>NZ_CP162591.1:0-97979 GCF_044218865.1 Pseudomonas sp. B21128 | reverse complement strand
CGAGTTGAGCGGGTACTCCATCCACAACTACTTTCTCGCCAAATCCCTCGACAAGCTCAAGCCAGGTGGCGTGATGGGAGTAGTCGTCAGTCGCTACTTTTTGGATGCAGCGAACGGCAGAGCTCGTGAGCACATCGCTGAACAATCCCACTTCCTTGGCGCGATTCGGTTGCCAAACACTGCTTTCAAAGAGAACGCGCTGACGGAAGTCACGACCGATATTGTGTTTTTCCAGAAAGCGATACCTGGTGAGGAAACTGACAAGCGATGGGTAAATGTCGGCGATATACGAGATCGTGAGACAGGTGCCCCCATCACCATCAACCAGTATTTCATTGAAAACCCTTGGCAGATGGCCGGTCGCATGGTCATTTCACGGAACATGCACCGAGACACCGCTGATTTGATCGGGGAGCCTGGTCGGGATCTGGCCGCTGAGATCTCCGCTCGGTTGGAAGCATTACCACGTGACGTTTACAAAGCTAATTCGTCTCCAGAATTGGTTGACGCTGCAGATGAGAAACCTGAGCTGGTACTTCCTGAGAATCTGAAAGTCGGCTCCTACTTCATCACCGAGGCTGGCCTAATAGCTCGACGCCTTCCCGACCAGTTGGCCAAGACTGATTATCAACTGATCACACCCAAAAACGAGCGTGCAGGCGACCGAATCAAGGGCATGATCGAGGTCAGGAATGCCCTACGGACTTTGATGGCAGCAGAACAATCCGAGGGCATCGAAAGCGACCTCGATCTGCACCGGACTCGACTCAACACGCTGTACGATCGGTTCATTCGAAAACATGGCCATATCAGCAGCCAGGCTAACCGTTTGGCCATGTGCGACGATCCTGAATATCCATTGTTGAATGCGCTGGAAAGCAACTACGACCGGGGCATATCAGCAGATATGGCCCGCAAGCATGATGTGGCCGCTCGTCCCCCAAAAGCTGATAAGGCATCGATTTTCAGCCGTCGCGTGATGACACCTCGTCAGGAAGTTCGGCATGTCGATTCGGCGACAGATGCCTTAGTCGTTTCCATGAACCAGGTCGGCCGTGTTGACCTGGAACGCATGGTTCGCCTTTGCGGTCGTTCCGAAGAAGACATCATTGCTGATCTGCGAGGTTTGATTTATTTCAATCCTGGAAAGGACCGATGGGAGACAGCAGACCAGTATTTAACAGGGAACGTGAAAGCTAAGCTTCGTGGTGCTATCAGGGCTGCAGAGCAAGACCCGCGCTTTTCGCATAACGTAGACGCCTTGCGCCCGGTTCAACCTGCAGACATCGATCCGGTCGACATCTCTGTCCAACTGGGTTCAACCTGGGTACCTGATACCGTCGTCGATAAATTCGTGGTTCACCTGCTTGGTGATGTGCAGAGACGCATCAGCTACCAGGCAGCGCTCGGAAAATGGATTGCTGATATTGGTCAGGGTGACAACACGACGTGTCGTGTTACCTGGGGTACTGAAGCGTACCCGGCAAACAAACTGATTGAAGCGGTACTAACCAACCGATCAATTCAAGTCAAAACCGAAGTCGGCCGAGATGATCGCGGCCAACCCATCATGCAGGTTGACGAAACTCAAACCGCCGCAGCCAACCAGAAAGCAGATGAATTGCGCCAGGCATTTGTTGACTGGATCTGGGAGGACAAAGAGCAGCGGGTGGAGCTGGCCAGGCTTTACAACGACAGGTTCAATACCAATATTCCATCGCGGTACAACGGCTCTCACCTCCAGTTACCTGGTGCATCACTCGACATCACGCTGCGTCCTCATCAGAAGGATGGGATCTGGCGGGGCATTCAAGACGGAACCGCTTTATTCGATCACGTCGTCGGCGCCGGCAAGACACTGGTGTGCGTTGGGACCGTTATGGAAAGCAAGCGGATGGGGCTTCTGAACAAGCCGATGCTTGTTGTGCCCAACCATCTGTTGCTGCAATGGAAAGACGCTATCTACTCACTTTACCCAGACGCTAATGTCCTGGTTGCTGAGAAGTCAGATTTCAAAAAGGAAAACCGCGAGCGCCTGTTTGCCCGTATCGCAACGGGTGATTGGGATGCCGTCGTAGTTGCACATAGCTCGTTCAAAAAAATCGGGATGCCTCAGGACACTCTTGAAAAATTGCTCCAGGAGCAAATTAGCGACCTGAGCAATGCAATCATCGATCTCAAGAACGACCGCGGGGATCGCATCACCATCAAGGAAATGGAGAAGGCCAAAGAGCGGATGAAGGAACGCCTGGAGAAAAAAGCCGATACAGGTGCTAAAGACCAGGCAGTGACCTTTGCAGATCTGGGTGTCGATGCGCTGGTCGTTGATGAGGCTCAAGAATTCAAGAACCTGTTCATAACCACGTCGCTGAGCCGGATTTCCGGTCTGGGGAACCTTACAGGCTCCGAAAAGGCCTTCGACCTGTTTGTTAAATGTCGGTACCTGCAGCAGAAGTACGACGGTCGAGGAGTCTTCCTTGCTACTGGTACGCCTTTGAGCAACACCATAGCTGAGCTTTATACCGTTCAGCGGTACATGCAGTATGACGAACTGAAAGAACGCGGGATCGTACACTTCGATGCCTGGGCTTCTACCTTCGGCCAAGTGGTTACCGGCTGGGAGCTGGATGCCACCGGTGTGAATTACCGACTCAATTCAAGATTTTCAAGATTCCAAAATGTCCCTGAGCTGAACACGATGTACCGAACCTTTGCGGACGTCATCACCAGGGCAGATCTGCAACAACAGGCCGCAGAACGAGGGACACGATTCCCAGTGCCTAGGGTTAAAGGCGGTCGTCCTCAAAACATCATCGTTGAACGCTCCAATGAACAAGCCCAATACATGGGTGTTCAATCCGAGGTACTGGATGATCACGGTAAGCCAATTCATCGTGCTGACGGCGGTGTTATCCGGAGCTGGAACAAGGGTTCGATCATCTACCGTATGGAACACCTTCCACGGGATCCGCGCATCGACAACCCGCTGAAGATCACCAACGATGCCAGGAAGGCGGGGCTAGATTTCCGATTGATCGATCCTGACTCTGATGACTTCATTGGCAGTAAGGTGAATGCCTGCGTGGAAAACGTACACCGCATCTGGGAGGCTTGGGATGCTCGCCAAGGCACTCAGTTGGTATTCTGCGACCTTTCCACCCCCAAAGGAAAAAAGCGACAGGAAACCGCTCCAGAAGCCTCCCTTGATGATGACGACGATGGGGAGGTCATCTCCATGGACGAAATCTTGGCTGGCAACGCATCGTTCAGCGTGTACGAGGAGATCCGTACGAAGCTCATCAACAAGGGCGTGCCGGCAGATCAGGTAAGATTCATCCATGAAGCCAATACAGACCTGCAGAAGTCGAAGCTTTTTGACGAAATGAATCGCGGTGATGTTCGGGTGCTGCTTGGCTCCACCACGAAGATGGGTGCAGGTACTAACGTACAACGCAGACTGGTTGCCCTACACCACGTCGACGCCCCTTGGCGCCCAAGCGATCTTGAACAACGTGACGGTCGAATCGAGCGTCAGGGCAACATGTTCTATGAACAGGATCCAGACGGTTTTGAGATCGAAATCCTGCGCTATGCGACCAAACAGACCTATGACAGCCGGATGTGGCAGACCATCGAATACAAGGCTGCCGGCATCGAGCAGTTCCGGAAAGGGGATGGCCTTCAGCGTGTCATTGACGACGTGGCCAGCGAAGCTGCCAACGCTGCAGAGATGAAGGCCGCTGCAACCGGTAATCCGCTTATTTTCCTCCAAGTCCAACTTGCTGCTGACTTGAAGAAAGTGGAGGCGCTGTTCTCCAACTACAAGCGAAATCAACATGCCCTGGATAGCAGGATTACCTGGCTTGAAGAAGCAGACAAAAGAGCTGACAGATCGGTCGCTCGTTGGAATGGCGAGATCGCCAAACGCGATGCCGGAACAGGTTCCAGCTTCTTGTTCAAAACGGCAGCAAAGAGCTATGGCGAGGACAACAAAGACCAGCTCCTGGGCGCAATCATGGGCAGCATGAAGGTGGCCGTCGACCGCAAGGCAGAGGACACTTTCCAGCGTGCGGCAATCATCCGTGTTGGCACCTACAGGGGATTTGAGATCGACGTCTCCTGCAACCGGAACAAGATTCAGTTCACGGTTACAGGCAACGATTCGTACGAGCCAGATAACCTGGTATATCGAACCGACGACAAATTCAGCCTGCCAGGCTTCATCAGCCGCATTGATAATTTCCTGGACCGGTTTGAAGCTTGGCGAGCTGACGCTGAAAACTCCCGGATTGGGGAGAGGGATGAGCTGGCCAAGGCCAAGATAGAAAAGGGGAAACCATTCCAGCAGCAAAGTCGCCTGGAAAACCTGAGGGATGACTCACGTGATGTGATGACAGAGCTCAAGCTGATGCAAGCTGACGACAACTACGTCTCGACGTGGACGCCGAAGTCGACAGTGCTGCAGGGGAATGCCGCACCAGAAGCTAAGAAAATGCGCGCTTAAACCCAAGCACCCCGCTCAAGGAATGAGCGGGGGTCGGCTTTTCCTACCTACTTCTGTTGTGTTCGATCAACTGGCCAACGGCACCTGGTGTAATGCTGCAATACTTCCTTCAACCCAGCACCTGATTGCTGACTGCCGATTTTTCAGCTTCAAGAGCAACAAAATGATCGATCATTTCCTGGTCGGCACCAGCCCATTCCAAGGCGTCGGACATAGCGTTGAATGCGCGCTGTCGGCTGTCCTTTTTGCTGACACGATGCAGACTATTTTCAACCTCTAGCGTCCAAACGTTGTCCGTTTCACTAACCAGTTTTGACACTGAGATACAGCCGCTTTTGGAAGCAATGAGCATTAGGATACCTGCCGATTTCACGGACGCGTACACCGCACCCTGGTACTGCAAAAGGCCCGTAAAGGGCCGGTGGTATGCAGCGGTTGTTCCTATGATCTGTTGGCTAAATTGCTGATCACGGACATTACGCAACCCATAACCATCCCCCCGGTGACGCAAACTACCAAAAGCGAAAATAGACCGATCGACCTGGGCTCGTCTAAAAAAACGAATGGGGTAAGAAGACCAATCGCGAAACCAGCTGCAATCGGCCAAACATTGCGTTTTTTTTGATCGTTTCCAGACTGATTTTCAGTTTTCAAAACCTCTTCCTCATCAATCTTTTGCATGATCTATTTCTTCAAACGCAGAGCATCAGGGGGGGGGAGTGGGGATTCCACGCGCACTTGGACACCCATTCCACGAACACTTGGACAGCGACTCCACGCTGACTTGGACACTCATTCCACGGCCACTTGGACACTGATTCCACAAGCACTTGGACAGTGATGTCCCACTGATCCGATCCATGCTCAGGCAGGCAGCAACGCAGGATTATTCACTACCATCGACCTCTTTTCTCGAAGCGAAGAGGTCGTCGTGGAGCGTATATCCATGCGTAAAATCCGAGAGGTACTACGCCTAAAGTTCGACGCAGGCCTGTCCGTGCGCAAGATCGCCGCCAGCCTGCGCATCAGTAGCGGCAGTGCGGGCAATTACTTGCACCGCTTCAACGCTTGCGGGCTGACTTGGCCGATATTGTTATCGGATGCCGAACTGGAGCGATGCCTGTTCCCTCCAGCACCAACAGTTCCCAGCGATCAACGTCCGATGCCTGACTGGGCATGGGCGCATGCCGAGCTGCGTCGCCCCGGCGTAACTCTGGCCCTGCTTTGGCAAGAGTACCGACTCGCTCACCCGCAAGGCTTCCAATACAGCTGGTTCTGCGAGCACTACCGCCTCTGGGCCGCCAAGGTCGACGTTGTCATGCGCCAGGAGCACCGTGCCGGCGAAAAGCTGTTCGTCGATTACGCCGGACAGACCGCGCCCATTATCGACCGACAGACCGGTGAAATCCGTCAGGCCCAGATCTTCGTCGCCGTCCTCGGCGCGTCCAGCTACACCTTCGCCGAGGCCACTTGGTCGCAGAAACTGCCCGACTGGCTGGGCTCGCACGCCCGCTGTTTTGCTTTTTTCGGTGGCACATCGCAGATCCTGGTGCCCGATAATCTGCGCAGTGGCGTCACCAAGGCGCATCGCTACGAGCCGGACATCAACCCCAGTTACCGCGATCTCGCCGAGCATTACGGCGTAGCCGTACTGCCCGCGCGTTCGCGTAAACCCAAGGACAAAGCCAAGGTTGAAGTGGGTGTGCAAGTGGTCGAGCGCTGGATCCTGGCAGTGCTGCGCAACCGCCAGTTCTTCTCGCTCGGAGAACTCAACACGGCAATCAGCCTGCTGCTCGAACGCCTCAATCAAAAGCCCTTCAAGAAGCTGCCCGGCTCACGCCGGTCAGCCTTCGAGACCCTTGACCAACCGGCGCTGCAACCGTTACCGGAGCATCCGTACGTCTACGCCGAATGGAAAAAAGTACGCGTCCACATCGACTACCACGTCGAGGTCGACGGCCACTTTTACTCGGTGCCGTACCAGTTAGTGAAGCACCAACTCGAAGTGCGGCTCACGGCCCAGACCGTCGAGTGTTTCCACGCCAACCAACGCGTGGCCAGCCATCTGCGCTCGCCGCACAAAGGCCGCCACACCACCCAGACCGAGCACATGCCCAAGAGCCACCGCGAACACGCTGAGTGGACACCGCAACGACTGATCCGCTGGGCCGAGCAGACCGGGCCCAACACCGCGGGCGTTATCGCCTACATCCTCGAACGCCGAATCCATCCGCAGCATGGCTTCCGCGCCTGCCTGGGGATCCTGCGCTTGGGCAAACAGTACAGCGAAGAGCGGCTGGAAGCCGCGTGCCAGCGTGCGCTGGCACTGGGTGCATGCAGTTACAAAAGCCTGGAATCGATCTTGCGCCAAGGCCTTGAACGCCTGCCGCTGGCCCAGCAAAACCTGCCGCTGCTGCCCGACGAGCACATCAACCTGCGTGGCCCCGGCTACTACCACTGACCTGAAAAAGGATCACCAAAATGCTACCCAACCCGACGCTCGACAAGCTGCAAACCCTACGCCTGCACGGCATGATCAAGGCGCTGAGCGAGCAACACGCAACGCCCGACATCAACGACCTTGGCTTCGATGAACGACTCGGCCTGATGATCGACCGCGAACTGACCGAGCGAGAAAACGCACGTCTGACGACGCGCCTCAAAGCCGCCCGACTGCGCCACAACGCTTGCCTGGAAGACATCGATTACCGCAGCCCGCGTGGCCTGGACAAGTCCATGATCCTGCAACTGGGCAGCGGCCAGTGGCTGCGCGATGGCTTGAATCTGATCATCGGCGGCCCGACCGGTGTAGGCAAAACCTGGCTCGCCTGCGCGCTGGCCCACAAGGCCTGCCGGGACGGCTACAGCGTGCGCTACTTACGTCTGCCGCGCCTGATGGAGGAACTGGGCCTGGCTCACGGAGACGGTCGCTTCGCCAAATTAATGGCCGGCTATGCCAAGACCGACCTGCTGATCTTGGACGACTGGGGCCTAGCGCCGTTTACCGCTGCGCAAAGGCGCGACATGTTGGAACTGCTGGACGACCGTTACGGCAACCGCTCGACGCTGGTCACCAGCCAGATGCCGGTGGACAAATGGCATGCGCTGATCGGCGACCCGACCTTGGGCGATGCGATCCTCGACCGGCTGGTGCACAACGCTTATCGAATCGAACTGAAGGGCGAATCGATGCGCAGACGCGCAACGAAATTGACGGCAACAGGGACTTCAGACTAACAATGCAAACCTGCGTCGCTGCGCTCCGACTGCCTGTCCAAATGGGCGTGGATCAGGTGTCCAAGTGAGCGTGGAACGAGTGTCCAAATGATCGTGGACTGGGTGTCCAAGTGTCGTGGAATCCGCAGGGGGGAGGTCGCGATACAGCTGTCCATTGCTCAGCTGCAGCGTTACGCAATCGGGCACCATCGTTACGATGATGCCAGGGCCGTCGAGCTGGCCCTCGGGGATGTCCCAACCCGAAATGGTGCTGGGCGTAAGCTCATACAGCTCATCCGTCTTCAAGTCGCGCAGAACCCACGATTTGTTACCGGTCATTCCTTTATTGCTGACAACGTGAAGCTCGGTTCGCAAACCCTGTGGAAGCTGCGGCAACTGCTCAGTTTTATCACTCATTGGGTTGATCCTTCGTTAGATGCGTATCGTCGGGTTCACATAGATTATTTTCGATTGCTAACGCGATCCTCTGCACTTGCAGCGAAGCTCTGTTAAATCGGCTTGGAACCATACCAAGCATGTCGCACGCTACAGCCGTGGTGTCTTCGTAAAGTTGATGAGGACTCACTGGGATCAAATCATTGCGTATGATTCTGAAACCGTGCTTGCGAAGTTGGCGTATTGCTCGTGTTATATCCGTTGATTCAATGTCCAAGTTACGAAGATCCACTTCGCTTCCTCTGCCCTCGACTTGCTCGGCGCGCAGCTTTAAGGCTAATGCGTTGGCCGCCTGCAATGCACTGCCTAGTTTCAGCTTGGTGTCTGCTGTGATGATTTCAATGCCCGTATTTCCGACAAAATCGACCCAACCTTCTTGTAGAACCCCGTCGATTAGTCTTTTAACCAGGAAACCTGGCTCCCCCGATGCGTGCAAAGCTGTATCAATCGCGACGGGGTCTGAGCTATCTGTAAGAAATACCTTTTCACCTTCAATAACCGAAACTGTGCACCCAGCAGCAATCAAGCCTTCTGCGGCTGCGATGATGATGCTTTTCTCGACGGCTCTGCGAGCAACTAAGTCCATGGTATTTCCTCTCATTGGTGGCAGCGGATTTCTCTATTACCAAAAAGGAGTCATGGCCACGGACTCGCGACGATCAAGTGCTACTTCGTGCTTGTCATGGAAAGATCGGTACGCATCGATGTTCGTTTCGCAAAATCGCTCCAGCGCTTCAGGATCCAGGCGCGGGCTGTAGACATGCGGCGGCTGCTGATCAGCATCTAAGAACTGTAGAGTGCCGTCCTCAAACTCGTGTAGCCAGGCAACTGTCACCAGAGTTTCAACCTCTGTGGTGAATGGCCAATCCCGGGGCCCGTTAGGGTCGAATGTAAGTGATTCAAAAAACTTGATTGCCTTCAGTGCACGATCACTAAGCTGGCCTGATGCGGGAGCTGATACCAAAACGGTTTTGCCGTCCGGGTAAACCTCGAACTGGGCGTTGCAGTCCTCACAGTCTTCGGGCCTTAACGGCAGGTCGTCTTCACGAACGACACTGATCTGCGTGGCCACCGTAGCTGCACAGTTTGGACAAGCCACGTCCATGGTCTGCCCAGCAGGCCATGAGTGTTTTATTAGCAGATCTGCAGTGGTCTGAGGTCGGTTCATGAATCTACTCCACTGACCGCTCGTCATCAGGGAACTGAGCGGACAACCAACGAGCCAAATTCATAGCTTCGGTTTGCCACCGCTGACTCAGCTCCTCCACGAGCAGAAGGTTGTTGTCATCGTTGCATGCCAGAGCTTCATTGCGTGCAATCCGATATTGCTCAATGTCGAGCATGACTTTAGGTGGGAGAGCCAAGATCAGCCCCCCAGCTTCTAACTGCTTGCTTGCCAATTCCTCGATCTGTTTCATGACGGCCACCTCCATGGTTATTACTTCCAGATGTCATTCCAAAACGCAGAGTCCGTAGAGCCGGAGCTTTTGGTGTTTTGCACGGATGGACCGCTGATATTCGTGTCACCGCTGCTGATCACAGTGCCCATTCCCGTGTCGTTGACACCGGTTTGGTTGATCGTGTCAGTCACGGCACCGTTCACCTGAGTCATGACGCCATTGATTTCACCGTTGACCTGGGACACCACGCCGCGCACTTGAGAGCTAGCGATTGAGCACACCTTGTCTTTGATCATCTGCCAGATTGCCGAGAGATCAGGGAAGCTAGTCGTGCCGAATATGCCGGTGATACCACCAATGCATTTCCCCAAGATATCGGATGAGGTTTTCTCAGCTGTTTCGTTAGAGTCCGCCGCTGACTGGTCACGAGACAGACCTGCTTCGCCACCGCGCATTGCCGCTTCACCGCTGCGGCAAGTGGCTGCTTGTACGCCGATGGAGGAACACATAAGAAGCACAACCAGTAGCGTGCGAGTGAGTGGTTTCATTACAGGTCCTCTCGTAACCAGGAAGCGGGCGAGCATTAAGCTCGTACTCGTTTTTTAGTGGATGGCGCCGGGGCTGTTGCGTCGCTTACGGGTCCAGCGGCCGGCACTTCATCTTTTGGGGTGGCGGCTGGCTTCTCGCGCTCCTTGCGAGGCTCAAGAAAGCCCAGCTTTTGGTGGAGCGACTCGTCGACGTGTTTTGTCTCCTTAGCCTTCACAATGGTACCTCCGACGTTAAACAAGACCTCATCAAAGTGAACCTGTTTACCGTCGCCACGGCGATTTACTGCATTGCCGTAGCCGATTTGATTCCATTTGGAATCATCATCAGTGCCTGATTTGCTTGGCTCTGAAAGCGTGATGAAGTTTGGCTTGATTTCGCCCGTCGAAGGATCTGGATGGCGTTCATTCATGAAGGCAAGCACCTGGTGCTTTATTCCATCGACCTTCACGAAGCCCTGCAGGTAGTCGCCTTTACCCTGGTAAAGCAGGACCGTTGTGTCGAATGAGTCATCAGCGAGCTTGGTAACACCCCGAAGGATGAGTTTGGGTTCTTTCTCTGCATTGGAATCGGACTGTGCCATATCGGCCTCCTCTGGATTGAGTTCAATCACACCATCTGCGCTTGGGAACAAGCTCGCCGCGCCGCGCCCGCGCAACTCGTTGTTGTCACCACTGACAAAACCATTCGATTCATCGTTTTGCGAAACCGTTAAAGCCTGCTTCGCAAGCCACTCAACCTCATCGACAGGCGCAGGCATTTGACGGCCAGCCTTGTCGAACCAGATGATTTGATCGACCTTTGGCTCAGGCCCAAGGACTTGGAGATCCGCCTCCATTTCCTCCAAAGACCTGCCCCACGATTCAATGGCCACTCGCTGCACGTCCCACCAGGAATGGGCCTCAACAGGAACCAGGTTGGCCGCGTATTGCAGATCTCGCTCTGAAAAGGGAATGCCAGATTTTTCTGTCAAGCCTGCAGGCCCAGCGGCGTGTTGAGGGAGGCTTTCAGGTGCAACCGACAAGTCTGTAGCGGGAGATTGGGCAAAACGGCTCAGGTCGATTTCAGCTGGTTCACCGTTGTGGGTGAAGTAAAGCGGCGAAGCTGAATTCAGCGTGTGATCCACTAATTCACTGGATGGCTGACCATTTTCTTCCAGAGATGGAGGCTGCTGGACGTAGCGGGTCAAATCAATCTCGGCAGACTGGCCGTTATGTAAGAAATGCAACGGCTCATCAGTGAGCGTCGGCTCACTGCCAGTGGTGGAATTTTCGTCTATTGCTGAGGGCTGTGGAGTCGGTTCACCCACTTCGACAAAGCCACCACTCGCAGCTTGTTGATTGCTTTGAGCTTCAACGGTCTGACGGTGGCTTTCCAGTGACGCGAGGTATTGGCGATCGTACGCATCGATAGCGTCGATAACGGCGTCAATATCGCCTTTCGCCATAGCATCCTGGATGTGCGCTTCGGAGTCGATCACGGCTAATGGGATCGGACCATATTTGCTCTCAGCGTCAGCGAGCATTTCGTTTGCAATTGCGTACCCTTCAGAATCAGCAAGCTGCTTTTGGAAATGGTTGTTGTATCGTCCGAATTCGGCTTCAAACGAAGCCATGAAGGCCGCTCTATACGTTTGCTGAGCCATCAGTCTTTCGACTGTGGCAAAGCCTTCAGCAGTGGTTTCGACACCATTGAGCAGAAGAACAGCATGATCCTCACCACGCATCGCAAGCATTTTCGGATGTGTTTCAAATGCTTCGACAGGCACGCCCATATCATTCAGCCATTTGGCATCATGAGCCTTGATTGCGGATTCGCCTGGCTCAAGTGGGGCAGGTGGGGTCACATCAGCGGGTGCCTTTGCAGTCACTTCAATGCCCCACTCATTGCGGTGGGTCTTACGTTCCTCGTATCGAAGGACTTGCCCTGCTTTGTCCCGGACAGGCACCTCAATGGTTACGTCCTTGCGACCGAGGTTAGTCAGCTCGACTTGATCGCCGCGACCTACGCCGAGTTCTTCGATTACTCGCTCCAGATCCACACCCCAAGTGGTCCTGGATTCACCGTCAGAGTTTTTGAGGGTGACGTAGAAGCTGCGGCTATTTGAGATATCGAACTGGTAAGGCGCGGAGCCAAACTCCAGTAGCTCACCTTTGTAGTGGTTCACTGGCTCAGCTGCAGTCGCAACCGGGATAGTGGCATCGGCTGCGGAATTGGGATTTGCCGAAGCTGATGGTCGGGGTTGAGACGGCTGATTCTGAGTGGCGGCTGGATCAGGTGCCGGCGCATTATCCTGTCCGGGAGCTGAGTCCCCTACAGGCGGCAACCCCATCATCTCCCGGCGCAAAGCTTCTTGTGCTGGATTCTTGAGCTCCACCTGCACATCGTGCTTGATCATCACCTCAAGAGCCCGACGTTTGAACTCGTCCGATCCGGTCAACTCGATAGACCCGCCAAATTTTTGCTTCGCCATGTGTAGCGCCGCAAGAATGGCCAGTTCGTCATCTTGGGCCTTCGCCTCCATGAGGATCTGTTGCCCGTGATCGACGAAAATCGGCTGTTCCTTCAAAAGGTAGAGGACGCTTCCGTCTGCACGCTCACGGTAAGTGATGTCCTTGAGCAGCTCACTGAGAATCACACTCGGATCGGTTTTTGCCGGTTCGTCTCCTGGCGCGCTTGCGTTGCTGAAGCCATTAATCGTTTCAGCTACCTCAGAACGCGAAATTATTTGGTCATAGACCTCTTGGTGCAGTTCCTTTAGCAATTTTGCATATGTATCGTATGCAAAAACATTACGATGTAATGCGGTGACAGCATTTTCTGCGGAATTAGGTTCTACTGAACGCCAGGACGTGATGTCAGCAACGACCCAGTGCCGCAGTAGGGTATCTGGGATTGTGGAGCTTTCACCGTCAGCTTGGCTACTCTGAAGCCAAGCTTGATACGCCTCGGCACGATGCCGAATGGCGCCATCCGGAGAGGATTCCATCGCCGTTTGTGGCGAGCTGTGTTTTTCGTACACAGCTTGGCGAAACTCTTGCAGTAAAGCTTCTGATTCAACGCTCATGGGCGCTCCTGCCTCTGTGGAGGTGGTGGGGAGTCCTTTGCCCGTTACGCCGCAAGCTAAGCGTGAAGTTGCGAGCTTCACATTGACCGCTTTCGGGCTGGACCGTGGCTGCTTAAATTTCGTATTGTGTATATTATTCAAAATAGCACGGATTTGGAAGAACCGTGTACAGAGGCCGAGGCAGGCGCTTTACAGCTTCATTTGAGGGGAGCAAATGTCTATCGACACTGATGAGATTCACCCGATCTGTGGGACAGATTTGGAGAGATGGCGAATCGAAAATGGTCTGACCAAGGTTGCGGCAGCGGATGCCTTTGGTCTGCAGAAGGCCAAATGGGAGGAATTGACGAATCCTGAGCAGTCAGCAGAGCAAATAAGTGATCCAGTGATTGCAATGCTGCTGCATCTGTACCGTCAACACCCTGCATCGTCGCCTGTTCAGCCACCGCTGGACATCAGGGAGTTTTATGAGTTTTTAGGGTTACAGGATTCCCCCCAAGATCGAGACGCCTTCGCGACTCTGATTGGAAGATCCCCACCCTCGGTTTATCGTCTAATGTTGCATGATGGCAAGCCAGGTAGGCCGGTGATGCGATGGATCGAAGCGCTCAAGAGACTTGCGCTTACTCCTAAGCAATGCAAACGCTTGATGCAGGATGTAGCGAGCAACGTAGGAGATCGCCAGAAGGTTGAAAAGGTCTTGATTCAGGGTTGGTCAAAACAAGGTGGCATAGGTGAGCACGACTGATAAGCCAGACTCACATATTATTGAGTTATCTAGCGTCTATTTTTTTTCCGGCCCAGCGCCGAGGGCTATTGCCCTCAAAGACTGTGGCGTGCCGACTAACGCACCTATTTCGGGCGCATTTCCAGCGTTGTACGGCTATCAAAGCAAGCAAGATGGTTTCATGGCTGCACGTGCATATGCGGACAAAAACAGACTCCAGTTCACGGTCGTCGATTTTTTGGTTGAACTGGATCAAAAACAGAACCCCAACATGATGCGACCTGACGATATTCCAAATCATGATTTTATATCGTTCGCGAGGATGTCCAGGAGCATGATGGATAACCTCCAGGCAGTGCTCCATGAACGCCTGGCCAAAGAAGGGATCACTCCAAGCAAGCTGGAGTTGGCCAAACCTCATTTGCTGTTGCAGCAAAGGCCGGATCTGATGTCTTCGCTCATTGAGGCCCCGGGTTGGGAGCATATGAAGGTGATTGCTTATCCAGCAAAATTAACCATTAGCGAAAAGCCATTGACGGTGGGGATTGTCCCCCATTCGCATTGGGATTCAATCAAAGAGGCTTCATGCAGGCTGAATCCCGGTATCCGCATTACCCTAGAGCCGCCGAATCCAAGCCAGGTAGATTCAGCGGTTGCAGGGGTCGGTTCTCCGTCCCTGAAAGATAGGGGACCACGTAGCCGGTGAGTCGTACTGATGCACGACAAAATAAAAAACCGCCTTCGGGCGGTTTTTTTTAGTCTCGAAAACGCTTTCTGAACCACCAGGGCCTGGCGTAGATCACCCCACCACGTAAGAAGCCCAAAAACTTATTCCAACAAACACTGAGGGTCCAACCAAGCTTGGCCAAAATGCCAAACGAGATGATGACACCTACTGCAATGTAGAAGGTGGTCCAGCTCGGAAAATACATCCAACCGAACAATGGCAAGTATGCTGACACCGGAATGCCGAAAGCGGTCAACGGTTCTGAGGCAGCTCTCCAAAGCGAAGGCATAGGTCTAACTCTCCTGCGCGCTCAGCGAGCGCCTTCTGAATTCCTTCATGCCTGCAACACCGACAAAATCATCCTGCAGGATCCTGCCGTCCTGAAGCAGCTTCCAAGCTTTGTCATCAAGAGTGGCCTCGGCCTCCTCAAGCTTGGTCCGTATCAACATTGCCCACTCGTTATACGGGAGGGTTTGCATTTTCGACCTGAACTCCCGATCAAAGACCAGGTACTCTCGAATCGCAGCACGTTTGCCATCAGTCGTTTTAAGAAGCCTTTGCACGATGATAACCCGCAACGCACCAGCGAGCCGAGATGCAATCCCAGATTGTTGCTCAGGTGGGTAGGTTTGAATGGCCCGGTTAATAGTCTCTGCTACAGACTCCGTGTGCATTGTGGCGTAACACGTGTGCCCAGATAAGCTGGCTTCAACCATCGCCTCGATAGAAACACGGTCACGAGCCTCACCAATCCCAATGATACTTGGCTTGCGTCGTACGGCGTTACGCATTGCTTTTGGAAAGTCTTTTATGTCCCGGCCAATTTGCGACTGGGCCGGTTGAGGTCCTTTCCAGTGTGGCCCACCGAGGACGTACTCAATAGGATCATCGAATGTGATGACCTTACGATCAGGCATCACAACGCCGATGTGTCCATAGATACCAGCTTGCAAGGTCGTCTTTCCTGAGCCGGTCGGACCACAGACGACAACCAATCCGGATTCCGGAAAAAGCTCTTCAAACAGATCAGGCTCGATCCCCATTTTATGGATATCGGGGAGGTCGACAGGAATCACACGCATGGTGATCGAGTACGCTTCATCCAGGTTCGCAATGCGGGCCTGAACAAAGTTGGTGCGGAAGCGAAGTGTCAAACCGCGCTCAAGCCCGATATCGCTGCCGGTGATCTCAAGAGCGCGGTCAACGCCTTCGTCGCCTTGCTTTATCAGGCTCTCAATCTCAGGTGACCACAGGGAAGCAATCAAGACTGAAAGCTGCCCCTGTTTCACAGTAGAGACGGATGCTCGAAGCTGCCTGCCATGCAGTTCCGCCCAGATATAGTCGCCGCCTTGCACCAATACGTCTGAAACGCCTTTGTCCGCGCAGTATTTTAGGAATCTGCGAAAGCTGTGTGGACCGAGATCACCCTCGAAATTGAAGGGCTCCAAAACCGGTTGAATCATTGCGCCGGCACCGGAGCGGTAGGCGCCACTACAGGATTCGGTTTTGCTGCATCCTTTTTGACGCTTGGACGCCACTTACCAGGATCCGTAACGAACTTAGCCTTGTCTGTAACCCTACGCAGCTTGTCGCCCAACATCATTTGCTTACTATCACCGGTCACGGTCTGCTGGGATTCAGCTACACGAGTAGTCGTGATCATGTCAGCCTGGAGCAAGGTTGAATAAAGGTGCATGCCGGTGTAATCGCGAGTGAGGCGATGAAAATTCGCTTCAAGAATCGCGTCCGCTTGCTTGTAACCATCAGCCCAACCTTCACGGACTGCCTTTTTCCAGATCTGGTCTTCTGCATCATCCTGCGGTCGAGCTTCAAAAGCCGGGAGCTCTACTGACTGGCGAACGGGTAATCCAACGTAAAGATAGTCCCGCCAGGTGGGAGGGACGCTCACAAAGCGTTCTTCGCGCTCAATCTTGTATACGCGATTAGCGGTACGGATCTGATCCGGGGTAAAAGCTGACAGGTCACGAGCTTCAACGATAACCGGAGGCAGCGTCCCGTTTTTGGCAATCATCGGGGCGAATTTGTACATAGCGTCTAGAGCCGGTTCCCGGCTGTTAAGCCCGTCAACCAGCTCGTGACCACGAGCAGCCATTCCCCCGCGAAAGCCCACTGTATGACCAACGCCCGATAGCAGCTGAGAGCGGATATCGGTCACTTTGGTAGTCGCTTGGGATTGAGGATTGAGCAGAGCGTCTAGATCTGGAGGCGACGTTTCAACCATGGACTTTGTATCGCTACTCGAAGGATCGAGCACAGGCTCCTCTGCAGCGTGCGTGGCGAAGGAAACCATCAAAGGGAGAACCGCGAACATAAACCGTTTCATAGAAGTCCCCCTATTCAGCCTTGGGGCCGGTTGTACTGCAGGACCAGTTTACCTGGGGCCTCAGTAATGACGGCACGGTACCCGATCTGCGCGCGCAGCATGGAAAGAACTGTCTGATACTGCACGCCCTTGACGTCGATGTTCACAGGCAACGGCATGCGTAAGCCCATAAACTCAAAACGCTCGCCGCGGTCTTGTGCGAGCTTCGTGAGCAGCTGCACGGCATCACCTTGCCAGCTGATGGTTACGAATTGTTTGTCGTTCAAATCGGTGTTGGGATTGCGCATCACCACACGACTGTTCAAAGCACCAGCCTGGTACAGGTCGACCTGCGCAGCTTGGATTTTCTGAGAAGCTTCGAGAATTTGCTGATCGATTAAAGCCTGGGCGCTGACGTCAGGCTGCTTGGAAGCACAACCTGTCAGAGCGAGTGCAGCAAGCAACGCGACAAACGGGTATCGGTTCAGGTCCATAGGATTATCTCCGTTGATTTCGTATGAATACTACAATACGGAAAACAGCATAACAACGTTTGTTATGCACGTGGCCCGCGTTTTATAGGCCTGGCCTTCGCCACGGCCTGCTGGTCAGCCAAAGCTTTGAGCCGAGCGTTCAAGGTCGGATCGGCTAGATCACCGGAGTAACCACGTTCAATGAGTGCCTTTAAAGCCGCGTCAACGAATTCGGGGGTACCTTTTATCTCAATAGGCCGCTCCCACCGAGTACGCGTGTCATCAAGTGCATGGGCGAGCAGCTCGTCGTCGAGGAGGCCTCCAGGGAAAGAAACCTTCCCGCCGTGATCCACAAAACCCGGATCTCCTTCACCCCTACGAAAAACTACGGCCCCATCACGGCGGACAGTGCCAGCGGAAAACAAATTTGAACTTGAAGTAGGATCAACATCCCCTGCAAAAATGATCGCATTACCTTCCGTATTCGCTTTGCGTCTATCGCCATAGGTAAATCCACGCAACTGACTAATCGCACCAGGATCGCCGTTAGAAGCCTCACGCTCTACCCACTCACGGAATGTAAGCTTCTTATTCGAAGGATCACTCTTTAATTCGCGACGTAACAATTGGATTTTAGTCTTGAGTTCCTCACGCGACCTTAATGTTTCAAAAGCAAGAATACTGTAGAATGCTTTACGATCAAGTGGATGTTTGATTCGTGACTTTATATCTGCCCGTTGCTGGCGGGCTTGATCGCGGATCATCATAAATTGTTGCTTGACCCACTCTTTATCAATTCGGCGTGTAACAAACGCAACACGGTATGCATCATAACGTGCCCGTGTCGCTTTACGAAGCTGTGCACGCTCTTCACGGCGATTTTGCCGCTCAATAGGATCGCGCTTAGGGCTAGCGAATTTATTGTAAGCAGAGGCGGTCACAAAGTCTTTAGGCAACTCTCGCTCTTGATATTCACCAAGTCGTTTAACCAGACGCGCTAGTGACAACTGCTCGTGCATGTCGCTTGCTTTAATTCCTGTCGCTGAGACATCATCAAAATCAAAGATTGCAAGCCCACGACCTTTAGGACGAATACCCAGTCCAAATTTAGCTAATTGCACATGGAGTGTTTGCCATGTCATTTTTTCTGATTTTAGCAATTTAGCAATTTGCTTACGTGGTTCGCCACGGGCATAGGAGTGAAGACTTTGTTGATCTGCATGACGCTCCATGTCAGCAGCCTTTGTTGGTATCTTGCCCTGCTGTTTTGCCTTACTGGACGCCCACTGAATAATAGGACTTCCATTTTCATGAACAACGACATTAGGTCCATTGTCGTGTTTCAAGCCGTACCGCAACTCCAGCTCACGCATTGCATAATCCAGACGAAAATAATCACGGTCCGGATACACAGCATTGAACGAGTCAGGATGAACTCTATTTACGGTCATATGGAGATGTACGTTATCGGTATCGTGATGAATCGCAAACACGTATTGATGATCTTTCATGCCTACAGCTTCCATGGCATGAAGACCAGAAGCAAAAGCCTGCTCATCAGTTGGAAATTCGTCAGATGGCCAACTCAAAATCACATGGTAAACAGGATCTTTAACTCTAGCATTTTGAGCGGCAACTGCTCTCATCTCAGCTGCAGCTGTTTCAAGACTCAAACAGTTGTGCTGACAGGAAACGCCTGAAGACGATTTCTCGTTGATCGAGTCACCTAACAAAGAGCCTGTTTCTAGTTCGGCTAGAGCTGCTTGTTCATCTGCTCGATTCCTTCGTTGAGAGGCTGAAGCATGAAACGCAATTGCGGTTCGACGGGCTCTGGCTCGTGCCGCAAAGTCAGGATGATTTCTTGTAGCTTGTCGGAGATAACTTGCTGCTGTTGCAAGATGGTTTCGAGCAGCGGCAATGCTTCTTTCATGTTCATCGGAATCTACCTTTTGGAGCTGTTGGTTACCACTTCGGTCAGCGTCTCCTGGAACTTCGTGTTGAGACGTGACATGTCTACGCCCATCGGTATCAAGAGCCCTTCGAGCACTTCCAAGACGCCCTCTGATGGCATCTGCATCAGTAAGGCTAATTCGTCCAGTCGCTCGCAGATTGTTTGCTGCTCTTTCGAGATGCGCTCTAGCAGACTCAAGAATTGCGTTGTCTCTTCGGCTGTAGCCTGGATCGAGCTCATCAGTCAGTTCCTTTTTTTCATCGTCTCGTTGTGTCGCATATTGGACCAAATCGGCAAAACTGGATTTACCATCAGCCCTGCGCGGTGGGACTTTGGCGAGCATTAAGAACCAATCCTTATGATGGCTTGCTTCAGCTCAACAAGAATCTCTGCCAACTCCTTGGAATGCCTGCCCCCGCTTTCGTTGTACAGGTGCTTTTGAAGGCCCCCAAGCCTCCGCAGCTCGTTGAGGATGTGCCCGTCGACCTTGCTACGCGTGCGCCTATTCAGAGCAGTCGCAAGCATGAACTGCCCCACGCTCTGGCCGCAGTCATGGGCTTTCTGCCTAACGATTTCTTCCTCATCCTCAAAACACCTAATAGGTGGCAGGCGGCCGGTTCGACGCCGCTGTTCACTCGTACTCATAAATAGGTCCTTCGCTGTTCAAGGGGTCTCGGGGCGTAGCCCTGAGCAGGGAGGTAGGCCGCGCAAGGGAGTGAAACGACTGCAGCGAGGCCGGTTGTACGTACGCCATTTATGGCGGGAGTACAAACCCTACCCTGTCCTAAATTCTAGACCGCATTTCGTATGCAGGCTATCGTACGGACCTTGACTGCGCAAGAGATGCCCATACAATCGGGGTAAATGCACGTTTCGAGGAAAGGCGAATGGCGATCAGCGTTTCGCAGATTGAGATACTCAAGGGAAAGCTTGAGGAGATGCCTCAGGTGGAAGATCCAGATCGAAAGATTTCAAATCTTGAAGCAATACGGATGATGGCTTCGTCTATTCGAGACTTGCAGTCTCGAGGGTACAGCATCGAGAAAATTACAGAGATCCTCAGGGAGAGTGGATTGGAGATCGCTCCTACGACGCTGAAAAGCTATCTCACGAAGGTGAAGGTTTCTCCAGCGAAGTCGAATTCTCGGTCAACCAATAAACCGCGCCGATCATCAGCAACCACCAGCCGTGGGGACAAGAAAAAAGCATCTGAAAAAGCCGTTCCTGGGGTCGAATCCAAACCAGCGAGCAGCACGAAAAATTCAACCGGAGTAACTCCGGTTCCACCAGGTAGTTTCACACCTAAGGACGATACTGATGAAATCTAAAGAAGCTAAAAAAGGTGATATTTATTTCGTTGGCGGGGGTAAAGGCGGTGTAGGGAAAACCTTCACTACGATTGCCCTCGTTGATGCGCTCGAACAAGCAGGCGTGAAGGTTCTGCTTATTGAATCGGACACATCTAATCCAGACGTTTGGAAAATGTACAAGGATCAAATTGAAACTCGACTGATTGACCTTGATGATGCAAATGGCTGGATTGATCTTGTAAACGCCTGCGATGAGTTCAAAGATCATGTCGTAGTGATCAACACAGCAGCACGAAATAACAAAGGTGTTGTTGCATATGGCGAGACACTGAATAGCACACTCGTGGAGCTGGGCCGTGAATTGACAACGCTATGGGTGATCAATCGTCAGAGGGACAGCCTGGAACTCCTAAAAGAGTATCGAGACGCTCTGCCTGGTACGAAGGTTCATGTGATCCGAAACGGATACTTCGGTAACGAGCAGAAGTTTGAACTCTACAATTTCTCTAAAACACGGGAAATGATTGAAAGTGAAGGTGGAAAATCTCTTTTGCTACCAGATCTTGCGGACAGGGTTAGTGATGATCTCTACAGCAAACGGTTGTCGGTTTCACAAGCAATGATCGAACTTCCTATCGGCAATCGTGCCGAATTATCAAGGTGGCGGCGTGATGCGGCACGAATGATTGGTGAGGTGATCGATGGATGACATCGAAAGTAGTTTTAAAGCGTTACTCGGTCGTCAGCCTTCTGACAAAGAAGTCGAACGATTATACCGTGTGAAAAACGCACTCAACATACGTGATAATGATGCTATGTGGATGATTCTGATGGCTTTGGAATCGTACGACACATTATATAGCAAGTATCCGGCTCTGATTGCAGGCCAGGTAGATGTAGTTATCGAAAAGCAACGTGAACTGATTGCTGAAATAGTTGATGCTGAAAGTAAAAAAGCATTAAGTACACTGTCTTCTGCTGTTGCCCAAACAAGTCAACTTGTTGCTATGAAAGTAGCAGACACTGCCCGTTGGCAAGCCTGGGGTTGGGTGTGTGTTGGATTAATTGCATTCGGAGCGCTGTGCCTAACTGCTGGATTTATTCTTGGCAGCGGCAACATGCCTTTCTGGGCTTCAACTCATCAGTCAAGCAATCCTCTTGAGATAGTTATTTCGATATTGATGAAAGCTCCTGTTGGATGGCTGGTACCACTAATCAGTTCTGCAGTGGTTATCGTAACTCTTGCAAGCAATCGGCAGGTGCGAATCAAAAAACCTATTATTATCAGCTTGATAATGATGGTGGTACTGTCAGTTTTTTGCATACACACGATCATTTAGGGCAACGGGGGCTTTTTATTTAGCCCCCGCGTTCCGTATAATGCCTACAATACGGAAGAAACCAGATATAATGGACACCGATGTCCACGGAGGTGACTATGAAAGGGTATGAGAACATAAAGGCATTCAGGGCTGTTGCGCTTACATTGAAAGGATACAGTGAAGAGGAGACTAGTCACGGGCTTGCTTGGTCATGCAAAGTCTACTGCGATAACAAGAAAATAGGCACAGTCAGCAACACTGGAAATGGTGCTGTTACAGCTTGCGATGTACCTATTGATAAACAAGTCGCTCTCGTGAGCAGCCTTAAATCGAAAGGGTACCAACTGACGCCAAGCCTCGCTGGTCAAGTCTGTACAGAACCAGCCGATCCTGATGAGTGGTTCGTTGCTGCAATAAGTCAAATGGTTGATGAAGTCACGCGCTTACGTCAGTTAAAGCGCTTGGTAAAAACCCATTTGATTATTCGTCAATACTCGTCTGAACATGAGTTTTCGTTTTACAAAGCTGTCCCCAGTGCTGCATCAAAAGCACGACTCACAAGGCAACTGGGTAGTGATTTAATCTGCTTTATGAACGATGAAATTCATGGCCTGTAACCTGTCCGAAGGTGCAGGCATATCCGATCCTAGCCAGTAGTGTTTACCTGCCGATTCCGAGAGGGTTTATGGGCCACGATGACCAGACTGCCGAAACCTCACTTGCCTACATAGCCTACGTAGAAGCCTGGGCATTTAGCAGTTCCTCCGCAGAAGTTCGCCTGAAACACGACGCCTCGACCGGCGAGATCAAAGGGACGATTGCCGTGGTGGCAATGACACGTATCGCGCTTGGAGATCCAGAATTTGAAGAAGCGTTTCCTGAATACGTACACGCAAAATCATAAAAATCTCAGCTAGACGCCAGTCTCGAAAGCTGATCTGAACCTTTCCCTATTTATGGTGATAAAATACGTTATCACCACTTTTAGAGGCAGAAGGGCGCATGGCACTTTTTGACCCCATCCGCGACTATTTCCATAGACGCCAAGCCAAAATTCTGAATGAACAAGCCTCCCGCGTTCACCTGGTGAATCGACGGCAGGAATCCCATCGCGGCAACTTTGTTTTTCCCGGTACCGACTTTGTGGATGACATCGAGGTCGGTGGCCAGCGCGTCGGATATGTCAGCTACGGCATCAATCCGCTGGATGACCGCGTGTACATCAACAAGATTGACATCGAGCTGCAACATCAGCGCCAAGGGTTTGGCTTGGGGGTGCTTTGGTGCCTTTGGCTTAAGCACCAGGTGCCCATCGTGCCGCTTTACCAGTACGGCGCCTCTAACGGATTCTGGAGCCTGGCTCGTCAGCGGTTCTTGGCAGCCGGTGCGCTGATAGAAGATCAACTGCGCACTGACACTGAGCTTGATGCCGCCAAACAGCGCTGGCAGCATCTGGTGCCCGAGCTGGCACACGAGCGGCAGATCCGCGAGATGATGGCCTCGCCGGATTGGCCCGAGATCGAGGCTGGGTTCATAGCGAGGCAGAAGTTATGAGCGAGCTCGTCAGTTCGGGCGGCGCCGGTGGACGTCGACTAACTTCCGCTGAGTTCCAGCAGTTGGCCAGTGTGCCAGCTGCAGTCGAGTGGTTTGCCAATATCGACAACCCACGTACCCGACGTGCCTATCAGAATGACCTGGAAGACTTCTGCAGCTTTGTCGGCCTCACCGGCGCCGATGAGTTCCGTGCTGTTACTCGCGCACATGTACTGGCATGGCGTGCCCAGCTGGAAACTCGGGGCCTGGCCGGGGCCACGATCCGGCGCAAACTGGCCGCGCTGGCCAGCCTGTTCGATCATCTCCTGGAGAACAATGCCGTTGCCGGTGGGAACCCTGTGCATGGGGTCAAGCGACCCAAGATCGAAACCAACGAAGGGAAAACGCCGGCACTCGGTGACGACCAGGCTAAAAGGTTGCTGGACGCTCCTGATACAGAAACCGTGAAGGGAGTGAGGGATCGGGCGATCCTGGCTGTATTGCTGTACCACGGGCTTCGACGGGAAGAGGCGGCAAGACTGACAACGAGTGACCTGGTGGAGCGCCGAGGCATAAAGCATCTTCGGGTGCATGGGAAGGGGAAGAAAATTCGCTTCCTCCCACTCCACCCAGTTGCTGCTGAGCGGATCTATGCGTACCTGGAGCTCGACAGTGCCCGAGATACATCATCGGGACCGCTATTCCGTTCCGTCCGGGGCAAAACCACCGGTGCTGGAGTTACAGCGAATGGGCTTTATACGGTGGTGGCGTATTGGGCGCGTGTTGCTGGCATCGAGGTCGACGGCCTGGGCGTGCATGGGTTGCGCGCTACGGCCGCGACAAACGCCCTGGACCATGATGCTGACATCGCGAAGGTTCAGATGTGGCTGGGTCACGCGAACATCAGCACAACGCGACTGTATGATCGGCGCGGCCAGCGGCCGGAGGATTCACCTACGTATAAGGTTAAGTATTGAGTACGAACTCATAGTCAAGCCGGGAGGCTGACAAAAACTGGGAAGTTAACCGCCGAAGCGCAAACTTCAGCACTTTCGTCGCAATCCCAGCAACCGCGATCATCGTCCCATGCGACAGGACTAATACACCCTGCAGTTTCCATTTCTACTTCACCAGCTTCGTTCAATGTCACGGCATAGACTTCACCATCTTCGAGGAAGATGGCCCCGCCGTCAGGCAGACGTAGCGCCTTGCCCGGTTGGCTATGGAGCACGGCGGTGTAAGCCGAATACATCGCATCAAAGGTCAGATGTTTAGGTGATAGGTTCATAGCTTTTTTCCTTGGTCAGCTTGTCACTGTTACTACCTAATTTCTGAGAGCACCTTGCGGGCAGTATCAGTTGCGTCCAATCCCTTTACCCAAGATTGCTGTATGTGAAAGGTCTGGGCTTCCACCACGCCTGATGCGTCTGAATAGCTGATCTCCATTGATTCAGCGAGCTGCTGGACAACAGCCGTTTCCCATTCGGAATAATTATTCATCGCCTTCTCCATCTTTGAACACACCTTCGCTGCAATCGTCGAGAAGGACCGGCGACTATCAATCCCGGCCCTGCCCTTGCTGTATGTGGTTAAGAAGCTGGCTGCTTGTCACAGGCCCAACTGCCGAGCGCCCAGTTGGTGTTCGCTCCGTCAGGTACCACTGCCAGCTCAAGCGAGCAGACAGCTTGCCCTGGGGCTTTGGTAGTTGCTGTAGCTGTGTACAAATCCTGCTTGGTGATTGTCACGTCTACTACAGAAGCATCGACACCGTAGAACTGGGAAGCGAAGGAGGCAGCGGTCGACGCTGGCGTGCTCTCGTTTGGAGCTTGTGCATGAGCAGCTTGCGCGGTAGCTGTAACGACCTGCAAACGAAAACGTTCCGACCTGCAATCAGCGCCGTTTTCGACCAGGATTAACTGCGACTGTCCGGCCCGGCAAACCAGCGTTAGCTGCGAATGAACCTGCATTGATCCACACCGACCTGCATTCCATCGTCGCCAACCAGCATTAACTGCAAGTCAGAGGATCTTGTGGGTAGGGATCACAGGTTTCGACGCAGACTTAATGCCATGTTTACCAACGAGCGGATTCCCCGGAATTTTTGTCACATTATGAGCTTGATGAATCCTTTGCATGTCTTAAATTAAATAACGGGTTAAGTGACAATTTTTGACGGCCAGAGCTTTCCGACTCAAACTGTCACATAATCGAACGTTTGTGATACATGCTGATCGGATATGCCCGCGTCTCCAAAGCCGATGGCTCGCAGTCTCTCGACCTGCAGCACGACGCCTTGCGCGCCGCAGGTGTCGAACGGGACAATATCTATGATGATCTTGCTTCCGGCGGTCGTGATGATCGCCCTGGCTTGACTGCCTGCCTCAAGTCATTGCGTGACGGCGATGTGCTGGTGGTCTGGAAGCTCGATCGCCTCGGACGATCGCTTGCCCATCTGGTCAACACGGTGAAGGAGCTGTCAGACCGCAAGATCGGCCTGCGGGTTCTGACTGGAAAGGGCGCTCAGATCGACACCACGACTGCGTCCGGTCGCATGGTGTTCGGAATCTTCGCCACCTTGGCCGAGTTCGAGCGGGATCTGATCCGAGAGCGCACCATGGCGGGTCTCGCCTCCGCGAGAGCGCGCGGTCGCAAGGGCGGACGAAAATTCGCGCTCACCAAAGCTCAGGTGCGTCTCGCGCAAGCCGCCATGGCCCAGCGCGATACTTCAGTTTCCGATCTCTGCAAGGAACTCGGCATCGAGCGCGTCACTCTCTACCGATATGTCGGTCCCAAAGGCGAGCTCAGAGACCATGGAAAGCATGTTCTCGGACTTACGTAGCAACTCGTTTCTTTTCGCAGGTTGAGCCACCTCCGCGCTTCATCAGAAAACTGAAGGAACCTCCATTGAATCGAACTAATATTTTTTTTGGTGAATCGCATTCTGACTGGTTGCCTGTCAGAGGCGGAGAATCTGGTGATTTTGTTTTTCGACGTGGTGACGGGCATGCCTTCGCGAAAATCGCACCTGCTTCCCGCCGCGGTGAGCTCGCTGGAGAGCGTGACCGCCTCATTTGGCTCAAAGGTCGAGGTGTGGCTTGCCCCGAGGTGATCAACTGGCAGGAGGAACAGGAGGGTGCATGCTTGGTGATAACGGCAATTCCGGGAGTACCGGCGGCTGATCTGTCTGGAGCGGATTTGCTCAAAGCGTGGCCGTCAATGGGGCAGCAACTTGGCGCTGTTCACAGCCTATCGGTTGATCAATGTCCGTTTGAGCGCAGGCTGTCGCGAATGTTCGGACGCGCCGTTGATGTGGTGTCCCGCAATGCCGTCAATCCCGACTTCTTACCGGACGAGGACAAGAGTACGCCGCAGCTCGATCTTTTGGCTCGTGTCGAACGAGAGCTACCGGTGCGGCTCGACCAAGAGCGCACCGATATGGTTGTTTGCCATGGTGATCCCTGCATGCCGAACTTCATGGTGGACCCTAAAACTCTTCAATGCACGGGTCTGATCGACCTTGGGCGGCTCGGAACAGCAGATCGCTATGCCGATTTGGCACTCATGATTGCTAACGCCGAAGAGAACTGGGCAGCGCCAGATGAAGCAGAGCGCGCCTTCGCTGTCCTATTCAATGTATTGGGGATCGAAGCCCCCGACCGCGAACGCCTTGCCTTCTATCTGCGATTGGACCCTCTGACTTGGGGTTGATGTTCATGCCGCCTGTTTTTCCTGCTCATTGGCACGTTTCGCAACCTGTTCTCATTGCGGACACCTTTTCCAGCCTCGTTTGGAAAGTTTCATTGCCAGACGGGACTCCTGCAATCGTCAAGGGATTGAAACCTATAGAAGACATTGCTGATGAACTGCGCGGGGCCGACTATCTGGTATGGCGCAATGGGAGGGGAGCAGTCCGGTTGCTCGGTCGTGAGAACAATCTGATGTTGCTCGAATATGCCGGGGAGCGAATGCTCTCTCACATCGTTGCCGAGCACGGCGACTACCAGGCGACCGAAATTGCAGCGGAACTAATGGCGAAGCTGTATGCCGCATCTGAGGAACCCCTGCCTTCTGCCCTTCTCCCGATCCGGGATCGCTTTGCAGCTTTGTTTCAGCGGGCGCGCGATGATCAAAACGCAGGTTGTCAAACTGACTACGTCCACGCGGCGATTATAGCCGATCAAATGATGAGCAATGCCTCGGAACTGCGTGGGCTACATGGCGATCTGCATCATGAAAACATCATGTTCTCCAGTCGCGGCTGGCTGGTGATAGATCCCGTCGGTCTGGTCGGTGAAGTGGGCTTTGGCGCCGCCAATATGTTCTACGATCCGGCTGACAGAGACGACCTTTGTCTCGATCCTAGACGCATTGCACAGATGGCGGACGCATTCTCTCGTGCGCTGGACGTCGATCCGCGTCGCCTGCTCGACCAGGCGTACGCTTATGGGTGCCTTTCCGCAGCTTGGAACGCGGATGGAGAAGAGGAGCAACGCGATCTAGCTATCGCGGCCGCGATCAAGCAGGTGCGACAGACGTCATACTAGATATCAAGCGACTTCTCCTATCCCCTGGGAACACATCAATCTTACCGGAGAATATCGTTGGCCAAAGCCTTAGCGTAGGATTTCGCCCTCTCCCGCAAACGACCCCATGTGGGCGGTAAAATCAGCTATGTCCGTATTCCCTCACCTGAAGACTTCTGGTGATGAAAATGGCATCCCCACCCGGAAACTGGAAAACCCGCTATAAAGCCAGTGATCTTGCAGACCATCAAAGATTAGAAATGACCTGCAAGAAATGTAACCGCCTTGTTTATATCAATAAGGCAATGATCAGCTCAATTCGAGGACACGAGCAATTATATTTGGACGAAGTTGAACGACGCGCACGCTGCAAAGCTCAAAATTGCCGTGGCACCATGCGCATGGCAATGGTGCGTCTTGATGAACTCAGCGGTTTTATTGGCGGGATTGCTTGATCTCCCGCCAAGATTTTAAGATCGCAATAAACTGGCTGACTGGCGCAATAATGGTATAGCAATAAGATAAAGGCTTGCTGCGACGAGCCAAACCCAACCATCCCACTGCCCCGCGGTTAAGCCATAAAGCGTCGTAAATCCGACCGGCCCGATAATCGAGGTTATATTCGTCAACCCCGTTAAAGTTCCCTGTAAAGCACCTTGTTTTTCATCGCAAACAAGACCTGAAATAATGGCCTGCAAAGCAGGCATACCAATGCCGCCTGTGGCCAGCATAAAAATTGCCGGCAGAACCATCCAGCTTTGCGTGATAAAAGCCAGCAATAAAAACCCGCACATATCAGCGCCCATTCCAAGCAGCAACACACCGCGGTCACCCAGTCGCTTTGAAAGAGTGCCGGTTAAAACAGCTTGTACGAATGTATGTGCTGCACCAAAAACGGCCAGCGACACACCTGCTGTGCCAATATCCCAATTCAAGCGCTGTTCGCCATAAATCACCCACAAAGCGGCGGGCGCCTGCCCAATCAGCTGCATAAGAAAAAACAACGCAAAAAAGCTGGCAAGTCCCTGAACTGCAAAATTGAAGCGAAAGCCTTCAAACAAATTGATTTTGGCTGGCTGTCCTTCAGGCGGTTGTGACGGCGTTTTGGGCAACAAGAAAGCCACCAAACAAAAGGCAATTGCATTGAGAAGAGCCCCTGCCACAAAGGGCGCATGCACAGATATATCACCAAGAACACCGCCAATAGCAGGCCCTGCAATCATACCTGCACCAAAACACGCCCCCATAAAACCAAACCAACGCGCACGTTCTTCCTGTTTAGTTGTATCAGCGATAATTGATGCCGCGATTGCACCAGTTGCTCCGGTAACACCTGAGATAATCCGGCCGATATAAAGCACCCATAAAACAGGCGCTGCCGCCATTATGCTATAATCAATCGTGGCACCTAAAAATGAAACCAGCAAAATAATCCGCCGTCCATAGCGGTCAGATAACCGCCCTAAAACGGGCGCGCAAAAGACCTGCATAAACGCATAAAGCGATAAAAAAACACCATAGTGAAATGCTGTTTGCTCTGCCGGTACAAATTCATTTAATAAAGCCGGAACCACCGGCATGATTAATCCCAAACCAATCGCATCAAGCGCGACAACAATGAGTGCGGTTATAAGTGATTTTGACATAGATGTGACTTTTATTTATCATTGATAAGTTGGCGATAAAAAACTTTGTACCTGGCATAAAGCTCGGTGGTGTCAGCGCGTGACCGTACCGGCTTCTTTTGATACTGCCGCCTGGGCGGCTTCTCCTGCTGATCCGGTGACGCCTCAAAGGCTCCCAGCCGCTTTTCCAGGGCAGGCTTGGACAGATCGCGGGACAGGGTGCTGGGCTTGACCATCGTGCCGTCATCGGCCCGGATCACCAACCCGTTACCCCTTGGCGTAATCTCCAGGCCGTTATCACGCATGACCTGGTGCAGCTCCGTCCAGGACTGCGCGGCTTTAATGTCGTCCAGGCATTCGCGCTTGATCCAGCCCACCAGACTTTCCACGCCGGCATGGCGCTCCATGTCGGCGGCCCTCGATGCCGCCCCGCGCTGCTGCGGCCGGTGATTGTCTGCCTCCAGGCCATAGTCCCGTTCCAGCGTCTCGCACAAGTCGGCCAGCGCCAGGTGCGGATAGTACGGTTCGTGCATCGTGTGCCTGGTCGGGTGAATCTTGTTGATGGCAATGTGGATGTGCAGGTTGTCGGTGTCGTTATGCACGGCGCTGATACGCTGATGCTCACCAAACCCTAGCCCTTGGCAAATCCGTTCCTCTATCGCCTTCAAGGTGTCGGCATCGGGATTCTCGCCGGCGCGAAAACTGACAATCAGGTGATAGGTCTTATCGCCCTTGGCCCTGGTGTTCATGTGCTGGGTGGCCAGCACTTCGGTGATGGCATCGCGCACTGAATGCGCCTCGCAATTCGTGACCTGAACATGGCCCAGCCGGTGGTCTTTGCTCTGTGCGTCGGTGATGTATTTAGCCAGGTCGGCAAAGTCTGATTTGCCCAGGGAACGCATGGCAACATGCTTGGCAATCATGATGCTGCCCTGGGTCGCACAATAGATTCCATCAATCGGCTCATTTCGTCCTGGTTGGCCTCAATCCGGGCCAGCAGGCCCAAGACAGTTTCAGCGCTGAACCGGGCCGTTCGGGCATCGTCGGTCAGCCACAATTTCAGCAGACCACCGAGGCGGCCCAGGTCGCCATTGACCCGCACCAGCTCGCGCACGTTCTCGTAATCGGTCACGCCCTGGACGGCGTAACCCTGCCCCACGGCCAGCAAAAAAGCAGACGTACTCAAGCCAGCCGCTTGTGCGTTGGCCTCAATGGCGGCCCGCTCTTCCGGCAGGCAATACACCTTGATCGGCGTGCTGCTTTTTCTCGTTACCTTCTGCTCTGTCGCCTCCATCTTTGGCGTCCTCCTGGTTCTCTTATTCCGGCGTCCGCCGATGGCCCCGCAGGGCAGGATTCCCGTTGAGCGCCGCAGGTGCGAATAAGGGGAAGTGAAGAGGAACACCATGCTTGCATGGTGGGCCTACTTCACACATCCTGCCCGCTTCACCACCACTTTAACATCACTACCATTTACCGGCTATAACCCGTTTTATCGACAAACACAAGCCGATTCCACGCATAAGGCGTGCAATCTGGCTTTAGTCGCCTTACAATCGCTTTAATAGCGATAGAATCGGCATTAAATCGCGGATAAATCGACATATAAAAGGCGGTAGAATCGGCATGACTAAACGGCTTACAGAGCGCATTGCAGCGCAAATGCAGACCCAAAAGCCCACCCGTTCAGGACAGAATCGGGCGGCTTTCCTGGCCCAGCGCGACGACATAAAAGAGGCTTTGACCGATGGCTGGCCGGTAAAAGCCATCTGGAAAACGCTGCACGATGAAGGGAAAATCAGCTTCGGATATGATGCTTTTATCAGCTATGTGAACAGTCTGATTCGGTCGCCAGGCGAGCCTGAAAAGGCCACCGCAAGACCGCCGGCATCCTCCCAACCGGCCCCCAAGAAAGCCACCCCAGCGACACCCAAACCAGTACCATCAGCCAGCCATAAGCCGGGGGAGATTCCCAGCTTCAACTTCAACCCCAGCCCGAACAAAGCGGACTTGATTTGACGCCCCAAGGGGCGGATTGGACGCCAAGAGGGAAGGCATAGCCCGCCCCTCAAGTGTCAATGAACCCCTGGAAATCGACCCCGAAAACAGCCCCCTTCATAGAGGCGGCCTATTAACATTTGAGTGGGAGTGACGGGCACTGGCTGGCAATGTCTAGCAACGGCAGGCATTTCGGCTGAGGGTAAAAGAACTTTCCGCTAAGCGATAGACTGTATGTAAACACAGTATTGCAAGGACGCGGAACATGCCTCATGTGGCGGCCAGGACGGCCAGCCGGGATCGGGATACTGGTCGTTACCAGAGCCACCGACCCGAGCAAACCCTTCTCTATCAGATCGTTGACGAGTATTACCCGGCATTCGCTGCGCTTATGGCAGAGCAGGGAAAGGAATTGCCGGGCTATGTGCAACGGGAATTTGAAGAATTTCTCCAATGCGGGCGGCTGGAGCATGGCTTTCTACGGGTTCGCTGCGAGTCTTGCCACGCCGAGCACCTGGTCGCTTTCAGCTGTAAGCGTCGCGGTTTCTGCCCGAGCTGTGGGGCGCGGCGGATGGCCGAAAGTGCCGCCTTGCTGGTTGATGAAGTACTGCCTGAACAACCCATGCGTCAGTGGGTGTTGAGCTTCCCGTTTCAGCTGCGTTTCCTGTTTGCCAGCCGGCCCGAGATCATGGGGTGGGTGCTGGGCATCGTTTACCGCGTCATTGCCACGCACCTGGTCAAGAAAGCGGGCCATACCCACCAAGTGGCCAAGACGGGCGCGGTCACCCTGATCCAGCGTTTTGGATCGGCGCTCAATCTGAATGTTCACTTCCACATGCTGTTTCTCGACGGTGTGTATGTCGAGCAATCCCACGGCTCAGCGCGTTTCCGCTGGGTCAAGGCGCCGACCAGCCCAGAGCTCACCCAGCTGACGCACACCATCGCCCACCGGGTGGGTCGCTATCTGGAACGGCAAGGCCTGCTGGAACGGGATGTCGAAAACAGCTATCTGGCCTCGGATGCGGTGGATGACGACCCGATGACACCCCTGCTGGGGCACTCGATCACTTACCGTATCGCTGTCGGTTCACAGGCGGGGCGAAAGGTGTTCACTTTGCAAACTCTGCCGACCAGTGGTGATCCGTTCGGTGACGGGATTGGCAAGGTAGCCGGGTCCAGCCTGCACGCCGGCGTGGCGGCCAGGGCCGATGAACGCAAGAAGCTCGAACGGCTGTGCCGGTACATCAGCCGCCCGGCGGTATCCGAGAAGCGGCTGTCGTTAACACGAGGCGGCAACGTGCGCTACCAGCTCAAGACGCCGTACCGGGACGGCACCACGCACGTCATTTTCGAACCATTGGATTTCATTGCAAGGCTGGCCGCCCTGGTACCGAAGCCCAGAGTCAACCTAACCCGCTTCCACGGGGTGTTCGCACCCAACAGTCGGCACCGGGCGTTGGTCACGCCGGCAAAACGGGGCAGGGGCAACAAGGTCAGGGTGGCTGATGAACCGGCAACACCAGCACAACGGCGAGCGTCGATGACATGGGCGCAACGGCTCAAGCGTGTTTTCAATATCGACATCGAGACCTGCAGCGGCTGCGGCGGCGCCATGAAAGTCATCGCCTGCATTGAAGACCCTATAGTGATCAAGCAGATCCTTGATCACCTGAAGCACAAAGCCGAAACCAGCGGGACCAGGGCGTTACCCGAAAGCCGGTCGCCACCGGCTGAGCTGCTCCTGGGTCTGTTTGACTGACGAGCCTGAAGGCCAACGATACCAATCAAAATGCTGCGTTCACAGCGCCGCGGCAGGGATCCGCCGTGCTGGTTGTCGGAAAAGGAGCCGCTAGTGGGAAAGAGGAGGGTAAATTTTCAGCGTTGCTGGCTCCCCGTCAGCCGGATTGGGTTGCATCGCAGGGGTGTCGAAAGAGTCAACTGCGGTCCAAAGCTGTTGGACTTGGGTGAAAAGGGCGTTTATTCTTCCTATACGTGCCGCGTTCCAGGCGGCGACTATGAGGGCTATGTCGATGCCCATGTGCGCCGGCTGGAGGCGCTACGCCGGGCCGGTATCGTCGAGCGGATCGACGCCGACCAATGGCGCATCCCCGATGATCTGGTCAGCCGTGCCGCCGCCCATGACGCCGGCCGAGACAGTCAGGCCAGCGTTCGCGTCCTTTCCCCGGTCGATCTGAACAAACAGATCGGATCGGACGGCGCGACCTGGCTGGACCGGCGGCTGATCCACGGCGAGACGGCCGACCTTGCGCCAACCGGCTTCGGGCAACAAGTCCGCGAAGCCATGGACCAGCGCCGCGAGCACCATATCGAACAGGGCGACGCCACCCGCAGCCGGGACAGCCGCGTCTTCTACCGGCGCAACCTTCTCGCCATCCTGCGGGAGCGCGAGGTAGCCGGCGTCGGATCGGATATGGCTTTGAGTAAGGGCCTGCCGTTCCGCGCCGCCACGGACGGCGAGAGCGTCAGCGGCAAGTTTACCGGAACCGTGCATCTATCGAGCGGCAAGTTCGCCGTGGTCGAGAAATCCCATGAGTTCACCCTTGTCCCGTGGCGGCCGATCATCGACCGCCAACTCGGCCGCGAGGTTATGGGCATCGTGCAGGGCGGGTCGGTGTCGTGGCAGTTAGGGCGGCAGAGGGGGCTGGAACGCTGAGTGCGCCCATGCCGCATTGCGAAGCAAAAGATAATCGGATAAAATGTAGCAATTCATATTCGTAAGCGTGGAGTAATCAGATGGGAAATTCCAAGTCAGCAGACAAGTAAGCCGCAACAACCAGTATTGTTGTTGCGGCGCTCTGTAAGGCTAGTCTCATCTGATTGCTGACGAGCAGACGTCGCCCGGTATTCCTTAATCGAGGGTTGATTCGTCATGACCACCACACGCCCCGCGTGGGCCTATACGCTGCCGGCAGCACTGCTGCTGATGGCTCCTTTCGACATCCTCGCTTCACTGGCGATGGATATTTATCTCCCTGTCGTTCCAGCGATGCCCGGCATCCTGAACACGACGCCCGCTATGATCCAACTCACGTTGAGCCTCTATATGGTGATGCTCGGCGTGGGCCAGGTGATTTTTGGTCCGCTCTCAGACAGAATCGGGCGACGGCCAATTCTACTTGCGGGCGCAACGGCTTTCGTCATTGCGTCTCTGGGAGCAGCTTGGTCTTCAACTGCACCGGCCTTTGTCGCTTTCCGTCTACTTCAAGCAGTGGGCGCGTCGGCCATGCTGGTGGCGACGTTCGCGACGGTTCGCGACGTTTATGCCAACCGTCCTGAGGGTGTCGTCATCTACGGCCTTTTCAGTTCGATGCTGGCGTTCGTGCCTGCGCTCGGCCCTATCGCCGGAGCATTGATCGGCGAGTTCTTGGGATGGCAGGCGATATTCATTACTTTGGCTATACTGGCGATGCTCGCACTCCTAAATGCGGGTTTCAGGTGGCACGAAACCCGCCCTCTGGATCAAGTCAAGACGCGCCGATCTGTCTTGCCGATCTTCGCGAGTCCGGCTTTTTGGGTTTACACTGTCGGCTTTAGCGCCGGTATGGGCACCTTCTTCGTCTTCTTCTCGACGGCTCCCCGTGTGCTCATAGGCCAAGCGGAATATTCCGAGATCGGATTCAGCTTTGCCTTCGCCACTGTCGGGCTTGTAATGATCGTGACAACCCGTTTCGCGAAGTCCTTTGTCGCCAGATGGGGCATCGCAGGATGCGTGGCGCGTGGGATGGCGTTGCTTGTTTGCGGAGCGGTCCTGTTGGGGATCGGCGAACTTTACGGCTCGCCGTCATTCCTCACCTTCATCCTACCGATGTGGGTTGTCGCGGTCGGTATTGTCTTCACGGTGTCCGTTACCGCGAACGGCGCTTTGGCAGAGTTCGACGACATCGCGGGATCAGCGGTCGCGTTCTACTTCTGCGTTCAAAGCCTGATAGTCAGCATTGTCGGGACATTGGCGGTGGCACTTTTAAACGGTGACACAGCGTGGCCCGTGATCTGTTACGCCACGGCGATGGCGGTACTGGTTTCGTTGGGGCTGGTGCTCCTTCGGCTCCGTGGGGCTGCCACCGAGAAGTCGCCAGTCGTCTAACCGACGACTGGTAGCAGGCCCGCTCCGATGCGGCGCACTAACCATCGAAACCTCGTGAATGTCGGTATCCTGTCTGGCAGGATACCGCTCATTTCCCTTGTTCAGTTCATCGCCGTCGCCGAGCATCTGAATTTTCGGCATGCGGCCAAGGCACTTGGTATCAGCCAGTCGAGCGTCAGCGCGCGTGTGAAAGCGCTGGAGGATAACCTTGGTGTCCTGCTATTTGAGCGCCATGCGCGGGGCGTTCGGCTAACAGACGCAGGCAGGCACTTCATGGAGCGTGTCACGGCGGGTGTCGATCAACTCGATCACGCAGTGAAGACCGCGGAGTGACGGGCACTGGCTGGCAATGTCTAGCAACGGCAGGCATTTCGGCTGAGGGTAAAAGAACTTTCCGCTAAGCGATAGACTGTATGTAAACACAGTATTGCAAGGACGCGGAACATGCCTCATGTGGCGGCCAGGACGGCCAGCCGGGATCGGGATACTGGTCGTTACCAGAGCCACCGACCCGAGCAAACCCTTCTCTATCAGATCGTTGACGAGTATTACCCGGCATTCGCTGCGCTTATGGCAGAGCAGGGAAAGGAATTGCCGGGCTATGTGCAACGGGAATTTGAAGAATTTCTCCAATGCGGGCGGCTGGAGCATGGCTTTCTACGGGTTCGCTGCGAGTCTTGCCACGCCGAGCACCTGGTCGCTTTCAGCTGTAAGCGTCGCGGTTTCTGCCCGAGCTGTGGGGCGCGGCGGATGGCCGAAAGTGCCGCCTTGCTGGTTGATGAAGTACTGCCTGAACAACCCATGCGTCAGTGGGTGTTGAGCTTCCCGTTTCAGCTGCGTTTCCTGTTTGCCAGCCGGCCCGAGATCATGGGGTGGGTGCTGGGCATCGTTTACCGCGTCATTGCCACGCACCTGGTCAAGAAAGCGGGCCATACCCACCAAGTGGCCAAGACGGGCGCGGTCACCCTGATCCAGCGTTTTGGATCGGCGCTCAATCTGAATGTTCACTTCCACATGCTGTTTCTCGACGGTGTGTATGTCGAGCAATCCCACGGCTCAGCGCGTTTCCGCTGGGTCAAGGCGCCGACCAGCCCAGAGCTCACCCAGCTGACGCACACCATCGCCCACCGGGTGGGTCGCTATCTGGAACGGCAAGGCCTGCTGGAACGGGATGTCGAAAACAGCTATCTGGCCTCGGATGCGGTGGATGACGACCCGATGACACCCCTGCTGGGGCACTCGATCACTTACCGTATCGCTGTCGGTTCACAGGCGGGGCGAAAGGTGTTCACTTTGCAAACTCTGCCGACCAGTGGTGATCCGTTCGGTGACGGGATTGGCAAGGTAGCCGGGTCCAGCCTGCACGCCGGCGTGGCGGCCAGGGCCGATGAACGCAAGAAGCTCGAACGGCTGTGCCGGTACATCAGCCGCCCGGCGGTATCCGAGAAGCGGCTGTCGTTAACACGAGGCGGCAACGTGCGCTACCAGCTCAAGACGCCGTACCGGGACGGCACCACGCACGTCATTTTCGAACCATTGGATTTCATTGCAAGGCTGGCCGCCCTGGTACCGAAGCCCAGAGTCAACCTAACCCGCTTCCACGGGGTGTTCGCACCCAACAGTCGGCACCGGGCGTTGGTCACGCCGGCAAAACGGGGCAGGGGCAACAAGGTCAGGGTGGCTGATGAACCGGCAACACCAGCACAACGGCGAGCGTCGATGACATGGGCGCAACGGCTCAAGCGTGTTTTCAATATCGACATCGAGACCTGCAGCGGCTGCGGCGGCGCCATGAAAGTCATCGCCTGCATTGAAGACCCTATAGTGATCAAGCAGATCCTTGATCACCTGAAGCACAAAGCCGAAACCAGCGGGACCAGGGCGTTACCCGAAAGCCGGGCGCCACCGGCTGAGCTGCTCCTGGGTCTGTTTGACTGACGAGCCTGAAGGCCAACGATACCAATCAAAATGCTGCGTTCACAGCGCCGCGGCAGGGATCCGCCGTGCTGGTTGTCGGAAAAGGAGCCGCTAGTGGGAAAGAGGAGGGTAAATTTTCAGCGTTGCTGGCTCCCCGTCAGCCGGATTGGGTTGCATCGCAGGGGTGTCGAAAGAGTCAACTGCGGTCCAAAGCTGTTGGACTTGGGTGAAAAGGGCGTTTATTCTTCCTATACGTTGTCGGCAGCGGGCCAAAAAGGAATACGTCCATGCCCATCGAGGTGAAACCGGCTGTGAGCGCGGGTTCAAGCATATAGCCCGACAGGCGCGTATCCTTGCCGATCACGACACGATGGCGGTGGTCACCGCGACGAAAGACACGGCCAGCCGCCATGCCGACGCGCAAGGCGGTTTCCGCCGTCATCGCGCCTTCGTTGGCTTTGCCACGAATACCGTCTGTGCCGAAATATTTGCGCACCATAAGGTCGATTATCCTGTCGTCGGGTCGCCCTCAAAGGGGACATGCCTGCTGAACCGCGAATATAGAGAAATATCCCGAATGTGCAGTTAACGAATTCTTGCGGTTTCTTTCAGCGCCGCCAATACCGCCAGCCCGTCGCGCAAGGGGCGCGGCTCGTGTGTGCGGATGAAGTCAGCTCCACCTGCGGCGGCGGCAAGCTCTGCAGCGAGTGTCGCGGCCCCGACATCCCCCGGACCACGGCCTGTGAGCGCGCGCAGAAAGGATTTGCGCGAAACAGACAGAAGCACCGGCAAATCGAAGCGCAGCCGCAATTCATCGAACCGCGCCAGCACCGAGAGCGAGGTTTCGGGAGCAGCCCCCAGAAAAAACCCCATGCCGGGATCAAGGACAAGGCGGTTGCGTTTGATACCGGCACCCGTCAGCGCCGCGATGCGCGCGTCAAAGAACGCCGCAATGTGATCCATGATGTCGCCAGCGGGTGCCTCGCGCCGATCTGCCTGCCCGTCTTGCACCGAATGCATAACGACGAGTTTGGCAGATGATTTCGCCAATTGCGGATAGAACGCAGCGTCTGGAAAACCGCGAATATCATTGAGATAGGCCACACCACGCGACAAGGCATAGGCTTGCGTCGCGGGTTGATAACTGTCGAGCGAGACGGGAATGCCATCTGCCTTGAGCGCGTCCAGCACCGGCGCGATACGCGCGATTTCTGTGTCGGACGAAACAGGCGCGGCGTCGGGATTGCTGGATGCCGGACCGAGGTCGATCACATCTGCCCCCTCGGCCATCAGCTTACGCGCCTGCGCAATGGCTGCGTCTGGCGCCAGATACCGGCCTCCATCGGAGAAACTGTCCGAGGTTATGTTGACGATGCCGAAAATGATGAGCGATTTATTCATGGGGGCTTCTATAATAATAATAATCGAGCATGAGTCTCATACGGATGCTCGGGTCGAAAGGGAATCCCCAGGCGAGTAACCTGTTTGCGGTGATCCATTAGCTGCAGGAGCAGAAGAGCATACATCTGGAAGCAAAGCCAGGAAAGCGGCCTATGGAGCTGTGCGGCAGCGCTCAGTAGGCAATTTTTCAAAATATTGTTAAGCCTTTTCTGAGCATGGTATTTTTCATGGTATTACCAATTAGCAGGAAAATAAGCCATTGAATATAAAAGATAAAAATGTCTTGTTTACAATAGAGTGGGGTTAATGCCGTGCCTGCTGTGATATAGCTTGCTAGGGCGACACGTCGCCAGGTATTAACGCTGCTCATGCTTTGCGCCCTCCTGGTCAAGTAGTCCTAGCCGCTCTAGGCTTGTCCCGGTGTGCGCTCCGGCACTTAAAAGCTCGCTATGTTGCTGATACGCATAGTCGAGCATGTAGCCAGACCATGCGAGTACAGCCAGCGATAAGCCGAATGTAATGCAGTATTTCGATATACCAGCAGCCCGCTGGCCTTTATCATTATGAGTAGCCATGATTAACCTCTATGTCAGGTTCTTTGTGGTTAGGTGCAAGGGCAGGTTGCCGCCTGCCTTTGCACCGCTTTTTTTAGCGGCTAAAAACCCGCGATTGCTGCCGGTCTTGTGCCGCCTTCTCTCTAAAACGCTTTGCCATTTCCATCGCCTTTGCCTGCTTTACGCTGTCGCCTTTTTCGTTGTCACTGTTCAGCTCTTTAGCAAGGCTCTTTGATTGCTGGCTGGTTATCCCGTCAATCTCAACAGTCTGGCTGGAAAAATTGCTAAAGCCTGGGTCTTGCGCTGCAATTGCCGCAGCCTCTCCGTGTCGCTCTAATCGCTCCTGGTTCTTCTCTTGCCTGCGCTCCTGTGCCTGCTCGATTTTGTTTGTATAGCTTTTGGCTAATTCTTCGTTGGTCGGTTCAACTGTCATTGCTCATTCTCCTGGTGTTAAACCTAGCGGCTAAAGCCGCTACGTTCTCTGCCCTGGTTGCGGTCGCGGTGTGCTGCTTTCGGGTCGCGTGTGTACCTGTCAACAAGTTCGCGGTGCATCTTCTCCAGGGCAGCCGCTTGGCGCTCTTTCGGTAGGGCGTTGTACTGCTCAATCCGCCCGCGCATTTCTTCCGGTACTGCCAGCCAGGCGCTTGGGTTACGGTCGCTATATCCAGCAAACCCACCTTGTCGCCTGACGGCCAGCCCTTTGAATTTGTTAATTTCCATCTTGGCGTTTGCCTCGGCCAGCTTGCGGTCTTTCTCACTGACCTGGACAACTTCACCGCGCACCGGCTCGGCCTTAGCTTCGCTACCTGATTGCAGGCTGCTAAAGGCTTTCGTCTGGCCTTCCTGCAAGATAGCGGCAATGTGGTGTTTCGGGTCTTTACCGGCTGCCTGGTACTCTTTGGCGACTGCCAGCTGTGCCTGTGCTACATCGAGTGCAAGGCCGCCACCGGCTGCCTCGGCTCGCTCTACGCTGGCACGGAATCCGGCCAAATTGTCGGCCTGCGGCTGCTCCACTTTTTGCGCCTGCTGCTCGCCGCGCTCTTGTGCAACTTTCGCCCGGAACTTCTCGGCAATCTCCTGCGCTCGCTTGGCCTTTTCGTCCTCTGGCTGCTGCACTGGCTGCACCTGCTTCGGCTGCTGCTGTGGCTGCTCCTTTGGCTCAATAACGGGCTGCGGTTTTCCGGCAATGTCTTTTGTAGATATGCCCAGGGCATCCCGCACCTTACCGGCGATTTCTGCCGCCTTGGTGCGGCCACGGTTCAGCCAGCGTTGCAGTACATTTTCACCATCAAAACCGCGCCTGTCGGCAAAGTCTAATGTGCTCTCTTTGGGTCGTTCGCGGCCTAGAACTTTTACCAGGTTGCCAGCGGCCAGCTCGTTCGCTGATTTAACTTTCCAGGTGTTACGCTCGGCCAGCTGTCCGTCCGGTAGCGTTACGGTCTGGCTACCGCCATGCTCCAGGCTGATACGTTCGCCACGCTTCGCGCCGCTATCTTCAATCGCTCGCTGCAAGTCCACGCCCCAAATAGTGCGCTTCTCGCCCTTGTCGTTTTCAAGTGTTGCAAAGTAGCTTTGACGGTTGCCTGGCTGGTTCTCATAAGGTGCTGCACCATGCTCAACCAGTCGGCCCGCTCGCTTGTCTGCAAAGTCATCTGCACCGGCAAACAAGGTCGCTTCTTCGCGGTGGCGGGTCATGCCTACATAGGTCAGGCTTCTATCCATTCCTGGCGTTGCAAGCATATAGGGGTTGTACGCCGGAATCCCAGAAATTTCCGTCAGCCCAGCTCCAGTCCCGCCACGAGCGCATCCAGGTCGATGAACTTGCCGTCAGTCTGGAAGGTGTAATGCCCGTTCAGCAGGATGTGCCGCCAGGCCGCTGGCGACATCTGCGTGATCAACGCCAGCGCCTTGGCATTGCCAGCTGCCTCGTACTTCGTCAGCAGCAGGGACAGGATCGCCGAGTTGTAGAAGATGATCGCGTTGCCGATCAGCCTGGCGCACTGGTTGCTGATCTCGATTTCGATGTCGGTGCGGCCGGTCAATTCCTTCTTCCCACCGACTTGGGCGATGGTCGAGCGTAGCTGGTGATAGGACTCAATGCGGTTCTGCGAGCGGTGAACATTACGCTCCAGTTGCGGGTCGCGCAGGTAGCGCAGTGTGTAGATACTGCGGATGAGCTTGTCGAACTCGAAGATTGCGCGCCGCGTCGGGTTCGGCGCCGTATAGGTGCACAGCTTGCGGATCAGCGTGCCCTGCGTCATTTCCTTCAGGCCCAGTGTGGCGACGATTCGGTCGATGTTCGCCTTCTCACCGACGATGAGTTGCCGGTCGATCTGGCCAGCCGGCCGGATCAGGCATTTCTCGTACAATGCCAGATCATCGGCGCAATACAGCTCCTGCAACTGGTCGTCGAGGTCGGTGAAGCGCGGCTCGAAACGAAGTCCGAACCAGTGCAGGATGGCGAAGTTGGCCTTGTTGATGCTGTGCATGTCGCCGGTGATCGCGCTCGGCACGATGTCCGACGTGTTGCGGTACCAGATGTCGAACACGTGGTGAGCCTCGTACTCGTGTGCGCCTATCAGGTAGCCGTTCAACGGCACGTGATTGCACAGCAGCGTGTAGGCGACGACGCCCTTGCCGCGGCCGAAATATTTGCGCGAGTAGCGCGCCTTCACAGTTGGTCGCTCGACGCCGAATTTCTGCCCATCAACGGCACCGTACAACGAATCGAGGTCGAACGAGTAATGCGGGAAGATCGGCAGTGCGGCGATGGCGTTGCTGATGCAATCGTTGGCCACATGTAGCGTCGCCTGGCGCAGGTACTGCTGGTAGGTACTCTCCAGGACGTGGTACGGGATGTCGCTGGTACGTGCCATAACCTGGTTGCCGTGGTTCATGGCTTGGGCAATGATCACCGCCATCAGACTGTCGGCGTCGGCTACCTTCTTCGCATAGCGTGGCTGCAATGGTGTCAGCGCCGACAGGAACTGGCACTGGCCGTTGACGAAGCGAAACACGTCGGCGACATCGCAGTATGGCAGTTGCTCGTAGAGAGCTTGCTCGCGCGCCTTCTGGTTCTCCCCCTTGGGCTTGCGCCAGGTCAGTCTCTGCGTGTCCTTGTCGTATTCCAGGTGCGTCAGCTTGCCCTGTTTCAGCTCGCGATTGAACGCCACCCATTGCGCACGCAACTCGGCCGCCAGTGCATCGAGCTGGGCACTGACCGGCTGCCGCAGGAAGGGGATGTCCATCTGCGCGAGCACGGCGGCTTTCTCGTCCATCGAAACCAACTCGTCGGACAAATGCCGGTGCTGCAAGCTGTCGTCAATGTAGAGCTCGCCCGCCTGGAAGCGTTTCCTGACCTGACGGTAAAGCCAGAATTCGTAACGATCGGCATGCAGGCCTGTCGGCGTGCCTTCGGCATCGAACATCAGCAGGTACGGACGCAAGCGTTTCGGCAGCGTTGCCGCCGGACATTCGTCGAGTGGCCGTTGTGATAGGCGCTGCTGCTTGGCGAACACGCTCTTGGCCCAAGTCAGCGCCGCGAGCCATGGGTTATCGGGGGCCGTGCCGGCGAAGTCGAGCGCGACGTACAGCGGCCGTAGATGGCGTCGAATGCGTTCGGCCAGGCCGTCCACCGCCTGCCAGTGCAGCGCCAGTTTGTTCAGTGGCTTGACGCTCATGCGCTGCGCCGTGTTTTGCAGCAATTCCCTGGACATGATTTTGTAGGCGCGTTGGCGCACCTCGCCGAACGGCGTCGGATCGGCCACGCTGTCGTCCACGTACAGCGACAGCAGGCGGCCAACCTGCGGCGTTTCCTGATGGCGTCGCAGCTGTTCGGCGACAAAGGACTGTTTCGCACCCGTGCGGCTCTCGTCCTCAAGTTTTTTCATGTGGAAGGCCATCGCGTCGACCAGGTTGTCGGTGAGCTGCCGGTAACGTACCCAGGCATAGCACAGCAGGTAGAGCCGGGTCTGCTCCGCCTTCAGGTGGCGCAGGTCATGGACGGTATAGAAGTTCGCCAGGCTCGCGTAGTACAGCAGGTTCTGCTGCGAGATGCCGAGCTTGGGCAGCAGCGCCTTGGCGATCCCGTGCAAGGACTTCAGCGTGGCGCGCTTCTCGCGCTCCCCTGCCATCTGACGCCAGCCGAAATCTTTAGCGTCCTGCTTGAGCGCTGCCAGTTGAGACAGGGTGTCGTCACGCACCAGGAGCTGGCCCAGCGCAGCTTTGGCCGATTCGTCCAACACTTCTGCCAGCAAGCCGCCCAAGCGCCTGCGTTCGGTGGACAGGGCTTCACTGACCAGCTCTTGTAAGGTGGTGTGGCCGGGCCGGATGATTTTGTGCTCGCTGAGCCAAACGATCAGTTCGGCGGCCACGAATCCTGGCATTACGTCGCGCCGCACGATCTGTTCAGCCTGCTGTGCCAGTTGCGGCAGGAAGCTAGCCGCCCACGACCGGTAGCCGAACAGTTCGGCGATCTGACCCCTCTGGCTGTAGTGCTCATGCTTGGTGATCGCCTTGCGTTCGAACGCTTCGCCGTGGAAATAGCGACTCAGCACGAAGGCGCAATCGTCCTCGACCTCATGCCAATCGAAGCGGAAGAAAGCATGCTTGGCCTTGAAGTAGCCGATCTGCAAGACGCAATAGACTTGGGCCTGCAGGCTAGGCCGGCTGCTGGCGAACGCCAGTTCAGATTCGGTCAACGCCAGGTATTCCAGCCGCTGAGCATCGTCGAAGTCCGGTAGGCCGTACAAGGCTTCCTGCTCTGCGTCAGAAAAGACGGTGAGTAGCTTATTCTTGTTGCTCATCGACCGTCCTTCCCGCACCACGCCAACCTGCTCGCGTCAATGTTTCGATCAACGTAGTGCGCTTGACATTGAAGTTGCGGCACACCGCCGCCTTAGACATACCGCCATCGAGCGCGGCGACGATGGCGTCCAGCTTCTCACCAGTGATCGCCTGCGGCCGGCCGCCGATCCGGCCGCGTTTGCGTGCGGCGGCCAAGCCCGCGACGACGCGCTCCTGAATCAAGGCGCGCTCGTACTGCGCGAGCGCACCGAACACCTGGAACAGGAATTCGCCCGAGGGCGTCGTAGTGTCCAGGTTCTCTGTCAGCGAGCGGAACGCCACCCGCTTGTCCTTGAGCGAAGTCACAATGGCGAGCAGGTGCGACAGCGAGCGACCGAGCCGGTCGAGTTTCCACACCACCAGCACATCGCCGGCTCGAACGAACTCAAGCGCCCGCGCCAAGCCGGCACGGTCATCCTTCGCGCCAGAGGCACGATCCTCAAACAGGTGACGCGGATCGACGCCGGCGGCGAGCAGCGCGTCGCGCTGCAAGTCCGTGCTCTGGCGGTCGGAGTCCGACGACACGCGCATGTAGCCAACCAACATAGGCGGATAACCATCAAAAACAGGTTTCCGCATAATAGTGAATAGCGATAGAGTTTTCCGTACATTTTTGAGGGGGTGTTGCACAGGTAGCACAGCGGCGGCTGACAGCCTGTCGCAAAACAAATGTTTTACGACACCTCCTTGAGGTTGCCGCGTTTACATCATTACCTGAACAGGTATAAAATTCCGTCATGACAAACAAAGAAAAACCGCTCGAATGGATCGCGAGCAGCCACAAGGATTTGATGGCGTTGCCGTCCGACGTGCGTCGCCGTTTCGGTTACGCGCTCTCGTTGGCGCAGATAGGCGATCAGGATGACGCAGCAAAGGTGCTCAAGGGGTTCGGTGGTGCCGGCGTGCTGGAGGTCGTCGAAGACGATGCCGGCGGCACCTATCGAGCGGTATACACGGTCAAGTTTGCGGAAGCGGTGTTCGTCCTGCACTGCTTCCAGAAGAAGAGCAAGAGCGGAATCGCCACGCCAAAGGCCGACATGGACATCATCCGCGCTCGGCTGAAGGTGGCCGAGGTATTGGCACAGGAGCTACGAAATGCAAAAACGAATCATTGAAGGCGTCGAGGTTCAGCGCAGCTCGGGCAACGTCTTTGCCGACCTTGGACTGCCTGACGCTGAAAAGCTCAAGATCAAGACCGGCCTGGTGGTCGAGATCAGGAGGGCCATGCGCGCCCTTGGGCTGACTCAACAAGCGGCGGCCAAACGCATGGGCATCCCGCAACCGAAGGTGTCGGGCATGATGCGCGGCGACTTCACCAATCTATCCGAACGCAAGCTGATGGATTGTCTGAATCGCCTCGGCTACGACATCGAAATCAAGGTACGGCCAGCAGCCGAGCCGATCGGGCATCTAACGCTCGCAACCGCTTAATCGGAGCTCTCCTGATGGCAGCCCGCATCACCGACGACGAATGGGACGAACTGACTCCCGAGAATTTCGATACCACGGCACTGCTGCGTGCAGTCGATGCCGTGGACGTGCTGCGCGGCGATTTGAATGACAGCGCAGACGGCGCACCTCCGCAACTGCGCACCGACCTGTTGAAGCTGCATCAACTGGCAATGGCCGCGTTCAACGAGGGATCACGCAGCCGAGTGGCTGAGCTATTTGATCTCGCCGTGGATCTTCAGGATCAGGTTGATCATCTGATGACCTCGCTGGAACAAGTGCAAGAAACCCTGTCCCGGTTGACGGCGCTCTACCCAGAAAGCCTGTCCTGAATGTTCTTGGAGACAACCACATCATGAGCCGCAGCCGCCGCAAAACGCCCATCGTTGGGCACACGACCTGCCGTAGCGAGCGCGAGGACAAGAAACTCTGGCATCAGCGCTGGCGAACCCACGAGCGCACCGCGCTGGCCAGCGCGTCGCCGGAAGCTCTATGCGCCCATCTGCCTCTACTGGAAAACCAGGTCAGCAACGTCTGGTCGATGGGTAAGGATGGCCGCTCCTACTGGCCCATCAAGCGCCAGGCCGCCACGGCGGATCGCATTGCCAACCACAAGGGACGCAATCCGCAAGAGCGCGCCTCCCTGAAAAAGCGTCTGCTGCGCAAGTGGATGAGCAAATGAACCTGTCCACCATCGAGGCGCTGGCTATCGCTTGGGCGCGAATCGCTGAAGAAGCAGAACTCCCAGCCGGCTACGAGGGCACGGCGACGCCAGAGGCGCATCGGGCCTGCGAGGTGATCCAGGAGCGGATTCGAGAGCACGTCGTCGCCACCAATGACATGCGGCTGTTCGGCCTGCTGCACCTGCTTGGGCAGGCGTCGCTGCGCATGGAGCAAGCGCTGTGGCCGGAAGAATATGCGCGGATGACCCGCGAGGTCGAGGAAGCTCTCCGAGAGGCCGACGACCCCAACGCCAAGTCGTACACCCACGAAGAAGTCATGCAGGCGATGCAGGAACGCATCGACCGAGCGCGAGACAAAGCCATGTTGATCGGCTGACGGAAATTTCGGCGGTTCCGGCTGATCCAAGAATCTTGGCGTGACCTTACCTCCGCTCTACCGCTGGGTGCCAGCCTCGGCGCACGCCTAACCACCCAACTCAGAAAGGAAAATAAGTTGGTAAAACGCATTCCCGTATCCGAGCTTCGTCTCGGCATGTACATCCACAAGCTCGCCGGCTCTTGGGTTCGACACCCATTCTGGCGCGGCAGCTTCCTGCTGACCGAGCCTCAGGATCTCTCTGCCATTCGAGAATGTGGCGTCGGGGAGGTCTGGGTCGACTTGGCCAAAAGCCAAGTCGACCCAGAGAGCCCAGAGAGCCCAGAGAGCCCAGAGAGCCCAGAGAGCCCAGAGAGCCCAGAGAGCCCAGAGCCCAGAGCCCAGAGAATTGTCGGAGGAGCAATCTCTGCCGTCTAGTCCACTAAGCAAGAAAAGTGACGGCGCAACCTCAATGGAGAGCGAAATGTGTTATGCACGGAAACTCTGTCTTGCGGCCAAGTCCCAAGTCATGGACATGTTCCAGGAAGCCCGGCTTGGCAAGGCCGTCGACCCAAGCACGACGTTGCCGCTGGTCGGAGAAATCGCTGCCTCGGTGCTGCGCCAACCTCATGCCCTCATCAGCGTCGCACGCATCAAAACGCACGACGATTACACCTACCTGCACTCGGTTGCCGTCTGCGCCCTGATGCTATCGCTGGCCCGGCATCTCGATCTAGACGAGGAGCAAACGCGCCTGGCTGGCATCGGCGGACTGATGCACGACCTAGGCAAGGCCGCGATGCCGCTGGAAGTGCTTAACAAACCAGGCAAGCTCACCGATGCCGAGTTCGCCATCATGAAGCGCCACCCTGTGGAGGGCGCAAAGATGCTGCGCGCAGGCGGGGCCGAGCCCGGGGTGGTGGACATTGCCCTGCACCATCACGAGAAGATCGACGGAACCGGCTACCCGGATCGCTTGGCCGGTGACGCCATTTCACTCCTGGCCCGCATGGGCGCAATCTGCGACGTCTATGATGCCGTGACGTCGGAGCGAGCCTACAAAAAGCCGTGGGACCCGTCCGCGGCGATGCGGCAGATGGCCAAGTGGGAGGGCCATTTCGACAAACGCATCTTCCACGCCTTCGTCAAGGCCGTGGGCATCTACCCCGTCGGCTCCTTGGTTCGCCTGTCCTCTCAGCGTCTGGCCGTTGTCGTTGAGCCGGGAATGGAATCACTGCTGACTCCCAAGGTTCGCGTGTTCTTCTCGCTACGCTCGAGAGAGCCGATCCCGATGCAGACCATCGACCTGGCGGCCACGAGTTGCAAGGACAGTATCACTGGCCCCGAAGACCCGACGCTCTGGAACTTCAAGAACCTCGACGACTTGTGGATGGAATAGCCCCCACAAAACGACGGCCCCGTGAGGGAGCCGTTGAACATCGTCGAGCGATGCCCGTCCAGGGAGGGATGGCCGAGCTCGATTCTCCAGAAGGTAGCTGGTGACACGAGTGTTGAGCCCACCCAACTAGGGTGACGGAAATTTCTGGGGTTCCGGCTTACATCCCCTACGTAGATCAATCACTTCAACCTCAAATCCGTAGACCGTTTTACCGGCCCCTAAAGGTGCTTTATAGGTGGCGGTGTAGTTCATTTCATTGGCCTCACTTTTCCGTTTCAGTGAGGCCATTTTGAACTATAGTTAATTTTACCGCAAGCATTTTATTAACTATAGTTCAATTTTCTGCGTCTGGAAGGCCGCGTACAGCATCATCCCAATGGGGTGCTCGATCCGGATTTTTCAGGATTTTGCTGATCCAGGCTTCTGATACTTCCCACCGCAAAGCAAGGGTTTTTCCGGTCCATCCGCGCTGTCTAAACAGGGCTTTGAACTCTACTGGGGACAAGCGCTGGGTAGCTGCTTCACTCATGTTCAGATCCAATCTCTATCATTGAAATGATTACTGTCGAAAACCGTCTGTATGAAAGAAACCTTTCGACAGGGCCAGCGCACTGGCCATGAGGGTTTAACTTAACGTCCGTAGCCATTTTTGCACCACAGTCGTGGTGTCAGTCATGCGATTCAATAGGGACGCTGCGAGGCCATCATTGCTGGAGTCTTCAAGCCGCTCGAACCATACTACTCCGTCCCAGTCCTCGCCCTCGTCAGAGCAGTGCTGCGCCAAGCTCTCAGCCGCTGTGTTGGCCAGATCTAAGAGGTTGCCATACCCTACAGATACAAGGGATCGATCCAGCTTCTCTGCATTAAACTCCACGTACCTTATGAGTGCATGAAACAGCACACCTATGTCTTCGTTGTCTTTGGAGCGGTCGTTTGTAAGGATCATGATTCACCTCGGGTTGAAGGCCCGGATGACCGGGCCATTGATTCAAATTGTCGACTTTAGATACTTGGCGAGGTCATTCGCCTGATCTCTGGTGTCGCAATCCTCAACCCACATGTGCAGTCCCTCAGCGGTCTGTGCATACACTCCAAAGAATTCAGCTTCACAGTCGACCGACTCTTCAACTCCATTTTCTTCATTTGTGCAGCCACGGATCTGAACCATTCCGGTCCACGTTGCCGGCATTTCGAATATGGCTTGCGGGATACTCATAAAGACACTCCTCATTGGTTTGTTCAATGAGTATATTTTGAACTATAGTTAATTATTTGTCTACAATAATTAACTATAGTTCAATTTAAAGCCTTCTACAATCCGAGCACATCGCGTCTTGTTACAACTGCCAACCTGTCACCTACCGATCGCCACACCTGCCAGCCTGTCACCTACCGATCGCCACACCTGCCAGCCTGTCACCTACCGACCGCCACACCTGCCAGCCTGTCACCTGTGCATCGATTACAGCCCACTTGATCTAGACGCCCAACTGTTAGCCGCGGATCCGGCGGCTGACTCGGTCTCAAAGCGCTCATAGAACCAGCTAACATTTTCTTCCGTGTCGATCTCAGGGGAATCGTTGCCCAATTTCACAAGCTCCACGTGCACCGTGCCGAGCCAGGCAGCAAACAGTTGGTCATCGCGCCTGCCGCCACTTTCCATCAAGTCACGTAGCTCATCGACAAACTCCTCTTGCTGCTGATCAGCACGTCGTATGTCCTGGAGCACTTGTAGGAGCTCACCCCGAGTGGCATCGAGAGGTACATTGAAGCCAGCGGAGTCCAATTTATGTCTCACGGCCAAGAATTCAGGTTGAGTAGCCATTTAGCACTCCTTGTTAACCGCAGTAGAAAGAGCCGTGAAGAGGGCTCGGCAAGCATCATTGTACGCTTCCAACAACAGAGAACTCTGTCGCTTGTAATCCTCAAGATTGACCCCTGATAGAGGCGCATCATCAAGATGTTTCGGCTGATTCATATAATTCTTGTGTGCCTCATGGGCAGCGTCTAAATGGACTTTAATAGAGCCAACATCAATCATAGTCATACAAAGTTATCCCCACTTGGTGACAAAGAAATTAGAATCTTTCCAAAATCGCCACTCTTAACTGCGCTACACAATGAAAATTCATAGCAGCCTGCTTTGAAGTTCAACTGAGGCTGATCACAGAAGAAAGAACACTCTTCTAAACAGGTTTCATCATCTGCTAACCCAACGCGGAGGATGTACAGTGCTTTGTAATCCTGTGGGGTATCTAAACTTGTGATCGCCGTTACATTTTCAAGACCAGCGCTAATGACGTTAGCCCACGACTGGGATGAAATTTCATCAAAGTGTTCAATCTGGGTGTTTTCACTAAAATGCAAAACGTATCTGATTCGATCAGATTTCGAATTATGAAGTATGGGCAGCGTCCTAGCTACCAAAGCAATACGTACCGCAAGCGCCTCTGCAGCAGTCGTGAAAAATCCAGCTCCTAACGGTGAATCCGCCATAAGATCTGGTAAAGCGTCGCCTACTGAACCGTCAAACTTAGTCATGTGTGATCCTTCGTCTGGTTATTTTTAGATTATACACATGCGTACGTACGTACGTAAAAGTAATGTGATTGCCCTACTCCTTCGGTCGGCCAACCACTGGTGGGATTGCCTTCACTCGTTTACTGTATATAAAAACAGTGCTTGGTGATCCTATGAACGTAGCAGCTATCCACCACCTAACCCCGTCAACGTTACCGTTGCAGTTCATTTCTGGGACGGCGGCCGGGGGCTTTCCCAATCCAGCCGCTGACTACTACCAGGCGCCAATCTCGCTGGACGATCTGCTCAATATTCGCGCTCCTCACGTGTTCATCGTCCAGGTGGAAGGACACAGCATGACAGGGGCTGGCATCCTGCATGGTTGCCGCCTGGTGGTTGACAGGACAATTACGCCTATGTCTGGCCACATCGTTCTCGCTTACGTTGACAATCAACCGATTGTTAAACGACTTCTTCACGAAGGTGGGAAATGGTTACTGGCGTCTGAACACCCGGACTTTCCTCCACTCGTACAAACAGACTTTTCTGAGATAACTACATTCGGCGTTGTAACATGGAATTTCAACCAACATGCGTGTTGAATGTAAGCCTGTATTTGGACTTGTTGACGTCAACGAGTTTTATTGCAGCGTAGAACGCATCTTTAGACCTGAATTAAAAAACAAACCAGTTGTTGTTCTAAGTAACTCAGATGGTTGCATAGTCGCTCGAAGTAAGGAAGCAAAAGCTCTGGGTTTGAAAATGGGAGAACCATTCTTTAAGATCAGAACGTTTATCGAAAAGCACGATGTTTCAGTTTTTAGCAGTAACTACACTTTATATGGCGAGTTCAGTCACAGGCTTTCTTTAGCTATTTCCTCACTTGCTCCGGCCGTTGAGGCCTATAGTTGCGACGAATCATTCGTAAGACTTGATGGTTTGCCCGAGCCATTAAAAGATGTAGCGAAGGCAATTCAAGCCCGTGTTCTGCTGTGGACAGCGCTCCCCGTTGGCATTGGCCTGGGGCACACTAAAACCCTCGCTAAAGCAGCCCAGCATGCCTCTAAGGTGTGGAAAGCCAAAACTGGTGGCGTCGTAGACCTCCGCTCCAAGGAGGCCGTGGAGTGGCTCCTGAGGCGTATGCCGGTGGAAGAGGTTTGGGGGGTCGGGCGGCGGATGAAAGACAACCTCCAACCTCTGGGCATAACAACTGCCTGGGAGTTAGCGCAGTGTGACCCGCGAGTGCTTGGAAAAAAGTTTTCCGTTGTCCTGGAGCGTACGATCCGTGAGTTAAATGGGGAACAGTGCCTAGACCTTGAGCCTGTTGGATTACCAAAACAATCCATCTGTTGTAGTAGATCTTTTGGTGAGCGTGTAACCACTCTGCAAGGGCTTCGTGAGGCTGTCGCCAGTTACGTGCATCGAGCAGCTGGGAAACTCAGGGCTCAAAAATCACTGTGCACCGTCCTGAGAGTGTCCATACAGACCTCCTTCTTCGGCGATGATCCAAAGTACGCTCAGGGAATCACGTGTACCCTCCCCTACCCTACAGATGATACTCGCGTACTGACCGGCGCTGCGCTTCGAGGTTTAGAAACCATCTTTCGGGAGGGGATGAGGTACAGCAAAGCTGAGATTCTTCTGATCGATTTGCGTCGTCGAGGGGAATTCACTGATGATCTGTTCACGATCAATCAGCCAGCGCGGTCTGAGGCCTTAATGCTCGTTATGGACCAGGTTAACCGGCGCTGGGGTCGGGAATGCCTACGCACTGCAGCTGTTCCAGCAGAACCCGAATGGGGTATGCGCAGAGATTACCTCAGCCCGAGCTATATGACGGATTTCAACCAACTGTGGAAGGTGAGCTGCAGGTAGTTGATCACCCTTAGGACGGACATTTCACAGCCGCTCTAACTTACGATGCCGTGCAGCCAAGCTCACGGGGGCCGGCCAGCCTCGGCACGTAGGCGAGTTTCGGAGTCCGGGCTACATCATTCTTCCTTGCGCACATCCTTGCTCCATCCTCGTCTCTGGCACGTACATACATGGTGTGGATGACCTTGCGCTTTGGGCCCGAGCCCGCAACAAGGTCTACCGCAAATGTTTTCCATTCCCGCGTTGCCCAATAGGCATGAGCATCTGCTTCGTCACCAAACAGCATTCGCGTCTGTGTTCCCATATCATTTCAACCTTGCGCAGGAAGGGGGATATCAGACCTTATGCGCTGCCATCCTACGCAATCCAAGCTGTGCTTGAATGGAGGAGGAGGATTCAAAGCCTCCTTGAGGCAACGATCATGCCTCTCATCATCTACAGCTGCTATGGCTTCCTTTCGGTGCTCCAGGTAAAACAACAAACCTAAAAGCAGAGCTCCTCCTGCGGCTATACATGCAAGATGTTCCAATAACGCTTTCATTCTTGTTATCCCTTTAGTCATATGCCCTACTCCGCTTCCTTTGCGGCAAGTTTGCTTCGATCAAATTTATTTAAAAAGTTTTCAAACTCCTGCAATAGCAAGTTTGGATCAATCCCTTTTTCACACTTCAATTCTAGCTTTTGACCGGAAAGTTTAATTGTTCCAATTCCAGCTACTGGGCGCGGAACAAATGCCGGACGACCTTGATTAGAACATGCAGCAATTTTCACGGCAATCTGGCGGAGTGCTTGTTCCTGCTTAGTACCTTTTTCGACCATGCTCAGCACCTGTCTCTCGACGATGTGAACATCCTGCTCCGCTAAATCCACGAACTTTTTAGCGTAGTTGGCAGTAATCAGTCCCGGATGCTGATCAAGTACTTGGCGTATCGAAGTCGGGAGCTTCATAAGGTCCAGGCACCGACTTACTACAGAACGGTTGATCCCCAAGCGACGTGCAATGGCGCTTTGGCTCTTATCATTACCATTTTGAAGGTAGCGGTCGTAGCTACGAGCAAGCTCATAGTCAGTCAACTCTTCATGCTCGTTATCTGCCAGTGCGAGCAACATTGCCATGTCGTCGCTCATTGGCTTCACAACAGCCGGTATCCTGTCCCATCCCAAGATAGTGACAGCTCTCCAACGCCTCTCACCGCCTACGAGCTCATGTCTGCCGTTTGGAAGAGGTCTTACAAGAATTGGTTTACCCAGTCCAATTTCACGTATTGACTCCACGAGTAGCGAGATAGCCACCTTGTCAAAGATCATCCGAGGCTGGTATGGCGATACATCGACGCTTGAGACGTCAATATCCTCTAGGGATTGGTCTTTACCTATCCACTCTCCAACCAATGGCTCCTGGGCCTTTTCATCCAGCATTTGGAGCATTGCTGCCCTCCCCTGCGCGCTGGATGGAGTTCCTTCTGGAATCTCTGCTGGCTTGCGAAGGCCAACGACGCCAGTTTTAGGTTTTCCAGGGTAATCGTTTGATTTCATGTGCTGCATCTCCAACATTCAGTGTTGCTAGTAGCAACACGGGTTCTCTTTTGTTGCTACTAGCAACAACTCAGGCCGAAGCAATTTCCCGGATTTTGTTGAGAATTTCCCGGTGTACGCTTCGGACTGGACCAAGACTTTTTGAGGTAGCCCCTTTCCACAGAAGCAGCGGAATGCCGTCATCCAGTGACTTGGCGTACTCCTCAGAGACATAGATTTTTTCTTCCGTTACCCGGCCAGGAAAAAGCTCATTAAGACGGAAAAGATTATTGATTAGAGACGGGCGATTGCGGATAAACATCGTCGGGATCGCGAGCAATTTAGGTGCGTAGCTGTATTCCCGTGCAAATCGGGCGCACCAATCGTTCAGCCGAAGAAGAGCGCGGAATGAAAACTTGTCCATTCGAATCGGACACAGAAGTAAGTCGCTAGCTGCAACTGAATTTTTAGTCAGTCGGGAACCGGCAGGGGCGTTATCGAAGATGATCAGGTCATAGCTCGAAAGATCACAGCCAGGTATTTGGCCGGTTTTGGCCTGTTCAATCCAACGGGCATACCACATATCGGGGTTGTTAGAAGCGTCCAGGGCAACACCCAAATCCTCGATGTAGGAATCCGCAGGAATCAGGTGAATGCCATCCTCACCAAATGGCTTCTTGATGACCTCATCAAGGGTTTTCGGATCGAATGCACGCATCCGCAACAGGGGACTGATCAGATTGCCGAGGTGGCCGTCTACGAGTCGGTCCTGAGGAATACCCATCTCGGTCAGGTCCTCCGGCCCCAAATCAGGGTCGTAGCCCAGCATGCTGGATGTGTCGCCCTGAGGGTCGTTGTCGATGATCAGCGTTTTCAGGCCTGCGAACTGAGCAGACAGAGCTAGGTTCACAGCCGTAGTTGTTTTAGCTGTGCCGCCTTTCGGTACAAATGTCGAAGCAACGATTTGGCGCGAAAGACCTTTCGAATGTCCCAAGCGTCGACGTAGGGCTGCGATAGCGAATAGATCGGCGAGTCCATAAACCCGTGCAGTAGAGGTGCCACGAGGTACACGACGAATCTCAACACCATTCTCTTCTTCAATGTCCTTCAGTCGCCTGGTCGTCAGCCCAAAGCACTCAGCGGCAAACTGCGGAGAAAAGGTTAAGCCTCCAAAGTCAACAAAACTCTGTAGCTCCAGCTGAGATTCTTCGGTTGAGTTCATGTAAATGCCCTTCTGTAGGTTGAGAATTGATTATAGTTCATGAATACGGCTTGTAAACAGACTAATTCAGGAATATTAACGTTTTAAGCCATTCGAGCTGAACCGCCTTGTTGCTAGTAGCAACAAACCCGCTCTGCCCAGCAACAAAGCGGGCAAGAACGAACCGGCTCTAAAAGCTCATTGCTACCTGCCCGCCTTTATCCACGAAGCTGTCTAGGTTAACGCCGCGCATAGACACAGCCTTGCTCAGCAGCAAGTGGGCCTTGTTGTCGTCAAGATCCATGAGGTATGCGTCGTCGATGAGCTCGCTGATCTCATGAGGTTTCAAACCCGCCTCAATGGCCTGGCCCAAAAGCCGCGACGAAAGACGATCGTACTTCGCACGTAGGGCAAATTGAGGGTTATCAAGTTGGTTATTTGCCATGAAGAAAGCGTACGAAAATCCCTCGGGGGTTACGCTTCTTGCGTTTTTTGTCGCGAGGCTCCGGCCTCCGTACTTGAGATGCATTTTGGAGCCCTCAACAGGCATGACCGGTGCAACAGGAAGGTCTGCGTTGAAACGACCCCAGATCAAGGTCTTCTTCGTATAGGGATCTCCAACGTGGCACGGATCGAATGAAAGTCTCCATCCCGGGAGCCCTCCTAATTTTTCGATACGGCCAACTGGATTTTCTACAGCCCACAATGCTGGTTTGTAGTATTCGATTAACCGAAGGGTCTGGTGAACGAGTTGGACGGAGGCTTTGGTCCGGCCATCCAGATCCTTACTACCGAAATGTCTGCAGCCTGAACGAGCGAAGTCTGTGCAAGGACAAGCGGCAAGAATCGCGAATACCTCAAGGCCGTAGAAATCGCCGAACCACTCTATGAAGAACTCGACATTGAAGTTGTTCACGTCACCGAGCTCAGGATTGTCTTGAATGTCAAAGCGGTAGACCTGGTAGCCGGCTTCTTCCCAAGGCCGAGACCATTCACCTGAGGTATCGAAAAGCGAGAGCACACTTTGTCACTGTTTTCCCTGCAAGCAGCTTGGCTTCTAGCATGATCAATCCATCCCTCTATACGGTCACGGGCGTGCGCGGGCTTCATAAACCCCTGGACCTTATCAGCCAAGCGGACTACATCTGCCTTCAATGGATGATCGAAAAGATGGTGAACCCCGAGTGAATTTTCTAAAGCTTGTGATTCTTGAAATGCCGATACCAATGAATCCAATTCGTACACAGAACCCATGCAAATCGCTCCTAGACCTTTTTCAAAGCAGCACAGTGGTAGCCGCCACTGTCACCAATTCGTGGAGAGAATTTTAACCCAAATGCGTACGCATGTACATACGTACGTACGTATCTAAACATTTGTTGCTAGTAGCAACACTGCTAGAGATTTCGATCTATTTTGCTGTTCTGGTTGTTCGTCTAATCATGTCTCGATAAGACTCGATTTCCAGATGGACACGCCTTTGCCTGACAGCCTCTTTTGAACACCCAATGATGTCTGCAAGCTCCTGGTCCGGTTGCTTACCCTGCATATGATCGTAAGCCGCAATATCGGGTCGAGGTTGTTGGTACGGTGTTATTCCTAAGGACTGGATGAGTTTTGAGACTTGCTGAAGAGGAACTTTAGCCGCACGTGCGAGCATTGTGGCGGGGTAGACGCCAAGAAAAGGTACAAGGAGCGCTAGGGCATCCTGGTGAGGAGGGGGAGGGGAGTACGCAGGTTTGCCGAGCTTGATTCTTCGAGCACGGACAGCTTCAGTAGTGGTTCCAGCCATCTGAGCGATAACAGGATCCGGGACATTTCCCGAAAGCCCGTCGTATCGCTCAAGCTTTGAGTATTTGGGCATACAACTGAATCTAAACCGATAGGCCAGAATTTATTGTTGGATTCCCCACATTTCAGCCAGGGCTTTTTCAATGAGCGCTGAAGCTGTTGTTTTTTGCTTATGAGCTTCGTCGCGCAAGCGTTCGTTGAAATCTGTACGAAGGCTAATAGTCTTATGGGATCGGGTAGGGGCTTCACCCTTTTGGGTTGCAGCGGATGGTTGAGCCTTCATACATGTTCCTCAAAATTGACTGATCACAAGTAGCCATTATACATGTACGCACGTACGCAAATACATACGTACGTACACGAAGTACGACTGTTTACTCAGTTTGCTCTTCCTTGTCGGAACGGTGCTGACCAGATGCTCTACGGTAATCTTGCAGCTGCTGGATGGTGTGGGATAGATTGCGAATCACATAGTCCGGAAACCCCTTTTTACCAGCTAGGTGACGCTGCTCTAGCTCTGCGATTCGAGCAGGGTCTAGCCCTAAACGAATCAGGGTTAGCTCATCACCCAGTTCCAAAGCCCGGTTCGCTTCCAGCATGACGTTTTGAGCCGATTGAAGTTTCTCAATTTCATCTTGCAGGTGCTGGGTGTCATCACGGTCAACAGATCGCAGTGGTATACGCTTCATTTGCAGACTCCTAGACTTCATTCTTCCCCGGTAGCCGCCGGGTGCAGCTCGATTAAGCTGCCAGCTCATTATACGTACGTACGTACGTATGTAAACAATGAACAAAGAAAAAGGCTGCATCTGCAGCCCCTAAATGTCGGCGATATACGACTAAGCGGGCTTAAATCGCTCCAGCGTTTCAAACCAAGCAGCTTTGTCAGAGGCGACCAGCTCATCAGACAAAAGCTTGGTGTTCCTGGTGTAGAACACGATCTTATGAGGCTTACAGCTCGTATCCAAAGCCATTCTGTAATCAGGTAACGAGTCACGTTTAATGATCTTGCGCACATCAGCCCTGAAATAACGCAGATCTTGCGTAGAACCGCATTTTTGCTGCATTAGCACGATATCTGCCTTCCAAATTGGCTTGTTACCAACATGTTTGCGAGCAAGCTCATACAAACGACGCTCTAGGGGCATCCTCAAAGCGAAATAGCGCCGGTCAATCGTCAAAACCTCATAGTGGAGGAGGGCTTTGTACATCCAATCTGATATCTGAACGATGCCTTCAAGAACACCCTTGCCGTTCCCGGTCTTTTTGGTGATGGTGTAGTCATGTATCCAGCCAAAACCCTTGGTTTGCTCCTCGCCACCGGTAACGATGTTTGTCTCGATCTGCGTACCCTTGAGCCTCCGGAGCATGTCCAGAATGTTCACGTAAGCATTTCCTCCTGGCTCCCTACCTGTGCCAATGAGAAAATCATAAGAGTCAAATTTGACCGTGTTTGAAATCGGCAAACCCGCTTTCCGACCTTCGATAATTTGGGATCCGATAAACAACAGCAGATCTTTATCGAAAACCGTTGCGGCGCCGATTACGGGAGGAATGATTCGTACGCGCTTGTTGGTACCTGGCTGGTGATACTCGCGGATGGCGGTATCAGGAATTGTGGACAAAGAGAAAAGTGGAAACTCCATACTGGCCAGGTCGTCTTTCACCGGCCACTCAACCATATTGGCCTGGAACATGTCCGTCTGAACGTAAGGGACCAGGTTCGGTTTACGGCCGCGTTTGGGTTTCTTTTCGCCTTCATCACTCATAGCTAAATCTTCTTCTCTGGATCACTGCAGTCTACATGGGAACTGAATGGCGGACCGTGCAGCCGCACTCTGTTGAGGTGTCGTCGGGGAATCGCTATCATGGAAGAATCCAGACGCTCCTAGACGAGTTCACCCTGGTAGAAGCCCAGATCGGTAGCCGCCGTCTGGGCTTTGTTTTACCTCAGATCTATAAAGATGAGTGATCCGCTAAAATGACCATCTCGGAGAGCACACAGATCTCTCCGCGGATTTTAGCCAAAGTACCACGCTGATCACCACGCTCCTTCCTTCCAGCCTCCATTTCTTTGATGTTCTGGTCATAGGTAAAGCTCGGGCCTGCCCAATCGCGAAGTCGAACGAAAGCCCATGCTTCGCCTTCACGATATTCTCGACTGTAAACCGCGCTGGTAACGACATACTCACGGCCGTTTACCTTCACTGTGGGGACAGACGGAACCTTGTCGCCCGCTGAGGAGAACTGCATACATGACACGGCATTTTCCCACCTGCAGTACACCTCAGGAATGACAGAAACGCCGTCACGAAAACTGGGCCGGAAAAAACAGGAACGCCAAGGCAGAAACTCGGCCCAGTAGCGGCAATCACCGGTACTCAACCATCCGTGAACGATGATTGAACCTACACCTTCCACATAGACGCCTATCACCTTGGATCGAGGTGCAGTACGAACCTTGCACTCCGCACCTGAACCTTCAAAGCTTGTTGCCACGACGTTCAATTCGAGCCACATGCTGTCATTAAAGTGCGCAACAGCGCGCCACTGAGAAGGCCGCAGATCATCGGTGGATGCTTGGGACAGCGATTGCTCACTGGCCTCAACACCAAGAAGAAAGAAGGGCATCAATTCTTGTGGAACGGAAGAAATGTGTGCCCGAGCCTCGGTAACAAGCCGTTGATACTCACGGAGGTTGAAAGAGGGGAAATTCCAAGATCCAGATTCGCTGACAGCGATATCGACACTGGATTCATCAAAGAACAAACCCATTTGTAACTGGTTCATATGATACCTGCTCCTAGAACATTTACCTGGTAGCCGCCAGGAGAGCGTCGTGACGAAACTCATAGGATTATGGTACCAAACATACGTACGTACGTACGTACGTACATACGCAAACCTAACAAAGACAAATGTTTCTGGTGATCAAGGTGCTCAGTGTGCCGAAACACTCCCTGTCACGGTTAGGAACTGTCACTTGAGACAATCAAAGGATCAATCAAAGCGAGCTGGTGGGGTTTCTCCCCCTTAGGGGTCGAAACCCCACCAGCAGGTATCTGATTGGCACCATGCTTAACACACATCACTTTGCTCACCTGGCTCGACCTGCCTGGCGTTTTCGGTACTGCAGGGGTCGACGTCGTGAGGGGCGGTTGCAGCGCAACAACAACATTCGAGCGTGTCTCGTTAATGACATGTCGGTACTTGGCCACCGTCTGCCTGGTGATCCCTGATAGGGCGGCAATGGCAGCGATCGCTAAAGGTTTAGCCTGGCTATGCAGAGAACGGCACGCAGCGCGGATTTTGGATTCTGTGGCTTTATGACGTACTTCATGGGTACGTTTTGCTGAGAGCTTTTGCCGCTCTGCGAGGGGAGTAGACTTGTCCAGCTCCATGACGCCCCTATGACATCTGCTGTTACCTGTGTAGCGATTCCAGGTCCAACGGCCGACTGATCGGACAGTGGATCGGATCGAGGACAGGGGCAAGTCGTCACGGAAGGCACCACGGCCACCAAACTGATTGCTGTTATGGGCATGTGCGGTAAGACGCTGCATGAAATGCTCGTAGCTACCGTGCTCGCGCTCGTTGTTGACAATGCTGTATGCAAAAAAACGGAGGTTCTCGAACAGCATGCAGTGCCGAGAATGCGACACGGCATCCATATCCGGCCCTTTGCCCCATGGGGTAACCGGTTCAAGCTCAACGCACTCTGCTAAATCGGCGAGCTCATAGACGTTGCCGTGTAATTCCCTCGTATGCCACCAGGGATGCCCCGGCGTTTTAGCGACAGGGCCACCATGATACTCAGGATCAGCTTTCAGCCGGTCAACGAAAGCCTTGTAAATGGCTTTCATATAGCGAATTGGCTTGTCCCGGGCGCTATCCGAGGTACAAACCGGAATGATCGCGTAGTAGAGGTGGCTAGAGCCTGAATGACGATTGCGGACAATCAGGTTCGGAGGTGGGAGACCGGCATCGTCCCAAATTAGGGAGTTAGCGTGATCCAGATCGAAGATGAGCCATGAGACTCGATCTAGGCGATTTACCTGCATGTAGGGATAGCGAATTGCGTGCTCGCGGGGACGCACTCGCATAGCCGTTTTATTGTCGCTGCATCTGGCCAGATACGAAGCCTCCTCAAAAACTCTGTTGAGGGCTGTATCAGCAACGAAAAAACGTGGGTCGACAGGCGTCTGCAGAGCACCAGGTTTACCCTGATTCAAAGCAGATTATCCGTACTGAGGAGCAAGGTAATTTCAGCGCGATAAAAATCGCGGTGTACCTTGCACGCAAAGGCGCAGGTGTCCATAATCGAGCTACCTAATCGGTGAGCCTCACGTCGACTATCTGCCAGGATGAGACGTGAAGGCTCTTTTTTTTGCCCGGCGTTTGCCAGGATGCTTGTTCGTACTCTTGTTCTTCAGCCCGAAAGGCCGATCTCCTCAGAGTGGTTTGTTTGGTTTCTAGAAGCCAACGGCATCCACGGAAAAGAGGGGAGGGGGGTCTACATATCCCTAAAGGCTCTTAAAAAAACACTTCTGTGGTTCTAGATTCCGGCGAAGGCTAGAGCTTGCAAAAGCTTACGTCAACCCTCTGGAACCCGCGTGCGACGTGGCCTCCAGCATTTTCCACATAGTTATAAAATCTTTTTTTTTGTTAAATCTGTAAAGCAACGTGCGCGTGTTATGCATACCTCATGATCGCTACAGGCCGCGTGGTTCTTAACCTCGGGGTTGACCGTGTGTCGGCGATATACGAAAGGGGCGTCGCCGATATACGACGAAAGCGTCGGCGATATACGACCTGAGGTGTCGGCGATATACGAGCCTATCCACAGGCAAATAAATTTTGTCGCCGATGTACGAAACCCCCTCAAAACACCCTTCCAGAGCATTGGCAAGCCACTCCCCCCCTAATACCCCGGCTCCCCGCGATCAAACCCCTATTACGCGGGGGTTTTGTCGCCTCCAAGCGAAGATAAATGTCGGCGATATACGACTCCTCTAATGAAACGTCGGTGATATACGAATGTCCAAACCGGCGCCTTACCGGCAATGTGCCATCAATGGCAATTCCGTATCGTAGTCACCTTGAGAAGGCCGTTCTGTGCGCGAGCCCTGATTTAAGGCTGTCAACATTGAACATTAGCTATTGACCGATTCCGCATCATGGTTAGAATACGGAAAACGGAGGGGATTTAATGACCGAATTGCGAGAGCCTACATCGGACGTTCAGCGCGAAGCTGCAGCAGGCGCCGGCAACGAAGAAGGTCGCACGGAATATGAGAAAGAATTGCTCAATCTCGTGAAGACGCTGCACCAGAACGTTGACGCTATTGACCCGATGGTTCAGGAGCAAAAAGACCGCAAGCGCCTCAGCAACATTTCGGGCTCCCTTGCGAAGTCCAACATGGTTTTGACATGGGGTCTCGTTGCATCAATAGCACTCAATGGAATGCTCGGTTGGTTCGCGGTCCATCCTGATCGTCAATATTTTGCAGCTGATGGGACGCGCGTGATTCGTCTGGTACCACTTTCAGAGCCATACCTGAAATCAGCAGACGTAATCCAGTTCGCTCGCGATGCGATCAACCGCTCACTGACCATCAATTTTCAGCAGTACCGCGGCCAGCTGGAGGACGCTCGTGCTGATTGGACTCGCGAAGGTTTTAAGCAATTCCTGGAACAGCTCGAAGCTGGCGGATACCTGGACTCGATCAAGACCAAGCGCATGAACATGACTGTCACAGCAGGTACAGGCGTGATCGTTAGTGACCGGCTTGTCGATAACATCTGGGTTCGAAAGGTAGAGCTTCCAATCGAGATCAAGCTGACCGGGCAGGTAACTGAACAACCCGCTCAGAACTTCATTGCTCTCGTGACTGTAACTCGGATTCCAACACTCGATTCACTTGTAGGCGTGGCCCTTGACAACATCGTCATCAAGCCCCGGTAAGGGAGGACCAATATGAAACCATTTCAGCTTGTAGTGCCGATGCTTGTCTTGGCAATCAACACAGCGTTTGCGCAAGATGCTCAAGCTCCGCAAAGCGGTGCAATGCTCCCTGGAGCCGAGCAACAATCAATGCAGCAACCGCAACCGGGGCAGCAACAGCAACAGCAACAGCAACAGCAACAGCAACAGCAACAGCAACCAGCACCTCCAGTTCCTGGACAATGGGTGCAAGTGAAAGGCCCGGGCACCCCCGCGAATTTTCCTGCGCAGCCTGGCCAAACAAATGCAAATGTTAATCCGCAGATGCAAAATGCATTTCCGCAAACTAACTACGGCGCTGCGAACTACGCCGTAGGTGGCCAGCCACAGGGTCAGGCACCAACTCAACCGCAGCAAAATGCTGCCCCTCAACCGCAGCAGAATGGTGTTGCGCCCATGCCTCCCTTGGACGCTCCAGAGGGCTCAGCGGATTTTAATGAAGCTATGAAAGTTGTAGCTCCATTCGCTCCAGAACAAATTCGCGAAATGCGGGGAAGCCTTGAGAACACGAGGAAGGCGAAGGCGTATAAGCCTGTGAGAGCCATCCCGAGAATCACGAGTGTCTCTGTCGACCTAAGCCCGGGCGCGTCACTACCAGTGTTACGTGTAATGCCTGGTGAGATATCGAACTTGGTTATCCTCGACTCAACAGGGGCACCTTGGCCTTTGGCAATCACACCACGGATCTCCAGAGATGACATCTTCACAGCAGAGTGGATGCAGGGTTCGCACGTAGTTGTGGTTTCAACGACATCCTCCTACGAATCTGGAAATATCGCTCTATTTCTACAAGGCGCGACGACACCAGTTGTCATAAAACTCGTGACTGGTGAACCTGACAGTGAAGGCGAGAAATCCAGAATCGTGGATGCTCGCTTGGACGTACGGATACCCGGCCGAGGCCCTTACGCTAAAGCACCGCTGATGGGGCCAGGTAAAATCGCTCTATATGACGACACCCTTCAGGCCTTTCTTGACGGAATTCCACCCAAGGATGCCCGAGCAGTGGTGGCACATGGGGACGTGCCAACGCACACAAAAGTGTGGCAATACAACGGCGACATCTTCGTGCGTACGCAGCAAGATATTCAAACAGCGTTTGATCAAAGTCTGTCCTCAGGAGATGGAACCAAAGTTTATCGGCTTCCAGCAACTCCGTTCGTAACCCTGTCTCAAATGGGCCAGTCAGTTACCCTCCAACTAGACATCAACTGAGGTCCATATGAGTACTCAAGCTGATATTGGTCGCCAAACCAAGGTTATCGTAGCCGTAGTAGCTGTCGTGGTCATTGGTGGCGGCTATCTGGCGTATACCTGGTTGCAAAATCACAATTCAAGTAATTCTTCCGTTCGGGGTATCACGACGGACGCTAAAGGCACTAAAACAGAAGAAAGCGAACAATACCGTCAGGTACTTAACCGATATAACCAAGCAAACGCACAACAAGCCGAATCAAACGGTGGTTCGTACATGTCTGTGATGTCTGCACAGTCTGTTAAACCGGTCACACCTGGTTCAGGACAGCAGCAGCAACCTCAGCAGGTTAATTACTATTACCAACAACCCCAGCAACAACAACAAGTCGTAACTCGTAACAAAGAGTACGACAAACAAATCGCTGAGCAGGTAAAAGGTTTGATGTCCGCGTGGGGAGAGAAGCCCCACGGGTTGGGTAAGTCGAGCGAAGACGCCACTCTTACCCCATCTGCTTATGCTCAATCAATCATGCCAGCATCTATGGCTGGTGCGGGCGGCACGGTTGCAAGCAATCAACGCGGCGCTAATGGGGCCGCGAGTCAAAAAGATCCCGACGTAGTGGTAGTACCAGGGTTTACTCTTGCCCCGTCTATTCTCAAGACTGAGATCGACACTGACGAAAACTCGATGGTACGTGCGGAGATCGCAACCGGGCCATTCGCAGGTGCAGTGTGTTTCGCCATGGGCTACAAACGTATAAACGAAACCGTAGACATGACGTTTAGCTACATGGAGTGGAAGGGACACTCATATAAAATTAGCGCAAAAGCCGTTGATCCAGACAGCATGAGAACCGCACTCTCCGGCGAAGTAAACAACCGATACTTCGAAAGAATTATCCTCCCAGCACTTGCTATTGCAATCGGTAAGACAGGTCAACTTTATGAGCAAGGTAGCGCTCAAAATATTATCACCAGCCAAGGTGCAGTCATTTCGACCTATCCAGAAACACCGAACGGTGCGGCTGTAGCAGGTACATTTGCGGGTGGTATTGGCCAGCAAGCAGGCAAGGTTCTCGCAAATGACGGCGCAAACATGCCTCAAAAGCAAGTTATTAGACCTTTGGGCTCGACTATCGGTATTCAGTTCATCGGCCCTGTGATGGCTAGTGATGCACTGGACAAAAATGCCATTCAAGCAAATCAGAAAGATGAATTGAATACCCTGAGTCAACCTGCTGGACAGCCAAAGCAACAATATCGCTTGTCACCTAGCGCAACTGGCAGCGGTGATCAAGAGGGTATGAGCAGCGGGTATCCGGGCTTTACACCTGGCCTTGGCCAACCCAACACAATGAACTCGACTCGCTACTGAGTCAGCGCTGAAAGGATGCCAACATGACGACACAGACAGCGGCCGATATTGATGTATTTGCATCACCGGCCCCAAAAGCAGGCGTTGCTCAACCGGAGCCGGATTCGAAACTGGAGCAGGACTCTTTGCCAAAAAGGAACTTGAATTCGTTTGTAGAAAAAGTGAAGCCATGGCACTTCTTTGTTGTGCTTGCACTCGTAGCAGCGGTCTGGATCTTCGCACCTAAGTTGTTCCGCTCGAACTCTACGATCACACAAGGGCAACAGTTTGGGGCCCAAAACACACAAGCTGAGTACGGTTCGTATGAACGCCAAAAACCGGTCCAACCGGTTGAGGAACCTGTGAGGACAATTCCGCCAGTCAGCCAACAGATTGAGCTGATCCAGGTTCAAGGCCAAATAGAGACATTTGCCAAAATCACTTCCGAGCTGCAGGGCCAGGTTCGTGAGCTTCAGGCAAAAATTGCAATGCTGGAGTCACGCCCATCTGATACTCCTCCCAAGGCCAAGGAGAGAATCCAGGCGACGCGAAATCAGCCTGCCGTCCCTGCCGTCACAACATCCAAGGCTTTGACTGGATATAGCATCAACACCATTTATACCGATCAAGCGTGGTTGGCGCATGACCAACGAACAATCGTTGTACAGGTCGGTGATGCTTTCGACGGCATACGCGTTCTTCGCATAGATCCAGTGTCCCGCCAGGTTGTCACAAACCTCGGCGTGATCCGGTAGGGAGTAAGGTATGGATCTCGCGAGCATGATCATTGCGGCAGCTAATTCGCTGACCGGAGTGATGTGGGGCCTACTGTGGAGCCTCGGAGCGCTGGTCGGCTTCGCGTACTCAGGCTCGGTGCTTCGCAAGATGCAGCTCGCCAGTATTCAACCAGGCCGACGCCCAATATCTGCTGGCGGCACCATGATGGTGATGATCATCGGGGCCATGCTTTTCAACCTTTCGGGAACAATTGGAACTGTCTGGACGACCTTTTCCAGCGGTCAAGCGAACTACGGCGCAATCTCCTGGAGCGGAGCGGAGCAGTTCGGTGAGTTCAAAGAAGCCGTAAATGCTGTTCTGACACTAGCAAGTCTTGCTGGTGGCTTTTGCTGCTTTAAGGGACTACTGCTCTTAAAAAAGGCAAGCATTGATGGAGAGTCTTCCAACGGTGCAGATGATCTAGTCTGGCGTGCTTTAACTCACTTGATTGCGGGTGCGGGATTGGTTCACGTAGACAAGATGATTGATGCGTTTCAAGAAACATTCAAACTTTACTGGTAAGTCAAACGGAGCGTTGCTATGAAAATGAATCCTTTCGAGATAGTCGGTGATGTTGTACGTAAAGCTCACGTACACCTGATCACCAAAACTGACGAATACAATCAGCACCCAGTACAGCGTCGCATCATGTTGGCAAGTGCCGGCATCACCATGGCAACCATGTTTGCTGCACAAGCACATGCAGATGGCTGGGCTGACATGGGCAAAAAGGGAGCAGAACAGGGCGATTCGATGAAAGAAAGCTTAGGCAAAATATTCGCTGTCCTAGGGTTTGGTGGTGCCGGATATGGTGGCATGAATATGTGGAAAAAAACCCAGCAAGGCGAGAACAGCCGAGTTACAGGTACTCAAATCTGGGGGCCTATGTTAGGCGGGGCGGCACTAGGCGCAACTGGTTTCATGATGGTTGCTACAGGTGAGACTGTAGGTATCGATGCTGGTCAACAAGGCGTCGTACCTTAACCAACAGCAGCAACAGGCAGTCTTATAGACTGCCTTGGAGGTTTGATGAGCAGCGCAGATAATCAGCCAGACATGGTAGTCCCCGATGCTACGCTCGGTCGAAATTTCGAACGTCCAGCACTACCCGGTATGAACTTGTCAACTAAAGCAAGGGTTTGGGGTGATAAAGAACCAACTGCTACTGAGCCTAATAAAAAATCGTTGAGTCTAGAATTGCGGGTTGAAGTTCTTCGTGAGAGCAAACACCGGTGCTTCTTCTGTGGTTTTCCTTCGCAAACTTTGGAAATTCACAATATTAACCATAACCACCAAGACGTACGGAAAGATAACTTGCGCGCCGTCGATTCGTTGTGTCACGGCTGGCAGCATCTTGGGGAGTTGGGGGAGGGGAACGCTTTTATTGGATACCTTCCTGGGCTCGTTGCGCAGGATGTTAACAATCTGCAGCGATGCATCCTAGTCGCCTTGGAAACAGGGGATGAAGCAACTAAATCTGATGCGAAAAAGTTGTTGAACTGGCTTGCTTCGCACAGACAGTACACAGAAGCTGCTTGGGGCACGTTTGAACCAAGTGTATTCGCTAGTGCATTGGTGAAAATGGAGGGTGTTGGTGCAGACGTTCATGCCGTTGTATTTAGAGATCTTGCGGTGATATTCAACCCTAGTACTTACAGCGCAAACGCAAAACAATGGGCTCAAGATGCTTATAAATCTTCACCTACAGCATCTTGGCCAAATGTGTATCACAACATAATGAATGCGCCGAGCTGAGGGGAAGGGTATGGGAGTTCTGGAGAAATGCGTAGATGCCGTTGAAGGTGCGATTGAGTACCTGGCTCGACATCTGATTAATAAAGACATGACCAGCTACTGCGAACTGATGACCGCAGTGGGTGTGACCGATGAAGACATTCGGCGTTCTCCAGATCTGAAGGACCCGTACACTTTGGTTAACAATGGATACTCGCTCCTGACCGTTTTTGACCTGCAAGGCACATTTCAGATGCTTTCGGAGGCCGAATTCGCAGCAATGATCGAATCATTGCGAGTCCGTATGACGGGATACATGAAACGTTATGGTCATTCGCTGACCTTCTCATTTGAGCGTGATCCCGAGCGCGCTAAAGACGAGTTAATGCGCCTTGCGGAACCATTACTCAATACGGCCCGACGGATCGGCCTCGAAACTGAAGACATAATTTTAGACCGTGTAATGCGTAATTACCCTCTGTGCTCTTGGGAGCAGAATATTCTCGTTGTGTACACTCACCTTAGCGCTATGAGTTCAGAAGAACAAAAGCGTGAGATGAATGCACTTACCAAAAGCCTGGCGAAACACAATGTTCCACGGACGCAGTTTGGTCAAAATCCTGCATTCGCTTTGTCTGCCTTAAAATATCGTCACGACACAATGCTCAAGCGGTTGCAGGATGATTTTGCGAACTGCGGTATCGACGGCCAAAAAGGGATCATGATGAAGCCTCTGACTGCGCATGAAGCTGTGAAGCGAGTCAGAATCATGATTAACCGCGAAGGTACTTCCCAAAAGTTCCGTCCGTCACTTCCTGGTGATCGTCACATACCGAGTGGGCCAGAGCATGCCGACGATTATTCGGACCTCGTTGCTCCACGTTTGAGCTACCAGATTTGCAGCAACAATGTCGAACCGGATGGAAACTACATTCGTACCGACAGACTCTGGCACGGCTCTTTCGGAATGGAACTGGGACCACAAGATCCGCTTCCATTTAAGGAATTGTTCGGCGCGGTCGATCAGGTTGTTCCATGGCGAATTCGCTTCGACCTGAACCCATGCGGGCTCAATGAAGTACGCATGCGTCGCATGGTTTCAGGGTTTGTAGGCCTTCTGCCAAGTAACCGCTCGATCCGTGAATCCTTTTCAGAATTGGAAAGGCTTCAAAAGGAGGAAGCCGTCCTTTCAATGAAAGTGTCTGCTTCGACGTGGGCAGAAGACAAAGACACCGTTAAGCAGCGCATGTCCTCCCTGGAGAAGTCTCTTCAATCGTGGGGCACTTGTCAGGTAAGCCAGAACCATGGCGATCCTATGGCAGGCCTTGCTTCCACCATTCCTGCATTCACTACCAAGAACACAGCGAACAGATTGCTGCCTCCACTTCAAGATGCCTTGGCCATGCTTCCCCTGCAACGACCTGCAACACCGTGGGCAGAAACTGGCTCATGGATACTCAGGACGCCTGAGGGTAAAATTTTTCCTGTAGGTTTGGGCAGCAGTATCCAAGACACTTGGATCGAGCTGTTTTCAGGCATACCTGGTTCTGGTAAATCTGTAACTGTAAACACCATGAACAATGCCGCGATCCATCGGCCGGGTGCGATTCAATTGCCGCTGATGACGATTGTGGACGTTGGTCCATCTTCATCCGGACTGATCCAGGTCATCAGAGACTCACTTCCTGACCATCGCAAAAACGAGGCTGTGTACCTTAAGCTGCAGAACAGCGTTGATTACGCAGTTAACCCCTTTGACCCGCAGCTCGGTGCTCGCGAACCCACTGCTCGCGAGCGCGAATTCCTCGTTGATTTTTTGAACCTGCTTTGCACCGATACCGATATCGGCCGCGCTCCTGCAGAAGTGTCACGTGTCAACGAGCGTCTAGTGACGCTGGTTTACGATGACAGAGCCGGAAACGGAGCAAACCAATACGAACCTGAAGTCGTTCCGTTGGTAGACAAGATCCTTTTGGAAACCGGGATTCTGGCTGAGCATGACGAAAAATGGTGGTCCACTGCTACCTGGTACGAAGTGACCGACATGCTGTTCGCTGCAGGCTATATCCAAGAGGCAACAATTGCCCAGCGCCAAGCTTCACCCGTGCTGGCTGATTTTAACGCAATGCTGAATAACGAAAGTATTCGACAAATGTTTGGATCTATCCAAACTAAAAGTAATGAACCTTTGCTCAACTATATGTCGCGTTGTTTTGTGGTAGCTACCACCAGCTTTGCTTTGTTTTCCGGGCGTACCCGTTTCGACCTCGATGCTACAACTCGTGTTATTTCTATCGATCTTAATGACGTCATCGGTTCCAAAACTGCTGAAGGTGCTATTAAGACCTCATGCATGTATCTTTTTGCTCGACAGTTAGCTGCCAAAAACTACTTTCTGCGCAAAGAAGAGTTGGTGAAAGTTGTTCCTGAGCTGTATGCGGAATATCACATCAAACGCGCAGATGATGTGGCCTCGCAACAAAAAATTATTGCCTATGATGAATGGCACAACACTGACGGCCTTGAAGCGCCGGTTCAAACCGTTATTAAAGATGGCCGTGAAGGTCGTAAATGGGGCATCCGAATTATCGCGATCTCGCAGTTCATGAATGACTTCCCTCAACCGCTTTTGGACGCATCAACGTCGGTATACGTTCTGCGCGGCGGCAATCGTAGTGATGAGAAGGTTCTTCGTGATTCCTTTCAGGTGTCCGACCAGACCATCAGCGAGCTTCACCGTAAATGCGTCGGCCCTACTGAGGAAGGCGCGAACATGCTCGCCATTTTCAAAACCAACCAGGGCACCATCACGCAGATCCTTACGAACACCACGGGTGCCTTGGAGTTGTGGGCCTTTTCGACAACCCAGCAGGACGTTTCACTACGAACAGCGCTGTACAGCCGACTGGGTTCAATGACGGCACGTAGGGTTCTCGCCGCTAGATTCCCTCTCGGTACCGCGAAAACCTACATCGAGCAGCTGGAGCTGCAGGCGGGCGCGGAACAAGCGAAGTCGGTTGTCATGAAACTCGCTGACGAGATGACCGCCGAGTACCGGGCAAGCCGCAAAGCAGGAGCAAATATCTAATGAACGTACTCAAGTTTTCCCCCCTTGCACTTGCAATGCTTACGGTAGGAATGTTCGCCTCCAAGCCAGCCTACGCGATTTGCGACGGTTGCGTGGTTGGTGCTGTGGAAACAGCGAACCTCAGCATCACATTGGCTGTGAACGCAACAACTGCTGCAGTAGGAGCGATGGCCACGTCAGTGAATACGATGCTGTACCAGGTCGGTACCGCTGTGACCCAAGGCAGTAGCAAAGTCGCAAACACGGTCGAAACCGCGGCTCGCGTGGATCGGGAATTCGCAGCGACTCAGGAAAAGAACCGACGCTATGAGGACGCACGTCAGCGGTACTACGTCTCCAACGCCATTTGCAGTGAATCTGCTTCCGGAGGCGCTATCGACGTCAAAGCTGGTGTTGCTGCAATAAAAACAACCATGAGGTCTGGTGGCGGCGGCAAAACCGAAAACCGCAAAATTGCTCAAGCATTGACTTCGCCGGCCGCGCCCAGCGAGGTCGATTCCATGCGTTCTGCAAGCATTCACGCTGATTACTGCGACACAGATGACTATGCCGCGTACGGCGGTGCCAGCGCGTGCCCGAGTGTTTCAACAACAATGCCCGGGGCTGACAAGCGCCTTGATTCCGTAATGATAGGCGCCGGTCCAAATGGTAAGAGTGCAGATCTCACCTTCTCCCAAGAGCAGACTGACGCAGCGCAGATGTACACCCAAAACTCAGCTCGGCGATCGATCGGCAGTCAGCTGCGCAAGGGCGAAGCTGAAAGTGAAGCCGGCTCGCAGTACATCGGACTCATGAATCAGTACAACTCGATCCTTTCGGCTGCTACGGATCCGCAGGACCAGCTCGTTGCTGATAGCCAACCCAACCCAGCGACCAAGGATTTGCTGGTAGACACACTCAAGTCGTCCTCGGCCCAGGCCTACTACGCCAAAACTGCGTCATCTCAAGCAAAAGCGACGGGCACGATGTCGGCCAGGGAATTTGAATCGTTTGAGGTTGGACGCCGGTATGCCAATACCGAGTACCAGGCAGACTTGCAAAACATGGAAGGGGACAACCTGCTCCGTGAGCAGATCCGCGTGCAGTCCCAGACCAATTGGTTGCTGCTTGAGCTGCGTAACGACGTCCAGCGCGGGAACGTGATCAACGGATTAAATCTCGCAAGCGGCGCACGTTCAGAGTTTGAGCCCATCTTGAGCCAAAAATATCGCGCTGTATCGGGCCACATGGGAGGCAGCAACTGATGACGGAACAACAGCCATCCAAATCGAGGCAGGCGGCTTCAATAGCGCTGCGTATCATTCTCCCATTCTGGTCAATGAGACAGACCGTGCGGCTTGCTAAGCAGGAAGCCGCTAAAACCAAAGAGAATTGGACGCATATCAAAGAAATGTCTGCAGAAGCTAAGCAGGCTTTGTTGCACAGTGATGTCGACGAGTCCACGGAACGTAAGCCGGTGTCGTTCGAGGAAGCGATGGCCAACCGTAAACCAGGTGCAATGTCTGTTGAGCAACTGCACCTTTTCTTCTTGCGCCGGAAGCGCGCTGCGCTACTCGCTGGCTCAATATTTTGGTTGCTGGGCTTGATCGGTCTCACCATGGGGCTCATCAACGGTTCGACGAAAACGGTCATACAAAGCCTACTGTCGATTGCGACTGCATCCCCTCTGTTATTCGCGCTCGCATTAAGCGCTCAATTTCGGATGTGGCAATTGACTACCCGTCGCCTATCTGCGGCAGAGCACGGCGGGTTCAACGACTTTAAAATCGAAAACCCTGACTGGTTGTTGAAGACGCTGAATCCTCAAATCGGCAAAACCAGCGGAGTTCGGCTATGAAAGCAATCGCGAATAAAAGCTTTTGGCTCTTTGTAGCCTGGTTGGTTTCTGTGCCTGCTCGGGCAGCGGATGGAACAACCATCAGCGAAATTGCAGCAGCTGCGAAAAGGACAGGCGATAAGTCCCGAGAAGCACTGGTGTCGATTTACGGGAATGTGGTCAACAACCCATTGGCAGGGGGAGACACCAGTGGCGATACCATCCTCGCGAGCATTTTCTCGGTATTCAACGGCGCACTGTTGGTGGTTGGGGCGATTTGGGCTTGCTACATCGTTTTTAGAAAGCTAACCCGGACCGCTCATGACGGGTCAGTTTTCGATAAACAGCAATCAACCATCTGGGGGCCGGTACGGCTTGTCTGGGGCTTGGTTTCGCTGGTACCAACAGCAAGCGGCTGGTCGCTATCGCAACTGCTGATGTTGTGGGGTGCTTCCGTGATGGGTATCGGCATTGCTAATCTCGGCGTCGATAGCGCGATGGAAGCTTTCACTGACGGCACGTCGATGGTAGTTCAACCTGTGATGCCGTCGACGGTAGGACTCGCGCATAGCGTTTTCGAGGCAAATCTTTGCCTGCACGGTATCAATGCGGGGATAGCTCAAGCCCAAGCAAGCGGCGCTCTGGTTACCCAAAATGGATACGTCCAGCAGTCTGCAACCCAAAGTGGATTCATACTCAAGAATTCAAGTTTTGTCTGTGGTGGGGCAGACATCCAAGGCGATCTGGAGCCTCAGGCGGTATCAACTAATTGGTTTGGCGGCACCATTGATGTGTCGGACATACGTAAAGCTCACCTTGCGGCGCTTCAGGCCATGCAGGCATCTCTGAGCACTAGCGCGCAAAACTTCGTCAACGCGGTGATCCAACGACAATCAGGACAAACTAATTCCCTTCCTGATGTGGAGATGGCAGTTCAGTCAGCAGCGCAGGCATACGAAAACTCCGTCAACAGCGTCGCAGCTACCAAGCAGGGCAATATTGGCGAGCTGGCCAGCAAGATGAACTCAAGCATCAAAGAGGGTGGATGGTGGACTCTGGGTGCCTGGTACCAGACGTTCGCACAAGCAAACACTAAGCTGTCAGATGCTATGGCAGCAAAAGCATCTGTGTTCGGCATGTCCTCTGGTGGGGATCCTGCAATTGTGAACGTCTACGCCTCCTCAATGGCGGCGTACAAGGCTCAACAGGAAACCTCTACCTGGACAAGCACCTTGGGTACTCAATCCAGCGGTGACTACTCCAAAGGGGCTGGAGGGGCCGATGCAGGTAGCATTATTGGCAGTATCTTTTCCGCGCCAGGTCAACGGATCGTCAACTACCTGGTCGACGTCAATGCCGGCGGCGAAGGCATGGGTCAGCTGAATCCTCTGATCAAGATGAAAAACCTCGGCGATTACACAATGGTCGCGGCCGAGACAGCCCTTGGTGGCTACGTAGCTGCCAAGACTCTTGAAAAGGTCAAGGATGGCTGGAGTGTTGCCGGTACGTTCTCGAAAGTTGCGAACGCAGTCACATCCGTGGGCGATGCACTTTCCGGCGTCCTTGGCGCTGTTGGCCCCTTCATCATCATGCTCATCATCGCCTTGTTTATCCTGGGCGGCACACTCTCTACCTATTTGCCGATGGTGCCCTTCATCATTTGGTTTGGAGCTGCTGTTAATTGGCTGGTTGTGGTTGGCGAGGCTGTTATCGCAGCACCTCTCTGGGCTATCACTCACCTGAACGGTGAAGGCGATGGGATGGGGCAAAAGACAACCCACGGCTACATCTTTCTGCTGAATGTGATGGTCCGACCGATCCTGATGGTTCTGGGTTTCTTTCTGGGCGGTGCAGCTCTGATTGCAGGCGGCACACTGCTGAACCAGTTGTTTGGTGTAGCACTAGCTAATGCTCAGTTCGACTCGACCACTGGTCTGTTCTCGATCATTTTCTTCCTGACCATCTACTGCTCGATGTGCTTGAACCTGGTCCATAGCTGCTTCAACCTGATCATGATTGTCCCTGACCAAGTGATCAACTGGGTAGGTGGCCACGCATCTGCAACCATGGGCCGTGATGATAACGAGAAGATGAAAAATGCCATGAATGTGTTCGGCAGTAAGCTGGAACACCTCGCACCACGCCCTGGACCTCAAGGAGGACAGAACAAAGGGACAAAGGCAGGTGACGGTATAAGATCTTAGGAATGACGAACGGGGCCTGTTGGCCCCGTTATCAATAGGGCTTTGACCTGTCAAGAGGTCGTGGTAGAATAAAATCATAGATTCCGTATCGTATACCTGATACGAAAGATGGAGATCATTATGAACATTGCATGGTGGATTCTTCGGCCGTTTTACCTGATGGGGCTGGTGCCGGTCGTACCGGTCGCCTTGATCGCATGCTTCGATTACCGCCGTGACCCTGAGGTTGCAGGCATGCTGATCGTGGCTGGATTGTTGTACGCAGCGCTTGGGTACTTTTTATTTGCTGTCGTGCCAGGGATGTTGCGACGACGCCTGGAGCGCAAGGTAGACAGCTTCAAACGTGCGGGTTTCAAGCCTCGCTATGAAGCTGTTTCCGTTGCGTACAACCGCTACGTTGGTTTCGATCCGGTGGCTAAGCAGGCCTTGTACGTCGACATCAGCACCGGTGGCGTAATGATGGATTTCGACAAGATTGATAGCTGGGAGATCAGTCCCGACAATAGCCCTCATCCGTTACTCAGACTCGTTACAACCCTTCCTAACCTGCGCGAGATTGGTGTGAGAATCAAACGTCCAGGGGCTTGGAAGTCCGATATGCATACGTTGTTCGGATGAACTGCACGAACGATCTACTCAAAGGAATGGAGCTTTCCATGAAGTTTAAACTGACTGCGCTGTCTCTCGCAGCCTGCTGTCTCATGGTCGGATGTGACAAGCCAAACACAGAACAAGCGCCTGGCGCCGCCTCCTCGGGTTCATCACTGCTGAACAGCCCTAAAGTCAGCAGAACGACAGAGTCTAAAGCTCCAGTTGAGCCTCAATTCAAGAGGCCTGCTGACGCTTCGGTGCCCCTGAGTGGATACGTCGACCTCAACACTCTTCCAGGCGGTCAGGCACTCACGTACCTGGTGCTGGCCAAGTCTCCAAGCGGCACGACAAACGACCAGAAACTGGGCTGGTTATCACCGGAATATCAAGCGACCTCCGACGCGTTTAAAAGACGTGACATTGAAAAGGCTAAATGGCCGGCGATACAGGAGCAGCTGAGCGAGTACGGCAAAAACGATTACTACTCTCTTCCGATAAAAGCCGCTTCGGTAGCTGAGGGAATGGGTTTGCAGAATGTCATGGTGGGCCCCTACGACTTCACCAGCTCTTCATTTCCGATCACCAGCTACGGCCAATACTGCTGGGCGAACCCGGTGCGCAACACTGCGGGGATGAACCTGCAGATCAAACCGTCTGGGTTCCCCTGCAGCATACGAGTCGAAGACCAAAATAAAGCCCGGGAGATCGAGCAGGCGAGGGCGCAGGGCTCCCTCGATCTCAGGGGTACGCTGTACCTGTACATTCCGATTTCATCCGGAATGACTGCCACTGGTGAAGTTGTACACGGCGTCATCGAGCTGCGCGATCGCCAGTCCTCACAAGTGCTAACGACTATCAATTTGTGATGGCCACCGTAGAACTCGGAGGTGCATATGAAGCAATTAGTGAACCGCGAGCCTTGGTGGGAGGTTCCTCCTAAGCCTGGGCAAAATGAAACGGATTGCTGTTGGGGCTACCTGGAGCAATACGACGACGGCTCGTTCAGCTTCGACAACACGCAAAGGCCCAGCGATGACGAGATCCGTAATCGCAAAGGCTGCAGATCAAACCCAAATCGTGAAGGCTTCACCACTCAGAACGATTGAGCTATTTGAAAGGAGGCACCCATGAGTGCATTGAGCGTTCCAGACTGGCAGGCAGTCCTTAAGGATATCGCAGACCAGAAACGTCACAGGCTGACCGGAAGTGAATACAAGGAGTTGGTGGGGTTGATCGATGCCCAACCCAAAGACGTGGAGCACCTGGTGCAGACGAGAAAACTCATCGCCCAGTTGGCACAACACCAAGGGCCGGAGGCTCCAGCTCCGTTTCGGGACCCTGGCCATAACCTTGCGTTCCAAGTTGAGTCGTTGCCGGCAGCGCCTGCAGAAGGCGACGAACGTCTCCGCGAGCGGGTAATCGCCGGCGAACGGGTTTTCGCATCACGTGAATTCAAACACACCTCCGAAGCCGCGCAGCTCAACGAGCGAGGGGAGATGGGGCGCCTGGTGCACGGACACCGCCTCGATGTCATGCACAATACTGACGGGCCTGGTGATCGGTTCGACGTGTTCCTGGTCAAAACCGCAACTCATATCCCATACAGCACCGGGATTCCCGGGAAGCCGGTAGACGGCGAGCGAAAGGCGCATGGTCAGTTCCATTCATTCGCAGAGGCAGGTGCAAGCATCGATCAGACGGTAGGGGTTAAACGCCATTCTGAGCTGATCCGTGAACGCCAGGCTGAACACGGCATCCACTTCAAAGAAGCTCCACCGGCAATTCCTAAAGCACCGCGGCCAGCGTAAAAACCACGCAGCAAACCAAGGCTACAGCTACATCATCAACGATTCGAAGGGAGGGCCACACCATGGCGCGAGGTGTAAACAAAGTCATTCTTGTCGGTACGTGTGGCCAGGATCCCGAAGTCCGCTACATGCCTAACGGCAACGCCGTGACCAACCTGAGTCTGGCGACCAGTGAACAATGGACCGACAAGCAGACCGGCCAGAAAGTGGAAAAGACTGAATGGCACCGTGTGTCGATGTTCGGCAAAGTGGCTGAGATTGCTGGCGAGTATCTCCGTAAGGGTTCGCAGGTCTACATTGAAGGCAAGCTGCAGACCCGGGAATGGGAAAAAGACGGTATCAAGCGTTACACGACAGAAATCATTGTCGACATGCAGGGCACGATGCAGCTGCTGGGTGGACGTCCGCAGAGCGATCAGCAGGACCAGGGGGGAAACCCCTCATGAAGTTTCTCATCTGGATCTTGCTTGCCGGCTGCGCAGTTTCAGCGCTAACCAACGGTCATTTGCCTCGCATCGATTCTGGAGGTTATGACGGGTCTACTACCCCTCGTGGGTGATTCACATTTGCAAATCAAAACTGCCCATGGCAGTTTTTTTTTGCCCGTTAGCCGTTCTCGATGTCAGCCAAGCTCTGCGCGAAGGCCTGATCGAGCAGGCTCGGTTTCTTTTTCCAAGGCCTTTTTTCAGGTTCTGGCTCTGCTGCGTAAAGTGTCACCGCTTCAGGGTTAGCCTGCAGGTGACGTTCAAACTGCTCCTGCAGCTGCTTTCGCAATTCTTCTTTTGTCACAGATAGATCCTCGTGTTCATCAAGGGGGCTACACCTGGGCCAGGTCTTTGCCTGCAAAATTGCACACCTCAATTCCAGAATGCGCGCTGGTCCCATCCAGGAGAGAAACCCATAATTGTCTCGGCCAACCCGGCTTTTTGTAGAGCGCCTGCAGGGCAGCTCTGTACCACGGATTTGAATCGCTGCTTCCAATTAGAGGTGGGGTCGATCACTCTCAATAGCGCAACGAGAGTCACTGCACGTGCGGCCACTCGTCCTCGATCCGCATGGCTTGGGAATTCGGCTTTCAAGGCATGCACTTGTAAGGGCGCGTTCACCAGGTTGTTTTTGTTCCATAGCCGAGAATGGTGTGCACAAACATTGCGCAACATGTTGATGCTTTTGAACCAATTGACAAGCACCTTCTCGTCAAAACCAAAAGCTATAGCGATTGCCTTCCTGTGTGAAATTTGCAGATTTGCATACAGGTGCGATAGAGGGCCAAATGTAACAGCCTCAAGAATCGCCCAGATCGGCGCATGCGGAGGGGTGTGATAGGTCTTGAGGTAGTGGTCCACTGGCTGATGTTTAGCGGTGTTCGGGTCACAGACAGCCTTCATGAAAGCCGTGTGGCCAGGCGCGTTAGAAAAATGCGTCGCATCGAGGTAAAAGTGCGGACCTGCGGCAGGATCCGGAGCAAGTGTGTTCGTTATCGCGGCACGCAAGGCCACCTCTATACGTTCGACTGCATCAAGACAGATAAGCCTCAATCGCCGGTCGAAGTCGTACAGTGCCATGACGTCATCGAACTCGACGGCCGGATAAAAAATCTTGGTATGGCTATTCTGTAGCGGACGCATGTAGATCAGTAACCGGTAGTAGCCGATTAGATCGAGGGAATGCAGCGCCTTTGCTTGATCAGGGACAGCTAAGCCCTTGGCAAGAAGGTGTGCGAGCAGTTGAGGCGTGGTTTTCGCCTGTTTTGTGTAGGCTATGCGTGGGGCCATGAGAGCTTCCTGCTCACTTTTTTACAGGCAAAAAGAAACCCCCTGGTGCGCAGTACAGGCCGGAGCCCGCCCGAGGCGTGGAGGTTGTGGTTGAGGCTAATTCTACGCAGAGATGACACGAGCGTCAACTTAGGGGACCTACAGACGTTACCAGCACGCATCGTTCGAGTGCAGAGCATCCATGGAGCTGGGGCAGGATAGGGTGACTTGTCGCCCTTGATGGCTCCAGCCAGCAAGCCAAAGGCGCGGTAGCCGCTTGATTGCCGGCATGGGGCTCTACCAACCCGCGTAATGTGTGACCAGGTGCCCCCATGCCGGCAATGCTGCGTTGTCACGCAGGATGGTCATCGCCTCGGCAGCACTGATCTTTGTGGGGCAACCAGTGAGGTAGATCTTGTCTTTGCTCTGGTTGTACAGCCGCATGATGGTCAAGACCATCACCTTCTGGAGAGGGCTCATTGCGCGGTAGGCTCTACGCAGTTCTTTAATGTCGGCAGGGATCACGGCCCAATCGCCTGCCCAATCAATGCCTCGCGGCCGTAAGCTGTAGTGGTCGCCATTGCCTGCTGAGTCGAAGCGCATGAAACAGCTGTTCAGGTCATATGTATTGACGATGTTCCAAGCAGCTTTGCCAAAGATCCGCGCCCGGGCGTCTGAGCCTTCAAACGAAGGCGGAGTACAACCACACGCCATGGCCAACGCCGCGTGTTCGGTGTAATCCATTGAGGGGACCTTATCGACCATATCCCGAAGCAAATACCCTGGGAATCGCCCAGCCGCGAAAGTTGCGTTAACCGCTGCGTAGGCTGCTAGCGCGGCGGGCATTTGAGAATGATGAACATGGGACTCGCTTGCAGTATGCACGTCCGTGAGCTCCCAAATATTCGGAGAGGCCTGGTGAACCCCCAGCCCGTTCAAAAGCTCTATCGCGTCAGCCGCATAGTTCGAGTTAGCGATCATTGTTTCTTCCACGGTCAAAGGTATTTCAGTCGTTAGCGGGCCTGGTCGTATATCTCATCACCGGCATCACGGGGGGGAGGTTGTCATTTCGACGCCGCCGTCCCATTCGGCTAACACTTCAGTTCCGCACGCAGAACAGGCTGTAGTGATCTCCGGTGTCAGCTCCATCAGATGCACCTGTCCAGCATGGCCACAGCCAGCGCAGCGGTAAACGTAAAGCACTATTGGTGCAGGAGCATCAGGTGAAACAACGACCCAACATTTCGCACCGTCATAATCGTTGCCACCTTCGGCGAGGAAGACATGGCCATCCTCGTCTACCGCGTAGACGCCTGGCCGCTCATGAGTAGCATCACGCAAGCAGTCTTTCCAGCCATAGACCGCCCCTTGCCACAGCAATACAACGCCACTCTGGTGCTCCTGGTTGCGTGTGCGCCACTCCGTAGCAATACCGCATAGCAGATCAGTAAATTGACTCATGCCTACCTCCTACGAAGCTGCAGGTGATGCCAACACGTGCAAAAGTTTCCCAAACGCAGCCTCCAATAGGTGAGCTTGCGAAGGGTTATCCAGAATGGCACGGCACTGGTCAGGCCCGATAAGTCGCAGCGCCTCAATTAGAGCTTGGTACTCAGCTTTGTCAAAGCGACTTGCGCCTGCATGCGGGATCTCGGTTTCACCAACAAGCGTGGCTGTAAGGGTTACGAAAGGGTGGCTACTCACGATGATTTTCCATCTCTAGGCTGCGGATCTCAGGACTGGTGCCTGAAGCTCCTTGGCAGCAGTCTGCAGGAGGAAGCTTAACGCTTTTGTTCTCAGGTAAGGCCCAGACCAATTTTTTCAGCATCGGGTGCCAGCGCAGCTTGTAGCAGTAGCGTCCGTGAAGACGACTGCTTTTGGTTCCAACGACCTCTGTGAACTCGTCGCCGGCACGAGCCATTCGCTGGCCATCAAATGGACCGCCGATCACGAGCAGCTTTTGGCTCTCATCCCTCGACATGTGATTCATTCGTTTTGAATGATTCAACGACAGAGACAAACATGTCCGTAAACAACAACACAGTCGATATGCACAGGAAACCAAACCCCAGTTGGCTCACCCAATGCAAACCCGTCTGCAGACCGGTTTCAAGCAAGCAAATTGCAAAAACCAGAAAAAGCACCATCGCTATAGTCAATTTCATATTCATTCCTTTGGAAAAGCGGACACTCGTAAATGGTGGTCCTTATACCTCAAAACCCCGCGAATGCAGGGTTCTTAGAGTCATCTTTGAGCTGTCAGTACCAACGCCGTGTCGGACCTGGCTGAAGGCTATCTGGTCCAGTATTGACCTGCTCTATTGAGGCTTTGATATCAACACAGCACCTGTCATTCACAATCCACTGAGGGACCTCCAACACAGCTTGCAGCTCTTTAGTCTGCTCAGTTGCGTACGAAAGAACGTCTTCGAGGCTCGAAAAATGCCCATTTTCAAGAGCAATTTTCAGGTCGCAGATCTCGTACATCCGGCCAGCCATTTCACGCTTATCCTCAGCGTCTGGGGTCATGAGTCTCATCGTAAAATATCTCTCCGTATGGCGCATTACACGTTGCTTGTCAGCGGTGAACCGAGGAGAGGGGCACCGCTGACGTGGGTAAAGGTTGGTCAAGCTGCTGACGGCCCCTCGCGCACGCTGAGCCTGGACACCAGTATCAGCGGGTCGGGTAATGAATGTTCATCCCGAACCAAGAGCGTTTTCCTCTGGGAGAATTCAGCCATGATCAGGTTTCGCTTTTTCAACATAGACGTGATGCTGGATTGAGTAACTTGGATCGTCTTTCCGTTGCAAGGAATCAGCAGGGACTCACCTGGTAGAAGCTCTGCAAGAGCTTGCGAAATATTGCCGCAGGGTATTTTCAAAGTCATGTAACGCTCCTAGACATCGCAGATCCGGGGTAGCCGCCCCGCCTGTAAATTAATGCGTACGTACGTACATACGCATATTAGGCTTTCGCCTTCAGCTTGTCACCAAAAAAGATGTCGATCAGGAGCCGGGTGCCCAAAGCTACAAAAGCGCAATGGAGGCTCGACTCCATCAAGCCGCGCTCAAGCTCCCTCCCGCTAAATTGCAATGCCATCCCATAGAAAATGAGGCCGAAGATTACAATGTAGGCCACGGCCATGCTGAGGCGGCGGATAGTGCGGATCAGGTTCAACACAACTGGGGTCATGGCGACTTCGCTCGTTTAGAAGTGAATTTGGCGGAAATTTGCGATCTGTCCTTTTTCAAGCATGCGTACCGCACCGCTTGTTTGTGGACGAAGGTACTTCAAGTCTTTGATATCGATTTTCAGCTTCCGCGCAGCCTCGTCCCAGTCAGCGGTAGCCAGATTCAGTAACAGAAGGGTGCCAGCGTTCTTGATAAAGTCTGAACTGAAATGAGCAGGCGACTGTCCCGCCAGAAGTATTGCAAGGCCGAATTTACGCATCTCAGTGACGACCACGTTGATCGGATTTGAGGCGTCTTCGTCATTGAATTTTTTGGACTCGTCCAGGACGATCAACCGACGCAGTTTTCCGTGGGACTCCCCACGCTGCATCATCTCCCGGATGATCGCGCGCATCCGGAATCTGACAAACATCTTCAACTCATCCTCGGACTGCGCAAGGGGTTTGATGTTGTGCCGGCGAATCCGCGCATTGCCGAAAGGGGGCGGATTGGGATTGAAAATCCCGGTCGCGATCAGGTTTTCCAGTCGAGTAATGACGCTTAGCATCACATCCTTGCTGTGGTACTTCATCGCGTCATCGAATTCTCGCCCTGTTTGCAGGTTGTTCAAGAACGTTTGGTGTGCCTCCGTCGCTTTGATTTTCGACGTGTCGAGACGCTTCTCCAGGGCTTCAATATCCCCATCGCCATTACGACCTTGCGACTTGGCCAAGTCCGCCCGGCGCTTGTTCATTGCAGCCATTGTTCTGCAGTAGTCCTCAAAGCAGCTCAATGCCTGTTTGCCGTCGTCCTGGTCGTCTATCCCCATCCAGAGGGCTCGCAACTTGCGTTTGGCCAGCCGCACAACATCGGAGAGGGTAGGGTAGACGGCTTTCAGATCTGCCCAGCGCTTGTGTTTGATGATGTCTTTGATTTCGTCATCGGAGGCTTCTCGACGCTGCCAAGTATGTGGCTTATCCACATAGATCCCGCGGGCTGCGTAAGCGTCGGTGAGCAGGTGGCGCAGAACCCCTTCCTGGTTGCCACCAAGCTTTCGGGATGTGCTGTTCATAGCTTCAATCACATCATTCACAGCCCTACGCACGCCCCCGTAGTGGGGGTCTGTGTTCAACACCAGTGGGTTAAACCCATAGCGTGTCGCTTCGCTGAAAAGGACAGTTTCTGCACCTGGTATCTCGATGTCACCGTGATAGTCGAAGATGTCGATTTCCACCTGCTCATCCATGTTGGTGACGAACTCCCGGATCCAGTGCGTCTTGCCTGCTCCGGAGGTTCCTGCAACACCGACGTGATGATTCGACACTGCATCAGGACGCCAATAAATAGGAAGTTCCACCTGGTCCTTGGTGTATTTCCAAAAGTCGTTGCCCAGCTTGATTGCTGTCATCGTGCCCCCTTATTAATCATATGCATCTTCTGGAATTTCAAAATCCTCCCCGTCGTCGCCGAGCATTTCCTCGGGTTCAAGATCGGGTTTCGGTTGGTGAAAATATCCAGTAAGGCCTTGAGCTTCCGCTGCATGAAGCGCTTTTCTAGCCGCTTGGAATAACGCGATGCCACGCTGTTCAGCGGGCACGTCGAAACGCTGAATGCTGTCCAGGTGCCGCGCAGTTGCCACAACCTGATCGAGGATCGGGTCTTCGAGGGCTGGGTAGTAGGGTTTCTCGACCCGGCGAAGCTGGGCCGCGATGTAGTCGACAGAGTGGGTATCCTGCTTACTGATGCGCTCAGCACTTTGTGGCAGTCGGCTGAATTCCGGCCGCTCGACCTGCAGGAATCGGTTGATACGGGCAGAAAGTTTGCTGGTTTTCTTGTGATCGTCGGGGATGTAGAAGCTTGATGCTGGGATTACAGCATCTTTAAAAATCAGCATTCCCTCACCAGCCTGCAGTTTTTTCAGCTCCCCAAGCTCGATCTTGTTTCGTCGCTCGATGTTCGCTGCACCCTGCGCTTGGTAGGCACCACCGGTGTTCTGGTCGTAGCCGGTGAGCACGCTGTAGTAAGCCTCTCCACCGGCCTTGCGAATGTAATCGTACGTGTCCTCTGGGTCTTCCAAGGCCAGCACCCATTTCACTTTGGTGTTGGCAAGCATGGAAGGTGCCTCGTCGGCAGCCTCGCCTCGTTTAAGGCCCTGAATATCCTGCACGGCGGCGACCATCATGAAGCCAAGGCTTCGCGCTTGAGCAAACATTACTGCGATGCCTGCAGCGAAGTAATAGGCCAACTCATCGCTGATGATCAGGTACGGATTAGGGGCATTTGTAGCTTTGGTATCCAGGACGTCTGCCCGAGTACCTTCTAAGCGGTAGCCAAGATTTTGGGCCATCATCAGCCGGATTGATGAAATGTACAGCTTGCCCAGCGATGCTGCCTCGGACGCAGATTTTTCGAGAGTCGGGATCATGACTGCGATCAGCCGGTCGTTGAGGAGGACATCGAGCATGTCAATTTCCGGGAATTTGTCCGCAAAAATATGACCGTACGTGTCCATCATCATCGACAGAGTGCGAGCAAACTGGCCGGTCAAATAACCATGCTGGTTGAACACCTCTGCATCCCACTTCGATGGATCACCAGCGAGTTGTGGGTTGAAACCTGGTAGGCCGGTTTCAAAGTAGGCTTTGATCGGCAGGTAGGCCAGCTCAGGGATCAGCCCTTGCTGGCCCTCGATGTAAAATTGGACAAGGTTTTGAAGTGCCAGGTAATGACGGATCACCCCGATGGAGATTTCAAGTTCCCCTTTGGCGCGCTTGTAACAGAGCGTACGCAGCAGCGCATCGATCATGTTGAGAGCTTTTTGCTGCCATTGAGCGCCGTCACCGCTGGCTACGGGTAGCAAGGAAGCCATCAGCTGCAGGAGGAAGTCAGCCGCAGCGTCCCCGAAAGGGTTCATGGAGTTCGATTGAGGCTGATTCATTGCATGAAGACCAGACTCCCTGGCCACCATGTGTTCGAAGGGATCCATACCGCCTGTAAGGTAGTTGAGGATGAGGAAATCGTCCTCTCGGCCATGCCTGCGAGCTAGCGACCAGAGACAGAAGGCAAGATTTGAGTCAGCTTTACCGTCCCCGTACGACGCTCCAGTTCCCCAGCAGATGGCGTTGTAGTACATGCCCATCAGGGTTTCACTTTTGCCCGAGCCCGTGGTGCCTGGCAAAAACAGGTGGGTACGACAATCGGAGTTGTTGAGCCAAAGCTCCCGGCCTTCATCAGCGCTCGCTGCAATTCCGTCCGTATTCGGGGTACGGAGAAAACCGAGGTACATGATGCCCCCAGCAGCTAAGAGCCTGCGAAAAAGCCGCGACTTTGTGAGCAAGCCCCAAAGAAAGTTTTCCTCTACCAGCTCCTCGTAATAATCCGTTCGATCCAAGCCGCCAATGTCTTTGGGCATGCGGATAGGCATGCGAAATTTCTGGTCCTTAAAGGCCATGATTAGCATGGACAAGAAGAGGATCCAGACCGGCCACAAGACTGGCTGATAGAACAGCAGGCCAGCTATGGCTAAAAGTGCAAGCTTGAAGTTGTTCGGGCGATACAGTGCAACATTGAACCTGGTCCAAGAGCTGCGCACGTCCCTTGATATGCGGCCAGGCTTGATCTCGTGTTGTGAGTCGAGAGACATTTGGTGATCTCCTAGGCGGGCAACGCCATACCGATCGTTCTTTCGAACTGAGCGGTAAGAGCTTGTTTGTAGAGGGTTGCCTCACGGACGCGGGCGAGTATTTTGCGTGCCTTTTCAGCAGCGCGGACCTGCGATTCTGGTACGTCCATATCCAAGCCGTGCTTCACGTAGTCGGCCAAAAACCTGCTCAATGGATATGCTGTAGCCAATGCATCGTTCCATGCATCAAGCCCATGCGAAGCGATCAGCTGATCGGGGTCGCTGCCCTCGGGTAGAAAAAGGAACTGGGCTGTTTTACCGTCGCGGATTTCCTCTAAAACAACTGCAGAGGCTCGTAACGCAGCAGATCGGCCAGGCTTATCCCCATCGAAGGCAAATGTCACGGTGTCGGCATTGCTGAATAGCCGTCTTGCCTGAGTATTTGTAAGGGCGGTCCCCATGGGGGCCACCACTCTGCAGTCACCGGCCTGGTGAGCCGTGAGCACATCGAAATAGCCTTCAACGACGATAGCGTGCCGAGCGCTACGAATTGCCGACTTGGCGACGTTCAACGCATACAACTCGTTGCCTTTATGAAAAAGCTCAGTTTCAGGCGAATTCAGGTACTTGGGTGTTCGGTCGGGCTTTTCGATCATGGAACGTCCTGCAAACCCGATCAAAGCACCGCTTTCGTTGTAGATCGGAATCATGATCCGGTTGCGGAAGCGGTCAAATAGACGACCGTCCTCCGCACGGATGGCCAGCCCGCACTCAATGAGTATTTCTGGATCGTGACGCTTAGCCAACAGCTCAACGACGCCGGTCGCGACGGTACCCAACTGGTAGGAAGTAATTGTTTCTTCCGAAAGCCTGCGGGTGGTTGTGAGGTACTGGCGACCTGTGGGACTGCGTTCGATGCCACCCGCGTATAAACGCGACGCGTCTTGCAGGGCTTTGCTTAAAGACGCCAAGCGACTTCGGCGCATTTGCGATTCGGCTGAGTCATCAACCTGTGATTCAGGAACCACGATCCCTGAGTCCGACGCCACAGCGGCAACTGCTTCTTGAAAGGGGAGTTTGTGAAACTCCATCATCCACTTGATCGCATCGCCTTGTGCGGGGCACCCATAGCACTTGTATGTGTTCCGCTCAGGCGATACCTCAAAAGAGGGTGTTTTCTCTCCGTGAAAAGGGCAGCACGCCTTAAATGCCTTGCCTGCCTTTTTAAGGGTGATGTCTCTTCCTATGATCCCCACCAGGTCTGCGTCCTCACGCACACGGGCAAGGAATTCATCGGTGTACCGGATGTACTTGCCCATGAATATCCTCACTGCGCCTTTGTTTGATCCAGCCACTGCGAAATGGCCCGGGCGGTATTCGGAAGGGTCAGCGGAGTTTGTTCGCCGCTGGTGTTCACCACTGTGGGAGTGCCCAAGAAATTCAGCTTGCGGAATATCTGGTCATTGGCCGATACGGCGGCTTCGCCTTCGGGGCAAGTCGGTGCGTCGAGGCGATCACCCTTGACGATCTTTTTCCAGTAATTGGCACGGTCTTCAGGTTTAGCGCAAAGCATTTGGGCAATCGCAGTACTGGACTCAGGCCCGCCGATCACTGATACCGGAAAAAGCTGGATGGTGTAGTCAGCAGCGAGCTTTTCAAGTTCTGGTTCAAAATTGCGGCAATGTGGGCAAGATGGATCAGAGAACACATAGACAGTCCCTTTACCCCCCTGAGAAAGCTGTACAGCGTATTTACCAGCCTTGGTACCTGCATTGATGGCTTGCTTGACGATTGATGGGTCAGCAGCTGGTGGAAGCCCGGGGATGTTACCAAGCTGGAGATTCTGAGGCTGTTGTGGCGGTGCAAAGCCAGGCTGCATTGCACCTGGGTTGAAAGCAGGCTGCTCATTCACCTGGCCCGATGGTCCAGGTGCAGCTTGCGAAGTGATACCGGTCATTCGGGCCGCGTACATGTTCAAACCGAGGGCAAAGATCAGACCGAACGCCGGCAGTAAGCCCCACTTAACGGCACCTTTCACACGGCTGAATATCACACGGCGCCGTGAGTAGCGGTCGAGCGCATGTTGCATTGCTTCAAAAGCATTACCAGCCAGAGCATCGGACCCGAACTCTTCAAGCAAACACTCATGATTTTCCCCTTGTGCAGAGTTGGACCAGAGCAGACGTTTTCCATCCAGGCGAACCTGGAGACTGTCGTTCAACGAAAGTGCCGTAACTGCACGGCGCTCGCCGGTAGATCCAAAGTGGACATGGAGAGACGAATCGTACTGTCGAATTCTGTCGCGATTTTTCATTGTGTTTCTCCTTGTCGGGCGACCAAACCTAGTTTGGCGAGATATTTTTCGACGCCATCAATCGCGTCTTCAATGAATGGCTCGGTAAGGCGATAACCCACGTTTTCCGCGAACTCTTCCCACTGCATCTGAGTGAAAACTGCACCTTGTTCGAGATATGGGGCTTTGCGCAGACCGATGTTCAAGGCATAGAAAAGGTTACGATCCATCCCTTTCAACCAGCGAAACTGGGAAGAGGGCAACTTGCCGCTTTTGGATGCAACCTTGTGCATGGCGAACAGCATCGTTCGGGGGTAGGGGTGTCTGAGGAGCCAGGCCTGAGCGTCAGGATGAGCTGAGTATTTTTTGAATGCTGCGTCAGTTAAACCGAGATCCGGGTACCCTTTTTTCCCTTCAAACGTACCTGTGTGACAAGAGCGGTTGAGGTCGTCCAGGAGCTGCTGGGCTACGCGGATGTCTTTTCCGTCCGAGAGGAGGCGAGCGCCGAACACTGCGAACATTGCACGCTCTGTCGGACTCAATTCGTTGAGTGTCGCGACCGGCTTGCCTAGGAACTCGATCAGGAGTTGTCCGCAGCGTTCACGATCTAACTTGTGATTTACTATCAGTCCTTGCTCAAGCGTCCATTCTTCGGGATGCACAGCGCTGCGATGCTCGACCGGATCATCGTTTAGCAGCAGAGTTTGAGGGTTGCCGTAGTACAGGGAAGGAATGATAGCGGGGGAGTGCTTGGACATGATCCAAGGCAGGGTTTCAACCGTGACCTTCCTGCGCGTTTTGTTCATCGGGTGACGGTGAGCTGCAAGAAAGCCCCTCGCGATGAAGAAAAGCGGTATGGGAATGTAAAAATAACCAGCCTTATTGAGAATGCTCAAAAGCTCGGGGAAAGTAACCCTTGATGGATACATTGCCATACCCGCAGCTTGTGCGCGCCACTCGCGAATCACCTCAGGCATAAATGGCCAATCGAAAACAGCAAGCTGGTACCAAACCCACTTGAGCGACCAGTAGCTAATGGTGCCGTGCCAGCGATGCCAAAACATCCATCCGAAAAATGCGATCAAGCCAATCATGACCAGCCATACGACCCCCATTCCGTCTGATTGATTTTGTCCGTGTCTAGCCATGAGCCCTCCTAGAACTTGAGCGAATTGTTATAAACACGCTGGATGTACGGGTATTTGTACTTCGGAGTCCTGGAGTGGTAATGCCCAACCCCATCCCAAAAGCTGCCATTCGCCTGGTTAATCTCGTAGCGCAAAATGTATGCAGCGGCGCGAGCGGACCAGCAGAAGTTCGTCGTGATCATTTGGGGCGATACGCCGAATTCACGCTCTAATTTCTGAGCCCACACGGTGTTGATCTGGAAAGGACCGTGGTCGACCGTGCCATTTGTGTTCGGGCTCAAAGTCCCTGTACTGCCGCCCTCGGTTATCCAAAGCGCGATCATTCCCCTAAGGGGCAAACTGTAATCTCGCGCCGCTTCAACCAAACAAACCGGTACAGGCGGCTCAGCCACTGGTAATGGAATCATCGTTTCGTCCTTTCTCGATCCCTAGCAATGGGTTATAATTTTCCGTATGGTAGCCATTCTACGGAATCAAGGCAAGTTGAATCAGCCTTATGCAAATCCGCAAAAACGCTGATTTCAGCCTCGTTCAGGAAGGAGTTTTTAATGGAAAAGGTTTTGTGGATTGCCGAGAAGGAATCCCAGCTTTCTCAGGGTATTTATTCGGCCATTCCGGGCCGCACCGAAGATCAGGGGCCGGGCTGGGCACGCAGAGGCGAGCATTGGTTTATCTGGCTCGATGGCCATGCGTTTCAACAAGCTCCACCGGACCACTACCTTCCTGACGACGTGCCTTTGACAGCCGGCAAGAAAAAGGTTTGGCGGATGGCTGATCTACCTATTATCCCTGGAGCTCGGGCATGGAAGCTTTTGCCAGATCCACGAAAGAAGGCTCGTATCGCAAAGCTTAAAGAATTGTTGCAGTGGTGTGATGTTGTTCACCACCTTGGTGATTCCGACGAGGAGGGTCAGTGCCTTGTTGATGAAGCCCTCGAGTACTTCCAATTCAAGAAGCCTGTACGTCGGGTGCTGATCAACGACTACAACGCTACAAAAATCAAAGAGTCACTTGCCAACATTCGGGATAACACAGAACCTCAGTTCACCGGGTGGCGGCGCTGGGGCCTTGCTCGCAGTCGCTACGACTGGTTGCTGGGTATGAATGGCACGAGAGCGATGACCTTGCGCGGCCGTGAGGTAGGACAGCAGGGTTTGCTACCCGTTGGGAGCGTACAAACGCCTCTGCTCTATATAGCCAGGGAGCGCGACAGGCTGATCGAGGAATTCAAGCCTCACGCCTATCAAGTAGTCACCGTACAACTGAAACCAACCGAAGGTCCGGACTTTCAGGCTCGGTGGAAACCGCGGGCTGATCAATCTGGCCTGGATGATGATGGGCGTGTGGTCGACACTCAAGTCTCCAAGTCCATTGCAGAAAAGGTCAAAGGCCAGACAGGTTCTGTTACCGAAAGCGCTGTAGTCGATAAAAGCAAGAAACCTCCACTACCTCTCTCTATGAACGAGCTGCAGATGGAAGGTTTCAGCCGGTATGACTATTCCGCTCAGGAAGTCATGGAAGCGGCTCAGAAGCTGTACGACACATACAAAGTCATGACGTATCCAAGAACGGATGTCAGGCACCTTTCAGAAGCTCATCACGATGAAGCGCCTGCAGTGATAGCGGCAGTGCTGCAAATTCGTCCTGACCTGACCCAGATTGCTGACCTGCTAAACCACTCCCATAAATCGGCTGCATTCGATGACGCGAAAGTTCGCACACCGACCGGGGAGCCAACTCCGCACCACGGCATAGTGCCTTCCATTCCCGAAAAAACAGTGAACCTGGCCGAGTGGACTGAACGAGAGCGAAACGTTTACGACCTGGTTGTTCGGGCATACCTGGCTCAGTTTGCCAGCGATTACAAATATCAGGCCGCAACGCTGCACGTAGATATTGATGGTGAAGCTTTTACGGCCAGTGGTACCACCCCCGTACAATTGGGTTGGAAAGCGATCTATCAAGAGCCACCGCCATTGGATGGTACAGAGCTGGAAGAGGACAACCTTCCATCGTTGACGCTGCCAGCGCTGAGTGAGGGGGATAGCGTCTCGTGCTTGTCTTGCAGCATGGTCGACCAAATGACCACGCCGCCACCGCGATTTGACGACAACATGCTGCTTGATGCGATGAAGAACCTGCACAGGTATGTAGTCGATCCGGAGCTTCGTAAACTCCTCAAAGAAGGTGAGGGCATCGGGACAACCTCCACTCGTGCCGGGATTATTGCGGATATGAAAAAGCGAGAGCTTTTCGTATCTGCGCCGAAGGGCAAGAAAAAACTCATGACGAGCGCGCAGGCCAGAAACCTGATCGATGCTCTTCCCATGAAGGTGAAAGACCCGGCACAGGCTGGCTATTTCAAACAGTCACTGGATAAGGTCGCTAGTGGCACACTCACCCACTCTGAGTTCATGGAATATGCCGAACGATTCGTTCGGGAAGTTGTTGAGGTGGCCAAAGTCGCTGAAATGGCAGATCTTCCCCCTTCACCAGGGGAGCAAATTCCTTGCCCAAACTGCTCTGGCGAGCTACAGAACAAAGGGAAACGTACTGCTTGCAGCCAATGCAAATTTGTCCTCTGGCATGAAGCGTTCGGCAAGCTGCTTGGAGCAAAAGATATTGAAGCCTTACTTAAGAAGGGTGAGACACGACTACTTCAGAACTTAATAGGCCGTGAGAAAAAAACGAAATTCTCGGCGCGCCTGTCATTAGATCGTGCCACCGGCAAGACCAAGCCTCTCTTTGAAAATTCTGGTGCTAATACATCCAAGAGCGAGACATCCTCCAAGGAGCAAATAATACTCGCTCCGCTTAACTGCCCTCGATGCCCGGGCATTCTCGAAGCCACAGGGAAGACGCTTGAGTGTCCATCATGCAAATTCAAAATGTTTTCAGAGTTACTGGGCAGGGCTTTGAATGATGCTGAACTCAAAGCACTCCTCACAGACGGAATTACTGAAAAACTCAGTGGTTTTGTCAGCCCCAAAAACAACAGTGCTTTTTCCGCAAAACTCAAGCTCAACCGTGAAGCTTGGAAGGTTGAGTTTGAGTTTGAAAAGAGGGGTAGCTGACCGTGCCTCAGATTGAGAATGCTATTGCGCACGACCTCAGCTTGGCACCTTTTCTGGATGATTTCAGAGCATTGGTCCTTGGTCATATGAAACGCATGCCCAGTCAAGAATGGACACGGCTACGGGTCTTGTCAGTTATGGGTGGAACGGCAGGATCTGGACTCACAGCAAGCCCTGAAGAGGTATTGCGCACGTCATTCGGCAGTCCCGATCTCAGAATGTCGGACGTCATGAATGCTTTTATGGATTACGCAGAGGTCATTGGAACTATCAATGATGCTCCCGCTTACTATTTCTCTGGGCTTGGATATTACGCCTGGGGGTTGAGCCCTGAGTCATCGCCGATTCTTGATGCCTCGATCACGCACCCAAACTCACCGCCTGGTTGGTGAGAAAGAAAGGAGCAATACATGTTTATACGTTTGTTACCTCTGTTGCTTGCAATCCTTGTTGCTGGGTGCGATCAGTCGAAAAATCAGCATGAGCAGGAAGGCGTGCAACGGCAGCTGATTCAGGGAATGCACGCTGAATTTTTCAAAGTCGCTGATGGCAACAACACCTGGTTTGAGGTTGCAATTTCGGTCGACAATAGCAAAACATTCAGGATGCCGGTTTTCTTCTCTCAAAATGGAAAGCTCGTAAAAGTCACCGATTCACAGGCCCAGTCAATATTTGATAGCTGGCTTAAAGAGCGCGCTAAGAACATTGCGGCATTCGGGTCGCTTGATGAACAAAGCGGCATGAAAGATCCATTCCTCGCGCTTGATGTGAACCGTTGGGAGAAAAAATAATGTTCAACGAAGATGAGATGAAGTTTGTCCCTGCGTATTACGCCGCGAATGGTAAAGGCCAAAGCGTACCCTTCATTGTGTCGTTGATGATGGTCGATGATGAGAGCAAAGCTGCAGTACCACCCGCTGTCTCGGCGTCGATTGACAGAACGCTAAGCATCACAGGAACGGAAGGGGTGGCCTTTGCGAACATTTACAACGTCGAACCACTCGACCTGGTTGTACCGGCTCACATCGACCGGGCGATGAAGATTCTCGGCGCTCTTGTGCTGTTCCGTTGCCAGAGTCCTGAAACTGCCGAAAATCTGATGACGGTGATGAATGAAGCCTACACCCTAACCTTGGTCAAAGATAAGCAGAGCGATGCTGATGCTTAAGCAGCGGATTTGGCGTACCTGTGTGGCGATTGGCAGCTCGATCATTGGGCTTTCTTACGCAGTGCTTGCAGTTCACCACGGGTTCGACGTCCCGGGCGAGCTGGTTCACGCAGCGCTGTTTCTTGCAGCAGGGATTGCTCTGCTTTACCAAACATTCAAACGACAGCACGAGGGCTCCCAGATGCCAGGTCCATTGACCAGCCAGCAGGTTGCAGAATACGAATGCGCGATGGAAACCATCGGGAACGCACTCGCGGCACGATCACAGGCAATCCACGAGGAAAGGTCTAAGGCTGAGCCCGACCTTGAGGCCCTTGCAAAATTGCGACAGGAGCAGGCTGAGCTCGTGCTGGAACGTAGCAAAATATCCATAGATGACGTCGACACCGTACGTCGTGTAATCGCGAACTACGGCGCCCAGGTACGGGCTCAGATTTGAGGACTGGCCATGGACGATCAGAGCAAAGGTTTGAGCGTTAAGGAAGCACAGGCGGTCGTTGATCGATTCTTGGCTGACTATAATGGAAACATCCCCCTGAGAAATCTTGTCAGGGCGAACCAGGAGGATATTTATGGACCGCAAGCATCACGCGAAAAAATCGGAATCCGCATCGACGGAGCCTACCATCCAGGAAGTGGACTTATCACAATTGTCGCTTCCAATATGGGTGACGAAGGGGCCATCGTCCGAACCTTGCGCCACGAGCTCCTCGGGCATTTTGGGCTCAACACCTTCGATCCCGAAGAAAAAAGAGCGCTCCTTTCTCGCGTTCTTGAAACGCGTAACGAATCAACGCTAAGCCATATCTGGGCCTATGTTGATAAAAACTACGCTGATAAAAGCGAGCTGTTCCGTGCTGAAGAAGTCTTCGCATTTGTGGCTGAAGACGAACGCACGTTTCTGGGCCGAGCCTGGGACCGAACCCGTGCAGCTTTACAACAGGTTCTCAAGGCTACAGGCCTGATAGACGACAAGTCACTTTCCATCCATGAGCTTCGTGTCGAGGCGCTGGCCATTGCAAAAGGCATCAAATCCGGCGAAAGGCATCAGCAGACATTCCCTAAAGACGATCAATCGCAGTTCAGGCTTGAGGCCGAAGAGCATCAGCTTATTTTTGAAGACATTGCCCAGCACGCTTTGATGCTCAGCAAACCGGTGCAGCAACCAGTTGCAATCATCCTCGGGGGGCAACCCGGGGCGGGGAAAGCGGCCCTCAGCAGTTATGCCACGACTGAGCTGGGTGGCAACTCAATCAAGATTGACGCTGACGAACTGCGCAAGTATCACCCCCACCTACTCAAGCTGATGCGTGAAAATGACCGTGACGCAGCGGATCTTACGCATCGTGATGCTGCAGGCTGGGCAGTGAAACTCACGAACCTGGCCATTAAAGAGCGCAGGAACCTGGTCATCGATGGAACAATGCGCGATCCAGACAGCCTGGCAAAGCTCTGCAGCAAGCTGCAATCAGCTGGGTACCGGATCGATGCTCGTGTGTTGGCCGTTAATGACCTGGTGAGCCGTCTTAGCATTCACCATCGGTACGAGCTGCAACACGAGGCCAATGGCTTTGGGCGTTGGTCCAACCGAACCAACCACGACCTGGCGTTTGTAGGACTGCCGCTCACTGTTGATCGGCTGGAAACCGCCAATTTGGTCGACCGAATGCACGTGACGAATCGAAGCGGCACAGACATCTACGACAACACACGTATAGCGGGTGGTTGGCAGCAAACCCCCGTCCAAGGCCGAGTTCATGTAGACGCTGAGCGTTCGAGAGCCTGGACGCAGGCCGAGCGATCGTCCTTCGAACTGACCCTTGATCTTGTGCAATCCAAAATGCATCGCCGGCAAGCCAGTGAGGGGGATCTCGCGGAGCTTGCGGCTATCCGCGCGGACTACAACCGCACGCTCGCACCCAGCATTCGTACCAATCTCCCAAACCAAATCAAACCTCGATAAATCCATCAGGGGCCAAGCCATGAAACCAGACGAATTTGCTGCAAAATTAATGAAAGCTACTCCGGATCAGCTTGAAGCCTTGGATGATGCTCACTGGAGGTATATCAGTCTCATTGGGCTTGTTTCGGATGCGGTTCCCGCAGACGTGGTGGAGGCAGACCAAAAGGCATATCCGGATCTCATCAAGCGCAACGGCGCAATGACCGTATTCGACGATGCTGATTGCGAAGTCTTTATGGCGTCGGTCACCGGGCTTCCCGAAGAAATGTGTGCAGCCTGGCGGGACAAAGATTTCTACACGCTGCATGGCGAAACAGCTGATGAGATGGCAGATCGTCAGACAAAACAATCCTAATCTCTCGGGAGGATACTGAATGTCGACCCAAACTCTACCCAACCAATCAGTCACCTGGGCAGAACTCAGCTGTGTCGTTGAAGAGTTCTCTGAATGGCAGCAACGCTCTGATCGAAAATTTTCTGATGAACACACGGAGCTTTTGGCTTACCTGATGGACCAGTTGCAAGCGGAAAGCGAATCACTGATTGGCAATCCGCTCAACCATCCAGTACTCGGGCTGATCAGCCATATGAGCAGCAAAAATAATCGGATGCGTGAGCTCTTGTTTGCCTACCTTGCGATTGTGCTCTCTCAAGATCTAGAACCTGCCCGAAAGCTCATTACTGGACAGCGACTGCAGCTACATCTTCACCCGGAATATGTGGCTGCGACCTGCTGCTACGGCGCCTCTTACAACGCTTAAAATCCCACTGAATTCGCGGACGGTCATCCTCAAATGCCGGTAAGAATTGTACTCTGTTACGCATTTCGTATAATGACTATGATACGAACTAGACGGAGTACTATACGATGCGTAGGAAAAGGCCGTCCCACGATCAAGCCCAATTGGGCTTTGATTTCGCCTTTCAAGAAACCGTAGACGCCATAGAGACCCTCGAAGCCGGTCTCGACATCGATGACGACCAAGGAGAACAGCATGATCACAAATCAAACCCAACCGTTGGAAATCGCAAGCCGGGAACTGAACTCGGAGACAATCAAGGCAATTCGTCAGTCTCCGTCGTTCGGCCCACAGTCTTGGAAAATTCTGGATCGTTGGGCCTTGAACAGCCCCACGCAGTTGAAGCAACTGGAGAGCGAGGGGGAACTGACTCTGCTGGGGAAAGTGTTGGAGCAGCAACGCTTGGAACTGGAAGCACTCCACAGCCTCCCAGCGGAGCACAAAACCGGCCTGACCGAGCACGAAGTGCTGGCCCTGCAGGAAGTGAACACAGAACTTTAACACCAACCGATTACGCGATCACCGCGGCTGACTCGCTGGGTTTAGGTGGGGCAAAAGCCAAGTTTCGGGACAACGTAGAGGCGATCCAGCTACTGCAGCGACTGCGTGAGCAGAAGCGGGCAGCTGTACCAGCAGAACAGGCAATACTGGTCAAATATGTTGGATGGGGTGGGTTGCCTCAGGCGTTCGACCATCGTAATCAGGCTTGGCAGCGGGAGTACCAGGAACTGGGCGCGCTTCTCAGCCAAGATGAATTTGAGAAAGCTCGGCGCTCGACTCAAGATGCCCACTACACCTCTGCTGCTGTCATTGGGGGGATTTATGAGGGCATGCAGCGGCTTGGATTCCCGGGCGGTAAGATCTTCGAGCCAGCTGCCGGCACTGGCAACTTTATTGGCTTGATGCCCGAAGGGATTCGGAAAGAAAGCCACTTTACTGCAGTCGAGCTCGATCCTCTGACAGCGGAGATAGGTAAGCACCTTTACCCTACAGCTACCTATCTCAACCGGGGCCTGCAGGATGTTGTCGTTCCCAGCGGTTATTTTGACGCGTGCGTGGCCAACCCTCCTTTCGGCTCGCAATCACTCTACGATCCCCATCACCG
>NZ_CP162590.1:4602500-6021442 GCF_044218865.1 Pseudomonas sp. B21128 | reverse complement strand
AGAACAGTCGACTCCAAACATTCCAAAGGATCGAGGGCCTTCTTCACTGAGAAAGACGTAGTCATGGCCGAAGCGGCTGACTACGGCTTGATGATCTGGGATGCAAAGAGCACCGGCACGCTCAGCAACGTCATTGAATTGTTGTCGAGAAAGAAGAAGTCGCTTGTTTTCGTCAACAAGGAAAAGGAATTCAAAGTGGTCGGAGACGTCAATCAGCTCGAAGAGTTGATTACTTTCATGTCCGATCACGCCAAGCAAAAAGCCAACGAAAAAATAAAGTTGTTCGACCGTATTTCCTCGTTGAAGCACGATCAGGCGAACTTTCTTTTTGATGATTTTTCTCGGCTTTCCTGAACCCCGGCACCTAGTCGGTGCCGAGGTCAAAAACGCTTAGCGACTCACCTTCCAGGCATCCCCAGCCGGCGCCTTTCCATGGTCATACGGCTTGCCGATCCACATGTACAACAAGCCCAAACCAATCACGATCGCGGTGCTCAGCACCATCGCATAGTTCACGTACCACGCCGCATCCGGCGTACGTGGCCAGGCCATGTTGATGATCGCGCCAACGCCGTACACCAGCGCGCCGATGTTCACCGGCCAGCCCCACGCGCCGAGGGTGAATTTGCCGCTGGGTTTCCAGCCTTTGCTACGCGCGTACAGCGCGGCCAGCACGATCATCTGGAACGCGAGGTAGATGCCGATTGCCGCGAAACTGACGATGGTCGCGACGGCGTCTTGCAGGAAGAAACCGAGGGCGATGATCAGGGCCGGCAGGACGCCGGACACGAACAGCGCAGCGACCGGCACCTGGGTATTAGGAGAGATCTTTTTCAGCAGTCGGCTGCCGATGACCATTTCATCGCGGGCGTAGGAGTACAGCAGACGGCTCGCCGCTGCTTGTAGGCTGATGACGCAGGAGATGAAGGAAATCATCACCACGCCCATCACTACTTTCGAACCGACCGGGCCGAAGGCGTTGTTGAGGATGGTGGTGACCGGGTCTTTGTCGGTGCCGTTGATCACCGCTTGCATGTCCGGCACGGCGAGGATCAGCGCCAGGCAGGCAAACATCGCCGCAATGCCACCGATGTAGATGGTCATGCGCATGGCCACCGGGATTTTCGCACTCGGGTTCGGGGTTTCTTCGGCGACATCGCCGCAGGCCTCGAAGCCGTAGTACAGAAACATCCCCGCCAGCGAGGCAGTGAGGAACGCCGGCAGGTACGAGCCATCGATGCTGATGTCGAAGGTGTTGAACAGCACGCTGAGCGGCTGGTGACGCTCGAAGACCAACAGGTAAACACCGACGATCACCGCGCCGACCAGTTCGCAGAGGAAGCCGAACATGGCGATGCGCGCAAGCACTTTGGTGCCGCTGAGGTTGACCAGCGTGGCGAACAACGTCAGCACCAGGGCGATGACGATGTTGGTGTTGTTGCTCGGCTCAAATCCCAGCATGGCTGCCAGGTACGGGCCAGCACCGACCGCAACGGCAGCAATGGTGACGCACAGCGCGATGGAGTAGATCCAGCCGACCATCCACGCCCATTTCTTGCCGACCAGTCGGCGCGCCCATGGGTAAACGCCGCCAGAAATCGGGAACTGCGAAACCACTTCGCCGAAGATCAGGCACACCAGCAACTGGCCGCAACCAACCAGCAAATAGGCCCAGAACATCGGCGGACCACCAGCGGCGAGGCATAGGCCGAACAGGGTATAAACCCCTACGACCGGTGACAGATAGGTGAAGCCCAGCGCGAAGTTTTCCCACAGGCTCATGCTGCGATTGAAGTTGGAGGTGTAGCCGAGTTTGCGCAGTTGTTCGGCATCGCTGTCGGCGACGGCAACTGAGAGGTCGGGTGATGCACTCATGTGTGTTTGCTCCGTGAAATCGGCAGATTTCGGATGGCCGAGGCCGTGGCGGGGCTTTGGGAGCGCCGCCCGGTTCGGTAGTTATTGTTTTGGGATCCTGGTGGTGCGCAGTGCCGGTTCCGTCCTAAAACCGCGGTGACGCCTTCGCGAGCAAGCCCGCTCCCACAGGAATTGCATTTCAATGTGGGAGCGAGCTTGCTCGCGAAGCTTTTAAAAACCTCAATGCTTGAACATCACATGCCGAACGGTGGTGTAGTCCTCCAGCCCATACATCGACATGTCCTTGCCGTAACCGGACAACTTCTGACCGCCATGGGGCATTTCGCTGACCAGCATGAAGTGCGTATTCACCCAAGTGCAGCCGTACTGCAACCGCGCCGACATCCGATGGGCGCGTCCTACATCAGCTGTCCAAACGGAGGACGCCAAGCCGTAGTCCGAATCGTTGGCCCATTCCAGCGCCTGCGCTTCATCGGTGAATTTGGTCACCGACACCACCGGCCCGAACACTTCGCGGCGGACAATCTCGTCGTCCTGTTGCGCGTCAGCCAACACCGTCGGTTCAAAGAAGAAACCGTTTCCGTCCACAGCCTTGCCGCCCGTGATCAAGCGAATGTGCGGTTGGGCAACGGCACGTTCGACGAACGATGCGACACGATCACGATGCTGTGCAGTAATCAGCGGCCCCAGTTCGGTAGAAGGATCATCCTGCAAGCCGTACTTGATGCTGCTGACTGCCGCGCCGAGCTTCTCGACGAATTTGTCGTAAATGCCTTGCTGGGCGTAGATCCGGCACGCGGCGGTGCAGTCCTGCCCGGCGTTGTAAAAACCAAAGGTGCGAATGCCTTCAACCGCCGCATCGATATCAGCATCGTCGAAGATGATCACCGGCGCCTTGCCGCCCAGTTCCATGTGCATGCGTTTGACGCTGTCGGCGGTGCTGGAAATGATGTTCGAACCGGTCGCGATGGACCCGGTCAGCGAGACCATGCGCACTTTTGGATGTGTGACCAACGGACTGCCGACCGTAGGACCACGGCCAAACACCAAATTGAGTACGCCCGCCGGGAAGATTTCCGACGCCAGTTCGGCCAGACGCAACGCGGTCAGCGGGGTTTGTTCCGACGGCTTGAGCACCACGGTGTTACCGGCTGCGAGAGCGGGGGCGATTTTCCAGGCGACCATCATCAGCGGGTAGTTCCACGGCGCGATGGAGGCGATCACGCCGACCGGGTCGCGGCGGATCATCGAGGTGTGGCCGGGCAGGTATTCGCCGCCGGCCGAACCGCTCATGCAACGGCTGGCGCCGGCGAAGAAACGGAACACGTCGGCAATTGCCGGGATCTCGTCGTTGAGCGCGGCGCTGTAGGGTTTACCGCAATTGTCGGACTCGAGTCTGGCCAGTTCTTCGCCGTGGGCTTCGATGGCGTCGGCGAGTTTGAGCAGCAGCAGCGAACGGTCTTTCGGTGCGGTTTGCGACCACTCGGCGAAGGCATTGTCGGCGGCACGCACGGCGGCATCGACCTGGGCTTCGCTGGCTTCGTTGATTTCCACCAGCACTTCGCCGAGCGCGGGGTTGAGCACCGGTTGGGCGGGGCCTTCGCCGTTGACCAGTTGGCCGTTGATCAAGAGTTTGGTTTGCATGTCTGTTGTCCTCTTCGAATCTATTATTTTTCTGCCGAAACCGGATTGAAACTGTGGGAGCGAGCCTGCTCGCGAACGCGGTGTATCAGTCGACATCAATGCTGGATGTGACGGCCTCTTCGCGAGCAGGCTCGCTCCCATAGGTGGTGTCTGTCAGGGATTCATTTGCCGCCACTCCCCGCCACGCTCTCACCACCCCGCGTCAGGTAGTAAGCGCCCAGGATCGGCAGCATGGTCACCATCATCACCAGCATGGCGACGACGTTGGTCACCGGCACATCCCGTGGGCGGCTGAGCTGGTTGAGCAGCCACAACGGCAACGTGCGTTCATGGCCGGCGGTAAACGTGGTGACGATGATTTCGTCGAACGACAGCGCAAACGCCAACATGCCACCGGCCAGCAACGCCGAGCCGAGGTTTGGCAGGATGATGTAGCGAAACGTCTGCCAACCATCGGCGCCCAGATCCATCGAAGCCTCGATCAAACTGTGCGAAGTGCGGCGCAGGCGGGCGATGACGTTGTTGTAAACGATCACCACACAGAAGGTCGCGTGGCCGACGATGATGGTGAACATTCCCGGTTCGATCCCCAGCGTCTTGAAGGTCGCCAGCAGCGCGATCCCGGTGATGATCCCGGGTAGCGCGATCGGCAGGATCAGCATCAACGAAATGCCCTGTTTGCCGAAGAAATCGCGGCGGTACAAAGCCGCCGAGGCGAGCGTGCCGAGGACCATCGCGATCAACGTGGCGATGGCTGCGATTTGCAGCGACAACTTGATCGATTCCAGAACGTCCGTTCGCGAAAACGCCACGCTGAACCAGTGCAGCGTGAAGCCCTTCGGCGGAAAGCTGAACGCGGCCTCTTCGGTGTTGAAGGCGTAAAGGAAGATGATCAGGATCGGGAAGTGCAGAAACACCAACCCACCCCAAGCTGCGATGCGCAGACCCAGTGAAGCGCGCTCAGAGTGCATCGAAGGCCCCCAGTCGTTTAACGATGGACAGGTAGATGGCAATCAACACAATCGGCACCAACGTAAACGCGGCGGCCATCGGCATGTTGCCAATCGCGCCTTGCTGCGCATACACCATGCTGCCGACGAAGTAGCCCGGCGGGCCCACCAGTTGCGGCACGATGAAGTCGCCCAAGGTCAGGGAAAACGTGAAGATCGATCCGGCGGCAATCCCCGGAATCGACAGCGGCAGAATCACCTGCATGAAAGTCTGGCGCGGCTTGGCGCCAAGGTCGGCGGAAGCCTGCAATAACGACGGCGGCAGGCGCTCCAACGAAGCCTGGATCGGCAGGATCATGAACGGCAGCCAGATGTAGACGAACACCATGAACCGCCCCAGATGCGAGGTCGACAAGGTGCTGCCGCCCACGCCAGGAATCCCGAGGATGAACTGCAAAACCGGTTCCAGCCCCAGGTGCTGAACGAACCACTGGGCCACGCCACCCTTGGCCAGCAATAATGTCCACGCATAAGCCTTGACGATGTAACTGGCCCACATCGGCATCATCACCGCGATGTAGAAAAACGCCTTGGTCTTGCCGGTGGTGTAGCGCGCCATGTAGTAGGCAATCGGGAATGCCAGGATGGCGCTGGCAATCGACACGACGATGGCCATGCTCAGCGTGCGCAGGATGATGTCGAAGTTCGACGGCTGGAACAGCGCGGCAAAGTTCGCCAGCGTCAGGTCAGGCGTGACCGCCATGGTGAAGTCGTCGAAGGTGTAGAAACCCTGCCACAACAGCACCAGCAACGAGCCGAGATAGATCGCGCCGAACCACAGCAGCGGCGGCACCAGCAGCATCGACAAATACAGGTTCGGCTTGCGGTAGAGCAGGTTGGAAAACCTGCGCAATGGCGGCGATTGAGTCATCGCGAGCGTGCTCATTTCACACCCCGCTCGTCACGGTATCGTGCAGCGGGATCATCGCTTCCCGCGCCCAGCGTGCGCTAAGGCGTTGACCGGTCTGATGCTGTGCGCTGCTGTCGATCCACTGGTTGTTGGCGTGGCTGATGCTCAGGGTCTGGCCGTTTTCCAGGGTCAATTCATAGCGCGTGGCGCTGCCCTGATACTGGATGTCGTGGAGCAAACCGCTGACTTCGATTTCATGGCTGGCCAAGGGGCCTTCGGCGAAACGCACATGTTCCGGGCGAATCGAAAACGGCTGCGGATGGCCGCTGATCTGCCGCGCCAGTTCACCCCGAATCACGTTCGACGTGCCGACGAATTCGGCGACGAAAGTGGTGGTCGGTTTCATGTACAGATTACGCGGCGTATCGACCTGTTCGATGCGACCCTTGTTGAATACGGCGACGCGATCGGACATCGACAGCGCTTCGGTCTGATCGTGGGTGACGAAGATGAAGGTGATCCCGAGCTGGCGTTGCAGCTTCTTCAGTTCGCTTTGCATTTGCTCGCGCAGTTTCAAATCCAGCGCGCCGAGCGGCTCATCGAGTAGCAGCACTCGCGGACGATTGACCAAGGCGCGGGCGAGGGCCACGCGCTGGCGCTGACCACCGGACAACTGCACCGGTTTGCGTGCGCTGTAGCCGCCGAGCGCGACCATGTCCAAGGCTTCTTCAGCGCGTTTGTGGCGCTCGGTTTTACCGACACCTTTGACCTTCAAACCATAGGCGACGTTGTCGAGCACGTTCATGTGCGGGAACAGCGCGTAATCCTGAAACACAGTGTTTACGTCACGTTGATACGGCGGCAAACCCGCTGCCTCGGCGCCGTGAATGCGAATCGAGCCGGCGCTCGGTTGTTCGAAACCGGCGATCAAGCGCAAGCAGGTGGTTTTGCCGGAGCCGGAAGGGCCGAGCATGGAAAAGAACTCGCCGTCCTGGATATCGATGGAAACCCGGTCAACGGCCTTAACTTCGCCGAACTGCCGGGAAACATTGGTGAACTGGACTGCAAGCGTCATGGTGCGGTGCTCCAAAAAGGCGAAAGCCGTCGCAGCGGCCCTGCCTGGACTTCTGAAAAAGCTGAAATATCTAACGGTGAATGCGATCTGCTTTTTAGCGCCCTTTCCCCCCGGGGGGGCGGGGGGGAAGGGAGCTTGACCGAGCTGTTCTCGAGCTTAGCGACCGCCCATGATCGCGATGTAGTCCTGTGTCCAGCGGCTGTACGGCACAAACTTGCCGCCCTCGGCCTGCGGGGTTTTCCAGAAGGCGATCTTGTCGAACTGGTCGAAACCGTTGGTCTTGCAACCCTCGGCGCCAAGCAATTCGCTCTCTTTGCACGCCGCCGGCACGGCCGGTAACGAGCCAAACCACGCCGCCACATCACCCTGGACTTTCGGTTGCAGCGACCAGTCCATCCACTTGTAGGCGCAGTTCGGATGCTTGGCCTCGGCGTGCAACATGGTGGTGTCGGCCCAACCGGTGGCGCCTTCTTTCGGGATGGTCGAAGCGATTGGCTGCTTCTCGTTGATCAGGCCGTTGACCTGATATGGCCAGGCGCTGGACGCGACCACGCCTTCGTTTTTGAAGTCGCTCATCTGCACTGTGGTGTCGTGCCAGTAGCGGTGGATCAGCGGCTGCTGCGCGCGCAACAGATCCAGCACAGCCTTGTACTGCGCCTCGGTCAGTTGATACGGGTCGCTGATGCCCAATTCAGGCTTGGCTGATTTCAGGTACAGCGCCGCATCGGCAATGTAGATCGGTCCGTCATACGCCTGCACACGGCCCTTGTTCGCTTTGCCGTCCGGCAGGTTCTGCGCGTCGAACAGCACATTCCAGCTGGTCGGCGCAGTCTTGAACACGTTGGTGTTGTACATCAGCACGTTCGGCCCCCACTGGTACGGGGTGCCGTAAGTCTGATTGTTGACCACGTACCACGGCGCATCTTTCAGGCGTGGGTCGAGGGTTTTCCAGTTCGGGATCAACGCGGTGTTGATCGGTTGCACACGCTTGCCGACGATCAACCGCAGCGACGCATCGCCCGACGCGGTGACCAGGTCGTAACCGCCCTTGGCCATCAGGCTGACCATTTCGTCAGAGGTCGCGGCGGTTTTCACGTTGACCTTGCAGCCGGTTTCCTTCTCGAAACCGGTTACCCAGTCGTAGGCCTTGTCGCTCTCGCCACGTTCGATGTAGCCCGGCCAGGCGACGATATCCAACTGACCTTCACCAGCGCCGACAGCCTTCAGCGGTTCTGCCGCTTGCAGGCTGGCGCTGGCCAGCAGGGCCGTGGTGATTGCACTGAGCAGTGCGGTCTTGTGCACGAACATGGTTGAACCCTCTTCTTTAAATTATGGTCGGGGCAGTTGTGAACGCGGTGAAGCATGCCGTTGGCGGCTTGTTATTAGCGTAGTCAGAGATGCTGGCCGTGGCGGGCCATGATGTGCCGCACCACGCTGTAGTCCTGAAGCGAATCGCTGGATAAGTCTTTGCCATAACCCGAACGTTTCAGACCGCCGTGGGGCATTTCGCTGACGAGCATGAAATGGCTGTTGATCCACGTGCAGCCGTACTGCAGGCGGGCGGCGACCTGCATCGCCTTGTCCAGATTCTGTGTCCACACCGACGAGGCGAGGCCGTATTCGGAGTCGTTGGCCCAATCGACGGCCTGCGAGAGTTCATCGAAACGGGTCACCGTCACTACTGGCCCGAACACTTCGCGCTGGACGATCTCGTCGCTCTGTTTGCAACCGGCCAAAAGTGTCGGTTGGTAGTAGAAACCGGCACCGGAATGCACCGCCGCGCCGGTCACCCGTTCGATATGCGGCTGGCCGAGGGCGCGTTCCACGAAACTGGCCACGCGGTCACGCTGACGGGTGCTGATCAGCGGGCCGATCTCATTGTCGGCATCGCGCTTGCCAGCGAAGCGCAGGCTGCTGACGGCGGCACCGAGTTCGGCGACCAGTTTGTCGTGGATGCCGGCCTGGGCGTAGATCCGGCAAGCAGCGGTGCAATCCTGCCCGGCGTTGTAGTAACCGTAAGTGCGCACGCCTTCGACGACGGCTTTCAGATCAGCGTCGTTGCAGACGATCACCGGGGCTTTGCCGCCGAGTTCGAGGTGCGTGCGTTTGAGGGTTTTCGCCGCGGCCTGAAGGATTTTCTGCCCGGTGACGATATCGCCGGTCAGCGAGACCATGCGGATTTTCGGGTGACTGACCAAATGGCTGCCGACGCCTTCGCCACCGCCGCAGATGATGTTGATCACCCCTCGCGGCAGGATTTCGGCGAGCGCAGGGGCCAGTGCAAGGATCGACAGCGGCGTGTGTTCGGATGGCTTGAACACCAGCGTGTTGCCAGCAGCGAGGGCCGGGGCGATTTTCCACGCGGCCATCATGATCGGGTAGTTCCACGGCGCAATCGAGGCGACGACGCCAATCGGATCGCGGCGCACCATGCTGGTGTAACCCGGCAGGTATTCACCGCTGAGCTGGCCGGTCTGGCAGCGCACGGCTCCGGCGAAAAAACGGAACACGTCGACGGTCGCAGTCAAATCGTCCTGACGAGCCAGATGCAACGGCTTGCCGCAGTTCAACGATTCAAGGCGGGCGAGGTGATCGGCGTGTTTTTCGACGGCGTTGGCGATGTTCAGCAGCAGATTGGAGCGTTGCTGCGGCGTGGTCCGCGACCATTCGGCGAACGCACTGTGGGCGGCGAGGATGGCGGCTTCGACCTGTTCGGTGCTGGCTTCGGCGATGTGCGTGAGGATTTCACCGGTGGCCGGGTTGAGGATCGGCTCGACAAAGCCTTCACCGGCGACCAGTTCACCGTCGATCAACAACGCGGTACACATCGGGGTCTGCGCGCCAGCCATTTTGCGAGCTCTCTTTTCTTGTATGGCCATTGTTGCTCCCTGTGTCACCGGGAGCCGACCGTCTTATAGATGCAGCAAGACTAGTGCGCGGCTCCGGGGGCGACAAATTCTAAATACTGAAGGTGGCATTCGATTAAATAGATGGCTTGCGTCCGCCGTGGGGTTGTTCGCGGGCCACGGTGAGGAAGGGGTCGACGAGAGCAGGTCGTGCGGCGCCGCGGCGCCAGGCCAGGCCGACATCAAGGGTCTGGTTGAGGTCGGCAATTGGCCGCGCTTCGATGATGTCGCCTTCCAGTGACCATGGGCGGTAGGTCATGTCCGGCTGGATCGATACACCCAAACCGGCCGCTACAAGGCTCCTAACCGCTTCGGTTGAAGCGGTTCTCAGGGTGATCTTCGGTTGTAGTCCGGCGCCGCGCCATAGGCGTTGGGCGTTGCGATCCATCTCGTCGACGTTGAGTTGAATCAACGGTTCGCGGGCAACATCGGCGAGATTGATGCTGTCGTGTTCCAGAAGCGGGTGCTGGGCCGGAAGCCATAAACGGTGCGGCGAATGAGTCAGAACCTCAGTCTGCAAGGCGTGGCGATCTTCGAGGTTGGAGAGGATCAACACGCCGACGTCGATTTCGCCGCTGACCAGCAAGTGCTCGATGTAGGGGCGTTCGTCCTCCATCACCCGTATCTCGACATTGGGATAAGCTCGCTGAAACCGGGTGACCAAATCCGCGAGGTAATAACCAGCGACTAGGCTGGTCACACCGATGATCAACTGCCCGGCAACCTGATCGGTGCTCTGTTGCAGGCTGCGTTTGGCGTTATCCACCGTCGCCAGAATCAGGTGCGCCTGCCGTAGGAATTGATGCCCCTGATGCGTCAGCGTCATGCCCTTGGCGTGTCGGCTGAACAGGCTGACGCCGATTTCTTCTTCCAGTTGCTGGATCGCCAGGGTCAGGGTCGATTGGGAAATGAACGCCGTTTGCGCGGCGGCGGAGATCGAGCCGGTCTCGGCCACGGCGATGAAATGACGGATCTGACGCAGGGTCATCATGAGAAAGGTACCCAGTGGGCGGTTTTTATAGATTGGCCTGAGTGTATATCTATTTTCACGAATGGCCTGGCCACACTGAGCAACATCTGGAAGCACACTTGTAAGTCTCTCCAGGGCACTTTCGAACTAGGCTGAGGGCCTTATAGGTCCTGATATCCCCAGTTTGGAGGCGGAACATGAACACCCGTGGATTGCTCGATCAACTACTCAAATCCGGCCAGGATTTGTTGCAAAACAAGGCCGGTGGCTCGCAGAACAAATCGGCGGCCGGTGGTTTGGGCGGCTTGCTTGGCGGATCTTCCGGCGGCGGTGGCCTTGGCGGTCTGCTCTCAGGCGCGGGTGGTGGTGCATTGGCGGCGGGCGCCATGGGTCTGCTGCTCGGCAGTAAAAAGGCGCGTAATGTCGGCGGCAAAGTCGCTGTCTACGGCGGCCTCGCCGCGCTGGGCGTGTTGGCCTACAAGGCTTACGGCAACTGGAACGCGCAAAAAGGCACCGCGCCACAAGGCGAACCCCAAACCCTCGACCGCTTGCCTCCGGCGCAGGTCGAGCTGCACAGCCAGGCGATCCTCAAGGCCCTCGTCGCCGCCGCCAAAGCTGACGGCCATATCGACGACCGAGAACGCCAACTGATCGAAGGCGAATTCACCAAACTCGACAACGATCAGGAACTGCAACACTGGCTACACGCCGAACTCAACAAGCCCCTCGACCCAGCAGACGTCGCCCGCGCCGCAAGCACGCCGGAGATGGCGGCTGAGATGTACATCGCCAGCGTGATGTTGGTGGACGAGGAGAGCTTTATGGAGAAGAGCTACCTGGATGAACTGGCGCGGCAGTTGAAATTGGAACCGGGATTGAAGGTGGAGTTGGAGAAGCAGGTACGGTTGGCTGCTGTGTAAACGGTACGAAAGAAAAAATCGCAGCGTTGGGCTGCGATTTTTTTGCAATTTTGTGCTGATGAAATTCTGCGTTTTGCAAATCTACCCTTCAGCGAAACAGCTTAGTAGCCGTAAATGGGAGCATAGTAAGAAAGAGGGGGGTGATTGTTTTCCCATTCTTTAGAAAATGCGATTCCCTGTTTTATTTCTTCAGGTTGCATTTTTTTTGCAATTTCCAGGAGATTCAATCTTGCGTCTTCCGGTGCGATTGCTCCGCCTTTGAGGTTTGCTATTAGGTAGGTGAAGCCGTAAGCCTTAACCAAATCTAGAGGAAATCCATAAGTGTCTGGAAGATGGGCGATGTTTAGTGCATAGCCCCCTAGTGCATTTATATGCCCGGACTCGGCTGTTTTTTTGAGCCAGCTTCCGATCTCTTCTTTACTGCCGTTGTGTTCATATAAATAGTTTGCATACAGGTACATCCCCGGGGGGTAACCTCCTTCTGCTGAAGCCTTAAACCATTTTTTAATTGCTTTCTCGCGACTGCCCGGAACGATGAACCAACCTTGTCCCCTTTGATAAGCGCTAGCGAGAAGTTGTTGAGCAAAGCTGTCTTTTGACTCCGCAGCCTTTTCTAGCCAATCCAAGCCTTGATTAGCTGTAAACATTACAACCATTGCTTCTGTGTTTCCTTCGGCTGCACGCTCACGAGCAATTTTTAAAGCTCGGGCTCTCCATTCTTCACTAGTTTTGGTTGCACAGTCGTCCATTGCATTGCAGAGATCATTTTTACTACTTAGACGAAGCATGGCGTATAGGTCGCCCTGATCTGCCGCAGCTACGTACCAGTTTCTGGCTTCCTTCGTCATGTATCGATTACTCAGTCGTATCGCCTCGCCCAGAAAATATTGAGACTTTTTATCGCCGGCCTTGGCCGCAACTCGCAAAAACGGTTGCGAGGAAGTCCATGCTCCTTGTTGATAAAGCATAACTCCCTTGTCTCTGGATTTTTCTTCGGACTCTGTCAGTTGTCCAGCGAAAGCGTTGGATAAGAAAAGGAATATAAGGAAGCTGAAAATTGCTCGATTGATCAATGTTAGATCCGTTGTGAATGGCTTTGAGGTCGTGGTTATGGTGCTGAAGCGGTTAAAAAGAGGCAGAAAAATAGGATGGGTTCATTTAATTTTAGTTGTTATTAAATAAATCCAGCTCCTTTGTTTTGTTTGTTTTTCTCTGATTGTAGCGGTATGACTAGTACCCGTAAATGGGATCAAAATAAGATAAAGGCGCGTGAGATCTTTCCCAGTCTTTAGAGAACTCCGTTGCTTTTTTTATTTCTTCAGGACTCATTTTTTTTTCTAATTCTGGGAGCAGTCTGTTCGCATCTTCAGGTGCTGTACCTGCCTCGAGTTTCGAAAGTAAAAGCGTCAAGCCATAAGCTTCAGCCAGGTTTTCTGGGTAACCTAGTTCGTTAGATGGGTCTGAAACTTTGTATGCGTAGGTGCCCACTGCATCTATGTGGCTGTGTTCCGCTGCTTTTTTGACCCAGTATGCTATATCTTCTTTACTGCCGTTATGGTCATATAAATAATTCGCATAGAGGAACATGCCTCTTGGGTTGCCACCTTCAGATGATGCTTTAAACCATTTGATTATTGCTTTTTCTCTACTGCCCGGAATCAAGAACCATCCAGCGCCACTTTTATAAGCGCTAGCCAATAGTTGTTGGGCGTAACTGTCACCCGCTTCAGCTGCTTTCTCTAGTCACGACAGACCCTGGCCGGCCGTAAATAGAACAGTCATTGCCTCTGTATCACCTTTTTTTGCTCTTTCTTGAGCGGTAATGAGAGCATGTTCTCGCCAATCAGTTTCGTTTTTATTAGTGCAAGTATCCATGCTTCGGCATAAGTCATTTTTATTACTTAATCGAAGCATTGCGTATAAGACTCCTTGTTCTGCTGATGCTTCATACCATTTTTTTGCTTCTGGAGTGGTGTAGCGTTGACTGAGTCTAATTGCTTCTCCCAAATAATATTGGGCGTCACGATCTCCTGCTTCTGCTGCAATTTTCAACAGAGGCTGGGAATCGTACCAGTCACTTTGATGGAAGAGGGCGATACCCTTATCCCTAGCATTTTTTTGTGTTGAAGTTAGTTCAGCGCTTGCTGTTCCACATAGCGCCAATGACATGAAAAATAAAAAAGTAAGTTGCTTAATCAATGTTTGGCCCTTTGTAGGTGCTTTTGATTTTTTGGACCGGGGCGAACGCGGGTCCTTTGTATTCTGTCTGATAACTGCAATGGCCGTTTAAGCGAGCACCCATAGTCGAAACTAGCGATCGATAACGTTTTCTCATTTCGTTTGCACCAACTTGTAAAGACAAAACGCGCTCAGCCATAAAAGTGTCCAGCTTTAGCTTATTTGCACAGTAAGCGAACCCTGCCTTACTTGGCCGCGCCCCGTCTCTATTCATGCAAATGATCGCTTCTCAAATTGAAGAGGGGCGTTAGGTTTAGCCGAAATCCAGGTTAGGCACTTCTCAATAGCTCGCTGTTGAAGAAGATATGCTTGATCTTCGTCGAAGGCTTAAGTTTGCTCTTCATCTTCAGAAGTGAAAGCCTGTGGAGCGTTGCTCAAAGTTAAAAGAAGTGGGCCCAGCGCTTGGGGCTGAAGATTGATCACCCAGTCCCGTATCACTTGCGGGTTCTTATCTCTAACTAACGTATACGCAATCTGCCCACCCCGATCCCCTTCGGTCAGCGCATCAAAAATCTCTTTAACAATTGCATACCCACGCACGTACGCAAATACCACATCAATACCTGTGGCGCCGAGGAAGCTCAGTTTTTCCATATAGGCTGAGGCTTCCTTATCTACCCAATCTAGATCCTTGTATTGGTTCGCGGCCAATTCCTGTCGCACCAGTTCCGTCAATGCAACGATGCTGTCGTAGGCTACCTCAAAGGTCAAATAACCTTTAACCCCCGCGCCCCAGACCAGCGAGCCCTTGATCGACAGCAAAAGGTTTCCGTTTTGCATGCCAAGGTGCATATCGCCCGAGATGCCTGCGCCGAGTGCAACCGCCATTTCGACTTCCAGTTTGGCCAATGGGCGCCATTGGTTGGCTAATACGCGATTTGGGACTGGGGCAGGGGGGAGGACGCTGGGTGGTGGGCACCAGAACAGTTTGCCGGTGACTTTGCATCCGGCCTGGGCGCCGGCGAATATCTCGTACTTGGCGAGGTCGCCGGATTTCTCGGCAAGGTCCACACCGACAAGGCTGGTGTAACCGGTTTTTTGATCGAGGGTGAGATCGCGCGACAGCATGAGGCTCGCACCGGCGAATCCCCAGGCCTTGGCCTCCAGATCAAGGGATAGCTTGCCGAAGTTGACGCTGCGAACGCTGCCGTCGTGGGCGGTGTATTGAGCGGTCCAAGGCTCGGCCTTGGCCCGTTTGGGGTACTCGAATTTCAGCAAGGTCACTTCCCCTCGCCATGCAGCCACATCCAGCGCGACCTCAACGTTGGCGAGTTGGGGACTGCCACTTTTCAACGTGGGCCCTTCCATTTTGACTTCGGTCAGCAGGTTGGCACCTTCCGGTAGCAGGCAGCGCACCAGTTGGGCCTGCGGGCTGTTGTCAAAAAGCATGAGGTTACGAAGCTGTTTATCTTCGAAAACCATGGCTTTGAGGTTTTCGCCCCAGCTTTTTTTCTTGGCTTCGGCTTTGATGCTTTCGACTTTGTAGCCTTTGGCTTCCAGCGCAGTGAAGAATTTTTCTGGCAGGAACAGACCATGCTCATCGAACCATGGGCCTTTTTCATCGAATTGCAGCGCGCCTTCCTGTTCCAGCCAATCACTGAACACACGATCATCGTCTGCTTCTTTGGCAATCGACTTGGGCAAACTGGTCGCCAGCTCTTTAAGTTGGCCTTGGAACGCGTTGCCACCCGCTTGAGCCAGATGTTTCAGGCTGATGTGGTTAAGGATCGACGTGGAAGAAGCACTGCTGAGTTCGCGCAGCGGAATGTTGGTTTTGGCCAGGCGTTCGAGGGGTTTTGGCTTGTAGCTTTCCGCGTCCCAGAGAAACAGGCGGGGAGGTTTCGGGTGGCGCATGGGCCGGCGGTTCGGCACATCCCACGGCGTGGCCTGAAAGCGGTTGCGATAGTACTGATGTAAATCGTCTTTGAGCGCGGTGGTGTCGCTGGTCACCGACTCTTCCAGCACTTGTAGTTGTTTGCCATTCGTCGAGGATTTCGGTCAGCAGCCACAGACGTTCCACTTGGCTTGTGGTTGTTGGGTCAGCGCTAGAAAGTGGCCGCCGACCAGCAACGGATGATCATTTTTGCCTTCGGCGAGCTGGAAGTCGCTGCGGTGCTTGGTCATGTGTTTTGCAGTCTTGGTATGGGATGTTAAGGTTTGTGCTTTGACGCACCTTATAAGGATATTGCTCGTGTTACGTCAGTCTTTACTTGCCCTTCCTTTCATTATGCTGCTGGTAGGTTGCGAAGCCGAATCCGGCTCTTTGCCAAGCAGTAAAAACCTGTCGCCGGAGAAGGTCGCGTCCATTGCGGCCACGGTCAAGGCGAAATACCCGGATCTGTCGAGCGAGTTGCGCGACAAGGTGCTCCAAACAGTAGTTCAGTCGATCGATAATATGGTTTTTGTCGAAGGTGGCCAGTTTGACATGGGCGATTTTGGCTGGGCTTGCGAGTACGACGAGAAGGATGTGTGTGCCTGGCCTTGTGGGCAAGAGCCGGAGCAGCTCTGTAATATCAGTCGTAATGGTGATGATGATTTTGTTCATCCTGTAACGCTCACTTCATACTATTTCTCAAAGTACCAAGTTTCGCTGGGTGATTTTGATGTGTTTTTTACCGCAAAAGGGTTGCCTCTTTTTGACGCTGAAAAACGTAAGCGTGAAGATTTAAAGTTTCGCTACCAATCGGACTTGCCAGCTCCGACTCAAAGTTGGCAACAGGCAAAAGACTACTGTGAATGGCTTGGAGAATTAAGCGCGTACGCTGTTGACTTGCCCTCAGAAGCACAGTGGGAATACGCGGCCCGTAATAGAGGGCAGCATATACTTTTTCCAACGGATAGCGGCAGTCTTGATTATGGGAAAAATTTTCCACTTGATGATGAGGGGAATAATTTTCCGATTAGTAGGTTCGCTCCAAGCCCATTAGGTATTTATGGACTCGCTGGAAATTCGACTGACTGGGTAAACGATTGGTATAGCAAAGATTACTATGAGAACTCCCCTCTAAAAAACCCAAAAGGCCCAAGCACTGGTCTTAAACGAATTCGGCGCGGATCAACCGTTTTGGAGGCGCCATTATCTTCTGCATCGCTTGTTCGTCGTTGGGCAGTAGATCCTTCCAATGATCGATACTCTGGCGGAACGAGTTTTCGTTGCTCTATCCAGTCAGATCAAAAATTATAGGATGATAGTAAGTTTTCTGTTTATCTAGATCTGGCCACTTTTGTTTCATTTAAATATTTATAAGGCGCCTTTGGCGCCTTTGCTCAAACAAGGCCTTCGAAGTGGTCACTGCGTTTTGCTGCGAGAAGTGTGCTTTCTTTGCGCCATGAAGGGCCGGGGCTCCACGCAAGTGTTCCATAATCCAATGCGGATGTATCAGTGTTTACTGCTAAGGTTTTAATAAAGCTATTGAATTGCTGTTGCTCCGTCCCGTCAAGAAGCATATTTAAACGGTTTAGACTGTTCATAGAGTTGACCTTGCTGCCATTTTTTGAACAGTGTTCTAAAACCTCAATGAAATGCCGCCAGCTGCGCAAGTGGGATAATAACAGTACGATTGCTTTTTCTTGCTCTTCTGCCCAGCTTTCTACAAAACTTTCAGTCAACAGATACACCATGGGGCCGATTGTTTCTGGTGGTAAGTTGCTGAGTGAGATTCTCTTTTTATTAACTATAACTGACTGGTTTTTTAGCAAGTACGTCGCCAGTTTTTGTGCTTCCTGCTTAGTTCCTTCTCTATCGGTCCACCAGTCTCTCATATTTTCAGCTCCCTTCGAGAATGCTTCTTGCGCCATTTGTCCGGGCTGCGTCGTGATCCTGAAAAGCCCTTGTGCCATATAATTGAAAGCGTCTTTCGTTACCGCCAATTGGTAATGGAAGTCCGCTTTAGATAGAGCATTGCAGAACACATAGATCAGATCACCAATCTTCTCAAGATCCACAGAAGTGCCAAAACCACCCCCCGCTCCGGGTCCAAAAACCAGGCTTGCTTTGCAGTTGATCGCCAAACGGTCCGCACTGATCTCAATACCAAAATCAAAGCCCGCCCCAATACCCAGTGCCGCATTACCTTCCGCCTTGACCTCCACCAGGCTCGACCAATCCGTACTGCCGCTGTCGTTGGCCTGTCCTGCGGTGATTTTTCCGACCCCTTGTTTGGTCGAATCAAGCCATTTCAACGTTCCGGTCACGGTGCCGCCGCCTTGTACGCCGGCGAAAGCGTTACCCTTCACGCCCAGGCTGCCGCCGCGTTTTTTGTCGACAGCAATGTCTGGCGTACTGAGCAAAGCGGTCGCGCCAGAGGCTTCAGCTTCTTTTGGTTTGTATTGGGCTTTGACACCGGCCTGACCTTGAGCCGTTGCTCCGAGGAAACACGACAGCTCCACCTTGCCTTCAAGTCGGAAGATACCGATATCGCTGACGACTTCCTTACCCTCAGCATTGCGATAAGGCATGCGAACCACATAGCCGCCCTGATCAGGAAAGTAACCCTTAAGCGCTACAGAACCTTCGGCCAATGAGATCGCCGCGCTGCCTTTGACGCCGACCTCGATATTGCCCTTGCCTGGCTCCCAACTGTTGATTCCGGCACTGGCCGAGGCAGCAAAGCGAAAGGCGTGAGCCTCAGCGGAGACTGCGTATATCGCCGAGTCCGCTTCGTTGGAGGTCCAGGAGCACTCTTTGTGCAATGCGTTAAGCAGGTTGTCGTCCTTGCTCGTCCAAGAAGTGAGTTTGGCTTCCAGGCTGCCGAGAGGGCTGGTTTTGCGGCCATCGGATACAGCTGTTCTGATGTCCTTGATCAGATTTTTCGCGAGATTCTTATCGAAAGGCTTGCCTTGCATCACTGTGGTAGGAACTTTGACGCTCCAGGTGAACTGCTCGCGAGTGCGAATCGGGATGTAATGACGCCGGGTCGGATCACGGAAGGAAATGTATTCGACGGTGGTGATACCGGTTTTTACCTGCTTTCCCTTCTGGGTATCAGAGGCTTTTCCCTTTCCATGCTTGATATCCGGTGCTGCACCGTTTGCGCTTGTGGAGCTGTCACCAGCTTCGGCCTTGCCTTGCGCAGCTATCCGGGTCCGCAGCGATTGAATCTCGGCGTTCAGCTCGGCGACTTTTTTGTTTCGCAAGCCTTCCCAGTTGGTTTCCAGATAGTTGCCTTCAAAGGCTGGCTGGGGTGTGTAACGGCTATACCAGTCACGAGCCTGTTGCACGGTTGCCAGTTGGCCCTGCAGATCTTCCTTGCGCTCGATGACGGTTTTCGGTTTTGCCACAATTGGAGGGGAGCGCTGCAGCAGGCCGGCTTCTTCAGCCTTGGCGTTCCACTTATCTTTAACGCAACTCGTGCAGGAGCAAGAGGCTTGAGGGGCTTTGGTCTTGGTGCACTTGGCAGCTTCGGTCGCGCTGGCCAGATTCTGATGCAACTCGTCCATCAGTTTTTTGACGAGGTCGGACTGCTTCTTGAGCGCGTTCGACTCTTTCTCCGTCAGTATGTAGAAATGCTCTTCGCCGGTGATATGGATGACTTCGACCAATTCATCTTTGCATTCGACGGCGCCTTTAACGGCTGTCGTGCTCTGGTTGTCCGCGTGCTTAGGCGGTGGCATTGCCTTGGCCGAAGTGGCAGGCAAATTCAACGCCCAACCGGTCTTGATGTGGTTGGGGTCGGTAATGATCGGATTCAGGGCCCGCAGATCAGCCACAGAGCATTTATTGGCGGCGGCAATGCTGCCAAGAGTGTCGCCGCTCTTAACGGTGTAGGTGTTGCTCATTGCTCGTCGTCCTTGTGATTTACAGACTTTCCAGTTGAGTCAGCTTGTCGCCCAGCGCGATGTCTTCCCGTGCCAGCCATTCGGCGGCAGGGGCGTTAGTCCAGAAACTGTCACCATGCTGAATGGCTAAACGCAGCCATCGTTCCTGCTCGGCTATTTGTTCATAGCCTTGGTCTTGACCGGCCAGTAATTGGCGGTAGACGAACTCGACGCTGCCTTCTGAGGGTAAAACCTCGTGGTAATCGTTGGCAAAGCGGGTCGCTATGACGTTCAACCGGTTCTGCTCGATCAACGCCTGACGCTCCGGACTCAAGTACAACCAAGCGGGAGGCTGGACCACATTCTTCTGGTTTTGCGGCGCTATTGCGTAATAACGCCAGCCGATCTCGTTTCTCCACGCGAGGCCGCTGAATGGCCCAAGGAACTGTGCCTTTTCGGTTTCACTGAGTGAAAGCAGCAATGGCTCCATCCAGCGCGGATCAAAGAAACGCATCATTTGCAGCGGATCTTCATCGGTTCTCACGGTCAACAGGCTGCGCCAGTGTTCAAGGGCCTGATCCAGCAATCCGGGATTGCTCAACCAAGCGACACAACCTGCGTCGGACTGTTCCAGCAGCGTGCTGGCATAGGTTGTGACTGATTGTTTTCCCGGGTACATGACGACATAGGGGCCGGCAGGCTGGAGATCGGCATAGGGCGTGCTTGTAAACAGTGGAATGCAGTCAGGCCTGGATTGCTCTTCACCATGAAACAAATGGTTCAGGAGATCCGGATCAAAACTGCGATCCAGAATCAGACACATCACACCGGTAGTCGCAGGCTGTTCGAAGGGCGACGCAATGGAGACAATCATGCAGATGCACCCGATTGGTGAATAGGGCAGCAACCTGTTGCATCGAGATGACACGAAGGTGTCGGCAGTAACACACCCGCTTTCGACTGAACCTTGAACGAGGCAAGGGAAGGTTTCACGACCTGCCCGGCCTTGTCGGCGTCGGCCTGCTTCAGGATGCCGGGCATCAGTGGCGCGGCGCCGGTGCCACTGCCGGGGCTGCCGCCGGAGTTCATATTGATCACCGGCCCACTCATGGTCACGCCGCCAGCATCAATCTTGATGAAGCTGCCGCCACCGATCAGGGTCAGTTCGGCGCCGGCTTCCATCACCACTTTCATGCCGCTGCTGAGGTGGATTTCCTGGCCGGCATCGATGAACTGCCCAGTCCCAATCTTGATGTGCTGATTGACGCCCACGGTGAGGTGATCATTCGCCCTCGCCTCAACTTTGCGATCGGCATAAACCGTGTGGTGTTCTTCTGCTTTGAATTCCGTGTAGCTGTTCTTTTCAACGGTGTCGTGACGCTCGTTGCCGACCCGAATCTTCTGGTCATGCTCGACGTTCTCGTCCCAGTCACGCTGGGCGTGGAGATAAATCTGTTCCTGACCTTTCTTGTCTTCGATGCGCAGTTCGTTGTAGCCGCCGCCACCCATTGAGCTCAGGGTTTTGAAGGTGCTGCGGGTTTTGTTGGCCGGCAGTGCGTACGGGACGGTGTTTTCCTTGTGGTACAGGCAGCCGCTGATCAGTGGCTGATCGGGGTCGCCTTCAAGGAAGGTGACCAGCACTTCCATGCCGATGCGCGGGATGGCGATGCCGCCGTATTGGGCGCCGGCCCAGGCGCTGGAGACGCGCAGCCAGCAGCTGGTTTTGTCGTCGGCCTGGCCTTCGCGGTCCCAGTGGAATTGCACTTTGACGCGGCCGTATTGGTCGCAGTGGATTTCTTCACCTTTGGGGCCAGTGACGACTGCGCTCTGGCTGCCGAGGATGCGCGGTTTCGGGTGGCGCAGGGGCGGGCGGTTCGGTACGTCCCACGGCGTGGCCTGGAAACGGTTGCGGTAGCCCTGATGGAAATCGTCTTTCAGTTCGGTGGTGTCGCTGGTCACCGATTCTTCCAGCACTTGCGGCTGTTTGCCTTCGTGGAGAACTTCGGTGAGCAGCCAGAGGTCGTTCCACTTGGCTTTCGGGTGCGCGGTCAGCGCGAGGAAGTGGCCGCTGACCAGCAACGGCTGATCGCTTTTGCCTTCGGCCAGTTGGAAGTCGCTGCGGTGGCGTTCGAGGGCGCGTTTGGCCAGGTGCTTGCCGCGCTCGCGGTCGATGAAGCGGCCCGGGTAATCGTAGTCTTCGAGGTCGGGCAGGGCGTCGCCACGGTTTTCGCTTTCCAGCTTCAGGCGTGGTTTTTCGAAGTCGTAATCGCGGCGGGTGGTGCGGCTGGTGCGGGTTTCCAGGCGCAGGTCGAAGCGCTTGATCACCGGGTCGCTGGCGACCATGCCGGAGTCTTGCTGATAGGCCACAGGCTTGAGTTTCGGGAACACCGTCTGGTCATCGCCGAACACCAGTTTGTGCGCCGTCGCCGTGTGCTGGAAGTGGTAGTGGATACCTTCTTCCTCGCACAGGCGCTGAATGAAATGCAGGTCCGATTCATCGTATTGCACGCAGTAGATGCGCTCGGGGTAGATCGAGCCGATCTTGAATTCGTAGGCGTTGCTTTGGATGCCGTGCTCTTCCAGCACTTGGCCGATGATTTTCGGCACTGTGAGGTTCTGGAAGATGCGCTGGTTGACGCGGTGCGCCAGGTACGACAGTTGCGGGCGCAGGGTCACCGAATAACGGGTCAGACGTTTGCCTGAGTCACCTTGCGCGGCGCGGTAGATCTGGCCGTGGATGCCGCTGCCGTCGGGCGACAGCTGCAGGAAGGCCGGTTTGTGCAGCAGGGTTTCGAGGTCCAGCGCCGGCTGCTCACTGACCAGCTCCACCTCGAACACAAAAGGCTGGCTGATGGCTTCCCGACCTTGCAGGGTAAACACCTGGAAATCAGCGGAAAGACCTTCGATGGTCAGGGCAAAGTGGGTTTCATTGGCCGGCGCGAACATCCCTTGTTCCTCGTGCTGTGCAGCGGCGCTCGTCGACGCCCGCAAAAGCGGGTCAACGTACGCTAAATTCTGGAGGGGCGTAAACAACATCGACCAGCAGAGCTGGCCGATGCTTGTAACGATCAGCCGTAATTAAACGACTGGAGCACGCCAGTCATCGGAACCCGAAGTACCGGATACTTCGTGGGTCCAGGTGATTTTGCGGTAGGTGAACTGCACTTCTTCCAGGTGGGTGAAGTGCGAGTTGCCTGGATCCTGGCAGTTGTGCATTTTGTTGTTGATGGCGACGATGATCGCGTCTTCCAGTTTGGTGGTGTAGTAGTGCTCTTGAGTACCTTGAGCCGAAGTACGGAACCACTGGATAACGATTTCGCTCATGCGCTCGCCGGAAGTCAGAGCGGCTTGCAGCAGAGGCGAAGCCTTGTCGTAGACCTTGGTGATCACAACTGGCTTGTGAACGCGCTGACCGGTTGGCTGACCGGATTGCGGGTCACGCGGGATGATCACGTCGTGGCTGAAAGCCTGAACCATGACCTGGTCTTCGTGGCCTTCCTGGTAGGTGTTGCCAACGGAGTCAGCGGTGAATGCGCCTGCAGTGATCAGGCCTTGTTTTTCGCCGGTAACCGACATGTACGCTGGTGTTGCCATGGGGTGCTCTCCTTGCGGATAAATTTAAGGTGCCCGGGAGGCGAAATCGCCCGGTGGGTGCCTGACTGTTATCAAGGAGCGTGCCAGGTTTTGCGAAGTCCCCGGAGGGCGGGGGGCAAAGTGCTCTGGGCTGCGGTTGCGAGGGTTTTTTACACAGAATCGAAGGGGAAAGTGCGCAAGAAGTTGCGCAGTACTGCGCAACTTCTTGCGCACTTGGCTACAGGCCTCGAAAGGCATGGCCTGTAGGGCAATTGCCCCATGGAATATTACGATCAACTGCGCAACTTCTTGCGCAGTATGGCCAAGTGATGGCACTGCCCGGAAATGGCTGGTTTTGAACAAATGACCAATCCGGCGCCATTTTCTGCCGTTCCGTTCCTGGTCAGCCATCTTCCGGTTATTGGAAAGTCTCAAGCCAGCGCCTGCTGTGCTTAACGCCGACAGGTCAGGGGGTTAAAAAGCGTCTTATTAATGAAACACCGCCCTCGGCTATACTCCCCGCATTTCGACCTAGGCACGAGGAATCACTGTGAAGAACTGGACGTTGCGCCAACGCATTTTGGCGAGCTTTGCGGTGATTATCGCCATCATGCTGCTGATGGTCGTTGTCTCGTATTCACGACTGTTAAAGATCGAAGCCAGTGAAAACAGTGTGCGCGATGATGCAATCCCAGGCGTTTACTACAGCTCGATGATTCGCGGTGCCTGGGTCGACAGCTATTTGCAGACGCAAGAGCTGCTCGGGTTAAAGGGCGGGCAGGGGATTTCCAGCGAGGATGCGGCGGATTACAAAGCGTTCGAAATCCGCTTGCAGGAGCAGATGGCCAACTACCGCAAAACCATGGCCACTGACCAGGACCGTACCGAGTTCGCTGCGTTCGAGAAGTACCACGACGCCTATATGAAAATTCAGGATCAGGTGCTCGATCTGCACGGACGCAATCTGGAAGCCGATGCGCTCAAGCTGTTCAACGAAAAGCTGACCCCGGCGTGGTACAGCGGACGGATGAAGCTCAACGACATCATCGGCGAGAACAAAACCGTCGCCGATCAAGCCATGGCCAATATCGACGAGGCAGTAGCGGCTGCCAAGGTCAGCATGCTCATCTCGCTGCTGGTCGCCGTACTGGCGGCCGGTGCCTGCGGTTTGCTGTTGATGCGCGCGATCATGGCGCCGATGAACCGCATCGTGAAAATCCTCGAAATCATGCGGACCGGCGATTTGAGCGGCCGTTTGAATCTCGACCGCAAAGACGAATTCGGTGCGGTGGAGACCGGCTTCAACGACATGATGACGGAGCTGACCGCGTTGGTTTCTCAGGCCCAACGTTCGTCGGTGCAGGTGACCACGTCGGTGACCGAGATTGCCGCCACCTCCAAGCAACAACAAGCCACCGCCACCGAAACCGCTGCCACGACCACGGAAATCGGCGCAACGTCCCGTGAAATTGCCGCGACCTCGCGCGATCTGGTGCGCACCATGACTGAAGTGTCGACCGCTGCCGATCAGGCGTCGGTGGCCGCCGGTTCCGGTCAGCAGGGTCTGGCCCGCATGGAAGACACCATGCACTCGGTCATGGGCGCTGCTGATCTGGTCAACGCCAAACTGGCGATCCTCAATGAGAAGGCTGGCAACATCAATCAGGTGGTGGTGACCATCGTCAAGGTCGCTGATCAGACCAACCTGCTGTCGCTCAACGCCGCCATTGAAGCGGAGAAGGCCGGTGAATACGGTCGTGGTTTCGCCGTGGTCGCCACCGAAGTGCGACGTCTGGCGGATCAGACTGCTGTAGCGACTTATGACATCGAACAAATGGTCCGTGAGATCCAGTCGGCGGTGTCTGCCGGGGTGATGGGCATGGACAAGTTTTCCGAAGAGGTGCGCCGCGGCATGTCCGAGGTGCAGCAGGTCGGCGAGCAGCTGTCGCAGATCATCCATCAGGTGCAGGCGCTGGCGCCGCGGGTGTTGATGGTCAATGAAGGCATGCAGGCTCAGGCCACCGGCGCCGAGCAAATCAACCATGCGCTGGTGCAGTTGGGCGATGCCAGCAGCCAGACCGTCGAGTCGCTGCGTCAGGCCAGTTTCGCTATCGACGAACTGAGCCAGGTAGCCGTCGGGCTGCGCAGCGGCGTTTCGCGATTCAAAGTCTGATGAGCGAAATCATCGCCAAACGCAGCGCCGCGCAGATGGCGAAGCAGGCGTTGTTCCTGCTGTTTCGCATCGGCAGCGAGCGCTACGCGTTGCGCGCCACCGAAGTGGCAGAAGTGTTGCCACGCTTGCCATTGAAACCGATTGCCCACGCGCCGCAATGGGTTGCCGGGGTGTTCGCCTATCGCGGCGCGGTGGTACCGGTGATCGATCTCAGCGCGCTGACGTTTGGCCAACCCGCCGAGGCGCGGACCAGTACACGACTGGTGCTGGTTCACTACCGTGCGGATGAAGATCAACCGGGGCAATGGCTTGGGCTGATTCTTGAACAGGCCACCGACACCTTGCGTTGCGATCCAGAAGATTTTCAGCCCTACGGCCTCGACAACCGTGAAGCGCCGTACCTCGGCCCGGTGCGTGAAGATGCGCAGGGGCTGGTGCAGTGGGTGAGGGTCGATGACTTGCTCGATGACGCCGTGCGCACGTTGCTGTTTCCCTCGCCGCCGCCTGATCCGGCGCAACTTGAGGCGCAGTCATGAGTAGCGATCAGCGTTTTTTCGACTTCCTCAAGGAGCGGATTGGCCTCGATGTCACCTCGGTGGGCCCGGCGATCATTGAGCGCGCGGTGCGCCAGCGCACGACGCTTTCGCAAGCGGCGCACGCCGACGAGTACTGGCAACTGCTGCAAGGTTCGCGGGACGAGCAACAGGCACTGATCGAGGCGGTGATCGTTCCCGAAACCTGGTTTTTCCGTTATCCGGAATCCTTCGCCACACTCGGCAAACTCGCGCGCCAGCGTCTCGCCGAGCTGAACAACATGCGCGCGTTGCGCATTCTCAGCCTGCCGTGCTCTACCGGCGAAGAACCTTATTCGATTGCCATGGCGTTGCTCGATGCCGGGCTTAAACCGCATCAGTTCAAGGTTGACGGCATGGACGTCAGCCCGCTGTCGGTGGAAAAGGCGCGGCGGGCGCTGTACGGCAAGAACTCGTTTCGCGGGCAGGATCTGGACTATCGTGACCGTCACTTCAGCGCTGAGCAGGATGGTCATCGCGTCAACGAAACCGTACGCGAGCAAGTGCGCTTGCAGGTCGGCAATGTGCTCGATCCGACGCTGTTGGCCACCGAGCCAGCCTTCGATTTCGTGTTCTGTCGCAACTTGCTGATCTATTTCGATCAGCCGACCCAGCAGCAAGTTTTCGAAGTGCTCAAGCGCCTGACCCACATCGACGGCGTGCTGTTTATCGGTCCGGCCGAAGGCAGCTTGCTAGGGCGTCTGGGCATGCGCTCGATTGGCATTGCGCAGTCGTTTGCGTTCAGTCGCCACAGTCATCCACAGCCGGAACCGGTGCCGGTTTCCAGGCCGGTTTCGTTACCGGTCAGCCAGCCGATACGCAGCACGCCGCCACCGCCGGTGCGCAATCGACCGTTTGCCGCGGTGACACCGCTGCCAGTGACGAGCAAAAGCGCGAATCCGGATGCCGCCACCTTGTTGGCGAACATCGCCGCGCTGGCCAACGAAGGCAAAAGCGCCGAGGCCCGCGCCGCCTGCGATCAATACCTGCGCAGCCATGAACCCGTGGCGCAGGTGTTCTATTGGCTTGGGCTGCTCAGCGATGTCGCCGGCCTGACGCTCGAAGCCCAGGGGTTCTATCGCAAAGCCTTGTACCTCGAACCGCAACATCCCGAAGCGTTGATGCACCTGGCTGCACTGTTGCAGGCTCAGGGCGACAGCGTCGGTGCCAGACGATTGCAGGAGCGCGCCGCACGCAGCGGACGCACCGCCGACAGTGAGCGAAAACGATGATCGCCGACACCTTGAACGTCACCCACGAAGACGCCCGGGACATCGATGATTGCTGGAATCGCATCGGCATCCACGGTGACAAGTCGTGCCCGTTGCTGGAAGAACACATTCATTGCCGCAATTGCTCGGTGTATTCCGCTGCCGCCACACGCCTGCTCGACCGTTATGCCTTGCAGCAGGACGAGCGCGACCCGGTGGCGGCGGTGGTCGAAACCGACCTGAAGACCCGATCGCTGCTGATGTTCCGTCTTGGTGAAGAGTGGCTGGGACTGGCCACGCGCAGCCTCGTCGAGGTGGCGCCGATGCAGGCGATTCACTCGCTGCCGCATCAGCGTTCGCGGGCCTTGCTCGGTGTGGCGAATGTGCGCGGCGCACTGGTAGCCTGCTTGTCGCTGGTCGAATTGCTGGATCTGGATGGCAACGCGGCACCGGCAGCCGGCGCGAGGATCATGCCGCGCATGCTGATCATCGCCGCCGATGGCGGGCCGGTGGTCGTGCCGGTGGATGAGGTCGACGGCATTCATGCCATTGACGAGCGAATTCTTGAGGCCGCCTCGCAGTCCGGTACTCAAGCCAGTGCCAAATTCACCCGTGGCGTGCTGCAATTGCGGGGTCGCAGCCTGCGTTGGTTGAATGAAGAACAGCTGTTGTCCGCCGTGACCCGGAGCCTCACATGACCCCCGAGCAAATGCGCGACGCCTCGCTGCTTGAGCTGTTCAGCCTTGAAGCCGAAGCCCAGACCCAGGTCCTCAGCGCAGGGCTGTTGGCGCTGGAGCGCAACCCGACCCAGGCCGATCACCTCGAGTCATGCATGCGCGCGGCGCACTCGCTCAAAGGTGCGGCGCGGATCGTCGGCGTCGACAGCGGCGTCAGCGTTGCCCATGTGATGGAAGATTGTCTGGTCAGCGCCCAAGAGGGGCGGTTACTGCTGCGCCCGGAACACATCGACGCGTTATTGCAGGGCACCGATTTGCTGATGCGTATTGCGACGCCAGCGAGTGCGCCGCAACCGGCAGACATTGAGGCGTATGTGGCGTTGATGGGGCAACTGCTTGACCCGTCGGCCGCGCCGATTCCGGTCACCGCCCCCGTCATGGCCGAGTTGCAACTTCAAGCGCCTTCGCCAGTTGAACCAGCGCCTTCCATGGAAGCCTTGGTCGAAACATCCGAACCCGTACCCCGCAAAGACAGGCGGACCGCTGAGGGCGGCGAGCGCGTATTGCGTGTCACTGCCGAGCGCCTGAACAGCCTGCTCGATCTGTCGAGCAAATCACTGGTGGAAACCCAGCGCCTCAAACCGCATCTTGCCACCCTGCAGCGTCTCAAGCGCATGCAGAACAATGGCCTGCGCGCGCTGGAAAATCTCAATGTCCATCTCAAGGGGCATGCCCTCAGCCTTGAGGCGCTGGAAGCGTTGGAGGATGCGCGGCGCTTGCTCTCCGAGTCGCAACAGCTGCTGGCCGAGAAGAACGCCGAGCTCGATGAGTTTGCCTGGCAAGCCAGCCAGCGCGCACAAGTGCTCTACGACACGGCACTGGCCTGTCGCATGCGCCCCTTTGCTGACGTGCTCAGCGGTCAGGCGCGTATGGTGCGTGATCTGGGCCGCAGCCTCGGCAAGCAGGTGCGACTGGAAATAGAAGGCGAGAAAACCCAGGTCGACCGCGATGTGCTGGAAAAACTCGAAGCACCGCTTACCCATCTGCTGCGCAACGCGGTCGACCATGGCATCGAAACCCCGGAACAGCGCTTGCTCAAGGGCAAACCCGAGGAAGGCCTGATCCGCCTGCGCGCCTCGCATCAGGCTGGGTTGCTGGTGCTGGAGTTGAGCGATGACGGCAACGGCGTCGATCTGGAGAACGTCCGCCGCAGCATTGTCGCGCGTCAATTGTCCCCGGCCGAAACAGCGGCGCAGTTGAGTGAAGAGGAGCTGCTGACGTTCCTGTTCCTGCCCGGTTTCAGCCTGCGCGACACGGTAACCGAAGTGTCCGGCCGTGGTGTCGGCTTAGATGCCGTTCAGCACATGGTGCGCCAGTTGCGGGGCGCGGTGGAGCTGGAGCAGACGGCGGGCGAGGGCAGCCGTTTTCATCTGGAAGTGCCGCTGACCCTTTCGGTGGTCCGCAGTCTGGTGGTGGAGGTCGGTGAAGAAGCGTACGCGTTTCCGCTGGCGCACATTGAACGCATGTGCGACCTGGAGCGCGATGACATCGTTCAGGTCGAAGGTCGTCAGCATTTCTGGCACGAAGGCCGGCACGTCGGGTTGGTCGCTGCCAGTCAGTTGCTGAACCGCCCGGCCAGCCAGAACACCAGCGAAACCCTGAAGGTCGTGGTGATTCGTGAGCGCGATGCCATTTACGGTGTGGCGGTCGAACGCTTCGTGGGCGAGCGCACGTTGGTTGTACTGCCACTGGACGAGCGTCTGGGCAAAATCCAGGACATCTCCGCCGGCGCCTTGCTCGATGACGGTTCGGTGGTGCTGATCGTCGATGTCGAAGACATGCTGCGTTCGGTCGACAAACTGCTCAATACCGGTCGCCTGGAGCGCATCGCCCGCCATGGCAATCAAACCGCAGAAGCCGCGCGCAAGCGGGTGCTGGTGGTCGACGACTCGCTGACCGTGCGCGAACTGCAACGCAAGCTGCTGCTCAATCGCGGCTACGACGTGGCGGTGGCGGTGGACGGCATGGACGGTTGGAACGCGCTGCGTTCGGAGGATTTCGATTTGCTGATTACCGACATCGACATGCCACGCATGGACGGAATCGAACTGGTGACCTTGTTGCGCCGCGACAACCGTTTGCAATCACTGCCGGTGATGGTCGTTTCGTACAAGGATCGCGAAGAGGATCGCCGCCGTGGACTGGACGCCGGCGCCGACTATTATTTAGCCAAAGCCAGTTTTCATGACGATGCCCTGCTTGATGCAGTGGTCGAGCTCATCGGAGGAGCACGGGCATGAAAATCGCAATCGTCAACGACATGCCAATGGCGGTGGAGGCCTTGCGCCGGGCACTGGCCTTCGAGCCGGCGCATCAGGTGGTCTGGGTCGCCTACAACGGCGCCGAGGCGGTGCGCCTCTGCGCGGAAAATACGCCGGATCTGATCCTGATGGACTTGATCATGCCGGTGATGGACGGCGTCGAAGCCACCCGGCGGATCATGGCCGAGACACCGTGTGCCATCGTCATTGTGACGGTCGATCGCCAGCAGAACGTACACCGGGTCTTCGAAGCGATGGGGCATGGCGCGCTGGATGTGGTCGATACGCCCGCCATTGGCGCAGGCAATGCGCAGGAAGCGGCGGCACCGTTGCTGCGCAAGATCCTCAACATCGGCTGGCTGATCGGCGAGAAAACCCCGCGCGCGCGTCCGGCGCCAATGCCCCAGCGCAGTTCGGGCTCGCCCCAGCGGCTGGTTGCGATCGGCTCGTCTGCTGGCGGGCCGGCGGCGCTGGAGGTCTTGCTCAAGGGGTTGCCGCGCAATTTTTCCGCGGCCATCGTGCTGGTGCAGCACGTTGATCAGGTGTTCGCTGCGGGCATGGCCGAATGGCTCGCCAGCGCCAGTGGCCTGGACGTGCGTCTGGCGCGTGAAGGCGAACCGCCGCAGGCCGGCGTCGTGCTGCTGGCCGGCACCAACCACCATATTCGCTTATTGAAAAACGGTACGCTGGCGTACACCGCCGAGCCGGTCAACGAGATTTACCGACCTTCGATCGATGTGTTTTTCGAGAGCGTCGTCAGTTATTGGAATGGTGATGCGGTCGGGGTTTTATTGACCGGGATGGGGCGAGATGGCGCGCAAGGGCTTAAGCTCATGCGCCAACAGGGCTATTTGACCATCGCCCAGGATCAGCAAAGCAGTGCGGTGTATGGCATGCCCAAGGCTGCCGCGGCGATCGATGCCGCCGTCGAAGTTCGCCCACTGGAAAAGATAGCGCCACGATTGCTGGAGATTTTCCCGAAATGAACAGTTTTATCCGCAATCCTGGCCCCCGCGGTACTCAGGTGACAGCCCATGAATGACTTACAGATCGACGACATTAAAACCGACGAAAATGCCGCCATGGTGTTGTTGGTAGACGATCAGGCGATGATCGGCGAAGCCGTGCGCCGTGGGCTGTCGAACGAAGAAAACATCGACTTCCACTTCTGCTCCGACCCGCATCAAGCCATTGCGCAAGCGGTGCGGATCAAGCCGACGGTCATTCTCCAGGACCTGGTGATGCCTGGTCTTGACGGCCTGAGCCTGGTGCGCGAGTACCGCAATCACCCGGCGACCAAGGACATTCCGATCATTGTCCTGTCGACCAAGGAAGACCCGCTGATCAAGAGCGCGGCGTTCTCCGCGGGGGCCAACGATTATCTGGTGAAGCTGCCGGACACCATCGAACTGGTGGCGCGCATCCGCTATCACTCGCGCTCCTACATGACGTTGCTGCAACGGGACGCGGCGTACCGAGCGCTGCGCGTCAGTCAGCAGCAGCTGCTCGACACTAACCTGGTGCTGCAACGCCTGATGAACTCCGATGGCCTGACCGGGCTATCGAACCGCCGTCACTTCGACGAATACCTGGAGCTGGAATGGCGCCGCTCGTTGCGTGACCAGAGCCAGTTGTCGTTGCTGATGATCGACGTCGATTACTTCAAGTCCTATAACGACACGTTCGGCCATGTCGAAGGCGATGAAGCCTTGCGCAAGGTCGCCACGGCCATTCGCGATGCCAGTGCGCGACCGTCGGACTTGCCGGCGCGTTACGGTGGCGAGGAATTTGCGCTGGTGTTGCCGAATACTTCACCGGGCGGCGCACGGCTGGTGGCGGAAAAACTGCGCCAGACCGTGGCGTCATTGAAGATTCCACACATTGCGCCCAGTGAAGGGACGAGCCTGACGATCAGCATTGGTCTGGCGACCATGGTGCCGCAGGCGGGCAGCGATTGCCGATTGCTGATCTCGGCAGCGGATCGCGGGTTGTATCTGGCGAAGAACAACGGGCGTAATCAGGTCGGCATCGAGTAACGGCCTTCCCCTCACCCCAGCCCTCTACCAGAGGGAGAGGGGGCAGACCGAGGTGTCTTTGGTCCTACATCGACCTGAATGACCTTGGCGGTTATGGATCTATAAGCTTGGGGTTTATGGATTCGATAAAGTCATTTCAGGTCGGCGTAACTCTTGACCATCCCCCATTCAGTCCCCTCTCCCTCTGGGAGAGGGCTAGGGTGAGGGCAGGCAATCTCAACACCGACAGAAAACCTCATTCCATTCCCCATGAAGCCGCCAGACGGGCTGCCGTTACAGCCTGATTACGTTATACTCGCCGGCTTTCAAAAGTTCGCCAACGAGTGCTGCCCGCCATGGAAATCAACCCGATCCTGAACACCATCAAGGACCTGTCCGAGCGCTCCGAAACTATTCGGGGGTATCTTTGACTACGATCAAAAGCATGAGCGTCTGACTGAAGTCAATCGCGAGCTTGAAGATCCGAGTGTCTGGAACAAACCTGAATACGCCCAGGAGCTGGGCCGCGAGCGCTCTGCGCTGGCGCAAATCGTCGATACCCTCGACGAATTGAACGGCGGTCTGGCCGATTGCCGCGACCTGCTCGACATGGCTGTCGAAGAAAACGACGAAGGCGCAGTGGGCGATGTCGTCGCTGAACTGGCCCGTCTCGAGGCCAACCTGGCCAAGCTCGAATTCCGCCGCATGTTCAGCCACGAGATGGACCCGAACAACGCCTACCTGGACATCCAGGCCGGTTCCGGCGGCACCGAAGCCCAGGACTGGGCCAACATCCTGCTGCGCATGTACCTGCGCTGGGCTGACAAACGCGGTTTCGACGCGACCATCATGGAACTGTCCGCCGGTGAAGTCGCCGGGATCAAGGGCGCAACCGTGCACATCAAGGGTGAATACGCCTTTGGCTGGTTGCGGACCGAGATCGGCGTGCACCGTCTGGTGCGCAAGAGCCCGTTCGACTCAGGCAACCGTCGCCACACCTCGTTCTCCGCGGTTTTCGTCTCGCCAGAGATCGATGACAAAGTGGAAATCGAAATCAACCCGGCTGACCTGCGGATCGACACCTATCGTTCCTCGGGTGCCGGTGGTCAGCACGTAAACACCACCGACTCGGCCGTACGTATTACTCACGTACCGACCAACACCGTGGTCAGCTGCCAGAACGAGCGTTCCCAGCACGCCAACAAGGACACCGCCATGAAAATGCTGCGGGCCAAGTTGTACGAGCAGGAAATGCAGAAGCGCAACGCCGCTTCCCAGGCGCTGGAAGACACCAAGTCCGACATCGGCTGGGGTCACCAGATTCGCTCTTACGTGCTCGACGCGTCGCGAATCAAGGACCTGCGGACCAACATCGAACGCAGCGACTGCGACAAGGTGCTCGATGGCGACATCGACGAATACCTGGAAGCCAGCCTGAAATCGGGGCTGTAAAAGACGCAATACAGGATCGGCTGATTCAACGCGATCCCTGTAGGAGCCAGCCCTGCTGGCGATCCCCGGGCTGCAAGGCCCGGGGGCAACGAACCTGATGGAATATCTAAAGACATGAGCGACCAACAACTCGATCCGCAAGCCCTGCAACAGGAAGAAAACTCCCTGATCGCCCTGCGCAAGGAAAAGCTTGCTGCCGAGCGCGCCAAGGGCAATGCCTTCCCGAACGACTTCCGCCGCGACAACTACTGCGATGCGTTGCAGAAACAGTACGCGGACAAGACCAAGGAAGAGCTGGCGGAGGCTGCAATCCCGGTCAAGGTTGCCGGTCGCATCATGCTCAACCGTGGCTCGTTCATGGTGATCCAGGACATGACCGGTCGCATTCAGGTCTACGTCAACCGCAAGACCCTGTCCGAAGAAACCCTGGCAGCGGTGAAAACCTGGGACATGGGCGACATCATTGCTGCCGAAGGCACCCTGGCCCGTTCCGGCAAAGGCGACCTGTACGTTGAAATGACCACCGTGCGTCTGCTGACCAAGTCGCTGCGCCCGCTGCCGGACAAGCACCACGGCCTGACCGACACCGAACAACGCTACCGTCAGCGCTACGTTGACCTGATCGTCAATGAAGAAGTGCGCCAGACGTTCCGCGTACGTTCGCAAGTGATTGCGCACATCCGCAGCTTCCTGATGCAGCGCGACTTCCTCGAAGTCGAAACGCCAATGCTGCAAACCATTCCCGGCGGCGCTGCGGCCAAGCCGTTCGAAACCCACCACAACGCGCTGGACATGGAAATGTTCCTGCGTATCGCGCCTGAGTTGTACCTCAAGCGTCTGGTGGTTGGCGGTTTTGAGAAGGTTTTCGAGATCAACCGCAACTTCCGTAACGAAGGCGTCTCGACCCGTCACAACCCTGAGTTCACCATGTTGGAGTTCTACCAGGCTTACGCCGACTACGAAGACAACATGGACCTGACCGAAGAGTTGTTCCGTGAACTGGCGCAGCTGGTTCTGGGCAGCACCGACGTGCCTTACGGCGACAAGGTGTTCCACTTCGGCGAGCCGTTCGTGCGCCTGTCGGTGTTCGACTCGATCCTCAAGTACAACCCTGAGCTGACCGCCGATGATCTGAACGACATCGACAAGGCTCGCGCCATCGCCAAGAAGGCCGGCGCCAAGGTGCTGGGCTTCGAAGGTCTGGGCAAGCTGCAAGTGATGATTTTCGAAGAACTGGTCGAGCACAAGCTGGAGCAGCCGCACTTCATTACTCAGTACCCGTTCGAAGTGTCGCCGCTGGCGCGTCGCAATGACGACAACCCGAACGTCACCGACCGTTTCGAACTGTTCATCGGTGGCCGTGAAATCGCCAACGCCTATTCCGAGTTGAACGATGCCGAAGACCAGGCCGAACGCTTCATGGCGCAGGTGGCCGACAAGGACGCCGGCGACGACGAAGCCATGCACTACGACGCCGACTTCGTTCGCGCGCTGGAGTACGGCATGCCGCCAACGGCCGGTGAAGGTATCGGCATCGATCGCCTGGTGATGTTGCTGACCAACTCGCCATCGATTCGCGATGTGATCCTGTTCCCGCACATGCGACCGCAAGCGTAAACGTTTCAGTTAAAAAGCCGCCTAAAACAGGCGGCTTTTTATTGCCTGTCTGGTACAAATGTATCGTTTGGTTACTTTTCAAATAACAGAGGAATGCCTGTCGTGATGGTTGCAATCGCTCAAGAAGGTGCAGCGGGTATCGCCACTGCGGTCGCTGAAAGTGTTCAGTACCAGGGTCGCAAGGCCAGCCGACAGGGCAGTGAGCAGCGTCGTCAGGACATTCTCGACGCGGCAATGCGCATTGTCGTGCGTGATGGCGTGCGCGCCGTACGCCACCGTGCCGTGGCTGCCGAAGCGGCGGTGCCCCTCTCGGCCACCACTTATTACTTCAAGGACATCGATGACCTGCTCACCGATACCTTCGCCCAATACGTTGAACGCAGTGCCGAATACATGGCCAAGCTGTGGATCAACAATGAAGGGCTGCTGCGCGATATGGTCGTCAGCGGCGACGGCAGCCCCGAGTCGCGCTCGCAACTGGCCGATGATATTGCGCGGCTGATGGCCGATTACGTGCAACGTCAACTGGTCAACCGTCGCGAGCATTTGATGGCCGAGCAGGCATTCCGTCAGGAAGCGCTGCTCAACCCGCGCCTGGCGATTCTGGTGCGCTCGCATCAGCAGATTTTGTTGCAGGGCACCTGCCAGTTGTTTCAGGTATTGGGCTCGCGTGAACCGCAGCAAGATGCCAAGGTGTTGACGGCGATTATCGGACGGATGGAATATCAGGGCCTGCTCAACGACGCCGAGCCTTTGGCGGAGGGAGAGATGCTGGGGATTCTGACGCGGTATATGCATTTGGTGCTGGCGTCGGTCTGACCCTCAAGGGCAATCGCAATTCCTTGTGGGAGCGAGCTTGCTCGCGAAGACGGACTCACATTCAGCATTAATGCGGCCTGGTCCACCGCGTTCGCGAGCAAGCTCGCTCCCACAGGGGAATGTGGCGATCTTCAAGGCCGTGTGTTCATAGGGAGTATCGAATGAAAGCCTGGCGTGGCGTGCTGATCGCCTTGTCGTTCCTGCTGCTCAGTGGCTGTCTGGTGACGTTCAAGTCGCCGCTGTCCACCCGTGATCCGGCGCCCAAGGGCCTGCTGGGGAAGTGGACGAGCGTCAATGCCTGGGGCGAGCCGATGAACCTTGAGCTGACCCGTCTGGGCAATGACCGCTATCAGGCCGTCACCTATTTCAAAGCCAAGCCCCGCGAGCGCGAAGCCTATCCGTTCACCGTCTCGCACCGTGGCAATCGCTGGTACCTGTCGGCGAAAGTGCCGGCGCAGTTCGGCGGCCACTACACCATCGCCGGTTTTGAACTTACCGACAAACAGGAACTGGTGGTGTACAACCTCGATCTCGAGCAGATCAATCAGGCAATCCAACACCAAGCCCTCGACGGTCAGGCCTTCCAGACCGACGACGGTGATGGCGTGCTGGTCGACAGCAACCTCGACAAAGTCTTCGCTTACCTCGACGATCCGGCCAATTCCGATGTCTTTGTCGAAGCGGCGCGCTATCAGCGTCGGGCCGGCGGCAAATAATTCAGTACGTCACGTTTTTTACAGGAGTTTCGGGTGGACGATTACCAGCAGTCGATACGCATATTGTCCGATCGCATTGTGCTGGCGCAGACGCCGATCCGTGTTCTTGATGCGGTCAAGTGGGACGAAAGCATCCGCAAGGGCTTTCTCAAGGCCAAGGGCAAGGAAATGCCGGCGGTGGATCGCGACTACTACCTGAACCGGCCGCTGGCGTTCGATTCGAGCAAGGTCAAACTGGAATTCCAGAACATTGAGCGCGACATCACTCGCCAGCTCGGCCAGTTCAACCCGGTCGGGCAGATCATGCGGCGCATGTGCAAGGAATACCGCATGGTGGTGCGTATGCTCGAAGCGCGCGGCACCGAAGATTTCGGTCTGATCTCCCAAGAGTTGTACGGTGCTGCGTCCGACGCATTCCACGCCGGTGACCCGACCTTGGCCGACCTCGGCCTGATGATGTCTGACTATCTGAACAACATCGACGGCCGTGGCGACCTGAAGGACGAGCCGAAAACCCTCACCGCCAAGGACGCCGTGCACCTGCTGCAAACCCGCCTGAACAAAGTGTTCGGCGAGGCCGAGGAAACCATTCGCGTGTTCGAATCCGACGGCATCGTGGCCGACGCGGCGGCGGGCGCCGACTACATCAAGATCCGCACCGACGCGATGTTCAACGATCGCGACGTGCGTGCACTGGAAGTTCACGAGGGGCTGGTGCACGTCGGCACGACGCTCAATGGTTTGAACCAGCCGATCTGCACCTTTCTCTCCAAGGGCCCGCCGTCGTCAACGGTGACTCAGGAAGGCCTGGCGATCCTGATGGAAATCATCACCTTCGCCTCCTACCCGAGCCGTCTGCGCAAACTGACCAACCGTACTCGCGCCATTCACATGGTCGAGGAGGGTGCGGACTTCTTGCAGATCTTCGAGTTCTTCCGCGAGCAGGGCTTTGAAATGGCGGAAAGCTATGGCAACGCCAGTCGGGTTTTCCGTGGCTCGACGCCGACGGGTCTGCCATTCACCAAAGACTTGTCCTACCTCAAGGGCTTTATCATGGTTTACAACTACATTCAGTTGGCCGTGCGCAAGGGCAAGCTTGAGCAGATTCCGCTGTTGTTCTGCGGCAAGACCACCCTGGAAGACATGCGCACCTTGCGCCAATTGGTGGATGAGGGGCTGGTGGTGGCGCCGAAATATCTGCCGGACCAGTTCCGTGATTTGAATGCGTTGTCGGCGTGGATGTGCTTCTCCAACTTCCTCAACCATTTGAGTCTGGACCGGATCGAGGCGGACTATTCCAACATCCTCTAAACCTACACAACCCCCTGTGGGAGCTGGCTTGCCAGCGATGGCGGCGGGTCAGCCAACTCAATATTGACTGTTAGAATGCAATCGCTGGCAAGCCAGCTCCCACAGGGTTCAGGATTGCCACAATGATTGTGTTCCAACCCGAATATTCGCGAGGTTTCACCGGATGAGAATCCTCGGCATCTTCTGCCTGCTCCTGACCCTTGGTGGTTGCAGTTCACTGTTGTTCTACCCCGAGCCGGGCCAAATCTTCACCCCGGAAAAAGCCAGGCTCGAATACCGCACCGTCACCCTGACCACCGCCGACGGCCTCAAGTTGAACGCGTGGTGGCTGCCGGCCAAACCGGGTGTCGAGGTCAAAGGTACCGTTCTGCATCTGCATGGCAACGGTGGGAATCTGCCGATGCATTTGGGCGGGAGCTGGTGGTTGCCGAAAAATGGCTATCAAGTGTTGCTGGTGGACTATCGCGGCTATGGCTTGTCCGAGGGTGAACCGAGCCTGCCAGCGATTTATCAGGACATCGACGCCGCCTTCGCCTGGCTGGACAAGGCCCCCGAAATCAAAGGCAAGCCGCTGATTCTCCTCGGCCAGAGCCTCGGCGGCTCGATGGCCGTGCATTGGCTGGTACAGCATCCCGAGCGGCAGAAGCAACTCAAGGCTCTGGTACTCGACGGTGTGCCCGCCAGTTATCGCAGCGTTGGCCAATATGCCCTCAGCACTTCGTGGCTGACCTGGCCGTTTCAGGTGCCGCTGTCGTGGCTGGTGCCGGACGGTGACAGTGCGATCAATTCCATGCCGCAACTCAACGGCGTGCCGAAACTGATCTTCCATAGCATTGATGATCCGCTGGTGCCGCTATCCAATGGCATCCGTCTGTATCAAGCTGCGCCGCCTCCGCGCGTGTTGCAGTTGACGCGCGGCGGTCATGTACAGACCTTCGGCGACCCGGTCTGGCGTCAGGTGATGCTGCGCTATCTCGACGATCCCGAGCACTTCAACGGACTGCGCCGTCTCGGCGAAATCCCCAATTACCCGCAACCCCCGAATTCTGAAGATGAGAGTCCGCAATGAGTGAAGAACGTAACGCCATCCCGCTGATCATCACGGGTATCTGCAGCATCCTCGGCACCGTGGGCGCCCTGTGGTACTACGGCTACCTGCACTTCGCCAAGCCTGAAGATGCCTTGTTGCTCAGCGACTTCACCATGCTCAAGACCGTGCCGGGCGAAGACTACAAAGTATCGCTGGAGCCGGCGGCGCAGGTGGCCCAGTGCATCGATGGTGTGTTGGTAATGTTCGATACTGAACAGAAAGGGCTGAGCGGCGTGTTGATCAACAGCAAGAAGAGAGCCGTGCGCTGCATGGGCGAAGAAACTCCGCAGAAGCTGCAACCGTAAGCGAAGCGGTGAGTTGTACTCCCCTTTTTCATGTGTGAAATCGGGGAGTAGCCGATGTTTCAGGGCGAAATCACGAAGCTGCGATCGCTAATGGGGGACCCGCTGATGCCCATCTGTTGGCTTACCCATACTACGTGGCTGCCAGCCTCGAGATTTTCCAAGGTCGTGCTCCAGTGACCTTTAGCGTCGGCGCCAACGGAGAAGTTCCTCACATACGAGCCTCCCAATGCCCTGTACGCCCCTCCGATCCTGGCCCCGGGTCTGGCAGTACCAGAAACTACGGCAGGATTTTGAATGGCTGGCGCTCCCTGCGCAGGTGAAGTAATAACGGGGGCAGCTAACGCTGGCCACGCGCAACTCCCAGCCTCTCGATTTACCCCAATCGCAACGGTGGCTCCATCCAAGTTGGCACTGCATACCTCGATGGAAATTCCGGCGGGTTCATCCCTCAACATCTTCCCGGGTAGTAAAGACGGATCTGCTGTCGTCGCCGTCTCCGGAGTGCCGTCGAGTTGGGTATTCACGAGTGAGCCTGTCATCGTTGTGTACCTTACCCAGACCCCATTCACTTTATTATCACCGGGTGGGAAGTTATCGAACCGGGTCGGCTTACGATATTCCAGAGCAAGTTGAGCGGGCTGCAGGCCGTTACGATTGATCAAATAGAGTTGCGGCCCCTCTGCGCCAAGCACGCCCAGACGATAATGCCCGGTACGGTTGACAACGGCAGCTTGCGAGTCATCCAGCCAGCCCGAGTACCAGCGATTATTCGCAGGATAAAGTGTTCCCCCGCCCGAGACCGAATCGCCCAGGTCACCATATAGGATGGTCTGACATCCTGTTGGCGCGAGCACGGCATCACCGTTTTTCATGCATCGCTTGTATGTGGAACCATGCTGATATCCGAGGTTGTGCCCGAATTCATGTTTGAATACATGGGGGCCGCCTGCCTGGCCGTACACCCCCATAGTATTTCCGGGTACCCAGGCAGACGCGCTTCCTCCGCAATCAATAATGTTTATGAAATAGTCGAAATTGTTCCGATCTATTCCCAATGCGGATGCCGCTTTAACTGCCTCGGAGTGGGCCAGACTCAAAGGCAAGGGGGAACCCCTCTTACAGAGCTCGGGACGGCGGCCTGATGTGAACTCCACTACTTGGCCGCTAAGGTCCAGCTTGCCCCCTGAAGCTGCGTAGAGGTAAGAACGCAGCGAGTCAGGATCGTTGGATAGCGTGAATTTTTCATTCAGATCTTTTCTTACTCCGTCACCATCCTGCCAGTGGACGACGGTCACCAGCATTTTTTTATTACCTACTATGGGGCGTTGATTAACGCCCGGCGTTGGCAAGGGAATGTCATTAGGTATGGCGTCCCTGTCGTCATATTCAAAACTGCTTGCCGGCCTGGGATCAGAAGGCGATTCATTTAACTGAGTGCAACCTGATAAGGCTATCGCCGCCATCAGCGATGAAAGAGCTACGCGCACTTGCATGGTTATGTCCCTTGATACCCATGAGCCGGGTGTAGCCTTACTAGTATCTGATTCGTTTCAAACCGCCTACTGTCATATCTGACAGGTCCAGACGAGCGGTCGTACTGGGCGCACAAGCAAAAGCCCCGCCTGATCGCTCAGGCGGGGCTTTTGCGTTACAGCGTGAAGCTTAGTTCGAGCTGACAGCCGAACGTGGCATCACTGGCTGGTTGTCGTTGGAAATGGTCACTTCCACGCGACGGTTCATCGCACGGCCGGAAACACTGCCGTTCTCGGCAACCGGATATTCCTTGCCGTAACCCTGAGCGACGATGCGCGCTGGATCAACGCCCATTTTCACCAGTGCAGTGCGCACGGAGTTGGCGCGACGCTCGGACAGAGTCTGGTTATAGCTGGCGGTACCGGTGCTGTCGGTGTAACCCTCGACGATCACTTTGCGATCCGGGTTTTCCTGAAGGAACTGGGCCAGTTTATTGATGTTCACCAGACCGCTGGATTTCAGGTCAGCCTTGTTGGTGGCGAACAGCACATCACCGAAAGTGACCAGCGTACCGCGATCGGTCTGCTTGGCGTTGAGGCTGTCCTGCAGCTGTTTGATCTGTTGATCGCGAGCATCCAGACGCGCCTGAGCACGTTGGGCAGCGGCGTTCTTCAGATTGTTTTCAGCGGTACGCAGGGCGATGGTCTGCTTGGCCACTTCCACGCGCTGGTTGGTCAGGTAAGCCAGTTGATCGACCTTGGCAGCGTCTTGCTTGTCCAGGTAGGCCTTGTCGGCCTTGTCCAGGTATTCACTGGCGTCTTTGGTTTCCAGCGCCGCCACTTTGCTCGCCTGCGGGTTGGCTTGCAGACCGGCGTAGTTGGTGCGTGCGTTTTCCAGGTTCGGATTAGGCGGGGTGGAGCAGGCAGCCAAGGCAACGCTTGCGGCCAGAAGAGCGGGAATCATCAGTTGCTTACGCATAATTTGTCGTCCTTTCTATCGGTAAGAGTTTCAGCTTTGCGGTCGGGATGCGCGCTTACTTCACGGTGCGCTGACTTTCCTGACGCAGTTCCTGAACACCTTTCTGGGAATCCTTCACAGCCAGTTCAGCCTTGGCCGCCTGAGCTTTGCGTTCTGCTACGCGAGCATCCCACTCGGCTTGCTCGGACAGCGTGCGAGCTTCTTCGTACTTCTTGTCATGCATGGCGATTTCGGCTTGCTTGAGTTTGTCCTGCGCCTGCTTCATTTCAACGGCAGCGAACTCGGTACCACCGGCGCTGACGGCGCTGTTGACCGCGGATTGGGTCACAGCGTACTGCTCGGTCGGTGGATTACCGGCGCAACCGGCCAGTACGAAGCTGGTGCCGATTGCCAGGGCGGCCAGTTTCAGACCGCGCAGGTGGGTAAACGAGGTTTGGTTTTTCATGGTCTTCAACTCCATTAGGCATCTCCTGAATACATCTGAATCCATCCTGGTCGAGGAGCCTTAAGCGTCTTGTAACAGCGCGTTTTTGAAACGCTCGTTCCAGGCGTGGTTACAGGGTCCGACCGGCGGCAGTTTTCAAAAGTTCAGAAAAGATGGCCTATCGCCTAAATAATTATTGACCGCAGGGACAAGCCTTCAGGACGGGAACTTTGGCGGGGGGGAGTGGTACGCGCGGTTTGAGAAATGAGCGAAATGCGACACAGCATTGAAGGACAAGCACATTCCCTGTGGGAGGTAGGGGCCAGCGATGAGGTCATCAGATCCAGTATGTCCGGGACTGAACCTACGCCCTCGCTGGCAAGCCAACTCCCACAGGTTTTGTGTTGTTCCGTCAGTGTTTTTGCTTGTTTTCAGCAGACGACAAATCCTGCAGATATCGTCGCGACAGCGTCAGAAAACGAGGCGTTGGTCCGACGTCTTCATACAGCGGATCACCTTCCTCATCCGTGGCCACCACCGTTGAGCCTTTCACATACGGCAGGCTCGCTTCGAACTCTTCAAGGGCGGCGCCGATCAGTTCGCCGAGCAGTTCTTCGGGGTGGCGTTTGGGGTACATCTCGGCAATCGCTGCCAGACGCGCAGCGGCCTCGACGTCCAGATGAATCGTGTAGCCAGTGTCGGTCAGGCGACCCTTGGCGTTTTCTTCCCAATGCTGGGCGAGTTCACGGATTTTCATGATGACCTCATGTCGCACCTGCTGTAGCAGGCTTGGGTGAGTGTCCGGCGGGGCCGGCGGCAAGCCTTTATGCGGCTTACTGTTGAGACTAGCTTTCGGCCACAAGGTTTAAAGTCCCTTCGTCGCCTGCTTGTAAGAAGCGCCGTAGAGCGGCACTCTCTGCGTCATGCACTCGTTTCTAGGCCGCCCGGATTACCGCTGGAGAACTGCTGATGACCGATATTGATGCACGCTTGCGCGAGGATGTTCACCTGCTCGGAGAGCTGTTGGGCAATACCATTCGAGACCAGTACGGCGAGGAATTTCTCGACAAGATCGAGCAGATTCGCAAGGGCGCCAAGGCCGACCGCCGCGGCTCGATGGATGCAGAACTGAGCGCCAGCCTCAATCAATTGAGCGAAGACGAATTGCTCCCGGTGGCGCGGGCGTTCAACCAGTTTCTCAATCTGGCAAACATCGCCGAGCAGTATCAGTTGATCCATCGTCGCGAAGAGTCGCAGCCCGCGCCATTCGAATCCCGTGTCTTGCCGCAGTTGCTCGCGCGTTTGCGCAACGAAGGCCACAGCGCCGAATCCCTCGCCCGACAACTTGGGCGACTGGAAATCGAACTGGTGCTGACCGCCCACCCGACCGAAGTGGCGCGCCGCACGCTGATCCAGAAGTACGACGCCATCGCCGCGCAACTCGCCGCACAGGATCATCGCGACCTGACCAGTGCTGAACGCGAGCAGATTCACAACACCCTGCAACGGCTGATCGCCGAAGCCTGGCACACCGAAGAAATCCGCCGCACCCGCCCGACGCCGGTGGACGAAGCCAAGTGGGGGTTCGCAGTCATCGAACACTCGCTGTGGCAGGCGATTCCCAACCATATGCGCAAGGCCGATCAGGCACTGCATGCCGCGACAGGCCTGCGTTTGCCGCTGGAGGCTGCGCCGATTCGCTTTGCCTCGTGGATGGGCGGCGACCGTGACGGCAACCCGAATGTCACCGCTGCGGTGACCCGGGAAGTGTTGCTGCTGGCGCGCTGGATGGCCGCTGACTTGTACTTGCGCGATATCGATCATCTGGCTGCCGAGTTATCGATGCAGCAGGCCAGCGACGCACTCAAGGCCCAGGCGGGTGACAGCGCCGAACCGTATCGGGCGGTACTCAAGCAATTGCGCGAACGCCTGCGCTCAACGCGCAACTGGGCGCATGCAGCGCTGACCGCGCCGACGCCGGCGCCAGCGGATGTGCTGCAAAACAATCGTGATCTGCTTGGTCCGCTGGAGCTGTGTTTCAACTCGTTGCACGAATGCGGCATGGGCGTGATCGCCGACGGCCCATTGCTTGATTGTCTGCGCCGGGCGGTGACGTTCGGCTTGTTCCTGGTGCGCCTCGACGTGCGTCAGGACTCGACACGGCACAGTTCGGCAATGACAGAAATCACCGATTACCTGGGCCTTGGTCGCTACGAGGATTGGGATGAAGAACACCGCATTACCTTTTTGACCCACGAACTGAGCAATCGCCGACCGTTGCTGCCAGCGCATTTCAAACCGTCCGCCGACACCGCCGAAGTGCTCAACACCTGCAAGGAAATCGCCGCCGCGCCCGGCGCTTCGCTGGGCTCCTACGTGATCTCGATGGCGGGCGCTGCCTCCGACGTACTTGCGGTGCAGTTGCTGCTGAAAGAATCCGGCGTACTGCGGCCGATGCGTGTGGTGCCGTTGTTTGAAACCCTCGCCGACCTCGACAACGCCGGCCCGGTGATGGAGCGTCTGTTGCTGCTGCCGGGTTACCGCGCACGGTTGCAAGGTCCGCAGGAAGTGATGATCGGTTACTCCGATTCCGCCAAGGATGCGGGCACCACCGCAGCGGCGTGGGCGCAATACCGCGCGCAGGAGCGGCTGGTGGAGATCTGCCGCGAGCAGCAAGTCGAACTGCTGTTGTTTCATGGTCGTGGCGGCACTGTCGGCCGTGGCGGTGGTCCGGCACACGCGGCGATTCTGTCGCAGCCGCCGGGATCGGTAGCGGGGCGGTTCCGCACCACCGAGCAGGGAGAAATGATTCGTTTCAAATTCGGCCTGCCGGACATCGCCGAGCAAAACCTCAATCTGTACCTGGCGGCGGTGCTCGAAGCGACGCTGTTGCCACCGCCGCCGCCAACACCGGAATGGCGCCACTTGATGGACGAATTGGCCGCTGATGGTGTCAGCGCCTATCGCCAGGTCGTGCGGGAAAATCCGCAATTCGTCGAGTATTTCCGCCAGTCCACTCCGGAGCAGGAACTGGGGCGCTTGCCATTGGGCAGTCGTCCGGCCAAGCGCCGCGCGGGTGGGATCGAGAGTTTGCGGGCGATCCCGTGGATCTTCGGCTGGACGCAAACACGGCTGATGCTGCCAGCCTGGCTCGGCTGGGAATCGGCGCTGAGCAAGGCGCTGGAGCGCGGCGAAGGCGAATTGCTCGGGCAGATGCGCGAACAGTGGCCGTTCTTCCGCACGCGCATCGACATGCTGGAAATGGTTCTGGCCAAGGCTGACGCCGATATTGCGCTGTCCTACGACCAGCGTCTGGTCGAGCCGGACTTGCTGCCGTTGGGCGCGCAGTTACGCGACCTATTGTCGCAGGCATGCGCAGTCGTGCTTGGGCTGACTGGGCAGTCGCAGCTGTTGGCACACAGCCCGGACACCCTGGAATTCATCCGCCTGCGCAACACCTACCTCGACCCGCTTCATCTATTGCAGGCCGAGTTGCTCGCCCGTTCCCGACGACAGAATGTCGAGCAAGGCAGCCCTGTGGAGCAGGCGCTGCTGGTGTCTGTGGCGGGGATTGCCGCCGGTTTGCGTAATACCGGCTAAGGTTTTTCCGGCGGGGCAGGGCACCCGGTGCATGCGTCGGGTGCTGCTGAATATTTTCAGGAAATGTTTCGCCAAGCGACAGTTAATGATGGGGTTGCGACTTGGGTCACCGCGTCCCGAAGTCGCGGCGGGCGTCGGTTTCTCCGACTTTTGGCGTCTTGTGTGGGCGCAGCCTGCTGTGTATCTTGATCAGCCTTTGGCCGTTTGTGCGGCCACGACCCGTATTTTTCAGGATTCGTCCCAAGAGGCGAGGCCTTTGTTTTGTAAAAGCTTTTTATAAAAAAATTGAGGAGCACATCTAATGCGCGTCATTCTGCTGGGAGCTCCCGGGGCCGGTAAAGGTACTCAGGCTAAGTTCATCACCGAGAAATTCGGCATTCCACAAATTTCCACTGGCGACATGCTGCGTGCAGCGGTCAAGGCCGGTACTCCGCTGGGCGTTCAAGCCAAGAGCATCATGGATGCCGGCGGCCTGGTGTCGGATGACCTGATCATCGCACTGGTTCAAGACCGCATCGCTCAACCTGATTGCACCAACGGCTTCCTGTTCGACGGCTTCCCGCGCACCATTCCGCAGGCTGAAGCACTGGTGACTGCCGGTGTCGAGCTGGACGCCGTGGTTGAAATCGCCGTTGAAGACGAAGAGATCGTTCAACGCATCGCCGGTCGCCGTGTTCACGAGGCCAGCGGCCGCGTTTACCACATCGTCTACAACCCGCCGAAAATTGCCGGCAAAGACGACATCACCGGTGACGAACTGGTACAGCGCAAGGACGACACTGAAGAAACCGTGCGTCATCGCCTGTCGGTCTACCATTCGCAGACCAAGCCACTGGTGGACTTCTACCAGAAGCTGTCCGCTGCCAACGGCAAGCCAAAGTACAGCCACATCCCGGGCGTTGGTTCGGTTGAAGCCATCACCGCCAAGGTGCTTGAAGCGCTGAGCTGAAAAGCCTGAGTGGCGGCATCATCCACGGCCCGCTTGCGGGCCGTAGTTGTTTATACTGACGCACTTTTTTCCCCACCTGTTTTGGAAACATCGATGAGCACCTTGCTGGCCCTGGACACCGCGACTGAAGCTTGCTCCGTTGCCTTGCTGCATGACGGCAAGGTCACGAGCCATTACGAGGTGATCCCGCGCCTGCACGCGCAGAAGCTGCTGCCGATGATCCAGCAACTACTGGCCGACGCCGGCACCACGTTGCAAGCGGTTGACGCAATAGCTTTTGGCCGCGGCCCGGGTGCGTTTACGGGGGTGCGCATCGCCATTGGCGTGGTGCAGGGGCTGGCGTTTGCGCTGGACCGACCGGTGTTGCCGGTGTCCAACCTTGCCGTGCTGGCGCAGCGCGCATTTCGTGAGCATGGCGTGAGCCAGGTGGCCGCGGCCATCGATGCGCGGATGGATGAAGTGTATTGGGGCTGCTACCGCGAAACGGCGGGGGAAATGCGTCTGGTCGGAGCTGAAGCGGTATTGCCGCCGGAAGTCGCGGCACTGCCGGACGATGCCAGCGGCGACTGGTTCGGTGCGGGCACCGGTTGGAGTTACGCCGAGCGCATCGCGGCCAATCCGACCGGCTCCGATGCCGGCATGCTGCCTCACGCTGAAGACCTGCTGACGCTGGCGCGATTTGCATGGGAACGTGGTGAGGCGATCCCGGCGGATGATGCACAACCGGTTTACCTGCGCGACAAAGTGGCCACCCCTAAAGCCCGTTAAGCCTTTAAAAGATCGCAGCCCTCGGCAGCGCCTACAGGGATCGATGCCAATTGTAGGCGCTGCCGAAGGCTGCGATCTTTGCTCTTCCAGACGCCAATCGTCAGTTTCTGATCCCGCGTTTTAAACCTTTTGCGCTTTATGTGTTCTAGTTATCACTCGGCAGTTTGCTAAGTCGGTCAAGTGCCGCTAAATTGCCATCATTGATACCGAGCATGACTTTATGCGTATAGACGGCGTTTCCACTCAGTCCTACCCCATCAAGCGCAAGCCTCGCAAAGGCAATCCGGCGCTGGACGAATCCGTTGATGATATCGACGGCGAGCTGGAATTCCCGACTGAGGAGCAACTGGCCGCCCGCGCTGCCAAAGCCTCCGCGCAACGCCTGTCCAATCTGCCCGCCCGCCAGCAAGACATGATCTACCACCGCACGATGAAGAAAAGCGTAGCGATGGCTCTCGCCAGCTACCTGAGCACCGCCGGTTTTGTGGATTGGGACGCTGACGTGCTGGGCCTCGATCTGTACATCTGATGGATCTGCCTTACTACCTCGGTTGCCCGTCCTGGAGTGAAAACGCCTGGCGCGAGTATCTTTACCCGGTAGATGCAAAAACTTCCGATTTTCTCAGCCTCTATTCCCAAGTGTTCAACGCGGTGGAAGGCAACACGACGTTCTACGCCAGCCCTTCGCCCGCCACCGTGCAGCGTTGGGCCGAGACCATGCCTGCGCATTTTCGCTTCACTGCCAAGTTTCCTGGCGACATCAGTCACGGCGGCGATTTGCGTGAGCAACTGACCGCCGCCGAAACCTTCCTGCAATTACTCAAACCCCTCGACGAGCGTGTATCGCCGCTGTGGCTGCAACTGTCGAAAAGCTTCGCACCGCATCGGCTGCCGGAACTGGCGGCATTCATCGATGCGCTGGATTGCCCGCTGGCGGTGGAAGTGCGCCACGAGCAGTTCTTCGCCAAGGGCGAGAGTGAGCGACTGCTCAATCGTCTGCTGCTTGATCGGGGCGTGGAGCGTATCTGCCTCGATCCGCGTGCGCTGTTCAGTTGCCTGTCGACCGACTCTTCGGTGATTCACGCACAATCGAAAAAGCCACGAGTACCGACGCGTCCGGCGGCGTTCACGCAGTTCCCGCAAGTGCGCTTCATCGGCCATCCGGAACTGGAAGCCAACGATCCGTTTCTTGTGCCGTGGGTGGCGAAAATTGCCGAGTGGATTGAAGAGGGCCGCACGCCGTACATCTTCCTGCACACCGCCGACAACCTGTTGGCGGCAAAGCTCGCGCAACGTTTTCACTTACAACTGATGCAACGTTTGCCTGGCCTGCCATCTCTGCCTGAGCTATACAGAGAGCCCGCCGCGGAGCAACTTGGCCTGCTCTGAGGCAGATTCGTTTTCCTGCCCAGGAGCCAGTCGATGGACGTGCAAGCCCTTACCGAACAAGCCCGTAAAGCCCAAGCCTTCAAAGCCCTGCATGAGCGTCCGGGGATTTTCGTCATTCCCAATCCGTGGGATGCCGGCTCGGCGAAAATGCTTGCAAGCCTGGGGTATCAGGCATTGGCGACCACCAGCGCAGGTTATGCGTTTTCCCAGGGCAAAGCCGATGGTGCCTTGAGCCTGGATGACACCTTGGCCAACGTCCGGGCGATAGTCGCATCGACTGATCTGCCGGTGGCGGTGGATCTGGAAAACGGTTTTGCTGACGACCCGGTCGAGTGCGCGAAGAGCGTGTTGCGTGCAGCAGAGGCGGGCGCGGTTGGCGGTTCGATCGAGGATGCGACGGGCCGCGCAGACGCGCCGATCTATTGCTTCGAACACGCTGTGGCGCGCATCGAAGCCGCTGTCGCCGCTGTGCGCACGCTGCCGTTTCCCTTTCTCCTGACAGCGCGGGCGGAAAACTATCTGCATGGCAATCCCGACATCAATGACACTATCCGCCGCTTGCAGGCCTTTGCCGAGGCCGGCGCCGACGTGCTGTATGCGCCGGGTTTGCGCACCGCCGAAGAAGTGATTGCCGTGGTGCGCGCGGTGGCACCGAAACCGGTCAACGTATTGATGTCCGGCGGCTTGAAACTCACTGTGCAGCAACTCGAAGAAATGGGCGTGCGTCGGATCAGTACCGGTTCGGCACTCGCACTGGCGGCGTTCGGTGAATTCTTCCGCGCGGCTGAAGAGATCCAGCAGTCCGGCACCTTCGGCTTCACTTCGCAGTCGATGCCGTACGCCAAAGCCAATCAGTTTTTCAAAGGCTGAGCATGGGACGCTGGATTGCGCTGTTTATTCTGCTGAGCATCGGCGGCGCTGCGATCAGTGCCTGGCGTGGTTGGCTAGAGGTGCCGGCGCAATTTAATCCGTGGGCGCCGCTGGACGTGAAAGCCCCACCTAACTGGCTGACCGGCTACAAACTGATGCGCTTGCGCGGTGATCCCGAACTTTGCGCCCAAGCGCTGCGCAGTTCTGCACTGCGCGTCACGCCGCAGTCCGACAGCCCCGGTGCCAAGTGCCCGCTGATCGGCGCTTTGCGCGTGCAGGGCGGCGAGGTGGCGCTGAGCAGCAGCTTTCTCGCCAGTTGTCCGCTGGCAGTCGCGTACGCGATGTTCGAACGGCACTCGCTGCAACCCGCTGCACAGGCCATTTACGGCCAGAACGTCGCCCGTCTCGATCACCTCGGTAGCTTTGCCTGCCGCAATATCTATAACCGCGAGAGCGGCACACTCAGCCGCCATGCCAGTGCCGATGCGCTGGATATCGCCGGTTTTCGGCTGGCCGATGGCCGGACCGTCAGCGTGCTCAAAGACTGGCCTAGGCAAAATCAGGACGCACAGTTTCTGCGTCAGGTGCGCGACGGCGCCTGTGAGGCGTTCAGTGTGGTGTTGAGTCCTGATTACAACGCCGCCCATCGCAATCACTTTCATGTCGATGTCGGACGCTGGAGCGTGTGTCGCTGAGGTTTAAGCGGCGATGCGCAGGTTCTGCAGAACAATCGGGCGTGCCCAGCCGTTATCGAAGTCCAGGGCTTTCTGCTGCTCGACGATTTCTTCCGGCGGGAATGGCGGGTAAGGCTTTTGCAGCAGGTCCAGGTCGAACTCGGCAATCGGCAAATACAGCGGACGCTTCTGCGGCGCGGCACCCGGTTCCGGAATCGGTTGACCGTTGTTGATCACGATCGGACGAACCCAACTGCTGTCGAAGTCCTGCTGCCCTTGTTGAGCCTTGATTTCTTCTGGCGGGAACGGTGGGAACGGTTTGTCCAGCAGCTCCATTTCGAACTCGGCGATCGGCAGGAACAGCGGCTCTGGCGGACGCACCTGAGTTTCCACCACATCGCATTCGCGCTGGCTGATGATATGTGCGTGCAGTTCGCTGCCGACGGTCGGTTCTTCCGGGCTGGTCAGGTCAACCGGGGGAAACGTGCCGCAGGCCGGCACCACATCACTCGTCTGCTCGGCCATCGCCTGGGCAAAGAAATCCTGCCACAGGTGGCTGACGCCGCTCAGTGCTTGAGTGTTATGACGGCTGAAATCGCCATGGGGCGAGATGTAGCCAATCGATGTGGGAAGAATGCCTGACATTTTTTTCGGTTGACGCTCAGCTCTGGCAAAATGCGCGTTGAATGAGTTATCGGCGGTTTTTGCCGATCCTTAAATTTTTGAGCGTGTTTTCCATGATTGAGCAACCCGCGGCCTGCCGCATCCATGTCGAAGCTCTCGGCCCGACATACGCCCCCCAAGCCGAGCAGTGGGCCGAGCGCCTGGGCCTGCCGCTGGAAGGGGTCGACGGCGAGTTTGCCTTGCAGGTCGGCGAGCAGGGTTTGCAGCTGCAACAACTGGGGCCGGACGCGCCGGGGCCGGTGCGCGTGGACTTCGTCGAGGGTGGCGCGGCGCATCGTCGGCTATACGGCGGTGGCAGCGGGCAGATGATTGCCAAGGCTGTCGGCGTCGCTCAAGGCGTGCGCCCGCGGGTGCTGGATGCGACGGCGGGTCTGGGCAAGGATGCGTTCGTGCTGGCGAGTCTGGGGTGCGAGATGAGCCTGATCGAGCGTCAGCCGCTGATCGGTGCCTTGCTGGAGGATGGTCTGGCGCGGGCGGCGGAGGATTTCGATGTGGCGCCGATCGTGGCGCGGATGAGGTTGCTCAAGGGCAACTCCATCGAGGTCATGCGCCACTGGGAAGGCGAGCCGCCGCAGGTGATCTACCTCGACCCGATGTTTCCCCATCGCGAAAAAACCGCACTGGTGAAGAAGGAAATGCGCCTGTTTCGGCCGCTGGTCGGCGATGATCCGGATGCGCCTGCGTTGCTCGAAGCGGCGCTGGCGCTGGCGACGCACCGCGTGGTGGTCAAACGCCCGCGCAAGGCACCGTGTATTGAGGGGCCGAAGCCGAGTCATGCGCTGGATGGCAAGTCCAGCCGGTATGACATCTACCCGAAAAAAGCGCTCAAACCATAATTCCGAGTCGCCCCCTTCGCGAGCAAGCTCGCTCCCACATGGGATTTATGAACAACGCAGATCCACTGTGGGAGCGAGCTTGCTCGCGAAGACGCCGGCCCAAACGCTGCAAAATCAGGGTCTGTAAGCTCGCATAAACAACCCCACCACTTCCCGCACATGGCTCTCTGAAGCTTCCTCACCCAACGGCTCACCACAGCCATACAACAAGCGGAAATTGCCCGCGCCCTTGATCAGGCAGAAAAAATGCTCAGCCGCATTGCGAGGCAGATCAATGCTCAGCGCGCCGCTGTCATGGATCTGCGTCAACAGCCGCTCCATGCCCTGCACCATGCGCTGCGGGCCTGCCTCGAAGAAGATCAGCGAAAGCTTCGGATCCTGACTGCCCAGCGCCATGATCAGGCGATGCAGATTCACCGATTCGTCGCTGTTGATCAGCTGATGAAAGCCTCGGGCAATGTTCAGCAACACCTTTTCCACGGCGATGCCGGCCGGTAATTCGAAGAACAGCGGCGGCAATTGCTCCTCGCATTTGGCCATCACGGCGGCAGAAAACAGCGTCTCCTTGTCGTTGAAATGGCTGTAGACCGTCAGTTTAGACACCCCCGCTTCGGCGGCGACTGCGTCCATGCTGGTGTTGGCGTAGCCATGACTCAGAAACAGAATTTTCGCCGCATCGAGGATGGCTTGGCGCTTGGCCAGATCCTTGGGGCGGCCCGGGCCGTTTGGAGCTGAAAGATTGTTCGACATTCTTCGCTTTTATTACTGGACTGGTGAGTTTGCTATTAATAACATACCCGCCAGTATAATTATTCCAAGCACCATTAGCGAAAGGTCCGTCATCATGTTCCGCCATGCACTGCACCTCACGTGGCCATTTGCATTGCCAGTCAGTCTGGTTTTTTTATTGTCCGCGTGCGGCCAGGAAGAGGCGGCGCAAGTCACCGTACGACCGGCCATGGTGGTGCAGCCACAGCCTTCGGCGCAGGCGATGGAAAGTTATCCGGGCGAGGTGCGTGCCCGCTACGAACCCGATCTGGCGTTCCGCATTGGCGGCAAAGTCAGCCGACGACTGGTCGACGAAGGTCAGCGCGTGAAGGCAGACCAACCTCTCGCCGAACTCGATCCGCAGGACGTGCGCCTGCAACTGGAAGCCACCCGCGCTCAGGTTTCCGCCGCTGAAGCCAATCTCAACCTCGTCCGTGCCGAGCGCGACCGCTATAAAACCCTGATGGATCGGCAGATGGTCAGCCGCTCCGCCTACGACAACGCCGAAAACCTCTACCGCTCGGGCGCAGCCCGGCTCAAGCAGATCAAAGCCGAATTCAACGTCTCGACCAACCAGGCCAGTTACGCCGTGCTGCGCGCGCCACAGGATGGCGTGGTGGCCAAACGTTCGGTCGAAGTAGGGCAAGTGGTCGCCGCCGGGCAAACCGTGTTTACCCTCGCCACCGATGGCGAACGTGAAGTGCTGATCAGCCTGCCGGAGCAGAGCTTCGGCCGCTTCAAGGTCGGGCAACCGGTGTCGGTGGAACTCTGGACCCAGCAGAATCAGCGCTTCGCCGGGCAGATTCGTGAGCTGTCGCCGTCTGCCGACCCAAGATCGCGCACCTTCGCCGCGCGAATTTCCTTTACCAGCGGCAAGGTCCCGGCCGAACTGGGCCAGAGCGCCCGGGTGTTCGTGCAATCGGCCGATGCGGTGTCGCTGTCGGTGCCGCTCTCGGCGCTGACCGCTGAAAATGGCGCGACCTACGTCTGGGTCGTTGGCGCCAACAACACGTTGAAGAAAACCCCGGTGCGTGTCGGCCCGTTCGGCGAGAAAGTCGTGCCGGTGCTCGAAGGCTTGAACGCCAATGATTGGGTGGTCGCCGCTGGTGTGCATGTACTGCTCGAAGGTCAGCAGGTGCGACCCGTTGATCGCTCCAACCGTGTGGTCAATCTGGCGGACAAGGAGTAAGCCCCGATGCGCTTCAACCTTTCTGAATGGGCGCTGCGTAATCGCCAGATCGTACTGTTCCTGATGCTTTTGCTGGCCATCGTCGGTGCCTTGTCCTACACCAAGCTCGGCCAGAGCGAAGACCCGCCGTTCACCTTCAAAGCCATGGTCATCCAGACCCGCTGGCCGGGCGCGACGGCAGAGGAGGTTTCGCGTCAGGTGACCGAGCGCGTTGAAAAGAAACTGATGGAAACCGGCGAGTACGAACGCATCGTGTCGTTCTCGCGTCCCGGCGAATCTCAGGTCACGTTCATTGCTCGCGACTCGATGCATTCCAAGGACATTCCCGAGCTCTGGTATCAGGTGCGCAAAAAGGTCAGCGACATTCGCCAGACTTTGCCACCGGGGATTCAGGGGCCGTTTTTCAACGATGAATTCGGCACGACCTTCGGCAATATCTACGCGCTGACCGGCGACGGTTTCGACTACGCCGTGCTCAAGGATTACGCCGACCGCATCCAGATTCAGCTGCAACGAGTCAAGGATGTCGGCAAGGTCGACTTGCTTGGTTTGCAGGACGAGAAGATCTGGGTCGAGCTGTCCAACGTCAAACTCGCTACCCTCGGTTTGCCGCTGGCGGCAGTGCAACAGGCGCTGGAAGAGCAGAACGCGGTGTCCACCGCTGGCTTCTTCGAGACCGGCAGCGAGCGCTTGCAGCTGCGGGTCACGGGGAATTTCCAGACAGTCGACGAGATCAAGAACTTCCCGATCCGCGTCGGCGACCGGACGTTCCGTATCTCCGATGTCGCTGACGTGCGTCGCGGTTTCAATGATCCGCCGGCGCCGCGCATGCGCTTCATGGCTGAAGACGCGATTGGTCTGGCCGTGGCGATGAAGGACGGCGGCGACATTCTGGTGCTCGGCAAGGCACTGGAAGGCGAGTTCTCGCGGATCCAGAAAAACCTTCCGGTCGGCATGCAATTGCGCAAAGTCTCCGACCAGCCAGCAGCGGTGAAAACCGGGGTCGGCGAGTTTGTTCAAGTGTTGGTCGAGGCGCTGGCGATCGTGTTGCTGGTGAGTTTCTTCTCCCTTGGCGTGCGTACCGGCATGGTCGTGGCGCTGACCATTCCGCTGGTGCTGGCGATGACCTTCGCCTGCATGTATTACCTCGGCATCGGCCTGCACAAGATCTCCCTCGGTGCGCTGGTGCTGGCGTTGGGGCTGCTGGTGGATGACGCGATCATTGCCGTGGAAATGATGGCGATCAAAATGGAGCAGGGTTTCGATCGCATTCGCGCGGCAAGCTTCGCCTGGACCAGTACCGCGTTCCCGATGCTGACCGGTACGTTGATCACCGCCGCAGGCTTCCTGCCGATTGCCACGGCGCAGTCCGGTACTGGCGAATACACCCGTTCGATTTTTCAGGTTGTGACGATTGCGTTGCTCGCTTCATGGGTGGCGGCGGTGGTGTTCGTGCCGTATCTGGGGGAAAAACTCCTGCCGGATCTGGCGAAAATTCATGCGGCTAAACATGGCACTGCCGATGGCCAGGCGGACCCGTATGGCACGCCGTTCTATCAGCGGGTTCGACGTCTGGTGGAGTGGTGCGTGTCGCACCGCAAAACCGTGATCGTGCTGACAGTCGGGCTGTTTATCGCCTCGGTGGTGTTGTTTCGTTTCGTGCCGCAGCAGTTCTTCCCGGCCTCCAATCGGCTGGAATTGATGGTCGATCTGAAACTGGCCGAGGGTGCGTCGCTGGCCAATACCACTGGCGAAGTCAAACGCCTGGAAGCGATGCTCAAGGAGCACGCCGGTATCGACAACTATGTGGCGTATGTCGGCACCGGATCACCGCGTTTCTACCTGCCGCTGGATCAGCAACTGCCGGCAGCGAGCTTCGCCCAGTTTGTCGTGTTGGCGAAAAACATCGAAGAACGTGAGGCGTTGCGGGGCTGGCTGATCAGTACGCTCAACGAGCAATTCCCGGCACTGCGTTCGCGCGTCACGCGTTTGGAAAACGGCCCGCCGGTTGGCTATCCGGTGCAGTTTCGCGTCACGGGTGAACACATCGAAGAAGTCCGCGCGCTGGCGCGCAAGGTGGCGGCCAAGGTGCGCGAGAACCCGCATGTGGCCAATGTGCATCTGGATTGGGAAGAACCGAGCAAGGTTGTGTACCTGAATATCGATCAGGATCGCGCTCGGGCACTTGGGGTGAGTACGGCCAATCTGGCGAAATTCCTGCAAAGTTCGTTAACCGGATCGAGCGTCAGTCAGTATCGCGAAGACAACGAATTGATCGAGATTCTGCTGCGCGGCACGGTGCATGAGCGCACCGAGTTGTCGTTGTTGCCGAGCCTGGCGGTACCGACTGATAACGGTCGCAGTGTGGCGTTGTCGCAGGTCGCCACGCTCGAATATGGTTTTGAAGAAGGCATCATCTGGCACCGTAATCGTCTGCCGAACGTGACCGTGCGTGCGGACATTTATGGCAAGGAGCAGCCCGCGACGCTGGTGAAGCAGATCATGCCGACGCTGGATCCGATTCGCGCTGAATTGCCGGACGGTTATCTGTTGGATGTCGGCGGTACAGTGGAGGATTCGGCGCGCGGGCAGGCGTCGGTGAATGCCGGTGTGCCGATGTTTATTGTCGTGGTGCTGACCTTGCTGATGGTGCAACTGCGTAGCTTCTCGCGCACGGTGATGGTGTTTTTGACGGCGCCGTTGGGGTTGATCGGGGTGACGTTGTTTTTGATGGTGTTCCGTCAGCCGTTCGGGTTTGTGGCGATGCTGGGGACGATTGCGCTGTCGGGGATGATCATGCGCAATTCGGTGATTCTGGTGGATCAGATCGAGCAGGATATTGCCTCGGGTTTGAAGCCTTGGCAGGCGATTATCGAGGCGACGGTGCGGCGTTTTCGGCCGATTGTGTTGACGGCGCTGGCGGCGGTTCTGGCGATGATTCCGTTGTCGCGCAGTGTGTTTTTTGGACCGATGGCGGTGGCGATCATGGGCGGGTTGATTGTGGCTACGGCTCTGACGCTGTTGTTTTTGCCTGCTCTGTATGCGGCTTGGTTCAGGGTTCGTCGGGAGGGGTGATCTTCTTGGGGCTTGGCGGCCTTTGGGCCGACCATGCTCTGGGGGGGTTGGGGGTATATCCGTTTCTGCGGGTGTTGCCGCTGGCGGTTTCGCTCTTACAGCGAGTCCCTTTGGCAAACGCCCCAAAGGAACCAAAGGTCTGGGCCCCGGCGTTCGGCCCGCTCGCTGGGGCTCGGGGTTCCTTCGCTCCGGAATTGATCCGGGGGCATCGCTTCCGGTTTGCTTCGCTGCACCTCCTTTCGATGTATTCGACTTCGTCGAACGGCGCTTCGCGCCCACCCCCGGATCAATCCCTCCACTCAGCCTGCCGAAGGGGCCGGTACGGCAAGATCAAGAGCTGCAGCCGAGCTAACGCTCATCCTGTTGAGTGGTTAAGAGCGATGCGGTGTGAGTCATACGGTGTGCTGTTTTTGCTTTTGTTTTTCTGTGGGAGCGAGCCTGCTCGCGAAGGCGGCCTGACAGCCGACCGATCTCTGCCTGAATGCGCGCGGCCGAAATTGTGGGAGCTGGCTTGCCAGCGATGGCGTCCTGACAGACCCCGGTTTTCTATCTGAATGCCCCGAGCCCAAATTGTGGGAGCGAGCTTGCTCGCGAAGGCGGCCTGACAGCCGACCGATCTCTGCCCGAATGCGCGCGCCCGAAATGGTGGGAGCTGGCTTGCCAGCGATGGCGTCCGACAGACCCCGGTTTTCTATCTGAATGCCCCGAGCCCAAATTGTGGGAGCGAGCTTGCTCGCGAAGGCGGCCTGACAGCCGACCGATCTCTGCCTGAATGCGCGCGCCCGAAATGGTGGGAGCTGGCTTGCCAGCGATGGCGTCCTGACGGGCTTCCAGTTTTCTATCTGAATGCCCCGAGCCCAAATTGTGGGAGCGAGCTTGCTCGCGAAGGCGGCCTGACAGCCGACCGATCTCTGCCCGAATGCGCGCGGTACTGATTGTGGGAGCTGGCTTGCCAGCGATGGCGTCCTGACAGGCTTCCAGTTTTCTATCTGACTACCCCGAGCCCAAATTGTGGGAGCGAGCCTGCTCGCGAAGGCGGCCTGACAGCCGACCGATCTCTGCCCGAATGCGCGCGGTACTGATTGTGGGAGCTGGCTTGCCAGCGATGGCGTCCTGACAGGCTTCCAGTTTTCTATCTGAATGCCCCGAGCCCAAATTGTGGGAGCGAGCTTGCTCGCGAAGGCGGCCTGACAGCCGACCGATCCCGCCCAAACCCATTAATCATCCCAGCACGATCTTCACTGTCCTCCCCGAAGTCGATTCCGAAACACTACTCGCTCACGCCTGTGAAACGTTGGCCTCAGCCAATATCATGGTCACGGAACTGGCGTTCACCCTGAGTGGCCCGACGTGTAATCACCTTCTGGGTATTTCAAATGATTCCTCGCAGAGCTGTCGGTGAACCGCGTCCTCGATCAAGTCGATCCGCAAACCTGACGCCCAACAAAAAGCCCGCTGGACCTGTGAGGTTCAGCGGGCTTTTTGTCGTTCAGAACTTACAACGTGCCGAACACCTTCTTCGCCAGTCCCGTCGCCGCAGCGGCCGGGTTCTTGCGCAGGGTTTCTTCCTGTTTGCCGATCATTTCGAACAAACCATTGAGCGCTTGCTCGGTGACGTAGTTTTCGACGTTGGCACTTTTCGCGTCGACAACGCCGAAGGTCGCGGCTTGGCCGGCGAAGGCGTTGTATTTCTGTGCCACGCCGACTTTGTCGGTGGCTTGTTTGACGATGGGCAGGAATTTGGCGCGGATTTGTTCGCGGCTGGATTTGTCCAGGTATTGGGTGGCCGAGTCGGTGCCGCCGCTGAGGATGCCTTTGGCGTCGGTGACGCTCATTTTCTTCACGGCGTCGACGAGGATCGGCTGGGCCTGGGTTACGGCAGTTTCCGCGGCTTTGTTCATGGCGGTTTCCAGCTCTTCGACCTGGGCGCCCATGCCGAAGGCTTTCATCTTGCTGGCGGCTTTGCCGAGTTTGCCCGGCAGTTCGATTTTCACGTCAGGGTTGTTGGAGAAACCGCCCGGGGTACCTAATTGTTTGACGGCCAGTTGCGCGCCTTGGGTCAGGGCATCCTTGAGGCCGCCGGCGGCGTCTTGCTGCGACAGGTCGGCGAGCGACAGCGCCAGTACGTTGGCGGAGATCATCAGGCCCGCGCACAGGCCGGCGAAGCGAAGGGTAGGGCGGAACATGGCAGCTTCCTTGATAGGCAATTAGCGAATGGCGTCGACGCGGATTTTCAGCGGCTGTGGATCGTTGCCGTCGAGTTGCACGGCGTGGTTTTCGGTGGTGATGAACATCAGTTCACCGTTGACCTCGATGCGTGCGCTGACCGAATAGCGGTGGCCGGGTTTGACTTGCGCCGGATCGTAGGTCAAGTGGAATGGCAGTGGCACCTGACCTTTGACCGGGCCTTTCTGTTCATCGAGCACCACGGCCGGGGCGTCGGCCAGCGATACGTCTTGCAGGCTCACGCTCAGGGTCGCGCTCGGTGGCAGGGCGATGCGTTGCAGGTAGAACACTTCGCCGTCGAGGCTGGCCTTGCCGGCGGGTGTGGTCGATTGGCAGGCGCTGAGCAGCGTGGCGGCTGCGAGAATGGTCAGTTTTTTCATGGTGTACTCCTTTCAGTGTGGGAGCGAGCTTGCTCGCGAAAACAGTGCTTCAGTCACTGGAGATGTCGACTGGCATTGCGCATTCGCCAGCAAGTCGAATCGTCGCTCCCACAGGGTTTGCATCAGGTCTCGGGCTGAGTGGTGGTCTGGTCGGCCGCATCTTCACTGCGATGCAACGCCACCTGACGGATCGACAAGCGAATCTCCGCCGGCAGCACGCGTTTGGCTGCGCCTTCGGCCAGTTCGCCGAGCAGTTCGTGATAGCTCAGTTTGCCGGCTTCGTCGCGACGCAAAACGTCGAGGTCGAGCAGGGTCTGGATGAAATGGCGGAACAGGCTCTTGTCGAAGAATTCCGGCGCGTTGAGGCCGTGCAGGATCGACAGGCGCTGGGCCATGACGGTGCACAGGTCTTCCAGCTCTTCGGCGCTGATGGTGTTCTGCCCGGCGTTGAGCAGCAGCGACACGGTCATGTAGAAGCGCTGCAAGGTCTGCGCGATGCTTTTCGATAGCAGGGTCAGCAACACGAAGTGCCGCGAACTTGGCGCCGGGCGCAGGTACACCTCTTTCTCGAAGCGCAGCAGACCTTGCTCGACAAACGCTTCCAGCCACTGATCGACCACGGCGTCGAGTTCGTCCAGCGTCCAGCGGATGAACAACTCCGATTGCAGGTACGGGTACAGGGCGCGGGTGTAGCGCAGGATCTGATCGCGGCTCATGCGCGAAGTACTCTGGAAGAAGCTCGCCAGCAGCGACGGCAGCGCGAAAATGTGCAGCACGTTGTTGCGGTAGTAGGTCATCAGGACGGCATTCTGCTCGTCGAGATAGAGAATCTTGCCCAGCGCATCATTCTGCTCGGACAGCAGGTCCATGTCCTTCACATGCTCGATCAGCGCGCGGCCATCGCCTTCGGGCAGCGTGGTGTGCGGCGAGTAGGGAACCTTGCGCAGCAGCGCCAGGTACAGATCCAGCACGCGTGCCATCGCCCGATCGTCCAGCGCCAGGCGTGTGGTCGACAGGAGGGCGAGCGCGACCAGATTCACCGGGTTGATCGCCGCCGCTTCGTTCAGATGCTGCGCGACTTTTTCGCCGAGGCGATGCGTGGTTTCGTTGAGCCACGCCGGTTTGAATTGCGGACCGAGTTCCTGTTGGCGCCAGTCCGGCTGCTCGCTGTCGAGGAATTCCGCCAGTTTGATCGGTTCGCCGAAGTTGACCGCGACCTGACCGAAGCGCTGCTTGAGTGCGCCGATGACTTTGAAGATGTCGAAGATCGACTCTTTCTTCTTGCTCGCGCCGCGCAGTTCACCGAGGTAGGTACGACCTTCCAGCACCCGCTCGTAACCGATGTACACCGGTACGAACACAATGGGCATCCGCGACGAGCGCAGGAAGCTGCGCATGGTGATCGCGAGCATCCCGGTTTTCGGTTGCAGCATGCGCCCGGTACGCGAGCGGCCGCCCTCGACGAAGTACTCGACCGGGAAACCTTTGGTGAACAGCGTGTGCAGGTATTCGTTGAACACCGAGGTATACAACGGGTTGCCCTTGAACGTGCGGCGCATGAAGAACGCGCCGCCACGACGCAGCAGGCTGCCGATCACCGGCATGTTCAGGTTGATCCCGGCGGCGATGTGCGGCGGGGTCAGGCCGTTGCGGAACAGCAAGTACGAGAGCAGCAGGTAGTCGATGTGGCTGCGGTGGCACGGCACGTAGATCACTTCGTGACCCTGCGCGACGTTCTGTACGCCTTCGATGTGGTTGACCTTGATGCCGTCGTAGATTTTGTTCCAGAACCAGCTCAGCACCACTTCAAGAAAGCGGATCGCGGTGTAGGTGTAGTCCGAGGCGATCTCGTTGCCATAGCGCAGGGCCTGGGCCTTGGCTTTTTCCGGCGAAATGTTTTCGCGTTCGGCTTCGTCGAGGATCGCTTGCTTGACCAGCGGTTGGTTGAGCAGGCCTTTGACCAGATTGCGCCGGTGGGAAATGTCCGGACCGATAACGGCGGCTTTGAGATTGCGGAAGTGCACGCGCAGGATTCGCTGGGCCATGCGCACGGTGCGCTCGTGGCCCTTGTTGTGATCGATCAGTTCGCGCAGGTGGATTGGCGCGGAGAATTGCACGCGGGTCTTGCGCCCGAGAATCATGATGCTCAGCAGTCGACGCAGGCGCCCGGTGACCGCCCAGCTGTCGGCGAACAGCAGCTTCCACGGGCTCGATTCGCTGTCCGGCGACTGGCCCCAGAACACGCTGACCGGGATGATCTGCGCATCTTCGGCGGCGTTTTGGCTCAACGCGCTGACCAGTCGGGTCAGGGTCGGCGGCGCACCGCGTTTGTCCTGACGGCCGAGCCAGTCCGGGTCCGGCGTCAGGTAAAAGAACGCCGCCGGCTCCAGCAGATTACCCACCGACACCGCCAGCACTGGCCGTGGCAGGCCGGCCTTGGTGCACTCGGTGTCGAGCACGGCCAGATCGGTCAGCGAAGGGTTTTGCAGGACGTAGAACACCGGACGACTGCGGTCAAGGTTGAGGGTGAACGACGACTGGTTGATGGTCTCCGAGCGAACCCAGAGGTACAACAGTCGGCGCAAGGTGCCAAACACAAGACGGCGGAACGGGGAACGGGTCATACGGCTTCTGCGTGAGTGGATAAAACCGAGCGTTTGCTCGGGTGGGCAGGGGGCGTTCTTCATGAGTTTTCGTGCCGCGCCGTGCCTGCTGCTGTGCAGGGCAAGGCGCGAGAAGCGTGGTTTGGTCATTCCAAACAAGCTTCGAGCAACGCAGCCCTGCACAACAGCAGGCGCGGCCCTTCGGGTTGTGCCTTAAAGCGGACCAGGCTGCGTTGCAGTCCTTGGAAAGGGAACAACCATTCCCAGCGGCCTGCGCCTTGCCTGGTCCGCTTTAAGGCGACAACGCGGCGCGAAAACTCATGAAGAACGCCCCCTAGTTTGCCGTATTCATCGAAAATCGGCAAAAAAGCGGCGAAGTAATCTCCTGTTGAGAGTTTTTGCGCCTGTCATATACTCGGCGGTCTGTCGTCGCGGCCCTTTAATGGCCGTCGGACGCAGGCTGGCGTTCCTCAAAGGCTTTCCTGCGAAAAGCCTGTCCAATAATAAAAAAGGAGTATGAACAGATGGCAGCACGTGAAACCGGCAACGTGAAGTGGTTCAACGACGCCAAGGGCTACGGCTTTATTCAGCGCGAAGACGGGGTGGACGTGTTCGTGCACTACCGCGCAATTCGTGGCGAAGGGCACCGCTCGCTGGCGGAAGGTCAGCAGGTCGAGTACGCCGTGGTGACGGGAGAGAAGGGTTTGCAGGCTGAGGATGTAGTCGGGCTGTAGGCTTGAGCTACAAGCTACAAGCTACAAGCTACAAGCTACAAGCTACAAGCTACAAGCTACAAGCGGTCAGCTCGAGGCTTTCAGCTTGTAGCTTGTAGCTGCTTTTACGCCGTTTTCCAGGTGATCTCTTCTTCACCGTCTTCGCTGATGCGCATCCAGCGATCCGCCGTCTCCTCACCTTCTTCCTCAACCCACGTGCCCGGCGCGCAACGCACTTCGACGTTCAGCGCGGCAAAGGCTGCGCGGGCGCAGGCGATGTCGTCGTCCCACGGGGTCTGGTCGCTTTCCAGGTACAGGCTGTTCCACTTGCCCACGGCTTTTGGCAGCCAGGTGACCGGGACGTTGCCGGCCTTGCACTTGTAGGTCTGGCCTTTCTGTACCCAGTCGGTGCACGGGCCCAGCGCGGCGCCGAGCCAGGCGGAGATGGCCTTGTGGTCGACGTCGGCGTCTTTCAGGTAAATCTCGATGTCCGGTTGGCGCATGGATGTCCTCACTGCGGGTCTGAAAAATCCATTCGCGGATTTAGCCGGCCCCGGGCATGTGCCCGAGACCAATAGTTATTGAAGAACGAAATAATCGTAGCGCATCGACACAGTGGTCTCGAACGGCTCGGCCTGCTCGATCACTGCCGCACGACGCTCGGCACTGGCGCGCCAGCCGTGGGGTGTCATCGCCAAGAGGTTGGCGCGATCCTGCGGCTTGTCCAGCGTCAGCTTGAATTCCAGGGTTTCACTGTGCGCCAGCGCCATGCCTTGCGGCACCAGGGCCAGATGCTTGTCGTCGGTGTATTCGCGCACTTCGTCGTACAGGCTTTCGCGCAGTTCCATCAGATGGCCGCTGGTCGGGCCGACTTTCATCAATCCGCCACCGACGCTCAGCAGGCGTTTGGCTTCTTCCCAATCCAATGGACTGAAGACGCTGGCGAGAAACTGGCAGCTGCCCGACGCCAATGGCACGCGGGCCATGCTGGCGATCAACCAGGTCAATTGCGGATTGCGTTTGCAGGCGCGTTTGACGGCTTCACGCGAGATATCCAGTGCGTAGCCATCGGCATCCGGCAGCGCATCGGCGATCTGCGCGGTGTAGTAACCCTCACCACAACCGATGTCGACCCAGCGTGCCGGCGCGTAACTCGCCGCCAGCTCGGCCAGACGCTTGGCCACCGGCGCGTAATGCCCGGCGTTCAAGAAATCACGGCGGGCCTCGACCATCGCCTGATTGTCGCCAGGATCGCGGCTGTTTTTATGCTGCACCGGCAGCAGGTTCAGGTAACCCTGCCGCGCACGGTCAAAACGATGCCCGGCGGGGCAGGCCACGCCGTTGTCCACCGCATTCAGCGGCTCACTGCAGATCGGGCACGCGAGCATCAGGCGAGCAACTTGATCATGGTCTGGTAGTAAATCTCGGTCAGTACATCGAGATCGGCCGCCAGCACACGCTCGTTGACCTGGTGAATGGTCGCGTTGACCAAGCCCAGTTCAACCACTTGCGTGCCCATGGTCGCGATGAAACGGCCGTCGGAGGTGCCGCCGCTGGTCGAAGCCTTGGTCTGGCGACCGGTGATGTCCTTGATGCTCGCCGACACCGCGTCGAGCAGTGCGCCCGGCTCGGTGAGGAACGGCAGGCCGGACAGCGCCCAGTCGATGTGCCAGTCCAGGTCATGTTTGTCGAGGATGTCGGCAACGCGTTTCTGCAGGCCTTCAACAGTCGATTCAGTGGAGAAGCGGAAGTTGAACACGGCCACCAGATCACCCGGGATCACGTTGGTCGCGCCGGTGCCGGAATTGACGTTGGAAATCTGGAAACTGGTCGGCGGGAAGAAATCGTTGCCGTGATCCCAGTGCTCGGCGGCCAGTTCGGCCAGCGCCGGCGCGGCGAGGTGGATCGGGTTCCTGGCCAGATGCGGATAGGCCACGTGGCCCTGAATGCCTTTGACGGTGAGCTTGGCACCCAGCGAGCCGCGACGGCCGTTTTTCACCACGTCGCCGACCAGGGTGGTGCTCGACGGTTCGCCGACGATGCACCAGTCCAGACGCTCGTTACGTGCGGCCAGACGCTCAACCACAGCCTTGGTGCCGTGGTGCGCCGGGCCTTCTTCGTCGCTCGTGATCAGGAACGCGACCTTGCCTTTGTGGTTCGGGTAGTCGGTGACGAAGCGCTCGGCGGCGACGGTCATCGACGCCAGGCTGCCCTTCATGTCCGCCGCGCCACGGCCGCAAAGCATGCCGTGTTCATCGATCAGCGCGTTGAACGGGTCGATCTGCCAGGCAGTCACCGGACCGGTCGGTACCACGTCGGTGTGACCGGCGAAACACAGCACGGGGCCATCGTTGTTGCCGTGGGTGGCCCAGAAGTTATCCACGTCTTCAATGCGCATCGGCTCCAGTTTGAAACCGGCATCGCCCAAGCGCTGCATCATCTGCTTCTGGCAGTCGGCGTCGACCGGCGTCACGGATGGACGGCGGATCAGATCGATGGCGAGTTGAAGGGTCGGCGAAAGGTCGGCGTGGGCCGTCATGGAAAACTCCGAAAACTTGAAATTGGGCAAGGGCCAATGTGGAAGCGAGCCTGCTCGCGAAGGCGGTGTGTCAGTCAACATAATCGGTGATTGTTACAACGCCTTCGCGAGCAGGCTCGCTCCCACAGGGGATTGCGTTCGGTCAGTAAGACCGGTTATCACGCCAAGCCCCGCAAAATGGCGGTTATCTTAAAGCAAAACGGCGACCATTGGCCGCCGTTTAGTGCATCGATAAGGAATTAGACGGCCGGTGCCGGCTCAGGCGCCGCCGCCGGTTTTGGCAGCGACGACAGGAACGCCATGATCAGCGCCGCCAGATACGGCAGCGACTGCACCAGCAACATGACCACCCAGAAACGCATGTCGTTGCTCGGCATGCCATTGACCAGATAGATCCCCAGCGCCGCGCCCCACAATAGCAGCATGATGAACAGCTCTTCGCGTGCTTCGGAGATCGCCACCCAGAAACCGTGGTTATCAGCGTTTTTCGGCGTGCGGAAGAACGGAATGCTGCTGGTGAAGAAACCGTACAACACCGCTTTGGCGATGGTGTGCGACAACGCCAGCCCGGCCAGCGCGGCGCAGAACGCATCCTTGAGGTTCACGCCAACGGCGCGACGGTACAGGAAGATGATCTTGCCAACCTTGAACACAAACAGCGCCAACGGCGGGATCGCGAAAATCAGCAGCGGCGGATCGACCCGTTGCGGCACGATGATCATCGCCGCCGACCACAGCAGCGCGCCGACGGTGAAGAAGATGTTCATGCCGTCCGCGACCCACGGCAACCAGCCCGCAAGGAAGTGGTAGCGCTGACCGCGAGTCAATTCGGTGTCCTTGCCGCGCAGCAGGCTGCCGGTGTGGCGCTTGATGATCTGAATCGCACCGTAGGCCCAGCGGAAGCGCTGCTTCTTGAAATCGATGAACGTATCCGGCATCAGGCCCTTGCCGTAGCTGTCGTGGCAATACGCCGCCGACAGGCCTTTTTCGAATACGCGCAGACCGAGTTCGGCATCCTCGCAGATACACCAGTCGGCCCAGCCCAACTCTTCCAGAACCGAACGGCGAGTCATGGTCATGGTGCCGTGCTGGATGATCGCATCGCGGTCGTTACGGGTGACCATGCCGATATGGAAGAAGCCTTTGTACTCGGCGTAGCAGAGCTTCTTGAAGGTGCTTTCGTTCTGGTCGCGGTAATCCTGCGGCGACTGCACCACGGCGATTTTCGGGTCGGCGAAGTGCGGCACCATGTGCTTGAGCCAGTTCGGCGACACGCAGTAGTCGGAGTCGATGACCGCGATCACTTCGGCATCCTTGGCGGTGTGCGGAAGCAGGTAATTCAGCGCGCCGCCCTTGAACCCGGCCAATGGCGAAACGTGGAAGAACTTGAAGCGCGGGCCGAGGGTTTCGCAGTAGTCGCGCACCGGCTCCCACACCGCCGGGTCCTTGGTGTTGTTGTCGATGATCAGGACTTCGTAGTCCGGGTAATCGAGGGCCGCCAAGGCGTCGAGGGTCTGTTTGACCATCTCCGGCGGTTCGTTGTAGCACGGCACATGGATCGACACTTTCGGGCGGTAGTCCGAATCACCCACTACCGGCAGGAATTCGCGTCGACGTTTGTGAATCCACACCGCTTCAGCCAGTTCATGGGCCTCGGTGAGTAACACGATGAACACCCCGAACGCACCGAGCGCCAGCAGGAAACCCACCGTCAGACTGAACCACGTGCTGTATTGCAGGCTGTAGTCATAACCGATCCACACCAGCACCGACCCGCAAAGAAAGGCGATAAAGGTCAGGAAGATTCGGCCGCGCTGGCGCAGCGCCGAGCCATCAATCATCAGCAACGTCAGCGACAACAGCGCCAGCACCACCGAGCCGACCGCCAGCACGCGCCACTGCGGGATCGCGACCACCGGGCCTTCGAAATTGAATTTCTGCTGGCGCGCGGCGTTGAACACGCCCCAATACGCGCCGACAGAACCTTCGTCGCTGGCCTTCCACGGCTGGTCGAACGCTTCGATCACAAAGTAGTTGAAGCCCTGACGGTTGAGTTTGTTGACCAGCGTACGCAGGTAGATCGCCTGATCCGCCGGCGACGCATCAGCGCCACCGCGCATGCGACCGTTGCTCGGCCAGCCGATTTCGGACAGCAGCAGCGGTTTTTTCGGGAACATCTTTTTCAGGTCACGGGCACGGTCGAAGACGAACTGGCCGGCCTTGTCGACCGGGATGAATTCCCAGTAAGGCAGAACGTGCGCGGCGATCAGGTCAACGTGCTTGGCCAGTTCCGGGTGTTCTTCCCAGACGTGCCACTGTTCGGACGTGGTGACCGGCACTTTCACCGCAGCACGAACCCGGTCGAGCAGTACGCTGAGTTGTTCAGCGGTGATTTCCTTACGGAAGATCGCCTCGTTACCGACCACCACGCGAACGACACTGCGCGACGTGTTGGCCAGTTCGATGGCGCGAGTGATTTCCCGCTCATTGCGCTCTTCATCGGGGCTGATCCAGATCCCCAAAGTCACGCGCAGACCAAACTCTTCAGCCAGTTTCGGAATGTCTTGCAGGGAGCCGTCGACCGAGTAGATGCGGATGTTATCCGTCAACTTGCTCATGATCTCGAGGTCGCGGCGCATCTCGTCGTCGGACGGATACTGGTCCTTCTGTGGGTACTGTCCCTGCTGGAAGGGTGAATAAGAGAAACCGGAGATCTGTTCCGGCCAATTGGGCGCAGAGACCGGGCGATTGATCAGCGCCCAGAAACCAGTGAACAGGGCGGCGATTGCCAGAACCACCACCAGGTTGAGACCAAATTTACGCGATGACATAGCTGTTTCGGGTTCCAAAGGCTGTGGAACGAAGGATCGGTAGGCTATACGCCAAAGGGGCGCGCATCCTACACCGGTAGTTCGCCAGTCGTACAACGGACGGGGAAATTACTCACATTGGGCACGTGCCGTTGACTTAAGTTCTTACACTTGTCGCTTGAAACTTAAAACTTGTGGCTGCGTAGCCCTATAATGCGCGCCGGTTTTTGGGGTAATGGTCATGAGTACAGAAGATCCGCGGTTTGCAGGCATCGCCCGTTTGTATGGCATCGAAGGCATGGAGCGCTTGCGCGCGGCCCATGTGGCGATCGTCGGCGTCGGTGGCGTCGGTTCCTGGGCGGCGGAAGCCATTGCGCGGTGTGGCGTGGGCGAGATTTCGCTGTTCGACCTCGACGACGTCTGTGTCAGCAACGCCAACCGCCAGTTGCACGCACTGGACAGCACCGTCGGCAAACCCAAGGTCGAGGTGATGGCCGAGCGTCTGCGCGGGATCAACCCGGATTGCACGGTGCACGCCGTGGCGGATTTCGTCACCCGCGAGACCATGGCCGAATACATCACGCCGAACATCGACTGCGTGATCGACTGCATCGACGCGGTCAATGCCAAAGCGGCGCTGATCGCCTGGTGCAAGCGCCGCAAGATTCAGATCATCACCACCGGTGGCGCGGGTGGGCAGATTGATCCGACGCTGATTCAGGTCTGTGACCTCAACCGCACATTCAACGATCCGCTGGCCTCGAAAGTGCGCTCGACATTGCGCCGTGATTACGGTTTCTCGCGCACCGTGACCCGTCATTACAGCGTGCCGTGCGTGTTCTCCACCGAGCAACTGCGTTATCCGAAACCGGACGGCAGCATTTGTTTGCAGAAGAGTTTTGTCGGCGACGGCGTGAAGCTGGACTGCGCGGGCGGGTTTGGCGCGGTGATGATGGTCACGGCGACGTTCGGGATGGTTGCGGCGACCAAGGCTGTGGACAAGATTGTGGCGGGTGTTCGGCGCCCGGCGGAGCGGGTCAAACCTCAGGTTTGAGGTTGCCAGTGATGGCCCCTTCGCGAGCAGGCTCGCGAAGGCGATCAACCTGCCAACTCATTCATCCGCTTGAGCACAGCATTCAGGCCATTGCTGCGCGACGGCGACAACTGCCGCGACAGCCCCAACTGACTGAACCAGTCCGGCAAATCCACTTGCTGCAACTCATTAGCGGTCAGGCCATTGACTCGCAACAGCAGCAACGCCACCAACCCTCGGATCATCCGTGCATCGCTGCTCGCTGCGAACTGCCAGTGGCCATCCTGTAACGCGCCGACCAGCCACACCTGGCTTTCACAGCCATGTACCCGGTTGGCATCGCACTTGTCCGCGTCATTCAACGGCGGCAGACGATCACCAAACTGCATCAACAACCGCGCCCGCTGTTCCCAACCGGCGGCATCCTGAAAGGTTTGCAGCGCCTCGGCGGCCTCTATCGGCAAGCTCATCGCAACAACTCCAGCGCCTGATCCAGCGCTTCGAAGAACCGTTCCAGGTCCTCGGAATCGTTGTACAGCGCCAGCGACACCCGAATCGCCCCTGCCAACTCGAAACGCTTCAGCAGTGGCATCGCGCAGTGATGACCCGCACGCACGGCAATGCCTTGCTCGGTCAGCAGGTGCGCGAGATCGGCGTTGTGCACGCCTTCAACGACAAAACTGGCCAGTGCCAGTTGCGGTTTGCCCAGCAGACGAATGCCATTACGCGCTGCGAGGCCGCGCAACAGATAGTCATGCAGTGCCGCTTCGTGCGCCGACACCGCTTCCTGATCCAGCCCGGCCAGATAGTCGAGGGTCGCACCGAGGCCGATCACGCTGGCAATCGGCGGCGTGCCCGCCTCAAAACCCAGCGGAGCAGGGCGGAAACGTGCGTCGTGATAGTTGGCTTCCAGGACCATTTCGCCACCGAACTGCCACGGCTTCAGCTGCTCGAGCGCAGTGTTGCGCCCGAACAGCACGCCGAGGCCATCGGGGCCGTACAGCTTATGGCTGGAAAATACGTAGAAGTCGCAACCCAGTGCCTGCACGTCATGCCGACCGTGAACCACACCTTGCGCGCCATCGACCACGGTCAGCGCGTTGTGCGCCTTGGCCATGCCCAGCAGCGCCGGCAAGGGTTGCCAGGCACCGAGCACGTTGGACAACTGACTGACCGCCAGCAAGCGCGTACGCGGGCCAATCAGGTGCACAGCGGCCGCGAGGTCGATCAAACCGTCGGCGTCCAGTGGCAGGATCACCAGTTTCAGTTGACGACGTTGTGCCAGTTGCTGCCACGGCAGCAGATTGGCGTGATGCTCCAGGGCGCTGATGACAATTTCATCGCCCGGCTGGAAAAGATGTTCCAGGCCATAAGCCAGGAGATTCAGCGCGCTGGTGGCGCCGTGGGTAAAGATGATCTGTCCGCTGTCACCGGCATTCAGCCATTGCGCAACTTTCAGCCGACTGTCTTCGAACGCCTGGGTGGCATGGGCGCCGGGCAGGTGTTGTGCGCGGTGCACATTGGCCGCGCCGTTGGCATAGTAATGCGTCAGCGCGTCGAGCAGGGCTTGAGGTTTTTGGGTGGTGGCGGCGTTGTCCAGATAGGTCTGGTCTTGCCGTTGCAGGGCGGCGATGGCCGGGAAATCGGCGCGCCAGGGAGAAGGAATCATCATGGGTTATACGCCTGACCCTGTGGGAGCGAGCTTGCTCGCGAAGCTTTTGGCGACGTCAAGGACGCCTTCGCGAGCCAGCTCGCTCCCACAGGTGATCAATGTGCTGCTTAGTTGTGAGCGTGCAGCGCTTCGTTCAGCTCGATCGCCGATTTGTGGGTTTTGCATTCCACCGCACCGGTTTCCGAATTGCGACGGAACAGCAGGTCAGTCTGGCCGGCCAGTTCACGCGCCTTCACAACTTTAACCAGATTGTTGTGTTCATCCAGCAGCGCAACCTTGGTGCCGGCGGTCACGTACAGGCCCGACTCGACAGTGTTGCGGTCGCCCAACGGAATACCGATACCGGCGTTGGCGCCGATCAGGCAGCCTTCGCCAACCTTGATCACGATGTTGCCGCCGCCCGACAGGGTGCCCATGGTCGAGCAACCGCCGCCCAGGTCCGAACCCTTGCCGACGAAGACGCCAGCCGACACGCGGCCTTCGATCATGCCCGGGCCTTCGGTGCCGGCGTTGAAGTTGATGAAACCTTCGTGCATCACGGTGGTGCCTTCGCCCACGTAAGCACCCAGACGCAGACGCGCGGCGTCAGCGATACGCACGCCGGCCGGTACCACGTAGTCGGTCATTTTCGGGAACTTGTCCACCGAGAACACTTCCAGCAGCTCGCCACGCAGACGCGCTTCGAGTTGCATTTCCGCGAGCTCGCTCAGGTCGATTGCGCCCTGGCTGGTCCATGCAACGTTCGGCAGCAGCGGGAAGATCCCGGCCAGGCTTACGCCGTGCGGCTTGACCAGACGGTGCGACAGCAGATGCAGCTTCAAATACGCCTCAGGCGTGGAAGTCAGTTGCGCGTCTTCAGCCAGCAAAGTAGCGACCAGTGGCTTGTGGCTCTCGGCCAGACGGGTCAGCAGTTTGCCTTGAACGGCGTCAATGCCTTTGACTGCTTCAGCCAGTTGCGCAGCCTGTGCGGTGGTGAAGGTGATGGCCTGGTTGCCTTCGGTGTAACCGAGGATCGGCGCAACAGCAGCGACCAGTTCGGCCGAAGGATTAAGCAGTGGCTGTGCGTAAAACACTTCGAGCCAGGCGCCCTGACGGTTTTGCGTGCCGACACCGAAGGCGATGCTGAACAGAGAGTTGGACATGTGAATACCTCTACAAAGAGTGACGGGCTGCTTACTTCAGAGCGGCCGCGTAGATATCTGGCTTGAAGCCAATCAGGGTTCGGTCACCGAGATCGAGCACCGGGCGCTTGATCATCGAGGGTTGGGCGAGCATCAGTTCGATGGCTTTTGCTTGGTCGAGATCGGCTTTACGTTCGTCGTCGAGTTTGCGAAAGGTCGTGCCTGCGCGGTTCAACACCGTTTGCCAGCCGTGCTCGTCACACCATTGGGTCAGGTGTTCACGGTCGATACCGGCGGTCTTGTAGTCGTGAAAGTCATAGGCGACAGCGTGTTCATCAAGCCAGGTGCGCGCCTTTTTCATGGTGTCGCAGGCTTTGATGCCGAAAAGGTGCAACGTTTTACTTGAAACGGTCAAGGAATTGCCCCCTTTACAGGTGCTGGAAAAAAATGGTGTCGGATTATGCCATGACCAAACCGGTTCGCGGCGCCCACGGTCGATTTCCCAGCGCAAAACCTGTGGGAGGTAGCCTGCTGGCTTCCACAGGCGATCGGTGTTCCAGGCTGCGACATAGGTGCAACGGTCAGGCGCAGCCTAAACGGCTAATATGGCAGTTCAACGCTGTCGATTGTCTGAGATTTTGATTTATGCAAACCGCTTACACCGTCCTGATCCTGCTGATGCTGGTCAGCGTTTCGCGTCTGGTCGGACGGGTTATCCCGCTGCCGCTGCCACTTGTGCAAATTGCCGCCGGCGCCTTGCTGGCCTGGCCGACCCTTGGTTTGCACGTGGCGCTGGATCCCGAGTTGTTTCTGTTCCTGTTCCTGCCGCCGTTGCTGTTTTCCGATGGCTGGCGCATGCCCAAACGCGAACTCTGGCACCTGCGTGGCCCGATCCTGACACTGGCTGTGGGGCTGGTACTGTTCACGGTGGTCGGCGCCGGGTACTTCATTCATTGGTTATTGCCGACGATTCCGCTGCCGGTGGCATTCGCGTTGGCGGCAGTGCTGTCGCCGACTGATGCCGTGGCCGTCTCGGCGATCTCGCAAAACCGCTTGCCGACCCCCTTGATGCACATGCTGCAAGGCGAAGCGCTGATGAACGATGCGTCGGGCCTGGTGACGTTCAAGTTTGCTTTGGTCGCTGCGGTAACGGGCGTGTTCTCGCTGGCCACCGCCAGTTTGACGTTCGTATTGGTGGCGGTCGGCGGCCTGGCTGTCGGTGTGGCGCTGAGTTGGCTGGTCGGGCGTTTGCGGTCGTGGATGATCGCTCGCGGGTGGGATGATCCGGCGACCCACGTCGTTTTCATGTTGCTGCTGCCGTTTGCGGCTTATGTGTTGGCTGAACGCCTTGGCGCCTCGGGCATTCTGTCGGCGGTGGCGGCGGGGATGATGCAGAGCTGGCTCGATCTGCTGCCGCGCCAGACCAGCACGCGATTGCTCAATCGCAGCGTTTGGTCGCTGTTGGAGTTCGCTTTCAATGGCTTGATTTTCCTCCTGCTCGGTCTGCAATTGCCTGACATCATCAAAGCGGTGGTCAGCCATGAACCGACGTTGTGGCCGGCGTTGTTCTATCGCTGCCTTGATGTGGTCGCGATTTTCCTCGCACTGGTGCTGCTGCGGTTTATCTGGGTACAGAGCATCTGGCGCTTGTCGGTGTTGTTGCGGCGGTTGCGTGGTAAAGGTGCGCTGACGCAGGTGCCGACTGCGCGATCCTGCTGGCTGCTGACCGTCGGTGGTGTGCGCGGTGCGGTGACACTGGCGGGTGTGATGTCGGTGCCAATGTTGATGGGGGCGGACGCCTTTCCCGAGCGTGATCTGCTGATCTTCATTGCTGCGGGGGTGATCCTGTTGTCGCTGGTCTCGGCGTGCATTGCCCTGCCGCTGTTGCTGCGCGGCATCGAAAAAAGCCCTGATGACAAGCGTCGTCAAGAGGTTCGCGATGCCTGGCGCAAGACGGCCGAGGCCGCGATTCACGCGCTCGAAACCGAAGAGGCCAATCAGCAGGACGCCGCGCAAGCCGCCCTCGCGGCGGAACTGAAGGCGCGGATCATGTCCGAATACCGCCATCAACTGGACGTGTTCAACGATTCGGCGGAAGCCCAGGCCCTGGCGTTCCAGATGGATCTGCTGGAACGCCGATTGCGCCTCAAAGCGCTGCGGGCGCAACGACTGGAGTTGTATAGCCTCAGCCGTCATCACCAGATTGGCGATGACGTACTGCGGGAAGTGTTGGGTGAACTGGATCTGAGTGAGGCCAATCTGGGGGTAGTAAAGTGATGGAGTCACCCGGTCCGGGTTGGGCTTACCTCGGATAAAGTAATTTCATCAGTTGTTTGTCTTTTTTGCTGATCTTGCGGTTGATGGGGACTTCCCAGTCACCCACTGTCAGATCGTTCGCCACCGGGTGATGCATGATCGACCTTTTGTCGTAGGCCGTGTAAATCGCTTCCAGCGTGTCGAAAGGGGTAAACAGGTTGTGGTCGACTTGCGCGGGCGTGAGCGGACCCATTTCGCGATTCTGATAGAACGCGTAGACCTTTGGTTTATCCCAAGGGATTTTCGCCTGCGGATGCTGGTGTTCATGCATCGCGCCAAGGGCGTGACCGAACTCATGAGTCACGATGACTTCGAAGTCTGGATGATCCGGTTTTACGCCAAGATCCATGGTTCTGTCGTCAGGATGAATCAACAGCGCGTCGGTGCCGAGCATTGAGCTGTTGGAGTTGTTGGTAGTGGCGATGCGTATGTCACCCACGAGGTCGTCAACGAACTCGAATGTCAGGTTGATATACGGTAACCATTGACTGGCTGCCTTGATGATTTTGTCTTTATGATCCGCTTCGAGTTCGTCCATGAAGGCAATCTTCAAGGTACGGCCGTTTGCCCATAGCTTTGAATAATTAAATACCGAGCGTTTGCGGCGGTTGCCGGTAGTTGAGCTTTTCGTTGTGCCGGCATTGGCGGGGTTTTCATTGATGGCTGCCGTGTAAGCCTCTTGATCGTCGGGCCATTGTATAAGTTGACAATCTGTTAGTTCGTGCATGGTGGGTTTCATCCTTGAAATTAAGAGTCGCAGTTATTCAGAAACGGCGAATAGTGCAAGTCGAGACTACTGCCTGGTCGACAGACAAGTGCAGTGCACAGCTATATAGACTGTTACGTCGTGTTTGAATGTTTCGAGCAGGGGCGAGCCCGGCACCACGGTTACGCATCACTTGAAAATTGCTGGATGGGCGCTGACATGCTCAGGCAGGCAACTGCCCATAGTTGAGGGCAGGGTAGATCTTCCTGGCGAAGGCCTTGTCCTTGTCGCTAAGCGTCAAATTGAGGCCAACCGCGTCATTTCCGTAAATCAGGTTGGTAGTTGGGTAATGCATGATCGAGAGTTTGTCGTAGTCGCCGAAGATGGCGGCTTGCGGAAACTCCAGATCGAAAACATTGCTGTCCACGTCCTCCCTTGTCCAGCCATGATGCTTGGCCAGATACTGATAGGCTGCTTCCTTGTTCCATGGGATGCGAGCCTGCGGGTGCAAATGGGCGTGGTGGAAGCCTAGGGCGTGGCCAAATTCGTGCTGGACCACCTGGTCGAAAATCGGTGAGTCCGGCTGGGTGCCCAGAACCATTGTGGGTTCGTTGAAATCCACTTTCATTGCGTCGGTCCCTATAAACGAATAGCTGTCCTTCCCTTGCAGGGCGATCCGAATCATTCCAGGCACGTTTTCGACCCATTTAAAGGCCAGACTGACGAAAGGTTCCCACTTGCGGATGCCTAGTTCGATTCGGTATTTCAGTTCGTCGGGCAGGTCATGCATGAAAGAGATCGTGAGGGTGCTGGCATTTTCCCAGAACTTGGTTGTGTAACCCAAGGAGCGTTTACGGCGCACTGCCGGCGTGTCGTGATTGTTTTCCGAGAAGCGCTCGGAGTTGTCTGTCGGTTTTGCCATTCTCACGAAATTATAATTGTGCATGGTCAATATCCTTATTGATTGCAAAAGAGTTGCCTTGATTGAACAGGCATCAGGGTTTCAATGTTTGAGGGTAATAAAGTTTTGGGTTTTAGCAGGCTCGGTTTAATAGAAGTTCGCGCGATTAAGTCGCTCTACAATGGACCGCTTTCAAGGGGGAAGTTAGACCGAGCAGGAAGAAGAGTAAATGTGCTCGTTGTAAACGCTTATATCACGTCGGTGAACACCCGCACCGGATTGCCCGGTGCGGGCCATGATTACTGTTGGCGAGTAATAAACGCGCGGATCCGCTGTGCCGCCTCAACGCATTCGGCAAGTGGTGCAACCAGCGCCATCCGTACCCGGCCTGCGCCCGGATTGACGCCGTCCACTTCGCGGGACAAGTACGAACCTGGCACCACGGTCACGTGTTCTTCAGCAAACAGGTCACGGCAGAATGCCGCGTCGTCACCTTTCACGTTTGGCCACAAATAAAAGCTGCCATCGGGACGCTGCACGTCCATTACCGGGCTGAGGATTTCCAGTACTGCGTCGAATTTCTCGCGATACAAGGTGCGGTTGGCGCGCACATGTTCTTCGTCATTCCAGGCGGCAACACTGGCCAGTTGGGTTTGAACCGGCATCGCACAGCCGTGATAAGTGCGATACAGCAGGAACCCCTTGAGGATCTCGGCATCGCCGGCAACGAAGCCGGAACGCAAACCGGGCAGGTTCGAGCGCTTGGACAGGCTATGGAACACCACGCAGCGCTTGAAATCCTTGCGACCCAGTTCGACGCACGCGCTGAGCAGGCCCGGCGGCGGTGTCTGCTCGTCGAAGTAAAGCTCGCTGTAGCACTCGTCGGCGGCGATCACGAAGTCGTGTTCATCCGCCAGGGCGATGAGTTTTTTCAGGGTGTCGACCGGAATCAGCGCGCCGGTCGGGTTACCCGGCGAGCACAGGAAAAGAATCTGGCAGCGCTTCCAGATGTCCGCTGAAACAGCGTCGAAATCCGGGTTGAAACCGTTATCGTCCAGGCACGGCAGGTAATGTGGCTTGGCGCCGGCCAGAAACGCCGCGCCTTCGTAGATCTGATAAAACGGGTTCGGGCTGACCACCAGCGCATCATCACCACGATTGACCACGGTCTGGGTGAAGGCGAACAGCGCTTCACGGGTGCCATTGACCGGTAACACGTTGCGGGCCGGGTCGATCCAGCCGCTCGGCACGCCGAAGCGGCGTTCGCACCAGCCGGCGATGGCTTCGCGCAGGGCCGGGATGCCGAGCGTGGTTGGATACACCGCCATCTGATCCAGACTGTTCGCCAGTGTCTCGGCGACAAAGCCTGGCGAACGGTGCTTCGGCTCGCCGATGGACAGCGCGATCGGGCGCTTGTCCGGGTTCGGGGTCACGGTGCCGAGCAGGGCGCGGAGCTTCTCGAACGGGTAGGGCTGGAGCTGGTTCAGAGCGTTGTTCATGCGGGCCTCGTTCAATGTGGGAAAGGCTGACTCCAATTTCAGTCGTGACAGCAGACCTGTGGGAGCGAGCTTGCTCGCGATGAGGGCGGCACATTCGACATCAATGTGCGTTGCTACGCCGCTATCGCGAGCAAGCTCGCTCCCACAGGGTTTCAGCGTGACTGAAAACTTTTGGAGTTGCCCATTTCACAGGGGAAAATTGCTAATTCAAAATCAAATACTGATGCGCGAAAGATTGGTATCGGGTTCGTGATTAACGCTCAGCTGCTCGACAATTGCATCCTGCAAACGGCTGCACAGCAGCGGATCGGACAAGGGCTGATTTTTCGCATCAGTAATAAAGAACACGTCCTCCACTCGTTCGCCCAACGTTGCAATCTTGGCGTTTTGCAGCGACAGGTCGAACTCCAGAAAGATTCCGCCGACCCGCGCCAGCAGGCCTGGTCGGTCAGGTGCGGTCAATTCCAGTACGGTGACCGGACGTTGTGCGTCGTTATGGATAGTGACTTGCGGCGCGAACGCGAAATGCTTGAGCTGGCGCGGCACCCGGCGCTGAATGATCGTCGGGTAGTCGTCCGGATTGCGCAGGGCGTCGGTCAAGCCGTCGCGGATCTGCTTGATCCGCACAGGGTTGTCGCCGATGGATTCGCCATCGTTGTCGAGCACGATGTAAGTGTCGAGGGTGAACTGGCTGCTCGAGGTAATAACCCGGGCATCGTGAATGTTCAGGTTGAGCTGATCCATCGCCGCCACGGTCACCGCGAAGAAGTCGTGCTGATCCGGCGCATAAATGAAGATCTGTGTGCCGCCCTCGAACTCGCGCTGGGTGGTTTCCTTGATCAGTACCAGCGGCCCGCCATCGACGGGTTGCTGGAGGATTGCATCGCTGTGCCAGGCCACGTCGCCGGCGGTGTGGCGCAGGAAATAGTCGTCACCCAACTGCGCCCACAGTTGTTCGACGTCATCCGGATCGGTACCGCCGCGCACGAGGATGTCGAGTGCCGCGCTCTGGGTCTGGCGGATCTGCTCTTCGCGATCCACCGGGTTCTCCAGGCCGCGACGCAATGCCCGCTTGGTTTCGGTGTAGAGCTGTCGCAACAGGCTGGCGCGCCACGAATTCCACAGCGTCGGATTGGTCGCGTTGATGTCGGCCACGGTCAGCACGTACAGATAGTCGAGACGGGTTTCATCGCCGACCGCCTGCGCGAAATCGTGGATCACCTGCGGGTCGGACAAGTCCTTGCGCTGGGCGGTGGTCGACATCACCAGGTGGTTCTGCACCAGCCAGACAATCAGGCGGCTATCCCACACTGGCAACTGATGGCGCTGACAGAACGCCTCGGCATCGATCGCGCCGATCTCCGAGTGATCGCCATGACGGCCCTTGCCGATGTCGTGATACAGGCCGGCAAGATAAATCAGCTCGGGTTTCGGCAGCTTGGCCATGAGCTTGCTGGCCAGCGGGAATTTTTCCGACACCTGGGTGTACTGCAGCTTACGCAGGTGTTTGATCAGGTTCAGCGTGTGTGCATCGACCGTATAGATGTGGAACAGGTCGTGCTGCATTTGCCCGACGATAAAACCGAACTCTGGCAGGTAGCGCCCGAGAATGCCGTAACGGTTCATCCGTCGCAGATTGCGATGAATGCCGATCTTGCATTTGAACAGCTCGATAAACAGGCTGGTGTTGCGGATGTCGTTGCGGAAATCGTCGTCGATCAAGTGACGATGTTCGCGCAGCAGACGAACGGTGTCGGCGCGCACGCCTTTGATTTCCGGCTGCTGGGCCATCAACACGAATATCTCGAGCATGGCGAATGGGGTGCGGCGGAACACATTGTCGTTGCGCGCTTCGATGTAGCCGTCATGTAGCTGGAAGCGCGAATTGATCGGTTGCGGCGGCGCTTCGTCTTCCGGCGCGAGGATGACTTCCTCGAAGTGCTGGATGATCAGGTCGCTCAGCTGGGCGATGCTCATGACCACCCGGTAATACTGCTGCATGAAGTTTTCGATGCTGTGCTTGGCGTCATCGCCTTCGAACCCCAGCAACGTCGCAATCGAACGCTGATGATCGAACAGCAGGCGGTCCTCGGAGCGCCCGGCGAGCATGTGCAGGGCGTAGCGCACCTTCCAGAGGAATTCCTGGGAGGACGCGAGCAACGCATTCTCGCTCTCCACCAGGAAACCTTCGCCGGCGAGTGCACGTAAATTCAGCGTGCCGTATTGCCGACGGGCAACCCACAGAATCGTCTGAATATCCCGTAGTCCGCCGGGCGAGCCTTTGACGTTGGGTTCCAGGTTGTATTCGGTATCGTTGTACTTGTGGTGGCGAGCTTTCTGCTCGGCGCGTTTGGCCAGGAAAAACTCCTTGGCCGGCCACATGTGCGCAGTGCTGGTGACGTCGAGCATGCGTTGGCGCAAACGCTCGGGACCGCTGATGGTGCGGCTTTCCATGAGGTTGGTGACCACGGTCAGGTCGGCGCGCGCCTCTTGCGCGCACTCGTCTACCGAGCGAACGCTCTGACCGACTTCCAGGCCGATATCCCACAACAATGTGAGAAACCGCTCGATGGAATCGCGGAAAACTTCGTGATCGGCGCTGTCCAGCAGGATCAGCAAATCGATGTCCGAGTAAGGGTGCAATTCACCCCGGCCGTAACCGCCGACCGCGACCAGCGCGATGTCCGCGTCTTCGCTCCAGTTGAACTGCTCCCAGGCCTTTTGCAGGATATTGTCGACGAACCAGGCACGGTCTTCGATCAGCCGCCGAATATCACGACCACTGCGAAAACGGGCGTCGAGCACGTCGCGGGCCTGGCGAATCGCCTTCTTGAAGGCGGCAATGGGGCTCGCTTTCAGGGCCAGCTCAGCCTGGAACTGGCCACGGTCGAAGAGTTCGGGATCCACCTGCGGCATCGATTGGCTTTCCTTCTATAAGGCTGGGAGCGATTGTGGATCAGGCCGAGATGCGTGGAATGGTGTCATCGGCACGCAAGGTGAAGATCTCGTAGCCGGTGTCGGTGACCAACAGGGTGTGTTCCCACTGGGCCGAGAGTTTGCGGTCCTTGGTGATCGCGGTCCAGCCGTCGCCCAATACCTTGGTGTCGGCCTTGCCCTGATTGATCATCGGCTCGATGGTGAAGGTCATGCCGGCCTTCAGTTCCATGCCGGTACCGGCGCGGCCGTAGTGCAGGATCTGCGGCTCTTCGTGGAACACCTTGCCGATGCCGTGGCCACAGAACTCGCGAACCACCGAGAAGCCATTCTTTTCCGCGTGTTTCTGGATAACTTCACCGATGTCGCCGAGGCGGCAGCCGGGTTTGACGATCTCGATCGCCTTGTACATGCATTCCTGAGTGATCTGCGACAGACGCTCGGCCCATACCGGCACTTCACCGACATGGAACATGCGGCTGGTATCGCCGTGGTAACCGTCCTTGATCACGGTGACGTCGATGTTCAGGGTGTCGCCGTTTTTCAGCGGCTTGTCATTCGGAATGCCGTGGCAGACGACGTGGTTGATCGAGGTGCAGATCGACTTCGGGTAGCCCTTGTAGTTGAGCGGGGCAGGGATGGCCTGCTGCACGTCGACGATGTAGTCGTGGCAGATCTGGTTCAGTTGATCGGTGGTAACGCCCGGTTTGACGTGTTCGGCAATCATTTCCAGCACATCGGCGGCCAGTTTGCCGGCGACACGCATGCCAGCGATGTCCTCGGGAGTTTTGAGGTTAACGGTCATACAGGCTCTCTTTGCGCTCGGCGGCGCTTGCTGTTACGGATAGGGTGGCAGGTGTGCGTTTTTTGCGACCCTGAAAAACGCGATTCTAACAGACGAGAGGAGCAAATCCGCGCCTGCGTGCATCGCTTCTGTCTATACAATGGGGCCCGCGGCGCCGATTCCAAGGGGGCTGTGCCCATGTCCTTGGTGCGATTGCAGATTTCGAGTTCCGTTTCTGCCATCCTTGTGATATAAAATGCGCCGCTTTCCGGGGATACCCCGAAAGGCTTAAATCCACACACGTGTCGACACGATGACCTGGGTGCTTTTGGCTTTATGCCACTGGTTGGTCATTGGGATACGTGGAGGCCAAACCCGACTTATTAAGGAACTATCATGTCCCAAGTCAATATGCGCGATATGCTGAAGGCCGGTGTGCACTTCGGTCACCAAACCCGTTACTGGAACCCGAAAATGGGTAAGTACATTTTCGGCGCGCGTAACAAGATTCACATTATCAACCTTGAAAAAACCCTGCCAATGTTCAACGAAGCTCTGACTTTCGTAGAGCGTCTGGCCCAGGGCAAAAACAAGATTCTGTTCGTCGGCACCAAGCGTTCCGCTGGCAAGATCGTTGCTGAAGAAGCAGCACGTTGCGGTTCGCCGTACGTCGATCACCGCTGGTTGGGCGGCATGCTGACCAACTTCAAAACCATTCGTGCTTCCATCAAGCGTCTGCGTGATCTTGAAGTTCAAGCCGAAGACGGTACTTTCGCCAAGCTGACCAAGAAAGAAGCGCTGATGCGCACTCGTGATCTTGAGAAGCTGGATCGCTCCCTGGGCGGCATCAAGGACATGGGCGGTCTGCCAGACGCACTGTTCGTGATCGACGTTGATCACGAGCGCATCGCGATCACCGAAGCCAACAAGCTGGGCATCCCGGTAATCGGCGTTGTCGATACCAACAGCAGCCCGGAAGGCGTTGACTACATCATCCCAGGCAACGATGACGCCATCCGCGCTATCCAGCTGTACATGGGTTCGATGGCTGACGCTGTTATCCGTGGTCGCAGCAATGTTGGCGGCGGCACTGTAGAGTTCGCAGCTGAAGAAGCTCCGGCAGCTGCAGCTGAGTAATTGACGCCCTGGCGTTGACTCAGTAAGCAAAAAGGGGGCTTGGCCCCCTTTTTGCCACCTCGAAAACCATTTGTTAACAGCGCAGCTACAGCATCTGTAACGTGCAGCGGCTAACAAGGGTGATTCGGGAAGAATTGAACGCCCGTTCGATCGGGTGGAATGGTTGAAAACCTATCCAAGAGGAATTTGAAAATGGCAGAGATTACTGCAGCGTTGGTTAAAGAACTGCGTGAGCGTACTGGCGAAGGCATGATGGATTGCAAAAAGGCCTTGACCAAGGCCGGCGGCGACATCGAAAAAGCCATCGACGACATGCGTGCTTCGGGCGCCATCAAGGCCGCCAAGAAAGCCGGCAACGTCGCTGCTGAAGGCGCGATCGCTCTGGTTGAAGATGGCAAGTCTGCCGTTCTGCTGGAAGTGAACTCGCAGACCGACTTCCTGGCTCTGCAAGACGACTTCAAGGCATTCGTTGCTGCCAGCGTCAAAAAAGCATTCGACGAGAAGCTCACTACCGTTGAGCCTCTGATCGAATCGCAGGAAGCTGATCGCCTGGTACTGGTCGGCAAGGTTGGCGAAAACGTCAACATCCGTCGTCTGGTTCGCGTTGAAGGTGATGTTGTTGGTGGTTACCTGCACGGCAACAAGATCGGTGTTGCAGTTGTTCTGAAAGGCGGCGACGTTGAGCTGGCCAAGGACATCGCCATGCACGTAGCGGCGACCAACCCTGAATTCCTGCTGCCATCGGAAGTTTCCGCTGAAGCGGTTGAGCGTGAGAAGGGCGTGTTCCTGAGCCTGAACGCTGACAAGATCGCTGGCAAGCCAGAAAACATCGTTGAAAACATGATCAAAGGCCGTATCAGCAAGTTCCTGGCTGAAGCGAGCCTGGTTGAGCAGGCGTTCGTCAAGAACCCTGAAATCAAGGTCGGCGACCTGGCCAAGAAAGCCGGTGCTGAAATCGTGTCCTTCACCTACTTCAAAGTAGGCGAAGGCATCGAGAAGCCGGTCGACAACTTCGCTGAAGAAGTTGCTGCCCAGCTGGCTGCCGCCAAGCAGTAAGACGGTTTTCAACTGTCGCCCGAAAGAGGCTGCCCGCTCACGCGCGCAGCCTCTTTTCAGATGGGGTAACCAATTATTTATTGGTTTCCACTTGGAACTGACTTACAAAGCCATGTTCCGATGGCGCTGAAGCAGCGCCAAGCTAGAGTGAACGCCAGCTGAAAACAGCTCGCAAAGAATTTTAAATACGCCGCAGGAGAGATTCGCAATGGCTCAGCAGGGCAGTGGTTATCAGGCTCGCTATAAACGCATTCTACTCAAGCTTAGCGGCGAGGCCCTGATGGGCTCGGAAGAGTTCGGGATCGATCCAAAAGTGCTGGATCGGATGGCGCTGGAAGTCGGCCAACTGGTCGGCATCGGCGTACAGGTCGGTCTGGTGATCGGCGGTGGCAACCTGTTCCGCGGCGAAGCCCTGAGCAAGGCCGGTATGGATCGGGTGACAGGCGACCACATGGGCATGCTGGCCACTGTGATGAACGCCCTGGCCATGCGCGACGCGCTGGAACGTGCGAATATCTCGGCAATCGTCATGTCGGCCATTTCGATGGTGGGCGTGACCGATCACTATGATCGCCGCAAAGCCATGCGTCACCTGAACTCCAAAGACGTAGTGATTTTCGCAGCCGGTACCGGCAATCCGTTCTTTACCACGGATTCGGCAGCCTGCCTGCGTGCAATCGAAATCGATGCCGACGTCGTCCTCAAGGCGACCAAGGTCGATGGCGTCTACACCGCAGATCCGTTCAAGGACCCGCATGCCGAGAAGTTCGATCATCTGACTTATGATGAAGTACTGGATCGCAAGCTGGGTGTAATGGACCTGACAGCTATTTGCCTGTGCCGCGACCACAAGATGCCGTTGCGTGTATTCAACATGAACAAGCCCGGCGCCCTGCTGAACATCGTGCATGGCGGCGCTGAAGGCACCCTGATCGAGGAAGGTCAACAATGATCAACGAAATCAAGAAAGACGCTCAAGAGCGTATGCAGAAATCCCTGGACTCTCTGGCCCACGCATTTGGTCAGATTCGTACCGGCAAGGCTCACCCAAGCATTCTGGGCAGCGTAATGGTGCCGTACTACGGCGCTGATACCTCCATTACCCAGGTTGCCAACATCACCGTAAAAGACTCGCGCACCCTGCAAGTCGTGGCTTTCGAGCGCAACATGCTCGCGGCTGTCGACAAAGCGATCCAGAGCGCTGGCCTGAACCTCAACCCGACCAACCTGGGCGAGTTGTTGCTGATCTCCATGCCTGCCTTGACCGAAGAAACCCGCAAGGGCTTCACCAAGCAGGCACGCAGTGCCGCTGAAGACGCTCGTGTTGCCGTGCGCAACATCCGTCGCGATGCGCTGGGCGATTTGAAGAAGCTGGTTAAAGACAAAGAAATCAGCGAAGACGAAGAGCGTCGCGCTGCAGCCGATATCCAGAAACTCACCGACAAGGCTGAGGCTGATATCGACGCGGCTACCAAGCAGAAAGAAGCGGATTTGATGGCCGTATAAGGGTCGAGTTTTTAATGGACAAGACCAAGCAGACTGCGCCGTCCGCGGTGCCGCGCCATGTCGCGATCATCATGGATGGCAACAATCGCTGGGCGAAAAAACGCTTTATGCCGGGTGTCGCCGGGCATAAGGCGGGCGTGGATGCGGTTCGTGCGGTAATCGAGGTGTGTGCCGAGGCCAAGGTCGAGGTGCTCACCCTGTTCGCTTTCTCCAGTGAAAACTGGCAGCGCCCGGCCGATGAGGTCAGCGCTTTGATGGACCTGTTCTTCAAGGCGCTGCGTCGTGAGGCCAAGCGCCTCAACGACAACAACATCAGCTTGCGCATCATCGGTGATCGCTCGCGCTTTCATCCGGAGCTTCAGGTCGCGATGCGCGAAGCCGAGGCCATGACCGCGGGTGCCAACCGTTTTATCCTGCAGATTGCCGCCAATTACGGCGGTCAGTGGGATATCGCACAAGCTGCACAGCGTCTTGCACGTGAAGTTCAGGCCGGGCATCTGCGTCCGGAAGACATCACCCCGGATCTGCTGCAAACCTGTCTGGCGACCGGCGATCTGCCGTTGCCGGACTTGTGCATCCGCACCGGTGGCGAGCACCGCATCAGCAACTTTCTGTTGTGGCAACTGGCTTACGCCGAGTTGTACTTCTCCGACCTGTTCTGGCCGGACTTCAAACACGATGCCATGCGCAATGCGCTGGCCGATTTCGCTTCGCGCCAACGTCGCTTCGGTAAAACGAGCGAACAGGTCGAAGCTGGAGCCCGGGTTTAATGCTTAAACAACGAATCATCACCGCGCTGATCCTGCTGCCGATCGCCTTGTGCGGGTTTTTCCTGCTTGAAGGTTCCGGTTTTGCGCTATTCATCGGGCTGGTTGTGAGCCTGGGCGCCTGGGAATGGGCGCGACTCGCGGGCTTCACTGCACAATCGTTCCGCGTCGGTTTTGCCGCCGTCGTCGCGTTGATGCTGTTCGTCATGTATGTGCTGCCCGGTCTCGCACCTTGGGTGCTCGGTGCTTCGGTGCTGTGGTGGGCGGTCGCGACGTATCTGGTGCTGACCTATCCACGTTCCAGTGAGCATTGGTCCAGTGCGGCCACCAAACTGGTGATCGGCTTGCTGATTTTGCTGCCGGCCTGGCAAGGTCTGGTACAGATCAAGCAGTACCCGTTGGGTAATTGGCTGATCATGGCGGTCATGGTGTTGGTCTGGGGCGCAGACATCGGTGCCTATTTTTCTGGTCGTAAATTTGGCAAGCGCAAATTGGCTCCTCAAGTCAGCCCCGGTAAGAGCTGGGAAGGCGTTTACGGTGGTCTGGCGCTGAGCCTGGTGATCACCGCGATTGTCGGCCTGGTGCGTGACTGGACGGTGGCCGAGTTGCTCAAGGGGCTCATTGGCGCTGCGCTGATCGTCTTCATCTCGGTCGTGGGAGACCTCACCGAAAGCATGTTCAAGCGTCAATCCGGCATCAAGGACAGCAGTAACCTGCTGCCCGGACATGGCGGCGTGCTTGATCGCATCGACAGTCTGACCGCGGCCATTCCAGTGTTTGCCGTGTTGCTGTGGATGGCTGCGCCGTGAGCCGCCCGCAACTGATTACCGTACTGGGCGCTACCGGCTCGATTGGTCTGAGCACCCTTGATGTGATTGCGCGTCATCCTGAGCGTTATCAGGTGTTCGCATTGAGCGGTTTCGCGCGACTCAGTGAACTGTTGGCCTTGTGCATCCGTCACGTGCCGCAATTTGCCGTGGTGCCGGAAGTCGCTGCAGCTCGCGGTTTGCAGGACGATTTGCGTGCAGCCGGTCTGGCGACCCGTGTGCTGGTGGGTGAGGCTGGCTTGTGTCAGGTCGCTTCTGCGCCGGAAGTCGATGCGGTCATGGCGGCGATCGTCGGTGCCGCAGGCCTGCGTCCAACACTGGCGGCTGTCGAAGCAGGCAAGAAGATTCTCCTGGCTAACAAAGAGGCGCTGGTCATGTCCGGCGCCTTGTTCATGCAGGCTGTGCGCAAGAGTGGTTCGGTGCTGTTGCCGATCGACAGCGAGCACAATGCGATTTTCCAGTGCATGCCGCAGGATTTCGCCAGCGGACTAAGCAAGGTCGGGGTCCGTCGGATTTTACTGACCGCCTCTGGTGGGCCGTTCCGGCAGACACCCCTGAGTGAATTGGCGCATGTTTCGCCTGAGCAGGCGTGTGCGCATCCGAACTGGTCAATGGGTCGCAAGATTTCCGTGGATTCGGCCAGCATGATGAACAAAGGTCTCGAGTTGATCGAGGCCTGCTGGTTGTTTGATGCAAAACCGGCGCAGGTCGAGGTGGTGATTCATCCGCAAAGCGTGATTCACTCGCTGGTCGATTATGTTGACGGTTCGGTCCTGGCGCAGTTGGGCAATCCTGACATGCGCACACCGATCGCCAACGCGCTGGCCTGGCCGGAGCGTATCGACTCCGGCGTCGCGCCACTGGATCTTTTCGCGATTGCGCGTCTGGACTTCGAGGCGCCGGATGAAGAGCGCTTCCCGTGCCTGCGTCTGGCACGGCAAGCGGCCGAGGTGGGCGACAGCGCACCGGCGATGCTCAATGCGGCCAACGAAGTAGCGGTGGCAGCGTTTCTCGACGGACGGGTTCGTTACCTGGAAATCGCGAGTATCATCGAGGACGTCTTGAGTCTCGAGCCGGTCGTAGCGCTGGATGATCTCGATGCTGTGTTCACGGCGGACGCGAAGGCCCGAGTTCTGGCCGAGCAATGGCTGGCTCGTCACGCCCGATAGGTTTTGCAACACAATGGTTTCAAGCAGCACTGAACAGGATTGCGGAGAAAGTAGATGAGCGCGCTCTATATGATTGCCGGCACCCTGATCGCCTTGGGTGTGTTGGTCACCTTTCACGAATTCGGCCACTTCTGGGTCGCGCGTCGCTGTGGCGTCAAGGTCCTGCGCTTTTCCGTAGGCTTTGGCATGCCGCTGCTGCGCTGGCACGACAAGCAAGGTACTGAGTTCGTCATCGCTGCGATTCCGCTGGGTGGCTACGTCAAGATGCTCGATGAGCGCGAAGGCGAGGTCCCGGTTGATCAGCTCGATCAGTCATTCAATCGCAAGTCCGTTCGTCAGCGTATTGCTATTGTCGCCGCCGGCCCTATCGCCAACTTTCTTCTGGCCCTGGTGTTCTTCTGGGTGTTGGCGATGCTCGGTAGTGAGCAGGTCCGCCCGGTCATCGGTGCGGTCGAATCCGGCAGTATCGCCGCGCAGGCTGGTCTGGGTGCAGGTCAGGAGATCGTCGCGATTGATGGCGAGCCGACTTCCGGCTGGGCCGCGGTCAATTTGCAGCTGGTTCGCCGGCTCGGCGAAAGCGGCTCGCTGCAGGTGCTGGTGCGCGAGCAGGGTTCTACGGCGGATTCGCCGCGTGAACTGACGCTGGATAAATGGCTCAAGGGGGCTGATGAGCCTGATCCGATCCGCTCTCTGGGGATTCGTCCATGGCGTCCGGCCCTGCCACCTGTGCTCGCCGAGCTTGATCCAAAGGGCCCGGCCCAGGCCGCTGGCCTGAAAACCGGTGATCGCCTGGTGTCTCTGGACGGTCAGGCGCTCAATGACTGGCAGCAAGTGGTCGATACCGTTCGTACGCGTCCTGATACCAAAATTTTGCTGCGGGTCGAACGCGATGGTGCTCAAATCGACGTCCCTGTCACTTTGGCAGCGCGCGGTGAAAGCAAAGCGCCAAGCGGTTATCTGGGCGCAGGAGTCAAAGCGATCGACTGGCCGCCGGAGATGATCCGCGAAGTCAGTTATGGCCCGTTGGCCGCGATTGGCGAGGGCGCCCGTCGTACTTGGACCATGAGCATCCTGACGCTGGATTCGCTCAAGAAAATGCTGTTCGGCGAGCTCTCGGTAAAAAACTTGAGTGGACCGATAACCATTGCTAAAGTGGCGGGCGCTTCTGCCCAGTCGGGTGTCGCTGATTTCCTGAATTTCCTTGCTTATCTGAGTATTAGCCTGGGGGTTCTGAATTTGCTGCCCATTCCTGTACTGGATGGGGGGCATTTGTTGTTTTATCTGATCGAGTGGGCGCGTGGTCGTCCCTTGTCGGATCGGGTGCAAGGTTGGGGGATACAGATCGGTATCAGTTTGGTGGTCGGGGTGATGTTGCTTGCTCTGGTCAACGATCTGGGTCGACTGTAACGCTTCGCTGAATTGCGAATCTGCCGCATTTTGCGGCAGTTTGTTTATTGCCAGTTGGAATAAGAAAGGACTTCATGAAACGTCTGCTGCTAACTGCGGTTCTCACCGTATTGATGATCGCCGAAGTTCACGCCGAGTCCTTCACCATCTCTGATATTCGCGTCAATGGCCTCCAGCGGGTCTCCGCGGGTAGTGTCTTTGGTGCCTTGCCGTTGAACGTCGGCGAGCAGGCGGATGATCGTCGCCTGGTGGAATCCACTCGTGCGTTGTTCAAAACCGGTTTCTTTCAAGACATCCAGCTGGGCCGCGAAGGCAACGTTCTGGTGATCACGGTCGTCGAACGTCCGTCGGTTGCCAGTATCGAGATCGAAGGCAACAAGGCGATCTCCACTGAAGACTTGATGAAAGGCCTCAAGCAGTCCGGTCTGGCCGAAGGCGAAATCTTCCAGCGTGCCACCCTCGAAGGCGTGCGTAACGAACTGCAGCGCCAGTACGTCGCGCAAGGTCGCTATTCGGCTACGGTCGATACCGAAGTGGTCTCCCAGCCGCGTAACCGCGTCGGCCTGAAAGTGAAGATCAACGAAGGCACCGTTGCGGCCATTCAGCACATCAACGTGGTGGGTAACACGGTTTTCCCTGAAGAAGACCTGACCGACCTGTTCGAGCTGAAGACCACCAACTGGCTGTCGTTCTTCAAGAACGATGACAAATATGCCCGTGAAAAACTGTCCGGTGACCTGGAGCGTCTGCGTTCCTACTATCTGGACCGTGGCTATATCAACATGGATATCGCTTCGACCCAGGTGTCCATCACCCCGGACAAGAAGCACGTCTACATCACTGTCAACGTGACCGAAGGCGAGAAGTACACCGTTCGCGACGTCAAGCTCAGCGGTGACCTCAAGGTTCCTGAAGACCAGGTCAAGTCCCTGCTGCTGGTGCAGAAAGGCCAGGTGTTCTCGCGCAAGCTGATGACCACTACCTCTGAACTGATCACTCGTCGTCTGGGTAACGAGGGTTACACCTTCGCCAACGTCAACGGCGTGCCCCAGCCGCACGATGATGACCACACCGTGGACATTCTCTTTGCCGTTGATCCGGGCAAGCGTGCCTACGTCAACCGCATCAACTTCCGTGGTAACACCAAGTCCGAAGACGAAGTGTTGCGTCGTGAAATGCGTCAGATGGAAGGTGGCTGGGCTTCGACTTACCTGATTGACCAATCCAAGACCCGTCTTGAGCGTCTGGGCTTCTTTAAAGAAGTCAACGTCGAAACCCCGGCCGTTCCGGGTGTCGATGACCAGGTTGATGTGAACTACAGCGTTGAAGAGCAGGCGTCGGGTTCGATTACCGCCAGTGTCGGCTTCGCCCAGAGTGCCGGTCTGATCCTCGGTGGTTCGATCACCCAGAACAACTTCCTCGGTAGCGGTAACCGCGTCAGCATCGGTCTGACCCGAAGCGAATACCAGAGCCGCTACAACTTCGGCTATGTTGACCCGTACTGGACCGCCGATGGCGTAAGCCTGGGTTACAACGCCTTCTACCGCACCACTGACTACGATGAACTCGATGCCGATATCTCGAGCTACTCCGTAGACAGCCTGGGCGCCGGTGTCAACGTTGGCTACCCGATCAGCGAGACTTCGCGACTGACCTTCGGTCTGTCTGCTCAGCAAGACACGATCAATACAGGTAAATACACCGTTGACGAGATTTTTGACTTCGTCAAAAAGGAAGGCGACAGCTATCTGAACTTCAAGGCGTCAGCCGGCTGGTCCGAGTCGACCCTGAACAAAGGTGTACTGCCGACCCGTGGCCGTTCCCAGAGCCTGACCCTGGAGAGCACCATTCCGGGTAGCGACCTGTCGTTCTTCAAACTTGATTACCGTGGTCAGTTGTTCCAGCCACTAAGCGAAAACTACACCATGCGTCTGCACACCGAGCTCGGTTATGGCGACGGTTACGGTTCGACTGACGGCTTGCCGTTCTATGAAAACTATTATGCTGGTGGTTTCAACTCGGTTCGTGGTTTCAAGGACAGTACGCTTGGCCCGCGAAGCACGCCGAGTCGTGGCGCAGATAGGACCGGTAACACCGGTACGCTGGCCGACCCGGATCAGGATCCGCTGCCATTTGGCGGTAACGTGTTGATCCAGGGTGGTGTCGAACTGCTGTTCCCGCTGCCGTTTGTCAAAGATCAGCGCTCCCTGCGTACTTCGGTATTCTGGGATGTGGGTAACGTATTTGACTCCAAGTGCGAGAAGACTACCAACGCTAACGTCGGTTCGACTTCCTCCACTCAGTGCAACGACATCAGCCTGAGCAACATGGCAAGTTCCGTCGGTGTGGGCGTGACCTGGGTCACCGCGCTGGGTCCTCTGAGCTTCGCATTGGCCATGCCGATCAAGAAACCGGATGACGCTGAAACTCAAGTGTTCCAATTCTCCCTCGGCCAGACGTTCTAAGCGTCTGACCCAAGATAACGACAATGGATTTTGTAGGAGTGCATCGTGCGTAAGTTGACTCAATTGGTTCTCCTGGCCTCCGTACTGGTGGCAGGCCCGGCGTTCGCCGACATGAAAATCGCTGTCCTGAACTATCAGATGGCCTTGCTGGAATCCGACGCGGCGAAGAAGTACGCCGTGGATGCCGAGAAGAAGTTCGGTCCGCAACTGACCAAACTCAAGACTCTGGAAAGCAGCGCCAAGGGCATTCAGGATCGTCTGATGGCCGGTGGGGACAAGATGCAGCAAGGCGAGCGCGAGCGTCTGGAACTTGAATTCAAGCAGAAGGCCCGTGATTTCCAGTTCCAGTCCAAGGAACTGAACGAAGCCAAAGCCGTTGCCGACCGCGAAATGCTCAAGCAATTGAAGCCTAAACTGGATGGCGCCGTGGAAGAAGTCATCAAGAAAGGTGGTTTTGACCTGGTGTTCGAGCGTGGTGCAGTGATCGATGTCAAACCTCAGTACGACATCACGCGCCAGGTTATCGAGCGCATGAATCAGCTGAAGTAACCCATGACCGTGACTATCAAGCTCGGCCAGTTGGCCGAGTTCCTCGGCGCCACCCTGCGTGGCGACGCGGAGAAGCAAATTACTGGGCTAGCCACTTTGCAAGAGGCTGGCCCAGCTCAGTTGAGCTTTCTGGCAAATCCGCAATATCGCAAATTCCTTGCCGGTTCTCAGGCAGCAGCGTTGCTGCTCAAAGAAGCGGACGCCGAGGGTTTTGCCGGTAATGCATTGGTGGTGCCGGATCCTTATCTGGCCTACGCACGCATCTCACACTTGTTCGACCCCAAGCCAAAAGCTACTGCGGGTATTCATCCTTCGGCGGTGATTGCGGCTGATGCGGTGGTTGATCCAACCGCCAGCATCGGCGCGTTTGTGGTGATCGAGGCGGGTGCGCGGATTGGTGCGCAGGTCACTCTGGGGGCCCATTGTGTTATCGGTGCACGCAGTGAAATCGGTGAGGGCGGCTGGCTCGCTCCACGGGTGACGCTGTATCACGATGTGCGCATCGGCAAGCGTGTGGTTATCCAGTCCGGAGCCGTGCTCGGTGGTGAAGGCTTCGGCTTTGCCAACGAGAAGGGTATCTGGCAGAAAATCGCCCAGATTGGTGGTGTGACCATCGGTGACGATGTGGAGATCGGCGTGAATACCGCCATCGACCGCGGTGCGCTGGCCGATACCGTGATCGGCAATGGTGTAAAACTCGACAACCAGATCCAGATTGCTCACAACGTCCAGGTCGGTGATCACACCGCGATGGCTGCGTGCGTGGGCATCTCCGGTAGCACCAAGATCGGCAAGCACTGCATGCTGGCCGGCGGTGTCGGTCTGGTCGGGCACATTGATATTTGCGACAACGTTTTCCTGACCGGGATGACCATGGTGACCCACTCGATTACCGAGCCGGGTGCCTATTCTTCCGGTACAGCCATGCAACCGGCTGCCGAATGGCGCAAAAGCGCGGCACGCATCCGTCAGCTCGATGACATCGCGCGACGTTTGAAACAGCTGGAAAAGCGCGTAGGGGAAGTGACCCCTGACGGCAATGCTTCATCTGATGGCTGATACCATTTCCATATCAAGTGTGCACAGCCTCTAGACTGCCTCCTTGATTTGCTAGAGGAGTGCGCGTCAGTCGCGCTCCCAATCTTTACATAGGCTTCCCCCCGAAATGATGGACATCAACGAGATTCGCGAATACCTGCCTCACCGTTACCCGTTTCTGCTGGTGGACCGGGTGGTGGATCTGGACACTGAAGGCAAGCGCATTCGCGCCTACAAGAATGTCAGCATCAATGAACCGTTCTTCAATGGTCACTTCCCTGCGCACCCAATCATGCCGGGCGTGCTGATCATCGAAGCCATGGCTCAGGCTGCCGGGATCCTCGGTTTCAAAATGCTCGACGTCAAACCGGCCGACGGCACCCTGTATTACTTCGTCGGTTCGGACAAACTGCGCTTCCGCCAGCCAGTCAAGCCGGGCGACCAGTTGATTCTTGAAGCCACGTTCATCAGTTGCAAGCGCAAGATCTGGAAATTCGAATGCCAGGCTTCGGTTGATGGCAAGCCGGTCTGCTCGGCCGAGATCATCTGCGCGGAACAAAAAGTATGAGTTTGATTGACCCTCGCGCAATCATCGATCCGTCGGCCGTTCTGGCTGACGGCGTCGAGGTCGGCCCGTGGTCGATCATCGGCGCAGGTGTGGAAATCGGCGAGGGTACCGTGATCGGGCCGCATGTGATCCTCAAAGGTCCGACCCGCATCGGTAAACACAATCGCATCTACCAGTTTTCATCGGTAGGCGAAGACACGCCCGATTTGAAGTACAAGGGTGAAGAAACCCGCCTGGTGATCGGTGACCACAACGTCATCCGTGAAGGCGTGACGATTCACCGCGGCACCGTTCAGGACCGTTCGGAAACCACGCTGGGCGATCACAACCTGATCATGGCGTATGCCCACATCGGTCACGACAGTGTCATCGGCAATAACTGCATTCTGGTCAACAACACCGCGTTGGCTGGTCACGTGCACGTCGATGACTGGGCGATCCTCTCCGGGTTCACCCTGGTTCACCAGTATTGCCACATCGGCGCCCACAGTTTTTCTGGTATGGGCACCGCGATCGGCAAAGATGTTCCGGCATTTGTCACGGTATTTGGCAACCCGGCCGAAGCGCGCAGCATGAACTTCGAGGGCATGCGCCGTCGCGGGTTCAGCGAAGACGCTATCCACGCGCTGCGCCGTGCTTATAAAACCGTTTATCGCCAAGGGCTGACAGTTGATCAGGCCTTGGCCGACCTGGCAGCACCTGCTGCTCAGTTCCCGGAAGTCGCTGTGTTCCGCGATTCCATCGAGTCATCGACTCGCGGCATCACCCGCTGATCATGGGCAGTCTGCGTATTGCGCTGGTGGCAGGGGAGGCTTCCGGTGACATTCTCGGTGCCGGCCTCATGCGTGCCCTCAAGGCACAACATCCGTCAGTCGAGTTCATCGGTGTCGGCGGTCCGTTGATGCAGGCCGAAGGCCTGACTTCCTACTTCCCCATGGAGCGCTTGTCGGTCATGGGACTGGTTGAGGTGCTCGGCCGACTGCGCGAGTTGCTCAAGCGTCGCAAGGAGCTGATTGCCACGCTGATTGCCGAGAAACCTGACGCGTTCATCGGCATCGATGCCCCGGACTTCAACCTTAATATCGAACTCAAGCTGCGTCAGGCCGGGATCAAAACCGTGCATTACGTCAGCCCGTCGGTCTGGGCATGGCGGCAGAAACGCGTGCTGAAGATTCGCGAAGGTTGCGATCTGATGCTGACGCTGTTCCCGTTCGAAGCCAAATTCTACGAAGAGAAAGGCGTGCCGGTGCGGTTCGTCGGTCACTCGCTGGCTGACGCCATACCGCTGCAAGCTGATCGCGCCGCTGCGCGTGCCGAGCTGGGCCTGCCAGACGGGCCGCTGGTCGCGTTGATGCCCGGCAGCCGTGGCGGTGAAGTCGGTCGTCTCGGCGCGTTGTTTCTCGATACGGCTCAGCGCCTGCGGGCCCTGCGTCCGGGAGTGCGTTTTGTCATGCCGTGCGCCAGTCCGGAGCGCCGTGTGCAACTTGAAGAGCTGCTCGCCGGCCGTGATCTGCCGGTGACCTTGCTCGATGGCAAATCCCACCTGGCTTTGGCCGCGTGCAATGCGGTGCTGATCGCTTCCGGCACGGCGACCCTTGAAGCGCTGTTGTACAAGCGGCCGATGGTGGTTGCGTATCGCCTGGCACCGCTGACGTTCTGGATTCTCAAACGCATGGTCAAGAGTCCGTACGTGTCCCTGCCGAACCTCTTGGCCCAGCGCCTGTTGGTGCCGGAATTGTTGCAGGACGATGCGACAGTCGAGGCGCTGGCTCAGACCCTGTCGCCATTGATCGAGGGCGGTGAAGAGCAGACCCGTGGTTTCGACGAGATCCATCGCACGCTGCGGCTGGATGCTTCCAACCAAGCGGCGGATGCTGTGCTGAACCTGATCGGTCAATCACGATGAGCAAGAAAGATATGCAGATGGGCCTGGATTTCACTCTGGTTGCCGAAGTCGAACAACTGGTCGCCGGCGTCGATGAAGTCGGTCGTGGCCCATTGTGCGGTGCGGTGGTGACGGCGGCGGTGATCCTCGATCCGAACCGGCCGATTCTCGGTCTCAATGACTCGAAGAAACTCACCGAAGCCAAGCGTGAAAAGCTTTATGACGAGATCATCGAGAAGTCCCTGAGCTGGTGCATCGCCCGCGCCGAAGTCGAAGAAATCGACGAGCTGAACATTCTCCATGCGACCATGCTGGCCATGCAGCGCGCGGTGGCCGGGCTGCACATTCAGCCGAAACTGGCGATGATCGACGGCAATCGCTGCCCGCATTTGCCCATGCGCGCCGAAGCGGTGGTACAGGGCGATGGCAAGGTTCCGGCCATTGCAGCGGCATCGATTCTGGCCAAGGTCAGTCGTGACCGCGAAATGGCCGCATTCGAGTTGATCTATCCGGGTTACGGTATCGGTGGGCATAAAGGCTACCCGACGCCCGTTCATCTGGAAGCGTTGGTACGTTTGGGCCCGACGCCGATTCACCGGCGCTCGTTCGCCCCGGTGCGTCAGGCTTATGAGGCGCTGGAAGGTCTGACGCAGGTTTAGTCGCAAGGCTGATGTTTTGTTCGAGGCCCGGTACAATCCGGGCCTTGTTGTCTCTCTGTAACTGGACAGGATCACTATGCCGGCTTCATTCGTTCATCTACGCCTGCACACTGAATACTCCCTGGTCGACGGGCTGGTGCGGATCAAACCGCTGGTCAAAGCGCTGACCGCCATGAACATGCCGGCGGTTGCGGTCACTGATCAGAACAACATGTGTTCCCTGGTCAAATTCTACAAAAACACCATGGGCGCAGGCATCAAGCCGATCTGCGGCGCCGACCTGTGGCTGTCGAACAAGGACCCGGACGCGCCCCTGAGCCGGCTCAGCCTGCTGGTGATGAACGCCAAGGGCTATCGCAACCTCACCGAGTTGATCTCGCGCGGCTTCATCGAAGGCCAGCGCAACGGCATGATCATCATCGAGCGTGAGTGGGTTGCTGAGGCGAATGAAGGCCTGATCATGCTGTCCGCCGCCAAAGAGGGCGAGATCGGCATGGCGCTGATCAGTGGCAACCCGGCCGAAGCCGAGGCCCTGACGCGTGAGTGGATGTCGGTGTTCCCGGACCGCTTCTACCTGGAAATCCAGCGCACCAGTCGCCCTAACGATGAAGAGCAGTTGCACGGCGCCGTGGCCCTGGCCGACAAGCTCGGCGCGCCGCTCGTGGCGAGCAACGATGTGCGTTTCATCAAGCAGGAAGACTTCGCCGCCCACGAAACCCGGGTGTGCATCGGTGAGGGCCGTGCCCTCGACGATCCGCGGCGCTCGAAGAATTACAGCGATCAGCAATACCTCAAAAGCGCCGAGGAAATGGCCGAGCTGTTCAGCGACATTCCCGACGCAATCGAAAATACCGTCGAGATCGCCAAGCGTTGCAACATCGAAGTAAAACTGGGCACACACTTTTTGCCCAACTTCCCGATTCCCGATGGCATGACCATCGACGAGTATTTCCGCAAGGTGTCCTTCGATGGTCTGGAGGAACGGCTGGCGGTTTTGTTGCCAAAAGACACCACCGAGGATTACGACGCCAAGCGTCAGGTCTACGTCGACCGGTTGAATTTCGAGCTGGATATCATTATCCAGATGGGCTTTCCCGGTTACTTCTTGATCGTTATGGACTTTATCCAGTGGGCCAAGAGCAACGGTGTTCCGGTAGGCCCGGGCCGGGGATCGGGTGCCGGCTCGCTGGTGGCCTATGTGCAGAAGATCACCGACCTCGATCCGCTGGAATATGACCTGCTGTTCGAACGTTTCCTTAACCCGGAACGGGTTTCCATGCCCGACTTCGACGTCGACTTCTGCATGGACGGGCGTGACCGGGTCATCGACTACGTGGCCGAGAAATACGGCCGCAACGCGGTAAGCCAGATCATCACGTTCGGTTCCATGGCCGCCAAGGCTGTGGTGCGTGACGTGGCGCGGGTGCAGGGCAAGTCCTATGGCCTGGCGGATCGTCTGTCGAAGATGATTCCGTTCGAAGTCGGCATGACCCTGGAAAAAGCCTACGAACAGGAAGAGATCCTGCGCGACTTCATCAAGGTCGATGAAGAAGCCGCGGAAATCTGGGAGATGGCGCGCAAGCTCGAAGGCGTCGTGCGTAACGTCGGTAAACACGCCGGTGGTGTGGTAATCGCGCCGACCAAGCTGACTGACTTCTCGCCTATCTATTGCGACGAGGCCGGTGACGGTCTGGTGACCCAGTTCGACAAGGATGACGTTGAGGCTGCCGGCCTGGTGAAGTTCGACTTCCTCGGTCTGCGAACCCTGACGGTCATCGACTGGGCGCTGAAGACCATCAACCGCGACCGCGCCAAGGTCGATCAGCCGCCGCTGGACATTGCGTTCATCCCGCTGGACGACAAGCCGACCTATCAGCTACTGCAAAAAGCCGAAACCACGGCGGTGTTCCAGCTCGAGTCGCGCGGCATGAAGGAGCTGATCAAAAAGCTCAAGCCCGACTGCCTGGAAGACCTTATTGCACTGGTGGCCCTGTTCCGTCCGGGCCCGCTGCAGTCAGGCATGGTTGACGACTTCATCAACCGTAAGCACGGTCGCGCCGAACTCGCGTACCCGCACTCGGACTACCAGTACGAGGGCCTCAAGCCTGTATTGGCGCCGACTTACGGCATCATCCTGTATCAGGAACAGGTGATGCAGATTGCCCAGGTCATGGCCGGTTACACCCTTGGCGGTGCGGACATGCTGCGTCGGGCCATGGGTAAGAAAAAACCCGAAGAAATGGCCAAGCAGCGCGGCGGTTTCATTGAGGGTTGCAAGACCAACAATATCGACGCGGACCTGGCCGGTAACATTTTCGACCTGGTGGAAAAGTTCGCCGGTTACGGCTTCAACAAGTCTCACTCTGCCGCTTACGGCCTGGTGTCGTACCAGACCGCCTGGCTGAAGACGCATTACCCGGCGCCGTTCATGGCGGCGGTGCTGTCGGCGGATATGCACAACACCGACAAGGTCGTGACCTTGATCGAAGAAATTCGCACCATGAAGCTGCGTCTCGACGCGCCGGATGTGAATAATTCGGAGTTCAAGTTCACGGTGAACGACGACGGCCGCATCGTCTATGGCCTCGGCGCAATCAAAGGCGTCGGCGAAGGCCCGGTGGAAGCAATCACCGAGGCACGTCAGGCGGGGCCGTTCAAGGATCTGTTCGACTTCTGCGCCCGCGTCGACCTCAAACGCATCAACAAGCGCACCCTTGATGGTTTGATCCGCAGCGGTGCGCTGGATCGTCTCGGTCCGTATTTCCACGACGAACAGAAGGCATATCAGGCCAACATCGACCGCAACCGCGCCGTGCTGCTGGCGGCGATGGAAGAGGCTATCAAGTCAGCCGAACAGACCGCCCGTACCCGCGACAGTGGCCACGCCGATCTGTTTGGCGGGCTGTTCGTCGAGGAAGACGCCGATGTGTATGCGGTGCATCGCAAGGCCAAGGAGCTGACCCTCAAGGAACGTCTCAAGGGTGAAAAAGACACCTTGGGCCTTTACCTCACCGGTCACCCGATCGACGAATACGAAGGCGAAATTCGTCGTTTCGCCCGTCAGCGCATCATCGACCTGAAACCGGCGCGCGATACGCAAACCGTTGCCGGGATGATCATTGCCCTGCGGGTGATGAAGAACAAGAAGGGCGACAAGATGGGTTTCATCACCCTCGATGACCGCTCCGGGCGGATCGAGGCGTCGCTGTTTGCCGAGGCGTTTCACTCGGCGCAGTCGCTGCTGCAGACCGACGCGATGGTGGTGGTCGAAGGCGAGGTCAGTAACGACGACTTCTCCGGTGGCCTGCGCCTGCGGGTCAAGCGTGTGATGAGCATGGAAGATGCGCGCACCAATCTCGCAGAGAGCCTGCGCCTGAAGTTGCAGACGCAGCATCTGAAAGGCGATCAGCTACGCTGGTTGGGCGATCTGCTCAAGCGTCATCGCGGGGCGTGCCCGATCACCATGGAGTACACCAGCCCTGATGCGAAGACCTTGCTGCAGTTCGGCGAGACCTGGCGAATCGACCCGGCGGATGCCTTGATTCAAGCCCTGCGTGACCAGTTCGGGCGAGACAACGTCTTCCTCCAATACCGTTGACCGGCAGGTGCCATCATTGCACTTGCCCGCAACCTGAATTTTTAATCTCGACCTCAGCGCGCCTCTCCCTTAAGGTAGGGCGCGAATAGACAACCGGCCGGCCCAAGCTCATTTGGGACACGACCCAAGACGGACGCCTATGAACCCGAATTTTCTAGATTTCGAACAGCCGATCGCCGACCTGCAAGCCAAGATCGAAGAGTTGCGCTTGGTCGGTAATGACAATTCGCTGAATATCGGCGATGAGATCTCCCGCCTGCAGGACAAGAGCAAAACGCTGACCGAAGACATCTTCGGCAAGCTGACCAGCTGGCAGATCGCACGCCTGGCACGTCACCCGAAACGTCCGTACACCCTGGACTACATCGAGCACATCTTCACCGAGTTCGACGAACTGCACGGCGACCGTCATTTCTCCGACGACGCTGCAATCGTTGGCGGTATTGCCCGTCTGGACGACCAGCCAGTGATGATCATCGGTCACCAGAAGGGCCGCGAAGTACGCGAGAAGGTTCGCCGCAACTTCGGCATGCCGCGTCCGGAAGGCTACCGCAAGGCTTGCCGTCTGATGGAGATGGCCGAGCGTTTCAAAATGCCGATCCTGACCTTCATCGACACCCCGGGTGCCTACCCTGGCATCGACGCTGAAGAGCGCAACCAGAGCGAAGCGATCGCCTGGAACCTGCGTGTCATGTCGCGTCTGAAAACTCCGATCATCGCCACCGTCATCGGTGAAGGTGGTTCCGGCGGCGCATTGGCGATCGGCGTGTGCGATCAGTTGAACATGTTGCAGTACTCGACCTACGCGGTGATCTCGCCGGAAGGTTGCGCCTCGATTCTGTGGAAAACCGCCGAGAAAGCGCCGGATGCCGCCGAAGCGATGGGCATCACGGCCGAGCGTCTGAAAGGCCTGGGCATTGTCGACAAGGTTATCGGCGAGCCTCTGGGCGGCGCGCATCGTGACCCGGCAGCCGCTGCGGCGTCGATCCGTGCCGAGCTGAGCTCGCAACTGGCGATGCTGAAGAAGTTCGACAACGAAGCGCTGCTCAAGCGCCGTTATGATCGACTGATGAGCTACGGTCTCTAAGTCGACGCCGCTTTGGCCGATGATGGAAACCCTGTGGGAGCGAGCTTGCTCGCGAAAGCGTTGTAACAGTCGACGAATGTGTTGAATGTTAAACCGCCTTCGCGAGCAAGCTCGCTCCCACATTTGCTTTTGCGCAGGTACAAAAATGGGTCAGTCCACGAGTGATCTGCCATCCCGGCTACTGCTCAATCTTGCAGCCTGGCGCAATGCCAGGAGCTGGCGCGTCGCATTCTCCGGCGGCCTCGACTCAACTGTCCTGCTGCATCTGCTCGCCCACCTCGCAACCACCGAATCCCTGCCGACGCTAAGCGCCATCCACATCCATCACGGCCTTCAGGCTGCAGCAGATACGTGGCCGGAACATTGTCAGTCGGTTTGCGATGCGTTGGGTATTACGTTGCAAGTGGAGCGGGTGAAGGTGCAACCGGGCGCGAGTCTGGAGCGGGCGGCGCGGGATGCGCGTTATGCGGTGTTCGGTTCGGTCATCCAGTCCAACGACGTGTTGCTGACCGGTCAGCACCGCGACGATCAGGCAGAAACCCTGTTGTTTCGTCTGTTGCGCGGTGCCGGCGTGCGTGGGCTTTCGGCAATGCCGGCGCGACGTCCCGTGGGGCAGGGCACGTTGGTTCGGCCTTTGCTCGACGTCACTCGCGCCGAACTTGAAGCCTACGCGGCGGCGCACCAGTTGCAATGGATCGAAGACCCGTCAAACGAAGATCGGCAGTTTTCGCGCAATTACCTGCGTCATCAGATCGTGCCGCTGCTGACCGGGCGCTGGCCGCAAGCGCAAGCCAACATGGCCCGTAGCGCCGCGCATCTGCGTGAAGCGCAAGGCTTGCTGGATGAGCTGGCAGAGATCGATCTGGCGCACGCCAGAGCCTCTACTGATTTCGACTGGCTGGGCGTGCCGTCGCTGGAATTGGCACCGTTGGCGGCGTTGTCCGTGGCCCGTCAGCGAAATGCATTGAGCCATTGGCTCGAACCACTCACTCGCCTGCCGGATACTGACCACTGGTCGGGTTGGGCGGATGTGTGCGCAGCTGCCCACGATGCATCGCCGGTCTGGCGCCTGGCCGATGGCGAGTTGCACCGCAGCGTCGGTCGTCTCTGGTGGCTGAGCGGCGACTGGCTGCGTGCGCCAGTGATCGGCGGCGAGTGGCACACCCCGACATCACCGCTACGCTTGTCCGATAACGGGTGCGTCGTGTTCAGTGGTCAGACGCCTTGCGGGCCGTTGCGCATTGCTTACCGTCAGGGCGGCGAAGTGATGCATCTGGCCGATCGTGGCCATCGTGATCTCAAGCGGTTACTCAATGAACGCGCGGTGCCGGCCTTCGTGCGTGGCAGATTGCCGCTGCTGTTTCGCGGTGAAGAATTGCTCGCGGTGGCGAACCTGCCGGGCCTTGATGGCCATGCGCAGGATGGCTGGAAATTGCGTTGGCAGCCAACAGACGAAGATCTAGGTTTGAGATGAAAGGGTCATTCCGGTAGACTACGCTCCCTTCTTGATACAACTTCTGTGGATTCGCCTGAATTGCAGGAGTTGCCGATTACCAAGCAGTCTTTGCTGGGCGATTCCAAAAAATGTGTAGCGAGCAACGTACCGGTGTTTCATCTGCCGGTCTGTCCCAACGCGGCGGTTTTTTTGAAAGGTGCACTGTGATTAATGCAGGTGATCGGGGGCTTCGGCCTTCCTTCGCTTTCCCCGGCGGCTCGTACCGCTTTAACGCAGACTTCTAGGGTTTTTCATGACGCGCTACATATTCGTCACGGGCGGTGTTGTTTCTTCATTGGGGAAAGGCATTGCCTCGGCTTCATTGGCGGCTATCCTGGAGGCGCGGGGGCTTAAGGTCACCATGCTTAAGCTGGATCCGTACATCAACGTCGACCCGGGCACCATGAGCCCGTTCCAGCATGGTGAAGTGTTCGTCACCCACGACGGCGCCGAGACCGACCTGGACCTGGGCCACTACGAGCGGTTCATCCGCACGACCATGACCCAGAACAACAACTTCACCACCGGCCGTGTTTACGAACACGTGCTGCGCAAAGAGCGTCGTGGTGACTACCTGGGTGCAACCATCCAGGTGATTCCGCACATTACCGACGAAATCAAGCGCCGCATCATCAAGGGTGCAGGCGATGCCGACGTGGCGATGGTCGAAATCGGTGGCACCGTGGGTGACATCGAGTCGCAACCGTTCCTCGAAGCCATCCGTCAGCTGCGATTCGAAGTCGGCGCCAAGCGCGCGATGCTGATGCACCTGACGCTGGTGCCGTACATCGCCACCGCCGGCGAAACCAAAACCAAGCCAACCCAGCACTCGGTCAAGGAACTGCGTTCCATCGGCCTGCAGCCTGACGTGCTGGTTTGCCGCTCCGATCACCCGATCGACATCTCGTCGCGTCGCAAGATCGCGCAATTCACCAACGTTGAAGAGCGTGCGGTCATCGCACTGGAAGACGCCGACACCATCTACAAGATCCCGGGCATTCTGCATTCGCAGGGTCTGGACGATTTCGTCGTCGAGCGTTTCGGTCTGCAGTGCGGCGGTGCCGATCTGTCTGAGTGGGAAGCTGTGGTTGACGCCAAGCTCAACCCGGAACACGAAGTCACCATCGCCATGGTCGGCAAGTACATGGAGCTGCTGGACGCCTACAAATCGCTGATCGAAGCGATGAGCCATGCGGGCATCAGCAACCGTACCAAGGTCAACCTGCGTTACATCGATTCCGAAGACATCGAAAACCAGGGCACTGCGCTGCTTGAAGGCGTCGACGCCATCCTCGTACCGGGCGGCTTCGGTCTGCGCGGCGTGGAAGGCAAGATCACTGCCGTTCAGTACGCTCGCGAAAACAAGGTTCCGTACCTGGGTATCTGCCTGGGCATGCAAGTGGCGGTCATCGAGTTCGCTCGTAACGTCATGGGCTGGAAAGACGCCAACTCCACCGAGTTCGATCGCGCCAGCGGCCACCCGGTTGTCGGCCTGATCACCGAGTGGGAAGACGCCACCGGTGCCGTGGAAGTGCGTACTGAAACCTCCGATCTGGGCGGCACCATGCGCCTCGGCGCTCAGGAATGCCTGCTCGAAACCGGCTCCAAAGTGCACGACTGCTATGGCAAAGACGTGATCGTCGAGCGTCACCGTCACCGTTACGAAGTGAACAACAACCTGCTGCCGCAAATCATCGAGGCCGGCCTGAAGATTTCCGGTCGCTCCGCCGATGCAGCCCTGGTGGAAGTGGTTGAAGCACCGGATCATCCATGGTTCGTCGCCTGCCAGTTCCACCCTGAGTTCACCTCGACACCACGTGATGGCCATCCGCTGTTCAGCGGCTTCGTCAAAGCAGCGTTGGCTCAACACCAGAAGAAGGCGTAACCCCGATGGCACAGAAGATCATCCGCGTCGGCGACATCGAGATTGCCAACGACAAACCCATGGTGCTGTTCGGCGGCATGAACGTGCTGGAAAGCCGTGACATGGCCATGCAGGTTTGCGAAGAGTATGTGAAGGTCACTGAAAAACTCGGTATCCCTTACGTGTTCAAGGCCAGTTTCGACAAGGCCAACCGTTCTTCTGTGACCTCGTATCGCGGTCCTGGCCTGGAAGAGGGCATGCGCATCTTCCAGGACATCAAGCAGGCTTTTGGCGTGCCGATCATCACCGACGTCCACGAGCCTGAACAGGCTGCGGTCGTCGCCGAGATCTGCGACATCATCCAGTTGCCGGCCTTCCTGTCGCGCCAGACCGATCTGGTCGTGGCGATGGCCAAGACCAACGCGATCATCAACATCAAGAAAGCCCAGTTCCTCGCCCCTCAGGAAATGAAACACATCCTGAACAAGTGCGTTGAAGCGGGTAATGATCAACTGATCCTCTGCGAGCGTGGTTCGAGCTTCGGCTATAACAACCTCGTGGTCGACATGCTCGGCTTCGGCATCATGAAGCAGTTCGAGTACCCGGTATTCTTCGACGTGACCCATTCGCTGCAAATGCCTGGCGGGCGTTCCGACTCCGCCGGCGGTCGCCGTGCGCAGGTCCTGGACCTCGCCAAGGCTGGCATGAGCCAAGGTCTGGCAGGTCTGTTCCTCGAAGCTCACCCGGATCCGGACAACGCCAAATGCGACGGCCCTTGCGCCTTGCGTCTGGACAAACTGGAGCCATTCCTGGCCCAGCTCAAAGCCCTGGACGAACTGGTTAAGAGTTTTCCGACGGTAGAAACCGCGTAAACCTCAATTCTCCGGTAAAGTACCGCACGATTTGTCGCTCATGCCCTCGGGCATGAGCGTTATCGTCTGCAAATCTGCCCGCTGCACCCCCTTGCCGACGGTAAAAAGATTTCCTCTAGCTGCGTCGTTTTCGTCAACTTTGGAGTGTTTACAACAATGGCAAAAATCGTCGACATCAAAGGTCGTGAAGTTCTCGACTCCCGTGGCAATCCCACCGTGGAAGCGGACGTGCTTCTCGACAACGGCATCATCGGCAGCGCATGCGCGCCGTCCGGTGCATCCACTGGCTCGCGTGAAGCGCTCGAGCTGCGTGATGGCGACAAGAGCCGTTACCTGGGCAAGGGCGTGCTTAAAGCGGTAGCCAACATCAACGGTCCGATCCGCGACCTGCTGCTGGGCACCGACCCAAGCGATCAGAAAGCCCTCGATCACGCGATGATCAAGCTCGACGGTACCGAAAACAAAGCGACCCTGGGCGCCAACGCCATTCTCGCCGTGTCCCTGGCGGCGGCCAAGGCTGCTGCACAGGATCAGGACCTGCCGCTGTACGCTCACATCGCCAACCTGAACGGCACCCCGGGTGTGTACTCGATGCCGGTTCCGATGATGAACATCATCAACGGTGGCGAGCACGCCGATAACAACGTCGACATCCAGGAATTCATGGTTCAGCCGGTTGGCGCCAAGTCTTTCTCGGAAGGTCTGCGCATGGGCACCGAGATTTTCCATCACCTCAAAGCTGTGCTGAAGGCTCGTGGCCTGAGCACTGCTGTCGGCGACGAAGGTGGTTTCGCGCCTAACCTGGCTTCCAACGAAGACGCGCTGAAAGTGATTTCCGAAGCCGTGGCCAACGCCGGTTACAAGCTGGGCACCGACGTGACTCTGGCCTTGGACTGCGCAGCCAGCGAATTCTACGAAGACGGCAAGTACAACCTGTCCGGCGAAGGCCAGGTGTTCACGGCTGAAGGTTTCGCCGACTACCTCAAAGGTCTGACCGAGCGTTACCCGATCATCTCCATCGAAGACGGTCTGGACGAGTCCGACTGGGCGGGCTGGAAAATTCTCACCGACAAAATCGGCGAGAAAGTGCAGCTGGTGGGCGACGATCTGTTCGTGACCAACACCAAGATCCTGAAAGAAGGCATCGATAAAAAGATCGCCAACTCGATCCTGATCAAGTTCAACCAGATCGGCACCCTGACCGAAACCCTGGAAGCCATCCAGATGGCCAAGGCTGCCGGTTACACCGCAGTGATCTCGCACCGTTCCGGCGAAACCGAAGATTCGACCATTGCTGACCTGGCGGTGGGCACCTCGGCTGGCCAGATCAAGACCGGTTCGCTGTGCCGTTCCGACCGCGTTTCCAAGTACAACCAACTGCTGCGTATCGAAGAGCAGTTGAATGGCAAAGCCAAGTACAACGGTCGTAGCGAGTTCCGCGGTTAAGCTGAAACTGATAAAAGGACACCGGATTGTGTCGAAAAAGTCGTGACAGCGATGGATTTGCCACTAATCTGATGCCTTAACAGCACAAGCCTGGATTTTCCAGGCTTCGTGCTATCAGACGCTGCAAAGTTTTGGCGTGGCTGTCTTTTTTCACTGGATACCTGATATTCGATGCGCAGTCCTTACTGGTTGTTTCTCGTTTTGCTCCTGCTGCTGGCCGGTCTGCAGTACCGCCTGTGGGTGGGCAATGGCAGTCTGGCGCAAGTCGCCGAGCTGAATCAGCAGATTGCTGATCAACATGCCGAGAACGAAGGTTTGCTGGAGCGCAACCGGGTGATGGACGCTGAGGTCAGCGAGTTGAAGAAAGGCATGGAGACCGTCGAAGAGCGGGCTCGTCACGAGTTGGGCATGGTCAAGGACGGCGAAACCCTTTACCAGTTGGCTCAATGATCAATTCCCTGCCGGCCTTCTGGGCCGTGATTCCTGCCGCGGGCGTCGGTGCCCGAATGGCCGCGGACCGTCCCAAGCAATATCTGCAACTGGGCGGGCGCACAATTCTCGAACACAGCCTCGGCTGTTTCCTCGATCACCCGAGCCTCAAGGGTTTGGTGATCAGTGTTGCTGTTGATGATCCTTATTGGCCAAGCCTGGCATGCGTCAACAATCCGCGTATTCAACGCGTTGACGGCGGTGCCGAGCGTTCCGGTTCGGTGCTCAATGCCTTGCTGCATCTGCACGCGCAAGGTGCGGACGATGAGGACTGGGTGCTGGTGCACGATGCGGCTCGGCCCAATCTGAGTCGCGATGATCTCGACAAATTACTCGCTGAACTGGCGGATGACCCGGTGGGTGGTTTGCTGGCGGTTCCCGCGCGCGACACCCTGAAGCGGATCGACAAGCACGGTCGTGTGGTTGAAACCGTTGACCGCAGCGTAATCTGGCAGGCTTACACGCCGCAGATGTTCCGCCTCGGTGCACTGCATCGCGCATTGGCGGACAGCCTGGTAGCGGATGCGGTGATTACCGATGAGGCTTCAGCGATGGAGTGGGCGGGTCAGGCGCCCCGTCTGATCGAAGGGCGTGCGGATAACCTCAAGGTGACCCGGCCTGAAGATCTGGAGTGGTTGCGTCAGCGTTGGGCCAACCGCCGCTAAAAGATCGCTGCCGCAGGCTGCGATTTTTTGATCTTAGTTTCGATACTCCGGCCGCTCGGCCAACCCCTCCTTAAGAAAATCCACCAACTTGCGTACCTTTGGCGACAAATGTCGCTGCTGCGGATACAGCGCCCACACCGCGGTATTCGGCGGCTGATGCGCCTCCAGCAACGAAATCAACGCGCCACTGTGCAAGTGCTCCAGCACGTAATAGTCCGGCAACTGACACAACCCGACCCCTTGCAAAGCAGCATCCAGCACCGCTTGCCCACTGTTGCAACGCCAGTTTCCCTGCACTCGCTGGGAAAATTCCCGCCCGTTTTGCTCAAGCTGCCAGATGTCCGTGCTGCCAATCAGACAATTGTGTCGACTGAGTTCCGACAAGCTGTGTGGGCGGCCGTACCGTTCCACGTAGGAAGGTGACGCGCACAGATACATACGCCGTGGCGCCAGGCGCGTCGCGACCAGTCGTGAATCCTGCAATCGTCCCAAGCGAATCGCCAGATCCAGCCCCTCGTGCACCAGATCGAGTTGCCGATTGCTCAGCTCTATATCGATGCGCAGTTGCGGGTAGAGCCCCATAAACCGGGTCACCAGCGGCACGATAAATCGCTCGCCATAGGCTACAGCGCAGGTCATGCGCAGCATGCCTTTGGGTTCGCTGGTCAGATCGCCCACCGCGCGCAGGGCTTCTTCGCGTCCGTCCTGCAGGCGTTGGCAGTGTTGCAGGAAGGTCTGCCCGGCTTCGGTCAGCGTCACCCTGCGGGTACTGCGATACAGCAGGCGTGTCTGCAAACGCTCTTCCAGTCGTACGATTTGTCGACTGATGTGCGAGGAAGAAACCCCAAGACGTTCAGCCGCGGCGGTGAATTGGCTGCATTCAGCCACGGCGACAAACTCGTCAATGCCTTCCCAACGGTTTTCGGACATCGGGATTATCCCTGTATGGCAATAATGTTTTGCTTTCGGCCTGATTATTCATCGTCAGGCCATGTATTACACTCCTTGTCTGCTTTTTTATTTAATGGATTCATTGGAGAGTCAGCATGATCAAGTCGCGCGCCGCCGTTGCCTTCGAGGCCAAGAAGCCGCTGGAAATCGTAGAAGTTGATGTCGCCATGCCCAAGGCCGGTGAAGTGCTGCTGCGAGTTGTCGCTTCCGGTGTTTGCCATACCGACGCCTACACCTTGTCCGGCGCTGACCCGGAAGGGATCTTCCCTTCGATCCTCGGCCACGAAGGCGGCGCCATCGTTGAGGCGATTGGCGAAGGCGTGACTTCGGTTGCAGTAGGCGATCACGTTATCCCGCTCTACACCCCAGAGTGCGGCCAGTGCAAATTCTGTAAGTCGGGCAAGACCAACCTGTGTCAGGCCATTCGTGCGACCCAGGGCAAAGGCTTGATGCCGGATGGCACTTCGCGTTTTTCCTACAAGGGCGAAACGATTTTCCACTACATGGGTACTTCGACCTTCTCGGAATACACCGTGTTGCCGGAAATCTCCGTGGCCAAAATCGCTAAAGACGCACCGCTGGAAAAGGTCTGCCTGCTCGGTTGCGGCGTCACCACCGGTATCGGTGCCGTGCTCAACACCGCCAAGGTTAAACCGGGCGACACCGTGGCCATTTTCGGTTTGGGCGGCATCGGTCTGTCGGCAGTCATCGGTGCGGTGAAGGCCAAGGCCGCGCGCATCATCGCCATCGACATCAACCCGGCCAAGTTTGAAATCGCCAAGCAACTGGGGGCAACCGACTGCGTAAACCCGAAAGATTTCGACCGTCCGATTCAGGAAGTCATCGTCGACATGACCGATGGCGGCGTCGACTTTTCCTTCGAGTGCATCGGCAACGTACAACTGATGCGCGCGGCCCTCGAGTGCTGCCACAAAGGCTGGGGCGAATCGGTCATCATCGGCGTTGCCGGTGCCGGTCAGGAAATCGCTACCCGTCCGTTCCAGTTGGTCACCGGTCGCGTCTGGCGCGGTTCGGCATTCGGTGGCGTACGTGGCCGCAGCGAATTGCCAAGCTACGTCGACATGGCCCAGAGCGGTGAAATCCCGCTGGATACCTTCATCACCCACACCATGGGCCTGGAGGATATCAACAAGGCGTTCGACCTGATGCACGAAGGCAAGAGCATCCGTACCGTCATCCATTTCTGATCAATCGTGATGTCATGGCTACGAGTCTTGAAGGCTTGTGGTCGTGACTGCGTAGGAGTCTTTACATGAACCTGGAAAATATCTCCTGTCAGAAGAGTTTTGGCGGTTGGCACAAGCGCTATCGTCACCGTTCCGACGTGCTGGGCTGCGACATGGTGTTTGCCGTGTACCTTCCGCCGCAGGCGGAGCAGGGCGGCAAGCTGCCGGTGTTGTACTGGCTGTCGGGGCTGACCTGTACCGACGAGAACTTCATGCACAAGGCCGGCGCGTTGCGCATGGCTGCTGAACTCGGTCTGATCATCGTCGCACCGGACACCAGCCCGCGCGGTCCCGATGTCCCGGGCGATCCGGATGGCGCGTGGGACTTTGGTCTTGGTGCCGGATTTTATCTGAATGCCACGCAGGAACCTTGGTCGCGGCACTATCGGATGCATGACTATGTCGTGCAGGAATTGCCTTCACTGGTTGAAGCGCATTTCCCGGCCTCGGATAAACGCAGCATCAGCGGCCACTCCATGGGTGGCCACGGTGCGTTGGTGTGTGCCTTGCGCAATCCGGGGCGTTATCAATCGGTCTCGGCCTTTTCGCCCATCAACAACCCGATGGATTGCCCGTGGGGGCAGAAGGCATTTTCTCGTTATCTGGGTGAAGATCGTTCGAAGTGGAAAGAGTGGGATGCCTGCGCGCTGATCGCCGAGGCTGACGAGAAGCTCCCGCTGCTGGTCGATCAGGGTGATCGCGATGATTTCCTCGCGACTCAGCTCAAACCCGAAGCCCTGCAACAAGCGGCCAAACAAGCGGGTCATCCGCTGACGCTGCGCTTGCAACCGGGCTACGACCACAGCTATTTCTTCATCTCAAGCTTTATAGATGACCACTTGCAGCATCACGCACAAGCCCTTCGGGGCTAATGCAGGTAGAATCACGCCCTGACAAAAATCGGGGCGTTTTTTTTATGCGTATTGGCCACGGCTATGATGTGCACCGTTTCGCTGAAGGCGATTTCATTACTCTGGGCGGCGTGCGCATTGCACACAGCTTCGGGCTGCTCGCTCACTCCGACGGTGACGTCCTGCTGCACGCCTTGAGCGATGCCTTGCTCGGCGCGGCTGCGCTGGGTGATATCGGCAAACACTTCCCGGATACCGACCCGCAATTCAAGGGCGCCGACAGCCGTGCGTTGTTGCGTCATGTGGTCGGTCTGATCCACGCCAAGGGCTGGAAAGTCGGCAACGTCGATAACACCATCGTTGCCCAGGCGCCAAAAATGGCCCCGCATATCGAATCGATGCGCGCAGTGATCGCCGCGGATCTTCAAGTTGAGTTGGATCAAGTGAACGTGAAAGCTACCACCACCGAAAAGCTTGGCTTTGTCGGTCGCGAAGAAGGCATCGCCGTACACTCCGTTGCCTTGTTGCTCCGCGCATGAATGAACTGCAATTGCTCGGCCCGCGCGCCTATGGCGAACCCCTCGGCACCGCCGTACTGAAAGCCATCGCTGAAGATTTTCAGGTGGATGAAGTGCTGGATATCCCCTTCAGCGGCGACGGCGAACACCTGTGGATCTGGGTGGAAAAACGTGGCCTGAACACCGAAGAAGCCGCACGGCGTATCGCCAAGGCTGCCGGTGTGCCGCTGCGCACTGTCAGCTACGCCGGTCTCAAGGATCGTCAGGCGCTGACCCGTCAGTGGTTCAGCGTGCAGCTGCCGGGCAAGGCAGACCCTGATCTGTCGGCGGCGGAAAACGACACGCTGAAAATCCTCAAGACCACTCGCCACAAGCGCAAGCTGCAACGCGGCGCGCATTCGGCGAATGGTTTCACGTTGCGCCTGACGCAGTTCGCCGGCGATAAAGCTGCGATTGAAGAGCGCCTGCAACTGATCGTCAAACAAGGTATTCCCAACTATTTCGGCGCCCAGCGTTTCGGTCATGACGGCGGCAACGTCGTCGATGCCCGATCGTGGGCGGCGCGCAAGGCCCTGCCAGAGCAGCGCAATGTGCGTTCGCGCCTGCTGTCGACGGCGCGCAGTTTTCTGTTTAACCAGGTGCTGGCTGCACGTGTGGCGGATGGCACCTGGCAGCGCGCGCTGGTTGGCGATCTGCTGGCCTTCACCGATAGCCGTAGCTTCTTCCCGGCCGGTGAAGCTGAATTGAGCGACCCGCGTCTGGCGATTCTCGATCTGCATCCGACCGGCCCGCAGTGGGGTGAAGGTGACTCCCCGGCTGCGGGCGCTGTCCATGATCTGGAGCAGGGGATTGCCGCGCGTGAAGCGGATCTGCGCGATTGGTTGATCAACGCCGGCATGAGTCAGGAACGTCGCATCCTGCGGCTGCCCATTGGCGGGTTGACGTGGCATTATCCCCAGCCTGACATTCTGCAACTGGAATTCGTCCTCCCGGCCGGATGCTTCGCCACTGTATTGGTGCGCGAGCTCGTTGATCTGGTGCCGGTGGGGCAGACGGACAGCCCATGCGTATTCTGATTTCTAACGATGATGGAGTAACCGCACCCGGTCTCGCCGCGCTTTATGCTGCGCTGGCGGATTACACCGAGTGCGTGGTTATCGCCCCTGAGCAGGACAAAAGCGGCGCCAGCAGTTCGCTGACGCTCGACCGTCCGTTGCACCCGCAATACCTGGCCAACGGCTTTATCAGCCTCAACGGCACGCCAACCGACTGCGTACATCTGGGCCTGAACGGCTTGCTGGAGCGCCAGCCGGACATGGTGGTTTCCGGGATCAATCTCGGCGCCAACCTTGGCGATGACGTGTTGTATTCCGGGACGGTGGCGGCGGCCCTTGAAGGACGTTTCCTCGAGCGCCCTTCGTTCGCCTTCTCGCTGGTCTCACGCCAGGTCGATAATCTTCCTACGGCGACCTACTTTGCGCGCAAACTGGTCGAAGCCCACGCCGGGCTCGATTTGCCACCGCGCACGGTGCTCAACGTGAACATTCCCAATCTGCCGATCGACCACATTCGCGGCATCCAGCTGACCCGACTGGGGCACCGTGCCCGGGCGGCGGCGCCGATGAAAGTGGTCGATCCGCGTGGCAAGGCCGGTTACTGGATTGCGGCCGCCGGCGATGCCGAAGATGGCGGCCCGGGCACTGACTTTCATGCGGTGATGCAGGGCTATGTTTCGATCACGCCACTGCAGCTCGATCGCACCTTCAACGATGCCTTCAGAAGTCTCGATGGCTGGCTGGAGGGACTGCGCTGATGGCTCGTGAACACGAAGACAGAATGCGCAGCGGCATCGGCATGACGTCCCAGCGCACGCGGGAACGTTTGATCCAGCGTCTTTATGAAGAAGGGCTGTCCAACGCCAAGGTGCTGGAAGTCATCCGGCGCACGCCGCGTCACCTGTTCGTCGACGAAGCGTTGGCGCACCGCGCTTATGAAGATACAGCGCTGCCGATCGGCCATAACCAGACCATCTCTCAACCTTATATGGTGGCGCGCATGAGCGAGCTGCTGTTGGAGGCCGGTCCATTGGACAAGGTGCTGGAGATCGGCACCGGTTCCGGTTACCAGACTGCCGTGTTGTCGCAACTGGTTGAGCGGGTGTTCTCGGTCGAGCGCATCAAGGTCTTGCAGGACCGGGCCAAGGAACGTCTGGTCGAACTCAATCTGCGCAACGTGGTGTTTCGTTGGGGTGACGGTTGGGAAGGCTGGCCGGCGCTGGCACCGTACAACGGCATTATTGTCACCGCGGTGGCCACCGATGTGCCGCAAGCGTTGCTTGATCAACTGGCACCGGGCGGGCGCCTGGTGATCCCGGTCGGTTCCGGAGAAGTGCAGCAATTGATGCTGATCGTGCGCGAAGAAAATGGCTTTTCTCGACACGTTTTAGGTGCCGTGCGTTTCGTGCCATTGCTCAATGGGCCACTGGCCTGAGCATTTGTTCAACGGCGCTGAATTCCTTTCGTTGGCCTCGGTCTTACACCAGCAGCGATCGTTTAAACGCAGCAGATTGTCAGCTTGCAAACGTGTGCGTGAAGCGATTTCGCTTCATTAAAGGTAAAGCCGATTCGGCCCGTTATACTTGCGACACCTCATGCCGGAGTTCGGCATTCGAATTTTTCAGCCACCACAAAGGGAGCGGCGGGTGAGTCTCACTGTCATTGCGCAGCGTATGGGTAACACGAGCTTTCAGCGCCTGGTGACTGGCCTTGTCTTGAGCACCTTGCTGGTGGGTTGCTCCAGCACCAAATCGAGCAATGTCCGGGTAGTCGATCGCAACGGCGCGGCCGCACAGCGTCCTACCGTGACGACCGGTCAATATGTAGTCCGTCCCGGCGATACGATGTTTTCCATCGCATTTCGCTACGGCTGGGACTACAAAGCCCTCGCGGCGCGGAACAATATTCCTACGCCGTATACGATCCATCCGGGTCAGACAATTCGCTTCGACGGGCGTACCGGTTCAACGCCGACTGCCGTGGTGAGCAGCGCGAGTTCTTCGCCATCATCGTCCAGCAAAACCACGGTAATCCGGCGCCAGGCAAATGGCACAACGACCACCACAACCCGCGGTTCTGCGGGTGCTGTACCGTCCGTCGCCAACAAGCAAACCCCGGCTCCAATGCCTCCAGCCGGTCCAGCCCCGACCGGCTGGGGATGGCCATCTAATGGCATTCTGATTGGTAAATTCTCTTCAAACGGTAGTTTGAATAAAGGAATTGATATCGCCGGGGATTTGGGACAGCCTGTTTTAGCTGCGTCTGATGGGACGGTGGTTTACGCCGGGAGTGGCTTAAGGGGCTACGGCGAATTAGTCATCATCAAACACAGCGAAACCTACGTCAGTGCTTACGGACATAACCGCAGGCTGTTGGTTCGGGAGGGACAGCAGGTCAAAGTCGGACAGACAATTGCCGAAATGGGGTCAACGGGTACAGACCGGGTGAAACTGCATTTTGAGATTCGCCGACAAGGTAAACCAGTAGATCCGCTGCAGTTCCTGCCAAGGCGTTGATTTGCAATCCAGCCTGTTCCGTCGCGTAGAGGGGACAGGCTCCAGCGTTGCCAAGGATAGAGGCGTCGCTTGAGCTTGGGGTCGAACTCACCAAAGGACTATAACAATGGCTCTCAGTAAAGAAGTGCCGGAGTTTGACATCGACGATGAGGTTCTCCTTATGGAGACCGGCATCGATTCGGAATCTTCGATGTCGAATGATGAAGGGGCTGCTCCACCTTCCGTTCGTTCCAAATCCAAACAATCCGCCACACTTAAACAACATAAATACATCGATTACACTCGGGCACTTGATGCCACGCAGTTGTATCTCAACGAAATCGGCTTTTCCCCATTGCTCTCCCCCGAGGAAGAAGTTCATTTTGCGCGCTTGTCGCAAAGTGGCGATCCGGCCGGGCGCAAGCGCATGATTGAAAGTAACCTGCGGCTGGTGGTGAAAATCGCCCGGCGTTACGTCAATCGGGGGCTGTCGCTGCTGGATCTGATCGAAGAGGGCAACCTCGGTTTGATCCGCGCGGTAGAAAAGTTCGACCCCGAGCGCGGCTTCCGCTTCTCGACCTACGCGACCTGGTGGATTCGTCAGACCATCGAGCGCGCGATCATGAATCAGACCCGGACCATCCGGTTACCGATCCATGTGGTCAAGGAGCTCAATGTGTACCTGCGGGCTGCACGGGAGCTGACGCAGAAACTCGACCACGAACCTTCACCCGAAGAAATCGCCAACCTGCTGGAAAAACCGGTGGGCGAGGTCAAGCGCATGCTGGGCCTGAACGAGCGTGTTTCTTCGGTCGACGTCTCGCTGGGTCCGGATTCGGATAAAACCCTGCTGGACACACTTACCGATGATCGTCCGACCGATCCATGCGAACTGCTGCAGGACGATGACCTGTCGCAGAGCATCGATCAATGGCTGTCGGAACTGACCGACAAGCAGCGCGAGGTGGTCATTCGCCGCTTCGGCCTGCGCGGCCACGAGAGCAGCACGCTGGAAGATGTAGGTCTGGAGATCGGCCTGACCCGGGAACGGGTAAGACAGATCCAGGTAGAAGGCCTCAAGCGCCTTCGCGAAATCCTTGAGAAAAATGGCCTGTCGAGCGAGTCGCTGTTCCAGTAAGCGTTTCAAACGACCACCCGCAAAAAGCCCCGACTGGTTCGGGGCTTTTTGTTGCCTGAAATTCGCGTCGAATCTCTGCCCGAGCCTTCGGCAGCTCCTACCAAGGGTATCGGTCGAGATTTGTAGCCTCACTCTGTAAGCCTTTGCTTACTGTTTCGTAAGTGTTCGTTATTTTTACATGGCAGTAGACGTCGATATTTCCAATGGTCGGTTTTTAACTTATTGATTCGTATATTTATTTTCTAATATGAAACGCTTGTGACAGACCGTTTAAGCGTCCAGGACCTGTTGCTCTTACCCAATAATTCTCTAGTATCCGGGTTGTGTCGACGGACAGACACGCCCTTCAAGGAAGAGGGGAATGGACATCGCAGGATGCGATTCATCAGGACGATGAAAGGGAACACAGGGAATAGGGAAAAATGTGGGCGGGTCAAACCGCCCCTTTTTTTTGTCTGCAAAAAAGTCAAAACCGCAAAAGCAAAAAGGCCCGCAAGGGGCCTTTTTTTCGAGCGCGTGACAGATCAGCGTTCGAGGTCTTTGATCTTGCCTTTGACGCCATCCCACTCTTCGGCATCCGGCAGCGATTCTTTCTTCTCGGTAATGTTCGGCCAGATTTCTGCCAACTCAACGTTCAGCTGGATGAATTCCTGCATCTCTTCCGGAACTTCGTCCTCGGAGAAAATGGCTACGGCCGGGCATTCTGGTTCGCACAGGGCGCAGTCGATGCACTCATCCGGGTGAATCACCAGGAAGTTCGGGCCTTCGTAAAAGCAGTCCACCGGACAGACTTCTACGCAGTCGGTGTACTTGCACTTGATGCAGTTGTCGGTGACGACGAAGGTCATTTCTAGTTCTCTCCTCAGGCGGCGGCAGCGTTGCCCCTTCACGGTTGGGGTCGCCAGGTTCGGGAGCGATGTCTGCTGGCCAGGCTATTAGCCAGCAGCATCCCAAACCGCGCGAGATTCTAACAGCTTGAAGCCGTTTGCGTTATATCCGCTTCTTCAGTGCTTATATCCGGTTCTTCAGCGCATAAAGCATTTCCAGAGCACGACGCGGCGTCATGTCGTCAATGTCCAGTTTAGCCAGCTCATCCAGCACCGGGTGCGGCAGACTGGCGAACATATCGCTTTGTTGCGGCGCTGCGGGTTTTCCCTTGACCGGTTTCGGCGCTTCATGGGGTAGCGCGGTTTCTTCCAGGCGACTCAAATGCTGCCGTGCCCGCACGATGACTTCGCTCGGTACGCCCGCCAGTTGCGCGACCGCCAAGCCGTAGCTCTGACTTGCAGGCCCTGGCAGCACATGGTGCAGGAACACGATGCGCTCATTATGTTCAGTTGCGTTGAGGTGGACGTTGGCCACCAACGGCTCGGCTTCCGGCAACACGGTCAGTTCGAAATAGTGCGTGGCGAACAGCGTGTAGGCGCGCAGATGCGCCAAGCGCTCGGCCGCAGCCCAAGCCAGCGACAGGCCGTCGAAGGTGCTCGTACCGCGCCCGACTTCGTCCATCAGCACCAGGCTGCGCTCGGTGGCGTTGTGCAGGATGTTGGCGGTTTCACTCATTTCCACCATGAAGGTCGAGCGGCCACCGGCCAGGTCATCACTGGAACCGATCCGGGTGAAGATCCGGTCAACCAACGACAGTTCGCAACTGGCCGCCGGCACGAAGCTGCCGATGTGCGCAAGCAGCACGATCAAAGCGGTTTGTCGCATGTAGGTGGATTTACCGCCCATGTTCGGGCCGGTGATCACCAGCATCCGCGTGTTGTCATCCAGACTCAGGTCATTGGCCACGAACGGCGTGGTCAGGACTTGCTCGACCACCGGGTGACGACCCTGAGTGATGCGCATGCACGGCTCGCTGACGAAACGCGGGCAGTTCAGGTCCAGATTCAGTGCGCGTTCGGCGAGGTTGCTCAGCACGTCCAGCTCGGCCAGCGCGCCGGCAGTGTCCTGCAGCGGTGGCAACTGGCTGATCAGATCTTCCAGCAGCGCCTCATAGAGCATCTTTTCACGAGCAAGGGCGCGGCTCTTGGCCGACAGCGCCTTGTCTTCGAACTCTTTCAGCTCTGGCGTGATGAAACGCTCGGCACCCTTCAAGGTCTGGCGACGGATGTAATCCGCCGGTGCCGATTCGGCTTGCTTGCTCGGCAACTCGATGAAGTAGCCGTGAATACGGTTGTAGCCGACTTTCAGGTGGGACAGTCCGGTGCGAGCCTTTTCCCGGGCTTCCAGATCGATCAGGAACTGGCCGGCGTTTTCGCTCAGCGATTGCAACTCGTCGAGTTCGCTGTCGTAACCGGTCTTCAACACGCCGCCGTCTCGGATCACCGCAGGCGGGTTGTCGATGATGGCTTTTTCCAACAGTGCCGCCAGTTCCGGGTAAGTGCTGGTGGTTGTTGCCAGACTTTGCAGGTGCGGTGCTTCCAGATCGGTCATCGCTACTTGCAGTTCAGGCAGCGCGCCAAGGGCATCGCGCAGGCGCGCAAGGTCACGCGGACGCGCGTTGCGCAGGCCGATTCGCGCCAGGATCCGCTCGATGTCGCCGATTTCCTTGAGCTGCGGTTGCAGTTTTTCGAAACGATAGCGGTCGAGCAGGCAAGTGATCGATGTCTGACGCGCCAGTAGCACGGTCAGATCACGCAGTGGACGGTTCAGCCAACGGGTCAGCAAACGGCTGCCCATGGCGGTCTGGCAGCGATCGACCACCGATTGCAAGGTGTTGTCGCGGCCCCCGGCCAGGTTGGTGTCGAGCTCCAGATTGCGCCGGCTCGCGCCGTCGAGCACAACCGTGTCATCTAGACGTTCGTGGCGCAGGCTGCGCAGGTGGGGCAGGGCAGTGCGCTGGGTTTCCTTGGCATAGGCCAGCAGGCAACCGGCAGCGCCGATGGCCAGTGTCAGGTTTTCGCAACCGAAGCCCTTCAGGTCCTGGGTGGAAAATTGCTGGCAGAGACTTTTCAGCGCCGAATCACGCTCAAAATCCCACGGCGCACGACGCCGCACGCCACGGCGTTTTTCCGCCGGCAGATCCCGCGGCCAGTCATCCGGGATCATCAGTTCCACCGGGTTGACCCGCTCAAGCTCTGCCAGCAGGTTTTCCCAGCCCTTGATTTCCAGCACGGTGAAGTTGCCGCTGGTGATGTCCAGCACCGCCAGACCAAACAGGCGCTCGTCGCCCAGCACGGCGGCAATCAGGTTGTCGCGGCGCTCATCGAGCAGCGCCTCGTCACTGACCGTGCCTGGCGTGATAATCCGCACCACCTGACGATCAACCGGCCCTTTACTGGTCGCCGGATCGCCGACCTGCTCGCAGATCACCACCGACTCGCCAAGCTTGACCAGTTTCGCCAGGTAACCTTCTGCGGCGTGGTAAGGAATCCCACACATCGGAATCGCCTGTCCCGCCGATTGCCCGCGCGCAGTCAGCGTGATGTCGAGCAGCTTGGCGGCCTTCTTCGCGTCTTCATAGAAGATCTCGTAGAAGTCACCCATGCGGTAGAACATCAGCTGATCCGGGTGCTGATTCTTCAGGCGCCAGTATTGCTGCATCATCGGGGTGTGGGAGGACAGATCGGAGACGGCTTTATTCATCGGATTGTCAGGCAACTCGTTAAAAGATGTAGGGCAAAAGCGGGGACAATGACCGGGCTTTTCCGCGATGGGCGCAAGGTTACCATGGGGAGTCTGCTCGACGCAGGCATCGCGGGTCGCTGTGTATTTCCTTCGTCGAAAAGACGCTATATGCATTGATTATGCAAATCAGCATTTGTCTTGGCGAATAACTTCAAGCATTATGCGCGTTATGCAAAAACGCAACGTATCCTCCGTCTTAAGAGCACTGCTCGATCAGCACGGGATCTCCCCCACGGAGCTCCACCGTCGCACCGGCGTGCCTCAATCCACTCTCTCGCGGATTCTCAGCGGGAAGATCGTCGATCCTTCGGATAAACATATTTCGAAGATCGCCGAATACTTCGCCGTCAGCACCGATCAGTTGCGCGGGCGCGCGGATGTCGCGCCGTCGGCGGGTGCCGGGCGCGGTGACGTACACGCAGAACTCAAGGACATAATGCTGTGGGACGACGACACACCTGTCGATGACGACGAGGTGTCGGTGCCGTTTCTTCGCGAGGTTGAATTGGCCGCAGGATCAGGAAGATTCGTCATCGAAGAGAGCGAGCGCTCTAGCCTGCGGTTCGGCAAGCGCAGCCTGCGTCATAACGGTGTGCAGTTCGACCAGGCCAAATGCGTGACCGTGCGTGGCAACAGCATGTTGCCGGTGCTGCGTGACGGCGCCACCGTCGGTGTTAACGCAGGCAAGTGCGGCATCGGCGACATCATTGATGGTGATCTGTACGCGATCAACCACAACGGCCAGTTGCGGGTGAAGCAGCTCTATCGCTTGCCTACCGGCATTCGCCTGCGCAGCTTTAATCGTGACGAGCATCCGGACGAGGACTACAGCTTCCAGGAAATCCAGGAGGAGCAAATCGTCATCCTGGGTCACGTCTTCTGGTGGGGCATGTACGCCCGGTAAACACACCGCTTTCAGATGAAACCCGCCATCGGCGGGTTTTTTTTCGCCCGTCAAAAACCCCTCGGAGCCTTGATCTATGCGGCCTTCATGCGTATGTGCATTTCTTTCGCATAAATAAATGCATCAATGCATTGACTGTATATGCATCCATGCATATTATTGCCACCAAGCCGCTCGACAAAGCGGCTGGAAACGAAAGCTCTTTAGTTCCACGAGAACAGGCAGCGATGAACCGGCCTTAACGGTTCAGAGGGTTGGCAACTGACCCGGGTGTGCAGCGTAAAGCACCAGAAGCAGTTATCCGGCGGGCAGGGACCGCGGTCGGAAAAACAATCTGAATGGACTCGTACCGCGCCAGTAGCGCCGAAAAGTCAGCTTCCTTTTTTGAACACAGGATTTAAAGGAAGGCGAAGGAGCGCATTACTGAAAAGCCCGGCCTCAGCGTCGGGCTTTTTGGAATGCCTATCTAAAGAGAAACCGTTTGAACCCAACACCCAGCATTCATCAATCACCCTCAGGAGGCGTGACATGACAAGCGAGCAACAAGCGTTGGCGGAAATGCCGATCTGGCTGGTCATCCTCCTTGCCGTAGTGGGCGGGGTGTCCGGAGAAATGTGGCGTGCCGACAAAGAGGGCGCCCGTGGCTGGTCATTGCTGCGGCGTCTGGCCCTGCGCTCCGGCGCCTGCATGATCTGCGGCGTGTCGGCGATCATGCTGCTGTATGCCGCAGGGTTGTCGATCTGGGCCGCCGGCGCGTTCGGTTGCCTGACGGCAATGGCCGGCGCCGACGTGGCCATCGGCCTGTACGAACGCTGGGCCGCCAAGCGCATCGGCGTCTGCGAAGTTCCGTCAGGCAATGACAACAAGGAGTAGTGCACAAACATCGTCGCATCTGATAGGGAGGTCAATTCATGCTGAGCGATTTTCGTTGCGGCCAATGCAACCGTTTGCTCGCCAGAGTAGATGCAGTATTTCAAGTTCAAATCAAATGTCCTCGATGCAGGACACTGAATTATGCGAGGGCCAAAAACCCTGGCAACCCGCCTGTGAGCGAACCGACAGCTACAGACTGCAAACAATAACTTATCGAGCAATAGGTGAAACTCTATGGCAACGCTACCTCGTTATCCGTTTACTGAAAATGGCAGCTCGGTTTTGCTACCTCTGCATGAGATGTCTGCCGGGCAATATCTTCAGTCGCCCGACAAACGCTTCAGGCTGGATGTTCAGGCCGATGGCAATCTGGTGATCTACGACGGTGCCACTGCGGTTTGGGTGGCAACTGCCGGTCAACCCTTTACCTCTTCGGGAAAGCAGATCGATAAATCTAAGATCTATTTTTATCTGATGTACTACGCCTTTCTTAACGATCCAACTCACGGGCGTATGTGGGGTACCGCGAACAGCACGCCACTCAATAATGACATTTGGGGCGCTTACGTTCGGACCTACCTCTCGTTACAGAATGATGGCAACCTCGTTGTGACTGACTCGGTACCCGTGTGGGCCAGTAACTCCGCCATTCCGATCAGTCCAGTTGTCGAGTCCATCTACATTCCGGCCGGTACCACCCTCGAAGTGGACCGACGTTATGTAGTGGGGGGCACGACACTGGTCTTCCAATCCGACGGCAACCTGGTCGTTTCGAATGGTCCGCTCGGTGTCCTATGGGCAAGTTGGACGCAAAACAAAGGTGCCACTCGTGCAGTCATGCAGGAGGACGGTAACTTCGTTATTTATGGTCAAGACAATACGCCACTTTGGTTTACCGGCACCGCTGGCAAGCCAGGTGCGATGGCCAAGATACAGGCTAATGGCAGTTTCTCGATTATCAGCGAGAAACCGGTGTGGGCTCGATTTGGTTTTACGCCGACCATTCTGCCGAAACGGGTTTTCAATTGGGATGGCGGGGCGTGGAGTACGTATGATCGTCCTGTCTGGACCTTTTAATTAGTCATCACTGATGCATGCCCCGCGTAATCGCGGGGCAACTTTTATCGCCTGAAACTTGGCCCGCACTCGCCAATTTTTTATCAAATCGTTCTTTTCATGCGGCTGAAAACCTGATCCCCGGCAACCGCTTCAGCCTGCCCGCGATAGCGACGGCTCATACACTTTGAATTCGAATGTGGCACCGCCACCGCGGGCAAGCCCGCTCACAGGTTCTTGCAGTGTTCTGCAGACCGCATTTCACTCGACTCTGGAACACCCCCATGAAGATCACCCCGATCCTCACGCAGTTGCGTGCGCAATGTCCCAGCCTGGCCAGTCACATCGCGGTGGGCGTCGATCTGGCATTGCTGCAAGGCAATCCCGGTCTGCCGACACCCTCGGCCCATGTGTTGCCAACGGCCGATGTGGCCAGTAGCAGCACCGCACAAAATCTCATCACTCAACCGATCCGCGACCGCTTCGAAATCGTCCTCGTGCTGGATGCCACCGACGCTACAAAAGCGCTGGATCTGTTGCATGACCTGCGCGGCGAACTGTGGCGCGCGCTGGTGGGGTTCAAACCTGACAGCGACTACAACGCCATCGTTTATGACGGCGGCGAAATGGTCGCGATCGACAGCAGCCGTGTGTTTTACCGGTTGCGTTTTTTTGCCGAGTTCCAGCTCGGTCGCAACCTGCCCGGCCAACCTGCGCAGAGCTGGCACGAACGTGAACTAGACGGTTTGTCGTCCTTTACCGGGGCCACCGTGCGAGTCGATGCGATCGACCCCGCCGACCCCAACCTGAAACGCCCGGGCCCCGATGGGCGCGTGGAACTGACTTTCTCTTCTGAGGTAACCCCATGAGCAATCGCATCACCGTGCTGCCGGCTGCTGGCCGCGCTGTACCTGACCCGGAGGCGGGCGATCTGCTGCCCCTCGAAGGCCGTGAAGTGCTGGACAGTGCCTGGTGGCGCCGACGTCTGGCCGACGGCGATATCACACTCAAAACCGCAAAAGCGGCTAAACCACAGGGAGCCAAATAATGGCGATCGGATTCAGCAACATCCCCGCGGACATTCGTGTACCGCTGTTCTATGCCGAAATGGACAACTCGGCCGCCAATAGCGCGAGCTCGACCCTGCGCCGTTTGATCGTCGCCCAGGTCAACGATAACGTCGCCCCGAGCGAGGTCGGCAAACTGATGCTGGTCTCCAGCGTTGCACTGGCGAAAAGTATGGGTGGTCAGGGCTCGATGCTCGCCTCGATGTACGAGACCTACCGCAAGGCCGACCCGATTGGCGAGATCTGGTGCCTGCCGCTGCACAACACTGAAGGTGCCATCGCCCAAGGCGTGCTGACCCTGACCGGCACCGCGACTCAGGCGGGTCTGCTCAATCTGTATGTTGGCGGCGTGCGTGTGCAAGCCACCGTGGTCAACGGTGCAACCGCTGCTCAGGCAGCCACTGCGCTGGCGCAGAAAATCAATGCCAGTGCCGATCTCCCGGTGAGTGCGGCAGCGGCCGAAGGTGTGGTCACCCTGTCTGCCAAATGGACCGGCGACAGCGGCAATGACATCAGCCTGCAATTCAATCGCCTGGGCAAAAGCAACGGCGAAGAAACCCCGGCCGGCCTGACCAGCGCAGTCACCGCCATGACCGGCGGCGCCGGCGTGCCGGATCAGATCGCTGCGGTCGCGGCACTGGGTGACGAGCCGTTCGAGTTCATCGCGCTGCCGTGGTCGGACCTGGCCACCCTCAACACCTGGCAAGCGGTCATGGATGACAGCACCGGTCGCTGGTCGTGGGCCAAGCAACTGTTCGGTCACGTCTACAGCGCCAAACGCGGCACCGTCGGCACGCTGGTCGCTGCAGGCCAGGCGCGTAACGATCAGCACATGACCATTCAGGCACTGGAACCGGGCGTTCCGCAACCGGTCTGGGTACAAGCCGCCGCACTGGCTGCACGCACCTCGGTGTTCATCTCCGCCGACGCCAGCCGTCCGACGAAAGCGGCAGCCTGCCGGGTGTCGATCCGGCGCCGGCGAGCGAGCGCTTCACCCTGACCGAGCGTCAGTCGCTGCTTAACTATGGCATCGCCACCGCGTACTACGAAGGCGGCTACGTGCGCATCCAGCGTTCGATCACCACCTACCAGAAAAACGCTTACGGCCAAGCTGAAAACTCCTACCTGGACAGCGAAACCATGCACCAGTCGGCGTTCATCGTGCGACGTCTGCAAAGCGTGATCACCAGCAAGTACGGCCGGCACAAACTGGCTTCCGACGGCACCCGTTTCGGCGCCGGCCAGCCCATCGTCACCCCGAGCACCCTTCGCGGTGAGCTGATCGCCCAGTACGCCAAGCTCGAACTGGAAGGCCATGTGGAGAACGCCGAACTGTTCGCCGAGCACCTGATCGTCGAGCGCGACGTACAGGACCCGAGCCGTGTGAACGTGCTGTTCCCGCCGGATTACATCAACGGTCTGCGCGTGTTCGCACTGCTCAACCAATTCCGCCTGCAATACGACGACGCAGCCTGATCGCAGCGTTTGACGTCAAGCATTCAGCCCACCTCGCGTGGGCTTTTTTATTGAAGGGAGTAACACCATGGGTCAACTGATTGCAGGCACCTGCTACGTCAAGGTCGACGGCGCACAACTGACTATCAATGGCGGCTGCGAAGCCCCGTTGATGGCGGTCAAACGCGAAACCGTCGTACCCGGTTTCTACAAGGAAACCGACATCGCACCGTCGTTCAAAGTGACCGCGCTGCACACCCCCGACTTCCCGCTGAAGAAGCTGATCGAAGGCACTGATATCACCGTCACCTGCGAATTCAGCAACGGCAAAGTCTATGTGCTGGCCGGCGCTTACCTGGTCGAAGAGCCAGTCTCCAAAGGCGATGACGCCACCATCGAACTGAAATTTGAAGGCATCAAGGGGACCTGGCAATGAGCGGCGCCGTGAAGCTTCAGGTTGCGATCGAAGCTCACGGCGAGCCCCTGACCGAACTCGTCCTGCGCCGTCCGACGGTGCAGGAGGTGCGAGCGATCAAGGCGCTGCCGTACAAGATCGACAAGAGCGAAGAGGTCAGCCTCGACATGGACGTCGCGGCCAAATACATCGCCGTGTGCGCCGGCATTCCGCCGTCGTCGGTCAACCAGCTGGATCTGGCTGACCTCAACGCGCTGAGCTGGGCCGTTGCAAGTTTTTTCATGAGTGCGGCGTCGGCGCCATCACCGACCTGATCGCAGTCGCCTATGACCTGGCCTGGTTCTGGAAGGTTGACCCCGAACAGATGATGGCCAGGCCACTGGATGTGCTCCGCGAATCGCTGGAGCACGCGCAACGGATTAATGCGATGCAGCAGGTGCAGTGATGGCAGACGAAGAAAAGAAAGTGAAAACTCCGGTGCTGATCACGGGCATCGATGAACTGTCGCCCAAACTCGGCGCCCTTCGGGCCAATGTCGAGAGTTTCAAGAAACATCTTGAGCAGACCGGTCTCGGCAAACTGGACATCAGTGGTCTGTTCAAGGGCGGCAGCGTGATTACGCCGTTCGTGGACGGGATCAAGTCGGCGGCGGCGTTTCAGGGCCAATTGACCGAGGTCAGCGCGACGGCAAAAACCGTCGACCTGCCCGCCGCACCGAAAGTCGCGGCGCAGAACATGAACGTGTTCAGTGCGTCGATGGAAAAGGTCACGGGCGCAATCGATGCCGCGCTGGTGCCCGCTGTCGGTGCATTGGTCGTCGGACTTGAGCCGATGCTCACTCAGGTCAGCGGTATCCTCGCCGACAACCCGCAACTGGTCGAAGGCCTGGCGGCGGGGGCTATCGCGTTCTCGGCGATGCAAACCGCTGTGGCCGGTGCGACCCAGGTGTTCGACGTGATGAGCATGGTGATGAAGGCCAACCCGATCATGCTGATTGCCGCTGGCATTGCCTTGGCTGCCGGTTTGATCGCGGCCAACTGGAAACCGGTCTCGACGTTTTTCATCGGGCTCTGGCAGAAAATTGCGCCGGTGGTCATTCCGATGGCCGAGTTTTTCAAGACGATGTTCGGGTACACCCCGCTGGGGCAATTGATCAGTAACTGGGGACCGGTCACGGCTTTTTTCGCGGCGTTGTGGGAGGGCGTCAAGGCTGTCGCGGCGCCGGTGATGGAGTTCTTCAAGACCTGGTTCAACTATTCGCCCCATGGGCTGATCGTGAATAACTGGGGGCCATTGGTCGGGCTGTTCTCTTCGATCTGGGATTTGCTCAGGGCGGTCTCGGTGCCTGTGCAGACTTTCCTGCAAGGCTTCTTTGACTGGTCGCCGCTGGAAGTGATTCAGGCCGTCTGGGGCGGGGTGGTCGGTGTGTTCACCGCGATCTGGGATTACATCAAGCTACCGTTTGTGGCGATGTACGGGGTTATTCGCGAGCAATTGGGCTGGTCACCGCTGGAAAAAGTCATCGAGAACTGGGCACCTGTTACCGCCTGGATCGAAAAGTGGGCGCAGAAGTTTCAGGACGCCATCGCTCCGATCAAGGCGTTTTTCAACGGCGGTTTCGGCGAGCTGATCGCTGATGCCAAGGCCAGGGTGGATGTTTTCACTCAAGCTCAATTGAAGACTAACGCTGAAGGTAAAGGCGAACTGGCGCCAGTGTTTTTCAAAGGCACCGTGGAGTCGCCAGCGAGCCCGTTGGCGGCACCCGGAACTACGCCGGAAAAACCGGCCCTACAGGCCGGCTCTCTGTCGCAAACCTCCAACACGCTGATCCAGCAAAGCGCCGCCAACAACCGCACGCAGCTCGAGGGCGGCCTCACCGTGCGCTTCGAAAACGCGCCGGCCGGGCTGCGCACCGATCAACCGCAAACCAATCAACCGAGCCTGGCGCTGTCGTCGCGCATCGGCTATCGCTCACTGTCGGCAGGAGGTTCCAATGAACTGGCGTGACCGCTTGTTGCCGGCATCCTTTCGCGGTGTCGGGTTTTGGATCGATCAGGCGAAAACCCCGGTCGGTCGCAAGGGTCAGTTGCACGAGTATCCGCAGCGTGACCTGCCGTTTTTCGAGGACCTCGGCCAGCAGGCCAGGACCCACGATCTGACGGCATTTATCGTCGGTGCCGATTGCCTGGAGCAGCGCGACAAGCTGCTCAAGGCGCTGGAGGCGGGGAGCGGTGAGCTGGTGCATCCATGGCTCGGACGCGTGCAAGTCAAGGTCGGCGAGTGCGACATGACCCACACTCGCCAGGACGGTGGGTTGGTCACGTTCGCGCTGAGGTTCTACCCCGATCAGCCGTTGCCGTTTCCGACGGCAACCGTCAGTACGCAAAAAGTGTTGTTGTCCAAGGCTGACACTTTGCTGGGTTCGGCGGTGGCACGCTTCGAACAGGCGATGACCTTGATCAAGGCCGCGCGGATCGGTATCGCCAATCTGAGCAACAGCCTGACCGGGGTCTATGAAGTGATCAAGGAACAGCTCAAACCGCTGATCGAGCAATACAAACAGATCACCGAACTGGTCAAAGCCGTCAAGGAACTGCCCAAGGAAGTGGCGGCGGAGTTCAAGGGTTTGCTCGGCGATATCAAGGAGCTGAAGGCGTTCGCGAAGGAGGGCTACCGTGGCGTGATTGCCGACGTGTCGCAACAACTCGAAGCCATCCGCAAGGCCGATGCACCGAAGATCACCACCGGCAAGGACACCACCGCGGCGGCACAAGCCATGGCGGATCTGGTGCAGGACACGCTGATCGTGAAAGTGGCGCAATGGGTTGCCTCGATGCCGGTGGCGACGAAGCCGCTGAAACTGCCGTCGACGCCTTCGTTGTCGCAGCAGTCGCAGCAGCAGATCAGTCGCCAGGAAGTACCGGCCACCGATGATGTGCAAGCGTTGCAAAAGGATCTGGTCGACGCGCTGCAACGGGCGAAGAACAAGGCGGGTCCTGCGCACTATCAAGCCATCAGCGATGTGCAGGATGCACTGGTCGCGCACCTCAAAGCGGTGGCGTCGTCCGGCGTGCGTCTGGTCACCCAGTCGTTTCAGGAGAGCATGCCGGCACTGGTTGTGGCTTACCGGCAGTATGCCGATGCGACACGGGTGACCGAGGTGATTCAACGCAACGCGGGGACCAACCCGCTGTTCCTCCCGCCCAACGACGTCAAAGTTTCCAGGGAGTAAGCCATGAACGAGCTGGATAACCTTGTCACGCTAACGGTTGACGGCATGGAGTACGGCGGCTGGAAAAGCGTGCAGATCACGGCTGATCTGGAGCGCCAGTTTCGCACCTTTAAACTCGACATCACCTGGCAATGGCCGGGGCAAACGGTGGATAAACCGATCAAGCCAGGCGATCCGTGTGAAGTGAAGATCGGCAAAGATCTGGTCCTCACCGGTTACGTGTTCAAGGCGCCCATCACCTACGACGGTCGGCAGATCAGCCTGAGTGTCGAGGGCAGTTCCAAGACTCAGGATCTGGTCGATTGCGCCGCCACCAACCGGCCCAGTCAATGGCAGGAGCAACCGCTGCTGGGCATTGTCCAGGCCTTGGCGATGGAGTATTCGTTGAGGGTGGTCAACGAAATCCCCGAGACCTCGCGGCTGGCCAAGCACACGATTGTGCCGGGTGAAACGGTGTTCCAGTCGATCGACCGTTTGCTCTCGTTGTTCCGGGTGTTTTCCACCGATGACGAGCTAGGCCGGCTGGTACTGGCCAAGCCCGGCAGTGGCGGGCGCGCCAGCGATGCGCTGGAGCTGGGCAAGAACATCTTGTCGGCCAACGCGGCAATGGACCACAGCCAGGTGTTCTCCGAATACCGGGTGATCGGTCAGCAAAAAGGTTCGGACAAGAAGAGCGGGGCGGCGGTCAGCGAAGTTGAATCGACAGCGGCCGACTTGAGCTTCAAACGTCGACGAACCACGATCATCAACGAGGGCACCGCGCTGACGTTTGAGCTGGCGCAACAACGTGCCCAGTGGGAAAGCGCCACCCGCATGGGACGGGCGCAAACCACCACCTATCAGGTACAGGGCTGGCGCCAGGCCAACGGCGACCTTTGGCGTCACAACACGCTGGTGAAGGTCAAGGATCCGGTGCTCGGGTTCGACGGCGACATGCTCATCTCCAAAGTGACGTACTCGTTGTCGGCACAGGGCTCGGTGACAACCCTGCAGGTTGCGCCGCCGCATACCTTCGATCCAGATCCTTCGCCTCCGAAAAAAACCTGAGCCCGATGCAGCACCACCGAACCCTGTGGGAGCGGGCTTGCCCGCGAATGCGGTGGTCGCTGCAAACCTTTTTGCCTGACCCTCCGCCATCGCGGGCAAGCCCGCTCCCACAGGTTTGTCGGTCTCTGGCAGAGTCTTGAGGACAATTCATGAGCCTACTGACACGCCTCCTGGCGCGCGGCACTGTCGTGCTCGCCAATTCGGCATCCAAGCTGCAATCGCTGCAAATGCGCCTCACCGCCGGCGAAGTCAACGATGACCTCGAACACTTCGAACCCTACGGTTTCACCAGCCATCCGCTGGCGGGCGCCGAAGGTGTCGTCACATTTCTGGGCGGTGACCGTTCCCACGCTATCGCCCTGGTGGTCGCTGATCGCCGCTATCGCCTGCAATCGCTCGCCAGTGGCGAAGTGGCGATCTACACCGACGAGGGCGACAAAATTCACTTCAAGCGCGGGCGGATCATCGACATCGAAACCGCCACGCTGAACATCCGCGCCAGCAGCGCTGTGAACTTTGACACGCCGGTGATCAACCAGACCGGCAAGATCGTGTCCACCGGCGATCAACTCGCTGGCGGCATCAGCCAGATCAAACACGTGCACGTCGGCGTGCAGGCCGGCAACGGCCAGACCGGCGCACCGGTAGGAGGCCAGTGATGTTTATCAGCCAGAACCTCCACGCTGCGCTGACCCGCGCCGTGCTCATCAGTCTGTTCACCTGGCGCCGCGCCGCCGATGACGACGCCCTCGACGACGAAGAGCGCTACGGCTGGTGGGGCGACACTTTTCCCACCGTTGCCGACGATCGCATCGGCTCGCGTCTGTGGCTGTTGCGTCGAGTCAAGCTGACCCGACAGACCCAGATGGACGCCGAGTTTTATGCCCGCGAAGCCTTGCAATGGCTGATCGACGACGGCCATTGCAGCGCCATCGACATCATCAGCGAACGCCTCGACGCCCAGCGCCTGAACCTGCGCACGGTCCTGACCCTGGCCGACGGCGAACGTCTGGACATCAACCCCGATAACAGTTGGCAGGTGATCTATGCCGTTTGAAACCCCTTCGCTGCCGGTGCTGATCAAGCGCACCCAAAGCGACCTGGCCGGCGATTCGCTGCGCCAGTCCGATGCGCAAGTGCTGGCCCGCACCTTGGGCGGCGCCGCTTATGGTCTGTACGGTTATCTTGACTGGATCGCCGAGCAGATCCTGCCGGACAAAGCCGACGAGTCGACCCTGGAACGCATCGCCGCGCTGCGTCTGAACCAGCCGCGCAAACCCGCGCAAGTGGCCAGCGGCAGCGTCAGTTTCACCGCGACGGCCGGTGCGGTGCTGGACGTGGACACGCTGCTGCAAACGAACGACGGTCGCACGTACAAAGTGACCACGGCGCGCACCACCGCCAATGGCATCAACACCACGACCATTGCCGCGCTGGATGCCGGCAGTCTGGGCAACGCTGATGCCGGTCTGGCGTTGACCCCGGTGCAGCCGATCGCCGGAATTGTCGGCACCAGTTTTGTCGTTTTGGCGCCGGGACTCAGTGGCGGCGTGGCGCGGGAAAGTCTGGAGTCGCTGCGCTCGCGGGTGATCCGTTCCTATCGCGTCATCCCCCATGGCGGCTCGGCCAATGACTACGAAACCTGGGCGCTGGAAGTGCCGGGCGTGACCCGCGCCTGGTGCCGTGGCGGTTTGCTCGGCCCGGGCACGGTGACGGTGTTCATCATGCGTGATGACGATCCGCAACCGGTGCCCAACGACCAGCAACTGGCAGAAGTTCAGGACTACATCGAACCACTGCGCCCGGTCACCGCCGAAGTGCATGTGCAGAAACCGATTCAAGTGCCGGTGGTGTATCGCTTCAAAAGCGTCAATCCCGACACCACCGCTGTGCGTGCCGCCGTCGAAGCGCAGTTGCGCGACTTGCACAACCGTGAAGCCGATCTTGGCGTGCCGTTGCTGATCAGCCACATCCGCGAAGCCATCAGCAGCGCTGGCGGCGAATACGATCACACGCTCACCGCACCGGTCGTCGATGTGCCCGCCGCCCAGGGTGAATTGCTGACGTTTGGAGGTTGCGTATGGGGGGCATAAGAACCGCCGCGCAATATCAGACTCAGCTGCGCGCATTGCTGCCATTGGGTCCCGCATGGGACCCGGAGCGGGTTCCGGAACTTGAAGAAGTGCTGCAAGGCGTCGCCGTCGAACTGGCGCGCCTCGACGCCCGCGCCGCCGATCTGCTCAACGAAATGGACCCGGCCGGCGTCAGTGAACTGGTGCCGGACTGGGAGCGAGTCATGAACCTGCCCGACCCGTGCCTGGGCGCCGAACCGCTGTTCGACGACCGCCGCCTCGCCGTGCGCCGACGCTTGCTCGCGGTTGGCAGTCAGGCCGTCGGTTACTACCTCGAAATCGCCAAAAGCCAGGGCTACCCCAATGCTTCCATCACCGAACACGAGGCCCCACGCATGGGCCGTGCGCGGTTTGGCTCGGCGCACTTCGGCACCTGGGAAGCGCAATTCATGTGGACCCTCAACACCGGCGGCCGCCTGCTGCTGGGTCGACGCTTCGGGGCGAGTTACTGGGGCGAACGCTTCGGCGTAAACCCGGGCTCGGCACTGGAATGCCTGATCCACCGCAGTGCGCCGGCGCATACCAAAGTGCACATCAACTATGACTAGGGAGTGATGCAATGGATTATCCGAAAAGTGTGCCCAGCGCCGGGTTGGTGAACGGGAAGTTTGTCGATGAGAATCCGCTGATGGGGACGCCGGGGTCGTTGATTCCGGCGGAGTGGGGCAACAGTGTCACGCAGGAAATCATTAACGTGATCAAAGCCGCGGATCTGGCACCGGATGAAAACAAATACGATCAGTTGTTGCAGGCGATTCAGTCGGTTTCGGCCAAGGGCTGGAATCTGGATTCGGCGTTGCCGATCGGGTCATTGCCTAGAGCGACAGTGGCCACCACAGATGGACGCCTGGCGATAACCCCCGCAGCTGTTTCGACCAGCGGCGGTCGAGTATCGATTCCGTCCGGGGTGCTGATCAGTCTCGGCCAGGAAGTGCTGGCAGGGCAGTTGGGGCGTTCGCGTACGTTCACAACGACAGCATGGAGCAGTGCCGATCTGCTACCGACCTCCAGCTACTTTTTACGCGCGCAGGTGCTCGCCGGTGCGCTGACGTTTTACATGCAGCGCGGAACGATTTATGACGCCATGCCGGACGGCCTGCGGGGCACAGTCAACGGCGCGGCGGGTGGTGGATTTCAATCCACGCCACTGGACATTTGTCTGGCCTGGGTCGTGACAGCGGGACCGGGTTCGGTGCCGATTGTCAGACCGATCTACAACCGCAGCCATTTGTCGTGGACGCAAACCGTTAACGGTAACGGCGTGGTTTATCTGCCGCTCGATCCACATGCTCGCGCAGCACGGCTGGTAGTGGGCAATCCAACGCCGCATCCGACTGCCATCAGTTCGGTCGGGTTTGCCTCAGCGGGGTGGCTTGGAGGCAACTATTGTTCATTGAATCCAACGATTACGACCTCCAGCAACTGGGATGGATGGGCAACAGCAAATGCCCCCGTACTGATTTTTTCCAGCAACGTGGTGAGCGACACAACGGTTTCGACACTGACCGCCAGCTTTGACCATGCCGAATTGCGCTCGCTTTGGCAGACCTATCAAGCTGAACACACTTGGGGAGCCAGCAATGCCTCCAGCGACGAATTGCTGTTCAGCATGGGACTGAAATCCCATCCGGTTGCTGATTACGCTACAGGTATCGCGGTTAATTTCTCGGCAGCCGTCAACATCAATTTTTCCTGGGAGTTGATCCGATGATCATCATTCAAGAACTGCATCAGTTCGAGGACGGATTGCGCCCCGCGCAGCCTTCCAGCGCGCATGACTGGGATGGTGAGACGTGGGCGTTGAACCTCTCCAGAGTGGCCGAACTGGAACAGCGCGAAACTGAGCACCTGTGCACCAAAGTCGATGCCGCCGCCGACAACGCTCGCACGGCACTGGCTGGCGACCCGCTCAAAGCCATGGAATATGCCCAGGCTGCCGCCGACGCCCAGGCTTATCAGGACGCCGGCTATCCGAAAAAAGACGTACCGCTGTCGGTCGCTGCCTGGGTGGTCAAAGGTCGCACCGCCAAACAGGCCGCCGAGCAGATTCTAAACAAGGCCGACCAACTGACTGATCATTTGCTGACGCTGCGTACGCTGCGCCTGAAGGCCAAGGCACAGATTCGCGCGCAGGCTGCCAAGGGCAAGATGGATCTGGCGCGCAGCGCTGCTGACGAAGCATTGGTCGCGATTCGCGAACTGGTCAGCGGTCCATCCCGCTAAATCAAAAACCTCAGTGCTGCGTCATCCAGGCCCACTTCGATGTGGGCTTTTTATTTTCTGAAAACAGACCGTGAGCAGGTAGGCGGAGAACGTTTTGCCGATGCCGGTCATTTGTCATTTCAAAGGAACGAGCATTCTATGGATTATCCAAAAAGCGTCCCCAGCGTCGGCCTGGTCGATGGCCGCTTCGTCGATGAGAACCCGGTGGCGGGTACGCCGGGTTCGTTGATTCCGGCGGTGTGGGGCAACAGCGTTACACAAGAAATTCTTAACGCCATCAAGGCTGCCGGGCTGACGCCTGATGAGGCTAAAACCGACCAGTTGGCCACCGCCATTGGCGCGCTGGTCGATTTCACCAAACTGAAAAACACCCCGACCACGCTGAGTGGTTACGGCATCACCGATGCAGGCGGGCGACTGTTGGCAATCAGGCAGATCGAGACGGTTGGTATCACGGTTTACAAGCCAAATCCGAAAGCCAGACGCATTCGCGTGCGGTTGGTGGGGGCGGGTGGATCTGGCGGCGGTTGTGTGCCTGTCGCTGCGAGTCATCAAATGATCGGCGGCGGCGGAGGTTCCGGTGCGTACGTGGAGAGCCTGTATGAAGTCACCCCACAAATGCTGGCAGGTGTCCCTGTTTCGCTGGGGGCCGGTGGTGCAGCAAGTAACACGGCGGGCCAGCCAGGAGGAGGCGCTTCCTTCGGCACATACATGAGCGCTGCGGGCGGTGCGGGAGGGCAGATTCTGACGTTGGCGATAACTGCAACGGCAGTGGGGTGCATTCAGGGAGGTGCAGGAGGGCAGGCCGTTACCGGTGGCACACTTTCCAATGCGCGTGGCATCGGGGGTGAATACGGGATGTACAACGCCAATTGGGGCGTACTTGCCGGGGCTGGCGGCTCCAGTCCGTTCGACGGCGGTGCCCCACGCATCGGCGTAAACGGAACGGGAGGTTCTGGTGGCCGTGGCTCAGGTGGAAGCGGCTCTTGCTCAACCAACGCTTCCGCCTCAGTCCTCAGTGGCGCTGGCGGCAACGCCTTCTGTGAAATCTGGGAGTACGAATAATGGCCCGATATGCACGCGTGGAAAACGGTGTCGCGGTTGAACTGATCGATACCGGTGACTACCTGATCACCCAACTGTTCGCCAAGGCTTTCGTCGAATCGATGGTGCTGGTTCCGGAAGGTAAAGAAGTCGACATCGGTGCCCCTATTGGCGACTTCCGACCGGGCAGCATCGAGCAGTCAGAGGCTGACAATCCAGTCGTTCCTGTAACACCTGCAGACGACGAACAAGAGTCTCTTTCAGCGGCGCGTACTTGGCGCCAGTCCAGCTTTTCATCCACAGAATGGTGGGTGACCCGTCATCGTGATGAGCAGGAACTGGGGCGCGGTACGACGCTCAAGGCCCAGCAATATCTGGAGCTGCTCGAGTACCGGCAGGCGTTGCGCGATTGGCCGGATTCGGATCATTTCCCGGCAGTCGTTTCCCGCCCGTCAATACCCGTGTGGATGTAGGCGTTCATGGCTGACGTCTTGTTTTTTGTTTTTTTCAAACATGGAGAAGCGTGATGGATTACCCGAAAAGTGTGCCCAGCGCCGGTCTGGTCAACAACAAATTTGTAGATGAAGACCCCATCACCGGAACGCCGGGGTCATTGATTCCGGCAACTTGGGGCAATAGCGTCACGCAGGAAATTCTGGAAGTTATAAGAAGCTCAGGAGCGGTCGCGGACGAAGCCGATAACACTCAATTAAGAGCAGCCATCAACACGCTGATCTCGAAGAAATACAGCGAAAGCCTGGCCAGCCAAGAGGACGCGGAGTCTGGTGTCAGTACCACCAGGTTGATGACCCCGTTGCGCGTAGTCCAATCCATTGCAAAAAAAATCCAGCAGGCGACCGAGTCTATCGTTGGCACAGCAAAAGTTGCCTCGCAGGCAGAGGTCAATGCTGGCGTCAGCGACTCGGCTATTGTGACGCCGAAAAAACTCAGGCTTGGATTCATGGTGAGGTTGGGGATTTCAGGCTATATCGTTTTCCCCTCCTGGATGGGTGGGTTGATCATCCAGTGGATCAGCGGCAGTGCCAGTCAGTCGGGCAACAACAATTACGGAGATCTGAACGTATGGCCACTGGCATTTCCCAATGCGTTGTTTCTTGCAGTTGCCACACATGAAGGTACTTCAACAGCAACGTTTTTGACGTGGAACGCTGTTTCAACGGTGAATCCGCGCGTGGGCATCAACGTACGCTGTCCTGATTATTCGGGTGTCTCCATTTCCGCGCGCATCATCGGGATAGGGTATTGACTATGTATTATTTTTCTCCGGCAACTTCTGGCTTCTATCACTCGGATTTACATGGACTGAATATCCCGGCCGATGCCTTTCAGCTTAGCGAAGGTGAGTACTGCGCGCTGGTGTCGAACGCCCCTAAAGAAACGGTTCTTTCTCTGAACATTGACGGCCGCCCGCAAAGGGTTTTACTCGCCGTACCAACCGACGATGGTTTAGAACGCGCCTGGCGAAACAAGGCGCTGGAGTCGACTCAATGGCTGGTACTTCGCGACGTTGAAGAAATGGAAGTCGGCGTGGGCACGACACTGCGCACGGAGGAGTTCAAGGAACTTCTCGCTTACCGGCAGGCACTGCGCGATTGGCCAAACGATCCTGAATTTCCGGATACACGTTCTCGGCCGGTCGAACCCGACTGGCTGGAAGTGTTGCTGCGCGCAAAAGACTGAGCTGTGTGCCCTTTGGCAACAGAGCCGCAGCCCGAACTGACAAGGAGAAAATAACGTGGATTATCCAAGAAGTGTGCCTGGCTCCGGCTTGGTCGACGGCAAATTTGTCGATGAAGATGCGATAGCCGGAACACCGGGATCGCTGATTCCGGCGAGCTGGGGCAACAGTGTTACTCAGGAAATACTCAGCGCGATCATCGCAGCTGGTTTGAAGCCGGATGAGCAGCAAACTGATCAATTGGCTCAAGCTATTCAGCAGTTGTCGAAACCGGACCCATTACAGCCATTTCCGATTCAGGTGTATCGCAGGAATCTGTTGATAAATGGCGGGTTCGATATCTGGCAGCGCGGTGCAATCAACCAGGGGCCAAACATTGGTGGCTATGTGGCCGATCGTTTTCGTTGTGATTGGAATGGCAATGCCGCCGTGACTATTTCTCGCCAGGACTTCGCGCCAGGGCAGGCAGACGTGTCCGGTGAGCCGAGTTATTTTTTGCGCTGGCAACAAACCACAGCGGGTGTCGGTGCGACCACGCACACAGTCTCCCAGAGCATTGAATCGGTCCGAACATTGGCCGGAAAAACGGCGACCCTGACATTCTGGGCGCGATCCGATGCGGCTCGAACGTTGAAAGTAGCGATAGGTCAGTACTTTGGGGTCGGTGGTTCGGAAGCGGTCGTGAAAGTTGTTGATGTCTTTCAACTCAGTACTGGCTGGGCCAGGTACAGCGCAACGTTCCAGGTGCCGGTTATTGCGGGAAAAATGCTAGGTGCCAATGATTACCTGCGGCTGGCTTTCGATCTTCCGCTCAATGTTTTGCAGACGGTCGACTTCGCAAGAATCCAGTTGGAGGAGGGACCGATCTCCACCCCATTCGAATATCGTCCAGCCGCTGAAGAGATGATGCTGTGTCAGCGTTATTTCGAAAAATCCTTTGCCAACCGTTTAACCATTCGAGCGAACAATGGCACGGGCACATGCATTGTCACGTTTACTCAGGCTGCGGCTGCCAATAACGGTCAATACGGAATGGTCGTAGACATGCAAGTGCAGAAGCGAGTGCAACCTACTGTTGTCCTGTATTGCCCCGGGAATGAAAGTAATCAGGTCTGGAATTACTCGGCGGGAGTGGCCTGCACAGGCACAGCTGTACAAAGTGTGACACAGCGCAGTTTTGCCATCGGCACTGTGACGCCGGTAAACAGCCAGCCGGGTAACGGACTGCAGATTGAATGGACAGCGGACGCTGAAATCTAGGATTGAACCATGACCTACCAACTGACCGCTTACGGAGTACTGCGCATGGAGGATTCAGCATTCATCCCGCAGGACCTGACCAACCGGGACTGGCTTGAGTATCAAGAGTGGCTGCAATCTGGTGGCCTGGTTTTGCCACTCAATGAAACACTCGAAACGACTGCCCCGGACAGCGCCGTGAGAACGCTGGCAAAAAAATGGCTGGCCGGTATTAGCCGCCAGCCATGATTCAATCGAAGCATCCAGGGAGGACACGCATCATGCAAATAACTGAAAACAACCTTTTAAACATCATGCCGAACGCCCGCAGCCAAGCGGGCGTTTTTGTATCTGCGCTAAACAGTGCCATGGCCAACCATCGCATTGATACGCCCAAGCGTATTGCTGCATTCCTGGCGCAAATCGGCCACGAATCGGGTCAGTTGCACTACGTGCGCGAGTTGGGCAACAACCAGTACCTGAGCAAATACGACACCGGTACGCTGGCGTTACGCCTGGGCAATACGCCGCAGGCCGATGGTGATGGACAAAAGTACCGCGGTCGCGGGTTGATCCAGATCACCGGCCAAAGCAACTATCGTCAATGCAGCCTCGGCCTGTTCGGCGATGAGCGTCTGCTGTCCTTGCCGGAACTGTTGGAGCAGCCGCAGTGGGCCGCCGAGTCCGCCGCGTGGTTCTGGGAAAAGAATGGCTTGAACGCGCTCGCCGATCGCGATCAGTTCAACACCATCACCCGTCGTATCAACGGCGGGTTGAACGGCCTGCAGGATCGGCTCGAAATCTGGGCGCGGGCGAGGGCTGTGTTATGCCAATCCCCTGGCGAGTGATCGGCATCGCGTTGCTGGCCCTGGCGGCCGCGGCGCTGGGCTGGCAGGTTCAGGATTGGCGCTATGGACGGCAACTGGCCGAACAGGCTCTGTTAAACGCAGAAGTCCTCAATCAACTGACCCTGACCGCCGCCACCGCGCAACAGGCCGAGCAGGATAAACGTCTGGCACTGGAGCAACGGCTCGCGGCCAGTGAACACAGCCATTATCGAGCGCTGAGCGATGCCCAACGTGATCAGGATCGCCTGCGCGATCGTCTTGCCACTGCTGATGTGCGCCTGTCAGTCCTCCTCGACGCAGGCGACGTTGCCGCAGGCTGTGCAGTGCCAGCCGCCGCCGGAACCGGCGGCGTGGATCATGCAACCGTACGCGCCCGACTTGACCCGGCGCATGCTCAACGAATTGTCGCCATCACCGACGAAGGTGATCGCGGACTGATTGCCTTGCAGGCCTGTCAGGCCTATGTCAGAGCGTTGGCGCCCGAACATTTTGAATAAGCTTGTGTATTGAAAGCACAACCGGCTCGTGTACGGTGGACGCATTCCACACGATCCGGAGAGCAACGTGAAAGAGATCACTCAACTGGCAGCCGAGCTTGGCCGACGTCTGCAAGTGCTCAATGCCCACGTCACCACCGCCGAGTCCTGCACCGGCGGCGGGATTGCCGAAGCCATCACGCGGATTCCGGGCAGCTCGGCGTGGTTCGAGGCCGGCTACGTGACGTACTCCAACCGGCAGAAAACCCAGCAACTGAATGTGCCGGCCGAGTTGTTCGACTCGGTGGGCGCAGTCAGTCGCGAGGTGGTCGAGGCGATGGTGCGGGGCGCGCAGGCACAGAGCCTGGCGCGGTTCGCCGTGGCGGTCAGCGGTGTGGCCGGGCCCGATGGTGGCACGCCCAACAAACCGGTGGGCACCGTTTGGCTGGCCTGGGGCGTTGGCGATGTGGTGACCAGTGAAGTGCAGCACTTCGCGGGCAATCGCGATGACGTCCGCCGACAAACGGTGAAGGCCGCGCTAGAGGGGCTCATGCGACTAGCGGCACGAGAAATCGAAAATCAGGGGTAGGCGATCCGCGAACGCTGTGGAATAATACTGGCTACTTATACAGGTGTTGGCCGTCAGGCCTTATTGATTACGTGAGGACTTTAATGGACGACAACAAGAAGAAAGCCTTGGCTGCGGCCCTGGGTCAGATCGAACGTCAATTCGGCAAGGGTGCCGTAATGCGTATGGGCGATCAGGACCGTCAGGCGATCCCGGCCATCTCCACTGGCTCTCTGGGTCTGGACATTGCACTCGGCATTGGCGGCCTGCCAAAAGGCCGTATCGTTGAAATCTACGGTCCTGAATCTTCCGGTAAAACCACATTGACCCTGTCCGTGATCGCCCAGGCTCAAAAAGCTGGCGCGACCTGCGCATTCGTCGACGCCGAACACGCCCTCGACCCTGAGTACGCCGGCAAACTGGGCGTCAACGTGGATGACTTGCTGGTTTCCCAGCCTGACACCGGCGAACAAGCTCTGGAAATCACCGACATGCTAGTGCGCTCCAACGCCGTTGACGTGATCATCGTCGACTCCGTGGCTGCACTGGTGCCGAAGGCTGAAATCGAAGGCGAAATGGGTGACATGCACGTGGGCCTGCAAGCCCGTCTGATGTCCCAGGCGCTGCGTAAAATCACCGGTAACATCAAGAACGCCAACTGCCTGGTTATCTTCATCAACCAGATCCGCATGAAGATCGGCGTGATGTTCGGTAGCCCGGAAACCACCACCGGTGGTAACGCGCTGAAGTTCTACGCCTCGGTGCGTCTCGACATCCGCCGTACTGGCGCGGTGAAAGAAGGCGACGAAGTGGTCGGCAGCGAAACCCGCGTCAAGGTTGTGAAAAACAAGGTGGCTTCGCCGTTCCGTCAGGCCGAGTTCCAGATTCTTTACGGCAAGGGCATCTACCTTAACGGCGAGATGATCGACCTGGGCGTGCTGCACGGCTTCGTCGAGAAATCCGGCGCCTGGTATGCGTATGAAGGCACCAAGATCGGTCAGGGCAAGGCCAACTCGGCCAAGTTCCTGGCAGACAATCCGGAAATCGCCAAGAAGCTCGAGAAGCAACTGCGTGACAAACTGCTGGCCCCGGCGGCAGACGTCAAGGCTTCGCTGGCCAAGGACAAAGTCGACGATATGGCTGAGGCCGATGTCGACGTTTGAAGTCTTTGAATGACACTTGTACTCGATACCCTCGTCGCGGTGCGGCGAACCGCCATGGACCTGCTCGCACGTCGCGAGCACGGTCGAGTCGAGCTGACGCGTAAACTGCGTCAGCGCGGCGCTGAGGCGGAAATGATCGAAACAGCCCTCGACCGTTTGACGGAAGAAGGGCTGCTTTCCGAAGCCCGTTATCTTGAAAGCTTTGTTTCCTACCGAGCCCGTTCCGGTTATGGCCCTCTGCGAATTCGCGAGGAACTGAGCCAGCGTGGGTTGCAACGCGCCGATATCGAACTCGCCCTGCGCGAAAGCGGTATCAGTTGGCAGGAGCAACTTCAGGAAACCTGGCAACGGAAATTCTCCGGGCATTTGCCGATTGATGCCAGGGAGCGGGCGAAACAAGGCCGCTTTCTGGCGTATCGGGGCTTCTCGATGGAGATGATCAACCGCTTGTTCAGCGGCAGAGGGATGGACGATTGAACGGTTGAAACGAAACGGCCCGCTATGAAAATAGCGGGCCGTTTTTTTTTGCCTTCAAATTACCTTCGAGGGTTCTCGGCTGCGTTGCGCGGCTTGCGGTTTGGAATGGGCCCAGTTTTCCGGCAGGTTGATGTAGTCCACTAACTCCCTCAAGCGCCCTTGATTACGAGCGGTGAAGGCAAAGGCCAAGCGCGCCAGATGACTGAACTGGGCGTCGTCGTGTTCTTCTCCGCTGTAGGTATGCTGATGGAAATGGCCGCTCAAACACAGATCGGCAAAGGCTTCCTGCATATGCTCCAACGCCTGATCGCTGAGCTTGTGATTCATGCGAATCACGAATTGCCCCTTGAGCCAGCGACTGGAGTGGAAGTTGCTATAAAACTGAGTGATCTGTTCCACCGCTTCCTCGACGGTGTAGACCAATCGCATCAGCTTCATGTCGGTCGGCAGGATGTAGCGGTTTTCCTCCAGTTGCTGGCGGATGAAATCCATCGCGCCTTGCCAGAACGTACCGCCCGGTGAGTCCAGCAGTACCACCGGAACCAGTGGGCTTTTGCCGGTCTGGATCAGAGTCAGCACTTCCAGTGCTTCATCCAGTGTGCCGAAGCCACCCGGGCACAGCACCAGTGCGTCGGCCTCCTTGACGAAGAACAACTTGCGGGTGAAGAAGAAGTGAAACGGAAGCAGGTTGCCGGTACCGCCCACGGTCGGATTGGCATGCTGTTCGAAGGGCAGGGTGATGTTGAACCCGAGGCTGTGATCACGCCCTGCGCCTTCATGGGCGGCGGCCATGATGCCGCCACCGGCACCGGTGATGACCATCATGTCCGAACTCGCCAGTTTCGCGCCGAGTTCCCGGGCCAATGCATACAGCGGATGCTCGACCGGCGTGCGCGCCGAGCCGAACACAGTGACCTTGCGTCGGCCCTTGAATTGTTCCAGAACCCGAAACGTCTGTTCCAGCTCGCGCAGGGCTTGCAACGTGATCTTGGCGTTCCAGCGGTTGTGATCTTCCTGGGCCATGCGCAGCACCGTCAGGATCATGTCTCGGTAGATGGGAATATTTGGACTGTTGGTGGAAACACGGTTGAGTTGTTCTTCGACCTGGCTGATGAGGTCGGGGCCGCTTTCCTGAAAATGACGGCTGAGCAGGTCATTCGGTTGGTAAGGCATTTAACGTCTCCTTCTGCACAGAGCGGGTCGCCCTGACGCGCGGCGTCGGGGCTGCGCTGCGAAAACACACAATCGACAGTTCCTTTTCCTGCCGCTGATAATTGATCGTGGATACTCTGAATCTAGACCCTTGTGCGTGATTGCGCTGACTTGATCATTGCGCTGCAGCGCGGCGGATGGCAATCGCTTGTTGATTGTCAGGTGGATGATTTCACCGTTCGTCCGAACGTGCGCCGAACGGCAACCCCTCTGATTAACTAATCTATAGGCACCTTGCTACAACTTGGCATGACTGACCGTACGCAAGGAGCACGCTCTTCAAGGATTTCTCGGTAGCAAGGAGGCGGGATACGTGGCCAGAGTGATTCTGGAAATCGATGCGCAGCTGTATCGGATGTTGAAGGCGTCAGCCGAGACCAACCAGGTGAGTCTCGAAGAGGAGTGCTGCCGAAGGTTGGCAGGCGGGGAGCGGCGTTCTCGTTATTTACAGGCCCTGGTGGCCGAATTGCGCGCCGAGGATGAACAGCGGCGCGCCAATTCGCGATGATTACTTCTTTTTCGCCGGAGCGGCTTTCGGGCAATCCGAATCCTGGTAGCTGGCAGCGCCAACAGCCTTGTTGGTTTTCACTTCGGTGAATTCGTAACGCATGATCGCGCCTTTGGCCATCAGCTTGCGGAACGATGGGTTGTTGCAAACCGAAGCACCCAACTGGAAATACACGGCTTTGGGGTCTGCGCGCATTTTGTCGGCGTGGCTCTTTTGTACGCTCAGGTGATTGATCAACTGAGTGCCTTCAACGGTGTAGCCCTGATCAAGAATGTCTTCGTTGATTGCCCGTGGCGTGCCGACGCTGCTTTGGGCGGCGACGTTGCGCAGCTCTCTGTTCAGATTCTGCTCACTCAAGGATGCAGCTTGAGCGGTGAAGGACGACGCCAGCAGAATGGCAGCGGTGGGAACGATAAGGCGCAGCATGAAACTCTCCTGGTTCAGTGACTGGTGTTTCGACCAGCCACGTGACTGTGCGTTCAGTGGCGGCGAATTATAGGGGAGCCGGTCTGGACGGTACAGGTTTGTCCCTGTCGCTCTGGTAAACTTGCGGTCTTTATTGCCCTGCCGAGTGTTGTTCGTGTCGAGTTTCCCTGCTGTGTGGCGCCGTCCGTGATCCATCATGCCCCCAACGCCGTAGCCCGCTTGCGTGATCAGCGTGAGGACGAGGGCATCAAGCCGATTCAGGCCCGAGGCTTTCGCTCCGAGCGCTGCCGCGACTGTCGGGTAATCATCAGTCATTGCCTGTGTGCCTGGCGGCCAAGCGTCGACTCCCGTTCGGGCGTGTGCCTGATCATGACTGGCAAGGAAGTGTTCAAGCCGAGCAACACCGGTTGGCTGATTGCTGATGTGGTACGGGATAACCACGCATTCATCTGGTCACGTACCGAGCCCGACCCGCAGATGCTGGCACTGCTCAATGACCCACAGTGGCAGCCGTATCTGGTGTTTCCCGGGGAATATGTCGAGCCGTCGCGGGTGACCAACACCGTTGAACTCGAAAGCGGCAAGCGCCCGCTGTTTATTCTGCTGGATGCGACCTGGACCGAAGCACGCAAGATCTTCCGCAAGAGCCCGTACTTTGAGCGCTTGCCGATTCTCAGCCTGCTGCCCGACAAACTGTCGCGCTACCGGTTGCGCCGCTCGACCCGCAGTGAGCACCTGTGCACCGCCGAAGTCGCGGCGCTGTGTCTGGAACTGGCAGGTGACAGCGATGCTGCGTCGGCACTGGACGCTTATTTCGATGTGTTCAGCCAGCATTATCTGGGCGCAAAACAGCAATTGGATAGGAATGAATCGACGCCGGCCCACGCCGAGTTGCAACCCTTTATACGAAAGCCGCAGGCGGACTTGGCCCAATAGTGGCCCATACTGCACATCGCGGCGGCCGTGTTGCTTGACCACCCCGTCTTCGCTGGGCATGCTTGGCGCCGATTAGGGTGCTGCCAAGGTTTGAAACGCCGTGTTTGCTGGTGATTGGCGTTGAACGTGCCCCTGTGGGTGCCGCTGCAAGCGGCATCTTGAGTTGCTTTGGCCAGAGCCGAATAGACCGGGTCTGCCATCAAAAAACAGGATCATTTGAAAAATGGCCACATACGACATCCTGATTGCCGATGATCACCCCCTGTTTCGTAGCGCCATGCATCAGGCCGTGACGCTGGGCCTTGGCCCGGATGTACGGCTGGTGGAAGTGGCGAGCATCGCCGAACTGGAAACGCGTCTGACCGAAAAGGCTGATTGGGATCTGGTCCTGCTGGACCTGAACATGCCCGGCGCTTTCGGGTTTTCCGGATTGGTGATGTTGCGCGGCCAATACCCGCAAATTCCGGTGGTGATGGTCTCGGCGCAGGAAGAAGCCTCGGTGATGGTCAAGTCCCGAGAGTTCGGCGCCAGTGGCTTTATTCCCAAGTCCAGCGACCTCAGCGTGATTCAGGAAGCCGTGCGCAAAGTGCTCGATGGCGATGTGTTCTGGCCACCGCAAGCTTTTGAAGCGGTCAGCGTTTCTGCCGAAGCCAAAGCCGCCAGCGATGGCCTGGCCAGCCTGACACCCCAGCAGTTTCGCGTATTGACCATGGTCTGCGAAGGCCTGTTGAACAAGCAGATTGCCTATGAGTTGAGTGTGTCGGAAGCGACCATCAAGGCTCATGTCACGGCGATCTTTCGCAAGCTGAATGTGCGTACCCGAACTCAGGCGGCATTGCTTCTGCAACAACTGGAGTCAATTCCGAGCCAGTAATGGCTGGCGCGTTCACGCTTTTTTGACTTTGGTTGATCTAGCTTTCCCACTCCTTTTTGGTTGGTTTCTACTTTATGTCACCTTTCAAGGGCCAGACCGGCCTGAAACGCATTCTCAACGCTTCCGGTTACTCGCTGGATGGTCTACGCGCAGCCTTCACCGGCGAAGCGGCATTCCGCCAACTGGTGCTGCTCAATGTGGTGCTGGTGCCACTGACGTTTTTCCTGAACGTCAGCCGTGTTGAACAGGCGCTGTTGATCGCCGTGTGCCTGCTGGCGCTGATCGTCGAGCTGCTGAACTCGGCAGTGGAAGCGGCCATCGACCGCATCTCGCTGGAGCTGCACCCACTGTCCAAGAACGCCAAGGATATGGGCAGCGCCGCGCAATTCGTGGCGCTGAGCATGATTGCGCTGGTGTGGGCCGTGATTCTGCTTTAAGCGATAGTCGGCAAAACGATCTCGTCGCTGCGCTGAACACCCGCGGTGAACGCGCGGCACAGCTCGAGAAATTCGCGCATGGCCGAGGTCTGGTACTTCTGTTTGTGCCAGATGAAGTAGAACTGCCGCGCCAGATCCATATCTGGCGTTTCCACCGCCACCAGGCTGCCGCGCCGGAATGCATCACGCAGTGCCAGCCGCGAAATGCAGCCAATCCCCAGCCCCGACTCCACTGCGCGTTTGATCGCTTCGGTGTGTTCCAGCTCAAGTCGGATATTCAGCGCGCTGCGATGGTGACGCATGGCCTGATCAAACGTCAGGCGCGTGCCGGAGCCTTGTTCGCGCAGAATCCATGCCTCGTGCGTCAACTCTTCCATGCTCGCGCTACCGCGTTTGGCCAGTGGATGCTGCGGCGCGCAGAACACCACCAGTTCATCCTCGACCCAGCTCTGAACTTCGATGTCCGGATGGCTGCAATCGCCTTCGATTAGACCCAGATCAATTTCATAGTGAGCGACCTGTTGCACGATGTTAGCGGTGTTCTGAACGTGCAACTTCACCTGGCTTTCCGGATGGCGTTGCATGAAGCTGCCGATTAGCAGGGTCGCCAGGTAATTGCCGATGGTCAGCGTCGCACCGACTGCCAGTGAGCCGAAACCGGACTTGCCGTTGAGCAGGTCTTCGATCTCCTTGGCCTGATCAAGCAGGGCCACCGCCTGCGGCAACAGCTGTTTGCCGAGGGCGTTGAGGCTCAGCCGTTTGCCGGCGCGGTCGAACAGCTGGCAGCTGGACTGGCGCTCCAGTTCGGTGATCGAGGTGCTTGCCGCCGATTGTGAGAGGTTAAGCAGACCCGCAGCCCGGGACACGCTTTCCTGCTGGGCGACAGCGACGAAGACTTGCAGTTGACGGAGAGTAAATCGCATATCGATATAACCGATAACCCTTATCTTAATAATCCAGTTAACAGATATTGTCGTCGCTATTAGAATGCGATGCAATTGCGCGCCGTCGGCCTGCCATCATTGGCTTCAAGAGACGCGCAGACCCAATATCCAGGAGTCAAACGTACATGAGCAACATGAACCACGAGCGTGTCCTCAGTGTTCATCACTGGAACGATACCCTGTTCAGCTTCAAGTGCACCCGCGACCCGGGCCTGCGCTTCGAGAACGGGCAGTTCGTGATGATCGGCCTGCAACAGCCAAATGGCCGCCCGCTTATGCGCGCTTACTCGATCGCCAGCCCGAACTGGGAAGAGCATCTGGAATTCTTCAGCATCAAGGTGCCTGATGGCCCGCTGACTTCGCAGTTGCAGCACCTGAAGGAAGGCGACGAGATCATCATCAGCAAAAAGCCTACGGGCACGCTGGTACTGGATGACCTGAAACCTGGCAAACACCTTTACCTGCTCAGCACCGGCACCGGTCTGGCGCCGTTCATGAGCGTGATCCAGGACCCTGAAACCTACGAGCGTTTCGAAAAAGTGATCCTGTGCCACGGTGTTCGCTATGTGAATGAAGTCGCCTACCGCGAATTCATCACCGAGCACCTGCCACAGAACGAGTTCTTCGGCGAAGCGCTGCGCGACAAGCTGATCTACTACCCGACCGTGACCCGCGAGCCTTTCGAGAACGAAGGCCGCCTGACCGATCTGATGCGCAGCGGCAAGCTGTTCAGCGACATCGGCCTGCCGCCGATCAACCCGCAGGACGACCGCGCCATGCTGTGCGGCAGCCCGAGCATGCTCGACGAGACCAGCGAAGTGTTGAACAGCTTCGGCCTGACAGTCTCGCCGCGGATGCGCGAGCCGGGTGATTACCTGATCGAGCGTGCGTTCGTCGAGAAGTAAGTCACATTCCCTGTGGGAGCGAGCCTGCTCGCGAATGCGATCTGTCATTAACATTTATGTTGGCTGACACAACGCCTTCGCGAGCAGGCTCGCTCCCACAATGGGTGTTGTGGTGTGACAGCAAAAAGCCCGCGTTGCCTGAGAAGGCAGCGCGGGCTTTTTCGTTTTCGGGGTTTAGGCGTTGGCGGGGATCACTTCGAGGACGCGAATCTGCTCAGGCACGGGGTAATGCCAGCGCACGTCCAGATCCCAGAATTGTGCGCCGTATTCACGCTCCGGCGCTGGCGTCTGATACGCCGGGCGCGGATCCTGTGCCAAACACTGCTCGATCAACTCAACCAACGGCTCGGCCAGGCGCTGTGCGTGTGTGTGCGCTTGTTGCAGTGCTGTGTCTGTCCACTGCACGTCAATCAGTTGCGGCGCAGCGCTGGCGATGCTGTTGGAGGCGTCGGGGATGATGTCGGCGTAAGGCACGTAAGGTTTGATGTCGAGAATCGGCGTGCCGTCGAGCAGATCGATACCAGAAATGAACAGGCGATTGGCTTCGACCTTGTCCAGTTTCACCACGGATTGGCCAATGCCATTCGGGCGGTGGGTGGCGCGAGTGGCGAACACGCCCATGGACTTGTTGCCGCCGAGCCGGGGAGGGCGCACTTTCAAGCGCGGTTTGTCTTCCAGGGCCTGGTGGAACAGGAACAGCAGCCAGACGTGACTGACCTGTTCCAGACCCTGCACGGCGTCACCCTGATCGAACGGCGGCACCAGTTCCAGCACGCCACGGGCGGCGGGCGCCAATTGCGGTTGGCGGGGGATGGCGAACTTCTCCTTGAAGCAGGAGCGGACGAAGCCGATGGGGGAGACGCTGTAAGTCATGGTTTGAAGTCAGAAACGGGATCAGGGCGGGCATGATAACCCTTCCAACCTCAAGTCTGGTGTTGGCAGGGCTGACGCCATCGCTGGCAAGCCAGCTCCCACAGGTTGTGTGGTGTACACAGATGATGTGAACACTCAAGAACCCTGTGGGAGCTGGCTTGCCAGCGATAGCTTCACCGCCGATTCAGAGGCTGAACCCGCCATCCAAAGGAATGATATTCCCGGTCATATACGCCCCAGCCGTACTCGCCAGACTGATCGCCAGCGCCGCCATCTCTTCCTCTCGCCCCCAGCGTTTCATCGGAATCAACGCCGTGTCCTCGGCCAATGCCTGCTCATCGTTGCCAATATGCTGGGTCATCTTGCTCGGGAATCGGCCCGGTGCGATCACGTTGACGTTGATGTGCTGGCTCACCAGTCCGCGTGCCAGAATCCGTGACAACTGATGCAAGGCGGCCTTGCTCGGCCCATAGGCATAGGCCTGCTCGCCGAAGGAGGAAATCCCCGCCACCGATCCGATATTGATGATCCGCGCCGGATTTGCCGCTGAGCCGGCCTTGCGCAACAGCGGCAGAAACTGCTGGATGCAACTGAACACCGACGTCACGTTGAGCTGCATGACTTTCTCCCAGCCCTTGACCGGGTAGCTTTCCAGCGGCGCGCCCCAGGTGGTGCCGGCGTTATTCACCAGAATATCCAGGTGAGTGATCTGCTCGGCCAATCGTGCGGCCAGTTGCTGAACGCCTTCTTCAGTCGCCAGATTCGCAGCAATGCCATGACAGAGGCCAAGCGCGCCGAGTTCTTCGGCCGTTTGATGACAGGCTTCGGCATCCCGGGCGCAGACGAAAACCCGGGCGCCGGCCTCGACAAAGGCCTTGGCGATCATTTTGCCGATACCACGAGTGCCGCCGGTCACCAGAGCGGTGCGGCCTTGCAGGGAAAAGTACGGGTGCATGGCGAATCCTGAGTGCTAGGGATCAATACACCCTAGTCGTCAGACGCGAAAAGCGGAGCCACTATTTTTGCGAGGAATGGGGGGCCATGCGGCCAGCTTCGAGTTGCAAGCTACAAGCTACAAGTAAGAGCTTGCAGCTTGCGGCTCGCAGCTGGTTTTACGCTCTCACGCGCAGCGTGAGCCCCTTGAGGAAGTTGCGCAGCAGTTGATCGCCGCACGGACGGTAGTTGGTGTGACCAACCTTGCGGAACAGCGCGCTCAGCTCAGGCTTGGACACCGGGAACTCGGCAGCCTTGAGGATTGCGTGCATGTCGTCTTCTTTCAGTTCGAAGGCCACACGCAGCTTTTTCAGAATGATGTTGTTGGTCACCGGCACTTCAATCGGCTGCGGCGGACGGCTTTCGTCCTTGCCACGTTTGAAAATCACCAGACCGTCGAGGAAGTGCGCGATGACTTCGTCCGGGCAGCGCACGAAGCCTTCTTCGTCTTCTTCTTTCTTGTCGAGGTATTTCACCAGGTCTTCGAGGGCGATTTCCATGCCGCCGGTCTTGGTGATTTCAATGACTTTCTTGTCGCTGATGTCGAGCATGTAGCGCACGCTGCGCAATACGTCGTTATGAATCATGTGGGCAATCCTGATCTTTCGCTGTGGGCATCGCGCGGGGCGCTGCCGAAAATGTGGGGCGGCAAAACAGAGTCGTCAGAACTTCTCTTTGCCGGACATGTAGCGCCATTGGCCGACTGGCACCTTGCCGATGGACACACCGCCAATACGGATGCGGCGCACGCTGATGACTTTCAAGCCAACGGCCTGGCAGAGCTGGGCAATGATCCCCGGCTGCGGGTTTTTCATGGCGAAGCGCAGGCGGTTTTCGTTCTGCCAACTGGCTTTGACCGCCGGCAACTCCTTGCCCTTGTGGGTGAGGCCGTGGGTCAGGCGGTTGAGGCCGTGAGCGACCATATCGCCCTCTACTTCAACCACGTATTCCTGCTCGATCTTGGCGGAGTCGGCGGTGAGCTTGCGCAGGATTTTCCAGTCCTGGGTGAATACCAGCAGACCGCTGGCATTGGACTGCAGGTCGGCGCTGGTGCTCAGGCGCAGGAAGTGTCCGCGCAACGGGCGTTTGCCGTAGCGGTGTTCTTCGCTCAGGGTTTCGGCACTGATCAGCTGCATTGCGCTGTCGGTATCGATGCCGGCCGGCACGTTGAGCAAAATAGTGACGGGCTCAGGCGCGGTGGCCTTGGCGTCTTTGTCGAGCTCGACCTTTTGGCCTTCGACCTTGAATTGCGGCTCGTCGATGACTTCGCCGTCCACGGTGACCCAGCCGCCCTCAATGAACAGCTCGGCCTCCCGGCGGGAGCAACCGACCAGTTCGATGAGGCGTTTGGAGAGGCGAATCGGGTCAGTCATGACAGGGCCGTAACAAAAAAGGGGTGGGCATTGTACCTGTGTGGCGCCGGTTAAGCCCGGTTCCATTTCGGTGCGTTCGCATTACTTGTGGGCGCTGGCTTGCCAGCGATGGCATCACCTCGATGTATTTGCCAGACCGCGGCGTCTGCATCGCTGGCAAGCCAGCTCCCACAAGGATCCATGTCGTGTCAGCCGTTACCTGAGCGTTGCTCGGTTTGGCGCAAGCGCATATGTAGCAACGGATACGGCTGGCCCATGCCATCGACCTCCGAGCGTCCGATCACTTCGAAACCCTGCTTGAAGTAAAACCCCAGCGCCTGCGGGTTCTGTTCGTTGACGTCCAGTTCATCGGCGTTCAGGTGTTCCATGGCGTAACGCAATAATCGCTTGCCCAAGCCTTGGCCGCGGTGCGCGGGGTCAATAAACAGCATCTCGATCTTGCCTGCTGCAACACCGGCAAACCCGGTGATGCGCTGGTGGCTGTCCTTGGTGCAGATCAGCATTACCGCGTCGAGGTAGCGGGTCAGCACCAGTTTGCGCAGCAGCTCTATATAGCTGTCCGGCAGAAAATCGTGGGTCGCGCGGACCGAGGCCTCCCAGACCTGGGTCAGTTCCTGATAATCGCTGAGTTTCGGCGTGTGGATGACCGAATGGTGGCGCATGCGCGTTTGCCTCTTGTCCATTTCAAGGGAGTCCGTCCCCCGGTAAACGATAGCCGTAAAAAAGCCCCGCATCTTCCAAAAAAGAGCGGGGCTTTGGGTCTTTTTGTCGCGGTGTACGGCTCGGTGGATTCGTCGCTGGTTAAATCTACCCCCTCACCCCAGCCCTCTCCCCCAAGGGGGCGAGGGGGAAAGGGAGCCGATCTTTGTGCTTTTCAAACCTGAGTTCGACACGATAATTCAGGTCGATGTACCCCCGAATAGTCACCGCGATCAGTCCCCTCTCCCTCCGGGAGAGGGTTAGGGTGAGGGGCTTTTGACGTTCAGATCAGATCTGCTCGGCCCACAAATCGTATTCGTCAGCATCCGTCACTTTGCACCAGACCTTGTCGCCCGGCTTGAGGTTGCTGCCATTGTCGATAAACACGTTGCCGTCGATTTCCGGGGCGTCGAAGAAGCAGCGGCCAACCGCGCCTTGCTCGTCGACTTCGTCCACCAGCACTTCGATTTCGCGGCCAATGCGCAGTTGCAGGCGCGCCGAGCTGATGGCTTGCTGGTGCGCCATGAAGCGATCCCAGCGATCCTGCTTGACGTCGTCCGGCACGATGTCCAGGTCGAGGTCATTGGCCGGTGCGCCTTCAACCGGCGAGTACTGGAAGCAGCCGACGCGGTCGAGCTGGGCTTCGGTCAGCCAGTTCAGCAGGTACTGGAAGTCTTCTTCGGTTTCGCCCGGGAAGCCGACGATGAAGGTCGAACGAATGATCAGGTCCGGGCAGATTTCACGCCAGTTCTTGATCCGCGCCAGGGTCTTGTCTTCAAACGCCGGGCGTTTCATCGACTTCAACACTTTCGGGCTGGCGTGCTGAAACGGGATGTCCAGGTACGGCAGGATCTTGCCGGCCGCCATCAGCGGGATCAGCTCGTCGACGTGCGGGTACGGGTAAACATAGTGCAGACGCACCCAGACGCCCAGCGTGCTCAGCGCTTCGCAGAGTTCGGTCATGCGGGTTTTTACCGGCGCGCCGTTCCAGAAACCGGTGCGGTATTTCACGTCGACACCATAAGCGCTGGTGTCTTGCGAGATCACCAGCAGCTCTTTGACGCCGGATTTGACCAGTCGCTGGGCTTCGTCCAACACATCACCGACCGGACGGCTGACCAGTTTGCCGCGCATCGAAGGGATGATGCAGAAGCTGCAGCTGTGGTTGCAGCCTTCGGAAATCTTCAGGTAGGCGTAGTGGCGCGGGGTCAGCTTGATGCCTTGTGGCGGCACCAGATCAATCAGCGGGTTGTGGTCTTTGCGCGGCGGCACGACGTCGTGCACGGCGTTGACCACCTGCTCGTACTGCTGCGGACCGGTCACGGCCAGCACGCTCGGGTGCACGTTGCGGATGTTGCCTTCTTCCACACCCATGCAGCCGGTGACGATGACCTTGCCGTTCTCCTTGATCGCCTCGCCGATCACCTCCAGAGATTCAGCCTTGGCCGAGTCGATAAAGCCACAGGTGTTGACCACCACAACGTCGGCGTCCTGATAAGTGGACACCACGTCATAGCCCTCCATGCGCAGCTGGGTCAGGATCCGTTCGGAGTCGACCAAAGCTTTCGGGCAACCCAGGGATACGAAGCCAACCTTGGGATTGGCTGGCGCAGGAGTGGTGGACATGTCTAACCTCGGTATTTTGTGACATCGATTGCCTGACGCGGGAATCGACGGATGGGCGCTTAGGGCGCGCCTCTGATCAAAAAGTGCGCAATTCTATCGACGAGCAGCTCTCTTGACCAGCTTTATGCAGGGAAATACGACGAGTGCTGCGCTATGCTTCGCGCCGTTGAGCTTTACCAATTTTTTACAGTCAACAAATCGTCTGTAACAACAGGTAAAACAGCGCATGCTGCACCACAAAGCATAGTGCTTCATTCGAAGAAGCCGGTCTGGAATCAGGAGTTGTTGGATGGGTCAGGCAAGTAGTCACGCGGCAGGCGCCGAGGGTTCGGCCTCCAAACCGCTGAGCATGCTGGTCGCGGCGGTCGGGGTGGTTTATGGCGACATCGGCACGAGCCCGTTGTATACCCTGAAAGAAGTGTTTTCCGGCGGTTACGGTGTGCCGGTCAATCACGATGGCGTGCTGGGCATTCTATCGTTGATCTTCTGGTCGCTGATCTGGGTCGTGTCGATCAAATACATGATGTTCGTGCTGCGCGCCGATAACCAGGGCGAGGGCGGGATCATGGCACTCACCGCGCTGGCGCGGCGAGCAGCGGGGGAACGCAGGAAGCTGCGGTCGTTGCTGGTGGTCTGCGGACTGATCGGTGCGGCGCTGTTTTACGGCGACAGCATGATCACCCCGGCGATTTCCGTTCTGTCGGCGATTGAGGGTTTGGGCCTGGCGTTCGATGGCATTGATCACTGGGTGGTGCCGCTGTCACTGGTCGTCCTGGTCGCGTTGTTTCTGATTCAGAAGCACGGTACGGCACGCATCGGCATCCTCTTCGGGCCGATCATGGTTACCTGGTTTGTGGTGCTTGGCGCCCTGGGGGTCTATGGCATCAGCCATTCGCCTGAAGTGCTACATGCGATGAACCCGATGTGGGCAGTGAACTTCTTCGTCGTTCATCCGGGCATGGGTGTGGCGATTCTCGGCGCCGTGGTGCTGGCGCTGACCGGTGCTGAAGCGCTGTATGCCGATATGGGGCACTTTGGTCGCAAGCCGATTGCCCGCGCCTGGTTCATTCTGGTGTTGCCGGCGCTGGTGCTCAATTACTTCGGGCAGGGCGCGTTGCTGCTGGAAAACCCGGAAGCGGCGCGTAACCCGTTCTATCTGCTGGCACCGAGCTGGGCGTTGATTCCGCTGGTCGGTCTGTCGACGATGGCCACGGTGATTGCCTCGCAAGCGGTGATTTCCGGCGCGTTCTCCCTGACCCGTCAGGCGATCCAGCTCGGTTACATTCCGCGCATGTACATCCAGCACACCTCCAGTGACGAGCAGGGCCAGATCTACATCGGTGCGGTGAACTGGGCGTTGATGGTTGGCGTGGTGCTGCTGGTGCTGGGCTTCGAGTCGTCCGGCGCGCTGGCCTCGGCCTATGGCGTGGCGGTGACGGGCACCATGTTGATGACCACCATTCTGGTGTCGGCAGTCATGCTGCTGCTGTGGAAATGGCCACCGATCCTCGCGGTGCCGGTATTGCTCGGCTTCCTGCTGGTGGACGGTCTGTACTTCGCCGCCAACGTGCCAAAGATCGTGCAGGGCGGTGCGTTCCCGGTGATCGCCGGTATCGCGCTGTTCGTGCTGATGACCACCTGGAAGCGCGGCAAGCAATTGCTGGTCGAGCGTCTGGACGAAGGCGCGCTGCCGCTGCCGATCTTCATCAGCAGCATCCGCGTGCAACCGCCGCATCGCGTGCAGGGCACCGCGGTGTTCCTCACAGCGCGTTCCGACGCCGTGCCACACGCTTTGTTGCACAACCTGTTGCATAACCAGGTATTGCACGAGCAAGTGGTGCTGCTGACGGTGGTTTATGAAGACATCCCGCGCGTACCCCCATCCCGGCGTTTCGAGGTGGATGCCTTCGGTGACGGGTTCTTCCGGGTGATCCTGCACTTCGGCTTCACCGACGAGCCGGACGTGCCGCAGGCGCTGAAGCTGTGCCATCTTGATGATCTGGACTTCAGCCCGATGCGCACGACGTACTTCCTCAGCCGCGAAACGGTGATTGCCTCGAAACTTGAGGGGATGGCGCGTTGGCGCGAGGCGTTGTTCGCGTTCATGTTGAAGAATGCCAACGGTAACCTGAGGTTCTTCAATCTGCCGCTGAACCGGGTGATCGAGTTGGGGACGCAAGTCGAGATGTAATCCCCACCCCATTGAAAAGCCCCCGTCAGCCTAGTGGCTGGCGGGGGCTTTTTGTTGGAGCCTTTCAGATCACTCTTCAGCCACCTGACTCGCCGCCTGACGCTTCTGGATCAAGTCCACCAGACGCTTTGCCAGCGCCGGGTAGTTCTCATCGAAGTGATGACCACCCGGCAGTTTCACCGCCTCGCCGACAGCAGTCTTGTCCGTGCAGCCACTCTCATCCGTCTCTTCTTCACCGTAGATGCACACGACCTTGGCCGGTGGCAGCTTGGCCATTTCCGGGCCGGTGGCGGCTTCTTTACCGGCGTTGCCGAGCCAGCCTTCGACTTCGATTTCGAAGCTGCCGGTGCGGGCGAAGGCCAGCAGGATGATGGCGTCGACGCGTTGCTGCTCGGTTTCAGGTAGACGGTTGTAGATCGCTGGCAGAACGTCGGCACCGAACGAGTAACCGGTGAGGATGAAGCGCTTGGTGCCCCATTTCTGCCGGTAGTGCTGCATCAGTTCGGTCAGGTCCAGTGCGCTTTGTTCAGGGCTTTTGTGCTGCCAGTAGTAGCGCAGGGTGTCGATGCCGACGACCGGGTAGCCGATCTTGGCCATTTCACCGGCCACGTCGCGGTCGAGGTCACGCCAGCCGCCGTCGCCGGAGAGGAACAGCGTGACAGTGTCCTTGGCCTGGCCGGCCGGCACTTCAACCACCGGGATCGCCAGACCACCGTTGGCCTTGTCGCCACCGACGAGGATCTTGCGCAGTTCGTTGTTCAGCACTTGCGGCAGGTTGATGTCGTAGTCACTGATGCTGGTTTCGGCGTTCGGTTGATCGCGCACAAAACCCGCGCTGGCGTCGTCCGGGTTGTCGTTCCATGCCACCAGCCAGTGGCCGTGGGCGGCGGCTTTTGGCAGCAGGTGAGTGCAGCCGGGTTTTTCCAGCGCGAGGTCGACGGAGATGGCCTGAGCCTTGTCGTTCTTCTGCTCGGACAACCAGCGCCAGGCCAGCACGGCGCCTGGGCCGATGCCGCTCACGAGTGTGGCCGGGCCGTTCAGTTCGCGCAGACCGGTTTGCAGGGCGCGGCTTTGCAGCAGGCAGTCCTTGGGCAGAATCACCTGAACGATCTGCGCCGAAGCGCTGCGGCTCAGGGTGCTCAGCTGTTTGTCGCTGAGTTTCTGCTCTTCGGTGACGGCCACCAGCACCTGCGCCTTGGGCTTGGTGCCAGGGATGACGCGGGTCATGGCGGTGCCATCGGCCGGTTTGAGCTGTTCGAGGGTCGGTTCCGGTGCCGGGCGTTTGAGGTACCAGAAACCGCCGCCGGCAATCACGGCCAGCACGATCAGTGCGGCCAGGATGTACTTCAGGGAGCGTTGAATCATCAGCGTTTCACCAATCCAGTCAAGCCGCCCGCGATCAGGGCAGCAGTGTCGGCCAGCGCCACCAACGGATCGAGTCCGGCGGGCACGGCCATATAACGGGGTTCCCAGTCAGGCTGGAACTTGTCTTTGAAGCGGCGCAAGCCTTGGAAGTTGTACAGCTGCTCACCACGGCGGAAAACCATCGAGCCCAGACGCTGGGTCAGCGGTGCACCACGCCGGGGTTGCAACCCCGACAACGGCACCATGCCCAGGCTGAAGCGCGCGTATCCGTGACTCTTATAGTGTTGAATCAGGCCGACCATCATGAATTCCATGGTCAGTTTTGGCGCGTCCGGGTGTGCGCGCATCAGGTCGAGACTGGCCAAATCATGGCTGTAAGTCTCGAGCAGGTTCGCGAACGCCACCGGACGGCCTTCGAAGCGAATCACCGCGATGCGGAAATGCTTCAGGTAATCGTCGCTGAAACGGCCGAGGGAGAAGCCTTTCTCGCGCACGTTCTTGCCGGTCAGCCAGGCATCGGAAATCACCTTGAGCTCATCCATCGGCGCCTGACCCGGTTCATGGATCTCCAACGACAGGCCGTCACGGGTGCCACGGTTCCAGGTGTAACGCAGATCCTTCATCTCCTTGCCCTTGGCTTCGAGGTCAAAGCGAATGAGGTCGACCCGCGCTTCTTCGCCAAGCTTGATCGCAGTCAGGCCGATGTCCATGTAGTACGGCAGGTTTTCCGCGCGCACTTGATAGAACACGGGGCGGGCGTGGTGGATGTCGCACAGGTCGCGGAACTGCCAGATCATCTCGGCCCGTTGCTGGCCGGGGCCGATCGGGTCGTACAGGGCCACCAGGCTGCGGCCACGGCGGGCGTACATCAGAAACGCTTCGTCGTTCTGGTGAAACAGCAACGCCTTGTCACCGGTCAGCGCGAGGCCGCCATCGGGTTGCGACGAGGCCATCAGAATCTTTGAGGCGCGATCCAGTTCGTCCGGCGTTGGCAGGTGAATGACCGGGCGCGCGGTGCGCAGCAACCAGGTCAGGGCAATCACCAGCAACAGTACTGCGGCGCCGAGCAGCGAGCGCAGACCACGCGGGGCATCAGCGTCGAGGGTGAACTGCCACCACAATTGATGGCTGTACGGCACGTCTTGATAGGCGAACAGCAACAACCAGGCTGAAGCACCCAGCACACACAGGCTGGCTACCAGATACAGCGGCGAGAACGGCAGTTCGGTCAAACGGCTCGGGCGATAGAACGAGCGGCGGAACACCGCCAGCAGACTTGCCGTCAGGGTCATCAACAAGGCTTCTTCCCAGTCGAAACCCTTGAGCAGCGAGAGCAGGGCGCCGACCAGCAACAGAATGGTGGTCAGCATCCACGCCGCCGACAACCGGCGGCGCAAGCCTTGGGCCAGCAACAGACACAGCACGCCGATCAGGCTGGCGCCGAAGTGCGAAGCGTCGACCAGTCGATGCGGGATCAGAAAACCGATGTGCTCCAGGCGCGTATCGATCTCTGGGGTGGCGCCGGAGAACAGCAGCACCACGCCGGACAGAAATACCAGCACCGCCAGAATCGGCGCAGCCAGACCGGATGCGGCGCGCATGGTCTGGGTCTGAAACAGGCGCTGACCTTCGTTGATCAGCAGCAGTACGCAAGCGACCAGCAGCGGCGCCACTACGTAGATCAGGCGATACAGCAGCAACGCAGCGGCGAGTGGCGCGGCACCGAGCTGGTTGGCGAAGGCGGCCAGCAGAATCGCCTCGAACACCCCGACGCCGCCCGGCACATGGCTGAGTACACCCGCGGCCAGGGCCAACAGATACACCAGCAGAAACGCGCCAAACGGCGGGGCTTCCGGCAGTAACAGATAAAGCACGGTGGCGGCAGCGGCAACGTCGAGGGCGGTGATCACCAGTTGCAGGAACGTCAGGCGTCGACCCGGCAGGCGCAAAGTGCGACGGCCAGCCTTGACCAGCAGGTTGTGCGCGAATGGCTGTTCCGGCAGACGCCGGCGATAGATGCCGATCGCCAGAATCGCGCCCAGCAGGAGTACGGCGCCAGCTACAGTGCCGAGCAATCCTTCAGACAACCCCAAGGCCTGGGATGCGCTGGGCAGATCGCTAAGAGTCGCGAGTGCGGCCAGCGGTGGCAAAGCGCAGCCCAGCGACAGGCTGGCGAACAAGGTCATGTGCGCAACTTGCGATGCGCTCACGCCAAGCCGTGCATATAAACGGTAGCGCACCGAACCGCCGGATAGCAGCGAGAGGCCGATCGCGTTGCCAATCGCAAATGCGGTAAAGCCGCCGAGGGCCAGCGTGCGCGGTGGCAGCGTCACGCCAGCGTAGCGGGCAGCCGACCATTCATAGCCCAGCAGGATAATGAAGCCGATCACGGTCGCACCGAACGCGCCCAGCAGGGCAGGTTTCGGCACTTCGAGAATCGAGTCGTGCAAGGCATCGAGATCGAGTTCGGCGAGCAGATGGCGACAGGCAATCAGTGCAATGGCAAACAACAGCAGAGTGACCGCCAGACCGATGGGTTGACGGTATTTGCTTAACCGATCCAGCAAGCGCAAACGCTCGGGTTTGATCGGGTGTTCCGCTGTGACATTGCCTTGTGGATCAGACGAGTTGGCGCGCATCAATCACCTCTTGGATTGTGCGCGACAGGATGGAGGTATCCAGCCAAGTTACCAATCCCTGTAGAAAAAAATAATCACAAAATATTACGCCTCTCACCGGGGATCGGCGAGGGCAGTCATGGATGGCAGGCGTTTGCGTTGCGACTCAAGCATAGTCGCAACTCGGCGCGTCTGATGATCCTGGACGGTTCACTGCACGATGACAGCTCATTGTTGCGAAAGGACTTTTTCAGCAGATACAAAAAAGGCCACTCTTTCGAGTAGCCTTTTTTGATGTTTGGTTGCGGGAGCCGGATTTGAACCGACGACCTTCGGGTTATGAGCCCGACGAGCTACCAGACTGCTCCATCCCGCGTCTGTGTGGCGGCATTCTACAGGCGAACGGCGGGGTGTCAACCGCTAATCCTGAAAAGGGTCAAATAAGCGGGATATCGCGTCAAACGGTCGCAGGTGATGGGTAACCATAGGATATGCAACGAATTCCCGTTTTAGGGAGTGCGTTCCCACCGTCTTGCTTTTGCAAAACAAGCGCGCACAAAAAAGGCCACTCTTTCGAGTAGCCTTTTTTGATGTTTGGTTGCGGGAGCCGGATTTGAACCGACGACCTTCGGGTTATGAGCCCGACGAGCTACCAGACTGCTCCATCCCGCGTCTGTGTGTCGGCATTCTACAGAGGATCGCCGGGGTGTCAACCTTCAATCTGGATAAAATCCGTTGAGGTTCAATCGGTTAGCGCTTTTATCGAACGCTTGAACAGGCCGCAGGGCAGGTGGAGCAAGGCTTTCAGCTCTATTGGTGGTCGTTCTTCGATTGAGAAAATAAATTCACCGGAGCTTTCCTACCGGAGAGAAAGAACATTCTGACCACTGGTGCTATATACAGTTGTGAGTGAGATACTGCCGATCCGGCTCGCCACGTTTCCTTTTCTGACATGACTCAGCGAAAAATCATCCACGTCGACTGTGACTGTTTCTACGCCGCCATCGAGATGCGCGATGACCCGCGTCTGGCCGGCAAGCCGTTGGCGGTGGGCGGCTCGGCAGATCGGCGTGGGGTGATTGCCACCTGTAATTACGAGGCGCGGGCGTATGGCGTGCGCTCGGCCATGTCCTCCGGCCACGCTCTAAAGCTGTGCCCCGACCTGACCATCGTCAAGCCGCGCATGGATGCTTACCGTGAAGCGTCAAAGGAAATTCACACGATCTTTGCTGATTACACTGACTTGATCGAGCCTTTGTCGCTGGATGAAGCCTACCTCGACGTGTCGGACAGCGCGCATTTCGGCGGCAGTGCCACGCGCATTGCCCAGGACATCCGCCGCCGCGTTTCCAATCAGTTGCACATCACTGTCTCCGCAGGCGTGGCGCCGAACAAGTTTCTGGCGAAGATTGCCAGCGACTGGAAGAAGCCCAATGGATTGTTCGTGATCACCCCGGATCAGGTCGAAGACTTTGTCAGCGGCCTGCCGGTCAGCAAGCTGCACGGTGTGGGCAAAGTCACCGCTGACAAACTGGGCCGACTCGGCATCGTCGACTGTCAGCACCTGCGCGAGTGGGACAAGTTGGCACTGGTGCGCGAATTCGGCAGTTTCGGTGAGCGAATGTGGAGTCTTGCTCGTGGGATAGATGACAGGCTGGTGCACAACGACAGTCGTCGTCAGTCGATCAGCGTGGAAAATACCTACGACACGGATCTGCCGGATCTGCGCAGTTGCCTGGACAAGTTGCCCGAGCTGCTCGAAACCCTGAAAACCCGCATGGCCCGTATCGACAGCAGTTATCGGCCGGGCAAGCCGTTCGTCAAAGTGAAGTTTCACGACTTCACCCAGACCACATTGGAGCAGGCCGGGGCAGGGCGGGATCTGGGCAGTTATCAGTTAATGCTGACGCAGGCATTCAATCGCGGGGGGAAACCGGTGCGGTTGCTTGGGGTCGGGGTGAGGCTGGAGGACTTGCGGGGCGGGTTTGAGCAGATGGAGTTGTTTGAGCGGTAATTTTTCGGTGAATTCGAGATTGCCATCGCGGGCAAGCCCGCTCCCACAGGGTTTTCGGTCGATCACACAGGTTGTGTGCACCCTAAAGCCTTGTGGGAGCGGGCTTGCCCGCGATGCTTTCAGCTGTTAATTCGGTCCTGGATCCGCGACCAGTCGCCCGGCATCCTTGGTCAGCGACTTGAGAAACTCGGCCTGCAACTCAGGATCGTTACGCGTCAGCTCGATCAAGCTCTGTTCCAGTTCGCTGGCTTCTTCTTCCAGCCCCAGTTCCGAGAGACGTTTGACTCGATGGACCCACTCGCTGACTTCGTCATCTTCCAGATCGTCGTAGATCAGCCCGTGCGCCTCCAGCAATTTGCCGCGCAGGTGGCTGCTGATCATCAGGGATGAGTCAGAGTGCACGTCATCCTTGGCATCCTCGACGCTGATCTGCAATTTGCCGACATGGTTGAGGTCATTCTCGGCAAACGGACTGTCGAGCAGGTTCAGACGCAACACGCCGTTACGATCGGTGGTCATCTCGAAGGTCTGCTTGCCAGCCTTGACCTGCACGGGACGCTCGCTCCACGGCAGGCTCGAATATTCCGTGCGCTTGTCGCGCTGGATTTCATCGATGCCGGCCAGATTCTGTTGCGCACGACCGTTGGATTGCACGTTCATGAACGGGTTGAGCCCGGCAAAACCGTAGCTGAGCCAGTCCCGGGTCACGCTGTCCGGCAGGTTGCCGAGCGCGAAGACGTTGACCACGTTCGCACCCACGCCACCGACCACCGCCACCGCACCCAGCGGAATCTCGTAGACCTCGCGCCAGGGTTGGTAAGGCGTGTAACGATCGTAACGGCGGGTGACTTCGAACTCGGTGACTTCGAAAGTCTTCTGCTCGTTGATCTTTACGCGTCGCTGCGGCAGCTCAAGCACCTTGGGCTCACCGACATCAATCTGCAGGCGGTGATCGAGCAGTTTTCGCTCGACCCGCTCTTCGTGCTCGCTGCGTTGTGACATGTGATTGGCACAGCCGCTGACCATCAGGGCACCGCACAGGGCGGTGCCTCCGAGGCCCAAGGTGTTTCGCTTGAACATGACGTCTCTATCTGGTTTCAGCGGCGGATACGGGCCTGAAGGAAGGACAATACGTCAGCCACCGGCAGCGCTTGCGCCTCGCCTTCGGTACGGCTCTTGTATTCCAGGTTACCTTCGGCGAGGCCGCGGTCACTGACCACGATCCGGTGTGGAATGCCGATCAGTTCCATGTCTGCGAACTTAATGCCCGGGCTGGTTTTCTTGTCGCGATCATCCAGCAGCACTTCGAAACCGGCCGCAGTCAGTTCTGCGTACAGCTTGTCGGTGGCTTCGCGCACCTGCTCGGTTTCATAGCGCAGCGGTACGAGGGCGATCTGGAACGGCGCAAGAGTGTCGCTCCAGATAATGCCGTTTTCGTCGTTGTTCTGCTCGATGGCGGCTGCCACCACACGGGACACGCCGATACCGTAGCAACCCATTTCCAGGGTCACAGGCTTGCCGTTCTCGCCCAGCACTTCGCACTTCATCGCCTTGCTGTACTTGTTGCCCAGCTGGAAAATGTGCCCCACTTCGATGCCGCGTGCGATTTCCAGAGTGCCTTTGCCGTCCGGGCTTGGGTCGCCAGCAACCACGTTACGCAGGTCGGCCACGGTTGGAACCGGCAGATCGCGCTCCCAGTTGACGCCGAAATAGTGCTTGTCGTCGATGTTGGCACCGATAGCGAAGTCGCTCATCAGTTCGACCGAGCGGTCGATGATGATCGGCAGTGGCAGGTTCAGCGGGCCGAGCGAACCGGCGCCGGCGCCAATCGCGTCACGCAGGTCGGCGTCGGTGGCCATGACCAGCGGGCTGGCAACGCCAGGTTGCTGGGCTGCCTTGATCTCGTTGAGTTCGTGGTCGCCACGAATGACCAGCGCGATCAGCTTGCCTTCTTCTTCAGCGCGCACGATCAGGGTCTTGATGGTCTTTTCAATCGGCAAATTGAATTTTTCCACCAGCGCGGCAATGGTCTTGGTGTCTGGCGTATCGACCAGGCGCAACTCTTCGCTCGCAGCAGGGCGCGAAGTTTCGCGCGGCACTGCCTCAGCCTTCTCGACGTTCGCCGCGTAGTCGGAGCCGTTACTGAAAGCGATATCGTCTTCGCCGGACTCGGCCAGCACGTGGAACTCGTGGGAACCGGCGCCACCGATCGAGCCGTTGTCGGCTTCAACCGGGCGGAATTTCAGGCCCAGGCGAGTGAAGATGTTGCAATACGCCAAGTGCATGCGGTCATAAGTGACCTGCAGCGACGGCTGATCGGCATGGAAGGAGTACGAGTCCTTCATGATGAATTCGCGGCCGCGCATCAAGCCGAAGCGCGGGCGGATTTCGTCACGGAATTTGGTCTGGATCTGGTACAGGTTGATTGGCAGCTGCTTATAGCTGCTCAACTCGTTGCGCATCAGATCGGTGATCACTTCTTCGTGGGTCGGGCCCGCGCAGAAGTCACGACCGTGGCGGTCTTTGAAGCGCAGCAACTCAGGGCCGTATTCTTCCCAGCGTCCCGATTCCTGCCACAGTTCGGCCGGTTGGGTGCTCGGCATCAACACTTCCAGAGAGCCGGCGGCGTTCATTTCTTCGCGAACGATGGCTTCAACCTTGCGCATGACCCGCAAGCCCATCGGCAGCCAGGTGTACAGGCCCGAGGCGAGTTTGCGGATCATGCCGGCACGCAGCATCAGCTGGTGGCTGATGACGACCGCATCGGAAGGCGTTTCTTTCTGTGTGGCGAGCAAAAATTGACTGGTGCGCATGGTTGGCCGTTGTCGGTTGCTGAGACTGGAAATGACGGAGCAGTGTACCGGCGAGTTTTGCTGACGTACAGAAGTGCGGCCGGCAGTGAGGTCCAGCGGCGGGATTCCTCCCACCGCTGGCGAAACGTCTTACGATTCGTCCACGAGTGGCGTCGGTACAGGCTCGGGCGTCGGCGTCGGGCCTTCGCGGCGGCTTTCCTGGAACCAGTGCAGCGCGATCAGCACCAGTGTCGGCACGCCGAGCAGTGCAGTGATCAGGAAGAAGTTGTGGTATCCGAACTTCTCGACCATGACCCCGGAATAGCCGCCGATCAGGCGCGGTAGCAGGAGCATGATCGAGCTGAGCAGCGCGTATTGCGTCGCGGAGAACTTCAGGTTGGTCAGGCTCGACAGGTAAGCGACAAATGCAGACGTCGCCAAGCCGGAACTGAAGTTGTCCAGGGAAATGGTCACCATCAGCATCTGCAGGTTCGGACCCATGTCGGCGAGCATCAGGAACAGCAGGTTGGTGCCCGCCGAGGCTGCGCCGCCGATGAGCAGGATCGGCAGAATGCCGAAACGCACAATCAGCAGTCCGCCCATGCCGGCGCCGACGAGGGTCATGATCAGGCCGAATATCTTGCTGACACTGGCAATCTGATCCTTGGTGAACCCCTGGTCGATATAGAACACGTTGGCCATCACGCCCATCACCGTGTCCGACATCCGATAGGTGGCAATCAATCCGAGCAGCAGCAGCGCCTGCCAGCGGTAGCGCAGGATGAAGTCGTTGACCGGTGTCAGCACCGGTGCCAGCCCGCGACGCCCCATGGCCGACAGGCACATTGCTGTCAGCAGCGTATAAAGGATGGCGCGCAGGAAGGCGCGGTCTTCCAGCAGCAGGTCGAGCAGGCTGGCGCCTTCGAACAGCACGCTGGCGAAGTCGGTGTTGTAGAGCTGCGTGAACATCGCCGGCACAGACACCAGCAAGACGATCAGCACGAACACGGACATCAATTGATGCATGAAGGTGTAGCGCCCGGCCTGCAACTGCGTACGCAAGGGTACAGGCGGCTCGCGCATGAACAGTGTGGTCAGCAGGGCAGGGACCATGAGCGCGCCAAACAGCAAGTAGGTGCCGGCCCACGCCGAGTGCTGATAGTTGAAGCCCGTTGAGCCAAAACCTTCAGCGAAAAACAGGGCGCCGGCAGTCGCGAGCAGCGCGGCTATGCGATAGCCGGACATATAACTGGCAGCGAGTGCGGCTTGCCGGCTGTCGTCGGCAATTTCCAGGCGATAGGCATCGACCGCAATGTCTTGGGTCGCGGAAGCGAAGGCCACGATCACCGCAATGGCGATCAGCCAGGACAGATGCTTCTGCGGATCGCAGAAGCCCATGCCGATCAGGCCCAGGATCACCAGTGACTGCGAAAGCACCAGCCACGAACGGCGACGGCCAAGCTTGCCCAGCAACGGCAGGCGCCATTGGTCGAGCAGCGGTGACCAGACCCACTTGAAGGCGTAGGCCAGACCGATCAGGCTGGCGTAGCCGATGGTTTCACGGGCCACGCCGGCTTCACGCAGCCAGACCGACAGCGTTGAGAACACCAGCATGTACGGCAGGCCGGCGGCGAAACCCAGCAACAACAGCACGAGCGTCGAAGGACTGGCATAGGCGGCGAGCGCGGCGCGCCAGGTTTTACGGGGCATGGGCTGAAGTCTGCCTCAAGATTGCGGGAACAAAGCGCGCACTCTAACCGCAGTGCTCTACCGGACGCCAGCCATGGCGTTGAATATCCACACGATTGTTCAGGACGGTGATGCCTTCCATGCGCAAACGCGCGCGTTGTTCATCGCCCGATGGACTGCCCACCGGCAGGCTGATCCGACCGCCGGCCCCGAGAACGCGGTGCCAGGGCAGTTTGGTGTCACCGGGCAATTGGCTGAGCGTGCGGCCGACCCAGCGGGCGGCGCGCCCCAACCCGGCGAGATCAGCCAATTGGCCGTAGCTGACGACTTTACCTGCGGGCACTTGCGCGAGGGTCGAGTAGAGCGCCGTGCGTCGGATTTGCGCCTCGCTTTCGCCTTCATGGATCGGGTCTGTCACGTACGCGGTTCCTGAATGGGGTCGAATTAATGCCTGAAGCGTAACCCCTGATCGGCCAGTTGAGAAATGAACTCAATGGAAATAGTCCGGTCACTCCTTGTCAGGGTCTTATTCGTCCGGATAATGCCGATCCTTTTACGCAAACTTGAGCCCTCGATTCGCTTATGTTTTCCAGAACCTTGCTGTGCCTTGCTGTTTGTAGCGCATCCACGCCCCTGCTTGCCGACACCGTCTGGATGAAGAACGGTGACAAGCTGACCGGCACTATCACTGTGTTCGACGGCGGCAAGCTGTTGATCCAGACCAAATATGCCGGGGCCGTCACGATTGACTGGAAAGAAGTCAAAACCCTGGACAGTGATCAGCATCTGCTGGTCAAGCAGGATGCCTACACAGGTGAAATGTCCAAATCGCTGACCGCGGCTGACGACGGCAAGGTCACCCTGGCCAATGGCGAAGCGCCAAAAACCGTTGAGCTGGCGAGCATTCAGCAGATTCTCAAGCCCAAACCGGTGGTCGAGGATCTGGTGTGGAAGGGTAATGTCGATCTCGCGCTGGACTATCAGCGTGCGGAAAAGGACACCGACGATTACGACGTCGGCTTCAAGACTACGGCGCGGCACGGTCGCTGGCGGCACATCGCCGAAGGCGAATACAACCGTGAAGTTCAGGACGATGTGACCACCACCGACAACTGGCGCGCCGAGTACTCCCTTGACCGCTTCCTGACCGATCAGTGGTTCTGGCAGGGGCGTCTGAACTACAAGCGCGATCACATCGAAGAGCTGGCACGTCAGCGTGTCGTCGGTACCGGTCCTGGCTACCAGTTCTGGGATGATGAGTTGGGTGCGTTCTCGCTGGGCTCGCTGCTCAACCGCACCGATTACGAATACAAGGATGGCAGCAAGGACAACTTCTATTCCGTTGCCATGAAGTGGGACTACAACCGCTACCTGATCGGCAAGAAGGTCGAGTTCTTCACCAATGGCGAAGTCGGCAAGCCGTTGTCCAACGTGGCCAATTACGCGCTGGATGCCGAGATGGGCTTGCGCTACAAGGTCACCGAGTGGGCCTCGCTGAACCTGAAGGCCGAGCGTGACATCATCAGCGGTACCAATGATGCAGATTTGAACAAGACCCGTTATACCGCCGGGTTTGGCGTGGCTTGGTAACGTAAAGCAAAAGATCGCAGCCTTCGGCAGCCTCTGGATTCAGGAGGGGTTGCCGAAGGCTGCGATCTTTTTTTGCGCCTGCAAAACAGACGCCCACAAAAAAGCCCCGCTTTTAAAGGCGGGGCTCTTTTCTAAAGAAGCTACAAGTTAGATAACTTGTACTTCCTCAGCTTGCATGCCTTTCTGACCGCGGGTAGCGATGAAAGAAACCTGTTGGCCTTCTTTCAGGCTTTTGAAGCCGTCGGATTGGATAGCTTTGAAGTGAACGAACAGGTCGTCACCGGATTGTGGAGTGATGAAGCCGAAGCCTTTTTCATCGTTGAACCACTTAACGGTACCGGTTTGGCGATTAGACATGGTGTAACTCCTTGAACAAAGATAACTGCGACACAGGAAGAACCCTGGCCGAGACTGAGTGCAAAGAGCAGGAAAAATTCTTGTAGATGGTTGGATCGAAATTCAACATATCGTGTAGAGATTCTCAGTGACACAAGCAGCACAGTGGCGCCACCTTAACCCTTTTTCCGGAATGTGCCAATGCTTCTTGCGAAGGTTTCTGTAATTTCGGGATCGGCGGTGTGGCAGTTCGTCGCCAGAGTGCGTAAATCCAGGGGGTTCGGCGAGAATTGCACCGCGCACTTTGAACGCGGCGGCGCGACCGGTAAGATGCCGGACAGAATTTTTCCACCTCGCTATTCAGGACACCCGCCATGAGCATCAAATCGGACAAGTGGATTCGCCGCATGGCGCAGGAACACGGCATGATCGAACCGTTCGTCGAGCGCCAGATGCGTGGCAGCGACGACAACCGCGTGATCTCCTATGGCGTGTCGAGCTACGGCTACGATGTGCGTTGCACCAGCCACTTCAAGGTGTTCACCAACATCAACTCGGCCATCGTCGATCCGAAAAACTTCGACGCCGGCAGCTTCGTCGACATCCATAGTGACGTTTGCATCATTCCGCCGAACTCCTTCGCCCTGGCCAGCACCGTCGAATACTTCCGTATTCCACGCAATGTGCTGACCATCTGCCTGGGTAAAAGCACCTACGCGCGCTGCGGCATTATCGTCAACGTGACCCCGCTCGAGCCTGAGTGGGAAGGCCACGTGACGCTGGAATTTTCCAACACCACCAATCTGCCGGCAAAAATCTACGCCAACGAAGGCGTGGCGCAGATGCTCTTTCTTGAATCCGACGAGGAATGTGAAGTTTCCTACAAGGACCGCGGCGGCAAGTATCAGGGCCAGCGTGGCGTGACTCTGCCGCGTACCTGATTCGTCCATCCGGCGGATGTCGGGAATTCTTTGGCGGGCAGACACTCTATGGGGTGTACTGCCCGTTTTTGTGTCTGGCAAAACGGGCCTTCGCCGAGGAGTGCCCCATGAAGATCGATCCGCATATCAGTGCCGAACTGGCAAGGCTTGAGCCCAATCAGATTGGCGTTTTAGCCTGGTCCTTGTTGGCACATCCGCCCATCAGCATGGCCGGCGGGATTCCTGGTCAGCCTGATCCCGACACCCCCAACGAACAACCGACCGAGCCGGGCGAACCGACCCTTCCGGATGAGCCGCCACCGGCACCTGTCGCCTGATTTGCACTAAAAAACGCGCTGAATGACGCGCTAAATGAATGGTCGGTCAGTAGAGGTCCGTAAAGACTTCAACTGACTGGCCAAATTTCGTTGTCGCCGATGACAAAGATCTTGCAGGACTCGTCGCGGTCGACCTGATAACCACCGGTAAACGCACCGAACGCCGGCATCAGGCTGATGCGCTCGCCCAGTTTGAAACAAGCCAGACGCAAGCTCTGCCGCCCTTTGCCGTGCAACCGATAGACCGGGTGTACATGCCCGGCCAGCACGTGTCTTTCCGCGTGGGGGTCGGGCTCGTGTTGCAGGGCGAACGGGCCAAGCAACAGCGGCTCCGGCACCACGCGAATGTTCAACGATGCGGGCGGGTCACCCGCGCGTTTGTCGTGATTGCCGCGAATCAGCGTCATCGGCAGATCAGCGTGGCGCGCCCGCCATTCGGACAGCGCGCTTAACGTGCCTGGCGCATGGGAGCCCGGGCCGTGGAGAAAATCGCCAAGGAAGATCAGTTGCCGGCAGGGCATTTTCGCCAACAGTCGATCTATCACGGCGATGTTACTCGCCGTCGTGCCTTGCGGAACCGGCTGACCGAGGCTGCGATAGGCCGCAGCCTTGCCGAAATGCACGTCGGCGATCAACAGCGCCTGTTGCGCCGGCCAATACAGGGCCTTTTCCGGTAACAACCAGAGTTCCTCGCCCGCCAGACGAACGGGGTAGGGCGCATTCATCAGGCCTTGCCCTTGTCGGCTGATTGCTCCAGATCACCGACCATCCGTCTGATTCGGTCAGCGAGTTTTTCTGAACTCATGCTCTCGCGCATGCGTTCTACCAGCAGCGGAAAGCCTAAGGGTGTAGGACGTTTGATCAGGTGTACGTCTAGTTTCATGCGATTGATGTGCTCCAGCGTCTGTTCAAGCCTGTGAATATCCAGTTCCTCTCGCAGGACTTCTTCCCCGGCCTGCGCCAGCAGCAGGTTGTCGGCGTCATATTGTTTGAAAACCTCGAAAAACAAACCGCTGGAGGCCTGCACCTGGCGGGTACTTTTTGGCGCGCCGGGGTAGCCGGCGAACACCAGTCCGGCAATTCGGGCAATTTCGCGAAAACGCCGCAGGGCCAGTTCACCGGCGTTGAGGCTGGCCAGCACATCGCGCAGCAGATGTTCGGGGTTGAACAGTTCGGCATCAAGTTGCTGCGGCCAATCAACCGGGGTGGCGCTGAGCAACTCCAGACCGTAATCGTTGACCGCGATCGAGAACGTCACCGGCTGACGCTGACTGGCACGCCACGCGAGCAGGCTGGCAAGCCCCAGGTGCACTTGGCGACCGGCAAACGGATAGAGGAAAAGGTGCCAGCCTTCGCGGGATTTCAGCACCTCGACCAGTAAGTTGTGCGTCGTGGGCAGGCCAGACCAGCGCGCTTGTGTTTCCAGCAAAGGGCGCAGGGCCTGCATTTCCGGCCCGACAAAATCACCCTGTGCGGCGGCGGTGAAGCGTGTCACTACTGCCTCGGCCAATTCGTTGGAAAGCGGCATGCGCCCGCCATTCCAGCGCGGTACGGCGGCTTTTTTCGCGGTGCTGCGTTTGACGTAAGCAGTCATGTTTTCCACGCGCACCAGCTCCAGCAAACGTCCGGCAAACAGAAAGCCATCACCGGGCTTGAGCCGCGCAATAAAACCTTCTTCAACGCTGCCCAATTGCTTGCCACCACCACCCTTGCTCCAGAACTTCAGCTGAATGCTCGCGTCGCTGACGATGGTGCCAATGCTCATGCGGTGCCGCCGCGCCAGTCGCGCATCTGGCACGCGCCAGACGCCGTGCTCATCCGGTTCGACTCGTCGGTAATCCGGATACGCCGTCAGAGACATTCCGCCATGGCGTACGAAAGCCAGCGCCCACGCCCAATCCGCCAGTGTCAGGTCGCGATAAGCCCAGGCGCCGCGGACTTCTTCGTACAGCGCCTCGGGTATAAATCCGCCCCCCAGCGCCATGCTGACCAAATGTTGCACCAGTACATCCAGTGGTTTGTGCGGTGAGCGTCGCGGTTCGATACGCCGTTGCGCCACGGCATCGCGAGCAGCGACAGCCTCGATCAGCTCGAGGCTGTGGGTGGGCACCAGCGTCACCCGTGAGGTGCGTCCCGGTGCATGGCCGGAACGCCCGGCGCGCTGCATCAGGCGGGCGACACCCTTGGCCGAACCGATTTGCAGCACGCGTTCCACCGGCAAAAAATCCACGCCCAGGTCCAGGCTGGACGTGCAGACCACGGCCTTCAAATGGCCGTCCTTCAATGCCTGCTCTACCCAGTCGCGGGTGTCGCGGGACAATGAGCTGTGGTGCAAAGCGATCAAACCGGCCCAGTCCGGCCGAGCTTCAAGCAGCGCTTGATACCAGATTTCCGACTGCGCCCGGGTGTTGGTGAACACCAGGCTGCTGGCGCAGGCGTCGAGTTCGGCGACTACTTGCGGCAGCATCTTCAGACCGATGTGTCCGGCCCAGGGAAAGCGTTCGATGGTCGGTGGGAGGAGGGTGTCGACCTTGAGGTTTTTTTCACTCTGGCCCTGAATGCTGACGCCACCGCCCTGTGGGATCAGCACCTGCTCGGCGTGGGATTGATTACCGAGCGTGGCGGAGACGCCCCAGACGATCAGGTCTGGCTGCCAGTAACGCAGGCGGGCGAGGGCCAGTTGCAGTTGCACGCCGCGTTTATTGCAGAGCAATTCGTGCCATTCGTCCACGACGATCATGCGCAGGGTCGACAGTGCGCTGTGTGCATCGGCGCGGGCGAGTAGCAGCGTCAGGCTTTCCGGGGTGGTAATCAGCGTGGTCGGCAGACGTCGGCTCTGGCGCGCACGTTCGCTGCTGCTGGTGTCGCCGGTACGCAGGCCGATGCTCCACGGGATCTGCAGATCGGTCACCGGCGTTTGCAACGCGCGGGCGGTGTCGGCGGCGAGGGCGCGCATCGGCGTGATCCACAGCACGGTCAGTGGTTCGGCAACGGGTTTGCGTTTGCGCACCGTTTCAACAACCGGCGCGGATCGAGCGAAACGGTTGAGCGCGGCAAACCACACTGCATAGGTTTTACCAGCGCCGGTGCTGGCGTGGAGCAGTCCGGACTGGCCGTTTTTTACGGCGGCCCAAACCTGTTTCTGAAAGACGAACGGTTTCCAGGTACGGGCGCTGAACCAGGTGTTTGCAAGGTCGGGAGATTTCGCCATGCCGGCTGCGCGCGCTCTGGAGGGGTTCTTCCAATGACCGCGGCGTGGCAGGACAAGTTTAATTTTGTGGGTGATGGATTTCCCGGTGGGAGCGAGCCTGCTCGCGAAGGGGGCAGAACATTCACAATCTATGTGACTGACAGACCGCTTTCGCGAGCAGGCTCGCTCCCACAGGGTTACGTGGGTAGCTTATTTGAGGTTGCCACTGAGGAATTGCTTCAGGCGTTCGCTCTTTGGATTGCCCAACACGTCTTCGGGGGCACCTTCCTCTTCCACCAAGCCCTGATGCAGAAACAACACCTGGCTCGACACCTTGCGGGCAAAACTCATCTCGTGCGTCACCATGATCATCGTCCGGCCTTCTTCCGCCAGTCCCTGGATCACCTTCAGCACTTCACCCACCAGCTCCGGGTCCAGCGCCGAGGTCGGTTCGTCGAACAGCATGACTTCCGGCTCCATCGCCAATGCCCGGGCGATGGCCACGCGTTGCTGCTGACCACCGGAAAGAAACGCCGGGTACTGATCCGCCACGCGCGCCGGCAAGCCGACCTTGTCCAGATAGCGCCGCGCGCGATCCTCGGCTTCCTGTTTGCTGCAACCCAGCACCCGGCGCGGGGCCATGGTGATGTTTTCCAGCACGGTCATGTGGCTCCACAGGTTGAAGTGCTGAAACACCATTGCCAGTCGCGTGCGCAGGCGTTGCAGCTCACTGGCGTCCGCGACGTGCATGCCGTGATGGTCGGTGACCATGCGAATGGCCTGGTCATCAAGGCTCATGGCGCCGGCGTTGGGTTGTTCGAGAAAGTTGATGCAGCGTAAAAACGTGCTTTTGCCCGAGCCGCTGGCGCCGATCAGGCTGATCACGTCGCCGGTCCTGGCCTTGAGCGACACGCCTTTGAGCACCTGATGGTCGCCATAGCTTTTGTGCAGGCCTTCAACGGTCAGTTTGTACATGGGACAGACATCCTCAAGGCGAAAGTAGGTAGCCGCTGCGATAGGCTTCGGCGCCCGCGACGTGGGCGATCACCATGCCGGCCGTGGCCATGCGCCGCAGCGAACGGGCGTACATCAGGCCGGCAGTGGTGCAATGAACGGGGGTGATGCGATCGTGGATCGGGTCGATGATTTCGGCGATCTGTTGGCCCGCCTCCAGGTATTGCCCCGCTGTGGCGGTGTATACCAGCAGGCCGCCGACCGGCGTGGTCACGGGTTCCACCCCGGCCAGTGGCGTGGCCGGGTACGGCAATGGCGGCTGCGGTTTTGTCTCACCGACGATGGCATCGGACTGGACCAGATAGTCGATCAGCGCCTGACAGTCGCGGCTGGCCATGGGGTGATTGACATCGCCCTGGCCGCGCAACTCGACGGTCACTGAAAAACTGCCCAGCGGAATCTCGAACTGTTCGCCGAAACGTTCCCGCAGTTGCCACCACAGCAGGGTGAAACACTCATCGAACGACTGTCCGCCGGAGTCAGTGGCCAACAGACTGGCCTGCGAGCCCATGTAACGCGCCAGCGGCTCGACCTGCGGCCACGCTTCGGGCGTGGTGTAGAGGTGAACCACGGATTCGAAATCGCAGTGCAAATCCAACACCATGTCGGCATCGCAGGCCAGCCGTTGCAGAGTCAGGCGCTGTGATTGCAGTTGCGTGCTGGCGGTCTGCCGGGCGAGGGCGTGGCGCAGGCTGGTGCGGATCAGTTCGAGGTTGCGTTGCGGGTCATCGCCCAGCTGGCCCTCGATGGCGTTGCCGATTTCTTCGCTGAGGTCGACGAACCAGCGATTGAAGTTCTGCCCGCTCTCCAGTTCGTAGCGGCCCAGTGGCACGTCCATCAGCACTTGATCGAGGCCGATCGGGTTGGCCACCGGTACCAGCACGATCTCGCTGCGCAGACGGCCGGCCGCCTCCAGCTCCGCCAGGCGCTGCTTCAGATGCCAGGCCACGAGCATGCCGGGCAATTCATCGGCATGCAGCGAGGACTGGATGTAGACCTTGCCTCTGGCTTGTTCCGGGCCAAAGTGAAAACTGTGAATCTGTCGTGCGGTCCCCGGCAGCGGGGCGAGCAGGTCATGGATCTGGTGTCGCATGTTCTTTCTCTTTATTCCTGAAAGCGCGGCTTAGTGAGTCGGCCCGAGGAAGGCCAGCCATCGGCGTTCGGCGAGGCGAAACAGGCCGACCAGCGCAAAAGTAATGGTCAGGTAAATCAGCGCGGCGATGCCGAACGACTGAAAAGTCAGAAAAGTTGCCGAGTTGGCGTCCCGGGCGACTTTCAGGATGTCGGGGATGGTCGCGGTGAAGGCCACGGTGGTCGAGTGCAGCATCAGGATCACTTCGTTGCTGTAGTAAGGCAACGAACGCCGTAGGGCCGAAGGCATGATCACGTAGGCATACAGCTTCCACCCGGTCAGACCGTAAGCCTTGGCCGCTTCGACTTCGCCGTGGTTCATGCTGCGGATCGACCCGGCGAAAATCTCCGTGGTGTAGGCGCAGGTGTTCAAGGCAAACGCGAGGATCGTGCAGTTCATCGCATCGCGAAAGAAGCTGTCGAGGATCGGCTGCTCGCGCACGGCGGCGAGGCTGTAGATGCCGGTGTAGCAAATCAGCAGTTGGATGTAGAGCGGCGTGCCACGGAACAGGTAGGTGTAGAACTGCACCGGCCAGCGGATATAGAAGTGCGGAGAAACCCGAGCGATCGACAGCGGAATCGACACAATGAAACCGATGAAGATCGACGCACTGAGCAGCCACATTGTCATCGCCAGCCCGGTGATGTTCTGGCCGTCGGTATAAAGGAAGGCTTTCCAGTATTCCTGCAGGAGTTCGATCATCGTACGGCCTCCCGGGAACCGGCGGCATAACGGCGTTCGAGCCAGCGCAGGATGAAATTCGAGGCACTGGTGATCAGCAGATAGATCAACGCGGCGAGGACCAGGAAGTAGAACAGCTGATAAGTGCTTTTACCGGCGTCCTGCGCGGCTTTGACCAGATCGGCCAGACCGATGATCGACACCAGCGCCGTGGCCTTGAGCATCACCATCCAGTTGTTGCCGATGCCCGGCAGGGCGAAGCGCATCATTTGCGGGAACACCACGAAGCGAAAGCGCTGCCCGCGTTTGAGGCCATACGCCGTGGCGGCTTCAACCTGCCCGCGTGGTACGGCGAGGATCGCGCCACGAAAGGTTTCGGTGAAATACGCGCCATAAATGAAGCCCAGGGTCAGCACCCCGGCGCTGAACGGGTCGATCTCGATGTACTCCCATTCCATGTAATCGGTCAGCGACGTCAGCCAGGTTTGCAGGCTGTAGAAGATCAGCAGCATCAGCACCAGATCCGGCACCCCGCGGATGAGCGTGGTGTAGAGCTGGGCGGGCAGACGCACCAGTTTGACTTTTGACAGCTTGGCACTGGCGCCGAGCAGGCCGAGCAACACGGCCACCAGCAGCGACATCGCCGATAATTTGATGGTCATCCAGGTGCCTTGCAACAGCAACGGGCCGAAACCCTGAAGGCTGAACGCGGAGAGCCCCAGATTTTGTAAGAGGTTTTCGAACATAAATCAGCAACCTGAGCGGATGGAAAAGGCGCCCATCGAGGATGGGCGCCGGGGCATTATTTGCCGCTGTGCAGATTCAGATCGCCAAAGTGTTTCTTTTGAATCTCGGCGTATTTGCCGTCGTCGTGTAACGCTTTGATACCTTTATCCAAAAGCGCTTTCAGCTCAGTGTTACCTTTCTTAATACCGACAGCCGTTTTGGCCGGCAGCAATTCGCTGTCGACGGGCTTGCTGACTTCGTAGCCTTCACCTTTTGGCGACTTCAGGAAGCCCAGTTCGGCTTGCAGCATGTCCTGAATGGCGGCATCGAGACGGCCCGAAGTCAGGTCAGAGTAAACCTGGTCCTGATTCTGATAGGCCTGAGTCTTCACGCCAGCCTTGTCCAGCACGGCTTTGGCGTAGGCTTCCTGAATGGTGCCTTGCTCGTAGCCGACGGTTTTGCCCTTGAGGGACGCGACGTCTTCGCTCAGGCCGGAACCCTTCTTGAACACGTAGGCGGTCGGGCCGGAAAACAGTTCGCTGGAGAAATCGATGACTTTTTCGCGAGCCGGCGTGACGGTCATCGACGAGATCACACCGTCGAATTTGTTGGCCTTGAGGCCCGGAATCATGCCGTCGAAGTCACTTTCGACCCACTTGCACTTGACCTTCAGTTCGGCGCAGATCGCGTTGCCCAGATCGATGTCGAAGCCTACCAGGCTGCCGTCGGCCGCTTTCGACTCAAACGGTGCGTACGAAGGGTCAACGCCGAAGCGCAGCTCTTTGTATTCCTTGGCCAGCGCGGAGCCAGCGGCCATGCACAACGCCAGTGCAGAAAGGGTCAGCAATGCTTTTTTCATTATTCAATCCCTAAGAACCAATATGAGCGCTTGTGGCGCAGAATTATTGTTACTGGAACGCGTACGACCTATAGAAAGTAGCAATTTCCGAACCATAGTCCCGAACAAGTGTTTTAAAAGGTGGGATTGATAGATAAGCAGAAAATTGATGCACGGAAACGGGCATCGCAAATGTGATGCACTTTTTGTGTGCGGATCGTTCCCGGGCGGTGCGTGGGAACGCTCGCGGGTGAGGGTCAGGCCAACAGATCCTGCAACGTCGCCAGGCTATCCGCTTCCTCCACAGTCTTGTCCTGCCGCCAGCGCAGCATCCTGGGGAAACGCACGGCGATTCCGCTCTTGTGCCGGCGCGAGAGGGCGATGCCTTCAAATCCCAGTTCAAACACCAGGCTGGGTTTTACACTGCTGACCGGGCCAAATTTTTCCACGGTGGTTTTGCGCACGATGCTGTCGACCTGCCGCATTTCGGCATCTGTCAGTCCTGAATAGGCCTTGGCGAACGGCACCAGTGCGCGTTGACTGGACTCGGGCGGGCCGTCCCATACGGCGAAGGTGTAATCGCTGTACAGGCTGGCGCGGCGGCCATGACCGCGTTGTGCGTAAATCAGTACCGCGTCGACACTGAAGGGGTCGACCTTCCATTTCCACCACACGCCCATGTCTTTGGTGCGACCCACGCCGTATAAAGAATCGCGTGCCTTGAGCATCATGCCTTCGACGCCCAGGCGCCGCGAGGCTTCGCGCTGACGGGCGAGGTCGAACCAGTCCGTGCCGGTCAATACTGGCGAGGGCAGCAACACCGGGCTGTTGCAGCGGGCGATGACATCGTCCAGTTGCGCGCGCCGCCGGGCTTGCGGTTGATTGCGCCAGTCATCGCCTTGCCATTCCAGCAAGTCGTAGGCGAGTACCACCACCGGTACGTCTTCGAGGATTTTCTTGTCGAGGGTTTTGCGCCCGATTCGCTGTTGTAGCAGGGCGAACGGTTGCACCGCGGGCGGCTCGGTCGATTGCGGATCAAAGGCATCTTCGGTGTGCGGGCGGTTGCTTTTCCACACCACGATTTCGCCGTCGATGACCGTGCCATCGGGCAAGCCGTGGACCAGCACATCCAGTTCGGGGAAGCGCTCGGTCACCAGTTCTTCGCCGCGCGACCACACCCACAACCGCCCGTCACGCTTGACCACTTGCGCGCGAATGCCATCCCACTTCCATTCCACCTGCCAATTGCTGGCAGGGCCGATCAGCGCTTCGAATTCTTCAACCGGTTGCGACAAGGCATGCGCGAGGAAAAACGGGTACGGCTGGCCACCGCGCTGAGCATGCTCGTCGGCAGATTCTGCGGCGATCAGCTTGAGATAGCTGGCTGCATCGGGCCGATTCGACAGGTCGGTGTAACCCACCAGACGCTGGGCCACACGTTTGCTGTCGAGCCCGGCCATCGACGCCAGTGCGCGGGTCACCAGCAGTTTCGATACGCCAACGCGGAAGCTGCCGGTGATCAGTTTGATGCACAGCATCAGGCTTGGCCGATCCAGTTGCGCCCACAGTGCGGGCAATTGCAGTGACAGCGCCTCCGGGGTTTCACCGCGTAGCGGTAGCAATTTGTCCTCGATCCATTCGGCGAGGCCGGCGTCGGAGCTGTGCGGATTTTCCGGCAGCACCAGCGAAATGGTTTCCGCAAGGTCGCCGACCGATTGATAGCTCTCCTCGAACAGCCATGGCGTCAACCCGGAGACCGCGACCGCCAGTTCGCGCAGGATCCGCACCGGCACCAGTTGCCGGGGCCGGCCACCGGACAAAAAGTACACCGCCCACGCCGCATCTTGCGGTTCGGCCTTGGCGAAGTAGGCCTGCATGGCGGCCAGTTTGGCGTTGCTGGACGTGGTGGCGTCGAGTTCGGCGTACAACTCGGCGAAGGCTTTCATGCTGGTATCTCTGCAATGGTCGGAGTGGCAGCTGCGCTATCTTCTTCGTCGTCGCCGTATTCGGTGTTGAAGCCTTGGGCATCGAGACCTTGCTCGCGCAGATGGCGCACCAGCACACCAATTGAGCCATGAGTGACCATCACCCGTTCGGCGCCGGTCTGCTCAATCGCCCATAGCAGACCGGGCCAGTCGGCGTGGTCGGACAGCACGAAACCGCGATCGACCCCGCGCCGCCGACGCGTGCCGCGCAGGCGCATCCAGCCACTGGCGAACGCGTCGCTGAAGTCACCGAAGCGCCTCATCCAGGTGCTGCCGCCGGCTGAAGGTGGAGCGATGACCAAGGCCTGGCGCATGATCGGATCGTTTTTTTTCACATCACCGGCGTAGATCGTCGGCGGCAGGTATACGCCGGCGTCGCGGTAAACCCGGTTCAACGGTTCGACGGCGCCGTGGCTGAGGATCGGCCCGAGGCTTTCGTCGATGCCGTGGAGGATTCGCTGGGCTTTGCCGAAGGAATAGCAGAACAACACGCTGGCCTTGCCCGCGGCGATATTGCCTTTCCACCATTCGTTTATTTCGCTGAACACCTGCCCCTGCGGCTGCCAGCGATAGATTGGCAGGCCGAAGGTCGATTCGGTGATGAAGGTGTGGCAGCGCACCGGTTCGAACGGCGCGCAAGTGCCGTCCGGCTCGATTTTGTAATCGCCGGAGGCGACCCAGACTTCACCGCCATATTCCAGGCGAACTTGCGCCGAGCCGAGCACATGACCGGCGGGGTGGAAACTCAAGGTGACACCGTGGTGGGTCAGGCGTTGGCCGTACGCGAGGGTTTGCAGGTTGATGTCCTGCCCCAGGCGCGAGCGCAGAATCCCTTCGCTGGCGCTGCTGGCCAGATAGTGCTGGTTGCCGGTGCGGGCGTGATCGCCGTGGGCATGGGTGATTACCGAGCGCTCGACGGGGCGCCAAGGGTCGATATAAAAATCCCCGGCGGGGCAGTACAAACCTTCCGGGCGCGCGATAACAAGATCCATGTCATTGCCAGAATGGGGGGCTTGTTAGCTATGAGGTTGGCGCGTGGTGAGAAGTTCTATGGATTTTCGAGAGCTACCCTCACCCCAGCCCTCGCCCGAAGGGAGAGGGGGCCGACCGCGTTGTCCGGCGAGTTACATTGACCTGAAAAACCGAGTCGATTATGGATTCACGGCGGGGTTTTTACGTCGGTGTGTCTTTGCAGCAACCCTCACCCCAGCCCTCTCCCGAAGGGAGAAGGGGTCGACCGTGTTGTCTGGCGGAGTTACATCGACCTGAAAAGCCGAGTCGATTATGGATTCACGGCGGGGTTTTTACGTCGGTGTGTCTTTGCAGCAACCCTCACCCCAGCCCTCTCCCGGAGGGAGAGGGGGCCGACCGTGTTGTCTGGCGAGTTACATCGACCCGAAAAGCCGAGTCGATTATGGATTCGGATGAGTTCGCTCAGGTCGGTGCATCTCTCGAATATCCCCGGATCAGTCCCCTCTCCCTCTGGGAGAGGGCTAGGGTGAGGGGCTCTTGATCTTTGTTACTTGCCCGGGGTCAGAGTCAGACGCGCTTTCCCATAAACCCGATCAAAATTCTGTGGCTGCATCGGTAACCCGATGTACTGCCCCTTGAGCCACTGATCGATGCCATTGAGGTAGTTCGGGCTAAGCGGATTCCCCGACTGCCCTGTGCCGTTCTGCCCCATCAAGGGTTCGGTCTGACCGAAGTCGACGATAAAACGCATCGATGGCGCACGGGTCGTAGTGAAGTCCTGGCCCCAGGCAAACGCCGAAGTATTCAGTGTCGTGTGATCGCCGCCTGCCGCCAGTGGCCCGCGAACGGTCTGGCCATTGGCGTTCTTCCACGCATAGCTGTGCAATTTGCCCCACTGCCAGGTCTTGTGATCACCGCCCAACTGACTGTCGCCAGCGTTGATCGCCGCCGCCAAGCTGCGGGCGAGTATCACGGCCTTGTCTTCTTTTTGCGGCGTGCGAAGGTCATCCCAGAACGGACTGTCCTCGCGCTCCAGCAAATGATCGGCCTGCGCCGCGTAGGACAATTCACCGTTAGCGATAAACGCTTTCCACGCCGGGCTGGATTCGGGGCCGAGTTCGTCGAGGAAGATCTGCTTCATGCTTTCTTGCAGAAACAGTTCATAGATCGCCGCATCGGCCGAAGTCGGGCTGAGTTTGCCGTCGAACGCCATCAACCGCGTGAACGCTTCACGCGCCTTGCTGCGATCGGCATCCGGCAAGGCATCAATCGCCTGTTTCAGCGGCTGCTTCATGCCTGGCGCGTCAAAGACTTTCTTCAGTTTGGCGGCGAATGTTGTGGTCTGGTCGTATTGCATGGCGATCACGCTGCGGCTGTCGTGCTTGCCGCTGCCGGCCAGTTCTGCCAGACGCTCGCCGCGTTCCGGTGCAGCCCAGGAGTTGGATAACTGCATGCCATAACCATGCGGGATGACTCGCTGGTTGGCGGTGCCGAGCCAGCCTTGCGCCGGGTCCTGATCGTAGGGGTGCAGCATCGGGTCGGCGTAACCGTCCCAGTCATAACGACCTTCCCAGCCTGGCGATGGCAGCAGGCCTTCGCCTTCACGGCGATTGGGGAAGCGCCCGGTGACTTGCCAACCGATGTTGCTGGCGTCGGCGAACACCAGATTCAACGCGATGGCGCGGATTTCCCGGCTGGCGTCCGACGCGCGTTCAACGTTCTGCGCACGGCTCAGGTCAAAAAATGCGTCCAGCGATTTGTCGTCGGTGAAGCTTGGCGTCTGCAAGGCCAGGCCGTAGCCGCTGCCTTGCGCTGCAGCCTTGGCACTGTTGAGCAGTGCGCCGTGACGGGTTTCGTACACCGCTTCGCGAATCGGCCGCTGGCCTTTGACGAAGTAGGTTTCGTTGCGCACGCCCAGTGGCTGCCATTTGCCATTGACCTCGTAGGTCAGGCTGCTGCCCTGGCGCCGGATTTTTTCCAGGAACAGGTCCTGGTTGTCGCCGAGCACGCTGCTCATGCTCCAGGCCACTTTGCCGTTGAAACCACCGAGCACCATCGGCAGACCGGCAACGGTCACGCCGGCAGCCTGATGTTTCGGCGCGCGGATCTGCACGAAACTCCACAGCGACGGCGCGGCCAATGGGCCGTGACTGTCGCTGGCCAAAAGACTTTTGCCGCTGCGGCTGCGTTGCGGCGCGATGGCCCAGTTGTTCGAAGACGTGGCGCCCAGCAGGTTCAACGTCGACAGCTGTTGGCTGACGCTGCTCAATTCGCTCAGGCCGGGGATCTGCCCGTTGAGCTTGAGGCCTTGCAGCTTGTCGGCTTCGCCCAGCGGCAGGTTTTCGTCAGGCGCCGACGGGGTCAGCCATGCAAGCTTGTCGGTGGTGACGGTCTGTGTCAGTACCAGCGAAGCGATTTCTTCCGGCAGGTTGGCCGACTGGCTGAAGTTCAGCAGGGCGAAAATCAGCGCCGAATCTTCTGGTTTCCAGTATTCAGGCTTGTAGTCACTGGAGGCGAGGTCGCCCGGCAGCTTGTCGGCGTAGCGGAACAGGTAGGCGTTGACACCCCGCGCATAGACTTCGAAGAAGCGCTTGAGCCGGGGTGAGGAGGCTTTGTACAGCTCGCCGGCGCTCTTCTTCAGATTGACCGCGCGCATGTAGCGGTCGGCGTCGAGCATCGACGCGCCGGACATTTCCGCGAGACGGCCCTGAGCCAACAGGCGCAGGGTGACCATCTGATTGATGCGGTCGCTGGCGTGGACATAGCCAAGGGCGAACAGCGCGTCGTGGAAGCTGTTGCTTTCGATCAACGGCATGCCCATGGCATTGCGGCGCACTGAAACGTTCTGCGCCAGACCCTTGAGCGGTTGCACGCCAGAGGTGGGCGGGAGGGTGTCCTGAGCGTTCCAGGTCTGACAACCGGTCAGGCTCAAAACACCGGCCACTGCTGCGGCAACGCCGAACCGGGGAAGAAAATGTGTGAGGGCTGGCGAGGCCATGGCAAAGCTCCTGCGGGGGTGTAGAGGCTGGGGGCGCAATAAAGGCGCTACGTTAGTGAGCAGGAGGATGCCGCGCAAGCGGGGCGAGTGGTTATTTCTTGCCACTGATCGATGATCGTTTCATGGCTTGCCTGGTTGAAGGCAGAGATGCTGAACTGCGACAAATCAAACGACCCTCGCGAGAAAACCGCCATGGAGCTTCAGGCCAACGCTGCACTGATCATCATCGACCAGCAAAAAGGCATCCTGCATCCGCGCTTGGGGCGGCGCAATAATCCACTGGCTGAAGAACGCATCCTCGATTTGCTGAGTGTTTGGCGGCGCAGTGGGCGGCCGGTGATTCATGTGCAGCACCTGTCGCGCTCGCCGGATTCAGTGTTCTGGCCCGAGCAGGAAGGGGTGGAGTTTCAGCAGAGATTTTTGCCCCGGGATGGCGAATGGCTGATTCAGAAACAAGTGCCGGACGCGTTTTGCGCCACTGGGCTGCAAGCGCGCCTGCATGAGGCGGGAATCGGGCAGTTGATCATCGTTGGCGTCGCCACCCACAACTCCGTGGAGTCCACGGCGCGCACGGCGGGCAACCTGGGGTTTGATGCCTGGGTGGCGGAGGATGCGTGCTTCACCTTCGACAAGGCTGATTTTTTCGGCACGCCGCGTTCAGCTGAAGAGGTGCATGGGATGTCGTTGGGGAATCTGGAGGGGGAGTATGCGACGGTGGTCAGGGTTGAGCAGATTCTGGCGGCAGGCTGAACCTTACTGAATGTGCCGGCCTCTTCGCGAGCAGGGTAGATTGCATTTCAACTGAAGAAACTCCGCCACTGTGGGAGCTGGCTTGCCAGCGATAGCGGTGTATCAGGCGACATCGCGGCTAAGAGTGCCGGCCTCATCGCTGGCAAGCCAGCTCCCACAGGATTTGCGGTGCACACAGGTGTCTTGCCTGGCACCGGTCAACTGTGGGAGCGAGCTTGCTCGCGAAAGCGATCTGTCAGGCGAAGAAACACTTCGCCGAAAGCATCACGCCCCGTGGCACTTCTTGAATTTCTTGCCGTTGCCGCAAGGGCAAGGGTCGTTACGGCCGACGTCTTTCAGGGCATTGCGCACCGGTTCCTGGTGGGCGTGGCCGCAGTTCGGGCCGTGAACATGGCCGTGGTCGTGATCGTGATGATGGTCATGATCATGATCGTGGTTGCAATCAGGGCCATGGACATGAGGTTGTTGGGTCATCGGTGTTGCTCCGGAATTAAATCGGCGGGGATTATCACGCCATTGCGCTCAAGGTGCACGTAGTGAGCGATGAATAAACCGGTTTCCATTTCCCCCTGCAATCGATAGGGAATCTGCTGCTCCGAGTTTTTCAGCATTTTCACCACGCCTTTTACCTTCGGCCAAAGGTTGGTACGGATCGGCACTTTGAAGTACGCGCTGTGTTTGGGGCCGACGGTAAACCAGTGTTCATGCTCGCCTTCAGCCAGCAACATGTCAGCCAGATGAATACGGTATTCCAGGCCGCGCACGGTCAAATCGCTGTCGTTGGGATTGTCGACGCGAAAGTGCAGGATGAACTTCTGCTCGAGGAGTTTGGCGCGCACCACTTCGACTTTTACCAGGTGTACGGCGGGGTCGCGGGTGTCGTCGGCGAACCATGAAGCGCAACCGCCGAGCCCCAGAAACAGGAAAAAGGCGAGGGATTGCAACGCGCGTCGTTGAGCAAACATGGAGTAGCTCCTTTTGTTGCTCAGTCTAGCCCTAAAAGATTGGCCGATTTTTTGATCTCAAGCGCCGAAATATCCCGCACAGCACTTTTTGAACTTCTGCCCGCTGGCGCACGGGCAACTGTCGTTGCGCCCCAGTTTCAACTGCACCGTCGGATCGATGAAATACCAACGCCCGGCGTTCTGCACAAAAGAAGAGCGTTCGCGGTGGCTGTGTTCGCCCTGGCTATCGTGCCAGCGCGCGGTGAAGGTGACAAAGGCATGTTCCGGCTGGCCGCCGAAGACTTCTGAGCTTTCGACCTCAAGGCCCAGCCAGGTGCTTTGCGCGCTCCAGGCGCCGATCGATTGCCGGTCCAGTTCTGCTTGCTGAGCGGGCAGGGTGGTCGCCACCAGATAATCGATCAGGCCCAGCACGTAGGCGCTGTAGCGCGAGCGCATCAAGGCTTCGGCGCACGGCGCCGGGAGGCCTTCGTGATAATGACCGCAGCAGGCATCCAGCAGATTACCGCTGCCGCAAGGGCAAATGGCTGTACTCATTGCATTACCACCAGTATTTCCCGAAGTTTTCCGGATTGGCCCAGAACCGTGAGTTGAGCCAGTCGGGGACTTGTTTGTAGTCAAGCAGATCATAAGTGAACAGGGTCAGAACCTGCTCGTCGCGGGCAAAGCGCTCGCTGGCTTGCAGCGCCAGCGAATAGAAATCGGTTTCCTGCCAGCCACTGGCCGACAGATCCGCCAGCACCGCAATGCGACTGGCGTTGAGATTACGAATGCCGCCCAGCAGATTCAGGCCGTCGCGCTTGGGCAAATGTTCCAGGCAATCGACTACAAGGGCCAGATCGAAGCGCCGTGCCGCCAGTTCAGCAGGCAAGGCACCCGGGGCGGCATGGGCAACGCAGGTGTCCGGGTGGGCTGCTTTAAAAGCGGCCAATGCCGGGAATTCACTGGCGCCGATCAGCAGCAAACGCGCCGGGGCATAGCGATCCAGCAAAGCGGCTAACGCCTGTTGGGGCGTGCGGGAAGAAATGACGGCGTTCATCGAAGCTCCTCAATCAGACCGCCAAGACTAGCCTGCCTGACTGCGGCAGCAAAGAGCCCTGTCTCGCAGGTTTCCAGCAAAAACGCCGAAGTCCTGTGAACACGGTGGCAAACAGCAGTCGCCTATTGCTGGCGGAGATTAAAACTCCGGTCTTTACTCCCTGAATCGGTTTCAAGCCGATCCCTCAGGAGAAAACTAGATGAGCATAGTTCGGACAGCATTACCCTTGGTTCTGCTAACCAGTGTGTTGACTGGTTGCGCAGGTTTGCAGAAAACCGACTGGCCGACCTGTGCGGCGGTCGGTGGTGTCGTCGGTGCCGGTCTCGGCGCTACCGAGAGCGCCTCGTGGGCGGGCGGCGGCGCACTGATCGTCGGTGGTATGGCGGCGGCCTATTGCTGGGTGCACGGTGATGGCGACGAAGACGGCGATGGTGTGCCGGACAGTCGCGACAAGTGCCCGGGCACGCCTAAAGGTGTGCAGGTCGATGCAGACGGTTGCCCTCCACCCGTCCCTGCGCCAGTGGTTGAAGAAGCTGTGGTAGTCAAGGAAGAAACCATCGTCATCCGCGATGTTCACTTCCAGTTCGACAAAGCCACGCTGACCGGCGCTGACAAAATGGTGCTCGACAAGGTCGCCACGCGCCTGAAACAGGAATCCTCGACTGCGCAACTGACCGTCACCGGTCACACCGACAGCGTGGGCAGCGATGCCTACAACCAGAAACTGTCGGATCGTCGTGCACACTCGGTGGTCAAGTACCTGGTCGAGAGCGGCATACCGCAGGGCAGCTTCGTTTCGGTGACCGGTGCCGGTGAAAGCCAGCCAGTTGCGGATAACAAAACCGCTGACGGTCGTGCCCAGAACCGTCGTACCGAAATCAAAATCAACCGTTAGTCCTCTTGCATCCGCGGCTTGTGCAGTCGCGGATGCGGGTCTTTACTCCTGTGTAACCGGTATGGGCCGGTGACACAGGAGCTTTCACAATGACTGTTTTCTCAAGGTCCGTCTTGCCGGTGCTGCTGCTTGGCAGTTTGCTGACCGGTTGCGCCACTCACAGCGATGGCACTGCACCCCTCAATCAACGTACGTGGCCGATCTGCAGCCTGCTTGGCGGGCTGGTCGGCGGCGGGCTCGGCGCTATTGAAAGCGCTGGCTGGGCCGGTGGCGGCGCAGCGCTGGGGATTTTAACCGGCGGACTGATCTGTTACGCCCAGGATGGCGATGAAGACGACGACGGCGTGTTCGACCGTCGCGACCGTTGCCCGGATACCCCGGCCAACACACCGGTCGATCACCGTGGTTGCCCGCTGCCGCAGTATCCGGTCGTTGAAAAACCGGCCGAACCGGCGCCGCAAACCGAAGTTGTCACCTTGAGCGATGCCGGCGATGTGTTGTTCGCATTCGACAAGTCCGACCTGACCCCGGCGGCGACAGCCCAGCTCGATACCCTGATGGACAAACTGCGCAACGCCGACGTGGTGAGCATCAAGGTGATCGGTCATACCGACAGCAAAGGCTCGGATGCGTATAACCAGGCATTGTCGGAACGGCGCGCCAGCAGTGTGGCGGCTTACCTGCTGAGTCAGGGGCTTGCACCGAACAAACTCACCAGTGAAGGGCGTGGCGAGGGTGAGCCAGTGGCAGACAACGCGACGGACGAGGGTCGCGCGCAAAACCGTCGCGTGGAGTTACATATCAATCGTTAGGATGGGTCTGTAGTCCGCAAGCTAGAGCTGTCGGACGGCGATTAATGTCGATCCGGCAGCCATTTGGCGGCTGCATAATGATTTTTCATTTTTGCCTCTGGCTTATCCCCCGCAGAAGCCGTTACTGTGCGCCCAAAGAATAATTCGCAACACGGGGGAGCGTATGAAAGTGTTCTGGGGGCTGGGGCGATTATTGACCCTGCTGTTCTGCTGCGTGGTGCTGGCTAATCAGCTGGTGCCATTCGTACATCCGCTGCACCTGTTGGTCAATCTGGCCGGCGGTCTGCTGTTGCTGATCCATGTGCTCGAAATCCTGCTGTGCAATCGCAGTCTCAAGGGGCGCCCGCACCCTTGGCGTGATCGTGCCCGCATCCTGTTGTTCGGCGTATTCCACCTGCAAACCATCCCGGCCCCGGCCGCTCCGGAGGCTTCTTCCCATGCGTAAACTTTGTCTGCTCGCTGCATTTATCAGCCCGTTGGCCTGTGCCCAGGTGGTCAGCGTCGAAACCAATTCCCTGATGCGCCTGCCGAACACCGCCGGTACTTTGCAACTCGAAAAGCTGGAAGTGGCCGATTACGGCACCTTGCTGATTCCCGCCAATGTGACTGAGTTGAGTGTCGGTGAGTTGCGCCTCGGCCATGAAGCGCGGATCGCTATCGTTCCGGGTGAGCAGGCGCTGGAGATGAAAGTCAATCGCGCAGAACTGAGCGAAGGCAGCCGGATCACCGCTCGCGGTGCCCCGGGGACTTATGAAAAAGCCGCCCGCGCAGGGCGCAATCTGAACCTGCAATTCAAGGCATTGAACGCACCGCAGCTGCAAGTCGATGCGCGCGGTGGCACGGGCGCGCCGGGGTTTGTCGGGCTTGATGGCGGCAACGGTGAAGATCCGGGCTGCACCTATGGCTCGGCCGGGCACGGTGCGGATGGCAGTGACGGCAGCGATGGCCAGCCAGGTGCCCCGGGTGCGCTGGTACGGCTTGAAGTACCGCGCGAATTTCCGGTCGAGCTGATCAAGGTCAATGTGGCCGGCGGTGCCGGTGGCCCGGCGGGTGTCGGCGGCAAGGCGGGGAAGGGTGGCAAGTCCAAGGGCTGCCTGGTGTACCGCGCCGATGGCGGCAAGAGCGGCAAGGCGGGGGCTGATGGTCAGCCGGGGCCAGTGGGTGCAGCGGGTGCGGTGACTGTGCAGCGCCTTTAAAAGCTTTCCCTCACCCCAGCCCTCTCCCAAGGTGAGAGGGGGCCGACCGAGGTGTGTGACGCTATCCAACGACCTGAAACATCGTGTCGATTGTGGATTCACGGCAAATTTTTCACGTCGGTGTATTTCTCGAATATCACCGGACCGGTCCCCTCTCCCTCTGGGAGAGGGCTAGGGTGAGGGCTCCTGATCTTCAGCGTCTGTACTTCAAAACATCGGCCGAGCCGCCGCAATCGCCACCAGCACCAGCCCGACAATCAGATTGAGTCCCACCACCCGCCGAATCCGCCCCAGCACCGCCGCACCCGCCGGCCAGTCCTTCGCCTCAACCGCTTTGCGCAACTCCGGCAGCATCAACCCCTGAATCCGGATAAACAGCGCGGTCATCACCACATACAAACCCATCATCACCTGCACGTATTTCGGTGCGGTCTCGAACCCGACTTGCTGCAGATGGAGCATACCCACGCCGCTGATTGGCAACAGGATCACCGCGACCCAGACCCAGCGGAAAAAACCTTGAAATACTTCTACCCACAGCGTCAGCCGATTGGGGCCGTCCAGAGCCTTCATAGCCGCGGGGCGCAAGACTATCCAGGCGAAAAACATACCGCCGACCCACACTAAAGCGGCCAGCACATGCAGGGGATAAACGAGGCTAAAAGGTGTCATTGAGGTACTCCGTTCTGCGCGATAACGATTCGCGGGGTATGATAGCCGCCGAACCGAACCACTGAAAATTTATCCAGCGTTTTTGCGCCCGACACTCAATGATCAGCACTGAACTCAAAACCACGATCCAGGGCGCCTATTCGCGTTTTCTAGAGGCCAAGAGCCTCAAGCCGCGTTACGGCCAGCGTCTGATGATCGCTGAAATCGCCAAAGTTCTCGGGGATATCGACACCGACGACGAAGGCCGGCGCAGTGGCGACCCCGCGATTGTCGCGGTGGAAGCCGGCACCGGTACCGGCAAAACCGTGGCCTACAGCCTGGCGGCGATTCCGACGGCGAAAGCTGCCGGCAAACGCCTGGTGATCGCCACCGCGACCGTGGCCCTGCAAGAGCAGATCGTCTACAAGGACTTGCCTGACCTGATGCGCAACAGCGGGCTGAATTTCAGCTTCGCGCTGGCCAAGGGCCGTGGCCGCTATATGTGCCTGTCCAAACTCGACATGCTGTTGCAGGAAGGCCACGCGCAAACCGCCACCGCGCAGCTGTTCGAAGAAGAAGGCTTCAAGATCGAGGTTGATGAGGCCAGTCAGAAGTTGTTTACCAGCATGATCGAGAAGCTCGCCGGCAATAAATGGGACGGCGACCGCGACAGTTGGTCGACCGCGCTCGAAGACGCCGATTGGGCGCGACTGACCACCGACCACAGCCAATGCACCAACCGCCATTGCCCGAACTTCGGCCAGTGCGCCTTTTACAAGGCGCGCGAAGGCATGGGCAAAGTTGATGTCATCGTCACCAACCACGACATGGTCCTGGCTGACCTGGCATTGGGCGGCGGCGCCGTGCTGCCCGACCCCCGCGACACCATCTACGTCTTCGACGAAGGCCATCACCTGCCGGACAAGGCGATCGGCCATTTCGCCCATTACACGCGTTTGCGCTCCACCGCCGACTGGCTGGAAACCACCGCCAAGAACCTCACCAAGCTGTTGGCCCAACACCCACTGCCGGGCGATCTTGGCAAACTGATCGAGCAAGTGCCGGAGCTGGCGCGTGAGATCAAGGCCCAGCAGCAGTTCATGTTCAGCGCCTGCGAGCAAGTGGCCGATTTCAAACCCGGCGAAGACGTCGAAGGCCGTGAGCGGCCGCGCCATCGCTTTGTCGCCGGGGTCATTCCCGAGCACATGCGTGAAATGGGCATCGAGCTGAAAAAAGGCTTCTCCCGCCTCAATGACCTGTTCACGCGCCTGACCGACCTGCTCAAGGAAGGCATGGATGGCGAGGTCAACATCGGCATCGCCAGCAATCAGGCCGAAGAATGGTATCCACTGTTCGGCAGCCTGTTGTCGCGGGCGTCCGGCAATTGGGAACTCTGGACCGCGTTCACCGCTGAAGACCCGGAAGACAGCCCGCCCATGGCGCGCTGGCTGACCTTGGCCGAAAGCGGCTCGCTGTTTGATATCGAGGTCAACGCCAGCCCGATTCTCGCCGCTGAAACCTTGCGCCGCAGCCTGTGGAATGTCGCCTATGGTTGCCTGGTCACCTCGGCCACCCTGACTGCCCTCGGCACGTTCGACCGCTTCCGCATGCGCGCCGGTCTGCCGAAAAAAGCCGTCACCGCCGTGGTGCCAAGCCCGTTCCATCACGCTGATGCGGGCGTGCTGCGGGTGCCGGATCTGAAGGCCGACCCACGCGATGCTCCCGCCCACACGGCGGCGATCATCCGTGATTTGCCGGACCTGGTCGAAGGCTCACGCGGCACGCTGGTGCTGTTTTCTTCGCGCAAACAGATGCAGGACGTGTTCGACGGTCTGGACCGTGACTGGCGCAAGCAAGTGTTCATTCAAGGCAACCTGTCGAAACAGGAAACCCTGAACAAGCACAAGGCGCGGGTCGATGGCGGCGATTCCAGCGTGCTGTTCGGTCTGGCCAGTTTTGCCGAGGGTGTCGACTTGCCGGGCGCGTATTGCGAGCACGTGGTGATCGCCAAGATTCCGTTCTCGGTGCCGGACGATCCGGTCGAGGCGGCACTGGCGGAATGGATCGAAGCACGGGGCGGCAATCCGTTCATGGAAATCTCGGTGCCCGATGCCTCGCTGAAACTGGTTCAGGCCTGCGGTCGTCTGCTGCGTACCGAAGAAGACCGCGGCACCATCACCTTGCTCGATCGGCGGCTGGTCACCCAGCGCTACGGCAAGGCGATCCTCAATGCGTTGCCTCCTTTCCGTCGTGAAATATCCTGAGACATCGGTGGGCAATTTTGCCCGCCGCGTTGTCTATCTCTCTGCCATCGCTTTTCCATTGGCCATTTGGTCGTTAGGGAGAACTCCGTTCTTATGATCCGCCGTTCGTTGCCTGCCGTATTTGCCATGATCTTCGCTGCTCCGTTGCTGGCGGCGCCTGCTGGCCAGCAGACGTTGTTCAACTTTGTCCGTCCCGCCGACGTGGTGAAAATCGCCACGGAAAACGCCGACCTGCCGCAAGCCAACGCCGAGCAAACCGCTGAAGGTGAAGTGCTGCGCCGGGTGACGTTCAACGCGGTGGCACGTCCGACGTTGCGTCTGACCCCGCAAACCGGCGCATGGGACTGGTCGCAGTCCGGGATGATGAGCCTGCGCATTCAGAGCGCGATGAACTGGGCTGTGACGGTCTACGTGCAGATTCAAAGCAACAACGGCCAGACGCTGACCAGTCGCGTCGATCTGCCAGCGGGCCCGGCGCAAACCTTGCTGGTGCCGTTGGTGGCAAGTTCGCCGCTGAGCCAGGGCATGAAGGCCGGCCCACCGATGCCAATGACCGTAGATGGCCAGCGCATTCTGCTGGCCAGCAGCAGCGGTGAGATTGATCGCAGCCAAGTGGTATCGGTGAGCCTGTCGCTGGATCAGCCGAAAGTTGCCCAAAGTCTGCTGCTTGAACGCTTTGGCGTGCAGGACGGCGAGGGCATCACGCAAGCGGTGTACGGCAATCTGGTCGACGCTTACGGCCAATCGACCCGCAGCAAATGGCCGGAAAAAATCTCCAATGACGAACAGCTCAAATCCGCCGCCGCCAAGGAGCAGCAACAGCTGAAAACCTGGCTTGCCGAGCGTGAAAAGGCCTCACTGGACAAGTTCGGTGGCTGGAGCAAAGGTCCTGCGTTCAAGGCCAGTGGTTTTTTCCGCACCGAAAAACGTGACGGCCGCTGGTACCTGGTGACGCCTGAAGGGCATCCGTTCTACTCCCTCGGCGTCAACACCGTCAGCCCCGAGGTCAATCAGACCTACGTGGCCGGTCGCGAGTGGATGTTCGAATCCCTGCCAAAATCCGGTGAACCTCTCGCCAGCCATTTCGGCGAAGGCGATAACCGTGGCGGCAACGGCGCCGATCAGGGCCGAGGCTACGGCAATGGGCGCTGGTATGACTTCTATGGCGCCAACCTGCAGCGTTTGAATGGCGAACCGTGCAAACCCGACAGCGACGTCAAGGCTGGGGTGGCCGAAGCGGCCAAGGCTGGCGCGGCTGAGGAAACCGCCGTCAATGCCGCCGAACCGATCGCCACCTCCGAGCAACCCAAGGCTGGCGTCGCGGAGGCGGCCAAAGCGGAATCGGTTGCGCCAGCGGCCCAACCGCCCGCTGCCACGCCGTGTACTGCCACGGTCGATGAGCAGAAGTGGGCCAGTCATACCCTTGATCGTCTTCAGGCCTGGGGTTTCAACACCCTCGGCAACTGGAGTGCAGACGCTGTGGTCGATGCCGAGCGCGTGCCGTACACCTTGCCGCTGTCGATCGTCGGCGATTACACCAGCATCAGCACCGGCAACGACTGGTGGGGCGCGATGCCCGATCCGTTCGACCCGCGTTTCGCCATGGCGACCGAGCGTGCCGTGGCCATCGCGGCCCGCGATCATCGCGACGATCCGTGGCTGATCGGCTATTTCGCCGACAACGAACTGGCGTGGGCCGGTCCCGGCAACGATGCGCAATCGCGTTACGCGCTGGCTTACGGCACGTTGAAAATGACCACCGACGTACCGGCCAAACGCGCGTTCCTCAAGCAGTTGCGCGACAAGTACCGCAATCAGGCGGGGCTGTCGAAGGCATGGGGTATCGATCTGCCGGCGTGGGAGTTGATGGAAGATCCGGGTTTCGTGCCGCCCATGCCGAACCCGGAGCATCCGGAAATCGAAGCCGATTTCAAATATTTCCAGAAAGTCTTCGCTGACACTTATTTCAAGACCATCTCCGACTCGCTGAAATGGCATGCACCGAATCAACTGCTGCTCGGTGGCCGCTTCGCCGTCAGTACCCCGGAAGCGGTCGCGTCGTGCGCGCAGTATTGCGATGTACTGAGCTTTAACATGTACACCCTCAAGCCGCAGGACGGTTACAACTTTGCCGCGCTGGGCGCTTTGGACAAACCGGTATTGATCACCGAGTTCAACTTTGGCTCGACCGATCGCGGCCCGTTCTGGGGCGGCGTGACGCAACTGGCCAAGGAAGAGGATCGCGGCGCGGCGTACGCCAACTTCCTCAAACAGGCGCTGAATGAGCCGTCGATTGTCGGCGTTCACTGGTTCCAGTTTCTCGATCAACCCGTGACCGGGCGTCTGCTGGACGGCGAGAACGGGCACTTCGGTTTGGTGGGCGTGACGGATTTGCCATATCAGGGATTTGTTGACGCGGTGCGCAAGGGCAATTTGCAGGCTGTCGATCAACTGGGCAAAGAGGCCGCGAAACCGCCGGCTGCGGCGGCTCATGAAGCTGAAGGCAGCCGCAAGGGGGAGGCGGGTAAAGGTCCGGGTGCGGGTCACTCGGGTGGGCATTCCGGCAATGGTCACTGAGTTTTAGATCGCCAGGATCGCCCGGAGATGACCACCGAGCCCACAGCTGTTCCCAAACCCCTCAAGGACTGGAACAATGCGGGCCACTTTGTAGAGCGTTTTCGCGGGGGAGTTGCGGGTGCAGATTCAGGGACATTACGAACTTCAGTTCGAAGCGGTGCGCGAGGCTTTCGCCGCACTGTTCGACGATCCCCAGGAACGCGGCGCAGCCTTGTGCATTCAGGTCGGCGGAGAAACCGTCGTCGATCTCTGGGCCGGCACTGCCGATAAGGATGGCGCCGAAGTCTGGCACAGCGACACCATCGCCAACCTGTTCTCCTGCACGAAAACCTTCACGGCCGTCACCGCGTTGCAATTGGTTGCCGAAGGCAAACTGCAACTGGATGTTCCGGTCGCCCGCTACTGGCCGGAATTTGCCGCCGCCGGCAAAGAATCCGTCACGCTGCGTCAATTGCTTTGTCATCAGGCAGGTCTGCCGGCCCTGCGCGAACTGCTCTCGCCCGAAGCGCTTTATGAATGGCAAACCGTGGTGGACGCCCTAGCCGCTGAGGCGCCGTGGTGGACGCCGGGCACCGGTCACGGTTACGCCGCGATCACGTACGGTTGGCTGGTCGGCGAATTGCTCCGCCGTGCCGACGGTCGCGGGCCGGGTGAGTCGATCGTCGCCCGTGTCGCCAAGCCATTGGGTCTGGATTTCCATGTGGGTCTGGCGGATGAAGAGTTTTATCGCGTGGCGCATATCGCTCGCGGCAAGGGTAATGCTGGCGACGCCGCTGCTCAGCGACTGCTGCAAACGACGATGCGTGAACCCACTGCCATGACCACCCGCGCTTTCACCAATCCGCCGTCGGTGCTCACCAGCACCAACAAACCGGAATGGCGCCGCATGCAGCAACCGGCGGCTAATGGCCACGGCAATGCGCGCAGTCTGGCCGGGTTCTACGCGGGACTGCTTGATGGCAGCCTGCTCGAAAGCGACATGCTGCAAGAGCTGACCCGCGAGCACAGTCTGGGCGAAGACAAGACCCTGTTGACTCGCACCCGTTTTGGTCTGGGCTGCATGCTCGATCAACCAGACGTGCCCAACGCCACCTATGGCCTCGGCCCACGGGCCTTTGGTCATCCGGGCGCAGGCGGCTCTATCGGTTTTGCTGACCCGGAGCACGATGTTGCATTTGGTTTTGTGACAAATACTCTGGGGCCGTACGTCTTGATGGATCCGCGTGCGCAGAAGCTCGCGCGGGAGCTAGCCACTTGTCTGTAAAGTATCACCCGAGGTTCCAGGGCCGGAACCTCGAAAGGTTTTTCGATTCAAAGCGTCTGTTTATCCGGGCGAAAGTGCTCTGATTTTTCATTACTTCATTTTGTGGATTTTCAATGTCAGCTAAAACGACTCTCGCCCTGGCCCTGTGTGTTGCGATCACCGGTTGTGCACAGACTCCTAAAAACGACGCGGACGGCGGCACCTGGTGGCCGTTCGGTTCTTCTGACAAAGTGGCGGCCAATGAGCCTGCACCGACTCCAGCTCCAGCTCCGGCGCCGCAGAAACCTGCCGCCACCGCGCCGGTTGCCAAGGCTGAAAGCAGCAATCCCTGGTACTGGCCGTTCGGCTCCGATGATGCCGCTGTCAAAGCTGACATGAAGGCCGAAGTAGCACCTGAAGCCAAGAAACCGGTCTCCGTCGCCAAGGCTGAAGCTGACGCAGGTGGAAAATGGTGGTGGCCGTTCGGCGGCAAGGATCAGCCTGTGGCCAAAGCGGTACCGATGCCGGATCCGAAAGTCACCCAGGCCTGGCTCGACGATTACGAGCCGCGTCTGCGCACCGCCATCAAGGACAGCAATCTGCAACTCGAGCGCCGCGAAAACGTGCTGGTGGTCACCGCGCCGGTCGAAGGTTCGTTCAACCCGGATCGCCCGGCGATGTTGCTGCCAGTCACCCTCGGCCCGTTCACCCGGGTGGCGAAAATCCTCGAAGCCGACCCGAAAACTGCCGTGCTTGTACTGGGTCACAGCGACACCAGCGGTGCTGCTCCAGCCAACGTCAAACTGAGTCAGGAACGGGCCCAGGCCATTGCGGCGATTTTCCGCCTCAGCGGTTTGCAGCGTGATCGTCTGATGCTGCGCGGCATGGGCTCTGAAGCGCCACGTGCCGCCAACGACAGCGTTGAAGGCCGTGCATTGAACCGTCGTGTTGAACTGCTGGTCACCCCACAAAACACCATGGTTGCGTTGCTCAGCAAATACAACATGCCGGCGCCGAAGCCAGTGACGATGGTTGCTGCGCAAGACGTCAAGCCAGTGGCCAAACCAGTGACGCCAGCCCCTGCTGCGAAGAAAGCTGCCGTACCCGCCACCAAAAAAGCCCCGGCCAAGAAAGCTGCCGCCAAGGCACCGGCGAAAAAAGCTCCAGCCAAAGGTCCAGCGAAGAAGACCGCGCCAGCCAAAGCCGCCGCGACCGACAAGAAAGTCGCCGCCACCGAAGCCGCCAAGAAGTGATCCGCTAACGAAAAGGAATGCGCCATGACCCAGGCTCTGGCAGATATGCGTCGTGATTACACCCGCGATGGCCTGACCGAGGCGCAAGCCCCGGCCGAGCCGTTTGCGCTGTTTCACCAGTGGTTTGCCGATGCGGTGAAAACCGAGCAGGCGCCGGTGGAAGCCAACGCCATGACCGTGGCCACGGTGGATGCGGACGGGCGTCCGCATTGCCGCATTCTGTTGCTCAAGGGCCTGGACGCGCAGGGTTTCACCTTCTTCACCAACTACGAAAGTGCCAAGGGTCAGCATCTGGCGGCGAATCCGTTCGCGGCCATGACCTTCTTCTGGCCGACTCTTGAGCGTCAGGTGCGCATCGAAGGTCGGGTGGTGAAAGTCACGCCTGCAGAGTCCGATGCGTATTATCAAGTGCGTCCATTGGGCAGCCGTCTCGGTGCCTGGGCGTCGCCGCAGAGCCGGGTGATCAGCGGGCGAGGGGAGCTGGAAGATTTGCTCAAGGCCACCGAGCAGCGCTTCAGCGATACCCAGCCCGATTGCCCGGAACACTGGGGCGGTTACCGCTTGCTGCCCGAGCGCATCGAGTTCTGGCAGGGCCGTGCGAGCCGGCTGCACGATCGCCTCAACTACCGGTTGCAAGATGCCGACTGGATTCTTGAACGTCTGGCACCTTAAGCAGTCTACCGAGCGAGATAACCTGCTGCTGCGGCCTCTAGCCACATCGGCAGGTCTCTGCGCTTGATCTTCAGCGCCTGAGCGCGGGCCAACTGTTCGAGCATGAAGGCACGTTTGCCTTCATCCTTACCAGCCAGTGACAGCGCGAGGTCGCGGTCCATCCAGCGTTTGATCCGCAAGTACAACCACCCGTGGAAGTACAGGCCGGCGACGGTGGTAACGACGATGATGAAGTAATCCATGAAAATCCTCGGGGGCGGTGGCGCAGGATCGGTCATTTGACGCTAAGGTAGGGCTTCTGAGGGAAGAGCGCAGGCGTCTGTACCTTGCCTGAATGAAAGCCAATTTATCCGCACTGTGTCGTGACAGACGTCAAGCGGCGGAGTTAAATGAATAGATGTTCTTTTGGAGTTGATGCTATGCGTAAGTCTGTTCTGCTGGTTGCTTCCTTTTCCACGATGGCGATGTTGCTTACCGGCTGCCAATCGAGCCTGACCGGTGACTCCTACTCCCGTGACGAAGCGCGTCGCGTGCAGACGATTCGCATGGGCACCATCGAATCCCTGCGACCGGTCAAAATCGAAGGCACCAAGACCCCGATTGGCGGCGCTGCAGGCGCTGTGGTCGGCGGTGTTGGTGGCAGCGCTATCGGCGGCGGCAAGGGCAGTATCGTTGCTGCTGTCATCGGTGCGGTGGCGGGCGGTCTGCTCGGTTCCGCAACCGAAGAAGGCCTGACCCGTACGCAAGGCGTGGAAATCACCGTTCGTGAAGACGACGGCAGCATGCGCGCCTATGTGCAACAGGTTCAGGAAAATGAAGTATTCCGTGTTGGCGAGCGGGTACGGATTTCGACTGTTGGCGGGACTAGCCGCGTTTCGCACTAAACGAGATTTAGGGTAAAGAAAACCCCGATCAGGTGAGCTGATCGGGGTTTTTTGTGGCCGTTGCCTTTTTGAATCAAGTTTTTCAGTCTTCGCGACAAAGTCCGATGCAGTAAATCAAATCGTCCCTGAAGGGTATATTGACGAGCTGCATGATTTCTCTCGCTTGGGTTTGCGTCAGATCATGCTCACTCATTGGTACGTCTTTCAGGGATTTCCATCCCATAACGTTGAGAACTGCTTGCTCAGAAGTCTGCGGTACATCTTTGTCATATTGCAGAGAGTCGTCTGGATTTGATTCTGGGAAAAATCCAGAAAGAGCTAAAAAAATCATTTTCAATACTCGATCGTCACTTGGTTGTAGTGCGCCTTTCGGGTTGTGCTTTACCCGTCTGCTCGCCCGTTTGAATATCGAACTCGCCGAGATGAGGGGAATGCAGGGAGTAACTTGGGGCCTTTTGTTCGATTCGCAGGCGTACGCGGGTGCGGGCCTGTTTGAGCGCGCTCAGTTGTAAAGAGCGCTGTCGCCAAGGCTTGACGGCATGAAGAGCGCGACCAATCCCACCAGGGTGGCCGCTGCGGTACTGGCGGCGACGGCGGGTAGCGCTTCGAAGGCAGAGCCGGCCAGGGTAAAACCGCCGATCCCGGTCGGAATGGCCGTTGCGCTGATTTTCTTCAGTGCAACAGCGCCGTTCGCATCAGCCTCACGGGCGCCCAGCAGGATCAGCTCGCCGTAATCCTTCAGGCTATCGGTCGGCACCATCCCGGAAGGGTTGGAGTAATCAATGATCGCGTCCGGCAACTTGCAGGACTTGGCGAATACGCAGCCGGCGCGCCGTCATGTAGCGGCAAGTGACGTGATGGCCGTCGCCCGCGGGTGGGTTGGAAACCCGGGGAATGTCCTTGTTGCGAGCCACTGATCGTCCTTTCGTTCATCCATCGACAGCCCCTCGGAAAGGGCTGCACGACGTTAACGAAGCAGGAAAATTGTGGCTGTAGGACGAGTCGCTAAAGCGTGGGGATTTTTCGACTAAATCAATTTGTCTAGCACGAATTCTTTGAACCAAGGGGGCTGGATGTCTGATTTGATTTCAATAAGCTCGCCGTCAGTGATCTCCGCTATTTGCGTCAATCCTTCACTACCTTCGTCCGAGTTGTCAAAGACGCTCTGTTGGATGTCAGGATGGCTTCAGACAGAAGCTCAAGAGACCTCCAGTAACGTGCTTCTATTTTGTCCGGAGGAACGCTGTGCCCGCCTTGGGACACACGATAGGCAACCCTGGCAATGTTGATCTGAGGATCGGCGGTAGCGACGTAATAAACATACACCCTGTAACCGGACTGATGGGCTTCGGCGAGCAGGCTGACTTTGTCTAAGGAGGACATAACGGTTTCGAACGTGAAACTAATGCGTTCTTTGATCAATGATCTACGTATGAAATCGGCAAGCGCTGATGCGACGTAGGAGTCGATTTCAGTATTTGAAAAGCTTAGGCGTTCACCATCAATCTTGAGGGAATCGAGCTTTGCTAGCGAATGCGGGGATTTCTGAACTAGGGGATGCTCACGGAAAAAGTCAAAGATAGCTTCTTTGTGAGCTTCGATACGATAGGAGGTGAAGTCAAAATACCCGGTGTCTTTTATTGAGCGTTCAATGTCATCGGGATTTATGTAATTGCCCAGTAAATGTGCGGGAACGAGGCGATTGAAAGTGCTTTTTCCTGATCCGTTGGGGCCTGCAAATATCCGTATTCTTGGTGTGCTCAAAAAGTAGCTCGTTTAGAAGATTTATTGATGTGCAGGCGAGTGCCGCTTTTCAGGTTTCCATAGGTGCCGATTGAGCGCAAAGCAATCGAGGTCTTCTCAGTTACTTCAAACAACTGGCCATCTTTAGCAACGAGAACCGATGCGCCGTTGGCAAGAGCCATCTTATAGGCGTTGCTGAATGCCTTCAGAGCAATATCTGGAATCCGAGACTCCTGCACGGCAATCTGATCGTCCGTCATTGGGCGTTTTTCTGGTTTACGGGACATATCTGACTCCAGATAACTGTGTAGAGAAAGTACTGGCTTCTACGAAAGATATAGCACACTTGCCGGGTGAAGAGCCAAGCCCCTTCGCATGGAGGGGCTCCGCTTTTTGTAGAAAGGTGCGTCTCAGGCGCTTTGTAACGTGCTCTTGCGACTGGCCGCCGCCGTTACCGCATAACCAATCAACGCGGCGAACAGCGAGCCGGTCAGAATGCCCATCCGGTCCATGCCTGCGTATTCACTGGCACCTGGAACGAAAGCCAGCGACCCGACAAACAGGCTCATGGTGAAGCCAATCCCGCAGAGAATCGCGACCCCCAGCACCTGACCCCAATTGGCACCCTGAGGCAGGGCGGCGATGCCCGTCTTCACGGCCAGCCAGGTTAGGCCGAACACACCGACGGTCTTGCCCACCAACAGGCCCACGGCAATGCCCATGGGTACGAGATGGGTGAAGCTTTCGACGGTGACGCCACTCAGTGACAGGCCAGCGTTGGCGAAGGCGAACAGTGGCAGGATGCCGTAGGCGACCCATGGATGCAGCGCGTGTTCGAGGGTCAGCAGCGGCGAAGGCTCGGCGTTTTTCGTGCGCAGCGGGATACAGAAGGCCAGGGTTACGCCGGCCAATGTCGCGTGCACACCGCTCTTGAGTACGCACACCCACAGGATCAGGCCGATGATCATGTACGGGCCAAGCTTGACCACGCCGAGGCGGTTCAGCGCCACCAAGGCGGCGATGCATGCCGCTGCCAGACCCAGCGAGAGGGTCGAGAGATCGCCGGAGTAGAAGATTGCAATGATCACGATGGCGCCGAGGTCATCGATGATTGCCAGGGTCATCAGGAACAGTTTCAACGACACCGGTATGCGTTTGCCAAGCAGAGCCAGCACGCCGAGGGCGAAGGCGATGTCGGTAGCGGTCGGGATCGCCCAGCCGTCGAGGGCAGCGGGGTTGTCGCGGTTGAGGAACCAGTAGATCAGCGCTGGCACCAGCATGCCGCCAATAGCGGCCGCGCCGGGCAGGACGAGCTGCGATGGTCTGGACAACTGACCGTCGAGTACTTCGCGCTTCACTTCCAGGCCGATCAGCAGAAAGAACAGCGCCATCAAGCCGTCGTTGATCCACAGCAGCAGGGGTTTAGCGATTTTCAACGCACCGATCTGCGCCACCACCGGGGTGTCGAGCAGGCCGCTGTACAGCCACGAAAGCTGTGAGTTGTTGATAATCAAAGCGAGGATGGCCGCGGCGATCAGTAATAGACCGCTGGCAGCTTCCAACTGAAAGAAACGCGTGAAAGTGCTACGCAGAGCCAAGGTCGCTCTCCATCGATAAGTCAAAAAGGTGGAACACCCTAACCCGTACTGTTAGTTGTTAAAACAAAAGTTATATTCTTTTTTGTTATATATCGTTACAACGCGCCTTCCTGAAAGCCAAGGTCAGCCTAGCAGTTGGCTGACACATTGAGACGCAGCTGTATCTGTGCGCGATGCAGGAATTTTCCTAAGCTTGCGAGAGAGCCTTCGAGGAGGCTGAACTCCTGCCCGATTCGACCGAGAACCCTGACCATGAGCGACACCCGACAGTGGGCCCGCGAAGCCATCCGCATCATTGAAGCGGATTTCCAGCGCAGCGCCGACACCCATCTGATCCCCTTGCCGCTGCCGGGTTTTGCGGGCATCGAGTTGTACTTCAAAGACGAATCCAGTCATCCGACCGGCAGCCTCAAGCATCGCCTGGCCCGCTCATTGTTCCTCTATGCACTGTGTAACGGCTGGCTCAAACCCGGTGCACCAGTGATCGAAGCCTCCAGCGGTTCGACGGCGATTTCCGAAGCGTATTTCGCGCGCATGCTGGGTCTGCCCTTCATTGCAGTGATGCCGGCGACCACGTCCAAAGAGAAAATCGCCCAGATCGCTTTCTACGGTGGGCAAAGCCATCTGGTGAAAGATCCGACGCAGATCTACGCTGAATCCGAACGCCTGGCTCGCGAGCACGGCGGCCACTTCATCGACCAGTTCACCTATGCCGAGCGCGCCACCGACTGGCGGGCGAACAACAATATCGCCGAATCGATCTTCCAGCAGATGCGCTACGAGCAGCACCCCGAGCCGAGCTGGCTGATTTCCAGCCCCGGCACCGGCGGCACCACCGCCACCCTCGGCCGTTACGTACGCTATCGCCAGCACTGCACCCGCGTGTTGTGTGCGGACGCCGAACGTTCGGTGTTCTTCGATTACTACCAGACTGGCGATGCGAGCCTGCGCCTGGATTGCGGTTCGCGGATCGAAGGCATCGGCCGGCCACGGGTGGAGGCGTCCTTCCTGCCCAAGGTGATCGATGCGATGGTCAAGGTACCGGACGCCTTGTCACTGGCGGCCATGCATTATCTGGCGCAGCGGCTGGGACGGCACGTCGGTGGGTCGAGCGGGACCAATCTGATTGGCGCACTGATGGCGGCGCAGCAGATGAAAGCGGCGGGGGAGTCGGGTTCGATCGTGGCGATTCTGTGCGATGGCGGCGAGCGTTACGCCGACACCTACTACGATCAGCAATGGCTCAAGGCTCAGGGGTATGAGCTGGACGAGTTGATCGAGGCAGTGGCGGCGAGTGCCGAACGCGGTGAGGCACTACCAACCTCAGTCCTGCGCGCCAATATCTGACCCACCGAAAAAAAATTGTGGGAGCTGGCTTGCCAGCTCCCACAGGGTTTCATGCTGCAGGTGCTAAGCGTCAGGCGTCCAGGCCGAGAATGTCCCGCGCCACAGCCTCGGCAATCCGAATTCCGTCGACACCCGCCGACAGAATCCCGCCCGCATAACCCGCGCCTTCACCGGCGGGGAATAAGCCCTTCACGTTCATGCTCTGCAGCGTTTCGTTGCGCGTGATGCGCAGTGGCGACGAGGTGCGCGTCTCGATCCCGGTCAACACCGCATCGTGCAGCGAGTAACCGCGAATCTGCTTCTCGAACGCCGGCAAGGCTTCGCGGATCGCTTCAATCGCGAAATCCGGCAGCGCCAGCGACAGATCACCCAACGCGACCCCCGGCTTGTACGACGGTTCGACTTCACCCAGTTCGGTCGAAGGAATGTCGTTGATGAAGTCGCCGACCAGTTGCGCCGGCGCCTTGTAATCGCTGCCGCCGAGGATGAACGCGTGGGATTCCAGACGTTCCTGCAACTCGATCCCGGCCAGCGGGCCGCCCGGATAATCGACTTCCGGGGTGATGCCGACAACGATGCCGGAGTTGGCATTGCGTTCGTTACGCGAGTATTGGCTCATGCCGTTGGTGACCACCCGGTTCGGCTCGGAAGTCGCCGCCACCACGGTGCCGCCCGGGCACATGCAGAAGCTGTAGACCGAACGGCCGTTCTTGGCGTGGTGCACCAGTTTGTAGTCGGCGGCGCCGAGTTTCGGGTGGCCGGCGTACTTGCCCAGACGCGCACGGTCGATCAGCGATTGCGGGTGTTCAATACGGAAACCTACCGAGAACGGCTTGGCTTCCATGAACACGCCGCGGCTGTGGAGCATGCGGAACGTGTCGCGGGCGCTGTGGCCGAGGGCCAGAACCACATGTCTGGAGTGCAGGGTTTCGCCGCTGGCCAGTTGCACGCCGACCAATTGGCCGTCTTCGATGAGCACGTCGCTGACGCGCTCCTGAAAGCGTACTTCGCCACCCAGCTCACGGATCTGCTCGCGCATGTATTCAACCATGCCGGTCAGACGGAACGTACCGATGTGCGGCTTGCTGACGTAGAGGATTTCTTCCGGTGCGCCGGCCTTGACGAACTCATGCAGAACCTTGCGGCCCAGGAACTTCGGATCCTTGATCTGGCTGTACAGCTTGCCATCGGAGAATGTCCCCGCACCGCCTTCGCCAAACTGCACGTTGGACTCAGGGTTAAGCACACTTTTACGCCACAGACCCCAGGTGTCCTTGGTGCGCTGGCGTACTTCGGTGCCGCGCTCCAGAACGATCGGTTTGAAGCCCATTTGCGCCAGCAGCAGGCCGGCAAAGATTCCGCACGGACCGAAACCGACCACGATCGGGCGCTGGTTCAGGTCACCCGGCGCCTGGCCGACGAATTTGTAGCTGACATCCGGCGCCACGTTGACGTTACGGTCGTCGGCGAACTTGCCCAACACCTTGGCCTCGTCGCGCACGTTGAGGTCGATGGTGTAGATGAAGCACAGTTCGGAGGACTTTTTGCGCGCGTCGTAGCTGCGCTTGAACAAGGTGAATTCGAGCAAGTCATCGCTGGCGATGCCCAGACGCTGCACGATGGCAACGCGCAGGTCTTCTTCGGGATGGTCGATTGGCAGCTTGAGTTCAGTGATTCGTAACATGGCGAGGATCCGGGTTCGCGGGGCGCACAACTGCGCCAGGGCGTTTGAAGGCCGCGATTATAAGCCGCAAAGGCCGGATCCGGTGAGGCTAAAACACTCAGTCGTTACGCGATCCGCCGAAATACCCGCAGCCGCGCTGCACCTGACCATCGATACGCAGCTCGGCACTCATGTGCTGCACGCTGCCAGTGCGGGTGTCGACGCAGCGCTGCGGTGCGACCCACAATTCGATGCGCTGATTGTTGGCTTCACTGCTCAGATTGAAGCGGCCATCGCCCAATTGTTCTTCAACATAAGGTACGGCGAGTGGTGGCTGACCGTCGCGGTCGATGACCATGCCTTTGCCGCTGACCTTGACGTTCCATTCCGGGTCATGGCCGACAGCACGCAGGATCAATAGCTTGAAATTGGGGTCATCGCAGGCCGTGCCGGAGCGCTCGACGCGATACAACTGAGTCAGATCGAGTCGGTCGCCGGCGACCTTGCCGCGCACGTCGGCGAACAGCTTGCCTTGTTCATCGGCAAGGGTGGCGGCCTCTTGCAGGACGCTGGTGCCGCCGATGTCGTTGACCACGTACTGACGCTGATCCTGACACGGCTGGAACACCAGTTTGCCGTCGGCAGCGGTCAGTTGCCCCTGCATCCGTGTCTGCCCCACATGCGAGGCACTTTCACGCTGGCCATCGAACAACTGGCACGCGGCGAATAACGGCAACAGGGCAACAAGGACTAACGAACGGGCAACACGCATCTTCGACTCTCCAGACAAGTGCCGCCACGTTACTGAGGCCAGCCACCGATCACAAGGTTTGTGTAAACGCTATTGAGTGGCCACCAGCGCCATTGCATAGTGAGGCGCTGTCGAGGAGCGGTGGCGAGGGAGGTTTGGATGCAATGGAAAACCATGATGTTGATGCTGATGATGATGGGGGGAGCCGGCGCTGGCCAGGCAGCCGACCTCGAATTTACCTCTTCTGCAGACTTCAAGCGGCTGCAAATACTGCTTGAGGATCAAGACGGGGCCAACCCGGATCACGTCGAATTATCAGTCACCCTGACGGCCGAAGCGGCGAAGCGCGCTCAACAAGTGAGCCTTGCCGCTATGGGGCAGCCATTGACCGTATCGATCAATGGCCTGCCGGTCACCACGGCAACGGTGCATTCCGCTTTGAGGGAGAGGTTCCGGATATCGATAGAACGTCCGGTGGCCAAAAGACTTTTGCCGACCCTGATCAAGTAAGTCTCATCAACCGACGTGAAACGTCTGACCTGTCTGCAAGCCTTCGACACTTTTGGCGTAGGCCAACGCCACCTCCGCCGCAGGAACGGGCTTGTAGCCACGGAAGTACGGGGCGTAGCCATCCATCGCCTCCAGCAAAACGGTCGGGCTGACCGAGTTCACTCGCAAACCGCGCGGCAGTTCGATGGCGGCGGCACGGACGAAGCTGTCCAGCGCACCGTTGACCAGTGCGGCCGAGGCGCCACTGCGGATCGGATCGTGGCTGAGCACCCCAGTGGTGAACGTGAACGAGGCGCCGTCATTGGCGAATTCACGGCCGATCAACAGCAGATTGACCTGACCCATCAGCTTGTCTTTGAGGCCGAGAGCGAAGCTGTCTTCACTCATCTCACCCAGCGGGGCGAATGTCACGTTGCCAGCCGCGCAGACCAATGCATCGAACTTGCCGGTCTGCTCGAAGAGCTTGCAGATCGACGCGCTGTCGCTGATATCGACGTGAAAGTCACCGCTGGTACGACCGATACGAATGACCTCGTGGCGTTGCGACAATTCTTTATCCACGGCCGAACCGATGGTGCCGCCAGCGCCTATCAACAGAATTTTCATCGTGCTGTGCCTCAAGTGATTGAACGAGGTTTCAATCTAGAGTGGTTTTTTCTGCGGATAAACGCGCTAATGGGCAACCTTTGGTTTTCAAATGGAAACAATCTGTGAGCGAAATGGATGATCTGGCCGCGTTTGCCGTGTTGATCGAAGCTGGCAGTTTCACTTTGGCAGCGCAGCAACTGGGTTGCAGCAAAGGCCAGTTGTCCAAGCGCATCAGTCAGCTGGAAGCGCGGTTTTCCGTGGTCCTGCTACAGCGTACGACCCGACGTTTGAGCCTGACCGCCGCCGGTGCGGCATTGTTGCCACAGGCGCAGGCACTTGTAGTCCAAGTGGAAAGGGCACGTCAGGCATTGGCGCGGTTGAAGGACGACATGGCCGGCCCGGTGCGTATGACGGTTCCGGTTTCGCTGGGGGAAACCTTCTTCGACGGTCTGCTGCTGGATTTCTCACAGCAATACCCTGAGGTGCAGATCGAGCTGGAACTGAACAACAGCTATCGCGATCTTTCGCGGGATGGGTTTGACCTGGCGATTCGTAGCGAAGTCGCCAATGACGAACGACTGGTGGCCAAACCGCTGCTGGCCTGGCAGGAAATGACGTGTGCCAGTCCTGACTATCTCGAGCGCTTCGGCGAGCCAATGACGCCCCAGGCGCTGGCCGAACATCGCTGTTTGCTCAACAGCCATTACAGCGGTCGCGAGGAATGGTTGTACCACCAGCAACACGAATTACTGCGGGTGCGGGTGTCGGGACCGTTCGCCAGCAACCATTACAATCTGCTCAAGAAAGCCGCTCTCACCGGCGCCGGCATCGCCCGGTTGCCGTCGTACCTGCTGCAAGAAGAATTGGCTGACGGGCGATTGCGCTGGCTCCTGCGCGACTACCAGACCCGGCGCATGCCGATGTACCTGGTACACCCGTATCAAGGCGGGTTGCCTAAACGCACGCAGGTGTTGGCGGACTATTTGATCGGTTGGTTCAAGCGCAGTGGCGAAGCGCTCGATCGCCTTCAGCGCTAATTCCGTGGGAGCGAGCCTGCTCGCGAAAGCTGTACATGGCGCAACACATTGGCTGAATGTGAAATCGTATTCGCGAGCAGGCTCGCGCCCACACGCAATTGCTCAGCTTGCGAATCGGCGGGCGATCAGGTGATCGATCGAGAGCTTGCCCGGCCCGGTTGCCATCAAGTAAAGCAACACCGCCGCCCAGGTGCCGTGGGTCGGGTATGCATCCGGGTACACAAACAACTGAATGGTCAGGGTCATGCCCAGCAACGCCAACGCCGAAAAGCGTGTAGCGAAACCGATCAGGATCAGAACAGGAAAGAAATGCTCAGCAAACGCGGCCATGTGCGCGGCGATTTTGGGCGAAAGCAGCGGCACGTGGTACTCGCTTTCGAATAGCGGAATCGTCGAGCCGGCCAAGCGTGGCCAGCCCAAGTGAAAGGTGCCGTCGATCAGATCGATGGCCAGGCCTTCGACCTTGGTTTGCCCGGATTTCCAGAACACCGCCGCAATCGAGAAGCGTGCAAGTAAAGCGATCAGGCTGTGGGGGATTTTTTCCAGCAGTGCGATGGCGCGGATGATCAGGTTATTCATGGCTGTTCCTTGAATGTCAGATGAGTGATGGCGTTGTGCGCGATCAGCAGACCGAGGGTTTGGGCCAGATCGAATGGCGGACTGTTTTCTGCCGCCGCCAGCAGTGGCTGGCCTTCGATCAAATGGCGAATGAACGTGCTGGCGCCGGGCTCGAGCGCAAACACTTCAACCTCCAGGCCGTTGCGCAGTACCAGAGCGTGCTGTTCACGGCTGATGTCGATGCCGGCGAGTGTTGCCTCCTGCTGGTGCGCCGCCCAGATCGCAACCACGGCATAGGCTGAATCAAGCAGGTGCAGGGACGGATGCAGTTCGAAACGCAGCTCGCTCAATACCTGCGGGGCGTTCAGGGGGGCGGTGATCTGTTCCGGGCGCACTGGCTCGGCATCGGCGGCGTGGTAGGCGCGGGTGCGCAAGTGTTCCAGGCGCGCGATGTCGGCCAGATAGGGCACGCTGCAGGCTGGTTCAAACGCGGCTATGAAATCCGCAAAATCTTCGCCGTAACGGCTCATCAACGGACTTTGCGGCGGCTGGCCCTGGACGAAAATGGCCGCCATGGCGCGAAAGAATGCCTCGCCTACCAATTGCATGACCACCGGGTAACTGTCCGCCAGCGCGTTGATCAACGAACGCTGCACGTTGTTGCGATACACCGCGAAACGGCTCTCAGGATCGGCGCCGTTGGCACTGCACAAACCTTCGGGGCAGGGCGATCCAGCGTTGAGCAGCGCGGCGCAGAAGGCGGCGTGAGTGCTCATGACGAACGCCTCGCACGCTGCAACAACTCATCGGCCTGCTGCGCCTCGGCCAGCAATACGTTGAGCGGCGGCACCTGATTGTCACGCTCGATCAGCGTCGCCACCGGGCCAATGCGTTCCAGCACCTGGCGATACAAATCCCAGACCGCTGGATCAATGGGCGCGCCGTGATCGTCGATCAACAAGCGATCGCCGAGGCTGTCGCAATCTTCGGCAAAACCGGCCAGATGAATTTCGCCGACCGCGTGCAACGGCAACGCATCGAGGTAGGCCAGGGGATCGCGCTGATGATTCACGCACGACACGTAGACATTGTTGACGTCGAGCAGCAAACCGCAGCCGCTGCGACGGATCACTTCGGCAATGAAATCTGCTTCGTCGATGGTCGAATGCCGGAAGGCCAGATACGTCGCTGGATTCTCCAGCAGCATGGGGCGTTTGAGGGTGTTCTGCACTTGGTCGATATGCTCGCAAACACGCTTCAGCGTCGGCTCGTCATACGCCAGCGGCAACAGGTCATTGAGGAACACCGGGCCATGGCTCGACCATGCCAGATGTTCGGAGAAGGATTGCGGTTGATAGCGCTCGATCAACTCGCACAGACGCTGCAAATGCTGAGTATCCAGTGGCCCTTCAGCGCCGATGGACAGTCCGACACCGTGCAGCGACAACGGATATTGCTCGCGGATCGAACCGAGAAAATGATGAAACGGACCGCCGGCAACCATGTAGTTTTCGGCGTGGACTTCAAAAAAGCCGACGTCCGGCTGCGAACCGAGCACTTCGCGAAAGTGCCCGGTCTTGAGCCCCAGCCCGGCACGGGGCGGGAGCGCTGCGCAGGCTGCCTGAGTGCGGGGGAGGGCATGATCGTGGGGTGTGAACATGATCGTCACTCAGGCAGGTGGCAGATCAGGACTTGGCTTTGAACTCGGTCATCTGACCGAAACCGGTCGGCGAGGTTTTGCTCTCGGTGGTGGCGCAGGTGCCTGCCGGAACGAGTTTCCAGGCGTTGGCCTGGTCATCCATTTTCGAGGTGCCGGCACAAGTGGTACCAGCGCCCGCAGCGCAATCGTTCTTGCCTTTCAATGCCACGCCGAAGCATTTTTCCATTTTGGTGTCGGCAGCTTGAGCGGTCGAAACGCTAGCGATGCTCAGCGCGGAACCAAGGGCCAGAACCAGTGCGGTGGCGGACAGGGTGCGGGTGGTAGCAGTCATGGTGTTTCTCCAGATTCAGCTTGGGTTTTACAAGCGAAATGCGCTTGCTTGCCCCTCTAGAGAAACCACATGGCGATGCGTTACAGCGCAGTGCAAAGTTTTTTCGAGAAAACCTTCGGACACTGCAATCCATGGTGGGAGCGAGCTTGCTCGTGAATGCGGTGTGTCATCTACATCAATGGTGTCTGACACAACGCCTTCGCAAGCAAGCTCGCTCCCACAGGGATGCAGGGTGAACTCGGGGTTATGGTGGGTAAAAAAAAACGGCCCGAAGGCCGTTTTTTATTTACCGCGATGACTCAACCGCCGAGGTACGCCTCACGCACTTTCGGGTCGGTCAGCAGCGCTTCACCGGTGCCTTGCATCACCACGCGGCCGTTCTCCAGAACGTACGCGCGGTCGGCGATTTTCAGCGCCTGGTTGGCGTTCTGCTCGACCAGGAACACCGTCACACCGTCCTTGCGCAGCTGTTCGATGATGTCGAAGATCTGCTGGATGATGATCGGTGCCAGACCCAGCGACGGCTCGTCGAGCAGCAGCAGTTTCGGCTTGCTCATCAGCGCACGGCCGATGGCGAGCATTTGCTGTTCGCCACCGGACATGGTGCCGCCGCGTTGGGCAAAGCGTTCTTTCAGGCGTGGGAAAAGTCCGAGAACCTTGTCCATCTGTTCCTGATAGTCGCCCTTGTCGGTGAAGAATCCGCCCATGGCGAGGTTTTCTTCGACGGTCAGACGGGCAAACACCCGACGACCTTCCGGGACCACGGCAATGCTCTTGCGCATGATCTGCGACGAGTCCTGGCCGATCAGTTCCTCACCCATGTAGCGGATGCTACCGCTGTGCGCTTGCGGCGAACCGCACAGCGTCATCAGCAGGGTGGACTTGCCGGCACCGTTGGCGCCGATCAGGGTCACGATCTCGCCCTGACGGACTTCGACGTTGACGCTGTGCAGGGCCTGGATCTTGCCGTAGAAGGTGGAAACGTTTTCGAACTGCAGCATTTACGCTTCCCCCAGGTAGGCTTTGATCACTTCAGGATTGTCGCGGATCTGTTCCGGCGTGCCGTCGGCCAGAGGCGTGCCCTGGTTGATCACAACGATGTGGTCGGAAATGCTCATGACCAGTTTCATGTCGTGCTCGATCAGCAGCACGGTGACGTTGTGCTCTTCACGCAGCATGCTGATCAGCGCTTTGAGGTCTTCGGTTTCCTTCGGGTTCAGGCCGGCGGCCGGTTCGTCGAGCATGAGGATCCGCGGACGGGTCATCATGCAGCGGGCGATTTCCAGACGACGTTGCTGACCGTACGCCAGGGTGCCGGCAGTGCGGTTGGCAAACTCTTTGAGGTTGACCTTATCCAGCCAGTACTCGGCAAATTCCATCGCCTCGCGCTCGCTTTTGCGGAACGCCGGGGTCTTGAACAGGCCGGACAGGAAGTTGGTGTTCAGGTGACGGTGCTGGGCGATCAACAGGTTCTCGACCGCCGTCATGTCCTTGAACAACCGCACGTTCTGGAAGGTGCGCACCACGCCTTTGAGGGCGATCTTGTGGCCCGGCAGGCCCTGAATCGGCTCGCCGTCGAGCAGGATGCTGCCGCCGCTAGGCTGGTAGAAACCGGTCAGGCAGTTGAACACGGTGGTCTTGCCCGCGCCGTTCGGCCCGATCAATGCAACCACCTGTTTTTCCTTCACGGTCAGGGCCACGCCGTTGACCGCCAGCAAGCCGCCGAAGCGCATGCTCAGGTTTTCAACTTTAAGGATCTCGCGGCTCATTTTCGCAACTCCATGTGTGGGCGTTGCATCGGCAGCAGACCTTGTGGACGCCAGATCATCATCAACACCATCAGGGCACCGAACATCAACATGCGGTACTCGCTGAACTCACGCATCATTTCCGGCAACAGGATCATCACCACGGCAGCGAGGATTACGCCCAGCTGCGAGCCCATGCCACCCAACACGACGATGGCGAGAATGATCGCCGACTCGATGAAGGTGAACGACTCCGGTGTCACCAGGCCTTGGCGGGCGGCGAAGAAGCTGCCGGCAAAACCGGCGAACGCAGCACCGAGGGTGAACGCGGAAAGCTTGATCACGGTTGGGTTGAGACCCAGCGCGCGGCAAGCGATTTCGTCTTCACGCAGCGCTTCCCACGCACGGCCGATCGGCATGCGCAGCAGGCGGTTGATGACGAACAGTGCCGCCAGCGCCAGCAACAGGGCAACGAGGTAAAGGAAGATCACCTTGTTGATCGAATTGTACTGCAGGCCGAAATACTCGTGGAAGGTTTGCATTCCTTCTGCGGCTTTGCGTTCGAAGGTCAGACCGAAGAACGTTGGCTTGTCGATGTTGCTGATGCCGTTCGGGCCACCGGTGATGTCGGTCAGGTTACGCAGGAACAGACGGATGATCTCGCCGAAGCCGAGGGTCACGATCGCCAGATAGTCGCCGCGCAAACGCAATACCGGGAAGCCCAGCAGGAAGCCGAACGTCGCCGCCATCAGACCGGCAATCGGCAGGCAGATCCAGAAACTCAGGCCGTAGTAGTGCGACAACAGCGCGTAGCTGTAGGCGCCGACGGCGTAGAAGCCGACGTAACCAAGGTCGAGCAGACCGGCCAGACCGACGACGATATTCAGGCCCAGGCCGAGCATCACGTAGATCAGGATCAGCGTTGCAATGTCCACCGCGCCACGGGAGCCGAAGAACGGCCATACCAGCGCCAGCAGGATCAGCGCAATGATGAAATAGCGCTGGGTGGTCGGCAGGGTCAGGAAGTTGCTGGCCTTGGCCGGGATCAGCGGCATGCCCGGCGAGGAACGCCAGGCCTTGCTGATCTGCTGGTTGAACAGCACGCGCAGGAACATCAGCACCGAGCAGATGGCGATGGTCGCCAGAACAGCCGTGCTGGTGTTGTGCACTTCCAGATTGATGCCGACGATGGTCAGTTTCAGACCCAGTACCGGGTAGGCCACGGCCCACACCAGCAAGGCACTGAACAGTGCCTGTTTCAGATTCCTAGTCATACTTTCTCAACCTCCGGACGGCCCAGAATGCCGGTCGGACGGAACAACAGCACCAGAACCAACAAGCCGAAAGCCACGACGTCCTTGTACTGGTCGCCGAAGATATCGGCACCGAAAGCTTCCGCCACCCCAAGCACCAACCCGCCGAGCATGGCGCCGGGGATGCTGCCGATCCCGCCCAGTACCGCGGCGGTGAAGGCTTTGAGGCCGACGAGGAAACCGGCGTTCGGGTTGATCACCCCGTATTGCATGCTCAGCAGCACAGCCGCGACGGCCGCCAGCGCAGCACCAATGACGAAGGTCAGGGCGATGATGTTGTTGGTGTTGATGCCGAGCAGGTTGGCCATCTTGATGTCTTCGGCACAGGCGCGACAGGCGCGACCCAGACGAGAGCGAGAGATGAACAGTGTCAGGCCGAGCATGGCGATCAACGTGACCACGAACACCACGATCTGCATGTAGGAAATCAGCACTTCTTGTGCGCCACCTGGCCCGAAGACGATGTTGCCCGGAATCAGGTTGGGGATAGCTTTGTCCTTGGAGTCTTGCGCCAGCAGAACCGTGTTCTGCAGGAAGATCGACATACCGATGGCGGAAATCAGCGGGATCAGACGGTTGCTGCCGCGCAGGGGGCGGTAGGCGATCCGTTCGATGCTGTAACCGTAGGAACTGGTCACGACGATGCTGGCGATGAACGCCGCCGTCATCAACAGCGGAACACTGTCGAGTCCCATCATGGTGAGCCCGGCGATGGCGATGAACGCCACGTAGGAGCCAATCATGTACACCTCGCCGTGGGCGAAGTTGATCATTCCAATGATGCCGTAAACCATCGTGTAGCCGATGGCGATCAGGGCATACATGCTGCCAACGTTCAGGCCGTTAACCAGCTGTTGGAAGAAGTGATAGATGTCAGGCATTACAGCGCTCCTAAAAACCTGATACGCATTTCACTGGTGGAGTCATTTTCCCGCCCGGCCCCGTGGATCTTTATCCACTTCGAATCCGGGTTTTGCCAGCGAACCGCTGATGACGGTTTTGAGATTTTCAGGTGGGGAGACTGGCGGATCACGCCAGCGCGGCCCTATACATTCGTAAAACAAAGCCCACGGCACGCCGTGGGCTTTATTGGCAGTCAGTTTGGCAATGCCTTACTGAGGCGAAACTTCAGTTTTAGGTTTGCCGTTGTGCCACTCGTAGACGACGAATTTGAAGTCCTTGAGGTCGCCCTTGGCGTCGTAGCTCAGGTCGCCAGTCGGGGTCTTGAAGGTGCCGGCGTGGATGGCTTCCGCCACTTTGGTCGGGTCTTCGGACTTGGCAGCCTTGATGCCTTCGGCGATCAGGGTCACGGCCGAGTAGGACGGGAACACGAACGGGCCGCTCGGGTCTTCTTTCTTCGCCTTGAATGCATCCGCCAGGGCGATGTTGGCAGGGTCCTGGTCGAAGGATTTCGGCAGGGTCACCAGCAGGCCTTCGGCAGCGTCTTTGGCGATCTGGGTGATCGAGTCGTTACCCACGCCTTCCGGACCCATGAACTTGGCTTTCAGGCCTTTTTCCTGAGCCTGGCGCAGGATCAGGCCCAGCTCCGGGTGGTAGCCGCCGTAGTAAACGAAGTCAACGTTGGCTTGCTTGAGTTTGGCAATGATCGCCGAGAAGTCCTTGTCGCCGGCGTTGACGCCTTCGAACACGGCAACTTTGGTGCCTTTCTTCTCAAGGGTCGATTTGACGGCAGTGGCGATGCCTTCACCGTACTGCTGCTTGTCGTGCAGCACACCGACGATTTTCGGTTTGACGTGATCAGCGATGTAGTTACCGGCGGCAGGGCCCTGGGCGCTGTCCAGACCGATAGTACGGAAGATCATTTTGTAACCACGGGCGGTGATGTCCGGGCTGGTGGCAGCCGGGGTGATCATGATCACGCCTTCGTCTTCGTAGATGTCCGAAGCCGGTTGAGTGGAGCTGGAGCACAGGTGACCGACCACGAACTTGACGCCGTCGTTGACGACCTTGTTCGCAACCGCTACCGCTTGTTTTGGATCGCAGGCATCGTCGTATTCAACGGCTTCGAGGTTCTTGCCGTCGACGCCGCCCTTGGCGTTGATCTGTTCGATGGCCATTTTCGCGCCACTGAACTGCATGTCGCCGTACTGGGCTACTGGACCGGTCTTGGGACCGGCGATACCGATCTTGATGGTGTCAGCTGCGAACGAATGGCTGGCAACCCCGGCCAGAACCATAGCGGCAAACAGTTTGGAAATCTGCTTAGTAGCCTTAGTCATAGTGCTCCACTCTTACTGTTGTAATTTTTTTTTGAGTTCTGGCGCCGTAGCAGCAGAACCGGGTCAGATATCTTTGCGATACCTTCCGGAAATGCCCTCGGCAACTGTACCGGTACAGTGTAGAGCGCCGGTTGTTGGCCTGGGAAGCAGGCGCCGAGGGACAAAACTTGAGGGTGTCGCATTTTTGAATGAAAAAGACAGAATTGCGGCGGGGCGTTCGTGGGTTTATATCCCAATCAACAGCATTCCTTGGCCTTCCTGCGCTTTTCGTTCGGTGCAGCTTTTTGCAACCGGGTTTTTCTGACGGACCACCGACGTTATTATTCGCGTCGATTTCTTTTCCGGACAGAACCCATGAACCAAGAACCTAGCACCCTCTATGCCAAGCTGCTTGGTGAAACCGCATCTATTACCTGGAAAGAGCTGGAGCCGTTCTTCGCCAAGGGTGCCCTATTGTGGGTCGACCCGGGCCTGGATCTGATCGCCGCCGCCGAAGCCGTGGCCTCGGATGAAGGCGAGAAAGTCGCTGCCTGGCTGGCCGAAGACAAAGTCGCCAAGCTGTCTGAATCGCGGGCGCTGGATCTTTTCGAGCGTGACCCGGTGCTGTGGGCCGTGGTGGTCAGCCCGTGGATTTTGATCCAGGAAAGGGCAGGCGAATAAGCGGTCGCACCTTGTTGGTGCGCGACATCATTCAAAGAAAGTGTGTAGCCGAGTAGCGTGATGGCACGTTGCCGTAGAGATTCGCCACAGGCAGGGGTGGCATAACGGTGACGTAAACGTAACGAGCACAGTTTAGGAAGCCGCCTGATGGCTGCTTAATTGTTTCTGGATGTTGGATCGGCTGATATTTTCAGTGAATTTGATGGCCTCATCGCTGGCAAGCCAGCTCCCACAGGGTCGGTGTTGAACACACAACCTGCGCACGACCCAAAACCTGTGGGAGCTGGCTTGCCAGCGATTGCGGCAACTCGGTCTGGAGTCAGACCGTAAACGACTTCCCGGTATGGTTATTCAGCGAAATAACCTTGGTCTTGCCAATCCGGTGACGGTAGATCTCGCGCAGGTACTTGATCGACTTCTTCACGCAATCACGCGACAGGCGAATGTCGTTGATCGAGACAAACTTCTCTTTATCGTTGATCAGTTCGCGGTACTTCTTTTCGTACATCGGTTTGATCGCGTACCAGTTGGTGTCGAGGATCTTCGCCGGGTTTTCGAACTCGTTGAGCAGTTCGTCGATGCGGTCTTCGTCGAATTCTTCATTGATGATGAAGTCGAGGATCGAGTTATCCAGCGTCTCGTCGAAACGGTACGGGTTTTTCGCAAAGCAGCGTTTGATGAACGCGACGATCAGGGTCAGGAAATCGTCCGACAGGCACGGGCTCTTGGCGATCAAGGTGGTGAGCGACAGGTTGGCCGAGGCGCCGATCACCAGTGCGTAGCGCTTGAGCGTGGTATTGGGGAACAGGCTGTTGAGGTGCGTCTTCAACCGGTTCAGATCCATGTATGACAGCTTGTAGTCTTTGGGCAGTGAAACGATCGAGACGACCGACGAGCAGTTCTTGAAGAAATGCAGGTCGTGCAGGGCAGCGGCGTCGTAGCCGGAATTCTTGTACTGCTCGAGCGAGGCACGATAGCGCTTGGACTCGATCGGCAACAGGCTGATGCCTTCGATGGCCTGAGTGACTTTGTTGAAGTGCGGCAGGTCGATCGAACGGAAGAACAAGTCGTCGATGTTCAGTCGCTGCGGCTCTTTATCGAACACCTTGAATTTGTCGCTGCTCGGTGGCGGGGTTTCCGGCACCACCGATTCGGCGTAGGCGATCGACACCGGGCCGGCGAGGCTCATGAACAGGTCGTTGGCGTCGAGGCGAATGGTCTCGCCGATGTCGATGCCGGCGCGACGGAAGTAGTTCTGGTCGTAGTCGGTGGTGACTGCCTGCGCCGTCAGAATGTTGAAGATCTGCTGCGAGATGTACTGGTTGGCGTGTTTCTCCATCGCATTGACATCAATGTTCTGGATGTTGCCGTCATCGTTCTCTTCGGCGTAACGCATGATGTCGTTGGAGATCAGCATCATCGCGTTCCATGGGCGGATACGGCCCATGACGCTGGCTTCGCTGCTGTCTTCATTGGCGAAGTTGTAGGAGAAATCCCATTCTTCCGAAAGGTATTTGCACAGCAGACGACCGGCGTTGATGTGCAGCGCCTCGGACATTTCGCTGCGGTGATCGGAAATGTTCGGCAGCACACAGATGCCGCTGGTGAAGATCGGTTCAAACACGAACGAATGACCGCTTTTGCCGTCGTGTTCGTCCATCGGTTTGGTGTCGAACGTCTTGTTCATGTACGAGTGCTGCTGGGCCAGGCCAAATTCCGAGGCCATGCCCGACCCCGTACCGCCGCCGGCACTGAAGATCGAAAAGTACAGGCGCGACTGGTTGGCCTTGATGCCGCAGCTGTCGATCAGGTACGAGTGGATCATTTTCCAGTCAGGGCTGGAGAAGCGCTGGGTGTCCTTGTTGAGGATGATCTTCGCCAGATACTGGCCGAGGATCGGCGCGTTACCGGCGCCACCGGCGTGGACTTCGGACAAGTCCATGATTTTCATTTTGCTGTAGTCGCGCAGGAAGCCGCTCTTTTCGCTCTTGCGCGAGAAACGGATGCGTCCGGCGATGTCCTTGTCGAGGTCGCCGAGCATCACCAGCGGTTCCACCAGGAACACCGGTTTGCTCGCTTTGCTGGTGCCAAGTCGCAGGTTGTTTTTGATCCACTGCGCCGGGCTGTAGCCCTTGTCGGCCGAACGCCGGTCGGCTGCACGGTCTTCGTTGTTGAATTCATTGAGGTAGAACTTGCGCGCGTTGTACACCAACTCCGCCACATCAAGGGCGATGTTGGAGCCGCAGCGACCGAGGCCGATCAGGCACACCGACGGAAATTCCTGATCACTGTGCTGCTCGTTGTCGCCTTCCAGGTGCGGCGGGCGCGGGAACACCATGTCGCGCAAACCGTCGAGGTTGTCGAGGATGCGGTCGGTGTTGGTTTCGGTGAAGTACAGGTATTGCTGGGTCGACAGCGGGCGTGAGGGAACCAATGGCTTGGACGATGACGGGCTGATGGCGGCCGGGCTCAAGGTCAGATCGGATACCGCTGTGGCGGGATTATTTTTAGAAGTCATTGTGCGCCATGTACCTGGACTGGATTGGTCCGGTGACTGAGTGTCATCGAACCTCACGAAATAAGCTGTCGCGTCTTTTTTGCGCGAATTTGGCCCGAGCGTCAGGGACTTGGCCTGACTGTCGCTGGGGGGAATCCTTTCCTGATCGTTGATGAATCGGCCATTATTCGGCGATCTTTAATCAAAAGGAGGCTAAATGATGTCATCGCTACCTTCGTTGGGATTTGCCGGAATTGGCCTGATGGGCCTGCCGATGTGCCGACGCCTGCTGGCGGCGGGTTATCCGCTGACGGTGTGGAACCGCAATCCGGCCAAGTGCGCGCCACTGGTCGCGGCCGGCGCCCGACAGGTCGCCAGCCCTTCCGAGCTGTGCGAACACGCCGACGTGGTGATGACGTGCCTGGCGGATACCGCCGTGGTCCGCGAGGCGGTGTTTGGCCCGGCCGGTGTCGCCGAGGGCGCGAAGGGCGGCCAGTTGCTGGTGGATTTTTCCAGCCTCGAACCTACGGCCACTCGAGAGATGGCTGCGCAATTACTGAGTCAAACCGGCATGGCCTGGCTCGACTCTCCGGTGTCCGGCGGGGTGGTCGGCGCCGAGGCCGGCAGCCTGGCGATCATGGTCGGTGGTGAGGCGGCAGATCTTGAGCGCGTACGCTCGGTGCTGCTCAATCTTGGCCAGCGCGTCACGCACATGGGCGGGGTGGGTGCCGGTCAAGTGACCAAGGCCTGCAATCAGATGATCGTCGCCTGCAATGCACTGGTGATCGCCGAAGTGGTGGCACTGGCCGAGCAGGCCGGGGTCGATGCGCGCTTGATCGCTGAAGCGTTGGCCGGTGGTTTTGCCGATTCGAAACCGTTGCAGATCCTAGGCCCGCAAATGGCCGAGAGCCGTTTCGAACCGGTGAAGTGGCACGTACGCACGCTGCTCAAGGATCTCGACACCGCTGTGAAATTCTCCCGCGAGCAAGGCTCGGCCACGCCGATCAGCGGATTGGCCTCACAACTGATGCGCCTGCATGGGGCGCAGGGCTTTTTGGCGAAGGATCCAGCGACACTGGTGCAAATGTACCGCGCGCCAGCATCAACGGATTGACCGAGTGTGATTGTTTGCGTTGATTGATTTCTTCCAGCACCGGGCGTAGCTCGTCCAGCGGCACCGGGCGGCTGAGCAAGTAACCCTGAATGAAATCGCAGCCGGAGCGTTCGAGGAATTCGTACTGCTCCAGGCTTTCGACGCCTTCGGTGACCACCTGCAAATGCAGGGTGTGGGCCATGACGATGATCGCCTGGACGATCTCCATGTCTGCCGTCGCCTTGGGAATGTCGAGGATGAACGAACGGTCAATCTTCAGCGTGTTGAGCGGCAAGCGCTTGAGGTAAGCCAGTGACGAGTAGCCAGTGCCGAAGTCGTCGATCGACAGCGACACGCCGAGGGCGCGGATCTGCCGTAACAGCACCAGGGTATTGGCGATATTGCCCATCAAGGCATTTTCGGTGACTTCCAGTTCCAGACGTTCCGGAGCGACGCCCGCGGTGCGCAACGCATGTTCGATTTCGTCGGCCAGTTCTTCGCGAGCCAGGTTCAACGGCGAACAGTTCCAGGCAATCTTCAGTTCTTCGCAGCCATGTTTCGACAGCTCGCCCAGGTCCTTGCAGGCCCGGCGCAGCACCCAGTTGTCCAGCTCGGCAATCAGGCCATTGTTTTCCGCGATGCTGATAAAAGCGTCAGGTGTCAGCAGACCACGAGCCGGATGCTCCCAGCGGATCAGCGCTTCAAGCTTGGTCACCCGACCGGTTTTCAGCTCGAAGATCGGTTGGTAATACAGCGTCAGGCCGTTTTCTTCGCGCAATGCATGGCGCAGTTCTTCTTCGAGTTGCAGTTCGAGGGTCGCGCGGTTTTTCAGGCTGGCACTGAAAAAGTGCAGGCCATTGCGCCCGGCGCCCTTGGATTGATAGAGCGCCAGATCGGCGTGCTTGAGCAGTTCTTCGCAGGTGCTGCCATCTTCAGGAAACAAACTGATGCCGATGCTGGTGGTCATCACCATGCGGCGTCCGGCCAGTTCGACCGGCTCCTTCATCTTGGCCATGATGCGCTGGGCCATGTTGCGCGCCTCTTCACGGTCGCGCAGGCTGATCAGAATGCAGAACTCGTCACCGCCGAAACGCGCCACCACGTCTTCATGGCTGCGCACCGAACCTTTGATGTGATTGGCAATGGCCTTGAGCAGGGCATCGCCGGCGTCGTGGCCAAGGCTGTCGTTGATGCGTTTGAAGTGGTCGATGTCGAGAAACATCACCGCGAGCATGCCGCCTTCGGTGGTTTTCTGGCTGAGCTTCTCGGCAAAGATCTGATTGAAGCCGCGGCGGTTGATCAGGTTGGTCAGGGCGTCGTAGTTGGCCACTTGTTGCAGCGCCATGCGCGCCTGATCAAGTTGGCTGAGCAGGGCGTTGACCCGGCGCAGGTCGTTTTCCTTGTTCTGCAGTTTCTTGTCGGACAGCGCCGCGCTGATCGCGCTGCTCAGAATCAGCAGGATGATCAGCGCGACCGTCAGGCCCAGTTGCAGCTGGCTGGTATCGACGGGCGTCGCGGGAAGGCTGCCCTCGGGCAAGACCAGTTGCAGGGCTGCCATCCCGGTGAAATGCATGCTGAAAATGCCCGCGCCAAGAATCAGCGCCGCGCTGTATTTGAGCAGTTGATGCGCCATGCCACTGCCTTCACGCAAGTAACCGGCTACCCACAGCGCGGCGAAACTGGCGCCGATGGCGATAGCAATCGACAGTGCAAACAGCGACGGTTCGTAGTACGCAGTGGCCCGCGATTGCATGGCGGCCATACCCACGTAATGCATGCCGGCGATGCCGAGGCCGATGAGCAGTGCGGTTTTCAGGTAGAGCACCAGGCTTGGCTGCGCGTGGCTCAGCGTATACATCGCCAGCCACGAGGCGAGCAGGGCGATCAACAGGGAAAACAGGGTGATCGGCAGGTCGTACTGGATTTCAATCGGCGTCTGAAAAGCGAGCATCCCGATGAAATGCATGGCCCAGATGCCGCCGGCCAGGCAGGTGGCGCCTATCCAGCGCCACAATCGCTGCGAACTCGGGTCGTCGGCGTGGGCAACCCGCTCGGCCATATCGATGGTGGCAAAACTCGCAGCGCAAGCAACCAGATAGGCCACCAGCACCAGCAAGGGATTGTGTGTGCAATCAAGAATGACCTGCCCGCTCTCTGGCAGCTCGGTAACGAACTGCAAACCAAGCCACTCCATAGCACGCCCCGTGTCTCAAGTCCTACCGCGCGGTTAACGCTGGCTGAAGACAGAAGTATAGAGGCGGTTTTCGGAGAGCAAGCGGTAGTGGCACATTGGCGCTAATGATTTCGGCATTAGCGTCATAGCGATTGGCACTAAGGGTCAGGCGATTTTCTCAAAGGGGATTTCGGCCCAGTCCGGTTGCAAGGGAGGCAGTCCGAAACGGGCGCGCGCCTTGTCGCAATCGACATTTTGCTCGCCGTTTTCCCAAGACGATTCGAATTCACGACAGGCGCTGGAGCGTTTGTCATAAATCGAGCAGCTCACGGTGCTGCCAACCTCACCCTCCAATGCGGTGCACCGCGGCGATTTGCAGTCGGTGCCGTTCATCGCCACCCGGCTGGGAGAGATTTGGGTCACCAGCTCATCGGGCACGGTGCCCCCGGACGAAGCACATTCACCCCAGAAAAAAGACACGCGAAAATGGGAACAGCAGGCACCGCAATTCAGACACGGACTGACTTCGGACATTGGGGAGGGTATCAAAGGGATTGATCGGGAGATCCGGACGGATCCGGCGGCCATTCTAGGCTTCGCAACGGCAATGGGAAGGGGGGCTTGAAACTATTTTTTTATGGCAAGGTTTTGCCGGAAAAGCCCCGGATTCAGGGGGATTGCAGACTTATCAAGGGCTTACGTTTCGTTACAGTGGCATGGCCCTATATCAGGCAGACGAATGATCACAGACAGCCGCCACTGCGCTGACTAGATTGCAGGTTCCGGGCTCGGATGCGTTGGCAGTGAAGCCCTATAACAATAAAGAGACGGACCCATGCAGAACTCGACCCAAGCGGCGAATGCCTGGCGCATTCTGTTCCTGCTGTTCCTTGCCAACCTGTTCAACTTCTTCGACCGCACCATCCCGGCGATCATCATCGAACCGATCCGCATGGAATGGCACCTCAGCGACTTTCAGCTGGGCATTGTCGGTACGGCATTCACCATTGTTTACGCGATCGCCGGTTTGCCGCTTGGGCGCATGGCTGATACGGGTTCACGCAGCAAACTGATGGGGTGGGGGCTGGCGACGTGGAGTGCGTTGACCGCCGTCAACGGGCTGGTCGGCAGTTTCTGGAGTTTCCTGATCGTGCGCATGGGCATCGGCATTGGTGAGGCCAGCTATGCGCCGGCCGCCAACTCGTTGATCGGCGATCTGTTCCCGGCTCATCGCCGGGCGCGGGCCATGGGCATCTTCATGCTGGGGCTGCCGTTGGGGCTGCTCTTGGCGTTCTTCACCATCGGCTGGATGGTCAAGGCGTTCGACAGCTGGCGTGCACCCTTCTTTATCGCCGCCGTACCGGGCTTGCTGCTGGCGGTGTTCATGTTTTTCATCAAGGAACCCAAGCGCGGGGCGGCGGAAAGCGTGCAGGTGTCGCAGGAGAAAGTCGACAAGCCGATCCGCCGGATCCTTGCTGTGCCGACCTTCCTGTGGCTGGTGATGGCGGGGCTGTGCTTCAACTTTGCCACTTATGCCTGCAACTCGTTTCTGGTGCCGATGCTGCAGCGTTATTTCCTGATGCCGTTGCAGGAAGCGGCGGTGGCGACCGGCGTGATCGTCGGCGTGACCGGGCTGATCGGCCTGACCCTCGGCGGCTGGATTGCCGACAAAATCCACCAGCGGGTGGCTAACGGTCGTCTGTTGTTTGCGGCATTCAGCCTGATCATCTCGACACTGTGCACGGCGTGGGCGCTGCACGCCGGACGGATCGAGATTGGTCTGTTTGTTGCGGTGTTCAGCTTGGGTTGGCTGTTTGCCTACAACTTCTACACGTGCGTCTACACGGCGATCCAGGACGTGGTCGAACCGCGCCTGCGAGCCACGGCGATGGCGTTGTTCTTTGCCGGTTTGTATTTGCTGGGCGGAGGATTGGGGCCAGTGGTGGTGGGTGCGTTGTCGGATCATTTCGCGCACACGGCGATGGTGGCCGCTGGGGCGCAGCAGATGACCGAAGCGTTCAAGGCTGTCGGGCTGCATGATGCGATGTACCTGATTCCGGTGGCGCTGCTGCTGACCATGATGTTTCTGTTTCTGGCGGCGCGGTGTTTTGTGCGCGATGCGCAGCGGATGAAAGAGGGGTTGGTGGCGGTGGTTGAGCCTGATGTTTCGGTAGCGACTGCATAACCGCTATCGCTGGCAAGCCAGCTCCCACAGGTCTTGGGTGATCACATGATCTGTGGGCGACTCCATCACTGTGGGAGCTGGCTTGCCAGCGATGAGGTCATCAACATCAGTGGGTTAATAACACGCAAAAAGAAGGCCCGCATCGCTGCGGGCCTTTTTTGTTTCTCACCGGTGAAGCAGGGCGGTTTAACCCGCCACCAGTACCCGGATCGCTTCCAGGCGCAACGCCGCTTTATCCAGCATCGCCAGGCCCTGCTCACGCTGCTCGCGCAACGCAACCAGTTCGCTGTCACGTACGGTCGGGTTGACCGCTTGCAGCGCGGTCAGGCGCGCCAGTTCTTCGTCGGTGTCGGCCGCCAGACGGCGACGCGCCTCGGCCACGCGCTCGGCGTGACGCGGGGTGATCTTCTCTTCACCGGCGTTGATCCGTGGCGTCAGCTGATCGCGCTGGGCCTGGATGAACTTGTTGGCGCTGGCGCGTGGCACGCTTTCGAGCTGATCGTTCAGCGTCTCGAACGAAACGCGTGACGACAAGTCGTTGCCGTTGGCATCCAGCAGGCAGCGCAGGGCGGCCGGCGGCAGGTAACGGCCCAGTTGCAGCGAACGCGGGGCAACCACTTCGCTGACGTAAAGCAGTTCCAGCAACACGGTGCCCGGTTTCAGCGCCTTGTTCTTGATCAGCGCAACGGCGGTGTTGCCCATCGAACCGGACAGCACCAGATCCATGCCGCCCTGCACCATCGGGTGTTCCCAGGTGATGAACTGCATGTCTTCGCGCGACAGCGCCTGGTTGCGGTCGTAAGTGATGGTCACGCCTTCGTCGTCGCCCAGCGGGAAACTGGCGTCGAGCATCTTCTCGCTTGGCTTGAGGATCAGGGCGTTTTCCGAATGGTCTTCGCTGTCGATGCCAAACGCATCGAACAGGGTTTCCATGTAGATCGGCAGGGCGAACTGATCGTCTTGCTCAAGGATGTCCTCGACCAGTTGATCGCCTTCGCCCGAACCGCCGGAGTTGAGCTCGAGCAGGCGGTCGCGACCGGTGTGCAGCTCCTGTTCCAGACGCTCGCGCTCGGTGCGCGCCTCGTCGATCAGCGCTTGCCACTCGCTGTCGTCGGCTTCTTCGAGCAGCGGCAGCAGGCGCGGGCCGAACTGATGCTGCAGGGCGTTGCCGGTCGGGCACGTGTTGAGGAACGCATTCAGCGCTTCGTGATACCACTGGAACAGACGCTCTTGCGGGCTGGTTTCCAGGTACGGCACGTGCAGTTCGATGATGTGCTTCTGACCGATCCGGTCGAGACGACCGATACGCTGTTCCAGCAAGTCCGGGTGTGCCGGCAGATCGAACAGCACCAAATGGTGAGCGAACTGGAAGTTGCGACCTTCACTGCCGATTTCCGAACAGATCAGTACCTGCGCGCCAAACTCTTCGTCGGCGAAGTAGGCGGCGGCGCGGTCGCGCTCAAGGATGTTCATGCCTTCATGAAACACCGTGGCCGGGATGCCGGAACGCACGCGCAGGGCGTCTTCCAGGTCCATCGCGGTTTCGGCGTGGGCGCAGATCACCAGCACTTTGGTGCGCTTGAGCATTTTCAGCTGATCGATCAGCCACTCGACGCGTGGGTCGAATTTCCACCAGCGCTCTTCTTCATTCGCATCCGGCTGCGCCTGGAAGCTGACTTCCGGATACAGCTCGGCGTGCTCGCCCAGCGGCAGTTCGAGGTATTCGTCCGGGCACGGCAGCGGGTACGGGTGCAGATTGCGTTCCGGGAAACCCTGCACGGCGGCGCGGGTGTTACGGAACAGCACGCGGCCGGTGCCATGGCGGTCGAGCAGTTCACGCACGAGGCGGGCGCTGGCTTCGGTGTCGCCATCGTTGACCGCGGTCAGCAGGGCTTCGCCTTCGTTGCCGAGGAAACCGTGGATAGTCTTGTGTGCTTCAGGCGACAGGCGCCCTTTGTCCAGCAGCTCCTGAACGGCTTCGGCCACCGGGCGATAGTTTTCGCTCTCGGCGCGGAAGGCGGCCAGGTCATGGAAACGGTTCGGATCGAGCAGGCGCAGACGGGCGAAGTGGCTGTCCTGACCCAGTTGTTCCGGGGTCGCGGTGAGCAGCAACACGCCAGGAATCACTTCGGCCAGTTGCTCAACCAGCGAATACTCGGGGCTGGCCTTTTCTTCGTGCCAGACCAGGTGGTGCGCTTCGTCGACCACCAGCAAGTCCCAACCGGCGGCGAACAGCGCGTCTTGGGCTTTCTCGTCTTCGACCAGCCACTCCAGCGCAACCAGCGCCAGTTGGGTGTCTTCGAACGGGTTGGCGGCATCGCTTTCGATGAAGCGTTCTTCGTCGAACAGCGCAACTTGCAGGTTGAAGCGGCGGCGCATCTCCACCAGCCACTGGTGCTGAAGGTTTTCCGGCACCAGGATCAGCACGCGATTGGCACGGCCCGAGAGCAGTTGGCGATGGATCACCAGACCGGCTTCGATGGTTTTACCCAGGCCCACTTCATCCGCCAGCAATACGCGTGGCGCGATGCGGTCGGCGACTTCACGGGCAATGTGCAACTGGTGCGCGATCGGTTGCGCGCGCACGCCCCCCAGTCCCCAGAGCGAGGATTGCAACTGGCGGCTGGTGTGTTCGAGGGTGTTGTAACGCAGGGAGAACCACGCCAGCGGGTCGATCTGCCCGGCGAACAGACGGTCGCTGGCCAGACGGAACTGAATGAAGTTCGACAGCTGGGTTTCCGGCAGGGTGACGGCTTCGTTCTGCGCGTTGAGGCCGTGATAGACCATCAAGCCATCGACATCGTCGACTTGCTGGACAGTCATCTTCCAGCCTTCGAAGTGGGTAATGCTGTCACCGGGCGAGAACCGCACGCGGGTGAGGGGCGCATTCCGTAGCGCGTACTGGCGGGTTTCGCCAGTGGCCGGGTAAAGCACGGTCAACAAGCGGCCATCCTGTGCCAGAACGGTGCCTAAACCAAGCTCTGCTTCGCTGTCACTGATCCAGCGTTGCCCCGGTTGATACTGCTGCGCCATGCTGCCTGACTCCCACCTTGAAAAAGCGGGCTATCTTAACGGAATGCAGGCTTCAGGGCCAAAGTATTAGGCGCAGCGGCAAGTTTTTAGCCACAAGCTGTGGCACGAACCGACGCGGTCATCTGTCAGTTTGCGAAGGTTGTTGGGCACCCGTGAGTGCCAACCTTGTCACAAGTTTGCGACCAGTGGCTCAAGGCACCTTCGCCGCAGCCGATAGCCTGCTGACAGGAGACCTCTTATATGTTGCCACCGATGCTCCCCTTGAGCGTTGTGCCAGTTACTTCCCAGCAGGATCCGATTCGTCAGCGACCGGACATTCCTCCTGTAGTGCCGGTGCAGGAAAGCTCGAACGAAAGCACGATCGATCTGCAAAAGCGTGATCCTGAAGAGGACGGTTTGCTGCTGCGCGAAGAACAGCGTCGCCAGCAGGAGCGCGATCGCCGTCGCCGCGAAGCCGATGAAGACCCTGAAGAACACCTCGCCGTGCCCGGCGACGAACTCAATGCCGACAACACCGTGCCCGTCGTGCCGCTGATGGAAGATCAGCCGCGTCAGGGTTTGTGGGTCGATATCGAGATCTGAGATTCGTCGTTTACATGAATGTTTTAGAGCGTTGGTGCTGGTGACTGGTCAGCGCTGGCGTCAGGCTGCATTATTGGCGCAGTCCTGCCGTTGTCGCGGCAGTTGTGATTATTTTTAGCGATGTATGTTGCCATGAGCCAAGACGACAAACTGATCGACCTCAATTCTGAGCGCGCCAAGCGCGTACATGACATCAAAGAGAAGCGCTTGAACGAAGTGCGCAATGCCTTCGAACAGGCAATGCCTTTGGGGAAGGCGAAGAAAAAATCGAAGAACAAGCCGAAAAAGCGTTGATCTCCTCCTGCATCCGTTGATGCATGTCAGTTATTTCCCCTCCTTTGCGTTCTGTGGTGGCCGAACTTGATCCTGGTCAATTATTGCCCCTGCGTGTTTGGTTAACTTAGTTCCATCGCAGCAGAGCAGGTTCAGGAGGCCAGTCATGTTTTTCGATAACGTGGTTTTTGCCGGAGTGCTGACCGTTGGCCTCATGGTTCTGTTTTTTGCAGGGTTTGGATTTTTTATCTGGAAGGACGCGAATAAGCGCAAGAAGTGATTCTTCTGGATTGATGAGCACGCAAGGCATTTTGGGCGACTTCGGTTGCCCTTTTTTTTGCCTTGGCGGCCTGTGGGCCGACCAGGTTGTTGGGGGGGCTGTGTGAATATCCGTTTTTTGGGTGATGGCTGAGTAGGGTTCCGCCCTTACGGCGGGTCACCTTTTCCAAGCGCCGAAAAGGTAACCCAAAAGGCTTTGCCCTGACGTTCGGCCCACTCGCTGGGGCTCGGGGTTCCTTCGCTCCGGGATCCATCCGGGGCATCGATTCCGGTTTGCTTCGCTGCACCTCCTTTCGATGTCCTCCCCGGATGAATCCCTCCACTCAGCCTGCCGACGGGCCTGAAGATCAAAAGCTCAGCCGAGCTAACGCTCATCCTGTTGAGTGGGGGAAGAGCGTGCGGTCGACTCTTGTTTTGTGGTGGGTTTTCCCTCGCGCCAGCCCTCTCCCTAGGGTGAGGGGCTCTTGATTTGCTGCCCCTTCGGCAGGCCGTACGCCGGGGCAAAGCCTTTTAGGTTAAGGGCGAAACCCTAAGCAGCCCTCACCGCAGCCAAGGATATGGCCCCAAATCCCAAACCAAAAAAAGGCGCGATCCTCTCGAATCGCGCCTTTTTCATTTCCAGCTATCTGTCAGCTACCCAACGCCTTGGACGCCAGCCAGAACAACCCGGCGGACAGTGCCACGGTCGCTGGCAGGGTCAGTACCCAGGCCAGCAGGATGGTGCGAACCGTCCCGCCTTGCAGGCCGCTCTTGTTGGCGACCATGGTACCGGCCACACCGGAGGAGAGGACGTGGGTGGTGGACACCGGCAGGCTGAAGATGTTGGCCATACCGATCAGGGTCGCGGTAGTGATCTGCGCCGACATGCCTTGCGAGTAGGTCATGCCTTGCTTGCCGATCTTCTCGCCGATGGTCAGTACTACGCGTTTCCAGCCGACCATGGTGCCCAGGCCCAAGGCCAGAGCGACCGCCAGAATCACCCAGAACGGGGCGTATTCGGTGGTGGTGGTCAGGTCCTTGCGCAGTTTGTCGAGGTCAGCCTTTTCACGTGGTTCCAGGCCAGGCAACTTGCCGACTTTCTTCGCAGTGTCGTCCAGGCACAGCAGGTAGCGACGGACTTCAATACGGCTTTCGGAAGACAGCGAGCGATAGTCCGCCACACCTTTAAGGGTGTGCAGCAGGGCGGAAATGGTTGGTTCGGTCTGCTGCGGGTTGCAGCGGAATTTCTCCGGCAGGTCGCCTTCCACGCTCTTGCCCAAGGCCAGGAATTCACCCAGCGAATCGCTGTTGCGCTGGTAGAACTGGCTCAGGTGAAGCGTCGCGTCGCGGGTGCGTTCGATCTGGTAGGTGGTGCTGTTCAGGTCGAGGACGAACTGGGCCGGTACGATACCGATCAGCACCAGCATGATCAGGCCGATGCCTTTCTGACCATCGTTGGAGCCGTGCACGAAGCTTACGGCCATGGCCGAGATCACCAGAACCAGGCGGTTCCAGAACGGTGGGTGCTTCTTGTCGTCGAGCTTGCGGCGTTGTTCCGGCGTCTTGTGCATCTTCGACAGCGGGCGCCACCATTTCAGACCGATCAGCACCAGCGCCGCGATCAGGAAGCCGGCCATTGGCGAGAACACCAAAGAGGCGCCGATGTCGATCGCCTTCTGCCAGTTCACACCATCGGCCAACGGAATGTCGTTGATCAAAGCGTTGGCCAGGCCGACACCGAGGATCGAACCGATCAGGGTGTGCGAGCTGGAGGCCGGGATACCGAAGTACCAGGTGCCAAGGTTCCAGGCGATTGCCGCGGCGAGCAACGAGAACACCATCGCCAGCCCGTGGCCGGTGTTCACGTTGATCAGCAGCTCAACCGGCAGCAAGTGGACAATGGCATACGCCACGCCAACGCCACCCAGCAGAACGCCGAGGAAGTTGAACACGCCGGAAAAGAACACCGCCAGGTGAGGCGGCATGGCTTTGGTGTAGATAACAGTGGCTACCGCGTTAGCGGTGTCATGAAATCCATTGATGAACTCGAAGGCGAGGACGAATGTCAGGGCGAGCAGGAGGCTCACAAGCACCCAAGCATCCAGTCCGCTGAATAAATCGATCATGAAGGTTTTCTGACCCGGTCGTAAGGGGGCGCGATTATGCCAGAAAAGTCTCGAAATCGATGCCCTACCTGCTAATCAGTAACACTCTTATTCGAATTAATTTGTTGCAGCGCATTAAAACCAAGCGGCGCGCAGGGTTTTTCAACTTGCTGATTTTATTGGGAAAAGCCAGTGATGGCAGGGCTTTTGACCCATAAAAAACGGGCTCATACGCTTGTCTGAAATATAAATGAAACCTGTAAGAAGCTCCCCATCACCCTGTAGGACGGGGCAATGGCTGCTGCCCGCGGATAGCGGGCGCACAGGGCATCGTCGTCACACCGCGCTTGTAAACGGTGCGCACTGACCCTCGAATATCAAAACCGGTTGGCTCATGGCTCTTCGGCTTTGAGTTCCTTTTCGATCTTTTCGATTTCCTGCTTGAAGACCTGATCCTGAACGGTGGGGCGCTTGCGCCACGCCTTGCGTTCGGGTTCTGGCTGAGCGGCGTAGGTGGTGACTTCCCCGCCGTAAACTTCCTTGTAACGTTGTTCCTGGCGCTCAAGTTCCGCGCGCAGTTCGTCTTTCGTCACAGTGCTACCTGTATGAGTTGAGTTAAATGTCTGGTGAAACGCACTGCAACGAATCGATTGAGCAATTTACCGAAGGCCAACACCTGAACAGGCGTTGCTGGGATCGGCAAGACGATCAAGACTTGCGTATAGCAGGCGGCTACGGCACCAGATTAAAACTGACGCAGCATCAGTTTCCAGTTTCAGCGAGCGTTGGCGTTACATTGACAATAAGTGCCAGGCGCTGGCCGGGGCCGACAGCGATGGACATCGCGTCAGCGGGTGGCGACCCCGGTATTTGAGAACGGGGTCCCACTGAGGTGCATTATAGCGGTCGATTCGGGAATGACTATCTTTGCCAAGTTAAAAACGGTTCCGGATGTGTGATCGTTTTGTTACTCGCAACTTTATATCGCTAGTTGAACTGCGCACAGACCGTTATTGGCGAAGTGATCTGTTTTTGACGTCATTTAGTCGGGCAACTCAGATGAAAATTCAACGGGCCGACAAAGTCAGCAAACGTCACATGAGGTCACGCAAACGCTGCCTGATCAATTGCGATAATCGGTCGGCGGTTCGATAATCGCCCAATCTTCGCGTGGCAACCCTTGTGCATCCCGCCGCGAGCCGCTTGTATAGCCATCGATCCGTGCCGGATAAGGACCTGAAATGAACGATCAAATGCGCAATTCCTTCACTTCCGTGGCGCCGCCGATCGTCGCCTCGCCGGCCAAGCGCATTCAGGCGCTGACGGGGGATCCGGATTTCATGACCTCGCTGGCCCGTGGCCTGGCGGTGGTTCAGGCATTTCAGGAGCGCAAACGGCACCTGACCATCGCCCAGATCAGTCATCGCACGGAAATCCCCCGCGCTGCCGTGCGCCGTTGCCTGCACACCTTGATCAAACTCGGCTACGCCACCACGGACGGTCGCACCTACTCGTTGCTGCCCAAAGTGCTGACCCTCGGCCACGCTTATCTGTCATCGACGCCGCTGGCCGTGTCCGCCCAGCCGTACCTCGACCGCATGAGCGAGCAACTGCATGAAGCCTGCAACATGGCCACGCTGGAGGGCGATGACATTCTGTACATCGCCCGTTCGGCGACCACCCAGCGTTTGATCTCGGTGGATCTGTCGGTGGGCGGGCGCCTGCCGGCGTATTGCACGTCGATGGGGCGGATTCTGCTGGCGGCGCTGGACGACACGTCGTTAGGTGAATACCTCGACCACGCCGAACTCGTTGCCAAGACCAGCCGCACGATCCACACCCCGGACGCCTTGCTCGAATGCTTGCAGCAAGTGCGGCAGCAGGGCTGGTGCATTGTCGATCAGGAACTGGAACAAGGCCTGCGCTCGATTGCCGTACCGGTCTACGACGCCTCCGGCCAGGTGGTGGCGGCGCTCAACGTCAGCACCCACGCCGGTCGTGTCAGTCGCACCGAGTTGGAGCAGCGCTTTCTGCCGGGCCTGCTCAGCGCCAGTCGCGACCTCAGTGCGCAGCTGTTTGCCTGATGAAGCTGTTCGATAAACGCACAGTGTTGCGTTTATCGAATTGACGCTAAAACCCCTGGATCATTAATGTCGCGGCAGCGTCATCCGGCGCTGATGTGAATGAGCTCGCCGGACTGCCGACTCCCATAATAATGACAAGAGGCAACTCACCATGCGCATGCTCCCCGACTGTCTCCGCACTGATCGCTGTTGCCGGATTCAACGCAACGCCTGATCCCGACCTTCTATTCTTGTGCCTGTGCCGCTCTCTGGCCGGCCGCCGTTCGACTGCGTTTTTTGCGTGGAATAAAAATAATGAACCAGCCTCAGTCCGCTGTGGGTAACTGCCTCGATGTGCAGACCTTCATCAATGCTCAACCAATCTCGCGCTATCAATGGCGGGTGGTAATCCTGTGTTTCCTGATTGTTTTTCTCGATGGCCTCGACACTGCGGCAATGGGCTTTATTGCCCCGGCGTTGTCGCAGGATTGGGGCATCGACCGCGCCAGCCTCGGCCCCGTGATGAGCGCCGCGTTGATCGGCATGGTCTTCGGCGCACTCGGTTCCGGGCCTCTGGCAGACCGCTTCGGGCGCAAAGTCGTGCTGGTCGGCGCGGTATTTCTGTTCGGCGCGTTTAGCCTGGCGTCGGCCTACGCCACCAACATCGAAGAGCTTCTGGTCCTGCGTTTCCTCACCGGGTTGGGCCTGGGCGCCGGTATGCCCAACGCCACGACGCTGCTCTCGGAATACACCCCGGAGCGCAAGAAGTCGTTGTTGGTGACCAGCATGTTCTGCGGCTTCAACCTCGGCATGGCCGGTGGCGGGTTCATTTCGGCGAAGCTGATCCCGGCGTTCGGCTGGCACAGCCTGTTGCTGATCGGCGGAATTCTGCCGCTGATTCTCACCGTGGTGCTGGTGTTCTGGCTGCCGGAATCGGCGCGCTATCTGGTGGTGCGCAACCGTGGCACTGACAAAGTGCGCAAGACGTTGGCGCCAATCGATCCGGTTACCGTCGCCCAGGCCTCAAGCTTCAGCGTGCCGGAACAGAAAACCGTCAAGGCACGCAATGTGTTCGCGGTGATCTTCTCCGGCACCTACAGCACCGGCACCTTGTTGTTATGGCTGACCTATTTCATGGGCCTGGTGATCGTCTATCTGCTGACCAGTTGGCTGCCGACGCTAATGCGTGACAGCGGCGCGAGCATGGAGCAGGCAGCGTTCATCGGTGCGTTGTTCCAGTTCGGCGGGGTGTTGAGCGCGGTCGGCGTAGGCTGGGCGATGGACCGGTTCAATCCGCACAAGGTCATTGGCACTTTCTACCTGCTGGCCGGGGTGTTTGCCTACGCGGTGGGGCAGAGCCTGGGCAACATCACGCTGCTGGCGACGCTGGTGCTGGTGGCGGGGATGTGCGTCAACGGCGCGCAATCGGCAATGCCGTCGCTGGCAGCGCGGTTCTATCCAACCCAGGGCCGGGCGACCGGTGTGTCGTGGATGCTCGGGATCGGCCGTTTTGGCGCGATTCTCGGGGCGTGGATGGGCGCGACGTTGCTCGGATTGGGCTGGAATTTTGAGCAGGTGTTGACGGCATTGGTGATTCCGGCGGCGTTGGCGACTGCCGCTGTCGTGATCAAGGGCATAGTCAGTCATGCGGATGCCACCTGACAGGTTGGTGTGAAGCGAAAAGATCGCAGCTCCTGCATTGGGAATGCGTACCCCTGTAGGAGCTGCCGAAGGCTGCGATCTTGTGCAGGCAACACAGAACGATAGGCTGGCAACAATCCGTTCGATAAACGAACACTCAGTCGATTATCGGATTGTTTGGTGATTTTCACAGGCTTAATCTTCAGTGACTCCGGCGCTGAACCTCGCGCCTTTTTATCACTGGCGATCCACTACAAAAACGGGAGCCCGCTCCATGGCTGAGATCCTTTCGCTGCACGACGCGGTGAAGCAATTCGTCAACGACGGCGACACCGTTGCGCTCGAAGGCTTCACTCACCTGATCCCTACGGCGGCGGGTCATGAAATCATTCGTCAGGGCAAGAAAGATCTGACGCTGGTGCGGATGACGCCTGACCTGATCTACGACCAACTGATCGGTGCCGGCTGTGCGCGTAAACTGATTTTCTCCTGGGGCGGAAATCCGGGTGTGGGTTCGCTGCACCGTCTGCGCGACGCGGTCGAGAAGCAATGGCCGCAGCCGCTGGAAATCGAAGAACACAGCCACGCCGACCTGGCCAATGCCTACGTCGCTGGCGCTTCCGGCCTACCGTTCGCGGTGCTGCGAGCCTATGCCGGTTCTGACCTGCCGAAGGTCAATCCACTGATCAAGTCCGTCACTTGCCCGTTCACCGGTGAAGTATTGGCGGCGGTGCCATCGGTGCGCCCGGACGTCACGGTGATCCACGCGCAGAAAGCCGACCGCAAAGGCAACGTGCTGCTGTGGGGCATTCTCGGCGTGCAGAAGGAAGCCGCACTGGCCGCCAAGCGCTGCATTGTCACCGTCGAAGAAATAGTCGATGACCTCAATGCGCCAATGAACTCCTGTGTTCTGCCGACCTGGGCCCTGAGTGCGGTGTGCCATGTGCCCGGTGGCGCGCACCCGTCCTACGCCCACGGTTACAACGAGCGCGATAACCGTTTCTATCAGGCGTGGGATCCGATCGCCCGTGACCGTGAGACGTTTACTGCGTGGATCAACGAATACATCCATGGCAGCGCTGATTTCAGCGAATTCCAGGCCAAGTTGGCCGCTGCTTCGGAGGCCAAGTAATGACTTACACCACCAATGAAATGATGACCGTCGCCGCGGCCCGTCGTCTGAAAAACGGCTCGGTGTGCTTCGTCGGTATCGGCCTGCCCTCCAAGGCTGCCAACCTCGCACGCCTGACCTCGTCGCCAGACGTGGTGCTGATCTACGAATCGGGCCCGATTGGCGCCAAGCCAAGCGTGTTGCCGCTGTCCATCGGTGACGGCGAACTGGCGGAAACCGCTGACACCGTGGTGCCGACCGGTGAGATTTTTCGCTATTGGTTGCAGGGCGGACGCATCGACGTCGGTTTTCTCGGCGCGGCGCAGGTCGACCGCTTCGGCAATATCAATACCACCGTGGTGGGCGACTACCACGCGCCGAAAGTGCGTCTGCCGGGTGCCGGTGGCGCGCCGGAGATTGCCGGTTCGGCGAAAAGCGTGCTGATCATCCTTAAACAGTCGGCGCGTTCGTTTGTCGACAAGCTCGATTTCATCACCTCGGTCGGTCATGGCGAGGGCGGTGATTCCCGCAAACGTCTGGGCCTGCCGGGCGCTGGCCCGGTCGGCATCATCACCGACCTGTGCACCATGGAGCCGGAAGAGGGCACCCATGAGTTCGTGGTCACCGCGCTGCATCCTGGCGTGACACGCGAGCAAGTGATCGCCGCCACCGGTTGGGCCATCCGTTTTGCCGACAACGTCGCCACCACTGCCGAACCGAGCGAAGTCGAACTGACCGCGCTACGCGATCTCGAAGCGCGCACCGCGGCGGCCCACGGTCAGGCACCAGGAGAAGCATGATGCGTGAGGTTTATATCTGCGACGCGATTCGCACCCCCATTGGCCGTTTCGGCGGTGGTCTGGCCGCCGTGCGCGCCGACGATCTGGCTGCCGTGCCGATCAAGGCGTTGATGGAGCGCAATCCATCGGTGGACTGGACCGCAATCGACGAGGTGTTCCTCGGTTGCGCCAACCAGGCCGGCGAAGACAACCGCAACGTCGCGCGCATGGCGTTGCTGCTGGCGGGCCTGCCGGAAACCGTGCCGGGCGTGACCCTCAATCGCCTCTGCGCTTCGGGCATGGATGCGATTGGTACCGCGTTCCGTGCGATCGCCAGCGGCGAAATGGAGCTGGCGATTGCCGGCGGCGTCGAGTCGATGTCCCGCGCGCCGTTTGTGATGGGCAAGGCTGACGCGGCGTTTTCGCGCAACATGAAACTGGAAGACACCACCATCGGTTGGCGTTTTATCAACCCGTTGATGAAGGCGCAGTACGGCGTCGATGCGATGCCGCAGACTGCCGACAACGTCGCTGATGACTATGAAATTTCCCGAGAGGATCAGGACGCTTTCGCCCTGCGCAGTCAGCAACGTACTGCGGCCGCGCAGGCAGCCGGCTACTTCGCCGAAGAAATCATCGAGGTGCGGATCGCGCACAAGAAGGGCGAAACCGTGGTCAGCCAGGATGAACATCCGCGTGCCGACACCACGATTGAAGCGCTGAGCAAACTGAAACCGGTCAACGGCCCGGACAAAACCGTCACCGCCGGCAATGCCTCCGGGGTCAACGACGGCGCGGCCGCGCTGATTCTGGCCTCGGCTGACGCGGTGAAAAAACACGGCCTGACTGCCCGCGCCAGAGTGCTGGGCATGGCCAGTGCCGGGGTAGCGCCACGGGTGATGGGCATCGGCCCGGTGCCGGCGGTGCGCAAACTCATCGAGCGCCTTGGTCTGGCGGTCGGTGATTTTGATGTGATCGAACTCAACGAAGCCTTCGCCAGCCAAGGCCTGGCAGTGCTGCGTGAATTAGGGCTGGCGGACGATGCCGCGCAGGTCAACCCGAACGGCGGCGCGATTGCCCTGGGGCACCCGTTGGGCATGAGCGGTGCACGGCTGGTGCTGACTGCCCTGCATCAGCTGGAAAAAACCGGTGGCAAGAAAGGTCTGGCGACCATGTGCGTCGGAGTCGGTCAAGGTCTGGCCCTGGCCATCGAACGCGTCTGACGCCGCCGTGACGAAGAAGAACAGAGGAAAGCGAAATGTCTGACAAGCCTGGTTACCGTCGCCCGCAGGAAGGCACCCAGCCTGAGTACCTGCACCCGGCGTATCAATCCACCAATCTGCGCTCGCCATCGAAGCCGTTGGTGTTTCTGCCGCATTCGCTGTCGGAAATCACCGGTCCGACCATCGGCGCCGAGCGTGTTGCCGAGAAGGACAACGACCTGACCGCCCAACACGACGGCGAGCCGCAGGGCGAGCGCATCATCATCCATGGCCGTGTGCTCGACGAAAACGGCTTGCCGGTGCCGGGGATTCTGGTGGAGATCTGGCAGGCCAACGCCGCCGGCCGCTACAACCACAAGCGCGATCTGCACGACGCGCCGCTGGACCCGAACTTCACCGGCACCGGCCGCACCGTGACCGATGCCGACGGCTGGTATCAGTTCCAGACCATCAAGCCTGGCGCCTATCCGTGGGGTAATCACCACAATGCCTGGCGCCCGGCGCACATCCACTTTTCGTTGTTCGGGCCGAGCATCCTCACCCGACTGGTCACGCAGATGTATTTCCCCGGCGATCCGCTGCTGGCCTACGACCCGATCTACAACTGCGTGCCAGACACGTCGGCCAAGGAACGTCTGATCGCCAGTTTCGATCTGGAGAAAACCATTCCGTCCTACGCCCTCGGTTATCGCTGGGACATCGTGCTGCGCGGGCGTGAAGCCACGCCGATGGAGAAATAAGATGACGCTGACTGCGACCACGTCCCACACCGTCGGGCCGTATTACCACATCGGCCTGACCTGGCTGAACCGCGAAAACCTCGCCAATGAACAAACCCTCGGCGAGCGCGTGGCGATCACCGGTCAAGTGGTGGACGGCAACGGCGATGTCGTCAACGACGCCATGCTTGAAGTGTGGCAGGCGAATGCCGCTGGCAAGTACGACCACCCGGAAGACGAGCAGGACAAACCCCTCGATCCGCATTTCGAAGGATTTGGCCGGGTGCCGGTGGATGCGCAAGGGCGCTTCCGTTTCACCACGATCAAACCGGGTACGGTTGAGGGCCTGAAGGGCTCGACCCAGGCGCCGCATCTGGTGGTGCTGGTGTTTGCACGCGGGCTGGTGAAGCACTTGCTGACGCGGATCTACTTTGAGGGTGAACCGGCCAACGTGGCTGATCCGCTGCTCGAATGCGTGCCGGCCGAACGTCGTGCGACGTTGCTGGCCAGGCCGGATGCGTCGGGGGTTTATCAGTGGAATGTGATTTTGCAGGGCACTGAGGCCGAGACGGTGTTCTTCGATTATTGAGATCAAGAGCAAAAGATCGCAGCCTTCGGCAGCTCCTACCTTTGGAATGTACTTTCTGTAGGCGCCGCCGAAGGCTGCGATCTTTTGATGTTCCAGCGTGTGGAACGGGACTGTTGCAAAGTGTGTCTAGACTCTGACTGTCCCTATTGAGTGAAAAATAATGACAACCCAGACCTCCCATTACACCGGTGAAGAGCGCAGCAAGCGCATCTTCGCGATTGTCGGCGCTTCGTCGGGCAACCTCGTCGAATGGTTCGACTTCTACGTCTACGCCTTCTGCGCGATTTATTTCGCCCCGGCGTTTTTCCCCTCCGACAATCCCACTGTACAACTGGTCAACACCGCTGGCGTGTTCGCCGCAGGCTTCCTGATGCGCCCGATTGGCGGCTGGATTTTTGGCCGGGTGGCGGACAAGCACGGCCGCAAGAACTCGATGCTGATCTCGATTCTGATGATGTGCTTCGGTTCGTTGCTCATCGCCTGCCTGCCGACTTACAAGGACATCGGCGTCTGGGCGCCGGTGCTGTTGCTGTTCGCACGTCTGCTGCAAGGCCTCTCGGTCGGCGGCGAGTACGGCACCACCGCGACCTACATGAGCGAAGTGGCGCTCAAGGGCCAGCGCGGTTTTTTTGCCTCGTTCCAGTACGTGACGCTGATCGGCGGACAATTGCTGGCGGTGTCGCTGGTGGTGGTGCTGCAACAGTTCCTCACTGAAGACGACCTGCGTGCCTACGGCTGGCGGATTCCGTTTGTGGTCGGTGCGGTGGCGGCGCTGATTTCGCTGTTCCTGCGCCGTTCGCTGAAAGAAACCACCAGCAAGGAAATGCGCGAGAACAAGGACGCCGGCAGCATCCGCGCGTTGTTCCGCGATCACAAAGCCGCGTTCATCACCGTGCTCGGTTACACCGCCGGTGGTTCGTTGATTTTCTACACGTTCACCACGTACATGCAGAAATACCTGGTGAACACCGCGGGCATGCACGCCAAGACCGCGAGTTACATCATGACCGGCGCGCTGTTCCTTTATATGTGCATGCAGCCGCTGTTCGGCATGCTCGCCGACAAGATCGGCCGACGCAGTTCGATGCTCTGGTTCGGCGCCCTCGGTACGTTGTTCACGGTGCCGATCCTGCTTAGCCTAAAGGTTGTCAGCAGTCCGTTTCTGGCGTTTGTGCTGATCACCGTGGCGCTGGCCATCGTCAGTTTCTACACCTCGATCAGTGGTCTGGTGAAAGCCGAAATGTTCCCGCCGGAAGTCCGCGCCCTCGGCGTCGGCCTGGCGTATGCGGTGGCGAACGCGATCTTCGGGGGTTCGGCGGAATTCGTTGCGCTGAGCCTCAAGGCTGGCGGCATGGAAAACGTCTTCTACTGGTACGTCACGGCGATGATGGCGGTGGCCTTCCTGTTCAGCCTGCGGTTACCGAAGCAGGCGAAATATTTGCACCACGATCTGTAACCCCATGTGCCCGGGCCGCGATGGCCCGCGCCGGCAAGGACTGTTTATGACTCAGCGACCGGGCAATCAATTGTTCGATGCCTACTTCACCGCCCGCGATATGCGCGAGGTGTTCTGCGATCAGGGACGCGTGCAGGCGATGCTTGACGTCGAAGCGGCGCTGGCTCGGGCTGAGGCGCGGGTAGGATTGATCCCGGCGAGCGCTGTTGCGCCCATCGAGAAGGCCTGTCGCGCCGACCTCTATGACTTCGCCGCGTTGGGCGAGGCGATTGCCACGGCGGGCAATTCGGCGATTCCACTGGTCAAGGCGTTGGGCAAGCAGATTGCCGCAACCGACACCGAGGCCGAGCGGTATGTGCATCTGGGCGCGACCAGTCAGGACGTGATGGATACCGGGTTGGTCCTGCAATTGCGTCAGGCGCTGGATCTGATCGAAAGTGATCTGGCGCAACTGGCCGATGCGCTTGCTGCGCAGGCTCCGCGCCACGCGGCAACGCCAATGGCCGGGCGCACGTGGTTGCAACACGCGACACCGGTGACTCTGGGCATGAAAATCGCCGGATGGCTCGGCGCCGTGACCCGCAGCCGCCAGCGTTTGCGCGAGCTGAAACCCCGTCTGCTGGTGCTGCAATTCGGCGGAGCGTCGGGCACCCTCGCGGCATTGGGCGAACAGGCATTGCCGATTGCTCAAGCCTTGGCCGAAGAACTGCAATTGACCTTGCCGGAACAGCCGTGGCACACCCAGCGTGATCGCGTGGTGGAGTTCGGTGCGGTACTGGGTTTGATCGCCGGAAGCCTCGGCAAACTTGGCCGCGACATCAGTCTGTTGATGCAGACCGAAGCGGCGGAGGTTTTCGAGCCATCGGCACCGGGCAAGGGCGGTTCGTCAACCATGCCGCACAAGCGCAATCCGGTCGGCGCCGCCGTGTTGATCGGCGCCGCCACGCGAGTGCCGGGGCTGGTGTCGACGCTGTTCAGTGCGATGCCGCAGGAGCACGAGCGCAGCCTCGGTCTGTGGCATGCCGAATGGGAAACCTTGCCGGAAATCTGCTGCCTCGTCTCGGGCTCACTGCAACAGGCGCGCCTGTTGGCGGATGGCTTGGAGGTAGACGCCGCACGCATGGCGCGCAACCTCGACCTGACCCAAGGGCTGGTGCTGGCCGAAGCGGTGAGCATCGTGCTCGCACAACGGGTTGGCCGCGACACGGCGCATTACTTGCTCGAACAATGCTGCAAACGTGCCGTGGCCGAACAGCGCCACTTGCGCGCCGTGCTCGGTGACGAACCGCAGGTCACTGCGCAATTGAGCAGCGCTGAACTGGACAATCTTTTGAACCCCGCCCACTACCTCGGTCAGGCGCAGGTCTGGGTCGAGCGTGCGGTGGCCGAACACAACGCTTTGACTGTCTGAAGGAGAGGGCTGTGGCTTTCGTTCAACTCGCCGATGGCGAACTGCACTATCAAATTGAAGGCCCGGTCGATGCGCCGGTGCTGGTGCTGTCCAACTCACTGGGCACCGACCTGCACATGTGGGACGTGCAGATGCCGGCATTCACCGAGCACTTTCGCGTGCTGCGTTTCGACACACGCGGGCACGGCAAGTCGTTGGTGACGCCGGGGCCGTACAGCATCGAGCAACTGGGCCACGACGTGCTCGGGCTGCTGGATGCGCTGCACATCGAGCGCGCGCATTTCTGCGGGTTATCGATGGGCGGGTTGATCGGTCAGTGGTTGGGGATCAATGCCGGGCATCGGCTGCACAAACTGATCGTGTGCAACACGGCAGCGAAAATCGGCGATCCGTCAGTGTGGAACCCGCGCATTGAAACCGTCATGCGTGACGGTGCGCCAGCAATGGTTGCGCTGCGCGATGCGTCGATTGCCCGTTGGTTTACGCCGGATTTCTCAGCGGCGCAACCGGCGGCGGCCAAGCAGATTACCGACATGCTCGCGGCGACTTCGCCAGAAGGTTATGCGGCCAATTGCGCGGCGGTGCGTGATGCCGATTTCCGGGAACAACTGGCCTCGATCATCGTGCCGTTGCTGGTGATCGCCGGCACTGAAGACGCGGTGACGCCACCGTCCGGTGGCCACTTCATCCAAGAGCATGTGCGCGGTGCCGACTACGCCGAGTTCTACGCGGCGCACCTTTCAAACGTGCAGGCGGGTGCCGCTTTCAGCGATCGCGTGCTGGCTTTTTTAAAGGATCAGTGAGGAAGTTTTTGTGGACGAGAAACAACGTTACGACGAAGGCATGCAGGTTCGCCGCGCGGTGTTGGGCGACGCGCATGTCGATCGCAGCCTGACCACACTGACCGAGTTCAATTCGGAATTTCAGGAGATGATCACCCGCCACGCTTGGGGCGACATCTGGACCCGCCCAGGTTTGCCTCGGCATACCCGCAGCCTGATCACCATCGCCATGCTGATCGGCATGAACCGCGAGGGCGAACTGAAACTGCACCTGCGCGCCGCGGCCAATAACGGCGTGAGCCGTGGCGAGATCAAGGAAGTGATCATGCAGAGCGCGATCTACTGCGGGATTCCGGCAGCGAACGCGACGTTTCATCTGGCTGAGTCGGTGTGGGATGAGCTGGGTGTTGAATCCCGGGAGTGATTGTCGGGTTTGAAAGATCGCAGCCTTCGGCGGCTCCTAGAGGGGACTGCATTGCATATTGTAGGAGTTGCCGAAGGCTGCGATTTTTTGATCTTCAGACGGTGGCCACAATGAAAATGCGCTTGAACGGAAACAGCGTGTGCCCGTTTTCTTCCTGCGGATAATGCGCATGCACGCGCATCAGAAAGTGATAGATGAAGCGCGCCTGTTCCTCCGACGTCAGCGCCTGCATCACCGGCCTTAGCGCCGACACTTTTATCCAGTCATACACCGGCGACTTGCCGTCCACCACTTGCAATTGCTCGGTCTCCCAGATGTCCAGCGACGCGGTCAGCGGTGCAAGCAAACGGTAGTAATCCTCAAGTGACAACAACGGCCGCGCGGCCATGCGCTGGCGCAGTTGCGGTGTGCCCAATGGCGTGTTGCCGGGGCCGGCCTCGTCGAGGGTGTCGAGCATCAGTCGATACCACAATGCATCGCGCCAGTCCGGCATGTGCGCTGCCAGGCAGCCTCCATCATTGAGCAGACCCAGCAGGTTCGGCAGTAACGTTTCATGACCGTTGATGAAATGCAGGACCGCCGCGGCGAACAGCAGGTCAGCCGGTTGTTCGGGTCGCCAGTCGAGCAAGTCGCAGTGCTGCCACGATGCGTTGATCGGCAGGCAGCGGGCTTGTTCAAGCATTTGCTGTGAGCTGTCGATTCCCTGCAGTTGCGCGTTTGGCCAGCGCTCGGCTAACAACTGAGTGGCAATGCCCGTGCCGCAACCAAGGTCGTAAATACGCTGTGGGGTTTGCAGGTCGACACGGTCGAGCAGTTCGTTGACCGGGCGTTGCCTGAGACGGGAAAACTGCTGGTAAGCCTTGGCATCCCAGTCGGGTGCCGCTTTGAGTCGAGCGATCATGAGGCGGTCCTCCAGTGATCAGCAGTGTCTTCCGTGACAACCTGGCTCAAGTCTTGGGGACCAACTACAACAGATAACGGAAGTGGGTAGGGTCGTACACCTGAGTCCTTCAGGTTTTTCAACTCTACTCGCCAGCAAAAAAAGCTCCAGCCGACCTGACGGGTGGCGTCTTGATGCGGTTTTTTTTGTAGGAACTGCGGCCCGCTGCGATCGTTTGATTTTGTTTTCAGGATCAGAAGGTCGCAGCGGGCCGCGGCGCCTGCAGAGGCGAGGTTAGAGCAAACTGATCGGATAGCTGACGATCAACCGGTTCTCATCAAACTCGTTATTGCTGAAATCCCGACGCATGGTCGAGTTGCGCCACCTAACGTTCAAATCCTTGAGTGTGCCGCTCTGCACGGTGTAGCCCAGTTCCGATTCGCGGCCCCACTCCTTGCCGTCGGTGATAGTTCCGGTGTGTACGTTATCGCCGCTGATGTAGCGGTTCATCAAGGTCAGTCCGGGAACGCCGAGGGCTACGAAGTTGTAGTCGTGGCGGACCTGCCAGGAACGTTCCTGCGCATTGTCGTAGCTGGCGTTGTAGCTGTCGTTGGCCAGGGTGCCGCCGCTGGTGCCGTTGACGCGCATCCACGCGCTGTCACCGGTGAGTTTTTGCAGGCCGACATAGAAGGTGCTGCCGCCATATTTAGCCGAGAACAATGCGGACCAGGTCTTGTTGTCGAGATCCCCGGCGCGCGCGCTGCCGTCGTCTTTGCCGTAGAAAAAACCGAGGTTGGCGCCCAGCGTCCATTCGCCCAGTGGCTGGCTGTGAATCAGGTTGATGTATTGCTGGCTGTAGATGTCCTTGAGTTCGGCATTCCACAGACCGATCTGCGTGCGTTTTTCGTTGAAAGCGTATTCACCCCCCTGGAAGTTGAAGCGATCAGAGGTGAACGCCGCTTTGCCGGTCATCGACATGTCGCTCATGCTGCTGTCGTCGCGTGGGCTGTTGGCGCGGAACTGACCGCCGTAAAGCGTCAGGCCATCGATTTCTTTCGATGTGATCTGGCCGCCGCGGAAGGTTTGCGGCAGCGAGCGACCGTCGTCCGAACGCAGGATCGGCAGTACCGGCATCCATTCGCCGACCTTCACTTCGGTCTGCGACAGCTTCGCCTTGAATGCGACGTTGGTGCGGCCGAAATTGTCCGCCGGGCGACCGTCATGATCCAGCGGCAACAGTTGCGTGCCGCCAGTGCCTTTGCCGCCATCGAGCTTCAGCGAATACAGCCCGAGCACGTCCATGCCGAAGCCGACGGTGCCTTGGGTGAAGCCGGATTTGGCGTCGAGTATGAAGCTTTGCGTCCACTCTTCGGCCTTGCCCTGAGCCTTGGTCGGGTTGGTGAAGTTGCGGTTGATGTAGAAGTTGCGCAGGTTCAGGTTGACCTTGGCCCCTTCGACAAAACCGGCCTCTTCAGCCGCAACGGGCAATGCCGCGCAAGCCAGTGCCAAGGCGATCAGGCCGGGGAATGCGTACGGCGCAGTTGGGTAGGTCATTGCAGTTTCTCTTGTTGTTTTTTGGGGCGAACGGCGTCCGGTGCCGGCGCTTTTCGCGGCGGGCATTGGCTTGCAGATTTCAGAATAAGCGGCGGTGATCAGCCGGACAGGGCAGGGCGCGGGGGCATGGTGTCGAACCTGATGTTATTGGTTTTGTGGGACGAATGGTGCGGGGGGCGGAGGCGGGGTTTCAACCGGGGAAAGCGGTTTTGGGGCGATTATCGAACGCAAGAGTGAGCCGGCGTTTGCGTGGAGGTGATGGCCTTATCGCTGGCAAGCCAGCTCCCACAGGTTTCTGGTTTGTTCACCGACCCTGGGTACACCCGAGAATCCTGTGGGAGCTGGCTTGCCAGCGAGAGCACCCGCCCAGACAACACAACTTTCTGGCAGGCAACAAAAAGCCCACCAATAAGGTGGGCTCTTTGTGTTCAGCCGATGATCAGAACAACTTCATCTTCGGTGCTTCTTCTTTCTGTGGTTCGTTTTGCGCCGTCTGCGCATTCCAGCCACCACCCAATGCCTTGTACAGGTTGACCGCACTGGTCAGCTGCGCGAGGCGGTCGGTGATCAGCGCTTGTTGGGCGCTGAACAGCTGACGCTGGGCATCGAGGAAGGTCAGGTTGCTGTCGACACCAATGCGGTAACGACGCTCGGCCAGGCGGTAGTAATCCTGGTTGGCCTGCACGAAATCACGCTGCGCTTGCAACTGTTCGGTGTAGGTCTGGCGTGCGGCCAGGCCGTCGGCGACTTCCTGGAAGGCCGTTTGAATGGACTTCTCGTAGTTCGCCACGCCAATGTCTTTCTGGATCTTGGCGTAGTCGAGGCTGGCGCGCAGGCTGCCGGCGTTGAAGATCGGCAGGTTGATCTGCGGCTGGAACAGCCACGTCCCCGACCCCCCCTTGAACAGACCGGACAGGTCCGGGCTCAGGGTACCCGCGTTGGCGGTCAGGCTGATGCTCGGGAAGAACGCTGCACGGGCGGCGCCGATGTTGGCGTTGGCAGCCTTCAGGTTGTACTCGGCCTGAAGGATGTCCGGACGACGTTGCAGCAGGTCCGAAGGCAGGCCCGGCGGTACGTCGCTGAGCAGGTCATCGGCCAGCGGTTTGGCCGCTTGCAGATTGGCCGGGATGCCGGTGCCGAGCAGCAGGGTCAGGCTGTTTTCGTCCTGAGCCACCTGGCGGGTGTAACGCGCCAGTTGCGCCCGGGCGTTTTCCACCGAGGTGCGCGACTGCGCCAGGTCCAGCGCCGAAGCCACACCGACTTCATTGCTGCGACTGGTCAGCTTGAAGCTTTCTTCGAAGGCACCGAGGGTGTCCTGAGTCAGCTTGAGCAGCTCCTTGTCGGCCTGCCAGGTCAGGTAGGCGTTGGCGACGCTGGCGACCAGACTGATCTGGGTGCTGCGACGCGCTTCTTCCGTGGCGAAGTATTGTTGCAACGCTTGTTCGCTCAGGCTGCGCACCCGACCGAACAGGTCGAGTTCGTAGGCGCTGATGCCGACGGTCGCGGAGTACGAACTGCTGATCATCGAATCGCCGGTCTGCGACGCGCGCGCCGGCAGACGCTGCCGGCTGCCGGCGCCATTGGCCGACACCGCCGGGAACAGGTCGGCACGTTGAATGCGGTACTGAGCCGCATAAGCGTCGATGTTCAGTGCCGCGACACGCAGGTCGCGGTTGTTTTCCAGCGAGACCTGGATCAGCTGTTGCAGGGCCGGGTCATGGAAAAACTGCTTCCAGCCCTGCTCGGCAGCGGCTTGCGCCGGTGCCTGGGCCGGCGAGTACGCCGGCCCCTGCGGGTATTGGCCTGCGACCGGCGCCTCAGGCTGCTGATAGTCAGGTATCAGCGAGCAACCGCTCAGCACGAAGGCGGCGACTGCGAGGGAGAGTAGCGACTTGCTCATTGGCCAGCCTCTTTAGGAGTTTCAGTAGTCTCATCCTGGTCGGCTTTTTTACGCTGACCGATGGACGACACAGTAACGAAGAACAGTGGGACCCAGAAGATCGCCAGGATCGTGGCCGTCAGCATACCGCCAATCACGCCAGTACCGATTGCATGCTGGCTGCCCGAACCGGCACCGGTCGAGATTGCCAACGGTACAACACCGAGCACGAAGGCCAGCGAAGTCATGATGATCGGTCGCAGACGCATGCGGCAGGCTTCAATCGCCGCTTCGCGCAGACTGCGCCCTTGCTCATGCAGCTCCTTGGCGAACTCGACAATCAGAATGGCGTTTTTCGCTGCCAGACCAATGGTTGTCAACAGACCCACCTGGAAGTACACGTCGTTGGACAGACCGCGCAGGCTGGTGGCCATCAACGCACCGATGATCCCCAGTGGAACCACGAGCATGACCGCGATCGGAATCGACCAGCTTTCATACAGGGCCGCCAGACACAGGAACACCATCAGCAGCGACAAGGCGTACAACGCTGGTGCTTGTGAACCGGACAGACGTTCTTCATAGGACAGACCGGTCCAGGAGATACCGACACCCGACGGAAGTTTCTTGGCAATCGCTTCGACTTCCGCCATGGCCTCACCGGTGGAGTAACCCGGCGCCGGAGCACCCAGCACTTCTACCGCTTCCACACCGTTGTAGCGTGCCAGCTTCGGCGAGCCGTAGATCCACTCGCCTTTGGCGAATGCGGAGAACGGAACCATGGTGCCGGAGGCGTTGCGCACATACCACTTCTTCAAGTCTTCCGGGCTCATGCGCGAGTCCGGCTGGCCTTGCACGTACACCTTCTTCACGCGGCCGCGGTCGATGAAGTCGTTGACGTAGCTACTACCCAACGCAATCGACAAGGTGTTGTTGATGTCGTTGATGGTAACGCCCAGGGCGCTGGCCTTCTCGTCATCGATTTCCAGCTGGAACTGCGGTTCGTCGTTCAAGCCGTTAGGACGCACCTGGGTCAGGACTTTGCTCTGCGCCGCCATACCAAGGAACTGGTTGCGTGCTTCCATCAGTTTTTCGTGACCGATACCGGCACGGTCTTGCAGGAACACGTCGAAACCTGTGGCGTTACCCAACTCCAGTACTGCGGGTGGTGCGAAGGCAAACACCATCGCATCGCGGAAACTGAAGAAGTGCTGTTGAGCGCGGGCGGCCAGTTTGAACACGCTGTTATCAGCGTCTCGGTCGCCCCACGGCTTGAGCATGATGAACGCCATGCCCGAACTCTGGCCACGACCGGCGAAGTTGAAGCCGGTTACAGTGAACACCGAAGCCACCGCGTCAGCCTCACCGCCATCCTTGTTCGGACGCAGCAGGTATTCACGCATTTCATCCACGACCACCTGAGTGCGCTCTGCACTGGAGCCGGCAGGCGTCTGCACCTGGGCGAACAGAACGCCTTGGTCTTCTTCCGGCAAGAACGCGGTTGGAATGCGAGTGAATAGCCAGATCATGCCAACGACGATCAGCAGGTAAGCCAGCAAGTACGGCGCCTTGCGGGTCAGCATGTTGCCGACACCGCGTTCGTAGCTCCGCACGCCGCGGTCGAAGTTGCGGTTGAACCAGCCAAAGAAACCTTTCTTCGGCGTACCGTGCTCGCCTTTCGGAATCGGCTTGAGCATGGTCGCGCAGAGCGCTGGGGTGAAGATCAGGGCAACCAGTACCGACAGGGCCATGGCCGAAACGATTGTGATCGAGAACTGCTTGTAGATCACACCCGTTGAACCGCTGAAGAACGCCATCGGCAGCAGTACCGCCGACAGTACGAGCGCGATACCGACCAGTGCGCCCTGGATCTGTCCCATGGACTTTTTGGTCGCTTCCTTAGGCGACAAGCCTTCCTCGCTCATCACCCGCTCGACGTTTTCCACCACAACGATGGCGTCGTCCACAAGCAAGCCGATGGCCAGCACCATACCGAACATGGTCAGGGTGTTGATGCTGAAACCGGCGGCGGCGAGGATGCCGAACGTGCCGAGCAAGACCACTGGCACGGTCATCGTTGTGATGACTGTGGCGCGGAAGTTTTGCAGGAACAGGAACATCACCAGGAACACCAGCACCACTGCTTCGATCAGCGTGTGAACCACACCCTTGATCGATTCAGTCACCACCGGAGTGGTGTCGTACGGGAATACCACTTCCATGCCTTGCGGGAAGAATGGTTTCAGTCCGTCGATGGTGGTGCGCAAGGCCTTGGCCGTGTCGAGGGCGTTGGCACCGTTGGCCAGTTTTACCGCCAGACCGGATGCCGGACTGCCGTTGAACTGGGCGCTGATCGCATAGTTCTCACCACCCAGGCCCACACTGGCGACGTCTTTGAGGCGGACCTGCGAGCCGTCTTTGTTGACCTTGAGCAGAATCTCTTTGAACTGCTCGGCGGTCTGCAGACGGGTCTTGCCGATGATGGTCGCATTAAGCTGCTGGCCCTGAACGGCCGGCAAGCCGCCGAGCTGACCCGACGAGACCTGGACGTTCTGCGCCGCAATCGCGGTTTTGACGTCGACCGGAGTCAAGTTGAAGTTGTTCAACTTGGCCGGGTCGAGCCAGATGCGCATCGCGTACTGGGCACCGAAGACCTGGAAGTCGCCGACACCCGCCGTACGGGAGATCGGGTCCTGCATGTTCGATACGATGTAGTTGGACAGGTCGTCCTTGCTCATGCTGCCGTCACGCGACACCACGCCGATCACCAGCAGGAAGTTCTTCACTGCCTTGGTCACGCGGATACCTTGTTGCTGCACTTCCTGCGGCAACAGCGGGGTAGCGAGGTTCAGCTTGTTCTGAACCTGCACCTGCGCGGTGTCGGAGTTGGTGCCTTGCTCGAAGGTCGCAGTGATGGTCATGCTGCCGTCGGAGTTACTTTCCGAGGACACATAACGCAAGTTGTCGATACCGTTGAGCTGTTGCTCGATCACCTGGACCACGGTGTCCTGCACGGTTTGCGCCGAGGCGCCCGGGTAGGTCACGGAGATCGCAATGGCCGGTGGCGCAATGCTCGGGTATTGGTTGATCGGCAATTTCAGGATCGAAAGTGCCCCGACCAACATGATCACCAGGGCAATTACCCAGGCGAAAATCGGACGGTCGATGAAGAATTTTGACATGGGTTACTCCCCTTTGCCGCCGGCGGCTTTATCAGCTGCCTGTGCGGGGGCCGGGTTCTTTGCGCCGACATTGGTCGCTTCGGTCGGTTTGACCTCGGCACCGGGTTTGACGTATTGCAGGCCTTCGGTGATCAGGCGATCGCCAGCCTTCAGGCCGTCTTCAATCAGCCACTGGCTGCCGACGGTGCGGCTGGCCTTGAGCTGACGCAGTTCAACCTTGTTGTCCGGGCCGACGACCAGTGCAGTTGGGGTGCCTTTGAGGTCGCGGGTCACGCCTTGCTGTGGCGCGAGGATCGCGGCGCTGTTCACACCGGCCTGCAGTTGGGCGTGGACGAACATGCCCGGCAACAGGGTGTGGTCAGGGTTCGGGAACACGGCACGCAGGGTTACGGAACCGGTAGTCGGGTCGACCGACACTTCGGAGAATTCCAGCTTGCCGTCGAGCTTGTACTGGCTGCCGTCTTCCAGGGTCAGTTTGACCGCTGCCGCGTTGTCACCGGACTTTTGCAGGCGACCACTTTCCAGTTCGCGGCGCAGTTCCAGCAATTCAACCGAAGACTGGGTCACGTCGACGTAGATCGGGTCCAGCTGCTGGATCGTTGCCATCGCGTCGGTCTGGCCGTTGCTGACCAGCGCACCTTCGGTAACCGCAGAGCGACCGATGCGACCGGAAATCGGCGCGTAAACCTTGGTGTAGCGCACATTGATCTGTGCGCTCTGCAAGGACGCTTCCGATTCCATGCGCTTGGCCACGGCAGTGTCGTATTCCTGACGGCTCACGGCTTGCTCATCGACCAATTGCTTGTAGCGGTCGGAGATCGATTTGGTCGAACGCAGGTTGGCTTCGGCGCTTTTCAGGGTCGCTTCATAAACCGACGGATCGATCTGATACAGCTGCTGGCCGGCTTTGACATCGCCGCCTTCCTTGAACAGACGCTTGAGAATGATGCCGTTGACCTGTGGTCGCACTTCAGCGATGCGGAACGCACTGGTGCGGCCCGGCAGTTCGGAGGTGAGGGTAAACGCTTGTGGTTGCAGGGTGACGACGCCGACCTGAGGAGGCGGAGCGGCCGGTGCCGCTTCTTCCTTTTTACATCCGCTGAGCAGCGATGCCAGGGCGACGGCAGTGACCAGAGCGGTAACAGCTGGCTTGAATTGCATGAAGATCCTCGGGTCAGGCGCGCAAAAAACGCACAAGAAGTGTGGAAGGGTAAAAAAATACTATCGAGTGGATAAGTAGCTTGCTAAGTAATATACTTACGTTCATGGTTGTTTGTAAACACCTTGGCCACGTACCCACCCTGTTACAAAAGTCGTTGCAAGGTTTGAAATTGTAGGCTGGGGAGCCGATTCATGAGAGATCGACCCCCTCTTTGTTCAGTGGATCTTCAATCCATCCCTGAAATATCCTGTTTGAGGTTTTACTGCCATGGTCCGTCGTACCAAAGAAGAAGCTCAGGAAACGCGAAGCCAGATTCTCGAAGCGGCAGAGAAAGCGTTCTATGAACGGGGCGTGGCCCGCACGACTTTGGCGGATATCGCGACAATGGCCGGCGTCACGCGCGGCGCCATTTATTGGCATTTCAGCAACAAGGCCGATCTGGTGCAGGCCATGCTCGACAGCTTGCATGAGCCGCTGGATGAACTGGCCAAAGCCAGTGAAAGCGAAGATGAACTCGACCCGTTGGGCTGTATGCGCAAATTGTTGATTCATTTGTTTCATCAAGTTGCGCTGGACCCGAAGACCCGTCGCATCAACGAAATTCTGTTTCATAAGTGCGAGTTCACCGATGAAATGTGCGATCTGCGCCAGCAGCGCCGGACGGCCAGTCTCGATTGCAATCTGCGTATCGGGTTGACCCTGCGTAATGCGGTGAATCGCGGCCAGTTGCCGGAGGATCTCGACACTGCCCGTGCGGCCATCAGCATTCATGCCTATATTGATGGCCTCCTCTATGGGTGGCTTTTGGCGCCGGACAGCTTCGAATTGCACGCCGAAGCCGAGCGCTGGGTCGATACAGGGCTGGACATGCTGCGCCTGAGCCCCAGCCTGCGCAAATGAACAATGTGTAATTGGCACAGCTTATGTCAATTGGCCTGCTTTTATATACGTTTGCGGCGCGAAGTTTATACGTAGTGAATGACGGATTTTGTAGGGGAATTGTGTCGCTCTTGTGAAACTGTGTAGGCCGCTAGCCCCTCACCCTAGCCCTCTCCCAAGGGAGAGGGAACGGCTCGGGTTGTTGATCCAAACTACGCCGACCTGAAATATCCCGCCGAACACAGAATCTGAAGCCCACACCAATCGGCTCCCTCTCCCTCGGGAGAGGGCTGGGGTGAGGGGCCAGGTCTCACGCCACGCAATCAATCTCCAGGCGAACACAAAAAAGCCCCCGACTCTCACAAGTCGGGGGCTTTCGCGTTTCTGCGTGAAGGCTTACAGCGTTGGATAGTCGATGTAGCCAACCGGGCCTTTAGCGTAGAACGTTTCCGGGTGTGGCTCGTTCAGCGGCGCATCGGCTTTCAGGCGCGCCGGCAGATCCGGGTTGGCAATGAACGGTACACCGAACGCCACGGCGTCAGCCTTGCCGCTGGCCAGCCATGCGTTGGCGCTGTCCTTGGTGAAGCGTTCGTTGGCGATGTACGGGCCGCCGAAGGCTTCTTTGAGTTGCGGGCCGAGGCTGTCGGCGCCTTCTTTCTCGCGGGAGCAGATGAAGGCGATGCCACGCTTGCCCAGCTCACGTGCCACGTAGGTGAAGGTTTCAGCCAGATTATCGTCGCCCATGTCGTGGGAATCGGCGCGTGGCGCCAGGTGCACGCCGACACGACCAGCGCCCCAGACTTCGATTGCCGCGTCAGTCACTTCCAGCAGCAAGCGGGCACGGTTTTCCAGGGAGCCGCCGTAATTGTCGGTGCGCTGGTTGGTGCTGCTTTGCAGGAACTGGTCGAGCAGGTAACCGTTGGCGCCGTGGATTTCCACGCCATCAAAACCGGCCGCCTTGGCGTTCTCGGCACCGGTGCGGTAAGCGTCGACAATCTCGGCGATTTCAGCGGTTTCCAGTGCGCGCGGGGTTGGGTAGTCGGCCATTGGGCGCACCAGGCTGACGTGACCTTTGGGCTGGATAGCGCTCGGTGCGACTGGCGCTTCACCGTTCAAATACGAAGGGTGAGAGATCCGGCCCACGTGCCACAGTTGCAGGAAGATCTTGCCGCCGGCGGCGTGAATGGCTTTGGTCACGTTGGTCCAGCCACGCACCTGATCGTTCGACCAGATGCCCGGGGTGTCCGGATAGCCGACGCCCATCGGGGTCACCGAAGTGGCTTCGCTGAGAATCAGGCCGGCGGAGGCGCGTTGTACGTAGTACTCGGCCATCAGCGCGTTTGGCACACGGCCTTCGTCAGCGCGGCAGCGGGTCAGCGGGGCCATGATGATGCGGTTGGCCAGCTCGATGTCGCCCAGTTTGATCGGATCGAAAATAGTTGCCATGAAATACAACCCTCTTGGTTTAAGTGGTTAATCAGTGAGTCGCGGGGGCCAGTTCGGCATTGCCGTTCTGACGGAAAGTAATCAGGGTCACCAGCAGGGCGAGCACTGCCAGGGCAGCGGCGGCCAGAGGCACGCTGGTCAGGCCGAAACCGTGGGCGATGACGCTGCCGCCGACCCAGGCTCCAAGGGCGTTACCGACGTTGAACGCGCCGATGTTCAGGGTCGAGACCAGGTTTGGTGCAGCTTTGCCGAAGGTCACCACGTTGATTTGCAGTGCCGGTACGGCTGCAAATGAAGCAGTGGCCCAGAGGAACAAGGTGATTTCAGTCGGGATCAGCGCGACGCTGGTCCAGCTCAACACCGTGGAAATCACCGCCATCGCCACGAACACGCCAATCAGGGTGGCAGCGAGGCGTTTGTCTGCGAGCTTGCCGCCGATGATGTTGCCGACGGTAAGACCGAGACCGATCAACAGCAGCGTCCAGGTCACGCCCTTTGGCGAGACGCCAGTGACATCGCCGAGCAGCGGGGCGACGTAGGTAAAGAGGGTGAACATCGAGGCGGCGAACAGAGCGGTCATGCTCAGCGACAGCCAGATACCGGCGCCTTTGAGGGCGGCGAGTTCGGCGCGCATATCGAGCTTTTCTTCGTCACGTTTGGCCGGCAGGAAGCGGATCAGGCCGATCAGCGCGATCACACCGATCACGGTCACTGCCCAGAAGGTCGAACGCCAGCCGGCCTCCTGACCCAGTGCGGTGCCCAGCGGCACGCCGAGGACGTTGGCCAGGGTCAAACCGGTGAACATCAGGGCGACGGCCGAAGCGCGTTTGTTCGGCGCCACCAGACCTGCCGCCACCACCGAACCGATACCGAAGAACGCACCGTGGCACAGCGCCGTGACGACACGGGCGAACATCAGCACGTTGTAGTCACTGGCCATTGCACAGAGCAGGTTGCCGACAATAAAGATGCCCATCAGCGCGACCAGTGCAGCCTTGCGCGGCAGTTTGGCGGTGGCCAGTGCCATGAACGGCGCACCGATGGCCACGCCCAGGGCGTAACCGGTCACCAGCCAGCCGGCGCCGGGAATCGACACGCCGAGGTCGGCCGCCACATCGGGCAGCAGGCCCATGATGACGAATTCGGTGGTGCCGATGGCGAAGGCGCTCAAGGCGAGTATGAGTAGCGAGAGGGGCATCATTGTTTCCTTGTGGGCTGGCTGACGTTAAGGGTCAGAGCTCTTTACTGAGTGTGCTGAGGAACGCCTGAATCACGTCCTCGTTGCGTTTGAAAAAGTGCCATTGACCGGCCTTCTGGCTGCTGATCAGTCCGGCGCGTTGCAGAGTCGCCAAATGGGCCGACACGGTTGATTGCGACAGGCCGCAGCGTTGATCGATCTGCCCGGCGCAAATGCCGTACTCGTGGTTGTGCAACTGTTCCGGGAATTCGCCTTTGGGGTCTTTCAGCCAGTTGAGGATGTCTCGCCGTACTGGGTGTGCCAGGGCTTTTATTATTTCGTCGAGGTCAAGGTTCATGGCAGGGGACTCGGTGTGTAAAACGCTATATCGCGATGAGGCGAACTTTAAATCGCTAGTTCGCGATATACCAATATGATTTTGATCTGACGACCGTACAAATCGGTATATCGGGTTATAACGATACGTTGGGTGTATTGGAACGAGGGCGCGGTGCTAAGCTGCGCCCATGAACTATCTCGCACATTTGCATCTCGGTGGCCAGCGCCCCGACCAATTACTCGGCAGCCTGTATGGCGATTTCGTCAAAGGCCGGCTGCAAGGGCAGTTTGCCCCGGAGGTCGAGGCGGGGATTCAACTGCATCGACGGATTGACGTGTTCACGGATCGCCATCCGCTGGTGGACATCGCGCTGGGGCGGTTTTCCGATACCCGTCGGCGTTATGCCGGGATCGTCCTTGATGTCTTTTTCGACCACTGTCTGGCGCGGGACTGGCGGTTGTACGCGGATCAACCGCTGGCGCAGTTCACCGCTGACGTTTATCGAGTGTTGTCCCGTGAACCGCAATTGCCCGAACGCCTGGCGAAGATTGCGCCGCACATGGTCGCCCATGACTGGTTGGGCTCGTATCAGGAGTTTGAAGTGCTTGATCAGGTGCTGCGCGGGATCTCCCGGCGATTGAGCCGGCCAGAGGAACTGGCGGGGGCGATGCAGGAATTGCGGCGGTTGTATGAGCCGCTGAGTGAAGACTTCCGACTTTTCTACCCGCAACTCCAGGATTTCGCCCAGTCTCAACCAATACCCTGAATCCCTGAGGGAGCTGGCTTGCCAGCGATGGCGTCAGCCCATTCCACATTGGTGTCGGCTAATTTACCGCTATCGCTGGCAAGCCAGCTCCCACAGGGGCCGAGGGTGATTTCTGGATTTGTAATTCAGGCGGCGATTGCCGGGCGCATTGGCGATTGTCGGGTTTCCGGAATCGATCCAAACAACACCTTCTGCACCGCCTGCTGCGCTTCAAACGCCAGCGCCGCACGTTCCCGACCCTCGCAGGCGATCGGCTTGAGCAGATGCACTTCGACATCGCCGCAATCATTGCTGAACAGACGCATCAGGTGCGACAACAGATCATCGTCACCAATGAACGGTGCCAGCGTATCGACTTCGCCGTCGCGCAGATAACGGATCGCCACCGGTTGCAACATCACCTGCGAATCAATCGCCGCCGACAGCAAGCGACCGTGAAAGGTGCGCAGTGAACGGCCATCGGTGGTCGTGCCTTCCGGGAACATCAGCAGTGAATGATCGGTTTGCAGGTGCCGGGTCATCTGTTTGCGGATCAACTGGCTGTCGCCCGAGCCACGGCGGATAAACAGGCTGCCAGCCTTGGCCGCGAGCCAACCCGCGACCGGCCAGGTGCGCACTTCGGCCTTGGACAGAAACGACAGCGGTGTGAGCATGCCCAGCAGCGGAATATCGGTCCACGACACATGATTGCTGACCCACAGCATCGGCTGCTTCGGCAGTTCACCGTGAACGGTCATGCGAAAGGGCAGGGCATTGCTCAGGCGCGCCATGAAAAAGCGCGACCAGCGCTGGCGACGTTCCATCGAGTGCGCCAGGCCGATCCTTTCAAACACGCCGAACAGACTGGCCATCGTCAACCCCAGTGACACTACCAACAGCACTCGCGCGATCCGCGCGTAAACCCGCAACCGGCTCATCACACGGCCGCCTTGAAGTGCTTGGCGTAGCGCGGGCAGAGTTCGTCGCGCTTGAGCAGGATGAACACGTCGGCGACCTGGAAGTCTTCGTCCCAGCACGGCTCGCCGCAGATCTTCGCGCCCAGGCGCATATAAGCCTTGAGCAGCGGCGGCATTTCAGCGATCACGTTGGACGGAATGTCGAGGGTTGGCAGCGGTTTTTTTGGCTCGGCACGCAAGTTTTCAGTGCACAGATAACGTTCGCGCAGGCGCTGCATGATCGCGTGGGCCTGTACGCCACCGTCCTGCATCGGGATGCTCGCGCAACCCATCAAATAGCTGTAGCCGCCCTCGTTCAACACTTCGGCCAATTCACCCCACAAAACTGCAATCGTCCCGCCGTTGCGGTAGGCCGGGTCGACGCAGGTGCGGCCGATTTCCAGGATCGGGCCTTGCAGATGAGCGAGGCCATGCAGGCTGAATTCTTCTTCGCTGTAGAACTTGCCAAGGCTGCTGGCGGCGGTGTGATCGAGCAGCCGCGTGGTCGCGACCAGGCGACCCGTGTTCAGGTCACGCACGCCGATGTGGCTGCAGTGAACATCATAATCATCCATGTCCAGGCCCAGTTCCGCGCCTTTCAGCTTGGCGTTGAACTCGCCGCTGAAGACGCTGAATCGCAGGGCCTGGGCTTGCTGCAAGGCCTCGGCGCCGATCAGGCGTTCGGCTTGCAGACGGCGTTCATTGCCGGTGTCGCTGATGCGGGCGATCTGAGTCATTTGAATCTCCGTACGGGCCTTGAACCCGTCATGGGTTGCAGCCGATCGACTTTCTTTATGCAGCCGTGTTGTGCAAAGTCAGGCTATGTAGCCCCGGTGTCATCGCCATGAACCTTTGGTGATGCTTATATGACAGCCCACAAGGAGCCTCTTATGCCCTGGCCAGATCTGTTGCAAAGCCGTGAACGATTGCCCGCCGTTGCTGACCTGGCCGAGGGTTTTGCGACGTTGTTGCAGACGTTGGGCTACGTCACGCCGTTTGAATTGGCGGTGGCGGGCGGGCGGCGGATGGCGACGCCGGGGCTGGCGTTTCTGGTCGGTTATCAAGCGGCATTGCGCATGTTGTGGCCGAGCGCACCGCTGAGCCTCGGCGCGTTGTGTGCGACCGAACAGCGCAGCCTGCGTCCGGCCGACATGCACACGCGGCTGACGGATTTACGCTTGAGTGGCGCCAAGGATTTCGTCACGGCCGGCGATGCGGCGGACTGGTTGCTGATCGCCGCACGCAGTGAAGAAGCCGGCGCAACGCCGCGCCTGAGTCTGGCAGTGGTGTATCCCGGCGAGCCAGGTGTGACGGTGGAAACACTGCCGGCTCTGCCGTTGATGCCCGACATCAGCCATGGCCGGCTGCATCTCGATGGGGCTCTGTGTGAGTTGCTCGCGGGGGACGGCTGGGATGCTTACGTCAAACCGTTTCGCACGCTGGAAGATGTCTATGTGCTGAGCGCGATGACCGCCTGGGTGTACGGCGTCGGGCAGGACAGCGACTGGCCACAGACGCTGCAACTGCGCTTGCTGGCGCTGCTGGCCGGGTGTGCGGAGATGAGTCGACAGCCGCCGAACAATCCGGCGGGGCATGTGTTGCTCGGTGGGTTGTTTGCGCAGTTTGATGCGCTCAAGACCGAGATTGACCAAGCGTTAAGTGAAGGTGATCCGCAATGGGCGCAGATGTGGCAGCGTGATCAGGCGGTGATGCAGTTGGCTTCGGGTGCCAGAGCAAAGCGCCTGGCCAAGGCTTTTGCGGTGATCTGACGGGCCCCATCGCTGGCAAGCCAGGTCCACAGAATTGTGTGATTGCCACAGAGTGTCTGTACACCATTCACTCTGGCGCAGCTGGCTTGCCAGCGATGACGGCCTGATGAACAGTCAGGATCGCCAATTTGTCATGAGCCCCGACTACGCTCAGCAGGTTCTCCCCAAGAGCCCTCACCATGTTCAAAGGCCTGTCGCTGTTTCTGCTGCTGATCAGCTTCACCGTTCAGGCCGAATCATGGCCCGGCGAACAGTGGCCGGTTGGTCCGCAGATCACAGCGGTTGAGGATCTTCAGGCCTACGCCTTCCCACCCCGCGACGATGCCACCCGCCAGGGCATTCGCACCGATGCCTTGTTGATCATCCGCGACGGCCAGATCATCTACGAGCGCTACGCGGGCCCGACTAATGCGCAAACCCCACACCTGACCTGGTCGATCAGCAAAAGTCTGATGGCTGCGGTGCTTGGCGTTGCCTACGGTGAAGGCCTGTTCAAGCTCGATGATCCAGCCGTGAAGTTCTACCCGGCGCTGGAAAAACACCCGGCGATCACTATTGCCGATCTGCTGCATTGGGCCTCGGGCATCGACTGGCAGGAAGACTATGAATACGCCCCGCTGAAATCCTCGGTGGTGGCGATGCTCTACACCCGTGGTCACCAGGACATGGCGCGATTCACCGCCGATCACCACAGCTACGCCGTACCGGGGGAGGCGTTCCGTTACTCCAGCGGCGACAGCAATCTGCTGGCGGCCGCGTTGAAATCCATCGTCGGCCCACAGCGCTATCCAGACTATCCGTGGACAGCACTGTTCGAACCGTTGGGCATTCGCCACGCCGTTTGGGAGACCGATGCCAACGGTACGTTCGTCGCGTCGTCCTATGCCTACTTGACCGCGCGGGATCTGGCGCGTGTCGGTGTGTTGATGGCCCGCGACGGGCGCTGGAATGATCGTCAATTGCTGCCCAAGGAATGGCTCGCCTTCAACCTGCAGCCCTTCGCCGGTTACAAGGCCGATCAGGATGAAGCCGTGCCCGGCGGCCACTGGTGGCTTAATCGCCCGGCGCAAGGGGCATCGTCACCGTGGGCCGATGCACCGCCCGATACCTTCGCCGCGCTGGGTCATTGGGGCCAGGCGCTGTACGTCATCCCCAGCGAAAAACTGGTGATCGTGCGCTACGCCGATGATCGCGACGGCAGCTACCGCCACAACGAACTGCTCAAGCGTGTGCTTGCGGCGGTGCGGCCATGAAGCGGTTCTTGCTGGTGTTGCTTGTCGTGCTGCTCGGCTGGATCGTCTATGAGCGCGAGAACCTCTGGGCTTTTCCGGACATCATTAGCGCCTACACGGCAAAGGAATATTGTTCGTGCCGCTACGTCATGAACAACGACGCCGAATATTGCCGTGGCTATGTGAAACAGTGGCTGCCGACCAGCGGCTTCAGCGATGACGTCGATAGCAAAACCCTCACCGTCAGCGGCATGGGCCGCAGCAACAGCGCGCAGTGGTTGAGTGAGCGCCAGGGCTGCCGCCTCAACCCCTGAAACACACCATTGCCCTGCAAACGGAAAACCCTGTGGGGGCTGGCTTGCCAGCGAATGGCGGCGTGTCATTGAGCAAAAATTTCACCTGTGCCGGCCCAATCGCCGGCAAGCCAGCTCTCACAGGTGAAGCGTCAACAGTGCAACCCTGTAGCTGTCGAAGGCTGGGGCCGCGATCGGACAATCTTTTGATCTTCGATTTGCAATAACGCCCCAGCCAGTTAATGTTCGGCTCAGGTTTATCGCCCCCACGAGTCCGCAATGTTCAACCGCTCCCTCTACAAAACCCTGTCCTGCCTGCTGCTGGCGGCCGCTGCGTTGCCGGCGCAGGCCAATTGGTACCTGGACGGCGAGTCGTCACGGCTGTCGTTTGTCAGCACAAAAAACGCCCACATCTCCGAAGTGCAGCGCTTTCTGGTGCTGCATGGCAAGGTCGATCCGAACGGTCGCGCCGAGGTCGAGGTCGAGATGGATTCGATCAACAGTGGCATCCCGCTGCGTGACGAGCGCATGCGCAAGGAGCTGTTCCAGATCGAGCAATTCCCCGACGCGACCATTACCACTCAGATCGACCTGCGCCCGATCAATGATCTGGCTCCCGGTGCGCAACTGGAATTGCGTCTGCCGCTGACCGTCACTCTGCATGGCAAGCAACACGAGTACCCGGCCGAGCTGCTGGCAACGCGTCTTGATGATCGACGCTTCCAGGTGGTGACACTGGAGCCAGTGGTGATCAACGCCGAGGATTTCGATCTTGCCCCAGGGCTGGAAAGCCTGCGCAAACTGGCCGATTTGTCGGCCATCAGTTTGTCGGTGCCGGTGGGTGCGGTACTGATTTTCACGGCGCGCTGACATGCGCGGTGCGATCTTCCCTTGGCGTGACGGCAACCGTTTCGAGCTGTTGATCGACGGCCCGCAATTCTTCCCGCGCATGCTTGAGCAAATTGCCGGCGCCCAGGAACAGATCGAACTTGAGCTGTACCTCGTCGAGGCTGGCGCCTGTGCCGAAACCATTGTGCAAGCGCTGGTGCTGGCCGCCGAACGCGGTGTGCGCGTGCGCTGCCTGTTCGACGACTACGGCAGCCTCGCGTTTACCCTGAACCTGCGTAAACGCTTGACCGACGCCGGGGTTGAGCTGCGCTTTTACAATCGCCTGCACTGGCGGCGCTGGGTCGGCAATTTCTATCGTGACCACCGCAAACTGCTGCTGGTGGATCAGCGGCTGGCGGTGGTCGGCGGCACGGGTGTCACCGATGAGTTCTGGACCCCGGGGCACGACACCAGCGAGTGGCACGAAGTGATGGTGCAAATCAGCGGCCCACTGGTGATCGACTGGCAGCTATTGTTCGACCGCCAGTGGATCGCCAACCGCCATCGCCGTGCCTGGAAGCCATCCGCGCATGTCGGCTTGCCGCGTCTGCCCAAGGTGCCGGACATGGGCGAGGGCATGGGCCGCGTGGCTTACGCCGACGCCCGCCAGCACCGCGACATTCTGCAGTCACTGTTTCGCGCGCTGAACAGCGGGCAAAAACGTATCTGGATGGCCACGCCGTACTTCCTGCCGACGTGGAAAATCCGCCGCTCGCTGCGCAAGGCCGCCGACCGAGGTGTCGACGTGCGCCTGCTGTTGACCGGGCCGCGCACCGATCACCCGTCAGTGCGTTATGCCGGACATCGCTACTACCCGCGACTGCTCAAGGCCGGTGTGCAGATCTACGAATACCAGCCGTGCTTCCTGCACCTGAAAATGGTGCTGGTGGACGATTGGGTGAGCATCGGTTCGTGCAACTTCGATCACTGGAATTTGCGCTTCAATCTGGAGGCGAATCTTGAGGCGCTCGATCCGTCGTTGACGGCAGCGGTGGTGGCGAGTTTCGACAAGGATTTCGGCTTGAGTCAGCGGGTGAGCCTGGAGGAGTGGCAGAGGCGGCCGTTGTGGCGGCGGGTGAAACAGAGAATGTGGGGGTGGGTGGATCGGTTGGTGGTCAATCTGCTCGACAGACGCGGCTAGCCGCCATACCCAAAAACACTGTGGGAGCGAGCTTGCTCGCGAAGGCGGCTTAACAGTCAACATCGTTGTTGAATGTAATGGCCTCTTCGCGAGCAAGCGCGCTCCCACACGTTTTATGTGTTGCCTGAAAAGTTACAGCAACTCAAAGCTCTGCTGCGTCACATCCTGGGAGTTCAGACCGATCTGCACGTTGAACTTGCCGGGCTCGGCGGCGTACTTGAGTTGGGCGTTGTAGAACTTCAGCTCCTCCTCGGTGATGGTGAAGTGCACGACTTTCTGTTCGCCAGCCTTAAGCATGATTTTCTGGAAGTTCTTCAGTTCTTTCACCGGGCGAATCATCGAACCGGTCACGTCCTGAATGTACAGCTGCACCACGGTTTCGCCGTCACGCTTGCCGGTGTTCTTCACCATGACGCTGGCGTCGAGCTTGCCGCTGGCGTTCAGGGTGGTCGAGGACAGCGCCATATCGCTCAGGCTGAAATCGGTGTAGCTCAAACCGTAGCCGAAGGGGAACAGTGGCCCCGTCGTGTCATCGAAATACTGCGAGGTGTAGTTGCCCGGTTTGCCCGGTGTGAACGGCCGGCCAATGCTGAGGTGGTTGTAGTAGGTCGGAATCTGCCCAACGGAGCGTGGGAAGGTCACCGGCAGTTTGCCCGACGGGTTGTAGTCGCCGAACAGTACGTCAGCGATGGCGTTGCCGCCCTCGGTGCCGCTGAACCAGGTTTCCAGAATCGCATCGGCCGACTGGTTCTCTTCGAGAATGGTCAGTGGGCGGCCGTTCATCAAGACCAGCACCAACGGCTTGCCGGTGGCTTTCAGCGCGCGGATCAGCTCGCGCTGTGTTTGCGGGATGTTCAGGTCGGTGCGGCTGGAAGACTCGTGGGACATGCCACGGGACTCGCCTACGGCTGCGACGATCACGTCGGCATCCTTGGCGGCTTTTACCGCTTCGTCGATAAGCACATTGGCCGGGCGCGGATCATCAACCACTTCCGGCGCATCGAAGTTGAGGAAGTTCAGGTAATCGAGCACCTTCTTGTCGCTGGTGATGTTCGCGCCACGGGCGTAGATCAGGTTCGATTTGTCGCCGACCAGTGCGTTCATGCCGTCGAACAGGGTCACCGATTGCGCCGGACGACCGGCGGCAGCCCAACTGCCCATCATGTCGATCGGCGCCTTGGCCAGCGGGCCGACCAGCGCGATTTTTGCACTCTTCTTCAGTGGCAGGGTTTCGTTCTGGTTCTTCAGCAGCACCAGGCTGCGACGCGCGACGTCACGGGCCTCGGCGCGGTGCAGGCGGCTTTCGGCGTAGGTGTCGGCCGGATCATCTTCAGCCTTGCCGATGCGCAGGTACGGGTCCTTGAACAGGCCCATGTCGTACTTGGCCGCAAGGACTTCACGCACAGCGTTGTCGATGTGTTTCTGTTCGATCTCGCCGGATTTGAGCAGCCCTGGCAGCTCTTTTCCGTACAGGGTGTCGTTCATGCTCATGTCGATGCCGGCCTTGATCGCCAGTTTCGCCGCTTCGCGACCGTCGCGAGCCACACCGTGCTTGATCAGTTCAAAGATCGCGCCATGGTCGCTGACCGCCAGGCCCTTGAAGCCCCAGTCCCTGCGCAACAGGTCGTTCATCAGCCACGTGTCAGCGGTGGCCGGAATGCCGTTGATCGAATTCAACGCCACCATCACGCCGCCGGCGCCGGCATCGATCGCGGCGCGGTACGGCGGCAGGTAATCCTGGTACATCTTCACCGGGCTCATGTCGACGGTGTTGTAGTCGCGACCGCCCTCGACCGCGCCGTACAAGGCAAAGTGCTTGACGCTGGCCATGATGCTGTCGGCCGTGTTCGGGGCATCGCCCTGATAGGCCTTGACCATGACTTTGGCGATGCGCGAAGTGAGGTAGGTGTCTTCACCGAAACCTTCGGAACTACGGCCCCAGCGCGGGTCGCGGGAGATGTCGACCATCGGCGCGAAGGTGAGATCGAGACTGTCGGCAGCGGCCTCTTTGGCAGCAACGCGCCCGGAGCGACCGATGGCGTCCATGTCCCAGCTCGAAGCCAGGGCCAGCGGAATCGGGAAAATCGTCCGGTGACCGTGGATCACGTCATACGCGAAAAACATCGGAATCTTCAGGCGACTGCGCATGGCAGCGTCCTGCATCGGACGGTTTTCCGCGCGGGTGATCGAGTTGAACGTGCCGCCGATGTTGCCGCTGGCGATCTCCTTGCGGATCAGCTCGCGGGGCATTTCCGGGCCGATGCTGATCAGGCGCAACTGGCCGATCTTTTCGTCGAGGGTCATTTGCTTCATCAGGTTGCTGATGAAGGCGTCCTTGTTTTCCAGAGGTACCGAGGTCTCAGCGGCCAATACTTGATGACTGGCCAGACTGATGAACAGGCCCAGCAAACACAGCTTCTTCATGAATATTTTTCTCAAGGGCGCAAACGGCAATGCAATGCCGGCCAGCCAAAATTTAGGGAGCGACTATTGTTGTTCGGGTGCGGGCTCAAAAACGCCAAGCCAAAAAAAACACCGTTGACCGCAGGCAACTCGACCGCGCAGGCACTTTTTAGCCCATTGACCGGTCGCAATCCAGTGGCGCGGCCGATTATGCCCCAACCACCGGCTGAGAAGGTTTCGCGCTCGGCTTTTTAATGAAATGTGTCAGGGAGCATCACTGCAATGAATGTAAGTCCAACCTATCGCTCGCGTTTGCAGGTCGCCACGTTGTTGATGCTGGCGACGTTGCTGACCGCGTGTGGCATCAACAACATCCCGACCCTCGACGAACAGGCCAAGGCCGCGTGGGGGCAGGTGCAGAACCAGTACCAGCGCCGCGCTGACCTGATCCCCAATCTGGTCGAAACGGTGAAGGGCTACGCCGCCCACGAAAAGGAAACCCTGACCGCAGTGATCGAAGCCCGGGCGAAAGCCACGTCGATTCAGGTTGATGCCAGTACCCTCGACAATCCCGAGAAGCTCAAGCAGTACCAGCAGGCGCAGGATCAGTTGAGCGGCGCATTGAGCCGTTTGATGGTGGTGTCCGAGCGTTATCCGGATCTGAAGGCCAATCAGAACTTCCTCGCCCTGCAATCGCAGCTCGAAGGCACGGAAAACCGCATCGCCGTGGCGCGACGCGATTTCATTCTGGCGGTGCAGAAGTACAACACCGAGATCCGCACCTTTCCCGGTCGCCTCTGGCACAGCGTGATGTACAGCGATCTGCCGATGCGCGAAACCTTCGAAGCCACCACGCCTGGTGCGGAAAAGGCCCCGGAAGTGAAGTTCTGATTCGAGGTTGCCCATGCGTGTGTTGAAAATAGGCCTGGTGCTGATGCTGTGGATGTTCGCCGTCAGCGCCCGGGCCGAGTTGACGTTCCCGGCGCTGAGCGGGCGCGTGGTGGACGAGGCGCAGATGATCGAGCCATCGGTGCGCGCGCAATTGAGCCAACAGTTGCAGGCCCACGAACAGGCGAGCGGTGAGCAATTGGTCGTGGTCACGCTGCCCGATCTGCAAGGCACCACCATCGAGGATTTTGGCGTCCAGCTCGGCCGCCATTGGGCCATTGGGCAGAAGGACAAGAACAACGGCGCGCTGCTGATCGTTGCCCGTGACGAGCGCAAGTTGCGCATCGAAGTCGGTTATGGCCTGGAAGACCGGCTGACCGATGCGCAAACCTCGGTGATCATCCATCAAGTCATCACGCCGGCGTTCAAGTCCGGCAATTTCAGCAAGGGCATCAGCGATGGTGTGGCGGCGATGCTGGTCGTGCTCGGCGGCAATCCGCTGGACGAACCGTCGACGGTGTATGAGTCCAGCGGGGACCCGCAGAGCGATTTCATCTCGCGCCACCCGACGTTGTTCGTTTTTCTGGTGATGTTGTTCATCCTGACGGTGTTTGTCTGCCAGATGCTCGGTATCCTGCCCACCGGCCGTGGCGGCTCCGGTGGCGGGGGAGGTTTTGGCGGAGGCGGCGGATTCGGAGGCGGCGGTGGCGGTGGAGGCTTCAGCGGCGGCGGGGGCAGTTTCGGCGGCGGTGGTTCGTCCGGCGGCTGGTGACATTAAAAGAATAATGAGCAGGCACTTTTTGACATGGCATTACTGACTGAACACGAACAACGCAAAGTCGCCGAGGCGATCGCACGGGTCGAGCGCGACACCGACGCCGAACTGGTGACAGTGCTGGCGGCTCGCGCCGATGACTACGCGTACATCCCGCTGCTATGGGCCAGCCTGCTGGCGCTGGTGGTGCCGGGCGTCGTGCATTACCTGACCGGCTGGCTGACCCTGCGCAGCCTGTTGCTGGTGCAGTGGGGCCTGTTCATTGTGCTGTGCCTGCTGTTTCGCCTGCCGAAGATCACTACACATCTGGTGCCACGCCGTGTACGCCACTGGCGCGCATCGAACCTGGCGCGGCGACAGTTTCTCGAACAGAACCTGCATCACACCGTGGGCAGCACCGGCATGCTGATTTTCGTCTGTGAGGCCGAGCGCTATGTGGAGATTCTGGTGGATGAGGGGATCTCGAAGCGGTTGGGCAATGACAGCTGGGATGTGATTGTCGCGGCGTTTACCGAGCAGGTACGGCAGGGGCGCACGCTGGAGGGGTTTGTCACTTGTATCGAGGCGTGTGGGGAATTGCTCAAGGTGCATGTGCCGGTGACGCAGGTGCGCAATGAGTTGCCGAACCGGTTGGTGGTGTTGGGCTGACAAGTTTGATGACTTGAGATCCAAACCCTCACCCCAGCCCTCTCCCGGAGGGAGAGGGGGCCGACCGAGGTGTCTGTCGCTGTGCATCGACCTGAAAGATCGGGTCGATTGTGGATTCAGATCCGAGGAAAAACCGGGTCGATTGTGGATTCACTGCCAAGCAAGAATCGGGTCGATTGTGGATTCAGCGCCAGTCTTTCAGCTCGGTGAATTTCTCAAATATCCCCCAATCGGTTCCCTCTACCTCTGGGAGAGGGCTTAGGTGAGGGCCTCATTTGAAACCGTTCGGTAAATAAGAGCGTGTCCCCAACCCCCATCCCCCCTAAAATACCCGCCATTCCCGATTCGCCCGTCCGAGGCCGCTTGTTCATGTCCGTTACCGCCCCCTCCGCGCCATCAGCCAATCCCGCGCCGGACCACCACGCCCAGTTCATCGAGTTGCTGCAAACCAGCCTCGAGCAGAACGGTTTCATCAAACTGGTGCTGGCCAAATACGTCGGTGAAGAAGCGGACTTGCAGCGCGTCATCATCAAACCGGTGACCGTTAAAGCTCAGCCTTGCCTGTCGTTCGTGTATCGCTACAAAACCCGCGACATCACCAAGAACCTGCCATTGAACGAAGCCGTTGCGAGCATTGCCGCGCTGCTGCCGGCCTCGTTCAAAAATGCGCACTTGCTGACGCTGACTGACGAAGCTCAGCTCGAATACAGCAAAAAGGGCAAGAGTTCGCTGTTCAAGAGCCAACCTCAGCAATTGCGTGAGGCACCGTCGGCCGAGCACAACCGCGAGAAAAACCGTTTTCTGGACCTGAACCGACCGTTTCTCAGGGACCTGGGCGTGACCAACGCCCAGCACGAGCTGATCCCGGCGATGTCGCGCAAGTGGAAGCAGATCAACAAGTTCATCGAAGTCTTCAGCCATGCCCTGACATCGTCACCGCTGGCGCTGGACAAACCGGTGCGGGTCGCGGATTTCGGTTCGGGCAAGGGCTACCTGACGTTCGCCATCCACGACTACCTGCGCAATACCTTGAACGCCGAGGGCGAAGTCACGGGCGTCGAGTTGCGTGAAGAAATGGTCAGCCTGTGCAACGCCGCGGCGGCCAAACTGGATCACCCGGGGCTGGTGTTCAAATGCGGTGACGTGCGCAGCGTGGCACCGAGCGAACTGGACGTGATGATCGCCCTGCATGCCTGCGACATCGCTACTGACTACGCGATCCACACCGGCATCCGTTCGGGCGCGTCGATCATCATGTGCTCGCCGTGCTGCCACAAACAGATCCGCCTGCAGATCCAGAGCCCGGCCCTGCTCAAGCCGATGCTGCAATACGGTTTGCACCTCGGTCAGCAGGCGGAAATGGTCACTGACAGCCTGCGCGCGCTGTTCCTTGAAGCCTGTGGTTACGAGACCAAAGTGTTCGAGTTCATCTCGCTGGATCACACCAACAAGAACAAGATGATTCTGGCGGTCAAACGCGCCGAGCCGGTGGACCCGGCTCAGCTGCTGGTGAAAATCCAGGAGTTGAAGGCGTTCTACCACATCAGCGAGCACTGCCTGGAAACGCTCCTGAAGGCTGACGGCTTTCTCTGATTCTGTGGGAGCGAGCCTGCTCGCGAAGCACGATCACGCGGTCTTGCAGGTAGTAGCCGGTTGTTACCTCAGCCTTCGGATAAGGTCTACCCTGAGTACTCCCAAGCATTGCCCAGAGGAGTCCTCACCATGGCCGCGAAAAAAATCCTGATGCTGGTCGGCGATTACGTCGAAGACTACGAAGTGATGGTGCCGTTCCAGGCCCTCCAAATGGTCGGGCACACCGTCCATGCGGTCTGCCCGGACAAGGCTGCGGGCCAGACCGTGCGCACCGCGATCCATGACTTCGAAGGTGACCAGACCTACAGCGAAAAACCCGGTCACCTGTTCGCGCTGAATTTCGATTTCGCCAGTGCCAGTGAGGTCGATTACGACGCGCTGGTGATCCCTGGCGGTCGGGCTCCGGAATACCTGCGTCTGAACGAAAAAGTCCTGGATCTGGTCCGTGCCTTCGACCAGTCCGGCAAACCGATTGCAGCGGTGTGCCATGGCGCGCAGCTGCTGGCAGCGGCGGGCATTCTTGAGGGCCGCGAGTGCAGCGCCTATCCGGCCTGCGCGCCGGAAGTGCGACTGGCGGGCGGCACGTACATCGACATCCCGGTGACGGACGGCCACGTGCAAGGCAACCTGGCGACTGCTCCGGCGTGGCCGGCGCATCCGAACTGGCTGGCCGGTTTCCTCGGTTTGCTGGGCACCCAAATCACCCTGTAACGAGGTTTCGTCCATGTGCGAGCTCTACGTCAAGGCCGACCCGATCCTCTATGAATCGCGCTCTCGCTCGCTGCGCATCCGCGGGGTGGTGACGACGTTGCGCCTGGAGAATCAGTTCTGGGACATCCTCGGCGACATCGCCGAGATCGACGGCATGACCACCAACCAACTGATCGCCAAGCTGTATGAAGAGGTGATGGATTACCGCGGTGAGGTGGTCAATTTTGCTTCGTTCTTGCGGGTGAGTTGTACGCGGTATCTGAGTCAGCGGCGGCTGGATTCGCCGCCATTGTCGGTGGTGCGGGCGGTGGTGAAATAACTCATAGCGAGTCGCTGCCATCGCTCGCAAGCCAGCTCCCACAGAGTCCGGGTCGTACTCAGAATCTTTGTACAGCACACAGAACCTGTGGGAGCTGGCTTGCCAGCGATGGCGCCAGTACAGGCGACAGACGTCCGAGGTTGGTCTTTACTCTGAAGCGCGAAACCTCTCAACCGCCAAGGAGAAACGAGCATGTCCGGATGGTACGAAGTGAGTAAAAGCAGCAACGGCCAGTTCAGGTTTGTACTCAAGGCTGCCAACGCCGAAACCATTCTCACCAGCGAGCTCTACACCACCCGCGCAGCAGCCGACGGCGGCATTGCGTCAGTGCAGACCAACAGTACGCTGGATGAACGCTACGAGAAAAAGTCCACCAAGGATGGTCATCCGTATTTCAATCTAAAAGCGGCCAATCATCAGGTCATCGGCAGCAGCGAGGCCTACTCCTCGGATGCGGCCTGTGACAAAGGCATTGCCAGCGTCAAGGCCAATGGCCCGACGAAGACCATTAAGGACAAGACCCTGCCGGTCCTCTGATTACACTTTCCAATCCAATACAAATCACTGTGGGGGGCTGGCAAGCCTACTCCCACAGTGTCATGGGTCAAACCACACGATCAGATCCAACCATAATCCCTGTGAGAGCGATCCTGCTCGCGAAGGCGTCAGTCCTGCTACATCAGACCTCGACGGGCACCGACAGCTTCGGACTGCCCAATGCATGGGTCTTCGCATCAAAAAAGCGCAACTGCGCGCCCGTCCCCTCAAACACTTTCGCGTAGTGGCGCTTCTGATGCTGAACGAACGCCGCGCTGCGCGGATAAATCGAGATCGCCACGACCGCAGGCTTCGCCAGACGCAGGGCCCGGACGATGTGGCTGTCCTGCTCGCCCAAGGCATGGCCGAAGATGCACAGGCTGTCGCTGTGGCCCAATAACTGCTCGTAACAGAACGACAGGTAATCCGAGCTGCGAATGGTCTTGAGCTTGTCGGCGCTCGGCCCTTCGGTGACGAACAGCGGCACGTCATCCAGCGTCTTGATCGTGTTGTTGATCGCAAAACTGCCGAGCAGCGTGCCCTCGGTCGAGGTCAGCTTGCGCGCGGTGCCATCCTGATTGCGCACCAGGTGCAGACCGCCGTGCAGGTACAGCAAACGCGGTTTGGACGTAGCGGTTTCGCTGATATCGAAACTGGCGTTGGCGCCTTTGAACAGATCGTCGATGGCCTCGCTGCGATGCTGAATCGCCCAGTAGTTGAGCAAATCGTAATTGGTGGTGAACACCGTGCGATAGCGCGCCAGTTCTTCATTCAGCGTGGTGAGCGTTGAGGTCTTTACCAGCCGCCACGGAATGTGAATGGCGTGCACGGTGTTGATCAACGCTTCCTTGATCGCGTAGTAGCGGTTGCGCGGTGCGGCCGAGCTGACGGCCAGCGCCTTGTTCACCCGGCTGGTGGTTTTGAGGGCGCTGAGGACCTGCTCGAAGCTGTGCGTCTGCATCGCGTCGAACACCGCCAGTTCCGACGCGCTCAGGGGTTTTTCTTCCACGGTACGGGCGTTTTCGAACAGCGAGTCGTAGCCGAAGTCATCCCAAACGGCCCGGCTGGCGCCGTTGCCCACCAGCAAACCGTTGAAGCCGGTTGCAGCGCGCAGGGTATTCCAGTCTTCGAGGGTGGCGTCGACATCCAGAAAATCGCTCATTACTTGGCACATCTCAAAACAAAGGGGCTGATGGGCGGTGACTTTATCACGAGCGGACATTGAGCCAGATCAACATACGCCGTGACCGATCGGTCGATCCTGTGCCTACCCGTCGGATCGCAGCTGTCGATTCGGCCCCAGTCAGGAGTCACACGATGAGCAGCACCTTTTTCATTCCGGCGGTCAACATCATGGGCAATGGGTGCCTCGACGAAGCCATGGTCGCGATCCGCAACTACGGTTTTCGCAAGGCGCTGATTGTCACCGATGTGGGGCTGGCCAAGGCTGGCGTGGCGGCCATGGTGGCCGAGAAACTGGCGATGCAGGACATCGATTCAGTGATTTTCGACGGCGCCAAACCGAACCCGAGCATCGCCAATGTCGAGTGCGGTTTGGGCCTGCTCAAGGAAAGTCGTTGTGATTTCGTGGTGTCGCTGGGCGGTGGATCGCCGCACGACTGCGCCAAGGGCATCGCGCTGTGTGCGACCAATGGCGGGCAGATTCGCGATTACGAAGGCGTTGATCAATCGAGCAAGCCGCAATTGCCGTTGATCGCCATCAACACCACCGCCGGCACCGCCAGCGAGATGACCCGGTTCTGCATCATCACCGACGAATCGCGTCACGTGAAAATGGCCATCGTCGACCGTAACGTCACGCCGCTGCTGTCGGTCAACGACCCGGCGCTGATGGTCGCGATGCCGAAAAGCCTGACCGCTGCCACTGGCATGGACGCCCTGACTCACGCGATTGAAGCCTACGTCTCGACCGCCGCGAACCCGATCACTGACACCTGCGCCCTGAAGGCCATGACCCTGATCAGCAACAACCTGCGTCTGGCCGTGCGCGACGGCAGCGACCTCGCCGCACGGGAGAACATGGCCTACGCGCAGTTCCTCGCCGGCATGGCGTTCAACAATGCGTCGCTGGGCTACGTGCACGCGATGGCGCACCAGTTGGGCGGTTACTACGACTTGCCTCATGGTGTTTGCAACGCCGTGCTGCTGCCGCATGTGCAGACGTTCAATGCGCTGGTGTGTGCCGACCGGCTCACCGATGTCGCCCACGCCATGGGTGCCGATGTGCACGGTTTGAGCCCGGAAGAGGGGGCTCAGGCGGCGATCACGGCGATCCGTTGTCTGGCCAGGGACGTGGAAATTCCGGGCGGCCTGCGGGACCTGGGCGCGAAACTCTCGGACATTCCGGTACTCGCCACCAACGCCCTGAAAGACGCTTGCGGGCTGACCAATCCACGTGCGGCGGATCAGCGGCAGATTGAGGAGATTTTCCGCAACGCGTTTTGAGGTCAGTGCTTTCCTGATAATTTCGACCCAGTCAAACCGGCCGCTTCGCGAGCAGGCTCGCTCCCACAGTGAATCGCCTTTCAATTGTGGGAGCGAGCCTGCTCGCGAAGACTGATTTGCAGGCACTGCAAATCTATTGGGTTCTCAGGCTACCCAACAATCGCTACATTCCTCTCGAAAACCCCACCACACTGAATCAACACCACCCCCGCAATCAGCAACAACGCGCCAGATACTCGCGGCAATGTCAGTTGCTTTTCCATCAAGCCAAACAGCCCGAAGTGATCCAGCACCATCGAGGCAATGACCTGTCCGGCCAACGCCAGGGCGACAAATCCCGACGCGCCGAGTTTGGGCAACAGCATCACCGCCAGCGCCACAAAGCACACGCCGAACGCGCCACCGGCCCATATCCACAATGGCGCCTTGCTGATGAACGCCATTGACGGCAACGGCAAGCGCAACGCCAGAATCACAGGCAACAACACCAGCACACTCACCAGCAGCGACGCCAATGTCGCCCACAGCGGATGCCCCAGCCCTCGCGCCAGATTGCTGTTGATCGCACTTTGAAACGGCACCACGGCGCCGGCGAAAGCGGCCAAGGCGAGCAGGCCGGCCCACTGCAACGTACTCATGATCATCCTCCAACAGGTTTTGCTGGACTCTAGGCTATTCGTCACGCAAATTTAAATTCCGTTTTGTCATCAAGTACATGCACCAGATGAATGATCTGCGCCGTATCGACCTTAATCTGCTGGTGATCCTCGACGCCTTGCTCAGCGAGCAACACGTCACCCGCGCCGCCGAGCGCCTGCACCTAAGCCAGCCGGCGGTCAGCCATGCGCTGGCGCGATTGCGTGACGTGCTGGGTGACCCATTGCTGGTGCGCGCAGGTTCTGGCCTTGTTCCTACCGCGCGGGCGCTGGAGCTGGTCGCGCCGTTGGCCGAAGCGCTGGCCCAGGTGCAGTCGCTGTTGGCCCCCAACACCTTCGATCCGGCGAGTGCGCGCCGGACCTTTCGCGTGGCGATGTCCGACTACGGCGCGGCGATCATCCTGCCCACGCTGATCCGCACCCTGCGCCGCGAAGCGCCGGGCATCGACTTGCAAATCAGCCACGCCAGTCGCGAAGGCATGCTGGAAGGGGTGCTCAACGGCGATATCGACGTGGCCGCTGGCGTGTTTCCGGAAATGCCCAACGAATTGCGCAGCACGCTGCTGTTTGAAGAACGCTACGTGTGCCTGCTGGATCGCGCCAGTTTGCCTGCCGACGGCGTTCTGGATCTGCCGACCTATCTGTCCCGCCCGCATGTGTTGCTGGAAATGCGGGGCAGCGGCACGCCGGAAATTGAACGCGCGTTAACGTCCCTGCGTGAGCGCCGCCGCGTCGCCATCAGCCTGCCACACTGGAACGTCGCGCCACAGTTCATCAGCGGTACGGATCTGATTCTTACGGTGTCGTCACGGGGCTTGCGGGACATCGACCCGCGCGAACTTGTCGTCGTGCCGCCACCGTTCGAGATACCGCCGTTCACGTTTGTGCTCGCGTGGCATAAGCGCCGGGGCGGCGATCAGGCGTTGAATTGGTTGAATCGCAGGATTGAGCAGGGGATAGTGCGCGGCTGAAACGTAAGCAAGGAGCGGGAAGTGACAGTGAAGTCTGGATTGATCGGGTGTGTGGTGTTGAGCGGGTGGTTGAGCGCGGGCCAGGTGTTTGCCGCTTGCACGCCGCCAGCGGTTGCGGGGGAGGATGTCTCTGCCTGCAAGGAGTGGCCGGCCTACCCGGGGCTCACCCTCAGCGCCAAGACTCGGTTTGCGCCCGGTACCAGCGAAGCGCTGGGTACCCACGATCTGGACGTGTCCGTGTTGCAGGATGGCCAACCGACTCCGATTGCGACCTATCACCAGGCCGCCGCTTTCGTAATGGATGGCGTCTACTTGAAGGATCTGACGCTCGACACGGCACGCTACAAACTCGCTCCCGAACTTCGAGCCTTTGGTGTTCGCGCAACGCTCGCTAACGGCTCTCGTCTCAACCCCGTGGAGGAACATCAACTGTCGCTCTACGTGAAGGAGGGCGCGACGTTGCGTCCTGTCCTGCGTCAGTTGGTGGTTTATGAGTATGGAGGCGAGTGGGATGACAACTGCGCTGGACAGCGTTTTGAAATTTCAAGAACCGTCGATATCGCTAAAACAAGCGCCTACGGCTATGCAGATTTAATCGTCAAAACCCAGGAAAAAGGCACGACAAGTGTGGTTGAAGGCGACACTTGTGAAGACAAGACGACTGTACGCCAACCGGTTTTGACAACATTGCATTACGACGGAAAGAATTACGTCCTGCCACCAGGTCTCAAGGGGCTCTGATTCACCCGCTGAAACACGACTTTTATCAAGGAAGAACCATGCTCACCCCTACCAGACTCCTTATCGCCCTCGGTATTCTGGCCATCACCGCCCAAGCCCAGGCCGCCTGCACCACCAAGGCCTTCGACGGCCAATCAATGTCACGCTGCGTCGTCTGGCCGGCCTTCCCGAGTCAGGCGATCGCGGTCAAGTCCACGTACCTGGCTGACTCGGGCGGCGACGATGCCGGGGTGTTCGATCTGGATCTGTCGATCGTCAACGCCAGCAATGCCAACCCTATCGCCACTTTCCGCAAGCCAGGTGCTTACAACTCTGATGCCGTGCGCTTCGATGACCTGCGCATTGATACCGGGCGCTATCAACTCGCGCCGAATGTTCGCGCGTTTGGTCTGCGCTCGAAGTTCGTGCACAGCTCCCATGCCATTCCCTACGAAAAAACCGATCTGGCGTTGTACGTCCGCGAAGGCAACAACCTGCGCCCGGTTCTGGAAGGCTTGGTGGTCTACAAAAACAACGGTGAATTCATGAGCGACTGCGAGGGCTATACCAATGAGGTCCGCAGGAGTGTCGAGATCGGTTCATCGAGTCATCATGGTTTCGCCGATTTGATCATCACCACCCGCGCCAGCAAAATGAACGACGCCAAGTCGGGCAACGAGTGCGTTTCCAAAACCACTCACCTGAAGAAAACCCGGATCACGTTGACCTACGACGGCCAACAATACGGTGTCCCTGAAGATCTCAGAGGTTACTGAACCGATGCTCACCGGCCTCAACCACCTGACCCTTGCCGTCAGCGACCTGAATCGCAGCCTGGCGTTTTACCGCGATGTGCTGCAGTTGCGCGTCGAAGCGACGTGGGACAACGGCGCCTATCTGTCGCTGCCGGGGCTGTGGTTGTGCCTTTCGCTTGATTCGAAACGCAGTGCCCAGGCGTGCGGCGATTACACCCACTACGCCTTCAGCCTCAGCGCGGCGGATTTCCCGGTTTTGGTACAGAGACTAAAAGCGGCAGACGTTCAGGAATGGCGGGATAACCGTAGCGAAGGTGCCTCTTTTTACTTTCTCGATCCTGACGGCCATCAGCTCGAAATTCACGTCGGCGATCTCGCTTCGCGGCTGGCGGCGTGCCGGCAAAAACCGTACGCCGGCATGCGCTTTTACGACGTCCCGTGATCAGACCGTTTTCGCTGATATAGACTGGCCGCCACGTATTCACGCGTTTGCAGGTAACCCATGACTCCATCGTTGCTAATGGCCGTGCTGGCCTCGGGTTTCATTTACGGCATCACGCCCGGGCCCGGTGTGCTGGCGGTGTTCGGCATCGGCGCAGCGCATGGGCGGCGTGCTGGCGCGGGGTTTCTCTGCGGGCATTTGCTGGGCGATGTGATGTGGTGCAGCACTGCATTGATCGCGATTGTCGGCGCGCGGGAAATCGGCAGCACCGCGTTTGATGTACTTGGCGTACTGAGTGGCTTGTACCTGTTCTGGCTCGGTTGGCGTGCAGTGCGTGCGCAACGGCGCAGTGATGATCAACCGCAGGGCGCGGCGCGCAATCCCTTCTGGCACGGCATTTTGTTCGGCCTGACCAATCCCAAAGCCTATCCGGTGGCGGTGGCGACGTTTACCGCGCTGCTGTCGAGCCGCGCCGAGCTGCTCAACTGGTCGATGTTGCCCGCGCTGATCGCCCTGAGCTTCCTTGGTGGAGTGCTCGCCTACGCGATTCTGATCGGTGTGGTGGGCGCGCAGCGAGTGCGCACGGTGTATCAGCGTCATGAACTGCTCATCACTCGGTTGTGCGGCGTAATGTTCATCGGTTTCGCCATCAATGCGCTACTGCATGCGTTGCCGGGATTGATGCCGAACAAGGCTTGATCTACGCGCCGCGGATTCACCGTTCGTCGCAGCGATGGCAATTTTTCTAAACCTTTGCCGGTCAGAAAATTCTCAATCTAGGCGGGCACCTGCTCGCCACGATCAATACCAAGAGGTAGAGAATCATGCCTAATTCAAGAAACTCGAACTCGGGAAACTTCGCCAACGATCGAACGAAGGCTTCTGAAGCCGGTCGCAAAGGTGGGAAAACCACCACAACGACGGTCGATAAAGAGCCTGCGAAAACAGAAACGGGCCGCAAGCCTGCTCAGAAATCGAAGTAGTCGGTGAAGGTAGTTTTGATTGAGAGGCGGGGGCGAAAGCTCCCGCTTGAATTCAGCAAGAAGGAGGGCGCGACCATGAGCCGGATGGCCACCCAGGTACGTCGTGTAAGTTTTGTCACACTGTTGGGGTTATTCGCCAGCAGTGCTTTTGCCCAGTCGCCTGCCGAATTCATCAACGATGCTTCGGCCAAAGGCATGGCCGACATCGAAGCCAGCCGTTTGGCGCATCAGAAGACCGAATCCAAAGAGGTCAAGGATTTCACCATCGTCGTCATCAACGACCGCACTACGGCCAATCAGCATTTGGCGAAGATTGCGAAAAAACTCGACCTGCCCGTCGCGCCGCGTGAAGAAATGGCCGACAAGGCCAAAGAATTGATTCCTGAAGTGAAAGACGGCGCAACGTTTGATCAGGCGTACGCCGCCAGTCAGGTCAAAGCCACGGAAGAGGCGATCCAGCAGATTCAGCAGGAGGCGCAAAACACCACCGTGCCGGAGATCAAGGCTTTCGCCGATGAGACGTTGCCCAAGTTGCAGAATCATCTGCAGATGGCTCGGTCGCTTCAAGCCAGCCGCTGATTTGAGTTAATGATCAAAAGATCGCAGCCTTCGGCAATGCTTTGTGTAGGCGCTGCCGAAGGCTGCGATCTTGTGCTTTTAGATCAGCATTCATTCAAATCCTGCTTCGCCTTACCCGTGTCGCCCATTCCCTCAAGATCGAAAACCTCGCCCTCGCCTAAACTGCGGTAGTGCTTGCGCAGCGCTTCCAGCTGCTTCAAGTCCAGCGCCTCCAGCCCGAGCATCGCGTTTTGTGCTTCCTTGTTTACCCGCAGCAATTCATCAAGTTTCAAATGCAGGATGTCGGTGTCGCGGTTCTGCGTGTTCTGGATCAGGAACACCATCAGGAACGTGATGATCGTCGTCGAGGTATTGATGATCAGCTGCCACGTGTCGTTGTAACCAAAAATTGGCCCACTCATTCCCCACAGCCCAATCAGGATCAACGCCCCCATAAACGTCTTGGGACTGCCGGCCCACAGGGCAAGCTTCTGGGAAATCTTCGCGAATTTCATAGCCGTGTTCCTTGTTGTTGGGTGCCTGAAATTCAGACACTGACGGCTTGATGAAAATTCTACTTACAACTACCCACTCATTAAATAAACGAAAGTCCCGAGCTTTGATAACGAGTTTCAAGCGGCGAACTTTCATTGTGCTGGTTTGTGTCTAGTATCAAGTGGCAATCAAATCGCCAGCAGGTCAGGACAGGGATTGAAATCACGCGAGGGGCCGTTCATGGATTTTTTCGAAAAGTTAGCCAGTTTAGCCGCGAAAGTCAGATTGCAGAGTGCTGCAATCCAGACCGAGGAAGCAACAAAGAACGCGTTCGTGATGCCATTTATCAGCACCGTTTTGGGGTACGACGTCTTCGATCCGACAGAGGTAACTCCCGAATTTGTCTGCGACATAGGTACGAAAAAGGGAGAGAAAATCGACTACGCCATTATGAAAGATGGCGAAGTACAAATTCTCATCGAATGCAAGAAAATAGGCGAGCCGCTTCACATCAACCATGCATCTCAGCTATTTCGCTACTTTCACGTCACAAGCGCACGCATCTCGATCCTGACTAACGGGCAGGTCTACAAGTTTTTTACCGATCTGGATGCGCCGAACAAGATGGATGAAAAACCATTCTTGGAGCTGGATCTGCTGGATATCGATGAGTACTCGGTTCCCGAGTTGGTGAAGTTGACTAAATCCGCTTTTGACGTCGACTCGATAATCAGCGCTGCCGGCGAACTCAAGTATGTAAGCCAGATAAAAAAGGTGATCGCAGCTCAGGTAAGCAAGCCGGACGATGATTTCGTCAAGGTTTTCGCCTCTCGTGTTTACGATGGTGTAATCGCGCAAAAAGTACGTGAGCAGTTTCATGAGCTGACACGAAAAGCTGTTGTGCAGTTTCTCAACGATCAAATCAATGACCGGCTCAAATCTGCAATGAGCGGAGCAATGCAGCCTACGTTAGCTTCGTTACCCTCATCTTCTGTCGGCACAGATCCAGTAGATCCACGTGACGAGTCGGATGACAAGGTTTTAACAACGCTCGAAGAGTTAGAGGGGTATCACATTGTTCGGGCGTTAGTTCGATCAGTGGTCGATGCCAAGCGAATCGTTCAGCGTGACACGCAGAGCTACTTCGGCATTCTGCTGGATGACAATAATCGGAAGCCGATCTGTCGCTTACATTTCAATCGCTCGCAGAAGTATCTAGGTATCTTCGATGAGGACAAAAACGAAACACGTCATCCGATCAACACTGTCGATGACATCTATGAGTATTCGGACCATTTGAAAAAGACGGTTGGATTTTACGAGTGAAAAGAACCGGCCTCATTGGCCGGTTCTTTTTTCTTTTGATTAATCTGAGATCTCACCAACCAGCCATTCGGAATACCCCACAGCCTTACATTGCTGATCAACTCGCACTGGGTGGTGCCGGAAGTCCTGGCTTTGCGAACACGATAATTATCGTCTGTCTTGTGGCTGCCAGGTTTCCTCGGGTGGGTGGGATCAGGGGGCGTGGGAGATGAGCGGGCGGTGCTCCTCGCACGAATTGTTTGAGTCGCACTCATCCCGACTGGAACCGGCGAATTGGCAATAGCGGTAAACAAGCTGGCACCGTTTTCCAATTGTCGGTCTGGAACTGCCTGCGGGGCTGCCTGTATCGTAATGCACCGCTTAAATTTCCCGTCAGGAGAACGCAATGAGTTGGTCCGCCAAACAATACGTCGCTTTCGAAGATGAACGCACCCGCCCGGCCCGTGATCTGCTGGCGGCGATTCCTACGGCTGAAGCGCGATCGGTGGTCGATATCGGTTGCGGTCCGGGTAACTCGACGGAGCTGCTGGTGCAGCGTTTTCCTGGGGCGACAGTCAGTGGACTGGACAGCTCGGCAGACATGATCGCGGCCGCGCGCAAGCGCTTGCCGCAGCTGCAGTTCGATGTCGCCGAGATTGATCGATGGGCCGATGAAGGGCCTTTCGATGTGATCTTTGCCAATGCGGTATTGCAATGGGTACCCAATCACGCGGCGTTGCTGCCGGCGCTGGCGGGCAAGCTCGCGGAGGGCGGCAGTCTGGCAATTCAGATGCCGGATAATCTCAATGAACCCTCCCACCGCTTGATGCGTGAAGTCGCGGCGAATGGCCCGTGGGCAAGCAAACTCGCTGACGCTGCCGGGCAGCGTACGGACATGGCGAGCGCCAGCGAGTACTTCTCGATGCTGCGACCGCACTGCGCGCGGGTCGATGTGTGGCGCACCACGTATCACCATCAGCTGTCGGATGGCGCTGCCGGGGTGGTCGATTGGTTCAAGGGCAGTGGGCTGATTCCGTTTCTGAGTCCGTTGACTGAAAGTGAGCGGGCACAGTATCTGCAGCGGTATCTGGCTGAGGTTGAGAAGGCTTATCCGGCGTTGGCGGATGGCTCGGTGCTGTTGCCGTTTCCACGGTTGTTTATGGTGACGACGCGCTGAAGGCTCGTTCAAAGCCTGTGGCGAGGGAGCAAAGTCCCTCGCCACATTTACTTTGTCTCTCCAGACTTAGCGCTGTACCGCCACCAGCATCATCATCGGCCGTTCGCGCTCTTCAGCCAGCGCCGGTTGCGCCGCCACTTCTTCATCGCTCGGGCCCCACTCGTTGATGTGGCGAATGGTGAAACCGGCAGCGATCAGTGAGTTGAGCAATGTCCCCATCGTACGGTGCTGCTTGATCACCCCGTCGGCCAGCCAATTCGTCACCCGTTCCCCTTCCAGCTGATAACTGTCCAGCGGCCAGCGCTTGCGACCTTCGCTGTCGATCAGCCAGCCGGGATTGCGCGGTGCCATGAAGATCGGGTGTTCGATGGAAAACACAAAATGCGAACCCGGTTTCAGCGCTGCGTAGAGGTGCGCAAATAACCCCGGCAGATCCTTGATGTAGTGCAGCGCCAGAGAGCTGTAAGCCAGATCGAAACTGCAGGCGGGCAAGTCGAGCTGTTCCAGGTCGGCGCGTTCGTAGCGGATGTTCGCCACCGAAGTGGTGTCGCGTGCTCGCTGCAGCATTTTCTCCGAGACGTCCAGCCCCAGCACGTTGGCTTCACCGTGCTCGCTGGCCCAGCGGCTGAACCAGCCATAGCCGCAGCCCAGATCCACCACGTGCAAACCGTGCATGGAGGGCAGCAACGCCTTGAGCGCAGGCCATTCCGGCGCGGCATCGAGGCCGCCGATGGAGCGGTTCATCTGGCTGTAGCCCTGGAAGAAGTCGGGATCGTCGTAGACGTTTTGAGTCATGGCTCAAGTGCTCTTTTGAGTGAGGTCGTCAGCGGCAAACGGGCCGCATTGGTTTTCCCTCGAAAGTGATGACGCGTATTCGTCGATGGCCGCGCAGGGGGAGGGTGGTGGTCGATGGGTAAATGCTAGCCGGGCGGACGCAAGGTGAGAACCGATTGAGTGTTGGAGAACTGTAATATTGGCGCACGATTTCAGTGTAAATTCACGACGCCACCGGTGGCGGCCTCGATCACCGTCTCAGCCCTGCTGCAACACCTTCAAGGCAGCCGAAGCCAGAAACCCTGAACGACTCTTCTCCTCCGGGTGATGCAGGACATATTCATCCATCCGTTGCTAATCCGCTCAGTGGTTTGAAGCAGTCTAGATAGGGAGGCAACGGAGGCAGGGAGAGTGTGTTGCAGGTTTTCGCGTTGTTTCAGATGTCAGATGTAAACCTTTTTTCGGGCACAAAAAAACCGGCCATCAAGGCCGGTTTTTTCTGTTCTGCATCCCCCGTCAAACAACAACGTGAGACAAAATTTGAGTGGAGCGGGTAGAGGGAATCGAACCCTCGTCGGAAGCTTGGGAAGCTACTGTTCTACCATTAAACTATACCCGCTCAGAGCGGCTGACTTTGTACCAGACTCGGCGGGGAATTTGAAGTTTTTCTTTTTTGCGCAAGGCATTACAGCGTTGAATCGGTCAATCGCGAGCGAGCACTGCGGGGGGCGTGAACAAAACGGTTAGCCCGGCAGGCTCGCTCGCGATGACGCTGTTTCAAATGGCCAGTGCATGTTGATCCTGAACAAACGAGTATCGCGTTCGGCTCGCCTGCGGTGCCGGTTTCAAAAAGCCCAGCAAGGCGTTCTGGCTATCCCGGCACGCAGCCTTGTGCTCCATGTCGAGAAAATGCCCGGTGGCTTGCACGGTGGTGAAGGTGCTCTGTGCCACGTGGTTGCCGAACAAACGCGCATCTTCGGCGGCGGTGTATTCGTCCCATTCACCGTTGAGAAACAGTACCGGCACGTTGATCTTCTTCGCCGCGTTTAAATAGCACTGACGATCGCTGTGCAGCACGTCGCTGATGTGGAAGTGCATCTGCCCGTATTCGTGTTCGGCCAGGCTACTGACGTGGCGATAGTTGAAGCGTTTGAACAGGGACGGCAGGTGTTTGCCGATGGTGCTGTTGACCAGCTGCCCGACCCGATCACCGTCACGCTGGCCGAGGTAATCGACGCCGCGCTCCAGGTAATCAAGCATGTGCGCGTTGATCACCGGCGAAAACGAGCTGATCACCGCTTTTTCGATGCGCCGTGGCTGGTCAGCAAGGGCAACCAGTGTCGCGGCGCCGCCCCAGGAGAACGACAGCACGTGTTCGGCGGCGAAGTGATCGATCAGCTCCAGCAGAATTTGCCCTTCAACGTCCTTTGTCAGATGTTTCTCGTGACGGTTGTGGGCTTTTGACCGGCCCGCGTAGGGCTGGTCGTAGCAGACCACGTTGAATTGCGGGTGCAGGTTTTTCACGGTTTGTGCAAACGACGCAGTCGTGGCCATCGAGCCGTTGACCAGAATGATGGTTTTTTCTGCGGCGTCTGCGCGATAGAACTCCGTGTAAACCCGATACTGACCCTGTATATCCAGCACAGCGATTTCTGGCCTCATGTCATAAGACTCCTGGCAAGCAAGCGGGTATGCGCGCAAATAGACATTGCACGAGCTTTGTGACAGGTAGGCATACGCCTGGAATTTGCTTGGCCCATGTCGATCCATGACTGCGGTCGACGGGTATTGTTATTGGCGGGCAGTTTGCCGGCTGAGGCGCAGCCCTTGGGGCTGACGACCGGCAAAAAGTTTCTTAGAGGTATGGTGTGACTCATCGGTCACATTTCGGCCGACGTCCTGATTCAAGCAGGGGGAGCAGGATCGCGCAAGTGCCGCAGCGCAATTGTTCGACAACTTCTGCTGAGCGGTCGGCTGCTTAGAACAAATGAATCTCTTCGGTGCGCAAAGCGCGATACTCGCCCGGTTTTAGCGCGTTATCGAGCCTCAGCGGGCCCATGGATTCGCGGTGCAGGCGCAGTACTTTGTTGTTGAAGTAACCAAACATGCGCTTCACCTGATGGTAGCGACCCTCGACGATGCTCAGGCGTGCCGAGCGTGATCCGAGTAGCTCCAACTGCGCAGGTTGCGTGGTCAGGTCTTCGAAGGCGAAGTAGATGCCTTCGGCAAACTGGCTCGTATAGTGCGCGCCGATTTCCTGCTCGGTCTCGACGTAATAGACCTTCGGCAATTTGGTTTGTGGCTGGGTCAGGCGCCGCGACCAGGCGCCGTCGTTGGTGATCAGCATCAGCCCGGTGGTGTTGAAGTCCAGGCGCCCGGCGATGTGCAGTTCGTCCTTGTCCGGTTCATTGATCAGGTCGAGCACGGTCGGATGTTGCGGATCGCGAGTGGCGCTGACGCAGCCCGGTGGCTTGTGCAGCATGAAGTAGCGCGCCGGTTTGCCGAGTTGCAGCACTTCGTCATCGACTTCGACACGGCTGAATTCAAGCACTTCACTGTGCGGGTCGCTGACGACTTTTCCGTCAACGCGCACGCGCTTTTCCACCAGCAACAGGCGAACCTGCTGACGGTTGTAGCGGGGCAGGTTGCTGAGGAAGCGGTCGACGCGCATGTTCAGGCTTCAACGGATCAAGGGGCACGCATCTTACGGGATCGGCTGACCGGCCGCTTGCAGTTGCGCCTCGACCTGCGCGCATCGCGGGCACAGGCAGGATTTGTCGCGCAGTGCTGGCGGCAAGGCTTGGAGCACCGCCGGATCAATGCTCACGCCGTAGCACCAGCAGGCGCGGTCGGCGGTGCGCGGGTCAGCCAGGCTGCAGTCGTTGCGGGCACCGCAGGCCGGGCAGAGGTCGGGTTTATCGTCAGAATCAGGCATAGGTCGAGTGAGGCATTTCCACGCAGGTGCGGTTGCGGCCGGTTTGTTTGGCCCGGTACATCGCATGATCGGCCCGCGACAGCAGACTGTGCAAGGTGTCATCGCGTTGCAGGGTGGTGGCGCCGATGCTCACCGTCAATTTTAGGGCATAGCCGTTGTAGGCATATTCTTGTTGTTCGATGTGCTGGCGAATCTTCTCGGCAATTTTCTGGCCGGTGTCGCCGTCGGTGTCCTTGAGCAAAACGATGAATTCCTCGCCGCCCCAGCGGCAAACGATGTCGGCGTGGCGCAGGCAACTTTGCAAATCCCGCGCAAACCCGATCAACACTTGATCGCCGGCCATGTGACCATAAGTGTCGTTCAACACCTTGAAGTGATCGAGGTCCAGTAGCAGCGCCGTCAGGGGTCTGGTTTCACGCTGCGCTTCGTGCAGAGCCTGACCGGCAAGCAAGTCGAAACCGCGGCGGTTCGGCAGTTCGGTAAGGCTGTCGAGGGTGGCCTGGGCCTGGATTTTCGATTGAAACCGTTTGATCACGCGATTGAGCAGCGCCAACACGATCAACGTTACCAGCAGACAGATCAGCAGATTGAGATAGAGCGACTGGCGGATTTCAATCAGCGCGCCATCCTCGCGTTTATCAACAAACAGGTACCAGTTGAGCTCCGGAATAAACCGCACGTTGAGGAAGTGCCCCTGGCCATGGGTCGAATACTCGTAGCTGCCGCTGTGCGGTTTGGGTAACAGGCTGACCAGGCTTTTCATGCTGTCGAGTTCAGCGAGGCTTTGCCCGATATGCGCGCCTTCAGGCCCGCCTTCGGCACCGGTCAGTACCAGTCGGCCGAAGGTGTCGACGAAATACACGCTGCGTTGATAACGCTGTTGATACTTGTCGATCAGTTTGATCACCGCGTCCACGGTCAGGCCGACGCCGGCCGCGCCAATGAAGCGGTCGTGGTAGTCGTAGACCTTGTAATTGATGAAGAACGTCAGGTTGTCCTTGTTGGCCAGATCCGGGTCGACATTGATCTCGTACGGATCTTCCATGTCCCTCACGCGAAAGTACCAGGCGTCCCGCGGCTCACCGACGCTGACCTGCTTGAGTACACCTTTGGCGTGGTAGTAAGTGAGGGTGGTATTGGAGACGAAAAACGCGGTGTAGGCGCCGTAGTGGGTCATGACCTCATTGAGATAACGGGTCATCTGCTCGGGGTTTTGCTCACCGTTCACCACCCAGTCGCGCATGAAGGTGTCGCGGGACATCATCGAGGAAATCAGGATAGGCCTGACGAGGTCTTTCTGGATTTCCGAATAGACGGTATCGGAAGTCAGCGGCAACTCGGTGTTGACGATGTTGTCGCGGATCGATTCGCGCGAGGCGTAGTAGCTCAGCAGCGAAGTAGCGAGAAAACCGGCGCCGAGCAAGGCGACCAGCGTCAATACCAATGAACGTTGCGAGTACAGCGGAGAACGAAGCGGCATGGCAGTTCCGTTGGCAGTGGCCCGATGGCTAGCATTCTAATGGCACTGTGCGGAAATAACTGCTCCATGTGCGGCGCGAATGTTCGTTCCTGTACTGGTACAAATTGCGTAGTGATCAGTGGGAGAGAGCTTGCTCGCGAATGCAACAGGTCAGTCAACGGTGAATCGCCATCGCCGGGAGATTCCTTCCTGCAGGGAGTAGTGGCGTTTAATCATCACTTGTTTCAACTTGTTGCGGAATCGCACCAGATTCGGAAATCGCTGTCTGATCTTTCGTCAGTCACCGAATTAAAGACTGACGCCTGCCAGCGTCGCTGGTGTGGCTACCCGCGGTCCAGGAGGCCGCCATGTATCGACGAATTCTTCTGCTTGCTGCGTTGATGTTTTCCGTCACCGGTTGTGCCCCGTATTCGTACGCGGACACTTATTACAGGTCTGAGGTCTACACATCACCCGCACCGGCGTATTACAACACTGGCGGCACGTACTACTCGGCACCGCGCTATTACCAGCCAGCGCCGCGTTACTATCAGCAACCGCGTTATTACCAGTCGGCGCCGCGCTATTATCAACCGGCCCCGCGGTATTACGAGAGCCGTCGCTGGCACGGTAATGATCGGGGTCGCTGGGATGGCCATCGTCGTGGCGGTTGGGACAATGACCACCGCGGTCGCGGCAATTACGATCGCCACAGCGGTCGGCGCGACCACAACGGACGTGGCAATCGCTGGTAACTGACCCGCAAACAAAAGCGGCGCATGATGCGCCGCTTTTTTGTGCCTGCGATTCAGTCAGTAAGCCGTCAAGTCCGCCAGCGGATGCCGCCCCTCCCACACCTTGTGAAAGTGCGCCTCAACTACCGCATCAGGCACGCTGCTGATGTCCGGCCAATGCCAGTGCGGCTTCTGATCCTTATCGATCAACCGCGCCCGAACCCCTTCGCTGAACTCCGGATGCCGGCAGCAATTGAGGCTCAGGGTGTATTCCATCTGAAAGACTTCAGCCAGCGACATGTGCCGTGCGCGGATAATTTGTTCCCAGACCAGATGGGCGGTCAGCGGCGAGCCTTCGCTAAGCGTTTTCGCTGCCCGGGCGATGAGCGGATCGCTGCTGTCGCGCTGCAGATGGATGGCTTTCCAGGCGCAGGTCACGTCGCTGACGTCGAGCAGTTCGTCGATCTGCTGACGACGCGGCAGCCACTGCGCCTCGGGCATTTGCGCCGCCGCTTCCTGCTGCAAGGCCTTGAGCAGGCTGTTGAGCTGCATGGCGGTCTGTTCCTGCCAGTTGAGTTGCAGCAGGCCTTCAATCAGCTCCGGTTGTTGCTCGTCGAGCAGAAAGCGGTCGGCCAGATCGAGGTCGATCGCGTCACGGCCATTCATGTGCGCGCCGGTCAATCCGAGGAACAGACCGAGCTTGCCCGGCAGCCGTGCCAGGAACCAACTGGCGCCGACATCCGGATACAGCCCAATGCTGATTTCCGGCATCGCCAGACGGCTGCTCGGCGTGACGATCCGCGTACTGGCGCCTTGCAACAGACCCATGCCGCCGCCCAGCACATATCCGTGGCCCCAGCAAATCAGTGGTTTCGGATAGGTATGCAGGCTGTAATCCAATCGGTATTCAGCCGCAAAAAACTGTGCTGCCAGCGGCGGGACTTCGCCGGGGTGCGCGCGACAGGCCTCCACCAGGCTGCGCACTTCACCGCCAGCGCAGAAGGCTTTGGCGCCGTTGCCGCGCAACAGTACGCAGACGATTTGCGGGTCTTTGGCCCAGGCGTTCAGTTTGTCGGCCAGCGCGTTGATCATCGGCAGCGACAGCGCGTTGAGCGATTTTTCAGCATCCAGGCTGGCGATACCGATGCGGGCGCCGGCGGTGCCGCAGAGTTCTTCGAAGTGCAGATTCATCGTGACCTCGATCGGAAATTTGAACGATCAGTATGATCGCTGCGTGGGAAAGTGCCGGATCTGCGTCAGATCAATTGACAAGCGTGGCCGGCTTTCCTAGGGTTCGCCCCATTGTTTTTGCCGGGTATGACCATGACTGCTGACGACCGTATCAAACTCGAACCGAGCTGGAAGGAGGCACTGCGTGCTGAATTCGACCAGCCTTACATGGCAGAGTTGCGCAACTTTCTGCAGCAGGAGCAGGCGGCCGGCAAGGAAATCTATCCGCCACGGCCGCTGATTTTCAATGCGCTGAACTCCACACCACTGGATAAAGTGAAGGTGGTGATCCTCGGCCAGGACCCCTACCACGGCCCGGGCCAGGCCCACGGCTTGTGTTTCTCGGTGCAACCGGGCGTGCCAGCGCCGCCGTCGCTGGTCAACATCTATAAAGAGTTGAAGCGCGACCTGAACATCGACATCCCCAGCCACGGTTACTTGCAAAGCTGGGCGGATCAGGGCGTGTTGATGCTCAACACCACCATGACCGTCGAGCGCGCCAACGCCAATGCGCACAAGGACAAGGGCTGGCAGTTTTTCACTGACCGGATCATCGAACTGGTCAGCGAGCGGCGGCCGCATCTGGTGTTCATGCTGTGGGGCGCTCATGCGCAGAGCAAGCAGAAGCTGATCGATGCGACCAAGCACTTGGTGCTGACCTCGGTGCATCCGTCGCCGCTGTCGGCTTATCGTGGCTTTCTGGGATGCGGGCACTTCGGCCGGACCAACAAGTTTCTTGAGCAGAATGGCGAGACGCCGATTGAGTGGCGGTTGCCGCCGGTTTGATGTTGGCCTGAAGGGCCCCATCGCTGGCAAGCCAGCTCCCACAGGGTTTTGCGGTGTGCACATAATCTGTGGGAGCTGGCTTGCCAGCGATGAAGTCAACTCGGTCTTACTCGGGATTACGATTCCAGTACTTGAACAACGGCTCCGCCAGAAACAGCACGAACAACAGCCGCATCACTTGCATCGCCGTCACCAGCGGCACCGACAGTTGCAAGGTTTCCGCCGTCAGGCTCATCTCGGCGATACCACCGGGCATCATGCCCAACGTCAGCGAACGCAGATCCAGATGGGTTAAAGCGCTCAGTCCCAACGCCGCCAGGCTTGCGATCAACATGGTCAGTGCCGTACCGATCAAGGTGCGGCCCATGAATGACGGCGCACGCCTGAAGAACTGTCGGTTGAAGTGACAACCCAAACCGCTGCCGATCAACCATTGGCCAATCTGACTGCCGCCATCGGGCAAGCCAAGGTGCAGATCCCAGCCAATGCTTACCGCCGCACTCACCAGCAACGGCCCGAACAGCCATGGATTGGGTTGGCGCAGACGCTGCCAGACCCAGGCGAGCAGGGCGCCCGCCGGAAACAGAATGGCCAGCCAGCGCCAATCGACGCTACCGGCATGAGAAATCGGCGTGCCGTCGCCCAGCAAGTACTTGAACGCCGCCGGCACACACAACACCACCACCAGCACCCGCAAGCTTTGCCCCGCCGCCACATGGCTGAGCATCGCGCCGTTGCGTGCGCCGAGGTTGACCATCTCCCCGGAGCCACCGGGCATGCTGGAGAAAAACGCCGTGGCGCGATCCTCACCGGTGCGGCGCATCAACCACACGCCCACCACCGCCGACAAACTGGTGACCAGCGCACCGAAGAAGATCAAACCGAAATGACTCAGCACCTGCTCCATCACCACCGGGGTGAAGTGCAGGCCAATGCCGATGCCGACGATCCACTGGCCGCATTTGCGCCCGCCAGGGATTTCCGTCAGTTGCCACGGGGTCAGGCAGCGCACGAGGATGATCGCCAGCAACGAGCCGACCATCCACGGCAGCGGCCAGCCGATCTGGCTGGCGAGGTAACCGCCCAGCAGACCGACCAGCGGGGTTCCCCACCAGGACTTTAGCGACAGCCGATCAAACATCGGCAATAGCGCGCCGGGCAACTGAACGTTTGCGCCAGATGCGCAGCAGCGGCATCAGCAGCATGATCGCGGTCAGTACCCAGACACCGAAGGTGATCGGGCTCGACCACAGGATTTCCAGTGCACCGTTGGAGATCGACAGGGCACGACGCAGGTTCTGCTCCATCAGACCACCGAGGATGAAACCCAGCAGAACCGGCGACAACGGGAAGTCGAGCTTGCGCAGGATGTAACCGAAGATGCCGATGCCGACCATCAGGAACAGATCGAAGGTGGTCGCGTGTACCGCGTAGACGCCGATGCCGGTGATGATCGCGATGACCGGCACCAGTGCCCAGTTCGGCACCGCGAGGATGCGCGTGAAGATGCGGATCATCGGAATGTTGAGGATCACCAGCATGATGTTGGCGATGAACAACGAAGCGATCAGGCCCCAGACGATGTCCGGTTGTTGCTGGAACAACAGCGGCCCCGGAGTGATGTTGTACAGCGACAGCGCGCCGATCATCACTGCCGTGGTACCCGACCCCGGAACGCCCAGCGTCAACATCGGCACCAGTGCGCCACAGGCCGAAGCACCGATGGCGGTTTCCGGTGCAGCGAGGCCACGGGCATCACCCTGACCGAATTTGCCGCTGGTACCGGCGATGCGTTTTTCGGTCATGTAGGCCACGGCACTGGCCAGCGTCGCACCGGCACCCGGCAACACGCCCATGATGAACCCGAGCAGACCGCAACGAATGTTCACAGTGAACACCGACGCCGCTTCCTTGAAGTTGAACATCATTCGACCGGTGGCTTTCACCGCTTCCTGGCCGCGATGGGTTTTCTCCAGCAGCAACAGAATTTCGCTGATCGAGAACAGGCCCAGCACCAGCACGACGAATTGAATCCCGTCGGTCAGGTGAATGTTGTCGCCGGTAAAGCGATACACGCCGCTGTTGGCATCGATGCCGACCGTCGACAGGAACAAACCGATCAACGCCGCAATAAACGTTTTCAGTGGTCGATCACCGGCCATGCCGCCGAGACAGACAATCGCGAACACCATCAGCACGAAGTATTCCGCGGGACCAAAGGCAATCGCCCATTTCGCCAGCAGCGGGGCGAACAGCACCATGCCGCACGTGGCGATGAAGGCGCCGATGAACGAGCTCCACGCCGACAACGACAGCGCCACACCGGCCATCCCTTTGCGCGCCATCGGGTAGCCGTCGAGGGTGGTCATCACGGTGGAAGCTTCGCCCGGAATGTTCAGCAGAATCGAGCTGATCCGGCCGCCGTATTCGCAGCCCAGATACACCGCCGCCAGCAGAATTAATGCCGATTCCGGCGGCAGGCCGAGGGCAAATGCGATCGGAATCAGTAACGCTACGCCGTTGATCGGGCCCAGGCCCGGCAACAGGCCGACGACGGTGCCGATCAGCGTGCCGCACAGCGCGGTCACCAGGTTGTAGGGGCTCAGCGCGACGCCGAAGCCCTGACCCAAATAGCCAAGAGTATCCATATCAGTTCTCCAGAACGTCGAGCAGGCCGAGGGGCAGCGGAACGTCCATCACACGGTCGAACAGCAGGTAAAGACCGATGGCCATCAGGGTGGTCACCACGATGCTTGGCATCCAGCGACCGCCATACAGACGGGCCATCGGAATGCCGATCAGCATGCTGCTGAGAATGAAGCCCAGCGGTTCGAAAAGGCCGGCGAACACCAGCAACAGCGCGACGCAGATGCAGATTTTGGTCAGCGTCTGGCCATCCAGTGGCGGCTCGTCTTCAGTGTGTTTGATGGGCGTCGGGCGGAACACCATGTACAGCAGCGCTGCGCCCATCAGACCGAGCATCAGCAGAGGGAAGGCGCGCGGGCCCACCGGTTCGTAGGAAAAAGCCGCTTGGTACGGCCACGCCATCAGTGCCAGGCCGACACAGACCAGCAATAGCACCGAAGCGAAAATGCGTTGTAAGAGCATGGGAAACTCCTGTGCCGCCGCCCCGCGAACGGGGGCTACGGCCGCTAGACAGAGACGATCACTGAATCAGGCCGAACTCTTTGGCCAGCACTTTGTAGTCCGCAACCTGCTTCTTCACATAGGTGTCCAGTTCCGGGCCGGTCATGGCGAACGGGAACAGTTCACGCTGATCGCGCAGCTTGGCGAACTCGTCGGAGGCCAGCAGCTTGTCGAACGAATCCTTCCACCAGGCGTAGTCTTCATCGCTGACTTTTGGCCCCAGGTAGAAACCGCGAACCACCGGCCAGACGATGTCGTAGCCTTGCTCGCGGGCGGTCGGGATGTCTTTCATTTCCGGTTCGTCGAGACGCTTGTCGGAGAAGACTGCGAGCAGGCGCATGTCACCGCTCTGGATGTGCGGCATGGAGTCGGAAATGTCGGTGCTGCCAACCTGGATGTGGCCGCCGAGGAGCGCGGTGGCGATCTCGCCGCCACCTTCGAGGGCGACGTAACGCAGTTCGCGCGGGTTGATCCCGGCAGCCTTGGCGATCAGTGCGGTTTGCATCCAGTCCTGGCTGCCGACAGTGCCGCCGGAACCGATAACCACGGAGCCGGGATCTTTCTTTAACGCCTGAACGAGATCGTCGAGGGTCTTGTAAGGCGAATCGCTTTTCACCGCGATGGCACCGTAACTGGTGCCGACTGCCGCGAGCCAGCGCACGTTGGTCTCATCGAAGCGCCCGAACTTGCCTTGCGCCAGGTTCAGCAGCGAACCGCTCGACCACGCCACCAGCGTGCCGGCATCGGCTGGCCGCTGCGCAACCACTGCGTTGTAAGCCACCGCGCCCACACCGCCGGGCATGTAGGTGACGCGCATCGGTTTGGACAGCAGTTTCTCGTTGACCAGCGCGCTCTGCACCAGTTTGCAGGTCAGGTCGAAACCACCGCCGGGCGACGCAGGAGCGATACATTCCGGACGCTTCGGTTCGGCCATGAGTTGGCCAGCGAACAGCACGCAACTGGCGGCGAGTGCAACTTTACGCAGTGACAGGTTCATTCGATTCTCCACGGTTCTTGTTGTAAGGCTTTATGTAGGAGCTGCCGCAGGCTCGGGCTGTGATCGGATGATCTTTTGATCTTCCGATCACAGCACCCTCGGCGTTTCAATCAATTACCAAAGGGCAACGCTATAGCTCACCAGCAGACGCACTTCGTCTGCATCGCGAGCGGAGTAATTGGAGCGGTAAGTGGCATTGCGCAGGCGCACAGCGACGTCCTTCAAGGCGCCGCTTTGTACTACATATTTGATCTCGGTATTGCGCTCCCACTCTTTGCCTTCTTCACCGCTTTTGAGCTTGATGTTGTCACCGCTCAAGTAACGGCTCATGAAGCTCAGGCCGGGAATGCCAAGTTTGGCGAAGTCAAAGTCGTAGCGCGCTTGCCACGAGCGTTCTTCGGCGCCGGCGAAGTCGTTGATCTGCACGAAGTTGACCAGGTACGGGTCGCTGCCATCGACATAGGGGAAGGCGCTATCGCCGGACATGTGCTGATAACCGGCGCTGAACTTGTGGCCGCTCAGGGCGTAGCTGACCAAGCCGTTGAGCGAGCGGTTGTCGATCTCGCCGCCACCGGCCGCACCTTGATCGTCACTGACGGCAAAACGCAGGTCGGTGGCAAATGTGCCGGGGCCCATCGGGCGCGAGGCAACGAGGCCGAAGAAGTGCTGGTTGTAGACTTCGTCGAGTTGCGCGAAGTGGTAACTGCCGGTGATCTTGTCGGTGAACCTGTAATCAACGCCGCCAAAGTCAAAGTGCTTGCCGGCAGCGGTGCCGGCGAAGCGGCTGTTCTTGTTGTTGAGGGCGATGTCCTCGAAATCGGTGCTGTCGCGGTCCTTGGCTTTCTCCAGGCGCCCGCCCGTGAAGGTCAGATTCCTGATTTCTTTGGAGGTCAGCAAGCCACCTTCAAATGTCTGCGGCAGGATGCGTCCGTCGTTGGGCTTGAGGATCGGCAGTTCGGGAATCAGGCTGCCGATTTTCAGTTCCGTGGCAGAGATTTTCACTTTGCCGGTCAGGCCGACTTTCGAGTATTCGTTCGCTGCGCGCCCGTCGTCGTGGGTCGGCAACAGGCCGGTGCCGCTGCGGTCCGGGCTCGAATCAAGTTTCACACCGAGCATGCCCAACGCATCGACACCAAACCCCACGGTGCCGTCGGTATAGCCCGATTGCAGATTGAGCATGAAGCCCTGAGCCCATTCATCGCGTTTGGATTGCTGGGCGCTGGTGCCATCGCGAAAGTCGCGGTTGAAATACATGTTGCGGGTTTCGAAGGTGGCGCTGCTGTCTTCGATGAAGTCGGCAAAACTCAACGGCGAAAAACCCGCGAGGGCGGCTGCACTGGCGAGGGCGGTGTGGCGGAGACGGGAACGGCGAACAGGCACAAGGACCTGGGGCTGCACGGGCGGCATGCGGGTGTACTCCGATTATTGTTTTTATTGGTCGAAAACGCTTCGTGGCGTTTTTCGTAGCGCTGTGTGGCAGCAGCGACGGCAGTCGAAACTGTCCGTAACCCGACTCTAACGGCCTAACCTTTCGCTAACCTTTCAGCTGACTTTCAATGTTTTCGGGCTTCACAGTGGCGGTTGCGGCTGTAAACTCCGCGGCAAAGAGTGGCGTCGGCCATCCCTGAACGAGGTAAAAATCCATGCGTGTTCTGCTCGTCGAAGACCATCTGCAACTGGCCGAAAGCGTCGCCCAGGCGCTCAAGAGCACCGGTCTGACCGTGGATGTGTTGCACGATGGCGTGGCTGCCGATCTGGCACTGGGCAGTGAGGAATACGCCGTGGCGATCCTCGATGTCGGCCTGCCGCGCATGGACGGGTTTGAAGTGTTGGCGCGGCTGCGGGCTCGCGGGAAAAATCTGCCGGTGCTGATGCTGACGGCGCGCAGCGATGTGAAAGACCGGGTGCATGGCCTCAATCTTGGCGCCGATGACTACCTTGCCAAGCCGTTCGAACTGACCGAACTGGAAGCCCGGGTCAAAGCGCTGTTGCGACGTAGTGTGTTGGGCGGTGAACGCCAGCAGCGCTGCGGGGTGCTGGCCTATGATCTGGACACCCGACGCTTCTCCCTCGGTGAGGAACTGCTCACGCTGACGTCCCGCGAACAAGCCGTACTCGAAGCGCTGATCGCCCGGCCGGGGCGAGTCATGAGCAAAGAGCAACTGGCCGCGCAGGTGTTTGGTCTTGATGAAGAGGCCAGCCCCGATGCCATCGAAATCTACGTGCACCGCTTGCGCAAGAAACTCGATGGTCAACCGGTCGCGATCGTGACCTTCCGCGGCCTCGGCTATCTGCTGGAAAGCCGCGATGCATAAGCCCAGCAGCCTGCGCTGGCGGTTGCTGTGGAACCTGGCGTCGTTGCTGGTGGTGTTGATGCTCGCCAGCGGCTTGAGTGCTTACTGGAATGGACGCGAGGCGGCCGACACGGCGTACGACCGCACGTTGCTGGCGTCGGCGCGAACCATCGCCGCGGGCCTGTCGCAACGTGATGGCAGCCTCAGTGCCGACGTGCCTTATGTGGCCCTCGATACCTTCGCTTACGACAGCGCCGGACGGATTTACTACCAGGTCAACGACATCCATCAAAAGCTGATATCCGGCTACGAAAACCTCCCCGGGCCACCGCCCGGTACACCAAGAACTGACAGCTATCCGGCGCTGGCGCGTTTCTACAATGCCACTTACAAGGGGCAGAACGTGCGCGTGGTCAGCCTGCTCAAAGCGGTGAGCGAGCCGAACATGAATGGCATGGCGGAAATCCGCGTGGCCGAAACCGACGAAGCCCGCGTCAGCATGGCGCGCAGTCTGGCGGCCGATACGTTGCTGCGTTTGGGCATGTTGGCGATCGGTGCCTTGCTGTTGGTCTGGTTTGCCGTCAGCGCCGCACTGCGTCCGCTGGAGCGTTTGCGCACGGCAGTCGAGGAGCGCCAACCCGACGACTTGCGGCCATTGCCACTGGTGGAAGTGCAACACGAGCTTTGGCCGCTGGTGCGCGGGCTCAACCATTTTACCGAGCGCCTGCGGGGGCAGTTCGAGCGCCAGGCGCAGTTCATCGCCGATGCGGCGCATGAGTTGCGCACACCCCTGGCGGCGTTGAAGGCGCGGCTGGAATTGGGGCTGCGTTCAAATGACCCGCAGGTCTGGCGGACGACGCTGGAATCTTCGGCCCAAGGCACCGATCGCCTGACCCATCTGGCCAACCAATTGCTGTCGCTGGCGCGCGTCGAAAATGGCGCCCGAGCGATTGCCGAGGGCGGTGCGCAGTTGCTCGATCTGAGCCAGTTGGCCCGCGAGTTGGGCATGGCCATGGCGCCACTGGCGCACAAACGCGGGGTGGCGCTGGCGCTTGAGGCCGATGAGCCGGTGTGGCTGCGTGGCGAGCCAACGCTGCTGAATGAGTTGTTGAGCAATCTGGTGGATAACGCCTTGGCGCATACGCCGCCGGGCGGCAACGTGATCTTGCGCGTGCTGACCCCGGCAGTGCTTGAGGTTGAAGACGACGGGCCGGGGATTCCGCTGCACGAGCGCGATCGAGTGTTCGAGCGCTTCTACCGGCGTAATCAGCAGGTGGCGGGATCGGGGTTGGGGCTGGCGATTGTCGGCGAGATCTGCCGGGCACATCTGGCGCAGATCACGCTGCATGATGGTGAACAGGCGGGGCTCAAGGTGCGGGTGAGTTTTATTGCTGGGTGAGGTTGCGGCGTCTCGGCTGGCCTCTTCGCGAGCAAGCTCGCTCCCACATTGGAATGCATTTCAATTTGAAAGCACATCTGCTTCACAGATGAGGGCATTTTCCTGTGGGAGCGAGCTTGCTCGCGAAGGGCTCGCCACCGTTTAGGATCAGTAAAACATCGAGCGTGATTCTTCCAGATCCGCGCACAGCGCCTTGTTCTCCGGATCAATCCCAAGCTTCCTGAACGCCGGAACACTCAGCGGATCAATCCGCGCAAACGGATGGTCAGTGCCCTTGTGGCAATAGAGGCTCGCCACCTGCACCAGATCGACGTAATCGACCTGTGCCGAGTCGCGTTTGAGATCCTGATACAGCCCCGGCAGCTCCACCAGTCGTTCCGGAAAATCCCAGACGCGCAAGAGCTTGTCGCCGAGCAACGGATGAAGGTGGTCGATTACATGGTTGAGGCTGACCGAATCCGAGAGCAGTTCATAGTGGTCTTCGGCATAGGTCAAAATCGGCAGCACGCCGATCTGATGCACCAGTCCACCCAGCGCCGCCTGATCCGGTTTGAGTTGGGTGTAACGACGACACAGCGCATAACTGACCCCGGCGATTTCCAGGCTCTTGCGCCAGACTTCACGCATTTTCTGTTCCACCACTTCGGAACTGGCGTGGAAAATCTGCTCCATCACCAGGCCGATCGCCAGGTTACTGCTGTAGTTGATGCCCAGGCGGATGATGGCGGTATGCAGGTCGGTGACTTCCTGCGCCGCGCGCAGCAGAGGGCTGTTGACCACTTTGATCAGGCGCGCCGACAGGGCCGTGTCACGGCCGATGACTTTGCTCAGTTCACTGACGCTGATTTCCGGATCTTCAGCAGCCTTGCGAATTTGCAAGGCTACTTCCGGCAGTGTTGGCAGAACCAGCTCATCTTTATCGATGGCCTCAACCAAATCCTGTTGGATCTTATCCGCCAGTTCGTTCATTTAGGCTCTCTAGGGTGTTGCAACAAATGCTGCGATCAGCGCTGGATTTCGCGGTCGCGATCCAGTTCGTAGGGCAAATCGAGCAGATGCAACGCAGGCCCTTCAAGGGTGCCCAGATGTAGATCACCCGCTTCTGCAGCTTCGGCCTGCAACACTGCCAGGAGTTCAATGTTTTGCCCGGCGCCAGCAGCCAGTACGACCTCGCCGATCGAGCTGTTGTGGCTCGGCGCAAACAATGGCGTGCCGGGTTCCGGCAATTGCGTGGCGTCGAGGCTCAAGCGATACAGACGGCGTTTGAGTTTGCCCAGGTACTGCATGCGCGCGACGATTTCCTGGCCGGTGTAGCAACCCTTCTTGAAACTCACGCCGCCGACGGCTTGCAGGTTGAGCATCTGCGGGATGAACAGCTCGCGGGTGGTGGGCATCACCTGACCGATACCGGCGCGGATCTGGCCGAGCAACCACTGGTTCAGTTCACCTTCAGGCAGGGTTATCGACAGCGTTTGTTTGATGGTTTGTGCTTGATCGGCGGGTACCCACAGTTCGGCACGATCCGGCGAGACGCGAATTGCAATCAGGCCGTGGTTGCGTACCACGCTGTCGGTCTCAATGGGCAGATCCAGGCCGAGACTGCTCAGCGCTGCATCGCCCGACCTCAGCCCGAAACGCACCCAGGCGGCGCTTTCGTCGGTCAGTTTCGACTTGGAGAACACCGCGTACTTTTTCAGGTCCGCCAGTTGCGGCTCGAGCAATTCGCTGGCCATCGCCAGCAGCACACCATCGCCTTCGAGCAGAATGCGGAAACTCGATTGCATCCGGCCTTTTTGCGTGCAGCGAGCGCCCAGGCTGGACGCTGTTTCGCTCAGATAATTGATATTGCAGGTCAACTGGCCTTGCAGGAATTTTCCGGCATCCGCGCCGCGGACCGCGAGAACGCCTTCATGAGACAGGGTGCAGAAAAAAGCAGAATCGGCCATGGGTCTTCGCAGGGTAAATAGACTGGGGCACATCATAAGGGCGCGTTGTTGAAATGGGTAGTTGATAAAGGATCGGTGGTGCCCGACCAAAGCCGACTGTGCGAGCGGCATCGGGGCTGTATACTTGCCGCCAAATTTGAGGAGGGCCCCATGGTCGAACAAGTTGAACTGAATCGCCTCTTTTGGCACAGCCGTCGCGGCATGCTTGAGCTTGACGTGTTGCTGGTGCCATTTGTGCAGGAGGTTTACGCAAACCTGAATCAAGTCGATCGCGATCTGTATGTCCGTCTGTTGACTTGCGAAGATCAGGACATGTTCGGCTGGTTCATGGAGCGCAACGAGTCCGAAGATCCGGAGCTGCAACGCATGGTTCGCATGATCCTGGATCGTGTTCAGCCCAAGTAATACGTTCGAATGCCGCTGGCATGCCTCACGGCAGTTGCTGGCGGCGTATCTGTTGGCCCAGGCATTCGCTCTGGGTGCCTTGTTTGTGCTTTCCATTCCCCTATGGGCGAGCTTGCTCGGGGCTTTCGGCTGCCTGCTTCACGGGTTTTGGGTGTTGCCGCGGCAGATTCTGCTCAGTCATCCCAAGGCAATGCGCGGTTTGCGTCGAGACGGCGACGGCTGGCAATTGTGGAATCAGGCGGAGGGCTGGCAAGCGGTGCAGTTGCGCCCGGACAGCCTTGCACTGCCGCTGATCGTGGTACTGCGTTTTCGTTTGCGCGGTGAGTGGCGCGTCAGATCGATCTGCGTGCCACGGGACTCGCAAGCGACGGATTTGCATCGACGCCTGCGAGTGCGGCTCAAGTTCAGCCGGCGTAGGTGGGCGGCACCAGAATAGTGTCGAGCGCTTCGGGCAGCAGGTCAGGGTAGTCGAGGGTGTAATGCAGGCCGCGACTTTCCTTGCGTTCCATGGCCGAGCTGATCATCAGTTCCGCCACTTGCGCGAGATTGCGCAGCTCGATCAAATCGCGGCTGACTTTATAGTTGCTGTAAAACTCGTCGATCTCGTCCAGCAGCAGACGCACGCGATGTTGAGCCCGTTGCAAGCGCTTGTTGGTTCGCACGATGCCAACGTAGTCCCACATGAATCGCCGCAGTTCATCCCAGTTGTGCGCGATGATTACGTCTTCATCAGAATCGGTCACCTGGCTGGCGTCCCAGACGGGCAGGGTGCTTGGCGCTGTGACGTCATCCAGTTGCGCCAGAATATCTGCCGCCGCCGACCGGGCGTAGACGAAACACTCCAGCAACGAGTTGCTGGCCATGCGGTTGGCACCGTGCAGGCCGGTGAAGCTGGTTTCGCCGATGGCGTACAAGCCCGGCACATCGGTGCGGCCATGCTGATCGACCATTACGCCGCCACAGGTGTAGTGCGCGGCGGGAACGACCGGGATCGGTTGTTTGGTGATGTCGATGCCAAAGCCCAGGCAGCGCTCATAAACAGTCGGGAAGTGCGTCTTGATGAACGCTTCGGGTTTGTGGCTGATGTCGAGATAGACGCAGTCGACACCCAGACGCTTCATTTCATGGTCGATGGCCCGGGCGACGATGTCACGCGGTGCCAGTTCGGCGCGCTTGTCGAAGCGATACATGAAGCGTTCGCCGTTCGGCAGCTTCAAATGCGCGCCTTCGCCACGCAGGGCTTCAGTGATCAGGAAGCTCTTGGCCTGCGGGTGATACAGGCAGGTGGGGTGAAACTGGTTGAATTCCAGGTTCGCCACCCGGCAGCCCGAGCGCCAGGCCATGGCGATGCCATCACCGCAGGCGCCGTCGGGATTGCTGGTATAGAGGTAAACCTTGGCCGCACCACCTGAAGCCAGAATCACGAAGCGCGCGCCGTAGGTGTCGACTTCGCCGGTCGCGCGGTTGAGCACATAGGCACCGAGGCAGCGATCGCCGTCCATGCCCAAGCGTCGTTCGGTAATCAGATCGACGGCCACCCGCTGTTCCAGCAGTTCGATGTTCGAGCGCTCTTTGGCCTGGGCCAGCAAGGTTTTGAAGATGGCAGCGCCGGTCGCATCGGCTGCATGGATGATGCGCCGGTGACTGTGGCCGCCCTCGCGGGTCAGATGGAATTCGAAACCGCCGTCTTCAGTGCCGGACTGTTCGTCGCGGGTGAACGGCACGCCTTGGTCGATCAGCCACTGGATGGCTTCACGGCTGTGTTCGACGGTGAAGCGTACGGCGTCCTCATGGCACAGGCCGCCGCCCGCATTCAGGGTGTCATCGACGTGGGACTCGACAGTGTCGGTGTCGTCCAGCACGGCGGCGACTCCGCCCTGGGCCCAGAAAGTCGAACCGTTGGCGAGATCGCCCTTGCTCAAAACGGCAATGCGCAGATGACCTGGCAGGGTCAGCGCAAGACTCAAACCGGCAGCACCGCTGCCAATGACCAGAACATCGTGTTGGAACTGTTGGCTCATTTCAGCATTCCGCTCAAAGCGACCCGGGTCGGGGTTGGCGCATGACACCTGAATCGGCGAGTCAAGACAGCCACACAGCCCACTAGTATATAGAGGGGCAGGTCGGCACAATAGCCGTGCCCAGATGGCATTGTGAAACTACTGTGACGGAAAAAGCCGGGTACTTCGTCGGAAGAATTTTTCGTCGGTTCCGGGGGAAGGCGACTGTATCGCTGCTGAAACAGTCTTTTTCCGTCCAGTGTTGCCCAATGTCGCACGGGTGCGGCTATAAATAATTGGAACTTTTGCCAAAGGGCCAAGATCAATAGACGGTGCCATGAAAAGGGACAGTGTCGGTTTCAGTGAGGAATCTGCGATCTGGGTTTCTACCGGCGAAACCGATGACAAGATTATTCGCGCAGCCGGTTTATCCCGCGCTGCGTTTTTCGTGCGTGCCAAATCAGAGCCCGCAGGAAACTTGCTTGGAGGGGGAGAACTTTTGAGAAAAGCCCGAGTCTATGTTTGCAAGTCTGGTCGTTTAGTTATGCAAGTCTCCTCCGGGCCTATCGAGGAGTGTTCATGCTAACCCAGGAAGAGGATCAGCAGCTGGTCGAGCGCGTTCAACGTGGCGACAAGCGAGCTTTCGATCTGCTGGTGCTGAAATATCAGCACAAAATTCTCGGGTTGATCGTGCGGTTTGTGCACGACACCCATGAAGCCCAGGACGTCGCTCAGGAAGCCTTTATCAAGGCGTATCGAGCACTTGGAAACTTTCGCGGTGACAGTGCGTTTTATACGTGGCTGTACCGTATTGCCATCAACACGGCAAAGAATTACCTCGTTTCACGCGGCCGTCGGCCGCCTGATAGCGACGTAAGTTCTGAGGATGCGGAGTTCTACGACGGCGATCATGGCCTCAAGGATCTCGAGTCTCCAGAACGAGCACTGTTGCGGGATGAGATCGAAGGCACCGTCCATCGAACCATTCAGCAACTTCCAGAGGATTTACGTACGGCTTTAACTTTACGTGAATTCGATGGTCTGAGTTACGAGGACATTGCGAGCGTCATGCAGTGTCCGGTGGGTACCGTGCGCTCCCGGATTTTCCGCGCTCGGGAGGCCATCGATAAAGCCCTGCAGCCGTTGTTGCAGGAAAACTGAGACAGCGGCGACAGCCAAGAGAGGAACGCCATGAGTCGTGAAGCCCTGCAGGAATCGCTGTCCGCAGTGATGGATAACGAAGCGGACGAACTGGAATTGCGTCGAGTGATTAATGCACTGGACGACGTTGAAACCCGTGAAACCTGGGCTCGTTACCAGATCGCTCGGGCAGCCATGCACAAGGATCTGCTGCTGCCACGTCTGGATATCGCTGCGGCAGTGTCTGCTGCGCTGGAAGACGAAACGGCTCCGGCCAAAGTATCTCGCAGCCCATGGCGCAACCTCGGCCGTCTGGCTGTTGCAGCCTCGGTAACTGTTGCTGTTCTGGCTGGTGTTCGCCTGTACAACCAGGACGAAATTGCCGGTGTTGAACTGGCTCAGCAAACTAACCAGCCGACCCTGGCCACTCCACAGGTCAAAGGCCCGGCTGTTCTGGCAGGCTACAGTGAGAGCTCCGAAGCCACGGGCCCTATGGCCAACGGTGTTTTGCAAGGTCAGCCGGGGTGGCATGACCAGCGTCTGCCAAGCTACCTGCGCCAGCATGCTCAGCAAGCTGCGCTCAAGGGTACTGAAAGCGCGTTGCCTTATGCACGTGCCGCAAGCCTGGAAAACCAATAAGGAGGATCATGCGCGCCATACCTCTACTTTCGCTTCTGCTCAGTGGCTGGTTCGTTGTTCCAGCCCACGCTGATGAGGCCCAGGACTGGTTGATCCGTCTGGGCCAGGCCGAGCAGCAGCAAAGCTTTCACGGTACTTTCGTTTACGAGCGTAACGGTAGTTTTTCTACCCATAACATCTGGCATCGTGTCCAGAATGGTCAGGTCCGCGAGCGTTTGCTTCAGCTCGACGGTTCGGCACAGGAAGTCGTGCGCATTGATGGACATACTCAATGCGTCAGCGGCACTCTGATTGCAGGACTGGGAGGTTCTCCGAACGCTGCCGCTCGTCCTCTCGATCCCAAAAAGCTGAAAAACTGGTATGAACTTGCCGTCGTTGGCAAGTCGCGTGTGGCTGGTCGAGACGCAGTGATCGTATCGCTGACGCCTCGTGACCAGCACCGATACGGTTTTGAGTTGCACCTGGACAAGCAGACCGGTTTGCCGCTGAAGTCGTTGTTGTTGAACGACAAGGGCCAATTGCTCGAACGTTTCCAGTTCACCACCCTCGATACTGACAATGTCCCGACGGATAAAGACTTGCTGGCAGATGCCGACTGCAAGGTTATTACCCTCGACAGTGACAAGGCCTCTGCCGTCAAGACCGCCCAAATGTGGCATTCGGACTGGCTGCCGCCGGGTTTTGAGCTGACCAGCAGCACCTCGCACAAAGACCCGCAAACCAAAGCTCAGGTGACTAGCCTGATGTACGACGATGGTCTAGCGCGTTTTTCGGTTTTCCTTGAGCCTTTGAACGGCGCTACCGTTACCGACACCCGGACCCAGTTAGGCCCGACTGTCGCGGTATCCCGACGCCTGACGACACCTGAAGGCGAAATAATGGTGACGGTTGTCGGCGAGATTCCGATTGGCACCGCCGAACGAATTGCGCTGTCGATGCGTAATCAAGATGTCTCTGCAACCAGCAAGCAGTGAGTTGATTTCATTCATTTCCACCTCGTCGTCGAGACCTGGAAATGTTTGCTGAGCATTTTCATTTGCAAATACTCCAAAAGTTTTTTATAGGTCAGAGCCTCACGGCTCTGGCCTTGTTTGTTGTTCCCGGAACAAAAATGCCGGACTGTGGTTTCCGGTGTTCCTTGCTCCATATCGCTTAACCCTGCTCGTCGTAACGGGAGCTGTATGTCGATACCTAGCTTGAAGTCTTATCTCTCCATTTTCGCCACCGTGCTGTTGCTCGGTCAGGCAATCCCTGCCGCGCAAGCGGCCGATCTGCCTGATTTCACCCAACTGGTCGAACAGGCTTCGCCGGCGGTGGTGAACATCAGTACCACGCAGAAACTGCCGGATCGCAAAGTCAACCAGCAGATGCCTGATCTTGAAGGCTTGCCGCCAATGCTGCGCGAGTTCTTCGAGCGCGGCATGCCACCTCAGCAACGTTCGCCGCGTGGCGATCGTCAGCGTGAAGCACAGTCGCTGGGTTCGGGTTTTATCATTTCCCCGGATGGCTACATCCTGACGAATAACCACGTGATTGCCGATGCAGACGAGATTCTCGTCCGTCTGGCTGATCGCAGCGAAATGAAAGCCAAACTGGTCGGCACCGATCCGCGTTCCGACGTGGCCCTGCTGAAAATCGAAGGGAAGGATCTGCCCGTACTCAAACTCGGCAAATCCCAGGATTTGAAAGCTGGTCAGTGGGTAGTGGCAATCGGTTCGCCATTCGGCTTTGACCACACCGTTACCCAAGGCATCGTCAGCGCCGTTGGGCGCAGCCTGCCGAATGAAAACTACGTGCCGTTCATCCAGACCGACGTGCCGATCAACCCGGGCAACTCCGGCGGCCCGCTGTTCAACCTGAACGGTGAAGTGGTCGGGATCAACTCGCAGATCTACACCCGTTCCGGCGGCTTCATGGGCGTTTCGTTCGCGATCCCTATCGATGTGGCGATGGACGTTTCCAATCAATTGAAGAGCGGTGGCAAGGTCAGCCGCGGCTGGCTGGGCGTGGTCATCCAGGAAGTGAACAAGGATCTGGCCGAATCGTTCGGCCTGGATAAACCGGCCGGTGCGCTGGTCGCACAGATTCAGGATGACGGTCCGGCTGCCAAGGGCGGTCTGCAAGTGGGCGACGTGATCCTGAGCATGAACGGTCAACCGATCGTCATGTCTGCCGATTTGCCGCATCTGGTTGGCGCACTGAAGTCTGGCGCGAAAGCCAATCTGGAAGTGATCCGTGAAGGTAAGCGCAAAAACGTCGAGCTGACGGTTGGCGCTATCCCGGATGAAGAAAAAGAGCTGGATGCGTTGCCGAAGTCCGGCGCTGAAACCAGTAGCAACCGCCTCGGCGTAGCCGTGGCCGAGCTGACGGCTGAGCAGAAAAAAACCTACGACCTCAAAGGTGGTGTGGTGATCAAGGAAGTGCAGGACGGTCCTGCCGCCCTGATCGGTCTGCAACCGGGTGATGTCATCACTCATCTGAACAACCAGGCCATCGGCTCCAGCAAGGAGTTCGCCGAGATCGCCAAGGCGCTGCCGAAGAACCGTTCGGTGTCGATGCGCGTTCTGCGTCAAGGTCGTGCGAGCTTCATCACCTTCAAGCTGGCTGAATAATCCGGATTGAGCGGTAAATAAAAACCGCCTCGAAAGAGGCGGTTTTTTTATGCCTGAAGCATTTCAATCGCGAAGAAGCGTCAGCCCATCATGTCCTTGACCATGCGCTCCTGCTCCATCAGTTCGCGCTGGCGGGCATCGATCCGCGAGGACAGCGGGAAGTTGCTGCCAGCCTTGCGCTTGGCGAAATCCAGTTGCTGGATCGCCTGACGGTAATCGCCGACCAAGGCAAAGTATTCGGCGCGCGCCTGGTGCAGGCCAATGATGTTGCCAGACAAACCACGGGTTTCGGCAACCTGATACCAGACATCCGGATCATCCGGGCGAGTCTTGAGCAATCCCTCCAGCGCTTTTTCGGCATCGGCCGCGCGGTTCTGCTTGAGCAGAAGATCGACTCGAACCTGATTCAGTGGATAGTTGCCGGGGTATTGCGTGAGCATTCGCTCAACCCGCGTCTGGGCATCGGGCAGGCGATTGTTGGTGATGTCCAGATCGACCTGAGCGAGGTTGTAGATGATCTCGTTCGGCGCTTTGGCCAGTAACTGTTTGAGGTTCTCCCGAGCTTCGTTCAACTGACCGCCCTTGATCTGCGCGATGGCCAGTCCATAGCGGGCCACGTCGTTTTGAGGGTTCTCGTCCAGTTGCGCACGGAAACGCTTGGCGCCCAGTCCTGGTGTTTCTTCGTAGACCAGCTGCACGCGGGCGCGGATCAGCTGATAACGCTTGGTGTCTTCAATGCCGCCGGTCTTGGCCTGCTCGGCGCGGTTGCGGGTGTCGGCGATCCGTGATTCGGTCACCGGGTGAGTCAGCAGGAATTCTGGTGGTTTGGCATCGAAGCGGTATTGACGCATCAAGCGCTCGAACATGGTTGGCATCGAGCGTGGGTCGTATCCAGCCTTTTCCAGATTGAGGATGCCGATACGGTCGGCCTCCTGCTCGTTCTGGCGGGAGAAACGGCGCTGCTCCTGAAGCGCCGCTGCCTGAGTACCGGCAATGGTCGCGATCCCGGCGTCACCGCCGCCGGCCGCTGCAATCACGATACCGGCCAGCAGCGCCGCCATCATCGGGACTTGCATGCGCTGCGAAGCTTCGACGCCGCGCGCAAAGTGGCGCTGCGACAAGTGAGCCAATTCGTGAGCCAGCACCGAAGCGTATTCGCCCTCGGTCTGTGCGTTGAGGAACAAACCACCATTGACCCCGACCACGCCGCCCGGCGCCGCGAAGGCGTTGAGCTGCGGGCTGTTGATCAGGATGAATTCCAGACGTCGGTCGCTGACCTGGCTGGTCTCCACCAGCTTGTAAACGCTGGATTCGACGTAGTCTTTGAGTTGCGGATCATTGAGCTGTGAAACCTGGCTGCGCAACATGGCCAGCCAGGCGCGACCGAGCTGGTATTCCTGTTGGGGCGAGACAATGGCAGAGCTGGCGTCGCCGAGTGACGGTAGATCGTCGGCAAAGCCTGGTGAGGCGAGCAGGCAAGCGAGCGTCAGCAGGGTAGGGCGCAGAAAAGTCATGCACAAAGCCTTAGAAGACAAAGACCTTACTGTAGCCGGACACCGGGCTTGCGACCAGATATTCTAGGCTGCTCGACTGACCGGATCCGGAGTGACGCAATGACTGACGCTTTAGCCCATGACGCAGAACTGGACGCCAGCGGCCTGAATTGTCCGTTACCGCTGCTCAAGGCAAAAATGGAACTCAACAAGCTTGCAAGCGGCGCGGTGCTCAAGGTGATCGCCACCGATGCGGGCTCCCAGCGCGACTTCCGCACCTTTGCCAGGTTGGCCGGTCATGCTCTGCTGCGCGAAGAAGCCGAAGCCGGCGTCTACCTTTACTGGTTGAAAAAAGCCTGAAACCGACAGCGTCAAAAAACCCAAGGATTATTGATGTTCAAAGTGTTACGCGACTGGATTCAGCGCTACTTCTCCGATGAAGAAGCCGTGGTGCTCGCCGTGCTGCTGGTGCTGGCGTTTACCGCGGTGCTCACCCTAGGCGGCATGTTGGCGCCGGTACTGGCCGGGATGGTGCTGGCGTACTTGATGCAGGGCCTGGTGGTGATGCTGGAGCGTCTGCGCGTACCAGGCGCTGTGGCGGTGGGATTGGTGTTTGCGCTGTTCATGGGCGCGCTGATGCTGTTCATTGTCGTGGTGTTGCCGCTGCTCTGGCACCAGTTGATTACGCTGTTCAATGAGCTGCCGGGCATGCTCGCCAAGTGGCAATCGTTGCTGTTGCTGCTACCGGAGCGCTATCCGCATCTGGTCTCCGATGAGCAAGTGTTGCAGGCGATCGAGGTGGCGCGCGGCGAGATCGGCAAGTTCGGCCAGTGGGCGTTGACGTTTTCGCTGTCGAGTCTGCCGCTGCTGGTGAACATCATGATCTATCTGGTGCTCGTGCCGATTCTGGTGTTCTTTTTCCTCAAGGATCGGGCAGTGATCGGCGAGTGGGTGCGCGGCTATTTACCGCGTGAGCGGGCGCTGATCACGCGAGTGGCGCAGGAAATGAACCGGCAGATCGCCAATTACATTCGCGGCAAAGGCATCGAGATCGTGATTTGCGGCGGTGTGACTTACATCGCTTTCGTCGCACTCGGGCTCAACTATGCCGCGCTGTTGGCGTTGCTGGTCGGTTTCTCGGTGGTGGTGCCGTATGTCGGCGCGGTGGTGGTGACCGTGCCGGTGCTGCTGATTGCGCTGTTCCAGTGGGGCTGGAGCGATCAATTCATTTATCTGATGGCGGTCTACGGAATCATCCAGACACTGGATGGCAACGTGCTTGTGCCGTTGCTGTTTTCCGAAGCGGTCAACCTGCACCCGGTGGCGATCATCTGTGCGGTGCTGTTGTTTGGTGGCTTGTGGGGGTTTTGGGGGGTGTTCTTTGCGATTCCCCTGGCGACGCTGTTCAAGGCAGTACTCGATGCCTGGCCGCGTAAGGAGCCCGCGGTGGCGCCGTTGCTTTAAAACAAAAGATCGCAGCCTGCGGCAGCTCCTCCAGTTTTCGGGAGGAGGCGCCTCAGGCTGCGATCTTTTGTTCCTCAGGCTTTATTCAGCGCTTGAGCAGCAGCCAGAACCGCATCCACATGCCCCGGCACTTTCACGCCACGCCATTCCTGGCGCAGCACGCCGTCCTTGTCAATCAGGAAGGTGCTGCGATCGACACCCAGGTATTCCTTGCCGTACAGCTTCTTGAGCTTGATCACGTCGAACAACTGGCAGACAGCCTCATCCTTGTCGCTGATCAGCTCGAACGGAAACTCCTGCTTGCCCTTGAAGTTCTCGTGAGACTTCAGGCTGTCGCGCGAGATACCGAAGATTTCCGTGTTGGCAGCCTTGAACGCCGCGTGCTGATCGCGAAAGCCCTGGCCTTGAGTGGTGCAGCCCGGGGTGCTGTCCTTTGGATAGAAATAAATCACCACTTGCTTGCCCTTCAGGGCAGACAGGCTGACGGTTTGCCCACTGGTGGCAGGTGCTTCGAAATCCGCAACCGGTTGGTCGATGACAACGGCCATGAAAGCTTCCTTACATTGGGTTTTGTGGGCGCCAGGGTTCGATCAGGGCATCGAGGTTCATGGCGTCGGAGAAATCCAGGAACTGGTCACGCAGCCAACTGATCTGGGTGCCGGCCGGCAGGGTCACGGTGAACGTGGCGTTGAGCATGGTGCCACCGGTCTGTGGTGCCTGATACGTGTCGCACGTCAGGTTTTCCAGTTCGACATTGTGATCCATGAAGAACTGGCACAGCTCATTGATGATGTCCGGACGGTACGCCGAGCTGACGTAAGCCACGTATGGCAGCGCCTGCGGACGGTTCTCCAGTGGGGCGCTACGCACCACGTTGACGGTGAACGCGTGCTTCTTGGCGAGACCTGACAGGCTGCCTTCCAGGCGTGCGAGGGCGTCCCAGCTGCCAGAGATTTCGAGAATCAGCGCGCTGCACTCGCCATGGCGGGTCAGGCGGGAAGTAACCACGGCGCAGCGATTTTCATGGCTGGCGCGGCACAGGACGTTAGTCAGCTCCATGGGGTTGGCGCCGAGGGCACTGATGACAAGGAATTGTTCGCGAACTGTGGGGGTGGACATGCAGCATTCCTAAAGCGATGAGCGGTCGGTAGGTTTACGGGCGTTGATCGCCGCAGAGTGCCCGTGTGCCCATTAAGGCTGTCCATTCAGAAAGCCCCGGCAAGCGCTCGCGGCTCGCTCCACTCAACGGGAGCGCGTCGATGCGACGCTGGAACGGGGCCTGGGAGGCCGAAAAGGGAGGCTGAAACCCGGCGTACAAGCTGATCAGTACCGATCAAAGTCTGAAGGGTAGCGAAAAGCGGCGCCAAGGGGAATGGCGGCAGCGCAGTACTTTGCTTGTGCAAGCATCTTGGCGCCAGTACCATTACCGCTCTCTTTTTCCGGCAGGAGCGGTTTCATGATTGCGGGCAGTATGGTGGCACTGGTCACTCCCATGGATGCACAAGGGCGTCTTGACTGGGACAGCCTCAGCAAACTCGTGGACTTCCACCTCAAGAACGGCACCCATGCCATTGTCGCGGTCGGTACTACCGGCGAGTCGGCAACCCTTGATGTAGAAGAACACATCGCCGTCATCAAAGCCGTGGTCAAACAGGTTGCAGGCCGTATTCCGGTCATCGCCGGCACTGGCGCCAACTCGACCCGCGAAGCCGTCGAGCTGACCCGCAACGCCAAGGAAGCCGGCGCCGATGCCTGCCTGCTGGTCGTTCCGTACTACAACAAGCCGACTCAGGAAGGCTTGTATCAGCATTTCAAACACATCGCTGAATCGGTCGACATCCCACAGATTCTCTACAACGTTCCCGGCCGCACGTCTTGCGACATGCAGGCCGAGACCGTGATTCGCCTGTCCACCGTGCCGAACATCATCGGCATCAAGGAAGCCACCGGCGACCTGGTTCGTGCCAAAGCGATCATCGATGGCGTGAGCAAGGACTTCATCGTGCTGTCCGGCGATGATCCGACCGCCGTCGAGCTGATCCTGCTGGGCGGCAAGGGCAATATCTCGGTGACAGCCAACGTCGCTCCGCGCGAAATGGCTGATCTGTGCGAGGCCGCGCTCAAGGGCGACGCCGAGACCGCACGGGCCATCAACGAAAAACTGATGCCGCTGCACAAAGACCTGTTCATCGAAGCCAACCCGATTCCGGTGAAGTGGGCTTTGGTTGAAATGGGCCTGATGCACGAAGGCATCCGCCTGCCACTCACCTGGCTGAGCACTCCTTGTCATGAAACGCTTCGCTCGGCCCTGCGCCAGTGCAGCGTCCTGGTTTAATTGAGGAAGTACAACGCATGAAGCGAATGGCCGGACTTTCCGCACTTGCCTTGATTATCTCCAGCACCAGCGGCTGTGGATGGGTCTGGGGGCCGGAAGGTTATTTCCGCGACCGTGGTAGCGATTACCTACAAGCGCAACAGACTGCACCGATGCAACTGCCAGCGGATGTAAGCACTTCCAAGCGTCTGGATCCGCTGTTGCCGATCCCGCGCAACGTTGCTGACGACACCGCCAAGGGTGAGTACGTGGTTCCGCGTCCGCAGCCGTTGTCGGCCGTGGCCGATGCCAGCGACTACTCGCTGCAGAAGAGCGGCGATACCCGTTGGGTCGTGGCCCAGCATCCACCGGCCGAAGTCTGGCCAGTGGCTGTGCAGTTCTTCCAGGATAACGGTTTCCGTCTGGACGAACAGCGTCCACAAACCGGCGAATTCACCACCACCTGGCAGCACTCCGACGAACTGTCCGCCGCCATGGCCAAACGTCTGAGCGCGGCCGGTATCGCCAGCGACAGCGAAACCCGCGTTCGTGTGCGGATCGAGCCAGGCGTGCAGCGCAACACCAGTGAAATCTACGTGGTCAGCGCCGAGCGTCCTGCCGGCAGCAGCGCCGATGTGGCCTTCACCAACCGTTCGGTCAACACGGGTCTGGACGCTGCTCTGGTCGACGACATGCTCGCGAGCATGAACCGTATCTCCGAGAAGGGCGGTTCTGTGTCGATGCTGGCGTCCCGTGATTTCGATACTCCGAGCCGCGTCAGTCTCAACGAAGACGGCAGCGGTAACCCGGTGTTGAACGTCGGTACCGACCTTGACCGTGCCTGGTCGAGCGTTGGTCGCGCACTGGAACAAGGCGAATGGCGCGTTGAAGACATCAACCGCAGCCTTGGCCTGTACTACATCAACCTGGCCGAAAAAGCCGAGAACAAAGACGACAAGCCTGGTTTCTTCAGCGGCCTGTTCGGCAGCGCGCCGAGCAAGGAAGAAGTGGAAGCCCGTGCCGAGCGTTATCAGGTTCGCCTGAGCAAGGTTGGCGAGAACATTCAGGTGACCGTCGAGAAAAACATCAACACCGTTGCGCCGGCTGAAGTGGCGCGCAAAGTGTTGAGCGTCATTCAGGACAACCTGGGCTGATCACATGCGTTTTGCCGTTCTCGGCAGCGGTAGCCAAGGGAACGGCACGCTGATCGCCAGTGCTGATACGTATGTGCTGGTGGATTGTGGTTTTTCCCTGCGGGAAACCGAAAAACGCCTGTTGCGCCTGGGTGTCAACCCGACGCAACTGAGCGCGATACTCGTAACCCACGAACATGCCGACCACGTGCATGGCGTGGGTTTGCTGTCTCGGCGCTACAATCTGCCGGTCTACCTCAGTCGCGGCACACTGCGCGGGATGCGCAAACCGATTGAACCCGCAGGCTTTCTGGCCGGCGGCGAGCAGCTGCAGATCGGTGCACTGAACATCGGGGTCATTGCCGTGGCCCACGATGCGCAGGAGCCGACCCAGTATGTATTCAGTGACATCGAGCAGCGGCGCTTCGGCCTGCTGACCGATCTGGGTTCCTACTGCGAGCGGGTGCTGGAGGGTTTTCGGGATCTCGATGCGTTGATGATCGAATCCAACCATTGCCGTGACATGCTGGCCCGTGGTCACTACCCGTACTTTCTCAAGCAGCGGGTGGGCGGCGAGCTGGGACATTTGAACAATCATCAGGCGGCATTCCTGGTGTCCGAGCTGGGCTGGCAGGGGCTGCAACACCTGGTCCTGGCTCATCTGAGCAGCAAGAACAACTTGCCGCAGCTGGCCCGACAATGTTTTGTCGACACCCTTGGGTGCGACCCGGACTGGCTGCAACTGGCCGATCAAGATTCAGGGCTCGACTGGCGCCACATCGCCTAGCCCACCTACTTAGCAAGCGGAGCCCATCATGGAAAAACGTGAAGAACTCTACCGCGGCAAAGCCAAATCGGTGTACAAGACCGACGACGCTGACCGCTTGATCCTGCTGTTTCGCAACGACACGTCGGCGTTCGACGGCAAGCGCATCGAACAGCTCGACCGCAAAGGCATGGTGAACAACAAGTTCAACGCCTTCATCATGCAGAAACTCGAAGCGGCCGGCATTCCGACCCAATTCGACAAGCTGCTGGGCGACAACGAGTGCCTGGTGAAGAAGCTGGACATGATCCCGGTCGAGTGCGTCGTGCGTAACTACGCTGCGGGCAGCCTGGTCAAGCGCTTGGGTGTGGAAGAGGGCATCAAGCTCAATCCGTACACCTTCGAACTGTTCTTGAAGGACGACGCCAAGGGCGACCCGTTCATCAACGAATCCCACGTCGTGGCATTCGGCTGGGGCACCGCCGAGCAACTGGTTCGCATGAAAGAACTGTCGCTCAAGGTCAACGAAGTCCTGAGCAAACTGTTCGACGACGCCGGCCTGTTGCTGGTCGACTTCAAGCTTGAATTTGGCGTGTTCAGCGACGGCTCCATCGTCCTGGGCGACGAGTTCAGCCCGGACGGCTGCCGTCTGTGGGATAAGGACACCAAGAAGAAGATGGACAAAGACCGCTTCCGCCAGGGCCTCGGTGACGTTATCGAAGCCTACGAAGAAGTCGCCAATCGTCTGGGTGTACCGCTTTAATCGACGCAAGCATCTGATAGCACGTAGATTTTTTCGAAAGAGGGTTTGCTTTCGGTAAAAGTGTTGTTATGATGCGCGCCGTTGGAGAGATGCCAGAGTGGCCGAATGGGACGGATTCGAAATCCGTTGTACCTTCACCGGTACCTAGGGTTCGAATCCCTATCTCTCCGCCATACATAGAAAAAGCCCCGTAGCTGAAAAGCTACGGGGTTTTTTTTGCTCGCTTAAAATGTCGGTTGAGCACGTGTGGTACCCAAGGCTGCAGATTCCCGCTGTGGCACGCCCTCAGCGTCGCGCCCGGGGGTGTGAGTGCTGCAGGGCTCGTCGTCGAGCCGCTCCATCGTGGAACGATGCCGTGCATTTGAGATGAGTGAGCAGTCGCGAAGCGCAACAGGTTTGAAGGTTGGAATCATGCCTTTGTCGGGTCTAAACGGATGCGTTGATCAGGGAATCGCTTCCTAACAAGCACCTTTTGTGAGTAGAATTGTGCAGAAATATTTAAATAGCTTATCTCGAGTTATGTGTAGAGCCAATATCGAGATTACGCTGTTGGATAAGTAAATTGTTATGTGGTTGTTAAATTAATGTACTAAAAATATGAATGGTTTCTGCGTATTTACGCGGTAAATTGATTAATGATTTCAGGCAAAATTGGAATGCTGAACCCTATGAGTTTAAGTGATGCAACTCTAGATCTGTCGATCGTTGTACCGGTTTATCGAAGCGCTAGTATTTTGCCGGTGCTGGTACAGCAGATCCAGGAGTCCATGGACAGAGAAGGTCTTTCAAACAAGTTTGAGCTTATCCTTGTCAACGATGCAAGTCCCGATAACAGCTGGCATGTCATACAGTCTCTGGCTGAAACCCACGAATTTATACGAGGAATTAATCTTCGTCGAAACACTGGGCAGCACAATGCGATTATGGCGGGACTTAATAACGTTCGTGGTCGCATAGTTGCAATCATGGATGATGATCTTCAGCACCCACCAAGCGCCCTGAGTCAGGTGATGCGTGCGGTTGATGATGGGTATGATGTTTGTTACACGCGGTATATGAACAGAAAGCATGCGTGGTGGAAGCAAGCGGGTAGTCGCTTCAACGATTTCGTCGCCACACTGCTGCTGGGTAAGCCGCGCGGATTGTATCTTTCTTCTTTCAAGGCGATGCGTCGTGAGATTGTTGACGAAATAACAAAATACGATGGTCCGTATACTTATATAGACGGTCTGATCCTTGACGCAACCCAATCTATTACAGCCATTGATATTGAACACCAGGCCCGACACGAAGGTGAAAGCAACTATAATTTTCGCAGGTTGCTGTCCTTGTGGCTCAAGATGGCGACAAGCTTCTCGATACTTCCTTTGAGATTCGCCACCTACATGGGTTTTTCCTTGGCCGCGCTCAGTATGGTGATGGTGGTTTTTGTAGTGGTAGCGAAGTTGTTGCATCCAGAGTTTCCCCCAGGATGGGCTTCACTGATTGCGGTGGTTCTGTTTATTGGTGGTATTCAAACTTTATGTATTGGCATGGTGGGTGAGTACCTCGGTCGGACTTACTTGAAGCTGAATGGCAGGCAGCAGTTTATTATCGGTGGTACCACTTGGGATAAAAAAACAAGGGTGGTGGTAAGCGAAACTGAGCGCTCTCAGAGGTCGTAGATTCGGATTGCAATCACTGTTCATGTCAGATCCTTTTTAGATCTGACTGTGCGTGTTTGCAATAGGAGGGATCGGCTTGCGTAGAGGGCGACAGGTGGTGGGCTTGATATAGGCGTTGTAATGAGGGTTTATCTGTATGTCTAAATGGCGCGCTGAATCAGTTTATTTAAAACGCTATGCTGGAAGTGGTGCGTTTAATACGCTGGTCGGTTTTTCAATCATGTTCGCGATGATGTGGGCGGGTTTTTCACCCTTTATCGCTAATATAGTGGGTTATGCTGTAGGTTTTGTGTGTGGCTTCATTTTGTCCAAAAAAATCGTATTCCGTAGCAATGGAAGTTTCGTTGCCGAAAGTATGCGTTACCTGATTGCATTTTTTATTGCATTTCTGTTGAATTTTCTAGTTCTCCATCTTCTGCTGGACAGGTTCGGTGTTCACGCTGTGTTGGCCCAAATTGCCGCAGCGGTATGCTATACAGGTTCCATGTATTGTCTGACTCGTTTATACGTATTTTCTTCAGGTCTCCAGGCGAAGAAGGAGGGTGAGTAGTAAGTTTGCTCGTCGGAGGGGCAGAGTTAACGGATTTTTATAACGATTCAGAGTGACGGAGTAGGAATGTTTAACAAGAAGTTATCTTTTTTGTACTTATTATTCGGGGTGTGTGTTTTAGGTGGAGTCGCCCTGGTTTTTTATCGCTCAATGGGCGCTCTTCCCTTTACTGCGCGAGCGCTTTTTGTCTGTGTCGTAGTTTTTGTATTCGCCTTTGCCGGATGGTATGCGTCCCAGGCACTACGGCAATTGGGCAAAGCCAAATATTGGCTGTCTGGCGCTACTCTCCTGTTTGGACTGTTTTTACTGGGTGCCTTCGAGCCCAAATCTCAAAGCATAGAATCTGCCAACGTCAGCTATTCGGATGGCAAGCAGATCGAGAATGTAAAGCCGGAGGTTGTAGACGCGTGGGGGCGTCTGGCTAATGGCTATAATTTGCACCCCGCGTACAGTGATGCTGTAGTTCGAAATGCTTTGGCGGCGACTTTCTTGTCCCAGCCCAAAGAGATCAAGCTCTTGTTCACCAAGCCTTCGTATGCCCTGTATCAGTCCGATGGAAAACCAACCCAGAGCGATGGTATCTCGGTCGATCTCAAGGCGTTTGATAAGAATGGTCACCTCGGCTATTCGAATACCCTGACGATCCCTCAAAAGGATTTCTTGAACAACAAATGGGTTGAAAAATCAGTAAGTATGGACGCGGGGATTGCGTCTATTCAGGTTACGGTGGGCACGGGACCTCCTGGAAGTACGCCATACTTCGATTCGACTGTTGTCGTGTTCAAAATTTCCAGCGCGTATGATTACTTTGAATTTCTTGGAGTCGTCATTCTCGTCTGCATAGGTTTCTTCGTTGTAGCTTTGTCACTCGTAATGAATTTTGGCAAGTTTCTCGATGGGTTCAAATCCCGCGGAAAAAAAATATCATTTTTCACCTGTTTTAATTTTCTGCTGTTCTTTGCGTGTCTGGTGCTGGTGGCATATTGGTGTGAAAGTAGATCCGTGTCCGTTTATTATTGGGATTCCCGGAACTACTGGGAGAAAACCGAGGTTCTGTACGAACTGCTAAAAGCCGGTTTGGTGATGCAAGCGATAAGCACGTTTTTGACTGCTTACGCTGGTGAGTACTCCAATCTTCCTGCAATCGGCCCTGCTCTCCTGAGCTTGATCACAGGCAGTCCGACGCGAGTCAACTATACGCTTTCGATAACAATGCTATATGCGGTCCCCGCCTATATCATGCTCGCCTATATCGCCAAGTGTCTCGTCAATGGTGGCTCCCTCGCTTATAAAGCAGACGATAAGAGTTGGTGGATTCTCGCGAGCTTTCCTGTTTTCTTTGGTTTGTCCAATTACTTTGGCACAACCCTTCTACTGATGCCGGATATTGGCGGTGTCGTCCTGTATGCTGGTGCCTTGCTAAGTGCTTTTACCTTGGTTAAAGCTATTCAGGAGGAGGGGCCGCGAGAGAAGCCGTGGCAGATATCATCAACAATAGTCCGTTCCAGTATCACTCTGGGCGCCTTGTTTAGTCTGATGTTTATATTCCGACGCTGGTACATATTTGCAGTCGTTGGAATGGCCGTTGCTGTTCTGATCATTGTCCTGGTAGACATTGTTCGTGCGAAATTCGCGCGCGATATTATTTTTCGGGCGGTCTCGTCAGCGATCCTGATAGCTTTTGCAGTTCTGCCATTTCTGAGCTGGATATTATTCGCGTGGTCGCGGGATTTTGGACAGCACGACTATTCAAATTTGTATGCGTCCTATCGGTTTCCATTAAGCCGTGATATCGAGGTGTTCAAAGTCCTGTTTGGCTTCGCCGCTCCATTGTTATGCATTGTGGGTGGAGTGCTTTTGTACTTCATGGGCAATGCAAGACGATTGCTCTTTTTGCTGACGTTCTCGACATGTATGGCGTGGCTGCTTTTTTACTATGTTCAAAGCCCGTCGCGACATCATTTCCTGTTGCTCATGCCGATGTTCGGTGTGTTCCTGGCGGGGCTTTCCATGATTCTGGCGCGTCGTTTTGGATTCATGGCGGCGGTTGGTCTGACCCTGATATTAGTGTTGGGTGGAGGGCTGGCAACTCGGGGCGTGAGCGATAAGTACCATAATTCGTTCTTTGCAAGTTTTAATGACTGGTTGCCCCAGCAGCAAGTGTATAAGGATGGCTATATAGCGCTGTCCCACTGGCTTGTTTCGCCAGACAATGTGCAGAAAAAATTCTGTGTGATCGCGTCAGATGGGGCAATCAATCAGGGCATTTTCACAGAGCTTTGGCAAATAATGCCCGGTGCTTCCAAACATGCTTATGATCAACGTTTAGTATCGTTGGGCCAGGTGGATACGGTTGACGGGCCACCCAAGCCACCTGTCAGGGATTGTGAGATCTTTTTGGTAGGGGTGCCTTTCCTATCGCACCTGCGACCTGGCCAGCAATTCACGCTGGAGATCATTCAGCAAGACATGATCAACGGGACCGGAATAGGCTCAGCTGTGGACCGAACCCCCACGGTATTCCCGATGGGCGATAATGTTGAAATACGTGCCTATCAACGGGTGAGGAATATCACCGATGCGGAGTACGATAATCTCGTAAAGCGCTTCCTGGACAGTAAGGCTTCTCAAGAGACTCAACCGTAGTCAAATGGGGGGTAGGCCCTTTCTAGAAGGCTCAAGGCAGGCTTTTATCGATTCTTGACTTCTAACTGAAGTGAGCAATGATGCACCGCGAATTGAGACCCGCAGGATAAAACCTGGCGGGTCTTTTTTTGCGCAACCATTCAGCTCGGCACCTTCAGCCACCCTGCTGAATCGACTGGCTTGTTCAGATCTCCTTGATCGGCGTCTCCCCCTGTACACCCTTGATCAACGCGATCACGTGTAAACAATCCGCCTTGTTCACATACGACTCGCCACTGGCGATAGTCTCGTGATTGCCTGCGCGTAACCTCCAGCGCCATTGGCCTTTGCCGGTGCTTGGGGTGCCTCTGGATTGTCTGTAAATCTCGAAATACATTCAGTTCGCTCCATGCGATGTGTTCGTGCGACAGCCTGTTTGGCGCATCGACCCAAGCCTAACGCAGGCGGTTTTTTTGGCCATCGGACATTTGTTTCCAATCATTCTCGAATGTTTCTGAATAGTGCGGACTGGAGCGTAGTCATCGATATCTCATTGAACCGCTACATCGCGGCACAAAGGTTGATGGACGCCAGGCCCAAGGCCTTTCTACACTGCCGGTATTTCGGGGAGCAGGGGGCTATGGATGAACCGCAACGAACTACGCAAGGCTGACATCAACCTGATGGTGGTGTTCGAGACCTTGATGCTCGAACGCAACGTCACCCGCGCGGCGGAAAAGCTGTTTCTCGGCCAGCCGACCATCAGCTCGGCGCTCAACCGTTTGCGCACGATGCTCAACGATCCGTTGTTTATTCGCGTCGGCCACCGTATGGAGCCGACGGCCCGTGCCGAAGATATTTTTCGCCACCTCAAGCCTGCGCTGGATTCGCTGTCGGTGGCGCTGAGTCTGACCCGCGATTTCGATCCGGCGGTGAGCACCATGACCTTCCGCATCGGCCTGTCCGATGACGTAGAGTTCGGCCTGTTGCCGCCGCTGTTGCGCGCGCTGCGTCAGGAAGCACCGAGCGTTGTGTTCGTTGTGCAACACGTCGATTACTGGCGGATTCCCGACTTGCTGGCCGCCGGCGATATCACGGTCGGCATCAGCCAGACCCGTGGCCTGCCGGCCAATGCCAAGCGCAAACTGCTGCGGCACATTCAGCCGAGCATCTTGCGTGCCGACGCCTCCGATACGCCGCTGACCCTCGATGAATACTGTGCGCGTCCGCACGTGCTGGTGTCCCACACAGCCAACGTGAGCGGCTTCGCCGACGAGTGGCTGGCAGAACTCGGTCGTACCCGTCAGGTGGTGCTGTCGGTGCCGCAATACAGCGCATTGCCGGCGCTGTTGGCCGGCACCGACCTGATCGCCAGCCTGCCGGATTACACCGCCGCAGCCATGGCCACTTCCGGACTGCTGTTCAAGGAACCGTTCCCGTTCAAGACGCCGACGCTGGACCTGTCGATGGTCTGGCTCAGCCACGTCGACAGCGACCCGGCAGAGCGCTGGTTGCGCTCACGGCTTGAAGCGTTCATGAGCGAAAGACCTCTGATCCCGGCGTGATACCCCTCAGGGCGCTGCGATTGGCTGTGTTATATGTATGCCCCCCCAACCCGCTGACTGGAGCATCCCCATGCCACACCTGCACATGGAATACACCGCCAACCTGCCGCAGTTGAACGCCGACCTCGCGTTGATCCGGCTAAACAACACGCTGGTCGGTTCCGGTCAGTTCGCCGCCGAGTTCGATATCAAGAGCCGTGCGGTAAAGGTTGAAACCTTCAAAGTCGGCACGGCCATGGGCGAGCGGGCGTTTGTGCATGTGAAGCTGGCGCTGCTCAGCGGTCGTTCGGCGGAGACCAAGAAGCAGCTGTCGCAAAGTCTGCTGGCGGTGTTGCAGGAGCTTTGCGAATGGCCGGCCGGCGTCGAGGTGCAGTTATGTGTGGAACTGTTGGATATCGACCGCGAGTCCTACAGTAAAGCCGCCATTTAGCCTGCTTCCAGCTCGCTGCACACCTTGATCACTTGCTCGCGCAGCCACACGTTGGCGCTGTCCTGATCGGCGTTCTGGCTCCATTGCATATCGAGGGTGAATCCCGGCAGGCCATTGGGCGGCTCACAGTGATTAAACACCGCATCGTTGGTGAGTAAACGCTGGATGCGCCGGGGCAGGGTGAGGATGAAGTCGGTGCCGGTGATCATCTTGAGTGCGGCGCTGTAACTATTCGAGCGCGCGACGATCTGGCGTTTTTGTGCCTGCCGTGCCAGCCAACCGTCGACCATATTGGTGGTGGACGTCCAGGGTGTCGGGAACACATGCCGCCGCTCGGTGAACGCTTGCAGGCTCAGGCGCGGCTCAAGTGGGGTGGCGCGTTTGTCGAAGACGCAGACCAGGTCATCCTCCAGCAGCATTCGCGATTTCAGGTCAGTGTGGTGGCGGTGAAAATGGGGGCCGAAACTGATCACCAGATCGAGGCTGCCATCGCGCAATTCGTCGGCCGGGACGTCAGTTTCGAACTTGTGCACGTTGACCATCACCGGCAAGTCATCGAAGTCGAAACGTTTCAGCAGGCGCGGCAGAATCAGTTGCTCGAAGTATTCCGGGGCGCAGATGTTGAAAGTGACCGCTTGCTGGGTCGGGTTGAACACCGGGGCGCCGGCGTGGCACAGGTTGATACTTTCCAGAATCTTCTGCACATGGCCGTACATGCTGCAGGCCTTGTAGGTGGGGCGCATGCCGGTGCGAGTGTTGATGAATAGCTCGTCTTCGAAACTGGTGCGCAGTTTTTTCAGGCAATAACTGACGGTGGACTGACTGACAAACAGCGTTTCCGAAACATCGGTGACGCTGCTCTGCTCATACACGGCGACAAACACCATGAGATCCTGCATGTCGAGTTTTCGAAGCAAGTTACTGTTCAGCATCCGTACTGTCTCGCTGTGCTCCTTGCGCTGAATACGCGCAAACGTGTGCGAACGATCCTAACGGAACGATGGTGCCAGGACAAAGCCTTGTAGGACATTTCACGGACAGTTGTGGGACAGAAAGTTTTAGTAAGACGACTTCATCCATCAAACCGCTGAAACATGGCCAGAAGCCTCTAGCCCGTTCATTGGAACTGGCGAGCGTAATGCCGGGGATCGAATCGCCACACCATGACAAGCATGATCATCATCACTGCGGTCAGTGACCACCACGCCCATTCGAAGCTGCCCAGCTGATCGCGGATCATACCCGCCATCAGTGGCGAGAGCCCGGCAATCAGATAGCCGATTCCCTGTACGAAGGCGGTCAGACCTCCGGCGCGCTGCGGGTTGTCGAGGTGATCGAGCGAGACGATCAGGCTCATCGGAAACAGGCCGCCAATCCCCAGACCCAGCAGGCAGGGCCACAACAGACTGAGGAATTGCGGGCTGAGGATCAGTCCACAGAAACCGCCAATGATCAGCCCGAGCAGCGCCATCAGCACCACACGACGATCACGGCTGCGATGGGCGATGGCGGGCACTACCAGGCCGGAAATCACCTCCATGGCGGTCAGAAAACCTAACAACAGCCCGGCGTTTTGTTCGCTCCAGCCTTTTTCAACGTAATACGGCGCGAGCCAGGCGAGAACGCACGTGTAGGACGCTGTCCCCAGACCGAAGAAGATTGCGAGCAACCAGGCGCGGGAATGTGTGAAGAAGGATTGTTTCCTTACAACGGGTGCCGAGTCCCGAAGCGTATTCGCCCGCTGTGCCCACCAGAACAACAATGCCAGCAGTGCCAGCCCTGCCCATATCGCCAGACCGACACGCCAACTGCCAGTGCGTGACATGACCAGTGGTGCAAACGAGGCGGCGATGGCCGCGCCGCCCATGATCGAGGTCACATACAGGCCCATGCACAGTGTCACGTTGTCGGGAAATCGCGATTTGATGAGCGCTGGCATCAAGGCCTGAATCAGTGCGATCCCGAACCCGGCGAGCACGGCACTGACAATCAGCTCGGCGGCCGAATCAACAAACAGGCGTGCCACGGTCGCCAGGCCAATGATGGCCAGCGACGTCAGTACCGTGCGTTGCTCGCCGAGGCGCTGGCTGATGCCCATTGCAGAAAACATTGCCAATCCCATCGCCATGACAGGGAGCATCGTCAGCAGCGAGGCGACGCTGAAACTCAACGCAATATCGCCGCGTATTGCCGATAACAACGGACCAACTGCCGCCATCGATGGGCGCAGGTTAAGGCCTACCAAGACGATGCCGAGCATGAGCCAGGTTGCGGGGCGGGTGGTGATGCGGACGTTTTCCATGTTCAGACCTTAAAACCGAAGGCTGACGATTAGGCGTGCACTCACCTGACGGGGGCAAACCAGAAAATCCACGACCCTACCTAAAAATCCAATAATGCCGATCCCGGTAGGAGGATCCTGCGATTCGCTGAACCAGACCTGAATCATTCCCAAATACTCTGCAAGTTTTGGCTTATAGCCATCAACCAACTATTCGTTGGCTTCTTTTTCACAAAAAATTGATGGTTGCCTGCTTAAAGTTTGTGCTGTCTAAGTCAATGAACTTTTCACGATTGGCGATGGCACTTCTCTTCAGGAATATCCTTAACTATGTTGAAGTTAAAAGCCGTGCGCCCGGAATGGGTGACGTTGTGTGCCAGTGCGTTTTTTTTAGCTGGATTCAACTTCGTGCTTTGGCAGCACCTGTTCGCGATTACCTCGGCGGATGCCAAGGGCATAGCCATGCGTGTTGCTTTCGGGGCGATGATCTTCGCGGCCTTCAACATTGTGCTGACCTTCCTGGCGTTTCGCCGAGTATTGAAACCGGTACTGATGTTGCTGTTCCTGATCAGCGCCGGTGTGGCTTATTTCATGAGCCAATACGGTGTATTGATCGATGCGGGAATGTTGCGTAACTTCGCTGAAACCAATGTCACCGAAGTTCGTGACCTGCTCTCTTTAAAGTTGCTCGCTTACATAGTCTTTTTAGGTGTGGTGCCGTCCTGGTTACTGTGGAAAGTTCCGGTCGACTACCGCCGTTGGCACCGCGAGTTGTTCAGCAAGGTTATTGTGAGCTTTGCCTCAGTGGCGGTCATCGGTGGGGTGGCGCTGGCCAACTACCAAGGGTTGTCATCCTTGTTTCGTAATCACCACGAATTGCGCCTGATGCTGGTGCCGAGCAATTACATCGGTGCATCGGCCGGCTATCTGCGTGAACAAGTTGCTTCTGCGCAGCAGCCATTCCTCAAGATCGGCGAGGATGCTCAGCGCGATGTTGCCTTGCAGAATCATCCGCGCAAATCCTTGACCGTATTGGTGGTGGGTGAAAGTGCACGGGCGGAGAACTTTGGCATTTTGGGGTATGACCGCGACACCACGCCAACACTCGACAAGGAAGCAGGATTGATTGCGTTTACCGATGTGCATTCCTGCGGCACGGAAACGGCGGTCTCAGTGCCGTGCATGTTCTCCAACATGGGCCGCAAGAACTACGACGCCAGTAAGGCGAAGAATGAAGAGGGTTTGCTGGATGTGCTCAAGCGCGCGGGGATCGACGTGATCTGGCGCGATAACCAGTCCGGCTGCAAAGACACCTGTAATCGCGTCACTGTGCAAAACGTCAGCAACTTGAAAGACCCGACCTTGTGCGCCAACAGCGAATGCCGCGACGAAATTCTCCTGCAAGGCCTGCAGGGTTTTATCGATCACCTGGACAAGGACACCGTGCTGGTATTGCACCAGATGGGCAGTCACGGCCCGGAATACTTCAAGCGTTATCCGAAGGAGTACGAGCACTTCACCCCGGTCTGTGAAAGTAATGCGCTGAACAACTGCAGCCGCGAAAGTATCGTTAACGGTTACGACAACACACTGGTGTACACCGACCATGTGCTGTCGAGTCTGATTGATGTGTTGCGCAGCAATCAGGACAAGGTCGATACCGCCATGCTGTATCTGTCTGATCACGGTGAGTCGCTGGGCGAGTACAACCTGTTCCTTCACGGCACGCCTTACATGCTGGCGCCGGAGCAGCAGAAACATGTCGCCATGCTGGCGTGGTTCTCCGACAGCTATCAGAAGTCCTACTCGGTCGACACGCATTGCCTGCAAATGAGTCGCGACAAGCCGTTGAGCCAGGACAACCTGTTTCATTCGATGCTGGGCCTGCTGGAAGTGCACAGCTCGGTGTATCAGCAGGATCTGGACATGTTCGCGGGCTGTCGTGGCGCGGTGATCGACGGGGTCTTGGCCAAAGAGTGAGCCAGCAGACTCACCTTGTAAGACTATTCTTCTTTCAGGCAGGAGATTTCATCAAGCTCTTTTCCAGTTGAGGCGCGGAAACCGCCAGTGGCGATATATACTGCGCGCCATTCTTCAAGGGAGAGCCGTGTGGCCATCGATATTCACTGGATTCGCGACAACGAAAGCCTCGCGCAATTTTGCGCCGAGTGGCAGCAGCTGCCTTTCGTGGCCATCGACACCGAATTCATGCGGGTCGACACCTTCTACCCGATTGCCGGCCTGTTACAGGTTGGCGACGGCAAACGCGCCTACCTGATTGACCCGCTGAGCATCAATGCCTGGCAACCACTGGCCGCACTGCTGGAAAACCCGGCCGTGCTTAAAGTCCTGCACGCCTGCAGTGAAGACCTCGAAGTCCTGTTGCGCCTGACAGGCAGCCTGCCAGCGCCAATGTTCGACACGCAATTGGCCGCCGCTTATCTGAACCTCGGGTTCTCGATGGGTTATTCGCGGCTGGTGCAATCAGTGCTCGGCATCGAACTGCCGAAGGGCGAAACCCGCTCCGACTGGTTGCAGCGTCCGTTGTCCGACACGCAAATCAGCTACGCCGCCGAAGATGCCGTGCATCTGGCGGAGGTTTTCGTACAGTTGCGCCCGAAACTGTCTCACGACAAGTTCGCCTGGGTACTGGAGGATGGCGCTGAACTGGTCGCCAACCTGCGTCGCGAAACCGATCCGTACGAGGTTTATCGCGACGCCAAACTGGCGTGGAAACTGTCCCGTGCGCAGTTGGCCGTACTGCGCGAACTGTGCGCCTGGCGCGAACGCGAGGCCCGCGCCCGCGACCTGCCGCGCAACCGTATCGTGCGCGAGCATTCGCTGTGGCCGCTGGCCCGCACTCAACCGGACTCGCTCAGTGCGCTGGGCAAGATCGAAGACATGCACCCGCGTACCGTGCGTCAGGACGGCGAATTTCTGCTTGATCTGATCAAGCGCTCTGGCAGTGTGGGCCCTGATCAATGGCCGCCCGCTGTTCCGGAGCCGTTGCCGATCGAAGCGGCTGCGCTGATCAAGCAACTGCGCGCCCTGGGGCAGGCCGAGGCCGAGCGCCTGGACATCGCCCCGGAACTGATGCTGCGCAAGAAAACTCTCGAAGCTCTGGTCAAAAGCGGCTACCCCGAGGGTCCTTACCAATTGCCTGAGTCGCTGCGTGGCTGGCGCCGCGAACTCATGGGCCAGAAGCTGCTCGACAGCCTGGCCACCGCCGGAGAACAGCCTTGAAACTTATTTGCTCCATTTACCAAAGCTCGAAACGCAGTGGCATGTACCTCTATGTGCTCAAGAGCGATGAGCTTGAGCGTGTGCCGGAAGCCCTGATGCTGGCGTTCGGCAAGCCGAAACACTCGTTCAATCTGGTGCTGTCGCCGGAGCGCAAACTGGCTAGCGAAGACATCGTCGTGGTGCTGGAAAACCTCGACAAGCAGGGCTATCACCTGCAAATGCCACCGGCCGAGGACGAATACATCGAGCACTTGCCCGAAGAGTTGTTGCGTCGCAACGACCCAATGTGATCGGCGAGGCCCTGTTCTGGGCCTCGTTAACCCTGGAACTGTTTTTAACGCGATGGCCGCGATGAAAGTTGTGGCCATCTGCACGATTTGCGAAAGGTTTGAAGATGCGCGTTCTGATTGCTGAACACGACCACGCGATATACGCCCGACTGCTGCAACAGGCGGCGCCGGAGCTCGAAGTGCTGACCAGCGGCGACTCGGCTGAACTGGCCCAACTGGCTGCCGACTGCCCGGTGTGGCTGGGACAACCGGATCTGCTCGCGACCTTGTTGCGCCAAGGGCATCAACCGCAATGGCTGCAATCGACCTGGGCCGGCATCACACCGCTGCTCGCCGACGGCCTCTGCCGGGATTATCGCTTGACCCGCGCGGTGGGGATTTTTGGCCAGGTGATGGCTGAATACGTGTTGACCTATATGCTCGGCCACGAACGCGAAGTGCTGGCACGGCTGGTCAGCCAGGTCGAGCGTAAATGGGACAACCGCACCGGCCAGAGTCTGGTCGGGCGTAAAGTGTTGATCGTCGGCACCGGCGACATCGGCCAGAGCGTGGCGCAGTTTCTGCTGCCGTTCGGCGTTGAGCTGTACGGCATCGCCAGCAGTGCCCGCGAGCAGGCGCCGTTTGTCGAGGTCGGCTCAATGGCGGATCTGCCGCGACTGGTGGGCGAAGTGGATTACGTGGTCAACCTGCTGCCCAATACTGAACACACCCACGATATCTACGACGCGGCGCTGTTCAAGCAATTCAAGCCGACCGGTTTGTTCATGAACGTCGGGCGGGGCGTGGCAGTGGTCGATGCGGATCTGGTGGAGGCCCTCAAGGAAGGTCATCTGGCGGGCGCGGTGATCGACGTCTGCCGTCAGGAGCCACTGCCGCAACGTCACCCGTTCTGGACGGCGTGGGGCTTGCTGCTCACCGGCCACAGCTCGGCACCGACGTCACCGGCGTTGATGGTGCAGTTGTTCGTCGACAACTTGAAGGCGTATCAGGCGGGTGAAGCATTGCGTGGGGAAGTGGATTTCAATCGCGGTTATTGATCGCGTTGCCACAAAAACTGACAAGTGCGGGGCAACCGGCAGTCGCCAGCGCTTGGCCCGCGGGGGCTTCGGCACTAGACTGGCGGCCTTTTCACCACCTGATGTTGATGCTTGAGCCATGGCCGCCAAAGTCGAACCGTTCTGGATACGCAAAACCCTCGATCAACTCGATCTGGAGGAATGGGAATCGCTGTGCGACGGCTGTGGCCTGTGCTGCCTGCAAAAACTCGAGGATGAGGAAGACAACAGCGTCTACTACACGCGCATCGCCTGCAAACTGCTGGACCTGAAAACCTGCCAGTGCAGCGACTACCCGAACCGCATCAAGTTTGTCCCGGACTGCATCCAGCTCACGCCCGGCCAGGCTGAAGAGTTCAAATGGCTGCCGCCGACGTGTGGTTATCGACTAGTGAGCGAAGGCAAGGATCTGCCGTTGTGGCATCACCTGGTGTGCGGCGACCGAGATGCGGTGCACCACGAAAGGATTTCCCAGTCCGGGCGCATGCTCGCCGAAGGCAGCGTGGCAGAGGATGACTGGGAAGATCATCTGATTTTCCGCGCGGGTTAACGAACAAACGTCTTGGATAATGTGTTGTTTATTAATACCGCCATCGCTGGCTTGCCAGCTCCCACAGGTTTATCTGAATGGCACAGATTCTGTGAACACTCCAAAACCCTGCGGGAGCTGATTTGCCAGCGATGAGGCCGGGAGCCTCATCGCCAACTCAGAATCAAACCCCGGCTTTCGGCGATTTCACCGAATCATTGCCAGTAACGGTTGCGGTGCTGGTTGCGGCCTCGGCGTTGGCCTTCAGCTTGCTCAGTTCTTCACCTGCACGCTCGATCTTGGCCCGCACGTTGTTCATGTCCTGACGGCTTTTCTCGAACAGGCTTTTCACCGAGCTGTGCCCGGTAATGCCGCGGGCCATGGCCACACCGCCAATTGCCACCTGAATCAACCCGAACACACCGCCACGGCGCAGGCCCTTGCCGACCATCACGACGCCGCCGGCCAGTGAGCCAATGCGCTCCCAGCCATGAACATTTTGATCGGACGGGGATTGAAACGGGGTGGATTCGATACGCTCGACGCGTTTGAGCTCGGTCATGATCTTTCTCCAGGCAATGAATAATGGATAAACAAGCTGACTGCCAGAGCGGTCAGCTTGTTCCATCGGATGTGCGACGCTTCAGCGGAATTTAGGCCCGGAGCGGGTGTTCAGGCCTTTGGCCATGCGATCGTAGAGCACAACGTTGACCGTTGCGGCGAGGTTCATGCAACCGGTGGTCGGGATGTACACGACGTCTTCGCACCAGTCGCGGATCTCTTTATCAAGCGAGCCGTCTTCCGGGCCGAAGATGTACAGCGCGCGGTCCGGGTGGGTGTATTCCGGCAGCGGGCGGGCGCCTTCCACGAGTTCCACAGCGACCGGCACGCAGTTGAGCGGGAGGATCTTTTTCAGATCATCGATACCGATCAGTGGAATGTCGTAATGCACGCGTTTGGTGTCGGTGACGAAATCGGCGGCGCGTTCATAACGCTTGCCGGTATAGAACACCGACGCCACGCCGTAACAGCCTGCGGCGCGCATCACCGAACCGACGTTCTCCGGTGATTTTGGGTTGTACAAACCAATGCAGCTGTAACGTTTGTCTGCCACGAGCGGGGAGCCTTGGGGAAAAAGAGCGCGATTATACGGGGATTGGGTGAGGGCGGGCAGTTTCGAGATCTGCGGTGTCTGATCCGGCCTTATCGCTGGCAAGCCAGCTCCCACAGGTATTTCGGGGATACACAAAATTGTGATCGACCCAAATCACTGTGGGAGCTGGCTTGCCAGCGATGGGGCCAGTGTTGGCGTGAAGATCAGTCTTCCTTCTTCATCAGCCCGGCCAATGCAGCAAACGGATTGTGCGTCGCCTTGGCAATCTTCGGCGTGCTCAGCGAGCCTTCGCTGAAGTATTGCTGGTCGGTATAACGCGAGTGCTCGTTGTCATGGCAGTACAGGCACAGCAGCTCCCAGTTCGAGCCGTCCTGCGGGTTGTTGTCGTGGTTGTGGTCACGGTGGTGCACGGTCAGTTCGCTCAGGCGCTTGCCGGAAAACTCACGGGTGCAGCGGCCACACACGTGCGGGTACATCTTCAGGGCCTTGTCGCGGTAGCCCATTTCCTTGTCGCGCTGATTGTCGGCGAGGATGCGATCGAGCTTCGACGTGTTGGTGGGGGTGGACGAACTCATGGGTTCACCTTTGCAGAAGACTAAAGACGGTTATGTTCGCAGTTTAGCTCAGCCCTTGAGCTTCTCGGCAATCCAGATTGTGTGGCGCGTGCCTTTGTTGCCGTGGGCGAAGACCTGCACTTCTTCGGCCTTGAAACCGGCCTTCTTCAATTTGTCGGAAAACTGCCGATCGGCGCTGGCCGACCATACGGCGAGTACGCCTTTGGGGCGCAAGGCCTTGTCGCAGGCGTTCAGCCCGGCGGCGGAGTACAACCAGCTATTGGCCTTCTGGGTCAGGCCTTCAGGACCGTTGTCGACGTCGAGCATGATCGCGTCGAAACCGTTCGGCTCGCTCTGCAGCACATTGGCAACGTCTTCCTGGCGGATCACCGTGCGCGGATCAAGCAGTGGGCGGCCGGACTTTTCGCCAAGCGGGCCACGGTTCCACTCGACCACGCCCGGGACCAGTTCAGCGACCACAACTTCGGCGGTTTTGCCCAGATGCCTGAGCGCAGAGGCGAGGGTGAAACCCATGCCCAGGCCACCGATCAGCACCCGCGAATCCGGACGCCCGGCGACCTTGCGGCAAGGGATCTCGGCCAAGGCATCTTCAGAGCCGTGCATGCGCGTGTTCATCAACTGCCCGCCGTCGCCGCCCTGGATCTTGATGACAAAATCCTCGCCATACTCGAACAGGCACAGTGCACCGCCGCTTTCAGGGATCGGGGTGGTGTCGAGCAGAACAAAACGTTTCATGGAAATCTCTACAAGGGGGAAGGCAAGCAGGCCCGTTGGGAGTAGCCTGAGCGCAGACTAAGGCCAACGGAGCCCTTGATGAAGCGCACCATTCTAACGGTCATTGCCCTGGCCGCGCTCGCGATTACTGCAGCGCAGGCACAGCAGGCCATTCCGGTCAGCCCGGCGCCGCAACCCGGCTCGCCCGGGACCGCAACGCCGACGCCATACCCACAGATCACGCCGATCAACATTCCCAAATCGGGCGCCGGCAGTGGCAGCCCACCGCTGGTGCCGATCGAAATGCCCAGCCCGCCAAGCAAGGATCAGCCGGTACCGGGCATCGAGCCGACCGGCACCAAGGCGAAAACCCCGGGCGGTTAAATCTGCTGCGCCGCCAGTTGGCCGTCAGCCATGCGCAGGCGTTTGGACAGCGAGACGGCGAGGGCGCGGATGATCTTGGCGGCGATCTTCGGTGCGTCGTTGAGCATTTTTTCCAGCGAATCCTTGCCCAGGTTCAGCAACTGACAATTGCTCGCCGCGATGCACGTCGCCGAGCGTCGCTCGCCATCGAGCACGGCCATTTCTCCGAATGCCCGACCGCTGCGCAGCGTGGCCATGGTGATGACCTGGCCGTCGGGCCCGGTTTTCTGCACGGCGACCTGGCCGGTGTGAAGAATGCACATGAAGCTGCCCGCATCGCCTTCGCGGAAAATCGCCTCGCCCTCAGCCACGGTGCTGATGCTGAAGTAGCCGGATGCTGCGGCAAAGTCCGCGAGCAACAGTTGATCAAACAGGCCGCAATCCATCAGCCAGTCGCGGATTTCATTGTTCAGTAAGGTGGGTTCTGACATGTCATTGCTGTCTTTTTGTTTTCTCGGTTTTCAGGCGCTACATGAACCCCTGCAGGCGTTTTGGTGTATCGGCCTCTTGGGTCTGCAATTAAGACCCAAGTGACCGACGGAGTTCCTCAGGCAAGCCCCAGAACCTTGAAAACAAATGCATATTCGAGCGCTACGTCACGTAATCCCTGATATCGCCCGCTCATCCCGCCATGGCCTGCGCCCAATTCGGTCTTGAGCAGGAGTACGTTGTCGTCAGTCTTGTTCGCGCGCAGTTTCGCCACCCACTTGGCCGCTTCCCAGTACTGCACACGGCTGTCGTTATAGCCGGCGATGACCAGCGTCGCGGGATAATCCTGCGCGCTGACGTTTTCGTACGGCGCGTAGGCCTTGATCCGCTCATAGACGTCCGGGTCTTCGGGATTGCCCCACTCGTCGTATTCGGTGACGGTCAGCGGCAGTTCCGGGTCGAGCATGGTGTTGAGTACGTCGACGAAAGGCACTTCGGCAATCGCCACACCAAACAGATCCGGCCGCTGATTAAGCACCGCGCCAATCAGCAAACCGCCGGCGCTGCCACCGCTGATCGCCAGTTGTGGCGCAGTGGTGATGCCGTTGAGGATCAAAAACTCGGCGCAGGCGATGAAGTCGCTGAAGGTGTTGTGCTTGTGCTCCTGCTTGCCGGCGCGATACCAGGCTTCGCCCAGCTCACCGCCGCCGCGCACGTGGGCGATGGCGAAGGCCATGCCGCGATCGAGCAGGCTCAAACGGGCATGGGAGAACCACGGGTCGAGGCTCGAACCGTAAGCGCCGTACCCGTAGAGGTAGAGCGGCACCGGTTTGCCGACCATTTCACGTTTCATCACCAGACTGATCGGCACTTGCGTGCCGTCCGGCGCGGTCGCCCACAGGCGTTGGCTGACATAGGCGTCGGCGTCGAACGGGCCGAGCACCGGGGTTTCCTTGAGGACGGTTTGGTCGCCCGTCGCCAGCGTCAATTGGCGTACCTGAGCGGGACGATTCAAGGCCTCGTAGCGCAGACGAATGCGATCGCTTTCAAATTCCAGACTGTTTTGCACGTAAAGGCTGTAGGCCGCGTCCGGCAATTGCACGCGATAAGGCGTCAGGCCATGCGGGTGAACTTCGATAATCGGCAGTCCACCTTCGCGCAGGCTCAGGGTCATGGCTTCGGTGTTGAGGGTCACGCCGTCGAGCATCACCGTATCGCTGTGCGCGATCAGGTTCTGCCAGTCGGCCTCGCTCGGTGCGACACCCGTATCCGGCGCTTGATACAGGGCGAAGTTGATGCCGTCGCGGTTGGTCCGGATAAACCACGTCCAGGCGCCATCGAGCATGCCGTGATCGACATCGTATTCATGGTCTTCGACCCGCGGCGCCAGGCAAGTGAACGGCAGATGCGGCTGATTGGCGTCCAGTGCCCAGACTTCGCTGGTGGTCTTGCTGCCCAGCGACAACAGCAATTGCTGCTCCGAGCTTGAGCGGTAGCAGTGCAGGAAAAAGCGCCCGTCCGGTTCGTGAAACACTTCTTCGGCCGCGGTACCGTCGAGGCGATAACAGAACAGTTTGTACGGGCGATGAGTGTCGTCGAGGGCGCCGAAAAACAGCGTCAGGCTGTCGTTGGCCCACGTCATGCTGCCATCGCAGTCTTCGAATTCCAGTTCGCTGACCTTGTCGTTGGACAATTCCTTGACGAACAGGGTGTAAATTTCATCGCCCGAGGCATCGACGCTGTAGGCCAGACGCTGGTGATCGGGGCTGATGCTGAACGCACCCAGCGAAAAGAACCCGCCATTGGCCAGCGCGTTCGGGTCGAGCAGCAGCTGTTCGCGGCTTTCGTCGAGTGTCAGGCTGTCGTCCGCCGGGCGCGGGCAACGGTAATGCCGAGCGTATTCATCGCCCGCCGTGGTGCGCGTGTAATAAAGGTACGGACCCCACGGCGAGGGCAGGGACAAATCGGTTTCCAGGATGCGGCCCTTGATCTCTTCGAACAGGGTTTCGCGCAGCTCGGCCTGATCGGCGGTTTGCGCTTCCTGATAGGCGTTTTCAGCCTTGAGGTAATCGAGCACCGCGTCGGTGTCGCGTTCCTGCAGCCAGGCATACGGGTCGGCACCGGCCGCCTTGCGGGCAATCGGGGCGCTGATGACGTTGGCGGATTGGGGCATGGAAGGCTCTCGGACAATGTACGGAATTAAGGTTTTCGCGGATCGTGAAATCGCCGCAGCCCCCTGTGGGAGTGAGCTTGCTCGCGAAGGCGTCCGGTCAGATGACTTCTGTTTCACTGACCCACCGCTTTCGCGAGCAAGCTCGCTCCCGCAGGGTTTGCTGCTCACCGTCTGGCATTGTGACAAGCCTGGCGGGCGAAAAGTCGTTACTATAAGCGCCTCTTTGCCTGCCTTGCCATGGACACCATGACCGAGAACGACTATCTGATCGCCTGGGGCCTCTACGGCTTTGCCGCTGTAGGCTGCCTGTTGGTATGGATGCGCCTGACCCGCTGGATGTGGCGCTGGTTGCGCGAGCCACTTCGTGTACTGATGGCCGTGTTGTTGTTCAGCCCGACTATCGTTGATCCGGTGAAGGAAATGGTCGCCCCGGCCATCGCCATCACTGCGCTGGATCTGGCGTTCAAGGTGGGCAACAACGCCTGGCGGGCGGTCTCCGATCTGTTCATGTACGGCATGATCGCCTTCGGCATCTACCTGATTTACGTGCTGATCCGCTTGCCGATCGAGCGCGCGTCCAGAAATCGCCGCGAGCAGGCTGAAGCTGCCAAAGCCGCCGCCCGCGCCGACGATCGTGACGATGATCAACCCTTCGGCGCCGCCGGAGACGACCGCTACGGTCGCCCGCCGGTACCGAACAATCCGCAGCGCATGCGGGTCGAGCCGCGTCTGTAATCCCGAGAGTCCGCACATGTGTGAATTACTGGGCATGAGTGCCAACGTGCCGACCGATATCGTCTTCAGCTTCACCGGGCTGATGCAGCGCGGCGGCCGCACCGGCCCACACCGCGACGGTTGGGGCATTGCGTTCTATGAAGGCCGTGGCCTGCGGCTGTTCCAGGATCCGGCGGCGAGTTGCGAGTCGGAAGTCGCCAACCTGGTCCAGCGCTATCCGATCAAGAGTGAAGTGGTCATTGGCCACATCCGTCAGGCCAATGTCGGCAAGGTCTGCCTGTCCAACACCCACCCGTTCGTCCGCGAACTGTGGGGACGCAACTGGTGCTTCGCGCACAACGGCCAACTCGCCGACTTCATCCCGATCAAAAGTTTCTACCGCCCGGTCGGCGATACCGACAGCGAAGCGGCGTTCTGCGACTTGCTCAACCGTGTGCGTGCAGCATTTCCCGAACCGGTCGATATAGAAGTGCTGCTGCCGGATCTGGTCGCCGCGTGCGCTGAATACCGCAGCAAAGGCGTGTTCAACTGCATGCTCAGCGACGGCGACTGGCTGTTCTGCTATTGCACGACCAAACTGGCACAGATCACTCGGCGCGCACCGTTCGGCCCGGCGCGGCTCAAGGATGTCGACGTGATCGTCGATTTTCAGGCCGAAACCACGCCAAACGATGTGGTGACGGTCATTGCGACTGAACCGTTGACCGAAAACGAAACCTGGACCCGCTACGAACCGGGCCAATGGAGCCTGTGGCGACGCGGCGAATGCGTCAGCCAGGGCAAGACCGAATAAGGATTTGCACCCCATGTTGCTCAGTTATCTACGGCTGGTGTTGTTTGCGGCGGGCCTGTTGATCGGTGTCCAGGTGCCGGGATTCATCAACGATTACGCGAAGCGGGTCGAGGCGCATCTGATCGAGGCGCAGACCGGTCTGCGCGGGTTCCAGGGCACTGCCGAGCAGTTCTTCAAGGGTGACATTCAGGCGCTGGTCGCGCATTACCGCGCCAGTGAAGACCCTGTGTTTCGCAGTGATGCCGACAGCCTCAGCACCCTGCTCAACCGTCAGATTGCACTGGATAAGCAATTCCAGGCGATGCAGGGCCCTTGGTACATCCGCTTCCTTCAAGTGGTGCTGGCCGCCGATCCGGATATTCGCAAGGAAACCTGGAATGGCTACAGCTATCAGATTCTGCTGACGCCGGAAGCGATGATCTGGGGCATGAGCGGGGCGTTGTTGCTGTCGTTCGGCATCGAATGCCTGTTCCGGCTGATCGACTGGGTGGTGCTGGGCGGCAGACGCCTGCGCCAGAGCCGGCCGATCGAAGACCGCGACGTGCGCGGCCTCTAAGGCCCAGAATCAAAAGATCGCAGCTTGCGCAAGCGCCTACAGGGAAATGCATACCCGCCAGTAGGCGCTCTCGAAGGCTGCGATCTTTTGCGTTTCAGGCATTCAAGACAATGTAATTTTCACCCACCTTGCGCGCATACCCCGCCAACACCTGCTGACACAGCGTCACGATCTCCTCGACCCACTCGACCCCCACCCGCCACGACACCACCACCTGCAACGCCGGCGGTGTTTTATCGATGCCGAGCAACGTCAATTCGCCGCGCGCCAGTTCCTCGGCTACCAGCACCGGCGGCAGCGCACCAATGCCAAACCCGTCACGCAGCAACCGGGTAATCGCCGACACCGAATTCACGCAGTTCAAGCGCGGCGCCAACACGCCGCTGGCCTGCATCAGCGCCAGAATGTCTTGATGCGGTCGCGAGTTTTTCGAGTAGGTGATGATCCGCTCCTGTGCCAGTTCGGCGAGATCGGCGTACTCGCGGTTGTAGATCGAATTGCTGGCGACGATCCAGCCCAGCGGATGGCTGGCCAGTTCCAGACTGCGCACGCTTTCATGGCGTACCAGGTCGGTTTGCAGGATCAGATCGAGAAAGCCTTTTTGCAGCTGATCGCAGAGATTGAGCGACGTATCCGCCACCAGCTCGATTTCAACCCGCGGATACAGCTCGGTCATCTGCGCCACCAACGGGCTCAGCCAGGTGTGAATCACCGTGTCCATGACACCGATACGCACACGGCCGACTTTGCTCGAACGGGTCTCGATCGATTGCTTCAGTGCCTGCATGGTGTCGAGCATCTGCTCGGCATAGTCCAGCACTTTCAAGCCTTCGGGCGTCAGGCTTACGCCACGCGAATCACGCAAAAACAGCTTCACACCGAGTTCGCCTTCAAGCACCGCGATGCGGCTGGAAATCGACGCCTGGGTGGTGAACAGCTTGTCGGCGGTCAGACGAAAACTCTTCAGCCGGGCGACCCAGACAAAGGTCTCGAGAAACTTCAGGTTCATGGGCAAGGCTCGGGTGACAAATTTTTCTTATGCCTAAGGCGGGTTTTTATTCGTTGGACGCAGCAGGGCTACGGGACGAAAAATCGGCGCATCCGGTTCCCACGATAGGCGTCGTCGGGGCTGCGAACAAGACCAATAAAAAACCTGCGGAGATTTGCCATGAGTGCTCCCGACACTATCGATCTATCCAAGCCATCGGCGCGTCCGGGGCCGTTCGACTGGTATCGCAACATCAACCAACAGGAGCGCCGCACGTTCTGGAGCTGCAAGATCGGCTACGGTCTGGACGGCATGGACACGCAGATGCTCAGTTTCGTCGTGCCGACCCTGATCGCGATGTGGGGCATCACGACCGGTGAAGCGGGACTGATTCACACCAGCACCTTGATCGCCTCGGCCATTGGCGGTTGGGTGGCTGGCATCCTCTCCGACCGCATCGGTCGCGTGCGCACACTGCAACTGACCGTGCTGTGGTTTGCCTTCTTCACCTTCCTGTGCGGCTTCGCGCAAAACTACGAACAACTGCTGATCGCTCGCACCCTGATGGGCTTCGGTTTCGGCGGTGAATGGACCGCAGGCGCAGTGCTGATCGGCGAGGTGATCCGCGCCAAGGATCGCGGCAAAGCAGTCGGCATGGTGCAATCCGGTTGGGCGCTGGGCTGGGGCCTGACCGCGATTCTGTATGCGCTGCTGTTTTCGGTGTTGCCACCGGAAGACGCCTGGCGCGCGCTGTTCATCCTCGGCATCGTCCCGGCGATTTTCGTGATTTTCGTGCGGCGCCTGGTCAAAGACCCGGAGATCTATCGCGAGGCCAAGGCTGCGCAAACGCCGGAAAATCAGGCGAAGTTCTACGAGATATTCGCCCCCGGCATGCTCTTCACCACAATCCGTGCGTCGTTGCTGACCACCGGTGCGCTGGGCGGCTACTACGCGATCACCTCCTGGCTGCCGACCTTCCTGAAAAACGAGCGTGGCTTGAGTGTGCTCGGCACGGGCGGTTATCTGGCGATGGTCATCGTCGGCTCGTATGTCGGCTATGTGATCAGTGCCTATCTGACCGACCTCTTGGGTCGCAAGAAGAACTTCATCCTCTTCGCCGTCGGTTCGTTCACCATCGTTCTGCTGTACACGCAATTGCCAGTGAGCAACGGCGTGATGCTGTGGCTGGGCTTTCCGTTGGGGTTCTTTGCTTCGGGGATTTTCAGCGGCATGGGCGCGTTTCTCACTGAGCTGTTCCCCACGCGAATTCGCGGTTCAGGCCAAGGTTTCTGCTACAACATCGGTCGGGCACTGGCGGCACTGTTTCCGCTGTTTATCGGTCTGCTCAGCCAGAAAGTGCCATTGAGCGTGGGCATTGGGGCCTTTGCCGCGGTGTCGTACGGTGTGGTGATTCTCGCGGCGTTGAGCTTGCCGGAGACTCGCGGCAAGCAACTGGATGCGCAGTAACTGATAACCTGCGGGGCATTGCCCAACGGGCTTTGTCCTACGGATAGAAAGACAAGAAGCTACAGGAGTGTTTACCGTGAGCCGCCTGTTATTGAACTGCGACATTGGCGAGAGCTTCGGCAGCTGGACCATGGGTCTGGATGACGAGGTCATGCCCTTCATCGATTGCGCCAACGTAGCCTGCGGTTTCCATGCCGGCGATCCGGGCATCATGCGTAAAACAGTCAGCCGTGCGCTCAGCCACGGCGTGCAGATTGGCGCGCACCCGGCGTATCAGGATCTGGTCGGATTCGGTCGCCGCTCCATGGCCTATTCCGCCCAGGAGTTGCAAGACATCCTGCATTACCAGATTGGCGCGCTCGACGGCATCTGCCGAGCCCAGGGCGCGCGGGTCAGTTACGTCAAACCCCATGGCGCGATGTACAACGACATGATGGCCAACCCGGCGCAATTGCGTGCGGTGATTCAGGCCGTTGCCGCTTACGACCGCAGCCTGCCGCTGATGCTGATGGCCACTCGCGACAACTCCGCTGCGCAGCAGGTGGGCGATGAGTACGGCGTGACCTTATGGTTCGAAGCCTTCGCCGACCGCGCCTACGACAGCGCCGGCCGACTGGTTTCGCGGCATCAGCCGGGCGCTGTGCATCACGACCCGCAAAAAATCATCGAGCAAGCCTTGATCATCGCTCGTGGTGACGCGCTCACCGCCAGCGATGGCAGTGCATTGCATTTGCAGGCCAACACCCTGTGCGTGCACGGCGATAACGCCAGTTCGGTGGCTGCCGTGCAGCGCATCCGTGAGGCTCTGAATCAGCAGAGCGCGCCATGAATCCAAGGATTGAAGTGGCGGCGCTGGATTGCCTGATGCTGCGCCTGTTCGATGAAATCGCCGAAGCCAACATGCCGTGGATGCTCGCGGCCAGCGTGCGGTTGCGTGAGGTGTTCGGCGCGCAGTTGATTGACCTGGTGCCGTCCTACACCACATTGATGGTGCATTACGATTTGACGTCGTTGAGTCCGAAGCAGGCGCGGGAATTGATCGCTGAGGCGTTGATCGATCTGTCGCCAGATGCGCGAACCGTCGGCCAGTGCCATGTGTTGCCGGTCTGGTACGACCTGAGTGTCGGGCCCGAGCTGAGCTTGCTCGCCGAGCGCAGCGGTCTGGCCGTGGAGGAAGTGATTCGTCGCCACAGTGCCAGGGAATACCAGGTGTTTGCCCTCGGCTTTGCACCGGGTTTTGCTTTCATGGGACTGGTCGAAGAGATTCTGGCAGCGCCGCGTCTGAATACCCCACGCAAGAAAGTTGCCGCTGGTAGCGTCGGTATCGCCGAGCGGCAAACTGCCGCTTATCCCGTCGTATCGCCCGGTGGCTGGAACCTGATCGGTCGCACCCCAACGAAGCTATTTGATCGCAATCGTGACGGCTACAGCCTGATGCAGCCCGGTGACACGGTGCGGTTCGAGGCGGTCAGTCATGCCGAGTTCATCAGTCTGGGCGGAGATGACACGCCATTGGAGGCGCTGAAATGAGCCGACTGACGATTGAAGCCAGCACACCGCTGTGCCTGTTGCAGGACGCCGGGCGCTTTGGCGTGCGGCATCTGGGCGTGACGCAGGGCGGCGCGGCGGATTGGTGTTCGATGGGGTGGGCCAACTGGTTGCTGGGTAATGGACTGGATGTGCCGGTCATCGAAATCACCTTGGGCGGATTTACGGTGGTGGCCGAAGAGGACTGCTTGCTGGCGCTGGCCGGGGCTGATCTCGGGGCGCTGATCGACGGCCAGGCGTTGGCGCCGTGGCGCCGTTTCAAATTGAGCAAAGGGCAGACATTGCAGTTGACCCAGCCATTGCTCGGCGCCCGGGCTTATCTGGCGGCGCCCGGTGGTTTCGACGCGCCAAAGGTTTTGGGCAGCAGTGCAACGGTGGTGCGCGAAGAGCTTGGCGGACTTGATGGCATGGGCTTGCCCTTGACCAAGGGCTCGACGCTGAGCTATCACGGCGAAGCCGTCCAACTGCGCGAAGTAACGCATCAACAGCTACCGGACCTGCGCTCGAATGAGCCGCTGGATCTGGTGCTCGGTGCGCAAATCGGTCAGTTCAGCGGGCAGAGTCTGTTTGACGTGTTCAACAGTGCCTGGACGCTCGACAGTCGCGCCGATCGCATGGGTATTCGCCTGTTAGGCAAGGCGTTGCACTATCAAGGGTTGCCGATGATTTCCGAGGGCATTGCGCTGGGCGCGGTGCAGGTGCCGCCGGACGGGCAGCCGATTGTGTTGCTCAATGATCGGCAGACCATTGGTGGCTATCCGCGGCTGGGGGCGTTGACGCCGTTGGCGTTGGCGAGATTGGCGCAGTGCCTGCCGGGGGCGCAGGTGCGGTTGAGGCCGGTGGTGCAGGAAGTGGCGCACCGCGAACATGTCGAGTATTTGCAGCGCTTTCTGAGCAGCTAAAAGCATCGCGGGCAAGCCCGCTCCCACCGTGTCCGAGTTGTACATAAAACTCTGTACATCATCGATACCTGTGGGAGCGGGCTTGCCCGCGATGGTGTCAGTCCAGACAACAATTATTTGGAAAGAAACCGCATCCCTTCTTCCAGCCCGCGAAGGGTCAGCGGATACATCTGGTCCTCGATCAAATCCCTGACGATATTGGTCGACGAGGTATACCCCCACGTATCTTTCGGATACGGGTTGATCCAGATGAGCTTCTTGTACTTCGCCATAAACCGCTGCATCCACACATATCCCGGCTCTTCGTTCCAGTGCTCGACGCTGCCGCCGGCCTGGGTGATTTCATATGGCGCCATGGCGGCGTCGCCGATGAAGATCACTTTGTAGTCGGCACCGTACTTGTGCAGCAGGTCCTGGGTTGAAGTGCGTTCGGAAGTGCGGCGCATGTTGTTTTTCCACACCGACTCGTACACGAAGTTGTGGAAGTAGAAATACTCAAGATGCTTGAACTCGGTCTTGCAGGCCGAGAACAGTTCCTCGCAGATCTTCACATGCGCATCCATCGAACCGCCGATGTCGAACAGCAGCAACAGCTTCACCGTGTTGCGGCGTTCCGGACGCATCTGAATGTTCAGCAGACCGGCATCTTTGGCGGTGTGGTCGATGGTGCCGTCGATATCGAGCTCTTCTGCGGCGCCCTGGCGGGCAAATTTACGCAGGCGACGCAGGGCGACCTTGATGTTGCGCGTGCCCAGTTCCACCGAGTCGTCGAGGTTTTTGTATTCGCGTTGATCCCAGACTTTTACCGCTTTGCCCTGGCGCTTGCCGGCATCGCCGACCCGAATGCCTTCCGGGTTGAACCCGCCGGAGCCGAACGGACTGGTGCCGCCAGTGCCGATCCATTTATTGCCCCCGGCGTGACGTTCCTTCTGTTCTTCCAGGCGCTTTTTGAACTCTTCGATCAACTTGTCCAGGCCACCCAGGGACTGGATTTGCGCACGTTCCTCGTCGCTCAGCGAACGCTCGAATTCCTTGCGCAGCCAGTCTTCGGGAATCAGCGCCTGCAGGTGATCGTCGAGCTTTTCCAGGCCATTGAAGTAAGCGCCGAACGCACGGTCGAACTTGTCGAAATGCCGTTCGTCCTTCACCAGAATCGCCCGCGACAAGTAGTAGAACTCGTCCATGTCGGCGAACGTGACGCGCTGTTTCAGCGCGTTGATCAGGTCGAGCAGCTCACGCACCGAGACCGGCACCTTGGCTGCACGCATTTCGTTGAACAGGTTGAGCAACATGGCATCAGCCTCTTAGCGGGTGCCGCGACGGCTCATGAACGCGAGGCGCTCAAGCAGTTGCACGTCCTGTTCGTTCTTGACCAGCGCGCCTGCCAGCGGCGGGATCGCTTTGGTCGGATCGCGTTCACGCAGCACGGCTTCACCGATGTTGTCGGCCATCAGCAGCTTCAGCCAGTCGACCAGTTCCGAAGTCGATGGCTTCTTCTTCAGGCCCGGCACCTTGCGCACGTCGAAGAACACGTCCAGCGCTTCGCTGACCAGGTCCTTCTTGATGTCCGGGTAGTGCACATCGACGATTTTCTGCAGGGTAGTGCGGTCGGGAAAGGCGATGTAGTGGAAGAAGCAGCGACGCAGGAAGGCGTCTGGCAACTCTTTCTCGTTGTTGGAGGTAATGATGATGATCGGGCGTTTCTTGGCCTTGATCGTCTCGTCGATCTCGTAAACGTAGAACTCCATCTTGTCGAGTTCTTGCAGCAGGTCGTTCGGGAACTCGATGTCGGCCTTGTCGATTTCGTCGATCAGCAGAATCACCCGCTCTTCGGACTCGAAAGCTTCCCAGAGCTTGCCTTTCTTCAAGTAGTTGCGCACATCGTGGACTTTTTCCGTGCCCAGCTGCGAGTCGCGCAGACGGCTGACCGCGTCGTACTCGTACAGACCCTGATGCGCCTTGGTGGTGGACTTGATGTGCCAGGTGATCAACTTGGCGTTGAACGATTCGGCAAGTTGCTCGGCGAGCATGGTCTTGCCGGTGCCCGGCTCGCCCTTGACCAGCAGCGGCCGCTCCAGGGTGATGGCGGCGTTGACTGCCAGCTTCAGGTCATCGGTGGCAACGTAGGCCTGGGTGCCTTCGAACTTCATCTGCTAATCCTCGAACGGTAACGCCGACCTGAACGGGCAGGGCGGGGGCGAAATAATCGGATGCCCCGACTATAACGCGCAGCCCGGTCGACTGTGAACGCAGACGGCTTATTCAGTCTCTGAATGGGGCGTCACATGATGACTCAGCCCTCATCCGGCTTCGGTCGCTCATAGCGAGCATTGAACGCCTGAACAAATCCATTGCGCAAAATCTGCAAAAACGCTTCGAACGCGTTGATATTTTGCTGGTGCACGTTACCGCTGAGTTGTACGCGGGTGGCGAACTGGTTTTTGACCTGGTTCTTGAGTACGGTTTCGGTACCGCCGACCAATGCTTCCCAGACCGAGCGAAACAGACCTTTGTTCTTGTTCTCGACGTCTTGTTGCCAGTCGAACACATCGACGTCGCGCAGCAGCGGTTTGATGTAACCGGTGACTTTTGCTTTCTCAGCCTTTGCTTCAATCACCACGTCCCCGTGACCGGCGTTGAAATCGAACTTGCCATAGGCAGAAGCGAAATCATTCATGCGCTTGAGCTCGATGTCTTTTGCGCGAAGTCGAAACTCGAAGTCTTCGAAGTTGCTCAGCGGATCGAAGGTCGCCGTGGTTTCCAGAGGGGCATGGCCGAGCAACAAGGCTTTGCCCTCGAACCGCGCGTCACGTTTGCCTTCGGTGTCGACCACGTTGGTCAGGTTGTAGATGCTGGCATCGACGTTGGTTGCATTCATGTTCACGGGTGGTTTGGAATTGAAGTTGCGGAAGGTGATTTTCCCGTCGCTGATGCGCACTTCGTTGAGGGTAATCGGCAGGAGTTTGCCCAATTGCTCGCGCCAGTCAGTGCCTTGACCGGTCTGGGAGTTCTGCTTGTTGGCGCCGCCGTCGACAAAGTTGATTTCGGGATTGAAAAACTGCACTTCGCCCACCACCGCATGGTCGTACCACAACGAGTGCCAGCTCACCGCCAGATCAATCACGGGGGCATTGACGAACGGTACGGGTACCTTGCCGTCGACTTTGACGATTTTCAGGCCGTTGATTTTGTAGGCGCCGCGCCACAGCGCCAGGTCGACGTCGGTCACCTGGCCACGGTAATCACCCATGTCCGCCAGTTTGTCATTCAGATAGTCGCGCACCAGGTAGGGCAGGGCGATGTGCAAGGCGACCAGTAGCACAATGACGGTGGCGAAGGCCCACAACGGCCAGCTGTAACGACGCTTCATGGTGACGATTCCCGAACGATGTAAAGCGATTGACTGCGCACGTCGACAGACGTTCGACCCGACTGGACTGTGGTGGGCAACAGGCATACCTTGGAGCGCTAAATTCAATGCTGCATAAGGACCCAGCCATGAGCCGTATCTTTGCTGACAATGCCCATTCCATCGGCAATACGCCGTTGGTGCAGATCAACCGCATCGCGCCACGCGGTGTGACCATCCTGGCCAAGATCGAGGGGCGCAACCCGGGTTATTCGGTCAAGTGCCGGATCGGCGCCAACATGATCTGGGACGCCGAAAGCAGCGGCAAACTCAAGCCGGGCATGACCATCGTCGAGCCGACGTCGGGCAACACCGGCATTGGCCTGGCCTTCGTGGCTGCCGCCCGTGGTTACAAGTTGATGCTGACCATGCCGGCGTCGATGAGCATCGAGCGGCGCAAGGTTCTGAAAGCGCTGGGCGCCGAACTGGTGTTGACCGAACCGGCCAAAGGCATGAAAGGCGCGATCGAAAAGGCGTCGGAGATTGTTGCCAGCGATGCCGACAAATACTTCATGCCGGCGCAGTTCGATAATCCGGCCAACCCGGCCATCCATGAAAAAACCACCGGCCCGGAAATCTGGAACGACACCGATGGCGCCGTTGACGTGCTGGTGGCTGGCGTAGGTACCGGCGGAACCATTACTGGCGTTTCGCGGTATATCAAGAATACCCAGGGCAAACCGATTGTTTCGGTGGCGGTGGAGCCTGTGGCTTCGCCGGTGATTACCCAAGCGCTGGCCGGTGAAGAGATCAAGCCGAGCCCGCACAAGATTCAGGGCATCGGGGCCGGTTTTGTGCCGAAGAATCTGGATTTGTCGATGGTCGACCGCGTCGAGCTGGTGACCGACGAAGAGTCGAAGGCCATGGCGCTGCGTCTGATGCAGGAAGAAGGGATCTTGTGCGGCATCTCTTGCGGCGCGGCGATGGCCGTGGCGGTTCGCTTGGCGGAGACGCCGGAAATGCAGGGCAAGACGATCGTTGTGATCCTGCCGGACTCGGGTGAGCGTTATCTGTCGAGCATGCTGTTCAGCGATCTGTTCACCGACCAGGAGAATCAGCAGTAACCCGGCGAGCAAAAGATCGCCAGGCGACGGCGATCTTTTGCTCCTGTTGTGGCCTTGATCGCGCCAGTCTGATTTGGATCAGCCAACGTTCAGGATCCTTATGTTAATAAATGCTTTGTTACGCAATCCTTAACACTGAATTTTAGGTTGAACGGGTTTTGCCTCAGGCCGGTAGTGTTTATCATGGCCGGCTGCCATGCCGGGTAAAGGGCATTGTGCAGCGTTGTTTTCATTCAAGGAGTCGTTGATGACCTATTCGTTAGCCGCCAAGGTGTCGGTGCTGCTGCTGTTTGTCGGCAGCATCCTCTATGTGCATCTGCGCGGTAAAGCGCGCCTGCCGGTGCTGCGCCAGTTCGTCAACCACTCGGCACTGTTCGCGCCTTACAACGCCTTGATGTACCTGTTCTCCGGCGTACCCTCCAAGCCGTATCTGGATCGCAGCAAGTTTCCGGAACTGGACGTACTGCGCGACAACTGGGAAATCATCCGCGACGAAGCCATGCACCTGTTCGATGAGGGGTATATCCGCGCGGCCGAAAAGAACAACGACGCCGGGTTTGGCTCGTTCTTCAAGAAGGGCTGGAAGCGTTTCTACCTCAAGTGGTACGACAAACCGCTGCCATCGGCAGAGACCCTGTGCCCGAAAACCGTGGCGTTGGTCAGTGCCATTCCCAACGTCAAAGGCGCGATGTTTGCGTTGCTGCCCGGCGGCAGTCACCTCAATCCGCACCGCGATCCGTTTGCCGGCTCCCTGCGTTATCACTTGGGCTTGTCGACGCCCAATTCCGATGATTGCCGGATCTTCGTCGACGGCCAGGTCTACGCGTGGCGCGACGGTGAAGACGTGATGTTCGATGAGACCTATGTGCACTGGGTAAAGAACGAAACCGACAAGACCCGCGTCATCCTGTTCTGCGACATCGAACGTCCGCTGAGCAATCGCCTGATGACCCGCATCAACCGCTTCATCAGCGGCTGGCTTGGCCGCGCGACCGCACCGCAGAACCTTGACGATGAACGCGTCGGCGGGATCAACCAGGCCTATGCCTGGAGCAAGAACTTCAGTGACCGGTTCAGCGGCGTGGTCAAACAGTGGAAGCGCCGTCATCCGAAGGCCTACCGTGTGATGCGCCCGGTGCTGGCGGTAGTTGTGCTGACGTTGTTGGGGTATTGGTTGTTTGGTTGAGGCTGGATGTTGATATGAAAAAAACCGCTCGTTGTGAGCGGTTTTTTTTGTCAGCAAGATGACTTGTATGGTCAAAGATCGCTGCCTTCGGTAGCACCTACAGTTTTTTCACCACCGCCGGCTTCAACACCAGCCACAACGCCAACGCAATCAACACACCGCCGTAGACGTGAGCCATCGATAACGGCTCATCCAGCAACAGCGCCCCCCACAACACCCCGAATGGCGGAATCATGAAGGTCACGGTCATCGATTTGACCGGGCCGATGGAGCTGAGCAGGCGGAAGTAAATAATGTAGGCGAACGCCGTGCAGCCCAGGCCCAGACCGAGCAGCGACAGCCAGACATTCCAGCCGCCCCAACTCGCCGGCGGTTGAGTCACCACGCTGTAACCGAACAGCGGCAGCAGGAACAGTGTCGCGCCAAGCATGCTGCCCACGGCTGACAGACGACTGTCCAACCCGCCGGCCTGATCCAGCCAGCGCCGTGCAAGGAATCCGGCAAAACCGTAACAAGTGGTCGCGAGCAGGCAGGCGAGGGCGCCCAGCAGCAATTGCATATCGAAGGCCACGGGACCGGCGCGCGTCAGCACGCCCACACCGAACAACCCGAGAAACACGCCCGCCAGTTTGGCCGCAGTGAGTTTCTCGCTGAAGAACAACCCACCGATCAACACACCCATCAATGGTGTGGTGGCGTTGAAGATCGCCGAGTAACCGGCCGGCAGCACTTGAGCCGCGACCGAATACAGCGTCGCCGGTATCCCCGAGTTGATCACGCCGAGCAGCATCACGGTTTTCAGCTTGCCCTTGAAATCCCAGCTGATGCGCATCAGTCCGAGGATCACCAGCAGACCGACGGCAGCGATCGACACACGAAAAAACGCCGTCGGAATAGTGCCGATTACCGGCGCAATAATGCGCATGAACAGAAAACTCGCCCCCCAGATGGCAGCCAGCGACAACATACGGAAAATATCGACAGGGCTCACGGCGGGCTCCTTGCTTGATCGGGACGAGAGTGTTGCCGAGCCTCCTGACGATGGCAACCGCTAATCGGGCATTTAAATGTTCCTGGCAGGAGTGCCTGGCAGAAAATGCCACGCCGTACGTCTGCGCTTCGGTTTTGGCCGAAATTGCACTTCTCCTCATGCCGGTTCCGTGGCTAAGCTCAGGCATCACGAATGCACGCAGAGGTTTCATCTATGCCGCAGCAATGGCCCGCCACCGACATCGCCCGCATGATCCTCGATGGCTTTGATGATTACCGTGAGCATTTCCGCCGGATCACCGACGGTGCCCGGGAGCGTTTCGAGCAGGCGCGCTGGCAGGAGACGCAAACGGCGTCGGCGGCGCGAATCAACCTCTACGAGGAAAAAGTCGGCGAAACCATCGCCCGGTTGCGCGAATACTTCGACGACGAAACGCTGATGAATGTCAGCTGCTGGCCGCTGGTAAAAAGCGCCTACATCAGCGTCATCGACCTGCGCTTCGACGATGAACTGTCCGAGACCTGGTACAACTCGATTTTCTGCGGGCTGTTCAGCCATGACCTGATCAGCGACGGCTGCATGTTCATCCACACCACCCGCCCGAGCCTGCGCCGAGCGCGGGCTGCGCAAACCCGCACGTACAAGCCGCAAGGGCAATTGTCGGGGATGCTCGCGAGCATTTTTGCCGACTACCGTTTCAGCGAGGATTACGCCGATTTGCCCGGCGACCTGCGCCGTCTCGAAGCGCAGTTGCGTGAAAACCTCCCGGACTGGGTGTGCAAAGACCCGGAACTGAGCGTCGAGCTGTTTTCCTCGGTGCTTTACCGCAACAAGGGCGCGTACCTGGTCGGGCGCATTTACACCCGCGACGAGCAATGGCCGCTGGTGATTCCGCTGCTGCACCGCGAAGGGCGCGGGATTCAGATCGACGCGCTGATTACCGACGAAGCCGATGTGTCGATCATCTTCTCTTTCACCCGCTCGTATTTCATGGTGGATGTGCCGGTGCCGGCCGAGTTCATCGGTTTTCTGCGGCGGATTTTGCCGGGCAAACACATCGCCGAGTTGTATACCTCGATTGGCTTTTACAAGCACGGCAAGTCCGAGTTCTATCGGGCGCTGATCAATCACCTGGCCAACACCGATGACCAGTTCATCATGGCGCCGGGCGTGCGAGGCATGGTCATGAGCGTGTTTACCCTGCCGGGCTTCAACACCGTGTTCAAGATCATCAAGGACCGGTTTTCACCGTCGAAAAACGTCGACCGTGCCACGGTAATCGAGAAGTATCGACTGGTGAAAAGCGTCGACCGGGTAGGGCGCATGGCCGATACCCAGGAATTCGCCGATTTCCGTTTTCCGTTGAGCAAGTTCGAGCCAGCGTGCCTCGAGGAATTACTGGAGGTCGCACCGTCCACGGTGTCGGTCGAAGGCGAGACGGTGCTGATCCGCCACTGCTGGACGGAACGGCGGATGACCCCGCTCAACCTTTATCTGGAAAACGCCAACGATGCGCAGGTGCATGAAGCGCTGGAAGATTACGGGTTGGCAATCAAGCAACTGGCGGCGGCGAACATCTTTCCCGGCGACATGTTGTTGAAGAACTTCGGCGTCACCCGTCACGGACGGGTGGTGTTCTATGACTACGACGAGATCTGTTTCCTGACCGAAGCCAACTTCCGCCACATCCCGCAACCGCGCACACCGGAGGATGAAATGGCGTCGGAGCCGTGGTATTCGATCGGGCCGCTGGATGTGTTTCCCGAGGAATTTCCGCCGTTTCTGTTTGCTGATTCGGGGCAGCGCAAGTTGTTCAACCAGTTGCATGGCGAGTTGTACAACGCCGATTACTGGAAGAGCCTGCAGGAAGCGATTCGCGCCGGCAAAGTGATTGATGTTTTCCCGTATCGGCGTAAAGGCCTGGACAACGAGTGAACCCAAAAAAGCCCCTCACCCCAGCCCTCTCCCGGAGGGAGAGGGAGCTGACCGAGTTGTCTGGCGTTATCCATCGACCTGAGAGACCTTGGCGATTATGGATTCGGTGAAGCTCGTTCAGGTCGGCGGAGCTGGCACAGTTGACTCGATCGGTCCCCTCTCCCTCGGGAGAGGGCTAGGGTGAGGGGCAGCAATCCCCCTGACACGCCACAAATCCGCCAAATCTGCGACAATCCGCTCCCTGCATAAATAGACGACCGAATTGCGTACCCGATGACCGACGAATCGCCCTCCATCGACAAACTGTTGAAAAACCTCGATCACGCCATGCTCGCCGACCGCCACCGGCTACGGCGGCAGTTGCTTGAGCTGCGCAAGAATCCCGATGAGGCCAAGCTGGCCCAATGGGTGACGCGCATGCAGGCGTCTTGTGATCAGGTGCTGGCGCGCAAGGCCAGCCTGCCGGTGATTCGTTACGACGACAGCCTGCCGATTGCGGCCAAGCGTGACGAGATCAAAAAGGCGCTGGAGCAGCATCAGGTCCTGATCATCGCGGGTGAAACCGGCTCGGGCAAAACCACCCAGTTGCCGAAAATCTGCCTGGAAATCGGTCGTGGTCAACACGGTCTGATCGGCCACACCCAGCCGCGCCGGATCGCTGCGCGCAGCGTCGCCAGCCGCGTCGCTGAGGAACTCGGGACGCCGCTCGGTTCGCTGGTCGGCTATCAGGTGCGTTTTGAAGATCAGAGCGACTCCAACACCCTGATCAAGCTGATGACCGACGGCATCCTGCTGGCGGAAACCCAGAACGACCGCTACCTCGAGCGCTACGACACGATCATCGTCGACGAAGCCCACGAACGCAGCCTCAACATCGATTTTCTGCTCGGTTACCTGAAAACCCTGCTGCCGCGTCGCCCGGATCTGAAAGTCATCATCACCTCGGCAACCATCGATCTGGAGCGTTTCTCCAAGCACTTCGACGATGCGCCGATTGTCGAGGTGTCCGGCCGTACCTTCCCGGTGGACACCTGGTATCGCCCGCTGACCTTGGAGCAGGACGAAGAGGGCAACCGTGTCGAAGATGACCTGACCGTGGATCAGGCGATCCTCGCCACCCTCGACGAAATCGCCGCTTACGAGCGCAGCGAACGCCGCAGTCCCGGTGACGTTTTGGTGTTTCTGCCCGGCGAACGGGAGATTCGTGACGCCGCCGACATGCTGCGCAAGGCGCAGATCAAGCACACCGAAATTCTGCCGCTGTATGCGCGTCTGTCACCGGCCGAGCAGCAGCGGATTTTCCAGTCGCACCCGGGGCGTCGTGTGGTGCTGGCGACCAACGTTGCCGAAACCTCGCTGACCGTGCCAGGCATCCGTTACGTGATCGACAGCGGCACCGCGCGCATCAGCCGCTACAGCTATCGCGCCAAGGTCCAGCGCCTGCCGATCGAAGCGATTTCCCAGGCCAGTGCCAACCAGCGTAAAGGTCGCTGCGGCCGGGTCGAGCCGGGTATTTGCATCCGCCTCTACAGCGAAGAAGACTTCATCGGGCGCCCGGAATTTACCGATCCGGAAATTCTGCGCACCAACCTCGCCGCGGTGATTTTGCAGATGCTCCATCTGCGCCTCGGCGAAATCACTGCGTTCCCGTTCATCGAGCCGCCGGACGGCAAGGCGATCAGTGACGGTTTCAACCTGCTGCAAGAACTCTCGGCAGTCGATCGCAACAGCCAGTTGACCCCGCTCGGCCGCCAATTGGCGCGCTTGCCGGTGGACCCGCGCATGGGTCGCATGCTGCTCGAAGCGGCCAAGCTCGGCAGCTTGCAGGAAGTGCTGATCGTCGCCAGTGCCATGTCGATTCAGGACCCGCGCGAGCGTCCGCCGGAGCGTCAGCAAGCCGCCGATCAGGCCCACGCGCAATGGAAAGACATCGACTCGGACTTCGCCGGGCTGGTCAATCTGTGGCGCGGTTTTGAAGAACAGCGCCAGGCGCTCACGGCCAGTCCGCTGCGCAACTGGTGCCGGAAGAACTTCCTCAATTACTTGCGTTTGCGCGAGTGGCGCGATTCCCATCGCCAGTTGAGCCTGATCTGCCGCGACATGCAGCTGAGCCTGAACAAAGAGCCGGCGGATTATCCGAAACTGCACAAAGCGGTGCTGGTGGGGCTGCTTAGCCAGATCGGCCAGAAAACCGAGGACGGCGATTACCTCGGCGCGCGTCAGCGCCGCTTCTGGATTCATCCGTCGTCAGGCATCGGCAAGAAGCGCCCGCAGTGGCTGATGACCGCCGAACTGGTGGAGACCACCAAGCTTTACGCGCGCATGGTGGCGAAGATCGACGCCGACTGGATCGAGCCGCTGGCCGGGCATCTGATCAAGAAAAACCACTTCGAGCCGCACTGGGAGAAGAAGCGCGGCCAGGTCGTTGCGTTCGAGCAGATCACCCTGTTCGGCCTGATCGTGGTGGGCCGCCGGCCGGTGCACTACGGTCCGGTAGACCCGGTGGTCTCGCGTGAATTGTTTATCCGTGAAGGTCTGGTGCGCGGCGAGATTCAATCCAGAGCCAAGTGTCTGTCCGCTAACCAGAAGCTACTGGAACAGCTCGACGAACTCGAAGCCAAGGCCCGTCGTCGCGACATCCTCGCCGACGAAGAAACCCTGTACGCCTTCTACGATGCACGCTTGCCGGCAGAGATTCACCAGACGGCGACCTTCGACAGTTGGTATCGCATCAACAGCCAGAAAGATCCGCAGCTGTTGATCATGCGTGAAGAAGACGTGCTGGCCCGCGAGGCCAGTGAAGTCACCGCACGGGATTACCCGGACACCCTGCACATCGGTGATCTGGAACTGGCCCTGACCTATCACTTCGAACCCAATCATCCGCGTGACGGCGTGACCTTGCGTGTGCCGGCGCCGCTGTTGCCGATGTTGCCGCCGGAGCGTCTGGAATGGCTGGTGCCCGGGTTGATCGAGGCCAAGTGCATCGCCCTCGTGCGTAACTTGCCGAAAGCGCTGCGCAAGAATTTCGTGCCGGTGCCGGACTTCATCAAGGCTGCGTTGCAACGCATGACCTTCGCCGAAGGTTCGCTCTCGCAAGCGCTGGGCCGTGAGCTGTTGCGCATGACCGGCGCACGGGTCAGCGATGAGGCGTGGGCAGAGGCCGAGCAAGGGGTCGAAGGGCATCTGCGGATGAACCTGGAAATCGTCGACGGCCAAGGCAAGTTTCTTGGCGAAGGACGCGATCTGGCCGAGCTGACCGCGCGCTTTGCCCAAGCCAGTCAGGCCGCACTGGCCGTGCCGCAGAGCGCTAAAAGTCAGCAGCCGGTGGAGGCGAAAGTCTTCGCCCCGGTGGCAGAAAAAACTCAGCAGAAGATCGCCGGATTGTCGATGACGGTGTATCCGGCGCTGGTGGAGGAGGGCGGTACGGTCAAGGAAGGACGATTCTCGACGCCGGCCGAAGCCGAGTTCCAGCATCGTCGCGCGTTGCAGCGTTTGTTGATGCAGCAGTTGGCCGAGCCGGCCAAATTCCTGCGTGGCAAATTGCCGGGGCAGACCGAACTGGGTTTGCTTTACCGCGATCTGGGTCGGGTCGATGCCTTGGTCGAAGACATTTTGCTGGCCAGCCTCGACAGCTGCATTCTGGAGGGCGAAGAGCCATTGCCGCGTGACGGCGCAGGGCTGGCGGCATTGGCCGAGCGCAAGCGCGGCAGCTGGACTGAACACGCCGAGCGTGTGGCGCGGCTGACGCTGGAGATCCTGAAGACCTGGCACGGTCTGCAAAAGCGCTTCAAGGGCAAGATCGACCTCGCCCAAGCCGTGGCGCTCAATGACATCAAGCAGCAGATCAGTAACCTGGTCTATCCGGGCTTTGTCCGGGAAACGCCGATGCAGTGGCTCAAGGAGTTGCCGCGTTACCTGAAAGCGGTCGAGCAGCGCTTCGAGAAACTCGGCGCGCAGGTGCAGAAGGATCGGGTCTGGAGCGGTGAACTCGCTGGCCTCTGGGCGCAATACCAGACTCGCGCCGCCAAACACGCCCAGGAAGGCAAGCGCGATCCGCAGCTTGAGTTGTACCGCTGGTGGCTGGAGGAATACCGGGTTTCGCTGTTCGCCCAGCAGTTGGGGACGAAAGTGCCGATCTCCGATAAACGCCTCAATAAACAGTGGACTCAGGTAGAACCCTGACCTTAAGGCCTCCCGAACCGCCCTGTGGGAGCGAGCCTGCTCGCGAAGGGGATGTATCAGTCAACGACTTGATTGCCTGACCCGCCGCCTTCGCGAGCAAGCTCGCTCCCACAGAGGTGGCGCTAATGGCTAATGCGCGAGCCAGCAAAAAGGGGCCAAAACCTTGGGTTTATGGCAAACTTCGCGACCATAAACGCCGCGTTCGCGACCCAGAGCCTTCGGCCGTGTCCCGGAGCGGAATAAAGCGATGCCAGGTTTGCGTCCCCCGGATGGGAATAGACCCTTTGTGTGTTGGTACGACGGTTCCAGCACTTTCTGCCTGAACAGATTAGAGAAACGACCATGCATAACGTCGTCATCAGCGGCACCGGCCTGTACACCCCGGCCAACAGCATCTCCAACGAAGAGCTGGTGCAGTCTTTCAATACCTACGTCGCCCAGTTCAACGCGGACAATGCCGAGGCCATCGCCAGCGGCGACGTCCAGGCACTGACCGAATCCAGCGCACCGTTCATCGAGAAAGCCTCGGGCATCAAAAGCCGTTTTGTCATGGACAAGGACGGCATTCTTGATCCGCAACGCATGGCCCCGCGCCTGCCGGAGCGGTCCAACGACGAATGGTCGGTGCTCTGCCAGATGGCCATCGGTGCTGCCGAGCAAGCCTTGCAGCGCGCCGGCAAAACCGCTGCCGACATCGACGGCGTCATCGTCGCCTGCTCCAACCTGCAACGCGCCTACCCGGCCATCGCCATCGAAGTCCAGGAAGCGCTGGGCATTCAAGGTTTCGGTTTCGACATGAACGTGGCCTGTTCCTCGGCGACCTTCGGCATTCAGGCAGCGACCAACAGCGTGCAACTGGGGCAGGCCCGGGCGATCCTGATGGTCAATCCGGAAGTCTGCACCGGTCACCTGAACTTCCGTGACCGCGACAGCCACTTCATCTTCGGCGATGCAGCCACAGCGGTGATCATCGAACGCGCCGATCTGGCCACCTCCAGGCACCAGTTCGACGTGGTCAGCACCAAACTGCTGACCAAGTTCTCCAACAACATCCGCAACAACTTCGGTTTCCTCAACCGCGCGGCGGAAGAGGGCGTCGGTGCTCGCGACAAACTGTTCGTGCAGGAAGGCCGCAAGGTGTTCAAGGACGTTTGCCCGATGGTTGCCGAACTGATTGGCGAGCATCTGCAAGAGAACCAGCTCAACGTCGGCGACGTGAAGCGCTTCTGGCTGCACCAGGCCAACCTGAGCATGAACCACCTGATCGTGCGCAAGTTGCTGGGCCGCGAAGCGACCGAAGAAGAAGCGCCGGTAATCCTCGACACCTACGCCAACACCAGCTCGGCGGGTTCGGTCATTGCCTTCCACAAGTATCAGGATGACCTGGCCGCCGGTTCGCTGGCGGTGCTGAGTTCGTTCGGTGCGGGTTACTCGATCGGTAGCGTGATTCTGCGCAAGCGTTAAAAGGTGGTTTAATTTCCTATTAATCGCGCTGATCTTTCCTACATCTGAATCGGCTGGAACGCTGTAGTTTTCGGAAATGACGGCAGGAGACGCATTGAGCGAATCCTGCCGTAATCATTTTCGGAGTCGGAACAAGGAGATTGATGGATGGCGGTTGACGAAACTCAACTGCTCGCGCGTTTGTTGGCAGGCGAGCAAAAGGCTTTCAAGGAGCTGGTGACGACTTATCAAAGCGCCATGCGGGCCGTTGCGTATGCGATCGTCGGCCAGCGTCATGTCGAGGAAGTGGTGCAGGACGCCTGGCTGTCGGTGGTGCGTCATATTGGCAGCTTCGAAGGGCGCTCCAGTCTCAAGACCTGGCTGCTGACCATCACGGCCAACTCGGCCAAGAGTCGCTACAAGCAAAACCGTCGCGAGGTGCTGCTCGACGACTTGCCGTCGCCCCACGGCACTGTCGACGATGACCGTTTTTCGTCAGGTGACGGCCATTGGCTGGTCGCGCCTTTCGCCTGGCATCAGGACACCCCCGAGGCATTGTTGACCGAAGGCGAACTGCGCGAGTGCCTAGAGCACACGCTGCTGAGCCTGTCGGAACTGCAAAGCAGCGTTTTGCTGTTGCGTGAGCGCCAGGGCGTGGAGCTCGAAGAGATCTGTAATCTTCTGGACATCTCGCTCTCCAATGTCCGGGTGCTGCTGCATCGGGCACGGTTAAAGGTCTTCGCGACCGTGGAACATTTTGAGGAGACGGGAGAATGTTGACCTGCAAGGAGCAAGTGGCACGATCCAGCGATTATCTTGATGGTCAGCTGAGTTTTGGCGAGAGGTTGATGGTGCGTCATCACCTGATGTTCTGCCCCAACTGCCGGCGTTTCATGCGCCAGATGCGGTTGATGCAGGCGACGCTGAAGGCCATGCCGGAGAAACCTGAAGAGGGTGTCGATGCACTGGCTGAACGCCTGGCCGAGCAACGCCGAAAAGATAACCCCCTGTAGGCGCTGTCGAGTGAAACGAGGCGGCTCCTACAGGGGGTTTTTGCATCCTGCAGAAACAACCCGGTGCGGGTGAAACGAACGGATGATGGGGATCGTCCCGCCCCCACTGGGCTATAGGGGAGAAGCAGCGTCGAGTGGCAAGCCTCAAGCTGCAAGCGAGGCTCTGACTTGCAGCTTGGAACTTGCAGCTTGACGCTTCTTTTTTAGAACTTGGCTTCCGCATCCAGCTGCAGGGTGTTGGTATCAGCATCACGCTGGGTACGGCTGGCGAAGTCGGCCTTGGTCAGGAAGTACGTCGCGCCGACAGCGAAGTTCTTGTCGATGTCGTAACCGACCTTGAACTTGTGACCCCGCGAACCTGTGGTGCCGTTGGCAAAGTCGGAGTCGGTGAACGCGCCGACCACAGCGTTGCGCTGCACGTCACGATAGTTGTAGTCGAGGTTGAAACCAAAGACCTTCGACTTGGCGCCGAGCAGCCAGGCAGTGTCCTGATCGGTCACGGCATCGTTGTTCTTCACGTACTGGCCGTAGAACGACAGCGGCATTGGCAGACCGCCGATGTCGACCTGGCTGAAACCTTCATACAGGCGGAACTCGTTGTCTGCCGAGTTGCCGTTGACCGCCAGGGCGCACGGCGTGGAGGTGCCGGTGCAACGGCTGTCGTCATCATTCTGGTAAGCGTAGACACTGCCGCCCAAGGTCAGCTTCAGGTTGTCGGTGATATTGAAGCGGCTACCCAGTTGGCCGGCGGTCAGGCGCAGGTCGTGACGGAACTGCACGCCGTCACCATCGACGTTGTCCTTGAGGTTGTAGTTGCCCAGGCTGCCGAACAGTTCGGCGCTGCTGCCCAGCGGGTATTTGTAAGTAACGGCCAGACCTTCAGGGTTGATGTCGCTATCCCAGATCACGTCGCCCATGCTCACCCACGGTTGCAGCATCTTGCCGCCGATCACGTGCAGGTTCTTGATCTGGTCAGGGTGGTAGTCGATGTAACCCAGGTCGAGCCAGATCTGCTTCTTGTCGAAGTAGTTGTCCTGATCCTGGTTAGTCGAACGGGCATCGTCGCCGCCGCCGGTGGCGATACGGATGCCGGTGTCCACTTGCGGGTTGATCTCGGTGTAGGCACCCAGACGGGCACGGATGCGCTGGCGATCCTTGTCGCGACCGCCGTTGTTCGGTTCGCCATCGATCTTGATGGTTTCCTGCCGGATGCGCACGTCGCCCTTGAACTGAGTCTTGGCCGCCCACGCCAGTTTCTGGTCGAAAGCGCTTTGTTCGTTGGTCTTTTTCGCGACAGCCGCGACTTGTTCGTTGGTCTCTTGCTGCGCCTGCTGCGCGATTTGCTGAGCCTTCTGATCCTTGGCCAGTTCAGTTTGCAGTTCAATGTACTGCGCCTGGGAAATCGAACCGTTAGCCTTGAGCATGTCGAGCAGTTTGGCGTCGACTGCAGCACTGGCCGGAACGCTCATGGCCAGCAACAGGCCACCGCACAGGGCCGCCGCAGTTTTCGTGGAAGCAAGACGCATAGCAATCTCCGAAGATGAGAGAGGATGGCTTAACCATCCTGGGCACAACCGACAATCGAGGTCGGAAAACAGTGTCCGGGTTAGAACCCGGCGCTCTAAAAACAGGCGCCAGTATCGCGATGGTTTATGACAGTGCGGTGGCACAGTGATGGCAAGATGATGACCGTGTGCGTCGATCGCGAACTATTGATCTAGAGCGCTGTCGGCCGATTGCGGGTGTGCATTGCGGCGCAATCGGCGATACTCGCCGGGCGCTGGAGTCCTGTTGTGGAGAGCTTGTTGATGCCGTTGCAACGCCTGCAAAACCTGTCGGAAATTTCCTCACATGCCTGGGACGCACTGGTGCCGGACAATCAGCCCTTTCTGCGCCATGCGTTTCTCAGTGCATTGGAAGACAGCGGCAGCGTCGGCCCCCACTCCGGTTGGCAGCCGGAGCATTTGCTGCATATTGAAGATGATCGGCTGATCGCGGCGTTGCCCAGTTATCGCAAGTGGCATTCCTACGGCGAGTACGTGTTCGATCATGGCTGGGCCGATGCCTGTGCCCGCGCCGGAATCGATTACTACCCCAAGCTGTTGACGGCGGTGCCGTTCAGTCCCGTCAGTGGGCCGAGGCTGCTGGCCGCCAGGGTCGAGGACGGTTTCGAGCTGCTCAAGAGCCTGCCCGGTTATCTGGAAATAGAAGCGCTTTCCAGTGCCCACATCAATTTCACCGATGCCTTCACCGACGCCGCCATGGCCGAACACCCGGGCTGGTTGCAGCGCATTGGCTGTCAGTATCACTGGCAGAATCGTGGCTATCGCGACTTTCAGGACTTTCTCGACGTGCTCGCTTCGCGCAAGCGCAAACAGATGCGCAAGGAACGCGAGCAAGTGGCGGGGCAGGGCTTCGAGTTTGAATGGCTGGAGGGAGGAGCGCTGGACGAGGCGCAGTGGGATTTCGTCTACGCCTGCTACGCCAATACCTACGCGGTGCGTCGGCAAACGCCGTATCTGACCCGGGAGTTTTTCAGTCTGTTGGCCGAGCGCATGCCCGAAGCGATTCGCGTGGTGTTGGCCAAACAGGGCTCACGGCCGGTGGCCATGGCGTTCAGTCTGGTGGGGGGCGACAGTTTTTACGGACGTTATTGGGGCTGTCTGGCCGAGTTTGATCGGCTGCACTTCGAAACCTGTTTTTATCAGGGCATGGACTACGCGATTGCCCAGGGTTATCAGCGTTTCGATGCCGGTGCTCAGGGCGAGCACAAGCTGATTCGTGGCTTCGAACCGGTGATCACGCATTCATGGCATTACCTGCGCCATCCCGGATTGAAAGCAGCGGTGAAGGATTTCCTGAAACAGGAACGCGCTGGCGTTCTGGCCTATGCCGAGGAAGCGCGAGCCGCTTTACCCTACCGCCAAACGTAAATATCAATGTGGGAGCGAGCTTGCTCGCGAAGGCGGTGGGTCAGTCGATATTCCCGCGACTGACCCACCGCTTTCGCGAGCAAGCTCGCTCCCACAGTTTTTTTGGCGCTTCGGGATGATCAATCGATCCCGACAAACCCCCCGGTCTGATGCGCCCACAACCGGGCATACAACCCACGGTGAGCCAGCAGTTCAGCATGGGTGCCGCTCTCGGCGATCTTGCCGTTTTCCAGCACCACCAAGCGATCCATCCGGGCGATGGTCGAGAGGCGGTGGGCAATCGCGATCACGGTTTTGCCCTGCATCAGGGTTTCCAGGCTTTCCTGAATCGCTGCTTCAACTTCCGAGTCGAGTGCCGAGGTCGCTTCGTCCATGATCAGGATGGGCGCGTCCTTGAGCAGCACTCGGGCAATCGCGATGCGCTGACGCTGGCCACCTGACAGCTTCACGCCGCGCTCGCCGACATGGGCGTCGAAACCGGTGCGGCCTTCAGCGTCGGATAACAACGGAATGAACTCGTCAGCGCGGGCCTTGTGCACCGCGTCCCAGAGGTCGGCGTCGGTTGCATCAGGTTTGCCGTACAACAAGTTGTCGCGGATCGAACGGTGCAGCAGCGAGGTGTCCTGGGTAATCATGCCGATACGTGCGCGCAGGCTTTCCTGGCCGACTTCGGCGATGTTCTGGCCGTCGATCAGGATGCGCCCACCCTCGACGTCGTACAGGCGCAGCAGCAGGTTGACCAGAGTCGATTTGCCGGCACCGGACGGGCCGATCAGACCGATTTTTTCACCCGGTTTGATGGTCAGGTTGAGGTCGCCGATGATTCCGCGCTTCTTGCCGTAGTGAAAATCCACATGCTCGAAACGCACTTCGCCATTGGCCACGGCCAGCGGTTTGGCCTGCGCCTGATCGGTGACGCTGACCGGTTGCGAGATGGTGCGCAAACCGTCCTGGACCATGCCGATGTTTTCGAAGATGCCAGTGACCACCCACATGATCCAGCCGGACATGTTGACGATGCGGATCACCAGACCCGTCGCCAGGGCAATGGCACCGACGGTGATCAACGATTGCGTCCACAACCACAGCGCCAGAGCGGTGGTGCCGACGATCAGCAAGCCGTTCATGGTGGTAATCGCCACGTCCATGCTGGTGACTACGCGGCCGGCCATTTGCGCCTTGACGGTTTGCTCTTCGATGGCTTCCTTGGCGTAATGCTGTTCGAAGTTGGTGTGCGCAAACAGCTTCAGTGTGGCGATGTTGGTGTAGCCGTCGACGATCCGCCCCATCAGTTTCGAGCGCGCGTCGGAGGCTTCCACCGAACGCTCTTTCACCCGGGGCACGAAGTAGTAGAGCGCGCCGATGTAGCCGACGATCCACACCAGCAGCGGGATCATCAGGCGCCAGTCGGCCTCGGCGAACAGCACCAGTGCGCTGATCGCATAGATCACCACATGCCACAACGCATCGACGGCTTGCACCGCTGAATCACGCAGCGAGTTGCCGGTCTGCATGATGCGCTGGGCGATGCGCCCGGCGAAGTCGTTCTGAAAGAAGTTGAGGCTCTGCTTGAGCACATAACTGTGGTTCTGCCAGCGGATCATGCTGGTCATGCCGGGGCTCAGGGTCTGGTGCACCAGCAGGTCGTGCAGACCAAAGAAAATCGGCCGCAGGACCAGCGCAACCACCACCATCCACGTCAGTTCGAGGGCGTGGTCGCTGAAGAAATTCGGGTTGGGTGTGCCCTGGGCCAGGTCGATGATGCGGCTCAGGTAACTGAACAGCGCCACTTCGATCAGCGCGGCAAACAGGCCAACGACCAGCAGGGCGGCGAAACTTGGCCAGACCTGCTTCAGGTAATAGGTATAGAAGGGCCAGACACGATCTGGAGGGGCCGCCGTCGGGGCGTCGCGAAATATGTCGATCAGTTGTTCGAAACGGCGATAGAGCATCAGATAACCGCCCGGATACGGGCTCTCCTTTTATCAGTGTGAGCGGCGTGGCCCGAGGCCGCCGCCGCTCGAAATGCCCCGCGAAACTTAGTCGATGCGTTTGGCCGACTTGATGATCACAGGGTCGACAGGCACGTTTTGCATGCCGCTTTTGGTGGTGGTTTGCGAGTTGACGATGATGTCGACCACGTCCATGCCCTTGACCACTTTGGCGAATACCGCGTAACCGGCATCACGGCCCGGGTCGAGGAAAGCGTTGTCAGCCACGTTGATGAAGAACTGGCTGGTGGCCGAATCCGGGTTGGAGGTGCGCGCCATCGACAAGGTGCCGCGAACGTTGTGCAGGCCGTTGCTGGCTTCGTTCTTGATCGGTGCCTTGGTGTCTTTCTGCTGCATTTGCTGGGTGAAACCACCGCCCTGAGCCATGAAGCCCGGGATCACACGGTGAAAAATCGTGTTGGTGTAGAAGCCGCTGTCGACGTACTCAAGGAAATTCTTGGTACTGATCGGCGCCTTGACCGGGTCCAGTTCGATTTCGATCTGGCCATTGGTGGTGTCCAGCAGCACGTGCGGCGCTTTGGCCGGGGTGGCAGCCATCAGGTTGGCGGCAAACAGCGCGGTACCGGCGGCGAGGGCGATTTTTTTCAGCATGGGTCAGTGATCCTGAGGATGAATATCGGCTGCGGCGAGAAACTCCAGCAGCGTTTGATTGAAGCGTTCGGGTTGATCGAGCGGGGTGGCGTGGCGCGAATCGGCGATCACCACCAGCCGCGCATCGGGCAGCAGTTTTACATAGGTTTCTTTCAGCGTGACGGGTGTGTAGTCACGGTCGGCGCTGACGATGAGCGTTGGACAGGTCACTCGGGAAAGTCGTTCCTGAACGCCCCAGCCAACAATTGCATCGAAGCTGGCGAGATAAGCACGTTTGTCGTTTTTTGCCCAGCGTTCGGCCATTTTCTGCCGCAGATCGGCCTGTTCCGGCTTGGGGAACAGTTTGCTGCCCAATGCCTTGCCGATGGCTGCCAGGCTGAGCACGCGCATCAGGCTCCATCGTTTGAACCACTGCCAATAGTCGTCGCGCGAACGCAGTTTGACCTCGGGCGCGCTGTTGACGATGGTCAGGCTCTTGAGCAGTTGCGGCTGATCGACACCCAGCTGGAAACCGATCATGCCGCCCATGGACAGGCCAATGTAGTGCACCGGGCCGAGGTTCAAGTGCTCGATCAGTGCGACCAGATCGGCGCTGAAGCCGGCGATGCTGTAGCGCTCGCGGGGTTTGTCCGAACGCCCGTGGCCGCGGATGTCCGGGACGATCACCCGGTAGCGTGCGGCCAGCGCAGGAATCTGCATTTCCCAGTCCAGCGTGCTCGAGCCGAGCCCGTGGACCAGCAGCAGCGGTGTGCCGTGGCCATATTCCTCGTAGTGCAGGTTGCAACCGTCGTGTTCGAAATACGCCATCGGTGAACTCCGTGTCAGGCTTGTTCAGGGGCGGCGAACGGTGCATCCAGCGGCAACGTGTCGAAGGTGCGCAGCAGTTCGATGAGGATTTGCGTCGCCGGGCCCAGCGGTTTGTCCTTGTTCGAGTACAGATAGAAACTCGGGTTGCGACTGCCACCCTGATCCAACGGTAGCAGCTTGAGCGAGCCTTCTTTCAATTCCCGTTCGATCATGTGCCGTGGCAACCAGGCAAATCCCAGGCCGCTGCTGACAAAGGTCGCAGCGGTGGCGAGACTGCCGACGGTCCAGCGCTGCTCGGCGCCGAGCCAGCCGACATCCCGTGGTTGTTGGCGGCCGGAGTCACGGATAACCACTTGCATCTGGGTTTCCAGGTCCTGGAAGCTCAGTTCGCGGTTCAAACGATGCAAGGGATGTTCCGGGTGGGCGACGGCAACAAACTCGACATCGCTCAATTCTGCGCCGAGGTAACCGGGAATGCTGAACCCGGTGATGGCCAGGTCAGCCACGCCTTCAAGCAAGACTTCCTCCACGCCCGACAGCACTTCTTCGCGCAGGCGTACCCGGCAGCCACGGCTTTGCGGCATGAACGCCGTCAGGGCGCGGACGAGGCGAGCGCTGGGGTAAGCCGCATCGACGACCAAACGTACTTCGGCTTCCCAGCCTTGCTCCATATGGTGGGCGAGGTCTTCCAGTTGGCTGGCCTGTTTCACCAGTTGTCGCGAGCGGCGCAGCAGGACGCCGCCGGCCTCGGTGAGCACCGCTTTACGGCCGTCGATGCGCAGCAACGGCACACCGAGTTGGTCCTGCATGCGGGCGACGGTGTAGCTCACCGACGATTGCGAACGGTGCAGGGCCTCGGCGGCCTGGGCGAATCCGCCGTGGTCGACCACGGCCTGCAATGTTCGCCATTGATCAAGGGTCACGCGGGGCGCTTTCATCAATAGCTCCTCTTGTCCTAAGCTGGCTGTCCCTCATGGAGACTGCCGAATGAAAAAATTCTGTTGTGTGCTGCTGGCGCTGCTGCCGCTGACGGCGTTTGCGTATCCGATCGACGTGCAGAAAGACCTCAACGACCTGAAGATCGACTACGAAACGTTCGACACCGATAACGATATTGGCTCGATTCGGGTGGCCAACTACGGCGATGTCGATGCGACCTGCAAAGCGGTATTCAATAATGGTCCGGAAGCACCACGCACCCGTACCATCGATGTGCCCGCCGGCAAACACAAGAACGCCACGGCCAAGTTCACTCGCGAGATCATCAAGCTGCGCATCAAGCTGACCTGCACGTCGAAGTAACACCGCGAATCCCTGTGGGAGCGAGCTTGCTCGCGAATTGGCCGTTTCAGTCGCCATCATTGTTGAATGACCTACCGCTTTCGCGAGCAAGCTCGATCCCACAGTGGGGGCAGGTGCATCTAAACGAATTATTCGATGCTTTGCAGCAATTATTTGCGCTTTTTCATCGATACGATACTGCTTAACCTTCACTCCATCGACCTACAACATTCTCGGATGGAGGCTACACAACATGTCCCGCGTTCTGATCATCGAAAGCAGCGCCCGCCAGCAAGACTCGGTTTCCCGTCAACTGACCCAGACCTTTATCAGTCAGTGGAAAGCGGCGCACCCAGACGATCAGATCACCGTCCGCGACGTCGCCGTCAACCCGGTTCCGCACCTCGATATCAACCTGCTGGGCGGCTGGATGAAGCCCGCCGAGCAGCGCAATGACAGCGAACAAGCTTCGCTGGACCGCTCCAATGAATTGACCGACGAACTGCTCGCCGCTGATGTGTTGGTAATGGCGGCGCCGATGTACAACTTTGCGATCCCCAGCACCCTCAAGGCCTGGCTCGACCATGTGCTGCGTGCCGGCGTGACGTTCAAGTACACCGAAACCGGCCCGCAAGGCTTGCTCAGCGGCAAGCGTGCCTACGTCCTGACTGCTCGCGGCGGCATCTACGCTGGTGGCCCGGCCGACCATCAGGAACCGTACCTGCGTCAGGTGATGGGTTTCATCGGCATCCACGACGTGACCTTCATCCACGCCGAAGGCATGAACCTGGGCGGCGACTTCCAGGAGAAGGGCCTGAACCAGGCCAACGCCAGGCTTTCTCAGGTCGCTTGATATGTTAATCGCCAGATAATCACTGGATGTTCTAGTGCTCTGGCGCAACCCCTTCAAGGCTTTACGCGCATCGAACCTCCCTTTGCACTTGTTGCTCCTGAGTGCTGTAGCCCGATTGAACGCATTAGCGAGATCGGGCTTTTTTTTGCCCGGGATTTGCTCAACAACCCATTCCCCCTGATCTCACACTAACCCTGTGGGCGCGGGCTTGCCCGCGATGAGGGAGTGTCAGGCCGGAAGATGTTGACTGACACATCGCCATCGCGGGCAAGCCCGCTCCCACAGAGGATTGTGTTTTCTGCACATTCGCAGTGGGCGACAAAAACCGCTATCGTCGCCGCCATTCAAAACAGGGGCGACCATGGGCTATCTACTTTTTGTCACGCTTATCCAGGCGTTTTCCTTCAGTCTGATCGGCGAATACCTGGCCGGGCATGTCGACAGTTACTTCGCGGTGCTGGTGCGTGTGGTGCTGGCCGGGCTGGTGTTCATCCCGCTGACTCGCTGGCGTTCGGTGGAGCCGGGGTTCATGCGCGGCATGCTGCTGATCGGCGCGTTGCAGTTCGGCGTGACCTACGTCTGCCTTTACCTGAGCTTTCGCGTGTTGACGGTGCCGGAGGTGCTGCTGTTCACCATCCTCACGCCGCTGCACGTGACCCTGATCGAAGACGCGCTGAACCGGCGCTTCAACCCGTGGGCGCTGATCGCAGCACTGGTGGCGGTAGGCGGCGCAGCGGTGATTCGCTTCGACCGGATCAATCCGGACTTCTTCATGGGCTTCCTGCTGCTGCAACTGGCCAACTTCACCTATGCCGCGGGGCAAGTGTTGTACAAGCACCTGGTGGCCAAACACCCGAGCGATCTGCCGCATTACCGGCGCTTCGGCTTCTTCTACCTCGGCGCGCTGGCGGTGGTGCTGCCGGCGTTTCTGTTGTTCGGCAAATCGAACTTCCTGCCGGAGGCGCCGCTGCAATGGGGTGTGCTGGTGTTCCTCGGTCTGGTCTCGACCGCACTCGGCTTGTACTGGTGGAACAAGGGAGCGTGCATGGTCAATGGCGGCACATTGGCGGTGATGAACAACCTGCATGTGCCGGTGGGGTTGCTGCTGAATCTGTTGATCTGGAACCAGGATGAGGAGCTTGGAAGGTTGTTCCTTGGCGGGAGTGTGATTCTGGCGGCGGTGTGGATCAGCCGGTGGGGCATCCGTAAATCCCCAGCCACCGCATAGTCGCTGACTGACAAATATCCCTGTGGGAGCGGGCTTGCCCGCGATAGCGGAGTACCAGACGATGCATTCATCGCTGACACTCCCTCATCGCCGGCAAGCCCGCTCCCACAGGTTTCAGTGGCGCTACATAATATGTTTCTCAGGCTCTGGGATACTGGCCGCGGTCAACACCGCCGGCATCAACCCCGAGCGCAAATCCCCGCCACTCGGCTGCTGATACAAGCTCAGTCCAAATTCCGGCAGCACGGCCAGCAGGTAATCGAAAATATCCCCCTGAATCCGCTCGTAGTCCGCCCACACCGTGGTGCGGGTGAAGCAGTAGATCTCCAGCGGAATGCCCTGCGCCGTGGTCTGCATCTGGCGCACCATACAGGTCATGTTCGGTTGAATTTCCGGGTGGCTCTTCAGATAAGCCAGCGCATAGGCGCGAAAGGTACCGATGTTGGTCATGCGCCGGCGATTCGCCGACATGGCCGCGACATTGCCCTGCGCCTCGTTCCACGCCTTGAGTTCGGCTTTCTTGCGGCCCATGTAGTCGGTCAGCAGGTGCACCTGGGACAGCTTCGCTTCCTCGTCATCGCGGATGAAGCGCACGCCGCTGGCGTCGATGAACAGGCTGCGCTTGATCCGCCGGCCACCGGACTGCTGCATGCCGCGCCAGTTCTTGAACGACTCGGACATCAGACGCCAGGTCGGGATCGAGACGATGGTCTTGTCGAAGTTCTGCACCTTGACCGTGTGCAGGGTGATATCGACCACGTCACCGTCGGCGCCGACCTGCGGCATCTCGATCCAGTCGCCGACCCGCAGCATGTCGTTGCTGGTCAACTGCACGCTGGCGACAAATGACAGCAGTGTGTCCTTGTAGACCAACAGGATCACCGCCGACATCGCACCCAGACCCGACAGCAGCAACAGTGGCGAACGATCGATCAGCGTGGCGACGATGATGATCGCGCCAAACACGTACAGGACCATTTTCGCCAGTTGCACGTAGCCTTTGATCGAGCGCGTGCGGGCGTGTTCGGTGCGCGCGTAGATATCGAGCAGGGCATTGAGCAGGGCACTGACCGACAGCAGCAGGAACAGAATGGTGAACGACAGCGCCATATTGCCGAGAAAGGTCATCGCGGTTTTGCTCAGCTCGGGCACCAGATGCAGACCGAACTGGATCACCAGCGACGGCGTCATCTGCGCCAGTCGCTGAAACACCTTGTTGTGGCGAAAGTCGTTGATCCAGTGCAGGGCGGGTTGGCGACCGAGCATGCGGCTGGCGTGCAGGATCAGATAACGCGCCACTCGTCCGAGCACCAGCGCGATCACCAGTAAAACCGTCAAGGCCAGGCCGGCCTGCAAGAGCGGATGCTGTTCGAGGGTGCCCCAGAGGTCCTGGGCGTTGAGCCAGAGCTGTTTGAAATCCATGAGAGAAACGATTCTTCTGTGAGACGCGATGGGCGATTAGAGCATTTAAGCCGCTGTGTATTACCGTAAGAGACAAATCGAGCAACAAAAAAGCCACTGATTAATGCCGTTTGTATAAAGAAACTCGGCCTGAGCGCTCGAAACCGGTAACCTATGCAGCTGTTTTTTTGCATATCTTCGAGGTAGCACCCGTGTTTTCCCAATTCGCCCTGCACGAACGCCTGCTAAAAGCTGTGGCCGAGCTGAAATTTGTCGAGCCAACGCCTGTGCAAGCCGCGGCCATTCCGCTGGCGCTCCAAGGGCGTGATTTGCGGGTGACTGCACAAACCGGTAGCGGCAAGACCGCCGCTTTTGTCCTGCCGATCCTCAATCGCCTGATCGGCCCGGCCAAGGTTCGCGTCAGCATCAAGACCCTGATCCTGCTGCCGACCCGCGAGCTGGCCCAGCAGACCTTGAAGGAAGTTGAACGCTTTGCGCAGTTCACGTTCATCAAGTCCGGCCTGATCACCGGTGGTGAAGACTTCAAGGTCCAGGCCGCCATGCTGCGCAAGGTGCCGGACATCCTGATCGGCACCCCGGGCCGGATGATCGAGCAACTGAACGCCGGCAACCTCGACTTGAAAGAAGTCGAAGTACTGGTGCTCGACGAAGCCGACCGTATGCTCGACATGGGTTTCTCCGAAGACGTGCAACGTCTGGTCGACGAATGCCCGAACCGTCAGCAAACCATGCTGTTCTCCGCCACCACCGGTGGTTCGGGCCTGCGCGAGATGATCGCCAAGGTGCTGAACAACCCTGAGCACTTGCAGCTCAACGCGGTCAGCCAGCTGAATTCGACCACCCGTCAGCAGGTGATCACCGCTGACCACAACCAGCACAAAGAACAGATTGTGAACTGGCTGCTGGCCAATGAGACCTATCAGAAAGCCATCGTCTTCACCAACACCCGCGCCATGGCCGATCGTATCTACGGCCGTCTCGTGGCTCAGGAATACAAGGCGTTCGTGCTGCACGGCGAGAAAGACCAGAAGGATCGCAAACTGGCGATTGACCGTCTGAAGCAGGGCGGCGTGAAGATTCTGGTGGCGACTGACGTTGCAGCCCGTGGTCTGGACGTTGATGGTCTGGACATGGTGATCAACTTCGACATGCCACGCAGCGGCGACGAATACGTGCACCGTATCGGTCGCACTGGCCGTGCCGGTAACGACGGTCTGGCGATCTCGCTGATCTGCCACGGCGACTGGAACCTGATGTCGAGCATCGAGCGCTATCTGAAGCAGAGCTTCGAGCGCCGTACCATCAAGGAAGTCAAAGGCACCTACGGCGGACCGAAGAAGGTCAAGGCCTCGGGCAAAGCCGTTGGCGTGAAGAAGAAAAAAACCGACGGCAAGGGCGACAAGAAGAAAACTGCCGCCAAGACGCCGACCAAGCGCAAGAGCGTCAACCGTCCCAAGCCAGACGCTCTGGTGAGCAGCGACGGCATGGCGCCGCTCAAGCGCCGCAAGCCGGCAGAGCCAGCGGCCGAGTAAGTCGTTTCAGGCGCATAAAAAACCCGGACAGTGTCCGGGTTTTTTTATGGGCGGGATTTGTCAGCTCCCGAGCAGACCGCTGGTGTCGGCGTCAAAACGTTGCTTTGCCTTGTCCGCGGCCGGTTTCAACAACGCGAGCAGCGCGGCCTCGCTGTACAACCGGGTTGTCGCGATTTCCTTGGGTGTCGGCTCAATCGGAATCAGCAGCTCTTCACCGTCCGCGTGCAGCCAGATCGCCACAACGTGCAGTGCCGAGACGAACAGCAGCCGCGGCTCCACGGTTTTGCCCTGCAATGGCGGGGACTGCTCTGCCAGTTTCAACGCACCGACAGCAGCGGCGGCGAGCGATCCGTGGTTCAACGAGGCGAACTCGACGTGGCCGCGGACTTCGGCCAGTTGCGCATCGGCAATCGTTACACCGTCGGCGAATACCAGGTAATGCCAGTCGCCCATCCGCGCGTCTTGCAGACCTTTGCCGTTGCTCAAATCCTCCAGACTCAGCGAGTAACCGCGCCAGGCTTCACTGAGGCTGATCTTCGCAGGTGAGGCGTTGGCGAATTGGCGGTTGGCGCCAAAGCCTTGGGTTTGCAGGGCGGCTTGCAGAGCAGGACGCAAGGTCTGTACGCCGTTGGAAGGCGCCTTTGGATAAGTCAGGTTCATACGGTCGCCCCCTGGTTTTTTGCGGTGAAGTAAGTGTTGGTCCAGTTGCCGCCGCCGTTGTATGAGCGGGGGAAAGTGTTCAGCGCGCGGGTCGAATAGCCATAGATCGAGTCCGCGACCAGCACGTAGTTGCCGTTGGTGCCATAGATCGTCAGGAAGTGTGCACCGCCACCGTACCAGGCACAGCGCAGGCCGACCGGGCGGCCCATGTTGATCTGGTTCTGAATGGCCGATATGTTCAGCGAGCCCTGATTCATGCCGTTATAACTGCGCGTGGTGCGCAGGGCGGTGTCCAGGTAGCCATAGACGTTGCACGGTTCCGGCTGATTGCAGCAGTTGCGGTTCAGTTCCGAACTGGCGACCCCGCACTGGGTCCACGACCCGGTGCCGTAATAGTTGCCGACTGAAGCGGAAACGGCTGCCCAGCACCAGTTGGTCCGGGTTTGCTTCTGCATCGTGAAATTGAGGCTGCCAGCGGCGAGTGCGCGGGGTTGCGCCGCTGCTTCGCCTTCGACCAGTTGCGGGTCGACCAGATGGCCGATAAGACACCTTGGCAGGGTCTCGGCGGTAAAACGGGTTGCTTCATTGGTTAACATTTTTCAATCCTCCATGAGTGAAAACAAGCGTCCAGCTTGTGAGTGTGCTGCGGTGTTGCTGAGCCATCGGTGCGTAAGGGTTGCCCTGTTGGATGGCGCGTTCCGATTGCCAGGCTCGAGGTAACTTTAGTTTGAATATGCATTTATGCAATAAAATAAATGCACCGATGCATTTTTAAGGTCAAAAGATCGCAGCCTTCGGCAGCGCCTACAGGTGGACCATCAATCCCATGTAGGCGCTGCCGAAGGCTGCGATGTTTTGACTTTTAGCTGTCCGCTTTCTTCTCAGCCGAATTCAGCTCTTTCAACCGCTGATCAATCAACTGGCACTTGTCCGGCAAATCGGCACTGGCCGTGCCCAGGTCCATCTTCTGCAGTTCAGCGTTGATTTCTTTGGCCTTGGCTGGATTCTGTTCGGTGAGCCGGGTGACTTCCTTGGCCAGTTGTTCACGTTTGGCCGTGGCTTCTTCGGGCGTACAGGCCCACACGGGCAAAGCGCAGGCGAGGGTGGCAGCGAGGGTGAGCTTGATCAGGGTTTTCATGGGAGCAGGCCTCAGTTCCGGTTAAGGCGGGTTAAACGGTTGAGGGCTTTGGCCGGTTAAAAGTTCAGTCTCGCTCCCATCAATCCTCCGCAGACTTTATGGACGCGAGGCTTCTCACAATGGCGATGAAACGGTATCCAAGACTAACTTTCGTGGCAGCAACTGGATCGGTTTCCTCCTTCATACCGATCATGGTGCCGCACCCATTCCATGATCTCGTCCTCATTCCTGCCCTTGGGCGTCAGGTCGAGGTAGTTGTACGCGCCGACCAGCATGTCCAGCCCTCGGGCGTATGTTGAGTAGGTGTGAAAAATCTCACCTTTATCATTGCGATAAAACACGCTCAGCCCCGGCATTTCCTCTTCGGCACTGTCGGTTTTTTCGTAGTTGTAAGTAGCCTTTCCGGCCGCAATATCTTCCGCACGCGCGCAAACGCCTAAGTCATAGTTGAAGTCGCAACCTTCTGACGACACCCAGTCGAACTTCCAGCCCATCCGCCGTTTAAAGTCCTGAAACTCGTTGAACGGTGCATGGGAAACAGCCACCACAGCGATGTCGTGATGAGCCAGATGCTGATTGGCGCCATCGATGTGGTCGCTCAAAAACGAGCAACCCTGACAACCTTCCTCCCAGTCTTTGGCGAACATGAAGTGGTACACCACTAATTGGCTGTTTGTGCCGAAAAGGTCGGCGAGTTTCAGTTCGCCGTTGGCGCCCTGGAAGTGGTAATCCTTGTCGATTTTCACCCAGGGTAACGCTCGGCGTTCAGCGCTGAGGCGGTCGCGTTCCTTGGTGAACGCTTTTTCATGAGCCAAGTGCTGCTTACGGGCGGCGAGCCATTCTTCGCGCGATACCACCGGATGATTCTGAACGTTCATGATGATTTCTCCTGCGGTGTTGAAACCGTCTGTTTCAGACTAGTCGTTTAACCCGCCGGAATTCGACTGACCGCCGGTCGGTCGCCGCGCAAAATGCGGCTGAACGGCTGCGGCACGCCCGGGTCACAACCTATGAACGCGCCATAAACCACGCGCATCGGAGGTTGAATCAGGATGACGACTTATAACTGGGATTTGATTGAGCGCTTGCTGCATGAAGTGCAGAACAGTGCTGGCGAAAGCTTCGCCCCTCGAAAATACGCCGAGGATTACGCGGCGGCGAAGGCCAGTGCAGGCGAGCCGATCGAGAATCTGGATCACTTGAAAACGCTGGCTTGCGAGTATGAAGGTTTGTTGCTCGATCGTGGATACATCGAACCGCGTTCTGATGATGAGGGCAGCACAGGCAATAATTTCAAGCTGACCCCGCGTGGGGCGAGCCTGTTGAGCCTCATCGACAGCAGTATCCCGGGCAACGATCATCCGCGCGAAGTGCTGGATGACCAGGAAGACGCTCTGGATGAGTTGACGTTCGATGAAGTGGCTTCCAAGGCACAGATCGCCTAAAAGCAAAAGATCGTCCGAACGCGGCCCGAGCCTTCGGACGATCTTTTGAGCTTTTGATCTGCTAACCCTGTTTAGCAGCTTTCAAACACTTCAGATCATTGAAGTCTTTACGCACACCCTCGATTTTCTTCAGCAACCGCTGCCGCTGCTGCGGCGTACTCTCGGCCATCAGATCGACTGCCAGCGCTCGTCCTTGTGCCTCGGTGTTGGCGTAGGCCTTGCGGTAATCCGCCGTCCACAAACTTTCGCGATTGATCAGAAGGGTCTCGATACGTTGCGGGAATTCAGGACTCTTGCGCTGTGCAACCGCAGCGCTGAACTGCTTCTGCCAGTGCTCACGGTTGGCAATCCATTGGGTATTCTGATCGCCCAAGGCGTTCGTCCAAGCCACTACGCGCTGTTTTTGTGTAGCGCTTAGTGGGCCGAGCCAGTCGTTCAGACGTTTTTCCATGCGCTCGCCACGTTCCTTGATTTGCTCGGCCAATGGCGGTTTGACGTAATTCTCCTGGCGTTTGCGCAGATCCTTGGCGAACGCGTCGTTCATCTCCGCCACCTGCTCATCGTCCAGACCTTGCAATAGCTCGATGGCCGACGGGGTGATCTCCCGCGCAGTTTCGGCGATGGCTTTTTTCGCTTCCACGGTGCGCGCCTGAAGCGCTTCGTCCGTGACCTGATTGGTCTCGACCATCGTTTGCAAGCGATCCAGCCAGTCGAGATAGCCCGGCAATTGCGTGGTGCAGTGCCAGCTCAGGTGTTCCTGGAGGCGCTCGTTGAACCAGCCCTTTTGCTCGCCGTTCATGTCCAGGTAGTCGCCGAGCGTCCATGGGATGATCACGTCGAGGTTGCGATACGCCAGGCCCACGCGGCTGCAGGCGCCAAGGGCGAGGGTGCAAATCAACAGGGCAGCGATGTGTTTGAACCAGCGAGACATAGGCGAATCCTTGCGATGGCCAGCCGTAGGGTCTGATTCTCATGTGAACGCAGAATGAGCCCGGCAGTTCAGCCAATCAATAGAACGCGCGTGCAGCCTTGAGTGTGACGAGGCCATCGCACTCGCTGTTGTGCCCGGAATAGGCCGAGCAATCGCTGCCGCTGAGACTGGAGTTGCTGTAGATCAGGTCGAGGTCGACGCCCATGAAGGGCCGGGACAATTTCACCGACCAATCGGTAAAACTGCTGACGTAACCACCGTCCACCGCGACCGGCGAATTCAGTTGGTGGGTGGTGTATTTCATGCTGACACCAATGCCGAAGGGTTGATTGCCGCGCAGATCGGCAAACAGCGTGTTGTTCTGTTTATCCGGATCGTTGCTCAAGGCAATGCCGAATCGGCTGCCGAGCAGGGTCAGACCACCGAACAACTCCTGGCTGTCGAGGGTGTCCACTTTGGGATAGCTGTAGTGGATCATCCCCACTTCGTAGCCGAGGGTTTCGTCGAAAGGTTGTTTAAAGCCGACGTAGGAATCGATTTCGAGGTTCTTGCCCGGCGTAATGCCCATGCTCGGTGCGTATTGACCGATATAGAGGCCACTGTCGTGGCTGAGGTCGAGTCCGCCGTGAAACGAGCCGGTGGACGCCGGTTTGACCAGTCCTTGCGCCATGCTGCGAGAGGGCGTGGTGCCGAGCTTGAGGTCGAAATCGCCGAGTTCACGCTGGAAAATCTGCGCGTGCGCAGCCGAACAAGCCAGCAGGCCAGCGAGCGATAAACAGGATGATTTGCGCATGCGTCACTCCATGTACAGCGAGCGCAGGGCGACGGCCTGCTGAAACGCTTGATCTAGACGCGTGCAAGGATACCGGCGAATGCGCGGCGTTGATGGCCGTTCGTCGATTTGCAAAAAATGGATGAGTGTTTTTATAAAGCGGAGGGGGATTTTTCGGTGCCAGTCCAGACGCTTCGAAGCTCAAAGCGCCCAAGGACGGGTGTATGACCGGGGATTACTTCTTGCCCAGGCTGATCTGCTTGGACGGACCGAACGTCTGGCCGCTGACGCCTTTGGCAATTTGCTGGATCTCGCCGCCGGACTTGAGGAACAAGGCAATCTGATCGTTGATCGATTCGCTTGTTTCAACGGCTGGGGCTGGCTTTGCTTTGCTGGTGGATGCTTTTACACGCATGGCGGCCATTAACCTGTAGAAGAGTAACTCGGCCAGGCATCGTACAGGAATAACTTGACAATAGCTCGGTAAATATCCCCCGGAATAACCAACCTTCAAGGTGGATTATTCACGATTAAATATCCGAAATAATTCGCTAACCTGCTGTTTTAGTTAAGAACATCTCTGCCTTTCGGCGCTGTGGCGGTCTTGCGCTGGGCACCGAATCAGTCTGACGAGTGGCACCGCGTGCGTCACCGACCAAGGAGAATCAAGGCGTTGCGCAGATTTTCCCGGCCTCGCTGTTTTGCCGGCGAACGTTCCCGGTAAAAACGGGTAGAATGCCGCCCACGCAATGAGGGTTTTGGAAATGGCTTTAGTCGGGCGCTACAACAGTTTGCAAGTGGTTAAACACACTAACTTCGGTTTATATCTGGACGGCGGTGCCGACGGCGAAATTCTTTTGCCCAACCGTTATATCCCTAAAGATATTCCCAGCGAAGATGAAGACTGGCTCAACGTATTTGTTTATCTGGATAGCGAAGACAAACTTCTCGCGACCACTGAAAAACCGAAAGTTCAGGTCGGTGAATTCGCCAGTTTGAAAGTTGTTGAAGTCAACAGCATCGGCGTGTTCCTCGATTGGGGTTTGCCGAAGGATCTGTTGCTGCCGTATTCCGAAGAGAAGCGTCAGATGACTGCCGGCGAATATTGCGTGGTGCATGTCTACCTCGACAAGCACACCCGTCGCATCACCGCCACTGCGCGACTGGATCGCTACCTCGACAAAACCCCGGCCAGTTACACCCCGGGTCAGGAAGTTGATCTGCTGGTTGCCGAAGCGACCGATATGGGCTTCAAGGCAATCATCAACAACAAGCACTGGGGTTTGATTCACAAGAACGAAATCTTCAAGTTCATGCGCGCCGGCATGAGCGAAAAAGGCTTCATCAAGGAAGTGCGCGCCGACGGCAAGATCAGCCTGAGCCTGCAACCGGTTGGCCAGGAAGCGGCGAGCAGCCTGAACTCGAAGATTCTGGCCAAGTTGCGTGAAAATGACGGCACCCTGCCAGTCAGCGACAAGAGCGATCCGGCATTGATCAGCAGCCTGTTCGGTGTCAGCAAGGGCAACTTCAAGAAGGCCATCGGTTCGCTGTACAAGGAAGGCAAAATCGTCATTCATGCGGATCGCATTGAACTAAGCTGATCGCGCACCAGCCCCATGTAGGAGCCGCCGAAGGCTGCGATCTGTTGATCTTCAACAGCAGAAGATCGCAGCCTGCAGTCACTCCAACATCGAGGGTCGTATGATGAAGAAAGCGCTGATCGCTTATGTTGCAACGCTGGTGACGTTTCTGTTGCTCGACGGGATATGGCTCGGCCTGTTGATGGCGCCGACCTATCGCGAACTGCTCGGTCCGTTGATGCTCGAAAAACCGCTGCCCTTACCGGCAGCGGTTTTTTATGGCCTGTATGTTTTCGGTTGCGTGGTGTTCGTGGTGTTGCCTGCGCTGAACTGGCAGAGGGCAGCGAAGATGGGCGCACTGTTGGGACTGGTAGCGTACGGCACGTATGACCTGACCAATTGGGCGACATTGCGCGGATGGTCGGCGCAGGTGTCGTTGATGGATTGGGCGTGGGGGACGTTTGCCACTGCCGTGGCATGTACTGTTGGGTTTTGGGTCACTCGACGGTTGGGTGTTTCGAATCGTTGAGATGTATTGCTCTGACTGGCCTCATCGCTGCCAAGTCGAATCGTCGCACCGCAGCTCCCACAGGGTTTTGTGTCGAGCACGAGACAGGGGAGGCGCCACGAACTGGTGGGAGCTGGCTTGCCAGCGATTGGCGGCGCAGCCGGCAGCCATTCACCACTGACGCAGCAAGGGAATTAAATGTCTTTTCCAGACGGCTTTTTCTGTCGCACTGGTTAATAATCGACGCCACGACTCTTCGCCCCGGACATTGATCCGGGGTTTTGTTTTGACCAATGGATGGCTGCCATGTTGTGTGTGTTCGAGGTGTTGCGGTGATTGTCGAGCGGCGCAATGCCGACCGTTTTGCCCTGCAGGTGATGATCGGCCTGTGCCTGATCTGGGGCGTGCAGCAGGTGATGATCAAGTGGGCTGCACCTGACATCGCACCGGTGATGCAAGCGGCGGGGCGCTCGGGGATTTCTGCGCTGCTGGTCGGCTTGCTGATCTGCTGGAAGGGCGGTTGGGATCAGGTCGCAAGCACCTGGCGCGGCGGCTTGCTGGCCGGTGCGTTGTTCGGCCTGGAGTTCTTCTTTATCTCCGAAGGCTTGCAGCTGACCACGGCGGCGCACATGTCGGTGTTCCTCTACACCGCGCCGATTTTCACCGCGCTGGGCGTGCATTTTCTGCTGGCCAGTGAGCGTTTGCGACCGCTGCAGTGGCTGGGGATTTTGCTCGCCTTCATCGGTATCGCGATTGCGTTTGCCGGTGGAGTGTCGTGGGACAATCTCGATCGGCGCATGTTACTGGGCGATGCCTTTGGTGTATTGGCCGGTGCCTGTTGGGGGGCGACCACGGTGGTGGTGCGCGCCTCGCGACTGTCGGACGCCCCGGTAACGTTGACCCTGTTCTATCAGTTGATCGTCGGCTTCGTCGGCCTGCTGTTGATTGCGCTATTCAGTGGCCAGATCGGCCATGTCAACCTGACCGCAGTGGCGGTGGCCAGCGTGCTGTTTCAAGGGCTGGTGGTGTCGTTCTTCAGCTACCTGGTGTGGTTCTGGTTGCTGCGGCGTTATCTGGCGGCCAACCTCGCGGTGTTTTCGTTCATGACGCCACTGTTCGGCGTCACCTTCGGCGTGTTGCTGCTCGGTGAACAACTGAGCCTGAACTTCGTCATCGGTGCGGTGCTGGTGCTGCTTGGCATCACATTTGTCAGTGCCGAGCAGTGGCTGCGTCGGCGTTTGCGCAAAGCGCTGGGCCAGTAGCCGTCGATTGCATCGCCAGAGCGCCGGCAATTAGCAAACCACTGCCGGCGATCACCAGCGCCGGCTGCAAGCCACCGCTGAAATGGCTGCTCAGCGCAGCGAGTAACGGGCCGCTGAGCTGGCCGACGGCGAAGCAGGCGGTGAGCATGCCGGCATTACGCTGGGTGGCGTGCGGCGCCAGTTCCCGCGAGCGTTGCATGACCAGTTGCATGCAGGCCAGGAACGGCGTCCCGCAGAAGATGACGCCCAGCGCCAACCCCCAACCGCTGCCCAGCAAGCAGGCGAACACCCCGGCGGCTTGCAGCCATAACGTCGCCATCAACCAGTGACGCGTGGTGTGCGGCTCGTGACGACGCAGGCTCACCAGTAAAACGCCGATGGCGGCGCCGAGGCCGAAGCACGGCCAGAACAGATCGGCCTGCCATTGCCCGTGAAATTGCGCGTTGGCCATTTGCGACAGGAACGTGGCCGGAATGATGTAACCGACGCCGTACAGCGCGTAAATCAACGCCAGACGCCCAATGCCGCGATTCGCCGGGCTGCCGGCCGCTGCATCAATGGCCTTCGCGGCGGCCGGTGGTGGCAGGAGTCGCCAGACCCCCAACATCATCACCAACGCGGCCGCGGCATAAATCAGCCACAACGTCGCGGACGTCTGGTTCAACAGATGTGAGACCAGCGCCAGCAATCCTGTCAGAAAAATCCCCAAACCCGGCCCGGCAAATACCAGCGCTCCCAGTCGTGGGCGACCCGATGCCACCGCCAGTGGCTGACTCAGCGCGGTAATCATCACCAGCACCCAGGCACTCGCCACGCCGGTTCCGAAGCGCAGCAGCAGATGTGCCCAGAAGCCGTTCGCCCAGAACGACGCCAGCGTCAGCAGCACGCAAAGCCACAAGCCACCGTGCAGTCGCCGCTGAACCTGTTGCGCACGATGGGCAAACATCGCATCCACCGCCCCGAGCAGGTAGCCGAGGTAATTGGCCGCGGCAATCAGACCGGCGGCAGTCAGGTCAAACTGCCCTTCGCTGAGCAGGTGCGGCATTTGCGGGGTGAGGGCGAAGCGCCCGATGCCCATGGCCATCATCAGGGCGACGAAGCAGGCGGATAAGCGAATCAGCGGCGACATGGTCTGGATTCCGTAGGCAAGATCAATGACCGTCAGGCTAGGACTGATTGACTTTCTTTAAAATTGAATAATAGTGAGTAACTTGTTCTGTTCTGGAGAAAGGTTGTGGAGTTCAGCCAACTGCGGATTTTTCAGGCGGTCGCCGAAGAAGGTTCGATCACCCGCGCCGCCGAACGCTTGCACCGAGTGCCGTCGAACCTGTCGACGCGGCTCAAACAGCTTGAAGAGCAAATGGGCGTCGAATTGTTCGTCCGTGAGCGTCAGCGTTTGCAGCTATCGCCTGCTGGAAAAGTCTTGCTGGACTACACAGGCAAACTGTTCGCCCTGCGCGATCAGGCGAGCGCGGCGGTGATGGGCGGGCAACCGGCGGGGGATTTTGTGCTGGGCACGATGTACAGCACCGCAGCCATCCATCTGCCGGCATTGCTGGCGCGCTATCACAAGCAGTATCCGGCGGTGAACCTGCAAGTGCAGTCGGCGCCGAGCGGTGAGCTGCTGGAAGGTTTGCTCACCGGACGCCTCGACGCGGCGTTGGTGGACGGGCCGCTGCAACTGGCCGGGCTCGACGGCGTGGCGCTGTGCGAGGAAAGGTTGGTGCTGATCACCGAGATCGATCATCCGCCCGTGCACAGCGCCAGCGATGTCGAAGGGCGGTCAGTGTTTACCTTTCGTCGCGGCTGTTCCTATCGCATGCGGCTGGAGGCATGGTTCGCCCATGCCCACGCGGCAATGGGCCGGGCGATGGAGATCGAGTCCTATCAAGGCATGCTCGCCTGCGTGATTGCCGGCAGCGGGGTGGCGCTGATGTCGGAGTCGATGCTGGCCAGCCTGCCGGGGCGCGAGAGCGTCGCGGTGCATCCGTTGGCCGAGCCGTTCGCGGGTGCGACAACATGGCTCATGTGGCGCCGGGGCATGGTCGGCGCCAATCTCAATGCGTGGATTGAGGTGCAGCAAGCCGTCTATCCCGCGCCTTTGGTTGAATCTCTGGAAACGGCTTGAACCAATGGTGGCGCACTCTGTTCAATTCAGTAACAGATCATTGCGGATTTGGCCGCGCATTGCGTAGGACTTCGGACTATTATCAGTGCGAAGCGGCCTCAGAATTCCGGCCGCTCAGCACCACCCTGAAGGGGGCATGACGATGAAAGAGAAAATTCAAAACTGGCTGCATGATTTGGGTGTTGCCCTCGGCTTGATCGAACCGCCTCTGCAACCGGTACCGATCCGCACGGACGACGAACAGCGTCGGCGCCAACCTCGTCGGCGGTAATGTCCCTGATGTGAAGGGTCAAGAGACTCACGATCAAGAGATCGCAGCCTTCGGCAGCTTCTGCAGATAACAGTGTAGGAGCTGCCGGAGGCTGCGATCTTTTGCTTTCAGTGCCCCAGATCATCGGTAAAAACCGGCTCAAGTCATTCGCACTTTCCTCCAGGCGAAAAAAACGGGTGTGGCAACCGACGCCACACCCGTCGAAGAAAGCATCAGTTGTTACATCGACCTTAGATCGCGCTGGCCACCGTCGCAGGGCGCGGCGACAGCAGGCTGACCACCACAAAACTCACCAGACCCACAGCCAGGCTGTAGTAGATCGGGGTGTTGGCGTCCAGACCGTCCTTGAACATGAACAGCAGCGCGGTGGCAAAGCCCAGGCCCATGCTGGCGATAGCGCCGGCGGTGGTTGCACGTTTCCAGAAGATCGCACCGATCAGCGGAACCAGCATGCCGCCCACCAACAGGTTGTAGGCTAGGGTCAGGGCGCTGATCACGTCGTTTACCACCAGCGCGATCCCCAGTACGACAACACCGGTCAGCAGGGTGAACAGACGGTTGATGCGCAGGCTCGATGGCTTGCCGCCACGCAGTTTCGGCAGCAGGTCTTCGGTCAGCGTGGTGGCGGCGGCGAGGAGGCCGGCGCTGGCGGTGGACATCATGGCGGCCAGTGCGGCAGCGATCACAAGGCCTCGGATGCCGTCCGGCAGCGACAGTTTGACGATCGCGGCGAACGCGTTGTTGACGTTGTCCAGATCCGGGATCAGCACGTGAGCGGCCATGCCGATCAGAGCGCAGGCCAGACCGTAGACGACGCAGTAGACGCCCGCAATGCTGCCGGCGTACTGGGCGACTTTGGCAGTCTTGACCGTGAACACCCGTTGCCAGATGTCCTGACCGATCAGGATGCCGAAGAAGTAGATCATGAAGTAGGTGATGATCGTGTCCCAGCCGATGCTGGTGAAGTTGAACGCGGTGGCCGGCAGTTTCAGCACGAGCTCATCCCAACCGCCGACGCGGTACAGGCAGATCGGCAACAGGATGAACATCAGGCCCACGGTCTTGATGATGAACTGGACGATATCGGTCAGGGTCAGCGACCACATCCCGCCGATCGCCGAGTAGACCACCACGACACCGCCGCCGAGCAACACCGAGACCCAGAAGGGCAGGTCGAACAGCACTTGCAGCACGGTGCCGATCGCCAGGATCGAGGTCACGCCGATCATCAGTGCATAGGCCAGCATGATGACAGCACTCGCCGAGCGGGCCATCGGGTTGTAGCGTTTTTCCAGGACCTGGGTCACGGTGTAGATCTTCAGTTTCAGCAGCGGCTTGGCCAGGAACAGGTTCAGGGCAATGATGCCGCAGCCCAATGCCGCGCACAGCCAGAAACCGGAAATCCCGTGCACGTAACCCAGGCGTACGGTGCCAACGGTGGACGCGCCACCCAGCACCGTCGCGGCCATGGTGCCCATGTACAGGCTCGGGCCGAGGTTACGACCGGCCACGAGAAAGTCCTCGTTGGTCTTGGCCTTGCGCATGCCGAAATAGCCGAGCAACAGCATGCCGGCGGCGTAGATGAGGACGACGAATAAATCCAAAGCCATGATGGCGTGTCTCCGATTGTCTTTTTTATGGTGAGGCTGAATTCGAATTTCCCTGTGGGAGCGAGCGTGCTCGCGAAGGCGTCAGCACATTCAAACGTGATGTGGCTGACCGATCGCTTTCGCGAGCAAGCTCGCTCCCACAGGGTTTGGTGTTTGGTCAGGCGGCTTGGCGTAACGTCTGTTCAGTCGTGGCGTTCACACTGTGGCTACGTACATCCTTCGGCCCAAACACTTCGGGCGGTTCCGGAAACAGGCGAAGCAGCGTCAGGTACACCACCGAGGCCAGGCCCAGGGTCACCGGCAAACTGATGTCGATGCCGCCCGCCAACTCACCCAGCGGACCGACGAACTGCCCCGGCAAATTGACGAAGAACAGACCAACGGCCGCGCTCGGAATCCACGCGCCCAGGCCCCGCCAGTTCCAGCCGTGGGTGAACCAGTAGCGTCCGCCTTGTTCGCCGCGCGTGAACACTTGCAGGTCATCCGGGCAGTAAAAGCCGCGACGCACCACCAGGCCGATGATCATGATCACCATCCATGGCGTGGTGCAGGTGATGATCAGCACGGCGAAGGTCGACACGCTCTGCACCAGGTTTGCTGCAAAGCGACCGATGAAGATGAAGGCAATCGACAGCACGCCGATCAGTAACGTTGCCTTGACCCGCGAGAGCACCCGCGGGAACACGCTCGACATGTCCAGGCCGGTGCCATACAGCGACGTGGTGCCGGTGGACATGCCGCCGATCACCGCAATCAGGCACACCGGCAGGAAGAACCAGCTCGGCGACACCGCCAGCAGACCGCCGACATAGTTGTTGGCCGCGATGTAGTCCGGCGCCTTGATCGCCACGATGGTTGCGGTGGCCAGGCCGAACAGGAACGGGATGAGCGTCGCCAGTTGCGCGGCGACCACCGCCAACATGATGCGGCCCTTCGGCGTTTCGCGAGGAATGTAGCGCGACCAGTCGCCGAGGAATGCACCGAAGGAAATCGGGTTGCTCATGGCCACCAGTGCCGCGCCGATGAACGCCGCCCAGAACCCGGCCTGACCCATGGCCACACTGCCGGGGTACTGGCTGTCGAAGGCGGGGGCAAAGGCGAAGATGCCCAGCAGGAACAACAGGCTCGCGGCCCACACCGCAATGCGATTGACCCACAACATGAAGCGAAAGCCGTAGATGCAAACCGTCAGCACCAGCAGCGCGAACAACCCGTAGGACAGGCCGAGCGTGAGGTCGGTTTCCGGCAGGTCGAGCAGGCGTTTGGCGCCGCCAACCAATGCATCGCCCGAACTCCACACCGAGAGCGAGAAGAACGCGATAGCGGTCAACAGCGACAGGAAGGAACCAACGATCCGCCCATGCACGCCGAAGTGCGCACCGGAAGACACGGCGTTATTGGTGCCGTTGAGCGGGCCGAACAGGCCCATCGGCGCGAGGATCAGCGCACCGACCACCACACCCAGCACAATCGCCCAGACGCCAGCCTGAAAAGACAGACCGAACAGCACCGGGAAGCTGCCGAGCACAGCGGTGGCAAAAGTATTGGCGCCGCCGAAGATCAAGCGAAACAGGTCGCTGGGCCGGGCGTCACGTTCATGATCCGGGATCTGTTCGACCCCGTTTGTTTCGATGCTGCTAAGGCGTTTTTCATTGTTGTTGTTATTCATGATCTGCTCCGATCATCAGGCGCGCTCATCGTGCGTGAGCGTCACCATTGGCTAAGGGGGTGGCAGCCCTTCCGGCATTGCGGACAAATGTTCGTGGCAGGCCAGCCAATGGCCTTGTTGTTCTAGGCTCGACGTTTGTTTCTTGAAAACAATCGTCTCGCGCTCCTGGCTGAAGTGTTGCTCCCCTTGCATGCGCAGCTCGGTGGCCACGTCATGGATGAAAATCGCCACGTCACCCTGCAGGCTGACGAAAGCGTTGCTCGACGTGCAGGAAAGCACCTCGAAGCCATCCTCGGCGCGCCAGCTGTCCCACAACGCCTGATAGGCATCGCGCGACAGCAGCGGCTGTTCGAGGGTGTAAAACACGAAGCTGGCGTCGGCGCTGAACGCGCCGAAGTAGGCTTCGCGATCATTGCGTGCGAAGGCTGAAACCAGTTCGGCCGCCGCATGCAAAACCTGATCATGATCGTTCATGAACCGATCCTCAGCGATGGACTACGCCAGGCAGTACGCAGAGCATTTCGTACAGCAGGTTGGCGGCCAGCAGCGAGGTGTTGCCGGTGGTGTCGTAAGCGGGCGAGACTTCTACCAGATCGCAACCGATCAGGTCGAGGCCTTGGCAGCCGCGAATGATCTCAATCGCCTGAATGGTCGTCAGGCCACCGATTTCCGGGGTGCCTGTGCCAGGTGCCCAGGCCGGATCGATGCCGTCGATGTCGAAGCTCAGGTACACCGGACCGCCGCCGACCTTCTCGCGGATTTCGGCCATCAGCGGCGCCAGCGACTGGTGCCAGCACTCTTCGGCCTGCACCACGCGGAAACCCTGATTCCGGCTCCAGTTGAAGTCATCCGCGGTGTAACCCTGGGCGCGCAAACCAATTTGCACCACGCGATCGCAGTCCAGCAGACCTTCTTCGACGGCGCGACGGAAGGTCGTGCCGTGGGCGATTTTCTCGCCGAACATGTGGTCGTTGACGTCAGCGTGAGCGTCGATGTGTACCAGACCCACCTTGCCGTGCTTTTTGTGAATCGCACGCAGGATCGGCAGGGTGATGGTGTGGTCGCCACCCAAAGTCATCGGAATCACGTTGTGTTCGAGGATGTTGTCGTAGGCTTCTTCAATGATGCGCACGGCGTCCAGCAGGTTGAAGGTGTTGATCGCGACGTCACCGATGTCGGCAACCGACAGCGAATCGAACGGCGCAGCGCCGGTGGCCATGTTGTACGGGCGGATCATCACCGATTCGGCGCGGATGTCACGCGGCCCGAAGCGGGTGCCAGGGCGCAGCGAAGTACCGATGTCCAGCGGCACGCCTACAAAGGCAGCGTCCAGGCCGGCAGCGGTTGGCAAGTGGGGAAGTCGGAGCATGGTGGCGATGCCGCCGAAGCGCGGCATTTCGTTGCCGCCCAGTGGTTGGTGAAGAATCTTGTCCACGGGTAGGGCCTCATCGTCTTTGTTTTATTTATGTCGGCGCGCCGTTCAGCAAAGGTTCGGACGCCGCTGTGGGGCCGATTCTGCGAAATGTAGTGAGGGGGAAGAATCGCTACGGGCAAATACTTAGTTCAGATTTTTCTAAACTAATGGGCGAGGTGGGATTAGAATTCGCCGGCCCAGGGTTTTGAGAGCGGCTGGAAATCGCTGCCCTCACCCCAACCCTCTCCCGGAGGGAGAGGGGGCTGGTCTCCATGGCTTTCAAATCCTGAGTTGGGCGCGATTTTTTCAGGTCGATGCACATCCCGAGGACGCCACGGTCGGCTCCCTCTCCCTGGGGAGAGGGCTGGGGTGAGGGGAAATTCATCAGGCGACACATCTCTTACGCCCGGAGTAGACATGGCCAACGCTTTACCCGACCTGAAACTGTTACGCATCTTCGTCAGCGTCGTGCGCCATCAGGGTTTCGCCAACGCCCAGCAGGAACTCAACCTGTCGACCTCGGCGATCAGCACATACATGAGCCAGCTCGAAGCCGCGCTCGGTCTGGTGCTGTGCCATCGCGGCCGCGGCGGTTTCAGCCTCACCAGCAAAGGGGAACTGTTCCACCAGGAAACCCTGCGCCTTCTCGCCGAGCTCGAAGGTTTCGAACAGTATGCCGCTGCGCTCAAGGGCGAACTGCGCGGCACGCTCAACCTCGGGGTGATTGACTCCACCGTCAGCGACAAGGCTTTACCGTTCGCCGAAGCCATCGGTGCCTACAGTCAGGAGCACCCGGCCGTGCATTTGCACCTGTCGGTGATGAGCCCTTACGAACTGCAACTCGGCGTGCAGGACAACCGCCTCGACCTGGCCATTGGTGCGTTCTCCACGCGCATGAGCGGTCTGATTTACATGCCCCTTTACCGCGAACAGCACTGGCTGTATTGCAGCAGTCGTCACCCGTTGTTCAACGAGCGACGGATTCCCGAGCAAGTCATCACTCAGCAACGCATGGTCGGTCGTGGCTACTGGAGCCAGGCAGAGCTGGCTCGCCACGGTTTCAAACACAGCGCGGCGACGGTAGAAAGTATGGAGGCGCAGTTGATTCTGGTGCTGTCCGGTGCCTACATCGGTTATCTGCCGGAGCACTACGCCCAGGCCTGGGCCGACAAGGGCGATTTGCGTGTGTTGCTGCCCGCGACCTTCGGCTACCAGGCGCCGTTTTCGATGATCATGCGCCGTGGCCGCAGTCGCGAACCGCTGATCCAGACTTTCCGCGATTTGCTTAAAGCCCAGCTCAACCAGGCGTAAAAATGATGTCCAGAGTCCAATGCCCGCGCTGCCTGCGCCCACAAACCCATTGCCTTTGCCCATTGATCCCGAGCCTCGACAGCCGCACCCGGGTGTTGCTGTTGCAGCATCCGAGCGAGGTCAATCATGCGTTGAATACGGCGCGCCTGGCAGCGCTGGGGTTGACCAATGCCGAGCTGATTGTCGGTGAGGTATTTGCGGATTTGCCGACACTGCTGAAGCGCCCGGGGTATCAGGCGCGGTTGCTGTTTCCCGCGGACGATGCACAGCCGATGCAGGCGTATGACGCGTCCGACGAACCGCTGTTGCTGGTCGTGCCGGACGGTACCTGGCGCAAGGCGCGCAAGATGCTGCACCTCAATCCGCTGCTGGCGGCGTTGCCACGGGTGACACTGGCGCAGGGCGCGGTGTCGCGGTATCGGTTGCGCAAGGCGCCGGGCCCCGGGGCGTTGTCGACCATCGAGGCGATTGTGCAGGCATTGCAGACGCTGGAAGCGCCAGCGTCTTTCGAACCGTTGCTCAAACCGTTTGAAGCGTTGATCGAGGGGCAGATTGCAGCGATGGGGCAGGAGACGTTTCAGCGTAATCATGGCGACAGATAAGAGTTGATGGTGCTGGCCTCTTCGCGAGCAAGCTCGCTCCCACAGTGTCCGTGTCGTGTGAAAACTCTGAGAACACCGCTGAAACTGTGGGAGCAGGCTCGCTCCCACAGTCTCCGTGTCGTGTGAAAACTCTGAGAACACCGCTGAAACTGTGGGAGCAGGCTCGCTCCCACAGGGTCCGTGTCGTGTGAAAACTCTGAGAACACCGCTGAAACTGTGGGAGCAAGCTCGCTCCCACAGTGTCCGTGTCGTGTGAAAACTCTGAGAACACCGCTGAAACTGTGGGAGCAAGCTCGCTCCCACAGTGTCCGTGTCGTGTGAAAACTCTGAGAACACCGCTGAAACTGTGGGAGCGAGCTTGCTCGCGAAAGCGTCAGATCAATCACCGCCAATTTCGAAACTGACTACCGCTCGCGCATCGCCTCGGTCCGCGCTTTGAGCACCGGTTTAAGCAGATAATCCAATACACTTTTCTCCCCGGTAATGATGTCCACCGTCGCCACCATCCCCGGAATGATCAGCAGCGGTTTAACATCCCCGCCAAGGTGATTTTTGTCGGTGCGTACCTGAATCAGATAGAAGCTATTGCCCTTGTCGTCAGTGATGGTGTCGGCGCCGATCAACTCGAGCTTGGCGCTCAGGCCACCGTAAATCGTGTAGTCGTAAGCACTGAACTTGACCATGGCTTTCTGGCCCGGATGCAGGAACGCGACGTCTTGCGGGCGTACTTTGGCTTCGATCAGCAGGTTGTCCTCCAGCGGCACGATTTCCACCATGTCGCTGCCTGGCTGGACCACGCCGCCGATAGTGTTGACCTTCATCTGTTTGATCACCCCACGCACCGGCGAGGTCACGGTGGTGCGCGTCACTCGATCGTCGATGGCGATGCTCGATGCGGTGATTTTCGACAGGTCGGTGCGTTTCTCATTCAGCTCTTTGGCGGCTTCCGAACGAAAGGTTTGCTCCGACTCGTCGATCTTGCTGCGGATTTCGGCAATCGCCGATTCGGCGCGAGGAATCGCCAGGGTGGTCGCGTTCAGCGAACCACGGATTTCCACGGCATTGCGTTTGAGCCGCAGGATCTCCACGGGTGAAACCGCGCCGGTTTTGACCAGCGGCTCGGACATGTTCATCTCTTGTTGCAGCAAGCCAAGGCTTGAACTGAACTGGCCTTGCTTGGAGCGAAATTCCGCCAGTTCCTGAGTCTTCTGCCGCAGTTGTTCGCTGAGCGTGCGTTGCTCACTGGCCAGTCGGCGCAGGCGTTGTTCGTGCAGCGAGCGTTCGTCTTCAGCGACTTGCGGCGCCTTGGCGATCACCTCGGCGGAGAGTTTGAACGGTCGCCCCTCGGCCTCTGCCGACAGCCGTTCGACCTGTGCGGTCAACGCATAACGATCCGCCTCGCTTTCACCCTTGTTCGACAAAAATCGCGTGTCATCCAGACGCAGCAGAGTGTCGCCCTTGTTGACCATTTGCCCTTCACGGACGAACAGCTCGGTGACGATCCCGCCCTCAAGGTTCTGGATCACCTGAACCTTGCTCGACGGAATCGCCTTGCCTTCGCCCATGGTCACTTCTTCGAGCACGGCGAACTTGGCCCAGACCACCGCGCTGATCAACAGTGCCGCCGCGAGCCACACGGTGATCCGCGACCAGCGCGGCGAATCCTGCAATGAAGCCCCGGCGGTTTCCGGCATGAACTCGACCTCGGCGCTTTTGCCGAAACTGTCGAAGTAGCCGCGTGATTTGCTATCTGAGGAAGCAGACATGGCGCAACTCCTAGACCGCCGCCGAGCCGACGCGGCCCTTGCGCAGTGCTTCGATGACCGCTTCTTTCGGGCCGTCAGCGACGACCCGGCCGTTATCCAGCACCAGCAACCGATCCACCAGGCTCAGCATCGAGGTGCGGTGGGTGACCAGCAGCACTGTTTTGCCTTGCACCCAGCCATGCAGTTTCTGGCGCAGTTGGTCTTCGCTGCTGTTGTCCATGGCGCTGGTGGGTTCGTCGAGCAACATGATCGGCGGGTCGAGCAGCAACGCCCGCGCCAGCAACACCGCTTGGCGCTGCCCACCGGAAAGCAGTTGTCCGCGTTCGCCTACCGGCCGGTCGAAGCCTTGCGGGTGTTGGCGCGCCAGTTCGGTGACGCCTGTCAGTTCGGCGACTTCGAGCATGCGTGAATCGCTGATGTAGCGCGCACCCAGGGTCAGGTTGTCGCGCAGGCTGCCGGCCAGCAGCGGCAAATCATGGGCGACGTAACCTATCTGCTGGCGCAGGTCAGCGACATCCAGTTGCCGCAGGTCGAGGCCGTCGAGCAGCAGCTGGCCTTCTTCGGGTTCGTAAAAGCCCATCATCAGCCGCGCAAGGGTACTTTTGCCGGAACCACTGCGGCCAATGATGCCGACCCGTTCACCGGGTTTGAGGCTGAAACTGACGTTGCTCAGCGCCGGGGCGTTCTGGCCGTTGTAGTGGAAGGTCACGCCATTGACGTCCAGCGCGCCTTGCAGTTGTGTGCGCTCCAGAGGCCGCTGTTTGCCGTCGCGTTCTTGCGGTAACGACATCAGCGCATCGGTGCTTTTCATGGTCAGTTGCGCTTGCTGATAGCGGGTAATCAGCCCGGCAATCTGCCCCAGCGGTGCGAGCACGCGGCTGCCGAGCATGTACGTCGCCACCAGTGCGCCGACGCTCAAATTGCCGGCGATGATGCTGTAGACCCCTGCAACAATCGTCGCCATCCCCGCGAACTGCTGGATGAACAACGTGCCGTTAGTGGCCAGCGCCGAGAGATTGCGCGCATGGCTGTCGAGGCGGGTGAGGGCGCCGTGGGTGCTTTCCCATTTGTGCTGGCGCTCGCTTTCGGCGCTGCAGGCCTTGAGGGTTTCCAGGCCACCGAGGGTCTCGATCAACAAGGCCTGGCGTTCGGCTCCCAGACTCAAACTCTTCTGCACGGTGTCACGCAGGCGCACCTGAATGATCATCGCGAAGATGATCGTCAGCGGAAACGCCAGCAGTGGAATCACCACCAGCCAGCCGCCGAGCAGGCCGATCACCACCAGCATCAGCACCACGAAGGGCAGGTCGATCAGGCTGGTCAGGGTCACCGCGGTGAGGAATTCGCGCAGGCCCTGGAAGTCGTGAATGCTCTGGGCAAAACCGCCGATGGTTGCTGGTCGTGCCTTCATCGACATGCCGGTGATGCGTTCAAACAAAGTCGCGGAAAGGATCACATCGGTTTTCTTGCCTGCGCTGTCCAGCAGATGCGCGCGCACCACTCGCAGCACCAGTTCGAAACCGGTGCCGATCAACAGGCCGATCGATAACACCCACAGGGTTGACGTGGCCTGATTGGGCACCACGCGGTCGTAGGTCTGCATGACAAACAGCGGCACCATCAGGCCCAGCAGGTTGATCAGAAAACTGGCAAGAATTGCATCGCTGTACAGCCATTTAGACAGCTTCAGGGTGTCGCGAAACCACGCATGCACCCGTGGCACCAGCGGCGAGCGCAGGTCTTCGAGTTCATGCCGTGGCCGTGCGAACAAGGCTTGGCCGCTGTAGTGTTCGCTGAGTTCTTCGCGGCTGACCCACTGCTCGCCGCCATCGGCTTCGCTGGGCAGGATCAGCGCCTTGCCGTCATCGCCAAAGCGCCGCAGCACGGCGGTGCGACCGTCGTTGAGCAGTAGCAGAATCGGCAGATTCAGCGGGGAAATGTCTTTCAGCTCGCGGCGTAACAGCCGCGCCTGCAACCCCGCCCGGGCGGCTGCGCGAGGCAGCAGATCCAGGCTCAGGCGTTGTTTGTTCAGGGGCAGTCCGGCACTCAGGCTGGCGCGACTGACCGCCGCGCCATGGAGTTTGCAGAGGATCAATAGACCGTCGAGTAACGGATCATCGAAGCTCAGCCGCGGATCGACCCCGGTGTTGCCGCCGCCGGCCATGCTAGTCATATTGATCGCCCCTGATAGTGTGCACATCGCCCTGTGTTGGAGCTGCCGAAGGCTTGGGCCGTGATAGGACGATCTTTTGATCCTGGAAAACCAACATCAAAAGATCGTCCTATCGCGGCCCGAGCCTGCGGCAGCTCCTACAGGAGGGTTATTTCAGCTCTGGCAGGCGTGCTTCGTTTTTGACTTCGGCAGAAGCAATCGCATCCGCAGGCAGCACCACCCGTTGTTTGCTCAGCAACTGGCCCATATTGGCCAGCACGCGATACATCGAATACTCCTCGGTGTAGCGGATTTCGGTGTAGCGACGGTTGGCGTTGTAGAGCTCGTTTTCACTGTCGAGCAAGTCGAGCAGGGTGCGTTGACCGAGGCCGAACTGATCCTGGTACGCGGCGCGCACGCGCTTGGTGGTTTCAGCGTACTCACGGGCGGTCGGAGTCTGTTTCTTGGCATTTTCCATGGCGTTCCAGGCCAGACGAATGTTCTCGTTGAGCTGGCGCAGAGCGTTGTTGCGGATGTCCATCGCCTGGTTGATGTCGTGCGCGTTCGCGGCCAGTCGGGCCTTGTCGCTGCCGCCACGGAACAGGTTGTAGTTCATCACAATGCCCACGCGCCATTCGTTGTCGTGGCCTTCGTCACCCTGCACGTTGTTGTTCGCACCCACTGCCGCTTCGGCATCGAAGCGTGGGTAGAACGGCGACTTGGCGACTTCGTACTGGCTCTCGGCCGACTGCACGTCGGCCTGCGCTGATTTCAGGTACGGGTTGTTGTCGACCATGCTCTGCTGGGCTTCGCGCAGTTGGGTGGGCAGTTCGCCGCGAGTCGAGGCCGGGGTTTCCAGTTCATCGGGCATGCGCCCGACGACGCTGTAGAAATTGGATTCGGCATCGGCCAGATCAACTTCGGCGGTGTCGAGGTTGTTTTGCGCCAGCGCCTTACGGGCGACCGATTGGTCGGAGTCGGCGGTGCTGCCGACGCCGCGCTCAGTGCGCAGGCCAATCTGATCATTGACGCGCAAGTGCGCCTGCAGGTTGTTCGTCGCCAGGGTCACCAGTTCGCGGCGCTTGAGCACTTCGAGGTAAACCTCGATGGTACGCAGGGCCAGATCCTGAGCGGTGCCTTGCGCGTAATAGGCGCGCGAATTGGACACACCTTTGGTGCGCTCGACCTCGTTGGCCGTGTTGAAACCATCAAAGATCATTTGCCGCATGCGCAGCTCGGACTGGGTGTAGGTGAGGATTTCGGTGTTGTGATTGCCGAAGGCCCGGGTGTTGGTGTTGTCGCTGTAGCCACGCCCATAGGCCGCGTTCAAATCGACGGATGGATAGAAACCACCCTTGGCGACTTTGACTTGTTCATCAGCCGAAAGGCGAGCGTCCACGCGCGACGCAAGTTCCGGGTGAGTGGCAATAGTGCTTTGAATCGCCTCGGTGAGGTTCATGGCCTGGGCTTGAGAAGTGCAAGCCATGGCCAGCAAAACCGCGCTGCAGAGGGGGGTTAGAACGCGCATGGGTGCATCTCCCTGAGTCCTGATGGTGTGTTACTGTCGCCAAATATTTGACGATATTTTAAGGTCTAAGCGTTTCACTCTTGTAACAACAGAGCTAAGAACATCCTGAAGCGTAGCTAAGAAAAAATTTTCATAAGGCTTATTCCGAAAAAAACTTATGCGGTTTGTAAAATGCAGCACATTGTTCACCTCGAAAGCCTTTGTTTTGTGTGCTTTAGGGAGCGCAAAAAGGCTTGAGGAAAGTTCCATTCACTTTGCGACATACGGCGAAGTACTGCTGAAGGGGAGGGACGCGTAGCGGTGAATGAGCGACAGATTTTTGTCACTCGAGTGCTTCAGCACCGTTACGTAGCGTTAGCAGGTTGGTAGTTTCGATCAGGGTTCGGAGGTGTTTGAAAGCACTGAAATTTCCTGCTCGGGTAAGACCTGTGAAACGAACTGTCGAGGGTGCGAGCGTCGCCACGACAACCCGATTGAGCCATGGGCTGCTTCGCGAACCAGTGCTGACGGTGGTCAGCAGCGGAGGATTTCACATGGCTACGCTCATCGGCACAGTTACCAAGGTTATCGGTCAGGTTTTCGCTCAAGGCATCGACGGCACTCGTCGCGCCCTGATTGAGGGGGATCGCCTGTTTGCCGGCGATCAACTGATCACCGGGGCGGAGGGCGCGGTTGCCGTTCATCTGCAAAACGGCCAGGAACTGACCTTGGGCCGCGGTAGCAATGTGACCCTGACCGACCAGTTGCTGGCCGGCCAAGCGGCACAGGTGAACGCCGCTGAGGCGCTGACCCCGAGCGATGCACAACTGACCGATGTCGAGCAGATCCAGAAAGCCATCGCCGCCGGTGACGACCCGAGTAAAACCGCTGAAGCCACCGCTGCAGGTCCGAATGCCCCAACAAGTGGTGTGCCGGGTGAAGCGGGTGGCGGCCACAGCTTTGTGTTGCTGGAGGAAGTCGGCGGGCGAGTCGATCCGGTTATCGGTTTCCCCACTGCCGGGTTTAACGGTATTCCCGAGTTTCCCGAAGAACGCCGCGAAGCAGTCATCGACAATGGTGACAACGGCGACGATATCGGCGCGCCTGTTGTCCCGCCGCCACCGGTGAACAATCCGGTCACGCTCGGCGGGCTTGCGGTCGCCGGGGGTGAGCTGAACGTAAACGAAGCCAATCTGCCCGACGGCTCTGCCGCCAATAGCGGAGCGTTGACGCAAAGTGGCAGCTTCACCGTATCGGCACCGGACGGTCTGACCAGCCTGAGCATCGGCGGCATCAACCTGATCAACGGTGGCGTGGCCGTCGGCTTCCCACAATCGATCACCACGCAACTGGGCAATACGCTGACCATCACCGGGTACAACCCGGCGACCGGCGTTGTCAGCTACAGCTACACGCTCAACGGCAACGAAACCCATGCGGCCGGCGACGGCGCCAACAATCTCAGCGAACAGTTCACCGTGATCGCCGGCGACAGCAATGGCGACACCGCCACGGGAACGCTCGACGTCAACATCACCGACGACGTGCCCAGGGCGGTCGATGACGGTAATGGTATCGCTTCCGAAACCCTGTTGACGCTGACCGGCAATGTGCTGACCAACGATGATCAAGGCGCCGATCGTGTGCCGATCGGCCCGAATGCTGGCCCGATCACCCCGGGTACGTTCACCGGTACCTACGGCACGCTGGTGCTCAACGCCAACGGCACTTACACCTACACGCTGAACACCAGCGATGCCGATTTCAAAGCCCTGACCGGCGGCGGTAACGGTACCGAAACCTTCGCCTACACCCTGACCGATGCTGATGGCGATACCAGCACCGCGAACCTCGTATTGCAGATCCATAACAACGATGATCCGGTGATCATCAACGGCTTGAACGTTGAGGGTGGCGAACTCACCGTTTACGAGCAAAACCTCAATGACGGCAGCGCGCCTGACTCCGCGGCGCTGACGCAAAACGGCACCTTCACCATCACTGCACTGGACGGCGTCACCACGCTGACTATCGGTGGCATTGCCGTGGTCACCAATGGCGTCGCCGCTGGTTTCCCGCAATCGACCGTCACACCGTTGGGCAGCACGCTGACCATCACCGGGTTCAACGCGACGACGGGCGTGGTCAGTTACAGCTACACCCTGGTCGATAACGAAGCGCACGCAACCGCTAACGGCGCCAACAATCTGCCTGAGCAATTCGCCGTCACCGTGGTCGATGACAACGGCACCACTGCCAACGCGACCCTCGATGTGAATATCGTCGATGACCTGCCAAGCGCCGTGAACGACAGCAACACGTCGACCGCATCGGAAACCCTGCTAACGCTGACCGGCAACGTCCTGACCAGCGACGTGCAAGGTGCCGACCGCGTCGCCACCGGCCCGATCACCGCCGGTACTTTTACCGGTACCTACGGCACGCTGGTGCTCAACGCCAACGGCACTTACACCTACACACTGAACACCAGCGATGCCGATTTCAAAGCCCTGACTGGCGGCGGCAATGGCACGGAAACCTTCGCCTACACCCTGACCGATGCTGATGGCGATACCAGCACCGCGAACCTCGTATTGCAGATCCATAACAACGATGATCCGGTGATCATCAACGGCTTGAACGTTGAGGGTGGCGAACTCACCGTTTACGAGCAAAACCTCAATGACGGCAGCGCGCCTGACTCCGCGGCGCTGACGCAAAACGGCACCTTCACCATCACTGCACTGGACGGCGTCACCACGCTGACTATCGGTGGCATTGCCGTGGTCACCAATGGCGTCGCCGCCGGTTTCCCGCAATCGACCGTCACGCCTTTGGGCAGCACGTTGACCATCACCGGTTTCAACGCAACGACTGGCGTGGTCAGTTACAGCTACACCCTGGTCGATAACGAAGCGCACGCAACCGCTAACGGCGCCAACAATCTGCCTGAGCAATTCGCCGTCACCGTGGTCGATGACAACGGCACCACTGCCAACGCGACCCTCGATGTGAACATCGTCGATGACCTGCCAAGCGCCGTGAACGACAGCAACACGTCGACCGCATCGGAAACCCTGCTAACGCTGACCGGCAACGTCCTGACCAACGACGTGCAAGGTGCCGACCGCGTGGCCACCGGCCCGATCACCGCCGGTACGTTCACCGGTACCTACGGTACCCTGGTGCTCAACGCCAACGGCACTTACACCTACACGCTGAACACCAGCGATGCCGATTTCAAAGCTCTGACCGGCGGCGGCAATGGCACAGAAACCTTTGCCTACACCCTGACCGACGCCGACGGCGACACCAGCACCGCGAACCTGGTTTTGCAGATTCATAACAACGACGATCCGGTGATCATCAACGGCCTCGACGTAAACGGTGGCGAACTGACCGTTTACGAGCAAAACCTCAATGACGGCAGCGCGCCTGACTCCGCGGCGCTGACGCAAAACGGCACCTTCACCATCACTGCACTGGACGGCGTCACCACGCTGACTATCGGTGGCATTGCCGTGGTCACCAATGGCGTCGCCGCCGGTTTCCCGCAATCGACCGTCACGCCTTTGGGCAGCACGTTGACCATCACCGGTTTCAACGCAACGACTGGCGTGGTCAGTTACAGCTACACCCTGGTCGATAACGAAGCGCACGCAACCGCTAACGGCGCCAACAATCTGCCTGAGCAATTCGCCGTCACCGTGGTCGATGACAACGGCACCACTGCCAACGGCACCCTCGACGTGAACATCGTCGACGACCTGCCAAGCGCCGTGAACGACAGCAACACGTCGACCGCATCGGAAACCCTGCTAACGCTGACCGGCAACGTCCTGACCAACGACGTGCAAGGCGCCGACCGCGTGGCCACCGGCCCGATCACCGCCGGTACGTTCACCGGTACCTACGGCACCCTGGTGCTCAACGCCAACGGCACTTACACCTACACGTTGAACACCAGCGATGCCGATTTCAAAGCCCTGACCGGCGGCGGTAATGGCACGGAAACCTTCGCCTACACCCTGACCGATGCTGATGGCGATACCAGCACCGCGAACCTCGTATTGCAGATCCATAACAACGATGATCCGGTGATCATCAACGGCTTGAACGTTGAGGGTGGCGAACTCACCGTTTACGAGCAAAACCTCAATGACGGCAGCGCGCCTGACTCCGCGGCGCTGACGCAAAACGGCACCTTCACCATCACTGCACTGGACGGCGTCACCACGCTGACTATCGGTGGCATTGCCGTGGTCACCAATGGCGTCGCCGCCGGTTTCCCGCAATCGACCGTCACGCCTTTGGGCAGCACGTTGACCATCACCGGTTTCAACGCAACGACTGGCGTGGTCAGTTACAGCTACACCCTGGTCGATAACGAAGCGCACGCAACCGCTAACGGCGCCAACAATCTGCCTGAGCAATTCGCCGTCACCGTGGTCGATGACAACGGCACCACTGCCAACGGCACCCTCGACGTGAACATCGTCGACGACCTGCCAAGCGCCGTGAACGACAGCAACACGTCGACCGCATCGGAAACCCTGCTAACGCTGACCGGCAACGTCCTGACCAACGACGTGCAAGGCGCCGACCGCGTGGCCACCGGCCCGATCACCGCCGGTACGTTCACCGGTACCTACGGCACGCTGGTGCTCAACGCCAACGGCACTTACACCTACACACTGAACACCAGCGATGCCGATTTCAAAGCCCTGACCGGTGGCGGCAACGGTACCGAAACCTTCGCCTACACCCTGACCGATGCCGACGGCGACACCAGCACCGCGAACCTCGTATTGCAGATCCATAACAACGACGATCCGGTGATCATCAACGGCCTCGATGTGAACGGTGGCGAGCTCACCGTTTACGAGCAGAATCTCAGTGACGGCACCAGCCCCAACACCCCGGCGCTGACCCAGAGCGGCACGTTCACCGTGACGGCCCTCGACGGTCTGCAAACCCTCAGCGTTGGCGGCATTGCCGTCGTCACCAACGGCGTGGCCGCAGGCTTTCCGCAATCGGTCACCACCCCGTTGGGCAGCACGTTGACCATCACCGGTTTCAACGCAACGACTGGCGTGGTCAGCTACAGCTACACCCTGGTGGATAACGAAACCCATCCGAACGCCAATGGCGCCAACAGCATCACCGAGAACTTCAACGTCGTCGCAACGGACACCGATGGCAGCACCGCCAGCGGACAGATCAACGTCAATATCGTCGATGACTTGCCGAGCGCGCATCCTGATGCAGCGTCGGTGGCGGAGGGCGCCACCATCAGCGGCAATGTCCTGAACAACGATATTGGCGGTGCCGATGGCCCGGCCGTGACAGGCGCGGTGGTTGGCGTGCGGGTCGGTGCCGATACCTCGACTTCGGCCATCGGTGGCCTGAATTCGCAGATCAATGGCACCTACGGCTACCTGACCCTCGATGCCAACGGCAACGCGGTTTACCACAGCAATCCCAACACGGTGAATGGCCCAGGTGCAGTGGATGTGTTCACCTACACCGTGCGCGATGCCGACGGCGATGAAAGCACCACCACCATCACCATTGACGTCTCCAACAGCAAACTGTGTGCGGTCAGCGATACAGACGTCACTGTCTACGAGAAAGCGCTCGATCTGAGCAAGGACGGCCAGGATATTGCGGCTGGCACCGTGACCGGCAGCGACCCGACCAGCACCAGCGAAACCGCATCCGGCACGTTGGTCGGCTCGGTGGGCGGGGCGGTTGGCGCGATCAGTTATGCGCTGGTCGGCAGTGCCACCGGCAACTACGGGCAGATCGTTCTCAACCCCAATGGCACGTACACCTACACCCTGACTTCGCCAGCGACCACCACACCGAATGCCGATGATGGCGCCAACACCCTGACCGAAACCTTCACCTATCAGGCCACCGATTCGCTGGGCAACATCGTCACCAGCACCCTCGTCGTCAGCATTGTCGATGACGTGCCGCAAGCGATGAACGACAGCAATGCCAACAACGCCTCGGAAACCCAACTGACCCTGAGCGGCAACGTACTGACCAACGACGTGCAAGGTGCAGATGTGGTGGCGAGCGGGCCGATCACTGCGGGTACTTTCACCGGGACGTACGGCACGTTGGTACTCAACGCCAATGGCACTTACACCTACACGCTCGACGCCACTGACGCCGACTTCAAAAACCTGCAAGGTGGCGGCAACGGCACCGAGACATTCACCTACACCCTGACCGATGCCGACGGCGATACCAGCACCGCCAACCTGGTGCTGAACGTCCACAACAATGACGATCCGGTGGTGCTCAACGGCCTCGACGTCAATGGCGGCGAACTCACCGTCTACGAGAAGAACCTCAGTGACAGCACCAGCCCCAACACCTCGGCCCTGACCCAGAGCGGTACCTTCACCGTCACCGCGCTCGATGGCCTGCAAACCCTCACCGTCGGTGGCATCGCCGTGGTCACCAATGGCGTGGCTGCTGGTTTCCCGCAATCAACCGTCTCGCCGCTGGGCAGCACGTTCACCATCACCGGTTACAACCCGGCCACTGGCGTGGTCAGCTACAGCTACACCCTGGTCGATAACGAAACCCACCCGAACGCCAACGGTGCCAACAGCATCACCGAGAATTTCAACGTGGTGGCGACCGACACCGATGGCAGTACCGCCAGCGGTCAGATCAACGTCAACATCGTCGATGATCTGCCGACCGCCAAACCCGACACCGGCGCGGTGGCGGAGGGTGGTACGGTCAACGTCAGCGTATTGGGCAACGACGTCAACGGAGCCGATGGTGCGGCCTATGTGATCGGCGTGCGCGCCGGCAGCAACACCGCCACTTCGGCCGTCGGTGGGCTCAACAGCAACATCAACGGCGCCTACGGTTACCTGACCCTTGATGCGGCGGGCAATGCCGTTTACCACAGCAACCCGAACTCGGTGAGCCCACCGGGCGCCACCGACACGTTCACCTACAGCATCCGCGACAGTGACGGCGACGAAAGCACCACGACCATCACCATCAACGTCGCCGACAGCAAACTTATCGCCTCGGTCGATCAGGACGTGACTGTCTTTGAAAAAGCCCTCGACCTGAGCAAGGATGGCCAGGATCTGGTGCCCGGCACGGTCACCGGCAGCGACCCGGGCAATACCGGCGAAACCGCCAGCGGCACGCTGGTCGGTGCGGTCACCGGCGGCAGCGGCGCGCTCACTTACACCCTGGTTGGCAGCGCCACCGGCACTTACGGGCAGATCCAGCTCAACGCCGACGGCACCTACACCTACACGCTGACTTCGGCACCCAAAACTTCGCCGAACGCCAACGACGGGCCGAACAGCCTGAGCGAAAGCTTCACCTACAAAGCCACTGATGCGCTGGGCAACACCACCACCAGCACCCTCGTCGTCAACATCGTTGATGACGTGCCAAAAGCCGTGGCCTCGGATCGCTCGGTAACAGCCGTGGAGATCGATTCCAACCTGCTGATCGTTCTCGACATCTCCGGCAGCATGGCCGATGCCTCGGGCGTACCGGGCCTTTCGCGCCTGGCGCTTGCCAAGCAGGCGATCAGCGCCTTGCTCGACAAGTACGACGATCTGGGCGACGTCAAAGTGCAACTGGTGACCTTCAGCAGCAACGCCACTGACAGAACCGCCGTGTGGGTGGATGTCGCGACAGCGAAGACGATTCTCGCGGGCCTGACCGCCGGCGGCGGGACTAACTACGACGCTGCCGTTGCGGTGATGCAGACCGCGTTCAACACCTCGGGCAAACTCACCGGGGCGCAGAACGTCGGTTACTTCTTCTCCGACGGCAAACCCAACGAGGGCGACATCAACGCCGCCGATGAAGCCGCGCTGAAAAATTTCCTCGATGCCAACAACATCAAGAACTACGCAATCGGCCTCGGCAGCGGCGTGAGCAACGCCAACCTCGATCCGCTGGCGTACGACGGCATCAACCATACCAACACCAACGCGGTAGTGGTCACCGACCTCAACCAGCTCAACTCGGTACTGTCGGGCACCGTGCAGGGCGCGCCAGTCACCGGTTCGCTGCTGGGCGAGGGTGGCACGTTTGGCGCCGATGGCGGTTTCATCAAATCCATCGTGATCGACGGCACCACTTACACCTACGACCCGAAAGCCCTCAGTGGCCAGGGATCGCTGATCGCGAGCGGTGGTGTCAATCACGGCACCTTCAACACCGCGAACAACACGTTGAGCATCGCCACCAACAACAGCGGCACGCTGCTGATCAACCTCGACACCGGCGAATACACCTACATCTCGCAGAAAACCACCGCTGTGGTGCTCACCGAAAATATCGGCTTCACCGTCAGCGATAACGATGGCGATCTGGCCAGTTCGACGCTGACCGTGAAAGTGATCCCCAACGCACCTCCGGTGGCGATGGACGACCACGTCATCACCAACGTGCTGTCGGGCAACATTGTGGTGCCGGGTGAGTTGTTGCTGGCCAACGACACCGACCCCAACGGCGATACCCTCAACGCCACGCCAACGAGCTTCAACACGGGTTGGGTGTCGAAAGCGGCGGACTTCACCGGCACCGGCGCGATCAATTTCACGGGCACCAACGTCAATACCGCGGCCAACCAGAATCTGGCCAACGTCCGTAGTGCGTTCTCGGCGAACGCGGCAACCATGACCGCCGTGCTGGTGGTCAGCGGCTATCTGGGCGCCGTGACCAACAGCAACGCCAACGATGAAGACCGCATCACCGTCAACCTGCGTCAGGGTGAAACCCTCAACCTCGACCATAACCTGGCGGCCGGTAACGTCGGCATGGAGTACTCGATCAACGGCGGCGGCTGGATCGCGCTGGCAGACGGGCAAACCCTCACTGCGACGTCGAACGCGGTCTACCAGATTCACATCACCAACCTGACCAATCCCACGGGTGGCAACGTCAACGGGCTGGAAAACTACCAGTTGACCATGAAGCTCAACTACTCCGGAGCCCAGGACATCGCCCCGGACTACCACGGCACTTACACCGCCAACGATAACCACGGCGGCAGCGACACGGCCAACGTGAGCATCAGCTACCAGGACGGCCACACCCTCACCGGTACCGCAGGCGATGACGTGCTGGTGGCGGGCGCCGGCAACAACATCATCAATGCCGGCGACGGCAACGACGTCCTGACCGCAGGCTCAGGCAACAACGAACTGCACGGCGGCACGGGCAACGATTTGCTCTACAGCGGCGCGGGCAATGACCTGCTCGATGGCGGCAGCGGTACCGACACCGCCAGTTACGCTCATGCGACTGCTGCCGTCACCGTCAACCTCGGCCTGCTGGTTGCACAAAACACCCTTGGCGCCGGGACGGACACCCTGACTGGCATCGAAAACCTCGTCGGCTCCAACTTCAACGACAGCCTGACCGGCGACAACAATAACAACGTGATCAACGGAGGCCTGGGCAACGACACCCTCAATGGTGGCGGCGGCGATGACTTGCTGATCGGTGGTTCAGGCAACAACACCCTGACCGGTGGGGCAGGGGCCGACACCTTCCAGTGGCTTAAAGGCAATAGCGGCCACGACCTGATCACCGACTTCACCCCCGGCACCGACAAGCTCGACCTGTCGCAACTGCTGCAAGGCGAAAACGGCACTACGTCGTCCCTCGACGACTACCTGCACTTCTCCGTCAGCGGCAGCGGCGCTTCGGTCATGACCAGCATCGACGTCAGTGCCATGGCCGGCGCCACGCCGAACCAAACGATCGATCTGGCCGGCGTCAATCTTGCCAGCCACTACGGCGTCACGCCTGGTGCCGGTGGAATGATTGCCAGCGGGCACGACACAGCGACGATCATCACCGGGATGTTGAATGATCATTCGTTGAAGGTGGATACGGTTTGATCTGAGGCAGAAACGACAAAACCCGCCGTCCCGGTTGAACGGGGCGGCGGGTTTTTTTCATGCCTGAAATTGTTTCCCTTAAACGCTTTTGTTTATTCCTGTCGACCTGCCACTTCGGCGGCATCTCCGACGAACGGTAGCCATACCTGTAATTTCTGACAGTAGCCGCTTTTTGACGATGCGCGCTAAATGAAGCCAGCCATTCGAGCTTTCGCGGTACGACGGCATGCGAACCAGCCGGCCACTCAACATTCGTCAGGGAATACGTGTGATGTCCGCCCACAAAACGCCGAACGATGAAACCACGCTACAGAGTGGTCCGAACGATGATATTCCAGCCCCAAAGGTGCCCTTGGTGCTGGATCCGGATGATCCTTTGGGTTTGCTGCCGCTGCGAGCATTGGGGCGCGATCTGGAGGTCACGTTCGAGGGGCTGGATTTCACGACCATTCCCAATCGTACCGATTTGGTGGAGCTGGGTTGGATGGCGCGCGGCGCCACTTTCATCTCTGTCAATGAGCGTAAATACCCGTCCAGTATTCCTGTGCAACAGCCGCAAACTCTCACTATTCCCAAGAGCCTTTTAATCCAGGGCACTTACGATGTGGCGATCTGCTTTTCTCGCAGCATGGTCAACCCTACGGTGTCCCTTAGGAAAAGCATAACCATTGACACCACCAAACCCAATTTTGGCAACCAACCCGATGCGGTCATCTTTCCCGACGAGTTGAACGGCGTCATCACAGAGAGCTATTTGACGCAACACGGACAGGTTATAGCCGAAGTGCCGTATTACACGGATGTGGCAAAGGGGGATCGAGCGGTTTATTTCTGGACGGATCAGCTGGATCCGAGTGACCGCGAAGTTGAGATCGGCGAGCATGAATTCAGCGAGCAAGAGATTATCGACGAGCGTTTGCTGGTCACGGTGCGTGCCGAAGAGATCCGCGCCTGGGGGCATGGTGATCGCTATATGTATTTCCGGCTCAGGGATCGCGCGGGTAACACCGGGCCAAATGCAAGGCGGGCGGGGATCTTTGTCGATCTCTCGCCGCTTCCGGGCGCGCTGCTCCCCCCCGAGGTGCCTTTGAAGCGCAATTTGCTTGACCGTCAGCAGGCGCGCGAAGGCGTTCAGGTGAAAATCGAACGATATGATTTCGCCGACGAGGTGCATCGAGCTGCCATTGATTGGGACGGTACCGCACTGACAGAGATACCGGTCGACCCCACCCGTTTTCCGTTGGAGACCACGGTGCCGTGGACGGTCATTCACGCACGGGGCGATGGCCCGTCTCGCCCCCGCGTGAGTTATCGCATCCGTCTGGCAGATGGCAGCTACACCGCGCCTTCACCTGACATTTCCCTGGCCCTGGACTTGACCATCGCAGGTCAGGATCACGTGGATGCCCCGGCATTGCTCAATGAAACACTGGCCAGACTGGAAATTCGCGGGCAAAAATCCGATCTCGCCAACCAGTTGCGCAGTATCGACTACGGCTTGCCGGCAAGAGCGTTACTGGTTCTGTACGACAATCCTCAGCCGTATGAGGAAATTGATGTGTACTGGGGGCAGATTTCGACGCCCGTGGCGACCTATCCGGTGAAGGCGGGTGATGTATCAGGCAGCCTTGTCGAGGTTGAAATTCCTTGGGAATACATCCTCCCGGAGCTGCAGAACCCGAACTTGCCGGTTTATTACGTCACCCGCAACGGTGTGAATGAACAGCTCTCGCGCAAGACCGAAGTCAAGGTGTCGATCGTCATCATCGAAAATCTTGAGGAACCGAAATACCCCGATGCAACAAAATGGGGCGTCCTGGATTGTTGTTCCGTGCCTCGCTTGTGGGAGGGCGTTAAGGTTCATGTACCGGGCAGCCCACACTTCGCCGCGATGGATGAAGTGATGGTGCATTGGCAAGGATGTCGCGGGCAAAACGGAACTGACCCGTTCGAGGACGCCTATCACGCGTTTTCGAAAATCATTGATCCTGCGGATGTTGAAGATGGCTTCGATATCGTCGTCACTGATTACGAGAAGTTGATAGCGCCTATGGTGAATAACGGTTCGGCCCTTGTCAGGTACGTTTTGTACAAGCGAGATGGCGGTATAGGCCGGTCGCGTCCGAGTATTGTCATTATCAACAGAACAATGCCCAGTACTGAGGTTTGTTCGCCAGGTAATGAGGTTTATTGCCCGGAATAAATTCCGCGTAAACAAGTAGTGGATAGGTGTTGGATGATCACGGATCAAACTCTTGTTTGATTTGCGAGTGAGCTTGTGTTGTAGGTGTGAATTTTAAATTATTTGCTTGAAAAATGGAGAGCGACAATGACTGTCTATGAACAAAATACTAATGAAGATCCCGGTAGAGCCGCAATAAAGGCAATTCGTGCGGCAAAGTCGGCTCGCGCAGCGACGCCGCCAGAGTTGCAGGGGTTGTTGGAGAATGTTCCAGGTGATGACCCGAACAAACTACCGAAGGCGCGACAGGGTGTTGATAATGACGTGATTATCAACAGCGTACTGGAACTCACTCCTCCTACTCCTCCGGGTCGCTCGGTCGAGTTGCAACTCTTGTGGGATGACTTGCCAGTCGGCGAACCTATTAGCGTAAAAACCCCGGTTGCGCCAATGCAAACACTAGTGTTGCCCGCTCTTTATACAATTACTGAAGGCCCGCACCGGTTGAGTTATCGAGTGAAATATGTTGAAGATATTGCGGACTTTCATACCCCGGTCCAGATCATTATTGATAAGACAGCGCCTAATAAAGATGCTCAGGCGGCGGCCATTATTTTGCCGCCGGAGTATGCTGACAAGCGCATTACCATAGAGCGGCTGGACGCCAATCCATTGGTTCCACTGACTATCCCTCAGCACACCGATCGAAAAACCGGGGATGTTGCCGGCGTCTTTATGGGGCCAAGTTATCCGGGTTCGTTTATCGGCTCCTACGTGACTCCCGATGACAGCGATAGTGCAATGACGGTAGATCTGCAAAAACTTCAAATCGAAAACGGCCGTGAGGGGAAGCGGATCATTTATTACCAGTGGATTGATCGTGTCGGTAATGAGGCGCAGCAGCCTTCCGTTCCTCTACACGTCGTTGTCGAACTCACGGCGGCCCCGGCCAACTTGAAACCACTCTCAGTGCCTGAGGCGCCAGCCCCCGACCACCTCATCACCATCAAGGATGCCTTTCCACACGTTGCTGTAGTTATCGAGGAGGGGTACGACAACATTGGGACGGAGGATGAAGTGAGTTTGAGCTTCGATGGCATTCCCCAGCCCCGCAAGCGGGCCAGCGATGGCTTTCCAATGATTTTCGACATTTCCTATGCGCATGTGAAACGCAATGGTCTGGGACCACGCGCAGTAGCTGTGGGCTACTCCGTATGGCGTGGTACTCAGGAATATCCTGAGCTGACACCTGTGCCGGTAAATGTCGATTTGCGCCGCCCCGGTACACTGCCACCTGACCCTGAAAACCCGGATACCGGCAATCCGAACCTGGCGCAAGTATCGGTTCAAGCGGCAGTGACTACCGAACCCAACAAATTTGAACTGGTCGATGCGGGACAGGATGGTACGGCGACTACGGCCATCGATGACGTCCGCGAAAATGGCGATATCTATCAGTTGTTTATGGGGGGGGTCGCTGTTCCAGGCGCACGTTATGTAGTAGATGGGTCTGAATCAGATGGTGATCCTGTCATATTTACCATTCCTCACGCGTTCATGACTGCTCAAGGTAATAATCCGGATGCTAAGGTGCATTACGAAATAACCAATCCATTGATTCCGGACGGCAATCCAAATTCCTCTGTACGACGATCAGTCAGTGTCTACATTGTTGCTGTTACGCTTCCTACACCCAAAATAAACTTCACTGTAATGGACAGCGGTGATGAGTTTTTAACCTGTTCTTCACTGAGGAGTGTTGCGGGGCAAGGACACGTCGCTGTTGTAACTGTGCCGGGGGGCGAGCCGTTAGCGCCGGGACTTAAGTTGCAGTTTAGCTGGGATGGTGTGGGTTGGGATGGTACGGCTCCTGTTCCATTACCGCCTTACCCTTTTGAAAAGATTCTGTCGGGCAACGAACATCTTGACGGTTTTACGGTGTATTTGCCCTACGATACAGCCTTGGAACCGATCAAGGATGGCAGTGGCAGTATTCGATATGAAGCTGTAATAGGCGGGCGTGACGAAGGCTCGGATCCGCACGAGGTGCAAGTTGTTGCGCGTACCAGTGCCGGGGCCGTCTGTCCGGTACCCTGATGCTTAACTAAGTGGCACTCTTAAAAGGAAGGCGTCAGCCTTCCTTTTTTGTTTTTACTGTCCTGTTTCTCTGCGCTTTGGAATTTCTGCAAGGACTTCGTGCGAAAGCAGGACGCCAACTGTGGAAAATTCGCTATTAAGTATCGGACTAATCCTACATTCGACGGGAAGTTTTCGCATTAAGCTGCTGGCGGCTTAATAGCCAATCCTTGTCGGGTGGTAAAGAACTGGAGCAGGTTGTGAGAAATTTACGAACGAAAGTGGAGCGTTTTCATCAAGGGCGGATGACTTTTATGGCGCTTTCGCCGCTGTTGTTTATTAGTCCGTCCTTGATGGCGTTGACACAGGTGGGGGCGGGCGAAAATGTAACTATTGTTGACAGTACGCCTGTTGATAATTATCTGGTGCGCAACGGCGGTGTGTTAAACACTGAAAATGCGCAAACCCATGAAGTATTTGTGCAGAGCGGATCAACCATCAACGCGTCAGGCGGTGCTTTTGTAGGGCGCAATCGCAATAGCGCCGTTACCCTGACCAACAGTCAGGCCTCACTGACCGGGGCAACGTTGACCAGTGATCGTGCGGCACTGACGCTGAGGCGTGAGATAGGTTCACCCACGGGTTCTTCTGCAGTGGTGACGGACAGTATCCTCCAAGGTGGAACATCGGGGGCGCTGATCACTGGATTGAGCACGCTTGAACTTAACGGTGGTGAAGTCACCGGTGTGCTTGCGGACAGTGTCGGAGTCGATATTTACGGCGGCGAGGTTCGCGCCAACGGTACAACCATCAGTGGCGGCACCAACGGTGTGCGGATGTCTGCAAGCAGTGGCGGGCAACCTGACACATTGTTGACGCTCAATGGTGCCACGCTGGAAGGACGGGAGTCCTCGGCCATCCTCGTTCAGGAAGGCGTGCAGGCGCAGATCAGCGTTCTGAACAACTCGCAACTATTGGCTGGCAACGGCATTCTGCTCGATGTGCAGGATGCATCGGCGGCGGACATGACGGTTATCGGTAGCACGTTGCAGGGCAACGTCAACGTTGCCAGCGGCAGCACCGCCAATCTCACTTTTGATCAGAGTTACATGATCGGCGATGTCCTGGTCGATGACAGCTCGAAAGCCAACCTCACTCTCGACAATCATTCGCAGTTCAACGGTCGCCTGGACAATGTCGACAACGTCATACTGGATAATTCTTCACAGTTAACCGGCCAGCTGGACAACATCGCCAGCGTGACGCTGCAAAATCAGTCGCTGCTCTCCGGCCACTTGAACAATGTCGACAACGTCATACTGGATAATTCTTCACAGTTAACCGGCCAGCTGGACAACATCGCCAGCGTGACGCTGCAAAATCAGTCGCAGCTCTCCGGTCACTTGAACAATGTCGACAGCGTCATCCTGAATAATTCTTCCCAGTTAACCGGCCAGCTGGACAACATCACCAGCGTAACGCTGCAAAATCAGTCGCTGCTCTCCGGTCACTTGAACAATGTCGACAGCGTCGTCCTGGATACTTCTTCACAGTTCAGCGGTCAACTGGACAACGTCGACAGCGTCACGCTGAATAACTTTGCACATCTCACCGGCCGCTTGAACGATGTCGTCAGTGTCGATCTGGACAACTCTTCTCGGCTAACCGGTCACCTGGAGAATGTCGGCAGCGTCGCCCTGGATAATTCTTCGCTGCTCACCGGTGACCTGCAAAATGTCGGCAGCGTGTCCCTGCAAAATCATTCACAGCTCACGGGTGATCTGGAGAGTGTCGACAGCGTGACCCTGCGAAATCATTCACAGCTTACCGGTCGCCTGAACAATGTCGACAGCGTCACCCTTCAAGATCATTCCCAGCTCACCGGTCGCCTGGACAATGTCGGCAGCGTCAACATCAGCAGTAACTCGAACTGGACGATGACCGCCAACGACTCGATCGGTGCCTTGAGTCTGGAGGGTGGCAGTGTCACTTTCGGCGCAGCGGATGCGCCCAACCTGTATCACCAGTTGAATGTTGGCACGCTATCGGGCAATGGCACGTTTGTCATGAAAGGCGATTTCGCCAGCGGTGAGCGTGACTTCCTGAATGTGACGGGCGCGTCGTCGGGCGACTTTGGTCTCGCAGTGGCTGCGTCGGGGCTGGATGCAGCGTCGCCTCAGCAATTGATACTGGCGCGTACCGCTACGATCGATGCGGCGCAGTTTGCCTTGGCGGGCAACAGTGTTGTAGACGTCGGTACCTGGTCTTACAGCCTGAACAGCCGAGAGAATGACGACGGCGGCAAGGATTGGTTTCTGGACCCGGCCACTGAAGTGATCAGCCCGGGTGCGAGTTCCGTACTGGCGTTGTTCAACACCGCACCGACTGTGTGGTACGGCGAGTTGAGTTCGTTACGCAGCCGCATGGGCGAATTGCGATTCAACGGTGGCGAGGCGGGCGGCTGGATCCGCACCTACGGCAATAAATACAACGTCGCCGCTGGGTCGGGTGTGGGCTATCAGCAACAGCAGCAGGGGCTGTCCCTTGGCGCAGACACCCGGATAGGTGAAAGTCAGGTGTTGGTCGGTGTTATGGCGGGGACGAGCAAGTCCAATCTCGACCTGGACCGCGGCACTTCAGGCACGGTGGAAAGCTACTACGTCGGCCCGTATCTAACCTGGGTCGACAGTAAAACCGGTAACTACGCTGACGTCGCGCTCAAGATCAACAAGTTCCGCAATGAGTCCAAGGTCAATCTCAGTGATGGCAGCCGCACCAAGGGCGACTATGACAACTGGGGGGTGGGCGCATCCGCTGAGTTCGGTCGCCACATCAAACTGGCTGACGACTACTTCATCGAGCCGTTCACGCAATTGTCGGCAGTGCAGATTCAGGGCAAGCAATACACCCTGGATAACGACATGGACGCCGATGGCGATCGCATGCGTTCGTTGGTGGCCAAGGCGGGTGCCACGGTCGGGCGCAACTTCGCCTTCAAGGATGGGACCATCGCCCAGCCTTACCTGCGTGCGGCAGTCGCACATGAGTTCGCGTCGAACAACGAAGTGAAGGTCAACGACAATGTGTTCAACAACGACTTGTCCGGCTCGCGTGCCGAGTTTGGTGCGGGGGTGGCGGTCGCCCTGTCTGACAAGTGGCAAGTGCATGCGGACTTTGATTATTCCAAGGGTGAGCATATTGAACAGCCTTGGGGGGCCAATGTGGGGGTGAGGTTTAATTGGTAGAGTGCTGACCAAGATGCAGGTACTTTGTATTTAAACGCTTGGCGTCTTTGCCAACATGCGAAACAAAAGCCGCTTCCCCATCATGAGAAAGCGGCTTTTTTGCGTCTGCGTTCTAAGCGCGTTTGATGCCAAAGCCATCAGCAGTCCCGCCGCCAAAGCCAATGTCAATGCGAGTGTCTGTCCGGCCATCCGCAGGGTAAATCACCCACCTTTTGGCAAAACCGGCAGAGTCTGAAGCCCAGCACCAGCGTTCTATAGTCCGTCTGCCTTGGTAGTTACTGATAAATGCACGCCACTCAGACAAGGATGGAATTCGCCCTCCCATACCGGCTGCAGCATTGGCGCACTGAGTGTAGGTGCTGAAGACGCCCGTCCCGAAAAGACGTTCTACGTTCGCAGTTGAAACAGAATAGCTGGCCCTCTGATTCGCACCGTCCGTAACAGTGATAGTTGCACTGCCATTACCCTTGGAAATCACTCGACCCGTTGTCGCGTTTACTTCCGCTACGTCGTTGTTACTGGATTGATAGCGGTAAGGGGGAACACCGCCTTGCGCCGATCTGTCGCCATAGGCTCCCGACGGTGGATTGCCAGGTGTGTGGTCATCCCTGAAATGCCAGGCATTCAAGTACATTGGCGCATTGTAGATAGTCAGCGGCGGTATCGCAGATATCACCCGAAAGGAACGCACCGTCGAGTTTTGCCCGGTGGACACCGCTTTGGCATACACCGCGTGGCTGCCTACACTGACCGCAAGCGTCGCCCTCCATTCACTGGCGCCAGCGGTCACTGTCAGCCTGTAGCCATTGTTGTCATAAATTTGTACTTGGCGGTAAGGCGTTACTGCACCGCGCAAGGTCACCGAGGTTCGCTTGGTCTCGCCGTTGTTGGGGACTTCGACGAGGCCATCGTGTACCGAAGTCAGCGTCGGTGCGATGTGTGCGGCGACGGTAAAGTTTCTTGGATCGCTTTCCACTGGCTGCACGTCGTACAGCGCCTTGGCTGTCAGGCTGTGTGACGTCAGCGCCAGACCGCTGGCAGGTGCCTCCCACGATTTATCGGCCTTGACGGTCACAGGCGCGCCAACCAGCGAACCTTTGTTGTACAGCTGAATCTGTTCTCGCGGAGTCGCAGTGCCTTGCACTTTCACCGACGTGTCATAGGTCGTGCCGTTGTGGGCTACCGATCCGACCGAGTCCGTGACGGAGGAGATAGTCGGCGCAATATGCGCCGCTACAGTAAAGACCCGGGGCGGTGCCGACACCGGATGACTGCCGTACTCAGCGCGGGCGACCAGGCGATAAACCTTAAATGACAGGTCGGTCATCTGATAGGTCCAATTGCCGCTCGCATCGATTTTCACTGTGTCGATTGGCGTTCCGGCATCAAGCAGGGTGATCGTTTCATTTGGGCTGGCCTTACCGGTCAATGTCACCGCGCGGTAGTAGGTCGTGCCGTTCATATCGACTTCACCGCGGATATCGGTGACTCGCGAGATCGTTGGCGTAACGGCCAACGCCACGACGAACGTCCGAGCGGGGCTCGATGGCGGGTCGACGTCGTACTTGGCCGTTGCGACCAAACTGTAGGTTTTCACTCGCAGATTATTGATGCGGTGCTGCCAACGGCCGTCATCATCGACATCGAGGGTGACGAGGGAGGCATTGCTTTCGAATAGCTGGACCTGCATGTTCGGCGTCGCAATGCCCTCGATCAGCACACTGTTGTCGTACGTTGTCGCCCCGTCAGCAATTTCACTTCGAGAGTCGCTCACCGAGAGGATTTCCGGGGGCTGGGTGAATTTGACCGTGAAGGTTCTAGGGCCGCTGACCACCGGATTGGCGTCATACAGCGCCTTGGCCGTAATGCGGTAATCTTTCTCGGTGAGTATGCCGATCTTCAGGCACCATCGACTGTCGACGCCGACCTCTGCGGTTCCCAGCGACGTCGAACCGCCATCAAACAATTCGATGATTTCCCCGCGCGTGGCGGTACCGCTGACGGTGACATGGTCATCGCGGGTTTTACCGCCATCGATGACTTCACCGCGAGAGTCACTTACCCCGTCAATGATCGGCGTTACGTAGTCGTACCGGGTTCTGACGGTCAGGTTGAGCACCGGAAATACACATGCGCTGTCCTCTGAAAGGTCATTGTCGAAAGCCACCTTGCAGATCACGGTCGCTTCTGAGGAATGGCCCAACATGAGCAATTCGCTTCGCCGCAATGTTTCGTTTAGTCCGTTTGTGACTTGCGTCGAGGTGATCTCCCTGCCGTCGAGAATCCTGATGATGTACGCAGCGCCTGCGGTGGTCTTGCCAATCAGCAGCAACCAGATGCGCTGCGTGAAAGCGATGAATGGCCATCGTTTGACCAGCACTCTCGGGTCGCCACTGAACATCATCAAGTCCAGGACTGAGTTCAATGCCTGCGGCACCTCGGGGCGCGGCAGGTCTTTCTCGGGATCCTGAAAACTCAGCACCCGCAGGGTCAACGATTGCGACTCGGTCGCTTTGCCGTAACGGTTCACCCGATAGTCGACGGTCACCGCTCTGTTGATGTTTGGCCCTACCACCGACGAGAGCAGGTGGAACGCGACAGTCCCGCTTGCGTGCGCCGGTTTGACCTGGTCTACAGATGTGCCTGGGCCGGGTGTACCGATCCATCGCAGGTTGACGGTGTCGAGCGCCGTATCCATGCTGGCATAACTCACCTGCACGTCTACACCATTCAAGGCTTTCATTGGGTCGAGCAAGCCGTCGCTGGCTTGCTCGACGATCGGTGGGGGCAGCTCCCCCACCAGGTACCCAACCATCAGCTTCAACGTTGCCGAGTGGCTGAACAAGCCTGTGGCGGCGTGTTTGATCCAGTAAAACACCTCGACAATCTGACCGATGTTGATCGTCACGAACCGTTCATCCACCCTGAAACGTACAGGGTGGCCTGCTGTTACGGTGGTAATTGGCACCCAGTCGCTGGTGCTGCCCAAAGGGTGCTCCGCATGCCAACCGAAGGAGACGATGTCATCCTTTTCTGTTTTCGCCCCGATCAGCACATGAACGATATCGAACACTCGCGACGGGTCCAGCACATCTGGCGGATCGGCTTCCTCGACCACCGGCATTGGCAGCGTGGCGCGGATTTTCTCGACCTTCGCCAGCAACCGCTCGGATTCAGTGACGCCGTAGAGCGCCGCTTGGTCGTTGGACACTCGGTAGGAAAGATCGAGCCTGGCCAGCGGGCGGATGTGCTCGGCGCCAATGTAAAACGTGATCAATCCTGCCTTGGCGTCATTTTCGCTGACGATGCGCTCTTCCTCGTATACATAAGGTCGACCGTCGGGCTGCGTGCCCCGCCAGATCAGGTTGATCAAATCGCCATTGGCCATGTCGGGATAGCGCACGTCGACGGTCGCGTAGGGTTCGTCCGAGTGCAGCGTGTCGCCGCGAAGCTCACGAATGGTCGGCTCTGGCAGCATCACTACGTCACCCACCACTTGGGCAAACGTGCGCCTGGATGAGAGCGTCTCGCCATTCGTTTTCTCCAACACATATGAAGCATCCGCCAGGCCCATGGCGATGGCTCTTATGTCTGCGTAGGACACTTCCCAATCCAGAATGCTCGGGATGTTGTCGATGGTTCTACACGCTGAACGTATCAATGGCTTACCGGTCTGGGGCGTGCCGATGAAGCAAAAGGTCAATTTGTCGCCGTGAGCGAAATCCTTGCTCTGCACATGAACCCTGATCGTGACGTTCTGTTTGTCCAGATCTCTGATGATAATGAAGCCGTTGACCGATTCTTTGATGACGGGCGCTTCCAGGCGCCAGCCACCGGCATCAACGCGAACGCGCGTGCTTTGCGAGCGCCGGACCGCCCAGTTCCAGACCGGATCGTGAATGTCATAGCGCAATAACAGCGCAGCACTGTCACCCCCGGCCAGGATGGCCGCCTGGTCGGCGATCATCACGATGGGCGTTTTTCTATCGGCCTCATCCTGAGTCACGGTATGGGGCGCAAGAATGTTGTTGGCGCTCCCCCAATGCACCAGGATCGAGTCACCCACTGCCATTTCCGGGTAGAACGGAATGATGATGGGCACGCCTTTTTTCGCCCACTCGACATCAATACCCTGTCGCACGACCTCCTCGGGCAACTGCAGTGGATGCAGCTCGGAATGGCCGTCCGGCAGATGCGGCGCCTTGTCGCGACCGCCGGGGCGCGTGAGTTTGACCCGTAATCGCAACGCCACCGAGGGGGCGTCCGGGGTGTTTTCACCGAATCGGGTCAATTGGTAATAACACTCTTCAACCCAGCCCGGTTGGGCGATGGTTGCTGGCAGGTAAAAAAACAGCGGTTTATTGACTTCGTCCGCCTCTACTACCTTGGTGTAAACGGCTGACCTTTCCCAGCAAATGACAAGCTGATCGCCCTCCTGCATGCCGATATACGGATTGATCACACACAACATCCCGGCGGGGTTGTCGGTGACCACTGCGATATTGATCCCGCCATCCCCATCTTCAATGGGGCGAACCATGCCCGCGATCAGCAGGGGACGAAGCGCCAAGGTCTCGTTGTCATCGAAGCGGGGGAACAGATAGGGGGTCCGGAATGGCATGTTGCGACTCCTGTAGAGCGGCGGCGATGTCGATGACGTAGATCTGGATTGATTAAACCTTTGCGTGGAGAGTTGCGCACCTGTCAGATCTGACAGGTGCGCGATCGTTTCCGATGAATGGCGGGTCGTTTGCGAGGGGGGCTGTTGGAGTGTGACTCAATGCTTGCGCAGAGTTTTCTGCCGCAAAATGTAGACCGTGACAAACACTGCGCTGGTCAACATGAACCCTCGCGCCCACGGCAGGGGCACCAGATAGCAAGAGAACAGAATGCTCGCCCACATCAGCCCGATCGCGTAGACCTTGCCCTTGAGTGGAATACCGTTGCCATCGAGATAATCGCGAATCCATGGCCCGAGCCGGGGATGCTCGACCAACCAACGATAGAAACGCGGAGAACTGCGGGCGAAACACGCGGCCGCGAGTAGCAGGAAGGGCGTGGTGGGCAAAACGGGGAGGAAAATCCCGATCACCCCCAATGCCACGCTGAGCCAGCCGATGGCCAGCAGGCAGTAGCGCAACATCAGGGGGCGGTTGCCTATGGGGTTGTCCATAGGCCGGGTCTTAGTGGTGACGTGGCTTGAGGATCGCCGGTTTTTCGTCTGGCGCCTGGCACAGCAGGTACAGCGCAGTCAGGGCTTCCGGGATCTGCACAATCATGTCGTCCATCAGGTTGGCGTCTTGAGCGATGTCTTCGAACTCGGGTTGTTCGTCGAACAGACCCGAACCGACCATGATCGGCAGGAGCATTTCGCTGACTTCTTCTTCGGCGGTTTCGAACCAGGCGGCTTCACGCAGGAACACACCTTCCATGAAGCCAATGCACCAGCCGCGCAATTCCGAATCGTCCGGGTCTTCGCCCAGATCCAGCTCGCACGGCAGTTCGAATTCTTCGTCGGACGCCAGTTGACGGGCGATGTGCGCCTTGAGGCCGATCAGGGTGGCTTCGATCTCGGCACGCTGTGCCTCATCGCTGTAATGCGGCTCTTCGGCGAACAGGGCGTCGATCCATTCACGCTCCGACACTTCTTCGGAGCAGATCGACAGCGCGGTCAGGTAACCGTGGGCGGCCACGTAATCCAGCGCCTCGTCGTGCAGCTCGTCGGCGTCGAGGAAGACTTGCAGGCGGGTCAGTTGCTCAGCGAAGGACATTACGTTGTTACCTTGGGGAATCAATAATGCGGGAATTCTAGGCCTTCTTGCGCGCTCAAGCCAGCCGCATGGCAGATTTGCCGCAATTGCCGGACACCACCTCAACCTTGTGGGAGCGCGCTTGCTCGCGAATACGGCGGGTCAGTGGCTGCAAAGGTGCCTGACCCAACGCTTTCGCGAGCAAGCTCGCTCCCACAGGATTTTCGTATCGCCGATGAACGGAGTCTTATCAGCGGCACCCTGCGCGGGGGAGGGCTCGGGTATACTTCCGCGTTTTGCGATCCCTGCCCGCATTGCGGTTGTCGTGCAATGCGTTCTTACGTTTTGTTTAAGCGGCCCTGGCTGTTCTGAACCAGCCTGAGCAGGGATGTATCGGTAGATTTTTGGAGTTTTTATGCTCGAACAGGCACAACGCGTCCTCAAGGACATCTTCGGCTACGACAGTTTCCGTGGCCGTCAGGGTGCAATCATTGAGCGCGTGGCCAGTGGCGGTGACGCGCTGGTATTGATGCCTACCGGTGGCGGCAAGTCCCTGTGCTTCCAGGTCCCGGCGCTGTTACGCGATGGCCTGGCAGTGGTGGTATCGCCGTTGATCGCCTTGATGGATGACCAGGTTGCGACCCTTGAAGAGCTGGGCGTGGCGGCCGCCGCGCTGAACTCCACGTTGAGTGCCGAACAGCAGCGTGATCTGGCGACGCGGATCAAGCGCGGTGAAGTGAAGATGCTCTATCTGGCGCCCGAGCGTCTGGTGCAGCCGCGCATGTTGTCCTTCCTGCAAAGCCTCGACATTGCGCTGTTCGCCATCGACGAAGCGCACTGTGTGTCGCAGTGGGGTCATGACTTCCGTCGCGAGTATCTGCAACTCGGGCAACTGGCCGAGTTGTTCCCGACTGTGCCGCGCATCGCGCTGACGGCCACCGCCGACAAACGTACCCGCGAAGAAATCGTCGAACGCCTGCATCTGCAGAACGCCGAGCGCTTCCTGTCGAGCTTCGACCGACCGAACATTTTCTACCGCATCGTGCCCAAGGAGCAGCCGCGCAAGCAGTTGCTGGCGTTTCTTGCCGAGCGGCGCAGCGATGCCGGCATTGTCTATTGCCTGTCGCGCAAGAAGGTTGAAGAAGTCGCGGCATTCCTCAGCGATCAAGGCTTCCCGGCGCTGCCGTATCACGCCGGTCTGCCCAACGAGCTACGCGCCTTCAACCAAAAGCGTTTCCTCAACGAGGAAGGCCTGATCATGGTCGCCACGGTGGCGTTCGGCATGGGCATCGACAAGCCCAACGTGCGTTTTGTTGCCCACCTCGATCTGCCGAAATCCCTCGAAGCGTATTACCAGGAAACCGGACGCGGTGGTCGTGACGGTCTGCCGGCGGATGCTTGGATGGCCTACGGTCTGCAAGACGTGGTGATGCTCAAGCAGATGCTGCAAAACTCTGAAGGCGACGAGCGCCACAAGCGTCTGGAGCAACACAAGCTCGACGCGATGCTGTCGCTCTGCGAAGAGACTCGTTGCCGTCGTCAGACGCTGCTGGCGTATTTCGATGAGCAGATGGCCGAACCTTGCGGCCATTGCGACAACTGCGTCGACGGTGTGCAGACCTGGGACGCCACCGAGCCTGCGCGTCAGGGGTTGTCGGCGATCTTTCGCACCGGTCAGCGTTACGGCGTCGGCCATCTGGTCGATGTGCTGCTGGGCAAGGACAACGAAAAGGTTCGCAGTTTCGGTCATCAGCACCTGTCGGTGTTCGGCGTTGGCAAGGCACTGAGCGAAAGTGAATGGCGCTCGCTGTTCCGTCAATTGGTGGCGCGTGGACTGGCCGATGTCGACCACGAAGGTTATGGCGGCTTGCGTTTAAACGACACCTGCCGGCCACTGCTCAAGGGCGAAGTGACACTGGAACTGCGCCGCGACCTCAAACCTCAGGTCACCGCCAAAAGCGGCAGCAAGAGCCAGGCCAGCCAATTGGTGCGCGGCGAAGAGCGCGAGCAGTGGGAAGCCCTGCGTGCGTTGCGGCGCAAACTGGCCGAAGAACACGGCGTGCCGCCCTATGTCATCTTCCCGGATTCGACACTTCTGGAAATGCTTCGCAGCCAGCCAACCTCGTTGGCGGAAATGGCCCGGGTCAGCGGCGTCGGTGCGCGCAAGCTGGAGCGCTACGGCGATGCTTTCCTCGAAGTGCTCGGCGGCGAGGTCGAGGCGCCGAAGGTGGTGGCCGATGTGCGTCACGAGCTCATCACCCTGGCCCGCGCGGGCATGACCCCGATGCAGATTGCCGGGCAGTTGCAGTGCTCGGAAAAGAACGTCTACACCATGCTCGCCGAGGCGATCGGCAAGCAACAACTCTCGCTGGAGCAGGCCCTGGACTTGCCTGAAGAGCTGATGGGCGAGGTGCAGGACGCGTTTCTTGATGGCGAGGGTGAATTGCCGCCGGTCGCCGAAATCGCCGAACTGTTCGCCGGTCGTGTTCCTGAAGGCGTCCTTTATTGCGTGCGGGCTGCGCTGCAATCCGAGTTTGAAATGTAATTCGGGCCCTAGTCCCTCAGAGCCCCTCATCGGAACGCCGCCCGCCCAGCCCTCTCCCAGAGGGAGAGGGGGCCGACCGAGGTGTCTTGCGGGTTATATCGACCTGAAGGCCTGAGTCGATAATGGATTCGGTACAGACCTTTCAGATCGATGGATTTCTCCAGCATCCCCCAATCAGTCCCCTCTACCTTTGGGAGAGGGTTAGGGTGAGGGGCTTTTCAAGATGTAACGATTCAGTACAGACCGACACTTGCCTATAGCTGCAGCTCATGCTTAGCTGACTAATAATTAGTTTTTCTCTATTACATCCGTCTAACCATGAGTGTTTTATGCCGTTAACCGATCAACACCGCTTTGGCATGCAACTGGCCCAGATGTCCCGCGGCTGGCGTGCCGAGCTGGACCGGCGTCTGGCCGGCCTTGGCCTGTCCCAGGCACGCTGGCTGGTGCTGCTGCATCTGGCGCGTTTCGAGGACGCGCCGACACAGCGAGAGCTGGCGCAAAGCGTTGGTGTCGAAGGCCCCACCCTCGCGCGCTTGCTCGATAGTCTGGAAAGCCAAGGGCTGGTGCAACGCCAGTCGGTGGTTGAAGACCGCCGGGCGAAAAAAATTGTCCTGTGTGCACCGGCCCTGCCGTTGATCGAACAAATCGAAACCATTGCTACCCAACTGCGCCACGAATTGTTCGACGGTGTCGACGAGGCGGATTTAAAGGTGTGCATGCGTGTTCACGGTCACATTCTGGCCAACCTGGAAAAATCTTGAGGCATAACCGCGTGCCAGTTTTTTGAGAGATCGCACTGAGCAGACTATAAGAACTACTAGGCAATATCGTGTTCGTACCGGATGTGCGAACGCATAAGAAGTCGGTTTTGCTTATTTAAGGGATGCTCATGCTCGCAAGTTGGCACACGGTACTGCGCGTTTACGCCAAGGGATTATTGGTCGCTGGCGCATTCGGCTACTCGACCTTGTCGATGGCTTTGGGGCTTGGCGAGATCACGGTTCACTCAGCCCTCAATCAACCGCTCAAGGCCGATATTGCGCTGATCGATGTCGGGACACTGACGCAGAACGACTTGTCAGTAAGCCTGGCCACGGCAGAAGAGTTTGGCCGTGCCGGGGTCGAGCGGGTGTTTTTCCTCAACGACCTCAAGTTCACCCCGATCCTGCATGGCAATCGCCAGATGATTCGGGTGACCTCCCGCAAACCGGTCAACGAACCCTTTCTGAATTTCCTGGTGCAGCTCAATCAGCCCAATGGCCGCCTGCTGCGCGAATACACGGTACTGATCGATCCGCCGGGTTCACCGGGTATCGTGCCGGCTACCGATGAGCCGGACCCGCGCGCGCAATCCTCAGCATTTCCCACTGTCGAGCCCGTGACCGCGCCACCCCAGGCGGCCCAGGGCAAACGCGCCCTGCCTGCCGCGCCTTCATCCACAACCGCGCCGGCCAACGATGCACTGGCCGAACAACTGGCAGCCAGCGTGTTGCAGAACCAGCAGTTGCAAAAGTCCCTTGATGAGCTGAATGCCAAACTGCAGGCGCAGACTGTGCAGATTGCCGACGGCAGGAAACAGGTCAGTGATCTGCAAGCACGCTTGATCGAGCAGCAAAAGGCACCGCCAGCGCCAGTAGTGACACCGGCGCCCACTCCGACAGCTGCCGCGGTGCCGATCGAGCCCGCAGAGAACGGTTTGAGTTGGCCATTACTCGGCGGCTTGCTGTTGCTGGGGGCATTGGCCGGGTTGCTCTTGCTCCGTCGACGCCAGCAAAAGCAGCAGGGCGATGCACCTTTGCCGTTATTACCGTTGAGCAACGAGCCCGATCTGGATGACGCCGGTTCCTCACAGGGATCGAGCGAACCGGTCAGGGCTCACGCCTCGGTCGATCCTCGTGAAGAGCCGACGGCGGGGGATGTGCTGGAAGCCGTGGGGATTTACCTGGCCTATGGGCGCCTCGGCGAAGCCGCCGGACTGTTGCGCGACGCGCTGCACAAAGAGCCGGAGCGCACCGATCTGGGTTTGCAGCTACTCGAAGTGCTGGGGCGTCAGGGCGATAGCGCAGCGTTCGAACAGCAGGAACGTCATTTGCGTGAACAGGGCGTTGCTGCACAAGCCCTGCAGGATATCCGCGCTCGGCACCCGAAGCTGGTGGGCACTGCGCCGTTGGCGGCAGTCACGCCATCAGCCATTGGCATTGCTCCCGTCGTAGTCGCCGGGCCCGCGTTGCCTGAGGACAATTTCGAGTTGAATCTGGATGAGTTGTCGGTGAACTCCAATTGGGATCTGGAGGACAGCCGCCCGGCGCTGGGTCAGTCAGCAACAGACGACTCCCGCTTCGCTTCCAGCCTGAAAGTGTTGCCGCAGGACTTTGACCTGCCAGAAACCCCGGCCAGTGAAGACGCGGAGCTTGAATGGATCCCGGAGCCTGAGGCGCAGCCGCTGGACGATGACTTCCTTGAAGCGTTTTCCGATCCGCTGCCGTCGCTGGCGCTGGAGCCGCTGGATTTACAGATGTCAGCGTCGGACGAGGCGGGGGCGGGGAAGCTCGAACAGGCACAGACCTGCATCGATGACGGTGACATCGACAGCGCGATTGCGCTGCTCAATGAGTTGCTCAAGGACGGGGACGAGCCTTTGAAGCAAACCGCCAGAACCCTTCTGGCCGGGATCCGATAATTCGACAGCTTCAGTCACTGTTGCGGCGATCTTGATGACGCCTTCGCAGGCAGTAATGCCGAACAAAAATGCAGTGAACGACGCTCAACCTGTGGGAGCGGGCTTGCCCGCGATGGCAATAGTCCAGGCAACGCCCATCCTCAATCTGGATCAGAACGTCTGCCCCAGATTCAAATACACCGCCTGTTCATTCGCATCATTGAGCCCATAACTGAAATTCAACGGCCCCAGCGGTGTATCGAAGCCAATAAACACACTCGCCGCATTGATGTAACCACTGTCGAACTCGTTGTCGTTGTTCCACGCTCGCCCACGCTCCAGCGATCCGCCGGCGTACAGCGGGAAGTCCAGCGGCAAATACGAGCGCGGTGTCAGCCGGCGGTAATACACCGCCCGCATCAGACTGACGTTCTGCCCGGAAATCGCATCCTCGCGGAACCCCGACAGCTGGCGCGCGCCACCGAGCAGGAAGCTTGACGTTACCACATTGGTGTCGTCGAGGGTACGGCCATAGCGCCCGCCCAGAATCAATGTGTCCGGTCCGCGGCTCATGGCTTTGTCGAATTTGAACTCCCACTGTCGATAACGCGTATCCGAGCCCAGGCTCGGTTCGAATTGCAGGAGTGTCAGGCTGACGTCCTTGCCTTCGTGGGGGTAGTAGACGTTGTCCAGTGAGTCGTAGGAATACTTCAGCGAATAGAAGCCTTCGTTGAAATTCTCGCTGGGCAGATCCTGATCACCAATGCGCACATCGGCCTTACCCCAGGCCTCGCCGACGCCGAAGCGCACTTCGCCGTTGTTGCCGATTTGCCGGCCGACATTCAAGGCCATGCCGTAACGCTCGACGCGGTACTGGGCGACCGGATCATTGTCGAGCACCGCATCGACGTTTTGCGCCTCGAACACCACCGACGGCGCGATGAAGTAGCGCGAGCCGACGTCCAGTGGCTGATAGAACTCGCTGTACAGCTCCTGTTTGTCGCCAATCTGCACCCGCGTCAGCCATTCCGCGCCGAGACGATTGATGCCGTTTTTGCGGTAACTGGCACCGAGGTTGAAAGCGCTGCTGCCGCGCATGTCGTCCGACAGGTTCAGGCCGACCCTCAGGTAATCGGTGCCACTGCGCTTGCCGCGGGCACTGATGACCAGGGTGTGATCCTGTCCCTTGTGCGCCACGCGGTACTGCACCTGTTCGAAGTAGTCGAGGCCGTACAAGGTGCCCATGTCCGAATGCAATCGACCCAGATCCAGCGGCTCGCCGATATGTTGCCGAATGTAGTAGCGGATCACGTCGTCGTCGACTTTCGAATCGTTCTCGACCTTGATCGCGGTGATGATCGGCGCACGTTGACCCGGCGCTCGGGCGGCGTTGAGTTCGGCGTCCTGAGACTCGGCAGGTTTGAGACTGGCGAGGCGCGCGTCAAGGATTCGGGTTGCGCGATAACCCGCATCGATCATTTCCTGGGCGCGTCCGAAATCAGTCACGCCGAAGCTTGCCAGCGCCGGTTGGATCAACACGTCAGTGGCTTTCAGCGCGGCCAGTTGTTCTTCAGAGTTGCGCCGGGTCATCAGGGTGATCGACTGGTTGAGCACATCGACCACAGTGTTCAGTTGCTTGCGACCGCGCAGCGGCGTGCCGATGTCGACCACGATGGCGATGTCGACGCCCATTTGCCGCGCGACATCCAGCGGAATGTTGTCGGTCATGCCGCCGTCCACCAACAGGCGGCCGTCGAGTTCGACCGGCGCGAACACCGCCGGAATCGACATGCTGGCGCGAATCACCTGGGGCAAGTGACCCTTGCGGAATACCACTTTTTCGCCATTGGCGATGTCGGTGGCCACTGCGCGGAAGGGGATCGGCAACTTGTCGAAATCCCGGGTGTCGCTGGTGTGCGCCAGCAAGCTTTCGAGCAACAGCGCCAGATTCTGCCCCTGAATCACGCCCAGTGGCAGGCCGAGGCTGCCGTCGTCGCGAAAGCTGAGTTTCTGTTTCACCAGAAAGTCGCGGTCATCCTGTTTGCGCCGGAACGGCACGTCTTCCCGGGGCGGCGCGTCGGACAGCGCCTGCTGCCAGTCGATGTCCAGGGCGAGTTTTTCCAGTTCGTCGATCTTGTAGCCTGAGGCATACAAGCCGCCGACCACCGCGCCCATGCTGGTGCCGGCAATCGCATCGATCTTGACGCCTTGCTCTTCCAGCGCCTTGAGTACGCCGATGTGCGCCAGACCACGAGCGGCCCCACCGGACAGCACGAGGCCGACTTTCGGTCGCGGCGCTTCGCTGGCAAGCACGAACAAGGGAAGAAAACCAAGCAGCAGGCAGAACAGCAGACGGCGCATTGTGAGTCTCGGGGCAAGCGATAAAGCCGGGTATTATAGCGGCGCCCTCTGTCTCCGGAGTTTCATTGAACATGACTGTCGCCAAAGCAGAAGTTGTCATCACCTATTGCACCCAATGCCAGTGGTTGCTGCGCGCGGCGTGGCTGGCGCAGGAACTGCTCAGCACCTTCGGGGACGACCTCGGCAAAGTGTCACTGGTGCCGGGCACCGGTGGGGTGTTTCACATCACGTGTGATGGCGTGCAGATCTGGGAGCGCAAGGCTGATGGCGGTTTCCCGGAGGCCAAGGTGCTGAAGCAGCGGGTGCGCGACCAGATCGATCCTGACCGCGACCTCGGCCACAACGACCGCACTCAGTGAGACGCGGCTTCGGCGGCGACGGTTTTTTTGTCGGCACTGCCTGACATTCGCGCCGACACCACGATGGCGACGATGATCAGCGCACCGCCGAGCAACATGCGTAACGTCGGGTTCTCATCGAACAGCAACCAGGCGATCGTGATGCCGTAAACCGGTTCCATGGCGAACACCACAGCAGCGGTGCGCGCCTTGATCACCGCCAGGCTGGCGACAAACAGACTGTGGGCGACGCCGGTGCAGAACACGCCGAGCAGGGCGATCCACAACCAGTCCAGCGCGCGTACTTCGCTCAGTTGTGGCGCCGCCACCGGCAGCAGACACACAGCCACCACGACGTTTTGACAGAGCGCTGCCTGCACCGCCGGGATTCGCCCGGAGCTGGCGCGATTGGTGAGCGACAACAGGGAAAACAGCAGCCCGGACAACACCGACCAAAGCAAGCCTATGGTTGCACCGCTGCCAAGATCGAACGCCGGGGTCACCAGCACCAGACCGACGCTCACCAGCACCACCAGCAGAATTTCATTGGCACGGATGCGCTCGCGAAAGATCAGCCCTTCGAGAATCACCGTGAACGCCGGAAAACTGGCAAAGCCAAGCGTCGCGATGGCGACACCCGCGACCTTCACCGAAATGAAAAAACTCACCCAGTGCCCGGCCAGCAATACACCGCTGAGCACCAGACGCCGCCAATCCACGGCCTGGAGTTTTTGCCAACCATGCTGGCGGGCGAATCGGGCAAAAAATGCCAACGCGATGACGGCGAAAGCGGCACGTCCAAAGACAATCACGGCAGGGGACGCGGCGGCGAGTTTGCCGAACACACCGGTCAGGCCGAACATCAAAGCGCCGATATGCAGTGCGCCAAGGGCGGTACGGGGAGTCATTGTCATCCTTCTATTTCAAACCCAGTCTCAATGTAGGAGCAGCCTTTGGCAGCTCTTACCTATTGAAACGTGTCGCAGCCCATAAATCTGTCGGCAAACTATTGTCCTTTGTCGCCAGCCTCGCGCCGCAATTGGCCCGGCGAGGCGCCGAACTCGCGCAGCACCGCTGCCGCAAATGCACTTTGCGAGCTGTAGCCGACCCGAATGGCGATTTCGCCAATCGGCAGCACAGTCTCACGCAGCAGGGTCACGGCCTTGTGCAGGCGCCGACTGCGGATGTAGTCCATCGGCGTCTGCCCGCATTCAGCCATGAAGCGCGCATGCAGACGCGCGCTGGATAATCCGGCGATCCGCGCCAGATCAGCGACTTGCAGCGGATAAGCAGCATGCTGCTCGATGTGCGCATCCAGCGCCGCGTAAGGCAGGCGCCGGGCGGTGAGTTCGACAGGTTGCGTATGATTCAGACTGGCCAGCAGCAATACCGCGCCTTGCTGCGCAATCAGCGGATCGCCAACCGGGCTGTTCGCCAGCCAACTGACCAACTGGCTTTGTCCTGAATCCAGCGACAACCGGGCGGTCTTGTCGAGTAGGCGGCGGCTGGCTTCGGCGTGCTCGCCCAGTGAATCGAGCAGCCATTGCTCGTCAGGGATGTCCATGACCAGGCAACGACTGCCTTGCGGACTGCCGCAGGCGTGGTGGGCGTCGGCTGGGATGACCACGAAACTCTGCTGACGCACCTGACTGCCGCAGCCCTCGACCTCGAAGTCCAGCGCGCCGGACAAGCCGAACACCAGTTGCGCGTGGTCGTGGCTGTGGGCGATCAGGTCGTGAGAGTAATGACGCAGGGTGAGGATCGGTCGCATGGCAGGTCGTCTCCGAAGTGACCGACAGTCTACACCGGCGCCTCCCGAGTGCGTTGTCACAGGACTGACTCGCGGCTGTCATGGACGATTAACCGGGCGCGCGCAAGCTGGCGAAAACATCCAGAGGGTTGCCCATGACCAGCGCCGAGCTCGCCAAACCCAGCCGCAAACAACGGGTGCGAACCTTGTGGATTTCCGACGTGCACCTGGGCACGCGGGATTGCCAGGCCGAGCATTTGTCGCAATTTCTCAAGGGCTACCACACCGACAGGATTTACCTGGTCGGTGACATTATCGACGGCTGGAAACTGCGCGGCGGCATGTATTGGCCGCAGGCACACACCAACGTGATCCGCCGCTTGCTGACCATGAGCAAGCGCGGCACCGAAGTGATCTACGTCACCGGCAACCATGATGAATTCCTGCGGCGTTACTCGAAGCTGATTCTGGGCAATATCCAGTTGGTCGACGAGGCCGTGCACGTCACGGCTGACGGTCGCCATTTGCTGGTGATCCACGGTGACCAGTTTGATGTGATCACCCGCTATCACCGCTGGCTGGCCTTCCTCGGCGACTCGGCCTACGAATTTACCCTGACGCTCAACCGCTGGCTCAACCACTGGCGCGCGCGATATGGCTACGGTTACTGGTCGTTGTCGGCGTACCTCAAGCACAAGGTGAAGACGGCGGTAAGCTTTATCAGTGACTTCGAAGAAGCCATCGCCCATGAATGTGTGAAGCGCGAGTTGCACGGTGTGGTGTGCGGGCACATTCACCATGCCGAAATCCGCAAGGTCGGCGACGTGGATTACCTTAACTGCGGCGATTGGGTGGAGTCGTGCACGGCGCTGATTGAGCACTGGGACGGTACGATCGAATTGTATCGACTGGCGGATGCGCAGGCGCGGGAGGCGGAGCTCAAGGCTGCCAAGGTTGCCGAACCCGCCTGAGCGAAAGAGAACCCTGTGGGAGCGAGCCTGCTCGCGAATGCAATACATTAGGCAAAGCTTTACTGCCTGACACTCCGCGTTCGCGAGCAGGCTCGTTCCCACATTTTGAGTTGTGGTGTTCTCAAGCCGGGCTGTGTTCTTCCATCGCCGCCTTGTAGATCGAGTTCTTCGGCTGGGCAAACAAGCGCTCCATCATCGGCTCAAAGAAGCTCAATGGCAGCGTGTCGTACTCCGGGTCAAACGCCGCCGCATCGTACTTGGCGCAGAACTCGGCAGTTGCCTGAAACTGCGGATGCTCCCTGAACTGCTCGCGCAGATGCCGATCCATTCCCAGATGATGAAAAAAGTAGTAACCCTGAAACACCCCGTGTTTCTCGACCATCCACAGGTGCTCGGCACTGACGAACGGCTTGAGAATCGCCGCCGCAATGTCCGGATGGTTGTATGAGCCCAACGTATCGCCAATGTCGTGCAGCAGGGCGCACACCACATATTCCTCGTCACGACCATCGCGAAAGGCACGGGTGGCGGTTTGCAGCGAGTGGGTCAGGCGATCCACCGGGAAACCGCCGAAATCGCCTTCGAGCAATTTCAGGTGGGTGATGATGCGTGATGGCAACTGCTTGGCGTAGGCGCTGAAGTCTGCGGCGATGATCGCCCAGTCTTCCTGGGTGCCATCCTGCATATGGGTGAAGCGGGCACTGGCGTTCATGGGCAGTCCTCGTTGTTGCTTGTTTTTAAAACGCCACGCGACCCAGAATCATGTCGCGGTACATGACGAAGTCGCCGAGCAGGCTGTAGAGCGGATGCTGGAACGTCGCCGGCCGGTTCTTTTCAAAGAAGAAGTGCCCCGCCCACGCGAAGCTGTAACCCGCCAGCGGCAGGGCCAATAACAGCAGCCAGGCGCCCTTGGCGATGGTCAGCGCGAGAATGAAAATAACCAACGTCGTGCCAATGAAATGCAGGCGACGGCAGGTGCTGTTGTTGTGCTCGCTGAGGTAATACGGATAGAACTCAGCGAAGCTATTGAAATGCTTGATGTTTTCCACGACTGCGATCTCTGTGGTTATTGTTCTGGCGACGAGTTGTGCTGCGGGTAGCTTATTTGAGTCTAGAGTGATCATGGGGGTGGGCCAGTGACAATCGGCGCCACTTTAGTATCCTTCGCAAATCGGGCCGCAACAGGCGACCCGCCATGTAAAAGAAAAACGCCATGAGCGAACGAACGACTTCTGCAAGCTGGGCGATGGGGATTGTCAAAGCATTGGAGATGGACGGCCTGGATTGCCGGGTTCTGTTCAAGCAACTGGGGCTGGATTACTCGGCTCTGGATGATCCGGATGCGCGTTTCCCGCAAGACTCCATGACCCGGCTCTGGCAACGGGCGGTGGAGGTGTCCGGCAACCCGGCCATCGGTCTGAACATGGGCAAAGTGGTGCGTCCGGCCTCGTTTCATGTCGCCGGTTACGCGCTGATGTCCAGTAATACCCTGGTCGAAGGCTTTCAACGGCTGGTGCGCTATCAACGAATCATCGCCGAAAGCGCTGACCTGAGTTTTCGGCTGCTGGATGAAGGCTACGCGCTGATCCTGACGGTGCACGGCGATCACCTGCCGCCCACCCGGCAAAGCGCCGAAGCGTCGCTGGCCTGTGCGCTTGCCCTGTGCGGCTGGCTGAGCGGGCGCACGCTGCATCCGGTCAAAGTGTTGCTGCAGGGCGATGAGCCGGCTGATCTGCAACCCTACAAACACGCTTTCCATGCGCCGCTGGTGTTCAACGCGCCTTACGATGCGCTGATCTTCGAACGCGCTGACATGGAGGCGCCGCTGCCCACCGCCAACGAGGCCATGGCGCTGTTGCACGATCGCTTTGCGGGAGAGTACCTGGCGCGTTTTTCCGAAAGCCGCGTGACCCACAAGGCGCGGCAGGTGCTCTGTCGGTTACTGCCTCAGGGCGAGCCCAAGCGCGATACGGTGGCGCAGACTCTGCACCTGTCGCAACGCACGTTGCAGCGCAGGCTGCAGGAGGAGGGCACGAGTTTTCAGCAGTTGCTCGATGACACTCGTCGCGAATTGGCCGAACAGTACCTGGCGCAGCCGAGCATGACCCTGCTGGAAATCGCCTATCTGTTGGGCTTTGCCGATCCGAGCAACTTCTTTCGTGCCTTCCGCCGCTGGTTCGACAGTACGCCCGGTGATTACCGGGCGCGGTTGGCCAAGACGCTCAACGCCGTCAGTGACGCCAAAAGGCCGGTATACACAGTACAAACACCGTAATAATTTCCAGTCGGCCGAGCAGCATGCCGAACGACAGGATCCACTTCGCGGCATCCGGCAGCGTGGCGAAGTTGCCCGCTGGGCCAATGGTCTCGCCCAGGCCCGGGCCGACGCCGGACACGGTGCTGGCGGCGCCGGTCAGCGCGGTCATCCAGTCCACGCCCAGCAGCGACAGGAGCAGGGCGATCACGCAGATGGTGATGGCGAAGAAAAACGAAAACGTCAGAATCGAACGCACGATCTCTTCGTCGAGCCGGTGACCGTTGTACTTCTGCTTGATCACTGCACGGGGGTGAATCAGCTGATTAAGGTTGGCTTTGAGCAGGATGTAGGCGACCTGGAAGCGGAAGATCTTGATCCCGCCTGCCGTCGACCCGGAGCAGCCGCCGACAAAACCCAGATAGAAGAACAACATCAACGAGAAGTTGCCCCACAGGCTGTAGTCGCCGAGGGCAAAACCGGTGGTGGTGAGCACCGACGTCACGTTCAGCGCCACATGGCGCAGCGCATCCAGCCAATGCAGTTGGGTCGTCCACCAGTACCAGGTACCGAGCACCAGCCAGGTCACCAGCAACATCGCCAGCATGCCCTGCACCTGCTGATCCTTGATCAACGCGCGGCGATTACCGCGCATCGTCGCCACGTACAGGGTGAACGGCAGGCTGCCGAGAATCATGATGACGATCGCCACCCAGTGCACCGCCGGTTGCGTCCACTTGGCCAGGGATTGGTCGGAGGTCGAGAATCCACCCGTGGAAATAGCCGACATCGCATGATTGATCGCGTCGAACAGGCTCATCCCGGCCCACCAGAACGCCAGGCTGCCGAGGATGGTGATGCCGACATACGCCCCCACGATCAGCCGCGCCACCATGTGTGAACGGGGCATGACCTTTTCCGAGCGATCCGACGATTCGGTCTGGAACAGGCGCATGCCACCAATTCGCAGCAGCGGCAGAATCGCGACCGCCATGCCGATAAAGCCGATGCCGCCAATCCAGTGCAGCAGCGAACGCCACATCAGAATCCCGGGGGACATGCTGTCGAGGCCGTTAAGCACGGTAGCGCCGGTCGCGGTAATGCCGGACATGCTTTCAAAAAACGAGTCGGTGTAGCTGATGTGCTGAGTCAGCAGGAACGGCAGCGCGGCGAAAATACACACCACCAGCCAACTGCTGACGGTCAGCAGGTACATGTCACGCGGGCGCAGATGAATGTGTTCCGGGCGGCCCGGAATCACCAGTGCGAGGCCGGCAACGAAGGTGATCATGCTCGCCCAGAGGAACGACGGCAGATCGCCGGTGCGGTCGAAAATCACCAGGGTGGCCATCGGCACGACCATGGCAATTGCCAGAGTGATCAGGAAGATGCCGATGATGAAACCAATGATCCGTAAGGTCGGCAACGCCATGAAGTCTGCTCGGGCTGATAGGGGAAGGGCGCCATTCTACCCGTGGGGCAGGGCATGTAAACCGGCATCCTTTTGGCAGATACCGCTAGAATAGCTGCATATTTTTTTCAGGAGGTGGCCGATGCAGGCTCTCGACGCTTTGCTCAACCGTGTTTCCGTTCCACGACTGGTCGAACCGGCCCCTACCGCGCAGCAGCGCGAAGTCCTGTTTGCCGCCGCGTTGCGCGCGCCGGATCACGGACACTTGCAGCCGTATCGTTTTTTGACCGTCGAAGGCGCTGCGCGCGAGCAGATGGGCGAACTGTTGGCTGAAGCGGCGCAAAAGCAGGAAGGCGAAATCACGCAAGCCATGATCGACAAGGCGCGCAACGGCCCGCTGCGTGCCCCGCTGGTGGTTGTGGTGATCGCGAAACTGCAGGAACACGTCAAGTACCCGAAGGCCGAGCAATTGCTGGCCGCCGGGTGTGCCGCCCACGGGATTTTGCTGGCGGCGTATGCGCAGGGGATTGGTGCGGTTTGGCGTACCGGCGATCTGGCTTATTCGCAGCATGTCGCGAAAGGCTTAGGACTGGTGGAGGGCGAGGAGGTGATTGCGTTCCTGTACCTCGGCACACCGCAGAAGGAGCCGCGGGTGGCGGAGAAGGTCGATCTGGCGGAGTTTGTCAGCGCTTGGCCTGGTAAAGCGTAAAGCGAAGAGCCCCTCACCCTAACCCTCTCCCGGAGGGAGAGGGGACTGATTGGGGGATGCTCACGAGATACGGCGACCTGAACGATCTTTACTGAATCCATAATCGACTCGATTTTTCAGGTCGATGGGTAGCGCCAGACACCGCGGTCGGCCCCTCTCCCTCCGGGAGAGGGCTGGGCGGGCGGCGTTCCGATGAGGGTAGCTGTCAGGGCTGGACAACAGCTCCCGGCACCAGCGGCAATTCCAGACTGGCCACAAACCCGCCGTCAGGATGATTGGCCAGCACCAGACTTCCGCCATGCCGCTCCGCCGCACGTCGTGCAATCGCCAGGCCCAGACCATGGCCGGCCGCTGTCTGCCCCGGTGCTCGATAAAACGGCTCGCCCAGCTGACTCAGGTGTTCGGCCTGAACCCCCGGGCCATGATCGCGAACACTGATGACTATCCGCTCACCCTGCCGCGAGGCCTGCATTTCAATTGCCTGGCCCTGGGGGTTGAAGCGCTGCGCATTGCGTAGCAGGTTGTCCACGGCGCGCTCGATCATGGTCGGCCAGCCCTTCAGATTCAGCTGTTGCTCGGCGTCCAGACTCACGTTCTGTTCCGGCGACGCCAACTGCGCATCCTTTTGCAGGGCGCTCAGCAGCGCATTCAAGTCCACGTCTTCAGCGCTGGCGTTGTCGGCATCGACCCGCGCCAGCACCAGAATTTCACTGATCAGCGCTTCCAGGCGATCGCATTCGCGGGTCAATCGTGGCCAGAGTTTTTCGCGTTCTTCAGGGTTGGCGCGCTCTGCCAGCGCCAGGGCAATTCGCAGCCGCGCCAGTGGTGAGCGCAATTCGTGGGATACGTCGCGCAACAACTGACGCTGACTGCCAATCAGGCTTTGCAGGCGCGCACCCATGCGGTTGAAGTCGTTGGCGAGGACGCCGAACTCATCGCGGCGGTTGGCCAGTTTGGCCAGGCTGTTCTGCTGATAAGTCGCCTGCCCCAGGTCATGTACCGCGCCGCGCAAACGGCTAAGCGGACGGGTGATGGAGAAGGTCACCAGCAAGCTGAACAGGGTCAGTACCACCAGCGCAATGCCCAGCGCACTCAATGGCCAGAGCAGGCTTTCGCGGTGCCAGGAGTCGAGTTCGGGGTGTGGGATGCGGTAGATGAACAGGTAGGTGTCACCGGTTTTTTCACTGGTGAACTCATCGGTCAGGCGCCGCCACGGCAGGCGTCGGTCATCGTTGTTCTGGCGGGCTTCGAAGGCTGCGGCACGACGGGGGAAGGTGCCGCGCACGACCGGGTCACCGCTTTCGTTCAGCACTTGAACGTCGATGTGGTACTGGCGTTTGCGTTGCTGAAGGATCTGCTGAGCGGCTTCTTCGCCTTGTGCTTCGTAACTCTGCGTCCACTCAGCCGCGAGAGTGTTGAGGCCCGGATGGCGACTGAGGATCCACGCGTCCTGATTGAGCATGTGCCCCAACAGAATGGACAGCCCTGCAACCAGAGCGATGGCCAGCCAGAAGCTTGCGAGAATACGCCAGAACAATGACCGCACAGAAAATCCTCAGAACCTGTGGGAGCGAGCTTGCTCGCGAAGAGGGAGTGCCAGTCGACTCATGCATCGACTGACCCAACGCTTTCGCGAGCAAGCTCGCTCCCACCTTCGATCGAAAGCAAGAAACCCGACGGTGTTGAGCCGTCGGGCCTGGGGTTAAAACATTATTGCGCTTTTTGCGGCTGTTGCGCTTTCCACGCCTTGAACTCAGCCCATTCAGCGCGACGCTCGGCCTTTTTCTTCTGGATCTCGTCGAATTTCTTCTGTTGATCCGGTTTCAGCACGGCGCGAACATCGGCCTCGGCTTTCTTGTGGTTGGCTGCGACCTCATCCTTCATGGCTTTCTGGTCGGCCGGCGAGAGTTTTTCCAGGTACTTGTCGACCACTTGCTTACGCTCGTGCATCTGCTCGCCCATGATCTTGCGGATCTGCTCGCGTTGTTCGCGGGACAGGTCGAGTTGGCTGTACGGGCCTTTGCCGTGCATGCCGTGCATGCCGTGCATCTGACCGCCGTGGCGTGGGCCGTCGAGCGGGCCGCCGTCTTGCGGCATGGCCATGGCGACGGTTGGCAGAGCGGCAGCGAACATCAAAGCGATAAGAGTCTTGCGCATGGTGTATCTCCTTGTCTCGTTCCCGGTACGTTCCGGATGAGTTCAGATTACGCAGATCAAGGTCAGCGGCGGTCAACGCAAGGTAAAGCTTGGGTAAAGACGATTTGTCTTCAACCTTACACGCGCCCCCTGTGCAGGCGCTGCCGAAGGCTGCTACAGGGGGGCGGTTTTATCGAGCATCCCCCTTGGGGGATCAGGTCAGAGGCAGTAGAAGTAACCGCGGCTGCGCAAGGCAACGATGCGCGGGCGCCCGTCGGGGTGCGGTCCGATTTTTTTGCGCAGGTTGCTCACGTGCATGTCGAGGCTGCGGTCGTACAGGGTCAGCTTGCGGCCGAGGGCCAGTTGCGCCAGTTCCTGTTTGTCCAGCGGCTCGCCGGGCTGCTTGAGCAGGGCTTCGAGCAGACGGCTTTCGGAAACGGTGAGGGTCAGTTCTCTCTCGTCGATGCTGACCACGCCGCGCACCGGGCTGAAACTCAGGTCGCCCAGCTCAAGCTGCGTCGACACGGCCGCCGGGTGGCTGCGGCGCAGTACGGCGCGCAGGCGTGCGGTCAGCTCGCGTGGATCACACGGTTTGGCCAGATAGTCGTCAGCGCCCAGTTCCAGACCGAGGATCCGGTCCAGTGGTTCGCCACGGGCCGAGAGCATCAACACCGGCAGATCGGCGTGATCGTTGCGCAATTGCTTGAGCAGTTCCAGACCGCTGCCATCGGGCAGCATCACGTCCAGCACCACCGCCGCCGGGGCGGTTTCGGCCAACGCCTTGCGCGCGCTCTGGCCATCGTGGCAGGCACGAACCTGGAAGCCTTCCTGGCTTAGCCAACTGCTCAGGAGCTCACACAGCTCCTGGTCATCATCAATAATTAACAGCTCGCTCATGACTCACTCAATTTAACCATTGCCGACGTTTTCGGCTTGCGCCACTGGCAAAGATACCGCAGAGCAGCGCCAATAGCGCTACTCCGGCACCCGTGACGAACCACTGCTGCTGATCGGTCAACAAGCGCGGCAGCGGGCTGGCCTGGGCTTCCTTGAGTTGCAGCTTGAGTCGCTGGTTCTCCTGGCGCAACCGGGCGAGCTGAGCGCTTTCACGTTGGTTGTCGGCATTTTGCAGTTGTTTGCTCAGTTCTTCCCGCTGCTCCTCGCTCACTTTGAGGCGCTGCTGCAACTCGGTGATCTGGCTGCCGGCACTTAATGACAATGGCGTGGAGCTGCCGCCTTCGGTGGTTTCATCACCATGGGCGGGCGCCATGATCGATAACGTGACCAACATCAGACACAACGAACCCTTGCGCATCGCGACACCTGTTTCCAAATGGATATTGGGCAGGTTGTCGGCAGGCAAACGAGAATAATGAGCGATTGAGAGTGTGATGAACCGACAAGGTTCAGTGATACAGGTGTGTCGCGGGTAATGAGGAGATGAATCCCCTCATTACCGGACTTTTTAAGGCAGGACTTGCTTGAACGGCTTCACGATCACGTTGGCATAAACGCCCGCCGCGATGTAGGGATCGGCATCTGCCCAGGCTTGCGCGGCGCTCAGGGAGTCGAACTCGGCAACGATCAGGCTGCCGGTGAAACCCGCTGCGCCCGGATCATTGCTGTCGACGGCCGGGTGCGGGCCGGCCAATACGATACGACCTTCGCCCTTGAGCGCTTGCAGGCGTTCCAGATGCGCAGGGCGCGCGGCCAGGCGAGCTTCCAGTGAATTGGCGACGTCGGTGGCAATGATTGCGTAGAGCATGTCAGTCCTCGGTTTTTGGTGTTGTGGTATCGGCGTCATGCAGGTGACGGGACAGGTAAATGCCCTGCGCGACCAGGAACAGCACAGTCATGCCCAAGCTGCCGAACACCTTGAAGTCCACCCAGATGCTCTGGAAGGTAAAGGCGACGAACAGGTTGGCGGCCCCGCAGAACAGGAAAAAGGCGATCCAGGCGATGTTCAGACGGGTCCAGACCGGGTCCGGCAGGGTCAGCGCGTGGCCCATGATGCGTTTGATCAGCAGGCGGTCACCGATGAAGTGGCTGCCGATGAAGGCGACGGCAAACAGCCAGTTGACCACCGGGGCTTTCCATTTCAGGAAGGTCTCGCTGTGGAACGCCAGTGTCAGGCTGCCGAATACGAGGCAGGCGATCAGGGTCAGCCATTGGCTCTTTTCCAGCCTGCGCTGTTGGATGAAAAGCGCGCCGTACACCACCAGGGAGCTGATGATCAGCATCGCGGTGGCGCTGTAAATACCGCCTACAGTCACTTCATGGCCGGCGATGTCGACGACCCGTGGATCAAGTTTGTAAACGATGAAGAACAGCAAAAGCGGGATGAAATCGATGAATTGTTTCACAGTGAGAGCCAGAAGCTGGATGTGGCGGCATAATAACAAACATATGGGCGCGCGATAGCGCTCGCTGATTTGAGGTTACAACTCTCCGTGAATGTTGATTTGCACTGCCATAGCACGGCCTCCGATGGCGCCCTGGCGCCTGCGGTTCTGGTTGCGCGTGCGTTCGAGAACGGCGTGCGAGTCCTGGCCCTGACCGACCACGACACCCTCGAAGGCCTCGCCGAAGCGCGCACGGCTGCGACCGAACTGGGGATGCAACTGGTCAACGGCGTCGAGTTGTCCTGCACTTGGGGCGGGGCGACCATTCATGTGTTGGGTTACGGTTTCGACGTCAATGCTGCACCGTTGGTCGAGGCGATCGCCAGATTGCACGATGGGCGTTGGCTGCGGTCGGAAGAAATAAGCCGCAAGCTCGCCCTCAAGGGCATGCCCGGTGCCCTCGAGGGTGCGAGGCAGATCCAGCAGGAGCTGGGCGACAGCGGCAATGCCCCGGCCCGCCCGCATTTCGCCGACTGGATGGTCCGCGAAGGTTTTGTAAAGGATCGCGCCGAAGCCTTCCGCAAGTGGCTGGGCGCGGGCAAGCTGGGCGACGTCAAACAACACTGGCCGACACTTGAAGACACCGTTGGCACACTGCGCGCCGCCGGTGCCTGGGTCAGCCTGGCGCATCCGTGGCACTACGATTTCACCCGCAGCAAACGCCGAAAGCTGATTGCCGACTATATTCAAGCAGGCGGGCATGCAATCGAGGTGGTCAATGGCCATCAGCCCGCGGAACAGGTGGGCAGCCTGGCAATCCTTGCCCGTGAGTTCGGTCTGCTGGTCAGCGCCGGCAGTGATTTTCATGGCCCTGGAGGTTGGTCCGAGATCGGCCAGTACCGGCCGGTTCCCGAGGACCTTCCACCCCTGTGGTGTCGGTTCAAACATGACACAGTTATTGCCGCCGTCTGAACAGGTAGAGAACGTGAGTCAATTTTTCCAGATACATCCGGAAAACCCGCAAGCGCGCCTGATCAAACAGGCGGTCGAGATCATCCGCAAGGGCGGGGTGGTGATTTATCCCACCGACTCTTCCTACGCCATCGGTTGCCAGATCGGCGACAAGACCGCCATCGAGCGCGTTCGACGCCTGCGTCAGCTCGACGAAAAGCACAACTTCGCGCTGATCTGCAGCGACCTGTCGCAACTGGGCAACTACGCCAAGATCGACACCGGCACTTTCCGTATTCTCAAGGCGCATTTGCCGGGGCCTTACACTTTCATTCTCAACGCCACCCGTGAAGTGCCGCGCCTGCTACTGCACCCGAAGAAGCGCACCATCGGTTTGCGCGTTCCCAGCCACCCGATTGCGCTGGCGCTGCTGGCCGAACTTGGCGAGCCGCTGATGAGCGTGACGCTGATCATGCCCGGTGATGAAGATCCACTGACCGATCCATACGAAATGCGTCAATTGCTTGAGCATCAAGTGGACCTGATCATCGACGGCGGTTTTGGCGGCATCAAGGCTTCCACCGTGATTGACCTGACGGGCGACGATCCTGAAGTAGTCCGCGTCGGTTGCGGCGATCCGACCCCGTTCATGGTCGAGGCCTGAATGTCCGCAGTGGAAACCGTCGCCGATCCTCAGGCCGGCGCCCAGCAGGAGCTGCCGTTCGCCATGGTCTACGGCCAGGCGGTCATGGAAATGCCGCTGGACCTGTACATTCCGCCGGATGCGCTGGAAGTCTTTCTTGAGGCCTTCGAAGGCCCGCTCGACCTGCTGCTGTACCTGATCCGCAAACAGAACATCAACATCCTCGACATTCCGGTGGCGGAAATCACTCGCCAGTACATGGGCTACGTCGAGTTGATGCAGTCGGTGCGTCTGGAACTGGCCGCCGAGTATCTGGTGATGGCCGCGATGCTCGCCGAGATCAAATCGCGCATGCTTCTGCCGCGGGCCGAAACCGTCGAGGCGGAGGAGGACGACCCGCGCGCCGAACTGATCCGTCGCCTGCAGGAGTACGAGCGTTTCAAGGCTGCTGCTGAAGGCATCGACGGCTTGAGCCGGGTTGGCCGTGATGTGGTCGTGCCCAAGCTTGACGCCCCCGAAGCCCGGGCGCGCAAGCTGTTGCCCGACGTGGCGCTGGAAGAGATTTTGATGTGCATGGCCGAAGTGCTGCGCCGTGGCGACATGTTTGAAAGCCATCAGGTCAGCCGCGAAGCGCTGTCCACCCGCGAACGCATGAGCGATGTGCTGGAGCGGCTCAAGGGCGGTGGTTTTGTGCCGTTCGTCGAGCTGTTTACCGCCGAAGAAGGTCGCCTGGGTGTAGTGGTGACCTTTATGGCGATCCTTGAGCTGGTCAAGGAATCCTTGGTCGAGCTGGTGCAGAATGAGCCGTTCGCCGCGATCCACGTGCGAGCCCGAGCCGAATAACGAGTCGAAACATGAACCTGACTGAACCCCGCGAGCTGGCGCCCCTGCTTGAAGCCTTTCTGTTGGCCTCGGGAAAGCCGCAATCCCTTGAGCGCCTTTTTGAATTGTTCGAAGAAGGCGAACGGCCTGAACCGGCAGTCTTCAAGAAAGCCCTGACCCTGTTGGGCAAGTCCTGCGAGGGCCGGGCGTTCGAGCTCAAAGAGGTGTCGTCCGGCTATCGCTTGCAGATCCGCGAGAAGTTTTCGCCGTGGGTCGGGCGCCTGTGGGAAGAGCGGCCGCAGCGTTATTCCCGGGCGTTGCTGGAAACCATCGCGCTGATCGCCTATCGCCAGCCCATCACCCGTGGCGAGATCGAAGACGTACGGGGCGTAGCGGTCAACAGCAACATTGTCAAAACCTTGCTTGAACGCGAGTGGATCCGCGTCGTCGGCTACCGCGATGTGCCCGGCAAGCCAGCCATGTTCGCCACCACCAAGGGGTTTCTCGATCACTTCAACCTGAAGAATCTGGAAGACCTGCCACCGCTGGCCGAACTGCGCGAGATGGAAGCCGACCCGATCCTCGATTTCGACGATGCCCCGGTGCCGCAAGGTTTGCAGGAGCTGGCCGACGCCAGCGCCGAGCCGGAGGAAGAGAAGGAAGAAACCAGTTTCCATACGCTGTTGCTGGAACTGGACACCATGGAAGAGGGGATCAAGACCGACTTCGACGATCTGTTGCGCGATGGCGCCGATGCCGAAGCACCGTCGACCGAGGCCGAAACTGTCGAGCCGGTGAACGAAGTTGAACTCGAAGAAGAGCCGCAAGCCGAACCTGAAAAGGACATTCTGGGCGTAGCCGAAGCTCGGGAAAAACTGCTCGCTGCCGTGGCGGCTCTGGAGCCATCCGCGCCAGAACCCGAACCGGAGTTGAGCGAAGAAGAAGCCGAAGCCCGCGCCCTGGCCGAAGCCATCGAGGCCGAACGCCGCGAGTTCGAGGACTGATCCTTCCTCAAGAACGCTGTTGCCCCTGTGGGAGCGAGCCTGCCCGCGAAGAGGCCGGCACATTCAACGTCATCGCTGACTGATCTGACGCCTTCGCGGGCAAGCCCGCTCCCACAGGGTCATGTGTCGATCCGGGAAAATGTATGAGCTCAACCAAAGACCCCTGCATCAGCCTCTGCAAATTCACCGACGACATCTGCCTCGGTTGCGGGCGCAGCAAGCGCGAAATCAAGGCCTGGAAGAAACTCGACAAGGACGACAAGCGCACTGTACTGGCCGAAGCCGCGTTGCGCTTGATCAAACTTGGTGGCGCCGGTCGGCGGAAAAAGAAATAACCTTGGCCTGATCGACTAGTCTCTGATGCGCGATGCCGCACATCCGCGTATGATTCGCGACCCTTCGCCGATCCCTTCGGTGAAGAACCCAGATTCCAATGCTTCAGACGCCCGGCTCAGGACGTCTGAACAGACCACACCGGGAGGTGCCCAGATGAGTGACATCAATCAGAAAGACGACCAGGAAATCGGCCCAGCAGGCGAGAAACTGCAGAAAGTCCTCGCCCGTATCGGCGTCGGCTCGCGCCGTGACGTGGAAGCCTGGATCACCCAGGGCCGGATCAAGGTCAATGGCAAAGACGCCACCCTCGGTCTGCGCGTCGACATTCTCGACGCCATCACCATTGATGGCAAAGTGATCAAGCGTGAAGAGGCTGCCGAATCGGTACGCCGCGTGATCATGTACAACAAACCCGATGGCGAGATCTGCACCCGTGACGACCCGGAAGGCCGTCCGACCGTGTTCGACAAGCTGCCGCGTCCGAAAGAAGGGCGCTGGATCAACATCGGTCGTCTCGACATCAACACCACCGGTCTGCTGATGTTCACCACCGATGGTGAATTGGCCAACCGTCTGATGCATCCGTCGTACGAGATGGACCGCGAGTACGCCGTGCGTGTACGCGGTGAAGTCGATGACGAAATGATCGAGCGCCTGAAGGCGGGCGTGGTACTGGAAGACGGTCCGGCCAGGTTCACCGACATCAAGCAGGCGCCGGGTGGCGAAGGCTTCAACCACTGGTATCACTGCGTGGTGATGGAAGGTCGTAACCGTGAGGTTCGTCGTCTGTGGGAATCTCAGGGCCTGGTGGTCAGCCGTCTGAAGCGCGTGCGTTTCGGCCCGGTGTTCCTCAACTCCGATCTGCCGATGGGCCGCTGGCGCGAAATGAGCCAGTACGAAGTCGACATTCTGAGTGCTGAAGTGGGGCTGACGCCGGTGGCGATGCCGCAACTGAACGCCAAGAGCAAAGACAAGCTTGAGCGTCTGCAGCGCAAATCGTCGCGCCCGATGGGCAAGACCGAGCGCGTGCGTACGTTGCGTCCTGCCGCTGGCGCTCCGACCGGCCCGCGTCCATCGCGCGAGCCGCACATCGAAGGCGAGCGTCCGGCCCGCAAGCCAGTTGCCCGTGACGGCGAGCGCGCTCCGCGTCCGGCCAACGGTCGCACCGAGCGAGGCGAGCGGGGTGCACCTGCCGGTCGTGGCACGCCAGTGGCCGATCGTCCAGCGGACACCACCAACAAGCGTCCGGCCAAGCCTGCACCGAAGCGTCCGGGGATCAAACTGGCCGACGACAAGCCATCGGGCAAGCGTCGCGGCGCACCGGCCGGTTCCGGCCAGCGTCCGGGTTTCGGTCGCAAGAAACCGGAATAAGTCAGCTGTGAGCTTCTAGCGGCAAGCTTCAAGTTAAAGCAGAAACGCCAACCGCAAGGTTGGCATTTTTTTTCGTCTGGCGAAAGTTATGTAGCTTCTGCAAGGCCGCCTTCGCGAGCAAGCTCGCTCCCACAGTTGGAATGTTATCCCCTGTGGGAGCGAGCTTGCTCGCGAAGAGGCCGGTAGCCTTGTAGAAAAAATCTGGATCAGAATACAAACCGCCCATCAAACACCGGCTTGTCATCCAGCGCCAACACTCCACCCGAGAAGATCAGGTCCAGGTGATGGCTGCCCTTGGCCCCGCCACCGAGCCCCAGATGCAAGCCACAATGGCGTTCCTCGAACCCGGCGTTGCGTGCATACAGGTCTTTCACGCCTTCGTTGGTACCAATCCCCAGTTCCTCGATCCGCCGGTTCGACGGATTCGCATCCAGGTATTTGTTGAAGTCATGCTCCAGGCCCGGCACATCCGTGGCGATGCGGCTGATGGTCGAGTTTTCGATCCACAGTTCCAGCGGCGACTCCAGCACGCCGTACTTGCGCGCAAACGGAATGGTGCTGAGGAAGGTGCCCTTGAACTTCACATGGCCGTTGATTTCTTCGCTGTGGGTGGCGATTTCACCGGGGGCCAGGTCGAAGTTGCCGATGCCGTTGATGTCGGTCCACTTCTTGATGCTGCTCATGGGCGTTTCAAACCATGAGCCGTGGTCGTCCTTGAAACTCAGCGTAGTGGCCTGGGACATGCGCTGGATCAGGTGGCTGTTCAGTCCGGCAATTCGCTGCGGCGTGACGCTGAACGTGTCGTAGAAATAATCGCCGTAATCCTTGAACAGCAGCGACTTCTTCCAGTTCTGCGCCATGACCGTTTGCAGCGCGCGGACAAACTCCGGGCCGTCGGGGCGCGGGTTGGGCAGGGTGGAAGAGTCGTAGAAGAAAATGTACAGATCGCTGTCGGTTATCGCCGAGGTCAGCGCTGCGGTGCTTTCCAGGTCCAGGCGCCGGGCGCTGAAGTTGAAACGCGGATGATCGCCGGCCTGTTCGGCGATCGCGCCGGTCAGGGCTTCGTAATCGGCGGTGTGGCCGAGCAATACCTGCGCCGAGTCGAGACCGGCGAGGGCTGGATGATGTTCGAGGTAGTAAAGGAAATGCGAGATCGCGCGGGGCTTATCCATGAGTCCTCCCTGACTGACCGTGAAGAAAGCGGCAGGCACGACCGGCCCGATCGTGCCTGCCCGGTGATGTCTTTACAGAGGCCACATCGCCGTGCCGAACGGAACGACCGCGTCGGCTTGCATCATTTCTACGGCGGCCTCGTGGGTCGGTGCTTCAAACCATTCGTCCAGTTGCAGTTCGCTATCCAAGTCTTTTTCGAATGCTTGCATGGTCGATCTCCTAGATGACTTTCACGGTTGTGACTGGCCGGTCGAGTTGCCCGGCGAGACGTGAAGAACCTAGTTCAGGGATTTTTATAATGCAAAAAATCATTCATTTAATTTTTAAATAGATTTTTTATTCTGTTTTTTGGCAGCTGTTTTCTTATTTAAAAACAAAAAACTAAGTGTTCGGATCGTTAGCAAGCTAGCTACCGTCAATTTGCAGACGTCTGACAGAAATTTCTGAAATGGAAACTCTTCGTTACGCGCTGTAAATAAATGTTTACGAAAACTACGGTGAACACCAGTGAAAGGAGCCTGATACCCAAGCTGTAAGGAAAACCTGCCGAAGCCCTATCGGCCGGGAGCTGTGCAAGGCTCTGGCGCGCTTGTTTCAGAGGCGTTTGAAGGGTGAGATGCGCCTCATGCCTGCCGTGCAGGTGCATAACAAGAAGGAGGCGCAATGAACGCCGTGACTGATTTCCACTTCTCACCGTGGGACGGCTTTCCTGCCGTTCCCGTCGATGGCCCGCAAAGGCCTGACTCAATTTTTGCAGCCGCTCGAGCGTCTCGAGGCGGACACACGCAATCCCGGCAACCGACACGCTGATCCAGCGGGGTCTGGCGGCAGGGGGTTAGCGGTGTACAATGCGCCGCGTTTTAACTGTGACCCTCTGCGTAATCGCATGAATCTCAAGGCTATACGCCTTGTTCACTCCGCCGCGCCACAAGCGTATCGGGTTCGATTTCGTCACAGATAAAAACAAACAGGTGACGCATGACCGTTGTAAAAAAGCTGAACTCCTGGTGCCTGCGCTGGGGTTTGATCGGGGCTGCTTGAAATCGCAACCTTGCAGCAACGTCTACTGAACATCATCAAACCTTGCGTGAGACCTTTTTCATGAGTGCACAACCCTCGCAATCAGGCGAGCTGAAACGCGGCCTGAAAAATCGACACATTCAACTGATCGCCCTCGGTGGCGCGATCGGTACCGGATTGTTCCTCGGCTCGGCCGGGGTCCTGAAATCCGCCGGCCCGTCGATGATCCTCGGCTACGCCATCTGCGGCTTCATCGCCTTCATGATCATGCGCCAGTTGGGCGAGATGATCGTCGAAGAGCCGGTGGCCGGTTCCTTCAGCCATTTCGCGCACAAGTACTGGGGCGGTTTTGCCGGTTTCCTGTCGGGCTGGAACTGCTGGATTCTGTACATTCTGGTGGGCATGTCGGAGCTGACCGCGGTCGGCAAGTACATCCACTACTGGGCACCGGATATCCCGACCTGGGTGTCTGCTGCCGGGTTCTTCGTGCTGATCAACCTGATCAACCTGGCCAACGTCAAAGTCTTCGGTGAAGCCGAATTCTGGTTCGCGATCATCAAGGTCGTGGCGATTGTCGGCATGATTGCCCTCGGCAGCTACTTGCTGGTCAGCGGCAACGGTGGCCCGCAAGCCTCGGTCAGCAACCTGTGGTCTCACGGTGGTTTCTTCCCCAATGGCGTCAGCGGTCTGGTGATGGCCATGGCGATTATCATGTTCTCGTTCGGCGGGCTGGAAATGCTCGGTTTCACCGCCGCCGAGGCCGACAAACCGAAAACCGTGATCCCGAAAGCGATCAATCAGGTGATCTACCGAATCCTGATTTTCTACATCGGCGCCCTGGTGATCCTGCTGTCGTTGACCCCATGGGACAGCCTGCTGGCAACCCTCAACGCGTCTGGCGATTCCTATAGCGGTAGCCCGTTCGTGCAGGTGTTCTCGATGCTCGGCAGCAACACCGCCGCGCACATCCTCAACTTCGTGGTGCTGACCGCTGCGCTGTCGGTATACAACAGCGGCACCTACTGCAACAGCCGCATGCTCCTGGGCATGGCCGAGCAGGGTGATGCGCCGAAAGCGCTGGCGAAAATCGACAAGCGCGGCGTGCCGGTGCGTTCGATTCTGGCCTCCGCGGCGGTGACGCTGGTGGCGGTGCTGCTCAATTACCTGATCCCGCAGCACGCGCTGGAACTGTTGATGTCGCTGGTTGTGGCGACCCTGGTAATCAACTGGGCAATGATCAGCTTCTCGCACTTCAAGTTCCGCCAGCACATGAACAAGACCAAGCAGACGCCGTTGTTCAAGGCTCTGTGGTATCCGTACGGCAACTACGTTTGCCTGGCGTTCGTGGTGTTCATTCTCGGCGTGATGCTGTTGATCCCGGGTATTCAGATCTCGGTGTACGCGATTCCGGTGTGGGTCGTGTTCATGTGGGTCTGCTACGTGATCAAGAACAAGCGTGGCGCGCAGCAGGCGCTGCACGCGGCGGGTTCTGCCGCGAAGTAAGCACGCTGCACAAACAACAAACCCGGCCAATGTGCCGGGTTTTTTGTTTCTGAAGGCAATCTCGGGATCACACTAACCCTGCGGGAGCGAGCTTGCTCGCGAAGAGGCCGGTTCATTCAAAACCCTCATTGGCTGATACACCGTCTTCGCGAGCAAGCTCGCTCCCACATGGGACGAGGTGAATCAAGGTATCCTGCGCACTCTGAATACGGACGCTTTTCCATGCTGGTGATTTCCAACAATGTGCATCTGCCGGATGCCGAGATCGAATTGACGGCCATTCGCGCCCAGGGTGCGGGTGGGCAGAACGTCAACAAGGTCTCCAGTGCCATGCACCTGCGCTTCGACATCGCGGCCTCGTCCTTGCCCGAGTTCTACAAGGAGCGGTTGCTGGCGCTGCGCGACAGTCGCATCACCAGCGACGGCGTGTTGATCATCAAGGCCCAGCAATACCGCACGCAGGAGGCCAACCGGGCCGATGCGCTGGAGCGTCTGGTGGAGTTGATCGTCAGCGCCACCAAAGTCGAGAAGAAACGTCGCCCGACCAAGCCGACCCTCGGTTCAAAGAAGCGTCGGCTCGAATCGAAAACCAAGCGCGGCAGCATCAAGGCCGGGCGCGGCAAAGTGGATTTCTAGTCTTCGCGGTATTTGGCCGTGTGCTTGTACAGGTACACGCTCAGCGCCAGGCCACTCAGCGCGGCGAGGGCGGCGAACAGGAAGATCGAGGCGAAACCGAATCCGGCAGCAATGGCCCCGGCCAACGGCCCGGTGATCCCCAGCGACAGGTCGATGAACAGCGAGTAGGCGCCGACTGCCGCGCCCCGGCTGGACGCAGGCACCAGGTTCACTGCCTCTACGCCCAGCGCCGGGAACACCAGCGAGAAGCCGAAACCGCTCAGTGCCGCGCCCGCCAAAGCCCAATGCGCATCCGGCGCGAGCCACAGCAGCAACAGCCCCAGTGTCTCTACCGACAAACAGGCAATCGCCACGCGGAAGCCGCCGAGGCGATTGATCAGGTTGCCGAACAAGAGCCGCGCGCCGATGAAACTGGCGCCGAACAGGCTCAGGCACAACACCGCGTTGTCCCAATGCTGCGTGGCGTAATACAGGGTGATGAAGGTGGCGATGGTGCCGAAACCAATCGAGCCCAGCGCCAGTCCGCAGCCGTGCGGAAAAACCCGCCCAAGCACATGCATGAACGGCAAGCGCTCACCGGCGACCACCGGGGCGGCGGTTTTCGGCCACGCCAGCAGCAGGCCCAGCGCGGCCAGCAAGACGATGCTCACGCCCATGCTCCACAAGCCCAGTCGACTGACCAGCCACACCCCGAACGGCGCGCCGATCGCCAGTGCGCCGTAACTGGCGATGCCATTCCACGAGATGACTTTGGCGGTGTTCGCTGCGCCGACGCGGCCGATGCCCCAGCCAATCGAGCCGGAGCCGACCAGGCTTTCCGCGCTGCCCAATACCAGACGCCCGATCAACAGGCTGATCAAGCTGAGCATCGGCAGGTTCGGCGTCCACGCGGAAATCAGCATGAACACGCCGCTAAGGCCACAACCGGCCAGGCCATACATGACGGCCAGTTTGCTGCCCTTGTTGTCGATGATCTTGCCGGCGTACGGGCGGCTGAGCAGGGTGGCGAGGTATTGCACACTGATCACCAGCCCGGCAACGACCGCGCCAAAACCCAGATCACTGTGGACATAGCCCGGCAGCACCGCGAGCGGAATGCCGATGTTCAGATAACCGATAAAAGTGAAGAGGACGATGGAAACAACCTGCAGCGTAACCTTCATAGGGCGCTGGGGCTCGGACATAGAGGACGACATGGGTAAAGATCCACGGGAGCAGCACAATAGATAGGCTGCTCATGATACCGGCGAGAAATAATCTGGGGCGGGAAAAGTAAAACTATTTGCCGGGCGGCAGGCTCAGGATTTGGCGGGAGCCACCAGTTGCGTGGTGACCAGTGCAGCGAGGGCATTTTCTTCGCTGCCGAAACGGGCGAGCAGGGCGGCTTGTTTCTCGGGAGAGAGGCGGCTCCAGATCTCGATCATTTTCTCGGTGGCGCCGATCAGGACAGCAGCTTGGCTTTCGGAGAATTCGTCGGTCATGGCGGGCTCGGTTCAGGCAGTGTGGAAAGCGCATCTTAGCGCTTTCCACACGGTCTGTACGGCGGGTGTTGCTTACTCTTCGCTGTCGGCCGGACGGCTCTCAGCAGCTTCTTTAGGCTCGGCCTGTGCGGCGCCGGCTTGTTGCAGGGTCGTCTGCTCAGGCTCGTGCAGGCTTGGGAAGGGGAGATTAGGAATCTCGTGCATGGTTGCGCTCCTCGCTAAGTCTGTTGATAGATCTGGTAGATCCGCGCTTTCAGAAAGCCTGCGCAGGATACAGCAGGAAAAATGACAATCAGACTTTTAATTCAATTTATTGCGACAAATGGCCGCAGGGGAGGGCGGGGAAGCAAAGAAAGATTGCTGCAAAAACCCATGCAGGAGCTGCCGCAGGCTGCGATCTTTTGATCTTGCTTTAAAAAAGATCAAAAGATCGCAGCCTGCGGCAGCTCCTACAGGGTATTGCGGTGTTACTTGCAGACGTCGGCGATCGCGTCGGCCAGCAGCGCCAGGCGTGTCGCATCGATGCCGGCAACGTTGGCCCGACCCGAACTCACCATGTACACACTGTGATGCTCGCGCAGTTGTTTCACTTGCTCCGGTGACAAACCGGTGTAGGAGAACATCCCGCGCTGCACGCCAATGTGCGCAAAACGCTCGCGCAACCCATGCGGCTCCAGCGCTTCGACCAGGCCGCTGCGCAATTGGGCAATACGCAAACGCATGGCTTCCACTTCATCGGCCCAGCGGGCTTTGAGCTCTGGATCAGCGAGGATCGTCGCGACCACCGCTGCACCATGATCCGGCGGCGTCGACCACAGATTACGGGCGATGTTGGCCAGTTGGCTGCGGATGTCGATGAGCTTGTCGGCGCTTTTCGCGCAGACGATCAGCGCACCAGTACGGTCGCGATACAGGCCGAAGTTTTTCGAGCAGGAACTGGTGATCAACAGCTCAGGCAGTTCAGCGGCGAATAACCGGGTTGACCACGCATCCTGCTCCAGGCCATCGCCAAAGCCCTGATAGGCGAAGTCGATCAGCGGCAGCAAATCCCGGCTGCGCACGACGTCCAGCACGCGCTGCCAGTCGTCGTGGCTCAGATCGAAACCGGTCGGGTTGTGGCAGCACGCATGCAGCAACACCACGTCGCCCTTCGGCACTTCATTGAGCACCGCGAGCATCGCTTCGACGTCGAGACGGTTGTCGCTGCCCACATAAGGGTAGTGACTGGCCTTGACCCCGGCCGCCGCAAAAATGGTTTCATGGATCGGCCAGGTCGGATTGCTCAGCCATACCCCTTTGCCCGGCAGGCATTGGGCGATGAAGTCGGCAGCCAGACGCAGGGCGCCGGTGCCGCCCGGCGTCTGAGTGGCGCCTGCACGCTGCTCGGCGAGCAGTTTCGAACCGGCACCAAGTACCAGCTCGTTGATGACCTTGCCGAACAACGGATTGCCGTGGCCACCAATGTAGGTCTTGGTGTCCTGGCTTTCGACCAGCCGCGCCTCGGCGATTTTCACCGCTTCAGGGATCGGCGTCAGGCCTTGGGCGTCCTTGTAGACGCCAACGCCCAGGTCGAATTTGCGCGGGTTAGGGTCCTGCGCATACGCCTCCATCAAACCGAGGATAGGGTCGCCGGGTACCCGGCCGATGGCGTCAAAGTGCATTACTTGCGTCCTTCAGCGGTCTTGGCCACTTCATCCGTACGCGCGGCCATGATGAAGTCGTTGCGGTGCAGGCCTTTGATCGAGTGGCTCCACCAGGTCACGGTAACTTTGCCCCACTCGGTCAGCAGGCCCGGGTGGTGACCTTCGGCCTCGGAGATCTCGCCGACGGCGTTGGTGAAGGCCAGCGCGTGCTTGAAGTTTTTGAACAGAAACAGTTTTTCCAGTTGCATCACGCCATCGCGAACTTCGATGTTCCAGTCAGGGATCTGCTTGATCAGGATCGGCAGTTCTTCGTCGCTGACTTGTGGCGCATCGGCGCGGCAGGCTTCGCAGTGGGCTTGGTTCAAAGTAGACATGGTGGGTTTCCTGAAATCTGGAGGTGTTTTTTTATATTGGCCGTCAATGCCGCCACGCTAAAGCAAAGTGGGCGCAACTGACAGACTCACTTGTCAGCAAAAGTGGCGGGTCACGCCGCTTTTGGTTTTGGCGGAAATTTCGGCGCGTGCAGACCTAGCTGCATGCCTTGTCTGACCATGGCCATGATGTCTTCATGGGCCACATCGAACAGGCGCTTGAGGTTCGGCAGGACAAAGTACAGTGGTTGCAGGATGTCGATGCGATACGGCGTGCGCATCGCTTCCAGCGGATCGAATGCCTGATGCTCGGGCTCGTCCGACAGCGAATAAACAGTTTCTTTCGGCGAAGACAGGATGCCACCGCCGTAGATGCGTTTGCCTTGCGGGGTGTCGACCAGGCCGAACTCGATGGTCATCCAGTACAGGCGCGCGAGATAAACGCGCTCTTCCTTGGTGGCTTGCAGGCCGAGTTTGCCGTAGGTGTGGGTGAATTCGGCAAACCACGGGTTGGTCAGCAGCGGGCAGTGACCAAAAATCTCGTGGAAAATGTCCGGCTCTTGCAGGTAATCCAGCTCTTCGCGGGTGCGAATGAACGTGGCCACCGGAAATTGTTTGCTGGCGAGCAATTCGAAGAAGGTCTGGAAGGGGATCAGCGCCGGGACCCGGGCAACCTGCCAACCGGTGGTCTCGCCGAGCACTTTGTTGATCTCGCCCAGTTGCGGGATGCGGTCGTGGGGCAGACCGAGTTTTTCGATACCGTCCAGGTACTCCTGGCACGCACGCCCCTCGAGCACTTTCAGTTGGCGAGTGATCAGCGTGTTCCACACCGCGTGTTCTTCGGCGGGGTAGTCGATAAAACCTTGCGCATCGGGCTCGCGGGCCACGTATTGCGTCTGCTTCATACTGCTCTCCTGCTAGGGGAATTCGTTCTTGTTATGTCCAGCGATGGACTCAGAATTACCTGAGAGTGTGGCGGTGTGCAGTAGGTTGAACGATGAATGCGTAGGAAAATTCCGCGTAAATTGTAAAGTATTCGTTACGAACCTGGGTCTGCATCGTGTTTGCGGTCAATTTCGGGTTTGAAAAGGCTAATGGCTGTCACATAATCTTGACAACTATCTGTGCGCCTAAGCAGAAAAATGACACCAAGGCGCGCTGCATTACGCTGTGGGAGCGAACTTGCTCGCGAATGCGTCGGCCCGTTCAGTATTGATGAGTCAGACAAATCGCTTTCGCGAGCAAGCTCGCTCCCACAGAGATGCATTCAACCCATCCTAGTCGGGCGATTTATATGCGTATCAAAGTCCACTGCCAGAACCGCATCGGCATCCTGCGCGACATCCTCAATTTGCTGGTGGCGTACGGGATCAACGTCGCGCGCGGCGAGGTCGGCGGTGAGCATGGCAACGCGATCTATCTGCATTGCCCGAACCTGATCAATATCCAGTTCCAGGCACTGCGGCCGAAATTCGAAGCGATTGCCGGGGTGTTCGGCGTCAAGCGGGTAGGGCTGATGCCGAGCGAGCGACGGCACATGGAGTTGAACGCATTGCTCGGTGCGCTGGAGTTTCCGGTCCTGTCGATCGACATGGGCGGCTCGATTGTCGCCGCCAACCGCGCGGCGGCGCAGTTGCTTGGCGTGCGGGTCGATGAAGTGCCGGGGATTCCACTGTCGCGCTATGCCGAAGATTTCGATTTGCCGGAACTGGTGCGAGCAAATAAATCGCGAATCAACGGCATGCGGGTCAAGGTCAAGGGCGACGTGTTTCTGGCCGATATCGCCCCGCTGCAATCGGAACACGACGACAGCGAAGCGATGGCCGGTGCGGTGTTGACCCTGCACCGCGCCGACCGCGTTGGCGAGCGCATCTACAACGTGCGCAAGCAGGAGCTGCGCGGGTTCGACAGCATTTTCCAAAGCTCCAAAGTCATGGCCGCAGTGGTGCGTGAAGCACGGCGAATGGCGCCACTCGATGCACCTCTATTGATAGAAGGCGAAACCGGCACGGGCAAGGAGTTGCTGGCGCGCGCCTGTCACCTCGCCAGTCCGCGCGGGCAGTCGCCGCTGATGGCGCTCAACTGCGCGGGTCTGCCGGAGTCGATGGCCGAGACCGAACTGTTCGGTTATGGCCCCGGTGCGTTCGAAGGTGCGCGGGCCGAAGGCAAGCTTGGTCTGCTGGAATTGACGGCGGGGGGGACGCTGTTTCTCGATGGCGTGGGTGAAATGAGTCCGCGCCTCCAGGTCAAACTGCTGCGCTTTCTGCAGGACGGCTGCTTCCGTCGCGTTGGCAGTGATGAAGAGGTTTATCTGGATGTACGGGTGATTTGCGCGACGCAGGTGGACCTGTCCGAATTGTGCGCGCGGGGCGAGTTTCGCCAGGATCTGTATCACCGCTTGAACGTGCTCTCGCTGCACATTCCACCGCTGCGCGAATGCCTCGACGGTTTGACGCCGCTGGTGGAGCACTTCCTCGATCAGGCCAGTCGGCAGATTGGCTGTTCGCTGCCGAAACTGGCGCCGGCGGCGATGGATCGGCTCAGCCATTACCACTGGCCGGGCAACGTGCGGCAGTTGGAAAACGTGCTGTTCCAGGCCGTTTCGCTGTGTGACGGCGGCACGGTGAAAGCCGAGCATATTCGCCTGCCGGATTACGGCGTGCGTCAGCCGCTTGGCGATTTTTCGCTGGAGGGCGGGCTGGACGAGATCGTCGGGCGCTTCGAGAAAGCCGTGTTGGAGCGATTGTATTCGGAGCACCCGAGCAGTCGGCAGTTGGGCAAGCGACTGGGTGTTTCGCACACCACGATTGCCAACAAACTGCGTGAGTATGAGGTTGGCAAGTCTGAGTCATAGTCAAAAATTGCATTGGCTTTAATGGCCTCTTCGCAAACAGGCTCGCTCCCACCGTTGCAATGCATTCCCCTGTGGGAGCGAGCTTGCTCGCGAAAGCGGCAGTACTGACAACTTCGGCGTCAGCCTTTGCCACCTACCGGCACAACACCGCCGGTTTTTCGACTTCGGTACATTTCCCCTTTCCCCGCAACCCCCCTCAAGTCCTTTGTTTGCCGGGCTTCGCGCTGCCAGAAAAAAGTTGGTCTGCAAATTGCTTATGGCTCAGCAGTACAGCAGTGGGCGGCAAACGTCCGGCATGCAGAGGAAAGAGCGTGGACAAGTACCTTTATGTAGCAATGACCGGCGCGAGCCAAAACGCGCTGGCGCAAAGGGCTCATGCCAACAACCTGGCGAACATTTCCACCAACGGTTTTCAGCGCGACCTGGAGCAGGCGCGTTCGATGCCAGTGTTCGGTGACAGCTTTCCGGCGCGTGCGTTTGCCATGAGCGAGCGGCCCGCCACCGATTTCACTCCGGGCTCGCTGGTGCAGACCGGGCGTGACCTGGACGTCGCCGTGACCGGCAACGGCTGGATCGCCGTGCAGAACCCGAGCGGCGGCGAAAGCTACGTGCGCACCGGCAGCCTCAACGTCGATGCCCTCGGTGTCTTGCGCGCCGGCAACGGCATGCCGGTGATGGGCAATGGCGGTCCGATCGCCGTGCCGCCCGAGCAGCAGATCGAAGTCGGTGAAGACGGCACCATCAGTATTCGTGCGATGGGCGAAGGCCCGCGTGTGATGGCCGAAGTCGACCGGATCAAACTGGTCAACCCGGACATCAAGAACATGAATAAAGGCCTCGACGGCTCGATCTACACCAAGGACGGCCAGCCTGCGCAGGCTGATGCCAACGTCAAACTGGTGTCGGGTTTCCTTGAGTCGAGCAACGTCAATGCCGTCGAAGAGATGACCTCGGTGCTGGCCCTGGCCAAGCAGTTCGAGTTGCACATCAAAATGATGAACACCGCCAAAGACGACGACCAGGCCATGGCTCGGGTCTTGCAGATCAGCTAATTATCAGAACGTCGCGCCGTAAAACAGGCGCACGAGGAGAATCGAATGCTTCCGGCTCTATGGGTTGCCAAAACGGGTCTGTCCGCTCAGGACACCAACCTGACCACCATTTCCAACAACCTGGCGAACGTCTCGACCACGGGTTTCAAACGTGATCGCGCCGAGTTCCAGGACTTGCTGTATCAGATCAAACGCCAGCCAGGCGCCCAGTCGACTCAGGACAGCGAACTGCCGACGGGTCTGCAAGTGGGTACTGGTGTGCGCATCGTCGGCACCCAGAAAAACTTCACCGCCGGCAGCCTGCAAACCACCGAGCAGCCGCTGGACATGGCCATCAACGGTCGCGGTTTCTTCCAGATCCTGCAGCCGGACGGCACCACGTCCTACACCCGTGACGGCACGTTCCACCTCGACTCCAATGGCCAGATCGTCAACGCCAGCGGTTTCGCTCTGGAGCCGGCGATCGTTATTCCGAACGACGCGCAAACCTTCACCGTCGGCAATGACGGCACCGTTTCCGTCACGCTGCCCGGCAATCCCGCCTCGCAAGTGATCGGCAACCTGCAGACCGCTGACTTCATCAACCCGGCCGGTCTGCAAGCCGTGGGCAACAACCTGTTCCTGGAAACCGCCGCTTCCGGCGCGCCGCAGGTTGGTACTCCGGGCCTGGCCGGTTTCGGCACCACGCTGCAGAACACCCTGGAAACGTCCAACGTCAGCACCGTTGAAGAGATGGTCAACATGATCACCACTCAGCGCGCTTACGAGATGAACTCCAAGGTGATCTCCACCGCCGACCAGATGCTCTCGTTCGTAACGCAGAATCTGTAATCAAGTCTATGAGGCGGCCATGAGGTCGCCTGCAACACCGTGAGGTAGGGTCATGAATCGCTTTGTATCTGTTCTGGCATTGAGTGGGGTCGTCTCGCTCGCGGGCTGCGTCGCCCCGACGCCCAAGCCCAATGACCCTTACTACGCTCCGGTGTTGCCGCGCACGCCGTTGCCGGCGGCTGCCAACAATGGCTCGATCTATCAGGCCGGTTTTGAGCAGAACCTGTACAGCGACCGCAAGGCGTTCCGGGTCGGTGACATCATCACCATCACCCTGAACGAGCGCACCCAGGCGAGCAAGAACGCCAACTCGCAGATGGACAAGAACAGCGACAACTCGATCGGTCTGACCTCGTTGTTCGGTTCCAGCCTGACCACCAACAACCCGATTGGTGGCGGCGACCTGAGCCTGAACGCCGGCTACAGCGCCGACCGCTCGACCAAGGGTGACGCCAAGTCGGGACAGAGCAACAGCCTGACCGGTTCGATCACCGTAACCGTCGCCGACGTGTTGCCTAACGGCATCATCGCCGTGCGCGGCGAGAAGTGGCTGACGCTGAACACCGGCGACGAGCTGGTGCGCATCGCCGGCATGGTCCGCGCCGATGACATCGCCACCGACAACACCGTGTCGTCGACTCGTGTCGCCGATGCTCGCATCACCTATTCGGGTACCGGCGCGTTTGCCGACACGAGTCAGCCAGGCTGGTTCGACCGCTTCTTCCTCAGCCCGCTGTTCCCTTTCTAGGTGGCTACGTTGAATCTGAAAAGCCTAATGCTGGCCGCTCTGTTGTTGCCGGTGGCCTTCACTGCACACGCCGAACGGTTGAAAGACATCGCCAGCATTTCCGGCGTGCGTTCCAACCAGTTGATCGGCTATGGCCTGGTGGTCGGGCTTAATGGCACCGGTGACCAGACGACGCAGACGCCGTTCACCCTGCAGACCTTCAACAACATGCTCTCGCAGTTCGGCATCAAGGTGCCGCCGGGATCGGGCAACGTGCAGTTGAAGAACGTCGCGGCGGTGTCGATCAGTGCCGATCTGCCGGCGTTCGCCAAGCCGGGTCAGCAGGTCGACATCACCGTTTCGTCGATCGGTAACTCCAAGAGCCTGCGCGGCGGCACACTGCTGCTGACCCCGCTCAAGGGTATCGACGGCAACGTCTACGCCATTGCTCAGGGCAACCTTGTTGTCGGTGGTTTCGACGCTGAAGGTCGTGACGGTTCGAAGATTACCGTCAACGTTCCGTCGGCCGGTCGCATCCCTGGCGGTGCGTCGGTTGAGCGTTCGGTGCCGAGCGGTTTCAACCAGGGCAACAGCCTGACGCTGAACCTCAACCGTTCCGACTTCACCACCGCCAAACGCATCGTCGACAAGATCAACGACATGCTCGGCCCTGGCGTCGCACAAGCCATCGACGGCGGTTCGATTCGCGTGACCGCGCCGCTCGATCCGAGCCAGCGTGTCGACTATCTGTCGATCCTGGAAAACCTCGAAGTCGATCCGGGTCAGGCCGTCGCCAAAGTCATCATCAATTCGCGCACCGGCACCATCGTCATCGGCCAGAACGTGAAGGTTTCGCCGGCCGCCGTGACTCACGGCAGCCTGACCGTGACCATCACCGAAGACCCGATCGTCAGCCAGCCAGGTCCGTTGTCCAACGGCCAGACCGCTGTTGTGCCGCGTTCGCGAGTGAATGCCGAACAGGAAGCCAAACCGATGTTCAAATTCGGCCCGGGCACCACCCTCGACGAGATCGTTCGTGCGGTGAACCAGGTTGGCGCGGCACCGGGCGACCTGATGGCGATTCTTGAAGCACTGAAACAGGCCGGTGCGTTGCAAGCCGATCTGATCGTGATCTGAGGACGGCCACTATGGATATGCGCAAAAGCGGTCTGGTCGGCAGCAGCGATTCGGGTTCCTACTCCGATCTCAATCGTCTGAATCAGCTCAAGGTCGGCGACAAGGACAGCGATGCGAACATGCGCAAAGTTGCGCAGGAATTCGAATCGCTGTTCCTCGGTGAAATGCTCAAGTCGATGCGCTCTGCCACTAATGCGTTGGGCGAAGACAATCCGCTGAACACGCCGGCGGCCAAGCAGTATCAGGAAATGTACGACCAGCAACTGGCCGTTTCCATGTCCCGCGAAGGCGGTGGCATTGGCCTGGCCGACGTGCTGATGCGCCAGATGTCGAAGAACAAGCCAATGGCGCCGGGCGAGGCTGAAGCCGCCTCCGCCGCCAAGCAGGAAGCCGCGAAAGCCGCTGCCGCGAATGTCGCCACACCGATTGCGGCCGGCACCGTCGGCACTGGCCCTTTGTCGCGCCTCAATGGCGAGCGCCCGCTGTGGGCCTCGCGTGCGGTGCATGCGCCGAACACCCAGCTCGCGCACAGCAATGACATGGCGCTGATCAACCAGCGCCGTCTGGCCTTGCCGCCGAAACTGGCTGATCGTTTGCTCGCAGGGCTGGTGCCGTCGGCAACGCCTGCGGCGGCAACTCAATTGCCGCAACGCGCCACGACTGCTGCCATCACTGGCACAGGCCCGCTGTACAACGGCGACTGGCTGGCGCGTGCCGAGGCCGAGAAAGCCTCGGGCGGCCAGATGCAGGTTTACGGCCGTGCGGTGGCGCAGATTCCGCTGGCACCGGCGAAGAAAGCCTTCAGCTCTGCCGACGAATTCGTCAACACCATGCTGCCGATGGCCAAGGAAGCCGCCGACCGTATCGGCGTCGATCCGCGTTACCTGGTGGCGCAAGCCGCGCTGGAAACCGGTTGGGGCAAATCGGTCATGCGCGCGCAGGATGGCAGCAGCAGCCACAACCTGTTCGGTATCAAGGCGAGCAGCAACTGGCAGGGCGATTCGGCCCGGGCAATCACCAGCGAGTTCCGCAATGGCGCGATGGTCAAGGAGACGGCCCAGTTCCGTTCCTATGCCTCGTACAAGGACAGCTTCCACGATCTGGTGACTTTGCTGCAGTCCAATAATCGCTATCAAGAAGTGCTGAAGTCGGCCGATAACCCAGAACAGTTTGTACGCGAGTTGCAGAAGGCCGGTTACGCAACCGACCCGAACTACGCGAGCAAGATTTCGCAGATAGCCAAGCAGATGAACAGTTTTGAAAACTACGCTGCGGCGGGCGTTTCCACCACGCCTTTATAAGGCACAAGGTATAAGGTCTGAACCATGAGTTTGCTCAATATCGGGATGTCGGGGCTGTCGGCTAGCCAGTCCTCTTTGGCTACGACAGGCAACAACATTGCCAACGTCGACACCGCCGGTTATTCGCGCCAGCAAACCGTGCAGGGCACCAAATCCTCGCAGCAGTACGGCAGCGTTTTCATCGGCACAGGCACCACCCTGGCCGACGTGCGCCGGGTCTACAACTCGTACCTGGAAACCCAGTTGCACACCGCGACTTCGCTCAACAGCGAATCGGCGTCGTTTCTGGCGCAAGCCAAACCGCTGGACGGCACGCTGTCCGACGTCAACACCGGCCTGACCGGTGTGTTGCAGAAATTCTTCACCACGATGCAGGGCGTATCGACTTCGGCCACCGATGACACTTCCCGTCAATCGGTGCTGACCGGCGCACAGGCGCTGACCGGTCGCTTCAACTCCATCGCCAAGCAGTTGAGCGACCAGAACACCACGATCAACGGCAGCCTGAGCGACATGACCGCCCAGGTGAACAAGCTGGCCAATTCGATCGCCGCGCTCAACCAGAAGATCGGTGAGATCTCTACCAGCGGCGGTGCGCCGAACGATTTGCTCGACAGCCGTAATGAAGCCGTGCGTCAGTTGTCCGAACTGACCGGCGCGCAAGTCGTCGAGCGTGGCACCAGTTTCGATGTGTATGTCGGCAGCGGCCAGCCGCTGGTCATCGGCAACACCACCAACTCCCTCAGCACCGTGCCGAGCAAGGATGACCCGACACGCATGGGCATCCAGATGGATCGTGGGTCGAGCACCATCGACATCACTTCGGTGATCAGCGGTGGCGAAATCGGCGGTTTGCTGACTTATCGCAAAGAAGTGCTCGACCCGTCGCTCAACGAGTTGGGGCGTGTAGCGCTGGTCATCGCCGATCAGATCAACAGCCAGCAAGCCCAGGGCATCGACAAGAACGGTGACTTCGGCGCGGCGATTTTCAACAATATCAACAGTGCCGCGCTGATCAGCCAGCGCAGCATTGCGCAGTCGGGCAACAGCGCAGGCTCGGGCAACCTTGATGTCACCATCAAGGACACCGGCAAGCTGACCACCAGCGATTACCAGGTGACATTCACCAGCGCCACCGATTACAGCGTCAAGCGCTCCGACGGCACCGACATGGGGACGTTCAGCACCAACACGACGCCACCGCCGGTGATCGACGGCTTCAGTCTGGCCCTCAAGGGCGGCGCGTTGAGCGCAGGCGACAGCTTCAAAGTGACGCCGACGCGCAATGCGGCAGCGAGCATCCAGACCGTACTGACCGATCCGAAGAAAATCGCTGCAGCGGGCCCGTTGACCGGTGTCGCCAGCGCCAATAATTCCGGCACTTACATCCAGCCGACGCTCACCGACAAGATCAACATCTACAACCCGGCCGCCCAGGCAGAAATGCAGACCGCGCTGAAATATTCGACGCCGGTCAAACTGGTGTTCGGCGAGGCGAGCGGCGGCAGCCAGCCGTACACCATGGTCGACGCCAAGGGCGGGCTCATCAGCTCCGGTATGATCGTTCCGGGGCAGGCGAATACCCTGGACCTGAAAGTGGGTATGGTCGATGCCAACGGCGCCAAGATCATGGACACTTCGGTCACGCCGAACGTGCAGAAGACGTTTACCGTGCAGACCACGGTCGGCGGCACGCCGAAGGCTGGCGAAACCTTCACCATAAATATGACCGGCGCGGCCTCTTCGGATAACCGCAACGCCCAGGCGTTGGTGGGCCTGCAAACCAAACAGACCGTCGACACCGGTTCGGCGAGCAAGGGCATCAGCCTGACCGACGCCTACAACAAACTCGTGACCAACGTCGGTACCAAGACCGCGCAAGGCAAGTCCGACGTGGAAGCCACCACGGCGATCCTGACGCAGGCTGCCGGTGCGCGAGATTCGCTGTCCGGGGTCAACCTGGATGAAGAAACCGGCAACCTGGTCAAATACCAGCAGTACTACACAGCGTCTTCGCAGATCATCAAAGCTGCGCAGGAAACTTTCGCCACGCTGATCAACAGCCTTTAAGGAGTCGTAATTCATGCGCATTTCCACCGCCCAGTATTACGGAACGCAAGCTGCGGACTATCAGCGTAACTTCAACAAGGCGCTGGCCAGCGCCAGCGAGGCGAGCAGCCTGCAACGCATCAACACCGCCGCTGATGATCCGGTCGGTGCCGGTCGCCTGCTGCAGCTGGGTCAGCAGGCCGCGATGCTGGAGCAGTACACCACCAACATCAACAGCACCAAGAGTGCGTTGACCGTGCAGGAATCCACGCTGGATGCGATCACCACGGCATTGAGTCGCGCCAAGGAACTGTCCCTGGCCGCGAACAACGGCACGATCACCGACAAGGATCGCCAGGCTTACGCGTCGGAACTGGGCGAGATCCAGAAACAGGTATTGGGCCTGATGAACTCCAAGGATGCCGACGGCAACTACCTGTTCGCCGGTTCGAAAACCGACACCGCGCCGTACTCGCAAAACACCGACGGCACTTACACCTACAACGGTGACCAGACCACCATCAATCTGGGCATCGGCGATGGCCTGACGGTCGGCACCAATACCACCGGTTGGGATGCATTCCAGCAGACCATCAACACCGGTCGCACCAACACCAGCCTGACTGCCCCCGCGGTGGATGACGGTCGCGTCGTATTGTCCAACGGTACCGTTGGCACCGCTGCCACCTATAACTCGAAGTTCGCCAGTGGTCAGCCGTACACCGTCGAATTCGTCAGCAGCACGCAGATGAAGATCACCGACGCGCTGGGTAACGACGTGACTGCTGACGCCAGCAAGAACGGCGTGATCAGCAACACCAGCGGCAGCAACCAGAGCTTCAGCTTCCGCGGTGTCGACATGCAGCTGAACATCAACCTGAAGGCCGGTGACACCAACCCGGATGCGGTCATTGCCGGGCACAGTTTTCAACTGGCGGTGACACCGGACACGTTCACCACGTCGCGTAGCCCGGGAAACCCTTCGACGGCGGTGATCACCGGTTCCAGCATCACCGACCAGGCGGCCTACACCGCGGCATTTCCGCAGGGTGGGGCGATTCTCAAGTTCACCAGCGCCACAGCGTTCGACCTGTACGCGGCGCCGGTGACTGCTGACAGCAAGCCTGTGTCTTCGGGCACGGTGGCCGGTAGCAACGCGACGGCAGCCGGTGTGACGTTCGCTCTGGGTAGCGCCCCGGCAGCCGGCGATCAATTCTCGATTCAGCCAAACAATCACCAGACTCAGAACGTGCTCGACACCCTGGGGCAGATGATTACCGCGCTGAACACGCCGATCGATGGCGATCCGGTGGCCAAGCAGAAACTGAAGGGCGCCATGGAAGCCGGTATCGGCAACATCGACGCCGCCACCAATCAGATCGGCACCGCTGTCACCTCCATCGGTGCCCGTGGCCAGTCGCTGGATATGCAATCCGTCACCAACGACAGCCTGAGCACAGCGAACACCACGACCCAGGGCTCGATCCGTGATTCGGACCCGGCTGAAGTCATGACCCGCCTGACCTTGCAACAGACCATGTTGCAGGCCGCGCAACTGGCGTTCAGCAAGATCAGTCAGTTGGGTTTGTTCAACAAGATCTGACGGTAACGGGCGCGCAAGCGCCCGCTAGCTCGGCTCTTTAGTTTCCAATGTCTTTTTTCGCGGTTTCAGAGGGCTCGCTGTTCCGGGCGGGGTCCCGCCGCTTGCGAGTCCGCCGTGAATTCACTTCCCCTTGTCAGCCTTGTTATTCCTGCCTTCAATTCGCGTTTTTTCGAGCGGGCGTTGCGCAGTGCCGTCAGTCAGGGCTATGGCAATCTTGAAATCATTGTGTGCGATGACAGTCGCGGCAGTGAGATCCAAGACATCGTTGCGTCGGTTGTCGAGCAGTCCGGCGTCACTGTGCGTTACGTGCGTAATCCGCACACGTTGGGAATGATCGGCAATCTGAAAGCCTGTCTTGACCAGGCTCAGGGCGAGTTCATCAAATTCTTGTGTGACGACGATCATCTGTTTGCCAGCTGTATCGAGTATCAGGCTCGCGTGCTGGCCGAACGTGACGAAGTCAATCTGGTGCTGGCCCAGCGTCTGCTCTGGGACGCCGACGACATGGTGCTCCCTTCACGTCTGGAAAATACGCCGCTGTCACCGATCAGTGGTTTGTTCAAGGGTGACGACTTGCTGGCAATCTTCGAGGCGTTCCCGGCGAACATCCTCGGTGGTTTCAGCAGTGCCATGTTCCGTCGCACCGATGTTCTGGAGTTGTTGCCGGCGCTGACGCAGCCCGAGCACTGCTTTGTGGCGAGCCTCGATTTTGCGCTGTTTGTGTGTTTGATGCGGCGCGGCAACGTGGTCGTGTCCAACCACGTGTTGAGTGTCGAACGCCTGTATCCCGATCGTCTGAGCGGCCAGCAAGCCATGAAAGACGCGCTCGAAATCGAGCGGCAATGGCTGATGCAAATGCTCAAGGCGCGCAGCGGAGAATCTGCGCCAGCAAAGGGTTGGGTGCGTTATGTGCCGTTGCCCAAGGCAGATGATTCGCCACGGGTCTGGGAAGAGCTGCCGCTGAGCCGCACGCTCGGCACCAAACAGAGCGCTCAGATATGGGCGGTTGGTGGTAGCAGTCAGAGTTTTTCCGAACTCTATACGCAATGGCTGGCGTGCCGCACGCTCACTGACGTTCAGCGCAGACTGTTGCCGGACACACTGGCAGGCTGGCCGTCCACGCCGCGAATCGTGCCCATCGTGGTTGATGATCAGGGCAGTTCTGCCGCGCTGGAACGTACGCTGGAGAGTCTCGCCGCGCAGGTCTATGCGCCCGAGCTGACACTGGTGTTGTCTTCCAGTTGCGCTGAGCCGGTACTGGATGGACGTGTGTTCCATTTGCCGCTTCAGGACGATCGCCTGCAACAGATCAATGAGTTGCTGCCACAGTTGCAGGGAGCCGACTGGTTTTATCTGCTGCGTGCCGGTGATCGTCTGGTGCCTCCTGCCTTGCTGATGATGGCCGAGCGAATCGCCTTCAACAGCGATTTGCAGTGTCTATACAGCGATGAAGGCAGTTTGCGGGCGGGTGAGTCGGTGGAGCCGGCATTCAAGCCTGACTTCAACCTCGACCTGATGCGCACCTATCCTTATGTTGGCCGTGCCTTGGCGTTCCAGCGTAATGCCTTCGTGGCGCTCGGCGGGTTCGATTCGACGTTCACTGAGTTGGCGCCTCACGACCTGTTGTGGCGGATGGTTGAAGATCAGGGCACTCAGGTGGTCGGGCATCTGGCCGAGATTGCCATCGAGTCGACATTCGATTTGGCCAAGTGGCTATCGCTGCCTGAAGTGACCGAAAACAACGCGCGATTGCTGGCGACCCATCTTGATCGTCTGGGGATCGCCCACGACATGCGTCGCGGCAGCGGCGAGTTGCTCAATCGAGTCGATTACCGGCATGTGAACCGGCCGTTGGTCTCGATCATCATTTCTACCCGCGATCAGATTTCAGCGTTGCAGCGTTGTGTCGAGAGCCTGCTGGAGAAAACCGCGTACAGCGAATATGAGCTGCTGCTGGTGGATAACGGCAGCGAGACCGAGGAGGCCCGTACCTGGCTGAGCGGTATGGCGCAATTGGGCAGTGATCGAGTGCGGGTGTTGACGTACCCGCAGCAGGGCAACGTCGCAGCCTTGCGCAATTTTGCCGTTGCCCAGGCGCGGGGCGAGTACGTGCTGCTACTCAACCCCTTTGCGGTGATCACTCAGGGTGACTGGCTCGACGAGTTGCTCAACCACGCCCAGCGTCCGGAAGTGGGCATCGTCGGTGCCAAGCTGTTCAATCCCGATGGCTATGTCTTGCATGCCGGGCTGGTGCTGGGCTTGCAGGGGCCGGCCGGTCTGCCGTTTTATGGTCAGGCGATGCAGTCCGCCGGGTACATGTTCCGATTGCAAGCGGTTCAGGACCTGAGTGCCGTCGGGGCTGATTGCCTGATGGTGCGCAAGTCGGTGTTCGATGCGGTTGACGGTCTGGACGAGCAGAGCCTGCCGCGCACGCTGCACGAAGTGGACCTGGCCCTGCGCGTCGCCCGGCAAGGTTATCTGGTGGTCTGGACCCCTTACGCGGTGCTGGCGCTCGGCGCGCAACCCGTCGAGTCGGTCATTGATGAAGCCGCAATCTCACACAGCGAGCAGGAAAAAACCTTTTACAAGCGCTGGCTGCCGGTGGTTGCCCGTGACCCGGCCTACAATCCCAACCTGTCGTTGAACGGGGCCACCCGTTCGAGTTTCACGCTCGAGCCGGGCCTGCGCAGTGGTTGGAGTCCTTTCAGCAATAGCTCCTTGCCGAAAATTCTCGGGCTGCCGATCAATGCCTCCGCCGTCGGGCACTATCGTGTCACCCAACCGCTGATCGAACTCGAAGCGGCAGGCAGGGTGCAGGGGCAGATTCGCTATAGCGTGAACCTGCCGCCAATTGTTGAGATCGAGCGTCTGTCACCTGATGTGATTGTTCTGCAGGGCCGTTATGCCGAAGCGCCGATCAACGAGATGCCAGTGCTGCGCGATTACTTCAATGCGCGGCGAATCTATGAGCTGGATGACTACGTCATCGATGTTCCCCATCGCAATGCGCATATCCGCAACATGCCGGACAAGCATCAGATGGAGCGTCTGGTTCGCCGTGCGATCGGCATGTGCGATCGCGTCGTCGTCTCGACTCAGCCGTTGGCCAACGCATTGTCGGATATGCATCACGACATTCGAGTAGTGCCCAACATGTTGGCCAAAGAATTCTGGAGCAACCTGCGCAGCCAGCGCCGGACCTCGAAAAAGCCCCGCGTCGGCTGGGGCGGCGGTACCAGTCACCATGGTGACCTGGCGGTGATCGCTGATGTCGTGCGCGAACTGGCGGATGAAGTCGACTGGGTATTTTTTGGCATGTGCCCGGACGACCTGCTCCCGTACATGCATGAGTTTCACGGGGTGATTGCCCTCGACGCGTATCCGGCGAAACTGGCCAGCCTCAATCTTGATCTGGCCTTGGCGCCGCTGGAATTCCACATCTTCAACGACTGCAAGAGCAACCTGCGTCTGCTGGAGTACGGCGCCTGCGGTTATCCGGTGATTTGCACCAACACCGAGGCCTACCAAGGCTATCTGCCGTGCACACGGATCAAGACCAACACCACGGACGAATGGCTGCAGGCAATCCGCATGCACCTGGCCGACCCGGACGCCAGCTATCGCATGGGTGACGATTTGCGCGAAGTCGTGCTGCGCGACTACATCTTGCGTGGCGATAACTTGCGTTATTGGGAAAGCGGATGGCTGGCGGATTGATGCCCGCCAATAGCGATTCGTTCGCCATGTCTGGCTGACAACTCAATCCAGCACTGTCGATCCTGCAACGGGATTGATGGTGAGCAACTTTGCTAAAGGCGAACCCGATTTTGGATTCGCCTTTTTTACGGCTGCACCCAGCCGGCACCCACCTTCCCTAGATGGCGCGTTTCCTGCAAGTCCCCCTCAAATCGCCATAAAACGAGCGCTCGCGGGCATCCCACCTGCGCCCGAACCGGCAAAAAGGTTAGCCAGTAGGCCGCAACGCTCAAGAAAGCTGTGCGCAGCCCGGTGAAGAACAAGAGGGGAGACGATGAAGGCAGTTATTTTGGCGGGTGGCCTCGGCACGCGCATCAGTGAAGAGTCGCACCTCAAGCCCAAACCGATGATCGAGATCGGCGGCAAGCCAATTCTCTGGCACATCATGAAGCAGTATTCCGCCCACGGAATTCACGACTTCGTGATCTGCCTCGGCTACAAGGGCTACGCGATCAAGGACTTCTTCGCCAACTACTTCCTGCACACCTCCGACGTCACCTTCAACATGCGCGAAAACCGCATGGACGTGCACCAGAATTACAGCGAGCCATGGAGCGTCACGCTCATCGACACCGGCGAAGAAACCATGACCGGTGGCCGTCTGCTGCGCGCCGCTCGTTATCTCCAGGATGAAGAGGCGTTCTGCTTCACCTACGGCGATGGCGTTTCCGACATCAACATCGCTCAACTCGTGGATTACCACCGAGCTCACGGCCGTCTCGCGACCGTCACCGCCGTGCAGCCGCCGGGGCGCTACGGCGCGCTTGAGCGTCAGGGCGATCAAGTGCTGGGTTTTACCGAAAAACCTCGCGGCGACGGCGGCTGGATCAACGGTGGCTTCTTCGTGCTGTCGCCGAAAGTGCTGCCGTACATCACCGATGACACCACCACCTGGGAAGCCGAACCGTTGGCGCGTCTGGCCGCAGACGAGCAGTTGAACGCCTACGAACACGCAGGCTTCTGGCATCCAATGGACACCCTGCGCGACAAGAACCATCTCGAAGCACTGTGGCAGAGCGGGGAGGCCCCATGGAAGCAATGGGCCTGAGTGCGGATTTCTGGCGCGGCAAGCGCGTTCTCGTCACCGGACATACCGGGTTCAAAGGCAGCTGGCTGACCCTGTGGTTGCAAAGCCTCGGCGCGCAAGTCAGCGGCTTTTCACTGGATCCGTCGACCGAGCCGAGCCTGTTCGAACTGGCGCGGGTGCATGAAGGCATCGATGATCAGCGCGGCGATCTGCGTGACCTCGGCGCCTTGCTCGAAATCATCGCCGATACCGAGCCGGAGATTGTCCTGCACCTGGCGGCCCAGCCGCTGGTGCGCGAAGGCTATCGCGACCCGCTCGGTACTTATTCCAGCAACGTCATGGGCACGCTCAACCTGCTCGAAGCGATTCGTCAGGTCGGTTGCGTGCGCGCCTGTGTGCTGGTGACCACCGACAAGGTTTACGCCAACAAGGAATGGCTGTGGCCGTACCGCGAAGACGAAGCCCTCGGTGGCCACGATCCTTACAGCAGCAGCAAGGCCTGCTGCGAACTGTTGGCGCAGTCTTACGCGGCGTCTTTCTTCCCGGCGGACAAGTACGCCGAGCACGGTCTGGCCCTGGCCACGGCGCGTGCCGGCAACGTTTTGGGCGGTGGTGATTTCGCTCCCGAGCGACTGATTCCCGATGTACTCAAAGCCTGGACGGCAGACGAGCCGGTGACCCTGCGTTACCCGCACGCCGTGCGCCCATGGCAACACGCGCTGGAGCCATTGGCCGGGTATCTGCAACTGGCTGCCGGCCTCTACGAGCAAGGCCCGGAGTACGCCGGTGCGTGGAACTTCGGCCCCGGCGAGGCGGACATGTGCAGCGTCGGCGAAGTGGTCGAATTGCTCGCCAGCCGCTGGCCTCAGGCGCGCGGTCTGCGCATCGAGCCGAGCGAACTGCACGAGGCCGGTCTGCTGCGTCTGGACAGCAGCCGCGCACGTCAATTGCTCGGTTGGCAACCGCGCTGGACCTTGCAGCAATGCCTGACCCAGACCCTCGACTGGCATTTGGCGTGGCAGAACGGCGATGACATGCGCGCCGTCACCCTTGGCCAACTGAACCTGTACCGAGGCGCGTTGTGAGCGAGTTTTCCTTGCAGGCATTGCCGCTGGCCGGGCTGTTCAGCGTGCAGCACAAACGCTTCGAAGATCAGCGCGGGCACTTTTCCCGGTTGTTCTGCGAGGGCAGTCTGAGTGCGTTTGGCAGTGAGTTTCATATCCGCCAGATCAACCATTCCTGCACCCGCGAGAAGGGCAGCGTGCGCGGTCTGCATTATCAGAACGCGAACGTGCCGGAAGCCAAACTGATCACCTGCCTGCGCGGTGAAGTGTGGGATGTGGCGGTTGATTTGCGTCCGGATTCGGAAACCTTTTTGCACTGGCACGCCGAGCATCTGAAGGCCGGCGACGGTCGCAGTCTGTTGATTCCGGCCGGGTTCGCCCATGGTTTCCAGACGCTGACCGAAGATGCCGAATTGCTTTACCTGCACAGCGCCGATTACGCACCTGCGCATGAGGGCGGTCTGTCGGTGAATGACCCGCGGCTGGCAATTGCCTGGCCGTTGCCTGTCAATAATTTGTCAGCGCGTGATTCCAGCCATCCCGCGCTTGATCAACACTTCGCTGGAGTGCGTCTATGAATTGCCGTGGGTGCGCCGCACCGCTGAGCCTGCCGCTGATCGACCTCGGCACCTCGCCACCGTCCAACGCCTACGTGCATGCCGATCGGCTGGAACAGGCCGAGCAATGGGTGCCGCTGAAGGTCGCCGTGTGCCAGCAATGCTGGTTGGTGCAGACCGAGGATTACACCTCCGCCGACAGCCTGTTCGATGCCGAGTACGCCTACTTCAGTTCGTTTTCCAGCACCTGGCTGGCCCATGCCGAGCGCTATGTGGCCGAGATGGTCGAGCGCTTCGGCCTGACCGCCGACAGCCGCGTCGTCGAAGTCGCTGCCAATGACGGTTACCTGCTGCAATACGTCGCCGGTCGCGGTATTCCGTGTCTGGGCGTCGAGCCGACCCGCAGCACCGCGCAAGCGGCGCGGGAAAAGGGGCTGGACATTCGTGAGCTGTTCTTTGGTCGCGACACCGCCGCGCAGCTGAAAAGCGAAGGCTGGGGCGCCGACCTGATGGCCGCCAACAACGTGCTCGCGCATGTGCCGGACATCAACGATTTCCTCGGCGGTTTCGCCACCTTGCTCAAGCCAGCCGGTGTGGCGACTTTCGAGTTCCCGCAACTGCTGACACTGATGGCGGGCGCGCAGTTCGACACGCTTTATCACGAGCACTATTCGTATCTGTCGCTGACGGCTGTGCAAACGCTGTGCGAGCGCAATGGTCTGGAAGTGTTCGACGTCAGCCAGTTGACCACTCACGGCGGTTCGCTGCGGGTGTTCGTGCAGCGCAAGGACGGCGAGCGCCGCCCGGTGCAACCAGCGGTGCAACAACAGTTGCAGGCTGAACTTGATGCCGGGGTGAAAACCCCCCAGTACTACGCGACCCTCGCGCCTGCCGCCGAACGAATCAAGCATGAACTGCTGCGCTTTCTGCTGCAGGCCAAGGCTGACGGTAAACGTGTGGTGGGTTACGGCGCGGCGGCGAAGGGCAACACCCTGCTCAACTATGCCGGAGTCAAACCGGACCTGCTCGCCTGGGTGGCCGATGCCAACCCGCACAAGCAAGGCAAGTGTCTGCCGGGCAGTCGCATCCCGATTGTTGCGCCGGCGCAGATCGATATCGAAAAGCCGGACTATGTGCTGGTGCTGCCGTGGAACCTGCTGCACGAAGTCAGTCAGCAACTGTCGCAGGTGCGGCAGTGGGACGGCCGCTTCGTGATGGCGGTGCCTGAGTTGAAAGTGCTGTGAAGGTCCTCGTCACCGGAGCCACGGGCTTCGTCGGTCGACATCTGGTCGCGGCATTGCTGGCGCGCGGCTGTGTTGTTCGTGCAGTGGCACGCAACGCAGAAACCGCGCGGGGCATGCCGTGGATCAACAATGTCGAGTTCGTCGCGGCGGATATTCACGCCGACGATCTCGATATCGCCGCGTTGACCGAAGGCGTTGATGCGCTGGTGCATCTGGCCTGGCCGGGGTTGCCGAACTATCGGGCGCTGTTCCATTTCGAGCACAACCTGATGGCCGACTACCGCTTTATCAAACGTGCGGTCGAGGCGGGGGTGAAGCAGGTTCTGGTCACCGGCACGTGCTTCGAGTACGGCATGCAAAGCGGCCCGCTCAGCGAAAACACCGAGCCAAGGCCGAGCAATCCGTACGGTCTGGCCAAGCACACCTTGCACCTGTTTTTGCAGAACTTGCAGCAAGCGCATCCGTTCACCCTGCAATGGGCGCGGCTGTTTTATCTGCACGGCGAAGGGCAGAACCCCAACAGTCTGCTGGCGGCGCTGGACCGTGCAGTCGATGCCGGTGAGGCGTCGTTCAACATGTCTGCGGGCGAGCAGTTGCGCGACTTTCTGCCAATCGAGACCGCTGCCGGTTACCTCGCCGCGATCCTGCATCAACGCGACTTCAGTGGCGTGATCAATTGCGCCAGTGGCCAGCCGGTCGCGGTGCGTTCGCTGGTCGAACAGCGCCTGCGTGAACGCGGCAAGTCCATCGAACTGAACCTCGGCCACTACCCATACCCGACCCACGAACCACTGGCGTTCTGGGCACTGACCGAGCGTTTGCAACAGTTATTGGGAGCGTCGCAATGAGGCACGAGTTGTATCGGGTCACCGACCTGCCGGTGTTGCAGAACCGTACCTTTGCCGATGCAGAGTCGGCGCAGGCGTCGGCCAGTGCCGACATGCTGCTGGTGCAGGACGAGCGCAGCGGCTTGATCTTCAATGCCGCGTTCGACGCCAACAAGCTCAGTTACGACGCCGATTACCAGAATGAGCAAGCGCATTCCGGCCAGTTTCAGAAGCACCTGAGCGATGTTGAAGGCATCATCGCCAGGCACTTCAAGGGCCGGGAGTTAATCGAGGTCGGCTGCGGCAAGGGCTACTTTCTTGAGTTGCTCAAGGGCCTTGATTACTCGATCACCGGTATCGATCCGGCTTATGAAGGCGACAATGCCGACGTGATCAAGGCGCCGTTCACCCGTGGTCTTGGCCTGGCGGCGGACGCCATCGTGCTGCGCCATGTGCTGGAGCACATCGAGGATCCCGTGAGTTTCCTCTCGGTGATCGGCGAAGCCAATCAGGGTGGGCAGATCTACATCGAAGTGCCGTGCTTCGACTGGATCCTCGAACACAAAGCCTGGTTCGACCTGTTCTATGAACACGTCAACTATTTCCGCCTCGATGACCTGCGCCGGATGTTCGGCACTGTGCATGAGGCCGGTCACCTGTTCGGTGGCCAGTACCTGTACATCGTCGCCGACCTGTCGACGTTGCGCCTGACCCCGGAACAGCCGGTGCCACGCCTGACGCTGCCTGAAGGTTTCACCGCCAGCCTCGACCGCGCGGTGCAGATCATTCAGGCCGCGCCTGAGCAGGGTTCGGCGATCTGGGGCGCCTCGTCCAAAGGCGTGATCTATTCGCTGTTCCTGCAACGTGCGGGCGTGGCGGTGGATCGTGTGGTGGATATCAACCCGGCCAAACAGGGTCGTTATCTGCCGTTGAGCGGTGCCCGTGTGTCCTCGCCGCAAGAGGCCATGGACGCATTGCCCGAAGGCGCCAACCTGTTTGTGATGAACTCCAATTACCTCGAAGAAATCAAGCGGATGACCGGTGGACGCTACGTCTATCACGCCGTCGATAGCGCTTCGTTCCAGTGACCATTGAGACTTTGAACATGACCGACAACAGCATCAACCAAGCTTTCGAAGCCGAATGCCGCGAACAGATCGCCCAGCAAGGTGACGACCAGAAACTCACCGGCCTGGCCCGGGATTTCTTCAACGAGTCCGCTAAACACAAGTACAGCTACCACTTCTCGTGGATGGGCCGCCCAATCATCCAGCTGCCACAAGACATGATGGCGATGCAGGAGATCATCTGGCAGGTCAAGCCGGATCTGATCATCGAGTGCGGCATCGCTCACGGTGGTTCGATCATCTATTACGCGTCCCTGCTGGAGCTACAAGGCCACGGCGAGGTGCTGGGCATCGATCTCGATATCCGTCCGCACAACCGTGAAGCGATTGAAAGCCACCCGATGGCCAAGCGCATCAAGATGATCGAAGGTTCGAGCATCGATGCGGCCATCGCCGCCCAGGTGCAGGCTGCCGCCAAAGGCAAGAAAGTCATTGTGGTTCTCGACTCCAACCACACCCACGATCACGTCCTGGAAGAGCTGCGCCTTTACGCGCCGCTGGTGTCGGTCGACAGCTACTGCGTGGTCATGGACACCGTGGTTGAAGACATGCCGGCCGATTTCTTCCCGGATCGTCCGTGGGGCCCGGGCGATAACCCGAAAACCGCCGTGTGGAAATACCTCGAAGAGAACAAGGATTTCGAGATCGACCAGCAGTTGCAAAACAAGCTACTGATCACCGTGGCGCCGGACGGCTATCTGCGTCGCGTTCGTTAATTCGCACCATCACCAAAGCGTTATTTCGGCGAGTCGCCGGTTGTGGAGAGAAGTTATGCAAGGCAAGTACAGTTCTGAACCAGCGCTGCCACTAAACGAGCTGCTGACCGTGGTGCTGATTACTCACAATCGGCCGGCTTTTTTGCGTCGGGCGGTGAAGTACTACAGCAGCTTGCCCTGCAGAATCATGGTGCTTGACTCCACACCTGATCGGCCGGAAGGCGATTTTTCCTCGGTCGATTATCACCATGTGCCGCAGTTCGCCTATTGGGGCATGCAGGCCAAACTGGCTTACGGCGTGGAGCAATTGACCACGCCCTACATGGTGCTGGCGGCCGACGACGATTTCATCCTGCATGAATCGCTGACCGAGTCGGTCAACTTCCTGGAGGCCAACCGCGACTACGGACTGTGCCACGGCTACTGCCTGATGTACCTGGCGCTGGCCGGCAGCGTCAGCTACTACCGACGCGACAAGAAAGTCTGCGAAGACTACGCGTCGGAGCGTGCCGAGGATCGCATTCTCGACTTCATGCACCAGTACGTGCCGCCGTTCTATGGCGTGTGCCGCACCTCGATCATCAAGAACTGGTACGCGGCATTGCCGCCGGGCACCAGTTTCGAATGGCAGGAAATCGGCCACACCTACTACCTGCTGGCGAACGCCAAGGCGCGCATCCTGCCGATTCCTTATGTCGTGCGCGAGATCAACATCGGTTTCTCCGACCACAACACCGAGGTCTACCACGTGCTGTCGTACACCGATACCAAGTCGGTGACCGAGCGCGAAGCCTTCGCCGAATTCCTCGCCTCCTTGCCGACCGGTATCACCGATCTCGACCAGGCGCAGCGCAAGGCGTTGGCCCTGGAAAGCTTCGCGGCCATGACGGACAGCCTGGTCTCCGGACGGGCGTTGACGACCGAGCTGATTTTCGAGTCCACCTGGAGCAACCTTACCAAGACACCAGAGCGCAAGTTCGGGCCACGCCAATACGTCGAGATGCCTTTCTACAACGAGCGCTTTTTTGACTTGCTGACCCAGTTCGAGTTTTTGCTGCACGCGATGCCGGCCGGCCGCATTCAACTGGAAAAACTCGAGGGTGTATGGACCCGGCAGGAATACCTGCTGCAGGCACGCAATAACGATACGGCGCAAAGTGTCGTCGACCGGTTGTGGCAGGCCCATGACAGCAACGCGTTCAACCGCACTGTGCTCAAGCGCCTGACGGCGCAACTGCAAACCCTGGGCGAAGAAGAGCAAGCGCAGAAGATCGCTGAGTGGGATGCTCGTCTGGGGGCGGTGGCGGACACCGATCATTACCCGGTCTTCAGCAAGATGCGCTCGGGCCGTTTGCTCGACTGGCTGGCGGCCCGCAAGCCGGACGCCGAACAGGCTGCGTTGATTGCCAGGCATCTGGCGGCGAACAATGGCGGTCCACAATTCGGCATTTTCCTGCTGGATCTGGACAACAACGTCGAGAAGCTGCAAGTGACACTCGACAGCCTCGTCGAAGGTCACAGCAAGGCTTTCAAAATCGTCGTTTTCACCACGGGCGAGCCGCAGAGTGCGACCACCGCTCAGAACACCTTGCACTTTGTCCGGGTCACGCCGGGCAACCTCGTCGACAAACTCAACCTGAGCGCCGAGCAGTCTCCATGCGACTGGTTGCTGCTGGCGAACGTGGGTGATGAATTCACGACGAGTGGCCTGTTACGCGCCGGTCTGGAGTTGATGTCGGCCACGGGACTTCGCGCCGTGGCCACTGATGAAATCCAGCGCACTGAAGAGGGGGCGCTGATGGACGTATTCCGCCCCGGCTTCAACCTTGATTTGCTGCAGAGTATTCCGTCGCTGATGGCACGCCATTGGCTAGTGCGCCGCGACGTGCTGCTGGAGGTCGGCGGTTATCAGGCCGACTTCAGCAAAGCGATGGAGTTCGACCTGCTGCTGCGCATTATTGAGCAGGGTGGCCTCGACGGTCTGGCGCATCTCGACGAGCCGTTGTTGATCACACAAGCAGCAGCGCTGGAGGAAAATGCCCACGAGCGTCAGGCGTTGTTGCGCCATCTGGGCAATCGTGGCTACCAGGCCAAAGTGACTTCGGCGGCGCCGGGCACCTGGCAGATTGATTACCGCCACACTGAGCAGCCGATGGTGTCGATCATCCTGCCGGTCGTTGATGACTTGCCAGTGATGCGCCGTTGCCTGGAAGGGATGCTGCTCAGAACCCGCTACAACCGTTATGAAATTTTGTTGGCGGCCAATCAGAATCAATCGGCGGCGGTCAATGACTGGCTGGGTGAGTTGCGTCATCCGAAAGTGAATGTCTTGCGCGCCGATCAGACACTCGGCGAAGTGGCGCTGTATAACGCTGCCAGCGAGCAGGCGCAGGGTGAATACCTGGTGCTGCTGGCCGCTGACGCAGAAGTCGTCAATCCGAACTGGCTCGACTCGTTGCTCAACCATGCCCAGCGTCCGGAAGTCGGGATCGTGGGTGCCAAACTGGTCAGCCGTGACGGGAAAATCTCCCAGGCGGGTTTGATTCTCGGTCTGAACGGTGGCGTCGGTTCGGCGTTCATCGGCGAGAAGCACAGCGCTGCGGGCTATATGCACCGTCAGATGGTCGAGCAGAACTATTCCGCCGTGTCGAAGGTGTGCCTGATGGTGCGCAAAGAGTTGTTCAATGCGCTCGGTGGTCTGGATGAAGTGACCTTCGCTGATGGCTTCAGCGATGTCGATCTGTGCCTCAAGGCCGGGCAGGCCGGTTACCTCACCGTGTGGACGCCGCTGGTTCAGGTGTTGCACACCGGTGAATTGCCGCAAGCCCCTGAGGCGCTGGCCGCATTGCGCGAGAAGTGGAGCAGCGCTTTTGCCCAGGACCCGGCTTACAACGCCAACCTGGCCCTGACCGGCAAAGGCTTTACCTTGGCTGAAAACACTTCGATCAACTGGTCGCAGTTGCTCGCTTGAGTCCGTCGGACAGGGAACAGGAATTACACATGTTCAACGGTAAATCGATCTTCATCTCCGGCGGCACGGGCTCGTTCGGGCGTAACTTCATCCGCCGCTTGCTGGAGCAGTACCAGCCCAAGCGCGTGGTGGTGTTCTCCCGCGATGAGCTCAAGCAATACGAAATGCAGCAGACGTTCAACGCGCCGTGCATGCGTTATTTCATCGGTGACGTGCGTGACGCTGACCGTCTGCGTCAGGCCATGCGCGGCATCGATTACGTGGTGCATGCCGCCGCGTTGAAGCAGGTGCCGGCGGCTGAGTACAACCCGACCGAATGCATTCGCACCAACGTCAACGGCGCGGAAAACATCATCGCCGCGGCCATCGACAACGGTGTGAAAAAGGTTGTGGCGCTGTCCACCGACAAAGCTGCCAGCCCGATCAACCTGTACGGCGCGACCAAGTTGCTGTCGGACAAATTGTTCGTCGCCGCCAACAACATTGCCGGCGAGCAGGAAACCCGGTTTGCCGTGGTGCGCTACGGCAACGTGGCTGGTTCGCGGGGCTCCGTGGTGCCGTTCTTCAGCAAGCTGATTACCGATGGCGCGCAAGAGCTGCCGATCACCGACGAGCGCATGACACGCTTCTGGATCACCCTCGACCACGGTGTGCAGTTCGTCCTCGACAGCTTCGCGCGGATGCACGGCGGTGAAGTGTTCGTGCCGAAGATTCCGTCGATCCGCATCGTCGATCTGGCCCGTGGCATGGCCGAACACCTGCCGCACAAAAACGTCGGCATTCGTCCAGGGGAAAAGCTCCATGAGTTGATGGTGCCGCTGGACGATGCGCGGATGACTATTGAGTTCGAGGATCACTACACCATCCAGCCGTCGATTCGCTTTACCAGCGTGGATGTCGATTTTGCCGTCGACAAACTTGGCGAGCAGGGGCGCGCGGTGAGCGAAGATTTTGAATATCGCTCCGACACCAATCCGCACTTCCTCTCGATCGGACAGATCGCGGCGCTGCACGCGAAGCTCTCGGTATGATCCCCTACGGCCGCCAGAGTCTCGATCAGTCGGACATCGATGCCGTCGTCGAGGTGTTGCAGTCGGACTGGTTGACGCAAGGGCCGACCATCGAGCGCTTCGAGCAGGCTGTGGCCGAGCGTTGCCAGGCCGATTTCGCCGTGGCGGTGTGCAACGCCACGGCGGCGTTGCACATTGCGTGTCTGGCGGCGGGTCTTGGCCCGGGCGATTGTCTGTGGACCACGCCGAATACATTCCTGGCCTCGGCCAATTGCGGGCGTTACTGCGGCGCCGACGTGGATTTTGTCGACATCGACCCGCTGACCTGGAACCTCGATGCTTACGCATTGGCGGCGAAACTGGATCAGGCTGAACAGGACGGTAAACTGCCAAAAGTCTTGGTGGCGGTGGCGTTTTCCGGGCAGAGCTGCGACATGCGCAAGATTGGCGAACTGGCCGAGCGCTACAACTTCACCGTGATCGAAGATGCCTCCCACGCGGTCGGCGCTTCTTACGCCGGGCGTCCGGTGGGTTGCGGTGAATTTGCGGCAATGACCGTGTTCAGTTTTCATCCGGTGAAGATCATCACCAGTGCCGAGGGCGGCATGGTCCTGACCAATCGACCGGCACTGGCCGAGCGCCTGCAACGCCTGCGCAGCCATGGCATGACCCGCAATTCGCAGCAGATGACCGAGCCCAGCCAAGGCCCTTGGTATTACCAGCAGATCGAGCTGGGCTTCAATTACCGGATCACCGATCTGCAAGCCGCGTTGGGCTTGTCGCAACTGGGCAAGCTGGACGACTTCATCGCTCGGCGTCGCGAGTTGGCAGCGCGCTACGAGCAGTTGCTGACGTACCTGCCGCTGACGTTACCCAGCGCTCAACCGGATGCGGAATCAGCCTGGCATTTGTATGTGGTGCGCTTGCAGACCGAGCGCATTAGCCTCAGCCATCGTCAGGTGTTCGAAGGCTTGCGCGCGGCCGGGATCGGCGTGAATCTGCACTACATTCCGGTGCATCTGCAGCCTTACTATCAGGCACTGGGTTTTGCCGAGGGCGACTTTCCCAACGCCGAGCGTTATTACGCCGAAGCGATCAGCCTGCCGATGTTTCCGCTGCTGACCGAGGAGCAGCAGGATTACGTGGTCGAGCAATTGCGCCGGCTGCTGATTGAGGAGTAGGACAACGTGAGCAACATCGCAATCATCCCGGCGCGCGGGGGCAGCAAACGCATCCCGCGCAAGAACCTGGCGCTGTTCGCTGGCGTGCCGATGATTGTCCGCTCGATTCGTACGGCGCTGGATTCGGGGTTGTTCGATCAGGTTGTCGTCAGCACCGATGACGAAGAAATCGCCGAGGTCGCGCGGGCGCACGGGGCTGATGTGCCGTTTTTGCGCCCGGCCGATCTGGCGGATGATTTTACCGGCACCGCCGCAGTGATCGTGCATGCCTTGCAGCAACTGCCAGGCTTTGAATACGCCTGTTGCGTGTACGCCACGGCGGCGTTGTTGCAGGCGCGTTATCTGCGTCAGGGGTATGAACTGCTTGCACAGCATCCGGAAAAATCCTTTGCCTTCTCCGTGTGCAACTTCGGTTTCCCGGTGCAGCGTGCGCTGACGCTGGACGGGCAGGGCGCGCTTACGGCGTTGTACCCGGAATTTCGTGACACCCGTTCGCAGGATCTGCCCGAAGCGTTGCAGGATGCCGGGCAGTTTTATTGGGGACGTACGGATGCGTGGCTGCGCGGCGAGGTAGTCTATTCGCCGGCCAGCCTGCCGGTGATTTTGCCCCGGCATCTGGTGCAGGACATCGATACGCCTGAAGACTGGAAACGTGCCGAATACCTTTACGCCGCGCTCAAGGCCGGCGGAGAGTTGCAATGAGAATCCTGATTCGCGCCGACGCCTCGCCCACCATCGGCAGCGGCCATATTGCCCGCTGCCTGACGCTGGCGCGGGTGCTGCGCAAGCAGGGCAGTCATGTCGCGTTTGCCTGTCGGCAGTTGCCGGGGCATCGACTCGATGCTCTGAGCGCCGAAGGTTTCGAGACATTCGCACTGCCTGAATTTTATCCCGGTGAAGATCCGCAGCAGGCCATCGAGTCGATGCTGCCGTGGCAGGCCGACATCGATGCGTTGGATTTGCTGCTGGAAGATCACGCCCAATTCGACTGGATCATTGCCGACCACTACGGCCTCGATCATCACTGGCAGACTGCCTCACGGCGTTGGGCACCGCGTATTGCTGCCGTCGACGATCTCGCCACCCGGCGCTACAGCGTTGATCTGCTGCTCAATCAGAATCTGTCCGGCCTCAGCGAAAACTACACGCCGCTGTTGCCCGAGGGCTGCCGCACACTGCTCGGCCCGCGCTATGCCATGTTGCGTGAAGAGTTCGACTGCCCGGCGATCGAGATCAAACCCGAAGCCCGCCGCGTACTGGTGAATTTCGGCGGTTTCGATGCGGCCATGCAGACCCATCACGCCATGCTGGCGCTGGTGGACTTCCCTGAGCTGGACGTTGATTTCGTCGCCGGTGTCGACAACCCGGCATGGACGCAGATGCAGGCACTGGCGCAAACGCGGCCGAATTGGCGTCTGCACAGTTTTGTCAGCGATTTCCATCAACGCATGACCGAGGCCGATCTGTTTATCGGCGCCGGTGGCGGCACCAGTTGGGAGCGTGCGGCGTTGGGTTTGCCGACGATCTGTATAGCGGTGTCGAATAACCAGCAGGTCAACGGTGAAGTCATGGCGGCGGCGGGCGCGCATGTATTCCTGGGCGCGCGCGAACAGGTCAGCGTTACGCAGTTGCGTGACGCGATTGGTTTTGTTGCGGGCAACGTTTATCTGCGCCAGAGCCTGGCCGAACGCTCCCGGCAAATGGTCGATGGGCGCGGTGCATTGCGAGTCGCCGCGGCATTGGCCGATGCTGTGCTCGCGTCAAGTCACGCCACACTGGACGGTGCGCAGTTGCTGCCCGATGGGCCGAACTCCAGTTTGAATAAAAGGAACACCGTTCATGAGTAGTTTCAAGATTGGCGACCATCTGATCGGTGCCGACGCGCCGCCGTTCATCATTGCCGAGATGAGCGGCAATCATAACCAGTCGCTGGACGTGGCCCTGCAAATTGTCGAAGCCGCCGCCAAGGCCGGCGCGCACGCCCTGAAACTGCAAACCTACACCGCCCAGACCATGACGCTGGATCTGGCCGAGGGCGAGTTCTTCATCAAAGACCCGGGCAGCCTGTGGGCCGGCACTTCTTTGTACGACTTGTACGAGCAGGCCCACACGCCGTGGGAATGGCATGCGCCGATCTTCGCTCGCGCCAGGGAACTGGGGATGCTCGCGTTTTCGACGCCGTTCGACGACACGGCCGTGGACTTTCTCGAAAGCCTCGACGTGCCGGCGTACAAGATCGCCAGTTTTGAAAACACCGATCTGCCGTTGATCCGCCGTGTCGCCGCCACGGGCAAGCCGCTGATCATCTCCACCGGCATGGCCAGCATCGCCGAGCTTGATGAAACCGTGCGCGCCGCCCGTGAAGCCGGGTGCAAGGATCTGGTGCTGCTCAAGTGCACCAGCACTTATCCGGCCACCCCGGCAAACAGCAATGTGCGGACGATCCCGCACCTGCGGCAATTGTTCGGTTGCGAGGTGGGGCTGTCCGATCATTCGATGGGCGTTGGCGTCTCGGTGGCGGCCGTGGCGCTCGGCGCGACGGTGGTGGAAAAGCATTTCACCCTCGACCGTTCGGCGGGCGGGGTGGATGCCAGTTTCTCGCTGGAGCCGGCCGAGATGGCCAGCCTGGTGGTGGAAACCGAACGCGCATGGCAAGCGCTCGGCCAGGTGCAATACGGCGCAACCGAAGCCGAACTCAAGTCGGTGGTGTATCGCCGCTCGCTGTACGTGACCGCCGACATGGCCGCCGGTGACTCCTTTACGCGGGACAATCTGCGCGCCATTCGTCCTGGCCTCGGCCTGCCGCCCAAGCACACCGATGCCGTCCTCGGGCGCTGCGCTCGCGCGCCGATCAAGCGCGGTACGCCGCTGGATTGGTCGTTGGTCGAATAACCCAATCTGTAATGGATTCGGCAAAATAGCGTGACCTGCGAGTCATAACGCGCATCTTCACTGTATTGTATTGATCGGGGAGATGGCGCCTGGCCCGTTTTTGGTTCCAGTGATAGCCCTTTGCTCTCCCCTTGGTTGCCCGTCGTGGCAACCATTTTCTGTTTGTCGGCGCCCCTCAAATCCTTGCGAGCGGTGGTCTTGGGCTGTTTTTTATTGGGAAGCCGTAATGATTGGCATAAAAAGCATTGCGAGCTACGTTCCTGTAGCCGGCGTGGACAATTACGCACAAGGTGCAAAATTCGAGAAGGATGAAGAGTTCATCCTTGGCAAGATTGGCTCGGCATTCCTGCCGCGCAAAGACGCTGATCAAGAAACCTCCGATCTGTGTGTGGAAGCCGCCAACGCGCTGTTTGCCAGCAACCCTGAGCTGAAGCGTGAATCGATCGATGCCTTGATCGTCGTCACCCAGAACGGTGATGAAGAAGGCTTGCCGCACACTGCTGCGATCGTGCAGGACAAACTCGGTCTGCCGACCAATGTCGCCGCGTTCGATATTTCGTTGGGCTGCTCCGGTTATGTTTACGGCATCTACGCGATCAAGGGCTTCATGGAAGCCGCAGGCCTGAAGAACGGCCTGCTGATCACCGCCGACCCTTATTCGAAAATCGTTGACCCGGAAGATCGCAACACCACCATGCTGTTCGGTGATGCGGCCACCGCGACCTGGATGGGTGAAGATCCGACCTGGGCACTGGGCAAGGCCAAGTTCGGCACCGACGGTTCCGGCGCGCCACACCTGAAAGTCACCGATGGCGTGTTCTTCATGAACGGTCGTCAGGTGTTCAACTTTGCGCTGCTCAAAGTCCCGGCGCACTTGCACGAGTTGCTCGATGATTCCGGCCTCAAGGCTGATGACATCGACGCCTTCTGCATTCACCAGGGCAGTGCGGCGATCGTCGACGCCGTGGCGCGACGCTTCGAAGGCGAGCCTGAAAAGTTCATCAAGGACATGGTCGAGACCGGCAACACCGTGTCGTCGAGTATTCCGCTGCTGCTGGAAAAGCACGTACTCGATTCCGCCTGGCAGCGCGTCGCGCTCAGTGGTTTCGGTGTCGGTCTGTCGTGGGGCTCGGCGATCATCTTCCGCCCCTGAGCCTGATTAAAAACGGCGGATACAAAAATAGCGTTCAAGGTTAACCTTGAACGCTATTTTTTTGCCTGAAACGGAGCGCGAGGCGCCATGAGCGAGTTTTTCCAGGCCAACGCCGAAGTCCTTCAGCGCCGCTGGCCGGCGCTGTTCGAGCGCTTGATGGCCGAAGACAGTGCGGCGGTTCAGGCTGAACTGGTGCAGGGGCTCGGTTCGACATTGAGCGTCAATGGCGTTCAACTCACCAGTCGCCATGACCGTACTCACGAAGCCCGTGTTCAGGCCGCCAGCCTGGCGGATAAAGCGCAGTTGCATGTCTATGGCACCGGCCTCGGCGATTTGCCTGCGGTGTTGCTGGAGCGCGCCGGGCTTGAGCGGTTGTACGTGCATATCCTCAACGGCGCGCTGTTTGCGCTGGTCGTGCAGTTGCTCGATCAGCGCCATTGGCTGGAGGATCCGCGCGTGGAGCTGTTCTACGCCGGTGACCTGTCTGATATCTGCACGCCGTTTTTTGCCCTGCCGGCCGAGATGCTGCTGGCTGATGACTTCAACGCAAAGATCCGTGATCGGCTGGTCAGTGAAGTGCACCTGAGCTTCAACAATCGTGAGTTCGATCCGCAGTCGCCGGTCATTCAGCAACGCTTGCAGGATTGCTTGCCAGTGCTGCTGGGCGATGACGATGTGGCGCAACTGTTCGGCACTTGCGTCGACCGTGACGTCTACGTGATCGCCACGGGGCCGACCCTGGAGGGGCATTTCGAACGGCTGGCGAAAGTGCGGGCTCAGGCGCAGCGTCCGCTGTTCATCTGTGTCGACACCGCTTATCGACCGCTGCGTGAGCACGGTGTGGTGCCGGATCTGGTGGTGAGCATTGATCAGCTCATCAGCTTCCGTCACCTGCCATTTGAACAGTCCGAAGGCATTCCTCTGGTCTATTTGCCGATGAGCGACCCCGAGGTTTTGCGCGCCTGGAAGGGCAAGCGCTACGGCGGCTACTCCGCCAGCCCGGTTTATGCGGCATTGCGCGAGGCATATCCGCGAGGCGAACTGCATGTCGGCGGCAGTGTGATTCACCCGGCGGTAGACCTGGCCGTGAAAATGGGCGCGAGACGCATCACTCTGTTCGGCGCCGACTTCGCCTTCCCGATGAACAAGACCCATGCTGGCTGGAATGACGGTGAGCTTGGGCCGAGTGTGAATCAGGCGCGGCATTGGGTGCGTGACGGGCATGGTCAGCGCGTCAGCACCCAACTCAACTTCCGTGGCTATTTATGCGTTCTCGAACGCTACATCGCCGCCCATCCCCAGGTTGAGTTTTTCAATAGCAGCAGAGCGGGCGCGCTGATCGCCGGGACGCGGTTCAATCAGGAGTTTGTGCAATGACGGCAATGGCGCAATGCATCAACGACTGCCGTGCCTGCGCAAGTCTGTTTCGACTGGGACGTGACGTCGAGGCGGCGCTAAGCATGGTCGAGGTCTTCGAGGGTGCGCACCCGTTACTTCAGTCCGCGCCTGCGGATGTCCAACAGATGTGGGCGCAGGTACTGACGCAAATGCTCGATTGTCAGGAGCGCCAGGACTGGTTGGGGCTGGCGGACTTCATGGAGTACGAACTGATCGAACTGCTGACGGCCACGCCAGCCTGAAGGCGGGCAACCGCACTGGCCCGCAGGTTTGCGCAGCGGTCGGTTTTATGGCGTCATTTTTTCGAAAGTGAGGGGCGGCTAAGCCTTTGTTTTCTCTGGGGTGGCAGGGTGATGGCAAATATTTTTTAAAAAGCCCTCAAGCAACCTGCATTCCCGACGATAACTATTACGAAGGTTCTCTAGGCCATACCCGGCGGTTGCCAGGGCCGGAAGCCGCAGTACCCAACCAACGAGGAATTCGTCATGGCTTTAACAGTAAACACCAACACCACATCGTTGAACGTTCAGAAAAACCTGAACCGCGCTTCCGACGCTCTGTCGACTTCGATGCAGCGCCTGTCTTCCGGCCTGAAAATCAACAGCGCTAAAGACGACGCTGCTGGCCTGCAAATCTCCACCCGTATGCAATCGCAAATCCGCGGCGGCAACCAGGCTATCCAGAACGCCAACGACGGTATCTCCGTTGCCCAGACCGCTGAAGGCGCTCTGCAAGCGACTACCGACATTCTGCAGCGTATGCGTGAACTGGCTGTTAAAGCACGTACCGGCACCAACGGCACTGCTGACCAGAAAGCGACCAACAAAGAATTCGCCGACATGTCGGACGAAATCAGCCGTATCGCTGCTTCCACCAACCTGAACGGCAAAAACCTGCTGGACGGTTCGGCTGGTACTGTGACTCTGCAAGTTGGCGCAAACACCGGTACTGCCAACCACATCGACCTGGTACTGAGCTCCAAGTTCGACGCCGTGAGCCTGTCCGTAGACAAAGGCGCTCTGGCTCTGACCGGTACTGACGCTGCTACCGCTGGTACCAACATCGACGCCGCTATCACGGCCATCGACGCTGCTATCGCTGCAATCGGTGATACCCGTGCCAGCCTGGGTGCTTCGCAAAACCGTCTGACCAGCACCATCTCCAACCTGCAGAACATCGTTGAGAACACCACTGCTGCACAGGGTCGTGTACAAGACACTGACTTCGCCGCAGAAACTGCTAACCTGACCAAGCAGCAAACTCTGCAGCAGGCTTCGACCTCCGTTCTGGCTCAAGCCAACCAACTGCCTTCCGCTGTACTGAAACTGCTTCAGTAATCTCGGAACAAGTTTGGGCGGGGGAGTGCGCTAGTCGTGCTCTCTCGCCTTTTTACGTTAGGAGGTGATGAGCATGGACATGAGCGTGAAGCTTAACCTGTCTTATCCGGCTCCCAAGCCAGTAACGCCGGTTGCTGACAAACCGTCAGAGAGGCCTGAAGTTACCAAGGCTGAAGCTCCGGTCGCTGCCAAGAGTCAGGATACGGACGATGCCAAGTTGAAACTGGCAGTGCAGGAGATCGAAAAGTTTGTTCAATCGATCAAGCGCAATCTGGAGTTCTCCATCGATGAGCATTCCGGGAAGGTCATCGTCAAGGTGATCGCAAGCGAGACGGGTGAAATCGTTCGACAGATTCCCTCCGCAGAAGCCCTCAAGCTGGCAGACAGCCTCGCCAACGCAAGTCACGTGTTGTTCGACGCCAAGGCCTGATAGCTGGCATGAATAATGTTTGTACGTTCTCAAGATGCGTGTAGCGGTCAAAAGAATGGCAACAATCTGAAGGGAGATGCACATGGCAAGTCCAATTCTACCGGGTTCCGGACTGGGTTCCGGCCTGGACATCGGGGCGATCGTTACTGCGCTGGTCAACGCCGACAAGGCGCCGAAGCAGACGCAAATCGATACCGCGACCAAAGCCAACACACTGAAGATTTCCGGTATCGGTTCGTTGAAGAGCGCGCTGACCGCGTTCCAGACGGCAATGACCAATCTGGGCAGCAAGACCAATCCAGCGTTTGCCGGCTTCACCGCGACTTCGGCCAATACCGCCGTTTTGAACGCCACCGCCGATAGCACCGCGGTTTCGGGTAATTACAGTGTTGTCGTGAATCAGCTGGCCACCGGCTCGAAAGTCGCCAGTGCCTCTTTTGCCGGCGGCGCCGCCAGTGCCATTCCGACTGGTACCCTGAAAATCAGTCAAAATGGCACTGATTACAATGTGGACATCCCGGCCAATGCCACCTTGCAGAGCACCCGTGACGCCATCAACAAGGCTCAGGGCGCCAACGGCATCTCCGCCAACATTGTGACCGACAGCACCGGTGCTTCGCGCCTGGTGATCAGTTCGAACAAGACCGGCGAAGGTTCCGACCTCACCGTCAGCGGTATTGCCGGTCTGGAAATTGATGGCACCAAGCCGTTGGGGACTAGTCCTGCGGCAGGTGCTGCGGGCGCCGTCAACGGCGTTGCACAAGATGCCAAGCTGACCATCGACGGTCTTCAGGTCAGCAGCAAGAGCAATACGGTGACCGGTGCAATCAGTGGTCTGACGCTGAATCTGACAACGGTCAGCGCTGGCGCGCCAGCGGCGGGCACCCCGACTGTTATCGGCGTGGATGCCAACACCAAGGGTCTGCAGGCCTCGATTCAGTCGTTTGTCGACGCTTACAACACGTTGAAAACTACCATCGACACCTTGTCCAAGGCGACGCCGGACGAAGATGGCAAGCTGACCGTACAAGCGGCTTTCACTGGCGATGCGATGCCGCGTTCGCTGATTGCCAGCGTTCGTGCCGAGTTGACGGCGCCGGGTGCTGGTGGACCGCTGGCCGTGCTGTCCCAGCTGGGTGTGATGACCGACCGCAACACCGGTAACCTGACGTTTGATACCAACGCGTTCACCAAAACCATGGCCCAGCCAGGCATGACTGGCGAGGTTCAACAATTGTTCTCCGGCACCGACGACACCAATGGTCTGTTGGCGCGTATGAGCAAAGCGGTGGATCCGTACCTCAAGCCGCCAGCGGACGATAAGCTCGGCACCGGTTTGCTTGATCAGCGCATGGCGATTCTCACCAAGAACACGCGCAACCTGACCAACCAGCAACTGGCGCTGGACTTGCGTGTCGCCAACCTGACCAAGGTGTTGACTGCCAAGTACAATGCCATGGACCTGCTGGTAGGGCAGATGAAGGCCACAGCCAGCAACATCACGTCATTCTTTAGTACGCTGAACGCTCAGCAATCCGCGAAGTAACAGGCAAGCACGACAAAAACCCGGCTACGCTTTATCGGCGTGTGCCGGGTTTTTGTCTTATTGATCTAAAGTTCTGTGACTCGTTGGCGATACACTGGTTATACGAGTCATTGTGGCAATGAGGTAGAACATGAACCCAATGTTAGCCCTTCGGCAATATCAGAAAGTCGGCGCGCATGCGCAGACGTCCGAAGCGAGTCCGCACCGTCTGGTGCAAATGCTGATGGAAGGCGGCCTGGAGCGCATCGCTCAGGCCAAAGGCGCCATCGAGCGCAAGGACATTTCTGCCAAATGCACGGCCATCAGCAAGGCCGTTGGCATTATCGGCGGCTTGTGTGAAGGCCTGGATCTGGAAAACAGTGCCGATTCGGTGGGTGAGCTCAACCAGCTTTACATCTACATGATGAAGCGACTTGCCGAAGCCAACGTCAAGAGTGATCCGCAGATTCTCGACGAAGTTGCCGGCCTGCTGCGCACCGTAAAAGAAGGCTGGGACGGCATCGCTCCATCAGGCCCCCAGTTCTAAGGAGATCACCATGAGTCTTGTATTGCAGCGAATTGCCGATACCCGTGAAGCATTGGTCAGTGCCTTGGCCGAGCGCAATTGGGAAGCCATTGGTGAGTTGGATCTGGCTTGCCGTTCCTGCATGGAAGACGTCTTGAGTGAGGCTTCGATGGACGAGGTCGCGTTGCGCGATAACCTTGAGGAGTTGCTCCATGTCTACAAGGAGCTTCTTGAAGTGGCCATGGGGGAGCGGCAGGCGATAGCCAACGAGATGTCGCAGATCACCCAAGCGCAGAAGGCGGCAAAGGTTTACCATCTGTTTGGCTAATTAACCTCCAGTTAATCCAGGCATGTGCGCCATAAATTTGACTGTGCACGGTTTTTTGACTTAACTAGTGGCTGTTTTCAGATTTCAGGCGTCTACAGGCACATGGTGTCCTGCAAGCGTGTCGCTTGCCCCATTTTTCGGGCATTGAGTTGACTAGGGAAGTTGCTATTGCATGTGGCGTGAAACCAAAATTCTGCTGATCGATGACGATAGCGTTCGCCGCCGCGACCTGGCGGTGATTCTAAATTTTCTCGGCGAAGAAAATTTACCCTGCGGCAGCCATGACTGGCAGCAGGCAGTCGGCTCTTTGTCGTCTAGTCGTGAGGTCATTTGCGTACTGATCGGGACTGTAAATGCTCCTGGCGCGCTTTTGGGCTTGCTAAAGACACTCTCAACCTGGGATGAGTTCCTTCCGGTTTTGTTAATGGGCGATAATTCTTCCATCGACTTGCCTGAAGACCAGCGTCGCCGAGTGCTTTCGACCCTCGAAATGCCGCCCAGCTACAGCAAATTGCTTGACTCCCTGCACCGTGCCCAGGTCTATCGCGAGATGTACGACCAGGCCCGCGAGCGTGGCCGTCATCGCGAACCCAATCTGTTTCGCAGCCTCGTCGGCACCAGCCGGGCAATTCAGCACGTGCGTCAGATGATGCAGCAAGTGGCCGACACCGATGCCAGCGTGCTGATCCTCGGCGAGTCGGGCACCGGCAAGGAAGTGGTCGCGCGCAACCTGCATTACCACTCCAAGCGCCGCGACGGGCCATTCGTACCCGTCAACTGCGGGGCGATCCCGGCCGAATTGCTGGAAAGTGAACTGTTCGGCCATGAGAAGGGGGCCTTCACGGGCGCCATCACCAGCCGAGCCGGCCGTTTTGAGCTGGCCAACGGCGGTACGCTGTTCCTCGACGAAATTGGCGACATGCCGCTGCCGATGCAGGTCAAACTGCTGCGCGTGCTGCAAGAGCGCACCTTCGAGCGCGTGGGTAGCAACAAGACCCAGAGTGTCGACGTGCGCATCATCGCCGCGACCCACAAGAATCTTGAAAGCATGATCGAGATCGGCACATTCCGCGAAGATCTCTACTACCGCTTGAACGTGTTCCCGATCGAGATGGCGCCGCTGCGCGAGCGTGTCGAAGACATCCCGCTGCTGATGAACGAACTGATCTCGCGCATGGAACACGAAAAGCGCGGTTCGATCCGTTTCAACTCGGCGGCAATCATGTCGCTGTGCCGTCACGGCTGGCCGGGCAACGTCCGCGAACTGGCCAACCTGGTGGAGCGCATGGCGATCATGCATCCGTACGGGGTGATCGGCGTGGTCGAATTGCCGAAGAAATTCCGCTACGTCGACGACGAAGACGAGCAATTGGTCGACAGCTTGCGCAGCGATCTCGAAGAGCGCGTCGCAATCAACGGTCATACGCCGGACTTCACCGCCAACGCCATGTTGCCGCCGGAAGGCCTGGACCTGAAGGACTACCTCGGTGGTCTGGAGCAGGGCCTGATTCAGCAGGCGCTGGATGATGCCAACGGTATTGTGGCGCGCGCGGCGGAGCGCTTGCGCATTCGTCGTACCACGCTGGTGGAGAAGATGCGCAAGTACGGCATGAGCCGGCGCGACGGTGACGAACAGGCGGATGATTGACGCCTGTTTTTCAACTGATTCATTTATAAGCAGTTTTTTTTAGGCACGGGTATTGCTACATCCCTCGCAACGTTCCGTTTAACTGACGGTCAGCCAAGCGAGAGAGCACAATGCCCCAAGCCGCCCAGATCTCTGCCTCCAATCCCGAGGGGCAACCTTCGTCCGTAGAGCAGGCAGGCCGCCAGGGTCTTGAGCAGGCTTTCGAGCTGTTCAGTCAGATGTCGAGCCAACTGACCGACTCCTACAGCATGCTTGAAGCGCGGGTCACCGAGCTCAAGGGTGAACTGGCCGTGGTCAGTGCCCAGCGCATGCAGGAGCTGGCGGAAAAAGAACGTCTGGCTAACCGTCTGCAAAACCTCCTTGATCTGTTGCCCGGTGGCGTCATCGTGATTGATGGTCATGGCATCGTGCGCGAAGCCAATCCTGCCGCCATCGACTTGCTCGGTCTGCCGCTGGAGGGCGAGTTGTGGCGCCATGTCATTGCTCGCTGCTTCGCCCCGCGTGAAGACGACGGTCACGAAATCTCCTTGAAAAACGGTCGGCGCCTGTCGATTGCCACGCGTTCGCTGGATGCCGAGCCTGGGCAATTGGTGTTGCTCAACGACCTGACAGAAACCCGACATCTGCAGGATCAACTGGCGCGCCACGAACGCCTGTCCTCGCTGGGGCGAATGGTGGCCTCGCTGGCTCATCAGATCCGCACGCCCTTGTCCGCCGCTTTGCTCTACGCCAGTCATTTGACTGAGCAGCAGTTGCCGGTCGCCACTCAGCAACGTTTTGCCGGGCGTCTTAAAGAGCGCCTGCACGAGCTGGAGCATCAGGTGCGCGACATGCTGGTGTTCGCTCGCGGCGAATTGCCGCTGACGGATCGCCTCACCCCCAATGCCTTGATGCAGGCGCTGCAAGCTGCGGCCCTGACCCATGTACAGGATCTGCCGATTCGCTGGCAGTGCGACAGCCATGCCGGCGAGTTGCTGTGCAACCGTGACACGCTGGTCGGGGCGCTTTTGAACCTGATCGAAAACGCGATTCAGGCCAGCGCCGGCGAGGTGCGCCTGAAAGTGCATTGCTACACCCGCGACAACACCCTGCGTCTGTGCATCAGCGATTCCGGTAGCGGGATCGAACCTGCGGTGCTGGCGCGACTCGGCGAGCCATTTTTCACCACGAAGGTCACCGGCACTGGCTTGGGCCTGACCGTGGTCAAGGCGGTGGCGCGAGCCCATCAGGGAGAATTGCAGCTGCGCTCGCGAGTCGGGCGCGGCACGTGCGCGCAGGTGATCCTGCCGCTGTTTTGCGCTGTCCACGGAGCTGAGTAAAAGACATGGGCATCAAGGTGTTGCTGGTTGAGGATGACCGTTCGTTGCGCGAGGCGCTGGCTGATACGTTGCTGTTGGCCGGCCATGATTTTCACGCGGTCGGCAGCGCTGAAGAAGCGTTGACGGCGGTGGCGCGCGAAGCGTTCAGTCTGGTGATCAGTGACGTCAACATGCCCGGTATGGATGGTCATCAATTGCTCTCGCTGCTGCGAGTGCGTCAGCCGCAATTGCCAGTGTTGTTGATGACTGCCCACGGCGCCGTTGAGCGTGCCGTCGATGCAATGCGCCAGGGTGCTGCGGATTATCTGGTCAAGCCGTTCGAGCCCAAAGCCTTGCTCGATCTGGTGTCGCGACATGCGCTTGGCAGCGTCGGTGCAACTGACGTCGAAGGCCCGATTGCGGTCGAGCCGGCCAGTGCCCAGCTTCTGGAGCTGTCGGCACGAGTGGCCCGCAGTGATTCCACGGTGCTGATCTCCGGTGAGTCCGGTACTGGCAAGGAAGTGCTGGCGCGCTACATTCACCAGCAATCCCATCGCGCCGCTCAACCGTTCATCGCAATCAATTGCGCCGCGATCCCCGACAACATGCTCGAAGCCACACTGTTCGGTCACGAAAAAGGCTCGTTCACCGGCGCCATCGCTGCGCAGCCGGGCAAGTTTGAGCAGGCGGATGGTGGCACCATTCTGCTCGACGAAATTTCCGAAATGCCTCTCGGCCTGCAAGCCAAGCTGCTGCGAGTGTTGCAAGAGCGTGAAGTCGAACGGGTCGGCGGGCGCAAGCCCATTACCCTTGATATCCGTGTGGTCGCCACGACCAACCGTGATCTGGCCGCAGAAGTGGCGGCAGGGCGCTTCCGTGAAGATCTTTTCTACCGTCTGTCGGTTTTCCCCCTGGCGTGGCGTCCACTTCGCGAGCGCACTGCCGATATCTTGCCGCTGGCTGAGCGGTTGCTGACAAAACACGTCAATAAAATGAAGCATGCAGCAGCGAAACTTTCGCCAGAGGCGCAAGCGTGCCTGACCGCGTACCCGTGGCCCGGCAACGTGCGTGAGCTGGATAACGCCATTCAGCGTGCGTTGATCCTGCAGCAGGGTGGCGTGATTCAGCCGCAGGATTTCTGCCTGGCCGGGCCGGTGATGTTTGCTGCATTGCCTGTGTCAGTGCCCACCCCTGCGATCATCCGTGAAGTCGAAATCGAAGCTGATTCGGCCGGTGCCTTGGGCGATGACCTGCGCCGCCGGGAGTTTCAGATGATCATCGACACCTTGCGCAGCGAGCGCGGCCGACGCAAGGAAGCCGCGGAAAAGCTCGGTATCAGCCCGCGCACCCTGCGTTACAAGCTGGCGCAAATGCGCGATGCCGGGATGGACGTCGAAGGTTATCTGTTCGCCACTTGATCGCTGGCGCAATGTTTGAAAACGCTTTTCTGAAAGGGCCGGCCATGAGCTGGCACCCTTGTTGCTAATACCTGTGTACCCGCCGAGTGAGTGTCAAAAAATTGCGGGCCGCCCAAGAGAGTAGACCATGAGCCAAGGTATTGAATTCAATCGATTGATGATGGACATGAAGGCTATGAAAATAGACGCCATGTCTGCGCCGAAATCGACTGCCGCTGTCCCTGAATTGGCGGGCAGCAGCTTTTCCGACATGCTCGGTCAGGCGATCAACAAAGTCAGCAATACCCAGCAGGCGTCGACTCAGTTGGCCAACGCCTTTGAAGTGGGCAAGAGCGGCGTCGATCTGACGGACGTGATGATCGCTTCGCAAAAAGCCAGCGTGTCGTTCCAGGCTCTGACCCAGGTGCGTAATAAACTGGTTCAGGCCTATCAAGACATCATGCAGATGCCGGTATAAGGACGAGATTGAGTCATGGCAGAAGCAGTCGCCGATAACGTTCCGGCCAAGGCCACCCCGATAGACGGCAAACCGCCGTTGTTCGGCCTGTCCTTCCTGGAAAACCTCTCCGAGATGACCATGCTGCGTCAGGTGGGCCTGTTGGTCGGCCTGGCTGCGAGCGTGGCGATTGGCTTTGCCGTGGTGCTGTGGTCGCAGCAGCCGGATTACCGTCCGTTGTATGGCAGCCTTGCCGGCCTGGACGCCAAGCAGGTCATGGAAACCCTGGCCGCCGCCGACATCCCTTACAACGTCGAACCGAGCTCCGGTGCCTTGCTGGTCAAGGCCGATGACTTGTCCCGTGCGCGGCTCAAGCTCGCCGCCGCTGGTGTCACTCCCAGCGACGGCAACATCGGTTATGAAATCCTCGACAAGGAACAGGGTCTGGGTACCAGCCAGTTCATGGAAGCGACCCGTTATCGTCGGGGCCTCGAAGGTGAACTGGCGCGAACCATTTCCAGCCTGAACAACGTCAAGGGTGCCCGCGTGCACCTGGCAATTCCGAAGAGTTCGGTATTCGTGCGCGATGAGCGCAAGCCCAGTGCTTCGGTTCTGGTCGAGCTGTATTCCGGTCGTTCGCTCGAGCCGGGTCAGGTAGTGGCGATCATCAATCTGGTGGCGACTTCCGTTCCCGAGTTGAGCAAATCGCAGATCACCGTCGTCGACCAGAAGGGCAACCTGCTCTCTGATCAGGCGGAAAACTCCGAGATGACCATGGCCGGCAAGCAGTTCGATTACAGCCGCCGCATGGAAAGCATGCTGACCCAGCGCGTCCACAACATTCTGCAACCGGTGCTGGGCAACGATCGCTACAAGGCTGAGGTTTCGGCCGATATCGATTTCAACGCCGTCGAGTCGACTGCCGAGCAGTTCAACCCGGACCAACCGGCGTTGCGCAGCGAGCAGTCGGTCAGCGAGCAACGCACCGCCAGCAATGGCCCGCAAGGTGTGCCGGGTGCCTTGAGCAACCAGCCACCGTCGCCGGCTTCGGCACCGCAAACCACTGCGGGTGCAGCCGCTCCGGCCGCCATGGTGCAGCCAGGTCAGCCATTGGTTGACGCCAACGGCCAGCAGATCATGGACCCGGCCACCGGCCAGCCGATGCTCGCGCCGTACCCGGCAGACAAGCGTCAACAATCCACCAAGAACTTCGAACTCGATCGTTCCATCAGCCACACCAAGCAGCAGCAGGGTCGCCTGAATCGCCTGTCGGTGTCGGTGGTGGTCGACGATCAGGTCAAGGTCAACGCGGCCAACGGTGAAACCACCCGCGCGCCGTGGACCGCCGATGAACTGGGCCGCTTTACACGTCTGGTGCAGGACGCGGTCGGCTTTGATGCCAGCCGTGGCGACAGCGTCAGCGTGATCAACATGCCGTTCTCCGCCGAGCGCGGTGAAGTGTTTGCCGAAATTCCGTTCTACTCCCAACCTTGGTTCTGGGACATCGTCAAACAAGTGCTGGGTGTATTGTTCATCCTGGTGCTGGTGTTTGGTGTGCTGCGTCCGGTGCTTAACAACATCACCGGCGGCGGCAAAGGCAAGGAGCTGGCCAATTTGGGCAGCGACGTGGAACTCGGAGGCATGGGCGGCCTGGACGGCGAACTGTCCAACGACCGCGTGAGCCTCGGTGGTCCGCAGAGCATTCTGTTGCCGAGCCCGAGTGAGGGTTATGACGCGCAACTGAATGCAATCAAGAGCCTGGTGGCTGAAGATCCGGGCCGTGTGGCTCAGGTCGTGAAAGAGTGGATTAACGCAGATGAGTGATAACCGAGCCGCAACCCTCAAGCTGACCAAGGTCGACAAAGCGGCGATTCTGCTGCTGTCCCTGGGTTCGACCGATGCTGCGCAAGTGCTGCGCCACATGGGCCCTAAAGAGGTTCAGCGTGTGGGTGTGGCCATGGCCCAAATGGGCAACGTCCATCGTGAGCAGGTCGAACAGGTCATGAGCGAGTTCGTCGACATCGTCGGCGATCAGACCAGCCTGGGCGTCGGTTCCGACGACTACGTGCGCAAAATGCTCACCCAGGCATTGGGCGAAGACAAGGCCAACGGCCTGATCGACCGCATCCTGCTCGGTGGCAACACCAGCGGTCTCGACAGCCTGAAATGGATGGAGCCGCGCGCTGTTGCCGACGTGATCCGTTACGAACACCCGCAGATTCAAGCGATCGTGGTCGCCTACCTTGACCCGGATCAGGCGGGTGAAGTACTCGGCAACTTCGACCACAAGGTGCGTCTGGACATCATCCTGCGCGTCTCGTCGTTGAACACCGTGCAACCGGCGGCATTGAAAGAGCTCAACCAGATTCTCGAGAAGCAGTTCTCCGGCAACTCGAATGCCTCGCGCACCACCCTGGGTGGCATCAAGCGTGCGGCCGACATCATGAACTTCCTCGACAGCTCGATCGAAGGCCAGCTCATGGACTCGATCCGCGAAGTCGACGAAGACCTGTCCGGTCAGATCGAAGACCTCATGTTCGTGTTCAACAACCTCGCCGATGTCGACGACCGCGGGATCCAGGCGCTGCTGCGCGAAGTGTCCTCCGACGTGCTGGTCCTGGCCCTCAAGGGGTCGGACGAAGGCGTCAAGGAGAAGATCTTCAAGAACATGTCCAAACGTGCCGCCGAACTGTTGCGCGACGACCTCGAGGCCAAAGGCCCGGTGCGCGTCAGCGACGTCGAAACTGCGCAGAAGGAAATCCTCACCATCGCCCGCCGTATGGCCGAAGCCGGAGAAATCGTGCTCGGTGGCAAGGGCGGCGAGGAAATGATCTAAGCCCATGGACAAGCACGACGACGATGTGACGGATCTGATCCGTGCCCGCGATGTCCGCGGTTTCGAGTCCTGGGCGATGCCCAGCTTCGATCCGCCAAAACCGGAACCCGAGCCTGAGCCCGAGCCCGAACCGCCGGAAATGGAAGAAGTGCCGCTGGAAGAAGTTCAGCCACTGACCCTGGAAGAACTCGAAAGCATCCGCCAGGAGGCTTATAACGAAGGCTTCGCGACCGGCGAAAAAGAAGGTTTTCACAGCACCACTTTGAAGGTGCGCCAAGAGGCTGAAGTCGCCTTGGCGGCGAAACTCGCCAGCCTTGAGCAATTGATGGCAAACCTGTTCGAGCCCATCGCCGAACAAGACACACAGATCGAAAAATCGTTGGTTGATCTCGTTCAGCACATCACCAAACAGGTGATCAAACGCGAACTGTCCATCGATTCGAGCCAGATCGAACACGTCATGCGCGACGCCCTTAAGCTGTTGCCGCTGGGTGTCGATAATGTCCGCCTGTTCGTCAATCCGCAGGACTTCGAACAGGCCAAAGCCCTGCGCGAACGTCACGAAGAAACCTGGCGCATTGTCGAGGATGAAGCGCTGATGCCGGGCGGTTGCCGGGTTGAAACCGCTCACAGCCGCATTGATGCAAGCATTGAATCGCGTGTGACGCAGGTGATGGGCAAACTGTTCGATCAGCTGCATGAACAGGCCTTGCACCCGGCGGCGGCGGACTTGACTCTGGACATTGCCGAAGACGTCAAACCGGCTGCCGTGACTGACGAGCCGCTCGCGGACGCCGACGATGCGCCTTGAACGCACCAGTTTCGCCAAGCGCCTGAGCACGTACGCCGAGGCCACTGAAATTGCCGGGGCGCCGATTCTTGAAGGTCGGCTGCTGCGCATGGTCGGCCTCACGCTGGAAGCCGAAGGCCTGCGCGCCGCCATGGGCACGCGCTGCCTGGTGATCAACGACGACAGCTACCATCCTTCGCAGGTGGAAGCAGAGGTCATGGGCTTCTCCGGCAGCAAAGTCTTTCTGATGCCGGTTGGCAGCGTCGCCGGTATTGCCCCGGGCGCCCGCGTGGTGCCTTTGGCCGATACCGGTCGCCTGCCGATGGGCATGAGCATGCTCGGTCGTGTGCTCGATGGCGCCGGTCGTGCGCTGGACGGCAAGGGCGGCATGAAAGCCGAAGACTGGGTGCCGATGGATGGCCCGACGATCAATCCGCTCAACCGTGACCCGATCAGCGAACCGCTGGACGTCGGCATCCGTTGCATCAACGGTTTGCTGACGGTCGGTCGTGGCCAGCGTCTGGGTCTGTTCGCCGGTACCGGTGTCGGTAAATCGGTATTGCTGGGCATGATGACCCGTTTCACCGAAGCCGACATTATCGTCGTCGGCCTGATCGGTGAGCGGGGTCGGGAAGTGAAAGAATTCATCGAGCACAGCCTGGGTGAAGAAGGCCTCCAGCGTTCGGTGGTGGTGGCCTCGCCTGCGGACGACGCACCCTTGATGCGTTTGCGCGCGGCGATGTACTGCACACGTATCGCCGAGTATTTTCGCGACAAGGGCAAGAACGTCTTGTTGCTGATGGATTCGCTGACCCGTTTCGCCCAGGCCCAGCGGGAAATCGCCTTGGCCATCGGCGAACCGCCAGCGACCAAGGGTTATCCGCCGTCGGTATTCGCCAAGCTGCCGAAACTGGTGGAGCGTGCCGGTAATGCCGAGAAGGGCGGGGGTTCGATTACCGCGTTTTACACCGTGTTATCCGAAGGCGATGACCAGCAAGACCCGATTGCCGACTCGGCGCGGGGCGTGCTCGACGGTCATATCGTGCTGTCGCGGCGTCTGGCCGAGGAAGGGCACTACCCGGCCATCGATATCGAAGCGTCGATCAGCCGGGTAATGCCGGCGGTGGTCTCGGCGGAGCACATGCAGCGCGCGCAATATTTCAAGCAGCTGTGGTCGCGTTATCAGCAGAGTCGCGACTTGATCAGCGTCGGTGCCTATGTCGCCGGTGGCGACCGCGAGACCGACCTGGCAATTTCCCTGCAAGCGCAGTTGGTCAGGTACCAGCGGCAGGGCCTGAACGACAAAATCAACATGGGCGAAAGCCAGGCGTATCTCGAAACCCTGTTCGCCCCCGCGGCGGGCGGGTAACCGTTTATGGCCGTCAGCCGAGCCGCGCGCCTGGCGCCGGTGGTGGACATGGCCGAGAAGGCCGAGAAAACCGCCGTGCAGCGCATGGGTTACTTTCAGGGCCAGGTCAAGGTCGCTGAAAGCAAACTCGCCGACCTGAACGCCTTTCGTCTGGATTACTCCGAGCAGTGGATCGTACGCGGCAGCACTGGCGTGAGCGGGCAATGGCTACTCGGCTTTCAGGGGTTTCTCGCGCAACTCGATACGGCTGTTGATCAGCAGCGCCAGAGCCTGGTCTGGCACCAGAACAATCTCGACAAGGCGCGTGACGAGTGGCAGAAAGCGTTCGCCAAGGTCGAAGGCTTGCGCAAACTGGTGCAACGATATCGCGAAGAGGCGCAACGCCTGGAAGACAAGCGCGAGCAGAAGTTGCTGGATGAGTTGTCCCAGCGTTTGCCACGGCATGATCCGTTTTAAACCACTGCGATATCCCCTGTGGGAGCGAGCTTGCTCGCGAAGGCCATCGGCCAGTTGACTAAAATGTCGACTGACACGACGCCTTCGCGAGCAGGCTCGCTCCCACATTTGATCCTGTGTTGCACCTTGCCCCTGCGTCTACCAAGTGCTAAACCTTGTAGACGTTCGTTAATGACAAGGAAGCCAGTCAATGTCAGTCGTTACAGAAGTCTCTCCCGATGGTCATAAACTGACGATTTCAGTCAAAGGGCGGTTTGATTTCGGTCGCCATCAGGAATTTCGCGAGTCCTACGAGCGACTCAATCGAAAGCCTGAGTCCATCGTGGTCGACCTGAAAGACGCCACCTACCTCGATAGTTCTGCGCTGGGCATGCTGCTTCTGCTGCGCGATCACGCCGGTGGCGATAATTCCGATATTCGCGTGGTCAACAGCAACTCCGACGTGCGCAAGATCCTCGCCATCTCCAACTTCGACAAGCTGTTTGACATCCGTTGACGGCGATGCAGGCGCAAGAGCCGCTGATAATCCTGATCGCCGAAGACAGCGCCGCTGACCGGTTGCTGCTGTCCACCATCGTCCGCCGTCAGGGCCATGAAGTATTAACGGCAGCCAATGGTAGCGAAGCCGTCGATATTTTCCGTCGCGAGCAACCCAGTCTGGTGCTAATGGACGCGATGATGCCGGTGATGGATGGTTTCGAGGCTGCGCGGCAGATCAAGGCACTGGCCGGGGAAACGCTGGTGCCGATCATCTTCCTCACGTCGCTGACTGAAAGTGAAGCGCTGGCCCGTTGTCTGGAGGCTGGCGGCGACGACTTTCTGGCGAAGCCCTACAACCAGGTGATCCTTGCCGCCAAAATCAAGGCGATGGACCGCTTGCGCCGCTTGCAGGCCACGGTGCTGCAACAGCGCGACCTGATCGCCAAACATCACGATTACCTGCTCAATGAGCAGCGTGTTGCCAAAGCGGTATTCGATAAAGTCGCGCATTCCGGTTGCTTGAGTGCGCCGAACATCCGTTATCTGCAATCCCCTTACGCGCTGTTCAATGGTGATTTGTTGCTGGCGGCGTACACGCCGGCGGGCGACATGCACGTGCTGCTCGGCGATTTCACCGGGCACGGTTTGCCGGCTGCGGTGGGGGCCATGCCGTTGGCGGAGGTGTTTTATGGCATGACAGCCAAGGGTTACGGCTTGTCCGAAACCCTGCGCGAGATGAATGCCAAGCTCAAACGTATTTTGCCGGTAGACATGTTTTGCTGCGCGACGCTGCTGTCCCTGAGCTTTCAGCGGTGCTCGGTTGAAGTATGGAACGGCGGCATGCCGGACGGTTATCTGCACCGCATCGCCAGCGGTGAGCGCCTACCGTTGGCCGCACGGCATTTGCCGCTGGGTGTGCTCAGCCCGCAAGCATTTGATGACGGTACGCAAGTGCACCCGATGGCCGTCGGTGATCGGGTCTTCCTGTTGTCTGACGGGGTGATCGACACCAGTGATGCCAGCGATCAATTGTTCGGCGTCGAGCGTTTACAGCAAGTGTTTGCCGCCAATCGTGAGCCGGATCGGCTGTTCGAGGACATCGAGCGGGCGCTGCGGGATTTTCGCGGCGAGGCTCGCGACGATGTCAGCATGGTCGAAGTCAGTTTGCTGGAGCCTGAGCAGGTTCATCCGCCGGCGCCCGTGTATTCCGACAGCGGCCAATTGAGTCCGCTGGACTGGTCGGTGAGCTTCGAATTCCGTGACGCTACGCTCAGGCGTTACAACCCGTTGCCCTACTTGCTGCAATTGCTGTTGGAAGTGCACGGCCTGCGTACGCAAAGCGGCGCGCTGTACAGCGTGCTCGCGGAGTTGTATTCCAATGCGTTGGAGCACGGGGTGCTGGGGCTCGATTCCAGCCTCAAGCGCGATGCCGCAGGATTCGCCCGCTATTATGAGCAGCGCAACGCGCGTCTGGAGGTTTTGCAGGACGGCTATGTGCGTGTGCATTTGCAAGTCAGGCCGCACGGCGCGGGCGGCTGTCTGGTCATTCGGGTCGATGACAGCGGCAAGGGATTTGATGTGGCGCGGGTGATGGAACGACCGCTGGACGGTGTCCGTTTGTCGGGGCGTGGTGTCAGCGTAGTCCGTCAATTGGGGCGCAACGCCCGTTGGTCGGACGAAGGTCGTAGTGCCCACGTGGAGTTTTTCTGGGAGATTGAGGCATAATCCGCGCAATTCTTGATCAAGGAGTGAACAAGTGGCAGATAAACAAGTTGATCGCGAGGTACTGGATACCCTGCGTGAAGTGATGGAAGACAGTTATCCGGACCTGCTGGATACCTTTCTGTGCGATTCCGAAAGCCGTTTGCATGAGTTGCAAAAGACCGCTGATGCCAAGGTTCTTTCGGAGGTTGCCCACAGCTTCAAGGGCAGCGCCAGCAATATGGGGGCTGTTCGACTGGCAGCGCTGTGCCAGGAGCTTGAATCCGACGCAAAAAACAAGAGCCCGGCAGAAAACGTCAAACTGGTGGCTGAAATCAGCGGCGAATTTGCCAATGTGCGCCCTGTTTACGAAAATGAGCGACAGCACCTCCACCTTCACTGATTGCTCCGCTCGGCGCTTTTCTCAAGAGTGGGGCAGACATGGCCCGGCGCTTGCTAATAACTCCATGACTGTACCTACGATCCCAGTGCAGCGGAGACCGTTTCATGCCTGCGACCCCCAACATTCTTCTTCAGAACGCCGCCCAGGCCAAGGCTCAGGCCGCGTCTGCCAAATCGTCGGCAATGGCCGCAGACGCTGGGGACAAGGCTTCAAGCTTCGCCAAAGTATTTGCCGATCAGGGCTTAAGCAAGGCTGCGGTCGCTGCTGATAATTCGCTGAAATCGACGCGCGACAAGGTTGCAGATAGCAGTGGCAAAAAGGACGTCGGCACTGATCAGTCTGCCGCTCCCGAGCCGGCGATTGCCGATAGCGGCAAGTCGTTGCCTGCTGACAAAGCGGCATCGAGCGACGACAAGGCTGGCAGCGACGATGGCGCACAGACGCCGGTAGCCGACGCCACCGTCGATGACGCTGCAGTGGTTGACCCGGCGCTGGATCCGGCGTTGGCTGCCATCGCGCAGCCGACCGTGACGGCGCCCGTGGTAGCGGCGCCAGTGGTTGCAGCGGCCGCACCGGTCCAGGACGAACCCCCGGAAGTTGCCGTGCTGCCGAGCATGGTCAAAGACCCGGCGGCCAGCGCCGACAGCGATTTCGACCCTTCGGCGGATCCGCTTGATTCGCTGCCGGCCGTGCGTATGGCGATGGAGCAGGGTGGTCATATTTCCGCCGCGAGTCAGGCGCAGCCCAAAGCTGCGCCAGCGCAGGCCGATGGTGAATTGACCTCGGCGCAGACTTTTGCCGCAGGCATGGCGAGCATGCTCGACGTGCAGACCGACAAGGACAGCACCCGTCAGGGCGGTGACAAAGCCTTCAGCGGGCTGCTCGATGACGGCCTCAAAGACCTTAAGTCCGCCACCAGCGATACCCGCGTCGATGACTTCGCTAACCGTCTGGCGGCGTTGACCCAGGCCGCTACACCGAAGACCGCGAACGCTGTGCCGGTCAATCAGCCGATTGCCATGCATCAGAGCGGCTGGACCGAAGAAGTGGTTAACCGCGTCATGTATCTGTCGAGCGTCAATCTGAAGGCGGCGGACATTCAGTTGCAGCCGGCCGAATTGGGTCGTCTGGATATCCGCGTGAACATGGTCCCGGACCAGCAAACCCAAGTGACGTTCATGAGCGCGCACCCGAGTGTGCGTGAAGCGCTCGACGGGCAGATGCATCGCCTGCGTGAGATGTTCAACCAGCAGGGCATGGGCCAGGTCGACGTCAATGTGTCCGACCAGAACCGTGGCTGGCAGGGTCAGCAGGGTCAGGAACAGGCGCACCAAGGCCAGAGCGGCCGCACCAGTGCTGGCGGTGCTCGACTGGATTCGGCAGATGAAGAATTGGCAGCCGCCGCTGTTGCTGAGGCAGCCGTTCAAACCACCAGCGTGATCGGTACCAGCGCAGTCGATTATTACGCCTGATTGATCAACAGCCCCTCACCCTAGCCCTCTCCCGGAGGGAGAGGGAACTGACTTGGGGTGATCGGGATATTCGCCGACCTGATTGTTGCGCTGAATCCGTTTGATGCGCGCCAACCTGATCGTCTTGCGTTGAATTGCGTCTGACCCTCGCCGATCTGATCGTTTTTGCCCCGATTTCATAATCGATTCGGTCGTTCAGGTCGACGTTTGACGCCTGACACCTCGGTCGGCCCCCTTTCCCTCCGGGAGAGGGCTGGGGTAAGGGTGCCTTTGACTTTAGCGTTGTCTCCACAACCACCGACACTTCTGGCATAACACTTGCTCTTGCCTTGCCGTGCGACTGTGAAAACCCGAATAGTGACGGATTATTGGCATGGCGAAGAGCGAAACAGCAGCAGTAAAAGACCCCGCAACCAAAGGCAAACTCAAGCTGATCATCGTGATCGTGCTGGCGTTGTTGTTGGCCATTGGTGCGTCCGTGGGGGCGACCTGGTTCTTCATGCACAGCGCTCAGAGCAAGCCCGCCGATGCCGCCGAAGCTGCGCCGGTCGGCAAGCAGCCAGCGATTTTCGAGCCGATGGCGCCAGCCTTTGTCGCCAACTACAACCAGAACGGCCGTCAGCGCTACATGCAGGTGAGCATCACCATGCTGGCGCGTAACCAGGCCGATCTGGACGCGCTGAAAGTGCACATGCCGGTGATCCGCAACAACCTGGTGATGCTCTTCTCCGGTCAGGATTTCGCCACCTTGGCGACCCCGGTCGGCCAGGAAATGTTGCGCCAGAAGGCCACCGCCAGCGTGCAGGAAGTGGCGCAGAAAGAGCTGGGCAAAGTGGTGATCGAACAGTTGCTTTTCACTAATTTCGTACTGCAGTAGGAACACGACATGGCCGTGCAGGATCTGCTGTCCCAGGATGAAATCGATGCGCTGTTGCATGGCGTCGACGATGGTCTGGTACAGACCGATAACGCTGCCGAACCCGGCAGTGTCAAAAGCTACGACCTGACCAGCCAGGATCGCATCGTCCGTGGACGCATGCCGACTCTGGAAATGATCAACGAGCGTTTTGCCCGCTACACCCGCATCAGCATGTTCAACATGCTGCGCCGCTCGGCGGACGTTGCCGTCGGTGGCGTACAGGTGATGAAGTTCGGCGAATACGTGCACTCGTTGTATGTGCCGACCAGTCTCAACCTGGTCAAGATCAAACCCCTGCGCGGCACCGCGCTGTTCATCCTCGACGCCAAACTGGTGTTCAAACTGGTGGACAACTTCTTCGGCGGCGACGGCCGTCACGCCAAGATCGAAGGGCGTGAGTTCACCCCGACCGAACTGCGCGTGGTGCGCATGGTGCTGGAGCAGGCCTTCGTCGATCTGAAAGAAGCCTGGCAGGCGATCATGGAAGTCAATTTCGAGTACATCAACTCGGAAGTGAACCCGGCCATGGCCAACATCGTCGGCCCGAGCGAAGCGATTGTGGTCTCCACCTTCCACATCGAACTCGATGGCGGTGGCGGCGACCTGCACGTGACCATGCCGTACTCGATGATCGAGCCGGTGCGTGAAATGCTCGACGCCGGTTTCCAGTCGGACCTCGACGATCAGGACGAGCGCTGGGTCAACGCCCTGCGCCAGGACGTGCTCGATGTCGACGTGCCGATCGGTGCCACCGTGGCCCGCCGCCAGTTGAAGCTGCGCGACATCCTGCACATGCAGCCGGGGGATGTGATCCCGGTCGAGATGCCGGACGAAATGATCATGCGCGCCAACGGCGTGCCGGCCTTCAAGGTCAAGATGGGCTCGCACAAAGGCAACCTCGCGTTGCAGGTGATCGAGCCGATCGAGCGTCGCTGAAGCGGCGCTTTCACCCCCAAACATTTAGCTGAATTGTTGCCCGCCGAGGACACATGATGAACGACGATATGAACGCCCAGGACGATCAGGCACTGGCTGACGAATGGGCTGCTGCCCTGGAAGAAACCGGTGATGGTCAATCCGAAATTGACGCACTGCTGGCAGCCGACGCATCCAGCGGCTCGCGTCTGCCGATGGAAGAGTTCGGCAGCGTGCCGAAGAACAACGATCCGGTGACGCTGGACGGCCCGAACCTGGACGTGATCCTCGACATCCCGGTGTCCATCTCGATGGAAGTTGGCAGCACCGACATCAACATCCGCAACCTGTTGCAACTCAACCAGGGTTCGGTGATCGAGCTTGATCGTCTGGCCGGTGAGCCGCTGGACGTGCTGGTCAACGGCACGCTGATCGCGCACGGCGAAGTGGTGGTGGTCAACGAGAAGTTCGGCATCCGCCTGACCGACGTGATCAGCCCAAGCGAACGCATCAAGAAGCTGCGCTGAGTGAAAAGGTTTCTCTGGGCTCTGCTGGCCTTGCCCCTGAGCGTGTTGGCCGCTGAACCGGTTGCTGGCAATGCCGCGCCTGCCGCTGCTACCGCGCCGATGGTCAACAGTGGCGTGGCCGGGCAATTGACGCAGTTGGTGTTCGGCCTGTTGCTGGTGCTGGGGTTGATCTTCTTCCTTGCCTGGCTGTTGCGTCGGGTGCAGCAAGCGGGGCCGGCGGGCAAAGGCCAGGTGATTGAGCTGATTGGCTCGCGCGCGCTCGGCCCGCGTGACCGTCTGATGCTGGTGCAGGTCGGCAATGAGCAGATTCTGCTCGGCTTGAGCCCTGGCACCATCACCGCGCTGCACGTGCTCAAGGAACCGATCGAGGTGCCGAGCACCAGCGAGAAAGCGACGCCGGAATTTGCCCAGCATCTGCTGAGGATTCTCGGCAAGGATCAGAAGGATAAGAAGTAATGGGTGCGCTACGCATCGTCTTGACGCTGGCCCTGATGCTGGCCGCGCCGCTGGCGTTCGCCGCCGATCCGTTGTCGATCCCGGCGATCACGCTGGGCACCAACGCCGACGGCGCGCAGGAGTATTCGGTCAGTCTGCAGATCCTGCTGATCATGACCGCGCTGAGTTTTATCCCGGCGGCGGTCATCCTGATGACCAGTTTTACGCGGATCATCATCGTGTTCTCGATCCTGCGTCAGGCCCTGGGTTTGCAGCAGACGCCGTCGAACCAGATCCTCACCGGCATGGCGCTGTTCCTGACGATGTTCATCATGGCGCCGGTGTTCGACCGGGTGAACAACGATGCGCTGCAACCGTATCTGGCGGAAACACTCACCGCCCAGCAAGCGGTGGAAAAAGCCCAGGTGCCGATCAAGGATTTCATGCTCGCCCAGACGCGGACCAGCGATCTTGAGTTGTTCATGCGCCTGTCCAAGCGTACCGACATCGCCACCCCGGATCAGGCACCACTGACTATTCTGGTGCCGGCGTTCGTCACGTCCGAGCTGAAAACGGCGTTTCAGATCGGCTTCATGATCTTCATTCCGTTCCTGATCATCGACCTCGTCGTGGCCAGTGTGCTGATGGCGATGGGTATGATGATGCTCTCGCCGCTGATCATCTCGCTGCCGTTCAAGATCATGCTGTTCGTGCTGGTGGATGGCTGGGCGCTGATTATCGGCACCTTGGCCAGCAGTTTCGGAGGTGTCTCGCCATGACGCCGGAAGTCGCGGTCGATATCTTTCGTGAGGCGCTGTGGCTGACCACACTGATGGTCGCGATTCTGGTGGTGCCGAGCCTGTTGGTGGGCTTGCTGGTGGCGATGTTTCAGGCGGCCACGCAGATCAACGAACAGACCTTGAGCTTTCTGCCGCGTCTGCTGGTGATGCTGGTGACCCTGATCGTCGGCGGTCCGTGGATCGTGCAGACCTTCATGGAATACATCATCGAGCTGTACAAAAACATCCCGATGGTCATCGGCTAAGCCATGCAGTCGCTGCTTCAGCTGACCGACACCCAGATCAGTTCCTGGGTGGCGACGTTCATGTTGCCGCTGTTTCGCGTGGCCTCGATGCTGATGGTCATGCCGGTATTCGGTACGACCCTCATCCCGCGGCGCGTGCGCCTGTATTTTGCCGTGGCGATCACCGTGGTGATTGTCCCGGGCCTGCCGCCGATGCCGGCGGTGAGTCCGCTCGATCTCAGTGGCTTGCTGCTGATTGCCGAGCAGATTCTGATCGGCGCCGTGCTCGGCTTTTCCCTGCAGCTGTTTTTCCAGGCATTTGCCGTGGCCGGGCAGATTGTCGCGATCCAGATGGGCATGGGCTTCGCCTCGATGGTCGACCCGGCCAACGGCGTTTCGGTGGCGGTGATCGGGCAGTTCTTCACCATGCTCGTGACGTTGTTGTTCCTGTCGATGAACGGCCATCTGGTGGTGTTCGAAGTCCTCACCGAGAGCTTCACCACGTTGCCGGTGGGTAGTGGGCTGATGACCGCGCATTATTGGGAACTGGCCGGCAAACTCGGCTGGGTTCTGGGGGCGGCGTTGCTGCTGGTGCTGCCGGCAGTGACCGCGTTGCTGGTGGTCAACATCGCTTTCGGCGTAATGACCCGCGCCGCGCCGCAACTGAACATTTTCTCCATCGGTTTTCCGCTGACGCTGGTGCTCGGGCTGTTCATCGTCTGGGTCGGTCTGGCGGACATTCTCAATCAGTATCAGCCGCTGGCCACCGAGGCCTTGCAGTTGCTACGCGAACTGGCACGGGCGCGCTGAGTCATGGCAGAGAGCGAAAGCGGTCAGGACAAAACAGAAGACCCCACGGACAAACGTAAAAAGGATTCCCGTGAGAAGGGCGAGATTGCCCGCTCCAAAGAACTCAACACCCTCGCTGTAATGATGGCCGGTTCCGGCGCGCTGTTGGTGTTCGGCGGCATGCTTGCCGAAGACCTGATGGACCTGATGCGCCTGAACTTCACGCTGTCGCGCGAAGTGATCATGGACCAGGGCTCCATGGGCGCGTTTCTCTTGCAGTCAGGGAAAATCGCCTTGGTGGCGATTCAGCCGATCATGATCACTCTGCTGTTGGCGGCACTGATCGGGCCGATTTCCCTCGGTGGCTGGCTGTTCGCGGCTGGCTCCATGGCGCCCAAGTTCAGCCGGATGAACCCGGGAGCCGGCCTGAAGCGGATGTTCTCGATGAAGGCCATCATCGAACTGCTCAAGGCGCTGGCCAAGTTTTTGATCACCCTGTCCGTGGCCCTGATGGTGTTGGCTGCGGACGTCGATGACTTGCTGCGTATTGCCCATGAGCCACTCGAGCTGGCGATCATTCACAGTGTGGTACTGGTCGGCTGGAGCACGCTGTGGCTGGCCTGTGGCCTGATCATCATTGCGGCAGTCGATGTCCCGGTGCAGATCTGGGAGAGCATGAAAAAGCTCAAGATGACCAAGCAGGAAGTGCGCGACGAGCACAAGGATCAGGAAGGTCGGCCGGAGGTCAAACAGCGTATCCGCCAGACCCAGCGCGAAATGTCCCAGCGACGCATGATGGCGGCCATTCCCGACGCCGACGTGGTCATTACCAACCCGACCCACTACGCCGTGGCGCTGAAATACGATTCGGAAAAGGGCGGCGCGCCCATCCTGCTGGCCAAGGGCAGTGATTTCCTGGCGCTGAAGATCCGCGAAATTGCCGTGGCCAATAACGTCATGCTCCTCGAGTCGCCGGGGCTGGCGCGATCGATCTACTACTCGACCGAACTCGATCAGGAAATTCCCGGTGGGCTTTACCTGGCCGTTGCCCAGGTATTGGCCTACGTCTATCAGATCCGCCAATACCACGCGGGCAAAGGTAAGCGTCCGGATCCGCTCAAGGATGATTTGCCGATTCCGCCAGATCTGCGGCGCGATGCCTGACATTACCGTGATGAAACAAAAAAACCGCCGTCCCGATTGAACGGGACGGCGGTTTTTTTATGCCTGAAGGCAGATACCTCCTCCAGCAAAATATCTGTTTAATCAGGCCCGATGTTCAGGGATCAGCCCGGCAACTCCAGATTATCCAGCACGCGATTCACCGCCAGCTCGCCGAGCATGATCAGTTGCGCGATCCCCAGCAGCGTCCTGCGCTGTGACGCTGGCAAGAGGCGGGCGAAGTCTTGGGCGATGGTTTTGGCCGAGGCGAGTGTTTCGCAGGCATCGACCAGCAGTTCCTCGTTTTTGAAGTCCGCAGTAACGGCGTACATCCTGCGGGTTTGACGGGGTGTTGGCGCGGAGCCGGGTGGGCAGAGGTAGTGATCGAGGGCGCGGTCGGCGGCGTCGTTGAGTTTTTTGGAATCGAGGGATTCGTAGGGAGAGGTGGGGTCGGTTTCGGGTGGGTTGGGTGTTGGTTTGATCATGGTGAAGCCTCTAGAGTAATGAAGCTGCCACTGTTCGCTGCTAACGAAAGGGGTGGCGGCTATACGCGGGTTAGCAGACCAGGACTCTAGAACCCGGCGCACCGAAGTGCCCCACGCAAAGCCGCCATAACGGCAACGGACTGTGTGCGTCTAGAGATAACCCAGGCTGCTAAACCCGATCACTGAGAAATCAGCGACGGCTCAACAATAGAGTCCACCCCCAAGGCGCACAAGCCGGCGGATTCTGGCGTAGCTGTAGGCAATGGCGCAAGGATTCGTAGCCTGGAACCCGTGTCTGCAAGTGTCTTTTAAACACCTTCGTTTAAATCAAAGAATCGCGCCGGATTTTACGGCCCCTTAGCGAGCAAGCTCGCTCCCACAGAGATCTTCAGTGGTTGCAGGTTTTGTGTCCGACAAGAAGCAAATGTGGGAGCGAGCTTGCTCGCGAAGGGGCGGCCCGGTCAGCAGACAATCCCCAGTCAAACCCCTCTGTTTCAATCATTGGCAAAAGTTGGAAGGTTTCTTGCAATAGCCGCCGTACGTCCGTTCTGGGCGTCAAAAGTTTGCTTTAAAGGAACGGGGAAAACCGGTGGATCGCTCTCAGTTACTCAACAGTGCTCGCTCAAACGTTGCCGACCTCAGTCGAGGCAATCTGGGCGTGCCGTTGTTGCTGCTGGTCATGTTGGCAATGATGATGTTGCCGATTCCGCCGTTCCTGCTGGACGTGTTTTTCACCTTCAACATCGCCTTGTCCATCGTCGTGCTGCTGGTGTGCGTTTACGCCCTGCGGCCACTGGATTTTGCGGTGTTCCCGACCATCCTGCTGGTGGCGACGCTGATGCGGCTGGCGTTGAACGTGGCATCGACGCGGGTGGTGATGCTCCACGGTCAGGACGGCCACGCCGCCGCCGGTAAGGTGATCCAGGCCTTCGGTGAGGTGGTGATCGGCGGTAACTACGTGGTCGGTATCGTGGTTTTCGCGATTTTGATGATCATCAACTTTGTCGTGGTGACCAAGGGTGCCGGGCGAATTTCCGAGGTGAGCGCACGTTTCACCCTCGATGCGATGCCCGGCAAACAAATGGCGATCGACGCCGACCTCAACGCCGGTCTGATCGACCAGAACCAGGCCAAGTCGCGCCGTCAGGAAGTCGCCCAAGAGGCCGAGTTCTACGGTTCCATGGACGGTGCGAGCAAATTCGTCCGTGGTGACGCCATCGCCGGCCTGCTGATTCTGTTCATCAACCTCATCGGCGGTATGGCCGTCGGTATTTTCCAGCACAACATGAGCTTCGGTGACGCTGGCCGGGTTTACGCCTTGCTGACCATCGGTGACGGTTTGGTGGCGCAATTGCCATCACTGTTGTTATCGACAGCGGCGGCGATCATGGTGACCCGTGCTTCCGGTTCGGAAGACATGGGCAAGCAGATCAATCGCCAGATGTTCGCCTCGCCGAAAGCGCTGGCGGTGGCTGCCGGTCTGATGGCGGTCATGGGCCTGGTGCCGGGCATGCCGCACTTCTCCTTCCTGAGCATGGCCGCACTGGCCGGCGGCGCCGCGTACCTGTTCTGGAAAAAACAGAACGTGGCCAAAGTCGTCGCGCTGGAAGAGGTCAAGCGTCAGCAGGAATTGCTGCCATCGCCGGCCCGCGCCATGGAAACCAAAGAGCTTGGCTGGGACGACGTGACCCCGATCGACATGATCGGCCTGGAAGTCGGCTATCGCCTGATCCCGCTGGTGGATCGCAATCAGGGCGGGCAATTGCTGGCGCGGATCAAGGGCGTGCGCAAGAAGCTGTCGCAGGATCTGGGCTTCCTGATGCCCACTGTGCACATTCGTGACAACCTCGATCTGGCGCCGAGCGCGTATCGCCTGACCTTGATGGGGGTGATCCTGGCCGAAGCCGAGATTTACCCGGATCGCGAACTGGCGATCAACCCTGGCCAGGTCTATGGCGCGCTCAACGGTATCAACGCCAAAGATCCGGCTTTCGGTCTGGAAGCGGTGTGGATCGAAATCAGCCAGCGCGCGCAGGCACAATCGTTGGGTTATACCGTTGTGGATGCGAGCACCGTGGTCGCGACGCACTTGAACCAGATTCTGTACAAGCACTCCAGCGAGCTGATTGGCCACGAGGAAGTGCAGCAACTCATGCAATTGCTGGCCAAAAGCTCGCCAAAACTGGCGGAAGAGCTGGTGCCGGGCGTGGTTTCGTTGTCGCAGTTGCTCAAGGTGCTGCAAGCGTTGCTGGCCGAGCATGTGCCAGTACGCGATATCCGTAGCATTGCCGAAGCCATCGCCAACAACGCCGCGAAGAGTCAAGATACCGCCGCGTTGGTGGCTGCTGTGCGGGTCGGCGTATCTCGCGCAATCGTCCAAAGCATTGTAGGCACGGAGTCTGAGCTACCTGTTATCACTCTGGAGCCAAGGTTGGAACAGATATTGCTCAATAGTCTGCAGAAGGCAGGACAAGGCTCGGAAGAGGGTGTCCTGCTGGAACCAAGCATGGCCGAGAAGCTGCAGCGTTCGTTGATCGAAGCGGCGCAGCGGCAGGAAATGCAAGGTCAGCCGGTCATCCTCTTGGTAGCCGGCCCGATCCGCGCGATGCTCTCGCGCTTTGGCCGCCTGGCAGTCCCTGGATTGCACGTGCTGGCCTACCAGGAAATACCGGACAACAAGCAAGTGACCATCGTTGCGACAGTAGGGCCCAACGGCTGAGGTAGTGGTTTATGCAAGTTAAGCGTTTTTTCGCCGCCGATATGCGTCAGGCCATGAAGCTGGTTCGTGATGAGCTGGGCGCTGATGCCGCCATCATTGGCAACCGCCGCATTGCCGGCGGCGTCGAACTGACGGCGGCGCTGGATTACACGTTGTCGGCGCTCGCGCCACGGGTTCCGAACATGGAACTCGAAGACGAGCTGCGCAAGACCCAGTCGCGCATCGTCACCGCCCAGGCCGAATTGAGCCTTCGCGGCGAAGCCGATGGCGACACCAATCGCCAGTTGTTCGCCGGTTTGCCAATGACGGCCGGCCTGCCGCTGACCGCTGCCGAACCGTTGAGCGAGCCGACTTACGCGGCCCCGGCGCGTCCGGCCCCGGCACCTGCGCAATCGTCCGGCGGGATTGATCCGCGTGCACTGGATTCGATGCGTTTTGAATTGAACAGCCTGCGCGAGCTGATGGAAGTTCAGCTCGGCACCCTCGCCTGGAATCAGCTGCAGGGCAGCCGCCCGGCGCAAGCCAACCTGTATCGCCGTCTGCAACGGATCGGCCTGTCCGGCCCGTTGTCGCGCGACCTGCTGGCGATGGTCACGGATATCGAAGAACCTCGTCAGGCCTGGCGCATGCTGCTGGCGCATCTGGCGCGGATGATTGCCGTACCGGAGGTCGAGCCGCTGGAAGAGGGGGGTGTGATTGCCATGGTCGGCCCTGCCGGCATGGGCAAGACCACCACGCTTGCCAAGCTTGCTGCCCGCTACGTGCTCAAGTACGGCGCGCAGAATGTCGCGCTGGTGAGCATGGACAGCTTCCGCATCGGCGCTCAGGAACAACTGAAGACCCTGGGCCGGATCCTCAACGTGCCGGTAACGCACGTCGATCCGGGGCAGTCGCTGGTACAGGCCCTGGACCCGCTGCTGCGCAAACGCGTGGTGCTGATCGATACCGCCGGCCTGCAGGCCAGCGATCCGGCACTGCGTATGCAGCTCGAAAGTCTGGCCGGGCGTGGCATCCGTTCAAAAAATTATCTCGTGCTGGCAACCACCAGCCAGAAACAGGTTCTAACCGCCGCTTATCACAGTTACAAGCGTTGCGGGCTCTCCGGGTGCATCCTGACTAAACTGGATGAAACGGCTAGCCTTGGCGAAGTGTTGAGCCTGGCGATCAGTCATGAATTGCCGGTCGCGTATCTGACCGATGGCCCACGGATTCCGGATGATTTGCATCTGCCGCGCCGTCATCAACTGGTCAGCCGCGCCGTCAGCGTGCAAATGCAGGAAGAACCCAGCGAAGAAGCCATGGCTGACATGTTCGCTGATATCTATCACAGCCCGACCAAGCAGGTAGGCTGAGGTAATCATGAACAGTTTTTGTACCTACATCGATGGTCTGCCATGCATTGTTCCGTTTGTGAACGCGCAGCCAGTAATGTGGCCTCCGTCTATGCAAGACAAGGTAAAGAAATAACATGGGCAGCATGCATCCCGTACAGGTTATCGCGGTGACCGGCGGCAAAGGTGGCGTCGGCAAGACTAACGTGTCAGTGAACTTGTCTCTTGCGCTGGCAGAGCTTGGCCGTCGGGTCATGCTGCTGGACGCCGATCTGGGACTGGCGAACGTCGACGTTCTGTTGGGCCTGACGCCCAAACGCACCTTGGCCGACGTGATCGAAGGCCGCTGCGAATTGCGCGACGTGCTGTTGCAAGGCCCGGGCGGAATTCGCATCGTGCCGGCTGCGTCGGGCACTCAGAGCATGGTGCATCTGAGCCCGGCTCAGCATGCCGGTCTGATTCAGGCGTTCAGCGACATCGGCGACAATCTCGACGTCCTGGTGATCGACACCGCTGCGGGCATTGGTGACTCGGTAGTCAGTTTCGTACGCGCCGCGCAAGAAGTGTTGCTGGTGGTCTGCGACGAGCCGACTTCGATCACCGACGCTTACGCGCTGATCAAGTTGCTCAACCGCGATTACGGCATGAACCGCTTCCGCGTTCTGGCCAACATGGCGCAGAGCCCGCAGGAAGGGCGCAACCTGTTCGCCAAGTTGACCAAGGTCACGGATCGCTTTCTTGACGTGGCCCTACAATACGTCGGCGCCGTGCCTTACGACGAAAGCGTACGCAAGGCCGTGCAGAAACAACGTGCGGTCTATGAAGCCTTCCCCCGTTCCAAGTGCGCACTGGCGTTCAAGGCAATCGCACAGAAGGTCGATACCTGGCCGCTGCCTGCCAACCCGCGCGGCCACCTTGAATTCTTCGTCGAGCGTCTCGTGCAGCAAACGGCAGGGCCTGTCATATGACCGCAAGCGGTATGAACTACTACAAGAAGTCGGCACGTGATGCGCAGTACGAGTTGATCGAGCGTTACGCGCCACTGGTCAAACGTATTGCCTACCACTTGCTGGCACGGTTGCCGGCGAGTGTGCAGGTCGAGGATCTGATCCAGGCCGGAATGATCGGCCTGCTCGAAGTCTCGACCAAATATGACGCCAGCAAAGGCGCCAGTTTCGAAACGTACGCGGGCATTCGAATCCGCGGCGCGATGCTCGACGAAGTGCGCAAAGGGGACTGGGCGCCACGCTCGGTTCACCGCAATACCCGTATGGTCAGCGACGCAATTCGCTCGATTGAAGCTAAAACCGGCCGTGATGCTAAAGATCACGAAGTTGCGGCCGAACTCCAATTGAGTCTCGACGATTATTACGGGATTTTGAATGACACCCTGGGCAGCCGCTTGTTCAGTTTCGACGACCTGTTGCAGGACGGCGAACACGAAGGGCTGCACGAGGATGGCGCGAGTGCTCATCTTGAGCCGTCACGCGATCTGGAAGATGAACGCTTCCAGGCAGCGCTGGCGGACGCGATTGCCAATTTGCCGGAGCGTGAGCGACTGGTGTTGGCGCTGTACTACGACGAAGAGCTGAACCTCAAGGAGATCGGTGAAGTCCTTGGCGTCAGTGAATCGCGGGTCAGCCAGTTACACAGCCAGTGCGCGGCCCGTTTGCGGGGGCGTTTGGGGGAGTGGCGAGCGCGCTGAAGGCAGTGTGGGGACACTGCGAACGAGGCTGGTGCGGTGATGAACGGCACCGGTCTTGCTCTGTTGTGCTCCAGACAGTCTTTGAGTGTTACGCCGGATTGAATGAAATGGCGCGTCCAGGTGCTGGGCGCGTTTAAGACTGCTTGGAGGTCGAATTGGACAAGAACATGAAAATCCTCATCGTTGATGACTTCTCAACGATGCGGCGGATCATCAAGAACCTGCTGCGCGATCTGGGGTTCACCAACACCGTCGAGGCTGACGATGGCATTACCGCCATTCCGGTTCTCAACAGCGGCAGCATCGACTTTCTGGTAACGGACTGGAACATGCCGGGCATGACCGGTATCGACCTGCTGCGTCACGTGCGCGCCGATGAAAAACTCAAGCACCTGCCAGTGCTGATGGTGACCGCTGAAGCCAAGCGCGAACAGATCATTGAAGCAGCCCAGGCCGGTGTAAACGGCTATGTGGTGAAACCCTTCACGGCCCAGGCGTTGAAAGACAAGATCGAGAAGATTTTCGAACGCATCGGTTGAGAAACTGCGCCACGGGGGAGCTATGGACCACAACGAATCTTCACAGGGCGATTTTGAATCGACCCTGAAAAAACATGCGGTCGAACTGGTCGAAAGCCTTGAAAAGGGCAGGTTCGGCGACGCTGTGCAATTGATCCATGAGCTCAATCAGACCCGTGACCGTGGCCTGTACCAGGAAGTTGGCAAGCTCACACGTGAACTGCACAGTGCGATCGTCAATTTCCAGATTGATCCGAACATGCCGCAGGCCGAGGAAGTGTCGCAAATTACCGACGCCACCGAACGCCTGGGCTATGTGGTCAAGCTGACGGAAGCCGCGGCCAACCGCACCATGGATCTGGTGGAAAGCGCCACGCCGGTGGTCAATGGTCTGGCTGAAGAAGCCCAGGCCTTGAGTACCGATTGGGGTCGTTTCATGCGTCGTGAGGTCGGGGCTGAAGAGTTCCGCGAACTGGCGCGCCGGGTCGACGGTTTTCTGTCACGCAGCAGCACGGGCAACCGTGCGGTGTCGAGCAATCTGAACGACATCCTGCTGGCTCAGGATTATCAGGACCTCACCGGTCAGGTCATCAAGCGTGTGACCCAACTGGTCACCGAAGTCGAAAGCAATTTGCTCAAACTCGTGCTCATGGCCAGTCAGGTGGACCGCTTTGCGGGCATCGAACATGACCGTACGGCGATGCTCGCTGAAAAAGATCCACAAAAACATCTCTCGCAGGGTGAAGGTCCGCAGATTCATGCCGATAAACGAGAAGACGTTGTGTCCGGTCAGGACGATGTGGACGATTTGCTATCCAGCCTTGGATTTTGAAGTTTAGGTTTTTAGACCTGTTAGGAGCACCCCCTTAATGAGCTTCGGCGCCGATGAAGAGATCCTTCAGGATTTCCTGGTTGAGGCCGGCGAGATTCTTGAGCAACTGTCAGAACAATTGGTCGAGCTGGAAAGCCGCCCGGATGATGCTGATCTGCTCAACGCAATTTTTCGCGGTTTCCACACTGTAAAAGGGGGCGCCGGCTTCCTTCAGCTCAATGAGCTGGTTGAGTGCTGTCACATCGCCGAAAACGTGTTCGACATCCTGCGCAAGGGTGAGCGTCGCGTTGATTCAGAACTGATGGACGTTGTGCTCGAAGCACTGGACGCGGTGAACGGCATGTTCACCGAAGTGCGCGAGCGCAGCCCGATTACGGCGGCTACGCCTGAGCTGCTGGCTGCCCTGGCGCGTCTGGCCGAACCGCAATCGGCTGATGCCGTAGCGGTTGAAGAAGTCGTTGAGGCACCGGTTGCCGAAAGCGATTCGGGCGACATCACCGATAACGAATTTGAACAGTTGCTGGACTCGCTGAACGCCGTCAAGGCTCAGGCCGAAGCCCCGGCGGCGGCCGCTGCGCCTGCTGCAACTGAAGCGGCCAGCGATGAAATCACCGATGCCGAGTTCGAGTCGTTGCTCGATCAACTGCACGGCAAAGGTCAGTTCGCGGTTGATGCGGTGGCTCCAGCGGCACCGGCCCCTGCGGCACCGGCCAAGGGCGACAGCTCGGACATCACCGACGACGAATTCGAAGCGCTGCTCGACCAGTTGCACGGCAAGGGCAACTTTGCCGTTGATGCGCTGGAATCGGCGATTGCCGCGGTGCCTGCGCCTGCTGCTCCGGCAGCGGCTGCGGCTGGCAGCGATCTGATCAGTGATCACGAATTCGAATCGCTGCTCGACGAATTGCACGGCAAAGGCAAGTTCACTGAGGTAGGGACTGCGTCTGCCGGCAGCACTGCCGCCGTCGCAAAACCTGCCGCCAAGGCCCCGGCCGCAGCGCCCACGCCTGCGCCGAAAGCCGAATCGCCAAAACCGGCGGCCGCTGCTGCACCGGCTCCGGCCCGTGCGCCAGCCGCGCCACCGCCGGAAAAACCGGCCAGCGAAGCCGAAACCACCGTGCGGGTCGACACTGCACGTCTCGACGAAATCATGAACATGGTCGGCGAGCTGGTGCTGGTGCGTAACCGTCTGGTGCGCCTGGGCCTGAACAGCGGCGACGAAGCCATGCAAAAGGCTGTGTCGAACCTCGACGTGGTCACGGCTGACTTGCAGACTGCGGTGATGAAAACGCGGATGCAACCGATCAAGAAGGTCTTCGGGCGCTTCCCGCGTCTGGTTCGCGATCTGGCTCGTCAGCTCAAGAAAGAAATCAACCTGGAACTGGTCGGCGAAGAAACCGACCTCGACAAAAACCTTGTCGAGGCCCTGGCCGATCCGCTGGTCCACTTGGTGCGCAACGCGGTCGACCACGGCATCGAGTCGCCGGAAGAACGCGAAGCTTCGGGCAAGGCCCGTGGCGGTAAAGTGGTGCTGGCCGCCGAGCAGGAAGGCGATCACATCCTGCTGTCGATTTCCGATGACGGCAAAGGCATGGACCCGAACGTCCTGCGCGCCATCGCGGTGAAACGCGGTGTGATGGACAAGGATGCAGCCGATCGCCTGAGCGATACCGAGTGCTACAACCTGATCTTCGCCCCTGGGTTCTCGACCAAGACCGAGATCTCCGACGTGTCCGGCCGCGGTGTCGGCATGGACGTGGTGAAGACCAAGATTTCCCAGCTCAACGGTTCGATCAACATCTACTCGACCAAGGGCCAGGGCTCGAAGATCGTCATCAAGGTGCCGTTGACCTTGGCGATCATGCCGACGCTGATGGTCATGCTGGGCAATCAGGCGTTTGCGTTCCCGCTGGTCAACGTCAACGAAATCTTCCACCTCGACCTGTCGACCACCAACGTCGTCGACGGTCAGGAAGTGGTGATCGTGCGGGACAAGGCCTTGCCATTGTTCTACCTCAAGCGCTGGCTGGTCAGCTCCGCCGCTCACGAAGAGCAGCGCGAAGGCCATGTGGTGATCCTTTCGGTGGGCACCCAGCGGATCGGCTTCGTCGTCGATCAACTGGTTGGCCAGGAAGAAGTGGTCATCAAGCCATTGGGCAAAATGCTTCAGGGCACTCCGGGCATGTCCGGCGCCACCATCACTGGTGACGGCCGTATCGCACTGATCCTTGATGTTCCGAGCATGCTCAAGCGTTACGCCGCACGGCGTATTTGAATCCGGGGCGGCGGGGCGATGACGCTCCGCTGCACCTAATGGAGTGTTTATGGCAGTCAAAGTCCTGGTGGTGGACGATTCGGGTTTTTTCCGCCGCCGCGTCTCGGAAATTCTTTCAGCGGATCCGAGCATCCAGGTTGTCGGTACGGCAACCAACGGTAAAGAGGCGATCGATCAGGCTATGGCGCTCAAGCCTGACGTGATCACCATGGACTACGAGATGCCAATGATGGACGGCATCACGGCAGTGCGGCACATCATGCAGCGCTGCCCGACCCCGGTGTTGATGTTCTCCTCGCTGACCCACGAAGGCGCCCGGGTAACCCTGGATGCGCTGGACGCCGGCGCGGTGGATTTTCTGCCGAAGAATTTCGAAGACATCTCGCGTAATCCCGAGAAGGTCAAGCAACTGCTGTGCGAAAAGGTGCATAGCATCTCGCGCAGTAATCGTCGTTTCAGTGCCTACAGCGCGCCTGCACCTGTTGCTGCTCCAGCCCCTGCGCCGACGCCGGCCCCGGCTGCGTCGAGTTTCAGCGGCCATGGCAGCCACACCAGCAGCGCGCCGGCACGTCCGGCACCTGCTCCGGCGCCGACCCGCGCGCCGGCAGCCAGTGCTTCGTCGCCGGCACCAAAACGCAAGGCCTACAAACTGGTCGCTATCGGTACATCGACAGGTGGCCCGGTTGCGCTGCAACGCGTGCTGACTCAGTTGCCGGCGAATTTCCCGGCGCCGATCGTGCTGATCCAGCATATGCCGGCGGCGTTCACCAAAGCCTTTGCCGAACGTCTGGACAAGCTCTGCCGCATCAGCGTCAAAGAGGCCGAGGATGGTGACATCCTGCGTCCGGGGCTGGCGCTGCTGGCGCCGGGTGGCAAGCAAATGATGATCGACGGCCGTGGCGCGGTGAAAATCCTGCCCGGCGACGAGCGCCTGAATTACAAGCCGTGCGTGGACATCACCTTCGGTTCTGCGGCCAAGTCGTACGGCGACAAAGTTCTGGCGGTCGTGCTGACCGGCATGGGTGCCGACGGCCGTGAAGGCGCGCGCCTGCTCAAGCAGGGCGGCAGTTCGGTGTGGGCCCAGGATGAGGCAAGCTGCGTGATCTACGGCATGCCGATGGCCATCGTCAAAGCCGACCTCGCTGACGCGGTGTACGGTCTGGACGACATCGGCAAGCACATCGTCGAGGCGTGTATCTGATGGATGTTCTAAGCCTTATCGGGATCATCATGGCGTTCGTCGCCATCATCGGCGGCAACTACCTGGAAGGTGGTCACCTCGGTGCGCTGGCCAACGGCCCGGCGGCACTGATCGTAATAGGCGGCACCATCGGTGCCGCGCTGTTGCAATCGCCGATGAGCGCGTTCAAACGCGCGATGCAGATCCTCGCGTGGATCTTCTTTCCGCCACGCGTGGACCTGGCTGGCGGCATCGACCGCGTGGTCAACTGGAGCCTCACCGCACGCAAGGAAGGCTTGCTCGGGCTGGAAGGGGTGGCTGACGCCGAACCTGACAACTACTCGCGCAAAGGCCTGCAACTGCTGGTCGATGGCGCCGAGCCGGAAGCGATCCGCAGTATCCTCGAAGTGGATTTTTACACCCAGGAAGCGCGCGATATCGAAGCCGCCAAAGTCTTTGAAAGCATGGGCGGCTACGCGCCAACCATCGGCATCATCGGCGCGGTGATGGGCCTGATCCACGTGATGGGCAACCTCGCCGACCCGACGCAACTGGGCAGCGGCATCGCCGTGGCGTTCGTTGCGACGATCTATGGTGTGGCCAGTGCCAACCTGATCCTGTTGCCCGTAGCGGCCAAACTGAAGTCCATCGCGTTACGGCAGTCGCGTTATCGCGAAATGTTGTTGGAAGGGATCCTGTCGATCGCCGAAGGTGAAAACCCGCGTTCTATCGAGCTGAAGCTTCAGGGCTTCATGGATTGATGGGGGTAATGGACTATGGCTCGTCGCAGGCATCAGGAAGAACACGTTAATCACGAGCGCTGGCTCGTGTCCTACGCCGACTTCATTACGCTGCTGTTCGCTTTCTTCGTGGTGATGTACTCGATCTCGTCGATCAACGAAGGCAAGTACAAGGAAATTTCCGAAGCGCTGGTCGGGGTCTTTACCGACTCCGATCGCGCGCTCAAGCCGATCCAGATTGGCGACGAGCGACCGAAGACCGTGACCCCGGCCAAGCCGCTGGTCAAGGACGCCGAGCAGGTTGACGCCGGTATCGCCGGCGCCAGCGATCCGCTGAAGAGCATCGCCGACGACATCAGCGCCGCATTCGGTGACCTGATCAGCTCCAACCAGATGACGGTGCGCGGCAATGAGTTGTGGGTCGAGATCGAACTCAACTCCAGCCTGTTGTTCGGCAGCGGCGACGCCATGCCGAGCGACATCGCCTTCACTATCATCGACAAGGTTGCAGCGATCCTCAAACCGTTCGACAACCCGATTCACGTCGAAGGTTTTACCGACAATCAGCCGATCCGCACCGCGCAGTACCCGACCAACTGGGAACTGTCCTCGGCGCGCTCGGCGAGCATCGTGCGCATGCTGGCGATGCAGGGCGTCAACCCTGGTCGACTGGCTTCGGTGGGCTACGGCGAGTTCCAGCCGGTAGCCAATAACGCTACCGCCGAAGGCCGGGGCAAAAACCGTCGCGTGGTGCTGGTGGTGTCGCGCAATCTGGATGTGCGCCGCAGCCTGACCGGTACCGGAACCGCTCATGCGCAACCGGACGCCGCCCTGAAGCGCGCTGGCACACAAACTGCACCGACCCCGGTCAAGACGCCGGGACGCGAGAGTGCCGTCAATTCTCCGTCACCCGCATTAATACGCTGAGCCATGTCTCGGCCGAGCATCTCGGTCGAGAGGAACGAACTGAATGAGAGTCTGGGCAGTCGCCAATCAAAAGGGTGGGGTCGGTAAAACCACCTCTTCCATCGCTTTAGCCGGATTGCTGGCCGAGGCGGGCAAGCGCGTGGTCGTGGTCGATCTCGACCCGCATGGCTCGATGACCAGCTATTTCGGCTACGATCCCGACAGCCTGGAACACAGCAACTATGACCTGTTCCTGCACAAGGGCAGCGTGCCGCAAGGCTTGCCCGGGCAGTTGCTGCTGTCGACCAGTGACGAACGCATTTCCCTGCTGCCATCGAGCACCGCGCTGGCAACGCTCGAGCGCCAGTCGCCCGGGCAAAGTGGCCTGGGGCTGGTGATCGCCAAGAGTCTGGCGCAGTTGTGGCAGGACTTTGATTACGCGGTCATCGACAGCCCGCCGTTGCTCGGCGTGCTGATGGTCAACGCCCTTGCGGCGAGCCAGCAACTGGTGATCCCGGTACAGACCGAGCACCTGGCCGTCAAAGGCCTGGAGCGCATGGTCAACACATTGGCAATGATCAACCGCTCACGCAAACAGGCGCTGCCGTTCAGCATCGTGCCGACGTTGTTCGACCGCCGTACTCAAGCGTCGATGAGCACCTTGCGCGTGCTGCGCGACAAATTTCCCGACGATATTTGGCAGGGCTACATCCCGGTCGATACGCGTCTGCGCGACGCCAGCCGCGCGGGTGTCACGCCTTCGCAATTCGACGGCAAGAGTCGTGGCGTGCTGGCTTACCGCGCGCTGCTCAAGCATTTGTTGGCGCAACAACTTGTTGCGCAGGTGGCTTGAGATGATTTTGTCCTGTGTAGGAACTGCCGCAGGCTGCGATCTTTTGATCGGGCTTTGTCGCGCTTCTGAAAAGATCAAAAGATCGCAGCGTTCCGCAGCGCCTACAGGGGGTTGTGTATGAATCGGCCGGTGAAGCTGACATCCAGGCCGCAGATGGCGTTGCAGTCCTATCTGGACAGTTTGTTGGAGGAAATCCCGGACGAGTTGCCGGAGCAGGTCGCTTCCCAGCCTGAGGTGATTGAAAGCGCCGAAGCGCTGGATGAGTTCCAGGCGGCGGTGCTTGAAGAGCAGGCGCGCGACGCCGAGAAAGCGGCCAGACCTGTTGCGCCGGTCGCTGCGCCCGCCCCGGTGGCCAAGGCGCCCGTGGTGTTGCTCGAAACAGCTGAACCTGTGCGCGTGGTATCGACCCTTGCGCCGCTTCTGCAAACGCAGTTGCTGCAAGCCGTGCCTGAACCCGTCGAGCCAGAGCCAGAAGCGCCAGCCGCCGAACCGGTTGTTCAAGCGCTCGTCACGCCGCTGGTGGAAGTGCATCTGCCGCCAAGCAACACACCGCCGCCGGTCGACACCGACGGCCGTCCGGCCTGGGCCTCCGAAGCCTTCGAATGCCTGCTGTTCGATGTCGCCGGATTGACTCTGGCCGTGCCACTGGTCTGCCTGGGTTCGATCTACTCGCTGGCCGGTCACGAGTTGACGCCGCTGTTCGGTCAGCCGGAATGGTTCCTCGGGATTCTGCCGAGCCAGGCCGGCAACCTGAAAGTGTTGGACACCGCGCGCTGGGTCATGCCGGATCGCTATCGCGATGATTTCCGTCAGGGCTTGCAGTACGTGATTTCGGTACAAGGTTACGAGTGGGGCCTGGCGGTGCATCAGGTCAGTCGTTCGTTGCGTCTTGATCCGAATGAAATCAAATGGAGAAGTCATCGGGGTCAGCGGCCATGGCTTGCCGGCACCGTGATTGAACACATGTGCGCCTTGCTCGATGTCGCAGCTCTTGCGGAGTTGATCGCCAGCGGCGGGGCAAAGCACATGCCCGGCAGTAAGCCGAACCACAAACCGATTTAACACTTACATAACAGACAAGCACCGGCATACGCATGGCGGGGCACGGAACATACACCGCCAGTGGCGGTACTTCGAGGGGCTAGGGTATGAACGACAAGGCGACGGCGGCAAAGGGTTCTGAAGATCCGATCCTGCAATGGGTGACCTTCAAGCTGGACAACGAAACCTACGGCATCAACGTGATGCGCGTTCAGGAAGTGCTGCGCTACACCGAGATCGCTCCGGTGCCGGGTGCGCCAAGCTACGTGCTGGGCATCATCAACCTGCGCGGTAACGTGGTCACCGTGATCGACACCCGTCAGCGCTTCGGCCTGAGCACCGGCCAGATCAGCGACAACACCCGTATCGTCATCATCGAAGCCGACAAGCAAGTCGTCGGCATCATGGTCGACAGCGTGGCCGAAGTGGTTTACCTGCGTCAGTCGGAAATCGAAACGGCGCCAAACGTCGGTAACGAAGAGTCGGCCAAGTTCATCCAGGGCGTGTGCAACAAGAACAACGAGTTGCTGATCCTGGTCGAGCTGGACAAGATGATGAGCGAAGAAGAGTGGTCGGACCTGGAGAACATCTGATTGATTCTCGAAGTGGCGGTCATTGTCCTGTTCCTCTTCTGGGCAGGCACGCTGGCAATGTTTCTGGCGTACATCAAGGCGCAGCGGGTGATCGCTGCGCAACAGGCCGAGGGCGATGCGCTGCGTGATCAGCGCATCAAGGAACTGGCCAAGCGCGTTGACGATTATCAGAACGGCAATGTGCGCATGGGCGACGCCCTGCACGAACTGCGTGCGGTCGTCGGCCCGTTGCCGGACAAAATCGTTCAGCTGGAACAGCGTGATCCATCCAGCCTGTCGTTCGCCCAAGCGGCGAAACTGGTGGGGATGGGCGCGAGCGTTGATGAACTGACTCAGTCCTGCGGCTTGACCCAGGCTGAGGCGGAGTTGATGCGCAAGCTACACAAGAACTGAAGCAAGCAAGATCAAAAGATCGCAGCCTTCGGCAGCTCCTACATCGGAATTCGCATTTCCCTGTAGGAGCTGCCGAAGGCTGCGATCTTTGCTTTTACGGCCTAATAATCATCGCCGCGCTCTGTGACATCCTTCTCGACCATCGGCGCATCCGGGTCGTGTCCCTCGGGGAATTTCCCCTTCAGATTCCACGCAAACGCGATGATCTCGGCGATGGTGCGGTACAGCTCTTCGGGAATGCTGTCGCCCAATTCCATTCGCGCCAACAGCCTCACCAGTTCGGCGTTCTCATAGATCGGCACTTCACAGTCGCGGGCGATCCGCAGGATTTCTTCGGCCAGTTCGTCGTCACCTTTGGCGGTGAGCGTCGGTGCGTGGTTGCCGTCGTATTTGAGGGCGATGGCCTGGCGTGGAGCGGTGGCGTCATTCATGCGGTTTCATCAACCCAGCGGTGGTCGAGACGGGTTTGATTGCCTTGTGGCGGGGTGCCGTGGTGGCAGTCGATATCACCCACGTTGAGCCCACGATCCAGCAGGCGCTGGCGCAGCGCGAACAGGTTGTTTTCGATCAGATCGGCGGTGTACGGCCGTTCGGCCCACAGCTGGCCCGATAGGCTGCCGGCGATCAATTGCGCCTGAATCTGCATCGGCCCGAGCGGTTCCATGTCGAACGCCAGATCGACGCGCCACAGTTGCTGTTTCGGCTCGCGTTCGTCGCGGCGCTCGTTCGGTTGCGGTTCTTTCTCCGGCGCTTCCTCACGCTGGAACTTGACCTGCAACGGCACGATGTCTTGCAGGTTGCGCATGGGAATTTCCAGCTGCCAGGTGCTGAGCAGCCGGCCGTCATCGGTGACGCCCGTCTGTTCCAGGCTCGACAACTGATGGCTTTGCAAGCGCGATACGGCAGCAGCCGCGAGGCGCAGCAAGTGCTCCAGATCACCTTCGCCGTCCTGGCTTTGCAGCAAACGGTCGGGCAGCGGGAAGCTGCTGGGCAGCGGTTTGGCGCTGACCTGGCCGAGCATGCCGAGGGCGTTGCGTACGAAACTCGGCATCGCCTGCGCGAGGGTGTTGGCGGCGATGATGGCGTTGAAATTGGTGCTGCTCGGCAGGCCCGGTGTCAGTTGCGCGACCAGTTTGAGCAGATCGGCTTTCATGTCCGGCGCCAGCGTCGGGGTTTGTCCGGTCAGCAGTTTGGCTTCGAGAAACATCCCGCTGTTGGCCAAGGCCTGTGCGACGCCTTTGGCGGTGCTCAGTTGTTGCACATTCGGCAGGCTGGCGAGCAGGCGATCTACCGCAGCGCGTAAATCCGTGGACGTTTGATCGGTGTTGGCTGGCAGGTTTTGCAGCGCGTTCATCAAACCGGTCAACGAAGCCTGACGACTTTGCTGGCCGAGCAGTTGCTGGCTCACCGCCAATTGCTCCTGACGGTTGCTCAGCGGCAGGAATTTCAACGTTTGCGAATCTTCGACCAACGCCGAGAGCAGGGTGCCAATGCGCAGTGGCTGCGGGCTGTCGACGGTCAATGTGCTGCCGCTCAAGGCGGTATTGAGCAGGCTGACCATCGAACGAAACACCGTCGCTTGCCCCGGCGTTTGCGGGAGCACCTGCGAGGTCAGCACTTTGCCTTGCAGCAGGGTGCCCACCGGCAGTTGCGCAGTATCGATGCGGGTGAGGGTGGCGACGCTGCTGGCAATGGCCTGTTGCACGGTAATTGCCAGGTTACCGGCAGACGGCTGGGTAATCGCCAGACTGGTGCCTTGCGCCAGCGGTAAATTGCTGGTCGCTTGCACGGTGGTCTGGCGACCGCTGTCCAGCGTTACCTTGAGCAGCAGTTCAAACGTCTGATCCGCCTGCTTGAGCGACAACACCTCAGCTTTGGCGCTCTGGCCGGTCCCGATCAAGCCTTCGACCGGTGTCAGCAGCTTGAGCAACTCACCGACCTGCGGGCGAACGGTCGCCGGGGTGGTCGTCGGGAGCGGGAGGATGTTCATTTCGCCTGTCATACGCGGACACAACCTGAGGAAATTGCACTCTTGAGAGTAAGGCACGACATGTATAATGCCGCCCGTCTTGCGCTTCGTTCAAAAAACATAGCAATTGTTTGACGCAGCTCTCTAGATCGAGCCGTCATTGCATTTATGCTGCATCTCTTTAACGGCCGCACCAGAGCCGACTTGAACCGTATAAGGCCCGTGATCCCTTGACCAGTCCTGTCCTGCAAACCGTTGCCCTTGCGTGTGAACGTGATCTGAGGCTGCTCTTCGAAAATCTCGAATTGCGACTCGTCAGCGGCGATATGGTGCAGATCAGCGGCCCTAACGGCAGCGGTAAAACCAGTTTGCTGCGTTTGCTGGCCGGTCTGATGCAGCCGACCGAAGGTCAGGTCCTGCTCAATGGTCAGCCCTTGACCGAGCAACGCAGTGAACTGGCGCGCAATCTGTTATGGATCGGCCATGCCGCCGGGATCAAGGACTTGTTGACCCCGGAAGAGAACCTGTCGTGGCTCTGCGCCCTGCATCATCCCGCCGAACGCGACGCCATCTGGCAAGCCTTGGCAGCAGTAGGATTGCGCGGCTTCGAAGATGTTCCCTGCCACAGTCTTTCTGCCGGCCAACAACGTCGCGTGGCGCTGGCCCGCCTGTATCTCGATAGCCCGCCGCTGTGGATTCTCGATGAGCCGTTTACCGCCCTCGACAAGCAGGGCGTGGCGCAACTCGAAGAACATCTGGCCGGACACTGTGAGCGCGGCGGTCTGGTGGTGTTGACCACGCACCACACCCTGACACGGATGCCTTCGGGTTATCGCGACATCGATTTGGGGAGCTGGGCAGTATGAGTGTTTTCGGCCTGCTGGTTGCCCGTGAATCCCGACTGCTGTTTCGCCGCCCGGCGGAGCTGGCCAATCCACTGATTTTCTTTGCCATCGTCATCGCCTTGTTCCCGCTGGCCGTCGGCCCGGAAACTCAAGTGTTGCAAAACCTGTCCCCGGGGTTAGTCTGGGTGGCGGCGCTTTTATCCGTGCTGCTCTCGCTGGACGGGCTTTTCCGCAGTGATTTCGAAGACGGCTCTCTGGAGCAGTGGGTCCTTTCGTCGCACCCGCTGCCACTTCTGGTTTTGGCCAAGGTGCTGGCACACTGGCTCTTTTCCGGGCTGGCGCTGGTTTTGCTCTCACCCTTGCTGGCGTTGATGCTCGGTTTGCCTGCTGCCTGCCTGCCGGTATTGCTGCTGTCATTGCTACTGGGTACCCCGGTGCTGAGCTTGCTCGGCGCGGTGGGTGCGGCGTTGACTGTGGGTTTGAAGCGTGGCGGCCTGTTGCTGGCGCTGCTGATTCTGCCGTTTTACATCCCGGTGTTGATCCTCGGCAGTGGCGCCTTGCAGGCAGCCTTGCAAGGCATGCCGGCGACCGGTTATCTGCTGTGGCTTGGGAGCCTGACCGCCCTGGCGATAACCCTGACACCCTTTGCAATAGCGGCTGGCCTGAAGATCAGCGTCGGCGAATAATAATGAGGTCTGGTTAAAAATTAACCGCTTTTTTCAGGAAAGGCATGACCCAAATGCCAGCTCACACCGATGAGCGGCACCCGTGATGGATACAGTATGAACTGGACCTGGTTTCACAAGCTCGGCTCGCCCAAGTGGTTCTACGGCATCAGCAGCAAGTTTTTGCCGTGGTTGAGCATTGCAGCGTTGCTGCTGATTGGTGTCGGCGTTGTCTGGGGCCTGGCCTTCGCGCCGCCGGATTATCAGCAAGGCAACAGCTTTCGCATCATCTACATTCACGTGCCCGCCGCGATGCTCGCTCAGTCGATTTACGTGATGTTGGCGGTGTGCGGTGTGGTGGGTCTGGTGTGGAAGATGAAACTGGCCGACGTCGCCCTGCAATGCGCCGCACCGATCGGCGCGTGGATGACCGCCGTGGCGCTGGTCACCGGGGCGATCTGGGGCAAACCGACGTGGGGCTCGTGGTGGGTCTGGGATGCGCGCCTGACGTCAATGCTGATTCTGCTGTTCCTGTACTTCGGCCTGATCGCGCTGGGCAACGCGATCAGCAACCGCGACAGCGCCGCCAAGGCCTGCGCGGTGTTGGCCATCGTCGGTGTGATCAACATCCCGATCATCAAGTACTCGGTGGAGTGGTGGAACACCCTGCACCAGGGCGCGACGTTCACCCTCACTGAAAAACCGGCAATGCCCGTCGAAATGTGGCTGCCGCTGTTGCTGACAGTGTTGGGTTTCTACTGCTTCTTCGGCGCCGTGTTGTTGCTGCGCATGCGCCTCGAAGTGCTCAAGCGCGAAGCCCGCGCCAGTTGGGTGAAAGAAGAAGTGCAGAACAGTCTGGAGGGCGCGCGATGAGTTTTGCTTCGTTCGGCGACTTCCTCGCCATGGGCCATCATGGCCTGTATGTCTGGTCCGCCTACGGCATCTGTCTGGCGGTACTGGTCCTCAACGTCGCGGCGCCCATTGCCGCCCGCAAGCGCTATCTGCAACAAGAGGCGCGTCGTCTGCGCCGGGAGAACGGCAAGTGAATCCGCTGCGTAAAAAGCGTCTGATCATCATTCTGGCAATTCTGGTCGGGGTCGGCGCTGCCGTCGGCCTGGCCTTGAGTGCGCTGCAGGAAAACATCAACCTGTTTTACACGCCAACCCAGATCGCCAATGGCGAAGCCCCACAGGGTACGCGCATTCGCGCCGGCGGCATGGTGGAGGCCGGTTCCCTGCAACGCTCCCCGGACTCGCTGGACGTCAGATTCGTCGTCACCGATTTCAAGAAGTCCGTGACCATCACCTATCGCGGCATCCTTCCGGACCTGTTTCGCGAAGGGCAGGGCATTGTCGCCCTGGGCAAGCTCGACGCCGACGGTGTCGTCGTCGCCGATGAAGTGCTGGCCAAGCATGACGAGAAGTACATGCCGCCGGAAGTGACCAAAGCGTTGAAAGACAGCGGTCAATCCGCCCCGACCCCAGCGAAGGAGAGTTGATTGATGACTTCCGCAATCTTTATTCCCGAGCTCGGCCATCTGGCGATGATTCTGGCGCTGTGTTTTGCGCTGGTGCAGGCCGTGGTGCCCTTGGTCGGTGCCTGGCGCGGTGATCGCTTCTGGATGAGTCTGGCCCAGCCGGCCGCGTGGGGGCAGTTCGCGTTTCTGCTGTTCGCCTTCGGCTGCCTGACCTACGCATTCATGGCCGATGACTTCTCCGTCGCCTATGTGGCCAACAACTCCAACAGCGCGTTGCCGTGGTATTACAAATTCAGCGCGGTGTGGGGCGCCCACGAAGGCTCGTTGCTGCTGTGGGCATTGATCCTCGGCGGCTGGACGTTCGCCGTGTCGGTATTCTCGCGCCAGTTGCCGCAAGTCATGCTCGCCCGCGTGCTGGCAGTGATGGGCATGATCAGCACCGGTTTCCTGCTGTTCCTGATCCTCACGTCCAACCCGTTCAAACGCATCCTGCCGCAAATGCCCAGCGATGGCGCCGACCTGAACCCGTTGTTGCAAGACATCGGCCTGATCGTTCATCCGCCGATGTTGTACATGGGTTACGTCGGGTTTTCGGTGGCGTTCGCGTTTGCCATCGCGGCATTGATGGGGGGTCGTCTTGATGCGGCGTGGGCGCGCTGGTCGCGTCCCTGGACTATCGTTGCCTGGGCCTTTCTCGGTATCGGTATCACCCTCGGGTCGTGGTGGGCTTACTACGAACTCGGCTGGGGCGGCTGGTGGTTCTGGGACCCGGTGGAAAACGCCTCGTTCATGCCATGGCTGGTCGGCACCGCGCTGATTCACTCGCTGGCGGTTACCGAAAAACGTGGCGTGTTTAAAAGCTGGACGGTGTTGCTGGCGATTGCCGCTTTCTCGCTGAGCCTGCTCGGTACGTTCCTGGTGCGTTCCGGTGTGCTGACTTCGGTGCATGCATTTGCATCCGACCCGGAGCGCGGTGTGTTCATCCTGATCTTCCTGCTGTTTGTCGTCGGTGGTTCGCTGACCCTGTTTGCGTTGCGCGCGCCGGTCGTAAAAAGCCAGGTCGGATTCAACCTGTGGTCGCGTGAAACACTGCTGCTGGGCAACAACTTGGTGCTGGTCGTGGCGGCGTCAATGATCCTGCTTGGTACCTTGTACCCGCTCATTCTCGATGCCCTGAGCGGCGCCAAACTGTCGGTCGGGCCGCCGTACTTCAACGCGCTGTTTATTCCGTTGATGGCGCTGTTGATGATGGTGATGGCGGTGGGCATGCTCGTGCGCTGGAAAGACACTCCGGTGAAATGGCTGCTGAACATGCTGGCCCCGGTGCTGCTCGGCAGCGTTGCGCTGGCCGTGATCGCCGGTATTGCTTACGGCGATTTCAACTGGGCGGTGATCGCCACCTTCCTGCTCGCCGCGTGGGTATTGCTCGCCGGTGTGCGCGACATCTTCGACAAGACGCGCCACAAAGGCCTGATCAAAGGCCTGCCAACCCTGACTCGCAGCTACTGGGGCATGCAGATCGCTCACCTCGGTATCGCCGTTTGCGCGTTGGGCGTGGTGTTGTCGAGCCAGAACAGTGCCGAGCGCGACCTGCGTCTGGCACCGGGCGAGTCGATGGATCTGGGCGGTTACCAATTCGTGTTCGAAGGCGCCAAGCACTTCGAAGGGCCGAACTTCACGTCCGACAAAGGCACCATCCGCGTGATCCGTGACGGCAAGGAAATCAGCGTGCTGCACCCTGAGAAGCGTCTATACACCGTGCAGAACTCGGTGATGACCGAAGCCGGGATCGACGCCGGTTTTACCCGTGACCTCTACGTCGCATTGGGTGAACCGCTGGAAAACGGCGCGTGGGCGGTGCGCGTACACGTCAAACCGTTCGTGCGCTGGATCTGGTTCGGCGGCTTGCTGACCGGTTTCGGCGGGTTGCTGGCGGCGATGGATCGACGCTACCGAGTCAAGGTTAAAGCCCGTGTGCGTGAAGCACTGGGCATGGAAGGAGCGGCTGCATGAGACGTTGGTTGATGCTGGTGCCCCTGGCGATTTTTCTGCTGGTGGCGGTATTCCTTTATCGCGGTCTGTACCTTGATCCGGCCGAACTGCCGTCGGCGATGATCAACAAGCCATTTCCGGAGTTTTCCCTGCCAAACGTGCAGGGTGATAAAACCCTGACCAAAGCCGATATTCTCGGCAAACCGGCACTGGTCAACGTCTGGGGCACCTGGTGCATTTCCTGTCGGGTCGAGCATCCGGTGCTGAACAAGCTCGCCGAGCGCGGGGTGGTGATCTACGGCATCAACTACAAGGACACCAACGCCGATGCCTTGAAGTGGCTGGCCGAGTTCCACAATCCTTATCAGCTCGACATCCGTGACGACGAAGGCTCGCTGGGCTTGAACCTCGGTGTTTATGGCGCGCCGGAAACCTTTTTCATCGACGCCAAGGGCATCATCCGCGACAAGTATGTCGGTGTGATCGACGAGCAGGTCTGGCGCGAAAAACTCGCGGCCAAGTACCAGGCGCTGGTCGATGAGGCCAAGCCATGAAGCGCTTTTTAGCTGCCCTGATGCTGGGTTTGAGTCTGGTCGGCGTGGCTCACGCGGCCATCGACACTTACGAGTTTGCCAAAGAAGGTGACCGCGAGCGTTTCCGCGAACTGACCAAGGAACTGCGTTGCCCCAAGTGCCAGAATCAGGACATTGCAGACTCCAATGCACCGATTGCCGCTGACCTGCGCAAAGAGATTTTCCGCATGCTGGGCGAGGGCAAGGACAATCAGCAGATCATCGACTTCATGGTCGATCGCTACGGTGATTTCGTCCGCTACAAACCCGCGCTGAACGCCAAGACCGCGCTGCTGTGGTTTGGCCCGGCCGGTCTGCTGCTCGGTGGTTTTGTGGTGATCGCCGTGATCGTCCGCCGCCGTCGCGGACAACGCGCCCAGACACCGCAATCGCTGTCTGCCGAAGAACGTCAGCGCCTCGACCAACTGTTGGATAAAAACCAAGAATGATTGATTTCTGGCTTGCCGCAGGGCTGTTGCTTCTGGTCGCCCTGAGTTTTCTGCTGATCCCGGTGTTGCGTGAACGTCGCGCCCAGCGTGAAGAGGATCGAACTGCCCTGAACGTCGCGCTCTATCAGGAGCGCGTTGCCGAGTTGCAAACGCAACAGGCCGAAGGCGTACTCGATGCCGTGCAAATGGACAGCGGCCGCGCTGAAGCGGCGCGCGAGTTACTTGCCGATACCGAAGGCGTTACCGCGCCGCGGGTGTCCCGACTGGGCAAGCCGTTGCCGCTGCTGGCTGCCGTGTTGGTGCCGGTATTGGGCCTGGCGCTGTACTTGCACTTCGGCGCCGCCGACAAGGTTGAACTGACCCGCGAATTTGCCCAGGCGCCGCAGTCGATGGAAGAGATGACCCAGCGTCTGGAGCGCGCCGTTGCGGCGCAACCGGATTCCGCTGAAGGCCTCTACTTCCTCGGCCGTACTTACATGGCTCAGGAGCGTCCGGCGGACGCGGCGAAGATGTTCGAACGCGCTGCCAGCCTCGCCGGTCGCCAACCGGAGTTGCTTGGTCAGTGGGCGCAGGCACAGTATTTTGCCGACGGTAAAAAGTGGTCGGACAAGATTCAGGCCTTGACCGACGAAGCACTGAAGGCTGATCCGAAAGAAGTGACCAGCCTCGGCCTGCTCGGCATCGCCGCGTTTGAAGGCGAGCGTTATCAGCAAGCCATCGATTACTGGAACCGCTTGCTGGCGCAACTGCCACCGGACGACAAATCCCGGGCCGCGCTGCAAGGCGGGATCGAACGTGCAGCCGAGCGTCTCAAGGCCAGTGGCGGCACAGTCGCTGAGGCCACAGCGCCGAAAGCCGCATTGTTGAAGGTCCGCGTCGATCTGGCCAGCGAACTCAAAGGCAAAGTGCAACCGGGCGACAGCGTGTTCATTTTCGCCCGCGCCACGTCCGGTCCGCCGGCGCCATTGGCGGCCAAGCGCCTGACCGTGGCTGATCTGCCGGTGACTGTTGAGCTGGGCGATGCCGACGCGATGATGCCGCAGTTGAAACTGTCGAACTTCCCTGAAGTCCAACTGGTTGCGCGCATCTCCCGTGCCGGCCAGCCGACTGCTGGCGAATGGGTCGGTCGCAGCGGGCCTTTGCCCAGCAGCACCACCGCGCCGCAAAAACTGACCATCGACAGCCCGGATAAATAACCGGCACCAGAGGAAAGCACCGACATGCACACCATCGCCCGAATCACAGTCCTTACACTGGCCCTGGGCATGAGTGCGTGTGCGGTGCAACGCCCGGAACCGACCACCAACCTGCCGCCGATTCCGCCCTCACAGCCAAGCCCGACCCCGTCGACTTCGCCGACGCCAGGCAAAAGCATCCCGGCCAAACCGGCAAAACCGGTGCCGCGCACCTCGGCCAGCTTCGCCCCACCACCGGGCGGCAACAGCCACTGGGATCAGAAACTTGGCGTCTACGTGCTCGACGATCAGACCAATACGTTCTATCGCCAGCGCACCTACTACCGCTGGAACAACGGCTGGAGCCGCGCGGTCAGCCCCAACGGCCCATGGGAAGACACCAACATCCATGGCGTGCCTCCGGGGTTGGGCAAGAAATTCGGGCAGTAAATGAAAACGGCGATCTTCGGATCGCCGTTTTGCTGTGTGCCTGTTGGGTGCGCACAGAAATTGCTCATGGAAGTGCTGCACAAAGCTCAGGGTTTAGCGGTTTCAATCACACCCTGTAAAACAACCAGACGTCGTTCTGCCTATTCCTGTGCTTGAGTAAAGATAACTCTAGAGTTATTTTTAACGGGCCTTGGCAAGGAGGCGATTGGTGCAAAGCAGGTTATTGATCAAGGAACTGGAGGAAGCAGGCTGGACGCTGGATCGTGTCACCGGCAGTCATCACATCTTCAGGCACCGTTACAACCCGAACACGATTCCCGTCCCGCATCCGAAAAAGGATCTGCCATTGGGAACGGTCAAAAGCATCAGGAGGCGTGCTGGGTTGTACAACCCGCCAGCCAGTTATGAAGGAGATCCATAATGCAATATCCAATCTGCATCGAGTGGGGCGATGAGAGCACCGCCATTGGTATTCAGATCCCCGATATTCCTGGCGCCGTAACGGCCGGGGATACCTTTGAAGATGCCTACAACGCAGCGGTAGAGATTGCACACATCATGCTGCAAGAGATTGCGGCGGATGGACATTCGATCCCGTTGCCGACCTCGGCGGCGGCACATCGCAATAACCCGGAATTCGCCGAGATGGGCTGGGGCATGCTGGAGCTGGATATCTCGCCGTATCTGGGCAAGACCGAAAAGGTCAATGTGACGCTGCCCGGTTACGTGATCCAGCGAATCGACCGTTATGTGCGCGAGCACAACGTCAAAAGCCGCTCCTCGTTTCTGGCGGATGCGGCGATGGAAAAATTGGTTCGGTATTGACGACAATGCCCCGGCAGGGTCAGTGATTAACCTGTGGGGGCGAGTCTGCTGGCGATATTTTTAGCGTGTCAGGCAGCCGCCAGTGAGCGCTTTTCAGAAACACTCAAGAATCGCAGCAACGCCAGCAACGGAAACACGCTGCCGACGATCACGATCCATAACCAACCGCCATGTTCATACACCGCGCTGGCCACCGACGAGCCGAAAGCGCCGCCGATGAAGATACTGGTCATGTACAGCGCGTTCAGACGACCACGGCTTTTCGCGTCCAGCGAGTACACCGCACGCTGGCCGAGCACCATGTTCATCTGCACGCAGAAGTCGAGGACGACGCCGGTCACGGCCAGGCCGATGACGCTGTAGGCCGGGTGGATGAAGGCGGGCAGGAAGCTCAGGCTGGCGAACAGCATGGCCAGCAAGGACGCGATTCGGGTGTGGCCGGCGTCGGCCAGGCGACCGCTGATCGGCGCGGCGATGGCACCGATGGCGCCGACCAGGGCGAAGATCGCAATCTCGGTTTGCGACAAGCCATGATTGCGCGCCAGTTCCAGCGGCACTGCGGTCCAGAACAGGCTGAACGCGGCGAACATGCAGCCCTGATAAAACGCACGCTGACGCAGCACCGGTTGCTGGCGCAGCAACGTCCATAGCGAGCCGAGCAGTTGTCCATAGGACGCGCTGTGATCCGGTTGGCGCTTGGGGACTGTCAGCGCCAACACCACGCTGATCGCCGCCATCAGCGCCGCCGCGATCATGAACATCGCCCGCCAGCCCAAGTGGTCGGCCACCACGCTCGATACCGGCCGCGCCAACAGGATGCCCAGCAATAAGCCGCCCATGATTCCGCCGACAACGCGACCGCGAGATTCCTCAGGCGCCAGATGCGCGGCCAATGGAATCAGGATCTGCACCGACACCGAACTGAAGCCCACCAGCAACGAGATCAGCAGAAACAGGTTGGGTTGATCGGTGAACGCCGCAGCCAGCAGGCTGGCTATCGCCACCACGGTGGTGATGATCATCAACCGGCGGTTTTCCAGCAGGTCCGCCAGCGGCACCAGAAAGAACAGGCCCAACGCATAGCCGATCTGCGTCAGCGAGACGATGAAACTGGCCATGGTGTCGGTCAGACCGATGTCCGGCGCGATCAGGCCGATGATCGGCTGCGCGTAGTAGATGTTGGCAACGATGGCGCCGCAGCAAAAAGCGAACAGCAGCACCATGCCTCGGGTCATTGCGTGAGTCGTGGCGGTCATAGGGTTTCTCGATCCAGCGAAAGGAATGCGGTGAGGCTATGGGACAAACCGGGCGGGCAGAAGACGCCGTTGGTTGATATCAGTTATCAAGGTGCGCAATGTTGGAGTGTTTCAGCGTGTCGTCCTGGATCGACTGTCGTCCGACGGATGAGCGCTGATGATACATTCACTTACATCTGTTCGATAGCGTGCTTATGATCACAAGCTTCCCCTCACCCTAGCCCTCTCCCGAGGGAGAGGGAACTGATTGGGGGATGCTGGAGAAATACGCCGACTTGAACGAGCGTAACCGAATCCATAATCGCCACCATCTTTCAGGTCGACGCATGACCCAGAACAACGCGGTCGGCTCCCTCTCCCTCTGGGAGAGGGCTGGGGTGAGGGGATGCTTGGCCACAAAAAAGGCGACCTGCCGAGGTCGCCTTTTTCACTGCCACTTAAGCCTTACTGCCCCGTGTAAATCTGATCAAACACCCCACCGTCATTGAAGTGAGTCTTCTGCACGGTGCGCCAGTCACCAAAAGTCTTCTCCACCGACAGGAAATCGACTTTCGGGAAACGATCGGTGTACTTCGCCAGCACCGCCGGATCACGCGGGCGCAGGTAGTTGGCGGCAGCAATTTCCTGACCTTGTGGCGACCACAGGTACTTCAGATATTCATCAGCCGCCGCACGCGAGCCTTTCTTGTCGACGACTTTGTCGACCACGGAAACCGGTGGCTCGGCCTCAGCGGAGACACTTGGGTAGACGACTTCAAACTGATCACGGCCAAACTCGCGGGCGATCATTTCGGCTTCGTTCTCGAAGGTCACCAGCACGTCGCCGATCTGGTTGGTCATGAACGTGGTGGTGGCGGCGCGGCCACCGGTATCGAGCACCGGCGCTTGCTTGAACAGTTTGCCGACGAAGTCCTTGGCCTTGTTCTCGTCACCGCCGTTCTTCAGCACATAGCCCCATGCCGACAGGTAGGTATAGCGTCCGTTGCCCGACGTTTTCGGGTTCGGCACGATCACTTGCACGCCGTCCTTGAGCAGATCCGGCCAGTCTTTCAGGGCTTTCGGGTTGCCTTTGCGGACGATGAATACGGTGGCGGAAGTGAACGGCGCGCTGTTGTTCGGCAGGCGTGTGACCCAGTTCTCCGGCACCAGTTTGCCGTTGTCGGCGAGGGCGTTGATGTCAGTTGCCATGTTCATGGTGATGACGTCAGCCGGCAGGCCGTCGATCACTGATCGCGCCTGTTTGCTCGAACCGCCGAAGGACATCTGCACCGTGATGTTTTCGTTGTGCTCGGCTTGCCAGTGTTTCTGGAACGCAGTGTTGTAGTCCTTGTAGAAATCGCGCATCACGTCGTACGAAACGTTGAGCAGGGTCGGTGCGGCTTGAGCCACGCTGCCGAACGCGAGACCTGCGGCGAGAAGTGAGGCGCCAAAGAGTTTTTTCACTGCGCATTCCTTGTTCTGTGGGGGTGTTGTGCCAAAACTGAGGCCATTTGCCAGCGACTATAGCGGGCCTCGCATAGTCGCTTAAAGATTAAAAAGCTCTTTGCTTATTCCATTTTTTTGAACAGCGCGTTGCCACAGCGCGAGCAAAACGCGGCGCCATGTTCGTGGCTGTTTTTCTTGCACACAGGGCAATCATGTTGCAGCTGTTCACCGCGCATGGCGTTGGCCAGTTCGGCGGTGAAAATTCCGGTTGGCACGGCGATGATCGAGTAACCGGTGATCATCACCAGCGACGAAATCACCTGACCCAGAGGCGTTTTCGGCACGATGTCGCCAAACCCCACGGTGGTCAGCGTCACGATAGCCCAATAGATGCCTTTGGGAATGCTGGTGAAGCCGTGCTCCGGGCCTTCGATCACGTACATCAACGTACCGAACACCGTCACCAGCGTGCAGACACTGACCAGAAACACCACGATTTTCTGTTTGCTGCCGCGCAGCGCCGACATCAGGTAATTGGCTTGCTTGAGGTACGGACTGAGCTTGAGCACGCGGAAAATCCGCAGCATGCGGATGATGCGAATAATCAGCAGATACTGCGCATCGCTGTAATACAGCGCGAGAATGCCCGGCACGATCGCCAGCAAATCCACCAGCCCGTAAAAACTGAAGGCATAGCGCAGCGGCTTGGGCGAACAGTAAAGACGCAGGATGTACTCACCGAGAAAGATGATCGTGAAACCCCACTCGATGTAGGCCAGCACGTTGGCGTAGTTCTGGTGAATGCTGTCGATGCTGTCGAGCATCACGATCACCAGACTGGCGAGGATGATCAACAGCAAAATGCCGTCGAAGCGCCGTCCGGCGAGGGTGTCGCTCTGGAAAATCATGACGTAAAGCCGTTCACGCCAGTTGCTGCTGCTGTCCATGAATAATGCCTGAATCAAAGATCAGCGCAGCCTAGGTTGATTCTCCCCCTGAGCGCAAGGCGTGCTGTCGACGTTGGCTTTGCCAAGCATCTGGATACCGGCGCGGATCAGCCAGCAGGCCAGGATGAACGGCGCGGTCAATGTGGCCAGACCCATGGCGGCGAACAGCGGTGTGATCAGCAATGCCAGGACGATGCCGAGCAATGGCAACCACGGTTGTTCGCGTTGAGCACTGAAGGCGAGGGCGGCGAGCACGGCGTTGTAGCTGCCCAGGCCCAGCAGCGCGGAACTGGTTTCGTGGTGCAGCAAACTGGACGCCAGACCGATTGCAGAAGCCAGCAGTGCCCAGGCAAAAGCGCGGCGATCAGCGATCAGCAAACCGATGGCAATCAACCCCCCGGCCAATGGATGCCCGAGGAACATCACCTGTCCGAGCCCTTTGAACTCGGCAGCGAACAGATTGAGCAGGTTCATCTCGACGTGAGGCATCGGCGCCGACGGTTCGGCGAACAGCAGTAACACCCAACTCATGGCCACGAACGGCGAGGTGTAGGCCGGTATGAATCGGTTGCGGTACACATGTTTGAGCCATTGTTGCGTGAGCATCGCACTCAAGCCACCAGCGGCGAGAATCAGCGGCGGCAGCAGCGGTGACCACGGGAAATACAGGCTCAGCAACAAACCAAGCAGGACGCCGTTGTAGCTGAACAACCCGGCCTGGCGATCAGCCTTGGCGTAGTTGCGCCGTTGCGCGGTGAGCAATCCGGCGACGGCGCCCAGCAGCGCACCGGCGAACAGCACAGGCGCTGTCAGCAGGATCGCTAGCAGACACAGCAGGCCGCACAGTGGATGGCGCTGGAGGAATATCTGACTGAAACCGTTGAGCAAAGCCTCGGCCCAGTCGGGGCAGTGGGTATTGAAATGTTTGGCAGGCATGGCAGTTCTGAAAGTCAGTGAAACCGAGTCGCCTGCTTCGCGAGCAAGCTCACTCCCACATTGAATCTTTGTTCAGTCATTGAATTTGTGATTCACACAAATCAACTGTGGGAGCGAGCTTGCTCGCGAAGAGGCCAGTAAAAACGATGAGTCTCTTTGTCATAGGAACTCTGTGGCCAGAGGATTTCCCCCCTCGCCACAGGTTGTGTCGCTGTCTTTAAATCAACGTCTCGATACGCAGCGAGTTCGTCGACCCCGGCTGCCCAAACGGCACGCCGGCAGTGATCAGCAGCGTGTCACCACGCTCGGCCATTCCCTGCGCCTGGGCGATTTCCAGCGCGGTCGAGCAGACTTCATCGACCTGACGCAGGCGATCATTGACCACCGAGTGAATGCCCCATGCCACGCTCAAACGGCGCGCGGTCTGCAGGTTCGGCGTCAGGTTGAGGATCGGTGCTTTTGGCCGTTCCCGCGATGCACGCAGGCTCGATGCGCCCGACTCGCTGTAGTTGACCAAAACGGCCACCGGCAACACGTTGCTGATGCGCCGGATCGCGCAACTGATCGCATCCGACACGGTGGCCTCAGCCTTCGGCCGACTGACGTCCAGTTGCGTCTGATAATCCGGACCGTTTTCCACCTGGCGGATGATCTTGCTCATCATCTGCACAGCTTCCAGCGGGTACTCGCCGGACGCGGTTTCCGCCGACAGCATCACCGCATCGGCACCCTCGGCCACCGCGTTGGCGACGTCGGTGACTTCGGCGCGAGTGGGGGCAGGGGAGAAGCGCATCGACTCGAGCATTTGCGTCGCGACGACGACAGGTTTGCCGAGTTCGCGGCAGGTGGTGATGATGTTTTTCTGGATCTGCGGCACGCTCTCGGCCGGGACTTCTACGCCCAGATCACCGCGAGCCACCATGATCGCGTCGCTCAGTTCGGCGATTTCACGCAGTTGCTCAACCGCCGACGGCTTCTCGATTTTCGCCATCAGGAACGCTTTGTCACCGATCAGTGCGCGGGCCTCGAGAATGTCTTGCGGGCGCTGCACAAACGACAGCGCGACCCAATCCACACCCAGTTCCAGACCGAAACTCAGGTCGCGGCGATCCTTGGCGGTCAACGGGCTGAGTTCGAGCACCGCTTGTGGCACGTTCACGCCTTTGCGATCCGACAGTTCGCCGCCATTGAGCACGGTGGTGTCGATCGCATCGGCGTATTTGGTCACCACGCGCAGGCGCAGTTTGCCGTCGTCGAGCAGCAGATCCATGCCCGCTTCCAGCGCTTCGATAATCTCCGGATGGGGCAGGTTGATCCGGCGCTCATCGCCCGGTGTCGCGTCCAGATCGAGACGGAATGCCTGGCCGCGATGCAGCTGCACCTTGCCGTCAGCGAATTTGCCGACGCGCAGTTTCGGCCCTTGCAGGTCCATCAGAATGCCCAGCGGATAGTTGAGCTGGCGCTCGACTTCGCGGATCCACTGATAGCGCTTGGCGTGGTCGGCGTGATCACCGTGGCTAAAGTTGAGGCGGAAGATATTGACCCCGGCCTCGACCAGTTCGCGGATAGCGTCGATGCCATCGACCGCAGGCCCGAGGGTGGCGAGGATTTTGACCTTTTTATCAGGCGTCATGATTTAGAGTTCTCAAGGATCAGAATGGCGCGGAAGTCGTTGACGTTGGTGCGGGTCGGTTCGGTGACGATCAGCGCGTCGAGTGCCTGGAAGTAGCCGTAGCCGTTGTTGTTATCCAGCTCGTCGCTGGCGCTCAGGCCAAGGGCGGCGGCGCGGGCGTAGCTGTCCGGGGTCATGATGGCGCCGGCATTGTCTTCCGAGCCGTCGATGCCGTCAGTGTCACCGGCCAAGGCGTAGACGCCGGGCTGGCCCTTGAGACTGTCGGTCAGGCTCAGGAGGAATTCGGCATTGCGGCCGCCACGGCCATTGCCGCGCACGGTCACGGTGGTTTCGCCGCCGGAGAGGATCACGCAGGGGGCGGCCAGTGGCTGACCGTGGTTGATGATCTGGCGGGCGATGCCAGCGTGGACTTTCGCCACTTCGCGCGACTCACCTTCCAGGTCGCCGAGGATCAGCGTGCTGAAACCGGCCTGGCGGCATTTCACCGCGGCGGCATCCAGCGATTGCTGCGGACGGGCGATCAACTGGAAATGACTGCGAGCCAGGCTCGGGTCGCCGGGTTTGACGGTTTCCGACTCGGAGCTTTGCAGCCAGGTGCGTACCGACGCCGGGATCTCGATGCCGTAGCGCTTGATGATCGCCAAGGCTTCGGCTGACGTGCTCGGGTCGGCCACGGTCGGGCCGGAAGCGATGACCGTGGCGAGGTCGCCCGGTACATCGGAAATCGCATAGGTATAAACAGTCGCCGGCCAGCAGGCCTTGCCGAGACGGCCGCCCTTGATCGCCGAGAGGTGCTTGCGCACGCAGTTCATCTCGCCGATGGTCGCGCCGGATTTGAGCAGGGCTTTGTTGATCGACTGCTTGTCGGCAAGCGTGATGCCTTCGGCTGGCAGGGCGAGCAGGGCAGAGCCGCCACCGGACAGCAGGAAGATCACGCGGTCGTCTTCGCTCAGGTTACTGACCAGGTCCAGCACGCGTTTGGCGACGGCCAGACCGGCAGCGTCCGGCACTGGATGCGCGGCCTCGACCACTTCGATTTTTTCGCACGGGGCGCCGTGACCGTAACGGGTCACAACCAGGCCAGATACTTCACCCTGCCAGCAGCGCTCGACCACTTGCGCCATGGCAGCGGCGGCTTTGCCGGCGCCGATGACGATCACCCGACCGGTACGATCGGCTGGCAGATGGGCTTCGAGGACTTGCTGCGGATGCGCCGCGTCAATGGCTGTAGCAAACAGCTCGCGCAGCAGTTGTTGCGGATCGACCGACATGGCGGGCTCCCGGAATTCTTGTTATTGGGATAAAGCGACAACGGTGTAGCGACGCGGTCCTTGTGGGAGCTGGCTCGCCAGCGATTCAGGCACTGCGGTCGTTCAGGCAGACCGAGTTGATGCCATCGCGGGCAAGCCCGCTCCCACAGGGAGCGAGCCATAGGCGCAGATTATTTCTTGTCGCGAATCGAGAAGTTGGCCATGTGTTCCAGGCCCTTGATCAGCGCCGAGTGGTCCCAGTTGCTGCCACCGATCGCCGCGCAGGTGCTGAACACTTGCTGAGTGTTGGCGGTGTTCGGCAGGTTGATGTTCAGCTCCTTGGCGCCTTGCAGGGCCAGGTTCAGGTCCTTCTGGTGCAGGCTGATGCGGAAGCCTGGATCGAAGGTGCCTTTGATCATGCGCTCGCCGTGCACTTCGAGGATCTTGGAGGAGGCGAAACCACCCATCAGCGCTTCACGCACCTTGGCTGGATCCGCACCGTTTTTCGAAGCGAACAGCAGCGCTTCGGCGACGGCCTGGATGTTCAGGGCAACGATGATCTGGTTGGCAACTTTGGCGGTCTGACCGTCGCCATTGCCACCGACCAGGGTGATGTTCTTGCCCATGGCCTGGAACAGCGGCAATGCGCGTTCGAAGGCATCGGCGTCGCCACCGATCATGATGCTCAGGGTCGCGGCTTTGGCGCCGACTTCACCGCCGGACACTGGCGCGTCGAGGTATTGCGCGCCTTTCTCGTTGATCTTCGCCGCAAAAGTCTTGGTGGCGGTCGGCGAGATCGAGCTCATGTCGATGACGATTTTGCCTTTGCTGATGCCTGCCGCAACGCCGTCGGCGCGGAACAGCACGTCATCGACCTGCGGGGTATCCGGCACCATGACGATGATGAATTCAGCTTCCTGCGCGACTTCGCGCGGGTTGGCCAATGCGACGGCGCCAGCGGCAACCAGGTCGGCAGGCGCGGCGTCGTGGTGCGCCGACAGGAACAGGCTGTGACCGGCTTTCTGCAGGTTCGCCGCCATTGGGTGGCCCATGATGCCGGTGCCGATAAATCCGATTTTAGCCATGAGAAAATCCTCTTGTTTTTGTCTTGCTCAAGCAAATAGGGGGAGTTGCTTTTATGTGGGAACTAGCCTGCTCGCGAATGCGGTATGGCAGGCGCCACTGAGGGTGAATGTGCCGGCCTCTTCGCGAGCAAGCTCGCTCCCACAGGGTTGTTGCAGTGTTCTTAAATTGCGTTGTGGGTTTTCAGCCAGCCGAGGCCTGCTTCGGTGGTGGTCAGCGGCTTGTATTCACAGCCCACCCAACCCTGATAACCGATGCGATCAAGGTGTTCGAACAGGAAGCGGTAGTTGATCTCGCCAGTGCCCGGCTCGTTGCGGCCCGGGTTATCCGCGAGCTGCACATGGTTGATCTCGCTCAGGTGCGATTGCAGGGTGCGGGCCAGATCGCCTTCCATGATTTGCATGTGATAGATGTCGTACTGCAGGAACAGATTGGCGCTGCCGACCTGCTCGCGAATCGACAGGGCTTGCGCCGTGTTATTCAGGTAGAAGCCCGGAATGTCACGGGTGTTGATGGCTTCCATCACCAGTTTGATGCCCGCCGCTTGCAGCTTGTCGGCGGCGTACTTGAGGTTGGCGACGAAGGTCTTTTCAACCGTGGCATCGTCTACACCTTGCGGACGGATACCGGCCAGGCAGTTGATCTGGGTGTTGCCCAGCACTTGTGCGTAAGCAATCGCCAGATCAACCCCGGCGCGGAACTCTTCAACCCGATCCGGCAGACACGCGATACCGCGCTCGCCCTTGGCCCAGTCACCGGCCGGCAGGTTGAACAGCACTTGGGTCAGACCGTTGGCGTCGAGCCTGGCCTTGATTTCGGCAGAGCTGAAGTCGTACGGGAACAGGTATTCAACACCGCTGAAACCCGCCTTGGCGGCGGCGTCGAAACGGGCAAGGAAATCCTGTTCGGTGAACAGCATGGACAGGTTGGCTGCGAAACGCGGCATGGTGGTCTCCTAAAAACGGATTTGACACGGTGGGTCAGACTGAACGCAATCAGTCCCCTCTCCTGGGGGAGAGGGTTAGGGCGAGGGGGAATCCTGAGTCTGATCCCGATTTTGCGAGCACCGCAAAACCTTTCCCTCACCCCAGCCCTCTCCCGGGGGGAGAGGGCGCTAATGACGTTCAATCAAGCAGCGAAATCGCCGTTGGCGCATCGTTGCCGACCAGCGCCAGGTCTTCGAATTCGTTGACGGCGTTGATCTCGGTACCCATGGAGATGTTGGTCACACGCTCCAGAATGATCTCGACGATCACCGGCACCTTGAACTCTTCGATCATCTGTTCGGCCTTGCGCAGGGCAGGGGCGATTTCCGATGGTTCGAACACACGCAGTGCCTTACAGCCCAGGCCTTCGGCCACTGCGACGTGGTCAACACCGTAACCGTTGAGTTCCGGCGCGTTGAGGTTATCGAAGGACAGCTGCACGCAGTAGTCCATTTCAAACCCGCGCTGTGCCTGACGAATCAGGCCCAGGTACGAGTTGTTCACCACGACGTGGATGTAAGGCAGTTTGAACTGAGCGCCGACCGCCAGTTCTTCGATCATGAACTGGAAATCATAGTCCCCCGACAGGGCCACGACTTTACGGCTCGGATCGGCCTTGACCACGCCCAGTGCTGCCGGAATGGTCCAGCCCAACGGGCCAGCCTGACCGCAGTTGATCCAGTGACGCGGCTTGTAGACGTGCAGGAACTGCGCGCCGGCAATCTGCGACAGACCGATGGTGCTGACGTAGCAGGTGTCTTTGCCGAACACCTGGTTCATCTCTTCATACACGCGCTGCGGTTTGACCGGCACGTTGTCGAAGTGGGTCTTGCGGTGCAGGCTGGCTTTGCGCTGCTGGCAATCCTGCAGCCAGGCACTGCGGTTTTTCAGCTTGCCGGCCGCTTGCCACTCACGGGCGACTTCGATGAACACGGTCAGCGCGGCAGCGGCGTCGGACACGATGCCCAGGTCCGGTGTGAACACACGGCCGATCTGCGTGCCTTCGATGTCGACGTGAATGAACTTGCGACCTTCGGTGTAGACGTCAACCGAACCGGTGTGACGGTTGGCCCAACGGTTACCGATGCCCAGCACCACGTCGGATTTCAGCATGGTGGCGTTGCCGTAGCGGTGCGAAGTCTGCAGACCAACCATGCCGACCATCAACGGGTGATCGTCCGGGATGGTGCCCCAGCCCATCAGGGTCGGGATGACCGGAATCCCGGTCAGTTCAGCGAACTCGACCAGCAGATCACTGGCATCGGCGTTGATGATGCCACCACCGGCCACCAGCAATGGACGCTCGGCCTGATCGAGCAGGGCCAAAGCCTTCTCGACCTGAACGCGGGTCGCGGTCGGCTTGGCCAGCGGCAGAGGCTGGTAAGCGTCGATGTCGAATTCGATTTCGGCCATCTGCACGTCGAACGGCAGATCGATCAGCACAGGGCCTGGACGGCCGGAGCGCATTTCAAAAAAAGCTTTCTGGAACGCGTAAGGCACCTGGCCTGGTTCCAGCACCGTGGTTGCCCACTTGGTGACTGGCTTGACGATGCTGGTGATGTCGACAGCCTGGAAGTCTTCCTTGTGCATACGGGCGCGGGGTGCCTGGCCGGTAATGCAGAGGATTGGAATCGAGTCGGCCGAGGCGCTGTAGAGCCCGGTGACCATGTCGGTACCGGCAGGGCCGGAAGTCCCGATGCACACGCCGATGTTGCCGGCCTTGGTGCGGGTGTAGCCCTCGGCCATGTGCGAGGCGCCTTCAACGTGGCGAGCAAGGACGTGATCGATGCCACCGACTTTCTGCAAGGCGGAGTACAGCGGGTTGATGGCAGCGCCCGGAATGCCAAAAGCGGTATCAACCCCTTCACGGCGCATCACCAGAACGGCGGCTTCGATTGCTCTCATTTTGCTCATGGTTTTGTGCCTCTTTACGTTTTGTAATTGTATACAAGTGGCTTTGCGCAGAGTGTATTCACGGCGGACGGCGCAGGTCAATCCATTTTCTCAAGCGACTGTTTCATTCGTCGCAAGCCGGTTCTGCTGTGGCTTTTCGTCGCATGTGGCGCTTTTCGAGAATTATTGTATACAAAAAAATAACTCATTGTGTTCTATTTGTTTGCATCGGACTGCGGCATTCGAGCGCAGCTCCACGACTTTCCCTATAACAAAATGAGGACGGCACCATGAGCGCTTTAACCTTGAAAGTCGCAGTCAATCTGGTCAACGAAGCCATCAGTGCAGGGCGAGGCATCAATGCCGCGCCGTTGACCATCGCGGTACTCGATAGCGGCGGCCACCTGATCACCCTGCAACGCGAAGACGGCGCCAGCCTGCTGCGCCCGCAGATCGCCATCGGCAAAGCCTGGGGCGCGATTGCGCTGGGCAAGGGCTCACGCCTGCTGGCAGTGGACGCTCAACAACGCCCGGCATTCTTCGCGGCACTCAACAGCACGGGCCAGGGCAGCGTCGTGCCGGCACCGGGCGGTGTGTTGATCCGCGATCAGGCGGGGAATTTGCTGGGTGCGATCGGGATTAGCGGCGACCTGTCGGACATTGATGAGCAGGTGGCGATCAAAGCGGTGCAGGCGCTGGATTTGAGGGCGGATGGGGGGGGGGCTGCTTGATTTTTGGCGTCTGAACTGGCGCCTTCGCGAGCAAGCTCGCTCCCACAGGATTTGTGGTCTGACATAAAATGTCTGAATCACTCAGCTCCTCAGTGGGAGCGAGCTTGCTCGCGAAGACGTTTCATTTGACACATCCTGCCAAAAGTCTTTCTCCGCCTCCCTGGTTCGCAGATCTAACCTTTCAAGTCTCTACTTGGAAGGGCAAAGGAATGCCGAAATTATCAGCCTCACATCGATTGCGTTTTGGCCGGTATGACGAGCCCAATCGCCTATATTTACTCACTGCGAATACACTGCACCGCGAACCGGTTTTCAGCGATTTTGCATTGGGCAGGTTGGTCGTCGATCAGTTTCGTAATGCCCAGGATATTGGCCTTGCCAACTCAATGGCGTGGGTTGTCATGCCAGATCATTTCCATTGGCTGCTCGACTTGAGGCGAGGTTCACTGAGTGAGTTGATGCAAAGAACCAAGTCCTTAAGTGCGAGGGCGGTAAATATGACTACAGGTAGAAATGGCAGTATTTGGCAGCAGGGATTTCATGATCGAGCGCTGCGGCGTGAGGATGATTTGGTGAAAATGGCGCGTTACGTGGTGGCCAATCCATTGCGGGCAGGGTTGGTAGAGAAGCTTGGAGACTATCCGCTGTGGGATGCGATTTGGGTTTGAGCTGAAACCGAGGTGCCTTCATTCGCGAGCAAGCTCGCTCCCACAGGGGATTTGTGGTGTTCACCGATCCAATGTGGGAGCGAGCTTGCTCGCGAAGCAGGCGCCTCGGTCTCAATCCGGCTCACACCCCTTCAACACCAACCGAATTATCGTCTGCGCCGCGGCTTCATAATCCGCTTCATCCAGTTTGTCCTTGCCGGTGATCGCCGAGATCTGCCAGTCGAAGTCGGCGTAGGTCTGGGTAGCGGCCCAGATGCTGAACATCAGGTGATTGGGGTCGATCGGGGCGATCTGGCCGCGGTCGATCCAGGTCTGGATGCAGTCGATGTTGTGCTTGGCCTGGCCGTTGAGCTGCTCGACCAGGTCGGCACTCAGGTGCGGGGCGCCGTGCATGATTTCGCTGGCGAACACCTTGGAAGCGAAGGGCAGGTCGCGGGAGATGCGGATCTTCGAGCGGATGTAGCCGCTGAGCACTTCGCTCGGCACGCCTTCCGCGTTGAACGGAGTTGAAGCCTGCAAGATCGGCACGATGATGCTTTCCAACACCTCGCGGTAGAGGTTTTCCTTGGACTTGAAGTAGTAGTAGACGTTGGGCTTGGGCAATCCTGCCTTCGCGGCGATGTCGCTGGTTTTTGTCGCAGCGAAGCCCTTGTCGGCAAACTCCTCACTGGCAGCACGCAGGATCAGTTCTTTGTTGCGCTCGCGGATTGTGCTCATAAACCCGGTGGTTCCTTGCCTGTTCTGGCGGTGGCGCATGGTAGCACCGGCCTCGCGCAGCGCTCAACAATGCCCCATGTGGCCCGCGGTCGCGTTATGCTTCGCAACATTCATACATAGAAGGAAACAGGATTCATGGCAGGAAGCAGTTTGCTGGTGCTGATCGACGATATCGCCACCGTTCTGGATGACGTTGCGTTGATGACCAAAATGGCCGCCAAGAAGACCGCCGGGGTGCTCGGCGATGATTTGGCGCTCAACGCCCAGCAGGTCTCCGGCGTGCGCGCCGAGCGGGAAATCCCGGTGGTGTGGGCGGTGGCCAAGGGCTCGTTCCTCAACAAACTGATTTTGGTGCCCTCGGCGCTGGCGATCAGTGCGTTCGTGCCATGGCTGGTGACGCCGCTGTTGATGGTCGGTGGTGCGTATCTGTGCTTCGAAGGTTTCGAAAAGCTCGCGCACAAATTTCTGCACAGCAAGGCTGAAGATGACGCCGATCACGCGCAACTGAGTGCGGCCGTAGCCGATCCTGCGACTGATCTGGTGGCGTTCGAGAAGGACAAGATCAAAGGCGCGATCCGCACCGACTTCATCCTGTCGGCAGAAATCATCGCCATCACCCTGGGTGCCGTGGCTGGCGCCACGCTGACCCAGCAAGTGATCGTGCTGTCCGGCATCGCTATTGTCATGACCATTGGTGTGTATGGCCTGGTGGCCGGCATCGTCAAGCTCGACGACCTGGGGCTGTGGCTGACCCGGAAACCTGGGCAAATGGCCCAAAAAATCGGCAACGGCATTCTGGTCGCCGCGCCCTACATGATGAAGGCTCTGTCGGTGATCGGCACGGCGGCGATGTTCCTGGTCGGCGGCGGCATCCTGACCCACGGCGTGCCGGTGGTTCATCACTGGATTGAAAGCATCGGCGCAGCGGCGGGTAGCGCGGGGTTTGTGGTGCCGGTGTTGATTAATGGTGTGGCGGGGATTATCGCCGGTGCGGTGGTGCTGGCGGTTGTAACGCTCGTCGGCAAGATCTGGAAAGCTGTCAAAAGTTGAACGCATAACCTTGTGGGAGTTGGCAGGCTTGGCCCCCACAGTTTTAGCGTTGTTGTGTCATGAAAAAGGCCATTCGACTCGCATCGAATGGCCTTTTTTGTACCTGCCGAATCTACTCGGCAATCTGCAACTTGCGCGACTCGGTGTACACGTAGCGCACTTTCTCGTACTCGAACGGTGAGTTCAGCTGACCGTAGCGGAAGCCGGTCTGGTAGCGCTTGTCCACCGCGCGCAGGGCCCAGACTTCCGGGTGGTTGGAGCTGACTTCCGAGACGTTGAGGAAGTTGATCGCCGATTCGGTGGTGTAGTCCACGGCCAGACCTGCGGTGTCACGCAGGTTGGATGGGCCGAAAATTGGCAGGACGAAATAGGCGCCGCCCGGTACGCCGTAGAAGCCCAGCGTCTGACCGAAGTCTTCGCTCTGACGCGGCAGGCCCATGGCGGTGGCCGGGTCCCACAGGCCGGCGATGCCGATCGTGGTGTTGAGCAACAGGCGCGCGGTGGTTTCCATCGAGCGCTGGCCTTTGAACTGCAGCAGGCTGTTGACCAGGTTCGGCACATCGCCAAGGTTGTTGAAGAAGTTGCTCACGCCGGTGCGCAGGAAACCTGGCGTGACGTAACGATAGCCGTCGACTACAGGCAGAAACACCCATTGGTCGAAGCGATAGTTGAAGTGGTAAACCCGACGGTTCCACGACTCCAAAGGGTCATAGACGGCCAGCGCATTGAGCGTCGAACGTTCGAATTCACGCTGGTCCAGGCCCGGGTTGAACTTGAGTTTGGACAGCGGTTCCTTGAAACCGTCACTGTCGACCACCACCGGTGCGTTGGCTTTGCTGTTGTCGGCCTGGGCCACGCCTGCACAGAGGAACGCTGCTACCAGCAGGAGATATTTAGCCACGGAAGAACTCCAGCATCGCGTCGCTGTTGACGCGGTAGTTAATGTTGCCGCAATGGCCGCCCAGTGGATAAACGGTCAGGCGATCACCGAAGGTCTTGCGCAGGAAGCCGAGGTCGCCCGGGCCGAGAATCACGTCGTCGGCGTTGTGCATCACCGCGATTTTCGGGCTGTCGTGCAGGTAATCCTTGAGTGCGTACAGGCTGACCTGGTCGATCAGTTGCAGCAGGCTGCCGCCGTCGGTGCGCGCGCGCCACATCGGAATGACCTGTTCGGTCAGGTAGCAATCGAAGTCGCATTGCAGCGCACGCTTGAGGAACGGCGTGAGGCTGGTGCCTTCCGTGATCGGGTATTTCGGCGGGGTGATCAGGCCGCGACGGTTGATCAGGTCCGAGGTAAAGGCAATGTCGGCTGCCGAGAAGCGGAACGAAGTGCCGATCAGCATCGCCATCTGCTCGTTGGTCAGATGCTGCTTGGACTGCTGGAAGTCGTAAAGCAAGGCGTCATTGAGATCGATATAGCCTTTCTGCTGGAAGTAGCGGGTCAGCTTGGCCAGCACCAGTTCATAAAAGGTGGTGCTGTTGTTGATGCCTTTAACCTCGGTCTGCACGAGTTTGTCGAGGTTGGTGATCGAGGTGTAGAGATTGACCGGCGGATTGAGCAGCAGGACTTTCTTGAAGTTGAAGCTGCGTCGGGTCTCGTCCAGGTGTGCGACGAAGGCGGCATCCAGCGCACCGAGGCTATAACCGGTGAGGTAATAGTCGGTGACCGGCACGTCCGGATTTTGCGCCCGTACGGCCTGCATCACCCGGTACATGTCTTCGGCGTCTTCTTTGGTAATGCCCGGCGTGGCGAAGCGGGACGCAGCGCTGATGAAGTCGAAGCTGGTCGGTGAAGACAGCTGCACGACGTGGTAGCCGGCCTTGTAGTAGAGCTTTTTCAGGTATTCGTTGAGCGTGCTGTCGAAGCGCGCGCCGGTGCCGGCGATCAGGAAGATCAGCGGCGCGGGTTTGTCCTGTTCGGCGATGCGGTAGGTCAGCTTCTTCACCGGCCAGAAGTTGTCCGGCAGGATGAACTCGCGCTCCGGACGCAGAGTGACGCTGCGGTCCGATTGATTGATGTCGTCGTCCAACGGCAGTTCCGGGCGCAAGTCCGGCGGAGTCGTGGCGATGGTCGCCTCGAACGGGTTGGTCAGGGGATAGCCATAACTGGCGGCGTCGATATCCACCGCCAGTGCGGACGCACTCAAAATAAGGCCGCTAAACAGCGCGGCGAAGCGCAAGGAATGGAGCATGACTGGATCCCTAAGAGGAAGGTGCCGAATGAAGTTCGCAGGCTATGACCACCGTGCTTGCGCCAAAGTGCCATGCCGCGGCACCAAACAGGCAGAATTCGGAGTAATAGTAGCTGGACGATACACTTTGCACTGATTGGATGACTAGTTAACAGTTGTTATTGCTTGCGTATGGTTGGCGGCGGATTAAGCTGGCCGCCGATTTCCGAAGATTGGAGTGCTTCATGTCCCGCCGCTTGCCCGTGATTCTGTTACTCGTTTTGTTGCCATTGTGGCTGGCCGCCAGCTATGGCGCGCGTTATGGCTTCATGGAGGATGGCAAATGGGTGGGGATTTGCGTCGATGAGGCCAGCCGTTGGGAATGTCAGCTGCGAGCCAATCTTGGGCTGCTGATTCACTTCAAGGTATTGGGCTGGGCGGCACTGGGTTGTGCGCTGACCGGTTTTGTCGTGCCGGGGCGGGCAGGGTGGTGGTTGGCGGTGTTGGCGCTGATGTTCGGGCTGCCGGCACTGGCGTTGTACAACACGACGTTGGCGGTGTTTGCAGGGGTGATTGCGGGGCTGCGCTTGGTCCGGGCGTCCCGTAGCGCCTGATAGTCAGTCATCGCGGGCAAGCCCGCTCCCACAGGGATATGGGTAACACAATATATGTGCACGACTCAAAAACCTGTGGGAGCTGGCTTGCCAGCGATGAGGCCGGTACAGACGCTGAAGATCAGCGGCTGCGAACCCGCAAGCAGCGCCACAACGCCACAACCATCAACCCGCTGACCAGTGCCCAACCCCAGGCCTGTTGATTCTGCATCCCTTCCAGATACAACTGCGGCGCAATGCCGGCGCCTATGATGAACGTCAGCAGAGCAATCTCCCGACGCGGCACGTTCACCGGTCGGCACAGGTAAACCAGCGCCGGCAGCATAAATGCCATGGTGGCAAAGCTGCGGTAACGTGCATCGAACACCATCTCGAGCATCATCACCGCCGCCGCAAATCCGGCGGCCGCTACCAGCCATCCGGCGCGCTGTTCCAGCAGATTGAAGATGCGTTCGCGCCAGCCCGTACGAGCGCTCAAGGTCAGCGCGGCATGCGCCAGCACCAACAGATTCAAGGCCGTCAGCAACCCGACCCACAGCCATTCGCTGGCAAATCGTGTGGTCACAAATGCCAGATCACCCCAGGCCCCGATCGAGCAAGCGGCGAGGGCGCCCAACAGCGGCAGCACCAATGCCGAGCGCGTATTGCGCACCCGGCCACCGAGAAACAGGGTGCCAAGGAAAATCAGACCGCCGACCGCCAGCCACTGCTTCCAGTGCGGCACGTTCGTCACCGGCCCCGCGAGTATGCCTTTGTCCTGACGGTCGGCATCGAACAGCCCCCAATACCCGCCAACCGCGCCTTCACTGGCACGCTTCCAGGGCTGATCGAAAGCTTCGATCAGGTTGTAATGCCAGCCTTCTTTCTCGGCCATGGCAACAAAACCACGAATGAACTTCGCTTCGTTGACCCGGCTCGGCAGTGCTGTCTCACGCTGGCGACCTTCACTCGGCCAGCCGGTTTCGCCAATCATCACGTCCTTGGGCGCGAACTTGTTGCCGAATACCTGGCGCACCTGCGCCACATGCTGCAGCGCCGCATCGATATTCGACGGATCGTCTTCCCAGTACGGCAGCAAGTGAATGGTCAGGAAATCCACCGCTGGCGCGACTTCCGGGTGTTTGAGCCAGAATTCCCAGACATCGGCGTACGTCACCGGTTGTTTGATCTGACTTTTGACCTTGTTGATCAGCTTTACCAGCTGTCCGCCGGTGACCTCCTTGCGCAGCAACACTTCGTTGCCGACGATCACCGAGCTGACCACGTCCGGGTTGGCGTTGGCCGATGCGATCAGCAGGTCGACTTCCTTCTCGCTGTCCACCGGGTTGCTGTTGACCCAGGCACCGATCATCAATTTCAGGCCATGTTTGCGCGCCAGATCCGGCAGTGCTTCAAGGCCGGTCATGGAGTAGGTGCGGATGCATTCGAAGCGGGTGGCGAGCAGGGCGAGGTCGGCGTCCATGCGCTCCGGGCGCAACTTGAAGGGTACGTCGAATGGCGACTGGTCTTTGTCGAACGGGGTGTAGGAGGCGCATTGCAGCTTGTGCGTCGGTGTCGCGGCATCCGGGAGGATCACCGGTTTGCCGAGGCCATACCAGAAGCCGCCGAAGGCAAACAGTCCGAGCAGGCAGGCGAAGAGATACGGGAGAAAAGGAAAGCGGGACGTCGCGGACATGGTCAGGCCGAGTGGCTGCAAAGCGACGCATGTTACCTGCATTTATCCGGCGGTTGGTGGCTCGCATGATTTTGACATGCAAAGTTCGGGCGGATTATTTGGCGCCATTTATATAGACGTGGTTAATGGCCTTCTAATGTCGTTTCTCGTTGCCTTGAGGTCGCTGGCAGAGCAGGTCGCCTTGGGCGTCAGGTTGATGATCGAAGTCGTCAGTAACCCTTATTGATAAATCGCGCTGATGTTCGAATGAGTGTGCGGTCGGGCGTGATGGGGGCGCTGTGCACCATAACAATACGTTGACGATGCCCGGCATCCGTCGGGCGCAGCATTTCGGGGAAGTAACGATGAAGATGCGACGACTTTTAAGCGCAGGTGCCGTTCTGGCGCTTGCGATGAGCTCCACTTTCGCCAGCGCTGAAAAACAGACCCTGAACATCGGTTACGTTGACGGCTGGTCCGACAGCGTCGCGACCACCCATGTGGCGGCCGAAGTGATCAAGCAGAAACTGGGCTACGACGTGAAACTGCAAGCCGTCGCCACCGGGATCATGTGGCAAGGTGTGGCCACCGGCAAACTCGACGCCATGCTCTCGGCCTGGCTGCCAGTGACCCATGGTGATTACTGGACGAAGAACAAGGATCAGGTCGTCGACTACGGCCCGAACTTCAAGGATGCAAAAATCGGCCTGATCGTGCCGGAGTACGTCAAAGCCAAATCCATCGAAGACCTGAAAACCGACGACACCTTCAAAAATCGCATCGTCGGCATTGATGCCGGTTCAGGTGTGATGCTCAAGACTGATCAGGCGATCAAGGATTACGGCCTCGATAAATACTCGCTGAAGGCCAGTTCCGGTGCCGGCATGATCGCCGAACTGACCCGCGCCGAAAAGAAAAACGAATCCATCGCCGTCACCGGTTGGGTACCGCACTGGATGTTCGCCAAGTGGAAACTGCGCTTCCTCGACGACCCGAAAGGCGTTTACGGTGCAGCTGAAACCGTGAATAGCATCGGCAGTAAAGAGCTTGATGCCAAAGCGCCGGAAGTGGCGAAGTTCCTGAAGAACTTCCAGTGGGCTTCGAAAGACGAAATTGGCGAAGTGATGCTGGCGATTCAGGACGGTGCAAAACCTGACGCCGCCGCCAAAGCCTGGGTAGCCAAGCACCCGGAGCGCGTGGCTGACTGGACTAAATAACCTGACATAGCTTTTTCACCGCGAACCCTGTGGGAGCGGGCTTGCCCTCGATAGCGGTCTGTCAGTTGGCTAATCAGTCGACTGGCATGACGCAATCGCTGGCAAGCCAGCTCCCACAGTTTTTTATATGTGCTTGAGAATGGCAGAGCTGTCATGGCGTTCTACTACTAAGGTCGTCTGGAACCTGGCTCGCAGCCGCATACAGTGGATATCGTTCCAACAATAATCTGTGCTGCGAGGATAAAAACAATGAACGACAGCATTTACCTCTCGATTCAAAACAGTCCCCGATTCAAGGAACTGGTTAGCAAGCGAGAAAAGTTCGCCTGGATTCTTTCAGCGATCATGCTTGGGCTTTACTCCGGTTTCATCCTTCTGATTGCTTACGGGCCGCATCTCCTGGGCGCGAAGATCAGTCCTGAGTCCTCCATTACCTGGGGCATTCCTATCGGTGTCGGGCTGATTCTCTCGGCCTTCATCCTGACCGGTATCTACGTAAAGCGCGCCAATGGCGAGTTCGACGACCTGAACAATGCGATTCTCAAGGAGGCTCAGCAATGATCCGGCGTCTACTGGCTCTATTGAGCGTTGCAGCTTTCGCACCGGGTGCCTGGGCGGCTGATGCCTTGACCGGTGCGGTGGCCAAACAGCCGCTGAACATCCCTGCGATCCTGATGTTCGTGGCATTTGTCGGCGCCACTTTGTACATCACCTACTGGGCCTCGAAGAAAAACAACTCCGCGGCCGACTACTATGCCGCGGGCGGCAAGATCACCGGTTTCCAGAACGGTCTGGCGATTGCCGGTGACTACATGTCGGCGGCGTCCTTCCTGGGGATTTCCGCGCTGGTGTTCACCTCCGGCTACGATGGGTTGATCTACTCGATCGGCTTCCTGGTGGGCTGGCCGATCATTCTGTTCCTGATCGCCGAGCGTCTGCGTAACCTGGGTAAATACACTTTTGCCGACGTGGCGTCCTATCGCCTCGGGCAAACCCAGATTCGCTCGCTGTCCGCCTGCGGTTCGCTGGTGGTGGTGGCGTTCTACCTGATCGCGCAAATGGTGGGTGCGGGCAAGCTGATCCAGTTGCTGTTTGGTCTGGATTACCACGTTGCGGTGATTCTGGTCGGTGTGCTGATGTGCATGTACGTGCTGTTCGGCGGCATGCTGGCAACCACCTGGGTGCAGATCATCAAGGCTGTGTTGCTGCTGTCGGGTGCATCGTTCATGGCACTGATGGTGATGAAGCACGTCAACTTCGACTTCAACACGCTGTTCTCCGAGGCGATCAAGGTGCACGCCAAGGGCGAAGCGATCATGAGCCCGGGCGGTCTGGTCAAGGATCCGGTTTCGGCATTCTCGCTGGGTCTGGCGTTGATGTTCGGTACCGCTGGCCTGCCGCACATTCTCATGCGCTTCTTCACCGTGAGTGATGCAAAAGAAGCCCGTAAGAGCGTGCTGTACGCAACCGGGTTCATTGGCTACTTCTACATCCTGACGTTCATCATCGGCTTCGGCGCGATCCTGCTGGTCAGCACTAACCCGGCCTTCAAAGATGCTGCTGGCGCGCTGTTGGGCGGCAACAACATGGCGGCGGTGCACCTGGCCAACGCGGTCGGCGGTAGCATCTTCCTTGGCTTCATCTCGGCGGTTGCCTTCGCGACCATCCTCGCTGTAGTGGCAGGCCTGACCCTGGCGGGTGCTTCGGCGGTTTCTCACGACCTCTACGCCAGCGTTATCAAGAAGGGCAAGGCGAACGAGAAGGACGAGATTCGCGTCTCGAAGATCACCACGATTGCCCTGGCGGTGCTGGCGATTGGTCTGGGTATCCTCTTCGAGAGCCAGAACATTGCGTTCATGGTTGGCCTGGCGTTCTCGATCGCGGCGAGCTGTAACTTCCCGGTGCTGCTGCTTTCGATGTACTGGAAGAAGCTGACGACTCGTGGGGCAATGATTGGTGGCTGGTTGGGTCTGGTCAGCGCTGTTGGCCTGATGATTCTTGGCCCGACCATCTGGGTGCAGATTCTGCATCACGAGAAGGCGATCTTCCCTTATGAGTACCCGGCGCTGTTCTCGATGATCATTGCGTTTGTGGGGATCTGGTTCTTCTCGATCACTGACAAGTCGGCGGCTGCAGACCGGGAACGTGCGTTGTTCTTCCCTCAGTTTGTGCGTTCGCAGACGGGGTTGGGGGCAAGTGGGGCGGTTTCGCATTGATCGCTTGATGGTTTTGTAATGTTGTTCTGAATGCCCCGGTTGAGAAATCGGGGCATTTGTGGGCGGTTATCGGGCAGACTGTATTTTTTGTGTGGATCGTGTACATATCCGTTGCTGCGGTGACGGCCTACGGTTTGCTTCGCTGCACCTCCTCTCGCTGTGTTTGGCTTCGCCAAACGGTCGCTGCGCTCCCACCCCCGGATCAATCCCGGAACGAAGCCTTCCGACGTCGCCTTACAGATCAAAAGCTGCAGCCGAGCTAACGCTCATCCTGTTGAGTGGTGGGAGAGCGATGCGGTCGGCTTAGTTTTTGGGTTGGGTTCGCCCCTCACCCCAGCCCTCTCCCCGAGGAGAGGGAGCCGATTTGTGAGGCTTTCAGAATCTGAGTTCGACTCGGTATCCCAGGTCGGCATAGCGCTGCCAAACACCTCGATCAGTTCCCTCTCCCTCCGGGAGAGGGCTAGGGTGAGGGGCTCTTGATCTGATTCAGAATCTGAGTTCGACTCGGTATCCCAGGTCGGCGTAGCTCTGCCAAACATCTCGATCAGTTCCCTTTCCCTCCGGGAGAGGGCTAGGGTGGGGGGGGCTCCTGATCTGGTTTGTGATCTTGCTTTGGCTTTGGCTTTGGCTTTTTTGCCCCATCGGCAGGCCGAGCGTAGGTGTTCATCAGGGGGTAGACGCGCAGCGCCGTGCGGCGAAGCCGCATCCATCGACAGGAGGTGCAGCGAAGCAAACCGCAAGCGATGCCCCCGGATGGACACCGTAGCGAGGGAACACTGAGCTTCAGCGAAGTGCCGTACGCCAGGGGCAAAGCCTTTTGGTTCCTTTTTGGCGTTTGAAAAAGGGACTCGCTGTAAGAGCGAAACCGCCAGCGGCATCACCCGCAGCAACGGATATGCCCCCAAAACCTACGCCCCAAAAACGCCACAAACAAAAACGGCCCCTATATAAATAGAGGCCGTTCCCGGTACAACTAAGACTTCATCGCAAGACAAATCTTATTTGCGGTCTTCCAGCTTGGTAATGTCACGCGACTCGTAGCCGGTGTACAACTGGCGCGGACGGCCAATCTTGTACGGGCTCGAGAGCATCTCTTTCCAGTGGGAGATCCAGCCAACAGTACGTGCCAGCGCGAAAATCACCGTGAACATGCTGGTCGGAATGCCGATCGCCTTGAGGATGATCCCCGAGTAGAAGTCGACGTTCGGGTACAGCGAGCGTTCGATGAAGTACGGGTCGGTCAGCGCGATCTCTTCCAGGCGCATGGCCAGTTGGAGTTGCGGATCGTCGTTGATACCCAGTTCCTTCAATACTTCGTCGCAGGTCTGCTTCATTACAGTCGCGCGAGGATCGCGGTTCTTGTAAACGCGGTGACCGAAGCCCATCAGCTTGAACGGGTCGTTCTTGTCCTTGGCCTTGGCGATGAACTTGTCGATGTTGGACACATCGCCAATCTCGTCAAGCATGGTCAGAACGGCTTCGTTCGCACCGCCGTGAGCAGGGCCCCACAGTGCGGCGATACCGGCGGCGATACAGGCGAACGGGTTGGCACCCGAAGAGCCCGCCAGACGCACGGTGGAAGTCGATGCGTTCTGCTCGTGGTCGGCATGGAGGATGAAGATCTTGTCCATGGCCTTGGCGAGCACCGGGCTGATCGGTTTGATCTCGCACGGGGTGTTGAACATCATGTGCAGGAAGTTTTCCGCGTACGTCAGGTCGTTGCGCGGGTACATCATGGGTTGACCCATGGAGTACTTGTAAACCATCGCTGCCAGGGTCGGCATCTTAGCAACCAGACGGATCGCGGAGATTTCGCGATGCTGCGGGTTATTGATGTCGAGGGAGTCGTGGTAGAAGGCCGAGAGGGCGCCGACTACGCCGCACATGACGGCCATAGGGTGGGCGTCGCGACGGAAACCGTTGAAGAAGGTTTTCAGCTGCTCGTGAACCATCGTGTGGTTTTTCACGGTGCTGACGAACTGGGCCTTCTGTTCTGCGGTCGGCAGTTCGCCGTTGAGCAGCAGATAGCAGGTTTCCAGGTAGTCCGACTTTTCAGCCAGCTGTTCGATCGGGTAGCCGCGGTGCAACAGAATGCCGTTGTCGCCGTCGATATAGGTGATCTTCGATTCGCACGAGGCGGTCGACATGAAACCCGGGTCGAAAGTGAAGCGGCCCGTGGCCGTCAGGCCCCGAACATCAATAACATCGGGACCAACGGTGCCGGTTAAAATGGGCAGCTCGACGGGGGCTGCGCCCTCGATGATCAACTGCGCTTTTTTGTCAGCCATGTGGCCTCCTATTTATGCTTGAACCATCAGACAGACCCCCCACGCAGGGCCCGCACCACTATAGTGAGATAAATTCGAATGTCAATTTGCCTAAAGTCTTGCTCCAGAAGGCTTTAACTGCCCTTTTTCCTCGAAATTGACTGCCATTTACGCCTTTTATACGACTTGTGCAATGCGCTATTTGGGGTAGGTGATTGCGTTGTCATTAGTAGCCTAACTGTCTATACTCGGCCACCGACCGCCAAGGGCTTTTGGGCCTGCTTTATTGGGGGTCGCATCCCTGGGTGGTGGTTACCTGACCAGTGCACTCCCCAACAACTTTGCCCTGATTGTTAGGGGCTCTTCAGTGTGAAAAAAAAGCCGTGAAAAGCCAACGACCTGTAAACCTAGACCTAAGGACCATCAAACTCCCCATCACCGGCGTTACGTCGTTTCTTCACCGTGTTTCCGGCATCATCCTCTTCCTGGGCCTGGGCTTCATGCTTTATGCATTGGGCAAATCCCTGGATTCCGAGGAAGGTTTTGCCGAAGTGAAGGCATGCTTGACCAGCCCGCTGGCCAAGTTCGTAGCATGGGGCCTCCTGTCCGCTCTGCTGTATCACCTGGTAGCCGGTGTGCGCCACTTGATCATGGATATGGGCATCGGTGAGACGCTGGAAGGCGGCCGCCTGGGCTCGAAAATCATCATCGCCATTTCCGTGGTGCTGATCGTTCTGGCAGGAGTTTGGATATGGTAACCAGCGTTACGAACCTTTCGCGTTCGGGCCTCTATGACTGGATGGCGCAACGTGTGTCTGCGGTTGTTCTCGCGGCTTATTTCATCTTCCTGATCGGATACCTTGCAGCGAATCCGGGCATTGGTTACGACCAGTGGCATGGCCTGTTCGCCCACAACGGGATGCGTATCTTCAGTCTGCTGGCCCTCGTTGCCCTTGGCGCTCACGCCTGGGTCGGCATGTGGACCATCGCGACCGACTACCTGACGCCAATGGCGCTGGGCAAGTCCGCGACCGCAGTACGTTTCCTTTTCCAGGCAGTATGCGGCGTTGCGATGTTCGCTTACTTCGTCTGGGGTGTGCAGATTCTCTGGGGTATCTGATTCATGGCTAACATTCCAACGATTTCTTTCGACGCCATCATTATTGGTGGCGGCGGTGCTGGCATGCGCGCTGCGCTGCAACTGGCACAGGGCGGTCACAAGACTGCCGTGATCACCAAGGTTTTCCCGACTCGTTCGCACACTGTATCGGCTCAGGGTGGCATCACCTGCGCGATCGCTTCTGCCGATCCGAACGATGACTGGCGCTGGCACATGTACGATACCGTCAAGGGCTCCGACTACATCGGTGACCAGGACGCTATCGAATACATGTGTCAGGAAGGCCCGGCTGCCGTTTATGAGCTGGACCACATGGGGATGCCGTTCTCGCGTACCGAACAGGGCCGCATCTACCAGCGTCCGTTCGGCGGTCAGTCGAAGGATTACGGTAAAGGCGGGCAGGCTGCCCGTACTTGCGCCGCTTCCGACCGTACCGGTCACGCACTGCTGCACACCCTTTATCAGGGCAACCTGAAAGCCGGTACCACGTTCCTGAACGAGTACTACGCTGTCGACCTGGTGAAAAACGCTCAAGGCGAGTTCGTCGGTGTGATCGCCATCTGCATCGAAACCGGTGAAACCACCTACATCCGCGCCAAGGCTACTGTTCTGGCAACCGGCGGTGCAGGTCGGATCTACGCGTCCACCACCAACGCCCTGATCAACACCGGTGACGGCGTCGGCATGGCGCTGCGTGCGGGTGTGCCGGTACAGGACATCGAAATGTGGCAGTTCCACCCAACCGGCATCGCCGGCGCCGGTGTACTGGTTACCGAAGGTTGCCGTGGTGAAGGTGGATACCTGATCAACAAGCACGGCGAGCGTTTCATGGAGCGTTATGCTCCGAACGCCAAAGACCTCGCCGGTCGTGACGTTGTTGCCCGCTCGATGGTTAAAGAGATCATCGCGGGTAACGGTTGCGGCCCGAATGGCGACCACGTGCTGCTCAAGCTCGATCACCTGGGTGAAGAAGTGCTGCACAGCCGTCTGCCAGGCATCTGCGAACTGTCGAAGACTTTCGCACACGTTGACCCGGTTGTTGCTCCGGTTCCGGTTGTTCCGACTTGCCACTATATGATGGGCGGTGTTCCGACCAACATTCATGGCCAGGCGATCACCCAGAACGCTGAAGGCGTGGACGAGATCATTCATGGTCTGTTCGCCGTCGGCGAAGTGGCTTGCGTATCGGTTCATGGTGCCAACCGTCTGGGCGGCAACTCGCTGCTCGATCTGGTGGTGTTCGGCCGCGCTGCCGGTCTGCACCTCGAGAAAGCACTGACTGACGGCATCGAATACGATGACGCCACCGAAGCTGATATCGACGCTGCCCTGTCGCGCCTCAATGCACTGAACAGCCGTACCGATGGCGAAGACGTCGCTACGCTGCGTCGCGAGCTGCAAAGCTGCATGCAGAACTACTTCGGCGTATTCCGTACCGGCGAATACATGCAGAAAGGTATTGCCCAGCTGGCAGACCTGCGCACCCGTATCGCCAACGTGAAAATCAACGATAAGTCGCAGGCGTTCAACACTGCACGTATCGAAGCGCTTGAGCTGCAAAACCTGCTGGAAGTCGCTGAAGCCACTGCCATCGCGGCCGAAGTCCGTAAAGAGTCCCGCGGCGCGCACGCCCGTGAAGACTTTGAAGACCGTGACGACGAAAACTGGCTGTGCCACACCCTGTACTTCCCGGGTGACAAGCGCGTTGCCAAGCGTGCCGTGAATTTCTCGCCGAAAACTGTTCCGACTTTTGAACCTAAGATTCGGACTTATTAAGGGTGGCCGCCATGTTGCAAGTCAGCGTTTATCGTTACAACCCTGATCAGGACGCCGCGCCGTTCATGCAGGAATTCCAGGTCGATACCGGTGGTAAAGACCTGATGGTGCTGGACGTGCTGGCCCTGATCAAAGAGCAGGATGAGGGTTTCTCCTATCGTCGCTCTTGCCGTGAAGGTGTTTGCGGTTCCGACGGCATGAACATCAACGGCAAAAACGGCCTGGCGTGCATCACGCCACTGTCCGCTGTCGTAAAAGGCAACAAGTTGATCGTTCGTCCGCTGCCAGGTTTGCCGGTTATCCGTGACCTGGTTGTCGATATGAGCATCTTCTACAAGCAATACGAGAAGGTTAAGCCATTCCTGCAGAACGACACGCCGGCTCCGGCCATCGAGCGTCTGCAGTCCCCTGAAGAGCGTGAAAAGCTCGACGGTCTGTACGAGTGCATTCTGTGCGCTTGCTGCTCGACCTCTTGCCCGTCCTTCTGGTGGAACCCGGACAAGTTCCTGGGCCCGGCCGCACTGCTGCAAGCTTATCGCTTCCTGGCAGACAGCCGTGACACCAAGACGTCCGAGCGTCTGGCTTCGCTGGATGACCCGTTCAGTGTTTTCCGCTGCCGGGGCATCATGAACTGCGTCAACGTATGTCCGAAAGGCCTGAACCCGACTAAGGCCATCGGTCACATCCGTAACATGCTGCTTTCGAGCGGCGTGTGATTCAGCTGCTGTAACCGCTGCACCGTAGAGGCTGTGGCGCGGGCTTCAACCCGCGTCATGGCTATAACCAGAGCAGCAGCCACAAGCTGCGGCTCTTATTTTGAAGAAATGAGACAAGCAGGGGCATCCGGGCTGGTACCCGGACTATCAGTGTGATCCTAAGTGGCTTGTTTTAGTCGCTGCATTCGGACTTCTGCAAGTTTGCTCGGTGTCGACATCGATGGTGTTCCCCTAACCGAGGGTGACCAAGCATGCAAGAAAGCGTGATGCAGCGCATGTGGAACAGCGCCTACCTTTCAGGTGGAAACGCTGCCTATGTGGAAGAGCTTTATGAGCTCTACCTGCACGACCCTAACGCTGTGCCAGAAGAGTGGCGCACCTACTTTCAGAAGCTGCCTGCCGACGGCGGCTCTGCCACTGATGTTTCGCACTCCACGATTCGCGATCATTTCGTGCTGCTGGCAAAGAACCAGCGCCGCGCTCAACCGGTTTCCGCCGGCAGCGTGAGCAGTGAGCACGAGAAGAAGCAAGTTGAAGTGCTGCGATTGATCCAGGCCTACCGTATGCGTGGCCACCAGGCAGCCCAGCTTGACCCGCTGGGGCTGTGGCAGCGTCCTGCACCTGCAGACCTGTCGATCAATCATTACGGCTTGACCAATGCCGATCTTGATACGACCTTCCGTGCCGGCGACCTGTTCATCGGCAAAGAGGAAGCGAGCCTACGCGAAATTCACGAAGCGTTGCAGCAGACATATTGCCGCACCATCGGCGCTGAATTTACGCACATCACCGATTCCGAGCAGCGTCACTGGTTCCAGCAGCGTCTGGAAAGCGTGCGCGGCCGTCCAACGTACTCCGCCGACATCAAGAGCCACCTGCTCGAGCGCGTCACCGCCGGCGAAGGTCTGGAAAAATACCTGGGCACCAAATACCCTGGTACCAAGCGTTTCGGTCTGGAAGGCGGCGAAAGCCTGATTCCGATGCTCGACGAGCTGATTCAGCGTTCCGGTTCGTATGGCACCAAGGAAGTCGTGATCGGCATGGCCCACCGTGGCCGTCTCAACGTGCTGGTCAACACCTTCGGCAAGAACCCGCGCGAGCTGTTCGACGAGTTCGAAGGCAAGAAGAAGGTCGAGCTGGGTTCCGGTGACGTTAAATACCACCAGGGCTTCTCGTCCAACGTGATGACCACCGGTGGTGAAGTTCACCTGGCCATGGCGTTCAACCCGTCCCACCTGGAAATCGTTTCCCCGGTGGTCGAGGGTTCGGTTCGTGCCCGTCAGGATCGTCGTAACGACCCTACCGGTGAGAAGGTTCTGCCAATCTCCATCCACGGCGACGCGGCATTTGCCGGCCAGGGCGTGGTGATGGAAACCTTCCAGATGTCGCAGACCCGCGGTTTCAAGACCGGCGGTACCGTGCACATCGTGATCAACAACCAGGTTGGTTTCACCATCAGCAACCCGCTGGACTCGCGTTCCACCGAGTACGCGACCGACGTTGCGAAAATGATCCAGGCACCGATCCTCCATGTGAATGGCGATGATCCGGAAGCCGTATTGTTCGTGACTCAGCTGGCCATCGACTACCGCATGCAGTTCAAGCGTGACGTGGTGATCGACCTGGTCTGCTACCGTCGTCGCGGCCACAACGAAGCTGACGAGCCAAGCGGCACCCAGCCTCTGATGTATCAGCAGATCACCAAACAGCGCACCACCCGTGAGCTGTACGCTGACAGTCTGACTCAGAGCGGTGTGCTCGACGCTGAGCGTGTTCAGGCGAAAGTCGACGAATACCGCAACGCGCTGGACAACGGTCTGCACGTAGTAAAAAGCCTGGTCAAAGAGCCGAACAAAGAGTTGTTCGTGGACTGGCGTCCATATCTGGGCCACGCCTGGACCGCGCGTCATGACACTCGCTTCGACCTCAAGACCCTGCAGGAACTGTCCGCCAAGCTGCTGGAAATTCCGGATGGCTTCGTGGTTCAGCGCCAGGTCTCGAAAATCTACGAAGACCGTCAGAAGATGCAAGCCGGCGGCCTGCCGATCAACTGGGGTTACGCCGAAACCATGGCGTACGCGACCCTGGCGTTCGAAGGTCACCCGATTCGCATGACCGGTCAGGACATCGGCCGCGGTACGTTCTCGCACCGTCACGCTGTTCTGCACAACCAGAAAGATGCGGGCACTTACATTCCGCTGCAGCACTTGTACGACGGTCAGCCACGTTTTGACCTGTACGACTCGTTCCTGTCGGAAGAAGCCGTTCTGGCGTTCGAATACGGTTACTCGACCACCACGCCGGATGCGCTGGTGATCTGGGAAGCCCAGTTCGGCGACTTCGCCAACGGTGCGCAAGTGGTTATCGACCAGTTCATCACCAGTGGCGAGCACAAGTGGGGCCGTCTGTGCGGTCTGACCATGCTGCTGCCGCACGGTTATGAAGGTCAGGGGCCTGAGCACTCTTCGGCGCGTCTGGAGCGTTACCTGCAATTGTGCGCCGAGCACAACATTCAGGTAGCGGTACCGACCACGCCGGCTCAGATCTACCACTTGCTGCGTCGTCAGGTGATTCGTCCGCTGCGCAAACCGTTGATCGTCCTGACTCCGAAGTCGCTGCTGCGCCACAAGCTGGCTGTCTCGACCCTGGAAGATCTGGCCGAGGGTTCGTTCCAGACCGTTATCCCGGAAATCGATGTACTGGACCCGAACAAGGTCGAGCGCGTTGTTCTGTGTAGCGGCAAGGTCTACTACGACCTGCTGGAAAAACGCCGTGCCGAAGGCCGTGACGATATTGCCATCGTGCGTATCGAGCAGTTGTACCCATTCCCTGAGGACGACTTGATTGAAGTCCTGGCTCCGTACACCAACCTCAAACATATCGTTTGGTGTCAGGAAGAGCCGATGAACCAGGGTGCCTGGTACTGCAGCCAACACCACATGCGCCGCATCGTTGGCAAACACGACAAATCTCTCGTACTCGAGTACGCGGGCCGTGATGCCTCTGCTGCACCTGCCTGTGGTTACGCATCGATGCACGCCGAGCAGCAGGAAAAACTGCTGCAAGCCGCGTTTACCGTTTAACGCCTTCGCGCACCTGAAACCGAATTTAAGGAACTACAGATAATGGCTATCGAGATCAAAGCCCCCACTTTCCCGGAATCGGTTGCCGATGGCACCGTTGCCACCTGGCACAAGCAACCGGGCGACGCCGTCAAGCGTGACGACCTGATCGTCGACATCGAAACTGACAAAGTCGTACTGGAAGTTCTGGCGACTGCCGACGGCGTACTGGGCGCTATCGTCAAGAACGAAGGCGACACTGTTCTGTCCGACGAAGTCCTGGGCTCCATCGAAGCAGGTGGCGCTGCTGCCGCTGCTCCGGCTGCCGCTGCTGCTCCAGCCGCTGCTCCGGCCGCTGCCCAAGCTGCTGCACCTGCTGCCGGCACCGACGAAGATGCTATCGCCGCGCCTGCTGCACGCAAACTGGCTGAAGAAAACGGCATCAACCTGGCGTCCGTCAAAGGCACCGGTAAAGATGGCCGTGTAACCAAGGAAGACGTGGTTGCCGCTGTTGAAGCCAAGAAAGCTGCTCCGGCCGCCGCTCCTGCCAAGGCTGCTGCACCCTCGGCTGCTGCTCCTGTGTTCGCCGCTGGCGACCGCATCGAGAAGCGCGTTCCGATGACCCGCGTTCGTGCCACAGTGGCCAAGCGTCTGGTTGAAGCGCAGTCGAACATGGCGATGCTGACCACTTTCAACGAAGTCGACATGACTGAAGTCATGGCGCTGCGTTCGAAGTACAAAGACCTGTTCGAGAAGTCGCACAACGGCGTACGTCTGGGCTTCATGTCGTTCTTCGTGAAGGCTGCTACCGAAGCGCTGAAACGCTTCCCGGCTGTCAACGCTTCGATCGACGGTGCCGACATCGTTTACCACGGCTATGCCGACGTAGGTGTTGCTGTTTCCAGCGACCGCGGTCTGGTGGTTCCGGTTCTGCGTAACGCCGAATTGATGAGCCTGGCTGAAATCGAAGGCGGCATCGCCACCTTCGGCAAGAAAGCCCGTGACGGCAAACTGTCGATGGACGAGATGACCGGTGGTACCTTCACCATCACCAACGGTGGTACCTTCGGTTCGATGATGTCGACCCCGATCGTCAACCCGCCGCAGGCAGCGATTCTGGGCATGCACAACATCATCCAGCGTCCGATGGCCATCAACGGTCAGGTCGTTATCCGTCCGATGATGTACCTTGCACTGTCCTACGATCACCGTCTGATCGATGGCAAAGAAGCTGTGACCTTCCTGGTGACCATCAAGAACCTGCTGGAAGATCCAGCTCGTCTGTTGCTGGATATCTAAAAAGCAGCTGCAAGCTTTCAGCTACAAGCCTCAAGCTCAAGGCGAGCGGGTGGGCTTGCAGCTTGAAGCTTGCGGCTTGTAGCTTTATTGCTAAAGAGGATTTTTTGAATGTCGCAGAAATTTGACGTAGTAGTGATCGGTGCGGGCCCTGGTGGCTATGTGGCTGCCATCAAGGCTGCGCAGCTGGGTCTGACCACTGCCTGCATCGAGAAGTACACCGACGCCGAAGGCAAGCAAGCCCTGGGCGGCACCTGCCTGAACGTCGGCTGCATTCCTTCCAAGGCGCTGCTCGACAGCTCCTGGAAATACAAGGAAGCGAAAGAAAGCTTCAACGTTCACGGTATCTCGACCGGCGAAGTCAAAATGGACGTTGCTGCGATGGTTGGCCGCAAGGCTGGCATCGTCAAGAACCTGACCGGCGGCGTTGCCACTCTGTTCAAGGCCAACGGCGTTACTTCGATCCAGGGCCACGGCAAACTGCTGGCCGGCAAGAAAGTCGAAGTCACCAAGCCAGACGGCTCGGTAGAAATCATCGACGCTGAAAACGTCATCCTGGCACCAGGTTCGCGTCCGATCGACATCCCGCCGGCTCCGGTTGACCAGAATGTCATCGTCGATTCGACTGGCGCACTGGAATTCCAGGCCGTACCTAAGCGTCTGGGCGTTATCGGCGCTGGCGTGATCGGTCTGGAACTGGGTTCGGTATGGTCGCGTCTGGGTTCGCAAGTGGTTGTCCTCGAAGCATTGGACACCTTCCTGATGGCAGCGGACACCGCTGTTTCCAAGGAAGCGCTGAAAACCCTGACCAAGCAAGGTCTGGACATCAAGCTGGGCGCTCGCGTCACCGGTTCTAAAGTGAATGGCGACGAAGTCGTTGTGAACTACACCGATGCCAACGGCGAACAGACCATCACTTTCGACAAGCTGATCGTAGCCGTTGGTCGCCGTCCGGTGACCACTGATCTGCTGGCGGCCGACAGCGGCGTGACCCTGGACGAGCGCGGTTTCGTGCACGTTGACGATCACTGCGCTACCACCGTACCGGGCGTTTTCGCCATCGGTGACGTGGTTCGCGGCATGATGCTGGCTCACAAGGCTTCGGAAGAAGGCATCATGGTTGTCGAGCGCATCAAGGGCCACAAAGCCCAGATGAACTATGACCTGATCCCTTCGGTTATTTATACTCACCCGGAAATCGCGTGGGTTGGCAAAACCGAGCAGGCCTTGAAAGCTGAAGGCGTTGAAGTTAACGTCGGCACCTTCCCGTTCGCCGCTTCCGGCCGTGCCATGGCCGCCAACGATACCGGTGGTTTCGTCAAGGTCATCGCTGATGCCAAGACTGACCGCGTATTGGGCGTGCATGTAATTGGTCCGAGCGCTGCAGAACTGGTTCAGCAGGGCGCGATCGGTATGGAATTCGGCACCAGCGCTGAAGACCTGGGCATGATGGTTTTCTCCCATCCGACCCTGTCTGAAGCCTTGCACGAAGCTGCTCTGGCTGTGAATGGCGGCGCCATCCACATTGCCAACCGCAAGAAGCGTTAACAGACAATAAGAAACCACGGCGGTAACGGCCCGTCGTGAGCCTTGCGAGCAAGACTCACCGCGGAATGTCCGCTGGACGCAGTCTTGCGTAGCTCAGCTACGCAAGCAGCAGTCACAGGTGGCGCGGCACTCATCACGAGCGCAGCGCCGAATGCGCAGTACCTAACGAAGACGGTAAAAAGCATGAATCTTCACGAGTATCAGGGTAAGCAGCTGTTCGCTGAATACGGCCTGCCAGTTTCCACTGGTTACGCAGTAGACACCCCAGAAGCAGCAGCAGAAGCTTGCGACAAAATCGGCGGCAGCGAGTGGGTTGTCAAAGCCCAGGTCCACGCCGGTGGTCGCGGTAAAGCGGGCGGCGTCAAGCTGGTTCGCAGCAAAGAAGACGCCAAAGCCTTCGCACAGCAGTGGCTGGGCAAGCGTCTGGTGACTTACCAGACTGACGCCAATGGCCAGCCAGTCACCAAGATCCTGGTTGAATCGTGCACTGATATCGCTAAAGAGCTGTACCTGGGCGCTGTCGTTGACCGTTCGAGCCGTCGCATCGTGTTCATGGCTTCCACCGAAGGTGGCGTGGACATCGAGAAAATCGCTCACGACACTCCAGAAAAAATTCTGAAAGCCACTATCGATCCACTGGTTGGCGCTCAGCCATTCCAGGGTCGCGAGCTGGCATTCCAGTTGGGTCTGGAAGGCAAGCAGGTTGCTCAGTTCGCCAAGATCTTCGTAGGTCTGGCCAAGCTGTTCAAGGATCACGACCTGGCTCTGCTGGAAGTGAACCCGCTGGTGATCAAGGCTGACGGCGATCTGCACTGCCTCGACGCCAAGATCAACATCGACGCCAACGCAATGTACCGTCAGCCTAAGCTGAAGACTTTCCACGATCCGTCGCAAGACGATCCGCGCGAAGCGCACGCTGCCAAGTTCGAACTGAACTACGTAGCGCTGGAAGGCAACATCGGCTGCATGGTCAACGGTGCTGGCCTGGCCATGGGTACCATGGACATCGTCAACCTGCATGGCGGCAAGCCAGCCAACTTCCTCGACGTAGGTGGTGGCGCTACCAAAGAACGCGTCACTGAAGCGTTCAAGATCATTCTGTCCGACACCAACGTCGCTGCAGTACTGGTCAACATCTTCGGCGGCATCGTTCGCTGCGACATGATTGCCGAAGGCATCATCGGCGCTGTGAAAGAAGTCGGCGTAAAAATCCCGGTTGTTGTTCGCCTTGAAGGCAACAACGCTGAGCTGGGCGCTAAAGTACTGGCAGAAAGCGGTTTGAACATCATCGCTGCTACCAGCCTGACCGACGCTGCTCAACAAGTTGTTAAAGCTGCGGAGGGCAAATAATGAGCGTCCTGATCAATAAAGACACCAAAGTTATCTGCCAGGGTATTACCGGTTCGCAAGGTAGTTTCCACACCCAGCAAGCCATCGAATACGGCACCAAGATGGTCGGTGGCGTTACGCCTGGTAAAGGCGGCACCGAGCACCTGGGTCTGCCAGTGTTCAACACCGTGAAAGATGCTGTTGCTCAAACTGGCGCCACCGCCAGCGTGATCTACGTTCCAGCTCCTTTCTGCAAGGACTCGATCCTGGAAGCGGCTTTCGGCGGCATCAAGCTGATCGTCTGCATCACCGAAGGCATTCCTACCCTGGACATGCTGGACGCTAAAGTTAAGTGCGACGAGCTGGGCGTAGTCCTGATCGGCCCTAACTGCCCAGGCGTGATCACCCCAGGCGAATGCAAGATCGGCATCATGCCAGGTCACATTCACTTGCCAGGCAAGGTCGGTATCGTTTCGCGTTCCGGCACCCTGACCTACGAAGCTGTGAAGCAGACGACTGACGCCGGTTTCGGCCAGTCGACTTGCGTCGGCATCGGTGGTGACCCGATCCCGGGTTCGAACTTCATCGACATCCTGAAGCTGTTCCAGGAAGACCCGAAGACCGAAGCGATCGTGATGATCGGTGAGATCGGCGGTTCGGCTGAAGAAGAAGCGGCTGCCTACATCAAGGCACACGTGACCAAGCCGGTTGTTTCCTACATCGCTGGTGTGACTGCTCCTCCGGGCAAGCGCATGGGCCATGCTGGCGCAATCATCTCTGGCGGCAAAGGCACTGCAGACGAGAAGTTTGCTGCCCTGGAAGACGCAGGCGTTAAAACCGTGCGTTCGCTGGCAGACATCGGCAAGGCTTTGTCCGAGCTGACCGGTTGGGCTGTCAAGTAAGCTTCCCGCTTAGCTGACGCTTTACCAAACAAAGGCCACCTTCGGGTGGCCTTTGTCGTTTCAGAGCGGTTGCAAGCTTCAAGTTGCTGGCTACAAGACAAAAGCTTGCCGCTTGAAACTTGTAGCCTGGAGCGGCTTTTCATACATAAACGCGACACGGAAACGTCGCGTATCGGATAGTTCGCCCTCTAACAGTGCGTTTGTCAGGCAAATTCGTTAGGCTAGCAGCCATTTTTGCGTCTGCCGCCCACAAGGCATGCACCGCGCGTTACGGGTCAGTCCCATACGGATTGACAGCATTTCCCTAATCCCAAAGGGCAATCCCCCTCTAAATTCCGATTCAGTAGTGTGGTATTTCCTTAATGAAAGTTTTGAAAGGTCAGGACATCCTGGCGCTCGGTTTTATGACGTTTGCCCTGTTCGTTGGGGCCGGTAACATCATCTTCCCGCCTATCGTCGGTTTGCAGGCCGGACCTCACGTCTGGATGGCGGCACTGGGCTTTTTGATCACCGCAGTCGGTTTGCCGGTGATCACCGTGGTTGCGCTGGCCAAGGTCGGTGGAGCGATGGACGCCCTGAGCAGCCCGATCGGCAAAATTGCCGGTGGTGTGCTGGCTGCCGCGTGCTACCTGGCGGTCGGCCCGCTGTTCGCTACCCCGCGTACTGCAACCGTGTCGTTCGAAGTGGGCTTGGCGCCGTTGACCGGCGAGAGCCCGTTGGCGCTGTTCCTCTACAGCTCGGTTTATTTCCTGCTGGTGTTCTTCATCTCGCTGTATCCGGGCCGTTTGCTGGATACCGTCGGGCGTTTCCTCGCGCCGTTGAAGATCATCGCGCTGGCCGTCCTGGGCATCGCTGCCTTCGCCTTGCCGGCCGGGGATATCGGTCAGGGCACGCCTGAATACGTGGCGGCGCCGTTCTCCCAGGGGTTCATTAATGGTTATCTGACCATGGATACCCTCGGCGCATTGGTGTTCGGCATCGTCATCGTTAACGCAATTCGCTCCCGTGGCGTCGAGTCGCCAGCGCTGATCACCCGTTACGCGATCATCGCCGGGCTGATTGCCGGTGTCGGTCTGGCGCTGGTGTATGTCAGCCTGTTCCGTCTCGGTTCGGGTAGCCATGAAGTGGCTGTCGGTGCCACCAACGGTGCGGCGGTATTGCACGCTTATGTGCAACACACCTTCGGCTCGTTGGGCAGCGGTTTCCTTGCGGTGTTGATCTCGCTGGCGTGTCTGGTGACGGCGGTGGGCCTGACCTGCGCCTGCGCCGAATATTTCAGCCGCGTGCTGCCACTGTCCTACAAGACGCTAGTGATCATTCTTGCTGTGTTCTCCCTGTTGGTGTCCAACCTGGGCCTGACGAACCTCATTGCCTTCTCGATTCCGGTGCTGACGGCGATTTACCCACCGTGCATCGTTCTGGTCGCCCTGAGTTTCTGCTCGAGCTTCTGGAACGAGCAGGTGCGCATCGTCGGCCCGGTCATGCTGGTGTCGTTCCTGTTCGGCTGCGTTGACGCGCTCAAAGGCGCCGATCTGGCAGGCTGGATGCCTGGACCGCTCGCAACGCTGCCACTGAGTGAGCAGGGCCTTGCATGGCTGATCCCGTCCGTGATCACGCTGGTGTTCGCCGTGGCGATCGATAACGCCTTGGGCAAACGTCGTAGTGCCATCGCCTGACGTTCACCAGGCCCGTCATAAGCGGGCCGGTGACGCTTAAACAGAAATGCCCCGTATCAATCGATACGGGGCATTTTTTATGGGCATCAGGCAGTGTCTTTTTCCGTGAGCTAGCGTCGAAGGGTTGCACAGGTTTTAGGTAGGAGGAGCTTGCTCGCGAAAGCGGTGGATCAGCCAGCATTGACGCTGACTGTACAATCGTCTTCGCGAGCAAGCTTGCTCCTACAGGTCATCGGTACAGCGCCAACACATCACAAGGAACCGCATGTCGTTCATCCAGGCCAATCTGATTCATCTGCTCGCCGCACTCTGGTTTGTCATCTGTTGGGGCGGCTACACCCGATACGCCAGTTGGAAGGCTCGCGACACCGCGTGTCTGGCCAGCGTGTTGCACCTGTACCGCGAAGACTGGATGCGCCGCATGTTGCTGCGCGACAACCGCATCGCGGACGCCAGCGTGATCGGCAACCTGGAACGTAACGCCTCGTTCTTCGCTTCCAGCACCCTGATCATCCTTGCCGGTATCCTCACCGTGCTGGGCGCTTCCGACCGTGCGGTGTCATTGCTGGCGGATATTCCAATGGTGCAGCAGGCCTCGCAAGGCATGTCGGAGATCAAGTTGCTGTGCCTGGCAATGGTATTTGTCTACGCGTTTTTCACGTTCAGCTGGTGCATGCGCCAGTACAACTTTGCGGCGATTCTGGTGGGCTCGGCGCCGATGATCGGTGAGCGACAAGTCTCCGAGCTGGAGCGCAAAGCCTTCGCTTCGCGAGCGGCGCGGGTAATTTCGATGGCGGCCAACCAGTTCAACTTCGGCCTGCGCTCGTACTACTTCGGCATGAGTATGCTGGCGTGGTTTGTCAGCCCTTGGTTGTTCATGCTGATGAGTGCCGCAGTGGTCGTCGTCTTGTACCGCCGCGAGTTTCATTCCGACGTTCTGGATGTCATGGTCTATACCCCTACAGAGGCGCCCATTCCCGAGGCGAACAAAGAGGTCGTTTCATGAGTATTCCGTTCTGGTGTGTGTTTGTCAGTGCTCTGTTGATTTATATCGCGCGCCTGCCAGTGGGCAAGGCCATGAAAGAGCAGGGCGGTTACAACAACCACCTGCCGCGTCAACAGCAGGCACAGCTCACGGGTTACGGCGCGAGGGCGCTGGCGGCGCACCAGAACAGCATCGAGGCGTTCATATTGTTCGCAGTGGGGGTGCTTATGGCGCATACCACGCAAACGGCGGGATGGCTGATCGATACCTTGGCGATCATTTTTGTCATCGCCCGGATCCTCTACGTGTGGCTCTATCTGGCAGATAAGCCTGCGTTGCGCAGCTTGATCTGGCTGGTCGGCCTGGTGTGTTCGTTGTTGCTGATGATTAGTCCGACTTTTAGAACTGTTCTGCTCTAAAAAGTCATTGCCAATAAAACGCAGGCAAAAGAAAACCCGCACTTGGCGGGTTTTCTTTTGTCACACCAGAAAGCGGATTATTGCTTTTTGGCAGCTTCTTCTTGTGCAGCGGCGTTCGATTCGGCCTGAGCTTTGGCAGCTTCGGCGTTTTCTTTCGCAGCGTCGTTCACTTTATCCTGAGCTTTGTTCATGTCTTGCTGAGCTTGTTCAGCATGTTGGTTTGCATCTTGAGCTTTGTCCTCGGATTTTTTATCGCAGGCAGCGAGACCGAGGGAAGCGGTCAACATCAAGGCAATAGCTAAAGTCTTACGCATGGGGTGTTTCTCCTTATGGAAAATAACTACTGGCCTTAAGAACTCAGCGCTGAGGGTTAAGTTCCTCATTTGTTTCAGATATATAAGATCTTTTTTCAGTGGAACTTTTGCGGTTTTTCTTACTACTGGCAAAAGTCTCTAACGAGAGTAATTATCATATGGCTGAAAACCCCGTTTTTGAGCGTGCGACGCGATTTCTTTCGGCGTTGCGACACTGCCAGGTCCTTGGGTTGCAAGTGCACAGCGCTTCTACCGATGGGCTCACGGTGATCCTGCCATACAGCACGAAAATCGTCGGTAACCCGCAGACAGGCGTGATACACGGAGGCGCTATCACTTCGTTGATGGACACCGCGTGCGGCATGTCGACCCTGTGCGTACTGCCGGAATTCGAAGTCTGCCCGACCCTCGATCTGCGCATCGACTACATGCACGCCGCAGAACCCAACAAAGCCGTTTACGGCTTCGCCCAATGTTATCGAGTGACGACCGATGTGATCTTCGCCCGCGGCTTCGCCTACCAGGACGATCCCGAGCAGCCGATTGCCCACGTCGTTGGCACGTTCATGCGCATGGGCAAAAACATCAGGGGCACCAAGGGTTTTGGTGGCGCTATCAAGGGAGAGGGCCAATGAGCGCCGACCTTAAGGATCAGTTGCAGCGGGCCCATGCGCGAGGCGACTACGCACCGCTGCTCACGTTGATTCCGTATGCCGGGCTGATCGGCATCGAGTGCTCTCGCGTAGGCGATGACTTGCTGTTCAAGCTGCCGGCGAATAAGGACAACATTGGTAACCCTTTATTGCCGGCGATTCATGGCGGGGTGATTGCCGGGTTCATGGAACTGGCCGCAGCCCTGCATTTATTGATTTTTACCGGGGCGCCGGGCGTGCCGAAGATCATCGATTTTTCCCTCGATTACCTGCGCGCCGGGCAGTTTCGCGACACCTGGGCCAGGTGTCAGGTCTGCCGACAGGGGCGGCGGGTGGCGAACGTTGCGATCACGGCGTGGCAAAGTACCGAAAGCGAACCGATTGCCACGGCGCGGGCGCATTTCAAAATCGATGAGCCCTTGAAATCCTGAACACTGCCCCAAACTCAGATGACAACCCGCCGCAGACCATTCGGGTCGCGGCCAATGCCATCTGATTGGAGTTTGATGACCATGAGTGTGGAAACTCAAAAGGAAACCCTGGGCTTCCAGACCGAGGTGAAGCAGCTGCTGCACCTCATGATCCATTCGCTGTATTCCAACAAGGAAATCTTCCTTCGCGAATTGATCTCGAACGCCTCTGACGCTGTCGACAAGCTGCGCTTCGAAGCCCTGGCCAAGCCTGAGTTGCTCGAAGGTGGCGCAGATCTGAAAATCCGTGTGAGCTTCGACAAGGACGCCAAGACCGTCACCCTCGAAGACAACGGTATCGGCATGAACCGTGACGATGTGATCACCCATCTGGGGACCATTGCCAAGTCGGGCACCGCCGATTTCATGAAAAATCTGTCGGGCGATCAGAAAAAAGATTCGCACCTGATCGGCCAGTTCGGTGTTGGCTTCTACTCGGCCTTCATCGTTGCCGACCAGGTTGACGTGTACAGCCGTCGCGCCGGCACTCCGGTCAGCGAGGGCGTGCACTGGTCGTCGAAAGGCGAGGGCGAGTTCGAAGTCGCCACCATCGAAAAGCCTGAGCGCGGCACTCGCATCGTCCTGCATCTGAAAGCTGCAGAAGACGAGTTCGCCGATGGCTGGCGTCTGCGCAACATCATCAAGAAGTACTCCGACCATATCGCTTTGCCGATCGAGCTGCCGAAAGAAGTCACGGCTGCCGAAGGCGAAGAGGCGCCAGCGCTCGAGTGGGAAACCGTCAACCGCGCCAGTGCCCTTTGGACTCGTCCGCGCACCGAAGTGAAAGACGAGGAATACCAGGAGTTCTACAAGCACATCGCCCACGATTTCGAGAACCCGCTGGCCTGGAGCCACAACAAGGTTGAAGGCAAACTCGAATATAGCTCGTTGCTCTACGTGCCGGCCCGCGCACCGTTCGATTTGTACCAGCGTGAAGCGCCGAAAGGCCTGAAGCTGTATGTGCAACGCGTGTTCGTGATGGATCAGGCCGAGTCGTTCCTGCCGCTCTACCTGCGCTTCATCAAAGGCGTGGTCGACTCCAACGACCTGTCGCTGAACGTGTCGCGGGAAATTCTGCAGAAAGACCCGATCATCGACTCGATGAAGTCGGCGCTGACCAAGCGTGTGCTCGACATGCTGGAAAAACTGGCGAAGAACGAGCCTGAGCAATACAAGGGCTTCTGGAAGAACTTTGGTCAGGTCATGAAAGAAGGCCCGGCAGAAGACTTCGCCAACAAGGAGAAAATCGCGGGTCTTCTGCGTTTCGCGTCGACCAACGGCGACGACGGTGAGCAGATCGTCGGTCTGGCTGACTACCTGGCACGCGCCAAGGAAGGTCAGGACAAGATCTACTACCTCACCGGCGAAACCTACGCGCAGGTCAAAAACAGCCCGCACCTGGAAGTCTTCCGCAAGAAAGGCATCGAAGTGCTGCTGCTGACCGACCGTATCGACGAGTGGCTGATGAGCTACCTCAGCGACTTCGACGGCAAGTCGTTTGTCGACGTGGCACGCGGTGACCTGGACCTGGGCAATCTGGACTCGGAAGAGGACAAGAAAGCCGCAGAAGAAGTCGCCAAGTCCAAAGAAGGTCTGGTCGAGCGTCTGAAAACCGCGCTGGGCGATTCCGTTGCTGAAGTGCGGGTTTCCCATCGTCTGACCGATTCGCCGGCCATTCTGGCCATCGGCGAACAGGACCTGGGTCTGCAAATGCGTCAGATCCTCGAGGCCAGCGGTCAGAAGGTGCCGGATTCGAAGCCTATCTTCGAATTCAACCCGAGCCACCCGCTGATCGAGAAACTCGACGGCGAGCAGAGCGAAGAGCGGTTTGGCGACCTGTCGCACATCCTCTTCGATCAGGCAGCCCTGGCTGCCGGCGACAGCTTGAAGGACCCGGCCGCTTATGTGCGCCGCTTGAACAAGCTGCTGGTCGAACTGTCGGTTTGATGAAGTTGTAAAAAAACCCGCTTCGGCGGGTTTTTTCATTCTGGTGTTCAAGTAATCAGGAGTCAGAAATGAGCCAAGTTACGGTACGTTCCGTGATCTATCAGATTGATGGCCAGCCTTATGAAGGTCGGCTTGCATTCGACGCCGAGCACAAAGGCGCGCGTCCGGGTTTGTTGATGGCGCCGAACTGGATGGGCGTCAGCGCTGGCGCTGAAGAAATCGCCAGGTCGGTGGCGGCCAAGGGCTACGTGGTGTTGATCGCTGATGTCTACGGTCAGGCCGTGCGTCCGCAGAACGCTGATCAGGCCGGTGCGGCGATGATGCCGCTCAAGGATGATCGTGCACTGCTGCGCACGCGTATGCAGGCTGCGTTCGAGCAGTTGCAGACCCAGGGCGAAGCGGCAGTCGATACGTCGAAGCTGGCGGTGTTCGGTTTCTGCTTTGGCGGTTGCTGCGCGCTGGATCTGGCGCGCACCGGTGCGCCGGTGAAAGCGGCGGTGTCGTTCCACGGCACGCTGGATTCACCGAACCCTGCGGATGCGCAGAACATCAAAGGCTCGGTACTGGTGCTTCACGGCGCGTCCGATCCGTTGGTGCCGAAGGAGCAGTTGCCGGCCTTCGAAGACGAGATGAACGCGGCGAAGGTGGATTGGCAATTGCTCAGTTACGGCGGTGCGGTGCACTCGTTTACCGACCCGCACGCCAATGTGCCGGGCAAGATGATGTACGACGCGAAGACGGCCAAACGGGCGTTCAAGTCGATGCATGATTTGCTGGATGAAGTGTTCAGCGGCTGATTCAGTTGTCAGGCACTGACTTGGGCGGTGTCTGACGGGGCCTCATCGCTGGCAAGCCAGCTCCCACAGTTATCGCGCCGTTAGCAAAGCCTGTGTTCGACGCGAAATCCTGTGGGAGCTGGCTTGCCAGCGATGGCTGACTCAAAGGCAATAAAAATTTCAGGGCAGTTCGATCCGCTCACTTTCCCCCGGCACCGTCGGCCATTCCCCGGCCGCCCATTTGCGTCGAGCCTCATCAATCGCCGCCGGATCGCTCGCAACAAAATTCCAGTTGATCCGCCTTGGGCCATCCAGCGGTGCGCCGCCGAACACCACCGCGTGAACCTCGCTCTCGGCAAACAGACTCATTTCTTCCCCAACCGGCAACACCACCAGCGCATGGGATTCGACCGTTTCGCCGTTAAGTTGTGCATCGCCACTCAATACATACAGCGCCCGCTCTTCATGCTCTGAGGGAACAAGCAATGTGGTCGCCGTTTGCATCTTCACTTCGGCATACAACGTAGGAGAAAGCACCGGAACGGGCGATTCCAGACAAAAGCCTGACCCGGCAATCATCCGAATCTGCACGCCGAGGTTATCGCTGACTGGCAGGGTTGCTGCCGGGTGATGACTGTAATGCCCCGGGCCTTGTTCGTGATCCTTGGGCGAGGCTAGCCAGATCTGCAAGCCGTGCATCGTGAAACTCTGATCCCACAGCGGCGCCGGCGTGCGTTCAACGTGGGCAATCGCGCTGCCGGCGGTCATCCAGCTGACATCGCCAGCGCTGACTACCTGATCGGAGCCCAGGCTGTCCTTGTGCTGAAGTTGGCCTTCAAACAAATAGGTCAGTGTCGACAGGCCAATGTGCGGATGCTGTCGGATGTTCATGCCTTTGCCCGTCGGATAAACCGTTTCGAGCATGTGATCAAAAAACACGAATGGCCCGACGCTGCGGCATTTGGCTGACGGCAACGGGCGAAGAATCGGCTGGCCTTCGACGTCTTCGGCTCGCGGGCGGATGATCAGGGGTTGCGTGTCCATGGTGCATTCCAGGCTGAGCGGGTGATGCCAGGAGCATAACCCGCCGCTGGCATCAGGAGGGTTATTGGCTGTCGAAGCCCTGTGGGGCATGGGTTTCGATGCTGACTTCGCTGGTGGTCATGAGCTTGTGGATCGGGCAGCGGTCGGCGACTCGCAGCAGTTCCTCGCGTTGGGCGTCTGTGAGCACGCCTTTGAGGGTGAGGGTGACGTGCAGAGCGTATTTGCCTTTCTGCTCTTCACTGTTATCGCGTTTGACCTCGACTCCCACGCCGGTCAGCGGGATGTCTTTCTTCTTCGCGTACATCTTCACGGTCAGGGCCTTGCAGGCGCCGAGTGCGGCGTCGAAGTAATCGTGCGGCTCTGGCGCCGTGCCTTCGCCGCCGGCAGAGGCCGGTACGTCGGCAAACAGTTCGTGTTCATCGATCTGGACAGTGTGACGAAAACCTTCAGCGGAGACGGTATTGACGGTAACGGTCATGTGAACCTCACTGGCAGCAGGAAAAGTCGTTCGATCAAAAAGACCTTGCAGTTATAGAGCATTGCCAGCGGCACGCGTTCCACTTTCCTGCGGGATGAACCCTTGGGGGCAGGGCGGGGTCTAGGCTATGCCTACTTGTCGGAGATTAATTGTGTCCCTGTATCGTTTGAGTCTTGCCTGCCTGCTGGTGTTTGCCGGTAACGCCAGCGCCCGCGAATACACCTACAGCGATGCGCACCTGCACTACGTGGATTTTTTCCAGGAAACCGCCGGCATGGCGAAATTGCTGACGGCCATGAAAGAAAACTCCATTGAGCATGTGATGATTTCCGGCATTCCCGTGGCGAAGAAGTGGCATGAGGATGAACCGAAACGCCCGCGCTATTACGCCGGTGATGATGCCGACGCCTATTGGTACAGCGCCACCGACGTGATCGTCGCTGATGCCGTGCAAAAACTGACGCCTGAGCAGCGGCCGTACTTTCATCCGTTTCTGTCAGGCTTCAACCCTAACGACAAGAACTCCGCCGCGCATATTCAGCGCATGCTCAAACTGTATCCGGGGCTGTGGCAAGGCATTGGCGAAGTGTTCACACGGCATGACGACCTGACGGCGCTGACGTCCGGTGACACGCCGCGCGCCAACAACGAGGCGATGACCAAGATTTATCATCTGGCGGCAGAAAACGATCTGCCGGTAATGGTGCATTCCAATATCACTTCCAAACGTGAGAGAAATCCGCTGTACCTGCAGGAAATCGAAGAGCCGCTGCGTAATCACCCGCACACACGGTTCATCTGGGCGCACGCCGGCACCAGCGCGGAAATCCATCGGCACCAGACACAACTCGACTTTCTCCTGCCGACCCTCACGCGCATGCTCGAGGCGTATCCGAATCTGTTCATTGATCTGTCGTGGAGCATGCTCACGCCGTATCTGCTGGATGAACACGGCAAGCCGCGCCCGGAATGGCTGGCGCTGGTTAAAAAATACCCGGAGCGCTTCATGCTCGGCTCGGATGTCGTAGGGCGATTCAACAAGCTCGATGAGGAAATGCACAACTTCGTGCCTTTCCTTGATGCGCTTCCCGAAGAAATTGCACAAAAGATCGCTCGCGATAACTTCCTGGCGATATTGCCGCGAACAGCGCTCAAATCCGGCAAAACGCCGCTGAATCGTTAATGCCGCGGGTTAGAAGTATTAAGGCGTTTTGATATCACGTTTTCGTCTTACGCAAATTCTTTCCGGGCCGATACCTTCTAGAGCAACCCGCTGTAGGTTGATGCAGCGCTTTTGGAAGGAAGCCAAATTAATGAGTATCCGTAGTCTCAATATTGCCCCGCGTGCCGGCCTCGGTTTTGGTCTGTTGGCGTTGATGGTGTGCGCCCTCGGGGCGTTTGCTCTGCTACAAATGTCGAACATGCGCGCTCAGTCCGACGAGGTCGACAATAACTGGCTGCCGAGCGTGATGGCGGTCGGCGAGATGAGTCAGGACATGTTGCGCCTGCGCGCGCTGACCATGCGCCTGTTGCTCAATCGTGATCCGCAGGCGTTGCAGCAGAATGTTGCCAAACTCAATGACCTGCGCGAAGGGCTGAATGAGGCCCAGCAGCGTTATGACGTGCTGATCGTGCTGCCTGAAGAGCGCCAATTGTTTGATCGCTTCAAGGTGGCCGAGCATCAATATCTGGAGCTTCAAGCGCAAGTCTTGCAGCTGTCTGCGCAGAACCGGGTGGAGGAGGCGGCGCGCATTCTCAATGGCGAGATGAGCCCGTTGGCCGATGAAATCGCCGTCGTCCTGCGTCAGTTGGTCGAACTGAACAAACACAATGCCAATCTCGCCACCGAGGGCGCGCGGCTGGTGTTCACTCAATCACGGGTTTGGGTCGGGGTCATGATCGGCGTTACCGCGCTGATCACCATCGGCCTGGCGCTGTTGCTGACGCGCAGCATCGTCTTGCCATTGGCGCAGTCCTTAAGCGTGGCGCAAGTAGTGGCCGGCGGCGATCTTACCGGTGACATCAGCATTTCCGGCAAGGACGAGCCGGCGCGGCTGCTGCAAGCGCTCAAAAGCATGCAGCACAACCTGCGCGACACGATTCGGCAAATTTCCGAGTCGTCCAGTCAGTTGGCTTCGGCGTCGGAAGAGCTGAGTTGCGTCACGGAAGACGCGACGCGTGGGCTGCACCAGCAGAGTCTGGAAATCGAACAGGCGGCGACAGCGGTCAATCAGATGACGGCGGCAGTGGAGGAGGTGGCCAGCAATGCCGTGGCGACCTCCGAGGCCTCGCGCGAATCCGATCGCATTGCCCAGCATGGCCGCGAGCAGGTGCAGCAGACCGTATCGTCAATCGAATCCCTCGCCGAGGATGTGACGGCCAATGCGACGCAGATGGAAGATCTGGCGCAGAAGGTTCATGGCATCAGCAAAGTGCTGGATGTGATCCGCTCGATCGCCGAGCAGACCAATCTGCTGGCGTTGAACGCGGCGATCGAAGCCGCACGGGCTGGCGATGCCGGGCGCGGTTTTGCAGTGGTCGCGGATGAGGTGCGGGCGCTGGCGCATCGCACTCAGCAGTCGACTCAGGAAATCGAGCAGATGATCGGTGGCATTCAGCAAGGCACGGATTCAGCGGTCGGTTCGATGCAGCAGAGCAATGTGCGGGCGCGTGCGACGCTGGACCTGGCCAAGTCGGCCGGCACTGCGCTGGAGGAAATTGCTTCGGCATTCACCGTGATCAACGAGCGCAATCTGGTGATCGCCAGTGCTTCGGAAGAGCAAGCGGCGGTGGCGCGGGAGGTGGATCGCAATTTGATGAATATTCGTGATCTGGCGATGCAGACGTCGGCAGGTGCGAATCAGACCAGTGCAGCGAGCCAGGAGTTGTCGCGATTGGCGGTGGATTTGAACAGCATGGTGGCCAGGTTTTCAGTTTGAGTGTGGGGTGATCCCGGGGTGGCCCTCTCCCAAGGGGAGAGGGGACAGACCGTGGGAGAGTGGCAAGTTACGCCGACCTGATCTCGCTTTGGAGAACCAATAATCGACTCGATCTAACAGGCCGACGTATAGCGCCAGACATCTCGCTCAGCCCCCTCTCCCTCGGGAGAGGGCTGGGGTGAGGGGCGAGCCTCGCACCATTCTTCAGGCCAACATTCAGGCAATAAAAAGCCCCGCAATCGCGGGGCTTTTTCACATCACTTCGGATCAGCTGCCTTTCACAGCCTTGCCGTTGACCGTGCCGTCCTGGAGCATGATGTTGTACTCCTTGCCGTCGGTTTCAACTTGTTGCAAGCGAACCAGCAGGTAATCCCAATCCTTGGCGAACCAGAGGACGGTGATGCGCTTGCTTTGTGTCGGGTCGCGTACGCGCTCGACCTTGATCGCATCGATCTTGCCTGCCTTGGTGTCGACTTTTTCCGAGCCAAGCACGCGGAAGTCATAGGTATCGATCTCGCCGTCATCGACCACTTGGTAGCTCATGGTCTTCTTGCCGGCGGCGACGTCATGTTGCAGTGCCAGCTGATAAGTCGATTTGTCGACCATGCCACGGTTCAGCGGGATTTTCACCGCATCGCCACGGTCGGTGCCGGTGACCAGTTTGTTGGTCCAGTCGAAGTCCAGATCAGCTTTTTTCGCTTTGCCCAGACCGCCACGTTCGAAGTGGTAGGACTGAGGCAGCAGGGTGTCTTTGTCCAGGGTCAGGGTGCTGGTCTCGGTGAGGCTGGCGATCATCATCGACGCCTTGAAGCTGAGCGTCCAGACGCCTTTGGCATCCTTTGACAGGCTGCGCTCGGCAGTGCCGCTCATCGGCAGCTGTTTCCAGTCGGCGGTGTAGCTGGCGGAGAACGGTTGAAGGTCTGCCGCCTGCGCGAAAGGCAGGGCGAGCAGTGCGCAAGCAAATAGCAGGGCGCGACGCATAATATCTCCTAGTGTCGAATCAAATGGCCGCTGGCCGCGAGTAACTGGCCGTCCAGTGAAGCACCTTCGCCCCCGAGTGCAAGCCTGCCTTCGGCAAACCAGCGTACCGCCATGGGGTAGATCAAGTGTTCCTGAACATGCACTCGCTGCGCCAGACTCTGCGGCGTGTCGTGCAACTCTACCGGTATTACTGCCTGTACGACCAGTGGTCCGCCATCGAGTTCCTCGGTGACGAAGTGGACGGAGCAGCCGTGCTCGGTGTCGCCGGCCTCCAGCGCGCGCTGATGGGTGTGTAACCCTTTGTATTTGGGCAGCAGCGAAGGATGGATGTTGAGCAGGCGACCCTGATAGTGGCGTACGAAGTCAGCGCTGAGAATGCGCATGAAACCGGCCAGTACCACGAGTTTGGGATTGAATTCGTCGATCAGTTCGATCAGGGCAGCATCGAAGGCCTCGCGACCTTCGAATGCCTTGTGATCCAGCGAGCGGGTGGCGATACCCGCGTCACTGGCGCGTTGCAGGCCGTAGGCGTCGGCGCGGTTGGAAATCACCGCAGCGATGCGGACCGGGCTTTCACCGGTCCGCGTGCTGTCGATCAAGGCCTGCAAGTTACTGCCGGTGCCGGACAACAGCACCACGACATCACAGGTTGCGGACATTAATGAGCCTTAAGGTTCTTCAGTTCGACCTGAGCAGCGCCTTCGGCAGCGACTGCGATCTGGCCGATGACCCAAGGCTGTTCGCCAGCGTCACGCAGGGTGTTGAGCGCAACTTCAACGTGCTCCTGAGCCACGCAGATGACCATGCCGACGCCGCAGTTCAGAACGCGGTGCATCTCGGTCTCGTCAACGTTGCCTTTCTCTTGCAGCCAGTCGAACACGGCCGGGCGATTCCAGCTGGCGACGTCAACCACGGCCTGAGCGCCTTTTGGCAGAACGCGCGGGATGTTGTCGAGCAGGCCGCCACCGGTGATGTGGGCCATGGCTTTGACGGCGCCGGTGTCTTTGATCAGCTTGAGCAGCGGCTTCACATAGATACGGGTCGGGGCCATCAGCAGGTCGGTCAGCGGTTTGCCGTCGAGCTGAATGTTTTCGATGTCGGAGCCGGACACCTCGATGATCTTGCGGATCAGCGAGTAGCCGTTGGAATGCGGGCCGGACGAAGGCAGGGCGATCAGTGCGTCACCGGTGGCGACTTTCGAGCCGTCGATGATTTCGGCTTTTTCCACGACGCCGACGCAGAAGCCGGCCAGGTCGTAGTCTTCGCCTTCGTACATGCCAGGCATTTCAGCGGTTTCGCCGCCAACCAGCGAGCAACCGGACAGTTCGCAGCCGGCGCCGATGCCGGTCACAACCTGGGCTGCGGTCTCGACGTTGAGTTTGCCGGTGGCGTAGTAGTCGAGGAAGAACAGCGGCTCGGCACCGCACACCACCAGGTCGTTGACGCACATGGCGACCAGGTCGATACCGATGGTGTCGTGCTTGTTCAGGTTCAGGGCCAGGCGCAGCTTGGTGCCGACGCCGTCAGTGCCGGAAACCAGTACGGGCTGCTTGTAGCCGGCCGGGATTTCGCAGAGGGCGCCGAAACCGCCCAGGCCGCCCATGACTTCCGGACGCGCAGTGCGCTTGGCGACGCTCTTGATGCGTTCGACCAATGCTTCACCGGCGTCGATGTCTACACCGGCGTCCTTGTAGCTCAGGGAGGGTTGCTTGCTCATGATCCAGGCCTTTAGGGGGGATTCAGGGGTAACGACCGAGTTCAGCGGGGCGCCGAAGTCGATGGGGCGATAGCCTCACGCGAGTTTCGAGGTGCCCGGCTGTTGCCGGTCTGCGAAGGCGCGCGATTTTATCAGGCTTGAGGGGCAGCGGCCATCCTCGTACCGACGGGCAGGGCCATATCACCCGAAATTTTTTGCAATTGAGGCGTACGGCTGCCTGTATAAGGTGTGGCAATTAACCGTCTATCGTTATCACTGTGCAAAAACTTACCGCCGCCGTGTGAATGTTTGGTGCTGGCAGCTTGTCACAGCCTTGCCAAATCGGTTCACGCGGCCTGTTCCAGCCGCTCCAGTCGACGGGAATTCTCCATGCGTTTTTGTAAATTGTTGTTTGTGGGCTGTTTGTCTGTGGTCAGCCTGGCGAGTCATGCCGAAAACCTCAAAGGCCTTTATCAGGTGCGTGAGCCGGTCCAGGGCCAGGCTCCGCAGGAGCGTGAACGCGCGACTCAGGCCGCGCTGGATACGCTGGTATTGCGCCTGACCGGTGACCCTAAAGCTGCGCAAAGCCCGGGGTTGGCAGCCGTGCGCAAGGATCCGCAGCAGATCATCAGTCAGTTCGGTTTCGATGCCGGGCCGCCGGAGGTGCTGAAAGTCGATTTCGATCCGAGCAGTACCGAGCAGGCATTGCGTCGTGCCGGCTTATCCCTGTGGGGCGCCAGCCGGCCGTCGATACTGGGCTGGTGGCTGAACGACTCGGCCGAGGGTTCGAGTCTGGTCGGTGATGGTCAGGCTGCTGCCGCGCCGTTGCGCACGGCGGCTCAGCATCGTGGTTTGCCGTTGCGTTTGCCGCTGGCTGATCTGAGTGAACAACTGGTCGCCACGGCGCCGGCACTCGAGGGCACGGATGCTGCTCCTTTGCGCGATGCTTCGGAGCGCTATAACGCTGACGCTTTGCTGGCTGTGCATGCGCGGGAAGAGGGTGGTCAGTGGCAGGCCAAATGGCATTTGTGGCTAGGTGATCAAAAAGAAGCGGGCAGTGTGCAGGGGCCGGATCAGGCAGCCATTGCGGATGCCGTGATGCTGGCGGTTGCCCAGCGCCTGGCGCCACGCTTTGCGGCCAAGCCTGGGGCAACCGGGCAGCAGACTCTGGAAGTGCAGGGCATGAATCTCGAGCGTTACGCCGCGTTGTTGCAGTTACTTGAACCGTTTGGCGTGCGTCTGAAAAGCGTTGATGGCGATCGTATCGTCTATCGGGTCAACGGCAGTGCCGATCAGATGCGCGCGCAGTTGTCGCTGGCGAAGCTGCAGGAGTTACCCGCTGAAGCGCCGGTCCCTGTGGCGGCGCCAGAGCCTGCGGTCGCAGGCGCAGCGCCTGTTGCGGCGCCAGCCCCGGCACCTGTGGCGCCGTCATTGCGATTTCGCTGGTAAGTCTTTCCCTATATAGAAGCAGTAGTAGGAGTGGTACATGGCCGATACGCGGCGTTGGTTCTGGCTCGGTGGGGTAGTCCTGCTTTGCGTGTTTGTGTGGTTATTGCACTCGATCCTCACGCCGTTTCTGGTGGCGCTGTTGCTGGCGTATCTGTTCGATCCGCTGGTGGATCGCCTGGAGAAGCTCGGTTTGTCGCGCACCTGGGGTGTTATCGCGGTGTTCACGTTGTTCACGCTGATCTTCACCGCGCTGATGCTGGTGTTGGTGCCGATGCTCGCCAAACAGCTGCTGCGCCTGTACGAACTGGTGCCGCAGATGCTCGACTGGTTGCAGCACTCGGCGGTGCCGTGGGCGCAGTCGAAGCTGGGACTGTCGGACGGCTTCTGGAAGTTCGACAAGGTCAAGGCCGCGATCAGTGAGCACATGGGTCAGACCACCGATATTGTCGGTGTGGTCCTGAGCCAAGCGACGGCTTCGAGTCTGGCGCTGATCGGCTGGCTGGCCAATCTGGTGCTGATCCCGGTGGTGAGTTTCTACTTGCTGCGCGACTGGGACGTGATGATGGCCAAGATCCGCAGCCTGTTGCCGCGTGATCGTGAGCCAACCATCGTCGCGCTGGCCGGTGAATGCCATGAGGTGCTCGGGGCATTCGTGCGCGGGCAGTTAATGGTGATGGTGGCGCTAGGGGTGATTTACGCGGCTGGGCTGATGATCGTCGGCCTCGAACTTGGACTGTTGATCGGGTTAATCGCGGGGCTGGCGGCGATCGTGCCGTACATGGGCTTTGTGATCGGCATCGGTGCGGCGTTGGTTGCCGGGTTGTTCCAGTTCGGTGGTGATCTGTATCCGATGGTCGGGATCGTCGCGGTGTTCATGGTCGGTCAGGCCTTGGAAGGCATGGTGTTGACCCCATTATTGGTGGGCGACCGCATCGGCCTGCACCCGGTGGCGGTAATCTTCGCGATCCTGGCCGGCGGCGAGCTGTTTGGCTTCACGGGTGTGTTGCTGGCGCTGCCAGTGGCGGCGGTGATCATGGTGTTGGTGCGCCATATGCACGACTTGTACAAGGACTCCGACATTTATAGTGGTGCTGACGATCCGCAGCTGTAGCGCAGATGGGCGACCCGGCGAATAGCCGGGTTGGCCCGTGTATTGCGGAAAATAGCGGCTCGACTGCGTCAGAGAAACTGTCATAAAACCAGTGCGTTAACGCAAACCTTTGATTTTGCTTGGACTCTGTCGCATTGTGCGCTTAGCTTCACGGGTATAAACTTCGCCAACTTTACACAGAGGCCACTAACGGTTCCTTGAGAACTGTTCAGTCAGCATGAAACCGATTCAGCTGCCCCTAGGTGTGCGTCTGCGTGACGACGCCACCTTCATCAACTACTACCCAGGCGCCAATGCCGCTGCACTCGGCTATGTCGAGCGCCTATGCGAAGCCGACGCCGGCTGGACGGAAAGCCTTATCTATCTGTGGGGCAAGCACGGCGTAGGGCGTACGCATCTGTTGCAGGCTGCTTGCCTGCGATTCGAGCAGATGGGTGAACCGGCGGTGTATTTGCCGCTGGCCGAATTGATGGATCGCGGCACCGAAATTCTCGACAACCTTGAACAGTACGAACTGGTTTGCCTGGATGACTTGCAGGTGATTGCCGGCAAAGCTGATTGGGAAGAGGCGATGTTTCATCTGTTCAATCGTCTGCGTGACAGCGGTCGGCGCCTGCTAATCGCCGCGTCCACCTCACCCCGAGAGCTGCCGGTCAAACTGGCTGACCTGAAATCACGCCTGACGCTGGCGCTGATTTTCCAGATGCGCCCACTTTCTGATGAAGACAAATTGCGTGCCCTGCAATTGCGCGCATCGCGTCGTGGTCTGCATCTGACCGATGAAGTCGGGCATTTTATCTTGACCCGTGGCACCCGCAGCATGAGCGCGCTGTTTGATCTGCTGGAACAGCTCGATCAGGCTTCCTTGCAGGCGCAGCGCAAGCTGACCATTCCCTTCCTGAAAGAAACCCTGGGCTGGTAGCCGAGCCTTGCAGTCTGTGGCTTTCAGCGGGTTTCGGCGTATTTCAGGCGCCAGAAAATCCGCTTTTCTGCACGGTGTGCAGAGCGCGTATCGGTTCAAACGGGCTTAAGCGCTTAGATGTAAACGAGAAACCGAGAAGTCACAAAAAGATCGATTGAATTTGCAAATGAGGTTGATAGCGGGCATAGTCTCGCCTTCTTTACAACTATCAGCCACGGTCGTGCCCATGCTAAAGCGCTTCGCACCCCTCGTGCCTCTCGCACTCGTCACCCTGTTATACGGTTGCGCTGCTCATTCTCCAGTTCAAGAGCAGCCTCAACAGGTCAAGAATTCCGTCACCGCCCAGTCTTCCGTTATTTACCAGGAAGAGCTGGACACCGAAAAAGAACTGTCGGATTTCAACGGCAACAAGCCTTACCAGCTGCCAGTTCTGGCCGACAGTATCCTCGAACGCGGCATGTCCCTGATCGGTACCCGTTACCGTTTCGGCGGAACCTCTGAAGCCGGTTTCGATTGCAGTGGTTTCATCGGCTACCTGTTCCGCGAAGAAGCTGGTATGAACCTGCCGCGCTCAACCCGCGAAATGATCAACGTGGATGCACCGCTGGTGTCGCGCAAAAACCTTGAGCCGGGCGATCTGCTGTTCTTCGCCACCAATGGTCGTCGCGGCCGCGTCAGTCACGCCGGGATCTACCTGGGTGACAACCAGTTCATTCACTCCAGCAGTCGTCGCAGTGGCGGTGTTCGCATCGACAGCCTGGGTGACAGCTACTGGAGCAAGACCTTCATCGAAGCGAAACGCGCTCTGGCTAACGCTCCGACCGTCGTCACTGCTCGCAAGTAATTCCCCGATGCCGCGGCGTTCGCAGCGGCAATTAGGCTCCTGGCAACGGAGTAGACCTAGACTTTACAAGGTGAAGTTAAAGTCTTACTTGAAGTTTGCCGCGTAGCCGCTAGAATCCTGAATCTATATTGATGGCAAACCGCCTGCGTGCTGACGCAGGCGGTTTTGTTTTCTGTCCCTCCGGCAGAAAAAGCCGCAGCCAGATCAGGATGTTCTGCTTATGACCATGTCGGCCCGCCTCACATTGATCGTTTTCGCAGCGCTGCTCAGCGCCTGCGCCAGCCGTACGCCGCCACCAGCACCCGTGGTACGCGCTCCAGTGGTATTCGGCCCCTCGCAATCATTCTCGCCCGCTGCTGAAGACGTACTGTTTCGCGCGCTCGGTCTGGTGGGTACGCCTTATCGCTGGGGCGGCAATACACCGGACTCGGGATTTGATTGCAGTGGGCTGATCGGTTTTGTTTACCGTGATGCCGCGGGTATTTTGCTGCCAAGAACCACGCGCGACCTGATCGTCATGCAGGCGCCGAATGTGGGTAAGGAAGGTTTGCAGACAGGCGATCTGATCTTCTTCGCCACCAATGGCGGTTCGCAGGTCAGTCATGCGGGAATTTATGTCGGGGAAGGGCGCTTCGTACATGCGCCGGCAACCGGCGGCACGGTGAAGCTCGACAGCCTGTCGAAGGCGTATTGGCAGAAGGCTTATCTGAGTGCCAAGCGGGTGTTGCAGCCGGAACATCTGGCGCATAACCCGTAGCTGGAGTTTCAACAACATTGTGGGGGCGAGCTTGCTCGCGAAGAGGGAGGGTCAGTCAATTTGAATGTCGACTGATCCACCGCATTCGCGAGCAAGCTCGCTCCCACATTTGTTTTGTATTCAGGTCAGGTTATTTAGCGGAAGACACCCGCCACACTTTGTTCCCCACATCATCAGCCACCAGCAAGCCACCTTGCTGGTCGATCACTACGCCCACCGGGCGACCCAGTGCGTTCTCGTCCTTGTCGAGAAAACCGCTCAGCACATCCACCGGCTGGCCTGTTGGTTTGCCCGCCGCGAACGGTACGAAAATCACTTTATAACCACTGTGCGGCTTGCGGTTCCAAGACCCGTGCTGGCCGATGAATGCGCCTTCCTTGAACTGCGCTGGCAGCTTGTTGCCCTCCGCGAACGTCAGACCCAGCGAAGCGGTGTGCGGGCCAACGGCGTAGTCCGGCGCAATGGCTTTGGCGACCAGGTCGGGATTCTGCGGCTCGACGCGTACATCGACATGCTGGCCGTAATAGCTGAACGGCCAACCATAGAAGCCACCGTCCTTCACCGAAGTGATGTAGTCCGGCACCAGGTCGCTGCCGATTTCGTCGCGCTCGTTGACCGCGGTCCACAACGCGCCACTGGTGGGCTCCCACGCGAGGCCGTTGGGGTTGCGGATGCCCGAGGCGAAGATGCGGTGATTGCCGGTTGCGCGGTCCACTTCCCAGATTGCGGCGCGGCCTTCCTCTTTATCCAGACCGTTTTCGCCGACGTTACTGTTCGAGCCGACCGTGACGTACAGTTTGCTGCCGTCCTTGCTGGCGATGACGTTCTTGGTCCAGTGATGGTTGAGCGTGCCGCCAGGCAGATCGACCACCTTGATCGGCTGCGTCTTGATTTCGGTTGCGCCGGGTTCGTAGTTGAAGCGCAACAGGCGATCGGTGTCGGCGACGTACAGGTCGTTGCCCACCAGCGTCATGCCGAACGGTGAATTGAGATTCTGCAGGAATACCGTGCGCGTTTCAGCCACGCCGTCGTGGTCGGCATCGCGCAGCAGGGTTATGCGATTGGGGCTTGGTACGCCGGCGCCGGCCTTGCCCATGACTTTTTCCATGACCCAGCCGCGCACGCCTTTGCTGTCATCAGGTTTGGGCGGTGCATTGGTTTCTGCGACCAGCACATCGCCATTGGGCAACACATAGAGCCAGCGCGGATGATCGAGACCTTCGGCAAACGCGGCGACTTGTGTGCCTGCCGCAGCGGTCGGTTTGCCGCCCGCGGGCCAGCCGACCGCCGGGGCGATATTCACCGTCGGGATCAGGGTTTTGTTCGGTTCGGGCAGTTTCGGTGACGGGCCGGTGCCGTCGATGACCTGCAGGCTGGACGATTCACCACAGGCGGCGAGCCCTCCGGCGAGGGCGATGACGAAAACGAGTTGGGGCTTGCGCATTGCTGATCTTCCCTATGAATGCATTCCTAGTCATAGAGGATCGCACAAGCCCGATGGTTCAACTGCTCAGCCGCGGGCCTCTTTGAACAGCAAGGCAATGCCCGGGTGATAGTTACCGGCCTCATTGCGCAATTTGCGATAGGCGTAGGGGAAATACCAGGCGACGGCGCAGGTGTGTTCCTTTTGCAGGTCGTCGACCATGTCCTGCAATTCTTCCGGGCTGGCGCTGTGCTGGGCTTTTTGCGGGGCGACAAACAGGCAACCGAGTTTGAGGTCGCTGGCGTAGCTGAGGCGTTTGGCGTCGTGGGTGATATCCAGCAGGGGCTGAGTCAGGTTGAGGTTGTTGACGCGTGGCCAGCGTTGCGTGGCCTGGATAAATGCGCGGTCTTCGGCACCCGCCAGGAACAGATCGGCGCGGGCGTTGCGCTCGCCTTCCTCGTTCTGCTTGCGAGTGGCGGTGTCTCGCAACGTCACCAACTCCGCCATCCAGGCGGCCGCACAGAGCAATCCGAGATTGGCTTTCTCGTCATGCCAGTAGGGCGTGTCGCTGTCGCCGCGCACGGCGTTGTAGCGGTCGATACAGTCAAACCAGCGTTCTAGCACCGGGCGCAGGAATTCCAGGCGCGGATTGCTGATGATCATGCCTTGCATCGTAATCATCCTTATTGTTGTGGTGTGCTTTGCGGTAAAAGCATGGCTCTTTGATATCATTTGTTTTGGCGTGGCACAAGATTGGCGTCGGATAATTGATCGCCGGCAGTTATTCGCCCGATGACCCCCTCTTTAATTGACGCTCCACCCCCAACCCTCTAACCTTCGCGGCTTGTTTCAGGTGCTCTGTGACCTGCGTCGACAGAGTGAAACAGGGAAGCCGGTGAGGGTTGTTTTCACGCGAAGCACAACCACGATCCCGGCGCTGCCCCCGCAACGGTAAATGAGTGAAAACTGCGTCTTGTGCCACTGCTTAACGGCGGGAAGGCGCGCAGTCAGGCGAACGCCGCTCATGAGCCCGGAGACCGGCCTGATCCATCCAGCGGCATCACGGTGGGCGATGCCAGGCTTTTTGCCGTCTATTCTTGTGCCTGCCCGCCGTTATCCAGCCTCAACGGAGAGCTCCCCCATGACTGATTCCCCCGAGCGTGACGAACGCCACCTGGCGCGTATGCAGCGCAAAAAAGCCGTGATCGATGAACGCATCGCCAACTCGCCCGACGAGTGTGGCCTGGTGCTGGTGCTGACCGGCAACGGCAAAGGCAAAAGCAGCTCGGCGTTCGGCATGCTCGCCCGCGCGATGGGCCACGGCATGCAGTGCGGCGTGGTGCAGTTCATCAAGGGTCGCAACAGCACCGGTGAAGAGCTGTTCTTCCGCCGCTTTCCCGAGCAGGTGCGTTTTCACGTGATGGGCGAGGGCTTCACCTGGGAGACTCAGGATCGCCAACGCGACATCGCCGCCGCCGAGGCTGCGTGGGCGGTGTCGCGCGAGTTGCTGCGTGATCCGTCGATCGGTCTGGTGGTGCTCGATGAATTGAACATCGCTCTCAAGCACGGCTACCTCGATCTCGATCAGGTGCTGAGCGATTTGCAGGCGCGTCCGCCGATGCAGCATGTGATCGTCACCGGTCGCGGGGCGAAGCCGGAAATGATCGAGATGGGCGACACGGTCACCGAAATGGGCATGCTCAAACACGCCTTTCAGGCTGGCATCAAAGCGCAGAAGGGCGTCGAACTTTGAATCAGCCACGTCACTGCCCGGCGGTATTGATTGCCGCGCCGGCCTCCGGTCAGGGCAAGACCACCGTTACTGCCGCGCTCGCTCGTTTGCATCGCAATCAGGGGCGCAAGGTGCGCGTGTTCAAGTGCGGCCCGGACTTCCTCGACCCGATGATCCTCGAGCGCGCCAGCGGTGCGCCGGTTTATCAACTCGATATGTGGATGGTCGGCGAGCAGGAAAGTCGTCGCCTGTTGTGGGAAGCCGCCGCCGAAGCTGATCTGATTTTGATCGAAGGCGTGATGGGACTGTTTGACGGCACACCATCGAGCGCTGATCTGGCGCGGCATTTCGGCGTGCCGGTACTCGGCGTGATCGACGGCACCGCGATGGCGCAGACCTTTGGCGCATTGGCGCTGGGGCTTGCGCGTTATCAGCCGGACTTGCCGTTTGCGGGCGTGCTGGCCAATCGCGTGGGTACGTTGCGTCATGCGCAACTGCTTGAAGGCAGCCTCACCGAGGGTTTGCGTTGGTACGGCGCGCTGTCCCGCGAGACCGGGATCGAATTGCCGAGCCGTCATCTGGGGCTGGTGCAGGCCAGCGAGCTGAATGACCTGGATGTTCGTCTCGACGCCGCCGCCGAAGCGCTCGCCAGCAGTTGCGAGGTAGCGCTGCCACCGGCCGTGGAATTCGCGGCGCCGGAAGTGATCGTTGCTGAACCGCTACTGCAAGGTGTGCGAATCGCGATCGCCCATGATGAGGCGTTTGCCTTCACCTACGGCGCCAGCCTCGATTTGCTACGGGCGATGGGCGCCGAGTTGAGTTTCTTCTCGCCGATCCGCGACACGCAATTACCCGAGGCGGACAGTCTGTATCTGCCGGGCGGCTATCCGGAATTGCACCATGTGGCGTTGTCGCGGAACACCGCGATGCTCGACGCGATCCGCGCGCACCATGCGGCGGGCAAACCCTTGCTGGCCGAGTGTGGCGGCATGCTTTATCTGCTTGATTCGCTGACTGATGTGGAAGGCGTGCGCGCCGAACTGGTCGGTTTGCTGAGCGGCGATGCGGTGATGCAAAAACGTCTGGCCGCATTGGCGCTGCAAGCGGTTGACCTGCCTGAGGGCTCGCTGCGTGGGCACACGTATCATCACTCCCTGACGACGACTGAATTGACCCCGATTGCTCGCGGCCTTAGCCCGAATGGTGGGCGTGGGGCGGAGGCGGTTTATCGCGATGGGCGAATGACCGCTTCTTATGTGCACTTCTACTTTCCGTCGAATCCTGCGGCGATCGCAGCACTGTTTGCGCCTGACCTTGCGGCCGCCTTCGCGAGCAAGCTCGCTCCCACAGTTGAAACGGTGGTGACTGAAGCAATGCTATCCGCTGTGGGAGCGAGCTTGCTCGCGAAAGGGCCATGACAGACAACGCATTCTCCGAAGCCGAACGCGCAGCGGTCTACAAAGCCATCGCCGAGCGCCGTGACATGCGCCACTTCACCGGTGGCAGCGTCGCGCCCGAGCTGCTGCGCCGACTGCTCGAAGCCGCGCATCAGGCCCCGAGCGTCGGCCTGATGCAGCCGTGGCGCTTCATTCGCATCAGCGACCGAGCCCTGCGCGGGCAGATCCAGAACCTGGTGGAAGAAGAACGTGTCCGCACCGCCGAGGCCCTCGGCGAGCGCAGCGATGAGTTCATGACACTCAAGGTCGAAGGCATCAATGATTGCGCGGAAGTGCTGGTCGCCGCGTTGATGGACGATCGCGAGAAACACATCTTCGGTCGCCGCACGCTGCCGGAAATGGACATGGCGTCACTGTCCTGTGCGATCCAGAACCTGTGGCTGGCGTCCCGCGCCGAAGGTCTGGGCATGGGCTGGGTCTCGCTGTTCGAGCCACAGGCGCTGGCCGATCTGTTGAAACTGCCGGAAGGTGCCAAGCCACTCGCGGTGTTGTGCCTGGGCCCGGTCAAGGAATTCTATCCGGCGCCGATGCTGGTGCTTGAGGGGTGGGCGCAGGCGCGTCCGCTCAATGAGTTGCTGTATGAAAATTATTGGGGAGTGAATCAATGAGTGTGGCGTTGTTGAGTGTCGCCGCCGTGGCGCTGGATGCGCTGCTGGGTGAACCGAAACGCTGGCATCCGCTGGTGGCGTTCGGCAACTTTGCCGGGCGCATCGAGCAACGTTTCAACGCCGGTGGCCGTGGCTGGCGCAGTCATGGCGTCACCGCGTGGGTGATCGCGGTGCTACCGCTGACGTTGCTCGCCACCGCGTTTTCCTGGGCGCCTTATGTTGGCTGGATCGTCGAGATACTCGCGCTGTATTGCGCCCTCGGCATGCGCAGCCTCGGCGAGCACGTCGAGCCGGTGGCCAAGGCGTTGCGCGCCGATGATCTGGATGAGGCGCGCAAGCGTGTCGGCTATCTGGTCAGCCGCCAGACCAGCGAACTCGACAGCACCGCCGTCGCCCGTGCTGCCACCGAATCGGTGCTGGAGAATGGCAGCGATGCGGTGTTTGCCGCATTGTTCTGGTTTGCCGTGGCCGGCGCGCCGGGCGTGGTGCTCTATCGCTTGAGCAATACGCTTGATGCGATGTGGGGTTATCGCAACGAACGTTTCGAACGATTTGGCTGGTGTGCGGCAAAAATCGACGACGTCCTCAACTACATTCCCGCGCGTCTCGTGGCGTTGACCTACGCGCTGCTGGGCAAAACCCGACTGGCCCTGAAGTGCTGGCGTACACAGGCGCCAAAATGGGACAGCCCCAACGCCGGCCCGGTAATGGCGGCAGGCGCGGGCGCGCTGGGCGTGGAGCTGGGCGGCCCGGCAATCTATCACGGCGAATTGCATGAACGTCCGCAACTCGGCGAGGGCACACCTGCCGATGCCGATTCCATCGACCGTGGCTGGCAATTGGTCCAGCGCGGGGTATGGTTATGGCTGCTGATTCTTTGCGTGGGAGCTGAATTCTATGCTTGAGCACGGTGGCCGACTGCGCAAGGCTTCACTCGATCACGGCATCGCCGAGGCTGATTGGCTGGATCTTTCCAGCGGTCTGGCGCCATGGCCGTTCCCGATCCCGGATATTCCGCTGCGCGCCTGGGCACGCTTGCCGGAAACCGACGATGGTCTGGAGCAGGCAGCGTGTGATTACTACGGTGCGGCGCAGGTGTTGCCGGTGGCCGGTTCGCAAATGGCCATTCAGTTGCTGCCGCGCTTGCGCCGGGCCGGCAAGGTCGGCGTGTTGTCGCCGTGTTATGCCGAGCATGCCGAGGCGTGGCGCCGCAGCGGTTACATCGTGCGCGAAGTGCTGGAGCAGGAAGTCGAGTTCTTTATCGACAACCTCGACGTACTGGTGGTGGTCAACCCGAACAATCCCACCGGCCTGAGCCTGACCCCGGCGCGCTTGCTCGACTGGCATGCGCGGCTCGCGCAGCGCGGTGGCTGGCTGGTGGTCGATGAAGCGTTCATGGACAACACGCCACCATTGAGTCTGGCCGCGCACACGCATTTGGTGGGCCTGGTCGTATTGCGTTCGTTTGGCAAGTTCTTCGGTCTGGCCGGGGTGCGACTGGGCTTTGTGCTGGCCGAGCGCAAATTGCTCAAGCTGCTCGCCGAACAGGTCGGGCCGTGGGCGATCAGCGGGCCGACCCGGGTGCTCGCCCAGGTCTGTTTGCAGGACACCGAAGGTCATGCACGCCAGCGGATACGCAGCGATGAGGCGAGTGCGCGACTGGCCGCGTTGCTGGCGCGATACGGCTTCAAGCCCCAGGGCGGTTGCGCACTGTTTCAATGGTTGATCACCGATCAGGCGCAAGCACTGCACGAATTCATGGCCCGACGCGGCATCCTCCTGCGCCTCTTCACACACAACAGCAGCTTGCGTTTCGGCCTCCCTGCCGATACCGCTCAAGAGGCGCGCCTCGAACAAGCGTTGCAAGCGTTCGCCAAGGAAACCCAATGACCACCCTGATGGTGCAGGGCACCACGTCCGACGCCGGTAAAAGCACACTGGTGACGGCACTCTGCCGCTGGGCCACCCGTCAGGGTGTAGCGGTGGTGCCGTTCAAACCGCAGAACATGGCGCTCAACAGCGCGGTGACGGCTGATGGCGGCGAGATCGGTCGCGCGCAAGCGGTGCAGGCGCAAGCGGCGAATCTTGAACCACACACCGACATGAACCCGGTGCTGCTCAAGCCGAACAGCGACACCGGCGCGCAAGTGATCATCCATGGCCGCGCCGTCACCAGCATGAACGCCGTCGCCTATCACGACTACAAAGCCATCGCGATGCAAGCCGTGCTGGCCTCCCACGATCGCCTCAGCGCCGCGTATCCGTTGGTGATGGTCGAAGGCGCAGGCTCGCCGGCGGAAATTAACCTGCGCGCTGGCGACATTGCCAACATGGGCTTTGCCGAGGCGGTGGATTGCCCGGTGCTGCTGATTGCCGACATCAATCGCGGCGGCGTTTTTGCCCATTTGGTCGGCACGCTGGAGTTGCTGTCGCCGAGCGAACAGGCGCGGGTCAAAGGCTTCATCATCAACCGTTTTCGCGGCGACATCGCGTTGCTGCAATCGGGCCTCGACTGGCTGGAACAGCGCACCGGCAAACCGGTGGTCGGCGTGCTCCCTTACGTAATGGACCTGCATCTTGAGGCCGAGGACGGCATCGATCAGCGCCAGACCGACAAGGCCGAACACGTACTGAAAGTCGTGGTACCGGTGCTGCCGCGCATCAGCAACCACACCGATTTTGATCCGCTGCGTTTGCATCCACAGGTCGATCTGCATTTCGTCGGCCCGGGACAGGCGATTCCGTCGGCCGATCTGATCATTCTGCCGGGCTCGAAAAGTGTACGCAGTGACCTGGCGTATCTGCGAGCCAATGGTTGGGACACAGCGATCAGTCGCCATTTGCGTTACGGCGGCAAAGTGCTCGGTATCTGTGGCGGTCTGCAAATGCTCGGCGAGCACGTGCACGATCCGTTGGGTCTTGAGGGCGCGCCCGGTTCCAGTGCCGGTTTGGGTTTGCTGGCCTTCGAAACGCAGCTCGAAGCCGACAAGCAATTGCGCAATGTGCGCGGTCGTCTGGCGCTGGAAGATGCCGAAGTCAGCGGCTACGAAATTCATGCTGGCGTGACCACCGGGCCGGCGCTGGAAAACGCGGCGGTGCGGCTGGAGGACGGTCGTTGTGACGGTGCGCAGAGTGCTGACGGTCAGGTGTTGGGCACTTATCTGCATGGCTTGTTCGAATCGCCGGCAGCCAGTTCGGCGTTGCTGCGCTGGGCCGGGTTGAGCGATGTGCAAACGGTGGATTACCACGAGTTGCGTGAGCGCGATATCGAGCGTTTGGCCGATCTGGTGGAGAAGCATCTGGATACCGGGTTGTTGCGTCAGCTCTGTGGGATCCAGGGTGAATGTCATGGCCCCATCGCTGGCAAGCCAGGTCCCACAGGGGGCTGAGGTGATCCGGCTACCGCGATCACTGTGGGAGCTGGCTTGCCAGCGATGGGGCCGGTTGCCTCAACAGATAATTTTCAGGATGTCCCCATGCTTCAACTGATCCTCGGCGGCGCCCGCTCCGGCAAAAGTCGCCTCGCCGAAAAACTCGCGACTGACAGCGCGCTGGCCGTCACCTACATCGCCACCAGCCAGCCACTGGACGGTGAAATGAGCGAGCGTGTCGCCCATCACCGCGCGCGCCGTCCCGTCGAGTGGGCACTCATCGAAGAACCGCTACAACTCGCTCGCATCTTGCGTGAAAACGCCAGCGCCGAGCGCTGCCTGCTGGTCGATTGCCTGACGCTGTGGCTGACCAATCTGCTGATGCTCGAGGACGCCACTCGTCTCGCCGCCGAACGCGAAGCTCTGCTGGACTGCCTGGCGTCACTGCCGGGCGAAATCATTTTTGTCAGCAACGAGACCGGAATGGGTGTCGTGCCGCTGGGCGAATTGACTCGCCGCTACGTCGATGAAGCCGGTTGGCTGCATCAAGCCCTGGCTGAGCGCTGTCAGCGTGTCGTCTTGACCGTCGCCGGCCTGCCCCTGACTCTGAAAGGACCTGCGTTATGACTCAAGCCTGGTGGCTCAATCCGTGTAAAGCGGTGCAGGTCGATATCGTTGAACAAGCGGCGGCACGGCAACAGCAACTGACCAAGCCGGCCGGTTCGCTGGGGCGTCTTGAGTCAGTGGCGGTGCAACTGGCCGGCCTGCAAGGGCAGGTCAAACCGACGCTTGCGCAGGTCTGGATTGCGATTTTTGCCGGGGACCACGGTGTGGTCGCTGAAGGCGTGTCGGCATTCCCGCAGGAAGTCACCGGGCAAATGTTGCTCAACTTCGTCAGCGGTGGCGCGGCGATCAGCGTGCTCGCGCGTCAACTCAATGCGCAGTTGGAAGTGGTGGATCTGGGCACGGTGACGCCGTCGCTGAACCTGCCGGGCGTGCGGCACTTGAACATCGGCCCGGGCACGGCGAATTTCGCCAGGGGCGCAGCGATGACTCAGGCCCAGGGCGAATTGGCGTTACAGGCTGGTCGCGACAGCGCGCTGCGGGCGAAAGCTGCCGGCACTCAGCTGTTCATCGGCGGTGAAATGGGCATCGGCAACACCACTGCGGCAAGTGCCCTGGCCTGTGCCTTGCTCGACTGTCCGGTGGCCCATCTGACCGGCCCCGGCACTGGCCTGAATGCAGAAGGCGTCAGTCATAAAGCGCAAGTGATCGAGCGCGCCCTGGCGCTGCACGCGGCCCAGCGTGGCGATGTGTTGCAGACGCTGTTCAACCTGGGCGGTTTCGAAATCGCCGCGCTGGTCGGCGCGTATCTGGCCTGTGCGCAGGAAGGTATCGCGGTATTGGTCGACGGCTTTATCTGCACCGTCGCTGCGCTGGTGGCGGTGCGTTTGAATCCGGCCTGTCGCGAGTGGCTGCTGTTCGGCCATCGCGGGGCCGAGCCGGGCCATCGTCACGTGTTGGAAACCCTGAGCGCCGAACCGCTGCTCGAACTGGGTCTGCGCCTGGGCGAGGGCAGTGGTGCGGCGTTGGCGGTGCCGTTGTTGCGTCTGGCGTGTGATCTGCACGGGCAGATGGCAACGTTCGCGGAAGCGGCGGTGGCGGATCGTCCGGTATGACCTTGCGACTTGATCTGCTGCGCCATGGTGAAACCGAACTCGGCGGTGGCTTGCGCGGCAGCCTCGACGATGCGCTCACCGAAAAGGGTTGGGCGCAGATGCGCGAAGCGGTGATCGAAGGTGGGCCGTGGGATCGCTTGGTCAGTTCGCCGTTGCAACGCTGCGCGCGGTTTGCCGCCGAGTTGGGCGAGCAGCTGAATCTGCCGGTGCATCTGGAAAAGGATTTGCAAGAACTGCATTTCGGCGCGTGGGAGGGGCAGAGCGCGGCGGCGCTGATGGAGACGGATGCCGAAGCGTTAGGGCTGTTCTGGGCCGATCCGTATGCGTTTACGCCACCGCAGGGTGAGCCGGTCAGCGATTTTTCTACGCGCGTATTGACGGCCGTCGCACGGCTGCAAGCAGCGTACGCTGGCGAGCGCGTGTTGTTGGTCAGTCATGGCGGTGTCATGCGCCTGCTGCTGGCGCAGGCACGGGGCCTGCCGCGTGAGCAATTGCTCAACGTCGAAGTGGCGCACGGTGCGCTGTTTTCGCTGAGTGTCGAAGCCGATGGTTCGCTCAAGGAAGGTCGCTGACATGTTGCCGCTGTGGATCGCTGTGCAATTTCTCAGCAGTCTGCCGATTCGCCTGCCAGGGATGCCGGAGCCCGGACAACTGGGGCGTTCGCTGCTGTTCTATCCGCTGGTGGGATTGCTGTTCGGGGTGATTCTTTGGGGGCTGAACCTGGCATTGGCGGGCGCGCCGCTGCTGTTGCACGCGGCAGTGCTGTTGACGATTTGGGTATTGCTCAGCGGCGCATTGCACCTTGATGGCCTGGCGGACAGCGCCGATGCCTGGCTCGGCGGTTTCGGTGATCGCGAACGTACGCTGACGATCATGAAAGATCCGCGCAGCGGGCCGATTGCGGTGGTGACGCTGGTGCTCGTGTTGCTGCTCAAGTTTGCTGCGTTGCTGGCGCTGATCGAGCAGCAGCAAGGTTTGGTGCTGATCATCGCGCCGCTGCTTGGGCGCGCCGCGCTACTGGGATTGTTTTTGACCACGCCTTACGTGCGCAAAGGGGGGTTGGGGCAGGCGCTGGCCGATCATCTGCCGCGCAGGGCGGGTTGGTGGGTGCTTGCGGGCAGCGCGCTGGCCTGTGTAGCGATTGCGGGGTTCCAGGCGATTATTGCGCTGCTGGTAGCGGTCGGCGTGTTTGTCTGGTTGCGGCATGTGATGATGCGGCGGTTGGGCGGGACGACCGGGGATACGGCCGGGGCGTTGCTGGAATTGCTTGAGATGGCGGTGCTGGTTGGTTTGGCATTGGTCTGAGAGATTAGCGCTGACGGGACTTGCCCTATCGCTGGCAAGCCAGCTCCCACAAGTGATGCGGGTGTTTGCAAATTTTGTGAAACCTGCAAACCCTTTGGGAGCTGGCTTGCCAGCGATGGCGGCTCGTCAGGCGCAGGAAATGTTACTGCAAAACCGCATGTAACTTGATTTAACACAGTCGCGGGTATATACACGCATCATGCTTCCTTCTCAGTGTTTGTGCACCAACCTGCGTCGCGCCGCTCGTGGCGTCAGCAGGCATTACGACGGCGCCCTCGACGGCTTCGGGATCAACGTTGCGCAGTATTCTTTGCTGTGCAATCTGCAGCGTCTGGATCAGCCGAGCATCTCCGAACTCGCCGAAGCCATGGGCCTGGATCGCAGCACCCTCGGGCGCAATCTGCGGGTGCTGGAAGGCGAAGGGCTGGTGGCGCTGGCGGAGGGTGAAGACATGCGCAATCGCATCGTCTGCCTCACCGAAACCGGTGCGCAACGTCTGGCAGCAGCCTTGCCGGCCTGGGAAGCGGCGCAACAGCGATTGATTGATCGTCTGGGCGCGGAGAAGCGTGAAACCTTGCTGAAATTGCTCGACGAACTGGCTTGATGCCAGTTTGTTCGAACTCAAGCGGGTATATACCCGCGACTGGAGAATAATAATGACATCGATGTGGCGTACGTGCGGTTGGGTGTTGCTGGGAAGTGCGTTGATCCTGGCGTTGTCATTGGGCGTGCGACACGGCTTTGGCCTGTTCCTGTCACCGATGAGCGCGCAATTCGGCTGGGGGCGTGAGGTATTCGCCTTCGCCATTGCCTTGCAGAATTTGATCTGGGGTCTGGCGCAGCCGTTTACCGGCGCGCTGGCCGACCGTTTCGGCGCGGCGAAAGTGGTGCTGGTTGGCGGTGTGCTCTACGCCGTGGGTCTGGTGTGCATGGGCTTGTCCGACTCGGCGATGACGTTGTCATTGAGCGCTGGGTTGCTGATCGGTATCGGCCTGTCCGGCACTTCGTTCTCGGTGATCCTCGGCGTGGTCGGGCGGGCCGTGCCGCCGGAGAAACGCAGCATGGGCATGGGCATCGCCAGTGCCGCCGGGTCGTTCGGGCAGTTCGCCATGTTGCCGGGCACGCTCGGACTGATTGGTTGGCTCGGCTGGTCGGCCGCATTGCTCGTATTGGGTCTGTTGGTGGCGATGATTGTGCCGCTGGTGAGCATGCTCAAGGACAAGCCGCTGCCGGTACTGGGCCATGAGCAGACGCTGTCCGAAGCCCTTCGCGAAGCCTGTTCGCATTCCGGATTCTGGCTGTTGGCGCTCGGTTTCTTCGTCTGCGGGTTTCAGGTGGTGTTTATCGGCGTGCATTTGCCCGCGTATCTGGTCGATCAACATCTGCCGGCCACCGTCGGCACTACGGTGCTGGCGTTGATCGGGCTGTTCAATATCTTTGGCACGTACACGGCCGGATGGTTGGGTGGACGTATGTCCAAACCGCGCTTGCTGACGGCGCTGTATCTGATGAGGGCGGTGGTGATCGTGCTGTTCCTGTGGTTGCCGGTGACGACCACGACGGCTTATCTGTTCGGCATGGCCATGGGCTTCCTGTGGCTGTCGACGGTGCCATTGACCAATGGCACGGTGGCAACCTTGTTCGGCGTGCGAAATCTGTCCATGCTCGGAGGCATCGTGTTCCTGTTCCATCAGCTCGGCTCGTTCCTCGGCGGCTGGCTGGGCGGGGTGGTGTATGACCGTACCGGGAGTTATGACTTGATCTGGCAAGTGGCGGTGCTTCTGAGTTTGCTGGCGGCGGCGTTGAACTGGCCGGTGCGCGAGCGTCCGGTCGAACGTCTGCAACCTCGCGCGAGCGTCGCATGAGCCGTTTCTGGCCACGAATCGTCATTACCGCACTGGCTGCTGCATTCTTGGCGCTGGTGTGGTGGGGCTGGCATCAGGGCGGCCTGGCCTTGATGCAATTAGGCATGAGCATTTGCTAGAGGCGGGCTTGGCGAGTAACTTCGGAGGCTGATGACTGCTCAAGGATGCTCGACATGCTGATGCGCTGGTGTGCTGTTCCCGTGTTGCTGATGGGGTTGACTGGCCTGGCCCAGGCCGCTGACTGTCCGGAATTGTTGCAAGGCTCGCTGCCCAAGTTGCGTGCCAAGGAATCCATCGATCTGTGCAAACAGTACGCGGACAAACCGCTGGTGGTCATCAACACCGCCAGCTTCTGCGGTTTTGCGCCGCAATTCGAAGGCCTTGAGGCGCTCAATCAGCGCTACAAGGCGCAGGGGCTGGAAATGCTTGGCGTGCCTTCCAATGACTTCAAGCAGGAGTCCAAGGACAGCGTCGAGACCGCCAAGGTCTGCTACGCCAATTACGGCGTGACGTTTGCCATGACCGAGCCGCAGAAAGTCCGCGGCGATGATGCCACGCATATGTTCCAGGTGCTGGCCGCTCAGAGCAGCGCGCCGAAGTGGAATTTCTACAAATATGTAGTGGATCGCCAAGGCAAGGTGATCGCCAACTTCTCCAGCCTGACCAAACCGGATGATCCGGAGTTTATTGCGGCGATCGAGAAGGCCATTGCCTCAAAACCGCGCACTCCCTGATCCAGGTTTACTGTGGGAGTTGTGGTGTATCAGAGGATAAACACGCAGGCACAAAAAAGCCCCGCCTTCTGCAAAGAGAGCGGGGCTTTTCAGTGGGCGAGGGGTTAGCCCCGCCCGATAGCATCAGAAGCGGTAGGTAGCGCCGACGCCGAAGCCGTTTGCCGAGTTTTCATACTTGGCGTTGTAAGTCTGGCCACGATTGTTTTCGTTACGAACGTTGACCGACTCTTCCTTCAGGTACGAATAGGCGACGTCGATGGTCAGGTCTTCGGTCGGGCTCCAGCCGGCACCGACGCTGAAGATGGTCCGGTCGCCAGTCGGGATGCGTGGCGAACGGTCGACGTTGTTGGTCGGCGACTGGTCGAAGGTCAGACCGGTGCGCAGCACCCATTCCTTGTTCAACTGGTACGAAGTACCGATCGCGTACGCCCAGGAGTCGTGCCAGTTCTGGTCTTCGTTGATTTCGCCGAACTGACCGGCCAGTGCAGGCTGAACGCCGGAGTTCTCGACGGTGATTTTATCCAGCTGGCTCCAGCGGGTAAAAGTCGAACCGGCGTAAACAGTCCACTGATCGTTGATCGCTTGAGTGACGGACAGATCCACCGACTCAGGTGTGGTGATCTTCAGCGACGCGTCGTACTTCTGGCTGGAGCTCAGACCGGCCAGGCCCAGTACGCCATAGTTGACCTTGGTGTCGCCTTCGAGCTTGTAGTCGACTTTCGAGTGGTAAGTCAGACCCACGCGGGTGGAGTCGGTCGCTTGTACCAATACACCGATGTTGTAGCCCAGCGCGGTGTCGTCACCCTTGATCTTGACCTTGCCGTCGGGGAAGGCCGGGGTGATTGACAGGTTGGATTCCAGCTTGCCGTCGATGCGGTTGATGGTCGGGCCGAAACCGATCGACACCTTGTCGTTGAAGGCGTAGCTGATGGTCGGCTGGAAGGTGATGACTTGCACTTCCGACTTGCTGCCGAAATAACGGCCGGCGAAGTTGTTTTCGTAGTCGGTGATCAGGCCGAACGGCACATAAACGCCGAAACCGAATGCCCAGTGATCGTCGATTGGCTTGACGTAGTAGCCCATAGGTACGGCGGTGAAGGGCACCATGTCGCCTTTGTTGCTCCCGCCATTCGGGCTGGAGCTGGCATTGCTGATATCGGTCGATGCGTCGAGGAATGCAGCGCCGCCGGTGATTTGTTCGCGCTTGATGCGCGACATGCCGGCAGGGTTGCCATAAACAGTGCTTGCGTCATCGGCAGAAGAAGATCGCCCGGCGTACCCAGTCCCCATCCCGCTAATGCTGTGTTCGTTGATGGCAAAGCCAGCGGCGAAAATCTGCGTGGATGCCAAGGTTACGGCAAGGCTAAGGGTGGTTTTGAGCATTACTTTTTTCATTATTAGAACTCCTGGTGATCACCGGGGCGAAAATTACCAACATTTTCGTCCCAGCGCTATAGCCTGAATGCCTTGATTTAGAGCGGTTTTGTAGGACAATCCGACCAAATTCGCGACCTGTTACAGGATCTTGCGGAACTGGACGGTCAGCAAGCGACCTGATTCAGCGGTGAAACACAAGTCTGCCAGGCGCAGGTGAAATCGCGCAGACGACCTTGAGGCTGGAAGGTCTGACGCCAGATTCGCGCCATACCGAGCAAGTCGTTCGGGTCGGGGAGGGTGGGGTTTTGTTCTTCGACCAGCAGCCAGGCGATAGCGGTGGCGTAACGCAGATTGACGGTCAATTCCAGGTGCGGTCCGCTGAGAAATGCGTGTTGGCTGGCCAGTCCGCGAACGAGGCTGGCGCGCTCCGGATCAAGCGCCAGATAGTCATCCCACAGTGCTTGATGGCGATGCTCGGCAATGCGGTAGAGGCCGTGTCCACGGCGGTCGTGCAGGGCGGAGCCGAGGGCGGACTGGCTGGCGGCAATGCCCAGCAACAGTGATTCGGCGGTGGCGCAGTGACGTCCCAGATAAATCAGCGTGGGTCGAATCACGTAGCGGCACAGTTCGCTGGCAGCGATACCCATAAAGCCCTCGGATCTTGTTGTTGGGCGGCGACACCTGAAAGGGGCCTTGGCAGCGGTGGATCGGTTCAGGCTCGCCGGAAGCGGACAGCGCCGCTTGAGTTGAAGTGTAGTGTCATATTCGCGACGTAAAGGACTGTTTTTAAAATATTTCCGGCTGCCCGTTATAACCGTTATATCCGATGGTGCTTAGGCGCCAAGGCTTAAAAGTGAAACATCAGGCAATAAAAAGCCCCGCGTTTTAAGCGGGGCTTCGTTTGTTGCAGCCTTTTCGGCGCTCAGGCAACCAGTGCCTGACGCGTTCGATCAATGACAGCCTGCAGCGGTTCGGCGCTGGAGTACTGATCGGGATACAGACGCTCGCTGTGGCGGGCGATCCCGTGTTCGTTGACCAGTGTGAAGCTGAAGCAGCCTTTGCGAGCGGCCATGATCAGGCAGTTCATTGGAGCAAAAGCGTTGGTTAGGGCGCGAATGGCGTCCTGAGTATGGATTTGAGTCGACATAGTTATTAGGTGTTCCTACAAATGACACGGATAAGAACCGTGCAACGTTAAAACGTTCCAGTAACGTCGACCACCATTGGTCGAACGAAGAACCCGACTGGAACAAAGCAGCCAGTTTGAAGCGCTGATAATTTGGCGCGCTTGGGCTGGCAGGTAGGTACTTAGGAGGACAGGCAACACATCAAGGGCAAAGGTTCTGGGCCCGGGGTGAAGATCCTGATCAATTTGCAGGTTGGTTCGGTCAGAGTAAACGGTCTTCGCAACACCCTTTGCATCATTCAAAGGCTGTGTCGTCGCAAGATTTACCTGGAAACCATCGAGGGGTCGTATCCGCTTTTTTTCGGTGAGGGCTTCTTGGTGGAAGGCGCACCGTGGGGATATGTTCGACCGGAATTGACTTTCAGCTTGGTACTAACGCCGCGGATAGTAACGGATCGAAATAGGTAAAGCAAACCCTGCGCCAAAAAAGTTACGTTCTACAAGAAACGCAGCCCATTGTGGGTGCGATCTTCCCCTCGGGGGCGGTAATCGGATAACACGCGAACGCCTGGGTGACCATTCGTCGCCACAAAACCGTGTGCGGTTCCCACCGAGACGCCGCTTATCCCCAGCCTGAAGCGCAAAACGACCCGAAAAAGCGCACCGATATAACCGGGTAACAGGTACTTGTGCACATTAGTTGCTCAGGCTGTAACGGCACTGTCATATCAAACCTGACCTTGATGGCTGCCTGTATCGAAAGTTTAAGTCAATGAAAAACATCGCTTTTTTTTGTTGGTGAAAAAATCGTCAGTTTGACTGCGGGCCCCATTCCATAAGGCTTTGCGAGGGTTGGAGGACGGTTGTCCACTGACTTATCCACAGCTTCTGTGGATTGTCCCGAGCGCTTGCTCTAGGACGGGCGTGCCGGGTTTTATTTAGACTTTACCTGTAAGAAAAAGAGAGTAGAGTGGCGCGCCTTCCGATCTGTCCCACAGTGCTTTATGAAGTTTCGCTCAGTATCAGACCCTGTTACCTCACAACCCCCTTCTGTTATCCCGCCCAAGCGATTTTCCGTGCGCGTGGCCGAATGGCTGCTCGACAGCCCGCGCCTGAGCGAAAGCCACAATGCCAAGCACCTTGCCGGCCGCCTGCTCAAGCAACCGGCGCGTGAAGGTGTGGTTGCCGCGCAAAGCCGCCTCGGCCAGTTGATGTGCCGCGAGTGTGGTAATGCGCGTGATCGCCGCATTGGTCAGGATCTGCTGCGTCAGGCTGCTCGCGCTGGCGATCAGCGTGCCCAAGTGGAACTCGGTCTGCTCGAAGACTGAGCTGTCCAAGTTCTGACACCTTGGTTACCCTTCAGGCTTTAACCGATCGGCAGGAGTTGCTATGGCTATGGACTTGACCAGCGTATTGCTTGGTCTGGCAGGCGCTGGGCTGCCGTTGTTGGCTTTGGCTTGGCAACTGCAACGTCGGGCAAGCAACGGGCAAGCGCAGGTGGCGTTGCTGGAAGAGAGGTTGGCCATGGCGCAACTGGCGCAGGACGGGCTCAACGCGCAACTGGAGGCCGGTCGCGATGAAATCGCCGACCTTGGCCAAGCCAACGCCGCCAAGCAAGCAGAACTGGCAGCCCTGCGCCGCGAAGTCGAGCTGTTGCAGATAGAACGTGACGACGCCCGTGACGCCTCCCACGCCTGGAACCTTGAGCGCGCCAACAAGGAGGCCGAGCTGCGCCGTCTCGACGCACAGGCGGCTTCGCTGAACGCCGAACTGCGCGAGCAGCAGGAGAGCCACCAACAGCGCCTGGATGATCTGCAAGGTTCGCGTGATGAATTACGGGCGCAGTTCGCCGAACTGGCGGGCAAGATCTTCGATGAGCGTGAACAGCGCTTTGCCGAAACCAGCCAACAACGCCTCGGTCAGTTACTCGATCCGTTGAAAGAACGCATTCAATCCTTCGAAAAACGTGTGGAAGAAAGTTACCAGGCCGAGGCCCGCGAGCGCTTTTCGCTGGCCAAGGAACTGGAGCGTCTGCAAGCGCTCAATCTGCGTTTGAGTGACGAAGCCACGAACCTGACCCGTGCCCTTAAAGGCCAGAAAACCCAAGGCAATTGGGGCGAGTTGATTCTCGAACGCGTGCTGGAACACGCAGGTCTGGAGAAGGGCCGCGAGTACCAGACGCAGGTCAATCTCAAAGGCCCGGATGGTGAGCGTTTCCAGCCAGACGTGGTCATTTATCTGCCAGGCGACAAACAGGTAGTGGTCGACTCCAAGGTCAGTCTCACGGCGTATCAGCAATACGTCGCGGCCGAGGACGACACGCTCGGGCAGATCGCAATCAAGCAGCACGTACTGTCCCTGCGCAATCACGTCAAAGGCCTGGCCGGCAAGGATTACAAACGCCTGGAGGGCCTGCACAGCCTCGATTTCGTTTTGCTCTTCGTGCCGATCGAAGCCGCGTTTTCGGCGGCCTTGCAGGCCGAGCCATCGCTGTTTCAGGAAGCGTTCGACCGCAACATTGTGATCGTCAGCCCAACCACATTGCTGGCGACATTGCGCGTCATTGACAGCCTGTGGAAGCAAGAGCGTCAGAGCCAGAACGCCCGCGAAATCGCCGAGCGCGCCGGATGGCTGTATGACAAGTTCGTGCTGTTCATTCAGGATCTGGACGAAGTCGGCAATCGTCTGCAACAACTGGACAAAGCCTACAGCTCGGCGCGCAACAAACTGACAGAAGGGCGCGGCAACCTGGTCAGCCGCAGTGAGCAACTCAAACTGTTGGGCGCACGGGCGAGCAAAAGCTTGCCGGCGGATCTGCTGGAGCGGGCGATGACGGATGTAGATGGGTTGGTTGAGTTGCCGGAATAGTCTGGAAAGCTTCGCGAGCAAGCTCGCTCCCACAAGGATCAGCTAAACCCTGTGGGAGCGAGCTTGCTCGCGAAAGCGTCAATGATCGCGCTTCAGCCTTTGGATCAATCGTTACAGCGGCAAATACCGACTCAACAACGCCCGCAACGCCGCCGGTTTCACCGGTTTGGCCAGATAATCCAGGCCCGCCGCATGCACCTGCGCAATCATCTCAGGGCGCCCGTCGGCGCTGATCACCACGCCCGGCACCGGCTCGCCAAGACGCGTGCGCAACCACGCCATCAACTCGGTGCCGGTATCGCCGTGATCCAGGTGATAGTCGACCAGCGCCAGTTGCGGCCGCACGCCGTCACTGAGCAATGCCTCGCATTCCTCACGATTGCGCGCCGTCCAGACCTGGCAGCCCCAGCGGCTTAACAGGCTGTTCATGCCGATCAGAATGCTGTCTTCATTGTCGATGCACAGCACTTGTGCGCCGTTCTGCAATTTGCCGTTCAATTCCACAATGGCAGTGGCCGGTATGGTTTGCGTGCGCGCATACGGCACCGTAACGCTGAACACACTGCCGCGCCCCGGCCACGAGCGCACGCGCAGGGTATGCCCGAGTACGCGACACAGGCCGTCAGCGATTGCCAGCCCAAGCCCCAGGCCTTTTTCGGCGCGCGTCTGATGGCTGTCGAGACGTTTGAATTCTTCGAATATCACCTGTTGCTTGTCTTCCGGAATGCCCGGTCCGCGATCCCATACTTCCAGGCACAACTGCCCGCCGCGCCGCCGTACACCGAGTAATACCGGGCCTTTGGCGTAGCGGAAAGCGTTGGTCAGGAAGTTTTGCAAAATCCGCCGCAGCAATTTGATGTCGCTGTCGATGCGCATGTGGCTGCCACGCACACGGAAGGTCAAACCTTGCTCCTGGGCCAGCGCCTTGAACTCGGCGCCGAGAATGTCGAACAGTTCGTTCACCGCAAAGGATTTGCGATCGGGATTGATCTTGCCGTTTTCCAGGCGGGAGATGTCCAGCAGATCGCTGATCAGATCCTCGGCCGAACGCAACGAACTGTCGAGATGCTGCACCAGTTTCTGCGCCTCGCTGCTCAAGCCGTCGTCTTGGTGGGAGAGGGCGGCGGAGAACAGTCGCGCGGCGTTCAATGGCTGCATCAAGTCATGGCTGACCGCCGCGAGAAAGCGGGTTTTCGACTGGTTGGCGGTTTCGGCCGTGCCCTTGGCTTCGGTCAGCGCGACGTTGAGTTGCGACAGTTCCTGGGTTCGCTCGCTGACCCGTTGTTCCAGGCCTTCGTTGGCCTCGGTCAGCGCCTGTTCGGCTTCACGGAACGCGGTGATGTCGGTGAAACTCATGACGAAGCCGCCACCGGGCATCGGATTGCCGATCAGCTCAATCACCCGGCCGTTGGGGAACAGCCGTTCGGAGGTGTGCGCGCGGCCCTGACGCATCCAGTGCAAACGGCGCGCGACATGCACTTCCGCCTCGCCGGGACCACACAACCCGCGCTCGGCGTTGTAGCGAATGATGTCGGCGATTGGCCTGCCGACGCTGATCAAACCGTCCGGGTAGTTGAACAACTCCAGGTAACGTCGGTTCCAGGCGACAAGCTTCAGCGACTGGTCGACCACGCTGATGCCTTGGGTGATGTTTTCAATCGCGCCTTGCAGCAGCGCGCGGTTGAATTGCAGGACTTCCGAGGCTTCGTCAGCGATTCGGACGACGTCCTCCAACTGCATTTCCCGGCCTTCGATGGCGGCTTTTACCACCGCTCGCGTCGAAGAAGCGCCCAGGACACCGGCCAGCAAGCGTTCGGTATGGGCGATCCATTCGCCGTCGGCGTTCTGGTTCGGGTTGAAAGCCTTGCCTTGGCGGTAGGCGAATCGAATGAAGCTCTGGCGTGCACGCTCCTCACCGACAAACCGCGCCGCCAGTTGCAGCAGATCGTCGACTTGCACCGACAGCATCGACCGCGCACTGGGCCGGGCGCTGATCTCCTGACCGATGAATCGCCCAGCCTGCCAGTGCTCCGACACCCGCGTACGGGATAGCACCGAAACCCAGGCAAACAGCGTGAAATTGCCGGCCAGCGACAACACCACGCCTTGGGTCAACGGGCTGATTGGCAGGTTCAGCGGGTTACTGTGCAGCCACGCCAACCCCGGGAAACTGTTCAGCGACCAGCCAAGGCTGTGGGCGGCAATCGGCAAAACCAGCGTGTAAAACCACAGGAAAGTGCCGGCGGCGAGACCGGCGAACACGCCGCGTCGGTTGGCCTGTTTCCAGTACAGCGCGCCGAGCATGGCCGGCGCCAGTTGGGTCACGGCGGCGAAGGCAATCTGGCCGATGGTCGCCAGGCTCGCCGTCGAACCGAGCAGGCGATAGCTGACGTACGCCAGCAACAGAATCACCACAATGCTCACGCGGCGCACCGACAGCATCCACTGGCGGAACACTTCAAACGGGCGCTCGGCGTTATTGCGCCGCAGCAGCCACGGCAACAGCATGTCGTTGGAAACCATGGTCGACAGCGCCACACTCGCGACAATGACCATGCCGGTGGCCGCCGACGCGCCGCCGATAAACGCCAGCATCGCCAACGCCGGATGGGCCTGAGCCAGCGGCAGACTGATCACGAACGAGTCGGGCAATACGTCGCTCGGCAGCAGCATCTGACCGGCCAAAGCGATCGGGACTACAAACAGTGCAGCCAGCGCGAGGTACGCGGGGAACACCCATTTGGCCAGGCGCAGATCCTGCGGATCAATGTTCTCGACCACGGTGACGTGAAACTGCCGTGGCAGGCAGATGATCGCCATCATCGCGACGCCTGTCTGCACCACCATCGACGGCCAATTAATGGTTTCTTTCCAGTATTCCTCGAGGCGCGGGGCGAGCATGGCTTGATTGAACAGGTCGTCGAAACCGTCGTAGAGGCCATAGGTGACGAACGCCCCGACGGCGAGAAAGGCGAACAGCTTGACCAGCGACTCAAAGGCAATCGCCAGCACCATGCCGCGGTGGTGCTCGGTGGCGTCAAGGTTGCGCGTGCCGAAGACAATGGTGAACAGCGCCAGCACCAGTGACACGATCAGCGCGGTGTCCTGGGCGCGCGTGCCCATCGCGTCCGCACCGGCACCGATCAACAGGTTCACACCGAGGACGATGCCCTTGAGTTGCAGGGCGATGTAGGGGAGGACGCCGACCAGGCAGATCAGCGCGACGACGACCGCCAGCGATTGCGATTTGCCGTAGCGCGCGGCGATGAAGTCAGCGATGGAGGTGATGTTCTCCTGTTTGCTGATCATCACCATTTTTTGCAAGACCCACGGCGCCCCGACCAACAGCAATATCGGCCCGAGGTAAATCGGCAGGAAGGACCACAACTGTTCAGCCGCCTGGCCGACCGCGCCGAAAAATGTCCAACTGGTGCAATACACCGCCAGCGACAGGCTGTAGACCCACGCGCGCACCCGCGGCGGCAACGGCGTGCTGCGACGGTCGCCGTAGAAGGCGATGGCGAACATGATGGCCATATAGGCCAGGGCGACGGCGGCGATCAGCCCGGTGGACAACGACATGCAACACTCCCGACTAAAGACTCCCCGGCACTCCTGCCCGGGCGGACAGTCTCGCATGCGCGCGGCGGTTAGTCAGTGTCGACCAAGGTCGTGGCGTGGCGGGGTGTCGCAGGAATGGAACCGGGCGGTTCTGCGGTGACCGTTAAGGTCTCATCGCTGGCAAGCCAGCTCCCACAGGGAGCTTCAGTGAACACAAAATTTGTGAACTCCACAGATCCTGTGGGAGCTGGCTTGCCAGCGATGGCGTTAGTCCTGCTGCAACGCGATATCAATCAGTCGGTGCAATTCATCCACCTCCAGCGCCGCCGCTGAAAACAGAATCCGAAACACGACCGGCGCCACGACCTGATTGATCAATTGGTCAACACTGGGCGCCGCCTCATCGGGATAGCGCTCGATAATGGTCTGCAACTGCGCGCCGATGATCGCCACGCAATACCCCGGCGTGGCGCTCGCCTGCACGTCGCGCATCATGTTGCGCCCGGGCTCTGAGCTCATTTCGTCGAGATATTGCTCGGCCCACGCGCGGATGTCGCTGCGCAAACTGCCGGTTTCTGCGGGCTCGCTGTCGGGGCGCATGCGGGCGAGGGCGACGTCGGCCAGTAATGCAGCCAGATCGCCCCAGCGCCGATAGATCGTCGACGGCGTAACGCCCGCACGCGCCGCAATCTGCGGGACGGTCACGGTCGAGCGCTCCTGCTCTTGCAGCAGTGCGCGGACTGCCGAATGTATCGACTCTTGTACCCGGGCGCTGCGACCGCCGGGGCGTAACCCTTCTTTAATAGCCATGCGTCAGACCTTAACACAAAGAATTTGCTTTAAGCATTGAGCGGTAGCACACTCCGCAAAAGCAAAAAATTAGCTTTTGCGGAGTGTGCACATGATTAACCCCCAGTCCCGATTAGCGTCCAACCGGCCCAGCCTGTGGTTTCTGGCGATCACCTTACTCAGTTTTCTCGCCGCTTCCACCGCGCCGACGCCGCTGTACCACCTGTATCAGGATCAACTGCACTTCTCGGCAGCGGTGCTGACCCTGATCTTCGGCGTCTACGCCCTGAGTCTGTTGGCGGCGCTATTGACCGTCGGTTCGCTCTCCGATCATCTGGGGCGCAAACCGGTGATCTTCACCGCCGTGTTGCTCAACGCACTGGCGATGTTGCTGTTCATCAGCGCCGACAGCGTGACGTGGTTGATCAGCGCGCGCGTGCTGCAAGGCTTCGCCACCGGCATGGCGACTGCGGTCCTCAGCGCGACATTGCTCGACATCGACCGTCAGCAAGGACCGTTGATCAACAGCGTCGCGCCATTGTTGGGCATGGCGCTGGGCGGCATGGGCTGTGGCTTGTTGGCGGAGTTCGCGCCGGCGCCGTTGCAACTGACCTATTGGTTGCTGCTCGCGCTGTTTGTGGGGCAGGCACTGTATGTCTGGCGGCTTCCCGAAAGCGTTACTCCGCAAGCGGGCGCATGGGCATCGTTGCGACCGACACTGCATGTGCCGGCTCAGGCCCGCGCAACGCTATGGCGAGTCCTGCCGCTGAATACCGCGACCTGGGCGCTCGGAGGTTTTTACGCATCGCTTGCACCGTCGCTGGTGCGCACCGCCACAGGCTCCACGTCCAACCTGATCGGCGGCGCAACCGTAGCGGCATTGACCGTGACCGGGGCGCTGATGATCTTCACCCTGCGCAATCGTCCTGCTACCCGCGCATTGCAACTGGGCGCAAGCTTGCTGCCGATCGGGCTGGTGCTGATTCTGCTCGGTGTGCACAGCGCCAGCCTGTCGCTGTTCTTCCTCGGCACACTGGTGGCCGGTTGTGGGTTTGGTGCCGGATTTCTCGGCGCGGTGCGCAGCCTCGTACCGCTGGCCTTGCCCCATGAACGGGCGGGTCTGCTGTCGGCGTTTTATGTGCTGAGTTATCTGGCGTTTTGCTTGCCGGCGCTATTGGCAGGGCATTTCACCCATCGCCTGGGGCTGCTCGCAACGACCGATGTGTATGGCGCGGTGCTGATCGTGCTGGCAGTGGCGGCGCTGTTGCTCAGCCTGCGGGCTCGACCGGCCAAGGTGTGCGGCGCTCCATAACCACCGCGCTTTCGGTTAGCCTTGCGCAGCCATTCTGCCAACGGATCGACTCATGAAGATTATTCGCAGCAAAACCTTCACCGCCGAGCGTGCCTGGGGTGCCCTGGACATCGCCACGATGAACGGCATCACCACGCGCCTGCACTGGACTGATCAGCCTTATAAATGGCACGTCAACGACGGCGAGGAAGTGTTCGTGGTACTCGATGGTCAGGTGCAGATGCGCTATCGCGAAAAGGGTGAGGAAAAGCAAGTCATGCTCGAAGTCGGTGACATTTTTTACGCCTCGGTGGGCACCGAACACGTTGCACATCCGCAGGGCGTGGCGCGGATTCTGGTGATCGAGTGCGAAGGCAGCGTCTGATTACTAAACTGGCTGATTATCGATAAAGCAGATAACAGTTAGAGATATTACCCGTTATATAGATATTCGATTCGGATCTACCATGGACTCAACCTCACCAGAGGAAGAGGATTTCATGATGATTTGCACCAATAGCACCAACCCTGGCTTAAAGCCGCTCAGCCAGCTTCAGCACCCGCGCGAAGTGATCCGCCAATTCACGCCGAACTGGTTCGCCGCGACCATGGGTACCGGTGTGCTGGCACTGGCCTTGGCGAATTTGCCGGTCGCGATCCCCGGTTTACACGCCGTGGCTGAAGGGCTGTGGCTGTTCAACATCCTGTTGTTCACCTTGTTTACCGTAGCCTACGCCGCCCGCTGGATTCTGTTCTTCGACGAGGCACGGCGGATTTTCGGGCATTCCACCGTGTCGATGTTCTTCGGCACCATTCCCATGGGCCTGGCGACGATCATTAACGGCTTTCTGCTGTTCGGGCTGCCGCGTTGGGGCGAGGGCGTCATTCAGCTTGTCGAGGTGCTGTGGTGGATCGATGTGGCGATGTCGCTGGCCTGTGGCGTATTGATCCCCTACATGATGTTTACTCGGCAGGAACACAGCATCGACCAGATGACAGCCGTTTGGCTGTTGCCGGTGGTGGCAGCAGAAGTCGCGGCGGCCAGTGGGGGGCTGCTCGCGCCGCACCTGACCGATGCCCACTCGCAACTGGTGGTGCTGACCACAAGCTACGTGCTCTGGGCATTTTCCCTACCGGTGGCGTTCAGCATTCTGACCATCCTGTTGTTGCGCATGGCCCTGCACAAACTGCCCCACGAAAACATGGCCGCCTCGAGCTGGCTGGCACTCGGGCCAATCGGCACCGGTGCGCTGGGCATGTTGTTGATGGGCGCTGAAGCACCGGCGATTTTCGCTGCCAACGGGCTGCCGGGCATTGGCGAAATCGCTTCGGGCCTTGGTCTGGTGGCCGGAATCACGCTGTGGGGGTTCGGGCTGTGGTGGATGCTGATGGCGTTGTTGATCACCGTTCGCTATCTGCGTGACGGCATTCCGTTCAACCTCGGCTGGTGGGGGTTCACCTTCCCGTTGGGCGTGTATTCCCTAGCGACACTGAAACTCGCCAGTACGCTGAACCTTGGCTTTTTCAGCGTGGTCGGCTGCGTGTTGGTGACATTGTTGGCGGTGATGTGGCTGATCGTTGGCAAGCGCACCGCACAAGGTGCGTGGCGCGGCGAGCTGTTTGTCTCGCCGTGCATTGCAGGTTTGAAGAAATAACCTGAAAAGTTTAGGTAAGGTGTGGCCTGGATCGCGGATCGGGATTCCAATAAGCATTATCCAGGCCTCTCTACCTTAAACATCAGGGAAACACGGAAGATGAGTCACCCCTCACAGTTCAACCTGCTGCGCACCCGGCGCTTCCTGCCGTTCTTCATCACGCAGTCGCTTGGCGCGTTCAACGACAACGTGTTCAAGCAGTCGCTGATCCTCGCCATTCTCTATCGGCTGACCATCGAAGGTGACCGCTCGATCTGGGTCAACCTGTGTGCGTTGCTGTTTATCCTGCCGTTCTTCCTGTTTTCGGCGCTGGCCGGGCAGTTCGGCGAGAAATTCGCCAAGGACGCGCTGATCCGTCTGATCAAACTGGCGGAAATCGCCATCATGGCTGTGGGATCCGTCGGGTTCCTCTTCGATCACTTGTCGCTGATGCTGGTGGCGTTGTTCGCCATGGGCACTCACTCGGCGCTGTTCGGGCCGGTGAAATATTCCATCCTGCCGCAAGCCTTGCGCGAAGAAGAACTGGTCGGCGGTAATGGTCTGGTGGAGATGGGCACGTTTTTGGCGATTCTGGCCGGCACCATCGGCGCCGGGGTGATCATGTCGTCAACCCAGTACGCGCCACTGGTGTCGATCGCCATCGTCGGCATTGCAGTGCTGGGTTATCTGGCCAGCCGCAGCATTCCCCGCGCGGCGGCTTCATCCCCGGATATGCGCCTGAACTGGAACATCTTCAGTCAGTCCTGGGCCACCCTGAAACTGGGCTTGGGCCAGACGCCGGCGGTGTCGCGCTCGATAGTCGGCAACTCGTGGTTCTGGTTTGTCGGGGCGATTTATCTGACGCAGATCCCGGCCTACGCCAAGGAGTGGATGCACGGCGACGAAACCGTGGTCACCTTGATCCTCACCGTGTTCTCGGTCGGGATCGCGCTGGGTTCGATGCTCTGCGAGAAACTCTCCGGGCGCAAAGTCGAGATCGGTCTGGTGCCGTTTGGTTCGTTCGGTCTGACCGTGTTTGGTCTGCTGCTGTGGTGGCATTCCGGGGGAATTCCCGACAGTGTCACTGGCCATAGCTGGATTGAAGTGCTGAGTTTCGGCCACACCTGGGCGGTGCTGTTCGACATTCTCGGCCTCGGCGTTTTCGGCGGTTTCTACATCGTGCCGTTGTATGCGTTGATCCAGTCGCGCACTGCCGAGAACGAGCGGGCACGGGTGATCGCGGCCAACAACATTCTCAACGCGCTGTTTATGGTTATTTCGGCCATCGTGTCGATCGTGCTGCTGAGTGTGGTCGAGTTGTCGATCCCGCAATTGTTCCTTGTGGTGTCGCTGCTCAACATCGGCGTCAATGCCTACATCTTCAAGATCGTCCCTGAGTTCAGCATGCGCTTCATGATCTGGCTGCTCAGCCATTCCATGTACCGCGTCGAACATCGCAACCTGGACGCGATTCCGGATGAGGGTGCCGCGTTACTGGTGTGCAATCACGTTTCGTTCGTCGATGCGTTGCTGATTGGCGGCGCAGTGCGTAGGCCAATTCGCTTCGTCATGTACTACAAAATCTACAATCTGCCGGTGCTGAACTTTATCTTTCGCACGGCCGGGACGATTCCGATTGCCGGACGCAACGAAGACATCCAGATCTACGAAAAAGCCTTCAGCCGGATCGCCCAATACCTGAAGGACGGTGAGCTGGTGTGCCTCTTCCCTGAGGGCAAGTTGACGACCGATGGCGAGATCAATGAGTTCAAGGGCGGGCTGACACGGATTCTCGAAGAGACACCGGTGCCGGTGATTCCGCTGGCATTGCAGGGATTGTGGGGGAGTTTCTTCAGTCGCGATCCGAACAAAGGCGTGTTTCGGCGGTTGTGGTCGCGGGTGACGCTGGTGGCGGGTTCTGCTGTTGCTGTGGAAGCGGCTGAGCCGGCGAAGTTGCAGGGGTTGGTGGGGGAATTGCGCGGCACTGTTAGATAAATAATGATTGTGCTGGCCTCATCGCTGGCAAGCCAGCTCCCACAGGGAGCTTCGGTGAACACCGGTTTTGTGTACACCAACGAAACGGTGGGAGCTGGCTCGCCAGCGATGGGGCCAGTGGTCTAAGCGCTGACCTTGAGGCCAATCAACCCGGTAATGATCAACGCCACACTGGCCAGCCGAATCAGCGCCATCGACTCACCAAACAGAATAATCCCGGCAATCACCGTGCCCACGGCACCCACACCCGTCCAGATCGCATAGGCCGTGCCCAGCGGCAATTCCTTCATCGCAAGGCCCAGCAAGCCAAGGCTGACGGCCATGGCTGCAATGGTCAGTGCGGTGGGGAGTGGACGGCTGAAGCCATCGGTGTATTTGAGGCCGACGGCCCAGCCGACTTCGAACAGGCCGGCGAAAAACAGAATGATCCAGGACATGAAAGACCTCCATCGGTTGACGGGGTCGTCCCCAGATTAAAACTCGATCGAGCCGCAGGGTCGTCCCCGCGTTACGCAACATATTGACGAGCATTAACCCGGGGATCAAGTTCGACGGTCAGTCAGTCGCCTGTTGTGCCAACGTTTCGCGATCTTCCTTTTCGCTCATCCGCCGGAAATACGTCGACAGCAGCGCCCCGGAAATATTGTGCCAAACGCTGAACAAGGCGCTCGGTACCGCCGCCAGTGGCGAAAAGTGTGCACTGGCCAGCGCGGCGCCCAACCCCGAGTTCTGCATGCCCACCTCCAGTGCCAGCGATTTGCGCTGCGCCAGCGGCAGGTTGAACAAACGCCCGGTGAAGTAGCCCAGCAAGTAGCCGAAGCTGTTGTGCAGCATCACCACCGCCATGATCAACACGCCGGATTCGGCGATTTTGGCCTGACTGGCCGCCACTACAGCGGTGACGATGATCACGATGCTCACCACCGACACCAGCGGCAACACCTCCACCGCATGACGAACCTTGTCGCCCAGCACACGTTGCGCAACCACGCCCAGAACGATCGGCAACAGCACCACTTGCAGGATCGACCAGAACAGCTCCATGAACGACACCGGCAACCACGCCGAGGCCAGCAGCCAGATCAGCGCCGGGGTCAGCAGCGGAGCGAGGAGGGTGGTGACGGCGGCGATGGCCACCGACAACGCCAGATCACCGCGGGCCAGCCAGGTCATCACGTTGGATGAAGTCCCGCTCGGGCAGCAACCGACCAGAATCACGCCGACGGCGATCTCCGGTGGCAGATGAAAAATCTGGCAAAGCAACCACGCCATGCCCGGCATGATCACGAAATGTGCGACCACGCCCAGTGCCACACGCCAGGGCTGGCGGGCGACGGCGGCGAAGTCATCGAGTTTGAGGGTCAGGCCCATGCCGAACATCACCAGCCCGAGCAACGGCACGATCGCGCTCTTCAGGCCGAGGAACCACGAAGGTTGCAGGAAGGCCACAACGGCGAAAATCAGAACCCAGTAAGCGAAAGTGTTGCCGACAAAGCGGCTGAGTGCTGCCAGTGCGCGCATGGCTTGTTCCCTGTTATTAAATGAACACACAAAACCAACTGTGGGAGCTGGCTTGCCAGCGATGGCGGTGTGTCAGGCAACCTTGAGCTAACTGATGTACCGCTATCGCTGGCAAGCCAGCTCCCACAGTGATCCCGGTTCCCTCATGGGAAACCGGTTTTATTTAGATCCCCTGCGGAGTCTCTTCGCCACCCAACGCTTCAACCAGCGCCGGCAGGAAGTCGCCGAACGTCAGCATCATCAGTGTGAAGCTGGCATCCAGTTGGCCGAGGGCTTCTTCGCCGCCGTCCTGTTCCGCCTGATCCTGCAACAGATCTTCGAACTTCAGGCGTTTGACGGTCATCTTGTCGTCGAGCATGAACGACAACTTGTCCTGCCAGGCCAGCGACAGTTGAGTCACGACTTTGCCGGTGCTCAGGTGCAGCTGGATTTCTTCGCTGGTCAGGTCCTGACGCTTGCAACGCACGATACCGCCGTCTTCGTGGGTGTCGCGCAGTTCGCACTCGTCCAGCACATAGAAGTCGTCGGCGGCTTTCTGCGTGGTGACCCATTCGGTCATGGTCGCGGTTGGCGACATTTTCACGGTCAACGGGCGAACGGGCAGGGTGCCGATCACTTCACGCAGGGTCGACAGCAGGTCTTCGGCGCGTTTCGGGCTGGCCGAGTTGACCAGGATCAGACCCTGTTTCGGCGCGATGGCAGCGAAGGTCGACGAACGACGGATAAAGGCGCGCGGCAGGAAGGCCTGGATGATTTCATCCTTGATCTGATCGCGTTCCTTCTTATAGACCTTGCGCATCTGCTCGGCTTCGATCTCTTCGACCTTTTCCTTGACCGCATCGCGTACGACGCTGCCCGGCAGAATGCGTTCTTCTTTACGCGCAGAGATCAGCAGGAAATCACCGCTGACGTGCACCAGTGGAGCATCTTCGCCTTTGCCGAACGGCGCGACGAAACCGTAGGTGGTCAACTCCTGGCTTGCACATGGACGCGCCAGTTTGGTGGCCAGTGCAGTTTCCAGCGCCTCGGCATCGACAGGCAGGTCTTGGGTCAGGCGATAGATAAGCAGGTTTTTGAACCACATGGGGTGAGTCTCTCCTTTATACAAAGGGGGGCATTATTGTCTTCGCCGGGGCATAGGCCAACCCTTCTCTAAGCCTTTGGAAGGCCTCGGAAAATTATTTAAAAAAGTGCTTGCCAGAGGTGGGGTCGCTCCGTAGAATGCGCGCCACACCGAAGCGAAGGGTGATTAGCTCAGCTGGGAGAGCGTCTGCCTTACAAGCAGAATGTCGGCGGTTCGATCCCGTCATCACCCACCATTCGTTTCATGTGTTACGCGCAGCGGTAGTTCAGTCGGTTAGAATACCGGCCTGTCACGCCGGGGGTCGCGGGTTCGAGTCCCGTCCGCTGCGCCATATTCGGTAATCTGGAACGCTGAACGCCAGGTCACCACGGAAAAACCCGCCAAGGCGGGTTTTTTTCTGCTCCAAGGTTGTACCCGCGGGATGTGTCGTTTTACCTGTTTTCGGATTTATTTGAAAAAATATTCAATTAAATCAACACGTTACGAAAACTTGTGGCATAATACGTCCCGTAACGAAGCGAAGGGTGATTAGCTCAGCTGGGAGAGCGTCTGCCTTACAAGCAGAATGTCGGCGGTTCGATCCCGTCATCACCCACCATTCGTTTCAAGCGTTTCGCGCAGCGGTAGTTCAGTCGGTTAGAATACCGGCCTGTCACGCCGGGGGTCGCGGGTTCGAGTCCCGTCCGCTGCGCCATATTCGGTAATCTGGAGCACTGAACGCCAGATCGCCACAGAAAGCCCGCCTAGTGCGGGCTTTTTGCTGTCTGGCGTTTGGCTTTTTGTGTGCCAGACACAAGTCCCGGGGTGATGGGACTTAAGTTCCCGATGGCTTGCACCGCAGGCTCAGAGTTTCAAATCCTGGGGTCGCTTAGCGGCCCATCGGGGATTAAATCTAATCGCCAGAGCCAGTCTGCCTGTCTCGCTATTGTGTGGCGTTTTGGCTATGTCGATAGTCACTCACGGCCTCATACACGGCTTTACGCAAGCGGTTGATTCCGCCGATCGGCCGATGCGCCTCAATCCCAAACCACGGGTTGAACGACAGGTTGTCACACGCGAGATTCAGCGCCGGGGTGTCGAAGTCCTGCGGGGGCAGGGTGATGTGGGCCACGGTTTCGAAGGGCGCATCGCGCTCGCGCCACTCGATGCTGGTGTCCTCGATGGGCATGTATCGGTTGGCGTCCTGACGCTGAATCTGCAAGACAAAACACGCGGGGACGCGATCCGTCGACAACTGCTGGGTCAAGGCACTGCGCAGGAAATTCGGCAGATCCTGATTTTGCCGGGGCAGGGTGTACGCCGGGCAATTGTCGGGGGCCGGTGCCACCCTGAACTTGGCGTTGGCTTCACTGAATTTATACGGTGAAACCGAGAAATACGTAGTCTCTGTCGGGCTCTTGGGGGCCGGCGACAAGGTTGCCAAGGCAATAAACAAATGTCGGATCTGCCAGGTACGTGAGTCCCATCCGGGGAAAAATGCCATGACCTTTTTGCCGTCAGCCTGCGCGGCCACATTCTGACGGTACTCGGCGACATCGCTGACAAAGAAGTTCGGGTGACTGAACATCACGAAGTCTTGTTCATGTTGCTGCTGGCGGTTTTCGAGTAATTGTTTGCCGGGAACGTCGAACAGTTTGATCGCCATACCCCGGGCATCACGCAGGCTGTCGAACTGCGGGTAGGCATTGCCGTTGGACAGGCGAATCATCGCCTGCCAGGTTTTACCCGGCTCGCTGAACACGCCCTGTCGCAACGACTGAGCCAGTTCCGGCAATACGTTCACTTCAGCTTTTACGCAACCATGCGCCTTGGCGTGAGCATCGCGAAGATAGCGCGTGCCTTCACGGTGTTGATCGACGATGCGCACGGCCGTTTGGATCACGTCCTGCGTCATGCCTGCCTCATCGACCGGGATCTGCTCCAGTGCCGACACCGGGCCACGATGCTGCCAGGCAAACCATGCCGTGCTGATCGCCCAGCCGAGCAGGCCGATGGCGAGCAGGATCAACAGGGTTTTGCCTAGCAGACGGCCCAGCCAAAGCCAGAATCGAGCCAGCGGTGGCAGTTCTTTCTTGAAGGTCGAGATCATGGCAATTGTGCCTCCAATGGGCCGCCGAGCACTTTCAGGTATTCCAGCAATGCCCAGCGCTCTTCGGGTTGCAGCAGGCGGCCGATGACGCCATTGCCACGTTCGCCGGCGCGGAATTCATGACCGCTGTTGCGATTGCCGCTGATCCGCGTATCGAACAGGAAGCCGTTGGTAAAGGCTTCGGTGCGATAGCCCAGATGCCGAGGGTCGTATTCGAAGGTGCCTTTATAGAAGGTGGTGGCGCGCTCATCCTGTGGCGACAGCAACTGATAAAGGCTCGGCACCGAGCCGTTGTGCAGAAACGGTGCGGTGGCCCAGGCGCCAGCCAGCGGGCGCGCGGTGTAGGCGACCTTTTCGCGCACGCCGATGGGCAGGCCGAAGCCGTCGAGGCGGGGTTTTTCTTCAGGGCTGACGTTTGCCTCGCGATAAGCACGGTTTTCGACGAATGCGGTGACGTACGCCAGGCCTTTGGCCACGGACAACTGGCTAAGGTCCAGCGGATCCTTGGGCGACGGATGCAGTTTCACGTCCATTTTTTCCAGCTCCTGCAGATTCCATTGCAGGGCTGTCAGGTCGAAACGGTGGCTGGCAACGTTGTTGGCCGCGTTCGGATCGGTGCCGATCACCGCGACGGGCAACATGTGCAAATGCTGCACCCAGCGGTCGCCTTCCTGAGTCTTGCGCGGAACGTGGCAACTGGCGCAGTTTTCGGCAAACAGCGTGCGGCCCTTGGCGGCCAGTCCCTTGTCGACCGCACCGAACAGCTCCTCGGGCCAGGCGGGCGGTTGCAGGCGTTGCAGGGTTTCTTCGATTTTATTCAGGTCGCGCACGCGCACGCTGGAGGGGTAGCGGTCATCGCCTTGCAGCGGCTGGCCGTTGGCATCGAAGAAGTTCAGCGTCGCGCCGACGCCCAGAGCCTCGCCAATATTGCGCGCCATCGGCTGTTGCGCCGAACCGTTCCACTGCACCCAGTCGAACGTCCACATGTCCCACAGTTGCGGGTAATCCACCGGCGCGTTGGCCACGCGATAGTTGGCGGGGGAAATGGCGTCACCGAATGTCGCGTTGGCAATTCGCCCGAACGCATCGGTACGGCCCGGGCCTTCCTCGGTTGGGTAAAGGCCACGGTGAGTGTCGTTCCAGGCGATTTTCAGAAAGGTATCCAGCGAGGCTTTGAAATCCTTGCGCAGCTGTTCGTGGCGAGCGTCGTAGTCATCGCCCAGAACGCTTCGCGCGAAGCGTTCGAATTTCCACGGGTTGTAGTAAGTCGAGGTCAGACTGGCGACCAATGCCTGTCCGAAACTGCCACCGCGTAACGTAGGAACGCTGGAAGGCAGGACATGCTGTGCCGTGCCGCCGTCGATGCGCACAGCCTGACCGTTGAAACGCAGTTCACCGGTGTGGCAAGCCGCGCAAGTTATGTCCAGATATTGCTCGGAGCTGCCAGGATTCTGGTGTCGTGCGAAACCGACCGGAAGGTTGCCAGGGTTGTGTGGCGTGGCTTTCTGCTGCGGATCAATCAAAAAGCCAAAGCGTGCGAGGTATTCAGGGGAGGCGAAACGCTGCTGCGAGAATGGCAGCTCCAATGCCTGGAACCATGCATAGCGCAGCCCTTTGACCTGTGTGCCCTGCGGCGTGAAGTAATAGGTCTGCCGCTCCTGTTCAGTCCACTGATTCAGGTAATGCACCTGCTGGGCCGGGGTGTAGAAGGGCAATTTCGGGTTGGCGACGTAATACAAAACCACCGCAAGGACGAGTCCCAGCAGGAGCGCGATCAGGCTCAGGACGCGGAGTAAGAGGCGCAAGTTAAACATCCTTGTCGAATTGTTGCGCTGTTATGCCTGAGCCTGACCTGGTGCGGCAAGTGGCCATTACGCCAGATGTTGGAGCAAGGAGAGTCGGTTGTTGTCGGCGGCAGATGACAGAAGCTTCATCGTGTCTGCGCCCCAATGCGTTTTAATCCCTGAACTTATCGGAAGTTTCCTGCTCTCATGCCGGTAGCCATTGGTCGTGGCGGCCTGATAAGCTCGCGGCTTTACTCGATTGCCCTTTCGGCGCATGAACAAGGAAATAGCATGAAACAGCATCGGTTGGCGGCGGCGGTAGCCCTGGTTAGCCTGGTACTTGCGGGTTGTGATTCGCAGACCAGCGTAGAGCTGAAAACCCCGGCGCAAAAAGCTTCCTACGGTATCGGCCTGAACATGGGCAAGAGCCTGGCTCAGGAAGGCATGGATGATCTGGACTCCAAAGCGGTAGCCCAGGGCATCGAAGATGCCGTCGGCAAGAAAGAACAGAAGCTGAAAGATGAAGAGCTGGTCGAAGCGTTCGCCGCGCTGCAAAAGCGTGCCGAAGAGCGCATGGCCAAGATGAGCGAAGAGTCGGCATCCGCCGGCAAGAAATTCCTCGAAGAAAACGGCAAGAAGGCGGGTGTGACGACTACCGCTTCCGGCCTGCAATACGAAGTGGTCAAGAAAGCCGACGGCGCACAGCCTAAGCCTACTGACGTAGTGACCGTTCACTACACTGGCAAGCTGACCAATGGCACCGTATTCGACAGCTCCGTCGAGCGCGGCAGCCCGATCGATCTGCCGGTGAGCGGTGTGATTCCGGGTTGGGTAGAAGGTCTGCAACTGATGCACGTTGGCGAGAAGTACAAACTGTACATCCCTAGCGATCTGGCTTACGGTGCGCAATCGCCAAGCCCGGCAATCCCGGCCAACTCGGTTCTGGTCTTCGACCTGGAACTGCTGGCCATCAAGGATCCCGCCAAAGAAGACGCCGCTGCCAAGTAATCGGTAACGGCTTCGACGACAACGCCTCGCTTATGCGGGGCGTTGTTGCATCTGGACCTTGACGAGGTTAAACAAAGCGAACCGATGCCGGTCAGAAGAGTCATAGGCTTTGAGGCTGGCCGCGCTAGACGCCCTGAGCCGCCAAGTCAATGAAATATTGGGGTTTTTTATGTGAGTAAAAAACGCCCGATCTGAGCGCAGCCCTTATAAAACGGGGCTCTCAGCGCGCAAATGCAGGTCTGTTCACAAGGTTATCCACAATTTGTGTGGATAACATTTCAACGGGAGGAATAGATGAAAGCTCCGTGGAATTTCGCTCGATTCCTGCCTTTGGCTGGCCGTCTGCTGGCTCGTGGTCGCCTGCCGACCTTGCTGTTCGCGGTGGCCAGCAAAGGTGCGGCGCAAGGCAATCGGCTCGGCAAGCTCAAGGATGACCTGCGTTTGCTTCAGGCATTGTGTCTGGCCTACTGGCGCGGAGAGTATCGGGCGATCAGTGGCAAGGCCCTGGTCTCAGTGGTCGCGGGCCTAATGTACTTTCTCAGCCCGGTCGACGCGATTCCGGATTTCATCCCGGTCTTCGGCATGCTCGATGACATCGCCGTCCTCGCCTGGCTGATGAAAGTTCTCGACGATGAACTGGGTGCCTTCCGGCTCTGGCGTAATCGCCAGAATCCGGAAAAACTCGCCGTCGCAGAACGCTTGCCCGATACCCCCGAGCAACTGCAGCTTCAGGGTCCGAAAAAGTCCTGATTCATTCAGCCTGCAGACAGATAGATACCCCTCGCGACCTTGGCCGCTGTTAGGATTACACTTCTAGGGAAAAGTGCCGACTCGCTAAGTGTTGTTGTCCTACGGGGTAGTCATGGATATTCAGATAATTGCACGCGATGGCGAACCCGAATACGCGGTTCTGCCTTGGGCTCAGTATCAGGCTCTACTAAAAGCAGCAGGTATCAAAGAAGCACCGTCGCAGCAGGCTCCAGAGCCGCTCGCGACAACGCCGGACCCGATTCTCCCAGGTCTGGATCAACTACGCAGTTTGCGCGAAGGGAAGGGCATCGCCATCGAGGCGTTGGCCCGCACGGTAGGCATTAGCCCGTCATATCTGGCCATGATTGAAAGTGGTGAGCGTCTGCCTGACGCCGCGATTCGTCGTAGCCTCGCTTGGGAGCTGACGGTGCCAGGGTGGAGGGATCAATCGTGAGCGTACGCATCAGTCGTCAACATTGGGACGGATTACTCGGTGAACTGGACCAGGCGCGCCGACAGCGTCATCTGCTGACCTATCGGGCGCTGCTTGAACGGCTGCAATTGCCGACGCCGGCGATGCAAACCTTGACCGCCGCACTTGAGCACCTGGCCGCGCTGGATGCCAAGGCCGAACAGCCGTTGCGCAGTTCGTTGGTGATCAGCCAAGGCGCGAGTCGTTTGCCGCGCACCGGTTTTTTTGAATGTGTCGAACGTCTGGGGCGGTTTTCCGGGCCGTCCGATGGTGTTGCCGCAGCGTCCTGGCATGCATCGGAAGTGGTCAGGGTTTTCGAATATGAATACCCGGAATCAGCGGAGGCCTGAGTGTTTTTACGACTCAAGGCACGGGCCAGCTATTGGCTGGCTCGCAGGCTGTTTCACTGGTCATGGTTTGTGCGCCAGCCTCGCGGGTGGCGCTGGCTTGAAGGTCAATTTGCGCGCATGGCCAACCTCGGCGATGTCGGCGCGCAAAGCTTCTATGGCCACATCCTGACCTTTCGCGGTGTGGGGCTGGGAGCGCGTGAAGAAGGCGTGCGCCTGTTGCGCTTGGCGGCACTGGCCGGTGATGGCAAAGCAGCCTATCAGGTTGGCGTGATCAGCCTGGCTGGCACCGCGAGCAAAGCGCCAGACCCTGTCGAAGCTGCGCGCTGGTGGAGTATGGCGGCCAAGGCCGGGCACCCGTTGGCCGAGCTTAAATTGAAAGAGCTGGGTGCTGGAGATTCAACGCAGTAAATCCATTTGTGTCGTCCGATAAACGGGGCGTGAGGGAAACCTCACGCCCCGTTTGCGTTTTGTCTGTCCATTTAGCTCTTTTGCTGTTTTTGCAGACAAATCCTACAGTCATCGCCTACTCGCCTGACTTCTTTTCTAACTGATCCCCCGCACAGTTCCCGCGCCTATTTTTTGCGCGAGGGAACGCTCATGTTTGACCCGGTAACTCAGTCCGCCCAGCACCCCGACGTGCGTTGATGGAAGCCATCACTCGCATCGAGCAAGCACTCGACAGCTTCCCCGAAACCCTCAGTCTCTACCGCGAACAGCTTGAACACTGGGCCAGCCGCACGGCCGACACCGTCAGCCACGCCGCTGATCTGCCTTCACTGGTGGGCATGGAGCGGATCATCCGCTTCGGCGATCGCACGACGGCCGTCAGCAGCAGCGACGATGCATTTTTCTCCAATGTCGTCCAGTGCCCGAAGGGCGGATTGATGTTGATCGAGAGCAAGTTCGAATCGGTCTACGACATTCCGCTGGGCAATATCGTGGTCGATGTGGTGGCGGTGGATGGAGGCGAAACAACACCCATCACCCTCGATGCCGAAGGCAAGGGCGAATTCAGGGGAACAGAAGGTAAGTTCTATCGCGTGCAGGTGCACGGTGAGGTCACCGCGGAACAGGTCAGGGCGTTGTTCAAGTCCTATGACGGTTTAACCGGTGAGCTGGACGACTGGTTGCGCGGCGAATGGCAAGGGTTCAAACCGCAGTGGTCGCATTCGGTGGCGACGGCGGCGGGCAACGGCATGCTCGCCGGCAGTTGGGCGGCGATCGAGGGGGTGTGGGACAGCATCGGGATGCTGTCCGACATTCTCAAGGATCCGGGCCAGTTTGCCGAGCGGTTGGGCAGTGGCGCGACTGACCTGATTGATCTGGCCGCCACGGCTCCTGAGGTCATGGAGAAGCTTCAGTTACTGGTCAGTGACGAAGCGGTGCTGTGTTTGCTGTTGCGTACCGCCAGCCTGTGGCTGGAGATGCTGCCGCCGAGCCAGATCGCCGGTAAAACCGCGCAAGCGGTATCGATGATGATGGTGCAAGTGCTGATCGACGTGCTGATTGCCGTCATTCTAACTTTCGCCAGTGGTGGCGGAGGGATCGCTTATCTGACGCTACGTCTGGCAGGTCACGCGGTTCAACTGCTGTCGGCGCTGGTGCGGTTGGTGAAGGCGATGTTCAGCATCGTCAGCGGTTTCATCAAGTACGTTGATCAATACAAGACTGTTGCCGCGCGCGGGATCGCCGCCGGTATCAAAAAAGGCCGGATGCAATTGCGCTGGAATGCCAAGCGCAACGCCGTGCTGAAAAAAGACGAACACCACGACGATTCCCCGGATCAGGCAAAAAACCCCAACGGCAACAGCGCCGATTGTGTGCCACTCACCTGCAAAAACGGCTGCCCGGTGTCGATGGTCACCGGCGAGGAACTGCTGACCCTGACCGATGGCGTGCTCGACGGGTTGCTGCCATTCGAATTCACCCGGCTGTATCGCACCAGTGCCGCCGAAATCGATGTCGGGCTGGGGTTTGGCTGGAGCCATTCGCTGGCGCATCGGCTGGAGTTCGATGGCGATTGTGTTGTCTGGGTTGACCATGAAAACCGGCGTACGCGGTTCCCGTTGCCGAGTGTTGAGCGCCCGGCGATTCATAACAGCCTGTCGCGGGCGGCGATTTTTCTCGGGGATGAACCGGAAGAACTGATCCTCGCGCTGGCGGGGGATACGGCGCGGTTTTATCACTTTCGAGCCGGGCGTCTGACGGCGGTCAGTGATGCCTATGGCAATCGTCTGCGCGTTGTTCGGGATCGGCAGGATCGGGTTCAGCGTCTGGACAACGGCGCGGGTCGGGCGTTGTTGTTGCGTTATGACCGGACGCATCTGATCGCGGTTGATTACCAGCGTTTTGACTCGGCGCTGAACCTTGCCGAGCCTTGGCACACCGAACACACCCTCGTCAGTTATCGCTACGACGCCTATCAGCGTCTGGTCGAGGCGACCAATGCTGTTGGCGACAGCGAGTGTTACGACTACGACGATCAGCACGTCATCCTCCAGCGGCAGCTCACGGGGGGCGCGAGTTTCTTCTGGGAGTGGGAACTCGCTGGCAAAGCTGCCCGTTGCGTGCGGCACTGGGCGTCGTTCTCGCAGATGGACACGCGCTACGTCTGGCATGACGACGGCAGTGTCGTCGTGCATTACGTCGATGGCACCGAAGAAACCTACGTCCACGACGACCGCGCACGACTGGTGCGAAAGGTCGAGGCCGACGGCGGCGAACACCTCAAGGCCTACGACGGTTCGGGCCGCTTGGTCGCCGAGCAGGATCCCTTAGGCGCGGTCACCGAATACCGCTACGACGATGTCGGACGGCTGATCGCGCTGCTCCCGCCGGACGATGTGCCAACGTCCTACGAGTACCGCAACGGTTTCCTGCACAGCCGTTCCCGGGGCGACGCGGTATGGACCTACCGGCGCAATGCCCAGGGCGATGTCACTGAGGCGGTCGATCCTGATGGTCAGGTCAGCCATTACCACTACGACGCTCGCGGGCAGTTGCTGTCGATCCGTTACCCGGACACCAGTCGACATGTGTTTGTCTGGAACACCCTCGGTCAGTTGGTTGAAGAAACCCTGCCCGATGGCGGTGTGCGGCGCTTTTCCTACGATGCACTGGGGCGCAGGACTACCACTGCTGATGAACACGGTGCGGTCACGCGTCAGCATTGGGACGCCATTGGCCGACTGATCCAGACAACTTCTCCTACGGGCGCCACCCGCGCCTACAGTTATGGCGCCTACAACCAGGTCACCGCCGAGCGCGACGAACTCGGGCGCATCACCCGTTTCGAGTATGACGACGACCTGCACCTGGTCTCGCGCCGGATCAACCCCGACGGCACGCGGGTGCAGTACCGCTACGACCATGCGCAACTGCTGCTCACCGAAATCGAAAACGAGTCTGGCGAAAAGTACCGACTGGACTACACGCCGACCGGACTGATCCGACAGGAAACCGGCTTTGACGGGCGGCGTACGGCCTACGGCTACGACCTCAAGGGTCATCTGCTGGAAAAGACCGAGTTCGGCGATGACGGCTCGGTGTTGGTCACGGGCTACGAGCGCGATGCGGCCGGGCGCCTGCTGGTCAAGACCTTGCCTGACGGGGGCAAGGTCATCTACCAGTACGACCGCCTCGGTCGGCTGACTGGCGTCGACGACGGCCAGAAACATCCGCTGGCTTTCGAATACGACCTGCAGGACCGGCTGATCACCGAGCATCAGGGCTGGGGCACGCTGCGTTACGCCTACGATGCCTGCGGCCAGCTCAAACGCATGCGCCTGCCGGACAACAGCAAGCTCGACTATCAGTACGCCAAGGGCGGCGCACTGACCGCCATCCACCTCAACGGCGCGCCGCTGACGCAACACGTCTACCAGTCGGGCCGCGAACAACAACGTCAGCAAGGCCTGCTGCTCAGCGAATATGCCTACGACGATCAGGGCCGATTGCTCGCCCACGCCGTAGGCCATCAGCACGATTCGCTGTACCGCCGCGATTATGCCTACAGCGCCAACGGCAATCTGGAGCACATCGCCGACACCCGTCATGGCCAACGCACCTACGGCTACGACGCTCTTGACCGCCTGATCCGCGTACGCCACTCACGCGACGAACTGCCGGAATCCTTCGCCCATGACCCGGCCGGCAACCTGCTCATGCAGGACCATTGCGGCCCGAGCCACATCAAGGGCAACCGCCTGCTGATGCAGGGCGACCGCCACTACGACTACGACGCCTTCGGCAACCTGATCCGCGAACGCCGCGGCACCGCACAGAAACTCGTCACCGAATATCGCTACGACTGCCAGCACCGCCTCATCGGCCTGACCCGCCCCGACGGCAAAATCGCGACCTACCAGTACGATGCTTTCGGCCGGCGGATCAGCAAAACCGTCGACGGCGAAAAAACCGAGTTCTTCTGGCAAGGCGACCAGCTCGTCGCCGAAAGCAGCAAAACCCAGCACCGCAGCTACGTCTACGAGCCCGGCACCTTCCGCCCGCTGGCACTGCTCGACGGCAAAGGCCCAAAAAAGGCCTGCCCGTTCTACTACCAACTCGACCACCTCGGCACCCCACAAGAACTCACCGACTACAGCGGTGAAATCGTCTGGTCGGCGCAATACGACGCCTACGGCAAAGTCGCCGCAATCACCCTGGCTGGCGAGGAATACCTGGACCAACCACTGCGGTTTCAGGGGCAGTATTTCGACGCGGAAAGCGGGCTGCACTACAACCGGCATCGGTATTACGACCCGCGACTTGGGCGGTATCTGACGCCGGACCCGATCAAGTTGGCGGGCGGGTTGAATCAGTACCAGTACGTGCCGAATCCGACAGGGTGGGTGGATCCGTTGGGGTTGAATGGGTGTCCGGGTGGCGATGGCTGCAAGAAACCAGCCCTCGAGTCAATCGATCCGACCAAAAAAATAAAGGGTGGAGAGGAAGACTTTTCCCGCTCAGTACCGCAACAAACTTACTTGTACCGTGGATCTGGAACAGATCCAACAGAAGTCTTCGAGAACGGCTTTAAAAGCAAAGGAAATAGCACGGATCTATTTCTTCACTCAATCGATAGTGACTTTCCTCCAAGTAATTTTATTAGCACCTCTCTTTCAAGAGAGATGGGGAAGGCATTTGCTACCAGCTATTTCACACGTCCCGGATTTCTCTACACACTGAAAATGATCCCAGGCCATAACTTGAAAAAAGAGTTAGGTGCATCATATAGATTTAGTAAGGAACAGGAAATTGCCATCCCTGGTCAGATCAAAAGGGAAGATATTCTTGGTGCTACACTGATTATTGATGATGGCAGAGAATTTGGTTACTCAATTCCTAATCCATACAGGAAAATAAACAAGTGATAAAAATATTTACAGTTGATGTTGTGATGAATGGAAATAAGAAGAGAATTAATCTTGCATGTGATCCTGTAGCTATATCTATAACAATCGACCTTGGAGGTGGGCCAAAAAAGACGTATTTCGGAAGTGATTTTTATAAGTGTTTTGCGGCATTAAGAAAAGATAATGATGATTTGGTTTTTTATTGTAAGGGGGCGAAGACTAATGTTCATCCATCAAGCATGGCCTCGCAGATGTCTCTCGGTCTGAAAGCATACGAGTTGGTGATCGGCAAAGAACCGTCAATAGATGACCTCGTATTCATCTTCGATTATGAGGAGAAAGACTTGTCAGGCGATCCCGATGAGCAACGGCAGTTTTATTTGAGTTGGATGGCTTCTTGAGTATTGCGAAAGGAATTCGAGCTTTTGGTGTATTAGTGATTATGCATTAGGTTTAGGTCATTGTTGGAATAGTGCATGTAAAAGTCGATTTACTGTGAGCTGAATGTTACTTTGGTACGGACTAGGAAGGTTATGAGTAAAGTTGATAGTGATGCAGGGAGAAATTTCGGTCTTGGTGGTCATCAATCAGCCGGTAAAGAAGGTGACATTGAAAGAGATACATTCAGAGGCGTTCCTAGCTCTAGGTTTATTAGTAGTCGGGCGCAAATGAACGCTTATAATGAAGCGCTGACAAGGGAGGTCAGAAACATGCCGCGCTTTACGGGTGAGGACAGTATGGGGAATTTGGTCGTGCGGATGCCCGCGGAAGGTGTGGGTGAAGGATATGAGCCTAATCCATATGAACCGACAGAGCCTAGATTCATGCCTAAAATGAATGCGTTCGAAATGAAGTTTGATTTCGAAACGTTACAACCCTATGCCCTGTATCCGGTGGAGAATGTTTGATGTTGATGCATCCCTATCTTGATGTTCCATATAATCCGCAGTTGAAGCACTTTCTTGGAGGATTCGATATATACGATCGCGAGGAGACGCTGGGCTCGGAGTTGGCGGAGTACGATCCTGAGTGTCCTTCGGATAGAGAGGTTCTGATATCGAAGTTTGTTGTGAAAAGATTTTCTGGTTTGACTTACCGGCACAAATTTTTCTTGTTTTCCGTTTTGGGTGAGGCTTTGGATGGCGAAATATGTGATCTAGCTAAAGCCTTCAAACATGATCCGTTTTCTCATTCATTGCTCCCGTTTGGGTGGAACGAGATGAAAGATCCGAAGAGTTTTTTTGAGCACATATACTCTGTCCTGTCCGAAGTCTGGACTGATGATTTATATCTAGCCAGTCAGGAAGACCGCTCAGCGTGGTAGCCGACATTAGAAGCGGAACCTAGAGTGCCTGTACTGACGCCTTCGCGGGCAAGCCCGCTCCCACTGGGAAGTGTGTCGTTTGAGGAATCAGCGTGGACCCGTTAGCTGTGGTTGGTAGAGCACTGAGGTTGTAAGGCTATCCAGCAAATGCACGCTATACCCCGGCACATTCTTCGCATGATGCTTCGCCTGCGAAGCCATCTCCGCGAGTTGGCTTGCGTCGAGTTGTGCGCAAGCTTCGGGATGCAGGTGCACCACGCCAATGGACAATGACAGCAACGGAAACTCCTGCCGCACACCCTGTCGATTCGGCGCGATAAAGCATCCGGCCTCAAGGTGTTCAGGGCGGTAGAAACGTCGGCATTGGCTCTGGAAGTCATCCAGTAACTGGTTGAGCCGTTTGCACCAGTCTTCGGGGCCGAGGACGAGGAGGAAGTCGTCGCCGCCGATGTGGCCGACGAAGTCGCGGGAGGGGTCGACGCGTTCGTTGAGGCATTGCGCCAGGCACAGCAGGACTTCGTCGCCGCGGCCGTAGCCGTAGATGTCGTTGAAGGGTTTGAAGCTGTCGATGTCGACGTAGCAGATGACCGACTCGCGGCCTTGCTGCAGCAGGCGGGTCAGGCATTGCTGGATCGGTACGTTGCCAGGCAGCAAGGTCAGTGGGTTGGCGTAGCGGGCCTGCTGGATTTTCAGTTCGGTGATCAGTTTGAGTACGTCGATCACCCGGCCAAGGCCGAGGTAGCCGCCGTTGAGGGTGATGATGAAATCTTCTTCGATGCGTTGACGGGCGCGGCTGGTGATCAGGCGGCTGACCTGTTGCAGCGACTGGCTCATTTCCACGGCGAGGAAGTCGTCGTTCATCAGGCGGCTGATGGGTTTGCGGGCGAACAGGTCGGTGGCGAAGGGTTTGAGCAATGCATCCGACAGGGAGTGGCGGTGGACGATGCCGCACGGCTGGCCTTGTTCGTCGAGCACTGCCAGCGAGTTGAGATTGGCCTGGCGGCGGAAGGCTTCCAGCACGGTGGCGGTCGGCGTATCGCGCCCCACGGCCGGTTGCTCGTTGAGCAAGGCGCTGAGGTCGCTGCCTTCGTCGTTCAGCGCCACTGCGCTGCTGTCGTGTTTGGGCATCAAAGCGCGGGCATCGCGGGGTGGATGCTCTTGCGGACGGCCGAGCAGATAACCCTGCACCAGATCGACACCCATTTCCGTCAGCACCGCCAGTTCTTCCGGCAATTCGATACCTTCGGCAATCACTTGAGCCCGTGACGCCTTGGCGATTTGCAGGATCGACCCGACGAACTCGCGCTTCAAGGCGTCCTGATGAATACCGTCGATAAAGTGCCGGTCGATTTTCACGTAATCCGGACGCAGTTCCGACCACAGGCGCAAGCTCGAATACCCGGCGCCGAGATCATCCAGCGCAATGGAAAAACCCATGGCCCGGTAGTGATGCAACGCAGTCTGCAACAACTGGAAGTCGTCGATCGGCGTCTGTTCGGTGAGTTCGATGACCACCTGGCTAGGTGGAATGCCGAAGTCCTGCAGCAGTTGCAACGTGCGCCCCGGCTGGTGCGCGGCTTCGAGCAAGGATTCCGGGGAGACGTTAAGAAACAGCTTGCCCGGCAGTTGCAGCTCGTTGAAACGGCGGCAAGCACTTTGTCGGCAAGCGATCTCCAGTTCGCTCAGGCGCCCGGCCTGACGCGCCACGGCGAACAGCGCGATCGGTGAATGCAAAGGACTGTTGGACGGGCCACGGGTGAGGGCTTCGTAGCCGAGAATGCGGCGCTCGGAGAGAGAGATGATCGGCTGAAACAGGCTGTGTAATCCGCTTTGAGTCAGGATCGAGCTCAAGGCACTCAGCTGTTCGGTCGTGGTCATGGCAATCTCTGGCGATAAAAAAAGGACTGGGAGCCCTCTCGATGAAGAGAGTGGCTCCCAGTCCTTCATTGCACGACAGAATGATGACTGTTTGATGACGATCCGGGGATCGTCAGCATTAAATTGCCATCACCTTACTTCTTGGCGACCTGGTTGCTCAGCTTCAGGTAATCCAGCAGAACGCGCCCGGTTTCGCTCAGATAAGCATCGTCTTCTGGTTTGAGCTTGTCCGGCTCGGCTGCCGCGAGGGCGTCCTCGTCTTCTTTCTTCAGCTCTTTGAGCGGCTCTTCGCCCTTTGCCTTGCGACGGATGTTCTCCATCACCAGTTGCTTGGCGTCGATGTCGGCATGCTGGGCACGGCGGTCGGCTTCGTTGAGGCTGACGGTTTTTTCCAGCATCAGTTTCTGCGCCAGGGCCAGCTTGTCACGGATGAACACGAACTCGGCATCCTTGGCGGTGCGCGTGTCATGTTCGGACTTGAGCTGCGCCAGGAACGGTTTGAACGGATCGGCTGCCGGTTTGATCGCCGCGCGGATGGTGTCCCACGGCATGGCTTCCGGCAGGGCGCTCTCGCCGATTTCCTTGGTGTCGATCAGCGACGGGTAGTCGATGTCCGGCAGGACGCCCTGATGCTGGGTGCTCTGCCCGGAAACCCGGTAGAACTTGGCCAGGGTCAGTTTCAGTTCGCCATGGTTCAGCGGCTGAATGGTCTGCACGGTGCCTTTACCGAAGGTCTGGCCGCCGATGATCAGTGCACGGTGGTAGTCCTGCATGGCGCCGGCGAAGATCTCCGAAGCCGAGGCGGACAGGCGGTTGACCAGCAGTGCCATCGGACCTTTGTAGAACGCACCCGGGTTTTCATCTTCCAGCACGTCGACGCGGCCATCAGCATTACGCACCAGGACGGTCGGGCCCTTGTCGATGAACAGGCTGGTCAGCTCGGTAGCTTCCTGCAGGGAACCGCCGCCGTTGTTGCGCAGGTCGATAACCACGCCGTCGACTTTTTCTTTCTGCAGTTCGGTCAACAGTTTCTTGACGTCACGGGTGGTGCTCTTGTAATCCGGATCACCGGCACGGAACGCCTTGAAGTCGAGGTAGAAGGCTGGAATCTCGATCACGCCGAGTTTGTAATCCTTGCCGTCCTGTTTCAGGTTGAGCACGGATTTTTTCACGGCCTGGTCTTCGAGCTTCACCGCTTCACGGGTGATCGGCACGATCTTGGTGGTCTGGTCGTTCGGTGCATTGCTGGCCGGAATCACTTCCAGGCGCACCACGGTGCCTTTCGGACCGCGGATCAGCTTGACCACTTCGTCCAGACGCCAGCCGACCACGTCGACCATCTCTTTGTTGCCTTGGGCAACGCCGATGATCTTGTCGGCCGGAGCCACCATCTTGGTCTTGTCGGCCGGGCCTGCTGGCACCAGACGCACGACTTTCACCTGATCGTTGTCGCTCTGCAACACGGCGCCGATGCCTTCGAGGGACAGGCTCATGTTGATGTCGAAGTTTTCCGCGTTGTCCGGCGACAGATAGTTGGTGTGCGGATCGTAGGACATGGCGAAGGTGTTGATGTACGCCTGGAAGATGTCTTCCGGACGGGTCTGGTCCAGACGCGACAATTGATTCTTGTAGCGCTTGGTCAGGGTTTCCTGGATCTGCTTGGGCTCTTTGCCAGCGATCTTCATCCGCAGGACTTCGTCCTTGACGCGTTTGCGCCACAGGTCGTCGAGTTCGGCGGTGGATTTGAGCCAAGGGGCGTCCTTGCGATCAATCAGCAAGGTTTCCTTGGTGTTGAAATCCAGCTTGTCGACGCCTTTGTTCAGCTCGGCAAGGGCGAAGTCCAGACGCGATTTGACGCGATCCAGATAGCGCTTGTAGATGGTGAACCCGGCGTTGAGGTCGCCGCTTTTGAGGAAGTCGTCGAACTGGGTCTTCCACTTGTCGAATTCGGCGATGTCGCTGGCCATGAAGTAGCTGCGCGACGGATCCAGCAGCTTGAGGTAGCTGTCATAGATGATCACCGAGCGCGCATCGTCGAGCGGCGGCTTGCTGTAGTGGTGACGCTTGAGCAACTCGACGACGTTCAGGCTGGCGATCACTTCGTCGCGATCAGGCTGTAACTTGTCCCAGCTGTTGGCTGCGAATGTATTGCCCGACACCGGCAACAGGCCGATACCGATGAAAAGTGCTAGGGCGGTGCTGGGGAGCAAATGCTTCATGCTGATTCGACGCGGGGACAATTGATAACGCATATTAGGCCGTCTTTGAAGTCGCCGGTTCTACAAGAGCCGGTCGCATAATGCAAAAAGCCCGGCGCTACAGCTTCGGGCTCAGTCCAGACTCACTATGGAGGCACTGTGAAGGCATTGCAAGGCGTGGAAGGTCAAGTGGCATGGGTTGAAGAGCCGAGTCCTACATGTGATGTAGGACAAGTTCGCATTCGCGTGGCGGCAGCGGGCCTCAATCGAGCCGATTTATTACAAAAGGCAGGGCTTTATCCACCTCCGCCGGGTGCCAGCCAGGTACTCGGTCTTGAGTGCTCGGGGGTGATCAGCGAGGTCGGTGCAGGTTCGTCCTGGCAGGTAGGCGACAGGGTCTGCGCCTTGCTGGCCGGGGGCGGGATGGCCGAAGAGGTGGTGGTCGACGGGCGGCATGTGCTGCCGGTTCCGGAGGGTGTTTCGCTGATCGAAGCGGCGGCATTGCCCGAGGTTTACGCAACAGTCTGGCTGAATGTGTTTCAACTTGCGGCGCTCAAACCGGGTGAGAAAGTTCTCTTGCACGCCGGTGCAAGTGGGATCGGTTCAGCCGCCATTCAGCTGTGCAAGGCGTTCGGCAATCCGTGCTGGGTCAGCGTCGGTTCAGCCGAGCGTCTGGCCTACTGTGAAAGTCTGGGTGCGCAGGGCGGGGTGGTGCGCACGGATGATCTGGAAAGCCTGCGCGACCTCGGCCCGTTCGATGTCATCCTCGATCCGGTCGGCGGGAATTATTCGGCGCTGAATCTCAAGCTGGTAGCGCTGGATGGGCGCTGGGTGTTGATCGGTCTGATGGGTGGCCGCGAGGCTAAACTTGACCTGGCACAGGTATTGGCCAAGCGCGTGCAATTGCTGGGCTCGACGTTGCGCAGTCGTAACGATCAATTCAAGGCGGATTTGCTGAGTGACCTAGGCCAGCATGTGTGGCCGCTGTTTGCCGAAGGGCGGTTGAAGCCGCAATTGGCTAAGGCTTTCCCGGTGAAAGATGCCGAGGCGGCGTTTGCCGAGCTGGCGAGCAATACCGTTTCCGGGAAACTGGTTTTGGTGATTGATGAAAGCTTGAGCTGAAGCCCCTCACCGTAACCCTCTCCCAAGGGAGAGGGTGCTGACCGGGTTGTACTGTCGAGCTACACCGACCTGACACATCGAGTCGAACTCAGGTTTGGATACCAGCCTGCCTGCAAGTCCACATTAAATCTTTGTCATTTCCAGATGTGGATCGGCCAGCCGGACTTTTCGGCGTGCTCAAGCAACACCGGATCCGGGTTGACCACGTGCGGGAAATCCACCTTCAGTAACAACGGCAGGTCATTGCGTGAGTCGGAATAGAAACTCGCGCCCTCCAGATTTTCTTCTTCAGCATCCAGCCATTCCAGCAAGCGGGTGATCTTGCCTTCGCGGTAGGTCAGGGTCCCGACGGTGTGGCCGCTGTACACACCGTGCGCGACTTCCAGTTCGATGCCGAGAATTTCGTCGATGCCCAATCGATCGGCAATCGGCTTGACCAAGTGCGTGCCCGAGGCCGAGATCACCAGAATCCGGTCACCGGCCTTGCGGTGGGCGGCGATGGTTTTGGTCGCGTCGCTGAAGATGATTGGCTCGATGAAGTCTTCCACCCATGGGCCGACCAGGTGCTCGACCTCTTCCGGCGTGCGGCCGATCAACGGCTCGAGGCTGAACTCCATGTAGTCTTCCATGCGCAATTTGCCATGGCTGTAGGCATCCATCAGCTCGTTGTTCTTGCGCATGAACGACTCGGGGTCGACCCACCCCAAGCGTCCCATCTGCTCGCTCCAGAGGGTGGCGCAGTCGCCGTGAATCAGGGTTTCGTCCAGATCAAAAATTGCCAAAGCCATCGGTTCTCTCCGAGAACAGCTGCGAGCTACAAGCTTCGAGCTGCAAGAGTGGAAATGAGGTGCGTCGCAGTCTACAGCTTGTATCTCGAAGCTTGCAGCTGCTTTTAAGCGACCTCACACAGGGCCGTCGGATCGATGGAAAGCGCCAGGCGCCGACCGTCGGGATGCAGATCGGCGGCCGAGCGATTGAGCACGTCCACTACCAGTTCCACGCCGCGCGCTTCAACGCGATAACGGATGACGTTGCCAAGCAGGCTGTGGCTGCGGATCTGCGCGTCGAGCTCGCCGTTGAGGCTCAATTCGATGGCTTCCGGGCGAATGGCGATGCGGTGATTGATCGGGCGCTGCAACAGCTTCGATGCGTCCTCGGCGTCGAGCAGGTTGTAGTTGCCGATGAAGCCCGCAGCGAACACATCGACCGGTGCCGTATACAGGGTTTCAGCATCGCCACTTTGTACGATTTTTCCCTGATTCATGAGGAAAATCCGGTCAGACATGGTCAGCGCTTCTTCCTGATCGTGGGTGACGAAAATCGTGGTCAGGCCAAGTTCGCGCTGGATCTGGCGAATCTGCTCGCGCAGGTGTTTGCGAATTCGCGCATCAAGCGCCGAGAGGGGTTCATCCAGCAACAACAATCGCGGGCGGGTCACCAGCGAGCGGGCCAAGGCAACGCGCTGACATTGGCCGCCGGATAGTTGATGCGGATAACGGCCGGCGAAATCATTCAGTTCAACGAGTTTCAACACCTCGGTAACCCTTTTGTGGCTGTCGTCGGCGTTGACCTTTTGCATGCGCAGGCCGAACGCGACGTTCTGTTCCACGGTCATGTTGGGGAACAGCGCATAGCTCTGGAACACCATGCCGATGCCGCGCTTTTGCGGACTGAGTGGCACGATATCGACGCCATCGAGCAGTATCTTGCCGCCATCCACCGATGTCAGGCCGGCGATGCAACGCAGCAGGGTGGATTTGCCGCAACCGGAAGGGCCGAGCAGGGTGACGAATTCGCCCTTGTTGATTTCGCAGTCGATATCGCTGAATACGGTAGTGCCCGCATAACTTTTCTGCAGATGTTGGACGCTGACATAGCTCATTCGCTTTTGTCCTTGTTCAAGATGTTGGCGATCCAGGTCAGGACCAGCACGAATAAGAAGTAGGAGATAACCAGCGCACTGGTGAAGTGTCCGCTGCTGTTGCGCATGTTGTTCAGATAGACCTGCAGGGTTTCGTAGCGGGTGCCGACGAGGATGTTGGCAAACACGAACTCACCGAACAGGAACGAGAACGACAGCAGCAACGCCACCATCAGGCCTTTGCGCAGGTTCGGCAGTACCACCAGAATCGCCGCCTGGAAGGTGCTCGCACCGAGCAGTTGTGCAGCGTCCATCAGGTCGCGCAGGTTGATCGCTTGCAGGTTGTTGGTAATCGCCCGGTACATGAACGGCAGCGCCACGGTGAAGTAGCAACCGATCAAAATCCACGGCGTGCCGACCATGGCCATCGGCCCGGAACCGTACAGCTGCAACAGGCCCACGGACGACACCACTGGCGGCACCGCGAAGGGCAGCAGGATGAGGATGTTCATCAGCGCATCGAGTTTCGGAAAGTGGTAATGGACCACGAACAACAGCGGCAGGATCAGCACCACCGACAGTACCAGCGCGCCGACACACACCAGTAGCGATTGGCCAAAAGCGTGGAGGAAGCGCGGGTCGCTCCACAACTGGAGGTACCACTTGAAGGTAAAACCGCTGGGCAGAATGGTCGCCGACCAACTGCTGGCAATCGAGTAGATCAGCGTGCCCACCAGCGGCAGCAAGAGGATGGCGAACAGCAGGTAGACCACGACGCGGTGGTAGACGCCGACAGGGCCGGATTCAACGCGAGACATGGTAGCTCCTCTTCAACAGCAGTTGATGCACGACGGTGACGATGGTCATCAGCGCGACCAGCACCACGGCCAGCGCACTGGCCAGATTCGGATCGAGCGAAATATCGCCGGAAACCATCGCGGCAATGCGGATCGGCAGCACGTTGAAGTTGCCCGTCGTCAGCGCATACACCGTGGCATAAGCGCCGAGGGCGTTGGCCAGCAGGATCACGAAAGTACCGAGCAGTGCCGGCGTCAGCACCGGCAAGCCAATGTGGCGCCAGAACTGCCAGCCGTTGGCGCCGAGCAGCGCGGCGGACTCGCGCCAGTCTTCACGCAAGGCATCGAAGGCCGGGTACAGCAGCAGCACGCCGAGGGGAATCTGGAAATAGGTGTAGAGGATGATCAGCCCGGTTTTCGAGTACAGGTTGAAGTCCTCAATGATCCCGGCCTGCTTGAGCATGATCGTGATGCTGCCGTTGAAACCGAGCAGGATGATGAACGCGAAAGCCAGGGGCACACCCGCAAAGTTGCTGGTCATGTTGGCGAACGCATTCACAAAATTGCGCAGTTTCGAATCCACCCGGCGCAGGGAATACGCACCCAGTACGGCGATGATGATGCCGAATACGCTCGACCAGAAACTGATCTCGAGGCTGTACTGGATCGCCTGCAAATAGAATTTTGAACTGAAGATTTTCGTGAAGTTTTCAACGCCCCAACCAAACTCTTCCGATTGCAGGCTGTTGATCATCACCCAGATCAGCGGGGCGATTTCGAAGACGATAAAGAATAAAGCGAAGGGCACAAGGCACAGGGCTGCCAGCCATTTGCCGCGAGTCATAGCGTTCACTTGAGCAGCTCCCGGCACACAGGTTTGTCGTGGGGCACGCCGAGCAGCTCGCAGACCGTGCCGCAGATGTCGGTCTGCTTGGGGACGGCGTCTGCGTTCAGGCTGAAGGCCTCACCGAGGACGAACAGCGGCACTTGGCGTTCTTCCGGCAGCAGGCCGTTGTGCGAGCGATCGTTGTTCATGCCGTGGTCGGCGGTCACCAGTACCTGATAACCCGCGTCGAGCCAGCCCTGCAAATAGTCGGCGAGGATGATGTCGGCCGAGCGCGCGCTGTTGCGGTACTGCGAGCTGTCGAGGCCGTGTTTGTGCCCGGCGTCGTCGATGTTCATCGGGTGGATCAGCAGGAAGTTCGGTGCGTGGCGCAGGCGCAGGTTTTCCGCATCGGCGAACAGGTGCGAATCAGGGTAGTGATCGTTCCAGTAGAAATGCCCGTGCTGGATCGGCAGCGATGGATCGTCGGTGTGACGGTCGCGTGCGGCCACAAATGGTGAGCGGTTGTACAGCTCGCTGACCCAGTGATAAGCCGCCGCTGCGGTTATCAGGCCGGCGTCGCGGGCGTAGTGATAGATGCTGCGCTGACTGGACAGTCGCGAGACGTTGTTGTGGACGATGCCACTGTCGATGGGCGGCACGCCGGTAAGAATGCATTCATAAAGCGGTCGGGACAGGGCCGGCAACTCGCACTCCAACTGATAGAGCGCGGCGCGTCCTGCGCCAACGTAAGCCTGCAGATGCCCCATGGCGTGGCGCGCGACTTCATGGCTGAGGCCGTCGAGCACGACAAGGATGACGTTGTGCTTCATAGGGGCAAAAACTCCGCGAAACAGGAAACTTGAAATTCAACCTGGATCCCCTGTGGGCGCGAGCCTGCTCGCGAATGCGCCAGATCATTCAACATTGATGTCGACTGACACAACGCTTTCGCGAGCAGGCTCGCTCCCACATTTGGATCTCAACAGATTACGCAGTAGGGATCAGGCGCCTTATTTCATCTCTACGATGACTTCTTCGTTCCACTTCTGCGGCAGAGCTTTGGAGGTCTTTTCCCAGGCATCGGCGTCCTTGATCGGGGTGACCTTTTTGTACTGCTCGTTCGGCAGCAGTTTGGCCTTCACGTCTTCCGGCAATTGCAGGTGTTCGGCACGGATCGGACGCGCATTACCGCGAGCGAGGTTGGTTTGGCCGGCGTCGCTGAAGATGTATTCGCGAGTCAGCTTGGCGGCGTTGGGGTTTTTCGCGTACTTGTTGATGATGGTGGTGTAGCCGGAAATCACCGAACCGTCGGACGGGATCAGCACCACGTAGTCATCCGGGTTGGCCATCTTGGCTTTGTAGCTCAGGCCGTTGAAGTCCCAGACCACGCCGACTTCGATCTCGCCTTTTTCCATGGTGGCGATGGTCGGGTTGGCCATCGACAGGCGACCTTGCTTGGCGATGTCTGCGAACAGCAGCAGGGCAGGCTGAATGTTTTTCTCGTCGCCACCGTTGGCCAGCGCTGCGGCGAGAACGCCGTTGGCGGCTTGTGCGGCGGTGCTCACGTCACCGATGGAAACCTTGTATTTGCCGCCCTTGAGGTCAGCCCATTTGGTTGGTACTTCGGAACCGTGCAGCAGCTTCTTGTTGACGATGAAGGCGATGGTGCCGGTGTAGGCCAGTGCCCAGTTGCCGTCCTTGTCCTTGGCCCAGTCCGGGACTTGATCCCAGGTACTTGGCTTGTAGGGTTGCACCACGCCTTGCTTGACCGCGATCGGGCCAAAGGCAGCACCGACGTCGCCGATGTCAGCGCTGGCGTTGTCTTTTTCTGCGGCGAACTTGGCGATTTCCTGAGCCGAACTCATGTCAGTGTCGATGTGTTTCAGGCCGTATTTTTTGGCCAGGTCTTCCCAGGTGCCTTTCCAGTTGGCCCAGTCATCGGGCATGCCGACGCTGTTGACGGCGCCTTCCGCTTTCGCAGCGGCTTCGAGGGTTTTCAGATCGGTGTCGGCCGCCATGGCGGCGGTGCACATGGCAATGGTCGAGCCTAACAGTGTTGCCAGGAAAAGCTGTTTCATTCCGAAGCTCCTTGGTCGTGTTCAACGCTGCGATTGCGGTTTGTGTTGGTCTAGGTCAGCAATACCTGAGCCAATTTAAGGGGGCTGGATGACACTTTGATGTCGGTGACCTTGTGTCAGGCCTTTTATTTGACCGGTTTTTGCGGTTGCTCGATAAGCGTAGACCATGCCCAAAGCCCCGGAGGGCAGGGATTTGGCCGATGTATTGCAAGTCGTGAGTGCGACCGTTGAGCCGTTTTGTCATCTCTCGGTCATCTGCACTGCCTAGGCTTGCAGCACATGGACACGGCGTGATCGTCGTGCGGTCTTGCCCCGAAACAGTGCTGGTCTAGTCCAGATAGGTAACGTTGATGCGCGATGAGGCAACAAAAGCGGTGACAGCGATCGGCCAGGTGCTGCAGGAGCAACTCGACCACGGACTTTTGGCGCCCGGCAGCAAGTTGCCGGCCGAGCGCAAGCTCAGTGAGTTGTTCGGCACGACGCGGATAACTGTGCGCGAGGCGTTGTTGCAGTTGGAGGCGCAGGGCCAGATTTATCGTGAGGAGCGGCGGGGGTGGTTCGTTTCGCCGCCGCGTCTGGCGTACAACCTGATGCAGCGCAGTCACTTTCACGCGATGGTCAGTGCGCAGGGGCGGGTACCTTCGACCGAGGTTATTTCGGCCCGACTGCAACCGGCTTCGGCGGCGGTGTGTGCGTGGTTGCAACTGCCGGCGTTGTCGAGTGTGATTCAGATTTGTCGGTCGCGGCGGATTGATGGGCGGCTGGTGCTTTATGTTGAGCATTACCTGAACCCGCAGTTTTTTCCGGGGATTCTGGAGTTTGATCTGAATCAGTCGATTACCGAGTTGTATGCGCGGCATTACGATTTGCACTATGGGCGGGTGCGGTTCGAGATTGTGCCGACGTCTTTGTTGGTGGATGCGGCGGCGGCTTTACGGGTTTCGGTGGGGAGCCCGGGCTTGCGGATTGCTCGGGTTAATTATGATCAGCATGAGCGGTTGATTGATTGTGATCTGGAGTTTTGGCGGCATGATGCGATTCATGTTGGGGTTGATGTGAATTGATCGTTTTGGGTGAATATCCGTTTTTTGGGGGATGGCTGATCAGGGTTCCGCCCTTACGGCGGGTCACTTTTTCCAGACGCCGAAAAAGTAACCAAAAAGGCTTGCTCCTACGTGCGGCCCGCTCGCTGGGGCTCGGGGTGCCTTCGCTCCGGGATCGATCCGGGGGCATCGCTTCCGGTTTGCTTCGCTGCACCTCCTTTCGATGTGTTTGGCTTCGCCAAACGGTCGCTGCGCTCCCACCCCCGGATCAATCCCTCCACTCAGCCTTCCGACGTCGCCCGTGGATCAAGATCAAAAGCGGTACTCGAGCTTGCGCTCATTGTGTTGAGTGGGGCGGCATGCGCCGCCCGCGAGCGGGGTGGACTCATTTTCTTGTGGGAGCTGGCTTGCCAGCGATGGCGGCCTGACAGCCGACCCGTCTCTGGCAGCCTGCCCACAGTCCAATTGTGGGAGCGAGCCTGCTCGCGAAGGCGCCCCCACATTCCCCCATGCTCTACTTGCCTGACCCGGCATTGGCATACAAATAATCCGTCGCCAACGAGGCCAGTGTCCTCACCCCCACCACCAATGCCGACTCATCCACAAAGAACCCCGGATTGTGGTTCGGTGCAGCCTTGCTCATGTCCTGATCTTTTGGCGTCACGCCCAGAAACACAAACAATCCCGGCACTTCTTTGGCGAAGAACGAGAAGTCTTCCGCGCCACCCACCAGCGGCGCATTCACCACGTCATCCCTGGCTGCCCACTTCAATGTCGGCAGCATTTTGTCCGTCAGCGCCGGGTTGTTTATCGTCGGGTCGTATTTTTCGATGATGGTGACATCGGCTTTCGCGCCGCCACTTTCAGCGATTTTCTCGATGGTCTGGCGCACGTCGGCGTGCAGTTTCTGGCGGATGCCGTAGTCGTACGAGCGGATGGTGCCGGTCATGTCGACTGATTCGGGGATGATGTTGTAGCGCGTCCCGCCATTGATGGTGCCGATGCTGACCACCGACGGGTAAGACGAAATATCGGTGCGGCGGCTGACCACGGTTTGCAGGCCGACGATGGTTTGTGCGCCGACAGTGATCGGGTCGATGCCGTCCCACGGGCGGCCGGCATGGGTTTGTTTGCCGAGGATTTTGATGCGCAGGTCATCGGAGCTGGCGAGGGTGGCGCCGGGGCGGTAGGCGATCTGGCCGGCGGGGATGCCGGCCCAGACGTGCAGGCCGAAGACCGCGTCCGGTTTCGGCGATTTCATCACGCCTTCCTCGACCATCATTTTTGCGCCCCAGGTGTTTTTGCCGTCGGGAATGAAGTCGCTTGGGCCTTCTTCGGCCGGTTGGAAATAGAACACCACGGTGCCGGGCAGGGTGTCGCGCATGCCTGTGAGAACTTTCGCTGTGCTGAGCAGGATCGCGGTGTGGGCGTCGTGGCCGCAGGCGTGCATGACGTCGACTTCTTTGCCGAGGTAGGTGCCTTTAGCTTTGGAGGCGAATGGCAGGTCGGCGACTTCCTTGACTGGCAGTGCATCCATGTCGGCGCGCAAGGCCACGGTCGGGCCGGGCAGGCCACCCTTGAGGATGGCGACTACACCTGTGCGGGCGACGCCGGTTTTGACTTCCAGGCCCAGGGCTTTCAGTTGTGCGGCGACCAGTTCCGATGTGCGTTTCTCCGTGTTGCCCAGTTCTGGGTGGGCGTGGATGTCGCGGCGGGTTTCCAGCAGTTCGGGTTCGAGCTGTTTGGCCTGTGCGGCGATCTGTTCACGGGTGCTTTCCATCGTCGCCGCACTGGCGTGGCTGGCGAACAGCGTGAGCAAAACGGCTTGGGCAATACGTGTCAGCTGCATCGGGCTTCTCCATGGTTATTGTTTTTCTGGCTTCCCTGCCTGTGACCCAAGTGTCGCTGCGAAGTGCTATTCCTTCGGCTGGCCACCACCGGCGGTGATCACTTGCACGCTCATGCGTGGGGTCGCCAGATCCAGCCCGGCTTCGTCCAGATGTCGTTTCAGGGAAAGGTTAAACGCCCGCGAGACTTCCCATTGTTTGATCGGCGCAGTCTTGAATCGCGCGCGGAGGATCGCATTGCCGGATTCGAAGCTTTCCACGCCTTGAATCTCCAGTGGCGACCAGATGTTGCGGCGTTGCAGCGGGTCGGTGCGCATTTTCTGGCCGACGTCGCGCATGAGTTTGATCGCGCCATCGATTTCCATGTTGTACGGCACGGCGACGCGGAAGATCGCGTAGCCGAATTCCCGCGAGTAGTTTTTGATGCTTTTGATTTCACTGAACGGGATGGTGTGGACGATGCCGTCGATGTCACGCAGGCGTACGGTGCGGATCGTCAGGCCTTCGACGGTGCCGAGGTGGCCGCCGACATCGACGTAGTCGTCGATCGCCAGCGAGTCTTCGATGATGATGAACAGGCCGGTGATCAAATCCGCGACCAGTGACTGCGCGCCGAAACCGATGGCCAGACCGATGACACCGGCACCGGCCAGCAGTGGCGTGACGTTCATGCCCATGTTCGCCAGAGCGACGATCAGCGCGATGATGAAAATCGTCACGAACAAGACGTTGCGGATCAGCGGCATCATGGTTTGTGCGCGTGCGTTGGCCAGGCCTTTGCGTGAGCGGGTGAGGGCGTGGTGCACGGCGGTGTCGGCGAGGATCCAGATCAGCCAGGAGAAAATCAGTGTGCCGATCAGGCTGAACAGTTTGACGCTGATGTCATGCCCGTCACCTTCGGCGAAACCGATCAGCGACTGGCCCCAGACGCGCAGGCCGAGTTCGATGAATACCAGCCACACGAACAGGTGCGCGAGGGTATAGAAGAAGTTTTTCAGGCGCTCGGAATAGAGCGCGTGGCGTTTCGGCCCGCGTTGCGGTTTGAGTGAATGACGGCGGACGAGGCCGTTTATCACCATGCACAACACCAGCAGCACGGTGCAAATCAGCGACTGGCGCAGCGCGGTGCTGGTGTCGCCGGCGGAAACGAAAGTGGCGAACAGCGAGATGCCGACCAGCACCAGCGCTGGCACGTACCAGAAGGTGCCGAGGATTTCGATGGTGTCGCTGAGGGCGCGGCGGGTCAGGCGGCGTGACAGCGGCTGGTTGCGAATCAGGTGCGCTACCGGCCGGCGGAAACGCAGGATGAACAATCCGGTCGACAGTGCCGCGAGGACATTGGCGATGGTCGCGGCGGTGTGCGCCAGGTGCACGCCGAGTCCTTCAACCAGCCGCGGGTCGCTCAGGGCTTCACCGAACGCGGCGAAGCTGCCGATCAGCCACAGTGGCCGGAACGCCTGGTGGCGCAAAATGTACAACGCGCGATGGCGGTGCGGGCCGTCGAGGAGGGAAAAGGCGATGACGCAGATTGCCGAGAAGCAAGTGCCGACCACCAGTGCGTAGGCCAATAGCATCGCCAGGCTTTTGCCCAGCGACGATGGCAGCGCGTAGCTCATGTAAACGGTGATCACCAGGGCGATCAGCCACGGCCCGAGTTTGCGCAAAGCGAAGCGCAACATGTCGAGGGCCTTGGGGTGTTGCGGCAGTTCTTCGGTGAGGCCGAAGCGCATGCGTACGCGATGACCGAGCCAGATCAGCGCAGCGGCGAGCAGGCTCCAGACCATCAGAATGATGGCGAAGGCAAAGATGATGGGCAGCCATTCGCTGGCCGGCAGTATCAGCGCCTTGAACTCATCCTTGGCCAGATCGAACTCGCTGGACCAGCGCGTCACCGGGCTGTCGGCGCCGGAGAACTGCTTCTCGAAATTGCTCAGTGTGCCGCCAATCAGGCCGAGCACGCCTTGTTCAGGTGAGGCCTGGGCTTTTTTCGTGGCGTCGCGAAGTTTCTTCAGATCGGTCAGCAACTGCGCGCGTTGCTTGTCGTTTTCCAGCGACTTGATGACTTCGTCGAGGGACTGCCCGAGCGGTTCCTGGGCTTCGGGCTGCGCCTTGCTGGTATTGAGCAGGCCCGGCAGACCGACCGCGTGGGCAGGCGCCACTGGCAGCAACGCCATCAGGCAGATGAGGAAAATACAGGGCAGAGCAAACAGACGAGCAAACACTAGGCGGTCAACCTCGCAAGGGGCGGATTCGCTGAAGTGTACGAGCCCGCCGAAAGCAATGCGAGCCGGGCACGGGTTTATTCGTTGAGTTTGGCGAGGATCTTGTAAATCACGGTAACGAGGATCGTCAGCATGCCGATCCACATCGCGAACACACCCGCGTTCTTGTCGCGGAAGTTGAAGCCGATGGCCAGCAGGATCATTCCGCACAGGATGGGAATGAGCATGGCGTGGAAAGAGGACATCGAGATCATGGTGACTGCCTTGTCGAAATGAATGATGTAAGTCTAGGCCGCTTTGGGCTGATCGGTATTGATCTGTGTAGGAGCTGCCCGAGCCTTCGGCAGCTCCTACAGTGGGTCAGGGCAATTCGCGGCAGGCGTAGAACGCGCTCAGCACTTTGACCAGGTGCGCCAGGTCATGGCTGCCGCACAGTTCGCGGATCGAGTGCATGGCGAACGTCGGCAGGCCGATGTCGACAGTGCGCACGCCCAGGTGGCTGGCGGTGATCGGGCCGATGGTCGAGCCGCAGCCCATGTCGCTGCGCACTACGAAGCTTTGCACCGGTACTTCTTCGGCCATGCACAGATGACGGAAGAACCCGGCGGTTTCGCTGTTGGTGGCGTAGCGCTGGTTGCTGTTGACCTTGATCACCGGGCCGGCGTTGAGTTTCGGGCCGTGGTTGGCATCGTGTTTGTCGGCGTAATTGGGGTGCACGCCGTGGGCGTTGTCGGCCGAAACCAGCAAGGATTTCTGAATGGTACGGACGAACTCGTCACCTTCGGGCAGCAGACGACGCAGGGTCTGCTCAAGCATCGGGCCATCGGCACCGCAGGCCGAGCAGGAGCCGACTTCTTCGTGGTCGTTGGCGACCAGGACGCAGGTCTCGTCGGTTTCGGCAGTGAGCAAGGCTTGCAGGCCGGCGTAGCACGACAGCAGGTTGTCGAGGCGCGCGCCGGCAATGAAGTCACCGTTCAGGCCAATGACTGCAGCACTCTGCGTGTCGTAGAAACTCAGCTCGTAATCGAGCACGACGTCGGCGTTCAGACCATGTTCGCGCGCCAGTTGATCGGTGAGCACGGCACGGAAATCGACGCGCTCGTCACCGGCGAACTGCGCAAGAATCGGCGGCAATTCGGTCTGGGCATTGATCGCCCAGCCCATGTTGGCTTCACGGTTAAGGTGAATGGCCAGGTTGGGGATGATCGCGATGGGCGCCTTGAAGTCGATCAACTGGCTTTCGACTTTGCCGTCGCGGCGGAAGGTTACGCGGCCGGCCAGCGAGAGGTCACGGTCGAACCACGGCGCCAGCAGCGCTCCACCGTAGACTTCAACACCCAGCTGCCAGAAGCCCTGGCGCTGTAATTCCGGCTGCGGCTTGACCCGCAGGCACGGGCTGTCGGTGTGTGCGCCAACCAGACGAATGCCACCGTGCAGCGGCGAGTTGCGGCCCATTTTGATCGCGACAATCGAGGAATCATTGCGGGTGACGTAGTAGCGGCCGTTGGTCTCGGTGGTCCATGGCTCGCGCTCGTCGAGACGCACAAAACCGGCAGCCTCCAGACGTTGCACCAGGCTGGCGGTAGCGTGGAACGGGGTAGGGGAGGCCTTGAGGAAGTCGATCAGGCCTTGGTTCAACTCTTCGCGCATAAGAAGCTCCAGACAGCAGTGGGCGGGAGTTTAACGCATCGGCTTGAAGCTTGGGGCATGACATGCGGTCTTGAAATGCATGCAAAAAACTGTGGGAGCGAGCTTGCTCGCGAAAGCGGTATTACATTCAACATCAATGTCGACTGATCAATTGCTTTCGCGAGCGAGCTCGCTCCCACGGGGGGCCGTGTGGTCTGTCAGAACGGCGCCGGGCACTCGAAGCGCAGGCGTTCGCCGGTTTGCGGATGGGTGAAGCTGAGCATGCTCGCGTGCAGGCACAGGCGTGGCCACGCGGCGAGCGCTTGCTCGTGTGCGTAGAGACCGTCGCCGAGCAGCGGATGCCCGATCGACAGCATGTGCACCCGCAACTGGTGCGAACGGCCGGTGATCGGCGTCAGCTCGACGCGACACCAGTCGCCGCAACGCTCAAGCACACGCCAGAAGGTCAGCGCATGTTTGCCGAATTCGTGATCGACCACGTGACGTGGCTTGGTGGGCGGATCGTAGCGCAGCGGCAGGTCGATGCTGCCACTGTCCAGCTCCGGCTGCCCCCAGGCCAGCGCGGTGTAGGCCTTTTCGGTTTCGCGGTCGTGAAACTGGCGCGACAGTTCGCGGTGAGTGTCGGCGTCACGGGCGAGCAGAATGATCCCCGAGGTTTCCCAGTCCAGACGGTGGACGATGCGTGCTTCCGGGTAGCCGTTTTCCTGCAGGCGGGTTATCAGGCAGTCCTTGTTGTCGTCGGCGCGGCCGGGCACCGAGAGCAGCAGGGTCGGTTTGTTCACCACCAGTACAGCGGCGTCCTGATGGAGGATGTGGATGTTGGACAACGGCATTAAAACAGCCTCGTAACAAATGCCAACGGCGGCTCAGGACCATTCCGGGGTCGGAATGGCCCTGAGCCGCCGTGGCGACTACCGGATCGACTTAACGATCAGGCAGGGTGATGTTGAGTTCCAGAATCGAGCAACTGCCCTGGCTTTCCAGTGCAACATGTACGTCGTCGTTACCGATGTTGACGTACTTGCGGATCACGTCGACCAGTTCCTTCTGCAAGGCTGGCAAGTAATCCGGTGTGCTGCGCTGGCCGCGCTCATGCGCCACGATGATCTGTAGACGCTCTTTCGCTACCGAGGCGGTACTTGGCTTTTTGTTGGCACGAAAGAAGTCAAAAAGGTTCATTACCTACCTCCAAACAGGCGCTCGAAGAATCCCTTCTTCGTAACATCGAGGAAACGATGTTCTTTTTCTTTGCCCAGCAGACGATCAACGGCATCGCTGTAGGCCTGACCGGCATCGCTCTGGTCGTCGAGAATAACCGGGACACCCGAGTTGGAAGCCTTCAGGACAGCCTGGGATTCCGGAATGACACCCAGCAGGGTCACTGCCAGGATTTCCTTCACGTCTTCGACGCCCAGCATTTCGCCATCACTGACGCGCTGCGGGTTGTATCGGGTCAGCAGCAGGTGTTCCTTGATCGGCTCTTCGCCTTGTTCGGCACGACGCGACTTGCTGGCCAAGAGGCCGAGCATGCGGTCGGAGTCACGTACCGAGGACACTTCCGGGTTGGTCACGATGATCGCTTCGTCGGCGAAATACATGGCCAGGTGTGCACCTTTCTCGATGCCCGCCGGGGAGTCGCACACCACGAAGTCAAAGTCTGCCTTGAGTTGCATCAGGACTTTTTCCACGCCTTCGACGGTCAGCGCGTCTTTGTCGCGAGTCTGACTGGCGGCCAGTACGTAGAGGTTTTCCAGGCGCTTGTCTTTGATCAGGGCCTGTTGCAGGTTGGCTTCGCCGTTGACCACGTTGACGAAGTCATACACCACGCGGCGCTCGCAACCCATGATCAGGTCAAGGTTACGCAAGCCCACGTCGAAGTCGACGATCACTGTTTTGTGGCCGCGCAGAGCGAGGCCGGTACCGATAGCGGCGCTGGTGGTGGTCTTACCCACACCACCCTTGCCGGATGTAACCACGAGAATCTTGGCCAAGGTGTTTCACCCCTGAGGAAGAAGGACTGTTTAGCCCCTGAAAAACATCTCTTGAAAACTACTGCAGTCGGACAGCCTTGGCTGGAATTTGGCTTTTGGCCTTTTTCCTACTTCGTTTGAGCCGTTTTCGCTACGTTTTAGAGATGCTTGGAAAATGCGGCAGTATCCGTTAAAGCCGAATGATGTTCAACACGTCGCCCGACAGGCTGACCTGTACGCCCGAGCCCCACATGGGGTCGCGACGCAAATCCTCGGAAACCTTGTAATGACCGGCGATGGAGATCAGTTCAGCGCTCAATTGCTGACAGAAAATCCGTGCCTTGGTATCGCCCTTCACGCCGGCCAGCGCACGGCCACGCATTGGGCCGTATACATGGATGTTGCCATCGGCGAGAAGTTCCGCGCCCGGGCTGACCGACGACACCACAACCAGATCGCCACCCTGGGCATATATCTGTTGGCCACCACGCACTGGCGTCGTGATGACACGGGTCGGTTTGATGGTCGGCTCTGGCGGTTTTTCCGGCTTCTTTTTGACTTCGGGTTCCGGGGTTTCCAGCGGTCGTTCACGGGCGCCGGACGGCGGCAGCACCGGGATGTCGATGGCGATGGCAGCGGCGATGTCTTCGATGCGGCTGGCGCGAATCGCCAGGGTGCGCAGGCCATGTTGACGGCATATGCGCATCAGCCCTGGCAGATCGACGGCGCCTTCGCCGGGCGGCAGTTTGTCCAGCGCCAGGACCAGCGGTGCATTGCTGAAGAAATTGGGCGCCTGTGCGACTTTGGCGGCCAGTTGCCGATCAAGGCTTTCGAGGTCGTTGCGGGACAGCTCCAGCACGGTAATGGCCAGCATGCTGCCCTTCAACTGGAACACGGAATCTTGGTCTGGCGAGTGGATTTGGCTCATATCGGCATACAACGGCTTGTCACTAAAAGTGCCGAGACTTATAACGAGAACGCCCGCGAGCCGCAAGCCGGGTCGAACGATGTAGAATGCGCGGCCACTGTATTTACGGAAGCTTTAATGGATCGCCCGCGTTTTCGAAAAGCATTTCTTGCTCCACGCTTCTGGCCGCTCTGGTGCGGTCTGGGGCTTTTGTGGCTGATTGTGCAGTTGCCGTATCCGGCACTGCTGACCATCGGTCGAGTTTTGGGCGCGTTGATGTATCGCGTGGCCGGCGACCGGCGGCGCATCGCCAAGCGCAATCTGGAATTGTGCTTCCCGGAAAAGTCCGCGGCCGAGCGCAAGCGTCTGCTCAAGGAAAACTTTGCCTCGACCGGTATCGCCTTTTTTGAAATGGCGATGAGCTGGTGGTGGTCCCGCGAGCGCCTTGCAAAACTGGCGCACATCGAAGGTCTTGAGCATTTGCAGCAGGCTCAGCGCGAAGGTAAAGGCGTGATCCTGATGGCGGCGCACTTCACCACCCTGGAAATCGGCGCGGCGCTGCTCGGCCAGCAACACACCATCGACGGCATGTACCGCGAACACAAGAATCCGCTGTTCGATTTTGTTCAGCGTCGCGGGCGCGAACGGCACAATCTCGATTCGCTGGCGGTGGAGCGCGACGACGTGCGCGGCATGCTCAAGTTGCTGCGCTCAGGTCGGGCGATCTGGTATGCACCGGATCAGGACTACGGCGCCAAGCAGAGCATCTTCGTGCCGCTGTTCGGCATTCAGGCCGCCACCGTGACCGCGACCAGCAAATTTGCGCGGTTGGGCAAGGCGTTGGTGGTGCCGTTCACTCAGGAGCGTCTGGCCGACGGCAGCGGTTACCGCATGGTGATCCATCCGCCGCTGGAAGGCTTCCCCGGTGAGACCGAAGAGGCCGACTGCATCCGCATCAATCAGTGGGTCGAGAGCGCGCTGCGGGCCTGCCCCGAGCAATACCTGTGGGCGCATCGCCGCTTCAAGAGCCGTCCGCCGGGCGAGCCGAAGTTGTACGCCAAACGCGGTTGACTGACCCATCCCTTAAGCACCATGGAGTGTTGCGATGAGCCCTGCTGAACCGGTTACAGGTTTGATTCTTTCCGGCGGCGGGGCTCGGGCGGCCTATCAGGTAGGGGTGTTGGCGGCGATTGCAGAGTTGCTGCCATTGGGCGCGGACAATCCTTTTCCCGTGATCGTCGGCACCTCGGCCGGGGCGATCAACGCGGTCAGCCTGGCCAGCGGCGCCACCGATTTTCGCGCCGCCATCGAACGCCTCACCCTGTTCTGGCAGGGCTTTCGCAGCCATCGCGTGCTGCGCAGTGACTGGCCTGGCGTGATCCGTCAGGCCAGTCGGTTTGTCAGCCATAGTTTGCTCGGCCTCGGTCGACAAGTGCCGGTGGCGCTGCTCAACAGTTCGCCGCTGCGCGATCTGCTCAATGAAAAACTGCACCTGCCCGGCATTGCCGAAGCCATCGCTCACAAGCAATTGCGCGCCGTGGCGGTGACCGCGTTCGGCTACGAATCGGGGCAAGCGGTGACGTTCTATCAGGGCGGCGGCGTGATTGATGCGTGGCTGCGTCATCGGCGCATTGGCGTGCCGACGCCGTTGTCGGTGGAGCATCTGCTGGCCAGTTCGGCGATTCCGTTGCTGTTCGCGCCGGTGAAGATCGGCGAGGAGTATTTCGGTGACGGCGCGGTCCGCCAATCGGCGCCGATCAGCCCGGCGCTGCACCTGGGCGCGACTCGCGTGCTGGTGGTGGGCGTCAGCGGCAACCCGCGCGGGGTTGATCCGCAGCAGCCGCTGGAACGCACCTACACCGGTCAGCAGCCGACGCTGGCGCAGATCGGCGGGCACATGCTCAACAGCACGTTCATTGACAGCCTGGAGAGCGACATCGAGTTGCTTCAGCGCTTGAACCAGTTCAGCCATTTGATGCCCGATGGCACGCCGACCCGCGCATTGGGCGTGGCGCCGGTGGAGGTGCTGGTGATATCGCCAAGTCAGCCGATCGATGAGATCGCGGCGCGGCATCGCCAGGAATTGCCGGCGGCGTTGCGGTTGTTCTTGCGTGGGCCGGGGGCGACCAGGACGAGTGGGGCAGGGGTGTTGAGTTATCTGCTGTTCGAGGCGGGGTATTGCAGCGAGCTGATTGATTTGGGGCGGCGGGATGCCTTGGCCAAGCGGGAGGAGCTGTGCCGGTTTCTGGGGCTGTCGGAGGCGGTGGTTCCAGCCTGAGATTTGCGTTGAGCCCATTCGCGAGCAAGCTCGCTCCCACAGGATTCGGTATCGAATGCGCAATTTGCGGTCAACATAGAACCACTGTGGGAGCGAGCTTGCTCGCGAAGGCGTCCTTGCGGACGCCGCCGCATCAGAAGTGGAACTTCACCAGGAAGTTGGTCACGCTCTGATTGGTCTTGAACGCACCGGTGTCGTCGATCCCGTACTTGTCTTTCCAGTAATCGTATTCAACACCGACGTACAACTGCTTCTCGCCATAACTCAGTGCCTTGCCCAAGTCGTATTTGACCTGTGGGTTGAAGTGCAGGTTGGCGTGGTAATCGCCTTTGGAGTTGGAATCGTTGTCGGTGACCCAGTCCATGTAGCCGTCGATCAGGATGTTCGAATTGCCCACCGGCACGGTGTAGGACCACACCGGGGTGATCTGCCAGACGTTGTCACCGGCGCGCGAGCCTTCGGTGTGACGCTGGTAGAAGTTCAGCTGGAAGTAGTCGAAGCCCGGGATGGCCAGGTCGAAGCCCGGACCGATCAGGTAGGACTCGGTGTCACCTTCGCCGAACTCGTAAGTCATCGCCAGCAGGACATCTTTGATCGGGCCGAACTCGATCTTCTGGTCGAGAACCTTGCCCAGCGAGATGCGTGGCTGGAACTCGCCGTAGTAGGTGTTCGGACCGTTGTTGAAGTCCTTTTCACCGTTGTAGAAGATCTTGTCGAGGAAGAAGAAGTTGTCCCCGTACTTCCACCCGTCAGCGTGTTCAAAGGTGACGGTCTGCTGGATGCGCGGGTTGACCTGGAAGTCCTTGCCATAGAGGTAAGTCAGGCTGTTGTCCTGCCATTGCAAGAGGCCTTCGGCCATGGCCTGCCCCCCGGCCAGCAAGGATCCCGCAAGCATCAGGCTGGTGCACATACGTTTCATTCGGTTGCTCCCAAAGTAGGTGTTCCACGTTTATTTTTTTTGATCGGCGCTCTGGTGTGGCGCCTTTTTTCGTTGCTGCAAAAAGTCATCCGATCGGTCAGCTTGTTTGCTGTTAGCAAGAGCTGAGCCAAGGCTTTTCGAAAAGCAAAAAAACGCCCTTCGGCTGCTGACAAACAGTCGATTGAGCGTGTTTTCGGGGTGCCTCGGTACTGACCGGGGCCGGGATAAGTTGGCCCGCTGGTCAGGAATTAAATTCGGGCTTTTTTTTAGACCGAATTCAAGAGGTCGCGGAGAATACTGACTCGCAGGCCTCGCCTCAAGTGCCCCGCAACAGAGCACCGACGACAGGCATGGGGCACGGTTGCGGGCCATCTTAGAAGTGCACCTTCACCAGCAGGCTGGCGGTGTTCTGATTGGTGTCGAAGTTAGGGCTGTTTTCGACGCCGTATTTGTTCTTCCAGTAGCTGTATTCGGTGCCGACATACAGTTGCTTCTGACTCCAGCCAAGGGCTTTGCCCAGGTCATATTTGATCTGCGGATTGATGTGCAGGTTGGCGTGGTAGGTGCCGCGCGCGTTCTCGTCGTTGTCGACCACCCAGTCCAGATAACCATCGATCAACAGGTCGGAATTGCCTACCGGAATGCTGTAGGACCAGCCGGGCGTGATCTGCCAGACGCCATCGCCGGGGCGTGGGCCTTCGGTCTGGCGGCGGAAGATGTTCAAGGTGACGTAATTGAAGCCAGGCACTTTGAGGTCGAAGCCGGGGCCGATCAGGTAGGCCTCGCTTTCACCTTCGCCGTATTCGTAGGTCATCGCCAGCAGTACGTCCTTGATCGGGCCGAACTCGATGTTCTGGTCGAAGATCTTGCCGAACGAGAAGCGCGGGGTGAATTCACCGTAGAAGGTGTGCGGGCCTTTGTTGCGGTCTTCCTGGCCGTTGTAGAAGATCTTGTCGACGAACAGAAAGTTGTCGCCGTACTTCCACTTGTCGGCGTGCTCGAAGGTCACCGTCTGCTGGATCGACGGGTTGATCGCGAAATTCTTGCCGTACAGGTAGCTGAGGCTGTTGGTCTGCCAGAGCAGTAAATCGCCGGCCATGGCCTGGGATGCGGCGAGCAGGCCGCCGCTCAATAGCAAACACGATTGCGTGCGAATCATCTGTTGCTCCCTCTTGTTTTTATTGTATGAGGCAGGGTGTTGCACAGTCCCTGTGGGAGCGAGCTTGCTCGCGAAGGCGGTGTGTCATTCAACAGTGATGTTCGCTGACATGGCCTCTTCGCGAGCAAGCTCGCTCCCACCGGTTTTGTGGTGACTTCGATTAATGCGAGTGCGCGTTGCAGTCGTTGATCGCCGCGCGCTCGGCGCCGCCAAGAATGTTGAACAGCAGGTTCAGCGTCAGCGCGCTGAGCGTTGCCATGGCGATGCCGCTGTGGGTGATCGGGCTCATCCACATCGGCAGATGTGCGAAGAACTCCGGCCGCACCACCGGGATCAGGCCCATGCCGATGCTCACCGCCACCAGCAACTGGTTGCGACGGTCACCGATATCGGCTTCCTGGAGGATCTTGATCCCGGTCGCGGCGACCATGCCGAACATCGCAATCGCCGCGCCGCCGAGTACCGCGGGAGGAATCGATGCCACCAGGAACGCGGCTTTGGGCAGCAGGCTCAAGACGATCAGCAAGCCGCCGGCAACGATGGTCACCGAACGGCAGCGCACACCGGTCATCTGCACCAGGCCGATGTTCTGCGCGAAGGAGGAGTGGGTGAAGGTGTTGAAGAAACCAGCGAAGAACGAGGCGCCGGCATCGCACAGCAAACCGCGACGCAGCATGCGCGGGCAGACTTCCTGGCCAGTGATTTTGCCCAGTGCGAGGAACATCCCGGTGGATTCCACGAAGATGATCACCACCACCAGACACATCGACAGGATCGGTGCGAGTTCGAACTTCGGCATGCCGAAATGCAGCGGAGTGACAAACTGAACCCACGGCGCAGCGGCCATGCCGCTGAGGTCGACCATGCCGATCGCGCCGCAAAGCACGTAGCCCAGGCACATGCCGATCAACACGGAAATGTTCACCCAGAAACCGCGCATGAAGCGGTGGACCAGCAGGATAGTGGCCAGCACCAGTGCGGCAATGGACAGATAAATCGGTGAACCGAATTGTTCGGCATCAACGCCGCCACCGGCCCAGTTCACGGCTACGGGGAACAGCGACAAACCGATCGAGGTGATGACGGTGCCCGTCACCAGCGGCGGGAAGAAACGGACCACCTTGGACATGAACGGCGCGATGATCATGCCGAAGAAACCGGCGGCGATTGTTGCACCGAAGATGCCTTGCAGACCGATACCGGGCATGCCGGCCATGGCGACCATGCTGCCGACAGCGGCAAAACTGGCGCCCATCATCACCGGCATGCGAATGCCCATCGGGCCGATACCGAGCGACTGCACGATGGTGGCGATACCGGCGACCAGCAGGTCGGCGTTGATCAGGAAGGCGATTTCTTCACGACTCAGGCCAGCGGCCTGTCCAATGATCAGCGGCACCGCAATGGCACCACCGTACATCAGCAGAACATGTTGCAAACCGACCAGAATCAGTTGCAAAAGAGGCAAACGCTGAATGGCGGGTGCGTCGGGGATGCGCGCTTTGGACAGCTCGGACATGCAACACCTCGGATCTTTTTATTCTTGTGATTAACAGCTGCCGGGTGGCTCACAGCTGTTTATTTGCATCAGGTCGACCGCGTCGCGGCCATTCGCGAGCAAGCTCGCTCCCACAGGGATTGAAAGTTTCCTTGTGGGAGCGAGCTTGCTCGCGAAGTTTTTACGGCTTAGTTGGTCTGGGCTCCCTGGGCGATCCATGCACCGATCAGGTCACGTTCCTGCTGGGTCATCTGTGTGATGTTGCCCAGTGGCATGATCTGCGTGGTGATGGCCTGCGCCTGGATCCGCGCCGCGTTCTGGCGGATCTGCTCAGGGGTGTCGAGCATCACACCGGCCGGAGCTGCGCTGAACAACGGGCTGGTCGGCTTGGCCGAGTGACAAACCGTGCAACGCTCTTGAATCACGTTGTGCACTTTGTCGAAGCCTGGGCCGGCGTTGGAGGCTTGCGCTGGTGCTGCGGCAGGTTCGGCAGGTGCAGCAGGTTGCGCCGCTTCAGCCGGTTTCAAGCCACCGCCCACTGCAGTTTCCGGCAATGGCTGGTACTCGATTTGCGCTGGAGCCTTGGCCACTTCCGGTGCGGTCGACATCGGCGCAGGGCCGGTGACGTACGCCAGAGTGATCATGCCCACCGCTGCAACAGGCAGCGTCCAGGCGAACTTGTGGCTGTCGTGACGGGTGTTGAAGTAGTGACGCACCAACACTGCAAACACCGCGATCCCGGCCAGGATCAACCAGTTGTACTGGCTGCCATACGTGCTCGGGAAGTGGTTGCTGATCATGATGAACAGCACCGGCAGGGTGAAGTAGTTGTTATGACGCGAACGCAGCAAGCCTTTGGCCGGCAGCGCCGGGTCCGGCGTGCGGTTCTCGGCAATCGCCGCTACCAGTGCACGCTGCGCCGGCATGATGATGCGGAACACGTTACCGACCATGATGGTGCCGATGATCGCGCCAACGTGCAGGTACGCACCACGACCGCTGAACACCTTGCTGAAGCCATACGCCGCGCCGATGATCAGCACGAACAGGATGAAGCCGAGCAGGGCAGGGCGTTTGCCCAGCGCCGAGTCGCAAAGGAAGGAGTAGACGAACCAGCCGACGAACAGAGAGCCAATGCCCAGTGCAACGCCTTCAGGGCCGGTCAGGCCGCTGCCCGGTGCCAGCAGGTACAGCGTCGGGTTGTAGTAGAAGACTACGCACAGCAGCGCGATCCCCGACAACCAGGTGAAGTAGGCTTCCCATTTGAACCAGTGCAGGTTGTCCGGCATGGTCGGTGGAGCCAGTTTGTATTTTTCCAGGTGATAGATGCCGCCACCGTGAATCGCCCACAGATCACCGGCCAGACCGGTTTTCGGGTTGACGCGGTTGAGGTTGTTCTCCAGCCAGACGAAATAGAACGACGCGCCGATCCAGGCCACGCCAGTAATCATGTGAACCCAGCGCACGCTCAGGTTCAGCCATTCCAACAGATGTGCTTCCACAGTCTTTACCTCTCGCCTGTCACTCTGTTGTCGAGTGATCAGACCTTCTCTTATTGGTGGGGGGCGAGGATCAAACGCTCATCCTCTTTGAAAAAATGCTCATCGCAGTTATTGCCTGTGCCACTGCGATCAACCACCAGGAAGTCATCCCGCTTTTCGATCGTCAGCACCGGATGGTGCCAAACGCCGCGATGGTAATTAATGCCCTGCCTGCCGTTGGTGACGAAGGCGCGGACCAAGCCTGATACAGGTTCATCGCCAATGGGCGCGACCACGATCAGAAAGGGGTTGCCGAGCAGCGGAATGAAAGCCTGGCTGCCCAGCGGATGGCGTTCCAGCATGCAAACGGTCAGCGGCATGTCCTGCGCGTCGGCGCGGAAGATGCTGATGATCGCGTTGTCCTCCGGCGTGGCGGTTTCGACCGTCGCCAGTTTATGGAAGCGCATGGTCGAACCGTTGTTGATCATGAAGTGATCGCTGCCGTCGGTTTCGATCACGTCACCGAAAGGGGCGAAGGCTTCTTTGCTCAGCGGTTCAATCGTCAGTGTGCGCATGCTGTTCTTCTTATCCGAATTCTGTGTTGTTAGAACTATCGCCATCGCGGGCAAGCCCGCTCCCACTGTGATCTGTGGCGTTCACAAAACCTGTGGGAGCTGGCTTGCCAGCGATTGGGTTCAACCTTGTTTAGCGACCTTGCCCAAAACGCGCAGGCGACTCACACCACCATCCGGGAACACGTTCAGGCGGATGTGGGTGATCGGGCCCAGGGCCTTGATCTGCTCGACGAAGGTGTGTTCGGCGTGCATTTCCAGCTTCTGGCTTGGCAGCAGATCGCGCCAGAACAGCGACTGGGTTTCGATCTGGCTGTCAGTACCGCCCTTGACGAACGCGCCCTGAATCGAGCAAGTGTCCGGGTAGTTGCCCTTGAAGTGCAGGGTGTCGACGATGATTTTTTCGATCTCGCCCGGGTGGCCCAGTGCGACGATCACCCAGTCATTGCCCGGCGTGCGACGACGTGCAGTTTCCCAGCCGTCGCCCATGTTGATGCCACGGCCCGGGTTGAGGATGTTGCTCATGCGGCCGAAGTGTTCGTCGGAGCAGGCGAGGGCGCGACCACCGTTGAGGGCGGCTGCCAGGTCGATTTGCTCATTGTCGCCAACGGCCGACCAGTCGCGATGCGGCACACCGTACACGCGCAGACGGGCCACACCGCCGTCCGGGTAGATGTTGAAGCGCAAGTGGCTGAACGCTTTGTCGTTGCTGATTTCGTGGTAGTGGTGGCTGTTGCCCTGCAGCTCGACGGCCGACAGCACTTCAGTCCACTGGGTGTTTTCGTCAGGCTCGCCCGACGCCAGGAAGCACGCTTCCAGAGAGGCCGATGGCGGGAAGTTGCCGGTGAAGAATGAAGTGTCGATGTCCACGCCTTTGATCGAACCCGGTACGCCCAGGCGGATCACGGCGCTGTCGAAGCCTTCGAAGCGCTTGCGGCGCGATTCCCAGCCGTCCATCCACTTGCCGTTGTCATCGAACACGCCCTCCTTCCATACGGCCGGGGTCGGTTGGAACAGACGATTGGCGTCTGCGAACCAGTCATCGGTGACCGAGATGATTTTGGTGCCCAGACGGGCATCGGCCAGGTTGACGAACTTCTCGAAAGGTACGGCGTAAGCTTTCATTCTTCTTGTCTGCCTTTAAATAAGTGGCTGGGGATGCTTGCGCGACCCTGGGCATTCTCCGCGTCTGACATGCTCGGGTCAGGCTTGCTAAAGGGTCAGTAAACGGAACAGGGCAATCTTGTTGATCTCCGCCAGCGCGCATTTGAATTCGGTATCTGCCGAATTGTGAATACGCGTTTCGAACGCTGCGAGGATCTGATGCCGGTTGCTGCCTTTTACCGCCATGATGAAGGGAAACTTGAACTTGGCTTTGTAGGCGTCGTTCAGCTCGGTGAAGCGCTGGAACTCTTCGGCCGTGCATTGGTGAATACCGGCGCCAGCCTGTTCATGGGTGCTGGCTTCGGTCAGTTCGCCCTGGACGGCAGCTTTGCCGGCCAGGTCCGGGTGAGCGTTGATCAGTGCCAGTTGACTGGTGTGATCGGCGCTCAACAGGATGTCGCTCATGCGCTGGTGCAGGGTTTCGATCTCGTCGATCGAAGCGTCTGCGCCCAGGTCGTAGGCCCTCTCGGCCACCCATGGCGAATGCTCGTAGATGTCGGCGAAGGCTTTGACGAAGGCGTCGCGGCTCAGGGTCGACGGTTGCAGGGTTTGAAAGCGGCTCATTTGGCGGCCCCTTGGTGCGGGTGGGTTTCGTGCCAGTGACGCGCGATGTCGACGCGACGGCTGAACCACACCTGTTCATGACTTTTGGCGTATTCGATAAAGCGCTTGAGCGAAGCGATGCGACCCGGACGGCCGATGAGGCGGCAGTGCAGACCGATCGAGAGCATCTTCGGCGCTTCGGCACCTTCGGCGTACAGCACGTCGAACGCGTCTTTGAGGTATTCGAAGAAGTCGTCGCCCTTGTTGAACCCCTGCACCTGAGTGAAGCGCATGTCATTGGTGTCGAGGGTGTACGGGATCACCAGGTGCGGCTTGCCGGTCGGGTTGTTCGGTTCCCAGTAGGGCAGGTCGTCGTCGTAGGTGTCGCAGTCATAGAGGAAACCACCTTCTTCCATGACCAGGCGACGAGTATTCGGGCCGGTGCGGCCGGTGTACCAGCCCAACGGGCGCTCGCCGGTGAGTTCGGTGAGGATGCGGATGGCTTCGAGCATGTGCTCGCGTTCCTGCGCCTCGTCCATGTACTGGTAGTCGATCCAGCGGTAACCGTGGCTGCAGATCTCGTGACCGGCCTCGACCATCGCGCGGATCACGTCCGGGTGGCGCTGGGCGGCCATCGCGACGGCGAAGATGGTCAGCGGAATATCGAATTCCTTGAATAGCTTGAGGATCCGCCAGACGCCCGCACGGCTGCCATACTCGTAAAGCGATTCCATGCTCATGTTGCGCTCGCCTTGCAGCGGCTGGGCGGCAACCATTTCAGAGAGGAACGCTTCGGATTCCTTGTCACCGTGCAGAATATTGCGCTCGCCGCCTTCTTCGTAATTGAGCACGAAAGACAGGGCGACACGGGCATTGCCCGGCCAGTGTGGGTGAGGAGGGTTACTGCCGTAACCGATCAGGTCGCGTGGGTAGTCAGCGCTCACTGCAGTCTTCCTTCTTGTTCATGACTTATTCAAAGTCGGGATTACGTGGCTGCCTGGCGATGAGATTGCAGGCTGGCGTCACAGCGATGGGCTGATTGTATACAACTTTAATCGCACTTTGTAAGCCTGAATTTTCGCATTTTTCACCGACTGTCATCTTTTACTGCGATTGGCGTGAGCCTGCAAGAAACCTGCCTGACTGGTCAGTTAATGGATGTAAGGCGCAATGTTCATGCGCTTGCGGGGTAGACCGGGAGAAAAGCCCCGGATGGCGGGGACGAAGCAAAAAATGTCGTTTTTATTGTGTACAATTTTTTTGAAAAGTGTCTTAATCAGCCGCTCGCCGCAACTTTTCGTGCTCCGAATCGGTGCGGTCTCCTTTCAACTGACTTCGGGAGGCGCGAAGTCTGACTGCTCCATGCAGGCAGGCGCGCAGAATCAATGGGACGTTTGACTACACACGTTTTGGACGCTGCACACGGTTGCCCGGGCAGCTCGATCAAGGTCGAGTTATACCGCGTTGAAGGTTCGCAGCTGGAATTGGTCGCCAGCGCGACAACCAACAGCGATGGCCGGGTTGATGCGCCGCTGTTGCAGGGCGATGACTACCGTACCGGGGTTTATCAGGTTCAGTTCCACGCTGGCGATTACTACCGCGCCCGTGGTGTGCAACTGCCGGAGCCGGCGTTTCTGGATGTGGTAGTGCTGCGGTTCGGCATCTCTGCCGAACAGGATCACTACCACGTTCCATTGCTGATCTCGCCTTACAGCTACTCCACGTACCGGGGCAGCTGACCCCCAAGCGGCTGCCCCTGCCGGGAAGCGACTGCGCATATAGCTTCTTTGGTCTTTCGCCCGCTCACACTGCGGGCTTTTTTTCGCCTGCGAAACGGTGAACGCCATTGAGCAACTGGATATCAGAATGCTCACGCTTTCCCCAGTTGGTGCTCGCAGCGGTTGAGTACAAGCAATTGCGAATAGCTGATGTCGCGGGACGGATCACTGCTCAAAATCCATTTGCGCTGTGCCAGGTTGTACTTCAAATACCCTGCGCTGCCATCCGCCATGATGATGTGATTGACGCGCAATTCCTTGTCCGCAATGTCGGCAAACTCATCTGGCCACGGGGATTTGTCGTCCTTGGGTGGCTCGAAATATCGCCCGTCCAGACCGCCGATATAAATCATGTCAAAGATCAGGTCGACCGTATGAATGATCCCGTGCGCACCGATGATGGACATCTGGTCCACAAGATCGTCGCCGCCGTATTCAGGCACATGAACAGTGGTCGACCCCAGATACAACTGCGTTCCTTGCAATTCGATGGTGACGCTGCCCAGCGCCTGGGCATCGAGGTCCCATGTGGATGAGTAGTCCAGTCTGTGGGCGGCATTCGCGAAGCCACCGGGTGTGGATAGGCGCAAGATCATTCTTTTGCACAGGTGTACCAGATAGTTTCCCCCGTTGCCCTCGAGGCTGGTGATACCGGATTGGCCAGGATGGAAAGTCAACTGACTGCAAGAGTTTCTGGCGCCGAGTTCGTAAGGTGCCTGTTCAGGCAGCCGGAAGATGTACGGTTTAGGGTTCATCTTCAAGGGTAAGGCGATGTTGGCAACAGACAGCGAGCTGCGTCCGCGGCTATAAACATAGGTTCTCGGCGCCGCCACCATTTCTTTCGTCAAATGTACGTTGTGAACCTTGCCGTCCCTGAAGACCAGAGAGTAGGCATGATTGATCTGGTTGTTCACTATTTTCAGTAACGCGTCTTCGAGCGTCATTTCCTTGTGATTGGCAAACCTGGCAATGACCACCACTTTATTTCCGAAATAGAAACTGAGCCCGCACTCGATATCTATCTTGTCCGTAGGCGATGAACGTACCCAGTCAACTTCTGTCTCGTACCTCGCCTGAACGCCGGTCAGTTCGCAACTGTCGTAATCGAGGAATATCCGCGTACCGTAAAGTGGTGCGCTCCTGCCGGATGTAAACGAGCTCGCAGATGAGTGACGCTGCACGTAGTAATCGGTGAAAGTGTTCGCCGGAACGTGGGGGGCCAGATATTGATCGACAATCGTGACAGGTTCCGGGCCTGCTTCGCGGGTAACGATGGCAAAAATCTCAACGGACTGGTCGCCAGTTATCTGTGCAGGCAGGTCAGGTTTGAGGTGGCACTTGTCGCGCGTGACAAAAGTCAGTTTGTTATTGATCAATAGCCGCACGTCATCGGACTGTCTGTACACGTCATGGACATACAGCTTGCTTGTGCGAGCGTCATCGAAGTCGAACTTCAACGTGACTTCGAGCGTGGTTTTGACGACTCGCCATGTTTCGATGAGGTCCATTCTCCAGTCGAGTACGATTGCGCTTTCTTCAACGCCGTCTTCTGTTATCGATACGTTATTGATGGTGAGCGGGATGTTGTAAGTATCCTGTCCCGACTCGCCGAATGCTGCGGCGCCATCCTTGTGCAGATAGAGGGTGTCATCACCCGCGCCGGCATGGATCGTATCCTTGCCTTGCGCCACGATGACATCGGCTTCCCTTGAGCCGGTGACGGTCGTGGTGCCGTTGCCCTGTGTGTGAATCTCGTTGATACGCTCCAGCAGCGCCTTGAAGGCGTAACGGTTGCCATCTTCGGCCGATGAATCCGGAGTAAAGACATGCAGAGTCCCGGCGGACAGGTCGATGTCATAGCCGCGACCGTCTGCCTTGAATGTTTGCTCACCGATGAATTCCAGCGAATTGTGGCCGTCACCTCCGCGCAGGGTGGAGTGATTTTCATCGTCGGGATCGGCGCCGTAGAGCACCTGGGCAGCGTCCTGCGCAATGAACCGATCATTCTCGGCCCCTCCGGTCAGGTCCTTCCTGCCATCGGTGAAGTAGAAAACATTCGGTTTCTTCTCCACTCCCCTGACCGTGTCATTACCGCCGCCCAGCAGCCATAAAATATTTTTGCCGTTTTCGGCACTGCCAAGTACGGCGCCAGGTGTTTGCGTGGTGACGCCATCACGGGCGTCTATCAGATCGTCTGTATCCCGGATTTGTGGGACGTAAACGATTTTCGAGGTCTTCAGGCCCCAATTGGTGGTGTATTCCCTCCGGGGAAGCAGCGTCACTTCGAATGCACCGTTGACGACCGCCTCCGTGGTGTTTTTCACGGTTTCATCGAGATACTTTCTGGCCGTTGCTTTCAACTGGCTGGAATGCGCAGCGCGGGCTTTGGCAATCTCATAGCGGTCGAGAATGTGGCGGTCTGCCTCCATAAACACGAACGTGAACCAGCCAGTACGCCATCTTTCCTCCAGCGTGAGTTCGATATAGTCGTCAATGTCGTCGACCAGACTCACCGCCCCATAGACTTGCGACCCGATGGCCATCATCGCTCCTGCGATCAAACCGACCGGGCCGGCGAACGAAAACCCGGCCATCGCTGCGGAGCCAAGGATGACCGTCATGGCAGCGCTGGCAATGTTCAATCCAGCGCTTACATAGTGTGCGGTAGCCTCCTTGCCGGATTTTGATTCGGCTGTCTTGAACTCTTTTACGGCACTCATGATGTCGAAAGGCAGTGTCAGTGCTCCGCCGATAAGTCCGCCAGAGCGGCTCCATCGCAGTCCAGCCCTGGTCCTGGCGAAATCATTGAAGGCGTCGCTCCCGGTTTTTATCAAACTCGTGCCCACCCGGGTGGTCACCACATCGACCGCTATTGAGGCGCCTTCCGTCACCAGGCCGATACCGTTGAAAAAGGCATCGGTTTCGTTCTTTGCTTTAAGAGCATCGTTGATCCCGCGCAGCCCCATCCATATTCCGAATAGTTGAATACCGAGGCTTGGACCGAGCACGCTGTATTGTCTGACCAACGCCCAGTAGGGATAGTTGGTTGGACTGGCGCTGACGCGGCGCAAATCAATCTTTTGTGCCGCATTCAATAGCTGGATGGTTTTTTTGCGAAAGCCACTGACATCCGGCGGCACATCTGCTTCTTCCCTGATGACTGGAGGTGCGTCCGCGGGACGAGCCGACGCCAGTTCATACAGGAATGTTGGAAGTAAGTAGTTTTTGCCGAGTGTTGTGACCTTGGTGCGTTTCTCGATTTCGCTGTACCTGAATTGCAGCGAATTAGTGAAAGAACGACGGGGGATACGAAAGTGCGTATTGTCACCCGTCAATGGTTGACCATTAACTGTGGCGCCGAGGGCGTCCAATGATCTGCGTGTGATCGTAGAGGCGCCAAATTGCAGGGGGCCAAATAAATCGTCGAGTTCTTTTAATTGGTTTGGCTTGCTGTGAGAGCTGGTTTTTCCGCTGTCGGAGGCATCGCGATCAAAATCAATCGTGGAGTCCGTGGAAGGGTTGGGGGCATCGCCAATATTTGTAACAACTACAGAATCCTGAATCGAGAACTGATGTTTCACCGGGCCAGTCATTTGAACTTCCTTGTTCAGTTGCGTTGAATGTGCGGTGCCATGCTAATTACATGTTTTCCAGGTGTATATCAGCAGGAAGTTACCGTCCGTTGCGGAAAACTGCTGTCAGTTATTTATTAAAACCGGCACGCCAACGGGAGCAGCACAAGGCTGCTCCAGTTGTCCCTGAGTCAGTTTCGAACGGGTTTTTTAATGAGGTGATCAACTTTCACGGACGATATAGAGCGCGGGCGATACACCTGTCAGTTCAAGGCCACCGACCAAGTAGATGATTTTCATCTCGCTGACAAATGAAATTAGCCTTTGGTGCGCCGCCTCGCCCACTACAGCGCGAAATTGCGGGTTGGCGATCTCGAATCCCGGTAGCGTGGCACGGTGTAACAGGTTGTGAGGGTCATCCGGAATCTTCAGCACAAACACGGCATCAAGCCCTTCTCGGTGAAACACCACGGCGTTCTCGTTGAGCGCGCGACTGCTGGCATACAGGCTGTAGCCATTGTGCTGCAGCACGGTTCTGAACAGGGTCTGCAGGTTAGCGCTGTCAGGTGCTGCCAGATAGGCGCTCCACTCGGGCAGGCGAGTGGGGTCGAAGTTCAGGCGCTGGTACTCGCTGGCCGTGCGGGTCGGGAGGTGGATCCTCCAGTGAGGTGCAGTCGCGCCAAACAGGGTGGGCAGCGTTGGCAGCATCATCAGTGGATCGCTCAGATCGCGACGGGGTGAAAAGGTTTTGGCCCTGTCGTTCCAATGCCGGAAGGTCTGATTGAGTCGTGCCAGTCCGTTACCGTCAATTGCCCTTTGATAGGCTGCCCGGCGAAATACTTCCCTGGCAATGGCGCTCGCCGAGTCGGGCGCCATGTAATTGAAGGCGTTGGCGACTTGCTGCGTCAGCGGTGTCGCGAACGGCATGCGATTTTCCATCACGGCCCAGCCACTCTCGCGTTTGACGGCCCATATCGGTTGTAGCGCAGGTTCTTCCACCAGCATCCGCTCAAATGCGTCAAAACGATCTGGCGCAAATCGTGGGTGTTGCAGATAGACCAGACGTGGATTGGCCTGCAGGGGCTGAGGCACGATCGGATAATGAAGCCCGGCTATTTCTATTGAGGCGTCCGCCGGTTTTTGCGTTTTGCCCCAGTTGCGCCAGTAACCGGTGGACAGGTTCATTGCGCCGCTGGCATCGAGCAGCAGGCGGTCAGCGAACAGGTCCGTATCGGGGGTGAGTCGCTCGTCGGCCTCCAGTCGCGGACGCTTGCTCGGGCCCGGTTCCGGGGAGTCGGGCCGGACCGCCCGCTGATCGACGTCTGGCCGCGAGTGCGTTTGTTCGGCTGTCGTCGGCCGGGGAGTTTCTCGCCAGCGTCGGGTGCCCGGAATTTGTTCGACCAGCGGCCCCGAGGGCGTGCGCTCACCCGCATGGCATTGCTGATAGATGCCATCGGAATTTCTGCGCACCTGCACTGTGTTGCTCAGGTTCGAATTCGCCGGTTGCGGGCCTTGCATGTCGACGTATGTGCGTTTTTTTCGGTCAAAACGAAGTCCCAGGCTTGAGTCGTCCGGATGGGTCAACGTCTCAGCCAGTTGCCGCGAAAGGAACAGCGGCGTGGCAGGCCTGGCAGGCGCGCCAGCCGAGGGCGATGAGTCAGAGGGTGGGGCGCGCATCCAGTCTGGCGCCTCGATGCGCCACAGCGCCTGCCCGTCGATTCTCCTGAGCGTCGGGCCGGACAAATGCGGGGTGGCGAGTAATGGCACCTGGTACTCGCCGGCCGCGTTGCGTACTGCCAGAAAATAGGTGCCGTCGCCCAGGTGGGCATACGTTCTTGAATCCTCGCTCCTGAACAGCCCCGGTTCGTTGTCAATGGCGCGCAACGCGGCCACCTGCTCCGGGCGCAGCGTAATCATGGCCATGGCTGCCGCCACGCGCTCGGGCGTTGCTCCGGGTAGCGGATTGACGACAACAGCGCTTTCCCGCGGTGTTTCACTGGCGGTGGTTTCGACTGCGCGCTCATCGGTGCCGGGTGTGCGGGTTTGCCTGCTTGATCCCGGCCCGCTCACGGCTGCAACCGGATCAGGGTCTTGCGCGGCAGTCGAGCGGGTGGGCAAAGCGGAGCCGTCCGGGGAGGTCGAAGAAGAGGGGATTTTGCGTGGAGGTTTGGCCATGGGTATGTACCGCTGATGATTGAAATTCCATCATCTTCGAAGCGGTTTTTTCACTGGCGGTATCTATATATCGTGCTCAAAAATCATCACGTCTGCGCCTCCCCGTGTCAGGGCTGACGTCACGCTTCTCTGATGATGAACACACAGTAGCGGCCCAGTCCGTCACTGAGGACACCGCCCTGCAGCCAGACGATTTTGCCCTCCGTCCTGGCTTGCATGAGGGCGGTGTAGGCGGGGTCGCCAATCCTTGCCCGCAGCTGCGGATCGGCGAATTCCGTCTCCGGGGAATGGCCCAGCGCAAAAGCGTTGCCGGTGACTTGTCCCACCTTCATGAAATAGACCTTGTCGCGGTTTTTGCCCTGGAAAACCAGCGACGACCAATCCTGATGGCGGGTGAAGGGCGCCACGTCGTAACCGCAGCGTCGGAGGACCCCGCTGACCAGCAATCTGAGGCTGGCAAACGTTGAATTGCTGCGGTATTTGGTCCACTCCTCGTGGAAACGCTGCGGGTCAAATGTCAGGCGTTGCAGCGGGCCGTCTACCTCGGGCGGGAGCAGGACGGTGGTTCGGCCGCCAATTTCCGCCCGTGGCGCCACTGGCAGCATGTCCACCGGATCGGCGAACGAAGAAGCCGCACCCAGTGGCTTGCGCCGCCATTGATCGGTTATCCACTGCAGCTTCAACAAACCGGCGGAGGTGATCGTGCGCGAGTTGTCAGCACGCTCGAACAACATTCTGGCGACGGCTCGGGCAGTGATATCGGAAAACTCGCTGAACATGTCCCTGACCGATTGCGTCAGGGGCTGGGCGAACGATGTCTCGCCGACGCGTACCTTCAATGGCGTATCCGTGCTGCGCCAGATCGGTATGGGTTGAAGGGCTGGCGCCTCGCGCAGCATGCGCTCGAACGTCTCGAAATGGCTCGGCGAAAACTCCGGATGGCTGAGGAAATACACGCGGGTGGCGTCGTTCCCCTGGTTGCCTACCGGCACGATAGGGTAGTGGCGGCCATTGATGGCAATGGATTCACCGGTTTCCGGTTTGTTTTGCCTGCCCCAGTTTATCCAGTGTTCATTGGCCGGCGGCTGTGGCCGTTCTGACCCTTGGCGGCGTGTGCCCGGTTGAGCAATCGCGTCGACGCTGGCGCCAGCAGCACTGGCCGAATGTTGATTCGAAGCCTGACCCTCTTCGGCGTTCTGAATGAACCGCCAGATTTTCTGCCCCGCGACCTGCTCCACCATCGGGCCCGTCGGGATGAAGCGGTCAGCGGATTTCTGTTGATAGCTGCCATCCGGATGACGATGAATCATGATGGTGCCTTCGAGCGTATCGACATAGGGCCGGTTGGCGACGTCGTAACGCACCCCCTGCGCCGAGTGTTCGCGGGAGGTCAGGGTGGCCGCCAGAAAGGGCGGTATGAATCCGAGAGGCTTGGGCCGAGCGTCGTTGCGCGCCACCTCTGGGTCGGGTACAGGCTGCAAAGGCAGCCAATCGGCATGCCAGCGGGCTTCACCTTCGAGTTTTCTGAAGCTCAATTCTGCACCCGGCCGCGTCACTAAAGGACTTCGATATTCGCCATCTGCGCGGCGCTCGACCCACATGTAATCGCGGTCGCCGACGAACGCGTAAATCTGTCCGTCAAAACCTTCGAACAGGCCACTGTCGATCGACACGGGTCGCAGTTCATGGATTTTGTCCTTCGGCCAGTTTGTGGCGCTGATGGCGCCTAGCGTTCGGGCGCGCGACGGGTCCGCAATAGCCGTAATGACGACCGCCGATTGCACGTTCGCTCCGCCTGAAGAGGGGGAAGCCGGTGTTGCGGAGGCTGTCGAACTGTGGGCATGAGCGGCGCCCACGACGTGAGAGGTTGTGATCGAAGCGGGGGGTACTTCCACACCCGCAACCGGCCTAGGGGATGGAGAGGCGGGCGGCGTCGTGGTTACGCTGGTTTTCCTGGGCGGCTTGGCCATAGGTATCTTCCTGAATAAAAGGGGGGAGCCATCAAATGGCGAGGCGATCGGTTTTACGGTGTCCTGCGCGACGCAGTGCGCCGCGCCGCTGGACAAACCGCGCGCCGGGCACCGGTTTTCAACGCACTGCCTGAGGGTCAGAGCAGCGCCAGGCAATGTTGCTTCAGCGCCGTCAGTTGCTCGGCGGTCACCGGCGGGTTGGCCTGAAGGGCGAACTGCAGTAAATCCTGGCAAACCTCAAGCTGGTGGTCGCAACGGTTCAAGACCTGCAGCTGGGTGAACGCGAGCTTGTGCAGCGGCTCGTCTGACGTTGCCCAAGTGCGGTCGCGCGGATCAAAAATCGGCTGGGCCAAGGCGTCTTCCCGGACCACGGCATTTTGTACCGTCAGGTGTCGCGCTCGCGCAGGGGTCGCCGCTAACGCGTTGGCGTAATCGAATTCCGGATCGAAGTAGCGCGCATCAATGTGCTTGACGGAGATCGTTTCGAACTCGATGTAGACGCTGTGCACGATCCCCCCGCGGGTGATGACGTGCACCTGGTCAATCAGATCGTCTGGCTGGCTGTATTGCGGCAGATGAACAACGACCTCGCCGATGCGCAGCAGATGGTCGGCGAGGCTGATCTCGACTGCGCCCAGTTGCGTCGCGTCGAGCTCCCATACCGAGGAATAAGGCAACTGCGCCGGGGCGTCGGCCAGTGCGCCGGGGGTCGAGATACGCAACGTTATATTGCGCGTCAGGTGCACGAGGTAGGTGGATCCCTCGCCGACGAGGTGCTCGATCGCGCGTTGCCTTTGCAGGCTTTTCAACCCGATGCAGACGTTGCTGGCGCGCAGCTGATGCCCGGGATTGTCTGCAGGCCGATAAAAAGGGTAGGGGCCGGCGCATGGCTTGAGGGGGAGCGCGACGCTGGTTTTCCAGGCGCTGGAGGTGCTGTTGCGAAACGTTTCGTTGGTGAAAAAATCGTCGGCCACAGGCGGTTGTTCAAGCCGCCACGACACGCCGTCGTTCATGACCAGAATGATCGGCTGATTCACCGCCAAGGCCGGTCGAGTCAAGCGCTCACGGATGGCGATAGTGCCGACACTGTGAGAACTGGCGAGGTTTTTGATGAGCAGTTCATGTTGGCCGAAGCGCAGGGACAGGCCGCACTCGGTATACATGATGCGGTCGAACGCCAGCTCGCGTTTGATCGTGGCGTTGTAGTACGCCTCGATGCTGGAGATGTCCTGGCTGGCGTAATCGAGGTAGACCATGCTCAGGGCTTTCGGTGAGTGCTCGGTAATGCGCAGCGTGGTGAGGCGTTCACCCCGAGGAATGTAGTAACGCTCGAGTTTTTTCTGCGGATCCGTCTGTTCATCTTCATAGACAATCACCGGGCCGGCAGTGCTGCCCGGTCGGATGATCGTCACCTGCAGCGTGATCGGCCCTGGGGTGTCGAGCGTGGCGGGCAGCTCCGGTACCAGGTGGAAACCATCCCGGGTGATGAACAGCAATTTCGCATTTTGCAGCACGCGTTGCGCGCCGCGCTGTTGGTAGACATCCTTGATCCTGACGATTCGACTCAGGTCGTCATCCAGATCAAACCGCGAGGTGATGACCAGGTGCGCGCCTTCCAGCGTCCAGCTGACAATCAGTTCCTTGCGCCAGTCCAGACCGATGATGCTGTCTTGCGCGCCATCCTCGATGATCGACACATGACCGGCCACGTGAGCAATGCTGTAGGTATCGCTGCCTGCTCCTCCGTGCACGGTGGCATGAGCGCCGAACACATCGATGCGGTCATCGCCCTCGGCGGCGTGGATATCGTCCTCTCCCCACGCCTGGATAATGTTGGCTGCTTGCGTGGCGATGACTTCATTGCTGGCGCCGGCAAGGGTTGTCACATTCTCGATGCTGGTCAGGGACGTGTGCGGCTCGAGTTTTCGCTGATGGGTGGAATCGTCCAGGCTGATCACCGACATCAACCCTGCCTTGAGGTCTACGTGGTAGCCCAGTCTGCCTGCGCCTGGTTCGGCAATGGCATCGGCCAATGACAATGTGTCGTTGCCCTCACCACCGTCGAGTGCCGATAGCCGTCCCTGCGCCGAGGCGTTCGTGAGTTGATTGGCCGCGTCTTTGAACACGAACTGATCGCCGCTGTTGCCCCCCGTCAGCTTCTTGGTGCCGTTCCTGTAATGAAACACGTTGGGTTTGTGTTCGACGCCGCGAATGTCGTCGTCACCGCCGCCGATAAACCACAACACGCCCTTGTGCTCGCCGGCAGTGCCGAGTGACGCCCCCGGGGTTTGCTCATTCACCCCGCCACGGGCGTCCAGCGTGTCATCGGTGTCCTGAATTTGCACACGGCTGACCGTGGCGTCTTCCATGGTTTCCCGCGACCAGTTGTAGAAGCGGATTTGCACCGGGTTCGCTTCAGCGACAAAGGCGCCATCGACCACGGCTTCAATCTGCTCTTTGAGCGTTCCGTCGAGCAGCCGTCGCGCGGTGGTTTGCAGCAACCTCGCGTGCTCAGCCGTTGCCTTGGCCAGGTCGTAACGATTCTGCACCGCGGTGTCGGGGTCGACGCCCCAGAAGGCAAACCAGCCGGTGCGCAGTCGCTCATGGGTGGTCAGTTCGATGTAATCGTCAATGTCGTCCACGACGCGCACTCCGGCCCACACGCGGGCACCGGCCACCAGAAACAGTCCGGCCAGAAGCCCCACCGGGCCTGCTGCGGAAAAACCTGCCAACGCCGCGCTGCCCAGCAGCACGGTCATGGCGGCGCTGGTGACGCTCAGGCCGGCCTCGACATAGTGGTCAACCGCTTGCTTGCCGGTGGCCTTGGACGCTGCATCAAAAGCGTCGACGGCGGCGATGATGTCGAAGGGCAGGGTCAGGACGCTGGCGAGCAATCCGGCCGAGCGTCCGAGCCGTACGCCGATTCGCGTGTGGGCGAAGCCTTTGCAGGCGCTACGACTGGCCTGAATCATCAGCGTTGCTTTTTTGGCCACGGACACTTCAACCGCCATTGAAGCCAGCTCACCGGCGACGCTGGCACCGTTGAATATCGCCTCGTATTCATTCTTGTTGCGGATGGCGTCATGCAGGCCGCGCAGGCCGCTGTAGACGCCAAATGACTGCAGCCCCATGCCCATGCTGGCCATGCCCGCACTCTTCGCGCGATTGACCCAACCGGGCAGGCGTCCGGACGCTTGTCCGGGCAGTTGCGTGTCGCCGATATCGAGTCGTTGCGCAGCGTTCAACAGTTTGCCCAGCGCATGGCGGTATTTGCCCGGATCGGCGAGCGACGGATCGGTTTCCCTGAGCATCGCCGGGGCCGTCAGGGGGCGCATGCTCGCCAGTTCGAACAGCAGCGAAGGCAGCAAATAATCGTCTGCGCCTGTGGTCAATTTCATCTGCGCTTCGATGGCTATCGGGTCTAACTGCAGCTGGTTCAAGAAGGATTGTTTCGGCTCTCGGAAAAAAGTGTTTTTTCCGTTCAGCTGTTCTCCAAGCAGGGTGGCGCCCAGAGCGTCGAGGGATGTCCGGGTGACGGAATAAGGGCCGATGTGCAGCGGGCCGAAGAGCTCGTCGACAATGCGCAGCTGCGAGGCTTTGCTGTTGCGTCTGGCGTGTGCAGGCATGCCCTCGGCGGCGCTGATGTCGAGTGTCGACGGCGTTTTCTGATTGGCGCGCAGGCCAATGTCGGTGATGACGACGGCATCATCCAGATGGATATTCGTGGAAGACTGAGTGCTGGGCAATTTGAGCATCCTTGTTCATTTTTGCTGGCTGTTGATCGGTCAGTGAAAAAAGGCAGAACGGGCGCGCAGCGCTTGCAGCGCAGGGGCACACTGCCAGGCTGGCGCCGTCCACGGGTTTCAGCGCTCTCGGATAATGAACACGGAGTCAGGCTTCGACCTGACGTTGAGCACGCCGCCCAGCAGCCAGACCAACTGATTCTTCGCATGGGCCGCCTGTACTGCGGCATACGCGGGCTGGCCAATGCTGGCGGGCAGGATCGGGTCCAGCAGTTCGGTGCCGGCCTGGGTATGAAGGGCGATGGCATTACCCTCGACCACCCCCAGTTTCAGAATGAACACGTCATCGGTGGCTGGACCGCGGAACACCAGCGTGGGCCGTTGATGATGAGGCGTCAGCGGGAAGACGTCATAACCGGCACGCACCAGCAGGCCACCGGTCAACTGCTTCAAGGCCTGGTTGGAAAGGGTCCTGAGGTAGTAACTCCAGTCTTCGGGGAAACGTTGCGGATCAAAGGTCAGGTTATGCAGTGGCGCCTCCGGAGCGGCGGTCAGCGGTAGCAAGGTTCGTCCGTGCTGTTCGACACGCGGGGCCTCCCGCAACATGAGCATGGGATCGCCAAGTGGCGGCACGCCGGAGGTGGCTCGCCAGTTCCACTGCGTCAGTACCTGATAGAGATGGTGCAGGCCGGTGGCAGTGATTTGCGCGGAATTGTCAGCGCGCTCGAACAGGGTCCTGGCGACTGTCTGTGCCGTCCCCTCGGAGAAATCGGTGAAGCGCTCGGCGACCGATTGCGACAAGGGTTTGTGGAAGAGCTTCTGCGCCGGTCGCACTTCCAGTGGATCGTTGCTATAGCGATAGATGGCCACAGGCTGGAGGGTCGGCGTCTCTCGCATCACCCGTTCGAATTCGTCGAAGCGGCTGATTGGAGATTCGGGATTTTGCAAAAAAAACATTCGGGGCAAGCGATCGGCAGCCGAACCTGGCGGCACGATCGCGTAGTCAAATCCACCGAGTCTGGTAGACGGGCCCGGAGGCGGGCCGTCGTAATGTCCCCACTGCATCCAGTAATAAGGACTTTCAACGGTCTCTCGGGGCACTCGGGGGGCGGTGTCCAAGTCTTCAAGCGGTCCGGATGGCTCGGCACTCTCCTCTAGACGGGGGCGTTTGGCCGGGCGGGGGCCGGTGTCTGAATCGGTGTCGGACGACTCGTGGATGTACAGGCGCGGACTTTGCGGGGACGATTGCCGTTCGGGGATTCGCTGCCAAAGACCCGTGCCGGGGATGCGCTCCACCGACGGGCCCGAGGCATACCGCTCGTTGAAGTCGCTGGCCTGGTATTCACCGTCGCTGTTCTTGCGGATCAGCACCGTACCTTCGTCCGCAATATCAGCGTAGGTCCTGCCGGTTTTGTCGTAACGAAGGCCATCCTGCGGCCGTGCGGGTTCCAGCAGTTTCGCCAGTTCGGGGGATAGAAATTCGAAGGCTGGCGCTATTTCGCGAGGCGGAGTCTGCGCGGTTTTTCTTACCCAGCCAGGACGCTCGATGCGCCAATGCGGTTCACCGTCGATCCTGGCCAGAATCGGCCCTGGCACGCCGGGCACGAAGGGGAAGGGCACCTGATATTCACCTTGGCTGTTGCGCTCGACCATTGTCTTGCCCAGGCCTTTCAAATCGGCAAACAGGGTGCCGTCGTTGCTGGTGAACAACCCTGAATTGCCTCTGAATGGAACCAGTTCGTCGAGGCGCTCTTTCGGCCACGTGATCATGTTGATCGCCGATTCGACGGTGAGGGGCGCAGCTCGCGCAGGCGATCCCGGAATGTCCGTGATGATGACCGCTGACGAGTGTGGTGTTTCAATCGAGGTGTCGGTTCCGGCGCGTCGGGCAGCATCAGCGTCGGGGGTATGGGTAGATAAGTCCGCCACCTGATTGTGGGCGCGGGTAGCGGCGCTTGAACTGTTCGTCGCTTTGCTCGCGCTGGAAGTATTGTCGATGTTTGAGGTGTTGGTTTTTTTCGTCGGCTTTAACATTTATACACTTCGGGTTGAATGATTAAGATTGGTTGATAAACAGGTTTGTAATGTTTAGCGCGCAGGGCGACCACGACACATCGCAACGGGCGTGCGTCGAGTTTTATGCGGTTGGGCGGCGGCGAACGGTCGGGCTGCGCAGGAATACAGGCGGGCCGAAAGCGCTAGGGACAGGGGAATAGGGGCGAGCAAATGTCGGTGGCCAAACAAGCGCTGGTTGCCGGGATTTCGGAGGCGGTTTTAATCGTGCGGATGTGTAGACGCTGGGCCATATAGAACTTCCTTGTTCTGGCGTTGATGGTCAGTTGCGCGGCTATATTAGAGAGGGAGTTTGATGGGTGTATATCGAAGTGTTGTTGCCTGGTGTTGCGAATTGCGCGGGATGAAATGATGTAATTTTTAAAACTGATTTAGTTCGATTCATTCACGGTTGTCACTGCTGCAATCCGTGCACACGGATCAACAGCAGTGCCAAACCCATCACCTGATTATTGTTCTCAGGAATGGCTGCCAAGCAGGGAAGCCGCGCCCGCTCCGCCGAACAATCCTGCGCTGATCCGGTTGAACCAGCTCTGTCCCTTGCCGCTGCGCAGGTACCGAGCCGCACCGTGGGCACTCAATCCGTAGGCCAATTTGCACAGCAGGTCCAACACTGTCCAGGTCGCGATCATGACCAGCAGTTGTGGGAGAAACGCTTGCTCGGCGCTGAGAAACTGCGGGAGGAAGGCGGCAAAGAACAGAATGTCTTTCGGGTTGCTGGCGCCCAGCACGAAGGCGCGACCGAACAATGCGCGGAATCTGGGAACCGGCGCGGCTTGCGGCACTTCGGTGGCCACTGATGGCTGACGCGATTGCTGCCAGCTCTGCCAGGCGAGGTAGAACAGATAGATTGCGCCGACGATTTTCAGCGCGCTGAAAAGTTTTTCCGATGCCAGCAGCAGGGCACCCAGACCCAGCGCGGAAGCACTGAGCAAACAGATCGAGGCAAACACGCCGCCGAGAAACGCCGGGTAGGAACGGCGCAAACCGTAATTCAGGCTGTTGCTGATCATCAGCAACGACAGTGGCCCCGGTATGAGGATCACCACCAGCGCAGCGCCGCTGAACAGCAGCCAGGTTTCCAGACTCATTATTTGCTCCTTTTTGTTGTACTCACGAATGTGCAAAAGCCCCACCCGCGAGGGTGAGGCCGTTGTGAAGCTTGAACCGCGTGCCGCTTACAGGAAGATGAACTTGGCGAAGAAGATCGCGCAGAGCACCCACAGGCTGACGGAGATTTCCTTGAACTTGCCGGTGCCGGCCTTCAGCGCCACATAGGTGATGAAGCCCAGCGCGATACCGTCGGCGACCGAAAACGTCAGCGGCATCATGATCGCGGTGACGATGGCCGGAATGGCATCGGTGGCTTCGTCCCACTCGATGTGGGCCATGCTGCCCATCATCAGCATTGCAACGTAGATCAGTGCACCGGCGGTGGCGTAGGCGGGAATCATGCCGGCCAGCGGTGCGAAAAACATCGCCGCTATAAATAGCACACCTACGGTGACGGCGGTAAGACCAGTCCGACCACCAGCGGCCACGCCAGCGGCACTTTCCACATAACTGGTGACGGGCGGAACACCGACGACGGCGCCGAATACACTGGAAGCACTGTCGGCTTTCATGGCACGGGAGAGGTTTTCGATGCGACCGTCAGCGTTCACCAGATTGGCACGCTGGGCAACGCCCATCAGGGTGCCGGCGGTGTCGAACATGTGCACGAAGAGGAAAGCGAGGACCACGCTGATCATGCTGACGTTGAATACACCGGCCACATTCATCGCCATCCAGGTCGGTGCCAGGCTTGGCGGGGCGGACATGATGCCCTGATAGTGCACGAGGCCCAGGCCCCAACCGGCCAGGGTGACGGTGATGATGCTGATGAGGATCGCGCCAAATACGCGGTGATAGCTGAGAATTGCGATCATCAGGAAACAGACCGCGGCGAGCAGTGGGCCAGCTTCATGCAGGGAACCCAGTTTGAGCAGAGTCGCCGGGCTATCGACAACGATGCCAGCGGTTTTCAAACCGATCAGCCCGAGAAACAAACCGACACCGGCGCCCATCGCGTGGCGCAGGCTGACCGGAATGCTGTTGAGCAGCCATTCGCGAATCCGCGAGAAGGTCAGAATCATGAACAACACACCCGAGACAAACACCGCACCGAGGGCGGTTTCCCAGTTGTAGCCCATGGTGCCGACCACGGTGTAGGTGAAAAACGCGTTGAGGCCCATGCCCGGTGCCAGACCCACCGGCCAGTTGGCGTACAGGCCCATCAACAGGCAGCCCAGTGCGGCGGCGATACAGGTGGCGACGAAGGCGGCACCGTGGTCAATCCCGGCATCGGCCATGATGTTGGGGTTGACGAAGATGATGTAAGCCATGGTGATGAAGGTTGTCAGACCGGCAATCAGCTCGGTCTTCACCGTGGTGCCATGCAAGCTGAGTTTAAACAGGCGCTCAAGCAAGCCAGTGCGTATTGGCGGCGTGAGATCCAGCGTCGATGCTTCGGATTTGCGGCTTTCCACAGCGAGTACTCCTCAAGAGTTTTATTGTTATTTCCAGGGCCGGACCCATGAGGGGTGGCAGCGGCCCTTTGAGGCATACGCGAATTTGTTGACCATGCGGTCAGGAACTCGCACGCTGTGGATTATGCTTTTGTGTACAAATAAAGCAAATATTGTTTTTGATTTTGTTTACGAGAAGTCCGTCGATAGGGATATATCGGCTTTTTCGACCTCATCGCAGGCAAGCCAGCTCCCGCGATGATCGGGGTTTACACAGATGTGCAAACGACTCGAACCCTGTGGGAGCTGGCTTGCCAGCGCTGAGGCCAAGACAGTCAATCAAAAGCCGCCTGACTGTCCCCCAACGCCAGATTCACCGCCAACCAGCCATTCACCGCAGCCTCCCCAGCCTCGGCAAACACCCGCTCCAGCAACTTCACCTGCTCACGCCGTAACGTCTGTTCAAACTTCGCGCCTTCCGCGGTCAACGCCAGCAGGCGCTTACGCTTATCCGTCTCTGACGCGACGCTGTCCACCAGATGCATTTCCTGCAATTGCCGCAACGGCATGTTCAGCGCCTGCTTGCTCACGCCCAGCAAGGCCAGCAGTTCCTTGACGCTCAGATTCGGGTAGCGGGCGATAAAAAACACAATGCGCTGATGCACCCGCGACAGACCTCGGCGCTCGAGCATTTCGTCAGCCTTAGCGGTGAACGCCTGATAACCGAAGAAAAACGCTTCCATGGCTTGCTGCTGACTGCTGGGGTTTTTAAGGTCAAGCATATTGACGTACTCGCTCAAGCTGTCGTAGTTTCAGTCAACAAGTTTGACTCATTTTCCACACGCCTTGCTATCGGTGACCTCCATGGCTTTTTCCGAACGTGTCTCGCGCCTTAAAAGTTCTCTGATCCGTGAAATCCTCGCCGCAGCCCAGCGCCCGGAAGTGATGTCGTTCGCCGGCGGCCTGCCGGCAGAAGCGATGTTGCCGAAAGTCGAATGGGCCGACATGCCCCTGTCGCTCGGTCAGTACGGTATGAGCGAGGGCGAGCCAGCATTGCGTGAAGCCTTGGCGGCAGAGGCGAGGGCGTTGGGGCTGGCGTGCGACGCGAGTCAGGTGCTGGTGGTCAGCGGCTCCCAGCAAACGCTGGACCTGGCGGCAAAGCTGTACATCGACAAAGGCACCGAGATTCTGCTGGAAGCGCCTACTTACCTGGCTGCATTGCAGATCTTTCAGTTGTTCGGCGCTGATTGCCTGACTGTGCAGCAGGAGGCCGACGGCCCGAACCTTGCGCAACTGCGCACTCGCCTGGAACAGCATCGTCCGGCGTTCATCTACCTGATCCCGACGTTCCAGAACCCGTCTGCCGTGCGCTACAGCGAAGCCAAACGGGCAGCGGTCGCCGCTTTGCTCGACGAATTCGGCGTGACCCTGATCGAAGACGAGCCGTACCGCGAACTGACGTTCGACGGCGGCAGCGCCAAGCCGATCGCCGCGCGCCTGAAGACCTCCAGCTGGATCTACACCGGCACCGTGTCGAAAACGCTTCTGCCGGGTTTGCGTGTCGGCTACCTGATCGCCAGTCCGGATCTGTTCCCGCATCTGCTCAAGCTCAAGCAATCAGCGGACCTTCACACCAATCGCATCGGCCAGTGGCAGGCCTTGCAGTGGATCGGCAGCGAGAAATATCAGCAACATTTAAGTGAGTTGCGCGGCTTCTATCGTGAGCGTCGCGATGGCTTTCAAGCGGCGCTGCAAATGCACTTTGCCGATCTGGCCGACTGGAATGTGCCGCAGGGTGGGCTGTTTTTCTGGCTGACGTTGAAACAACCGCTGGACACGCGCACGTTACTCAACCAAGCGCTGGCCAATGATGTGGCGTTTATGCCGGGCGAGCCGTTCTTTCCTGATCCGGACAACCATCATGGCCATTTGCGTTTGAATTTCAGTCACATCGATCCGGCGCGACTGGATGAAGGGCTGAAGCGATTGGCGGCGGTGGTGCGCCAGGCGCAGATAGAAAAAGCGGCCTGAAAAACAAATAAACCGGCGCGAGGGCCGGTTTATTTTTGTCTGAAGTTTGCGGTGTCTTAACTTGCCCCATCGCTGGCAAGCCAGCTCCCACAGTGATACGTGGCGTTCACAGAACCTGTGGCAGCTGGCTTGCCAGCGATGAGGCCATCAGCGACACCAAAATCCATCAGACCGCTGCAAACCGCTTGTCCAGATAATCAATAATCACCTTGGACTCATACATCCAGGTCGTCTGCCCATTCTCTTCAATGCGCAGGCACGGCACTTTGATCCGGCCGCCCTGTTCCAGCAGCGTCTGGCGATCCTGCTCGTTGTTCTTCGCATCCTTCAACGCCACCGGCACGTTCAAACGACGCAAGCTGCGACGGGTTTTTACACAGAACGGGCAGGCGTGGAATTGGTACAGGGTCAGGTCTTTGGCAGCCGCATCGACGTGCGCCTGAGCAGCGGCGGGGCGCTGTTTTTTGCCGGGACGGGTGATGAAGTCGACGAAAATAACCAGTTGGCCGAGGCCGACACGAAGCGCTTTGACAAACACGTTGAAAGCCTCACGGTGCACATTGAGAAAGGCGCGCAGCTTACCCGATTTTTCGCGGGCAAAAAAAACCGGCGATCAACGCCGGTTTTTTTGTGTGACGAATTACTTGATCAGGCTGAGGAATTCGCTGCGAGTCGCTGCATTTTCACGGAACTCACCGAGCATCACCGAAGTGATCATCGACGAGTTCTGCTTCTCGACACCGCGCATCATCATGCACATGTGCTTGGCCTCGATCACGACGGCAACGCCCAGGGCACCGGTGACCTGCAACACCGCGTCAGCGATCTGGCGACTGAGGTTTTCCTGAATCTGCAGGCGACGGGCGTACATGTCGACAATACGCGCAACCTTCGACAGGCCCAGCACCTTGCCGCTCGGGATATACGCAACGTGAGCCTTGCCGATAAACGGCAACAAGTGATGTTCGCACAGCGAGTACAACTCGATGTCCTTGACCAGCACCATTTCGCTGTTGTCGGAGCTGAACAGGGCACCGTTGGTGACCTCTTCAAGCGTCTGTTCGTAACCGCGGCAGAGGTACTGCATGGCTTTGGCGGCACGCTTTGGCGTGTCGAGCAGGCCCTCGCGGGAGACGTCCTCGCCCAATTGGCCGAGAATCGCGGTGTAATTCTGTTCCAGGGACATGAAACTACCTGTGGGGATTTTCGCAAAGAGCAAGGGTACGGTGGCGGACACGCCCCTGCAAGTTCGGTGTAACGCGATTATTCGTCGCGGCCTTCCATCATCGTGCGTTTGAGCATCACGTAAACCGCGCCGGCGCCGCCATGTTTGGCCTGGCACGAGCAGAAACCCAGCACTTGCGCGTGCTGGCGCAACCAGGTGTTGACGTGGCTTTTGATCATCGGCCGCTTGCCGTCCAGCCGCACAGCCTTGCCGTGGGTGACGCGCACGCAGCGAATTTCGAATTTGGTCGCTTCGGCGAGAAACGCCCATAGCGTTTCCCGGGCCTTTTCCACGTTCATGCCGTGCAGGTCGAGGCTGCCTTCGAACGGGATCTGCCCGACCTTGAGCTTGCGCATCTGACTTTCCTGAACCCCGTCCCGGGACCACATCAACTCGTCTTCCGGACCTACATCGATCACGAACTGATCCGACAGACCGTCAACGGTCGCCTGGTCGGTGCGCACGGTGGCCGATTGGCGCAGCTTGGCGATCTGTGCGCGGTCAGTCTTGGGTTTGCCGGTGTCGGCGCGATCGTGCTTGATCGGCTTGACGCCGCGCAGCTCGTTTTTGAACAGGGAAAAATCGTCGTCTTGCATATCAGCCTCCGCGAAGGGCGGCCAGTTTACCCAAGTCGAAACAAAACGGCCCGGCTAAAAGCCAGGCCGTCGATTCAGTCGTGTTTTTTCATCAGGTGCGGGGACATGTTCAGTTCCCTCGATTGCCGTGCGCGACGGCGGCAGCGACGCCACAGGGCGACACCGAAATACAGAAACAGCAAACCGACCGCCAGAATGATCGCCGAGCCCATGGGCGTGGCGTTCAAGTCACCGAGCGCCGGTGGGCGTCCCAGCAGGCTGGCAGCACCGGCCATCGCCAGCAGCACGCCAAACGTCGCCAGAATGGCGGCGAACGCTGCACCAAAACGAAAACGCCAGTTGCTTTGGCCCTTGGGCCGCAAGCGGCGTGCGTCAAATCCATCGGATAACTTCATTCCGACCTTCCTCAATGGGTATCGGCCCTTCGACCGGGAGTTGACCGGGTTGTTCCGGAGGCTATGGCATTTGCGGCAAATGAGAGGCTTTTGCAGATGAGCGGCGGCATGAGCCGCTCATCAAGCGGCGATCAGATCAGGTCTTGAGTCAAGGCGAGGGTGGCGAAGTTGTCGGCCATGATCGCCATTTCCGCCTCCTGCACGCGTTCGGCGCTCAGTACACGGCCCTTGAAGGGCAAGTCACGGGTGGCGCAGGCATCTTCAACCAGGGTGCAGCGGAAACCCAGGTTCTTCGCTGCACGCACGGTGGTACTGACGCTGGAATGGCTCATGAAGCCGCAAACGATCAGGTCCAGCGAGCCAAGGTTTTGCAGGCGATCGAGCAATTCGGTGCCGTGAAATGCGCTCGGCAGCAGTTTGCCGATGATGGTTTCGTCACCCTGCGGCTCGAGGCCGGGGATGAATTCGCCGCGTTCGCCTTGCGGGTCGAACAGGCCACCGACGGTGCCAAGGTGACGCACGTGCACGATAGGCCGACCGGCGGCACGGGCGGCGGCGACCACTTGTTTGATGTTTGCGACGGCCGCGTCCATGCCGCTCAGGGCCAGCGGGCCACTGAGATATTCTTTCTGGGCATCGATGATGACCACGGTCGCATGGCTCAGTGTGGCCGCTGCGTAACCGCGACCGCTGAGTTGAAACATCGTTTTTGGAACGGACATTCTGGGGCTCCTTGGGGTGGGGCTTTTGCGGCATTGTCCTCTGGCTGAGCGGTTCTGTGAATCGCTACCATCGTAGGCACCGTCGTTATTGGCCTGCAGCCTTGTCAAGTTACACGTTCTGTTCAATAGCTGATAAGAAAAACAGAACAGTCCTACGGTCGGCCCAGTGTTTTTCCTGCGTCGTCGCGGGGCGTTTTGGCTGGTAGAATCGCCAGTCGTTTTTTCTGGAGTTCTGCCCCGTGATCACTTCCCGACTTCGTACCCTGCGCGACCATATCCGTTGGGCCGTCAGCCGCTTCCATGGGGAGGATCTGTTTTTCGGCCATGGCACCGACAACGCGTGGGATGAAGCCCGCCAGTTGGTGCTCGGCGCTCTGCACCTGCCGTGGGAGATCGCCGACAGCTATCTGGACTGCGCGCTGGAAGACGATGAACTGGTTAATCTGCAACGCCTGCTCAAACGCCGCATCGAAGAGCGCATTCCAACCGCATACCTGTTGGGTGAAGCGTGGTTCTGCGGCATGTCCTTCATTGTCGATGAGCGTGTGTTGATTCCGCGTTCGCCGATTGGCGAGCTGATCGAAAACCGTTTTGCGCCGTGGATCGGCGATGAGCCGGCGCGAATTCTTGACCTGTGCACCGGCTCCGGTTGCATCGGTATCGCCTGCGCTTACGAGTTCCAGAACGCTGAAGTCGTGCTGGCAGACCTGTCGTTCGAAGCGCTGGAGGTGGCCAATCAGAACATCGAGCGTCACGGCGTCGATGAGCGCGTGTACACGGTGCAGGGCGATGGCTTTGATGGGTTGCCGGGTCAGCGTTTCGACCTGATCGTGTCGAACCCGCCTTACGTGGATGCCGAAGATTTCGCCGACATGCCGGACGAATATCAACACGAACCGGAGTTGGGCCTGGCCTGCGGTGATGACGGTCTGAACCTGGTACGACGGATGCTCGCCGAAGCGGCGGATCATTTGACCGAGAAGGGTTTGCTGATTGTTGAAGTCGGCAATAGCCAGGTGCACGTTGAGGCGCTGTACCCTGAAGTCGACTTTGCCTGGCTGGAATTCGCGCGCGGCGGGCATGGCGTGTTCATGCTGACCGCGGAGCAGTGCCGCGATCATCAGGCGCTGTTCGCTTCCCGCGTTTAACCCGCTAAAAGCTTCGTCGGAACGCCGCCGGGAGCAGGCTCGCTCCCACCTTTGGAATGCATTTTCCTGTGGGAGCGAGCCTGCTCGCGAATGGCTGCACCGCGGTATCAAGCCATCAGCGGTGCGTTGCAATCCAGATCAACAACCCCGCCTGAAACACCGCAAACGCCACCAGGCAAGTAATGGTGAACCGCAGCCCGGCGTCTTCGCGCTTGAACTTGCTGACCTTGTCTTCCTGCTTTTTGAGCTTCACTTCCTGCTCGGCCAGATTCTGCTCAGCCTGCTGCAGCATCTGCGCCGCTTCAAGAATTTCGACGACTTGCAGCTTTTCGCTGTTCCAGTCACCGAGCAAGTCTGCGACCTGCACCTCCTTGACGCTGCCCTTCAAATGCTGCGCATCGGCGTACGCCACGTCAAAACCATGCACGCGCAGGAAATGATCGCGACGCAGGCGAGTGTCCTCGTTCAACGCGTCCTTGTTGTTCAAGTCCATGCCGTCGACGGTGTAGGTGGGCCAGCGCTTTTTCGCCCAGTTGATGCCTTGCGCAGCGACGAAACGGCCGATGCCACGGTTCAACGGTTCGATCTGCAAGCCGCTGTCCGGGCCAAAATGCACACGCTTGGTGGTGTGATTGACCCAGACGTCGAGGTGATTCTGTTCTTTGCGCACGCGCTGGCCAGGCAGTTTGATCGCCATGCGCATCAGGCTTTGCTCTTTGCTGTGGCGCTCGGCGTAACCGAATTCGACAAAGCGCAGCGGCCGGCCACCGGTGTGGCGATCAGTCTGTAGCGGGGCCAGGCGGAGCATCTTGTGGTGCTCGGCGTGGACATCCGCCCACGGCAGCTCGACCGCTGGCGGTACGTCTTTTTCAGCGGTGGTGTCGGGTGAAGTCTGCGTATCAGTCATAACGGCGAGATCCTGTCCAAGCCCTGCTTGCCCCAGCGATTGCGCTGGCGACAAAGGCTTATCGGCCGTTTTCTTCAGGACTGGAGGGGTATCAGGCTGGAAAACTGCCTGAAACGCCCCCAGTTGAGGCTCAACGGGCGCGAAGTCCGTCAATAAAGTCGATGATTTGCGAACCGAGTTCTGCCGCCAGTGGCAAATTCGGGTCCTTATAGGAGGCCAGTTGCCGCTTCATGTCGTTGTGCACGATGCGCAACACATGGTTCATGCCCTCGATCACCACCAGCCTGGCGTCCGGTTTGGCAGCCTTGAGCAATTTCGCGTCTTCGGTACCGACCTGCATGTCATTGCTGCCCTGGACAATCAGCGCCGGCATTGGCAATTGCGCGAACGCTTTCGCGGGATCCTGACGGAACAGCGAAATCAGGTACGGCTGCACGCTTGGACGGAATATCACTTGCAGTTGCCCCGGCACGTTGTCATCGACGTGACCGGCCTTGAGGCTGTCGAGCAGTTCATTGCTGCGCATCATCAAGGGCGGCGGCAGACTGCGGGCCAGTTGTTCACGAATCACCTGATCGACCGGTCGGGCACTGCCGGACAAGGAAATCACCGCTGCTGCGTCTACCTTTGGCGCAGCGAGGGTGGCGATCAGCGCGCCTTCACTGTGCCCGAGCAGAATCAGTTGGCCGAAACGCGGATCCGCCTTGAGCTTTTGTCCCCACGCCACCGCGTCTGCCGCGTAAGCCTCGACTGACAGATTGCGCTCATCCGGCGTGGCCGCCAGGCTCGCAGCCACGCCGCGCTTGTCGTAACGCACGCTGGCGATGTTGTGTTTGGCCAGCACCCAGGCCAGCCGTTTGAGGCTGTCGTTGCGTCCGCCGTCGGGGTTGTTTCCGTCACGATCCGTAGGACCTGAGCCAGAAATGATCAGGACAACCGGTACAGGCTTGTCGGATTTTGGCAGCAACAGCGAGCCGAAAAGTTCGCCGCTGCCGGTGTCCAGAGACATCGGGCGCTGTAGGACAGTCGCCTGGGCAAAGCCAGTAAAGAGGGTAAGACTCAAGATCAGAACTCGCAGCATCATCACGCCATCATTCGCCAAGATGCCGGTTGGACTCGCCAGCACCACTAAGGTTCGAGGATGAACTACTCGGTTAGCCTGCGTATACTGGCGCGCATTACGAATTTGGGTTTGATTTCACGGAGCGTCCTGCATGTCCGGCAATACCTACGGCAAGTTGTTCTCTGTCACCACCGCTGGCGAAAGCCATGGTCCGGCGTTGGTCGCCATTGTTGACGGCTGCCCGCCGGGCCTGGAGATCTCTGTCGAAGACTTGCAGCGCGACCTTGATCGCCGCAAGCCCGGCACCAGCCGCCACACCACCCAGCGCCAGGAGCCCGACGAAGTCGAAATCCTTTCCGGCGTGTTCGAGGGGCGCACCACCGGTTGCTCGATTGGCCTGCTGATCCGCAACACCGACCAGAAGTCCAAGGACTACTCGGCGATCAAGGATCTGTTCCGCCCGGCCCACGCCGACTACACCTACCACCACAAATACGGCGAGCGCGATTACCGTGGCGGTGGGCGCAGTTCGGCGCGCGAGACTGCGATGCGCGTGGCGGCGGGTGCGATTGCGAAGAAATTCCTCGCCACTCAGGGCATCGTCATTCGTGGCTACATGAGCCAGCTCGGCCCGATCGAAATCCCGTTCAAGACCTGGGATTCGGTTGAGCAGAACGCTTTCTTCAGCCCCGACCCGGACAAAGTCCCCGAGCTGGAAGCCTACATGGACCAGTTGCGCCGTGATCAGGACTCGGTCGGAGCGAAAATCACCGTGGTCGCCGAAGGTGTGATGCCGGGTCTGGGCGAGCCGATTTTCGATCGTCTCGACGCCGAACTGGCCCACGCGCTGATGAGCATCAATGCGGTCAAAGGCGTGGAAATCGGCGCCGGTTTCGCCTGCGTTGCCCAGCGCGGCACCGAGCATCGCGATGAAATGACACCGCAAGGTTTCCTCAGCAACAACGCTGGCGGCATCCTCGGCGGTATCTCGTCCGGTCAGCCGATTGTTGCGCATCTGGCGTTGAAACCGACGTCGAGCATCACCACCCCGGGCCGTTCGATTGATGTCGATGGCAACCCGGTCGATGTCATCACCAAGGGCCGTCACGACCCTTGCGTGGGGATCCGCGCCACGCCGATTGCCGAGGCGATGATGGCCATCGTGTTGATGGATCACCTGTTGCGTCACCGTGGGCAGAACGCCGATGTGCACGTGAGCACGCCGGTGCTGCGTCAGCTTTGATGGCAGATATCAAAGCCACTGCGGCTTGACGGGCGTGGCGGCGCTTCCTTACTGGCGGCTGTCCAGTTTTTATCTGTTCTATTTCGCCTTGCTCGGTTCGACGGCGCCGTTTCTGGCGCTGTACTTCGATCACCTCGGGTTCAGCGCCGCGCGCATCGGCGAACTGGTGGCAATCCCGATGTTGATGCGCTGTGTGGCGCCGAACATCTGGGGCTGGCTGGGCGACTACACCGGCAGACGCCTGGCCATCGTACGTTTCGGCGCGGTGTGCACGTTGCTCACCTTCTCGTTGATTTTCGTCAGCAAGAGCTATGCCTGGCTGGCGATGGTCATGGCGCTGCATGCGTTCTTCTGGCATGCGGTGTTGCCGCAGTTCGAAGTCATTACGCTGGCGCATCTGCAGGGCCAGACCTCGCGTTACAGTCAGATCCGCCTGTGGGGCTCGATTGGTTTCATTATCACCGTGGTCGCTTTGGGGCGCCTGTTCGAATGGCTCAGCCTCGACATCTACCCAGCGGCGCTGGTGTTGATCATGGTCGGCATTGTCGTCAGCAGCTTGTGGGTGCCGAACGCGCAACCGGCGCAGGGCAACCGACCGGGCGGGGAGGGCTTTCTCAAACAATTGCGCAGCCCCGGTGTGTTGGCGTTTTACGGCTGCGTGGCGCTGATGCAAATGAGCCACGGCCCGTATTACACGTTTTTGACGTTGCACCTGGAGAAACTCGGTTACACACGGGGCGTGATCGGCATGCTCTGGGCAGTCGGTGTGGTCGCCGAGGTGCTGATGTTCATGGCCATGAGCCGGATTCTGGCGCGGTTCTCAGTACGCCGGGTGCTGCTGGCCAGTTTTCTGCTGGCGGCCTTGCGCTGGTTACTGCTAGGTTCGTTCGCCGAGTTTCTCTGGGTGCTGCTGTTCGCACAGATTCTCCATGCGGCGACCTTCGGCAGTTTTCACGCCGCTGCCATCCAGTTCGTGCAACGTAGCTTCGGTGCGCGCCAACAGGGGCAGGGGCAGGCGCTGTATGCGGCGCTGGCCGGCACCGGCGGGGCGTTGGGCGCGTTGTATTCCGGCTACAGCTGGAATGCCCTCGGGGCGACATTGACCTTTAGTATTGCCAGTCTCGCGGCGCTTGCTGCTGCCGTTATCATTGCCACACGTATGCAAGAGGACAGGCCATGAGCCTTACGCGTGAACAACTCGCCCAGCAAATCGTCGACGCCGGGCGTTTCCTTTACGGCCGCGGCTGGTCGCCGGCCACCAGCAGCAATTATTCGACGCGCCTGTCGGCCAGCGAAGCGTTGTTGACCGTGTCCGGCAAGCACAAGGGCCAGTTGGGTGTGGACGATGTGCTCGCCACCGACCTTGCCGGTAACAGCCTGGAACCGGGCAAAAAACCGTCCGCCGAAACTCTGCTGCACACCCAGCTCTACCGCTGGCGCCCGGAGATCGGTGCGGTGCTGCACACTCACTCGGTCAATGCCACGGTGCTGTCGCGCCTGACCCCGCAAGACTTTATCGAGTTCGAAGACTACGAACTGCAAAAAGCCTTCAGCGGCATCTCGACCCATGAGTCCCGGGTGCGCGTGCCGATTTTCGACAACGACCAGGACATTGCGCGGCTCGCCGCCAAGGTGCAGCCTTGGCTCGACGCCCATCCCGATTGCGTCGGTTATCTGATTCGCGGTCACGGCCTCTACACCTGGGGCGCGCAGATGAACGACGCGTTGCGCCAGATCGAAGCCTTTGAATTCCTGTTTGAATGCGAGTTGAAAACCCGCAGCGTCATGAACCGCCAGGGCTGACTTCACCCGAAGTCGCCCATTTGCCTGATGAAATGCTGTGCCCGACCGGTCTGCAAGAACCGGACGGCAAGGCCGATACCGAGGAATTGCCCCAATGAGCAGCCTGTCCGTCTATCACGTTTCCAGCCCTGACATTCCGAACAAGGTGCTGACCCATTTCGAAGACATCGCCTCGACTCTGGCCGAGCAGGGTGTGCGCTTCGACCGCTGGCAAGCCACCGCGAAGATCCAGCCCGGCGCCACGCAGGAAGAGGTGATCAGCGCTTACCAGGAACAGATCGACAAACTGATGACCGAGCGCGGTTATGTCACCGTCGACGTCATCAGCCTCAACAGCGACCACCCGCAAAAAGCCGAACTGCGCGCCAAGTTCCTCGAAGAACACCGCCATGGTGAAGACGAAGTCAGATTTTTCGTCGCCGGTCGTGGGCTGTTTACCCTGCACATCGACGATTACGTGTACGCCGTACTCTGCGAGAAGAACGATCTGATCTCCGTTCCAGCTGGCACCAAGCACTGGTTCGACATGGGCGAACATCCGCACTTTGTCGCGATCCGTCTGTTTAACAACCCGGACGGCTGGGTTGCCAATTTCACCGGCGAAGACATCGCCGGCCGATTCCCGCGTCTGGAGGACTGAGCCCATGTCGATCAAAGTCATCCTCACCGACATCGAAGGCACCACCAGTGCCGTCAGTTTCGTCTTCGACGTACTGTTTCCGTACGCGGCCAGACACCTGCCGGACTTCGTGCGCCAGAACGCTGAGCGTGCCGATGTCGCAGAGCAACTCGACGCCGTACGCCGTGACAGCCATGAGCCGCAGGCCGACGTTGAACGGGTTGTTGAAATCCTTTTGAGCTGGATTGCCGAAGACCGTAAAGCCACGCCGCTTAAAGCGTTGCAAGGCATGGTCTGGGAGCAGGGTTATCAGGCCGGGCAGTTGAAAGGTCATGTTTATGCGGATGCTGTTGAAGCACTTCAACGCTGGCACGCGGCCGGTTATCAACTGTTTGTGTACTCGTCGGGCTCGATCCAGGCGCAGAAACTGATCTTCGGCTGTTCGGAAGCAGGTGATCTGACGCCGCTGTTCAGCGGCTATTTCGACACCACGTCGGGACCGAAACGAGAGGCGCAGTCTTACACGAACATTCAACAGGCGATCGCGGTTGAACCTGCGCAGATCCTGTTTCTGTCGGACATTGTCGAAGAGCTCGATGCCGCTCAGTCAGCAGGCCTGAAAACCTGCGGTCTGGCCCGCGATGGCGGAGAGCTGGCGGGCCACGTTACCGTCGACAGCTTCACCGGCATCGAACCGGAAGCGTTCTAACGTCTGGCAAAAACCTGGATAAAATCGGGGCACAAAAAACAGGCCGTGAAGCGAAAGCTCCACGGCCTGTTTTGTTTAACGAGTTCTTAAGCGTTTACAGCGAGTGATACGTCGGCAGGGCAAAGCGCTGCTGGCTCTGCAGCATCGCAATCTGCGGCAACTCGCTGGCCTGTTCGGCCAGGTCACGGCGAATCGCACTGATTGCCCACGACAGTTGGTCGCCGGCATGCAGTTGCTGGTACGACAGTGCACGTTTGAACACTTTGCCGTCGGCACTGCGCAGGGTCAGCAAAATCCCGCCATCGGGACGCGGCGAGGTGGTGACGTCGAAGTTGGAGAACAGGGAGGTAAATTTTTCTTGAATCAGGCTCATGTTTTTCAGCTCCGTATGCACTTGAATGGCAAGCATGCATAGGAGGTTGCAGTGATTGTGCCAGCACCGGATAAAAATAAAACCGTTATAAATCAAAAGGTTAAAAACAATAAGATTTTAAGGTGTCGTGCAAACTGCATGAATGGCCATCGTGCATCCTGCATTTTGCGGGATCATTGAGCAATTAACGGAACCAAACCGGCTTTTCTGAATCATCGACATCGCCGCCGCCCGGGCGGATACAAAACATTGCAAAAACCGCGTGTACAGCCTCAGAAGCGCTGACGTACTTTCAGTCTCGACCCTCGCTCGAACGCGGCGGTTGCATCAGCCCGACAATAAAAAACATCGGCCACCACACCAAGGTCGAACGGGGAGCTTCCATGAGTCACGCGCCAAGCGACACGATTACCTGGGGCATGATGCTCCGCAAGTTGCCGATGATTGCCAAGGCCATTCCCCGAGTGGTCAAGGGCATGAAGGTCGCCAACGTCACGGATCCGACCCAAAGCTGTGGCCTTGGCTGGACGTTCGAACAAGCGACTCTGCGCAACCCCGATGGCCCGGCGCTATTGCAGGGCGAGGTTTCGCTGAGCTATTCGCAGGTCAACCAGTGGGCCAATCGCATCGCCCACTATCTGAGCGAGCAGGGCATCGGCAAGGGCGATGTGGTCGCGGTTTTTATCGAGAATCGCCCGGAGTTGCTGGTGACGATTCTGGCACTGGCCAAGCTCGGTGCCGTCAGCGCGCTGCTCAATACTTCGCTGACCCGTGACACGCTGATTCACAGCGTGAACCTGGTGGCGCCGGTGGCGATTGTGGTCGGCGAAGAGCTGCTGCCGGCGTTCGCTGCGGTGCGCGATCAGGTCTCGATTGCGCCGCAGCGCAGCTGGTTTGTTGCCGATCAGGACACCTGCAATCACCCAGGCATTGCGCCTGAAGGCTACGTCAACCTGATCAGCGCCAGTGTCGATGCCGCCAGTGAAAATCCGCCAAGCAGCCAACAGGTATTTTTCGACGACCCGTGTTTCTACATCTACACCTCCGGCACCACCGGCCTGCCCAAGGCCGGGGTGTTCAAGCACGGTAGGTGGATGCGCAGTTCGACCAGCTTCGGCATGATCGCGCTGAACATGCGCCCCGACGATGTCGTCTACTGCACCTTGCCGCTGTACCACGCCACGGGTTTGTGTGTGTGCTGGGGCTCGGCGATCAATGGCGCATCGGGTTTTGCGATACGCCGTAAATTCAGCGCCAGTCAGTTTTGGAGCGACGTGCGCCGCTATCGCGCGACCACCATTGGTTACGTCGGTGAGTTGTGCCGCTATCTGGTCGATCAACCGGCCAGCGCCGACGACAACCGTCACGGCGTGCGCAAGATGATCGGCAACGGCTTGCGCCCCGGCGCCTGGGCCGAGTTCAAGACACGCTTCGCCGTCGAGCACATCTGCGAACTGTATGCGGCGAGCGACGGCAATATCGGATTCACCAATATTCTCAACTTCGACAACACCATCGGTTTTTCGCTGATGGCCTGGGAGCTGGTGGCGTACGACCATGACAGCGGCGAGCCGGTGCGCAGTGCTGACGGTTTCATGCGCAAGGTCGGCAAGGGCGAGCAGGGCTTGTTGTTGGCGCGGATCGACGAAAAGGCGCCACTGGACGGTTATACCGATCCACAGAAGACCGCCAAGGTTGTGCTGCACGATGTGTTTAGCCAAGGCGATCGCTTTTTCAACACCGGCGACCTGCTGCGCAACATCGGTTTCGGGCATGCCCAGTTTGTTGATCGCCTCGGCGATACCTACCGCTGGAAGGGCGAAAACGTCTCCACCACAGAAGTCGAAAACCTGCTGCTGCAACATCCGCATATTTGCGAAGCAGTGGCGTATGGCGTGGAAATCCACAACACCAACGGGCGCGCCGGAATGGCGGCGATTACCCCGGCTGAATCCTTGGCGACGCTGGATTTCGCCGAATTGCTGGCATTCGCCCGGCAACGCCTGCCGGCCTATGCGGTGCCGTTGTTTTTGCGGGTGAAAGTAAAAATGGAAACCACCGCCACCTTCAAATATCAGAAAACGCGCCTGAAAACCGAAGGCTTCGACCCAGGCCAGACAGGCGACGATCCGATATTCGCCTGGCTGCCCGGCACGCAAACCTATGTGCAAGTTACCGATGAAGTGTTGGCTGAAATTAATCAGGGCAAATACCGTTATTGATTCTGGCTATGGGAGATTTTCAGAAAAAGGGGGTGACAGCTATCGTCTGGCTCGGGAAACTGTCGACTTTTCAGATTGCCCAAGTGGAGTTGCCCCATGTCCGACCAAAGCCGCCAGATGACCCCTGAGGAAGCTGCCGAATTCACCGAGCAGGTTTTCAACAAGGCGCGCGACGGTGATGCACTGATGCTCGATCGACTGGTCAGCGCCGGTTTGCCGGTGAACCTGAAAAACAGCAAGGGCGATACCTTGCTGATGCTTGCCAGCTATTACGGCCATGTCGATGCCGTGCAGGTGCTGCTTAAACACAACGCTGATCCCGAGTTGCGCAATGCCAACGGCCAGAGCCCGATTGCGGGTGCGGCGTTCAAGGGCGATCTTGCGGTGGTCAAGGCACTGGTTGAAGCGGGCGCGGAAATCGAAGGCTCGTCCTTTGATGGCCGGACTGCGCTGATGATGGCGGCGATGTTCAACCGTGTTGAAATCGTTGACTACCTGATCAGCAAGGGCGCCGACCCGAAAGCCAAGGATGCCAATGGCGTTACTGCGCTCGACGCTGCCCGGACCATGGGTGCAGTGGATACCACGGCGCAGCTGGATAAATTACTGGGCTGACGATCTTTTACTTTGTGCGCTATCCTCCGCGCCCTCAAAAACCCTCTTCGCCACAGGATCCGCCCTCATGAAAGCCGCGCTCGTCGAACTCATCAGCAAAATCAGCTCCGGCTGCATGGGCGAGGACGAGATCCTGAAGGTGGCCGACGAGGCCGCGCAGGCCTACGCCGATGCCGACGCTTTTCTGGCTGCCAACCCGGACATCAACTACGACGACACTTTCCCGATCGCACTGGGTGAGTGGGTTGTGGTCGGCAGCCTGCCGGAAACCGTGTTGTTCCAGGCTGACACCTACGTCGACCTGTTCGCACAGATCGTCGCCTCGTTCGGCCCGACCGTGGACTTCAACCTCAAGCCCAAGCAACTGGCCAAAACCGAAGCGCTGACCGCCCTCAACCGCATTCAGGTGCAGATGAGCAGCCTGAACAAGGAAAACGGCGGTTACACGCTGATGAACTTCAGCCAGTTGCTCGACGATGAGCTGCAAGTGGTGCTGGTCTACGGCAACGACGTGCCGCGCGTCCTCGAGTTGTGCGCACAAATTGGCATCGCCGCTGCGCCTTCGCTGGAAGCCTTGAAGGTCGCCGTTCACGTTTGAGCACAATAAAAGGGAACCCTGCACGCGACCGTCTATCCTAAAAGTGCATGCCACTATTCTGGAGCGACACCATGGGTTCCACGTTCAACGGTCTGATTGGCCTGATCATTCTTGCGCTCGATATCTGGGCCATCATCAATGTGCTGAAAAGCGGCGTCTCCACCGGGATGAAAATCGTCTGGGTGCTGCTGATCATCCTCCTGCCAGTGCTGGGCCTGATCATCTGGGCAATCGCCGGGCCGCGAGGCAACGTCCGGATCTGACCGCTACATTCGAAACCATCCCGAAACCTGTGGGAGCGGGCTTGCCAGCGATGGATCACTGCGGTGTCACTGACACACCGAGTTGACCCTGTCGCTGGCAAGCCAGCTCGCGCAAGGTTCTGTGGTTTGCAGATGAAGTGAGGTTCGACCTGTCATCTTCGGCAACGTAGAATGCGCGCCTTTCCCGGGCAATCGTCTCCACGATCCAGGCCCGCGCATTCATCCGGAGCACTGACCATGACCGTCACCAAAACCAGCGAATACCTGGAAACCCTGTACGAAGGCTACGGCCAGCGTTTTCGCATGGAAAAACTGCTGCACGAAGTGCGCACCGAACACCAGCACCTGGTGATCTTCCAGAACCCGCGCATGGGCCGTGTAATGGCGCTTGACGGTGTGATCCAGACCACCGAAGCCGACGAATTCATCTACCACGAAATGCTCACCCATGTACCGATCCTCGCCCATGGCGCCGCCAAGCGCGTGCTGATCATCGGTGGTGGTGACGGTGGCATGCTGCGCGAAGTGACCAAGCACGCTGGCGTCGAGCACATCACCATGGTCGAGATCGACGGCACCGTGGTCGAGATGTGCAAAGAGTTTCTGCCGGAGCATTCCAAGGGTGCCTACGACGATCCACGGTTGAACCTGGTGATCGATGACGGCATGCGCTTCGTCGCCACTACCACCGAAAAATTCGACGTGATCATTTCCGACTCCACCGACCCGATCGGTCCGGGCGAAGTGCTGTTCTCGGAAAACTTCTACCAGGCCTGCCACCGTTGCCTGAACGAAGGCGGCATCCTCGTGACCCAGAACGGCACGCCGTTCATGCAGATCGAAGAAGTCAAAACCACTGCCGGCCGCCTGCGCAGCCTGTTCCCGAACTGGCATTTCTATCAAGCGGCGGTGCCGACCTACATCGGCGGTTCGATGACCTTCGCCTGGGGCTCGACCAACACGTCGTACCGCAAGCTGAGCCGCGAAACGCTGCAACAGCGCTTCATCGGCAGCGGCATCGTCACCCGCTACTACAACCCGGAAATCCACATCGGCGCGTTTGCAATGCCTCAATACGTATTGCAGGCGATCAACAAGCCAAGCAACGACTAATAGAACACGGCAAAACCCGTGTGGGAGCGAGCCTGCTCGCGAAAGCGTACTGTCAGCCAACACTTTTGCTGGATGGACAATCGCCTTCGCGAGCAGGCTCGCTCCCACAACAGCTTATCTGCACCGTCAATGATGTTTTTTCAGGTCGCGCGCTGCATCCTTTTGAACGATCAATCACGCCGAAAGTCGAGATAGAGGTAAGCCCATTTGCGGGTTTGATCGAGGAGGCTCCGATGCAAAAGTGGAAAGTCACTTTCGTGGATGATCATGGTGAATCAGTCGACGAAGTCTTCGAGTGCGAGGAATGCCCGAATCACGAGCACGCCGCCAAACTCATCAAGGAACGGTTCCTGCCCGTCGCTGCCGAACTGGATCTGAACGATCTGGAAGGGCGTACGCCCGATGCGGCCGTCAAAAGCCTCAAAACCCAGAACAGTATAGAAATCCTCAGCATCACTCCCGTCTGAAAATTTCCTGTCACTTCAATCACCAGGCCTTGGCAGCGGCTCTATCTTGGGGCTACTCTGCAAGCGAGATCAGCGAATGGATCGCTAAGGTCTGGTCTTGTCAGCTACATGCTTGTTTCCCGCAGCAACCACGTTGCAGTAGTACTTTGGCCAGTCAGGCCCGGGGCGGGAATACGGAAAGTCTATCCATCTATCCGAGGGGGACGATTCATGAGCACAGCCTATCAAGAAGACATCAGCAGCAATGTTCTGCGCCGCATGAAAGAAGGCGGTTTCGATTTTTCCCGATTCCATCCCATCGAGTTCTACGCGATTTTCCCGGACGAGGAGCGGGCGCGCAGGGCAGCAGGAAAATTTCGCGGTGAATCCATCAATGCCCAGGTCAGCGCGCGCGACGACGGCGCCTGGTCTCTGGAATTGAGCAAAGTGATGTACGCAACCTATGACGATATTGGCGATTTCGAGCAGGGCTTTTCTGCCGTGGTCGAGCCGTTGGGCGGCATCATCGAGGGCTGGGGCGTGAAGCAGGAGGTGCGCAGTCGCTACCGTCTGAACTGATCTCTTGCCTGAACGTAAGCAACGGCTGGCCTTTGGGTCGGCCGTTGTTGTTTGTGAAAATCAAAAGATCGCAGCCTTCGGCAGCGCCTGCAGGTGATCGCCGTATGAGCGGCCGCAGGCTGCGGTCTTTTGCTTTCAAAACGTTTCACACAGGCAAAAAAAAGCCACCGGAGAGGGTGGCTAAAGGGAAGACCGATAAGGAGAGGAAACCGGTCAGGGTCAAGGCTTTGCGGGCTGCATTGGCAGTGCGGATCAGTGGGGCTGAAGCCTTCTGCGTAGAAGTCAGCTCAGCGAATGCGCGGATTATCCGTAGCTGACGCCAAGCAGTGAAATCAACTCTGACTATGCTGGTGATAGGCGATGCAGTGCGTCGCAATGAAGCGGGGGCGATCAGGCGGGGGCATTTGCCGCACAGGAATGGTGCGGCGCCTGCGACGTGAATATCCAAGCGATTGATATCAAAGCGTTTATGCCGATGGCACGGGCCTTGCGAAGGCCTGTAGGTCCGGGTGACAAGGAGTACGGCATGATCCGCACCTATTTTGATGAGATGTACGATGCCGGCGGCCAGGTTCGCCCGCATTACCGGGAATTTGCCCGTTGGCTGGCCGACACGCCTGATGAACTGCTGGCGCAACGGCGACGCGAGGCCGATCTGCTGTTCCATCGCGCCGGGATTACTTTCACGCTCTATGGGGACGAGCAGGGCACAGAGCGACTGATTCCTTTCGACACCATTCCGCGCAGCATTCCTGCCAGCGAATGGCGGATCGTCGAGCGCGGCTGCATTCAGCGGGTCAAGGCGTTGAACATGTTCCTCGCCGATCTCTATCACGAGCAGCGCATCATCAAGGCCGGGATCATTCCCGCCGAGCAGGTGCTGGCCAACGAGCAGTATCAGTTGGCGATGCAGGGGCTGGATCTGCACCGCGACATTTACTCGCATATTTCTGGCGTCGATCTGGTGCGCGATGGCGACGGCACCTATTACGTGCTCGAAGACAATTTGCGCACCCCGAGCGGCGTGAGCTACATGCTCGAAGACCGCAAAATGATGATGCGCCTGTTCCCGGAACTGTTCGCCGCCCAGCGCATTGCACCGATAGACCATTATCCGAACCTGTTGCTCGACACCCTGAAAAGCTCCAGCCCCATCGATAACCCGAGCGTGGTGGTGCTGACGCCGGGGCGCTTCAACAGTGCGTTTTTCGAGCATGCGTTTCTGGCGCGAGAGATGGGTGTTGAACTGGTGGAGGGCGCGGACCTGTTCGTGCGTGACGACAAGGTCTTCATGCGCACCACCGACGGCCCGAAAGCCGTGGACGTGATTTACCGCCGCCTCGACGATGCGTTCCTCGATCCGCTGGCGTTCAACCCGGACTCGATGCTCGGTGTGCCGGGGCTGCTGTCATCCTACCGCTCCGGCAATGTGGTGTTGGCCAACGCCATCGGCACCGGCGTGGCGGATGACAAATCGGTCTACCCGTTTGTCACCGACATGATCCGCTTCTATCTCGATGAAGAACCGATCCTGAAAAACGTGCCGACCTGGCAATGCCGCAACCCGTCTGAACTCTCCCACGTGCTGGCCAATCTTCCAGATCTGGTGGTCAAGGAAACTCAAGGCTCCGGCGGTTACGGGATGTTGGTGGGGCCGGCGTCGACGAAGGCGGAAATTGACACCTTTCGTGAGCGCATCAAGGCCAAACCTCACGCCTATATCGCACAACCGACGCTGTCACTGTCGACCTGCCCGACTTTTGTCGAAAACGGCATTGCGCCACGTCATATCGACTTGCGCCCGTTTGTCTTGTCGGGGCGTGAAACCCGGGTCGTACCCGGTGGTTTGACCCGTGTCGCGCTGCGTGAAGGCTCTCTGGTGGTGAATTCCTCCCAGGGCGGCGGAACCAAGGACACCTGGGTGGTCGAGGATTGAAGGAAGCTTGCCATGTTAAGTAGAACTGCCTCGGATCTGTATTGGATGTCGCGTTACCTGGAGCGGGCGGAAAACCTCGCACGGATGCTCGACATCAGTTATTCGCTGTCGCTGATGCCGCAGGACGGTCGCGGCGACGGTCTGCACGAACTGGCGATGCCACTGTTGATCACCGGCACGCTTGACGATTATCTGGAGCGCCACGGTGCGCTGCATGCCGAACGCCTGTTGCATTTCTTCGCCCTTGATGCGGCCAATCCGGCGAGCATCTACAGCTGCCTCGGCGCGGCGCGAGCCAGTGCTCATGCGGTGCGTGGGCGTATCACGGCGGACATGTGGGAAAACATCAACGCCACGTGGCTGGAGATTCGCGGGATCGCCGAGCAGGGGCTCAGCCGTTATGGCATGAGTCGTTTCTGCGAGTGGATCAAGGAGCGTTCGCACCTGTTTCGCGGTGCGTCCTACGGCACGATCATGCGAAACGATGCGTTTCGTTTTATTCGTCTGGGCACTTTTATCGAGCGCGCAGACAACACGTTGCGGCTGCTCGATGCGCGCTACGAAATGGCCGGCGATCAGGCCGAAGCCGTCAGTGACGGCACTGCTCACGCGTATTACCAGTGGAGTGCGTTGCTGCGAGCGTTGTCATCATTCGAGGCTTACACCGAAATCTATCGTGACGCCCCGGGTGCGCGGCATGTCGCCGAGCTGCTGCTGTTGCGTGCCGACGTGCCGCGTTCGCTGCGTGCCTGCACCGAGGAGATCGACCAGATTCTCGCGCAGTTGCCCGGTGCCAACGGGCGACCGGCGCAACGCCTGGCGGCAGAAATGGACGCGCGCCTGCGCTACACCGGCATCAACGAAATTCTCGAGGAAGGCCTGCACGCCTGGCTGACCGAATTCATTCCGCTGGTGCGCCAGTTGGGTAACGCCATTCACAGTTCCTACCTGGAGGCTGCATGAGACTTTCGATTAGCCACGAGACCACCTATCACTACGAGGATCAGGTGCGGGCGAGCATCCAGTACCTGCGGCTGACCCCACACGACAGCGAGCGTCAACATGTGCTGAGCTGGCAGCTCGACCTGCCGCGCCCGGTGCGCGCGCAACTCGATCCGTTCGGCAACATCCTGCATGTGCTGACCATGGACGAGCCGCATGAAGCGATCATCATCGGTGCACGTGGTCAGGTTGATATCGACGAATTGCGCGAGGCTGAACACGAGAGCCAGTCAGCGCTGCCGTTTCTGCGCTTTACCCGGTTGACCGAGGCTGACGAGGCATTGCGCGGGTTTGCGGAAAAATCCTGCAAGCAACGCCGCGACCGCACGGCCCTCATCGACTTGATGCACGGTCTGAATCAGCACATGACCTATACGCCCGGCTCTACCGCGGTCGACACCAGTGCCATGCAGGCCTTCGCCGGACGGGCGGGCGTCTGCCAGGACCACACCCATGCGTTTCTAGCGTGCGCACGCAGTCTCGGGATTCCCTCGCGGTATGTCTCGGGGTATCTGTACAGCGAGGATTGCGAACACCTGGCCAGCCATGCCTGGGCCGAAGCCTGGCTGGATGACGCCTGGTACAGTTTCGACGTGACCAATGAGCTGGCGCGACCGGAGCGACACTTGAAGCTGGCGGTGGGTCTGGATTATCTGGATGCCTGTCCGGTGCGCGGGATGCGCCGGGGCGGCGGGTGCGAGCAGATGCATGCGAAGGTATTCGTATCGCCGACCCCAGTGATCTCTGTCCAACAACAGTAGATTCGGGAAACCGCTATCGCTGGCAAGCCAGCTCCCACAGGTTATGCGCTGACGGTGAATCAGTGGTGACCCAGTGGGAGATGGCTTGCCAGCGATGAGGTCAGTGATAACCACCCAAGGCTCAAGGTATCAAGGCTTAACCTTGCGCCCCACCATGTGTTTCAGATACCCCACTAACATCTGCAAATCCTCCTCTGGCAGCACCTGTGCCGAAAACCCTGGCATCTTCGCCTGAGGCCATTGGCGCAAACTCTGCGGATCACGGATGTATCGCTTTAAGAAGTCCGCACCGAAATACTCGGTCGGGTTGTACGGAATATTCAGATCCGGCCCAAACTGCGCATCCCCCGCACCGTTAAGGCGATGGCAAGCCAGGCAGTTCTTCTGAAACAGCGCGAACCCCTGATTCACCGGGTCATCTGCTTTCAGTGCAGGGTCCGGCAACAGGGCCGGGAAGCGCTCAGCCACGGGTGCCATGCGCTTGATGCTGGCGACCTCGAACGGCCATTGCTCCGGGCTGATGTTGCCGGCCTGTGGATCGGTCCACACCAGATAGAACGGCCCGGCGCTGTGCTTGCCCGCCGACAATGGCGGCCACGGATGCGCGGGGTCTTCAATCGCCAGCCAGGCACGCGAGCCTTGGGTGTTGAGCAGCGGCGCTGCTGCCAACTCGGCGGCAAAGCCATCCAGCGCCACCGCTTGCAGATGGTCTTCAGGTTTGATTCCGGCCAGTAACGCCGCCATGGGCACGGCGCGATACGTCATGTCCTTCTTGTAGGACACATCGTCTTTTACCGTGAGGGTTTGCACCTGAGGATGCTTGAGTAGCTCCTCGGTCTGCCAGATGCGGCTGTTTGCGCCCAGCTGTAAATCCAGCTGTGCGGCTGACAAGGGCATGCTTAGCAGCAAGGCCCCGAACACAATGAGCGCTTTCAAATAATCGCCGTCCATGCCGTGCAAATGTGCAGAGATTGGCACAGCCACGCTGGCCCGGGTAGCGGGCCAGGGACATTTTCCAGTGGCGATAACCAGCAACTGTTTCTTGATTCAGCCGATCACCTTGGTCAGGTTCGGCAAAATCAGCAACAGTGTCGTGGCGAAAAGAATGAGCCCTGCTTGACGAACTTTCGGTTGCTTGAACATGGCTTGACCGCCTTTTTGTTATTTCCTGATGCCTGCCTGCATATCCATGACGGCAAGCGATGCACTTCCTGTTAAAGAACGCCTGCCTCGGCAAAACCCGACGACAACGACGTACATGTTCTACCTTAGGGCCCGCGTCACGCTTGGCTTAGATCCATTTAATATGGCGCTGCAGCTATCAGCGATTAAAAAGGTATGAGGCGTATTGCCAGCTCCGTCGCCGGCCGCTTGCTAGACAACTCGCCGACCTGAACCGGTTCACCCGATCCCTGATGACCGTCCGTCTGAGCGCGTGCGTCAACACCATTGAGCGCTGTGGTCATTGAATCCTTGAGCCCGCAGGCCAAGAGTGGGAGCACAAGAATTCACTCACCGCCCAGGTTCGAGGACGTCATGACCCAAGCTTTGATTTTCGATGCATTACGCACGCCGCGCGGCAAAGGCAAGGCTGATGGTGCCCTGCACAGCGTCAAACCGGTGACCCTGGTGGCCGGGTTGCTGACTGCGTTGCAACAGCGCACGGCGCTGGACACCAGCCAGGTCGATGACGTGGTGCTGGGCTGCGTCACGCCGATTGGCGATCAAGGCTCGGACATCGCCAAAACCGCCGTGCAAGTGGCCGATTGGGACGTCAGCGTGGCGGGCGTGCAGATCAACCGTTTCTGCGCCTCGGGTCTGGAAGCGGTAAATCTCGGCGCGATGAAAGTGCGTTCGGGATTCGAGGACCTGGTGGTGGTCGGCGGCGTCGAGTCGATGTCACGCGTGCCGATGGGCAGCGACGGCGGCGCCTGGGCGCTCGACCCGCAAACTAATTTGCACGGCCACTTCACCCCACAAGGTATCGGCGCCGACCTGATCGCCACCCTTGAAGGCTTCAGCCGTCAGGATGTCGATGCCTACGCGCTGCACTCGCAACAGAAAGCGGCACGGGCACGGGCCGATGGCTCGTTCAACAAGTCACTGGTGCCGGTGCAGGATCAGAACGGCATCATCCTGCTCGATCACGATGAATTCATTCGTGCCGAGTCGACCCTGGAAGGGCTTGGCAAGCTCAAGCCGAGTTTCGAAATGATGGGCCAGATGGGTTTCGACGCGACGGCGCTTCGGGTTTACAGCCATGTCGAACGGATCAATCACGTACACACCCCCGGCAACAGCTCCGGGATCGTCGATGGCGCGGCGCTGATGTTGATCGGTTCCGAAGCCAAGGGCCGGGCGCTGGGCTTGCAGCCACGGGCGCGGATTGTCGCCACGGCGGTGACCAGCACCGACCCGACCATCATGCTCACGGGCCCCGCGCCGGCCACCCGCAAGGCACTGGCCAAGGCCGGCCTGCGCGTGGAAGACATCGACCTGTTCGAGGTCAACGAAGCGTTTGCTTCGGTGGTGTTGAAGTTCATCAAGGACATGGCCGTCGATCCGGACAAGGTCAACGTCAACGGCGGTTCCATCGCGATGGGCCATCCGCTCGGCGCCACCGGATGCGCGATCCTCGGCACCTTGCTCGATGAACTGGAAACCCGGCGCCTGCGCTATGGCCTGGCGACGCTGTGCGTCGGCGGCGGCATGGGCATTGCCACCATCATCGAACGCCTCTGAGCCCCGAATTCAAGGAACCTTGTTATGAGCGAAGCCATTCGTTACGAAAAAGGTCAGGACGGCATTATCGTCCTCACCATCGACATGCCGGGCCAGAGCGCCAACACCATGAACGCCGTGTACCGCGAGGCAATGGCCGCCTGCGTCGCCCGGCTTGTGGCTGAAAAAGACAGCATTGCCGGGGTCATCATCACGTCAGCAAAGAAAACCTTCTTCGCCGGCGGCGACCTTAATGAACTCATCAAGGTCGGCAAGCCTGAAGCCAAAGCCTTCTACGACATGGTGCTGACCCTCAAAGGGCAATTGCGCACGCTGGAAACCCTCGGTAAGCCGGTGGTCGCGGCCATTAACGGCGCGGCGCTCGGCGGCGGTTGGGAAATCTGTCTGGCGTGTCATCATCGCGTGGCACTGGACGATGCGTCGGTGCAACTTGGCCTGCCGGAGGTGACCCTCGGCCTGTTGCCGGGCGGCGGCGGGGTAGTGCGCATGGTGCGCATGCTCGGCATCGAGAAAGCACTGCCGTATTTGCTCGAAGGCAAAAAGGTCCGTCCGCAACAGGCTTTGCAGGCCGGATTGATCGATGAGCTGGCGGCCGATCGCGATGAGCTGCTGGCCAAGGCGCGTGCCTGGATCGTTGCCAATCCGACGGCGGTACAACGTTGGGATGTGAAGGGATATCAGATTCCTGGCGGCACGCCGTCGAATCCGAAAGTCGCGCAGATGTTGGCGATTGCGCCGTCGATCCTGCGCATCAAGACCCAAGGCACGTTGCCGGCGCCGGAGAAAATTCTCTGCGCGGCGGTGGAAGGCGCGCAGGTGGATTTCGACACCGCGCACTTGATTGAAACCCGCTACTTCACAGAGTTGACCACCGGCCAGATCTCTAAAAACCTGATCGGCACGTTCTGGTTTCAGCTCAACGAAATCAACGCCGGTGGCTCGCGGCCGCAGGGCTTTGCGCCGTTCGTTACGCGTAAGGTCGGCGTGCTCGGCGCCGGGATGATGGGCGCGGGGATCGCTTTTGTCAGCGCCTCGGCGGGTATCGAAGTGGTGCTCAAGGACATCAATCTGGCTGCTGCCGAAAAGGGTAAAGCGCATTCGGCGGCGTTGCTGGACAAAAAAGTTGCCCGTGGTCAGATGGATGCCGCGCAGCGTGAGGCAGTGCTGGCGCGGATTCTTACCAGCGAAAACGATGCTGACTTGTCGGGTTGTGATTTGATCATCGAGGCGGTTTTTGAAGACCGCGAACTCAAGGCCAAGGTCTCTTCGGCGGCGCAGAAAGTGGTCGGCGCCGACGCCGTGATTGCCTCCAACACGTCGACCTTGCCGATCACAGGGTTGGCGACGGCGGTACCGGATCAAAGCAAATTCATCGGCCTGCATTTCTTCAGCCCGGTGGAAAAAATGCCGTTGGTGGAAATCATCAAAGGCGCGCAAACCAGCGACGAAACCCTTGCTCGCGGGTTTGATTTCGTCCTGCAAATCAAGAAAACGCCGATCGTGGTCAACGACAGTCGCGGCTTCTTCACCTCGCGGGTGTTCGGCACGTTCACCAATGAAGGCATCGCCATGCTCGGTGAAGGTGTGAGCGCGCCGATGATCGAGACCGAAGCGCGCAAGGCCGGGATGCCAGTCGGGCCTCTGGCGATCTCCGACGAAGTTTCCCTCAGCCTGATGAGCCATATCCGCAAGCAAACCGCCAAGGACTTACAAGCAGAAGGGAAACCGCTGATTGAACACCCGGCGTTTGCCGTGATTGACTTGCTGCTCAACGAATACAAGCGCCCGGGCAAAGCCGCAGGTGGCGGATTCTACGAGTACCCGGCCGGGGGGCAGAAACATTTGTGGCCTGAATTGAAGACGCACTTCGAGAAGGCTGACGGGCAGATTTCGCCGAAGGACGTGCGTGACAGGTTGCTGTTTGTGCAGGCCATCGAAACCGTGCGCTGTGTGGAGGAGGGCGTGCTGACCTCGACGGCGGATGCCAACGTCGGCTCGATCTTCGGCATCGGTTTTGCGGCATGGACTGGCGGTGCGTTGCAGTTCATCAACCAGTATGGAGTCAAGGATTTCGTCGCCCGAGCGCAGTATCTGGCCGAACAATATGGCGAGCGTTTCGCACCGCCTGCGCTGCTGCTGGATAAAGCGGCAAAAGGTGAGATGTTCTAAGGGCGACGAGCATTCCGGGGCTTGCCTTGCCAGGGTGTTTCAAGGCAGGCTCTGAGGTGTTCATTATTCCCATCATGTGTCAGGTATTTTTTATGTCGCTACGCATCTGCATTCTGGAAACCGACATCCTGCGTCCAGAACTGGTCGATCAATATCAGGGTTACGGGCAGATGTTCCAGCGCCTGTTCTCGCAGCAACCGATTGCCGCCGAGTTCACGGTGTACAACGTGATGCAGGGCGAATACCCGAGCGACGACCTGACGTTCGATGCGTATCTGGTCACTGGCAGCAAGGCCGATTCCTTCGGCACCGACCCGTGGATCGAGACCCTAAGGGAATACTTGCTGAACCGCTACGAGCGTGGCGACAAGCTGCTCGGCGTGTGCTTCGGCCATCAACTGCTGGCGTTGTTGCTGGGCGGCAAAAGCGAACGCGCCACGCAAGGCTGGGGCGTCGGCACCCACAGTTACAAACTCGCGGCAAAGGCTCCGTGGATGAGCCCGGTGCGTGAAGAGCTGACGCTGTTGATCAGTCATCAGGATCAGGTCACTGCGCTACCGGAAAACGCCACGGTGATCGCATCCAGTGATTTCTGCCCGTTTGCGGCGTATCACATCAATGACCAAGTGCTGTGCTTCCAGGGCCACCCGGAATTTATCCACGACTACTCGCGCGCGTTGCTGGATTTGCGTCAGGAAGCCTTGGGTACGCAGATTTACAGCACGGGCGTGGCGAGCCTGGAGCAGGAACACCATGGTGCTACGGTCGCGGAATGGATGATGCGGTTTGTGGCGCACAAGCCTGAAGCTGCCTGACTGCAGATCAAAAGATCGCAGCCTGTGGCAGCGCCTACAGTGGGATAAAGTACAACCTGTAGGCGCTGCCGAAGGCTCGGGCCGCGATCGGACGATCGTTTGCTTTTACAACCACCCTGATTTCTTGAAACTCGCCCACAAACTCACACAACCCACCGTGATAAATCCCAGCACGCCAAAATAGCCGTAATGCCAGCTCAGCTCCGGCATGTTCTGGAAATTCATCCCGTAAATCCCCGCCACCGCCGTCGGAAACGCCAGAATCGCCGCCCACGCGGCAAACTTGCGCTGCACCACGCTCTGCCGTGACGCTTCCAGCAACACGCCAATCTCGATGGTCTGGCTGGCAATGTCCGCCAGTGTCGTCAGGTCTTCCATTTGCCGCGTTACATGGATCTGCACGTCGCGGAAATACGGGCGCATGTTCTTGTCGATGAACGGGAAGCTGAGTTTTTGCAGTTCCTCGCTGATCTCCACCATTGGCGCGGCATAGCGGCGCAGACGCACGACATCACGGCGCAATCCGTGAAGCTTCTGAATGTCGTGTTCGTTCAACGCACTGCACAGCACGTTGCGCTCCAGCTCATCAATTTCGGCGTGGATCGCTTCGCCCACGGGCTGATAGTTTTCGATGACAAAGTCGAGCAGCGCATAAAGTACGAAATCTTCCCCGTGCTCCAGCAACAGCGGACGCGCCTCACAACGTTGGCGGACATGGGCGTAGGACGCCGAGTGACCGTTGCGTGCGGTAATGATGTAGCCCTTGCCGGCGAAGATATGGGTTTCGATGAACTGCAGAATCCCGTGTTCACGAATGGGCGAGTAGGTGACGATAAACAAAGCGTCGCCGAAGGTTTCCAGCTTCGGTCGGCTGTGTTTTTCCAAGGCATCTTCGATGGCCAATTCGTGCAGGTTGAATTGGCGTTGCAAATTGGACAGCTCCTGAGCGTCCGGCTCTTCCAGACCGATCCACACAAAGTGACCGGTCTTCGCGGCCCAGGCCGCGCCTTCATCAAGGGTAATGTTGGTGACTTTTTTGCCCTCGCTGTACACCGCAGCAGCAACAACTCGACCCATGGTGGTGATTCACTTCTTCTTGGCAGATGACTGGGAGACCAGGCCTCAGCTTAGCCTTGTCGCTGCTTGAGAGTCAGTGAAATCTGCACAGTTCACCCGGCGAAAGAAAACCCGCACAGGGCGGGTTTGTTTTTCAGGCGGCTTGCAGTTGGTGATCCAGCGCTTCGATGCATTCGCGCATCTGCTCGCGGCACTGCTCGATGAGCATGGGCATGTCGTCCATGGTCAGCCCGGCAGTAGGAATGGCCGGCAGCGAGCGTATGAGGATTTTCCCGCTGCGCCAGCGGTTCAGGCGCATGTGCTTGACGTAGCTACTGACACACACCGGAACAATCGGCACACCGGCAGCAATCGCCATCTGGAACGCGCCTTTCTTGAACGGCAGCAGCTCTTCGCCGAGGTTGCGCGTGCCTTCGGGGAACACCCAGATTGAGGTCTTTTCGTTCTGCAAGGTATTCGTGGTAGTCACCATCGACTGGCGAGCTTTTTGCGCATTGCCTCGGTCGATCAACACGTTACCCGCCAGCCAGAACAACTGCCCGAACAACGGCACCCATTTCAGGCTCTTCTTGCCAATGCACACGGTACGGCGCGGCACGACATTGCCAAACACGAACAGATCATAGTTGGACTGGTGGTTCGCAATGATCACGCAACTGTCGGGCTTGTTCATCAACCCGCTGACGTCGGTCTTCACTCGCAAACGCAAAATGCACATCGCCGGCAGAGCGTAGAGGCGGGCGCACAGACGGCTGTTGTCCGGATTGAATGGACGGCACAGGCCGAGAACAACCCCAAGCACACCCGCGAGAATAAAGTGCAGGCCCATCAACAACATACGAAACACAAACAGCATTTTCAGGCCCCACCGGCGCAAAAGGTGGCGCAGTGTACGGATGTGCACTGTTTTCGGCAATTGCCACTATAGAGTCCGGAGATAGCCGATGTTTAAGCGCATGTTTCCAAGCCGTTCGTCAGACGCGTCCTAGAGCAGCCGCGGCATGTTCAACCCCGCGTGTAAGAAAAAGCCCGACACGACGGTCGGGCTTTTCTTCATCGCGTGAGCCGGGTTTAACCCAGATGCTCCTGATCCTGGATGATCGCGTTATCCAGGGTTTCCAGCAGCGCCTTACGCACCTTCAGTTTGGTGTTCTTGTGCGCGGTCATGTTGATCTTCTTCAATTGACGTGCGGCGGCGAGCGCGGCGCCTTGCAGTTCCTCGGCGGCAACCACCTTGTCGAGGAAGCCGGCATCCACAGCACTTTGCGGATCGAACATCTCACCGTTGATCACCGAACGGTGGAACGCCGAGCGACGCAGGCGGTCACGGGCCAGTTCGATACCGGCGTGGTGCATGGTCATGCCGATCTGCACTTCGTTCAGGCCAATGCTGAACGGGCCATCGACACCGATGCGGTAATCGGCAGACAACAGAATGAACGCGCCTTTGGCCACGGCATGACCCGGGCAAGCAACGATCACCGGGAACGGGTGAGAAAGCAGACGACGGGCCAAAGTCGACCCCGCGGTGACCAGCGCCACGGCCTCTTTCGGGCCAGCGGTCATCACTTTCAGATCATAGCCGCCGGACAAAATGCCTGGCTGACCGGTGATGATCACGATGGCACGATCAGTCACTGCCTGATCCAGCGCCGCGTTGAACGCCGCAATCACGTCCGGGGAAATGGCATTGACCTTGCCATTGCTCAAGGTCAGGGTCGCGATACCGTCTTCGAGGTGGTAGGAAATCAACTCACTCATGACGCTATTCCTTGTAAGAAAGATGGGCAGACGTTACCCACCACCGCAGGCCAGGTAAAGCGCCGTGACTGACCCGCTGGTCACCGTTTCCCGGGGCAGCCAGCGTGGTGAGCCATTCTGCTTCTATATAGAAGGCGCGCACTCACCGGAGATTGGCCGGTTTGCCATGGTCCGCCGATGGGGAAAACCACTTTTTCTCTTAACCGCATGAAAATTCTGAAAAAAAGTTTGCCATCAGAAAAGCTTTCGACTACATTAGCGCGCCTCGACAGACAGAACATGTTTGAAGAGATACGGTGAAGTGTCCGAGTGGCTTAAGGAGCACGCCTGGAAAGTGTGTATACAGGAAACTGTATCGAGAGTTCGAATCTCTCCTTCACCGCCAAATTTAGTAAACACAAACCCCTGATTTCGAAAGAAGTCAGGGGTTTTGTGGTTTCTGGTGTCTGGAATTTGCCGACGTGCGTGATGTGGTCGGCTGAATTCTGGTTTGAGCATTACAATCGCGGTTTTATTGCCAGTAAAAGGACGACGTTCATGATCATCTCCACCACTCACGCCATCGAAGGCCGGCAGATCACCGCGTATCTGGACATTGTCAGTGCCGAGTCGGTGCAAGGCGTCAATGTGATCCGTGACATGTTCGCCGGTATGCGCGACTTCTTTGGGGGGCGGTCGCAAACGCTGGAGAGAGCATTGAAAGAAGCTCGCATTCAGGCCACCGACGAGATCAAGGAACGAGCGCGTGCCTTGCAGGCAGATGCGGTGGTCGGGCTGGATTTCGAGATCAGCATGCCGGCGGGCAAGGGCGGCATGGTTGTGGTGTTCGTGACGGGTACAGCGGTGAAGTTGCGCTGAGCGAGCCGCTGCGGCGTTGAATGTTTGTAGGCCATTCGTCGGGCGTCGGCCGATCTGAATAACAAGTCCAGTAATGACCGGCTAGTCTCAAAAGTCTGAGGGGCCGATACTTTTCAGGCGAGAGGGTTTTGCCGGTGTCGACCTGTTACGAAGGGGAGATGGCATGACTCAACCGTATATCGAAGACGATGGCGCTGAATTTTCCTTTAACAACTGCGTCCGCTGCGGACAGAGCGAGTACCAGTCGGGCTTTGGCGAAGACACGATTCAGAACGCCAAGATCAAATCCGCAGCGCCGAAAGGGCCGAAGGCGAAATTTCTTCCCAAGGTGATGGCCCGGGCCAGAAAATAAGCTTTCTCGACATGACCCCGTCATTAAACGGGGTTTTTTACGTCTGATCGCTGACCGCCGATACATTCTCAAGATGGTTTAAAGAACTGCTTTTTTTTCACAAACTTTTCACGTAGTCCGGATTAAGGTGAAGCCATCCGTTAGAAAGCAACTCTCCAGCCCGTCTCCCCAGCGGGCTTTTTTTTGCCTGCCGTAAAACCTTTTCCAGAATCGCGGTCAAATCGGCGCCAAGTGCTCGCTGTGCTTTGTTGCCGTCTGGACGTTTGCCCTCTGGCGACATTAAATCCCGGTCTTTTTTTGTCATCTCTGTTTTTGAGGTTTTCGTCATGCGTTTAACACTCCCTGCTTTGGTTCTTGGCCTTTTCTTTATTCAAGGAGCAATGGCTGCCGGCGATGGCACGGCGGCATTGGGCGGTGGCCTGGGCGGTGCGCTGGGTAATGTGGTCGGTCAGAAAATGGGCGGCAGCACTGGTGCGGCGATCGGCGCGGGCGTAGCAGGCGCAGCGGGCAGTGCGGTGGCGGCACGCAAGGGCAGTCGGACCAAAGCGGCCATTGGCGGCGGTGTCGGCGCGGCCGGCGGTTCGGTGATTGGCAACAGCCTCGGCGGCCGAAATGGTGCGACCATCGGTGCAGGCTTGGGTGGTGCAGCTGGCGGTGCGGTGGGCAGCAACCTGTCCAAAGGCCACAAGCGTCACTGAGATTGATTGCCTGTCAGAAAAAGCCCGACTTGATGTCGGGCTTTTTGGTTGCTGAACGTTTTTCCCGCTAGTGCCTCCAATAGCTTATAAGCCCTTGTACGGGCGGACTGTCCCGCTTCGGGAACTGTGAGGTTCAAATGCGATTGTCATTATCTGCACTGTTTTTCGGATTGCTGGTTGCTCAAGGCGCGATGGCTGCCGGCGACGGCACCGCCGCCGTCGGTGGTGGCTTGGGTGGTGCGTTGGGCAACGTGGTTGGCGGACAACTCGGTGGTAGCACGGGCGCTGCGGTGGGTGCAGGTTTGGGCGGCGCGGCGGGCAGTGCCGTTGGGGCGGATAAACGCAGTCGTACGGAAGCCGCTATTGGCGGCGGCCTCGGTGCCGCCGGCGGTTCAGTGGTCGGCAATAGCCTGGGCGGGTCAACCGGTTCGGCCATCGGTGCAGGCTTGGGTGGCGCGGCAGGTGGTGCTGTTGGCAACAACCTGGGTGACGATGGCGGTAAGTCTCATTCCGGTGGTGGTCATAAACACAAGAACAAGCATAAGAACAAACATCGTTGATTGATGTTTAAACAGAAACCCGGCCCTGCGCCGGGTTTTTCGTTTCTGCTCATCGGACTCGGGAACGATTGGCGGCAGGGCGTTTCGAACGTCATACACTCCCCCGAAATCCCGAGGTATGCCATGACTCCCGAAACTGAAGGCAAGGAAGAAAAAGGTTCAAGCGGGCTGCCGTTCATCAACGATCCGGGGAATGAAGATCCGGGGTCGGTTATGGACGATGCGACGGTGCCGCTAAATGATTCGGATGATGCACTGGATGGTGAGTATGACGAGGAGGAGGATGAGCAGTGACCGAAGTTCGTTGGATGCACGTGTTGGCAGCGTGAAATCCGAATCTTCAGGGCCTGTGTTTTTCAGGCCCTTTGAGAGGTGTGAAATGAGTGGTGAGTTGAAGAGCGATGAGGTCGATGACACGCCGGAATATCCGTTGCCTTCGCCTACGGATCCGTTGGGGCGAGATGATTTGCCGCTGGAGGATGAGGAGGGCGATGATTCAAGTGAAGATGCTCCTGAAGACTAATGATTGGTCAAATACTTCTTTTTTTCAGTAAAAGATTAATGTGTTCTAGCCATTCGACCCCATTCGGCCATTCATGCCAATAGCAGTAATAACATCCCATTTCTTTCAATAGGAAGTTTCGTAAGTCAGGCTCTGCAAGATTCAAAGTCAGGAGTGCTGCAATTTCCTTCGCTACATCTAGGATTATGGCTGCTTCGGAATCTGTAGTGAACGACATGATAATGTCATCTGCCAAATCGGATTCACACATCCAGTCTTGATGGAAATATGCGCCGAGGAACTGAAAAAGCTCAGGGAAGGAATCATTTGTCATTTGCGATGCCTTGGACGGTGAGTGTTACGGGGAGGATGAGTAGTGAGGTGTTTTTGTAGTGAGTTGAGCGTTTGTATTTGTTCTTAAGGGCCTGAGTTAATAGGCCCTTTTTTGTGGTTGTGTCTAATCGGTTTCTTTTGGGTCAGTCAATACATACAGGTTGCTGATGGCTGACATTTTTTTGATTTTCTTAAGCTTTATATATTCTTCGAGTTCTTTTTTAATGATTTCTTCGTCGCAGTATTTTTTATGTTTGGATGGTCTTTCACGGGCAAAGTTGTATAGGCGCCAAGTATCAAACCCATTAATTTCACCATTAGGGCCATAGTCGAAATCTACGCTTCCTGTCGATAAATTGATGCGGCAGCCAATGCCATGTAATTCATATTTAACGCCTCGAGCGACTTTTCCGCATCGCTTTATTGCATTGGTGCGCCAAAGCCTTCGAATGTCTCGAGTGCCAAATTTGCACTCAAGTATCAGCGTGCTGGACTCCACCATGGAGATAAAGTCATTTATCAGAATTTCCAAAGTTTCATTTTGATCGCTCATCTTCTTCTCCGATGCTCCAATCTGTCTAAACCTACGTTGTTTGCTGACTCTATTACCTCTTCAATACTATTTAGAGATCTGTCGTACTTTAAGAGATCGGTTATGAGCCTAATTGTCACATTTGTCGAAGTTTGCCGTGCAGCTGCTGCGCGATGGTGTCCGTCCAGAATATATAGGTTGCCGTCGTGTTCTATGACGTCGATGGGGACTTCTGGGTCGTATCCGTTGCGCATTTTGTTTTTATAATCCTCGACTGTCTTGGTTGAAGTCTTTCCCTCTATTGTATGTACTCGCTTCAAAGTTTTTGGATCTATATTGTGAGCAATGGCCGGTAGGTTCGGCTCACCCTCATCTACCTTAGCGCCACTGACATCACCCGGCACCTTACAACCCGGCTTACCCGGCGATGCTTTATCGCGCCGAATCGTCAGGGTGTGCGGCAGTAGTTTCCGCTGCTGTCACTATCGATCGTCGTGGTGCATCTGCATCCTGAAACTTGCGCACAACACGACGCGAGCCAGCTCGCGGAGATGGCTTTGCAGGCTAAGCATCATGCGAAGAATGTTCCGGGTCATAGCGTGTATTTGCTGGACACCACCACCGCCGTCGGCCTCCACACCCTGCAACTAATCGGCCAACGCTGATTATTCGAACAAACTCAAAACTTTAATTGCCAGCTTATGCCAATTTAAATATTTACCAATTTAATTGATCTTCAAGACTAGCCTTTCGCAAATCATCTTCCCATACGATCGTAGCCAACCTAAATATATCCTCAAAAAAAACCCTGAAGCTTAGCATCTCATCCCAGCCATCCGGGAATGAAGAGTACGCCTCCGGATCATATTTAAAAAACGATTCAAAATCATAATCCGCTTCATTTAAGGCATTTTGTAGCGACTTATAAATCAAATATTTATGTCGATACGACTTCCTTGTAGGTAAACAGTAATCAAGTATTATTCTTTCCCTATCAGCGGAATCATTGGGATCAAGCTTTTCCAGCCTTTCCCCTAAAGTTTCTTCTCGATCATAAATATCGACACCCGCCAAAAAAAAAGCGGGAGTAGGGTTAAATGGCTCACCGGTATCTGAATCTATAAACATTACTAGCCTACTTAATAGGATAAAGCGTGAATGGAATACCTGTTTCTTTATCAAATTTCATTTCAAATCTATTCATTTTAATTAGCTTGGGATTCTGAACAGATTTTGAGTTCGGTATGTACCCCTCTCCCGCACCCGGAAGATCCATCCTCACAATGTCTGCCAATTGAGCATCTTTTCCCGTGAACCGTGGCAGGCCATTTTCAACTCGCGTAGTCCCAAGAGTATAGGCCTTCAGCATTAGTTCGAAACTATGAAACCTCGAACTTGGATTTCCCTGTCTGTTTTTCGGTGTTTTCCCTGTTATTGGATTCGTACCATCAATAGCTCGCTGCTTCCACTTGGCATTTGAAATCTCTGGATCATGCTTTCCAACCATATGCATGCCCTGACTGTCGTTCAATCTTATAATCTCTTTCTTGGCTTTCTCTTCGGCTGTGAGCTCTGGAGCCGGCAGCGCAGGCTCACCCTCATCTACCTTAGCGCCACTGACATCACCCGGCACCCTACAACCCGGCTTACCCGGCGGCGGACAATTGGAACTCAACCCCAACGGGTCAACCCACCCCGTCGGACTCGGCACGTACTGGTACTGATTCAACCCACCCGCCAACTTGATCGGGTCCGGCGTCAGATACCGCCCAAGTCGCGGGTCGTAATACCGATGCCGGTTGTAGTGCAGCCCGCTTTCCGCGTCGAAATACTGCCCCTGAAACCGCAGTGGTTGGTCCAGGTATTCCTCGCCAGCCAGGGTGATTGCGGCGACTTTGCCGTAGGCGTCGTATTGCGCCGACCAGACGATTTCACCGCTGTAGTCGGTGAGTTCTTGTGGGGTGCCGAGGTGGTCGAGTTGGTAGTAGAACGGGCAGGCCTTTTTTGGGCCTTTGCCGTCGAGCAGTGCCAGCGGGCGGAAGGTGCCGGGCTCGTAGACGTAGCTGCGGTGCTGGGTTTTGCTGCTTTCGGCGACGAGCTGGTCGCCTTGCCAGAAGAACTCGGTTTTTTCGCCGTCGACGGTTTTGCTGATCCGCCGGCCGAAAGCATCGTACTGGTAGGTCGCGATTTTGCCGTCGGGGCGGGTCAGGCCGATGAGGCGGTGCTGGCAGTCGTAGCGATATTCGGTGACGAGTTTCTGTGCGGTGCCGCGGCGTTCGCGGATCAGGTTGCCGAAGGCGTCGTAGTCGTAGTGGCGGTCGCCCTGCATCAGCAGGCGGTTGCCCTTGATGTGGCTCGGGCCGCAATGGTCCTGCATGAGCAGGTTGCCGGCCGGGTCATGGGCGAAGGATTCCGGCAGTTCGTCGCGTGAGTGGCGTACGCGGATCAGGCGGTCAAGAGCGTCGTAGCCGTAGGTGCGTTGGCCATGACGGGTGTCGGCGATGTGCTCCAGATTGCCGTTGGCGCTGTAGGCATAATCGCGGCGGTACAGCGAATCGTGCTGATGGCCTACGGCGTGGGCGAGCAATCGGCCCTGATCGTCGTAGGCATATTCGCTGAGCAGCAGGCCTTGCTGACGTTGTTGTTCGCGGCCCGACTGGTAGACGTGTTGCGTCAGCGGCGCGCCGTTGAGGTGGATGGCGGTCAGTGCGCCGCCCTTGGCGTACTGATAGTCGAGCTTGCTGTTGTCCGGCAGGCGCATGCGTTTGAGCTGGCCGCAGGCATCGTAGGCGTAACGCAGCGTGCCCCAGCCCTGATGCTCGGTGATCAGCCGGTCCTGCAGGTCGTATTCGAAAGCCAGCGGATGTTTCTGGCCGTCGTCGACGCCAGTCAGCCGACCGAGGCGGTCGTACTGGTAGATGACCTTGCCCCCGTCAGGCAAGGTCTTGACCAGCAGGCGCCCGGCCGCATCGCGCTCGTAGCCCGTGACCAACACCGAGCCGTCATCGCCGAACTCGGTCTTTTCCAGCAGATGACCCTTGAGGTCGTAGCCGTAGGCCGTACGCCGCCCGTCAAAGCCGGTTTCCTGTCGGATCAGTCCGGTCGGCGTGTAGTCCAGTCGGTACTTTTCGCCAGACTCGTTTTCGATTTCGGTGAGCAGCAGTTGCGCATGGTCGTAGCGGTACTGCACCCGCGTGCCGTCGGGGTTGATCCGGCGCGAGACCAGGTGCAGGTCGTCGTCATACTCGAAACGGGTGATGCGCCCGAGTTCGTCGCGCTCGGCGGTGACCTGGTTGTAGGCGCCATAACTGTAGGCGCGGGTGGCGCCCGTAGGAGAAGTTGTCTGGATCAGTCGGCCAATGGCGTCCCAATGCTGACGCGTGACCGCACCGTGTTCATCAGCAGTGGTAGTCCTGCGCCCCAGTGCATCGTAGGAAAAGCGCCGCACACCGCCATCGGGCAGGGTTTCTTCAACCAACTGACCGAGGGTGTTCCAGACAAACACATGTCGACTGGTGTCCGGGTAACGGATCGACAGCAACTGCCCGCGAGCGTCGTAGTGGTAATGGCTGACCTGACCATCAGGATCGACCGCCTCAGTGACATCGCCCTGGGCATTGCGCCGGTAGGTCCATACCGCGTCGCCCCGGGAACGGCTGTGCAGGAAACCGTTGCGGTACTCGTAGGACGTTGGCACATCGTCCGGCGGGAGCAGCGCGATCAGCCGTCCGACATCGTCGTAGCGGTATTCGGTGACCGCGCCTAAGGGATCCTGCTCGGCGACCAAGCGGCCCGAACCGTCGTAGGCCTTGAGGTGTTCGCCGCCGTCGGCCTCGACCTTTCGCACCAGTCGTGCGCGGTCGTCGTGGACGTAGGTTTCTTCGGTGCCATCGACGTAATGCACGACGACACTGCCGTCGTCATGCCAGACGTAGCGCGTGTCCATCTGCGAGAACGACGCCCAGTGCCGCACGCAACGGGCAGCTTTGCCAGCGAGTTCCCACTCCCAGAAGAAACTCGCGCCCCCCGTGAGCTGCCGCTGGAGGATGACGTGCTGATCGTCGTAGTCGTAACACTCGCTGTCGCCAACAGCATTGGTCGCCTCGACCAGACGCTGATAGGCGTCGTAGCGATAACTGACGAGGGTGTGTTCGGTGTGCCAAGGCTCGGCAAGGTTCAGCGCCGAGTCAAAACGCTGGTAATCAACCGCGATCAGATGCGTCCGGTCATAACGCAACAACAACGCCCGACCCGCGCCGTTGTCCAGACGCTGAACCCGATCCTGCCGATCCCGAACAACGCGCAGACGATTGCCATAGGCATCACTGACCGCCGTCAGACGCCCGGCTCGAAAGTGATAAAACCGCGCCGTATCCCCCGCCAGCGCGAGGATCAGTTCTTCCGGTTCATCCCCGAGAAAAATCGCCGCCCGCGACAGGCTGTTATGAATCGCCGGGCGCTCAACACTCGGCAACGGGAACCGCGTACGCCGGTTTTCATGGTCAACCCAGACAACACAATCGCCATCGAACTCCAGCCGATGCGCCAGCGAATGGCTCCAGCCAAACCCCAGCCCGACATCGATTTCGGCGGCACTGGTGCGATACAGCCGGGTGAATTCGAATGGCAGCAACCCGTCGAGCACGCCATCGGTCAGGGTCAGCAGTTCCTCGCCGGTGACCATCGACACCGGGCAGCCGTTTTTGCAGGTGAGTGGCACACAATCGGCGCTGTTGCCGTTGGGGTTTTTTGCCGGGTCGGGCGCGTCATCGTGAGGGTCATGACGCTCCATCCGGCTCATGCCATGCGACTTGTCCCGTACGAGTGGGGCCGGATTCGGTACCGTCAAAATCACGGAATCGGCCTGACGAATGTCCAGCGGAATCGACGGCGTCGGTTTCAGCTCAACGTCACGCACATTGAGCACCAGCGGTTTCAAAACGCCGGCATGGCGAGTCAAGTCAGGCGAGGAATTCAGTTCCGCCAGGCGCAAAGCAGACGCTGCCAGCCATTCCCGCGCGCGCGGCGATTTGATTTTCGCCAGCACTTTGCTGCTCAACCGCAGTTGCACGCCAATGCCACCAGAGACGCGCATCAACAGGAAACTGACCAACAACTCGACACGGACTTCTGCGACCACTTCCGCCAGGTATTGCGGCGGCAGCATCTTCAGCCAACTGGTGAACGCCGCCAGATGAATGAACAAAAGCGGCTCGTCGCTGAGCATCAACAGGCCGTTGGCAATCGCCTCGTGGGAAGCCTGCAGCAAAGCGTCCAGCTCAATGTCGCTCAGATAATCCAGAAGCTTTTCGCTGTTGGCCTGCAAGTCGGCGAGCAGGGCGAATAGCTGTTTGATGTCATCCCAGACGCCGTGCAAGGCATTTTCGAAACCGCGCCAATCGGCCTGTTGCAGTTGACCGAAACGCTCGAGAAATCCGGCGCTGGAAAACTCCCTCCAAAGCGGCTGAAACCCTGCCCATTCACCGCGTAACCAGTCTTCCAGACCACTGATGACACTTTCATAAGAGGCATACAGCGCCCGCACATGCCGGGTGGAAACATCAGGAAAGAAGGTGATGCGATAACGCTGGCCCCGGTCGCAATCACTCAGCTCCAGAATGCCGCTCGGGCCGATTTCATAATGTTGAGGTTCGCCGAAGGTGAAAACGCCGCCGACGTCGGCAATCACCGGCTCGAGTGTCAGCGGGGTGTTGCCGATCGGTACAAAACGAGCGGCTTCGAACATGTGCACCAGGGTCAAGGGGCCGCTGGCCGGGCACATGAACACTGAAGAGCTGATGGGTTTACGGCTGTTGACGGGCGCGCTGAGGTTGACGTCGTTGCCGACTTTGAACACCTGCTCGATATCCAGCACCGAGCCCATCCAGAACTGTTCGGCCCAGGCTTCATAGTTGTTCAGACACAGGCGAAACTCCCGGATCAGGGTTTCGAAGTCCGGGTGCTCGGGATTAAGGGCGGCAACCACCAGCAGGCCGATGCTGTTGTTCAGGGGCAGAAGCCGATCGGGTGGGAGCATTCGTAGTCACTCGCGCATGTGAAAAAGGTGCGCGGACTTTGCGGGGGATCAAAAAGGAAAGAAGTCGGGAAGGTAGGCAATATCTGTAGGGCGTTTCGCTATTTGCCTGCGAGTAGTTCATCGCCTCAACAAACATTGCCCGTTGCTCAATGTCGGCTGTGCTCGTTATGCTGCTGAACCCATTAATCAGATCCGAGCAGCGGCGCTACCCGCCGCCTGGGCTGTCTTTGATAACGGATCCGATGATGAATGCACCGCTGAAGGCGTTCGGCCCGATCAAGGCCGTGATTTTCGATATGGACGGTTTGCTGCTGGACACTGAAGGCATTTACACCGAGGTCACCTCGATGATTGCCGAGCGTTACGGACGCACCTTCGACTGGAGCGTCAAGCAGAACATCATTGGCCGCGGTGCCAACGATCTGGCGAACTATGTGGTGCAAGCGCTGGATCTGCCGATCACTGCCGAAGAGTTTCTGGTGATCCGTGAGCCGTTGATGCGTGAGCGTTTCCCGACCGCGCAGGCGATGCCGGGCGCGCAAGAGCTGGTTCGTCACCTCAAGGCCCACAATATTCCCATCGCCGTGGGCACCAGTTCGTCACGACAGTCGTTCGGCCAGAAGACCACGTTGCACCGCGAGTGGTTTGCGCTGTTCGATTTCATTGTCACGGCGGACGATCCGGAAGTCGGCGCAGCCAAACCCGCGCCGGATATTTTCCTCACCGCGGCCCGGCGTCTGGGTGTCGCGCCCGAAGATTGTCTGGTGTTCGAGGATTCGCCGTTTGGGGTGACCGCAGCGAAAGCGGCGGGCATGACGGCCATCGCCATTCCCGACGCGGCCATGGCCGACGAAAAATACGCACACGCCGACGGTATTCTTCGGTCGTTGAAAGGGTTTGTCCCGAGCGCCTGTGGCCTGCCGGCACTGGAATGGACCTGATCGAGCGATCACCCGATAAACAAAAACGCCGCCCCTGCGTTTAAGGAGGGGCGGCGTTTTTCGTACAGTCGATCGAGAGATATCAGGCGCCGAAACCACCATCGATGGTCAGGCTGGCACCGGTAATGTAACCGGCTTCCGGGCCTACCAGATAAGCGACGAAGCTGGCGATTTCATCGGCGGTGCCGTAACGACCTACAGCCATCAAAGGAATCAGGCTTTCGGCGAAGTCACCGTGCGCCGGGTTCATGTCGGTGTCGACCGGGCCAGGTTGTACGTTGTTGATGGTGATGCCGCGCGGGCCAAGATCACGGGCCAACCCTTTGGTCAAACCAACCAGTGCCGATTTACTCATCGCGTAAACACCGCCACCGCCGAAGGGCATGCGGTCGGCATTGGTGCTGCCGATGTTGACGATGCGCGAGCCTTCGCCCATGTGTTTGGCGGCCTCCTGCGAGGCGATGAATACGCTGCGGACGTTGATCGCGAGGGTCTGGTCGAAGTCTTCCAGCTTGAAATCTTCCAATGGCGCGATGGCCAGAACACCAGCGTTGTTCACCAGAATGTCCAGACGTCCAAAGGCTTCGACGGTGCTGCTGACCGCATGGCGGATGGCGTCGGCGTCGGCACTGTCGGCCTTGATCGCGAGGGCTTTGCCACCGTTGGCGGTGATGCTGTTCTGCAACTCTTCAGCCTTGGCTGTGGAGCTGACGTAAGTGAAGGCTACTGCAGCGCCTTCAGCGGCCAGGCGTTTGACGATGGCGGCGCCGATACCGCGGGATCCGCCTTGAATCAGAGCGACTTTGCCGCTGAGGTGTTGAGTGGTCATGTTCGATCTCCAGACTATTCAAGGCGGGACTGCCTTGTTGTTGGAGTCGAGTATCGACCTCTGATCCACAACCGTGTAGCCCATGATTGCTATAGTCTGTGTAAACCAGAAGTTTATAGTGGCGATCATGGAAACGTTCAGCAGTATCGAATGCTTTGTGCGCAGCGCCGAAGTCGGCAGCTTCGCCGAAGCGGCAAGGCGCTTGAGCCTGACCCCGGCGGCGGTCGGTAAAAGTGTCGCGAAACTTGAGACGAGGCTGGGCGTGCGGTTGTTCCAGCGCAGCACCCGCAGCTTGGCGCTGACGGAGGCGGGCCAGCTGTTTTTGAGTCAGGTCAGTGCCAGTCTGACCACGATCCAGAACGCAGTGGCGAATCTGGCCAGTGTCGAAGGCCTGCCAGCGGGAACGTTGAAAGTCAGTATGGGCACCGTGTTCGGGCGTTTGTACGTCGTGCCGTTGCTGGAAGCGTTTTTACGTCGGTTTCCGGCGATCAACCCTGACTGGCATTTCGATAACCGTCAGGTCGATCTAATCGGGCAGGGGTTCGATGCAGCGATTGGCGGAGGATTTGAATTGCCCCAAGGCGTCGTCGCACGCAGATTGGCACCCGCGCATCGCGTGTTGGTGGCCTCTGCTGACTATCTGCAAAAGCACGAAGCGATCGTCGAACCGGACGACCTGCAATATCACGATGGCATTCTGATTCGGTCGCCGCAAACCGGTCGAGTGCGCTCTTGGCAATTGATCAGTAGTGGCAGTCAGCTCTGTCGAGCCTTGACCCTCAAGACGCGAATGACCATGAGTGATTCGGAGGCTGCCTGCGCCACGGCTGCGCAAGGGCTCGGGATTGCACTGGTGAGCATGCCGTTTGCGGTGGGGTATCTGGAGGCGGGCACATTGCAGCGGGTGTTGCCGGAATGGTTCGTCGATGACGGCAACATTTCCATCTACTACGCCGAGCATAAATTGTTGCCGGGCAAAACTCGGGCGTTTGTCGATTTTATGATTGAGCAGTTTGTAGAGCAGGGCTTGGCTCGGCGGTTCAGTGCTTTTTGAGCAAGGCCTGGGGCCGGGTTGCCCCCTTCGCGAGCAGGCTCGCTCCCACAGATTTTGCGTCGGACCACATATTTGTAACCAACACTGATCCTGTGGGAGCGAGCCTGCTCGCGAATAAGTCGACTCGGTTCTCAGCGTGCAAACCGCCCTGGCCAGCCAATAATCGTCTTCGGCCGCGGCGTTGCATAAGTCCGCACCTTGGACGTCGACAACCGCAAACGCACCAGCGATTCCGCAATCATCACCGCCGCCGTCACCCCATCCACCACCGGCACGCCCGTGCGGCGGCGAATCTGCTCATCAAGCCCGGCCATCCCGCCACAACCCAGGCAGATCACCTCGGCCTTGTCCTGCGTTACGGCTAATTCAGCCTGATGGACGATGGCTTCCAGCGCCCGTTGCGGTTCGTGTTCCAGCTCCAGAACGGCCAAACCACTGGCCCGGACCGACGCGCAACGATCCCACAGCCCTGACAGTTTCAGCCGATCCTCGATCAACGGCACGGTGCGATCCAGCGTGGTCACCACCGAATAGGCATGGCCGAGAAACATCGCGGTGCTGGCCGCCGCATCGGTGATGTCCACCACCGGCACGTTGAGCAATTCCTGCAAACCTTCGCGACCGTGTTCGCCGTAACCGGCCTGAATCACCGCGTCGAACGGTTGGTCGTAGGCCATCACCCGGTCCATCACGGCGATAGCCGCCAGATAGCTTTCGAAGTTGCCTTCAATCGAGTCGGCGCCGAAGTAGGGCGTCAGGCCGACGATTTCCGTACCGGGTGACGCGACAGCCTGCGCGGAGCGGGCGATGGCATCGGTGATGGATTCGGTGGTGTTGACGTTGACCACGAGAATGCGCATGGAGAGTCCTTATAGCGGGCAGTGTGCGGCCCGCAATCCGGGCCGCGAGGAAGTTAATGGCAGACGTTGTCGACAGCGATGCATTCGCCGCTGACGTCGACGTAGTCAGGCTGGCGTTTGGCGATGATCAGATAGAGCATTCCGGCGATCCCGGCACCAATCAGCCAGGAGAACGGCGAAACACTGTGGAAACCCGGTACCAGCGCCAGGACGATGGCAATCAGCGCGGCAGGAATAAACGCCGCCACTGCACGGAAATTGACGCCGTGGCTGTAGTAATAAGCGCCGTTGGGATCTTCGCTGTAGAGCTGCGGGACATTGATCCGGCCTTTGCGGATCAGCCAGTAGTCGACCATGATCACGCCGTACAACGGCCCGAGCAGGGCGCCGAGACCGGAGAGGAAATACACGATCACCAACGGACTGTTGTAGAGATTCCACGGCAGGATCAACACGGCGATGGCTGCGCTGATCAGCCCGGCGCGGCGGAAGGTCAGGTACTTCGGCGCCAGGTTACTGAGCACGAACGCCGGGGCGACGAAGTTGGCCATGATGTTCACCGCCACCGTGACGATCAGGAAGGCCAGGCAACCGAGAACCAGAAAGAAGGTATTGGGAATCGAGGCGATGATTTCGGTCGGGCTTTCGATGATCCGGCCGTTGATCTGAAACTGCGCGCCGCACAGCAGGACGGTAATCGCGGCGAACACCAGAATGTTCACCGGCAAACCCCAGAAATTTCCTACCTTGATGGTCTTCCGGCACGGCGAGGAGCGAGCGAAGTCGCAGAAATTGAGGATCAGCGTGCCGTAGATCGCCAGCCACAACGCGCCGCCGGCAAAGATGTTGCGCCACATCTCGCCACCGGTCAGCGGGTCGCGAGTCGACCAGGCAATGGTCGCGTTGGACTGCGTGTACATCCAGGCGGCGAGGGCCGCGACGGTCACCAGAATTACCGGCCCGGCAAACGCTTCATAGCGGCGGACCATTTCCATGCCGTAGGCGAGAATCGCCAGTTGCACGAGCCAGATCACCACGAAACACACCCAGCCCAACGTCGACAGCCCGAGGATCGAGTTGTGGTCGTACTCGGCGAATCCGGGATGAACCGCCGTGAGCAAAACGCGAAACACCACCGACGCCAGATACGTCTGAATGCCGAACCAGGCGATGGCGATAACAGCCCGGATCAACGCAGGAATTTGCGCCCCGTGGATACCGAAACTGATCCGGCTGATGACCGGAAACGGCACACCGGTTTTCTGCCCCATGTACCCGGACAGGTTCATGAAGAAGTACACCAGCGCTGCGCCGATCCCCAGCGACAACAGAATTTGCCAGCCACCCAGCCCCAAGGCATACAGGCCAATGGCGAACGAGTAGTTAGCGATGTTGTGCACATCGTTGGTCCACAGGGCGAAGATGCTGTACTTGCCCCAGCGTCGACCCTCGGCCTTGGTCGGTGCCAGGTCGCTGTTGTGCAAGCGGGGGCTCAGTTGCAGGGGTTCGACCAGCCCGTCGTGGGGGGAGGGGTGATCGAGTGCAGAGGCGGGCAGATTCAGCGCGATGTTATTCGAGAGACTTGTACGCATTCCGGCAGGCTCCTGATGTTCAAGGCCGCGATGACTGTGCATAAGCCGTCAGGCTCGACAAATCTTCGTCGCGGCAGTGAAACCATCACAGGTTAGGGGCATCTGCAGCCTGTACGGGATAGGGCGCTTCAGGCTTGCGGATCGAAAGTGTTTATGTTTTGCACTTTTGTATACAAAACATGTATGCACCAAAGCCAGATTTGTGCCAGTTATCGATCTATGGAACGCACCGCTCATTTCGAAAAGTTATCGAATACGGTTAAGTTGTTGAAAATATTTGGTTAAAAATTGACCGGTCGAACAGGTATTTATTTTTTGTGAAGATTTTTGGCGGACGCCAGAGAGTAAGAAGGTCTGGAGGGCGTGTAACTTTTCAGGGCGCAAAAATAAAAAAGTGCACACATAAATGGCACCGATGGTGACATTCGTGTGTACACGTTTTGAGTGGGCGTCTCAGGCGAGGGTAGGAGCTCGCCTGCAGAATCAAGCCTTGCTGATGATATTTCCCGCGTGCAACCCGCATTCCTTCTGGGTCGCTTCTTCCCACCACCAGCGGCCTTCGCGCTCGTGCTGGTTCGGCAGGACAGGGCGGGTGCAAGGTTCGCAACCGATGCTGATAAAACCGCGTTCATGCAGGCTGTTGTACGGCAGCTCAAGCATGCGGATGTAGCCCCAAATTTCTTCACTGGTCATCTGAGCCAGTGGGTTGAATTTGTACAGGGTGCGTTCCGGTGTCGAGAATGCGCTGTCGATTTCCATCACCGCAACGGCACTGCGCGTGCCCGGGCTCTGGTCGCGGCGCTGGCCGGTGGCCCAGGCTTTGACGGTGGAGAGTTTGCGTCGCAGCGGCTCGATCTTGCGGATGCCGCAGCATTCGCCATGGCCGTCCTTGTAGAAACTGAACAGGCCTTTTTCCTTCACGAACGGTTCCAGTTTCGTGTAATCCGGCGAGACGATTTCGATGTCGATCTTGTAGTGCTCGCGCACTTGCTCGATGAAGCGATAGGTTTCCGGGTGCAGGCGGCCGGTGTCGAGGCTGAACACTTTGACGTTCTTGTTCAGCTTCCAGGCCATGTCCACCAGCACCACATCCTCGGCGCCGCTGAAAGATATCCACAACTCATCGCCGAACTCGGCGAACGCGAGTTTCAGGATGTCCTGAGCGGATTTGTTGGCATAGGTCGTGGCGAGTTCCACGACATCGAACGTTGGGCTCATCAGGGCGGCTTCCTACAGGTCGGTGGCGCTGGGCGCTCTATATGGCGGCGATGGTAACAAAAAGCTGCGCCGGTTGGCGCGTGCTGTGCGTTGCACGGCTGTGGTGGAGCCGCTAGAGTTCGGCGTCGCTCGACTCAATAATCAATACAAACGGGAGTGTCTTGTGGAAATTGCTTGCCTGGATCTTGAAGGGGTGTTGGTGCCGGAAATCTGGATCGCTTTCGCCGAAAAAACCGGAATCGAATCCCTCAAGGCCACCACCCGGGACATTCCCGATTACGACGTGTTGATGAAGCAGCGTCTGCGCATCCTCGATGAACACGGCCTGAAGCTCTCGGACATTCAGGAAGTGATCGCCACGCTACAGCCGCTGGACGGCGCGGTGGAATTCGTCAACTGGCTGCGCGAGCGCTTCCAGGTGGTGATTCTGTCGGACACCTTCTACGAGTTCTCCCAGCCTTTGATGCGCCAGTTGGGATTCCCGACGTTGTTGTGCCATCGTCTGATTACCGATGAAACCGGTCGGGTGACCAGCTATCAATTGCGTCAGAAGGATCCCAAGCGTCAGTCGGTGCTGGCCTTCAAGAGCCTGTATTACCGGGTGATTGCGGCGGGTGATTCGTACAACGACACGACGATGCTGGGCGAGGCGGATGCGGGGATTCTGTTCCATGCGCCGGACAATGTGATCCGCGAGTTTCCGCAGTTTCCGGCGGTGCACACGTTTGCTGAACTGAAACAGGAATTCCTCAAGGCCTCGAATCGCGACCTGAGTTTGTAGTCGCCTGGAAGGACGCTTTCGCCAGCAGGCTCGCTCCCACGTGCGAAATGCATTCCATTGTGGGAGCGAGCCTGCTCGCGAAGCGTTTAGAGGTTTTGCAGGGTTTGAAGGAGGATTTTCACTTTGGTAATCGACTCCTGATATTCAGCTTGCCAGTCCGAATCGGCAACAATCCCGCCGCCTCCCCAGCAGCACACCTGCCCATCCTTGACCAACAGACTGCGAATCGCGATGGAGCTGTCCATCTCGCCGCGCACGTCCAGATACAGCAACGAGCCGCAATACAAGCCACGCCGGGTGGGCTCCAGTTCGTCGATGATCTGCATCGCACGAATCTTCGGCGCGCCGGTGATCGAGCCGCCGGGGAAGCTGCCGGCGATCAGGTCTAACGCGTCGCGATCCGGCGCCAGTTCACCGGTCACGCTGCTGACCAGATGATGGACGTTGGGATAGCTCTCCAAACTGAACAACTCCGGCACCCGCACCGAACCGATGCGACAGGTGCGCCCCAGATCGTTGCGCAGCAGATCGACGATCATCAGGTTTTCCGCGCGATCCTTGGGGCTAGCCAGCAGTTCGGCGGCGTTGGCGGCGTCTTCGGCCAGCGTAACACCGCGTGGGCGGGTGCCTTTGATTGGACGGGTTTCCACCTGGCCCTGACTGATTTTGACGAAGCGTTCCGGCGACAGGCTTAACACCGCGCCACCGTCCGGCAAGCTCTGGAACCCGGAAAAAGGCGTCGGGCAGGCTGCGCGCAGGGCGCAATAGGCCAGCCATGGATCGCCCTGGCAGGTAGCGCGGAAGCGCTGGGCGAAGTTGACCTGATAGCAGTCACCGGCCTGAATGTAATGCTGGATGCGTTCGAAGGCCTGGTGGTAATCGTCAGCCGAGAGGTCGGCGCTCATCGGATTGTTCAGTTTGAACGGGGCCAGCGAGTCATCAGGCAGTTGAGTGAACAACGTAATCAGGCGCTGCTTTTCGCTGTCGACGATGGACGGGTGGAAAACCAGTTGGCTGGTGGCGGTCTGGTGATCGCTGATCAGCGCCCAGGCATACAGGCCAAATCGTGCGTCGGGCAATTGCAGATCATCCCGCGCCTGACTGGGCAGGTGTTCCAGATGTCGACCGAAGTCGTAGCTCAGGTAACCGATCAGACCGCCCGCGAACGGTAACTCGAGGCCCACTGGCAAATCAGCCTCACCCAAACGGCTCAGGTTATCGCGCAGACGTTGCAGGAAAAGGCTGCCGCTTTCGTCCGGCATTACGGCCAGTTGTTCCAGCGGCCAGGCGCTGAGCAAGTCATACCGGCCACGCTCGGCACTCGGCCGACCGCTGTCGAGCAGCACAGCGCCGGGGGCATTGCGGATTGCCGCAAAGTAGTCGGCGGGATTGGCGCGGTAGGGCAGCGGGTGTACGGAACAGGTCAACATGGGCGGGGCAGATCGGCCGTTGAAGCGGGGTGGGGATTGTAGTCCTCTCGGCGGCCAGTTCAAAGTCAAAAGCCTACCCCCTCACCCCAGCCCTCTCCCCCACGGGGGCGAGGGGTAAAGGGAGCAGATCTTCATGCTCCTCAGGGGTTAAGTTCCAACTTGCGACCAAGAGGATTTCGTGCCCGAGTTCGACTCGGTGTTTCAGGTCGATGTCGTTTGAACATCCACCTCGGTCAGTCCCCTCTCCCTCCGGGAGAGGGTTAGGGTGAGGGGCTTTGGAGCTTTTCAGCGCTTAAGCGGTTCAGCCCTCGACCGCAGGAATATGCCCGAACATTTCCTGAGTAAACGCCACCCGCTCTTCAACCGATTCAGTCACGCCACGTGCCTTGAGCTCTTCCAGTCGCGCTTCCACCGCATGGGTACGCAACGTCAGACCGCAATCATTGGCGATCTGGATATTCAGCCCCGGCCGCGCATTCAGCTCAAGAATCAACGGGCCTTTTTCCTGATCCAGCACCATGTCCACGCCGATGTAACCCAGACCACACAGCTCATAACAACCGGCAGCGAGTTTCATGAAACCGTCCCAGTAGGGCAGTTGCACGCCGTCCACTGCGTTGGTGGTGTCCGGGTGTTTGGTGATGATGTTGTTCAGCCAGGTGCCGCGCAGGGTCAGGCCTGTCGCCAGATCCACGCCGACGCCAATGGCGCCTTGGTGCAGGTTGGCCTTGCCGCCGGATTGACGGGTCGGCAGGCGCAACATCGCCATTACCGGATACCCCATCAGCACAATGATGCGGATGTCCGGCACGCCTTCATAACTGATGCTTTTGAAGATCTGGTCCGGGGTCACGCGGTATTCGATCAGCGCGCGATCACGGTGGCCGCCCAGGGAATACAGGCCGGTGAGGATGCTCGAGATGTGATGCTCAAGCTCTTCGTGGGCAATGATCTTGCCCGAGACCGTGCGGTAACGGCCCTCGAAGCGGTCGGCCACCACGATGATGCCGTCACCGCCGGCGCCTTGGGCCGGTTTGATCACGAAGTCGCTGCGCCCGCCGATGATCTCGTCGAGCTTGTCGATTTCCTTCTCGGTGGAAATCACGCCATACAACTCCGGCACGTGAATGCCGGCCTTGATCGCGTGTTCCTTGGTGATGATCTTGTCATCGACGATCGGGTACAGACTGCGCTTGTTGTACTTGAGCACGTAATCGGCGTTACGCCGATTAATGCCCATGATGCCCCGGGCTTCCAGGGCCTTCCAGGTCTTCCAGAAACCGAACATCAGCTGTCAGCCTTCTTCAGGAACGCCTTGAAACGCACCAGTTCGGTCAGGCGGTAACCGCGATAACGCCCCATCGCCAGCATGAAGCCCACCAGAATCAGCAGGATCGCCGGGAAGGTGAACACGAAGTAGACCAGCTCCGGCACGGTCATGATCAGGTGCGCCAGGGTGGCCGCGAACAAGGTGCCAATGGCGACTTTCATTGCATGGCTGGCACCGCGTTCTTCCCATGTAATCGACAGGCGTTCGATGGTCATGGTCAGAATCACCATCGGGAACAGCGCCACCGACAGACCGCGCTCCAGCCCCAGCTTATGGCTGAACAGGCTGATTGCCGCGATCAACACCACGACGAATGTCAGCACCACCGACAGCCGTGGCAGCATTTGCAGCTTCAAGTGTTCCAGATACGACCTTAACGACAGCCCCAGCGCGGTAATCACGGTGAACAGCAAAATGCCGAACCCGAGCTGCGTCTCACGGAAGGCGAGGGCGATCAGCACCGGGGTAAACGTGCCGAGGGTCTGCAGGCCGATCAGGTTGCGCAGGATCAGGATCACCAGCACGCCGATCGGGATCATTACCATGATCATGAACGTCTGCTGGGTTTGCAGCGGCAGACCGTAGAGCGAGTATTCGAGGAAATTGGCGTCGGTGTTTTCGTCAGTCAGTTTGGCCAGACGAATCGCGTTCATCTCGCTGTTGTTCAGGCTGAAGGTCACGTTGGCTTTCTTGCCGCCGTCGACGGTGATCAGGTTTTCATCGCCGGTCCACCACAGCAGGCGGTCGGTCGGCAGGCCCTGTTCGCCGGTTTCCGGATTGAAGTACAGCCAGTCGGTGCCGTTGAAGCTGCGCAGCCACAGTTCAGGCGTTTGCGGCTGATCGGCGACGAGGCGGATGGTGTGGACTTTTTCCACCGGGACGTGGGCGATGGACAGCAGCAGTTCGACGATTTTGGCTTTGTGCGGCGTCGATGGGTCGCCAGCCAGGAGCAGTTTCACGTTGTCGTCGTTGACGTTGTTGACGCGCTTGATCGCTTCGCCGATGAAGGTTTCAACGTCGGCCGAGTGCTGACGAATCGGTGCGAGCAGCGATTCGGCGGCGATTTTCTCCGGTCCTTCGATGACCATGCTGTCGCGGAAGGTCGGGCCTTTGGTCTTGGTTTTTTCGGCGGTGTAGCGCTTGGTCAGCACCAGACGGTAATAAAGAGTCTGATTGCCCTTGGCGCGCCGCGCCGACCAGGTCACCTTGCGGTTGCCGTCGACGCGGTTCACCGACACGCCGTAGTTATTGGAGATGAAGCTCTCGTTGAGGCTGACGTAATCGCGGCTCAGCGGCGGCACGAACATCTGGATCTTCACCGGGTCCTTGGTGCTGGCGACGAACTCGACTTTGGCGTCGATGTTCCACAAGTCGTCGGTGGCGTCTTCGGTCACGGGGATGCCGAGTACGAAAATCTGATAGGCCGTAACCGAAACGCCCAGGAGCACCAGAATGGTGATCAGGATTTTCAGGTGGAAGGTTAGAGAACGCATGGAAATTACTCGGCGGTATGAGCGGCGATGGTGCAAGCGGGTTTGCCTGCAGCGTATTTGAGACTGGGATCGACCAGTGCGTCGAAGCGTTTCAGCGCTTCGGAACCGATCAAAAGCGGGTATTGGAACGCACTTCGGTCGGTCAGGTTCACTTCGATGCTGCGCATCGCCGAACCCATGCAGATATCCAGCTCGATCACCGGGCGCGCGGTGTACTTTTTGCCTTCTTCCGGATCGTAGTCGCCGGCGCGGCGCTTGATCTTGCTGACTCGGGCCAGCGGGCGTTCGATCGGGTGCGAATGCGCGGCGTCGATCGCCAGGTAGAAACGTACCCAGGATTCACCATTGCGCTTGAAGCGTTTGATGTCGCGGGCACTCAGCGAGGCGGTTTTTGCGCCCGTGTCGAGTTTGGCCGCGACTTCCAGATTGATGCCGTCAAGCGAAGCGTATTCGTTGAGGCCGTACACGGTTTTTTCGCCCGCGGCGGCGAGGCCGGGCAGGCAAAACAGGGCGAAGAATGTGGGAAAAGGCTTGAGTCTCATAAATCCTGGTGCGCAGCGTTCCGTTTTCGGTTCAGGTGCCTGGCAAAACTTGCGCAGGTCCCTTCGTGTGCCTTTCAGCTTTTTATGACAAGCCGTACAAATGGCCAGCAAATGCGGGCGGCATTCTAGCACGGTGGTTTTATGGCGCCAGCGCCCGAGGGGGTCTATAACCCTTGGACCTCATGGAGCGGGTTATTAGACGATTGTCGACAATACCTATTTATCCTTTGACTGATTCGGCTTAATTGGCTAGTTTTTGCCGCATTGGATTTCAAGGTGTCGACAATCATGCTGGATCATCTCGATCCCCCGGTCATCAGCGGCGACGATTCCGAGACGCTCTCGGAAAACGTCTTTCGACGCATACAGGCAGCTATCGTCAGAGGCGAGATTGCTCCGGGTAGCAAGATCTCCGAGCCTGAGCTGGCACGCACCTATGGCATCAGCCGTGGGCCGCTGCGTGAGGCGATCCACCGCTTGGAAGGTCAGCGCCTGCTGGTGCGGGTGCCGCACGTCGGCGCGCGAGTGGTATCGCTGAGCCATGCCGAATTGCTGGAACTCTACGAAATCCGTGAATCTCTCGAAGGCATGGCGTGCCGTCTGGCGGCTGAACGCATGAGCGTCGAAGAAATCGATGAGCTGCGTCGGGTGCTGGAAACCCACGAGCGCGACGCGGCGTTTCAGGCCGGGGTCGGCTACTACCAGCAGGAAGGCGATTTCGACTTCCACTACCGCATCATCCAGGGCAGCGGCAACCGCACGCTGACGCAGATGCTCTGCGGCGAGCTCTATCAACTGGTGCGCATGTACCGCATCCAGTTTTCGACCACGCCGAACCGCCCGCGCCAGGCCTTCGCCGAACACCACAGGATTCTCGATGCCATCGCCGACCGTGACGGCGAACTCGCGGAATTGTTGATGCGCCGTCACATCGGCGCCTCGAAACGCAACATCGCCCGTCATTACCAGGACGGCGCCCACAATAAGACAGCCACTGAACGAGGTGAGTCATGAGTTCCAACCCGAACACTCCAGGCCAGCGTTTCCGCGATGCGGTCGCCAGCGAGCACCCTTTGCAGGTGGTCGGTGCGATCAACGCCAACCACGCGCTGCTGGCCAAACGTGCCGGTTTCAAGGCGATCTACCTGTCCGGTGGCGGGGTGGCCGCAGGGTCCCTCGGCGTGCCGGATCTGGGCATCACCGGTCTGGATGACGTGCTCACCGACGTACGGCGCATCACCGACGTCTGCGATCTGCCGCTGCTGGTGGATGTCGACACCGGTTTCGGTTCTTCGGCCTTCAACGTGGCGCGCACCGTCAAATCGATGATCAAGTTCGGCGCGGCGGCGATTCACATCGAAGACCAGGTCGGCGCCAAGCGCTGCGGCCATCGTCCGAATAAAGAGATCGTCAGCCAGCAGGAAATGGTCGACCGCATCAAGGCTGCCGTCGATGCCCGTACCGACGACAGCTTCGTGATCATGGCGCGTACCGATGCGCTGGCCGTTGAAGGTCTGGAGTCTGCTCTGGATCGCGCCGCGGCGTGCATCGAGGCGGGCGCCGACATGATCTTCCCGGAAGCCATCACAGAGCTTGAGATGTACAAGCTGTTCGCCAGCCGCGTGAAAGCACCGATTCTGGCCAACATCACCGAGTTCGGCGCGACGCCGCTGTACACCACCGAGCAGCTTGCGGGAGCGGACGTGTCGCTGGTGCTGTATCCGCTGTCGGCGTTCCGCGCGATGAACAAGGCTGCGGAAAATGTCTACACCGCGATCCGTCGCGACGGCACACAGCAGAATGTCATCGACACCATGCAGACTCGCATGGAGCTTTACGATCGCATCGATTACCACACGTTCGAGCAGAAGCTCGATGCGTTGTTTGCACAAAAGAAAGGCTGAACCAGACCCTGTGGGAGCGAGCTTGCTCGCGAAGATGGACTGACATCCATCAGTGATGTCGACGGATCCAGCGCTTTGGCGAGCAAGCTCGCTCCCACAAGTTTTCCATACAAATTCAAAAAAATTGGAGACAGCAATGGCCGAAGCAAAAGTACTCAGTGGCGCCGGGCTCCGGGGCCAGGTTGCCGGGCAAACCGCACTGTCCACCGTAGGCCAGGCCGGTGCCGGGCTGACCTATCGCGGCTACGACGTGCGCGAACTGGCAGCCGATGCGCAATTTGAAGAAGTGGCGTACCTGCTGCTGTACGGCGAACTGCCGACCCAGGCCGAACTCGACGCTTATCAAGGCAAGTTGAGCAAGCTGCGCGACCTGCCGCAGGCGCTGAAAGAAGTGCTGGAACGCATCCCCGCCGACGCCCACCCGATGGACGTGATGCGCACCGGTTGCTCGTTCCTTGGCAACATCGAACCGGAGAAAGACTTCTCCGAGCAGCAGGACAAGACTGACCGTCTGCTGGCCGCGTTCCCGGCGATCATGTGCTACTGGTATCGCTTCAGCCACGATGGCAAACGCATCAACTGCGTGACCGATGAACAATCCATCGGCGGCCACTTCCTGCACTTGCTGCACGACAGGAAGCCGAGCGAACTGCACGTCAAAGTGATGAACGTGTCGCTGATTCTCTACGCCGAACACGAATTCAACGCCTCGACCTTCACCGCCCGTGTGTGCGCATCGACCCTGTCCGATCTGTATTCCTGCGTCACGGCGGCCATCGGTTCGTTGCGCGGCCCGCTGCACGGCGGCGCCAACGAAGCGGCGATGGAAATGATCGAGCGCTTTTCGTCGCCCGAAGACGCGATCAAAGGCACTCTCGGCATGCTCGAGCGCAAAGACAAGATCATGGGGTTCGGCCACGCGATCTATAAGGACAGCGACCCGCGCAACGAGGTGATCAAGGGTTGGGCGAAAAAGCTCTCTGATGAAGTCGGTGACAAGGTGCTGTTCGCGGTTTCCGAAGCCATCGACAAGACCATGTGGGAGCAGAAGAAGCTGTTTCCGAACGCCGACTTCTACCACGCCTCGGCGTACCACTTCATGGGCATCCCGACCAAGCTGTTCACACCGATCTTCGTCTGCTCGCGCCTGACCGGCTGGGCGGCGCACGTGTTCGAACAACGCGCCAACAACCGCATCATCCGCCCAAGCGCCGAATACGTCGGCGTAGAACAGCGCAAGTTCGTGCCAATCGAACGTCGCTGAATGGTGAGGGCTGAACACTGATCTTGACGTTCACCTAAATCCCTATGGGAGCTGGCTTGCCAGCGATGACGGAGTCACATCCAGCATCGATGTCGACTGACCCAACACTATCGCTGGCGAGCCAGCTCCCACAGGGTTCAGTGTGAATTTCAAGATCGGTGTCTGGCCCCACCCCTTGAAACTCCCGTGACCCGAGTCCTGACCCGATGAACACAGAATTTCGCAAGAACCTGCCCGGCACACCGCTGGACTATTTCGACGTCCGCGCGGCTGTCGATGCGATCCAGCCCGGCGCTTACGACACCCTGCCGTACACCTCGCGCGTGCTGGCGGAAAACCTTGTGCGTCGCTGCGACCCGGCCACGCTGACCGAATCCCTGAAGCAATTCATCGAGCGCAAGCGCGACCTCGATTTCCCGTGGTTCCCGGCGCGCGTTGTCTGCCATGACATTCTCGGTCAGACCGCACTGGTCGACCTTGCCGGGCTGCGTGACGCTATTGCCTTGCAGGGCGGTGATCCGGCGCAAGTCAATCCGGTGGTGCCGACGCAACTGATCGTCGACCACTCGCTGGCGGTGGAGGCGGGGGGCTTTGATGCGCAGGCGTTCGAGAAGAATCGCGCCATCGAAGATCGTCGCAATGAAGACCGTTTTCATTTCATCAACTGGACCAAAAAAGCCTTCAAGAATGTTGATGTGATCCCGCCGGGCAACGGCATCATGCACCAGATCAACCTGGAGAAAATGTCTCCGGTGATCCAGGTGCGTGACGGCGTGGCGTTCCCCGACACGTGCGTCGGCACCGACAGCCACACCCCGCACGTCGATGCGCTGGGCGTGATCGCCATCGGCGTCGGCGGCCTCGAAGCCGAGAGCGTGATGCTCGGCCGCGCCTCGTGGATGCGCCTGCCGGAAAGCGTCGGCGTCGAACTGACCGGCAAACTGCAACCGGGCATTACCGCCACCGACATGGTGCTGGCGCTGACCGAGTACCTGCGCAAGCAGAAAGTCGTCGGTGCATGGCTGGAGTTCTTCGGTGAAGGCGCTGCCGCGCTGACCCTCGGCGACCGCGCAACGATCTCCAACATGGCGCCGGAATACGGCGCCACCGCGGCGATGTTCTACATCGACCAGCAGACCATCGATTACCTCAAGCTCACCGGTCGTGAAGACCAACAAGTGCAGCTTGTCGAGCACTACGCCAAAACCACCGGTCTGTGGGCCGACAGCCTCAAAGGCGCGCAATACGAGCGCGGTCTGACCTTCGACTTGTCGTCGGTGGTGCGCAACATGGCCGGCCCGAGCAACCCGCACGCGCGCGTTGCGACCTCGGATCTGGCGGCCAAAGGCATCTCCGGTCAGTGGGATGACGTGCCGGGGCAAATGCCCGATGGTGCGGTGATTATCGCGGCCATCACCAGTTGCACCAACACCAGCAATCCGCGCAACGTGATTGCCGCTGGCCTGATTGCGCGCAACGCCAACCGACTCGGGTTGACGCGCAAACCGTGGGTGAAATCCTCGCTGGCGCCGGGTTCGAAAACCGTGGCGCTGTACCTCGACGAAGCGGGGCTGACCACCGAACTGGAACAACTCGGTTTCGGCGTCGTGGCGTTTGCCTGCACCACGTGCAACGGCATGTCCGGCGCACTGGATCCGGTGATCCAGCAGGAAATCATCGACCGCGACCTGTATGCGACTGCCGTGCTCTCGGGCAACCGCAACTTCGACGGCCGCATCCACCCGTACGCCAAGCAGGCCTTCCTCGCTTCGCCGCCGCTGGTGGTTGCTTACGCGATTGCCGGGACCATCCGTTTCGACATCGAGAAAGATGTCTTGGGCGTGGTCGACGGCAAGGACATTCGCCTCAAAGACATCTGGCCGAACGACGAAGAAATCGACGCCGTGGTGAAGTCTTCGGTCAAACCCGAGCAGTTCCGTCAGGTCTACATCCCGATGTTCGCCATCCATGAAGACACCGGCCCGAAAGTCACGCCGCTGTACGACTGGCGCGAGATGAGCACTTACATTCGCCGCCCGCCGTATTGGGAAGGCGCACTGGCCGGCGCGCGTCCGCTCAAGGGCATGCGCCCACTGGCGGTGCTGCCGGACAACATCACCACCGATCACCTGTCGCCCTCGAACGCGATCATGCTCGACAGCGCCGCCGGCGAATACCTGGCGAAAATGGGCTTGCCGGAAGAGGACTTCAACTCCTACGCCACCCACCGTGGCGATCACTTGACCGCCCAGCGCGCGACGTTTGCCAACCCGAAACTGTTCAACGAAATGGTCGTGGAAAACGGCAAGGTCAAGCAGGGCTCGCTGGCCCGTGTCGAGCCGGAAGGCAAAGTGATGCGCATGTGGGAAGCCATCGAAACCTACATGGAGCGCAAGCAGCCGCTGATCATCATCGCCGGCGCCGATTACGGTCAGGGCTCGTCCCGCGACTGGGCGGCCAAAGGCGTGCGTCTGGCGGGTGTCGAAGCCATTGCGGCGGAAGGTTTCGAGCGTATCCATCGCACCAACCTGGTGGGCATGGGCGTGTTGCCGCTGGAGTTCAAGGCGGGCACCGACCGTCATACCCTGGCCATCGACGGCAGCGAAACCTACGACGTGATTGGCGAGCGCAAACCGCGCGCCGACCTGACGCTGGTGATCCATCGCAAGAATGGCGAGCGCGTCGACGTGCCGGTCACTTGCCGCCTCGATACCGCTGAAGAAGTGTCGATCTACGAGGCCGGCGGCGTGTTGCAGCGCTTCGCTCAGGACTTCCTCGAAGAGTCGGCGGCTGCCGTTTAAATCATCGGATGTGGGCATGGGACTTCAAGTCCCATGCCCTCGTTAAGGAGCACCATGGTTCACGTTCCGCAAATCAAGATTCCCGCCACCTACATGCGCGGTGGCACCAGCAAAGGCGTGTTCTTCAGCCTGAAAGATTTGCCTGAAGCGGCGCAGGTTCCAGGTCCCGTCCGCGACGCCTTGCTGCTGCGTGTAATCGGCAGCCCCGACCCGTACGACAAGCAGATCGACGGCATGGGCGGCGCCACTTCAAGCACCAGCAAAACCGTGATCCTGTCGAAAAGCAGCCAGGCTGATCACGACGTCGACTACCTGTTCGGCCAGGTCTCCATCGACAAGCCGTTCGTGGATTGGAGCGGCAACTGCGGCAACCTGTCGGCGGCGGTCGGTTCGTTTGCGATCAGCAACGGCCTGGTCGACGCCAGCCGCATTCCGCACGACGGTGTCGCGGTGGTGCGCGTGTGGCAGGCCAATATCGGCAAAACCATCATCGCCCACGTGCCGATCACCAACGGTGAAGTGCAGGAAACCGGAGATTTCGAACTCGACGGCGTGACCTTTCCGGCGGCCGAAGTGCAGGTGGAGTTCATGGACCCGGCGGCAGAAGAAGAGGGCGGTGGTGGTTCGATGTTTCCTACCGGCAACCTGATCGATGAGCTGGAGGTGCCGGGTGTTGGCACGTTCAGGGCGACCATGATCAATGCGGGTATTCCGACGATTTTCGTCAACGCCGAAGACATCGGCTACACCGGCACCGAACTGCAAAGTGCGATCAACAGCGACCCGAAAGCCTTGCAGATGTTCGAGACCATCCGCGCTTATGGTGCTTTGCGCATGGGCCTGATCTCGAATCTCGATGAAGCGGCCAAGCGCCAACACACACCGAAAGTCGCGTTCGTCTCCAAGCCTGCGGATTACGTGGCGTCCAGCGGTAAAGCGATTGCTGCCGGTGACGTTGATTTGCTGGTGCGTGCATTGTCGATGGGCAAGCTGCACCACGCGATGATGGGCACGGCTGCGGTCGCCATCGGCACTGCGGCGGCAATTCCCGGAACGCTGGTGAACCTGGCGGCGGGTGGCGTTGAGCGCAGCGCCGTGCGCTTCGGTCATCCTTCCGGCACATTGCGGGTCGGTGCCGAGGCGAGCCTGGAACACGGGGAGTGGGTGGTGAAAAAAGCCATCATGAGCCGCAGTGCGCGCGTTTTGATGGAAGGCTACGTGCGTATTCCCGGTGATTCGTTCTGATTCGAGAGCTTTTACCCTCACCCCAGCCCTCTCCCGAAGGGAGAGGGGGCCGACCGGGTTGTCTGGCGTGATACATCGACCTGAAAGACCGAGTCGATTATGGATTCAGGGGGAACGGTCGAGGTTTCTGAAATTGTGTATGGATCTGATCAATTATGGATTCGATGAGATCGTTCACGTCGGTGAAGCTCTACTGCATCCCCCAATCGGTTCCCTCTCCCTCGGGAGAGGGCTAGGGTGAGGGGCTTCACCACCTGAAGAAACACCAAAAGAGCAGGCGCCCCAGACCTGCAATCAACCAGACCAACCAAGCCCTGAGGAAGACCGCACCACTCATCATCCCCGCACAGGAGAAACGCAATGAGCGCCAACGTCGACCTGAACGACCGCCCCGACTACGACCGTGTCCTGCAAGACATCGCCGACTACGTCCTGACCTTCAATGTTGAATCCACCGAAGCCCTGAATACCGCCCGCCACTGCCTGATGGACACGCTGGGTTGCGGCCTGCTGGCGCTGCGTTTTCCCGAATGCACCAAGCACCTTGGCCCCATCGTCGAAGGCACCGTCGTGCCGTTTGGCGCTCGCGTCCCGGGCACCCCTTATCGCCTTGATCCGGTGAAAGCGGCGTGGGATATCGGCTGCATCGTGCGCTGGCTCGACTACAACGACACCTGGCTCGCCGCCGAGTGGGGGCATCCGTCGGACAACCTCGGCGCAATTCTCGCGGTAGCCGATCATCTCTCGCAGAAGCGCTTGGCCAACGCTGAAGCAGCGCTGACGATTCGTGAGGTGCTGGAAGCGATGATCATGGCCCACGAGATTCAGGGCGTCATTGCCCTGGAAAACTCCTTCAACCGCGTGGGACTTGATCACGTCATTCTGGTGAAGGTCGCCTCGACCGCCGTGACCGCCAAACTGATGGGCGCCAATCGCGAGCAGATGTTGTCGGCGCTGTCCCATGCATTTGCCGACGGTCAGGCGCTGCGCACCTACCGTCATGCACCGAATGCGGGCTCGCGAAAATCCTGGGCCGCGGGGGATGCGGCCAGCCGTGGCGTACGTCTGGCCGACATCGCCATGCGTGGCGAGATGGGCATTCCCGGTGTGTTGAGTGCCAAACAGTGGGGCTTTTACGACGTACTCTTCAGCCACACCAACAGCGACCTGGCGTTGAAGCCGGAAGACAAACGCGCCTTCGCTTTCTCACGGCCGTTCGGCAGTTATGTGATGGAAAACGTCCTGTTCAAGATCAGCTTTCCCGCCGAGTTCCACGCGCAAACTGCGTGCGAGGCAGCGGTGACGTTGCATCCGCAAGTGCGCAATCGACTGCACGAAATCGAGCGAATCGTCATCACCACCCACGAATCGGCGATCCGCATCATTTCCAAGGTCGGGCCGCTGGCCAACGCTGCCGACCGCGATCACTGCATTCAGTACATGACCGCCGTGCCGCTGGCCTTCGGCAACCTGATCGCCGAGCAGTACGAGGACGATTTTCACAAAGCTCATCCGATCATTGATGTGCTGCGCGAGAAAATGCTCATCGTCGAAGAGCCGCGCTTCACCCGCGAATACCTCGAGGCCGACAAGCGCTCGATTGCCAACGCCGTGCAGGTGTTTTTCAAGGACGGCACTAGCACCGACAACGTCGTGGTGGAATACCCGATCGGTCATCGCCGCCGCCGGGCGCAGGGCATTCCTTTGCTGGAAGACAAGTTCAAGGCCAACCTGGCAACGCGCTTCACCGGCCAACGTAGCGCCGAGATCCTGGCGCTGTGCAAAGATCAGGCGCGGCTGGAAGCGACGCCAGTCCACCGCTTCGTCGACCTGTTCATGATCTGACGAAAGCCCTACAGGGACGATTTGCGCCATTTTTCGACAGGCAGTTTGGTGATCGCAAAACCGCTCAACAAAATCGCCGAATAGATCATCAGCTCCCGGGACAGGGGTTGCCCTTCGTACCAGGCGCCGATGATCACGGCGAACACCGGGAAAATGATAAACACGAACGACAGAATGATCGGGCTGAGGCGTTTAAGCAGCAAAAAATAAACGATGAATCCACCCACCGACGCCACCAGCCCGAGATAGAACAGGGCAGCCCATGAGCGCGCGGTCACGTCCTGGAAGCTCGGCGCTTCGAAGCTCAATCCGACAATAAATAACATCAGCCCGGCGATGCCGATCGGCAGCGTGTTGTAGGTGATCACGCTGATGGCGCTGCCGTGTTTTTTCGTCACTACGTAGCACAACGCATGCATGACGGCTGCGCAGAGAATCGCCAGCACACCCAGCCATTCCGCCTGATCAAGGTGCAAGCCCTGGCTGCGAATGATCATGAACAGACTGGCGAAGCCGATGGCGATGCCGAGCATTTGCGACGGATAGATTTTCTCGCGCAGAAACAGTGCGCTGAACATCAGGATAAACACCGGCATGCAGCTGAACAGCAGCGCCGTCAGGCCAGACGACACGTGCATCTCGCCATAGTTGAGCAGGTAATACGGCAGGCTGAAATACGACAGCGTAACGAACACAAAAAACCAGCGACTTTGGCGCGGAAACAGCAGGGGTTCCTTGCGCAACACCGCGAAGCTGAGGAACAGCGGGAAGGCAATCAGAAAGCGCAGGCCGGCAGCGGTCAGTGGCGGCACGCTTTCCACGGCAATCTTGATCCCCAGCCACGTGGTGCCCCAACTCAGACAAACGATGAGAAACAGGGTGCTGGTGATCAATCCGGCAAGCCAGGGTTTGCTGATGTTCATTGGTGAGCTGACGACAGTTGACATGTAGGGTGCTCCGAGCGAGGAATTGACCTCATTACTGAAAAGGTCTATTCCTGATTGAACCTGTTTTCAATACGCTATTAGGGGCGAGAATGACTGTCAAAGTAAGTATTGCCATGGTGTCAATCCTTCGCGACGGCCTCGTCAATGGCGTCGGCGTCAAGTACAAACGCTTGGCCGATGCGGTCGAAAAGGCCATCGGCGAGGGCGTTATCGAGGCAGGTTGCAAGCTGCCACCGCACAGACTGTTGGCCGATAGTCTTGGCGTCACCATCGGCACCATCAGTCGTGCTTACGGCGAGCTGGAGCGTGTCGGGTTAGTCGTGGCCCGCGTAGGAGACGGCACCTATGTGCGTCAGCGCGGGATGGAACGGCCGCAGGACAAAGGCTTTCGCAATGTCAGCGACGAGCCGCCAGCGTGTTTCGACATGAGCCGCAACCAGCCGATCCCCGGTCAGGAAGCAGCGTTCATGCGCGAGAGTCTTGTTGAACTGGCCAATGATCCGGGCCTGTTACAGCAATTGACCGGGTATACCGCCGAAAGCGGATTGGCCAGGCACCGGGTGGCGGGGGCGGTCTGGTTGCGCCACGGGAATTTCGTGCCGCACGCCGATCAGGTGCTGTGCGTCAACGGTGGCCAGCACGGTTTGCTGTGCGCCCTGATGGCTTTGCTCAAGGCCGGCGACACGGTCGTGACCGAGCATTTGTCCTACCCCGGATTGATCAGCGTCGCACGTCAACTCGGGATAAAACTCATCGGCGCCGCGATGGATGACGAAGGACTGTTGCCCTCGGCGCTGGAGGACATTTGCCGTCAGCATCGGGTGGCGGCGGTGTATTGCACGCCAACGATCCAGAATCCTACAGCCGCTGTGATGTCGATCCTGCGGCGCGAGGCGATTGCCGAGGTGTGCCGCCAGCACAATCTGCTGATTATCGAAGACGAAGCCCATGCTGTGCTCGACCACCAGCGCCCGCTGCCATTGAGTTATTTCGCCCCCGAGCGTGCGGTGCTGATCGGCAGTCTCAGCAAGGCCGTTTCGGCGGGTTTGCGGGTCGGTTATCTGCATGCGCCGCAGGCGTTGATCGTGCGTATCAGCTCAGCCATTCGTGCAACGTGCTGGATGGCCAATCCGCTGTCGATGGAGGTGGCGCGCCTGTGGATCGAAAACGGCATGGCCGAACGTTTGCTGGATGAGCAGATCACGGAGATTGGCCGCCGCAAGGCGTTGGTTGCAGGTGTGCTGGACGGCTTGAACTACAAGACGCACACCTACAGTCCGCACTTTTGGGTAGAGGTGCCCGAGTTGTGGCGAGCGTCGCAGATTGCTGCGGAATTGAAAGAAAACAACTATCTGGTGGCGACTGCCGAGGCGTTTGCGGTAGGGCATGCGGCGGTGCCGCAGTTTATTCGGGTGAGCGTGTGTAATTCGGTGGGGAATGACGGATTGTTGCTTGGCGGTTTCGAAGCTTTGGCCTGGGCATTAACAGACATCGTGTAATCGTTCATCGCGGGCAAGCCCGCTCCCACAGGTTTCTCTGGTGTTTGCAACATTCACATTCACAACAAATCCCTGTGGGCGCTGGCTTGCCAGCGATGGCGTCAGATCAGACACCGCAAAACTACTTGAACCGTCGCTCCACCCCTTTCTCCACCAGAATCTTCGCTGAGATCTCTTCCACCGAAAAATGTGTGGAATTGATGTTCGGAATGTTTTCGCGGCGGAACAGGTTTTCCACTTCGCGCACTTCGAATTCGCACTGGGCATAGCTCGAATAGCGGCTGTTGGGTTTGCGCTCGTTGCGGATCGCGGTGAGGCGGTCCGGGTCGATGGTCAGGCCGAACAGCTTGTGCTGATGGGCGCGCAGGGCGGGCGGCAGTTGCAGGCGCTCCATGTCGTCTTCGGTCAGCGGGTAGTTGGCCGCGCGGATACCAAATTGCATGGCCATGTACAGACACGTCGGCGTCTTACCACATCGCGACACGCCCACTAGAATCAGATCGGCCTTGTCGTAATAGTGCGTGCGGGCGCCGTCATCGTTGTCGAGGGCGAAGTTCACCGCCTCGATCCGCTCCATGTAATTGGAGTTGTGCCCGATCGAATGCGACTTGCCGACAGTGTAGGAAGAATGCTCGGTCAATTCCTGCTCAAGCGGGGCGAGGAACGTCGAGAAAATGTCGATCATGAAACCATTGGACGTTGCGAGAATCTCACGAATGTCCTGATTGACGATGGTGTCGAAGATGATCGGGCGAAAGCCGTCGGTTTCGGCGGCTTTATTGATTTGTTGTACCATGGCCCGCGCTTTATCCACGCTGTCGATGTATGGTCGCGTGAATTTGCTGAAGGTAATGTTTTCGAACTGCGCCAGGAGGCTTTGACCCAGGGTTTCGGCGGTAATGCCGGTGCCATCGGAGATAAAGAAAGCAGATCGTTTCATTTGCACCTTGGGCCTTAAGCTAATAACGAATCTTGGATATGATAGGCGCGATTTGCCGGCCGCCATTGGCCTGCATTCTCACTTATTTTCCAGGTCCAGGCCATACAACCGGCCAACGCTCCCCCGAGCAGCCGGTTTCTGAGCTTTTCCAACACAGTTAGTGGAGAGATCACCTTGGTAGAGTACGTAGTTTCCCTCGATAAGCTCGGCAAACACGATGTTGAGCATGTGGGGGGCAAGAACGCATCCCTGGGCGAGATGATCAGCAACCTGGCGGGTGCCGGTGTGTCGGTCCCCGGCGGCTTCGCCACCACCGCCCAGGCCTATCGCGACTTCCTCGAACTGAGTGGCCTCAACGACCAGATCCACCAGGCCCTCGACGCGCTCGATGTTGATGACGTCAACGCACTGGCCAGGACCGGCGCGCAGATCCGTCAATGGATCATGGACGCCGAATTCCCGGAAAAACTCAATACCGAGATCCGCACCGCGTTCGCCGCGCTGTCGGCCGGCAACCCTGACATGGCCGTGGCCGTGCGTTCTTCAGCCACTGCCGAAGACTTGCCGGACGCATCCTTCGCCGGTCAGCAGGAAACCTTCCTGAACATCCGTGGCGTGGAGAACGTTATCCGCGCTGCCAAAGAGGTGTTCGCCTCGCTGTTCAACGACCGTGCGATCTCCTACCGCGTGCATCAGGGCTTCGACCACAAACTGGTCGCCCTGTCTGCCGGCGTGCAGCGCATGGTGCGTTCGGAAACCGGCACCGCCGGCGTGATGTTTACCCTCGACACCGAGTCCGGTTTCCGTGACGTGGTGTTTATCACCGGCGCTTACGGTCTGGGCGAAACCGTCGTTCAAGGCGCGGTGAACCCGGACGAATTCTATGTCCACAAGGGCACGCTGGAGGCCGGTCGTCCGGCGATCCTGCGTCGCAACCTGGGCAGCAAAGCCATCAAGATGATCTACGGCGAAGTCGCCACGGCCGGCAAGTCGGTCAAGACCATCGACGTCGACAAGGCTGATCGCGCGCGTTTCTGCCTGTCCGACGCTGAAGTCAGCGAGCTGGCCAAGCAGGCGATGATCATCGAGAAGCACTACCAGTGCCCGATGGACATCGAGTGGGCCAAGGACGGTGACGACGGCAAGCTGTACATCGTGCAGGCCCGTCCGGAAACCGTGAAAAGCCGCACCCAGGCCAACGTCATGGAACGTTACCTGTTGAAAGAAACCGGCACCGTGCTGGTTGAAGGGCGTGCCATTGGCCAGCGCATCGGCGCCGGTAAAGTGCGGATCATCAAGGACGTGTCCGAGATGGACAAGGTCCAGCCGGGCGACGTACTGGTTTCCGACATGACCGACCCGGACTGGGAACCGGTAATGAAGCGCGCCAGCGCCATCGTGACCAACCGGGGCGGGCGTACCTGCCACGCGGCGATCATCGCCCGTGAGCTGGGCATTCCAGCCGTTGTCGGTTGCGGCAACGCCACCCAGTTGCTGAAGGATGGCCAGGGCGTAACCGTGTCCTGCGCTGAAGGCGACACCGGTTACATCTTCGAAGGCGAATTGGGCTTCGACATCAAGAAGAACTCCGTGGACGCCATGCCTGATCTGCCGTTCAAGATCATGATGAACGTCGGCAACCCGGACCGCGCCTTCGACTTCGCGCAACTGCCGAACGCCGGTGTGGGCCTGGCCCGTCTGGAGTTCATCATCAACCGCATGATCGGCGTGCACCCTAAAGCGCTGCTGAACTACGACGGTCTGCCGCAGGAAATCAAGGACAGCGTCGACAAGCGTATTGCCGGCTACGACGATCCGGTTGGCTTCTATGTCGACAAACTGGTTGAAGGCATCAGCACCCTGGCAGCAGCGTTCACTCCGAAGAAGGTCATCGTGCGTCTGTCGGACTTCAAGTCCAACGAATACGCCAACCTGATCGGCGGCAAGCTGTACGAGCCGGAAGAAGAAAACCCGATGCTGGGTTTCCGTGGTGCTTCGCGTTACATCAGCGAATCGTTCCGCGATTGCTTCGAACTCGAATGCCGCGCGCTGAAACGCGTGCGCAACGAGATGGGCCTGACCAACGTCGAAATCATGGTGCCGTTCGTGCGCACCCTCGGCGAAGCCAGTCAGGTTGTTGATCTGCTCGCAGAGAACGGCCTCAAGCGCGGCGAAAACGGGCTGCGCGTGATCATGATGTGCGAATTGCCATCCAACGCGATTCTGGCTGAAGAGTTCCTCGAGTTCTTCGACGGTTTCTCGATCGGTTCCAACGACCTGACTCAGCTGACGCTGGGTCTGGATCGTGACTCCGGGATCATCGCGCACCTCTTCGACGAGCGTAATCCGGCCGTCAAGAAGCTGCTGTCGAACGCGATTCAGGCGTGCAACAAGGCTGGCAAATACATCGGTATCTGCGGTCAGGGCCCTTCCGATCACCCGGATCTGGCCCGCTGGCTGATGGAGCAGGGCATCGAAAGCGTGTCGCTGAACCCGGACACTGTGCTGGAAACCTGGTTCTTCCTCGCGGAAGGCCAAGCGCAGGCTTGATGGTTATGTGAACGGGTCGCTGCCCCTGAGGGAGCGAGCTTGCTCGCGAAGACGGACTGACATTCAACATCGATGTCGACAGATGTACCGCTTTCGCAAGCAAGCTCGCTCCCACAAGGGGCGGGGCTTTGAGATTGAAGTAGGGCGAGCGCCTCCGGATGCCGCCCTTTTTTGTGCAAGAGCATTATGCAAAGCAGCAGCAACCTATTTCCTGTCGCCCTGATCAGCGCCGAGCGGCGCGGCGATCTGAGCGAAGACGTTTATCGTCTGAAACCCGGCAACAGCCCGGACTGGTCCGTAGAAATCGCCGTCACCCGTTTGGGTATGGCCGATGAACCGGCGGTACGTGGTGTGCCGGTCATTCTGTTGCACGGCAGTTTTTCCAACCGACGCTTCTGGTTCTCGCCCAAAGGTCTGGGGCTAGGCGCTTATCTGGCGCGGCTGGGCTTCGACGTGTGGATTCCGGAGATGCGCGGTCACGGTTTATCGCAGCGCAACGAGGAATACCGCAGGAACCGTGTCGCCGACTACGCCAGGTACGACCTGCCGGCAATCGCTGCATTCGTGCGAGAGCAGAGCGGGCAGGTGCCGCACTGGATCGGCCATTCGCTGGGCGGCATTACCCTGGCGGCGGCTCTGGGTGGCGAGTATCTGGGCGAACCCGCCGTGGCGTCGGCGGCGTTTTTTGGCACTCAGGTCAGCCGTACTTACTGGCCGCTGAAGATTCCGCCGGTTGAATGGAGCGGTCGCTTCATTCTCAAGCGTTTCGCGCAGTTGTCGGGCTCACGTCTCAAGCGCGGACCGGAAGACGAGCCCATCGGCCTGGCCATCGAGAGCATGCGCTGGTACGGCCTGTTCGGCCGGTTTGGTTACAAGGACAAAGATTGGTGGGCCGGTCTGGCTGATGTTCACGTGCCAGTGCTGGCGGTGAGTGCAGCCGGGGACCATCAGGATCCTGCGTGGGCTTGTCGCAAACTGTTCGAGCAGATTGGCTCTGAGCACAAACAGTTCATCAATCTGGGGCGCGAACAGGGCTTCAACGATAATTTCGGCCATGTCGAAATGTTAGTAAGCAAGGCTGCACAGACGCAGGTATGGCCACTGGTGGCACGCTGGTTGAACGATCAGCACACGCCGTTACTGGGTGAGAAGCCGGATCTGGCGGCAGCGGTCTGAGTCGCGAGGCGCTGAAAAAAGGCCATTTCGTTCGGGTCGGCTTGCGGCTAAGATATGACGCATTGTGCGGTTCTGGTCACTTTTAGTGGCTGATTTGCTATTACGTTTCAGCGTTTGTTCAGGTTCGTTCAGCGACCCTTGCATGAACTAAGGTAAACAGCGACTGCCGGAACTCGTCTCACAAGAGTGCGTCATCCTTGATCGTCTTCCTTTTTACAGGAGTTTTTCGATGAACCATTACCTCACGCCTGACCTGTGCGACGCCTATCCGGAGCTGGTCCAGGTGCTGGAACCGATGTTCAGCAATTTCGGCGGCCGTGATTCATTCGGCGGCGAAATCGTGACCATCAAATGCTTCGAAGACAACTCGCGGGTCAAGGAGCAGGTCGAGCTCAAAGGGAATGGCAAGGTACTGGTGGTCGACGGTGGTGGTTCGCTGCGTCATGCCCTGCTGGGGGACATGCTGGCCGAGAAAGCCGCGAAAAACGGTTGGGAAGGGCTGGTGATCTACGGTTGCATCCGCGACGTCGATATCATCGCGCAGACCGATCTGGGCGTGCAGGCCCTTGCTAGCCACCCGAGGAAGTCCAACAGGCGCGGGCTCGGCGACCTTGACGTTCCAGTAACTTTCGCCGGAGTGACGTTCCACCCGGGCCACTACATTTATGCGGACAACAACGGCGTGATCATCTCGCCGAGCCCGCTGAAGATGCCTGAATAAGCTTTTGACAAAGGGATGAGGATGTTCGAGGAAGAAAACGCGCAATGGGGGCTGGTGCATGCCCTGGTGCTGGACGGTAGAGGCGGTGCGCGTTCGATAGCCCGGACTGAGCTCGACGATTTGCAGCTACAGGCCCATGAAAGTCTGTGGCTGCACTGGGATCGCAGTCATCCGCAAACGCAGACCTGGCTGCGCAAATCCAGTGGCCTGAACGAATTCTCCTGCGACTTGCTGTTGGAAGAGAACACTCGACCGCGCCTGTTGCCGTTGCCCGATTCCGAATTGCTGCTGTTTTTGCGCGGCGTCAACCTCAACCCGGGTGCCGAACCGGAAGACATGGTCTCGGTGCGGATTTTCGCGTCTGCCCAGCGCGTTATTTCCCTGCGTTTGCGCCCGTTGCGCGCCACGGATGAACTGCTGACGATTCTGGCGGAGGGCAAAGGCCCGAAAACGTCCTCTGAGCTGATCCTGTATCTGGCGCAATTCCTCACTAATAAAGTGCAGGATCTGGTCACTTGCCTCTCGGAAGTCGCCGATGAGGAAGAAGAAAAGATGGATGCCGACGAACGGTATACCCCAGAGCACGGATCGATTTTGCACATCCGTCGAAGGGCGGCTGGACTGAAGCGGTTTCTCGCTCCACAGCGGGATATTTTCGGCCAGATGACGCGGATAAAACTGCCGTGGTTTGTCGATGATGATGCCGATTACTGGAACGAGCTGAACAACAGCCTGACCCGTTATCTGGAAGAACTCGAATTGACCCGAGAGCGCGTGGGGCTTGTCCTGGAGGCAGAAGACCGGCGTTTGAGCGTGCGCATGAATCGCACGATGTACCGCTTCGGGATCATCACCTGCATCTTTTTGCCGATGAGTTTTATCACCGGGCTGTTGGGTATAAATGTGGGCGGAATTCCGTTCGCGAGCAGCCCTTATGGTTTCCTGATCGCCTGCTTGACGGTGCTTGCCATGGCCTTCGGCCAATGGTGGTTATTCCGTCGTTTGCGCTGGGTCTGAACATGGCGCATGTGACCCGACCAAATCTGCCCGCGTCTTTCACAGACATCACGAGAGGTGCGTATGCACGATCCGTTTGAACAGTCTTTGCGCGACATGCTCAACGCCTCGCCGTCCAGCCGTGACGACGATGCGTGTCTGGGCCGCGTACTCAAAACCGCCAACCGCCAGGTCGGCGCGGGTGATCTGTTTAGCCTGCTGGGCCGCTGGCTGCCCGCGCTGATGATCGCCCTGAATAACGGATCGGCCCATGTCTCGCCGGTTTCCCGTCTTCGTAAACCTACCGCTCGCACTGCTGATAAGGCTGATTGAATATGGAACTTGATCTCTGGACTCAGAGCCTCGTCACTGCAATGACTGCGTTGTGGACCAAAGTCGCCAACTTCATCCCGAACCTGTTCGGCGCACTGGTGGTGCTGCTGTTGGGTTTCGTCGTGGCCAAGTTGCTCGATACCTTGCTGTCCAAATTGCTCGCTAAATTGGGCCTCGATCGCCTGATGGGCGGCACCGGGCTGACCAAGTTGCTGTCGCGCGCAGGGCTTCAGGTGCCGATCTCGACACTGATCGGCAAGATCGTTTACTGGTTCGTGCTGCTTATTTTTCTGGTTTCTGCAGCAGAATCCCTTGGCCTTGAGAGAGTTTCAGCTACGCTCGATATGCTGGCGCTGTATTTGCCGAAAGTATTTGGCGCAGCCCTGGTGTTGCTGGTGGGTGTTTTGCTCGCGCAGTTGGCCAATGGGCTGGTCCGTGGGGCGGCAGAAGGCGTAGGCCTGGACTACGCTTCGGGGCTGGGGCGAATCGCTCAGGGGCTGGTGATCATCATCAGCATCTCGGTCGCGATCAGTCAGCTTGAGGTCAAGACCGACCTGCTGAACCATGTGATTGTCATCGTATTGATTACCGTTGGTCTGGCGGTTGCGCTGGCCATGGGGTTGGGAAGCCGGGAAATTGCCGGTCAGATTCTTGCGGGAATCTATGTGCGTGAGTTGTACCAGGTTGGGCAACAAGTGCGTGTTGGCGAGGTCGAAGGCCAGATCGAAGAGATCGGCACGGTTAAAACCACATTGCTGACCGATGAGGGTGAGCTAGTCTCTCTTTCCAATCGGATCCTGCTGGAACAGCATGTGAGTAGCCGCTAATCCGGCAAACCCTGCTAATGTATGCCGCCGCGAATGCCAGCTGAGGCTGGTTGCGGCGGACATTGACCTGACTGTCGGCACGACTTGTTTTGAATAAAGCCCAAACGCTATCTACGCGCTACGACCCCCGCGAGCTCTCTGATGAGGAGTTGGTCGCGCGCTCGCACACCGAGCTGTTTCACGTGACGCGTGCCTATGAAGAACTGATGCGGCGTTACCAGCGAACATTATTTAACGTCTGTGCGAGATATCTTGGGAACGATCGCGACGCAGACGATGTCTGTCAGGAAGTGATGTTGAAGGTGTTGTATGGCTTGAAGAATTTCGAGGGGAAATCGAAGTTCAAAACCTGGCTGTACAGCATCACTTACAACGAATGCATCACGCAGTATCGGAAGGAACGGCGAAAGCGTCGCTTGATGGACGCATTGAGTCTTGACCCCCTCGAGGAAGCGTCCGAAGAAAAGGCGCCAAAACCCGAGGACAAGGGCGGGCTTGATCGCTGGCTGGTGTATGTGAACCCGATTGACCGCGAAATTCTGGTGCTACGATTTGTCGCAGAGCTGGAGTTTCAGGAGATCGCAGACATCATGCACATGGGTTTGAGTGCTACAAAAATGCGGTACAAACGCGCTCTAGATAAATTGCGTGAGAAATTTGCAGGCATTGCTGAAACTTAGTTCAGCGCAAATATCTCTTACGTGTAGGCAAGTTCTGATAGACTTGCCGCCGAGTTGTCCCCCGGTTTGCGGGACTGCTTCACAATCACCAGATGGGGATTTAACGGATGAAACTGAAAAACACCTTGGGCTTGGCCATTGGTTCTCTTATTGCTGCCACTTCGTTCGGCGCTCTGGCACAAGGCCAAGGCGCAGTTGAAATCGAAGGCTTCGCTAAGAAAGAACAATTCGACAGCGCTCGTAACTTCAAGAACAACGGCAACCTGTTCGGCGGCTCGATCGGTTACTTCCTGACCGACGACGTTGAACTGCGTCTGGGCTACGACGAAGTGCACAACGTACGTGCCGACGACGGCAAGAACGTAAAAGGCGCTAACACCGCTCTGGACGCTCTGTACCACTTCAACAACCCGGGCGACATGCTGCGTCCGTACGTTTCGGCCGGTTTCTCTGACCAGAGCATCGACCAGAACGGTTCGAACGGTCGTAACCGTTCCACTTTCGCCAACGTTGGCGGCGGTGCCAAGCTGTACTTCACTGACAACTTCTACGCCCGTGCCGGCGTTGAAGCTCAGTACAACATCGACCAAGGCGACACCGAGTGGGCTCCAAGCGTCGGTATCGGTGTGAACTTCGGTGGCGGCTCCAAGCCTGCTGCTGCTCCAGTTCCAGCACCAGCTGAAGTCTGCTCCGACAGCGACAACGATGGCGTTTGCGACAACGTTGACAAGTGCCCAGACACCCCAGCCAACGTAACTGTTGACGCTGATGGCTGCCCGGCAGTTGCTGAAGTTGTTCGTGTTGAGCTGGACGTTAAATTTGACTTCGACAAATCTGTTGTTAAAACCAACAGCTACGGCGATATCAAAAACCTGGCTGACTTCATGAAGCAGTACCCATCCACCACCACTACTGTTGAAGGTCACACTGACTCCGTCGGTCCTGACGCTTACAACCAGAAACTGTCCGAGCGTCGTGCAAACGCCGTTAAGCAAGTTCTGACCAACCAGTACGGTGTTGAATCGTCCCGCGTTCAGTCTGTTGGCTACGGCGAATCCCGCCCAGTTGCTGACAACAAAACTGAAGCTGGCCGCGCTGTAAACCGTCGCGTAGAAGCGCAGGTTGAAGCTCAAGCTAAGTAATTAGCTGCCGCTCTGAGAAAAGCCCGGCTTAGGCCGGGCTTTTCTTTGTCTGCGATTTGGTAAAGCGTCAGCGCCTACAGGGCGCATGCACTCTCGGTGTGGACGCTCCCGCAGACTGCGATCTTTTGATCTTGCGTAACAGCAGCAACAGCACCAATCACCAGAATCGCTGGACTTTTCAGCTCAAACGCAGAGGCATCCAACTCCATCGCCATCAAATCACTGCGGCACTCACGCTGATGTGGCAACGAGGCATTTTCGATCATCGCTACCGGCGTATCCTTCGCCATCCCCCCCGCCAACAATTGCTCACGAATCTCGCCGAGCTTGGCCACACCCATGTAGATCACCAGCGTCGTCCCGCCTTGCGCCAGTGCCTGCCAATTTAATTGGCTGTCATCCTGCGTATGCGCAGTCACCAGCGTCACGCCGCGCGCGACACCGCGCAGGGTCAGGGGAATATCGCACTGCGTCGCACCGGCCAGCCCGGCGGTGATGCCGTTGACCAACTCGACCTCGACGCCACGCTCGCGTAACCACTGCGCCTCTTCACCGCCACGACCGAAGATGCACGGATCACCGCCCTTGAGCCGCACCACGCATTTGCCGTGACGGGCGTAGCGCAACATAAGACGATGGATGAAGGCCTGCGGCGTCGAGCGGCAGCCACCGCGCTTGCCCACCGCAATGATTCGCGCGGCGGGGCAGTGTTCCAGCACGGCGTCGTTGACCAGGTCATCGATCATCACCACATCGGCTTCACGCAGGGCGCGCACGGCTTTGAGGGTCAACAGTTCCGGATCACCAGGGCCTGCGCCCACCAACCAGACTTTCGCATTCATGGTGTCTTCCCTCATCAAATGACGGCAATCGGCTGCACGTTGGCGGCCAGCAAGCGCTTTATTTCCGGGACGCACGAGCCGCATTGCGTGCCGCATCCCAGTTGATTTTTCAAACCCTGCAGGTCAAGTCCTTGGCCAATACCGGCGCAGACTGCGTTGAGGCTGACGTTGTTGCAGTTGCACAAGGTTTTATCGTGACTGACCTGCGCCCCGGCGTTGCCCGGCGGCGCGCTCATTGGCGCCAGCAGCCAGCGTCGCAGTTGTTCATCCGCGCGACCTTCCAGCCACAAACCTTGCAGCCAGTGTTGCGCGAGGGTTTCGCCAGCCAGGCGAATGGCGGTAATCCGGCCGTTTTCAATGCGTACACGCTTGCCGATGGCCCGGCGCGGGTCGTCATAGGCCAGTACGGGGCCATCGATCAGCGACAGACATTCGTCGATCTCACCCAGCAACTGCGGGTCCGGTGCCGAGCCGCTGGCAGCGCGTATCAGCAATGCCGGGCGTTCACGTCCGACGAGGCTCAGACTCACGTAGGAAAACGCCTCGCACAGGGGTCGTAGCGTCTCGAAATGCTGTTGAACATCACCCTCGATCAGTGCGAAGAGTTGCCACGGCAGATTGACCGACTCCAAGCGCACACCGCTGTGTTTGAGTTCCGGCTGCTTGGACAAAGGGTCGAAGGCCGGCAGCGTCACGCTATTCACGCCGCCCTTGAGAAAGCGATCGCCCCAGTGCATCGGCAAAAAGGCCTGGCCCGGACGCACACTGTCATCGCTACCCACCGCAACGATCACGGCGCCTCGACGACTTTTAAGATTGACCAGATCGCCCGGCTGCAAACGGTGCCGGCGCAGTTCGTCCGGGTGCAGGCTCAATACCGCTTCGCTGACATGACCGAACAGTTGCGCCGCCGTGCCGGTGCGGCTCATGCCGTGCCATTGATCGCGCAGGCGGCCAGTGATCAGCGTCAGCGGGAAGCGCGCATCACGCTGCTCCTTGGCGGCGCGGTAAGGGTCGGCAATGAACTGCGCGCGGCCGTTAGCGGTAGGAAAAATACCGTCGCTGTACAACCGCGCTGTTCCGTGCCGGGCGCCAGCGGGGAAGGGCCACTGTTGCGGCCCGATCTGGTCGATCAGTGCATGACTGATCCCGCAGAGATCCAGATCACGCCCGCGGGTAAGCAACTTGAATTCATCGAATAGCTGCGAAGGTCGATCGAAGGCAAACAGGCTCGGGTGCTGCGGGCGCAGACGTTTCTCCAGACGCTGTGCGAAATCCACCGTAATTGCCCAGTCTGGCCGCGCTTCACCCGGTGCGAGAATGGCTTTGCGTACGTGGGAAATGCGTCGCTCGGAATTGGTGACCGTGCCTTCCTTCTCGCCCCAACTGGCGGCGGGTAATAACAGGTCGGCGAATGCAGCTGTTTCAGTGGTGCGGAAGGCTTCCTGCAATACCACGAACGGACACGCCTGCAGTGCTGCGCGTACCGAGTTTTGATCCGGCATCGATTGCGCAGGGTTGGTGCAGGCAATCCACAATGCCTTGATCTTGCCGCTTCGCACCTGTTCAAACAGTTCGACAGCGCTGAGCCCGGTGCTTTCCGGCAACCGATCGACGCCCCAGTAAGCCGCGACTTCAGCACGGTGCTCGGGGTTGGCCGCATCACGATGCCCGGGCAGCAGATTGGACAGACTGCCGGTTTCCCGCCCACCCATGGCATTTGGCTGACCGGTGAGAGAGAAAGGTCCTGCACCCGCACGACCGATTTGCCCGGTAGCCAGGTGCAGGTTAATCAGCGCGCTGTTTTTTGCGCTGCCGGCAGTGGACTGGTTCAAGCCCATGCACCACAGCGACAGAAAACTCGGCGCCGTGCCCACCCATTCAGCGCATTGCTGCAGTTGCTCGACACTGATCCCGCACAACTGCGACACCATCTGTGGCGTGTAATCACGTACCAGGCTTTTCAGCTCGGCCAGACCTTCGGTGTGGGCGTTGATGAAGTCGCGGTCGATCCATTCTTCCCACAACAGCAGGTGCAAAATCCCATGGAACAAAGCGACATCGGTGCCAGGCAGAATCGCCAGATGCAGATCGGCCAGATCGCAGGTGTCGGTGCGCCGTGGGTCGATGACGATGACTTTCATCTGCGGACGGCGCGATTTAGCCTCTTCGAGCCGACGAAAAAGTACCGGATGGGCGTAGGCCATGTTACTGCCGACGATCATCACGCAATCACTGAGCTCCAGATCTTCATAGCTGCATGGCGGTGCATCGGCGCCGAGACTACGTTTGTAGCCGACCACGGCCGAAGACATGCACAGGCGTGAATTGCTGTCGATGTTGTTGGTGCCGACCAGCGCCCGCGCCAGTTTGTTGAAGGCGTAATAATCCTCGGTCAACAGCTGTCCGGAGATGTAGAACGCCACACTGTCCGGGCCGTGTTCGGCGATGGTCTCGGCGAACACATTTACAGCATGGTCCAGCGCCGTGTCCCAGTCGGTGCGGCTGCGTGCGAGCGCTTTGCCCAGGCGCAATTCCGGATACAGCGCCCGCGCTGCGAGGTCGCCGGTCAGGTGCAGGGTCGAGCCTTTGCTGCAGAGTTTGCCGAAGTTGGCCGGATGCGCCGGATCGCCACTGACGCCGAGGATGCGCTCGCCGTCATGCTCGATCAGTACGCCGCAGCCGACCCCGCAATAACAGCAGGTCGAGGCGGTCGTCTGGCGGTTCATCAGATAGCGTCCCGCAGGGCCAATTGCACCCGGCCGTTTTCAACCCGCGCCGCGTGATGGTGGGCGCACCCGATATCAGGCGCCTGGGCTTCACCGGATTGCAGGTCGATCTGCCAGTTGTGCAGCGGGCAGGCCACACGTTTGCCGTAAATCAAACCTTGTGACAGCGGGCCGCCCTTGTGCGGGCAGCGGTCGTCGAGTGCGAATACTTCGTCGTCACTTGTACGAAAAATCGCGATGTCACCTTTGGGTCCGGCAATGATCCGCGAACCGAGGGTATTGATCTCTTCCAGGGCACAGATATCGAGCCAGTTCATGCCGGCACCTCCAGGTTTTTCACAGGGATCACGTCAAATTCTTTCTTCAATTGCGGCTGCGCCAGTCGCTCTTTCCAAGGGTCCTGCTCAAACGACAGGGAGAATTGCAGGCGCTCGTTCAACGCTTTGCGACGCTCGGGGTCTTCAAGCACGGCTTTCTTGATGTGCTCCATGCCGACCCGTTGCAGGTAGTGCACGGTGCGTTCGAGGTAAAAGGCTTCTTCGCGATAAAGCTGCAGGAATGCGCCGTTGTACTCGCGGACTTCTTCGGCGGTTTTCAGCTTGACGAAGAATTCGGCGACTTCCGTTTTGATCCCGCCGTTGCCACCGATGTACATCTCCCATCCGGAATCGACGCCGATGATTCCTACGTCTTTGATCCCCGCTTCCGAGCAGTTGCGTGGGCATCCGGAGACAGCCAGTTTCACTTTGTGCGGCGACCACATATTGAACAGGTCATGTTCAAGCTCAATGCCCAGTTGCGTCGAATTCTGCGTGCCGAAGCGGCAGAACTCGCTGCCGACACAGGTTTTCACCGTGCGAATCGATTTGCCGTAGGCGTGGCCGGAGGGCATGTCGAGATCCTTCCAGACGCCGGGCAAATCCTGTTTCTTGATGCCCAGCAGGTCGATGCGCTGACCGCCGGTGACCTTGACCATCGGCACGTTGTACTTGTCGGCGACGTCGGCAATTCGGCGCAATTCCGAAGGGTTGGTCACACCGCCCCACATCCGTGGCACCACTGAGTAAGTGCCATCCTTCTGGATATTGGCGTGGGCGCGCTCGTTGATCAGGCGCGATTGCGGATCGTCCCTGGCCTCGCCCGGCCAGGTGGAAATCAGGTAGTAGTTGAGCGCCGGGCGGCATGTCGCGCAGCCGTTTGGCGTGCGCCAGTTGAGGTAGCTCATGGTGCCGGCGATGGTCAGTAGATGTTGCTCGCGGATCGCCTGGCGGATCTGGCCGTGATTGAGGTCGCTGCAACCGCAGATGGCTTTTTCGCTTTTCGGTTTGACGTCCGCCGCGCCGCCGACGGTGTTGATCAGGATCTGCTCGACCAGCCCCGCGCAGGAGCCGCAGGAACTGGCCGCTTTGGTGTGTTTCTTCACGTCATCGACGCTGAACAGACCGTGTTCCTGAATGGCTTTGACGATGGTGCCCTTGCACACGCCGTTGCAACCGCAGACTTCGGCGGTGTCGGCCATGACCATGGCTTTGTCCTGGCCCTGATGTCCTACGTCGCCGAGGGCGTTTTCGCCAAACATCAGGTGATCGCGGATCTCGCCGATGACGTGATTCTCACGAATTTGTCGGAAATACCAACCGCCATCTGCCGTATCGCCGTACAGACAGGCGCCCACCAGAACGTCATCCTTGATCACCAGTTTTTTGTACACCCCGCCGATCGGATCAGAGAGGGTGATGGTTTCGGTGCCTTCGCCGCCCATGAAGTCGCCGGCGGAAAACAGGTCGATGCCGGTGACTTTCAATTTGGTCGATGTAACCGAGCCCTGATAGCGGGCGAAACCCAATTGCGCGAGGTGGTTGGCGCAGACCTTGGCCTGTTCGAACAACGGTGCCACCAGGCCATAAGCGATGCCGCGGTGGCTGGCGCATTCGCCGATGGCATAGACGCGCGGGTCATAGGTTTGCAGGGTGTCGTTGACCAGAATGCCGCGATTGCACGGAATGCCGGCCTTTTCCGCCAGTTCAGTGTTGGGGCGGATGCCGGCGGCCATGACCACCAGATCAGCTGGGATGATGTCGCCGTTCTTGAATTGCACCGAGCCGACCCGACCGTTGCCGGCATCGTGCAGGGCCTGGGTTTGCTCGCACAGGCGGAAATGCAGGCCACGGGATTCGAGAGCGCTTTGCAGGAGTTGGCCGCTGGTCTTGTCCAGTTGCCGCTCCAGTAACCACTCACCGAGATGCACGACGGTGACGTGCATGCCGCGCAGCATCAGGCCGTTGGCAGCTTCGAGGCCGAGCAGGCCACCGCCGATCACGACGGCGTGCTTGTGGGTTTTGGCGGTGTCGATCATTGCCTGGGTGTCGGCAATGTCGCGGTAGCCGATCACGCCGTGCAAGGTGTTGCCGGGAATTGGCAGAATGAACGGCGTCGAGCCGGTGGCGATCAGCAGTCTGTCGTACTCGGCTTCAGTGCCGTCCTCGGCAATCACCCGGCGCTTGACCCGGTCGATTTCCACCACTTTGCGGTTGAGCAGCAGCTTGATGTTGTTTTCCAGGTACCAGTCGAGGTCGTTGAGCACGATCTCCTCGAACGTTTGCTCACCGGCCAGCACCGGCGACAACAGGATGCGGTTGTAATTGGTATGCGGCTCGGCGCCGAAGACTGTGATGTCGTACAGCTCGTTGCTCAGCTTGAGCAGTTCTTCGAGGGTACGGACGCCGGCCATGCCGTTGCCGATCATCACCAGTTTGAGTTTTTTCATCAGGTTCTCCGGGGAGCGGCGGCTGGCCTCTTGTGGGCTTCAGGCCTTGCTCGAGAAATTTTGCGCAAACAAAAAAAGGCGTCCCGCTAGTTGCCTAGCGAGGACGCCTTTGTCCTGGTCCCGTTCTCTCGGGGAGCCCAGCCTTCGTCGTTGAAGGTTGGACTTTATGTGTGTGTTGAAAGGGCTAATGCAGTGGTTGTGCCAAGTCGGAGTAAGCCGGGTTTATTGGGGGGGCGCGGGTGGTGGATGGTTGTCTATGCACCGAATCGAAGCGAGTTGCTCGTTAGTGGGGCGAAAAACGGACGGATTTTTGAGTGGATGGGCGGGCGCTTTCGCGAGCAAGCTCGCTTCCACAGGGGGATTTGTGAACGCCATAGATCCCTTGTGGGAGCGAGCTTGCTCGCGAAAGGCGCGACTCGGTCAACCATGAAACAGTAAAACCAGCAGCACCAGATTGCCCAACAGCGCCACCAGCGCCATCGTCCGCCAGACCTTCACCGGCTCGCGCTCCAGCAGTGGTCTGGGGCGCACGCTCAAGCTGCGCCGCTCACCCTGTTCCAGTACCAGCAACCATTCTTCTGCCGTTTCAAAACGCTGTTGCGGGTCGGCAGCAACGCCGCGCTCCAGGCCCTGCGCCAGCCACTCCGGCAGATCGGGGCGGTAGCGACTGGCACTGACCGGCAAGCCAAATCGCGGCCGTTGAAAGGCTTCGATCTCGCCATAGGGAAAGTGCCCCGTGAGCAGGAAATACAGGGTCACGCCCAGCGCATACAGATCCTGTTGTGCGCCGGGCGGGTCACCGCGAAAGGCTTCCGGGGCGATATAGCTTGGAGTTCCCGGCAAAGTCGAAACAGCGTCTTCGGACAGGCCGGGACAGTAGGCCAGACCAAAATCCAGCAGGCGTAACTCACCATCGTCACCCAGCAGCAGGTTCTCCGGTTTGATATCCCGGTGCAGAATTTGCCGCCGATGCAGCAAGCCCACCGCACGCAGCAGTCGTTCTGCCAGTTCATGCCACTTTGCCAATGGTAACGGCCCGCTTCGCTGGAAAAGCTGCGCCAGGGTCGTCCCCGAATATTCCCGCATCACGTAGTACAAATGCTGACGCTGAAGGCACGCATGGACTTCAGGAAAATGCCGACCGGCCACGCGTTTCAGAAACCATTCCTCCGAAAGAAGCGCTTGCCCGGTCTGTGGATCATCTGCCAGTCGTGCGGGCAGGGTTTTCAGCAACCATGGCTGACCTTGGTCGTCGTGCACGCGATAGAGCAGTGATTGCTGACTCTGGCTGACAATTTCTTGCACCTGCCAGCCTTCGAAAGACTGACCGGATTTCAGCGGCGGGGGCAGCGGCCACTGCTGAAGATGCATCAGCGCATCGCCGATGTTCGCTTCACCGACGGCATCTACCCGCACCAGCAAGGCGCTGGCGTTGTCTTGACTGCCGGCCAGATGCGCGGCGTGCACCAGCGTGTTTGCCGCGCTTTGCAGATCCGGCTGGTCGCGCAGGATCGTTGCAATGGCGGTATCGCCCAACGTCGACCACACGCCGTCGCTGAGCAGCACGAAACACTCGCCCGCGCGCAATTCGCCGTCGAGAAAATCCAGCACCAGATGCTGATCAAGCCCTAACGCACGTTTGAGCACATGCTGCATGCCCGGCTGCTCCCAGACATGATCGTTGGATATCCGCTGCAAGCTGTCGGCATGCCAACGATAGACCCGACAATCGCCTACGTGGGCCAGGGTAAAGCGCCTACCGCGAATGACCAAAGCGCTGACAGTGGTGAGCAACGGTTGCCCACCGCCGTTGGCCTGCAACCAGCGATTTTGCGCCAGCAGCAGGCGATCCAGTGCCTGGGCCACGCTCCAGGTTTCGGGGGTGGCGTAGTAGTCGAGGGCCAGCGCCTGCAAGGTCGAGCGCGCAGCCAGTCCGCCATCGGCGCACTGGCTGACACCGTCAGCGATGGCGAACAGGTAACCCTTGCTAGCCGCCAGCGCCGGGGCGGGCGTGACCAGACGCAGGGCGTCCTGATTCTCCGCGCGCGGGCCGGTGGCGCTGGCTTCGGCGAAACTCAGTTGCAGGGCCATTCAGGTCTCAGACTCGAGCCGCAGTCACGGCCGCCGAACCCCAGGTGGTTCTCCAGCGCCGCTTGACGCCGTGCAGGCCAAACCACGCCAGCACGCCAAGGCTGGCGAACAGCCACAAGGCCAGTTGATAGCTGCCGGTGCTCTGTTTGATCGCGCCCATGCCTGCCGCCAGCGCAAAACCGCCGATACCGCCAGCCATGCCGATCAGCCCGGTCATCACGCCGATCTCAAGACGAAAGCGCTGCGGCACCAGTTGGAAAACTGCTCCGTTGCCTGCCCCCAAACCGAGCATGGTGCAGACGAAAAGTGCCAGCGCCGCGTAGGAACTCGGCAGATTGAAGCCGACCGCTGCGATGCAGATAGCCGCCACGGTGTACATCGCCAACAAGGTGCGAATGCCGCCGAAGCGATCCGCCAGTGCGCCTCCCAATGGCCGCATCAGGCTGCCACCGAATACGCACGCAGCGGTGTAGTAACCGGCGGTGACCGGGCTCAAGCCGTACTGATCGTTGAAGTAACCGGGCAGGGCGCTGGCCAGGCCGATGAAGCCGCCGAAGGTGACGCTGTAGAAAAACATGAACCACCAACTGTCGCGGTCACCCAGGGCTTTGAAGTAGTCGGCCATGGACTTGGCTTTCGGGCGTTGCGGGGCGTTTTTTGCCATCCAGGCGAACAGCACCAGCGTGAGGATCAATGGGATCACTGCGAAGCCGAAGACGTTGCTCCAGCCGAAGGATGCGGCCAGTATCGGCGCGAGCAGTGCAGCGAACACGGTGCCGGAGTTGCCCGCGCCGGCAATGCCCATGGCTTTGCCTTGATGCTCAGGCGGGTACCACTGCGACGCCAGCGGCAGCGCTACGGCGAACGAAGCGCCGGCCATGCCGAGGAACAGACCGAGGATCAACGCCTGTTCGTAACTGTGAATACCGAGTTTCCAGGCACCGAACAGCGCGCAGATGACGATGACCTGGCCGATCAGCCCGGCGGTTTTCGGTGACAGCCGATCCGCCAGCATGCCCATCGCGAAGCGCAGCACGGCGCCGGCAAGGATTGGCGTGGCGACCACGAGCCCGCGCTGTTGCGTGGTCAGGTGCAGGTCGGCCGCGATCTGCACCGCCAGCGGGCCGAGCAGGTACCAGACCATGAAACTCAGGTCGAAGTAGAGGAAGGCCGCGAACAGGGTCGGGGTATGGCCGGATTTCCAGAAGCTTTTATTCATCGCGCACCTCAGCTGTAAAGAGTCTCGAGAAGGAGTCATGAGTCAGCAAAGTGGGGCGCCACCACGGCCGCACCACCGGCCCCGGGCTGTGGGGCCAAAAACGCAAAAACGCCGCTACCTGATTCGCCGGGTGGGGCGAGCGGGTCAGCGACGTCTTTGTCGTAGGTGGGGCAACCGCCGTTGGTTACCTGTGTGGAATGTGTAGCGAGATTTGTGCCAACAGCCGAAAAAATCAAAAGCCCCTCACCCTAACCCTCTCCCGGAGGGAGAGGGGACTGATTGGGGGATGCTCGCGAAGTACACCGAGCTGTGATTTTCCGCTGTGAATCCATAATCGACTCGGTCTTTCACGTCGATGTTTAGCGTCAGGCATCTCGGTCAGTCCCTCTCCCAGAGGGAGAGGGGACTAATTGGGGGATGCTCGCGAAGTACACCGACCTGTGATTTTCCGCTGTGAATCCATAATCGACTCGGTCTTTCAGGTCGATGTTTAGCGTCAGGCAGCTCGGTCAGTCCCTCTCGCGGAGGGAGAGGGGACTGATTGGGGGTTGCCCGCGAAGTACACCGACCTGTGATTTTCCGCTGTGAATCCATAATCGACTCGGTCTTTCAGGTCGATGTTTAGCGTCAGGCATCTCGGTCAGTCCCCTCTCCCTCTGGGAGAGGGCTAGGGTGAGGGGCTTTTGATGTTCAATCGCGCAGGCTCCACAAACTTCAGCCGAGCAATTCACTCATCGCAATAATCTGCTCCGCCACCTGAATCAGCTTCTGCTGGCGGCTCATGGCCTGGCGCCGCATCAGGGTGTAGGCCTCTTCCTCATTGCAGTCCTTCATTTTCATCAACAGCCCCTTGGCCAGTTCGATGCGTTTGCGCTCCGCCAGTTGCTGATCGCGGGCGTGCAACTGCGCACGCAACGCCTGATCACTCTCGAACCGCGCCATGGCCACATCGAGAATCGGCTGCAAACGTTGTGCGTGAATGCCTTCAACGATGTAGGCACTGACCCCGGACTTTATCGCCTGACGCATCACGCCGGGGTCATGCTCGTCGGTAAACATCACGATGGGGCGTGGCTGGTCGCGGCTGACCAGCACCACTTGCTCCATGACATCGCGGCTCGGTGACTCGGTATCGATCAGGATGACGTCCGGGCGCACGGTTTCGACGCGTGCGGGCAGGTCGATGGTCAGGCCAGACTCGTCAATCACCTCAAAACCGGCCTCGGTCAGCGCCGCTTTCAGGCGTCCGACTTTTTTCGCTGTGTCGTTGATCAGCAGAATGCGCAGCATGTTGGCGGTCTCCTGTCAGCGGCGGGCGAGAAGGGGAGCATCGTCGCTCAGGGCGTGCAGCTTGAAACTGCGCGCGTAACCGGCCGGATCACTGCCATCCCAGATTTTGCCGTCGAGCAACTGACTGCTGCGCATGTCCGTGCCCCGTGCGGCAACGCCCACAGCGGTCGCTGCGTCGCGATAGAGGTCCAATTGCTGAACCTGACGCGCCACGGCGAGGTAATCCGGGTCTTCGCGCAGCAAGCCCCAGCGGCGGAACTGGGTCATGAACCACATGCCGTCGGAGAGATACGGCAGATTGACTTCGCCGTTGCCGTGAAAGCGCAAGGCGTGGGGATCCTGCCAGCGATGGCCGAGGCCGTCGGCGTACTCACCGAGAAAGCGGGGTTCGATGCACGAAATCGGCGTATCGAGATATTCCGGGGCGCTCAGCAGTTGTGCGGTGCTGCGGCGATTCTCCTGGCTTTCTTCGATAAATCGGCTGGCTTCGAGGATCGCCATCACCAGCGCGCGCGCGGTGTTCGGGTATTGCTCGACGAAGGCGCGGGTGCAGCCGAGGACTTTTTCCGGATGATCGGGCCAGATGGTCTGGCTGGTGGCCAGCGTAAAGCCGAGATCCTGCTGCACCGCGCTGGCGGCCCACGGTTCGCCGACGCAAAAGCCGTCGATTCGTCCCGCTTGCAGGTGCGCAACCATTTGCGGCGGCGGCACGACCACGCTGTCGACATCCTGTAACGGATGAATGCCTTGGCTCGCCAGCCAGTAATAAAGCCACATCGCGTGCGTGCCGGTCGGGAAGGTCTGGGCGAAGGTCAATTTTGCGCGGGATTGGTGCACGTGGCGATCCAGCGCTTCAGGACTGCTCACGCCGAGGCTTTGCAGGCCGTGGGAGAGGTTGAGGCTCTGACCGTTTTGGTTGAGGCCCATCAACACGGCCATGTCGGTGGATACGATGCCGCCGATGCCCAAATGCACGGCGTAGATCAAACCGTACAGGCTGTGGGCGGCATCGAGTTCGCCGCTGACCAGTTTGTCGCGCAGGTTGGCCCATGAAGTCTGACGCTTGAGGTTCAGGGTCAGGCCATAAGGCTGAGCGAAACCCTGAGTGGCGGCCACCACCACCGAGGCGCAATCGCTCAGGGCCATGAAACCAAGGTTGATCGCAGTCTTTTCCGGAGCATCGCTGCCGTTGACCCAGGCCAGCGGCCCGATGGAGGGTTCATTCATCGCATGCACCTGCAAAAGCCGCCTTCAAAAAAAACGCCGCCACCGGTTTTGCGCAGGCAAAACCCCATGACGACGCCATTGTCCTTGCCCGTACGCCGCCATTGGCGTGCGGGCTGATGGCAAGCAGGGTGCAAGGCATATGCCAGTCGCGTCGATTTGCGCGTGCGCCTCGCGCGGGGGGGCGATGCCCGGCTATAATCGCCGCCTCTTTTCGCCGCCCGAGTCATCGCCGCCCATGTACACCCTGGCCCGTCAGCTGTTGTTCAAACTTTCCCCGGAAACCTCCCACGATCTGTCGCTGGATCTGATCGGCGCGGGTGGACGTTTGGGCCTCAACGGTCTGCTGTGCAAGGCGCCAGCGAAGTTGCCGGTGACGGTCATGGGCCTGGAGTACCCCAATCCGGTGGGTCTGGCGGCGGGGCTGGACAAGAACGGCGCGGCCATCGACGGCTTCGCGCAGTTGGGTTTCGGTTTTGTCGAAATCGGCACCGTGACCCCGCGTCCGCAGCCCGGCAACCCGAAACCACGGATTTTCCGCCTGCCGGACGCCGAGGCGATCATCAATCGCATGGGCTTCAACAATCTGGGTGTGGATAACTTGCTGACGCGGGTAGCAGCGGCCAAATACAAGGGCGTGCTGGGCATCAACATCGGCAAGAATTTCGATACCCCGGTTGAACGCGCGGTTGACGATTACCTGATCTGCCTGGAGAAGGTCTACGCCCACGCCAGTTACATCACCGTCAACGTCAGCTCGCCGAACACCCCGGGCCTGCGCAGCTTGCAGTTCGGCGATTCGCTCAAGCAGTTGCTGGCGGACCTGGCCACGCGCCGCGCCGAACTGGCCCTGCGTCATGGCAAGCATGTGCCGCTGGCGATCAAGATTGCCCCGGACATGACCGACGAAGAAACCGCGCAGGTCGCGCAAGCGCTGATCGAAACCGGGATGGACGCGGTCATCGCCACCAACACCACGCTGAGCCGGGTTGGTGTTGAAGGCATGGTGCATGGTGACGAGGCGGGCGGCCTGTCCGGTGCGCCGGTGCGTGACAAGAGCACCCACACCGTGAAAGTGCTGGCGGCTGAGCTGGGTGGACGTTTGCCGATCATCGCAGCGGGCGGCATCACTGAAGGCAAGCATGCTGCTGAGAAGATCACTGCGGGTGCCAGTCTGGTGCAGATTTACTCGGGCTTCATTTATAAGGGCCCGGCGCTGATTCGTGAATCGGTGGATGCGATCGCGGCATTGCGCTGATCAAACCGACACACCAGTGATTTCGCTCCCACAGGTTTCGTCTCGGCACAAGAAACTGCAGGCATAAAAAAGGGCTCCTCGAAGGAGCCCTTGGGCCGTAGCCCGCCGTCCGGGAGGGACGTGCGTGTTTAATGCGTTGCAAATTCAGATTGTCGTGTCGGAATAAATGCCCTGTGTCAGCCGACGGCGTGAAGTTCGTTGAGTCTGTGGATTCCCGCAGTGCCGGTCATACCGTCCCAGTTGTCGCCGCGTCCTTCTCGCCAGCCGTTGATCCAGGCTTGACGTACCGACGGTAGAGTAAATGGGCAAAGCTCACGGGATTTACCACCAACGCCATATTGATATCCGCGCAAAAATGCTCTTTCCAACGGATCACGCTTAAGTCTTCTCATAGGGTGTTTCCCTCACTTGTTGACTGTATGTGTCGCGTTGACCTCAACCGAGGTCTGGCAGAAAAACTCTGCCGGGGGCGGCTCGCTGCCGGCGTGGCGAGCCAAGGTGTTGACGCCGTTGCGACGTCAACCTGTGCTCAGTTCTAACCAATGAGTCACACCGATGGAATGACCGATTTGTCATAAGAACGTAACGAATAGGATGCTATGGCAATAAGTAACTGCGTATTTGTTCAATGTTTATTGAGCAAACCCCGGTATGATCGGCACCGCGCTGCATGATGGGCTTAATCCTTTAGTGAGAATGACCCACGATTGCACTGGGGTACTATTCGACGAAGGGTTGCTTTGAGTCATTTTGTTGCTTCAACTTTTTTCTCTGTCCTTGCATCTAAGCTCTTTTAACCCGAGCAGCAGGGATGGGACGGCACACCTTCGTGCCACGCGGGCGTTCTTTTAGAAAAGCGCCTGATTGAAAACCGGATCGGCAATGCGTTGCCGGTTCACATAGCCAAAGGCTCTGGAAATACCATGTCCGACCAATTCGAACTCTTCCTCACGTGCCCCAAAGGTCTTGAAGGCCTGCTCATCGAGGAAGCCGTCGGGCTTGGCCTTGAAGAAGCCCGCGAGCACACCTCCGCCGTGCGTGGCATGGCGACCATGGAAACCGCCTATCGTCTGTGCCTCTGGTCGCGCCTGGCCAACCGTGTGTTGCTGGTGCTCAAGCGCTTCCCGATGAAGGACGCTGAAGACCTGTACCACGGCGTGCTCGACGTCGAGTGGCAGGACCACATGCTCAGCGATGGCACCCTGGCTGTTGAATTCAGCGGCCACGGCTCGGGCATCGACAACACCCACTTCGGCGCCTTGAAGGTCAAGGACGCCATCGTCGACAAACTGCGTACCCCGCAGGGCGACCGTCCGTCGATCGACAAGCTCAACCCGGACCTGCGCATTCACCTGCGCCTGGATCGCGGCGAAGCGATTCTCTCCCTCGACCTCTCCGGCCATAGCCTGCACCAGCGCGGCTACCGCTTGCAGCAAGGTGCAGCGCCGCTGAAGGAAAACCTCGCGGCAGCCATCCTGATCCGTTCCGGCTGGCCGCGCATTGCTGCCGATGGCGGCGCGCTGGCTGACCCGATGTGCGGTGTCGGTACGTTCCTGGTCGAAGCGGGGATGATCGCCGCCGACATGGCGCCGAACCTGCGTCGTGAGCAGTGGGGCTTCACCGCATGGCTGGGCCACGTGCCGGCGCTGTGGAAAAAGCTCCACGAAGAGGCGACCGAACGTGCGGCCGCCGGTCTGGCCAAGCCGCCGTTGTGGATTCGTGGTTACGAAGCTGACCCGCGCTTGATCCAGCCGGGCCGCAACAACGTTGAACGTGCCGGCCTGAGTGAGTGGATCAAGATCTACCAGGGCGAAGTGGCGACGTTCGAGCCGCGCCCGGATCAGAACCAGAAAGGTCTGGTGATCTGCAACCCACCGTACGGCGAGCGTCTGGGCGACGAAGCCAGCCTGCTGTATCTCTACCAGAACCTCGGCGAGCGTCTGCGTCAGGCCTGCCTGAACTGGGAAGCCGCGGTGTTCACCGGTGCGCCGGATCTGGGCAAGCGCATGGGCATCCGCAGCCACAAACAGTATTCGTTCTGGAACGGCGCACTGCCGTGCAAGCTGCTGCTGATCAAAGTCACTCCGGATCAGTTCGTCACGGGCGAGCGTCGCACCCCGGAACAGCGTCAGGTCGAGCGTGAGCAAGCAGCTTACGACCAGACGCCGGACGAGCCGCAAGAACGCAAGTTCAACAAGAACGGCAACCCGATCAAACCTGAGCCTGCACCGGCTCCGGTGGTCGAGCAAGCGCGCTTGAGTGAAGGCGGGCAGATGTTTGCCAACCGTCTGCAGAAAAACCTCAAGGCACTGGGCAAGTGGGTCAAGCGCGAAGGCATCGATTGCTACCGCGTTTACGATGCGGACATGCCGGAATACGCGATGGCCATCGACCTGTACCACGACTGGGTGCACGTTCAGGAATACGCCGCGCCGAAATCGATCGACCCGCAAAAGGCTTCGATCCGCATGTTCGATGCGTTGGCAGCGATTCCGCAGGCGCTGAACATCGACAAGAGCCGCGTGGTGGTCAAACGCCGCGAGCGCCAGAGTGGCACCAAGCAGTACGAACGTCAGGCGGCGCAGGGCAAGTTCAATGAAGTGACCGAGGGCGGCGTCAAGTTGCTGGTCAACCTCACCGACTACCTCGACACCGGGCTGTTCCTGGATCACCGGGCGATGCGCCTGCGCATTCAGAAAGAAGCCGCCGGCAAGCGCTTCCTCAATCTGTATTGCTACACCGCGACTGCCAGCGTGCACGCGGCCAAGGGCGGTGCGCGCAGCACCACCAGCGTCGACCTGTCAAAGACCTACCTCGACTGGGCGCGCCGCAACCTGTCGCTGAACGGCTTCTCGGACAAGAACCGCCTGGAGCAGGGCGACGTGATGGCGTGGCTGGAAAGTTGCCGCGAAGAGTACGACCTGATCTTCATCGATCCGCCGACCTTCTCCAACTCCAAGCGCATGGAAGGCATTTTCGACGTGCAGCGTGATCAGGTGCAGTTGATCGACCTGGCCATGGCCCGCCTGGCGCCGGGCGGCGTGTTGTATTTCTCCAACAACTTCCGCAAGTTCCAGTTGGAAGAGAACCTGGCCGAGCGTTACGCGATTGAGGAAATCAGCGCGCAGACCATTGATCCGGATTTCGCGCGTAACGCCAAGATTCACCGCGCATGGAAAATCACGGCTCGTTGACGCTGCAAAGGATTGGATCCACAGAGCCTTGATTTTTAAAGGCTCTTGGATCTGATCAACGCTAGCCAAATTGATGGCTAATAGCTATAAACTCACTCATGGCCAATGGGGGTTCCCCCGCAATGCTGGCGTAGTGAGTTGCCCTTATGTCGTTGCACCCCGTGCGTCCGAAGATTCTGGGTTTCATCAGCGAAGACGTCTCGGCCTGGCTGGTCGCGATGCTGGTATTGCTCGCCGGCGGGATCCTCACGGGGCTGCTTGCCTGGGCCACGTTCAGCCAGTTTGAACAACAACTGCGTCAGCGCTTTCAGTTGCTGGCCAATGAGCGTTACAGCCGCATCGAAGAGCGATTTCAGGACCAGGAGCAACGCCTCGACGGCCTGCGCCGCTTCTTCACCTATTCCCAATCGGTGTCTCGCGCCGAGTTCGATGGTTACACCCGACCCTTGTTACTGCGCACCCAGGCCTATTCGTTTGCCCTCAGGGTCAGTGCTGCCGAACGCGCCGAATTTGAGCAGCGCGTGCGTGAGGAAGGCCTGAGCACGTTTACGATGCGCGAGCTCAATGAACAGAGAGAATTGCAACCGGCGTCCCCCCGAGATGAATACGTGCCGGTGTTGTACAGTCAGACCCAAAGCCGTCTGGGCTCGCCGCTGGGCTACGATTTGCTCGCGCAGCCGCTGCGCCGCGACGTCCTGCAGCGCGCCGATGAGCTGCGTACCCTGGTCGTCTCGCAACCGATGCATTTGGTCAGTGTCGAGCCAGCTTATGCTCGCGGGGTCTTGCTGGTGGCGCCAGTCATTCGAGAGGGGCAGCAAAAGCCTTTCGGCTATGTGATGGCCGTGATCAGCATGCGTCAGTTGCTGGCGGATGGTTTGCCGGACGCGCTCCATGACTACCTTTCGGTGCGCATTCTCGACCTGTCGATCCCTGAGCAGCACGAGGTGCTCTACGAATCGGCCAACGATCCGGCACCCAGTGCTCTGGCCACGACGCGGCTGGTACGTATGGCCGATCACGACTATCAGGTGGATATCCTGCCGAGCGACGCTTTCATGCAGGCCAACCACTCGTCAGTGGGGAGTGTGCTGATTCTCGGTGGATTACTCAGTCTGCTGCTGAGTGCGTTGTTATATGTGCTGGTCAGCCAGCGCCAGCGAGCCTTGCATCTGGTCGAGCAGCGCACGCAAGAGTTGCACGACAGCGAACAGGAACTGCGCGGCACGCACGGCCAGTTGCGCGGCGTGCTGAATGCCGCAACGCAGGTGGCGATCATCGCCACCGATCTGCGCGGGGTGATCAGCACTTTCAACCCCGGCGCCGAACAGATGCTTGGCTACCGCAGCGATGAGGTGGTCGGCCGCATGACCCTGGAGAACCTGCATTTTCCGCGCGAGCTGATGGCCCGCGCGGCGGAATTGAGTGCGCGTTACGGCAAGACGATCCCGACCTGTCACGCGATGCTGGTCGAAGGCGGCGAAGTCGGCGGGCACGAGGCGCGCGAGTGGACGCTGATCTGCCAGGACGGCAGTCACCTGCCGGTGAACATGCTCGCCACCCCCGTGCTGGATGAGCAGGGCCTGTGGGTCGGGCATCTGGCGATCTGCATCGACATCACTGAGCGCAAGCGTGTGCACGAGGCGCTGGCGGCGCGTGATGTGCTGCTGAAAAAGCTTAGCGCTCACGTGCCCGGCGGCATTTACCAGTTCAAGATGGAATTCGACGGTCGCTTCAGTGTGATCTATGCCAGCGACGGCATTCGCGAGATCTACGAACTCGAACCGGATGTGCTGCTGCTTGATGCAGAGGCCATTTTCTCCCGTATCTATCCGCAGGACGTGATCCGCGTGCGCGCCTCGATTCGGGCATCCGCGCATAGCCTCAGCCCATGGCGCGAGGAATACCGCGTGCAGTTGCCCGTACGCGGTCTGCGCTGGGTGCGTGGCGAGGCGACGCCGGAGGAGCTGCCCGGCGGCGGCGTGCTGTGGCATGGCTATATCTCGGACATTTCAGATTTGAAGCGCGTGGAGGAGGAACTTCGGGCGCTGTCGATCACTGATTCGTTGACCGGTATTCACAATCGTCGCTATTTCCAGGAGCGCCTGACCACCGAAATGGCCCGGGTCGAGCGCGGTGGCGGTGAACTGTCGGTGATCATGCTCGACATCGACCATTTCAAACGGATCAACGACCTGCACGGGCATGCTGTGGGCGACCGGGTGCTGCAAGCCGTGTGCGAGCGCATCGGCCATCGCTTGCGCCGCACGGATGTGTTCTGTCGCTTGGGTGGCGAGGAATTCATGGTGCTCTGCCCGGACATCGACGGCGAACACGCGTACATGCTCGCTGTGGAATTGTGGCAGGGGTTGCGCAGTGCGCCGGTTGATGTGGTCGGCGTGGTGACCGCAAGCTTCGGTATCGCCAGTTGGCGACCGGGGGAGGGCGCTGATTCGCTGTTGCTGCGCGCGGACTACGGGGTGTACGCGGCGAAGCAGGGCGGGCGGGACCGGGTCGAGCGGCAGATGAATTGATATTGAACACAGCACAAACCCTGTGGGAGCCGGGCTTGCTCGCGAGAGCGTCAGTTCAGTCAGAATCCTTGGTGACTGACCCTGCGCTATCGCTGGCAAGCCAGCTCCCATAGGGTTTTAGGGTGTTGGCGGGACTGGATTACAAGACGGAAGCCGTCTGCGGCAGCTTCGGCTGGCGATACAGATCCAGCAGCACCTGATCCAGCACCGACGATGCACCAAACGGCGCTTTGTCGTTGAGGATCGCCACCACCGCCCACGTGTTGCCGTTGACGTCGCGGCTGAAACCGGCGATGGCTCGCACGGTGTTCAGGGTGCCGGTTTTGACGTGGGCTTCGCCGCGCATAGCGGTGGTCTTCAGGCGTTTGCGCATGGTGCCGTCGGTGCCGGCAATCGGCAACGAGCTGATGTACTCGGCGGCATACGGGCTGTGCCAGGCGGCTTGCAGCATGTTCGCCATCTCACGGGCGCTGACCCGTTCGGCACGGGACAGGCCGGAACCGTTCTCCATCACCAGGTGCGGTGCGGTAATGCCTTTTTTCGCCAGCCACTGACGAACTACGCGCTGCGCTGCCCTGGCGTCGTCACCGTCGGCGTCGTTGCGGAACCTCTGGCCCAGGCTCAGGAACAGCTGCTGAGCCATGGTGTTGTTACTGTATTTGTTGATGTCGCGGATGATTTCCGCCAGATCTGGCGAGAATGCGCGAGCCAGCAATTTGGCGTTGCTCGGGGTCGGCGCGAGACGATCCCTGCCCTGAATGCTGCCACCCAACTCCTTCCAGATCGCACGAACGGCGCCCGCGGTGTAGGTCGCGTGGTCGAGCAACGACAGGTACGTCTGCGAGCTGCAACCTTCACCCAACTGGCCGCCCACCGTCACGGTCACGCTGCCATCGGGCTGTGGCACCGGGTTGTAGCGCACACCGCCGGTGCATTGCTTGGAGGGGAGTGCTTTAACGGTGTTTTCGATGCGGATACTGGCGATCGGCGGTTCCACCGAGATCAACACTCGGCCACCGTCATTGCGGGCGACGAAGCGCAGGGCCTTGAGGTTGACCAGCAGCGAGTCGGGTTTGACCAGAAACGGCTTGTTCTGGTCATTGCCGTCATCGTTGAATTCCGGCAGCTGTGGCTGCACGAAGAAATTGCGGTCCAGCACCAGATCACCGGTGATCTGCGTGACGCCGTTGGCGCGCAGATCGCGCATCAACAGCCAGAGTTTTTCCATGTTCAGCTTCGGATCGCCGCCACCCTTGAGATAGAGGTTACCGTTGAGGATACCGCCGCTCAGAGTGCCATCGGTGTAGAACTCGGTTTTCCACTGGTGGTTGGGGCCGAGCATTTCCAGCGCCGCGTAGGTGGTCACCAGTTTCATGGTCGAGGCCGGGTTGACCGACACATCGGCGTTGAACACGGTGGCTGTGCCTGGGCCATCGAGCGGCACCATTACCAGCGACAGGGCGTTAGGCTGCAGTTTGCTCGCCTTGAGGGCTTTTTCGACGTTGGGGGTGAGGGCTGTATTGATTGGGGCAGCAGAGGCAGGCAGGGCCAGAGGAAGAAATAGGCCGGCGAAAAAAAGTGGACGCAACGATTTGATCATGTGAAATAAAACCCTGCAAAAGAGGGGGAGAAAAACGAGGACATGGATGAAAAAGCCCTCAGTGGTCACGAAAGTGTCGGCATTATGCCCCAAGGTGTAACTGCTTGTGCCGTCCCCGGGGTGGCTAATCACTGATTTTTTTACAGGCGGTCGGCCGCGGTGTCCAGAGAGTCGGGCAAATGACGCCTTAAACTGGTAAAGTGCCGGCCGTTATTACTTAAGAGGATTGTTCCAATGGCGACTAACCGTTCCCAGCGTCTGCGCAAAAAACTGTGCGTTGATGAATTTCAAGAGCTGGGTTTCGAGCTGAACCTGGACTTCAAAGAAGACTTGTCCGAAGAAGCCATTGACGCTTTCCTCGAAGCCTTCATCAAAGAAGCCATGGAAGCCAATGGTCTGGGTTATGTGGGCGGCGACGACTTCGGTCTGGTATGCCTGCAGAAGCGTGGCTCGGTCAACGAAGAGCAGCGCGCTGCTGTTGAAGCCTGGCTGAAAACCCGTAGCGAACTGACCGGTGCAACCGTCAGCCCGCTGCTGGACGTTTGGTATCCGGAAAAGCCGATCAACGCGGCTAAGTGATACTGAAAAAAACGGCGACCTGAGGGTCGCCGTTTTTTTTGCCTGGCGTTTGGGTGTTCGGCTTTGGATTTGCGGTGGAGCGGCCCCTCACCCCAGCCCTCTCCCGAGGGAGAGGGGGCCGATTGGTGGATAGTTGAAAACCTGCATTCAGCTCGGTATTCCAGGTCGGTGCGCATTCGGCAAACCACTCCGTCAGTTCCTTCTCCCTCCGGGATTGAGGGAAAGGGAGACGATGTGTGGGGTGTTCAAGGTTTGCATTCAGCTCGGTATCCCAAGTTGGCGCACCTTGCCAAACAACCCGATCAGTTCCCTCTCCCTCCGGGAGAGGGCTAGGGTGAGGGGCTTTTGATCTTACGCTTTACCCCAATTCAAAATCACCAGCGTCACAACCCCCGCAACAATCCCCCAAAACGCCGAACCGATGGAAAACAGCGTCAACCCCGACGCCGTCACCATAAACGTGATCAGCGCCGCTTCGCGTTCCGTCACTTCAGTCATTGCGATGCTCAAGCCATTGATGATCGAACCAAACAGCGCAAGCGCCGCAATTGACAGCACCAGTTCCTTCGGCAGCGCGGCAAACAGCGCCGCCAACGTTGCGCCGAACACCCCGGCGATCCCGTAGAAAATCCCGCACCACACTGCGGCGGTGTAGCGTTTGTTGCGATCTTCGTGGGCATGCGGCCCGGTGCAGATTGCCGCGCTGATGGCGGCGAGGTTGATGCCGTGTGAACCGAACGGCGCCAGTAACAACGAAGCGATGCCGGTCGTGGTGATCAGCGGCGAGGCCGGGACGGTGTAGCCGTCGGCGCGCAGCACGGCAATGCCGGGCATGTTCTGCGAAGTCATGGCCACGACGAACAGCGGAATGCCGATGCTGATGGTGGCCGCCAGCGAAAAGTGCGGCGTAGTCCACACCGGCGTTGCCACCTCCAGATGAAAACCGCTGAAGTCCAGCAGTCCCATGAAGCCCGACAGCGCGGTGCCGATCAGCAGTGCGGCGAGCACCGCATAGCGGGGCGACAGGCGTTTGACCAATAAATAGGTGAAGAACATGCCCAATACCAGACCGGTGCGGTGTTGCGCGGCGACAAAGATTTCGCTGCCGATCTTGAACAGAATCCCCGCCAGCAAGGCTGCCGCCAGCGATGCCGGGATCTTCTTCATCAGCCGTTCGAAACTACCGGTCAGCCCGCAGATCGTCACCAGCACCGCGCAGGTGATGTAGGCGCCGATGGCTTCGCCGTAACTCACGCCGCCAAGACTGGTGATCAACAACGCCGCGCCGGGTGTCGACCAGGCAATGGTGATGGGCGTGCGATAGCGCAGCGACAGGCCGATCGAGCACACCGCCATGCCAATCGAAATTGCCCAGATCCACGAAGAAATCTGCCCGCTGGTCAGGCCCGCCGCTTGCCCGGCCTGGAACATCAGGACCAGGGAGCTGGTGTAACCGGTCATCATCGCAATGAAACCGGCGACGATGGCCGAGGGCGATGTGTCCGCGATGGGGCGCAGTCGGGTGCGGGTGATGTCATTCATGACAGCGGTGTTCCTTATACAAATGAAGATGTCCGTCACACCAATGAACCATTGTGGGAGCGAGCTTGCTCGCGAAGACGGTATATCAGGCGACATCTGCTTGCTGACACACCACCTTCGCGAGCAAGCTCGCTCCCACAGGGGATTGAGCGTCAAAGGCGGATTCTGCTATCAAGCCTAAACTCAATCGTAACGAACCGTTGCAATACAGCCGTGGTCACAAACAGCCATACAGTCGTGTTGCCACCATCCATTGTGTACAATCGCGCTGTTTTTTACGCGATACTTGCCAGCGACCTACTGTGCCGTATTACAGTCACGGTCTATTCGCCGCAGTTCTCCCGACTCGAGTGCCCATGAACGAACAGTTGCAACCCCTCAAGAAACAACCGCGAGCAGGCAAAGCCGGCCGCAGCGGAACCCAGGACGATATTGTCTACGCGCACATCTTCGAGGCCATCCTCGAACAGCGTCTGGCGCCCGGCACCAAGTTGAGCGAAGAAGCGCTGGGGGAAATCTTTGGGGTCAGTCGCACCATCATTCGCCGCGCGCTGTCGCGTCTGGCCCATGAAGGTGTGGTGCTGTTGCGGCCGAACCGTGGCGCCGTCGTGGCCAGCCCGAGCGTGGAAGAAGCGCGTCAGGTGTTCATGGCTCGCCGTCTGGTCGAACGCGCGATCACTGAACTGGCCGTGTTGCACGCCACCGCCGAACAGATCGCCGAATTGCGCCAAATGGTCAACGACGAGCGCGACAGCTTCTCGCGCGGTGATCGCGGCGCCGGTATTCGTCTGTCGGGCGAGTTCCATCTGAAACTGGCGGAAGCGGCGAAAAACGCACCGCTGGTCAGCTTCCAGCGCAGCCTGGTCTCGCAGACCTCGCTGATCATTGCCCAATATGAAAGCGGTAACCGCTCGCACTGTTCTTACGACGAACACACCCAACTGATCGACGCCATTGAAGCGCGAAACGGTGAGTTGGCGGTGGATCTGATGATGCATCACATGGATCACATCGACAGCAAGCTCAACCTCGATGAGGAAGGCGCGTCGGATGATCTGCATGCGGTGTTCTCGCATTTGTTGCAGACCAGGAAGCCGGGGCGTCCTGCGGCCAAGCTTTGAGCTGATACCGAGTCGATCCTAATCGCTGGCAAACCAGCTCCCACAGGATTTTGTGGGGTTAGCAAATCTGCGATTCACCGAGAAACCTGAGGGAGCTGGCTTGCCAGCGATGCAATCTGACAGGCAACAAAAAATCCCCCGGGGCTGAACACCACCGGGGGATTTTTTTTGCCTGTGAAAACTTAGCGCTGATGCACCAGCGCACCCGCCGCATAAGTCTGCTGCACGGTCCGGTCATCGCCCAGCGTCATCAACACAAACAAGGTCTCGGCAATGTTATTCGCCTGTTTCAAGCGATAGCTCAGCAACGGCGTGGCGTTGTAATCCAGCACCAGGAAGTCAGCGTCGCTGCCCGGTTGCAGGTTGCCGATCTTGTCTTCCAGACGCAGCGCCCGCGCGCCACCCAGGGTCGCCAGATACAACGACTTGAACGGACTCAAGCGCGCACCCTGCAACTGCATCACTTTGTAAGCTTCGTTCAACGTTTGCAGCAACGAGAAACTGGTGCCGCCACCCACGTCAGTGCCCAGACCCACGTTCAACTTGTGCTTTTCGGCCATCGGCAGATTGAACAAGCCGCTGCCCAGGAAGAGGTTCGACGTCGGGCAGAACGAAACGGCGGAGCCGGTTTGCGCCAGTCGCGCACATTCGTCGTCGCACAGGTGCACGCCGTGGGCGAATACCGAGCGCTCGCCGAGCAGCTGGTAGTGATCGTAAACGTCCAGGTAGCCCTTGCGCTCCGGGAACAGTTCCTTGACCCACTCGATTTCCTTGAGGTTCTCGCTGATGTGGGTCTGCATGTACAGATCCGGGTATTCATTCAGCAATTGCCCGGCGAGGGTCAGTTGCTCCGGGGTGCTGGTCGGCGCGAAACGCGGGGTGACCGCATAGTGCAGGCGACCCTTGCCGTGCCAGCGCTCGATCAGCGCCTTGCTCTCGACGTAGCTGGATTCGGCGGTGTCGGTCAGGTAGTCCGGCGCGTTGCGGTCCATCATCACTTTACCGGCGATCATCCGCAGATCGAGTTTCTCGGCCGCTTCAAAGAACGAGTTCACCGACTGCGGATGAACGCTGCCGAACACCAGCGCCGTGGTGGTGCCGTTGCGCAGCAGTTCCTTGACGAAAATATCAGCCACTTCATCGGCGTGCGCCTTGTCGCCGAACTGACTTTCGCAAGGGAAGGTGTAAGTGTTGAGCCAGTCGAGCAGTTGTTCGCCGTAGGCGCCGACCATGCCGGTTTGTGGCAGGTGGATGTGGGTGTCGATAAAGCCCGGAGTGATCAGGGCATCTTGATAATGGTTGATTTCGATGTCTGCCGGCAGCGTCGGCAGCAAGTCGCTGGCGTGGCCGACGGCGCTGATCTTGCCGCCATCGACCACCAGCAGGCCGTCCTCGAAATATTCGTAGGAGGCTTCGATGCCGACTTCGGCAGGGTCGGCAATGCTGTGCAGGATGGCGGCGCGGTAGGCTTTGCGAGTCAGAGGCATGAGGGTTCTCTAATCAATTTGAGGCTTTGAGTTTGGTGGCCTGACTGCGGCGCGAAAGGGGCAGCAGTTTGGCAATCGGTTCGGCGCTGGCGGTGTGCTGGCCGAAATTGGCGTTATAGGTGGCGATGATTTCGCCGGCGATGGAGATGGCGATTTCCACAGGCAACTTGCCTTTGACTTCGCCAATACCCATCGGGCAGCGCATGCGTTGCACGACGCTGGCGTCGAAGCCGCGGTCACGCAGACGGTGTTCGAACTTGGCGCGTTTGGTCTTCGAGCCGATCAGGCCGAACCAGGTGAAATCGTTGCGCTTGAGGATCGCGGCGGTGAGTTCCAGATCCAGCTGATGATTATGAGTCATGACGATGCAATAGCTGCCGGCGGGCAGGTCATCGATTTCATCCACAGGCTCTTCGGCGACGATTTTACGGACGCCGTGGGGAATCTGCGCGGGGAATTCTTCTTCCCGGGAATCGATCCAGCGCACCCGGCAGGGCAGGCTGGCGAGCAGCGGCACCAGGGCGCGACCAACGTGGCCGGCACCGAACACGGCGATCTGCGCTTGCACCTGGCCCATCGGTTCGAACAGCAACACCGTGGCGCCGCCGCAGCACTGGCCCAGACTGGCACCGAGGCTGAAGCGCTCCAGATGAGTGTCCTGCTTGCCGCTGGCGAGCATCTCGCGAGCGATCTGCATGGCTTTGTATTCCAGGTGCCCGCCACCGATGGTGTCGAAGATCTGGCGGGCGCTGACGACCATTTTCGAGCCGGCATTGCGTGGCGTCGAGCCGAGCTCTTCGATGATCGTCACCAGCACACAGGGCTCACCCTGGTTCTGCAGGTCGGCGAGGGCGTCGATCCAGTTGTACATAGTTCACCCCTACAACATCGTTGTCTGTTCCGGCCTCTTCGCGAGCAAGCTCGCTCCCACAGGACAATGCTTTACATATGTGGGAGCGAGCTTGCTCGCGAATGGCCGCGCCTCGGTCTTAAAGCGGAGCCAGCTCGGTTTCAGCTTCGACGGCCTTCACCGCTTTCAACTGCCGCATCTGCTCACAGCCCCACAACACCCGCTCCGGGGTCGCCGGGGCATCGATCTGCGGTTGATGCTTGTAGTCACCAAGGCTCGCCACGGCGTCCTTGATTGCACACCACGCGGCAATACCGAGCATGAATGGCGGCTCACCAACGGCCTTGGAGTGGAACACGGTGTCTTCCGGGTTCTTGCGGTTTTCCACCAGTTTCACTCGCAGATCCAGCGGCATGTCCGCCACCGCCGGGATCTTGTAACTGGCCGGGCCGTTGGTCATCAGCTTGCCCTTGTTGTTCCAGACCAGCTCTTCCATGGTCAGCCAGCCCATGCCCTGGACGAAACCACCTTCAACCTGACCGATGTCGATGGACGGGTTCAGCGAGGCGCCGACGTCGTGGAGAATGTCGGTACGCAGCATCTTGTATTCGCCGGTCAGGGTGTCGACGATCACTTCGCAGCACGCCGCGCCGAAGGCGAAGTAGTAGAACGGACGCCCACGCGCCTGGCTGCGGTCGTAGTAGATTTTCGGGGTCTTGTAGAAGCCTGTGCTCGACAGCGACACCTGATTGAAATACGCCTGCTGGATCAGCGCTTCAAAGGTCAGGATGTGATCACGAACGCGTACATGACCGTTATGGAATTCGACATCTTCCTCGCTGACTTTGAAGTGCCGTGCGGCGAACTCAACCAAGCGTTGCTTGATGATCTCGGCGGCATTCTGCGCGGCTTTGCCGTTGAGGTCGGCGCCGCTGGAAGCAGCGGTCGGCGAGGTGTTAGGCACCTTGTCGGTATTGGTCGCGGTGATCTGCACGCGATCGATTTCGACCTGGAACACTTCGGCCACAACCTGCGCGACTTTGGTGTTCAGGCCCTGGCCCATTTCGGTGCCGCCATGGTTCAGGTGGATGCTGCCGTCGGTGTAGATGTGGATCAAGGCACCGGCCTGGTTCAAGAAACTCGCGGTGAAGGAAATACCGAATTTCACCGGGGTCAGCGCCAGGCCTTTTTTCAGGATCGGGCTGTTGGCGTTGTAGCGACGGATCGCTTCGCGGCGCTCGTGATACTGGCTGCTTTCTTCCAGTTCGGCGGTCATTTCCTCGAGCATGTTGTGCTCGACGGTCTGGTAGTAGTGGGTAACGTTGCGCTCGGTCTTGCCGTAGTAGTTGGCCTTGCGCACCGCGAGTGGGTCGAGGTTCAGATGACGGGCAATCGCGTCCATCACTTCTTCGATCGCGACCATCCCTTGTGGGCCGCCGAAACCCCGGTAGGCGGTGTTCGAGGCGGTGTTGGTCTTGCAGCGGTGACCGTTGATGGTCGCATCGCCCAGGTAATACGAGTTGTCCGAGTGGAACATGGCGCGATCGACAATCGACGCCGACAAGTCTGGTGAGCAACCGCAGTTGCCGGCCAGGTCCATGTTGATCCCGTGCAGGCGCCCGGTGCTGTCGAAGCCGACATCGTACTCGACATAGAACGGGTGACGCTTGCCGGTCATGAGCATGTCTTCGACGCGCGGCAGACGCATCTTGGTCGGCTGGCCGGTGAGATGTGCAACCACTGCGCACAGGCACGCCGGGCTTGCCGCCTGAGTTTCCTTGCCACCGAAACCACCGCCCATGCGACGCATGTCGACGACGATTTTGTTCATCGACACGTCGAGCACTTCAGCGACCAGTTTCTGCACTTCGGTCGGGTTCTGTGTCGAGCAGTACACAATCATGCCGCCGTCTTCGGTGGGCATGACCGAGGAGATTTGCGTCTCCAGGTAGAAATGTTCCTGACCGCCAATGTGCAGCGTGCCTTGAATGCGATGATCGGCCGTCGCCAGTGCGGAGACCGAATCGCCACGCTGGTGGGTGTGGCTGTCGAGGACGAAGTGGCGCTTGCGCAGCGCTTCGACCACATCCAGCACCGGTTCGAGGTCTTCGTATTCGATGATCGCGGCCATCGCTGCCTTGCGTGCGGTTTCCAGATCTTTCGCCGCCACGGCGAGCACCGGTTGCCCGACAAATTGCACATCGTCGATGGCCAGCAACGGGTCGCCCGGCATCAGCGGGCCGATGTCTTTCAGGCCCGGGACGTCTTCGTGGGTGATGGCGATGCGTACGCCTTCGAAGGCATAGCAAGGGCTTGTATCAATGCTGATGATCTTCGCGTGGGCGCGGTCCGACAGGCGTGCGTACAGGTGCAGCTGATTCGGAAATTCCAGGCGATCATCGATGTACTGCGCTTCACCGGACACATGTTTGGCGGCGCTGTCGTGCTTGACGCTGCGGCCGACACCGGTGGTCAGGTCCTGGGCGAACAATTCGGCCAGTTCAGCCTGGGTCTTCTCTACGGCGTGATGGTTAGACATAAGCGGTCACCCGAGTCTCGATGTGCGGTGTTTGCAGTTCGATGAAGTATTTGCGCAGCAGGTTCTGCGCGCTGAGCAGGCGATATTCCTTGCTGGCGCGGAAGTCCGAGAGCGGCGTGAAGTCTTCGGCCAGGGCAGCGCAGGCGCGTTCGATCACGGCGTTGTTGAACGGTTGGCCGATCAGCGCGGCTTCGCAAGCGGCGGCGCGTTTGGGGATCGCGGCCATGCCGCCGAACGCGACGCGGGCATCGCTGATCACACCGTTTTCGATGCGCAGATTGAACGCGGCGCAGACGGCAGAGATGTCGTCGTCCAGACGCTTCGAGACTTTATAGGCGCGGAACAACTGCTCGGCGCTGGCACGCGGGACGATAATCTTCTCGATGAATTCGCTTTCCTGACGCGCCGTGACGCGGTAATCGATGAAGTAGTCTTCCAGGTTCAGGGTGCGCCGGGTTTCGCCTTTGCACAGCACGATCTGCGCGCCGAGGGCGATCAGCAGGGGCGGCGAATCACCAATCGGCGAGGCGTTACCGATGTTGCCGCCGAGGGTGCCCTGATTGCGGATTTGCAGGGAAGCGAAGCGGTGCAGCAATTCGCCGAAATCCGGGTACTCGGCGTTCAACGCTTCGTAGCAGTCGGAAAGGCTGGTGGCGGCGCCGATTTCGATGCGGTCATCAAAACTGTCGATGCGCTTCATTTCGGCGACGTTGCCGACATAGATCATCACCGGCAGCGTGCGGTGGAACTGGGTGACTTCCAGCGCCAGGTCGGTGCCGCCCGCCAGCAGGCGCGCTTGTGGGTAAGCATCGTAGAGATCGGCCAGATCGGCGACGGTCAGCGGCACCAGGCAGCGCTTGTCGCCGCTGTTGAGTTCGCCGATATCGGTGGGGGCAATGGCTTTGAGCCGGGCGATGGTGTCCGCTTCGCGGGCGTCGAACTGATCCGGTTGCTTGGCGCAGCACGACTGCTCGGCAGCGGCCAGAATCGGCCGATAGCCGGTGCAACGGCAGAGGTTGCCGGCCAGCGCTTCGTGGGCCTTGGCGCTATCCGGCGCATCGCTGTTCTTCTGCAGCGCGAACAGCGACATGACGAAACCGGGGGTGCAGAAACCGCACTGCGAACCGTGGCACTCGACCATGGCCTTCTGCACGCTGTGCAGTTCGCCTTTGTGCTTGAGGTCTTCAACGCTGATCAATTGCTTGCCGTGCAAGGACGACACGAACGTCAGGCATGAGTTGAGGCTGCGATAGCGAATATGTTCGCGACCGTGGTCATCCGTCTGCAACTCGCCGACCACGACGGTGCAGGCGCCGCAGTCACCGCTGGCGCAACCTTCTTTGGTGCCGGATTTGCCGACGTGTTCACGCAGGTAATTGAGCACAGTCAGATTCGGGTCCAGGGCGTGCTCGCTACGGAGTTCCTGGTTAAGTAAAAACTGGATCACGGAAGGCCTCGCAGACTCATTATTGTTGTTAAGCGACTTGAGCCGAATTTAGCAGCTCTGACTTTTCGGTCAATGGTTTTCTGACTTAAAGGTCAAGAAAATGCATTTCGTCGATCAACAACCTGTCTATTCAGTATTGACCCTCATCGAGTCCCCTGCCTTTTTGCGGGAATCGTGCCAAAAACCGCTGAGTGGGCACTCCGCCATGACCTTGCATTTGCGCTACACTGCGCCGCTTGTGCAGATCGATAGAATTTGAAGGACACCATGACGTTCAAGGCCCCGGACAGCCTCGCCGAGCAAATTGCTCACCACCTCGCCGAACGCATCATTCGTGGCGAAATGAAGCCGGGAGAGCGCATCCAGGAACAGAAGGTCACGCTGGCGCTCAACGTCAGCCGCGGTTCGGTCCGCGAAGCCTTGCTGATCCTCGAGCGCCGCCACCTGATCGCGATCCTGCCGCGCCGTGGCGCGCATGTCACCGAACTGACGGCGCACAAGGTGCAGAGCCTGTGCACGCTGATGAGCGAGCTGTACATCCTGCTCGGCAATTCGGTGGCCAATGGCTGGCAGGTCCAGTCGGACATGGCCCCGTTCGTGCAGATTCAGCAGCGCCTGACCGCCAGCTACGAGCGTCAGGACATCCGCACGTTCGTCGATGACAGTTTCAACGTCATGCGCGCCGCGTATCCGTTCGCCAACAACCCGTACCTGCAAGAAACTGTCGAGAACCTCCAGCCGGCCATGAGCCGCGCGTACTTCCTCGCCCTCGAACAGCGCAAGGCGGAAATGAGCGAGTTCCTCGAACTGTTCGAGCGCCTGCTGGCTGCCGTGCTCGCCCGTGACCTGCCGCAGATCCGCATCGTGCTGACGGCTTACGCCCAGCGCAGCTGCGATCTGGTGGTGTCTGCCCTGACGGTCGCCTAAGCGTGCGGCTCAAGTGCATCAAACTGGCGGGATTCAAATCCTTCGTCGACCCGACCACGGTGAACTTCCCCAGTAACATGGCGGCGGTCGTCGGGCCGAACGGTTGCGGCAAGTCGAACATCATCGACGCCGTACGCTGGGTGATGGGCGAAAGTTCGGCGAAAAACCTGCGTGGCGAGTCGATGACCGACGTCATCTTCAACGGTTCGACCAGCCGCAAGCCGGTGAGCCAGGCGAGTATCGAACTGGTGTTCGACAACTCCGACGGCACGCTGCTGGGCGAATACGCGGCTTACGCGGAGATTTCGATTCGCCGCAAAGTGACCCGCGACAGCCAGACCACTTATTACCTCAACGGCACCAAATGCCGTCGCCGTGACATCACCGATATCTTCCTCGGCACCGGTCTGGGCCCGCGCAGCTACTCGATCATTGAGCAGGGGATGATCTCCAAGCTGATCGAGTCCAAGCCTGAAGACCTGCGTAACTTCATCGAAGAAGCGGCGGGCATCTCCAAGTACAAGGAGCGCCGGCGCGAGACCGAAAACCGCATCCGCCGCACCCACGAAAACCTCGCCCGTCTGACCGACCTGCGCGATGAGCTCGAACGTCAGCTCGAACGCTTGCACCGTCAGGCCGAGGCCGCCAGGAAGTATCAGGAATTCAAAGCCGAGGAGCGTCAGCTCAAGGCGCAACTGTCGGCCCTGCGCTGGCAGGATCTGAACGATCAGGTCGGCCAGCGCGAGTCGATCATCGGCACCCAGGAAATCAGTTTCGAAGCGCTGGTCGCCGAGCAACGTAACGCCGACGCGGCGATTGAACGCTTGCGCGACGGGCATCACGACCTGTCCGAACGCTTCAATCTGGTGCAGGGCCGCTTCTATTCGGTCGGCGGTGACATCGCCCGGGTCGAGCAGAGCATTCAGCACGGCCAGCAACGTTTGCGTCAGTTGCAGGACGACTTGAAAGAAGCCGAGCGCGCGCGACTGGAGACCGAGTCGCATCTGGGCCACGACCGCACGTTGCTGCTGACCCTTGGCGAAGAGCTGGACATGCTCACCCCCGAGCAGGAAATCACCAGCGCTGCTGCCGAAGAAGCCGCCGCTGCACTCGAAGATTCCGAAAGCGTCATGCACGGCTGGCAGGAGCAGTGGGACGCCTTCAACCTCACTGCTGCCGAACCGCGGCGTCAGGCCGAAGTGCAGCAGTCGCGCATTCAGCAGCTCGAAACCAGCATGGAGCGTCTGGCCGATCGCCAAAAGCGCCTCGGCGAAGAGCGTGCGTTGCTCTCGGCGGACCCCGAAGACGCGGCGATCATGGAACTCAACGAGCAGCTCGCCGAGTCCGAAGCGACCCTTGAAGATTTGCAGACCAGCGAAGAAGCCCAGGTCGAAAAGCTTGAGCAACTGCGTCAGGAACTCCAGCAGGCGCTGGCCGCGCAGCAACAGGCGCAGGGCGATTTACAGCGCCTCAATGGTCGCCTGGCCTCCCTTGAAGCCTTGCAGCAAGCGGCGCTCGATCCGGGCACCGGCACCGCTGAATGGCTGAAGGAACACAACCTCGCTGAGCGTCCGCGTCTGGCTGAAGGCCTGAAGGTCGAGGCCGGTTGGGAGCTGGCGGTAGAAACCGTGCTCGGCGCCGATCTGCAAGCGGTGCTGGTCGATGATTTCAGCGGCTTCGATTTGTCCGGGTTTACACAGGGCGATTTGCGCCTGCTCAGCCCTGGCACCGACGGCGTGCGGGTGGCAGGCAGTCTGCTGGACAAAGTCGAGGCGCAGATCGATCTGTCGCCGTGGCTCGGTCAGGTCAAACCGGTCGACAGTCTGGAGCAGGCATTGGCCCTGCGCGGCCAGTTGGGCGTCGGGCAGAGTGTGATCAGCCGCGACGGCTATTGGGTCGGCCGGTACTTTTTGCGCGTACGACGGGCCAGTGAAGCGGAAAGCGGCATGCTCGCCCGTGGCCAGGAAATCGAAGCGTTGCATCTTGAACGCGAAGAGCGTGAAGCCACGGTCGAAGCCATGGAAAACCGTTTGCAAACCCTGCGCGCGCAGCAGCGTCAGCAGGAAAACGGTCGTGAGCATCTGCGTCGTTTGCTGCAAGACGAAGCGCGTCAGCAAGGTGAACTGAAAGCGCAACTGTCCGCCGGTAAAGCGAAGGCGGAACAGCTGACATTGCGTCGTACCCGTCTGGATGAAGAGCTGGTCGAACTCGGCGAACAACGTGCGCTGGAGCACGAACACATCGGCGAAGCGCGCATGCATTTACAGGAAGCCCTCGATGCGATGGCGCTGGACACCGAGCAGCGCGAGTTGCTGCTGGCCCAGCGCGACAGCCTGCGCGAACGCCTCGACCGCGTGCGTCAGGAAGCGCGGCAGCACAAGGATCACGCGCACCAACTGGCCGTGCGTCTCGGCTCGCTGCGCGCGCAGCACGACTCCACGCGCCAGGCGTTGGAACGTCTGGAAATGCAGTCCGAGCGTCTGACCGAAAAGCGTGAACAGCTGAGTCTGAATCTGGAGGAGGGCGAAGCACCGCTGGAAGAACTGCGCCTGAAACTCGAAGAGCTGCTCGACAAGCGCATGACCGTCGATGAAGAACTCAAGACTGCGCAGATCGCGCTCGAAGATGCCGACCGCGAACTGCGCGACGCAGAAAAGCGCCGCACGCAAGCCGAGCAGCAATCGCAGCTGATCCGTGGTCAGCTCGAACAGCAACGCATGGAGTGGCAGGCCCTGACCGTGCGCCGCAAGGCCCTGCAGGATCAACTGCTCGAAGACGGCTACGATCTCAACGGCGTGCTCGCCACATTGACTGCGCAAGCCAGTGAACGCGAAGCCGAAGAAGAACTCGAACGGATCAATGCGCGGATTCAGCGTCTGGGCGCGATCAACCTCGCGGCCATCGACGAATACACGCAACAATCCGAGCGTAAACGTTATCTGGATGCGCAGGACGCCGATTTGGTCGAAGCGCTGGAAACCCTGGAAAACGTCATCCGCAAGATCGACAAGGAAACCCGTAACCGTTTCAAAGATACCTTTGATCAGATCAATGGCGGATTACAGGCGCTTTTCCCAAAAGTTTTCGGTGGTGGCCGCGCGTATTTGGAACTGACGGGCGAAGATCTACTCGATACAGGGGTGACGATCATGGCGCAGCCGCCAGGGAAGAAGAACAGCACCATCCATTTGCTCTCCGGCGGGGAAAAAGCCCTGACCGCGCTGGCACTGGTTTTTGCGATCTTCAAGTTGAACCCAGCGCCGTTCTGCATGCTCGATGAAGTTGACGCGCCACTGGACGACGCTAACGTTGGACGCTACGCACGCTTGGTCAAAGAGATGTCGCAGACCGTGCAGTTCATCTATATCACCCACAACAAGATCGCCATGGAAATGGCCGAACAGTTGATGGGCGTAACGATGCATGAACCGGGCTGTTCGCGACTGGTAGCGGTGGATGTCGAGGAGGCGATGGCAATGGTGGACGCCTAGCGGCGCAGCTTTGAGCTACAAGCTAGAAGCTTGCGGCTCGAAGCCTGAGCGAAGCGAGCCCACAATTTGCGCAGCGATTTCGACAGACGGTGTAAAGTTGTCTATGGTCGTGCTAGTTTAATGTCAATTTTTCGTATACGTGGGCAAAACGCCTGTCAGAACATAGAGTTGGCGCCACGTTTTAAAGCGGTTTGCACAGTGTAAACCCCTTATTTTTCAGCATTTTTTATAGAGGCACGGGATTACATGGAAATCGGTCTGCGCGAGTGGCTGATCGTCATCGGCATCATTGTGATAGCCGGTATTCTTTTCGATGGCTGGCGCCGGATGCGCGGCGGCAAGGGAAAACTGAAATTCCGCCTTGATCGAAGTTTGTCCAACCTGCCGGACGAGGACACCAGCCCTGAGCTGTTGGGCCCGGCCCGCGTACTGGACACACACAAGGAACCGCAACTGGACGAGCACGATCTGCCGTCGGTGAGCATGCCGGCCCGCGAAGCACGCGAGCCTCGCGAATCCGGCGCCAAACGTGGCAAGCGCGGCAGCAACGGTCCGGCCCAGGGCGACCTGAACCTCGATCTGGATCTGGACGGCGGCCCGAGCTTCAGCAGCCGTGACGACTTCGTAGAAGACGCCAAGCCAGCGTCTGCTGCGGTCGAAAAGGATCAACCGCAAGCCGAAGAAGTCCTGGTGATCAGCGTGATTTGCCGCGACGCCGCCGGTTTCAAAGGCCCGGCGCTGTTACAGAACATTCTGGAAAGCGGGTTGCGTTTTGGCGAGATGGATATTTTCCACCGTCACGAAAGCATGGCCGGCAATGGTGAAGTGCTGTTCTCCATGGCCAATGCGGTCAAGCCGGGCATCTTTGATCTGGACGACATCGACCATTTCAGTACCCCGGCGGTGAGCTTCTTCCTTGGCCTGCCAGGTCCGCGTCATCCGAAGCAAGCCTTCGACGTGATGGTGGCCGCAGCCCGCAAGCTGTCCCAGGAATTGAACGGCGAGCTGAAAGATGATCAGCGCAGCGTTCTGACCGCGCAGACCATTGAGCACTACCGTCAGCGCATCGTCGAATTCGAGCGCCGCGCCCTGACCCAAAAGCGTTGATTCCAAAGGTTGCCTCGCTATCCGGGGCAATCAGCAATATAGATTGAGCAGCCTCGGCTGCTCTTTTGCTTTATGAGAGAACACCCATGACCGCCGCCAAAAACCGCATTCTAGAGCTGCGCGCTGAACTCGATCAGCACAACTACCGTTATCACGTCCTCGACGAACCGAGCATTCCGGACGCCGAGTACGACCGGTTGTTTCATGAGCTCAAGGCGCTGGAAGCGGCCAACCCTGACCTGATCACCAGCGATTCGCCCACCCAGCGCGTCGGCAGCGTGGCGCTCACCGCATTCACGCAGGTACGTCACGAAGTGCCGATGCTCAGCCTCGGCAACGCGTTTGAAGAAACCGATATGCGCGAGTTCGACCGTCGGGTGACCGAGGGTCTGGACTTGCCTGCCGGTGATCTGCTCGGCGGCGGCTCGGTGGTGGAATACAGCTGCGAGCCGAAGCTCGATGGCCTGGCGGTCAGCCTGCTGTATCAAAATGGCGTACTGGTGCGCGGCGCCACGCGCGGTGACGGCACCACCGGCGAAGACATCAGCGTCAACGTGCGCACGGTGCGCAATATTCCACTGAAGCTGCACGGCGAAGGCTGGCCGGCGACCCTGGAAGTACGCGGTGAAGTGTTCATGTCCAAGGCTGGTTTCGAGCGTCTTAACGCCTCGCAACTGGAAGTCGGCGGCAAGACCTTCGCCAACCCGCGTAACGCGGCGGCCGGCAGTCTGCGTCAGCTCGACTCAAAGATCACCGCCAACCGTCCGCTGGAATTCTGCTGCTATGGCATCGGTCAGGTCTCTCACGATATTTCCGACACGCACATCGGCAACCTCAAACAGTTGCAGAAGTGGGGCATGCCGATCAGTCATGAACTGAAGCTGGCCAAGGGCATTGGCGAGTGCCTGGATTACTACCGCGACATCGGCGCACGGCGTAACGCGCTGACCTACGAAATCGACGGTGTGGTGTTCAAGGTCAACAGCATTGCCGATCAGCGTGAACTGGGCTTTCGCGCGCGCGAACCACGTTGGGCGATCGCGCATAAATTCCCGGCAATGGAAGAACTCACTGAGTTGCTCGACGTGGAATTCCAGGTGGGCCGCACCGGTGCCGTCACCCCGGTCGCACGTTTGAAACCAGTCAAGGTTGCGGGCGTCACCGTGGCCAATGCGACGCTGCACAACATGGATGAAGTCGCACGACTGGGTCTGATGATCGGTGACACCGTGATCATCCGCCGCGCCGGCGACGTGATTCCGCAAGTGGTGCAAGTGGTCACCGAACGCCGTCCGGAAAATGCGCGGCCGGTAGCGATCCCGGAAAACTGCCCGGTCTGTGGTTCGCACGTCGAGCGCACGCAGCTGATCAAACGCAGCAAAGGCAAGGAAACCGTCAGTGAGGGCGCGGTGTATCGCTGCGTCGGGCGGCTGGCCTGTGGCGCGCAACTGAAGCAGGCAATCATCCATTTCGTCTCGCGTCGCGCGATGGACATCGAAGGCCTGGGCGACAAGAGCGTCGAGCAATTGGTCGACGAAGGTCTGGTCAGTTCGCCGGCCGATCTGTACGCACTGAAGTTCGACGAGATCGTCGATCTGGAAGGCTTCGCCGAGGTCTCCAGCAACAAATTGCTCACAGCCATTGCCCACAGCAAGCAGCCGGGGCTGGCGCGCTTCATCTACGCGCTGGGCATTCCCGATGTCGGCGAAGAGACCGCCAAGGTGCTCGCGCGCTCGCTCGGTTCGCTGGAGCGTGTGCAGCAAGCCTTGCCGCAAGTGTTGACCTACCTGCCGGATGTGGGTCTGGAAGTGGCACACGAGATTCACAGCTTCTTTGAGGACGCGCATAACCAGCAGGTGATCAGCGAATTGCTGGGCCATGGTTTGCAGATTCAGGATCAGGGCGAGTTGGGCGCCGAGTTCGCCGCCAGCACCACGCTCGGTGGCTTTCTCGACAAGCTGCACATCCCCTCGGTCGGCCCGGGCGGGGCGCAAAAACTGGCGGACAAGTTCGGTTCGCTGGAAGCGGTGATGAACGCCGACTGGCTGGACATGCGCCAGGCGTTGCCGGAAAAGCAGGCGAATTCGGTTCGCGAGTTTTTTGCCGTGCCGCAGCATCGTCAGCTTGCCCTGGACGCCGAGAAACAGCTGCGTGATTTCGGCATGCATTGGGAGAGCGAGAAGAAAGTTGTCGAAGGCTTGCCGCTGTCCGGCGAGACCTGGGTGCTGACCGGCAAGGTCGAGTTGATGAGTCGCGATGTCGCTAAAGATCACCTCGAAAGCCTGGGCGCGAAAGTGGCTGGCTCCGTGTCGGCGAAAACCCATTGCGTGGTTGCGGGGCCGGGTGCCGGTTCGAAACTGACCAAGGCCAATGAGCTGGGCGTGAAGGTGATGGATGAAGAGGCGTTTATCGCCTTCCTCAAAACCCATGGCTTGAACGTTCAAGATTAAAACATCGCAGCCTGCGGGGTCAGTGTTTCGCCACGTCTATGTGACCGTACACTGATCCCCTGTAGGAGCTGCAGCAGGCTGCGATCTTTTGATGTTCCCCAATTGAAGCGCGGAACGATGTTGTCATGGCAATGATCTAGTCTTGGCAAGCCCCAGGGAGAGATCGCCATGTACCGCTTTTTCGAGCAGCTCAGTTCTCGCATCGTCGCGCCGTTCATGGCCGAGTCTTCACGCAACAGCAAAGTCTGGCCGTGCCGCTGCGGTCAGTCGCTGTTCTTTCGCAACAGCCAGTGTCTGGCCTGCAACGCCTTGCTCGGTTATCAACCCGAAGAAAGTCGCCTCACCTCGCTGCAGCCGGGCCCGAACGAGGGCACCTGGACGCTCGATGTCGATCCCGGGGCCGGCCTGTTCCGTCGCTGCGCCAATCTCGACACGCCCGCCGCGTGCAACTGGTTGCTGGCCGCCAACGATCACGACACCCTGTGCGTTGCCTGCAACCTCAATCGCACCATCCCCGACCTGTCCGTCCCGGAAAACCCCGAGCGCTGGCGCAAGGTTGAAATCGCCAAACGTCGCTTGGTCGCGCAACTGATCACCCTCGGCCTGCAGGTCATCCCGAAAACCGTGGATGAAGACGCCGGGCTGGCCTTCGACTTCATCGGCGTCGACCTCGAAGGCAACGCGCCCATGACCGGTCATGCCAACGGCCTGATCACCCTCGACATCAAAGAAGCCGACGACGCCCACCGCGAGCAGGTGAGGGCGCAGATGCACGAGCCGTATCGCACGCTGCTCGGGCATTTTCGTCATGAGGTCGGACACTATTACTGGGACAGGTTGATCGCCAACGGCCCGTGGCTCGACTCTTTTCGCAACCTGTTCGGCGACGAGCGCGCCAGCTACGCCGAGGCGCTCGACCGCCACTATCAACAGGGCGCGCCGCTGGACTGGCCGCAACACTACGTCAGCGCCTACGCGACCATGCACCCATGGGAAGACTGGGCGGAAACCTGGGCGCATTACCTGCACATGATGGACGCAGTCGATACCGCGCTGGGTTTCGGCATGAGCGCGCGTGAGATGGACTTCGACTATCAGCCTTTTCCGACCAGTACGTTGTACGACCCGGAACACCCGGGTGGGGAGGCGTTCCTGGCATTCGTCAACGCGTGGATCGAGCTGGCAGGCATGCTCAATGAACTGTCACGCAGCATGGGTCAGCCGGATTTCTATCCGTTCGTGCTGCCGGCGCCGGCGATTGCCAAGCTGCATTTCATTCATCTGGTCATCCAGCAGGCGGGCGGCAGGGCGGACGAGGTGCTGGCCCTGTAGAAGCTGCCGCAGGCGGCGGCCATTTCGGGCATAACGCATGTCCTTGAACCTGCTCATATTTTTTATCTGCAACCAACGGTTGTAACTTCGTCTCAGATAGGTACAATGGCGCGGCTCGCCGATAGGCAAGCGTCGTTATGGTGACCCCATCGGTCCCCCCGCAACGATTACCCGTGAACCTGGTCAGAGCCGGAAGGCAGCAGCCACAGCGGGAACATTGTGTGCCGGGGTGTGGCTGGTGGGGTTACCACCTTAACGAACAATCGAACGCTTCAACCGAACTGCATGGGTTTCGCCCACTGCGGTTTTTTTGTGTCTGGGATTTATCAAATCAGCACTAATTTCAATGTTGACGATGACCCTGTGGGAGCCGGCTTGCCAGCGATAGCGGTGGTCCAGATTCATCTATTTGACTGATATTCCGCCATCGCTGGCAAGCCAGCTCCCACAGGGTTAGTGGGTGTTTTCGGGTTTGCCGGTATACAACCGGATAATCTCATCAATCTCCCCCGACATTTTCATCCGCAGCAGCGTGCGCAATATCCTCTGCGCTGGCACGTTCGGATCATTCCTCACATAGCAGCCGACATGCTGCTCCTGTAGCACCGCCACGCCGTGCAGTTGCTGTTCGAAGGGCAGACGCTGGTTGAACCAGTCCAGTGTCCACTGGTTGCTCACGGCGTAGCGATAACGCCCGGCCAGCAGTTTTTCCAGCACCTGTTCCTGATTGCGCGCATCTTCGCGTTGCAGTTGATCGGCATCGAACAGCGGTTGCAGGGTTGGGTAGGTGTAACCGAGTACGGTGCCTATCGATTGGCGGGGCAGGTCAGCCGGGTCGAGTGTGTTCGGCAAACCCTGGCGGCTGATCAGCAAATCTCGCTGAAACAGCAGCGGCAGGCTCCAGATGTAATCGCCGGACTGATTCGGCTGCCACGACTGTGCGGCGTAGCAACGCACATCAATCTCGCCGTGTTCCATCGAGCTCTGCACCCGCGTGCGCGGCAGGACGACAAACTGCGCTGGCACGCCGACTTGGGTGGCCAGGCTGAGCATGATGTCGTACAGGATGCCCTGAGTCGGGTGGCCGCGTTCCAGTTGTACAATGGGCATCGCCCAGCTGTCGGGCACGACGAAACGCAGCGGTGTTTCCGCTGCCGTGACGCTCAGGCTCACCCCTAGCATTGCCCCCATGGCCCAACGCATAAACGCTCCGGTAATTCCGATCCCGAGCCTATGAAAGCCTCTGCTCATGCAGCTTAGCCATATTAGAGAAGGACACCGGATGCAATTTTGCCCTTGCTCCGCTAGCATTAGCCGCTTCAGCTTCCTTCGTTGCGACGGTTTTCGATGAGTTATCAGGTTCTTGCACGTAAATGGCGTCCGCGCTCGTTCCGCGAAATGGTCGGCCAGACCCATGTGCTCAAGGCTCTGATCAATGCCTTGGACAGCCAGCGGCTGCACCACGCGTACCTGTTCACCGGTACGCGCGGGGTGGGTAAAACCACGATTGCGCGGATCATTGCCAAATGCCTGAACTGTGAGACAGGTATCACTTCCAGCCCGTGTGGCGAATGTTCGGTGTGCCGCGAAATCGATGAAGGCCGTTTTGTCGACCTGATCGAGATCGACGCCGCCAGCCGCACCAAGGTCGAAGACACCCGCGAGCTGCTCGATAACGTGCAGTACGCGCCGAGCCGTGGGCGCTTCAAGGTCTACCTGATCGACGAAGTGCACATGCTCTCCAGCCATTCCTTCAATGCGCTGCTCAAAACCCTCGAAGAACCGCCGCCGTACGTCAAGTTCATCCTGGCGACCACCGACCCGCAGAAACTTCCGGCAACGATTCTTTCGCGCTGCCTGCAGTTCTCGCTGAAGAACATGACGCCTGAGCGCGTGGTCGAGCATTTGACCCACGTGCTCAGCGCCGAAAACGTGCCGTTCGAAGACGACGCACTGTGGTTGCTGGGTCGTGCCGCTGACGGCTCGATGCGTGATGCCATGAGCCTGACCGACCAGGCCATCGCCTTCGGCGAAGGTAAGGTCATGGCCACCGACGTGCGGGCGATGCTCGGCACGCTGGATCACGGCCAGGTCTACGATGTGCTGCACTCGTTGATCAAAGGCGATGCCAAGGCGTTGCTCGAAGCCGTCCGTCACCTGGCCGAGCAGGGCCCGGACTGGAACGGCGTGCTTTCGGAAATTCTCAATGTGTTGCACCGCGTAGCCATCGCTCAGGCGTTGCCGGACGGTGTCGACAACGGCCATGGCGACCGTGATCGGGTGTTGGCATTGGCACAGGCCTTGCCGGCCGAAGACGTGCAGTTCTATTACCAGATGGGCCTGATCGGGCGCCGCGATTTACCGCTGGCCCCCGACCCGCGTGGCGGCTTCGAAATGGTCTTGCTGCGAATGTTGGCCTTCAGGCCCGCGGACACGGTGGACGCGCCGAGACAACCGCTAAAGCCAGTGGGGATCAGCCAGGCCACAGTTGATTCCGCAAACTCCGTGGCTGCCGCGCCCAAGCCTGACGTTGCGCCGGTGGTCGCTGCGGCTGTTACGCCAACGCCAGTGGCTGCACCTGCACCTGCGCCAGTCTCCGCCCCGGCTCCCGAGCCTGTGGTTGCAGCTGAGCCAGAACCAGAGCCCGAGCCGGTCGCCGTCGAAGCCGTCGTCGACCTGCCCTGGGACGATCCGGTAGAACCTGAACCCGAGTCGGTGCAGCAACCTGCCGTCGAGCCCATGCTGGAAACCGCCGCCGAGCAGCCTGACCTGCCGCCGATGCCGCTACCGACCCCGGACAGCGTCGTTCCGGATGCGCCAGAGTGGGCCGCGGCGCCGATCCCTGAGCCGAGTGTTGCCGAAGTCGATGCCGCCACACCGGGCATGGACGCGGACGATGAGCCGCCGCTGGATGAGGATTACATCGAGCCGGACATGGATTCGGCCTACAGTTACCTCGACGAACTGGCCAGCGAACACGCCGCAGAGCCGGCCCCGGAACCCGAGCCTGAGCCCGCCGCGATGCCGGCCACAGGTTTGGCGTTGCAGTGGCTGGAGTTGTTCCCTAAATTGCCGATCTCGGGCATGACTGGCAGCATCGCCGCCAACTGCACATTGATCGCGGTCGATGGCGACCATTGGTTGCTGCACCTGGACCCGGCGCACAGCGCCTTGTTCAACGCCACTCAACAGCGTCGTCTCAACGATGCGTTGAACCAGTACCATGGCCGCACGCTGGGCCTGACCATCGAACTGATCAAGCCTGAGCAGGAAACCCCGGCACAGGCTGCTTCGCGTCGGCGCGTCAACCGCCAGCGCGAAGCTGAAGAGTCGATCCACGGTGATCCGTTCATCCAGCAGATGGTTCAGCAGTTCGGCGCGGTCGTGCGAAGCGATACTATTGAACCTGTCGACGCTCTGGTCACTCAGGGCTAATAACTGAAGGCGTTTGGTGTTAATCGCCGGGCGCTGTTTTTGATCCAAGTACTTTTGAGGTGATTCCCATGATGAAAGGTGGCATGGCCGGCCTGATGAAGCAGGCGCAGCAGATGCAGGAAAAAATGGCCAAGATGCAGGAAGAACTGGCCAACGCCGAAGTCACCGGTAAGGCCGGTGGCGATATGGTCACCGTGGTGATGACCGGTCGTCATGACGTGAAAAGCGTCAGCATCGACCCAAGTCTGGTTGAAGGCCTGAGCGAAGACGACAAGGAAATGCTCGAGGCCGTTGTTGCCGCCGCCGTCAACGACGCCGTGCGCAAGATCGAAGCCAACAGCCAGGAAAAAATGGGCGGCATGACTGCCGGCATGAACCTGCCAGCGGGTATGAAACTGCCATTCTGATTCGCCATCCGGCGGCAGATGAGCTACACAAAATGCCAGGCATTGCGCCTGGCATTTTTGTTTCTGACCGATGAGATGCGTGTTGACGGTGAGGGCGCCTTCGCGCGCAAGCTTGCTCCCTCATTTGAAATGCATTTCCCTGTGGGAGCGAGCTTGCTCGCGAAGAAGTCACCTCGGTCTGATTGAAACAACATCGAACCCGTCACGACCACAATGGTCTGCTCCCTATACCCCAGAATTCATCATTCACAGGAGACGCTGACATGTCCGACCCTCTGACCCTCAACCAGCGCTTTGTGCTGGCCTCGCGCCCGGTTGGCGCGCCGACCCCCGAGAACTTTCGCCTGGAGCGCGAAGCCCTGCCGGATCTCGAAGACGGCCAGGTGCTGCTGAAGACCCTGTACCTGTCGCTCGATCCCTACATGCGCGGGCGCATGAGTGACGCACCGTCCTACGCCGCCCCGGTACAAATCGGCGAGGTTATGACCGGTGGGGCTGTCAGCCGAGTCGAGCGTTCGCGTCATCCGAAATTCCATGAAGGTGATTTGGTCGTCGGTGCCACCGGGTGGCAAAGCCACAGCATCAGCGACGGGCGCGACATCATGCCGATCCCTTCCGGTCTGCCGAGCCCGTCGATGGCCCTTGGGGTGCTGGGCATGCCCGGTATGACCGCGTACATGGGCCTGATGGACATCGGGCAGCCGAAAGAAGGCGAAACTCTGGTGGTGGCTGCCGCATCCGGCGCTGTCGGCTCGGTGGTCGGCCAAGTGGCGAAGATCAAGGGCCTGCGCACGGTCGGCGTGGCCGGTGGCGCCGAGAAGTGCAGGTACGTGGTCGAGGAATTGGGTTTCGACGCTTGTATCGATCACAAGGCTGCGGATTTCGCCGAGCAACTGGCCAAGGCCTGTCCAGATGGCATCGATATCTATTACGAAAACGTGGGCGGGCATGTCTTTGACGCCGTTGTCCCGCTGCTCAATCCCAAGGCGCGTATTCCGCTGTGCGGCCTGATTGCCGGGTACAACGCCCACGAAGCACCACAAGGCCCGGATCGCTTGCCGATGCTGCAACGCACGTTGCTGACCAAGCGTGTGCGTATTCAAGGCTTCATCGTGTTCGACGACTACGGTGATCGTCAGCCGGAGTTCATCAGCCACATGGTGCCGTGGGTGCGCGACGGCAAGGTCAAATTCCGTGAAGACGTGGTGGAAGGCCTGGAGCAGGCGCCCGAGGCGTTTATCGGTCTGCTGGAAGGACGCAACTTCGGCAAACTGGTTGTGCGGGTTGCCCAGGACTGAGTATTTGACGCTGGCCAGAGGCGCGGGTATAAACCGCGTCTCGTTGTTTTGTCGGACTTTTTACCCATGAGCTTCAGCCCTTTGATTCGCCAACTGATCGACTCCCTGCGAATTCTGCCGGGTGTGGGTCAGAAAACTGCCCAGCGCATGGCGCTGCAGTTGCTCGAACGTGACCGCAGCGGCGGTACGCGCCTGGCCCAGGCGCTGAGCCAGGCCATGGAAGGGGTGGGGCATTGCCGCCAGTGCCGGACGTTGACCGAAGACGATCTGTGCCCACAGTGCGCCGATACCCGCCGCGACGACACGTTGCTGTGCGTGGTGGAAGGACCGATGGATGTTTACGCGGTCGAGCAAACCGGATTCCGTGGGCGTTACTTCGTGCTCAAGGGGCATTTGTCGCCGCTGGACGGCCTCGGGCCTGAGGCCATCGGCATTCCGCAATTGATCGCGCGGATTGAAGAAGCGGGTACGTTTACCGAAGTCATCCTGGCCACCAACCCGACGGTGGAGGGCGAGGCGACGGCGCATTACATCGCTCAGTTGCTCAACAACAAAGGCCTGATCGCTTCGCGGATTGCCCACGGGGTACCGCTGGGTGGCGAGCTGGAACTGGTGGACGGCGGGACGCTGGCGCATTCGTTTGCCGGGCGTAAACCGATCGCGCTCTAAATCCTCATTGCCTGTTGTGGCCCCATCGCTGGCAAGCCAGCTCCCAGAGTGATTTCGGTCGCTCACAAATATTGTGTACACCAAAGAAACCTGTGGGAGCTGGCTTGCCAACGATGCAGGCGCCTCGGTCTATCAGGTTCACACAATATTGTTGAAAACCAAGCAAGCGCTCGGTTAACGTCGGCGAACTCTTCGATGGAGCTCGCCCATGCCTGCCTTTCAGGAATACTTCGACCCCAGCCACCAAATGGTCCGCGACAGCGTCAGACGTTTCGTCGAGCGCGAGGTCCTGCCGGATATTGATGCGTGGGAAGAAGCCGAAAGCTTCCCCCGTGAGCTGTACCTGAAAGCGGGTGCCGCCGGCATCCTCGGCATTGGCTATCCCGAAGCACTGGGCGGCAGCCATGAAGGCGATCTGTTCGCTAAGGTGGCCGCCAGTGAAGAGCTGATGCGCTGCGGCTCTGGTGGCTTGGTAGCCGGGCTCGGCTCGCTGGATATCGGCTTGCCGCCCATCGTCAAATGGGCGCGACCTGAAGTGCGCGATCGCGTTGTGCCGCAAGTGCTCAGCGGCCACAAGATCAACGCGCTGGCCGTCACCGAGCCCGGCGGCGGTTCCGATGTCGCCAACCTGCAAACCCGGGCCGTGCGCGACGGCGACTTCTACCGCGTCAGCGGCAGCAAGACCTTTATCACCAGCGGCGTTCGCGCCGACTTCTACACTGTCGCGGTGCGTACTGGCGCGCCGGGTTTTGGCGGCATCAGTCTGCTGCTGATCGAGAAGGGCACGCCGGGTTTCACCGTTGGCCGGCAGTTGAAGAAAATGGGCTGGTGGGCATCGGACACGGCTGAATTGTTCTTCGACGATTGCCGGGTGCCTGTAGGAAACCTGATCGGCGCTGAGAACATGGGCTTCGCCTGCATCATGGGCAACTTCCAGAGCGAACGGCTGGCGTTGGCACTGATGGCCAACATGACCGCGCAGCTTGCGCTTGAGGAGAGCCTGAAGTGGGCACGCGAGCGTGAAGCGTTTGGCAAGCCGATCGGCAAGTTTCAAGTGATCAAGCATCGCCTCGCCGAAATGGCCACGGCGCTGGAGGTGTCGCGTGAGTTCACTTACCGGCAAGCGGCGAAAATGGCAGCGGGGCACAGTGTGATCAAGGAGATTTCCATGGCCAAGAATTTTGCTACGGACACCTCGGACCGCATCACCACGGAGGCAGTGCAGATACTCGGTGGCTTGGGTTACATGCGTGAAAGTCTGGTGGAGCGGCTGTATCGGGATAACCGCATCTTGTCGATCGGCGGCGGGACGCGGGAGGTGATGAACGAGATCATCGCCAAGCAAATGGGGCTTTGAATCCTGGGTGAGGCTGCTGGCCTCATCGCTGGCAAGCCAGCTCCCACAGGTTTTTGGGGCATACACAATATTTGTGAACGACCGAAATCCCTGTGGGAGCTGGCTTGCCCGCGATAGCTTCAGTACAGGCGCCGCTTACTTATCGGTCAAGGCAAACTGCGTCAGGCAGAACGTCGGAATCCCCATATCCTGTAGACGCTGCGAACCATTCAGCTCCGGCAAATCAATAATTGCCGCCGCCTCATGTACCCGTGCGCCCATGCGCCGAATCAGGTTGGCCGCCGCAATCAGCGTGCCGCCGGTGGCGATCAAATCATCAAACATCACCACCGAGTCGCCTTCGCACAGGCTGTCGGCGTGCACTTCCAGGAAGGCTTCGCCGTACTCGGTCGCGTAACCCTCAGCCAATACGTCGGCCGGCAGTTTGCCCTGCTTGCGGAACAGCACCAGCGGCTTGTTCAACTGATAGGCCAATACCGACCCGATCAGAAAGCCGCGAGCATCCATCGCGCCGATGTGCGTGAAGTCGGCTTCGACGTAGCGGTGAGCGAAGCTGTCCATCACCAGGCGCAGGGCCGTTGGCGACTGGAACAGCGGGGTGATGTCGCGAAAGATCACGCCCGGTTTCGGGAAGTCGATCACGGGGCGGATCAGGGATTTGATGTCGAAGGAGTCGAAGACCATCGTCGAGGTGTCCTGGCAGGGCTGCAAACGGCGCAGTATACCCGCGGCTGAATCGATTCGCTCGGCCGCGGGTCGAGATCAGCCTTCCAGCGAACCGCCAGCCAGGGCGCAGAGCTGGATCGGATCGAGAATGTGGATCTCTTTGCCTTCGGCAGCGATCAGTTGGTTTTGCTGGAAACGGGTGAATACGCGGGACACGGTTTCCACCGCCAGGCCCAGGTAGTTGCCGATTTCATTGCGCGACATGCTCAGGCGGAACTGATTGGCCGAGAACCCGCGAGCGCGGAAGCGTGCCGACAGGTTGACCAGGAAGGTCGCGATACGCTCGTCGGCGGTTTTCTTCGACAGCAGCAGCATCATTTGCTGGTCGTCGCGGATCTCGCGGCTCATCACGCGCATCAACTGCCGGCGCAGCTGCGGCAGTTGCAGGGCCAGTTCGTCGAGGCGCTCGAAAGGGATTTCGCACACCGAAGTGGTTTCCAGTGCTTGAGCGGAGACCGGGTGTTTCTCGGTGTCCATGCCGGACAGGCCGACCAGTTCGCTCGGCAGGTGGAAGCCGGTGAGTTGTTCTTCGCCGGAATCGCTCAGGCTGAAGGTTTTCAGGGCGCCGGAGCGTACTGCATAAACGGAATCAAACGTGTCGCCCTGGCGGAACAGGAACTCACCCTTTTTCAACGGGCGGCCGCGTTTCACGATTTCGTCCAGCGCATCCATGTCTTCCAGATTCAAAGAAAGTGGCAGGCAGAGAGGTGCCAGGCTGCAATCCTTGCAATGGGCCTGGTTGTGAGCGCGCAGTTTGACTGGCTCGGACATTTCTTCAATCCTTGTGGGAAAACACACATAAGCCGTAAGGGTAACTCACGGGAGGACATTCAGGCCAGTCAATGGCGAGTTTGTCCCGCGGGTGTAAAGCCGCAGGGCCATTGGCCGATAAACTGTTATCAGAGCTTTGGAAGGAACCGATTCAATGGCTGCCATTGGTACACTGGGCCCCGCTAGCAGCGGTGTTGAGGCAATGTCGGACACGTTTAAAAATGTCGACGACAAAGACCACGACGCCGAATCGACTACACAGGCAACCCCGACCTTGGTCGAAGGCGTCAAAGTGTCGCTGTCCGGTGCTTCAATCGAAAGATCGGCCGGTTCCGGTGGCGATAATCGCGACATCGAAGAGAGCGGCTTGCCCGAGAACATCCAGCAACTGCTGAAGATGATCCGTAAATTGCAAAAACAGATCGCCGAGAAAAAGGCACTCATCGAAAAGATCATGGCCGACAAGCGCCTTTCCAACGAAGAAAAGATCATCAAGGTTGCCGCTCTGCGCGGCGCAATTGCCGCGTTGAACACTGGTCTCATTACCGCCAATCTGGCTTTGTCCAAAGTGGTGGGGCAGTCGGGTCTGACCTCTGATCAGAACATGAAAGTGGGTTCGCTGTTGATGAAAAACTAGATGACCCGCGAGAAGCGCTGGCGATTCTGCTGTTCAAGGTAAGCGTCGAAGACCATGCACACCGAGCGCACCAGCAGTCGTCCGGCCGGCAATACTTCGATTCGCTCGCGATCAAGGGTAATCAAGCCATCCTTGGCCATCTCTTGCAGTTGAGGCCACAGAGCGCCGAAGTAACCTTGAAAATCGATGTTGAACTGTTGCTCGATCTCGGCGAAGTCCAGGCTGAAATTGCAGATCAATTGTTGAATCACTTCCCGCCGCAGCCGGTCGTCGGCGTTACACACCAAGCCACGGCTGGTCGCCAGTTGCGCTGAGGCGAGGGTGTTCTGGTATTCGTTGAGGTCGCTGCTGTTCTGGCAGTAAAGGTCGCCAATCTGGCTGATCGCCGACACACCCAGCCCCACCAGATCGCAATGACCGTGGGTGGTGTAGCCCTGGAAGTTGCGCTGCAAGGTTTGTTCTTCCTGGGCGATCGCCAGTTCGTCGTCGGGCAGGGCGAAGTGGTCCATGCCGATGTAGCGGTAGCCGGCGGCGGTCAGTTGTTCGATGGTGCGCTGGAGCATTTCCAGTTTTTGCGCAGGGCTCGGCAGTTCATGACCGTTGATCCGCCGCTGTGGCATGAAGCGTTCCGGCAAGTGCGCGTAGTTAAACACCGAGAGCCGATCCGGCTGCAGGCTGATGACTTCTTCCACCGTGCGGGCGAAGTTCTCCGGGGTCTGTTTGGGCAGGCCGTAAATCAGATCGATGTTGATCGAGCGAAATTGCAGCGTGCGCGCGGCGTCGATCACCGCGCGGGTTTCTTCCAGGCTTTGCAGGCGATTGACCGCGCGCTGCACTGCCGGGTCAAGGTCTTGCAGACCAATGCTGACGCGGTTGAAGCCCAGTTCGCGGAGCAGGCCCATGGTCGACCAGTCGGCTTCACGCGGGTCGATTTCGATGCCGTAATCGCCGGAGTCATCGTCCAGAAGATTGAAGTGCTTGCGCAGATGCGCCATCAATTGGCGCAGTTCGTCGTGGCTGAGAAAGGTCGGCGTACCGCCGCCGAAGTGCAGTTGCTCGACCTTTTGCGCCGGGTCCAGGTGGCAGGCAATCAGCTGGATTTCCTGCTCGAGCCGTTGCAGATACGGCAGGGCGCGGCCGCGATCCTTGGTGATGACCTTGTTGCAGGCGCAGTAGTAGCAAATGTTCGCGCAGAACGGCACATGAACGTACAACGATAGCGGGCGCTGGGCTTTACGGCTGTCGCGCAGGGCATGGAACAGATCGAACGTGCCGACCTGACTGTTGAATTGCACGGCCGTCGGATATGAGGTGTAACGCGGCCCCGCCAAATCGTAGCGGCGGATCAAATCGGTGTCCCAACGAATGGCGTCGAGCATGCGGGCATTCCCCGGATAGGCTGGCAGTGTGGCGAGTCTAGGGGCGGGCGCGGCGGGGCGTCTTGATTTGCATCAACGGGGAGGATTTGCGTTGGTCATGCGGGCCTCTTCGCGAGCAAGCTCGCCCCCACAGGGGATTTGAGGTGTACACAGACCTGTGGGAGCGAGCCTGCTCGCGAAGGCCGCGCCGCGGATCTAATGCCCCATCAACCAATGCTGATGCGGACCGGGCAATGTCCATATGCCGAACAGAATCACCAGCAAACCGCCGGCCATTCGCACGCTGCGCTTGCGCAACAGCGCCGTCACCCGTTCGGCGGCGAGGCCGGTGGCCAGCAACACCGGCCACGTGCCGAGCCCGAAGGCGAGCATCAACAACGCACTGTCCAAGGCATTGCCCTGGCTCGCTGACCACAGCAACGTGCTGTAAACCAGTCCGCACGGCAACCAGCCCCATAGTGCGCCAAGCAGCAAAGCACGCGGCAAGCTCGACACGGGCAGTAAACGATTGGCCACGGGCTGAATGTAGCGCCACAAACCGCGACCGAGGCTTTCGATACGAGTCAGACCGCTCCACCAGCCTGCCAGGTACAGGCCCATGGCAATCAGCAGCAACCCGGCCAGTACGCGCATGAACAACGCGGCCGGGCTGTTGGCCACGGCCCACCCGGCGAGGCCGATCAGCAATCCGGCCGTGGCATAGCTGAGGATGCGCCCCAGGTTATACGCCAGCAGCAAGCGAAAGCGTCGACTGCGTTGTTCCTTGGGGATCGCCAGGGTCAGCGCGCCCATCAAGCCGCCGCACATCCCCAGGCAATGGCCGCCACCGAGCAATCCGAGGATCAGCGCCGACACCAGCAGTGGTGCCAGTTCAAGCATGAGGAGGGGCCTTGTCGTCCGGTTTCTGCGCGCGGGCTTCGTCCACCGCAGCGGTGTGGTTCGGGTCCTGATCATCGAACAGGATACTGTGGGCCGGACCGTCGAGGTCGTCGTACTGGCCGCTGTCCACCGCCCAGAAGAAGATGTACACGGCGATGGCCACGATCAGCAGGGCGGCCGGGATCATCACGTAGAGAGCTGGCATCTGTACTCCATGCCCGCGCGGCTCAGGCCGGCAGCGGGCGGGTTTCTGATCGGGCGCAGGCTTGCGGCGAACTCGGCAGGCGAGTCAGGCGCAGGGCGTTGAGCACCACGGTCAACGAACTGATCGACATGCCGACCGCGGCCCACACCGGGGTGATCCAGCCGAGGGCGGCGAACGGCAGCATGAGGCCATTGTACAGCGCGGCCCACAGCAGGTTCTCGATGATTACCCGACGGGTGCGCCGCGCCAGCGTGAAGGCTTGCACCAACGCATCGAGGCGATTGGACAGCAGCACCGCATCCGCGCTGGTCTTGGCCAGATCGGTGGCCGACCCCATGGCCACGCTGATGTCGGCGGCAGCCAGCACCGGCACATCGTTGACGCCATCGCCGAGCATCAGCACTTTGCAACCTTCCTTGTGCAGTTGTTGCAACACTTGCAGCTTGTCATCTGGACGCAAGCCACCACGGGCCTCATCAATGCCCAATTCGGCGGCGACACTGGCGACCATCGGCGAACTGTCGCCGGACAGCAGTAATGTGCGCCAGCCACGCGCCTTGCACGCGGCGAGCAGGGCGGGCGCATCGTCGCGCAGGCGATCGTCGAGCACGAACCACGCCAGCGGCCCCGAACCATCACCGAGCAGCAGCCATTGGCCCGGCTCATCCGGCATCGCCGGGGCGGCGGCGGCACTGAGGGCGCAGACAAAATCAGCCTGACCGATGCGCAAACGTTGCTCGCCGACAATGCCTTCGAGGCCAAGCCCCGGCGTGCTGTGGACGTCTTCAGCGGCCAACGGTGCCCGGCCGAACGCGCGGGCAATGGGGTGTTCCGAACGGTTTTCCAGCGCGGCGGCGAGGCTCAGGCATTGGTTACTGTCCAGTGCGCCCAGAGGACGAATCGAGCGCAGCACCAGGCGACCTTCGGTGAGCGTGCCAGTCTTGTCGAAAATCACCGTGTCGATCTGATTCAAGCCCTCCAGCACATGGCCGCGCGTCAGCAGCAGACCGAGTTTGTGCAGGGTCCCGGTGGCAGCGGTGAGTGCAGTGGGTGTCGCCAGTGACAGCGCGCAGGGGCAGGTGGCGACCAGCATGGCGAGGACGATCCAGAACGCCCGCGACGAATCCAGCTCCCACCACAACAGGCCGATGGCGGCCGCAGCGATCAGTGACAACAGCAAAAACCATTGCGCGGCGCGGTCGGCGATTTCCGCCAGTCGCGGTTTTTCGGCCTGAGCGCGATCCAGCAAACGAACGATGGCTGACAGCCGGGTGTCTTGGCCCAGGGCCAGCACCTGCACGGTCAGCGCGCCTTCGACATTCAGCGTGCCGGCAGTGACCGCATCACCCGGTACCCGCGGTTGCGGCAGGTACTCGCCCGTCAACAGTGATTCGTCGATGCTCGACTGGCCGTCGAGAATCTTGCCGTCTGCCGGCAGGATCGACCCGGGTTGCACCAGAATTCGCTCGCCCAGCCGCAACTCACTGAGGAGGATGCGCTCGCTCTGGCCGGCCTCATCGAGACGCAGGCATGAGGCTGGCAACAGATTGACAAGCTGTGCGGTGGCGGCCGCAGTGCGTTCCCGGGCCCGACGTTCCAGATAACGTCCAGCGAGCAGGAACAGCGCGAACATGCCGACCGCATCGAAATACAATTCGCCGACGCCGGTGATCGAGGTCCAGATTCCGGCGATATAGGCGCTACCGATCGCCAGTGAAACCGAGACATCCATGGTCAGATGCCGCGTACGCAAATCACGCATGGCGCCCTTGAAAAACGGCGCGCAACTGTAGAACACGATCGGCGTGGTCAGGAACAGCGCGACCCAGCGCAGGATGGTGTGCAGCTCGGGGCTGAGGTCGATGTTGAATTCCGGCCAGGTGGCCATGGTCGCCATCATCGCCTGGAACCACAGCAATCCGGCGACGCCGAGTTGGCGCAGGGCCAGACGGTTTTCGCTGGCCAGTTGCTCGCTGGCGCGGTCAGCCTGATACGGGTGCGCGGCGTAACCGATGTGGCGCAGTTCGGCGAGGATCTGGCTGAGCGGCAATTGCCCATCGGCCCAGCTCACGTGCAGGCGATGGTTGGACAGGTTCAATCGCGCCTCGGCCACGGCGGGCAGCGTGCGCAGGTGCTTCTCGATCAGCCAGCCACAGGCGGCGCAACTGATGCCTTCCATCAACAGGGTGGTTTCGGCCAGATCGCCTTCGTGGCGGACGAAAGGTTTTTGCACGTCGGCACGGTCGTACAACGCCAGTTCATCGACCAGTTGCACCGGCAGCGCCTCGGGGTTGGCCGAGGCTTCGCTGCGATGCTGATAGTAGCTTTCGAGCCCGCCGGCCACGATGGCTTCAGCCACAGCCTGACAGCCCGGGCAGCAGAATTCGCGCGGCTCCCCGAGTACGGCGGCGGTAAAGCGGCTGCCGGACGGGACGGGCAGGGCGCAGTGGTAGCAGGGGAGTGGGGTGGTCATGGCATCGTCTGGGGGGTTAGCCCTTGCATGTGGGTTGTCCGCTTGCCCTCACCCCAGCCCTCTCCCGGAGGTAGAGGGAGCCGATTGATGTGAGCCGGAAAAACAGGTTCAGTCGCCGCTATCGTCACTGCCGTACACCAGGCATGTAAGCGCTAGAGAACAGTCGCCTCTCCCTCTGGGAGAGGGTTAGGGTGAGGGCTTTTGATCTACTTCTTCAGGTCTTCGGCGCCCTGCAGTGGTTCATCACCCAGCAGCAGATCCTTGTCATGGCTGACCAGTTCTTCTTCGAACATCCGCCAGATGTGCTCGTCCTGCGTGCCCAGCAACTCCACAAAGCGGCGACCTTCGACTTTATCGTTCAACTGGCCGATGTAGCGCCCCGATTCAGTTTCGCTGCGGGTCAGGACGATCTTGCGATCCTTCTCCGGCTGAGTCGGCGAGATCAGATTCAGCTCGAGGGTTTTCGGTTGGCTGTCGCCGCTTAAACGCAGGTCGACTTCGCCGGTCACGTCATCCAGAAACACCGCCGCGCGCATCCTCAGGGTTTGCGCCAGCAACTCGCGATCCAGCGAACGGTTGATGCCTTTGCCAGCCTCGTAATAGTTGTCGTTGACCAGATTGTCCGGGTTATTCACCGCGATGGTCACCATGGACAGGGTCAACGTCACCGAACAGGCCAGTATCGCGATGATGATCCATGGCCAGAGGTGCTTGTACCAAGGGCTTGCGGCGTTTGCTGCGGGCATGTTCAGTTCTCTCAACGAATTTGTGGGCCGATGAATCGGCTCTTGGCTTCAACGTGGACGCTGTCGTCATCGGCATCCTTGAGGATGAATTTCACCTCGTTGGTGCTCGACGGCAGTTGTTCCGGCGCGCTCGACAGTTCTACCGGCATGGTAAAGATATCCCCGGCGGCGACCTTGATCTCGCGCTTGCCTTGCAGACGCAGGTCCGGCAGACCAGTGGCTTGCAGCAGGTAGGTATGGTCGCGCTGATCCTTGTTCATGATCTTCAGGCTGTAGACGTTTTCGATCCGGCCTTCGGCGTTTTCGCGGTACAGCACGCGGTCCTTGCTGACGTCGAAACCGACCAGCGAGCGCATGAAAAACGCGCCAGCCAACAGGCTGATCATCGCCAGCAACACCACGGCATAGCCGATCAGGCGTGGCCGCAGTTTATGGGTTTTCTGGCCGGACAGGTTGTGTTCGGTCGTATAGCTGATCAGGCCACGCGGGTAATCCATCTTGTCCATGATGCTGTCACAGGCGTCGATGCAGGCGGCGCAGCCGATGCACTCGATCTGCAGGCCGTCACGGATGTCGATGCCGGTCGGGCAGACCTGGACGCACATGGTGCAATCGATGCAATCGCCCAGGCCCATGGCCTTGTAATCGACACCTTTCTTGCGCGGGCCACGGCTTTCACCACGGCGCGGGTCGTAGGAAACGATCAGCGTGTCCTTGTCGAACATCACGCTCTGGAAGCGTGCGTACGGGCACATGTAAATGCACACCTGCTCGCGCAGCCAACCGGCGTTGCCATAGGTGGCAAGGGTGAAGAAGCCGACCCAGAAATACGACCAGCCATCGGCTTGCCCTGTGAAGAACTCGAACACCAGTTCGCGGATCGGCGAGAAGTAGCCGACAAAGGTCATACCGGTGACAAAACCGATCAGCAACCACAGCGTGTGTTTGGCGCATTTGCGCAGCAACTTGTTGCCGCTCATCGGCGCCTTGTCGAGCTTGATGCGTTGGTTGCGGTCGCCTTCGGTGACTTTCTCGCACCACATGAAAATCCACGTCCACACACTTTGCGGACAGGTGTAGCCACACCAGACGCGTCCGGCATAAACGGTGATGAAAAACAGCCCGAACGCGGCGACGATCAGGATCCCCGACAGCAGGATGAAATCCTGCGGCCAGAAGGTCGCGCCGAAAATGAAGAACTTGCGTTCCGGCAGGTTCCACCACACGGCCTGATGGCCGCCCCAGTTCAGCCACACCGTCCCGAAATACAGCAGGAACAGGCCGGCACCGCCCATCATCCGCAGATTGCGGAACAGGCCGGTGAAAGCACGGGTGTAGATTTTTTCTCGAGAGGCGTAAAGGTCGACGCTGTTGTTCGCGTTTTTACTCGGTGGCGTGACGTCGTGTACCGGAATCTGGTTACTCATCATTGCATCCCACGGCAGTGGAAAAATGCCTCGGTCGATACGTGCGAACCGGGGTCAGAAAGGGTGTTGCAGTGGCGCAATGATACGCCTGTAACGCCGATGAACGGGTGCGACCTTTGGTCGCGTTGGGGAAAAATCCGGAATGGTGTAGCGAATGTAACAAAGCATGATGCAGGTCAATTGACTATAGACGAATCCTCCGTGCCACTGCCTACCGTCTCAACCGAAGCGCAGCGAGAGATGCTGCGCTCCAGTCCAGCCTTACTTGATAGCAAGCTTCGCTACTGATCGAAAGTCGTTCAATGTGCATCAGGTGTCTGACAATAACTGGCCATCACACAAGGTGATCGCCACTGTTGCGGTTCGCTGACAGCGACCATGGGCTGAAACGAAAACGGCCCCGTCAAATGACGGGGCCGTTTTTTGCTTCAAGCTTTGGCCTTACTCGGCGTTCGCTTCCGGTGCTTTTTCACCGTGGGACAGGCTGTAAACATAAGCCGCCAGCAGGTGAACCTTGTCGTTGCCTTGCAGCTGTTCTTGTGCAGGCATCTGGCCCTGCCGGCCGTAACGGATGGTCTGCTGCAGTTGCGCAAAGCTCGAACCGTAGATGAACGCGCCCGGGTGGGTCAGGTCAGGTGCGCCCATTGCTGGCGTACCTTTACCGGCCGGACCGTGGCACGCCACGCAGTTGGCGGCGAACAGTTTCTGGCCATTGGCGACGTCTGCCTTGGCACCTTCCGGCAGCTTGCGACCATCGAGGTTGGTGACCACGAAGGCAGCGACATCGGCCACGCCTTGCTCGCCGATCACTTCAGCCCACGCCGGCATGACTGCGTGACGGCCGCCCATGATGGTGGTCTTGATGGTTTCCGCTTCACCGCCCCAGCGCCAGTCGGCGTCGGTCAGGTTAGGGAAGCCATAGGCACCCTTGGCGTCGGAACCGTGGCAGACCGAGCAGTTGGAAGCGAACAGGCGACCCCCCATCTTCAGCGCTTGCGGATCCTTGGCCACTTCTTCGATTGGCATGGCAGCGAACTTGGCGAAGATCGGACCGAACCTGGCGTCCGAACGAGCCATTTCCTTTTCCCACTCGTGCACGCCAGTCCAGCCGGTCTGGCCGTTGGCGAACGCAGTCTGCTTTTCGGTATCGAGATAGTTGTAGCCCGGCAGCAGGCCTTTCCAGTTACCCAGGCCCGGGTACAGCACCAGATAACCCAGTGCGAAGATGATGGTGCCCACGAACAGCATGAACCACCATTTCGGCAGCGGGTTGTCGTATTCCTCGATCCCGTCGAACGAGTGGCCGACCGTCTCATCCGTCTGCTCGCTGCGTTGGCCCTTGCGGGTCGACAGCAACAGCCAGGTCAGGGCGAAGATGGTGCCAAGACTGAGGACTGTGACGTACAGACTCCAGAATGTAGTCATTCTTTGTTACTCCTAGAAGCTTGCTCGACGTGCTTGATGGCTTCGGGATCATCCGCAAAAGGCAGCAAGGTCGCGTCTTCAAACTCCGACTTGCGCTTGGGGCTGAACACCCACAACGCCAGACCGATAAAGGCCACCATCACAACAACGGTGCCCAGGCCACGAATCATCCCGATATCCATCTAAATCACCGTTTGCTTTTGATGATGGTGCCCAGGCCTTGCAGATAGGCCACCAGCGCGTCCATTTCGGTCTTGCCCTTCACGGCATCCTGAGCACCGGCGATGTCTTCATCGGTGTAAGGAACGCCGAGCGTACGCAGGACCTCCATTTTCTTGGCAGTTTCCTTGCCGTCGAGCTTGTTTTCCACGAGGAACGGGTAAGCCGGCATTTTCGACTCAGGCACCACGTTGCGCGGGTTGTATAAGTGCGCACGTTGCCAGTCATCGGAGTAACGGCCGCCGACACGGGCCAGGTCCGGACCGGTACGCTTGGAACCCCACAGGAACGGGTGGTCCCAGACGCTTTCACCGGCAACCGAGTAGTGGCCGTAGCGTTCGGTTTCGGCACGGAACGGACGGATCATCTGCGAGTGGCAGCCGACACAGCCGTTGGCGATGTAAACGTCGCGGCCTTCCAGTTCAAGGGCGGTACGCGGCTTCATGCCTTCGACCGGCTTGTTGGTAACGTCCTGGAAAAACAGCGGTACGATCTGGGTCAGGCCACCGATGCTGACGGCGATGACCATGAAGAAGGCCAGCAGGCCAATATTCTTCTCGACAGCTTCATGCTTCATCAGTGAGCTCCAACGACAGCGATCTGGGCAGCGGCTTCGGCTTCAGCCGGGTTCGAGGCGCGCACGGTGCGCCAGACGTTGTAAGCCATCAGCAGCATGCCGCTGGCGAAGAACGCACCGCCCAGGGCACGGACGATAAAGCCCGGGTGACTGGCTTGCAGCGCTTCGACGAACGAGTAGGTGAGGGTGCCGTCATCGTTGATTGCACGCCACATCAAACCCTGGGTGATGCCATTGACCCACATCGACGCGATGTAGAGCACGGTACCGATGGTCGCGAGCCAGAAGTGCGCGTTGATCAGGCCGACACTGTGCATCTGCGCACGACCGAACAGTTTCGGGATCATGTGGTAGATCGCGCCGATCGAGATCATCGCCACCCAGCCCAGAGCGCCGGCGTGTACGTGGCCGATGGTCCAGTCGGTGTAGTGCGAGAGCGAGTTGACGGTCTTGATCGCCATCATCGGCCCTTCAAAGGTCGACATGCCGTAGAACGCCAGCGATACCACGAGGAAGCGCAGGATCGGGTCGGTGCGCAGCTTATGCCAGGCGCCCGAGAGGGTCATCATGCCGTTGATCATGCCGCCCCAGCTTGGCGCCAGCAGGATGATCGACATCGCCATGCCGAGCGATTGTGCCCAATCCGGCAGCGCGGTGTAGTGCAAGTGGTGCGGGCCGGCCCAGATGTACAGGGTGATCAGTGCCCAGAAGTGCACGATCGACAGGCGATAGGAGTAGATCGGACGTTCGGCCTGTTTCGGCACGAAGTAATACATCATCCCCAGGAAGCCGGTGGTCAGGAAGAAACCCACGGCGTTGTGGCCGTACCACCACTGGATCATCGCGTCGGTCGCGCCCGAATAGGCGGAGTAGGACTTGAACAGATTCACCGGCAGGGAGGCATGGTTGACGATGTGCAGCATTGCGGTCACGACGATGAACGCACCGTAGAACCAGTTGCCGACATAGATGTGTTTGGTTTTGCGCTTGGTGATGGTGCCGAAGAACACCAGACCGTAGGTGACCCAGACAATGGCCAGCAAAATGGCGATCGGCCATTCCAGTTCCGCGTATTCCTTGGTGGTGGTGTAACCCAGCGGCAAGGTAATGATCGCGCCGACGATTACCGCTTGCCAGCCCCAGAAAGTGAAGGCGGCGAGGCTGTCGGATATCAGTCGCGTCTGGCAGGTTCGCTGCACGACATAGTAGGAAGTGGCAAACAGTGCACAACCACCGAAGGCGAAAATCACCAGGTTTGTGTGCAACGGGCGCAGGCGTCCAAAGCTCGTCCACGGCAGACCGAAGTTCAATTCCGGCCAGACCAGTTGCGAGGCGATGAAAACACCGAGCCCCATGCCAAGGATCCCCCAGACCACCGTCATGATGGCGAACTGGCGGACTACCTTATAGTTATAAGCAGTCGGACTGATTGCTGTGCTCATTCTAAGGTTCCACGGTTTGGGTATTTTATTAGGATGTAATTCGGCCGCAAGTATGGGCAAAGCAGGGGGTCATTGCAACGCGCCATGACCTGGGTCAATGCTTTCCAACGCTGATTCTGCGGCCTTTCCATACGCCGCGTAAGGACAAAATCGACCTCGGACAAAATGTCGCAGCGGATGAAAAAAGCGAGGGGTTCAGGTCGCTTGTAACGAGGTGTGTTCAAACGGTCCGTTCGGCTGACGGATGGCAATCGTCTCGACAGCCGGTATCTACCGGCGTTTGCGGCCACATCAGTCAGCCATTTCGCAGAACACAGTGGTTAGGGTCGACCTGGAACCGGCGCGAGCCAGTCCTCATCGAGCAAGCGTAGACCCGAATCAGGGGAACCGAAAGGCGAGGGTATGAAGGGTGCGACAATGCGTCGCAAAGGGGCAGGAAACTGCCGCACCTTAATCGGTGCGGCATAGGTGTAGGCAATAGGGTCTATTTGTTGTCTTCAGTTATAAGTTTTTCTGTGCTCAATCCGTGGCTCAGGCTGTACACATAAGCTGCGAGCAATTGCACCTTGTCGTTACCCAGCAGTTCGTTTTGCGCCGGCATATGGCCCTGACGACCGTGGCGAATGGTTTGTTCAAGCTGAGTGAGGCTGGTGCCATAGATAAACCCGGCCGGGTGCGTCAGATTCGGCGCGCCCATGGCTTCGGTGCCTTTGCCGGTTGCCCCGTGACACGCCACGCAAGTGGTGCTGAAGGCTTGCTGTCCGGCTTGCAGATCAGCCTTGCTGTCGGCAGGCAACGGCAGGCCGGCGAGTTCGTGACGCACGTACGCCGCGACGTTCTTCACGCCCGCTTCGCCCAACACTTCGCCCCAGGCCGGCATGGCTGCCACCCGGCCACCCAGGATCGTGGTCTTGATGGTGTCGGCATCGCCGCCCCAGCGCCAATCGCTGTCGGCGAGGTTAGGGAAGCCGAACGCGCCTTTGGCGTCGGAGCCGTGGCACACCGAGCAGTTGGAAGCGAACAGACGGCCACCCATTTTCAGCGCCTGCGGATCCTTTGCCACTTCTTCCACCGGCATGGCGGCGAACTTGGCGAAGATTGGTCCGAACCTGGCGTCAGCCTTGTTCATTTCCTTTTCCCACTCATGCACGCCGGTCCAGCCGTCCTCGTAACCCGGCAGGACGCCTTTCCAGTTGCCCAGGCCCGGATAAAGGATCAGGTAGCCCACGGAAAACACCAGCGTGCCGGCGAACAGCATGAACCACCACTGCGGCAGCGGGTTGTCGTACTCCTCGATGCCGTCAAAGCTGTGGCCCATGGTCTGGTCGACGCTGCCCTTGGTTTCGCCCCGGCGGGTGCCGATCAGCAGCCACGTCAGGCCGATCAGGCTGCCGATGGTCAGTACGCAGATCCACGTACTCCAGAAGGTGGTCATGGCCGGGTACTCCTTGGTTCAGATGCTGGGGTAGTGTCGGGTTGCGGTTCGTCGGCGAACGGCAGCAGACGCGCTTCGGCGAATTCCGGGTTGCGCTTGCGGTTGAACACCCACAGGGTCAAGCCAACGAAGGCAACGAACACCACAACGGTGCCCAAGCCGCGAATCAGTCCTGCACTCATTTCAAAGACCATGGCTCACCTCTTGCTCTTGATTGCAGTGCCGAGCACTTGCAGATAGGAGACGAGCGCATCCATTTCGGTCTTGTCCTTGAGGCTGGCCACCGCGCCGCTGATGTCGTCGTCTGTGTACGGCACGCCGAGGGTGCGCATGGTCTTGAGCTTGGTTTCGGTGTGGCTGCTGTCGACCGCTTGCGTGACCAGCCATGGGTAGGCCGGCATTTTCGATTCCGGTACGACGTTGCGCGGGTTGTACAAATGCGCGCGGTGCCAGTCATCCGAGTAACGTGCGCCGACCCGTGCCAGATCCGGCCCGGTGCGTTTCGAGCCCCACAGGAACGGGTGATCCCAGACGCTTTCCCCGGCCACCGAGTAATGCCCGTAGCGCTCGGTTTCAGCGCGGAACGGCCGGATCATCTGTGAATGGCACTGCACGCAGCCTTCGCGGATGTAGATGTCGCGGCCTTCCAGTTGCAGCGCGGTGTAGGGCTTCATACCTTCCACCGGTTTGTTGGTGACGTCCTGGAAGAACAGCGGGACGATCTGGGTCAGGCCGCCGATGCTCACGGCGAACACCATCAACAGCATCAGCAGGCCGACGTTCTTTTCAATCGTTTCGTGTTTCATGGCGGACTCCTCAGGCCATCTGCGCGGCGGCAACGACGTCAGCAGGCTGCGAGGCCCGCACCGTGCGCCAGGTGTTGTAAGCCATCAGGAACATGCCGCTGAGGAAGATCGCCCCGCCAACCAGCCGCACGACAAAGCCTGGGTGGCTGGCCACCAGGGTTTCGACGAAGGAGTAGGTCAGCGTGCCGTCCTCGTTGACCGCGCGCCACATCAGGCCCTGGGCGATGCCGTTGACCCACATCGAAGCGATGTAGAGCACGGTGCCGATGGTGGCGAGCCAGAAGTGCGCGTTGATCAGGCCGACGCTGTGCATCTGCGCCTTGCCGAAGATTTTCGGGATCATGTGGTACAGCGCGCCGATGGAAATCATCGCCACCCAGCCCAGAGCGCCGGCGTGAACGTGGCCGATGGTCCAGTCGGTGTAGTGGGAGAGGGCGTTGACGGTCTTGATCGCCATCATCGGACCTTCGAAGGTCGACATGCCGTAGAACGCCAGCGACACCACGAGGAAGCGCAGGATCGGGTCGCTGCGCAACTTATGCCAGGCGCCCGAGAGGGTCATCATGCCGTTGATCATCCCGCCCCAGCTCGGAGCGAGCAGCACCAGCGACATCACCATGCCCAGCGATTGTGCCCAGTCTGGCAGTGCGGTGTAGTGCAAGTGGTGGGGGCCGGCCCAGATGTACAGGGTGATCAAGGCCCAGAAGTGCACGATCGACAGGCGATACGAATACACCGGACGCTCGGCCTGTTTCGGCACGAAGTAATACATCATCCCGAGGAAACCGGCGGTAAGGAAAAAGCCTACGGCGTTGTGGCCGTACCACCATTGCACCATCGCGTCGGTGGCGCCGGAATACAGCGAGTAGGACTTGGTAAAACTGACCGGAATTTCCAGGTTGTTGACGATGTGCAAAATCGCCACGGTGATGATGAACGCGCCGAAGAACCAGTTGCCCACATAAATGTGCTTGGTCTTGCGCTGCATGATCGTGCCGAAGAACACGACCGCGTAGGCGACCCAGACGATGGTGATCAGGATATCGATCGGCCATTCGAGTTCGGCGTACTCCTTGGAGCTGGTGTAACCCAATGGCAGGCTGATCGCCGCCAACAGGATCACCAGTTGCCAGCCCCAGAAGCAGAATGCGGCAATCTTTGGCGCAAACAATCGGGTTTGGCAGGTGCGTTGTACCGAGTAGAACGAACTGGCGAACAGCGCGCAGCCGCCGAACGCGAAGATCACCGCGTTGGTGTGCAGCGGGCGCAGACGGCCGAAACTGGTCCAGGGTAAATCGAAGTTGAGCTCGGGCCAGACCAATTGGGCCGCGAGAAAAACCCCGAGCCCCATGCCGACGATGCCCCACACCACCGTCATAATGGCGAATTGGCGGACCACCTTGTAGTTGTAGGCGGTACAGATAGAAGTGTTCATGGTTCCCCATCCACGGTTCAGCCGAAGTGACCGCGCGCTAAAGAGCCGCAAATCCTTCGCCTGGAGTTATAGGCAGACTAAAAGCGAGGCAAGCATGAACAAACAGCACAAGGCCAGTATTGACGGGGATCAATGGGCGCAGTGCGTGCGTGATCATGGGTGGCTTTGGAACGCCGCCAGTGGCGAGGCTTCGGCGACGTTGATCCTGGCGCATGGGGCGGGGGCGCCGATGGACAGTGACTGGATGACGGATATGGCTGGGCGCCTTGCTGCGCTTGGGGTGAACGTGTTGCGGTTTGAGTTTCCGTATATGGCGCAGCGGCGGGTTGATGGGGTGAAGCGACCGCCGAATCCTGCGGGGAAATTGCAGGAGTGTTGGCGTGAGGTGTATGGCTTGGTGCGACGTCATGTCACTGGGGTTTTGGCGGTGGGTGGCAAGTCGATGGGCGGGCGGATGGCGAGTCTGGTGGCGGATGAGTTGGGGGCTGATGCGCTGGTGTGTTTGGGGTATCCGTTTTATGCGGTGGGGAAACCGGAGAAGCCTCGGGTTGAGCATTTGGCTTTTTTGCAGGCGCGGACGTTGATTGTGCAGGGGGAGCGGGATGCGCTGGGCAATCGTGAAGCTGTTGAGGCGTATGCGTTATCGCCGAGTATCAAAGTGTTTTGGCTGGTGGCCGGGGATCATGATTTGAAACCGCTCAAGGCTTCAGGTTTTACCCATGAACAGCATTTGTCCAGCGCCGCGCAAAAGGTATCCGAGTTTCTCAGCGACTGACCGAGCTGGGCTGAGATTTTGAACTGCATGAAGATCTGCTCCCTTCCCCCTCGCCCCCATGGGGGAGAGGGCTGGGGTGAGGGGGATGGATTTCAGCTACGACATATTTTTTGGGTACATATCCATTGCTGCGGTAACGGCCGCTTAGGGTTCCGCCCTTACGGCGGGTCACTTTTTACAAACGCCTAAAAAGTAACCAAAAACGCTTGCTCCTACGTGCGGCCCGCTCGCTGAGGCTCGGGGTCCCTTCGCTCCGGAATCGATCCGGGCGCAGCGTCTCCGGTTTGCTGCGCTGCACCTCCTCTCGCTGTGTTTGGCTTCGCCAAACGGTCGCTGCGCTCCCACCCCCCGGATCAATTCCTCCACTCAGCCTTCCGACGTCGCTCGTGGATCAAGATCAAGAGCGGCAGCCGAGCTTGCGCTCATCCTGTTGAGTGGTGAAGAGCGGGTGTTCGGCTTTGGTTCGGTGTTGGATTCGCCCCTCACCCCAGCCCTCTCCCGAGGGAGAGGGAGCCGGTTTTTGGGCTTTTCAGAATCTGAGTTCGACTCGGTATTTCACGTCGGCGTAGCCCTCCCAAACACCTCGGTCAGTCCCTCTCCCTCTGGGAGAGGGTTAGGGTGAGGGGCTTTTGATCTGATTCAGAATCTGAGTTCGACTTGGTATTTCACGTCGGCGTAGCTCTTCCAAACACCTCGGTCAGTCCCTCTCCCTCTGGGAGAGGGCTAGGGTGAGGGTGTTATTTCACTGACCCGATAAAAAACTGAAAGCGCTCACCGTCCGGCGTTTCTGTATTTAAACGTAATTTTGTGACCGCGTTTAAACCACACAAAGCGTTACGCCATGAGGCCTACAACACCTTGCGTCGTTACCTACGCGTACGCCAGAATCCGCCGGCTTACACGGCTATGGGGCGGGCGGTATCGTTTCCTTGTCACTGAAAATCAGTGATCGGGTTTGGTAGCCCGCTTCGGTACCGCCGTATGGCGCCACCTTATTCAGCCTCTTTTTTGCGGCTGCGTTTTTTATGGTGGACATGCGTGGGGCTCATTCGTGAGCGCCGGGTTTCCGTATCGACCGGTCTACCAACCCGCGCATGGCCGCCACCCATCGTTTGGTAGCGAGGGTGATGGCTCTTATTCATTTCGATACGAGACTTCATCCATGTTCAAAATCACGCCCAACCCACCCGCCACAGATCCAATCCCCCACGACCCAGCGCTCAGCCCGCAAAAGGTCAAAGAAGCAACCGACCGCGCCCTCGACTACTACCTCAAACCCGACGACCTCGCGGCCCCGCCAACCTCGCCCAAGTTTCGCCCCGTCTTTCTCGTAGACCCCACGCTGGATGACGAAACCCTGCTCGTCGAAGCCTGCGAATCGCTTTCTTACGCCCATGCCATGGCCGGTAACATCGCCAACTCCATAGGCGGCCCGGAGCGCAAACCACTGCTGGCGCTGCAACAGGTGATCATGCTCAACGAACTGTTGGTCAATCGACTGCTGGATAAGCTGAAGCTGCCTCAGTAGTTATGGGGCCAGCCCTCACCCTAACCCTCTCCCAGAGGTAGAGGGGACTGACCGAGGTGCATGTGCGAGGTACGCCGACTTGAGATACCGAGTCGAACTCAAATTCTGAAACGCACAGAGATCGGCCCCCTCGCCCCCTTGGGGGGAGAGGGCTGGGGTGAGGGGGGAATATTCAATGACACAACAAAAAACCCGGAAGCTCTCGCTATCCGGGTTTTTGTTATCGCCAGTTCAATCAGCGGTTAAACCGCTCCACCAACGAGTACTGCGTATTCGCCGTCTTGGTCAGCTCTTCACTCAGCAACGCCGAGTTATGCGCCTGTTCCGACGTCTGATCCGCCAACTCCGAAATATTGCTGATGTTGCGGCTGATCTCTTCAGCCACCGCACTTTGCTCTTCCGTCGCCGCAGCGATCTGCGTGGTCATGTCGGTGATATTAGCCACCGCTTCGCTGATCCCGACCAGCGCCTGATCCGCTTCCAGTACCCGCGCGACACCTTCTTCGGCCTGGCGATGCCCGGCTTCCATGGTTTGCACAGCGCTCGAAGCAGTCTGCTGCAGTTTGGCGATCAGGGCATGGATCTGCCCGGTGGATTCGCTGGTGCGTTGCGCCAGTTGACGGACTTCATCAGCCACCACGGCAAAACCGCGACCCATCTCGCCGGCACGGGCCGCTTCGATGGCGGCGTTGAGCGCGAGCAGGTTGGTCTGGTCGGCGATGCCTTTGATCACATCGACCACGCCACCGATTTCGTCGCTGTCTTTCGCCAGTTGGGTGACGGTCAGGCCGGTTTCACCCACCACAACCGACAAGCGCTGAATGGCTTCGCGGGTTTCGCCGGCGATGTCGCGTCCGCGACCGGTCAGGCGATTGGCTTCCTGCGTGGCGTCAGCCGTGCGCTGTACGTGGCTGGCCACTTCTTGCGTAGTCGCGGCCATCTGGTTGACGGCGGTGGCGACCTGTTCGGTTTCCACGCGCTGACGTTCCAGGCCGGTCGAGCTGCTGTGTGCCAGAGCATCGGACTGCTTGGCCTGATCGGTCAGGTGCTCGGCAGTGTCCTGCAGACGGGTCAGGCAGGTTTTCAGACGGGCTTCCTGACTGAGGATCGACATTTCCAGGCGTGCCTGCGCGCCACGGCTGTCGGTGTACATCTGCGCGATCAGCGGGTCGGAGGTGGTCTGCTCGGCCAGACGCAACAGGCGCTTGAGCCCACGTTGCTGCCATTGCAGACCCATCAGGCCCAGTGGCACCGACAGACCTGCCGCCAATGCAAAGCCCCACTGTGAAGTCAGCGTGGCACCGATCATGAAGCTCAGTTGGCTGACCAGAATGAACGGCAGCCAATCCTGCAGGATCGGTAGCCACTTATCGCTGGAGGGAATCGCCGACTTGCCCTGGTTGATGCGTTGGTAAAGCGCTTCGGCACGGCGGATCTGCTCGGCGGTGGGTTTGATCCGCACCGACTCGTAACCGACCACCTGATTGCCGTCGAACACCGGGGTTACATAGGCGTTAACCCAGTAATGGTCACCGGTCTTGCAGCGATTCTTGACAATGCCCATCCATGGCAAGCCTTGTTTCAGTGTGCCCCACATGTGCGAAAACACCGCAGCCGGGACGTCGGGGTGACGAACCAGGTTGTGCGGCGCACGGATCAGTTCTTCGCGCGAAAACCCGCTGATCTCGACGAAAGCGTCGTTGCAGTAGGTGATCATGCCCTTGGCGTCGGTTGTGGAAATCAACCGTTGCTGAGCCGGGAAAGTCCGTTCGCGTTGTGTAATGGGCTGGTTGTTACGCATGGTTGTTCAATCCGCAAGGCTTTGAAAGGTTGTCGGCGCTGTCAGGAAATTATTAAATTTTTCTTTCAGTAATCAGCACGGCGTCGCAAAACGCGGCTTGTCTCAACCGGCCAGCATCGGATAGGTAAACAAGCCAAAATGCAGCACATTCAGCCCGAAGTGTGTGGCGATCGCCGCCCCGAGTCCGCCGAAACGGTAGGCCAGACCATAGCCGACACCCGCCAGTCCCGCCAGTAACACCCAAGTCCAGCCAGCGCCGACATGCGCCAGTGCGAACAGTGAAGACGCCAGCAGCAGGGCAAGGTTTTCTCCGTACGGCAGATGCTTGAAGCGCCGGCTCAAGCCACCTTGTATATAGCCGCGAAACAACGCTTCCTCGACCAGCGTCACCAGCAGCAAATTGTTCAGCACCCACAGCCACGCCTGATCCGGCCATTTCGGCGCCCAGGCGATAACGCCAAGCAACACCGCACCACCGAGCGCGAGGACCGCGCTTAACGTCAGGCCCAGGGCGGTGGCATACACCGTCAGGCGCAACGAGCGCCGTGCGACAATCCACGGGCAGACCAGCAACAGCCAGAAACCGACCAGTGGTTTGTCCTGATTCAGGTACATCGAGAAGCGCACAGCGTTATCGGTGAAACGCTGCGGATCAATAGCGCGACCGTTGTAAAAACCCGGTAACCAATGCATCGCCAACGCCAGGGTCATCACGATGAACAGGCCGTGGCCCAGGTAGCGTGCGAACGGCACTTCTTGCTGGCGTACCGCGTACCCGGCGAACAGCAGCAGGCCAACGGAAATCAGTGCCAGCCAGCCGAGTTGGCCGTAGCTGAGCGCCATTCCGTAGCCGAGGCTGAGCAGCGCCAGATAAAGCCAAGGCAAAGCCTTCATCGAAAGTCCCTGTAAAAATGGGTGGAAGGGCTTTCTACACGGGTGGGGGGCGGGGGACAAGTAAAGGTGAGGCGGGAAATCGGTACAACACCAATATCGGTGGCCAAACACAAATCCCAATGTGGGAGCGAGCAGGCTCGCTCCCACAGGGGATTTTTATTCCGTCAGGACTTGGCTGAAGGTTCAGCGCAGGTTGAGTTTCGCCGCCGCACGCGCGGTAATTTCCGTGCGCAGTTTCAACGACGGTGCCGCCCGCAGCCGGGCCTCGTCGACGATTTTGCTCGGCGCTGAGTCCGGCGAGCCCGAGTTAAATGGCGGCGCCGGAGCATACTCAAGCTGCAGTTGCACCAACTGCGCCGTGTCGGCATCAACCAGTTCAGCCGCCAGCACCAAGGCAAAATCAATCCCGGCCGTGATCCCGCCGCCAGTGAACAGATTGCCGTCACGCACCACCCGATCCTTCACTGCAATCGCCCCCAGCGTCGGCAGCAAATCGTGATAAGCCCAGTGTGTCGTCGCGCGTTTGCCTTGCAGCAGACCCGCCGCGCCGAGCACCAGCGAGCCGGTGCACACCGAGGTCACGTAACGCGCTTGCGCGGCCTGGCGTTTGATGAAGGCCAGTGTGTGCTCATCCTCCATCAACGGTCCGACGCCAGCGCCACCGGGCACACAGATCACATCCAGATCAGGACAGTCCTCGAAAGTCGTGGTCGGTTTCAGCAGCAGACCGGTGCTGGCGGTGACCGGCATCAGGTCTTTCCAGATCAGATGCACCTGCACACCCGGCAACGACGCAAGCACGTCATAAGGACCGGTCAGGTCGAGTTGCTGTACCTGCGGAAACAACAAAAAACCGATCTGCAACGTCATGGTGTTTTTCTCCATTAGGGGGGTGGACGGCCTCACTGTAGGCGCGTACGTTCTGGCGCATACGCCAATAACCCCACGAATTACGCCAAATGCCCAAAGCCATTCACGTACTCGCGTTTGCCAACATGCAAATCCTCGACGTCACCGGCCCGTTGCAAGTATTTGCCTCGGCCAATGACCTTTGCCGGCAACGCGGCCTGCCAATTCCATATGCGCCGACGGTCATTGCCAGCGAGGGAGGGGCGGTGATGTCGTCGGCGGGGCTGGCGGTGCTCGCCGAACCGCTGCCGCTGGAGGCCAGCGACACGCTGATCATCGCCGGTGGCTGGGGCATTTATCCGGCGGCGGAGGATAGGCCGCTGGTGGATTGGGTGCGTAAACACGCGGCGAAATGCCGGCGCGTGGCTTCGGTGTGCACCGGCGCGTTTCTGTTGGCGGCCAGCGGCTGGCTCGATGGTCGGCGCGTCGTCACTCACTGGACGCGCTGCGAGCAACTGGCGCAGCAGCATCCGAAATTGCAGGTCGAGGCCAATCCGATCTTCATCAACGACGGCCCGGTCTGGACCTCGGCGGGTGTTACCGCCGGCATCGATCTGGCACTGGCGATGGTCGAGGAAGACCTCGGCAGCGATATTGCGCTGGACGTCGCCCGGCATCTGGTGGTGTTTCTCAAACGCCCGGGCGGGCAATCACAATTCAGCGTGACCTTGTCGCTGCAAAAGCAGGGCAATCGTTTTGATGACCTGCATGCGTGGATCGCCGAAAACCTCACCTGCGACCTCGGTGTGCCGACTCTGGCCGAACAGGCCGGCATGAGCGAACGCAGCTTCGTCCGCCATTACCGCGCCGACACCGGCCAGACCCCGGCGCGTGCAATCGAACTGATCCGCGTCGAAACGGCCCGGCGTTTGCTCAGCGATACCGGGCTCCCTGTAAAACGCATCGCGGCCAATTGCGGGTTTGGCAGTGAGGAGACCTTGCGTCGTAGTTTTCTGCGGGCGATTGGGGTGACGCCGCAGGCGTATCGGGAGCGGTTTTCGGTTAGCGTTGCAACAGATCCCGCAATGCCTTGAGGGTTTCGTGCGGTGCTTCTTCGGGAATGTTGTGGCCAACGCCGGCCAACACGCGCCGCTCATAAAACCCGCTGAAATGTCCGGCATCCTCATCTTCCTCCGACGCCGGACCGACCCCGTCGTCAGCGCCGCACAAGGAAATGCTCGGCACACTGATCGCCGGCTGCTTCATCAGCGCTTCCTCCATCCATTCCAGCACCGGATCACCCGGTGCATACATGAAACGATGACGATAAGAGTGGATCACCACCTCGACGAAATCCGGATTATCGAATGCCGGCGCGCTCAGCGGATAACGCTTGGCATTGCGCGACCACGTCGGTGACCACAATCGCCAGAGCAACTCGCAGAACGCTCGGCGGTTCTGCGTCAGTCCTTGAACACCGCGCTCTGTGTGGAAGTAGTACTGATACCAGAGCCGATGCTCAGTATCTGGATCCAGCGGATGGGTTGAATGAGGAATGTCCTGCAAGTTATAGCCATCGCCTGTGACTAAACCCCGGACCCGCTCGGGAAACAGTGCCGCAACGATGCAAGCCGCCCGCCCGCCCCAGTCGTAACCGCAAAGCGTAGCTTTTTCGATACACAACGCATTCATCAGGTCGAGCAGATCCTGGGCAAGGGCGGCTTGTTGGCCGGAGCGCAGCGTGCCGGGACTGTTGAATCGCGTCGGCCCGTAGCCGCGCAGGTACGGGACGATGACTCGATAGCCGTCGGCAGCTAGGGCCGGGGCTACTTCGTCATAGGCACGTGGTGAGTAGGGGAAGCCATGGAGCAGGATGACCGCGGTGCCGGTTTTCGGGCCGTAGTGCTCGTAAGCAATAGACAACGTTGACGTCTTGCTGAAAAAAATTCCGGAATCGGTCATCGCAGGTTCTCGTTAGCCGAACAGCACCTTTTGCCAGTGCTCTTCGCTGATGATGGCAATCGGTACGCCGCTGTCCCTGAGTTCGACGGCTCTTTTGATTTTGGTGCCATAGGTGCTGTGCAGCCATTGATCGTTGCCGATGCTGCCGACCACCAGATAATGGATCTTTTTACTGACTGAGCCACCGATCAGGCCACCTCGTTCGACGATTAGAGATTCGCACTCCTTTCGCGGCCCGTACGCCATGACGCCGGTAAACAGAAACACCCGTTCAGCCCAACTAAGTTCTGGGGCAGGGTTGTTGAGCGGAAGACTGGCAGGAGCGGAAAACGTAGGTGTTGTAGCGACGGGCAGGCCGGTGAATTGATGCAGCATTTCCAACAGTTCTGCAGACTCTGCAGCATCCAAAACGCCGTCGCTGAGCATGTCGGCAAGACGTCTGTAAAGTATGTTAACAACCGGATCGTCCAAGTGCACCAAATGGGTTTCAATCCAGGTTCTGAGAAATTCGGCTTCCTGCTGGTTGATGGTGTCGTCTGCAGCAAGCCCGGCAGCGATGCCAATCAGAGCATCGACCGAACGACGCTCAATCCTTGCCTGATGAAAGAATGAGCTGTTCTGAAACTCCTGATGTAAATCGACCATCGATACTTCTCCTTAAGCCTCAACTTCCGCCACCTGATTAAAATACTTCGTCCGATCCGGCGTGAAGGTCACCACCATTTTCGTCCGCGAGCATGTCAGCGCGCGCTCCACATTCAGATCGATATCCAGGTCTTCCCCACGCAACCCTTGCCACTGGGCGAGGTATTTCAGTGAGCCGTATTTTTCGTTCTTCTTCAGGCTGCGACTCACCCCGCCTTTCCAACCGAGGACGGGCAGTTCGTTGGCGAGGCAGCGTTGGGCGAGGTCGGGGAAACGGGCGGCGCGCTGGCGGCCGATTTCCCAGCATTTGATCAGGCCTTTGTCGGCGGCTTCCCAGAGCTGGGTGCGGCTCAGGCCGGTGCGCAGGGCGCTGTCGATGTTGCGCTGGACGTGCTGGGACATTCTGCTTCCTTGAATTCGGGTTTTGTTGGACAGCTCCGCTGTGCCCGTTGTGGTGGATGGTAGGGGCGGATGTAACAGCTGGCAACAAGGTATTTCGGGGTGTAAGTGCGAGTGGCGGGGGAGGGAGGGGTCAACAATTGTTACGAGTTTGTAGTCCCTCGCTGGAGGGGCTGGGGTTTGCTGGTTCAGGCGCAGGCTTGCGTCCTACAGCGAAGGTTTTTTCAGGGAAGTTTCCGACAGACTCCGGCGACTTTTACGGTTGCCATTCACTCTTTTCCCCACTCAAACGTCGATCGAGAAAACTCGCCGCACTGATCAATGCCAGATGTGTCAGCGCTTGCGGTGTATTGCCCAGATGTCGTCCATGGCTGTCGAATTCTTCGGCGTACAGCCCCAGTGGATTGGCATAGCGCAGCAGTTGTTCGAATTCCAGATGGGCCTTTTCCACCTGGCCGGCGCGGGCCAGGCATTCGACGTACCAGAAGGAACACGCGGCGAATGCGCCTTCGGTGCCGGCCAGACCATCAATGCCCGCGTCTTCGTTGCGATAGCGATAGACCATGCCGTCGCGCACCAAACTCTTTTCGATGGCTTCAAGGGTCGATAACCAGCGTGGGTCCTTGGCGCTGACGAAGCGCACCAGCGGCATCAACAGCATTGAGCCATCGAGTGCGGTGCCGCCCTTGTACTGGACGAAATGCCCGCGTTCTTCATCCCAGAAGTTGTCCCAGATGTCGGCGTAGATCGCCTGACGGGTCTGGTCCCATTGGGCAAACGGCGCTGGCAATGAACGTTTCGAGGCGAGGCGAATCGCTCGGTCCAGCGCCACCCAGCACATCAGCCGTGAGTGCAAAAAGTGATGCCGCTCACCGCGCATTTCCCAAATGCCTACATCCTTGGTCTGCCATGTCTCACACACCTGATCGACAACTTCGCGCACATGTTTCCAGCCTTCGTGGGAAATGGCGTCGCCGTACTTGTTGACCAGATACACCGCGTCCATCAATTCGCCGAAGATATCCAGCTGAATCTGGTCATACGCGCCGTTGCCGATGCGCACCGGTTTCGCGCCGCCGTGCCCCGACAGATGCGCAAGCTCGGTTTCCGGCAGTTCCTGGCGGCCGTCGATGGCATACAGAATGTTCAGTTTCATCGGCTGGCAGTTGCAATCGCTGACCCGGCCGCGCAGCCAGCGCATGTAGGCGTTTGCTTCGCTGACGAACCCCAGGCGCATGAACGCGTAAACGGTAAACGAGGCGTCGCGGATCCAGGTGTAGCGGTAATCCCAGTTGCGTTCACCGCCCGGGGTTTCCGGCAGGCCGAAAGTGGCGGCCGCGAGGATCGCACCGTGTTTACGTGAGGTCAGCAGCTTGAGCGCGAGCGCCGAGCGGTTGACCATTTCGCGCCAGCGTCCGCGGTAAGTCGACTGGCCGATCCAGTCACGCCAGAACTTCAGCGTGCGCTCCATGCAGAAATCGCCGGCGCCCTCGACGAACCGCGGGTCGTCGGTCGCGCCAAGCATGAAAGCGGCGGTCTGGTTCTGTGTCAGCGTGAAGTGGGCGACGGCTGCATTTGCGTCAACCTGCATCGGCTGATCCGACGCCAGACGCAGTGTCGGTTGGCCGGTTGCGCTGAACAGCACGTCCTTCTGATCGGCCTGCCCGCGGGTGTCGGCGCGGGCGTAGTCGTGGCGCACGGCGCAGCGCATATGGAACGTTGCTTCGCCGCTGACCACGCGCACGCGGCGCATCAGCAGCGGCAGGTCATCTTCGCTATCGCCCACTGGCAGCATGTCGGTGATTTCCACCACGGCAAATTCGCTGAGCCAGCGGGTTTGCAGAACGTTGGTGTCCGGCAGGTAAATCTGCTCACGTCGCGCATCGGGCAAGTCCGGCGCAAGCTGGAAAATCCCCGCGTCGGGTGTGTCCAGCAAGGAACAGAAAATCGACGGACTGTCGAACTCCGGCCAGCAGAAAAAATCCACGCTGCCCTTGTCGTTGACCAGCGCTGCACTGCGCATGTCGCCGATGATGCCGTGGGCGTCGATCGGGCTTTGTTGTTCTTGATGATGCTCAGCCATTGCCGCGAAACTCCGGATAGAGGCTCATGCCGCCGTCGATGAACAGGGTGGTGCCGACGATGTAATCGGCGGCGTCCGAGGCGAGGAAAACCACGGCGTTGGCGACGTCATCGACGTCGCCAATACGCCCATAGGGAATCAGATCAAGCAGCTTTTCACCCGCTGCACCGTCGGTGGCTTCTTCATTAATGGCCGTACGAATCGCCCCCGGCGCGATGCCGTTGATGCGGATGCGCTGATGGCTGACTTCCTGAGCCAGGGTCTGCATCAACTGATCGACGCCACCTTTGGACGCGGCGTAATTGACATGCCCGGCCCACGGAATGCGTTGGTGCACAGAGCTCATGTGAATGATCTTGCCGGCGGCGCGGGACACGCCTTCGCGAACGCCCTGGCGATTGAAAATCCTCAAAGCGGCGCGGGCGCAGAGGAACTGGCCGGTGAGATTGACGCCGATCACCGCATTCCAGTCATCCAGCGTCATGTCCACCGCTGCGGCGTCTTTTTGCAGTCCGGAATTGGCCACCAGAATGTCCAGCGAACCAAAGGCTTCGAGGGTCTGGGCGAATAGCCGTTCGACCTCATCTTCCTTCGACACGTCCGCGCCGATCGCGATGGCCTGGCCACCGTCGGCGATGATTTGCCGGGCGAGGGCTTCGGCGGGTTCGGCCTGGCTGTTGTAGTTGATGACCACTGAAGCGCCAGCGGCGGCCAGGGCTTTGGCGGCAGCGTGGCCAATGCCGGAGCTGGCGCCGGTGATGAGTGCGACCTGGCGGGCGAGGGAAATCTGCATAGGGAGGCGTCTGGGTGGAGGGCTTATTCAGCTGACAGGTTGCCTGGCGTGAGAGTTCATTTCTGTGGGTTCTGTAGTGAACGCTCGGGCCTCATCGCGGGCAAGCCTGCTCCCACAGGGAACATGGGTGAACATGAATTTATGCACGACATGGAGCGCTGTGGGAGCGGGCTTGCCCGCGATGGCGTCTTTACATCCCACCAACAATTCCCCGCTTCCACACCCCTCATCCATATGGCAACTTGGCCGCCCCTGACGAGGCTGTGACCGATGGCAAACCCCTACCGCGAATTGTTCAACGCCCCCGGCGCGCGAAATTTTGTTCTCGCCGGGATGATCGCGCGCATGCCGATTTCAATGACTGGCATCGGCGTGATCACCATGCTTTCGCAGTTGTACGGCGGGTATGCGTTGGCCGGTGCGGTGGCGGCGACGTTTGCCCTGGCCACGGCGTTCTGCGCGCCGCAGGTTTCACGGCTGGTCGATCGGTTTGGCCAGGGCAAAGTCCTGCCGATTTCGGCATTGATCGGCGGCGGGGCGCTGCTGATGTTGCTGCTGTGCACACGGCTGCAGGCACCGACCTGGACGCTGTTCATTTTCGCTGCACTGGCCGGGTGCATGCCGAGCATGTCGGCGATGGTGCGGGCGCGCTGGACCGAAATCTATCGCGGCCAGCCGCAATTGCAGACGGCGTATGCGCTGGAGTCGGTGCTTGATGAGGTCTGTTTTATCGTCGGCCCGCCGTTGTCGGTCGGCCTCTGCGTGGCGGTGTTTCCCGAGGCTGGACCGTTGGCGGCACTGTTGGCGCTGGCGATTGGTGTCACGGCATTCGTCGCTCAGCGCAGCACCGAGCCACCGGTGCACCCGCACGCGTCCGACCATCAAGGTTCGATCATTGGTTCTACGGACATTCAATTGCTGCTGGCGCTGATGATTGCCATGGGCATCATCGTCGGCGTGATTGATGTGGTCAGCGTCGCGTTTGCTCAGCATCAGGGACAACCAGCGGCGGCGAGTATTGTGCTGTCGGTGTATGCGATCGGCTCGTGCCTGGCCGGTATCGCCTTCGGCGCCATGCGCTCGAAACTGCCATTGCCTCGATTGTTTTTATACGGCGGCGTGGCGACCGCGGTGACGACCTTGCCACTGTTGTTGGCGAGCAATATTTTTGGCTTGTCGGTCGCTGTGTTTATCGCCGGGCTGTTCTTCTCGCCGACGCTGATTGTGGCGATGGCGCTGGTCGAGCGCATCGTGCCGCCGGCCAAACTCACTGAAGGCCTGACGTGGCTGGTGACCGGTTTGAGTATTGGCGTGGCGGTAGGCGCCGCCGGGTCGGGTTGGCTGGTGGATGCCTACGGCGCTCGGAGTGGATTCTGGCTGGCGATTGCGGCGGGAGCGGTGGTGCTAGGCTCGGCGATACAGAGTTACCGGCACCTGAAATAAATACATCTGCAGGCGCTGCGGCACGCTGCGCCTGCAGGAGTCTGGGTTACCAGCCCCGTCCCGAGTTCACCCAGAAATTCACCGACAACGACGTCGACACCGATTCCACCTGATGGAACCAGCCCTCCGGCAGAAACAACAGATCCCCAGCCTCCAGCATCACGCGCAAGAACGTAACATCCCGCGCCGACGGGAAGCGTTCATAGTCCGGCGCATCCGGATTGAAATCACAGCCATCCAGCCCACCCTCGGGCGCAGTCGACCAGGTGCCCAGCGCTTCGCGATGATGCGGCGCGGCGAGGGTGAATGTCTTCTGCCCCCAGACCTGCGCAAACAGATTGTCGGTGTCATCGCGATGCAGTGGCGTCAGCGTGCCTTTGGGGCCGATCCAGATGCGCGGCGGGATGAACAGCGAGGCATCGAAGTAGGCCGGGTACTGAATCTGCTGCATCAATGCGGCCGGCAGGATGTTGTTACCCATGTAGGCCGGTGGTTCGCCTTCCTCACCTTTGGCCGCCGGGCTGTCCAGCGAGGCGATGAAATCGGCCATCGATGTGGAGCGAAAATCGCGCTCGGTGGAGAAGGTTTTTTTCACGTAATCGCCATGGCGAGTGATGCCTTGCAGCTCGGCGAAATGCACCAGCGACTCTTCCCGGCTCAACTTGAACAACGGCCAGTCGTGCAGGGCATTGCTGATCACTACAGGGATGCCGTGGGGCAAGTAACGCTTCTCGAACTCGGCCACCGACAGCTCGCTGCGCGGACGACGCTCGATCTTGTGTTGAGTCGGCAGGCCGGCGGTGAGTTTTTCACTGAAGCGCGGCGGGGTTGGGTAACGCTTGTTCATGTCGACCTTTTGCACTACCGCACCGCCGTGGCGGGCGTGGTCGATGATCTGTGGCAGCAGCGTCGCCAGGCCCATGTTGCCGCCAATCTTCAAGCGACCGCTGGCGAAGAGTTCTTCAACGTTGGCCGTGCCGCCCATGATGCCGAGAAAATCCCGCTCTGCGACTGCAATGGTGACGTCGGGGCTGGCATGGCGGCCCGCTTCAGTGCGGGTGCTGGCCTTGACCTCGGACCAGTAGGCCTGTTGCGGGCCAAACACGAATTGGAAAACGCCTTCGATCCCGACGGCGCCGGCATTGATGAACAGTTTGCCCAAGATGCTCTGCATGTCCACGGCGATTCCTCATTATTGATTTTGGTCTGAACAATTAACGAGTGTCTGTACGTGGGATTTAGCAGGTGTCGACTAATTTGCCGGCGCCGTGATCCGTTTCTCTCTACAGACGAATTCTTTGAGGGACGCGTGGTGACCAAGCTGACTTTGCTGTGCCTGCCGTATTCAGGTGCCAGCGCGATGGTCTACAGCCGCTGGCGGCCGAAGTTGCCGCAATGGCTGCAACTGCAACCAGTTGAGCTGCCGGGGCGCGGCGCCCGGTTCGATGAACCGCTGCAAACCGACATGCGCACGCTGGCGATGCAACTGGCCAAGGAATTGCGCCCGACACTCAAGACCCCGTACGCGCTGTTCGGCCATAGCCTCGGCGCGTTGATGGCGTGCGAAATCGCCCACGCGTTGCGCGCGCTGGGGTGTTCGGAGCCGGTGGCGTTGTTTGCCTCAGGCACCGCGGCGCCGACGATGCGCGCCGATTACGATCGCGGTTTTGCCGAGCCGAAAACCGACGCCGAGTTGATCGATCAATTGCGCACGCTCAACGGTACGAGCGAGGAAGTGCTGGCCAATGAAGAGCTCATGAGCCTGACGCTGCCGATCCTGCGCGCCGACTTCCTGCTGTGCGGCAAATTCGAGCCGGCCCAGCGACCCTTGCTCAACTGCCCGGTGCACGTGCTGGGCGGCAAATCTGACAAGGCCACCACCGAACAATTGATCGGCTGGAGCAAGGAAACCTTAGGCAGTTTCTCCGTAGACATGCTGGCGGGAGGTCATTTCTTCATTCATGAACACGAAGCCAAAGTGCTGAAAGTCATCAAGGATCAGCTCGAAGTTCATCACCGCCGGCACTCAATGCTCGCCACTGCCTGAGCACCAGGAATTTCATGTGGGAGCGAACCTGCTCGCGAAAGGGCATTCCAGTCGACATCAACGTCGCCTGACGTGCCGCTTTCGCGAGCAGGCTCGCTCCCACAATGTTTCCTACCTGTCTGAAAAACCCCGCCAGTCTCCCGCCTGATAGTTCTTCTCATTCGCTAATTTTTCCGGTGTGCATTCGTTTTATAGGGACGACGTGCCTTTGTGCTGCCTGCCTACTGATCCGGATGACAAGAAATGAATGCTGAAGACTCCTTGAAACTCGCTCGCCGGTTTATCGGGTTGCCCCTGGAAAAGCGCCAGATGTTCCTGAATGCGCTGCAGAGGGAAGGGGTGGATTTTTCCCGGTTTCCGATTCCGGCCGGGGTCGAGGCCGAGGATCGGCAGGCGTTGTCTTACGCCCAGCAACGCATGTGGTTTCTCTGGCATCTGGATCCGCAGAGCGGCGCATACAATCTGCCAGCGGCGGTGCGCCTGACCGGTCGCCTGAATCAGCAGGCGCTTGAGCAAGCCTTCGCCAGCCTGATCGAACGCCACGAAACCCTGCGCACGGTGTTCCAGCAGCAGCCTGACGACAGCCTGCTGCAAGTACCGCTGCAACAACCGTTGGACATTCAGCGCGTCGACCTCACTGCCTTGGCGGCCGCCGAGCGCGAGGTGCGCGTGGCGGCGGCGGCAGAAGAGCAGTCGCTGCTGCCGTTCGATCTGGCCAACGGGCCACTGCTGCGCGTGCGTTTGCTGCAACTGGCCGAGCAGGAGCATGTGCTGTTGCTGACGTTGCATCACATCGTTTCCGATGGCTGGTCGATGGACGTGTTGATCGACGAGTTCTGCCGTTTTTATGACGCCCATGATCAGGGGCTGGTTGCCGAACTGCCCGCACTGGCGGTGCAGTACAGCGATTACGCGCTGTGGCAACGGCGTTGGCTGGAGGCGGGCGAGCAACAGCGTCAACTCGATTACTGGTTGGCGCAATTGGGCGACGAGCACCCGGTGCTGGAGCTGCCTGTCGATCGTCCGCGCCCGGTACTGCCGAGCTACCGCGGTCGTCGTCACGAGCAGACAGTGGAGGCGGCGCTGGTCGAGCAACTGCGCGGGGTTGCGCGTCAGCATGGCGTCACGTTGTTCATGCTGCTGTTGGGCACCTTCAATATTCTGCTGCACCGCTACACCGGCCAGAACGATCTGCGCGTCGGTGTGCCGATTGCCAACCGCAACCGCCGAGAAATCGAAGGCCTGATCGGCTTCTTCGTCAACACCCAGGTTTTGCGCGTGCAACTGGACGGTCAGACCCGATTCGGCGACTTGCTGAGCGCGCTCAAGGAAACCGCGCTCGGTGCCCAGGCACATCAGGACCTGCCGTTTGAACGGCTGGTAGAAGCACTCAAACTTGAGCGCAGCCTGAGCTACAACCCGTTGTTCCAGGTGATGTACAACCATCAGCCGGAAGTCGCCGATGTCACCACGCTCAAGGTCGGCAGCGGCCTGGAGCTGGGAGTGATCGAGTGGGAAAGCCGCAGCACGCAGTTCGACCTGAGCCTTGACACGTATGAGAAGGGCGGTCAGCTGCACGCTGCGTTTACTTACGCCAGCGACCTGTTCGACGGTGAAACCATCGAGCGCATGGCGCGGCACTGGACACACCTGTTGCACAGTATCGTCAACGATCCGCAACAAAGGGTCAGCGAGATCGGGCTGTTGCAGGCGCAGGAATATCAGCAGCTGACCCAGGACTGGGGGCGGCATGACGCGACCTGGTCGAGCGAGCGCCCGGTGCATGAGTTGTTCGAGGCGCAAGTTGCGCAGGCTCCGGATGCCGTCGCGCTGATTGTCGAGGGGCAGCAACTGACCTACGCCCAGCTCAATGCCCGAGCCAATCGTCTGGCCCGCACGTTGCTGGCGCAGGGTGTCGGCCCGGAAGTGCTGGTGGGTGTCGCCGTCGACCGTGGTCTTGAACTGATTGTTGCCATCCTCGCGGTACTCAAGGCGGGTGGTGCGTACGTGCCGTTGGACCCGCAATACCCGCGTGATCGCCTGCTGTGCATGATCGAAGACAGCGGCAGCCACTTGTTGCTGACGCAAAGCCATTTGCTCGAACGGCTGCCGGTGCCGCAGAACGTGCGCTGCCTGTGTCTGGATCATCCCCAAATCTGGACAGACTCAGACGAAAGCAATCCACAGTGTGCGGTGTGGGCCGATAACCTCGCCTACGTGATGTTCACTTCCGGCTCCACCGGTCGCCCGAAAGGGGTTGGCATCAGCCACGGTGCGCTGAGCAAACACGCCTTCGCCTCGCAGCATTATTACGGCCTGAGTGCCGCCGATTGCGCGCTGCAATTCGCCACCTTCAACTTTGATGCCTTCGGTGAGCAACTCTTCGGCCCGCTGACCTGCGGCGCCTCGGTGGTGTTGCGCGGCAACGAGGTCTGGGACAGCGAAACCCTGTATCGCCACATCGTCGAGCAAGGCATCACGGTCATGGACTTGACCACCGCTTACTGGAACATGATCGCCAAGGAATTCGCTGCCGCCGGCCCGCGTGACTATGCCGCGCTGCGTCAGGTACACAGCGGCGGTGAAGCAATGCCCCCGGAAGGCGTGCAGGCCTGGCGCGTAGCGGGGCTTGAGCACGTGAAATTGCTCAACACCTACGGCCCGACTGAAGCCACCATCACCGCGACCACGCTTGATTGCAGCGATTACGTGGCTGGTCGTCAGCCATTACCGCTGACAATGCCGATCGGGCAGCCGTTGCCGGGGCGGCATACCTATGTGCTGGATGCCGACGGTCAACCGACGCCGGTGGGCGTGGTCGGTGAACTGTTGATTGGCGGCGAGCTGCTGGCGCGCGGTTATTTCCAGCGTGCGGATCTGACCGCCGAGCGGTTTATTCCCGATCCGTTTTCCACTGGCGGTGCAAGGTTGTACCGCACTGGCGACCTTGCGCGCTTCAACGGTAAGGGCCAGATCGAATACGTCGGCCGGGTTGACCATCAGGTGAAAATCCGTGGTTTCCGGATTGAGCTGGGCGAAGTCGAGGCGCGTCTGCTCGAACTCGATGCCGTCAACGAAGCGGTAGTACTGGCGGTGCAGGGCGGTAGCAGCCTGCAACTGGTGGCGTACGTGGTGCCGAAGCAAGCCGACGTGGTTTCGTCGGCGGCCGATACGCAAGGCGCGGCGCGCGACGCGATCAAGGCGCAACTCAAAAACAGCCTGCCGGATTACATGGTGCCGACCCACGTGCTGTTCCTCGGCGCATTGCCGCTGAGCCCGAATGGCAAACTGGATCGCAAGGCCTTGCCGTCGCCGGACGCCAGCCAGATGCAACAAGCCTTTGTTGCGCCGCGCAGCGAACTGGAACAGCAGATCGCCGCGATCTGGCAGGACGTGCTCAAGCTCGAACAGGTCGGCCTGACCGACAATTTCTTCGAGCTGGGCGGTGATTCGATCATCTCCATTCAAGTGGTCAGCCGTTCGCGTCAGGCCGGGATTCACTTCAGCCCGCGCGACCTGTTCCAGCATCAGACCGTGCAAGGCTTGGCCAGCGTGGCTCGACAAGGCACCGCTGGCGTGACGGTCGATCAAGGGCCGGTGACGGGTGCGTTGCCGCTGCTGCCGATCCAGCAAGTTTTTTTCGCAGACGACATTCCCCAGCGTCATCACTGGAACCAGGCCGTGCTGCTGCGCAGTAATGAAACCCTGCGTGCCGAGGCGTTGTTGCAGGCGTTGAATGCGCTGCTGGTCCAACATGACGCGTTGCGTTCGCGCTTCGTCGAAAGTGCCGACGGTTGGCATGCCGCCGTGGCACCAGTCGTGATTGAGCCGGAACTGCTGTGGACCGCAGACAGCCTTGCTGACGCCGAGCTGCAAGCGCTGTACGCCAACGCCCAACGCAGTCTCGACCTGCAAAAAGGCCCGTTACTGCGCGCGGTGCTGGCCACCGTGGCCGATGGCAGTCAGCGCCTGTTGCTCGCGGTGCATCACCTGGCGGTGGACGGTGTGTCATGGCGGATTTTGCTGGAAGACCTGCAACTGGCGTATCAGCAAGCGCGGCAAGGTTCGAGCATCAAGTTGCCGGCCAAAACCAGTTCGTACAAGGCCTGGGGCGAGCATCTGCAATCCTTTGCTGCCACCGACGCGGTGCAGGCAGAGCTGGGTTTCTGGCAACAGCAGCTTGAGGGCGTGGCACTGGATCTGCCGTGCGACAACCCGCAGGGCAGCCTGCAAAGTCGTCACGCGCAAGTGCTGCACAGCCGACTCGACAAGACCTTTACTCAACAACTGCTGCAACAGGCGCCCGCGGCGTATCGCACTCAGGTCAACGATCTGCTGCTGACCGCGCTGGCGCGGGTCATCTGCCGTTGGACCGGGTACGTCGATACGCTGATTCAGCTCGAAGGGCACGGTCGCGAAGACCTGTTTGATGACATTGACCTGACCCGCACCGTCGGCTGGTTCACCAGCGTGTTTCCGGTGCGCCTGACCCCGGCGGACTCGCTGGCGAGCGCGATCAAGCAGATCAAGGAGCAATTGCGCGCGATCCCGAACAAGGGGCTTGGTTTCGGCGTGCTGCGTCACCTCGGTGACGAGCAGGCGCAAGCGTCACTCAAGGCACTGCCAGTGCCGCGCATCACCTTCAACTACCTGGGACAGTTCGACGGCAGCTTCGATGCCGAGGAAGGCGCACTGTTCAGCCCGGCCGGTGAGCGCGCCGGGCTTGAGCAAAGCCTGGACGCACCGCTGGACAACTGGCTGGGCGTCGAAGGCCAGGTCTACGAAGGCGAACTGGACCTGCGCTGGACCTTCAGTTGCGAGCAGTTCAACGAGGCAACCATTGCCCGTCTGGCCGACGACTTCACCCGCGAGCTGCAAGCGCTGATCGCCCATTGCTGCCTGCCGGAATCAATGGGCACTACGCCTTCGGACTTCCCGCTGGCGCGCATCGGCCAAGCGCAACTGGATGCGATCACGGTACCGGCCGCCGCTATCGAAGACATTTATCCGCTGTCGCCGATGCAGCAAGGCATGTTGTTCCATACCTTGTACGAGCAGGGCAATGGCACCTATATCAACCAGTTGAGTGTCGATGTCGACGGCCTCGATCCCGAGCGTTTTCGCGCCGCGTGGCAAGCCACCATGGACGCCCATGACATCCTGCGCAGCGGCTTCATCTGGCAGGGCGAATTGCAGGAACAGCTGCAGATCATCCATCGCCGACTCGAGTTGCCGTACACGCTGCTCGATTGGCGTGAGCGCGATGACATCACCCAGGCGCTGGAAGATTTCACAACTGCCGACCTGGCGCAGGGCTTCGACCTGACCGAGGCCGGGCTGCTGCGCGTCACGTTGATTCGTGTGGCTGAGCAGCGTCATCACCTGATTTTCACCAACCACCACATCTTGATGGACGGTTGGAGCAGCGCGCAGATGCTTGGCGAAGTCTTGCAGCGTTATGCCGGCCAGCAACCGCCGCGTCCGCTGAGCCGCTATGCCGATTACATCCAGTGGCTGCAACGTCAGGACGCTGCCGTCAGCGAAGCATTCTGGTTGGCGCAACTGGCGGACTTCCACGAGCCGACCGTGCTGGCGCAAGCCGCGGCGGGCGGTGGCGAGTTGCGTGCCGACAAGGGGCATGTGCTCAAGCATTACCAACTGGATGCGCTGCGGACTCGCCGTCTGAACGAGTTTGCCCGAGAACAGAAAATAACCGCCAACACCCTGGTGCAAGCCGCGTGGCTGCTGTTGTTGCAGCGTTACACCGGCAGCACTTGCGTCGCGTTCGGCACCACCGTGGCCGGGCGTCCGGCGGAGCTGGTCGGTATCGAGCAGCAAGTCGGACTGTTCATCAACACGTTACCGGTGATCGCCGGCTCGCGTCCGGATCAAACCGTGGCCGCGTGGCTGGCCGCTGTGCAGGCGCAGAACCTCAGCCTGCGCGAGTTCGAACACACACCGCTGGCGAATATCCAGCGCTGGGCCGGGCAGGGCGGCGAGTCGCTGTTCGACACGCTGCTGGTATTCGAGAATTTCCCGATTTCTGAAGCGTTGCAACACGGCACCGCGCAAGGCGTGGTATTCGGCGAAGTGGCCAACCAGGATCAGACGCACTACCCGCTGACCCTCGGCGTGACACTGGGCGACACTTTGGCGCTGCACATGAGTTTTGATCGGGCGCATTTCAGCGTCGCAACCATCGAGCGTTTGAGCGCGCAACTGCTGCACCTGCTGGAGCAGTTCGCCGAATCCGCCGAACGTCCTCTCGGCGAAATCGCCTTGGCGACGGCTCAAGAGCACGCGCGACAACTGGCGCAAAACCAGCCGCAAGCGTATCCGCAGGACATCCCCGTGCATCAGCGCTACGCTCGACTCGCGGCGCAACAGCCTGAACGCACCGCCGTGATTTTCGACGGACAGCATTTCAGCTACGGCGAACTCGACGCCCGCGCCAACCGTCTCGCGCATGAGCTGGTGGCCCGCGGGGTGCGGGCGGAAGTGCGCGTCGGCGTGGCGTTGCCGCGCAGCGAAGGCCTGATCGTCGCGCTGCTGGCCGTGCTCAAGGCCGGTGGTGCGTATGTCCCGCTGGACACCAGTTACCCACGCGAGCGTCTGGCGTACCTGATGGAAGACTCCGGTCTGGCGCTGCTGCTGAGCGATTCGCGGGTGTCGGCGCAACTGCCGATCGGTGATGCACTGACCGTGCTGGAGCTGGATCACCTCGACCTCAGCGCGCATTCCGTACAGGCACCGGTAGTCGCGCTGGATCCGGACAACCTCGCCTACGTGATCTACACCTCGGGTTCCACCGGCAATCCGAAAGGCGTCAGCGTCACCCACGGGCCGCTCGCCATGCATTGCCTGGCAATTGGCGAGCGCTATGAAATGCGCGACAGCGATTGTGAATTCCACTTCATGTCGTTCGCTTTCGACGGTGCCCATGAACGCTGGTTGACCAGCCTGACCCATGGCGGCTCGCTGTTGATTCGCGACGACAGCCTGTGGACGCCTGAGCAGACCTACAACGCCATGATCGAGCATGGCGTGACCGTGGTTGCGTTCCCGCCGGTGTACCTGCAACAACTGGCCGAACACGCCGAGCGCGTCGGCAATCCGCCACCGGTGCGGATTTACTGCTTCGGCGGCGATGCCGTACCGAACGCCAGTTTCGAACGGGTCAAGCGTGCACTCAATCCCGAGTACATCATCAACGGCTACGGGCCGACCGAAACGGTGGTCACCCCGTTGATCTGGAAGGCCGGTCGCGACGAGCCCTGTGGTGCGGCGTATGCGCCAATCGGCAGCCGTATCGGCGATCGCAGCGCCTACGTGCTTGATGCTGATTTGAACCTGTTGCCGCAAGGCATGGCCGGTGAGCTGTACCTGGGCGGCAGTGGCGTCGCTCGCGGTTATCTGAACCGTGCGGCACTGACCGCCGAGCGTTTTGTCGCTGACCCGTTCAGCCGCAGCGGTGGCGTGTTGTATCGCACCGGCGACCTGGTACGCCAGCGCGCCGACGGCACATTCGACTACCTGGAACGCATTGATCATCAGGTGAAGATCCGTGGTTTCCGCATTGAGTTGGGCGAAATCGAAGCGAGCCTGCAGGCCCTGGATGGCGTGCGTGAAGCCGTGGTCGTGGCGCAGGAAAACGCCGGCAGTAAACGCTTGGTTGCTTACGTCGTCGGCGACTCGTCGAGCGATGATTACGCCGAGCAATTGCGTGCGCAACTCAGGGCGACGCTGCCGTCGCACATGGTTCCGGCCTACGTGCTGCGTCTTGAGCGCATGCCGCTGACGCCGAACGGCAAGCTTGATCGCAAAAACCTGCCCAAGCCTGATGTCAGCCAATTGCAGCAACTCTATGTCGCGCCGCAAAGTGTGCTGGAGCAGCAACTGGCAACGATCTGGCAAGAGGTGCTGAAGCTGGAGCGCGTGGGCCTGAGCGATAACTTCTTCGAGCTCGGCGGTGATTCGATCATCTCGATTCAAGTCGTCAGCCGTGCCCGGCAGGCCGGCCTGCGGTTTACGCCCAAAGACCTGTTTCAGCACCAGACCATTCAAGCGCTGGCCGCCGTGGTGCAAACCGGCGAGCCGTTGCAAGTGATCGATCAGCAACCGGTCACGGGCGCAACCGCGCTGCTGCCGATTCACCAGTGGTTCTTCACGCAGGCGATTCCCGACCGTCACCACTGGAATCAGTCGGTGATGCTCAAACCTGCGCAGCCGCTGGATGCACAGGCGCTGGAGCAGGCACTCGATGCACTGGTGGTGCATCACGACAGCCTGCGCCTGGACTTTGTCGAGCAAACGCAGGGCTGGACGGCGCAGTACCGCGATGTCGCGACGCAAGCGGGTGAAACCATCCTGTGGCAAGTCGAGGTGGCTGATCTGGCGGCGCTGGAGACACTGGGCAACAAGGCGCAACGCAGCCTGCAACTGAGCGGCGGATCGTTGATCCGCGCGGTGCTGGCGAACCTCGCCGACGGCACTCAGCGCCTGTTGCTGGTGGTGCATCACCTGGTGGTGGATGGCGTTTCGTGGCGGATCCTGTTCGAGGACCTGCAAAGCGCTTACCGGCAGATTCTGTCCGGTGCGGCCGTGCAACTGCCGGCCAAGACCAGTGCGGTCAAGGCCTGGGCCGAGGCATTGCAAGACTACGCAGCCAGCGCGCCGTTGCTGGCTGAACTGGACTTCTGGCAGCAACAACTGCAAGGCGCCATGACCGAGTTGCCGTGCGATAACCCGCAGGGCGGCCAGCAACACAATCAGGCTCAGGCAATCCGCACGCAACTGGACAAAAACCTGACCCGTCAGCTGTTGCAGGAAGCCCCGGCAGCCTATCGCACGCAGGTCAACGACTTGCTGCTGACCGCATTGGCCCGTGTGATGGTGCGCTGGACCGGCGACGACAGCGTGTTGGTACAACTTGAAGGCCACGGCCGCGAAGACGTGTTCGACAGCGTCGATCTGACGCGCACCGTCGGCTGGTTCACCAGTGTGTTCCCGGCCAGATTGTCGCCGGTGGCCGATCTCGGTGCATCGCTGAAACAGATCAAGGAACAGCTGCGCGCGATCCCCAATAAAGGCATCGGTTTTGGTGCGCTGGCGCATCTGGGCGACGACTCTGCCCGACAAGCGCTGCAAGCCCTGCCGAAACCGCGCCTGACCTTCAACTACCTCGGCCAGTTCGACGGCAGTTTCGATGCTGGCGACGATGCCTTGTTTGTCCCGACCAGTGAGTCCGGCGGCGAAGAGGTCAACATGCAGGGGCCGTTGGGCAGCCCGCTTGCCCTCGACGGTAAAGTGTTCGGTGGCGAACTGGACCTGAGCTGGACCTTCAGCCGTGAAATGTTCAACCCGACGACTATCCAGCGTCTGGCCGACGACTACCTTCAGGAGCTGACTGCGCTGATCGCCCATTGCTGCGACAGTGCCAACCGTGGGGTGACCCCGTCGGACTTCCCGCTGGCGACACTCAGCCAGGCACAACTTGACCTGCTGGTGCCGCAACCACAGGCCATCGACGACATCTATCCGCTGTCGCCGATGCAGCAGGGCATGCTGTTCCACACCCTGCTCGAACACGGCGGCGGCGACTACATCAACCAGATGCGTCTGGACGTCGATGGTGTCGATCCACAGCGTTTTCGTGCGGCGTGGCAAGCGGTGGTCGATGCCCATGACATCCTGCGTACCGGATTCGTCTGGCAGGGTGATCTGGAGCAGCCTCTGCAAGTGGTGCAGCGTCATCTCGAGGTTCCGTTCCGCGTCCTCGACTGGTGCGGCCAGACTGATCTGGACGCCGCGTTGCAAACCCTGGCAGACGAGGAGCGCGCCCAGGGGTTGGACCTGACCCGCGCACCCTTGCTGCGTCTGGTGCTGGTACGTACTGCCGCCGACCGCCATCACTTGATCTACACCAACCATCACATCCTGATGGATGGCTGGAGCAGTGCGCAGTTGCTCGGCGAGGTATTGCAGCATTACAGCGGCGAAGTGGTGCTGCGTCCGAGCGGTCGTTATCGCGATTACATCGGCTGGTTGCAGCGTCAGGACGCGGCGGCCGCCGAGGCGTACTGGCAGGCCGCGCTCAATAACCTTGAGGAACCGACGCGACTGGCCGACGCCATCGCACGGCCGGGCAGCGCTTTGCCGAGCACGGGTTACGGCGATCATTTCCAGGTGCTGGACGCCGCTTTGACAGAGCGTCTGAGTGAGTTCGCTCGGGCCTCGAAAGTCACCGTCAACACCCTGGTGCAAGCCGCGTGGCTGTTACTGCTGCAGCGCTACACCGGCAAAGACTGTGTGGCGTTCGGCGCCACTGTCGCCGGGCGTCCGGCGGATCTGCCGGGGGCTGAACAGCAGATCGGCCTGTTCATCAATACCTTGCCGGTCATCGCTGCCCCGCGTGCGCAGCAGAGCCTGGCCAGTTGGTTGCAAGGCGTGCAGGCGCAGAACCTGGCACTGCGCGAATTCGAGCATACGCCGCTGGCGCAAATTCAGCGCTGGGCCGGGCAGGGTGGTGATGCGCTGTTCGACAGCCTGATGGTGTTCGAGAACTACCCGATTGCCGAGGCGCTGGAGCAGGGCGCGCCAGAAGGGCTGCGCTTCGGCCCGGTGGTCAATCACGAGCAGACCAACTATCCGTTGACGCTGTTGGTGCACATGGGCGCTGAATTGTCGGTGCACTTCAGCTATCAGCGCGACAGCTTTGCGGCGACCGGTGTCACGCAGTTGGGCGCGCATCTGCAACGTCTGCTCAGTCAGATGATCGATGGAGGCGAGCGCTCGCTCAGCGAACTGCAACTGATTGAGAGCCCGCCGTGCGTTATCGACGATTTCGTCACCGAGCTGTGCATCCATCAGAGCATTGCCCGTCAGGTGGCGGCCATGCCAGATGCGCTGGCCGTGACCTACGCCAGCACGCAACTGAGCTATGCCGAACTGGACGCACAGGCCAATCGTCTGGCGCACAAACTGGTTGAGCTCGGCGTCGGCCCGGAAGTACGCGTGGGCGTGGCGATGCCGCGTTCCGAGCAGTTGCTGGTTGCGCTGCTGGCGGTGCTCAAGGCCGGTGGCGCCTATGTGCCGCTGGACCCGGATTACCCGGCCGATCGTGTGGCCTACATGCTCGAAGACAGTCGTGCGCGGGTTCTGCTTACCGAACAACGGTTGGCGGCGACGCTGAATGTGCCGGCCCAAACCCAGGTCCTGCTGCTCGATCAGGTTGCACTGGAAAGTTATCCGGCCCATGCGCCACAGACCTCGGTGGCACCGGACAACCTCGCTTACGTGATCTACACCTCCGGCTCCACCGGCATGCCCAAAGGTGTGGCGATTGCTCACCGCAACGTCATGGCGTTGATCGACTGGTCGGCGCAGGTCTACAGCCGCGAAGACATTCAAGGCGTGCTGGCCTCGACTTCGGTGTGTTTCGACCTGTCGGTGTGGGAGCTGTTTGTGACCCTGGCCAATGGCGGCTCGCTGATCATCGCCCGCAACGCTTTGGAACTGCCGCAACTGCCGGCCCGCGATCAGGTGCGCCTGATCAACAGCGTGCCGTCGGCAATCGCCGCGCTGCAACGCACCGGGCAGATTCCGCCGAGCGTCCGCATCATCAACCTGGCCGGTGAGCCGCTGAAACAAAGCCTGGTGGAAGCGCTGTATCAGCAGAGCAGTGTCGAGCATGTTTACGACCTGTACGGTCCATCGGAAGACACCACCTATTCGACCTGGACCCGCCGTCGTGCCGGCGCCCAGGCTCGCATCGGTCGGGTTCTCGGTCACAGCGCCAGCCATTTGCTCGATGTCGATCTGCACGCGGTGCCACACGGCGTTTCGGCTGAGCTGTACCTGTCCGGTGCCGGCATCACTCGCGGTTATCTGGGGCGTGCGGCGATGACCGCCGAGCGGTTCGTGCCTGACCCGTTCGTCGCCAACGGTGAGCGCATGTATCGCACCGGCGACCTCATTCGCCAGCGCGAGGACGGCGAACTGGAGTACATGGGACGCATCGACCATCAGGTGAAAATTCGTGGATACCGCATCGAACTGGGGGAGATCGAGGCGCGATTGCTGGCGCAGCCAGCGGTCACCGAAGCGGCGGTGCTGGCCGTCGAAAGTGCGAGCGGCGCGCAACTGGTGGCCTATGTGGTCGCCCCGCCACTGGATCTTTACGACGACCAGGCGCAGCGAGTGCTGCGCGACGGACTAAAGACTGGCCTCAAGTCTTCGTTACCTGACTACATGATTCCCGCGCACCTGCTGTTTCTCGAGCAGTTGCCGCTGACGCCCAACGGCAAACTCGACCGCAAGGCGCTACCAGCGGTGGATGCCAGCCAGATGCAGGCCGCGTATGTCGCGCCGCACAGTGAGCTTGAGCAGCAGGTCGCGGCGATCTGGCAGCAAGTGCTCGACGTCGAACGCATCGGTCTCAACGATCACTTCTTCGAATTGGGCGGGCACTCGCTGCTGGCGGTCAACGTGGTGTCGCGCATGGCCCTTGAACTGGGCCTGACGCTGACCCCGCAACTGTTATTCCAGCACCCCGTCCTGAGCGAGTTTGTCGCTCACCTCAATACAGGAGGCGGGGCAATCAACGAACAGAAACTGAGCAAGCTGGAAGCCCTGCTTGACGATATGGAGGAAGTCTGATGGACACGAGTGTTGCTTTGAGGATTGCCAAGCGCTTTATCACTCTGCCGCTGGACAAACGTAAGCTGTACCTGGAAAAGATGCTCGAAGAGGGCGTCTCTCCGGCCAACCTGCCGATTCCAGAGACTCGCTCAAGCTTTGAAGCGATTCCGCTGTCCTACGCCCAGGAACGTCAGTTGTTCCTTTGGCAAATGGACCCGCACAGCACCGCGTATCACATTCCCAGCGCCTTGCGCCTCAAGGGCAAACTCGATATCGCCGCGCTTGAGCGCAGTTTCAATGCGCTGGTTGCACGCCACGAAAGCTTGCGCACCACCTTCGCCGAGCAGGGCGAAACCTTCTGCCAGGTGATTCACCCACAACTGCCGCTGAGCATCTCGTTGGCACCGTTGCAATCGGGCCTCGACGCCGCTGGCACGGACGCCGCGATCAAGGCTTTCGTCGAAAACGAAACGACCCGACCGTTCAATCTGCAACAGGGCCCGCTGCTGCGCGTTTCTTTGCTCAAAGTTGCGGAAGATGATCACGTGCTGGCGCTGATCCAGCACCACATCATCTCCGATGGCTGGTCGATGCAAGTGCTGGTCGGCGAGCTGATCAAGCAGTATGCCGCCGACACCAGCGGTCAGACGCTGAGCCTGCCGCCGCTGCCTGTGCAATACGCCGATTATGCGATCTGGCAGCGCCACTGGCTGGAGGCGGGCGAGCGCGAGCGTCAATTGGCGTACTGGATCGACACCCTCGGCGCTGAGCATCCGGTGCTGGAGTTGCCCATCGATCATCCGCGTCCGGCGGTGCAAAGCTTTCGCGGCGCGCGCCTCGATCTGCAAGTGCCATCGGCCCTGGGTGATGCCCTCAAACAACTGGCCCAGCGCGAAGGTGCCAGCCTGTTCATGGTGTTGCTGGCTTCGTTCCAGGCCTTGCTGCACCGCTACAGCGGCCAGTCGCAGATTCGCGTTGGTGTGCCGACGGCCAACCGCAACCGGGTCGAAACCGAAGGCCTGATCGGCTTCTTCGTCAACACCCAGGTGCTGAATGCCGAGGTTCACGGGCAACTGCCGTTCAACCAGTTGCTGGCGCAAGTGAAGCAATCGGCCATGGCCGCTCAGGCCCATCAGGATCTGCCGTTCGAACAGCTGATCGAAGCCCTGCAACCCGAGCGAAGCCTGAGCCACAGCCCGGTGTTTCAGGTGATGTACAACCATCAGGCGGTCAACGACCAGACCCAGCGCCAGAGCCTGGTGCAACTGCCGCAACTGAGTGTCGAGGACATCGTCTGGGAGGGTCGTACCGCGCAATTTGACCTGACGCTGGGTACCTACGAATCCAGTGAAGGGGTGGCGGCGGAACTGACTTACGCCACCGACCTGTTCAAGCCCGCCACCATCGAGCGTCTGGCTCGCCACTGGCTCAATCTGCTGCAGGGCATTGTCACCGCGCCGCACCAGCGCATTGGTGAATTGCCACTGCTGGAAAACACCGAACATCAAGGGCTGTTGCAGGATTGGCGCCGCGTAGTCGATCAGGCCGCGCCGGCGCCGTGTGTACATCAACGCATCGCCTTGCAGGCACAGCTAACGCCTGACGCCACGGCACTGATCATCGGCGAGGAGGTGCTGACCTACGCTCAACTGGAGACTCGCGCCAACCCGCTTGCACACAAACTGATCGAGCTTGGCGTCGCCCCGGACCGACTGGTCGGTATCGCCGTCGAGCGCAGTGTGGAAATGATCGTCGGCCTGCTGGCGATCCTCAAGGCTGGCGGCACTTATGTACCGCTGGACCCGGCCTATCCGCAAGATCGCCTGGCCTACATGATCGAGGACAGTGGCCTGCAATTGCTGCTGACCCAATCGCATTTGCAGACGCAGTTGTCGATCCCGGAGGGACTGCAAACCCTGTTGCTGGACCAACCGCAGGACTGGCTCGCGGCCTATCCGACCAGCGCCCCGAATGTGGCGGTGACCGGCGAACACCTGGCCTACACGATCTACACCTCCGGTTCGACCGGCAAGCCGAAAGGCGTGATGGTGCGTCATGCGGCCCTGAGCAATTTTGTCGCAAGCATGGTCGAGCAACCTGGCATCGTCGCGACTGATCGCATGCTTTCGCTGACCACGTTCTCGTTTGATATTTTCGGTCTGGAAATCTATGGCCCGCTGCTGGCCGGTGCCACCGTGGTCTTGACTGGCAAAGACGTGCATCAGGACCCGCAAGCGGTGCTCGAACTGATCGCCCGCCACGCCGTGAGCATGCTGCAAGCCACGCCTTCGACCTGGCGCATGCTGCTGGACAACGAACACGCCGCTGCCCTCAACGGCCGCACCTTTCTGTGTGGCGGTGAAGCGCTGCCACAGGAGCTCGCGCAACGCATGCTCGCGCGCTCGCCGAAGGTCTGGAACCTCTATGGCCCGACCGAAACCACCATCTGGTCGGCGCTGCATCCGCTGAGTGTGGACAACAGCCGTCCGTTTCTCGGCAAGCCTATCGACAACACCGCGCTGTATATCCTCGGCAGTGACCTGGAACTCAATCCGCTCGGCGCACCGGGTGAATTGCTGATCGGTGGCGATGGCCTGGCCCGGGGTTACTTTCAGCGTCCTGGGCTGACGGCCGAGCGTTTTGTGCCTGACCCGTTTTCGCGCACCGGCGAACGCGTGTATCGCACCGGTGACCTGACCCGTTACCGCGCCGAAGGCGTGATCGAATACATTGGCCGCATCGACCACCAAGTGAAAATCCGTGGTTTCCGGATCGAATTGGGCGAGATTGAAGCGCGCCTGCTGGCGCTCGACAGCGTGCGCGAAACCGTCGTCGTCGCTCAGGATGGCCCGACCGGCGCGCAACTGGTGGGCTATGTTGTGCCGTCGTCCAGCGCGGCGCTGAACGTTGAAGACGAAGCCGATTTGCGCGCGGCGCTCAAGGCCAGCCTCAAGGCCGAGTTGCCGGAATACATGGTGCCGGCACATCTGCTGTTTCTCGCGCAACTGCCATTGACCCCCAACGGCAAAGTCGACCGTAAGGCGTTGCCGGCGCCCGACGCCAGCCAGTTGCAATCAACCTACATAGCGCCGCAGACCGCCACCCAGCACACCGTCGCCGAGATCTGGCAAACGGTGTTGAAACTGGAGCAAGTGGGGCTGGGCGACAACTTCTTCGAACTCGGTGGCCATTCGCTGCTGGTGACTCAGGTCATCTCGCGGGTACGTCAGGCGCTCAGTGTGCAAGTGCCGCTGCGCACGCTGTTCGAACACAGCACGCTGGCAGATTTCGTCGCCGCCCTCGGAGTCGAGCAGGCGCATCAGGAGCCGCCGATCGTCGCGCTGCCGCGCTCGCAACCGCTGACATTGTCCTACGCCCAGGAACGCCAATGGTTTCTCTGGCAACTGGAACCCACCAGCACCGCCTATCACGTACCGGCTGCCTTGCGCCTGCGTGGCGAACTGGACTTGCCGGCATTGCAGCGCAGCTTTGATGCGTTGATCGCCCGCCACGAATCACTGCGCACCTGTTTTGTCGAAGAGCAGGGCCAGACCCTGCAAGTGATCCAGGCTCAGGCGACGCTGGAACTTGCCGTCGAAGACATTGCTGGCGAGCTGGACGATTGCGCGCAGCAAGCGTTGGTCGCCGCCGAAACCCTGCACCTGTTCGACCTGCACAAAGGCCCGTTGCTGCGGGTCAAGCTGTTGCGAATGGCCGCTGATGACCACGCACTGATCATTACCTTGCACCACATCGTTTCCGATGGCTGGTCGATGGGCATCATGGTCGATGAGCTGGTGGCGTTGTATGCCGCGTACAGCGCGAATAAAACTGCACAGTTGCCGGCATTGCCGGTGCAGTACGCCGACTACGCCGTGTGGCAGCGGCAGTGGATGGAGGCCGGTGAACGCGAGCGTCAGCTGAGCTACTGGACGGCGCAACTGGGCGACGGCGAACAGCCATTGCTCGAACTGCCGACCGACCGTCCGCGCCCGTCGGAGCAGAGCTACCGTGGTGCGCGCCAGGACATTGCGCTCAGCGCTGAACTGGCCGCGGGCCTCAAGCACGTCGCACAACGCGAGAACGTCACCCTGTTTGCGCTGTTGCTGGCGTCGTTTCAGACCCTGCTGCATCGCTACAGCGGTCAGACCGACATCCGGGTCGGCGTGCCGGTGGCCAACCGCAATCGGGTCGAGACCGAAGGTCTGATTGGCTTCTTCGTCAACACTCAGCTGCTCAAGGCCGAATTCGACAGCCAACAGACGTTCCGCAGCCTGCTGCAACAAGTGAAGCGCACTGTGCTCGACGCTCAGGCTCATCAGGACCTGCCATTCGAGCAATTGGTCGACGCCTTGCAGCCGGAACGCAGCCTGAGCCACAGCCCTTTGTTCCAGGTGCTGCATAACCACCAGAGTCAGGCGCGACAGGGTAGCGGTGCGACACGTCTGCCGCAGATCACTATCGAGGGCCTGAACTGGACCTCGCACACGGCGCAATTCGACCTGACGCTGGACACGTTCGAATCAGCCGATAACGTCTGGGCCGAACTGACTTACGCCACTGACCTGTTCGACGCCACCACCTTGCAACGCCTGGCGCAACACTGGACGAATCTGCTGCACAGCATCGTTGCCGATTGCACCCTGCGCATCGCCGAGCTGCCACTGCACGACAACGCCGAGCGTCAAGTCACTCTGTTGCAATGGAACCCGGCCGTGGCCGACTTCCCGAGTGACGCGTGCCTGCATCAACTGATCGAAGCGCAGGCCGAGCGCACCCCGCAAGCGATTGCCGTGACCTGTGCCGAGCAGACGCTGAGCTACGGCGAGCTCAACAGCCGCGCCAACCAATTGGCCCACAAGCTGATCGCCAGCGGTGTTGGCCCTGACGTGCGCGTCGGTCTGGCGGTGGAGCGCAGTCTGGAAATGCTGGTGGGTCTGCTGGCCATTCTCAAGGCTGGCGGCGCTTATGTGCCGCTCGATCCGAGCTATCCGCAAGATCGTCTGAGCTACATGATCGGCGACAGCGGCATCGAATTACTGCTGACGCAAAGTCATCTGCTGGAACGTCTGCCGGTGCCGGATTGCGTCCGCAGCCTGATGCTCGATCAGGAGCATGACGGTCTCGAAAGCTACAGCGACAACAATCCGCAAGTGTGCATGAGCGCGGACAACCTGGCTTACGTGATTTACACCTCGGGTTCGACCGGTCAACCGAAAGGTACTTTGCTCGCCCACCGCAACGTCTTGCGCTTGTTCGAAGCGACCGATTCCTGGTTCGATTTCGGCCCGCAGGATGTCTGGAGTCTGTTCCATTCCTACGCGTTCGACTTCTCGGTCTGGGAGATTTTCGGTGCGCTGCTGTACGGTGGCAAACTGGTGGTGGTGCCTTATGAGGTCAGCCGCTCGCCGGAAGATTTCCATGCGTTGCTGTGCCGCGAAGGGATTACGGTGCTCAACCAGACGCCGTCGGCGTTCAAGCAACTGATGCAAGTGGCCTGCGCCCCGGAGCACGCGGCAGCGCAACCGTCCCTGCGTTACGTGGTGTTCGGCGGCGAGGCGCTGGAAGTCAAAAGCCTGCGCCCATGGTTCGAGCGTTTTGGCGATCAGGCGCCGCAACTGATCAACATGTACGGCATCACCGAAACCACCGTACACGTGACCTACCGTCCGTTGTCGATGGCTGATCTGCAACGTGAAGCCAGCAGTCCGATTGGCGAGCCGATCCCGGACCTGTCGTGGTATCTGCTCGACGGCGATCTGAACCTGGTGGCCAAGGGTTGCATCGGTGAGTTGTACGTCGGGCGTGCCGGTCTGGCACGGGGTTATCTGAACCGTCCTGACCTGACCGCATTGCGCTTCATTGCTGATCCGTTCGCCGCGGATGGCGGGCGTCTGTATCGCACGGGAGATCTGGCACGTTATCGCGCCGATGGTGTGATCGAATACGTCGGTCGAATCGACCATCAGGTAAAGATCCGTGGCTTCCGTATCGAGTTGGGCGAAATCGAAGCGCAATTGCTCCAACAAGCGGCCGTACGTCAGGCTGTGGTGCTGGCGCAACCGGGCCTTGGCGGTCAGCAACTGGTCGCCTGGCTGGTGCCGGACGACGTCGCATTGCTTGAAGCCAGCCCTGCCGAACAGTCGCAGTGGCGCGACAACGTGCGTGCTCAACTCAAGGAAAACCTGCCGGATCACATGATCCCGGCGCACCTGTTGCTGCTGGCGCAACTGCCGCTGACCGGCAACGGCAAACTCAACCGCAGCGCATTGCCGGCGCTGGATGCGAGTCAGGCGCAGCAGGCCTATCAGGCGCCGAGAAGCGAACTGGAGCAGCGTCTGGCCGCCATCTGGCAAGACGTACTGAAACTGCCGCAAGTCGGTTTGAACGACAACTTCTTTGAGCTGGGCGGCGACTCGATCATTTCGATTCAAGTGGTCAGCCGTGCCCGTCAGGCGGGCATTCGCCTCAATCCCAAAGACCTGTTCCAGCACCAGACCGTGCAGCGTCTGGCGCTGGTCGCGCAATTGGGCGTTGAGGAGTCGACGATCGATCAGCGAGCGGTGACTGGTGTAGCACAGCTATTGCCGATTCAGCAGCGCTTTTTCGACGACCAGATCCCGGAACGTCACCACTGGAACCAGTCAGTGCTGCTCAAACCGCGTCAGGCGCTGGACGCCGCCAAGGTCGAGCAGGTGCTGCGTGCGCTGGTGGTGCATCACGATGCCTTGCGCCTGAGCTTCGCTGCGCACGATGGCGTGTGGCAGGCCAAGCATCGTGCGGTTGAAGACCCGTCGCACAATCTGCTTTGGCAAGAAGACGTCGCCGATGCTGCTGCGCTGGAAGCGTTGGGCAACCGCGCCCAGCGCAGCCTCGACCTGCAAAACGGGCCATTGCTGCGTGCGGTGTTGGCGACGCTGGCCGATGGCTCTCAGCGTTTGCAGTTGGTGATCCATCACTTGGTGGTGGACGGGGTGTCGTGGCGGATTCTGCTCGAAGACTTGCAAAACGCTTATCAGCAATTGCTCAACGATCAGCCACTGAACCTGCCGTCGAAAACCAGCGCCTTCAAGGACTGGAGCGAGCATTTGCAGGGGTACGCCAACAGCCCGGCGTTGCAGGCCGAACTGGCTTATTGGCAGGCCTGCCTGAGCAATGTCAGCGCTGATCTGCCGTGCAAGCGCGCCGACGCGGGCGAGCAAAATCGACTGGCGCAAACCGTCCAGACTCGTTTGAGTCCTGAGCTGACCCGACAACTGCTGCAAGAAGCGCCGGCGGCTTATCGCACTCAGGTCAACGACCTGTTGCTGACGGCACTGGCCCGCGTCATTGGCCGCTGGAGCGGGCAGGCTTCGACGCTGATTCAGCTTGAAGGTCATGGTCGTGAAGAGTTGTTCGGCGGTGTCGACTTGACCCGTACCGTCGGCTGGTTCACCAGCCTGTTCCCGGTGTGTCTGACCCCTGCGGCACTGCCGGGCGATTCGATCAAACAGATCAAGGAGCAACTGCGCTCGATCCCGAACAAGGGCATTGGCTTCGGCGCGTTGCGTCACCTCGGTGATGCCCAAGTGCAAGACAGCTTGCGCGCCTTGCCGACTCCACGGATTACCTTCAACTACCTGGGCCAGTTCGACGGCAGTTTCGAAAGCGACGACGGCGCGCTGTTCGTCCCGTCGCCGGATAACGCCGGCCTCGATCAGAGCCCGGACGCGCCGTTGAGCAACTGGCTGACCCTTAACGGTCAGGTGTATGGCGGCGAACTGAGCATCGGCTGGACCTTCAGTAGCGAACGCTTCGACAGCGCGGTGATTGAAGCGCTGGCCGAAGATTACGCTCAGGAACTTGCGGCGTTGATCGGGCATTGCCTGACGCCGGGGGTGGAAGGGCTGACACCGTCGGACTTCCCGCTGGCGCGGCTGACTCAGGCTCAGCTCGACCGCTTGCCGACTTCGCCACATCGGGTCGAGGACATCTATCCGCTGTCACCGATGCAGCAGGGCATGTTGTTCCACACCCTCTATGCGCAACAGTCGGGCGATTACATCAACCAGATGTGTGTTGCCGTGGATGGCTTGCAGGTCGAGCGATTCCGCGAGGCCTGGCAAGCGGCGATGGACAGCCATGAAGTGCTGCGCAGCGGTTTTGTCTGGGAGGGTGATCTGCCGTGTCCGCTGCAAGTGATCCACAAGGGATTGCAGGTGCCGTTCAGCGTGTTCGACTGGCGTGATCGCAGTGATTTGCCCCAGGCCCTGAGGGATCTGGAACTTGCACAGCGCCAGCAGGGTTTTGACCTGCACGCGGCACCGTTGCTGCGTTTGGTGGTGGTGCGAGTGGCGGCCGAGCGTTATCAGCTGATTTACACCTCTCACCATATTTTGATGGATGGCTGGAGCAACTCGCAGTTGCTCGGCGAAGTCTTGCAGCGCTACCACGGTCAAGCGCCGGTGATGGGGGCCGGGCGTTATCGCGATTACATCGAATGGCTGGCGCGACAGGACGCGCAGGGCACCGAAAACTTCTGGAAAGGCCAGTTGGCCGACTTCGAGACACCGACCTATCTGGCCGATGCCGTGGCACGCAGCGCTGATACCACGGTCGCAGGCCAGGGCGAGCATTTGCTCACACTGGACAGCGAGTTGACCGCCGAACTCAACCGCTTCGCCCGTGCGCAAAAAGTCACGGTCAACACCCTGGTGCAAGCCGCGTGGCTGTTGCTGTTGCAGCGCTACACCGGGCAAGACACCGTTGCGTTCGGTGCCACCGTATCGGGTCGTCCGGCGCAGTTGAGTGGCGTCGAAGGCCAGATCGGTCTGTTCATCAACACCTTGCCGATCATCGCCAGCCCGCGTGCCGAGCAGCGGTTGCCGCAATGGTTGCAACAGGTGCAGGCGCAGAACCTGTTGCTGCGCGAGCAGGAACACACACCGCTGTTCGACATTCAACGCTGGGCCGGGCAGAGCGGGGAGGCGTTGTTCGACAACATTCTGGTGTTCGAGAACTACCCGATTGCCGAAGCCTTGCAGCAAGCCGCGTCGGACGACCTGCGCTTTGGCGATGTCGAGCGTCATGAGCAGACCAACTATGCGCTGACGTTGATGGTCAACCTGGATGAGCAGTTGACCGTGCACTTCAGCTATCAGCACGCAAGCTTCGCCGCCGACACGGTGATCAAACTGTCGACGCAGTTGCAACAACTCCTGACCGATATGAGCGCCAGTGCTGATCGTTGCCTGGGCGAGTGGAAGCTGCTGAGTGCGGCGGACGAGCAAACCATCCTGCGTGACTGGAATCCCGTCGCCGACAACGCCCTTGAGGCGGTGTGCATTCATCAGGCGATCGAGCGTCAGGTGGCTGCCCAGCCGGACGCGTGGGCGGTGACGTTCGGTCATCAGGCATTTACCTATGCCGAGATTGATACCCGGGCCAATCGCCTGGCTCACCGTTTGATCGGTTGCGGCGTTGCCGCGGAAATGCGGGTCGGCGTTGCCATGCAACGTTCCGACAGCCTGTTGGTGGCTCTGTTGGCGGTGCTGAAGGCCGGCGGCACCTACGTGCCTCTGGACCCGGATTACCCGGCGGACCGGGTCGCCTATATGCTCGAAGACAGCCGCGCCCGCGTGCTGCTGACAGAGACCGACGTCGCCGCCACCTTGACGATCAGCCGCGATACGCAAGTGTTGCTTGTGGATCAACTGGAGCTGTCGGCCTATAGCGCGGTTGCGCCTGTTACCGATGTGGGAATGAACAATCTTGCCTACGTGATTTACACCTCCGGTTCCACCGGCAAACCCAAGGGCGTATCGATCACCCATCGCAACGTGATGGCGCTGAGCGACTGGTCGAAGAACGTCTACAGTCGCGAAGACATTCAAGGCGTCCTCGCTTCGACCTCGGTGTGTTTCGACCTGTCGGTGTGGGAGCTGTTTGTCACCCTGGCCAATGGCGGCTCATTGATCATTGCGCGTAATGCGCTCGAACTCCCACAGTTGCCGGCGCGCAACCAGGTGCGCCTGATCAATACCGTGCCATCGGCGATCAATGCATTACAGGACGCCGGCGACATTCCTGACGGTGTAAGGATCGTCAACCTGTGCGGTGAAGCGCTGAAGCAGAACCTGGTGGACGCGCTGTACCGGCAGGAAACCATTGTCGATGTCATCGATCTGTACGGCCCGTCGGAAGACACCGTTTACTCGACCTGGACCCGTCGAGAAGCCGGCGGCACGGCGAATATCGGTCGGCCGATGATCCGCACCGCCAGCTATGTGCTGGGCGGCGATCTGCAACCGGCGCCGCTGGGCGTGTCGGCCGAGTTGTACCTCGCCGGTGCCGGTCTCAGCCGTGGCTATCTGGGCCGGGCGGCGATGACCGCCGAGAAATTCGTGCCCAACCCGTTCGCTGGCAATGGCGGCCGCATGTACCGCACCGGCGACCTGACCCGTTATCGGGCGGACGGCGCCTTGCAGTACGTCGGGCGTATCGATCATCAGGTCAAGGTACGCGGATTCCGTATCGAACTGGGCGAAATCGAAACCCGCCTGTTGCAGATCCCGAGCGTGAGTCAGGCACTGGTGGTGGCGCAACCAATCGCCTCCAGTCATCAGCTTGTGGCGTACGTGGTGGTCGATGAGGCGGCAGCAGCAAGCGCGGATGCGCTGAAGTCGCGACTCAAGGAGCACCTGCCGGATTACATGATCCCGGCGCACGTGCTGTTCCTCGCCAGTCTGCCGCTGACACCGAACGGCAAAGTTGATCGCAAGGCCTTGCCGAGCGTCGACGCCTTGGTCTCGTCGGAGGATTTTGTTGCTCCGGTCGGTGCGCTGGAACAACAAATTGCAGCGATCTGGCAGGGCGTGCTGGAACTCGATCAGGTCAGTCGCGAGGACCACTTCTTCGAGTTGGGCGGGCACTCGCTGCTCGCCACGCAAGCGGTGTCGCGCCTGCGCAAACTGACCAGCGGAACGTTGGGGCTGCGTGACCTGTTCAATCATCCGCGCCTCAAGGATCTGGCAGCGTGGATGGCTCAGGAGCAAACGCCAACCGAGGACGGTTCGGTCAGTCAGTCCGTTCCGCTAAAGGCCTGGGGTAGCAAGTCGACGGCACCGTTGTCGTTGGTGCAACGCCGCTTGTGGGTCGCTGAGCAGTTGTCCGGTGGCAGTTCCGCGTATGGCATGCCGCTGGCCTTGCGCTTGCGTGGCGAGCTGTCGGTTGAACGCTTCGTCAGCAGCTTCGCCGAAGTCGTGCGCCGCCATGAAGTATTGCGCACGGCTTATTCCCAGGACGATGAAGGTGATCCGATCGCATTGATCTGCGAGCAGGTAGAGGTCGACTTCCCGTTACTTGATTTGTCCGGTCTGTCGCGCAGTGCCCAGGAAGAACACGTCGCGCAAGCGGCGCTGGATAACGCACGCACACCGATCGATCTGCAACAGGCGCCGTTGTGGCGTGGGCGCATTCTGCATCTGTCGGCCACCGAGCATGTGTTGCTGTTCTCGATGCATCACATCATCTCTGACGGTTGGTCGATGGGCGTGCTGGTCAATGAGTTGGTGCAGATCTACGAGTTGAGCAAGGCGGGGGATGCCACGCCGTTGCCGGCGCTGGAAGTGCAGTATTCCGACTTCGCCTTGTGGCAACAGGAACTGGAGCGCAAAGGGATTCTTGGTCAGCAGGCGGCTTACTGGAAAGACGCGCTCGACGGTTACAGCGGGCAGCTCAACCTGCCACTGGACACGCCGCGCGGGGCAGTTGCCTCATACGACGGTGACGCCGTGCAGTTCCATCTGCCGGGGGCTTTGAGCCAGGCGTTGCGCAAGCTCTCCACCGAGGCCGGCGTGACGTTGTACAGCACGCTGCTGGCGTCGTTCCAGGTATTGCTGCACCGCTTCGGCAATGGCGCCGATGTGGTGGTCGGTGCCGACGTAGCCGGGCGCGAGCAACCGGAGCTGGAGCGGTTGATCGGGTTCTTCGTCAACGTGCTGCCGCTGCGTTCACGCTTTGACGCGGCGGCGACGTTTGCCACGTTCCTCACCCGCACCCAGGACAATCTGCTCGGTGCGCTGGAGCATCAGGACCTGCCGCTGGACATGATCATCGACACCTCGGGCGTGCCACGGCACAAAGGCATGAACCCGCTGGTGCAGGTGTTGTTCGTGATGAACAACCTGCCGGGCCGCACTCAGTCCATGGGCGGTTTGAGCGTCGAGCCGCTGGCGGCATTGCAGACCCATTCTAAATTCGACATGGCATTGTTCGTTGACGAAGAAGAAGGGCAATTGCTGGGCAATTGGCAATTCGCCACAACCTTGTTCGGACACGAGCGCATTCAGTACCTGGTGAAGGCCTGGATAGCTCTGTTGGAACAGATCGTCGCTGATCAGGACATTCAATTGGGAGCTATCAGCATGCCAGTCGACAACTTAGCCGTGGCCGCCAGGCCGGCTGCGCCCGGGCCCAAGGCCGATAAGCTCGGCAAGTTTCTCAAACGCGGCGCCGCGCCGGTGGCCAAGGTTCGCCCGGCGCCGGTCCGTGAATCGCTGATCGCCGCGCCGCAGCCGTTTCCGCTGCTGATGGAGCCGAACGAGCCGCAACTGGACTTGATCGAGTGGATCAAGAACAACCGCCCGCTGATCGAAGAGAAGCTCGCCACTCACGCCGGCATTCTCTTCCGTGGCTTTGAATTGGACGGCATTCAGGGTTTCGAGGCGTTCGCCGAAGCGATTCAACCGGGGCTGTACGGCCATTACGGCGACCTGCCGAAGAAGGAGGGCGGTAAGAACACCTACCGCTCTACGCCGTACCCGGAACGCAAGATGATTCTGTTCCACAACGAGAGCTCCCATCAGGATCGCTGGCCGCGCAAGCAGATGTTTTATTGCGAGCAGGCCGCGCCGGTGGGCGGCGCGACGCCGGTGGTGGACTGCCGTCTGATGTACGAAAAAATGCCGGCGGACCTGCGTGACAAATTCGAGACCAAAGGCCTGCTTTACGTGCGCACCTTCACCGACAACCTCGACGTGTCGTGGCAGCACTTCTTCAAGACCGAAGACCGCGGTGAGGTCGAGGCCCGTTGCCGGGCTGGTGGCATCGAGTGGCGCTGGCTCGACAACAACGAACTGCAAACCCGCACCCCGGGGCCGGCCGTGATCCGTCACCCGATCACCGGCGCCAAGTCGTTCTTCAATCAGGTGCAGTTGCACCACATTTACTGGCTGGAGCCGGATGTGCGTGAGGACCTGTTGTCGATGTTCGGCGCCGAACGCATGCCGCGTCACGTGTATTACGGCGACGGCACACCGATTGAAGACGAGGTGATGCAGCGCATTGGCGATTTGTACGAAGCGTGCGCCGTGCGGTTCGACTGGCAAAAAGGCGATGCGATTCTGCTCGACAACATGCTGGTGGCTCACGCTCGTGATCCGTTCGAGGGCCCGCGCAAAATTGTCGTGGCCATGGGCGACATGTATGACCACAGCAGCCTGACGCCCGGGCAAACCGTGCGCGGCGCATTGAACACCGAGGAAAGCGGAGCATGAACGAGGTCATGATGGACGCACAGGATCCGGGTTTCGCCCTGACGCCTGAGCAACAGGCGCTGCTGGAGCAGCTGTCGAACACGGCGACCTGTGGCGAGGCGTTGCGTTGGTTGAGCGTGATCATCGAGGGCGACCTCGATCCGCAACGCTTGCAGGCCGCGTTCGATACGCTGCTGGTGCAACAGCCGATGCTGCTGGCGCGGCTGGGTAAAGTCGCCGGTTTCCATGGCTTGCGCCAGGCTGCCTCGGGCGTCGGTCGCTTTCCGTTGACGATTCGGGCGGGCGAGCAGCGTGCCGAGGAAATCCAGGCGCAGATCGGTGAGTCGATGGGCCGCGCGTTTGTCATTGGCGAATCGGCAAGCGTCGAGGCGGTGCTTTATCGTCTGGCGCCGCAGCAATGGCAGCTGTTGCTGGGTGTCGCGCGTTACAGCGCCGATGCGTTATCGCTGACGCTGCTGCTGGAGCAAGTACAGCATGCGTACACCGGCGACCAGACTGAGGAAGACGAGGCGCCGGGCGAGTTTGCCCAGTATCTGGAATGGCGCAGTGAAGTGGTGCTCGATGAAGACGCCGGCACTGCCCGTGCGTATTGGCAGCAACAGTTGCAAGGTGTGCAGGCGGACATCGCCACGCCATGGCTGGCCGCACGCCGCACAAGTGTTAAAAGGACCGCGGCCGACACGCACCTGTCCTTATCGCTGCAACCGACGCAGCGCCAAGCCCTGCAGGCCTTGGCCGAACAACTCGGTCAGCCGGTTGCCACGCTGCTGCAAGGCGCGTGGTGGCTGTTGCTGGGACGGTTGAGCGGACTTGAACAGGTGTTGGTCGGCGTGCGCCATGACAGTCGCATCGACTATGAATACTTCGCGAATGCCGTGGGGGTGTTCGAGAAAACCTTGCCGCTGTCTGTGGCGTTGCCTGTCAGCGCCCGGTTCAGCGATTGGCTGGTAGAACTGGCGACGCGTCTTGACGAACAGCGTACCTGGCAAGAGTACTGGACAGCGGAACTTGCCCCCGACGCGGCGCGCCCGGCCTACGGGTTTTCCCTGGCTCAGGTTGGTCGGGTCGACAGCCGCGGTGGTTTGCGCTGGTCGCCATCCGCAGCTGTACCTGTGCAGCCGGATGCATTCGAGTTGCTGTTGCAGGTACAACTGAACGATGCGCAGCAACTGGCCGCGGTGGATCTGCTGTACGCCAGCTCGCGTTATTCCCCGGCAGCGGCCGGGGTCGTGCTGGAACAGTTCGGCGCGTTGCTGGACTCGATCATTGCCGCACCGGACACCGCCTTGGCGCAGCTCAGCCTGCTCGGTCGCGCCGAAGAGCAGCGGTTGCTGGCAATCAATCCGTCGATGCAGACCTTGGCCGATAGCCGTTACCTGCCGCAGCGCATCGCTGATTGGGCGACCCGTACGCCCGATGCAGTTGCGTTGACTGACACGCGAGAGCAGTTGAGCTACGGTCAGTTGCAAGGCCGGGTCGACGACGTCGCGCAGGGCCTCAAGGCGCTAGGGCTGGGTGAGGGTTCGATTGTCGCGCTGGCGCTGCCGCGCTCGGCGGATTTGGTGACTGCCATGTTGGCGAGCTGGCGCATCGGTGCGGCTTATCTGCCGCTGGACGTGCACTGGCCGCAGGCACGTCAGGCATTGATGCTGGAACAGGCCGGCGCTGCACTGCTGCTGACCGATGCAACGCACCTGCCGGCCTGGCAGGATCAAATGCACAAGGCGCTGACGCTGGCTGAAGTCGGTCAGTCGGCTGCACCGTTGCCGGCAATTGCCACCAGTGGCAACGACATCGCGTATGTGCTGTTTACTTCAGGCTCCACGGGCATGCCAAAAGGCGTGGTGATCGAGCACCAGCAACTGCTCAACTATACGGCTCAAGCCAGTCAGGCGCTGGGGCTGGATCAGTGCAAAAACGTCGGTTTCAGTTCAACGGTGGCAGCGGATCTGGGCAACACGGCGTTGCTCGGTGCGTTGTTCAACGGTGCAACGCTGCATGTCGCCAGCGACGAGCAGATGCAGGACGGCGCGTTGTTCGCCGAGTATCTGCAACAACGGCAGATCGATTGCCTGAAGATCGTGCCGTCGCACCTCGCCGCGCTGCTCGACGGCGAGCGGTCGAGCCTGCCTCGCACGCTGGTGCTGGGTGGCGAGCCGATTGCGCCGACGCTGATCGAACGCATTGCGCGCTTGCGCAACGACTGCCGCGTGTTCAACCACTACGGCCCGACCGAGGCCACGGTCGGCGTCATGATTCATCCGTTGGATCTGCATGGCACGGCCAGCGATAGTTCGGCGTTGACGCAAGTGCTGGGCAATAACCAGGTTTACGTGCTGGACGCTGAGTTGCGTCTGGCGCCGGCGGGTGTGCTGGGCGAGTTGTATCTGGGCGGCGCGCAGCTGTGCCGTGGCTATTTGAATGTCGAGGCGGATGAGCAGACGTTTATCCAAAGCCCGTTTGATCCGGCACAACGTCTGTACCGCTCTGGCGACCTCGCGCGTTATCGCGCAGACGGCGCGATCCAGTTGCACGGTCGACGTGATCAGCAAGTCAAAGTGCGCGGTTTCCGCATTGAACTGACGGAGATCGAAGCCGAGCTTCTGCGCCTGCCGCAGGTTGCCGAAGCCTTGGTGCTGCCGGCCGCCTCGGCGGAGCAGGGGTTGTTGGCCTTTGTCGTGGCGCAGCAGGGAATGTCGGCGGGCTTGCTGGACGCCGCACGAGCAGAACTGGGTGCGCGTCTGCCGAGCGTGATGGTGCCGCAGCACCTGCAATTGATCGAGCGCTTCCCACGGTTGGCCAACGGCAAGATTGATCGCAAGTCGTTGCAGCAATTGGCGGGAGCGGCGGCAGATGACGAATATGCCGCACCGCGCGATGCACTGGAGCAATTGCTTGCAACCCGCATGGCGCAGTTGCTCGGGCTTGAACGCCTGGGCATCGACCGCGACTTTTTTGCCGCCGGTGGCCATTCGTTGCTGGTGATCAAACTGGTGGCCGGGATTCGCAAATTGTTGCAGTGTGAAGTTCATCCGGGGCTGGTTTTCGATCATCCGACCGTGGCGTCTTTGGCGTTGGCCCTGCGGGCGGTGGAGAGCGCACCGGGGCAGCTGGAGAAGATCGCCCAGGTGCGCTTGCGCATGGATGCGATGAGTCCCGAGGAAAAGGCTCGTCTGGCCGAGCAGGCTCGCCAGCTACACGCCGCCAGGGCTGCGCAAACAAGCTGACACAGCAAGAAACAAAAGGCCGTCGCCCACAGCGACGGCCTTTTTTTTAACTTTTTGCGCAAATGATAAATAAACTCATTCCGGTTTTTTGCAGGTGCTGCGTCTTACTTAGGTATGTGGGCAAATCAGGTCGGGCAGGGCAGCCCCAAACACCGGATTTGTTCAGCAGAAAGATTTCGTCGTTGTCCAGCCAAATGACCGCGCCCGGGGAGGGGCCGGTCGGCCATGTACTGAGATGTCGCCCCATGGGCCGTTGACAGTGCGTGGCTCCCTGTGCCGACAACGGCGGGCCCCTCGGCCCAATGGACTTCCACTTCTACCAATAATAGAGAGCACGATGTCAGCAATTCATGAGTTGAAACCTCTGTTCAAGGCACTCGTCATGTCCCGCGGCCTGCGTTCGCGTCGCGTATTGACCGGTCTGGGGCTGGTCTGCGTTATGCCACTCAGCGCCCAGGTGATGGCTGAAGACGTCAGCATCAACATTCCTGCTCAGTCGTTGCCGCAAGCGCTGCAAGCCTTCGGTCAGCAGACCAATCAACAAGTGATCTACAACGCTGACGACATGGCGGGCCTCAAGAGCCACGCGGTCAGCGGCAAGATGAGCCCGCAAGCGGCCGTCGCCGAACTGCTCAAGGGCACTGGCGTACGCTACAGCGTCGAGGGCAATACCCTGATGCTGGTGCGCGGCACTGCCACCGAGGGCCTGGAACTGGGCGCCACCACTATCAGCGCGCAACAGGTTGGCGCGACGACTGAAGGCAGCAACTCGTACACCTCCAACGCCGTGACGATCGGCAAGGGCACCCACACCCTCAAGGAAATTCCGCAGTCCATCACCGTGATGACCCGCAAGCAAATGGACGATCAGGACCTGGTCGACCTCAAGGATGCGCTCAACCAGACCACCGGCATCGTCGGCCTGCAAGGTGTCGGCAAGGGTTTGATCATTTCTTCCCGCGGTTTCCAGATCGACGACTGGCAGTACGACGGTGTGCCGATCCCGCGTAACACCTATTCGCTGGGCAACTGGGCTACCCAAGACCTGATCTTCTTTGATCGTCTGGAAATCCTGCGCGGTGCATCCGGGCTGTTGCAGGGCACAGGTAGCCCCGGCGGCGCGATCAACCTGGTACGCAAGCGCGGCCAGTCTGCTCCGACTGTGGCCATCACCGGCAAGGCCGGCTCATGGGATCACTATGGTCTGCAAGTTGACGCTGGCGGCCCGCTGAATCAGGCCGGCAACATTCGTGGTCGTATCGTTGCCGACGAAGATCAGAGCAACTCCTTCGTCGACAGCGAGTGGAGCAAGACCCATTCGCTGTACGGCTCGCTGGACGTTGATCTGAGTGATGACACCACTCTGGGCCTGGCGGTCAGCCGTACCGAAGGCGAATCGCGCCCAATGATCCGTGGCCTGCCACGTTACGCCGACGGTTCGATGCCGAATATCGGGCGTTCGACCTACGGCGGTGCCAAGTGGAACCACTCGCAGATCAATGTCACGACGCTGTACGCCGATCTCGAGCATCGTTTCAACGACGACTGGGCGTTCAAGGCCGGTGCTGTGCAAATGACCGAGACCAACACCTCGAAAAGCCAGCGCCTGCAAAGCTCCGGTGCCGGTCTCAAGCCTGATGGCAGCGGTCTGCAATATGCCGACTTCGTCACCGACTTCGATTCCACCAAGGTCGGTCTCGACATGAACCTGAACGGCAAGTTCGAAGCCTTGTCGATGCAGCAGGAAGTCATGCTGGGTGGCAACTACTCCCAACTGGAAACGGATGATCTGCTCGCCCGGACCTTCAACAACAGTGCCACCGACACGATCTTCAACATCAACAACAATCGCCCGGACATCAGCTACGACAGCTTGCTCAATACCCCGGGCGGGCGTGGGATCAAAAGCAAATACGATATCCGCCAGAAAGGTCTGTACGGTACCTGGCGTGTCAAACCGGTCGACGACCTGACACTGGTGTTGGGCTCGCGTGTCAGTTGGTATGACTTCAGCTACAAGGCCAAGAACCAGGCTGCATTCACGGACACGTTTGTGGCCGATACGCCAAGCACTTCGAACGAAAGCGGTGAAGTCACCCCTTATGCCGGAATCGTCTACGACCTGAGCCGCGAGTGGGCGGTATACGCCAGCTACACCGACGTGTTCCAGCCACAGACGAACCGTGATGCCGGTGGCTCGATACTCAAGCCGATCGTCGGCACCAACTATGAAATCGGCCTCAAGGGCGAGCTGATGGACGGTCGGGTCAACACCTCCCTGGCCCTGTTCCGGTATGACCAGGAAAACCGCGCCGTCGATGATATTTCCGGCGGTATGGAATGTGACGGCTGGTACTGCTCGACCGCTGCGGGCAAAGTGCGTAGCCAGGGCCTGGATGCCGAAATCAGTGGTGCGGTAACGGACAACCTGCAGCTGTTTGCCGGTTACACCTACAACACCACCAAGTACCTCGACGACCCGGACATGGAAGGTCGCACCTTCAGCACCTGGACGCCGAAACACATGCTGCGCGTGTGGGGCAACTACCAGTTCACCGGTGACTTGAACCGTCTCAGCACAGGTCTGGGTTTCACCACGCAGAACCACACCTTGGGTTACGAGGGCACTTATGAGGTGGCGGGTTACACCGTGTGGAACGCGCGTGTCGCCTACCAGCTGACGCCGGAGATCGGTCTGGCGGTCAACGCCAACAACCTGTTCGACAAGCAGTACATTACGTCGGCGTACAACCAGCTCAGCGGCAACAACAACTTCGGTGATCCACGTAACGTGATGTTCTCCGTGAAGTACACCCCAGAGTTCTGATGCTCTGACGAGTCGCTGAAGCGAACCGGCCCACGCTCCTTGAAGGAGGGCGTGGGCCGGTTTTTTTGTGCCTGGATTTCCCTCGCCAGGTCGACGGCAGCGCAGAATTGCAGGCATAAAAAAATGCAGAAGCCGAAGCTTCTGCATTTTTCGTTAGCAGGCGCTGAACGATCAGTCGCGCGCCGTCGCCTCACAAGCCAGGAGTACGGTTTCAAAGGAGTCCAACAGTGTTTCGCCGTAAATCATGCTGCGATGCGGCAATGGCGAATGGACCGAGCCTTGCAACTGACCGCTGACGTTGTGTTGGCGCAACACCTGCTCCGAGTGCAGCACTTGTTCCAGGGTCTTGTGCGACAGCGACCACCAGCAACTGGCTCTGACGTTGAGCCGCGGCAGCGAAAACGCGTCAAAGCTTTTGACCAGTCGTTCGTGGATGTCGAACGCCTGGGCATTCATGATTTCCTGCTTGATGGCCTCCAGCGTTGTGATCATCGCGTGTTCGTCAGTGGCGGCTTGCTGGCTGGCCCATCGATAGAAAGCCCTGAGATCGGTCGTCGGGTTCTCGGCGATGTAGCGCGCCGCCGGCTCCTCCAGATGGGCGAACATCAGGCTGAACATTTCCACGGCGACGGACAGTTCGTTTTCTGCACTGAAAAAATCGGGATTGTCTTCTTCCCGGGGTTTTCGTGGCAGATCCGCAGGGAAGATGCTTTCCGGCAGCGTGGTATCGACCAGGCCCAGGAACGTCACCTGTTTGCCTTGGCGCTCCAATTCGGCGGCCACGTCCATGGCGATCGCGCCGCCCAGTGACCAGCCCATCAGGCGATAGGGGCCGTTGGGACACTTGTCGACAATCTGCTGGGTGTAGTCGGCAATCATCTGCGGCCAGGTCTGGGTGCTGGCATCCTTGTCGGCGAAGCCTTTATGCATGATGCCGAAGGTGCGGGTGTGCTTGCTCAGTCGCTTGGCCAGCGGTTGATAACAAAAGACGATACCGCCACTGGGGTGCATGCAGAACAGCGGGGGGGCCGATGAAGTCGTGCCGCTGAGCTCGACCACGCATTGCACCTGCTGTTGATGCTCCATGGCGATAAACCGGGCCAGCACTTCGACCGTGGGGTGCGCGAGCATTTGCTGCAGGGCCAGTTTGATCCCCAGTCGGGCGTTCAAGGCCGCGATGAACTGAATGGCCAGAATCGAATGCCCGCCCAGTTCAAAGAAGTTGTCGTCCAGACTTACCCGCTCGACGTGCAGCGCCTCCTGCCATAGCTCGGCCAGTGCTGTTTCGAGCGGAGTTTGCGGCGCACGAAACGTGGCGTGGGTCTGATGGATCTCGGGCAAGGGCAGCGCCTTGCGATCCAGTTTGCCGTTTGGGCTCAGTGGCAGGGTGTTCAGCACCATCAGATGGCCAGGCATCATGTAGCTCGGCAACTGGCGTGTGAGTTCAGCCTTGAGGGTCTCGCGCAGGTGGCTTTGTTGCTGCTCGCTCGAAGAGGCGACCACATAGGCGATCAATTGTGTGCCGGTCACCGCTTCGTGAGCGATCACCACGGCCTCACGCACGGCTGGCATTTGCAGCAGGCACGACTCGATTTCACCAAGCTCGATGCGGAAACCGCGAATTTTTACTTGATGGTCGAGGCGTCCGACGTACTCGATGACGCCGTCGGCGTTGTAGCGAGCCAGGTCGCCGGTGCGATAGAGGCGTCCGCCCTTGAGGCTGAACGGGTCCGGCATGAAGCGCTCGGCGGTCAGCTCTGGTCGATTGAAGTAACCACGCGCGAGTTGGTCACCGGCAATCATCAGTTCGCCCACTGTACCGACGGGTACGGGTTGGCCACCGGCATCGAGCAGATACACCGCGCGGCCGGCCAGCGGTCGGCCGATCGGGATGGTTTTGGGCAATGGCGTGCGACCGCTGACGTAGTCGGTGCAGTCTTGCAGTGTCGAGTCGACTGTGGCTTCGGTCGGACCGTACACATTGAGCAGGCGCACGTGGCCAAGACCGGCCTGGCGCCAGGCAGCGACCGCTTCCGGTGGCATCGCTTCGCCGCCGACAACCATTTGCCGCAGTGATCCGTAATCCCGCGGGCCGGCGGCGGCGAAGTCCTTGGCCAGCATGTTCCAGTACGTCGTGGTCAGTTCACTGACGGTGATTTTTTTCTCCAGCAACTGCTGATACCAGGTCTCGCTGTCCCAGATAGCCTGTCCGCGCAGCACCACCGAAGCACCGCAGATCAGGGCCGGGTAAAGCTGATCGACAAACGCATCGAAATTGAAGGTGCCATATTGCAGCAGGCGGTCGGCCGGCGTCAGCCCGTGGAACTCCAGGCCGATTTGTGCGTGACGGGTCAGTGCCGAGTGAGTGATCCCCACACCTTTCGGGCGACCGGTGGAGCCCGAGGTGAACATCACGTACGCCAGATTGTTGCCGACGGTGCGGCAGGGCGGATTGTCGGTATGACTGTCATCGAGAGGGTCGATGGCATCCACACATACAACGTTGACCGACGGTGTGGATGGCAGACGTTCAAGGAGCGAATGTTGCGTCAGCAAGACGCCCAGACCGCTGTCTTCAATCATCCAGGTCAGGCGTTCCTGTGGGTAGTCGGGGTCGAGCGGAACATAGACGCCTCCAGCCTTGAGCACGGCCAGCAAGCTGATGATCATGTGCGCCGAACGCTCTACGGCGATACCCACCCGGACTTCTGGGCCGACGGCACATTCGATCAGGGTTCTCGCCAGTTGGTTGGCCGATGCGTTGAGCTGCGCATAGCTCAGTTGCAGGTCGCCAACGATCAGCGCGAGCGCGTTGGGTGTTGCCCGTGCCTGACGCTCGAATAACTGGTGCACGCTTGCGTCGGGCAAGGCCGAGGCGGGCGGGTTCCATTCCTTCAGTTGGACTCGGCGTTCCTCAGGACTCAGCAGTGTCAGCTCGCTCAGCGCGCAGTCCGAATCCTCAGTGATGGCCTGCAACAGGTTTTGCCAGTGACCGGCAAGACGCTGGAGGGTCGCGGGGGTGAACAAGTCGCGACTGTATTCAAGGCTGGCGTCGATGCCGTCGAGCGAGTAACCGACGTCCAGCGACAGGTCGAATTTGGCCTGGGTTGTCCCCGCCTGGAGAAAGTCCAGCGCCAGGTCGCCCAGCATCAGCGGACCGTCGCCAGACGCTTGCGTACGCCAGTTGAACAGCACCTGGAATAACGGATTGGCCTGTCTGTTCGACTGCAACTGCAGGGCGTCGAAGCTCAACTCCAACGGGTAGTCGGCATGATCCAGTGCGGCGAGAGTTTCGCGGCGCAGGCGCTGGAAAAAATCCTTGCACGGCAGCTGCGGATCTATCCGTACGCGATAGACCTGAGCGCTGACGAAAAAGCCCACCAGCTCTTGGGTTTCGCTGCGATTGCGGCTCGCGTTCGGCACGCCAACCGTGAAGTCATGCTGGTTGCTGTAGCGGCTCAACAACAGCTGCCAGGCGCCGAGCGCCACCACAAACGGCGTCAGTCCAGACTGCTGGCAGAACCGGTTCAAGTTCTGCGTCAGCACCGCAGGCAGGCTGAAATCGTATTTGCCTGCGGGATGAGTGTTCTGTTCGTGGCGCGGGAAGTCGGTCGGCAGGTCCAGCGGCGGCAGGGTGTGTCCGAGGTAGTCGCGCCAATAGTCGGCGCTGGCTGCGCACGCTGCACTGTCGAGGTATTCGCCACGCTGCCAGTTCGCGTAGTCGGCGTATTGAATGGCGGGTCGCCGCAACGGTGAAGGGTTGCCAGCCCCGACCTGTGCATACGCTTGCATCAAATCCTGCATCAAAATGGCATTGGACCAGGCATCGGAAGCGATGTGGTGCATGTTCATCAGCAGCAGGTGTTCATCGTCGGCAATCTGTAGCAGCGTCGCCCGCATCAGCGGCGCCTGCGTCAGGTCGAAGGGCTTGCCGGCTTCGCTGCACAGGCGTTGGGTAAGCTGTGCTTCGCGGAGTTCGGCACTCAGGTGGCGCAGATCCTCGAAGGCAAGTTTCAGTGTCGCGAGCTGATCGACGACCTGCATCGCCACGCCGTCGATCTCGACAATCGCACTGCGCAGGACATCGTGGCGATCGATGACTTTGTTCAGCGCCGCTTCCAGATGCCGGGTTTGCAGCGTGCCTTTCAGGCGCACGGCACGCGGAAGATTGTACGCGGCGCTGTCGGGGTTCAGCTGTTGCACGAACCACAAGCGCTGCTGCGCGAACGAGAGTGGCGCCGGGGCCAGGTGGGGGCGGGCGGGGATGCCTTGGAGTTGCACGCCGGCATCGGCCATCAACAGTGCCAGCACCTCATCATCGAGTAAGTCGTTCATCAGTCTCTCGTGGTTGGCAGCGCCGTGGTCGCTGACGGCGTTGCCGGCAGTCGGGTTCACGGCGATAAACATTCAGGTTCAACGCCAACAGCACGGACGTGCCGTCGGCAGACATGGCGCAATCGCTCAGGCGGTTTCCAGGGGCTTTTTATGGGTGACGACCCGGCCACCTTCCATGCGCACCAGTTGATCGGCGACGTCGAAATAGCGGTCGTCGTGGGAGATCACGATGATGGTCTTGCCCATCTGTTTCAGCTCCGGCAGCAATTCGGTGTAGAAGATCCGCCGGAAGGCCGGGTCCTGGTCGGCAGCCCACTCGTCGAACACCAGCACCGGACGCTCCTCCAGCCAGGCGTTGATCAACGCCAGGCGCTTGCGCTGGCCGGTGGACAGATCGGTGGTGCTGAAGACGCCGTTCTCAATGCTCACCTTGTGTGCTATTTCCAGGCGCTCCAGATAACGGCTGGCGTCGGCGGGTACCTGTTGATCGCCCTGTACCAGTTCGTCGAACAGGTAGTAGTCGGCAAAGATGGTCGTGAACAGTTGGCGGTAGTCATCACGGGCGCGGGCATCAACCACCTGGCCGTTGAGCAATACTTCGCCGCGTTGTGGCGCGTACAAACCCAGCAGCAGTTTGATCAGTGTGGTTTTACCGCCGCCGTTTTCGCCGACGATAAACACGATGTCACCCTGGGCGATGTTGAGATTGACCGGCCCCAACTCGAAGGCAGCACTGCCTTTGACGGCTGGAAATGCGTAATGCACGTTGTGCATTTGCAAGTGCTGGACGGGGGCTTTACTTGCCGGCGCCGATTCGCTCAGCAGCAGGTGAGGTTCCGGCGAGGAAAACTGTTCGGCCAGATCATTGATGCGTTTGAAGGCGATGTTCGCGCGGCTGATGACTGGCAACGTGGTGATCAGGTATTCCAACGGGCCCTTCATGTACAGCAACACCAGTACGAAACCGCTGAGCACTGCTTTGTCCGTGCCCAGCCACAATGACTGGAGCGCCAGTACGAGGCCGATGACGACGAAGAACAGCATCGAACCGAACGTTTTGGCCATGACGAAAATGTTGACCGAGCGGATGTGGGTTTTGCAGATGAAATCAGCGGTGCCTTCGATGCGCTGGCTGAACATGCGCTGGCGGCGAGGGCGGTGAATACGCAATTCCTTGGCGCCGGCGGCAATGGCGCTGTAGTGCTTTTGCAATTCATCTTCGGCTTCACGAGCCGTTTCGAAACCTTTGATGCCTTTGTTGCGGGCGACGTATTGCACCGCAATGCCAATCACCAGGGCTACCAACAGCAGGATAAACATCGGCAACGACAGAAACGCCAGATACCCCAGGCAACCGAGGGTCACGGTAAAGGCGATGGCCAGCGGCGCGAAGGAAAAGGCAAAGTCACTGACCGTGTCGACGTCGTGGGTCAGCACCGGAATCAAGCGGTGGCTGCGGAACCGTTCAATCTGTTCGATGGGGGCCAGCAGAACCTTTTCCCCCAGGGATTTACGCAACCCGGCAATGATGTGCTGGCCGACATGGTTGGTGCCGATGTCCGACAGAATCGAGGTCAACAGGGCAAACGCGCAGAGCCCGGCAAACGTCGCCAGCACCGTGGGCGATGGACTGCCTGAGCCGTTCAGGGCTTTGTTGATGGTCGCCAGCAGGGCGGTGACGCTGACGCCACCGAGCATGCCGAGCAGGATCGACAGCGCCACGACGACCCGGTGAGGCTTGAGCAGGCCGAGGACTTCACTGATGGCTCCGCGCGATTTTGTGGTCATGGAGGTTTCCGCTTTTAGTGCCGGTCAAGGCATTGGTTCAAAGGTTGGGCTGGTTAAAAGACGAAACCCGCGAGCAGCGATTTAGCCGCCCGCGGGTTTATCGAGGACTTAAGCGACGAGTGAGCGGCCGGCGCCGCGGTAGCACTCGGCGTTAGAGGTCGCGCGCCACGCGAAAGCCGATCCAGTCGCCGCGCTCTTCGGGCGCCAGCGCATTGCGGTTGCCGGAGCGGGAGAACACCGGCGCTTCACCCCAGTCGTTGCCGCGAATGCGCTTGAACTGGCACTTGCCGGTTTGCCACGCGCTGCCGTCGCTCGGCGCGCCTTCGTAGTTTTCGTTGTAGCAGTCGGCGGTCCATTCGTAGACGTTGCCGTGCATGTCGTACACACCAAAGGCGTTGGCTGCGAAGCTGCCGGCCGGCGCGGTGAAGTTGTAGCCGTCGGCCGCACCGTAGGTGTTGGCGTGCTGGGCGATGCTGTATTCCTTGCCCTCATCGAACGGAAAAGGGAAGGGGCCGCTGGTGCCGCCACGGGCGGCGTATTCGCGCAGAGACTCGCTGACCAGTCGGTACTGCTTGCCGGTTTTGTTCGACAGCCAGGCCACGTAGGCGTTGGCCTCGGCGAAGTTCATGCACACCGCCGGATGCTTGTCGGTGTACTGCTTGCGCGGGTCGCTCCCGGCATAGTCCGGGATCCCGGCCTTGCACGCGCGTCCCGGTCGGGGATCGCCATCCGGCATGACGTAACCGCTGTCCTTGAGGTAGGCGAACCACTCGCCCTTAAGGACCTGGAAGCGGCTGATCGCCAGAGGCTTGGCGAATGTCACCGGGTGCATCGGGCCTTCGTCCGGTTCGCGACCGACTTCGTCTTCAGGGGTGCCCATGGTGAACGTGCCGGTCGGCAGCACGACCATTTCCGGGCAGTCCTTGCAGTCCTTGAACACCTTGCCCGGAGCGGGAGCGGTGGCGGCCTGGGCAGCGGTCGGCAGCAGGCAGGCGGCGAGGGCGGTCAGCATCAGCGCCGACAGGCTCTTCACGGCAAAACGAGGCAATTCAGTGTTCATTTCGAGTCTCGTCAAAAGAAAAAAAGTTCGGGCTCATAACGCCTTATCCAGAATCGCGAGCAGGCGGTCGATTTGCGCTTCGTCGTTGAGCAGCCCCGGCGCAGTACGGATTACCGGCCCGACATCACGCTCTACGGCGTCGGCTACCACTTTGTTGGTCATCAGATACGCCGCGATCTTGTCGCTGTCCTTGCCCTTGACCCGGAAGAAGGTGAACCCTGCCGACAGCTCGGGGCTCAGTGGCGTGACCAGTTCGATCTGCGGGCGCTGTTGCAGGTGTTTTTTCAGGTAGCTGTTGAGTGCGTGAATGCGCGCCTCGACTTCGGCCTTGCCCAGCTGCAGGTGCAATTTGAAGGCTTCATCCAGCGCCCACCGATGCTCGAACGCGTGATAGCCGCCGGGCGTCATCGTGGTGGAAAACGTTGTCGCTTCAGAGAACGTCGGAATGATCGGCGTGACGTATCGGACGTCTTCGAAGCGGCTGCAAATGATCCCGGTGCCACGCGGACCGAACATCCATTTGTGGGTGCCGGCGACGAAAAAATCGCAGTTCATCTGCGCAAAGCTCAGGTTGTCCACGCCAAATCCGTGAACGCCATCCACCACGTAGATGATCCGGTCGGCATCGCTACGTCCGCGGTTGTGCTTGTCGACGAGGGCGCCGATGTCACCGATCGGCAGCTTCACGCCGCTGCCTGAATGCACCCAACACATACCCAGTACGCGGGTTTCGGGGCGAATGGCGCTGTCGATGGCGGCGAGGATTTCGGTTTTTGTCGCGGTTTGCGGGTCCTTGAACAGACGGATCTTGCGCACCTGGGTGCCATCACGTTCCTTGCGCAGAGCGAGGAGGGTGTGAACGGCATAGTGTTCGTGGGCGGTCGTGAGGATTTCCTGATCAGGGCGCACATGCACGCCGCCATAAATTGCTGCCAGACCTTCGGTGGTGCTACCGGTCAGGGCGATCTGTCTGGCATGGGCTTGCAGGTATTGACCCGCCCAGACCCGCACGTTTTCTTCGCGCTCCTCGATCACGCCCAGGTCCCAATCCATGGCCAGACCGGGATTCTTGTCGAGGGCGGCGCGATGCCGCTCGATCGCTTCGCGCACAGGTCTGGGGTGCGAGGTGATCAGGAAGTTGGAGAAGTGCAGGTAGTCCGGGTCCTGATCGAACAGTTGCTGCAACTGCGTCCATTTATTGCGCGGCAGTGGCGCAGCGGGCGAAACACTGGCCATGCTCGGCAGACTCGCGCCCAATGGCAACGCGGCAGCAAGAATCCCCGCCTGCTTCAGAAAGTCACGACGATTGCTCATGGCTTGGCGGCTCCCTGCGCTGTGGCCAGCGCCGGTTTGGCGGATTTTTCCACCTGATCCCAGACGCGCAGGAAGTTGCCGCCCCAGAGCTTGGCGATGTCGGCTTCGGTGTAGCCACGCGACAGCAGTTCGGCGGTGACGTTGCGAATCTCGCCGACGTTTTCCCAACCTTTGACGCCGCCGCCCTCGTTGAAGTCCGAGCTGATGCCGACGTGGTCGATGCCGATCTTTCTGACCGTGTAATCGATGGCATCGCCAAGGTCTTTGAGGCTGGCTTTTGGCTCGCCCTCGAGGATTGCGTAGAGTTGGCCGGCGTACTCGCCGAACTTCCGTTCTGACCACGCCGAGATGATCGGATCGCCGGGCATCAACGCCATGGCCAGGTTCGGCAATGGCGGCAGGTCGTAGCGCTTGCGCAACTCGTTGAGCTTGTCCTGGGTCTCTTGGGTGAGCGGCCGCAGGTATTGCGAGAAACCGACGACCTGCACCACGCCACCGCTGTTCTTGATCAGCTGCATTTCCTTGTCGCTGAGATTGCGTGGGATATCCACCATCGCCCGAGGGGCCGAGTGCGAGGCTACCAGCGGCGTGCGGCTCAGCTGCGCCACTTGCTCCAGGGCCTTGGTCGACATCTGCGACACGTCGATGATCACGCCCAGGTCGTTCAGGCGTTTCACCGCCTGTTGGCCCAGATCGGAAAGGCCATCGAGGGCGTCCGGTGAATCATTGAAGAATGGCAGCGGGCGCGACGAGTCAGCCCAGTCGTTGTTGCCGATGTAGCTGAAGCCGAACATGCGCATGCCGCGCGCCGTCCACACATCCAGCAGGTTCAAGTCATGGCCCAGTGGATAGGCGTTGAGCATGCTGATGAAGATCGCGAACTTGCCTTCGCCGTGCAGACGGCGGAAATCGGCCGGGGTATAGGCAATGCCAACCTGATTGGGGAAGTCGCGGACCATGCCGGAAATGATCTTGTAGCGGACTTCCTGCTGGTTACGCGCCTCGTCGACAAAGCCTGCGGTTGGCCTGTGCGGGGCGTTGGCACCGTTCCATATTTCCGGCCAGCCAAAGATTGTCAGCGCCGCGCCCGACAGGCGTCCGCGGTTAGCCTTGACCAGGTCGAACTGCTCGCTGCCGTCCTTGTCAACTTCATTGCCGGTGGTGCCGAAGTTCTGGGTGATGGTGATGTGGCTGTCGAACGAGAGCATGTGTTCGTGCAGTTCTTCGGCTTGCTGCATGACTTTGCGTGGATAGCCGGGATTGTCCTTGAACCAGATATCCCAGACCGCGAATCCGGCCCCGGCGCTGATTGCCAGAGCCAGCGGCAGGCCAATGTAAAAAGCCTTATTCGAACGTGGTTTTGTCATTGCCATCTCAGTCAGGTTCGCCGTCGAGGTGCAGGCACAGAGGCCTTTGCTATCTGGGAAGAACGAGTAGGCGACGGCGAAATTTAGCCCCGCCAACCTGTGTGGAGGTGATCCGTGTTGTTGGGCTTAAATTTGCCGCGGCAGTAAACGTTCTAGCTTGGATAAAGCCTGCTTCAGGGCTGACACAGGTAGGGCAATGAGGATTTCTCGACGATGGTTCATGGCAGGCCTGGCGCTGACCGGCGCTGCCGTGCCTGCAGCTTATTTTGGGCATCGCGAATGGACGAAGCCTGACCCGACAATCACTCCCGGTGAGGCGTCGTTCGACGTCGCCGACGTGGCCGGGCAACGCCTGGCGAACGCACTGCGCGGGGTCTGGAAGATCCGTTTCACGGGGGATGACGCGGGCCTCGATGGATTGCCAGCTCAGGGCCTGGAAGCGTTTATCGACATCGGTCAGAAAGGTCGAGGTGTGTGCGGCTTTCTCGACACGCCGCAGCGTCTGCGCTCTTCCGAAACACCGCGTTACCGAATACTCGGCGATCTGGCCGGGGCCGAGTCTTCGACACTTAGCTGGCGGTTGCTCGGCACTGGCGGCAGCGTCGACTACGAACTGAATATGGTCCTCGACGAAGTCTGGGCCGATTTCGGTAATGCCGGCAGCGGCACGCTCAGTGGCAGCGTGCAGCGTCTTGACCGCGCGTTGGCATTGCCGGCGCAGGATCATCGTTTCATAGCGGTCAAGTGTCTGTTCCCGGAAGCGCGTCAACGCACACCCCTGAATCCGCCATTGCTGGCCTGGCTGGTGTCGCCCGAACATCGACTGTTCCACCAGGTATGGCACGCCTCGCGCGACAAGTGGCACACCCTGTCCGAAGACAAGCGCAACGCCTTGCGCGGTCTCGGCTGGCAGCCCGGCCCGCGTGATCAGGAGCGCGACGCTCGTGGCCCACGCAAGGATCGCAACGGTTCGGGCGTCGATTTCTTCTTCATGCACCGGCACATGCTCGGTACGGCGCGCTCCCTGCAGGATCTGCCGTCGTGGCAATTCTTCCCGTTGCCGCAGCCAGAGCTGGTACGCGATCGTCAGGGCTTTGCCCGATATTTCGACAACCATGACGGCACGGCGCTGCCGCCGACATGGCTCGCCGAGGGCGACGATGAATTCAGCCAATGGGTCAGCGATATCAAGACCGCCGAAACCTATCAGAGCAACTTCGAAGTCTGGGAGTCGCAGTACCGCGACCCGCAGTACCTGTCGAAGCTGACCCTCGGCCAGTTCGGTTCCGAAGTGGAGCTGGGCCTGCATGACTGGTTGCACATGCGCTGGGCCTCGGTGCCGCGCGATCCATCCAACGGTCAGCCAGTGCCGCTGGCCCGTGATCTGGATGATTTCGCCGCACGCTGGTTCGCGCCGGAGAACGACTTCCTCGGCGACCCGTTTTCATCGCATGTGAGCCCGGTGTTCTGGGCTTTCCACGGCTGGATCGACGACCGCGTGGAAGACTGGTTCCGTGCCCATGAGAGGTTTCATCCGGGGCAAGTGACTCGTCTTGAAGTCAACGGCGTAAAGTGGTTTGCCCAGGGGCGCTGGGTCGAAGTGGCTGATCCGTGGCTGGGACCGACCACGCACGGGTGCAGCACCGTCCCCGGCTTGCAGGTTGGCAAATCCGTGGAGATGGACCCGGAAACCATGAAGCTGGCGCTGCGCATTGTGTTCGGCGCAGATGAGAAGAAGCTCGAAGGCTTGTTCCGGCGAGTGCCGAAGCGGCCTTGGTACGCGCGTAATCTGAACGCCAGGACCCACCCGGCTTAGAGATCACGTTATCGTTCATTCGCGAGCAGGCTCGCTCCCACATTCGACCGCGTTCCTTCAACAGGAATGAGATCCAGTGTGGGAGCGAGCCTGCTCGCGAAAGCGGTCTGACAGCTGATCCGGTTACATCGTCTGCCAACCACCCCCGAGTGCCTTGTACAACGCAATGCTCGCCTGCATCCGCGACAATCGCAGCTGCACATTCTGATCCTGTGCTGCATATAACGTGCGCTGCGTTTCCAGTACGGTCAGCAAGTCCTCGGCGCCGGCCTGATAGCGGCTCTGCGCGATGTTGAACGCGGTCTGCGCCTGACTGAGTTCTTCGCTCTGCCACTGACGCTGGTCATCGAGACCGCGGATGCTGTTCAGCGCTTTTTCCACATCGGCAAATCCATTGATGATTGCGCCGCGATAGGTTTGCAGCAGTTCTTCCTGGCGAGCCGTGGCCTTGTCGCGCTCGGCGCCGAGCCGACCATTGTTGAAAATCGGTGCGACCAGCCCGGCGGTGAGGTTGTAGAACGGGCTGCGCCACAGATCGTCTGCCTGATTGGCGCCGGTGCCGAGGCTGGCGGTCAAGGTGAGTTTGGGCAGCATGGCCGCGCGCGCTACGGTGACATCTGCCTGGGCTGCCGCCAGTTGTGCTTCGGCGCGGGCGATGTCCGGGCGGCGGGTCAGCAACTCGCTGGGAAGGCCGGCGGATATCGGCGGCCATTGCAGCTGATCGAAGGATTCCTGGCTGAGCGGCACGTCTTGCACCGGTCGGCCGAGCAGCGCGGCCAGACTGATCTGTGCCTCCCCGGCCTGTTGCTGGACGGCTGGCAACTGGCGCTGCTGCGCGGCCACCAGGCTTTTTTGCTGAGCGAGGTCAAGCGCGGTGGCGGAGCCGGCGTTGTAGCGGGTTTGCACTAACTGCAGGACGTTTTGCGCATTGGCCAGATTGAGTTCGGCGATGCGGCTCTGCTCCTGCAAGGACAGGAGCTGCGCATAGCTGTTGGCGACACCGCTGAGCAGCGTCAGCTCGACGGTGGCGCGGTCGAACTCGCTGGCTTGCAGGCTGAACTGCGCACTGTCGCGCGAGGCGCGCTTGCCGCCCCAGAAGTCGATTTCGTAACTGGCACTCAGGCCGACATCGAAGTAGTCCACCGCCTTGTTGGTGCTGTCGGCATCAAGTTGACGGTAGCCACTGCCGCGCAGCAGTTTCTGCCGATTGGCGTTGCCGGTGCCCTGTAGTTCCGGCAGTTGCGATCCACCGGCAATCACCGTCCCGGCACGCGCCTGACGCACGCGCGCCATGGCGGCGGCGAGGTCGTAACTGCCGACCTGGGCCTGTTCGATCAGTTGGTTGAGTTGCGGGCTGGCGAATCGTGTCCACCAACGCAAGTCATTGCGCTCGGCATTGGCGCTGTGAGGTGAGTGCCAGGCGGCGGGCGGCGCTATGCCACTGTCCGGCCGTTGGACGGGACTGGCGCAGGCACTGAGGATCAGGCATACGGTCAACAGGCTGAGGCGCGGTTTCATAGATCGATCATTCACTGGTAAGGGCCGTGACCGGGTCGAGCCGGGCAGCTTTGCGGGCCGGCATGAAGCCGAAGACAACACCGGTCACCAAGGCGCAGCCAAAAGCGCCCAACACGGCCATCAAAGAAAAGGCGACGGCGACTTCGCTGAGAATCAGCACACCACCGACCATCAGCGCCAGCGCGATCCCGGCGATGCCGCCGACCACCGAGAGCATCACCGCTTCAGTGAGGAACTGGCGCAGGATGTCGCGCTGGCGGGCGCCGGTAGCCATGCGGATACCGATCTCGCGAGTGCGCTCACGCACGGTCATGAGCATGATGTTCATCACGCCAATGCCGCCGACCAGCAGCGAGATGGCAGCAATCGAGCCGAGCATCAGCGACAGGGTATTTTGCGTGCGGGCTTCGGCCTGGATCATCGCGGCATTATTGGTCAGCTCGAAATCCTTTTTGCCGTTATGCAGGCGCAACATCAATTGTTCGATGGCGTGTTCGGTGTCCTTGACCTTGCGCGCGTCTGCGGCGGCGATGGCCACATACTCGGGGTCGCGTGTGCCGAACAGGCGCACGCTGGCGGCGGAGTAGGGCACGGCGATGCGGTTGTCGCTGTCCGAGTCGCCGGAGCTGGCGCCTTTTTCCGCGAGCACGCCAACCACCTGGAAAGGCACGTTCTCGATCAGGATGTATTGGCCGATCGGGTTGGCCACATCCTTGAGCAGTTTGGTGCGCACCTTGTGGCCGATGACCGCGACGGCTGCCGCGTTCTGCTCATCGGCCTCGGTGAAGTAACTGCCCTGAACCACCGGCCAGTTGAAAATCGCCGGGAAATTGGTGTCGTTGCCGCCGACATAACTCAAGTGATCGGCATTGCCGAAACGCACACCGGCCTCGGCGCCGTTGACCGGCATGATCCGCTGTACCTGCGGCAGGCTCGCCAGCGCATGGACATCGTCGAGGGTGACGACCCCCGGCGGCGTTCGCGGATTGGGTGCCGAGCCACTGAGATAAATGATGTTCGAGCCGAACGCGCCCATTTGCGCCATGACCTGACGCTTGCTGCCTTCGCCCACTGCGAGCATCACTACCACCGACGCCACGCCAATGATGATCCCCAGCAAGGTCAACGCCGTGCGGAAGCGATTGATCCACATCACCCGCCACGCGGCGTGCAGTGCATCGACCAGTTCGCCTTTCCAGGCACCGGTGGCTTCAGCCCCTTCGCTCAGACGCTTGCGCAGATCGACTGCTTGCAAGGCGCCTGGATCGGCGCTGGTTTGCGCTTGCGGATTGTCCTTGGCGCTGTCGCTGACGATCAGGCCGTCGCTGATTTCGATGATGCGCTTGGCGCGGGCCGCGACTTCGCGGTCGTGGGTGATGAGGATCACCACGTGTCCCTGGCTCGCCAGCTCGTCGAGCAGCGCCATGACTTCCTTGCCGCTGTGACTGTCGAGGGCGCCAGTCGGCTCGTCGGCCAGAATGATATGGCCGCCGTTCATCAGGGCGCGGGCGATCGACACCCGTTGTTGCTGACCGCCGGAGAGCTGATGCGGACGGTTGCCGGTGCGCGAGGCCAGCCCTAGACGTTCAAGCAGGGCGGCGGCACGTGCGTGGCGTTCGGCGGCGGGAATACCGGCGTAGATGGCCGGCATTTCGACGTTTTCCTGGGCCGAGCCGGACGGAATCAGGTGGTAGCCCTGGAACACGAAACCAAAGGCTTCGCGGCGAAGCCAGGCCAGCTCATCGCTGTCCAGCCCGGCGACGTTTTCCCCGGCAAAGCGGTATTCGCCGGCAGTGGGGCGGTCAAGACAGCCGAGGATGTTCATCAGCGTCGACTTGCCCGAGCCGGACGCGCCGACAATGGCCACGAATTCACCGGCATGGATCGACAGGTCGATACCGCGCAGTACGTGGACCTCAGGGGCGTCGCCACCACCGTAGGATTTGCGGATGTCCTGCAGGTCGATCAGAGGCGTTTGCATTCAACCTCCGTTGGCGTCAGCCGGGCCGATCAGCAAGTGGTCGCCTTCGTTCAGGCCATCGAGGATCTGCACTTTCAAGCGGTCGCTGATACCGGTCTGTACCTCGCGGGATTGAATTTCGCCATTGGCGGCGATCACCCGGGCGGTCTGGCGGTCAGCTTGGGCGCTGCCTTGCAGGGCGGCGACCGGCGCGGTCAGCACGTCTTTCGCCTGGTTGGCTACGAAGAACACTTGGGTGGTCATCTCGGCCATCAAGGCGTTATCGGCGTTATCAACGTCAAGCAACACGGTGTACAGCACCACTCGGGCGCTGCCGCTTTTGCTCGAACTGGACGGGCTGCCGCCGCCCTGACTGGTCTGATCCAGCGGTTTTGGGGGGACCGGCAGGATTTGCCGCACGGTACTGTTCCAGCGCCGGTTACCGCCGCTCAGGGTGGTGAAGTACGCGGACATGCCGGGTTTGACGTGGCCGATATCCGCCTCGGATACCTCGGCCCAGACTGTCATCGGCGAGAGTTTGGCGATGCGCAGGATCAAGGGTGTTTGTTGCTGGGCGTTGAGGGTCTGGCCTTCGCGGGCGTCGAGCGCAACTACGGTGCCTGCCATCGGCGCATAAATGCGTGTGTAGCCGAGTTCGGCCTGATCGCTGCGCAGACTGGCTTCAGCCTGGCGGATCTGCGCGCGGAACATGTCGATGCGCGCTTGCGTCGCCTTGAGCTCGGCGCGGGCGGTCTGCACGTCCTCTTCACGGGTGGCGCCGCCCGCGACCAGATTCTGCTGGCGCTGGTATTTCTGCCGCGCCAGTTCATGTTGGGCCTGTTGTTCCTGCAACTGCGCCTTGAGGTTTTCGATGGAAAACTGACTGGCGTCAAGTTTGGCCTTTTGCGTGGCGGGGTCGATTTCCACCAGCAACTGACCCTCCTTGACCACGTCGCCAACGTCGACATGGATTTTGCGGATCTGCCCGGACGCCTGTGCGCCGACGTCCACATAGCGCCGTGGCTGGAGAGTTCCCAGCGCGGTGACGCTGCTTTCGATGTCGCCGCGGCTCACTTGCACGGTGGCGAACTTGTCCCGGCTGGGCGGCAAAATCTGCCAGGCAGCAACGGCGACAACGGGAATCAGACAAAGGGCTACGAGCAGGGCGCGTCGGGCGGGGCGGGGACGTTTCATGCAGGGTTCCGGCCAGTGGAAATCGACCCGTCATTCAGTCGGCACCGCACGCGGGTCACGACCGAACGCTGGCGCAGCAAGCGACAGACACGGGGAGCTGTCCTTTAAACGAGGAAAGGGGCGGTAAATTTAAGCGCTGGAAAATGCGCTAACAGGTATAGCCCCTAACAATTTGTCGGGCAAACCGAAACAAGTCTTTAAATCTATATGAGAATTACTATAAATTACGCATCTGAAATTGCCACCATCCTGCCACTGTCGTTTTGACCGTAGCGGAGCTGGCTCAAGGATCGAAACCGCATCGCTGCGGCCAGGAGTCATGTTGGAAAACTACTATCGCGAGCTGGTGTGTTTCCTCAACGCCAAGCTGGGCAACCGCCAGGTTGCCGAGGATGTGGTGCATGACGCCTATCTGCGGGTGCTGGAACGCTCCAGTGACACGCCGATCGAACAACCCCGGGCGTTTCTTTATCGCACCGCGCTGAATCTGGTGATCGACGATCATCGACGCAATGCCTTGCGGCAGGTCGAATCCCTTGAAGTGCTCGACCATGAAGAGCGTTATTTCACCCCGTCTCCCCACGGCACCCTCGATCACGGTCAACGCCTGGAGATGCTCCAGCGAGCGCTGGCAGAATTGTCACCGCTGTGCCGCGACAGCTTTCTGCTGCGCAAGATCGAAGGTCTGTCCCACAACGAAATTGCCAGAAGCCTCGGCATTTCCAAGGCTCTGGTGGAAAAACACATCGTCAATGCCATGAAACATTGCCGCCTGCGCATCAAACAATGGGACGCCCATTGATCCTTCCCCGTTAAATTTTTTTTCACCGTCCTCGTTCCTACTCAACAGACGATCTGCTGTCCTGCTTCGGGCCGGTCAGGTCACCCAGGCTTTAGCCCCACGGTTGAGGGGTTCATCCAGAGGACACTGGAAATGACACAGGCAATTGCATCGCCCATCGTTCACGATCTGATCGGCGTCGGTTTCGGCCCTTCGAACCTGGCGTTGGCCATCGCGCTGCAAGAGCGCGGGCCGACCCAGGGTGAACTGGATGTGCTGTTCCTCGACAAACAGGCCAACTACAGCTGGCACGGCAACACCCTGTCGACCCAGAGCGAGTTGCAGATTTCCTTCCTCAAGGATCTGGTGACCTTGCGCAATCCGACCAGCCCGTACTCGTTCGTCAATTACCTCAAGTACCACGGTCGCCTGGTGGATTTCATCAACCTGGGCACCTTCTATCCGTGCCGTATGGAGTACAACGATTACCTGCGCTGGGTCGCCGGGCAGTTCACCGAGCAGAGCCGTTATGGCGAAGAAGTGCTGACCATCGAGCCGGTGCTGCACAACCATCAGGTTGAAGCGCTGCGCGTTATTTCCCGCGACAGCCAGGGGCAACAACATGTGCGGACCACCCGTTCGGTGGTGGTCAGTGCCGGCGGCACGCCGCGTATTCCTGAGGCGTTCAAGGCGCTGAAGGGCGATAACCGTGTGTTCCATCATTCGCAATACCTGTCGCAGATGGCCAACCAGCCGTGCGTCAACAATCAGCCGATGAGCATTGCGATCATCGGTGGCGGGCAGAGCGCGGCGGAAGCGTTCATCGACCTGAACGATTCGTTCCCGTCGGTGCAGGTCGACATGATCTTGCGCGGCTCGGCCCTCAAGCCAGCGGACGATAGCCCGTTCGTCAACGAAGTGTTCTCGCCGGAGTTCACTGACCTGGTGTTCCAGCAGAACAGTGCCGAGCGTGAACGTCTGGTCAACGAGTACCACAACACCAACTACTCGGTGGTCGACATTGATCTGATCGAGCGCATTTACGGCATCTTCTATCGCCAGAAGGTTTCCGGAATTGCCCGTCATGCGTTCCGCACCCTGACCACCGTCGAGAGTGCTACCGCCACCGAACACGGCATCGAGTTGGCGGTACGCAACAACGCCACTGGCGAAGTCAGCGTACGCCTGTACGACGCCGTGGTACTGGCCACCGGTTACGAACGTCAGATGCACCGCAAATTACTGGCACCGCTGGAAGAATACCTGGGTGAGTTCGAGGTTGATCGCAACTACAAACTGATCACCGATGAGCGCTGCAAGGCTGGCATTTACATGCAGGGCTTCTGCCAGGCCAGCCATGGTTTGAGCGACACATTGTTATCGGTGCTGCCGATTCGTGCCGACGAGATTGCGGGCTCGCTGTATGAACATGGCAAGCATCGTGGGCACCGTTCGATGGCGGATTTGCTGTTGGCGACTGCCAGCTGAAACCTGCGCCGGCTGATACACCGATATCGCTGGCAAGCCAGCTCCCACCGTATTTCGTGTGATGTCAGCTATTGCTTACCCAACACTGATCCCTGTGGGAGCTGACTTGCCAGCGATGGCGGCAGATCAGGCACCGCCTTCGCGAGCAGGCTCGCTCCCACATTTGGATCCTCGATGAATACAAAAACCGTGTTCGCTGGAGATTCCCTGTGGGAGCGAGCCTGCTCGCGAAGGCGCCCTCAAGAGCAGCAAAAAGTCCTTCCTGAACCCTTCCTGAAGAACCCTGACATTCCCCCGCCACACTGCCTTTCACGGGTTTACTCTCCAAACATCCAGGCGTAAGCTTCGCGCGTTTTCATCAATAGCGGAGACCCACAGTGGGTACTTGTTCGAGTGACAGTTGTCGGCCGGTCTCGGTAACCGGCAGATTCTCGGCAAGATAACGCGCATTTTTTTGCCGTTGTCTCGCCGTAACAGCGAGCAGCGGCATCCCGTGCATGGCCAGTCCTTGGTCATGTCTCGACGTCCTTCTCATCGACGCTGAACAGAGCGCGATGTCGACTTAAAAGTCGCCATCGCAGCCCTATCGACACGCCTGTCTTTTCTGACCGGCGCGCCATGCCTTGCCGTGCCGGTTTTGCCGGCGGACGAGGCGCGGTCGTACCTGCTTGACGGTTTCCCGGCTGACCACAGGGGCAACAGCCATGAAATTTACGCTCAAGGAATTTTTCGCAGGTTTTCTGCGTACCCGCCACATCGCCCGGCACTTCCGCCGCCTGGCGTTGCTGGAAACCATCAACGACACCACGGTCAGCCGTGAAGTCCCGCCAACCCTGGCCAACACCCTGGTCGATGCGGCGCACAGCGACAGCTCAGCACTGCTCTCTTCACTGGGCACGCACTCCGATGGCCTTACCGATTTCGAAGTCGATGCCCTGCGTGCGCAATACGGCCTCAATGAAGTCGAGCACGAGCAGCCGCTGCCATGGTGGATCCACCTGTGGCACTGCTACAAAAACCCGTTCAACCTGCTGCTGACGCTGCTTGCGGTGATCTCGTGGCTGACTGAAGACCTTAAAGCGGCCGTGGTGATTTTCTCCATGGTGGTGCTGTCGACGCTGCTGCGCTTCTGGCAGGAAAGCAAATCCAACCAGGCTGCCGACGCGCTTAAAGCGATGGTCAGTAACACCGCCACAGTGATGCGACGTGATGCACCGCGCAGCGAATTGCCGATCAAGCAACTGGTGCCGGGCGATCTGATCGTGTTGTCGGCCGGCGACATGATTCCCGCCGATTGCCGGGTGCTCAGCGCCAAAGACCTGTTCGTCAGTCAGGCCGCGATGACCGGTGAATCGATGCCGGTGGAGAAATTTCCGCGTCAGGCGGATCGCGATACACGCAATCCGCTGGAGCTGGACAACATCCTGTTCATGGGCACCAACGTCGTGTCTGGCACGGCGGTGGCGGTGATTCTCACCACCGGCAACAGCACCTACTTCGGTGCGCTGGCGCAGCGTGTCGGCGCTACCGATCGTGCGGTCACTTCGTTCCAGCAAGGGGTCAATAAAGTCAGCTGGTTGCTGATCCGCTTCATGTTCGTGATGACGCCGCTGGTGCTGTTCATCAATGGCTTCACCAAGGGCGACTGGACCGAAGCACTGCTGTTTGCGCTGTCGATTGCCGTCGGGTTGACCCCGGAAATGCTGCCGATGATCGTCACCTCGACACTGGCCAAAGGCGCGGTCTTTCTGTCACGCAAAAAAGTCATCGTCAAACGCCTCGACGCGATCCAGAACTTCGGCGCCATGGACGTGCTGTGCACCGACAAGACCGGCACGCTGACCCAGGACAAAATCTTCCTCGCGCGTAACGTTGATGTCTGGGGCGAAGATTCTGACGACGTATTGGAAATGGCTTACCTGAACAGCTACTACCAGACCGGGCTGAAGAATCTGCTGGACGTGGCCGTGCTGGAACATGTGGAAATCCACCGTGAGCTGAAGGTCGGCACAGCGTTTCGCAAGGTCGATGAGATCCCGTTCGACTTCAATCGCCGGCGCATGTCGGTCGTGGTAGAAGGGCGCGGCCAGGCGCATCAACTGATCTGCAAAGGCGCGGTGGAAGAAGTGCTGGCGGTGTGCAGCCGCGTGCGTCACGGCGACGTCGACGAAGCCTTGAGCGATGAATTGCTGACCCGGATTCGTCAGGTCACCGCAGCATTCAACGCTGAAGGCTTACGCGTGGTGGCAGTAGCGGCCCGCTCGATGCCTGAGGGGCGCGACACCTACAGCCTGGCTGATGAGCAGGAGCTGACGCTGATCGGTTACGTGGCGTTTCTCGATCCACCGAAGGAAAGCACCGCACCGGCGCTCAAGGCTTTGGCCGAACATGGTGTGGCGGTGAAAGTGCTGACCGGTGACAACGAGTTGGTCACCGCGAAGATCTGCCGCGAAGTCGGCCTCGCTCAGCAAGGCCTGCTGCTGGGCAACGACATCGAGCGCATGAGCGACGCCGAACTGGCCGTGGCGGTGGAAACCACCAACGTTTTTGCCAGGCTGACGCCGTCGCACAAGGAGCGCATCGTGCGCATCCTCAAAGGTAACGGCCATGTAGTCGGCTTCATGGGTGATGGCATCAACGACGCACCGGCGTTGCGCACCGCCGACATCGGCATTTCCGTCGACAGCGCGGTCGATATCGCCAAGGAAGCGGCGGACATCATTCTGCTGGAAAAGAGCCTGATGGTCCTGGAGGAGGGCGTACTCGAAGGGCGTCGCACCTTCGCCAACATGCTCAAGTACATCAAGATGACCGCCAGTTCCAACTTCGGCAACGTCTTCTCGGTGCTGGTTGCCAGTGCATTTATTCCGTTTCTGCCGATGCTGCCGATGCACCTGCTGGTGCAAAACCTGCTCTACGACATTTCGCAGATCGCCATTCCGTTCGACAACGTCGATGAGCAGATGCTGAAGAAACCGCAACGCTGGCAGCCGGGCGATGTCGGGCGTTTCATGCTGTTTTTCGGGCCGATCAGTTCGATCTTCGACATCACAACGTTCGCCTTGATGTGGTACGTGTTTGATGCCAACACCCCGGATCACCAGACGCTGTTCCAGTCCGGCTGGTTCGTGGTGGGTCTGCTGACCCAGACGCTGATCGTGCACATGATCCGCACGCCGAAGATTCCGTTCGTACAAAGCTGTGCGGCGCTACCGCTGCTGGTGATGACCGGAATCATCATGGCGGTCGGCATTTTCCTGCCGATGGGGCCGCTGGCGCACTACTTCAAATTGCAGGCGTTGCCGTCGATGTACTTCGTGTTCCTGCCGGTGATTCTGCTGGCGTACATGGCGCTGACTCAGGCGGTGAAAGGTTTCTACATCCGCCGGTTCGGCTGGCAGTAACAGCAGGGTCATCCAACCCTGAGCTGCTGAAGGCTGCGATCTTTTGATCCTGGTTTTTTGAAGTCAGATCAAAAGATCGCGTTACCAAAGACAGCCACTGCCTTCGATTAACCAAGTCCTCGATATTTAGGATAAGTCCGATGAGATTTAAGATTTTTCCTAACGAGTTCAACGCAGAAACGCAGGACACTTGAGCGAATTTCCCCTCATCGAGGCAACGAACATGTCCCTTCAACCGCTTCGAATTCTGGTGCTCGAAGATCATGCGTTCCAACGCTCGGTTGCGGTCAGCATCCTGCAAAGCCTGGGGTGTCGTCTGATATACGAAGCCAGTGACGGCGCGCAGGCACTGGCCCTGTTGAAGGACATCGGCTGCGTAGACATTGCCCTGTGCGACATGCAAATGGAGGGCATGGACGGCCTGCAGTTCTTGCAACGTGTAGGCGCGTCCGGGCAGGTCAAGTCGGTCATCATCAGCAGCTCGTTGTCGGCCGATCTGCGCCGCGCGGTGCATCAGATGGTTACGCTGCTCGGTCTGGACCTGCTGGGCGATGTCGGCAAACCACTGCATGCCCGGGTGTTGGCTGATCTGCTGGACAGATATGTTGAGCGGCCGAGCCTTCTCGAGGTTGCGCCTGCGGTCGTCACTCTGGCCGGTGAGGTGTCCGTGCGTCGGGCGCTGGCCGATGGGCAGTTGCACGCCTGGTATCAGCCAAAATTCAATCTTCGCAGCGGTGAAGTCTGCGGTGCAGAAGTGCTCTGCCGCTGGCTGCATCCAACCCGGGGCATTATTTCGCCGGCGCTGTTCATGCCAGTGCTGGAACGCTGTGGCCTGCTCGACGCGTTGCTGTTCTCTCAGCTCGATCAGGCTTTGGATATTCAACGAAGCGCCCGGGAGCAGGGTTTCGTCCTGAATCTGGCGTTCAACCTGCAAGCCGTGCAGTTGGCCAACGCTGAGCTGACCGCCTCCCTCAAAGGCATTTTGGCGCGCCACGCCGCTCAAGGCGCGTGCCTGACCTTTGAACTGACCGAAAGCGGTTTGCTGGAAGCGCCGGCCACCAGCCTGGAAAGTCTGGTGCGGTTGCGGATGATGGGTTGTCGCTTGTCGATCGACGACTTCGGGGCCGGGTTTTCCTCGCTGCAGCGCTTGTGTCAGTTGCCCTTCAACGAGATCAAGCTTGACGCTGATTTCATTCGTAACCTTGAGCGTGAACCCCGTTGTCGGGCAGCAATCAGCAGCACCTTGGCGCTTGGCGAAACCCTCGGCATGACCGTGGTGATCGAGGGCATCGAGACCGATGCGCAGCGCCGCGAACTGCTGGCACTGGGATGCACGCAAGGGCAGGGATACTGGTACGCAAGACCGATGTCCGGAACCGATTTGCTGAACTGGCTGCAACGGCGCAGCGATCGGCAGATCTCGGGCGAATGAATTTTTAGGAAATGTCCTACAGAACCGGCCGTTGAGGTTGCGTAGTCTTGCGGCACCCAAAAACCTGATCACCGGGAGGTTGACCATGATCAATAAAGCCCTGCGTATCCTTATCGCCGATCCGCAGCATTTTCACCGGATGAAAGTCGAGCGTCTGTTCAACGGCCTCGACTACTACCGCGTGGCCCCGGTGCAGAGTATTGCCGAGCTGTTGACGCTGGTGGACTACGGCTGCGAACCGTTCGACGTGGTGGTTATCAACGCTGAACTGGCGATGGGGTCGCTGGATCTGCTGGGGTTTTTCCTGGAAAACCCCCAGGTGCGTCATGCGCTGATCTACAACGAACCTTCGGCGCCGTTGCAGGGGAAATCAGGTTTTGCGCAGGAGAACGTGCAGATCAGTCATGCGGCGCTGCCCAATGAACAGGCAATCAGACACTTGATGGCTTTGGTCGATGCACCCCGATGGAAACAGGCTGGGGCTGAGCAGCGTCGGGCCTATGCATAAAAATGCCCTCGCCACAACTGTCAGATCTGACAGGTGATTTCCATTCCGTTGCGTGTAACAGTCGCTGCGCAGCCATTGAGTCTGGATCAGCCGATCCCGGTGGTCTTATTGCCAGATTTTGTAGTGGGAGTGGAAATGAAGTCAGCGCTGATCGTCGACGATCACCCGGTGGTGCGCGCCGCCATCCGAATCGTGCTGCAAACCGAAGGTTTCAAAGAGATTCACGAGGCGTCCAGTGGCAACGAAGTGGTGCAATTGGTCCGCGAGCACCGGCCCCGGCTGGTCGTGCTCGACTTGCATCTGCCAGCCCTCGACGGGCTGGACGTCCTGGCCCGAATCAAGGCCAACGACCTTGAGTGCCGGGTTCTGGTCTTCAGTTCTCACGACCCGTTGTTTTACCAGGAGCGCTGTCTGCGCGCTGGGGCGATGGCTTACGTCACCAAAACCAATCAACTGCAACAGCTGCACAAAGCCATTCAGGCAGTGATGTCGGGCTACACCTATTTTACCGCGATGCCCGACAACCTCAGCGTGTTGAATGCAGTACAAGCCACGGAAAAACAGATGATCGATCAGCTCTCTGATCGAGAGTTGAGCATTTTCGTGCAACTGGCGCAGGGCAAGCCCAACAAGACAATTGCCGAGGACATGCACCTCAGTCATAAAACCGTCAGTACGTATAAAACCCGATTGATGAAGAAGCTCGGGATGGGTACAGCGGTGCACTTGCGCGATTTCGCCAAGCGCAATCATTTGATCTGAATAGCCGGACATGAGCCAGGGCGCGCGTGTCTGTTGGCTGTGGCTTAGCCTTGTTACCACTTGCTGGGCGAATGAAGCGCCGCAGGTTCTCGAGGTGTTGACTCGCGCCGGGCTGGATAATGTCCAGCTCCGCCTAGACGAACAGGACCGCCAGTGGTTGCGTCAGCATCCGGTGTTGCGCATGGGCATTTCAGGACGCGATTACCCACCGTTCGAGATCACCCGCAATCAGCATGAACTGGAAGGGCTCACAGCCGATTATGCCGATCTGCTGGCGCAACTGCTTGGCCTCAGAATCGAAGTCCGGCGTTTTGCCAACCGTGATGCGGTGATGGCGGCACTCAAGAGTGGCGATCTCGATGTATTGGGGACCTCCAACAGTTTTGAGATCGCCGACCCTGCGATCGTTCTGTCCCGACCCTATGCCGAAGATCAGCCAATGCTGGTTACCCGGCTCGAAGAGTCCATGCCGATGAATCTCTCGGGCAAGCGGGTCGCCATGGTCGAGGATTACATGCAGCTGGCGACGGTGCAGGCGTTTTACCCTGAAGCGAGCGTGCATCTTTACGCCTCGGCAATGGATGCACTGGGAGCCGTTGCGTTCGGTGCGGATGATGTTTATCTGGGCGATTTCATCAGTGCCAGTTACTTGATCAACACCAATTATCGAAATGATCTGCAATTGGCAGGACCCGCGGGGCTTGATGCCAACCCGTTCGGCTTTGCGCTGATGCGCAGCGATGTGCGCCTCAAACGTCTCGTCGACAAGGCGCTGGCGGCGATTCCCATGGAGCATCGGCAACGTATCGAACAGCGCTGGAGCGTCGGTCTTGCCGAAATGGCTGAGCAAACACGGGTGCAACTCAGTGCCGCAGAACAGCAGTGGCTGGATCTACATCCGGTGGTGCGGGTCGGCGGCATCGAAGATTTTGCCCCACTGAGTTTTTTTGACGCGGATGGCCGTTTCAGTGGGCTTGCGGCCCAACTGTTGAGCCTGATCAGTCAACGCAGCGGGCTGAATTTCGAGATCGTGCGCGGGCTGTCGCTGGATCGTCAGATCGAGCAACTGCAGGCCGGTGAGCTTGACGTGTTGCCCGTAGTGACGCCCAGCAGCGAGCGTGAAAACGAGCTGCAATTCACTCGGGCCTATCTGAACAATCCGTTTGTGCTGGTCGGTGCGACAACGGCGTCGAGCCCGCGCAATCTCGATGACCTGATGAATAAACGGCTGGCGATTTATCGGGGCCACCCGTTGCGCGGTTATTTGCAGGAACGGGTCTGGGCATTACGTTTCGTTGAAGCCAAAAGCCCCGCTGAAGGCATGGCGTTGATTGCCAAGGGGCAGGCAGACGCCACCGTCAGTTCGTTGCTGGTGGCGCGGTTTGTGATTGCCCGTCAGCATCGCGAGCGTCTGCGTATTGTCAGCACCGTTGGCGATCAACCGGCCCGTATTGCCTTGGCCACCGCGCCACAGTCTCCGATGCTGCATTCGATCCTGAACAAGGCATTGCTGAGCATCGCTCCGCAACAGATGGACGAACTGGTTGCACGCTGGAGTCATGATGTGGTGGTGGAAGAAAGCTATTGGCTCCGACATCGCCGCGAGATTCTGCTGGGTTTTGCGGGGGCGGCGAGCCTGCTGCTGGCGGCGCTGATCTGGATCGGGTTTCAGCGCAGACAGATCCGTCAGCGTCAGCAGTGGTTACAACAATTGCAGCAAGCCAAGGACGCAGCGGACGACGCCAATCGGGCCAAAACCACGTTTTTGGCGACTATGAGTCATGAAATTCGTACGCCGATGAATGCATTGATCGGGATGCTTGAGCTGGCGCTCAAACGCGCCGATGAGGGCGTGACGGATCGCCTGGCCATTCAGGTGGCCTCCAATGCCGGGCAACAGTTGCTGGCACTGATCGGCGACATCCTCGACATCGCGCGCATTGAAACCGGGCATTTGTCCCTGGCGCCCGAGCGGGCCAACCTGCGGGAACTGGTGGTGTCGGTGTGCCGGGTGTTTGAAGGACTGGCGCGACAGAAGTGCTTGTTGTGGCACGTCGAGTTGGGTGAGCACAGCGACCTTGATGTATTGATTGACCCGACGCGCTTCAAACAAGTGTTGTCGAACTTGCTCAGTAACGCGATCAAGTTCACTGAAGACGGCGAGGTGAGCCTGTGGCTAAAAGTGACAGCGGTGTCGGCTGAGCGACTGGCCGTGAAAGTGATCATCAAGGACAGCGGGATCGGTATCAGCGCGCAGGATCGGCAACGGTTGTTCAGCCCTTTCGTACAGGCAAGCAATAACGCTCAATCGGCGCGCGGTGGTTCCGGATTGGGCTTGGTGATCAGTCGCAGCCTTTGCGAAATGATGGGCGGCTGGTTGCACCTCGACAGCGAGCCGGGTAGCGGTACGCAAGTGCAAGTCAACCTCGAACTGCCCCTGCTGGCCGGCATCGCGCATGCCCCGCCAACACCGCTGACGCAGGATACGCCTGTTTGCTCACTGAGCGTTCTGGTGGTGGATGATCATCCGGTGAACCGATTGTTGCTGAGCTGGCAGTTGAGTGAACTGGGCCATCGGACAATTGCCGCCGAAGACGGACATGAAGGACTGGAACGTTGGCGAGCACAGCCCTTCGACGTGGTCATCACCGACTGCAACATGCCGCGGCGCAACGGCTATGAACTGGCGCGGGCCATCCGTGACGAAGAAGCTGCGAGCGGCCGCGCGCCCTGCCTCTTGATCGGGTTTACCGCCAATGCGCAGGTCGAGGAGACGGTTCGCTGCCTTGATGCCGGCATGGACGAATGCCTGTTCAAACCCATTCGCTTGCACGATTTGCAGCAGGCGTTGACGGGGGCCAGCCATTGCGACAGTGGTATCGAACCGATCGAAGACAGGGCCCTGACAGAAATCGACCTGAGCGCACTGGAGCAGATGGCCGGCGATGATCACTCGATGATTGAGCGCCTGCGTGCAGAGGTTTTGCGCAGCCTGCACCACGATCTGCAACGCCTCGACGAGTTGAACCACGAGCATGACTGCGACGGGTTGCGCGAACTGGTTCATCACATCAAGGGCGGCGCGCAAATGGTGGGGGCAGCGCGTGTGGTGGCGGCGTGCGCGGGTGTTGAACAGGCGTCTATCGAGGCCGAAGCCGATACCGTGGTCATGGCGGTTTATACGTTGCGCGAGGCCATGAATGGTCTCGCGCAGCGTCTTCAGGGCTGAGCATTCAGTCGCGCTGATTAATCCCAGTCAGGCGCAATGCCTTTCGGGCTGGTAAGGCGATGGCCGCGATCCAGCGTGGCGATTTGCGCCATGTCGGCATCGCTCAACGTCAGGGCCGTGGCGCCGAGATTGCTTTGCAGGTTGGCGCGTTTGGTCGATGACGGAATCACCGCATAACCCGACTGCATGGCCCAGGCCAGAGTGACTTGTGCCGGGGTGGCGTGCAGGCGTTCGGCGATCTGCTGGATCAGAGGGTCTTTCAGCACTTCGCCATAGGCGAGGGTCATGTATGAGGTGATGTGGATGCCCTGACTCTGGGCGAACCCGGCTACTTTGCGGTTTTGCAGGTACGGATGCAGCTCTATCTGATGGGTCGCGATGTTGTCGGCACCGACGGCAGCAATCGCCTGTTTCATCAGGTCGATGGTGAAGTTGGAAATACCGATCTGCCGGGTCAGGCCCAAACGCTTGGCTTCCAGCAGGGCCGTCATGAACTCTTCGACGGTCACTTGATCGTCCGGTGATGGCCAGTGGATCAACGTCAGGTCGAGGTAGTCGGTCTGCAGTTTTTGCAGGCTCTCTTTGAGGCTGTCGATCAGGCGCTCTTTGGCGAAGTTGGCAACCCAGATCTTGCTGGTGATAAACAGCGCTTCACGCGGGATACCGCTAGCGGCGATGGCCTGGCCGACGTCGGCTTCATTCTCGTAGATCTGTGCGGTGTCGATGACCCGATAGCCGAGTTCGAGGGCGGTGCTCACTGAATCGATGACCACCTGGCCTTGCAGGCGGAACGTACCAAGGCCGAAAGCGGGAACAGACATGAAGACTCCAGGGGTTGCAGTGGGAATGGGGGGAGTATCCGCGTTTGCTTTTGTGGGAAAAACCGTTGGTAGCGCAAAGCATTGTTGATCAGAAATCATGAATCAATTCCGGGACTTGTGATGTCTGGCCTGGCCTCTTCGCGAGCAGGCTCGCTCCCACAGGGAATTGTGTTGGTGCTGAATTGTATTTACATCCCGAAAACCTGTGAGAGCTGATTTGCCAGCGAGCGCCGCGAGTCGGTCTTGAGGCTGCCGAAGTTCACTGTCCTCCAGATAGAACGATGAAGCTAATTTTTGCCATCTAGTGCAATCATCGTCATGCAATTAAGCTTAATCCATTGCGTCATTCACACCTTTGGAGCCAATCATGAAAAACATCATCGGGATTTACACCAGCCCTCGCGGCCATTGGGTCGGCGATGGTTTTCCGGTTCGCACACTGTTTTCCTACGACAACCTCGGCCAACACATCAGCCCGTTCTTGCTGCTCGATCACGCGGGGCCTGCCGAATTTACGCCGACCACCGAGCAGCGCGGCGTGGGTCAGCATCCGCACCGTGGTTTTGAAACCGTAACGATTGTTTACGACGGTGAAGTGCAGCACCGCGACTCCACGGGCAGCGGTGGCACCATCGGCCCGGGCGACGTGCAATGGATGACCGCCGCTTCCGGAATACTCCACGAAGAGTTCCACTCGGAAAACTTCGCCAAAACCGGTGGCAAGCTGGAAATGGTTCAGCTGTGGGTCAATCTGCCCGCCAAGGACAAGATGGCTGCGCCGGGTTACCAGACAATTCTCGATCGTGACATCCCGCGCATCGCGCTCAAGGACAATGCCGGCAGCCTGCGTTTGATCGCCGGTGAGTTCGACGGCCACACAGGTCCGTCGCGCACCTTTACGCCAATTGATGTCTGGGATCTGCGCCTGAACGCTGGCAAGTTGCTGACGCTGGATCTGCACGAAGGGCGCAATACTGCGCTTGTGGTGTTGAAAGGTTCGGTGCAGATCAATGAGCAAGAATCGGCGGAGCAGGGGCAACTGGTGTTGTTCGAGCGCGACGGCCGTCAACTGGCTCTTGAAGCCGCCACCGACGCTGTGGTGTTGCTGCTGAGCGGCGAGCCGATCGACGAACCGATCGTCGGCCACGGCCCGTTCGTGATGAACACCGAGCAGGAAATCCACCAGGCCTTCGCTGACTTCCAGTCCGGGCGTTTTGGCCGAATGCACGGGTAATTCCAGCCATAACATAAAACCTGTGGGCGTGGGCCTGCCCGCGATAGTCGCGGAACGATCCAATGCAACCAGTGCGGGGCCGACAAGGTCAGAATTTTCACAACCTCTGACACGAGCCCCGGACGATGAAAAACCTGCGGATCGCCACTTTCAACGTCAACGGCCTGCGCGCGCGGCTGCCCAATCTGCTGGAGTGGCTCAAGCGCGAGCAGCCGGACATCGTTTGTCTGCAAGAACTCAAATCACTCGACAGCGCGTTCCCTGCCACCGAACTGGAAGCGGCCGGTTACGGCGCGATCTGGCACGGTCAGGCGGCATGGAACGGTGTGGCGATCCTCGCCCGCGATGCGCAACCGCTGGAGAGTCGGCGGGGCTTGCCCGGCGATCCCGAGGACAAGCACAGCCGTTACCTGGAAGCGGCGGTGCACGGCGTGTTGGTCGGTTGCCTGTACCTGCCCAACGGCAACCCGCAGCCGGGGCCGAAATTCGATTACAAACTGGCATGGTTCGAACGGCTCATAGCCTATGCGAAAGATCTGCAAAGCAGTGATCACCCCGTGGTGCTGGCCGGCGACTACAACGTCGTGCCCACCGACATGGACATCTACAACACTCGGTCATGGCTGAAGGATGCGTTGCTGCAACCCGAAAGCCGCGAGTGTTATCAGCGATTGCTGGACCAGGGCTGGACCGATTCGCTGCGGCATCTGTACCCCGAAGAGCGGCTCTATACCTTCTGGGATTATTTCCGCCAGCACTGGCAAAGCAACTCCGGCCTGCGCATCGATCATCTGTTACTCAATCCGGTGCTGAGTCCTTACCTGCATGAGGCCGGCGTAGATGCCTGGGTACGCAATGAACCGCACGCCAGCGACCATGCACCGACCTGGATCCGCATCGGTTCACGGAAAAAACGCTAGAGGCGATTGGTGAAATCAATTGTCGAATTCAACGCCCCATACCGTATACATGGCGACCATCCACGCAGTGACTTGCGGCCCCATGCATAAGGACTGAGCAATGAGTGAGCCCCGCCTGACGAATCTGAAACAGTATCTGCAACGCCTGGGTTTCGAGGCGCCACCGCCGCCGACCCTGGAAACCCTGCGCAAGTTGCAATGGCGCCATACCGGCGCTTTCACCTTTGAAAATCTCGCAACGGTCACCGGCGCCCCGGTATTGATCGATCTTGCCTCGATTGAGCATAAAGTCTTGCACGGTGGTCGCGGCGGTTACTGTTACGAACTCAATCATCTGTTTTTTGCCCTGTTGCTTGAATTGGGCTTCGACGTTCGTGCCATCAGCGGGCGCGTGGTCATGACTCAGCCCGAAGGCACCTGGGCCGCGCGCACCCACCGCTTGAGTCTGGTCACCCTCGACGGCGTGCGTTACGTCACCGATGTCGGCTTCGGCGGCATGGTGCCGACCGCACCGCTGATGCTGGATACCGAGGCCGAGCAAGCCACACCGCACGAACCGTATCGCATCGAAAAACAACCCGATGGCTACATGCTGCGCGCCAATGTCGGGGGCGAATGGCGGCCGATGTACCTGTTCGATCTGCAACGCCAGGAAGACATCGATTTCACCATCGGCAACTGGTACGTCTCGACGCATCCGCAATCACCGTTTGCCCATCGCCTGATGGTTGCGCGTACTGGCGATGGCTGGCGGCGCACATTGAACAATGGCAGTTTCGCGATCCACCGCATCGGCGCCGAGAGCGAGCGGCGTGATGTAGCGGATGTGGAAGATCTACTCGATCTGCTTGAGGTTGAGTTCGGGATACAGGTCGCGAGCCCAGAATTGTTGAGGCCGGTGCTCAGACGCCTTATCGAGTCGGGTCAGGGATCCTCAGCGTAAGCATCGACCTGGATCGTAAAGAGATTGATCTTGGCCCACGACTCTCGTTGCCCGACCTCTGTTTCCTCTGAGCCAATGCTGATCAGGTAGTTGATGCCTGTTGCCGGATCCTTGAAACCATTTTGGGTCGAGTCCCAGGCGCAACAGGCGCGCGTGATCGGCGCTATCCCGAAGTGCTTTTCAAGGTACTGTTCGGCTTTCGAAGCATTGGCCCCGGATACTTCATAGCTGGCAGAAAATGGCTGGCCCATGCGGTCAATCGCCTGCTTGCAGCCTTTGAATTCAACAAACGATGGCTTGTCTGCGAGCTTCGACAGAAAGTCATCACAGCCAAAGTCGGCACTGGCGCTGTTGGCAATTACCAGCAACAGCGCGGGTATCAATCGGATCAGGAACAGCCGAATCATTTATTTCTCCACCAGCAGTTCGCCGACATATTTCCCGCCTTCACCTTTGACTCGCCGGCAAATGAGGTAATCGTAGACATCGTTCCATTTGATCAGCTCATAAAAAGTGACGCAGCCGTCGGACAAATGGCCGACATGGATGTAACGGCTACTGTTGCCTTTCGTGCCTTGCAGTTCGATTGGAAACCAGACATCCGTGCAATGCAGGCTGCCTTTGGTCTTATAGCCGCCGGTTGAAATGTTCCCGTGAGAGCGATCGGGTGCCATGATCCGGTGGCGGCCGGGCGGGATCGGTGTGTATTGGCCACCCCACTGACTATTGAGTGTCACCTTTGCCGTGATGCCGTTGAAACTGACCTGGGCCCATTGCTGAAGGAGTTTACCCTTGAACTCCGATACGGCATGGGTCGGTGCGCCGGTGTATTTGACCTTAACAGTCGCCGGCCCTGTGGGCGGCGTGTCCATCAGGTACTTCAAGGCATTTTCGGTCTTCAGGCTGGCGGTCTGCCCGACAAATTCCGAGTTGCCATCGGCAATCCGGAAGTAGGTTCGACCACCTGACTCCTTGGCGAGGGTCACTTTGGTGAATTCGCACAGCGCGACGAGGGTGCCCTTCGGTTCGAGCTTTACGCTTAGCCAGCCGTCGTCGTCAGCGCGTTTGGTGTATTTGGTGACGACGGTAGACGGGTGGGTACTGCCGCCCTGCCTGTTCGAGGGGGCTAGATTATTGTTCAGGATCGCAAGCGCCATGCTGGTTACAACTCCTTCAGATAATTTTCAGCAGACTGGTTCCATCTGTTCAGGCCAGGTCGTCGGGTTCCAGATGCAACAGTTCGGTTGCCCTGGTGGAAACGCGTTGGGTCAGCCCCCGTTCATTGGTGACTCCGCGGAAAATCTTGCCTGAGGCGGTGGTGATTTTATAAGCGAAGTCCGGCACAGGCTCGCCGTCGGCGTCCGACAGGGTGAATTGCTCGTCGAAGCCGAGGTTGATCGGGGGAACTGGGCTGACCGCTGCGCCACCGCCACTTTGGCCAATGATGACTGTGCCGGAGCCGCCGACGATGACATCGCCGTGAGTGCCAAGGCTGCCTTGCGTAGCGGCATTTTTTCCGTTGATGAAGACCGTTGCCGAAATATTGCCACTGATTGTGCTGCCGCAAGAGGCAGGATCTCCGAGGCGCGCGGCTGGCAATCCATCGAAAAAAACGTCGGGCGAGCCGGCTGCGATTTTCTGTGCGGCATGCCCAGGGCAGTTTGTGGCGTCTGTAGCGCGTGCTGCTGGTTTTCCACTCATGGTGAATTCCTTATCTGATCCCGAGAAGGGTTCCGTTAATCCATACGGCAGGCCGCCGATCCTGCCACGCGCTGAGGTTGAGCTCAATAGCTCTTCGCAGTTCTGATTTTGGATAACTGGAGATGATTTTTGTATACAAAGCGGTGGACACTTGTCGCGAGTATTGAATACAGTGTGCGCATAACAAAAACCAGGGAACCCCCCACCATGAAAACGCCCCATGTTTCACACCCACGGCCCGAGGACGAAAACCTCGGGGTCGGCGCGAATATGGCTTACGGCCTGCAACATGTTCTGACCATGTATGGCGGTATCGTCGCGGTGCCACTGATCATCGGTCAGGCGGCCGGGCTGTCGCCTGCGGACATTGGTTTGTTGATTGCTGCTTCATTGTTTGCGGGGGGGCTGGCGACACTGCTGCAAACCCTGGGTCTACCGTTTTTCGGCTGTCAGTTGCCGCTGGTACAGGGTGTGTCGTTCTCCGGCGTTGCGACCATGGTCGCGATCGTCAGCAGTGGCGGGGAGGGTGGCTTCCAGGCGGTGCTTGGCGCGGTGATTGCCGCGTCGCTGATCGGTCTGTTGATTACCCCGGTGTTCTCGCGCATTACCAAGTTCTTCCCGCCGCTGGTGACCGGCATTGTGATCACCACCATCGGCCTCACGCTGATGCCGGTGGCCGCGCGCTGGGCGATGGGCGGCAATAGCCACGCGCCTGACTTCGGCAGCATGCAGAACATCGGTCTGGCAGCGGTCACGCTGGTACTGGTGCTACTGCTGAGCAAGGTTGGCAGCTCTACCATCTCGCGCTTGTCGATCCTGTTGGCGATGGTGATCGGCACGGTGCTGGCAGTGTTCCTTGGCATGGCCGACTTTTCTGGCGTCACCACCGGCCCGATGTTCGGCTTCCCGACACCGTTCCATTTCGGCATGCCGACTTTCCACTTCGCAGCGATCCTGTCGATGTGCATCGTGGTCATGGTGACGCTTGTGGAAACCTCGGCGGACATTCTCGCGGTGGGTGAAATCATCGGCACCAAGGTTGATTCCAAACGTCTGGGCAATGGACTGCGCGCGGACATGCTGTCGAGTATGTTTGCGCCGATCTTCGGCTCGTTCACCCAGAGCGCCTTCGCCCAGAACGTCGGCCTGGTGGCGGTGACCGGGATCAAGAGTCGTTTTGTGGTCGCCACCGGTGGTCTGTTTCTGGTGGTCCTCGGCCTGCTGCCATTCATGGGCCGGGTGATCGCGGCAGTGCCGACTTCGGTACTCGGCGGCGCAGGTATTGTGTTGTTTGGCACCGTGGCCGCGAGTGGTATCCGTACGTTGTCGAAGGTTGATTACCGTAACAACGTCAATCTGATCATTGTCGCGACCTCGATTGGTTTCGGCATGATCCCGATTGCTGCGCCGAGCTTCTACGATCAATTCCCGAGCTGGTTCGCGACCATTTTCCACTCGGGCATCAGCTCGTCGGCGATCATGGCGATCCTGCTTAACTTGGCGTTCAACCACTTCACTGCCGGCAACTCTGACCAGCAGTCGGTGTTTGCGGTGGCGGAAGAGCGGACTCTGCGCTATCGCGATCTGGCGGCGCTGCGTGAGGGTGACTACTTCAGCGACGGCAAACTGCATGACTGCGATGGCAAGGAAGTGCCGGTGATCGAAGTGGACACGGATCACGAGCATGGTCACGGTGCACCGAAGGTGCAGGTGAAGAGCAGCGAGCACGTCTGATCGCTGGCAAACGAACGAAAAGGCCGATCTGTTGTGAGACAGATCGGCCTTTTCGCTTTTGTGATTTTTCGAGCGCCCACAAAAAAGCCCCTGAACCTTTCGAATCAGGGGCTTTGCTATTTGGCTCCACAACCTGGACTCGAACCAGGGACCCAGTGATTAACAGTCACTTGCTCTACCAACTGAGCTATTGCGGAATTGGTGCGTATGTTACTGATTCAAAAAGAGAAGTCAAGCGTCTGTTGTTGAATTTTGCAATTCGTCAGGACGGACGGTGGTTTATCGGCGATTGGCGGTTACCAGAATCGCCTCAGGGGTCTACCATGGCCGCCCGGAAGTGGTTACACGCGCTGCCGGCCATTCGCCGAAAAGGTACGCGCCATGAATCACACATCACTGTACATCGAGGTGCTCGCATGACCACCGCTCAGATCAGCCTGCCAAAAGGCGTCGGCCCGCACGCCGAAAAACTCTTCGATGCAATCACTCAGGCCAGTACCGCTGAAGAATTGAACCGCGCTGGCGGCAAGGCTGAGGGTTTTGTCCTCGGCCTGGAAACTGCCAAGGCCATCAAAAGCCAGATCGCCGAATCGCTGTACGTTGTGTATGACGATGCCGCCAGCCAGCGTGCGAGCGAACTGGCTTAACTGCCGAAGGTGATGGTGCCCATCATCAGCTTGGCGTAAGCCGCGGTGGTCGCCAGTTGCACCAGCCACAAGACCAGGCCGCCGAGAAACACCCCGGTCGCCACTTGCAGCACCAGGCTTTTTTCGCGTTTGGCCGGGGCGCGCGGGATGAAATCATCCATTTCGTCACGGTCGGCGCGCAGGTTGTCGTTTTTCATGTTGGCTCTCGCAGAATTCTCGGGTTGGCTCATACCCTGTGGGAGCGAGCTTGCTCGCGAAGGCGTCGTGTCAGTCGACAATAATGTTGAATGACAAAGCGCTTTCGCGAGCAAGCTCGCTCCCACAGTTAAATCTGTGTGCAGTTTAGAGGGTGTGGGCCGTTTACCGGGACAAATAAAAACGGGAAGCCAGAAGGCTTCCCGTTTTTCCTCACAGTGCGAAATCAGATGACCTGAACAATCGCATCCGTTACAGCCTTGATGTTGCTCTGGTTCAGCGCCGCCACGCAAATGCGCCCGGTGTCCAGGGCGTAGATGCCGAACTCGTTGCGCAGGCGATGAACCTGTTCAGTGGTCAGGCCGGAGTAGGAAAACATGCCACGCTGACGGCCGACGAAGCTGAAGTCGCGCTGCGGTGCTTTTTCTGCCAGCAGGCTGACCATTTGCTCGCGCATGCCGCGAATACGCAGGCGCATTTCCGCCAGTTCCGCTTCCCACTGCGCACGCAGTTCCGGGCTGTTCAACACGGCAGCGACGATGCTTGCACCGTGGGTCGGCGGGTTGGAGTAGTTGGTGCGGATCACGCGTTTGACTTGCGACAGCACGCGCGCGCTTTCTTCTTTCGACTCGCTGATGATCGACAGTGCACCCACGCGCTCGCCGTACAGCGAAAACGACTTGGAGAACGAACTCGAAACGAAGAAGGTCAGGCCGGACTCTGCGAACAGGCGCACAGCCGCGGCGTCTTCGTCGATCCCGTCACCGAAGCCCTGATAAGCCATGTCGAGGAATGGCACGTGACCTTTGGCCTTGACCACTTCCAGCACGTTGTTCCAGTCCGCCGGGGTCAGGTCGACACCGGTCGGGTTGTGGCAGCAGGCGTGCAGGATAACGATCGAGCCGTTTGGCAGGGCGTTGAGGTCTTCGAGCATGCCGGCACGGTTCACGTCGTGGGTGGCGGCATCGTAGTAGCGGTAGTTCTGCACCGGGAAACCGGCGGTTTCGAACAGCGCGCGGTGGTTCTCCCAGCTCGGGTCGCTGATCGCCACAACAGCGTTGGGCAGCAGTTGCTTGAGGAAGTCGGCACCGATTTTCAGTGCGCCAGTCCCGCCGACGGCCTGAGTGGTGATGACGCGACCGGCGCTGATCAGCGGCGAGTCGTTACCGAACAGCAGCTTTTGCACGGCCTGGTCGTAGGCAGCGATGCCATCGATCGGCAGGTAACCGCGCGAAGCGTGTTGAGCGACGCGGATCGTTTCGGCTTCGATAACGGCGCGCAGAAGTGGAATTCGCCCCTCTTCGTTGCAGTAAACACCGACGCCCAGGTTGACCTTCGTGGTCCGGGTATCGGCGTTGAATGCTTCGTTGAGGCCCAGGATTGGATCGCGGGGTGCCATTTCGACAGCGGAGAACAGGCTCATTTTTGCGGCGGCTCTGAGTGGAGAGTGGAGGGACGTGTCGCGCTCCAGCCGGATGCACTAGAGCGGTGCACAAACGGGGAGCTAGTATAGAGGCCATCACCGAGCAATGGCGACAGGCGATTCGGTTTTTAGGGTAAGTTTTTCCGATTATTTCTTGACCGTTAGTCGATTGAGCGTGTCAGAGTTTTTACCGGATGTAGGACGTTTGCCTTGAAAGCCAAGGCAATCGCCACCACATTCAGCACAATCCAGATTTTTCTTGCGCGACATCGGTCGTTTGCGGTCGTCCCCGTGGTGTTCCGCTTGACTCGGAACCCCGCGATCCCAGAGGTGTGTATGTCCGAATTCCAGCTAGTCACCCGCTTTGAGCCTGCCGGCGATCAGCCGGAAGCCATCCGCCAGTTGGTTGAGGGCATCGAGGCCGGGTTGGCGCACCAGACGCTGCTCGGTGTGACCGGCTCGGGCAAGACCTTCAGCATCGCCAATGTCATCGCGCAAATTCAGCGCCCGACGTTGGTGCTGGCGCCGAACAAGACCCTGGCCGCGCAGCTGTACGGCGAATTCAAGGCGTTTTTCCCGAACAACTCGGTCGAGTATTTTGTTTCCTATTACGACTACTACCAGCCCGAAGCGTATGTGCCGTCGTCCGACACCTTCATCGAGAAGGATGCGTCTATCAATGACCACATTGAACAGATGCGCCTTTCCGCGACCAAAGCGCTGCTGGAGCGCAAGGACTCGATCATCGTTACCACGGTGTCGTGCATCTATGGTCTGGGTAGCCCGGAAACCTATTTGAAGATGGTGTTGCACGTCGATCGCGGCGACAAACTCGATCAGCGTGCGCTGCTGCGGCGTCTGGCCGACCTGCAATACACCCGCAATGACATGGATTTTGCCCGCGCCACCTTTCGCGTACGCGGCGATGTGATCGACATCTACCCGGCGGAATCGGATCTGGAAGCCATCCGCATCGAGCTGTTCGATGACGAGGTCGAGAGTATTTCCGCGTTCGATCCGTTGACCGGCGAAGTCATCCGCAAGATGCCGCGCTTCACGTTTTACCCGAAAAGCCACTACGTGACGCCGCGTGAAACCCTGCTTGGCGCCATCGAAGGGATCAAGGTCGAGTTGCAGGAACGTCTCGAATACCTGCGCAGCAACAACAAACTGGTGGAAGCCCAGCGTCTGGAGCAGCGCACGCGTTTCGATCTGGAGATGATTCTCGAGCTGGGTTACTGCAACGGGATCGAAAACTACTCGCGTTACCTGTCGGGTCGCGACTCCGGTCAGGCGCCGCCGACCTTGTTCGACTATCTGCCGGCCGACGCCTTGCTGGTGATCGACGAATCCCACGTCAGCGTGCCGCAGGTCGGCGCGATGTATAAAGGTGACCGCTCACGTAAAGAAACCCTGGTGGAATACGGTTTTCGTCTGCCATCGGCGCTGGACAACCGGCCTATGCGTTTCGACGAATTCGAAGGCATCAGCCCGCAAACGATTTTCGTCTCGGCCACGCCGGGCAATTATGAGGCGGAGCACGCCGGTCGCGTTGTCGAGCAACTGGTGCGTCCGACCGGCCTGGTGGATCCGCAAATCGAAATCCGTCCGGCGTTGACTCAGGTTGATGATCTGCTCTCGGAAATCACCAAGCGCGTGGCGCTGGAAGAGCGCGTGTTGGTCACCACGCTGACCAAGCGCATGTCGGAGGATTTGACCGATTACCTCGCCGACCACGGCGTGCGTGTGCGTTATCTGCACTCGGATATCGACACCGTCGAGCGGGTTGAAATCATCCGTGACCTGCGCCTCGGCACCTTTGATGTGCTGGTCGGGATCAACCTGTTGCGCGAAGGCCTGGACATGCCGGAGGTGTCGCTGGTAGCGATCCTCGATGCGGACAAGGAAGGCTTCCTGCGCTCCGAGCGCTCGCTGATCCAGACCATCGGCCGTGCGGCGCGTAATCTCAATGGCCGGGCGATTCTCTACGCCGATCGCATTACCGGTTCGATGGAGCGCGCGATTGGCGAAACCGAACGCCGTCGCGACAAGCAGATCGCTTTTAACCTGGCCAATGGCATCACGCCTAAGGGTGTGTTCAAGGACGTGGCCGACATCATGGAAGGCGCCACGGTGCCCGGCTCGCGCAGCAAGAAGCGCAAGGGCATGGCCAAGGCCGCCGAAGAAAACGCCAAGTACGAGGCCGAATTGCGTTCGCCAAGCGAGATCACCAAGCGGATTCGGGCGCTGGAAGAGAAGATGTATCAGCTTGCCCGGGATCTGGAGTTTGAAGCGGCGGCGCAGATGCGTGATGAAATTGCCAAGCTGCGCGAGCGTCTTTTGGCTGTGTGATTGTGCGGTGAGCCATCCGGCCTCATCGCGGCCAACGGACCTGACAGACACAAAGCTGGCTTAAATACCCTGCCCGCTGGAGCGGGGCGGGTGTCGCCTGTTACCATTCGCCGCTTATTGATCTTTGCTTTTCATTCTTTTCGAGACATGCCATGACCACCGTCCGCACTCGCATCGCGCCATCGCCTACCGGGGATCCCCATGTAGGTACCGCTTACATCGCATTGTTCAACTACTGCTTTGCCAAGCAGCATGGCGGTGAGTTTATCCTGCGGATCGAAGACACCGATCAGTTGCGCTCGACCCGCGAGTCCGAACAGCAGATCTTCGACGCCTTGCGCTGGCTCGGCATCGAGTGGAGCGAAGGCCCGGACGTCGGCGGCCCGCACGGCCCGTATCGCCAGAGCGAGCGCGGCGATATCTACCAGAAATATTGCCAGCAGCTGGTTGAGCTGGGTCACGCTTTCCCGTGCTTCTGCACGGCAGAGGAGCTGGACCAGATGCGCGCCGAGCAACAGGCGCGTGGCGAAACTCCACGTTACGACGGCCGCGCGCTGCTGCTGTCCAAAGAAGAAGTCGCCGCACGTCTGGCCGCTGGCGAACCTCACGTGATCCGCATGAAAGTGCCGAGCGAAGGCGTCTGCGTGGTGCCGGACATGCTGCGTGGTGATGTCGAGATCCCGTGGGACCGCATGGACATGCAAGTGCTGATGAAGACCGACGGCCTGCCGACGTACTTCCTCGCCAACGTGGTCGACGATCACTTGATGGGCATTACCCACGTACTGCGCGGCGAAGAATGGCTGCCGTCGGCGCCAAAACTGATCCTGCTTTACGAGTACTTCGGCTGGGAACAACCGGAGTTGTGCTACATGCCGCTGCTGCGTAACCCGGACAAGAGCAAGCTGTCCAAGCGCAAGAACCCGACCTCGGTGACGTTCTACGAGCGCATGGGCTTCATGCCGGAAGCGATGCTCAACTACCTGGGTCGCATGGGCTGGTCGATGCCGGACGAGCGCGAGAAGTTCTCGCTTCAGGAAATGGTCGACAACTTTGACCTCAAGCGTGTGTCCCTCGGCGGACCGATCTTCGACATCGAGAAACTGTCGTGGCTCAACGGCCAGTGGCTGCGTGATCTGCCGGTCGAAGAGTTCGCCAGCCGTTTGCAGACCTGGGCGCTGAACCCGGAATACATGATGAAGATCGCGCCGCATGTGCAGGGCCGTGTTGAAACCTTCAGCCAGGTCGCACCGTTGGCCGGGTTCTTCTTCGCCGGCGGCGTTAATCCGGATGCCAAGCTGTTTGAATCGAAAAAGCTCTCGGGCGATCAGGTTCGGCAGTTGATGCAGTTGATTCTGTGGAAGCTGGAAAGCCTGCGTCAGTGGGAGAAGGACAGCATCACCGCGACGATTCAGGCGGTGGTTGAGTCGCTGGAGTTGAAACTGCGCGATGCGATGCCGTTGATGTTCGCGGCAATCACCGGGCAGGCGAGTTCGGTGTCGGTGCTCGATGCGATGGAAATCCTCGGCCCGGACCTGACACGCTTCCGTCTGCGTCAGGCGATCGACCTGCTGGGCGGCGTGTCGAAGAAAGAAAACAAAGAGTGGGAAAAACTGCTGGGCGCCATCGCCTGATTCCCCTGTTGGAGCGGCCGCACGCCGCGATCTTTTGACGTTGGTTTTTAAAAACGGAATCAAAAGATCGCTGCCTTCGGTAGCTCCTACCGTTCTGCGCAGGTTGTAAACCTCCCGAATTTACGGGGGGAGGGCGGTAAGTGATTGTTATGTCGGCAAAAAACTTTGAATTATTTTAAAAATAAGTTTGACAGCCCTCCGAAGCGCCATTAAGATTCGCCCCGTCCTCAGCGATGACATCAACGATGAGGGGCTATAGCTCAGCTGGGAGAGCGCCTGCATGGCATGCAGGAGGTCAGCGGTTCGATCCCGCTTAGCTCCACCAATTTACACTTTGAAGTCTGGCCACACCGGCTTCAAAGCGATCAACACTCAGCGTTGATCAGTTGTATAGAAGGGTTTGCGTCCCCTTCGTCTAGTGGCCTAGGACACCGCCCTTTCACGGCGGTAACAGGGGTTCGAGTCCCCTAGGGGACGCCAGTTTTACAGAAGTGATGTTGCAAGATGTCACTCCGCCGCGAGGCGAAAAATCCGGGGCTTTAGCTCAGCTGGGAGAGCGCCTGCATGGCATGCAGGAGGTCAGCGGTTCGATCCCGCTAAGCTCCACCAATTTTACAAGTTCAAGGTCTGGCCACACCGGCCTTGAATCGATCAGCTCTCAGCACTGATCAGTTGTATAGAAGGGTTTGTGTCCCCTTCGTCTAGTGGCCTAGGACACCGCCCTTTCACGGCGGTAACAGGGGTTCGAGTCCCCTAGGGGACGCCACGATTACCCGCTCTGCGGGATTTATAAGGGTCATTCAATTATTGAATGGCCCTTTTGTTTGTCTGGCGTTTGGCCAATTCTCCTTTTTTCTTACACTGTGCTTCAGACCAGCGGTCATATCCTTGACTTGCAGAATATTATTATGAGAATAATATTCTAGTCGTAATATTCGGAGGCGACGATGAACGATAAAAAAGCTCAAACCCGCGAACGCATTCTCAAGGCTGCCAGCGCCGCATTGATCCAGCGCGGCCCGGCAGACCCAAGCGTGGGCGAAGTGATGGGCGCAGCCGGCCTGACCGTCGGTGGCTTCTATGCGCACTTCGAAAGCAAGGACGCGATGATGCTCGAAGCGTTCAAGCAGTTGCTGGGCCGGCGTCGCGACCTGATCGCCGACATGGATACCGAATTGACGGGCGAAGAACGCCGCGCGCTGGTCGCTGCGTTCTACCTGTCGCGCAAGCACCGCGATTCCAGCGAATCGGCCTGTCCGATTCCTGCCTCCATTGGCGAACTGGGCCGTTTGCCAGAGTCGTTCCGCATCGCGCTGAACGAACACCTGGAATTGATGATTGCGCAGTTGGCGTCAAGCCCTGAGGACACCGACAAAGCCCTGGCCGACGTGGCCTTGATGGTGGGTGGTCTGGCACTCGCAAGAGCGCTCGGCCCGGGAGACTTATCCGATCGATTGCTGCGCGCCGCCAAGTCGGCGGTGCGTTGACCTGAAGGCAGCACGCCTGAGGAGAGAGCGATGAACACGTTGAAGTGGGTTCGTGGCGTAAATGGCACCTTGGGCTGGATTGCACCGCAACGGGTGGCGAGCAAAATGCGCCTGGCGTTCATGACGCCGCGCGCGCTGCCACTGCGCGATTGGGAGTTGCCGCTGCTGGCCAACTCAGAACGGATCACTTTGCGCTTCGGCCTCTCCGCACTGCGTTGGGGGCACGGTCCGACGGTGCTGCTGATGCACGGTTGGGAAGGGCGACCCACTCAATTTGCGGCGCTGATCACCGCTCTGGTCGACGCCGGTTACACGGTGGTTGCACTTGACGGCCCGGCCCATGGTCGGTCTCCGGGGCGTGAGGCCAACGTCGTGTTGTTTGCCCGCGCCATGCTTGAAGCTGCTGCCGAACTGCCGCCCTTGCAAGCTGTTATCGGTCACTCTATGGGCGGCGCCAGTGCGATGCTCGCCGTGCAATTGGGCCTGCGCACCGAAACCCTCGTCAGCATTGCCGCTCCCGCCCGCATTCTTGGCGTGCTGCGCGGATTTGCCCGCTACGTGGGGATGCCGCCCCGAGCGCGTTCCGCCTTCATTCGCCAGGTCGAGCAAGATGTCGGCATGCGCGCCGCCACCCTCGACGTCGCGCACTATCAACTGGAGATGCCCGGGCTGATCGTGCATGCCGAGGACGACAATTTTGTCTCGGTCAAGGAATCGCAATTGATCCACGAATCCTGGTTCGACAGCCGCTTGTTGCGCCTCGAAAGCGGTGGTCATCAACGCGTGCTGGCCGACCCTCGGGTGATTGATGGCGTGTTATCACTGCTGACCGGTCGCAATCTTCAGGCGCGCCAATCGGCGTGAGCATCCGTTACACTGCGCCGGTTGAATAATCTGACCGGGAGTGGGGCATGGGCTGGGATCGGGCGACGCCGTTTACCATTGATCTGCAAGTGGGCGCCGAGGACATCGACGGGCTGGGGCACGCCAACAACGCGGTGTACGTAACCTGGCTTGAACGTTGCGCCTGGCGCCACTCGCAGCGTCTGGGACTGGATCTGGTCGAGTACCGGCGGCTGGATCGCGCGATGGCCGTGGTGCGCCACGAGATCGATTACCTGGCGGCGGCCTACGAAGGCGACGAGCTGCAATTGGCGACCTGGATCGTCGATTGGGATCAGCGTCTGAAAATGACCCGGCATTTTCAGCTGATCCGCCCAAGCGACCGCGCCACGCTGCTGCGCGCTCAGACCACGTTCGTCTGCATCGAACTGTCCACCGGCAAGCCCAAGCGCATGCCGGCGGAGTTCATCGAAGGCTACGGCCCGGCGATCCAGGCTCCAGAGTCAGCGTAATTTGTTGTAGGCGCGGCCTTCGGCAGGTGGTCGTGGGTTTAACCTGCGCAATCCAGTAAACTGCCGCACGTTTTTCCTCAAGTAGTGTTTTCCCCATGCAAATTGCTCTGGCGCCCATGGAGGGGTTGGTCGACGACATCCTTCGCGACGTGCTGACCCGCGTTGGCGGTATCGACTGGTGCGTGACCGAATTTATTCGCGTCAATGACCAGTTGCTCACCCCAGCCTACTTCCACAAGTTCGGCCCGGAACTGCTCAACGGTGCCCGCACCGCGTCCGGCGTGCCGTTGCGTGTGCAGCTGTTGGGTTCTGACCCGGTGTGTCTGGCGGAAAACGCTGCGTTGGCCTGCGAACTCGGCTCCGAAGTCATCGACCTCAACTTCGGCTGCCCGGCCAAAACAGTCAATAAATCCCGAGGCGGTGCGGTGCTGCTCAAAGAGCCTGAACTGCTCAATCAGATCGTCGAGCACGTGCGTCGCGCCGTGCCTGCGCACATTCCCGTCACGGCCAAGATGCGTCTGGGCTTCGACAGCCCGGATGGCTCGCTCGTCTGCGCCACGGCACTGGCCGAAGGCGGCGCCGAACACATCGTGGTGCACGCCCGGACCAAAATGGACGGTTACAAACCGCCCGCGCACTGGGAATGGATCCCGCGCGTGCAGGACGTGGTCAAGGTGCCGGTGTTCGCCAATGGTGATATCTGGAGCGTCGAGGACTGGCGTCGTTGCCGCGAAATCAGCGGCGTGGAAGACATCATGCTCGGCCGTGGTCTGGTTTCGCGGCCGGATCTGGCCAGGCAAATCGCCGCTGCACGCGCCGGAGAGGAAGTGGTCGAGATGACCTGGGCCGAGCTGCTGCCACTGATCCAGGATTTCTGGCTGCAAGCCAAAGCGCAGATGACCGCGCGTCAATCGCCGGGCCGTTTGAAGCAGTGGCTGGCCATGTTGACGCGCAATTACCCTGAAGCTACCGAGCTGTTTACCGTGTTGCGCCGTGAGACGGAACCGGATCACGTCTCGCGTTTACTCGGTCTGCCGGTCGCCGAAATGGCCTGAAAAAAATCTGCAAATACGCTCTTGAAATCAAATCAGCGGTCCCTATCTAAGGGTTACGCGATGCCGAATTCGGGTCGCGGAGATAAAAAACCTTGCTGATTGTTTTCAGGAGATTTGAACCATGAGTACTGCATTTTCCCTCGCGCCACTGTTCCGTTCCTCGGTAGGTTTCGACCGCTTCAACGACCTGTTCGAAACGGCCCTGCGCAACGAGCCAGGCAGCAGCTATCCACCCTACAACGTGGAGAAACACGGTGACGATCAATACCGCATCGTCGTAGCCGCCGCCGGTTTCCAGGAAGAAGACCTGGAGCTGCAAGTCGAGAAGGGCGTGTTGACCATCAGTGGCGGCAAGCGTGACGCCAACGAAGACGTGACCTTCCTGCACCAGGGCATCGCCCAGCGTGCTTTCAAGCTGTCCTTCCGTCTGGCCGATCACATCGAGATCAAGGCTGCCGATCTGAGCAACGGTCTGCTGAGCATCGACCTGTTGCGAGTGATCCCGGAGGAGGCGAAGGCCAAACGCATCCCGATCAACGGGACGCAAAAACCGGCTCTGCAGCACTGATTCACGCGAAGACACATAATCGTCTGAACAAGCGATGAGCCGCTGAACGAAGGCCCCGATACGTCGGGGCCTTTTTTGTGCGCGCTGTAAAAGTGTTCGCAACGTTTGCCGCTATTGCCACGGCTCTTTACAATCCGCGCAGTTTTGCCGACCCCATTTCTCGGCGGTCGGCCTGGAGCCTTTTTCATGGATGAGATTCAACAGCGTTGGCTGTGCGCCCTGTCTGCCCCGATGGTGGCGCTTAATCCTCGCGCCGAGTACGACGAGCCGGCGTTTTACTCCGCACCGGAATTTATCGATTTGCAATGCAGCTGGGGTATCAATGACCGGCCGCAATTGTTGAGCATGTTCGAACGCATGACCGACAACGGTCATGCCAGGCACCTTAAAGGCGCCTATCACGCGTGGCAGCGCTGTCTGCCCGGCGAATGGCAGGCGCTGCTGGAAACCCTTGAACCGCGTGAGCGCATTCTGCACGAGTTCGCCAGTCGCACTTTTGGCGAATGCGGGCCGGGCGGCATTCTGTCCTGGGACTATGGCCGCATGGGGTTCCTGCTGCGTTGCGCGGTGCGTAACCAATGGATTGATTTGCCCGAAAGCACCTGGCTGCACGGGCGGTTGGCGGTCAGGGCGCAGTATCACTACAGCAGCTGGCAATCCTATTTCAACGGGTTTTTGATCGGTCGCGGATTCTGGGGGTGTGAGAACGAGGGCAACGACACCTTTGCCTGCGAGCTGGACCGACAGGGCGAGAACCCCAAAAGCGTGCAAATCGCTCGTGGGCTCCAACAGAACATGCCGGTTTTTCTGAAAAACCTGCCTTGGCATCTGGACCTCGACTTGCCGCAACGTCCCGAATCGCTCAAGGAGTTCGACTGGTCATGAGTTGCTGGATCCGCTTGGGCATCGAACCCACCACCGACGAAACCCTCATTCGCAACGCCTACCGCACGCGCCTGCCGGAACATCACCCGGAGACCGATCCCGAAGGTTTTCAGGCGCTGCGCATGGCCTACGAAAAAGCGCTTCGTCTGGCACGCGAAGGCGATGAAGAAGCACCCGAAGAATTCGAGGAATACCAAGAGCCCGAACAGACAATCATCGAGGTGCCACAGGCGTTCGTGGATTTCTGCGAGTTGCTTGATGATCCTGTACGGCGCTTCGACTTTGCAGCCTGGCAGTCGTTTATCCGAGGGCTGGATCAACTGCCTCTCGAGTCTCTCGATGACCTCAGTTGGAGCTTGTACCATCGGCTGGCTGACGCCGGGCCGCTGTCCTATCGTTGCGCAAACCTGTTGGCCGAGCGCATGGCCTGGGACCAGCAGTTGCTGGATCTGTCGTTTGACGACGCTCAGCGTGTTGAAGCATTTCTGCAACGGATCAAGGCGGGTGATCCGTTCGATACGGATCTGATGAGCGCCTGGTCAGAAGCCGCGCAGACCGAATCCCTGTGGTATGCGCGCAGTCTCGATTTCATCTTCGCCCAGCGTCCGCTCCATGAATTCGTCGACTTCGCCAGTCGGCACACCTGCGTGCCGTTGCCGAGCGATGAAATGTACATCAAGCGGCTCGTGACGCAGTTCACTCAGGCGGGCATGGGAGGGGCAGGGCTGCTGCAGTGTTGCGAAGAGCAGCAGGGCAAACATCCTGAGGATGTCGATTGGCTCTACCTGCTCGCCTGCCAAAGCACTCTACTGGGCCTGGACGATCAGGCGTGGCCGTGCTGGATCCGGCTCTGGCAGGAGTATCGTCATCCGACGGCCGAAAGCCACTTGATGGCAATGTGCGCAGAACGTCACCCGGACTTTCTGCCGCTGCTGATTCAGGCATTTGATCGAGCGCAGGTTTTCAGTGACTGGTCCCGCGAGCTCGACTCTGTCAGTCAGCAATATGGCAGCCCTTCACAAAGGCCGGAAACCCTGGCGCGATGGATGGGGATTGGCGGCCTCGAACTTCAGGGTCTGGCCAAGGCCTTCGTCGACTGGCGCATGGGTGACGATGAACTGCCGTTGCTGGCACTGTTGCTTGGCAATCATGACGACCCTAGGTTGCAGCGACTCTATCGACATGCCTGGGCACTGCATCGCGGTGACGTGCCGCTGTTACAGCAGATGCTCGACGAACCGTTGTCGGTGGATGCCCTTGAGGCGTTGGTGCTGAGCGGATTCAAGCAACAGGCCGAGCAGCATGTGCGTTGGTTGACGCAAGCACCCATCCCGTTGGCGATGAGTGCCTACACCGATGCAAACGCGGTTTCGCCACAACTGCCCGACGCCCTGAAGGAAGGTTTTGGGCACAGCCTCTGCCGACTCTGGTTGCGCAGATTGCGTCCTCACAGTCGCACCGCGCTTGAGCGCATTGCCGAAGATTTCAAACTGAACGATGCGCACGCCACCCTCGATTTGTCAGAGCTGGCGCTGCTGCTGCAACTGAGCCAGGGCGATGCAGCGTTGCCGCCGCCGGGGGCGGCAGAGGCGCTGTGGCAATGGCACGCTCAAACGCTGTTCCTGTTGGCGTTGCTGGGGCAGGCCGAGCGTTGGTTGCCATTGATCGACGTGCGACTACTGGAGCAACTGCCTTACAACCCGGCCCATCCGCTCAGCCGGTTGCAGCCGTTGTTGCAACGCTTGTTGCGTGAACAGGGGAACTGCGAGGGCTTGCTCGGCCTGCTGCAAACGGCGGACCCGGTGCATGCGCTGCTGGCCCGGAAAATGTGCGGTGTGCAGGAAGCGCTCGCCAGCCTGCGACTGTTGAGCAACGACCGGCTGTTCGAATGCATGCGCAGCGATCTGAGTGCATTTGACGACGATCTTTTGGGCCGGATGCTGTTGACGGCCGTGCTCTATCACTGCGGATTGTTTGACGCCAAACAGCGGCGCTTCCTGCTCGACAGAATGACCGAAGTCGTCAATCCCCAGGATTGGTTCGACGGTTTCCGCCACAGTCTGATCAAAGGCGAGCCGGCGCGCCCACCACGCGAGGCTCTGGAAGGCGAGGGCGTTAACGACATCGACGCGTTTTACCTGGCGCTCGACGTGCTCAAGGATCTGGTGCTTTACGGCAATGCCGGCGTGCCACGCCAGAAAATCCTGATGCGCCTGCAACGCGCCAAGGACGATCCACAGAACGGGCTCGGTTTACGGTTTGCCCTCAGCGCATTGCTGTCGTGGTCCGAACGCTTGTTGTTGGCCAAGGCCGACACACGTCCGGTCGCCGCCACGGCGTTCTGGCGCCTGGGCACACGGCTGGGGCGTGAGGCGTTTGTCGGGCAGGTGATTGGTATCGTGTTGCTGACGCCGCTGCTGGCATTGTTCAGTGGCTCAATGACTTCGGCCTTCGTTGTGTTGGCCGTGGCGCTGCTGCTGTTGCTCAGCGCCATGCTGCGGCGCCTGCACGACATGGGCCGAGGCGTCGCGACTTTTCTGGTGGTCGCGGGGCTGACGCCGGTTTTGCCGTTCCTGCCGCTGGTGCTGTTCGGTTTTCCTGGCGAGAAGCTGCCCAACCGATACGGCGTGCCACCGGAGAGTTTCCGTGAGGATCCATTGTCCGGTGGATTGCAGGCAGCGTTGCGCCGGCTCATTGGCTAGAGGCGCAACTCATCCAGCGCGCTGTTGAGCTGTGCGCGGTGGCTGGCGATCTCTGACGATTGCTGGCCACCAAGCACGGTGGTGAAACGGTGCAGCCATTCGGCAATGCGCTCGCGCTCCGTCCCCAGGCTCTGCATCCATGCGCGCTCCAGACGTGCCAGCAGCGTGCGGTTGGGTAGTGCATCGCGCGGGTGAACCTTGAGTGCGGCGAGCCGGTCATGACTGTTTTGTCGGGCCTGTTCATCGAGTCCGGTGGGGCTGCGGTCGATGCTGTGACTGTACCGTGCACCTGTTTCCAGCAGCGTGACGTCAACTTCGAGCAAGCCATTGATGTCGTAGCTGAAACGCACATCCAGTTGCTGGATGTGCTCGGTGGGCATCAGCGTGACATCGAAAGCGTCGATAAGAATGTTGTCGCGTACCCATGGACGTTCGCCCTGATACACCGCAATGCGGATTTTTTCCTGCCGCGAATGCGTCGTGTAATAGCGCTCCACCCGAGACGTTGGAATGATGGTGTTGCGCTCGATGATGGGCGAGAAGGCGCCTTCGATCCCCTTGCCGCGCATGGTCTCGATACCCAATGTGTAAGGGCAGACGTCCGTCAGGATCAGCTCTTCCACCGCACCGTCGCGCGCCTTGCACGCCGCCTGCGTCGCCGCGCCGAGCGCGACAAGGGTGTCGGGATCCAAATGACGATAAGGCAGGCGCCCGAACAGCGTGGCGACCATCTGCTGCACCGCCGGCATTCGCGTGGCGCCGCCCACCAATACCAGGCTGTCGAGATCGCGGGGCTTGAGCCGGGCATCGCGCAGGGCTTGTTCGATCGGTGCGCGCAAACGGCCGAGCAGTGGCTCCCAGATCTTCACCGCAGCGGCTTCATCCAGCGACCATTCAAATGTCTTGTCTGCATGGCGCCAGCTCAAATGTTGCGTGCCTTCACCGAGTTTGCACTTGAGCTGCTCCAGCGCATCACCCAGGCTGGCCATGCCTTGCGCGTCGACCATTGACGGGGTCAATTGCCAGGCCTTGAGGCAGGCCTGCAACAGCGCGGCGGTGAAGTCTTCGCCGCCGAGGAAGTTGTCGCCGGTGGACGCATGCACTTCGATCAGCGGCAGCGCATATTCCAGCACCGTGACATCGAAGGTGCCGCCGCCCAGATCGAAAATCAGCGTGCGTTCGAATTTCTGCTCGTGCAGCCCATAGGCCATGGCGGCAGCGGTCGGCTCGTTGATCAGGCGCGTCACGGACAAACCGGCCAGTTCGGCGGCAAACAGCGTGCGTTTGCGTTGCTCGTCACTGAAATACGCCGGTACGGAAATCACTGCTTCGTATACCGGGTGGCCGAGAAAGGCTTCGGCGTCCTGCTTGAGTGAGCCGAGTACCAGTGCCGACAATTCTTCGGGGCTGAACTGACGACTGCCCAGTTCAATCTGCTTGTCGCTGCCCATGAAGCGCTTGAAAGCCGCGGCGCTGCGGTCCGGGTGTGTGGTCAGTCGGGCACGCGCAGCCTTGCCGACCAGAATCGTGTCGTCCTCATCAAGGCTGACCACCGACGGGGTCAGCACGTCCCCGAGGGCGTTGGGAATCAACCGGGCCTGACCGTCCTGCCAGACGGCGATAAGACTGTTGGTGGTGCCAAGGTCGATGCCCAGCAGGGCCGGGCGTGGGTGGGTTGCATCCTGCATGATTGATCTCGAAACGGCGCAAAAAGGGCGACCCTACAGGTTGCCGCCAACACTGGCAATTGTTGGCGGGTGCAAGCGGAGCGCGTTATGCCAGCAGCTTTTTCAAGCCCTCCAGCGGCAGTGGCCGACTGTACAGATACCCCTGGTACAAATGGCAACCCAAGCCCTGCAAAAACTCAAGCTGCTGCGGGGTTTCCACGCCTTCGGCGATCACTTCGAGTTCCAGGCTGCGGGCCATGGCGACGATGGCGCGGATGATTTCCGCGTCGTTCGGGTCAGTAGTCGCATCGCGGATAAACGACTGGTCGATTTTCAACGTGTCCACCGGCAAGCGCTTGAGGTAAGTCAGCGATGAATAACCCGTGCCAAAGTCGTCCATGGCGAAACTCACACCGAGCTTTTTCAGGCGGCGCATCTTGCTGATGGTGTCCTCCAGGTTCTGGATGACGATGCCTTCGGTGATCTCCAGTTTCAGCAGCGAGCATGGCAGGCCGTGGCTGACCATGCTGTGTTCGATCCGCTCGACGAAGTCGTTCTGGCGGAACTGGCGCGGGCTGATGTTGACGCACAAACTGAAATTGAGCGGGTCGACCAGTTTCAGGGCGATCAGTTGTTTGAACGCCGAGCAGGCTTCATCGAGTATCCATGTACCGACTTCCAGAATCAGACCGCTGTCTTCCAAAACCTTGATGAACTCGGTCGGTGACTGTGCGCCGAGTTTCGGGTGGTTCCAGCGCACCAGGGCTTCGGCGCCGATGATGCGGTTGTCCTGCGCGTCGATTTGCGGCTGGTAATGCACCCGGAACTCGCCGCGCGACAGCGCCAGGCGCAAATCGGTCTCCATGCGCAGACGTTCGCTGGCCGCTTTCTGCATGGTGTTGTGGTACATCTGCGTGGTGTTGCGCCCGGAATCCTTGGCGCGGTACAAGGCAATGTCGGCACGCTTGAGCAGGTCGGTCGGGGTAGAGCCGTGATCCGGGATCAGTGCCACGCCGATGCTCGGTGTCACTTGCAGGCGCTGGCCGTCGAGGAACATCGGTTCCGAGAGCAGCTCACGAAGGGTGTCGGCCAGTTCGCGTACCTGCAAACTGACTTCATTGCGCGTGCCCTCAAGGCCACTGAGCAGCACCACGAATTCATCGCCGCCCAGGCGCGCCACCGTATCTTCCAGGCGCACGCTGGCTTCGAGCCGCGCCGTGATGATCTTCAGTACTGTGTCACCGACCGGATGGCCGAGTGAATCATTGATGTGCTTGAAATGATCGAGATCGAGAAACAGCAAGGCACCGCGTAGGTTGTGGCGTTTGAGCAGGGCGATCTGCTGACTCAGTCGATCCATCAACAACGCACGGTTAGGCAGGTTGGTCAGCGGATCGTGGTAAGCCAGATGGCGGATTTGTGCTTCAGCGTTTTTCAATAGGCTGACGTCTCGGGCCGTCAGCAGCAGGCAAGCCGTTTCATTCAGGGTGATAGGCTCCACCGAGACTTCCACCGTGAGGATTTCCCCGCGCTTGTTGCGCCCGAGCATTTCCTGGTGGTGCACGCGACCCTTGATTTGCAATTCGGCGAGCAGGGCCGAACGCTGTTTCTCCTCGGCCCAGATCCCGACCTGATACACGGTTTTACCCAACACTTCATCGGCGCGATAGCCGGTGAGGCGACAGAAACCGTCGTTGACCTCCAGATAGCGCCCGGTGTCGCGCTCGGTGATGGTGATGGCGTCGGGGCTGGAGTGAAACGCCTTGGCGAACTTCTCTTCACTGGCCTTGAGCGCCGCTTCCGAACGTTGCTGCTGGGTGATATCGCGCAATGTGGTGACGATGCACGGTTGATCGCCAACGCTGATCTGCCGACTGGAAATCACGCAGGTCAACGACTGGCCGTCCTTGTGCTGGACGATGATCGCGACATTGCTCAGGCCTTGTTCGCGGATCACCCGTTCGATGCGCTGCAGACTTTTCGCCGATGCGTCCCACAGGCCGATGTCTTCGGCGGTGCGGCCGATTACGTCGGCGGCGCTCCAGCCAAAGGTCTGGGTGAAGCTGTTGTTGATTTCGATGAACTCGCCGCTGTCCTGACGGGTGACGCAGATCGGGTCGGGGCTGACCTGGAACAGCGTGGCGAATTTCTCTTCCGAGGCCACCAGGCGTTGTTCGCGTTCGACCTGATCGGTGATGTCGAGCAAAGTGCCGGCCATGCGCAACGGCGCGCCATTGTCGTCGCGATAGAGGCGGGCGCGGCTTTCCAGATAGCGTGAGCTGCCGTCCGGCAATTGCACGCGATACGTCAGTTGGTAATTGCCCGCCGGGCCTTCGCGCAGGCTGCGATAGGCGTCGCGCATGCTGTCGCGCTCCTCGCCGGGCACACCTTCGAAAAACTCGTCGAACGATTCATGGAACGGTTTCGGGTCCAGTCCGTGCAATTGCGCCGCGCGCGCCGAGCCATAGAGCATGCCGCTGGGAATGTGCCAGTCCCACGTGCCGAGCTGCGCCGAGTCGAGCGCCAGGTCGAGGCGTTCCTGGCTGTCTTTCAAGGCGTGTTCCGCCGCTTTGCGCTCGGTGGTGTCGAGGAACGTGCTCAGCAGATAGGGCTGGCCTTCGAGTTCGACCTTTTGCGCACTGAGAATGCCGTCATGGACCTGCCCGTTGCTGGCGCGAAACTGCACTTCCATGCTGATCAGTTCGCCCTTGGCCTTGGTCTTCTTGACCAGTTCGCCGCGCTGCTCAGGGTGTACCCACAGGCCCAGTTCCAGCGTGGTACGGCCAATCGCGCTTTGCACCGGCCAGCCGAACAGGCTTTCGAAATACTGGTTGGCTTCGCTGATCAAACCGTCTTCCTGGCGGGTCAGCAGCACCATGTTCGGGCACAGATGAAACAGCGTGGCGAAACGTTTCTCCGAGCTGCTCAGGGCTTGTTCGCGTTGCCGCTGGTGGGTGATTTCGCGAATCACCCCGATCATTCGGGGTCGGCCGTTTTTGTCTGGCAGCAGGCTGCCGTTGATCTCCAGCCAATGCAGGCTGCCGTCGGGCCAGCGGATACGGTGATGCATCGCCTGTTCCAGCGGGGCGCCGGCAATCACCGCGTGGAAGGCGCGCACGGTTTTTGCCCGGTCTTCGGGTGGCAGCAAATCCAGGTATTCGAGATCTTCCGGCAGTGGCTGGCGCGGATCAAAGCCGAACAATGCCTGCGTGCCACGTGACCAACTGATCTGACCGCGCTCGATGTCCCAATACCAGGCGCCGAGCCGTGCGCCGTTCAGCGCTGCCAACAATTGCGGCGCGCTCTCCCAGCTCTGCTCGGAATGTCGCGGGTCAATCGCTTGAATGCGCGGCATCGGCGGAATTCGGTCAACAGATTTCGGCATTATCGACAGGCCTTGAGCGGGTGGTGGCGTTTAGGCACAGGGGCAGCGGCTCTATAGGATTAGCACAAGTTAGCCCTGACTCCCTGGCAGATCGATTTGTGCATCCAGCAAGGCCATAAACGCTCTTGCTGCATTCGATAGCGTCCGTTCGGTGTGCACGATATAGCCTAGCTGGCGACTGAGCTGTATGCCCGGCAATGCGATGCTTGCCACCTGTTCATCGAGCATGGTGCGCGGAAGCACGCTCCATGCCAGGCCAATGGAGACCATCATCTTGATGGTTTCCAGGTAGTTGGTGCTCATCGCGATGTTCGGTGTCAGCCCTTGGGCCTCGAACAGACGTTGGACAATATGGTGCGTAAATGTGTTGCCGCCGGGGAACACCGCCGGATGGCCGGCAATGTCCGCCAGACTGACGGCGCCATTACTGATCAGCGAATGCTCCGGGGCGACCACAAAATCCAGCGGGTCATCCCACACCGGTGTGGCTTTGACCAGCGTGTGCGGTTCGGGGGCCAGGGTGATGACCGCCAGTTCCGCGCGGCCGTGGAGTATTTCTTCGTAGGCCACTTCCGAATCGAGAAACTGAATATCCAGCGCGACCTTTGGGTAGCAGCGGGTGAACTCCCTTAATAGCGGCGGCAAGCGGTGCAGGCCAATGTGATGACTGGTGGCCAATGTGAGGCGGCCGCTGACTTCGCCGGTCAGGTTGGTCAATGCGCGACGGGTGTCGTCCAGCACATTGAGAATCTGATAAGCCCGCGGCAGCAGGGCGCGGCCAGCCTCGGTCAGGCCGACTTCGCGACCCAGTCGATCGAACAGGCGCACCTTGAGTTGCTGTTCCAGACCGGCGATACGCTTGCTGATGGCCGGTTGCGTCAGGTGCAGCCGCTCACCGGCACCGGAGAAGCTGCCGGTCTCGGCGATGGCGATAAAAGCGTTGAGGTTGGCCAGATCCATGGTTGTATTCCAGTTGGTTATCCAAAGCATAAAAAATATGAATTTGAGTTATTTAATCTAACCCCATAGGATCGACCTCACAAGCCAAAGGGTTATTGAATCTCTCAAAGACCCAGGGCATAGAAACAAGCTGATGAGGAACCGTCTGATGGCCGGCAAAACGCTCTACGACAAGCTCTGGGATTCGCATTTGGTCAAGCAGCGCGACGATGGCTCTGCGCTGATCTACATCGATCGTCACATCATTCACGAAGTGACTTCGCCGCAAGCCTTTGAAGGTCTGCGTCTGGCCGGGCGCAAGCCTTGGCGCATCGATGCCAACATCGCGACCCCGGACCACAACGTACCGACGACCCCGGAGCGCAAGGGTGGCATCGAAGCCATTGCCGACCAGGTCTCGCGTTTGCAGGTTCAGACTCTCGATGACAACTGTGATGAATACGGCATTGTCGAGTTCAAGATGAACGACGTCCGCCAAGGCATCGTCCACGTGATCAGCCCGGAGCAGGGCGCGACCTTGCCGGGCATGACCGTGGTCTGCGGCGACTCGCACACCTCGACCCATGGCGCGTTCGGCGCGTTGGCTCACGGTATCGGCACTTCCGAGGTCGAGCACGTGCTCGCCACTCAGTGCCTGGTCGCCAAGAAAATGAAAAACATGCTGGTGTCCGTCGAAGGCCAATTGCCGTTCGGCGTGACCGCCAAGGACATCGTCCTCGCGGTGATCGGCAAGATCGGCACCGCCGGCGGTAACGGCCATGCCATCGAATTCGCCGGCAGCGCGATTCGCGATCTGTCCGTCGAAGGCCGCATGACCATCTGCAACATGTCCATCGAAGCCGGCGCCCGCGTGGGTTTGGTGGCTGCGGATCAAAAGACTGTCGATTACGTCAAGGGCCGTCCGTTCGCACCCAAAGGCGCCGAGTGGGAGATGGCCGTCGAGTCCTGGAAAGACCTGGTGTCCGACGCCGACGCCACATTCGACACCGTGGTCGAACTCGATGCCGCGCAGATCAAGCCGCAAGTCAGCTGGGGCACTTCGCCGGAAATGGTCCTGGCCGTTGATCAGAACGTGCCGGACCCGGCTAAAGAGATGGATCTGGTCAAGCGCGACTCGATCGTCCGCGCCCTGAAATACATGGGTTTGACCGCCAATCAGGCGATCACCGACATTCAACTCGATCGCGTGTTCATCGGTTCCTGCACCAACTCGCGGATAGAAGATTTGCGCGCCGCCGCTGTCATTGCCAAGGGCCGCAAGGTGGCTTCGACCATCAAGCAAGCCATCGTCGTGCCGGGCTCGGGTCTGGTGAAGGCGCAGGCCGAGTCTGAAGGTCTGGACAAGATTTTCCTCGAAGCCGGTTTTGAATGGCGTGAACCCGGTTGCTCAATGTGTCTGGCGATGAACCCGGACCGTTTGGAGTCCGGCGAGCATTGCGCCTCGACGTCCAACCGAAACTTCGAAGGCCGTCAGGGCGCCGGAGGCCGCACCCACCTCGTCAGCCCGGCCATGGCGGCGGCTGCGGCGGTGAACGGTCGTTTCATCGACGTTCGTGAATTGATTCAAGGAGCACAGTAACGATGAAGGCATTTACCCAGCACACTGGCCTTGTCGCGCCTTTGGATCGTGCCAATGTCGACACCGATCAGATCATTCCCAAGCAATTCTTGAAGTCGATCAAGCGCACCGGTTTCGGCCCGAACCTGTTCGATGAATGGCGTTACCTCGATGTCGGGCAACCGTATCAGGACAACTCCAAGCGCCCGTTGAACAAGGATTTCGTGCTCAACGCCGAGCGTTACCAAGGCGCCAGCGTATTGTTGGCCCGCGAGAACTTCGGTTGCGGCTCCAGCCGTGAACACGCGCCATGGGCGCTGGAAGAGTACGGTTTTCGCAGCATCATCGCGCCGAGCTACGCCGACATCTTCTTCAACAACAGCTTCAAGAACGGCTTGCTGCCGATCATCTTGAGCGACGCTGAAGTCGATGAATTGTTCAAGCAGGTCGAGGCGGAGCCGGGCTATCAATTGCAGGTCGACCTGCAAGCGCAAACCGTGACGCGTCCGGATGGCAAGGTTTACCACTTTGAGATCGATGCGTTCCGCAAGCATTGCCTGCTCAACGGTCTGGACGATATCGGCCTGACCTTGCAGGACCACGAAGCGATTGCGACGTTTGAAGCGAAGCATCGCGTGAGCCAGCCCTGGCTGTTTCGCGACGCTTGATTGATTTGAGACTGATGTAGTTAGAGCGGGCCTCTTCGCGAGCAGGCTCGCTCCCACATTGGAATGCATTTCAAGCGTGGGAGCGAGCCTGCTCGCGAAGACGGCAGCCAAAACAACGCAAATGTCAGGATGTGACCATGACCAGCACCGCCCAGCACAGTCAGGTTGTACAAAAGCAATTCGGTGAACAGGCCGCCGCCTACCTGAGCAGCGCCGTTCACGCGCAAGGCACCGAATTCGCACTGCTGCAAGCTGAACTGGCAGGGCAGGGTGACGCCCGATTGCTGGACCTGGGGTGTGGCGCCGGCCATGTGAGTTTTCACGTGGCGCCGCTGGTCAGGGAAGTGGTCGCCTATGACCTGTCGCAGCAGATGCTCGACGTCGTGGCGGCGGCTGCCGTCGATCGCGGCATGAGCAATATCGCCACGGTCAACGGGCCCGCCGAGCGGCTGCCGTTTGCCGATGGCGAATTCGATTTCGTGTTCAGCCGTTATTCAGCGCATCACTGGAGCGATCTCGGTGTGGCCCTGCGCGAAGTACGCCGGGTGCTGAAGCCGGGCGGTGTGGCGGCGTTCGTCGATGTGTTGTCGCCGGGCAGCCCGTTGTTCGACACTTACCTGCAAAGCGTCGAAGTGCTGCGCGACACCAGCCATGTGCGCGATTATTCTGCCGGCGAGTGGTTGCGGCAGGTCAGCGAGGCGGGTTTGCATACGCGAAGCACTGCGCGGCAACGTCTGCGTCTGGAATACAGCAGTTGGGTCGAGCGCATGCGCACACCTGAAGTGATGCGCGCCGCGATCCGCCAGTTGCAGCAGTCGATGGGCAACGAAGTACGCGAATATTTCGAGATCGAAGCCGATGGCTCGTTCAGTACAGATGTGATCGTGCTCTGGGCTGAAAAACAGTTTTAGAACGACAAGAATTTTTCCGGGCGCGTCCGTTGATGGCGCACCGACTGAAGACACGAGGAAAGCATGAGCAAGCAGATTCTGATTCTCCCAGGCGACGGTATTGGTCCGGAAATCATGGCCGAAGCGGTCAAGGTGCTGGAACTGGCCAACGACAAGTACAGCCTGGGTTTCGAGCTGAGCCATGACGTGATCGGTGGCGCGGCCATCGACAAGCACGGCGTGCCACTGGCCGACGAAACCCTCGACCGTGCCCGCGCTGCCGACGCCGTCCTGCTGGGCGCTGTCGGTGGCCCGAAATGGGACACCATCGAGCGTGACATCCGCCCTGAGCGCGGACTGCTGAAAATCCGTGCGCAACTGGGCCTGTTCGGCAACCTGCGTCCGGCGATCCTGTACCCGCAACTGGCCGACGCTTCGAGCCTGAAGCCGGAAATCGTTGCCGGCCTCGACATCCTGATCGTCCGTGAGCTGACCGGCGGCATCTACTTCGGCGCGCCGCGCGGCACCCGTACGCTGGAAAACGGCGAGCGTCAGGCCTACGACACCTTGCCCTACAGCGAAAGCGAGATCCGTCGCATCGCTCGTGTCGGTTTCGACATGGCCATGGTGCGTGGCAAGAAGCTGTGCTCGGTGGACAAGGCCAACGTGCTGGCCTCCAGCCAACTGTGGCGTGAAGTGGTGGAGCAGGTCGCCAAGGATTACCCGGAAGTCGAACTGAGCCACATGTACGTCGACAACGCCGCCATGCAACTCGTGCGCGCACCGAAGCAGTTCGACGTGATCGTCACCGACAACCTGTTCGGCGACATCCTCTCCGACGAAGCTTCGATGCTGACCGGTTCCATCGGCATGCTGCCGTCGGCTTCGCTCGACTCCAACAACAAGGGCATGTATGAACCCTGCCACGGTTCGGCGCCGGACATTGCTGGCCAGGGCATTGCCAACCCGTTGGCGACCATTCTGTCGGTGTCGATGATGCTGCGTTACAGCTTCAATCTGCATGACGCGGCCGATGCCATCGAGAAAGCCGTCAGCGTGGTTCTGGATCAGGGCCTGCGCACCGGTGATATCCATTCGCCCGGTTGCACCAAAGTCGGTACGCAGGAAATGGGCGACGCAGTAGTCGCCGCGCTGCGGAATCTGTAATCTCTCGGGCCCGCTGCGAAATTCAATACAAAGCAGCGGCCCACTTTTCAAGAAGGTGTAGTTGCGATGAAACGTGTAGGTCTGATCGGTTGGCGCGGCATGGTCGGTTCCGTGCTCATGCAGCGGATGCTGGAAGAGCAGGATTTCGATCTTATCGAGCCGGTGTTCTTCACCACTTCCAATGTCGGTGGCCAAGGCCCGTCCGTGGGCAAGGACATTGCTCCGCTCAAGGACGCTTACAGCATTGAAGAGCTGAAGACCCTCGACGTGATCCTGACCTGTCAGGGCGGCGACTACACCAGCGAAGTGTTCCCCAAGCTGCGCGAAGCCGGCTGGCAGGGTTACTGGATCGACGCGGCGTCCAGCCTGCGCATGAACGATGACGCGGTCATCATTCTTGATCCGGTCAACCGCAAGGTCATCGACCAGCAGCTGGATGCGGGCACCAAGAACTACATCGGCGGCAATTGCACCGTCAGCCTGATGCTGATGGGCCTGGGCGGTCTGTTCGAGGCCGGTCTGGTCGAGTGGATGAGCGCCATGACGTATCAGGCGGCCTCCGGTGCCGGCGCGCAGAACATGCGTGAACTGATCAAGCAAATGGGCGCGACCCACGCCGCTGTTGCCGAGCAACTGGCCGATCCTGCCAGCGCGATCCTCGACATCGACCGTCGTGTAGCCGACGCCATGCGCAGCGAAGCCTACCCGACCGAAAACTTCGGCGTGCCGTTGGCCGGCAGCCTGATCCCGTGGATCGACAAGGAACTGCCGAACGGCCAGAGCCGCGAAGAGTGGAAGGCCCAGGCCGAGACCAACAAGATTCTCGGTCGCTTCAAGAGCCCGATCCCGGTCGACGGCATCTGCGTGCGCATCGGCGCCATGCGTTGCCACAGCCAGGCGCTGACCATCAAGCTGAACAAAGACGTACCGATCGCCGACATCGAAGGGCTGATCAGCCAGCACAACCCTTGGGTCAAACTGGTACCGAATCAGCGTGAGATCAGCATGCAGGAGCTGAGCCCGACCAAGGTCACCGGCACCCTCAATGTGCCAGTCGGTCGTCTGCGCAAGCTGAACATGGGCACCCAGTATCTGGGCGCCTTCACCGTCGGCGACCAGCTGCTGTGGGGCGCGGCCGAACCGCTGCGTCGCATGCTGCGGATTTTGCTTGAGCGTTGATCGTCTGAAGCAATGAAAAACCCGCGCCTTGCGAGAGGCGCGGGTTTTTTTATGCCTGAAATTTCTTGAGTGTCTGACCTGGCGATTTCGCGAGCAAGCTCGCTCCCACGGGGTTAGATGGTGTACACAAATTTATGTTTTAAACCGGCAACTGTGGGAGCGAGCTTGCTCGCGAAGGGGGCAGTGCAGGCGCCGGCGAATTGCCTGTGTGGCACTCACCCGGTAAAGTGCCGCTCCCCCCGTTTCGCCAGAGGCCGCACCATGACCCAGACCCTTGATATTGCCGTGATCGGCGCCACCGGTACTGTCGGCGAAACCCTCGTACAGATTCTTGAAGAGCGTAATTTCCCGATCGGCAACCTGCACCTGCTGGCCAGCAGCGAATCCGCCGGCAGCTCGGTGCTGTTCCGCAACAAGAACGTGCGCGTGCGTGAGGTCGATGAATTCGATTTCAGCAAGGTCAAACTGGTCTTCTTCGCCGCCGGTCCAGCCATCACCCTGAGCTACGCCGCCCGCGCCCACGCCGCCGGCTGCTCGCTGATCGACCTGTCCGGCGCCTTGCCGGCCGATCAGGCGCCGCAAGTGGTGCCGGAAGCCAATGCTGATGTGCTTGCCGGTTTGAAAGCGCCGTTCCAGGTCAGCAGCCCGAGCCCGTCGGCGACCACGCTTGCCGTGGTGCTCGCGCCGCTGCTCGACCTGATCGATCTGCAATACGTCAACGTCACCGCCAATCTGGCCGTTTCCGCCCAGGGTCGTGAAGCCGTCGCCGAGCTGGCACGCCAGACCGCCGAGCTGCTGAACATGCGCCCGTTGGAGCCCAAGTTTTTTGATCGGCAGATGGCGTTCAACCTGCTGGCCCAGGTCGGCACGCCTGACGCGCAGGGCCATACGCTGCTGGAAAAACGCCTGGTGCGTGAGTTGCGTCAGGTGCTGGCACAGCCTTTATTAAAGATTTCCGCAAGTTGCGTTCAAGCCCCGGTGTTTTTTGGCGATAGCCTTAGCGTGACCTTGCAGTCAGCGCAGGCCGTCGACCTGAAAAAGGTCAATGCCGCGCTGGAAGCTGCGCCGGGCATTGAGCTGGTCGATGCGGGTGATTACCCGACGGCCGTCGGAGACGCGGTGGGGCAGGACGTGGTCTATGTCGGTCGTGTTCGCAGTGGTGTCGATGACCCGGCGGAACTTAATCTGTGGCTGACGTCAGATAACGTGCGCAAAGGCGCAGCACTCAATGCTGTGCAGGTTGCCGAGTTGTTGATAAAAGACCTGCTGTAAAAGATACTTGGCAACAATTTGTCGACTGATTCTAGCTGGGCGCTATGCTTGGCCGAAGCAGTTGATAACGTGTCACCCTCCGGGACTTTCCGGGGCATCAAAGAAATGATCGCGCGCGGCAGTCTGTCGTCGTCGCGCGCAATGCCTTACGGCAGCGATATTCAACATCTTCTCGCTGGCCGAGGAACGTTCAAACAAAGGATGAGGCTATGGTTCAAGTTCGCAAACTGGTGTTAGCAATAGCGGCCGCCTCGGCGCTGTCCTCCGGTATGGCGCATGCCCTCGGGCTCGGGGAGCTGACCCTGAAGTCGACCCTGAACCAGCCACTGGTGGCTGAAATCGAGCTGCTCGACGTCAAGGATCTCACCGCTGCCGAAGTGGTGCCGAGCCTGGCCTCGCCGGAAGACTTCGCCAAGGCCGGCGTCGACCGCCAGGCCTTCCTCAATGATCTGACGTTCACCCCCGTACTCAACGCCAGCGGCAAAAGCGTGCTGCGCGTGACCTCAAGCAAGCCACTGTCGGAACCGATGGTGAAATTCCTCGTTCAGGTGATGTGGCCAAATGGCCGCTTGTTGCGCGACTACAGCGTGCTGCTGGATCCGTCGAAGTTCTCGCCGCAGACCGCTGACGCCGCTGCGCAACCAGCGCCGTCGCAAACCGTCACTGCACCGACCACCGGCGCCACACACCCGACGCAATACACCACCACCCCGCGCGACACCCTGTGGGAAATCGCGGCAAAGGCCCGTAACGGCGGTTCGGTGCAGCAGACTATGCTGGCCATTCAGGCGTTGAACCCGGATGCGTTCATCGGCGGTAACATCAACCGCCTGAAAGTCGGCCAGGTCCTGCGTCTTCCGGATTCGGTGCAAAGCACTGCGCTGCCACAGTCGGCGGCGATCGCTGAAGTCGCAGCGCAAAACGAAGCCTGGCGTCAGGGTCGTCGCTATGTGGCCAAACCTGGCGCCGGTCAGCAGCAACTCGATGCGACCAACCGTGGTCGCGGCAATACGGGCGCTGCGCCTGACGCGCAAGACAACCTGAGCCTGGTTTCTGCTGAAAGCGCCAAGGCGCGCGGCAAAGGCCCGGCGGGCGACGCCAAGGCCCTGAGCGACAAGCTCGCGGTCACCCAGGAAAACCTCGACACGACCCTTCGTGACAACGAGGAGCTTAAAAGCCGCATGACCGATCTGCAAAGTCAGCTGGACAAGCTGCAACGTCTGATCGAGTTGAAGAACAATCAATTGGCGAAGATGCAGGCCGAAGGGGCGGGCGCTGCGCCAGACGCTAATCCGGCGGTGCCTGCGATCACTGCCGAGTTGGCCGCCACACCGCCAGCGACACCGGCAGAAGCAGCTCCGACACCAGAGTCCGCCATTGCACCGCCGGCCGAGACGCCAGTTGAGCCAGTGGTCGAGCCGGTGGTCGAAACCACACCTGTCGCTGATGACGAAAAAACCTTTAACGAACTGCTGACCAATCCGATCTTGCTGGGGCTGGTCGGTGGCGGTGCCGTGGTCTTGCTGTTGTTGCTGTTGCTGCTGGCCCGTCGCCGCAAAGCCCAGCAGGAAGCCGAGAAGCATGTGCGCATGGCTCGCGCCCTGGCTGAGGAACAAGAGTTCTCCGCCGAGCACGATCTGCCGGAAAGCAGCTTCGAAGGTCTGGAAACCCCGGCCGCGAGCGTCAAACTCAACACGCCCGCTCCAGTTCCGGCACCAGCACCTGCGCCAGTAGTCGCCCCGATTGTGGCGCCAATCGTCATGGCCGAGCCCATTGCTGCACCGCTGGTTGCCCCGGCAGGCGAGCGCTCCGATGATGTCCTCGACAAGGCTCAATCGCACATCAACGCCGGGCGTCTGAATCAGGCTGCTGCGTTGCTGGAAGAGGGCATCAGCCTTGAGCCGCAGCGCAGTGATCTGCGTTTGAAGCTGATGGAAGTCTATGGTCAGCAGGGCGATCGCGATGCTTTCGTCGGCCAGGAGCGTCAGTTGGTGGCCAATGGCGACAACTTTGCCAAGGTCGAAGAGCTGAAAAGCCGTTTCCCGGCCATGGCAGTAGCGGTTGCCGGTGGTTTGGCCGCCGCCGCCATTGCAGCCGAGCTGGACGCCCAGTACGTCAAGGAATTGCTGCTGGATGAGCCCGAAACGCCTGAGCCGTCGCCAGCAACGGACGATCTGGACAGCGCGTTCGACTTGAGTCTGGACGATCTCGACAACATCACTCCGGTGGAACCGGCGCCAATCGTTGAGCCTGAAGCGCCTGTCGAGCTGGACGAGTTCCCGTCGGACGACGATCTGAGCTTTGAATCGGTGCTGCAACAGCAGACCGACATCAAAGAGAATCTCGATGATCTGTCGGATTTCGACCTGGATCTGGACCTTGGCGCTGAGCCAGCTCCTGCTCCAGCACCGTTGGCCGATGATGACTTCCTGCTGGATCTGGACGACGGTGTGAAGGACCTGTCGCCGGTAGAGCCACCGGTCGTCGCTGATGTGCCGCAGGATGATCTGGAGCTACCGGCCGATTTCGACCTGTCGTTGTCTGACGAGATGGACACCAACCCGGCGGGCGAGCCTGATGCATTTGCTGCCGAGCTGGATGACGTCAACGCCGAGCTGGATCGCCTGTCGCAAAGCATCGCCGAGCCGACGTTCACCGAGGCCGATGCGGCGCTGGGTGACGATTTGGGTGAAGACGATTTCGACTTCCTCGCGGGCACCGACGAAGCAGCCACCAAACTTGATCTGGCCCAGGCCTACATCGACATGGGTGACAGCGACGGCGCGCGCGACATCCTCAACGAAGTGTTGACCGAGGGTGACGAGAAGCAGCGCGGCGAAGCCAAGGACATGCTCTCCAGCCTTTAGTAAATCTGCGGTAAACAAAACGGCAGCCCGGTGAGGCTGCCGTTTTTGTTTGGGGGGGAGTGTGTGTTGTTTTGGCTATTGTCATCGCTGGCAAGCCAGCTCCCACAGGTATTGCGTGCGCCGCAGAAACTGTGGGAGCTGGCTTGCCAGCGATGAGGCCCGATCAGGCGACAGAGATCTCTCTGGCATCCCCGGTCCACAGCCTTATAATGCCCGCCTTTGCAAAAACAGCAGGCTGTCCCACCTTGGCAAACATAGATAACCCGGTCGCCGAAATGGCCCCCGACGGCTTTTACCGCGTTGCGCTGGGCGTTGAATACAAAGGCTCGCGCTACAGTGGCTGGCAGCGTCAGTTAACCGGAGTGGCGACGGTGCAGGAAGCGCTTGAAAAAGCCTTGTCGAAAGTCGCCAACGCGCCCGTTTCCTTGCAGTGCGCCGGGCGTACCGACGCGGGTGTGCATGCCTGCGGACAGGTGGTGCATTTCGACACGCAGGTCGATCGCTCGCTGAAGGCCTGGGTAATGGGCGCCAACATCAACCTGCCTCATGACATCAGCGTCAGTTGGGCGCGGGTAATGCCGGCGCATTTCCATGCGCGGTTCAAGGCCATCGCCCGGCGCTATCGTTATGTGATCTACAACGATCAGATTCGCCCGGCCCATCTCAATGAAGAAATCACCTGGAATCACCGTCCGCTGGACGCTGAGCGCATGGCCGAAGCCGCGCAGTATCTGATTGGCACTCACGATTTCAGTGCGTTCCGTGCCGGGCAGTGCCAGGCGAAATCGCCGATCAAGAAGATGCACCACCTGCGCGTGACCCGTCACGGCAAGATGATTGTGCTCGACATCCGCGCCAACGCATTCCTGCACCACATGGTGCGCAACATCGCCGGCGTCCTGATGACCATCGGTGCTGGCGAGCGGCCGGTCGAGTGGATGAAAGAAGTGCTGGAAAGTCGCGAGCGCCGGTCCGGCGGCGTCACAGCGCATCCTTACGGCTTGTATCTGGTGCAAGTCGAGTACCACGATGAATTTCCACTGCCCGAGCGTTTTATCGGTCCACATTTCCTTACGGGTTTCTCCGAACTTGACGGCTGACGCCCTCGAACGCTTTTGTTACCATCCGGGACTTTCCCGGATTCTGCCTCGGAGTTTTTCTCGATATGTCAGCCGTTCGCAGCAAGATCTGCGGCATTACCCGCATAGAAGATGCGCTGGCCGCCGTCGAAGCCGGGGCTGATGCGATCGGGTTCGTGTTTTACGCCAAAAGTCCGCGCGCAGTATCGGTGCAGCAAGCGCGGGAAATCATCGAGGCCTTGCCGCCGTTTGTGACCACCGTGGGCCTGTTCGTCAATGCCAGCCGCTGCGAGTTGGGGGAAATCCTCGATGCCGTGCCGCTGGATCTGTTGCAGTTCCATGGCGACGAAACCGCCGAAGAGTGCGAAGGCTGGCATCGTCCTTACATCAAGGCGCTACGGGTCAAGGCCGGCGATGACATTGCCGCGGCTGTCGATGCCTACCCAAGTGCCAGTGGCGTACTGCTCGACACCTACGTCGAAGGCGTGCCCGGCGGAACCGGCGAGGCATTCGACTGGTCATTGATTCCGCAAGTTTTGAGCAAGCCGCTGATTCTGGCGGGTGGTTTGACCCCGGAAAACGTCGCAGGCGCCGTGGCTCGGGTCAAACCCTACGCCGTCGACGTCAGCGGTGGGGTAGAGGCGAGCAAAGGCATCAAGGATCACGCAAAAGTTCAGGCGTTCATCGGCGCCGTCAGGGGCATTTAGGCCTGTGCATGATGTGACGGCTGGCACACTGCCGCCGTCCACAGCTTGGTAGAAAAGAGGCTGAGGGTTTTTGGGTTGTACGAAGGTCAGTTTTTCTGACCCGGCCATCCTTGATCATCGCCACACATGAATTTAGCTCAAGGGCATACACGGGGCTGCGAACCAGAGCGTTCGGGCCGCCGGTACTGGAGAAAGAAAGCATGAGCAACTGGTTAGTAGACAAACTGATCCCTTCGATCATGCGCTCGGAGGTCAAGAAGAGCTCGGTGCCTGAAGGTCTGTGGCACAAATGCCCGTCCTGTGAGGCTGTGCTGTATCGTCCGGAGCTGGAAAAGACCCTGGACGTTTGCCCGAAGTGCAACCACCACATGCGCATCGGCGCACGTGCGCGCATCGACATCTTCCTTGATGCCGAAGGTCGTAACGAACTGGGCGCCGATCTGGAGCCGGTTGACCGTCTGAAATTCCGTGACGGCAAGAAGTACAAGGATCGCCTGACCGCTGCGCAGAAGCAGACCGGCGAAAAAGATGCGTTGATTTCCGTCAGCGGCACCCTGCTGGGCATGCCAGTAGTGGTTTCGGCGTTTGAATTCAGCTTCATGGGCGGTTCCATGGGCGCCATCGTCGGCGAGCGTTTTGTACGCGCTGCCAACTACGCGCTGGAAAACCGCTGCCCGATGATCTGCTTCGCCGCTTCCGGTGGTGCGCGCATGCAGGAAGCCCTGATCTCGCTGATGCAGATGGCCAAGACCTCGGCCGTGCTGGCGCGTCTGCGCGAAGAAGGCATTCCGTTCATCTCGGTGCTCACCGATCCGGTTTACGGGGGTGTTTCCGCCAGTCTGGCAATGCTCGGCGACGTGATCGTTGGCGAACCTAAAGCCCTGATCGGCTTCGCCGGTCCGCGCGTTATCGAGCAAACCGTGCGCGAGAAACTGCCGGAAGGCTTCCAGCGCAGCGAGTTCCTGCTGGAGCACGGTGCGATCGACATGATCATCCACCGTCAGGAACTGCGCCCACGTTTGGGTAACCTGCTGGCACAAATGACTGGCAAGCCGACGCCGAAATTCGTCGCCGCGCCAATCGAGCCGATCGTGGTTCCGCCGGTACCTGCTGGCCTATGATCGAGCGCACCCTTGGCGAGTGGCTCGCCTACCTTGAGCAGTTGCATCCGTCGGCCATCGACATGGGTCTGGAGCGTTCGCAACAGGTAGCGTCCCGCATGGGGCTGGGCCAGCCGGCGCCTCGGGTGATCACGGTCACCGGCACCAACGGCAAGGGTTCGACCTGCGCTTTCGTGGCTTCATTGCTGCGAGCGCAGGGCCTGAGCGTTGGTGTTTACAATTCTCCGCACCTGCTGCGTTACAACGAGCGGGTGCAGCTCAATGGCATCGAAGCCACTGACGCACAGCTGTGCGAAGCGTTTGCTGCGGTCGAGGCCGGGCGCGGCGAAACCTCCCTGACTTACTTTGAAATGGGCACCCTGGCGGCGTTCTGGCTGTTTCAGCAGGCCGGGCTCGACGCAGTGGTGCTGGAAGTCGGTCTGGGCGGGCGTCTGGATACGGTCAACGTGGTGGACGCCGATATCGCGCTGGTCACCAGCATTGGTGTCGATCACGCCGATTATCTGGGTGACACTCGCGAATCCGTGGCTTTCGAGAAGGCCGGGATCTTCCGTCAGGGCAAGCCTGCTCTGTGCGGCGACCTCAACCCTCCGCAACCGTTGCTCGACAAGGCGCGCGAACTGGCGTGCCCGTTCTCCCTGCGTGGGCGCGATTTCGATCTCGGCATCACTGACCATAACTGGCAGTGGCGCGGTACCGATGCTCAGGGCCAGGTCGTCGAGCTGCATGATTTGCCGCTGCTTGATCTGCCGATGGAAAACGCCGCGCTGGCGTTGCAGGCGTACCTGCTGCTCGGTTTGCCGTGGAATGCACAGCAGATTGTGGCGGCCTTGCAGGCGACACGTGTTGTCGGGCGCCTGGACCGCCGTTCGTTCGAATGGAATGGCAAGCGCTTGAATCTGTTGCTGGATGTTGGCCATAACCCGCACGCGGCGGAGTATCTGGCTCGCCGTCTGGCCTCGCGGCCACCGGTCGGCAAGCGTCTGGCGGTGTTTGGTCTGTTGGCGGACAAGGATCTGGATGGTGTTGTCAGCGAGTTGAATGCTAGTGTCGAACACTGGGCTGTAGCGCCGCTGGATTCGCCGCGTGCGCGCCCTGTTGCGCAATTGCAGGCGGCATTGCAGAACCTTGGCGCGTCGGTCACGTCTTACGACAGTGTCGCCGCCGCACTTGAAGGGCAGTGCGCCGTCGCGACCAGCGACGATGAGATTCTGTTGTTCGGATCATTTTATTGTGTCGCCGAGGCCCTTGAATGGCTGGCCCGGCGCTCCACGGAGGAAGCGGCAAATGGCTTTGCTGGATAAAGCGTACAAACAGCGCATGGTCGGTGCACTGGTGCTGGTGGCGCTGGCGGTGATTTTCCTGCCGATGCTGTTTTCCCGTCAGGACGAACAGCGTCAGGTGACCGTCGAGGCCCCGGCAGCCCCGCCTGCGCCTGCCGTGCCGCAAGTGCAGTTGGAACCGGTCGCCGTTCCCGAGCCGCAAACCTTGCCGCAAGAGCCCGTGCCAAGCGATGACGAAATCGCCGAGCAAGTCGAGCCATCTGCGCCGATTGCCCCGACACCTGTTGTGCCGGCCCAGATCGCCAAGCCTGCCACGCCGCCGCCGGCGTCCAAGCCGATTCCTGCGCCTGCCCAGCCGATCGCTTCAGCGACGACCAAGCCTGATACCACTCAGAGCCGCGTCGACGCCAATGGTCTGTCGGTGAGCTGGTCGGTGCAACTGGCCAGCCTGTCGAGCCGCGCCAGCGCCGAGAGTCTGCAAAAAACGCTGCGCAGCCAGGGCTACAACGCCTACATCCGTTCCGCCGATGGCAAGAATCGGGTGTTCGTCGGCCCGCTGATCGAGCGCGCCGAAGCCGATCGTCTGCGTGATCTGTTGAGCCGTCAGCAGAACCTCAAGGGCTTTGTCGTGCGCTTCCAGCCCGAGCGTGGCTAGCATCTATCGATTCGATTGAAATGCACTGAAAATCGCAGCTTACCGATAGCCATGCGCTCTGCTAAAATGCGCCGCCTTATCCGTCTGTAGGCTGCACTGTGCCATTTACCTGGGTTGACTGGGCGATCGTTGCAATCATCGCCATCTCCGCATTGATCAGTCTGAGCCGCGGCTTCGTCAAAGAAGCATTATCGCTGGTGACCTGGATCATCGCAGGAGTCGTCGCCTGGATGTTCGGTGGTTCATTGTCCGAGTACCTCGCCGGATACATCGAAACCCCATCGGCTCGCGTGATCGCGGGCTGTGCCATCATGTTTGTCGCCACGCTGATCGTGGGCGCAATGATCAATTATCTTATCGGCGAGTTGGTTCGCGTCACCGGGTTGTCCGGGACCGACCGCTTTCTGGGAATGGCCTTCGGCGCGGCGCGTGGCGTGCTGCTGGTGGTCGTCGCAGTCGGGCTGTTGAGCCTGGGGCCGGTACAGCAGGACGGGTGGTGGAAAGAGTCACAGCTCGTGCCAAAATTTCTATTGGTCGCCGACTGGTCCAAGAACCTGATTCTTGGGTGGAGCAGTCAGTGGCTTGCCAGCGGAATCAGCGTACCCGCTGAAATTCCGTTCAAGGAGCAGCTCTTGCCGTCGGCCAAAACGCCACAGTGAGTGTTGTTCAGTTCAGATCCATTAAGTAGGGGTTGCGTCGCATGTGTGGCATCGTCGGTATCGTCGGTAAGTCGAACGTCAATCAGGCGCTGTATGACGCGCTAACCGTGCTCCAGCACCGCGGCCAGGACGCTGCCGGTATCGTGACCAGCCATGATGGCCGGTTGTTCTTGCGCAAGGACAATGGCCTGGTGCGTGACGTGTTCCATCAGCGTCACATGCAACGCCTGGTCGGCCATATGGGTATCGGCCACGTCCGTTATCCAACCGCGGGCAGTTCGACTTCGGCCGAAGCCCAGCCGTTTTATGTCAACTCGCCTTACGGCATCACGCTGGCGCATAACGGTAACCTGACCAACGTTGAACAGTTGGCCAAAGAAATCTACGAATCCGATCTGCGTCACGTCAACACCAGTTCCGACTCGGAAGTGCTGCTCAACGTGTTCGCCCACGAGCTGGCCCAGCGCGGCAAGCTGCAGCCGACCGAAGAAGACGTGTTTGCTGCCGTGACCGACGTGCATAACCGTTGCGTCGGCGGTTACGCGGTAGTGGCCATGGTGACCGGTTACGGCATCGTCGGTTTCCGTGACCCGCACGGCATCCGCCCGATCGTGTTCGGCCAGCGTCACACTGACGAAGGCGTCGAGTACATGATCGCCTCGGAAAGTGTTTCCCTGGACGTCCTCGGTTTCACCCTGATTCGCGACCTGGCGCCGGGCGAAGCGGTCTACATCACTGAAGAGGGCAAGCTGCACACCCGTCAGTGCGCGACCAGCCCGTCCCTGACCCCCTGCATCTTCGAACACGTCTATCTGGCGCGTCCGGACTCGATCATCGACGGCGTGTCGGTCTACAAGGCGCGCCTGCGCATGGGCGAGAAGCTCGCCGAGAAGATCCTGCGTGAGCGTCCTGAGCACGACATCGACGTGGTTATCCCGATTCCGGACACCAGTCGCACCGCTGCGCTGGAGCTGGCTAATCACCTGGGCGTGAAATTCCGCGAAGGTTTCGTCAAGAACCGTTACATCGGCCGCACCTTCATCATGCCGGGCCAGGCTGCCCGCAAGAAATCGGTACGCCAGAAGCTCAACGCCATTGAGCTGGAATTCCGCGGCAAGAACGTGATGCTGGTCGATGACTCGATCGTTCGCGGTACCACCTGCAAGCAGATCATTCAGATGGCCCGTGAAGCCGGCGCGAAAAACGTCTACTTCTGCTCGGCCGCTCCTGCGGTGCGTTTCCCGAACGTCTACGGCATCGACATGCCAAGCGCCCATGAACTGATCGCCCACAACCGTTCGACTCAGGACGTGGCTGATCTGATCGGTGCGGACTGGCTGATCTACCAGGACTTGCCTGACTTGATCGAAGCGGTCGGCGGCGGCAAGATCAAGATCGAAAACTTCGATTGCGCAGTGTTCGACGGCAAATACGTGACCGGCGACGTCGACGAGGCTTATCTGGACAAGATCGAACAGGCACGCAACGATGCCTCGAAGGTCAAGACCCAGGCGGTCAGTGCGATCATCGATCTGTATAACAACTGAGTTTCTACCGGCCCTGAGGGGCCGGTTTTGTATCTGGCAAAAGACTTTTTATTTATCGAGAACAGGCAAGGAGTGACAGCATGAGTCAGGAATGGGATGCCGGTCGTTTGGATAGCGACCTCGAAGGCGTAGCGTTCGATACCCTGGCCGTACGTGCCGGTCAGCACCGTACGCCGGAAGGCGAACACGGTGATCCGATGTTCTTTACCTCAAGCTATGTATTCCGCACGGCCGCCGACGCAGCAGCACGGTTTGCCGGCGAAGTGCCGGGCAACGTTTACTCGCGCTACACCAATCCGACCGTGCGCGCGTTCGAAGAGCGCATTGCTGCGCTGGAAAGCGCCGAGCAAGCCGTTGCGACAGCGACCGGCATGGCCGCGATCATGGCGGTGGTGATGAGCCTGTGCAGCGCCGGCGATCACGTGCTGGTGTCGCGCAGCGTGTTCGGTTCGACCATCAGCCTGTTCGAAAAGTACTTCAAGCGTTTCGGCATCGAAGTCGACTATGTGCCGCTGGCGGAGCTGCCGGCGTGGGATGCGGCGATCAAGCCAAACACCAGGCTGCTCTTCGTCGAGTCGCCATCCAATCCGCTGGCTGAGTTGGTGGACATCACCGCCCTGGCGCAAATTGCTCACGCCAAAGGCGCGATGCTGGTGGTCGACAATTGCTTCTGCACACCTGCGTTGCAGCAGCCGCTGAAGCTCGGTGCGGACATCGTCGTGCACTCGGCGACCAAGTTCATCGATGGCCAGGGCCGTTGCATGGGCGGCGTGGTCGCCGGTCGCAGCGAGCAGATGAAGGAAGTCGTCGGTTTCCTGCGTACCGCCGGGCCAACGCTGAGCCCGTTCAATGCGTGGATCTTCCTCAAAGGTCTGGAAACCCTGAACCTGCGGATGAAGGCGCACTGTGCCAACGCCCAGCAACTGGCCGAATGGCTGGAGCAGCAGGACGGCATCGAGAAGGTCCATTACGCCGGTCTCAAGAGCCATCCACAGCATGAGCTTGCTCAGCGTCAGCAGAAGGGCTTTGGTGCGGTGGTGAGTTTTGAGGTCAAGGGCGGCAAAGAGGGCGCGTGGCGCTTTATCGATGCCACCCGGTTGATTTCGATCACTGCCAACCTTGGTGATAGCAAAACCACCATCACCCACCCGAGCACCACTTCCCACGGCCGTCTGGCGCCGCAAGAGCGTGAAGCAGCGGGTATTCGTGACAGCCTGATCCGTGTCGCCGTCGGTCTGGAAGACGTGGCCGACCTGCAGGCCGACCTGGTGCGCGGTCTGGCGGCACTGTGATCGAATTGTCCACTGCGAAAGCCGGCACTCATGGCCGCGTTGCGCTGGTCACGGGCGCCGCGCGCGGCATTGGTCTGGGCATCGCCGCGTGGCTGATCAGCGAAGGCTGGCAAGTGGTGCTGACCGATCTGGATCGTGCGCGCGGTTCGAAAGTGGCGAAGGTGCTGGGCGAGCACGCCTGGTTCATCGCCATGGACGTTGCGGATGAAGGTCAGGTGGCGCTTGGTGTGGCCGAGGTGCTGGGCCAGTTTGGTCGGCTCGATGCGCTGGTGTGCAATGCTGCCGTGGCTGATCCCCACAACATCACGCTGGAAAGCCTTGATCTCGCCTATTGGAATCGGGTGCTGGCAGTGAATCTCAGCGGGCCGATGCTACTGGCCAAGCATTGCGCGCCGTATCTGCGGGCGCACAATGGCTCGATCGTCAATCTGGCGTCGACCCGTGCCGGGCAGTCCGAACCTGATACCGAGGCCTATGCGGCGAGCAAGGGCGGATTGTTGGCCCTCACTCACGCGTTGGCCATCAGCCTCGGGCCGGAGATTCGGGTCAACGCCGTCAGCCCGGGCTGGATTGATGCGCGGGACCCGTTTGCACGCCGTGCCGAGCCGTTGGCCGATTCCGATCACGCTCAGCATCCGGCGGGCAGAGTGGGCACGGTTGAGGATGTGGCGGCGATGGTTGCGTGGCTGCTGTCGAGGAATGCCGGGTTTGTCACCGGGCAGGAATTCGTCGTTGACGGCGGCATGACCAAGAAGATGATTTACAAGCCGTGAAGTGCAGCTTCGAGCTTCAAGCTGCCAGTCAAAGCACAACAGTGAAGTGACTGCGGTATGTGTTCTTGCTTTTGCTTGCTGCTCGACACTTGTCGCTAAAAGCTGTTTCTGAAAAAAACTTCAATCCTGCTATTGACTTAGGTTCGCTACCTGCGTAAATTTCGCGGCCTCGGAGATGCAAACGGGTGATTAGCTCAGCTGGGAGAGCGTCTGCCTTACAAGCAGAATGTCGGCGGTTCGATCCCGTCATCACCCACCACTTCCGAGTAACTTGCGAAAGCAAGAGGGTAGGCTGAAAGTGCCTGCACCGACGCGCAGCGGTAGTTCAGTCGGTTAGAATACCGGCCTGTCACGCCGGGGGTCGCGGGTTCGAGTCCCGTCCGCTGCGCCATTTTTAACGAGTCAGACATTGTCTGGGTCGAGATTGAAAAGCACCGAAGCTTTCAATCAAAACGAGTTACTTGAGCGCAAGCTCAAAGCGATACGCAGCGGTAGTTCAGTCGGTTAGAATACCGGCCTGTCACGCCGGGGGTCGCGGGTTCGAGTCCCGTCCGCTGCGCCATATCTGCTTCGAGGCCCACTGAACGCCTTGAAGCGCCGAAAGCAGCCATTGGCTGATTCGGAATCGATAGCAAAGACCCTGGTCGAAAGACCGGGGTTTTTTGTGTCTGAAATTTGACCCTCCATTTCTTCTTCCTGCCTTTCACCATCCTGTGCCCTATACAAGTCTTTGTGGGATCGCAGTTATCCCTACGGGTTTGCTGCGGTGCCACGTCGCATTGATTTTTTGATTCTTTAGTCAGAATTATGTAACTGGTTGTTTGCTGCGAGCCAAGAAACCTTTAAAGTTAACCTTTCGGTCAGCTTTGCACTGTCAACACAGCTCTTTGCTTCGCCAGAAAGAGCTTCTGCAAGACTCGAGATTCCCAGTAGATAACCAGAAGGGCGGACATATAACCGCCCAGAGGATGATCCATGTCCAACCGTGAAATATCCCGGCGCTCATTCCTTCAGGGCGGGCTGGTAGCGGGCGTGAGCGTCACGCTCACGCCGCTCAGCAGTCAGGCGCTGGCTGCCTTGATGGAAAACAGCGTCACCGTGCCGTCCGAGAAGTGGCTCGGCAACAACGGTAAGGCGCGTCAGCGTAACGATGCACTGTCCAAGGTCTGCGGCAGCAAAGTGTTTGCCCGCGATATCCGATCCAAGGACATGCCGGGTTGGCCTGAGCAGCAGGGCCACGCCATGCTGCTGAAAACCATCAAGGCCGATCGCATCTATGCCGGCTACGATCTGTCGTGGCTGGGTGCAGACTTGCAACCGGATCGCATCGTTACCGCTGCTGACTTGGACAAGGACGGCATCGTCTTTCCGGAAGAACACGCTCCGGATCCGCTGCTGCCGGAAGGCAAAGTGCCGATGTTCATCGGGCACCCGGTGGCAATCCTGATCTGGAACGATTTCGAGCGTTTCCGTCAGGCCAAGAACCAGCTCAAATTCAATGACAAGGCGATTCGTTACGGTGCTCAAGTGCCGTTCTACGAACGCGACCCCTACGGCAGCTTCCGCTATGTGCGTGTCGGTGGCCCGACCTCGGCCGATGAAGACGAATTCGCCAGCCTCAAGGATTCGATCCTGTTCCCGATGCTGAAAAACCGTCGTCCGGTGTGGGATGCGTCGCCGAATCTGCATGGCAACCTGACCGAGCGCGGGCTGTTCTACGCCGATCGCATGAAGAAAGAGATCGATACACCGCCGGACAACTGGCTGGTGTTCGATGAGCGCTACAAGACTCCGTCGATCGAGCCGGCCGCCATGGAGCCGGACAACGGCAATGGCTGGTATGACCCAAAGACCAAAACCCTGCACTTTGTCGTGGCGACCCAGTGCCCGCTGGAAACGGCGACCGATACCGCGAAAATGATCGCGCCTTCGCGCTTTGGCTTGGCCAACCTGAACATGCACCCGGGTTACACCGTGGGTTACGGTTCCAAAGACCACAACATCTTCGTTTACTACGCGGCCCTCGCTGCGCTGTACGGCGCCGGTGTGCCTGTGCGCCTGGCCAACGACCGCTACGAGCAGTTCCAGAGTGGCATCAAGCGTCACCCGTTCGACATTCGCTACCAATTGGCCGTGGACAAGAACGATTACAGCTTCAAGATTTTCCGCTCCGAAATGAGCGTCGACGGCGGTGGCCGGATCAACTACAGCCCGTCGGTAGCTGCAGTGGGTGCCACGGCAGCGCAGTCGATTTACTACATGCCGCAAAACGACCTGCAAGTCACCGCCTATCACTCGCGCGGTGTTGAGGCGGGATCGATGCGCGGCTACGGCACCCTGCAAAGCATGGCGGCGACCGAAATGATGGTCGATGAAATCGCCAATCGCCTGGGGGTCGACGCGATCGACCTGCGTCGCAAAAACGCGTTGCGTTCCGGCATGAAAAATACCCAGGGTGCGATCCCGGCCGGCGCGCTGCGACTGCACGAGATTCTCGACAAGGCCTCCGTGCACGAGGTCTGGAAAAACCGCGACGCGATCAAGAAACAGCGCGAAGCGGCAGACCCGGATAACTGGTATGGCGTTGGTTTTGCCATTTGCCAGAAAGACTTCGGCACCGGTTCCGAAGCGCCGATGGCCAGCATCGAATTCACGGCCGACGGTCGCATTACCCTGCGCCACATCGGCATCGAAATCGGCACCGGCATGTCCACGTCGCAAGCTTTGGTCGTCGCCGATTTCCTCGGCAGCCCGGCGCACGAAGTGAAGACTGGCGAAACCGAATGGAAGGAAATGCAGCTGATCACCAGCGGCAACCCTTACACCATGAGCCAGGCCGAGCAGGACAACCTGCTGCGCAACCCGCGCTGGGTGGGCAAATTGGCCTCGGCGTCGTCCGCGACCAACTCCGCTTACTACTTCAGTCATGCCACCCGTGAAGCGGCGCGTGTGTTGTTCAATCACGGTCTGTGGCCGGCGGCGCTGGAGATCTGGCGTCAGGGTCCTTACGGCGGCCAGGCCAACCCTTACGTGGTGCGACGTGAAGACGCGCATTGGGTCGATGGCAAGCTGACCGCCAACGGCATGCAGCCGTTGAGCTTCGAAGAGCTGGCCAAACGCGCTCACGAGCGTGGCCTGGTCACTGCGGCGACAGTTCACGGTTTCAACCGCTGGAGCTGGGCCGAGGCTGAGTACAGCATCGACGGCGTGAAAGAGCGTCTGCCACTCGATGGTCTGGCGGTGAAGTACGGCGACGGCGCACCGAAGGCCAAGCAAGCGTTGATGAGCACTGCCGGTTTCCACCTGCTGGATCGCCAGAACATCAACTACCCGGTGACCCAGCTGAACAACGCTGCCGTGACGTACTACAGCCCGGTCGCCACGCTGGTCGAGTTGAAGGTCAACAAAGGCTCGGCGGAAGTCGAAGTGCTCAATCACCATTCGTGGGTCGAGTGCGGACGTGTGCTGGTCGAAGAGCTGGTCAAGGGGCAACTTGAGGGCGGTATCGCCATGGGCATCGGCCACGCATTGATGGAAGAAATGCCGCTGTACGAAGGCGGGCCGGGGGAGGGTGACTGGAACTTCAACCGTTACCGTCTGCCGATGGCGCGTCACGTTGCGGTGTGGAAACAGACGGCGGAAATTCTGCCGCCGCTGTCGCCAAGCGATCCGTCCAAAGGCATCGCCGAAGTGGTGATGATCCCGGTAGTCGGTGCCATCGGTAACGCCGTGGCGCACGCCATCGGTAAACGTGTTCGCGATCTGCCAATCACTGCTGCGCGCATCAAGGAGGCCCTCAATGGCTAACCGTCCGCTTCAACTGACCCTCAATGGTCAATCCGTCGGCCCGGTGGACATCCCTGATGACCTGCCGATGATCGATTACCTGCACGAATACAAGAATCTCACCGGCTCGCGCCTGGGCTGTGGTCAGGGTATCTGCCACGCCTGCGTCGTGATCGTCGACAACCCGGACGGCACCAGCGAAGAAGTGCGCACCTGCATCACCGGCGCGCATTATTTCGAAGGCAAGAAAGTTCGCACCATCGAAAGCCACGCCAAGCGTGACGAGGACGGTCAGGTCACTGAGCTGAACCCGATCCAGCAGCGTTTCGTCGACGAGTTCGCCTTCCAGTGCAGCTACTGCGCCCCGGGCTTCGTCAATGCCGCGACCGTGCTGGTGGAAAAGCTGCAACGCCAGCCGATCGTCAAAAGCCAACTGGAACAAGTCATCGAGGACAGCCTTGGCCATCACATCTGTCGTTGCACCGGGTACGTGCGTTACTACAACGCTACCCGCAACGTGTTGACTGATCTCGGCCTGGTCAAGGAGGGTTAAGCATGAAGCTTTTATTGACCCGCCTGACCCTGGCGGTCGGGCTGACTGCGCCGATGTTGTTCGCGCACGCTGATGATCAGGTCAAGCGCGGCGAGTATCTCGCCCGCGCTGCGGACTGCGTCGCGTGCCACACGGCAGCGGGTGGTGCGCCGTATGCGGGTGGCCTGCCGATCGTCTCGCCGTTCGGCACGATCTACGGCACCAACATCACGCCGAGTAAAGAACACGGCATCGGTTTGTACAGCGATGAGGAGTTCTTTGCCGCGCTCACCGAAGGCAAGCGCCGCGACGGTGCGAATCTGTATCCGGCGATGCCGTACACCTCCTATCACCTGGTGCCGCGGGAAGATTCCGACGCGATTCATGCGTATCTGAAAACCGTCGAGCCGATCGAACGTGCTGCACCGGTCACCAGCCTGAGTTTTCCGTTTAACGTGCGTCTGGGCCTGATGGGCTGGAACATGATGTACGGCAAAGATGTGAAGCTGGATTCGGGGGAAGGCAAAAGCGAGGCGTGGAAGCGCGGCCAGTACATGGTCGACGTTCTCGGCCACTGCGGCGAATGCCATACGCCGCGCGGCCTTCCGGGCGCGATGCAGATGGACAAACGCATGACCGGTGGGATCCTCAACGGTTATCTGGCGCCGAGTCTACTGGCCACCGATCTGGCTGCTCGCGGCTGGAATCATCAGGACCTGAGCACGTTCCTCAAGCACGGTATGAGTGCGCAGGGCACGATGTTCAACGAGATGTTCCCGGTGTTCCACAACAGCACTCAGGGCCTGACCGATACCGATTTGGCTGCGATGGCCACGTTCCTGCTCGGTGATCAGCCGCCGGCAGCCAAGGCGCTGGTCGAAGTGCCGGTGGACAAACTCGGCGCGAGCGCCCAGCGCGGCCGTCAGGATTACTTGAACGTCTGCGCCGGATGTCACGCGGTCGGTGGCGAAGGCAAACCGCATATCGCGGTGGCCATGCGCGGCAACACCACGCTGCGTCTGGAAGATCCACGCAACTTGCTGCGCGTGATCGAGGATGGTATCGGCGAACAGAAATTCTCCGGGTTCGAGCACATGCAACCGATGCCGGGTTTTGCCGACAAGCTCAGTCCTGAGCAGTTGACCGATCTGCTGAACTACCTGCGTCAAGGCTGGGGTGGTCAATCCACTGAACTGACCGTAAGCGAAGTGCAGAAGCTGCAAGCCGACGCTCCGGCCCTTGAGCACAAGGCGCACTGATATGCAGCATCTCGATCTGCAAGTGGTGCGCCGCGCGCTGGAGTGGTCGGTGGCGGGGCAGTGCATCTGGCTCTGCACCGTGCTGACGACCTACGGCTCGGCACCGCGTGCGCCGGGTTCGCTGCTGGCGGTGAATGAAGGCGGGCAGTGGATCGGGTCGTTGTCCGGCGGTTGCGTCGAGGAAGATTTTCTCGAGCGCGTCGCCGAAGGTGCGTTTCTCGATGCGGTCAATGTCGTGCGTTACGGTGAGGGCGACGATCCGCGCTCGCGGGTCAGCCTGCCCTGTGGTGGCATTCTCGATGTGCTGGTAGAGAAATTTGACGCCGACTGCGACGTGCAGGCGCATCTGCGCGAATTGGAGTCGGCGCTGCTCGGTCAGCGACGATTGATTCGCGAGGTCGATCTGGCCAGCGGTGCGCGCAGTCTGTTCGCTGATCGCGAGCAGGGTGCGCGTATCGAGCGGGAGATTGATCGGGTGCGGATCCGCATCGGTGCAGCGCAGCGTCTGTTGCTCGCCGGATATTCCAGCGTGGCGCAGGCGTGCGCCGAGTTTGCGGTCGGCCTCGGTTTCGAAGTGATCCTCTGCGATCCGCGCGATGAAGTGCTCGAGGGTGTGGTGCTCAGTGGCGTGGAGATTCGTCGGCAACTGCCGTCGGTGTTCATTGCTGATGGCGGTTGCCATCGAGATACCGCGGTCGTGGCGCTGACCCATGATCCGCGCATCGACGATCTGGCGATGATGGAAGCGGTGCGTACCGAAGCGTTCTACATCGGCGTGATGGGCTCGCTGCAGACTTCGCAGAAACGCTTCGAGCGTTTGCGTCGGATTGGCGGGCTGGGGGAGGGCGAGTTGGCGCGGATACATGCACCGATCGGCCTTAACCTGGGTAGCAAGACGCCGGCGGAAATTGCCTTGGCGGTGCTGGCGGATATCTTGCGCATACGCAGTGGGATTGCTCGGGATCAGCTCTGATACTGAGTGGCGGATGTCATTGTGGCGAGAGAGCGTGCTCCCTCGCCACAGTTGTCTCTGAAGAATGAAACAGGGCGTTTGATCAGAAACCGTATTTGTCGCGCAACCCGTAATACCAAGCCCCCAGCGCCGCAAACGGCGTGCGCAGCAGTTGCCCGCCCGGGAACGGATAGTGCGGCAGATCAGCAAACGCATCAAAACGCTCCGCCTGACCACGCAACGCCTCGGCCAACACTTTGCCGGCCAGATGCGTGTATGTCACACCATGACCACTGCAACCCTGCGAGTAATAGATGTTGTCGCCCAGGCGCCCAACCTGCGGCAGGCGCGACAGGGTCAGCAGGAAGTTACCGGTCCAGGCGTAATCAATCTTCACGTCCTTGAGCTGCGGGAACGCCTTGAGCATTTTCGGGCGGATGATCGCTTCGATGTTTGCCGGATCCCGTGCGCCATACACCACGCCGCCGCCGAAGATCAGGCGCTTGTCGCCCGTCAGGCGGTAGTAGTCCAGAAGGTAATTGCAGTCTTCGACACAGTAATCCTGTGGCAGCAGGTTTTTCGCCAATTCATCGCCCAATGGCTCGGTGGTGATCACCTGAGTGCCGCACGGCATCGATTTAGCCGCCAGTTCCGGCACCAGATTGCCGAGGTAGGCGTTACCGGCGACGATGATGAACTTGGCCCTGACCTTGCCCTGCGGTGTATGAACCACTGGATTGGCACCGCGCTCGATACGCACGGCGGGCGATTGCTCATAGATAGCACCGCCCAGCGATTCGACTGCCGCGGCTTCGCCTAGCGCCAGGTTGAGCGGGTGAATGTGGCCGCCACTCATGTCGAGCATGCCGCCGACGTACTGATCGCAGGCAACGACCTCACGAATGCGGCGTTGATCAAGCAATTCAAGCTGCGTATGGCCGAAGCGTTCCCACAGACGCTTTTGCGACTCCAGGTGGCCCATCTGCTTGGCTGACAGCGCCGCGAACACGCCGCCGTCCTTCAGATCGCACTGTATGTTGTACTTGGCGACGCGTTCGCGAATGATCCGGCTGCCTTCGAAGGCCATGTGGCCGAGCAGTTGCGCTTGCTTCGGGCCAACGGTGCGTTCTATCACGTCGATGTCGCGGCTATAGCTGTTAACAATCTGGCCACCGTTGCGTCCCGAGGCGCCGAAACCGACTTTGGCTGCTTCCAGCACGGTCACGCGAAAACCGCTCTCCAGCAGAAACAGGGCGGAGGACAATCCGGTATACCCGGCACCAATCACACAGACATCCGTCTCCACATCATCCTGCAAGGCCGGACGAGCCGGTACGGCATTGGCCGACGCAGCGTAATAAGACTCTGGGTAAAGGGTGTTCGCCATCCTGCAGCCTCTGTTTAATATATTTTACGAGTGCGCCGATCCTACCCGAGTTGAAAAACCTCCGCCAGCCACTGAAAACCTCCGTTGCTGAGCGGAAATTAAATATTTTGCATATTCATAGGGTTAGGTGAAAAAAAGGTGTTGACACCCCTCCGGAATTCCGTAGAATGCCGCCTCACAGCAGGCACGTAGCTCAGTTGGTTAGAGCACCACCTTGACATGGTGGGGGTCGTTGGTTCGAGTCCAATCGCGCCTACCAAACAAAATCCGCTCTGCTGGGCGGTCTAGAAGGGCTCACCGAAAGGTGGGCCCTTTTTTGTTGTCTGCTTGTCGGGTGGCCCGCATCGGCGACTACTCTCGGCGAAAATAGGTGATATAGTTTGATGGCATTTTGATGACCATTCGGTTAGTTTTCTCTCCTCGGCATGACGCTAAAGGGAGAAACGAAGTGGCTATTGTTCGTGAAAATGCGCTTCAGACCGCATTGATGTCGGTGCTGATCGCATCAAAAAAACAGGGTGTAGACGTTGCAGCTCTCGTTGATTGTGCGCTTTCCATGACTGCGAGCTATCCACGTGATTCGTCGATTGGCGTGGCTCCTACGCGAGCCAGTCTCGAATTGCAGAAGGCGTACCAGGCTGTATTGAAAGGCACGGGTCAGGATTACAGCAAGGCGTGATCGGGGGTTAAACTGCTCGATTAAGCCGCCTTCAGGTTCGTCTGGATGCATGCCTAACCGCTGTAACCCGGCGACTCTCAGCTGACGCACTATCTCTTCGCTCGGCTGGCACGGTATTGCGACAGCCCTAAGCGTGCACTCATGCAATTCGAAGGCGGCAACCATCGGATTCTTCAGTAGTCGCTGGTAAATGTCGTGGCTGGCCGTTGATGCCGAAGGTCTTCATGACTTTTACGGGTTTGACATGAACACCTGGGCCATTTCCTGAGTTCAGTGCAGCACCCTGAGCTGTCGCGTAGCGCTTCCTGGCTTCTGCCGACAGCTTCGGTCTTTCGCCTCGGCCTGGCTGTGATCTTCCTGTCGGTTATTTGCTCGGCTTTAGAGCCAGCCATTCCAGCGCGTGATCTTCTCATTCCATAAAAATAGTCCGGATATTGAATGAGTTACGAGCTTTTTTAACCGACCGGTTATCGAAAAAATATTGTCGCTGAAGCGATTAATCAGTAATATCCGCTCCGCGTTCACCACCACGGTTTATGCATTTTTAATCCCAAGCTTCCATCAGCTGCTTGGGATTTTTTTTGCCTGCGATTTGGCTTTCGCAGCGCTACTCTATCGCGTTCCTCCGCTGCACACCGGCAATGTGGCCCGAGCCAATCTCCGCTTTTTGAACTACTACTGACTGGCCGATTTTCAACTCTTATAAAGGAGTGTGTCTGTGCTGGCTCACTGGTTTCTAGCGGCTATTCATCTACTGGCTTTTGCCTTGGGCTTTTGGGCCGTGCTGACGCGTGGAGAGGCGTTCAGTTGTTTGGCGTCCGGCACGGGGGAGGTCAGGCGCGTGTTGCTCGCCGATAATCTGTGGGGCATCTCTGCGTTGATTCTGTTGGTGACGGGCGGGATGCGTGCCTTTGGCGGGTATGAGAAGGGCACTGACTATTACCTTCATCAGCCACTGTTCCATCTGAAGATGACACTGTTCGTGCTCATTCTGCTGATGGAGCTCGCGCCGATGATCACGTTGGTCAAATGGCGCATCGCGTCAGCGCGCGGTACGGCACTCGATACCGGGCGTGCGAAGTTGTACGCGCGAATCAGTCATGTCGAAGCGTTGTTGCTGATGCTGATGGTGGTTGCCGCCACTGGCATGGCACGTGGCGTGACATTCGCTTAGGAGGGCGAATTCCCTGCGCTCTATCGGAATCGTCCGACATCCAGCCTTTGGAATGGCCGGTAATATCGAGTGGCAACAGGGGATAGGGAAGACGAATCGAAAGGGGGGGGTGTGTCAGGCGCCGTGCCCAACAGAGTGGGAGCGGGTGGCAATACGGCGCGTGTATCTCTAGCCAGTCATTGTGCGGGGCAAACGAACTGGCTACTGACTGCGATGCGGCTCAGGGTGTTTGTGGTTTGTCCGGAGCGGTCAGGCCAGCTTGAATGCGCTGGTAGATCTCTTCACGGTGCACCGCAACGTTCTTCGGAGCGTTGATGCCAATTCGTACTTGCTGGCCGCTAACGCCCAGGATGGTGATGGTGATGTCATCACCAATGTTTATGCTTTCACCGACTTTGCGGGTGAGTATCAGCATGGTCTTCTCCTTGATTGCTTTGTAGGGCACCTGATTCAGACAGTGCAGAGGTCGGTGGTACGTATAGATTAGTGCGAAGTCTCACAGTTTGGGTGCCTCTTTCTGACGCGCAGATCCGGCATTAATTCCCAGGGCGTAACTATACAGAGGCTGCAATCATCAATCTCGTTGTTTCGTGCCCATTTTGCGGGGCTCGCGAAGTATTTATGAATGGTAAGATCGCCGCTTTGAGATTTCCGAGGAAACCGTTGTGCGCAAATTGGTCTGGATAGTCGCGGCACTGGCATTGGCAGGATGTGGTGAAGGCAAGAGTGTAGACGCGCAAAAGCCGAAAACGCCGGTTGCGACTGCCCCTGCGATGGCCTCTGCTCCGCAGTGGGATCTCGAGGTGCGCGGCGAAACGCCTCAGGCTGTCAGTGATCTGAGCGGTTGGCTGATCGAGCATGCATTTGTTCCGACGGTAATCAAGGACAGCAGCGGCAAAGTGCGAATTCTGATTGGCCCTTTCAACTCCAAGGCTGAGGCCGAAGCTCGGCAGGTGCAGGTCGATGCGGCATTGGCAAAGGCCAAAAAACGGAATATCGAATCGGTGGTGATCGAGCATCCGATCCAGCCGTAACATTGGTTTCAGCGGAGCAGCTTAAAGGGTGTCGGATGCGATTCGTCTTATACGAGTCACTTACGATTTCTTGAAGGAGCTCCGCATGGCCTCCGCCAATCCCTACAAGCTCTTCAGTGCTGTGCTGCAGCGTACAAGCCGGTTGAGCCCGCACTTGTTGCGGATCACCTTTGCCGGTCCTGAAATTGCCAATATGGCCACCTGGGCGCCCGATCAGCGGGTCAAACTTTTTTTCCCTGCCGCAGATGGTTCTCCTGCAAATCTTGCGCAGGAGGAAGGTTGGTACGCGCGTTTCCGTTCGATGTTGGCGAGTCGCCGTCCGGCGATGCGTACTTACACGATTCGTCATCTGCGTACCGAACAAGGTGAGGTCGACATTGATTTCGTCTTGCACGGCGAGACAGGACCGGCTTCGCGCTGGGCGTTGCGAGCGCAGCCGGGCGAGTCGATGCAAATCCTTGCGCCTGACAACCGCTTCTCTGCGAAGGAAGCCGGAGGATTCGAGTGGCGGCCGCCTCAGGCCCTCAAGCAAGTATTGCTGGTTGCCGACTCGACGGCGTTGCCGGCAGCCATGGGCATTCTTGATGAGTTGGCTGCCCTTGCTGATCCACCCCAGACGCAAGCTTTCTTCGAAGTCGACAGTGCCCACGACATGCTTTCAGTGCCTGACTGGCCGGGGCTTACAGTTCAATGGCTGATCCGTGAGCAGGCAGATACGCCAGTCGCCGGGATGTTGATGGTTGAGGCGGTGCGGCAGGCGACTTTGCCCATTCATGCTTCCTCAGCGAGCCAGGCCATCGAACTCGCTGAGGTCGATGTGGATAAAGATATTCTTTGGGAAATCGCCAATACGGCGGAAGAAGGATTTTACGGCTGGATCGCCGGCGAAAGTGCGGCGGTCATGAGCTTGCGCAAATACCTTATCAAGGACTGCGGGATCCCTCGTGAATCGCTCAACCTGATGGGATATTGGCGCTACAACAAGCCTGGCGGCTAGCCACAAAAAAGGCCTCGAACATAACGTTCGAGGCCTTTTTTGTTCTGCGATCAGCCGCAGGCTTTCATGCTCACCGGGCCGACGAATTCGTTGCCGCGCCCCATCACGCACGCCACACTTTGATTGCGCTGGCGTTCCCAGTCTTGCACCGGGTAGGTCTTGTCCCACGCCTCATACAACTGCCGGTCCTGTTTCGACAGGCGCAAGCCGTATTGCTTGCTCATGTAGAAATACGTGCGGGCAATCATGCCGCGAATTGAAGGGCGGGGCATGACCTTCTTGGCCTTGAAGTCGACCTGGGTCAGGCAAGAGCCGTACTGACCGGATTGCACTGGCAGCCAGCCATAGCTGAAATTGCTGCGATCGCCATTGACCTCGCCAATGCTCGGTACCAGGTTATGCAGGTCAGCTTCGGCCTTTTGGTAGATCGGGTCGTAGCGTGTGCAGTTCTTGCGTCCGCCTTCCTGCCAGCATCGGCGCTGATGGCCGAACTGCCAGGCGGGCACGATGTGCTCCCATTCGATACGTGACGCGCGCTTGGCATTTTTGCGCGGTACGTAACCGCAGGCTTTCAAATCAACCCGGTTGCCGGTGTATTTGCAGCCGCAATAGAACTCGGTGGACTGCGGTGCGTACAGCTTCCAGGCGACCTTCTTGGCTTCGGAAAATGTGCGAGGCGCGCCCGCTTGGGCGCCCAGGGCGATGAACAGCAAGAGCAAAGCAAAACAGCGGACAATCATTGAATCAATCTTCCTTCGGCACAACCCAAAAAATCTGCACGCCGCCGTCGTCGCGGTAGGCGAGGGTAACGTTGTCGTTCTCGTCGATTTCCTCGAGCAGGCGCTCCCAGTCATCCATCGGCTCGTCCGGCAGACGGAAGATCAATGCGGCTTTGGCTTTCTGTGCGGTGGGGGAATTGATGATTTTTTGAACGCGCATACCCATGCGTTCATAAGCGTCAGGAGCATCAGGGGAGGTGGCCACGAGGTTATCCTTATTAAGCTGTACGTGCATACAGTATTTAACTGTAAGCATTTTCGCAACTGCTTAAAATTCAAGAAAATCTTCTGACAGCGCTTTTCCGATTTTGGTGTAGGGCGAGTCGAATTTTTTGTGGGGAAGATGCACGCGTGGTCGTAGGCGACGCACCACCCGCCAATCCGGCGAGTGGTGAGAAGATTGCCCCATCAAGAGTCGATCGGGCGAAGGTCAATCAGTATTCCCAGAACATCCGTTGCAGCTCTTTGCTGTCATTGGTTTTGGTCAGTGCGACCATCGCCAGGATGCGGGCTTTTTGCGGGTTCAGGTCGTGAGCGACGACCCAGTCGTACTTGTCGTCAGGTTGTTCGGCATTGCGCAGAACGAAGCCGCCAGCGTTGACGTGGGACGAACGGATGATTTGCACGCCATCTTTGCGCAGGGCTTGCAGTGAAGGGACCACGCGCGAGGACACCGAGCCGTTACCAGTGCCAGCGTGGATGATGGCTTTGGCGCCGGATTGGGCGAGTGCCTTGTAGGCGGTATCGCTCACGTTGCCGTAGGAATAGGCGATTTCTACGTCAGGCAGGCTCTTGATGTTTTTGATGTCGAACTCGGAATCCATGGTGTGACGCTTGGCTGGCAAACGGAACCAGTAGGATTTGCCTTCAACCACCATGCCCATCGGGCCCCAGGCACTTTTAAAGGCCTCGGTCTTGATATTGATCGTTTTGCTCACGTCACGACCGGACTGGATCTCATCGTTCATGGTCACCAGTACGCCTTTGCCGCGAGCTTCTTTGCTGCTGGCCACCGCGACGGCGTTGTACAGGTTGAGCATGCCATCAGCGGACATGGCGGTACCTGGACGCATCGAGCCGACGACGATAATCGGCTTTTCTGTCTTCTCTACCAGGTTCAGAAAGTAAGCGGTTTCTTCCAGCGTGTCGGTGCCGTGGGTGATGACGATGCCGTCGACATCTTTGCTGTCAGCCAGCTCGGCGACGCGACGTCCCAATTGCAGCAGGTTGTCGTTAGTGATGCTTTCCGAGGCGATCTGCATGACTTGTTCGCCACGCACATTGGCCAGTTTGCTCAATTCAGGAATGCCGGCAATCAGTTGCTCGACGCCGACTTTGGCTGCCTGGTAAGTGGCGCTGTTGGCGGCGCTGGCGCCAGCCCCGGCAATAGTGCCGCCGGTGGCGAGGACCACGACGTTGGCGAGTTTGGTCTGGGTTTCGACTTCTTTTGCCTGAAGCGCAGTCGGCAGGAGCAGGAGGAGGGCCAAAGCGCCCGGGACGAAGGTGTTGAAAGCAGATTTCATTATTTTTCTCTCTAGTAGTGAGACGGTGCTGATGCAGGTTCATCTAGATGCGCCCCGAGCCGATCTGGATGCCGGGGTGCGGTGTAGGGAGCAGGATCTGTACCAGCCGTACTTTGCGTTAGAGAAATGTTTAACCTGATGATTTACATCAGTATTTTGTGATTCTAAAAAGAGCGACTGACTCTCGGTATCCGGGTTTCCGAACAATGCGGGCCTTCATGTTCGGCTCTCCGAAACGGACTACTGCTTCTGTCGAACGAATCGGGTTGCCGTATCTGGAATAGGTGCTAAAGAAACCTTGGCGCTGGCCGATGCGTGTTCAGGGAAACTAAAATTTAGGGAGTTCTCATGTCACTGACGATCGGTTTATCCAATCCCGCTGCTGTCACCATCGGCGGCAAAACCGCTGCGACGATCAATGCATTGAGTGAAGCGGAAGCGGACGCTTCTGCCGAGGCGCTGGGCGTCGAGAAAGAAGAGAGCAATCAGGTTAGAACCGGTGGTCCCGCGGAAGAGGGCAGCAAGGCTGAAAGCGGCGACAACCTGAGCATTACCGTCAAGATGCTGCTGAAGCGGATGCAGGAATTGCAGAAGCAACTCCAGGAACAGCAGCAGCAACTGGCTGCGGCACAAGCTCAGAGTTATCCGACGCCGGAGGCCAAATCGCAAGCTGTCATGTCCATTCAGGGGCAGATCGCGCAAACCAGCGGCGCGATGGCGGAAGTAGCGGGGGCGCTGGTCAAGGAAATGTCCAAGAGTTCCACCAGTGGCAATCTGGTCAGCACCACAGCATAGATAGCAAAGGGGGCGAGTCGAATGATTCGTCCTACGATAAATGGTGATTTCCGATTGTTGACAAATCGCGGCCAGCTTCGCATAGTTCGATCTACGCAAACGTTTGCGCGGCTTCCTCTAGGTACAGCTCAATCGGTGGAAGCGCTGTAGCTTACGTCGGCGCAAACGTTGCTCAGAATAATCATAAGATCGGAGTGAACCCATGAAGCTGCCATTTGCTGGACGTCTTCTTGCTGTCGCTATGCTGGCTGCCACAGCCGCTGCATTACCCGTCTCTTCGGCGTTCGCCGAATCCCCGGAAAAACCCAAAGTCGCACTGGTCATGAAATCTCTGGCCAACGAATTCTTCCTGACGATGGAAGATGGCGCCAAAGCCTACCAAAAAGAACACGCCGCCGATTTCGACCTGATCTCCAATGGCATCAAGGACGAGACCGATACCGCAGGCCAGACGCGCATCGTCGAGCAAATGATTCTGGCCAAGGTCAATGCCCTGGTCATCGCGCCTTCTGACTCCAAGGCCATGGTGCCGGTGATCAAGAAAGCCGTCGATGCCGGTATTACCGTGATCAACATCGACAACCAGCTCGATCCGCAAATTGTCAAAAGCAAAAATATCAGCGTGCCATTCGTAGGCCCGGACAACCGCAAAGGTGCACGTCTGGTAGGCGAGTATCTGGCCAAACAGCTGAAGGCCGGTGACGAAGTCGGCATCATTGAAGGCGTGTCCACGACGACCAACGCTCAGCAGCGTACCGCTGGCTTCAAGGATGCGATGGAGGCGGCGCAGATCAAGGTGGTTTCCCTGCAGTCCGGTGACTGGGAGATCGATAAAGGCAACAAGGTTGCCGCGTCGATTCTCAGTGAGTACCCGGATGTCAAAGCGTTGCTGGCCGGTAATGACAGCATGGCCGTCGGTGCCGTTTCTGCCGTGCGTGCTGCCGGCAAGGCAGGCAAGGTGCAGGTTGTCGGCTATGACAACATCAATGCCATCAAACCAATGTTGAAGGATGGTCGTGTACTGGCGACTGCGGATCAATATGCCGCCAAGCAAGCGGTGTTCGGTATCGAGACCGCGCTGAAAATCATCAAAGGCGAGAAGGTCGACAGCGGTACCAATGGCGTGATTGAAACGCCGGTCGAACTGGTCACCAAGTAAGTCCTCTGGCGATACAACGGCGCTCGCCCGATCGGGCGAGCGCATGGAGATTTTTATGTCAGTTTCCGCTCCGAACGCTGTCCTCTCGGTCAGCGGTATCGGTAAGACCTATGCGCAACCGGTGCTCACGGGCATTGATTTGACGCTGATGCGCGGTGAAGTACTGGCGCTGACCGGTGAGAATGGCGCCGGTAAAAGCACCCTGTCGAAGATCATTGGCGGTCTGGTTACCCCGACCACTGGCCAGATGCAGTTCCAGGGCAAGGACTATCGTCCGGGTAGCCGTACCCAGGCTGAAGATCTCGGCGTGCGCATGGTCATGCAAGAGCTCAATCTGTTACCGACACTGTCGGTGGCGGAGAACCTGTTTCTCGACAACCTGCCGAGCAACGGCGGCTGGATCAGCCGCAAGCAATTGCGTAAGGCAGCCATCGAGGCCATGGCACAGGTAGGGCTCGATGCGATCGATCCGGACACCCTGGTCGGCGAATTGGGCATCGGGCATCAGCAGATGGTCGAGATCGCCCGCAACCTGATCGGCGATTGCCATGTGCTGATTCTCGACGAGCCGACCGCGATGCTTACGGCGCGTGAAGTCGAAATGCTTTTCGAGCAGATCACTCGCCTGCAGGCGCGCGGCGTCTCGATCATCTATATATCCCACCGTCTCGAAGAATTGGCCCGAGTCGCGCAGCGTATTGCTGTGCTGCGTGATGGCAACCTGGTGTGCGTCGAGCCGATGGCCAATTACGACAGCGAGCAACTGGTCACGCTGATGGTCGGGCGCGAATTGGGCGAACACATCGACATGGGCCCGCGCAACATCGGTGCCCCGGCGTTGACGGTCACTGGTCTGACTCGTTCCGACAAAGTGCGCGACGTCTCGTTCGAGGTGCGTGCCGGGGAGATCTACGGGATTTCCGGTCTGATCGGAGCAGGGCGCACCGAACTGCTGCGGCTGATTTTTGGTGCCGACGTCGCTGACAGCGGCACGATTGCACTGGGCTCGCCAGCGCGAGTGGTGAGCGTTCGTTCGCCGGTCGACGCGGTGCGCAATGGCATTGCGTTGATCACCGAAGATCGCAAAGGCGAAGGCTTGCTGCTGAGCCAGTCGATCAGCGCCAACATTGCCTTGGGCAACATGCCGGAAATTTCCAGTGGTGGTTTCGTCAACAACGGCGACGAAATTTCACTGGCGCAACGACAGATCGACGCAATGCGCATCCGCAGCTCGAGCCCGACACAGTTGGTTTCGGAACTGTCCGGGGGTAATCAACAAAAGGTCGTGATCGGTCGCTGGCTGGAGCGTGATTGTTCGGTGCTGCTGTTCGATGAACCGACTCGTGGCATCGACGTCGGTGCCAAGTTCGACATCTATGCCTTGCTCGGTGAGCTGACGCGCCAGGGCAAAGCGCTGGTGGTGGTGTCCAGTGACCTGCGTGAATTGATGCTGATCTGCGACCGGATCGGTGTGTTGTCGGCGGGGCGTCTGATCGACACCTTTGAGCGCGACACCTGGACCCAGGATGATTTGCTTGCTGCCGCGTTCGCCGGCTACCAAAAACGTGATGCGTTGCTCAACGAAGCGGCGCCTAGGGATCTCCCATGAAAACTGCATCTCCTGCCAGCAAGCGTAGTGGCAACTTTTACGGGCTGGGCACCTACCTGGGGCTGGCCGGTGCACTGCTGGCGATGATTGCGCTGTTCTCGGTCTTGAGCAGCCACTTTCTGTCCTATAACACTTTCAGTACGTTGGCCAACCAGATTCCCGACCTGATGGTGCTGGCCGTCGGCATGACCTTCGTGTTGATCATTGGCGGTATCGATCTGTCGGTGGGCTCGGTACTGGCGCTCGCGGCATCAACGGTCAGCGTGGCCATGCTTGGTTGGGGTTGGAGCGTGTTACCGGCGGCGTTGCTCGGTATGGCGGTCGCGGCATTGGCGGGCACTGTCACAGGTTCCATTACCGTGGCCTGGCGCATTCCTTCGTTCATCGTTTCTCTCGGTGTGCTGGAAATGGCCCGAGGTCTGGCTTACCAGATGACCGGCTCGCGCACGGCTTATATTGGGGATTCGTTCGCCTGGTTGTCGAACCCGATCGCTTTCGGTATTTCACCGTCGTTTATCATTGCCTTGCTGGTGATTTTTATTGCGCAGGCGGTTTTGACGCGCACGGTGTTCGGACGTTACCTGATCGGTATCGGTACCAACGAGGAAGCGGTGCGGCTGGCGGGTATCAATCCAAAACCCTACAAGATTCTGGTGTTCAGCCTGATGGGCCTGCTGGCCGGTATCGCCGCGCTGTTTCAGATTTCTCGGCTGGAAGCGGCGGACCCGAATGCGGGCTCCGGTCTGGAGCTGCAAGTGATTGCTGCGGTGGTGATCGGCGGCACCAGCCTGATGGGTGGGCGCGGTTCGGTCATCAGCACTTTCTTCGGCGTCCTGATCATTTCCGTACTGGCGGCCGGTCTGGCGCAGATCGGTGCCAGCGAACCGACCAAGCGCATCATCACCGGTGCGGTGATTGTGATCGCGGTCGTGCTCGATACCTATCGCAGCCAACGCGCCAGTCGGCGGGCTTGAAACATGGCGACAATCAAGGATGTGGCGGCGCTCGCGGGGATTTCCTACACGACCGTGTCTCACGTGGTGAACAACACACGACCGGTCAGTAAAGAGGTCCGGTTGAAAGTCGAGGCGGCCATCAAAAGCCTCGATTACGTGCCGAGTGCGGTGGCGCGCTCGCTGAAAGCCAAAACCACTGCAACCATTGGCTTGCTGGTGCCCAACAGTCTCAACCCGTACTTCGCCGAGCTGGCGCGGGGCATCGAGGATTACTGCGAGCGTAATGGCTACTGTGTGATCCTCTGCAACTCCGATGACAACCCGCAAAAGCAGCGCAGCTACTTGCGTGTCCTGCTGGAAAAGCGCGTCGACGGCTTGATCGTCGCGTCGGCCGGCGGTGACAGTGGTCTGGCGCAGGGGCTGGCCGGGGTAAAGACGCCAATGGTGATTGTCGACCGTGGACTGGATGGCGTGGATGCCGATCTGGTGCGCATCGACCATGAGTACGGCGCTTACCTCGCGACCCGTCATCTGCTGGAGCTTGGCCACCGCGATATCGCGACCATTGGCGGCCCTGCGAGCACCAGCGTGGCGCAAATGCGTCAGGCCGGTTTTTGCCGGGCGCTGGAAGAGGCGGGCATCGACGTGTCGCCAGCGCGCATGCTTGAGAGCGATTTCACCAGCACCGGCGGTTACAACGCAGCGACGACGCTACTTGCGAGCGACCCGCCGAGCGCGATTTTTGCCGGGAACGACATGATTGGCATCGGGGTGCTGCGAGCGGCGGCTGAGCGCAAGGTGCGAGTACCGAGCGAGCTGTCGGTGATCGGCTTTGACGATATCCAGATGAGCCGTTACGTGTACCCGGCTCTGACCACCGTCGGCCAGTCGATCCTGCAACTGGGCGAGATGGCGGCTGAAGTGCTGCTGCGAAGGATTGCTACCCCAGGCCTGGTCACTGATCAACGGATCGTGACCCCGAGTATTGTCTTGCGCGAATCGACTGCGCCGCTGTCCGGCGTGTTCACCGAGTACCGCTGAAACCGAATTGACGAGTAGTGATGTATGCCAGCAAATGTAGTGGTAATAGGCAGCCTGAACATGGATCTGGTCACCCGGGCGCCACGGCTGCCCCGTGGCGGTGAAACGCTGATCGGACATTCCTTTGCCACCGTCTCTGGTGGCAAGGGCGCTAACCAGGCGGTGGCTGCCGCGCGCCTAGGTGCGCAAGTGGCGATGATCGGCTGTGTAGGCAGCGATGACTATGGCGTGCAGTTGCGCGAAGCATTGCTGGTCGAGCAGATTGACTGTCAGGCGGTCAGCGTTGTCGAGGACTCCAGTGGCGTGGCGCTGATCGTGGTCGATGACAACAGTCAGAACGCGATCGTGATTGTCGCCGGTGCCAACGGCGCCATGACGCCGGCGGTGATCGACCGCTTCGACGCCGTGTTGCAGGCCGCCGACGTTATCATCTGCCAGCTTGAGATTCCGGATGCAACCGTGGGCCATGCGCTCAAGCGTGCGCGTGTGCTGGGCAAGACCGTTATCCTCAATCCTGCCCCTGCCAGCCGTCCATTGCCGGCAGACTGGTTCGCAGCCATTGATTACCTGATTCCCAACGAAAGTGAAGCCGCTGCCTTGAGCGGGTTGCCGGTTGATTCGCTGGAAACTGCAGAAAGCGCGGCAAGTCACCTGATCGCGATGGGCGCAGGCAAGGTCATTATCACCCTTGGCGCTGAGGGCTCGTTGTTCGCCAATGGCAAAGGCTTCGAGCATTTCCCGGCGCCGAAGGTGAAGGCCGTCGATACCACGGCAGCGGGGGACACCTTTGTCGGTGGTTTTGCCGCTGCGCTGGCCGGCGGCAAGTCCGAGGCCGAAGCGATCCGCTACGGGCAGATTGCCGCCGCTCTGTCGGTTACTCGCGCCGGCGCGCAGCCTTCCATTCCAACCATGTCCGACGTACAGGCCTTTAAACCCGCATGAAAAAGACTCCTTTGCTGAACGTCGCGCTGTCGCGACTGATCGCATCTCTGGGCCATGGCGACATGGTGGTGATTGGTGATGCCGGCTTGCCGGTGCCGCCGGGTGTCGAGCTGATCGACCTGGCGCTGACCCATGGTGTCCCGGACTTTGTCAGCACCCTGAAAGTCGTGCTAAGCGAGATGCAGGTGGAAAGCCATGCGTTGGCCAAGGAAATCTTCGACAAGCAACCGACTGCGTTGACCACGCTCGACGCGTTGAATGACGAAGGTGCGCTGGGTCGTCGCGATCTGCTCAGTCATGAGCAATTCAAGGTTCTTAGCCGACAGGCACGGGCGATTGTTCGTACAGGCGAATGTCAGCCGTACTGCAACATCGTTCTGGTGGCTGGTGTAACGTTCTAACTTTCGATTTCACATGCACAAGGAATGCGCCATGCAACGCTATGCTCAAAAACTGCACCAACTGCTCCGGAGTCTGCTGCTTTTGTCCCTGATATCTGCAACCGGCGCTCACGCGGCGGAAAAAATCGACCTGATCATCGACACCGATCCGGGTGCCGACGACGTGGTCGCCTTGCTGTTCGCGCTGGCCTCGCCGGACGAACTGAACATCCGTGCGTTGACCACCGTGGCTGGCAACGTGCGCCTCGACAAGACTTCGCGTAACGCACGCCTGGCTCGCGAGTGGGCGGGGCGCGAGGATGTACCCGTCTACGCCGGCGCGCCGAAGCCGCTGATGCGCACGCCGATCTACGCCGAGAACATCCATGGCAAGGAAGGCCTGTCGGGTGTCACCGTGCACGAACCGAAAAAAGGTCTGGCTGAAGGCAGTGCTGTCAATTACCTGATCGATACCCTCAAACAAGCCAAGCCACACAGCATCACCATCGCCATGCTTGGCCCGCAGACCAACCTTGCACTGGCATTGATCCAGGAGCCCGAGATTGTGCAGGGCATCAAGGAAGTGGTGATCATGGGTGGCGCGCACTTCAACGGCGGCAACATCACCCCGGTGGCGGAATTCAACCTGTTTGCCGATCCGCAAGCTGCTGAAGTGGTACTCAAGAGCGGCGTGAAGCTGACCTATCTGCCACTGGACGTCACCCACAAGATTCTTACCAGCGATGCGCGCTTGAAGCAGATTGCTGCGCTCAACAACAACGCGAGCAAAATTGTCGGCGACATTCTCAACGAGTACATCAAAGGGGATATGGAGCATTACGGCATTCCGGGTGGCCCGGTGCATGACGCTACTGTCGTGGCTTATCTGCTCAAGCCAGAACTGTTCACCGGTCGCTCGGTAAACGTCGTGGTTGATAGTCGTGAGGGGCCGACTTTCGGTCAGACCGTCGTCGATTGGTATGACGGTCTCAAGGCGCCGAAGAATGCATTCTGGGTGGAAAATGGCGACGCTCAAGGGTTCTTCGATCTGCTGACCGAACGCCTGAAACGCCTGAAGTAATACCCTGTCCGCAGGTGCCAGCCTGCGGATTTATTCCCCCAGCGCGTGCTCGGTCTGTTCGATCGGGTACCGTTCGAAAATCTGCTTGATGAATTGCTGGGCCGCTTCGGTGCCCAGCTCTTTGACCAATAGATCGATACCAATAAGCGCCAACTCTTCAGTGGACCCCGGGCTGTAGGAACTGTATCCGTCTGCCCATTTGGCTTTGATGTCGGCGTCGATGCTTACACTGGTCATGATGAGGCTCGAAAAGTCGGGAGGTCTGTGTGCCGAGTTAACCATTTTGTCGGGCATTTGGCACTGCGACTTAGGCATGAGCGGAGCGCTATGCGACACTTGGTCTTTTCCGGCGAATTCAAGGACAGTGCTGTGCAGATCGATTTGAATACCCCTGACGGCCTTACGCTTGATGCTGTGCGTCGATTGCTGGCCTCGGCCAGCGATGATGAACACACGCAGTTGCGAGTGACCAAAGGCGGTATGGCTTACATCTCTTCGGGTGTGACGGGCGGGCAGGACATCGATGGCTTGTTGTTTCGCTTGGAAACATGGGCCAAGGGGTCGGGTTACGTTGGCAACGTTGCGGCCAGCGACGAGGTTTGGGTGATGCAAATTTTCAACGCGCTCAAGGACAATTGGCCGAATCCGCCCTATGACTACATCGACGTTTACTGAGCTCGTTAATATTCAGTCACGATTGATTGATGAGTGGCCCGCGCCGCTCAGGCACACTCGGCGTTTTTCCGATTGTGTGGCCGGGTGACGGCATTTGTCATGAAACCAAACGTTGGATCGGCGGTCGCACGATCTCAGCAAACTATTTGAAAACAAGGAGGCTTCATGCCTTTGAAGTTCGCATCACTGGGTGCACTAATGGCCGTGGCCATGTTGGCCGGTTGCAGCACAACCTCCAGCGAGTCGGCAAAGGATCCTGTGGCGACCGAAGCCGGTCATAGCCGCTGTGAAGCAACGGCAGCGGAGTTCGCCATTGGCAAGAAAGCTTCGCCCGTCCTGTTGGAACAGGCTCGCGCCAAGGCTGGTGCGCAAAACGCCCGCTTCCTCAAGCCAGATGACATGATTACTCTGGAATACCGCTCGGATCGCTTGAACCTGAATACCGACAAGAGTCTGGTGGTCACCCGCGTCAACTGCGGCTGATACCGGCAGCTTTTCCTGCAGGCATAAAAAACCCCGTCACATGGACGGGGTTTTTTTAGTGCGCCGAGAAATTACTCTGGGCGAACCTGTGCAGCTTGCATACCCTTTTGGCCTTTCTCAGCCACGAAGGAAACGGTCTGGCCTTCTTTCAGGCTTTTGAAACCGTCGCTTTCGATAGCTTTGAAGTGTACGAACAGGTCGTCACCGCCACCTTGAGGAGTGATGAAGCCGAAGCCTTTTTCATCGTTGAACCACTTAACGGTGCCGGTTTGGCGATTAGACATGGTGTATCTCCAAGAAACATATATTTTTCAGTACTGTGCTGCTCAGGCCAACTGGGCACACCGGGATATCATAGTCGAAATGTTCGCTTTGTAACCCCCCGGACGTGCTGTTTGCCAGTCAGTCGCGTTTTCTTTACTGCCTGTTTCGGCTGGAAGCCCCGGATTCAAAGGCTTTTAGTCGAAAGTAAAGACTATAAAAAAACCTGTAAAACCTGCATAAATCGATCAGAACAGCTCAAAACAAGAGACTTTTCGCAGGTTTCAGTTTGCTCAAAATGAATTTTTTGTCACTTTTTCGCCGGCGTGTTGGCCTTGCATTTGGCAATCTGGCCCAGTGCTTTCTGTTGCAGTTCAGGCGTTGCCTTGTTGTCCATCAAAGCCTGAATGTCGCTAGCGGGATAAGACTTGATTGCATCAGCGCCGCACGCGCAGTGAGCCTTCGCCGCTGCAGCGCCGATCTGAGGCGTTGCGGCCTGCGAGCATTGCGCCATGTATTTATCACGTTCGCCCTTTGGCCAGTCTGCGTGAGCACTCAACGGCAGCAGTAGAACAATAGGGGCGACTACCGCGAACAGGGTATTCAGACGCATGTGAGGATGCTCCTTGTGGGTCAATGTCTTGTTATCTGATGGCTGAATGGCCAATCAAGTTCAGCACTCTGGCATAAAACGGACGATTTGCCTCACGGCAAGGCGAGAGTACATCGGCGACCGTTCATCTGTGCTAGCATGCCCGACTCGGGCGTTTGCAGGCTCCGGATGACCTCTAGTCCCGGCAGCGGCAGCGTACGAAAATCCCGATTTGAATCCCAGTCACTCTGGTTCGGTTTCCGGTTGGCCGCAAGGCTCCTGCCGCTGTAAGGCAGGCGTTCGTCATTGAATGGCCTGGATCGGATCTTGTACTGGCTCATCCCAACCCACGTGACCTTTGGTAGGGGTCACCACTAGGAGAGGAGGCGCCATGCCAACTATTACTCTTCCCGACGGCAGTCAACGTTCATTCGATCACCCGGTTTCCGTAGCCGAGGTCGCCGCATCCATTGGTGCTGGTCTGGCCAAGGCCACTGTGGCCGGCAAGGTCAATGGCCAACTGGTCGACGCCAGTGACATCATCGACAGCGATTCGACGCTGCAAATCATCACGCCAAAGGATGAAGAGGGGCTGGAGATCATTCGCCACTCTTGCGCCCACCTGGTTGGCCATGCGGTCAAGCAGCTGTATCCGACGGCTAAAATGGTCATCGGCCCGGTCATTGACGAAGGCTTCTATTACGACATCGCCTTCGAACGTCCTTTTACTCCGGACGACATGGCTGCCATCGAGCAGCGCATGCAGCAGTTGATCGAGAAAGATTACGACGTCATCAAGAAAGTCACTCCGCGCGCTGAAGTGATCGAAGTGTTCAAGGCTCGCGGCGAAGACTACAAGCTGCGCCTGGTCGAAGACATGCCGAACGAGCAAGCCATGGGTTTGTACTATCACGAAGAGTACGTCGACATGTGTCGCGGCCCTCACGTGCCGAACACACGTTTTCTGAAGTCCTTCAAACTGACCAAGCTGTCCGGCGCTTACTGGCGCGGCGATGCCAAAAACGAGCAATTGCAGCGCGTTTACGGCACTGCATGGGCTGACAAGAAACAGTTGGCAGCCTACATACAGCGTATCGAAGAAGCTGAAAAGCGCGATCACCGCAAGATCGGCAAGCGCCTGGGCTTGTTCCACACTCAGGAAGAGTCCCCGGGTATGGTGTTCTGGCACCCGAACGGCTGGACTCTGTACCAGGTGCTCGAGCAGTACATGCGCAAGGTGCAGCGTGACAACGGCTACCTTGAGATCAAAACGCCACAAGTCGTTGATCGCAGCCTGTGGGAGAAATCCGGGCATTGGGCCAACTACGCCGACAACATGTTTACCACTCAGTCGGAAAACCGTGACTACGCCATCAAGCCGATGAACTGCCCGTGCCACGTGCAGGTGTTCAATCAAGGCCTGAAAAGCTACCGCGAACTGCCGATGCGTCTGGCCGAATTTGGTGCCTGCCACCGTAACGAGCCATCGGGTGCGCTGCACGGCATCATGCGCGTGCGTGCGTTCACTCAGGACGACGCCCACATCTTCTGCACCGAAGAGCAGATGCAGGCCGAGTCTGCTGCGTTTATCAAACTGACCATGGACGTTTATCGCGACTTCGGCTTCACCGATGTCGAAATGAAGCTGTCCACTCGTCCGGAAAAACGCGTTGGTTCCGACGAGTTGTGGGATCGCGCAGAAGCCGCATTGGCCGCAGCCCTTGACAGTGCGGGCCTTGCGTACGATCTGCAGCCGGGTGAGGGCGCGTTCTACGGTCCGAAGATCGAATTCTCGCTCAAAGATTGCCTTGGTCGTGTCTGGCAGTGTGGTACCCTGCAGCTCGATTTTAACCTGCCTATCCGTCTGGGAGCCGAATACGTCTCCGAAGACAACAGTCGCAAGCACCCGGTAATGTTGCACCGGGCGATCCTTGGATCCTTCGAACGATTCGTCGGAATCCTGATCGAGCACTACGAGGGTGCATTCCCTGTGTGGCTGGCTCCGACCCAGGCAGTGATCATGAACATCACTGACAAACAGGCCGATTTTGCCGCCGAGGTTGAAAAAACTCTCAACGAAAGCGGTTTTCGTGCCAAGTCTGACTTGAGAAATGAAAAGATCGGCTTTAAAATCCGTGAGCATACTTTGCTCAAGGTTCCCTATCTCTTGGTTATCGGAGATCGGGAAGTCGAGATGCAGACTGTCGCTGTGCGTACTCGTGAAGGTGCTGACCTGGGCTCGATGCCCGTCGCCCAGTTCGCTGAGTTTCTCGCGCAAGCGGTTTCCCGGCGTGGTCGCCCAGATTCGGAGTAATTACTATTAAGCGTGAAATGAGACAAGATAAACGAGCTGCACCGAAAGCCCCGATCAACGAGAATATCTCGGCACGCGAGGTTCGGTTAATTGGGGCTGAAGGTGAACAGCTTGGGATTGTGTCAATTGAAGACGCGCTTCTTAAGGCTGAAGAGGCCAAACTGGATTTGGTGGAAATTTCCGCCGATGCAGTACCCCCTGTTTGCAAACTGATGGATTACGGCAAATCGATCTTCGAGAAGAAGAAGCAGGTTGCCGCAGCCAAGAAAAACCAGAAGCAGATTCAGGTTAAAGAAATCAAGTTTCGTCCAGGGACGGAGGAAGGGGATTACCAGGTAAAACTGCGCAACCTGGTACGTTTCCTGAGTGATGGGGACAGGGCCAAGGTATCCTTGCGATTCCGCGGCCGTGAGATGGCCCACCAGGAGCTGGGGATGGAACTCCTCAAGCGAGTTGAAGGTGACTTGCTCGAGTACGGTTCGGTCGAACAGCATCCTAAGATGGAAGGACGCCAACTGATCATGGTCATCGCCCCGAAAAAGAAGAAGTAATCAATAGGGCACGGCAGGCCTTCTGATTATGTTTATCAACTGAATGCGGAGTACCGAACATGCCAAAGATGAAAACTAAAAGTGGTGCTGCTAAGCGGTTTCTGAAAACTGCTAACGGTATCAAGCACAAGCACGCTTTCAAGAGCCACATCCTGACTAAAATGTCGACCAAGCGTAAGCGTCAACTGCGCGGTAGCAGCTTGCTGCATCCGTCGGACGTCGCAAAAGTCGAGCGCATGCTGCGCCTTCGTTAATTTTAGTCAAGAATAGAGGAAGTAACTCATGGCTCGTGTAAAGCGTGGCGTCATGGCGCGTAAGCGCCACAAGAAAATTCTGAAACTTGCTAAAGGCTACTACGGTGCACGTTCGCGCGTATTCCGTGTTGCCAAGCAAGCGGTTATCAAGGCTGGCCAATACGCCTACCGTGACCGTCGTCAGAAAAAACGTCAGTTCCGCGCTCTGTGGATCGCTCGTATCAATGCTGGTGCTCGTGTTAACGGTCTGTCCTACAGCCGTTTCATCGCTGGCCTGAAAAAAGCGTCCATCGAGATCGACCGTAAGGTTCTGGCTGATCTGGCAGTGAACGAAAAAGCGGTGTTTGCTGCGATTGTCGAGAAAGCTAAAGCCACCTTGGCTTAAGTACCCCCGACAATCATCTGGCCTCACTTTCGTGGGGCCAGGTGGTAAACTTCTTAAATAGGGGAAGAGCCTTCAAGCTCTTCCCCTATTTTGTATCTGGAGTCTGTACATGGAAAACCTGGATGCGCTGGTCTCTCAAGCACTAGAGGCTGTGCAAAGCGCTGAAGATATCAATGCCCTGGAGCAAATCCGGGTTCAATACCTTGGCAAAAAGGGTGAATTGACTCAGGTGATGAAGACCCTGGGGAATTTGCCGGCAGAAGAGCGTCCGCAAGTCGGCGCCCTGATCAACGTTGCCAAGGAACGTGTTACAGGCGTTCTCAATGCGCGCATGGCCCTGTTTGAAGAAGCCGAACTGGCTGCCAAACTGTCTGCCGAGTCCATTGACGTGACGCTGCCGGGCCGTGGCCAGACCTCTGGTGGTCTGCATCCGGTTACCCGGACTCTGGAACGTGTTGAACAGTTCTTCACTCGCATTGGCTACGGCATTGCCGAAGGCCCCGAGGTCGAAGACGACTACCACAACTTTGAAGCGCTCAACATCCCAGGCCATCACCCGGCCCGGTCGATGCATGACACCTTCTATTTCAACGCCAACATGCTGCTGCGCACCCATACCTCGCCGGTACAGGTCCGCACCATGGAATCGAAACAGCCGCCCATCCGCATTGTCTGCCCAGGCCGTGTGTACCGCAGCGACTCCGATATCACCCACTCGCCGATGTTCCACCAGGTCGAAGGCCTGCTGGTCGATCGCGACATCAATTTTGCCGATCTCAAAGGCACCATCGAAGAATTCCTCAGGGTGTTTTTCGAGAAAGAACTGGCCGTACGTTTCCGTCCTTCGTACTTCCCGTTCACCGAGCCATCCGCTGAAGTCGACATGGAGTGCGTGATGTGCAGCGGTAAAGGCTGCCGTGTCTGCAAGCAGACTGGCTGGCTGGAAGTGATGGGTTGCGGCATGGTTCATCCGAACGTGTTGCGTATGTCCGGCATCGACCCGGAAGAGTTCTCCGGCTTTGCCTTCGGCATGGGCGTCGAGCGTCTGGCCATGCTCCGTTACGGCGTGAACGACTTGCGTCTGTTCTTCGACAACGACTTGCGGTTCCTCGCGCAATTTCGCTAGTCGTAACGAATTCTTAGGAGAGCAGGATGAAATTCAGTGAACAATGGCTGCGTGGCTGGGTTAGCCCGCAGGTAGATCGTGACGAGCTGGTGGCTCGTCTGTCGATGGCCGGTCTTGAGGTCGATAGCGTTACGCCGGCCGCCGGCGTATTCAGTGGCGTGGTCGTGGGCGAGGTGTTGAGCACCGAGCAACACCCCGATGCCGACAAATTGCGCGTTTGCCAGGTCAGCAATGGCGCGGAAACCTTTCAGGTAGTTTGCGGCGCGCCAAACGTGCGCCCGGGCCTGAAGATCCCGTTCGCGATGATTGGTGCCGAGCTGCCGGGCGACTTCAAGATCAAGAAGGCCAAGCTGCGCGGCGTCGAGTCCAACGGCATGCTGTGTTCGCAAGCCGAATTGCAAGTCGGTGAAGGCAACGACGGCTTGATGGAACTGCCGGCCGATGCCCCGGTGGGCGAAGATTTTCGGGTGTATCTGGATCTGGAAGACGCCAGTATCGAGGTCGATCTGACCCCGAACCGTGGCGACTGCTTGTCCCTGGCTGGTCTGGCACGTGAAGTTGGCGCGCTGTATGCCGCTCCAGTCACCCGTCCAGCGGTGCTTGCCGTTCCTGCCGTGCACGACGAAGTGCGTTCAGTAGAGGTGCTGGCGCCGGCCGCATGCCCGCGTTATCTGGGGCGTGTGATCCGTAACGTCGATCTGTCCAAGCCAACGCCGCTGTGGATGGTTGAACGTCTGCGTCGCGCTGACGTGCGCAGCATCGACGCCGCCGTCGACATCACCAACTACGTCATGCTTGAGCTGGGCCAGCCGCTGCACGCGTTCGATCTCGCCGAGATCAATGGTGGCATCCGCGTGCGTATGGCTGAAGAGGGCGAGAAGCTGGTGCTGCTCGACGGTCAGGAAGTCAGTCTGCGTAGCGATACGCTGGTGATCGCTGACCATACGCGTGCTCTGGCAATTGCTGGTGTGATGGGTGGCGAACACAGCGGTGTCTCTTCGACCACTCGCGATGTCTTCCTTGAGTCCGCGTTTTTTGATCAGATCGCAGTCGCTGGCAAGGCTCGTTCATACGGCCTGCACACTGACGCGTCGCATCGCTACGAGCGTGGCGTCGACTGGCAGTTGGCTCGTGAAGCCATGGAGCGTGCCACTGGCCTGCTGCTGGAAATCACTGGCGGTGAAGCCGGCCCGATCATCGAGACCGTCAGCGAGCAGCATCTGCCGTCGATCGCGCCGATCACCTTGCGTGCGCAGCGCATCACCCAGATGCTCGGCATGGAAATGGATTCGGCGCAGGTCGAGCGTCTGCTCAGCGCCTTGGGTCTGAGCATTTCTGCTGATGGAGCAGGGCAGTGGCGCGTAGAAGTGCCAAGCCATCGCTTCGACATCAGCCTGGAAGTTGATCTGATCGAAGAGTTGGCCCGTCTGTACGGTTACAACCGTTTGCCCGTTCGTTACCCGCAAGCGCGCCTGGCGCCACAAGCCAAGGCTGAAGCGCGTAGCGATCTGCCGGAACTGCGCCGCTTGCTGGTCGCGCGCGGTTATCAGGAAGCAATCACTTACAGCTTCATCGATCCACGGCAGTTCGAACTGTTCAACCCGGGCGTCGAGCCGCTGTTGCTGGCCAATCCGATCTCCAACGACATGGCTGCCATGCGTTCTTCGTTGTGGCCAGGTCTGGTCAAGGCGCTGCAGCACAACCTGAACCGCCAGCAAGATCGCGTGCGTCTGTTCGAAAGCGGTCTGCGCTTCGTCGGTCAGCTCGAAGGTCTGAAGCAAGAGCCGATGCTGTCCGGTGTTGTCTGCGGTAGTCGTCTGCCGGAAGGCTGGGCGCAAGGTCGCGACACCATCGACTTCTTCGACGTCAAGGCTGACGTGGAAGCGGTGCTGGGCTTTGCCGGTGCACTGGATTCGTTCACTTTCGCTCCGGGCAAACACCCGGCGCTGCACCCGGGTCAAACCGCGCGCATTGAACGGGAAGGGCGTGAAGTCGGTTTCATCGGCGCCATTCACCCGGAATTATCGAAAGCGTTGGGCCTGGACCGCCCGGTCTTCGTTTTCGAACTGGTTCTGGCTGAAGTGGCACTCGGTAAAATGCCGAAATTCCACGAGTTGTCGCGCTTTCCTGAAGTGCGTCGTGACCTTGCACTGATCGCGCATAAAGACGTCGCAGCCTCGGCTGTACTGGACGTAATCCGTGAAAATGCAGGCGAATGGCTCACAGATCTCAGGCTGTTTGACGTATATCAGGGTAAAGGTATTGATCCTGATAGAAAAAGCCTTGCAGTTGGCTTGACCTGGCAGCATCCATCGCGCACTCTTAATGACGATGAGGTGAATTCGACGACGCAAAATATCCTCACCTCGCTCGAACAAAGGTTGAACGCCACGTTAAGGAAGTGACGTATGGGGGCTTTGACGAAAGCTGAGATGGCGGAACGTCTATATGAAGAGCTGGGCCTGAACAAGCGGGAAGCCAAGGAATTGGTCGAACTCTTTTTCGAGGAAATCAGGCACGCTCTTGAAGACAACGAGCAGGTTAAATTGTCCGGTTTCGGCAATTTCGACCTTCGGGACAAACGCCAGCGGCCTGGCCGCAACCCGAAAACGGGGGAAGAAATCCCGATCACGGCTCGCCGTGTGGTCACCTTTCGTCCAGGGCAGAAGTTGAAGGCCCGAGTTGAGGCTTATGCTGGAACCAAGTCATAACGACGAACTACCCGTTATCCCGGGCAAACGCTACTTCACCATTGGTGAAGTCAGCGAGCTGTGTGCCGTAAAGCCACACGTGCTGCGCTACTGGGAGCAGGAGTTTCCTCAGCTCAACCCCGTCAAACGCCGCGGGAACCGCCGGTATTATCAGCGCCAGGACGTGCTGATGATCCGGCAAATCCGCGCGCTCCTTTACGATCAAGGGTTCACCATCGGGGGCGCACGCTTGCGTCTGTCCGGCGATGAAGCCAAAGACGACACCACCCAATACAAGCAAATGATCCGCCAGATGATCGCCGAACTCGAAGATGTGCTGGTGGTGCTCAAGAAATAAAAAGCTGCGTTTGAATACTTCCAGTTTTCAAATGCTTGCGATATATTCTTGAGCGTTCTTCGAGGTGAAGAACGAGATGCAGAACCAGTCGGGGCGTAGCGCAGTCCGGTAGCGCACTAGCATGGGGTGCTAGGGGTCGAGTGTTCGAATCACTCCGTCCCGACCATATATTTCAATGACTTAGCCCAACTTTCGCGAGTTGGGCTTTTTCATGCGTAGGGACTTTTGCGGGGGTTCATCCCGTTTTTCTCCTCAAGATGGTCAGAGCCGGTCCTCGCGAATCGGTGGCCGACACTTTATTTGCCGCCTCAATCAACTGCTCAAGCTCTGCGGTAGAATAGTGGCTCGTAACGCTGCCATTCTTGTGCCCCAAGAGCGCCTTCCGATCCTCCAGTGTCACGCCCGCTGCACGAAGCCTTCTGCCAAAGGTGTGTTTGAGGTCGTGAATCCTGATCGATCTGAACCCAGGGTGTGCCGGTGACTTTTGTTCCATTTCCCACTTCGCCGCCGCTCTCACCCTGGCCTTCTTCCACGCTGTGTCATTCATCCGGTGCATCGGGGTTGGTCCGTACTCGTCCGACTGCCCATACGGGAAGACATACTTCGAATGCAGGCCGCGTTGTCCATCGATGACCGACATCGCCACCTTGTTCAGCACCACCAGCCTTTCATCGCCATTCTTCACGCCAGACTTTTCACTCCTCCCGCCAAAGTCAGCAGGAATCAGGAACACACTCGTTCCCAGTTCCGGCACTCGGATTTCCCAATCCCACTGAAGCTTGCAGACTTCCTGCTCCCGGCAACCCGTGTTCACCTTGTAGAGCGACATCCTCAACAGGTGGTCAGGGATTTCCGAGAACAACATCGACTGCTCTGCCCATGACATGGGGTAGGGCTTCCTGCTCGACTTCCTTTCCTCCAGCATCGAGATCATCGGCACGCTATCCAGCCACGGCCGTTTCTCTGCGTCTCGCCACTTCCTGTGGCACAGGTTCAAGATCCGAACGATTCGCTGTAAGGCGATGTTCACCGTGCGGTTCGAGACACCTGGCTTCACCTTCCCCTTTTCGTTCTTCGTCGGCTTTTGCCTGTCGCGCTTGAAAGCCGCCAGTGTTCCGTCATCTATATGGGTGATCGGTAGATCCCCGATGTACGGATCCAGCTGTTCAATGTGTGATGCTGACAGGCCAATCGACGCCTGATCCTTGAACTCCACCAGGAACCGCGTCGCTGCCTCACGCCAGGTTCGCACCTGGCGCACACCGTAGACCTTTTCCTGCCTGAGCTTTTCCAGCCGGTGAATCAGGTACTGCTCCGCTTCCTGCCTTTCGCTTGCTCCAGTGCTTTCCTGAAGTCGCTGACCTCTGACGACCTTGTCGATGTGCCAGATTCCGTTTCTCTCGTAGAGACCGGAGATCGTTTTTCGCGCCATTTATTGACTCCTTGGCGCCCACTGCGGGGCTGATTGTTGTCCTGATTGGCCGCTTTATCAATTGCCATGGACTCGACGTAGGCGTCTGCCCACTGGTCCAACTCGATCCGGTCGAAGCCGACGCCCTGCTTCCCGATCGGGAATTCGCGTACGTTCGGCCGGACTGTTTTGTTGAATTCGTCCCGGCACATGCCGAGGTAGCCGTATGCCTCGCCGGCGCGAATGAAGCGCGGGAGGATTGGCGCGACCTGGGCCGCGCTGCGATTTGACATATGGATGCTCCATGCCGCGCGTGGCGGCAGAAGGTGGTGAAGGGTTAATCCGTTTGGTACCAGACGCCGCAATCAACGCATTCGGCTATGAGGGATTTGTACATGGCCTGCACGCCGGCGTAGCGCCGATTGCCTTGGCCATCAAAGGGTGCGCCGAGGTGGAAGGCGCGGACGTGGTAGGTGCTGGCTGACTGCATGTACCCGTGAAGGCCGGCATCGTGCAGCGTCTTCTCGCGAAGGCGGCTGACGCGCAGATAAACGCGATCAAGGTTCGCGCTGCCGCCATCGTCCGGAGCGGCTGCTGCTGCGGCTTTACCTGCTTCGATCGCGCGCGCGACCGCCGCTACCAGCTTCGGCAACTGATCTTTGGTCATGAAAATTCCTCGCCCGCCGTACACGGCAGGCCGTTGAGTAGGGGGAGGGGTTACTGCTGGGCGCGGCGCTGGAAGTCAGTGCAGCGCACGATCACTGTCTGGCCGTCGTTCGAAAGCGGCGGCATGGTGCTGAAGGGGAGGTGGCTGCAATCGCGGTGGGCGTGGGCACAGGTGGCGCACATGCCGCCTTTGGGTTGGTGGTTCATCGCCACGGCCCTCGGTAGATGTGCTGGAGCATGAACAGGGTGGCGAGGATCATAGTAGGTGCGCTCCTGCTTCGAGTAGGCCGTCGCGGTCTTGGCGCAATGCGTCGTTCTCGGCAATCAGTGCCAGCACCGCCTCGGGCGAGCACTCCTTGAGAAACTGCTCATCACGTTGCAATAAGCCGGCATCTTCGATCATGCCTGCCCAGCCGTGCGAGCGAATGACCTCGTCGCGGCAGCCTTCGGCCAGCTCTTTGAGTTTTGAATGGTCGCTCATGAGGTCACCGCTGCAACAGAGAGGAAGATCAAGCCCCAGAGGCAGACGCTTATGGCTGCTGCTTTGAGCATCATGGCGTCACCTGCTTGATGTGGGAGTCGACCCATTTGCGCATCCGCTGCCAGCGCTGCTCGGGCGTTTCATTCCAGCCGCACTCGTCGTTCTCAAATACGACCTCGGCGGCCATTGCCTCCGCGATCCCGAAAGCCTGCGACACGCTTTCACGGCAATGGGCGTCGATGCTCGCCATGTCCAGGCCACGCTTGGCACCGAGGACGCCCAACGTGCAGAACTGGCCGTCGGCTTCGAGCGTGTCTGTTACCAGCCGCTTGTCCGGCATCGCATCCATTGCGTCCCGCAGTTCGACCAGAAACGCTTGGCCGCGCTTCCCGCTCAGCGCCGACTTCACGGCGCCCCGCCAGCAGATCAGATCCCATCCGCCGCAATCGTCGCTGTATCCGCTACGGCTCATGACCTTCTCCCAATTTCAGCGGCAGCCTCTACGATTGCGCGGCGCGTCGCTGCGAACGGATCGGCGTGGTGGTACATGGTGTGCTCACCGAACTTCTCGGCATCCACGTAGGTATATGGCCCTGTGTCCCCGTCGAAAGGCTCAACGATGTGGATGGCCACTCCCAGTCGCTCCATTCGCCCCATAACTACTGCCAAGCGCAGGGCATCCCCGTCGTTGATGAGCGGGTTCCAGTGCCCACGGACGCCGGACTTGCCAGCCAGCCGGAAAGGCCACTTTGGATCGCTGCAGGTGCACGGTTCGATATCGATGCGAGCGGAGTGCGCGGCCTGAATGAGTAACTTGCGGTCAGCCGCTTCCAGATCCTGTTTGTTTTCTTCAGACATGACTTCGTCCTTGCCGCTATAGCGGCTGACTTTGAAGGGGGAGGGGGTAGCGACACTTAACCGGTGATCGCTGCGGAATTACTTGTACAGGTATATGGTGTTTGTATAAGAACCTGTCAAACTTCAGCTAGGAGAATCGCGCTTCAAAACCTGCCCGCTACGCCGCGATCGCACTTTCGAGAACTACCATGACTTCGAATGACGACTTCAGATTTCAATCGCACGCTCTTCTTGTAGAGCTCGACGCTGCAACAACCCAATTGATGATGCTAGTAGTAACCGGTGAACTCTCAGGATGCGCCTGGGATGAAGCGTTCGCCCGGCAAAGCGCCGCCTACGCCGCATGGTTGAAAGCGGCAACCGGAGTGAGCGTTGACCCGATGCCGGTCCTTGATGGGCGCCCACTTGATCGCGAGAACCCGACTGTAGAGTGAGGGATGGCTTTTTGCCTCAATAGGCGAAGCGGCCCATATCGTCGAAAATCACTGTCCTGCCAACGGGTGCCTATAGGAAGAGGACATGTCCCACAACAGCCTGGATAGGCCAATCGCCCACGAATATCGAGGGCATGAAGTGATCATCAAATTCGACTGGGACAAGCCGAACGACGAAGCCCCCGTGGGTGCTCATGTCATTGAGGCCAGCGAAGTACCAGGTTTTGCCAACACTGTTGCCGATCTCTCTGGCCCGTGGGAGGACTATCAAAGCGCGCTGGCGGAGGCGCTGGCCACTGCTGAGCGATGGGTCGACAGTCAGTTGCCTTGATTCAAGCTGCTAGCTGCTCCAGCGGTTGTTGACGCAGCGCAGCCTGTACTGCCTCAACCACCCGGCGCAGGTAGTTGAATTCGTGATTCTCCTCGACCGCCTTGTCGCCAACCGGGTAGTGCCACTCATCTCCAAACAGCTCAGTCAGTAGCCTGTCGTGATGCCAGCACTCGTTTGGCGACTCCACGCTTCGCAGAACGTCGATGTCGTGCCAGAGCTCGCGCGCCTCATCCTTGCTCAGCTCATCCAGCTCCCAGTCATGTAGGCCGGTCTGTTGTCGGCGGCGCTGAACGATGCACTTCTTGGCCAGAGCGTGGAGGGCGTGACCGCTGAACACGGTGGGGCTGATCCCGCTATCTAGGCAGTTGAGGATGTAATGCCAGTCGCAGTCGGCGACAAACTCCGCGACGGTGCGCGGGCCCATGCCACCCCAGTAGGCGTTCCAGCTGTTGTCCCAGCAGTTGATCGTGATCTTGCCCTGGGCGGTCTGATAGCTCGGGTCGGATTCAGTAGGGCAGTCGCGGCGGCCGAAGTCCTCGAGGAACACGGTAATCGGGTCAAGCCGCGGTGCGCCGGTGATTACCAGCTTGGTCACAGTCGAGCTCTCAACCTTCAGCGGCTCGACCTTTTTTTTTCTGTGGGCATGGGGATACCTCGGACTATAAATATGGCAAAGTGCCTGTTTTTCGGAGGTGAGTAGCGATGGACGCGATGATGTTGTGGTTTTATTCGATCCCTGAGATAAAACTAAATACAGGGACAGATTGGCTGGCTCTTGCAGGTGTAGTTCTAACAGGTGCGATTGTTGCTATTGGTGCATGGACAACCATAAAGAACTTCAAGGCCTCAACTGACTCACAAGAGCGAATAGCTGAACGAAATGCTGCAGAGCAACTGGAACACAGCAAAGCCCAAAATGTCGCAAAAAACCGGCAGGAATGGATTAATAGTCTTCGTATGTCTGTTTCCGAATTCATTTCGGCATGTTATGAAATCCGCGCACTCCAGAAAATTTCTCAGAAAAACTACAATATGAAGCCGGAGTGTTTTGAGGATGAGATGGATCTTGAGAGGCATGAGTTGGAGATACAATCCAGGCTCATTCGTGCCCAGGGTGAGGCCAAGAAGCAATTAGCCCTAGTGGAACTCTATATTAACCCCAGTGAACATGAGTCCCGCGAATTGGTGAGGATGGCTCACATCTTTTACGAAAGTGCTGGTGATCAAAATTTCAAAATTTCTTGGGAGGCTGATACGTTAATAAAGGTCTCACAGGAGATTTTGAAAACCGAATGGGAACGAGTGAAGAAGATGGTCTAGATTAGTCGCCGCAAAGCAGTCAATATCTTCATTGATAAAATCAAAATCCGTCTGTCGGGATCGTTGCTCGGCAGGCCAGCCTATCGTTTTGTAGGCAGCGCGATCCTGACGGAACACCTGGCCGAACTGTTCTTCGTTACCTGACCACCAGATCACCCGTGACGGGTCGTCCATGATGGTCTTGGATCAGCTTTCCTTCGTTCTTCTTCCAGCACAGGTCGCATTTACCGAAGTCTGAATCCATTCCAAGATCGAAGGGCTGGGCCAGCCAGAACACCCCGACGTCCTCCTTGGTGATGCCGGCCGTGTAGGACGGACAAACGTTGTCCCAGCGGGTGCCCCCTCGATCATTGGCGGCCATCATTCGGTGGTATCGCTTCGGCTCGTCGTACCGGATCCCGACGACGCAGTCCCACTCGGTGTAGCCCAGGGCACGCATGTGCTTCTCGCCGATCTTCACCTTCAGGTATGCCGTGCACATGTTGTTCGAGAAGTTCGGAAGCACCGGCGGCAGGTTTTTCTCTGCCTTCCGGTATGCGGCGTAATACTCGAGCATCATGGTGAAGGGCTCGCCGTTGCGGCTTGCTGTTTCGAAGTCGACCAGTTTGTACCAGGGGGCGTCGTCAGGCTGCCCATAAACCCGGCACCACTCCATCCATACGATGTTCACGTTCCAACGCTTGGCGATCTGGTCGATGAAGACCAGCGTTTCCTCGCGCTCCTTGCCGGTGTTCTGGAAAAATAAGTGCACGTCTTCCGGTAGGGCGCCGCCATGCGCTTCGAGAATTTTGTAGACCATGTGCCCGCTGGTGCGACCACCGCTGATGCCGATCTGGGCAGGACCCGTGATCAGATAGGGATTCATAACTGCTCCAGACAGCCGATTGCCTCGCCGGCTGGCGTGATTCGTTGAATTGGGGTATTTGTGTTCGGCCCGGCATGGAGCCGGATTAAGGAGATGCAATGAAACTCAATGACGAATTCGAGCCAAAATGCCCAGGCTGCAAGTCTAATCCGGCAAATTTCGGTGCAACGCAGGTGATTGTAGATCGCGCAGACAAACCCATCACTCTTCTTTCCTGCGTTGGTTGCGGACATGTTCTGGGAGCGTTCCCAGAAAGTTCGCACCAAGAATCTGCCTTAAAAGCCGGGGCTGTAGCGGCCAAATCACCTTGCTGCGGCTCTGAGAAGTTTGTCGCATATCTCGACCGGCACAGTTCCGGCTTAAAGGACCAGCCAGCACTGATCCTTTGCGGTGAGTGCGAGACCACAGTAACAGCAACCCTGGCAGCAACTTCTGTTTGGAATGATATTTAAGCTAGCACCCGCTTCCGGAGGATGAAGCGAGCCGGATGAGTTATGAAGGTCTTTCGATTTCGATTTCGTCTTCAGGCTCAGGCGGGTCGTCGGCGAGGGACTTCAAGCCGGCAGCCTCAATAAGTCGCGACACCTTTTCGGTAACAACATAAGGTGTCGTGACACAGCGCAGCATCTTGGCCTGGGTTTCGAAGTCTGCGGCGATCAGGTTCATCAGGAGCAGCTGGTAAATCTCCTGCTGGTTGTTGATGCCGTGGGCCTTCATGACTGCCTTCAGGTCAGCCTTGAACACGCCAGCCACTTCAACCGTAAACTTCTCGACGCCCAATGCAGCGTCCTTTGCTGCAGCCTTCTCGCGCTTCCTGCGCTGCTTGATGGCTTCCGCTGTCGGTTGCGGCTCTTCCGTCGGGAGCTGCTGTTCTTCGGCCATGGCCTACCTCTTCAATTCCGCTGGCCGGAAAGTCCAGCCAGGTCTGTCGGCGGCGCTGGTGCGCCCGGTTGATGGTTCGTTTCATCGAAATGCAGGCTTCAGCTTCGGGAAGTCGATCTCGTTGTCCCGGGTGATCCGGTCGAGCATGTTGTAACTGATCGCCAGAGCCTTGCAGCACTGGCTCCGGTTCATGCCGCCGGCGATGCATTCATTGATCTGAGCGACCAATCGCGCTTCCAAATCTGGCGGCGCTTTGTTCGGCGCGGTGCCGATTTTCTGCCGAACTTGGAACTTGATGGCGTGCTTGGTGGCGATCGCCTTCAGCGTCGCCAGCGCAATTCCTTCCCGCTCGCAGATCTCGCTCCGGGTCAGCGTCTTGGCCATTTCACGGATTCGCGCAACGCGAGCGGTCGTTGCGTCCTTCACCTTCGGTCGCTGAAAGCTTGGCGGGTGCTTCCGCTCGGAGGTGCTGGTGAACTTGATCGGCGCCGGTTCCGGCTCTTGGATCTTTCCGCCCGCGGCCAGGTACTGGGCAATCTGAGCGGAAAGGTCGTTTGCGTCCTGACGCCGCCGCTCGACGTCGTTGAGGTGGTTGCTGATCATGCTCAAGCTCCTAATCTATGGGCCTGTGCCCGCGCTTTGTCCGCGACCTCATCAACCATGCGGTTTAGTTCCAGATTGAATTGGACAAGCTCTCTGTGAAGGTTGGCGATGTAGTCTTCGTCGCGGTAAATCGTTTCGATGTAGAGCTGACATTCCTCGTCTTGGCGAGAATCGAAGGACAGAAAGTCCCACCATTGCCTGCCCGTTACGAACATGCAGCCCTGAATCTGCGGCATATGTTCCTCGGGCATGCCCTCCAGCCAGGTCCTGACGTGGATCGCTTCATTGAAAGGGCACTTTGATTCGGTACCACCGTCGTCGTTGACTAGGCCGTCTGGCGAGCAGCCGAGCCAGTCATACTTCGGGTGAACGATGAATTCCGACGGCACAACAATGTTCCCTGTCAGCATCTCGTAGGCGTCTTGAGCCTTCTGTTCTTCCGTGTGGCCCCACTTCATGGAGGCGCTGCTGACGTTGTGCTTGGACTTCTTCGCCAGTCGTTCGAAGCACAACTCGCGCATGTAAGAGGTGCGCGCGCCCATCGGCTCGCGCTTTCCATTTTTGTCAGGCTTCCCCCAAGCGATCACGTCTTTGAATCGACTGGCCGTCACGCGACCAGACCGGTCTGAATGCCACTTTTCAGTGCCTTGAAGTTCGGTTCTCACTACGCCGCTTCCTCGACCTGAGACAGATCGTCGCCGGTGCCAGTCATGTCGGTGAAGTCAGCATCAACGGTTGCTGCCATGCTCTTGAGTGCTTCATGACACTCCAAGCCGATCGCCGCGCGCTGCTTAGGCTTGAGAGCTGCCCAAGCTGCCGCATATGCATCGATGTCCTGTCGCTTCGCTACGACCAGCAGGTCAGCGAATACACCGTCGATTTCCGGTGATGGGGATTTCGGTCCAAAGGACACTTCGGCGACGGCAGCGGTGTTTGAGGCTTGCTTCGCAGGGGTGATATCGATTTCGCCACCGTAGGAGTCTTCGAACTCATCGGGTGTGTAAACACCGAGGATGACGTCGGGGCAGAAGAGCCGCGCCCATTTTTTCGTCACCAGATACGCGATTTGTTGTTTTGGATCTTCGGCCCATAGTGTCGAGTTCCGAGTGCGAACCTGAGTGAGCAGAAGTTCCAGAGTGCGAGGTTCATCCTCGCCCTTGAACGTTGCCCAGACCTTGATCCCAAGCCCTTTCTCGTCGTCGAAGCTCCACCCCGGAACGCGGTATTTTTTGAACTCGCCCGTGTCCTCGTCCTTCTTGGTTCGGCTGGTCACTTCGCGCATCTTTCCGATGACGTTTTCCCAGGTGCCGAACCACTCGAAGTTCAAGCGGCCCTTAACTGGCGCCTTGGCAGTGATCACAGCATTGACGAGCTGAGCCTCGTAGCTCAATGCGCCGCCGTTGACGATGAAAGTCTTCTGCGCAACAGCGAATGGGTTCATCTGCCACTGCATCGCTTGAAGCACCACTGCCATGCAGTCGGCTTGATTGCCCTTAAGATGCTTGGGGACTGTTGTCACGCCCTTCGACATCATCAAGGCGAGATCGCTCATCGACTTCATGGTGTTCGGGTCGAGAATGAGCGCTGCCGCGTTGTGGGACGGATCTTGGTAAGTGGCAAGGCCGGTCGGGGCTTGGGTGTCTGAGTCGTTCATTGCGCTCTCCTTGGCCGACGATGTGTTCGTCGACCTTTAGAGGGGAAGGGAAGGGTTAGAAGCGAATTGCACGAAGCCAGGATCGGGCGGTGTCGATGTTTACATCGAAGCCCAGCGCGACGACCTCGACGATGTCTTCGACCGGTGGCGCGGTGGTGGTCTCGTCGTCGAATTCAGCGGCGATCGCCTGCGTGTTGGCAGGTGCGACCTCGACCTTCTCTTCGACCAGCGGCGTTACCGCGGCAATGGTCGGGGCCGGCGCGGCAGCTTGTGCGCGCAGGCGGGCTAGTTCTTCCTGATCACGTTGGTTCTGCTCGTCCTTCAAACGCTGGGCGTCTTGATCACGCTGCAGTTGCTCGCGCTGCCGGTTGAGTTCTGCCTGCTGGTCTGCAATGCGCTGGCGATCTTCTGCTGCGATCCGTTGGCGTTCCTTTTCTGCGTTTTCATCGGCAATCCGTTGCTTCTCGCGCAACTCGTCGAGCTCTTTCTGCTGAGCCGCAAGCTTGGTGGCAGCTTCCTCACGATCAACGGCAGCCCTGTGCAGCGTTTCAAGCTGCTCAATAGCGTTGTCCCGGGCGATGGTGCCTTCCGCTTCGAACTCGGCATATTCCTCTGGCAGGATTACCGACTCTTTGACGTTCTGCAGGACGCTCGCAACATCGGAAGCGCTCCGGCTCGCGTATGCAGCAGCGACTGAACTGAATCGGGTGATCTTTGCCCGGATGGCTTCGACGCGCTCAGCTTCAATGCGCTCGCGTTCTGCCTTGGCATCAGCTACGCGCTTCTCTTCCGCCTTGATGGCTTCGTCGATAGGCGCTTCAATCGCCAGAACTCGATCCTTCAGCGCCTCGCCAAATTCCTTCACCTGGTTGACGCGAGCCTGGGCTTCTTTGACTTTCTGCTGGTAAGGAACGAGGGCAGTCTTTGTGGTGTTTGCCAAGGCGTAGCGCACGTCGCGGATGTCGACCCGCACTTCCTTGGCGTTTGCCAGCCCCTCACTGGTTGAGCAGTCAACGACAAGCTTCCCGTAGCTGGTTTCCAAGCGGACGATCTGTTCCTCATGCGGCCGATACTCGGCGATGTCGGTGACGGCAACTGCAGGAGCAATAGCGTTCTTTGTGCTTCCGGTTTCACTCAGGTCGAGGTCGGCCGATACGGGGGCTTGTTTGGGGTTTGCGGACATGACGATTCCTTGCCGCGCCGAGCGCAGCGTGTGGTGGTTTTGTTTATTGAGTGACGCGATCGGCGAGGGCGCTGAGCAGCATCAAAAGGGTGTAAACGCCGATGGCGGAGAACGATCCGCGCCGAATCAACAGCCGGCGCGCTCGCTGAAGGCTGGTCACCGGAAAACCCGGTAGGTGGTTGAGTGCGGCACTTCGCAGACACCAGACGAATCGCGTGCCGTCGTGTAAGCGGCCATCCCGGCAACGAGGACGGAGGCGAGGATCCAGTAGGCAAGCTTCATGGCCGAGCCCTCACCGCGATGCGACCGCCTTTCATGGTGACCGAGAGGCGCTGCGGGAGGTTGTCGACCAGGTCCTCGCGTTTGCGGCCGATCACCTCGTTGAAGGGGAGACCGAAGCCGAGGATGGCGATGCGGCGCTCAATGTCGTCGAGCTGTTCATCGACCAGCGTTTTTACCGGTGGCGTTGTCATGCGGCTCTCCCTTTTCGGAATTCGTATGCATGGTTCAGTCGTTCGCTGTAATCAGCGTCCTCTGTCGCGCTGATAATGCTTAGCGCGCGGAAAATCATCAGAGCGGTGTTAGCTGAGGACCGGACGGCCACTGCACTGCAATCGGGGTCGGACATGCTTTTGATGTAGCCTTCGAGCATCCCAACGGCCAGATCGTGATTGCCTGCACCGGTATGGCTGGCGGTCACTGGGAGCTGCTGAGCGCTCATTTCAACCCCCAGAATTCACCGTAAGCGACCACTGCTGCCGAGACGCGCTTTGCCCGCGCTTTACGGTCTACGAGTTCCTGAGCGGCCATCAGCGCTTGACGGTGCGTGCGCTTTTGATCAGCAGCTTCGTAGTCGTGGAAGTCTTCAACCTTCGGCGTCTTCGGGCGCCCCCAGTCGTCGTAGCGCCTGTCCCACTCTCGGGCCTGCGCACTGTCTGCATAGCTGGTTGCCATGGTCGCCTCCGTGGTGGCGGGTGTTGATCCAACAAAACTCGGATGCACTCATCCGCTCCGCTGGTTGCCGTTGGGCGCGGAGGGGAGTGCATTCGGGATTGGTCGGGGAGGGTGGCCCGGTCTCGCTGCTGGCGACAGACCGGGTTTGCAGCGTCAAATTGTCTTCGTGCGCTGGGGTGGCCTACCGCATTCGGCCGATGCGCGGTGACATCGACGGCCTACTGTCCGCTGCCTGTTCATGGAGTCTCGAGCGAATACTGCAGGCTTTCTTCGCTACCCAAGTTGAAGCGTTCGTCTATTTCATGGTGGTCATCCTCCAATGCGCGCCGTTGGCATCTTGGCGGGCGCTCGCCGGTCTCTGGTGTTGCTGCATGCAGGTGGGCGGTTATAGGCCGCAGCTTCGTCCGCATCGGGGTGTGATCTGGCCGGGGCTCAACCGGCATTCGGCGGAAGGGGTAGCCCTGTAGGCGACCGGTCGGCACATCCGCTGCCCGAGACTTGGCCTCAGATCACACCCCGATGCGCTCTCATAGAGAGGATCGGGCAGTTAACGACAGGCTGTCGTGGCGCTGGTTGTTCAGTCGTCTTCGCCTTGGGCGAGCATCTTCTCGATGTCAGCGGCGCCAGGCTTCTTCCAGTTTTTGATCTGCCCGGTTTCCAGATCGATGTTCAGGATCAGGTAATCGCCGTAGTGCTGGCCGGGGAAGAAGTCCGGCACGTAGCCTTCATAGCTGCCGACTTCCTCTCCCTGAGCGTCTTTCAGGCCTGCGGCGAATCCATCGCGGACCTTGATGTAGAGGTGCAGCTCAGTCACGTCGACCTGCACCGTTTTCTGCGTGTTGATTTGCATGCTGCTGCCTCCGGTTGATTTCCCGTCTGGCCCTGTCGCCAAGGCCAGCCAGTGAAATCTGTTTTTCTCCGCACCCGCTTACCAGGTCATTCACTCAGTTCGGTCAACACCTCGTCCGCCGTCGCAGTGGGCTGCGCGTGGGCAGGCTTTCGGGCCTGTCGGATCGCCGGTCGCCGGTAGAGGCAAGTGCGGTTTTGTTCATCGGTTTACTGACCTCCCACCGATGGAGCCGGGAGTGACCTAACCGGACTGGCCGGGTAGTCGTTCATGGCGCTGGTTGTTAAAGAGCGGCGGGTCTGTTGAGGCCCTTCGCAGTGGCTGTGTGTCGCTGCGATGGATGAAATATGAACCAACAGTTCACATTAGGTCAAGTACCAAAAGTACATATTTTAAAAAAAGTACATATTCGATGAAATTTCACCGGTCGACGTTTTAGGGATTTACCGCTATGGATGGCTTCGCTATAGTCCCTCGAATACTGGATGCATATACAGCATGAGGAGGTGGAAATGGCTAAGCCGAAGAGACAGGAAAAACCAGCAGCGCGTCATGAAGTGAGCGGAATTGAAAGGCTCGGGCTGCGCGTGTCGTCGATGATCAACCACCCGCTAGCGCAGACTCAGCGCTGGGTAACGATCCATCGGCTCGACACGGACGGCGACCGGGAGTGGGAGGAGGTGATGGGTCTGCTTTCCGAGACGGACGGCATAGAGATGACGTTCAACGACGATGAGTCGGTGACGTTGAAGTGGGAGGCGAGTGCCGAAGAGGATCGGCCAGTAGAGGTTTTGGAGCCGGCGGAGGAGCCAGCGCCTTTCTGACAAACCTGCGACGATAATGTCTATTTGCCATCAACTCTGTACAATCGCGAACGGCCGAATCCCGGCCAAGCCAATGATGGCGATACGGAGTGGGTGAGCAGTGATGATTCTTCGGAAAGCGGTAGCGGTGGTGTCGGCATTCACACTGTTGGGTCTGGCAGGCTGCGCGAGCATTGTGAGTGACAGCAAGCCAGAGGTAGGGATCTACAGCACGCCCACAGCCGTGAAATACGAAATCGTAAATAGCCGGGGAATGGTCGTTGCTCGAGGCGTCACGCCTGGTCGGGTACTGCTAGAAAGTGGGCGAGGGTACTTCAAAGGCGAAGACTACAATGTGACCTTCCGTAAAGAAGGCCATCAGGACAGCACGGTGCCGCTCAAAACAACAGTCAACGGTTGGTATTGGGGCAACATCTTGTTCGGTGGCCTGATAGGCATGCTGATTGTGGATCCTCTCACTGGAGCCATGTACACGCTGCCAGATGACGTAACAGGAAACCCGATACCGCTCGCTACAGCACAGGCTTCCGCTCAGTAAAAAGATTAAAAGAAGCCCGGCGACTTGCCGGGCTTCTTATTGACGTGATCCGAGGCCTGTCCCTAAGCTTCGCATTGTCAGCATTACGCTCATCAAACCAGGTTGGCGTTCCACACCAGCAAAACTCGAGCCTGGATGAAAACGTCTTCAGCCCGGATCGTCTCCGGCGAATGCCGGGTGTTGTCAGAAATCATTTTAACTTGGCCGTCACCCATCCACTGCAAGCGCTTGATGTACAAGTGCCCATCCCATGAAAACATGTAGATCCCATCGCCAGCGAAATCGCGAATGCTGATGTCGACGAGTAGGGGGTCGCGATGCTTGATGGTGGGTGCCATGGACTGCCCCCAGCCGGTCACCATTTTCAGATGGTAGTGCTCGGTGAACTCAACGCCCATCTCGCGAAGATGCTGTGGACTGACCCTCACGTCCTGAAGCATCTCTGGATAGTCATGCGGGATTTGTCCGCCACCCATGGCCGCGCGAACGTCGTAATGGGCAATCCATACCTCATCACCAACAGCGCCGGTTCGGTAGTAGTCGATCTCGAGTGCGCCCCCATCATCGGATTCCGCAACGGCCAGTAGCCGCCGGCGAGCATCCTCCGACAGCCCTTTACCTTGCTTGGCAAGCATCTCTCGGACGATTGCCGCCGCGGATGCCGAGGGCTCATCGGTGGCGGCCTTGTCAGCTTCTGCAAGCTTCGAAAAGCTTGGCTCTTCTCCAGCGCCGTGCTGAAGCCACTCGATTTTTACACCCAGGCCAGACGCAATTGCGGTCATCTTGGCGGGGCCGGGCATTGCCTCGCCATTGAGCCATTTGCTTGAAGCCTTCGGCGTTACTTTGGCGATTTCGGCCAAGCGAGCGCCTGCGCCCCACTGGTCGATGCCGTGGGCGGATAGAGCTTTTTTGAGGCGAGCAACAAAGGCTGCGCGAATTTCTTCTATCTGAACCATAGGTTCAGCATCGCATGCCCTTGCATGTACTTTCAGTTCCGACATAATATGTACCGCAAGTTCATATTTAACTCGGAGGCCTTATGCGGCCGCTCAAGAAATCGATAGACGCTGCTGGCGGTGTTTCGGCTGTGGCTTTGGCCTGCGGAAAAACTCCGCGCGCCATCTACAAGTGGCTCGTCGCCGACGCTCTGCCGCGCACCGAGTACACCGGGGAAACCCAATACGCCAAGAAAATTGCAGACCTTGCCAGCATCAACGGCAAGCCGTTCGAGCCTGCCTGGCTGCTCGCCGAGGCTCACCCCAAGAAATCAGCTGCATAACCCAATTCATCAGCCAGGAGCATCGAAGCATGTACATGGACCCCAATCAAAAGCGCGCCATCCCGGTGAAGGTTCGTTTTGAACCAGTGCTTGATCGGATTCTGCGTAAGGCCGCGACCAAAACCCGTATGCAGCACGCCACCTACCTCTACGAAATCATCGAGTGGGCAGTGGCCAATGGCGTGATCGAGGAACTCATGCAGGACAAACAAGAAGATATCGCGGGCTGAAGCCCCTTTGGAGGGCCAAATGACCGTAGAGCTGGAAAGGCTGCCTCCGCGTACTCGACAGCGAGTGGAGGAACTTATGCGCGTAAACGGCTGGAGCTTCAGCCGTGCGATCAACGAAATGACGGAAACCGCCATCGCGAGTGGGGCGCTTTCCGAGGTGGGGAGGAAGAAGGCGCCAGTCCTTCAACTGGTGACCCCAATGAGGGCCTCTGGCAGGGACTCTTCGGGGTAATCCAGAGGGCCTCTGCCAAATTCGGGACGAAAAAAAGCCGGGGTAGTGACCCGGCTCTCTTAAAACGCGTTGTGGAGCAAATCATGCACCAATCAATCCAAACGATCAATACCCCGGCCAGTGTCGCGACACAATTTGGCAACGGTGAAAACGTGTCGCGTGAAAAAATGAGCAGCTTCGACTTGCTCGACCTGGTCAACGCGGCCCGAAAGGAATTTGGCGAAAGCGAAGTTCGTCGCAATGATTTCACCGCGCGGTGCCGCGACGAGCTGGACGGCGAATACTACGAAACTTTCGTAGTAAGGAATCAGCGCGGCCCAGCCTCTGAGGCGTTGATGCTGACCAAGGATCAGTGCCTCCTGATCTCGATGCGGGAATCGAAAGCAGTACGCCGCTCGGTCGTCTCCAAGATCAATGCGCTTTCTCAGCCACGCGAACTCTCCCGCATGGATCTTATCCAGATCGCGTTCGAGGCTGAGCAGCAGCGTCTGCAGCTGTCGATCCAGGTCGAGGCACAGGCCACCAAAATCCACTCCATGGAGAACCTGTTCAAGGAAGGGATGACGCACACCCAATTCTGCAAGGGCCTCAATGGGGTCAACGTCATGCAGGTGGGCAAGTTCCTCGAAGGCCGCAACTGGCTCTACAACGAGAGCAAATCTGGCCTGCGCTTCCGCGTGGCGTCTTACGCCCGCGACAAATACATGACCGAGCATCAGCACGAAGTCACTCCCCACGGCAAAGAGCCGTTCGTTTCCTTCACTCCAGTCCTGCTCAAGAAGGGCGCTGTGCGCCTGTACGACCTGTACCTGGCCGGCGAGCTGCCAATGAAGAAGACTTGGGACGGACTGTTCACTCATGACAAAGCGTTGCGGGGTGCCGCATGAAAACCTATCCGCTGGAAATCGAATCCGTCGGCAGCGACACCTACATCGCCATGAGTCGCGGTCATCACGACTTTGATCTGTTCATGGCCGAGGCCGTAAAAGAATGTCCAGACTGGTTCTTGGGCGGCCCGGTACACGTCTGGGTCAAGTCCACGCCGGACCGCACTGGCGAGTTCAGCATGCGCTACGTGTTCGTTGAGCCCGGCACAAGAGGCGCTTGGCCTGCAACCTATTGCCATGAGTTTGGCGAAGGATATCAGCGCTACAACTCTGCACAGAACGCACCGGAGGCCCAATGATGGCCAGATCCAGAAACATAAAGCCGGGGTTCTTCTCGAATGAACACCTGGCCGAAGTAGATTTTGCAACGCGCCTCCTTTTCATCGGCATGTGGACCGAGGCAGATCGGGAAGGGCGCCTCGAAGATCGCCCGCGCCGCCTGAAAATGGCTCTGTTCCCGGCTGACAACGTCGACATCGAAAAGATGCTCGCCGACCTGGATCATTTGGGGTTCATCACGCGGTACACCGTTGGATCATTCAAGGCGATCCAGATTGTGAACTGGTCGAAGCACCAGAACCCTCACGTCAAAGAGGCGAAGAGCGTCATCCCTGAAATGCCCGGTGTAGAGGCTTCAGAGGGTGAGCATGGTGCAAGCCCGGTGCAAGCACCAGACAAGAACAGTTCTTTCCCGGCTGATTCCCTCTCTCTTGATTCCGGATTCCTGATTCCTGATTCCCTCACTCCGTCGCCTGCTCCGGTGGTGACCGAGGACCTGTTCCCGAAGTTCTGGAAGCTCTACCCGCGCAAGGTCGGAAAGGACAAGGCCGAGAAGGCGTGGGCGAAGCTCAAGGTCACTCAGGCGCTGTACGACCTGATGGTCGCAGCTCTGGCCAAGCAGGTTCTGACGCCTGACTGGACCAAGGAGCGGGGCCAGTTCATCCCGCACCCTGCGACGTGGCTCAACGGCAAGCGCTGGCAGGACGAGATCCCCGAGCTCGCCAGCAATGTTCACCCGTTCCCGCAATCCCGCCATACCGGCTTCGCCGATCGCGATTACACCTCTGGCCTGAAGATGCGGGAGGACGGCAGCTATGCGCTCTGAACCAGTCCAAGCCACTCCGGAATTGCCGCCCGGCACTCGCATCCAGCCTGCCGAGTGCGAAACCCACGGCGCGTACGAGCAGCGGGTCTTTCCTGTGCTGGGCCGGGAGCTGAAAAGCAACTGCCCTGAGTGCACTCGTATCTCCCGCGAGAAGTCCGAAGCCGCTGAGCAGGCCAACAAGGCGATGGAGCTGCGCATGTCCCTCGCTCGCAAGCTGGGCGACGCGCTGATCCCGAAACGCTTTACCACTCGCACCCTGGGTAACTACCAGGCCGAGAACGATGGCCAGCGCAAAGCCCTCCGGTTCTGCCAGCACTACGTGCAGATCTTTGACGAGATCCTGAAGACGGGTCGCTGCATGGTCCTGATTGGCAAGCCCGGTACCGGGAAAACGCACCTCGGCGCCGGCATGGCCAACGAGTTGCTGCACAACACGTCCCGCACGGCCGTGTACCGCACTGTCGGCGCAATCCTTCAAGCGATCCGCTCCACGTACGACAAGCACAGCGAACGCAGCGAGGCCGAGATTCTGTCGAGCCTGATCGATCCCGATCTGCTGGTGCTGGACGAGGTAGGCGTGAGCAAGGAGCAGCCGAGCGACTTCGAGCTGACGACCCTGTTTGCAATCATCAATGGCCGCTACGAGCAGGAGCGCCCCACGGTGGTGATCTCCAACCTCGAAGCCAGCCAGTTGCCGCCCGCAATGGGTGACCGCTGCGTCGACCGTCTGCGCGAGGGTGGAATGATCGTTGTTCCTTTCGATTGGGAATCGCAGCGCGGCAAGGAGGGCTTTTGACATGAACGACTACACCGAACTCAAACGGCTGGCCGAGGCAGCCGTTGGCAAGACGTACAGCAGCGGTGAGAAGTTCTTTTTCTCCGCAGAAGCGACACCTGAGCAAGTCCTGGCCCTGATCGCCGAGAACGATTCGTCCCGCAAGCACTGGCAGAACGAGTCGAATAACGTTCAGGCGCTGATGGTTGAGGTAGCCCGACTCAAGGCCGAAAACGCCGGCCTGCAGACCGGCTACGAAGCCTATGAGCAGGTAGTGCGGGGGCTGAAGGCTGAGGTTGAGGCGCTGCGCAAGTCCGCGCCGAGCAAAGAGGTTGTCTGGTGCTCCTGCGGTGACGGCCACGCGGCGAACTCCTACGGCGCAGGCTTCATGGATGCGAATGACGGTGTTTGCGCGAACTGCGACGCCGCCATGGGCCAGGGAGAGCAGTCATGAGCACGGAGTTCGCAATCCGCAGTCAGCGCGATATCAGCCGCCTGATGGGCGTACTGCACGCCACCGACTTCACCAAACCCAAGATCGTAGTCATCAAGGACGAGAAGCGCCCTGACGTCTGCAACCGGAAGATGTGGGCAATGCTCAAGGATGTATCTGAGCAGGTCATCTGGCACGGCAAGAAGCTGAGCAGTGAGGACTGGAAGTGCCTCTTCAGCGCCTCGCTGGAGAAGCAGCGTGCGGAGCCTGGCCTCGACGGCGGCTTCGTCGTGATGGCCGTATCGACCCGCAAGCAATCGCAGAAATGGTTCAGCGATCTGTTCGAGCTGATGCATGCCTTCGGCGCCGAGCATGACGTGCGCTGGACTGAGCAGGACAAGTGGGGAGGGCGGTATTGATGACTCCAGCAGAGCAATTCTGGATTGTTATTTTCCTCTCCTTGGTCGTCGGGGTGATTGCTGGGCATTTCATCGAACGCCGCCGCAAGCAATCGCTCGCAGAGTTCGAACGCAAGCGCAAAGACCGAAAGGAAGAAGTAGAGCGAGCTGCAAGGAAAGCACTATGAACCTCACTGTGAAGCGGTCCCGCCCGAAGAAATGCCGAGTCGCCGAATGCCGAGCCACATTCGTCCCTGCGCAGCCATTTCAAACCTGGTGTTCGCCTGACTGTGCAGTAGCGATCATCCGTCAGCGACAGGAGAAGCAGCGCAAGTCGTTCGCCCAGCGCGAACGCCGCGAGATCAAGGTCCGCAAGGAGAAGCTGAAGAGCAGGGCGGATCACATGAAAGACACGCAGAAAGCCTTCAACGCGTGGGTGAGGGAGCGAGACGCCAATCTGCCGTGCATCAGCTGCGGGCGACACCATCCGGGCAAGTATGACGCGGGTCATTACCGGACGGTGAAGAGTAACCCAGCCCTCCGATTCGAGCCGCTCAACTGCCACAAACAATGTGTGCCATGCAACCAGCACCTGTCTGGAAACATAGTGAACTACAGGGTAGAGCTGGTGAAGCGCGTCGGAATAGATCAGGTCGAGTGGCTGGAAGGCCCTCATGATGCCAAGAAGTACACCATCGAGGAACTGAAGGCGATGACCGCCGATTACCGGGCAAAAACAAGAGAGCTGAAGGGGAGAGCAGCATGAAAATCCATTCCGCACGCCAGGCTTGGCACGATTGCAATTACAACCCGGCCCCCGGCCAGACGTCTGACGCTGCTGAGCTGGGTGTGAGAGTGCAGAGCACAGAGCGCGGTCCTACAGCGAACCCTGCAATGCACGGAGCGTTGGCCGGCCACATTCAGTCGGCGATCGCGCGTCTCCATTTCCAGCTTCGGGCCTTTGGCAATGCCATGTACGCAGCTGAACCGACAGATGACGATCGGGAGGACGCCGAGGCGGCGGTATTCAACCTGGCATGCTCACGTGTAGAGCGCATGACTGCCAGCAAGCGGGAGCGCGCCGAGTATGTCGCCAAGGGTGTTTTCCGTCGGTACCGGTACATGCACCAGGGCGGACAGTCAGCGAATGCCGATCCGCTGATCAAGCCCGAAGTGTTCCGCGCATGGATGAGAGGGGAGTACGGAATCGAGCTTCCTTCAGCGGCATGGGGTCGGGACTGGGAGCCGTTTGTGCAGCTTTGTTTTGATGCCTGCTATGACATCGACGCTCGAGCTTTGAGCCCGATTGGTGGGGTGATTTACAAGATGCGAGAGGCTGCTTGACTTCCCGCACGGCTGAGGGCATCATTTCGCCATAGTTACAATTTTGCCTTCGGCAACTGACACAAAAACCCTGCTTTCGAGCGGGGTTTTTTGCGTCTTGAGAAAACCCAACCTGCAAGGAATGACCGATGATGAAGCGAATCACGATGTATCTCGGGTTGGCGTTCGCCGCCTGCCTGTCCTGTTTCTCTGTGGCCGCGATGGCGGAACCGTTGCGCACCGCAAGCTATCACCTGGCGGCATTGGCCGAGCCCCAGGGTGTCGCGATGCAGCGCATGGAGCTCACTCTCGCGATGTGGCGAACGGGTGGCCAGTCGACTGATGAAGGTCTCGCTTTCAACCTGCGCGCATCCAGCAATCACTTCGTGATGACCTCGACCAAGCCTGCGCCTGAAGGTGTTGGCGTTGGTGAAGGCCTGTCGCGCTGCTGAATACGCCTGGAAGAAACATAAAAAGCCCGGACATTTGTCGGGCTTTTTGTACCTCCGAGGAAAGCTTCTACCAAAGTGGATGCTTTCCCGGATGTATCACGTCCCACCATTTCGGCTCCACCACACCCATCGCTCTGAGCTGGGAGTGCTGCTGGAGCTGACTCATTCACCGCAGCCAGGGCGGCCTCACGGAAGGCCTGGACACTGATAAGCCGGCAAGTGCAGTGCTACGGAAAAACACCGGCAGCCCGTGCACCCTGACCTCACAATGCTGCAGGGTGGCGCGAGACTGGATCAGCGAGATCGATGCAAAGGGGCGTCGACGCTGGGATGGTCTTTGGCCGACAGCTCGGAAAGACGAGCGCACCTATTCAGGGCCTCTGCATTCGCAGGGGCTTTTTCGTTTGAGGGGGTCGATATGGCTGATATTGAAAATCGGCTTACAAGCCTTGAGTCTTCCGTGAATGAGATCCTCGTTGAGATTCGAGGAATCAAACTCGAGATACTGGCGGCAAAGGGTGAATCCGATGCCGCCGCGCCATTGCTTGAGCAGCGGCTTCAGAAAGTCGAATCAGTCGTTGGCCTTTTCGAACTCGGAAAGGGCGTAGGCCTTTAACTCAGCCAGTGTCAGATCGTCAGCGTTGTCTGGGATCGCGGGGTAGTAAGTCGTTGTGGTTCCGGCTGGCAGCATGATCGTTGCGATCAGGTTCCAGTGTGGCCATTGATTGATGTTCCCGCAGTTCAGGTGAACGAGTTTGTATTTGCTCATACCAATTCCTTTTGTGGCTTTTTCGAGAGTGGAATTTCGATACTAGCCGCAAGTCATGGCCCGCATCTAGCGGGTCTTTCGTTTTCGGCTCCCCACACCCATAGCCCCGAGCTGGGAGTGCTGCTGGAGCTGACTTATATGTACAGGTCGTACCTCGGCCACCTTTCTCTATGGAGTGGCGATGGATCCTAACGACCTGGGGCCTGGCACGTTCGCGTGGCTCGGCGGTACCGGCACTGTGTTGCTCGGCGGCCTGTTGTGGTTAAGGAAGTTCCTCTCCAAGGACGCGACTGACCGGGCGATGGATAACGCAGATATCGGCACCGTCCGCCGGCTGAATGAGCTGCTCGATACCGAGCGTGCCCGCGCCAACGCCGCCGAAGCCCGCGCTGACCAGTTCGCCAAGGAGCGCAACGAGCTTGCCGCTACCGTCGGCCGCATGGAAGGCAGGGTAGAGCTTCTGGCCGGACAGATTGCGACCCTCACTGAAAGAGTGACCACGCAGAGCGCAGAGATTGCGCGTCTGCGGGCTCAGCTCGGAGGTATCAACTGATGGACAGATGCGCTATCAACTTCATCGCCCGCCACTGGTGGAGACGAGCCGAGGTATGGGTCATCGCCCTATTGCTGGTAGCTGGCGGATCGATCCTTGGCTACCAAGCCGGGGTCTGGTCAGCCAGCAGTGAGCAGACAAAACAGCTTGCCGAGGTGCGCGCAGCTTACGACGCCGCGCTGGGCAAACGTGACGTTCGCCTCAACAGCCTGGCAGAGAAGGCGCAGGACGCGGCAGTGAAGGTGCAAGAGGCATCGAACTCAGCAGTCCAAGCGGCGGACACCGCCAGCAAGGCGGCGGAGAAGGTCAACGAAGCCGTCGAACGTCAGACACCATGAGCGCCTTGCTGAAGTTGGTCCCTGCATGGTTGTGGGTGGTGCTGGCAGCGCTCGTTGTCGTCGGTTACCTATCGCTGCGTCTCGATAGCGTGAAGGACGATCGAGCAGCCATCACCGCCGAGCGCGACACTGCCGCCGCCCGCGTGGACTCGCTCACCAACACGCTCCGCATTCAGCGCGAGATCACCAATGACATCAATCGAGTCTCCGATGATGCGAAAGCCAAAACTGAGCATGTGTCGGCTGCCGTTGTTGTTGCTGATAACCGGGCTCGCAGCCTGCAGCAGCAAATCGCCGACCTCCTCGCCAAGAGAAAGTCTTGTGCTGCCGAGGTTGCCAGAGGAAGCAAGGCAAGAGCCAACCTTACCGTTCTGCTCGCCGAACTGCGTAGAAGCGCTGACGAAGAAGCGGGAAGAATGGCAGAAGCGCTTGATCGAAGCCGAATAGCCGGCTTTGCGTGTGAGGCGGCATACGCGGCTGCGCAGAAGGGCACTTAAACCTCGCTAACAAAGAATAGCCAACGGAGGTCAGTCGCCGTCTTTCTTCACCAAGCGAAGATTGGGTCCGTCAGGCCTGGTTGTTTTTTCATACCGCATCCCAATCTCGGCTGCAATTTTTTTGAGTTCCCGGGCCGTCTCAGCGAGCTCTCGTAGGGCTTCTTGTAAGTCTGCTTCTGAAGCTGGAGGATTCTTTATCATCTGGTCATAGCGTTCTTGCAGTGACGTGTATTCGTCTGAGAGAAGATCTATATCACTCATAGCAACCTGCCTCATGTGCTCTGTATGTGTAATCGGGACACCTGGTACGCACATTCGAGCTCTTCGCTCAACTGCGTCAATTGGTCGTCACTTATCACCCCTGCAATCTTAAGGGATTGGTTGTAGCCGGACGCCCCGTTCTTCAACCGTAGCAGATGGACTTCATCTTGCGCTTCAGTCAAATATCCGAAGTTAGCTCGAGCCTTGGCCATGGCTGTGATTGCGTCGTCGGCATCGCTGACTCATAAGAGTTAAAGGGAAAGGCAGATTGCCTCCACCGCGTGTCTTTTGCCAGCATTTATTGGTCGGCTCTTACCATGAAGTACGCGACACGTTTCGCGAATCAGCAAATTGTGTCGCGACACCGGGCTGAAAGTGATCAACGTAATCAAGCAGCGCTTATGGTGGACTTGAAATAGAACTCCGAATGAACATGCTTTCGAAGCAGTCCGCGTTAAGTCTCTCGCACTCCGCATCAGCTTCTGCTCGGGTTAGAACCCAAAACTCTAGCCGTTGCTTTTTTTCATTGTCGTAAATGTTGAATCCGGAGGGAGCTGTGGTGCTGTAAAAGCGCACACCGCTTCGCCAGGTGCCCGTTTCTTTAGGGGTTGCCGGGATGGTGACAAATCTATGCATCATGCTTGTTCCTCTAAGACAAGTCGGTGGCAGGTAAAAGGAATAGCGGCTACTGGCCATTCGATCAAGTGACGCCGGATTGCTTCCGACGGACAGTCTGTTGCACCGAATACTCATTCGAATGTGCATGTAGAGTTGCGAATTCATCGCGTTTCATATGTGTAAAATTTTCGGACTATTGAGGCTCAGGAAAGCGCATGACAACCAAGCAACCCGAATGGGAGGCCGCATGAACAGGCCGGTGCCCTCGCCGTCATTGCTTGAGCTGTCAGAGCTATCTGAATTTGGTATTCGTCTGATACCTGCGCCAGAAGTGTGGGACTGGCTCCAAGCCGAAATCCTTGCCGAAGCCGGCAGCATTCACAACGAAGACCATGCCCATCTGATCGATGCGGATGTTCGAGTCATGTGGGCATCTGCCGCCTTCACGAAGAAGGGGCGCACGGTGGTGGGCCAGGCCGAACAGGTAGCGTTCCGCGCTGGTGGCTGGCAGAAGGCCCGAATGGAACAGCAGATGCTGGATTGGTTCGGCAATGTGCCGGCCTACATCATCACGCTGGCTGCTGACTACTGCGCCCAGTGTTCCGACGCTGACTTCTGCGCACTGGTCGAGCATGAGCTCTATCACATCGCTCAGGCCAAAGATCAGTACGGCGCACCCAAGTTCACCCAGGAAGGCTTGCCCAAGCTTGAGATGCGCGGACACGACGTTGAAGAGTTCGTCGGTGTAGTGCGTCGGTATGGGGCAAGCCCTCAAGTGCAAGAGCTGGTGGACGCTGCAAACAATCCTGCCGAGGTGGGGAAAATGAACATATCGAGGGCCTGCGGAACCTGTCTGCTCAAGTCGGCCTGACTTTGACAGTACTTTGACGGATGCCCACTTATGGCCGCACTCAGAGACGAGGTGAAAGCCTTTGTCGTACAGGCTCTCGCCTGCTTTGACACGCCATCGCAAGTGGTGGCGTCCGTCAAAGAAAGATTCGGGCTCGAAGTTACCCGCCAGCAGTGCGAGGCATACGACCCAACCAAGTACGTTGGACGCAACCTGCACGTGAAGTGGCAGACGCTGTTCAACGACACCCGAAAGAGGTTTCGCGAAGAGACGGCAGAGATCCCGATCGCCAACCGAGCGTATCGACTTCGCACTCTGGGACGCATGGCCGAGAAGGCCGAGAACATGAAGAACATAGCGCTGACTGCCCAGTTGCTGGAGCAGGCGGCGAAGGAAGTCGGCGATGTCTATGTGAATCGCCAAACCAAAAACGAAAACCCTCACGACAACCTCCCGCCCACCCGAGTGCAGGTAGACGTGGTGGACGCGAGGAAGCCTGATGCCGACGCTTAACGTACCGCAGGCAAAATTCCTCCAGATGGAGAACAAGTTTCGCGGCTTTGTCGCTGGGTTTGGTTCCGGGAAAACGTGGGTAGGCTGCGCAGGCATCTGCAAACACGTATGGGAATGGCCTCGGATCAACTCGGGGTACTTCGCTCCGACCTATCCGCAGATCCGCGACATCTTCTTCCCGACGATTGAAGAGGTGGCTTTCGACTGGGGTCTGAAGGTCAAGACGAAGGAGAGCGACAAGGAGGTCGAGTTCTACAGTGGCGGTCAGTATCGCAGCACGACCATCTGCCGTTCGATGGAGAAGCCGCAGACGATTGTTGGTTTCAAGATTGGCCACGCGTTGGTGGATGAGCTGGACGTCTTGCCCGCATTGAAGGCTGAACATGCGTGGCGCAAGATCATTGCTCGGATGCGCTACAACGAGCCGGGGCTCAAGAACGGCGTAGATGTGACCACCACCCCGGAAGGCTTCAAGTTCGTCTACCAGCAGTTCGTGAAGCAGCTGCGCGAGAAGCCTTCGCTCCAAGGCATGTACGGCCTGGTGCAAGCCAGCACGTTCGACAACGAGTTGAACCTGCCGCCCGATTACATCCCGTCCTTGATGGAGTCTTACCCGCCGCAGCTGATCCTGGCCTACCTCAACGGGCAGTTCGTCAACCTGAATGCCGGTTCGATCTACCACGCGTACGACCGGAAGCTGAATGGCTGCTTCGATGCGGTTGAGCCAGGCGAGCCGCTGTTCATCGGCATGGACTTCAACGTCGGCAAGATGGCGGCGATCACGCACGTCAAACGCGCAGACGGGAAGCCTCTGGCAGTCGACGAGCTGATCGATGGCTTCGATACCCCGGACATGATCAGGCGCATCAAGGAGCGCTACTGGCGCTACAACGGCAAGGACTACGAGAAAACTTGCGAGATTCGAATCTATCCGGATGCCTCGGGTGGCTCCCGCAAGTCGGTAAATGCCAGTGAGACAGACATTGCCATCCTGCGCCAAGCGGGATTCAGCGTCATTGCACCAGATGCGAACCCACCGGTGAAAGACCGCATCAACGCCATGAACGCGATGTTCTGCAACGCCAATGGCGAGCGGCGTTACCTGGTCAACCCGCTGCGCTGCCCGACTTATGCCGATGGCCTGGAGCAGCAGGTGTGGGCGCCGAATGGCGAGCCAGACAAGAAGTCAGGCGTCGACCACGCGAACGACGCAGGCGGCTACTTCATCCACCACGACTACCCGGTCATCCGGCCGGTCACGCACATTCCTGTCACATTCAGCTTCTGAGGCCATCCATGGCGAATTTCAGCACTCCCCGGGCAGAGTACGCACAAGCCCTGCCTGGCTGGCAGTTGGTGAAACGCTGCGTAGCCGGTGCGCGAGAGGTGCGCAAGCACGACGAATACTTGCCGATGCCAGACCCGGAAAACAAATCACCTGAGAACCTGGCTCGGTATAAGCAGTACAAGAAGCGGGCGATGTTCCTCAACATCACCGGTCGCACGCGCACCGGCTTGATGGGGGCGGTTTTTCGCAAAACTGCCGAACTCTCGCTGCCGACTGCGGTGGAGTACCTGAAGGAGAACGCCTGCGGAGACGGCACCAGCCTTGAGCAGTTGTCGAAAGAATCGGTTGGCGAATGCCTGGACAGCGGGCGAGGCGGCTTTCTGGTCGACTTCCCAACCGTGGCCACTGAAAGCGGTGTCAGCTCGATGGCCGATCTGGCAACCAAGCGCGCTCTGATCCACCACTACGACGCCATGTCGATCATCGATTGGGACGAGCAGGTGATCGATGGCGTGAAGCGTCTGGTGTACGTGAACCTGCGGGAATGTGTTTCTGAGTTCAACCCTACCGACCTGTCCCGTGAGACGTACCAGCAGAACCGGGTCTTGCTCTTGGTCGATGGGCGATACATTCAGCGTGTCTACAAGGAAGGCGAGGAAAGCGTCGAGGAGACGCAGCCTACCGATAAGGCCGGCCAGCCATTCGATCACATCCCGTTCAGCTTCTACGGCGCCCAGAACAACGACGCCAGCATCGACAAGTCTCCGCTGGAAGACTTGGCCGACGTCAACATCCTGCACTACGGCAATAGCGCCACGGTGGAGGAGAGCGGTTTCATCAGCAGCCAGCCGACGCTCTTCATCACCACCAGCATAGATGCCGACGAGTTCGCAAAGCTGAACCCGAATGGGATGCACATAGGTTCGCGGCGTGGTCACAACCTTGGCAAGTCCGGGTCTGCGGTCATGCTGCAGGCCACCGAAACCCAGCTCGCCCGAACCCTGATGAAGGACAAGGAAGAGCAGATGCTGATGATCGGCGCCCGTGTCGTCCAGAAGGGCAGCGGGGCGGAGACGGCAGAGGCTGTCCGAATCCGGTACAGCTCGGACAACAGCGTGCTGGGCACCATCGCCGGCAACGTATCGGAGGCCCTGAAGCGAGCCATCCTCGACGCCGAGCGTTTCATGATGGACGCGGCGGACGAGAAGGGCACGGTGTTCTGGCTCAACCAGTCGTTCTTCGACGAGACGATGACCGCGCAAGACATCCTTGCCCAGGTGCAACTGTGGCAGCAGGGCTTCATTGCGAAGTCGGATGTCCGGGTGAACCTGCGTCAGGGCGGTTTGCTTGAAGCGGATCGCACTGACGAGAAAATCGACGAAGAGCTGGCCAGCGCGCCACCTGTAGGCGGGAACGATGAGCAATGAAGGCTTTCTTGAGGACGCCGCCACGCGGCACCAGATTTACGTCCAGCGGTACGCCTGCGGAAACCTGAAGCGTGTGGCATCGTTCATCACCAAAGCAATCAAGACCGCCAAGCAGCGCGTGTCGGACGGCCTGAGCGCTTACGGTACGCGTCGGTACAACACTCAGATCGAAACGCTTCAGGGCGACTTGCGGGGCATCTACGACGATCTCAAAGGGCGCGCTCAGCTAGATCTCGGCGAGTTCGCCACCTACGAGGCCCAGTTCAACGCGACGATGCTGGGCAAGGTTGTCCGTGCGGTGGTTCAGCTCAATGTGCCATCAGCCGAGATGATCTCCGCCGCAGCCCTGGCTGATCCGCTGCAACTCGAAGCGCGCAAGGGCATTCAGCGCATCAGCATCAGCGGCGCACTCGACCAGTTCGGAACCAAGAAGGCCGCCGAGATCATCGGCGAGATTCAGATTGGCTCCAGCTTGGGTGAGACGAGCCAGCAGATCAGCCGACGGCTGACGAGCATTCACCAGCTGCAGCAAGACCAGGCTGGCGCACTGGTTCGCACCATGACCAACCACATCGCCAGCACGGCGCGAGTGGAGACGCTGAAGGCGAACGACGACATCCTGGCAGGAATGCGCAGGGTGGCGACTCTGGACTCGAAGACCACGCTGTTCTGCATGAGCGTAGACCAGACGGTGATCCCGCTGGATGGGCCGAAGCCGCCGTATCACTGGGGCTGCCGCACGACGCTCATTCCTGTGTTGAAAGACGAGTTTGCCCGCGAGATTAAAGGCTCAACGCGGCCAACAATCGGCCCTGAAGGGGTGGCGCTGGTATCGAGCAAAACGAGCTATCAGGAATGGCTGGCGCGGCAGCCTGCTGCCTTCCAGCGAGACATCCTTGGCCCGAACCGCTACGCGCTCTTCACCAAGGGCGAGCTGGCGCTGGAGAAGTTCGTGGATGACAACGGTAAGACGCTTACGCTCCAGCAGTTGAAGGATCTTGAGCCGCTTGCGTTTGAGCGGGCAGGCATAAGGTAATGAACTCTGGGGATGGAGGCGCAGTTGAGCATCTACTGCTTAGAAAAACGGAGAGGGTACTGTTGGTCTAGCTCTGATTGTACGCGTCAAGCTCATCTGATAGCTTCTTGATATCAATTAAGGAGCTCTGCCATGAAATGGCCTCTTATCGGCGCTTCACTGCTGATCGCAACTGTCACCGTTAGCGCCAATGCTCAGGGCTACATCTACGGACAGCCCAGCACGAATTACAATAGCATCGGTAATACGGTGTACGGATCTGATGGAAGTTCCTATAACCAAATAGGGAATACGACCTACGGTTCAGACGGCTCGACGTCCACTCGCATCGGGAACAGCACGTACGACTCCAGTGGCGGGACGAGCACACAGATAGGTAACACGATGTACAACTCTGACGGCTCTAGTGCAACGCAGATCGGAAATACGGTTTACGGTTCTGATGGGCGCTCTTGTACTCAAGTTGGTAATTCGACCTTCTGCAACTAGATTCATCGGAAAGCGGCTACACGAATTCGCGATTTCCGACCCCAAAGCCCTGGCAGCCGCCGGGGTTTTTTTATTCCCACGATTTACACAAGCCTCGTCAACGACGGGGCTTTTTTATGTCCGCAGGCAGGGCCTGCACTACGTCTCTGGGAGACAGCAATGACCTTGAAATTCCAACTGGACAGCCTCGAAGGCGTCGACGAATCCATTCAGGCCCTGTACGTCGAGAAGGACGGCAAGTTCGTCCTCGGCATTGAAGGGCTGCCACAGCCGGAAGATGTTTCCGGTCTGAAATCCAAAGTCCAAGAGCTCCTGGACGAGAAGAAGTCAGAAGCCGAGAAGCGTAAAGCCGCCGAGGACCAGGCACGCTTGGATCGTGAAGAGGCGCTGCGCAAGTCCGGCAACGTCGAAGAGCTCGAAAAATCCTGGTCTGAGAAGTACGCACGCCGCGAAGCTGAGCTGACCGGCCAACTCGAAAGCACGAATAGCACACTGCAAGGCCAGATCCGGGATCTGACTGTGGGCCGTACTGCTACCGAGATCGCGACCACTCTGGCCATTCCCGGCAGCGCCAAGGCATTGCTTCCCCACATCGAACGCCGGCTCAGCGTTGAGCAGCGCGACGGCAAACCAACCGTCGTCGTGCTGGACGCGGCCGGCAAGCTCTCGGCGGCAACGCTGGACGAGCTGAAAGCAGAATTTACCAACGATCCGGCCTTTGGTCCGCTGATCGCTGGCAGCAAGGCATCGGGCGGCGGGGCCGGCGGTGCTGGGAAAGGCGGCGGGGCCGCAAAAGGAAACATCGGCGGCACCAAAGAGGAACGACAGGCCGCAATCGCGAGCCGGTTCCCAGACCTCCCTCAGAAATAAGGAAAATCACTCATGTCCCTGTCGCAAATGCAGGTCTTCAACGAATACGTAATGCCGGCGACCATCGAGACGCTGGACCAGATGCTGGTGGCGTTCAACGCTGCCAGCCGTGGCGCCATCCTGCTGTCGCCTGACGGTTTCACTGGCGACTTCCTCCAGGAGTCATTCTTCCAGACCCTGGCCGCCGCTCAGCGCCGCGTCGATCGCTACGCCGCCAATGGCGCCGCACCAATCACCGACTTGACCGAGCTGAAAAACTCGTCGGTGAAGGTCGCCGGCGGCTTCGGCCCGATCCGCTATGAGCCATCGCAGATGACCTGGCTGGAGCGACCAACCGCTCAGGGCATCGAAGTCGCTTCGCGCGCGTTCGCCGAGATCCTGCTGAAGGATCAGCTTAACACCGCGATTGCTGCTCTGGTGGCCGCTATCACCGCTCAGGCGGCAGCCGTCAACGACGTCTCTGCAACTGCTGGCATCAGCCAAGCCGCACTGAACAACGCCCACGCGAAGTTTGGCGATGCGAGTCAGTCGCTGGTAACCCAGATCATGCAGGGCACCACCTACCACAAGCTGGTCGGTCAAGCGCTCACTAACAGCGAGCAACTGTTCCAAGCAGGCAATGTTCGCGTGGTGGACATCCTCGGCAAGATCTCGGTTGTGACCGACGCCCCGGCGCTGATGCAGACCGGTACGCCGAACAAGGAAATCGTCCTGTCGCTGGTGCAGGGCGCGGCGATGGTGCACGACGGTCGGGACATCATCAGCAACGTCCAGACCACCAACGGAAAGGAGCGCATCGAGACCACGCTACAGACCGATTACACCTTCGGCCTGGGCCTTAAGGGTTACACCTGGGATACCACCACCGGCGGCAAGTCGCCGACCGACGCCGAGCTGGCGACCGGCACCAACTGGGACAAGACCGCCACCAGCATCAAGCACACCGCCGGTGTTGCTCTGATCGGTGATGCCTCCAAGTAACCGTGACTGCTGAGCCGGGCTTCGTGCCCGGTTCCGCGAGGACATGATCATGAGCAACAAAATCTGGTATCTGCCCGGCCCGTTCCACCAGTACCGGGAAAACGTGAAGGCGCTGGCGAAAGAGCGCGGCTTGCGAATCGTTGATGCCAACGTCACCGAAGACCGCGAGGGCGAAGCTGTCGATGTGCCTGAAGTGACACTGCGACAGGCTGCCCCGGTGCCGGTACTGGTGATCGGCGGCCAAGGCGGTGTTGATGGCGCAGCGCTGCAGGAGCTGATCGACAAGTTGAATGTCGAGCGCGACGGCATCGTGCTGCTGATCGAAGCGGCTGAAGGTCTTGCTCCGCTGGAGCATCCCGGCGCCGGCGAACTGCCGATTCGCCTGTTTGATGCCTTGAACTCCATTCACGAAGGCATCGCCTCGCTGAAGAGCAAGCGTGATGAGCTGCTGGGTGAAGTTGAATCGCTCCGCGAAGACGTCGCGCGGCTGACTCCTGCATCGCAGAACAATGGCTCATCTCTCGACGAACTGACCGTCGTGCAGATCAAGGAACAGCTCGACGCCAAGGGCGTGGCCTACAAGGTCAACGACTCGAAGCCTGAGCTGCTCGCGCTGCTGAAGGCCAACAAGTAACACCCGGGGCTTCGGCCCCACTCATTCAAGCGGAGGCCTGATGGCTACCTACATCACCGTGGCGGACGTTGACGCCATCCTCGGGGCTTCGTGGGCTCCAGATGACAAGAAGGCCCGGGCGGTGCTGCAGGCGAATGCCTATATGACCTCGCTCAGCCTGGTCGGTGTCGATATGGACGCCATCCCTGAAGAGGTGAAGCAGGCCGGCGCCGAGCTGGCGGTCGTCGCTTCTGAGGGCAAGCTGTACCAGCAGCAGACCGAGGGATCGCTGGAGGCAAAGACGGTGAAGGCCGGTTCGGTGACCACCAGCAAGACGTTCGCCTCGATCGACACCACCAAATCTACCGCGCTGCCCGATGGCGTCCAGTTCGCACTGGGGCTGCTCGCACCATGGCGTGCCAGCGGCTTCAGCTTCAACGTGTACAGGTGACCCATGGGTCTACGTGAAGAGATACAGGCGGATCTGGCCGAGGCTTTCGACACTGATCTGGCGGACGCAGTGCAGCCATTCAGCGGTGGCGTGACGCTGCCGGGAACGTGGGATCCGGTCACTGAGGCGGCGGGCGACCCTGTTGTGATCGCCTACACCGGTCGTGGCGTGTTCGACGCGTTCAAGATTGCTCAGGTCGATGGCGTGAACATCCGCGCCACCGACCAGCTGCTGATCGCGCTGACTAACGAAACGATCGGCGGTGTTCCGGACATCGGCCACAAGATCAACGATTTCGACGTGGTCAACGTCCAGACCGACCCGGCCGGCGCCCATTACGAGATCCAGCTGAGGAAAGTCTGATGACGAACAAGGCGGGCTGGAGCCATAGCCTCACGGACTTCGCCGATCAGGCTGGCGAGGACATCACCCAGATGGCGCGCGTCATCGCGACCGCCATGCTCGCGGAAGTGGTGAACCGCTCGCCGGTCGGCAACCCTGACCTATGGCAGGCCAACGTGGCGTTGCGCACGAAGAACGTGGCGTTGGCGGATGCGTATGACGCGAACGTCGACGCACGTAACGCGGCGCGCACCGGTGGCCGAGCCTTCAAGAAGCTGACCAAGCGCGAGCGCGAGGAGAACTATTTCGTCAAAGCGCAGGCGGCGGGGAAGGGTTACATCGGCGGTACGTTCCGAGGCAGTCACCTGGTATCGATCGGCGCGCCCGACATGAGCGTGACTGATAACGTCGACCCTTCCGGCCGCGAAACGATCAGCAAGGGCAGCATGCTCATCAAGGCATCGGGCCAGTTTCCCGTCATCTACATCCAAACGAACAGCCCCTACGGCGAGATGCTGGAGCTGGGGCATTCCACTCAGGCACCCGGCGGGGTTTATGACCTCGCGTTCATCGGCGTATCCGAGGCCTACAAATGACCTTCGAGCATATCAGAGCGCTCATCACCGCGCGCATGGTGGCCTTCACCGGCATTGACCAGGAGCGGATCGATTACCCGAACCAGCCGGAAGTTTTCACACCACCGGCGACCGGCCTCTGGTGCCGGCTGAATATCCAGTACGCCTCAGCCTTCATGGCTGGCATGGCTGACCGGCCGCACACCCGCAAGCCCGGGCAGATCAGTATCCAGTGTTTTTCTCGAGTGCGAACTGGAACCAAGGCGATCAACGAACTCGCAGACGAACTCGAAGAGCATTTCGCTTACTGGCAATCCGGCGACCTTGAGTGCATGGAAGCCAGCCAAGTCGTGGCCGGTGAATTCGAGGGCTTCTACCAGATCAACGTCAACATCCGGTTTCGAGCAGGTTAGCGGAGCGTGCCGCAGTATTGGTGCAGCCTGAACCAGTTATCTAAAGGCTTAAGTTTGGTAACGGCGTCCTGCGCATCTTTGTACTTTTTCAGAGGGTCTTCCTTCCCTCTCTCCCAGTCAGCGAAGGAGTGAACTATGACCGCGGATACTTGATTTATGCATTCGACACTTCCACCCTTGGAGTAATACTCCAAGCTACCGCCGGCAAGGCTCTCTAGTCTGAGATAGAACTGATGGCGCCAGTGCTCTTCGTGACTTTGGCATTCTCTGAGTATGACGGCGTCGTTAATTAGTTTTTTCGCATCCTTGTACTGTTCTATGAGTCTTGCAGATGTGAGCCATCCAAGCCTGTCATTCGGTGGGATTTGTCCAGGGGGAGTCTGGTTGACTAGCGCGATAAATGACCGCTCCAGTGTTCTTACGGCATCGCCGAGCAATCTTTCATTCTTTCTTGCTTTTGCGGTTGATCGAATGGTTATTGCTGCAAAAACTGCTGAGGCAGCACCTGCGTAGGCCGCGCACAACTCTGCCGATGGAAACAATTCCGTGATCGTTGCGTAAATAACACTAAATTCCATGGAAAATTCCATTTCTTGATGGCGATTGGTAATCATCAGTCATCAGTACTCTCCTTTTCAAGCATAGAACCATACCCAACCGTCGACATTGAATTGCCCGCCTTGAGCGGGTTTTTTTATGCCCGCGAATAGGAGGCTCCAATGAGCTCTGGCGCAAAAGTTGTAAGCCACATCATCAAGGAGGTGACGCCCGGCGTTACCCCCGTCGGCACCTGGGACACGCTGCGCCTCACCGGCAACGCGTTGACCCCGACCGTCAACACCGAAGTCAGCGACGAAATCACCGACACCCGCCTGAGCCAAGGCTCGGTGGCCACCAGCATCGATATCGGCGGCGATCTGACGGCCGAGTTCTCGTTTGGCTCGTTCGACCAGCTGCTCGAAGCAGCCTTCTACGGCGTGTGGACGGCTGACGTGCTGCGCGTAGGCGATACCCGCAACACCTTCAGCATCGCCAAGGGCTACAACGACGTCGGCGTCTACGGCGTGTTCAAGGGCGCGCACGTCTCGACCTTCGCACTCGACATCCCGTCGGAAGGCAAGGTGACCGCCACGTTCAACATGGCGTGCCTGGACTACACCGACGGCGACACCCCGATTGTCGTTTCGCCAAATGCGCCGACCACCACCCCGTTCCTGTCGAACAACAACGTCGGCACGATCCTTGTGAACGGCCAGTCGCTCGAAGGCGTGGCCTGCGTCTCGGCCATGACCGTGAATTTGGACAACAGCCTGCAGACTCAGCGCTGCCTTGGTTCTGATCGTCTGGGCCCAGGCGCGCACATCGCCACCGAGGCGGCGGTCACCGGCAGCATCACGCTGGCCTGGTCGAAGCGCGCCTGGGAGATCTGGAAGAACACCTTCACCCGGACGCCGATCGCAGTTGTCTTCCCGATCACCGACTCGCTGGGCAACAAGTACACGTTCAACTTTCCGGCCGTGGAAGTGGACGGCGAGCTGCCGAACGGTGGTAAGCGCGACCTGATCGAGGTCACGCTGAACTACACCGTTGCGAAGCTCAGCCCGACCATCACCCGCGAAGCGGCTGATCCAACCCCGTAAACCCTTTGGCTCCCTCGGTTCAAACGCCGGCCGGGGGAGCCCTTTTATTGGCGTGGCGTTGAGGAATTGAAATGGCTCTGCAACTGGGCAAGAAGAAGCCGGCGATCGCCGGTGAGCGCTGGGCGAAGTTCGACGAAGATACCAAGATCCTGCTGGCCAGCATCGACAACCCTGAATATCAAGTCGCCCTCGAGCGCATGCGCCGTCGGATCGTGCGCAACGACGCGCGGTTTGAAGAAGGCCAGGTGGGCGTGGTCGCCGGCGAAATGACCGAGCACCAGAACCACGCGATGCTGCTCAGCCACTTCATCGTGAAGGACTGGGAAGGCGTGCTGGATGCCGACGGCAACCCGATCAAATACAGCCCAGCAGTGGCTGCTGAGCTGCTGGAAAACAACATCGAGTTCTTCATCTTTGTCCTGCGCGAAGGCGCGCTGGCTGCCAACGATGCCGCCGAGGAGCGAGCCGAGTCGGTGGGAAAGCAGTCGCCCGCTTCGAGTGGGAGCAAGAGTGGGGCGGGGAAAGCGAGAAGCGCCGGGCGGTCTACTCGCGCCTGAAGATGGCGATCCCCGGCGAGCCAGAGAATGACCCGCTCACCGCCTATCTGCTCAACCTGTACCGGAACGTGTCTCGCGGCCGCCGGTACATCGCCGGGATGGCCGGAGCCTTCCCGTTGCCGCTGTCGGCGCGGGAGATATCTGACTGGCTGGAGTCGCATCCGTCGCCGCTGCCGCGCGATGAGATTGATGATGTGATGTTTGCGCTGGATGCGGTGTGCCTGGCTGGGGATGAGGAGTGACGCCCTAGCTTAAAGTTGGGCCTACTCCTTCGGAAATTTCTTGCGAGGCTTGGGGCCTTTCGGCGACGCCGCTCCCTCCTGCCATGCATCAAGAACCTTCAGCATGGCATCCATTACCGCTGAGTTAAGGTCCTTCTTGGTGACGGGGCTGTCTTGATCGAGCGATGCCAATAAACGCTCCCTAGAGATGCGGGGCGTGACTGGCATTGGCTCGGAGTCTTGTTGAAAGAACGCGTGCTCTGGGTTCATCCGATCCCTGTCACTGATTCCCATTTCGTCAGGCTCGCCAACGCTGCGTTCTAGCCGAGCAACGATTTCAGCAGTCAGAGAGCGCCGGTTTCGCTTGGCGAGCGCCTCAAGCTCATCCTTTAGGGATGCGGGCATACGAAAATTGACCTGAAGGTCTACACGGCTCATTTGGTTGGCGCCTTTCACTGAAAGTAAAACGAGTAAAAGGATGAAGCACTTTGCTATAGACGGCAATAAAGCAAAGTGCTTTAATGAAAACCAAGCAAAATGCTATAGAGGGAGAAAGCTGATGAGCAGGAAAGATCCGCAATTCAATTTGAGGTTGCCAGAGGAGGTCAAGGAGTGGGTAGAGCAAAGCGCGAAGGAGAATTGCCGATCCCAGACAGCCGAAATTGTTTATTGGCTGACGGCGGCGAAGAGGCAGAAAGAGCAAGCAGTAGCTTGAAAATGAAGAAGCCCCAGTGCGGGAACACTGAGGCTTCGGAAAACGAGATCAACTTCGAGGAAGAAATCGTCATGTCGAATATTAGCACAGCGGTATCGAATGTCATCCCGTTCCGTTCAGCCAGTCTGTTGCTGGTTGAGAAGGGTGGCGAGCCATTCGTGCCGATGAAGCCGGTCGTTGAAGGCATGGGCCTGGCATGGCAGGCGCAGCACGCCAAACTCACATCGGGACGATTCAATTCAGTTATCACGATGATCGTGACAACTGGTGTCGACGGCAAGCAGTACGAAATGGCATGTCTTCCGTTGCGAAAGCTGCCGGGCTGGTTGATGTCGATTCATGCAAGCAAGGTCCGGCCTGAGTTGCGCGAATGCGTGATCGCTTTTCAGAACGAGTGCGATGACGTGCTGTGGCTGCATTGGAACAAGATCCATACGCCTGTCGAGTTGGCAGCGAACACTAATTACACCTTGATCGGAACCACCATCGGCTCCGACGGCTTTCACTGCCTGTCTGCTGTGATCGACGGGAAAATCAGCCGCCTCGATAAGCGTGCTAAACAAAGCGCGCGCATGCACATCTGGTCGCAGGTACACAAAGCCTTCAGCGTCGTGCGCGGGGAAGACATTCCCGCTGAAAAGCTTGAATCAGCGATGAATTTCGTTGCTGCATATGCCATCGAAGGCCAGTATCTGCCAAAACCAGCAGAGCCGTATTTCGATGTCGGCCAGGATGGCCGCTATATGCTCAGCTTCAATCACAAAGGTGAGCAACAGATCACGCGGATTCCTGATGACGCTTATGTGTTGTCGAGCCAGGAATTTTTGAAGGGCATCGCGCACATCCCTGGCGACATCCCGATTTCTACTGACGACCTTTTCGAGTTCGCCCTCGCGGCGCTGAGCAACCTGCGCCTGAGGTCTAAGCACAGAGCAGCCTGACAAAGCTTTCACCCATCACCCCGCACCAGCGGGGTTTTGGCGCTTCCGGCGGATGGTGGTAGATTGCTGCCATCTACAGGGAGATTCACCATGTCTGACCCATCGAGCCCGATAACTGGATTTATCCTATTGGCGATCGCCTTCATCGCTTATTTCCTCCCCACTTTCATCGCGGCAAAACGGGATCATCCGAACGGAACGGGAATCTTTTTACTGAACCTGTTCTTGGGATGGACCTTCATTGGATGGCTGGCAGCCCTGATTTGGTCGGTATCAGCTTTCAAACAACCAGCGAAATCAGCGCCGGCCACTGCTGACGAGCCGAATACTCGTATCAGCCAGTTACAGACACTTGCAGCCTTGAAGGAAAAGGGGGTTTTGACGGAGGCTGAGTTTGAAGCCGAGAAGGCGAAGCTTTTGCAGTCTTGATTCAATAATTTCAATAACCCGCTTCGGCGGGTTTTTTTATGCCTGGAGAAAGTCATGACCCAAACGTCACGCCTCGTTTTGGAGATCGATAGTCGGGACGCAGAGAAAAAGGCAGCGGACACTCGTCAGGCTTTGGAAGAGCTTGAATCCCTCGGGATTCCCACACAGAGATCGATGGCCAAGGCCGCGGCTGGTATAGGCGATTCAGGAAAAAGCGCTGATGGCGCCCGCAAGTCTTACGGCTACTACCGGGACGAAGTTGAGCAGCTGCTGGGTCGGCTGGATCCTCTGCGGAAGAAGCAGCAAGAGCTCGCCAGAAGCCAAGCTGAATTGGCTTCGGCGTTCAAGCGAGGCGATATTGGGGAGGCGGGCTACAAGGAGTTTTCAGCAATCATTCGGGATCAGTCCACTGCCATATCAGCGCAGCGTTCGGCCTTGAAAAACCTCAATGGTGATTTGGGCAAGACGGGAATGACAGCAAAGGCCACCGCCGCAGCGCTTAGGGGCGTGCCCGCGCAATTCACTGACATCGCGGTTTCCCTTCAGGCAGGCCAGGCGCCGTTAACCGTTCTGCTTCAGCAGGGGGGGCAGCTTAAAGATATGTTCGGTGGTATTGGCCCTGCTGCGAAAGCTCTTGGTGGCTATATTGTCGGGCTTGTAAACCCGTTTACTGTCGCCGCTGCAGCTGTCGGTGGCTTAGCAGCCATTTATTACGATGCAGAGAAGGAAGCAAGCGCTTTCAACAAAGCATTATTTTCGGGCTCCGCCAGTTCGGGGCAGACAGCATCTAGCCTGTCGTCGATAGCAAAGGACGCGTCGAGCTTAACGGGAAGCCTCTCTCAGGCGAAGGAGGCAGTGATAGCGCTCGCCGCCAGCAGTGGATTGAGCCAGGTTCAATTCAGAAATCTCGCCGAGGCGGCGACTTCGATCAGCGAATTCACAGGCAAAAGCGCGGCGGAAGTTGCTAAATCTCTAGGCGATCTGGGCTCGAACGCGACTAAGGCTGCCGAGAAAATTAGCGCCCAGTACGGGCTTCTCACGGCCGCACAGTACGAACTGATCACCAGCTTGGACGCCCAAGGGAAAAAGCAGGAAGCCCTCGACGCTCTAAGTGAGTCGCTCAATCAAAATGCCCAAGCAAGACTTAAGCGCTATCAGGAGTCTTTATCGGCTGTTGAGAAAGGATGGAATAGCATCGGCACAGCAATAAGCAGCGCCTACAGCCAGTTAAAGGGCGAGCTTTTTCCGGACAGCGCCAAGCAGATCGAAATTATTGAGCGGATTCTGAAAACCCGACAGGAAGGGGGCGTAACTGGCGCTTTATCCACTGGGCTGAGCAAGCTCAACGGAATGCTCGGGCTGGCCGATGGTGAGAATGATGATTCAACAGAGGCGCTGGAAAAAAGACTTTCTCTGATGAAGCTTGGTTTATGGGTAACACAACAAAATGCCCTAGCCGAGGGAGAGGCCACTCGCAAAAACCAAGAGCGTATCGACGCGGAAAGCAAGTGGAGCTCGATCACCAGAAAGAACATGTCGGATCAGAAGAAGTTGGCGCTGGAAATTGCCGAAGCGAGGAAAGTCGGTGTCGAGGCCGGCAAGTCACAGGCGGTGATCGACAAGGAAGTAGCCGATATCCAGGCAAGGTTCGATAAGAGCCAGCCGAAGGAAAAGGCTTACCGCGAAGACGCCGGCATGAAGGCGCTTGATCAGGCCCGCCAGCAATATGCCGTGCTGCAACAGCAGAACTCGCTGATCGGCGTGCAGAAGGGCGAGGTCGACAAGCTTGGCGCCGCCGGGCAGGCGCTGGTGAAGTGGGAGCAGGAACTTGCCGATATCAAGGGCAAGCAGATCCTGACGGCCGATCAGAAGGCTCTGATCGCGAACCAGGAACTGATCACCGCCCAGCTGAAAAAGAACGCCGCGCTTGAGAAGGAAAACCAGCTCAAGAAGATCTCCACGGAGGAGACGCAGAAGCTCGCGGCATTCCAGACCAATCTGTCCAGCCAGCTGGCAAAGGCACAGACGGGATTGGACAACAACCTCGCCGGCATGGGTATGGGCGACCAGCAGCGTCAGCGCTTGCAGGAACAACTCAGCATCGAGCAGCAGTACCAGTCGCAGATGGATGCTCTGCAGCAGCAGCGTAACGAGGGGCGCATCAGCGAAAAGCTGTACAGCGAAGAGACTGATGCACTCCGCTCAGCGCTGCAAACCCGTCTTGCCATGCAGCAGCAATACTACACGGATGTGGACAAGGCCCAATCGGACTGGGCGCTTGGTGCTTCATCGGCGTTTCAGACCTACTCTGAGCAGGCGCGAGACGTCGCCGGCCAGACCCGCAACCTGTTCACCAACGCCTTCAGCAACATGGAAGACGGCATCATCCAGTTCGTGAAGACCGGAAAGTTGTCGTTCAAGGATCTGGCGGACGGCATCATCGCCGACCTGATCCGCATCCAGGTGCGGCAGGCGGCGGTGGGCATCTTCGGCACCATCTTCAGCGGATTGACCGCCGGCGCCTCAGCAGGCAATGGCCTCGCAGCCGGATCCGCCGGCGCGACGTCTTCCACGCTCGGCGCATCCGCCGCTGGCTACGGCTCGAAGTTCGGATTCTCCGACGGCGGTTATACCGGCGACGGCGGCAAGTTCGAGCCGAAGGGTGTTGTGCACGGCGGCGAGTTCGTTGTCCGCAAGGAAGCAGTGAGCCAGCCAGGCGCACGGGAATTCCTCGAGCGCATGAACGCGAACGCCAAAGGGTACGCAGATGGCGGCTACGTTGGCGCTACCGCTGCGGCATCGACCTCCAATGTCGTACCGATCTCGTCGGGCTCGTCCACTGCGCCGGTCATCCAGCAGAGCTTCAGCTTCCAAGGCACACCAGATGACGCCACCGTCAACATGGTGCGCGAGGCGGCGATGCAGGGTGCTAAGGGCGGCTACGAGCTGGTCGTGCGCGACCTGAAAATGAACGGAACCATCCGCCAGCTGATCGCGCGGCGCTAAGCAATCTAAGGAGTACTGCATGGCTCTCACGTGGCCGGCTTCGCTGCGCCCGTCAGAAATGACGTGGGGCATCGTCAACAACAGCAGGGCGTTCACCTCGACGCTCTCGAATGCCCAGCAGATCGTCGGCTACCCGGGCGCTTACTGGCAGTGCACCTTGACCTTCGGATTGCTGACCCGAGAGGAGGAGCGACAGCTGACCTCTTTCCTCGGGAAGCTCGACGGCATGATGGGCACCTTCAACCTGCCGGCCTTCACCCGCCGGCGCACCAACAGCGTCGGCGCGCTCTCAGTGGTCACCGGCAACGCGCAAGCGCGGTCGATGGTCATCGGCGGCGCGCCGGTGAATGCTGCGGTGTTTGCTGCTGGTGACTACATCACCATCGCTGGCGAAATGTTCGAGGTCACCGATGCAGCGTCGGCGAACGCGCAGGGCAGGGTGACGGTGTCGCTCAACAAGCGGATCCGCAGGACGCTCACGGCCGGTACCGCCGTCGAGTACCTCAATCCGTATTCGGAAATGCGCATGACCACCGACACCTGGGCGATGTCCATCAAGCCGGTGATCGCGAACGGCAGTTACCAATTCAGGGAGGCCTTCTGATGCCCTCAGCATTCCCGTTCAGCCAGAGCGTTGTGAACATCATTGCGACCGGCCGCTTCATGCCGGTCTACGCGGTCCAGCTCGACTTCGTCGACGGCATGGTCTTCGCGCACACCGGTACCGGTGATCTGGTGGTCGATGGCATCACCTACCTCGGCGTGGGTAACTTCGGCCAGGTGAGCCAATCGCAGGAGAGCGACAACTCCGGCTCGCCAATGTCGGTCGAGCTGACGCTCAGCGGGTTGGATGCCTACATCCTCTCCGAGACGAACGTCCGAGGCTGTCGCGGGCGAATGGCAAAAGTCATATTCGTGGTGTTCGACGAGGTCGGCAACTACGCGGCGGACATTCTGTTCTCTGGTCGCATGGACGCGGCGAAGTTCTCCTTTGCCGGCAATGGCGAGGACGGCAACAGCATCACCGTGCCGGTTATCGACCGCATGGCCGAGTGGAGCCGCACCGGTACCGAACGATTTACCGATGAAAATCACCGCGCGCGCCATCAGGGTGACCGGTTCTTTTACGCCATCGCCCAAATGTCCGAGTGGCCCATTTATTGGGGCTCGAAGAAGGACGCACCGACATTCACCTATGGAAGCTAGCCATGCGCTACCGAGACTGGACAACCCGCCTGAACGAAACGATCAAGGCCGCCCAAGAGCGGCCTTTTTCATGGGGCGAATTTGACTGCTGCCTGTTCGCTGCAGACTGCACGGCCTCGGTGTGTGGTGTCGATCCGGCGGAGAACTACCGCGGCAAGTACACGACGGAAACCGGTGCGAAGCGGCAACTGAAGAAGCAGCACGGCAGCCTTGAGGCGGCGTGGGATGTCCACTTCGCCCGGGTGCCGTTGGGTTTCATCCAGCGCGGCGACGTCGTGCTGTACGACGCACCCGGCGGCCGAAGCATGGCCGTTTTCTGGGCTGGGGATTACTGGGCTGCCACCGATGACGGTGCGGCTCGGGTTGAGTGCGAGCCATTGGCCGCGTGGAGAATTGAATGAGCGGCGGCGTTAAGAAACTCGCTTCAGTCGTCATCGGCGCGGTGGTTGGTTTTGCTCAGGGCGGCCCCTGGGGTGCTGTGGCTGGCGCAGCGCTTGCCTTTTACGCTGCCGAGCAACAGGAAAAGCTCAACACCAAGTCGCCACTGCGCGACAACGAGCCGTCTGCCCAGACCGTACGCTCCTCGAAGGCGCCGGTGCGCTACATCCTTGGACGCGTTTCCACCGGCGGCGTGCTGGTGTGGGCGCAGGAGCAGGCTGGCGATCAAGGGGAGGGCGAATGGCTGCATCTGGTGTACGTGCTTTGCGAAGGGGCGATCGATGCCCTCGAAAACATCTACCTTGGCGAAGAGGAAATTGGTGCGTTCGGTCCTTTCGCCACCTACGAGCTCGTCGTCGAGCCGACGCAGGTGAATGCATTCCTCAAGGCCAACTGCCCGGACTGGAAAGACTCACAGATCGGTCGTGGTTTGTCCTTTGTCCGCATCTCTCTTTTTTACAGCGCCGAAAAGTTCCCGTCCGGCATCCCCGACACTCGCTTTGTCGTGCGCGGCCGTAAGGACATTTACGATCCCCGGAGCAACACGGCGGGCTACAGCGCAAACACTGCGCTGCATCTGCTGTGGTACCTCCGCGCCCGCTGCGGGGTTCCTGACGATGAAATCGTTTTCGAAACTTTCGCGAGTGCTGCGAACGTGTGCGATGAGGCCGTCACCAATGCGGACGGCTCTACCAGCCAGCGCTACCGCAGCGGTTGCGTGATCGGTGCAGACGAGCAGCGAACCGGAGTCCTGCAGAAGCTCGAAGCCGCTGCTGGTGGCCACCTGATCCGAGTTGGTGGTCGCTGGATGTTCCAGGCCGGGGCCTACTACGGGCCGTACGACTTCGAAATCACCGAAGATATGGTGATCGGCACCGTCACGGGTAGCACTGAGCCAACCAACGACTCAGCAATCAACACCGTTCGCGGAACGTTCATCGACCCTTCGCAATCTTGGACGGAAACCGACTATCCCGAGGTCAGCGTAGCCGAGTGGATCGTTGAGGATGGCGGTGAGGCGGCGGAGACGCTGACCTACTCCTATGTCACCGATCCTTACCAAGCGCAGCGTCTGGCGAACATGGAGCTGCGTCGACGCCGAGCCGGTGGCGCAATCAGCATCCCGATGAATTTCGCCGGCTACAACTGCCGGCCGGGCCGCGTCGTTCGGGTGAACCTCCCGTCGCTGAACATCCTTGGCGAGTTCATCGTTTCCGATTGGTCGATGGGCGATCGCGAGGGGTGCACGGTCCAGGTCAAGCAATACGAGCCGGCAATCTTTGATGATGCGGTGGGGCAGCCGTATAACCCGATCGGGTTTATCAACCTGCCTTCCGGCGGGCTTGGCAGCCCTACCAATCTCACGTGGACACAGGACACCACTGCGGAAGTAATTCAGGGCGTTCTGTCCTGGCTGCCGCCGAGCGGCATCGTGAAGGAATACATCGTGATCGTGCGCCAGGGCACGACAGCGATTCAGTCGCACAACGTGCCGTCAACCTCGACAGAGTGTGCAATCAATGGCTTGCCGTCGGGCAACTACACGATGAGCGTGGCCGCCGTAGGGCCCATGGCCCGATCGCGCGAGGTGACGATCACCGTCAGCATCAATGGCCCACCCATTCCGGAAAGCTGCGTGGTGCAGTCTTCTATCGACAGCATCGTGCTTATTCCGAGCAACTCGCAAAACGGGCTGAACGGAGGCACCTACGAGTACTTCTTCAGCACGTCACCGACAGCCACCTCTGCTGATGCCGAGTATCTGGGGCAGGGACTTTCTTTTACGCACACCGGGCTGGGGTTCTGGACGAACTACTACTATTTCGTCCGCTCATCCAACGCCTACGGGAAGAGCTCTTTCCTCTATGTTCCGGCTCAGACTTCGAACGACGTTTCGGCTTATCTGGCGGCGCTTGCCGGCAAGATCACCGAGACAGAACTCGGCGAGGATCTTCTAGCAGAAATCGAGAAGATCCCTGGTCTACAGGCGCAGATCGATGCGCTGGACGGGCTTAAGGGCTATAAGCCAGAGCAAACCTATCTCAAGGGGCAGATGATCGTTGTTGACGGCAGGGTCTATCAGGCGGCGAAGGCGGTACCGGTGCAGACGCCGCCACCGAATCCGACATATTGGATAGACGTCGGGCAGTCGGTGGAGACAGCCAATGGCTTGGCTCAGCAGGTGGCGACCAACACTGCTGACATCAATGAAATAGACGGCGTAGTCACCGCTCAGGCGGCGGCGACCCAAACCCTGCGCGCAGCATCCCGCGAGGATGACGGAAGCGGTGATCTGGCGGATGCGATGAAAGGGTGGACCAGCACAGCGTCGATTGCTGCGGAAAGCAAGGTGCGCGCCTCAGAGGCGGAGGCAACTGCACAACGGCTCACAACCTTTGATGCAAAAGTCGCTGCGAATGCGGCAAACATCACCGAGCTGACACAGGTGGTAACCACCACCAACTCAGCGACGGCAACGCAGATAGGTCAGTTGAGCGTGTCTGTCGCGCAGCAAGGATCTGACATTCAGCAGAACGGCTCAGCTATCCAGCAGAACGGCTCAGCTATCCAGCAGAACGGCTCAGCGATTCAGCAGAACACTGCTGCGATTCAACAGACCGCGACTGCATATGCGGATACGGCAGGCAAGTTGTCGACGATGTGGTCAGTGAAGATGCAGGTCACCGCGAATGGTCAATACGTTGCGGCCGGTATCGGGCTGGGTATTGAGAACACCGGAGCGGGCCTGCAGAGCCAGTTTCTCGTTGCCGCCGATCGATTCGCCGTCGTCAATAGCATTGCTTGGTGGCGGTATGTCGGTGCCATTTGCGGTTGAGAACGGCCAAGTGTTCATGAATGCAGCGTTCATTAAGGACGGCAGCATCACCAACGCAAAAATCGGGAGCTACATTCAGTCCAGCAACTACCAGCCCGGCTCCACTGGCTGGCGTTTGAATTTCGATGGCACCTTCGAAATAAATGGTTCGGTTCCCGGGCAAGGGCGCTCAATGCAAACCCATCGGTCTTTGCGTTTCTGGGATAACAACAACGTAAAGCGAATACAGCTTGGAGATCAATACGAATGAGTTATGGGCTGCGAATGTGGGGCCCCAATGGCGAGCTCCAGTTCAATACAGACACAGCAACATGGAGAATAGTGATTTCAACCGTTGTCTCGTTCGCGGGTGCACAAGGAAAAGCCACTCAGCAATTTTCTGTACCTGGATGTAATCCCAATAATGCAGTGGCGATTGTTCTGCCTATTGGCACGCCGTCTTCCAGCGATCGTCAGCTTGAGACTGAAATGGCGGATGGTGTTGCCTATGTTAGAAATTTTATTAACGGCTATGCAGGGGCCAATATCTCACGGAGTGAGATGCGGTTGATTGTTATGAGGTGGTATTGATGGCGGGCTACGGGCTTACTGTAATCAATGATGCTGGCGCTATTTCCATCGATTCGGAGTACGCAAGATTGTGCGTGCTTCAATCCGGAAGATATTCAGGCGCGTCGGGCGCTGCGGTAGTTTCTTTTAGCCCAGCAATTTCCACGCAAGAACCGCCAATGGTATTCGTAAGGCCCGACAGCAACGGGGGGATCGTAACGATCGGCTGCAGCATTTCAGGATCACCAGGTAACTGGACAGGAATGATCATTACGGGACCCGTCAACTACAACCCAGCAGGAAAATATTTTGTCTCTGGGTTTGCAGCTTCGGCGACTGCGTTGTATGGCATGAGGCTGTGGGACGGCAACGGAAAGTTGCTATTCGATAGTGGAACTCAGGCAGCTGTGTTTACAAGGTTCTTTCAGAACTGGACTTACGTAAAGTCTACAATTGATGCTCAAGGTTATTATACAAATTGGTATTCCTCGCCGTTTAGCTACTCCGGTGATGAATATCTAATGATTAATAATGCCAGTATGCGAATGATTTCTGGAGACAATGTTGGGAGGATTTGCGGGGTTGTTTATGACTTCTCTCTTTCTCAGCTTTGGTTTACTACTACAGCTATAAACAATCCTTACGCTTTCAGTCTTCCTGCAATCTTCGCAAAAATCAGCGCTTAATTAATATAGAGATCACATTATGCCTTGGCACAGATTGGGCACGGTTTCTGTTACCCAAAATTCACCAACTATCACCGGCGTCGGAACTGCGTTTGCAGCCAACACCCGTATCGGTGACGCGTTCATCGGCCCGGACGGTCGCCAGTACGAACTCGCCAACGTCGCAAGCGATACCGTGATTTCGATCATCCCGGCGTACATTGGGCCGAGCGTCTCCGGCGCGAGCTACGCAGTAGCGCCGATTCAGGGATATCAGAAGGGCCTGGGCGACGAGGTGCGGAGTTGGGTCAATACCTACGGCCCGAAGATGGCGGCACTTGGCTCCACTGGTAATTACGACACCCTGCCATTGTACAAGGGCGGTACCGGTATCGCTGTGAACAACAACACTGAGCTGTTGGCAGGGTTGGGCGCTATGCCTGCGGCGGGGGGAGGGTATTCGCCAGTGTTCAATGCGCTGCGTGTGATATCGACAGCCTTTACCGCGTCAGGGGGAGGTTACGTCGGGTGGAACGAGAACAACGGAAGCGGCCTGTCCGGAGCTATGTCCTTCAGCTGCAACATGGGTGGTGGTACTGGTGGTTTCAGCTGGCGGACGGTGAATCAAAACAACACCGTCGGCGGCCCTTTCATGACCTATTCCTACGCAGGGGTCTTGAACGTACCAACGGGTCTACAGCTTGCTGGGCGCAATGTTGTGGAGAGCGGTTCAAACACCAACGGTTACTGGGTGCGCCTCGCCGACGGAACTCAGTTTTGTTCATGCACTACAGGGGCGGTCGGTGCGACCACAGTTTATGGCAACGCTTGGATAAGTGCGGACTCGACATGGACATTCCCCGCAGCATTCGTGGCCGGATCAGAACCGGTGGTTGTGGGGACCCAAAATTCGGCCAAAGGCGTGATCGGATTGAATACGCCAGCTACCCCGACGAGTGTGATTTGGGCGCGCATTGCATTCTTTAGTGATGGAACCGGTCGCGCATCGCGCCTTTTGGCCTTTGGTCGCTGGTATTAATGGGAGAACTCATGATCATCAATCTTTCACCAATCCGTTCAGACGAAGAGCTGAGTGTGATTAAGCAGGGCGCGACATTGATCTTGAACGGCGAGCCCTTCGATTTCACCAACATCGGCGATGGCGACACGCTTCCGCTTGAGGCAATTGCATCTACCTGGTTCGCTGACGCCGTGATCAAAACCAGCGACACCATAGAGGTGACCTTGCGTCTTCCGCTGCCGGCGAACTTCAGTCCGGAGCAAGCTTTCCCTGTGCCACTGCTAAACGTTCCGGATGGTGTCGTGCAGCTTCCGCAACCATTACCGACATCGGTCGTCACCGTGGAGATGACCCAATGAACATTGATTGGAGCAAGCTAATTACCAAGGCAATGAAGGATGCCGCCGCGGCGAGTGAGGCGCTCGCTGCATCCAAGATTGAGTTGGCGGCTCGTAACAGTTTCGCGGTGGTGCAGATCGCGCGCATTCAAGATCGGGTAGACACACTCGGATATGGGATCGACGCCGGCGAAGCCACTGAAGAGGACGAATCTGAGCAGGCGGCGCTGCTGATCAATCTGAAAGCCTGGAAGGGCTATAAGTTCGCGCTAGGCAAAGTCACTGCGCAGCCTACCTGGTACGCCGCGCCGGTCTGGCCGGTTGAGCCAGCGATCCCAACGATTGCGGCCAGTCCAGAAGCACGGGTTGCCGACCTGATTTAGCGCCTTGATGTCACCGCACGCACCCGCCATCGAGCGGGTTTATTTTTGCCTGGAGAAAAGTTATGACCGTTACCGAAAGAGACCGCGACATCCTCGCCCGCACCTTGTGGGGTGAGGCGCGCGGGGAAGGAACGGCCGGCCAAGTGGCCGTCGCTTGGACGATCCGAAATCGCGTGTTCGACGGCAAGGAAAAGTCGTGGTGGGGCGAGGGCTACGCTGGTGTCTGCCAGGCCAAGTACCAGTTCAGCTGCTGGAACAAGACCGACCCGAACTATCAGTTCCTGATCGGCGTGAAGCAGATCCCGTTCCGCGAGCTGGCGCAATGTCGTATCGCTGCTGACCAGGTGATCGACGGCAAGGTGCCAGACCCTACCGGCGGCGCCACGCACTACTACGCGCTCAGCATGAAGAAGCCGCCAGGGTGGGCGGCGAAAGCGAAGCAGACCCTGAAACTGGGCGGTCATGTCTTCTTCAAGGATGTCCCGTGATTGTCGTGCCTTGGCGTACGATCGGCGTGATGGTGCTGGTGCTGATCGGCGCCGGCAGTGTCTGGCAGTTTCAGGACTGGCGCTACGGCAAGCAGCTGGCCGATCAGGCGCGGCTGCAAGCCGAAACGCTCAATCAACTGACTCAGGTCGCGGCGACCGCGCAGCAGGCCGAGCAGAATAAGCGCCTGGCGCTAGAGCAGCGACTGGCGGCCCGCGAGAAAAACCACTTCGAGAAAATGACCGATGCTCAAAAGAACCAAGATCGCTTGCGCGATCGCCTTGCCACTGCTGATGTCCGGCTGTCAGTCCTCATCGACGCAACCGACGCTGCCAAGGCCTGTGGCGTGCCAACCACCCCCGGCTCCAGCGGCGTGGATCATGCAGCCCTACGAGCCCGACTTGACCCAGCGCATGCTCAACGAATTGTCGCCATCACCGGTGAAGGTGACCGCGGACTGATAGCGCTGCGCGCGTGCCAAGCCTATGTCAATGAGCTACGTTTGATCTCGGATTGATCTCGCCGCCGGCATTGCAAACCCCGCTAGTTTTCTTCTTGTGCGACCAAGGATTTTAGAATGTACGGTGCGACGTATTGAGACCCAAAAAAGGAAAGATGGTTAATGTCCTTATAAAGGATCTTACCGCTCTTTGCCACGTAGCAGCTATTGCTATCACATAGCTGCGAAGATAGATCGATTATTTGTACATTGCTAAAATCGTTTGCGACTCGCTGCACGATTTCCTTATATGCGACGTACACTCCGTCTTTGTCATATACGTCCCTTGGGAACGCGCAGCCATCATCTTTTGCAGTGATTCTGAACGGTCTTGTGCTACATGCCGAAGGATCGAATGGAAGCGTTGGATTGTCCAGAACAACAACGACGTTTTTATTTGCATCTGATAGCATTTGGAATGATCTTCTCATGCCATTCTCCAAAACCTTCCTAAAGTTAACTTCGGAAGGGTTTGCAATGTCTATTGCATCTTCATAAGAGCAGCGCGGGTTATGAGCTAGAAGCACGTTAATTACGGATTCATCCTTTACAACGTAATCATATGCCTGATTAATCAGGCGGTATGCATTTTCGCGAACCCTCGTTGCTCGCTTGTCTTTCTGTGCGGTAGAGGTATCGTAAAAAGGGGCCGCGCAACTTGCTGGGAAAACAGCTATACCCTGATTGTCCGATGAGTAACTACTAAGCCCAACAAATAGGTGTGATGCATGGGAGTCGCCTATGACTGCACTGGTGAAAGCGCCATCTTTAATCTTACATGGGCTGTCAGTCATGGTTAACCAGTCAGGAAATCGACTTGTGCATTTTGCAATGGAAGCGGCGATGTTTTTCTCGATATTTTGAGATTCTTCATTATCGATGTTTTGGGAGGCGGTGGGGTACCTATATGTAGCAAACCCACCAATCGCGACAACCATCATCAGAGCTGCTAAGCCAGGTGTTTGGCGTGGAAGCCTTATAGCCCCTGCTCGAAGAGGTTTTTCGATCACCGAGTAAGTAGCCCACGCGAACAAGATTGACACCGCTACCGCCGCCGCTCTGATTTCGATGCTAGGGGTTTCACTCTGCACAATGCGAGCGAACGCGAGTAGAGGCCAGTGCCAGAGGTACAGCGGAAAGCTGATAAGACCGATAGCTACAGCTACACGTGTTGAGAAAATTTTTCTGTTGATGAAGGAGGAAGGCCCAGCAGCTATAAGCAGGACCGAACCAAGAACAGGAAGTATCGCACGCCACCCCGGAAAGTGATCACTGGCCTTGATACTGAACACAGCGAATACTATCAATCCAAGCCCAGAAGCACTCAATACATTATTGAGCAATTGGCGTTTTTCAGATCCTGAAGCCCACCAAGGCTGGAGGCAAGCCCAGGCTAGCAATGTTCCTGCCAAGAGTTCCCATGCGCGGGTCGGCAACAAGTAGAATGTGGCATCTGGATCTATGTCGATTAAGTATAGATTTAATCCAAGTGATACTGCTCCTATCACTAAGATCGTTTTTATCGCACTTAAACCCATTTTCCAATTTGCCCATAGTATTATGGGGAATAGTAAATAAAACTGCTCTTCAATAGCTAACGACCACAGATGGAGTAAAGGTTTAAGCTCAGCTGAAGTGTCGAAATAACCGCTTTCGTACCATAAGGCAAAGTTCGCTACAAATCCTGCACCTGCTATCACGTGTTTTGATAGGCCGGTCATCTCTTCCGGTAGCAGTATAAGCTTGCCAATAGCCCATGATGATATTAGTACAACTGTTAAGGCTGGAAAGATTCGCCTTATCCTTCTAGCGTAAAAGTCCGAGAAGCTAAATGTTCCCCGATCAATGCTTTTTAGCAGGATGGTCCCAATTAAAAAACCGGAGATCACGAAGAAAACATCAACCCCAACAAAACCCCCGGGAACTAGGCTTGGGAATGCGTGGAAAATCACGACAGAAATTACAGCCAAAGCGCGAAGTCCGTCTATATCTCTTCTATATTTTATATTTGGATTTGTCATTGATGTTGACTCGGATTTGGCTTAGCCGCTAAGTGGGGCGGCAGAAGGCGGCGATACTGCCATCATTCTGGTGCGAAGGAAACCGCCCGGTGCCGTAGGCGACGGTGAGTTATTCCCCAAAACGCAACCGTTTGGACCAATGTTTATTGGGTTCTGAAGAGTCGCAAAATAGCGTGGTTTTCAGTGCTGATTTACGGCTCAAGGCCTTGATTTTAAAGGCCTTGTTCCGTTCTTATGCGGCATCCCAGGCTGTGACACCGCAAACGAGATCACCACTACTTTTTCACTGATGTGCGTGCGCTCACTCCTCCTCCTCACTAACGCGAATCTCTCTTAGCAGCCGTTGATTTTCTCGGAAGAGGTGGTCTCTCTGGTGCTCCACATCCGCAAATCGACGTCTTTCGCTCAGTAAATCCCCCTCGGCGTACTGAAGCTTTGCCCTGAGAGAGTTTCTCTCCAGGGTGAGCGCGTCATTGTCACGAACCAAGCCATCAATATTGTCAAGTGCCCGATCGAGTTTGAGGGTGAGCATTTCGAATTCGTTTTCGTACATCCTGATCTGGTGACGGCAGGTTTCGAGCGAAGTCGGGGTACCGAGCCAATCGTCGGTGTCTTCTATATAGAGGGAATCCACGGGCATGCCTTGCTTGATACTGGTTGCATATACAGTACTCGAGGCGCAGGGAGCGGGCGAGGGGGAAGCGACGAACAGTCAGTCGGGCGTCATCAAAACGGCGAGCGTCATCTTGATGAACTCTTCGTTCTTGTCGATTGCCCAGAGCGCGCCGCGAACATTCTCAGCCACATCGGCCGATCCGCGCTGCTCGACCCAATTTGACAGCTCCATGATGGCGGCTTCCAGGGCGAGTTGATTTTCGTTGATCTTGAAGAGCAGGGAAGGGAGTAGGTCTGAGTTTGGCATTTTGGTTTCCTCCTTGGACGAAACCAGCGTAGCAGGGAAGTGTTCGGTCGGCAGGACGCCGTAGCGCAGGGACTTTCCAGTCGAAAGCCTGTAGGGACTTTTGCGGGGATTCGTGAAATACGGTTAGTCACGGTTAGGCATCGATTGCAGTGGGCGCCGTTCCAAAGGACTGTTCCGTATAGCTTTTTAGCACTTCTGCAAGCATGGGGTGCTAGGGGTCGAGTGTTCGAATCACTCCGTCCCGACCATATATTTCAATGACTTAGCCGCTTTCGAGCGGCTTTGTTGTTTTTGCCATAGTGACTTTTCAAGTGACCCTGGCCTTTTCTTCATGCCTCCCTCCTTTTCAGAATCGTCAACGCTGGTGCGCGTGAGTCGGTTGCTGATACCTTATTTGCCGCCGCAATGAGCTGATCCAATTCCGCCGCCGAGTAGTGACTGGTGATGCTTCCGTTCTTGTGGCCGAGCAGCGCTTTCCGATCCTCCTCAGTCACGCCAGCTGCACGCAGCCTTCTCCCAAAGGTGTGCTTCAAGTCGTGAATTCGGATTCTGGCAAAGCCGTCATGTGCCGGCCGCAAGAATTTCTCCTGCCACTTCTTCGCCGCTCGGATCCGCGCCTTCTTCCAGGCCGAGTCATTCATGCGATGAACCGTCGTTTCATTCCCATCACCATCTGGCTTGCCAAACGGGAACACGTAGAGCGGATGCTTGCCGCGCTGCTTCTCGATCACTGACTTGGCAACGTCATTCATCACGACCAGACGCTCGTCTCGGTTCTTCACGCCAGACCTGGCGCTTCTACCCCCAAATCCCGCAGGTATCAGGAACACGCTCGTTCCTAGCTCAGGTACCGCAATCTCCCAATTCCACTGAAGCTTGCAAACTTCCTGCTCCCGGCAACCTGTATTGACCTTGAACATAGCCATGGTCTGAAGGTGCGCCGGGAGTTCGGCGAACAAGATCGACTGCTCTTCCCATGAAAGCGGGTAGGGCTTTCGGCTGTTCGTCGTCTCGTCCAGCAGGGAAATCATCGGCACCACGTCCAGCAGCGGCCGTCGCTCCTCGTCACGCCACTTTCGCGCGCAAAGGTTCAACACGCGGATGACCCGTTGAAGCGCGATATTCACTGTCCGGTTCGTGACCGGTTTCCCTACCGCTGGATTCAGCTTCGACTGGATGTAAGGCGCGAGGGCATCGTCATCGATGTGGGTCAGCGGCATATCGCCAATGAACGGGTCGAGCTGCTCCATATAGGTGGCCGAGATGTGAATTGAAGCCTGATCCTTCACTTCCAACAGGAAGCGAGTTGCCGCCTCCCGCCACGTCCTGACCCGCCGGACGCCGTATACCTTCTGCTGGCGCAACTGCTCCAGCTTGTGAATCAGGTACTGCTCTGCTTCGGCGCGGTTACAAGTGCCAGTACTCTCTTGAATTCGTTCTCCTCTGTACTTTTTGTCGATCTTCCAGATGCCGTTCGGCATTTGCTGGAGACCGGTGATTGCTTTTTGGGCCACGGCGTTGCTCCTTTCTTCTTACCCTGGCGCTCGCTGCGAGGGCGATTGTTGTCCTGATTGGCGGCCTTTTCAATTGCCATGGTCTCGATGTAGCGATCGGCCCACTCATCAAGCTCGATTCGGTCGAAGCCGACGCCTTGTTTCCCGATCGGGAATTCGCGGACGTTTGGCCGCACCGTTTTGTTGAATTCCTCCCGGCACATGCCGAGGTAGCCGTATGCTTCCCCGGCGCGAATGAAGCGCGGGAGGATGGGCGCGACCTGGGCCGCGCTTCGATTTGTCATGAGTTATTGCTCCATGCCGCGCGTGGCGGCAGAAGGTGGTTAAAGGTTTCGAAGTTCTTTTCGCTGCTCGGGGGATTGAGCGGGGTACCCGAAGTGAAAGCGCCGCCTGCCCGTGTAGCCGCACTCGCTGCATCCGGACGATGGACCGCAACTGCAGCCACCCTCACATCCGCAACTGCACCCGCTACAGGACAGGGTCACAACGCCTTCTTCCTCGACATCGCCGTCTTCGGTGATCCAGTACTTGCGCCGACGATCAAGCCTGAACCCTGCTGCCGCTTCGGCCTGTTCATATGTTGCAGGCTCAAGTCGGAAACCGTGTTCCGCGCCTGGATCTGAGACCGATCGCATTACTTTTGGCATGCAGATTCCTCGCCCGCCGTACACCGGCAGGCTGTTGAGTGGTTGGGGTTATTGCTGAATCAGTTCGGCGGGCACTTTCACCGCGGCGCCGCGCTTGGCGAAGACCACGGCGCGGAACACCGCGATGGTTCGGGTTTCGCCGGGCTGGCGGTTGAACGGATCGTTGGTTGCGTCGGCCAACCAAGGCTGATGGTGGCCAGCATCGACCCAGATGCCGTACTTCGTGATCAGTTGCTCGGCGTCGGGCAGGGCGAAGAGATCCAGCTGACCGGTGTCGGGCTGCTGGTCACCCTCGATCGCGTAGATTGCCCAGTCCAGCGCAGGGCCGGTCAGTTCCTCGGTGCGGACGCTGACCATACGGTTCATCGCTCGCGCCTCTGGAAGTCAGTGCAGCGCACGATCACTGTCTGGCCGTCGTTCGAAAGCGGCGGCATGGTGCTGAAGGGGAGGTGGCTGCAATTGCGGTGTGCGTGGGCACAGGTGGCGCACATGCCACCTTTGGGTTGGTGGTTCATCGCCACGGCCCTCGGTAGATGTGCTGGATCATGAAAAGGGTGGCGAGGATCATAGTAGATGCGCTCCTGCTTCGAGTAGGCCGTCGCGGTCTTCGCGCAGGTTGTCTCGTTCCTTCCGCAGCTCTTCGTTCTCGGCGATGAGGGCCAAGACTGCGGCAGGATTAGCGGCTGCAATGAAGTCGGCGTCGGCGAGTGGCTGAGTGCCAGAACCATGCAACTGCGCCGGACCAGCGTTCTCCCACGACCAGTAGGCTTCATCACCTTCGTACGAAACGCTGACTTCGTTGCCGTCGCTGCGATCCCATGGCCCGGGCGTTGCGGCCTCGGCCAGCTCTTTTAGTTTTGAATGGTCGCTCATGAGGTCACCGCTGCAACAGAGAGGAAGATCAAGCCCCAGAGGCAGGCGCTTATGGCTGCGGCTTTGAGCATCATGGCGTCACCTTCTTGAATTCGACGACCCAGACCCACGGGTTCGCGTCCCAATTGCCGGCGGTGGACTCCCACAACTCACGCCATGCCGCCGGATACCAATCTCGGTAGTTGGGCGACACATCATCGCTGGCCAGTTCCGGTGGGCATTGCAAGCCTTCTGCTCGGATATCGGCGCGGCTGATGTCCTGCAACCGCTCGACGCGGACGGCGGTGATCTCCAACAGGATGCGGCAGGCCCAGCGGTTCATGTGGATGCTTGGCCGGTGACGCCAGATCTTGTTCGGGGCCGCCGCTGAGTAAGCGCCGTTGCGCAAGCCGTTTGGGTAGCTGGTGTTGGGCTCGTCTGGTGGTGCGCCGTCAGCCGAGTAAACAACCCTCTTGCTGCCGAACCAGGCACCGGTGTCGTCTTCGGGGTATGTAGCCTGCCAGTCGCCAGCCTGCCACCAACTCTCGCGAACCCACAGCCGGTCGCCGGGCTTGCCGTAGGGGCAAAGGTCAGCATTGCCAGGCAGCGCCAGAAAGGAAGGCTCAAACCCAGCAGCCAAGCAATCCAGCGCTGCACGTTTGGTCACCGGCCGCCGCGTGACCGTCTTCCGGCCCTCCAAGATGGCGCGCACCATCGGGGCCGAGAACAAGATCGGCCGTTCCTTGATTTCAGGCATGACTGTTCCTTTGCCGATATAGCGGCTGACTTTGAAGGGGGAGCGATGCGTAGCGCGGAGAATCAGCTAGCATCAAGGTTCTTTAATTTGGGGGATTAATACATGGAGCGATTTACTGGAGCAATACTCAAGTCTGTTGAGGTTGGAAATTTCTATGGTGCGTTATTCATGTCTCTAACGATGCCAGATATATGCGCAAGGCTGTCGTCTGAGAACGATAAAACTAACGGTAAAAAATATGGATCTTGGTTCAACGAGTTTATGGGGCCGAAGTATTCGATCTTCCGCCCACACTCGGGGCAGACGGATATTTTCATGTCAGGCGATTCATGCTACGCCCTGCGCTGTGCAATGCTTCACCAAGGTGAAGCTGATTTGACTGGGCAGAGAGTTAAATCAATCTTAACTAGTATCCATTTCACAACTGGGTCTACCCATTGCAATCGTATAAATGGAGTATTGCAGTTGGACGTCGCAACGTTTTGCACGGATATGTGTGAGGCGGTATCAACTTGGTATGAAAAATTTAAGAAATCGGACACCTCCGCTGAGAAGTTAGAGACCTTGATTACCATCTACTACGGAGAGAGCAGCATCATGGGTGGCGCTGTAGTGTTTGGAGCGATACATAATCCCAAAACAAATTAGTTGTCAGTCCCGGTGTAGGTGCGCCAAGGCACCTTCACTCCGTTTACGAGGAATCCCCAGTCACCGCGCCACTTGCTGGTGATGAAGAGAGTGACAACGCCTTCGTGGAAAACCTTGTCGATCCGGTGGTATTCGCCGTGCAGCAGTTGCGCGGTGTCACCTGGTTGGCGGTCGATGTATTCGGTGGTTTGGGCGCTGGCCGGGACATTCAGTCCGCACAGTGCCGGGTCGTCGTGATCAAGCAAGCGCTGCTCTGTGTAACAGCCGCGCAAAATGAACGTCCTGGCGTTCCACGGGTGATCGTGCAGATCCCGATCTTCATCCGGACGCATGATGTGGTGAATGCGGAACGACCACGGGCACCACCAGTGCGCCGGCTTGTGCGTCTCCCGGCTGTACGGGTTGAACAGCCACCAGCGGCCCATGTACATCTCGGTGCCATCGGCAGACATGATGTGCTGGTACGGGGTGCGCTTGGCGCGGGCGATGAGCCAGTCGGCGATGGCCGGGCGCGCGAGTGCCTTGGCGATGATTCGCCAGAAGAGATTGATCATGCTGCCTCCTGCTGCCGCTGTTCTTGGCGAAGCGCCTGCTGAACAGCGAGGATGATTCGCTTGAGGTAGTCGTAATCAGGATTCGGCTCGGTGGCATCGCTCGTCATGTGCCACCACTCGTCGCCGAACAGCTTGGTCATCAGCTCGCCGTGGGCGCCGTGGAGATGATCAATCGAAGGCGATTCGCGCAGATCCTCTGCCGCGTCGAACATTTCACGCGCTTCGTACGACGTGTAGCCGAATCGACGTCGCTCTTTCAGCACCAAGCGCTGCGCTTCGTTTGCAAGAGCATCACCGCTGAATTGTCGTGATCTCAGGTCTTGGTCGAAGTAACCGATGATATAGCAGGTGTTCAACTCGCAGAAAAACTGCGCCATGGTGTGGCCGTCCCACATGCCACCCCAGTAAGCCGTCCAGCTCTTGCCCCAACAGCTGACCGTGATCTTGCCTTGTTTAGGTGCGAGGTCTTCGAGGAAGACAGTGATTCGATCGAGATTCTTCGCGCCGGTGATAACCAGCTTCGTGCCTGCCGAGCGCTCAACCTTCAGCGGCTCGGCCGGTTTGTTTTCTGTGGGCATAGGAATACCTCGCGGTTATAGTGCAGTCAGCTAATTAGGGAAGACGACAATGTCTATATGTTTTGCGATCACGGATGCCGATTGGGAATTGACTAAAGATGTGTTCGGGATAATTAGTACGCTAGTAAGTGCCGCTGGAGTTGGCGTGGCAGGATGGATCGGTTTTGAAGGCCTTAAGACTTGGCGAAGACAAAGCAAGGGCGCATCAGATCATGATCTTTCTCGACGCCTGTTACTCGACCTTTATAATCTTCGAGACTGCGTTAGTGCCTTGAGAAGTCCTGTAATGCTAATTAACGAGTCGGCAATACCTCCGGAGCAGCTCGCAGGGCTAAACTTTCAGCAGGTAAGCTACAAACATACCGCGTATAGCTATCAGCAGCGTTTCGTACCTCTCGATGAAGTTCGGAATCGCTTACGAGGGGAGATTTTAGAAAGCGAAGTGGTGTGGGGTGAAAATCTAAAATCTTTGTACGATCCGATAATTACTCTCATCCATGAATTGTGGACGTACGTAAGAGCACATCTAGTTACGATGAATCCTGATGAGAGTGATGATATGATCAAGTCCTATCGGAATATGTTGACTAAGCGTCGCGATGTACTATATGAGTTGCCGCTTGAAGGTGAAGACGAATTTAAGAAAGAGTTGATCTTGGCTTTAACCAAGCTTGAAGAGTATCTTAAACCAAAATTGATAAGTTGATTTACTCGCAGAGCCCGTAGGCTGAAGAGCAACTGTTATGACTGTCGGTGCGCGCAATAAGGTCGACCATGTCGAACTGGCGGCCGCCGCGTGCGGTGTTGCTCCAATCGACGATCCGGTCAATGCCGTGCGTTACGGCGCTCACCTTGTCATCCGATCTGACGGTGGGGTCGGTCACGGTGGCGAAGAACGTGGCCGCTCCACGTTTGCTGGCAATGCTCACCAGTCGTTCCCACTCGCGCACGCGGTCAACTTCGTCTGGCCACCTGGCGGCGATTTGCCTGAGTTCGTCTTTCGCACACATGATGCATGGCATACAGCCAACGCGATTGCAGCCTTGTAAGTAGAGAGGGTTCGGCTTGATGCCCGCTGCGCGGTGAGCCTCGAAGACCGAATCAACCGTCCACTTCAAGATCGGCCGGTAGTTAAACAGGCCCCCTCCAACCTCATCGCACTCTGGCAGGTACTTGCGGGCCGGCGATTCATCGGCCCGAACACCCTGCCAGGACAGCAACATGTTCTCGCCGTCCATGAGCGGCAGGTACACCTGCTCGATGATGGGGTTGCGCTTCAGCTCGTCGGTGCAGAAGCGGGCTTTGGTGCTGGGGAATCTGCCTTTCCATAAGCACAAGTCCAGAAACGGATTACCGGTTGGGTGCAGAACTTCCAGAGCGCCCAGCACCACGGATTCCGCCACACCCTTTTCGCGCCACTTGGTCTCGATGAATTTGCGCTTGCCGGCGATCTGCCTGGAGAAGTCGGCCTTCACCCACCGGATAGCAACGCCAGTGGCTTCAGCCAGGTAGTGGATGTAGTCGTACGTCTCTGGATGCTCATGCCCGGTGTCAGCCACTACAGCGCTGAGGTTCGGCACCTCCAGCTCGCGGGCGACCAGCAGCGTAGCCGTGCTGTCTTTACCGCCGCTCATGCTGACGATGTTGTGAGTAGGCATAGGGGATCCTCGCCGGCTGGCGTGATTCGTATAAGTGGGGTATTTGTTCGTCCAAGAATATTTTCGAGGACGGACGTGGAATGGTTACTTTTTGGGTGCCGCTTATATTGGCGATCGCCGGCGCGGCGGTAGGCGCCTACTTCGCGATCGTCAGAACAAAACGAGAGAAACTATGGACTGAACGCTACGAGCGGATCGGCTCAGCTCTGGAAAAAACGGATTTGATTCACCGTTTTTTGGACAGCGAGGTAAATGGTGAGCACCAAGTTCACGGATTGACCAAGCATGAAAAACAAGAGCTCGATACCAACTGGCCCATCGCGAGGTACAAGCTCGCAACAGACATCATCATGTTGGAAATGCTTTTTACTGAAGAGGAGTTCGACGAAACCTCAAACCGTTGGACGGGATTGCAAAAGAAACTCTTCGCACTTATCGAAGACTCATCGACTCATGACGCGCATGAATACGTAAGGGAGGCGCGCATCAAAGCTGAAAAGCTCCAGGCTTCGTTGATCGATCTTTCCAGGCGTAACTGCCTAGGGTGGTTTTGAGTGAAAGGCGCCGCCCTCCGTGATCGGTGGTGGCAATTTGGTTTGGGCTGGGGTATTACGGGTGACCGGCATGGAGCCGGGGACAGGGAGGAATAATGAATAAGCGTGAGTGGCTCGACGAGTATGGCCGTTTGGTTCGTGAAATGATGACGAAGGCCGAAGCATCTAATAGGTATGCAAAGCACGACGATCCTAATCGTCCTGGCCGCGATGAGGAATTCGCAAGGGTTCAGGAAGAACTGATGGTCGCAATGCATGAGCTTGAAGAGTTCTGGCGGAAATTTCATTCAGGACAAATTACTCTGGAATAATCAGCTCATCGCCAGGATCCTGTTGAATCATCAGCGTGCTCTGGTTATAAAATGCTCGCGACACCTTTTCAGTAACAACAAAAGGTGTCGTGACACACTTGAGCATCTTTGCGGCGGTATCGAAGTCGGCGGCAATCAGGTTCATCAGGAGCAGCTGGTAAATCTCCTGCTGGTTGTTGATGCCGTGGACCTTCATGACTGCCTTCAGGTCAGGCTTGAACACCCCGGCCACCTCGACCGTAAATTTCTCTACGCCCAATGCAGCGTCCTTTGCTGCTGCCTTCTCGCGCTTCTTGCGCTGCTTGATGGCTTCCGCTGTCGGCTGCGGCTCTTCCGTCGGGAGCTGCTGTTCTTCGGCCATGGCCTACCTCTTCAATTCCGCTGGCGGCAAGTCCAGCCAGGTCTGTCGTTTGCGTTGTTGGGGTCTGGAACGTCTCACGCAGCTACCTTCACCTGATGCCAGGCGCCGGCTGCGTAGAACAGCTTCGCGGCTTGGGCTTCATCCATCGAAACTTCGTCCGGAATGGCGATCCAGCCTGAAGCGACCAGATGGGCCGGGTTCGCGCTGTTGCGCAGCTCCAGGTAGTAATGCTCGATGGCGTCGGTAAGGCGCTCGGCCTTGTAGATACCTTCTGGCGAGATCTCGACCGACTTGATGTACTCGGCGCCGCGCTCGTCGCGACACATGGCGCCGATGTAGATCGTCCAGCGATAGGAGAAGTCGAAGATGGCGTTGGCGATCGCCAGACTGCGGATCTGCCGGCAGCTCTTCCAGTTCGCGATGATCTGGCTGCCGCTGGGATCAATGTTCACCACCGCGACGTGATTGGTTCGCAGCAGCGATCGGCAACTGCGTTCAGCCCGAGCGAAACCGTTGTTGGGTTTGCGTTTCGACTTCATAGCGAGTCCGCCATTTTGCGCAGAGCCTTTCGGTCGGATGCCGATATCGGCTTCGGGCGCCGCTTGAGGAGCGTTTCAGGGTCTATTTTGTTAGAGCGCGGAGGATTTGGCTTCATGCGGGCGCTTGGCAGCTCTTTGAAGCTGGCGCCGGGCCGCGTCCAGAAGTCAGCCATCGCTTCCTCGATTCGGGCTGACTCTGCCTGTTTGGCTCGAACTGCGTTGAGGTGGTTGCTGATCATGCTCAAGCTCCTAATCTATGGGCTTGTGCCCGTGCTTTGTCCGCGACCTCATCAACCATGCGGTTCAGCTCCAGGTTGAATTGGACGAGCTCTCTGTGAAGGTTGGCGATGTAGTCTTCGTCGCGGTAAATCGTTTCGATGTAGAGCTGACATTCCTCGTCTTGGCGAGAATCGAAGGACAGAAAGTCCCACCATTGCCTGCCCGTTACGAACATGCAGCCCTGAATCTGCGGCATATGTTCCTCGGGCATGCCCTCCAGCCAAGTCCTGACGTGGATCGCTTCATTGAAAGGGCACTTTGATTCGGTACCACCGTCGTCGTTTATCAGGCCGTCTGGCGAGCAGCCGAGCCAGTCATACTTCGGGTGAACGATGAATTCCGACGGCACAACAATGTTTCCTGTCAGCATCTCGTAGGCGTCTTGAGCCTTCTGTTCTTCCGTGTGGCCCCACTTCATGGAGGCGCTGCTGACGTTGTGCTTGGACTTCTTCGCCAGTCGTTCGAAGCACAGCTCGCGCATGTAGGAGGTGCGCGCGCCCATCGGCTCGCGCTTCCCATTTTTGTCAGGCTTCCCCCTAGCGATCACAGCTTTGAATCGACTAGCAGTCACTCGACCGGATCGGTCTGCATGCCACTTTTCAGTGCCTTGAAGTTCGGTTCTCACTACGCCGCTTCCTCGACCTGAGACAGGTCGTCGCCGGTGCCAGTCATGTCGGTGAAATCAGCATCGACGGTTGAAGCGCTCGCTGCATCCAAGATTGGGTTGGCGGCTCTTAACAGTTTGGCGGTGGTGCAGATCGCTCGCATCCAAGATCGGGTAGACACACTCGGATATGGCATCGACGCCGGCGAAGCCACTGAAGAGGACGAATCTGAGCAGGCGGCGCTGCTGATCAACCTGAAGGCTTGGAAGGGATATAAGTTCGCGCTAGGCAAAGTCACTGCGCAGCCTACCTGGTACGCCGCGCCGGTCTGGCCGGTTGAGCCAGCGATCCCAACGATTGCGGCCAGTCCAGAGGCACGGGTTGCCGACGTGATTTAGCGCCTTGATGTCGCCGCACGCACCCGCCATCGAGCGGGTTTATTTTTGCCTGGAGAAAAGTTATGACCGTTACCGAAAGAGACCGCGACATCCTCGCCCGCACCTTGTGGGGTGAGGCGCGCGGGGAAGGAACGGCCGGCCAAGTGGCCGTCGCTTGGACGATCCGAAATCGCGTGTTCGATGGCAAGGAAAAATCGTGGTGGGGCGAGGGCTACGCTGGAGTCTGCCAGGCGAAGTACCAGTTCAGCTGCTGAAACAAGACAGACCCGAACTATCAGTTCCTTATCGGCGTGAAGCAGATCCCCTTTCGAGAGTTGGCGCAGTGCCGGGTCGCGGCTGACCAGGTGCTCGATGGCAAGGGGGCAGACCCTACCGGCGGCGCCACGCACTATTACGCGTCCACCATGCCGAAGGCGCCGGCTTGGGTAAAAGGAGCTAGTCAGACCCTGAAGCTAGGTCACCACGTCTTTTTCAAGGATGTGCCGTGATCGAAGCATGGCGTGCTTACTGTAAAGCGCTACAGACGGTCGATTTGACTGTTACAGCACCTTCGTGGCTGGTCGCTCCAGTCTGAGTCCGTAGCACCGCTGCCCGCACTGACGGAAAGCCGACAACTTCTGTTTTGCCTGGTCGCGACTCGACTACTTGAGCATTTCGCGCCTTTCGTGGTTGACGAGAAAATTCGTCAGCCGCTTGATGCTACCAGGCTACCTCTGTGATTTTTTCTGATCATTAAGTGCGTCTAGTAACGGTGCCGATATCAGCGCTGTGTGCTCGATTGGATTGCAGCGGTAGTGAAGTGGATTTTGATTCAGTAGGGACTCTTTAAGCTTTCCATTGTGATTTATTGATTGAGAAACCAGCGAGATATAAGTGAACCTTTTATCGGCGTCCGGTTAAAGCTATCCTTTGTTGGTCTTGGGTCTATCCCACGCTCGATCAAATAATATGGAGACTTTTAGTGATAGGTGACGCCCTCAAGAATTTTTTCATCGCAGCGTTGATGCTTTTGGTCATCAGTGGTGAGGTCGCTGCTAATGAGAAAGAGCGGGTGCTCATAATTGGCGATTCTATTTCCCTCGGTTACACACCTTTTGTCGAGAAGGCACTGAACGACCGCGCGGTCATTGTGCACAGCATCGGTAACTCTCAAGACTCGCTCAATGGCGTGAAAAACATTGATGCGTGGATTGGTTCTGAGAAGTGGGACATGATCAGCTTCAATTTCGGTCTATGGGATCTGTGCTACCGCCGGCCTGGGCCTATTACCCAAGAAAACCGGGACAAGGTAAACGGGTCCATCGCGGTTCCTTTTGATCAGTATGAGCAGAATCTGACACGGATCGCTGAGCGCCTGAAGAAAACCGGCGCCAAAGTGATTTTCCAGAATACTACCGTTGTCCCAGCGAATGAGCCTGGTCGTTATGCAGGCGATGTCGAACGATACAATCGCGCCGCTAAAGCTGTGATGAGGCGTTTTGATATCAAGGTGAATGACCTCAACGCCGTATCAGCAAAACTCCCTTTTGAAATGCGCGAATCTGATACCGATGTCCATTACACAGAGCCGGGTTATGCAGAACTGGCCAAGTCAGTGGTTCAGAGTATCGAGCCCGAGCTCTAGTTGCTGAACGTCTATCGACCCCCGCCAAGTGCGGGGTTTTTTACCTCGAGAAAAGTATGACCGTTATTACGAAGGCGGCGACTTGGTGAAGGGTGCCACTCAGACCCTGAGGCTCGGTCACCATCTGTTCTTCAAGGATGTGCCCTGACCGTGCAGCCGATTTACTCCTTCTCGCTATCGCTGCGCTCCATGAGTAGGCGTTGGTTTTCTTGGAAGAGATGGTCTCTCTGATGCGAAACGTCAGCGAATCTGCGTCTTTCGCTCGTAAATCCCCCTCGGCGTACTGAAGCTTTGCCCTGAGAGAATTTCTCTCCTGGGTGAGCGCACCGTTGTCTCGAACCAAACCCTCAACATTTTCAAGAGCTCGCTCGAGCTTGATTGTGAGCATTTCGAATTCGTTTTCGGACATCCTGAGCTGGTGCCGGCAGGTTTCGAGCGAAGTCGGGGTGCCGAGCCAATCGTCGGTGTCTTCTATAAAGAGGGGATCCACGGGCATGCCTTGCTGAATACTGTCTGCATATACAGTAATCGAGCCGAGTCAGGCGAGCGAGCGTGAGACGACGAGCTGTCTTACGTTATGTATCGGGCGCGACTCGCTCCGCATTAAACCTGCAAAGATTTTCAGTTTCGCGAAGATCGAAGTACTGCATTAGCGTATAAAAATTCGTTATTGCACGGTCCAAAATATCGAAAGCTTCGCTTTTAGGACCAAAATACACATCGTCGTCGCCTTCCCGATCGATGTGCTTGGTTCGGTTTCGTGCGTAGTTCATCAAATTTATGATGTCCTTGGGTTTTGCCCCCGCTTCGTCATTCGATAATTCTGTAAATTTCACTGCAACGGCATGTAGGCTATTGAACGATGACTCGTGAAAAAACCCATTCCTTGTTCAGGCCGCGCTGCTTATCAATGATCGACTTGGCAACGCTGTTCAGCACTACCAGCGCTCGTCGCCATTCTTCACGCCAGCCCGTTTGTGTCTGCTGCCAAAGTCAGCCGGGATCAGCAACACGCTGGTGCCGAGCTCCGGCACCGAAATTTCCCAATCCCCTTCAGATGCTTGGCGGTGTGGTTTCAGGTGCGGTGAGTGCAGGGGCTTTTTTACGGCCGCTCGTCGAAGAGATTGCACTCCGTGTTTTCGAAACTTCTCTCAGTAGTAAGCGCAGCCCTGCGCGTCTGAAAGGAGAGAATAATGATTGACGACAACAACGGCCCTGAAGCGCCATATCCGGGGCCAGACGAGAAAGCACCCGACTCTGGCGAAGTTCATGATTCCGGTCTTGAGCAGGCTGTGTCTGAGCCCAAGCAGGGCACTGAAGAGAGACCAGAAGATTGGAATCCTCCACCTGGAAACCCAGGTTCTGACCAGGACGCCCAGACGGGGCGTGACAATGGTGGCGCGGATTCTGATGCTGATCAGCCAATGAATGATCAAAGCGACGAAGATAATGAGCCTCGCTCCATTCCTGCGAGCGATCCTGAATCCGGCGCTTGAAAAGTACGACTTCCCATTGCCCGCCAAGTGCGGGCTTTTTTATGGCCAGGACAGCCCTCGGGAAGGCCTGGACGTCGATTGCCGGAGAGTACGACGTACGCAATGAACACCGGCAGCCCGCGCACCCTGACCTCACAATGCTGCAGGGTGGCACGGAATTTAAAGCCGAAGACGCTGAGCATCAATCCTGCTCGGCGCCTCCTGGATCATTCTTTGGATCAGAGTGCCGAATTGGTATCGAGCATTGCCTTTTTCGCAGACTCAAAGTTTTCTGAAGAGAACTTGACGACGTCGCCGCCCTCAATCACAACGGTTGCTGGGCCGCCGAGGATTGCGTTGGCCAAGAAGGCCTTTCCTTTTTCAGTCTCCGGAGAAAGAACTCTTTTCCCACCGAGGCAGGCTTGAACGAATTTCACATTGGTGCCGTTTATTTGAAAAGGGCCCGCGGGTCTAGGATTAGAGTTTTCCCCTTTTTCACAAAATGCCCCCGACAAGTCCACCAAATTCATGACCACGTGTTCTCCTTGAAACAAGCTTGCCATCGCAAGCAACGGTTGCTCGCCGGCCGGGTCGAGAACGTACATCGTTGAGGTGAACTGCCGCCACTCGTTGGCTTGGGCGGAAAAAGACAGGGCAGATGCAAGTGCAAAGGCGAATAGCTTGCGCATTTATAACTCCATTCTTGAAAGCATTGGTTGTTTCCGGCGCTTTCCAAAGCGCTCGATCAGCAGGGAACTGATGGCAGCGTAATATTACACATACCCTACAGATTGGTCATAAGCTTCGTCGCCAAAGTTGTTGGCGGGCCAAAGACCGCTATAGATTTCAGTTACTTTGCGATTTCTTCGTGCAAGGACTGTAGCGAAGACGATTTTTCGCTTCATGGAAGTCAACGAGTCTTGGCATTCGCCGGGGCTTTTTCATTTTCGGCTCCGCCACATCCATCGCATGAAGGATGGAGTGCAGTCGTAGCTGATTAAAATCCGCGGGCCAAACCTTCACGAATTCATACTCCCTGACGGGGAGGAACCGAGATGCCAAACATGCCCGACAAACCAGACACAGGGCGATAGCACTTGCGTGGTAGAGCCAGCATTCGCCAATCCTCTATGCGGCTGCGCTGGCCTGCGCGATGGCCGTCTTGCGGATTACCTACGGTGGGGGGGCGTCGCCAGATGTTGGTGGTAGGCGCCATTTGCGGCGATCGACGTGGCCACCGATCGCGGTGCCTACCAGCAGGTGTTGGTAGACGCCGTCGACGGCAAGACCACCATTTGCGTTGAGTGCTCGCACCGTATCGATCTGCCGCACTGACGCAAGCCGGAAACTACTGCTATAACCGATTGCGACTCGACTAATTGAGCGTTTCGCGTCGTACGCGTTTAACGAGAAAATTCGTCAGCCGCTTGATGCGTCCAAGCTGCTTCTTTGGTTTTTGCTGATCGTTAAGTGCTGTGAGCAATGGTGCCGATATCAGCGCTGTATGCTCGATTGGATTGTAGTGATGATCAAGTGGATTTTGGTTCAATAGCGACTGTTTAAGCTTTCCATCTTGATTGACTGATTGAGAATCCAGCGAAATATAAGTGATTCCTCTTGTCTCACAAAAACAACTTATGGCGTTATTAAAGCGGATCGTCAGAGCTGTGCGTTCTGCCTGTGTCGCTTTGACGTCTTTTCTCAAGTTGGCTACTTCTCCCCACTGCATATCATCTTGAATAGTAGGGAGCGGAGTGCTTATGCAAATGACTTTGAATTTTTCAGAAATTTTAGATAGAAAATTCTGGTAATTTACTATTGCTAAATTCAGCATGTCATCGACTGGGGTTTCATATTTTTGAGCCCTGTACCAAATAACGAAACCAGTATCGACTTCGCCAAGCATTACCACTACTGTTTCAGCCAGCGTAGCATCAAGAGCCTCAACGTACTTAGGCATTGCTTTTGTCGCTGAATTTGGATTTTCTAACCCGGAAACCGTCGCGCCACCAACGGGAACAACCTCGAACTCAAATTCTGGAAACGCTGATTTCATGTGCTCTGAGTTGAACACTTCGGCATGCGAGTCTCCTAGCACCAATACGGTCTTCATAAGAGCGGGTTGTTCCTTTCCATTTTTTGGTGTGAAGGTCATGTTCGTTTTTTGAAAACCTCAAAAAACGATGATATCGAATATTTACGTGGCTAGTCATGCCCATCATCGCGTATCTGTTGGAACAGAAAAGTGGTGGTGGGGTGAGGGATACACCGGCTTCTGCCAGGCGAAGACATCCTGTGAGCCGCCTTGACTCATCCGCCTCGAGATGAGTTCGGGCACGCGCGGGTCATTGCCCATCGCGCACCTGCATTAACGCAAACCCCAAGAGATTCAAGCCCTGCCACAGGTTTGGATTATTAGCGTTCGCGTGATCCTGGGCGAGGCCAATCCCCCAAATGTTATCAACCGGGCTCGCTTCAACAATGATGGAAGAACCGGTTTCCTTAAGGAAATTATTCAATTCCGGGTTTTGCGAGAACTTGGCTTTGTTCGCGCGCACTACAATCTCATATCGATGTTTTAGCCAATCCTGTTCATTGAATCCGGAGATCTTGCGACCCAGTGCCTTGGCTGCATTGGGGGTGGTCGCCTGAAGTATTTGGGCGCGAATTTCCTGATCACCAAACAAAGCAGCTTTCTCGGCCATCATGTAGTGTTCGGCAGTTGGGTAGCGTTGCCCATCAACAATGAATTCGGCGATATACCATTGGCTGAAGCATGAAGCGGTAACGCCTTTCTTGCCGGGTTGGTGCCCCCAGAAAAAAGTAAATTCCATGTTCGCTCCGCAGTTGAATCGGGAGCGCAAATCTTCGAGATATTTAGAGTCGTGCAATGGGTCTTCCTTGGTAAAGGAGGGCGAGATGAGCATTTAATCTTTCGTTGCCCCGCAGGGCGCATCAATAAGCCCCTATGACATCAGAGGCGGATTTAATACCGCCAGCGGCTACGATTCAAGGCTAGGTAAAGCTTGATGCAAGCATCGTCGAGCCTTGAACAGGCAACCGCGAATGACCCATTTAACAGACGCTACTGTGTCGGCTCCTTCTTCATGTCTTGGGAATCACTTGAAGTCGCAGCATCCTTTTGCGTCTCATGCGCCTGTGCGCCGGCGTTACCTCCTGAAGACTCCTCGCCCTTTTTGTTAGCCTTATCATCATGTGCGCTCGAGGTTTTCGAGTGGTTGACGCCCGGCAGGGCATTCGGCGGGGCGGCAGATTCAGCAGTGTTTTTCTCAGTTGCCGAGGCGCTCATCGGACCAATAACGAGCAGGCTGGCAAGCGATAGCAGCGCAATTGTCTTGTTCATCATCTAAGCCTTCACGCGAGGGGATGTACTGGTTTGGAGGCGCGAGAGAGGCAAAGGTGCAGGGGGCTGGACGAGTGGTAGGGCAAATTGCTGGCCCCCGAGCGCAATTTTCATCGTCAAACTCGCCTTTTTTCAAAAGGTTAGGTTGGCTATATGCGGACGATTGTCATCACCGTGGCAACGCTTTCCCTGGCTGTCTTTGCTTCTGGAGCCCAGGCGAAAGAGTTGAGCAAAGGTCATCGTTTTGCCTGTATCTGGGGCTCGGATATCGCCGCAGGTGCGCAGCATTCCAAACTGTCGGGAGTTTCTTTGTATGGCGCGCGCAAGCAGTTGCAGGTGCGCAAATTCCAGCAGCCGTGGATGCGCATGACCGCGATGGGGATTACCGAGCAAACTTATAACAGCACCTCGAAGCTCAAGCCGGCGGCGGTCAAGCAGACCTACTATGAGCAATGTGTGCGCCACGAACTGGCTCAGCGTTAGGGACGGATCAGCGCTGCCAACGACTGTGGGCATCCCGATCTACTATCCTGTGAATCAAGCCATTGTCTGAGAGTACGGATATGTTCAGATCAACTCGATGCATTGCAGGTGTGATGTCGCTGGTTCTGGTCGCGGGCCCGATTGCCGCGCTCGCGGATCCCGGCAACGGTAAGGGGCAGGGCAATAGCAAAGGCAACCCGCACAGTGCACAAGGGGCAGGAAACAAGGGCAAAAACGCTAACAATGGGGATTACCGCCATGGCCCGACCGTCGATCGCAGCCACGTCATCGGCTTGGTCGGTGGATATCGTGACTATTGGCAACCCGGCCCTGCATTGCCCCCCGGAGTCCAGAAGAATCTGGCGCGTGGCAAACCGTTGCCTCCGGGCATTGCGAAGAAACTCGACAATCGTCTGCTTGGCCACCTCCCGCACTACGACGGTTACGAATGGCAGCAAGCCGGTACGGATCTGATACTGGTTGCCCTCGCCACTGGCCTCATCTATGAAGTCCTCAGCGGCGCGTTCGATTAAGCACTTGCAGCATCGAGCCCGACTTTTTCAGGTCGGGCTTTTTCTTGCCTCGAAGATTCGTAACGGCGGCGCTGGAGTACCATGACGCACTCTCATCCTTTGCCGAGCTCAATGCCCTATGCCTGTTTTATCGCGCGTTACTTCATTGCTCGACCAGGCGCAGCGTGCCTTGCACCTGGTTTGGGGCACATCGCGCAGTTTGTTTATGGGGCTGGTGCTGGCGACATTGGTTGCCGGTGTGTTGCCGGCGCTGGCGGCGTGGCTGGGCCAACGGATCGTCGATGCGGTGGTGACGGCGATGCAGTTGCATGCACAGCAGGGCGATGCGCCGTTGTGGCCGGTGTTGCGTTACGTACTGATGGAGGCCGGGGTGTTGGCGTTGATGTCCGCAACGCAACGGGCGCTGTCGGTGCAGCAGTCGTTGTTGCGGGTGCAGCTGGGGCAGAAGGTCAATACGTTGATTCTGGAGAAGGCGCAGACCCTGTCACTGGTGCAGTTCGAGAACTCCGAGTTCTACGACAAGCTGGTGCGCGTACGCCGCGAAGCCTCGACCCTGCCCCTGGCATTGGTCATGAAGTCACTGGGGCTGATCCAGAACCTGATCATGTTGATCAGCTTCGGTGTGCTGCTGGTGCATTTTTCACCGTGGGCGCTGGTCTTGTTGGTGATCGGCGCGCTACCGGTGTTCTTTGCGGAGGCGCACTTTTCCGGCGATGCCTTTCGGCTGTTCACCCGTCGGGCGCCGGAGAGCCGACAGCAAAGTTACATCGAAACCTTGCTGTCCCACGAGGCGTACATCAAAGAGGTCAAACTGTTCGGGTTCGCGCCGCTGCTTTTACAACGCTACCGAGACACGTTCGCGAGACTGTACGCCGAAGACCGGCAATTGACGTTGCGTCGCGATGGCTGGGGCTTTGGTCTTGGATTGCTCGGCACGGCGGCGTTTTATGTGGCGTACGCCTGGGTTGTGATCGATGCCGTGCACGGCAATATCAGTCTGGGCCAGATGACCATGTATCTGGTGCTGTTCAAGCAGGGGCAGGGCGCTGTCAGCAGTAGTTTGAGTGCGATCAGTGGGCTGTACGAAGACGGCCTCTACCTGTCGAATCTTTACGAATATCTCGCCGAGCCGGTGTTGGCTGATAGTGGTCATCTCACCGCTGGCGTGCGACCGGGCGATGGTCTGCGTTTTGAAAACGTCGGCTTTCGTTATCCGGGGTCTACCCGTGCGGCACTGGAGGGCATCGACCTGCATCTGGTGCCCGGAAAAAGCATGGCACTGGTCGGTGAAAATGGCTCAGGCAAGACCACTCTGATCAAATTGCTGACACGACTTTATCGGCCTGATCAGGGGCGTATTCTGCTTGATGGCAGCGATTTGCAGGATTGGGAAGAGACCACGTTGCGTAGGCGCATCGGGGTTATCTTCCAGGATTACATTCGTTACCAGTTCACCGTCGGTGAAAACATTGGTGTTGGCGACACTTCGGCATTCAGTGATGAACAGCGCTGGAAAGACGCTGCTGCCGAAGGCATGGCTGCGCGCTTCATTGAGGGGCTGGAACGCGGTTACGCCACACAATTGGGTCGCTGGTTTGCCGGCGGTCAGGAGTTGTCTGGCGGGCAGTGGCAAAAGATTGCTCTGTCGCGGGCTTACATGCGCCGTGAGGCCGATATCCTGATCCTCGACGAGCCGACCTCGGCCCTCGATCCGGCAGCGGAGGCAGCGGTGTTTGAGCATTTCAGCCAGCACACCAACGGTCGCATGACGTTGCTGATCTCGCACCGGTTTTCCAGTGTGCGCAATGCTGATCACATCATTGTGTTGGAACAGGGACGGATCCTGGAGCAGGGCGCCCACGATGATTTGATTGAGACTGCCGGGCATTACGCGCAGCTCTTCGATTTACAGGCTCGCGGTTACCGTTAGGAGTCGCGTGCGCTGCGCGGCGTCGCTGGCCCCGCGACCCGTGGCAACGGTTTGGTCTGCATCAAGGCATCGAGCGCCTTGCGATAATTTTGCCCGCCCAGCGCCATGCTGTTGTTGTGCGTTGCGCCGGGCACCAACAACAAGCGTTTGGGTTGTTGAGCAGCGTTGAACAGTTGCTCGCTGAAACGCGGTGGCACGAACGCATCGGCCATGCCATGCACCACCAGCAACGGCATGTGAATGTCGGCAATCTTGTCGATGGAATCGAATTTCTGTGACAGCAGCCAGCGCACCGGCAGCGAGGTGTTGGCCACGGCGGCAGCCACATCCGCCAGCGAGGTGAAGGTGGATTCGATCACCAAACCGCGCACTGGAAGCGGCCTCTTGTCGCGCGCGGCGTCCTGGCCAATTTCGGCGGCCAGATCAACCGCGACCGCACCACCCAGGGAGTGGCCGTAGATCAGACGTTTGTTCGGATCCGGTTGCAGCAGTTTGAAGCGCTCCCACGCCACCCGCGCATCTTCGTAAACGCTGCCTTCGGACGGCAGATCCCCCTTGCTCTTGCCGAACCCGCGGTAATCGATGGCCAGTACCGAGTAGCCCGCCGCGCGCAATTGCTCGATGCGGAACAACTGCCCGGTGAGGTTCCAGCGCACGCCATGCAGATAGAGGATCGCCGGGGCGTTGGCTTTTTCCGCCGGCCACCACCAGGCATGAATGTTTTCCCCGGCCTTGAAACTCTTGGGTTGCAGATCGAGTTCCTGCACGCTGCCCGGCAAACCGCGATACCAGCCAGCAGTCCCCGGTTCGATGCGGAACAGCAGTTTGCGCTCGGTATGTTCCAGCACGGCACAACTCGTCGGCACGCCGATAATCAAAGCGGCCATGCAGGCAAATGCCAAGCGACGACGGCGCAGACGCGTCATGAAGGAAAGGAACATTAAACGTTTCACCACGGCGCAGACAAAGAACGCTTTTTACCAGATGCCTCGGTCTGCGCGCGATATTTTCGACCACCGCCCGTACGCAACGATTACAAAATGCTGCAACGGCTCAATTCACCTTCAGCACGATCTTGCCGATATGATCGCCGGCCTCCATGTGCGCATGGGCCTGTGCCGCCTCTTCAAGTGCATAGACCTTGTCGATGATCGGCAGGCAGCGACCGGCACTCAGCACCGGCCAAACGTGCTCGCGCAATTGATCGGCAATGGCTGATTTCTCCGCCGCAGTGCGTGCGCGCAACAGCGAACCGGTGACCACCGCGCGTTTTCCCAGGATCGCCAGCAGATCGACGTCGTTTGCCTTGCCGCCCCCAAGGAAGCCCAGCATCACCAATCGCCCATCCATCGCCAAAGCGCTGACGTTACTGTTGAAGTAGGAGCCGCCCATGATGTCGAGGATTACATTCACGCCCTGGCCGGCGGTTTTCTCGGCGATCACCGCAGCGAAATCCTCTTCGCGGTAGTTGATCGGTTGGCCACCGAACGTGCTGATCGCTGCGCATTTTGCCGGGCTACCGGCCGTGGCGAAGGCTTCGATGCCAAATTCGCGACACAGCATCAGCGCCGTGGTGCCGATGCCGCTGGTACCGCCATGGATGAGTGCGCGTTGCCCTCGGCTGGCGCCGCCGAGACCGAACAGGTTGGCCCACACGGTAAAGAAGGTTTCCGGAATCGCGGCGGCCTGCACCCAGTCGAGTCCGTCCGGAATGGGCAGGGTCTGCCCGGCCGGAACGCAGCAATATTCGGCGTAGCCGCTACCATTCGTCAGAGCACACACGCGGTCGCCGAGGGCGAACTGGTTGACACCGGCGCCGAGTGCCACGACTTCGCCGGCCACTTCCAGGCCTGGGATCGGGTTCATCCCGGGCTTCATCGGGTACTTTCCGGCGCGCTGCAAGGCATCCGGTCGGTTGATGCCGGCAGCGTGCACGCGGATCAGCACTTCGCCTTCGGCGGCCACCGGCAACGGCACGCGCTTGGGTTGCAGAACTTCAGGGCCACCGGGTTGGGTAATTTCGATTCGGGTCATTTCATTGGGTAACGTCATGTCGACTCCTGTGGTTAAAGGTTCTGTAGATGGGAGCGTGGTCTGGAGGCAATGATTCCCTTCAGTGAGTGCAAATGCGCGATTCAATGGAAGAGGGCAGCCACCGCATTGCCTGCTCCAGCAACAACGCCACGGCAATCGCGCCTGCGGCAATCACGAACAACAACGTGTGATGTCCACCCGAGGCATTGAACAACGCCGAATAGGCAAATCCGGCCAGCGCCTGGAATGTGGCAAACGATACGGTGGCCCGGCTCCAGGCGATTTGCTGGCGATGATGTTCAGGAATCAATTCGTGCACGCGGGCCAGAGCCAGTGGCACGATGCCGGGCGGGAATGAACCGAGAATCACCGCCAGCACTGCCAGCGCTACAAATGAGTGGGAAGTCGCCAGCAGTCCGAGCGTAATCGCCTGCACCACCAGGACGACACGAATGCTCGTCCGCGCCCCCAACTTGTCCGCCAGAAAGCCATAAGTCACCGGCCCGATAATCGCGCCCAACCCGTACATCACCCATACCAGCGCGCCGACGTGCGCTCCGGCTCCGAGCCCGCGCGCCACGTAATCCACCAGAAACACCATGGCCGGCACCAGACCTGCGGCCATGAAGGCGTATTGCGCGAACAGCAAATACACGCCCGGTGGGGTTGGCTGAACCGTCGCGCTCCCTTGGGTCGCAACCGGATGCGGCAAGTCAGCAGGCCAGCCGAACCAGCTCACCGCGGTCAACAGCAAGGACAATGCGCCGAGCCCTAGCCAGGTTGATTGAAGGCCCAGGCTCAACAGTGGCGGGACAATCGTCCCGGAGCCGGCAATCCCAAGGCCGATGCCAAGGAATATCGCGCCGCTGGCCAATCCTTTTCGGGCTGGCGGCACGTGGGGCAAGACCGTCGCAGCCACCAACACCATGATCGCGCCACCGGTAATTCCCGACAGCAACCGCCAACCAAAAAACCAACTCACCGACAACGGAAACGCACAGGCAAAGAACGCGGCGGTAACCAACAGCATCATCAGCCGTAACGCATTTTTATTGCCGAGGTGGCGTGCGATTGGCCGGCCGAGCAGGGCACCGATCAGGTAGCCGACCAGATTGGCCGCGCCGAGATAGACCACATCGTTGGCAGAAAACCACTGCGCCTGAATCAGCGCGGGAATCAGCGGGGTGTAAGCAAAGCGTGCGAGGCCGATGCTGACCAGACTGGCGCAGAGTCCGGCGAAAATGGCCGATGCTGAGGATGACGTACGCATGAGTGCGATCTCAAGAAGGTTTATGGCGCCCAGCATATCGGCTATGTTTGCTGCATTCGCGCAGCGAATAGGCTGCGCAGCGATGCAAATATGCATCACAAGGGGGCGGGATGAATTGGGACGATGCACGGGTATTTCTCGCGGTTTGTCGCGAATCGACATTACGTGGCGCGGCGCGGGTTCTGGGAGTGGATCAGGCCACCGTCGGGCGGCGGATCACGGCGCTGGAAAAGTCCCTCGGCGCGACGCTGTTCTTGCGTACTTCTGAGGGTTACGCGCTGACGGCTGTTGGCGAGACAGCGCTCAAGAACGTAGCGAAAATGGAGCATTCGGCGCTGGAGCTGGAGCGGCAGATTCAGGGGCTGGATGATCGCCTGACCGGTAACGTGCGGGTCAGTAGCACCGACTCGCTGGCCATCGACTTTCTGATTCCGGCCATCGCCCGTCTGCACCAGCAGCATCCGGACGTACGCGTGCAACTTGATGCCTCGACGCAGATCCTCAGCCTGGCCAAGCGCGAGGCGGACATCGCCGTGCGTAATACCCGACCTGACAATCCGGACCTGATCGCACGGCGGATTGCCCGATGGCCGGTGGGGTTGTTCGCTTCACAGGTCTATATCGATACGCATGGCGTTCCTGTTCCGGGCGCGGCTTTCGAGGGACATGACCTGGTGGTTTACCAGCCGTACCTGCAGAGCAACAAGGATATGACGCTGGTCTCCGAGCCCCTGCATCGCGGGCGTATCGTCGCCAGTCTCAGTTCCAGCCTGTTGGTGCGCCGCTCGATTGCGGCGGGCCTGGGTGTAGGAGAAATCCCGGTGTACATGGGCGAACGCGATGGTTTGGTCAGACTCTGGCCAGAGCGTCATCGTCCGCAGCCGTATGAAGTGTGGCTGGTGACCCATGCGGATTTACGCCACACCGCAAGGGTGCGGGCGGTGATCGAGCAGATTGTCGAAGGGTTTGCGCTGGAGAATGGGTGAGTGTCTGGCGTGCTTTGGAGAGGCTACGTTGCCTGACGAAACAACCTACAACTCAGGCAGAATCTGCTGGCTTGCGGGCTTGGTTGATGGGCTCTATTGTGGCTGCAACTCACCGCGATAGAAATCACGTTTGTGAGTGATAAACCAGGGACGGGTATCGGTAACCAAGGAAGGGGATCGGATTGAAAGCCAGTGAGTTACATCAATATCCAGTCAGTGAGACATCGAGCGAAGGTCGGAATACTCAAGTCATGAGCACGGTAAGCCGCGAAGAATTCAATGCCAGGATCGAGACCATTGAAACCAGAATGGATGCTCGAATCGACGGTGTACGCGCAGAAATTCGCGAGTTCCTTGCGATTCAGAGCGAGCGGGACAAGGCGCGAGATCAGGCTCAAATTGAACGAGACAAGACGCAAGTTGAAAGAGACAAGACTCAAGTTGAAAGAGACAAGCGTTACGACCTGATTTCGCAGGATATGCGAAAAATTTCCCGGGGAGCTGAGGAAGCCGCGAGGCAAGCGTCTACCGTCAAGGCTAATGTTTGGGCAGCCACTGTCGTCCAGTTGCTTGGAATCGTTGCCATCGTCGCAGGGGCCTATTACGCGAACCAAGCCAACATGTATGTCGCGATACAAACCACCCTGGCTGCGGTTCAAGCGGGCAAGGATATGCACGCACCGTCACCGCTGGCATTACCCTCACTTACACCACCGCCATAAAAACGGCCTTCATGAGAAGGCCGTTTTTTTGTGGTCGTCAAGCAACCTCATGGCATCTGCGGCAACTCCTGCGGCCGCAAGTCAAACACCAGCACCTCGGCATCCACGCCATTACTCAACGTCAGCGCCTGTTCTTCGCGAACCCGCACGCCGTCACCTTCCTGCAATCGCTGGCCGTTCAGTTCCACACTGCCGCGCGCCACATGCACGTAGGCGTAACGATTGACGGGCAGTTCCAGCGTAGCGCTCTCTTTGCCATCGAACAGTCCGGCAAACACTCGCGCATCCTGGCGTACTTTCAGCGAACCGTTGCTGCCGTCAGGCGAAATGATCAATTGCAACTGACCGCGTTTTTTCTGGGTGCTGAAGTGCTCCTGCTGATAGCGCGGTTTGGCGCCGCTGACGTCCGGCACGATCCAGATTTGCAGGAAATGCACAGGTTTGTTGGCCGAATGGTTGAACTCACTGTGCGCCACACCACTGCCGGCGCTCATCAGTTGTACGTCGCCTGGGCGGATCACGGAACCGGTGCCCAAGGTGTCTTTATGTTCCAGCGCGCCTTCGAGCACGTAGGAAAAGATCTCCATGTCGCGATGCGGATGCTGGCCGAAACCTTTGCCAGCGGCAACGCGGTCATCGTTGATGACCAGCAGGTCGGAAAAGCCTTGCTCCCGCGGATCGCGATAGCTGGCGAAGGAAAAGGTGTGGAACGACTTCAACCAGCCATGATTGGCGAGGCCACGGTCGGAGGCTTTGCGAAGAGTCAGCATGATGAAATCTCCTGGCGGGACGTGAATTCGTCCGAGTGAGGAGAAGCTTACTGTTAACCGTTTGAAGCAATAAGTAGATGGAAATTGAAACACTGTCGCGATCAGGTTGACAGTTATGCTCGCCAGTTCACGCATTCTTTTCCAACGTTCAGAGCGCGCTTCGCCATAATGCTCATCCTGACTTTTGCGTTTATTCTTTTTTGATCAGTGATGTAAAACCATGAAAACCGTGGCAATGGTGTTGTTCCCCGACTTTCTGCTGCTCGATATGGCCGGCCCGATGGAAGTGTTTTCGGTTGCCAATCGTTTCCTGGAAGCAGAATCACATTATCAATTGATCACCCTTGGAACCGAGCGCGGCCCGCTGCGCGCCTCCAATGGCGTATGCGTGCACGCTGACCTGCCTATCGGTGACAACGACGAGTGCTATGACTTGCTGCTGGTGCCGGGTGGCCCGGGGGCCTACAACGAAAAATTCCCGACGCTGTTCGCCTGGTTACCCGGGGCCGTACGGCGGGCCGAACGTTTCGGCTCGATCTGCACCGGCGCTTTCGTGCTGGGCCACGCCGGATTGCTCGACGGGTACCGCGTGACGACGCACTGGAACTATACCGAACGCTTGATCAAGGGATTCCCGAAAGCCAATGTGACGACCGATCAGATTTACGTCGAAGACCGCAATCTGATTACCTCGGGCGGCGTCACGGCGGGTATCGATCTGGCGTTGGCCGTGGTCGCCCGGGATCATGGCAAGAAAATCGCTCAGGACGTGGCCAAAGTGTTGCTGGTGGTGATGAAGCGCCAGGGCGGCCAAGCCCAGTTCAGCCCGTTGATGGCTGCTGTCGCTCCGCAGGAAACCCCCGTCACCCGGGCTCAGCACTATGTGCTGGAACATCTCGACGAAGCGTTTACCGTCGAGCGCATGGCCGGGCTGGCGAACATGAGTGCGCGGCATTTCGCCAGGGTGTTCGTCCGTGACGTCAACATGACGCCGATGGAGTTCCTGCAAAGTGCGCGCATCGACTGTGCACGTAATTTGCTCGAAACCAGCGATCTGCCGCTGAAAACCGTGGCCTATAAAAGCGGCTTCGGCAGCGTGCGGCACATGCGTTCGCTGTTTGCTGAAAAGCTCGGCCTGACGCCTGCGCAGTACCGCGAACAGTTCAGCTAGAGCGGTTCTGTCCGTCCAGGGCACCCGGATGTCCGTGCGACGTCCTGTGTGGCGGTTGTGCCGTCATCTGAGGCTGCCAAGATAGTTGCCATGGACAATTTCAACGATATGAACACGGCGGCGGTGCTGCGTTTCGGCCCTTACGCGTTTCATTTGCGCCAGCGGCTGATCCTCGACGGGGATCGGCCACTGCGCATGGGCGGTCGCGCGCTGGACATTCTTCAGTTGCTGGTCGAGCGGGCGGGTCGGGTGGTCAGCAAGGAGCAGTTGATTGCTCGGATCTGGCCAACGTCGGTGGTCGAAGAGATCAACTTACGCGTGCACATTGCTGCCCTGCGGCGGGCGTTGGGCGATGGTCAGGATGGTCAGCGTTATATCGGCACTGTGCCGCAACGCGGGTACAGCTTTATCGCCCCGGTGCATTACGACAGCGTGCCGCAAGCAGTCTTCGAAAGGCTGCAACCATCGCAGCACAACTTGCCCGCGCGACTGACCCCGGTCACCGGCCGCGATGCGCTGGTTGGCGGCATGGTGCGGCGCCTGCCGCTGTGTCGACTGATGACTGTCACCGGGCCTGCCGGTGTCGGCAAGACCACCGTGGCGCTACGCGTGGCGGAGTTACTGCTGCAACATTTTCGTGATGGCGTGTGGTTGGTCGATCTGACGCAGATCGATGTCGAAATCCCTTTGCTGGAACACCTGCTGCACACCCTCGATTGCGATTTCGCCACGCTGCGCGTGCGTCATGCATTGCTGGTGCTGGACAATTGCGAACACCGGCGCGAGGCCTGCAAGGCAATGGTCGAGACGCTGCTGGACGCCGCGCCGCAATTGACGATTCTCGCAACCAGCCGTGAGGCCTTGCAGGCTCACATGGAAACCCTCCAGCCTTTGCAGCCGCTGACATTCCCTAACAGTTCGGCAGTCGATTGTGTCGCGCAGGCCATGGGCTATCCGGCGGTGCAGCTATTTGTCAGCCGTGCCCGGGCTCGACAGCACGATTTCAATTTGCGCGAACAGGATTTACCCGCCGTACGCGAAATCTGTCGTCAGCTCGATGGCCTGCCGTTGGCGATCGAGTTGGCGGCGGCGCAGATCGACGCACTGGCGTTGGTCGGATTGCACGCGCAGTTGGTCAACGGCCTGCAATTGCTCAACCACGGCCGGCGCACGGCGGTGTCTCGTCATCAATCCATGCAGGCCGCACTCGACTGGAGTTATCAACACTTGAACGCGCAGGAACAGCGCGTGCTGCAACGCTTATCGGTGTTCAAATTGGCGTTTACTCTGGAGGCGGCGCAAGGCGTGATTAGCTGCCCGCAACTGGCTGCGTCGCAGCTGGCGGCGATCATCGAACGGTTGGCGCACACGTCATTGCTGGCGGTGGAGCAGGGCGCTGGCGCGCGCAGATACCGGATGCTCAATACCACTCGGCGTTATGCCCGCGAGCAACTTGAGCGCAGTGGTGAAAGTATTGAACTGGAGCGTCGACATGCGCGCTTTATCAGTCGTGTGCGTCATGCGTCAGGCGAGCACGGGATCGCGCAACTCGTCGAGTAACTGGCGCACTGTCCGCAGGTCTGGCGTGGCGTAGCCTTCGGTGAAACGTTGATGGATCGGCGTCAGCAGATCCAGCGCTTCGCGATGACGGGACTGACGTTGCCAGAGCTGGGCGAGCGAGGTGGCGCTGCGCAGTTCCCAGGCCAGGGCACCTTGGGTGCGGGCGATGGACAGGGCTTGTTGCAGGATGGCTTCGGCTTCCTGAGCCTTCGCGGTGACTGGGCTGGCCTCTTCGCGAGCAAGCTCGCTCCCACAGTGGTTTTGTGTTGAACGCAAACTCTGCGTACACCCCAAATCCCTGTGGGAGCGAGCTTGCTCGCGAAGGCGTCCGTCCTGAAAACCTGAGTCTTCAACCATTAACGCATTCGCCCGAGCCCGCAAAATCTCCGCCGTACTCCACCCCGCATCACCGGCCAGCGCCCGCGTCAGCAAATCATCATCAACAAATCGCTCATCCAGCGTCACCATGATTTCCCGCACCAGCCCGCTGCCATCCGCCGGCAAGGGCATAGTGGTTTCAGCGTCGATCACCTGTGCGTAGTGCAGCGCCCAGCGATAAAACAACAGCACCGAATGCTTCTGCGATTGCTCAAGCAACAGATGCAACAGTGCCCGGGCGTTCTGCTTGTCGCCGTTGTAATGGGCGATCAGGCAACTGGCCAGTGCCAGGGTGTAGCAGATCGAGGTGCCGTGGTTAATCTGCACGGCAATGTCCAGTGCCTGTCGCGCCGTGCGCCACGCTTGCTCGGGAAATCCTTGCAGCCACAGCACCCGGGCGAGCACCGTCAGCGAGGCGACGCTTTGGTCATACTGCACGCCAAAACCGTGGGTAAAGCGGTTGAGATGACCGCTGTGCGCCATGCGTTCGATCACTTGCTCGGCATGAATGCGCGCCTGTGGCTGGTCGCCAGCGTAATGCAGGGCCAACACCCGCAAGCGGTGCGTGCTCAGCGATAGCAACGGGTCGCCGTGCAGGCCGAGGCGGTCGAACTGTTCGCTCTGCTCCAGCGCCATCCGGTAGCGCCCCCAACTGAGGTTGACCGCCAGATGCCCGGATATTGCGCGCAATTGGCCGGCGATATCAGCATGTGTCTGGGCCAGTTCGCGGGCGTCGACAAAAGCCCCGATAGTCTCCGGGGTCGCGCCCCAGGTGTGATAGCAGGCACTGCCCAAGGCCAGTTTCAGGGCGATTTTCAGATGCGGGCAGGGGGCGCCAAGTTCGTCCAGCAGGCGCAACGCCCGCCGCACGTATTCGCCGTACTCCGTGAGTAGCGACAGCTCCTGCCACAGCGGCGCCGAGGCTGCGGTCAGCTGAATGGCCAGATCATCCGGCCCGCCCCTGTTCAGGCTCCACTCCAGCGCCGCCCGCAAATCCTCCAGCCCCCGGGCATAGCGCTCGATCCACACCGAAGTGGGGGTGTTTTCCCAGTGCGCTTGCGCCTGGTGCATCAGGGTCAGGCAGCGTTCGGCGTGGCGCTGACGAGTCTCATCGAGTTCAGCCGCGACATCGAGTTTTTCCAGGGCATAGCGGCGTGTCGTATCGAGCAGGCGATAGAACACCTCTTCATCACCCACCTCGACACTGAGCAAGGATTTGGCCACCAGTTGTGTGATCGAGGCGAACACCGCAGCGGGATCGATCTGCTGCCCGACGATCACGGCCGCTGCCGACTCTAGGGTGAAACCGCCGCGAAACACACCGAGTCGGCGCAAGCAGGTTTGCTCGCAGCGATCGAGCAGGTTGAAACTCCAGTCCAGCGTGGCACGCAACGTCAGGTGGCGCTCGGCGCTACTCTGGTCGCTCGCCGCCAAGGGAGGCAAACGCCCCTGCAACTGCGCCAGCAAGCCGTCCAGCCCCAGTTCGGCGACTTGTGCCGCCGCCAGTTCCAGCGCCAGTGGAATACCGTCCAGTCGGTGGCAAATCTCGATGGCTTGCGGCAACTGGGCATCGCTCAATTCGAAGCTGTCCTGCGCCGCCATCGCCCGCTCGACAAACAGCTGCAACGCGGAAAAACCCAGTGCCTGGGCCCGGTCCAGTTCGACAGGCAACGGCGGGTAATCGAGGGTTTCCAGACGTTGCACAAATTCGCCTTCCGCTCGCAGGCTTTCGCGACTGGTGGCAAGAATATGCACCTGCGCAGCGCCGCGCAGAATGCTTTCACTGAGCGCTGCAACGGCGTCGATCAGGTGCTCGCAGTTGTCGAGCACCAGCAGCATCTGGCGCTGGCGCAAGCCATTGACCAGACACCTCAGCGGATCGCCGTCGAGCAGCGACAGCTCGAGCAAGCCTGCCAGGTGCGAGCAAATCAGCTGTGGGTCATTGAGCGGCGCCAGATCCACCAGTCGAATACCGTCGCGATAATGCCCGATCAATTGTTCAGCCACGCGCAAGGCTACCGTGGTTTTACCGATCCCACCGGGGCCGACCAGGGTAATGCAGCGCCGACGTGGCAGCTGCGCCATCAACCGGTCGACCAGCGGCTGACGGCCAATCATCCGCGTGCGCCGCAGGGGCAGATTGTGCCGACTGTCGGCATCGCCCGTCGGTCGCTGCTCGATAGACTCGTGCAGGATCGGCGCAACAAAACTGTACCCGCGTTGCGCCACGGTGACGATATAGCGCTGGCCAGCCTGACCGTCGCCCAATGCCTTGCGCAGCGCTGCCATGTGCACCCGCAGGTTGATGTCTTCGACGACGCTGTCCGGCCAGACGGCGGCCATCAATTGCTGCTTGCTCACCACCTCGCCGGCGTGGCCCAGCAGAGTCAGGAGAATGTCCATCGCTCGCCGACCCAGTCGCAACGGCTGATCGCCCTCAAGCACCAGCCGTTGCCCGGGATGAATCCGATAGGGGCCGAAACCGAGGGCCTGATTCGGGAAAAGACTCAACAGCTCACTCCTGGGGTGCTGCGGCGGACAGAGCGAAACAGCGCCGGGCGCAAGCGCAGGCCGTCTATTTCGGGGTGTCCGGGCATAATCCTCAGGTTTTGCGATCAGTGCAACGGGTGACGCAAGGGTAAAGGTCAAAACATGGCAGAGGGCGAGCGTTGTCTTTTGGGTTCACCCATGACCTGGCAGCGCCAGGCGAACGGGTTGATGCCTTCGCTGCGGGTGAACATATGGCAGAAATGCGCCTGATCGCAGAAACCGCATTCCAGGCTGATTTGCGTCAGGCTCAGGCCGGTGTGCTGGATCAGCAGTTTGGCGCGGGCGATCCGTTGGGTGCGGATCCAGTCTTGCGGGGAGAGCCCGGTGCTGCACTTGAATGCCCGGGAGAAGTGGCTGCGTGACAGTGAACAGGCGTGGGCCAGTTCGGTGACCTCCAGGCTTTCGCCGAGGCGTTCGAGGATGAGTTGTTTGACGCGTCGTTCGCGTTGCGGGCTGAGTCCGCCGATCCCGCTTTTGCGCGGTTCGCAGGCAGGGGCGAGGGCGACGGTGGGGTGTAATTGAGCCATGGCCAATGTCCGTGTCGGTGGGGAAGGCACGGTCAGCGCTCTCCCTCAATCAAAAAAACAACGCTGCGCAGAGGCATTCATTGTTGAGTGGGGCGCCGTGACTGACGAGTTAATCGTTGTTAATTTCGCGCTGGCGCGGCGTGTACAGCGCCATTGATCGGGTAAAGTGCGCAGCACTTGCGTGTGGCTGGCCATAAAAGGAAACCGAGCCGATGAACCGTAACGATCTGCGTCGCGTCGACATGAACCTGTTGGTGATTTTCGAAGCGCTGATGTTCGAAAAGAACCTGACCCGCGTCGCCGAAAAACTGTTCATGGGCCAACCGGCGGTGAGTGCGGCGCTCGGGCGTCTGCGTGACCTGTTCGATGATCCGTTGCTGCTGCGCAACGGTCGCGGCATGGAACCGACCGCTCGCGCCCTGGCGATCCTCAAGGAACTGCAACCGGCGATGGATGTGATTTCCGGGGCCGTCAGTCGCGCCAAAGAGTTCGAACCGTCGAGCAGTTGCGACGTGTTCCGTATCGGTCTGTCGGACGATGCCGAGTTCGGTCTGTTTCCACCGCTGTTGCGCCAGTTGCAGCAAGAGGCGCCGGGCATTGTCGTGGTGGTGCGGCGTGCCAACTACTTGCTGATGCCGGCATTGCTGGCTTCTGGGGAAATCTCGGTCGGCGTCAGCTACACCACGGATCTGCCCGCCAACGCCAAACGCAAGAAACTGCGCGACATTCCCTGCAAAGTCCTGCGTGGCGATACCCGCGAGGGGCCGCTGACGCTGGATGAGTATTGCGAGCGTCCTCACGCAATGGTGTCGTTCTCGGGCGACTTGAGCGGCAACATCGACCTCGACCTGGCCAAGCTTGGCCGTTCGCGCCGCGTGGTTCTTGGGGTGCCGCAATTCAGCGGCTTGCGTGCCTTGCTCGCTGGCACCGAAATGATCGCCACCGTGCCAGATTACGCCGCGTGTGCGCTGGTCGAAGGCTGTGGCCTGCGCGCCGAAGACCCGCCGTTCCCGATTGATGCCGCGCAATTGTCGATGGCCTGGAGCGGCGTGCACGACAACGATCCGGCCGAGAGATGGCTCAGGGCGCAGATCAGCCAGTTCATGTCGGCAGCGCTGGATATCCCCCCGGTCTAACGTTGCGACAAACGTCGCAATTCACACAAAACCCTGTGGGAGCGAGCTTGCTCGCGAAGGCGTCCGTCCAGCCGCGATCATCGCTGAATGACACACCGCATTCGCGAGCAAGCTCGCTTCCACAGGGATCCTCGGTGCCCTTGATGGTTAACTCGAACGACCAACTGAGCACACCTGTTCAATTTCCCCCCGCCCGGCATCGGCATTATTCAGGCCAATGACATTTCAAGGGTCGGGTCATGAACGCTTCACAATGCGATGAACGGTCGGGCGACGTCGGTTTGCTGTTCCTGCGGGTCAGCGGCGGGTTGTTTCTGCTTTGCGTGCACGGCATGCCCAAGTTGCTCGACTACACGGCGCAACTGCAACTGATCGAAGACCCGTTCCACCTCGGCGCCCACCTCACGTTGATCCTGGCGATCTTCGCCGAAGTCCTCTGTCCGCTACTGGTCGTCGCCGGAGTGCTGGCGCGATTGGCCTGCTTGCCTATTCTCTTTGTGCTGCTGGTGGCGTTACTGCTCGTGCATCCGCAATGGACTGTGGCCGAAGGGCAGTTCGGCTGGCTGCTGTTAATCCTCTTTACCACTGTATTCATCGCCGGGCCCGGACGGCTGGCGCTCAATACGCGTCTGCCCGGAGTGCTGCGTTATGCCTGAAGTCCTGAGTCCAACAGCACCGGGGGCCGGTGAGACCGTCACGCTGATCGTCAAGCACCGGGTCAAGGCCGGGTTTGAAAAGCCCTATGAAGCCTGGCTGCGCAATATTGTCCGAGTGGCGGGGCTGCGCGAAGGGCATCTGGGCGTTGACGTTGTGCGCGGCAAGCTGGCGGGACTCGACGCGTACACCTGCGTTTTGCGTTTTAGTTCGACTGAAGCCATGCAGTTGTGGCTGGAGTCGCCACAGCGCCAGGCGCTGGTCGACGAAGCCGCGCCAATGCTGGCCGATGGCGACCAGACAGAAGTCGCCCCGATCAACGAATTCTGGTTCGCCCCATTGGCCGATGCCGCCTCGCCGCCGCCGCGCTGGAAGCAGGCGGTGATCACGCTGTTGGTGATTCTGCCGCACACCCTGTTGGTGCCACTGATCTGGGGGCCGCTGCTCAAGCTGCATCCCGTACTTTCCAACTACGTGGTTGCCACGTTCCTGATCACCCTGACCATCGTGCTGTCGGTGGTGTACGTATTCATGCCCCGCGTGACCCGTTTGTTCGCGCCCTGGCTGGAAGCCAGTCAGGCCCACGCCCACGTCGAACCCACAGAACACCCGTCACGCTGAAGCCCATTCATTTTTTGTCGAAGGAACTGCGATGAGCGCCGATCTGATTCTGTTCAATGGCCAATTTCATACCGTAGACCGCACTAAGCCGCTGGCCAGCGCGGTGGCGATCAAGGACGGCCGTTTCGTGGTCGTTGGTAACGACACGCAAGCCATGGCACTGCGCGGTCCGGCCACACAAGTGGTCGACATGCAGGGTCGCTGCGTCATCCCCGGTCTTAACGACTCTCACTTGCACCTGATTCGTGGTGGTCTGAACTACAACCTCGAACTGCGCTGGGAAGGCGTGCCATCGTTGGCCGATGCGTTGCGCATGCTCAAGGAGCAAGCCGACCGCACGCCGACCCCGCAATGGGTACGCGTGGTGGGGGGCTGGAATGAATTCCAGTTCGCCGAAAAACGCATGCCGACTCTCGAAGAGATCAACCAGGCTGCACCGGACACCCCGGTATTCATTCTGCATTTGTACGACCGCGCGCTGCTCAACCGCGCCGCATTGCGCGTGGCCGGCTACACCCGCGACACGCCGAACCCGCCGGGCGGTGAGATCGTCCGCGATGCCAACGGCAACCCGACCGGCATGCTGGTGGCGAAGCCGAACGCGATGATTCTGTACTCCACGCTGGCGAAGGGGCCGAAGCTGCCGCTGGAATATCAGGTCAACTCGACGCGTCAGTTCATGCGCGAGCTCAATCGCCTCGGCCTGACCAGTGCGATCGATGCCGGCGGCGGTTTCCAGAATTATCCGGACGATTATCAGGTGATCGAACAACTGGCCAAGGATGACCAGTTGACCGTGCGCATCGCCTACAACCTGTTCACCCAAAAGCCGAAAGAAGAGCTGACCGATTTCCAGAACTGGACCGGCAGCGTGAAATTGCATCAGGGTGACGACTTCCTGCGGCACAACGGCGCCGGCGAAATGCTGGTGTTCTCGGCCGCGGACTTCGAAGACTTCCTCGAGCCGCGCCCGGACCTGCCGCAGACCATGGAGCAGGAATTGGAGCCGGTGGTGCGCCACTTGGTCGAGCAGCGCTGGCCATTCCGTCTGCACGCCACGTACAACGAATCGATCAGCCGCATGCTCGACGTGTTCGAGAAGGTCAACCGTGACATTCCGTTCAACGGTTTGCCGTGGTTCTTCGACCATGCGGAAACCATCACCCCGCAGAACATCGAACGGGTCAAAGCGCTGGGCGGCGGTATCGCGATTCAGGATCGCATGGCGTTCCAGGGCGAGTATTTCGTCGACCGTTACGGTGCAAAAGCCGCCGAAGCCACGCCACCCATCAAGCGCATGCTTGCCGAAGGCGTACCGGTCGGCGCTGGCACAGACGCCACGCGGGTGTCCAGTTATAACCCGTGGACCTCGCTGTACTGGATGGTCAGCGGTCGCACCGTCGGCGGGCTGGCACTCTACGAAGAAGGTTTGCCACGCACCACCGCGCTGGAATTGTTCACCCACGGCAGCGCCTGGTTCTCTTCCGAACAGGGCAAGAAAGGGCAGATCAAGGTCGGGCAACTGGCGGATCTGGCGGCGCTGAGTGCGGACTTCTTCCACGTCGAGGAAGAAGCGATCAAGTGGATCGAATCGGTACTGACCGTGGTCGGCGGCAAGATTGTCTACGCCGCCGGCGACTTCCAGGACCTCGGGCCGGCCAGCGTGCCGGTGCTGCCGGACTGGTCGCCGGTGGTCAAAGTCCCGGGCCACTGGCGGCCCAACTCACCGTTGCAGGCGCAAGTGCACCAGTGCAGCGGCCCCTGTGGCGTGCACTCGCACAGCCATGAAAAAGCGCGTTTGTCGAATGCGCCGGTCAGTGACTTCGCCGGTTTCTGGGGCGCGTTCGGTTGTTCCTGCTTCGCCTTCTGATCTCTTTCAAATGCGTCGGCCACGCGGTCGGCGCTTCACGCAACATCCATCCGTCCATCAAGGAGTTTCCCCATGAGCGTTCCTTACACACGTTTGAACAAAGACGATGCGGTTGTGCTGTTGGTCGATCATCAGACCGGCCTGATCTCGCTGGTGCAGGATTTCTCGCCGAACGAGTTCAAGAACAACGTGCTGGCGCTGGGCGACATCGCCAAGTTCTTCAAACTGCCGACCATCCTCACCACCAGTTTCGACGCCGGCCCCAACGGCCCGATCGTGCCTGAGCTGCTGGAGCAATTTCCGGACGCGCCGTTCATTCAACGTCCAGGCCAGATCAATGCCTGGGACAACGAAGACTTCGTCAAGGCGATCAAGGCAACGGGTCGCAAGCAATTGATCATCGCCGGTGTGGTGACTGACGTGTGCGTGGCATTCCCGACGCTGTCGGCGATTGCTGAAGGTTTTGAAGTGTTCGTGGTGACCGACTCTTCCGGCACCTTCAATACCACCGTGCAGCAAGCGGCTTGGGCGCGGATGTCGGCGGCCGGTGCACAACTGATGAACTGGTTCTCGGTAGCGTGCGAGTTGCAGGGTGACTGGCGCAACGACATGGAAGGGCTGGCGCATCTGCTGTCGGAGCGCCTGCCTAACTACCGCAATTTGATCAACAGCTACACCAAGTTCACTGCCCAGTAATGAGTAGAGCTGAAAAGCCCCTCACCCTAACCCTCTCCCGGAGGGAGAGGGGACTGACCGAGGTGCATTTTCGAGTTGTGCCGACCTGAGCTATCGAGTCGAACTCAGGTCTTGAAAAGCGTGAAGATCGGCTCCCTTTCCCCCTCGCCCCCCCTGGGGGAGAGGGCTGGGGTGAGGGGGTGAGATGTTCAGCTGGAAAAACCATTGCGAGCTGCGCACATCACCGCTTCTGCAACCACCCCAAAAACCCACCTTTCCTCACCGCCACCGGTTTGGCCATCAACGCGAGGCGACTGTTCTGCTGCCGCACCGCCTGCAACTTGTTCAACGCCCGACCGACCTCAGTGCGCTGCTCCATGCATTCGCGCGTGAGGGTCTTGTCGAGACGGTAGATGATCGAAGACGTCAGCGCCGTAAACGTCGCCTGCGACGGTGTGTCCGCCAGAATGCTTTGCTCACCCATGACCTCGCTCGGCCCCATGCGTCCGGCCTCGGTTTGCCCATCGCCATCCGGCACCGTCGCACTGACCACGCCCGTAGCAATCACAAACAGACTGTCCGGCACTTCATTCAGATCCAGCACGACCTGGCCGGCGCTGTACTGCTGCGCGACCATCGATGCTGCCAGTCGGTCGCGTTCATCAGGACTCAGCGAACGGAAGATCTTCACTTCATCGAGCAATGCGCGGGAGCGGGTCGTCGGCTCGATCACGCCGTCCGGGTGCCGCGAAATCCCGGCAGCCTCAAGATGCCGATGAGCCAGGTCGAACAGTTGATTGCGCACTTCGCTTTTCTTGCCCAGCTCGGCGATAAAACCACTGGCCACGTATTCGGACATTTCCTCACCGGCCTCTTTCAACACCACTTTCGGCGCCGGCGACAACAGCAGGCTGCTGCTGCCTTGCAGCGTGCGGTCGAGGGCATCGAGTACGCGGCGCGGGCGGATGTGGTTGGGCACTTTGATGCTGATCGACACGCCGTGCATGTTGTCCGGGCGACTGAGGTTGACGATCTTGGCCTTGGCCGCCACCGAGTTCGGCACCACGGCCATGGTGCCGGCACTGGTCAGCAAGTGTGTGGCGCGCCAGTCGATATCGAGCACCTTGCCTTCGACGCCATCGATCATCACGAAGTCGTCGACTTGATAGGGCTTTGTGGTGTTGAGCACGATCCCGCTGAACACATCAGCCAAGGTGCTTTGCAGCGCCAGACCGACGACGATGGCGACCACGCCGGACGTGGCGAGCAAGCCTTTGACCGGCAACTCCAGCACGTAACCCGCCGCTGCGACAATCGCGACCAGAAACACCAGCGCACCGATCACGTCCTGCAACAAGCGACCGCTGTGGCCGATGCGGCGCATCAGCACCAGGCCGATCACCTCCGTCAGCACTCGCGCCGCGTACAGCCACCAGAGGATGCCCAATGCCGTCGCCCCGAGCTGCGCCACCCGGTCATCGACGAACAGCGGCGCCTGCAAAGGGCTGACACCGGCATTGATGACCAGCGCGCTAAACCCCAGAAACAGCGCCAGCCGCACCCCGACCCGTGGCGCACGATGGGTAAATGGCGTGAAGTGCCACAACACCGCGTCAGCCACCAGCAGCAGAGCACTCCAGGACAACAGGTGGGCGAAGAAAAAACTCATGAAGTGCACTCCGATGGGCACAAAAAAACTCGCCACACCCAGAGGTGTGGCGAGGGCCTGGACTCAGTTTAGATGCGTCTTGAGTTCAGCCGCCGCCTGACGCACCGCGGCCTTCACCTCAGGAATCTGACTCAGCGGGTTGAGCAAACCGAAGTCATGAATCATCCCGTTGTAGCGCACCGACGTCACCGGCACACCGGCAGCATCCAGATGCCGTGCATAACCTTCGCCTTCGTCACGCAGCACGTCGAACTCGGCAGTCTGCACCAGTGCGGCAGGCAGGCCTTTGAGCTGTTCGGCGCTGGCGTTGAGCGGCGAGGCATGGATCTGCGCGCGCTCGGCCGGGTTAGTGGTGTAGTTGTCCCAGAACCACTGCATCATGCCTTTGGTGAGGAAGTGGCCCTCGGCAAATTGCTGGTACGAGCCGTCGTCGAATTGCGCGTTGGTCACCGGCCACATCAACAACTGAAAGCGCAGGGCCGGGGTTTTCTGTTCCTTGGCCATCAACGCGACGACCGCCGCCATGTTGCCGCCGACGCTGTTGCCGGCGACTGCCAGACGCTTGCCGTCGACGTTGATGTCCTTGCCGTGCTCGGCCACCCATTTTGTGGCGGCGTAAGCCTGGTTGATCGCGGTCGGGTACTGCGCTTCTGGCGACGGCGTGTAATCGACGTACACCGCTACCGCGCCGGAACCCACCACCAGATCACGGATCAGGCGTTGGTGAGTCGGGTAATCCCCCAGCACCCAGCCGCCACCGTGAAAGAACATGAACACCGGCAGGTCACCTTTGACCTTGGCCGGACGCACCACCTTCAGGTTGATGGTCTGGCCGTCGACCTTGATCGCCTTGTCGCTGACTTCAACACCGGACAGGTCCACTTTTACCGAGGCCTGGGCGCCGGTCAGTACTGCGCGGGCGTCCTTCGGGCTGAGCTGCTCCAGTGGTTTGCCACCACCGGCGGCAAGGGCGTTGAGGAAGGCTTGGGTGTTGTGCTCGACAGCGCTGGTCTCGGCGGCGAAAGCGTTGCCGATGGACAGGGCGAGGAGGGTAGCGGTCAGCGTCTTTTTAATGATCATGTTCAATTCCTTTTTCAAGTGTGTTCGCGGTTGGCTTGTGGGTTGGTTTCAACACCGTGAACACAGATTAATCGGGTGCCGTGAAGTGAAAAAGCGGCTATAAAGCGTTTAACTGTCCACCAGAGAGTGACAATGAACCCGTTCGAAGACATGCGTATTTTTTGCCAGGTCATGGACTCCGGCAGTTTCACCGCGGCGGCCGATCAATTGGGCCTGTCCAAGCAGTTCGTCAGCCGCCGACTGATGCAACTCGAAGAACGCCTCGGCGTGCGTTTGCTCAATCGCTCGACCCGGCGCCTCGACGTTACGCCGCTGGGCCAGAGCTATTACGAATCGGCGCTGCGCCTGCTCGGCGAAGTCGAACAGGTCGAACAAGGCATCGCCGGGCAGACCGCCGAGCCTCGCGGCACGATCCGTCTGAGCGCGCCATTGTCGTTTGCCGTGGCCCACCTCGGTTGTCTGCTGCCGGTGTTTTTACAGCGCTACCGCGAGGTTACGGTGGAAGTGGATTTGAGCGACCGCCCGGTGGATCTGCTCGGCGAAGGTTACGACCTGGCGCTGCGCATCGGTGTGCTGGAAGACTCGACGCTGATCGCTCGACGCATCGCCAGCATTGAGCGGGTGTACTGCGCCAGCCCTGCGTACCTGGCCGAACGCGGCACGCCGGTCACACCGGAAGATCTGCTCGGGCATGACTGCTTGCCGTATGGCCATGGGCGTTCAGTGCAGTGGCGGTTCAACGCGGGACAGGGCAAACCGCTGCTGGTGAATGTCACCGGGCGCATGCGCGTCAACAATGGTGAGTTGCTCAGGGATGCGGCGGTGCAGGGGATGGGGATTACCTATCTGCCGACGTTTATTGTTGGCGCGGCGTTGAAGGAGGGGCGATTGGTGCCGGTGCTGGATGACCTGCGGCCAGAGCCGCTGACCTTGTCGGCGGTATACCCACAGCACCGCCAGGCTTCACGGCCGGTGCAGGCGTTGGTCGAGTTTCTGCGGGAACGGTTGAATCAGAGCAACGTCGCCCTTTAAGCCGTATGCAAATCAACTGTAGGAGCTGCTGAAGGCAGCTCCTACAGGGATGGCGGTGTTTTCAGGATGGTTTAGTTAGTGCGTTTGTCATCGCCCGGTTCGCCACCGACATGCACGCCGCGATCGTCGCCTGGTTCGCCCGCTGCATGCACGCCGCGATCGTCACCGACTTCGCCGGCGCGGTGCACACCATGATCGTCGCCTGGCTCCGAGTGGGTGCCGCTGCGTCCCGAGGAGGATGCGGAACCGCCGGAGTGTCCGGCGCCCTGACCACCGCTGCCACTGTGACCGCCGCCGTCGCCATGGCCGCTGCCTCCACCGCCACCACCATTGCCGCCGCCTCCACTGCCGCCATGTCCACCGCCGTTCCCACCGCCACTCCCGCCACTTCCGCCACCACCGCTCCCGCCATGGCCGCCGCCCCCACTTCCGCCACCACCGCTTCCTCCATGGCCTCCGCCACCGCCTCCACTACCACCGCCGCCACTCCCTCCGTCCTTCGCCTGAACACTGGAAATTCCCGACAGACTGTCTGGAATCATTACGGTAGACGCCGACAGAACTGCGCCGATGGCCATTGCGAGCATGAGCTTTTTAATGTGCATGTCGTTCTCCGTCTTGTTGTCTGGGGTGGGAACGTGAATGTGCGTTGTTGCGATTGATCCGACCGGTTCCCGCGGTCAGTGAATACTCGAAGCCAGTTCGAAAATCGGGATGTACATCAGGATCACGATCACCCCGATCAGCAGGCCGATGAACGTCATCAACAGCGGTTCGAACAACCTCACGAACCATTCGATCCAGCGGCTGATTTCTTCGTCGTAGAAGTCGGCGCTACGCTCCATCATTTGCCCGAGGTTGCCGGATTGTTCACCGGCGCGCAGCAGGCGTAGCGACACCGGCGTCACCAGGCGGTTGAGTTCCAGCGCGGTGGACAGCGACTGTCCCTCGCGCACGCGTTCGCACGCCTGATCGAGCCGCGCCCGTGACGCTACAGTGAGCAGGCCGCGCACCATGCCCATAGCGGTCACCAGTGGAATCCCGCCTTGCAGCAGAATCCCCAGCGAACGGTAAAAACGCGCCAGTTCATACATGAAAATCCGTTGGTGCACGGCGGGCAGCTTCTCCACCAGCCGATCCAGCCCACGGCGAAACGCCGGTTGTTTCTGCACCACGGCGAGGGCGACGACGATCGCCGCCAACCCGCCGAAAAACGCTAGTTGATGCGCGTGCAGAAACAGGCCGCCGCTCATCAGAATCTGCGACAGCCACGGCAGGTTCGAGCCCAGTCCTTCGAACACCAGACTGAAGCGCGGCACCACGTAGCCCATCAAAAACAACACCACGCCACCGCCGACCACCAGCAACAGCAACGGGTAGATTGAAGCGCTGACGATCTTCTGCCGCACCTCGTCCATACGTTGGCGGTAACTGACGTAACGGCCCAACGCCTCGCCGACCGCGCCGGTCTTCTCGCTGGACTGCACCAGCGCCACGTACAGCGGTGGAAACACTGCCGACAACTGACCGAGGGCCTGCGAGAAGGATTTGCCTTCGTACAGCAGGCGCACCAGTTCACTCAGGGTTTTGCGCGCAGCGGGGGCGGTTTCTTTTTCGGCGAGGCTTTCCAGCGCATCGATCAACGGCAGACCGGCATTGAGCAGGGTGGTCAGCTCCTGGCTGAACAGCACCAGATTGAACGTTTCGCGCTGACGCAGGCGCAACGAGCGCCAGTGTTTTTCGGCATGCAGGCTGAGCACGCGCAAGCCCTGATCCTCGGCAATGTGCCGCGCTTCGCTATGCCCCGGCGCCTCGATACTCAAGGAGACCACGCCCGCCTTGCCGACGGCTTTCAGATGAAATCGCATGGGCTGCGCTCCACTCACTGCCAATTGGTCACTTCGGCGTTTTCGCCTTCACCGCCGGGTTGGCCGTCCTTGCCCATCGACAGCAAGTCGTACTCGCTGTTTTCGCCGGGGTAGCGGTAGGCGTAGCTGCGGCCCCAGGGATCCTGCGGAAGTTTTTTCTGCAAGTACGGGCCCGTCCATTTAGCCTCATCACTCGGCGCAGCCACCAAGGCCTGCAAGCCTTGTTCGGTGGACGGGTAGTGGCCAACTTCCAGGCGATACAGATCCAGCGCCTTGCTCAGGCCTTCGATCTGCGCCTTGGCCACTTTCACTTCCGAGCGGCCAAGTTGAGCGAAGTATTTCGGCGCGACGATCCCGGCCAACAGGCCGAGCACCACCAGCACCACGAGCAATTCGAGCAGGGTGAAACCGCGTTGGGCACGCGGACGAACATGCAGCTTCATGATGACCTCCCGTAAGTGGCAGTCGAGTCGCCTGAAGGGTCTATGCAATTGCCATGCTCAGCCTCGACAAACATTCGGTTGATGGGCGCAAGCCCTCGAATTACGGGCCTCTCACGACTCGGCACAGTGCTTGCGTATGGCTCAAACGTGATCGGCCATTGGGGCATTTCCCCCAATTTATCGGGGTCGGTCCGGGGAGGCCCGACATGAAATTTCTCACTGGCGGATTGCTCGGTTGTGTACTGCTGAGCGGTGCCGCGCAAGCCGATGTATTCATCTCCTTGGACGCCAAGGGCAGCTACGTTCTGTCCAATGTGCATCGTCCCGGGCGCACTTACGAACGGGTGATTCACGAGGCGCAAGCGCCGCTGGTCAGCCTCGATCAACAGCCGCAAATGATCGCCAACCAGCCTTACGCGGAGCTGGTCTCGGCGGCGGCCAAGGTCAATCAATTACCTGAAGCGCTGCTGCACGCGGTGATCAACGCCGAGTCGCGTTACAACCCCGGCGCCACCTCACCCAAAGGCGCGGGCGGGCTCATGCAATTGATGCCCGCCACCGCGCGGGAAATGGGCGTGACCGACGTCTACGACCCCAAGGCCAACATCCAGGGCGGGGCCAAATACCTCAAGCACCTGATGACCCTGTTCGACAACGACATCACCCTCGCCGTGGCGGCTTACAACGCCGGGCCTGATGCAGTGCTCAGCCGTGGCCGGGTGATCCCGCCGTTCGCCGAAACCCAGCGTTACGTGCCCAGCGTTTTGCGCCAGTACCGGCGCTTGCAAGGGCTGGCAGTGGACGCGCCGTTGTAAAGGAAGTCCCCGGTTTGCCCCACTATCGGGGCAATGCCGGCAGGCGCGAAAAGTGGGGAATCGGGTGGGGAATATCCCCCGGGCTCTTAAATGGTTTGAGTAGCTCATTGAAAAACAACGGATTTTTTTGTGGCACGCGGATTGCTCAAACGGTTTTGTCGAGAATCGTTCCCTGCGAGTATCCCTGTCGAGGTTTCTGATCATGGCCGGCCTTCATCCCGCTCCGTCCCTCATCAAACTGCTGCTGTTGCTGGCCCCGATGCTCAGCGTCGACGTGGTCAGCGCGGCAGTGCGCTGCGAGCGCAACCTGGTGGCCAACGTCGTGGCGTTCGATCAGCCGCTGATGTTCAACCGCCTCGGCGCGCAGAACGCCAACGGCATGATGTACGCGCTGCGCCGCGACGTGGTCGATGACCACGACGTCTCGCTGGCCTTCGGCGGCGCGGCAGTGCCGGGCAAAGTCTCCTTGCGCGCCGACAAGCGTCCACGGCCACTGGTGTTGCGCGTAGCCGCCGGGGATTGCCTGACGATCAATCTGCAGAACCTGCTCGACTATCAGGCCAACCCGAACAAGCACTTCGAAGACGAGGGCGAGGAGGGTGTGCAGAACGCCAATGCCGGCGAACAGTTCAAGGTCGATGAGCAGGTCGCCGACCGCCACGTCGGGTTCCAGGTCAACGGCCTGCAAGCGGTCAACAGCATCGACGACATTTCTTCGTACACCGGCCGCAACGCCAATAGCCTGGTGGTGCCGGGTGCCAGCCGTTCCTATACGTTGTATGCCGAACGTGAAGGCGCGTTTGCCGTCAGCAGCCGTGGCGCCACCTTCGGTGGTGAGGGCGCGGCGGGTAACGTTGCCAATGGCCTGTTCGGTCAAGTGGTCGTGGTGCCGAAGGGCGGCCGCACTTACCGCAACACGCTGACTGAAGAAGAAATGCGTCTGGCGACGTCGGGGCGCACGCCGGCCGGTCATCCGATCGTCGATTACCAGGCGCGCTACCCGCAGCGCGATCCGTGGCTGCGCGAAGGCAAGGCCGGCACACCGATCATCAATATGGTCGATGGCAACGAAATCATCTCCAGCGAAAGCGATGCCATCGTGATGGGCAGCAACGCTGACGGCAGCTTTCCAGCCAGCACCTATCCGCTGGAGTCGGTGGGCAAACGCAATCCGGCGATCCCCAATCGGCTGGAGCCGTTCCGCGATTTCGCCTCGCAGTTCCAGGACGAAACGGCGGCGACTCAAGCCTTTCCTGCCTACTGGGCCGACCCGGTGATGGCGCATGTGCTGGAGCCGACCCGCGACGCATTCATGATCAACTACGGCTCCGGCGGCATGGGCGCGGAAGTGGTCGCCAACCGGTTGGGCGTGGGACCGATGCACGACTGCCTGTCCTGCGCCTACGAAGAATTCTTCCTCAGCTCGCACACCGTCGGTGACGTGGCGATGCTGGTCGACGTACCGGCCAACGCCGGGCTTGAGAACATCGCGCCGGGGCAGATCCCGCGCGCCGATCAGATTGGCGTCAAGGCAACCATGGCGCTGTATCCGTCCGAACCGTCCAACGTCAACCACAGCTACATCGGTGACTTCGTCAAATTCCGCAACACCCATAACGGTCACGAACAGCACATCTTCCACCTGCATGGCCATCAGTGGCTGTTCAATCCCAATGACGACAATTCCGATTACGTCGACGCCCAAGGCATCGGCCCGGGCGCCGGTTACACCTATGAAATCGCCAACGGCGGTTCGGGCAATCGCAATCGGGTAGCCGGTGACGCGATCTATCACTGCCACTTCTACCCGCATTTTGCCCAGGGCATGTGGGCCATGTGGCGCGTGCACGACGTCTTCGAAGAAGGCACTCGCCTGGAAGTCTCGCAGCAAAGTGAAGACGGCTACCACAGCGAACCGTTCGCCTTGCGCAGCGGCAAACCGGCAGCGGGTGCACGCGCCTTGCCGGACGGTGAAATCATTGCCGGCACGCCGATCCCGGCCATTGTGCCGCTGCCCGGCAAAGCCATGGCGCCGATGCCCGGCAAGGTGGTGGTGGTGCCGAAAATCGGCGAAACCCTGGTTGCCGGCAACGACGGTGACGAAGAAGAGACCGATGACGACGGTGAACATCTCGGCGGCAACGCGTCTGGGGCAGCCATCGGTTCGCTGGCGCTGGTGGATCGCAGCGAAGCCAACCGCAACGCTGACGGCACATTGAAAAACCCTGGCTACCCATTCTGGATTGGCGGCATGGAAAGTTCGGTCGGCCAACGCCCACCCACTCCACCGCTGGACATGCTCGACGCCGCCACCGCACAAGCACTCAAGGCCAGCGGCAAAGCGCTGTGGGCCAACCTCGACCCTGCGCAATCGGGCGGCTGGGATGGCGGATTGCAGCGCCATACGCTCGACGGCGTGGCTGCCGGTGGCGAGGCGAACACCGTGACCACCTCGCTGGATTTCTCCAAGGAAGTCACCCGCGCCAAGCCGATTTATCTGCCGGAGGAAGGCACCGAAGTCGAGCAATCGGCGATGGCCTTCCACGCGAAAAAAGATCACCCAAGCTTTGCTTTGCTGCCCGGCAACCAGGTGGTGGCCAAGGCCTTTCGTACCAACGGCGCCTTGCCGATGGCGGGCGCGCCGTACTACGAACCGTGCATGGATGATCGGGCCAAACGCCTGACCAGCAGCGCCGGCACCGGTGAATTCAACAGCGGCGAACGCATCGACGGCATGTCCTTCACCGGCGCGTCGACCTTCACCGCCGACCGCCCGCGCCTCTACAAAGCGGCAAACATTCAATTCGACGCGGTGTACAACAAGGTTGGCTATCACTTCCCGCAGGCGCGCATTCTGGCGCTGTGGGAAGACGCCTGGCCGGTGATCACCAAGCAGCGTCCGCCAGAGCCACTGGTGATGCGCATGAACACCTTCGACTGCGTGCAATACCAGCAAACCAACCTGGTGCCGGCCACTTATGAGATGGACGACTATCAGGTGCGCACGCCAACCGACGTGATCGGCCAGCACATTCACCTGCCCAAATGGGACCTGACCTCGGCCGACGGCTCGTCCAATGGCTGGAACTACGAAGACGGCGTGCTCTCGCCGGGTGCCGTGCAGGAGCGCATTCTGGCGATCCGCGAGTTCAACCAGTGCGAAGGCACCGACCCGCGCGATGGCACCCAGGCGTGCCCGAAAGCCAAGGCGCACCCGTTCTTCGGTCAGTACGGACGCAGCGACTGGATGGGCGCGCGCACGGCGATGCAGCGCTGGTTCGTCGACCCGGTGGTCAATGCCAAAGGTGTTGACCGCGGCCTCGGCACCATCTTCACCCACGACCACCTCGGCCCATCGACGCACCAACAGATCGGGCTGTACGCCACCGTGCTCGCGGAACCTGCAGGTTCCACCTGGTTCCACGCCGAAACCGGCGAGCCTCTGTACAGCGGCGCGCGTCAGGATGGCGGGCCGACTTCGTGGCAAGCGGTGATCAACACCGGCGACCTCGACGGTGACGGCAAGAACGACAGCTTCCGCGAGTTCTTCCTCGAATACAGCGACTTCCAGCACGCCTATGAAGCCGGCGTGTATGTAGGCGCCGGGCCGAACGGCGTGCCCAACCCGCAAAGCTTCCCGGCCACGCCTGACAGCTTCCGCTACGCGATCAATCCGCCGGTGCGCAACAACGCCAGCACTTTGCTCGACGGCATCGTGGAAGTGCAGGGCGGTCAGCTCCCAGGCTGCCCGAGCCGGCCGTGCCCGCAGGCAATCTCGGTGGATGACCCAGGCATGTTCGTCGTCAACTATCGCAACGAGCCGCTGGCCCTGCGCGTCTACGACCCGAACAAACTCGGCCCGGACGGCAAACGCGGCATGCAGGCTGACGGCCTCGGCGGCGATCTTTCGTTCGCCATGCACAGCCGCACCGATCGCGCTATCCCGGCGATGAACCTGGCGCCGAACCTGATCACCTCCGCCACCGGCCCAACCGGCGGCACCACGCTGTTCCCGCCGCACATCAACAAGGGCGGCGCTGAACCTGGCGATCCGTTCACACCGATGCTGCGCACTTACACCGGCGACAACGTGCGGCTGCGGGTGCATGCCGGCGGCCACGAAGAGGAGCACAACGTCACCCTGCACGGCGTGAAGTGGCTGCAAAGCGGTTCCGGCTTCGGCAACAGCTCCAACTCGGGCTGGCGTGCCTCGCAGATGATCGGGATCTCCGAGCAGATGGGCTTCATCGCGCCCGTGTCGATGCTGTCCAGTTCGGCGGCGACCACCGGGGATTATCTGTACTCGATGGACGCCTCGATCGAAGGCTATTGGAGCGGCATCTGGGGCGTGATGCGCAACTACACTGCCCAGCGCAGTGACCTGTTCGCGTTGTCGAACAACGCTAAACCGACGGGGATGCGTAACACTGTGGCGTTCGACGGCAGTTGCCCACGGATCAGCGCCAACCCCAACGGCATCGGCACCCGGCCGACCGTGCAGCGCAACTATGAAGTAGTCGCGGCTCTCGCCAACGACATCCTGGGCAACTCGCTGGGCCTGACCATCGGCGACCCGGACGGTCTCGGTCAGCATGTCGGCGGGCCATTGAATCCGGCGGGCGGCACCCTGGTCCTGAACTCGCGCACCGTGAGCATTCCACAGGTCACGGTGACCGATCCGGAGGATGGCGAAACCATCACCATCGGCGGCCAGAGCGGGCCGTTGCATGATCCGACCGCGATTCTGTATGTGCGCAAATCCGACCTCGACGCGAGCACCGGCAAGCTCAAACCCGGTATCCCGGTCGAACCGCTGGTGCTGCGCGCCGCCGCCGGTGACTGCATCAACATCACCCTGGAAAACCGTCTGCCGAGCATGATGCCCGACCTGACCCAGACCGCGGTGATGCAAGGCATGGTCAAACGCGACCGCAACAGCGGCCTCGGCTCGACCACCTTCAGCAACAACCTGATGCGGCCGTCCAGCCATGTGGGTCTGCATGCGCAACTGCTGGCCTATGACATCACCAAATCCGACGGCGTCAATGTCGGCGCCAACCCGATCCAGACCGTGCCACCGAGAGCAGGCAGCAGCGGCGCGTACCCGACTCGCACTTATCAGTACTACGCCGGGCACCTGGAGCGTGAAGGCAAACCGGTGACGCAGTTGGGCCGCAGTGTCGACAACATCAACGCCACGGCCATCGAGTTTGGCGGTCTGAATATCACGCCGGCTGACGTGATCAAGCAGTCGCAAAAAGGCCTGGGCGGCGCGATGAGCATCCTGCCAATCGGCTCTACCTGGGTCGACGATGCGCGCAAGGCCAATGCCACCGTCACCGCGCCTGGGCAAACCGTCTACCGCGACTTTGCGATGGTCTGGCACAAGGCGTTGAACACTCGCTGGGCCAATGGCCGGCCGGTGGAAGGCATTGCCGCCGAGGGCTTCGGCGTGCCGACCGATCCGCAGGACAACTCGAGCATGGCCATCAACTACAAGACCGAGCCAATGTGGTATCGCTTCGGCCTCGCCCCGGATGCACCGTTCGGACATGCCGATGGTGCCGGTTATGGCGACATGCTCAACGCGCACATGGCCTACAGCAACGCGCTGGTCGGCGGTGATCCGCAAACACCGGTGCTTTACGCCAAACCGGGGCAACCGTTCCGTACGCACATTCTGATGCCAACCGGTGGCAGCCGCGGCAGCACCTTCCAGATGGATGGGCACGTGTGGTCGGTCAACCCGTTCCTGGCCGAGAAGAGCGATGTCGGCGGCTATCCGATGGGGACGCCGGGCGTGGGGTCGGTGCGGTTCGGTTACAACCCGATGTCGATGTACATCGGCGCCCGTGAGAGCGTGCTGCCGGCGGCGCACTTCAGCTCGATGATCCCGAGTGCCGGGGGCAGCAACGCGATACCGGGTGACTACCTGTTCCGCGACTACGGCGCCTTCGGCAATACCTCGGGCCTGTGGGGATTACTTCGGGTGACCAACGAGCCAGAACCGACACCGCCTGCGCAGTAGCTGGATGGTGAAGCAACTGACGCCTTCGCGAGCAAGCTCGCTCCCACAGGTTCAGTTGTTTGGCAGGAAAGTGCGGGATGGAGGCGATCCCTGTGGGTTGGCAGGAAAGTGCGGCATGGAGGCGATCCCTGTGGGAGCGAGCTTGCTCGCGAATGGGATCGACGCGGTTTAGGACGGTGAGGCAGAGGCCGCCATCGCTGGCAAGCCAGCTCCCACAGGTTCAGTGGGTTGGCCGGAAAGTGCGGCATGGATGCGATCCCTGTGGGAGCAAGCTTGCTCGCGAATGGGATCGACGCGGTTTTGGACGGTGAGGCAGAGGCCGCCATCGCTGGCAAGCCAGCTCCCACAGGTTCAGTGGGTTGGCGGGAACGTGCGGCATGGATGCGATCCCTGTGGGAGCGAGCTTGCTCGCGAATGGGATCGACGCGGTTTAGGAAGGTGAGGCAGATGCCGCCATCGCTGGCAAGCCAGCTCCCACAGGTCCAGTGGGTTGGCAGGAAAGTGCGGCATGGATGCGATCCCTGTGGGAGCGAGCTTGCTCGCGAATGGGGTCGACGCGGTTTTGGACGGTGAGGCAGAGGCCGCCATCGCTGGCAAGCCAGCTCCCACAGGTCCAGTGGGTTGGCAGGAAAGTGCGGCATGGAGGCGATCCCTGTGGGAGCGAGCTTGCTCGCGAATGGGATCGACGCGGTTTTGGATGGTGAGGCAGAGGCCGCCATCGCTGGCAAGTCAGCTCCCACAGGTTCAGTGGGTTGGCAGGAAAGTGCGGCATGGATGCGATCCCTGTGGGAGCGAGCTTGCTCGCGAATGGGGTCGACGCGGTTTTGGACGGTGAGGCAGAGGCCGCCATCGCTGGCAAGCCAGCTCCCACAGGGGACGGCGGTGTTTTGCAAATAGAGTCAGGGGAGAGGATATGAACGGGATCATCAATTTCATCGGAGTTTGTGCGCTGGCCATGGCAGGCGCTTGGCTGACGCTTGGCGAGGTGGCGCTGGCACAGGCCGAACCCGGCCAGACCCTGGCCCGCGACGGCGTATCCATCGCCTTTAACCTCCAGCCGCTGGCCAGCGACGGCAAGTTGCGTGAAGGCGAGTTTGCCGATGTGCAGTTCCGTGTCACTGACGGCGCGTCAGGCCAGCCATTGTCCGGTGTGGCGCCGGGGGCGTGGATCGATGCGCAGGCGCTGGCCGCCGATCAGGCCCAGGGCCGCGACCAAAGCTGCAAATCCCGCGTCGGGGTGTACCTCAAATCGAACATCGGCGCGCGGCCACTACTGGACCTCAACAGCTATTTCCTGCTGGTGATGAACCGCGATGCCAGCGTCGCAGTGGTCGATCCCTCAGTATCGGTCGGCGGCATCACCAGCACCCTGGCGCGCATCGAACTCAAGCAATCGCCGATGGATTGGGTCACGCCCAAAGACAACAAACGCGTGTTCATCTCGATGCCAGCGGCGGGCGAAGTGGCGGTGATCGACAGCGAACAATTCAAAGTCATCGACTCGATCAGCGCCGGCAGCCAGCCGGTGCGCGTGGCGCTGCAACCGGATGAGCGCCTGTTGTGGGTCGGCAACAATGCCGCCAAACCCAACGAATCCGGCGTCACCGTGATCGATGCGCAAAGCCTGAAACCGCTCAAGCATCTGGCGACCGGCCTCGGTCACCACGAAATCACCTTCAGCAAGGACAGCCGTTTTGCTTTTGTCAGCAACCGCGACGACGGCACCCTGAGCGTGGTCGATGTCGCCAGCCTGAGCATCGTCGGGCAAATCAAGACCGGCTCCGGCCCACTGTCGGTCGCGTACTCGCCATTGTCCGGCGCGGTGTATGTGGCCGATGGCAAGGACGGCACGGTGACGGTGGTCGACAGTGCCAGCCACAGCGTACGTCGAGTGATCAAACTGCAACAGGGGCTCGGCCCGATGGGCTTCAGCGCCGACGGGCGTTTCGGTGTGGTGCTCAACACCGTTGAGAACCGCGCGACGGTGATTGATGCCTCCACCGATGCCGCTATCCACGACCTGGACGTGTCCGCCGAACCCTACCAAGTGGTGTTCACCAAGGCCTACGCGTACGTGCGCGGATTGGCCTCGCCAAAAGTCACCATGATCAACCTGGCCTCGCTCGGTGAGGGCCGCCAGCCGATCACCCAAGGCTTCGAAGCTGGCCCGCAAGCGCCGCGCATGGCCGGGGACTTGCCGCTCGCCTCAAGCCTTGCGGTGTCGCGCGATGACAACGCGGTGTTTGTGGTCAACCCGGTGGACAACACCACCTATTTCTACGCCGAAGGCATGAACGCGCCGATGTCCGGTTACCCCAATCGCGGGCAGATCGCCCGTGCCGCCATGGTCATCGACCGCAGCCTGCGCGAGGTCTCGCCGGGGCTGTACAGCGCGCGAGTGAAACTGCCGGCGGCGGGACGTTTCGACGTGGCATTCCTGCTCAATCAACCGAACATCATCCATTGCTTCACCGCGCAGATCGAGCCAGACGGCATGCCGGAAAAACATGTCGGCGTGCCCAAGGTCGAGTTCCTTCTGGACAAGACCGCCGTCGCGCTCAACGACCCCTATGTGGTGCGTTTTCGCATCGTGCAGGGCAAGCAGAAAATCCAGCGCAGCGGCGTCAAGGATGTGCAGTTGCGTTACTTCCTCGCGCCGACTTCACACCCCCGCGAAGTGGCCGCGCACGAAGTCGCCGATGGCGTGTACGAAGCGCCCGTGACCCTCGACCGCAGCGGCGCCTGGTATCTGCATGTGCGTGCGGCATCGCTGGGTGCCGGGTTCGATGACAAGACATTTGCCAGTGTTCGGGTCACCCCCGGCCAGACTCAGTGAGGACATCACCATGAAAGACATCACTTGCCGTGGTTTGCTCAGCCTGTGTCTGCTGGCCGTCAGCGTCCAGCAAGTCCAGGCGCATTCGGCGGATGAACACGCCGGCCACACCGCGCCCGCCAGCAGTACTCAGGAACACGCCCAGGTGAAATTCGCCAACGTGCCGCTGCTCGATCAGAACGGCAAAACCGTGCGTCTGGAGCAAGATCTGGTGCAGGGCAAAATCGTCGTCATCAGCTTCATCTACACCAGTTGCACCACGGTGTGCCCAGTGGTTTCGTCGATTATGGGCAAGGTGCAGAAACAGCTCGGTGCGCGGGTTGGCAACGAAGTGCAGTTGGTGTCGATCAGCATCGACCCGCAACGCGACGACCCCAAGCGCTTGCAGGATTACGCCCGCGCGTTCCAGAAAGGCCCGGGCTGGAGCTGGCTGACCGGTTCGCCACAATCGATCAATGAAACCCTCAAAGGTTTGGGCAGTTTCAGCGGCGACTTGAAGAATCATCAGCCGCTGATCCTTGTCGGCGACGGCGACAGCCGCCACTGGATGCGCTACTACGGCTTCACCGACCCGACAGTGCTGGCCAAGGAAGTCGAGAAACTCAGCGGCCAGCGCACTCATGCCAAACACACCGCCATCGCCATGGAGCAACAGCCATGAGAATGCTCGACTGGATCGCGCTCACCGTGTGTTTCTGGGTGTTCAGCAATGTCGCGTTTGCCCACGAGGGGCATGCCCCTGAGCCATCAACCGCGGTTGCCGCCGCACCCGCCAAGGGCACCCACGACGCGCAAGCCTGGTTCACCGATACGCCGCTGCAAAATCAGGACGGCGAAACGCTGCGCTTCTACAGTGATGCGCTGCAAAACCGCGTGGTGCTGCTCAACGTGATTTTCACCCGTTGCAATGACGCCTGCCCGTTGATCACGCGCAAGCTCAAGGAAGTCCGCGAGCTGCTCGGTGACAAGGCCGACGGCATCACTTTCATTTCCCTTACCAGTGATCCGCTGCACGACACGCCGGCGGTGCTCAAGGCTTACACCTTGAAACAGGGTTCCGATGACCCTCATTGGCTTTTTCTCACCGGCGACAAGGCGCAGATGGACCTGGTGCTGAGCCGTATCGGCCAGATCGTGCCGACGCCTGAGCAACATTCCACACAGTTGATCGTCGGCGATGTCGCCAACAAACGCTGGAGCAAGATTCGCCCCGATGCGCCGGCCGCCGCCATTGCCCAGCGCCTGCAATTGCTGACAATGCCCGTGGCCGGCCGCTGAGCCCGCGCCATGAACAGCGCCTGCGTCCTCGCCCTGATCCTGCTCGCGAGCGTCAGCCTCGGCGCGGCGGCAGTGTCGCTGACGCCGGAGGAGGCGGCCGGTAAGCGTCTGTACCGGGAAGGCCTGTCGGCCAGCGGTGAAGCGATCATGGCGCGGGTCGGCGCGGCGGATATGTTGCTGCCGGCCACCCGTCTGCCGTGCGCCAATTGTCATGGCACCGATGGCCTCGGCCGGCCCGAAGGCGGGGTGCGCCCGCCGCAGTTGAGTTGGTCGCGACTGACCAGCACCTACGGCCAGCAACAGGTCAACGGCCGCAACTATCCGGCCTACAACGATGCAAGCCTTGCGACAGTCATTCAGCAGGGCCGCGACCCCGGCAACAACCGCCTCGATCCGAGCATGCCGCGCTTTGTGCTGTCGATGAAGGATCAGCGCAATCTCACTGCCTACCTCAAACGCCTCGCCGATGAACGCGACCCCGGCCTCGATGCCGAGACCTTGCATCTGGGCACTTTGCTGCCCAGCCAGGGGCCATTGGCCGAGGAGGGCGCGACGGTTGCTGCGGTGCTCAACGGCAGTGTGGCGCGGATCAATGAGGCTGGCGGGATTCATGGCCGGCAATTGCGCCTGACCATCGCCGATCCTGGCGCTGATCGCGCCAGTGCCGAACAAGCGCTTGAACGGCTGATCGACGATGAACAAGTGTTCGCTCTGATCGCGCCGATGGCCCCGGCATTGGGCAGCGAACTGGCCCTGCGGCTGGAGCAGGCGGGCGTGCCGCTGATCGGCACCTTGTCGTTGCTCGGCGCGGTGCAGGCCAGTCCACACATTTTCGAGCCGTTGCCGGGCTTGCGTGAACAGTTGATCGCTCTGGCCGATTACGCGACCGCCAGCCTGCGCGTGTTGCAAGGGCCGACACTCATCGCTTATCTCGACGACCCGGCGCAGGCGCAGACAGCCAAAGTGCTTGGTGAATATCTGCACAGGAACGGCTGGCAGAACGTCCGGATTCAGGCCTACGACCCGGCAGGTGACAGGTTGCCGTTGGGCTCGCGCTCGGTGTTCTACCTGGGCAGCGGCGGCGGCTTCAGCCATTTGGCGGCGGGTTTGCAGCGTGCCGGGCAGGTGCCGTATCTGTTCGCGGCGTCGAGCCAGGTGGCCGGGGATCTGCTGCAAGTGCCGGAAGGATTTTCACGGCGGGTGTTTCTCGCCTATCCCTTCGTGCCCAGCGACTGGACCCAGGCCGGTCGCATGGCCCTGACATTGTTGCGCGAGCATCAAGGCCTCGGCGCCCAGCACGCGGTGCTGCAAGTCGGTGCTTACGCCTCGATGTTGCTGCTCGGCGAAGGCATGAAGCAGGCCGGACGTGACGCCAGCCGCGAGAAACTGGTGGCCGCGCTGGAAGGCCTGCACGACTTCGACACCGGCCTGACCCCGCGCATCAGCTTTGGCCCCGGACGGCGTCTGGGCTTGAGCGGCGCACATGTGGTCACCGTGGATCTGCCCGATCAGCGTTTCTATCTGGTTGCACCCTACAAACCGATTGTCGCCAGCCCCTGAACGGAGGCGCTGCTCATGAAGCTCAAGACGCTGTTATTACTGCTGACGTGCTGGCTGCCGATGGCGTTCGCCAGTAATGGTCCGGCGGCTGCGCGGGTCAATGGCGAAGAGATTTCCGAGTTTCGTCTTGAGCGATTTTTTGCCGAATATCTGGAGGATCAGGGCCGCGCAGTGGCGAGCATTCGCAGCCCAAGAGCCTATAAACAGCTGCGTCAGGCCGCACTCGATGCGCTGATCGACAAGGAACTGCTCTGGCAGGAATCGCGCAAGCGCGGCCTGACAGTCGATGACCAAAAGGTGCAGCAGCAAGTCGAGCAAACCCGCCAGGCCATCGGCGGTAACGAGCGATTCGTGCGGCGCTTGCAGGATGCCGGTTTCGATGAAGCCTCGTTCACCGAGTACACCCGCCGTGAGCTGGCCGCGCAGCAAATGTTCGCCCAACTGATCCGCGCCAACACGTTGCAGCCGCGGCACCTGCTGGTCCGGGTCGAGCCGCAAGCGGATGCCGCAACAGAGGCGGCGGCGCGTCTACGCTTGATGAAGATGCGAGCCTCTATCATTGATGGCGCGATCTTCGCCAGCGATGCGGTACGTTCGCCATTCGGCTGGCATTTGATCTATGTGGCGAACCACTGGGAGGTGGGCGATGTCCCAGATTTGCAGGGACTTGATTCAGCTCGGGCGCAGCTCGCCCGGCAGCAACAGGCCCAGGCTCGTCGCCAGGTGCTCACGCAATTACGGGCGCAGAACAGGATTGAACGAATTGACGACGATTGAAGGTTCCCCCCCAATAGTGGGGAATGGCTTCGATGCCCATTCAGGTGCTTCCCCGTTTCTGGGGAACGGGGTACCGGGACGAGCGGGCATTGTCATTGAATTCAAGGATATGAAGACTTAAATTTTCCGGCACTCGGCCTGGCATGAAGTGTGCGTTAGCCATTGTAAGGCGCACTTCAGCGGGTTCAGTTTTCGGACTTGCAGGTTTCAAGGAGTCGACCTTGGTTAACAAAGTACTGGTTGTCGAAGACGAACAGCTGCTTGCACAGAACCTGCAGGATTATCTGTCGGCGCAAGGGCTGGATGTCCGGATTGCACATGACGGCGCGACGGGTATCGGCCTGGCCGAGACGTTCGCTCCCCAAGTGTTGGTGTTCGATTACCGCTTGCCCGATATGGAAGGCTTTGAGGTGCTCGACGCGGTCCGCCAGAACAGGACGTGCCATTTTGTGCTGATAACGGGTCACCCGACCGCTGAAGTCTGTGAGCGGGCGCGGCAACTGGACGTCAGCCACATCCTGTTCAAACCGTTTCCATTGGCGGAACTGGCCCGAGCTGTCTGCGACCTTCTGGGCATCCAGCGCGAAGCGAAACCCGGTGCGAGCCCTTCGGAGGGCTTCGTCGAACGACGCCAGAGCAGGACCGAGAGCTTCCCGTTGCAGTTGTACGATGGCAGTTGGGTGCTGGCGGATCGCCGAAGAAACAGGTTGGCGACCCTGGCACCGGACGACGATCAAATGCTCACCGGGGAGTAATGGCGCGATAGACGTTCCGGCACTCGCCGCAATAGCCTCCCGCGCCGTCAGGGCCTCAAGCCCCGGGTGTTGGAGAGCAAGCCATGGATCGTCTGTCCGTTGTCGTCGAACCGCAGGTTGCGCAAAGCGTTGCATCCAGTTTTTCAAGTGAACAACTGTCCCAGGCCCGGGCGCGGGCCGCCGGTTCCGGCGAACGGGTGCTGGATGCGCTCGGCGTGCTCTGCGAACTGGCGCCGATGCCGTTCATTGATTGCCTCGGCGCGACCCTGCATTACCCGGTGCTCGACACCGACAGCCTGTTCGCCGCGACACCGGTATTTGACCGGGTCACCCTCGCACAATGCCTCAAGCGTGAATTCATCCTGCTGCGCCACAACGACGAAGTCATCGGTGTGTTCGCCGACCCCTTCGACCCGGCGCGGCTGGCCTGGATCGACGACTGCCTGCACGGCGCGCCGCTGTATCTGGTGCACGCCGACGACCTCAAGGCCTATCTGGCCCGTCACGAAGAAAGCTTCCACGCCGTCGAATCGCTGAATGCCCAGGGCGACACCCACAACGAAATCGACACCCTACAAAGCCTGTCCCTGACCAGCATCAGCGAAGACGCCAGCAGCGTGGTGAAACTGGTCAACTCGACCCTCTACGACGCGCTGAAAATGCACGCCAGTGACATCCATCTCGGCACCACCGGCCACGGTCTGGTGATCAAGTACCGCATCGACGGCGTACTCAACAACATCAGCAAGGTTCAGGGCGCCGAGTTCGCCGAGCAGGTGATCTCGCGGGTCAAAGTCATGGCGGAACTGGATATTGGCGAGAAGCGGGTGCCGCAGGACGGCCGTTTCAAGATCGGCATCAGTGGCCGGCAGATCGACTTTCGCGTGTCGATCATGCCGAGCATCTTTGGCGAAGACGCGGTGTTGCGGGTGCTCGACAAACAGGATCTGGCCGACAAGGTCTGCGGCGTGCAATTGCAGGCGCTGGGCTTTGAAGACGAAACGCTGCGCCAGCTCCGTCGCCTCGCCGCCGAACCCTACGGCATGGTCCTGGTGACCGGCCCCACCGGCAGCGGCAAGACCACCACGCTGTACGCGATGATCACCGAGATCAACCACGGTGTGGACAAGATCATCACCATCGAAGACCCGGTCGAATACCAGTTGCCCGGCGTCCTGCAGATTCCGGTCAACGAGAAAAAAGGCCTGACCTTCGCCCGTGGTCTGCGCTCGATCCTGCGCCACGACCCGGACAAGATCATGGTCGGTGAAATCCGCGACCCGGACACCGCACAGATTGCCGTGCAGTCGGCACTCACCGGCCACCTGGTGTTCACCACCATCCACGCCAACAACGTGTTCGACGTGATTGGCCGTTTCACCCAAATGGAAATCGACCCCTACAGCCTGGTCTCGGCGCTCAACGCGATTCTCGCGCAGCGCCTGATTCGACTGGTGTGCGCCAGTTGCAGCACGCCGGTCAATCCGAGTGACGAAGAACTGCGCGCCTCGGGCCTCGATCCGCAGAAAGTCGACCACTACCATTTCGTCCACGGCAAAGGCTGCGGCCACTGCCGGGGCAGCGGTTACCGCGGGCGCACGGCGATTGCTGAGCTGCTGCACCTGGACGACGAACTGCGCCAGATGATTGTCGAGCGCCAACCGATTACCAAAATCAAAGCCCTGGCGTGTGCCCGTGGTTTGCGCCTGTTGCGTGAATCGGCGCTGGAGCTGGTGGAGCAAGGTCGGACCACGCTGGAGGAGATCAATCGTGTCACTTTTATCGCGTGATCAATTTGTCGCCGTGCTCGGCGCCAGCGGTGTCGGCCTGGGGCAGCGGCGGGGCAGCGAAACCCTGTGGCTGGGCAGCGTCGGTTACATCGACGAAGGCTTCCAGAGCTACGCGGTGGCGCTGGATATCCTTGACCGTCTGCTCGGTGAACATGCCCGCGCCGGTGCCGAGTTGAGCGTGGTGATTTCCAGTCACTTCTGCCGGTTCTGCCTGGTGCCGTGGAGCGCGCACATCAGCAGCCCTGAGGAACTGCGCGGCTTCGCACAACTGTGTTTCGAAGACCTGTTCGGCGCACCGACGCAAAGCTGGGGGTTGGTGCTGTCCGCCGAACCGGCAGGGTGCGACCGCATCGCCAGCGCCTTGCCGCAGGACTTGCTTGATCGCCTGCGAGCGTTGGTCAGCGGTCGGCGTCTGCGCCTGCATTCGGTGCAGCCGTACCTGATGACGGCGTTCAACCGTTTCGATAAAAGCCTCGAGGCCGGCGATTTTTTGTTCGTCGTCGCCGAACCGCAACGCAGCGTCTTGCTGCTGGCGCGGGAAGGGCGCTGGGCCGGTGTGCGTTCGGTGGGCGGCAGCGATAGCGACGCAGCGATCAATGCCTTGATCGGCCGCGAACGGCAATTGCAGGCGTCGACCAGCGAACGCGGCTTCAACATTTATCTGCATGCACCGGCGCGCCTTGATGCGCAGCCGCAAGTGGCGGGCGTGCAATTGCGCACCCTCGAAGACAACGTGATGACCGTGCGTGACGGCTTGTACGTCATGTCCCGGGCGGTGGCCTGACATGCGCGCCTTAAATCTCGACTTTCAGCCACGACCACGTTCCGGCCCGTTGGGCTGGAGCCTGCTCGGCTGCGGTGTGTTGCTGGCGCTGCTGTGTCTGGGCGTGCAACAGCATCTCGATACCCAAGCCGAACAGCAGCAAGGTCATTTGCAAACCACGCAACGCCAGCTCACCGGCGACAGTGCAAGTAAAACCACCTTGAGCCCGGCCGAAACCCGCGAGCAAGCGCAGAACCTCGCTGAAATGCGCAAGGTCTCGCAGCAGTTGCGCCGCCCTTGGGAGCGTCTGTTTGCGATGCTCGAAAGCATGCCGCGCGACGACATTGCCTTGCTGTCCCTGACCCCGGATGCCCGCAAGGGGCAAGTGCGGATCAGCGCTGAAGCGCGTGATCTGCCGGCGATGCTGGATTTCCACAAGCGCCTGGAGGCCAGTGACGAACTGTCCGACGTGTCGTTGCTCAGCCATGAAATCGTCGTCAAATCGCCGGAACAACCGGTGCAATTCAACCTGTCGGCGACTTGGGAGATTGGCGATGCGAATCCCTAGACTGATCGTTCACGAATATTTGCAAGGGCTCGGCCTGCCGGGCCTGGCCGGGCTGGCGCTGCTATTGATCGTACTGGCCTGGGCACTGGGCGGCTTGTTGCCGGGCTGGCAAGCGTTGCAGCACCTCAGCCAACAGACGCAGGAAGCCAGTGCCTACCTGGCCAAGGTCGAGGACGGCAGCATCGCGCCGCCGGTGGTGCCGCAACGCCAACTCGATGACTTTCGCAACAAACTCCCGGCGCAGCCCCAGGCCACCGTGGCCATCGACCGCATCTACGCCCTTGCGGCACAAGAACACATCACCCTGGCGCGCGGCGAATACGCCCTCGGCATCGATCCGAAAACCCATCTGGCGCGCTATCAGATCCTCTTGCCGGTGCGCGGCAGTTACCCGCAACTGCGCCGCTTCCTGCATGCCTTGCTCGGCCAGTTGCCCGCAGTGGTGGTGGAAGACGTCGAGTTTCAACGCAAGAAGATTGGCGACACCGACCTCAGCGGCCGGATCCGTATGACCCTTTATCTGTCGAGGTCGTGATGAATACCAAGCGCGTGACGGGTTGGGTGGCGTTCTTCGGCGTGACGGCCGCGCTGGCCTGGTTGCCGGAATATTTCTCGCCGAGCGACGACGCGGATTCGACTGATGTTGCCGTGGCCACCCCAGCGAAAACCGCCGCCCGTGGCGCCTTGCCGGCCAGCACCACAAAGGCCAAAACAGCGGCCATCAAGGACCTGACCCCTGCGGGCGATCTGTTCGCCGGGAAATCGTGGAAGGCCGCGCCAACCCTGGCCACGGTCACCGAAACAGCCGTCAACCTTACACCTGTGGTGCAAGCCCCGAGCCTGCCACCGGTGCCGTTTCAGTTCGTTGGCAAGCTGCATGACCGCAGCGACCTGCAGGTGTTTTTGCAGAACGGCGAAAAGATCTACGTCGTGCGCAACGGCGATGTGATCGACGACACCTGGAAGATCACCGGCATTTCCGATCTGGAACTGAGTCTGGTCTACCTGCCTTTGCATTTGTCGCAGACCTTGTCTGTGGGGAGTACGCAATGAACCGATCCCGTTTGCTGATGAGCCTTGGCCTGTGTGCGGGGCTGACCGCGTGCAGCTCCGCGCAAGTGGCCAACAAGGAAGCCGCCGACCTGATTGAACAGGGGCAGTACGAAGCGGGTCTGGCGCGGGTCGAGGAAGGCTTGCGCGAGAACCCGCGGGATACCGAACTGCACCTGCTGCTCAACAGCGGCCGAGCCAAGGCCATCACCGCACTGCTGACCTCGGGCGACACCGACCGCTCACGCCGCGATTTCGCTTCGGCCCGCACGGCTTACAGCCGCGTGCTGACCATCGAGCCGAATAACCGCCGCGCCCAGGATGCGCTGCGTCAACTCGAATACCTGCGCAGCATGAACGAGAAGCTCGAACTGGCCCGGGGTGACCTGCGTCGCGGCGACATCTACGGCGCCGACCGCCAGGTCAAACAGATCCTCGAACTCGACCCGGCCAACGAGGGGGCGCGGGAGCTGCAAGGCAACATTCGTCTGGTGCAGAGCCGCAATGTGATTGCCTATCCGCAACTGCGCACCAAGCTCGACCGGCCGGTGACCCTGGAATTTCGCGACGCCAACCTCAAGACCATTTTCGAAGTGCTGTCGCAGGTCGCGGGGTTGAATTTCATCTTCGACAAAGACCTGCGTCCGGACATGAAAGCCACGATCTTCGTGCGTGACGTGCGCATCGAAGACGCGGTGACGCTGCTGCTGCAACAAAACCAGTTGCACCAGAAAGTGGTCAACGAAAACACCTTGCTGATCTACCCGGATTCGCCGCAGAAAGTGAAGGATTACCAGGAACTGGTGATGCGCACCTTCTACCTGACCAGCATTGACGCCAATACCGCGCTGAACATGGTCAAGACCATGCTCAAGACCCGCGACGTGTTCATCGACGAACGCCTCAACACCCTGACCATGCGCGATAGCGAAGATGCCGTGCGCATGGCCGAAAAGCTCCTGCAATCACAAGACCAGTCCAACCCCGAAGTGGTGCTCGAAGTGGAGGTGATGGAAGTCGCCACCCAGCGCATTCTCGACCTTGGCCTGCAATGGCCCAACACTTTTGGTGTGGTCAACAGCGACGGCTCGGCGGTGACCCTGCTTGATCAGCTCAAGGGCATCAACTCCAGCCGCATCAGCATCTCGCCATCGCCGCAAGCCAAGATCAACGCGCAGGACAACGACATCAATACCCTGGCAAGCCCGGTGATCCGCGTCAGCAACCGTGAGCAGGCGCGTATCCACATCGGTCAGCGCGTGCCGATCATCAGCGCCACCTCGGTACCCTCGACTCAAGGCCCGGTGATCACCGAAAGCGTCACTTACCTGGATGTCGGTCTGAAACTCGAAGTGCAACCGACCGTGCACCTGAACAACGAAGTGGCGATCAAGATCGCTCTGGAAGTGAGTAACGCCACGCCTCTGGAACCGACCCGCCAGGGCACGATTCCGGTGCAGGTCGACACCCGCAACGCACAGACCACGCTGCGCCTGCACGACGGCGAAACTCAGATCCTCGCAGGGCTGATGCGCAACGACCACGGCGCGACCGGCAACAAAATTCCGGGTCTGGGTGATATTCCGGGTCTGGGCCGTTTGTTCGGCAGCAACAAGGACACCGTCGGCAAGTCGGAACTGGTGCTGTCGATCACCCCACGGATCGTGCGCAACCTGCCATACCAGAGCCCGTCGGACATGGAGTTCTCCACCGGTACCGAAACCAGCATGCACATTCAGGCGCCGGATCGTTCGCAGAGCTACGTGATGCCGTCGCCTGCCGGACAGCCGCGTGCAGTCGGTGAATCGGCCGTGGCCACCACCCGTGTCACTGTCGAGAAGCCTTGATCATGAACGCCTCCCAGCGCGGTTTCACCCTGATCGAAGTCGTGGTGACGCTGGCCCTGATTGGCTTGCTGGCGAGCATGGCCGCGCCGCTGACCGAGACCCTGGTGCGGCGTGGCAAGGAGCAGGAATTGCGCAACGCGCTGTATCAGATTCGCGACGGTATCGACGCCTACAAACGCGCATTTGATGCCGGTTACATCGAGAAGTCGCTGAACAGCAGCGGCTACCCGCCGAACCTGAAAATACTGGTCGAAGGCGTGCGCGATGTGCGCAGTGCCAAAGGCGCCAAGTTCTATTTTCTGCGCCGTATCCCGCGTGATCCGCTGGTGCCGGCCAAACGTGATGACGAAGGGGGTTGGGGCCTACGTGCCTACAACAGTTCGGCTCAAAATCCGCGCGATGGCGAGGACGTTTTCGACGTCTACTCCGTGGCACGCGGCAAGGGCCTCAACGGCATCGCCTACCGCGAGTGGTGAACCTCATGCGCCGCGAAAAAGGTTTTACCTTGCTGGAGCTGATGGTGGTGATGGCGATTATCGCCACGCTGATGACCATTGCGCTGCCGCGCTACTTCAACAGCCTTGAAGCGTCGAAGGAAACCACGCTGCGCCAAAGCCTGTCGGCGATGCGCGAAGCGCTGGATCACTTCTATGGCGACACCGGTCGCTATCCGGACTCCATCGAGCAATTGATCGAACAACGTTACCTGCGTAACGCACCACTGGATCCGATCACCGAACGCAAAGACCAGTGGGTGCTGATCGCGCCACCGGACGGTGTGGCGGGCGGCGTGGCCGACATCAAGAGCGGTGCTACCGGGAGGGCGCGTGATGGCAGCCAGTATGCCGAGTGGTAAACACGCGCAGCAGGGCGGCTTCACCTACCTGGGCGTGCTGTTTCTGATCGTCGTGATGGGCATGGGTCTGGCCAGTGCCGGCGAATTGTGGTCGACCGCATCGCGCCGCGATCGCGAGAAGCAATTGCTCTGGGTCGGCACCCAGTACGCCCAGGCGTTGCGCAGCTACTACCGCAGTTCGCCGGGGCTGGCGCAGTACCCGAAAGAGCTTGCTGACCTGCTCGACGATCAGCGTTTTCCCGAAGCCCGGCATCATCTGCGTCAGCTCTATCCGGACCCGATCGGCCAAGGCGAATGGGCATTGCAACGCGGTTTTGACGGGCGCATCACCGGTCTCAACAGCCCTTCGACCGAGGTGCCGATGAAGCAATCGGGCTTCCCCACGCAGTGGTCGGATTTCGAAGGCATGCAGCGTTATTCGGACTGGCAGTTCGTCGCTGAAAAAGCCTTCCTCGACGGCACCAGTGGCCCGGCCAAGGGACAGTCGAACCTGCCGCAGGCGTTGCAGCCATGACTCGTCAATGGTGGTGCGCGCTGGCCCTCACCGTGGTGACGTGCTGCGCCCAGGGCAGTGAAGAAGACGAGTTGATGGGCTTCATCGTCGACGACACGATCTCGCACATCGGCCACGACTTTTATTACTCGTTCAGTGAACGCCTGCGCGACACCAGCCCGATGAATTTCAACCTGGTGGTGCGCGAGCGGCCCGACGCGCGCTGGGGCAGTCTGGTGACCGTGGAATATCAGCAACGCCTGGTGTATCGGCGCTTCCTGCCACCGAACACCGTGGAACTGAAGGAGGAGGCCTATGCGGCCGCCGACTGGGTTCGACGCCAGGTTGTCCAGCGCAAGCTGGAGGCACTGTTGCAGGACACCACCGACCTTGAGAAGGACGAACTATGAAAACCACCACGTTCTCACGGCGCAGCGGATTCTGGATCTCGGGGTTGTTGGTCGGCCTTGCCAGCGTTGCCGCCGCCCAGGCCACCGAGCTTGTCTACACGCCGGTCAATCCGTCGTTCGGCGGCAACCCGCTCAACGGCACCTGGCTGCTCAACAATGCCCAGGCGCAAAACGATCACGACGATCCGGATCTCAAGAGCCGTTCGAGCGTGGCCGGCACTTCCGCGTTGGAGCGCTTCACCAGTCAATTGCAATCGCGACTGCTAGGGCAGTTGCTGGACAACATCTCCACCGGCAACACCGGGAGCCTGTCCACTGACTCTTTTATCGTCAACGTCATCGACGACTCCGGGGCACTGAGCATTGAAGTGACGGATCGGGTAACCGGTGAAATTTCGGAAATTCAGGTGAACGGCCTCAACCCATGACGGGCTGACGGTTCCGGGGAGTGCTGGACATGAAAAAAATAATCGCGCTAGGGCTGATGTTGGCGACATTACAAGGGTGCAGTCTGCGCGAGCCGATGTCGGCCGAGCAGGACACCGAAACCCCGACCCTGACGCCACGGGCGTCGACCTACTATGACTTGCTGAAGATGCCGCGGCCCAAGGGTCGCTTGATGGCCGTGGTGTACGGTTTCCGTGATCAGACCGGGCAGTACAAACCGACGCCGGCCAGTTCGTTTTCCACCAGCGTGACCCAGGGGGCGGCGTCGATGTTGATGGACGCGATGCAGGCCAGTGGCTGGTTTGTGGTGCTGGAGCGTGAAGGGCTGCAGAACCTGCTGACTGAACGCAAGATCATTCGCGCGTCGCAGAAGAAGCCCAATACCCCAGTGAATATTCAGGGTGAGCTGCCACCGTTGCAGGCGGCGAACATGATGCTTGAGGGCGGGATCATCGCTTATGACACGAACGTGCGTAGCGGTGGGGAAGGGGCGCGGTATCTGGGGATCGATATTTCCCGGGAGTATCGGGTGGATCAGGTGACCGTGAATCTGCGCGCGGTGGATGTGCGTAGCGGGCAGGTGTTGTCGAATGTGATGACCAGCAAGACGATTTATTCGGTGGCGCGCAGTGCCGGGGTGTTCAAGTTTATCGAGTTCAAGAAGTTGCTTGAGGCCGAGGTGGGTTACACGACTAACGAGCCGGCGCAGCTTTGTGTGTTGTCGGCGATTGAGGCGGCGGTGGGGCATATGGTGGCCCAAGGAATTGAACGGCGGTTGTGGCAGGTGGCGGGGGACAGTTCTTCGCCTTCGCAGGATGATGTTTTGAATCGGTATTTGAGTCAGAACAAGGTTGATCCGGGGGCTGAGGCTGAGGCCGAGTGAACGTGGCGGCCTTTGGGCCGACCAGGTTCTTGCAGAGGTTGGCGGGGCAATGTCCCCAAAACCTGTGGGAGCTGGCTTGCCAGCGATGGCGGCCTTATAGCCGACCAATCTCTGGGAGATGTACCCAGTTCCAACTGTGGGAGCGAGCTTGCTCGCGAAGGCTTTTTGTCAGGTGGTGGAGTTCTTTCTGACTGAGTACATATCCATTCCTGCGGCAACGGCTGCCTAGGGTTTCGCCCTTACGGCGACTCACTTTTTTTACAAACGCCTAAAAAAAGTAAGCAAAAAAACGCTTGCCCCAACGTTCGGCCCGCTCGCTAAAGCTCGGGGTTCCTTCGCTCCGGGATTGATCCGGGGGCATCGCTTCCGGTTTGCTGCGCTGCACCTCCTTTCGATGTATGCGGCTTCGCCGCACGGCGCTACGCGCCTACCCCCCGGATCAATCCCTGCGCTCAGCCTGCCGACGGGGCCGGTGGATCAAGATCAAAAGCAGCAGCCGAGCTAACGCTCATCCTGTTGAGTGGTGAGGAGCACAGCGTGGTCGGCTTTGGATTTGTGGTGGATTTGCCCCTCACCCCAGCCCTCTCCCGGAGGGAGAGGGGGCCGATTTGTGTGCTTTTCAAAGTCCGAGTTCAACGCGATATTGCACGTCGGCGTACTTCCACCAATCAACTCGGTCAGTCCCTCTCCCTCTGGGAGAGGGCTAGGGTGAGGGGCTTTTGATTCAAGCTGTAGAACTTGAGTTCGACGCGGTATTTCACGTCGACGTATCTCTACCAATCCGCTCGGTCAGTCCCCTCTCCCTCTGGGAGAGGGCTAGGGTGAGGGCTACGATCTGAAGTTTGTTTAAAAAAGTGTCTGAATCGGCGGAACCTTCCCACAATGTTTTCAGGTTGTCCGTCGGACGTCCGGTCTCTAGTCTGTGTTGGTCGCTGCAAATTCAGCGAACGGGCCTGGAAACCCGAGGATACGAGAGAGCGGGTACGCCTTTCATAACGTATGCTTGCGCACTTTCATTGTGTGCACTCTGTTATGGCGGCTGTGCGCGGGAGACATTCGTGTCTGCCGGGTTGCTCTCTCCCGGATTTCCAGCCTGCGTACAGCTGCCACCCATTTTTCCTGGAAGTCGAATGGGCCAGCTGCAACTATTAATGAGAGAGAATTAGCATGAAAAAACCAACACCCAACCCACCAGAATCCGAAGCCACCCCCGACACCACATCCCCCTACGCCTCAGTCGACAGCAAAAAACTCCACGAAGCCGCCGACCGTGCGCTCGATTTCTACCTCAACCCCACCGCCCACATCATGTCCAGCGCCAACGAGCCGGAACCCATGTACCTCGCCAATCCCAGGTACAACACCGAATCCCTGCTCGCCAACGCCAGCGAAACCCTCGGCTCGGCCACTGAAATGCTCAACAACTTCGCCGCCTCGCTGCCTGCTTCACACCGAAAAACGGCCCTCGGTATCGCACAAGTCGTGATGCTGGGCGAACTGGCAGTCAACCAGGCCCTTGATCACGTCGAGTTGAAGGATGGCTAATTCCCCGAAGATTCAAAACGATCAGGAAGTAGAAAAGCGCCGTCTGACCTTGGAAGCGTTGGCCGATGTGGATGCTGGTCGCGTTATTGATGATCAAGCAGTGCAGGACTGGGCTGAATCTTTGAGTTGCCCGGAATCACCATCCAAGAGTTCCCCATAACTCAGGAAGGATGGGAAACAAAAAACGCGATCCTCGAAAAGGTCGCGTTTTTGTCGTTAACAAAATAATTACGTTTGATCTGCCGGCATTTTTCGGTCTGCATTATGGATATTCCTGACGCGCATGCAAAATGCTCAAAATATTTATCCGACCCACCACTTGATAAATGATCAGGTAGTTTGGGTGCACAACGATCTCGCGAGTGCCGGGCGCTCGACCTATTCGATAGAGGTGTGGATGTTGAGCAAGGGTAACCGTAGCACCTTCGATAGCTTGGGAAAGTCTGTCAGCCGCTACTAAGTTCCGGTCACTGATGTAATCAAGGATTTTCAGGAGTTCAGCCCGAGCTTCGGGCTGCCACTCAACCTGCATCGTATTTTTTACGCTTTGCTTCCATTAGGGCACGCATCTCGACCATAACCTGATCATTTGGAATGCTCGGTCGTGGATCATTCATAGAAGCCTGCACCTTGGCGATCAACCAGCGGTCATAGCTCGCGGCTTGCTCTTCAAGGTCAAGATCTGAAACGACTGGGCACAGTGGGTCGATTAAAGACGGGTCGATCATGGCACCTCCGGGTTTAATGCCTCGAAGTCTATTCGGTAAAGCATTTGCTGTCGTCGCTGGCTGGATGAATAGCACGTTGGTCAAGCTCCATGAGGATCAATTTGTCCCGAAGAATCCTAGACGCCGTACTTCCGACGGCCAACCGCCAGAAGTGGTAGGAAAACACCACCGATTTACTAAAAGCTTTCTTTTTTCTGTAGGACTCGGCTGATCTGACAAGCCTCGCGTGTGGTTACGTCAGCCTACAAAAAAACCGCGACCCCCCTCACCAGAGAATCGCGGCCCATCAACACCCAACCCCTACTGCTGCAACACCGTCGCCTGGTTAGCCGACCCAAACTGCTGAATATTTGCTGTTTGCGTTACGCCACTCTGATCGACATTGGCAATGTTGCCTATCCCGCCTTGTGTTACATACGCCACGTTCATGGTGTCAGCCTGTTTGACCGTGATCATGTTGTCGCTGCCGTAAAGCTGCGCGGTGTAAGCCTGGTTACCCGTGCCGGATTGATCAAACTCGGCGCTGTTGCCAGTGCCAGTCGACGACCCCTGAATCAGGTTGGTGGTGCCGCGTTGATCGGAGATGAGGATGTTGTCGCTGCCGTTTTGATCAAAATACAACTCGTTGTAGGAATCAGCCTGGGTGACCGTGGTTTTGTTGCCGGTGCCTGTCTGGCCAGTGGTCATGATCTGGCCGACGCCATCCTGTGTGAAGTTGGCGATGTTGCCGTTGCCAGCCTGGGTGACGGTGGCGCGTTGGGCGCTGCCGAATTGGCCACCCGATTGCGGGCCTTTCCAGTTGCTGGCGTAGACCTTGTTGTCGTTACCCACGGAGGTGGCATTGAGCACGTGGCTGTCGCCGTTCTGGTAGGTGAAGTGCACGTTGCCGTTACCGACTTGATACAGCGCCAGGGTCGAGTTGACTGACTCGAACTGGTCGGCATAGATCGCGTTGGTGTTGCCGATCTGGGTGACGGCGGCGTTGTTGTTTTCGCCGAAGCTTTGGTCGACCACCGTTTCGTTGCTGTCGCCGGATTGGTTGATGGTGGCTTGGCTGGCCAGTTGCGAGTCTTGCCAGACTTCGCTGCCGTTCATGTTGCCCAACTGGTTGACGGTGATGTTGCCGCCCGTGCCGTTGCGCTGGTCGGCGTAGGCGTAGTTGCTTTCGCCGGCCTGGTTGATGCCGATCTGCCCGCCGTTGTGGAGGACCTGCTCGGCGGTGCCGTAGTTGGCGGTGCCGTATTGGGTGATCACTGAGCTGTTGCCCACGCCTTCGTAAAGTTGTTCGATGTTGGCTTCGTTGCTGTCGCCGAACTGCAAGGTTTTGCCTTCGCTGCCGTTCTGCGAGTCCTGATAGACGAACGAGAAGTTGCCGGTGCCTTGCTGCTGTTGCAGCGCCTGGTTGCCGGCGCCGAAGCCGAGCGACTGGCTGGCGTGGCTGGTGTTGAACGCGCCGACCTGTTGCTGGGTGATCACACCGTTGTTTTCGAACAGCTGCTCGGCGTAACCGGCGTTGTAATCACCGACCGCGTCCTGGGTGATGACGCTGGTGGCGTTGTCTTGCACGGCAGCGGCGTCGTTGCCCTGACCGAGTTGGGTCTGGGTCGCGCTGCTGAACGGGGCGCCGGTCTGCTTCACATCGGCGATGTTGGCGGTACCGAACTGGCTTTGAGTGGAGAGGCTGTCGTCAGCCATGGCCTGGGCACTGATCATGACCAGGATCGCGGCGGTGAGGGGCGTCAATTTGAACATGATGGAATCTCCAAAGGGTTGCAGTGCTTTAGCGGTATTGCTTGACCGAGACGCTCATGCCGTTGCCCGACTGGGTCACGGCGCTTTGCAGCCCCGCGCCGGCCTGCTCGATGCTGGCGTCGTTGTTGTTGCCGTTTTGCGAAATCTGCGCGCGGTTGTGGTTGCCGTTTTGCGTGATTGAGGCGGCATTGCCGTAACCGTTCTGAGTGATCAAAGCCATCAGGTCGCTGCCTTGTTGCAGGATGTACGCCTCTTGATTGCTGCCCGACTGAACAATCCGCCCGAGCAGCGACTGACCGTTCTGTGAGAGCAGGGCGACGTTGGCCTGGCCGATCTGCTCGATCAGGGCCTGCTGGCCCACGGGGGGCGGCAGTTCGCCGAGGTCGATGCTGGTGGGCGCGAGGTCATCGTTCTCCATTAAATCGTCGGCGCGTACACCCGCACTGGCGCACAAGGCGAGCAGGCAAAGCAGGGCGGCGGTCGGCGTGTTCATGGCGTTGTCCTGTGTGGATGTGGCCGAGCTTTTGCCCCACCCACCCGAAAGAGGGTGGGGCGCATGCCGGTATTAACGGAGCTAGAGCGTGTTCACCGAGACCGTGCGCACGGTGCCCTGGGATGAACGGATGGTCGCCGTCGGGTTAGCCGAGGGCACTATCAACGTGTTGGCCAGCGTCAGCCGCCAGCGTCCGGTCACCGGTACCGTGGTCGTGCCCAGCGTTACCAGCCCGGTCGGGGTGGTGACCTGCACGGTGATGGTGTTGCCGGTGGTCACTGATGAGGTGCCGGTGAAGTCCCAGTTGAAGCGACCACCGGACCGCGCCTGCACCGTCGAAGCGGTGACCGCGAAGGTCTCTGTCGCTGGCCGTGGCGACACTTGCACGGTGACGGTCGCCGGGGTCGACAGGGCGCCGAAGCTGTCCCGTGCGATGTAGGTGAACGTCGTGGTGAAGGCGGTGGTCACGGTGGCCGGTGGGGTGTAGTTGATCACCGTGCCGTCGGTGTTGACCGTGCCGCGGCCGACGGCCGGTTGGGTCAGGCTGTTGACCGCCAGCGGTACGTTGCCTTCCGGATCGGTGTCATTGGCCAGCACGTTGATCGGGATCGCTACGCCCAGTGTGGCGACGCTGTCGGCGACGGCGGTGGGTGCCCGGTTTGGCGCGACGGTAATCGTCACGGTTGCCGGGTTGGCCGACGCCAGGCCTTTGGCATCCTGCGCCTTGTAGGTGAACGTTGTGGTCAGTGGCACGTTCACCACGGCTGGCGGGGTGTAGACCACGGCGGCAGAACCGCTGAGGGCGACGGTGCCTTGGCCTGCGGCGGGTTGGGTCAACGCGGTGATACCCAGTGGTGTGTCGCCGTCAGGATCGCTGTCGTTGGTCAACAGGCTGAGGGTAATCGGTACACCGAAGGTGGTGCTGCCGGTGTCTGCGTTGGTGATTGGCGCCTGGTTTTCACCGGTGTCCGGCGCGGTGCCGACGACAACAACCGCCTCGCTATCGCTGCCGCCGGCGGCAGATTTTACCGTCACGGTAGCCGGTGGCTGAGTCAGGTCGGCGACGGTGATTCGTTGCAGGGTGCCGGTTTTCGACAGGCGTCCGTAACCCTGGGCAACCATGTCTGGCACCGCGATTTCATCGGTCGAAGTGGCTTCGATCAGCAGGTCGTGGTTGGCCCAGTTGTAGCGCGCGGTCTGTATTTTCACCACGTCGGTGAGCTTGGCCGACACGGCGGTTGGACGTGTGGTGCCGGTCGGGTTGGTCGCGGTCACGACGATGACTGGCGGCACAGTCCCGCTGCCCAGACGTTGGCCGAAGAACAGTCCATTGTTGTCGCTGAGCATATTGGTCTGGCACGGTGTCTGCGGTGGGCCGGGCAGCAGCGCAACGCTTTCGCGAAAACACAGGGTCGAACTGTTATCCGCCTTGGCGAACACCTCGGCACGCACGCCAGCGGCGGTGCGACGATAGGTGGCGCGGTCGATTTCGACCTGGGTTTGCTGGCGGTTGTCGAGCACCTTGCCAGACAGGCTGAACACACTGGACTGGATGGTCCCGGCCGGCCCGGTGATGCGCACGAAATTGGTGTTGAACGGGCTGCCGGTCACCGCTTCAGTGAGGTTCGGGTCGCCGACGTAGGTTTCGGTGGCGCCGGTGTCCGGGTTGACCTCGGTGTAGGGGCCGTTGACGCTGCGCAGGAACGGCCCGATCGCGCCGTTGAGTGCACCGCTGAAGTTGCCCGGCGCACCAATGCCGATGTCACGGGTGATGTTGATCGCACGTCGACCGGGTGTGGTGACGTTGACCGTTTCCACGCCATACGGGTGGGTGATGGTGTAGGTGCCGGCGGTGGGCACCGAGACCCGAATGCGGATCCGCGCGAAGCTTGCCTGATCACCGTCGACCGGATTTTCCGAAGCGAATGCCGCTTCTATCCCGGCCACGTAGGCGTCCAGTTCATAGCCGCTGTTGCCAATCTGCGGGATCGTCGTTTCTGCCAGGAACCAGAATGCTTCCGGCGGCCAGTTGTCAGGGAAAATCATCGGCTCGGCATCGTCGTAGATGCCCGGCTCGGCCAGCAGGATGCACATGTAGGCCGGTGGAACGCTGGCTGGCACCCGCGAACTGGCGGCGCGCGACTGACAGAGTTCCATCGACAGTTGATTGTTGTCCTGATACCACATCGGGAATTTCCCGGTGGCGAAGGTGTAGGGGCCGGGGTCGACAGCGGCGAGTTGCGCGTAGGCACTGCCGGTCAGTGAAAGAGCAAGCCCGAGCGCGTTGAGCGCAAAGCGTGGCCACTTGTTCATGATGCCTCCTGATGCGGATCTGGGCATGTGAGCGTTCATTGCACGATGACCACTTCTTCGGTATCGCTGCCGCCGTTGGACGACGTCACCTGAACCTTGGCCGGCGGTATCGGCGAGATCCCGGTGGCCAGGGTTTTCAACGCGCCGTCGCCGCCCAGCGCACCGATGGCGGCGCCGCTGCCGGAGGAGGCGGTGAGTACGGGGGGGGAGGTTTCGTCACTGGTCGAGGCCACCACGGTCAGTTGCCCGGAGCTCAGGCTGTACTGGGCGCTCTGGATAATCACCAGATCGGTCAGGACCATCGGCAGGGTGGTCGGCGTGCTGCTGGCGATCGCCAGATGGTTGTCGGCGGTCACTTGCAACGTGGTCGGCAAGGTTGGGTTGACCGAGGACTGCGCGTACCAACTGCCGGTGCTGTTGGCTTCGGTCATGTTCAGCACTGGGGTGCTGCTGGTGATTGCTGCGGTGCCGGGCGCAGGCGGCGCGAGGACGAACACGTCTTGCTGGGCCACAGGCGTGCTTTCACCGGCCTTGCGCGAGTAGGTGCTGCGCTGCGTGATCATTGGCGTTGGTCGCACGACGGTCGACAACTTGCCGGAGACCGCAAACGTGGTCGTGCGCAAATCCAGACCGTTAGGGCCTTCGATCCGTACGTAATTGGTGTTGAACGGACTGCCCGTGACCGGCTCGCTGAGGTTCGGATCGCCAATGAATTGTTCGGCGGCGCCGGTCAGCGGGTTGGTCTCGGTGTACGGCCCGTTGACGCTGCGCAGGAACGGCCCGATGTCACCCTTGAGCGCACCGTCGTAGGTTTTCGGGGAGCCGATGCCGATGTCGCGGGTCATGTTGATCGCGCGCCGGCCGGGTGTGTCGATGTTGAACACTTCGACGCCGTAGGGGTGGGTGATCACGTAGGTGCCGGCGGTCGGCACATCGACCCGAATGCGCACGCGCGCGAAGCTGACCTGATCGCCTTCGACCGGCTCTTCGGCGGCGAACGCGGCTTCGATGGCGCTCACGTAACCGAGGTCGATCCCGCGTGCCGCATCGACCAGTGCAGTTTCGCCAGTGAACCAGAACGCTTCATCGGGGAAGTTGGTGGGGAAAACGATTGGCTGCGCGTCGTCGAACACACCGGGGGTCGGCAGCAGTGAGCACATGTACGAAGGCGCGCCGGGTGCGCTGGGCACTCGAGAACTGAGCGCTTTGGACAGACACAGATCCAGCGTGCGCCCGTGGGTGTCTTGATACCAACTGGCGAAACCGCCGGTGGCCGGGGCATATGGCCCCGGATCAACAGCAAACAAAGCGGCCTGGGCGATGCCCTGGGCCAAGGCGCTCACGACCAGGACGGTCGCGGTTTTGGACAGTAAAGGGTGCATGAGTTAAGCCCTCTATCAAAGTACCTGCCCCTTGGGGGTGGGTCAGTTGCAGAGGGCCTGTACACCTTCCATGCCAAAGTCTGGCGGATGGGTTTGAAAGGCCCGGATCAGGGCGGTTGTGAGGCTTGGAAACCTGGCTGAAGACTGGGCAGTACAGGGCGTCAGTCCCCAGCATTGGGGCCGGTGGGGATCAATGCCGAGGGCAAACCCTGTGAGAGCCTGGCTTGCCAGCGATAGCGGACTTCCAGCCCCGAATGTGTCGCCAGACGCACCGCCATCGCTGGCGAGCCAGCTCCCATAGGGTCTTGTGGTGTTCGGACTACCAGCGCAAGCAGGCCAGTGGCCCCGCATTCGGGCAAACACCCAACCGTGGGCTATAACCCTATAGGGAAGTTTCGGGAAGTCGCGCCATGAACATGCAGTCGAAATCACTTCCACTTGATGAAAGCAGCCTGCGGCGAGGCCCGCGAGCGAAGCCGTTCAATCTGTTGCGCTGGTTTTCGTTGATCAGCATGGCGGTGATCGGCACGGTCGCGGTGGCGCTCGGTGCGGTGTCGACGCGATTTGTGATTGAGGAAAGCGTGCAGCGCGATGCATTGCTCACGGCGCAGTTTATTCAAGCCATCGCTTCGGCCGAGGTGCGCCACGTTTCGATTCCCAATGTGCGGACCATGGGCGAGCTGCTTGATCCGCTACAGGACAAGGATTTTCCCGACGTCAACCCACAAGCGCGGGCTGATGCGCGCGGCGAGTTTCTTGATCACATCGAGCATTTGCCTGACGTGATCCTCGCCAATATCTACTCGCCCGACCGGCGAGTGATCTGGTCAACCAACCCGGAGCTGATCGGCACCAGCATTCACGCCGACGAAGACCTCGATCGGGCCTTCAATCAAAAGATTCCGGTGTCGGCCAGCTATCACGGCGTCGAAGAGGACCGCGCCGAGCAGAAATTCGTCGTGCCGCCGCAATACATTTTCATCGAGAACTACATCCCGCTGTTCGACGCCGAGGGCAAGAACGTCACGGCGATGGTCGAGATCTACAAGGAACCCAAAGACCTGATCGCGCGCATGGAGCGCGGCATGGTCCTGATCTGGCTGGCCACGGCCCTTGGCGGCGGACTGATTTACCTGGGCTTGTACTGGATTGTGCGGCGCGCGGCGATATTGTTGGCGGCGCAGCAAAAGCAACTGATTGCCAACGAAACATTTGTTGCGCTGGGCGAGATGTCCTCGGCAGTGGCGCACAGTCTGCGAAACCCCTTGGCGACCATCCGCTCAAGTGCCGAGCTGGCGCTGGAGTTCGATGCCGGGCCGGCGGAGAAAAACATCAAGGACATCATCGGCCAGGTTGACCGCATGTCGAAATGGGTGAGGGAGCTGCTGCAATCCCTGCGGCCGCTCAACGATGATCCGGAGCCGGTAAACCTGGTGGCGGCCCTGCATGAAAGTCTGGTCGCCTTCGAGCAACAGATTGCCAAAAACCAGGTACAGGTGGCGTTTCGTCCGCAGAACACGCCGATGGTCCTCAGCCAGCCGGTGCAACTGACGCAGATCCTCAATAGCCTGCTGGCCAATGCCCTGGAAGCGATGGACAAGGGCGGCACGCTGACCATCAGCCTTGAGCCGGTCGACAACCGCAGCGTCAGCGTGGTGCTCAGCGACACGGGCAAAGGCATGAGCGAAGAGCAACGGACCATGGCCTTCCGGCCGTTTTTCACTACCAAACAGGGCGGGCTCGGCGTTGGCCTGGTGCTGGTCAAACGGATCATGGAGCGCTATGGCGGTGGTGTGACCCTCGACAGCCGCGAAGGCGAGGGCACCAGCGTGCGTCTGGCGTTCCAGCTCATTCATTAACGCCCACCGGCTCCTGTTGGTTATCCCCGCGAGTGGCGATCAGATGGGCAGATCTGCTTTCTCGACACTTGCCCCACTATCGGGTGAACGTCCCCATTCGTCGCGTGGCGAAACATTGGGCTATTCCGCTAACGTCTTGTTTTACAGGCAATTACTGAGTTGGCGGGTTAGTTGCAGGGTGTCATCAACGCAATCTCGGCCCGATGCGCAGCCAATAGCGGCAAAATAGAATCATCGAGCCGTGGGTCACGTTCATTGCCGCCTACACTGATCAGTGATGGCGGCAACGAACGGATTGATGCACAACCTCCAGGGCACGTCCATGCAGCGACTGGCATCACAAAAAATATCGACTCCGAGCGCAACGGCAGAGGCCTGCGGAGGCTGGCGCGGGCAGTTCAATTTGCTGCGCTGGTTTTCGCTGGGCAGTTTTCTGATCATCGCGGCCGTAGCGTTGGGGTTGGGCTATATCTCCACGCGTTTTGTGGTCACCGAAAGCGTTGAGCGTGATGCGCTGCTCACCGCGCAATTCGTCCAGGCCATCGGCGAAGCCGAGATGCGCCACGCCAAAATCAATCCGAACCGCACCATGGGCGAAATGCTCGACCCACGCGAAGACAACAGCTACCCCGATGTCGATCCGGGGGTGCAAGCTGCGGCGCGCATTGAGTTTCTCGATCATGTCGAACATTTGCCCGACGTTCTGCTGGCCACCGTTTATGCACTCGATCGCACGATCATCTGGTCAACCAACCCGGAGCTGATCAACGTCAGGATTGAAGACGATGAAGAGCTGGACGAGTCGTTCGAAATGAAAGTCCCGGTAGCCTCCAGCTACCACAAAATCGACGACGAGAAGCCTGAGCAGCGGATGTCGCGCGAGCCGAAATACCTGTTCATCGAGAACTACATCCCGATGTTCAATGCCGACCAAAGCAAAGTCGTCGCCATGGTCGAGATCTACAAGGAACCGTCGGATCTGGTCGACCGGATCGACCGTGGATTCGCCTCGATCTGGGTGGCGACGCTGCTCGGCGGCGCAGCGATTTATCTCGCGCTGTTCTGGATCGTCCGCCGCGCCGCCACGCTGCTGCAGAGCCAGCAGCAGCAACTGATCAGCAACGAAACCTTTGTCGCGCTGGGGGAAATGTCCTCGGCGGTGGCGCACAGTTTGCGTAACCCGTTGGCGACCATTCGCTCCAGCGCCGAACTGGCTCAGGAAGTCGCCAGCGACGGCGCCCAGCGCAATATCGGCGACATCATCAGCCAGGTTGATCGCATGTCACGTTGGGTGCGCGAGTTGCTGGTGTCGTTACGGCCGATGAGTGACGACGGTGAAGCGGTGGATTTGCTCGCGACGGTCGAAGACACCCTCGGCGCGTTCGAGGCGCTGATTCGACGCAACGGAGTTGTCGTGCGATTCGCCCCGCAAGATTGCCCGCCCATCGTCAGTCAGCAGGTGCTGCTCACGCAAATTCTTAACAGCCTGTTTGCCAATGCCCTGGAGGCGATGCCCAAGGGCGGGGTGTTAACGGTCGAAATCGAAACGCCCCAGCCCCATCAGGTGCGCATGACCCTGAGCGACACTGGCAAAGGCATGAGCGCGCAACAGCAACTGTTGGTGTTCAAACCGTTTTTTACCACCAAGCAGGGCGGACTCGGCGTCGGCCTTGCATTGGTCAGAAGAATCATGGAGCGCTTTCAGGGTTCGGTCGTCTTGACCAGCCGCGAGCAGGAGGGAACCCGCGTCAGTCTCAACTTTAAAGTGGCATCGGGAGGGGAATATGGAACACAGCATTCTGCTGGTCGAGGATGACGAACTGTTGGCCGACAATATTCAGACCTACCTGGAGCGCAAAGACTTCGAGGTGACTGTCTGCCATTCGGCCGAAGACGCGCTGGGGCAACTGGAAACCTTCATGCCCGACATCGTGCTGACCGACAACTCGTTGCCGGGCATGAGTGGACACGACCTGATCCAGAAGCTGCGCATCAGCGCGCCGGATCTCAAAGTGATCATGATGACCGGCTACGGCAACGTCGAAGATGCCGTGGTGGCAATGAAAGAGGGCGCCTTTCATTACGTCACCAAACCGGTCGCATTGCCTGAACTCAAATTGCTCCTCGACAAGGCCTTGGCCACCGAGCGAATGGAGCGCACGCTGTCGTTTTATCAGGAGCGCGAGGCGCAGAAATCCGGGGTGCAGGCGTTGATCGGCGAATCAGCGCCGATGCAGTACCTGAAGAACACCATCGGGCAGTTGCTCGACGCCGAACGTCGCATGGCCAACACCGATCTGCCGCCGGTACTGGTCGAAGGCGAAACCGGCACCGGCAAAGAATTGGTGGCCCGTGCGTTGCACTTCGACGGCCCGCGCAGCAAAGGCCCGTTTATTGAATTCAACTGTGCGTCAATTCCGTCGAATCTGGTGGAGTCCGAGTTATTCGGTCATGAAAAAGGCGCGTTCACCGACGCCAAGGATCGGCGGGTCGGTCTGGTGGAAGCAGCGGACGGCGGCACGCTGTTTCTCGATGAAGTCGGCGAAATGGACCTGCTGTTGCAGGCCAAGCTCTTGAAGCTGCTGGAAGATCGCACCATTCGCCGTGTGGGCTCGGTGAAGGAGCGCAAGGTCAATTTGCGGGTGATCAGCGCGACCAACTGCAACCTTGAGCAAATGGTGCAGCAGGGTAAATTCCGGCGGGATCTGTTCTTCCGGTTGCGCATCATTTCGATCAAGGTCCCGCGTCTGCACGCGCGTGGCGAAGACATCCTGCTGCTGGCCCGGCACTTCCTCGCCAGTCATGGCAAGCGCTATGGCAAACCGCATCTGCATTTCAGTGGTCAGGCCGAAGAGTTGCTGCTCAGTTACACCTGGCCGGGCAACGTACGCGAGTTGCGCAACATGCTTGAGCAAACCGTGCTGCTGGCGCCGAACGACACCATCGCCGCGCATCAGTTGAATGTCTGTATGAGCCTGTGCGACGAGTTGCCGCCGCAACATCAGCATGACGAACCGGCGCCGCATTACGAGCCGCGTCCGGCCAGCAACATGGAGTCGATGAACCTGCCGGAAGTCGAGCGCGACATGGTGCGCAAAATGCTCGACAAGACCGACTGGAACGTCACCAAGTCCGCCCGCTTGCTGGGCCTGAGCCGCGACATGCTGCGTTATCGCATTGAAAAACTCGGCTTGGCCCGACCGGACAAACGCCAGTGGTGACCGGTGAGCTGTGGGCACCACAAAACCCTGTGGGAGCGGGCTTGCCCTCAAAGGCGTCCTGTCAGCCAACCGATAGGGCGACTGACACTCCGTCATCGCGGGCAAGCCCGCCTCCCACAGGGTTTAGTGTTGATTCGGTGGGGCGAGGCAAGCCAACAGGCACGTCGGATCCAGCACCTCATCATTCACATAAATCCCGCGCTCGGCATCGTACGTGCGGACAAACACCCGCACTGTTGCATCCGCCACGGTCGGCAGTTGTGAATCACGAAACACGTGGCGATCCGGGATGACCACGAAATCCTGCGGCGCGGTGTCATCAAACGGCCGTGGCGGCTGCGCGGACAATGACGGCGGAGCGGGGTGGGCGAAGGGCTGGTTCGGCCCGTAGTAGATGAAATTGCTGTCCAGCGCGTGCGCCTGTGTGGCGGCGAGCAGACAACCGGTCAACAACAGCCGTTCGAACATTTGCATGGCGGCACCTGCGAGTGCGGTTTTCCCCAAGGCTATTAACTATAGCTGCCCTGCGGCAGGTCCTACAGCGTTGGCTTACAAGTTTGCAACAACCGCAACTGGCGGGCTGATTTAGACTCGGATCCGCTCAATCACGAGCATCGTCCGGAGTGCGCCATGGAAGTGCCAAACAATAAAACCGCCATCGAAAGCAATCGGCAGGCGTGGAACGATTCCGCCCGTCACCATCAGGATTCGCCTGACTGGCAGGCGTTGCTCAGCGAAGTCGCTCAGGCGGACTTCTCCTGTCTTGATGAGACTTTGAGCGGATTGCTGGCGGTCGACGGTAAAGACGTGATTCAACTGGGCTGCAACAACGGCCGCGAAAGCCTGTCGCTATTCGCCCTTGGTGCGCGCAGTGTGGTCGGTGTCGATCAATCGGCGGCGTTCCTCGAACAGGCGCGTGAGTTGAACAAGCGTTCACCGCACAGTGCTGAATTCATCGAAAGCGATATCCATCATTTGCCGGCGACCTTGCACAACCGCTTCGACGTCGCGCTGATCACCATCGGCGTACTGAACTGGATGCCCGACATTGGCGAATTTTTCCGCCACGTCGCGCAGGTTCTGAAACCGGGCGGACAACTGGTGATCTACGAAACCCATCCGTTTCTGGAAATGGTCGACCCTGACGGCGAAGACCCGTATCGCCTCGCGACTTCGTACTTCCGCGCAGAGCCGTTCGTGCAGGAAGAGCCGATCGTCTATGTCGGCAAGGTCGAACAGCAGGCGGCGAAATCCTACTGGTTCGTGCACACCCTCGGCGCGATCTTCAGCGGCGCCATCGGGGCAGGGCTGAACATTGCGCACTTCAAGGAATATGCGCATTCGAATCGGGAAGAGTTGTACGACCAATACCTGAACCAGCAAGCGCAGTTGCCGATGTGTTTCACCCTCACCGCCATCAAGGCCTGAGATTCTTTATCGCTTGAGCTGGCCCCATCGCGGGCAAGCCAGCTCCCACCGGTTTTTGCGTTGTACGCAGATAATGAGTACACCAAAAATCCCTGTGGGAGCTGGCTTGCCAGCGAAGGGGGCATCACAGCCGCCATCAATCTCAGGATTGAATCAAGCCTGCGCCGCCGCCGTCACCACCGGTCTTTCCGGCTTGCGCAAAGCTTCCAGTCTTGAGCCGCTGTAGCGCGTTTCGCGGAAGAAACGCCAGTGCCCGAACAGATCGTAAACATGTGTGATACGCCCCTGTTCCTGATAGCCCAAACGCATATGCATCTTCAGGGCCGGTACATTGGCGCCGTCGCAGATGTCCACCACTTTTTCGAAACCTCGGGCAGCCATGACGTGCCAAAGTGCGGTCTGTGCATCGACGGTCAAGCTACTGCCGAAATACCGCCGTGCAATTTCGGCCCCGAACTGAAAGTATTCACCGGGCTTGACCGGGAACGTGCAGCGGTAGAAGTGGCGGTCGTAATAGTCGCGAGTGCTGGCCCAGACGAACCCGACGGTGTGATCGTCCTGGTCCAGATACATGTGCCCCGTATGCCCTTCAGCGGCCAACTCGGCCATGGTCTGCACGCGGTCACCAAAGTACTTGCTGAATGCCTTGGCGTTTTCCTCGGTGATGTCGACTCTGCGCAAACCTTCACAGGGGCGCAAATTGTGCGGGGCAATCGGTGTGACCAGATCGCGCTCCATCCACAGCAATTCACGGTGAGCGAATACGTAACGTTTCCCCAGCGCGCCGAGGGTGCGGCGCAGGCCTCTTTCTCTGATGCGCAGAAGCAGTTTTTCGATGACTTTCATGATGTTCTCCGAGGCGCTAGCCCAGGTGTGGGGGATGATGTTGCCGGTTGAGTTTCGGGTGTGTTCGCCGCTGTCGAGTTGCCGGCACGCCGCGTGCGCCATTTTTGCAGGGACGGTTTGACGTGGTGCCAAACGCGTAGCCCCAGGCCCAGCAGCAAGCCACTCGGTCGCCACGAGTAGAAGCTCCAGCGCCAGTGCTCCAGTTGCCCGGTCATGCGTTCGTGCAGTTGATGGCTGGAGTTGTCCAGGCTGACCCGCGACGCGTCGATCCAGCGCCAGTGCTCATCCAGCCCCCAGCGAATCCATTCCTCCAGCAACACCCGGCCGCTACCGAGGTCGGCGTATTGCGGCAAAAACGCCAGGTTGTAATCGTAGAGCCGACCCTGTTCGAGCAGGCCGAGTCGATAGCTGATGCAGCGGCCGTCCAGCTCGAGCATCACCACGCGTACCAGCCCTTGGCCGGCGAGAGCAGTGAAGGCAGATTCGATCCATTGGCGACTGCGCGGCGTGGCGAAAATCCCCACGCCTTCATCGCCTTTCCAGCTCACCGCTTCCACTTCGCTGATGGCCTGCAGCAAGGCGCCGATGCTCAGCGCATCCGGGGTGATCCGACGTATCTGCGCACCGCATGCCGCTATCCGTTTACGCGCCCGACGCAACTTGTAGCGCGGGTCGCCGGAGACCTCCCGATGATCGGCGTCGCTGATCAGATGCACCGGCACCCGGCAACTCAGGCGTCGTTCAGCAGTGGAACTGCGCGCCATCCATTCGGTGAGCGCACTTTCTTCACCGGCAGGTTCCGACTGTTCGTTGAGTTGCAGCAGCGCATGGGGCAGACGCTTATGGATCAGCACCAGCGCCTTGTGCATGTCTTCGCCGTCGAGCAACGACAGCAGGGCCAGGCGATCGGCCAGCGGATAACCCAAGTGATGCAAGACACGAAACGGCACGCCAGCGAAGCGTTCACGGCTGGCCACCAGTGGCAGGCACAGATGCAATTGCTCTGCTTCCCAGCCGAGCAGGATGTGCAGGCGCTGATCTTCGGCCAGGGCCTGTTCTGCCGCTCGCAACCAGCCCAGGTTGTTGAACGGCGTGTGGTCGGCCACACGCAGGCGCAGTGCCTCGTAGGCGGTTGCCGGGAAGTCGGCAGCGCACAGGGACGTGCGCCATTCGAATCGCATCACCATAGGTTCAGGCCGCCGTTGCGCTTACAGATGGACGGGAAGGTTTACGCAGTGCGTCCAGGCGCGAGCCGCTGTAGCGAGTTTCGCGGTAGAAGCGCCAGCGACCGAACAGCGTGTAGATATTCATGATCCGCTGTTGTTCGGTATAGCCCATGCGCAGGTGCAGCTTGAGCGCCGGGATGTTGTTCGACTCACAGACATCGACCACTTTGCTGCAACCTTCCTCGGCCATGGCTTTCCACAGGCGCACTTGCACATCGACTGACAATTCGGTGCCCCAGTAGGCGCGAGCCATTTCGCCACCGAATTCGAAGAACTCGCCGGGTTTTACCGGGAACCGGCAACCGTAGTAATGCCGATCGAAATAATCGCGCGGTGTGCCCCAGATAAACGCCACGGCATCGCCATGCTCGTCGACATGCATGTGCCCGGTGCGACCTTCATTGGCCAGCTCGGCCATGACGCCGACACGATCACCGAAGTAACGGGTGAAGGCACTGGCGTTATCTGCGGTGATCTTCATTACGCGCAGCGGTGGGTAGGGTTTGAGGTTGTGCGGCGGCACGGGGCTGACCAGATCGCGCTCCATCCACAGCAATTGCTGATGGGCAAAAATGTACTTTCTGCGGATCTTGGACAAGGTCGCTCGCAGGCCATTACGACGGATATGTCCGCTGAGTTTTTGCAAAACATCCATGGTCTCTTCTCCTGATGAAGGTAGCCACGCGCAGCATGGCGCTCGCAGGGCAGAAGGGCGGTTCATGAAGCGCTCCAGCTCAGGGCAAACAGGGTTTGCCCCGGTAATTCGAAACGCACGCGCCCGTTTTCACAGACAAACGGAGCGTCGTGTCTGCGGTTGTCGGCGCCGAGGTAACGCAGGGCGCCATGTTTCAGCGGGCACTTGGCCCCGCTCAAATCAATCCGTTGCAGGCGGGTGCCTTTGTTCACCCCCAAAAGTGCACGCTGTTCGTCGCCGGCCATCGCCAGGACATCCACCTCAAAAGCGTCGTTATCCAGTTGCAGTACTTGCGGCAGCCAATGCCGGGCGATGAATTGCTGGGCAAGGCCCACCGGTTTGAGCTCGAAGCGATCGTCGCCCAACACACGCACCATGCCTTTGCCGTAGGGCGGCTCATCGGCTGCCTGAAACCAGTTGAGCATGCTCAGCAAGCCGTCCTGAGAGGCGTTGATGACCACCGATGTCCACCACAGCGCCGCGTAGTGGGTTTCCTGCTCGTACGGGCTCAGGCTTGAACCGCTGGATAGGTTGGTCTGATCCAGCAACAAGGCCTTGCGTGGTTGCCCTTTGGCGTCCAGCCCCACCAGGTCTGCGGCGCGGCGCACGCTGTCGCGGTAGACCCGGGTCGCGAGCAGGTCGCGGATCATCCATTCGTGCCAAGCCAATGCGTCGACCTGATCGGCGGATTCGCCGAGCAGCCGCCGCGCCCAGTCGATGCCGCGCTTGCTCGCCGCGTTTTCGGTGAACGGTCCGTTGACCAACCGTGAACTGGCGGGCATGGCAATGCGCACTCCGGCCTTGGCGTTGGCCGGATCGCTGCGCACCTGCCGCGCCATGCTGCTGAAGATCGCCCGATACTGTTCGTAGCTTGAATAGTTGAGATTAGGCTCGTCGGCGAAACCGATGTAATGCGTGCCTTTGCCACCCAAAGCGCGGGTGCCCGCGAGCCAGGCGTCGAGGCCGCTGTTGCTTTGCACGTCGGCGCGCAGATCGGCCTGACGCCCGGTGCCGGCGAGCAGGGTGATGTCTTGGCGGATGCCGAAGCGATTTTGATAAAGATGACGGAACGCGTCTTCGAAATGCGGATTCTTCGAGGTGACGTCAACGAAGCTGTAGTAGCTCGCAGCGGTGGGTTTCAAGGCATCGAGTAGGGCGTGACTGGACGGCGGCGGTACGAGGTAAGGCAGTGCGATTCCCAGATCCGGCGTGCGTCCGAGGACTTTGTCGTGCAGGGTCAGACGCGTCTGCCCCGGTTCTGACTGCAAGGGTTTGAGCTGCTGCGGATTCTGCGCAAACAGATTCGCCGTGCCATCGAGCCAGAATGCTGCTTTGCCCCTGCCTTGTAGAAGCAGGCGCCAGACCTGCGGTTGTTCGCTGACGGGCAACGCGACTTGATCGAACTGCCAATAGGCACGATAGGGTTTCAACGCCAACGACAGCTGCTGGCCATCACCCACCCGCTGCGCTTGCACGGCGCTCACGCCGCCATGGAACTTGCCGGCCAGCACCGCGTGTTCGCCGGGTGCGACTCTGAAATACAGCTCAGTGCCGTTACGCACTTCCGCGCTGAAATGCACCTTGGCCGGTGCAAACAGCGCCACGGTGTTTTCGTCATGTTCGATCCGGTAACCGCGGAAACTGTAGCCGGGAATCTCCAGTTGATAACTCGCCGCGCCAGGCGCCAGCGGCCAGCGCTGGCTGCCACGGGTTTCACTGGCCTTGATCAGCCGTTCGCCCTGCAACTTGCCCTGACCGTCGAGCAGATACAGATGTTCTTCATTGGCCTCGGCCTGCCACGCCGGCACCCAACTCACAATCACGGTGTCCGGGCGATCGGTTTGCAGATACAAACTGCCGTCACGGATATCGCCCCAGCGCATCGACGCCGCGTAGGCGTCCAGCGACAGGCCGAGACCGAGCAGCAGGGCCAGGCGTTTCATGCTGCCTTCCGGCGTTGCAACATCAGCCACATCGGGGTGATGTCGCTGGGCAGAATGATCAGGGTTTGCCAGAACGGCACGCCACTCAAGCGGCAATAAAGCACCAGCATCGCCACGGTGACGGCCAGATAGGCAATCGATGAAGCCGCTGCTGCACCGACAATGCCGAAGGCAGGAATCAAGACCAGGTTCAGCGCCAGGTTGAGCAGGGCGCCCATGCCCATCAGCAACGACACCGTGCCGGGGCGATCCTTGCCAATCAGGTCCAGGCGCAAAATGCTTGCGTAGCACAGGCCCAGCAGGCCGGGCAGCAACGCGAGCAGCGCTGGATACGCCGGTTGATACGCCGCGCCAAACAAAGTGATGATCAACCACTCGCCGATCACCGCCATGGTCAGACAGGCACCGAGCATCACCGTCGCCGTCAGGCGCAGCGCCAGCGGGGTGACTTTGTCCATGCCTTTGTCCTGTTGCAGCAGGCGCTTCATCAGCGGCGTGGTCACCGCCTCGGGAACGATCAGCAGCAGTTCGGCGGCGGCGCTGGCCATCGCGTAGTGACCCAGCGCGGTGCTGCCGAGCAGGGCGCCGATGAATAGATAATCCGAGCGCAGAATCACTTGCTGAAACAGCAGGTCCGGATGGCTGCGGGCGCTGAAGCGCAGCAGTTCGTTCTGGCTGGCGCGGTCCCATTGCAGCTGCATCGGTTGCGCCCGCTTGAGCCAGACCCAACCGGCCAGTACCACCAGACTGATCCCGGCCAGCCAACTGATCAGCGCCGCTTCCAGCGCAGCACTTTTCCACATCCAGAACAGCGCAAGAAACAACAGCAGCGGCGCCAGCGATTCGATCAGGCGCAGCACGTTGAACGCGACCACGCCGCCAGAGGCGTTGTGCAATGTCAGCAGGCCGCTTTTGAGTACGGTCAGCGGCACCGCCAGCAACAACAGCCAGGCCAGCAGACCGAGCTGCATCGTCACATCCAGTTCACCGCCGAACTCACGCACCAACGCAACCACCAACAAGGTCAGCAGCCCCGCCAGCAGACAGCCGAACACCAGCACCTGAGCAAGCAACAAACCCATCGGCCGCTGCTTGGCCGCTTGATAGCCGACTGCCGAATTCAGCCCGCCACTGGTGGCGGCGCTGATCAAGTCCGGCAGGGTGCTGAGCAAGGCAAACAATCCGCGTTCACTCGGCCCGAGAATCCGCGCCAGCAACACGTTGCGCAGCAGACGCAGGGCGATCATCGCCAGTTTGGTGCCCATGCTCAGGGCCAGATGCTTGAGGTAGTGGCTGCGGCTCATGGCCGTGCCCCGCGAAAGATCCGCAGCGACAGCAACTCTGGATTGCGCGCGGTGCGCTGGCTGACGCCGAAGCGCGGCAGGTTCAACGGGTCGCCAGCCCCGCGATAGAGGCCTGTAGCGGTGCCGAGGGCAAACGGATAATCGTGATTGGCGACCTGTTCGCGTACGCGTTCATCGTTGTCGCCGTTGGGGTAGCAGTACACCGGTAACGGCCGATTGCAGCCGTTGTGCAGGGCATCGCGGCTGCGGCTGATCTCTTCGCGCAGACGAACTTCATCGAGTCCGGTGAGGATCGCGTGACTGGCGCCGTGTGGGCCGAAACGCACCAGCCCGGACGCTTCCATGGCGCGCACCTGATGCCAGTCCAGGGCCTGCGGCAGAGAATCCTGCGGACACTCGTCGGTGAGCCGTTCAAGCGCCTGGGAGTCGCAGTCTTTCAAGCTTTGCAGATAATGCAGAAGGGCCAGACTGCGGCGCTGCACATCAATGTCATCGCACAGCACCGGCAGTGGCTTGCCTATCGAGCGCAGGCATTCGATCAGATGCATGCGCGCCTTGTCGCCATGGCTGCCCCACAGGGTTTCGCCCAGGCTTTCCCACCAGAATCGTTGACGGCTGCCAATGAAATCGGTGGAGAGAAAAATACTCGCCGGCACCTGATGTTTTTGCAGCAGCGCGAAGGCGTTGACTGCGTTGTCGCGCCAGCCGTCATCGAAGGTCAGCGCCACTTGCGGGCGTTCGCTGCGCAGCGAATTTGGCTGAAGAATTTCCATCAGCGGCACGCAATCAAAATGCTTGCACAGCCACAGCAGCAGGTGTTCGAACGCCTGCGGGCCGACGCACAGTTCATTGCGGTGCGGCAGGCTGGCGGCACGGTCATTGGCCAGCACCCGGTGGAGCATCAGGATTACCCCGGCCCCTTGCAACTGGTTGCGCCCCATGGACGAGTTGAGATAGAGCCAGCCACTGGTGCGTTTTATCAGCTGTTTGATCGCCATGGCATGAGTCCTCTCAACGATTTTGTTCAGGGTTCCACTGCGCGTACCGCTGACCGCGCAGGAACTGCCACAGGCCAAGGCTCATGCCGGCCAGTGTCACCAGCAGGAAAGCCGCGAAGCGAAACGGTTTGGGCAAACGGTGTTGCGAATCCAGCAGGCCGATGACCGCAATCGTGTAGCCAATCAGTTGTGCGATCAGGCTCAGGCGATAGAAACCGTGTTCACTCCACAGCCAGAAGTTGCTCAGCAGCAACGGCAGCAACAGAATCGGGGCGAGACGGCGGATCAGTTTGTGGCTGATCAAGGCGATGGAATACAGGCCGTACTTGAATGGATTCAGCAGTGCGCTGCGTTGCGCCAGGCTTTGCAGGCCACCGACGGTGACCCGCTGGCGGCGGCGCCATTGCTTGCCCGCCTCATCGACGCCATGGTCGATCACTTGCGCCTCGGGTACATAGACGATGCGCTTGCGCGCCACCGGTGCACAGGTGCTGATAAAGAAGTCGTCGTTCACTTCCGCCGGAACGTGCTGGAACAACTCGCGGCGCAGGGCGAGCAGGGCGCCATCGGCCGAGACCATGCACCCGGTGCGATTCTCCATGCGGCGCAACCAGCCTTCGTAATGCCGATACAGACTGTCACCGATGCTCAAGCCACCGCCAGTCACCGGGATGACCATGTGCCCTGCACACGCGCCGACCTGCGGATCGCTCAGCGGTGCGAGCAAGTGGCCGAGGGTGTCGCGTGACCATTGATTATCGGCATCGGTGAACACCAGAATATCGCCGGTGCTCAGCGCGGCGCCGGCATTCAGCGTCGCGGCCTTGCCCTGCCGGGGCAGGTCAAGAACGGTGATGCGCGGATCAATCACTTTGTGCGCGCAAGCCACGGTGTCATCCGTCGAGCCATCACTGGCGAGGATGATCTGCAGGGTGGCGGGCTGATAATCCTGAGCCAGCAGCGTGCGCAATTTGTGCTCGATGTGCCGCGCCTCGTTGTGCGCGGCAATCACGATGCTGACGTTCAGCGGCGCCGCCGGTGTATGGCGCCTGGCCGGGAACAACGGCGCCAGCAAGGTCAGCAGCAGTGGATAACCGACGTAGGCGTACACCGGCAGCAGCAGGCACATCCAGAAAATGAATTCAGCCACGGGCAGGCCTCCTGGCGTTCCAATGACACAGACTGAGAATAAGTGCCGCGCTGGGCAGGTGCAGGCGTAACCAGTGCAGACCCCACAGTTGCAAGGTGAGGCGAACATTGTGGTGCTTGATACTCTGCCGCACGCTGAGCACCAGGCTTGGCAGCAGGGCCAGCACCAGCAGGATCACCGCGAGCTGCGCGAGGCCGGCGAGCAAGGCAACGATCAGTAGAAAATCCGTCACCCAGACCAGCAACGACAGCAGCGGAAAACGCAGCAGGCGCAGGCTCATGCCATGGGTGCGCAGCAATTGCAGGTGACTGCCCTGACGCCACAGTTCCTTGCCCATCCATTCGCGCCAGTTCATTTCGTAGCCCCAATGCAGGGCGACGCTTTTATTCACCGACACCAATCGTGCGCCCTGTTTGCTCAGGCGCAGGGTGTATTCCTTGTCCTCGCCGGTGCGCAGGGTTTCGTTGAAACCGCCGACGTCGTCAAACCAGCGTTTGCGCATTAACAGGTTGGCGCTGGGCAGCCAGTCCACGGAGCGGCTGGCATGCGCTGAGGGGCGCAGCATGCGCCGTTGCCATGCGGTGGCGTACCACGGCGCGGCGGCGGGGGTGTGCAGATCCAGGCCGAAGATGTCGCCCTGAGCCTCTGCTTCGAGGGCGAACAATTGGCTGAGCCACTCTTCGGGCATTTCAATGTCGGCATCAATGAACGCCAGCCACTCGCCGTGCGCTGCGGCCGCGCCACGATTGCGCAAGGCGCCGATCAGCAGGCCGGGCATGAGCAGAACCCGCGCGCCGAATGCACGAGCGATCTGCGGACCGTCATCGCTGGAGCCGTTGTCGACCACGATCAACTCGCAGTCGATATTGGCGGCATTCGCCGCTTTCTGCGCGGCCAGCAACGTGCGGCCAATGTGCCGTGCTTCGTTGAACATGGGGATGACGATGCTGATCTGGCTCATGCAGTGGCCTCCGTCAGCGGCGCTTGTTCAGCCTTCAGCCGCAGGACGCAGGTCAGCGCCAGCATGATCCACAGGTATTTGAGGTTCGGCGCACTGAGGAACATCAGGAACAATGTCAGCGACACAAAACTCATTCCAAGGTGAGTGATCAGGCCAGCCTGCTGCCACTGTTGTCGCTGCAGCCACGCCCGCCGTGCACGGATCAGGTTGTAGAAACCCTGAAGCAGCATGCCGACAAACAGCAGGCCGGCCGGAATCCCCAATTCGCTGAAAATTTCCAGATAAGTGTTATGCGCCCGGCGATACAGGTCGCCGATCTTGCGGTTGGCGGAGAACGCCTTGGCATAACCGGTGGTGGCGTAGTGCAGCGGGAAGGTGCCGGGACCGGAGCCGAGCAGCGGATGCTCGCGGATGATCTGGCTGCCGACGACAATGTAGGAGGCGCGACGACCAAGCGATTCATCCTGAGCCTTGGCCCCGGCGCTCAAGATACTCAGCGACTGAATGCGTGCGAGATAACCGGCAGGCATGGCGTAAATCGCCAGTGGAATGACGATGGCTGCGCCCAGCATGGCAAAGCCCAGATGCCGGGGACGAATACGCACCAGTTGCGCACGGTAATGCCAGACGCCGATGGCCAGGCTCAAGGCCAGTACCACCAGCCCCGAGCGTGACTCTGTCTTGGTCATGCCGCCCAGCAACACCAGGCAGCAAGCGCCCCAGAACAAACGCTGCAGCAGGTTGGGGCTGCGGATCACCAGTAGCAACGCCAGAGGCACGGCAAAGGCAATCAACAGGGCGAAGGCGTTGGGATCTTCGAGCAGGCCGGCGGCGCGGCCCTTGTCCTGGAATTTGCTGGAAAACATCGCCATGGCGCAGGTGGCGCTGACGCTGAGCGTGACCAGCCGGGCGAACAGATCGAGGTTCAGCTCGCGGCCGATCAACAAGGTGATCACGAACAGAATCAGGCCCACGCTCAGTTCACGCAGATGACTCTGTGACATGCCCAGGTTGTCGGTGGCGAGCAGGCTCAGCAGGTACAGCGCCATGAAACCGATCAGGTAGCGCCACAGATTGCTGTGCAGGCGCTGCGATGGGATCTGATGCAATGCCAGTTGCAACATCAGGATCAGCGCCAGCGAAGCACCGAGGAATTTGCTCCCGGAAAAGGCGCTGTCCTTGAAGAACCCCTCGAACGGCACGAGCGCGACTATGCCGAGTAAACCCCAGCTCGGCTTGCGATACAGCACCGCGACACCCACCAGACCGAGCACCGCGCCTGGCGCCAGATAAGGATAAGGACTGACCAGCAGAGCCAAGCAGACCAGTGCGAGCAGACTGACGATAGAGAGTGGGAAAATCATGCGCGTGCCTCCCGTGCGGTGCGGATGTACAGCTGCGACCAGTGTTCGGCCAGCGCCTTGAGGTCATAGCGATCCTTTTGCGTGCGTTTCGCGTTGTCGCGCAGTTGCCGGGCCAGGCCTGGTTGCGTCAACAACGTGTCGAGCTGCCGGCCGAGTGCAGCGCTGTCGTTGGGCGCCGCGAGCAGGCCGTTATGACGATCCTCCAGCACATCGGGAATCCCGCCGACACCGAACGCCACCACCGGCACCCCGGCCTGCATGGCCTCCAGCAAAATCATCGGAGTGCCCTCGGTGCGCGAGCTGATCACCAGCGCATCGAGTTGCTGCCACCAACGGTGCATGTCGGTCTGGTAACCCGGCAAACGAATGCGCCGCTGTAAACCGGCGGCATCAATGCGCGCCTGCGACACCTCGCGTTCCGGGCCGTCGCCGAGCATCACCGCGTCCAGTTGCGGGTGTTGCAGGCACAGCGCAATCAGCGCGTCGAGAAACAGATCCGGGCCTTTCTCGCTGCTCAGGCGCCCGACGTAACCGGCGAGCCAGCGCTGGCGATCAGCATTGGGAATCATCTCGGCGTGAGCCGGCAAACCGTTGGGAATCACTTGCAGTTTGTCGGCCCGCACGCTGGCCTGGCGGTGAATGGCGGCGATGCTTTCGGCCACGCACACCACGCGATCAACCGACGCAGTGCGGCACAGTTGCAGGCTCAGCCAGGTATAGAATTTCTGCTTGCGACTGCGCGGGGTAAAACCGTGCTGAGTAATGACCAGCGGCAGGCGCAACAGCGTCGCGCCGAGCCAGCCGAATAACAGCCCTTTGAAATTGTGCGTATTAATCAAAGGTCTTTCGCTGCGGCGCTGACGCAAGTGCCGCAGCAACGTGCCGAGCCCTGTGCAACCCTTTGCGTCGACCCCGGCCTCACGAAAGCGCGCGATCAGTTCCGGCGGCGCGTCAAGGAACAGCACTTGATGCTGTCCCGGCGTCGCCAGGCAATGATCGAGCAACATACGCTCGGCGCCATAGAAGCCACCGCTGCTGAGCAAATGAATGATCGGCAGCGCGGCTTTCGGCGGGGTCGACAGGCTCAATTGCGCACCCAGTGCGCAAAGCCTGGCACCGACCAGCTCTTGTGCGGATTGCCCGGCAGCGCTGCTTGCTCGTTGATTACCAACAGCACCGGCAGCCCCAGTTCATGGCTGATTTGCGCCGGATGTTTGAAGCGATGATCAAAGAACTCCCGCACATAGACGAACGCGATCGCCAACAGCAGGCCGGTCAGCATGCCGAACGGAATGATCAACATCGGTTTGGGAAATGCTGCTTCAGTCGGTTCAAATGGCGGGCTCAACACCCGGGCATTGGACAGGTCATTGTCCAGTGAGCGGGTGGTGCTGCTTTCGGCAAAGCGTTGCGCGTAGGTCGAGAACGCGGCGTGCAGGGCGCCTATTTCGGTGTCCATCTGGCGCAGCTTGCTCTGGGTTTGCTGCAACTGGTGGATACGCTCCTTGAACTCGGCAATGCGCGCGGTTTTCTGCTCGATCACCTGGCTGACCACCGACAGGTCGGTGGTGCGTTCCTGGATGCGGTTATTGACGACTTTGAGGAACTGCTGACGAGTGCGGGCGATTTGCTCGCGGGTCAGCAGCATGGGCTCGCTGCCGGGCTGGAACACCGCCAGATCATTCATGTAGCGGCTGACCTGAGTGGTCAGCGCCTCACCCATCTGCCTGATCTCGCGGTCTTCGAACGCGATGTTGTCCACCGTAGTGGTGAAGGTGAACGGGAAGGTGTAGTCGTTAAGCTTGTTGGAGTTGGCAGCGGCCAGGCTGGTTTTCAGGTAATCAAGCCAGCGCTGGCTTTGCAGCAAGCGATCGCGGTACAGATTGAGTGCCTGTTCTTCAGTGTTGATCGCGTTGAGGCGGAAGGTGATTTCCTCTTTCGGATCGGAAGAACCCACACTTTCCAGCAGACCCAGCCGAGCGCCCTCCAGTCCGTCGAGACGCACCTGATATTGATGTTTTTTGGATTCGTAGAACGAGTGCGGCAGTTCGATCGATTGCAGCGCCTGACGGCTGACCAGATAGTTCTGCAGCAAAGCCGCGACAAACGTCGTGCCCTGGGCAGGATCTGCAAAGCTGTAGATGATCGAGATCACATTGGAACCCGGCAGGGTTTCGATCTTCAGGTTATCGATAGCTTCTTGCGTCAGACCGTCGAGTACCGTGTCGCGCACGGGATCGGTTTCCAGGCCCAGCGTGCCGCGCAGCGGGTTGACCACGTATTCGCGCAACGGCGAGCTGACGTAGCGTTTAAACGGCTCACCGACCAGCTTGCTTAACATGCCTGGCGCTGGGGTGTACTCGCCGTTGTCGCGCAGCTCGCTGATGGTTTGGCGGATCAACGCTGGCGAACGCAGGATATTGCTTTCGGTTTCCATGTCCGCCAGCGACGGCGGAATGAACGTGGCGTTGTCTTGGGTGAGCGAGGTGGTCGCATCGCCCTGGGAGAGTTTTTTCGACTGCACGATCACCTGCGCGGTGATATCGAAGCTCTGTTTGAGCAACAGCGGCAGCAACAGCGCGATCACTGCAAAGATCAGGAAGATGCGCTTCACCAGTTGCTTGTTGGCGAAGAAAATCCTGAAGAACTCGTGCAGGTAATTTTCTTTTGGGTTCATGTCGTTCACCTGAGAGTCAGTTGTCACTGCCTTTGTTGTCGACGCGGTAGCCGAAGCTGAACCCCACGCCCTGGAACAGCACCACGTCGGCCAGTTGGCGGGCGAGTTCGCCGGCGCTGGCAAGCTTGGTTTTTGGCACGTAAAGCATGTCGTCCGGTTGTAGATAGGCGATTTGCGGCGCCTCGCCCGACAGTGCTTTTTCCACGTCGTAGTTCATTGCCTGCACCTGATTGCCATTGCGCCGCATGATCACCACCGAATCGAGGCGCGCCTTGACGTTGGTGCCGCGGGCGAGCGTCAGGGCTTCAAGCACCGAAACCGGACGGCGAATCGGGTACGAGCCGGGTTGAGCCACTTCACCCAATACGTAGATTTCGTTGCCAGCGGTGGATTTGAGCAGCACATCGACGGTCATCCGGCCCGGCAGTTGCGCGTACTTGCTGTTGAGGAAGGCTTCCAGTTGATTGACGGTCATGCCTTGCATCGGCACGGCACCGATTTCCGGGAAGCTGGCGTAGCCGTCAGTGCCCACGGTGATTTCGCGGCTCATGCCGGTGGCGGGGTGGTTGAGGGCGCTTTTGAGGTTCTGTTCGTTGCTCAACGGGCTGAGAATCTGCACCGAGAGCTGATTGCGGTTGGGTTGGAACAGCTGCTTGCGTTGGTAGGCGCGCTGGATTTCCTGACGGGCCTCGTCGCTGGTCAGCCCGGCGATTTTCACCGAGGTGTTGGCGCCCGGCAGTTCGATGGTGCCGTCGGGCAGCACCAATTGCGTGCCGTTGAGCTGGCTGGCGGCGGTGAAGTTGAGGCCGATCTGATCACCCGACTGGACGCGGTAAGCGTCCGAGCCGCTGGTACTGATGTGGAAAATCACATCCAGCACGTCTTTCGGGCGCAGGGTCTGCTCGACCCTCGGCATGTCGGTGGCCTGGGCGTTGGCCGGGGTGGCGGTGAGGATATTCACCGGCATGTTGCGGGTATCGGAATTGCTGGAGCAGCCCGCAAGCGGCAGCAACAGCAAGACAAGCATTTTGGCGTTCATGGCGTCATCCTTTGCGGTTGCTCACAGATTTTTGTAAAGCCACTTGGGCATGTAGTACTTGCGCCGGTTGAACACGCTGCCAACCACTTTCGCCCCGGCCTGGGTAAGGCGTTGCACGGCGGCCTGGGCGACTTCCCAGCGGGTGTCTTCAGCGCGAACCACGAACACCACGCCATCGACCTGAGTGCTGATGACCAGCGTGTCGGCGGCGGAATACACCGCGTCGCCATCGATCACCACGAAGCGGTACTGGCTGCCCAACTGATCGAGCAACGGGCTCAGACGCTCGGCGGTCAGGTGCTCCATGGTGCGGATTGGCCGGCCGTTGGGCAGCACGTCGAAGGGCAGGCTCGAAACCTGCACCACGCAGTCCTGCAACAGCGGCGGGTTGTCCGGGTTGAACAGCAGGTCGCGCAGGCCGCGCTCCTTGCTCAGGTTCATCTGCTGGGTCAGGTTGCTCGCCGATTGGCTGGCATCGACCAGCAGCACCTGGCCGCTGCTCATCTGCGCCAGTTGACTGGCCAGTGCCAGCGCGCTGGTGGTGGTGCCGGCGCCGGGGTTGGCGGCGGTCAGGAACAGAATCCGCAGATCCAGATCCAGCACGGTCGAGGTCAGGTTCGATTCGCTGGGGTTGGCGATGCTCAGGCTTTTATTGGTTGAACCGTCCATTAGCTTGCTCCGTGGCCGCTGAATACTTTGAAGGGGGTTTTCAACAGGATCTTCAGATCAAGCAGAAGGCTCTGCTCGGCGATATAGCTGAGGTCCAACTCAACGCGCTGGTCGAAGTCGATGTTGCTGCGTCCGGAGATCTGCCACAGGCCGGTCATTCCGGGATAGATGCTCAAGCGAGCGAGGTGATTGTCCTTGTAGCGGTAAGCATTGAAGGAGGTCGGACGGGGGCCGACCAGACGCATGTCGCCGCTGATCACGTTGATCAGGTTAGGCAGTTCGTCGAGGCTGGTGCGGCGCAGAAAGCCGCCGATACCGGTGATTCTCGGGTCCTTGTCGATCTTGAAATCAATCGCGTCGGCCCCGTGCTTGTTCAGGTGGCGCAACGATTCCTTGAGGTCTTCGGCGTTGGCAACCATGGTGCGGAATTTGTACATGCCGAATTTGCGCCCGCGATAACCGGTGCGTTTTTGCACGAACATCACCGGCCCCGGGCTGGTGAACTTGACGGCCAGCGCCAGGCCGATCAACAGCGGCGAAAACACCAGCAGAATCGCCAGGGCGCCGAGACAAGCCACAATCCGATTGGTCCGCGACACCTGCCATGGCCGGCCACCGTCACGGCCAGTGACCCAACCGCGACCCTGGCGATGAATCGCGGCATCGAGGCGCATCCGATGCTCGGGGTCTATGCGCTTGTCACGACGCAGTTCCTGCATCGGTATCGCTTTCTCATGTCCAGTCATAACGTTCTCCACTGATGGTCAGCCGCGTGCGGCGCGTGGGCGATAGGCCGTTGGGTAGTAGTCACGGAACCAGGCGATGAAGCGCCCGAGTCCTTCATCCAGCGCTATCCGGGGCTGAAAACCGGTGGCCTGGGCCAGATCGCTGGCCTCGGCGCAAGTGTTGAGAACGTCGCCCGGCTGCAAGGGCAACAGCTCGATCACGGCGTTTTGACCCAGGTGTTTTTCGATCAGCGCCACGTAGCTTTTCAATTCCACCGGGTGCTGGCCGCCGATGTTGAACAGCCGCCACGGCGCCATGCTGCTGGCGGGGTCGGGCTGTTCGCGGTTCCATTGAGGATTGGCCTGTGGCGGTTGCGGGATGAGGCGGGCGATGCTTTCGATGATGTCGTCGATGTAGGTGAAATCGCGCTGATGCTCGCCGTAGTTGAACAGCTTCAGCGGTTGCCCCTCGCTGATCGCCTTGGCGAACTGGATCGGCGACATGTCCGGCCGGCCCCACGGCCCGTACACGGTAAAAAAGCGCAGCCCGGTGCAAGGAATGCCAAACAAGTGGCTGTAGCTGTGGGCCATCAGTTCGTTGGCTTTCTTGGTCGCTGCGTATAGCGACAGCGGATGATTGACGCCGTCCTTCACCGAATACGGCGTGGTCTGGTTGGCGCCATACACCGAACTCGACGAGGCGTAGATCAGGTGCTCGACCGGATGCTGCCGGCAGCTCTCCAGAATATTGAGGAACCCCTGCAGATTGCTGTCCAGGTACGCCCGCGGATTCTCCAGCGAATAACGCACCCCGGCTTGCGCCGCGAGGTGGATGACCGCTTGCGGACATTCCCGGACGAACAGCGCTTCGATGGCCGACGCATCCGCCAGGTCAACCGTAGCGAGCTGGAAATCGCCGACCTGCTCACGCACCCATTGCACGCGGTCGTGCTTGAGCTGCGGATCGTAGTAGGCGTTGAAATTATCCAGACCGACCACTGTGTGTCCGTCGCGCATCAGCCGCAAAACGCAATGGGCACCAATGAAGCCGGCCGCGCCGGTGACCAGGATTTTCATGGGCGCAGCCCTTCGGGGGCGATGTGGCGCAGGCCGATGCCGCTGTAATGCAGGCCTGCAGCGGCCAGATGTTCCGGGTTGTAGAGGTTGCGACCGTCAATCACCACCCGCGCTCGCAGCTTGCTGGCCAGCCATTCGAAATCCACCACGCGGAAGTTTTTCCACTCGGTGCAGATCACCAGCGCATCGGCGTCTTCCAGTGTGTCGTCACGGGTGGCGCACAGGTGCAAGTCGTTACGGTAGCCATAGAGGCGCCGGCACTCGGACATGGCTTCCGGGTCGTAGGCCTGCACGCTGGCACCTTCGGCCCATAGCGCATCCATCAAGTAACGACTGGGGGCTTCACGCATGTCGTCGGTATTGGGCTTGAACGCCAGGCCCCAGATCGCGATGGACTTGCCGGCCAGTCCTTGGGGGAACTGCGCTTTCAGTTTGCTGAAGAGGATGTGCCGCTGGCTGTCGTTGACGTCGGTAACGCTGCGCAGCAGTTTCAACGGCATGCCGTTGTGTTCGGCGGTGTGCAGCAGGGCGCGCAGATCCTTGGGAAAGCACGAGCCACCGAAGCCGCAGCCCGGATAGATAAAGTGATAACCGATGCGCGGGTCGGAACCGATGCCCTTGCGCACTGATTCGATATCGGCACCAAGCAACTCGGTGAGGTTGGCCAGCTCGTTCATGAAGCTGATGCGCGTGGCAAGCATCGCGTTGGCCGCGTATTTGGTCAGCTCGGCGCTGCGGTTATCCATGAACATGAGTTTTTCGTGGTTGCGGCAGAACGGCGCGTACAGCTCGCTCATCTGCTCGCGGGCCTCTTCATCGTGGGTGCCGACGATGATCCGGTCGGGGCGCATGCAATCGGCGAGGGCGCTGCCTTCTTTGAGGAATTCGGGGTTGGAGACCACGCGCACGTTCAAATCCGTCCTGGCGCGGCGCAGCAATTCGCTGTTGGCGGTGGCGAGGACTTGATCGGCGGTGCCGACCGGCACCGTGGATTTGATGATCAGGGTGCGATCGGCCTCCATTAAACCGGCGATCTGCCGGGCAACGTTGAGCACATGGCTGAGGTCAGCGGAGCCGTCTTCATCGGCCGGCGTGCCGACCGCGATGAAAATCAGCTCGGCGTGTTCGACCGCGTCGCTGGCCTGGGTGCTGAACAGAAGGCGCCCAGCCTTGATGTTTTCTTCAAGTGTGCTGGACAGCCCTGGTTCGCTAATGGGCGGCACCGCTTGTTGCAGTTGTTTAATCTTCTTCGGGTCGATATCGACGCATAAAACCCGATGTCCGACATCTGCAAGTGCGGCAGCTTGTATAAGTCCAACATAGCCCGTGCCAAATACGCTCACGTCCATCTGCGCACCCTCGATAGAGCGAAAAGAAGAAGTTGTTTAAAAGACCGTAGAAGGGGTATAGCGCAGCGTTTGAAAAGCGTGTCAGCAAAATGACATGTTGCGTCGGTATAACACTTGAGCGTTTTTTGGCGATTGGCCATCAAGTCATTGCTGCGATTGGATTTGTTGAATTTTTGCAGATTTGTTCAGATTTAAAATAAGCGATAAACGGTTGTAAGCCTTACATTTCAAGGGTTGTGGCGGCATCGGTGTGTCAGATTTGAGTCAACGTTTTTTTGACGCTTTGCTGGAGAATCAGTCAATTCTTGCGCTTTGATGGCTGGGTGCTAGTGTCAGGTTTTACCTGACAAACCTTTGACTCCCCGCCTTTTTGCACGACCGGTATCGCCATGCTCAGATATGCGAAAGAACTGCTTTTAATTATCTATCTGCTGTTTTATTGCGCTTATTACATTGAGCGGGTAAATGCTATCGGCCTGAGTTTTTCTGTACTTCTTTTTGGCGCGATGTTTTTGGCGCTGACGTTCGCGTTATATCTAACGGCGTATATACGGCAGACACTCATTCGACATCTATTCGCATTGGCGATGTTTGTTTCGGCAGTGTTTTTCGACGTTTATACCCGGGTCACCGCGGATTACCTGAGCTACAGCAATTTCGTCTCGCTGGTGTATTCCGGCGGCTTCATTCAGGAAGCGGCGTACCAGTATCGGGACGCAATCATCCGCGGCGTGCTCAGTGGCCTGCTGCTGTTGTTTGCCATCGGCCTCAAGCCGCGCCATTCGCTCATCGTGCCGAACGTTTTGCGTGTGGCCGCGCCGTTGTGTGGGGTGCTGCTGCTCAGCGCGGTGCTGTTTTTGCGCGCGGGCGAGGGCGCCCGGGGTTTGCCGATCATGTACACGCCGTTGGCCTATCTGAACCTGTTTGCCTATGAAGCGCTGCACAACACCGTGGGCCCGCGTGAGCCGGTCACGCTGGCGCGCACTTCGCAAGCGGTGGGTCACGACATCGTGCTGATCATCGACGAAAGCATCTCCGGCAATTATCTGGATATCAACGCGCCGTTTGGCGTGCACAGCAACCTCAAACAGCCGCATGCAGGCGTCGACATTTTCAATTACGGCTATGCCGCGTCCATCGCCAATTGCAGCGCCGACACCAACATTACCCTGCGCTACGGGGGCACCCGCGCCGACTACATGCGCATCAACAGCACCCTGCCGTCGATCTGGCAGTACGCAAAACAGGCCGGCCTGCGCACGGTGTACATCGACGCCCAACGCACCGGTGGCAACCTGCAAAACCTGATGAACGACGCCGAGAAAAAGGACATCGACGAGTTTGTCCAATTCGACCGCACCAGCGTGCGCGACCGCGATATGGCCGCTGCCGCGAAGCTGATCGAGCTGCTCAACGACGACAAGCCCGAGCTGATCCTGATCAACAAGGTCGGCGCGCATTTTCCGGTGCACGACAAATACCCGGATGCCTTCATGGCCTACCGCCCGACCTTGCCGCGCGGGCAGTTCACGGAAGTCGCCGATACCGGTGAACGCAATGGTTTCAATGGCCAGTCGGATGACTGGGTGCTGTATCGCAACGCCTACAAAAACACGGTTTTATGGAACGTCGGCGAGTTTTTTGCGCGGGTGTTGGCCAAGGGCAATCTGAACAATGCACTGCTGATCTATACCTCCGATCACGGCCAGGATCTGCACGAACGCGGCAACCCGGGGCTCAATACCCATTGCGGCGGGGATCCGGTAGAGGAGGAGGGCCTGGTGCCGCTGGTGGTGATTCAGGGCCGCGATCTGAAAACCTTCGACTGGTCGGCGCAGTTGGCGGCGAACAAGGATCGCTCCAGTCACTACAACATTTTCCCGACGCTGTTGCAGCTGATGGGATATGACCTGGCGGGCATCGAATCGGTGTACGGCAAGCCGCTGACGGTGCCGACGGGGGATGAGTTCACCTTCAACTATCGCTTCAATGCGCGGTTGGGGGCCAAGCCTGAGTGGAAACATATCGATCTGGGCAGCATTGTGACGCCGACGCAGGCGCCGGCGAGTGTGGCGGCGGGGCAGTAGGTTTTGTATGGGCAGAACTGGCCTCATCGCTGGCAAGCCAGCTCCCACAGGGATATTGGCCTCCCCATGAAACACTGTGGGAGCTGACTTGCCAGCGATGAGGCCGGGCCGGTCGCCACCCCTTTCTGATGCTGATCCACCGAGCCCGATACGCCCCGGCGCACACCCAAACCACCTCGAACATGCGCGGTTAACACTCTGCACATGGCTATATCCCAAGCGATCAAAGACCTCGACCAAGGTTCGAATTGACCGATTCCGGGGCCTGAACCCCGGCGATGACGGTTTGGCCAAGGCACGGCGATGATCATCCGCGGACAAAAACCATTCAGCACCGCTATCCTTGGCTCACGTCCATCGATCAGGTTTGCCCATGCTTGAGGTTCGCAACGTCTTCAAAAACTACGCCACCCCCCAAGGCCCGTTACCCGTGCTGCAAGGCGTCGACCTGACGCTGGAACCCGGCAGCAGCCTGGCGTTGATGGGCGAATCCGGCAGTGGCAAAAGCACCTTGCTGCACTTGATCGCCGGTCTCGACAAGGTCGACAGCGGCAGCATTCGCAGCGCCGAGCATCGGCTCGAGAGCATGAACGAAGCGCAATTGGCCAATTGGCGGCGCACGGAAATCGGCTTGGTGTTCCAGCAGTTCAACCTGATCGGCAGCTTGCGCGTCGAAGACAATCTGGCGTTTCAGGCGCGTCTGGCCGGGCGTCACGATGCGCGTTGGCAAGCGCATCTGGTGCAGCGTCTGGGCCTGGGTGATTTGCTCAAGCGCTATCCCGAGCAGCTCTCGGGCGGCCAGCAGCAGCGTGTCGCGTTGGGCCGGGCGCTGGCCTCGCAGCCGAAACTGCTGTTGGCAGACGAACCGACCGGCAGCCTGGATGAAGCGACCAGTGACGAAGTGCTGCGATTGTTGCTGGAGCTGCTCGACGACACGCCGACGACCTTGCTGATGGTCACTCACAGCCCTCGGGTGGCGGCGCGGTTGGCGAAACGAGTGGTGCTGTCCAGCGGACGTCTGACGTGATCGTCTTCCGGCAAACCCTGCGTGCGCTACTCAGCCATTGGCGACGGCACCCGGTGCAGTTTTTCAGTGTGCTGACCGGGCTGTGGCTGGCCACCAGCCTGTTGACGGGCGTTGAGGCGCTGAACAGTCAGGCTCGCGACAGTTACGCTCGCGCCAGCCAATTGATCGGCGGCGAACCGCAAGCCAGCCTCAGTGCACCAAACGGCGCGACATTCCCCCAACAATGGTTCATCGACCTGCGGCGCCAGGGCTGGCCGGTGTCGCCGCTGTTGAATGGACGCTTGAGCCTCAAGGATCACGACAATCAACGCCTGCAGCTGATGGGCATCGAACCGGTGTCGCTGCCAGCCGATTCCGCTGTGGCCGGGCAGGCGATGCCGATCGAGCGGGTCGTCGAATTCTTCACGCCGCCGGGCAGTACGTGGATTTCCCCGGAAACCTTGCGGGCCTTGAACCTGCGCGAAGGCGCTACGCCGCAAACGGTCAGTGGCCAGACGTTGCCGCCGTTGCTGGCGCAAAAAGACATGGCGCCGGGCGTGTTATTGGTCGACATCGGCGTCGCGCAAACCCTGCTCGAACAACCCGGACAACTCTCGCGTTTGCTGTTGCCCAAGGATTTTCACGGCGAGTTGCCGGCCACGCTCAAAGGCCAGTTGCAGCTCAAAAGCAGTGGCGAGGAAAACAATCTGGCGCGCCTGACCCAGAGCTTTCACCTCAATCTTGATGCCTTGGGTTTTCTATCGTTTGTTGTCGGCTTATTCATCGTGCATGCGGCCATCGGCCTGGCGCTGGAGCAACGGCGTGGCCTGCTGCGCACGTTGCGTGCCTGCGGGGTCAGTGCGCGGATGTTGATCGGTTGCCTGATTTTCGAATTGGGAGTGCTGGCGCTGATCGGCGGAGTGTTCGGGGTGATCAGCGGTTACTGGTTGGCCAGTGTGTTGCTGCCGGATGTCGCCGCCAGCCTGCGCGGGTTGTACGGCGCAGAAGTGGCGGGGCAGTTGCGCCTGAGCCCTTGGTGGTGGTTCAGCGGGATCGGTTTGAGTCTGCTCGGCGCCTTGCTGGCCGGTGCCAACAGCCTGCTTCGCGCAGCCCGTTTGCCGCTGCTGGCCGTGGCGGATCCGCAAGCCTGGCATGAGCAATACACGCGCTGGTTGCGGCGTCAGGGCTGGCTGGCCCTGGTGTTGGGCGTGATTGCGCTGGTGGCGTTGCTTTGGGGCGATAGCCTGGCCAGCGGTTTTGTGCTGATGGCGGGGTTGCTGATCGGCGCCGCGCTGGCCTTGCCGGTGCTGCTGAGTGGCGTGTTGAATCAACTGCTCGGGCGCAGTCGTTCGGTGCTCGGCCAATGGTTTCTCGCCGACTGCCGTCAGCAATTGCCGGCACTGAGCCTGGCGCTGATGGCGTTGCTTCTGGCGCTGGCGGCCAACATCGGTGCTGGCAGCATGACCGCCGGTTTTCGCCAGACTTTCGATGACTGGCTCGAACAACGCCTGAGTGCCGAGCTATACATCAATCCGAGCAACCCGGCTCAGGCCCGCGAGATGTCCACTTGGCTGAAACAGCAGCCACTGGTGACGGCGGTGCTGCCCAACTGGCAAGTCGCGGTCACGTTGCAAGGCTGGCCGGCGGATGTCTACGGGGTAATTGATCATCCTTATTATCGTCAGCATTGGCTATTGCTCGATGCCAGTGGCGGTGATCCGTGGGCGCACCTGGCGACGGATGATGCAGTGATGCTCAGCGAGCAACTCGCCCGCCGTCTGCAGGTGCGCGCCGGCGATCGTCTGACGATTCCTGCACCGAATGGCGCGTGGTCGCCGCGCGTTGTCGGCATCTACGCCGATTACGGCAATCCCAAGGGCCACTTGCTGGTCAATAGCAACCATCTGCTGCGCGGATGGCCGCAGTTGACGCCGAACCGTTTCAATCTGCGCATCGACCCACAAAACATTGCGCCATTTCTGAGTGCATTACAGGCGCGTTTTCAGCTCGATGACAGCCGCATCGTCGATCAGGCGCGCCTCAAGGGCTGGTCGGTTGAAGTGTTCGAACGCACCTTCGCCGCCACGGCGGCTTTGAACACCTTGACCCTGGCGGTGGCGGGCGTGGCGCTGTTTATCAGCCTGTTGACTCAGAGCCAAAGCCGTCTCGGCCAACTCGCGCCGCTGTGGGCGCTGGGCGTGACACGGCGCCAATTGATGCTGCTCAATCTCGGTCAGACCTGGCTGCTGGCGGTGCTGACGCTGGTGTTGGCGCTGCCACTGGGGATCGCGCTGGCGTGGTGTCTGGACGCGGTGATCAATGTGCAGGCGTTTGGCTGGCGTCTGCCGTTGCGCGTGTTCCCTTGGCAGCTTTTGCAACTGATGGGGTTGGCGTTGCTGGCCACCTTGCTGGCGTCGGCGTGGCCGTTGTATTCGCTGTACCGCACGCAACCGGCGGATCTGCTGAGGACGTTTGCCCATGAGGACTGACTTCGTTGTGCTGATGGTTCTGCTCTTGCTCGGCGGCTGCGATCAGTCAGTGCCCGAGCAAAAGGGCTTCGCCGGAATGGGCAATCAGGCACAGGCATTTACGCCGGTGGTACCGGGGCGGGTGTTCAGCTTTCCGGCGGATCACGGCGCCCATGAGGGGTTTCGCATTGAGTGGTGGTACGTCACCGCCAATCTCAAGGATCAGCAGGGCAACGATTTCGGCGTGCAATGGACGCTGTTTCGCAGCGCCCTCAAACCGGTGCCGGAGCAGGCAGGTTGGGGCAGTCAAACCATTTGGCTGGGGCATGCCGCGGTGACGTCGGCAACGGCGCATCATGCCGCCGAGCGTTATGCCCGCGGCGGCGTGGGTCAGGCCGGCGTGCGTTTGGCGCCGTTCGAGGCGTGGATCGATGATTGGCAGTTCAGCAGTCAGGCGGTCGATCCTTTGAGTGACTTGCAGCTCAGCGCGCGCGATAAATCATTTGCCTATCAACTGCATCTCACCTCCAGCCGCCCGTTGGTGCTGCAGGGCGACAAGGGGTTCAGCCAGAAATCCGAACAAGGGCAGGCATCGTATTACTACAGCCAACCGTTTTTTCAGGCCAGTGGCACGCTGCAGATCGATGGCCAGACTTACACCGTCAGCGGCCCGGCGTGGCTCGACCGCGAGTGGAGCAGCCAGCCGCTGACCGCCAGCCAGACTGGCTGGGACTGGTTCTCCCTGCACCTGGACAGCGGTGAACACCTGATGCTTTATCGCATGCGCCAGAAGGAGGGCGCGCCGTACCTGACCGGTACCTGGATCAGCGCCGACGGCCAGACGCAAACTCTGCGTAGCGAGCAGATCAAACTCGTCCCGCAAGACACCGCCAAGGTCGCCGACCGCGCGATGCCGGTGCGCTGGAAGATCAGCATTCCAGACAAGCACCTCGACATCAGCCTCTCGGCGCTCAACCCCAACGCATGGATGGACCTGCGCATCCCTTATTGGGAAGGCCCGGTGCGTGTCAGCGGCAGCCACGGCGGCAAGGGGTATCTGGAAATGACCGGGTACTGATGCGACTCCTGCGTGGATCCGGTTGAACTCCATTCGGTCGTCGAACCTCTACAAAAGTACTACCTGTTGAGGACGAGAGATGAGCGACGACCTGCAACCCCCAGACCTCACCACTTGGCAGCGTCTGTTCGACGACGACACTCTGTGGCAGCAATCCCCCGACGCTCATTTCCTCGACTTGCAACGCATCGCCGACGACCTGTTCGGGCAGGGCGCCATCGACCTTGAGCAATGGCAGATCCTGCGCGCCAAAGCCGATGACCTGCACAAGGATTCCCCTGCCGTAAACGTCGCCCGCGAACTTGACGACCCTGAAGCCTGAGGACAACACCGATGAAACCTGAATCTGAAAACCAGCATCCTGACGAACCCCGGCCAGCGGGGGAAACCGAGCGCGACAACGACGCTCTGCGTCCTACCGATCCGAAGCAGCGCGAGCAGAGCGCTAAGGGCACGGCCAGTGGCGAATCGACCGCACAGGAAACAGCCGCGCCACAAACCAAAGCCAAGCCCTGACCAGCGTCTATGCTCAGTGACACACCCCACGTCTGAAATGATTTCGGCGTCGGGTGCTGCCACTCAACGACAGGGAAAGTACGCTTATGAAGCTTCATGCACTCGCCAAGTCCATTGCCCTCGCAACGCTGCTGTCCGCCTCCAGTCTCACTGCGTTTGCCGCCGACATACCGCTGTCGGCAACGGTTGAAGCCGACAAAGTCACCACCAAAGTGTTAGCGGTTGATGCGCAGAATCACCAGGTTGTGCTGGAAGGCGCCGAAGGCAAACAGGTTCACGTACAGCTCACGGAAAAGGCGAAAAACCTCGCCAATCTCAAGGTTGGCGACCAGGTTACCGTGGAGGTCATGCGCTCCTTCGCGGCCTATCTCGATACTGATGTGGATAAAGGTCTGCCTGGCACCACCGAGCGAACCGGCGAGTTGCGCAATGCTCCGGGCAGCAGCAATCCCGGCGGCGAAGCATACCGTCAGGTTCAGGTGCAATTGAAAATCACCAAAATTGATTTGAAGACAAATCAGGTGACGCTGCAGAACCCTGCCGGCGTATCGAAAACCCTCAACGTCGAACGCCCTGAAATTCAGGACAAACTGAAAAACCTCAAAGTCGGGCAGAGTGTTGTTGTCACTTATACTGATGTATTAAAAGTGACCAGTCAGCACGAAAGTTGAGTTTTAGCTCTACAGGATGACTGCTCTTGTACAATCTTTGTATTAGAGTAGTCATACTATTAGTTGGTTTTGCGGGCTCTGAAAGTTTCGTGAAAGGTTGGTGTCGGATTTGATCGATAAATATCTATTAACTTTCTTGTACATAATATTTACATTGAAGTATGGCGACATATCCGCCAGCTTCTATTAAAATCCTTCGCGTTCGCCCAGTGTCAGGGCTCTTTACCGGTGCATGGATTGCCAGGCCATTACACTGGGCGAACACCTCCACCGGAGCAAATGTATACAATTTCAGTTAAAAAAAAGGGTGACTTTTAAAGTCACCCTTTTTGTTGTCGTGAGTTAAACCGATGTTTGTATCCCGCGTTTGCCTCGCTGTCCCTGGAAACGCTCGATAGTCGCCTGGTACATTTTCGTGCGACGGTGATTTTTCCCGTAGGTGCCCGCCGCGGCGACCGTTCCTGCCTGGATGTGATCGAGATAACGGAAGATCTTGCGCGGCGACAGCAGCTTGATGCCGTATCCAAGGCTCACCATTCGATCCTGCAGCGTGTAGCCGGGTACGCGATCATCCATGCAGAAGTGCAGGCCTTGGGACTTCATCAGTCGCACGTTCCACAACGTACAGAAACTTTTCAGGTGAGTTTCCTTATAAGGTCTTGGCGGTTTGGATTTCATCCCCAGACTAACTTTTGCCTGGCGAACATAATGCTTGCAAAAGCGTGAAGTTAAACGCCAGGTATCCCGCACTATCCCCCGATTGATTTGCTCGACACAACCCACTGCGGCGATGTCCGCACTTTTTGTGCACTCGCGTAGCATCATTTCAAACACTTCTTTGTCATAGACGAAGGTGTCCGTGTGGAGCAAAAACAAATAATCGGTTTCAACCTGTTCCAGCGCCAGATCAAGTGCCTTGCCATGGGCAATATGACCCGCTTCTTTGCCCGGAGAAGGCCGCTCGATCAAGTTGATCCAGTCGAGCGAACGCAAGTAATCCAGACTTTCATCCGCTGAATCGTTGTCCACCACCCAGACTGGAATGCGCTGTTCCTTGACATGCTGGTGCAATAATTCCAGGCACATCCGGGTAATGTCCGCGGTCTTGTAATTGACCAGGACAAGGCTGAAGTTCGGCTGTGGTTGGGTTGGCAGATTAAACGCACTCATAACAGAAAGACTCATCCACGGGTCAATGACGACAGGGTTTATGAGCCGGGAGGGTAGCGAGCCAACCTTAGGCGAAGCTTAATTTGCAGGTCTGGCAGCGCTTCAGAATGTGTCGAAGTGAGACCGGAAAAGCCGCTTCGTTTATTTGGCGCGGGCCGGTTACAGGCTAAAATACGCGCCCAATTCACGGTTCAAGGAAGAAACGGCGATCGCCGTTGCGCCACGGATGAAACCACTTTCCCTCTACCACCCGGCCTTGTACTGGCTGCGCGTGTGGCAAAAAAGACTGTTCCGACACATGGCCTGGCACTGCTCCAGCAAGCGTTACGCCCGATCCGTCGTATCGTCCGAACGCCTGCCATTTCGCTACCTCAAACACACCTCGAAACTCATCCGTAAACTCGGCGACTCCGACCTCGCCCTGCAACACAACAAAGTCATCAACCTCAAACTCGCCGTCGCCGCCATCGATGGCGTCATCATCGCCCCTGGCGAATACTTCTCCTTCTGCCGGCTCGTCGGCCGCCCGACGCGTAAACGTGGCTACGTGGAAGGGATGGAGCTGTCCTTCGGCGAGGCCCGCACCGGGGTGGGTGGCGGGATATGCCAATTGAGCAACCTGATTCACTGGATGGCCATACATTCCCCGTTGGTGGTGGTCGAGCGCTCCAATCACAGCTTCGATCCGTTTCCGGATGAGGGACGCGTACTGCCGTTTGGCTCCGGTGCGGCGATTTTCTATAACTACATTGACCTGGTGCTGCATAACCCGACAGACCGGTGTTTTCAGTTGAGTTTGAATGTCGGGCAGACGCAACTGGAAGGGGAGTTGTTATGTGATCAGGTGCGGGTGTATCGGTATCACGTTTTCCAGGAAGGGCATCGGTTTGTGCGCGAAGGGGAACGGGTATATCGCGAGAATGAGATCTGGCGGGAAGTTCGGCAGAAAGGGCAGGTGGGGGCATTGGTGATGCGCGAAAGGCTTTATCGCAATCGTGTGATGGTCAAGTATGCGGTGGCGGACGAGTTGATCGGATAGGGCTGGCGCAAATATGCATCGCTGAACATGGCGCGCCGCGTCTGATCAGTTTCTGAAATAAAGCTCGTCGAGCTGACGTCTGCGTATCGATAGATATTCATCCCATACCTTGGGGAAGTCCTCATCCCTCGTCAGCGGAAAGGTCAGATAAATGTATCTTCCGACAACACTGATGTATTGCCGCGCTCGTTTGAAAGCCGGCTGCTCGAAAAGCGCAACGCTCTCATCGTAGGCGTCATGGTAATGACGAATACTCACCCGATGCGGGGCGATCATGCCCCGCGCAAAATCGATTACCCAGCAATTATCAACGGCTGTGCTCAGGTACCCGTAAACACCATCGCTCGACAAACGAATACATGAATTGGCCTGGGTACCGTCTTCATCGTTGACCAAAACAATCTGGTCTGCGAAATACTGGATCATCCTGTTATCGGGCCCTTGCAGGAGCAAGCTCCAACCTTCTGCCCCCATGTGGAATTCACCGTTGTTTTCAAAGGTGGCGGTCCAGCCGTTGGCGAGTGTGATTTGGCGGGTGTTTATCGGTTTTCCCTGGGGCATATTCGGAGAGTAAGCCTTCGAGGATTGATTGCAGCTTGAGGCTCTAATACCCGTAATCAAGATCAAGCAGGAAAGAGGAGTCTGCGTTTTTTCCATTCGAAAGCAAACGCTTTTCCTTTGATTCACTCGGTGGTGTCGCTGGTCACTGACTCTTCGAGCACTTGCGGCTGTTTGCCTTCGTGGAGGACTTCGGTGAGCAGCCAGAGGTCGTTCCATTTGGCTTTCGGGTGTTGCGTCAGTACGAGGAAATGACCACTGACCAGCAACGGCTGATCGCTTTTGCATTCGGCGAGCTGGAAGTCGCTGCGGTGGCTGGTTATGTGTTTTGTAGTCTTGGTATGGGATGTTACGGTTTGTGCTTTGACGCACCTTATAAGGATATTGCTCGTGTTACGTCAGTCTTTACTTGCCCTTCCTTTCATTATGCTGCTGGTAGGTTGCGAAGCCGAGTCAGGCCCTTTGCCAACCAGTAAGAGCTTGCCTGCGGCAAAAGTCGCATCGATTGCAGCGACGATCAAGACGAAATATCCGGACCTCTCGAACGAACTACGCGACAAGGTGCTCAATACGGTTGTTCAGTCGATCGACAATATGGTGTTTGTCGAAGGTGGCCAGTTTGACATGGGCGATTTTGGCTGGATTTGTGAGTACGATGAAAAAGATGTTTGTACCTGGCCTTGTGGGCAGGAGCCGGAGCAGCTCTGTAATATTAGTAGTAAAGGCAATGATGATTTTGTTCATCCGGTGAAGTTGAGCAGTTACTATCTCTCAAAGTATCAGGCTACGTTGGCGGATTTCGACCTTTTTTTCGTGGCTAACGGTAAACCTCTTTATGATGAAGAGGATCGAAAACGTGAAGATCTAAAAGAGTTTTACTTGCCTAATCTTCCAGCGCCAACTCAAAGCTGGCAGGAGGCAAAAGATTATTGCACGTGGATTGGATCTTTAAGCGGTTACGAAGTGGACTTGCCGACAGAGGCGCAGTGGGAATTCGCGGCCCGCAATCGTGGCCAGCACATCCTGTTTCCTACCGATACTGGAAGTCTTGATTTCGGTAAGAATTTCCCTTTTGAAAATGAAGAGGGGAATTTTCCAGTGAACCGCTTTGCACCAAATCCTTTGGGGTTATACGGTATGGCTGGCAATTCCACTGATTGGGTAAATGACTGGTACTTGGAAGACTATTACAAAATTTCTCCCATAGAAGATCCCCAAGGGCCGGTAACTGGCCAAAATAAAGTCAGAAGAGGGTCTACAACGTTGGAAGCCCCTTTATCCGCAGCCCCCCTCGTCCGTCGCTGGCCAGAAGAGTTAGTTAAAAAATATCATTCAAGCGGCACAAGTTTTAGGTGTGCAATTCAGTCCAGCAAACCGCTTTAATAGCTCAGGGTGAAGGCGTCTTCGGCGCCTTCATTTTTAAGCTATTCTGTCAAATAGCCCACTTCTTTGGGCTGCCAGTAATGTCTTTTCTTTTCTCCATGTCTCACTTGGTTGCCAGGCAATCAATGCTGTTTTTTCAGGTGCTGTATCATTGTTGACTGCAAGTGATTTAGTAAATTTGTTGAATTGCAATTGCTCATGCCCGTCGAGCAGGGCGTTGATGCGATTCAGGCTACGCATTGCGTCAACTTTCTTTCCGTCGCTGGAGCAGTGTTCTAATACATGAAGAAATGTCGCCAAGTGCGAATGTGAGAGAGTTAAAATACTACTGCTTTTTCTTGCTCTTCTGCCCAGCTCTCTACAAAGCTTTCAGTCAGAAGGTAGATTGTCGCCCCAAGGCCTCCTCTGCAATGTAACGGTTACTTAGGCGGATGGCCTCGCCTAAGTAATACTGAGCGTCTCGATCGCCTGCTTCGGCAGCGGTTTGCAAAAAAGGCTGTGAGGAAGTCCATGCACTTTGCTTGTAAAGCATAATGCCAGTGTCTTTCGCTGCCGCTTGATTTTCAATGACTTGGGCGTTGGAAATTGATGTGGTGGAAATCCAGAAAGCGATGCTCAAGAAAATAGGGCGGAAAGCGGACACAGATAAACTTCCTTAGATCAGTAGCCGTAAGCCGGAACAAAGTAGGAAAGTGGTGGGTGAGTCTTTTCCCAATCTTTGGCAAAGCGGATCCCATCCTTGATTTCTTGAGGACTCATCTTTTCGGCAATTTCAGGAAGGCTTCTTCTAGCATCCTCAGGGGCTACACCACCGCCTTGCAAATGGGAGATAAGGTAGGTGATCCCATAGGCTTCTACTAAGTCCAACGGAAATCCGTAACTGTCAGGGAGATGCGCTACAGTGAGGGCATATCCACCAGCGGCATCAATGTGACCTGACTCAGCGGCCTTTTTTAGCCAATATCCTACGTTTTCTTTGCTTGCTTTATTTTCATATAAAAAATTTGCGTAAAGGTACATACCCGGTGGGTAGCCGCTCTCCGCTGAAGCTTTGAACCATTTCTCAACGGCTTTTTCGCGGCTGCCAGGAATAAGGAACCAGCCTTCACCATCTTTGTACTTACCAGCAAGGACTTTTTGAGCAAATCCACTGCCTGCCGTCGCTGCTTTTTCCAACCATTGCAAACCTTGCTTGGCGGTAAATAAAACAATCATTGCCTCAGTATCGCCTTTCTCGGCGCGCTCATTTGCAACCTGTAGTGCATAATTCCGCCATTCTTCATCGCTTTTACCTGAGCAACTCCCCATCTCTTTGCACAAATCATGCGAATTACTCAGCCGAAGCATTGCATACAAATCTCCTTGCTTAGCTGCTGATTCGTACCATTTTTTTGCGTCTTCGGTGGTGTAGCGGTTGCTGAGGCGGATAGCCTCTCCCAAGTAATATTGCGCCGTACTGTCTCCCGCATCTGCCGCGATTTTCAGTAGCGGCTGAGAATCGTACCAATCACTTTGTTGATACAGGATAAGGCCTTTATTTTTTGCTACTTGTTGATCGCTCGTAAGTTCTGCAAAAGCTGAGGTGGATAGAAATAATGAATATAAAATTATGGCGTATATTGTTTTAATCAATGTTTTGTCCTTTGTAGAAGGCCTTGACTTCTTGAATAGGTGCAAATGCAGGGCCGGTATATGTGCTCGAGTAAGTGCAGTGGCTATTCATTCTCGCCCCTAGAAGTTTAGCGTTTTCTGAGTACCGCTCCCGCATTCTGTTGTTACCCGGGATGTGGCCTAAAACCCTTTCATTCATGAATAGATCGAGTTTTAACTTATTTTTGCAGAACATAAGTCCTGCCTACGGGGGACGAATCCCGTCACGATTCATGCAAATAATTGCTTCTTCAAATTGCAAATTTGCATTGGTTTTTTTTGAAATCCAACTAAGGCATCTTTCAATTGCTTGTTGTTGAATGAGGTATGCCTCGTCGTTGTTGTAGCTTTTACTGTCCTTATCATCTTCAGCAGAAAATGACCTGGGTGAAGTACTTAAAGCCATTAGTAATGGGCCTAGGGCCTGTGGGGTTAGGTTGTAAACCCAATCCTGCATTACTTTTTGGTTTTTATCCAAGATAAGTGTGTGAGCAATTTGTCCCCCACGTCCCCCCTCGGTCAGCGCATCAAATATCCCTTTAACAATGGCATACCCACGCACATAGGCAAACGCCACATCAATACCCGTGGCGCCGAGGAAGCTCAGTTTCTGCAGATAGTCCATGGCTTCGCCATCGACCCACTCAAGATCCTTGTATTGGTTCGCGGCCATTTCCTGTCGCACCAGTTCCGTCAAGGCCACGATGCTGTCGTAGCCGACTTCAAAGGTCAAATACCCTTTGACGCCTGCGCCCCAGACCAGCGCGCCCTTGATCGATAACAGCAGTAGGCCGTTTTGCATCCGCAGGTGCATGTCGCCCGTGTAGCCGGCGCCGATGGCCACGGCCACTTCAACCTCCAGTTTGGCCAAAGGGCGCCACTGGTTGGCTGAAATGCGATTGGGCACGGGTGCAGGTGGGAGGACGCTTGGGGGAGGGCACCAGAACAGTTTGCCTGTGACTTTGCACCCGGCTTGAGCGCCGGCAAACACTTCGAACTTCGCCAGGTCGCCGGATTTTTCGGCAATGTCCACACCGACCAGGCTGGTGTAGCCGGTTTTCTGATCCAGGGTCAGGTCGCGTGACAGCATGAGGCTTGCGCCAGCGAATCCCCAGGCCTTGGCTTCCAGATCCAGAGACAGTTTGCCGAAGTTGACGCTGCGCACGCTGCCGTCCTGGGCCTTGTATTTCGCGACCCAAGGATCGGCTTTTGCCCGTTTCGGGAATTCGACTTTGAGTAAGCTGACTTCCCCGCGCCACGCTGTTACATCCAGTGCAACTTCTACGTTGGCAATCTGAGGGGAGCCACTTTTCAGAGTGGGGCCTTCCATTTTGACTTCGGACAGCAGGTTGGCACTTTCCGGGAGCAAGCATCGAACCAGTTGGGCCTGCGGGCTGTTGTCGAACAGCATGAGGTTGCGCAACTGCTTATCTTCGAAAACCATGGCTTTGAGGTTTTCACCCCAGCTTTTGCGCTTGGCTTCAGCTTTGATGCTTGCGACTCTGTAGCCTTTGGCTTCCAGGGCGGTGAAGAATTTTTCAGGCACGAAAAGTCCATGTTCATCGAACCATGGTCCCTTTTCAGTGAACTGCAGCGCGCCTTCCTGTTCCAGCCAATCACTGAATATTCGGTCGTCGTCGGATTCTTTGGCAATCGACTTGGGCAAACTGGTCGCGAGTTCTTTGAGTTGACCCTCGAATGCGTTGCCGCTGACCTGTGCCAGATGTTTCAAGCTGATGTGGTTCAGGATCGTCGTAGAAGAGGCGCTGCTGAGCTCACGCAGTGGAATGTTTGTTTTGGCCAGTCGTTCGAGGGGTTTTGGCTTGTAGCTTTCCGCGTCCCAGAGAAACAGCCGGGGCGGCTTCAGTGCTCGAACGCGTGCTTCGGCGGTGTTCTGAATTCGCTCTGCCTCGTCATTCAGGTCGTACCACTGTTTCTGTAAGCTGACGAAGAGCACGCCGGGTGGAGCAGATTTGCCGCCAGTGGCCGAGACCCATTGGGAGTAACGTTCTTCGATCTTTTTCTCAAGCTCATCGCGTTTGGTGGTCAGCTCGATGAATGCCTGAAAATCCTCGGTACCGGCGTACTGGTCATCGGGACTCAGCGCAAACTCGGGAACTGCAATGCCGCACTCGGCAAGCTCGACGATGGCATTGATGTACTTGGACATCAGATCTTTCAACGCCAGGATGTTGATTTGCACACCCTTGAGTTTCTTTTCGTCGATCTCGCCTGTTTCAATCAGTTGCTTGTGAAGGGCCTTATATTCTTTGAGATGTTCCCAAGCCGAAGCAATCTTCTTGGTGCTTGATCGAACATTTTGTAGCCGTGGGCTTTCGCCTTGTCGCGCTCTTTAATGTACGTATCGATGGCGTCACGCGCCTTTAACGCGCGTGGGGTATAGAAGACGCCGCTTTCTCGTTTGTACCCCAACGTTTTTGCTTTTTCGTCGGAAACTTTTTCGAGGGTTTCCATGTTTTTCTGGTTTTTCTCGATGCGCTGTCCAGCGTGGAACATCTCGCGCTCGGCGTGCATCGTGGCGTCGCTGTCACCCTTGGCTTTTGCCGCCTCCCAATCCTTGCGGCATTGCGCCTTTTTGGCAGTGTCTTCGGGGATTGCCGACTTCGAGTCGAGGTAACTACTATGTTGCTCGCCTTCGAGAAAGGCTTCCGGGCCCGGGGTGAGGAAGTAGTCCATCAACCCCGCGTCGGCGATGTTGCTCATGCGCGTGGCTTTATCAGCGTTGACGGTTTTCTGTTTGAGCAGGCTGACGCTTTCCTTGAGTTTCTCGGACGTGCGCTTGGGCAACAGCCAGAAACGGCGCTGACCGGTGACGTAGATGATGTCGTCATAGCTGCTGCTGCAGCCCGGCTTCTTGTCTTTGCAGAACGTTTCCGCGTCGGCAGTCTTGTTTGGTGGATCGGCCGGAATGACAACAGGTGATTGTTCTGGCGCGGGTGTTTGTTCGGACGTACCTGTCATCTCAGACTTCCAGTCGTTGTACTTTCTCGAATGCCGGCATATCGCTGCTCAGCACGTTCATGACGTCGGTGCGGGCCTGCAACGGACCTTGGTTCAGATTCGGCAGCAGGTGCTCAAGATGACGTCCTTCTTCAATGCCGTGATCCACCAGCAGTTGCAAATTATCGGACACACCAGACAGTTGAGAATCCGATAAGCTCGCAGCGGACTCGGCGTTCCGCAGCCGAATCCAGTACCACCAGCGAATCTCATCGAACGCTATCAGCGTGTCGCTCTTCAGGTGCAGCGGATATTTTTGTTCGCCATTAGAGGCATCAACTTTTTCTGTTTGTTCCCAAACACGCCATTGTTGATCGTCTCTGTGGGCGGGCGGGGTGTAGACGCTGGCCCAAGGGCCGAACAGAGCTCGGGCGGGTACCGTCAGCGCCAGCGCGCTCCAGAATGCCGGGTCGTAGTAGCGCGCCAGCGAGTCACCATGAGACGGGTCGTTCATGCGCAGGAGGCGACGAGCATGCAATAGCGCGGTCTCCGGCTTTTCACGCGAGGTCAGCAAAATGCCGGCGCGGTTGTCGCGGCATAGCTCAATGGCTTGGACGGCGGCGGAGCCTCCAGGTGTCAGTTGTAGCCAGATCGGACTGGCATCATTCATTTCGGCAAACGGCGTGTCCTGAAACAGCTTTTCAACACCATTCAACCCGGACTGTTGGTAAAGCTTTTCCAGAGCCCGAGGCTGGCGAACGCTGTCGATGATGCCATACAGGGGGCGGTTTCCACTGCTGCCCGATGGTGTCGTGGCCACGGGTTGTTCAAGAAAGTGACTTAACCATTCAGACATGGGCAAACCTCTCGCGAGCAAGCGCCATTGGCTTGCTTTCCACAGATCGGAACAAGGGGGAGGCCTTGAACGCTTTTTCGTACAAACGGGTTGAGCATGGCGGGCACTAACACCGTGCCAGCCTTATCCGCATCCGCCTGCTTCAACGGCCCCGGCAACAACGGCGCAGCCCCTGTGCCGCTACCCGGCCCACCACCCGAGTTCATATTGATCACCGGCCCGCTCATGGTCACACCGCCAGCATCGATCTTGATAAAGCTGCCACCACCGACCAATGTCAGTTCGGCGCCGGCTTCCATCACCACTTTCATGCCGCTGCTGAGGTGGATTTCCTGGCCGGCATCGATGAACTGCCCAGTCCCAATCTTGATGTGCTGATTGACGCCCACGGTCAGGTGATCATTCGCCCGCGCCTCAACTTTACGATCGGCATAAACCGTGTGGTGTTCTTCGGCCTTGAACTCGCTGTAGCTATTTTTTTCAACGGTGTCGTGACGCTCGTTGCCGACGCGGATTTTCTGGTCGTGCTCGACGTTCTCGTCCCAGTCACGCTGGGCGTGGAGATAAATCTGCTCCTGACCTTTTTTGTCTTCGATGCGCAGTTCGTTGTAGCCGCCGCCACCCATGGAGCTGAGGGTTTTGAAGGTGCTGCGGGTTTTGTTCGCCGGCAGCGCATACGGGACGGTGTTTTCCTTGTGGTACAGGCAGCCGCTGATCAGTGGCTGGTCTGGGTCGCCTTCAAGGAAAGTGACCAGCACTTCCATGCCGATGCGCGGGATGGCGATGCCGCCGTACTGGGCGCCGGCCCAGGCGCTGGAGACGCGCAGCCAGCAGCTGGTTTTGTCGTCGGCCTGGCCTTCGCGGTCCCAATGGAATTGCACTTTGACGCGGCCGTACTGGTCGCAGTGGATTTCTTCACCTTTGGGGCCGGTGACCACGGCGCTCTGGCTGCCGAGGATGCGCGGTTTCGGGTGGCGCAGGGGCGGGCGGTTCGGTACGTCCCACGGCGTGGCCTGGAAACGGTTGCGGTAGCCCTGATGGAAATCGTCTTTCAGTGCGGTGGTGTCGCTGGTCACCGATTCTTCCAGCACTTGCGGCTGTTTGCCTTCGTGGAGAACTTCGGTGAGCAGCCAGAGGTCGTTCCACTTGGCTTTCGGGTGCGCGGTCAGCGCGAGGAAGTGGCCGCTGACCAGCAACGGCTGATCGCTTTTGCCTTCGGCCAGTTGGAAGTCGCTGCGGTGGCGTTCGAGGGCGCGTTTGGCCAGGTGCTTGCCGCGCTCGCGGTCGATGAAGCGGCCCGGGTAATCGTAGTCTTCGAGGTCGGGCAGGGCGTCGCCACGGTTTTCGCTTTCCAGCTTCAGGCGTGGTTTTTCGAAGTCGTAATCGCGGCGGGTGGTGCGGCTGGTGCGGGTTTCCAGGCGCAGGTCGAAGCGCTTGATCACCGGGTCGCTGGCGACCATGCCGGAGTCTTGCTGATAGGCCACAGGCTTGAGTTTCGGGAACACCGTCTGGTCATCGCCGAACACCAGTTTGTGCGCCGTCGCCGTGTGCTGGAAGTGGTAGTGGATACCTTCTTCCTCGCACAGGCGCTGAATGAAATGCAGGTCCGATTCATCGTATTGCACGCAGTAGATGCGCTCGGGGTAGATCGAGCCGATCTTGAATTCGTAGGCGTTGCTTTGGATGCCGTGCTCTTCCAGCACTTGGCCGATGATTTTCGGCACTGTGAGGTTCTGGAAGATGCGCTGGTTGACGCGGTGCGCCAGGTACGACAGTTGCGGGCGCAGGGTCACCGAATAACGGGTCAGACGTTTGCCTGAGTCACCTTGCGCGGCGCGGTAGATCTGGCCGTGGATGCCGCTGCCGTCGGGCGACAGCTGCAGGAAGGCCGGTTTGTGCAGCAGGGTTTCGAGGTCCAGCGCCGGCTGCTCACTGACCAGCTCCACCTCGAACACAAAAGGCTGGCTGATGGCTTCCCGACCTTGCAGGGTAAACACCTGGAAATCAGCGGAAAGACCTTCGATGGTCAGGGCAAAGTGGGTTTCATTGGCCGGCGCGAACATCCCTTGTTCCTCGTGCTGTGCAGCGGCGCTCGTCGACGCCCGCAAAAGCGGGTCAACGTACGCTAAATTCTGGAGGGGCGTAAACAACATCGACCAGCAGAGCTGGCCGATGCTTGTAACGATCAGCCGTAATTAAACGACTGGAGCACGCCAGTCATCGGAACCCGAAGTACCGGATACTTCGTGGGTCCAGGTGATTTTGCGGTAGGTGAACTGCACTTCTTCCAGGTGGGTGAAGTGCGAGTTGCCTGGATCCTGGCAGTTGTGCATTTTGTTGTTGATGGCGACGATAATCGCGTCTTCCAGTTTTGTAGAAGCTCAGACTTGATGTAACGGTTACCGGGCCACCTGATTTTGGCAACTATATAGCTCAGCTGTTTTTTTATTTTTCTGCCTTGCTTTCATTTACGTTTGCCTTGAAGTACGTCATGAAATCTTGTCCCTGAGCAAAAGCCTTTTCGATCTTGGCGCTTTGCTCTTTCAATGCATGGCTTGGTTTGGCCCATTGCTCAGTTGGTATAGGTTTTGACCACTCAGCAATGGAAGCAGGTAGAGACTTCATACTGAAACGATGGTCCCATTCCGCAACCCAGTACGGAAAGCGCCATAAAGTGATTACATGAGTGAAATACCACCAGCCAACACCTAACGCGGAGCGCTCGTTGTGTTGATATTCCTCAAGCATATCTCCGTGCTCTTTATCAAATGTATGGCGGCCTTCGTATGGAGCTTTACCGGGGCAGTGTTGTGGCCCTCTTTCCATGTAAATATGTATCGCCTCCCATTTACCCAAACCATGAACTGGAGTCATTACTTCCTGGTTCACAAAATGAACGGTATCAGTTTTAGTGTCGTCAAATGCCATGCCAAATGTATAAGTACTCATGACGCCGACCCCAGTTACACCGGTACTGACAGAAAGCCAAGAAACCATTTCTTCCCAAGGTTGGATGACCGGATCGTCAGACCCGTTCGCAAAATAACAGACTTCGCGACGTTGACGATTGAAGCGTATTGGGTGGGTACGGACTTTGGCAAGAGTAGTGCTGAAGACAACATAGAGCCCCAGAACTGTGGCCCCTGCTGCTCCCCAAACTCCAATTGCAGCACCGGTGGGGAAAAACTCTATGAAAATATGTGTAAATGTTCTGCCATAGGGATCACCAAAACTCATAAGTCCGGCGATGAAGGGGCCGATTATTAAACTCACAATCAGAATGAGCATGCTGCTTGCGATCATCACTCTGGTTTGGAATGCCTTATTGACGTTACTGCTACCGAGGTCCAGGTAGGTGTCGTTGATATCAAGAAAACTTCCCCCCAAATCCATTGGGATCTGGCCGGTAGGGACGGGTAGTGGCGAGAAAAACACTGCTTCGCCGGTAGTAAAACGTCGAGATTCACCAGCGACGGGGCGCTGATGCTTGAGATGAAGTTCGTCGTTATTTGTTGATTTGGATGACATGTAATTCAACCGGAAAGTGGTGAAGCGGGCACCTACAGGAAGTCGCTGTTGACCAATAGCCATGGTGCATCGGTTTTGCGCGACTTTAATACAGAGACAGCCGAAAGTAGCTTGCTATTTTGCGTAACCAACGTCGTAGTTTGGATGCTCGAAAAGGGGGCGGGATTATTTTCTTTTGAAAATAAATCATCCCCTTTGTTTTTCATTTTTGTAAAAGCTTAGATTTGACCCGGCGGTTATCGGGCTATCTGATTCTGACAACTATATAGCTCAGCTGTTTTTTATTATTCTGCCTTGCTTTCGTTTAGGTTTGCCTTGAAGTACGTCATAAAGTCCTGCCCTTGAGCAAAGGCTTTTTCGATTTTCGCGCTTTGCTCTTTAAGCGCTGGGCTTGGCTTGCCCCATTGTTCAGGCGGAAGAGGTTTGGACCACTCAGCAATGGAATCAGGTAGAGATTTCATGCTGAAACGATGGTCCCATTCTGCTACCCAATACGGAAAACGCCACCAAGTGATCAGGTGTGTCAGGTACCACCAACCAACTCCTAATGCGGAACGTTCGTTGTGCTGGTATTCCTCGTGCATGTCTTTTCGTTCTTTATCGAAGGTATGGCGACCCTCGTAGGGTGTTTTAGCAGGGCAGAACTCCGGTCCTTTTTCCATGTAGGCACGTATGGCTTCCCATTTGCCTAGTCCATGAATAGGAGTCATGACCTCTTGTGTGAGAAAGTGCACCGTATCGGCCTTGGGATTATCTATTGCCATGCCAAAGGTATAGCTACTGATTACGCCTACTCCAGTGAATCCAGTACTGACTGATATCCACGCAACCGTGTCTTCCCAAGGCTGGATCACGGCTTCGTCGGAGCCATTCGGGAAGTAACAGACCTCTCGGCGTTGACGGTTAAATCGGATGGGTCTGGCGCGGGCTTTGTTCCTTGTGGTGCTGATAATCGCGTACAGTCCAATCAGCGCTGCTCCCCCTCCACACCAGAGCGCTAGTGATATTCCGAACTCAAAAAAATCGTTGAAGTAAAACCAGAAGCTTCTGCCGAATGGGTTTATGAATGCTGCGAAGCCCATCAATGTTGGGAGAACAAATAGACAAACGATAACTACGACTGTTGGGAGTGACACAGCTAATCGTGCTTGGAAAGACTTGGTGATATTGCTACTACCCAAGTCCAGATAGGTGTCGTTGACTTCAACAAAACTTCCGCCGAGATCCATTGGGATTTGCCCGGTCGGAACTGGCAGCGGTGAGAAAAATAATGCTTCACCTGTGGCAAAACGACGAGTTTCACCCGCCGTGGGGCGGTGATTTTTAAGGTCAAGTTCGACTTGCTGTTTAGGTTTGGATGGCATGCAATTCAACCGAGAAAACGTAGGCGGTTTAGGCAACTACAGGGAGTCGCTAGTTACTAGCAACCAAGGGGCATCCGTGGTACGTGTCCTTAACACAGATACTGATTGAAGCAGCTTGCCATTCTGTGCGTTTAGAGTCGTGGTTTCGAATCGTTTCTCTCGGAAAGATTTATCACCGGCTACGGGGTGGTAGCGTAAAATGACGGCAAGGCCATGCTGGGCATTAGCTTCGTGTTGGAATATTTCCAAGCCGAGCTTAAGAGGTTCGCCCGGAGCACCTAGCAGATTGAGTTGATACAGCAACGGTTCGCTCCACGCTTCCCAGTCATTGCGCTGTTGGTTAGTTAACCAGTAAGCACTGAGGCCGAGACTGACATCTTCTAGATCATTGGCTGTCATCCCCGGCACGCTCAAGACGGCCATGGGCTTGCTGTTTACTTGTTGTAGGGCTATCTGCGGAGCGGCAGTAATACTTGCTAACATCAAACGCTCCTCCGCAAGACTTCGGTTTTCGCTCTGCTTGCCCCAAGGACCTTTAAGCAGCCATTTATCCAGTTCCGTCTTATTATTACGGTTGTATAGCCATTCACCACCTAACTGGAGGCCTGTCAGGACTAGGCCAATCAGGTTGGCACGTGCGGCGACGCTGAGCAACTTACCACCAGCAGTAACCCACGCAAGAGCACGCGCCTGGCTTGCATTCGTCATAGCTTCAAAAGTGTATTGAACTGTTCGTGCGGTCGCCCAGCCATTGACAACTAGTTGGCCGGAGTCTCCAGCCAGCGTCATGCTAGCCCCAGCTAGCTTGGCGCCATCGCCTGACCGTAAAGCTTCGGTCCATCTTGCGGCAGACCCTTTTTCACCATACAACCCGGTGCCTGCGGCAATAGCGCCAAAAAAATATGAAAACGGCCCCAATACGCCTGTAATTTTGCCTAACTTGGAAGCTAATCCGATTTTAGCGGCGGCACTCGCATAGTTTTCAATTGCCACAGAAAGGCCAGTAATGGCAATCCCTTGGGCCGCGGCAATTGCCCCCCCAAACATTGAAAAAAGAGCATTTGCTACAGCCAACTTATCGGAGGAGTCAGCCTCTTTTTTTCTAGCAAATTCACCATAAACAGTCGCAAAGCTGATGATTTGCAGAACCGCTGCAGCTGAAGCAAACAAATCCCCTCCAGCTGATGCGAAAACCGCCTTGCTTATTCCCTTGGAAGGACGCTTGAGCCGATAGTCATCGGCCATCCGCTCAAACTCAAGCACCTGAGCATTGTTAAGCCCTTTAATCTTGTAGGCAGCCTTGCCCGGTCCGTCACCAACAGGACTCATGGCCTGAGCTATCCGCCCTTCAAGGGGAGCGACAGTCTGTTGAATGGCTTTGCGGCGAGATACCAAGGTTTTATAACCGCCTTTTGGTGACCTTCCTTTACGTTCATCAGCCAGGGTTTGCCGAATCTGATTTTTCAGCGAGGTCATTTGCTGGCGCAGATCTGTCAGTTTGGCCATATCAGCTTTGAACGCAGCAATTTGATTCGCAGAGGCAAATTCTAATGTAATACCTCCCTTACCAAAGGCACGAAGAACATCTATCCAGGCCGAGCCAGGAATTCGGCGCAATACTTTTGCTGGATCTAGCGGCTGTCCATTGCGTAGCGCTTGGATGGCCTCATCCAGCGCTCCTGCCAGGCGCAATTGCTTTGCCGGCTCATACGCCGTGTTGCGCAACTGACCGAGCACAATGCCGTTTTCACTCAATTGCATTGCTGCTGCGAGATTCTGAGTGAGCAAATTGCCAAATTTTCCGCTGAGTGCCTGGGCACCCTGATAGTCGTCCTTGACCATATAGGTATCGCGCAGGGACTTGATGAAAGATGTGACCTTGGAATGCATGTCCTTCTGATCAGTCAAGCTCAATGTGAAGAAGGTTGGTACGGTAAACCCCGGCTGTTTCTCGAGCAGATCGGCAAGCTTTTCAGTCGCTTTATCTGTCCGGCAAATGTCTCTCATACAGGCATATTCAGTAGCGAGAGTTGTGTCGAGTTGATCGCCAAATTTAGGATCAAAATACCAGGCTGAGCGTTGGAAGCGTTCTTCACAGATTAGATTCGCGCGATCGTCACTGATCAAATCTAGTCGTTTGTTCCAACGATTGAGTTGGGCGCGTTGCTGTTTCAGGAAGGCTTCCATAGCTGGTCGGTCGATCAGATCGTTGATGCCCTGTTGTCCCATCTTCGCGCCTTCGAGCGCATCATCCGCGTTGTCTTCGATGGTCTCGATCAGGTCTTCGTACTTGGAATGCAAAGGTCCAAGACTCGTACGCATCCGCGACTTTGAAGCTGCAATAGCCCCACGATGCGTACCAGCGCCTGAATACTGGGTTTGATTTTTAACGTTGACGTAGTCGACGATCGATTGCCGCTGCTCTTCGCTTGTTTCGTCCTTGAGTTTGGCAAAGCGTGGATCGCTTTGTGCAGCATTCAGGATGGTATCGCCGGTGACTGTGTACAAGGATTCGATGTAGCAACCAAATACGTATTTTTTTTGGTTTGTCTCCGCATCACTCCAGTCACTGATCCAGCCGGTGACCAAATCCTGATGTTCGGCAAGGTCGCGCAGCACGCCGATGTCATCCTGTATGACCATATACAGATGGTCACGCTCGTTTTCTGCTTTGACCTGTTTTTTCAGCGCACCCAGTTGAGTCTTTTTGAAGTGCGATGCTTGCTCCCAGAGGTAGTCTTTGCTTTCTTCGGGTTTGGCGCCCGTAGCTGCTGGGTCTTTGCTCGGTTGCTCTGCAACTTCCGCAATCCACTTTTCCGCCTGACTTGGAGTCAGTAGATTAGCTGCGCCTTTCTCAGGGTCTGCATTGGTGAGATCGACCTTCTGCATGAAGTACTCACGTTCAGACTTGTGCTTGATGACCTGCGCGCATTTCGCGGCGGTCCATTGCACCTCGGAGTAGTTGACGTAAAGTTTGCTCAAACGCGGGAAGACCAACACGGCTTCACCCACATTACTTTCGCGTTTATTTGCGGTGATCTCACCTTTCTCCCACAGCAGTTGCGTAACGATGCCGTCCTGAAGACGGTATTCGTGCATAACGGCTTCAGGCTTCTTGTCGACGATGACGTAGAGCCAGCCATCACGCATCAATCGAATGCCTAGTGGGCGAGAAGTGGTTTTGTACGGCATGGTCAGCGAGCTTGACGGGTCGAGTCGTTCAACGAGGCCGTAACGCAGTGGGATGAGCTGGATTTTTGCCTTCATCAACGAGCAGCCGCCCATGGCACACTTGCCGTCGTCCCGGCTTTTTGCAACGTTGTTCGGGCTTTTGCCGGTCGATGTTGGCGTTGTCATCCTTGGCTCCTTAGCGGGGTTTCAGCCCGTTCCTGGGCAATATCAGCGACTCGTTCGAGTCGTTGTGCGGGCGTTTGTTCCGACGGGGTTTTGAGTATGGCGTCGAGGTCTGGATGTTCTTCCAGCGCTCGCTCGCCAAGGAATCCGTGAATGTTGGCGTAGAGGGTGATATCGAGTTCGGTGTTGAAGCCGCGTTCGTAGGAGGTCGACGCCAGCGCATGCAGGTGTTCCCAGCGTTGTTGGGAGGTCGACTGTGCCTGATAGCTTGGAAAGTATTCTTGCATGTGTGCATCGAGGCGCATTACTACGTTGCGAAAGTTCACCTCATCCAGTTGACTAAGTTGTGCGTCGCTCAATCGATAGCGCTTATTGTGGTCGGGCTCGGGAGAATTGCCCGGCCGCTGGTTTATGTACCAGCAACCCAATGCAGCATCGGCAGTAACGATTTGTTTGCAAGGGCCGAACAGGGTCGGATCCTTGATGGTTGCTGCGTGGGCGAGCAGTGCATGGGTTACGGCCGGATCCGCGATACGCAACAACACTTCTTCGCCCATCGGGTGCAAGACGCTGGTGAGCCAGCGAAAGTGTGCGACCAGTTGATCCCATGATTGATCGCTGAACACCAAGTGACCCCATTCTTGGTTTGAGGCGTTTAGGAACTGAGCCAAGATCGGGTCGTTTTGGTTTTTTATGAGCACGAGGCATGGGGAAATATCGCCCAGTTCTGCCCAGCGTGTCCCGAGATAAAGCGGCTCGAATTGAGGGTTTTCTGCCCACTGATATAAGTGCTGTGGGAGCTTCTCAACGCTGACACCATCAAGCAATAAACCAACCGTGCCATTCCACGGAAGACCTTGGGGAAGGCCGTTTTCCAATGGAAATACCGCCTTAAGCATTCTGAGCCTCCAGTTTGGCCTTCTCGCACACCGCACAAATCGGCTTCTTCTGCATCAACGCCTGCCGCTGGGCCGGCACCAGCAATTGCCCAGCCTTATCCGCATCCGCCTGCTTCAACGGCCCCGGCAACAACGGCGCAGCCCCTGTGCCGCTACCCGGTCCACCGCCGGAGTTCATGTTGATCACCGGCCCACTCATGGTCACACCGCCAGCATCAATCTTGATAAAGCTGCCGCCACCGACCAGGGTCAATTCGGCGCCGGCTTCCATCACCACTTTCATGCCGCTGCTGAGGTGGATTTCCTGCCCCGCATCAATGAACTGCCCAGTCCCAATCTTGATGTGCTGATTCACACCCACCGTCAGGTGATCATTCGCCCGGGCCTCAACTTTGCGATCGGCATAAACCGTGTGGTGTTCTTCGGCTTTGAATTCGCTGTAGCTGTTCTTTTCAACGGTGTCGTGACGCTCGTTGCCGACGCGGATCTTCTGGTCATGCTCGACGTTCTCGTCCCAGTCGCGCTGGGCGTGGAGATAAATCTGCTCCTGACCTTTTTTGTCTTCGATGCGCAGTTCGTTGTAGCCGCCGCCACCCATGGAGCTGAGGGTTTTGAAGGTGCTGCGGGTTTTGTTCGCCGGCAGCGCATACGGGACGGTGTTTTCCTTGTGGTACAGGCAGCCGCTGATCAGCGGTTGGTCGGGGTCGCCTTCAAGGAAGGTGACTAGCACTTCCATGCCGATGCGCGGGATGGCGATGCCGCCGTATTGGGCGCCGGCCCAGGCGCTGGAGACGCGGAGCCAGCAGCTGGTTTTGTCGTCGGCCTGGCCTTCGCGGTCCCAATGGAATTGCACTTTGACGCGGCCGTATTGGTCGCAGTGGATTTCTTCACCTTTGGGGCCAGTGACGACTGCGCTCTGGCTGCCGAGGATGCGCGGTTTCGGGTGGCGCAGGGGCGGGCGGTTCGGTACGTCCCACGGCGTGGCCTGGAAACGGTTGCGGTAGCCCTGATGGAAATCGTCTTTCAGTGCGGTGGTGTCGCTGGTCACCGATTCTTCCAGCACTTGCGGCTGTTTGCCTTCGTGGAGAACTTCGGTGAGCAGCCAGAGGTCGTTCCACTTGGCTTTCGGGTGCGCGGTCAGCGCGAGGAAGTGGCCGCTGACCAGCAACGGCTGATCGCTTTTGCCTTCGGCCAGTTGGAAGTCGCTGCGGTGGCGTTCGAGGGCGCGTTTGGCCAGGTGCTTGCCGCGCTCGCGGTCGATGAAGCGGCCCGGGTAATCGTAGTCTTCGAGGTCGGGCAGGGCGTCGCCACGGTTTTCGCTTTCCAGCTTCAGGCGTGGTTTTTCGAAGTCGTAATCGCGGCGGGTGGTGCGGCTGGTGCGGGTTTCCAGGCGCAGGTCGAAGCGCTTGATCACCGGGTCGCTGGCGACCATGCCGGAGTCTTGCTGATAGGCCACAGGCTTGAGTTTCGGGAACACCGTCTGGTCATCGCCGAACACCAGTTTGTGCGCCGTCGCCGTGTGCTGGAAGTGGTAGTGGATACCTTCTTCCTCGCACAGGCGCTGAATGAAATGCAGGTCCGATTCATCGTATTGCACGCAGTAGATGCGCTCGGGGTAGATCGAGCCGATCTTGAATTCGTAGGCGTTGCTTTGGATGCCGTGCTCTTCCAGCACTTGGCCGATGATTTTCGGCACTGTGAGGTTCTGGAAGATGCGCTGGTTGACGCGGTGCGCCAGGTACGACAGTTGCGGGCGCAGGGTCACCGAATAACGGGTCAGACGTTTGCCTGAGTCACCTTGCGCGGCGCGGTAGATCTGGCCGTGGATGCCGCTGCCGTCGGGCGACAGCTGCAGGAAGGCCGGTTTGTGCAGCAGGGTTTCGAGGTCCAGCGCCGGCTGCTCACTGACCAGCTCCACCTCGAACACAAAAGGCTGGCTGATGGCTTCCCGACCTTGCAGGGTAAACACCTGGAAATCAGCGGAAAGACCTTCGATGGTCAGGGCAAAGTGGGTTTCATTGGCCGGCGCGAACATCCCTTGTTCCTCGTGCTGTGCAGCGGCGCTCGTCGACGCCCGCAAAAGCGGGTCAACGTACGCTAAATTCTGGAGGGGCGTAAACAACATCGACCAGCAGAGCTGGCCGATGCTTGTAACGATCAGCCGTAATTAAACGACTGGAGCACGCCAGTCATCGGAACCCGAAGTACCGGATACTTCGTGGGTCCAGGTGATTTTGCGGTAGGTGAACTGCACTTCTTCCAGGTGGGTGAAGTGCGAGTTGCCTGGATCCTGGCAGTTGTGCATTTTGTTGTTGATGGCGACGATGATCGCGTCTTCCAGTTTGGTGGTGTAGTAGTGCTCTTGAGTACCTTGAGCCGAAGTACGGAACCACTGGATAACGATTTCGCTCATGCGCTCGCCGGAAGTCAGAGCGGCTTGCAGCAGAGGCGAAGCCTTGTCGTAGACCTTGGTGATCACAACTGGCTTGTGAACGCGCTGACCGGTTGGCTGACCGGATTGCGGGTCACGCGGGATGATCACGTCGTGGCTGAAAGCCTGAACCATGACCTGGTCTTCGTGGCCTTCCTGGTAGGTGTTGCCAACGGAGTCAGCGGTGAATGCGCCTGCAGTGATCAGGCCTTGTTTTTCGCCGGTAACCGACATGTACGCTGGTGTTGCCATGGGGTGCTCTCCTTGCGGATAAATTTAAGGTGCCCGGGAGGCGAAATCGCCGGGTGGGTGCCTGACTGTTATCAAGGAGCGTGCCAGGTTTTGCGAAGTCCCCGGAGGGCGGGGGGCAAAGTGCTCTGGGCTGCGGTTGCGAGGGTTTTTTACACAGAATCGAAGGGGAAAGTGCGCAAGAAGTTGCGCAGTACTGCGCAACTTCTTGCGCACTTGGCTACAGGCCACGTGACGTATGGGCTGTAGCGCTTCAGAGGGGTGTTTTATTATGGGGTACTGCGCAACTTCTTGCGCAGTACGGCCGAAGGCCATCATTGGCCGTGCAATGAGTCAAAAGCAAACGATCGACGACCTGCCGTTAGATTATTTTCAGCCCCAGCACTTTCGCGCACTCTTCAATCGAACGCCGCTGCGTCTCTGCATACAACCCCAACTCATCAATGGTCGAGCGCCCCAGCGCTTGTTCGAACGCCTGTCGATTGGAGTGCTCGCCGTAGTGCGTTTGCGCCGCATCCCCAAGGTTCGACTGAAAAATCCCCGCCGCACTGACCGGCAGGAAATCTTCGTACACCAGTGGCTCAGCTTTCACATAGCCATCGCGTATCAAATCCTCCAGCGAGGCGTCACCGAGGCTACCCGACGCCAAGCCTTTTTCCGTAGCGAAGTAGCGAAAGTACGCCAACTCATGTTCGCGCATGCCGTCGACGCTGTCGGGAAATTCGCCAAAGTGTTGAGTCATCAGCGTGTTGTAGCGTGAGGCATTGCCTTCGTTGGGGAAATCGCCGAGCTCATCGCGGGCAGCATTCAGTAATCGGTCATACAGCGCCCGGCCCTTGGGGGTCAGCGCGGCGCCGCGTTGTTCGATTTCGCCGAAACGCGCGCTGTGGCTGCCTCGGGTTTCACTCTGATCGGTGAATGCGACTGGCTCATCCAGCGCTTTGAAACTGGTCTGGCGCAGCAGGATCGGGCATTGCCGGCGAGGTGGGCCTTCGATCACCGCTTTGGGCGTGATGCCATGGGCCGGCATTTGTTCCTGGACGATATCGATGTCCAGCGTGCGCGGGGTCAGGTGGTTGATGTGCGGGCCTTTGAACGCCACGACATCGGCGATCAACCGGTGTTGGGCGCTCAACGTCTGATACTGCGCAGCGGTAACGGTTGCGCTGTGATGCCAACGAAAGGTTTCCAATACCTGTAGGACGAATTCCTGCGATTCGGCTTCATTAAGTCCGCCAGCCGTTTCAGCCTGGGCGATCAAACGCAGCGCGGCGTCGGTAAAGATCGAACGTTTGGCCAGGACTGATTCGGCGAAAGCGCGCAGCTCAGGGTCTTCAATCAACTCCAGCCGCAACAACGATGTGAACACCCGGAACGGACTGATCTGCAGCGCATCTTCATGCACCGCGCGAAATGCCGTGGAGTGCACCGGCACGCCCGCTGGCGTCAGGTCGTAGTAACCCACCGGTTGCATGCCCATGACCGCGAACAAACGGGCGAGGGTGGCCAGTTCTGTCGCGGTTCCGACGCGGATGGCGCCATGGCGTTCCATGTCCAGGCGTTCGATTTCGCCGGTGCTGTCTAGCTGCCGAGCGATGCCTGGCTCACGGGAAAGTACGTCACGGTTGGTCTGTTCCACCAGTTCCATCAGTGCGCCGTACAACGGCACTTCTTCGCGGTACATGTCGGACATCGCTTTGGAGAAGCGTTGGCGGATCAGGTCGGGGCTGACGAAAGGCTGCACGGTCATGAAATAAATTCCTGCCACGGTCACGTAATGGATAGGAGAAAAGATCGCAGCCTTCTCCTGCGCGGGCAAACGAAGAATCCTACGAACTTCATTCTGCCAACGACTGATCCACCCGTTCGATCCAGTGCATAACCGGCGTGCGTCCGGCGCTGGCCAGGTGGCTCTGGCAACCGATGTTGGAGGTGACGATCAACTGCGGGCGGCCGCTTTCCAAGGCATTGAGGCGGTTGTCGCGCAGTTGCCGCGCCAGTGTCGGCTGGGTCAGGGAATAGGTGCCCGCCGAGCCGCAGCACAAGTGGCCGTCCGGCACCGCCGTGAGGTTGAAACCGAGGCGTGTCAGCACCGCTTCCACCGCGCCGCCGAGTTTCAGCGCGTGTTGCAAGGTGCACGGGCAATGCACAGCGATCCGCTGTTCGCTGGCGGCGCAGATCTGCTCCAGCGGTTCTTGCGCGAGAACCTGCACCAGATCGAGGGTCATTTCGCTGATCCGCCGTGCCTTGTCGGCATAGACCGGATCGGCCTCGAGCAAATGCCCGTAATCCTTGATGAACGCGCCGCAGCCGCTGGCGGTCTGCACGATGGCTTCGGCGCCGTTTTGCAGGTGTGGCCACCAGGCGTCGATGTTCTGCCGGGCGCGGTCGAGACCTTTGGCCTGGGCGTCGAGGTGATAATCCAGCGCCCCACAGCAACCGGCCTCGGCTACCGGGATGACGCTGATGCCGAGTCGATCGAGCACCCGCGCCGTGGCGTCATTGGTGTTCGGCGACAAACCCGGCTGCACGCAGCCTTCCAGCAACATGACGCGGCGCGCATGCCGAGGGACGGGACGCAACCCCGACGTCAGCATGGGCGGCGGCAGTTTGCTTTCAAACATTCGCGGCAACAGCGGCCGAAACGTGGCGCCCACCCGCAGCAAACCTTTGAACAATCGCGGATTCGGCGCCAGTGCGCGCAGGCCTTCACGCAATAGGCGTTGCGCCGCCGGACGCGGCACGGCCTGATCAACCACCGCCCGACCGATGTCGAGCAAGTTGTGATAGTCGACGCCGGACGGGCAGGTGGTTTCGCAATTGCGGCATGAGAGACAACGGTCCAGATGCAGTTGCGTCTGTGCGGTCGCCGGTGCGCCTTCGAGCACTTGCTTGATCAGATAGATGCGCCCGCGCGGACCATCAAGCTCATCGCCGAGCAACTGATACGTCGGACACGTCGCGTTGCAAAAGCCGCAATGCACGCAGCTACGGAGAATCTTTTCCGCCTCGGCGGCGCGGGGCAACTGTCGGGATTGCTCGCTGAGGGTTGTTTGCATGGCTAAAACTCCGCGTACATCCGGCCGGGGTTGAACAGCCCTTGCGGGTCGAGTTGCGCCTTGAGTTGCCGGTGATAGCGCAGCAGTGTCGTCGGCAACGGCTGGAACGGTGACGAGGTGGCGCCATGGGTGAAGCAGGTGGCGTGGCCGCCGAGTTCCTGGGCAAGGCGATGAATATGTGGGCTGTCGGATTTCAACCAGCGTTGCGCGCCGGCCCAGTCGACCAGTTGCGCGCCGGGCAGATCCAGAACGCCGAGATTGTTCGGTAGCGACAGGCGCCACAACGGCAGGCCTTCGTCAAAGAATGGCGAACGTTGCTCGTTCAAATCACGCCAGAACAGCGAGTCCAGCGGCTCACCCCCCAGGCGTTGATGAGCCGCCGTCACCGAGCCCTCGCCACCCTCAAGGCGCAGATACAAACTGTCGCCATCGTGGCACGCGGCGCTGATCGGCAGCGGTTGCTGGCCCCATTCGGCGAGATTGGCCAGTGCCCTGGCGCAGTCGATATCCAGGCGAATACTCAGGCATTGCCGCGGTTTGGGCAGGACTTTCAGCGAGACTTCGGTGAGCACGCCGAGGCAGCCGTAACTGCCGGCCATCAGCCGCGAGAGGTCATAACCGGCAACGTTTTTCATCACTTCGCCGCCGAAACGCAGGTGTTGGCCCAGACCGGTAATCACTCGTGTACCCAGAACGAAATCGCGCACCGAGCCAGACCATGGCCGCCGAGGCCCGGACAACCCCGTCGCAATCATGCCGCCGACCGTGGCGCTTTCACCGAATGCGGGCGGCTCGCACGGTAACATTTGCCCGGCGGCATCCAGTGCCGCGAGCAACTCGGACAATGGCGTTCCGGCGCGCACGCTGACCACCAGTTCGGTCGGCTCATAGCGCACGATGCCGCGATGCACGCGAGTGTCGAGCACCTCACCGGCCACTTCGCGGCCGAGAAACGCCTTGCTGTTGCCACCCTGAATTTTCAGCGGCGTGGCATTGGCCCGCGCTTCATTGACCTGATCGAGCAGGGCGCTGGCGCCGTCGACGTCTGCCATCAGAAGCGCTCCAGCTCGGGAAATGGCAATTGCCCGGCATGAATGTGCATCGCGCCAAACTCGGCGCAGCGGTGCAGCGTCGGGATGTTCTTGCCGGGGTTGAGCAGGCCTAGCGGGTCGAACGCGGCTTTGACGGCGTGGAACAGGGTCAATTCTTCGCTGTTGAATTGCGCGCACATCTGATTGATTTTTTCGCGGCCGACCCCGTGTTCGCCGGTGATGCTGCCGCCGACCTGCACGCACAATTCGAGAATTTTGCCGCCCAGGGCTTCGGCGCGGTGCAGTTCACCGGGTTGGTTGGCGTCGAACAGAATCAGTGGATGCATGTTGCCGTCGCCGGCATGGAACACATTCGCCACGCGCAAACCGTATTCCTCGCCGAGGCGGGCGATGCCTTGCAAGACGCCGGGCAATTCGCGCCGCGGAATGGTGCCGTCCATGCAGTAATAGTCCGGCGACAAGCGGCCGATGGCCGGAAAGGCGTTTTTGCGCCCGGCCCAGAAACGCACGCGCTCGGCTTCGTCACGCGCCTGACGCACCTCAGTGGCGCCGGCCTGGGTCATCACGTCGCGAACCCGCTGGCAGTCGTCGTGGACATCCGCTTCGACGCCATCGAGTTCGCACAACAGAATGGCTTCGGCGTCGACCGGATAACCGGCGTGGATAAAGTCTTCGGCGGCGCGAATGGCGAGGTTGTCCATCATCTCCAAACCGCCGGGAATGATCCCCGCGGCGATGATTTCGGCCACGGCGCGTCCGGCCTTTTCCACGGAATCGAAACTGGCCAGCAGCACTTTGGCGACCTGTGGTTTGGGCAGCAGTTTGACCGTGACTTCGGTGATGATCCCCAGCAGACCTTCAGAACCGGTGAACAGCGCAAGCAAGTCGAAACCGGGCGAATCGAAGGCTTCGGAGCCCAGGGTCAGGCGTTCGCCTTCAATCGTCAGCACTTCGATTTTCAGTAGGTTGTGCACGGTCAGGCCGTACTTGAGGCAATGCACACCACCGGCGTTTTCAGCGACGTTGCCGCCAATCGAACAGGCGATCTGCGACGAGGGATCCGGCGCGTAATACAGCCCGAACGGCGCGGCGGCCTGGGAAATCGCCAGATTGCGCACGCCTGGCTGAACCCGTGCAGTGCGGGCGGCCGGGTCGATGTGGAGGATGGCGTTGAAGCGCGCCATCACCAGCAACAGGCCTTTTTCCAGGGGCAACGCGCCGCCGGAAAGACCAGTGCCGGCGCCGCGGGCGACCACCGGGACGTTTTGTTGATGGCAGAGCTTAAGCAGGGTTTGCACCTGCTCGAGGCGCCGGGGCAGGGCGACCAGCATCGGGGTGGTGCGGTAGGCGGAGAGTCCATCGCATTCGTAGGGTTTGAGTTCCTCCTCGCGCCAGAGAATGTCGAGGTCGGGGATGGCGTGTTGCAAGGCCTTGAGCAGATCGGCCTTGTTGACGTCAGGCAGCGGACCGTCGAGGCGTTCGTCGTAAAGAATGTTCATTTTTGCTTGCCCAAAAACTCCCGGTACAACCGCGCGGTGTCTCCTGGCTGTTCGACCATCGGCATATGCCCGACGTGGTCCCAGACGTCCACCTGCAAATTGGCGATGCCTTTGCTCCAGATCGGCACGCTGCTGACATCGATTAAACGGTCCTTGCGGCCCCACAGCAGCAGCGCCGGGCATTTGATGTCCGGCAGTTTCGGTTCCATCGGCGGGCTGGCGCGGAAATCGCGGAAGATCTCTTCCAGTTCATCGCGCTGGTTTTCATAACGCTGGGCGATCGCATCCAGCACCGCCTTAGGCACCCACGGCGGTGAGGCCATGGTCATCGCATAAAACTGCTGGAATTCTTCCCGGGAGTTGATCAGAAACGGGTTGTGCCCACGTGCCAGGTGGCGCTCCATGTCGCTGACCTCGGGGGCGGTGACGCCAGCCGGGTCGATCAACGCCAGCGAAGCGATCCGCTCCGGATACGTTGCCGCCAGCCAGGCCGCGATGTAACCGCCCATGGAGTTGCCGATCACGTGGACTTTCTCCACGCCGCAGACGTCGAGCAACTGGATCATGCGCTTGGCCTGAACCGCAATGTCATAGCCGCCACCCGCCTTGAAGCCGGTTTCACCATGGCCGGCCAGATCCGGAATGATCACCCGATACTCGCGGACGAAATGCCGGGAGAAGCGCAGCCACAGGTTTTTGTCGCCGCTATAGCCGTGCAGCATCAGGATCGCACTGGCCGCTTCATACGGCCCACCCTGCCAGGTCGAGACGGTCATCTCGGCGATCGGCACTTCGATCTTGTGCAGTTTGTACAACTTGGCCTCGATGGCCATGTTCAGGTCATACAGCCAACGGCCGACCGCCGGATAACTCAACCAGCTCCAGGCCACGAACACCGCGAGGGCGACAAACAGCAAAAGCATCGACGTCTTCCTTATACGTAGTCAGGACAAAATGTGATCGGCCGGTTTCAGCGCCCGGGTCAAACGGTGATAGCTGAAACTGAAGCCGGGAAACATCGCGATCACATGACCGCTCTTGCTTTGATACCAACTGTGGCAGCCGCCGGACTTCCAGACCGTACGCTCCATCTCCCGGTGAATCATTGCAGTGTAGGTACGTTCTGCCTCGGGGCGCACTTCGATGCTGCGCAGACCTTTGGTTTGTACGGTGCGGATGCAGTCGATGATGTAGTTCATCTGCGATTCGATGATGAACAGCGCCGAAGTGTGGCCAATGCCGGTATTGGGTCCGGTGACGATAAACAGGTTGGGAAAGTCCGGCAGACTGGTGCCGAGGTAGGCGCGAGGATATTCGGCCCAGACATCTCTGAGTTGCACGGCGTTCTTTCCGCTGACGGGGTAGGAAATAACGCCGTCGGTAGCGTCATAACCGGTCGACCAGACGATCAGATCAACATCGATGTGTTCGCCGTCCTGGGTGATGATTCCGCTTTCATCGATCGACGCGATGCCCTGCTCGCGGCTGTGCAGGGTGACATTGGGCCGGGTCAGCGCCGGGTAGTAGGTGCTGGAAACCAGCACTCGCTTACAACCGATGGTGAAATCCGGCGTGAGTTTTTGCTGGAGCAGGGGATCGTGCACCTGGCGCTTGAGAAAACGCAGCGCTTGCTTTTGCACCAGGTTAATCGCCGGTTTCGAGTATTTGAAGGCGATCACGCGGGTCTCGAACTGCCAGTAAATCAGCCAGCGCAGCAGTTTGTAGGCCGGTTTCAAACCGAGTAGCCAGCGCTGAAACGGCCCGAATACGCGATCGGCGCGCGGCAGCACCCAATGCGGCGTGCGCTGGAATACATGCAGTTGCTCGACCTGCGGGGCAATCGCCGGGATGACCTGCGCGGCGCTGGCACCGCTGCCGACGATGGCCACGCGTTTACCGCGATAGTCGTAGCTGTGATCCCAATTGTTTGTATGAAATGTCTTGCCCTGAAAGCGATCCTGCCCGGGGAAGTGCGGGATGACCGGTTGGCTCAATGGCCCGCTCGCATTGATCAGAAACTGCGCATGGAATGTGCCCTTGGCGGCGGTGTGGACGGCCCAGCGTTTTTCCGTGTCGTCCCATTCGACGTGTTCGACGTTGGCTTGCAGCTCCACGCGTTCACGCAGGCCGAACGTATCGATCACGTGCTCGGTATAGCGATGCAATTCCGCCTGTTCGGCGAACATCTGTGACCAGCGGTACGGCGCGAATGACAGCGAATAAAGCGGTGAGGGCACATCCACCGCCGCGCCGGGGTAGGTGTTCTGGCACCAGGTGCCACCAAAGAAATCGCGCCGTTCCAGCAGGCGAAAATCGTCGATCCCGGCCTTGAGCAGGTTGATCGCCGCGCACTGACCGCCAAATCCGCTGCCGATGATCAGCACTTGATAAGTCTGCATGGGCCTCCTTCTTATAGTCGTTTTTCCGTTTTGCTCCCTTCATGTATAGCCAATGATTTGCACTGTGGGAGCCCAAATCCATGGAAAGCAGGCGTATTTCGGGCCGCTGACCGGTGATGGCTATTTAACGTTGCCCTGTTAGACTTCGAGTACATCCGTCCTGCACTTTGCAGGTGCCGTCGTGGTCGAGGCCCTTATGGGAAATACGGGACGAAAGGGACTTTCATTGGCCAGGAGGCTGTACACATCGAGAGTCCTGGGGCTGCTGCTTGGGCTTTTGTGTGTGTCCGTGTCGATGTACTCGCTCGATCCGCCGTTATGGGTCTGGGCGCTGATGTTCTCCAATGGCCTGGTCTGGCCCCATCTGGCCTATCAGTTGGCGCGCCGTGCTCGGGTGCCTTTTCATGCCGAACACCGCAACCTGTTGATCGATGCCTTTTTCGGCGGCTTCTGGGTTGCTGCCATGCACTTCAATCCACTGCCTACTGCAACAACCATCTCGATGATGGCGATGAACAACGTTGCCATCGGTGGGGCGCGTTTTCTGCTGGCCGGCTCTGCGGCGCAGTTGCTTGGGGTTGGCGTAGGGTTGGTGGTGTTTGTCCCGGCGTTCATTCCGCAAACCACGCCGGCGCAGATGTACGCCTGTTTCCCGCTACTGCTGTTGTACCCGCTGGCGTTGGGCTGGATCTGCTTTCGCCAGGCCTACACGCTGGGCGTGCATAAACGTGAATTGCTGGCGCTGAGCCGCACCGACAGCCTCACTGGCCTGCTCAATCACGGTGCGTGGAAGGATCAACTGGAAATCGCCTTTCAACGTTGCATCCGGCAGAAGCAGGGCGCGGCCATTGCGTTGATCGACATCGACCATTTCAAGGCAATCAACGACACTTACGGGCATGTGGCCGGCGACATTGTGTTGCGACAATTCAGCAAGATGCTCAAGCAGAACCTGCGTGCGACCGACGTTGCCGGGCGTTATGGCGGCGATGAGTTCTGCGTGATTCTCCCGGAGTTGCCGCTGTTCAATGCCGCTCAGGCCATGGAAGCGTTGCGCGAGCGTTTTGCGACACTGGGTTACGAGCAGAATCCGGCGTTGCAGGTCAGTTTGAGTATTGGCCTGGCGGCGTACGATCCGGCGCACCCCGATGCGACCCGTTGGCTCAGTGAGGCGGATCAGGCGCTGTATGAGGCCAAGGCGAGTGGAAGGAACCGGGTGATCTGCCATTGCGACAGTTTGCCCAAGCAGCCGTTGCTGGACTCGGTCTGAGATAAATCCCCGCTGTTGGAACTGTGGGAACCACGTCGGATTTGTGGTGTGGCCGCCCCTCACCCTAACCCTCTCCCGGAGGGAGAGGGGACTGACCGTGTTGTTTGCAGTCAATGCAGCAACCGCCAGATCAATTTGAATTCACGTTTTCCATTCAGCGCGGTGTATCACGTCGGCGCTGGTCCCGAGCATTTCCCAATTAGTCCACTCGCCACATTGGTTCAACTACGCACGAAAATTAGCGAAAAGTCTGAAAGAGGCTCTCGTTGCGACACTCTATCGACACACTTATAGTCCCTGTTCGCGAAAATCTCCGCGACGATCTTGGCCGGTCGAATACAGCACCTGACCCATCTGGAGTGAACTTTATGACCGACCAAGTAATGCCACGCTACCTCCCCATCGACACTTACGACGCCGAATCCCCGGTGCTCTTCATCAATACCCACAAAGAACTCAGCGACATGGCGGCCTGCGCGATGCATCGGTTTGTGGTCGTGCGCGATTTGGCGGACACCTTGTCCAGCCTCAACCTCAAAGGCATTTCAGACTTTGATCTGACGCGGGTCACCAGCGCGGTGCATCTGTTGATGCGCGAAGGGTGTGCCATTCTGGATGTGATTCAGGCGCGGGCGGCGCAGCGGGAGGAGGCTTACAAAACCCCGGTTTAGCGGCGGGCCCCTTCGCTGGCAAGCCCCCACAGGGTTTTATGGCGAACGCAAGTTTGTCGCCAATCACAACCTGTGGGAGCCTGGCTTGCCAGCGATGGCGTCAGTTCGGCCAGCACATCACTCCTTGACGCTCATATATTCCTTGGCCCAGAGAATGTATTCCTCCGGCTGGGTATAGGTGTGCGTCAGCTCGGTGGCGCTCAAGTCCGAAGCCTGGGTAAAGATCTGTCGCTGTTCACGCAAGCTGTCGTAAGTCGCCTTGATCGCCGCGAAGTAAGCGCCGTGGCCGTCGATGGTCACGCGCACCCCCAGTTCGGCCAGACGCTTGTCGTCGCGCAGCGCCGGGTTGCCATAGGTGACCAGCATCAGTGGCACGGTCAGGTGTTCGGCGATCTGTTCAAGCTGATCAAAATCCTGCACCCCGACCATGCAGATGCCATCGGCGCCCGCGCCCTGGTACTGGCGGGTGCGGCTGATGATTTCCTGAATCGGCAGGATCCCGGCGTTGGTGCGGGCGATGATCGCCATTTCTGTATCAACACGGGCTTCCAGCGCCGCGCGAATTTTGCCAACGCCTTCGGCCACGGTGATCAGGTCGGTGGATTTGCGCCCGAATTGCGCAGGCAACAAGGTGTCTTCGATGGTCAGGGCGGCGACGCCGGCGCGTTCCAGTTCGACGATGGTGCGCATCACGTTGAGGGCGTTGCCATAGCCGTGGTCGGCGTCGGCAATCACCGGTAATTGGGCGACGCGGCCGATGCGGGTGGCTTGTTCGGCGAACTCGCTGAGGGTGATCAGGGCAAAGTCCGGTGCCCCCAGCACCTGCAACGAGGCCACGGAGCCACCGAGAATCCCTACTTCAAAACCCAGGTCAGCGGCAATCCGGGCGGACATCGGGTCGAACACCGAAGCCGTGTGGTAGCAAGTGTCGGAGGCCAGCAGCTGACGGAAATTACGGCGTAAATCTTGATGAGAAAGCCTGGTCATACGAGTTCCACCAATACCAAAGGAATGGAACGGCTTGAGCAAAGGTGTCAACGCCGAAGAATGAAAAGGCTATCACGCGAATGGGTCAAGGATCATGACGAATTTTCGAGGTTGCTGCTAACCGTGGCTCCAGTGCTGAAAGGATTCACTTTGGTGAAGGGGTTTGTCGGTGGCTTCGGGGGGCATTGGCAAGCCTTCAAGCCGCAGCGGCCTGCTGCTGTTGGTTGGGCAGGATCACCGCCCGCACCGAATTCCCCGGCTGCAGTTGCAGGCGTTTGGCCGTGAGACGGTCGATGACCAGGCTACTGCCGACCCGGCGCGCCCGAGCGACGGTGATGCGACAGTTTTCCAGGCGCCGGTTGTGGATCAGCCACAGCGGTGCCTGTTCGTCCGGGCTGCCAAGGCTCAAGGACAATTCCAGGCTGTCACGTACCGTGCGGATGTTGCGGATCGGCGCTTCGATGACCGGCCCACCGTCGAAAATATCGATGTAGCCCTTGTGGGCGAAACCCTCGGCCTGAAGGATTTTCAGCGCCGGCTCAGTGTTCGGGTGCGCCTGACCGATGGCCGCTTGCGCCTGTTCGGTGAGCAGGCAGGTGTACAGCGGTTGGCGCGGCATCAGTTCGGCGATGAACGACTTGTTGCCCAGCCCGGACAGGTGATCGGCATGGCAGAAATCCATCTGGAAGAAGTGCCGGCCAAGGCTGTCCCAGAACGGCGAGCAACCCGTTTCATCGGCGCTGCCGCGCAGTTCGGCGATCATCCTCTCGCCAAACAAATGCGGAAACTCGGCAACGAACAACAGGCGCCCCAGCGACAGCAAGCGGCCGTTGCTGCCATGGCGATGGTCATGGCTCAGGAACAACGAACACAGTTCCGATTGCCCGGTCAGTTCGTTGTTGAGGAACAACGTCGGGATCTGCCGTTGAATGCCCAGATTCGGCGCCGAACTCACGGTCAACCCGACCCGATAGTTGTACCAGGGTTCACGCAGGCCGACCGCCCCGGCCAATGCACTGACACCGACCACACGCATGTCATCGTCTTCGAGCACGAACAGATAATCGGCGTCGGCACGCTCGACCTGCTCGGCGAACGCGCGTTGCGCCCAGCGCACCCGGTGGGACAGGCGATCTTCATTGACCGGCAGGGTGGTGAACCCCGGGCCGGCCTGTTCTACCAGTGCCATCAAGGCTCGTAGGTCGCTGACTTTAACCGGGCGGACAATCATGCTGTAACTCCTTCTGCGCGCCTGTTCGGGCACTGTCGTTGGGTGCAGAACCGGGCGTGGTTCACAGGGCAATCAGCCGAATCGGGCTGCCATTGGTCACGTTCAACGCCGCACACATTGCAGGGGTGAGGGACAGGGGGTGATCGGGTTGGTAATCCAGTTCGGCGACGATGGCGCGGAAACCGTGCAGCGCGTCGTTGCTCAACAGGTAACGGCCACGGGCATCAATGCGGGGTTGTTGCTGCACAGGGGCGATCTGGCTGCGGACGATCGTGTGGATGTTCGTCGTGCGCGCATACAGCGTCGGGCCGGCGTCGAACAGGTCGATGTAGCTGTTGGTTTCAAAGCCTTCACGCTCAAGAATGTCGAAGGCCTCCTGGCCGTCCGGATGAACACGGCCAATGCAGTCCTGCGCGGCTTGCGGCAGCATCGGTACATAGATCGGGTATTGCGGAAACAATTCGGCGAGAAACGCGCGGCTCTGCATTCCGCACAGCCGCTCGGCTTCGACGTAAGGCAGGTCGAAGAAATGCTTGCCCAGGGCATCCCAGAACGGCGAATGGCCGTTTTCGTCGCTGTAGCCGACGATTTCGGTGATCACTGCTTCGGCGAAGCGTTGCGCGTGAGCGGCGATGAACAGCAATCGTGCCCGCGAGAGCAATTCGGAAAAGGGCGTTCGCACCAGCGCGGCGTCGATGTGGAAACCGCGCAGCAGCGTGTGGTCGTTCAGGTCGTGACACAACGACAGCGCCGGCACGCCGTGCTCAATGTTCAGTTCCCGCGAGGCACTGGTGAAGTGACGGTTGCGCAGGCTGTAGAACGGTTCGTCGAAGCCGGCGGTGGCGAGAATCTCCGAGCAGCCGACCAGACGTTGACTGTCGAGGTCTTCCAGCACGAAGAAATAGTTCTCTGGGCCCTGGGCTGTGGCGTCACTGGCAAACGAGGCACAGGAACCGGCGATTTTCTCGCGCAATCGCTCACTGTCGTCCGGCAGGGAGGTGACCCCCACCAGACTGTCACGGGCCAATTGTTGGAGCTGGGTCAGGTCAGTCTGCTCGACTGGGCGTAAGACCAGCATGGATGTACTCCTGTATCAAAAGGTTCGGCAAATTTGCCGAACCTGACTATCACTGTCGGTTTCCACGCGTTAAATCGGCAGTCGCCTGATTTGTTGTCAGACGCTGCTCTTTTTCTTGTCAGCCGTTGCTCGGGTCAGGCAGCGCGGGCGTGGCGCTGAACTTGTTGAGGAAGAACAGGTACACCAGGCCCAGAGCGATCCAGATCAGGCCGAGTTTCTGCGCATCGACACCCATGTTGACCATGATGGCCGCGACGATGATGAAGCCGATCACCGGGCAGATCAGGTGGCGCACAACCTGGCCGGACTTTTGCCGACGCCAGTAATAGTTGATCACTGTCAGGTGCAGCAGCATGAAACCGCTGAGCGCGCCGAAGTTGACCAGCGAGGTCAGGGTGTCGACCGAGTTGATGAACAGGTAGCAGATCAGCAGCGACAGCACCGCCACCAGATAAATGCTCATGTACGGCGTGTTGTGTTTCGGGTGAACCCTGGCCAGTATTTTTGGCAGCTTGCCGTCACGGGCCATGCCGAACAGCAGGCGCGACACCGCGGATTGCGAAGTGACCGCCACAGCGATACCCCAGGACAGCGCCGTGGTGACGGCCGTCAGGGTCGCCAGCCAGCTACCGGCGGCGAGTTCAGCGATTTCATAGAACGCGGTGTCGGCGGACTTGAAGCCCAGACCGGCGGCCAGATCGGTAGCGATCCAGGTTTGCACGACGAAAATCGTGCCCATCACCACCAGCGTGATCAAGGCAGCTTTGCCAACACTGCGCCCCGGATCGCCCTTGATTTCTTCGGCGAGGGTGGAAATCGCATCGAAACCCAGGAACGACAGCACGGCAATCGACACGGCTTGCATCAGCAGGGCGAAGTTAAAGGTTTGCGGGTTGTACAGCGGCGCCAACGTCAGCTCGCCGTTGCCGCCACCGTTGTGCAGGGCGGTCCAGGCGTAGAACAGGAAGATGCCCAGCACGACCAGTTGCGCCAGCAGGAAGACAATGTTCATCCGTGCGGTAAACGTGATACCGCGCAAGTTGACGAAGGTCGCGCTGACGAGGAATGCCAGAATGAAGCCGACTTTCGGAATGTCCGGGTACAAGTGGTTGAGCGCCATCGCCGCGTACACGTACAGCAGCGGTGGGATCAGCAGGTAGTCAAGCAGCATCAGCCACCCGGCGATGAAGCCGACGTGTTGATTGAGGCCGCGTTGCGCGTAGGAATACACCGAGCCTGCAACCGGGAAAGCGCGGGCCATACTGCCGTAGCTCAACGCGGTAAACACCATGGCCACCATGCCGATGATGTACGCCAGCGGCACCATTCCCGGTGCCTCGGCGTTGACGTAGCCGTACACGCCGAACGGGGCGATGGGGATCATGAAGATCATCCCGTATACCACCAGGTCGGTGAGCGTCAGGCTACGTTTCAACTCTTGCCTGTAGCCGAATTCTTCAATGTCCATGAAGCGCAACTCCTTGTAAGCCAATCAGTCGTTTTTTAGTTGTTATATCGGTCCATCGTTTACAGCTTCAGCAGTGCTTTCGTTACAGCAACGGCGCGAGGTATCCGGCCCAGCGCGACACCGCTTCGGGGCTGCGCAGCAAGTCGTTGCGCACCTCGATCAACACCGAATCCAGGCCGCGGGCATCGCCGTGTACCGGTACTGTCATGTCGCCCAGCGGGTCAATCCTGTACGGCTGATTGCCTGCGACTATCAGCGGATGTTTTTCCAGATCGTCGAGCAGGCGCTGGGCATAGGCCCTGGCCTGGCCAAACAGCACGCCGACTTCCATGGCACGCGGCTGGCCGTAATACACCGGCGTAAAGCTGTGAATCCCGACTATGCGCACTGGTTGACCCTTGGCAATGCGCGCGTCGATCAGTGTTTGCAAGCGCGCGTGAAACGGCTTGAACAGCGTCTGCCGGCGGTACTCGCGCGTGGCTTCGTCCAGCTCACGATTGCCCGGCACCTGATAGATCTCGCTCTGCAGCGGAATGCTGTCGGGGGCATGCCGTGGCCGATTGAGGTCGATCAGTAGCCGTGAATAGTTGGCGCTCAACAGCGTGGCGCCGAGTGTTGCCGACAATTGCTCGGCCAGTTCCAGCGCACCAATGTCCCAGGCGATGTGCTCGCGGGCGGCTGTATCGTCCAGGCCCAGATTATTCAGGGCCTCGGGGATGTAGCGACTGGCGTGCTCGCACACCAGAATCAATGGATGCGTCGAGTCGGCGCGGCTCAGGTTGTAGACCGGTCTGGTAAACAACCCCAGCTCGGCGGATTCAGTACACGCGTGCATAGTGCTCACACAGTTCAGCGATCGAGAGCTGTTCCGTCAGCGCCAGTTCCTCGGTTTTAAGGGCGTAATAACTGTCGAGCAACGGTTTGGGCAGCCATTCGTTGAGGGCTGCACTGTCGCGCAGGCAATCCAGTGCCTGAGCCAGCGAGGCGGGCAGGGCGACGATGCCCCGCGCCTGACGTTGCTCGTCATTGAGTGAATCGGGGATTTCATTGGTGATTGCGTTCAGCGCCAGGCGCTGTTCGATGCCCAGCCGTCCGGCGATCAGCAGCGCGGCCATCGCCAGATGCGGCGAGGCGGTGGCGTCCATGGCGCGAAATTCCAGGTTGAACTGCTTCGCCACGGCTTTGCTGCCCAGCGTCGAGGTCGGGCAGATGCGCAACGCTGCTTCGCGGTTCTGCTGCCCCAGGCAGGCGTAAGAGGCGCTCCAGTGATGTGGCTGCAAGCGCTCGTACGAGAGCGGTGTCGGTGCGGTGATTGCACACAGCGCCGGCAAGTAATGCAGGATACCCGCCGCCCAATGCTGGCCGAGGCTCGACAGACCATTGCTGGTGCCTGCGTCGTAGAGCATCGGCTGGCCGTCCAGATCAAGCAGGCTGATGTGCAGGTGCACGCCGTTGCACATTGCATCAGCGGCGGTCTTCGGTGCGAAGCTCAGGTCCAGGCCCATTTGCCGGGCGATCTCACGGGCAATTTCGCGCACATTCACCGCGCGGTCTGCGGCCGCGACCCCCAGCGCTGGTCGGCAAGTGATTTCGAATTGATGCTTGCCGTATTCGGGGAGAAACATCTCCGGCTCGACGCCGCCAGCACGCAAAGCGCTGAGCAGCCAGCCGCCGAACTCGGCGCCCTGACGCTGGGCTTCAAGTGAAAACGCCGGGGGTTCGGCCAGGTCTGCATGCAGGTTGAATTCGTGTTCGAACGCGGCGTTGACCTGCAAGCCCAAATCGTCGCGGTAACGCTCGATCTCATCGCGCAGCAGCGTGCGCGGGCAGGCGCCGAATGGCTGGCCATCGGTTTCGCGAAGATCGCCGTGGATGAAGTCCAGCGGCGGGGCGTTGGCATTCGGCCCGTTGCTCACGGTGACGCGGCTGCTCAGATCCGGAACCAGGCGCAAGTCGCCATAAGCGCCCCACGGGCTGGTCGAAGCGATGGAATCCTGCGGGGTCAGGGCGCTGTTGGCTGGCACCCAGCCACAACCGGGGGCTTGGTAATGCTCAAGTTCGTCGGTGGGGAACGAGCGGCCACGGGTAATGCCGATCAGGTCAGTGGTGACGATAGTGGTCATCGGCAGCGGCGTCAGACGGGCGCTCATGGCTGCATCTCCTGCAGCCGGCCGAGCACGGTGTCGGTGTCGGTGATCCAGCAGTAACCCTTGATCGCGTTAAGGCAGGCGTCATGGCGTTCGGCAGTGTGGGTGGCGCAGGCGTCCTCGACCAGCGTCACCAGATAGCCACGGTCGGCAGCGTCGCGCACGGCCATGTCCACGCACTGGTCGGTAACGATGCCGGCGATGATCAAATGGCGGGTGGTGAGGTTGCGCAGCACATAATCGATGTTGGTCGAGTTGAAGACCCCGGACGAGGTCTTCGGCAAATAGATTTCGTTTTCTGCGGGCGTCAGTTCGGTGATGATCTGCGCCTGAGGGCTGCCTTTGGGGACGTCCAGATTCGACAGTTTGTGGTCCAGCGAGCGGTCGCGGCCATCAGCGGTAAGGCTCTCGATGACGGTGTGCAGCACGTTTTGTTGCGCCGCGCGAAAGCCATTCAGCAGACGCTGTTGATTGGGCACGACCTGCGTACGCACACGGCTGCGAAAATACTCACCACCCGGCTCAGTGAGGTGCGGGTCGAACTGCGGATCGAGCCAGGCACGCTGCATGTCCACCAGCAGCAAGGCCGTGTGGTCGCTGACAAAGGGCAGGTCTCGCGGCGAGCGGTGTGGAAGGGTGAACATCCTTATTTATCCTCCAGAAGGTGCGTATTGAAGTCGTTGCGCAGGGCGTCGATGCCTTCCAGGCGATCGGCCAGATTCGTGGTGCGCAGGGTCAGGCTGGCGATCAGTGCTTCGACTTGCGCCAGCGCCGGCACCATGGTGTCGAACGGCGAGGCTGACTCTACGGGCGCGCTGATAATCAGGTCGGCCAGTTCACGCAGTGGCGAGGCGTAGATGTCGGTGAAGAGCACCACGCGTGCGTTGTTGTTTTTCGCCGCGCTGGCCACGCGCAGGGCCTGGGACTGGTAACGGCGATAGTCAAACAGCAACACCACATCCTGGCGTTGCAGATCGAACAGGCGATCAGGCAATTGCGCGTTGTCTTCCAGTGCAAAGCAGCCGGTGCGCAGAAGGCGCAAGTGATTGAGCAAGTAGCTCGCCAGCAGGCTGCTGAAGCGTCCGCCGAAGCAGTGCACCTGATGCCGGGTATCGAGCAGCCAGTCCGTGAGGATGCGTACGTCTTCAGGTTGAGTCAGCGACTGCGTTTCAACCAGCAGGCGATGGCTGTCGGCCAGATAATGACCCCAGGCGTCGTCCTTGTTTTGCTGGGCACGCGGTTGCAGCAGGGTGCGTGGTGAGCGCAGGCGATGATCCATGTCGCTCAGGAGCGCATCCTGGAACTCGGCGTAACCGCCGAAGCCGAGTTTTTTCACCAGTCGCACGATGGTCGGGTCGCTGACGCCGGCGTGTTCGGCCAGTCGTGCCATCGGTCCCAGACCGTTACGCGGGTATTGATCAAGCAGGGCGCGAACGACTTTACGTTCTGACGGTGTCAGATCGAGGCCGGGATCAGTGATCAGCTCTCTGAGAGGGGGCATCCTGGCTCCTGCTGGATGGGTGTGTCGAATTCGCTTCACAATCCGTTAAAACAGTATTTATGTAACTGACGCTACATGTCTAGTGAATTTTTCAGTGTGTTGAAAAGGCCCCGAAATGGGGCAAGATGCCCGTGTAACAAGGGCTACACGGAAGGCGACAAGCTTTGTAGTCCATTGCTCATGAAGATGTGAGACATTGCCGATTTTTGAGCGTGTCGACGTGATAGGGCTGTTCACGGGAGAGCCTTGAAGCCCTTGATGTACGGCACAATTGGCCACTGATCGGCCTCGCGCCGTTATTTTTCATGACTCTCGACAGAGTGATTGATCGTGCAGACCACCCGTTTAACCCTGATTTGCCATGCGCGAACCGTCGCACAAAAACTGGCGCGTTTTCCTACGAACGAGCCTGTTGAAAATATCGGCCTGGCTTCTGACGCGTTGGCTGCGTGCTTCCACGCCCCACGGCGCCTGATCTGTGCGCCTGAACGGCGTACACGTCAGACCGCCGCGTGGTTGGGTGCCGACGCACATATTGATCAAGCGCTGCGCGATTGCGATTGGGGGCAGTGGCGCGGGCAGGCGATCAAGGATCTGCAACGCTCGCAAACCGCGGCACTACAGGCATGGCTGGAAGATCCAGACGCCACGCCCCACGGCGGTGAATCGATCGCGCAGGTGTGCGAGCGAGTGTCGAAGTGGCTGGTGAGTCTGCAAACCACGCCAGGCCATGTGGTGGCGGTCACGCATCCGTTCATCATCCGTGCCGCGTTGATTCACGTTATGCAGGGCTCGGCGTTTCATGACATTGATGTCGAGCCGTTGTCAGCGGTTGGACTGCGCTTCACCGGGCGCTGGCGGCTACGCTTGCCTGGTCTCGACATTGAAGGAGCACGCTGATGAAGCAGCTGCTGGTGATCGGCATCGGCGCCGGTAATCCGGACTACATCACGATGCAAGCGGTGAAAGCGCTGAATCGGGTGGATGTGTTTTTTTTGCTGGATAAGGGCCAGAGCAAGGACAAACTGATCGAGCTGCGTCGCGAGATTTGTGAGCGCTATATCACCGATCCCGGGTATCGCTTCGCCGAAGCCGACAGCCCGGAGCGCGAGCGCGGCGACGTGGACTATACCGCCAGCGTCGATGATCTGAACCGCGCCAAGCAGCAAACCTTCGAACGGCTGATCAACGACGAAATGTCTGACGGCGAGTGCGGAGGTTTTCTGGTGTGGGGCGATCCGACGTTGTACGACAGTACCGTTCGCATCCTGCAGGCGATACTGGCGTCGGGTCGCTGTACCTTCGAGTTTGAAGTGATTCCCGGGATCACCAGCGTTCAGGCGTTGGCGGCGCAACACAAAGTGCCGTTGAACACGATTGGCCGCTCCATTGAAATCACCACGGGCCGGCGCCTGGCAGCAGGGCAGGTGAGTGATGCCGACAGTCTGGTCGTGATGCTCGATGCCGAAGATTCCTACCACCACGTGGCTGATCCGCAGACAGAGATTTACTGGGGGGCTTACTTGGGCACGCCGGATGAGATCTTGATCAGCGGCAAACTCGGCGATGTGGCGGATGAAATCGAGCGCGTGCGCCAGGCTGCGCGGTTGGAGCATGGATGGATCATGGATACGTATTTGCTGCGCAAGCCCTAGATCTTTGGGGCTTGAATGGGCCCCTTCGCGAGCAGGCTCGCTCCCACTGTGGAATGCATTTAAAAATGTGGGAGCGAGCTTGCTCGCGATGGGGTCATCACATTCACAGATGATTTGGATAGGCAAAAAAAGACCCGGTGCAACGCAAGTCGCCCCGGGTTTTTGTTACCAGCGAGCGGAGGATGTCGTGGATCCGCCGTTCGCTGTTGAACTCTGGTTACGCGCGTTCCAGCGCCAGCGCCACGCCCTGTCCGCCGCCGATGCACAGGGTCGCGAGACCTTTTTTCGCATCACGCTTGTTCATTTCATGCAGCAAGGTCACCAGCACCCGGCAACCCGACGCACCGATCGGGTGACCCAGCGCGATGGCGCCGCCGTTGACGTTGACCTTGTCCAGATCCCATTGCAGATCCTTGGCCACGGCCAGCGATTGCGCGGCGAAGGCTTCGTTGGCTTCGATCAGGTCAAGTTGCTCGATTGACCAGCCAGCCTTGTCCAGGCAGCGGCGGGTGGCCGACACCGGGCCGATGCCCATGATCGCCGGGTCAACGCCCGCGTTGGCGTAAGCCGCGATGGTCGCCAGGACTGGCAGGCCCAGGGCTTTGGCTTTCTCGGCGCTCATCAGGATCACCGCGGCGGCGCCGTCGTTGAGCGACGATGCGTTGCCCGCAGTGACGCTGCCGTCCTTTTTGAACGCCGGGCGCAGTTTGGCCAGCGATTCAGCGGTGGTCTCGCCACGCGGTTGTTCGTCGACCTTGAAGGCGACCGGATCGCCTTTGCGCTGCGGAATCAGGATCGGGGTGATTTCATCGACAAAACGCCCGGCCTCGATGGCGGCAGCGGCTTTTTGCTGGGAGGTGGCGGCGAAGGCGTCCTGCTGTTCGCGGCTGATCTCATATTTGTCGACGAGGTTTTCCGCGGTGATGCCCATGTGGTAATCGTTGAACGCATCCCACAGGCCATCGCTGATCATGGTGTCGACGATTTGCGCGTGCCCCATGCGCAGACCGGTGCGTGCGCCCGGCATTACGTAGTTGGACAGGCTCATGTTTTCCTGGCCGCCCGCGATAATCACGTCGGCGTCACCACAACGGATGGCTTGCGCGCCGAGGTGCAAAGCCTTGAGGCCCGAGCCGCAGACCTTGTTTAGGGTCATGGCCGGCACCGCGTGGGGCAGGCCAGCCTTGATGGCAGCCTGACGCGCCGGGTTCTGGCCGGCGCCGGCGGTCAGTACCTGGCCCATGATCACTTCATCGACCTGCGCACCGTCCAGACCGGTCTGTTCGAGCAACTGGCGAATCACCGCTGCGCCCAGATCAACCGCGGATACGCTGGCCAGGGCACCCTGGAAACTGCCGATCGCGGTGCGCGTAGCAGCAACAATGACGACGTCTTGCATTTTCAAATTCCTCACTGGGCAGCGAACTGCATTTCCGGCACATGATCAGGCACGATCAGTTTACCGGCGGTTTTGGCCACGATCTCTTCAACACTGACACCCGGCGCGCGCTCCTTGAGAATGAACGCACCGTTCTCGATTTCCAGATAGGCGAGGTCGGTCAGCACACGCTTGATGCACCCGGCGCCGGTCAGCGGCAGGCTACAACGGGCTAACAGTTTGGACTCACCGTCCTTGGACGCGTGGGTCATGATCACGATGATGTTTTCTGCGCCGGCTACCAGGTCCATGGCGCCGCCCATGCCCTTGACCAGTTTGCCAGGGATCATCCACGAGGCGATATTGCCTTCGACGTCCACCTCAAATGCGCCCAGCACGGTGAGGTCGACATGGCCGCCGCGGATCATGGCGAAGGACTCGGCCGAGGAAAAAATCGACGCGCCGATACGCGCGGTCACGGTTTGTTTGCCGGCGTTGATCATGTCGGCATCGATGGTGTCTTCAGTAGGAAAAGGACCCATGCCGAGCAGGCCGTTTTCCGATTGCAGCATGACTTCCATGCCTTCGGGGATGTAGTTGGCGACCAGGGTCGGAATGCCGATGCCGAGGTTGACGTAGTAGCCGTCCTGCATTTCGCGGGCGACGCGCTGAGCCATTTGTTCGCGGGTAAGTGCCATGTTGTTGTTCTCCGTAGGCCTGAATTATTTGCGGATGGTGCGCTGTTCGATGCGTTTTTCGAACGTGCCGCAAATGACCCGATCGACGTAGATGCCGGGAGTGTGGATGTGCGCCGGGTCCAGTTCGCCGGGCTCGACGATCTCTTCGACTTCAACCACGGTGATCTTGCCGGCGGTGGCGGCCAGCGGGTTGAAGTTCTGCGCGGTATGGCGGTAGATGACATTACCGAAGTGGTCGGCTTTCCAGCCTTTGACGATGGCGAAGTCGCCAGTGATGGATTCTTCCATCAGGTACTTGCGACCGTTGAATTCGCGGACTTCCTTGCCATCGGCCACCGGAGTGCCAACGCCAGTCGCCGTGAAGAAGGCTGGAATGCCAGCCCCGCCTGCGCGCATTTTCTCGGCGAGGGTGCCTTGCGGGGTCAGGGTGACTTCGATTTCGCCTTTGAGCAGTTGCTCTTCGAACAGCTTGTTTTCGCCGACGTAGGAAGCGACGACCTTGCTGATCTGGCGGTCGGTCAGCAGCACGCCGAGGCCAAAACCGTCGACACCACAGTTGTTGGAGACGACGGTGAGGTCGCGGGTGCCCTTGCGCTTGATCTCCGCGATCAGGTTTTCCGGAATCCCACACAGACCGAAGCCGCCAGCGATAACGGTCATGCCGTCTTCAAGCCCGGCGAGGGCTTCCTCGTAGGAACTCACGCGCTTGTCGAAACCTGCCATATGCACCTCTTTTATTATTTGCGGGCGGCTGGCTAGCCGAATGGGTGGAGTGTCTCGCTGAAGGATATATTTGTTAAGTTGATTTTTAAGGTTGATTGGTAGATAAAACTCAACAATCAATTTTGATTCGCTGGAGGCGTTGCCTTCGGCACCTCCTACATTAGGGACGTACGGCGCCCATGACCATCAAACAAATCCGTGCCTTTCTGGCCGTGGCCCAGAGCCTGAGTTTCGCCGTGGCCTGCGAGCGGTTGCACCTGTCGCAATCAGCGCTGAGCCTGACCATCAAAGCCCTGGAAGAGGGCTTGGGTGGGCGGCTGTTCAGCCGCAACACGCGCAATGTGGCACTGACCGCAGAAGGTGAATCCCTGCTGCCGCTGGCCCGGCGCCTGATCGCCGACTGGGATAACGCCGAAGACGAAATGCGTCAGCGCTTCAGCCTGCAACGCGGGCGGGTGACGCTGGCGGCGATGCCGTCGTTTGCTGGCAATCTGCTGCCGCCGATCCTCAAGACCTTTCGCGCGCGCTATCCCAACGTCAACGTGACGGTCAATGATGTGATCAACGAGCAGGTGCTGGAGATGGTGCGCGACCGCCAGGTGGAACTGGGCGTGGCGTTCGAACCGATGCAGAACACCTCGATGACATTCACACCGCTTTACATGGACCGCTTCGTCGCGGTGGTGCCACAGGATTCACCGCTGGCCGCGCGCACCGAAATCGACTGGAAAACGTTGTTACAGGAACCTTTCATCACGCTACAGCGGCCGTCCACGGTGCGGGTGATGCTCGAAGAGCACTTGCAGGCGCGGGGCATGAAGTTGCCGGTGGAATTTGAAAGCCACCAATTGGCGACAGTGGGGCGGATGGTTGCCAGTGGGCTGGGCGTGAGCGCTGTGCCGGCGCTGTGTGCCGAGCAGATGCAGGCGTTGGGGGCGCGGTGCCTGACGTTGAACGACTCGGTGGAGCGGGCGATTGGCGTGCTGACTGAACCGGGTAATGAACTGTCCGCGGCGGCGCAGGCACTCTTCGACATCCTCAGGGCTGAGCACTGAAACGCTGCCGCAGGTTGCGGTTTTTTGACCTTCACCCGTTTTCAATCTTGATGGGGAATTATAAACACCTGTCTTAAATGTTAATTGCACCCCGCTCACAACTCACCGAAGCTATCCTGCATCAGCTTCCCGCCGTCGAGATGGACCTCTATTCAATGCAGACCCCCAGCGTCACCAAACCCCTCTGGCAAACCTACCTGCTGTTTCTGGCGCCGATGGTGTTGTCGAACTTCCTGCAGTCCATGTCAGGGACGGTCAACAGCATTTACATCGGCCAGATGCTTGGCACTCAGGCGCTGGCGGCGGTGTCGGGGATGTTTCCCGTGGTGTTCTTCTTTATCGCGTTGGTGATCGGCCTCGGCGCGGGTGCGGGGGTGTTGATCGGCCAGGCCTGGGGGGCGCGTGAGCCGCATCTGGTCAAGGCGATTGCCGGGGCGACGCTGTTGCTGGGTGTATTGATCGGTTTGGTCGCGGCGGTGTTGGGCAGTGTGTTTGCGCGGCAGGCGTTGACGGGGTTGGGGACGCCCGCGGATGTCCTGGACGATGCGGTGGCGTACGCCCACGTGATGATGTGGATTCTGCCGTCGCTGCTGGTTTTTGTGCTGTTTACGCAGTTGTTGCGCGGGGTCAGCGATACGGTGTCGCCATTGCTGGCGCTGGTGGTGTCGACCTGTGTCGGGCTGGCGCTGACGCCGGCATTCATTCGTGGCTGGTTTGGCTTGCCGCAACTGGGTATTCAGAGTGCCGCGTATGCGGGGCTCGCGGGCAACCTGGCGGCGATGGCGTGGCTGGCGTGGCGGCTGATTCGCAAGCACCATCCTCTGGCGCCGGACCGCGAATTTTTTGCGGCGTTGCGGCTCGACAGGGTGATTCTTGGCAAAGTCCTGCGTATCGGTTTGCCGACCGGCGTGCAGATGATTGTGTTGTCGCTGTCGGAATTGGTGATCCTGGCCTTGGTCAACCAGCACGGCTCGCAAGCGACGGCGGCGTACGGCGCGGTGACGCAGATCGTCAACTATGTGCAGTTCCCGGCGTTGTCGATTGCGATCACCGCGTCGATCCTCGGCGCACAGGCCATCGGCGCGGGGCAACTGGAACGGATGGGACCGATCTTGCGCACCGGTCTGTTGATCAACGTGTGTTTAACCGGCGGCTTGATCGTGCTGGGTTACCTGTTGTCGCACTGGTTGCTCGGCTTGTTCCTGACCGAGGACTCGACGCGGGCAATGGCCGAGCATCTGTTGCATATCATGCTCTGGAGCCTGTTGGTGTTCGGCTTCCAGGCGATCATCGGCGGCATCATGCGCGCCAGTGGCACGGTGCTGGTGCCGGTGGTGATCGCCATTGTCTGCGTGGTGGGCGTGCAATTGCCGGCGGCCTATTGGCTGGACGGGCAGTTTGGTTTGCAAGGTGTCTGGATGGCCTTCCCCGTGGCCTATCTGGGAATGCTGGTGTTCCAGACGCTGTATTACAAACTGGTCTGGCAGCACCAGAAAATCGAACGCCTGGTTTGATGGGTGTAGAAGGTGCGAGGAAACCCTGTGAATCGGCCTGTTCAAGCATGAGCTGGCGCAACTGCCTGATGTTTGGAGAATCCCATGTCAATCCGCTTGCTGCTCGCTGCCGCGTTCTACCTGTGGGCCATCCCCGCCGCGCAGGCCGTCGAATACACCCGGGTCAACACCACCGCCAGCCAGATCAGCTTCACCTACAACCAGATGGGCTCGCGGATGTACGGCACCTTCGGCAAGTTTGACGCGACGCTGGACTTCGACACTGACAACCTCGCCAACGCCCACACCACCTTGCACATCGACCTCACCAGCATCGACGCAGGCAGCGAAGACGCCAATACCGAACTGGTGAAACCGGCGTGGTTCGACACCGCGAAATTTCCCGTGGCGGTGTTTGAATCGAGCCATTTCACGCAGGTTTCCGAAAACCAATATCTGATCACGGGTCGATTGACCCTCAAGGGCATCAGCCGTGAAGTTGCGGCCTCGGTGGAATTGAAAGCAGGCAACGCCATCGGTATTTTCGACGGCGAACTGGTGCTCAAGCGCGACGAGTTCGGCCTCGGCGCGGGGGAGTGGGCGGATACCGTGGTGTCCAAAGACATCGCCATCAAGTTCAAAGTCGTAGCGCCACAGCAGTGACGCGAGCCCGACACCTCAATGGCTGCCGAACAACTGACGGATCAGGTTCGGAGTGCTGCCGGTCCAGCGTTTGAACGAACGTCGAAAGTTGGCGGCATCGGTAAAGCTCAGGTATTCGGCGACTTCGTCGTTGCTCATGGCCTTGACCTGATACAGATACAGCGCCACGTGTTTGCGCACCAGATCCACCTGTTGCTGGAACCCACTGCCGTGTTTTTGCAGCTTGCGTTTGAAGGTCGCCGGGCTCATGGCAAATGCCTGCGCAGCCTGTTCCAGGCTCGGTGGCTGACGGACGTGGTCCTGCAGGTGACGGTAAAGGCAATCGGTGAAGCTGGCGGCAAAACCCAACTGCTCGATCTGCCGCATGGCTTCCTGGCGGGCGACCTGACCGGCCGTGGCGGAGGCGCCGGGCCACGGTCGGGCGAGAAATTCGCGCGGAATGCGCATCATGTCCAGCGGTCGCTTGAACTGCGTGTGCTCGCCCAGATGCACCCAATATTGCTCGACATAACGCGGCTCGGCATGACTGAAGCTGCATTCCCACGGCAGGCGCTGGCCGCTGAGCCACTGACTCATGGCGATCAGCGAGGTCATGCCGGCTTCCAGCAGAAAACGCCATTGCTCGCCAGCGCCGCAACTGTCCAGCCAGTACACGTAGGCAAAACTGTCATCGAGCAACAGACGCGGTGTCATCAATGGGCTGAGCAAGGCCTGTTGCTGCACCAGCGTGTCGAGCGCCTGATGCAGATTTTGAGCGTGACGCAAGGCATGGCTGGCCGCGCCGTAATGGCCGGGCAGCAAGCGTTGGCCGAACAGGAAGCTGCTGTCATCGGCGTCGAGCAAGCGCCGACTGTTGCCGATCAAAGCGAGAAACTGCTGCGGACTGAGGCGAGTCTGACCGGCCAGAATGTCTTCATGAAACAACCCGGTGCCGCGCAGCAGCCGATGGCTGTCGATGTCACGCGACAGCGCCAGGTCGATCAGCGTCGCCGGTTGGTAATGCCCGGGGATGAAGCGGCTGTCGCTTTCGTACCAGTTGGTTTTGACGGTCATGGTCGGCCTCAGGCGCTTTTGGCCAAGGGCGACTTGGCGCGTGCCAGTGCCAGGTTCAAGCGCTTGAGCAGCGCTTCAGGCGTCTCATCGAGGGCCATGACAGCCGCGGTACTGGCCGCCAGTTGCAGGCGCTCGCCGTGTTGGCGGGTTTTGTGCGCAAGCGCTTGCACGGCGACCTGCAGTTCATGCGCGAGCAGTTGCGCCTGACGTTCCCCCGTATTGGGCAGCAGCACCACAAAGCGGTCGCCGGCCAGGCGACAGAGCAGATCCTGACGGCGCAGGTTGAGCAGCAGCAAATGGCTGAGGGCCTGCAACACGGCATCGCCTTCGGCATGCCCATAGGCCTGATTGATCGCGGCGAAGTTATCCAGATCCAGCACCAGCAAGGACAGCGGTTGTTGCTGGGCGATGCTCTCGCCGAGGCTGGCGGCCAGTTGCCGTTTCAGATAATCGGCGCCGCCCAGCGGGGTGAGTTTGTCGAACAGCCGGTGCTCGCGGAACAATCGCTCGCGTTTCTCCATCTGCGCGCTGATCGCCAGTTGTTCGCGGTGCCAGTGATAGATGCCGATGGTCAACAGCACCATGCCCACCGGCATTGGTCCCGACTCCAGCCAGTGATCCCAGGTGATGCTGTCGGGCAGGCGGATGAATTCGTCGAGGCTGTCGATCCACCAGGAAAAGAAGATGCAACTCAGTCCCAGCGCCAGGTAATGGGTGACCCGTCCGGCCGGGCGGCTTTTCAGCACCAGGCCCAGCCAGACCAGCGCCAGCAGCGCCGAACCGCCTTCGCCGATGATGTCCAGCCAGACCCATTCGCTGACCGCTTTAAGCTCACCGCAGGCCAGGTGCAACAGCAAACCGAGGTTGGCCGCCAGCAGCAGTGCAACGAGTTTCCAACGATGGGGTTTGAGCACTGAGAACATGGCCGCGATCCTTTGGCGAAGAAGCAATGCGCGCCAGCACAGCAGATGTTTATGACAGCCGGATGACGGCCGGGGGAGGTCGAATCAGCTCATTGCGGCAGCTGCTTATTTTACAAAAACATCGCCGAAACGGTGGGAGCAAGCTTGCTCGCGAAGGCGGCGGCACATTCAACATCAATGCTGACTGACCCACCGCTTCGCGAGCAAGCACGCTCCCACAGGGTTAGTGGTGGGTGGGACAGGTCATTTCAGCTCATTTGCACAGACAAACCGCAGCGAATGCCCGGTTTACACGGTTCGCCGTCAACCCTGTCACAGAAGCGTCATGCGTCAGCCCTAGCTTGCCCTTCCAGTTGCCGGGCCACTTGCCTGGCCTGACCGGATTCTTTGGGGGAGGACACACATGTACCAGCGCAGCAGTGATCCGCGCAGCGGCACCGTCGGGCTCTTCAGTTTCACCCTGACCGCTTTGGCCATGGCGATGGCCAGCGCGCAACTGCACGCGGCCGATGCCAGTGCCAATGTTGAACACGTTGAAGTGGTTGGTCAGGCGGCGAGCATCGACTCGGCGCTCAAGGAGCAGCGTCGTTCCGACAGCATCAAAAGCGTGGTACACGCCGACGGCATGGCGCAGTTGCCCGATGAAAACGTCGCCGAAGCGGCGCAGCGCCTGCCGGGTATCAGCGTCGAACGCGATCAGGGCGAAGGGCGTTTTGTCAGCGTGCGCGGCCTGGGGCCGGATCTGAACAGCGTGACCATCAACGGCACGCTGGTGCCTTCGCCGGAAAGCGAACGCCGCGCCGTGGCCCTCGACGTGTTGCCTTCGGAGCTGGTGCAGTCGCTGTCGGTCATCAAGACCCTGACACCGGACATGGACGCCAACTCGCTGGGCGGTACGGTCGATGTCAAAAGCCTGTCGGCGTTCGATCACAAAGGGCTGTTCTACACCGGCGGCACCGAGGCCAGTTACGACAAGAACTCCCATCAGACCAGTCCCAAGTTCTCCGGTGCGGTCAGCGATCGGTTCAGCCTGGGCGACGGCATCGACAACTTCGGTGTCGCGGCCGCGTTGAGTTGGCAGAAGCGAGATTTCGGTTCGGACAACGTCGAAACCGGCGGCGCCTGGGATTTCGCCCGTGGCGCGCAACTGGAAGAGTTCGAACAGCGTGACTATGACATCCGTCGCGAACGCACGGGCGGCGGTCTGAATTTCGATTACAAACCCGACGACCTCAGCAGCTATTACCTGCGCACCCTCTACAGCCGTTACAAGGACAGCGAAACGCGCAACGCCACCAGCATCGAGTTTGCCGACCCACAGGCCGGTGGCGTATTGGGCGACGCTGAAGGCAAACGCAAACTCAAGCAGCGCGAAGAAACCCAGGAAATCCAGTCGTACGTGTTCGGTGGCGAACGCATGATCGGCCTGTGGACGCTCAGCGGTCAGGCCGGTTACAGCCGCTCCAGCGAAGACAGTCCCGGGCACATCGCCAACGCGCAGTTCGCTGGCAACGACGATTTCGCCGACAGCGGTTTTTACAGCAACGACCAGCCGCGGCCGATCATCGGCCAGGGCTTCTACGACGCCAATAACTTCAGCCTCGACAAGGTCGACTGGGAACAGCAGAACACCCAGGACACCGAGAAAAACCTGCGTCTGGATCTGGCCCGTGACTATGACTTGAGCGGCTACGCGTCGCAGGTCAAGTTCGGCGGCAAAGTCAGCCGCCGCAACAAGGGCAACGACCTCGATGCCTGGGCTTATGAAGATTTCGACGACCTCGGTTTCAGCGACGATCAACTCAACCTGAGCCGCTTCGCCAGGGGCTCGGTGGATTATCGACTGGGCCGGTTCGGTCCGGGTATCAGTGGCAGTGCGATCAAGAACCTGATCGGCGGGCTGAACCGCGACGACTTCTATGACCCGGTCGAATCCACCGTCAACGACTTCAAGATGAGCGAGGACATCAACGCCGGTTACCTGATGAACACCGTCGATATCGACGACTGGCGTTTCATTGCCGGCCTGCGTTACGAGGGCACCGAGTTCGAAGCCAAAGGTACCGGCGCTACCGACGGCGACTTCGAGCCCACCGAGACCAAACGCAGTTATCACCACTGGCTGCCGGGCCTGCATGCGCGCTATCAGCTGGACAAAAACACCCAGGTGCGTGCGGCGTGGACCAAGTCCGTGGTGCGTCCGACTTTCGGCCAACTGGCGCCGGGGTTTGTCATCGACGGTGATGAGGCGACGTTCGGCAACCCCGAGCTGAAACCACTGGAGTCGAGCAACCTCGACCTCGGGATCGAGCACTTCATGGGCCATGCCGGCACGGTGTCGGCGTTTGTGTTCTACAAAGACATCCAGAACTTCGTCTACAACACCGACGTGGCCGGCACGGGTGCCTGGACCGACTTCTCCGAAGCGCACACTTTTGCCAACGGCGACAGCGCCAAACTCTACGGTCTGGAGCTGGCGTACTCGCAAAAATTCGACTGGTTGCCGGCACCGTGGAACGGTCTGTTGCTGGGGGCGAACACCACGTTCAGTCGCTCCGACGCCGAAATAAAAGGCTTCGATGCCGCCACGGGCACTAACCGCAAACGCAGCATCGATCTGCCCAGCCAGTCCGACACGGTCGGCAACCTGATGCTCGGCTGGGAAAACGACAAGGTCAGCCTGCGTCTGTCGGCCAACTACAAATCCGACTACCTCTACGAACTGGCTTCGATCAGCGACAAGGCCCACGACCTGCACGTCGATGCGCAGACCTTCGTCGATTTCAGCGCGCGTTACTCGCTGACGAAAAACCTGCAACTGAGCTTCGAGGCGCAAAACCTCACCGACGAGTCGTACTTCGTCTACACCGGCCACCGCGCCTACAACGGCCAATACGAAGAATACGGCCCGACCTACAAACTCGGCCTGACCTTCACCCATTTTTAAGCCTCGGAGGGCGGCCGGGTGCCGCCGTCGATCCACGCACGACAAGGATTCTGCCGGTTCATGAGTATTTCTTTGCGACACAAACACTGGCTGCTCGGCGCCCTGATCGCCCTGACCTCTAGCCAGACGCTGGCCGCCACGCCGAGCCTGTCGCTCACGCCTTGGGCGCCCAAGTTGAAATTTGAAGCGCTGGGTTTTTTGCCCGGTGAAGCGCGCCTTGGCGTCAGTGCTGCCGAAGGCTTGCTGCTGCTTGATGGCCAGGGCACGGAGCTGGCGCGTTTTCCCGGTTCCTTCAGCGGGCTCGACAGCCGCGCTGACGAGCGTCACGTGTGGGTTGCCAGCCTGGACAACGCCAGTCAGCGAGCGCTGGTGGTCGGCCTCGATCCGGCGCAGCGGCAGTGGGGTGCGCCGCTGTATCTGCCGACGCGAGACTTCGCGGTAAACGGCGTGTGCCTGTACCGCGACAGCGCCGCTAACCTGTTTGTGTTTCTGGTTGGTGAAGAGGGCAAGGGTGAACAATGGCTGGTGGGCAACGGCGTCACGCTCAATGCCCAGGCGCAACGGGTGCGGGGTTTGCCACTGCCGCCATCGGCGCAGTTTTGCCAGGTCGACGATGCCGCCGAGCAGTTAGTGGTCAACGAAGAAAACGTCGGCTGGTGGGCTTACCCGGCGGCTGCCGAAGCCGAGGTCAAACGCTCGCCGGTGGCGCTGCGCGAGCCATTCGGTCAGATCAAAGGCGAGGCCGGTGCCATGGCGCTGGTGCCTGGCGGCGTCATCGTGCTCGATCCGAAAGCGGCGCAGTTGCACCTCTACCAGCAACAGGGCGAGGGCTGGACGGCGCAAGCGACGTTGCCATTGGCAGATTTGAAAGAGCCGGAAAATCTGGCCGTGCGCCAAACCGCAAAAGGCCTGCAAGTGGTGATCCGCGACGATGACAATGGCCGCGTCTACCAGGGCCATCTCGACTGGCAAGCCACGCCGGTGGCGTTGCCGCCGAAGCTGCCAAATATCGCGGCACAAGCGCAGAGCGATCCGGTCGCCCGGCAGGGTGATGCCGCGGACGACCCGGCGATCTGGGTGCATCCGCAGCAGCCATCCCTCAGCCGAGTGCTCGGCACCAATAAAAAACAGGGCCTGATGGTGTATGACCTGCAAGGCAAACAGGTGCAGGAGTTGCCAGTCGGTCGCCTGAACAACGTCGATGTGCGGCCCAACTTCAAACTGGGCGCGCAGACGGTCGACCTGGCGGTGGCCAGCCATCGCGATCACAACAGCCTTAGCCTGTTCGCCATCGACCGCAACAGCGGCGAGTTGCGCGACATTGGCGAAGTGCCGACGCCGTTGAAAGACATCTATGGCCTGTGCCTCTTTCAGCCGGCCAGCGGCGAGATTTACGCCATTGCCAACGACAAGGACGGCACCTTTCTGCAATACCGCCTCGGCGCCCCGAACGGCACGGTGCAGGGCGAGTTGGTGCGCCGCTTCAAGGTCGACAGCCAGCCCGAGGGTTGCGTCGCCGACGATCAGCGTCAGCGTCTGTTCATCGGCGAAGAAGACGTCGGGGTCTGGACCGTGGACGCCCGCGCCGAGCAGCCGGCGACCCTCACCAGCGTGATCAAGGTGGGTGGGCCGTTGCACGCCGACGTCGAGGGGTTGGCGCTCTATCAGAGCCAGGCGCGGGACTATCTGGTGGTGTCCAGCCAAGGCAATGACAGTTATCTGGTGCTGGACGCCGAGCCGCCATTTGCCGTTCACGGCGCATTTCGGGTCGGGCTCAACGCGGCGGCGGGGATTGACGGGGCGTCGGAAACCGATGGCCTGGAGGTGACCTCAGTCAACCTCGGCGGGCCCTGGAGCCAAGGCCTGTTGGTGGTGCAGGACGGCCGCAAACGCATGCCCGAGCAAAGCCAGAACTTCAAGTTCGTGCCGTGGGCCGAGGTGACCAAAGCCCTGAAGTTGCCCTGAACCGTCATCAATCGGTCATCACTTTTTCATCGAATAGCGGCACGGTCGTTGCCTCGGCAGCGCCGGCCATTGCCCACAAGGAGTTTCACCATGCAGGCCACGCTCGAACACATGACAATCTGGGGGCTGATCAGCGACGCCAGCCTGTTGGTCAAAGCCGTGATGCTGACCCTGTTGCTGGCATCGGTGCTCAGTTGGTACTTGATCATCCAGCGCAGCCGCGTGCTGCAACGGCGCGACCGCCAGTTGAACGGTTTTATCCAGCGCTTTCGCCTGGCGCCCGAGCTGTTGCCGCTGTACCGCGAAACCGCCCAGGTGCAAGAGCCCGAGGCCGGTATCGAACCGATCTTCAACGCCGGATTCGCCGAGTTTCGGCATCTCAATCAGCACCCCGGCAGCCAGGCCGACGCGGTGCAGGAAGGTGTCGAGCGGGCGCTGCATGTCGCCATCAGCGAACAGGAGCTGCAACTGGAAAAGGGTTTGCAGTTTCTTGCCACCGTCGGTTCGGTCAGCCCTTACATCGGTTTGTTCGGCACTGTGTGGGGGATCATGAATTCGTTCCTCGGCTTGTCTCAGGTGCAGCAGGCGACACTGTCGACTGTCGCCCCGGGCATCGCCGAAGCACTGATTGCCACGGCCATCGGCCTGTTTGCGGCGATCCCGGCAGTCATCGCCTACAACCGCTTTGCAGCGCGGAGCCAGATGCTGCTGACGCGTTACTACGCCTTCGGCAACGAGCTGCAAGTGCGGCTGCATCGCCAGTTGCACGGCACGCCGATGAACCTCGCCGCTGCGGCCTGAACAGGAGAACCACGATGCTAGTCAGGCCACAACGCAAGCATGGGCCCAAGGCTGAAATGAACGTGGTGCCTTACATCGATGTGATGTTGGTGCTGCTGGTGATTTTCATGGTGACCGCGCCGATGCTGACCCAAGGGGTGAAAGTCGAGCTGCCGAAGATCGCCAGCGAAGCCTTGGCCACCGACACCCACCAGCAGATTCTGACGCTGTCGGTGAAGACCGGCGGCGGCTACTTCTGGAATCTGGGCGGCGAGCTTGATACGCAGCATCAGACCGACAGTGCTGTGGCGCTCGAGGAAATGCGCGCCAAGATCGAGCAGATTGTCGCGCAACGCCCGGACACGCAGGTGTATATCCGCGCCGACAAGGACGCCGGTTATGGCAGCGTCGTTGCCGCCATGGCCGCGTTGCAGCAGGGCGGTGTCAGCAATCTCGGGCTGGTGACCGAGGCCCCGCAATGACGGCGATGATCATGCACAATCCTGCACCCCTTGCAGCGCCGAAGCCGTACCACGACTTCTGGCAACACAGCCTCGGGGCGACGCTGGCGCTGGCGTTGCATGCCGGGGTGCTGGCGCTGTTGATCAACACCTGGTCGCCGTCGGCACCCGAGGTCACGCCCCCACGGGTATTGACCACGCAACTGGTGATGGTCGCGCCCGCGATCCAGCCGCCAGCGCCAGCGCCTGAACCGACGCCGGCGGCGATTGCCGAGCCGGTTGTCGCACCGCCGGTCGAAGCGCTGAAACCGCTGGCCGAGCCGAAACCTCAGGCGCCAAAAGTCGAACAGGCGGCACTCGCACGCAAGCGAGTGGAGGCGCGCAAACGCGAGCAACAGGCTGAGCAACAGCGCCAGCAAACCGAGGCGCGCAAGCGTGCAGACGCCGCCGCGCAGCAACGCCTTGCGCAACAGCAAGCCGCACAGCAACAGGCGAATCAGGCCCTGCAACAGGCACAACAGGCACAACAGGCCGAACGCGCACGCCAGCAGGCACTCGCCGACAGCCGCCAGTATTTACCGCTGAGCAAAGAGGCGCCGGAGTATCCGGAGCGGGCGCTGGACAAAAATATCGAGGGTGATTGCTCCGTGGAATACACGGTCAACCCGCAAGGCCGGGTCGAGCATCCCAAGGTGCTGGACGGCTGCCATCCACTGTTCATCCGCCCGTCATTGGCGGCAGCGCAGACCTTCCGCTATCAGCCGCGGTTCGTCGAGGGTGTCGCGGTGTCGGTGCCAGCGGTGCGCAATACCTTTCATTACCGGATCAAGTGAGCCGGGTGATTTACCCGCTGGATTGAGGCTGAACACTTTGGCCCCTTCGCGAGCAAGCTCGCTCCCACCGCTGGATCTTGATTGTCCGGCTGAACGCGTTCCCTTGTGGGAGCGAGTTTGCTCGCGAAGGGGCAGGTTCAGGCAGCACAAATGCAGGCTGGCCCTACGCACAAGGTATGATGTCGCGGTTTTCCGTCGGAGTTCAGCCGCCATGCACCGCATCACCCACTACAAAACCCCTTGCCCCGAGGCCGTCAACAGCCAGATTCTGCAGATGGTCGTTGACTACCTGACCGACATCAGCGCGGTCGGCCTCGGCCCGAGCAACCTGCTGTACAACGTCTATCAGTACGCGGTCGGCTACGAAATGCATCTGTATCTGGAAGCGTTGAATGGCGAGAAGGGCACTGAGGTGGAGCTGCTGGTGGCAACCGATGAGGAAGATCCGGAGCAGGTGATCGGCTTCCTGTTGTACCTGCCGGTGCAGGGCGACTGGGAGGCGTGCAGCGTCGCCTACATGGCGGTGCGTGAAGGGCGTCGGCGCCAGGGTGTGGCGCGGGCGATGATCGGCGAGATGGTCGGGCGCTATCCCCACGCCGAACTGGCATGCACCGTCGGCAAGGTTCCGTATTTCGAGGCGCTGGGCTTTGAAGTGATCGGCCAACGCGAGACGCAGGTGCTGATGAGTACACGGCATTACCGCAGCAACGGCCTGCGCGGATATATCGACACCACGCCCATCTACCGTTCGCTGGAGGTGCAGCAGATTCATACTTATCTGCTGAACAAGAACAGCAAGCGCGCCATGCTCGACGCCGAGAAGCAACGTGATCGGCATTTGGACCAGACCACGCGTCATACCGAAGAATTTGTCCGTCAGCGCCTGACCGTGCATTGATCAGTCATCGGCATGCCAGGCCGGGTTCAGAGCACTCACGCCTGCACACCCCTGGTTGAACAAAGCCGCTGCGTAATTCCATCACGGGAACCTGCGCGGGCGCTCTCAAGTACCACTGGTCCCTCGCGCGACGGCTCGTTCGACCATCGCCATGATGGTTGCATACAGTTCGTCACTCGCCTGTTCAGCGCTGATTTCGCCATTGGCGGCTGCGTTGGACAGCGCTTCAGCGGCGCCAAGCATTGCGCGTAAACCGGCTTGGGTGATTTGCCCGTCTTTGGCATGAAGCGTCAGGACGCTGCGACATTTTTCCAGGAAGATCGCCTCATACTCTCGCTTGATCCTCTCCAGTTCCGGTGTGCTGGCCAGTGCAGCAATCACCCCGGGAATCTCCTTGCCTTGCAGCAGAACGCAATCGACGTACGCCGTGGCGATCACCGTTGCGGTGCCAGTCAATGTCGGTTCGCAATCGGCGATGGCGGCGTCCATGACCAGCGTCTGCCGGGTATCGAAATCCCGATACAACGCAGCGAGCAAACCTGCGCGGGTGACGAAGTGGTCATAGACAACGGGTTTGGTGACACCGGCCTGCTCGGCGAGATAGCCGAGGGTGAGGGCGTCGGTGCCTTCGGCGCGAATGATCTGCCAGGCGACGTCGAGCAACTGGCGCAGACGGTCTTCGCGGGACAGGCGTCGGCGTGGTTGGGCGGGGGAATCGGGCTCGGGAATTTCTGCGGTTGACATGGCTATATACCAAACGTAACTTAAGGAGCGTAACTTACCAAGAGTATATAAGCCTTGGTCAACAATCACCAATTGGAGATTTCCCATGCACACATTGATCGTTGTCGCTCATCACGATCCTCGTTCATTGACTCATGGCGTGGCGACACAGATTGCCGAAGGTCTGACGCTGGCTGATCCGCAGAGCACCTTTGAAATCGCCGATCTCTATGCCGAAGGGTTTGAACCACGCTTCGGCGCAGCGGATTTCGCCGTGCATCACCGCGAGGCCAGGCCGCCCGCTGATGTTCTGGCGGAACAGGCCCGTATCGATCGCGCCGACACCTTGGTGCTGGTGTACCCGGTGTACTGGTGGTCGATGCCGGCCCTGCTCAAAGGGTGGATCGACCGAGTGTTCAGCAACGGCTGGGCATTCGATTTCAGTGGCGATCTAAAGCATGTGAAGCTGCTGCAGCGCATGCGCGTGCATCTGGTTCAGCTCGCCGGGGCGGATGCGCGCACTTATGAGCGCCATGGTTACGGCGCGGCGATGAAGGCGCAGATCGAACACGGAATCTTCGATTACAGCGGCGCGACAGTGCTGAGTTCGACGTTGTTGCCGGAGTCTGAGTTGCGTGATCCCAAGCAGCCGTTGGAAGTAGCCCGCGAACTCGGCAGCCAAATGCACACGTAACCCCGTGTAGGAGCTGCCGCAGGCTGCGATCTTCAATATCAAAAGATCGCAGCCTTCGGCAGCTCCTACAGGGGATTTGTGGTGTGTCAGTGGATGTGTTTGAAGATCAGGGCTTTGAGGCCGCTTTCAGCGTCGATGTCCGGAAACTCCGGTGGGTTCTCCAGGCGCTGCTCGAAGCGTAAACTCGGCGCCTCCTGCGTCACCCCGTCGATCAAAAAGTCCGAGCCGAATGCCGGATCATTCATACACGCCAGCACAGTGCCCTGCGCGGTCAGCAGTTCCGGCAGGCGGCGCAGCACGCGCTGGTAATCCTTGGTCAGCAGGAAACTGCCTTTCTGGAACGATGGCGGGTCGATGATCACCAGGTCGTACGGGCCGCTGTTGATTACCTTGCCCCAGGACTTGAACAGATCGTGGCCCAGGAAAGTCACTTTGCTCAGGTCATGCCCGTTCAACCGATGGTTGTCGCGGCCGCGGCTCAAGGCCGCGCGGGACATGTCCAGATTGACCACATGGCTGGCGCCGCCTTCGATGGCCGCCACGGAAAAGCCGCAGGTGTAGGCGAACAGGTTCAACACGCGTTTGCCGTTGGCCTGCTCGCGCACCCAATCGCGCCCGTAACGCATGTCCAGAAACAGCCCGGCGTTTTGCTTGCGGCCAAGATCAACGCGGTATTGCAGGCCGCCCTCGACGATGGTCATTTCGTCGATCTCATCCCCCAGCAACCATTCGGCAGTACTTTGTGGCAGGTAACGATGCTGGATCAACAGGGTATGCGCGCCGGATTGCTGCCACTCGGTTGAACCGCTGATGCCTGTCAGCAAACGCTTGAGGTCGTCAAGCTGCTCGGGCGCAGGCTCTTTGAACAGCGATACCAGCACTACGCCTTGCAACCAGTCCACGGTCAGCTGTTCCAGTCCCGGCCAGCAACGCCCGCGCCCGTGGAACAGACGACGGGTTTCGCTCGGCGCCGCCGCGAGTGCGGGCAGCAAATGGGCGTGGAGGGTGGCGAGGGCTTCAGGGTTCATCGGTCACGGTCGGCAAGCAAAAGGGTGGGCATTTTAACCACAATCACGCCACCGCGAACGGTTGTCGCGGGCATACCGGCAAGAGCTTTTGGAAAAGACCTGTATCAAAAATGAATTTCTGCAAAAGCCGCTGCTCATACCAGTTAGCAGCGGATTTAAACCGCTAAATCGTTAATGCAATTCAGGGAGTGCAGTTCCATGTGCCCAACACCGATGGCGGACACGCACCTTCCTGACGGATTGATTCTGGTGGTTGAGGATGATCCGTTGATTCTGGAGTTTCTTTGCGAAATTCTTCAGGAGGAAGGTTTCAAGGTCGAGCCGTATACCAGTGCCGATGCGGCATCGATCTATCTGGAGCAGCATGCGCAGCAAGTGGCGTTATTGCTGACCGATATCACCATGCCCGGCACCATGAATGGTGCGGATCTGGCCAATCTGGTCGGCGAACGCTGGCCAGAAAAACCGGTCATGGTGATGTCTGGCTATGAAACGCCGGAGTCGTCCGGAGTCAAGCGCGAGGTGGAATTCATCAAAAAGCCTTGGGCCATCGGTCAGTTACTGGACTGTGTGGGCAGCGCGTTGAAGCCGAAGGCGCCGCAGTTGCATTGACAGGCTGGGTGCAACGGCCAGGCAAGTGCTACATTGCCCGGCCAACCTGCCAGCCCTTGCCAGAGGATGCGATCCTTTTGTCTGCTCACGATTCTGTTTTCGACCGCGCGTTCGGCGCGTTCCTCTTCGACATGGACGGCACCGTCCTCAATTCGATCGCCGCTGCCGAGCGTGTCTGGGCAGCGTGGGCGGAGCGTCATGGCGTGGACGTCACGACGTTTTTGCCGACCATCCATGGCGCACGTGCCATCGACACCATCCGGCGTCTGAGCCTGCCGGGTGTGGACGCCGAGGCGCAAGCGGCGTTCATCGCGCAAGCGGAATTCGAAGACGTTGAAGGTGTTGTCGAGATTCCCGGCGCAAGGGCGTTTCTTAATAGCCTGCCCGCCGAACGCTGGGCGATGGTGACGTCGGCCCCGCGGGATCTGGCCTTGCGCCGGATGGCAGCGGCTGGCATCGACGCGCCTGCCTTGTTGATCACCGCCGAGGATGTACAGGCCGGCAAGCCCGACCCCGCCGGTTACCTGCTGGCGGCTAATCGCTTGGGAATCGAGTCCGGCGACTGCCTGATTTTCGAAGACGCGACCGTCGGCATCCAGGCCGCCGAAGCCGCCGGTGCGCCGCTGATGATCATCACCACAACGCATCAGCACCCGCTTGAAACTTCGCACGCGACCCTGGCCAGTTACGACGCAATCAGTGTCAGCGTCGACAGCGACGGCCAACTTCGACTGCAAAAAACCTGACACCCCACAAACGTGTGGGAGTTGGCCTGCCAGCGATGGCAGAAGCTCAGGCAATTAACGTACAAGCTCGGCGGGCCTCATCGCTGGCAAGCCAGCTCCCACAGAATCGGGTGTGCTGTTCGACCGGTGATCAGCCGCCACGCCAGTGCGGCAAACTCGGACTATCCTAGGCGGAGCCTTTTTTTTGCGCTTATGGGGTACTCGCGATGATCAACCTGGCCACTGCCCATCTGTTCGCCGATTACAAAACCTGGGCCAACCGACGCTTGTTTGACAGCCTCGAAGCATTGCCGCCGGGGGAAACCACCCGGGAACGCAAAACCATCTTCACGAACATGATCGGCACCCTGAACCACATCTACGTGGTTGATCGCATCTGGCAGGCGCATCTCGAAGGTCGGGAGCATGGTTTCCAGTCTTCCCACGATCTGGTGCACGCTGACCTCGGGGAATTGCGCCAGGCCCAGCAGGAAGTCGACAGTTGGTACCGCACCTGGAGCGCGCAGCAGACCGAGGCGTCGCTGAGTCGCGAGATCGACTTCAAATTTGTCTCCGGCGATGGCGGCACCATGAACGCCGGGGCGATTTTGCTGCATGTGATCACCCACAACAGCTATCACCGGGGCTGGGTGATCCAGATGTTTTTCGAGATTCCACAGATGCCACCGATGACCGACCTGCCGGTGTATCTGCGTGAGGTTGATCCTCTTTTCAATGCACTTATTGCGCCTGCAGCGGCAGCGGAGCCGACATATGTCGGGCAATCAACGAACGCAGCCAGCGCTCCGCCGGGTCGTTGTCGTTAACCCCGTTCCAGACCATCGACAGCTCCGAGGGCACGATGTCGAACGGTGGGTCGTCGGCGCGCAAACCATTGCTGCCTTCGACCAACGCGCACGCGGCGAAATCCGGCACCGTGGCGAGCATTTCGGTGCCGGCCAGAATCGCCCGCAACCCGGCGAACTGCGGCACCGCCAGCACCACGCGACGGCAGCGATTGACTCGCGCCAGATCGTTGTCGATCGCTCCGCCCAAATCCCCTGAAAATGACACCAGCGCGTGGGGGCGCTCACAATAATCGTCCAGGGTCAGCGCGCCGGGGCGGTCGTCGGCGCGCAGAATCTTGCAACGCAGGTCGCGCAGTTTTTTCCGTTTGGCGTTGGCCGGCAGCTCGGTGGTGTAACTCACCCCCACGGAAATTTCGCCGGTGGCGAGCATTGATGACATCAGCAGAAAATTCACCCGGCGGATTACCACCACGACATTGGGGGCTTCTTCGCGCAGTTGCTGGAGCAGCGGCGGCAGCAGGCCGAACTCGGCGTCGTCGGAAAGACCGATGCGGAACACATCGCGGCTGGCCAACGGGTCGAAGTCCTTGGCCCGGCTGACCGCACCCGAGATGGTGTCCATCGCCGGCTGCAGTTCCTTGAGGATTGCCAGTGCGCGTTGGGTCGGCTCGAGGGTGCGGCCGTTGCGCACCAGCAGCGGATCGTCGAACAGATCACGCAGGCGAGCGAGGGAAGCGCTGACCGCCGGTTGGCCGAGGAACAGTTTCTCCCCGGCGCGGGTCAGGTTCTTTTCGAACATCAGGGTTTCGAAAATCACCAGCAGGTTCATGTCGACGCGACGCAGGTCGTTGCGGTTCATGCTGGAAGGCTCGTTTGGGGGCGGAGTCTTCTCATTAAAGCAGCAATGTCTGCAAGCGCTGGTTATTGAGCGGGTTGTGGATCGGTGTCTGGCTCTGGATTTGTCCCTCACCCTAACCCTCTCCCAGAGGGAGAGGGGACTGATTCGGGAATGCTGAAGAGGTGCGTCGACCTAGGAAATTGGCTTTGAATCCATAGTCGGCTGCATCTTTCAGGTCGGCGTTTTATGCCGCACAACGCGGTCAGTCCCCTCTCCCTTGGGAGAGGGCTAGGGTGAGGGGCTGCGGATGGTCAGTTGCCAAGGCTGTTGGAGTCAGTCAGGACTTTGCGAAACGTCTCCACCAACGGTCGCAAATTGATCCGGTGCCAAGCCGCCCACAGCGGTGTGGTAAACGCCAGCCACGGTACTTCGCGCAGCACCACACCCGGTGGCGCGTTGTGGCTCAGCCCCTTCTGAATCATCGCGATCCCCAGCCCCGACGCCACCAGCCCCAGCGCGGTAAACGGTTCGGTGGCCTGCATGCGCACATCCGGGGTGAAGCCTGCGCGGATGCACGCGCTGACAAACTCGTCGCTTGCACCCTGGCGCGGCTGCACGCCGATCCATTCCTGATCGGCCAGATCCTGCGGATTCAGCAAAGCTTTTTGGGCCAGCGGATGCTGCTCCGGCAATGCCAGCAGCATCGGATCATCCAGCACTTGAAAGCCGAGCAGATCCGGATCGTCATCGGTCGGCGGCTCACTCACCAAGGCAATATCAAGACTACGCTGACGCAGGCCTTCCAGTTGCTCGGCGGAGCTCAAGTTGTACAGCGCGACATGCACATTGGGCCGATCGACCCGCAGCACGCGCAAGGCGTTGGGCAGGACGCCGGCGTGCATGGCGTTCTCGATGTAGCCGATGCACAAGCCGCCTTCTTCGCCACGGCCCAGACGCTTGCCGAGGGATTCGAGGCGATTGGCATGAGTCAGCAGGGCGCGGGTCTCAGCGAGAAAAGTCTGGCCATCGCGGGTCAGGCGAATGCGCTGCTGACTGCGCTCAAACAGTGTCAGGCCGAGGCGTTCTTCGAGCTGGGCGATTTGTCGGCTCAGTGGCGATTGGGAAATATGCAGGCGTTCCGCAGCGCGGCCGACGTGTTCTTCCTCGGCGACGGCGACGAAGTAGCGCAATTGGCGAATGTCGATCATGTCAGACCTCTGGGGACTCAAGTGCTGCGCATTATGTCTTGGACGGTCTCGTCATCGCAATCTAGGATTTGCTCAACGGTCACGCAGACCACGAACGAATGAGGACAAACCAATGAGCTTGAAAGACAAACTGCCCGGCCAACTGGGCTTCGGCACCGCACCACTGGGCAACATGTTCCGCGCCATCCCCGAAGAAGAAGCGCAAGCCACCGTGCATGCCGCATGGGAGGCCGGCGTGCGTTACTTCGACACCGCGCCATTTTACGGCTCGGGTCTGTCGGAGATTCGTCTGGGTGAAGCACTCAAGCAGTACAACCGCGATGACTATGTGCTCAGCAGCAAGGTCGGCCGGGTGATTCTCGATGAAATCGAAGACGCTGCCGCCCGTGATCTGGGCGAGAAAAGCGGGGTGTTCGAACACGGTCGCCCGAACAAAATCGTCAACGACTACAGCGCCGACGCGACCCTGCGCTCGATTGAAGACAGCCTCAAACGTCTGCAAACCGATCGCCTCGACATCGTCTGGGTCCACGACATCGCTCAAGACTTCTACGGCGATCAATGGCTGGAATACTTCAATCAGGCCCGCACCGGCGCTTTCAAAGTGCTGACCCGTTTGCGCGAAGAAGGCGTGATCAAGGGCTGGGGGCTGGGCGTGAACAAGGTGGAGCCGTGTGAACTGACGCTGGACCTGACCGAAGCGCAGCCGGATGGCTTCCTGTTGGCCGGCCGCTACACGCTGCTCGACCACGAACGGCCGCTGCAACGCCTGATGGATTCGGCACTGGCGCAAAACGTCGAAATCGTCGTCGGCGGCCCTTACAGCTCGGGCATTCTCGCGGGTGGCGCACACTTCGAATACCAGAAGGCCAGCCCTGAAGTCATGGCCAAAGTGGAACAGATCAAACGCATTGCGGCCGCTTATAACGTTGATGTGAAAGCCGCGGCCCTGCAATTTTCCCTGGCCAATCCAGCGGTCGCCGCAGTGATTCCCGGGGCGAGCAAACCGGGGCGAATTGCTGAAGATGTCGCGGCACTGTCAGCGGTCATTCCTGCGGGGTTTTGGCAGGCCATGCGTGAAGCGAAACTGGTGTCCGAACGTGCACCATTGCCAATCGATGAGGTGAAAGCATGAAGATTGATCTGAGCGGGAAACTGGCAATTGTCAGCGGCAGCACCGCAGGCATTGGCTTGGGCATCAGCCTGTCGCTGGCCGAATCCGGCGCCACGGTGGTGGTGATCGGCCGCGACGCGGCCAAGGTCGAACAGGCGCTGGCGAGTATTCGCCAGAAAGTGCCGGGCGCACAATTGCGCGGTCTGACGGCGGATCTGGGCACGGCGCAAGGCGCAGAAAAACTCTTCGCTGCGGAACCGAAAGCCGACATTCTGGTGAACAACCTCGGCATCTTCAATGACGTCGATTTCTTCGATGCACCGGACAGCGAGTGGACGCGTTTCTATGAAGTCAACGTCATCTCCGGCGTGCGCCTGGCGCGGCATTATGTGCCGGCGATGGTCGAGCAGGGCTGGGGGCGGGTGATCTTCCTGTCTTCGGAATCCGGGGTGGCGACGCCGGCCGACATGATCAACTATGGGGTGACCAAAAGCGCCAATCTGGCGGTGTCCCACGGCTTGGCCAAACGTCTGGCTGGCACCGGCGTGACGGTCAATGCGATCCTGCCGGGGCCGACCTTCACCGATGGCCTGGAGGAGATGCTCAAGGATGCCGCCGCCGAATCCGGTCGCAGCCTGCGCGATGAAGCCGACGCCTTTGTGCGCAAGGCTCGTCCGACCTCGATCATCCAGCGCGTGGCCGATGTCGAAGAGGTCGCGCATCTGGTGACGTACATCGCTTCGCCGCTGTCCTCGGCCACCACCGGCGCCGCCCTGCGGGTTGATGGTGGTGTGGTCGACAGCCTGACTATCTGAATTTCTTGAGAGAGACGTTTTTTATGGCAACTGCATCAGCAACAATCGATATTCCGGCTACGGCCGATCAGGTCTGGCAATTGATCGGCGGCTTCAACACGCTGCCGGACTGGCTGCCGTTTATTCCAAGCAGCGAACTGAGCGATGGCGGGCGTGTGCGCAGCTTGAAAACCGCCGATGGCGCGGTGGTGGTCGAGCGTCTGCAAGCGTTCGATAACGCTGCGAAGACCTACAGCTACTCGATTGAACAGGCACCGTTCCCGGCCACCGATTATCTGGCGACCATCAAGGTTGAAGCCCAAGGGCAGGGCGCGCGAGTCACCTGGTCGGGTCGCTTCAGCGCCAAAGGCGTGAGTGATGAGGAAGTGGTGGCGCTGTTCACCGGCATCTATCAAGGCGGCCTAGAGGCGCTGCGCGCCAACTACCCGGCCTGATAGCCACAACATAAAACCTGTGGGAGCTGGCAAGCCAGCTCCCACAGGTTTTTGTGCTGTTCGCAGAGTGTGCTGGCAACCCAAAAACCTGAGGAGTGAGCCCAATAATCAAGTCTGTGAAATCAGGCTCTGCCGACAATCCAGCACCAGTTTCGCCCCGCCCACATCACTGCTGCCCACCGCCAGATTGAAGCCATGCAAGCTGACAATCGCCGCCACAATCGACAGCCCCAGACCAAACCCGCCTTGCGGTTGCCCAGCCTCGGCGCGGTAGAAACGCTGGAACACCGCTTCACGCTCTGCTTCTGGAATGCCTGGCCCTGAGTCGTGCACTTCGATTCGCGTATGCCCGGCATCATTCACCCCGCGCAATATGACCGTGCCACCGGGGGGCGTGAATTTTATCGAATTGCTCAGCAGGTTCGCCAAAGCCTCGAACAGCAACGCCCGATCACCGTTGAGCGGTGGCAAGGTCTCTGGCATGTTCAGTTCAAAGCGCAGCTCGCCTTCCTCGGCCAGTGGCAGATAAAATTCGTGCAATTCCTCCAGCAACGACACCGGATCAAGCTCGACAAAACCGGAACGGCGCTGACGATCCTCCAGTTCCGAAATCCGCAACAACCCACGAAACCGCGCCATCAGGGTGTCCGCCTCGGCCAACACCAGGTCCAGTTGCGCCGCTTCTTGCGAGCCTTCGCCGGCTTGCTGTTGCATGCGATACAGCTGCGCGCGCAAGCGGGTCAGCGGTGTGCGCAAATCATGGGCGATGTTGTCGCAGACGCCTTTGACTTCGTTCATCAAGCGCTCGATGCGCTCAAGCATGGCGTTGACGATGGCGGCAAGCATGTCCAGTTCATCGCGGCGATTGGACAGCGGCAAACGGTGGGTCAAGTCCCCGGCCACAATGGACTGCGCACTCGCCTGAATCGCCCGGATGCGTCGCAACGGCCGACGTCGCAGCAAATGCCAGCCGGCAATTCCCGGCAGAATCGTCAGCGACACGCCCCAGAACAACGCATGCAAAATGATCTTCGTCACCGCGAACAGCGAACCGTTGTCGCGCAGCAACACCAGCCAGCGGCCGTCGCGGGTCTGGGTCGCGACGGCGTCGCAGCTGTCGCTGGGCAAGGTCGGATCATCGGAGTCGGCGCATTCGGCGAGCATGTGAATCTTGCCATCGAGCGGCAGGCCTTCGGGGATCTGCTGCAAGGCGCCACTGAGGTAGACGCCTTGGGTGTCGAACAGGCCGTAGGCATCGATGCCGCGAATATCGAAGGTCATGCTGGCGGCGAGCGCGTCTTCCAGTTGCTCACCGCGAAAGTGTGAAAACAGGTGCTGGCGTTGCATCAGCGAATGTTTGGCGAGGTTGTCGAGGTAGCCGGAAACCTCGTAATACATGACCCCCATGAGGATCGCGCTCCAGGCCACGAACAGCGAGCTGTACAGCGCCAGCAAGCGGCTGCTGGAAGAACGCCAGCCGTCAGACGGGTTCGGCAATGACATAACCGGAGCCTCGTACCGTGCGGATCAGCGGCACATTGCCCGCCGCGTCAATCTTCTTGCGCAAACGGCCGATGTGCACATCGATCAGGTTGGTCCCGGGGTCGAAGTGATAGCCCCAGACTTCTTCGAAAATCATCATTCGCGAGAGGATCTGGCCGCTGTTGCGCATCAGGAATTCCAGCAACTTGTACTCGGTCGGCAGCAGCGTCAGCACTTGTTCGGCGCGGCGTGCCTCATGGCTGATGAGGTCCAGTTGCAAATCGGCGACCTGCAAAGTGGTGGCCTGGGTGGCGCCGCTGTTCTGCCGGCGCAGCAGGACTTCAACGCGCGCTGCCATCTCGTCGGTGGCGAACGGTTTGGTCAGGTAGTCATCGCCACCGGCACGCAAGCCGCGCACGCGCTCGTCGACATCGGAGAGGGCGCTGATCATCAGAATCGGCGTAGCGACGCCCATCGTGCGCAGGGTGGTGACGATGGCCAGGCCGTCGAGCTCCGGGAGCATACGATCGAGAGTGATCAGGTCATAGTTGCCAGTCACGGCACGGTCGAGGCCCTCGCGGCCATTGTCGACCCAATCCACATCGAGGCCGTGGCTGCTCAATTCGGCGACGATTTCCCGGGCAGTCACGGCATCGTCTTCGATGGTCAAAATACGTGTCATAGGCTCGCCTTGATCGGTTCAAACGGAATGGCAGCATTTTGCCAAGAAATTTCCGCGGCGCTTTAAATTAACTTTCATGTTGTAGCTGCCATTGAGCGGGGTCGAGGATTAATTTCTCGGAACATCGATATCATCTAGCCATAACCTCAACAGGGAGTGGTGCCGTGCGCCTGTTCAAACGCTGTGGCTGGATGCCCGTTATCGCTGTGCTGCTGGCCTTGCTCAGCGCTTCGGCAGTCGCCGCCAATACCCCATGCTCGGGCAAGAAAGGTGGAATTGATCGCTGCGACGGCGACCTGTTTCTGTGCAACGACGGCTCTATCAGTGGCTCGAAGAAGAGCTGTGCGGCGATGTACGGCAACCAGGGCCAGAGCCGACCGCAAACGCTGCTGCACAGCGACGATGGATGCGCCTGTGGCACGGGTTCGTTTTGCACCGGGCCACGGGGCGGGGTGTACTGTCTTACGCCCAGTGGCAACAAGAGTTACAAGCGTAAGTGATCGGCTTTTGGCCAATGCATAAAACCCGCTGAATTCCGCGGCTTATTGCAATTTGCAACGTCCTGGGAAGTTCAGATTTTCTAACCTGTTGAAATAAAAGGATTTATTAAATTCGCGCAACTGGCACGGTCGCTGCAATTCTTCTGCTGACGAGTTGTAACACCATTTTTCATGCCTGGAGCACTACAACAATGAATAGATCCTCTGATGGGTTTTATGCTGCCTACGAAGGAGAGTCGAGCAACGTTTCAGGGGTGTCCTGGGGCGCGATCTTCGCAGGTGCCGCGGCGGCCGCTGCACTGTCTATGATTCTGGTGCTGCTGGGCTTCGGGTTGGGTTTCTCTGCCGTTTCGCCTTGGGCCGGGGAGGGCGTCAGCGCCAAGGGTCTGGGTATTTCAACGATTGTGTGGCTGGCGGCGACGCAAATCATCGCTTCCGGCCTGGGTGGTTACATCGCCGGCCGCCTGCGGGTGAAGTGGGCCAACATGCACGGTGACGAAGTGTATTTCCGCGACACCGCCCATGGCTTCCTTGCCTGGTGTGTGGCGACCTTGGTGACCGCGGTGCTGGTCGTCGGTTCGGTCAGCAGTGTCATCAGCGGCGGCGTGCAGGCCGGTGCCAGTGTTGCCGGTGGTGCAGCAAGCGCCATGACCCAAGCGGCCGGCACTGCTGCAGCCAATACTGACAGCAACCAGTACGGTTACTACATCGACAACCTGTTCCGCGATGACCGTCCAGCGTCCGTCAGTGATGACGCTGCACACGGCGCAGTGGCGCGGATCTTCACTGAAAGTCTGGCCAATGGTCAGCTCAGCGCCGAAGACCGCACTTACCTCGCACAACTGGTTGCGCAACGGACCAACCTGAGTCAGGCCGACGCCGAACGTCGTGTCGATGAAGTGTATGCCCGTACTCAGAAAGCCATTGCCGACGCCAAGCTGAAAGCTCAGCAAGCCGCCGATACCGCCGCGAAAGTCGCTGCCATGACCTCGCTGTGGATGTTCGTTGCGCTGTTGGCCGGTGCGTTCTTCGCAAGCTTTGCAGCCATCTTCGGCGGTCGTCGTCGGGATGCGGTCGAGTACGTTGAAGTCGACACTTACACCACTACCTCCACACTGCCTCCAGTTCGTTAAATAGGGAGAATTACCATGCGCTCACTACTGCTGTTTTTCCTCGGTATTCCGATCCCGATCATCATCCTGATTGCGCTGTTCGTACACTAATTGCTCTATTGAGGCTCATGCCTCGGCCGCTTCTACCTTCGGGTAGAAGCGGCTTTTTGCTTTCTGGGGGATCAACAGCGAGAATCTGCGCCGGAAGCGGATGGGCCGCTTCCTGTTCTGTTTAAGGATGAATGCGTTGGACAAGAAGGAAATCAAACGGCAGTTGGTGGAAATGCTCGAAGCCGGGCGCTCCAAGACCGAAACCTTCAGGGCGCTGTCAGGCGGCAAGGTCAAGGATCGGGTGTTGGCCGCCTGGATCGCTGGCCGTCCGGATCCGGTCCTCATCGAGCGCCATTCACTGAAGATCAAAATCCTCGTTGGACTGATGTGCGTTCAGGCCGCGCTCACTGCGTTGGCGGCGTTGACGCTTGGCTATTCGTTCAGCATCGGCCTGGTCTTGAGCATCATGCTGATCGCTGGCGGCATCCCGCTTTTGTTTGCGTGGGGGTTCTACAAAAACTCCGCAGCGGCGTACACCGTCTACGTACTGCTGACACTCAGCCAGATGTCGCGCCTGTTCAAGGGGTACGCTGAGGATCCGGTATCGACGGCGGTAGCGGTGGGCATCACGCTGGCACTGGTGTTCTACGTTGCCTGGCTGAAGACCAAACTGTTTCCCGACCTTGGGTTCATTGGGGCAAAGAAGATCAAAGGCCAATTCGTCTTCTCCAACTGATCGTTGAACCATCCGACTGCTTTCACTGGCCTGGATCAATATTTCAGCTGGCGATATCGCCTAACGTAAATGATCCAGGCCTTTGCTAAAACATGAACTACATTGTTCTCGCGCGCACCTCGTTGCGCTGACGGAGTACCTCGCGAGCCCGCCCGAGACAAGAAGCAAACGGGCCGCAAGGTGTAGTGCAGCAAGGAGCTGACACAACCTCAACCGAACCTTTTCACGGATGAACATCGCAATGCACTGCCTAGAAAGAACCTTCGATATCCAGCCCTTGGCGCAGGCGGATATGACCGTGCACATCAACGGTCAACCGGTCACTGCCGCCATCGGCGAAACCGTCCTCAGCGTTATCCAGTCCCTTGGCGTGCGCCAGATTGCGCGCAACGATCATGATCAGATCAGCGGCGCCTACTGCGGTATGGGCGTGTGCCAGTGCTGCCTGGTGAAAATCAATGGCCGGCATAAACGCCGTGCCTGCCAGACCGTCGTGCGTGATGGCATGCAGATCGAAACCCAGGTCAACCGCATCGCCGGGCAGGAGGTCGTATGAGCCTGCAACCGGTGATCGTCGGCGGCGGTCCGGCGGGGATGGCGGCGGCCATCGAACTGGCGCGCCATGGCGTGCGCTGCACCTTGCTGGAAGAGGCCTCGCGCCTCGGTGGTGTGGTCTATCGCGGGCCGCTGCGTGACGGCGTGCAGCTGGATTATCTCGGGCCACGTTACGCCGAAGCGCTGGGCAAACTGCACGGTGATTTCCTGGAGCAATCGGGGTTGATCGACGTGCGCCTGAATCACCGCGTGGTCGGCGCCGAAGGCACCCGCGCGCTGGTAGTGCTGGACGCTGACGAGCAGCTTCACGAGATCGAGTATCCACAGTTGTTGCTGTCGGCCGGCTGCCATGAGCGCAGCGTGCCGTTTCCCGGCTGGACCCTGCCAGGGGTGATTCTGCTCGGTGGACTGCAACTGCAAATCAAAAGTGGCGTGGTCAAACCGCGGGGCCCGGTGATTATCGCCGGGACCGGCCCACTGCTGCCGTTGGTGGCGACGCAACTGCATGCGTCGGGCGTCAAAGTCGCGGGCGTGTATGAGGCCTGCGCGTTCGGCAAGATCGCCCGCGAAAGCCTGGCGTTGCTGAACAAGCCGCAATTGTTCCTCGACGGCTTGAGCATGCTCGCCTACCTGAAACTCCACGGCATCGCGATGAACTACGGCTGGGGTGTGGTCGAAGCCCACGGCGAAGGCGAACTGAAAAGCGTCAGTGTCGCGCCGTACTCGCAGACCTGGACGCCGGACATGTCCCGTGTCGAGCGCTTCGAGGCGCAGACCCTGGCGGTCGGTTATGGCTTCATTCCGCGCACCCAACTCAGTCAGCAAATGGGCCTGGATCACGGCTTCAGCGACGATGGTTATCTGCGCGCCCATTCAAATGTCTGGCAGCAAAGCAACCAGCCTCACATCCATCTGGCCGGCGACATGGGCGGGATTCGCGGTGGTGAAGCGGCGATGCTGGCCGGCAAGATCGCTGCGACATCCATCCTGCTGCAACGCGGTGTGCTCGACGAGGATCTGGCGCACGTTCGTCGCGACCGCTATTTGGGCAAACTCAAATCCATCGTGCGTTTTCGCGCGGCGGTGGATCGCTACACCGAACGCGGTGTTGGCCAGACCGCATTGCCGAACGCCGACACAGTGATTTGCCGCTGCGAACACGCGACCCGCGCCGACATCGATCTGGCGCTGGAGCAGGGCGTGCAAGACATTGCCAGCTTGAAAATGCGCACCCGCGTGAGCATGGGCGACTGTCAGGGGCGGATGTGCGTTGGCTACTGCAGCGACCGCCTGCGGCAGGCCACCGGCCGTCAGGATGTCGGCTGGCTGCGCCCGCGCTTCCCGATCGATCCGATTCCTTTTTCCGCATTCCAGTCTGTCGGCACGGAGGCCGTTTCCCATGAGTAAGTTCTACGACGTGGTCATCGCCGGCGGCGGTGTGATCGGGGCGTCCTGCGCCTATCAATTGTCCAAACGCAAAAACCTCAAAGTGGCCTTGATCGACGCCAAGCGTCCTGGCAACGCGACCCGCGCGTCAGCCGGTGGGTTGTGGGCGATCGGCGAGTCGGTGGGCCTGGGGTGCGGGGTGATTTTCTTCCGCATGATGTCGGCCAACCGCAAGCGCGAAACCCAGGGCGCGGCGGTGGCGGTGGACGCCAGCACGCCGCACATCCTGCCAGCGTCGTTCTTTGATTTCGCCTTGCAGTCCAATGCGCTGTACCCGGCGTTGCACCGTGAACTGAAAGACAATCACGGCATGGATTTCAAGTTCGAAAAGACCGGGCTCAAATTCGTGATTTATGACGATGAAGACCGGCTCTACGCCGAACATATCGTCGGCTGCATTCCACATTTGGCCGAGCAGGTGCGCTGGCTCGATCAAGCCGCACTGCGCGAAGCCGAGCCCAGCGTCAGTCATGAAGCACGCGGGGCGCTGGAGTTTCTCTGCGACCATCAGGTCAGCCCGTTCCGCCTCGCCGACGCCTACCTGGAAGGCGCGCGGCAGAACGGTGTCGATATCTTCGTCAACACCAACGTCACCGGTGTGTTGCACCACGGCACGCGGGTCACCGGCGTACAAACGGCCGAGGAGGGCGTGTTCCACTGCAAGACGCTGATCAACGCCAGCGGTGCCTGGGCGGCGGACCTGAGCGAATGGGCGACCGGCATCCGCATTCCGGTGAAACCGGTGAAAGGGCAGATTCTGCTGACCGAGCGCATGCCGAAAATCCTCAATGGCTGCCTGACTACCAGCGACTGCTACGTGGCGCAAAAGGACAACGGCGAGATCCTCATCGGCAGCACCACCGAAGACAAAGGCTTCGACGTCACCACCACCTACCCGGAAATCGCCGGGCTGGTGCAGGGCGCGGTGCGCTGCTTGCCGGAGCTTGCGCACGTCAACCTCAAGCGCACTTGGGCGGGCCTGCGCCCAGGTTCGCCGGACGAGTTGCCGATTCTGGGGCCGATGCGTGGGGTGGAGGGGTATCTGAATGCCTGCGGGCACTTCCGTACCGGGATTCTGACCTCGGCCATTACCGGTGTGCTGCTGGATAAAATGGTCAACGACGAGCCGCTGCCATTGGACATCACGCCGTTTCTGGCAGATCGTTTCGAGACGGCGCCGGTCAAGCAAACGCTCGAGTCAGAGCCTGCCTGACCCGAGCAAGATTGATGTTGAACAGGCCGGCCCCTTCGCTGGCGAGACAGCTCCCACAGTGGCCGAGTCGTATCAAAATTTTGTATACGAAGCTGAATCCTGTGGGAGCAGGCTTGCCAGCAGATGGCGATCTGCGCGGCGCCTGATCTCTCAGGTTTTGCGAGATTCTTCTTCAAGCTGATCCGACTCAAACAAACGCGCCAGTTCCGCCCGGGCTTCCTGGGCGGTTTGCAGGACTTTGGCTGCGTCGTCATACACCGCGTGTTGCGCCTCCAGCACTTGTTCGTCGTGGTGCTTGAAGCGTTTGATCCGCGCATCGGCCTGGGTCTGGGTCAGCCCGAGGCCAACCAGCGTGCGCCGGCTCATTTCCAGACTTGAATAGTACGTCTCACGAATCGCCTCGGCGCCGACATCGACCAAGCGGTGAACATGCTGACGGTTACGGGCCCGGGCAATGATCTTCATGTGCGGGTAGAGCTTGCGCACCACCTCGGCGGTCTTAATATTCGTCTCCGGATCATCCGTGGCGATCACAAAATATTCCGCTTCACCGACCTTGGCGGCATGGAGAATTTCCGGGCGCATCGGGTCGCCATAAAACACCGGCACACCACCGAAACTGCGTGACAGTTCGATGGTTTCCACCGAAGTGTCGAGGGCGACAAACTTGATGTTCTGCGCCCGCAGAATCCGCGCAACGATCTGCCCCATCCGGCCCATGCCGGCGATCACCACGCGCGGCGTGTCCGTGTCGATTGCGCGGAATTTCTCGGGTACTTCCACCGGTTGCACTTTTGGGCTGACCAGCCTGGCACAAAGCAACAGCAACAGCGGCGTCACGGCCATCGACAGGGTGATGGTCAGGACCAGCAGGTCATACAGCCGCGGCTCGAACAGACCCTGATCGCGCCCGATCTTGAACACCACAAACGCGAACTCACCCCCCGCCGCCAGCACGATGCCGAGGCGAATCGCACTGACCTTGTTCAAGCCACCGGCCAGACGTCCCACCACAAACAGCAACGGCAGTTTCAAGCCGATCAACAACAGCGTCAGCCCCAGCACGGTTATCGGCGCGCTGAGCAACAGACTCAGATTGGCACCCATGCCGACGCTGATGAAAAACAGCCCGAGCAGCAGGCCTTTGAAGGGTTCGATCTGCGCTTCCAGTTCATGGCGATATTCAGAATCGGCCAGCAGCAAACCGGCAAGAAATGCCCCCAGCGCCATCGACACACCGACCAGATCCATCAGCCACGCGGTGCCGATCACCACCAGCAGCGCGGTTGCCGTCGACACTTCCGGCAGACCGGTTTTCGCCACCACGCGAAACACCGGCCGCAACAGATAACGCCCGCCGATCACCACCACGGCAATAACGCCGAGCACCTGCAGACTGTGCCGTACATCGTCGGCAGTGCTGGTGTGATGATCGACACCGGCGAGCATCGGCACCAGCGCGATCAACGGGATCGCGGCGATGTCCTGAAACAGCAGAATGGCAAACGCCAGGCGCCCGTGGGGGCTGGTCAGCTCCTTGCGCTCGGCAAGGCTTTGCAGGCCAAACGCGGTGGACGACAGCGCCAGACCGAGGCCCAGCACAATGGCGCTGTTCAGCGGCTGGCCGAACACGGCCAACGCCAGCACGCCAATCACCGACGCGGTCAGCAGCACCTGCGCCAGACCGACACCGAACACCGATTTGCGCATCACCCACAAGCGTCGCGGTGACAGTTCAAGGCCAATGATGAACAGCAGCAACACCACGCCCAGCTCCGAGATGTGCGCCACGCTCTGGGGATTGCCGATCAGGCCCAGCACCGACGGGCCGATGATCACCCCTGCAAACAGATAACCAATCACCGCGCCCAATTGCAGACGTTTGGCCAAGGGCACGGTGAGCACCGCCGCGAGCAGAAAAACAACGGCGGCTTGCAACAAATTGCCTTCATGGGGCATGGGTTTACTCCTGACAACGGTACGGCGGGGGCGACAAGGATAAAGGCAGCACAGACCTGCAAGCCACTGGAGAACCAATGGGGGAGCGCGCTTGCTCGCGAAAGCGGGGGTGTCAGCCAACCTGTGAGTCGCTGACAGAATGCTTTCGCGAGCAAGCTCGCTCCTACAAGGGACTTCATTGGATCTGTAATATATTGCATCAATTGGTTACATTTATAACCCAAGCGAATCAATCCCCGAGTTCCGCCATGGCCATCAACTTCGACCTCAACGACCTGCAAGCCTTTCGCGCCGTGGTCGAGCAGGGCAGTTTCCGCAAAGCCGCCGACACCGTGCGACTTTCGCAACCGGCCTTGAGTCGACGCATCGAGAAGCTTGAAGACGCTCTGGGCGTGAAACTGTTCGAGCGCACCACGCGCAAAGTCAGCCTGACCCAGGCCGGGCGCGGTTTCATGCCGAGTGTCGAACGTTTGCTGGATGATCTGGACGTTGCACTGCTGGGCATCAGCGAAGTTGCTTCGACCCGACTGGGCCACGTCACCGTCGCTTGCGTGCCCTCTGCCGCGTACTACTTCATGCCGCGTGTGGTTGCGCGCTATCACCAGCAGTTCCCGCGCATCAAAGTCAAAGTCCTCGACGCCAGCGCCCACGACGTATTGAGCGCCGTGGTCAATGGCGAGGCCGATTTCGGTTTGAGTTTTATGGGCACGCAGGATGCCAAAGTCGACTTCGAACCGCTTGTGCAGGAGTGCTATGTCGTGGCGTGTCGTCGCGATCACCCGTTGGCTGGGCGCAACAGCGTGACGTGGGACGAGTTCTACCAGCAGGATTACATCTCGCTGGACAAGACTTCCGGCAACCGCTTTTTACTCGATCAGGCCTTGAGCAGCGTGGTGCCGCAGCGTCAGAGCATCTGCGAGACCCGGCATGTGACGACGATGATTGGCCTGGTGGAGGCCGGGTTGGGCGTAGCGGCGGTGCCGTTGATGGCGATGCCGGGGCCGGATCATCCGATCCTGACGCGGATACCGCTGACGGATCCGCAAGTGATGCGCAGCGTTGGCATCATCAAGCGCCGGGATCGCACGCTGACCCCGGCGGCACTGGAACTGGAGCGGCTGGTGGTGGAAATGAAAGTCCAGCCGCCGATTATCAATGCTTGACCGAATCCAGCCCGGTCGCCTGCACGTCAGCCTGTGCGGCCGGCGCAGCGAGGTAGGCGAGTAACGCTTTGGCCTCGGCGGGATGTTGCGCGTTGACCGGAATACCCGCAGCGAAGCGCGTCACCGATTGCACTGACTCTGGAATCTTCGCCACGAAACTCACCCCCGGCACCGGCAGCAGTTCGCTGACCTGCTGGAAGCCCAGTTGATAATCACCGGTGCCAACCACCGAGCCCACGGGGATTTTCGCGATCATCTTCGCCTTCGGTTTCAACTGATCTTCGATGCCGAGTTTCTTGAACAACTGCTGCTCGATGTACACGCCGCTGGCGCTGTCGGAGTACGCCACCGATTGCGCGTCAAGCAGGGTTTTTTTCAGGCTCTCGACGTTGCTGATGTCCGGTTTCGGCGCGCCAGCGCGCACCACCATACCGATCCGCGAGTCCGCCAGTTCTACCCGTGACGCCGGGTCGACCTTGCCTTGTTTGATCAATTCGTCGAGGGCGTAGCCGACCATGATCACCACGTCGGCGTGCTCGCCACGCGCAAGGCGATTGGGGATCGCCTCTGGCGCCTTGCCCATCGACGGGCCGAACTGGGTGTCGAGGGTGTTGCCCGTGGCCGCGGCGAATTTCGGGCCGAGGATTTTATAGGCCGCGGTGAAGCCGCCCGAGGTCATCACGTTTACCTGTTCGGCGTGCGCCAGGGCGCTGAAAGCGAGGAGGGCGAGGGCGCCCAGATTCAACAGTTTTTTCATGGTCGTGGTTCCTTATGCAGTAGCCGGTAGCAGACGGCCGCCCGCGCGGCGATAGAGGTAAAGCGTCGCGAGCAATGCGCAGAGCGCGCCGATGCTCATCCAGTAGCCCGGCGCAGCTTTGTCGCCGGTGTATTGGATCAAGAAGGTCGACATCGCCGGCGTGAAACCGCCGAAAATCGCTGTGGCCAGGCTGTAGGCGAGGGAGAAACCGGCGACACGCACTTCCACCGGCATGATCTCGGTGAGCGCCGGAATCATCGCGCCGTTGTACAAACCGTAAATAAACGACAGCCACAACAGCGACAGCAGCATGTGGCTGAAACTCGGTGCCTGCACCAGGTACGACAGCGCCGGATAGGTCGTGGCCAGCGCCAGCAGTGACATCGCGATCAGCACCGGACGACGGCCGATGCGGTCGGACAACATGCCGCCGATCGGTAGCCAGAAGAAGTTCGACACACCCACTAGCAGTGTTACCAGCAGCGCGTCGGAAGTGCTCAGGTGCAGCACGGTTTTGCCGAAGGTCGGCGCGTACACGGTGATCAGGTAAAACGCGGTGGTGGTCAGGGCGACCATCAGCATCCCGCCGAGCACCACGCCCCAGTTCTGGCCGAGGGTGCGGAACACTTCGCCCATGGTTGGGCGGTGCTTGCGTGCGGCGAACTCTTCGGTCTCCGCCAGATTACGCCGCAGGAAAAAGATGAACGGGACGATCATGCAGCCGATGAAAAACGGAATCCGCCAACCCCAATCGGCAACCACGTCCGGCGCCATCCACGCGTTCAGGGCGTAACCCAAGGCAGCCGCGACGATGATCGCCACTTGTTGACTCGCTGATTGCCACGCAGTGAAAAAACCTTTGCGGCCCGGTGTGGCGATCTCGGAGAGATACACCGACACGCCGCCCAATTCCGCACCGGCCGAGAAGCCCTGCAACAGCCGCCCGATCAATACCAGCGCCGGGGCGAACAGGCCGATGGTTTCGTAGCCGGGCACCAATACGATCAATATCGTGCCGCTGGCCATGATCGACAGGGTGACGATCAATCCTTTGCGCCGACCGACATCATCGATGTAGGCGCCAAGCACAATCGCCCCCAGCGGACGCATCAGGAAGCCTGCGCCGAACACTGCAAAGGTCATCATCAGGGAGGCGAATTCACTGCTCGCCGGAAAGAACACCGCCGCGATCTGGGTGGCGTAGAAGCCGAACAGAAAGAAGTCGAACTGTTCGAGGAAGTTACCCGAGGTCACTCGGAAAATGGCACCGGCCCGGGAGCCGCCGTGTGGGATTGAGGCTGTCATAGAAAAAAACTCCACCGCTTTTATGACGTGCGCTACGGGGAGGCGGCGCACGGTTTTTATTGAGGCGGATGGTGGCGCAGATGTAACAATCTGTTAATTGCATTGTTGGCATGGATTGATGCTGAAAGTGGATCAATGTTGATCGGTTCTAGGCATGCACCTTTGTAGGATTGCCTGAGAACAACACAGAATTTGTGGGAGCTGGCTTGCCAGCGATGGCGGCCTCCGGGCCGACCATGCTCTGGGTTGTTTTGGGTGAATATCCGGTTTTTTGGTGAGGGCGACTTAGGGTTCCGCCCTTACGGCGGGTCACTTTTGGCAAACGCCCCAAAAGTAACCAAAAGGTCTGTGCCCTGACGTCCGGCCCGCTCGCTAGAGCTCGGGGTTCCTTCGCTCCGGAATCCATCCGGGGCATCGATTCCGGTTTGCTTCGCTGCACCTCCTTTCGATGTCCTCCCCGGATGAATCCCTCCACTCAGCCTCCCGACGGGCCTTCCAGATCAAGAGCTGCACTCGAGCTAACGCTCATTGTGTTGAGTGGTGAGAAGCAAGGGCGGTGGGGGTTGTGTTTTTGCTTTTCTGTGGAGCCAACCTGCTGGCGATGGCGGCCTGACAGCCGACCTGTGTCTGTCAGGTGTACTCAAATCCTTATTGGAGCCAGCCTGCTGACGATGGCGGCTTGATAGCCGCCTCATGTCTTTCAGGTCTGCCCAATACCTGTGGGAGCTGGCTTGCCAGCGATGGCGGTGGGTCAGGCGACGCTAATCCTTGATGGTTCGGTTTCCTCACGGGCAGGTTCGCTAACCCTGTCATCTGCCAAGGCCTGCGCAGTCAGCAGCGGCGGTAGTGGGCAATCGAGCAAATCCGCCACCGCGCGAAACACCTCTGCCTCAGCGACGGTGATCACGCCGTCGTGCATCACGCAACGGGTCATGGCGTTGAGCAGGGCGGGCCGCTCCTCTGGCATGAGGTGGCGCAGACGCTTGATCGCCGCTTCCAGCCCCGTCAGCTCCTGCAGTTCAACGCGCATTTCCTGGGGCCGTTCAAACGCCAGGCCTTGCCAGGCAAATTGCAGTGCCTGCGATGCTGCCGGCATGTTCTGCTGCCCGGCGCGGGCGAGTGCGGTGAGCAGCGCCATGAGTTCTTCGGCGCACTGGAACAAACCGAACTTGAACTGCACAGGTGCGGCGCCCTCGACATTGCGCTCGACAATCCGTAACAACGTCCACTCCAGCAGTTCGGTTTCGTTGTCGGCTTCGATCAACCGATTCAGGTTGTGCTTGACCTTGGCGAAGGGTTTTTTGCCCAGTTGTTGCAGGCTTGGAATGGCCAGGTCCAGCAATGGCAGACGCAGGCCAGGATTGAGCGACGACAAAGGTTCGCGCAGCAGGTTCAGGGTGCTGAACATACTGTCGTCGATTGCCTCGCGCAGTATCTCCAGTTGCACGCCCAGCAAGGAAACCGAGCGCGACAGCAGCAGTCCGTAAACGATGGCCTCCGCTCCGTCGACGGTGCGTGCCGCCGCTTTGAGTGATTGCGGGATGTCTTCCAGCATGCGCCGCGCTTCGATCAGATGTTCGGCTTGCGGCGCGCCGATGGCGGCAACGGATCCCTGAATCGAGTTCATGTCGTAAAGCACCGCCATGGCAACAGCAGGCACGCCGCCGAACGCGTCGGGTACGGGCAGAACGACAGGGGGCTGTGTCTCGGTCAGCGGTGCTGCGATCTTGCTGAAACTGCCATCCCATTGCGCATCGACCCGGCGAATTCGTTCATTCAGATCCGGATGCGATGCCAACGAGTCAGAGCTTGTGGCGCCCGGTCCGAAATACAGGTGGCTGTATTCCTCGGCCCGGGGGGATTTGATGGCCGAGCCCAGCTCATAACCGCCAATTTTCTTCAACGCACCGGCGATGCCTTGCGGATTGCGGGTGTATTGCACCGCGGTGGCATCGGCCAGAAACTCACGCTCCCGGCTGATTGCAGCTTTGATCCGATTGCCGAATATCGTCCCCGCGATACCGACAATCAACAGTGCAAAACCAATCAACATCGGAATGGCCACGAACTTGTTGCGACTCACTGGCGTTTTACCGACGTGCTCCGTGCCCTGGAGGATATAGGAGCCAGTCAACCCCAGTACCATGATCCCGTGGACGATGGCGACCAGCCGCGTATTGAGGCGCATGTCGCCGTTGTAGATGTGGCTGAACTCATGGGCGATCACCCCTTGCAGCTCTTCGCGGGTCAGCAGATTGATCGCGCCCTGGGTGACGCCGATGACCGCATTCTGTGGCGTGAGTCCCGCAGCGAATGCGTTTATGCCCAGATCGGGCAGCAAGTACACCGAAGGCACGGCGGTGCCGGAAGCGATGGCCATTTCTTCTACCACGTTGAGCAAACGCTGCTCTTCGAGCGTCTGCACGCTGTGGTTGATCAGCCGGCCGTCGAGACGCCGCGCGACCACTTTGCCGCCCTCGGACAACTCCCAATGTTTCGACAGGCTGCCCATCAACACGATGCTGATGATCACCGCCGACACGGTGCCGACCAGTTGCCGATTCAGCTCCAGATCCATAATGACGTTTCCGTCACCATCCTCGACCGGAATGACCATGATCAGGCAAGACATCGCGATCAGGCTGAGTACCGCGAGCATCATCAAAGAAATCAGCAGCAAGGTGCGTCGCTTGGCTTGACGCTGTTGTTCAAAAAAATTCATGTCGCCATCCGTTGGCCAGGGGTCAGAACGAAACCTTTGGAGCTTCCTGAATGGCCGCGCTGTCGGCGAACGTCAGCGGCGATGCATCGGCACCGTGGCCGAACAACGGGGCGAACAAGGCGGCGGGGAAACTTTGCTTGAGCGTGTTGTAGGTCATCACCGCATCGTTGTAGGCCTGGCGGGAGAAACTGACTTTGTTTTCGGTGCTGCTCAGCTCTTCGCTCAGTTGCTGCATGTTTTGTGAGGCTTTGAGATCCGGGTAGGCTTCGACCGTGACATTCAACCGGCCCATGGCACTGCTCAATGCGCTGTCGGCCTGACCCAGTTGGGCCATGTTCTGTGCATTGCCCGGCTGCGCCTGAGCTGCCTGCAGTCCGGCGAGCGCAGTGTTGCGCGCAGCGATCACGGCCTCCAGGGTTTCACGCTCATGAGCCATGTAACCCTTGGCGGTGGCCACCAGGTTGGGGATCAGGTCATAGCGGCGCTTGAGTTGTACTTCCAGTTGCGCAAAGGCGTTTTTGATCTGGTTGCGTCGGGCGACGAGGTCGTTGAAGAGTTTGATGGCATAGAGGGCGAGGAGCCCGGCAACGACCAGAATGATAATGAGGGTGCTGTTCACGGTGATGTCCTTGTTCACGCGGCAGAAAGGGGCGCGGCATGTTAGCGCAAATGCCTGCTCGCGACAGCCGTGTTTTCGGGCATCGCCATGCATTGAAAGTGCCGTCCCCATCGCTGGCACGCCAGCTCCCACACAGATCTGTAGGCAGCTCAAGTTTTGTAACCACCATAAAAACTGTGGGCGCTGGCTTGCCAGCGGTGACGGCCTGTCTAACAAAAGAAATCTCCCTGCCAGTCCAAACAAAAAACAAGGAATGATTTTGCCGCCGCGCAGTCGGAGTACAGGTAGCACATATCTCTGGAGGTTCACCGATGAACAGCAAAACCCTATTCGCCAGCCTGGCCCTGGTCGCCGGCATTGCCGGGATCAGCCCGATTGTTCAAGCGGCGCAAACCTCGAACGACCCCTCCGTCCAGTCCCCCGTCAGCGATCGCGAACTAAAGATCAACGACCGCGCGCCAGACGTTTATCAACGCAGTGACAAAGCCTTGAAAAACTGGAAAGCGAAAGGTTTGAAAGCACCGGTTGAGCAAGCGCAGTGGGTGCAAATCAATGATCAGTACGTGATGGTGATGATCACCAACGGGACGATTGTCGAGATGCAGCCGGTAGAGCGTTAAACCGCTTCAGATGATCAGCCACGGATGGCAGATTTTGCAGTTCCGCGCTTACAGCAACTGCCCCTTGTCCCACAGATGCACCAGATCCCCCGGCGCTTGATCCTCCGGCACTTTCAGCACCATTTCCCCGGATGGGTAGCGCACTTCTATCTGATAGAAGCGTTGGTCTGCGCGCCCGGTTTCGGCACTGTCCAGCGGCAGACACCCCTCCAAAACCGAGCAGATTCGTGTGCGTTCGCTGATGTCGCATTGCGCAAATTCAATTTCACGCGGGCGGCTCAGGCTATGAATGGCCGCCACGCCACCCTGACGTGAAACCCGCACTACGGAATCGTCACCCAGCTCGGGCAGAATTTTCATACAGCCTCCACGACCAATTCGATACCGACCTGGGCCCAAGCCTCACGCACCGCAGTCACCTCTCTGGCACCGAAGCGCTTGCCAGCGTTTTCGACCGTCAACCCGGCGAACGCCTCAAACGTTGCGTCCTGACTCAAGCGTTTGTCGCACAGCGTGTCGTACCAGATCCGCCCGGCCTTTTCCCAGGCGAAACCGCCCAAGGCTCGAGCCGCCAGATAGAACGCCCGGTTGGGAATCCCTGAGTTGATATGCACGCCGCCATTGTCTTCTGTGGTAATGACGAACTTGCGCATGTGGTCCGGTTGCGGATCCTTGCCCAGCAGCGGGTCGTCATACGCCGTGCCAGGGTGCGACATCGAGCGCAGACCCTGGCCGTGGATTTGCGGCATCAGCAGATCGGCGCCGATCAGCCAGTCAGCCTGCTCGGCCGTGTGGCTGAGCGAATATTGCTTGGTCAACACGCCGAACACGTCCGACAGTGATTCGTTCAGTGCGCCCGATTGGTTCGCGTAAATGAGACCGGCTTGGCTTTCCGTCACACCATGGGCCAGTTCGTGGGCGATGACGTCAAGCGAGCGGGTGAAACGCTGGAAAATTTCCCCATCACCGTCACCGAATACCATTTGAGCGCCGTTCCAGAAGGCGTTCTCGTAGCCTTGACCGTAGTGCACGCTGCCGATCAGGGCAAACCCGTTGTTGTCGATCGAGTCGCGACCCAACACCTTCCAGAAGAAATTATAGCTGGCGCCCAGCGCCTCATAAGCTTCATCGACCGCCGGATCGCCTGTCGCCGGCTGTCCCTCCACACGCACCTTGATCCCGGGCAGCAGCATCTTGTTTTGCGCATCATGCACGCTGCGCTGAGCGATGCCGGGCTTACTCGATGGCGCAAGAATGGCGCGAGCTTCCCGGCGCAAGGGCGCGCCGGGGTTGGGCAACAGGCTGCGCACATGATTGAGGGTGAGCATCGCCGCGGTGCGCTGCGGCTGCGAACCATGCGCGATGATGCGGTTGAGGATGTAGGGCGGAATAAAACTGCGCGGCGATTGTGAGTCGGTCATCAGAGCTTCCCTGGCTAAATACGATGTCGATACACATGTGAGCAGCGCGGCGTGTTTCGGTTCCATGCATTGCCAACGGAGGCGGATTCTGCGAAAAACGCTGTCCGCGCCCCCAACGGGCCATCCTGACTGAGTGAAACGCCATGACCGACGAACTGCAAATCATCGACCTGCAACCGGGCGAGGGCAAAGCCGCCGTCAAAGGCGCGCTGATCTCCACCCAATACACCGGCTGGCTGGAAGACGGCACCGAGTTCGACTCTTCCTACAGCCGCGGCAAACCTTTCCAGTGTGTGATCGGCCGCGTGATCAAGGGCTGGGATCAGGGCCTGATGGGCATGCAGGTGGGCGGTAAACGCAAACTGCTGGTGCCGGCGCATCTGGGGTATGGGGAACGGACCATGGGCAAAATTCCGCCGAATTCGAATCTGGTGTTTGAGATTGAGCTGTTGGAAGTTTTGACGCGGGAGGATTGAAGTGGGCGTTTGTTTCCTTTGCTGAAGAGGACGGACAGGTCGTCAAGTTCATCAGTGCTCTGGTCCAGCAGAACGAGGCCTTTACGGTCACCGTGACTCATCGCGACGACGTGGGCAGCACTGAGTCATCCAGCGAGCTGCTGAACTCGCTGGATGCTGTGGAGGTTTACCTCAGGGCACAGACGCCGTTTATCCTCTCCGACTTTCGGCGGTGAATGTGTCGACGTCTTCGCGAGCAAGCTCGGCAGGTCCGATGCAATGCCTGTGAGAAGATGCAGCTGTCAGGCCCAGTGCAGGGTCGGGTTCAGCGGGAAGCAGATGTCCACTTCCAACTTCGCTGCGGCCGACAGATTGACCAACGCATCCAGAGAGAACTTGTCGATCTTGCCGTTAAGTGCATCGTTCAGGCGTGGCTGACTGATCCCAAGTCGTCTGGCTGCATCCTTTTGTGGAAGCTCCCACGCGCGGATGGTCTCGCAAAGCGTGCGCATCAGTTTGGCCCTCAAACGCATATTGGCGGCCTCCTGCGGTGTATCTTCCAGTGCATCCCAGACGCTTGAGAAGCGCTCGGACGCGGGTTGATGATCCTTCATGGCTAAATGATTTCCTGGTATCTGGCGCGTGCCAATTCAATGTCTCGCGTTTCAGTTTTGCGGGTGGTCTTGTGCATGACGTGCAGCACATAGATCGCCTCGGGTCGGTTGACCACGTAAAACACTCGAAACGCTCCTGAGTCCTCGGTGATCCTGATTTCGTTGACGCCCCGACCTAATGTTTTCATGGGGCGCCAATCAAAGGGCTCGTCACCCTGTTGCAATAGATCCAACTGAAATCCCGCAGCTCTGCGAGCATCGATGGGGAAGGCTTTCAGATGCTTGAGCGCGGTCCCGACAAACACCACATCCGTGTGTCTTGACATCGACTTCTCCTGTTTTGACAGGAAAAGCCTAATCGCTCAGCGCGAATCGTGATGCGGCGGTGTGTTGCAAGGCATGGCAGTAATCGCCTGATCATCAGGTTATATCGGAATCGATATAAATCAAGCCCCTTATGCATTTCCAGATATTCGGTTCCAGACAGGGATGTCTTTGTGAGCTGATTTTCAACATTGTTCACATGTACCGATCACACCACAGCTCCACTGTAGGAGTGGGTCTGGTCGCGATTGCGCCCTTGAAATCCCCTCAAGAAGTGATTCTGACTCCACCCCCAAACCGCTCCCGATACACCGACGGCGGCACACCGACCACCCCGCGAAACGCCACGCGAAAACTCTCCACCGATCGATAGCCGCAGCGCTCGGCGATCTGCTCGGTGTTCTGCGTCGTGCTCTCCAGCAATTCCCGCGCCCGCGCCAACCGCTCATGCTGCAACCACGCCTTGGGCGATTGCCCGCTGGCTTCAGTGAAACGCCGCAGGAATGTTCGCTCGCTCATCGCCGCTTCACTCGCCAGGTCGCGCACCTCCAACGGCTCGTGCAAGCGCTCGCGCGCCCACTGCATCACCCGCGACAGATCGTTGCGCGGCGTCTGGCTGACGGGGGTCGGAATGAATTGCGCCTGACCGCCGGTGCGCTGCGGCGACATCACCAGCCGCCGCGCCACCGAGTTGGCGACCTGCGTGCCGAAGTCCCGTGCGACCAGATGCAGACAGGCGTCGATGCCCGCCGCGCTGCCTGCCGAAGTGATCAACTGGCCGGAGTCGACGTAGAGCACATCCGGATCGACTGCAATGGCTGGAAAGCGCTGCGCCAGTTCCGCTGTGTAACGCCAATGAGTGGTGGCGCCGCGCCCATCGAGCAGGCCGGTGGCTGCCAGCACAAACACACCTGAGCAAATCGACAGCAATCTCGCACCGCGAGCATGGGCCCGGCACAGTGCGTCGATTAACGGTGGAGGCACTGAAGCATTCCGGTCGCGCCAGCCGGGGATGATGATGGTGCGGGCTTCGGCCAGCAGCTCCAGCCCTCCGTCAGCCAGCACCTGAATCCCGCCCATGGCGCGCATCGGGCCTTGATCGACCGCCGCAATTGCATGCTCGTACCACGCAAAGTCGAACTCCGGCCGGGCCAGCCCGAAGATCTCCACGGCAATGCCGAACTCGAATGTGCAGAGGCCGTCGTAGGCCAGAATCGCGACCAAACCTGGTGAAGTGGGCATTTGGCGGAAAATTCCCGATGGGTGTCTTGTGCGCCACTTTAGCGATAAGCGTTGGCTGGATAAAGTCTGTTCACACCCACTCAGATGAAGGAGCAACACCTCATGCCCAGCCTGGTTTGCGAAATCCCTCCCGCCCCGTCGGCCATCGCCCTGATGCATTTCAGCAATCGTCTGACGTTCGAAACCGATTGTTCCGACGTGTTCAGCAGCCTTGAGGCCGGTGCGGTCGACTTTGTGCTGGTCGATGTTCGCGGACCAGTGGCCTTCGAGCGAGGTCATGTACCGGGCGCGATCAATATTCCAACGCGGCGGCTGACCGTTGAAGGGTTGGCGGGATACCCGAAAACCACGGTGTTCGTGGTCTATTGCGCCGGCCCCCATTGCAACGGCGCGAACAAGGCTGCGGTTAAACTCGCGGCGCTGGGTTACCCGGTCAAGGAGATGATCGGTGGCGTGACGGGTTGGCTCGACGAAGGGTTCGAGCTGAGCGTGACGCAAGCCGGCAAAACGTCCCTCGCATGCGACTGTTGAAACTCGACAAGATCCCCCGCTGCGAATCCTGACATTTGCAGCCCCTACACGAGATTTTTGGTATCGATTGAGGGCTTGTCCTACAGCCTTTGCACCACGACGGCGCACCTGTTGACCCCGGTCAATCAGTGCGCCGAAGTTCTGTAAGTAATTGTCGCTTAAACACAATTTGCCCTGTGCGCGCCGCCATAGACTGCCGACCACTTCGGTTTTTGCCGCTCTATGGCCATGACCGGACGCTGAATCGAAAGCTGCCAATAAAAGCCTCCGCACACAGGAGTAATAAATGAAGAAGCTAGTGATGTTCGGTGCCCTGGCACTGTCGATGTTGTCCCTGACCGCTGTGGCCGAAGACGCCAAGCCGATCCGCATCGGTATCGAAGCCGGTTACCCGCCATTCTCGATGAAAACCCCTGACGGCAAACTCACCGGTTTCGACGTGGATATCGGCGATGCGCTGTGTGAGCAGATGAAAGTCAAATGCACGTGGGTCGAGCAGGAATTCGATGGCCTGATCCCGGCGCTGAAAGTGAAGAAAATCGACGCGATCCTGTCCTCGATGACCATCACGGACGACCGCAAGAAAAACGTCGATTTCACCATCAAGTACTACCACACACCGGCCCGCTTCGTGATGAAGACAGGCTCCAATGTCACCGATCCGCTGACCCAGCTCAAAGGCAAGAAAGTCGGTGTACTGCGCGCCAGTACCCACGACCGTTTCGCCACCGAAGTGCTGGTCCCGGCCGGGATCGATCTGGTGCGTTACGGCTCGCAGCAGGAAGCCAACCTCGACATGACGTCCGGTCGTCTGGATGCCATGCTGGCCGACTCGGTCAACCTCAGCGACGGTTTCCTGAAAACCGACGCGGGTAAAGGCTTCGAATTTGTCGGCCCGACCTACGAAGACGCCAAATACTTCGGCGGCGGCGCCGGGATTGCAGTGCGCAAGGGCGATGCGGCCCTGGCTGAGCAGTTCAACAAAGCCATCACCGAAATCCGCGCCAACGGCGAGTACAAGAAAGTCCAGGACAAGTACTTCGACTTTGACGTGTACGGCCATTAATACGCCGTAAAAAAGTGGCCCCGTTGATGCGGTGGCCACTTTTTTATTGCGCGTAAGTTGAGGTCAGATGAGAACTCTGTGGGAGCGAGCTTGCTCGCGAATACGGTTTAACATTCAACCTCTTCGTTGACTGATACGCCGCCTTCGCGAGCAAGCTCGCTCCCACAGGTGATTTTCGCCAGTTTTGTACGCAGGAGTTTTCTTATGCAACGCATCGACCATCTTCTGCCCTGGAGCCATTTGGGCAGCGAACGTTCCCTCAGTGTGTTCCGTTACGGCACGGGTGCCCGCAAGGTGTACATCCAGGCCAGCCTGCACGCCGATGAACTGCCGGGCATGCGCACCGCGTGGGAACTCAAGCAACGCCTGAACGCACTTGAAGCGCAGGGTCGTTTGCAAGGTGTGATTGAACTGGTGCCGGTGGCCAACCCGATCGGGCTCGATCAGCATCTGCAAGGCAATCACATGGGCCGCTTCGAATTGGGCAGCGGCAAGAACTTCAACCGTGCGTTCGTCGAACTCAGTGCGCCGGTGGCAGCGTTGATCGGCGAGCGTCTGGGTTCTGATGCCGACGCCAATATCGCGCTGATCCGCCAGACCATGCGCCAGGTCTTCGATGATCTGCCGGCTCCGGCCTCGCAACTGGAAGCCCTGCATCGTTTGTTACTGCGCCACGCTTGCGATGCTGATATCACCCTCGATCTGCACTGCGATTTCGACGCCGCGATTCACCTTTATGCGCTGCCCCAGCATTGGCCGCAGTGGCAGTCATTGGCGGCGCGCTTGAAGGCTGGCGTGGCGTTGCTGTGTGAAGATTCCGGCGGCAGTTCGTTCGATGAATCCTGTTCGACGCCGTGGTTGCGTCTGGCACGAGCCTTCCCGGACGCGGCGATTCCAGCGGCCAACCTTGCGACCACGCTGGAGCTGGGCAGCATGGGCGACACCCGGGTCGATCAGGCTCAGGCCAATTGCGAGGCGATTCTAGGGTTTCTGGCGGAGCAGGGTTTCATCAGCGGTGAATGGCCGGCGGCGCCAGGCGAATGCTGCGAAGGCATACCATTCGAAGGCACCGAATACCTCTTCGCGCCGCACCATGGTGTGGTGAGTTTTCTGCGCTCGGCGGGCGAGTGGGTAGAGCAGGGGGATGCATTGTTCGAGGTGGTGGATCCATTGAAAGATCGCGTCACCACCGTGCGTGCAGGAACCAGCGGGGTGTTGTTTGCGATTGATCGCGGGCGTTACACCGAGCCGGGGACCTGGCAAGCGAAGGTGGCGGGGCGGGTACCGTTTCGTACGGGTAAATTGACTAACGACTGACCGATTTTTGCTGTATTTGCTGGCCTCATCGCTGGCACGCCAGCTCCCACAGTGTTCTCGGGCGTTCACAAAACCTGTGGGAGCTGGCTTGCCAGCGATGGCGGCATCCGCGGCACCACAACATTTGGATCCTTGCTTCAGGATGTTAGGCTCCCCCCCGAACCCTGCACCCTGTGAAGGAAGACTTATGTTGAAGGTGTTTGCTCTGCTGACCCTCCTGGCGTCCACCGCCGCTCATGCTCAAACCACACTGCAATCCGATCTGCCGCTCAAGTACATCGAACAGGTTCACCCTGACGCCGATCCACGTCCGTTGGTGATTTTCCTGCACGGTTACGGCAGCAATGAAGCCGATCTGATCGGCATGAAATTTCAGCTGCCGGCGCAGTACAACTACCTCTCGGTGCAGGCACCGCTGGCGTTGGGCGAAGGGCGTTTCCAATGGTTTCGCAAGAAAGGCGAAGGTGCCTACAACGGCGAGACCGATGATTTGAAGGTCAGCGGCCAGAAACTTCGGGATTTTGTCGCGCAAGCGGCGAAGAAATATCACGCTGCCCCGGACAAGGTGTACCTGATCGGCTTCAGCCAAGGCGCGATGATGACTTATGAGGTGGGCCTGCGACCACCCGTGGCGGTGGGCGGTATTGCGGCGCTGAGCGGGCGTTTATTGCCGGTGTTGAAGGCAGAGCTGAAGACCGACCAACCACCGCTGCCGCTGAGCATCTTCATCGGTCACGGCACGGCCGATGATCCAGTGCCGTATCACCTCGGTACTGAGGCCAATGCATTACTCCAGAAACTGGATTACAAACCGCAGTTTCACGCGTATCCCGGCGTCGGCCACAGCATCAGTGCGGCCGAACTGCGGGACCTGAACGCCTGGTTGCAGCAGCTCAATCCTTGAGGATGGTCTTCACCAGCGCATCGTGACCTTTCTTGTCGCTGACCCGGGAAATCACCTGAACCAACGCCATGCGCGTCCCGGAACCGGCCATCAACGTCGTGTTGAGGGTTTGGCCGCCGCCCTGGCTGGCGGTGCTGTCGACCTGGCGCAAGCCCAGGCCAGTGCCTTTCTGGGTCAGGCTTTTTTCGCTGAGTTTGTTGAAGTCTGGTAGCGCTTTGCGCTGCGCTTCGATGAAATCGGACACGCTGCCGTCCAGGAACTCGCTGTCGTTGTCCTTGACGTTGTTGCCTTCGGGGATCTGGTTTTCTGCGGCGATGACCACGGTTTTGCTGGTCTGGTTGGTGTACATCGTGCCCGTGGCACCGGTCGGACTGGCCGGCAGCGGTTCGGCAATGAAGCCTTTGGGCAGGGTGAACGCGAATTTGCCGCCCAGCATCGAGACCTTCTCGGTGGCGGTTTTTTCCTTGGCCTTGGCCGCTTGAGCGTTGAGGGCGCCGAGGCCGGCGACCGCCGCCAGCAACAGGACGACGGCTTTCTTGCTCAACAATGTCATTCGAATCTCCGGTAAGTGGTCATGCCAGGCGGGCGATCATCCCACGCAGCGCCTCGGCACTCCAGCACGTCTCGTCAGGCTTGCGGCTGCGCTGCCGGTTTGGCCAGCAGTTTGCGCGTGACGCCAAGCATGGCCACTGACACGGCCACGCCAATCGCAAATCCGCTGAAGCCCAGGCTTGGCAAGGTCAGCGCTGACACCAGACAAAACGCCGAAAACGAGTACATCCCGGTCGCCGTCGCGCGCAACAACGCCGCGGTGAACTCGGGACCGCGGGTCTGCTGGGAAAACACCGCCATGACACTGCCGAGCACCGGGAAGACTGCCAGCAATCCGCTCCAGCGTTCGCCGACGGTGCTGGCCAGCATCGTCACCAGCAGCGTCAACGCCGCACCGGCGATCATCCGCCAGATCAGTTTGTCCGACTTTGGCGCCGAGCGATTCAGTACCGGTTGCACCTTGGGAAACAGGTAGGGCGCCGCCAATAAAGCGACTGCGGCCGCCCCTATAGAAAACGGCAGCGACGCCGGGATCAGCGACAAGACCAATGCCAGCGTCGCCCAGACAGCCAGCGAAGCGCTCAGCGCCCACGGCCAGTTCGCCTTTTGCGCGACCTGCGCGTACGTGATGCAGAAGGCGATCATGGCGAACATTGCCGACAACGCGGCCACTGCTGACTGCGCGGCAAACTGCGGCCCCTGTTCGATCGCCAGGAAAAACAGAATCGGCCCGACCACCACCGGCAAACCCGACAGCCACCCGGCCACACTTGGCCCCCAACGTTTGCCGGCCAATGAGATCAGCAGCAGAAAACCGGGAATCAGCAGCAGTTTGAGGATCAGCACGCAGGTGTCTCCGTCGGATGAGAGACGGCCACGGTAGCATCGCTGCTTGCGAATTGCTGCATATGCGAGCGTTTTTTGTATACAAAGTGACGGAGGCATACAGGCTATGCTTTGCATATGAGGGATTCGCAGAGTCGATGACGTAATGAGCCGATCAAAAAATGTGTTGCGTGGCTGCTGTGCCATCAGCTTTTGGGCCTTGCTGGTGGCGCCTGCCTGGGCCAACTGGCAGGACGAAGTGCCCGGCGCCAGGATCATTGGTACCGGCGATTTCAGTGTGTTCGGTTTCGACGTTTATAACGCACGGCTGTGGAGTGCCGCGCAGCCTCTGGTAGACGGGCAGCCTTTTGCCCTGGAGTTGATCTACCAGCGCAAGATTTCTCGCGACGATCTGGTCGAAGCCAGCGTTGATGAAATCAAACGTCTGAATGGCGCCTCCGTCACCCCGGCACAACTGACCGGCTGGCAGGCACAGATGCAGCAGGCGTTCGTCGACGTTCAGGCCGGCACCCGCATCACCGGGGTGTATTTGCCGGGGCAGGGCGCACGATTTTTTGTCGGTCAGCAGTTGCAGCATGAGATCGACGACCCGCAGTTTGCCCGGGCGTTTTTTGATATCTGGTTGAATCCGCGTACGCGCAATCCTGAACTGCGCCAGCAATTGCTGGGCGTGACGGGATCCTGAACTCTCGTCAACGAGGCCGAAACCCCTGAGCTGAGTGTTCGACCCAAGGGCCTGCTCCTCTCATCCCGATTGCCTGTTGCCACTGGCGATGTAATCAGCGAGCATGCACGGCATATAGGGGTAGGGGGTATGGGTATGGCGCACATTCATGAACACAAAGATGAACTGCTCAACCGCGTCCGGCGCATTGCCGGGCAGGTTCAAGCGGTGGAAAAAGCGCTCGAAGGTGATGCCGATTGTGCCAAGACCCTGCATCTGGTCGCGGCGATTCGGGGTGCGGTCAACGGCTTGATGGAGCAATTCATTGAAGCTCACACCCGTGAGCACGTCGCACATCCCGACCTCAGCGACGAAGCGCGCGCCCAAGGTGCCGAAGACTTGCTTCAGGCTATTCGCCGTTATTCCAAATAGAGCGCCAACATCATGACTCCGACCCCACAGATTGATCGCCACAGCCACGATCATCAGTTTCTCGGCGCCTCTCACGATGAAAACGCCCGTCGCACACGCTGGGTGGTGGCGCTGACGTTTGTAATGATGATCGGCGAGATCACCGCCGGTTATATCACTGGCTCCATGGCATTGCTGGCCGACGGTTTCCATATGGCGACCCATGCCGGCGCGTTGGGTATTGCCGCAGCGGCCTATGGTTTTGCCCGGCGCAATGCCAATAACAAACGCTACAGCTTCGGCACCGGCAAGGTCGGTGATCTGGCCGGTTTCGCCTCGGCCATGGTGCTGGGGCTGGTATCGCTGGGCATTGCCGGTGAGTCGATCCTGCGTCTGTTCCAGCCGACCACCGTGGCGTTTGGCGAGGCGACAGTGATTGCCGTCGTGGGGCTGGCGGTTAATCTGGTCAGCGCCTTTGTGTTGATGGGCCACCACGGGCATGACCACGGCCATCATCATGACCATGCTCACGAACATGGCCGTCATCACCATCACGACAACAACCTGCGTTCAGCCTACGTTCATGTGCTGGCCGATGCATTGACTTCGGTACTGGCGATTGCCGCGTTGCTGGCCGGCCGGTATCTCGGCTGGGTCTGGCTGGATCCGGCAATGGGTATTGTCGGCGCCATCGTCATTGCCAAATGGGCGTTCAACCTGATGCGAGACAGCTCCGCTGTGTTGCTCGACGCCACCGATGAGCCGGTGGCTGCCGAAATCCGCGAGCTGCTGGAAACCTCCGGCGATGTGCGGATCAGCGATCTCCACGTCTGGCAGGTTGGCCCGCAAGCACGGGCGGCAATTGTCAGCGTGGTAGCGAGTGCCGGGGTTACCGCAGAAGCCGTTCGCGCACGGCTGGCACCGGTGCATGAGCTGTCGCACTTGACCATCGAACTGCACAGCGCTTAATGCTTCACTTCAGTGAACAGTGGAATCCGCCCATTGAGGGACGGGCGGTAGTGCCAGTTCAGGTGTTCCAGTTCAATGCCGTGAGTGAGCATTTCCTTCACCGTCGCGCTGGCAATACTCATGGCAAGCGCTTGCCCCGGACATTGATGTCGACCGCTGCCAAAACTCAAACTGCGGCGGTGTGGGCGATCCAGTAGAAACTGGTCGGGGTTGTCGTTCAGGGCCGGATCGCGGTTGGCCGAGGCCAGCAGCACCAGAATCACCGCGCCAGCCTCGACGCGCACACCGTCGATTTCGCAGGATGCGGCGACAAACCGCCGGGTGTTCTGTACCGACGGGTCGAAGCGCTGGACTTCACTCAGCAAGGCTTCCACTGATTCGCCACGCAACTCGGGCTGACGATGTAACGCCAGCAGCGCATTGCCGATCAGTCCCGCGCAGCCTTCAAACGTTTGCGAGCAGAGGCCGATCAGGTTGGCGATCAGGTTCTCTTCATCCCCTTCAAAGCGCTGCCTGATACCTGCAAGCAAAGCACTGTTCGCCGCGGGTTCGGCCAACAACTCGATGAACTGCCCGCGCAATTGTTCGGCGGCGGCATGGGCAGCCGCCCGTTGCACGTCGCTGCTCAGTGGCGACAGGCACGCCGCGAAATCGGCTGTTAGCGCACTGATCGTCCGACTCTGCGCCGGAGAAAACCCGAGCAACGCCGCCACCACCGACACCGGACCGCGGAACATGGCTTTGTACAAACCGTCCGCATCCGTGCTGAGCAGTCGTCCGTTGACTCGCGCCCGGACTTCGTCCTGATCGATCAGCCCCAATGGCAGCTCGAATGCCGAACGTGGGCAGCGCTGGCGTTCACCATCGTTCATCCGCATCAACTGCGCGAAGACCTGGCCAGCCATGCCATCGGCAATCGCTTTGGGCACCGGCTCCAGCGCGGGGCGCACCCGGCAGTCGGCATGAGCCAATACCGCGCAGACGGCGCGAGCGCTGCTGGCGACCCACAGTCTCAGTTCGGGATCAAAGGTCAGTCCACCCATGCCGCGTAGTGTTGCGTAGTAGGGGTAGGGATCGGCATGAGTTGCAGCGATGATCGGATCCATGGTTCGCAGCCTTGTCGATGAGGAAAGTGTTGCTACTATCTGCAGTCCGTAACGGCGATGATTCGTCGGGGAGCGAAATATGCACGCAGAACATCAAGACATCGGCGTCTCGCAGGTGGCCGCCGCCATCGCCGAGCCGGCGCGGACGAAAATCCTCTGCTCGCTGATGGACGGCCACGCTCGCACCAGCACCGAGCTGGCAGCCGTTGCTGACGTCAGCGCCTCCACCGCCAGTGCGCACCTGGCCAAACTCAAGGATCTGGCGCTGGTGCGTCTGCATGTTCAGGGTCGTCATCGGTATTACAGCCTCGCCGACAAACGTGTCGCACAGGCGCTGGAAGCATTGATGGTGATCGGCCAGAACGCCGCGCCGACCTTCAAGCCGCACACACCGGATCGCCTGCAATTCGCTCGCACGTGCTACGACCACATGGCCGGGACACTGGCGGTGATGCTGCACGACCGCCTGCTCGAAGCGGGGTGGTTGGTGGCAATCGACGAGCAGGCGTATCGCTTTAGCGACAGCGGTGAGGCGTTCTTCGCCGGGTTGGGCATTGAGGTCGAAGACTTGAATGCATTGCGGCGCAAATTTGCCTGCCCGTGCCTGGACTGGAGCATGCGCCGGCCTCATCTTGGCGGGTCACTGGGGGCGGCGTTGCTGCAAGCAGCGCTCAAGCGCAAGTGGGTGACGCAGGATCTGGACAGTCGGGCGTTGGCGTTGACGGCGGTGGGGCGCAAGGACATTCGTGCGAAGTTCGGTATCGAGTTGCCTATTGAAAACATCCAGACCAAAACATCCCAGCCTTCGGCACCTCCAGCGGGCCGTGATCACGTGTAGACGCTATCGCACGATGCGATCTTTTGCTCGACCGACGAAGGGCACTTTTTCACCTTGAACCTGACAGGTCGACCCTATACTGTATATGCAACCAGTAAAGGGCCCGTGCCATGCAAATTATCGACAAGCTCAGCATTCTCGCCGACGCCGCCAAGTACGACGCCTCCTGCGCCAGCAGTGGCGCGCCCAAGCGCAGTTCCGAGGGCAAGAGCGGTCTGGGCTCTACCAATGGCATGGGCATTTGCCACAGCTATACGCCGGACGGGCGCTGCGTCTCACTGCTGAAAATCCTGCTGACCAATTTCTGCCTCTACGATTGCCAATACTGCGTCAACCGCCGCTCCAGCGATGTGCCTCGCGCGCGTTTCACACCCGAGGAAGTCGTGGCGCTGACCATGGACTTCTACCGCCGTAACTGCGTCAGCGGGCTGTTTCTCAGCTCGGGGATTATCCGCTCGGCGGACTACACCATGGAGCAACTGGTTCGAGTCGCCAAATTGCTCCGCGAAGAGCACGAGTTTCGCGGTTACATCCACCTCAAGACCATTCCCGAAGCCGATCCGGCATTGATCGCGGAGGCTGGGCGTTATGCCGATCGCCTCAGCGTCAACATCGAGCTGCCGACCGATACCAGCCTGCAAATCCTCGCGCCGGAGAAAGACATCGGGTCGATCAAGCAGGCGATGCAAACCATCTACACCGGCGAGCAGACAGTACTCAACGAACCTCGCGCGCCAAAGTTCGCGCCGGCCGGGCAAAGCACGCAGATGATTGTCGGCGCCGATGACACCGACGACAGCACCATCCTCCATGGCGCCCAGGCCTTGTACGGTAACTTCCGGCTGCGCCGGGTCTACTACTCGGCGTTCAGTCCGATCCCCGACAGCCCGAAAAGCGTGCCACTGGCAGCACCGCCGCTGATGCGCGAGCACCGCTTGTATCAGGCTGATTTTCTGTTGCGCAGCTACGGCTACAGCGCCGGCGAATTACTCAAGGGGCCGGGAAACCTGGCGTTGGACATCGACCCGAAACTGGCGTGGGCGCTGCAGAATCGCGAGGTATTCCCGCTCGATCTGAACAGCGCCGAACCCTCGTTGATCGCGCGCATTCCCGGGATTGGCCTGCGCACCACGGAACGCCTGGTGGAGTTGCGCCGGCAGCGGCGCATCCGTTACGAAGATGTGGCGCGCATGCGCTGTGTGCTGGCCAAGGCCAAGCCGTTCATCATCACCAGCGATTACCACCCGCAGCAGGCCGAAGTCACCAGTCAATTGCTCTATCAGCAATTGCGCGACCGGCCAATGCCGCAGCAGATGGGGTTGTGGGGATGATCAATCTCGATTGCGACGACCTGTTCGACACCTGGCGCCAACAGGCACGCTGGCTGCTTAGCCATGAAGTCGACCCGAGCGTGGTGAGTTGGGCCACCGAGGGCGTCAGTGATCTGTTCGCCAGTGATCATCAGGTACCCGAAGGGCAGGGGCCGTTTCAGGCGCGAATTCCGCGTGCATTGCTCGATACGCTTGGGCAAGCCGCACAATATCGTGGCGACCAGCGCTGGAGTCTCTTGTACGAGGTGCTGTGGCGAGTCAGCCACGGCGATCGCACGGCGATGATGGCGGGGGACAAGCTGGGCAGCGAGTTACAGCGGCGGATCAAGCAAGTACGCCGCGAAGCCCATCACCTGCATGCCTTCGTGCGCTTCATCGAGCGGCCGACGAATTTGCCCGGCCCGCAATATGTGGCGTGGCACGAACCGGCGCACGACATCCTGCACAGCGCCAGCGAGCATTTCGTCGCGCGCATGGGCCGGCACCGTTGGCTGATCGCGACCCCGCGTGATGGGGTTTATTTCGATGGCGAACAACTGATCCATGAGCGCCAATGCCCGGTGGAATGGCAGCAAATGGCGCAGAACGTCGACGATCCGCACGGCGATCTGTGGTTGACCTATTACAGCCACATCTTCAACCCGGCGCGGCTCAACCCGAAGGTGATGCAGGGCCATTTGCCGGTGCGGTTCTGGAAAAATCTGCCGGAGGGCGAATTGATTCCGGGGCTGATCACGCAGGCACGGATGGGCAAACAGCAGAATGGGCAGGCAAGCGGGATTGCCGGGCGTTCCGGGAAACGGATTGCGCTTAAATAAAAGATCGCTCTAAATAAAAAGCCCCCACCGGTTTCCCGGTGGGGGCTTTTGGACATCAGCGACCGTCAGATCAAACCTTGACGATCCAGCCCGCTGGCGCTTCGATGTCGCCGGTTTGCACGCCAGTCAGCTCTTTATAGAGCTTCTGGGTAACCGGACCGACTTCGGTTTCGCTGTGGAACACATGCAGATGGTCGTTGTAGCTGATGCCGCCGATCGGGGTGATCACCGCCGCAGTGCCGCAGGCGCCGGCTTCCTTGAAGTCCGCCAGTTTGTCGATCAGCACATCGCCTTCAACCACTTCCAGGCCCAGACGCGTTTTCGCCAGCTCGATCAGCGACAGACGGGTGATGCCCGGCAGTACCGAGGGTGAACTCGGGGTCACGAACTTGTTGTCGTGGGTGATCCCGAAGAAATTGGCCGAGCCGACTTCTTCGATTTTGGTGTGGGTCATCGGGTCGAGATAGATCGCGTCGGCGAAGTTGGCTTTCTTGGCTTTCGAGCCCGGCATCAGGCTGGCCGCGTAGTTGCCGCCGACCTTGGCTGCACCGGTGCCTTGTGGGGCGGCGCGGTCGTAGCTGGAAATCTGGAAGTTGTGCGGGGTCAAGCCGCCCTTGAAGTAGGCGCCGACCGGGATGCAGAAGATCGAGAAGATAAACTCGGGCGCAGTGCGCACGCCGATGTTGTCACCCACGCCGATCACGAACGGACGCAGGTACAGCGCGCCGCCGGTGCCGTATGGCGGAATGAAACGCTCGTTGGCACGAACCACTTCTTTGCAGGCTTCGATGAACTGCTCGGTTTCGACCATCGGCATCAGCAGACGCGCGCAGCTGCGTTGCATGCGCAGGGCGTTCTGGTCCGGGCGGAACAGGTTGATCGAACCGTCCTTGCAACGATAGGCCTTCATGCCTTCGAAGCACTGCTGACCATAGTGAAGGGCAGTCGAGCCTTCGCTGATGTGCAGCACGTTGTCTTCGGTCAGGGTGCCTTTGTCCCACTCGCCATCGCGAAAGTACGACAGATAGCGCTTGTCGGTCTTGATGTAGTCAAAACCCAGCTTGTCCCAATTGATGCTTTCGTTACCCATGACACCCTCTATCACTGAACAACCGCCGAAACGGTTCAAGGCTTCTGACGTTTTTTGGATGGGCACAACAATACTTCATTCTTGAGCGGTTTCGCAGCCCGGACTATCGGATGACAGACAGATAATTTGCGGTGGCCTCAACAATTCGCGAGCAAGCTCGCTCCCACATTTGCAATGCATTTCCCAGTGGGAGCGAGCTTGCTCGCGAAGAGGCCATCACTGTCACCCTTAATCTGGAGAGTTTACAGGTGCAACGCATGCCCCAGAGCACGCAACGCCGCTTCCTGCACCGCTTCACCCAAGGTCGGATGCGCATGAATGGTGCCGCCGATGTCTTCCAGCCGCGCGCCCATTTCCAGGCTCTGCGCGAACGCCGTGGACAACTCCGAAACCCCGACACCCACCGCTTGCCAACCGACAATCAGATGATTGTCGCGACGCGCAACCACCCGCACGAAGCCGGTTTTCGACTCCAGGGTCATTGCCCGGCCATTGGCGGCGAACGGGAAGCTGGAAACGATGCAGTCGAGCCCGGCAGTTTTGGCCTCGTCCGGCGTCTTGCCGACCACCACCAGTTCCGGGTCGGTAAAGCACACGGCAGCGATGGCTGTTGGGTTGAATTCGCGGTTTTTGCCGCTGATCAGCTCGGCAACCATCTCGCCTTGCGCCATGGCGCGATGGGCCAGCATCGGTTCGCCGCTAAGGTCGCCGATGGCGTAGACATTGCGCATGCTGGTCTGGCAGCGGCTGTCGATCTTGATCGCCGAGCCGTTCATGTCCAGATTCAGTGCTTCGAGGTTCCAGCCTTGGATATTCGGTTTGCGACCGACGGCCACCAGCACCTGATCCGTTTCCAGATTCAGGGTGTCGCCGTTCGGATCACGCACCTGCAAGGTACCGTCGAAACCCAGCACGCTGTGGTTCAGATACAGTTTCACGCCCAGTTGCTTCAGCGCTTCATGCACCGGTTGCGTCAGCTCAGCGTCATAGGCTGGCAGAATGCGCTCCTGCGCCTCGACCACGCTGACTTCCGCGCCGAGCTTGCGATAGGCAATGCCCAGCTCCAGACCGATATATCCACCGCCGACCACGACGAGGCGTTTTGGCACACTTTTCGGCGCCAGCGCTTCGGTGGAGGAGATGATCGGCCCGCCAATCGGCAGGATCGGCAGGTTGACACTGGTCGAACCGGTGGCCAGCACCAGATGTTCGCAGTGAATGCGCGTGTCGCCGACTTCCACGGTTTTGCCGTCGATGACGTTGGCCCAGCCGTTGATGACTTGAATCTTGTTCTTCTTCAGCAATGCGGCAACGCCGGTGGTCAGGCGATCAACAATGCCGTCCTTCCACTCGACGCTTTTGCTGATGTCGAGGGTCGGCGCCGAAACGCTGATACCCAATGCCGAATGCTGGTTGTGCTGCTGGGTCTGATGAAACTGCTCAGCCACATGGATCAGCGCTTTCGAGGGAATGCAGCCGATGTTCAGGCAAGTGCCGCCCAGCGATTGGCCTTCGACCAGAATGGTCTGAATGCCCAGTTGCCCAGCGCGAATCGCCGTGATGTAGCCGCCGGGGCCGCCGCCAATGATCAGCAGCGTGGTGTTCAAGGTTTGCATTGCATCACTCCACAAACAGCGTTGCGGGTTGTTCGAGCAGGCCACGAATGGCCTGGATGAAGAGCGCCGCGTCCATGCCGTCGACCACGCGGTGATCGAAGGAGCTGGAGAGGTTCATCATCTTGCGGATCACTACCTGGCCTTTGACGACCATCGGACGTTCGACGATTTTGTTGACGCCGACGATGGCCACTTCCGGCAGATTCAACACCGGCGTGCTGACGATGCCGCCCAACGCACCGAGGCTGGTCAGGGTGATGCTCGAGCCGGACAGTTCATCGCGGCTGGCCTTGCCGTTGCGGGCGGCGTTGGCCAGGCGCGAGATTTCTGCCGCGCTGTCCCACAGACTGCGCGCTTCGGCGTGACGCACCACCGGCACCATCAGGCCGACATCGCTCTGCGTGGCGACCCCGACATGCACGGCGCCGAGGCGAGTGATGACCTGGGCTTCGTCGTCGTAACGGGCGTTCATCTGCGGGAAGTCGCGCAGGGCCACCACCAATGCGCGGACGAGGAACGGCAGCAAGGTCAACTTGCCACGGCTGGCGCCGTGTTTTTCGTTCAAATGCGCGCGCAGTTCTTCAATCGCGGTGACGTCGATTTCTTCGACGTAGCTGAAGTGGGCGGCACGTTGAGTGGCGTCTTGCATGCGCTGGGCGATCTTGCGGCGCATGCCGATCACTTGAATCTGTTCTTCGTCGTTGCGCTGGGCGTAAGCCGCTGCCACTGGCGCTTGAGCGTTGGACTGACCTTGCGCCAGATAGGCGTCGAGGTCTTCGTGCAATACGCGACCGGCCGGGCCACTGCCACGCACCAGACGCAATTGAATGCCCAGTTCCAGCGCATGTTTGCGCACGGCCGGGGAGGCCAGCGGACGCTCATTCGCTTCACGAGCAACCATCGGGCCCTGGCAAACGGCAGCCGAACGCGGTGCAGCGGCGGCGGGTTTGGTCTCTACGACAGCTTCGGCTTTCGGTGCAGCAGGTTCCTTGACAGCAACCGGAGTCGGGGCAGCCGATTCTTTCAGATTGCCCGCGCCTTCCACTTCAATGCTGATCAGCACGCTGCCGACCGCCATCACTTCACCCGGCTGACCGCCAAGCGCAATCACCTTGCCGTGCACCGGCGAAGGAATATCGACCATCGCCTTGTCGGTCATGACATCGGCCAGCACCTGATCTTCAACCACCAGATCGCCAACCTTGACGTGCCATTGCGACAGTTCTACTTCTGCGATGCCTTCGCCAATGTCTGGCATCTTGATAACGTGCGTGCCCATTCAGACCTCCATAACCCGTTTCAAAGCCGCGCCCACTCGGGACGGGCCAGGGAAATACGCCCACTCTTGCGCGTGCGGGTAAGGGGTGTCCCAACCGGTGACGCGTTCGATCGGCGCTTCCAGGTGATGGAAGCAGTGCTCTTGCACCAGCGACACCAACTCGGCGCCGAAACCGCAGGTGCGAGTCGCTTCGTGAACCACCACGCAGCGACCGGTTTTCTTCACCGATTTGACGATGGTTTCCAGGTCCAGCGGCCACAGGCTGCGCAGGTCGATGACTTCAGCATCGACGCCGCTTTCTTCAGCGGCCACTTGCGAGACATACACGGTGGTGCCGTAAGTCAGCACGGTGACGTCCTTGCCCGGACGGGTGATCGCGGCGACGTCCAGCGGCACGGTGTAGTAACCGTCCGGCACTTGTGCGGCAGGGTGTTTCGACCACGGGGTTACCGGGCGGTCGTGGTGGCCGTCGAACGGGCCGTTGTACAGGCGTTTTGGCTCGAGGAAGATCACCGGGTCATCGTTTTCGATGGAGGCGATCAGCAAACCTTTCGCGTCATACGGGTTGGACGGCATGACCGTGCGCAGACCACAGACCTGAGTGAACATCGCCTCGATGCTCTGGCTGTGGGTCTGACCACCGTAGATGCCACCCCCGCACGGCATGCGCAGGGTCATCGGTGCGGTGAACTCGCCAGCCGAGCGATAGCGCAGACGCGCCGCTTCGGAAATGATCTGGTCGGACGCCGGGTAGACGTAGTCGGCGAACTGGATCTCGGCCACCGGACGCAAACCGTAAGCGCCCATGCCGACGGCAACGCCGACGATGCCGCTTTCGGAAATCGGCGCGTCGAACACCCGCGACGAGCCGTATTTGGTCTGCAGGCCTTCGGTGCAACGGAACACGCCGCCGAAGTAACCGACGTCCTGACCGAATACCACCACGTTGTCGTCACGTTCAAGCATCACATCCATGGCCGAGCGCAGGGCCTGGATCATGGTCATGGTGGTCGTGGTCATGGCGGTTTCCAGCTGAATATTGTTGTTGTGATCGTTCATCTCAGACCCCCAACTGCTGACGCTGGCGCTTCAAGTGCTCCGGCATCTCTTTGTAGACGTCTTCGAACATGGTCGCGGCGCTTGGAATCTGGCCACCGGCGAGGGTGCCGTACTGCTCGGCCTGTTTCTGCGCGGCAATCACTTCGGCTTCGAGTTCGGCGCTGACGGCGGCGTGCTCTTCATCGGACCAGTGGCCGATCTTGATCAGGTGCTGCTTGAGACGCGCGATCGGGTCGCCGAGCGGGAAGTGGCTCCAGTCATCGGCCGGACGATATTTCGATGGATCGTCGGAGGTCGAGTGCGGGCCGGCGCGGTAGGTGACCCATTCGATCATGGTCGGGCCGAGGTTGCGGCGGGCGCGCTCGGCAGCCCAGGCAGAAGCCGCGTAGACCGCGTAGAAGTCGTTACCGTCAACTCGCAGCGAGGCAATGCCGCAACCGACGCCGCGTCCGGCGAAGGTGGTGGCTTCACCGCCAGCGATGGCCTGGAAGGTCGAAATCGCCCACTGATTGTTGACCACATTGAGGATCACCGGCGCCCGATAAACGTGGGCGAAGGTGAGGGCGGTGTGGAAGTCCGATTCGGCAGTGGCGCCGTCGCCGATCCAGGCCGAGGCGATTTTGGTGTCGCCCTTGATCGCCGAGGCCATGCCCCAGCCCACGCCCTGAATGAACTGGGTGGCGAGGTTGCCGGAAATGGTGAAGAAGCCGAAGTCCTTGACGGAGTACATGATCGGCAGTTGACGGCCCTTGAGCGGGTCGCGCTCGTTGGACAACAACTGGCAGATCAGGTCGACCAGCGGCACGTCGCGCGCCATCAGAATGCTTTGCTGACGATAGGTCGGGAAACACATGTCGTCGACGTTCAGTGCCAGCGCCTGAGCGCTGCCAATGGCTTCTTCGCCAAGGCTCTGCATGTAAAACGACATTTTTTTCTGACGCTGGGCGACGACCATGCGGTTGTCGTAGATGCGCGTCTTGAGCATGGCGCGCATGCCCTTGCGCAGGATCTCGACCGGCACGTTTTCAGCCCATGGGCCGAGGGCGTTGCCCTGGTCGTCGAGCACGCGAATCAGGCCTCGCGCCAGATCGGCGGTGTCGGCGGGTTCAACGTCGATGGAAGGTTTGCGCACCGTACCGGCATCGGTCAGATGCAGGTAGGAAAAGTCGGTTTTGCAGCCTGGACGGCCCGAGGGTTCAGGGACGTGCAGACGCAGCGGTTCGTACGCTTGGGTCATGGCTTCTACGCTCGATCTTGTGAATTTCTTGTAGTGAGCTGGCAGTCATTCTTCGATGGAAGAAATCTTGTCCTACAACAATCATAGGCGCGGGCAAGAAGAATATTTCTCTCTGTTTCGTTGCGCTGGAGATGATTTGCAGATAAAAAATCTGCATAAACATAAAAAACAGGTGGTTTTGTCTCATGCGCAAACTGGACCGTACCGATATCGGCATTCTCAACAGCCTTCAGGAGAATGCGCGCATCACCAACGCCGACCTCGCACGCTCGGTGAATCTGTCGCCGACACCGTGCTTTAACCGGGTCAAGGCCATGGAAGAATTGGGCCTGATTCGCGAGCAAGTCACGCTGCTCGACGCCGATCTGCTGGGCCTGCATGTCAACGTGTTCATTCACGTCAGCCTGGAGAAGCAGGTGGAGGAGGCATTGCAGCATTTCGAGGAGGCGATTTCCGATCGTCCCGAGGTGATGGAGTGCTACCTGATGGCCGGCGACCCGGACTATCTGATCCGGGTTTTAGTGCCGTCCATCCAATCGCTGGAGCGGTTCATGATGGACTTTCTGACCAAAGTGCCGGGGGTGGCGAATATCCGGTCGAGCTTTGCGCTCAAGCAGGTGCGCTATAAAACGGCGTTGCCGTTGCCGGCGAATGGATTGACGCTGGGTGTCTGAAGGGCAAGATCGGACGACCTTTTGACGTTAAAGCTTGTTGATCGGAATCTTCAGATAAACCACGCCATTGTCTTCCGCCGCCGGAAAATTCCCCGCCCGCACATTCACCTGAATCGCCGGCAGCAACAGCGTCGGCATGCCCAGCCCGGCATCACGCTGGGTACGCATCTCGACGAATGCCGCTTCATCAATGCCGTCATGCACATGAATGTTGCTTTTACGCTGCTCGCCGACGGTGGTCTGGCAGTGGGCCTCGCGGCCCTCTGGCGGGTAGTCGTGGCACACGTAGAGTTTCACGCTGGCAGGGAAGGCCAGCAGTTTGTGAATCGAGTTGAACAGTTGATGGGCATTGCCGCCGGGGAAGTCACAGCGCGCAGTGCCCACATCCGGCATGAACAGCGTGTCACCGACCAGAATCTGCTCGCCGTCGATCAGGTAAGCCATGTCCGCCGGTGTATGCCCCGGCACATGCAGCGCCGTGGCTTTGAGGTTGCCGATGGTGAATGATTCGTTCGGCGCGAACAGGTGATCGAACTGCGAGCCATCGACACAGAATTCTGGCTCGAGATTGAACAACGCCTTGAACACGTTCTGCACTTTGCTGATCGACTCGCCAATCGCGATCTTGCCCCCCAGTTCCCGGCGCAGATAGGGCGCGGCGGACAGGTGATCGGCGTGGGCGTGGGTTTCCAGTAGCCATTGCACTTGCAGGCTGTGCGCCCGCACGAAAGCGATGATCTTGTCGGCTTGAGCGGTGCAGGTGCGGCCGGCGGCGCCATCGTAGTCGAGCACCGGGTCGACGATTGCGCATTGTCCGCCGTCGGCCTCGTAGACCACGTAGCTGTAGGTCGAGGAGGCGGGGTCAAGAAAGGCTTCAATCAACGCGGGCATGGACATGAACCTGTGCAGGAGGGAAAAGTCAGTTGCAACACTTTATGTAAAAACATAATGTTCGCAGCTTAAGTGACGTTGAAGGCATCATGCAAATGCAATCCAGTCTGACCGAATGTGAAGTCGCCCAATTGCGCGCCTCGGCCTCCAAGGCTTGTTCGCTGCTCAAGGCCATGGCCAATGAAGATCGCCTGTTGATCCTCTGTCAACTGACCCAGGGCGAACGCAATGTCGGCGAACTGGAAAAGATGACCGGCGTGCGTCAACCGACACTGTCCCAGCAACTGGGCATTCTGCGCGATGAGGGATTGGTCGGCACCCGTCGTGAGGGCAAATACATCTTCTACGGGCTGGCCAGTCCTGAAGTGATTCAGGTGATGAAAACATTGTCCGGCCTCTACTGTGGCGCTGTGCTCAAGAGCCTGGGTCATCAATAAATAGCCGCCCACACACCAAATCCCCTGTGGGAGCTGGCTTGCCAGCGATGGCGGAGTGTCAGTCGCCATCAATAGCGGCTGACCAGTCCCCATCGCTGGCAAGCCAGCTCCCACAGGTTTTGTGTATGACGGGTAACCCTTGCGTGCAGCGATAAGGAACAAGCAATGAACGTTCAACACTGTGGCCCATCCATCAGTGCAGACATCGTGGTCATCGGCGGCGGCACTGCCGGTGTCGCCTTCGTCGCCAGCCTGCTCAAGCGCGATCCGCACTTGAACATCACCGTCATCGAACCGAGCTCCCAGCATTACTACCAACCGGCGTGGACGCTGGTCGGTGGCGGCGCTTATGACGTGAAAGACACCGTTCGACCGATGAGCAAAGTCATCCCGCGCCAGGCCACCTGGATTCAAGCGGCGGTCACCCAGATCGACGCGGACAATCGCCAACTCACCCTCAGCGATCAACGCAGTGTCGGCTATCAAAACCTGATCGTCTGCCCCGGCCTGCGTCTGGCCTGGGAGAAAATCGAAGGCTTGCAAGACAGCCTCGGCCAGCACGGTGTCACCTCCAATTACAGTTATCAGCACGCGCAGTACACCTGGGATCAGGTGCAGAAACTGCGCGGCGGCAAGGCGCTGTTCACTCAGCCGGCAATGCCGATCAAATGCGCTGGTGCGCCGCAAAAAGCCTTGTACCTGTCCTGTGATCACTGGCGCAGGAACGGCGTGCTGAACAACATCAATGTCGAATTCAATCTGGCGGGCGCTGCGTTGTTCGGCGTGGCCACGTTCGTGCCGCCGCTGATGAAATACATCGAGAAGTACAACGCGCAACTGGCGTTCAACGCGAATCTGGTCAAGGTCGACGGCCCGGCGAAAACCGCGTGGTTCGAGATCAAGGACGCCAACGGCAACGTCACCCGCGAAGCAAAAACCTTCGATCTGTTGCACGTCGTGCCGCCGCAGGTTTCGCCGGAGTTCATTGCGCAAAGCACATTGGCCGACGCCGCTGGCTGGTGCGAAGTCAATCCGCACAGCCTGCAGCATCCGCGTTATCCCGAGGTGTTTGCACTGGGTGATATCTGTGGCACCAGCAACGCGAAAACCGCCGCGGCGGTGCGCAAGCAAGTTGTGGTGGTCGCACAAAACCTGCTGGCCCTGCGCAAGCAACAACCGCTGCCGTTGAAATACGACGGCTACGGTTCCTGCCCGCTGACGGTGGAGAAGGGCAAGGTGATCCTCGCCGAGTTCGGTTATGCCGGTAAATTGCTGCCGACCTTTGCCCTGGACCCGACCGTACCACGTCGGTCGGCATGGTGGTTGAAGGCAACGCTGCTGCCGTGGTTCTACTGGAACGGCATGCTCAAAGGTCGCGAATGGCTGACCAGCCTGTCCAAGGTCGATTGAGAAAACCCTATGTTGCTGGCAAGTCTGTTTGGCGTGGTGATGGGGTTGGTCCTCGGGTTGACCGGGGCCGGCGGCGGAATTCTAGCGGTACCGGCGCTGGTGCTCGGGCTCGGCTGGACGATGACGCAAGCGGCGCCGGTGGCGTTGTTTGCCGTCGGCAGTGCGGCGGCGGTCGGCGCTATCGATGGCTTGCGTCATGGTCTGGTGCGTTACCGCGCGGCGCTATTGATTGCCGCACTCGGCGCGGTGTTTTCGCCGCTGGGGATCTACTTCGCGCATCAGTTGCCGGAGAAGATCCTGATGGTTCTGTTCAGCCTGCTGATGGTCATGGTGGCCTGGCGCATGCTGCGGCGCGAGCGTCAGCAGGCGGGGCCGAGTGATCATGGCCACGCCAGTTGGGGCCAGAAGAATTGCATGCTCGATGAAGAGACCGGACGCTTCGACTGGACGGCCAAATGCACTGCAACCCTGGCGGCATTGGGCGCGGTGACGGGCGTGGTGTCAGGATTGTTGGGTGTGGGTGGGGGCTTCTTGATCGTGCCGGCGTTCAAGCAGCTGACCGACGTGCAGATGCGCGGCATCGTTGCCACGTCATTGATGGTGATCAGCCTTATTTCGGTGATAGGCGTGATCGGCGCGCTTCATGCCGGCGTGCGGATCGACAGCCTGGGTGCGGCGTTCATTGTCGCCAGCGTGGTCGGCATGATCATCGGGCGCAAGCTCTGCGCTAAGGTGCCGGCACGTGCGTTGCAGGTGGGGTTTGCGAGTGTGTGTCTGGTGGTGGCGGGGTATATGTTGTTGCGGGCTTGAGCAAACCCTGTGGCGAGGGCGCAAATCCCTCGCCACAAGTACTGCGTTACAACACCAGATGCGGCAGCCACAGCGAAATAGCCGGTACGTACGTCACCAGCATCAACACCATGAACAGCACGGCATAGAACGGCAGCAGCGCTTTCACGGTGCTCTCGATGCTGACCTTGCCCACCGCCGAGCCGACAAACAGCACGGCGCCCACCGGCGGTGTTATCAATCCGATCCCCAGGTTGACCAGCATGATCATGCCGAACTGCACCGGGTCGACGCCAATGCCGAGAATCACCGGCATCAGGATGGGCGTGAGGATCAGGATCAGCGGCGCCATGTCCATCACCGTGCCGAGCAACAGCAGCATGACGTTGATGCACATCAGGATCACGTAGCGGTTGTCCGACAGGGTCAGGAACAGCGTGGTGATCTTCGCCGGAATCTGCATCAGGGTCATGATGTAGCCGAAGCTCGCGGCGAAACCGATCAGGATCATCACGATCGAAATCGTCCGCACGGTGCGATGCATCAGCTTGGGCAGTTCACTCCACTTGTAGTCGCGGTAGATGAACATGGTCACGAAGAACGACCACAACACTGCGATGGCAGCCGATTCGGTGGCAGTGAAAATTCCTGACAGGATGCCGCCGAGGATGATCACCATCGCCATCAGGCCCCACAGCGCTTCGCCGCAGATTTTCAGGGCCTGGCGCATCGGGATGACTTCGCCTTTGGGATAGTCGCGTTTACGCGCGAAAATCAGGCAGAGCACCATCAGGCACGCGCTCATCAACAGCCCGGGAACCACGCCGGCCATGAACAGCGATGCGATGGACACGGTACCGCCGGCGGCCAGCGAGTAGAGCACCGAGTTGTGGCTCGGCGGGGTCAACAGCGCTTGCACGGAACCGCTGACGGTCACCGCCGTGGAGAAATCACGCGGGTAACCTTTGCGCTCCATTTCCGGGATCAGCACCGAGCCCACGGAAGCGGTGTCGGCTACCGACGAACCGGAAATGGCGCCGAAAAACGTCGACGCCACGATGTTGACCAGCGACAGGCCACCACGCACGAACCCGACGAGTACACCGGCAAACGCCACCAAGCGCCGGGACATGCCGCCCTCGGCCATGATCGCCCCGGCCAGCACAAAGAACGGAATCGCCAGCAGCGAGAATTTGTTCACCCCGCCCGCGACCTGAATCATCAGGGCCTGAAACGGAATGTCGATCCACCACGCGCCGATCAGCGCCGACAACCCGAGGGCATAGGCGACCGGCATGCCGATCAGGATCAGTGCGATAAAACTGCCCAGCAGAATCAATGCGTCCATCAGGCAGCCCCTTCGTTTTCTTCAACCAGATCGAACCGCACCACGCGGCGATTGCTCTGGTCACCCAGCAACAGTTTTTCCACGACGAAAATCAATGTCAGCGCGCCGCCAACCGGGATCGGCATGTAAGTGATGCCCACGCGCAGGGTAGGCATGGCGCTCATGAACTGGTTCCAGGTCGACAGGCACAGCTTGGTGCCCCAGATGGTCATGAACAGGCAGATGATGCCCATCAACACCTGGGAAACGATGCTCATGGTTCTGCGCATGTTCGGGTTCAGGCGATCGGTGACCATGGCCACCGCCATGTGTGCACCGGCGCGATAACTGGCAGCGGCACCAATGAAGGTGAAGACCATCATCAGCAGGATCGCGGTGGGCTCCGGCCAGCTCGAGCCGGTGCCAAGGATGTAACGGGCGAACACGCCCCAGGGGATGATCAGGGAAATGGTCAGCACCGACAGACCGGCGACCCAGATGCAGGCCATGTAGATCCGGTCGTTGATGCTCAGCAGCAGATTCTTCATCGGGTTCCACCGTAACCGGGCAGGCGCTGACACCAAACGAGGTCAGCGCTGCCGGGCCTTTCATTGAGGACAGAGAGTTACTGAACGGCTTCGATGCGCTTGATCAGGTCGGCGTAAGGCGCGCCGTACTTCTCGCGAACCGAGGCGGTGGCCTCGTAGAAGGGTTTTTTGTCGACGGTGATGAACTCCACGCCGGCAGCCTTGAGTTTCTCTTCACTGCTGGTGGACTTGGCGTCCCACAACGTGCGTTCCTCGGCCTGCGCGGCTTTGGCTGCTTTTTTGACCAGGACTTGTTGATCGGGAGTCAGTTTTTCCCAGGTGATTTTCGACATCACGATGGGCTCAGGCAGAATCAGGTGACCGGTCAGGCTGTAGTACTTGGCGTTCTGGAAATGGTTGTGTTCGAGCAGGGTCGGCGGGTTGTTTTCCGCGCCGTCGATCACGCCGGTTTGCAGGGCACTGAAAATCTCGCCAGTGTCCATCGCGATGCCGTTGCCGCCCATCGCGTTGATGGTGTCGATGAACATCGGATTGCCTTGCACGCGAATCTTCATGCCCTTGAGGTCTTCGAGTTTGCGCACCGGTTTTTTGGTGTAGATGTTGCGCGTGCCACCGTCCATCCAGGCCAGGGCGACCAGACCGAATTCGGAGTTGGTGATCTTGTCGAGAATCGCATCGCCGACTTCGCCGTCAATGACGGCGCGCATATGCGCCTGATCGCGGAAGATGAACGGCATGTTGAACACGTTCACATCCGGTACCACCGGACCGACGATGCCGAGACTGACACGGGTCATCTGGATCGCGCCGACCTGCGCCTGTTCGATGACCTCTTTCTCCGAGCCGAGCACACCGCCCGGGAAATACTTGAAGGTCAGGTCGCCATTGGTTTCCTTGGTCAGGGCTTCGCCCATGCTTTTTTCAGCGACTACCGTTGGATAACCGGCGGGGTGGATGTCGGCGATTTTGATCTCCAGCGCGTGAGCGGCGCTGCTGAGGGTGAAGGCCAGCGGGAGTGCAACGGCGAGCAAGGTGCGTTTGAAGTCCATGGGGGTGTCTCCAGTCTTGTTATTTTTGTGTTCAAGGCACAGCGGTGCAGCAGAGGCGGGTTAAAGCAAATCGTTGAAAAGCGGCTCCGGCAGGCCTTTGACGCCGGGGTTGAGGGCGAACACGCCGCCGGCCAGAGACTGCGGGTCTTGGTCATCGCCGGGGCGAATCGAGGCAACAAACAGGGTGTCCATTCGGGCGCCACCAAAGGCACACATGGTCGGTTTTTTCACCGGCACCGGCAGCGAGTAATCAAGGCGTCCATCGGGGGTGAAGCGGTGGATGAGGCCTGCGTCGTTGGCGCAGATCCAGTAGCAACCGTCGGCATCGACCGCCGCGCCATCGGGGCGGCCGCAGTGTTGATTCATGTCGACGAAGACGCGCCGATTCGACGGTGTGCCGCTGGCAGTGTCGTAATCGAACGCCCAGATCAGTTGTACGTTGGGATGCGAGTCGGACAAGTACATGGTTTTGCCATCGGGGCTGAAGCCTAGCCCGTTGGGCACGATGAAACCGTCGAGTTGCGCGTCGATCACACCAGACTCGGCGGCGCCGTAGCGATAGAGCCGGCCTCCGGGCGCGTTCAGGCCCATGTTCAGCACCATGCTGCCCGCCCAGAAACGGCCCTGGCGGTCGCAACGACCATCGTTGAGGCGCATGTCTTCGCGGCTGTGTTCGACCGTGGCGAGCAATTCGCTGTCGAGGCTGCCGTCCGCGTTCGGGTACAGCCGGAAGAAACCGGTTTCCATGCCCGCGATCCAGCCACCACGGCTGTGAGGGGCGATGCAGGCGAGCATTTGCGGGGCTTTCCAGGCGTGAACATGCCCGGTGTCGGCGCTCCAGCGTTGCAGGCCGCCGTTGGGAATATCCACCCAATAGAGGGCGTTTTCCTGCGGCACCCAGACCGGGCTTTCACCGACCGCATTGCGGGCGTCGACGATCAATTCGGCTTGCATACTCATTCCCTTGGTTCTTATTGGAGGGGGATCAAGTGGACAGGTCAGTCACCAAACGGGCCGGCCGCAACGAAGGCGCCGCCCTGATAAATGCGCGCCGGGTCATCGGCGGCCGGCATCGGTTGGGCCTCGACTTTTTCGCGGAATACTTCAGAGCTGTCCTTGGCTTCGAAGCCGAGGTGGCTGGCCAGGCGGTTGTCCCACCAGACGTCCTTGTTGTCGGACATGCCATACACCACGGTGTGGCCAACATTCGATGTGTACAGCGCGCGTTCGAGCAATTGGGTGAGGTCGTCGAAGCTCAACCAGGTGTGCATCATTCGGCGATTCTGTGGTTCCGGGAAAGAAGAGCCGATGCGAATGCTCACGGTCTCGATGCCGTAGCGATCGAAGTAGAAACTGGCCATGTCTTCGCCATAGGACTTGGACAAGCCGTAGTAACCATCGGGGCGGCGGGCGGAGCTGGCGTCGAGCGGTTCGTCCTGTTTGTAGAAGCCGATGACGTGGTTGGAACTGGCGAAGATCACCCGTTTTACGCCATGCCGGCGCGCGGCTTCATAGATGTGGAAGACGCCGCAGATGTTGGCACCGAGAATCTCTTCGAACGGTCGTTCAACGGACACACCGCCGAAATGCAGGATCGCGTCGACGCCTTCGACCAGTTGGTGCACAGCGTTTTTGTCGGCAAGATCACACAGCACGACTTCTTCGCGGTCATCCACAGCCGGGGCGAGCGCAGCGATGTCAGACAAACGCAGTACATTGGCGTAAGGCCGCAGACGTTCGCGCAATACTTTGCCCAGGCCGCCAGCGGCACCGGTCAGCAGCAGGCGATTGAATGGGGCGCATGGGGTAGAAGTGGACGTCATGGCAATCCCTGAACTCGTTGTTATTAGGTTTGTTGTAGGTTGTCGTATGACTGCGCTGAAGTATCGGTAGGGTTTCCGGATCTTGTCAACGCGACTTTTGTTGTAAATGACGGAAGGGCTGATTACCCGGTTGTTGCCTGACAATGCGATCTCTATAGGAGTGAGCCTGCTCGCGATGGCGCAGTGTCTATCCACATCAATGTTGAATCTGCTGCCCTCATCGCTGGCAAGCCAGCTCCCACAGGTATCAAACGCAAATATGATTCCTGTATTCACCACCAACACTGTGGAAGCTGGCTTGCCAGCGATGGGGGCGGCTTAGGCAATATTTGCAGTGACTGACATGACGCCATCGCGACCAGGCTTGCTCCCACAGAGGAAGGGCGGATGCCTTACAACAACGATATCGGATAGCTGATAAAGAGCCGGTTCTCATCAAACTCGTTGGTGCTGAAGTCTCGGCGAATTGTCGCGTTGCGCCATTTCACATTGAGGTTTTTCAGCGGCCCGCTCTGTACGGTGTAGGCCAGTTCCGACTCGCGGCCCCATTCCTTGCCATCGCTGGAGGTGGCGGTGTGGACGTTATCGCCGCTGATGTAGCGGTTCATCATGGTCAGACCGGGAACGCCGAGGGCGACGAAATTGTAGTCATGGCGAACCTGCCAGGAGCGCTCCTTGGCGTTGTCATAACTGGCGTTGTAACTGTCGTTGGCCAGGGTGCCGCCGCTGGTGCCGTTGACGCGCATCCACGCATCGTCGCCGCCGAGTTTCTGCAGGCCGACGTAGAAGGTGTTGCCGCCGTATTTGGCCGAAAGCAGGGCGAATGCGGTTTTGTTGTCGAGATCGCCGGCCTGCGCGCTGCCGTCCTCTTTGCCGGTGAAGAAACCGAGGTTGGCGCCCAGCGTCCAGTCGCCGATGGGCTGGCTGTGGCTGAGGTTGAAGTATTGCTGTTGGTAGATGTCGGTGAGTTCGGCGTACCAGACGCCGACCTGGGTGCGCTTGTCGTTGAAGGCGTATTCACCCCCGCCGAAGTTGAAGCGGTCGGACGTGAACGCGCCTCGGCCGTTCATCGACATGTCTTCCATGCTCGCGTCGTTGCGCGGGCTGTTGCCGCGGAACTGGCCGCCGTACAGGCTCAAGCCGTTGATCTCGGTGGACGTGATCTGGCCACCGCGAAAGGTCTGCGGCAGGGAGCGGCCATCGTCGGAACGCAGGATCGGCAGTACCGGCATCCATTCGCCGACCTTCAATTCGGTCTTCGACACCTTGGCTTTCAACGCCACACCGAGGCGACCGAAATTGTCCGCCGGGCGCCCGTCATCGTGGATCGGCAGCAGCTGTGTGCCGCCAGTACCTTTGCCACCGTCGAGCTTTTGCGAGTACAGCCCGAGCATGTCTATGCCGAAACCCACGGTGCCTTGGGTGAAGCCGGACCTGGCATCGAGGATGAAACTCTGCGTCCACTCTTCAGCCTTGCCCTGCGCATTGTTCGGGTTGGTGAAGTTGCGGTTGAAGTAGGCGTTGCGCAGGTTCAGCGTGGCTTTGCTGTCTTCGAGAAAGCCTTCGGCGCAGGCGCTCATGGGCAAGGCGAGGGCGAGGCTGCTGCAGCCGATCAGGCTAAGGGTGGCACGAGGACAAGTGACGCTAAAGCGGGAAGGGCGGACGGAATTGCGGGCGATTGTGCTCACTGTGACGCTCCCTGGATCATTGTTGTTTTTATTATTGTTATACGTCGTCGTACAACATGAGGGCGGATATTTCCTAGGTTTCACTGGAAAGTCAACAGGAAGTTATACGATGACTCGTTCCAGGTAAAAATCGCCCATTCAACATAGAACTCTGTGGGAGCTGGCTTGCCAGCGATAGCGGTGTGTCAGTACACAAAGATGCTGGATCTGCCGGCCTCATCGCTGGCAAGCCAGCTCCCACAGGGTTTTTTTGTTGTCCATGGAATGTGCTGTCTGCGGTTTTGCGGCAAACTTCGTTCATCTCCCGCACAAGGCTTTTCAATGGATCAATACGCCCCGCGCAACTGGCAGCCTCACGAGAAGCCCAGTCTGCCCGGTTCCCCCTCGACGCCACTGCACTCCAATCCCAAGCGACTGGCCTATGCGTTGGTGGGTTTGCTGGTGGCGTTGACCGGCGGTTTGGGCAATTCACTGGTGGTCGCCAATCTGATTTACCTGCAGGGCGCGCTCGGTGCGACCACGGCGGAGATGGCGTGGCTGCCGGCGGCGTATGTGATGACCAACGTGTCGATGAACCTGCTGCTGGTGAAGTTTCGTCAGCAGTTCGGTTTGCGTGCGTTCACCGAGGTGTTTTTGGTGCTGTATGCGCTGGTGACCTTCGGCCATTTATTCGTCAACGATTTGAACTCGGCAGTGGCGGTGCGTGCGGCGCACGGTATGGTCGGCGCCGCGTTGAGCTCCCTGGGTCTGTATTACATGGTTCAGGCATTTCCGGCGAAATGGCGGATGAAAGCGCTGGTGCTCGGCCTCGGCAGCTCGCAGTTGGCTTTGCCGCTGGCGCGATTGTTTTCCGAGGATTTGTTGCAGATTGCCGAATGGCGCGGGCTGTACCTGTTCGAATTGGGCATGGCCCTGCTGTCGCTGGGTTGTGTCTTGCTGCTCAAGCTGCCGCCCGGAGACCGTTTCAAGACCTTCGAAAAACTCGACTTTCTCACCTTCGCGATTCTGGCCAGCGGTGTGGCGTTGCTCTGCGCGGTGCTGTCGCTGGGGCGCATCGACTGGTGGCTGGAAGCCGACTGGCTCGGCGTCGCCCTGGCCGGTTCTATCGCGTTGATACTCACGGGCCTGGCCATCGAACACAACCGCAGCAACCCGATGTTGATGACGCGTTGGCTCGGCAGCGGGGTGATGATTCGTCTGGCGCTGGCGGTGATCCTGATTCGCATGGTCACCTCCGAGCAATCCACCGGTGCCGTCGGCTTCATGCAATACCTCAACATGAGCAGCCAGCAGTTGTACAGCCTGTACGTGGTGATGATGATCGGCAGCGTCGCCGGCCTGCTGACCAGTGCGCTGACCATCGACCCGAAGCATCTGTTGATGCCGTTGATCATCTCGCTCGCATTGATGGCGACGGGCTCCGTGATGGACAGTTTTTCCAACAATCTGACCCGCCCGGAAAACTTGTATTTCAGCCAGTTTTTGCTGGCGTTCGGCAGTACGTTTTTCCTCGGCCCGACCATGGTTCTAGGCACGCGCAACGTGCTGACCAATCCGCGCAATCTGGTGAGCTTTTCCGTGTTGTTCGGGATCTGCAATAACCTCGGCGGCTTGATTGGTGCGGCGTTGCTCGGGACGTTTCAGATCGTTCGCGAGAAATTTCATTCCAGCCAGATCGTCGAGCACCTGACGCTGTCTGATCCGTTAGTGGCCGCGCGGGTGCAGAGTGGCGGTTCAGCCTACGGCTCGTTGCTGGCCGACCCGAACTTGCGCAATCTGGCCGGGATTCGCAGCTTGGCCAATGCCGCGACGAGGGAAGCCAATGTGCTGGCCTATAACGACGTGTTCATGCTTATCGCGGTGATCGCGGTGCTGACCATGATCTGGTTAACCATTCGTGCGCTGTGGCTGATGAGCACTACCAAAGCCGTCGCCGCTCCTCCCGATAAGCCTTCCGTACCTGACAGCGGTGCCATTTCTTCATGACCGAACCGACCACTACCACCACCAATGCCATTGCTGCCACGCCCGAGGGTGTGGCGCCGCCGTCATCGCCGAACACCGAACCGCGTTCGCTGCGGGTGCGGATTATCTCGTCGTTAGGCTTTGCCGCGATTGCCGTCGTCGGCGTATTGATCGTGCTGTATGCCTGGCAGTTGCCGCCGTTCAGCAGTGCCGTCGAAACCACCGAAAACGCCCTGGTGCGTGGGCAGGTGACGATCATCGGCCCACAGCTCGCCGGCTACGTTTATGAAGTGCCGGTGCAGGATTTCCAGTATGTGAAAGCCGGCGATTTGCTCGTGCGTCTGGATGACCGCATCTATCAGCAACGCCTCGATCAATCGCTGGCGCAACTGGCCGTGCAGAAAGCCGCCCTGGCCAACGTGGTGCAACAACGCAACAGCGCCGAAGCGACGATCAAGTTGCGTCAAGCAGTGGTCGCCGACAGCGAAGCGCAGTTACGCAAAAGTGCCGCCGATCTGCGCCGTAACAAGGAACTGGTGAGAGACGGCTCGGTGTCCAAACGTGAAATGGACGTGGCACTGGCGGCCGACGCGCAAAGTATCGCCGCCGTCGCCCAGGCCAAGGCCAATCTGGAAATCGCCCGTCAGGACCTGCAAACGGTGATCGTCAATCGCGGCTCACTCGAGGCCGCTGTCGCCAGTGCCGACGCCGCCGTGCAACTGGCGCGGATCGACCTGTCGAACACGCGCATCGTCGCCCCGCGCGACGGCCAGCTCGGGCAGATCGGCGTGCGTCTCGGCGCTTACGTCAACTCCGGGGCGCAATTGATGGCGTTGGTGCCGAACCAGAAATGGGTGATCGCCAACATGAAGGAAACCCAGATGAACAACGTGCGGGTCGGGCAACCGGTGCACTTCACCGTCGACGGGTTGAACCACCGCAAATTCACCGGGCATGTGCAGCATATTTCCCCGGGTACCGGTTCTGAATTTGCCTTGTTGCAGGCGGATAATGCGACAGGCAACTTCGTCAAAATCGCCCAGCGAGTGCCGGTGCGCATCACCATTGATCCCGATCAGCAGGAAGAAGAACGATTGCGACCGGGGATGTCGGTGGTGGTCAGTATTGATACGGCGGCGGGGGATACCCAGCCGCATTGACCAACAGTCTTCGAAAACGTTGTTGTCAGGGAGCCCACATGGGCAATCACAAGATCGAGATTCGCCGCAGTAACGTCGAAAAAATCCTCCTCGGCGCGGAAAAGGTCTTCGCCGAAAAAGGCTTCGGCAGCACCGCCATGGCCGACATCGCCGCGGAGGTGCAACTGCCGCGTTCCAATCTGCATTACTACTTCAGCACCAAGAGTGAGTTGTACAGCGCGGTGCTGTTCGACCTGCTGGAAGTGTGGAAGCAGGACGCGTTGTGCTTTGAAATGTTCGATGACCCGCGGGTGGTGCTCAGCAGCTATATCCGCGCCAAGATGAACCACTCGCGCAGCCGGCCGTATGGCTCGAAAGTCTGGGCCAATGAGATTATTCATGGCGCGCCGACGCTGGGTGAGGCGCTGGATGTCAGCCTGTATGACTGGGCGAAGATGAAAGAAGCGAAGATCCGCCAGTGGGTCGAGGACAAACGCATCCTGCCGGTGGAGCCGTCGAGCCTGCTGTACATGATCTGGGCGTCGACCCAGCATTACGCCGACTTTGATCATCAGGTGAATATCCTGAACGATCACCAGCCACTGTCGGACATGCAGTTCGAGCGGGCGGTGCAGACGGTGACGAGTGTGATTTTGCGCGGGATCGGGTTGGAGCCCTGAATCAAAAGCTGACCCTCACCCCAGCCCTCTCCCGGAGGGAGAGGGGGCCGACCGCGGTGTCTGGCGAGCTTCGTCGACCTGAAAGACCGAGGCGTTTATGGATTCGCTACGGCACTTTCAGGCCGGCGGAGCTTTGAAGCATCCCCCAATCAGTCCCCTCTCCCTCGGGGAGAGGGTTAGGGTGAGGGGACCGTTTGATCAGCACGCAACCTAAACCGCGACGTGATACGGGTTCCTCGGGTCATGATTCCAGTCCAGAAACGGCTTGCCCGTCTCCATCGGCACCATCTCGATGCAGTCCGCTACCGGGCAGGTGATCTGGCACAGATTGCAGCCCACGCACTCATCATCGATCACTTCATATTTATGCGTGCCATCGGCCTCGCGGACACTGCTGATCGCCTGATGTGAAGTGTCCTCGCAAGCAATGTGGCAACGCCCGCAACCAATGCACGCCTCCTGATCGATCTTCGCAATCACCTGATAGTTGATGTCCAGGTACTTCCAGTCCGTGGTGTTGCCCACCGCACGCCCGGAAAACTCGGCGATGCTGGCGTAGCCCTGACTGTCCATCCATCGCGACAGCCCATCCTTCATCTCCTCGACAATCCGAAAACCATGCAGCATCGCCGCCGTGCACACCTGCACCGCACCGCTGCCCAGCGCCATGAATTCCGCCGCATCACGCCAACTGCCGATGCCGCCGATGCCGCAGATCGGCAGGCCCTCGGTCAGTGGATCGCGGGCAATTTCCGCCACCATGTTCAGCGCAATCGGTTTCACCGCCGAGCCGCAGTAACCGCCGTGGGTGCTTTTGCTGCCGACGGTGGGCAGGGCGACCATGTGTTCCAGATCGACGCTGGTGATCGAGTTGATGGTGTTGATCAGTGACACCGCGTCCGCACCACCGCGATGCGCTGCGCGGGCGGCGACGCGGATGTCGGTGATATTTGGCGTCAGCTTCACGATCACCGGCAGCGAGCAGTAAGTCTTGCACCAGCGCGTCACTTGTTCGACGTACTCGGGCACCTGACCGACCGCCGCACCCATGCCGCGCTCCGGCATGCCGTGGGGGCAGCCGAAGTTGAGCTCGATACCATCGGCCCCGGTGGCTTCCACCAGCGGCAGAATGTATTTCCACGATTCCTCAACGCACGGCACCATCAGCGACACAATCAGCGCGCGGTCCGGCCAATCCTTTTTCACCTGAGTGATTTCACGCAGGTTGATCTCCAGCGAACGGTCGGTGATCAATTCAATGTTGTTGATGCCCAGCACTTCGCGGTTGTTGCCGTAGTGCGCCGAGTAACGCGACGACACGTTGACCGCCGCCGGGTCCTCACCGAGGGTTTTCCAGACCACGCCGCCCCAGCCCGCCTCGAAGGCGCGGACCACGTTGTAGGCTTTGTCGGTCGGCGGCGCGGAGGCCAGCCAGAATGGGTTAGGGGCTTTGATGCCGGCGAAGACTATCGAGAGATTGGCCATTTACGCAGCCTCCACGTTAAGCATCAGTTGAGCATTGATCGCCTCGGCGGCGAGCTTGCCGTGCTGCACCGCTTGCACCGTCAGGTCCTGATCGAGGCTGGTGCAGTCGCCACCGGCATACACGCCGGGAATGCTGGTGCGCAGGTTTTCATCGACCTGAATCCGTTCGCCCTGACGCTTGAGTTCACGGGCCATCGGGTCGGCAAGGGCGCTGCCGTCGAAGGATTGACCGATGGCTTTGAAGATCGCATCGGCCGCCAGGTCGAAGGTTTCCCCGGTGGTTTGCAGACGCCCGTCGACCAGATCCGTGCGGGCGAAACGCATGCCGCGCACGCGGCCCTGATCATCGAGCAACACCTCTTCCGGTTGTGCCCAGGTCAGCAGGCGCACCTGATTGGCTTTGGCGATGTCTTGTTCATGACCGGTGGCGCCCATGTCCGCCGCGCCACGGCGATACACCAGATTCACATCGCGGGCACCGAGGCGAGCCATTTGCACCGCCATGTCGATCGCGGTATTGCCGGCGCCAAGGACGATGCAGCGCTCGGCCAGCGGCAGTTGCGTCAGGTCGTCGGCCTGACGCAGTTCGCGGATGTAGTCGGTGGCGGCGAGCAGGCCGGGGGCGTCCTCGTGGGCCAGGCCAAGTTGTTTGCTGGCGTTGAGGCCGAGGCCGAGGAACACCGCGTCGAACTGTTGATGCAATTCGCTGAGGGTCAGGTTTTCGCCGAGTTTTTGCCCATGGCGGATTTCAATGCCGCCGATTTGCAGGAGGAAATCCAGTTCCTTCTGCGCGTAATCGTCGACCAGTTTGTACTTGGCGATACCGTATTCATTCAGCCCGCCAGCCTTTTCCCGCGCCTCGAAAATCACCACATCGTGACCGTGCATGGCGCTGCGATGGGCGCAGGACAAACCCGCAGGTCCGGCGCCCACCACCGCGATGCGCTTGCCGGTCGCAGCGGCGCGCTGGAACGGGTGTTCAGTGAAGTGCGCGTTGTCCACGGCGTAACGTTGCAACAGGCCGATCAGCACCGGTGCGCATTCCTGGGCGTTGTTGCGCACGCAGGCTTGCTGGCAGAGGATTTCGGTCGGACAGACCCGCGCGCAACTGCCGCCGAGGATGTTCGCCGAAAGGATTTTCTGCGCGGCACCGGGCACGTTGTCCTGATGAATGTTGCGGATGAACGAGGGAATATCGATCTCGCTCGGGCACGCATTGACGCACGGCGCGTCGTAGCAATACAGACAACGCGACGCTTCCAGATGGGCTTGCCGAGCATTGAGCGGCGGCGCCAGATCAGTGAAGTGACCGGCGAGGGCGGCCGCGCTTTCGTGCGGGTGGGGGAGATGGTTCAGGGTCTCGATCACGGTTTTTTGCCTCACGGTTATTGAGGTGCTCTGCCTCTGATGGGCAGTGGTTTTTGTGGCGTTCGGGATGGCTTCATCGCTGGCGAGCCAGCTCCCACACGGTTATGTGAGCACCCTGGATCCCTGTGGGAGCTGGCTTGCCAGCGATAGGCCGAAGGCCGCTTTCAGCGTTTCACAGCTGTCGGCTTATGTTGCTCAGCCCGCTTGCTCAGCAAATCAAACACCGCCGGATACGCCGGCCGTTCGATGTACCGTCCGGCACCCCGTTCGGCGCGCAAGTCGCCATCGGCCCAGACCACCCGGCCTTGGCTGACGGTATGGCTCGGCACACCGCGCACGGTCTTGCCTTCGAAGATGTTGAAGTCCACTTGCTGATGGTGGGTCTTGGCGGAAATGGTGCGCGTGCCTTGCGGATCCCACAGCACCAGATCGGCATCGGCGCCGACGCGAATCGCGCCTTTGCGTGGGTAGAGATTGAAGATCTTCGCGGTGTTGGTGGAGGTCAGCGCGACAAAATCCTGCATCGAAAAACGCCCGGTATTGACCCCTTCATCCCATAACAGCGCCATGCGGTCTTCGATGCCGGCAGTGCCGTTGGGGATCTTGCTGAAGTCGTCGCGCCCGGCGGCTTTTTGCTCGGCGCAGAAACAGCAGTGGTCGGTGGCGGTGGTGTGCAGATTGCCGTTTTGCAGGCCATGCCACAGCGCTTCCTGATGGCCGCGTGGACGAAACGGCGGACTCATCACGTAACCGGCGGCGGTCTGCCAGTCCGGATGTTGGTAGACGCTGTCATCCAGCAATAGATGGCCGGCCAGAACCTCGCCGTAAACCGGTTGGCCCTTGCTGCGCGCATAGGTGATTTCGTCGAGGGCTTCCTTGGTCGAAACGTGCACCAGGTACAACGGCGTGCCAATGGTTTCAGCGATGCGAATGGCCCGACTCGCCGCTTCACCTTCAACCTGCGAAGGACGAGACAGTGGATGTGCTTCCGGCCCGGTGATGCCCTGGGCCATCAATTTGCGTTGCAGGTGATAGACCAGCTCGCCGTTTTCCGCGTGCACGGTCGGCACCGCGCCGAGTTCCAGACAGCGCTCGAAACTCGCCACCAGCGTGTCGTCGGCGGCCATGATCGCGTTTTTATAGGCCATGAAATGCTTGAAGCTGTTGATCCCGTGATGGCTGACCAGTTCGGCCATTTCCTCGCGTACCTGCTCGCTCCACCAGGTGATCGCGACATGGAAGCCGTAGTCCGACGCCGATTTTTCCGCCCAGCCACGCCACTGATGAAACGCCTCCATCAACGACTGTTGCGGATTGGGAATCACGAAATCGATGATCGACGTGGTGCCGCCGGCCAGACCCGCCGCGGTGCCGCTGAAGAAGTCTTCGCTGGCCACGGTGCCCATGAACGGGAGTTGCATATGAGTGTGTGGATCGATGCCGCCGGGCATCAGGTATTGACCGCTGCCGTCGAGCACTTCGGCGCTGGCGGGAACATCAAGGTTTTCACCGATGGCTTTAATCACGCCGTCAGCGCAATAGACGTCGGCGCGATAACTTTCATCATGGGTAACAACGGTGGCGCCACGGATCAACAGAGACATTCCGAGTTCCTCGCAGGCATGACCGACTTGTGCCGGTTCTAAATGTTTTATTGATGTACAGCGGTGAAGGGCGTATTCCTGTCAGCGCTGTCAGGAATAGAAACTAGTCTCAGTTTTGCAATAGATCAAGATTATTTTTTATAAGCTTATGCCTGATTTAAGTGACTGAAAAATAACGATAAAAACTATAAATCACCAAAATGGTGAGCCTGCTCACCATTTTGACGCACTTGACAGGATGGAAATATGGTCAAGATTTCCTATGTGAAATCAGCCGCTTGAAGTTGAGCTGCGGTTGATCGCTCACAAACAAAAAAAGTGCAGTGCACCAGTTTGAGTCCTGTCTGTTCGGACAACTTGCCAAGCGTTTAGCCTGAGCGCCCAGACAAGTTTCCGAAGGCTCCCCCGGTGAATAATTAAAACCGAGCAATATCAGAAAGTTGCACAGCGTTTAATGCACGGCCCGAGCGCTGAGCGGAACACCCGGCACGTTTATTGATGCCGCCGCTGACACCATGGCCGGTGCATGAAAGTTGTCAGTTCCTCCGGCCATCGTCCGGCTCGCGCCCCATGCGCCAGCCGCCTGATGAGCAAAAAAATAATCAGAAGAACAGTGGAGCGGCCATGCAACAGATCAGATCGCAAGTGACCGAGCGCGACGGCTTGTTTGAGCTCGAAGCCGGCAGCGACGTCCTCGACAGTCCCCGTTACAACCACGACATGGCACCGACCAAGGTGCGCGAACGCACCTGGAACAAATGGCACATCACCGCATTGTGGGTGGGCATGGCGATCTGCGTGCCGACTTACACCCTGGGCGGCGTGCTCACGGCGTATTTCGGCCTGAGCGTCGGTGAAGCGTTGTTGGCGATTCTGTTTGCCAACGTCATCGTCCTGATTCCGCTGACGCTGAATGCTTTTCCCGGCACCAAGTACGGCATTCCGTTTCCGGTATTGTTGCGCTCATCGTTCGGCATTCTCGGTTCCAACGTGCCGTGCCTGATCCGGGCGCTGGTGGCGTGCGGCTGGTTCGGCATTCAGACGATGTTTGGCGGACTGGCCATTCACCTGTTTCTCGGCTCGGTGTTCGAGGGTTGGAAATCCCTCGGCGGCACCGGCGAAGTGATTGGTTTCATGGTGTTCTGGGCACTCAATCTGTGGGTGGTGATCCGCGGTGCCGAGTCGATCAAGTGGCTGGAAACCTTGTCTGCGCCGCTGCTGGTCGCGGTCGGTATCGGCCTGCTGGTGTGGGCGATGCCCAATGTGTCGATGACCGAACTGCTGGCGATCCCGCCCAAGCGCCCTGAGGGGGCGAGCGTGGTCAGTTACTTCGCCGCCGGGCTGACGGCGATGGTCGGTTTCTGGGCCACGCTGTCGCTGAACATTCCCGACTTCAGCCGTTACGCCAAGAGCCAGAAGGATCAGATTGTCGGGCAGATCATTGGCCTGCCGCTGACCATGTTCCTGTTCGCCTCCCTCGGCGTGATCATGACGGCCGCGTCAGTGAAACTGGTCGGCGTGACCGTCTCCGACCCGGTCACCCTGATCGGCCACATCCAGAGCCCGGTATGGGTCGCGGTGGCGATGGCGTTGATCATCATCGCCACGTTGTCGACCAACACCGCTGCCAACATCGTCTCGCCAACCAACGACTTTCAGAACATCGCGCCGAAGGTCATCAACCGCACCAAAGCCGTGTTGCTGACTGGTCTGGTGGGGCTGGTGTTGATGGCCCATGAGCTGCTGAAAAAACTCGGTCTGATCGTCTCCGACGTCAGCCTCGAAACCGTGTATTCCAACTGGCTGCTGGGCTATTCAAGCCTGCTCGGGCCGATCGCCGGGATCATGGTGGTGGATTATTTCCTGATCAAGAAACAACAACTGGACCTGGCCGGGTTGTACCGCGACGACGTTTACCCAGCGTGGAACTGGGCCGGGTTCGTCGCGTTTGGTGTGCCGGTGGTGCTGACCTTGCTGTCGCTGGGCAGTGATGCGTTCAGCTGGTTTTACAGCTACGGCTGGTTCACTGGCTCGGCGTTGGGAGGAATCATTTATTACGGGTTGTGCGTGATGCGTGCGCAGCCTTCAGTCGTGAAATCAGCGGTGTGAGGCAGGGCCCCATCGCTGGCAATCCAGCTCCCACAGAGATCAAGTCGTACACAAAATATGTGTTCACTCAAATACCTGTGGGAGCTGGCTTGCCAGCGATGGCAGCCTCACAAACGCCACAGCCATATCCATAAGAAAAGCAGCCTGAGGAGATCCCCATGAACGCAGCTGTAGACGTTCTGCAATCGACCCATCAGCACATCAACCGCGACCGCTTGTGGGCGTCGCTGATGGAACTGGCCAAGCTCGGCGCCACGGTCAAGGGCGGTGTCTGTCGCCTGGCCCTGACCGACCTCGACCGCCAGGCCCGCGACCTGTTTGTGCAGTGGTGCAAGGACGCCGGGTGCAGCGTCACGGTCGATGAGGTCGGCAACATCTTCGCCCGCCGCGCCGGGAGCAATCCGAGCCTGCCACCGGTGATGACCGGCAGCCATATCGACACGCAACCCACCGGCGGCAAGTTCGACGGCTGCTTCGGTGTACTCGCCGGGGTCGAAGTGTTGCGCACCCTTAACGACCTCGGCGTGGAAACCGAAGCGCCGCTGGAAGTGGTGGTCTGGACCAACGAAGAAGGCTCGCGTTTCGCGCCGTGCATGATGGGTTCTGGCGTGTTCGCGGAAAAATTCACCCTCGAAGAAACCCTCGCCAAAGTCGATGCCGATGGCGTCACCGTCGGCCAAGCACTGAATTCAATCGGCTATGCAGGGCCGCGCAAAGTCAGCGGGCACAAGGTCGGCGCCTATTTCGAGGCGCACATCGAACAAGGCCCGATTCTGGAAGACGAACATAAAACCATCGGCGTGGTGCTCGGCGCGCTGGGGCAGAAGTGGTTCGACCTCAAGCTGCGCGGCGTCGAAGCCCATGCCGGGCCAACCCCGATGCACCTGCGCAAGGACGCGCTGGTCGGCGCCTCGATCATCGTCGGCGCCGTCAACCGCGCCGCCCTCGGCCACCAACCCCATGCCTGCGGCACCGTCGGTTGCCTGCAAGCCTATCCGGGGTCGCGCAACGTCATTCCCGGTGAGGTGCGCATGACGCTGGACTTCCGCCATTTGGAACCGGCGCGCCTGGACTCGATGATCGCCGAAGTGAAGCAGGTCATCGAGGCCACCTGCGAAGAACACGGCCTGACCTATGAACTGACTCCGACAGCCGACTTCCCGCCGCTGTACTTCGAAAAGGGCTGCGTCGACGCTGTGCGCGCTGCCGCCAAGGGTCTGGGCTTGTCGAACATGGACATCGTCAGCGGTGCCGGCCACGACGCGATTTTCCTCGCTGAACTGGGGCCTGCCGGGATGATCTTCGTGCCGTGCGAAGGGGGCATCAGCCACAACGAAATCGAAAACGCCGCACCGGATGATCTGGCGGCGGGGTGTGCGGTGTTGTTGCGGGCGATGTTGGCGGCTTCGGCGATGGTGGCGGGGGGACAACGCGCGGCTTGAAGACCAAAAGATCGCAGTCTGCGGCAACTCCTACACGGGATTTGTTTTTAACGCTGTAGAGCGGCCGCACGCTGTGATCTTTTGCTGTCACTTAAATGTCATGACGCCGTGCGATGTTTGCCGCCCATGAAAATCATCACCTCCGGCGCGGCCTATCTCGATATCGACGCATACGCCTGCTGCATTGCCTACGCAGAGCTGCTCAACGTGCAAGGTTCTCCGGCACGCGCCGTCAGTAGCGCGCAACCCAACGCCAGCGTGTCGAAAACCGTGCTCGGTTGGGGCGCCGGGCTGCATGACTATGTCCCGAAACCGAGCGACGAATTCGTGTTGGTCGACGTCTCGGACTATCACCATTTTGACCCGGTCGTAGTGCTAGATCAGGTAGTGGAAGTCATTGATCATCATCCAGGTTACGAGGCTCACTGGTCGCACAAACTTGGATCAGCCGCTGACATACGCCCGATAGGCGCTGCCGCTACTCAGGTTTTCCAGCGCTGGCAGACGGCTGGACTGTTGCCGCAGATCAGCGAGCAAAGCGCCGCATTATTGGCCACGGCGATTCTGGATAACACGCTCAATTTCACCGGGCAGATGACCACGGAGGCCGACATTGAGGCGTATGCTGAACTCGCTCCTCTGGCGAAACTGAGTCCAGACTGGCCGGAACAATATTTCCTTGAATGCCAAGCCAACATTGAGGCAAACCTTACAGGTGCGTTGGCCGCTGACTTGAAACGCATGAGGCCCGAAAGCAATTTGCCTCAGGTCTTCGCGCAAATGACGGTATGGGATGCCGACGCCTTACTGCACAAACACCGTCCGACGTTCAGCCGCTGGATGGCAGGGCAGGGCGATGACTGGTTGCTGAATGTCATCGGTATTCGCGACCGAAAAAGCTGTCTTCTGGCCGAATCCACTCTCACCCAACAAAAGCTGAATAACCTGTTGTCACTCGATTGGCAGGTTGGAATTGCAGTTTTAAAGCCTTCAATTCTGCGAAAAGAGTTGTTGAAGCTGGGCCTGACAGCTTCCTGATAAACCACCCTCACCGATTCAACACATCCCCCACCCACTGCAAATATTCCCCCCGATCGGAAATCGAGTTGTGCCCCGAATCCGGCACAACCTTGAGCAGCGCAACACCTGTGGGGAAACTGCCCAGCAATCGCTCGGTGCTGACGCGGGGAATGACCTCATCATCACTCGCCGCCAGCAGCAACGTCGGCACGCGGATGTGCGCGGCGTATTTGCCTGACTCGAAGCGATCCTTGAGCAGCCACTTCACCGGCACCCACGGATATTGCCGCGCGGCGATTTCTTCGAGGCTGTTGTAGGGTGTGACCAAAATCAGCTGCTGCACCGGGCGTTGACTGGCCAGGCGAACGGCGACACCCGAACCCAGGCTGCGTCCAACCACGGCGATCTGCGCATGGCTGGCATACACCTGATCGAACAGGGCCAAGGCATCTTCGGCGATCGCCTCTTCGGACGGCGAACCCCCGCTGCCGGCGAAGCCTCGGTAATTGAGCAGGTACAACGCGTACTCGGGAAAAGCTTCGGTGAATGCCGGCAAATTGCGCGACACGTCCTCGGCATTGCCGCCGAAATAGATCAACGCACGCGGGCCGACGCGTTCGCGGGTGGTGACCCAGATATCCGCGTCCGGCATCGACAGTTTCAGTCGCGACTCCAGCGAATCGACCGCGCCGGGCTGCGGGAAATAGATCAGCGAGCGCTGAAAAACGAACAGCGCCGCGCACAGCACCAGGTATGCGGCGACGATCAATGCGACGAGTGACATCAGGGTTCGGGACATTCGGCTACTTTTAACGGGGTATGAAGGTTTGCTGTCGCAGTGTAGTCCAGCGGATGCATGCGGCAGCCTGCGCACACGACGTGCAACAGATACACGCAGCAGGGGAACCAGCATGAGCCACACTGAGGGTTACTCCCGTCGCCGATTGCTCACCCTCGCTGCCGGCGTTTCGGCGGTGTTCACCTTTGATCGGGCGTTGGCCACTGCCACGTCGTCCGCCGCTTCCGGAGGCCAAGCCATGCAGACCCGCGCCATCCCATCAAGCTCCGAGTCTCTGCCCGTGGTGGGCCTAGGCACCTATCGCGGCTTCGACGTCGCGCCGGGCGATCCAGCCTATCGGCAACTGCCGGCGGTCCTCGACGAACTGTTCGCCAAGGGTGGCACGGTGGTCGACAGCTCGCCCATGTATGGCCGCGCCGAAGAAACGACCGGCGAACTGCTGTCGATCCACGAACCGCGCTCGCCAGCATTTTTGGCGACCAAGGTGTGGACGAGGGGACGTAAGGAAGGCATCGCGCAGATGGAGCAGTCATTCAGTTTGTTGCGTACCGAGCGTATCGACCTGATGCAGATTCACAATCTGCTCGACTGGCAAACCCACCTGCCAACCCTGCGCGAATGGAAGGAGCAGGGACGCATTCGCTACATCGGCATCACTCATTACACGTCGTCCGCTTATGAGGAAGTCGAAGCAGTGCTGAAAGCCGAGCAACTGGACTTCCTGCAAATCAACTATGCCCTCGATGATCGTGGCGTGGAAAAACGCATCCTGCCGCTGTGTCGCGAGCGCGGTGTGGCGGTGATTTGCAACCGGCCGTTTGGTGGCGGAGAGTTGTTGGGAAGGCTCAGGGGCAAGCCGCTGCCCGCGTGGGTGTCGGATGTGCAAGTGAGCAGTTGGCCGCAGTTGGCGCTGAAGTTTTTGCTGGCGCACCCAGCGGTCACTTGCGTGATTCCCGGCACCGGTAATCCGCGTTACATGGCGGATAACGTCAAGGCCGGGTTCGGGCCGACGCTCACCGATGCGCAGCGTCATCAGTTGATTGCGTTGGTGAGTTAGTTTTCACCGCGAAATCGCAACGCCTCCAGTAACAGCGCAAATGCCGGTGCCGCCTGACGCCGGCTCGGGTAGTAGAGGTGATAACCGGCAAACGTCGGGCACCAGTCTGCCAGTACCTGCACCAGGCGTCCCTCCGCCAGCAAAGGCGCGACGAGGTTTTCCGGGATGTAGCTCAAGCCGAAACCGTCCAGTGCGGCATCGAGCAATGGATAGACGCCGTTCAAGGTGATTTGCCCGGACACCCGCACGTTCAGGCTTTCGCCGTCCTTTTCGAATTCCCAGGTGTACAGCCCGCCGTTGGTGGGCAGGCGCAGATTGTTGCAGGCGTGCCCGGTCAGATCGCGTGGGGTGTCTGGCGCTGAACGAGTGGCAAAGTAGGCCGGCGAACCGACGACGGCCATGCGCATGTCCGGGCCGATGCGGGTGGCGATCATGCCTTGGGCAACGTCTTCACCCAACCGCACGCCGGCATCGAAACCCTGGCCTGCGATATCGACGAAACCGTAGTCGCAGCAGACCTCCACGGCGATGTCCGGGTATTGCGGCAGGAATGTCTTGAGCACCGGGCGCAGCAGCCAGTCCAGCGAATGGTCGGTGGCACTGATGCGGATCTTGCCGGCCGGGGTTTCACGCAGGTTGCTCAGGGCGGCGAGTTCCTGCTCGATCTCCTCGAAGCGCGGGCCGACGGTTTGCAGCAGATGTTCGCCGGCCTCGGTGGGGGAGACGCTGCGGGTGGTGCGGGTCAGCAGCCGCAGTCCGAGGCGTGCTTCCAGTGCGCGAATGGTATGGCTGAGCGCCGATTGCGAGACGCCGAGCTTAGCCGCGGCTTTGGTAAAACTGCGCTCGCGCGCCACCGCTAGGAAGGCGAGCAGGTCACTGGCGTTTTCACGAAGCATTGATTAGTTTCCTGCATAATTTTTTTCAGATTCTAGTCGATTATCAAAACAGTACGGCCCGGTAAAGTGAACGCATGTCTCGTGTAGGCGCTGTCGCAGGCTGCGATCTTTTGACGTGGTTTTTTAGAATCAAAATCAAGAGATCGCAGCCTTCGGTAGCGCCTACAGGGGGAGTGAATCATTTTTATGGAGAATGTCATGAACCCGATTGCTGCCTCTGCGCTGACCCTTTCCTTGCTCGCTGGCGAGGTTCAAGCCAATGAACCCGCGCGTGTGACCGTGACCCCCAATGGGTCGCAACCTTCGGCCAAGGGGCCGGCAGACTGGTTCACGGGTACTGTGCGCGTTGACGCACCGTTCAAAGGCACCGACGAGGCACGAGTCAGTGGCGCCACCGTGACCTTTGAGCCCGGCGCACGCACGGCGTGGCATACCCACCCGTTGGGTCAGACGCTGATTGTTACAGCCGGTTCAGGTTTTGTGCAGGAATGGGGCCAGCCGATTCGCGACATTCGCCCCGGTGACACGGTGTGGATCGCATCGGGGGCCAAGCATTGGCATGGTGCAGCATCGACGACGGCGATGACGCATATCGCTATTGCTGAAGTGCAGGACGGCAGTGTGGTGGAGTGGATGGAGCAGGTGAGTGAGGCGCAATACCCGCGCACCGAGTAACCCCATGCCCCTCACCCCAGCCCTCTCCCGGAGGGAGAGGGGGCCGACCGAGGTGTCTGGCGTCCTCCATCGACCTGAAAGTGATGTGTCGATTATGGATTCACAGCTGAACGTTCAAGTCGGCGCATCCCTCGAACATCCCCGAACCGGTCCCCTCTTCCTGTGGGAGAGGGTTAGGGTGAGGGGCCGACCGAGGTGTCTGGCGTCCTCCATCGACCTGAAAGTGATGTGTCGATTATGGATTCACAACTGAACGTTCAAGTCGGCGCATCCCTCGAACATCCCCGAACCGGTCCCCTCTCCCTGTGGGAGAGGGTTAGGGTGAGGGGCCGACCGAGTTATCTGCCGCTATGCATCGACCTGAAAGCACGGTGTCGATTATGGATTCACAGCTGAACGTTCAAGTCGGCGCATCCCTCGAACCTCCCCGAACCGGTCCCCTCTCCCAGTGGGAGAGGATTAGGGTGAGGGGCTCTTCAGGTCTTCAGATCATCGCCGGCAAGGATTCGAGAATCTTGTCCAGCGTGATCGGATACTCCCGCACCCGTGCTCCGGTGGCGTTGTAAATCGCATTGGCCACCGCCGCACTCACCCCGCAAATCCCCAACTCACCCACGCCCTTGGCTTTCATGGGCGAGGAAATCGGGTCGGTCTCATCAAGGAAAATCACCTCCTGATGCGGGATGTCGGCATGCACCGGCACTTCGTATCCGGCCAGATCGTGGTTGACGAAGAAACCGAGTTTTTTATCGACCGACAACTCCTCCATCAACGCCGCGCCAACCCCCATGGTCATCGCGCCGATCACCTGACTGCGCGCCGCTTTCGGATTGAGAATCCGCCCGGCCGCGCACACCGCGAGCATCCGCCGCACACGAACTTCGCCCGTCGCCGCATCCACCGCGACTTCGACGAAGTGCGCGCCAAAGGTTGACTGCTGATACTGCTTTTCGAGGTCGGCGAATTCGATGCTGTCTTCAGCCACTACTTCACCATTTTTGGCCGCCTCTCGCAGCGCCACACTCTTGCCGCCGCCCCGCACCTGACCGTCAACAAACTCCGCCTGATCAGCCGCGAGGCCCAATTTTCCGGCGATCGCTTCACGCAATTTCACGCACGCGGCATACACGCCGGCAGTGGAGCAATTGCCGCCAAACTGGCCGCCGGAACCCGCCGATACCGGGAAATTCGAATCGCCCAGCCGTACCACGACATCGTCGATGCCCACGCCCATCATTTCTGCGGCGGTCTGCGCGATGATCGTGTAGCTGCCGGTTCCGATGTCGGTCATGTCGGTTTCGACAGTGATCTTGCCATCACGCTCGAGCCGCACCCGCGCGCCAGACTTCATGAGCAGGTTGTTGCGGATCGCCGCGCCGACGCCCATGCCGATCAGCCAGCGACCTTCGCGACGGCTGCCGGGTGTGGCGTTGCGCTTGTCCCAACCGAATTTTTCGGCACCGGTTTGCAGACATTCGAACAAGCGTCGTTGCGAGAACGGGCGCTCGGTTTTCACCGGGTCGACCTGGGTGTCGTTGAGGATGCGGAACTGCACGGGATCGAGTTTGAGCTGTTCGGCCATTTCGTCCATGGCGATTTCCAGTGCCATCAATCCCGGCGCTTCACCGGGTGCACGCATCGCGTTGCCTTCAGGCAGATCCAGCGGCGCCAGACGCATGGTGACCAGACGATTTTGCGCCGCGTACAGCAACTGGCTTGGCTGCGCCGCGACTTCGACCTTGCCGTCCGCGAGATTGCCTGACCAGCCTTCATGCGCGATGGCGGTGAGCTTGCCGTCCGCCGTGGCGCCCATGCGGATACGCTGGATGGTGGCGGGGCGATGCGTGGTGTTGTTGGCGACCTGTGGGCGGGCGAGGGCGACTTTCACCGGTCTGCCGGCCATGCGCGCACCGAGGGCCGCGAGGATTGCGTCGGCGCGAATGAACAGTTTGCCGCCGAAACCGCCGCCGATGTAGGGCGAGATCAAGCGGACTTTTTCCTTGGGCAGACCGAGGGTTTCAGCAATGTCGCCGACGCTCCAGGCGATCATCTGGTTCGACGTCCACAGCGTCAGTTGATCGCCTTTCCACGCGGCCAGGGTCGCGTGGGGTTCCATCATCGCGTGGGACTGGTCGGGGGTGGTGTAGGTCTGGTCGAATTGCACCGGGGCGCCGGCGAAAGCTGTCGCGAAATCGCCGTGGGTGACGTCGGGCATTTCTTCTTTCTGCTCGACGCCTTGGTCACGCACGCTGGCCAGATCGAACTCGCCTTTGCTCGCGATGTAATCGACCTTGACCAATTGTGCGGCGGCGCGGGCCTGCTCGAAGGTCTCGGCAACCACCAGTGCAACGGCCTGGTGATAGTGCTGAACCTCGGGCCCGGCCAACAAGTGCGCGGCGTTGTACTGGCCCTTGCCAAGCTTGCCGGCATTGTCGGCGGTGACGATGGCCAACACGCCGGGCGCAGCTTTTGCGTCGGCGAGATCAATGTGGCTGATGCGACCCTTGGCGATAGCCGAACCGACCATGAAACCGTACGCCTGGTCGGCCACGGCTTCATGCTGTTCGTAAGCGTAAGGCGCCTGGCCGCACGTTTTCAGCTTGCCTTCGATGCGATCGGTCGGCTTGCCGATCACCTTCAATTGATCGATCGGGTTGGTGGTGGCGGGCGTGTCGAATTTCATGCTTCTTCCCTCGCTTGCGCCAACACCGAACCGAGCGTGCGCTCGACCAGGGTCAGTTTGAATTGGTTGTCGTGGGTTGGTGTGGCGCCGTCGAGCAAGCGTTCGCTAACGGCTTTTGCGCCCTTGGGCAGCAGCGCTTCAGCCGCTTCCACGCGCCACGGCTTCGGCGCAATACCGCCGACTGCGACGCGACCGCTGCCGTCCTTTTGCAGGATCAAACCGACGGACACCAAAGCAAACGCGTACGACGAGCGATCACGCACCTTGTGATAGATATGGGTGCCACCCACCGGCGCAGGCAACGTCACGGCCGTGATGAATTCGCCGGCGCCGAGGCTGGTTTCGATGTTCGGCGTGTTGCCCGGCAACAGATGAAAATCCGCCATGGCGATGCTGCGGGTGCTGCCATCGGGTTTCACCGTTTCAATCTGCGCATCTAACGCGCGCATCGCAATCGCCATGTCGCTCGGGTGCGTGGCGATACAGGCGTCGCTGACGCCGATGATCCCCAACTGCCGGGTGACCCCGCCAATGGCCGAACAGCCACTGCCTGGATTGCGTTTGTTGCAGGCCTGATTTGTGTCGTAGAAGTACGGGCAGCGGGTGCGCTGCAACAGGTTGCCGGCGGTGGTCGCCATGTTGCGCAGCTGCCCGGAAGCACCGGCGAGCAAGGCGCGGGACAACAGCGCATAGTCTTTTCTGACCCGGGCGTCGGCCGCCAGATCGGTGTTGCGCACCAGCGCGCCGATGCGCAAACCGCCCTCGGGTGTGGCGTCGATCGTGTCGAGGCCCAGGTGATTGACGTCGATCAGGTGCAGCGGGGTTTCGATGTCGAGTTTCATCAGGTCGAGCAGGTTGGTGCCGCCGGCGATGAACTTCGCGCCCTCGATCTGCGCCGCTTGTGCAGCGGCGGCGGGGGAGTCGGCGCGTGTGTAATTGAACGGTCTCATGCCGACACCTCCGCGACTTCAGTGATGGCTTCGATGATGTTCGAGTAGGCGCCGCAGCGGCAGATATTGCCGCTCATGCGCTCCTGGAATTCGGAAGCAATCAGCTTTGGCGACTCGGTCAGGCTGGGGCTGACGTGGCTGGGAATGCCGTCACGGATTTCCTTGATAACGGCGACTGCCGAGCAGATCTGCCCCGGCGTGCAGTAACCGCATTGATAGCCATCGTGCTTGATGAACGCGGCTTGCATCGGGTGCAGGTTGTCCGGCATGCCGAGGCCTTCGATGGTGGTGATCTCACTGCCCTCGTGCATCACCGCCAGCGTCAGGCATGAGTTGATCCGCCGACCATCGGCGATCACCGTGCAGGCCCCGCACTGGCCATGGTCGCAGCCTTTTTTGCTGCCCGTCAGGTGCAGGTGTTCGCGTAGCGCGTCGAGTAGGGTGGTGCGGGTGTCGACCTCAAGGGACTGAGGTTTGCCGTTGACTTGAAGGGTCACTTTGTTCATGGCCGGTTGCTCCAGGTTGGCGGCGTAGGCCTTGAGGCTGATGAATGGGGGCATCGCAAACGCCGTTGCGGTCACGGCGCCGAGAATCAAAAATTTACGTCGGGAAATCGGCATGGTTCGATTCCTATTTCTCTCAATCAGGCGGCAGGGCTGTAAATAGCCCATAAGGGCTTGCCGGCATGTTTGCCAGTCTCGTTCTAGGAGTGACCGCTGAAGAGAGCAAAAGGTTTTTGCGGATTTTCGCTATAGAGTTATTTGCTCAGCTCATGAATTAACGCTGATGTACATCCTGTGGGAGGGAGCTTGCTCGCGAAGACGTCATTCAATTCAACCTTTGCGTCGACTGACACTATGCATTCGCGAGCAAGCTCGCTCCCACAAGGTGTTGCGTTGTGAGTTGAATTTCGCTCACAACGCCCGACCCTGTGGGAGCTGGCTTGCCAGCGATGAGGCCGGCATATCCAGCATCAATGGCCGCCGACGACCATGCGGGTGAACGGTGAAACGTAGGCCTGCAACGTCACCAACCCACCCACCAGAATTGCCAGGACAATCGAGTGGAAGAACACGTAGCGCAAAATCTCGCCCTCATGCCCATACCAACGGGTTGCGGTCGAGGCGACCACAATCGACTGCGCATCGACCATTTTGCCCATCACCCCACCGGAACTGTTGGCCGCCGCCATCAGTACCGGGCTGATGCCGAGCTGTTCCGCCGTCACCCGTTGCAGTCCGCCGAACAGCACGTTGGACGCGGTGTCGGAACCGGTCAACGCCACCCCTAGCCAGCCGAGCAGGGTGCCGAACATCGGGTAGAAAATCCCCGTCGCCGCGAACGCCAGGCCCATGGTTGCGTCCAGCCCCGAGTACCGCGTGAGGAATCCGAGCGCCAGCATCGCCGCGATGGTGATCAGCGAAAAACGCACCACCCACAGCGTGCGCAGGTATTGTTTGATCAGTTGCGGGATCGAATAGCCCATCAGCAAACCGCCAACAATCGCCGCCAGTAAAATTCCGCTGCCGGTGCTGGTCAACCAGGTGAACTTGTAGACCGCCTCTTCGGTTTTCGGCGCAGGCACCACAGGCGGCACTTTCTCGACCTGTTGATGCAGCGTCGTGAACACGATGGCCGGGGCGAAGATCGGGTTGGCCTCGCGCATCGGCTTGCCTTGCGGATCGAGTTTGGCCGATTGCGTGACCGGATCAATTGCCGGCCGAGTGTCGAACAGGTTCTTGAAACCCTGCGTGCCCCAAGCGAACACGAATACTGTGAGGATGAACCACGGCATCCACGCGCGCATCACGGCCGGGCGCGCCTGATCGCTGAATGCGGCGCTGGCGGTGACTGTTTCTTCATCGACCCTGGAGTTGTCGACCCGACCGGACAGCGCCGCCGAGGTGTGAATGGTCGCCGGTTTCCAGACCTTCAGGAACAGTGTCAGGCAGGCCATGGAAATCAACGCGGCGATCACGTCCACCAACATCGGGCCGTGGTAGTTCGATACCAGAAACTGCGGCACGGCGAAGCTGACCCCGGCCACCAGAATCGCTGGCCAGACCTCAAGCATCTTGCGCCATCCGGCGAACGCCCAGATCAGCCAGAACGGCACCAGCACCGAGAAGAATGGCAATTGGCGGCCGACCATCATCGACAGCTCCATCTCGTCCAGCCCGGTGACTTTCGCCAGAGTGATGATCGGTGTGCCGAGTGCGCCGAAAGCCACCGGCGCCGTGTTGGCGATCAGTGCCAGGCCAGACGCGGCCAATGGCGAAAAACCGAGGCCGATGAGGATGGCCCCGGTCACCGCCACCGGTGTACCGAAGCCTGCCGCACCTTCGAAGAACGCGCCGAAGCAAAAGGCGATCAGCAGCAACTGCAAACGGCGATCATCGGTGATCCGCGCCAGCGAGTCCTGCAGCACTTTGAACGAACCGTTCTCGGTGGTCAGGCGATGCAGAAAGATGATGTTGAGCACGATCCAGCCAATCGGCAGCAAGCCATTGGCCGCGCCGAACAGCGCCGCCGAACCGGCCATGGAGGCCGGCATGCCGAACGCGAAGATCGAGATCAACAGCGCTGAAGCCAATGCCAGCAGCGCCGCCAGATGCGCCTTGACGTGAAAGAACGCCAACGCCGCCAGCATCACCACCACCGGGACGGCGGCCATGAGCGTGGAGACCACCGCATTGCCAAACGGGTCGTAGATTTGCTGCCAGACCATGGTCCACCTCTGCTTGTTGTTATTGAGGGTGCAGATCCATTGCATGGGGTTGGGCTGCAAGCAGTATAGGTGGCATTTCGCCGCTGTTCGGGATGGGCGGGCGAGGCGATAAACGGTCATGAGTGGCCACTGAATCATCGCTGTTTTACCCGGTCGTATTGACGGCTGCGCGCACCGCGTCCTGAAGGCGAGGGCGGCGTGGCCGATTCCGTCGTCAAGACCTTGGTTTTAGGGATGTGTTGAATGAAGCGCGCTACAACGATGCTGCTGACCGTGACCGCCGCCGTATTGCTCGGCGGCTGTGTGGCAGATTTTGATGATGACCACCGCCACGGCCGGCATTGTGACCGCGACCATGGGCGCCATTACGACAATGACCGGCGCTGGGACGACCGCGATGACGACCGCCGCGATGGCCGTCGCTATCACCGCGATCGGGATGATGATTGATTGAACACAAGAGGGCGTTCCCGCAAAGGAACGCCCTCGATCATTGGCCCTCAGTCATCAAATAAAACGAGCGCTCGCCTGGACGCGGGAACGCGCAGGCACAGAGGCCTCGAGATCCAGCAAATGGGTGGCGAGGATGTCGCTCAGAAAGCGGAACTGATCGTTGATGCCGACCACTTCATTACTGAAATGATTGGTCGCGGCGGGCATCAGCAGATCTTCGAAATCTTCGTTGAACACCAGTGATTGTGCCTTGTGCGACACAGGTTGCTGATCGTAGTAGTTGCTGCCGAACACCGGAAAACTCACGGAGAGTGCGATGGTGTGAATCATGATGTGAACTCCTCGTTGCGGTGCGGATGTGGCCATCGTGCCTTGCGTGGGCGGCAGACGAAAGGTGATCGTGGCGATGGTGAATATCGACGGCGTTGATGGTCGAGTTTTGCGGCGCTTTGGCTGGCCCCATTGCTGGCAAGCCAGCTCCCACAGTGATCTTCGGTGAATACAAATTCAGGAACGACGCGAAACCTGTGGGAGCTGGCTTGCCAGCGATGCGGCCAGAACATCCAGCAACACCACTGACTCACCCACCTATACTCAAATCTGCTCCCTCCTCATTTAAAGGACACACCCATCGTGAGCCTGCGTGCGCTGGTCGTCGCCGCGCTGTTTTTGCTGGCCGGCTGCGCCACGTCGGCCCGGGCTCCAGTGACCGCTGTGCAGGCCGTGGTGGTGTCGCCCGCGACCTGGCAACAGATCGACCGCGAAATCGTCAGCGCCTCGCAACAAGCCACCGAGCAGGTCAAGTTGTTCGCCCGGGGCTCGATGGAACATTGGCGCACTCGCGTCTATCAGCAAACTGAAGAAAATTTCATCCCGTGGTTCAGCAGCTACTGGACCCAGGAATGGCTGTCGATGAAGGTCAGTTGGTACACGATCAGCGCCGGTGGCGAGCAGGATGCCTCGGCCAAGCGCCTGGCGACGTATCTGCTTGATCAGTATCAGAAAAGGGTGCTGGCGCCGGTGGCGGTGGAGGTTGATCCGGATGCGATCCTGGGCCAGGCCACGGCGTTCTATGCAGAGCTGATGGCTCGGCAGATGCCGCTCATCGCCCAGCGTCACCGCGTGCCGGTTGCCCAGCTCAACAGTCGTTTGCAGAAGATCCCGGCCATTGCCCTCGGACCACCGTCGGCGCGGGACGCCTCGCTGTACAAAGTCATCAGCACCGAACCATTGAACACCCTGCCGGCGTACGCGGCCCTGATCGACAAGATTCACACCGACGGCGGCGCCAAAGGCATTGCCTCGACCGACGCCGGCATGGCACCCGTCGCCAAGCGGGCGAGCCAGCGAATGGAGGCGGAAATGGCTCCCCGCGGTGCTGCCAGTGCAGTCGCGGCAGCGGCAGGCAAACTGGCCGGGGCGATGATTTCCGTCGGCGTGATGGGCATCCGCGCGATCCTCCAGGCCAACGACCGGCCCGACAGTGAGGCGCTGATACGCAGCAGCCTGGGCAACACCTTCGATAAGGCCTGGCTGAAACTGGTGCAGAACCCGACCACTGGCGTGATGGCCGGCACGCTGCACATGGCCGGGCAGGTCGAGCGCAATCTCGGTGGGCTTGATGAGCCGTCGGTCGGGTTTGGGGCGAATCGTGTCGAATGGCGTCCGCCGGAATCGACTACCCAGCAGATCGAACCCAACGTACCAGGAGAATGATCATGGCTTACATCGACATTTTTGTAGCGCCGGTCCCGACCGCCAATCGCGAGCAGTACAAAAAGCACGCTGAAATCGCAGCGGTGATCTTCAAGGAATACGGCGCCTTGAGCGTGGCCGAATGCTGGGGTGATGATGTGCCGGACGGCAAGCTCACCTCGTTCCCGATGGCGGTAAAACTCAAGGAAGGTGAAACCGTCGCGTCCGGCTGGCTGATCTGGCCCGACAAGGCTACTCGTGATACCGGCATGGCGAAAATGATGGAAGACCCGCGCATGCAACCGGACGTCAACCCGATGCCGTTTGATGGACAGCGGATGATCTTCGGCGGCTTCCAGTACCTCATCGAACCTTGAAAAAAAACCCAGCAGGGGAGAGCCTGCTCGCGATAGCGGTGTGTCAGCCAGCACCTATTTCAACGGACCCACCGCTATCGCTGGCAAGCCAGCTCCCACAGGTTTCTCAGGTATTAACAAAAATACAACGTCCATCAAAGCCCTGTGGGAGCTGGCTTGCCAGCGATGGGGTCGATACAGCCAACAGCTTCATTGCCAGAGGCGCCGCCATCGCGAGCAGGCTCACTCCTGAACGGGCGGGATTCACTCAGAGGAGGGGGTGATTCGGCAGCCTTTACGGTTACGAATCTGTTCGTCCGTGGGTCGCTCGCGGACGAATTCAAAACGTGGCTCACCCTCGCTGTAATGCACCAGCCAGCCCCATTCCAGTTCGGCTTCATCCTGCCCGGGACGTGGTGGTCGTGCCCACCACGGTTCTTTGCTGAGGACCTCGCGCATGACGGCCTCCGGTTGATGGCAATCCTTGAACTATAGACCGGTGTCGCGAGTCGTCAGATCAGGCTGTGTAGAATCACGCCGATCACCCGCTACGAAGGAGCCCGGCCATGACCGATGACGCGCACAGGGATGAACCCTCCAAACGCCTGTTTTTTGCGCTGGACTGCCCGCCGGCACAGCGTAAGGCCATTGCGCAGTGGCGCGCGGAGCTGGGCCTGAGAACCGGCAAACCCGTGCCGGCAGACAACTTTCATCTGACGCTGCTGTTTCTCGGCGCCGTGCCGCTGGCGCAGATCGGCGAAGTCTGCGAAACCGCCGGCAACGTGCGCACGCCGGGGGAGGCATTGCGGATTTCACTGGATCGCCTGCAGGTCTGGCACCGTGCCGGGGTGTTGGCATTGGCGCCGGATCAGGCTCCGCAAGCGTTGCTGCGATTAGCCTATGGACTTGAACAGGCGATGCTGCCATTCGGTTTTGAAGAGACGGCCCATGAGTTTCGTCCGCACCTGACACTGGCCCGTGACTACCGGGCGCCGGAGCCGGAATCGGCCACGCCGCCAGAGTTTTTCCTGCGTGCCGAGCGCTTTGCGTTGTTTGAATCGCACAAGGGCCGCTACCGGATTCTGCAGGATTGGCCATTGACGTGAGCGACAAAAAAAGGCGCCCGAGGGCGCCTGAAATTCACCTGAGCCGAGGGAGCCAGGTGAGGCCGTTCCTATGCAGGGTGCAGCGGTGGTAAGGCGCTGCGAGAACGGAAAAGCACTGCACAAAACCCGTGTGGGAGCGAGCCTGCTCGCGAAAGCTGTGGGTCAGGCAATGAATCGGTTAAGTGTGCCGACGCCTTCGCGAGCAGGCTCGCTCCCACAGTTGATTTGCGCTTGAATCACTTGCCGAGTTTCACCCGCGTCCAGCCGCGAGTCATGATCCGCTGGGTCGCAATCGGCTGATCCGGCACCGCATACAGCGTCGCCATCACCGCTTGCGAGGGGTACGAGCCCGGGTCGTTGCGGATCGCTTCGTCGACCAATGGCGTCGCTGCCGAGTTGGCGTTGCTGTAGCCGTTGCTGTTGGTGATCTCGGCGATGATGTCCGGACGCATCAAACAGTCCATGAACAGATACGCGTTGTCGACGTTCGCCGCATCACGCGGGATGGCGACCATGTCGTAGAAACTGCCGGCGCCTTCCTTGGGAATGCTGTAGTCGATCTTCACCGTGTTGCCCGATTCCGCCGCGCGGGCCTTGGCTTGCAGGACGTCACCGGAGTAACCGACCGCCACGCAGATGTTGCCGTTGGCCAGGTCCGAGATGTACTTCGAGGAATGGAAATACGCCACGTAGGGGCGGATCTTCATGAACAGCGCTTCGGCTTCCATGATGTGCGCCTTGTCCTTGTCGTTCACCGGGTAACCCAGGTAGTGCAGGGCGGCCGGGATCATTTCGGTCGGCGAGTCGAGGAAACTGATGCCGCAGGCCTTCAGCTTTTCAGCGTTTTCCGGCTTGAACAGCAAGTCCCAGGAGTTGGTCGGGGCGTTGGCGCCGAGTACTTCCTTGACCTTGGCCGGGTTGAAACCGATGCCGATCGAGCCCCACATGTACGGGAACGCGTGAGCGTTGTCCGGATCACTGGCGGCGGCATTTTTCAGCAGCACCGGGTTGAGATTCTTCCAGTTCGGCAGCTTCGATTTGTCCAGCGGCTGATAGACGCCAGCCTTGATCTGCTTGGCCAGGAAACTGTTGGACGGCACGACGATGTCGTAGCCGGATTTGCCCGCCAGCAAGCGCGCCTCGAGGGTCTCGTTGCTGTCGAAGACGTCGTAGGTCACGCGGATGCCGGTCTCGTCTTCGAACTTTTTGACGGTGTCCGGCGCGATGTAATCGGACCAGTTGTAAACACGCAGCACTTTGTCGTTGGCCTGGGCGCCCATGACGATTGCGCCCATTAAGGACAGTGTCAGCAGAGTCCTGCCAAACATTTTCATCGGTACAACTCCATTTTTTTATTCACATTACGCAAAGCCCCCTCAGCCTCACCCTCTCCCAGGGGGAGAGGGGACTGACCGAGGGGCTGATTCCAGTTCCTGCAGGGTTATGCGGTGGCGGCGCGTGGCGGCTGCTGCCACGACTCGTTCGCCGTCTGATCCATCGCTTCCTGAATCGCCCGCTTGCGATTGGCCTCAGCCTTGCGGCCGAAGTACCAGACCAGGAAAGTTACCAGCGACACCGCCAGCAGAATCAGACTCGCCACCGCGTTGATCTCCGGCTTCACGCCCAGTCGCACTGCCGAGAACACTTCCATCGGCAGGGTGGTGGAGCCGGGGCCGGAGACGAAGCTTGCCAACACCAGGTCATCCAGCGACAAGGCGAACGACATCATCCCGCCCGCCGCCAGCGACGGCGCGATCATCGGAATGGTGATCAGGAAAAATACCTTGAACGGCTTCGCGCCCAGATCCATCGCCGCTTCTTCAATCGACAGGTCCAGTTCACGCAGGCGGGCGGAGACTACCACCGCCACATAGGCTGCACAAAACGTGGTGTGGGCGATCCAGATCGTGACAATGCCACGTTCCTGCGGCCAGCCGATCAGTTGCGCCATCGCCACAAACAGCAGCAACAACGACAGACCGGTGATCACTTCAGGCATCACCAACGGCGCGGTGACCAGGCCGCCAAACAACGTGCGGCCCTTGAAGCGCGTCACCCGAGTCAGCACGAACGCAGCCAGAGTGCCGAGTGCCACAGCAGCAATCGCGGTGTAGCAGGCGATTTCCAGCGAGCGCACCACCGAACCCATCAGTTGCGTGTTGTCGAGCAGACCGGTGTACCACTTGATCGACCAGCCGCCCCACACCGTCACCAGTTTCGAGGCGTTGAACGAGTAGATCACCAGGATCAGCATCGGCAGATAGATGAACATCAAACCGAAGATCAACATGAACTTTGCAAAACCGAAGCGTTTCATCCCCGTGCCTCCATCTCTTTGGCCTGGCTGCGGTTGAACAGCAGAATCGGCACAATCAGGATCAACAGCATCACTACCGCCAGGGCAGACGCCACCGGCCAGTCGCGGTTATTGAAGAATTCTTGCCACAGCACGCGACCGATCATCAGCGTCTCCGGGCCACCCAACAGTTCGGGAATCACGAACTCGCCCACCACCGGAATGAACACCAGCATGCAGCCTGCGATGATGCCGTTCTTGGCCAGCGGTACGGTTATTTTCCAGAAATTATTGAAGTTGCTCGACCCCAGGTCCGACGCGGCTTCCAGCAGACTGCCGTCGTGTTTCACCAGGTTGGCGTACAGCGGCAACACCATGAACGGCAGGTAGGCGTAAACCACGCCGATATACACCGCCGTGTTGGTGTTGAGGATTTCGATCGAGTGATCGGTCAGGCCAGTCCACATCAGGAAACTGTTGAGCAAACCGTTGTTGCTGAGAATGCCCATCCACGCGTAAACGCGGATCAGGATCGCGGTCCAGGTCGGCATCATGATCAACAGCAGCAGGACGTTTTGCGTTTCCTTGCCGGTCTTGGTGATCGCGTATGCCATCGGGAAGCCGATCACCAGGCACATCAGCGTGCTCAGCGCCGCGACCTTCAGCGAACCGAGATACGCCGACAGATACAGCTCGTCTTCGCCGAGCAGGGTGTAGTTGCCGATGTTCAGCAGCAGCTGGAATTTCTGTTCGGCGTAGGTGTAAATCTCCGAGTACGGCGGGATCGACAGCGCAGCTTCCGAGAAGCTGATCTTCATCACCAGGAAAAACGGCAGCATGAAGAACAGGAACAGCCAGATGAACGGAATACCGATCACCAGTTTTCGGCCACTGGGCACCAGGCGCAGGAATTGCTGATTGAACGTTCTCATGAGCGCAGTACCACGCCGCTGTCGTCTTCCCACCAGACGTAAACCTTGTCGTCCCAGGTCGGTCGCGCGCCACGGCGTTCAGCGTTGGCCATGAACGACTGGACGATTTTGCCGCCCGGCAATTGCACGTAAAACACCGAGTGACCGCCGAGGTAGGCGATGTCATGCACTTTGCCTTCGGACCAGTTGTAGCGGAACTCGGGCTGGGTCGTGCTGACGAGCATTTTTTCCGGACGGATCGCGTAGGTGACCGACTTGTCCTGCACCGAGGTGCTGACGCCGTGACCGACGTAGATCTTCTGCTGCAAGTCCGGGCTGTGAATGATTGCGTGGCCTTCGAGGTCCTCGACCACAGTGCCGTCGAAGGCGTTCACGTTGCCGATGAACTCGCAGACCATACGGCTGACGGGGGCTTCATAGATATCAATCGGGCTGCCGATCTGGGCGATCCAGCCCAGGTGCATGATCGCGATCCGCTCGGCCATGGTCATGGCTTCTTCCTGGTCGTGAGTCACCATCACGCAGGTCACACCGACGCGCTCGATGATCTCAACCAGTTCCAGCTGCATTTGCGAACGCAGCTTTTTATCCAGCGCACCCATCGGTTCGTCGAGCAGCAACAGCTTTGGCCGTTTCGCGAGCGAGCGGGCGAGGGCGACACGTTGGCGCTGACCACCGGAGAGTTGATGCGGTTTGCGTTTGGCGTATTGGGTCATGTGCACCAGGCGCAGCATTTCTTCAACACGGGCGTCGATTTCACTGGCTGGCAAACGGTCTTGCTTGAGGCCGAAGGCGATGTTCTGCGCGACGGTCATGTGCGGGAACAGCGCGTAGGACTGGAACATCATGTTGATCGGCCGCTCGTACGGCGGCATGTCGGTGATGTCCACACCGTCGAGCAGAATCCGCCCTTCAGTCGGGCGCTCGAAACCGGCAAGCATGCGCAGCAGGGTCGATTTCCCCGAGCCGGAGCCGCCGAGCAGGGCAAAGATTTCGCCCTGATGGATCTCCAGGGATACATCGTCCACTGCGATGGTTTCGTCGAACTTCTTGGTGACACGATCGATTTTCACCAACACCTTTTTCGGTTGCTGATGACCTTCAAGTGCCTTCCTGTAAGTGCTGGAGGCGTTTGCCATGTGAAACTCCCAACAGGTTTCAGTGCCTGGCCAATGTGGCCTGGCTTAAGTGGATTGCAAGCCTGTAAGCACATTCCCGGGCGGATCACCGCAAAACCCTGTGGGAGGTGGCTTGCCAGCGATGAGGCCGTCACCTTCAACATAAAGGGTGACTGACCCACCGCCATCGCTGGCAAGCCAGCTCACACAGGGTTTTGCATTGATCCAACGGGTATTGCTCTTACCGATCCGGCTTGTTCGGCGCCGCCGTCCTGGCTGCCTGGGTCGTACTTGTTGTTATTACGGGTGTTGTTTTTCACGAATGACGGATGTGCGCAGGCACACCCGACTTGCGTGGGGGCAGTAAATCTTCAGGTGTTCTTTGCTGATATCAGCGCGGGTTGCGTCGCGCCGCCCGTTGCCGGCAAGCCTCACCGAAGGCCTGAAAAATCTTCAGGTAGTTCGGGTTGTCCAGCACCTGCCACTCTGGGTGCCATTGCACGCCGAGGGCAAAGGTCGGGCTGTGCTCCACCGAGATCGCCTCGATCAGACCATCCGGCGCCACCGCTTCGGCATGCAGGCCGGGCGCGAGGCGGTCGATGCCCTGACTGTGAATGGAATTGACCTGGAACTCGCCGGGCAACTCCAGCGCTTCGAACACGCCGCCGCCAAGCACCGTGACCGCATGAGCCGGTGCGTATTGCACGGCCACATCCGGGCTGTCCGCTTCGCGGTGATCGAGCATGCCCGGCAGCTCGTGCACCTTCTGATGCAGGCTGCCGCCAAATGCCACGTTCATCTCCTGGAAGCCACGGCAAATGCCCAGCACCGGAACGCCTGCCGCAATGGCTGCGCGCAATAAAGGAAGGGTCGTGGCATCCCGCGCCGGATCGTGATCCGTGCCGGGTTCGCTGGCCGGGCCTTGATAGTGGAAAGGTTCCACGTTGGAAGGCGAACCGGTCAGCAACAGACCGTCGAGTTGACCGAGCAGGTCCTCGATTTCAGTCAGGTTGCCAAGGGAAGGAATGACCACTGGCAGCCCCTGGGCGCCAACGCTGACAGCACGTACGTACTTGTCGCCGCTGATGTGATAGGGGTGCAGGCCAATCTGTTTGACGCACGCAGTAACGCCGATCAATGGCTTGAATGCCATTTTTATTCACCTCGAAGTTTGACACTTGAACGAGCTTCTCCGGAGCTTAGCGTCGTTGATTTTAATTAACAACTCCCGTGTAAAAAATTCTAAACGCCGTTCATCAAATCTTCATGATTGGCAGGCATCTGGCGCCTGTTTTGGCACGCGGGTGTCAAGAAAAGCCCTAAAAATAAAGGCTGAGCGGCAGGGTGTTCGCTATTGACTTCACTTTGCCGTTCGGGTTGACTGGCTCGGCGAAACAGCAGTGAACATAATAATTAACAGCTAAATAGGTGCATCATGTCGGTCCCTCTGCGTACCGTTCAACTCAACGAAGCAAACGCATTCCTTAAGAAATATCCTGAGGTTTTGTACGTCGACCTTCTGATTGCGGATATGAACGGTGTGGTGCGCGGCAAGCGCATCGAACGCACCAGTCTTCATAAGGTTTACGAGAAAGGCATCAACCTGCCGGCCTCGCTCTTTGCCCTCGACATCAACGGCTCTACGGTGGAAAGCACGGGCCTGGGCCTGGACATCGGCGACGCCGACCGCATCTGCTATCCGATCCCCGGCACCCTCAGCATCGAGCCGTGGCAGAAGCGCCCAACCGCACAACTGTTAATGACCATGCACGAGCTCGAAGGCCAGCCGTTCTTCGCTGACCCGCGTGAAGTGCTGGCCAACGTGGTACGCAAATTCGACGACCTCGGCCTGACCATTTGCGCAGCGTTCGAACTCGAGTTCTACCTGATCGACCAGGACAACGTGAACGGCCGTCCGCAGTCGCCGCGCTCGCCGGTTTCCGGCAAGCGCCCGGTGTCGACTCAGGTCTACCTGATCGACGACCTCGACGAATACGTCGACTGCCTGCAAGACATCCTCGAAGGCGCGAAAGAGCAGGGCATTCCTGCTGACGCCATCGTCAAGGAAAGCGCCCCGGCGCAGTTCGAAGTCAACCTGCATCACGTCTCCGATCCGATCAAGGCCTGCGACTACGCCGTCCTGCTCAAGCGTCTGGTGAAGAACATCGCCTACGACCACGAGATGGACACCACCTTCATGGCCAAGCCGTATCCGGGCCAGGCGGGTAACGGTCTGCACGTACACATTTCGATCCTGGACAAAGAAGGCAACAACATCTTCGCCAGCGAGGATCCCGAGCAGAACGCCGCACTGCGACATGCGATCGGCGGTGTGCTGGAGACCCTGCCTGCGCAAATGGCCTTCCTCTGCCCGAACGTGAATTCGTACCGTCGTTTCGGCGCACAGTTCTACGTGCCGAACTCGCCGAGCTGGGGCATCGACAACCGCACCGTTGCAGTGCGTGTGCCGACCGGTTCTGCTGACGCCGTGCGCATCGAGCATCGTGTCGCCGGTGCCGACGCCAATCCGTACCTGCTGATGGCCTCGGTGCTGGCCGGTATTCACCACGGCCTGACCAACCAGATCGAACCGGGCGCTCCGGTTGAAGGCAACAGCTACGAGCAGAACGAACAGAGCCTGCCGAACAACCTGCGCGACGCATTGCGTGAGCTGGACGACAGCGAAGTCATGGCCCGCTACATCGACCCGCTGTACATCGACGTGTTTGTCGCGTGCAAGGAGAGCGAGCTGGCCGAGTTCGAAAACTCGATTTCTGACCTTGAGTACAACTGGTATCTGCATACGGTCTGAAGATCAAAAGCCCCTCACCCTAACCCTCTCCCGGAGGGAGAGGGGACTGACCGCGTCGTCTGGCGATATTCGGCGACCTGAACGATCCAGTCGATGATGGATTCGGCAAAGATTTTTCAGGTCGGCGCAGGTATCAGGCATCCCCCGATCGGTCCCCTCTCCCCTTGGGAGAGGGCTAGGGTGAGGGCAGCGATTCCCAGCCAGACAAAGCAACCAGACCAACCCCCAATTCCCCCTTGTCGAGCTTAAAACAATGACTACAACCCGCAACGACTGGGAACAACGCTTCCAGTCCCTGACCATTGAGTCCCGCGCGTTCATCAACGGTGAATACCGCCCGGCGATCAGCGGCGACACCTTCGAATGCCTGAGCCCCGTTGACGGCCGTTTTCTGGCCTCCGTCGCCAGCACCGATGAAGCCGACGCCAACCTCGCCGTGGAAGTCGCGCGCCAGTCTTTCGAATCCGGCGTGTGGGCCAACAAAGCCCCGGCCGAGCGCAAGCGCATCCTGATCCGCTTCGCCGATCTCATCCTGCAAAACCAGGAAGAACTGGCGCTGCTGGAAACCCTCGACATGGGCAAACCGATCAGCGACTCGATGAGCATCGACATCCCGGCGACCGCCAACGCGATTCGCTGGAGTGCCGAAGCCGTCGACAAGATCTACGACGAAGTCGCGGCCACACCGCACGACCAGCTCGGCCTGATCACTCGCGAACCTTGCGGCGTGGTGGCGGCCATCGTGCCCTGGAATTTCCCGCTGATCATGGCCAGCTGGAAATTCGCCCCGGCCCTGGCGGCGGGCAACTCGTTCATCCTCAAGCCTTCGGAAAAGTCGCCGCTGACCGCGATCCGCATCGCCCAGCTGGCACTGGATGCTGGCATTCCGAAAGGCGTATTCAATGTCTTGCCAGGCTTCGGCCATACCGTCGGCAAGGCGCTGGCGTTGCACATGGACGTCGACGTGCTGGCCTTCACCGGCTCCACGGCGATTGCCAAGCAACTGATGATTTATGCCGGCCAGAGCAACATGAAACGCGTCTGGCTCGAAGCCGGCGGCAAAAGCCCGAACGTGGTGTTTGCCGACGCACCTGACCTGCGCGCCGCGGCACAAGCAGCGGCCGGCGCCATCGCCTTCAACCAGGGCGAAGTCTGCACTGCCGGTTCGCGTCTGCTGGTCGAGCGTTCGATCCGTGAGCAGTTCATTCCGTTGCTGGTGGAAGCACTGCAAGCGTGGAAACCCGGTCACGCCCTCGACCCGGCGACCACCGTCGGTGCCGTGGTCGATCAGCGCCAACTCGACAACGTGCTGCGCTACATCAGCATCGGTCGCGAGCAGGGCGCCGAGCTGATTGCCGGCGGCCAGCGCACCCTTGAAGAAACCGGTGGCCTTTACGTGCAACCGGCGATTTTCGACGGCGTGACCAACGCCATGACCATCGCTCAGGAAGAAATCTTCGGCCCGGTGCTGTCGCTGATCACCTTCGACACCGTTGAAGAAGCGCTGCAGATCGCCAACGACAGCATCTTCGGCCTCGCCGCTGGTGTCTGGACCAGCAACCTGAGCAAGGCGCACACCTTCGCTCGCGGCCTGCGTGCCGGCAGCGTCTGGGTCAACCAGTACGACGGCGGCGACATGACCGCGCCGTTCGGTGGGTTCAAACAGTCGGGCAACGGTCGCGATAAATCGCTGCACGCGTTCGATAAGTACACCGAGCTGAAGGCGACCTGGATCAAGCTCTAATTCTTTTACAGCGGCGGTTGCTGGCGTGTGCCTGCGACCCTCGGAGAACCGTATGAAACAACAACACGTAAACAGCTACTACGCCGCCACTCGCAACGAAGTCATCGACTTTCCGACCCTCGAAGAAGCGGTGGATTGCGACGTCTGCATCATCGGCGCTGGTTACACGGGGCTGTCCTCGGCACTGTTCCTCGCCGAGGCGGGCTATAAAGTCACGGTGCTGGAAGCGGCGAAAGTCGGCTACGGCGCGAGCGGGCGTAACGGCGGGCAACTGGTTAACTCCTACAGCCGCGACGTCGACGTGATCGAAGAGCGCTACGGCGACAAGACCGCGGAAATCCTTGGCAGCATGATCTTCGAAGGCGCCGACATCATTCGATCGCGCATCAAGGACTACGACATCAAATGCGACTACCGCCCTGGCGGTATCTTCGCGGCGATGAACAAGAAACAACTGAATGGTCTGGCCGAGCAGAAGAAAAACTGGGAACGCTACGGCAACCGCAATCTGAAGATGCTCGACGCTGCGGACATTCGTCGCGAAGTCGGCTCCGACGCCTACGTCGGTGGTCTGCTGGACTTGCAGGGCGGCCACGTACACCCACTTAACCTGGCCCTAGGGGAAGCGGCGGCCATCGTGAGTTTGGGCGGCAAGATCTATGAGCAATCGGCCGCGGTGGAAATCACCTACGGCGAGCCCAATGTCGTGCGCACCGCCAAAGGTCTGGTCCGCGCCAAGTACCTGTTGATCGCTGGCAACGCCTACCTGCCGCAAGGCCTCGACAACCGCGTCACTGCGAAAAGCATGCCGTGCGGCTCGCAAATCGTCGTCACCGAACCGTTAACCGAGAAACAGGCACGCAGCCTGATCACCAACAACTACTGCGTCGAAGACTGCAACTACCTGCTGGATTACTACCGCCTGACCGCCGATAACCGTTTGCTGTACGGCGGCGGCGTGGTCTACGGCGCGCGTGAACCGGATGACATCGAACAACTGATCCGCCCGAAGATTCTCAAGACCTTCCCACAGCTCAAAGACGTGAAGATCGACTACCGTTGGACCGGCAATTTCCTGCTGACCATGTCACGCATGCCGCAATTCGGCCGTATCGAGAAAAACGCCTACTACATGCAAGGCTACAGCGGCCACGGCGTCACCTGCTCGCACCTGGCCGGCAAACTGATCTCGGAAATGATCCGCGGCGATGCCGAACGCTTCAACGCGTTCGCGTCCTTGCCACACATGCCGATGCTCGGCGGCCGCACCTTTTCCGCGCCACTGACCGCTCTCGGCGCCGTTTACTACTCGCTGCGCGATCGTTTCGGCATCTAAGCTAGCAATGTTCAAAATGTGGGAGCTGGCCTGCCGGCGATGGCGCCTGTAAAGACGCCATCACTCCCACTGACAACTACAAAACCTGTGGGAGCTGGCTTGCCAGCGATGACGGCCTGACAACCTCCACAAAGCCAACTGACACAAAAGAGATCCAGCTGTGGGAGCGAGCTTGCTCGCGAAGAGGTCATATCAGCCAACATCGCCGTCGTCTGACACACCGCTTTCGCGAGCAAGCTCGCTCCCACAGTGACTCTACTACCAAGGTCAGGAGGACTTTTCCCCCGCCACCCATCGAACCTGCTGAGCAACACCACCAAACGTGATTTAATAGCCGCCTTTCACGGTTCCGGGACACGGGAGCAACGTGACCCGCGCCCCGGCGCGTCACCCGCCACCCACCCCCATCGCCCTTAAGTCGTTCTTACATAAGGCAGTCATGGATACGGGTTCTCGACTCAAACTAGTACGCGAAAGCTACAAACTCTCCCAGCGCGAGCTGGCCCGGCGTAGCGGCGTGACCAATGCCACCATCTCCCTGATCGAACAGAATCGCGTCAGCCCCTCCGTCAGCTCATTGAAAAAGCTGCTCGAAGGCATCCCGATGTCCCTGGCCGACTTCTTCACCTTCGACCAGCCGCCGCGCGAACATCAATACGTCTTCCGCGCCAACGAACAGCCCGACCTCGGCCGCCACGGCCTGCGCCTGCTGCTGATCGGCGCCTCGGTACCAAGCCGCCAGATGCGCTTGCTGCGCGAGCAATACGCACCAGGCGCGAGCTCCGGGGAAGAGCCGATTGTTCACTCGGAAGGTGAGGAGTGTGGGCTTGTGACGCGCGGGACTGTCGAGTTGACCGTAGATGGCTCGGTGAGTGTGCTGAATGCCGGGGATGGATATTACTTTCCTACGACGTTGCCGCATAAGTTTCGCAATATCGGCGCGGATGAGGCTGAGATTATTAGTGCGAATACGCCGGCGAATTTTTGATATCTGAGATGTCGAATGCTTTAATTTAAATTGCCTACTATAAATAATGATAAGTCGGTATCGCTCAGATTCCGACTTTTTAAGTGTCATTTTTAGTAATTGAGGGTTTAAAAATCTCGTTTCTCCCCAAGAATAAAGTATGCATGGCTTTAGTTTTCAAGAGGTGATATGGGTCAGTCGTGGAGGTCCTGTTTGGATTGTTGTAGGGCGCTCAAGTCGATATGGCATGTCATTGTCACTATTTGGTGCTTTCCAGAATGTACAGGGTCGTAGTTAAGGCTTTTAACCTCTGACGCGATTCCTGCAAGTCCAGGGTAGATGAAAGAAGTCGAAACTCCCATTTTTTTGAGTCTTTCTCTGAGTTGTGGTTTAAGGTTTTTATCAAAATTAATCTTAATCATGTTTTCTATTTCTAATGGTGTATAAGGGTCTTGAGGGCATGAGAAAACTGATTTTTGGTTTTGATATCTACGATCTTTGTACTTGGGTCGCACGAAAATAACTGTCCCTTGATTCGGTTGAATTGAAAATAGGCTAGCTGGGGCTTTCTTGTGTTCGGTTGTGTAATTGGCAGTCCTAAAGTCAAAGAGTTCGTATTGGTCTGTTACAGCTCTCGGGGTTATGTATATGGCTCCGTCTGTGTCGTCGTCCTTTTCTACCGCGAAGAATAACGCGACAAGTGGATTTGTTGACCAATCAAGGAGTCGAGTCGGCAGTCCATAGTGCTGAGCAAGAAACATCCATTCGAAATCATTATTTGGTGGTGTGTCTAGTTCAGGTATCGAAAGCCTCTTGAACTCTGTCATGAGCGTGTCTTCCAGCGTCGAAATATTGTTGTCCGTATATTCGCGTCTGTGGCGCCCGATAGATGGGATTAGTGGGTGGTCCTTGTTTGTTATGCCACGAAATATTAATTCAGGCCCTCCAAATTCAGTATTGAAAGCTTCACGTAAAAATAAGTTCCAGAATTCCTCTAGATGTTGATGTGTATGCATTGTTCGCTCTGCCTTGAGTTAAAAATTTAGATTGGCCGTTTCAATAGGGTAGTGATGTCGTTAAAAGTTCCGAATTTAACTGCGTGAGTTTTTTATTTTTGGTATTGGGATGTCTATTGTTAGTGCGGTTAAGGTGGCTTTTTGGGCAGCAGGTTGGTGAGGTTGCATCCTTGTGCTGAAAATTCGATTTGTGTGTGCGTCTAGTGTAGCTCGCTGCTTCTGAATATGGTGATGTCTAAGTTACGATATCTCGCGTCTTCAGTTTTTTAGTCTTCTGGTTTATGTGTAATTTTCTGAAGTTGCATCTCCCTGAACTGACTGTAACGTTTTTAGACCCATGATGTTTTCTGATTGTGCGAAGAGCCAAGCATAGTCATCGATCTTGCTCGTGCCCGATAAGTTTGGCTTTGGTTTTCCAAAAGATTGCAAGAATAAGACTAGCTCTCTTATTAGTTCGGGTCGGAAAACTGTTTCGTTTTTTCCTTGTATCAGCTTCGCTGTTCGAGGCGTGCCTGAAAACTTAGCTAGCTCTAGAGAGGAGAATACCGCGGACCTAGCCTCGGCAGATTTTGCTATCAAGATAGTGCGAACGCACCAAGCTATTCGTTTATTTAGGAGCGTGAAATTTCGAAAGTTTGACCCGGACTCAACCAGAAACCATGCGAGATCCGATGCCATGGATATTTCACGCTCGTAATCGTTTTTATATTGGAATAAATCTCGCAAGTCCGAAAGCTCAGAGTTGGTGCTGTATAATTCTTTTGCCTCCAGGCATATGTGCAATATAAACAAATCTCCATCTTTAGCTCTTTCTACGGCTAAACTTAGTGGGTAGCAAGCAATGTTAGTATTTCCGGTCACCATCATTTTATAGTCGCTATCATCGGTTATGGCAAAGAAATCAATGTCAGAATGTTCATTGCTATCGCCGCGAGCACGGCTTCCATATAGTGCTAGTGCCAAAATCGCCATTAGCGTACCCTGCAAATTCGATTCATTACTGTGGGGACGAATATTGCATACCACCAGAGTCCTAGCAGCGCGTTGGCACCATATAAAGCTTGAGTTTTCCAACCTAGGGCCGCAGTGGCGTGTTTTGTGTAGCCTACAAGTAGCGTGATGTCAAAAGATTTTATCAGTGCTAATTTCCATGTGAGTGGAGTCGTCTCTGGTTGGCCTAATATGAAGTAGGCTACAGCGAATATCGCCATCAGTACTATTCCAATGAAAGTTGCTCGGGCGAGATTTCCTCCCCAGCCATTCAGCATGCCAGAAACGCCAATTACAAACTCTTCGAGTTTGCATAGCAATATACTTCCTGCGCTGCGAATTCTGTTCGGTTTGTTGCTGTATTGATGTAGTAGTTGTTGTTGTTTTGCTTTGAGCGCTTGGAGAAGATAAACTTTCACGGACTCGTAATAGACGGAGTCCTCGGCATTTCTTTCGTTGTTTGAAAGAACTGCGCGAGCCAGTTTCATTTTTGTTTCTTCGAGTCGCATTAGTTGATAAGCAGGTGTTGTGCTGCCATTTTGACTAAGGACGTTAATGTCTGAGTTAGTGTATCCAGAGTTGATGAAATTTTCGGGATTTCCCACCACGGTGTCAAAGAGTTTGGTTTCTGTTCCCGAGAGTCCTGAGTTAGTCCAGCTGCAACTATTGAATTGGCATTGTTCAAATGTGGCTAGTGTAAATGAACATTTTTTGAATGTGCAGTTGGTGAACTTGGTTCCTCTCCAAGTAGTTGAACCTAGATCGCAGTTTTCAAAGTTATAGCTGTTAAATGCAAGGCCTGGGTCGAAGTGTCCGATAAAGTCGCAATCGGTAAATCCATAAGATTTAATCGTCCAGCCTCTGGCTCCAACTGTTGATAGCAATTTTTTAAGAGTTTCAGATTTACAAAGCGCCGCTTTAACCCCGGTTGTCTTTCGCGTATCCCACAGAAAAACGCTAGTCGTACCTTTAAATTTTGGGTCGTATATGGGCTCCCAATAGCTTTTTATACGCTTGGTTCGCGGGCCATGTACGCGATCTGTTGGTTTTGGACTATCGTTGGTTGTATCGTCCATCGCTGTGCTCGTCATCCTTGAGGGATATGTAAGTGAGTTCATTGTTAGAGCATCTTGTAAAGCTTTAAATCCAGAGTTGCAAATTTTTTAGAATTTTAGAACTTTTTCACGACCAGCGCGAGTCTGAATCATTTCATTTGGGGCCCTCGTGACATCCCGTTTTTTGTAGGACCGAATAACGATCAGATCAGAAGCCTGCAGCATCGCAGGCTTTTTAGGTTCTGGTAATCGCTCTACTCTGCGGATGCACCAAACCCACGCTGCTCAATCACCCGAAACACATCACTGACATCCTGCACCATGATCCTGGCGATGTTAGTCACGGTATTGATGTCGTGTTCAGCGTAGTCGGGAAGGCTGGTGCAGGCGATGAGGTCGAGGTATTTGAGGACGGCGTTGAGGCGTTCGGCGAGGCAGGCGTGGAGTTCGCGCAGTGGGGCGTCGGCGTCGATCAGGAGGACAGGGTGGTCGGTGGCGGGGTGGGACATGTGGGCGTAGTGGTGGAGCGGTTTTTTGATCGTCATAAGATTGCTCTTCAAATAATTAAGAAGTGCCACCTTTCTGCTGCGAAACAAATGGGTGGCAGCTGTATGCGGGTTCGCAGACCGGAGAAGAGTCAAACCGGCAGACCCGAAGGTCTCCCACACACAGCCGCCATATAACGAAACGGCGGCGAATTTTGCCACAGTTGTCATCTAGCGGTGTGTGTCACTTCTGAGGGCTGCGAAACCCATCGCCAACTGCGGTCAGCGACAGCCCCACTCTAGGCAGCAATTCCAGCCGCCACAACCGACCTGTAGGACGCAAATCCGACCCTGTGGCGAGGGAGCTTGCTCCCACTCGGTGACGCATTCGTCGTAATCCGTGGCCTGCGGCGTGTCTGGCGAAATGAGCTCGCCGGTTTGGGGCCGCTTCGCAACCCATCGGGTATGAATCCCCTCACCACAAGGGGTGTTTTCCTACGCATTTTTCAGACTTCAAATTCGGTCAAATCTCAAGGCATGGCTTTTGTTTGGTACACGGGCCACAACCATTACTTCGCCTTCCAATGCCCACCACCACTTTCACAATCAATCTTCGCCTGCCCCAAATCCTCCGCACCGTAGTAATAGGTAGTCACCTGCGCACCATCCGGGATGTTCAACGCCTTGGCGTTTTTATCCTTGCTGGTGGAGTGCGGGTTGGCGAGGGATTCCTGGGTGAGAGTGGCGATGCAAGTGGCCTGGTAGTGGTCGTCGCACTGCTGCACCTTTTTCTTGACGGCGTTGACCATATCTTTGCTTTCGTTGCTGCACGACCAGTCGATGGCGTTGACGGGCGTGCCTTCGTATTCATAGCAACTGTGGCTCGAGACGGTAGGCACAGAGGCGCTGGACGAGCGGGTTTCGACGTCGCAGCCTTCGGCCATGACGCAGGTGGGGATGACGCAGAACGTGGCGAGCAGAAGCAGGAATCGAATGTTCATCGGGCTTTCCTCTTCAAGAGCGCCGGTTCTGATCAATGTGTGGGCGCTTATGGTTTCGAGATTGCACAGGACAAGGAGGTTCAATCAGGTTTTTGATTTGCGCTGTTCGCGTAGACTGCGAAACAATCGGACACATCTAGCGCCCAAGGATTGGAATATTGCCCATGATTGAAATCGGCAGCCGCAACAACGCCCCCACGTCGCAGCACCCAACCCACGACGTCTACATTTTCAACATCGACCTGTCCCGAGCCGCCACGCCTTTCTGCTTCGAACAGTCGACGGCCGGCGGGCATGGTGGGCAGGGCGGTGCGCGCTGGTTGGCGCTGGATGAGCTGGAGGCATGGCCCGGTGAGTGGCGTGAGCATTTGAAGAAGGCTGATTGTGCCTGGGTCGCTGAGTTGATCGATGCGCATCCTGGTGTGGATCAGGTGACATTGGTGTCGATGATTCTCAAGCGTCACTCCGAGCCAGCGAAGCCAGTCGGTCGCTTGAAGGCCATTGGCGCCTGGCTCAAACGCAATATCCACGTTGGCGGCCGGTATGGCATTTAACCTGCGGAGATTCTCATGACTCAGACGCTTGAACGCGCAATCGCCATCGCCGCTGCCGCCCATGCTGGGCAGGTGGACAAGGGCGGGGCGCCGTACATTCTGCATCCGTTGAAAGTGATGCTGCGCATGACCACGCTGGAAGAACGCATCGTCGCCGTGCTGCACGATGTGGTCGAGGATTGCGATATCAGTCTGGATGACCTGCGTAAGGAAGGTTTCAGCGAAGAGGTGCTGACGGCGATCCAATCGGTGACCAAGGTGCCGGGCGAATCCTATGAGGATTTCGTCGAACGCGCCGCGCAAAACCCGATCGGCCGGGTCGTGAAACTGGCCGATCTGGAGGAGAACAGCGACCTCTCGCGGATAGCCTCGCCGAGTTGGGATGACCTGGAACGAGTCGAAAAATACCGTCGCGCAATCGCCAGGTTGCGCTCATAAAAATGATCACGCCCTTGTAGGAGCTGCCGAAGGCTGCGCCTACACGGGATCGTGTTGGGTCAGTTGAATAGCCAGGAAGGCGAATATGAAATCCATTCTGTGTCTGTTGATCGCTGCCGGTTTCGGTGCGGTATTGCAAACTCTTTGTGTACCGCACGGCTTGCTGTTGGGTTCGATCCTTGTCACGGCACTGGTCGTGACAAAATCGGGTTTCGCACCCACGACGCCTTATGGGCTGGGTTATATCCAGGTCACGTTGGGCATCGCCACCGGGCTGATGTTCGAGGCGTGGGACAGTGCGACGGCGTCGACGATGTTGCCGAGCCTTGGCGTGTTGCTGCTGTGTCTGACGGTGCAGATTGCCCTGGCCAGTTGGTGGCTGACGCGTGGGGCAGGGTGGAATCGCACGGATGCGTTGTTGGCGGTGTACCCAGGCGCGCTGGCGGCGGTATTCGATTTGCTCGAGTCGGAGAAGGCGTCGAGCAAGGTGATCATCGTGCACCTGATGCGGTTACTGCTGATCACGGTGCTGGTGAGCTTTTTAATTCCGGGGCAGGTGTCGGTTGCTGCTGTTGAAAGCGATCCGTTGACCACCGGCATGGCGTTGACGGTTCTCTCGGTAATCGGCTTGAGCGTCGTGCTCGGTCGATTGCTGCTTGTGATCGGCGTGCCCGCGCCCTTCATGCTCACGGCGATCATCATTACGGCGGTTTTCATCAAAGCAGGGTGGCTGCACGGCTTTCACATGCCGGAGTGGAGTTTGAATCTGGCGGCACTGATTCTTGGCATGCGCATCGGCGCGCGGTTTCAGGGATTGGGCGTCAGGGAATTGGGCCTGCATGGCCGCACGGCGCTGGTGTCGGTGGGGTTGATGATCGTGGTCGCGGCGGGATTTGCGGAAGTGGCGGCGCGATTTTTGGTCAGTGATCCGCTGTCGCTGTGGCTGGCGTATATGCCGGGGGCGATCGAGACGATTGCGATTGTGGCGTTCGCGGGTGGACTGAATGTGGTGTTTATCCTCACTCACCACTTGGCGCGGATGGTGCTGCTGCATTTTGCGCCGGCGCTGTTGGTGCAGGTGCGGCGGGTGCGGGAAACTTCCTGATTTGGACTGTGTCAGCTCAATCGCCGCCCTCACCCCAGCCCTCTCCCGGAGGGAGAGGGAGCCGACCGTGGTGTTTTGCGCGATGCATCGACCTGAATGACCTTATTGATTATGGATTCACAGCAAGGAATTTCACGTCGGCGTACTACTTGAATATCCCCCACTCAGTTCCCTCTCCCTGCGGGAGAGGGCTAGGGTGAGGGGGCTCTTGATCCAACACCATGAACTACACTCCCTCATTACCCCGCACCACCGCCAACCCCAGGCCCGCCGGAGGTAATCATGAATCGCCTAACGTCCATCGCGCTGATGACCGCTGCCCTCTACGCCACTCAGGCCAGCGCCGAATCCGTTGTCCCGCTTAAAGGCCAGAGCTCGCAACAAACCCAGATCGACATCAACGACTGCCACTCCATCGCTTCGTCTTCGCCGACTTCAACACCCCAAGCGGGTGGTCGTCTGAAGGGGGCCGCTGTCGGTGCCGCCGCCGGAGCAGTAGGTTCTGAAGTCCGCGGCCGTCAACACGACGAGGTTTACGACCGCGTCGACGATGATCGCAAACAGGATTACCGACAGAACCGGGCCCAGCAAACCGCTGCGGCCGGTGCGGTAGTCGGTGGCTCTCGACAGCGGCAAGAACGTCGCGCGCAGAGCAAAACCGATGCAGCGGCCAGTTCCAGTGCCTACACCGGGTGTTTGCAAGGACGCGGCTATCAGGTCACGCCCTGACGGCGGGTTCTGTGCCCTTGGAGCAGGTGCATCATCAATACGCCGTAAAGCGTAACCAGAATAAACAGGGCCATGCGCACGGCAAACGCTGTGTAGACGTCTTTGCCTGCTGCGCTGTCCTGCACTGATTGGCCGAGCAGGATGATCATCGTTATCAGGGTGTTGAGCCAGAACCCCGGGCTGAGTTGCGTCGGGCTGAGGCGATAGAGTTTGCGCGCCAGCCATAGCCCGATCAGCAGCGTCCACAGAAAGAACATCCACAGGTGCACGAAAAGGCTTAATCCGCACCACACCAGCACCGCCAAAACGCCGGCGAGCAGGGTCGAACCGAGCAGTTCACGCCCCGCGTGATGAGTGTTGGTCGTGGAGCTTTGTTGGCCGAGGCTGACAGCTTTGAGGATGATCGGCAGGTAGCTGGCCGGGTCGCTCAGGGCCAGCAAAAAGGTTGGCAGCACGATCAACGTGGCGCGCAGGGCCACACGCGGGACTTCGTCGCCGGGCATGGCGGGCGGCTTGGGTGGGAGGGGGCTGTTTGCCGGTTCCGGGAATAATGCGTGGCTGACGCCGACCACCGCCACCGCCAGCGACAGGCCTTTGACCAGCGCACCAATCACCGCCATCGCCAGATCGAATTCGGCGAACCCGGCGGCGGAGATCATGGTCATGCCGATCACCAGAAAGGTCACGATCAACGGGTTGCCGCCGCGCAAGCCAAAGCGGAACACCAGAAACAGACCGAGGCCGATCAACAACACGCCACTCACCGGGTAGTAACGCAGCAGCGGCATCAGCAGCAGCCCGATGCTGGTGGTGAGCGCCGCGACCAACGCCAGCACCAGCGCACCTTTGAGCGGCAATGGCCGGGGCAGACTGGCCAGCAACAACACCGCCAGCACCGGCGAAATAAACGCCAGCGGCAGCGCCAGCGCATAACTGACGGCGGTGCACAACGCGGTGCCGAACGCCAGGCGCAACGCCCGTTGCGCCGGGACGCTGTGCTCAGTAGGCATACGACAGCCAGCTCATGAGCCCGACAAACAGCCGCCCCAGCGGATTGAGCGGGTTGCCTTCGCTGGGGAAGGCCATGACTTCAGCCTGACCACCGGCACGGATCGCGCGGTTGTCCACCAGGCGTTTTTTCGCCTCCTCAGTGAACTCGATAATCACCGGGAAACGCTGCGCCGGACGCAACCAGTCGCGGCTGTTCTGGATACTCGGCAAGGTGCCCGGCGCTGGCGTCTGGCCGACGCTGACGCCATAGCCGACGCTGCGCACTCGGCCATCGAGGACTTCGCCGGGCAGCGCGTCGAGGACGATGGCCACCGGTGTTCCGGGTTGCACGCGGCCGAGGTTGTTTTCGGTCAGATCGGCGCTGATCCACACATCATGAATGGCGATCAAGGTCATCACCGGGCTGCCGACAGCGGCGAACTGGCCGACATCGGTGCGCAGGTCGGTGATCAATCCGGCCGAACGTGCGCCGATGCGAGTGTTGGCCAGATCCAGTTCGGCTTTGGCCAGTGCCGAGGCCGCGCTGCGCAGCTGCGCGTTGGTGTCGGTGTTGCCACCTTCCTGCTCCTGCGCGCGCTGCACTTCGGCGCGGGCGGCGGCGACCTGGGCGACCGCCTGTTCGCGGTTGGCTCGCGACACTTCGAGCAAGCGCACGGAGATGGTGCCCGGATCCTGTTTGTACAAGCCTTCGAGGCGTTGATTGTCTTGCCGCGTCTTGAGTTCGTTGGCTTGCGCGGCGCGCAGCGAGGCTTGCGCCGAAGCGATGCCGGCGGTGCTGGCGCCGACCTGACGGCGGGTCGATTCCAGATCGGCTTTCGCCCGATCCACGGCGATTTGCAGCGGCTGCGGATCGAGTTCAAAGAGCACGTCGCCAGCCTTGACGTCTTGGTTGTTGCGCACGTTGACCCGGATCACCCGGCCGGCGACTTCCGCTGCGACCGGAATCACGAATGCGCCGACCCGCGCCTGCTGGGTGTAGGGCGTGTAGCGGTCGGCGAGCAGGTACCAGGCCAGGCTCAGCACAATCAACAGCAGCACCCAGCGGATGCCTTTTTTTGCCGGATCGGCCGGAGCTGGCGCGGGAGTCGGAGCCGGGGCGGGAGGTGCGGCGTCAGTCATGGCGGCGGTCCTGCGACGGGAGTGGATACAGCGGTTGGGCGGGCGGCGCGGTGAGCAAGTCGCCCCAATTAGTGCGTTGTTGCATCTGTTCGCGGGTCGGTTCGTCGATCTGCGGCGAAGTGCTTTGCCAACCGCCGCCAACGGCTTTGTAGAGGGCGACCAGGTTGCTCACGGCATTGCTGCGACTGACCAGATAGTTGTCCTGCAATTCCAGCAGCGCGCGTTGCGCGTCGAGCACGCGCTGGAAGTCCGAATAGCCTTCGCGGTATTGCGTGTTGGCCAGCACCAGTGAACGCCGCGCGGCGCCTTCGGCCTCTCGCAGAATCCGCTCGCGTTCCAGCGCTTTGCTCAAGCCACTGGCGGCGTCGTCGGCCTCGCGTGCGGCTTGGCGGACCTTGTCGCGATAGGCTTCGATCAGTTGCTGCAAGCGTGCGTCCTGCACCCGGATGTTGTTGCGGATGCGCCCGTAATCGAAGAGGTTCCAGCGCAGGCTCGGCCCACCGATCAGGTCGAGGCTGCGCGGCGTGGCGCTGAGGGAGTCGGTGGACCAGACGATGCTGCCGAGCAAGGTCAGCGACGGATACAGATCGGTTTCAGCGACACCGACCAGCGCCGATTGCGCAGCGACATTCAGTTCCGCCGCGCGCACATCCGGACGGCGCAGCAGCAGGTTGGCCGGTACGTCTTGCAGCACGGCGCGATCCACCAATGGAATCAGCCCTGATTGTTCGGCCAGCAACGCCGCGCCACCGGGCGGCTGGCCAACCAGCACCGCCAGCGCATTGCGCGTGCGCAGCAGCTGATCTTCAAACGCCGGGATGCTGCTCAGCGTGCCAAGGTATTGGGTTTTCGCCTGCTGCAGATCGAGTTCGGCGCTCTGGCCGCTGTTGAAGAGTTGTTCGGTGATCTCGAAATTACGCTTCTGCTGTACAGCGTTTTCCCGGGCGACGCGCAGCCGCGCTTCAGTGGTGCGCAGGGAAAAGTAGGTGTCGGCGACTTGTGCACGCAGCAATACGAGGGCGTCTTCGTAGTTGGCTTGCGCGGCGAAATATTGCGCGTCGGATGACTCGATGGCGCGACTGAAGCGGCCCCAGAAATCCAGTTCCCAACCGACATCAAACGCGGCGCTGTGCTGCCAGAAGTGCAGATCCTGCGGATTGTTGCCGCCAGACTGGTGACGGTCGACATACAGGCTGTCGACGCCGACCTGTTGCAATTGCGGGTAGCGGCCGCTTTCGGCGATGCCCAGTTGTGCGCGGGCTTCGAGAACTCGCAGGCCTGCGATTTTCAGGCTGCTGTTGCGCGCATCGGCTTCGCTGATCAGGCGATCCAGCGCCGGGTCACCGAAGACCTGCCACCATTGGCGCAGATCGGGATGGGCGGCGCGTTCACTGGCCTGCTCCAAAGCCGTGCTGTTCCATTGTTTGCTCCATGCTTCGGCGGGCGGCTGGAAATCCGGCCCCAGGCGCACGCAACCGCCCACACTCAAGACACCGAGCAATAACAGATGACCGGATCGCGTCAGCAGTGCTGTTGTTGCAGGCATTGCTTGTTTCCCGGGCCGTAAATATCAGTGGAGCATAGACGGCCAATTGCAAGTTGTTCGGGCGAATCTGCTGCTACGCTTTTGAGGCATCGCAACTCCACCCAGACAGGTAAGAAACCATGGACACTGCCCAAGATCCGCTGACCCCGGCGGCACCCGCAACCTGGCGCTTCAAGGTTGGCGTGGGGATCATTTGCCTGATGCTTGGTTCGTGGTTGATGGTGCCGCTGGCGGCCGCGCTTGATGTGCCTGGCTCGAAAGTCGCCGCGCTGACCGGCGTGCTGTTTATCAGCAACAAGGTGTTGTTGCTGGTGGTGATCGCGGTGATGGGCAAGGCCGGATTTGCCGAGCTCAAGCACACGATCGGGCGTTATGTGTCGGGGATCATTCCGGCCCCGGTGGACGAGGTCGGGCCGACGCGCCATCGCATCGGCGTGGTGATGTTTTGCCTGCCGTTGCTGTCGTCCTTTCTGGAACCGTACTTCGATAACTTCTGGCCAGGGTTGCGGCCCAATCTGTGGCAACTGCAATTGCTTGGGGATTTGATGTTTGTTGGCAGTTTCTTTGTGCTGGGGGGGAATTTCTGGGACAAGGCTCATGCGCTGTTTGTGCGCAAGGCGCGGGTGGTCAGCGTTTGAGAGAGCGTGAAACCATGTCGGAGAGGGGATAAATCCCCTCGTCACGATCCTGATATGCGCGTGGAGAATGTGACCGCATCACGCATGCCCGAGGGCAACCGCGAACGACACAACGATCATGCAAGCGAAGGCGAAATTGAGATTCATGCGGGGTCCATCCTGGCCTGTTTAGAGTGGCGTCATTCTGAACAGGTTGAATGCAAAGGAAAAATTCGCCTTGTCGATTCCAATGATCAAAGTAATCGATACCTGCCTGTTTGTGTTTGCTCGAGGCTTTCGCTAATCTGCGCGGAAACCTGCAACTACAAGCACAAACAGGCAGAATCATGCACGATCATTCCGTCACCGAACTGCCGTCCCTGCGCCGACAGAAAATCCTTTTGATCCTGGAACGCGACGGTAAGGTCATGGCGTCCGAGCTGAGCCAGCATTTCGCGGTGTCTGAAGATACGATCCGCCGCGACCTCGCCGAACTTGATAACGCCGGGCTGGTGCAGCGAGTACACGGCGGAGCGTTGCCGCGCCCCAAAGACACCGGCAAGGATTACTTCACCCGTATCAGCGAAACCGATGAAGTGAAGACCCGCCTGGCGCAGCTCGCTGCCGGACGGGTCAAGGACGGCCAGATCGTGCTGTTCGATTCCGGTACCACCACGTTGCAGATCGCGCGCTCGTTGCCTGCGGACATCCGGATTACCGCCGTTACCACCTCGCCAATGACCGCGATCACACTCGCCGAATACCAAGGCATCAAGGTGATTCTTGCGGGCGGGCAACTCAATCTGGCGACGATGTCAGTCAGCGGCCACGAGACCGTGCGGCTGCTGCAAAGTATCAAGGCTGACGTGCTGTTTACCGGGGTCTGCGCGATTCACCCGGAGGTGGGGCTGAGCTCGCTGTATTTCGATGAGGTGCCGGTGAAGCAGGCATTGTTCGAGAGCGCCGCCCAAGTGATTGCAGTCACCACGGCGGACAAGCTGGGGGCGGTCGAGCCGTTTGTGGTGACGCCGTGCGATCGCGTGCATACGCTGATTACCGAGCAGCATCTGGCATCGGGCAGTGTCGAGGATTATCGGCGGTTGGGGATTGAGGTGGTGCAGTTGCCGGATTGAGGTTTTGTGTTGAGGCTAATGCCGCCATCGCTGGCAAGCCAGCTCCCACAGTGTCCGCATCGTACACAGAGTTCATGTACACCCAAAACCTGTGGGAGCTGGCTTGCCAGCGATAGGGCCAGTGCCGTCAACGCAATTTTTCAAGCATCTGGTAATACCACATCCCCGCCGCCAGCAACGGATTGCCGAGCAAATCCCCCATCGGCACGCGAATGTGCTGACACGCCGCGAACGTATCGTACTGCGCCATCTGCCCGGTAATCGCCCGGCTCATGATTTCGCCCATGATGTGTGTCGTGGCGATGCCATGCCCCGAGTAACCCTGGCAGTACCAGACGTTGTCCGAGAGTTTGCCCAGTTGCGGGATACGGTTGATGACGATGCCCATCGCGCAACTCCACTGATAGTCGATCTGCACGCCTTTGAGCGCCGGGAAAGTCTGCTCGATGCACGGGCGCAGTTCGGCGGCGATGTCGCGTGAGTCCTTGCCGCTGTAGTTGGCGCCTCCGCCAAACAGCAGACGGCCGTCGGCAGTGAGACGGTAGTAGTCGAGGACGAAACGGCAGTCGTAGACCGCGAGGTCTTCGGGGTTGATCTGCTTGGCCAGATCGCCCAGCGGCGCGGTGGTGACGATGCCGCCCATGGCCGGGAAAATCTTGCCCTTTAGCTGGCCAGGTTCGAGCTTGTGATAAACGTCGCCGGCCAGCATCACCTGGTTGGCGTCGATCTGGCCGTGGGCAGTTCTCACGCCTGGGGTGTCACCGTGAATGATCTCCAGCACTTCGCTGTTTTCGAAGATCAGCGCACCGAGACTTTCCGCCGCCCGCGCTTCACCGATGCACAGGTTGAGCGGGTGCAGGTGCATGTTGCGGGTGTTCTTGATCGCACCGTGGTAGAGGTCGCTTTGCAGCAAATCGCGCACCTGGCTGCGGTCGAGCAGGCTGACCTCGTCACCCAGACCGCGACGCACCGCTTCTTCGTAATCCTTACGCAGATCGGTCATGTGGCTCGGCTTGTACGCGGCGTGCAGGTGGCCGTGTTTGAGGTCGCACTCAATGGCGTATTTTTCCATGCGCTGTTTGATGATTTCGTGTCCGCGCCAACGCAGATGCCAGATGAAGTCGTCGACCCCATCACCGAGTGTCGGGCGCATCTGTTTGCGCATCGCGCCGTCGCCGGAGAGGCTGCCGGTGACTTGCCCGCCGTTGCGCCCGGTGGCGCCCCAGCCGATCTTGTTGCTTTCGACGATGGCGACCTTCAAGCCTTTTTCGGCGAGTTCGACAGCGGTGGCGACGCCGGTGAAGCCGCCGCCGATGATCACCACATCAACCTTGTGCCGGCCCTGCAGGGTCGGGTAGTCGGTCTCTTGGTTGAGGGTGGCGGTGTAGTAGGAATTGCAACGCTTGGTCATTTTAATTTCCACACAAATTCGGGAGACAGGATGCAGTCCCCTGTGGGAGCTGGCTTGCCAGCGATAGCGCAGTGTCAGTCACCAGAGGTGCTGAAGGTGCCGACCCCATCGCTGGCAAGCCAGCTCCCAAAGGTTGCAGTGGTGTAAATCAGGCCTCGGTCAGATACCAGCGCCAGTCCTGTTCACCCACTTCAGCCATGAACTGCCGATACTCGGCGCGCTTCACTGCCAGATACACCCCGAGAAATTCCTGCCCCAAGGCATCCCGAGCCCACGCTGAATGTTCCAGTGCCTGCAACGACGTCAGCCAATCGGTTGGCAGCAGTTCCTTGGCTTGCGCATAGCCGTTGCCCTCAACCGGCGCGCCCGGATCAAGGTTTTCCCGAATGCCACGATGGATGCCGGCAAGGATCGCCGCCGCCGCCAGATACGGGTTGGCGTCGGCGCCGCAGATGCGGTGCTCGATGTGCCGGGTGTTGGCCGGGCCGCCCGGTACGCGCAGGCTGACGGTGCGGTTGTCGACGCCCCAGGTCGGCGCCAGTGGCGCGTAGCTGTTGGCCTGAAAGCGTCGGTAGGAGTTGGCGTTCGGGCAGAACAGCAGCAGCGAATCGAGCAACGAGGCGAGCATGCCGCCAATCGCCGTGCGCAGCAGCGGTGTGCCGGCCGGATCTTCGGAGGCGAACAGGTTGCGCCCCTCGCCATCGGCGAGGCTGACATGCATGTGCATGCCGGTGCCGGCCAGATCATCGAACGGCTTGGCCATGAATGTCGCCTGCATGCCGTGCTTGTGCGCCACGGCTTTGACCAGACGCTTGTAGCGCACCGCCTGGTCCATTGCCTCCAGCGCATCACCGTGTTCGAGGGTGATTTCCACCTGACCCGGTGCGTATTCCGAGATTGCCGTGCGCGCCGGAATGCCGTGCAGTTTGCAGGCGCTGTAAAGGTCGGCGAGGAACGGTTCGATCTGCTCCAGCTCGCGCAAACCGTAGACTTGGGTATGTCGCGGTCGACCACCATCCGCATCGAGTGCCGGTTGCGGACGACCGTTGTGATCGCGTTTGGCGTCGAGCAGATAAAACTCCAGCTCGCAGGCCATCACCGGGTTGTAGCCCTCGGCCTTGAGGCCGTCGATGACCTTGATCAGCAGGTGTCGCGGGTCGGCAATGCTGGCGGGCATGCCCTCGGTCGGGTGCATGCTGACCTGCACTGCAGCGGTCGGAATCTTGCGCCACGGCAGGCGCACCAGACTGCCTTCCAGCGGATAGGCGCGGCAGTCGATATCGCCGACATCCCAGACCAGGCCGGAGTTCTCGACGTCCTCACCCTGCACAGTCAGACCGAGGATGGTGCTGGGCAGCGGGCGACCGCTTTCATACACGGCGAGCAGTTCTTCGCGGTGCAGCAGCTTGCCGCGCGGCACGCCGTTGGCGTCGAGGATGAACAGCTCAATCATGTCGATGTCGGGGTTTTGTTCAAGGAACAGGCGTGCGTCTTCAATGGCTGCGAATTTCATGGCAAACACTCACGTTGGCGCCGCACAGGCGCGCAGATTCAGGCCGGACGCGGCGCAAGAATAGGCGCGGGCGTCCTGGCAGGGAATATCAGGGAGCAGGGGACTGTCGCGGGTTTTAAACGGGCGCGATCAGAGTGTCCGGGCGATATCCGGCGGGCGTGCGGAGTGACGCAGCTTGGAACGGCGCAGGGCCATGGGGAGATTGACGATACGATTCATACGCCGCCCCTGTGAGAGAGGGCGCGCGCAGTAGAGACGGTCAACGATTCTGGTTGTTGTAGTGACGTGCTCATAACGCATGTTTCCGTTGGCGGAAAACGTCGGCGGCGGGACTGACCCGTCGACCGGTGTGCCCGGATAGTAAGGGGGAATCCGCGGGCGTGTAAACGACTGTTTCCGGGATGCGCTGTGACCGGTTACTCAGCGCAGCAGACGAACGCCCGGTCTCACGGAGACGCAAACGATCAACATGACATGGCTCCCGCGCTTGGAAACGGAGTGATCAGCTCAGTACATACTCGATCGGCTTCAGCGGCGGCGGAAGATCCGCCACGCCGAGTTCGGCGAGAATGTCGCGCTCGATCGTGCGCACCAGCGCGTCGGTCGGCAGATCATTCTCATCGCGGCCAAACGGGTCTTCCAGTTCATCGGCAATCGCGTCCAGACCAAAAAAGGTGTAGCTGACAATCGCGGTGAACAAGGGCGTCAGCCAGCCCAGCGGTTCGGCCATGGCGAACGGCAGCAGGATGCAGAACAGGTAGATCGTGCGGTGCAACAGCAACGTGTAGGGAAACGGCAGTGGCGTGGTTTTGATGCGCTCGCACACGGCTTGCGCCTGGGTCAGGCTGGTCAGGTGATTGGCCAGCAGCATGTAGCGCCACTCGCTCAGCTCACCGTTTTGATGCAGGTCGCAACACTGCTGACCGACCTGTTGCAGGATCCGCGCGCTGTAATCCGGCACCCCCGCATCGTGTTTTGGGGTGACCCACTGACGGCTGGCGTCGGCTTCACTCTCCTTGCGCAACCGCGCATTGAGCGCGTGGGCGAACCCGCACAGGTTGAGCAGCAGCGGTTTGCGTTCTGCGGATTCGCGGATGACATGGGTTTCGCGGATGACCGACCGAATGTGCACGATCACCTCACCCCAGGCCTTGCGTGCCTCGTACCAGCGGTCGTAACAGGCGTTGTTGCGAAAGCTCATGAAGATCGACAGCGACAAGCCGAGCAAAGTGAACGGCGTGGCGTTGACCTTGGTGAAACTGCTCGGATGAAGGATTTCGACCAGCACGATGGCCGAGGCCAGCAGGGTGACCATCAAGGTGCGCAAGGCGATGCGCTTGGCAATCGAGCCCTTGAGGGTGAAGAGAATGGCGAACTGGCTGACCCTGGGTCTGATGATCATGCAGAGCGGTCCCGATAACGCAGGAAAGTGGCGGATCAGCCGCCGGTCATGTTCATGAAACGTACGACCTGGACGTCGTCGTTGATTTCGAAATTATGCCGATACGGTTTGATTTTCATCGCCTCGATGATGGCGTTCTCCAGGCGTTGCGGATGCCCCGGATGAGCGCGCAGCACTGCTTTCAAATCCACCGAATGTTCGTTCCCCAGACACAGTAGCAGACGACCTTCGACGGTGAGCCGCACCCGATTGCAGGTGCCGCAGAAGTTGTGGCTGTGCGGCGAGATAAACCCCAGGCGAATCTGCGGAGCCTCGGCCAGCCGCCAATAGCGCGACGGGCCTTGAGTCGATTCCGTAGAGTCGATCAGCGTGTAGCGCTCGGCGATTTTTTCACGGACCTGCACGCTGGAAAAAAACGACTCCGCGCGGCTGTGGTCGCTGATGATCCCCAGTGGCATTTCCTCGATGAAAGAAATATCGAGCTGCCGGTCGATGGCAAAGCTCACCAGATCATTGATCTCGTGATCGTTGCGGCCCTGCATCACCACGCAGTTGAGCTTGGTGCGGGTGAAACCGGCCTGGCGCGCGGCATCGATGCCGTCGATCACTTGCGCCAGATCGCCGGTGCGGGTCATCTGCTTGAAGCGCTCGGGATCAAGGCTGTCGAGGCTGATGTTCAGGCGCTTGACCCCGGCGTCGAACAGCGGCGCGGCGAGTTTGCCCAGTTGCGAGCCGTTGGTGGTCAGGCACAGTTCACGCAGGCCGGGCAGCGCGGCGATCTGTTCGCACAACTGCACCACGCCGCGACGGATCAGCGGCTCGCCGCCGGTGAGGCGAATCTTGCGGGTGCCGAGCGCGACGAAGCTCTGCGCCAATTGAAAGATTTCTTCCAGCGTCAGCACTTGCTGGCGCGGCAGAAACTGCATGTCTTCAGCCATGCAATAGACACAGCGGAAGTCGCAACGGTCGGTCACCGACATGCGCAGATAGTCGACGCGGCGGTTGTGAGCATCGATCAGGACGCGCTCTGTCATGACAGCCTCGCAGTATTGAAACCGCTGAACGGGTTTGGACGGGCAGGGTAGGCGTAATGGCCGTAGGCGTCCAATCAGTGAAAGTTAACGGCTGATTGATCGCGTCGATGATCAAGTGTGGGAGCTGTGTTGGTCGAAAATAGGTGAACACCGCAAGACCCTGTGGGAGCTGGCATGCCAGCGATGAGGGCCGCACAGTCGACATTGATGTTGGCTGACCCACCGCCATCGCTGGCAAGCCAGCTCCCACACATTTTGTGGTGTGCACAGAATCAGTACACATCACCGAACATTGCAGGCGTGAGCCTGAGGGTTATTGCGCACCAAACATCGCGGTCCAGTAAATCCCCGCATCGCTTTTCGGGTCGGTCGCATAAGCGGCACCCAGTTCCTTGTACTGCGGGTTCATCAGGTTGGCGCAATGGCCGGGGCTGGCTAGCCAACCGTCGACGACTTTGCCCACGGTGTCCTGGCCGGCGGCGATGTTTTCGCCAACCAGATGCCCGCTGTAGCCCGACAGTTCAGCGCGATCGCCGGGGGTGCGGCCGTCGCGGTCTTTGTGGTCGAGGTAGTTTTTGTTGGCCATGTCGCGGCTGTGATCCTGAGCGACAGTGCCCAAGGTCGCATTCCACGCCAGCGGTGCGGCGGCGGCAAAGGCCTGGCCGCCACACTGGCGTGGCTGGCTGCGTGCGGTGTTGAGTTGTTCGAGCAATTTTTGCCCTTCACTCTGTGCGTCGCCGAGTTTGGCTGACAGCAGCGGCCGCGCCAGCACAATGCGCCAGTCGCGATCGGCGCGGCTGACGCCGACATCGACAAACTGCGGATCCAGCACCACCTGACAGAAGCTCTCCTGAATCGCCTTCATTGCCGACGCCGCATCGCGTGGACCGTTGAGGGTGATCGCCTGTACGTTGACCATCGGGTAACTGGCGCTGGCCATGGCTTGCTGCAGATTGACGGCGCCGCTGGCCGGCAACCGCAGGCGTGGATCAGCCGACAGAGGCGGCAACTCACTGGACGCCTGCGTGCCACAACGTTGCGGCTGGCTGCGATAGCTGTTGATCGACTCGATCAGTTGCAACTCGTCGGTGGCCAAGGCCGAGGCGGCAAACATCAGGCCTGCGGACAGCGCGGCAAATCGCAAAACGGACGGCATGAAGCGCATGGAATTCTCCCTTGAGCTGAATGCGCCCATGATGCGCGAAACGCCCCCGGTGGGTGCAATGTCTTTTTCTTGCGTCGACAGTTTTTTCTACGGAACGCTGCGGTTGATTTAGCCGTCTACACTCAGCCAAGACCCCGGGATCCGGGCGTCTCCCCGACGTAACACCTTGCCCGCACCGGGCCCTGCCGGAAGAATTAACATGGGATTGAAATGGTTGGCTGGCTGTTTCGCATTCACCCTATTGGTCAGTGCTGCCTGGGCCACCGATCAAGCGCCGATCAAAGCCAAGGCTGAAGAGAAGGCCCAGGTGCTGGAAGAAAAAGCCGCCGATAAAGTCAGCGCGGCACCGGCGCCGAAATCCGAGGCGATCACCCCGAAGGAAGTACAGGCAGTAGACCCTGCCGGCGCCGCGCCGCTGGATGATCCGATCACGTGTCTGGCACGCAGCATCTACTGGGAAGCCAAAGGCAAGGACACGCCGGAAATGGAGGCCGTGGCCAGTGTGGTGATGAATCGCCTCGGCCATGAAGGTTTTCCAGACACGGTGTGCGCCGTGGTCAAGCAAGGTTCGGAAACCAGGAGCTGCCAGTTTTCCTGGTGGTGTGACGGGCGTCCGGATCAGGTCAAGGAAGACGCCGAATACGCGCTCGCCAAGGAAGTTGCCGGCAGGGCGCTGAACCGTCAGCTCAAGGATCGCACCAACGGCGGGTTGTATTTCCACGACCGCAACGTCCACCCGAGTTGGGCCAGGGAATACCGGAAAACCGCCGAGACGAAAAAATTCCTCTTTTATAAACCCGCTGGCGGCGATGCGCGTTAGGCGCAGACTTCCCGCACACAATCGCGCAACCAGCGATGCGCCGGATCGGCATCCATGCGCGGATGCCAGAGCATCGACACGCTGATCTGCGGCATCTTCAATGGCAGCTCGAAACTGTGCAGGCCCGTGCGCAGTTTGCTGGTGTGACGTTCCGGGACGGTGGCAATCAGGTCGGATTCACGAACCAGCGTCAGTGCCGCCGAAAACCCGCCGAACGACGTGACGATGTCCCGTGTCAGTCCGCACGCGAGTAGCGCTTCGTCTACCGGGCCGCTGCTGCGTCCGCGCCTTGACACCAGAATATGCTGGCCGGAGGCTAAGCGTTTGGCGCTGACCTTGCCTGCGCTCAAGGGATGGCCCTCACGTACCACACCGATCCAGTGATCGTGAAACAGGATACGGCTGTGCAGCGTCGGGTCGGTGCTGTCGTCGACGACACCCGTCTCAAGATCCACCCGGCCTTCGCGCAGCAGCGTGCTGTCCTTGTCGGCTTTCTGCACAAAACGCAGGCGCACGTTGGGCGCCTCGGCGGCAATGCGGGCGAGCAGGGCGGCGGCGAAGGTTTCAACAAACCCGTCGGTATTGCGCAAGGTGAAGGTGCGTTGTAACCGGGCGGGATCAAGCACTTGCGCGGGGCGCAAAACCGCCTCGGCTTCCTGCACCAGGTGACTGACCCGTTCGCGCAATTGCAGCGCGCGCGGCGTTGGCACCAAGCCTCGACCGGCGCGCACCAGCAAAGGATCTGCGGTGGTTTCGCGCAGTCGGGCCAGGGCACGACTCATGGCCGAAGGGCTCAGCCGCAGGCATTTGGCGGCGCGGGCGACGCTGCCTTCACGCAGCAGCACGTCGAGGGTGATCAACAGGTTCAGATCCGGCGTGGTCATGACATGGCGTTCCATGCAGGTATTGAGTGCAAAGCATGCGTCTTGCGCCTTGTATTGTCGAGGCTCAGGCTATGGCGCAGGTCCTTTGTACAGTGAGCACACCATGCCCAGACAACTCCTCAACACCCATGCCCGCTGGGCGCTGACCAGTCTGGCGCTGTCGATGCTGATGCCGTCGCTGGACACCAGCATCGCCAACGCCGGGTTGCCAACACTGGCGGCGGCGTTTGATGCGACGTTCCAACAGGTGCAATGGATTGTTCTGGCGTACCTGCTGGCAATCACCACGTTGATTGTCAGCGTCGGACGTCTGGGCGATGGCTTGGGTCGGCGGCGATTGCTGTTGATCGGGATAGGCATTTTCACCAGTGCTTCATTGTTTTGCGCGCTGGCGCCGGGGCTAGGCTGGCTGATCGGCGCGCGGGCGGTGCAAGGCGTTGGCGCAGCGATCATGTTTGCGTTGACGGTCGCACTGGTGGCCGATGCGGTGCCCAAAACGCGAGCGGGCAGTGCGATGGGGTTGCTGGCAACGATGTCGGCCACCGGCACCACCCTCGGTCCGTCGCTGGGTGGGTTGTTGATGGCGCATGTTGGCTGGCAGTCGATATTTTTACTCAACGTGCCACTGGGACTGCTCAATGCATGGCTCGTGTACCGCTATCTGCCGGCAGATCGGGCCGCAGGGTCGCGAGTTGCGTTTGATTACCTCGGCAGCGGGGTGCTGGTGTTGACGCTGGCGACCTATGCGCTGGCGATGACACTTGAAGGTTTCACGCTGAGGTTGCTGTTGATCAGCCTGTGCGGCGCGGGATTGTTCATCGTGGTCGAGATGAAAGCCAGGGCACCGCTGATTCGCCTGTCACTGTTCGCCGATCTGCGCCTGAGCGGCAGCCTGGCGCTGACATTGCTGGTGACGACCGTGATGATGACCACGCTGGTGGTCGGGCCGTTTTACCTGAGTCGCGGTTTGGGTCTCAGCCACACCGTGGTGGGGCTGGTGTTGTCGGTTGGGCCGTTGCTGGCTGCGCTCGGTGGCGTGCCGGCCGGACGGCTGGTCGATCGTTTCGGCGCACAGCGGGTGGTGCCGGGCGCCTTGCTGGGGATGGTTTGTGGTTGCGGGTTATTGGCGCTGCTGCCGATGAGTTTCGGATTGCCTGCTTACGTGTTGCCGATGACGGTGATCGCCGGCAGTTACGCGCTGTTCCAGGCGGCCAACAATACCGGGCTGATGGCGGCGGTCAGTCAGGACCAGCGCGGCGTGGTCTCGGCGCTGCTCGGGCTGGCTCGCAATCTGGGGTTGATCACGGGCGCGGCGGCGATGGGCGCGGTGTTTGCCGTGGCCACCGGTAACCCGACACAAGCGCCTGCCGGCGTCATCGGCAGTGGCATGCACATCACCTTCGGTGTGGGCACGGCATTGATGGTCATGGCCCTGATCATCAGCCGAATGCAGATCAACGACAGGCGCGAGCCTGCTCGCGATGACGTCGGCACAGCGAAAACAACCGGTGACTGAGACGCCGCTCTCGCCAGCAGGGGATCTGTTTGGGCCGAAAATTTGTGGACACCACTAATCCCTGTGGGAGCTGGCTCGCCAGCGATGGGGTCGGCACAGTCGACATTGATGTTGACTGACCCACCGCCATCGCTGGCAAGCCAGCGCCCACAGCTGGTTTTCGCAGTGCGGGGGGCACACCGCTCCTACAGGGTTTTGTGGTGTTTCTCTTAGCTGGCGTGGGTACTGATGATGCTCGCCACCTGCTGCGGCTGGCAGTTGAGATACGGCGACTTCCGCAACCAGCGCTGATCCGGGTACCACGAGAACATGAACTGGCCGTTCTTCAGTTTGTCGATCACCTGCTTCGCAATCTGTGGGCGGACGGCCGGGCAGCCCTGGCTGCGACCGATGCGGCCCTGACGCTTGCTCCACAACGGATTCACGTAATCGGCGGCGTGAATGACGATAGCGCGATCACGCGCCAGATCATTGAAGCCGGGTTCCAGACCATCCATGCGCAGCGAGTAACCATGAGTGCCGCTGTAGCTTTCCTGGGTGCGGAACAGGCCGAGGCTGGACTGATAGCTGCCTTCGACATTGGAAAACTGGGTGGCGAAGTTTTCCCCGGAGTTGGAACCGTGGGCGACCAGATCGCGCAGTACCAGTTTTTTCCGGTTGAGGTCAAAGATCCACAGTCGGCGTTCGGTGGACGGTTGCGAATAGTCGATGATCGCCAGGTGACGGGACGGCTTGGCTCCGCTGTTGACCGCACATTGCATGGCGCTCAAGGCACCTTTCAGCGCCTGGGGATTGAGTTCTGGTGCAGCGTGGGCGAGGCTGGTGAAGAGAACCGGCGATGGGTTGCCGGCGGCAAAAGCTGGACTGCTCACGGCGACAAGGGTCGCGGTGGTCAGCAGAAGTCGGCGCAAATACGTCAACATTTATAAAGTGTCCTCAACTGGCTACTTATTTGGCACTTTGGCTCCTGACGTCCAGTCGTAACCTGCAAGCCCGAAGTTCGAGCCTGACTGTTCAGCGCACCTGATGTAAGGTTGGCCATCATCAAGGTGGCCATGGATTGGAGTAAAGCAGTTGTTCAAAAAGTACGCATGCTACTTGAGCATTTGTTTGCTCGCAGCGCCGTTTGTCGCTTGTGCCGATGAATCACTGCCGCCATTGCAGACACTGCCGACGTCTCCTGCCGAAATGCCGGTCGAGTTGCAAAGTCCATTGCATGCCGTATTGATCGGTCTGCCACAGACCTGCCCGGCGCTTGCAAAGCAGCTCAGCGGCCCGTCATTGCAACAGTTGCAGGCCTTCTATCAGCAGCAGGAATGGATGCCGGTCTGGACCAGCGAATCGGGACGATTGCAGGCTTTGCAGTCGCAATTGCCGTTGTTGGCCGACGATGGCCTCAGCCCGCAACGCTATCCGGTCGCGGTGAACGCGCCACAGGATGGCGAGTTGTGCGCCGATATCGATATCAGCCGCTATTACCTGCAAGCCCTGCAGGATCTGCATTACGGCCGTCTCCTGCAATCACACTTCGAGCCGTTGTGGCATGCCGATGACACTCAGCATGACCGTCAGGCCGAATTGCTGGCGATAGCCGTGCCGGGCATGCATGACATTCCGGCGGCGTTTGACCTGGCCCGTCCGCGTCTGGCGCAATATCAGAAACTGCGCCAGCTCTATGCCGCGCAACGCCTTACAGCCTTGCCGAAATGGCAGTCGGTGGGCAGCGGGCCGCTGTTGCGCCCCTCGATGGAAGACAAACGCGTGCCGGAACTGGCCCAGCGCTTGTACAGCGAAGGCTATCTGAGCCACGCGGTCGGCACCACCGACACTGTTTACGCAGGCGCGTTGGTGGACGCGGTGAAAAGCTTCCAGGCCAATCATTCGTTGCAGGCTGACGGTGTGGTCGGGCCGGGGACGATTGCCGAACTCAACATCAGCCCGCTGACCCGCCGTGAACAACTACGGGTCAACCTTGAACGTTTCCGTTGGCTGGCCCAGGACATGGAACCCGATGGTTTGGTGGTCAACGTCGCAGCGGCGGAATTGACCTTGTATCAGGGCGGCGAACCGGTGTGGCAGACGCGCACCCAGGTCGGCCGTGCCGAGCGCCAGACGCCGCTGCTCAAATCCCGCGTCACGCGCCTGACGCTGAACCCGACCTGGACCGTGCCGCCAACCATCTGGAAGGAAGACAAACTGCCGGAAATCCGCAAGGACCAGACCTTCCTCAGTCGGCATAATCTGCAAGTGCTGGATGCCAACGGTCAGCCGTTGGCGGCCGCAGACATCGACTGGGACCACCCCGGCAACATCCTTTTGCGCCAGGACGCGGGGCCACGTAACCCGTTGGGGCAGATGGTCATTCGCTTCCCCAATCCGTTCTCGGTGTATCTGCATGACACGCCGAGCAAGGCGCTGTTCGAAAAAGGGCCGCGGGCGTTCAGCTCAGGCTGCGTCAGGGTCGAGCACCCGCTGCAACTGCGCGATTTGCTGCTCAGCCCTGCGGAAAAGGCGCGCACCGACACCTTGCTCGCCACCGGCGCCACCCATGAGTTTCGCTTGTCGGCGCCGGTGCCGATCCTGATGACCTACTGGACGGCGCAGGTCGACAGCGCCGGTCATGTGCGTTATTCGCCAGACATCTACAGCCGTGACAGTGCCTTGTTGGTGGGCCTGGATCGCGCGCGTTGAGCTTCAGCGGTCGCGGCGATTCCACCACACCCGCGCCAGCCACGCATCGATGCTCAACTGGCCGGCGCCGGCGAGCACCAGCGGCACCAAAGCGGCCAGGTAAATCGCCGGCAGCTTGAAGTTGCCGAAGCCTTTGTTGGTGATCGCGTAACCCTGCGCCAGTTCACTCAATGACGACCAGTCGGCGGGCCAATGCACGGCAGCGGTGGCGACGACGGTCACCACGATCAGCGAAATGGCCGAAATTCGCGTGCCGAAACCGATAAGAATCGCCAAGGCGCAGATCAGTTCGGCCCACATCGACAGTTCCCAGTTCAGCGTCGCCGGCAGGTGATCGAAGGGAAACGGAAATTTGTCCTGAATGTCTTCAAACCAGTTCTGCCCGTTGAACTTCTCGAGCCCCGACTCGAAAAATTCCCAGGCGATAAACACGCGCAGGGTCAGCGGCGCCAGCCAGGCACCGGCGCGGTCAAGGTTCAGGTGCAAGCCTTTGACGGCGCTTGAGAGGGTGGTGGTCATGGGGAATCTCCGGTGGATCGGGTGAGTGGGATCGACCGGGTGATTTGAGCGTTCGAGTGTGTCGGCGATGTGTCGCCTGGGTGGGGAATAGTGGACTTGGTATGTCTGCGGCGGGGCTGGATACAGTGCGATACAGCAGTCCCTCACCCCAACCCTCTCCCGGAGGGAGAGGGAGCCGACCGAGTTGTCTTGCGTCAAACATCGACCTGAAAAATCGAGTCGATTATGGATTCCCACAACATCGGCCACGTCGGCGTAACGCTTCAATATCCCCCAGTCAGTCCCCTCTACCTCTGGAAGAGGGTTAGGGTGAGGGCAGCAGTTTCGGCACCCGCCACAAATACCAAGCCGCCGCCGTCCGATACGGACTCCAGCCCAAACCAATCTCAACCATCTGCTTACGCGTCGGCTGCACCTCTAACCCCTTCAACCGCCGATACCCCTCGCGCACGCCAAAATCATCCGCCGGCAGGATATCCATCCGCTCAAGGCTGTAAATCAACAACATCTCCACCGTCCAGCGCCCGACCCCGCGCAGGCTGACCAACCGCTCGATCAGCGCTTCATCATCCATCGCCAAAGCCGTGGCGTAATCCGGCACTACGCCATCCAGCGTCGCCTGGGCGATCCCCTGAATCGTCGCAATCTTGCCCGCCGAAAACCCACAGCTGCGCAGGTGATCAAACCCGGTTTCGAGGATTTGCTCCGGTCGTGGAAACGATTGCCCGGGAAACAACCCGACCAACCGACCGACAATCGCATCTCCAGCCTTGGCATGCAGTTGCTGATAGGCAATCGCCCGCACCAGCGATTCGTACGGATCGCGCGCCGGATGCGGTTGATGCAGGCAAGGGCCGACCGCGGCGATGTGTCGTTGCCAGTCGGCATCAAGCGCTGCGAGGAATGAGCTGGCCGCTTTATAAGCGTCAGGCACGCTGACAGCCCGGGCGATTGATTGCCCTGTCGAAATCAATCCGAGTGTTGCAGGCGTTCATCTAAATCCCTTTTTTATAAGTCGATTCAAGTCGTCAGAAAGCCAGTTGCTGCGTGAGTTGCACAGCGGCGTTTTCCAGCCTCAACAGGAACGCCTTGCGCGGCTGACCTCCACCATAGCCGGTGAGCGAGCCGTCCGCGCCGATCACCCGATGACATGGCACGACAATCGATAGACGATTTTGACCGTTGGCCAGGCCCACCGCGCGACTGGCGCCGGGTTTGCCCAAGCCTGCGGCAACGGCGCCGTAGGTGCTGGTGTGACCGTAAGGGATTTGCTGCAGGGCCGACCAGACTTGCCGGGCGAACTCGCTGCCGGGCAGGTGCAAGGCGACGGTAAACGCGGTCAACCGGCCGGCGAAATACTGCGCCAGTTCACGCTCGATCTGCTGCAAATGCGCGTTATGCCCCGGCGCGACCACGTAGCCATAGCGGTTTTGCAATTCCTCGACTTCCCGGGTCAATGCCGGCCGGTCGAGGAACTCCAGCAACACCAGACCGCGTTGCTCAGCCATCGCGATCATCGGCCCCAGCGGCGTGGTCAGTCGGGTAAACAACAGCGGTTCACTGTGGGCGGTGCGGCCCGGGGTGATGTGGAATGACTTCTGGAAAGCATCGCGAAACCCGCTAAGCGATTCATACCCGGAATCGAACGCTGCGTGGTCGATCGAAGTGCCTTGCTTGATCCCGCCCAGCGCCATGCCCAGGCGCCGGGTGCGCAGCCAGGCGTGGAACGTCATGCCGAAGTGCTGCTGGAACCAGCGCCGCAGCTTCAGCGGCTCAATGCCTTCGGCGAGCAATTGCGCATCGCTCCAGCGCAGCTCGGGGTCAGCGTCGACGGCCGCGAGCAAACGCTGTACCCAGTCCGGCGCAATGGCCGCCGCGTCCAGCGGTTTGCAGCGCAGGCAGGCGCGGTAACCGGCGGTCATGCATTCATCGGCGTGGGCGAAGAACTCGACGTTCTCCGGTTTCGGTTTGCGCGCCGTGCAACTGGGACGGCAAAAGATGCCGGTGGTTTTCACGGCCGTGAAGAACACGCCTTCATAGGCAGTGTCGCGTTCGAGCATGGCGCGAACCATCTCGGCGTGGGGCGGCAGGGCAGCGGTTTGTATGTTCATGGGGTGAGAGTAAAACCAGATTCTCGATGGCTCCACCGAAAAATCGACAATGAATTCCGGCGAACGCTGAACTATTGTAGGGGCTGCCGCAGCCTGCGGCAGCTCCTAGAGTTTGTTGAGGTTTGCCCATGCATCCGTTTGTAATTCAGCACATTGATCACATCGTCCTGCGCGTCGCGGATCTGCAACGCAGCATCGATTTCTACGGTCAGGTGTTCGGGGCCGAAGTGGTCAAATTCAACGAACCGCTGGGGCTGGTGCATTTGCGCGCCGGGACGTCGATGATCGATCTGGTCGACCTTCAAGGCGAACTCGGCCGTCAGGGTGGCGGCGCGGCGGGTGCCGAGCGGCGCAATGTCGATCACTTCTGCCTGCGCATTGAGCCATTCGATGAAGCAGCGCTGATCGAGCACTTGCGGGCGCATGGCCTTAGCGTTGAAAAGGCCGCTACCCGCTTTGGTGCCGAGGGCAACGGCTTGTCGCTGTATTGTTTCGACCCGGATGGCAATCAGGTCGAACTCAAAGGTCCGTCGCAGACTTAAGCCCGCTTCTCAGGCCCATCCAGTCAGGCGGTGCTGTCGCGGTACAGCAACCCCAGGCGCATCAGATCGGTCGAACTTTTTGCGTCAGAAGGAACTCTGAAATGTCCGAGGGCCGTGGTTTCGTCTGAAAAAACGATCTGTGCGGTCAGAAATGTCGTTTGACGTGTAAAATTTCACGCGACATTTTTACACCCCGAATGGCCCCAGGCGGCCTCACCAAGAGCGACATACATGCAAGCAAAGGCCCGTGAGGTTTATGTGCCACCGGTGCTGCAAGATCTGCGGACCGGCACGGCCGAACTGCACATCGCACTGGAAAAACGCCTTCCTTTTTTCTCCGATACGCTCGATTTACCTGCTTTCAAGCGTTTGATAGCGGCCTATTACGGCTTCTATATCCCGCTGGAAAACGCATTGCAGCGCAGTGGTTCAGTCCCCGACGATTTCGACCTGACGCCACGCCTCAAAACCTCGACATTGCGCGGCGATCTGCAAGCGTTGGGGTTAGCGCCCGCTTCGCTGGAAAACCTGCCGATCTGCGATCAGTTGCCCGTGATTGATTCGAGCGCCGCGTGCCTGGGGGTGCTGTACGTGCTCGAAGGCGCAACCCTCGGCGGACAGATCCTGCGTCGAGAAATCTCCGCACGGTTGGGCCTTGAATCAGACAACGGCGCTGCCTTCCTCGATGTCTACGGCGCTGCCACCGGCCGTCGCTGGCGCGAATTTATCGAATACCTGGGCAATCGCCCTATGACCGCCGATGAGCGCGAAGCCGTTGTGATCGCGGCGCAAACCACATTCAGTTGCTTCGAGCGCTGGCTCGATTGCCAGGAGGTATTGGCATGAACCCGCAAGACAAGAAAGATTTTGAAGAGCTGCTGGCCAACTGTGCTGACGAGCCGATCCGCTTCCCCGGCGCAATCCAGCCCCACGGGTTGCTGCTGACGTTGAGCGAGCCGGCGCTCGAGATCATTCAGGTCAGCGCCAACGTCGAAACCCTGCTGGACCGTGCGCCAGAGGCGTTAATTGGCCAGCCATTGGTGGATTTGCTGGGTGAAGTGCACACAGCACAGGTGCGTGAAGCCTTGCAGCAAGCGGCATTCTTCGACGCGCCGCGGTTGTACCTCCACCTCAATGGCACCGCGTTCGAGGGGTTGCTGCATCGACATCAGGGCGTGTTGATTCTTGAGCTGGAGATTCACGTCGAAAACTTCCAGCCGCGCAACGTCGCCGGCAATCAGACAAACCTGGGGCGCATGCTCCAGCGTCTGCAAGCGGCCACCACTTTGCAGGCGCTGTACGACATCAGCGTCAAGGAAATCCAGGCGATGACCGGTTACGACCGGGTGCTGATCTATCGTTTCGAAGAGGAGGGCCACGGCCAGGTCATCGCCGAAGCGTCCGATCCGTCGATGGAAGTCTTCAACGGCCTGTTCTTCCCGGCCTCGGATATTCCCGAGCAGGCGCGCGAGTTGTATCGCACAAACTGGCTGCGCATCATCCCCAACGCCGACTATCAACCGGTGCCGCTGGTGCCGAAGTTGCGTCCGGATACGCAGACGCCGCTGGATTTGAGTTTCGCGACCCTGCGCAGCGTTTCACCGATTCACTGCCAATACATGAAGAACATGGGCGTGCTGTCGTCGATGAGTATTTCCCTGCTCAAGGGTGACAAGCTTTGGGGCCTGATCAGTTGCGGCAACCGTCAGCCGCTGCATGTACCGCATGAGTTGCGCATCGCGTGCCAGACCATCGGCCAGGTGCTGTCGCTGCAAATCAGCGCGATGGAGGCGCTGGAGGTGAGTCGCCAACGTGAAGAGAAGGTCGAAGCGCTGGCGCTGCTCAATCAGGCCATGATCGATTCGCCGCAAAATGTCTTCGACGGCCTGGCCAATCAGCCACAGGTTCTGATGGCGCTGGCCAATGCCGGCGGTGTCGCAATCATTGAAGACAAGCAGTTGCATCGTTACGGCAACTGCCCGGAACCGGAAGACATCCGCGCTCTGCACAAATGGTTGCAGGACAGCGCTGAGCCGGTGTTCGCCAGTCACCATCTGGCCAGCGTTTATCCACCCGCCGCGCAGTTTCCCCAAGTGGCCAGCGGCGTACTTGCCATGAGCCTGCCGAAACCGGTGGACAACGGCGTGCTGTGGTTCCGTGCGGAAGTGAAAGAAAACATCAACTGGAGCGGCGATCCGCGCAAGCCGCTGGATCTGGAAAATTCTGATGCGGGCATGCGCCTGCGTCCGCGCACCTCGTTCGAAATCTGGAAGGTCGAGATGGCCGGGATTTCCGCCAAGTGGAGCCATGGCGACTTGTTTGCGGCCAACGATTTGCGTCGTTCGGCGCTGGAAAACGATCTGGCCCGTCAGGTACGGCGTGAGCAGGAGGCCGTGCGTGCTCGCGATGAACTGGTGGCGGTGGTTTCCCACGATCTGCGCAATCCAATGACGGTTATTTCGATGCTCTGCGGCATGATGCAGAAAGCGTTCAGCTCCGACGGCCCGCACACCTCGCGGCGAATCTCCACGGCCATCGACACCATGCAACAGGCGGCCGGGCGGATGAATACGCTGCTGGAAGACTTGCTCGATACCTCCAAGATCGACGCCGGGCGTTACAGCATCACACCGCAGAAACTCGACGTCAGTCAGATGTTCGAAGAGGCGCAAGCCTTGCTCGCGCCGCTGGCACTGGACAAGGACATCAGCATTTCCTTCGCGGCTGATCCCGATCTGCGCATCCATGCCGACCCGGAGCGGCTGTTTCAGGTGTTGTCGAACCTGGTGGGCAACGCCATCAAATTCACCCCGCGCCTGGGTTCGGTTGGCGTGCACGCCAAATCCGTCGGCAATGAAATCGTCTTCATCGTGCGCGACAGCGGCGAAGGCATTCCCAAGGAACATCTGCCTCACGTGTTCGACCGTTACTGGACGGTGAAAGAAGGTAATCCAACTGGCACCGGCCTGGGTTTGTACATCAGCCAAGGCATCGTCGAAGCGCATGGCGGCCGGATCTTCGCCGACAGTGAGCCGGGGCAGGGCAGCGAGTTCCGTTTCACCGTGCCGCGGCTGGACTGATTCAACTGGACTGCGCGGAATCTGTAGGAGCGCGCTTGCTCGCGAATGCGGTGGGTCATCTAGAAAAGATGTCCGCTGATCTGACGCCTTCGCGAGCAGGCTCGCTCCCACAGGGGATTTGCGCTGTCAGGGTGATTTTCTTCAATACCGGGGACCAGGCGCTGGTTACCGTGAGCACCTTGTTCCTCGTTTTGAAGCAGGTGTGAGATGAGTCTTGTTCTTTCGATGGCGGCGTTTGCTCTGGCCGCGTCCATTACCCCCGGCCCGGTCAACATCGTGGCGCTGAGCTCCGGTGCGCAGTTCGGCTTTCGCGCCAGTCAGCGGCATGTCGCCGGGGCGACGTTGGGGTTTGTGCTGTTGCTGGTGCTGATGGGACTGGGTCTGCACGAAATCCTCAAGCTCTGGCCATTCATGACCCGCGTGGTGCAACTGGCCGGGGTGGCGTTTCTGCTGTTCATGGCCTGGAAGCTTGCGACCGATGACGGGCAACTGAATGCCGGCGACTCGGGGCGTGCCCCATCCATGCTCTATGGCGCCGTCATGCAATGGCTCAATCCGAAGGCCTGGCTGGCCTGCGTCGCCGGCATGGGCGCGTTTGTTGCTGATGGCGAGGCAAGGTTGGTTTGGCAGTTTGCGGCGGTGTATCTGGTGATCTGCTATGTGTCGGTGGGCTGCTGGGTCTATGCCGGGACGTTTTTGCGTGGGTATCTGGGCAATCCGGCGGGGATGCGCCTGTTCAATCGGCTGATGGCGGGGTTGTTGGTCGTGAGTGCGGTTTATCTGTTGTTGCCTTGAAATCCTCCCATTCCTCTGTGGGAGCAAGCTCCCTCCCACAGGGGGGACGGTCGCTTGTGATACCGCGTCAGCCGCGATACTGGCCGGGCGTCGCCGCCAGATGCTGTTTGAACGCTCGTTGGAAATGCGCCTGATCGGCAAACCCCGCCTCCAGCGCCACATCGGCAATCAACTGCCCGTTGCGTAATCGCTCACGAGCGAACTGAATACGTTGGTTGACCACAAAAGCATGCGGCGTCATGCCGAAATGTTGCTTGAAGGCGCGGATCAGGTAGGACGGTGACAGCTGCGCGGCGCGGCAAATGTCATCCAGACTCAGCAGATCGGTGCAGTGTTCACGGATGTAGTCGGCGGCACGTTCCAGCTTGAAATTCGGCTCGCGCACCGGCTGTTGTGCCGGGTTCAGGCGTAATTGCAGATCGGTGAAAAACTCCACCGCTGCGCTCTGTTTGCGCAGGGCATCCTGCTGGTGGTCGACGAGGATTTCATACAAATCGTTGAGGTCGTCGAACAGGCTGGCATCGTTGACATGGGTGGTCGCAAACCGGCGAAACTCAAGCTCCTCGCCGAAACCCAATTGGTGTTGCAGATCAGTCAGCCAAGGTGTCTCGACATACAGCATCAGGTACGACCACGGCTGATCATCGATCGGATTACACGCGTGCACATCGCCAGGATTCATCAGCACCACAGTGCCGGCAGCGACCTCGAACCGGGCGTGCTCATGCACATACGTGCTGCGCCCGGCAGTGATCGCACCAATGGAAAAATGCGCGTGGGAATGCCGCGCGTAGCACACCTCGCGACCATCGGCGATGGCCCGCGCCTCGATGAACGGCAGGGCCTCATCACGCCAGAAACGCGGGGCTTTTTCAGGGTTTTTGGCGGCAGCGTGTTTCATCATCGTCCTTCCCGGCAGGCCAGCGCCCGAGTGTATTAGCTCCGGCCGGTAAAGGCTCGTTGCAGTCTGCAGTCCGGCCGGTGATTTTCGCCTGATCGAAGATCGAGCAGTAGAACCTCGCGGCGGCTTCAGCCTGATTGTCGAACCACAGGCACGGGGTGAGTTTTTGAAAGCGTTGCATGGCAGTCGTCCTCGGCAGGCAAGACATGCTGGATTAACAGCGTAGTCAGTCCTTCGTCGATGGGGGGGGCCGTAGATCGATTAAACTGGCGTGCGGGAATGTGTTTACGCACGGTACACATGGGTGAACAGAGGAGATCCACCATGGACCGATTCACGGGCGGCTGCCTATGCGGCGACATTCGCTTCGAAGCTTCAGGGCAACCTTACCGCGTGGGACTTTGTCATTGTCTCGACTGCCGGAAACGCCACGGAGCGTTGTTTCACGTCTCGGCGATTTTTCCTGCCAGCGCAGTGACGTTTACCGGCGAAACGCGTGACTACAACGGGCGGTTTTTTTGCCCACGCTGTGGTTCTCCCGTGTTTACGCATTCGGCTGACGAAGTAGAGGTGAACGTGGGATCGCTTGATCAGCCTGATCAATTCAAACCCACTTATGAGCTTTGGACTGTTCGGCGCGAGTCCTGGTTGCCGGCGCTTCCTCTTGCCCACCATTACGAGCGGGATCGCGAGAGTGATGGGCGTTCCGAAGACTAGTGCGTGACGGCGCCGCTGGACAAGATCAAGAGCGGTATGCGCCGTCTTCACATCTTTAAACAGCCAAAAGCCGACCCTCACCCTAACCCTCTCCCAAAGGGAGAGGGGACTGACCGTGGTGTTGGCGAGAGCTACACCGACGTGGGACACCGAGTCGAACTCAAGTGTTGAAAAGCCCAGATATCGGCCCCCTCTCCCTCGGGAGAGGGCTGGGGTGAGGGGCGAGCACACCACAAGACCCAAAGCCGACCGCCTGCGCTTCTACCACTCAAGAGGCCATTTTTCACTGAGTGCACGAGCCTGCTCGCGATGGCGGCCTGACAGTTAGCCAATCTCGACCCATGCCCTGTGGGAGCTGGCTTGCCAGCGATGAGGCCGGCAGCCTCGACATCGATAAGGCCTGACCCGATGCCATCGCTGGCAGCCAGCTCCCACAGGGTCGGGTGTATGGCTCGCGTAATGATCACCCGCGAATAAACGCCAACAAATCTGCATTAATCGTCGCCGCCTCAGTCGTCGGCATCCCGTGCGGAAATCCCGGATACGACTTCAACGTGCCCTTTGGCAGCAATTTCGCCGACAAAGGCGCCGAGTTCTCATAGGGAACAATCTGGTCATCTTCGCCATGCATCACCAGCACCGGCACCGTCACGCGCTTCAAATCCTCAGTGAAATCGGTCTGCGAGAACGCTACGATGCCGTCGTAATGCGCCTTCGCGCCGCCCATCATGCCCTGACGCCACCAGTTGGCGATGACACCTTCCTGCGCCTTGGCCCCCGGTCGGTTGTAGCCGTAGAACGGGCCGCTCGGCACATCGCGATAGAACTGCGCACGATTGGCCGCAAGTTGCGCTTGCAAATCATCGAACACCGATATCGGCAAACCACCCGGGTTGCTCTCGGTCTTGACCATCAGCGGTGGTACCGCGCTGATGATCGCGGCTTTGAGGACTTTGTCCTGGCCATGGCGGGCGATGTAGTGGATGACTTCACCGCCGCCGGTGGAGTGGCCGACGTGCACGGCTTTTTTCACGCCCAGATGGTTGACCACCGCCAGGACATCATCGGCGTAGTGATCCATGTCGTGACCGTCCCAGACCTGGCTCGAACGTCCATGGCCACGGCGATCATGGGCAATCACCCGAAAGCCTTGCCCCAGAAAGAACAGCATCTGTGCATCCCAGTCATCGGAGCTGAGCGGCCAGCCATGGTGAAAGTGGATGACCGGGGCGTCCTTCGGACCCCAGTCCTTGTAGAAAATGTCGACGCCATCTTGGGTGGTGACAAATCCCATGTTCGCTACTCCTGACACATATGGAGGGCAATCCGCGAGCTGCTCGCGAATCGGTTCGCTGGTACGAGTGTTCCTCTGGCGGCGCAGTGCGAGCCGTTATCAACTGTAGGATTAAAGCCGACATGTGCACGACCGGTGGTCGCCACGGCTGGCTTGAGGCGCAAATTAGGCTTTGCTGAAAGGGATAACCCGAGGCGCGCGCAGGCTTCACGGCCGCAGCAACGCCCCTTCAGAACACCGTGAGTCTGAGGAAAACCCCGATGCTGACTTTGAACATCAATGGCAAGGATCAAGCGCTCGATGTCCCCGCGGACATGCCGTTGCTCTGGGTCCTGCGCGATATCGCGCACCTGACCGGCACCAAATTCGGTTGCGGCATGGCGCAGTGCGGCGCGTGCACCGTGCATGTCGATGGTGCGCCGTTGCGTGCCTGTATCACCCCGGCCACGGCCGTCGCCCATGGGCAGAAAATCCTCACCATCGAAGGTTTGTCCACGGATGGCTCGCACCCTGTGCAGCAGGCCTGGGCCGAACTCGATGTGGTGCAGTGCGGTTATTGCCAGTCCGGGCAGATCATGTCGGCCGCCGCCTTGCTGGCGAAAATCCCCAAACCGACCGACAGCGATATCGATCAGGCGCTCTCCGGCAATATCTGCCGCTGCGGCACTTACCCAAGAATTCGCGCAGCGGTCAAACGTGCGGCCGAGATCGGCTGAAGCTGACGGGGGAGCTAAACGATGAACAGTCCCGTATCGCGTCGGGGTTTTCTTAAAGGCAGTGCCCTGTTGGGCGGCGGTCTGGTGGTGGCGTTTGCCGTGCCCGCCGGCCACCGCTTTGCCATGGCGGCGGAGAATGAGGGCAAAGTCTTTGCGCCGAATGCCTTTCTGCGCATCGGCGCTGACAACAGCGTCACCGTCCTGCTCGGGCATTCGGAAATGGGCCAGGGCATCTGGACCGGCCTGACCATGCTGATCGCCGAAGAACTGGACGCTGACTGGTCGACCATCCGTGTCGAACATTCCCCCGCGTCGGCGGCGGATTACGGCATGCCCGCTTTTGGCGGCATGCAGATTACTGGCGGCTCGACGTCAACCTGGATGGAGTTCGACCGTTATCGTTTGGCCGGTGCAACGGCCCGGCAGATGCTGGTCGAAGCGGCGGCCAAGCGCTTTGACGTCGCGCCTTCGACGATCCGCACCGAATCGGGTGTGGTGATTGCCGGCGATAAACGCGCAACCTACGGCGAACTGGCAGACGCCGCCGGGCAACTGCCGGTACCGGATCCGAAATCGATCACGTTCAAGGAGGCCAAGGACTGGAAAGTCATCGGCAAACCAACCAAACGCCTCGATACCCCGGAGAAAATCACCGGCCGCGCCAAGTTCGGCATGGACGTGCAATTCGAGGGTTTGATGACCGCCATGGTCGTGCGTGCGCCGGTTTTCGGGGCGACGGTCAAGTCCTTCGAAGGCGCTCAAGCATTGGCGATCCCGGGGGTACATAAAGTGCTGCAGGTGCCGAGTGGCGTCGCGGTGATTGCGGAGCATTACTGGGCGGCGAAACTGGGCCGCGATGCGCTGAAAGTCGATTGGGACCTGGGGCCTCACGCGGATCTGAGCAGCGAAAAGCTACTGGAGAGCTTTCGCAAACTGGCCACCACACCGGGCACATCAGCCAGTCAGGCCGGTGATGCCAAGGGCAACTTTAGCAAAGCGGCGAAGAAGATCGACGTCGAGTACAGCGTGCCGTATCTGGCGCATGCGCCGATGGAACCGTTGAACTGCACGGTGAAAATCAGCGAGCAGAAATGTGAAATCTGGACGGGCACGCAGTTTCAGACGCTCGACCAAATGGTTGCCGGAAAAATCACCGGGTTGAAGCCCGAGCAGGTGGAGATCCACACGGAATTCCTCGGCGGTGGGTTTGGCCGCCGGGCCAATCCGACTTCCGATTTTGTCGCTGAAGCCGTGCAAGTGGCGAAAGCGGCGGGTCTGCCGGTGAAAACCGTGTGGTCGCGGGAGGACGATATCCGCGGCGGTTATTACCGCTCGATGTTCCTGCATCAGGCACGAATCGGCCTTGGCGCGGATGGGCTGCCGCTGAGCTGGCAGCATGTGCTGGTCGGCCAGTCGATCATGACCGGCACGTTGCTGGAAGCGACCATGGTCAAGAACGGCATCGACCCGACGTCCGTCGAAGGTGTCAGCGACAGTCCGTACGTCAAAGGTCTGGCCCACCATCAGGTCGATCTGCATTCGCCGCAGACCGGGATCAACGTGCTGTGGCTGCGTTCGGTGGGGCATAGCCACACGGCGTTTGTCATGGAATCGCTGATCGACGAAATGGCCACGGCGGCGGGCAAGGACCCGGTCGAATACCGGCGTACATTGCTCAAGGAGCATCCGCGGCATCTGGGCGTGCTCAATCTGGCGGTGGAAAAGGCCAACTGGACAGCGCCGCTGCCAGAGGGCCATGCCTTGGGTGTCGCGGTGCACGAATCGTTTGGCAGTTATGTGGCGCAGGTCGCGCAAGTGTCCCAGGACAACCTGGCGATTCGCGTGCATCGGGTGGTGTGTGCGGTGGACTGTGGGATTGCGGTCAACCCGCAGAGCATCGCGGCGCAGATGGAATCGTGCATCACCTTCGGTCTGGGCATGGCGCTGCACAGCAAGCTCACGCTCAAGGACGGTGCGGTCGTGCAGTCCAACTATCACGATTATCAGGTGCTGCGGCTTAACGAAATGCCGGTGGTCGAGGTGCACATCGTACCCAGCACCGACAAACCCGGCGGCATCGGCGAGGCCGGTGTGCCGCCGACCGCACCGGCGGTGGCCAACGCGGTGTACGCCCTGACCGGGCAACGCCTGCGCGAACTGCCGCTGCAACTGTCGGGGGTATGAGATGAAACGACATCTGGTCTTGGCAACGATGGTGTTGGTCGGTCTGGGCGGCTATGCCGCGGATGTGTTCGCCGATGATCAGGAGGCCCTGAAAGCCTTCGGCACGGTGCAGAAGGTATTCCAGAGCCCGCGCTGCCAGAACTGCCACATTCCCGGCGATTCGCCGCTGCAATTCGACGCCGGCATTCCTCATGCGATGAGCGTGGTGCGCGGCATGGACGGCAAGGGCGCCGCCGGTTTGCCTTGTGCCACTTGTCATGCTGAAAACAATCCGCCGGCCAGTTACGGCCCCCATGCCCCTCCGGGGGCGCCGCACTGGAGCCTGCCGCCAGCAGCGCACAAAATGGCCTGGATCGGCCTGCCGCCGGACAAGCTGTGCGCGATGATCAAAGACCGTTCGAGCAATGGCGACCGCGATTTCGCCGCGCTGATCAAACATGTCAGCGAGGATAAACTGGTGCTTTGGGGCTGGAACCCCGGCGCAGGGCGCGCGCCAGTGCCGGTGCCGCACGACATATTCGTGAACCAGTTCAAGCTCTGGGCCGATGCTGGGGGGCCATGTCCGGTGGTGGGTGGTTGATGGGGTGAGGCCGAGGAGAATTAGCGCTACTCTTAGGAACACTGATGCCAATGGAGTGTGTGATGCTGGTTCCCCGAAAACCTGCCAACGAAGAGGCGCGCATCCAGGCGCTGCATGGCCTCAATCTTCTCGATTCGGCTCCCGAAGAGCGTTTCGACCGACTCACGCGGCTGGCCAAACGCCTGTTCAATGTGCCGATTGCATTGGTGACGCTGGTGGACAAGGACCGTCAGTGGTTCAAGTCCTGCGTCGGGCTCGATGCTACCGAGACGTCGAGGGACGTTTCCTTCTGCGGCCACGCGATTCTCAAGGATGACCTGCTGCTGGTGCGCGATGCCCGCGAGGATGAGCGCTTCCATGACAATCCGTTGGTCACCGGCGAGCCGAACATTCGTTTTTACGCCGGCTATCCGCTGACCGTGCCCACTGGCAACAAACTGGGTACGTTGTGCCTGATCGACACCAAACCCCGTGAGCTCGACGACGAGGAGCGTGCCCTGCTGCGTGATCTGGCCGAAATGGCCGAGCAAGAGCTGACGGCGGTGCAAATGGCGAGCATGGACGAGCTGACGCTGCTGTCCAACCGCCGCGGTTTCAAGCAGCTGGCTCAACATGCCCTGGACGCCTGCGCACGGCTCAAACGGCCGGCGACGCTGCTGTTTTTCGATCTCAACGACTTCAAGCAAATCAACGATCTGTACGGCCATGCCGAGGGCGACAACGCCTTGAAGACTTTCGCCGACGTGCTGCGCATCGCCTTTCGTGAGAGCGATGTGGTCGGACGCCTGGGCGGCGATGAATTTGTCGCGTTGCTGACCGGCTCCAGCCACATCGAAACCACGGCGGTCATGGCACGCCTCAAGGAAATACTCGAAGAACGCAACGCCACGCTCCACCGTGGCTACGCCATCCGCTTCAGCGTCGGCCAGATCGAATATGACCCGCAGCGCCATGAAACCGTGGATCGGTTGCTGGCCGATGCGGACGGGGCGATGTATGCGCATAAGCAGGTGTTGAAGCGTAGTTGATATCGGGGCACGAGCAGGCGTGTGTTCACGCATTTGCCTGCTCGGATATTGTGTGCAAAGGAGTTACGTATACCGATGGACTAAGAAAGTCGATGTGAAAGCCTGATGAACCGTCACCAATTGCTAGATGAACGCCGCTGATACCTTCATTCATTTGTGAATTCATTTTGTAGTCAATGTCTGGCGCAATGGCTTGGTTCACCCCGATGGCAAATTCCGTCAGTTTCAGACCTCGATTGCCGGCAGCAAGATCCAGGAGTTTTATTTGCTCCTCGTCGTTTATCTTGAATGAAATTATGGTGTTGTCCTTTATCGATATAGTCGCACCTTCTTGAGCTATGCGATCACTTAGCCATCTAAGTGAGGATTTCAAGCCCTCTGGTAATGTTGGGTTTGGCTTTCTCTGTACCGCTAATATTCCTGCAACTCTTAATGTGCCGTTAAAAGAAAATGGGCTGGGCTCCTTAGGGTCCATATGTGCGTAGTGGACTTCAAAAAATTCCGCGACCGACTGGATAAAGTTGTCAGATATATCTTCGGCCAGTAGCGCATAAGCCTTTGCGTGAGAGTGAATCGAAACTGATGCAGCGGCATGATTACCATGCAGGGAGAACTTCTGATTGGAGTTCAACATGCTCAGCACGGATCGTTGCATCGAAAGGGAATGTTCGAAATCGCTGCTGAGTAGAAGTCTTAAACTGTACATTGCCGCAGTCACGGAAGGCTCGAACACTTGAGCCGCGCAGAAAATACTTTTTTTCCTGTCAGCGTTTTCTGCGATTTGAAACATTACTCTGGCAGCTTGGTTGCTAAATGAAAAAACGATAGTGTTTTTTGGTAGTTTCGTTAGCTCAAAAATATTAGCCGTTTTGAAACCCAGGAGTGCACATTCTCTGAGAAAAGCAGCTGAGTCGGCGATGATGGAGAATTCCTCATGGCCGAAGAGCGTCGATATCATGTTTGAGGTTGACATGAAACTCTCCTGATGGAAAGGCGCGCGGCGTAAGTGATGCCGCGCGTTGTTCTCGTTTAATCTTCAGAATTCGCCCAAGCCAGTGGGGCCCATCCGAAATTTTCAGGTCCAGAAGTAATTCGCTTGAGGTTCTCGTTGGTGGTTATTTCGATGCACATTTGATTTTCCTTCTTTGAGTTTTTGTTTTTTACTCCCAGCACTGCTTGGGAGATATAAATTAGTACCTGATTTGTTTGATGTGTTAAATGGTTTATTTGATTTTTTAAGAATGATTTTATCTATCTGTTTTGTTGGGGGTGCATGGTTCGGTTATTTGAATGGGTGGCGGCTGTAGTACCGATCTGAAAATTTGATGTCAGTGGTTTTTGCTGTTGTGAAAGGTAGGTCTTTTGTAGTTATGTTTATTTATGGTTTTTGGTTTATATGAAACGTGGTCGGAGGAAGCACAGTGCACGTATCAAAGAAATACCTGACAGAAGCATCTGTTCACAAGGCTTTGCTGTTGGAAGATTTAACTGAAAAAAATCATCCTGACCACGCAGTACGGCTATTGCTCAATGAAGTTCTTCTGGGGCTTGCCGAAAATGGCTGGCCTCGAGCGCAGTTACAAGTGGGGCCAAGGATCGTCTCCGCTGAGGAGAATTACGGATTACTTGGGTACGATCCGAAAGAGACCACGCTGGGTAGCGAACATACGCGATGGGTCGATGAGCATTCCCTCTTGCGTACCCAAACCACGAGCCAGATCCCCGCGGCGCTTAAATTGGCCGCTCAGGGTCGACAACCGGGGCAGACGGTCTTGTTAGCTGCGCCGGGAATAACGTTCAGGCGTGATAGCCGGGATCGCTGGCATTGTGCAGAGCCTCATCAAATGGATATCTGGGTACTGGGCGATCCAGACTTGGCGTCGCATGAAAATTTGCTGCGTCTAATCGGCGATATTCTCAACGTTGCTGTTCCCGAAAAATCCTGGGTTTACAGCGATAGCCCCCATCACTACACCGAGGGTGGAATCGAAGTGAACGTGCTTAAGGATGGCACGCCGATTGAGGTCATTGAGTGCGGCCTTATAGCGAAATCTTTGCTGGAACGTTTGAACATTGACCCGCTGCGACATGGCGGGCTGGCGCTTGGGATGGGGCTGGATCGCCTGACGATGTTACGTAAAGGAATTCCTGATATTCGCTTGCTGCGCGATCAGAACGCGCGCGTGCAGGCGCAAATGCATGATCTGAATCCATGGACTTCGGTATCGCGTCTGCCTTCAATTGCACGGGATATATCAGTGGCGATAATGCCAGGTCTTAGTGAGGAAGAGCTGACCGAAAGGATGTTGCAGGCGGCGGGGGATTGCGTTGACTGGATTGAGGAGATGCAGATAAAGGGACGTTGGCCGTATGTGGATCTACCCGAACAAGCTATCGAACGGCTCGGACTGCTACCGGGGCAGGAGAATGTGCTTTTACATGTGGTTTTGCGCGATTGTTCGCGATCAATCACTACCGCCGAGGCAAATGCGTTGTACGCCGAAATTCAGGCGGCAATGCATGAGGGCGCCCCCGGGGCAGGATACAGAATGGATCTGTCCAAGGCGTGATATGTACTGACCACAACCGATATACCACGGGCCATGTAGGAGTGAGCCTGCTCGCGATGGCGCAGTGTCAGGCGGCCAAAATTCAGGAAGTGCTACCGACATCGCGTGCAAGCCCACTCCCATAGGGGGCTATGGTGTACTCGAATTTCAAGTATTTCAGAAGACCCTGCACGAGTGAAATTTCATCACTCGGACGGACTCAACGCCTGATAGAACGCCATCCATGTCGAGTGGCAGGTTTCGGTGTCGTTCAGATCAATGGCGGTCATTGCACGCTCCAGCGCCGCGGCTTCGTGCGCGTTGTACAACTGGTTGACTGCGGCTTGGGCGATGGCGTTGACCTTGGCAGATGAAAAGGTGTCGGGCACCGTTACGGGTTGTCGCGCGAATGGCGCTCCCTCGACGCTGAGACGTTCAACCCTGACATTGCAGCTCGCCGGGCTCTCGGGCTGAGTTCCTCGCTGGTATGCCTCCCCGTCTATTGGCAGTGAAGGCGGTGCCGCGCGGTCGGCCGTTGGCGTCAACAACGTCCAGTCGATATCCCTGCGCAACTGAACCTGCGAGTGTCGGACGAAGACTTCGAAGACCCGGGGCGTGTAGTCGCGTAGCAGCGCAATTATAGCGAATGGCCCCGCGTTATTGTGCGGTTCAACTGCCGCGCCTGCCTGCGGCACCGGACTCAGTGCAAACAGCTCCAGTGTGGAATCTTCGATATCAATCCGTTGTTGCAAAGGTAACTCGCAAAACGCTTCTTTGATCAAGGCCAGGCTGGCCTTTTTCATCTGAGCCAAGCGGGTGGTGAGGGCGAAAGAAAACTGCCGGCAGACCTCTTTCAGTCTGGAAAACTGCGGCGCCATTGTTTCCAGGTTCACTTGGGCACGCCTGGAGCTCCAGCCTGTCATGTCGGGCATCAGTCGGTTGGCCATGTGTAGATCCACCAGGGAATATTGCGGCGGATCGGTTTCCGTAACTGCGATTGCGTCGGTCCAGACCAGAACCTTGTCTTCGAGGTGACGGTGATTGGGGAAAATGCTGCGCAGGTCAGCCAATGCCACCGTATAGGGCGTTGGGAAGGCTGAGCGAAAACCGTCACGGCACAGCTGGTCCAGCTGGTGAGTGTGCTCGCGGAAGACCGTGCCGGCCTTTTCCAGTGTGGACGAGTCGTAGGTGCTGACGTCAAGGCCGGGCTCTGGGTGGATCAAGCCCCTGGCAATGGCCCAGTCGACCAACACCGATGTGCACGCGAGCCCGGTCTGAAACGTCTGGAATCGGGGGATTGGATGTTGGGCCAGGGTCATCAATTGTTCGAACGTCATCACTCGCGCCAGTCCGGTTTTCAACTGTTCGATGTACAACACCATCTGTTTGAGCATGACCCAACGGCACGAACTCATGTAACCGACGGATTCGGGAATATCACGGACCAGAAACTCTGGCGCTATGCCCGATAGCATCAGGTGTGTGGCCAGCACTTTGTTTTTGACTGGCGTCAGGCCGGGTTGAGCGTCGATAAAGCGGCGCACTTCGCTGAAACTTTCGCCCCAGAAAAAGCGGTCGTTCAAGGGCTGGGCAATGATCCGTCGGGTGTGCTTTCCCATACTCGGGTCGAGACTCAATATCAGGGCAGCGAGGACCAGGCGTTCACGGTTTATCGCGTTGAGTGCCTTTGCCATGTCAGCCAATCTGAATTTGCTCAACAACAGGTTGCCCAGATCCTGAGCCCGGGGTGCGCTCAGGATCTGGTTGAACAGGTAGTCCGCTTTGGCGTACAGAGCGGATCGGGGCAGGTCGGTTTCAAGGCCTTCGCTCAAATAGTCGATCAGCGGGGCCGAGCCTGAAGGCAGAAACGCTGCAGTGGCGTCGACAATGACCTGGCGTTCCTGCGAGGTAAACTGTTCGGTTTCATTGCCGGGAGGGCCCAGCAGATACCAGTGGTCCATGTGCACCGGATGCAGTATCAAAAGGGTTTTTTCCCACTGGGCGGTGAGGCGGGCAGAGTCGACGTTTTCAGGTACGTCCATTTCGTAGTAGCGCATCATCTGGACCAGACTGACTTTACCGTTGGTACGTATCTCTCCGCCTGCATCGCCCGCCAGGGTTTTTAGCCTCTCCAGCAAGACTTTCAATTCCGCGTGCCGCTCGACTTGCCGGCCCAGGGCAATCCAGTTGTGATTGCTGCCGACGGTGCCTACCCGACCTGATTCGGTCACAAGCAACTGACTGTCCGCCGGGAGGTTTCTGCCTTTGAGAATCGCTTGAAAAGCCTGAATGTTCCTGAACCCCAGCAGTAATTCCTTGCGCCTGGCCACCAGTCGCCCCAACGTCGATGCAGGTTCCGGTTTGCTGAATTCCTCCAGACTGATCGTCTGGGTACTTTCCTTGTTCCAGCTCAGCGCTTCCAGGCGCCCGATGATGTACTGACAGTTCTCAATATCACCAAACGCTTCCTGGTAGCGCGTGATGAGCAGATTGGTCTGCACGTAGCCACTGACAAAGGGTGGGAGTGGCCACTTTGCTTGGCGCAACCGCAGGATCAGTTCGCGGGTGCCTTCGACATTGTCCGGCAGTTCAAAGCCGTATTGCGTCATGACGTGGCCGAGGTTGTGTTGAGACTCTGTCCTGGCAATTAAAGAGCAAGAGATCAGCGATACCGACTTTGCGGCAATGCGAGACTGGATGAAAGGCTGTTTGCGCTCCTCTATGGCCTGCAGGGCCCGCTCCAGTTCTGCCGCGATGGCTCGATAGTCCTCAAGCTGCGCGGTGCGCTCTCTGATCACCGCCGACGTTGTATAGCCGTCGTTGTTGATCGCGGCAATTGCGCTGGTTTTCAGCTCATTGACAATCACCTGCGCCTGCTGGGTGTTTTGCGGTTCTGGATAGCCGTAGAACGCCAGCACCAGCTGGCGCGGAAAACGGGACTGAGGGTTGGCGGATTTACCGCCAATACAGGGCAAGCCGATCCCCGCCGGATCGATCCGTTGCGAAATCGACAACAGGGTCGGCGCCATTTGCCACCAGCCGGAATCATCGTCCAGGGTGAATATCCTGAGGGTAGGCGTTGTGTGCGACGCGGTCAGGGCCTGCAATATCTCGCCTTTGAGGCTGAAAGTATCAAAGTTGACGTCGAACTGGCTGGCCCAATAGAGAAAGTCCGGGCGCTGCAGAGCGGTCCAGTACAGTTCGGTCCACTCGCTTAACAGGCAGCCGCGCGGAATCTCAAGGGTGCGCGAGGGCGCCATGGCATCTGCGACGGGTACTTCGGTCAATTCGTTGATAAGACATTGGATCAATGCCTGTTGGGCCTGATCGGCCGCTGGTTCTGATTCGGTGTTGTTCATCTGTGTTCTCCTATAGGCGGTTGAAAACCGCTGAGCGCCGATTGTCGAACGACGGGGAGAATCTCCGGTGGTACATAGTTATTGCCCGTGCGCGAGTTTTGCGCAGGCGAAAAAAAACCGCCTCGAAAGGCGGTTTTTTTCTACATCGAGATCACTCTTCGATGTTGCCCATGGCGGTGGTGTTGAAGCCGCCGTCCACGTACATGATTTCACCGCTGATGCCCGACGCCAGGTCAGAGCACAGGAACGCGCCGGCATTGCCGACTTCGTCGATGGTGACGTTACGGCGCAGTGGGGTCTGCGCTTCGTTGGCGGCCAGCATCTTGCGGAAGTTCTTGATGCCGGAAGCGGCCAGCGTACGGATCGGGCCAGCCGATACGCAGTTCACGCGGGTGCCGTCCGGGCCCAGGGAACCGGCCAGGTAACGTACGCCAGCTTCCAGCGAAGCCTTGGCCATGCCCATGACGTTGTAGTTAGGCATGGTGCGCTCGGCGCCCAGGTACGACAGGGTCAGCAGGCTGCCGTTGCGGCCTTTCATCATTTCGCGGCCGGCTTTGGCCAGGGCCACGAAGCTGTAGGCGCTGATGTCGTGAGCGATGCGGAAACCGTCACGGGTGGTGGCTTCGGTGAAGTCGCCGTCCAGTTGGTCGCCCGGGGCGAAGCCAACGGAGTGCACGATGCAGTCCAGGCCGTCCCACTTCTTGCTCAGTGCTTCGAAGACCTTGGCGATTTCTTCATCGCTGGCCACGTCGCACGGGAAGCACAGCTCAGGGCTCGAACCCCAGCCTTGGGCGAATTCTTCAACACGACCTTTCAGTTTGTCGTTCTGATAAGTGAAGGCAAGCTCAGCGCCCTCGCGATGCATGGCGGCAGCGATGCCGGATGCGATGGACAGCTTGCTGGCGACACCGACGATCAGTACGCGCTTACCGGCGAGAAAACCCATGTGTTGCTCCTCTTTCAGGTTATTGCGCAGTGGCTGGTGCCAAAAAAGCGGCTTCCAGCAACTGCTGTGTATACGGATGTTCAGGGGCGGCAAAAATGGCTTGCGCGTCTCCCTGTTCGACCACTTGGCCATGCTTGACCACCATCAACTGGTGGCTCAGCGCTTTGACGACAGCCAGATCATGGCTGATGAACAAATACGTCAGGTTGTACTTGGCTTGCAGTGAACGCAACAGTTCCACCACTTGCCGCTGCACCGTCCGGTCGAGCGCTGAAGTCGGCTCGTCCAGCAGGATCAGCGCCGGTTTGAGCACTAACGCTCGAGCAATGGCGATGCGTTGCCGTTGCCCACCGGAAAATTCGTGGGGGTAGCGGTGCCGGGTTTCCGGATCCAGACCTACCTCCTTCAATGCCGCAATAATTGCCGCTTCCTGTTCGGCGGCGGTGCCCATCTTGTGAATCCGCAGGCCTTCACCCACGATGTCGCTGACGCACATCCGCGGGCTCAGACTGCCGAACGGGTCCTGAAACACCACCTGCATCTCCCGGCGCAACGGGCGAATCTCGTTCTGTGTCAGGCAGTCTAGCTGTTTGCCTTCAAAACGGATCGCGCCTTTGCTGCCGATCAGCCGCAAAATCGCCAGACCCAGCGTGGATTTACCGGAACCGCTTTCGCCCACAATCCCCAACGTCTGGCCTTGAGGCAGGCTGAAATTGATACCGTCCACTGCCTTGACGTAGTCCACCGTGCGCTTGAGCAGGCCTTTCTTGATCGGGAACCAGACTTTCAAGTCCTCGACCTCAAGCAGCGGCGCCCCGATTTTATTGGTCGCCGGGCCTCCGCTGGGCTCCGCGCCGAGCAATTCCCGAGTGTACGGATGCTGCGGCGAACGGAACAGCTCTGCGCACGATGCCTGTTCGACGATGCAACCGCGCTGCATGACACATACGCGATGCGCAATTCTTCGTACCAGGTTCAAATCGTGACTGATCAGTAGCAGCGACATGCCCAGTCGGGCCTGAAGTTCCTTGAGCAAATCGAGGATTTTCAGCTGAACGGTCACGTCCAGCGCCGTGGTCGGTTCATCGGCGATCAGCAGTTCCGGCTCGTTGGCCAGGGCCATGGCGATCATCACCCGCTGGCGCTGGCCGCCGGACAGTTCGTGAGGCAGGGCCTTGAGGCGCTTGTGCGGTTCGGGGATGCCGACCATCTCCAGCAGCTCCAGCGTGCGCCTGGTCGCGACTTTGCCGGTCAGCCCCTTGTGGATGCCGAGCACCTCGTTGATCTGCTTCTCGATCGAGTGCAGCGGATTGAGCGAGGTCATCGGCTCCTGAAAAATCATCGCGATGCGGTTGCCGCGGATGTGGCGGATGGTTTTCTCGCTCAGACCCAACAGGTTTTGCCCGGCGTAATTGATGCTGCCGGCCGGATGCCGCGCCATCGGGTACGGCAGCAAACGCAGGATGGAGTGGGCGGTCACCGATTTGCCCGAGCCGGATTCGCCGACCAGCGCCAGGGTTTCGCCGCGTTTGATGTCGAAGCTCACGCCCTCTACCACCCGGTGCAGGCGCTCGCCGACACCGAATTCGACGGCGAGGTCGCGCACTTCGATCAGATTGTCCTGATTCATTTCACTTCCTCGGGTCGAAGGCATCGCGAGCGGACTCGCCGATAAACACCAGCAAACTCAACATCAGCGCCAGCACCGCAAACGCACTCATGCCCAACCACGGCGCTTGCAGGTTGGATTTGCCCTGGGCCACCAGCTCGCCCAGCGACGGACTGCCGGCCGGCAAGCCGAAACCGAGGAAGTCCAGTGCAGTGAGCGTACCGATGGCGCCAGTGAGGATGAACGGCATGAAGGTCATGGTCGACACCATGGCGTTGGGCAGAATGTGGCGGAACATGATCGCCCCGTTCTGCATGCCCAGCGCCCGCGCTGCGCGTACGTATTCGAGGTTACGGCCACGGAGGAACTCGGCGCGCACCACGTCAACCAGACTCATCCATGAAAACAGCAACATGATCCCCAGCAGCCACCAGAAATTCGGCTGGACGAAACTGGCCAGAATGATCAGCAGGTACAGCACCGGCAACCCTGACCAGATCTCCAGAAAACGCTGTCCGGCCAAGTCGACCCAACCACCATAGAAGCCCTGCAAGGCCCCGGCGAACACGCCGATGATCGAACTCAGAATGGTCAGCGTCAGGGCAAACAGCACCGAAACGCGGAAGCCGTAAATCACCCGCGCCAGCACATCGCGACCTTGATCATCGGTGCCCAGCAGGTTGTCCGCCGACGGAGGGGCAGGGGCCGGGACTTTCAGGTCGTAGTTGATGCTTTGATAGTTGTACGGAATCGGCGCCCACAGCACCCACGCATCCTTGGCCTTGAGCAGTTCACGGATGTACGGGCTCTTGTAGTTGGCTTCCAGCGGAAATTCACCGCCGAAGGTGGTTTCCGGGTAGCGCTTGATCGCCGGGAAGTACCAGTTGTTGTCGTAGTGCACCACCAGCGGTTTGTCGTTGGCGATCAGTTCGGCGCCCAAGCTCAGCCCGAACAGCATCAGAAACAGCCACAGTGACCACCAGCCGCGCTTGTTGGCCTTGAACAGTTCGAAGCGGCGGCGGTTGAGAGGGGACAGGTTCATCTCAATGCTCCCGGCTTTCGAAGTCGATGCGCGGATCGACCAGGGTGTAGGTGAGGTCGCCAATCAGTTTCACCACCAGCCCCAGGAGGGTGAAGATGAACAGGGTGCCGAACACCACCGGGTAATCGCGGTTGATCGCCGCTTCGAAACTCATCAGACCGAGGCCGTCGAGCGAGAAAATCACCTCGACCAGCAGCGAGCCGGTGAAGAAGATACCGATGAACGCCGACGGAAACCCGGCGATCACCAGCAGCATGGCGTTGCGAAAGACATGACCGTAGAGCACGCGGTGACGGGTCAGGCCCTTGGCCTTGGCGGTAACCACGTACTGCTTGTTGATCTCGTCGAGGAAGCTGTTTTTGGTCAACAGCGTCATCGTCGCGAAGTTGCCGATCACCAATGCCGTCACCGGCAGCGCCAGGTGCCAGAAGTAATCAAGGACCTTGCCGCCCAGGCTCAATTCGTCAAAGTTGTTCGAGGTCAGGCCGCGTAACGGGAACCAGTCCAGATAACTGCCGCCGGCAAACACCACGATCAGCAGGATTGCGAAGAGGAACGCCGGGATCGCGTAACCGACGATGATCGCCGAACTGGTCCAGATATCGAAGTGACTGCCGTGTCGCGTGGCTTTGGCGATCCCCAGCGGGATCGATACCAGGTACATGATCAGCGTGCTCCACAGCCCCAGCGAGATCGATACCGGCAGTTTTTCCTTGATCAGGTCGATGACCTTGGCGTCGCGGAAGAAGCTGTCGCCAAAATCCAGCGACGCGTAGTTCTTGACCATGATCCACAGACGTTCCGGGGCCGATTTGTCGAACCCGTACATGTGCTCGATTTCCTTGATTAGCGCCGGGTCTAGGCCCTGTGCACCGCGATAGGCGGAACCGGCCACCGACACTTCGGCACCGCCGCCGGCAATGCGGCTGGTGGCGCCTTCGAAGCCTTCGAGCTTGGCGATCATCTGCTCGACCGGTCCGCCGGGCGCCGCCTGAATGATCACGAAGTTGATCAGCAAAATGCCGAACAGGGTCGGAATGATCAGCAACAGTCGCCGAAAAATATACGCCAGCATCTGATTACTCCGTGCCCGCAGGGTCGGCTTGCAGTTTGGTTTCGACTTCTATCGCCGGTTTTGCGTCGGGTTTGACCCACCAGGTATTAATCCCGATGTCGTACTTGGGCGAGACTTTCGGGTGGCCGATGTGGTTCCAGTACGCGACGCGCCAGGTCTTGATGTGCCAGTTGGGGATCACGTAATAGCCCCACTGCAACACGCGGTCGAGCGCGCGGGCATGGGCCACGAGACTTTTGCGCGTATCGGCGTTGATCAGGTTCTCGACCAGTTGATCGACGATCGGATCTTTCAAGCCCATGGTATTGCGGCTGCTCGGCTTGTCGGCAGCGGCACTCATCCAGAATTCGCGCTGCTCGTTACCCGGCGAATTGGACTGCGGGAAACTGCCGACAATCATGTCGAAATCCCGCGAACGCACGCGGTTGATGTACTGCGAGACGTCGACACGGCGAATCACCAGATCGATGCCCAGGTCGCTGAGGTTGCGCTTGAGCGGCAGCAGCACGCGTTCGAAGTCGGTCTGCGTCAGCAGAAATTCGATGACCACCGGTTTGCCGCTAGCGTCGACCATTTTGTCGTCGACGATCCTCCAGCCAGCCTCTTGCAGCAGTTGATAGGCCTCGCGCTGTTGGGTGCGAATCATGCCGCTGGCGTCGGTCTTCGGATTCTCGAAGGCTTCGCTGAACACCTGCGCCGGGAGTTTGCTGCGAAAGGGTTCAAGGATCGCCCGCTCCTCGGCGTCGGGCAGGCCAGTGGCGGCCATTTCCGAGTTTTCGAAATAACTGCGGGTGCGCACATAGGCGCCGTTGAACAATTGCTTGTTGGTCCATTCGAAGTCGAGCAGCAGCCCCAGCGCCTGACGTACCCGCACATCCTGGAACACCGGGCGGCGCAGGTTGAAGACGAAACCCTGCATGCCGGTCGGGTTGCCGTTGGCGATCTGTTCCTTGATCAACCGGCCTTCGGTGACGGCCGGGATGTTATAGGCGTTGGCCCAGTTCTTCGCGGTCATTTCCAGCCAGTAATCGAATTGACCGGCCTTCAACGCTTCGAGCGCGACGGTGTTGTCGCGGTAGTAATCGGTGGTCATCGTGTCGAAGTTGTAAAAGCCGCGATTGACCGGCAAGTCCTTGCCCCAGTAATCCTTGACCCGCTCGTAGCGCACCGAGCGCCCGGCCTTCACTTCGGTGACTTTGTACGGGCCGCTGCCGAGCGGAATTTCCAGGTTGCCCTTGGTGAAATCGCGCCCGGCCCACCAGTGTTTGGGCAGCACCGGCAACTGGCCGAGGATCAGCGGCAGTTCGCGGTTGTTGGCGTGCTTGAATTTGAACAGCACTTTCAACGGATCTTCTGCGATCACTTCGGCGACGTCATTGTAGTAGCCGCGAAACATCGGTGAGCCTTCCTTGGTCAGCGTCTCAAAACTGAACACGACGTCGTCGGCGCGTACCGGGTGGCCATCGTGGAAGCGCGCTTCGGGGCGCAGGTAAAAACGCACCCAGCTGTTGTCCGGGGCCTTTTCTATCTTGCCGGCGATCAGACCGTATTCGGTGAACGGTTCGTCAAGGCTGTGCTTGGTCAGCGTGTCGTAGATCTGGCCGATGTCTTCGGCAGGTACGCCTTTGCTGATGAACGGGTTGAGGCTGTCGAAGCCGCCGGACCCGGCCTGGCGAAAAGTCCCGCCTTTGGGCGCGTCGGGGTTCACGTAGTCGAAATGCTTGAAGTCGGCCGGGTATTTCGGCGGCTCGTTGTACAAAGTCAAGGCGTGCTGCGGGGCGGCAAACGCCAGCCCGGCAAACAGCAAGCCGCTGGCCTGCACCAGCAGGGCGCGGATCGGTTTCATTGATCTTTCTCCGAAGACTTCAGCCACCATGCGCTCAGGCCCAGGGTGTAGGGCGGCGTGGTGACAAAGGCCAACCGGTTGCGGTAGGCCAGGCGATGATAATTGAGGTACCAGTTGGGAATGCTGTAGTGCTGCCAGAGCAGTACACGGTCGAGGGCCTTGCCGGCGGCGACCTGCTCGTCGCGGGTGCGCGCGGCGAGCAATTGTTCGAGCAAGTGATCGACCACCGGATTGGCGATGCCCGCGTAATTCTTGCTGCCCTTGATCCCGACCTGGCTGGAATGGAAGTACTGCCATTGCTCAAGACCCGGGCTGAGGGTCTGGTTGAGCGTCATCAGGATCATGTCGAAGTCGAATTGATCGAGGCGTTGTTTGTACTGGGCGCGATCCACGGTGCGCAGGCGCGCGTCGATACCGATACTTTTGAGGTTCTCGATATACGGCTGGAGGAGGCGTTCCAGGTTCGGATTGACCAGCAACAGCTCGAAGCGAAATGGCTGGCCAGCGGCGTTTTGCAGGCGTTGGCCATTGAGCTTCCAGCCAGCCTCGGCAAGCAACGCCAGGGCCTTGCGCATGGTGTCCCGAGGAACGCCGCGCCCGTCGGTCTGCGGCAGGGTGAACGGCTCGGTAAACAGCTTCGCTGGCAGTTGCTCCTTGTACGGCTTGAGCATCAGCCATTCGTGCCCGACCGGCAGGCCGCTGGCGGAGAATTCGCTGTTGGGGTAGTAACTGGTGGTGCGCTTGTACGCATTGCTGAACAGCGCGCGGTTGGTCCACTCGAAGTCGAACATCAGGCCCAGCGCTTCGCGAACCCTGGTGTCAGCGAAGGTCGCTCGGCGGGTGTTCATGAACAGGCCCTGACTCTGGGTCGGGATCTGATGCGCGATCTGCGCCTTGATCACCTCGCCACGGCGCACGGCCGGGAAGTTGTAGCCGTTGGCCCAGTTCTTCGCCTGATGCTCGATGTAGATGTCGAACTCGCCGGCCTTGAAGGCTTCGAACGCGACGTCGCTGTCGCGGTAGAACTCGACTTGCATGCGATCGAAATTGTACTTGCCGCGATTGACCGCCAGGTCTTTGCCCCAGTAATCCTTGACCCGCTCGAAGATCAACTGGCGCCCCGGCGTCACCGACGTGATGCGGTACGGGCCGCTGCCCAGCGGCGGTTCGAAGGTGGTGGCCTTGAAGTCGCGGTCTTTCCAGTAGTGTTGCGGTAGCACGGGTAATTCGCCCAGGCGCAGAATCAACAGCGGGTTACCTGAGCGCTTCATCACGAAACGAATGCGCTGCTTGTTGAGGATGTCGACCCGCAGCACTTCCTGCAGCGCGGTGCGATACAGCGGATGACCTTCCTTGAGCAGCAATCGGTAGGAGAACGCCACGTCGTAGGCGGTGATGGGTGTTGCGTCGTGGAAGCGTGCTTCCGGGCGCAGATTAAACACCACCCAGCTGCGATCTTCGCTGTACTCCACCGATTGCGCGATCAAGCCGTAGCTGGATGCCGGTTCGTCACCGGACGGCGAATACTGGCCGGTGCCGACCATCAGTGGTTCGTTCAGCTCGTTGATGCCGTACTGGAGGAAATTCCCTGTGGAAACCGGGCTGGTGCCCTTGAAGGTGTACGGATTGACCGTATCGAAGGTGCCGAACGCCATTACCCGCAACGTACCGCCCTTGGGCGCTTGCGGGTTGACCCAGTCGAAGTGGGTAAATCTGGCCGGGTACTTGAGCGTGCCGAATTGCGCATAACCGTGACTTTCGGTAATCGTCGCGCTTGCGGGTGAGCTCAAGGCCAGGCTGATCAGGAGCAGGAGGAGGGGACGCTTCAAGTCAGATCTGATCCAGGCGGCTTGGGCTTTGTGGGCCGTACAGTAACAGCTTGTCTGGACAGGAAAAAGATAGCGGGTTAATGGGCTGTTAATCCTCTTGCCGAAGAACCCCTCACCCTGACCCTTTCCAGAAGGGAGAGGGGATGGATCTACCAGTCACCCCGCGTTCAAGCCAGACACCCGTCGAAAGAAAGCCCCTGAAATTCAGGGGCTGTTTTATCAATCAATGCGGCGAATAAACCGTGAGCATCTGCCCTGGCTTCAACGCCTTGCCGGCACCCGGATTCCAGCGTTTGAGATGTTGCATCTCAACGTTGAAACGCTTGGCCACCACATACAGGGTGTCGCCGCGCTTGACCTTGTACTGGGTCTGCTGGGCGCTCTCGGCCTTGCCTTTGGTTTTGCTGTTCGCCGCCATGACGGTGTTGACCCGGCCACTCTTGCGCGAAGGGCTGCGCTTGGTGTTGTCCTGCATCACCAGGGTCTGACCGATCTTGAGGTTCTTGCCGGTCAATTTGTTCCAGCGTTGCAGATCCTTGACTTCGACCTTGTTGGCCTTGGCGATGGTGCCAAGGTTGTCGCCGCGCTTGACGCGATAAGCGCGCTTGAGTTGCGCCACTTCGGCAGGATCGGCACCTTCGAACACCGGTTTCAGCGAACGCGGGCTGATCAATTCGTCAGGGCGCATGGTTTGCAGGCTGGCGGTCAGCAGTTGCGCCTTGGACGTCGGCACCAGCAAATGCTGAGGCCCGTCGATGGTCGTGCGCTGCTTGAACGCCGGGTTGAGCTGGAACAGCTCGTCTTCGTCGATGTTGGCCACCGCAGCGACTTTCGACAAGTCCATGCGCTGGTTGATTTCGACGACCTGGAAATACGGTTCGTTGGCGATCGGGTTGAGATTCACCCCGTAGGCTTCCGGCGCCAGGACCACTTGCGACAGGGCCAGCAGCTTTGGCACGTAGGCCTGAGTTTCCGCTGGCAGCGGCAGGTTCCAGTAGTCGGTTGGCAGGCCGAGCCTTTCGTTACGCTCGATCGCGCGGCTCACTGTGCCTTCACCGGCGTTGTAGGCCGCCAGTGCCAGCAGCCAGTCACCGTTGAACATATCGTGCAGCCGGGTCAGATAATCCATTGCTGCGGTGGTCGAGGCAGTGATATCCCGACGGCCATCATAAAAACGGGTCTGACGCAGGTTGAAGTAACGGCCGGTGGAAGGAATGAATTGCCAGAGACCTACCGCATTGGCCCGGGAATAGGCCATCGGGTTGTACGAGCTTTCAATCACCGGCAGCAGGGCCAGTTCCAGCGGCATGTTGCGTTCTTCGAGGCGTTCGACGATGTAATGGATATAGAGACTGCCGCGTTCGCCGGCGTTCTCGAGAAAAGAGGGGTTGCTGGCAAACCACAGGCGCTGCTGCTCGATGCGCGGGTTCACGCCCAGGCCTTCCTGCAACTGGAAACCCTGGCGCATGCGCTCCCAGACATCCTGGGGAACCTGTGGGCTGGGCTTCTCGGTCAGCCAGATCGGCTTCTGCTTGGCTCGCGCAGCAATGTTCGGCGTATGGGTCGCTTCAGGCTGCGGGGCGTGGCTGGAACAGCCCGCCAGCGTGGCAGACACCGCCACCGCGATGGCTTGCGCCAGGCGGGTCAACGCATCTGAATTGACGGACTTACGTATGGATGACGACATTGGCTGGAAGTAAGTTCCGGGCAAAAATGTCGGGCGATTCTAGAAAGTGCACCCCTTGCGGTCAACCATTCAGAATTTTTGTATCGGGCCATGTGGCTCTTAGAACGTATCTTTCCATGCCCGCAGAGCCGCAAAAACCTCACTCGGGCCCCGGTTTTGAGCGCCGTCCCGTTCGTCCACTTTTTGTGTAACCAATGTTTCAGTGGTGCGCAAAAACGGATTTGTGAGCTTTTCGAGTGCCAGGGTCGATGGCAGGGTCATGACCCCGTTCTGCCGTTGCCGGGTGACTTTTTCCAGACGGGCGGCAATGTCTGCGTTGCCCGGCTCAACCGCTGCGGCAAACTTGAGGTTGCTCAGGGTGTATTCGTGGGTGCAATAGACCAGCGTATCTTCAGGCAGCGCGGCGAGCCGGCCGAGCGAGTGGTGCATCTGCTCAGGCGTGCCCTCGAACAAGCGGCCACAACCGGCGGCAAACAGCGTATCGCCACAAAACAGCAAGCCGTGGTGATAATAGGCAATGTGGCCCAATGTGTGACCGGGCACCGCGTAGACATCGAAGTCCCAGCCGAGCACGCTGACGCTGTCGTTGTCCTCGAGCGCCACGTCCCGTGCCGGAATGTTTTCGCTGGCCGGGCCGTACACGGTAGCGCCGCTGGCCTGCTTCAGGCGTTCGACGCCGCCGACGTGATCGTGATGATGGTGGGTAATCAGGATATCGCTCAGCGCCCAGCCAGGATGGGCGTCGAGCCACGCCAGCACGGGCGCGGCATCGCCCGGATCGACCACCGCGCAGCGCTGGGTACGGTGATCCTGTAACAACCAGATGTAGTTATCGGTGAACGCGGGCAGGGCACTGATCTGTATCATCGTCGGAATTCGCCAAGCGGAAAACATTGGCGCATCTTAGTAGTTCCTGGCGCGTTGGAGAATGACATGACCGATAAAGCGTTCGCTCAGGCAGATCCCGACTGGCTGGCGTTGATCAGCGCCGCCCGTGAATGGCTGTCGGGCCCGCTCGGGCAATTGCTGCTGGATGAAGAGCGGCGCATGCTCGAAGACGAACTGGGCCGGTTCTTCGGTGGCTATCTGGTGCACTACGGCCCCTCGGCCGAAACCCCGCCGTCAGCGCCGCAAGTGCAGCGCAACGTGCGGCTCGGTGCGCCGTTGCCGGGTGTCGAGATTGTCTGTGAAGAGCAGGCCTGGCCATTGAGCGAGCACGCCGCCGACGTGGTGGTGATGCAGCATGGTCTGGATTTCTGTCTGTCACCTCACGGCCTGTTGCGCGAAGCGGCGAGCAGCGTGCGCCCTGGCGGGCATTTACTGATTATCGGCATCAATCCCTGGAGCACCTGGGGCCTGCGCCATGCATTTGCTCACGATGCCTTGCGCAAGGCACGCTGCATCTCGCCATCTCGGGTTGCCGACTGGCTCAATCTACTGGGCTTTGCGCTGGAGAAACGCCGCTTCGGGTGCTATCGTCCGCCGCTCGCGTCGCCCAAGTGGCAGGCCCGTCTGGCCGGCTGGGAACGCAAGGCCGGTGACTGGCAATTGTCGGGAGGCGGCTTCTACTTATTGGTGGCGCGCAAGATTGTGGTCGGGCTACGCCCACTGCGTCAGGAGCGTCGCGAGCCGATGGGCAAGCTGATTCCGCTGCCGATGGCCAAGGTCAACCGCCGCCGCATCGAACCGTAAACCCTTCTTTTATAGTGGCCGGACTTGCTTCGGCCGCGGCCATCGTCGATCCGCGATTGGCGAGGCACGCATTTTTTCTGGATAGATTGGCATGAGCGAAAGCGTCGAAAGCGTAGAACTGTTCACCGATGGCGCCTGCAAGGGCAATCCCGGTCCGGGCGGCTGGGGCGCCTTGCTGGTGTGCAAGGGCGTCGAAAAGGAATTGTGGGGCGGCGAAGCCAACACCACCAACAACCGCATGGAACTGCTCGGCGCGATCCGTGGCCTCGAAGCCTTGAAGCGGCCCTGTGAAGTGCTGTTGGTGACCGACTCGCAATACGTGATGAAGGGCATCAACGAATGGATGGTCAACTGGAAGAAGCGCGGCTGGAAGACAGCTGCCAAAGAGCCGGTGAAGAACGCTGATCTGTGGAAAGAACTGGACGAGCAGGTCAACCGCCACAAGGTCACCTGGAAGTGGGTCCGCGGGCACATTGGTCATCACGGTAACGAGCGCGCGGACCAGTTGGCTAACCGTGGTGTTGATGAGGTTCGCGGGTACAAGCAGAGCTGATTTTTTCCAGTTTCACCGTGGCGCCCATTCGCGAGCCTGCTGGCGAAGAACGATAACGCGCCAAGGCAGATACATCCCGTGAGCGTGTTAAGATCCGCGTTTTTGCCCGATTGACCCGTTGAGAGCTGAGCACTGATGGCCACCAGATCCGTTGTACTCGATACCGAAACCACCGGCATGCCGGTGACCGATGGTCACCGGATTATCGAAATCGGTTGTGTCGAACTGATCGGTCGGCGCCTCACGGGCCGGCATTTTCACGTCTACCTGCAACCGGATCGGGAGAGTGACGAAGGCGCCATCGGCGTCCACGGCATCACCAACGAATTCCTTGTCGGCAAGCCACGCTTTGCCGAAGTCGCTGATGAGTTCTTCGAGTTCATCAAAGGCGCGCAGCTGATCATCCACAACGCGGCGTTCGACGTTGGCTTCATCAACAACGAATTCGCCTTGATGGGTCGACAGGATCTCGCAGACATCACGCAACACTGCTCGATCCTCGACACCTTGATGATGGCCCGGGAGCGTCATCCGGGTCAGCGCAACAGCCTCGATGCGTTGTGCAAACGTTATGGCGTCGACAACTCCGGCCGTGAACTGCACGGCGCTTTGCTCGACTCCGAGATCCTCGCCGACGTCTACCTGACCATGACCGGTGGCCAGACCAGCCTGTCGCTGGCCGGCAACGCCTCCGACGGCAATGGCACGGGCGAGGGCTCGGACAACTCCGCTACCGAGATTCGCCGCTTACCGGCTGATCGCCAGCCAGCACGGATTATTCGTGCGACTGAAGATGAACTGGCTGCGCATCTGGTGCGGCTGGAGATCATTGCCAAGTCGGCCGGTGGCCCGGCGTTGTGGACACAGATTGCCGAGGCTGACGCGCAGGCTTGAAGATCCAGAGGTCGCGGTGCTGACAACTGGCCACCCTCGCCACTTTCGCTGCAACCCTCTACCCTGAATGCATTGGCGGATTCGAATCCGCCGCCTCAGGACACTGAGCCCCATGTACAAAGATTTGAAATTTCCGGTGTTGATTGTCCATCGTGATATCAAGGCCGACACGGTCGCCGGCGATCGTGTCCGAGGCATTGCCCGGGAGTTGGAGCAGGAAGGTTTCAGTATCGTTTCGGCCACCGACTACGCGGAAGGGCGTCTGGTGGCTTCGACCCATCATGGTCTGGCATGCGTGCTGATTGCCGCCGAGGACGCCAGCACGGACTCGCATCTTTTGCAGAATATGGCCGAACTGATCAGCCTCGCCCGGGTGCGGGCGCCGGATCTGCCGATCTTTGCCTTGGGCGAGCAGGTCACTCTGGAAAACGCCCCGGCCGACGCCATGGCCGAGCTCAATCAACTGCGCGGCATCCTCTACCTGTTCGAAGACACCGTACCGTTCCTGGCCCGGCAAGTGGCGCGGGCGGCGCGCAAGTATCTCGACGGCTTACTGCCGCCGTTTTTCAAAGCGCTGGTGCAACATACCGCCGACTCCAATTATTCCTGGCACACCCCCGGCCATGGCGGCGGCGTGGCGTATCACAAGAGTCCGGTGGGGCAGGCGTTTCATCAGTTTTTCGGTGAAAACACTCTGCGTTCCGACTTGTCAGTGTCGGTGCCCGAACTCGGTTCGCTGCTCGATCACACCGGTCCGCTCGCCGAGGCGGAAGCCCGCGCAGCACGCAATTTCGGAGCCGACCACACCTTTTTCGTGATCAACGGCACCTCGACCGCCAACAAGATCGTCTGGCATTCGATGGTCGCTCGCGATGATCTGGTGTTGGTGGATCGCAACTGCCACAAGTCGGTGCTGCACGCGATCATCATGACCGGCGCGATCCCGTTGTACCTGTGCCCGGAGCGTAATGAACTGGGGATTATCGGCCCGATACCGCTGAGCGAATTCAGCCGCGAATCGATCCAGGCCAAGATCGACGCCAGTCCGCTGACCAAGGGGCGAGCGCCGAAGGTGAAACTGGCGGTGGTCACCAACTCGACCTACGACGGGCTCTGTTACAACGCCGAACTGATCAAACAAAGCCTGGGCAATAGCGTTGAAGTGCTGCATTTCGACGAGGCCTGGTACGCCTATGCGGCGTTTCACGAGTTCTTTGCCGGGCGCTATGGCATGGACACTTCGCGCAGCGAAGACAGTCCTCTGGTGTTTACCACCCATTCCACTCACAAGATGCTGGCGGCGTTCAGTCAGGCCTCGATGATTCATGTGCAGGACGGCGGCGCGCGGCAACTGGATCGTGATCGTTTCAATGAAGCATTCATGATGCACATTTCGACCTCGCCGCAGTACAGCATCATCGCCTCGCTGGACGTGGCTTCGGCGATGATGGAAGGCCCGGCCGGGCGCTCGCTGTTGCAGGAAACCTTCGACGAAGCCCTGAGTTTTCGCCGTGCGCTGGCCAATCTGCGCCAGCACATTGCGGCGGATGACTGGTGGTTTTCGATCTGGCAGCCGCCGGGTGTCGAAGGGGTCGACCGCGTGCACACCGAAGACTGGCTGCTGAAGCCCGACGCCGACTGGCATGGTTTCGGCGAGGTCAGCGACGATTACGTCTTGCTCGATCCGATCAAGGTCACGCTGGTGATGCCGGGCCTGAACGCCGGTGGCGCGTTGAGCGAGAAGGGCATCCCGGCGGCGGTGGTCAGCAAGTTCCTCTGGGAGCGTGGGCTGGTGGTGGAGAAGACCGGGCTGTATTCGTTTCTGGTGTTGTTCTCCATGGGCATCACCAAAGGCAAATGGAGTACGTTGCTCACCGAGTTGCTGGAGTTCAAGCGCAGTTACGACGCTAACGTCAGTCTGGCGACGTGTCTGCCGTGTGTCGCCCAGCAAGATACCGCACGCTATCGCGGCATGGGCCTGCGGGATTTGTGCGATCAATTGCACGCCTGTTATCGCAGCAACGCCACCGCCAGGCATCTCAAACGCATGTACACGGTACTGCCGGAAATCGCCATGAAGCCGGCCCACGCATACGATCATCTGGTGCGCGGTGAAGTCGAGGCGGTGCCGATCGACGAGCTGGAAGGACGGATTGCCGCCGTGATGCTGGTGCCGTACCCGCCGGGCATTCCGTTGATCATGCCCGGTGAGCGCTTTACCGAGTCGACTCGCTCGATCATCGACTACCTGAAATTTGCCCGCACGTTTGATAGCAGCTTCCAGGGTTTTGTGGCGGATGTGCATGGCCTGCAACATGAAGACGAAGGCAATGGGCGGCAGTACACCGTCGATTGCGTCAAGGAATGAGGAGCTTTGCGAGCATGCAACCGGTCATGAATCCTAAACACCCAGGGCTGTCGGTGCGGGTTGCCGATGAAGGTTTTGCGCCTTATATCTGGGGCAGCGACTTCAGTTTTGAAGTCGCGGCGTATGGTGCCGCTGTTATCGGCAAACCCGTTGAACAGTGGCGGGTGACGCCCATCGTGCCGTACCGCAAGTGCTATGGCATTGATCCCGAGGAGTTCAGCAGCTTTCACAAAGCCGCTGACAGCGCGATATTCATGGCCTACCTCGATGATGAGCCGGTGGGCCATCTGGTGATCAGCACCAACTGGAACGGCTTTGCCCATATCGATGAACTGGCGGTGCACGCGCCGGCCCGTCGCCATGGCGTGGCCAAAGCATTGCTGGATGTGGCGCAGTTCTGGAGTCGCAAGAAGAAGCTGCCGGGCATCATGCTGGAAACCCAGAACAACAACCTCGGTGCCTGTCGGCTGTATGAGCGATGCGGGTATGTGATTGGCGGCGTCGACCAGTTGCGTTATCGCGGTATCGATCCGAACACCGCCGAAGAGGCGCTGTTCTGGTATCGATTGTTCGATAACCCGCTGGAAAATCCGCTCAGTTCGACAACATCGCCTCGGCTTGTTCCGTGATGATCGCCAGTAACGTCTGAATCGCCAATGAGGGGGCGGCGTGTTTGAAGGTCAGGGCGTAGAGGGTGATCGGCACGGCAGGCGACAGCGGGCAGACATCCAGCCCGGCGGCACGTGCACCGAGCGCGGTAAACGGGTCGACGATGGCCAGCCCTTCGCCAGCCTCGACCATGCTGCGCATCATCTGGTGGGTCTGCACGCGGGTCTGGATGCTCGGTGCCGGACGCACGGCCTGGAGTTTGTTATCCAGCGCCGGGCTCAGCGGGTCCTGACCCTCGAGGCCGATCATCGCCTGGCCCGCCAGATCCTGCAGGGAAATGTACTTTTGTCTGGGTTGCAGCCAGCCGTGCGGCGCGAGCAGTTGCAGCTTGCTCTGGGCCAGTGGCTGGCAATGAATGTCGGGGTGTTCGGGATCATGCAGGCTCAAGCCGAGATCGCTTTCGCGCAGCAGCAAGCTGCGGACGATGTCGCGGGTTGGCGCGCTGAGCAGGCTGCACGGTGCGTCTGGCACGCGTCGACGCAGGGCGGCCAGGCTGTGCGGGAGTAATTGTTGCGCCAGCGGCGGGGTGCCGATGATGCGCAGCGGCGGTGCGAGGTATTGCTTGAGGCTGCTGGCCAGGCGTTGCACCGGTTCCAGCGCTTCATAAACGTGCGCGATTTCCACCTGTAACGCCCGCGCCTCGGGCGTCGATTGCAGGCGACCGCGAACGCTGGCGAACAGCATGAACCCCAACTGACTCTCGGCTTCGCGCAAACGCTCTTCGACTTCGGTCACCGGCAACTGCAGCCATTCGGCGGCGGTGCCCATGTGACCGGTCTGCAAGAGCGCCTGAATCACTTCGATATGGCGTAAACGCATGCGTGAAGTCCATGTTCAGCAGGTGGGGTCAGAGGCCGAATCCTACCCCAAGTCTGCGCCTATGACTTCTGCTCATAACGCACGCTTATGAAGCGACGATTGGCTCAGGTTCGCGCGTCAGGATAATGCCTGACTGAACCAGCTTGAATTCAGCGTCATCAAGTTTCTCGATGCGATCGCCAATCGCCAGTTTGTACGTGGTGACGGGCTCCTTGCCGGTGATTCCGTCCGCCGACGGAGTGGATTCCTGGAACTCATGCACGGAATAAACGCGGCCTTCCGCATCTCTTGCATGGAACTGACCGACGAGTACTGCTGCCATCTGCTTAGAACCTCTGGAGATAAAACGCTTGATTTGCGGCTTGGTAGACCGCCATCAGGTGCTGTAAGTTTTCCTACAGGAAAAAAATAATCAGCAGGCGGGAATTTCCCTCCTCTGCTGGTGAAATCGTCATCGGATCATCTATAACTAGTGGCTCCCCCACTGACAGTCGAGAGTTTCCATGAGCAATGTCTACAACGTCGCAGTAGTGGTTGGTAGCCTGCGTAAAGCTTCGATCAATCGCAAAGTCGCTTTGGCACTGGCTGAGCTGGCGCCGGCGAACCTGAAGCTTGAGATTGTCGAGATTGGCGACCTGCCTCTGTACAACGAAGACATCGACGGTGATTCACCGCCCGCAGCCTACAGCACTTTCCGTGAAAAAGTGGGTTCATCCGACGCGTTGTTGTTTGTGACGCCAGAGTACAACCGTTCCGTGCCGGCACCGCTGAAGAATGCCATCGATGTCGGCTCGCGGCCTTACGGCAAGAGCGCCTGGAGCGGCAAGCCGGGCGCTGTGATGAGCGTATCGCCGGGGGCAATCGGTGGTTTTGGCGCGAACCAGCACCTGCGCCAGTCGTTTGTGTTTCTTGACGTGCACTGCATGCAGCAACCGGAAGCCTATTTGGGTGGCGCGGGCTCGGCATTTGACGAGGCGGGCAAATTGAGCGAGTCGGTGAAGCCGTTCTTGCAAAAGTTTATTGATGCCTATGGCCAGTTCGTCGAACAACACAAAAAGTAATGACCTCTTAATCGAAGCCCTGTGGGAGCGAGCTTGCTCGCGAAGGCGCACTTTCAGTCATTAATAATGTATGGCTGAAGGCCTCTTCGCGAGCAAGCTCGCTCCCACAAGTTTTGTGGAATGAGTTATTTCACCCTATTGAAGGTTGTTAGGAATGCTTTTTGCGTCACTGATTTTTTTACTGACCATTACCCTCGTGATCTGGCAACCCAAAGGCCTCGGTGTCGGCTGGAGTGCGACGTTGGGCGCGGTGCTGGCGCTGATCTTTGGGGTGGTGCACCTCAGTGATATCCCGCTGGTGTGGCAAATCATCTGGAACGCCACCGGCACTTTTGTCGCGCTGATCATTATCAGTCTGCTGCTCGATGAAGCCGGTTTTTTCAATTGGGCCGCATTGCACGTGGCGCGCTGGGGGCGGGGCAGCGGGCGCAAGCTGTTTGCCTTCATGGTGCTGCTCGGCGCGCTGGTGTCGGCGCTGTTCGCCAATGATGGGGCGGCGTTGATTCTTACGCCAATTGTCATTTCCATGCTGCTGGCACTGCGGTTTTCGCCGGCAGCGACCCTGGCGTTCGTCATGGGGGCAGGGTTTATCGCCGACACCGCAAGCCTGCCGCTGGTGGTGTCGAACCTGGTCAACATCGTCTCGGCGGACTTCTTCAACATCGGCTTCAACCGCTACGCGGCGGTGATGGTGCCGGTGAACTTCGTCAGTGTGGCCGCGACGCTGGGCATGCTGATGTGGTTTTTCCGTCGCGATATTCCGGCGGCTTACGACCCCGAACAGCTCGAGCGTCCAGAAACCGCCATCCACGACAAAGCCACGTTCTATGCCGGTTGGGCGGTGTTGGTGATTTTGCTGATCGGCTGTTTCGCGCTGGAACCGCTGGGCATTCCGATCAGCGCGATTTCCGCTGTCTGCGCGGCGCTGCTGCTGGCGATCGCCGCCCGTGGCCACAAGATTTCCACGCGCAAAGTGATGAAAGAGGCACCGTGGCAGATCGTGATTTTCTCGCTGGGCATGTATCTGGTGGTCTACGGCCTGCGCAATGCCGGGTTGACCGGGTATCTGGCTGGCTGGCTCGATGGTTTCGCCGGATATGGCGTGTGGGGCGCGGCGTTCGGAACCGGCGTGCTGACGGCACTGTTGTCATCGATCATGAACAACCTGCCAACGGTGCTGATCGGGCTCTTGTCGATTGATGCCAGTCAGGCGAGCGGGGTGGTCAAGGAGGCGATGATCTACGCCAACGTAATCGGCAGCGACCTGGGGCCGAAGATCACGCCGATTGGCAGTCTGGCCACTTTGCTGTGGCTGCATGTGCTGGAGCGCAAGGGAATCCGGATTGGCTGGGGGTATTACTTCCGGGTGGGGATTGTGCTGACGGTGCCGGTGTTGCTGGTGACGCTGGCGGCGTTGGCATTGCGCTTATCCCTTTGACCGATTGACCCCATCGCTGGCAAGCCAGCTCTCACAGAAAACTGTGGGAGCTGGCTTGCCAGCGATGAGGCCGGTATGAACACCACAGATTCTCAGGGTTGCCCGGGGACATTCGGCCACAGGTCGGACACCAGAAACAGCCGCTCCGCCTCTTCCCATTCCCCTCGCGCATTCTCGGTCAGGCGCACCATCAGTTGCGCTGGCGCCAAGGGTTCGAGCGCCTCGAGCCACATCTGCAAATGCTCACGACTCCAGGTCTGATCCGCCGGGTAATGCGCCGGCGCCAGCCAGGCATGGCGGGGCAGGGGTTGCCAACGTCCCGGCGGGCGCTGCGCCAGGAATGCCGGCCAGTCTTTCTGATGCAACCAACTGCCACGCAAATGTTGCGGATGCGCGCCATTCGGTGATTGCGACTGGCCGGGCCACGGGTACAGCAGATATCCGCCCAGCCACAGTTGTGCACTGAAGGCCTCGATATCCAGTGCAGCCAGGGTTTCACGGCTTTCCGGGCGCGCCGAAATGGGCAGTTGATGTTCGGCCAAGTGCGCCAGTTTACGATCCAGTCGATCATGGCAACCCGGCCCCAGCCACTGCGCCGGATCCTGGCCGTCGCCGTTTTGCGGGCCGAGGTAGAGTTTGATCGCCAGTTCCAGGTGATGCACGCCGTCGCGATCACGCAGCAGCATGTCCAGCTCGCCAAGGGTGTGCCCCTGGCGGCGGATCGGCAGATTGGCCGCGATCAACTCAATGCCTGGCGCGTGCTGCACGGCAAACTGCCACAGTCGCTCGTAATACAAACCCAGGCGCCGCGTGCGTGCCTGGGACAACCAGTGCAGCAAACCGCTGCTGTCGTGATCGAGCTGACGCAGCCATTGCTCCAGTTGCTCGGGGTGGCTGACCCAGTCGCTGCCCGCCAGCGGATGGCGCTGCGGCCACGGTGTGGTCGCGAGCATCGGCGGGGCGAGGATCACCCACGCCAGATCGCGCACATGCGGATGGCGTAATTGGTGGGGTAACTGCAGCAGGTCGGGAAATAGGATCATCTTGCGAGCATAGCCTTAAACACGCGTCCGCCCTTGAGGCTGAAAGGATTTTGTCTAACGGCGGCTTTCGCCCATAATCGGGTTTTTCGCGTTTTCGATTGTCCGCAGAGGTCCCATGGAGCAATTTCGTAATATCGGCATCATCGGTCGCCTGGGCAGTTCACAGGTGCTGGATACCGTCCGCCGACTGAAACGGTTTCTGCTCGATCGTCACCTGCATGTGATCCTCGAAGACACCATCGCCGAAGTCCTGCCGGGGCATGGCCTGCAGACTTCGTCGCGCAAGATGCTCGGTGAAGTCTGCGACATGGTCATCGTTGTCGGCGGCGACGGCAGCCTGCTTGGCGCCGCCCGAGCGCTGGCCAAACACAATACGCCGGTGCTCGGGATCAACCGTGGCAGCCTCGGGTTTCTCACCGACATTCGCCCGGATGAGCTGGAAGTCGAAGTCGCCAAAGTGCTCGACGGCCATTACCTGGTGGAAAACCGTTTTCTGTTGCAAGCCGAAGTTCGCCGCCACGGCGAGGCCATCGGGCAGGGCGATGCGCTCAACGATGTGGTGCTGCACCCTGGCAAGTCGACGCGAATGATCGAGTTCGAGCTGTACATCGACGGGCAGTTCGTCTGCAGCCAAAAGGCCGACGGCCTGATCGTCGCCACGCCGACCGGCTCCACCGCGTATGCGCTGTCTGCCGGTGGTCCGATCATGCATCCCAAGCTCGACGCCATTGTGATCGTGCCGATGTACCCCCATATGTTGTCCAGCAGGCCAATTGTGGTCGATGGCAACAGTGAGCTGAAAATCGTCGTGTCCAAAGATATGCAGATCTACCCGCAAGTCTCCTGCGACGGGCAGAACCACTTCACCTGCGCGCCGGGCGACACCATCACCGTCAGCAAAAAAGCGCAAAAGCTGCGGCTGATTCACCCGCTCGACCACAATTACTACGAAGTCTGCCGGACCAAGCTCGGCTGGGGCAGCAAGTTGGGTGGTGGAGGCGACTGATGCTCGATCCCGCGCGCAGTTATGACTTGATTGGTGACGTGCACGGATGCGCGCTGACCCTCGAACACTTGCTTGATCGCCTCGGCTATCACAAGCAGGGCGGGGTCTGGCGGCATCCATCGCGCATGGCCGTGTTCGTCGGCGACATCATCGACCGTGGCCCGCGGATTCGCGAGGCGCTGCACATCGTCCACGACATGGTCGAAGCCGGTCAGGCGTTGTGCATCATGGGCAACCACGAATTCAACGCTCTGGGCTGGAGCACCCCGGCGCCACCGGGCAGCGGCAAGCAGTTCGTGCGCGAACACACGCCACGCCATGCGCGCCTGCTGCATGAAACCCTGACGCAATTCGAAGGCCATCCAGGCGACTGGCATGACTTCCAGCAGTGGTTCTATCAACTGCCGCTGTTCGTCGATGCCGGGCGTTTTCGCGTGGTGCATGCCTGTTGGGATGCCGGCCTCATCCAGCCGTTGCGCGCGTTGTTCCCCGACGGCTGCATTGATGAACACTTCCTCCAGGCTTCGGCGGTGCCCGGCAGTTTCGCCTGCACCGTGTTCGATCGCTTGCTGCGCGGTACCGACATGCGCCTGCCCGATGGCCAGACCATGACCAGTGGCGATGGTCTGGTGCGTTCGTTCTTCCGCACCAAGTTCTGGGAGGACGATCCGAAAACCTACGGCGACATTGTCTTCCAGCCCGATGCTCTGCCGGAGCCGGTGGCGCAAACCCCGCTGACTTCAACCGAAAAGAATTCCCTGCTGCGCTACGGTGTCGATGAGCCATTGCTGTTCGTCGGCCACTACTGGCGCAGCGGCAAACCGGCGCCGATCCGCCCGAACCTCGCGTGTCTGGATTACAGCGCGGTGCTCTACGGCAAACTCGTCGCCTATCGTCTGGATCAGGAAACGCGTCTGGATCCGCATAAATTTGTCTGGGTCGATGTCGAGCGGCCGGAGGTGCTGCAATGAGTTCGGTAGCGGTATTGCGTCTGCCCCTGGCGGTGGATCTGAGCGGTTTCGTCACGCTGTTGCAACGCATGCAAGTGCCCCATCGAGTCAGTGAAGAGGCGGGCGAGCAGGTGCTGTGGGCGCCTGCGGAGATCAGCGACGACGTGCGTTCGCTGTACGAGCGTTTTCCGGCGGGCGATCCCGATCAGCAGCTGGATATTCCGGTTGCGCAGACGTTCAAGCGCCCCGGGTTTGTCGAGCAACTGAAGCATGCCAAGGCTACCGGGTTCATCCTGCTGCTGAGCCTGATCGTCGGCGGCCTGACCTTCCTCGGCGAAAATCTTGAAACCCTTCGCTGGCTGACCTTTCTCGATTTTCGCGTGATCGGCGAGTACATCCACTTCACGCCATTGGCCGACAGCCTCGCGGCGGGGCAGTGGTGGCGGCTGGTCACGCCGATGCTGATTCACTTTGGCATCCTGCACCTGGCCATGAACGGCATGTGGTACTGGGAGCTGGGGCGGCGTATCGAATCGCGCCAGGGCAGCATCAACCTGATCGGCCTGACCTTATTGTTCAGCCTCGTTTCCAACTACGCGCAATTTGTCTGGAGCGGGCCGACCTTGTTCGGCGGTCTGTCCGGCGTGCTTTACGGTTTGCTCGGGCATTGCTGGATCTTTCAGTTGCTGGCGCCGAACCCGGCTTATCGCCTGCCGCGCGGCGTGTTGGTGATGATGCTGGTGTGGCTGGTGGTGTGCATGTCCGGGCTGATCTCGATGATCGGTTTCGGCGAAATCGCCAACGCCGCGCATGTCAGCGGGTTACTCATCGGATGCTTCACCGGTTTGTTGGGTGGTTTGTATAACCGCCGTAAACTGGCCATCTAATTTTAGTTTGTAGATAAAGAGCACGGAGACCCAGATGTCCTCTTTTAACGACATGATCAAGAACATCACCCCGGACATCTACGAGAGCCTGAAACTGGCTGTGGAAATCGGCAAGTGGGCCGACGGTGGCAAGCTCACCGCCGAACAGCGCGAGTTGTCGTTGCAGGCAATGATCGCCTGGGAAATCCAGAACCTGCCCGAGGACCAGCGCACCGGTTACATGGGCCCGCAAGAATGTGCGTCGAAGTCGATCGAAGTGCCGAACATCCTGTTCAAGTCGGATGCCATCCATTGATCGAGATTGGCCGCGGTGCAATCAGCAAAATGTCGGCGCGCCTTGACGGGCCGAATGTGCAATACGCGTTTCGTCTGGATGACGTCGAGGTGCCGGTCAACCCGTTGATCGGCACGACGGTGCGTCTGGAGTATCTGGGGGCGATCCACTGCACCCATTGCGGGCGCAAGACCAAAACCAGTTTCAGTCAGGGGTATTGCTACCCGTGCATGACCAAACTGGCGCAGTGCGACCTGTGCATCATGAGCCCGGAGCGTTGCCACTTTGATGCGGGCACCTGCCGGGATCCGGTGTGGGGCCAGCAGTTTTGCATGACCGACCACGTGGTCTATCTGGCCAATTCGTCGGGCATCAAGGTCGGCATTACCCGTGCGACCCAATTGCCGACGCGCTGGCTTGATCAGGGCGCCAGTCAGGCATTGCCGATCATGCGTGTGTCCACGCGGCAGCAGTCGGGCTTCGTTGAAGACCTGTTCCGCAGTCAAGTGGCGGACAAGACCAACTGGCGTGCGCTGCTCAAGGGCGATGCGGTGGCCGTGGATCTGGCGCAGGTGCGTGATCAGTTGTTTGAAAACTGCGCCGAGGGTCTGCAAGGCTTGCAGGAGCGATTTGGCCTACAAGCCATTCAGACGATTGCCGATGTAGAACCTCTCGAAATCCGCTATCCGGTCGAGCAATACCCGGCCAAAATCGTCAGCTTCAACCTGGACAAGAACCCGATTGCCGAAGGCACGCTGCTGGGAATCAAGGGCCAGTACCTGATCTTCGACACCGGCGTGATCAATATTCGCAAGTACACGGCTTATCAGCTCGCCGTGCATCAATAAGGATTCCAGCATGCGCACCGAACAACCGAAGATGATTTACCTCAAGGACTATCAGGCGCCCGAGTACCTGATCGACGAAACGCACCTGACCTTCGAGTTGTTCGAGGACCACAGCCTGGTCCATGCGCAACTGGTGATGCGCCGCAACCCGGCGCGTGGCGCGGGCCTGCCGCCGCTGGTGCTTGATGGCCAGCAACTGGAACTGCTGTCGGTGACGCTGTCCGATCAGGAACTGAGTGCCGATGCTTATCAGCTCAGCGAAAACAACCTGATCCTGCAGCCGACCAGCGAAAACTTCACGGTCGACACCAGCGTCAAAATTCACCCGGAAACCAACACCGCACTGGAAGGCCTGTACAAATCCGGCACGATGTTCTGCACACAATGCGAGGCCGAAGGCTTCCGCAAAATCACCTATTACCTTGATCGCCCGGACGTGATGAGCAAGTTCACCACCACCGTGGTGGCCGAACAACACAGCTATCCGGTGCTGCTGTCCAACGGCAACCCGATTGCCTCGGGGCCGGGCGAAGACGGCCGGCACTGGGCAACGTGGGAGGATCCGTTCATGAAACCGGCGTACCTGTTCGCGCTGGTGGCCGGTGACTTGTGGTGCGTTGAAGACACTTTCACCACCATGACCGCGCGCGAAGTCGCGCTGCGCATCTACGTCGAACCGGAAAACATCGACAAGTGCCAGCACGCCATGAACAGCCTGAAGAAGTCGATGCGCTGGGACGAAGAGGTCTACGGTCGCGAGTACGATCTGGACATCTTCATGATCGTCGCCGTGAATGACTTCAACATGGGCGCCATGGAGAACAAGGGCCTCAACATCTTCAACTCCAGCGCCGTGCTGGCCCGCGCCGAAACTGCCACCGACGCCGCACACCAGAGGGTCGAAGCGATCGTCGCCCACGAATACTTCCACAACTGGTCGGGCAACCGCGTGACCTGCCGCGACTGGTTCCAGCTGTCGCTCAAGGAAGGCTTCACCGTATTCCGCGATTCGGGCTTCTCCGCCGACATGAACTCGGCCACGGTCAAGCGCATTCAGGACGTCGCCTACCTGCGCACCCACCAGTTTGCCGAAGATGCAGGTCCCATGGCCCACGCCGTGCGCCCGGACAGCTTCATCGAGATTTCCAACTTCTACACCCTGACCGTGTACGAAAAGGGTTCGGAAGTGGTCGGCATGATCCACACCCTGTTGGGTGCCGAAGGCTTCCGCAAAGGCAGCGATCTGTACTTCGATCGTCACGATGGCCAAGCCGTGACCTGCGATGACTTCATCAAGGCCATGGAAGACGCCAACGGTGTCGATCTGACCCAGTTCAAACGCTGGTACAGCCAGGCCGGCACGCCGCGTCTGGCAGTGAGCGAGTCTTACGATGCTGCGGCGAAAACCTACAGCCTGACCTTCCGCCAAAGCTGCCCGGAAACCCCGGACAAGGTGGAAAAACTGCCGTTCGTGATCCCGGTTGAATTGGGCCTGCTCGACAGCAAAGGCAATGAGATTGCCCTGCGTCTGAGCGGCGAAGCGTCGGCCCAAGGCACCACCCGCGTGATCTCGGTGACCGAGGCTGAGCAGACGTTCACCTTCGTCGATATCGCTGAACAGCCGCTGCCATCCTTGCTGCGCGGTTTCTCGGCGCCGGTGAAACTGAGCTTCCCGTACAACCGCGATCAACTGATGTTCCTGATGCAGCACGACAGCGACGGTTTCAACCGCTGGGATGCCGGTCAGCAACTGTCGGTACAGGTGCTGCAAGAACTGATCGGCCAGCAGCAGAAGGGCGAAAGCCTGAAGCTCGACCCGCGTCTGGTGTCGGCACTGCGCACGGTGCTGTCCGATGAATCGCTGGATCAGGCGATGGTTGCCGAGATGCTCTCGCTGCCGGGTGAGGCGTACCTCACCGAAATCAGCGAAGTCGCAGACGTTGATGCCATCCATAGCGCGCGTGAGTTTGCCCGCAAGCAACTGGCGGAAGGGTTGTTCGAGGCGCTGTGGCTGCGTTATCAGGCCAACCGCGACCTGTCGAAGAAAACCCCGTACGTGGCCGAGGCCGAACACTTTGCCCGTCGTGCGCTGCAGAACATCGCGCTGTCGTACCTGATGCTCAGCGGCAAGCCGGAAGTGCTGGCAGCGGCGCTGGAGCAGTTCGAAACGGCCGACAACATGACCGAGCGCCTGACCGCGCTGGCCGTGTTGGTCAATTCGCCGTTTGATGAGCAGAAGGACCTGGCGCTGGCGAGTTTCGCCGAGCACTTCAAGGACAATCCGCTGGTCATGGATCAGTGGTTCAGCGTGCAGGCCGGCAGCACGTTGCCCGGTGGTCTTGCGCGGGTAAAAGCGCTGATGCAGCACCCGGCGTTCAACATCAAGAACCCGAACAAGGTGCGTGCGCTGGTGGGGGCTTTTGCCGGGCAGAACCTGATCAACTTCCACGCGGCGGATGGCTCCGGTTATCGCTTCCTCGCGGATCTGGTGATCGAGCTGAATGGCTTCAACCCACAAATCGCTTCGCGCCAACTGGCACCGCTGACGCGCTGGCGCAAATACGACAGCGCCCGTCAGGCGTTGATGAAAGGCGAGCTGGAGCGGATTCTGGCTTCGGGGTCGCTGTCGAGTGATGTGTATGAAGTGGTGAGCAAGAGCCTGGCTTGAGCAAGCGTTTGTGGCTTCCCCCCTCACCCTACCCTCTCCCGGGGGGAGAGGGGACTGATCCGGGAATATTTGCGAACTGCACCGACTTGAGCGAATGGCTTTGAATCCATAATCGGCTCGATGTTTCAGGTCGACGTAAAGCGTCATACACTTTGGTCGGCTCCCTCTCCCTCCGGGAGAGGGCTGGGGTGAGGGGGCCGTTTTTGACGCAGATCGAAATGTGGGAGCGGGCTTGCCCGCGATGGCGGTGTCAGATCCAACGTCAATGTTGAATGATCTACCGCGATCGCGGGCAAGCCCGCTCCCACAGGTTTTTGCGTTTTCTGCTATTTCAGGTCAAACCGATCCAGATTCATCACCTTCGTCCACGCTGCAACGAAGTCTTTCACAAACTGTTCCTTCGCATCCGCACTCGCATACACCTCCGCGACCGCCCGCAATATCGCGTTGGAACCAAACACCAGATCAACCCGCGTCGCCGTCCATTTCACGCTACCGTTTTTACGGTCGCGGCCTTCAAACTCGTCCGCGTCCGGTGAGGTCGGCTTCCACTCCCTAACCCTCTCCCGGGGGGAGAGGCGACTGATCCGGGAATATTTGCGAACTGCACCGACTTGAGCGAATGGCTTTGAATCCATAATCGGCTCGATGTTTCAGGTCGACGTAGAGCGTCATACACTTAGGTCGGCTCCCTCTCCCTTCGGGAGAGGGCTGGGGTGAGGGGGCCGTTTTTGACGCAGGTCGAAATGTGGGAGCGGGCTTGCCCGCGATGGCGGTGTCAGATCCAACGTCAATGTTGAATGATCTACCGCGATCGCTGGCAAGCCAGCTCCCACAGGTTTTTGCGTTTTCTGCTATTTCAGGTCAAACCGATCCAGATTCATCACCTTCGTCCACGCTGCAACGAAGTCTTTCACAAACTGTTCCTTCGCATCCGCACTCGCATACACCTCCGCGACCGCCCGCAATATCGCGTTGGAACCAAACACCAGATCAACCCGCGTCGCCGTCCATTTCACGCTACCGTTTTTACGGTCGCGGCCTTCAAACGCGTCCGCGTCCGGTGAGGTCGGCTTCCACTCCACGCCCATGTCCAGCAGGTTGGTGAAGAAGTCGTTGGTCAGCGCTTCGGTCTGGCTTGTGAACACGCCGTGGCGAGTTTGCCCGACGTTGGTGTTCAGCACCCGCAGACCACCGAGCAACACAGTCATTTCCGGCGCGGTCAGGGTGAGCAATTGCGCCTTGTCGATCAGCAGCGCCTCAGCCGCTACGGTGTATTTACCCTTGCTGTAATTGCGGAAGCCATCGGCAATCGGTTCGAGAAAACCAAATGACTCGACGTCGGTCTGCTCCTGAGTCGCATCCGTACGCCCCGGCGAAAATGGCACGGTGACCGAGTGGCCGGCATTTTTCGCCGCTTGCTCGACCCCGACATTACCCGCCAGCACAATCAGGTCGGCCAGCGACACGTTCTTGCCGGTTGCGCCGCCATTGAACTCGTTTTGAATCCCTTCAAGGGTTTGCAGGACCTTCGCCAATTGCTCAGGCTGGTTGGCCTGCCAGAACTTCTGCGGCGCCAGACGCAGGCGACCACCGTTGGCGCCACCGCGTTTGTCCGAACCACGGAACGTCGACGCCGCCGCCCATGCGGTCGAAACCAGTTGCGAGACGGAAAGCCCCGAGGCCAGCACTTTGCTTTTCAGCGCGGCGACATCGTCATCGTCGATTAGCGGATGAGTGGCCTCGGGAATCGGGTCTTGCCACAGCAACTCCTCGTTCGGCAGTTCCGGGCCGAGGTAGCGTGACAGCGGGCCCATGTCGCGGTGGATCAGCTTGTACCAGGCGCGGGCAAATGCATCGGCCAACTGATCGGGATTGGCCAGGAAACGCCGGGAGATCTGCTCGTAAGCCGGATCGAAGCGCAGTGCCAGGTCAGACGTCAGCATGGTCGGGTCGATACGTTTGTTCGGGTCATGGGCGTGGGGGATAGTGCCGGCACCGGCACCGTTCTTTGGTTTCCATTGGTGCGCGCCGGCGGGACTTTTGGTCAGCTCCCACTCGAAGCCAAACAGATTTTCCAGGTAGTTGTTGCTCCACTGGGTCGGCGTGGTGGTCCAGGTCACTTCGAGGCCACTGGTGATGGTGTCAGCGCCCTTGCCAGTGCCGAAGCTGTTTCTCCAGCCCAGACCTTGTTCTTCCAGCCCGGCGGCTTCCGGCTCAGCGCCGACGTGATCGGCAGGGCCGGCACCGTGGGTTTTGCCGAAAGCGTGGCCGCCGGCGATCAGCGCCACGGTTTCTTCATCGTTCATGGCCATGCGGCCGAAGGTTTCGCGAATGTCGCGGGCCGATGCTACCGGGTCTGGATTGCCCTCGGGGCCTTCCGGGTTCACATAAATAAGACCCATCTGCACCGCGGCGAGCGGGTTTTCCAGGTTGCGTTCGCCCTGGTCGGTGCGGCTCTCTTCTTTGCCATGCAAATCCGGCTCGGCGACCAGCGTACCGTCGCCGGGCTCCTGCATCGGCTCCTTGCTTTTACCGTAACGGCTGTCGCCGCCCAGCCATTCGTTTTCCGAGCCCCAGTACACGTCCTCATCCGGTTCCCAGACATCCGCGCGACCACCGGAGAAGCCGAAGGTCTTGAAGCCCATGGATTCCAGCGCGACGTTACCGGTGAGGACAATCAGGTCGGCCCAGGAAATATTGCGACCATATTTCTGTTTGATAGGCCACAGCAGGCGACGGGCCTTGTCGAGGCTGACGTTGTCCGGCCAGCTATTGAGCGGGGCAAAACGTTGCTGGCCGGAGCCGGCACCACCGCGGCCATCCGCAGTGCGATAGGTGCCGGCGCTGTGCCAGGCCATGCGCACGAAGAGCGGGCCATAGTGGCCAAAGTCCGCCGGCCACCAGTCCTGTGAGTCGGTCATCAGTGCGCGCAAGTCTTGTTTCAGTGCCTGGAAGTCCAGGCTTTTGAAGGCGTTGGCGTAGTCGAAGTCTTTGCCCAGCGGATCGGACTTGGGCGAGTGCTGACTCAGGATCTTCAGGTTGAGTTGATTCGGCCACCAGTCACGGTTCGTCGTACCACCACCGGCGGCGTGGTTGAACGGGCATTTCGATTCGTTTGCCATGTTCGGGTCCTTATCAGGTCTGCGACGGCCGGCTCGTGCCGACTTCGGACTTGTAAGGCTAGACCCGAGTGGGCGAGTCAGCTAATAGCCCGACTGATGGGCGCCGATAGGCAGAATCTTTTACCGCTGATACATCGCAAACCCGCGCACGCGAACTCAACTCGACTGCGCCGCCTCGTCCTCAAGCGCGTCGTCCAGAATGTCCTCTTGCCCCGGCACTTCAGTAATCACACTGAAATCCGTCACCTCCACCGCGCCCAGTCCATAACCCAGCAAATGGAACGAGAACGCCTTGCGCTGCTGCGGATTGTCAAAGCTGAAATCCATCTCCAGCGGTTGATCCGCCGTGGCGACCATTTCTGTTGGCAATCCCAGTTGCACGTCCTGCTCGAATTCCTTGGCCTTGAGCTGGATGTACGCCGCCTGTTGCGGATCGACAGAGCGTACGGTCAGGCGCACGCGGGTGTGCGAGCCCTTGGGCATTTCCAGGTATTGAGCGCCGATCAGGTTGTCAGCCCAGTCGTCCTTGATTTGTGCTTGCAGCGCAATGACGTTGGTGCTGCCGAACTGATAGCGATGGTTGAGCGGGGTGCGCAGCAGCGACAGGTCGAGTGCCGTGGCGCGCGCGGCGACTTGCCGGGCGCGCTGGCCGCTATAGTTGCCTTTGAACCTGGCGCTCTCGGCGATGAAGCCGGCGCTTTCGTAATAGCGGCAGCGGCGCGGCATGTCACATTCGGAGAAGATGCCCCGGCCGTCGTGATAGCGCAGTTTGCCGTTGGTGAACGACATGATTTCGCGACCGGAATCGTAGTCGCGAAACAGCGAACGGCCACTCAGCGCGGAGGGCACCGGCAGGTCGAAGTAGTCGAGGATCGACGTGCTGAGATCAACATGACCATAGACCCCGGCATTTAGTCGGGGCAGTTGTGGTTGCTCCGGCGCCAGCGTCAGGTTGAAGCCCCACGACGAGGCCAGACGTACGCCGTCGATGCCGTGGGATTCATCCGAAGTGATCACCACCAGCGTGTCTTTGAGCACACCTTGTTGCTCGAGACCTGCGAGGAATTGATCCAGCGCATCGTCCAGATAACCGACGGCTGCCTGCTTGGGTGTCTCGTAGCGGTCCAGGTATTCGTCCGGGGCGGAGTAGGGCTGATGCGTGCCCACGGTCAGCAGGGTCAGCATCCACGGTTGCTTCTGCTTGTTCAGTTGGCCGACGTAATCCAGCGCACCCTCGAAGAACGCTTTGTCATCCTTGCCCCACGGAAACTCCAGATAGTTGGCATTGGTGAACCATTCCAGGCCATGCGTCGCATCGAACCCGATGTGCGGCATGATCTTGTCTTTGGCCATGAAGCGCAGGCCGGCGCCTTGCAGGTAGTGGGTGCTGAAGCCATGTTCGCGCAGCTGCGCCGGCAGGCAGGCCTGATTGCGTTTGTTCTGGGTGAGCATTTCCACGCCTTTGGGCGTGCCGTTGTTGAGTTTGTCGTAATCGCCACAGAGCATCGCGTACAAACCGCGAATGGTCTGGTGCGTGTGCAGAACGTAATCCGGAGTGTTCATGCCGCGCTCGGCCCAGCGGCTGAGGTTGGGCATAAGGTCTGCCTGATAATGGCTGCCGATGGCTTCGCGGTTGGCGCGGATGTAAGCGCCGGGAATACCTTCCAGGGCAATGATCAACACGTTGCGTGCTTGCCCCGGCGCGGTCAGCAGTTTTTGACCGTTGAGGTCGACGTCGGTGAGCCCCGCCATCGCGGGTGTGGCTTCTTCGACATCACCGTCAAGCCATTCCTCGGCCTGAATCTGAATATCGGCGACTTGAGTGGCGAGCAACTGATGCGGCAGGTTATACGCGCGCCACGGATCGTCCTCGCTCGGCCACAGATTTTGCGCGCCCCAGTGCGCGGCGAACAATACCAGCGGCGCGCTCCAGACCGCGCGGGGCAGGGGTGGGCGGCTAATGCCGCGAGCGGTGAACTGCGTCAACAGCCAGAACGTCAAGGCCAGCAGCAATGTGATGCCCAGCGCCGGATGCGCCAAACCACCACCGGTGGAGTTTTCGACAAATTGCGGATCAATCAGGTAATGCAGATCGGAAGGATTCGGCAAACGGCCCACAGCGCTGACCAACTCGGCCGTTGCCACCGCCAACAGCGCCCAGAACACCAGCACCGGCAGCGCCAGCCACCAAGCCCGGCGATGCAGCAGAACCACCAGCAGACTGCCAACGGCCAGATCCGACAGATAACCCAGCGGTGTCGACCAGCCCAATGCCGCGCGCAGGCACACCGGCACGATCAGTACCAGCAGAATCAGAGAGAACAGGCGGGCATGTGGTTGCCGCAACCAGCGAAAAAGAGCGCTCACAAAAAAAAGACCTTCCAGTCATTAAATCGTCAAAAAAGTGTGAACGATGATACCAAGGGTCAGGGGTCTGATCGCCTTTTAAAACCTGAAGGTGATTCGATGCGGGGCGCACTTGCAAGCGTGGGCTCCGGGCTGAAGCCCAGACAGGAGCGGGTGTCTGACTATTAACCGGGGTAGCGCAGGCGAATCGGTGCAGGCGTTTTTTTGTTTCAGGCTGTTTAACTGAAACGGGAATCCGCCTGCACCGACTGTTGCTCAGTTCAAGCCATCATCAAAAATGCTTTCAATCGACAGCTCAAACGCCCGGGCAATCTGGAAAGCCAGCGGCAGGCTCGGATCGTAGCGTTCGTTTTCGATGGCATTGATGGTCTGGCGCGACACGTTCAGGCGTTCAGCCAGATCGACCTGAGACCATTTGCGCTCGGCGCGCAGTGCCTTGAGGCGGTTTTTCATTGGTAGCGGCGCCGGGCGATCTGCAGCCCGAGGATCCACATCAAGGCCATCACGGGCCAGACGCAAGTCCATGGAATGTGCGGCGCGCCGATGTTTTCCAGAAAACCATAGCTGAAGGTCAGCAGTGCTGAAGCGGCAAACGCGAAGCCCAGCGCTTCGAACTGGATGCGCAGGTGCATTTCGTCCATGCGCCGCATGTTGCGCACGATGGCCCAGCACATCAATCCCGACGGAATGATCGGGGTTAGCGCAACGGCTGAACGCAGAATAATGTTGGCCTCCATCAGGTGCTGCGAGGCGATCAATGACGCCATCAACACCAACACGTAGAGAGTCAACGCCGCGCCCATTTCGAGGTAATACCGCTTCATGCTCTACTTCCTATGTAAAAGACCCTTTACATAGTCGCGAAAGATTTCAATTATGTAAAGCTTGCTTTCCATAGAAGTGGATTTCCCAAACCAAAAAAGGGCCGGACTGATCAACGATCAGCCCGCCCCTTTTTGTTACCGCTCAGTCAGATCAATGCATTTTGCTGTGATCGTGACCTTCCATGTTGGTCAGCGAACGCACGCTGGCCTTCACTTCAACGGTTTCTTTTTCGCCCTTGGCGTTCTCCACGGTCAGGGTCAGCGGCACGGATTCACCTTCTTTCAACTGACCGGTCAGGCCCATCAGCATGACGTGGTAACCGTTCGGATCGAGCTTGACGGCTTTACCAGCCGGCAGGTCTACCGATTTGACCGGGCCCATGCGCATGACGTCGTTCTTCATGCTCATTTCGTGGATCTGCACGTCTTTGGCCACTGGCGTGGCGACGCTCAGCAGCTTGCTGTCGCTGTCGGCGGTGAGGGTCATGAACGCGCCGCTGGCGGACTGGGTCGGCACGGTTGCACGCACCCACGCATCGTCGACCTTGGTTTGCGCCGAGACCTGAAAGGCCAGGCCCAGCAGGGACAGACCGAGTACCGCGCGTTTGATGTTGTTCAGAACCGGTTGCATTAGCAAACCTCCATAACAGTAAGCAAATCTTCCGTGCATTCTTCTGCCGAAAGCGAAGTGGACAGACCCAGGCGCAGTTCGCCGCGCGAGTCGAAGACGTAGCTGGTGGAAGTGTGCGAGAGGGTGTAGGTGTCGCCGGCCGGCACCTTCTCGAAAAACACGTCGAATTCCTTGGCGGTGGCCTTGGTTTCCTCAAGCGTGCCGTACAGCGCGACGAACGTCGGGTCGAAGGCTTTGACGTAGGCGTCGAGGATTTGCGGCGTGTCGCGCTCGGGGTCGAGGGTAATGAAGATCACCTGCAAGCGATCACCGTCCCTGCCCATCAGTTTTTTGATTTTTGCCGCGCGGGCCAGGGTGGTCGGGCAGACCGCCGGGCACTGGGTGAAGCCGAAGAACACCATCGGCATAAGGCCGCGGAAGCTCGACAGGGTCATGGTATCGCCGTCGGTGTCCTTCAGTTTGAAGGTGCGGCCCATGATTTTGTTACTCAGGTCCTTGCCGTACTTGTACGACAGTTGGCCGCGGGTGTCGCAGCCGGCGAGCAGGCCGAGCCCGAGTACGCCCATTCCCGCAAGTACCTTGCGGCGAGTCAACAAAGCCGTCATCTAATACCGCCTTTTGCAGCCCGTCAGTCGGCAGGACCGGCGGGGTGGGTTAACCGTAAAAGCGGCGCATGATACCAAACTGAACCGGCGAGTCGGTTTTCGATCGGCTGACAGGGTGTCGCAGGGCGACAAAAGGTGTAAGAAAAAGTGACGGGTGCGAGCGAGGAAGGCGCTATCAGCTCATCACCGCCGAACTCGAACACCAACGGTTGCGCCCCTGTTGCTTGGCCTCGTAGAGGCAAGTGTCGGCCGCTTTCAACAACGACGCCGACGTGACCGTGTCGTCGACGGGATGACGCGTGGTGATGCCGGCACTGGCGGTGACATACCCCAGAGGATGTCCGGCATGTTCCAGCTTCAGCGCCCGAATACTCTGCAAAATGTCCTCGGTGACCTGGATTGCCCCAGCGCTATCGGTATTGGGCAATAACACGGTGAACTCTTCGCCGCCATAGCGTACGGCCAAGTCACCCGGACGTTTGACCGCTTGCTGGATCGCCTGCCCGACTGCGCTCAGGCAATCATCACCCGCCGCATGCCCGTATTGGTCGTTGTAGCGTTTGAAGTGGTCGACATCGAGCATGATCAACGACAGTGCCGAGCCTTGGCGACGGGCCAATCGAATTTCATCGGCCAGCGAATTGTCCAGGCGTCGACGGTTGCCGAGCCCGGTCAGGGCGTCAGTCAATGCCATGTCGCGCATGGTCTGATGGGCGTGGCGGATTTGTCGTTCCATCGCCATGCGCTGGCGCAACTGGCTCAGGACGATGAGCCCGAAACAGCTCAGCACCAGAATCAGAAACACCAGCACGAAGCCGTTCTTGAGCAAATCCTGCTGCCAGGGTTCGATGATTGAATCACGCGACAGACCCGCCTCGACCACCAGTGGATAGGTCGTGAGGGCGCGATAGCCATACAAGCGTTCGGTGTCGTCGACGACGGCGCGCACTTGCGCGATGCCTGAGTTGGAGATGGGTAAATAGGTCTTGAAGATCTCGCTGTTGGCCAGGCTCTTGCCGATCACCGAGGCGATGAACGGGCGGCGCACGAGGATGGTACCGTCGCGCCTGGCCAGCACCAGCGCGCCTTTGTCATCAATGCGAAAGTCACCGTAGTAATCGACGAAGTAGCTGACCTTGACCGTGCCCAGCAACACGCCGGCGAACGAGCCATCGGCATTGTTCAGCCGGCGTGAGATGGGAATGATCAGGTCTTTCGTGGAGCGGCTCTCGACCACATCGCCGATGCGCACATGGCGATCTTCATGGGTGCGGTGGTACTGGAAATAATCGCGATCGGCGTTGTTCGCGGTCTCGGGCGTCACCTCCTTGTCGGTGACGATCCACTGTCCATCAGGACCGTAGATAAACAAACCGTGCAGCTGCGGCATGATTGTCGATTGCTGCACCAACAATTTATGGATGCGCGGGACATTGAGGTTTTGCAGGCCATCACCTTCGATCCGCTCACTCAGGGCGGCAGTCAGCACGTCCATCTGGCGGATGGTGTCTTCGGCATGCTGGGCCGTGGCGCGGGCGAGGTTGGTCACCGAGTTGCGCGCAGAATCGAAGGCTGCACGGTAGTCGCGCCAGGTTCGCCAGCTCTCGACGGCCAGGAAGGCCATGACCACTACCAGCATGAAACTCACCGTCAGGCGGAACGTCGATCCGGCGCGCACGGCTTTTAGGGATGCGGGGTTGTCTGTGTTCGGCTCTGGCGAGGGGCGTCCGAGCATGAACATCTCCTTGGTTTATTGCACACGTGAAGCGGGTGACAGTATGACAAGGATCGCCGCGAAGGTCGGGATCGCAGCGAAATCCGTGATCGGTGTCGCGTGATTGTCCTTTTTGGGTTGACGGTGAAACGCTTTTCAGCCGGTTTATCCAGCGCTGGAGTGTCAGTAATCTGTGCCCATCTTGAACGCAACAAGAACTTCCCCAACTAAAAAGGACTGCACAGATGAATACGCCAACCTACAACCGCCTCAACAAAGACGACGCCGTAGTACTGCTGGTTGACCACCAGACCGGTTTGATTTCTCTGGTGCAGGACTTCTCGCCAAACGAGTTCAAGAACAACGTTTTAGCCCTGGCCGATCTGGCGAAATTCTTCGAATTGCCGACCATCCTCACCACCAGTTTCGAACAAGGCCCGAACGGCCCATTGGTACCGGAACTGAAAGAGATGTTCCCGGACGCGCCCTACATCGCCCGTCCAGGCCAAATCAACGCCTGGGACAACGAAGACTTCGTCAAGGCGATCAAGGCTACAGGCCGCAAGCAGATCATCATTGCCGGCGTGGTGACCGATGTTTGTGTGGCGTTCCCGACATTGTCGGCACTGGCCGAAGGGTTTGACGTGCTCGTGGTCACCGATGCCTCCGGCACCTTCAACACCACGGTGCAACAAGCCGCTTGGAGCCGCATGACCCAGGCCGGCGCACAAATGATGAACTGGTTCTCGGTAGCCTGTGAGCTGCACCGCGACTGGCGCAACGACATCGAAGGACTGGGCAATCTGCTGTCGCAGCGGATTCCGAACTATCGCAACTTGATGAATGGTTATGCGGCGCTGACGGCGCAGCAGAAATAAGCTGACGCTGACTGACTAAAAGCCTGCCCTCAAAAGCAGGCTTTTGTTCGTTCAACTGCATAACCTATTGTGGGAGCGAGCTTGCTCGCGAAGGCGCTGGTTCATTCAACCTATCGTTCGACTGGCACGGCCCCTTCACTAGCAAGCTCGCTCCCACAGGTTTGTGCGTCGCTCACGGATCTTTGTTTCACCCCAATCTGCGGCCGGCACAACATCCTGTAGGCGCATTCGAGTGCAGCGTGCCGCAGCGCCTACAGGGGATGGTAGTGTCTAGACGGGAGAGGGGACCACCGCCTTGTCGCTGTCTTGCCCTTTGAACGTCAGCCAGAAAAGCAGCAGTACCGCGACCGAGAAACCGGCCGGAAACAGCCAGATGCTGCGCCAGTCATGCCCGTTTGGTGAGGCAAAGTGGTCGGTGATCTGGCCGGCGATCCAGAAGCCGATCAGCATGCCCAAACCGTAAGTCGCCAGGGTAATCAGGCCTTGAGCCGAGCTGCGAAAGCGCTCTGGGGCCTTGGCGTCGGTGTAGATTTGCCCGCAGACGAAGAAAAAGTCGTAGCAAACGCCGTGCAGGGCAATACCGATGAGCAGCATGAATGCCTGATCACCGTTGTCGCCGAAGGCAAACAGCACGTATCGCAGCGCCCACGCCAGCATGCCGACCAGCAACGCAATCTTGATGCCGAAGCGCTGAATGAACAGCGGCAAAAGCAGCATGAACAGCACTTCGGACACTTGCCCGATGGCCATCTTCGCCGTCGGGTTGGTGACGCCGATTTCGGCGAGGAACGGGTTGGCATTCTGGTAATAAAACGCCAGAGGAATGCAGATCAAAATGGACGCGAGGAAGAACACCAGATAGCTGCGATCCTTGAGCAGGCTCAACGCATCCACACCGAGCATCTGCTTCAGGCTCGCCGGGCCGGCAGTGGATTTCAGCGGTGCGGTATTCGGCAGGCTGAAGCTGTAGAGCCCCAACACCAGCGACGCTACGGCAGACATCAGGAAGGTGTTGCGCAAGCCGCCGGCCGCGATGGCCTGTTGGGAGTCCCAGGCAAAGCCGAAGCTGATGACGATGCCGGCGACAATCCAGCCGACCGTGCCCCAGACCCGTATGCGCGAGAACTCCAGGGCCGGGTCTTTGATTTGGCGGAACGCCACCGCATTGACCAGGGCCAGCGTCGGCATGTAGACCATCATGTAGGCCAGCACATAGGGATAAAAATCGCTGAAATCCGCTGCCCGATAGAGCTGGAACAGCAGCACTGCGCCGATCAGATGCAGCACCGCCAGGATGCGTTCGGCGTTAAAGAATCGGTCGGCAATCAGGCCAATCACGAAGGGCGCAATGATTGCCCCCCACGACTGGGTCGAGAACGCCATCCCCACCTGGCCGCCGCTGGCCGCCAGCGTTGTGGTGAGGAAGGTGCCGAGGGTGACGAACCAGCCACCCCAGATAAAAAACTGCAAAAACATCATCACGCTGAGTCGCGCATTCATTACGTTCATTTCAATCACCGTATTATTTTTATGTCGGTAACAGCGGTAAATCAGTGGTCGTGGAGCCCTAAAAGACGTCGATTCGATTGCGCGTCAGCGCTCACGCTGGCGAAGTCGTCGAACGCCTTGCGGGTCTTGGTGATCATGTGTTGTTCAATGAAGGCGGCGCCTTCGGCAGCGCCTTGCGCTGCATCTTTCAGACAGCATTCCCACTCGAGCACGGCCCAGCCGTTGAAGTCGTATTGGGTCAACTTGCTGAAGATCGATTTGAAGTCGATCTGGCCATCGCCCAGCGAGCGGAATCGGCCCGGGCGATCAACCCAGCCTTGATAGCCGCCGTAAACTCCGGAGCGCGCGTCGGGGCGGAACTCGGCGTCCTTCACATGAAACATGCGGATGCGCTCGTGATAGCGATCAATGAAGCCCAGGTAATCCATCTGCTGTAACAGCAAGTGGCTCGGGTCATACAGAATCGCCGCGCGCGGATGATGATTCACCGCCTTCAGGAAACGCTCGAAAGAGGCGCCGTCGTGCAGGTCTTCGCCGGGATGGATTTCGTAACACAGGTCGACACCGGCCTCGTCGAAACAGTCGAGTATGGGTAGCCAGCGCTTGGCCAGTTCAGTAAAACCGTGCTCGACCAGACCGGCAGGGCGTTGTGGCCACGGGTAGACATACGGCCAGAGCAGGGCGCCGGAAAAGGTTGCATGGGCTGTCAGCCCCAGGCGCTGACTGGCACGCGCCGCAAGCTTCAACTGGTTGATCGCCCACTCGGTGCGCGCTTGCGGCTTGCCACGCACATCCTGTGGGGCGAAGTCGTCGAAGAGGCTGTCGAACGCCGGATGCACCGCGACCAGTTGGCCTTGCAGATGCGTCGACAATTCGCTGATCACCACGCCGGCCCTGGCGCAGGTTGCGATGAGTTCGTCGCAGTAATCCTGACTCTCGGCGGCGCGCTCAAGATCAATGAAGCGCGTGCCAAGGGACGGCAACTGGATGGCCTTGTAGCCTTGCGAGGCCGCCCACTGTGCAATGTTGGCGAGGGAGTCGAAGGGCGCTTCGTCCGAGATGAATTGCGCGAGAAAGATGCCCGGGCCGCGCATGCCGCCAAGGTGTGTTTGATCAGTTTTCATGGGCGGATGCTCCGATTGAATGGCGAGGTATTTCGCTCCACTTGGCATCGCCGCGATGGTTGGCGATAGCGGTTTCGATGAACGCCATGCCGCGCAGGCCGGTCGCTATGCCGGGCACGCCTGGCGCGTCGGGGCCGCTCGTGCCCTCAAGAATCGCCTGCGCGAGGTCGCCGTACAGATTGGCCATGGCCTCCAGATAACCTTCCGGGTGCCCGGCAGGCAGGCGCATGCGCCGGGTTGCGGCTTCACATAGCCACGCTTGACCGAGGCCGGATCGCAGCACGCGCAGGGGTTCGTTCAAGGGTCGGTGGATCAGACTGGCGGGCTCTTCCTGACGCCACTCCAGGCCGCCCTTGTCGCCATACAGACGAATTTTCAGCGGATTCTCTTCGCCGGCGCAGACCTGACTGGCGATCAACACGCCGCTGGCACCGTCGGCCATCTTGAACAGCATGGCGGCGTCGTCATCCAGTTGGCGGCTGCCGAAGTGCGAGCCAAGCATCGCGCTGATGAACTGGATGGGCTGACCGGCGATAAACTCCGCCAGGGAAAACGCGTGAGTGCCGATGTCACCGATGCAGCCGCCGATGCCCGATTGCTCTGGGTTGTCGCGCCAGTCGGCCTGCTTGTTGCCTTGGCCGGCAACGTCGGTACTGAGCCAGCCTTGCGGGTATTCGACGAGGACTTTGCGCAAGCGACCGATAACGCCGCTGGCGACCATTTCCCGGGCCTGCCAGACCATCGCGTAACCCAGATACGTGTGCGCCAGCGCGTAGATTCGCTGACTGCGGCTGACAACGCGTTCGAGCGCCTGCACTTCGGCCAGATTGAGCGCAGCAGGCTTCTCGCTGAAAACATGGAAACCGGCGCTCAACGCTGCGCTGGCAACAGGCGCGTGCAAGTGATTAGGCGTGACGATCACCAGCAGCTCCATGCGCTGATCGGGCGACAGAATGGATTCGGCGGCGAGCATGTCTTGCCAGCTGTCATAACAGCGTTGCGCGGGCAGGCCCAGTGCGGCGCCGCTACGCTGATTGTTTTGCGCGTCTCGGCTGAACGCACCGCAGACCAGTTCGAAGCGTCCATCGAGGCCGGCTGCCTGCCGGTGTGCCTGAGCGATGAAGGCGCCTTCACCCCCACCGACGAAGCCCATTCTTATTTTTCGAGCAGGAGCAATCATGGCAATTGTCTCTGTGGAAAGTGTATGAGTTGTCTATCATGTAACCGGTTACATCGTGAGCGGAATCTAGGCTCGAAATGCACGGCTGTCAAACCATGTCGGACGAATGCCGGCGTTTCCGCGCGCACCGCTGTGCGGTAAGCTCGGCGGCCAATTTGATGGAAAGAGCGAGGCAGACTTGTCCAATATCCGCGAAGTGGCACGGCTGGCGGGCGTTTCGGTGGCAACAGTGTCAAGAACACTGAAGTCGCCGGAGCGCGTACTGCCTGACACCCGCGATCGGGTCATGGCTGCCGTCGAACAGGCGGGGTATAGGCCGAACTTGATGGCGGTGCAGTTTCGCTCACGCAGAACCGGGAATCTGGTGATTCTGGTCCCCACCATCGCCAACACATTTTTCGCCCGAGTCATCAGCGGTGCACAAAAGGCTGCGCACGCCGCCGGCTACCGATTGTTGCTGTGCGACACTCAGGGCCGCGAAGCACTGGAACGCCAGTTCGCCGATCTGGTGTACGCCCATCAAGCGGATGGCGTGATTCAACTGCGCGCCTTCGATCCCTTCGAAGGCTCAATGCCGGGGCAGGATCTGCCACCGATCGTCAATGCCTGCGAAGTGATCCAGCAAGGGCGTCATCCGACAATCAGCCTCGACAACGTCGCGGCCGCCAAAGCGATGACCGAGCATTTGATTGCGCTTGGGCATCGGCGCATAGGCCTGATCAAAGGATCGAAAGGCAGCCCGCTGACGCGCGATCGTCTGGCGGGGTACGAACAGGCGATACGCCAGGCGGGCCTTGCACTGGACGATGCGCTCGTTTGTCACGGGGATTTCAGTCTGGCTGCGGGCTATGCCGGCGCCGGAAAAATGCTGGCGCTCGACGACCGGCCAAGTGCGCTGTTTTGTGAAAATGACGAGATGGCGATTGGTGCGCTGAAGCGCATCAAGGAGCAGGGGTTGCGCGTGCCGGAGGATATCTCACTGGCCGGATTCGATGACATTCCGATGGCGGCTTATTGCGATCCGCCGCTGACAACCATCTCCCAACCGGCGGAAATGTTCGGCGAGAAGGCCGTCGAAATGCTGATTGCGCTCATCGAGAAACAGCCGTTGCCTGCCCGACATGTGGTGTTGCCGTTCCAGCTGACGCCACGTGACAGCACAGCGCGATTTGAAAAGTCTTAGTCGGCTTCCAGCTTCAACGATTGATACCATTCGGCGTACGGCGTGTTGCTCACTTTATACCGGTTGTAATCCGCACTGCCATCCTCCCACCACACCGGGCCACGCTCGCCCAAGGCCACTTTGGCGGCTTGCACATGCGCTCTCGCTGCTTTCAATTTTTGCGGGTCATTCAGCAACTTCGCCGCTTTGACGTCGCGTCGCGCGGTCATCAAATCGTCGACCAGATGCTGGCGCTGTTGCGGGTCCAACGCCGGGTTGCTGCACCGCCAAAGCTGTTCTTTGACCACGAAATAACGGCCGTCAGGCGTGGTTGGGTGCATCTGTGAGCCCCTCTCATTTTAAATGTTGATAGCCGTGATAGCGGCCGCCAAACGGCATAAACACGCTTAGTCAATCGGCTGCGCTAAACAGGGGGCTGGCACAGGCAAAATATCCAGTGACTGATCCACCGCTATCGCCAGCAGGCTGGCTCCTACAGGAAATCTGCGAAGGTCGAGATTGTATGAGCACCGCTTATCCTTGTGGGAGCTGGCTTGCCAGCGATTAAGTCCGCACAGCCGAAATGGTTGTTGGCTGACTCACCGCCATCGCTGGCAAGCCAGCTCCCACAGGTGTTGTGGCGTTCACAAGCGTAATGCACTTAAAGATCGCAGCGTGCCGCAGCGCCTGCACGGTTCTGGTTGCGGTTTACGGCATTTTCGCTTCGTACAGCAAATGACTGACCCGCGACACCAGGGTGTCGACCGCAAAAGGCTTGGTCAGCACTTGCATCCCCGGCCCGAGCTGAGCGCTGCCGATAACCGCGTTTTCGGCATAGCCGGTGATGAACAGGGTCTTGAGTTTCGGGCGGATTTCCCGGCCCGCGTCGGCCATTTGCCGGCCGTTCATGCCGCCCGGTAAACCGACATCGGTGATGAGCAGGTCGATCTGCGCGTCGGAGCGCAACGTCTCAAGGCCTTCGACGCTGTCAGCCGCGTCCAGCACGCTGTAGCCGAGTTCGCTGAGCACGTCTTTGAGCAGCATCCGCACCGTGGGTTCGTCGTCGACGATGAGGATGGTCTCGCCTGCTTTTACCAGCGGTGTTGCCGTGCTGCGGGTGGCGTCATGGTTGTGTTTTGCTTCGCCGCAATAGCGTGGCAGGTAGATGCACATCGTGGTGCCATGGCCGACTTGTGAATGCACACGCACATGGCCACCGGATTGTTTGGTGAAGCCGTAGATCATCGACAGCCCCAGACCTGTGCCCTGACCGAGCGGTTTAGTGGTGAAAAACGGGTCGAAGGCCTTGGCGATCACTTCCGCGCTCATGCCGGTGCCGGTGTCGGTGACGCAGAGGCAAAGGTACTCGCCCTCGGGAATATCCAGCGTGCGAACCGACTCGACGGCCACGGCGCGATTGGCGGTTTCCACCGTGATGCTGCCGCCATCCGGCATGGCATCGCGGGCGTTGATGCACAGGTTCAGCAGAGCGTTTTCCAACTGGCTGGCATCGACCAGCGCCGGCCACAGATCGGGTGCCACCAACGTCTTCAGGCGAATGCTCGGGCCGACGGTGCGCTGGATCAACTCGGTCATGCCGACAATCAGCGTGTTGACGTCCGTTGGCCGCGGATCGAGCGTCTGGCGCCGGGAGAACGCCAGCAGTCGATGGGTGAGCGCCGCCGCACGTTTGGTCGCACCTTGGGCGGTGGCCAAATACTTGTCGACGTCTTTGAAGCGGCCCTGAGCGATGCGTTTTTCCATCAGCTCCAGGGCGGCGGAAATGCCGGCCAGCAGATTGTTGAAGTCATGGGCCAGGCCGCCGGTCAGTTGCCCGACGGCTTCCATTTTCTGAGATTGGCGCAGCTTTTCTTCGGCTTGCATGAGATCGGCAGTGCGCGCGATTACACGTTGTTCCAGGGTGTCGTTGAGCGCGCGCAGTGCCGCGTTGGCCCGATCGCGCTCGGCCTCGACACTGCGCCGCTCTTCCACATCGATCAGCACGCCGGGGAAGCGCAGCGCAGTACCGTCGTCGGCGCACTCGACGCGTCCGTTGGCCTCAAGCCAGTTGTATTTTCCATCGGCGTCGCGCACCCGATACTGATGGGAATAGGCGCCGCCGCGGGCAATCGCTTCGTTGATCGCACCGATGAGTCCTTCCCGGTCGTCGGGGTGAACGGTCATCACCACTTGTTCCAGGCTCAGACCGGTGCGGCCCAAAGCGGGGTCGAGATTGAACACCTTGGCGAAGGCTTCATCCACGGTAAAGCTATCGGTTGGCAGGTCCCAGTGCCATGTGCCGATAATGGCGCCGGCGGCGAGGGCGAGTTGTACACGCTCGACGTTTTCACGCGCGAGTGCTTCGCTGACGCGCAGGCGCTCTTCGGCGTCGCGTCGTTCGGTGACGTCATTAAAGAGGATCGCGATTTGCCGGTCGGCCGGATCGCCAACCCGTACGGCACGCACGTCGAACCATCGTTCAAAGGTGTTGGCGTAACTTTCGAAGTTCGCCGGCTCGCCCGTCTTGGCCACGTGCCCGTAAGTCTCGAACCAGAACTTTTCCAGGTTGGGTGCAAACTCGGTCACCCATTTACCCCGCAGGTTGACCCCGCATTGACGTTCGAATGCTGGATTTGCCTCGACGAAGTAGTAATCCACCGGACGATCATCGGCGTCGAATTTGACCTTGACGATGGCAAATGCGGCTTCGATGGTTTCCAGAATGGTGCTAAAGCGTTCTTCGCTCAGGCGCAACGCCGTTTCGGCACTGCGTGAGCGCGTCAGATCAAGCATCGCGCCGATCATGCGCTCGGCGCGGCCGTCGGCGTCGCGGATCAAGTGGCCGCGGTCGAGCACTTCGGCATAGGAACCGTCCTGGCAGCGGAAGCGGTACTCGGCGCTCCAGGTCGATCCGCTGCCCTCGATGGCCGAGCGAATCGAGGTCTCGACGCGTTCGCGATCCTGCGGATGGATCTGGGCAAAGCGCCATTCACTCGTCGAGTCAATGGCTGCGCACGGGAATCCATAAGCCTGTTGCAGGGCTTCGTTCCAGACAATCTGCCGGGTCTGCAGATCCCAGTCCCAGACCGCATCGCGTGTGGCCTTGAGCGCCAGGCGATAGCGCTCTTGCGATTCGAAAAGCGCACGGCCAGCGAGATGCTCCTGGGTGCGGTCACGAAGGATTTTCACGAAGCCCAAATGGGATTGATCGTCAGCATAAAGCGGCATCAGTTCGCCCGACGCCCAGAACAATTTGCCGTCCTTGCGCAGGTGCCAACGCTCATCCCAGGCGCGTCCCTCAAGCAAAGCGCGTTGCATTTCCAATTCAACGCGACCCGTCGCGCGATCCGTCGGCGTGAAAAAAATCGCGGCGCTTTGGCCGAGTATTTCTTCAGCGGTCCAGCCCATGACATTGACGGCGCCGGCGTTCCATTCGGTAATGTTGCCTCGCGGGTCGGTGGCGACCATGGCGAAATCGATCGCGCACTCGAAGATTGCCCGCTGGCGCGCTTCACTGGCGGCGAGCGCCGCACGGCTGGCGGCCAGTTGCGCGGCGATATCGTGCTGTGCGCCGTTGACGAGTGTTTGTCCTGCGCTGGTTTCCAGCGCCTGGCGCAGACGCATGACCTCGGATTCAAGCGCTTCGCGGGTTAGATGTTTCAGGATTTTCACCACTCACGCCTGGTTGATTATTGTGGTCCTTGCTCGTTTTGCGCGTTGCAAACGAACACTACGGGTGACCCATTGACACGGCGCGCCTTACATAAGTTGCAGCCTTGAAGTGCGGTGCTTGCGGATCTACAACGACTGCCCGTTATCCAGCGTGTCGAGCAGCATTTGCCCGCGTTGCCAAAGGGCCTGCTGTTTGGCTTCTGGCATGCGGTCGAGGTTCTTATAGAGCATGCCCATGCGCTGATTACTGCGCAGCAGGTTGCCGTGACGCATGAGGAAATGCCAGTACAACGCATTGAATGGGCAGGCATTGTCGGTGGTGCTTTCACTCACCTTGTAAGCGCAATCGCGACAGTAATCGGACATTCGCTTGATGTATTGGCCACTGGCGCAGTACGGCTTGGAGCCCAGGTATCCGCCATCGGCGTGCATGACCATGCCCAGGGTGTTGGGCAATTCGACCCAGTCGAACGCGTCCATGTAAATGGCCAGATACCACTCGCAGATCTCGCTCGGCGCGATGCCCGCCAGCAGGGCGAAATTGCCCGTGACCATGAGCCGCTGGATATGGTGTGCATAGGCATGTTCGAGACTTTGACCGATGGCCTGGCGCATGCAGTTCATCTGTGTTTCGCCGGTCCAGTAGAACTCCGGCAATGGCCGGGTGTTACCGAATGAATTGCCGTGGGCGTAGTCAGGCATTTTCAGCCAGTAGACCCCGCGCACATATTCACGCCAGCCGATCAGCTGCCGAATGAAGCCTTCGGCGGCATTCAGGGCCACGCTGCCCGCCGAGTAGGCCGATTCGACGTCGCTGCACAATTGCCGCAGATCGAGCAAGCCGATGTTGAGTGCCGCACTGATGCGCGCATGGAACAGAAACGGCTCGTCGATGGCCATGGCGTCCTGATAATCACCAAAACCGGCCAGGCCGAAATCCAGAAAATATTGCCACAGCGCTTGGGCGTCGGCGTGGGTCACCGGGTAGTTGAAATCATCCACAGCGCCGTAGTGACTGGCGAAACGCTCGCGCACCAAAGCGAGGACTTGCTGAGTGACAGGGTCCGCGCTGAAGCTGAGCGGGTAGGGCGGCTTGACGCCTTTGGGCAGCGACTTGCGGTTGTCGGCGTCGAAATTCCACGCGCCACCCACCGGAGTGCCGTCGCCATTGAGCAACAGCCTGCTTTTGCGGCGCATCTCGCGGTAGAAGTACTCCATGCGCAGCTGCTTTTTATCGGCCGCCCAATCGGCGAACTCGGCACGGGTGCATAGAAAACGGCTGTCACTGTGCCAATGGATGGGCAAACCACAATCGCGCAGCGAATGCTCCAAACGCCAATCGCCGCATTCGGTCAGGTGCAACTCGTCCGGCTTTAGAAGCGCATGCCAGCGCTGCAACTCACTCGGTACAGCGCCGGTGTTTTGTGGATCATCGAGCCTGACGTACTGCACCCGAAAGCCTTGCGCCTGCAACGCCTGAGCAAAATGACGCATGGCGCTGAACACCAGAACGATTTTTTGCGGATGGTGAGGAACATGGCTGGCTTCCTCCATCACCTCGACCAACAGGACGGTATCGCGTTCTCGATCAAGCCCCTGCAACGAGGCGAGATCGAAAGATAACTGGTCACCGAGGACCAGGCATAAGCGGTTAACGGTCTTCATTCGAACGCAATCAGCCTGATGAGAGGCAGTAGGGGTAGCCGGTGGTGGGAAAGTCCTCGCTTAGATAGTTGTACGAAAATTTCCTTTTGTATAGGTTTTTTTTGCTAGCCGGAATACACCGGATAATCGATATAACCTTCAGCGCTGCCGCCATACACCGTGGCCGGGTTCAGTGCATTCAGCGGCCAGCCGTTGGCGATTCGCGCAGGCAGATCCGGGTTGGCCATAAACGGCCGACCGAAAGCGACGAAATCAGCGAGACCGGAGTCGAGCAACTGCGCACCGGTTTCGGCGTTGTAGCGCCCGGCATAGATAATCGCGCCGCTGAAGGTATCGCGCACCGCTTGGCGGAAGGTTTGCGGCATCGCTGGCGCATCGTCCCAATCGGCTTCGGCGATGGACAGATAAGCAATGCCGACGTCTTCCAGCACCTTGATGGCTTCTATATAGGTGGTGTGCGGATCTTCCTCGACCAGGCCTAGGTACGTGCGCGCCTCATCGGTGGTGGTGAACAGCGGCGCGAAGCGCACGCCGACCTTCTCCTTGCCAATGCACTCGGCGACGCCCGCCACCACGTCGCGCAGAAAACGCAGGCGATTGTGCAGCGAACCACCGTATTGATCGGTGCGCAGATTGCTGTGGGCGGAGATGAACTGGTTGACCAGATAGCCATTGGCGCAGTGCAGTTCGATGCCGTCGAAACCGGCGTCCATCGCGTTGCGTGCTGCCTGGATATAGAGCTGGATCAGCTCCTGAACTTCATCAGTGCTCAACGCGCGCGGTGCGGACGGCGGCACCAGCTCGCCTTTGCCTGGCGCGGTTTCGATGAACACACTGACCCGGTCGGTCGCCACGGCGGAAGCCGATACCGGCGCCTCGCCGCCAGGTTGCAACGCACTGTGCGACACACGACCCACGTGCCAGAGCTGGGCGAAAATCACCCCGTCGACCGCATGCACGGCATCGGTGACTTTGCGCCATCCGGCAATTTGCTCGGGGGTGTGAATGCCCGGCGTCCAGGCATAACCCTGACCCCGCGGCTCGATCTGGGTGCCTTCGGTCACCAGCAAACCCGCGCCGGCGCGCTGCTGGTAATACTCGGCCATCAATTCATTGGCGACGTTGCCCGGTTGGGTACTGCGCTGGCGGGTGAGAGGCGGCAGGACGATGCGGTTTTTCAGGGTGTGCAGGCCCAATCGGGTGGGGGTGAAGAAACGGCTGTTGTTCATGAATGACCTTTTTACTGGTTTATTAGACCAGTCAACTATTGAGTGAGCGTAAAAAAAACGCCGTGCATGACGCGCACGGCGTTCGGGTGTTATTCCCGCGTGGGGCTTGACGTGAAAAATCAGCCGAGCATCTTCAGCAGTTTTTCGGCGACCGCTGCGGAGCTGGCAGGGTTCTGGCCAGTGACCAATTGCCCGTCGGCCACCACATGTACTTGCCAGTCGGCGACTTTGGAGTAGTAACCGCCAAGACGCTGGAACTCGTCTTCGATCAGGAACGGCACAACCTCAGTCAAACCGACCGCGGCTTCTTCGGCATTAGTGAAACCGGTGACCTGGCGATGCTGGATCAGCGGCTTGCCCTCGGCATTCAAAACGTGGCGCAGTACGCCCGGTGCGTGGCAAACGAAACCGTGCGGTTTGTTGCTGCGGTCGAAGGCTTCGATCAAAGCGATCGACTGCTTGTCTTCGGCCAGATCCCACAACGGGCCGTGGCCACCCGGGTAGAACACCGCATCGAAATCATCCGCCCGAACATCCGCCAGACGCCCGGTATTGGCCAGTGCCTGTTGGGCGGCCGGATCATTGCGAAAGCGATCGGTCTCGGCGGTTTGTGCATCTGGCTCGTCGCTTTTCGGATCCAGAGGTGGCTGGCCACCGGCCGGGGACACCAGCGTGACGTCGGCGCCAGCGTCCTTGAAGGCGTAGTAAGGAGCAGCGAACTCTTCGAGCCAGAAGCCGGTTTTCTTGCCGGTGTCGCCAAGTTGATCGTGCGAAGTCAGAACCATCAAGATTTTCATAAAGCACCCTTGGTTGATCAGGTGGCGTCGCTGCGCAACGGATTTGCGAAACGCCGACACCGGGAGATGAGTTGTCGGAGCGCAGCATAGATTCCAAATAGACCAGTCGTCTAGTAATTTTTTCTGCGCAGGTTTTTCACTGACAGGTATGGCAAACTCTCGTTCCCTGGAAATATACGACTGGTCTATTGTCTGGTAATTTGCGCCCCATGAAACCGACCTACGACGACACCCGCCAACACTTGCTCGATACCGGCCACCGAATGATGGCCGAGAAGGGCTTCACCAGTGTCGGCCTCAATGAAATCCTGCAAACCGCTGGCGTGCCCAAGGGCTCGTTCTACCACTATTTCAAATCCAAAGAGCTCTACGGCCAGGCCTTGCTCGCGGATTACTTTGTCGGTTATCTCGCCGACATGGAGCGGCGCCTGACGTTGCCGGGGCTGACCGCTTATGAGCGGTTGATGGATTACTGGCTGGGCTGGCAGAACCGCTGCACCCTCGAAGGCCACGGCGATGAGTGTCTGGTGGTGAAACTCAGCGCCGAAGTCGCCGACCTGTCCGAGTCGATGCGCCTCACCTTGCGTGATGGCGCCGAACAAGTGGTGTCGCGCATTACCCTGTGCATCGAGCAGGGCCAGGCTGAAAACAGCCTTCCTGACGGCGATGCTCGGCAATTGGCGGAAACCCTGTACCAGATGTGGTTGGGCGCCAGTCTTCTGAACAAGTTGCAGCGCACCGGGCAGTCGCTGAACACGTCGATGGCGACCACCCGGCAACTGCTCAGCGTTTGAGTTCGACGGTCGGCTAAAGCGCCGCCCATTGATCCCGGTATTGCAGCAGAAAATCAACGAAGGCCCGCACGTGTTGCGGCACGTAGCGGCCGTGTGGATAGAGCAAGGTGTAAGGTCTGGAACGACCTTTATAGGGCTGCAGGACTTCGACGAGGCGGCCGTCCGCCAATTCCTGTTCGACAATGAATTTGTAGGTCTGAAACACCCCGGCACCGTGCTTGGCCAGGGTCACGCCACCGAGCACATCGTCGGAGCAAGAGTAACCGCCGTCCGAAATAAGCTCTCGATCGCTGCCATGTTCCTGAAACAGCCATGAAATCCGCCGTCCGCTGCTGGGCAGTTCGAACTGGATGCACTCGTGGTCCGCCAGATCCTCCAGCGTCTGCGGCGTACCGGCCTTGCGCAGATACTCGGGCGAGGCGACCACCACCAGTTTGGCGTCCTCCAGCAGGCGCGCAATCATCGTTGAGTCCGGTTGGGCGCGGACGCGGATTGCCAAATCGTAGCCCTCGGCGACGAAGTCGATGTTGCGATTACCCAAGTGGATATCGACGGTGACGTCGGGGTACAGCGCGCGAAATTTTGGCAGCAGCGGCAGGATGCGGTGGTGACCGTAAGTGGTCGGCAGGCTGATGCGCAATCTTCCTGACGCACTTGTCTGTGCGCCCATGACCTCTTGCTGAGCTTCAACCAGTTGGGTCAGCGCCTGGTTGCACTGGACGAAGAAGTTTCTCCCGGCCTCGGTCAAGCGAATACTGCGCGTGGTTCGCGCAAAGAGCCGAGCACCGAGCCGTTGTTCCAGACGCAGAATCGACCGGCTCACCGCTGCCGGTGTCACCCCGGCCAGTTGCGCCGCCGCGGTGAAGCTGCCCGCTTCGGCGGCGAGGCAAAAGAGTTCGATACTGCCCAACTGCAAGTCTTCAAAGTGGCGCTTCATAATCGATTACACCGAGGCTTGACGGATCTTTCATCCCGGTATTTACCACAACAAACGGCACCGCCGGTATAGACCGACGGTGCCGTTTGTTGTTGCAAGGACAGCGGCTGGATCAATGTCCCGCGCTCTGGCCACCGTCGACGTGCAGGATCTCGCCCGTGACAAAGTTCGCGTTATCCAGATAGAGGATCGCTTGCACGATGTCATCAATCTCGCCCATGTGGCCAACCGGGTGGAGATTGCCCAGCGCTTCGTGGGTTTCCACGCCGTGCATTGGCGTCTTGATGATGCCCGGCGAAACCGCGTTGACGCGAATGCCGCGCTTGGCGTACTCGATGGCCAGCGATTTGGTTGCCGCGTTGATGCCGCCCTTGGTCAGCGAAGCGAGCACCGAAGGCACGCCGTCAATCGCGTGGTCGACCAGGCTGGTGGTAACGCTGACGACGTGGCCGCTACGGTTTTTTTCCATCTCGGCAATGGCCAGTTGGGTGATGTAGAAGAAGCCGCTCATGTTGGTCGCCACGACCTGGGCGTAATCTTCTTTGCTGTAATCGGTGAAGGGCTTGGCGACGAAGATGCCCGCGTTGTTGACCAGTGTGTCGATGCGACCAAAGCGTGCAACGGCTTCACGGATCACCCGCTCGGCGGTTTGCGGATCAGCGATGTCGCCCGCGACGGTCAGAATATCCGGGTCCGACGATGGTTTGACGGAGCGAGACGTCGCGACAACCTGATACCCGCGATCGCGAAAACCCTTGACCAGGCCAGCGCCAATGCCTTGCGAGGCGCCGGTGACCACTACAACTTTATGGGAAGTGCTCATGATGAATTCCTCATTGAATCGATAGGGATGAGTAGAAAAATCTGCAAATCAGGCGTGAGCGGTCTCTCGGGCCGCCTGCCGTAACGCTTGCTGGTATTCGGCGACCGAGTGCGATCCGGACATCAGTTCTCGGTCGTTGAGCACCATCGCCGGGACCGAATTGATGCCCCGCGCCTGATAAAACTGCTGAAGCTCGCGGACCTCCTGACTGAACTCGCCGCTCGCCAACACTGCTTGCGCACGTCCGGTGTCGAGGCCGACTTCGCCCGCGAGATTCACCAGCGTTTGCGCGTCATCCGGGTTCTTGCCGTCGGTGAAGTAGGCTCGTAACAGAGCTTGCTTCAGTGCGCGTTGACGGCCTTCGACGTGTGCCCAAAACAACAGGCGATGTGCATTGAACGTGTTGAAGAAGTGACTGCGTTTTTCCAGGTCGAAGCTAAAGCCGATGTCTTTGCCGCGTTGAATGATCATCGCGTTGCGCTCCGCCACTTGCTGAGCGCTACGGCCATATTTGCGCATCATGTGCTCGACGGCGTGTTCACCGACGGCCGGCATATCCGGGTTCAGTTCGAACGGTTTGTAGGTCAGTTCAACATCGATCTCACCGGCCAGATTCGCAATCGCTTGCTCAAGTGCCGTAGCGCCCAAGGCGCACCACGGGCAGACCACATCCGAGACAAAGTCGATTTTCACCGTGCGGCTCATGACTGTTCGTCCGCTAGCTGCTGGCGGTACTCGGTGGTCGTTATACCGGCGTAACCCCAGTTATCCGTGTCGACTTCTTCAATCACGATGTGCGTGAGTTTTGGGTCCTTGTTGAGTACTCGCTCCATCGTTTCGGTGATCTCTTTGATCACCTGGGCTTTTTGCTCGCGAGTGACGCCGTCACGGGTGATGCGTACGCTGATGAAAGGCATTGGAGTAACTCCACTAGCCAGCCTGTCGGGATGATGGGCTGCTGTTGGAGAGAACTTTAAGAAGTCGCGCGCGATTGATAAATACGCCTTGAGGTACTTCATTTGTGATGCGGTGTATCAAATCGAAAGGGGCGAACCCTGCGGGATCCTTCCACTGAGGGCGATGGCGGGGGAGTTGTTCAGGAGCCTAGGTCGCAACGGATGTGCGCCCAGGATTGAAGCGAAGCGGTTTTTACGGTCAGGCGTACGCCACTCAAGCCAATAAATCGGTGATCCATTGCGCTTGTTGCGTGATCTCTTGCACTTTCGCCTCGGGTAACGCCTGCCGCGCTCGGGCGAACTGGCTCAGGGTCTTTTGTTTCTCGCGCAAGATGCGCTGCCACTTGCTCAGAAACGCCGGGCTGCGCGCCTGCATCTGCAGTGGCCCGAAGTACAACTCCGGACCCGTGTAGGCGACGGGTTCTGCGCGCTCGGCCACAATGATTTCGTAGTAGAAGCGGTTCTCCCACAGCAGTTCTTCACAGCGGATGCAGTAGCCGTTATCCATCAGCCATTGGCGCAGGGGTTGTTCGCCGCCGTTGGGTTGCAGGATCAGGCGTTCGGCGCCCCCAAGCTTCGCTTTGCCGCTGTCGAGAATGTCGCGGATCGTCTCGCCGCCCATGCCGCAAATGCTGATCGCGGTGATTGCGTCGCCAGGCTCGATTGCCGCCAGACCACTGGCATGACGCACGGTGATGTGCTGTTCAAGATCGTTCTCGCGCACCGTGCGTTCAGCCGAGCGGAACGGCGTCAACGCCACTTCGCCAGCCACTGCCGCTGCAATCACGCCACGGCGCATCAGCGCCACCGGCAGATAGCCGTGATCCGAGCCGATATCGGCCAGTCGCGCGCCGGCGGGCACGTGCGCCGCCACGCGCTCCAGGCGCATGGACAATGTGTGTTCGTTCAACGACAACCCCTGTTCAACACTGACCTGCGGCACTGATGGCCGCAAAAGGGGTGCGACTTTGTCGAGCTACGCGTTGCCTGTCAAATCCCGCTGATAAGGGCCACGTTGCGATCCGCTGGCAGCGCCGGTTTCGCCAGCGCTGCCAGCGGGTCAAACCGCTAACCGGCGAATGTCGCGTTGTCGATCACGAAGCGATATTTCACGTCACCCTTGAGCATGCGCTCATAGGATTCGTTGATCTGGTCCGCGCGGATCAGTTCGATGTCGGAAACAATCCCGTGCTCGGCACAGAAGTCCAGCATCTCCTGGGTTTCGGGGATGCCCCCGATCATCGAACCGGCAATCGTGCGGCGCTTCATGATCAGGTTGAACACGTTGGGCGATGGATGCGGCGAGGCGGGCGCGCCGACCAGCGTTAACGCGCCGTCACGCTTGAGCAGCACCAGGAAAGCATCGAGATCGTGGGGCGCGGCCACCGTGTTGAGGATGAAGTCAAAGCTCTTCGCATGCGCGGCCATCTCTTCGGCGTTACGCGACACCACGACCTCATCGGCGCCTAGCTGTTTCGCCGCTTCGCGTTTCGATTCAGAGGTGGTGAACGCGACAACATGGGCGCCCATCGCGTGGGCCAGTTTGATGCCCATGTGACCGAGGCCACCGATGCCGACCACACCGACTTTCTTGCCCGGACCGGCGTTCCAGTGCCGCAGCGGCGAGTAGGTGGTGATGCCCGCGCACAGCAGCGGCGCGACGGCCGCGAGTTGCGCTTCGGGATGACGAATACGCAGCACATAGCGTTCATGCACGACAATGTTTTGCGAGTAGCCGCCCAGCGTCCAGCCCGGTGCGTCAGGCGTCGGGAAGTTGTAGGTGCCGATCATGCCGTCGCAGTAGTTTTCCAGACCGGTTTCACAGTCGTCGCAGTGTTTGCAGCTGTCGACGATGCAGCCGACACCGACCAGATCACCGACCTTGAAATCCGCAACATGCGCGCCGATCGCCGAAACCCGACCGACAATTTCGTGGCCCGGCACGCAAGGGAATTGCGTGCCAGCCCATTCGGCGCGCACCTGATGCAAATCCGAATGGCAGATGCCACAGAAGGCAATGTCAATCTGGATGTCATGGGCCGTGGGTGCACGGCGGTTGATCTGCATGGGCTCAAGGGGTTTGTCGCCAGCGTGGGCACCGTAGGCTTGTACAAGCATGGGAACGTCCTCAATGAATGTGTCGGACGTCCATTTTTGCTGTTCCGCGCCGCCGTCAAGTAGTGCAATCCTGTGCAATGTTTGCCTGATCCTGTGCGTCGTTGTGACGTTGCACCGACAGACGAGCGCGATGATTGCGGGTAATCTGCCGGCTCGCTGACTAAAACAAGATAAAAACAGGAGTCATTGATGCAACCGATCCGACTCGGTCTGGTGGGCTACGGCAAGATTGCCCAGGATCAGCACGTCCCGGCGATCAACGCCAATCCCGCATTCCAGCTGGTGTCTGTCGCCACACAGGGCAAGCCCTGCGCCGGCGTGGAGAACTTTCAGTCCCTGAGCGAGCTGCTCGCCAACGGCCCGCAGGTTGATGCGATCGCGTTCTGCACACCCCCGCAAGGGCGCTTTGCCTTGGTGCAAGAAGCGCTCGCTGCCGGCAAACATGTGCTGGTGGAAAAGCCGCCGTGCGCCACATTGGGTGAGGCCATGGCGTTGGTCAGCCTGGCCGGGCAGCAAGGCGTCAGCGCGTTGTTCGCCTGGCATTCGCGCTACGCCCCCGGCATTGCCGCCGCCCGCGACTGGCTCGCCACGCGCACCCTGCAAAGCGTGCAGATCGACTGGAAGGAAGACGTGCGCAAATGGCACCCCGGCCAGACCTGGATCTGGCAGCCGGGCGGTCTCGGCGTCTTCGACCCGGGCATCAATGCCTTGTCGATTGTCACGCACTTGCTGGCGCTGCCGTTGTTTGTCGAGTCTGCCGAACTGCGCGTTCCGGAAAACTGCCAGTCGCCGATTGCCGCGTCGATCAAAATGTCAGACGCACGCCACCTTGATGTACGCGCCGAGTTCGACTTCGACCACGGTCACGACGAACTCTGGAGCATCGAAATTCGTTGCGCCGAAGGGGTGTTGCGACTGGACAACGGCGGCGCGTTGTTGAGCATCGACGGCGTGCGCCAGCCCGTTTCGGAGGAGGGTGAATATGCCGCGGTGTATCGGCACTTTCAGCAGTTGATTGGCGACAAGAGCAGCGACCTCGACCTTCAGCCGTTGCGGTTAGTGGCGGACAGTTTCTTCGTCGGCAGTCGCGTCTCAGTCGCCCCGTTTTACGACGCATAATCCCCATGCGGTCACAAAAAACCGCCGTCCTGGTTGATCGGGACGGCGGTTTTTTGGCCTGATGGCACTGCGTTGCTTATTCGTCAGCCTTCGCGAGCAAGCTCGCTCCCACATTGGAACGCGGCCAACTGTAGGAGCGAGCCTGCTCGCGATGGGGGCAGAATTGGCCCCGAATAACGCTGCGGATATTGACCGCGATTGTCAGCCCGACAACTCCAGATTATCCAGCACCCGATTCACCACCAGCTCCCCGAGCATGATCAACTGCGCAATCCCCACCAGCGTCCGACGCTGCGATGCCGGCACCAGCGCTGCGAAATCATTGGCGATGGTTCTCGCCGAGGCGAGCGTTTCGCAGGCATCAACCAGCAGCTCGTCGTTTTTGAAATCGGCGTTAACGGCGTACATTCTGCGGGTTTTGCGTGGCGCAGGGGTGGAACCGGGCGGGCAGAGGTAGTGATCAAGGGCGCGGTCGGCAGCTTCGTTCAGCTTTTTTGAATCGAGGGATTCGTAGGGGGAGGTGGGGTCGGTTTCGGGCGGGTTTGGTGTTGGTTTTATCATGGTGAAGCTCCTTGAGAAATGGAGCCGTCAACCTTCGCTGCTAAACGAAGAGGGTGGCGGCTGTGCGCGGGTTAGCAGACCAGGCTCAAGGATCCCGGCGCACCGAAGTGCCCCACGCAAAGCCGCCATAGGGAAATGGCGGGACTTACGTGCCTTGAAAATTGGCGAGCTGCTAAACCCGATCACTGATTCGTCAGCGACCGCACCACAATAGAACCCGCCCTCAAGGCGCACAAGCCGGCTGATTCTGGCGTAGCTGTAGGCAATTGCGCAAGGATGCGTAGCCTCAGATCCGTGTCCTCAGGTGTCATTTAAACACCCTGGTTTAAAGCGAAGATCGCTGCACCAAGGCGACGCGCTTCAGCGCATTTGACGCCGGGTCAGAAGCGCGCCAGTCGATACGCCTCGCTGCATGGCAGGTCTTTGGGCGGGTTTGGAGCTGCCGAAGGCTGCGATCTTTAGATTTTGATTGCAGCCTTCGGCAGCTCCTACGATGGGGCGCGTTCAGTGCAGCTAGACTGAATGAGCCACAACCTCATGCGACAGGAGCAACGCGATGATCGGAACACCTCGGCACCGATGCTCGCTGTGGCTCTTGCCTGCGCTCATCGTTTTCAGCCTGACGCTGAGCGCCGGCTGCTCGAACCGCAAACACTATCCGCCCTCCGGCGTAGGCGACAGTTGTTACGCCAAGGCGTTGCCGACGGTGGGCGAGGGCGGTCTGGCCTGGGGCTCCAGCCTGAACATGGCGCGGCAGAAATCCATGAACAACTGTATTCGTTATGCCGGTCGCTCAGGCGGCACGCCGAATACTTGTCAGGTGGTGTTGGCCAAGTGCAAATGATTTGAGCTGCGTAGTGAACGCATTTACCGCGGAGCGAAAGCGACTCACTGTCGTGACAAAAAAAACCGGCCTGTTCAGCCGGTTTTTTCATGCGCGATGCTTTTGCGTGTGTGTGCCTGTCAGACGATGTTCAACGCCTTGAGAATCACCAGTTTGTTACTGGCAAATACCTTGGCACTCAGCGTCAGCTCAGCGATGTTCTCTTCGGCGGTCGCCAGCGGCTGGCCGTCCCTGACGAGGACTTCGCCTTGTTCGCCGAGGATGGCCCACGCCAGTTGTGCCCATTCGGCGGGTTGTTCCTGGCCATGCTTGATCGATATCAGGAACAGCTGTTCGAAACGACTGACGGTGATGCCGCCGCCGGTCACCGGGCTGGCCAACACCTGGATCTTGTCGTTCAACAGCGAGCGTTTGCACAGTTCCAGGTTCAGGTCGTTGCAACGCGCCTGCACGCCTTTCTCGGCGGCTTCGCTCTGGCACGGTGCCACGGCATTCATGCCGATCAGTACGTTGAGCGCTTGCAGCACATCGTCAGAAGCCAGTGAGGACGCGGCGGCTGACAACTGGCGCAAGGTTTTCGGGGCATAGTCGTTGGCTGCCAGCGCTTCAAGTACCGGGCCGTAGATCTCCGTCTGCAGCGAGGCTTCACCCGCAGGCCCGCGAACGTGGACAGGTACGCTCTCTGGCGCTTGCAGCAGGATGAAACGGGTATTGAACAATGTCTGGCGCTGCTCTGCGGTGGACAGCCGGGTGGCGCCGCGCACGTAGAGATCACGTCGGAAACTCTGATTGACGAAATAGTCACGCGCCTGTTCGCGCATGATCGGATGCTCGATCCCTTCCAGGAAATCCATGCCCTCGGGCCTGAGGTTGAGCGGGTCGACCGAGTCCAGCGGCACAGCGGTGGTGACGTAGTCGAGTTTGGCGGGGGCCATGGCGTCGACCACGTCAGTGAAATACATGCAATCCCAGCTACGATTGAAGTATTCATGGGCGATGTACTGACGATTCTGCCCCTTGATGCTCTGAAGTTTGGCATCCAGATTCGGCGCTGCGCTGGCGTAGTTGGGATGGGCGGCCAACAGCGCTTCAGAGAATTGCAGAGCAGCGTCAATACGCTGATCCGGGCCGGCAGACGCCGACTTGGTGAAACGATCATGCAGGCTGAACAGGTTGCGCAGTGGCGCTGCGGGCGACCAGCCGGGGAAGCAGTTGTAGCTGACGTACAGCATTCCACCCGGTTTCAGATGGCGACGGGCAAACTCGACGATCAGTTGCTGGTTGTCGCGACTAACCCAGGTCCAGATGCCATGCAGGCTGATGCTGTCGAATTGCGGCAAGTCATTGCGGGCCAGCAGCTGCGCGAAGCTGTCGTCATACAGCCGGGCATCGCTGTTCCAGTCGCTGGCCAGCTTACTGGCAAAGGCGGCCTGAGACGGTGTGAAGTCTGTACCCACATAGGAACCGGGGTTGGCGGCGGCATGGATATTGATCGATACGCCTTGGCCGAAGCCCAGTTCGCAATGATAGCTTTCGCTCGATTCCAGGCTGGCAAAGCCGCGCAGCAACAAGCAATAACGCTGGAAGACAGGATTGATTTCCCGGCTATAGCTGTAGGTGTAGCCTTCGTCGGTGAAATACCCTTCGTTCCAGGTGTCGCTCATGTTCGTATCCTAATATTTCGTGACTGAAAGGCTGGTTTATAAGGGCTGGTGATTACGGGCCACAAGGACAAAATGCGCGTGAGTATTTCTATTCGTGTCCGCATTGTGGCGAGGATTCATCCCCCAATGGACTGCGGAGCAGGCTCCAGTCTCTAAATGGCCTCATCGCGAGCAGGCTCACTCTTACAGTGATCGGCGTCAGGTAAGGATTCTTTAAACACCCGGCAACTTGTGGGAGCTGGCTTGCCAGCGATAGCGGCGCATCAGCCAGCGAAAATATCGAACCTGATCAAGCACTCGACGCCGGCTTCGCCAACGCAATCCCGGCCGCGCCCAACCGCTTGAGCACCTCGAACAACAAATCACTCTTGGTCACCCCGACAATCCTCGGGCTGCCGACATACCCGGTCACGGTCAACGTAATCCCGTCCGGCGACAAATGGCTGAAGCGCACAAACGGCGCCGGCTTGTCGAGGATGTTTTCGTTCTCGCGGTAGGTGTTGAGGAGAAGCTCTTTGACCTCCTCGGGATCAATATCCAGCGGGAACATCAACTCCAGCGACGCCACGCCCTGGGCACTGCCGCCCAGGGTGACGTTGCGCAGGTTCTGCGAGATCAGTTGCGAGTTGGGCACGATCACGATCGAGCGGTCGCTGAGCTGGATTTCCGTGGCGCGCACATTGATCCGGCGGATGTCGCCCTCGACGCCGCTGATGCTGATCAGATCGCCGACCTTCACCGGGCGCTCGGTGAGAAGAATCAGGCCCGAGACGAAGTTCTTCACAATCTCCTGCAAACCGAAACCGATGCCCACCGACAGTGCGCTGACGATCCACGCCAGATTGGTCCACTGCACGCCGAGCGACGACAGTGTCAGCAAGATCACCAACGCGTAACCGATATTGGAAAACAGCGTACTCAGCGACGCGCACATGCCCGGGTCCATGTCGGTCTTGGGCAGGAACTCGTTGTCGAGCCAGCGGCGCAGGGCGCGGATCAACCAGATGCCGATCAGCAGCGCCAACACCGCGTTGAGCAGATGAGCGGGGACAACGTTCAGCTTGCGCAACCCGGCGCCGCCGAGGATCGCCATGATGTTGCTCGTCAACTGCCCGAGCGTGGTGCCGATGCCGCCGACAAACAGTGCGATCACCGCGCACAGCAACAGCACGGCGCGGCTGATGCCGGATATCAGGATGGCGATCTGATCCAGCCGTCGATCACCAATCCCGAACAGATGCTCAAGCGCCTTGCCGCTTGAATACCTGGGCGAAAACGCGAACTCGCAACCGTCCTTGACCACCTGAATCACCAGGTAGAACCCTGCAAGCACGATGTACGCCCACACCAGTTCATACGTGACGAACCGTGCCAGCGACACATAACCGGTCAGCAGCGCGACCGTCGAAACAACCATAGAAATGCTGGCGACGGTGAAAATCACTCCGGCGAAGGTGCTGCTCGTCTGCGGGTCATGAGCCGCAGCCAACGCCTTGCGCACTTTGCCCACACGCAGCAGCATCGTCACGATGATCGCCATGACCACCATGGCGACCACGCCACGGCCGGCCAGCACAATCTTGCTGCTCATTGCCGTCGCATTGCTGACCTGCACCAGCGTCACCAACACCAGCAATGTGCAGGACAAGATGCGCGGATAAGGCTTCAGGGCCAGCGCCACTTCATCGGCAATCGCTGGCAAACGCCACGACGGATGCTCCGTCGCCAACAACGCGCGACTCAAACCGGTGATCAGCACGCAGGCATAGACGACTTTTTCGAACTCTTCGGAGAACGTTGTCAGTATTGGCGTCAACGGCGCTTGCCGAGTCAGGGCATAGAACAGCAAATGCAAGGCGAGGGCGGTGGTGACGATGGTCGCCAGCGCGGATGCAAACGCCAGCGCACTGCGCCGCAAGCGCCCCTCCGGCATGCGGTGAATGCACACCCACGTCAGCCCTCGCTCGGCCAGCCGCCGCCCGAGCGTCCACACCAGCCATGCCAGCAGCATCAGCACCAGCGTGAAAAAGTACTCGGCAGGCGTCCAGACCGTCGCCCAGGTTTTGCGGATCTGGTCGGAGAAATAATTGAAACGCTGGGCATCACTCTCTGAAGGACTGACCAGCGGCGCCCAGAAATCCGGATTCAGCACACTCAGTGTGCGCAGCGTCAATTCGCTCTCAAGCAACGTGCGGCGGATACCGGCGATCTGTGTGATCAAATCCGCGGCACTCTGTTTCAACGCCGCGAGACTCTTCAGCGTGCCATCGACCTTGTTCTTCTGCTCCGTCAGCGCCGCCCGCTGCGCGACGATATCCGCTTGCTCCGCCGCGGCCTCGACATCCGGTGCCGCGCCCAACACTCCCAACTGCACCGCCAACTGTGCCTGCTGCGGCAACAACGACGCCGACAACCGATCAACATCCAGGATAAAAGCCTGAACCCGATCCTGCGGCCCTTCGAGTTGATTGAAATTGTTCGCCGACGAAATCTGCTGCTTGAGCGCATCGAGACGTTGTTGCAGCGCTTGCAGATCACTTTGATTAATCGCCGGCAACGGCGCCGCCGCTGCCGTGGAAGGCGCCGGCAGATCTGCAGCCCACAGCGAAAAACTGCCGGGAACGAGCAGCATGAATGCGACCAGAAACAACGACTTCATCGTGTTACGCATGGGCAGGACGGGCTCGAAGGGAACACACAGTCTATGAGGTTAGGTGATCGAGCCGGATGGAGCGGAAAAGTTTCAGGGCAGAAGGTGGATCAGCTGCGGTTCCAGTGCGTCTGCACGCACGTCGAGCAGGGCCAGCGTCACGGGGAGTTTGAAACGACGGCGACCGGCGCTGCCGGGGTTCAGGTAGAGGCGGTTGTCGCGCCATTCGATTAACGGCTTGTGGGAATGGCCGGTGATGATGAGTCGGGTATTGGCGGCGAGGAGGGCAGGGACGTCGGCGATGTCGTGAATCAACAGGGTTGGCCAACCGTTGAGATCGAGGCTGAGGTAGTCGGGGATGTTGGCAGCCCAAGGAAGGTCGAGGTCGTTGTTGCCGCGCACGGCCTGGACGGGGGCTATGTGGGATAGCTGATCGAGGATTTCGGGACTGCCGATATCACCAGCGTGGAGGATGAGGTCGCAGCCCTGGATGGCGGTCAGGGCTTCGGGACGCAGGAGGCCGTGGGTGTCGGAGATGATGGCGGTTTTCATGGGGGGAGATTAGCAGGGAATGGATGGGTGGTTTCGGCTGTGGAATCACCCGGTCAAGAGCATGAACGTCGTATTACAGGCTTCGATGACCAGGTCATTGCCATGTACGCCCGTGGCGTGACGGTGCGTGAGATCCGCGCTTTCCTGCCGGAGCAGTATGGAACCGATGTGTCGCATGATTTCATCTGGATACCAAGTTCGAGATGTTTGCTCCGGATTCCACCGCGCTGTCGCCCGACTTGAGCTCATGGGCAAGCAACCTGCCGGCAATCCGTGCGGCGTTCTCCAGGCGCTCGCTGGACATTCCACTGCATGCCGCCGCAGATAGCCCCCGCAGGGTGATCAGGATGTAGTCGGTCAGGGTCTGCGAAGCGTCCGGGCGGACGTGGTCCAGATAACGGCGGATCGCCTGGATTCCGGCATCGCCAAATTTCTCGGCCATGTTTCGAGCGATCGGATCGTCCGCGCGTAGGCCTTCGGTAATCAGACAACCACGCAAAGCGCTGTCTCGTCCGTACTGCTGCGCAGCGGCAATTAGCAGTGCGGTTAGCGCTTCGGCGGGAGGTCGATCCGGTGCCAGCAGCCTGTCCATCGGCAGCGCGTTTTCTGCGGCGTAGCGATTCATCGCTCGTTCGAACAGTTCGGCCTTGCTGCCATACGCTGCGTAAAAGCTCGGCGGTTTGATATTCATGGCCTCGGTCAGGTCGGTGAGGCTGACGGCGTCGAATCCACGCTGGTGAAACAGTGCTTGTGCGATGGCTATTCCTTGCTCTCGGTCAAAGGCGGGACGGCGCTGCCTGGGTTTTTCGTTCATGGCTTATCTCTCAAGTTGGTACGCCACTTTAGCGATCGCTACATGCAAGTTCAAATACGCTTTGCCTGCGTGCTTTTATTTAGTGGTTGCTAAATAACTTGCAGGCGGTTTTCTTATTATGTAGTGTTCGCTACATATTCGACTGTTGAGGTTTTTCCCATGCAATTCAAAAACAAGGTTGTGCTGGTCACTGGCGGCTCCTCGGGCCTCGGCTTTGCAATCGCCGAAGCATTCGTCAGCCAAGGCGCGGATCTGATCATCACCGGGCGCCGCCAGCCACAGCTCGATGAAGCTGCAAGTCGCCTCGGTGGTAATGTTTCTACAGTGCGGACTGATATCTCGGACCCTGCCTCTTTAGGGGAACTGTTCAGGCATATCGGTGCGGTCCACGGTCGTATCGATGTATTGATCGCTAACGCCGGGATGGGTGAAATCGAGCCTCTGGGTGCAATCACTGAAGCGGGCTTCGATCGGGTTTTCGCGACCAACGTCAAAGGCACCACCTTTACCGTTCAGGGGGCGTTGCCGTTGATGGGCGAGGGGAGCAGCGTTGTCATCATCGGCTCGACCTCTTCGATCAACCCTGGACCTGGTATGAGCGTTTATGGAGCAACCAAGGCGGCATTACGCGCGTTGGTGAGGAGCTGGATTCTCGACATCAGAGGATCGGGTGTACGTATTAACTTACTCAGCCCCGGGCCGGTGGACACCCCGTCCCTACGCGACGTGCTTGGTGAAAACGCGCAGCAGGTGATCGGTTTGCTCAACGAGAAGAGCACGCTTGGCCGGATCGGCCAGGCACACGAGATCGGCCAGGCTGCGCTCTTCCTGGCGAGCGATGCCTCGAGCTATGTCAATGGCGCCGAGCTGTTCGCTGACGGTGGAGCTTCTCAGGTCTGAGGTTACATGGGGCGGCCGATTCGTCCCACGCTCACCTTCCTCTGAACTCCGACAATGCCTTAGCCGGCTCCTGATGCGATTAACCCGCCCCAACCGGAAACATCGTTCGTCTATGGATGGCGAGCCTTACCAACATGCCGAGCGAATCGGGCATTTGAGGAGTTACCTAATGAGTAAATTTGCTGGATCAGTAATCGATCATGTGGGCATCGGTGTTTCGGACATTTTGCATGCTCGCGCCTTCTACGAGCAGGCGCTCGAGCCTTTGGGGATTACATTGATAATGAGCATCGAGACGGAACCACCGCAATCGACGCCTCGGAGATTGGGGTTCGGCTCCGCAGGCAAGCCATTCCTGTGGCTGCACGACGCTCCCGTTCCCAGTTACGGGGCTCATATCGCGCTGATGGCGCAGAGTCATAAGGCCGTCGACGCATTCCATGCGGCTGCCATCGCCGCTGGCGGACAGGACAACGGTGCACCCGGGATCAGGCCTCAGTACCACTCCGATTATTACGCGGCCTACGTACTGGGTCCTGATGGGGTGAATCTGGAGAGTGTTTGCCAACTGACGACTTAAGCGATTGGGCTCACACCAGGTGCCTGCCGGGTCACGTTCTTAGTCAGCGATACGATGTCATCTCGCGCTAATGGCACGTAATTAACAGCTGGCACGTAACGATGAAGATCGAACGCCCTTGCTTTCACCTTGCCGACTGATGGCCAAGTCGACGGTGCCCGCGGTAAAGCGGGCACCGCTTCCTATAAGGGAAAAAGGCTTACACGCCTGCTTACCAGTTGTAACTCACTTTGGCGGTAATCTCGCGACCCGGGTTGTAGAAGTTCGCTGTGCCGGAGCCGACCACGTGCTGCTCATCCAGCAGGTTGCTGACGTTCACCGCAAGGTCGGTGCCCTTGGCGATCTTGTAGTTGAAGGCGGCGTCGAACAGCGTGGTGCCATCGCTTTTGCCGGAGTTGGCGGCATCGAAGTAATAAGAGCCGACGTAGCGCGCACCCAAGCCAACGCTGACATCAGTGGCGGGGACGTCGTAATAACTCCAGAGCGAAGCGGAATGCTTGGGTGCCGTGGAGAACTCATTACCCTTCAGGGAGCTGCCGTCGTACAACGAACCGCGCAGTACCTCGGACTCCATATAGGAATAGCCACCGATCAGGCTGAGGTTCTGCGTCACCTGCGCCTTGGCCTCCAGGTCGAGGCCACGCGCCCGCGATTCGCCCACCGTCTGTTGCTCAATGATGCCGCTCGGCAGCACCACAGCGATGGTGACGTTTTCCTGGGTCAGGTCATAAACGGCGGCGGAGAACAGTGCGTCCATCCCCATCGGCGCATATTTCACGCCCACTTCGTACTGCCTGCCCGTCTGCGGTGTAACGCCAACCTGCGGCGGCGAGACGGATTCCACCATGCTCACATAGGTGGACACCTCATCGTTGACGATATAGGTCAACGCACCTCGGTAGGAGGTTTCGGAGAAGGTGTCTTTCTCAGTGGATTGCAAGCCTTTGCTGGTCAGGTCCATCGAGTCGTTGCGCACACCGCCGGTGACGATGAAACGTTCGTAGAACGACAGGTTCTGCTGCAGGAATACGGCCTTGGTGGTCGCGTCTCGCTTGTTCACGGCATACGGCGCGATTGAGCGTGAAACCCCAGTAAACACGGGGTTTGCAATGTCAATCGGGGTCGTCAGGGCGTAGATCGAGCTTTCCTTGGTGGTCGAATCGAGGTACTCCACGCCCACCAGGCTGCTGCTGTCGATGTTCTCGAAGCGGGCATCGTATTGCAGCATCAGATTGCCGTTGAACTGGTCGGCCTCACTGTCCGTTCCAAACATATAGCGGTCAACGGTAGTACCGACACGTGCGGCGCTGTCGCTGAGGTAAACGTAGCCAAAATCATCGGTCAACTTGCTGAAACGCAGATTGCTGCGCAGTACGAAGCCGTTATCGAAGTCATGGGTGATGTTACCGCTGAGGCTGGTGCGCTCGACATCGTGGAAGTTATAACTGGGCTCACCATAAAACTTGCTGCGGTCGTACTCCTTGTCCAGCGGATAACCGCCGCTGTTGGGCGAACTTTCGGTTTTCAGGTAGTCCAGAATCATCGTGGCCGACGTGTAATCCGTCGGTGCCCAGGTGAGGCCACCCATAAACAACTGGTTGTCGTCCTGTGAGTGATCGTACTCGCGGTCGCTGTTCTGGCCTTTGGCAGTAAAGCGGCCAGCCAGGGTTTTCTCGTCGTTCAGCGCATCCCCTACATCGATGCCTGTCTCGACATGGTCAAACGAACCGTAGGTCACATAGCCTTGGCCAAACTGTTCGAAGCGCGGCTGTTTGGTCACAAAATTCACCGAACCGCCCGGGTCCGCAGGGCCAAACAGTGTGGAGTTGGCGCCACGCAGAATCTCGATGCGCTCGTAAGCGAATGGATCTTCGCGTACGCCGCGCATCGAGCTCAGGGTCAAGCCGTCACGGTAGGTGGTGGCCTGGAAACCCCGGATCTGGAAATAGTCGTTGCGGTCATCCGTACCATAGAAGTCACTGACCACGCCCGGCGTGTATTGCAGCGCCTCTTCCGTGGTGCTGACGCTGCGTTGCTCCATTTCCTTGTTGGTAACAACCGACACCGATGCCGGTGTATTGAGAATGCTGGTTGCCACCTTGCCGCCAACCCAGAGCTCCTTGGCGACCACCGAGTTGGCGTCGTCGTCGGCACTGACCCTGACCTTGGCATTGATGATGAGAGGGGCAAGGCGGTAGTCCTCGACGTCCGTTGCGTCGAGCTCCAGCGGGCCGGCGGGCTTTGCTTGAGGGAGCAGCAGGTAGGCGTTCGGGCCTTGCTGTTCGATTTGCAATTCGCTCCCCTGCAGCAACGATGACAGCGCTGCCGACGTATCGAGCGTGCCACTCACGCCAGCAGTGGTGCGGTTCACTACACTCGACGCGTCGAATGAAAGACTGATACCAGCCTCGCGCGCAAAGCGGTCAAGCGCCGGTGCCAGTGGACCCGCAGCGATGTTCCACTGCTTGATTTGATTGCTGTGGTCAGCGCTCGACGTTTGCGCCAAGGATGGCAATGCGTAGCTGCTTACGATCAAACCCAACATCGCACCGTGCAAGGCACGATTCAATGGATGGCGCTGTGAAACCGGGGACGAACTCATTTTCTCGCTCCAAGAAAGGACATCGGCAGACTGGCCTGTATTCCGGCCTTCCAAAGAGGTCGAACGAGAATGAGAAACCACCTCATTATTTTTCAGGTTATATAAAGTTCTGATGGATTCAGGTGGCAGCGGTCACGGTCACCCAATAACGGGTCCGATAATCAATCTGCAAGTGCAGTGACTGCGCGATCAAAGCCAGGACCTGATCGTTGTCGGCGAGCTGGAAGGTGCCGGAAACGCGCAGATCAGCGACCTCTTCGGCGCAGCGCAGTACCCCGGGGCGATAACGCGACAACTCCACGATGAAATCACTAAGGCGCATATTGCGCGCACTGATCACGCCGTCACCCCAGCTCCATAGATCAAGACCGTTGTCCCTGACCATTTGGGCGCTACTTGATGTGAACAGCAGCTGATGTCCGGCCTGGACGCTGCGGCTTGCAGGCGTTTGACTGGAGCCGGGGAATACCGTGACTGATCCTTCCTGAGCCGCGACCAGAGTGCCAACGTCAAGCTCGCGCGCCAGAAAGCGCGAACTCTGAGCGCGCATGATCCCGTCACGTGATTGCACCCAGAACGGTCGCGCTTGAGGCGAGTGTTGATCAGCGCCGACATTCACGATGATTTCACCACGTCGCAGAATGAGCAGACGTCGCTGGGCGTCGAAATCGCTGTCGACGGCGCTATCGCTATTGAGCTGGATAAGGCTGCCATCATCGAGTTGGAAGCGTCGTTGCTCGCCGGTGCTGCTGCGTTGCTGCGCAAGCATGGCGGGTACGGGCGTGTAGTCCCGGCCGAGCCAGGCTGCCGTGCCAACAGTCGCCAATATGCCCAGTAGCTTCAGGCTTTCCCGCCGGCGCAATCCATGATGGGTGCCATCAAGGGTTTGTCGGGCCAGTTGAGCTGGCACGCCTGTGAGTTCATCACCAAGTGTTTCCACACGCTGCCACGCCAACACATGCTCTGGGCGCTCCTGCAGCCAGTGCTCAAAGGTGCGCTGTGTTTGTTCATCCGCTTGATTGAAGCGAAGGCGCACCAGCCATTGGATCGCTTGCTCGACAATGGCCGGATCCAGCGCCTGCGGCTCACGCCTCGACATAACGCAAGCGATAGCAGTGTTGCAGGGCCGTGGCCAGGTCGCGTTCCACGGTCGCGCGGGAAACTCCCAGCTTTTCGGCGATTTGCGCGCACGTCAGACCGTCGAGTCGGGCCAATAAAAACGCCTGGCGAACTCTCGGTTTAAGCGTACCGAGCATGCGGTCTATGCGCTCAAGCGCATCAAGAATCATCAGCCGGCTTTCTTCCGAGGGGACCTCGTGTTGAGGCAGCAACGTGACGCTTTCCAGGTAGGCACGTTCGAGTTCGCGACGACGATACTGATCAATCATCAGTCCGCGGGCGATACTGCTCAGATAGGCGCGTGGTTCGCGCAAGGGGCTGGACTGACGGGATTTGAGCAGACGTACGAAGGTGTCCTGCGCCAAATCTGCTGCGTTATCGCGACATCCAATGCGTCGGATCAGCCAGCCGTGCAACCACGAGTGGTGGGTGCGATAGAGCAGCCCTAGATCTGCAGTACCTAGTGTTTCGTCGCTGCGCATTGGAATCCCAGCAAGTACATGATTGATAATTAATCGCATTCTACTTACGCGATAGGCCTTAGGCAAATACGTGGCGCTCAGTGTCTGCTTTTGCCGACCGCTGAGCGCCGCTCCAGGCATGCATTCCCTGCAGGAATGCACCGCATAAAATCTATGCATTTTTTTTATCCGATTTCTCGGCGTACCTTGCTGCAAAGACAAGGAGATCGCCCATTGAACTCATCCACTGCCAATCCCGCCGATAAATTCGATACCTCCCGCGCCAGCGAATACGCCAGGCAAAGCCGCATCGCATTGGCCGGTTACGATGCCTGTCACGATCTTGCAGCGTGCATGTTGGCCGCCAGTCTCGGTCACTCGCGGTCGGCCAAAGTACTGGTCGTCGGCGCTGGCGGTACGGCGCAGGAAATCATCGCAATGGCCACGCTGGAGCCGAACTGGCGCTTCACCGCAGTTGATCCTTCCGAGCCAATGCTGGACGCCGCGAGGCAGCATTTGCAGGCCAACAACTTGCTGCACACAACGAAGGTGCATTTGGGGCACGTCGACGACTTGCCAGCGGACGAGTCATTCGACGCAGCGACCCTGATCGGCGTCCTCCATCACCTGAATGGCGACGAGCAAAAACACGCCATCCTGCAATCGATCAAGGCTCGCTTGAAGCTGGGCGCGCCGTTGATCGTGGCAGGCAATCATTACGCTTACGCGAGTCAACCGTTGATGCTGGAAGCGTGGGGTCAACGCTGGCGGCAACAGGGCGCCAAGGCGGAGGAGGTGAGGGCCAAACTTGGCAAGATTCTTCAGGGAGCGGATCCGCCGCATTCCGAGGCGGCGGTTCAGGCGTTGCTGCATGAGGCGGGGTTTGGCGAGGCTACGCGGTTTTTTAGCAGCCTGTTCTGGGGGGCGTGGCTAACCTGTCGAACGGTCTGAACGCAAGCGGTCGGTGTTATCCTCCTGCCGCCGCGTTTGGCTGATGTTTGAAGAGCATGAATCCCCGGGGCCCGGTCAAAATAACAAATCTCAGAGCATAGGCTCGCCCCACTAAACCCCTTCGCGCAGCGCATTCGCAACCAATGTAAATGCAGGCGAAGGTTGCCGGCGGTTGGGGTAGTACAAGTAGTATCCAGAAAATGGCACGCACCAGTCTTCCAGAACCCGCACGAGCCGGCCTTCCTGCAGATGCGGTTCAAATTCCTCTTCGGGGAGGTAGGCAATGCCCAGTCCGGCCAAAGCGGCATAGACGATGTGGGTCGAGGTGTTGAATATGAGCTGGCCGTCTACGCGCACGTTCACTTGTTTGCCGCGCCGTTCGAAATCCCACACATAGAGCCCGCCTGATGTCTGCATACGCTGATTGATGCAGTTGTGCTTCAACAGGTCTCTTGGATTTTTCGGGCGCTCGTGCGCGGTGAAGTACGCTGGCGAGGCGACGACGGCCATGCGTAAGGACGGCCCTATCGGAACGGCAACCATGTCTTTATCGATGGTATCCCCAAGACGCACACCCGCATCAAAACGATCCGCCACGATATCCCTGAATCCGTAATTGACGTCGAACTCGACATTGATATCGGGGTATTCGTGTAGCAATGCGGTGAGTTTTGGAAGGAGTGTTGTCCGCAAAACGTGATCGCCGCAGGTGATGCGTACCGTGCCGGCCGGCTTGTCGCGCAGGTCCGTCAGGATATCCAGTTCCGTTTCGATTTCATCGAAGCGGTGGCCGATCGCCTGCAACAGCCTCTCGCCGGCTGCGGTCGGCGAAACGCTGCGTGTGGTGCGCGTCAGTAACCTGATTTGCAGACGTGCTTCCAGACCGCTGATGGCCTGACTCAGCGCGGACTGCGTGACGCCCAGTACGCTTGCCGCGCGCGTAAAGCTGCCTTCGCGCGCCACCGTTACGAACGACAGCAGATCGTTGAGATTTCTTCTGACCATTTTGTAAACGCCATCACAGTCGATTAATTAGCTGAGCTTATAACCTTGTTAAGTATTCATTAGCTAGTCGCGCTTGCGTTCACTCGTCACCATTGGCGACATGAATATGAATGCTAGTGAGGCCCCAATGGTCGCTGTCTCCGCCCCCCAGAATGCGCCTGCTCATTGGAGCGGCGTCTTTGCAATGACGCTTTGTGTCTTCGCGCTGATTGCGTCGGAGTTTATGCCGGTCAGTCTGCTGACGCCGATGGCCGATGATCTTCAGGTGACGCAAGGGATGGTCGGGCAGGGCATTGCGATCTCCGGGGCATTTGCCGTTTTAAGCAGCCTGACCATCTCCTGGATGGCCGGGACCCTTAATCGCAAGATTTTGCTGATGGCATTGGCAGGGTTGATGGCCGCTTCTGGCGCGATCGTCGCACTGGCCCCCAACTATCTGACGTACATGGTCGGGCGTGCCTTGATCGGTGTGGTCATTGGTGGTTTTTGGTCGATGTCCGCTGCGACCGCGATGCGTCTTGTACCCGCCTCGCAGGTGCCCAAAGCCTTGGCCATCTTCAATGGCGGCAACGCGTTGGCTACCGTGATCGCCGCACCGCTGGGCAGCTATCTGGGCTCGATCATCGGTTGGCGCGGCGCGTTTTTTTGTCTGGTACCCGTAGCGGCGATTGCCTTCATCTGGCTGTGGATCAGCTTGCCGACCATGAAGGTTGCGCCGCGCACGTCGGGAACGGGCAATGCCTTGAAGCTGTTGAAGAACCGATCTGTCGCAATCGGCATGGCCGGGTGCGGCGCCTTTTTCATGGGGCAGTTCGCCCTGTTTACCTACCTGCGACCTTTCCTCGAAACGGTGACGCGTGTCGATGTATCCACGCTGTCGCTGATCCTGCTGGTGATCGGCGTAGCAGGCTTTATCGGCACTCTGATCATTGGGGGGTTTTTAAAACGCGGCCTCTTCCGGACATTGATAGTCATACCGGTGTTGATGGCGTTGATTGCTTTGGCACTGATTCCATTTGGCGCCTCGGTCGTAGTCGTTGGCGCACTGCTTGGCTTTTGGGGGTTGTTGGCCACCGCCGCGCCAGTTGGATGGTGGAGCTGGATCGCGCAGGCCTTGCCGAACAATGCCGAGGCCGGGGGAGGCTTGATGGTGGCGGTGATTCAACTGGCCATCGCCCTGGGCTCAAACATCGGTGGGCTGCTTTTCGATCATGGCGGCTATCAGAGCACGTTCGTGTTTAGCGCAGGCGTGCTGCTGCTTGCCGCGTTCGTGACGTTGCTGACATCTCGCTCCCCAATAGCGCAATCCGCTTGAGTCCTACAACTTTTCGGGAGATGGACCATGAGAGCACTTCGCTGGCTTGGTTTGCTTCTGCAATGCTCGTCCTGGGCGGTTACGTCGCTGTATGTGATGCCGCGTCGGCGTCCTTAGATCCGGAGAAATCTCGCGTGTGGATGACATCGCTGACCTGGCTCAGGCGCTAGGGCGAGGGGATGTGCGCGTGATGTTCTCTAAAGGCTGATCAATCCGAATCAACAGGGATTCCAATGAAAAAACTCATTGCTCTTTTAACGCTTCTTGTCAGTTCACTCTCAGCAACAGGAGCCGATATGTCCAACGGCGCAGATAATTTTTACACCAGCGAAAAAGTGACCGTGCAGAAGGTTACTTTCAAAAACCAATATCAAATGAATGTGGCGGGGAATCTGTTCATCCCGAAAAACCTCGACGCAAAATCGAAGAGCCCGGCGATTGTTATCGGCCACCCGATGGGCGCGGTCAAGGAGCAGAGCGCTAACCTCTATGCCACGAAAATGGCGGAGAAGGGCTTCGTGACTCTGTCACTGGATCTTTCGTTTTGGGGTGAAAGCGAGGGGCGTACGCGCAATGCTGTTTCGCCGGACATCTACGCCGAAGACTTCAGTGCGGCAGTGGACTTTCTGGGTGCACAGACTTTCGTCAACAAGGAACGTATTGGCGCAATCGGCATCTGTGGCAGCGGCAGTTTCGTCATCAGCGCGGCCAAGATCGACCCGCGCATGAAAGCCATCGCAACGGTCAGCATGTATGACATGGGCGCGGTCAATCGCAATGGTTTGAAGCATTCGCAGACGCTTGAGCAACGCAAGGCGATGATCGCGCAAGCGGCACAGCAGCGTGATGTCGAGTTCGCTGGGGGTAAAACCGCTTACACCAGCGGCACGGTCCATCAACTGGATGAAAACACTTATCCCATTCAACGCGAGTTCTATGACTTCTACCGCACACCTCGGGGCGAGTACACACCGTCCAGTTCCTCTAAAGAGCTGACGACGCACCCGACTCTGACGAGCAACATCAAATTCATGAACTTCTACCCGTTCAATGATATCGAGACGATTTCTCCGCGCCCGATGTTGTTCATTGCCGGCGCTGATGCACACTCAAGGGAGTTCAGCGAGGAGGCCTACAAGCTCGCCGGACAACCCAAGGAGCTGGTTATCATCCCGGGCGCCGGGCATGTTGACCTCTATGATCGTGTCAATCTCATTCCTTTCGACAAGTTGGCTACCTTCTTTGAGAACAATCTGAAGTAACCAACAGGCAGGGACTGCCGGCCGCGAAAGCCTCAAAATCTTGAGGCTTTCGCGAGAGTTCGAGTGACATTCTTTCAATACGCTTCTTGAAGGATGACTTTGCCTTTTGATCTACGAGCTGTTCATTACCACGTCGACGTCGCGCAGCTCGTGTGTAAGATCCAGGGATCATCGCGATGGGGCGCTCCACGGGTTGCACCCTGGCTGCGTTGTGCGGTGATGCGGCGCGTCAGTCGGGCGATTTGAAGTCGGCCTTCGCTGAAGGCATTGAGCGTACGTTGCAGACGCTCGGCGAAAATTCCCGACGGCGCCGTCGGCGCGCCCGCCAACATGAGCGCCGAAGAAGCGGCAACGCTGCCGATTGCCGCGCTCAAACGAACACAAGATCCGCCCGGTTATCGATCAGGTGTATCCGTTCGAGCAAGCCTGCCAAGCGTACGAGCATCTGGCGAAAGGGGCGTTCGGCAAGGTGGTGATCAAGATCGATTGAGGCCGTTGCGGCTAGGCCTCAGCTATCGGTAGAAACGACCGGCTCGGCAACAGTTTCCTCAGCCATCTTCAGCCGGTCAGCCTTGCTGATGTACTTTTCCTTTTTCGGGGCCAGCTTCGCGCTGGCCTTTTTGGCTTTTTCCCTGAACAACTGCTTCAGTTTTTTCTGGCGGTTCATGTTGATGACTCGGGTTGTCTGTTGAATATCGACGATCGAAGGGTTTCTCGCTCGCCTTGACCAGAGAGTCGCATAAGCAAGTGTCGCTGTCTCTGGCCCAAAAGGGCAGGCATCCTGACGCATGGCCGGGGTGCAGGCAACACCAATTCCTTACCTCACAATAAAGTCCCGAACAGCCTTTGTCGGTGCCCGCGCCTCCTCCATCAACTGTGGCATCCGCGCAGCGATCAACGTTAGTGTCTCGAGCAGTCAGCCGGTGTGGTGCCAATCTGGATCATGCCGGCGTAAACGGTGGGGTAAATGTCATTACCCCATGATTTCGGCCCCCCGTAAGCCACCAGATCGTAGATCCTGCTTTCGCCGAGCAACTGACCGTTACGGTTATCGTATAAGCGGAAAAACGCCGGGCTCTCCCAACGGATGAACCAGGACAGATCTTGCGGATCGTGCGGGTGGAACTGAGGATGAAAGGAGGTTGGCAACACCCAATAAGGCCTGAATGCCTGGACCCGGACGCAACCATCGGGGCTGATGTCAGCGTCGCCGTAAGGAGTCGCCAACGCTGTTTCCCACCACTGAGACGCCGCCCACAGTCCCATGTAAAACACCCCTAAACCGAGGACGATCATGATGTGTCGGCGTTGCCTGCTCATGCCAGACGCATGCCCATTTCAACTGCGCGATCCTCGAAACCGAGCTCCGCATACATGCGTGCCGCACGTTCATTGAACGGCCAGACTGTCAGGCGCAAATCCTGTGCGTCATGTTCAATCGCCCAATCCCTGACGAGTTGCATCAGCGCCCGACCAATGCCTTTGCCGGAGAACCGCTCGGCGACACATATCGAGCCGATGCGCACAACCTTTTGCGGCTGCATAAGCGGTGGAGAACTGGCCGACAGGCTGGCCGTAATGAATGCGGCGGGCTGATCGCCGACGTGCGCAATAAACACCACCTGATCCGCCTTCTCGAAAATGCCCGACCAATGTGGCAGGTCGCGGGAGAAGTCTTCGGTGGCGGCAGCGTAAATATCGGGACGGGCAGCGTGGTGTACGGCGTTGAGCAATTGGCCCAACTCGCACATGGTCAGTGCGTCTTCAGCCGTTGCGATGCGGTAGGTGATGGTGTCGTCCATGAAGGTTAACGCTCCTTAAGTGTGTTGCACGGCTTGAGCTTGCGCGAGGATGTGGTGATTGTCCAAATGGCTTAATTGAATGCCACAGCGGGCGCTGATTCTGGAGACTCGCTCGTCATTTGTGCCAGACATTTTTTGAGTCGTGCCGCCTCTCTGGGCAGGCGCCCCGAAAAAGCATCCCACCCGCATTGTTCAAATGCATGGGTTTTTCGACGAGCCCTCAATGCTGTGACCAAGAGATTTGCGTGCAGGCTTGTTCAGACCCGCCACAAACACTGAAATCTGCCGCGTCCCACTCAGGTGAATAACCGGGATCTGCGGTGCTATCGCCATTCGTCTGGCCTCACTGGCTGGGCGATTGACTCTGTCAAAGTGCCAGACATATTTCAGAAAGCCCAGAAAGGCTTTATCCAGACGTTCGGTACATCCTGCCGGGAGATCCGGGCGTGGCCGGTTCAGTGCGCTGCGCGTGATGACCCGTCGCAGGCAGGTCAGTCGCGGGGTTTCGAGCCAGATAATCAGGTCTGCACGGGGCAGGCGCAGATCGAAGGTGCGTTGGGAGTAATTGCCGTCACTGACCCATGCATCACCGGCGATGGCTTGTCGTACCCGCTCACGGAAAGCTTCGTCATCCGGCTCGACCCAGCCAGGCTCCCAGAACAGCGGATCAAGGTGAACCACGGGCACGTCCAGACGCTGGCCGATTTCCCGGGCCAAGGTGGACTTTCCACTGCCGGCGTTTCCCAGAATGACGATGCGTTGCATATGCAAATCCCTTGCGGCAAAAGTCGGCAATTCTAAGCCCCCAAAACCTGGGGCAGGCCATCGACCGCAAAAAAAGCCCGGCAGTACGCCGGGCTCTGGATTGCTTCAGCGCATTACGCAGCCATATTGCCGGCCGCCATGTCTTTCTTGTAGCTGGCCTTCATGGCCTCCATTTGCGCGCCCAGTTCATCAAGCTTCGCTTTACCCAACAGCTTTTTCGCCTGAGGGAACATTTCTGTCTCTTCCTCTTCGATGTGGTGCTCCAGCAACTCCTTGACCACTTTCACCCGACCGGCAAATTCCGGCGTGCCCGGATCGGTCATTTTCAGATCCGGCAGCACCAGCGAGTCCACCGTGCGGTGCTCTTCCTTGGCTTCGAAGTACATGATGTCCTGTTCCTTGCCGCCCGCTTCCTTGAACGCGGGGTAGAGGATTTCTTCTTCCAGACGCGTGTGGATCGAGATTTCCATTTCCAGCTTGGCGAGCAACTCGGTGCGTTTTTTCAGCGCGCGTTCGGTGGATTCGCTCAGCTGGGTGAGGATGGCTTTTACTTTTTCATGGTCGGCTTTGAGAAGGTCGATGGCGTTCATGGTGGTTGCCTCTGCTATCACGGGTTGTACACAGGCCGTTGTGCCACGGCGCTATAGGATTCGCCTGTAGCTATCGCATTTGCTGTGCCAACTTGCAGCGCGACCCTGAACTGCGCTGGATCAAGGGTTTGCGCCGCATGCGGCAAAAAGCCTTCGTGCAAGCTGCATGAACAGCGTCCGGCAGGCATTGCAGATCGCTGCCTGCGCTGAATTTGCAGGTTGGCGGTGATGTCGAACCTCCATCAGGCGATAACTTAAGGACGGCGACATGCCCATGAGACTGCAAACCGGATACGTTCATGGAAAACGTTGAGTCAGCCCTCATGGCGGCGCGAATGCAGTTCGCGATCACCATCAGTTTCCACATCGTGCTGGCGGCGTTGAGCATCGGCCTGGCCAATTTTCTGATGATTCTCGAAGCGCTGTGGCTGAAAACCGGGCGCAAGGTTTATCTGGATGTCTACCGCTACTGGCTCAAGGTGTTTGCCCTGAATGTGGCAGTCGGCGTGGCGTCGGGGCTGATTCTGGAATATCAGTTCGGACTCAATTGGTCACGACTGGCGGTGCAGGCGGGGGATATTCTCGGTCCGCTGATGTTCTACGAGATACTCGCGGCGTTTTTTCTGGAAGCCGGTTTTCTCGGGATCATGCTGTTCGGTCTGAAGAAGGTCGGACCGCGTCTGCATTTCCTGGCCACGTGCGCTGTGGCCGTGGGCTCGTTGATCAGCGCGTTCTGGATTCTTTCGGCCAACTCGTGGATGCAGACACCCGCCGGTTACTCGATTGCAGCAGACGGTCGTTTTATCGCCGAAGACTGGTGGGCGATCATCTTCAACCCGTCGTTTCCCTATCGGTTGATCCATATGACGCTGGCCGCGTTGCTCGGCACCGCAGCCGTGGTGGCGGGCGCCAGTGCGTGGCAACTGTTGAAGGCGCCAGGCAATCCACGCGCACGCCTGGCGTTTTCCATGGCGCTGTGGGCGATTGTCGTACTGATCCCGGTGCAGGTTGTGGTCGGCGATCTGCATGGTCAGAACAGCCTGAAGTTTCAGCCGCAGAAAGTGGCGGCTATCGAAGGCTCCTGGACTCGCCCCGCGACAGGCGCGGGCGAACCGTTGCGGCTGTTGGCCTGGCCCGATATGAACGAGCGTCGTAACCGTTGGGAAGTGGCGATTCCGCGCGTTGGCTCCCTGTACCTGACGCATGATTTGAGCGGGACAATCGCTGCGCTGGATGAGTTTGCGCCACAGGATATTGCGCCAGTGACGCCGGTGTTTTTTGCCTTTCGCGCCATGGTCGGTCTGGGGTTGTTGATGTTGGGGCAGGGCGTCATCAGCCTTGTCCTGCGCCGCCGACAACGCCTCTACACCGCGCGCTGGTGGTTATGGACAAGCCTGCTGATGGCGCCGGCAGGTTTGTTGGCGATGCTCAGTGGCTGGATTGTCACCGAGGTCGGTCGGCAACCGTTCACGGTCTACGGGCTGATGCGCACGGCTGACAGTCTGTCGTCCGTGTCGCGGGCGCAGGTGCTCGGATCGACCTGGTTGATTCTGCTGTTTTATCTGCTGATCTTCGGCATCGGCCTGTGGGTGCTGCTACGCACCCTGCGCGAGCCACCCCACGAAGACGAGCCCGGGCCACAGCCGACCCTGGCCGATGAAACCGGGCATTCCTGAGGATCTGAAGGCATGGACACCGATTGGATCACGCTGCTCTGCGCTGCCGCTCTGGCGTTTTCAGTGATGAACTATGTACTGCTCGACGGCACCGACCTGGGCGTCGGCATGCTGATGGGGCTGACGACTTCCAGCCAGGATCGCCGCGCCATGGCAGTAACCATTCTGCCGATCTGGGACGCCAACGAGACATGGCTGGTGCTCGGTGGCGGCGGGCTGCTGGCATTGTTTCCATTGGCGTATGCCGTGCTTTTGCCGGCGCTGTATCTGCCTTTTATTGTGATGTTTCTGGCATTCATTCTACGGGCGGTCGCTCTTGAGTTTCGCGACTATGCGCCCAGCGAAACCGCCAAGCGATGGGTCGACGGCATGATGCTTGGCGGCTCACTGTGCACCGGCGCGATACAAGGCATCATTCTGGGGACACTGGTACAAGGCGTGCCGCACAAGGGCGGGCAATACGCCGGTGACGGCGGCGAGTGGCTGACGCCATTCCCGTTGTTTTGCGGGGGAGTGCTGGTGCTGGGTTATGCGTGGCTGGGCACGTGCTGGCTGTATTGGCGCACCGTCGATGAACTGCAATGGCGCTCGGCTCGTCAGGCGAAGTGGCTGGCGCTGGTGACCGTAACGTTGTTGCTGATTCTGGTTGGCTGGACGTCTACGTTGCAGGGGCAATATCTACAGCGCCTGTCGGATGTCCGCGTGTGGCTGACGTCGGCCGTGTTGCTCGGCACCTTGCTGGTCGTTTTTCACCTGGGCTTTCGCAGTCGTTTTCATGGCTTGCCGCTGTTCGCTGCGCTGGGTGTATTTATTCTGGCTTTTGCCCTGATGCTGATCGCTTTGTACCCGCTGATCGTGCCACCGGACCTGACTCTGCAAGCCGCTACGTCCAGCCCGAAGAGTCAGGTCTTCATGCTGGTCGGCTTCGCCGTGTTGATCCCCGTGACACTGATTTACAACACCTATGGCTTCAAGGTCTTCAGCGGCAAGGTTCGCATTGGCGAATGATTCCACTTATCCGAATAAGCAAAAATGCAATGAACTCGTAGCGGCTTTCATCCTTCCGAAAATGAAGCAGCAATCCTTTCATCAGAAAGTACGAGGACACCCACCATGCGAGCAATGACTTACCACGGCGCACATGATGTCAGAGTCGAAACCGTGCCGGACCCGATCATCGAAGCGCCCGACGACATTATCCTGCGCGTCACGGCCACGGCCATTTGCGGCTCGGATCTGCACCTGTATCGCGGCAAGATTCCCACCGTTGAGCATGGCGATATCTTCGGCCATGAGTTCATGGGGATTGTCGAAGAGACGGGCTCTGCGGTAACGGCCGTGCAACGCGGCGATCGCGTGGTGATTCCGTTCGTGATCGCCTGCGGTGATTGTTTCTTCTGCCAACTGGAACAGTACGCCGCGTGTGAAACCACCAACTCGGGTCCGGGCGGGGCGTTGAACAAAAAGGTCATTCCACCGCCGGCCGCACTGTTCGGTTACAGCCGTCTGTACGGCGGCATTCCCGGTGGCCAGGCGGAACTGGTGAGAGTTCCAAAGGCCAATACCGGGCCGTTCAAGGTACCGGGGACTTTATCGGATGAGAAAGTGTTGTTTCTCTCCGATATCCTGCCGACGGCCTGGCAAGCGGTGATCAATGCCGGTATCGGCCAAGGGTCGAGCATTGCAATTTTTGGCGCCGGCCCTGTCGGTCTGCTCAGCGCGGCATGCGCCAGAATGCTCGGTGCCGAACGTATTTTCATGGTCGATCACCATGCTTATCGACTCGAATACGCGCAAAGCACTTACGGGGTGATCCCGATCAACTTCGATGACGACGATGACCCGGCAGACACCATCATTCGTCAGACGCCGGGCAATCGCGGCGTGGACGCGGTAGTCGATGCAGTGGGTTTCGAAGCCAAGGGCAGCACCACGGAAACCATCATGGCCACGCTCAAGCTTGAAGGCGGCAGTGGCAAAGCGCTGCGCCAGTGTATTGCGGCAGTACGCCGCGGTGGCGTTGTGAGTGTGCCGGGAGTGTATTCCGGGCCGATTCACGGTTTCCTGTTTGGCGATGCATTCGACAAAGGCCTGACATTCAAAATGGGCCAGACTCATGTCCAGCGTTTCCTGCCTGAACTGCTCGGGCATATCGAGACCGGACGCTTGCAGCCGGAGGCGATCATCACCCATCGGATGTCGCTGGAGCAGGCCGCCGAGGGCTACAAGATCTTCGACAAGAAAGAGGAAAGCTGCCGCAAGGTCATTCTCACGCCGGGCGGCAGCGATGTGCCGTTGGCGGAGACGATCGAGACGCCTGCATTAGTGCCGGCGACCTGAGTCATTGTTCATGGGCAGTGGAGTGCGCAGGCACTCCACGGTCTGACGCTCAGTCCACTTTCGACTCGACGTCGATCTCATCGGCTTCCCCGAGCGATCTGTAGTGCTTGCGCAATTTACGCAGTTCCCGAGTGCCCATTTTGTCCAGCCCCAGCGCCGCGTTTTGCGCGTCTTTGGTGGCGCGTATCAGCTCGTCGATCTTCAGATGCAAAATATCGTTGTCGCGGTTTTGCGTGTTCTGGATCAGGAACACCATCAGAAACGTGATGATCGTGGTCGAGGTGTTGATGATCAGTTGCCAGGTGTCGTTGTAGTGGAAGAACGGCCCGGTAAGCGCCCAGATGATGATCAGGACAATGGCGGCGATAAAAGTTTTGGAGCTGCCGGCCCAATTGGAGAGGGCCTGGCAGAAAGACGCGAATTTCATGTTTGTACAAGCTCTTGAGGAAGGTAAGGCATAGACCTCAGCAGTCCTTTGAAATTCTTTTTTACAAATTAGTAAGGCGGATTTATGGGTAAAACCATCACGGCAGAGGATCTGGAGATCAGCTTTGGCGACGCGTCAGATGAGGTGGCGCTGTTCAAATGGTTGATCGCCAGTTTCCTGATGGGCAAACGCATACAGGCTGACATTGCTGCGCAAGCCTATCGGGTGATCGTCGACAGACATCAGCGCGATACACCGCGAAAGCTAGCCCACTGCAGCCACAGAGAATTAGTGAGAATGCTTGGCGAAGCGCATTACGTGAGGTACGACGAGACCACCGCCACGCGACTTCTGGCGTTGGCTCACAAGCTCAATAATGAATACGCGGGGAAAGTCGGCAATATCGTGGCCGAAGGTGCCGACCGCCAAGCGTTCGAGAAACGCCTGGCGGAATTTGACGGGATCGGTCCGAAAACCGTCGAGATTTTCATGCGTGAAGCAGGGCCGGTACTTTTTGGTTAACGGCCAGGACGCGCGGCGGTGCTCGGGCTGATGTGCTTAGGGCCGGCGATTGCCCAGGCGATGAGCCCGAACAGCGGCACAAACACGATCAATACAATCCAGACGCCCTTGTTGTTCGATTTCCCCTCACTCTTGCGCACCCGATTGATGGCCCACAGTTCTATCAGTAGAAGAACTGCCGCCAGTACGATCCACACGGTTTCGATATGCATTGGCTACCTCCTGATGGTCTCTCTTAGGTGGCGTGTGTTGCGCCGGGTTCATTTATTTTTCTGCAGTGTCTTGAGTTGCTGCGCCAGGTGAAGTGCGACACGGCCGCTGCCCACCGTCGGCAGCAGGTGAGTGAAGGGGATGTCGATCAGGCGATGCTCACGCACGGCGCGCAAGCGCGATAACACCGGATCATTGTGCAGCAGCTGACGTTTGCGCCAGGCCGGCGACCACTCGGCATCGGCCAGCAAGATGACGTCGGGATCGCTGATCAGCAGGGTTTCGCGATCTATCGTCACGCGGTGCTGGTTGATGTCGGCGAACAGATTGCGCGCCCCGGCAGCCGCGAGCAGGGTGGTCACGAAGCCTAGTCCGCCCTCTGAATCCAGACCGTTGACCTCGCTGTCCAGATAGAACACCGACAGCGGCTTTTCGTTGCCGATCAGTGCGCGGGCGCGGGCCAGATCGGCGTCCAGGGCGGCGCTCAGTTGCTGGGCTTTTTGCTGTTTGTGCAGCAGCGCACCGAGGGTCAGCAGGTCATTACGCACATGCCCGAAATAATCCAGCGAATGCCCCGCGCAGGCCGACTCCAATAAATAGGAAGCGACGGCGTTGCGCGCCAGACCCGCGCGTGAAGTGACGCCGTCGCCGAACGCCGTAGCAAAGCCGCCGACCACCAGATCCGGTTTCTGCGCGTACAGCACTTCGCTGGACGGGTAGCGCGGCGCGATCACCGGAACCCCTGCGTACTCGGTGTTTCGATCCCCGGCATGGGTGTCGTCCGGATAGGCGACGCCAACCAGACTCGGCCCTGCATCCAGGGCGATCAGCAGATCAGCCGCGTGTTGATTGAGTGCGACGATGCGCGATGGCGGCAATTGTGCAGCGCTCCAGGTTTCGCCGCAGTTTCGATAATTGTCAGCGAGCGCCGGTGCTGTGCAAAGCAGGGCCGTCAGGCATAACCCAAGTGTTCTCATGAACGCTCCTTGATCAGCAGATCCTCGACCACCTCACCACCGACCAGATGCACCTCGACCAGCCGTTGCACGTCGGCGTCGCTGTGTACGCCATACCAGCAGGTGTCGGGATACACCGTCAGAATCGGCCCCAGGTTGCACGGAAACTGACAATGCGTGCGCGTCAGTAAAACGCCGCACGGGGTTTCGATGCGGTCGTGCGCCAGCAGGTGCCGGCGCAGGGTTTTCCATAACTGCAAGGCGCCGCGCTGGGTGCAGCGCGGGCCGGTGCAGAGGAACACGTGGCGCGCATGTTCGGGAACGTGCGACCAGTCCGGGTGCGTGTCGATGCCGTCGACTGCTTTGATTTCAGCCATCAGAAGCGGTACGTGTAGCGTACTTCTGAGGTGAACGGTCGTCCGAGGTTGTCGACGTTGCTGGCACGGCTGGTGACGTAATCGCGGTCGAACAGGTTCTCTACCAGCAGGCTGACGCGATGTTGACGGGCATTGTCGAGGTAGCGATAAGCGTCGGCATCGATCACTGAATAGCGACCGTACTCGACCTGTTTCGAGCTGGTCACATCGCGGATATAGCGGATCGCGCCGCCGGCACCCCACAGGCGGTTTTCCGACTCGAAGCCAATGCGCGAACGGGCGAAGAAGCTCGGGATGTCATTGATGGTCACGCCGCTGCGCGATTCGGTGAGGTTGCGGGTCATGTCCGCTTGCAGGCTCCATTGCGCGTTGAGGGCCAGTTTCGCGTCAGCCTCGAAACCGCGCATACGTACCTGGCCCTCGCCGTTGACCCAGTGGCTATCGTCGAGGGTGATCAGGTCGTCGATCTTGCGTTTGAACACGGTGACGCTGGCACTGAACGCGCGATCGAGCAGCAGGCCCTTGTAGTCGAGGCCCAGTTCGGCGTTGCGGCTTTTTTCCGGTTTGAGGTTGCGGTTGCCGATCTCGTCGCCCGGTTCGTTGACGAACAATTGTTCGGCGTTCGGCAGTTTGTAGGCGCTGCCGTACTGACCGCGCACGGCCCAGTTGTCGTTGAGATCGTAGAGCGAAGTGAGCATGGCGACCGTGGCGCTGTCGCCGCCGCCCATGGCTTCGTGACGAACGCCGACGCTCGGGTGCCAGTCGGGCAGGGCGTCGATCTGCGGACGCAACTGGGTGTAGATCGCGTGGGCTTCGGCCTTGTCGTTGTCGATGATCAGCACATCGTCCTGGCCTTTGAACCATTGGTTGTCGGTGCCGAACACCAGCACATGACCGCCGGACGATTCAGCCTTGCCTTCGGCCTGTATGCCCCAATCGGTAAAGCCCCAATAGTCGTTGTGGTTGATGGCTTTGGTGGCGCCGCCCTCGACATTATTGATGCGCGTGTAGCGGGTGTCCCAATCGTTGATATGGCCTTTGACGAAGTAGCTCAGACGTTCATTGAGGTTTTGCTCGAAGGTCGCCGTAGCGATCTGTTGCACGCGGTCGTTGGTGGTTTTGTGGTTATCGACCGGGCGGGCGAAATCGAGGTTGGCGTCCGCATATTGGTAGAACAACTCCAGCCGCGAGTCGTCGCCAAACGACTGAATCGCCTTGCCACCGAATGTGGTGACTTCATAAGCACGGTTTTTCTCGGTGACGTTTTTCATGTCGCGGTTGCGAAACGGCTGGTAACCGTCGGAGACGTTGTGGCTGACATAGGCCAGCAAGCCCAGATCGCCGAAACCGTTGCTGAAGATGTTCTCGACCCGGGCATCGCCGGTGGTGCCGCCGAAAGTGTCGAGGCCCATGTTCACCTCGCCCGAGGCCTTTCGACTCTGCGGCGAACGGGTGACGATGTTGATTACTCCTGACACCGCTTGCGTGCCGAACAACAGACTCTGCCCACCCTTGAGCACTTCGATGCGTTCGATGGCGTTGGCCGGCAAGGTGTCCAGGTACAAACCGCCGTACAAGCGGTTGTTCAGGCGTGCACCGTCGAGCAGGACCAGCGTATCGTCATTGCGTCCGCCTGACAGGGAATAAGTGCCGTAGTCGAACGGGCCGTTTTTCGGGGCGACATAGAGGCCGGGAATGAACATCTGCATGACGCGACTGACATCCGCCCCGGGGCCGGCGCGCTCGATCTGTTCGCGGCTGACGATGTCCACTTTGCTGCCGTAATGCGCCATGTCGGCGACGGTCGTGGACTCCACCGAGGGTGCCGAAACGATTTGCTGATTGAGTTCCAGAGTCGCGTCGTCGGCCAGCAGCAGCGGACTGAACAGGCAACCGAATAACAGGGAGGGAGCAGAGGAGTTGAAAGGTCGAATCATTGTCTTCTCGAAAAGGATCTTCGCAGAAGAGCATGCAGGAGAAGGCATCGCGCACACGCCGACACCGGCCCATGCCCGCCCACCGCAGGATTTTGCCAAACAGACATTTCGGGCCGGTCTCCGGGCTCGCGCGTATCGATGCTTTCACCTTCCCATGGCCGTCTGGCCACAGTGGTGTGTCGAAAGCATCACGCGCATACCGTTGCGGGGGCAGCACCGGACTTGTTCAAAAAAGAACGTACCGGTTTCCCGTTTCACCCCATGCACGGCGGCATGGGACACCTGAAACTGGGCGGCATCTGAACACTCGAATGACCGTTCGTCAACGCCGCGGCCATTATCGGACGCTCAGTTCAGCCCGGCTGCAGGGCGGCAAACTGGTTGCTCAACCACGCATGCAGTTGCGATACCGCGGGGGAGATTTGTTTGCGATGCGGGCACACCAGACTCAATGGCGAGGCCTCTCCGGGGAAGTCCGGCAGCAGCACAAGCAGGCGTCCTGCGCTCACGTCAGCGCTGACATCCAGCCAGGATTTGTTGGCGATACCTTCACCGGCCAGTGCCCAGCGCCGAACCACATCGGCGTCGTCGCTGAACAGCGGGCCAGAGACTTGAATCGTTTTACCGGCCAGGCACCATTTATCGAATACCCGACCATTCTGCAGGTAGAGCAGGCATGGATGATTCAGCAAGTCCTCCGGCGTTTTTGGCTGCCCGTGGCGTTGCACGTAGTCCTTCGATGCGACCAGCACCCGGTTATTCCAAGGCGCGAGTGGCAGAGCCACGTAGTTGGCGTCTTCGTTGGTACCGTACCGAATGGCGACGTCGACCGGGTCGCGAAACAGGTCGGCCATCTGGTCCGACAGGGCAAAGCGCAGGGTCAGTTCCGGATGCTGACGACGGAACATCGTTAACCACGGCAGCAGAATATTGCGCCCCAGATCAGACGGCGCAGTGACTTGCAGCACGCCGCGCAGCGTGGCGTTTTCACCCCGCAGGTTGTCCTCGCCTTGTTTCAGGGTTTCGAGCACGGCGTGGGCGGTGGGCAGGTATTGCTCACCTTCGGCAGTCAAACGCAGGCTGCGGGTGGTTCGCGCGAACAGGCGCACATCCAGTTCGCGCTCCAGACGTTTGATGGCGGCGGCGACCTGCCCTGGCAACAAGTCGGCCTCCAGCGCCGCGGCGGTAAAGCTGCCCAGCGCTGCGCTGCGGGTGAACAGGGCGAGATCATCGATGCGGATCATTTTCTCTCCTGCAGTGAAAGTGTTGGCGCATTCTGCAGGTTTTTCTTTCTCCGTGGGAAGTCGAAGATGGTGGCAAGTGAATGCTTCAACCCTTCAGACAGCGAGTCCCCATGAAAGCCATCACCTTTGTACAACACGCCCTGCCCATTGAAGATGCGCAATCCTTGCAAGACATCGAGATAACTGCGCCAGTGCCCGGTCCGCGTGACCTGCTCGTCGAGGTACGGGCTGTTTCAGTCAACCCGGTCGACACCAAGGTGCGCGCCGGTACTTTCACCAAAGAACCGAAAATTCTCGGTTGGGATGCGGCCGGCATCGTTCGCGAAGTCGGTTCGCAAGTGACGCTGTTTCAACCGGGCGACGAAGTGTTTTACGCCGGCTCGATTATTCGCAGCGGTAGCTACAGCGAATTGCATTTGGTCGATGAGCGAATTGTCGGGCACAAGCCACGTTCGTTGAGTGCTGCCGAGGCGGCGGCACTGCCGTTAACGTCGATCACGGCGTGGGAATTGTTGTTCGACCGTCTCGGTGTCGCCGAGGCCAGCGGGGAGGGCAAATGCCTGTTGATTACCGGCGCGGCGGGTGGCGTCGGTTCGATGCTGGTGCAACTGGCTCGGCAGTTGACCCGACTCACGGTGATTGGCACCGCTTCGCGCCCGGAGACCGCAGGTTGGGTGAAGCAGTTGGGCGCCCATCACGTCATCGATCACAGCCAGCCGCTGCTCGCTCAGTTGCAGGCCCTCGGGATTGCCGAGGTCGATTACGTCGCCAGCCTGACCCACACCGAACAGCACTTTCTACAGCTGATCGAAGTGCTGCGACCGCAGGGTCGTCTAGCGGTGATTGATGATCCCGAGAGCCTTGATGTCATGCCGCTCAAGCGCAAGTCGTTGTCGCTGCATTGGGAGTTGATGTTCACCCGCTCATTGTACGAAACGGCGGACATGATCGAACAACATCACTTGCTTAACCGGGTCTCCGACCTGATTGATCTGGGCGTTTTGCAGACCACCGTCGGCGAGCACTTCGGCGCGATCAACGCAGCAAACATGCGCCGGGCTCATGCACGGGTCGAGAGTGGCAAGGCTCGGGGCAAGATCGTGCTCGAAGGCTTCTGTTGACTGTCTGTATTTCATCGCCAACCCGTTGCACCGCCAGGCGGTGTTTCGCGGCGGGCAGGATCAACAACAGAAACCCTGCAGCCTGCTGCGTCTGAAAATCGACGCGGCGCCTGCGCCTACCCGGTAATACCTGTTTTATCTTCCGGAGAACTGATGATGAATGCGTCCACAGAAGTGTTGGTTTCGATTGCCGTCCTCAAGGCCAAAAAGGGTCAGGAACGGGCCTTGAAAGAAGGGCTTCTGGCACTGGTCGAGCCGACCCGGGCAGAGCCAGGCAATCTCGATTATGTGTTGTTTGAACTGCGCGATGAGCGCGGCACGTTTTACATGCGCGAGGCGTTCAAGGATCAAGCGGCACTGGATGCGCACTTCGCCATGCCGTATTTCCAGCGCTTTGCTGCTACGGCGGATGACCTGCTTGAAGAGCCCTTGCAACTGATCTTTCTTGAACAGGTATCGAGCTGACGGCATCGCACAATGGTTGAGTGGCTTGCGAGTGCCCGGGTCTATATTCTTCACGGCTGTTTATGTGCGTCGAATAGTGGCTGAGAACAGCCTTTCAGTTAGGGAAGAATTGAATGCCGTTCAGGGTGATGGTGGTCGGTGGCTACGGTAATTTCGGTAGCATCGTTTGCGGGCATTTGGCGGTCATGCCGGGTGTAGAACTGCTGCTCTCGGGACGCGACCCGCACAAGTTGCAGCGCAAGGTTGATGAGCTGAACAGCCAGTCGGCTGCTGTCGCCCAAGGTTGGTGCGGCGATGCCATGGGCCCCGCGTTCAGCGCCGCTTTGCGCTCGCTGGATATCCAGTTGGTCATCCACACCGGCGGGCCGTTTCAGGGGCAATCCTATGCGGTCGCCGAGAATTGCATCGCTGCTCAAGTGAATTACTGCGACCTGGCGGACTGCCGAACCTTCGTCAACGGCGTAAGTATTCTCGACGCACGGGCGAAAGCGGCGGGCGTGGCGATCCTCAGTGGTTGCAGTTCGGTGCCGACGCTTTCGTCAGCGATCATCGATCAGCAGCGTCACCGATTCTCGCGTATCGATTCGATCGAATACGGCGTATCTGCTTCGGCGAAAATGCCCGGTCTGTCGACAATCGAAGGTGTGCTGGCCTACGCCGGCAAGCCGATCAAACAACTGAAAAACGGCAAGGTGCATGAAGTGTCGGGTTGGCAGAATCTGACCTTGCGCAAAATACCGCAACTGGGCAGCCGTTTACTGGCGAATGTTGACGTACCGGACATGGATATCTTCGCCGGACGCTATGGTGCGCACACGCTCAGCTTCAAGGCAGGTGCCGGGCTGAAACTCGCCGGTATTGCCAACGCATTGTTAGCGCAGGCAGTAAAAATCGGGCTGGTTCGCGACCATCTCCCTTGGGCCGCCAGACTGTATCGGCTGGGCTGTCGATTCGAGCGTTTTGGCGATGGCAAAAGTGCGATGTACATCGACGTTCAGGGCGCAGGCGTTGAAGGGCAACCGCTGACCATGACCGCGCAACTGACCGCTCTTAACGACAAAGGCCCGGAAATTCCCAGCTGCGCCGCCGTCGCACTGGCCGCGAAAATGGTCGGAGGTTATGTGCCGCAACCAGGTGCCCGGCCCTGCGTCGGCGAAATCAGCGTTGCTGAATACCTGATTGCGATCAACGATCCGGCCAACTTGACCCTGTCCGTGCAGTTTTCTGACGAGCAGTTCTGACCACGCTTTATCGGTGTGATTGTGCTGAAGATGGCGCAGGCATTTTCAGAAATCGCTGCTCGTGATCAGGATTGGGCAGCAGGCAGCTGTCGTACTTGCCGAACAGCCGATAGCGATTCAACGCGATGCGGTCATATGCCCAGTCCCGCAGCCCACGCGGGAAAACGCGCAGCAAGCGCAAGGGCTGCCAGCGGCCGGGCAACTGACCGACGACTTCAAAAAAGGCATCTGATCGCGCCCAGTAATGTCGGTCGCGAATGACTGCCATGGTGTCGAACTGGTCCACTGGCAACCCCGCCCATGCCAGCAGCGCCTGTCCCTCGGGTGACTGCACTGCCGCCAGTCGCACGCGCCGTTGATGATCATGCCGAATCAAAAAACGCGCCCAGCCATTGCATAGCTTGCACACACCGTCGAACAGCACCACGGTTTCGCCGGGTTTGAGCATTGGCGCGGGGGTAGGGCGGGTCTGCGCGGTTGGCATGAGCGTGAGTCCATCGGAATCGGTTGCTGCGGATCATATCGCAATGCTCGCGGCCAACTGAAAACTACTGGATTCTCGCATTGACATATCGAAAAATGTCGATATCCTCGCGGCATGGACTTACTCGAAATATTCAAAGCACTTTCAAACCAGACCCGACTTGAAATCCTCAAGGGTTTGAAAGACCCCGAAAAGAACTTCCCACCGCAGGATGAAGGTGACGTTCATACGGTGGGCGTTTGTGTGAGCAGTATCCAGGAAGGTGTCGGGCTGTCGCAGTCGACGGTGTCTTCTTATCTCGCAACGCTGCAACGCGTGGGTCTGGTTGAAGTCAGGCGTATCGGTCAATGGACCTACTACAAGCGCAATGAAGCAACCATCAGCGTCCTTGCCGAGATCATCGGGAAGGACCTGTAGTTTTCAGCTGTTTTTTTACCTAAAGATATCGAGAAATCTCGATATCCCTTTTTATCGAAATGAGGGTATACGATGAAAGCTCTGATACTTAAATCATTTGGCGGCCCGCAAGCATTCGAACTTTGCGACGTGCCCAAGCCCGTGCCTCAGGCGGGACAGGTTCTGGTCCGGGTTCACGCGACTTCGATCAACCCGTTGGATTTCCAGGTTCGACGCGGCGATTATCCCGACCTGGTACAACTGCCGGCCATAACCGGACATGACGTATCGGGCGTCGTCGAAGCGGTGGGGCCGGGCGTGACAACCTTCGTTCCCGGAGACGAGGTCTGGTACACCCCGCAGATATTTGACGGTCCAGGCAGTTACGCCGAGTACCACGTTGCCGCCGAAAGCATTGTCGGCAAGAAGCCTGCCGCGCTCAGCCATCTGGAGGCCGCCAGCCTGACGTTGGTGGGCGGGACGGCGTGGGAAGCATTGGTCGTACGTGCGGCGCTCAGAGTAGGCGAAACCATTCTGATACACGGTGGTGCCGGGGGCGTCGGGCATGTCGCTATTCAACTGGCAAAAGCCATTGGCGCCAAGGTGTTCACGACCGTGCGGGAAGCGAACAGTGAGTTCGCACGCCGTATGGGGGCCGATGTGGTCATCGATTACGAAAAGGAGGATTACGTCGACGCCGTCCTGCGGGAAACCGCTGGGCGCGGAGTCGATGTGGTGTTCGACACCATTGGCGGCAACACGTTGTCACGCAGCCCCGACGCGCTCGCTCAACTGGGTCGCGTAGTTTCGATTGTCGACATTGCAATGCCACAAAATCTTGTCCAGGCCTGGGGCAAGAACGCCAGTTATCACTTCGTTTTCACCCGACAAAACCGCGGCAAGCTTGATGAACTGAGCGCGTTGATCGAGCGCGGTCAACTGCGCCCGCACGTAGGGGCCGTCTATTCACTTGCCGACATCCCACTCGCGCATGCCCGGTTGGAGAGTCCCAACAATGGTATTCAGGGAAAAATCGCGATTGCCATCGAAGACAGCCTCATTGGCTGAGTGCACTTTCAACCGTTGAAACTCAATTTGGAGACACGTCATGATTTATGAAATCGCTTTGCTTCCCGTCCATAAAGAACAAATAGAGCCGTTCCGCCATGCGTTCGCCGAGGTCGCGCCTTTACTCACTCGGGCAAAGGGTTACCGCGGTCACACACTCGCGCAGGGGATCGAAAGTCCTGAGGTCTTCAACTTGATCGTGCAATGGCAGACACTCGAGGATCACACGCCGGGTTTTGAAGCGAGTGATGACCATCAGAGGTTCATGCTGGGTTTGCAGGATTACTTTTCGCAAGAACCGACGGTCTACCACATTGAGGGGCCGGAGTTTGCTAAAGGCTGACGGGAAACGCCGAACAGCCCCCGGTACTTATTAAAGAAAGGTATCGGGGGCTGATGTCGGAGAGCTGCGAACTTGTTTTGGCTATCAGTTGCGCTTGGGCAACTTCCAGTTCGGCCGAATAAAGTGGCAGGTGTAGCCGTTTGGAATCCGCTCCAGATAATCCTGGTGCTCAGGCTCTGCTTCCCAGAAGGGACCGGCCGGTTCGATTTCGGTGACCACGCGGCCCGGCCACAACTTTGAGGCGTCAACGTCAGCAGCAGTGTCTTCGGCAACATCGCGTTGCTCTTCGCTAAGGTAGTAGATCGCCGAGCGATAGCTGGGGCCCAGGTCATTGCCCTGGCGATTGGGTGTGCTCGGATCGTGTATCTGGAAGAAGAACTCGAGGATCTGCCGGTAACTGATCACGGCTGGATCGAACACGATTTCGATCGCTTCGGCATGGTTGCCATGGTTGCGATAAGTCGCATTGGGCACATCGCCGCCCGTATAGCCGACCCGCGTCTGCAAGACACCGGGGTAGCGCCGCAGCAGGTCCTGCATCCCCCAGAAGCACCCGCCGGCGAGGATGGCAGTTTCGGTTTGGCTGGTCATGTTCTGTCCTTCCCCTCGGGAAATGATGTGAGTAGTCATTGTTATGAGGGCGTGTTGCCGGATTCCAAGGCTGAAGCGTTCATTTGCCCGTCGACCCGAGCGCAAATCCATTCACGGCTGTAGGTCAATACGCTTTCAGCAATAGCCGTTGGAAAGTGAATGAAACCGTGGGGCGAGGAGGGCAGCAGGTGCATTTCGACAGGCGCCGATTGCTTCCAGCGCTCGGCGATGTCGAGGGTGTCGTCACGTAACGGATCCAGTTCGCCGGCAAACATCAGCGCAGGCGGGAAATCACTGAAGTCTCCATAGAGCGGTGACAACGGAGGCTGTCGGCGTTCCTCGTCACTCAGGTCTGGCGTGAGCATGCGCAACGCGTCAACTATACCGGGACCGTCCAGCACCAGCGTCTGCGGCGGCGCGGTGCGGACGCTCGGCGTGCCGGTCAAATCGTAGACGCCGTAATACAGCAGTGCACCGCTTACCCGTTGCAGCAAATCGGGCGATGGCTTAAGCCCCAATAAAGTAGCTGCCGCCAGATGCCCCCCTGCCGATTCGCCAACGACAATGACCGGCAGATTGGCAAACTCCTTGTCAGTCAGTAGCCATTGAGCCGCCGCCAGGCAGTCTTGCATCACCTCCTTTATAGGAGTCGATACCGCCAGCCGGTAATCCACCGAGACGACAGTCACATCGCACGTATTAACGATGGCGACATTGAAGTTGTCATTCATCTGTGCGTTGCCGATCACCCAGCCGCCACCGTGATAATCCAGCACAACGCCTTTCGCTCGACCTTTGGGCCGAATGATCCGCACGCCCACCGGGACGCCGCCGCTATCAATCACCCGGTTTTCAGCCGTGAGGCCATGCTTGAGCAATTTTGTCGCGCCACCGATCTGACTGGCGCGCAGCAGCGTTTGAATGATCCTCGGCAGCACGCGATTGCGAATTTTAAAGCGCGGCAACCAGGCGAGTTTTCTGTTGAAGGCGCGCACTTGCCCCAATTCACGCTCGCCCTCCGGCCACGGCGCCTTTCGGGTGAATGTGTTCATCAGCGGTTCTTGATCAGAATGGAGAAATTCAACGCCGCGGCAACGCATAGCCAGGCCAGATAAGGAAACAGGATTAAACCAGTGACCAGATCAAGCTGCACGGCCAGCACCACCATTGTCGCAACCACTAGCCAGAGCAACGTCAGGATCACCATGGCGGCGAGAACTTGATGTGCGCCGAAGAACACCGGAGTCCACAGTGTATTCAGGGCTATCTGCGCGGCCCACAAAGCCAGCACCGTCTGACTCCCGGGAATAAGGCTCAAGCGGTAACCCGCCCAGGCCAGCAACACATAGATGACTGTCCAGGCCACCGGAAACGCCCAGTTGGGTGGCGTGAAGCCGGGTTTGGCCAGTGAGTCATACCACTCGCCCGGTTTGAACATGACGCCAGTGGTCGCGGCGGCCGCGCAGGCCAGAAGGAAGATAAAGAAGGTCATCGCCAGTCCTTAACTGTGATCAGCTGTTTGGGAGTGTAAGAAAAGGACGCCCGGTGGAGCGAAAAGTTTGCATTGAGTGAAGGCATTTATCCGTTGATGCACGAGGCGAAATGCAGTTTGAACTAAATTCTGACCAACGAGTCAGGATAATCAGTTGCTTCTTCCTACAACCCTGGATGAAATCATGCACACCTATCTTCTGGAATACCTGTTCAACGGCCAGCCTCGTACTCACACCTTCGAGCTCAAGGCGCCTCAATTGGGCGATCACGAGGCGGCCATGCATCTGCTGGAACTGCATCTGGGCGATGCCGAGAACGGCCTGATCATGCCCACCGCAGACTCGACGCCGCAGGAAATTCTGCAGCAGGCCGAGCGGGTGGGGATCACACACATTCAGGTGATCGCTAAGCACTGACGCAAATCCCTATAGAAACTGAGGAGCGCTGCGATCTGTCGATGCTGATCCTCGGATACATCGATCATTGGCAGCGCAACCCTGGGTTCGAACATCACTACGGTCATGTTCAAAAGCGCCGCTGATGCCATTACGATGATGGAGCAGATCCACGGTTGCTGCAGGCGGGGCTGCAACCGGTTGATTTCTGTCTGGAAAAGAATTTTTCAAGGGGGGTTGACCATAAGTTTCAGTCCTGTATTATTCACCTCCCGCCAGACAGCAGATTGCTT
>NZ_CP162590.1:2305000-4600000 GCF_044218865.1 Pseudomonas sp. B21128 | reverse complement strand
AGGGGAACTGAAACATCTAAGTACCCTGAGGAAAAGAAATCAACCGAGATTCCCTTAGTAGTGGCGAGCGAACGGGGACTAGCCCTTAAGTGGCTTTGAGATTAGCGGAACGCTCTGGAAAGTGCGGCCATAGTGGGTGATAGCCCTGTACGCGAAAATCTCTTAGTCATGAAATCGAGTAGGACGGAGCACGAGAAACTTTGTCTGAATATGGGGGGACCATCCTCCAAGGCTAAATACTACTGACTGACCGATAGTGAACTAGTACCGTGAGGGAAAGGCGAAAAGAACCCCGGAGAGGGGAGTGAAATAGATCCTGAAACCGTATGCGTACAAGCAGTGGGAGCAGACTTTGTTCTGTGACTGCGTACCTTTTGTATAATGGGTCAGCGACTTATTTTCAGTGGCGAGCTTAACCGAATAGGGGAGGCGTAGCGAAAGCGAGTCTTAATAGGGCGTCTAGTCGCTGGGAATAGACCCGAAACCGGGCGATCTATCCATGGGCAGGTTGAAGGTTGGGTAACACTAACTGGAGGACCGAACCGACTACCGTTGAAAAGTTAGCGGATGACCTGTGGATCGGAGTGAAAGGCTAATCAAGCTCGGAGATAGCTGGTTCTCCTCGAAAGCTATTTAGGTAGCGCCTCATGTATCACTGTAGGGGGTAGAGCACTGTTTCGGCTAGGGGGTCATCCCGACTTACCAAACCGATGCAAACTCCGAATACCTACAAGTGCCGAGCATGGGAGACACACGGCGGGTGCTAACGTCCGTCGTGAAAAGGGAAACAACCCAGACCGTCAGCTAAGGTCCCAAAGTTATGGTTAAGTGGGAAACGATGTGGGAAGGCTTAGACAGCTAGGAGGTTGGCTTAGAAGCAGCCACCCTTTAAAGAAAGCGTAATAGCTCACTAGTCGAGTCGGCCTGCGCGGAAGATGTAACGGGGCTCAAACCATACACCGAAGCTACGGGTATCATCTTAGGATGATGCGGTAGAGGAGCGTTCTGTAAGCCTGTGAAGGTGAGTTGAGAAGCTTGCTGGAGGTATCAGAAGTGCGAATGCTGACATGAGTAACGACAATGGGTGTGAAAAACACCCACGCCGAAAGACCAAGGTTTCCTGCGCAACGTTAATCGACGCAGGGTTAGTCGGTCCCTAAGGCGAGGCTGAAAAGCGTAGTCGATGGAAAACAGGTTAATATTCCTGTACTTCTGGTTATTGCGATGGAGGGACGGAGAAGGCTAGGCCAGCTTGGCGTTGGTTGTCCAAGTTTAAGGTGGTAGGCTGGAATCTTAGGTAAATCCGGGATTCTAAGGCCGAGAGCTGATGACGAGTCATCTTTTAGATGACGAAGTGGTTGATGCCATGCTTCCAAGAAAAGCTTCTAAGCTTCAGGTAACCAGGAACCGTACCCCAAACCGACACAGGTGGTTGGGTAGAGAATACCAAGGCGCTTGAGAGAACTCGGGTGAAGGAACTAGGCAAAATGGCACCGTAACTTCGGGAGAAGGTGCGCCGGTGAGGGTGAAGGACTTGCTCCGTAAGCTCATGCCGGTCGAAGATACCAGGCCGCTGCGACTGTTTATTAAAAACACAGCACTCTGCAAACACGAAAGTGGACGTATAGGGTGTGACGCCTGCCCGGTGCCGGAAGGTTAATTGATGGGGTTAGCTAACGCGAAGCTCTTGATCGAAGCCCCGGTAAACGGCGGCCGTAACTATAACGGTCCTAAGGTAGCGAAATTCCTTGTCGGGTAAGTTCCGACCTGCACGAATGGCGTAACGATGGCGGCGCTGTCTCCACCCGAGACTCAGTGAAATTGAAATCGCTGTGAAGATGCAGTGTATCCGCGGCTAGACGGAAAGACCCCGTGAACCTTTACTATAGCTTTGCACTGGACTTTGAATTTGCTTGTGTAGGATAGGTGGGAGGCTTTGAAGCGTGGACGCCAGTTCGCGTGGAGCCAACCTTGAAATACCACCCTGGCAACTTTGAGGTTCTAACTCAGGTCCGTTATCCGGATCGAGGACAGTGTATGGTGGGTAGTTTGACTGGGGCGGTCTCCTCCTAAAGAGTAACGGAGGAGTACGAAGGTGCGCTCAGACCGGTCGGAAATCGGTCGTAGAGTATAAAGGCAAAAGCGCGCTTGACTGCGAGACAGACACGTCGAGCAGGTACGAAAGTAGGTCTTAGTGATCCGGTGGTTCTGTATGGAAGGGCCATCGCTCAACGGATAAAAGGTACTCCGGGGATAACAGGCTGATACCGCCCAAGAGTTCATATCGACGGCGGTGTTTGGCACCTCGATGTCGGCTCATCACATCCTGGGGCTGAAGCCGGTCCCAAGGGTATGGCTGTTCGCCATTTAAAGTGGTACGCGAGCTGGGTTTAGAACGTCGTGAGACAGTTCGGTCCCTATCTGCCGTGGACGTTTGAGATTTGAGAGGGGCTGCTCCTAGTACGAGAGGACCGGAGTGGACGAACCTCTGGTGTTCCGGTTGTCACGCCAGTGGCATTGCCGGGTAGCTATGTTCGGGAAAGATAACCGCTGAAAGCATCTAAGCGGGAAACTTGCCTCAAGATGAGATCTCACTGGAACCTTGAGTTCCCTAAAGGGCCGTCGAAGACTACGACGTTGATAGGTTGGGTGTGTAAGCGCTGTGAGGCGTTGAGCTAACCAATACTAATTGCCCGTGAGGCTTGACCATATAACACCCAAGCAATTTGCGTCGAAAGGCCAAATTGCGGTGTGTGAAGACGAAACGAACCGAAAGTTCGATGTTCACAAAACACCGAAAGCTGTCACATACCCAATTTGCTGAAGCGAGACCACTTGGTCACGACTCAGTACCCGAATTTCTTGACGACCATAGAGCGTTGGAACCACCTGATCCCATCCCGAACTCAGCAGTGAAACGATGCATCGCCGATGGTAGTGTGGGGTTTCCCCATGTGAGAGTAGGTCATCGTCAAGATTAAATTCCGAAACCCCAATTGCGAAAGCAGTTGGGGTTTTGTTTTGCCCGCAGGAAAGTTCTTACAGCGTTTGTGGACACAGTTCGGTTGTATCTAGGTTCAATTTACACAGATCATTCACTACAGGCCGCGAATACCAGCTTCAGCGGTTTTCGGAACGCGCTCCCTCTGATTAATCCTTGGCAGAAGTGGCGGCCGCAATGTCCCACGTCATCAATACCTGAGTGATAGCCGCATCAATCACCTCAATCGAGGTGTCATCCCGGGCGAGGATGGAAATTCCCTGCAGAAAACTGTCAAACACCGTCGCCAGGGCGGGTGCCACAGTATTGGCCGGTAACTCACCTGAACTCATTCCTCGCTTGACGCACGCCAGGATCCCCGCACGAGTCCGTGCGCGGGACCGGGTGAGTGCTTCAACCACTCGGGCGTTTTCAAGGCTGGGTGCGCTCATTACGCCGAGAGTAACCATGCAACCCTTAGGGTGGCCATCTTCGCACTGCATGCGCGCCGACTGGCGCAACGCGGTTTCAATAGCCTGGCGCGGAGGCAGATTTTCGTCCCAGAGGCATTGGGTGACCTGAGCGAAGGTCTCTAGGTAACGCTGCACGCATTCATCAAACAGGGCTTCCTTTGAGCCGAACGCAGCGTAAAAGCTCGGCGCGGAAATTCCGCCGCCCAGTTGTGCTTTCAGCAGGGCGAGGGAGGTGGAGTCATAGCCGTGTTGCCAGAACAATTGCATGGCTTGCTCGACGGCGTCGTCGCGGTCGAAATTTCGGGGGCGGCCCGTTCTTGCCATTTCAGGATTCCTCGGTCAGATGATTTAAATACTAGACGATACATAAATCGTTGACAACGAGTAGTCACTGCCTCCAGTATTCTATATCGATCGGTATTTAATTCTCGAAATCCCTACTCAAGGACTTCCCGTGACGCCCTCACTCACTTTATCGGCAAAGCCGAAAAGCCTGCCAATCGGCGCCTTGCTGGCGTTGGCCATGACGGGTTTTATCTGCATCGTCACCGAAACCCTCCCAGCCGGCTTGCTGCCGTTGATCAGCGAAGGCCTGGCGATCTCGCCGTCGATGGCCGGCCAGATGGTCACGGCCTATGCGTTAGGCTCGGTGCTGGCGGTCATCCCGATGACCATCGCGACCCGTGGCTGGCGCCGGCGTAACGTGCTGTTGCTGACTATCGTCGGTTTCTTGCTGTTCAATTCCATCACGGCGCTGTCCTCTCACTATGGCGTGACGCTGGTGGCGCGATTCTGCGCTGGCGTATCAGCCGGGTTGGCGTGGAGCTTGTTGGCCGGTTACGCCCGCCGCATGGTCGAGCCCGATCAGCAGGGCAAGGCGTTGGCGCTGGCCATGGTCGGCACACCCATTGCGCTGTCACTGGGGGTGCCACTCGGTACATGGCTGGGTGGTCTGGTGGGTTGGCGCACGGCGTTTGGCATCATGTCGGGCCTGACGGTGATTCTGATCGTTTGGGTGTTGGTGAAAGTGCCTGACTACCCACCGCAGCCCGCGCACCAGCGCATGTCGCTGCGCAGTGTGCTGACCACGCCGGGTGTGCGGCCGGTGCTGGCGGTGGTGATCAGCTGGATGCTCGCGCACAACATCCTCTACACCTACATCGCACCGTTCGTGGCGTCGGCGGGGTTGGAAAGTCGGGTGGATCTGGTGTTGCTGGTCTTCGGGATCGCTGCGCTGGTGGGGATCTGGTTGACGGCGAAATTGGTTGAGCCGCTGTTGCGAAAAACCACACTCATCAGCCTCGCGGCGTTTGCGACGGTTTGCGTGGTGCTGGGTTTTTCAGGGCACGTACCGCAAGTGATCTACATCGCCGTAGCGGTGTGGGGCTTGAGCTTTGGCGGCGCGGCGACGTTGTTGCAAACCGCGCTGGCGGATGCGGCTGGCGATGGCGCAGACGTGGCGTTGTCACTGAATGTGGTGGCATGGAATAGCGCCATTGCGGGCAGCGGCGTTGTCGGTGGCGTTTTGCTGGACAAGTGGGGCGTCGCGTCTTTTCCCTGGGCGATGACGCTGCTGGTGGCTGTCGGGTTGGCCATTGTCTGGCGCGCGCGCGGGCATGGCTTCAAGCCGGGGGCGCGTGGACATGGACGAACGGTGGTTACTGGGCATTGAAGCCCCGAAGCGCTGCTTTTCGAACGTCCCTTGCTCCTGGCGATGGGGGACGTCGTCAATGGCAGCGCTTTCCATCCTCAGTCTGAAATGGCTGATCGTTGGCCCACAGAGATTGGCGGGGTATTTACCTATCTTGTCGTGGCCTCAGAGCAAACTCCACGAAACCCCGACATAAAGGCCCATCCCTTCACCCGGCGTCGACCGCGCCGCATCCAGTCCCTTGTCGTCATATCCCGGCGTGACCGTCGCCGCATAGTGTTTGTTGGTCAAATTGCGCATGTCCACCCAGGTCTGCCAGTCACCCTTCGGCGCGTTGTACCCCAACGTCGCGCCGAACAGCGCATACGGATCGGCGTAGTAACTATTGGCGTAGTCCACTGCAACTTTCGACACCAGTTGTGTGTTCACAGCGGCGAAGAAACCCTGCGGCCAGTCGTAGCGCAATTCACCTTGGTAGTAATGCATCGGCAATCCCGGCAAGCGGTTGTCACCGAAGCGATCGTCATCGCTGTAGTGGAAATCGCTGAAGGTGTACGCCTGACGCAAACTTAACTGCTGCCCGTCGGCGGAAGACCAGAGTTTGCTGTTCAGGCTGGCTTCGACACCCTGGTGCACGGTGGGGCTGGCGTTGAGCTCATACGGCGTGACTGCGGTGGCGTCTGGCAGCACCGAAAGCAACTCGTGGCGCACTTGCGCGTAGTACCAGGACAGGCTCCATTCGCCGAGCGCGCTGTCACCACGACCGCCGAGCTCAAGGGTGGTGGCTGTCTGATTTTGTAGTTTGATCGGGTCGCGCTGTGTGCCGGTGGCCGCGCCGCTACCCTTCGGGAAGCGCACGTTGGAGCTGTAGATCAGCGACCACGGATGCGGCGCTTCGACCGAGCGGCTGAGATTGCCGAACACTTGCAGGTCCGGCGTCACCTGATATCGCAGACCGAGACGGGGCGCGTAGTCCCAGTCGCTCATGCTGGTTTTGCCTCCGCCCTGCGGATAGGTGACGGCGCTTTCGCGGCGGGTGTAGATGGCGGCGAGGCCGGTGGTCAGCCACAGGTCATCGGCTATTTCCAGATCATTGCCGAAATGCAGAACAGTGTCCGAACCCTGATAGGTGAAATTGCGCATGCGCGTGCCTGGTACATAGGCTGCGGTGTTGGGCGCGGTGGGAATGCGAACAAACTCACTGGCGCCATCGTTGGGCAGATGTTTGGTCACACGCAGGCCCACATTGCTGCGACTTTCCATGCCCCACAGCGTGTCGCGGCGCTTGTAGTCGAAGGTGCCGCTGACGTCCGTATAGGCGACCTTCAGACGATTCGGGCCTTCGCGCAGATCCATCGGGTAGTCGTGGTAAACGAGGCCGGTCTGGATGCTGGAATCGTCGTCGATGTAGAAGGTGGTCTTGTTGCCGATGAAGGTGCTGCCCGGCTGCTTGCGGCTGTCATCGCGCGACACGTAAGTCGGGTTGGCTGCCCGTGGATCGTGTTCAATGGAGTGCTTGGTCACGCGTCCGGCGAGGTCGTTGTCGGTTTCGCGGTAACGGATGTAGAAGCGGGTTTCCAGGTTCGGGTTGAAGCGATAACCGAAGTTGGCAATCAGGCCTTTGCTTTCGCTGGCGGTGTGGTCCTGGTAGCCGTCGGCGTTCGAGTCGGTCAACGACACGTAGTAATCGAAGTCGCCGAGCACTTGCCCGGAACTGACCTGACGCTGCTGGTAACCGTGGTTGCCGGTGGCATAGCGGACTTGCAGTTTCGGCGCGTCGTAGCCGGTATGGCTGACGTAATCGATGGAGCCACCGAGAGCCAGCGAGCCGCGATCGAAGCCGTTGGCGCCGCGCAGCACTTCAACATGGTCGACCCACAACGGTTCGAGCAATTCGTAAGGCGTGCCACCGGGGCCAGTCAGCGGCAGGCCGTCGAGCATTGTATAAAGCCCCGAAGCATGAGCCCCCGGCGCACGATTGATGCCCGAGCCGCGAATCGAAATCTTCACGCCTTCGTTGCCCGCCGACTGCGCATAAACCCCCGGCTGATAGGCCAGCACATCCTGATTACTCGCCACGCGGCCCTGCAACGGCTGGCGCATGTCGACAACGTTGGTGCCGCCGGGCACACCGGCCAGACGCACCTTGGCGTCATCGATAGCCGCATCGGTACCGCTGCGATCCTCGGCCGAAATCAGCACCTGCCCCAACTCCATACCTTGGGCCTGGGCCATGGTCGGGCAAGCGAGAGCCAGCCCCAACAACGCGGTGGGCAGGGAATTGGGCGAAGGCATCGAGAAAACTCCAGACAAGACAGGCACGGGCAATGAACAGTGCGACGTTAGAAAGAACGAAGGAAACACATCGCGATTTTGCTTATTGTCCGGCAATGGAAAACAACGCGCCATAAACTAATCTCACGAGTCTGGTTCACAGCAAATTCCCAGTCAGTGAGGGCTCGGCCATGGCAAAAGATAAGAAGAAAGCCGCAAAGACGTCCGAAACTCCCCGGTTGAAAAACAAGGCTTACCTTGAGGCGTTGCGCACGCTGCATGTCGAGCTGGTCAAGCTGCAGGAGTGGGTCATCGCCAAGGGCGTGAAGGTTTGTATCGTCTTCGAGGGGCGCGATGGTGCGGGGAAGGGCGGGACAATCAAAGCGATCACCGAACGGGTCAGCCCACGGATCTTTCGCGTCGTGGCGCTGCCGGCGCCAACAGAACGCGAGAAAAGCCAGATGTACGTCCAGCGCTACCTGCCACATTTGCCTGCTGCGGGCGAAGTGGTGATCTTTGATCGCAGTTGGTACAACCGCGCCGGCGTCGAACGGGTGATGGGTTTTTGCACCGAGGAACAAGCCGACAAGTTCCTCAAATCTACACCGCTGGTCGAGCGCGCAATCGTCGAGTCAGGGGTGATCCTGATCAAATACTGGCTGGAGGTCAGCCCGCAGGAGCAGACCCGTCGGCTGGAAGCGCGTATCAACGACGGCCGTAAAACCTGGAAGCTGACGGGGATGGATCTCAAGTCCTACGGCCGTTGGTATGACTACTCACGCGCACGTGACGAGATGTTCAAGCATACCGACACTAACCACGCCCCCTGGCTGGTGGCCGACTCAAACGACAAGCGCCGGGCGCGGCTGAATATCATCACCGATTTGCTCGGCCGCATTCCTTATGAGGCGTTGGTGCACGAACCGGTCAAGCTGCCCAAACGGCAGAAACCGGGCAAGTACCGTGAACCGGATTATCAGTACAAACGTGTTGCAGACACGTTCTGACGGCTCGCTCCTGGTGGTAGACATAGATGATTGAGCCTGTGCCGGAATCGGCAGGATCATGAATCAGCCTTCCACCCGTCGACTACGCTGAACGACCGCGCCAGCACGTTTTTCTATTAGGGTAGTCCCTCACGAGATAGACCCTATGTTCGATCAGCGCAAGAAAGAATTACTGGCGGCATGGCGCAAACTGGCGACGCAGTCGCACTTGGAGATGGATCCTGAGGAGCAGTACGACGAATTGCTCAAGGCTGCCGATGAAATGGAGGCGCAGGGAATCATTACCAGTGCCGAATGGCGACAGTTGGTTAGGGATGCAGGCAGCGTGTTTACCAGCGACACGACTTAGACACTTGGCTGAAACCGAATGAAGTAAGTCCTAATGTTCTGGGGGGCTCACAAACCCTCCAGATTCAGACCACTCCTGAGGCGGTCTTTTTTTGCCCTCGGCTGCTCTGTCTGGTCACTTCTCGATGTTTGCAGCAGACGCATAAATCCGGCTTTGTCGATCGGGCGACTCATGAAGTAACCCTGTACTTCGTTGCATTGATCGACGCCGAGTATAGTCAGTTGTTCTTGGGTCTCGACGCCTTCGGCGGTGACGTTCAGGCCCATGGCTTTGCCCAGCCCGATGATCGCTTGCACCACCGCCCGATCATTGGCACCGCTGCTGATTGAGGCGATGAAGCGCTTGTCGATCTTGATGCCATCGAACGGATACGCACGCAGGTAACCAAGCGATGAGTATCCGGTGCCGAAGTCGTCCATGTTCAGGCGCACGCCCAGCTCTTTAAGAGCGTTCATGGTGGTCAGCGCGCCGTCGGTATCGTTGAGCATGACGTTTTCAGTGATCTCAAGCTCCAGCCGAGTGGCCGGGAATCGGGTGTCGACCAGCACTTCGCGGACATCCTCGACCACATCGGTCATGGCGAATTGCGCAGGCGACAGATTGACCGATAGCAAGATGTCTTCCGGCCACGTCAGCGCCGTTTCGCAGGCCTCACGCAATACCCAGCGCCCGAGCGGGACGATCAGGTCGCTTTGCTCCGCCAGCGGAATAAACAGGTCGGGCCCAAGCAGACCCCTGGTCGGATGCTGCCAGCGCACCAGTGCCTCGACTGAAACGATCTGTTTGCCATCAACCTTGTAACGTGGCTGGTAGTGCAGGATAAACTCGTTGTGCTTGAGCGCATGTCGCAGGTCGTCTTCCATTTGCCGGCGTGTCTGGATCTGGTCGCTCATGTGCGCTTCGAAATAACACCAGGTGTTCTTGCCCTCGGACTTGGCCTGGTAAAGCGCAATGTCGGCGTAGCGGATCAGTTCGCTGGGGGTGAATCCATGGCGCCGGCTCAGGGCGATGCCGATGCTGGCGCCAATGTGCAACGGGTGATGCTCGAAGATTACCGGTTGATGCAGGCTGCCGATCAGTCGGGTGCAGAACTTGTCAATTTCGTTAGGTGCGTCCATGCCATTGAGCACCACGACAAATTCGTCGCCGCCAAGCCTGGCGACAATGTCATCATCGCGGGTGCATTCACGCAAACGGGCGGCGACTTCCTGCAGCACCGCATCACCGGCCGGATGGCCGAGCGAATCATTGATCGGTTTGAAGTTGTCCAGGTCGATCATCAGCAGCGACAGCGCCGGCGCGTGCTCCCTGAGCATCAGCGCTTCATCCAGATAGCGCGCGAGTTTGTTGCGATTGGGCAGCCCGGTCAGGGCATCGTGCATGGACAAGTGCTGGATTTGCGCATGGGCGGCGACCTCGTCGGTGATATCGCTGGCGGTACCGCGATAACCAATGACGACATGCTTGTCAAAGATCGGGCGAGCCGAAAGACGGCAATGACGTTGCTGCCCGCCATGGTCGCGGTAGGTGCAGCGCAGATCGCTGGCGTGACCTTCTTCGTTCAGTTTTTTCAGCCACAGCTCCAGCGGCGTGGTGTCGCAGAACAGCAGTTGACCGATGTCCTGGCCCTGCCAAAGGGTTTGCGGGTAACCGGTCACTTCGCTGAATCGCGCCGACAAATAGGTCAGCGACAGATGGTGGTCGACCTCCCAGATCCAGTCTGAAGCGGCTTCCGCCACCGCGCGAAAACGCTCCTCGCTGGCTTCCAGGCCAAGGTTGGCGGCTTCCAGTGCAAGGTTGGAAGACTGCATCACCGCAAAACTTTCGTCGACATAACGCGACGAACGCAAAGCGTGGCGGAAGAAGTAGGCGGTCAGTAGCATCAAGACCACCATTGTCGCGCCGAGGGTGGGCAGCAATGACCACAATAACTGTTGCCCCGGCCGCTCAAGATCGGCTACAAGGCTAAAACCGGTGCTGTCCAGCGGCACTCGCGGGTGTGCCGGTTCCAGGGTTTCATCCGGCGCAAGGGTCAGGTTTTTCAAGCCGTAACCGCTGCCGATCTTGCGCAGTTTGGTCGGGGTGAGTTTGTCGACGAAGACCAGCACAGAGGTTTGCTGCGCAGTCTTTTGTGGCCGCTCATCATTCGGCAAAATGGCCGCTGCCGACACTAGCGCCGGCCAGCCTTCGAACAATGCGTAGCGGCTGACGGGGTGGGTCAAGTCGCTTTGGCCTTGCACCTGATCCAGCAGTGATATCGCGTTGACGTCCACGAACGCCGCGATATCCGTATCGAGCATTTGTCCGCGAACCACAGCGTATTTGGTGCGCTCGCGATCCAGCACGAACACGCCGTCATAGCCGTCAGCGGTGAACAGCGTTTTACCCAGGTTTTGCTCGGTATAAGCCCATTGGATGTCGACCTGCTCACTCAGACGCTCATAAGCCGTGGTCCAGTAGGCGTAACTGGTGATGTAGTTTTTCGAGGCGGTGATGCGGTTTTCCAGAGCACCAACGGAATAGAACTCGGTCCTTTTGACCTCCTCCTGATTCAGCCTGTTGGCGATGCCGAGCAAGGCCACGGCCGCAGCAATCACTCCAGCGACAAATAGCGCACCCACGGCAACCGCCAGACGCCGGGTGACGACGCTCTGCCGAGGGGGAAGCGGCGCTGCGTAAGTGGAAATGTCCATTCGCTCGTCCTTGATCCACTGTCTTCTGAATCTAGAACAGTGCCGCGGGGGCAATGTTCAGATTCTTCTTCAGGATCATGCTGATCGGAATCTGTAGAAGCGTAGTGAACACCGAGAGACTTTGCTTTTGCCAGTTTGCAACAAGTGACGACTGACCCACCCAGGCCGCACCGGATATGGGTTTGCGCGCCGAAGACGGCGTCGCCCCGGTCGGCGGCGATTCCCGAAAGCACAAGACTTCCCGCTCAAAAACCGGATAATGGCCGCCATTCGTTTAGCCGTATTCTGGTAATCCCGCATGGAAATCAAGGTCAACTTTCTCGACAACCTTCGACTTGAAGCCAAGTTCGACGACTTCACGGTGATCGCCGATCAGCCCATCCGCTACAAGGGCGATGGCTCGGCACCGGGACCGTTCGACTACTTCCTGGCGTCGTCGGCCTTGTGTGCGGCTTACTTTGTGAAGTTGTACTGCGACACGCGCAATATCCCGACGGAAAACATTCGCCTGTCGCAAAACAACATTGTCGACCCGGAAAATCGCTACAACCAGATCTTCAAGATTCAGGTCGAATTGCCGGCGGACATCTCTGAAAAGGATCGCCTGGGCATCCTGCGCTCGATCGACCGCTGCACGGTGAAGAAAGTCGTGCAGACCGGCCCGGAATTCATCATCGAAGAAGTCGACAACCTCGATGCCGATGCCCAGGCCTTGCTGATGCCGCACTCGGCTTCGGCGGCGGGCACCTACATCGCCGGCAAGGACCTGCCGCTGGAGCAGACCATCGCCAACATGTCGGCAATTCTCGCCGACCTGGGCATGAAGATCGAAATCGCTTCGTGGCGCAATATCGTGCCCAATGTGTGGTCGCTGCATATCCGTGACGCGCACTCGCCGATGTGCTTCACCAACGGCAAGGGCGCGACCAAGGAAGGTGCACTGGCGTCTGCGCTGGGTGAGTTCATCGAGCGGCTGAACTGCAACTTCTTCTACAACGATCAGTTCTGGGGCGAAGACATCGCCAGCGCAGAATTTGTGCATTACCCGGACGAGCGCTGGTTCCAGCCTGGCCCGAAAGACGAGTTGCCGAGCGAGATCCTCGACGAATACTGTCTTGAGATTTACAACCGGGATGGCGAGTTGCGTGGCTCGAACCTCTATGACACCAACTCCGGCAACACTCAGCGCGGCATCTGCTCGCTGCCGTTTGTGCGCCAGTCCGATAATGAAGTGGTGTACTTCCCGTCCAACCTGATCGAAAACCTGTTCCTCAGCAACGGCATGAGCGCTGGCAACACGTTGGCCGAAGCGCAGGTGCAGTGCCTGTCGGAAATCTTCGAGCGCGCGGTCAAACGCGAAATCCTCGAAGGTGAAATGGCGCTGCCGGATGTTCCGCAGGAAGTGCTGGAGAAATACCCGAGCATTCTCGCCGGCATCAAGGGCCTGGAAGAGCAAGGCTTCCCGGTGCTGGTCAAGGATGCGTCGCTGGGCGGTGAGTTCCCGGTGATGTGCGTGACCCTGATGAACCCGCGCACGGGCGGCGTGTTTGCCTCATTTGGCGCGCATCCAAGCCTGGAAGTCGCGCTGGAACGCAGCCTGACCGAGTTGTTGCAGGGCCGCAGTTTTGAAGGCCTTAACGACCTTCCGCAGCCGACCTTCTCGGGGCAGGCAGTGACCGAGCCGAACAACTTTGTCGAGCACTTCATCGACTCCAGCGGCGTGGTGTCGTGGCGGTTCTTCAGTGCCAAGGCTGATTTCGAGTTCGTCGAGTGGGACTTCTCCGGCCACGGCGAAAACTCCAACGTCGAAGAAGCCGCCACGCTGTTCGGCATCCTCGAAGACATGGGCAAAGAAGTCTACATGGCGGTCTACGAGCACATCGGCGCCAAGGCTTGCCGGATTCTGGTGCCGGGCTACTCGGAAATCTATCCGGTCGAAGACCTGATCTGGGACAACACCAACAAGGCCCTGCAATTTCGCGCCGACATCCTAAACCTGCACAGCCTGAGCAAAGTCGGCCTGCGCAACCTGGCCCAGGGTCTGGAAAAAAGCGAGCTGGACGATTACACCGACATCACCACCCTGATCGGCATCGAGTTCGACGACAACACGCCGTGGGGCAAGCTGACCATCCTCGAACTGCGCCTGCTGATTTACCTCGCGCTGCAAAAGTTTGATCAGGCGAAAGACCTCGTTGAAGCCTTCCTGCAATACAACGACAACACTGTCGAACGCGGCTTGTTCTACCAAGCGGTGAATGCGGTACTGGAAATGGAACTGGACGAAGATCTGGAACTGGCCGACTACGAAGCCAACTTCCGCCGCATGTTTGGCAACGAGCGCATGGACGCGGCCATCGGCTCGGTGAACGGCAGCGTGCGTTTCTATGGTTTGACGCCGACGAGCATGAAGCTCGAAGGCCTTGATCGGCATTTGCGCTTGATCGAGAGCTATAAGAAGCTGCATTCGGCGCGGGCGAATGTGAAGGGTTGATCCTGAAATGCGCACCTGTGGCGAGTGAGTAAGCTCTCTAGCCACAGGTCTGCGTGTCCTACACTTGGCTCAGCCATTTCTCCATGATGACCGTGCGCTCGGCGCCGTGAAACTCATCGCGGATTTTCTCGAAGCCCAGCGAGGCATAAAAACCTTCGGCGGTAATGGAGGAGGGCACGCGCAGGCGCTGCAAACTTTCGTTGATGGCCACTGACTCAAGTGTCTCCATCAGTTTTTTGCCGATTCCGGTGCCTTGATGGGGAGGATCAACGAATACGCTTCGAACCACTTCCCGATCAAGACTGGCCGTTGCAACGATGCGCCGTTCGATGGTCGCTACGTACACCCGACGCTGAGTCAGCATCTGCAGGAGGGCTGCAGGGGAGAAGCTTTGCTCAACCAGGTCGATGATCTCCTGGGAGTAGTCCTGAGCATTGGATTCACGCAGGGCCGCGATAATCACTCGGCTGATGGCAGGCGCATCGTCGCGGGTCGCGGTTCGAATCAGTGGATCCATTGAGGCTGTCCTTAGCGCTTATGCGCAGCATCCGCCAACTGCCCGGTATCGACTCGCACAAAAACCGAATCACCCACCGCTGTCAGCACGTCGCCCGCAAACACCTCGCAGATCACTCGGGTTTTGCGCCCGACTTCACCCTCGACTTTCGCCCGCAAGGTCAGCGTTACGCCCATCGGTGTTGGTTTGATGAACTTGATACCGAGGTTGCCCGTGACGCAATCGATGCGGGGCAACGTCCCGGCTTCGCGGTTTTCTGCGCGGTAGTGATAGGCCATCGCCGTCCAGTTGGAATGGCAGTCGACCAGCATCGCGATCAGTCCGCCGTAGACCAGATCCGGCCAGCCGCAGTACTTGGCATCCGGCAGATGCTCGGCGATGACGTGCACTGCGTCTTCATGCCAGTGGCTCTTGATGTGCAGGCCGTGGGGGTTGCTGCCGCCGCAGCCGTAGCAAACGCCTTCGGGGGCGGCGCTGTCTTGAAGTGGGGTATCGAGGTTGGACATGGGTGTGGTCATCCTGAAGTAGTGAGCCCGGTCAGGCGAATGCGGTTACGGCCGCCGCGCTTGGATGTACGGTCATTCTTCGGACGTAAGCCACGTGTCGACAACCCGTCGATCCAGCTCTTCCCAATACGCCATGCCCAGAACCCGTGTGGTGTTGAGCCCGCGCAGATAGCCGCGCAACTGATTGGCTGTGTCCCGAATGAGCTGCCGGTCAGGGTCATCCTTGCTCAGCAGGACACTTTCGTACTGGACCAGGTATTCAGCCACGCGCTCACGATATTCGGATAGGACGGCGTCGCGGATCAGGTCAAATGTTCTCAAGGAGAATTCCTCATTCATCTTGTTCTGGTTGTGACCGAGTGTGTAATCAGTCTGCACATTGCGCAACTATCGCTAGAAGTAATAGTGACCATCACCAAACGCAAGTTCTGCTTTGTCGCCGATGGGCGGAAAATCGCCCCATCGAACACGCAGCTCAAGGAATTTGCGCGATGAACATTCTGACTCGATTGGCTCTGGCGGCCCTGCTGATGGGCGCTGTCGCTGCGCCGACCTACGCCGACGATGCCCGGTCGTGTCATTTTCAATCCATCACCGGCAGCAGCGCCACGTTGCAGCATTCGCAGACTGTTGGCGTGCTGTACAGCGAAAACACCCTGGACAACCTGCAATACCTTGAGCGTTACCACGACATGGCCATCAACGGCGCGAAAGATGCGCTCGACTCGCGGATTCGCGACGCTTTCGTCGCCAGTTCCGATCCGGAACTGGCCATCGACTGGTTGATGAGTTCGTTACAACAGCAGTTCTTGTCCGTGACCGTCTACCACAGCCTTGACGAGCTGGTGCAGGCCCATCCCGATGTGGTGGTGAAGCTCGACACGTTCAATCGTCTGCTGACCCAACGCAACAATCTGGTCGAAGCGCGTTTTACCGCGCGGTTCTACGACGCCGACCTGCAGTACATCGGCAAGGCTGAAGGCGCTGTAGAAAAGCAGATGCCGTCGGTCTGGGTGCATAACCAGGCGGCGCCGCAAATCGCCGCGCAGATCGATAAGCAACGTGACTTGCAACTCAATGCATTGAAGCAGTTCGACAACTCGCTCAAGGCGTTGGTCTCGGCAAGCTGACATCGCAAATACCAACGGCAATGGCGGCGCCGTGAAGCCGAACCGTTGCCGGTTGAACCGAAACTTTATTTTCAGGATTACACCGATGCGTCCTTTATTCGTTTCTGCCTTGGCTGTCGCTTCTTCGCTGCTTGTCGGCTGCGCCTCTGCACCGAACGACCCGACCCTGACCTTGCAGACCCGCAAGACTCCTGCGCAATACGCCGATTGCGTCGTGCCCAAGTTGCAGGGCATTGCGCTCAACCCGACCGTCTCGCAGACCCAGCGCAGCTACCGGATCGTGGTGCCGAGCAAGGTCTCGGCGGACAACGTGCTGGAAGCCCACAAGGCCGGCAGCGGCGGCAAGGTGTTCCTCTACGAGCGCCACCTGCTGGCCTCGAACTTCCTGCCATCAAGTTTTGAACGGGCAGCTCAGGACTGCATCTGATTTTGCCCGTTAACCGTGTCTGACAGAGCTCCTTTGGTTGGCCGCAACCAACCAATTTTTTACCCCGCCCCTTAATTGGGTTGCGGGGTTTTTTTTGCTCGGATTTTGAGGGGGCGAATCGCGTCGATTTTTTCCGGCATGTTGGGGGGCAACGGGCTCAGACCCATTTGAATTGCGCCGGGAATCTCGCCACGAAACGGGTTCCCGATTCGCGGTCTGAGGTTACGCTCAGACTGCCGTTATGCGCCGCCGCAATCTGCGAAGCGATGTAAAGGCCCAGACCCAGTCCTTCGCAGCGCTGCCCGGCTTCGGAGCGGGAGAAGGGCTCGAACAACAGCGGAATCAAATGAGGGGCAATCGGTGTGCCCTGGTTGGTCAGCGAGATCACCATTTCGTCGTTCTCGGCCCAGGCGTTGAGGACAATCGGTTCACTGATTGAACCGTGGGTGACCGCATTGCCCAGCAGATTGGAGAGCAATTGGCTGATGCGCAATGCATCGCAATAGACACCTGTCGGCACGTCCAGCGTATGAATGAACGTTGCCTGCGGGTGGGACACCTGAACCTCTTCAAGCGTCATCCGCAGCGTGCGCTGCAAGTCGTCGACCAGTTTTCGCTGCACTGGAATGCCGCCGCCGAGGCGTCCGCGGGCAAAGTCGAGGATGTTTTCGATCAGCACACCCATGCGTACAGAACTGTTGCGGATCGCCGCGATAAAATTGAGCGAACGCTTGTCTTCGATTTTGGTTTCGAGCAAATCGGCACTCATGCGAATGGCGCTCAGCGGTGTGCGCAGGTCATGCCCCAACACCGCAATGAACTGCTCGCGCAACCGGCCCAGCTCATTGGCACTGTCCAGTTCGGCTTTGGCGGCGTGCAAACGATTTTGGGTGTCGAGGCTCATGGCGATCAGCTGCGCGAACAGCGTGAGCGTCTTGACGATGGCGGGTTCGTCGAGTTTGGCCGGTACGGAGTCGATAGCACACAGCGTGCCAAAAAATTCGCCATCGGCTTTGACGATAGGAATGGAAATGTAGCTCTCCAGGCCATAGGTTTTCGGCGTGTGATGCACTGAAAAGAGCGGATGCAGGCTGGCATGGCCGAAGATGACAGGCTGTTTATGCTGGCGGATCTCGTGGCAAATGGTCGATTCGAGGACCAGTTCGTCGCCGGGTTTGAGGCCGAAATCGATCGAGTCGTCGACCGCGCAGGCCACCCAATTATTTTCGGTAACCCGGGCAACCGCCGCGAAACGCATGCCGGTGATGTGCTTGACCATGCTCAGGATGACAGGCACCGCATCAATGCTGCGGATGGCTTCAATGTCTGATGTGAACTGAGGATCGGTCATGGCGGCGCTTCGAAATAATGTCGTCGAAAGACTATCTCTTATTGCCAGTCTTGGCTAATTGGCCCGTCCGAAAAAAGGGCGCCATGGCTTGTCCAGGCGCCCTTGCGTGTGCCGAGGTGAGGGTTACACGACTCAGAACTTGTATTTGGCCGTCAGCATGTAGCTGCGCGGAGTGCCGTAGTTGTCGTTGGAACCCCAGGTGACGTTACTGCCGATGGCGGAGTAGTAAACGCGGTCGAAGATGTTGTTCGCGTTGACCTGCAGGTCGAGGTGTTTGCTGACTTCGTAACCGGCCATCAGGTCGGCGGTCGCGTAACTGCCCTGTTCGAGACGATAGCTGCTGCCATTGGCGAGTGCGATGTCGTTATACATACGGCTCTGCCAGTAAACGCTGCCGCCGACGCGGAGTTTTTCCAGTGGGCCTTGCAGGCGATACATCGTCGAGACCTTGAACAAGTGCTCAGGCGTGTCGCTGTCGAATTTCTGATTGTTGTTGGCCGGATTTTCGTCCTTGATGAAATGCGCGCGGGTGTAAGTGTAGCCAGCGCCGAGCTGCCAGTTTTCGGTCAGCGCGCCTTGCAGCTCCATGTCGATGCCTTGGCTGCGCACTTTGCCGGACGCGTTATAGCAGGTCATCACCGGGCAACCCAACTGGTTGTCCGCTGTGGTCGAGCGGCCGGTCTGGTCCATCTGAAACACGGCCAGGCTGGCGTTGAGTGCACCGTTGAAATATTCACCCTTGATGCCGACCTCGTAGTTCTCGCCGACGATGGGCTCCAGCACTTTGCCGGAGAGGTCTTTGCTGGTTTGTGGGGTGAATATGTCGGTGTAGCTGGCATAAACCGAATGGTGGTCATCAAGCTTGTAGATCAGACCGGCATAACGCGTCAGGTTGCGGGTGATTTTATAGTCGCCGTCGGTGGTGCGGTCATCGTAGTCATACCAGTCCAGACGACTGCCGAGGATCAGCGTCAGCGGATCAGCGAGGCTCAAACGGGTGGTCAGGTAAACCGCATCCTGAGTGGTGACGCTGCGCGTCTTGCCATCACGCACGAAGTTGGGCTTGGGTGCACCGATCGGCCAGGCTGTGGTGTAAGGGTCGTATTCTTTGGACGTCGCATCGTAGACGCGATTGCTGGCGCCGACGACCAGTTCGTGGGTGCGGCCGAAGGCTTCGAACGGGCCGCTGGCAAAGCCGTCGAAAGCGTGTTGCTTATCGGTGTTGTGCGACTGATAGGCGGTGGTTTCCAGCGGGCCGGCGTAACGCGACAGGTACGAACCAGAGAATTCACCGTTCAGCGTTGAAGAGGAGCCGGCTACATGCAGTTTCCAGTCGTTGTCGAAGCGATGCTCGATGTCACCGAAAACGGTGTCGATCTGCAGTTTCTTGTTTTCCCAATCCGTGCCCGGGTAGGTGGAGCGGGGCAGGTCGAGGTGGTGGCCGTTGGTGCCGATCGGCAAGCCGCCCCAGAAATAGTTGGTCTGCTCATTTTGCCGAGAGAAGCCCAGCGTCGCAGTCGTGGCGTCGCTGAGGTCGGCTTCACCGATGGCGTAGAACAGACCGTGATCATTTTGCTCTTTGTCGCGGAAACTGTCGGCGCCTTGATAGGAACCCACTACGCGGCCACGCAATGTGCCGCTTTCGTTGAGCGCGCCGGAGGCGTCGATCTCGCCGCGGTAATCATCCCAACTGCCGGCTGCACCGGTGAGCGTCACTTGCGGGGTGGCCGTCGGGCGTTTGCGCACCATGTTGATCGCTGCTAAGGGTTGCCGGCACCGGTCACCAGGCCGGTCGCACCACGCACGATTTCAACCCGGTCGAACATCGCCAGATTCGGCTGCACTGCCATCGAGTACGGCTGGTAAGAGCTGGGCAGGCCGTCGTACATGATGTTGTCGATGTCGAAACCGCGGGCGCTGTAATTTTGCCGACCCGGGCCGCTGGATTGATTAAGGAACAACCCCGGCGTACCCCGCACCACATCGTTGATGCTGGTCATGCCCTGATCATCCATGCGCTGGCGGGTGATGACCGTCAGCGCCTGCGGCGTTTCGCGCATGGTCAGCGACAGTTTGGTCGCGGTCTGCATCGGGCCTGTGGTGTAGGACTCTGAACCTTCCGTTGTGCTGCTCATCTGCGTGGCGCCGATCTCGGTCGCACCCAGCTCCAGCGTGGCGGGCGCCGCGGTGTTTTCTGGCGGGGATGATGTGGGTTCATCGGCCATCGCTGGCGCGACGCCGGCCATGCAAATGGCCATTGCCAACAAGTTAGGCGAAAGGTTCGAACGGCGATAACGGGTATGAAACGACATCAATCTGCTTCCCCAAGAATACTAAAGACGAATCCGGTGCATATGCGTGTAGGAATTATTCGCATTAGTCTGTCAGATTGATCCGCTCGGAGAAAGCCATACGAGTCAGTTAGTTAACAAATTTTTCACATCTGGCTTATGACTGAACAGCCACCACCGTGATTGGATGAAGGTAGGAATTGAAAAAAGGCCGATCAATTTGATTTTGATCGGCCGTTTTTAAACCAGGGGAGCCTTGCGCGAGTATCAGCTCAAATCTTCAGCCTGATGCCGCTCGGGTACCTGGCTCGCCTCATCGCCCCATGTGCGGTTGACGCGCTGTCCACGGATGACGGCTGGTCGCTTGGCTATGTCTTCTGCCCAGCGCTGCACGTGGGTGTATTCATGGGCCGCGAGAAACTCCGCCGCCGAATAAACATTGTTGCGCACCAGTTGGCCGTACCACGGCCAGACCGCGATGTCGGCGATGGTGTAGCTGTCGCCGGCCAGGTACGGGCTCTCGGCCAGGCGCCGATCAAGCACATCCAGCTGCCGCTTGGCCTCCATCGTGAAGCGATTGATCGGGTATTCAAGTTTCTCCGGCGCATAGGCATAGAAATGTCCGAACCCGCCGCCCAGATACGGCGCCGAGCCCATCTGCCAGAACAGCCAGTTCAGGGTTTCGGTGCGCCCAGCCGGGTCTTCAGGCAGGAAGGCGTCGAATTTTTCCGCGAGATACAGCAGGATCGAGCCCGACTCGAATACGCGAATCGGTGGCTCGACACTGCGGTCGAGCAGGGCAGGAATTTTCGAGTTGGGGTTGATCTCGACAAAACCGCTGGAGAACTGATCGCCCTCGCCAATGCGGATCAGCCACGCATCGTATTCGGCGGCGCTGTGCCCCAGCGCCAGCAACTCTTCGAGCAGGATGGTCACCTTCACCCCGTTGGGCGTGGCCAACGAGTAAAGCTGCAGCGGATGCTTGCCAACCGGCAGCGTTTTCTCGTGCGTCGGCCCGGCAATCGGGCGGTTGATGCTGGCAAACTGGCCGCCGGACGCTGCTTCGTTTTTCCAGACCTTGGGCGGAACGTAGGGCGCATTGCTCATGAAAAAGACCTCATCGTTGCTGGCTGAGAATAGAGGGACACCGTAGGGAAAAATCTCGTTCGATTCAATGCGAGCTGGCAAATGCTGCACCATGGCTCTTGCGGCACTGACTGCAATGGCAATGAGAAAGCGCTTTGGGTCTTGAGTTGATCTGATATATCACTGCGCCGCAAAGGCAACTGCCCAGAAAGGCCTGGGGAAACGTCATTAAAGACCTCTTGGTTGAGTGGTGTTTCGTCTTGGGGCAAAACCTGAGCCCAGCTAGTGGCTTTTACTTTCAGAGGATAGAATCCCGGCCTTTCACCCACATGGATGCTGGCGTTGTCGACTGACAGTGCCAGGCGATTGGATTTTAAGGATAAAGCCTGTAATGCGACGTCAGTTCCACCTCAAAAAAATTTCATTTGTCACCGTTATCGCACTGACGCTTTCTGGCTGTGTCGGGGTTTCCGTTTCAACGAGTAAACCGGGAGATCAATACGAACAAGCCGACAGTGGCGAAACCCACCGAGAATGGTGCGGTGTCACGCTTTGGGCAGTTATTGTGCCTATCCCCTTGAAGTTGCCTGTCTGCAAGATGCGTAGTGGAGAGACCTTCGTGACGCCCATGTACGCTTGCGGGCCCCTGATGATCTTGGGACCTATCGTCCATGGTTATCAGGGAAATGCCCTATGTGGTGTGTTTCCGAATTGATGATGAATGTTTGCTCGATCAATTGGGTGTTTCTTGACTCACCTGCAGAAACTCGCTGATCAGCGAAATAACCTGCTGTTGGATCACCTCACGCGCGCGCCCAGCCTCGCCATCTGTACAGATGATTCCATCACCGGGCACGTCTTCTTCGAGCATGGCTATCGCGCCCGGTTTGCACAGCGACAGAAAGCTGAAATGACTGGCATCGCCAATTTCAACGTATTGGCTCGACGGTTTGGGCAGACGCTTGGCCAGGTCGGCGGACTCCAACTCGGCCGGCAGATCTTCAGACGGCACGCCCGCTGCGATCACCAACACCGGCACCGGCAGCGCTGCAAGGCTGGCATCCGTGAAGCCGCGTGACAAACCCAGGTCCAATGCCACCACGGCAGTGACGCGCTTGTCGCGTAAATCAGCGGCGAGTCGGGCCTTTGATGCCGGGTTGCTCGCCGGATTCATGGTTTGGTAAACGCCGCAACTGGCTAACTTCTGATGGACGCTGCAGTCGCGGGCAAACAGGTCCGTGTCGAAACGCGCGCCGGCGATTTCCATTGCTGTCCAGCCGCCAAGTGAATGACCGATCACGGCAATACGCCGCGTCGCGACTGCACCAAATTTTGCCGGCTGAGCCGTCACCGCATCAATGGCCCGACCAATGTCTGCGGGACGCTGCCATAGCTGCGCGGCTGCTTGTGGGCTACGGTCATGCGTGGTGCTACCGGGATGATTGACCGCCGCAACGATGTAACCCTGATGCGCCAGCGCGCTGGCCAGCCATGCCTGGTTAGTCCAATTGCCGCGATACCCGTGGGAAAGCACCACCAATGGGTGTTCGCCTTCAGCCGGTGCTGCGTTTTCGACAGACAGGACACCGACAAATGCCGGATTGTCGGCGATCAACTTGGGGGCAGTGGTGGTTGCACGGGAAGGGTACCAAACGACCATTTCCAACGGACGGATGTTGTCCGTGTCGGGCAGTGTTGAACGCTGGAAACCGATAGGTGTGTCATCAGCGAATGCTTGGGTGGTGAGGCAGAGCAGGAGCAGGGCGCAGAAAGCATTTTTCATTGTTTTTATCGTCCATGATGAGCCTCGATTGGCGATGTGGACTTTGCCTTAGTCCGCACGTTTCAGCGAATATCTTTTAGCGCCCGATGACACCTGTTCCATCGGCCAGCGCAGCTTCAAATGTTCGATTAAATAGTCCATGAACGCTTTGACCTTCGGCGTCATCGCCGCGCGATCCTGCACGCAGGCGTATATCTCCATCGGTTCGACAACGGCATGATCTGCGCTGTGACGGGTTTCGAACAGCGGCAGCAGTTGACCGCTGGCGATGTAAGGCGCCGCCACGAACTCCGCCAGACGCGTGATGCCGGCGCCGCTGATTGCCATCTGCGCGAGCGCGTCGATGTCGTCGCTGATCGCTGTGGCATTGATATTGGCTTCGTAACGCTGGCCGTCGCGCAGAAAACTCCAGCGAAGAAATCGCCCATCAAGAGGATAACGAAACGCCAGGCACGCATGGTTTTGCAGCTCGTGCGGTGATTGCGGTACGCCTGCGCCTCGAGATAGGCGGGGGCGGCGCACAGGATGAAGGGCAGCGAAACGATCTTGCGCGCGACAATGCCTTCTTCCAGTTGCGGCTTGATCCGCAGGCTCAGATCAATGCCATCCTGAATGTGGCTGATCTTGCCGTCGGTGGTCGACAGCTCAATCAGCAGGCGCGGATGCTGTGCGGCGAAACCTGCGATCAGCGGTGCGAGCACATGCCGGCCGAACGCAGAGGTCGAGGCAATGCTCAGTCGCCCCTGCAGTTCGGTTTCTTCATTGCTGATTGAGCTTTGCGCCGACTCCAGATCCGCCGCGATGCGCTTGACCTTTTCGTAGTACACCGCGCCGTTTTCAGTCAGCGCCATACTCCGCGTCGTGCGTTGCAGCAAGCGCACGCCCAGATGCGCCTCCAGACGATTGATCGTCTGGCTCACCGCCGCTGCACTGACGCCCAAGGCTTTGGCTGCACCGACAATGGAGCCCGATTCGACCACTTTGATGTAACTGGCAATCGCCGCTAACAGATTCATCCATGGCCTGCCGAGAAGAGGATTCGTAAGCAGTGCTTTATAAAGTACCTGCTATTGGCCGTCTAGTTGAGGGCAAACGGGCTTGCTAAGGTGCCCGCTCCCTGTCAATGGATGCAAAAGCCATATGAATCAAAGAACAAACTCCGACGCCCTGTATGTCAGCCGCCGCAAGCTGTCAGCACGGGCCACGCCCTACGTGTTTGCGTTGTACATGGCGACGATCATGGCGTTTCTGATGTCGCTGGTGATCACCGCCGCCAATTCCGGCATTGATAACGACTACCTGACTAATGCGCTGCACGCTTACAAACTGGCGATGCCGGTGGCATTCCTGTGCATCCTCTTCGTTCGGCCCATCGTGATCAAACTGGTGGCGATGACGGTGCATCCGCATCGGTGAGGTTCATTCGTCCCAATATTGCCTGACTGCACCTTCATGCCCTTGCACCGGATCGCTCTCGGGAAACGGCAATTTTTCAATACGCTGCAACTGCTCCCGGCTCGGCGCGTCCCGACAGATGTCAGCGTGTTGCCCTGGCGGATAGGCACCGACCACCAGAAAGTCAGCGCTGGAACCCAGGTTGCAATGGCCGGTGCCGGCGGGCAGCAACAGTACGTCGCCGGCGCTGACGTCTATTTCATGGCCATTCGGGCCACCGAGCATCAACCGTGCATGGCCGCCAGCGATGCCGAGCACTTCATGCCCTTCGGTGTGGTAGTGGTGATAATCGTAGATGCCATAGCGCCATTGCGGCGGCCAGCCGTTGGCGCTGAAAGTTTGCTCGAACAGGGCGGCTGGATCGTTGCCTTTGATGGCAATCGCTTTGGGGTAAATCAGCACCGGCAGGCGTGGGTTGTTCGGCACCCAGTCATTGCGCTCAAGCAACACGGTTTGCACGGCTACAGCCTTCATCTCAGTCATCGCAATGGCTCCGCAGTCCTGTTGAACAATGGACAGCGACTTGGGGCCTTCGCCTCAATAAACAGATCAATCTCCCCTCGTCATCCAAGGCAAATCAATCGAAACTTCGCCACCAACCCGACTGTCCAGACCCTTACAACTTCCGGCGGATGCGCTGCCGGAAAGCTCCATGCACCGGTGAAAGGCGAGGCACAACGATGACGATGACAGTAGGAGATTTTCTGGTTGAGCGGCTCAGCCAATGGGGCGTCACGCGGATCTTTGGTTATCCGGGCGACGGCATCAATGGCGTATTTGGCGCGCTCGACCGAGCCAACGGAAAGATCGAATTCATACAGGCACGCCATGAGGAAATGGCCGCGTTCATGGCTTCGGCGCATGCCAAGTTCACCGGCGAACTGGGGGTTTGTATCGCCACTTCGGGCCCCGGCGCTTCACACCTGATCACTGGCCTCTACGATGCGCGGATGGACCACATGCCGGTGCTGGCGATTGTCGGTCAGCAGGCACGCACCGCGTTGGGCAGTCACTACCAGCAGGAGCTGGATCTGGTCTCGATGTTCAAGGACGTCGCTGGCGCTTTCGTACAGCAGGCATCGGCGCCATCGCAGGTCCGCCATTTGCTTGATCGCGCGGTGCGCACAGCGATTGGCGAACGACGCGTCACCGCGGTCATCCTGCCCAATGATTTGCAGGATCTGGCCTATGAGGCACCGGCCCGTGCGCATGGCACCGCGCATTCCGGTGTCGGCTACAGCAAGCCGAAAATCATGCCTTACGAGGCAGATTTGCAGCGTGCGGCGGACGTGCTGAATGCCGGAGAAAAGGTCGCGATCCTGGTCGGCGCCGGTGCGCTGGAGGCGACTGACGAAGTCATCGCCGTGGCCGAAAAACTCGGCGCCGGTGTCGCCAAGGCGCTGCTCGGAAAGGCCGTGCTGCCCGACGATTTGCCATGGGTCACAGGCAGCATCGGCCTGCTCGGCACTGAACCCAGCTACAAGTTGATGGCCGAGTGCGACACCTTGCTGATGATCGGCTCGGGTTTCCCGTATTCAGAATTCCTCCCTAAGGAAGGCCAGGCGCGCGGCGTGCAGATCGATTTACAGCCCGACATGCTCAGCCTGCGCTATCCGATGGAGGTCAATCTGCAAGGCGACGCGGCAGAAACACTGGCCGCATTGCTGCCACTGCTCGAACAGAAAAGCTCGGGCAAATGGCGCAAGAAAGTCGAAGGGTGGCGCGGCACTTGGGAGAAAACCCTGGAAAAGCGTGCGATGGTCAAAGCCAAACCGATCAATCCGCAACGGGTGGTGTACGAGTTGTCGCCGCGCCTGCCGGATCAGGCGATCGTCACCAGCGACTCCGGTTCGTGCGCCAACTGGTACGCGCGCGACTTGAAGATTCGTCAGGGCATGAAGTGTTCGTTGTCCGGTGGACTGGCCTCGATGGGCGCCGCCGTGCCTTATGCCATCGCGGCCAAATTCGCCTATCCCGAACGTTCGGTCATCGCACTGGTGGGCGACGGTGCGATGCAGATGAACAACATGGCCGAACTGATCACTGTCGCCAAATACTGGCGGCAATGGGCTAGTCCGAAATGGATCTGCGCAGTGTTCAACAACGAAGACCTCAATCAGGTTACCTGGGAGCAGCGAGTGATGGAGGGTGATCCGAAGTTCGAAGCATCGCAGAGTATCCCCGACGTGCCTTATCACTTGTTCGCCATTTCCATCGGCCTGAAAGGTATTTTCGTTGACCGCGAAGAAGACGTGGCGGCGGCCTGGGAACAGGCATTGGCCTCGGACGTACCGGTGCTGATTGAGTTCAAGACCGATCCGAACGTGGCGCCACTGCCACCGCACATCAAACTTGAGCAGGCGAAGAAATTCGCCACGACGTTGCTCAAGGGTGATCCGGATGAGGCAGGCATTATTGTGCAAACCGCCAAACAGGTATTGAGTTCAGTGCTGCCCGGCAAAAAGTAACCTGAAGGCCAGCCAAGCCCTGTAGGAGCTGCCGCAGCCTGCGGCAGCTCTTACATGGGGGCGACGCAGTATGTGGAGGGAATCGATTTGATTTACATAGGCTGCGCAGGCTGGAGTCTGGGGCGCGAGCATTGGCCGGCGTTCCCGGTTGAAGGTACGCACCTGCAGCGCTATGCAACGCAATTCAACAGCGTGGAAATCAACAGTTCGTTCTATCGCCCGCATCGCCTACAGACCTACCAACGCTGGGCTGATTCGGTGCCAGACGGCTTTCGCTTTTCAGTGAAGATCCCCAAGCACATCAGCCATGAACTGCGCCTGGCAGGCAGTGAGGCCGCGCTCGATGAGTTTCTCGGGCAATGCAACGGCTTAGGCGATCGCCTCGGTTGTTTGCTGGTGCAGTTGCCGCCGTCACAGGCGTTTGATGAAGCCATTGCCCAAGGGTTTTTCAGCGCATTGCGCGAGCGTTTTGCCGGGGCGGTGGTGCTTGAACCGCGTCACGCATCATGGGTTGCTGCCAAACCGTTGTTGATCGCTCATCAGATTGCGCAAGCGGCGGTCGATCCTTCACGCATCCGCAGTGACTCGTCTCCGAGTGGCTGGACCGGCATTCAGTACTGGCGATTGCACGGTTCGCCGCGCATTTACCACAGCACCTACGATTTGCCGTACCTGCAAAGACTTGCGCAAACGTTACATAGCGCAAGTGCCGAAGGCGCCGCGACCTGGTGCATCTTCGACAATACCGCCAGCGGCGCCGCGATCGGCAATGCGTTGACCTTGGCGAAGGAACTCAATCAGTACGCGCCCCCGACGCCGTCGAAGCCCTCACCCTAACCCTCTCCCAGAGGGAGAGGGGACTGATTAAGTTGATAGCGAGAGTTTCACCGACCTGAACGATCGCGCTGATTTCAAGACCTCAAGCCATGAGAGCTGAGTCGAGCCGAGGTTTTGAACGGCATGAAGATCGGCTCCCTTTCCCCCTCTCCCTGAGGGAGAGGGTTGGGGTGAGGGGGAAATGTCCAACTGACACTACAAAAATCTCAGTTGCCGTCCGCCACTTTGCGCTCAATCTCATCAACCTTGCGCTGTAGCTCTTCGGCATCCTGCTCTTTGACCCGAGTGGATGAAGGCGTGATGACCTCATCCACGGCTTTGGTGTCATCGTCCCTGTCCGCAAGATCACGCTCGACCACATTCACCGGTTTGCCGGACGTATCTGTGGGCGGGGCGTTTGGGGTTTTGCTGTCGTTGCTGTTCATATCGCTGACCTCCGTTGGTGTAAACATTGGAGGTGTCGCACAGCAGAGCGTTCGATATTTCTGCCGATTGCTCAATCAATAATGATGAAATATTGCAACGGGCTAGCCGTAGATCACACAGACACTGCTTGGGGTGACCACGTCCCGGGCACCAATTACCGGAGAATCGATCGTCGGCGACACTCAGCCAGCAATCAGCAGATCAAGCGTTGCCGAGTACTCGTACTGCCCGGTGGCGGCGCGGAACAACACACAACTCACTTGCACTGTTTTTCCGATGTTGGGTGTCACAAACCGTATATCGACTCTGAATCGCACAGGTCGGCCTTCGGTCACTGTCGTAATGGGCACCCAGTCACTGGTGCTGCCAAGGGGATCATCCCCACACCAGTAGTAAGTGACGATGTCATCCTTTGCTGTTTTCGCCTCGATCAGTAAGTGAGCCATGTCGACCACTTTGCTCGGATCCAGCCTGTCCGGCGGATCGGCTTCCTCCACCACCGGCATCGGCAGCGTGGCGCGGACTTTCTCGACCTTGGCCAGCAACCGTTCGGATTCAGCGACGCCGTAGAGCGCCGCCTGGTCGTTGGACACTCGATAGGAAAGATCGAGTTTGACCAGCGGGCTGATGTGCTCATTGTCGACGTACAGGGTGACGATCCCTGCCTTTGCTTCGTTTTCGCTGACGATATGTTCAGCTTCGTGCGCATACGGGGTGCCGTTGGATCGCTCGCCTTTCCACACCAGGTTGATGAGGTCGCCACTGCTTGGGCCCGGATAACGGATGTCCACGGTGGCGCACGCCTTGTCTGGCTCCAGCGTGTCGCCGCGAAGCTCCCGAATGGTCGGCTCTGGCAGCATCACAACGTCACCCACCACTTGAGCAAACGTGCGCTTGGATGAGAGCGGTGGCCCGCCATTCTTTGGCACCAGCACACATGAAGCATCCGCCAGGCCCATGGCGATGGCTCTTATCAGTGCGTAGGGCACTTTCAATTCCAGAATGCTGGGTATGTTGTCGACGATTCTAGACGCTGAATGTATCAATGGCTTACCGGTCTTGGGCGTGCCGATAAAGTTTAAGGTCACGTTGTCGCCGAGCGTGAAATCCTTGTTCTGCACATGGAACTGAACCGTGACGTCCTGTTTGTTCAGTTCCCTGATGATAATGAAGCCGTTGACCGATTCTTTGATGACGGGCGCTTCCAGGCGCCAGCCACCGGCATCAACGCGAACGCGCGTGCGTTGCGAGCGCCGGACCGCCCAGTTCCAGACCTCATCGTGAATATCATAGAGCACTGGCTGCTCTTCACTGTCTCCCCCGGCCAGAATGGCCGCCTGGTCAGCGATCATCACGATGGGGGTTTTTCCATCGGCCTCATCCTGAGTCACGGTATGAGGCGCAAGAATGTTGTTGGCGCTCCCCCAATGCACCAGGATCGAGTCACCCACTGCCATTTCCGGGTAGAACGGAATGATGATGGGCACGCCTTTTTTCGCCCACTCGGCATCAATACCCTGTCGCACGACCTCCTCGGGCAACTGCGGTGGATGCAGCTCGGAATGGCCGTCCGGCAGATGCGGCGCCTTGTCGCGACCGCCGGGGCGCGTGAATTTGACCCGTAATCTCAGCGCCACCGAGGGGGCGTCCGGGGTGCCTGCGCCGAATCGGGTCAGTTGGTAATCACACTCTTCAACCCAGCCCGGTTGGGCGATGTTCGTGGGCAGGTAAAAAAACAGCGGTTTATTGACTTCGTTCGCCTCTACCACCTTGGTGTAAACGGCTGACCTTTCCCAGCAAATGACAAGCTGATCGCCCTCATGCATGCCGATATACGGATTGATCACACACAGCATCCCGGCGGGGTTGTCGGTGACCACTGCGATATTGATGCCGCCATCCCCACCTTTAATGGGGCGAACCATGCCCGCGATCAGCAGGGGACGAAGCGCCAAGGTCTCGTTGTCATCGAAGCGGGGGAACAGATAGCTATGGTCGGAGGGCATGGCGAAGTTCCTGTCGTGGGGGAAGACAACTTCAGGCGATGAGAGGCCTGTCTGATCGAGCCTCGACAGGGTGAGCGTGACTGCTGCTTGCCGATCGTTTGTTGGCGCACATGATCAGGAACTCCGTTCAGCAAAGTGACGGAGTGATTGAACGATGTATGGGAACATTGCGCACCTGTCAGATCTGACAGGTGCGCAGGGTTTTTCGACGAGCGGTAGGAGGCAAAACTCTGCCTCGGTTCTCGTAGGGATGAAAAATCAGTCCTTGAGAATGTCGCGATCCTTGGTTTCCGGCAGGAAGAACGTGCCGAGTATCGCCGTCATCACCGCAATCACGATCGGGTACCACAGCCCGTAGTAGATATCACCCGTGGCCGCGACCATCGCGAAAGCCACGGTCGGCAGGAAGCCGCCGAACCAGCCATTGCCGATGTGATAGGGCAGCGACATTGAGGTGTAGCGGATGCGAGTCGGGAACAGCTCGACCAGCCACGCCGCAATCGGGCCGTACACCATGGTCACGTAGATCACCAGAATGGTCAGCAGCAGCAACATCATCGGGTAATGGGTTTTCGCCGGATCGGCTTTCTCCGGGTAGCCCGCTTCTTTCAGTGCGCCACTCAAGTTGGCGGTAAACGCATCGTTGCGCGCCTTGAAGTCAGCGGCGGGGAGGGCGCTGCCCTCGAAGCTCTCGACGACTTTGTCACCAATGCGCACCTGTGCCACGGTGCCGGGCTCGGCCTCGACGTTCTTGTAAGGGATCGCGCGTTTCGCCAGCAGGGTCTTGGCCAGGTCGCAGGAACTGGTGAATCTGGCCTTGCCCACCGGGTCGAACTGGAACGAGCACTGATCGGAATTGGCGATCACCTTGACCGGGTTTTTCTCCTGGGCGATGAACACGTCGGGGTTACCGTACTGGGTCAACGCATGGAAGATCGGGAAGTACGTCAGCGCCGCCAGAATGCAACCGACCATGATAATCGGCTTGCGGCCGATACGGTCGGACAGGCTGCCGAAGATCACGAAGAACGGCGTGCCGATCAACAGTGAACCGGCGATCAACAGGTTGGCGGTCTGAGGGTCGATCTTCAATGTCTGCAACAGGAAAAACAGCGCGTAGAACTGCCCGGTGTACCAAACCACCGCCTGGCCGGCCGTACCGCCGAGCAGCGACATGATCACCACTTTGAGGTTGTCCCAGCGCGCGAAGGATTCGGTCAGCGGCGCCTTGGAGGCCTTGCCTTCAGCCTTCATCTTCTGGAACACCGGCGACTCGCTCAGTTGCAGGCGGATGTACACCGAAACGATCAGCAGCAGGATCGACAGCAGGAACGGAATCCGCCAGCCCCAGGCTTCGAACGCTTCGGTGCCCAGCGCGGTGCGGCAGGCGAGGATCACCAGCAGCGACATGAACAGGCCCAGGGTCGCGGTGGTTTGAATCCATGACGTGAAGAAGCCGCGTCTGCCCGGTGGCGCATGTTCAGCCACGTAAGTCGCAGCGCCGCCGTACTCACCGCCCAGCGCCAGGCCTTGCAGCAGGCGCAGGGTGATCAGGATGACTGGCGCGGCGACGCCGATGGTCGCGTAGCCGGGCAGCAAACCGACGATGGCCGTAGAGACACCCATGATCACAATGGTGATCAGGAACGTGTGTTTGCGCCCGATCATGTCGCCGAGCCGGCCAAACACGATGGCGCCGAACGGCCGCACGGCAAACCCGGCGGCGAACGCCAGCAAAGCGAAGATGAACGCAGTGGTCTCGTTGACGCCGGCAAAAAAGTGCTTGGCGATGATCGCGGCCAGTGAGCCGTAGAGGTAAAAGTCGTACCACTCGAACACCGTGCCCAGGGACGAAGCGAAGATGACCTTGCGCTCCTCCTTGGTGATGCCGCCGCTGCGAGGTGGATTGCCTGTGGGTGTCGTGTCGATTGTGGTCATGGGTGTACTCCGTCGTACGTGTTTTTTGTAGGCCGGAGTTCCCCATTACCGCTTTATCGCACTCTGGCCTTGTGGCGTGTGCCGCAATTGCTGCCGCGTGGAACCTGCACAGTCTGACCGCCTCGCAGGTGTGCGAGGTTTCCTGAAGCATAATCAGCTTCTGGCAGATATCCACTCGCCATCATCTGGACTTACGCCTTCACCCAGCGCTGGCGGCTCCACGCACTCAACCAGTCCACCGCAAACACCAGCACCAGCATCGCCAGAATCACCGTGCTGGCCTGTGCTTCCTGAAACAGGCTGAGGCTCACATACAGCATCTGCCCCAGTCCGCCCGCGCCGACAAAACCCAGCACGCTGGCCATGCGGATGTTGTTTTCCCACCGGTACAGGACGTAGGCGAGCAGTTGTGGGGCGAGGTTGGGCAGGGTGCCGTAGCAGAAGGCGAGGACGGGGTTAGCGCCCTGCAAGCGGATCGCTTCGGCCGGTTGCGGCGGGGTGTTTTCCAGCGCTTCGGCAAACAAGCGGCCCAGCACGCCGGTGGTGTGCAGGGCGAGGGCGAGGGTGCCGGCGTTCGGGCCCAGCCCGGCGGCGAGCACCATCAGCGCGGCCCAGACCAGTTCCGGAATGGCCCGCAGAGCATTGAGCAGCCATCGCGAAGCACTGCGCAGCGGCCAGCCGAAAAGTCCGGCCGCGGGCAGGGCGAGGACGATGCCCAGCAGTGCGGCGAGCAGGGTGCCGAGCGCCGACATGGCGAGGGTTTCCAGCGAGCCATGGAGGATCGCTTTCAAGTAATCGGCGCTCAGATCCGGGCTGAGAAAGCGCTGCACATACGCGCCCATTTGTTTCAGGCTGGTGGCAGTGCCCAGTTCGCCGAGGTCGAGCCCCAAGTAAATGAACGAGGCGATGACGGCCGCGCCGATACCGGCGATCAGCAACAGATTGATCAGACGGTTCATGCCAGCCTCCAGCGCAGCAAACGGCTGAGTTGATCGGCCACCAGCACCAGCAGCAGGAACGTCAGCAGAATGCTCGCGACCTCACCACCGGCGAACATACGGATCGACAGGTCGATTTGCTGGCCCAGGCCACCGGCGCCGACAAAGCCCATCACCACCGAAGCGCGGATCGCACATTCCCAGCGATAGACCGTGTACGAGAGCAATTCCCCGGCGACATTCGGCAGGATTCCATACGCAAAACTCGCCAGTCGACCGCTGCCCGACTGCAACAGCGCGTGCGCCGGACGCTGGTCGGTGGATTCGAAAATCTCTGCGTAGACCTTGCCGAGCATGCCGCTGTAGGTGATCGCAATCGCCAGCACGCCCGACGCCGGGCCGAGGCCTACGGCGCGCACGAACAACAGCGCCCAGACGATTTCCGGCACGCTGCGCAGGAAGATCAGCAACCCACGAACCGGCCAGCGCAACAACCGACCGAAACGACTGGGCACGCCCCCCCGTGAAGCGGCAGACAGCGACAAGGCACGGCTGGCGAGCAAACCGGCGGGCACCGCCAGCAACAGCGCCAACGCCATGCCTGCCGTAGCAATCGCCAGGGTTTGCAGCGTGGCCTTGAACAACAACTGCAAAAAATCTTCATCGTGGGCGGGCGGCCAGAACTGCGCGACAAACCGGCCCATTTCATTCTGGCTGTCGGGCAGCAGCACGCCCGGATTCAGCTCGCTGAGCTGGATTCCCGGCCACAGCACCGCAATCGCCAAAACCGTCAGCAGCAGACGCGGCCACGCCGCGGGATCGCGTGAATCGGCCTTCAGCATCGAGGGATCTGCACAGGCAAAGGCGCAATCGCAACGGTCGGCGATTGCAGATGTTCATTGGCGTACAGCGCGTCGAGCATGTCGTGGCTGACTTGATCGGCAGGGCTGTCGAACAGAATCTGCCCGTCACGCAAGCCGATGATGCGCGGGAAGTGCGACAGCGCGAGGTCCACCGCATGCAGGCTCGCCACCAGCGTGACGTTATGTTCTCGGGCATGACACGACAGCACCGTCAGCGTGTGCCCGGCCATGACCGGGTCCATCGCCGAAACCGGCTCATCCGCCAACAGAATCTCCGGCGCCTGATACAGCACCCGGGCGATGCCGACGCGCTGCAACTGACCGCCAGACAATTGCTGGCAGTGGGCGAACAGCTTGTCGCCCAGATCCAGCCGCGCCAATGCCGCGCGGGCGCCCGGCACGTCGAGAGGGTGCAGCAGGTTCAGCAAACTTTTGCCCAAACTCCATTGCCCGAGTTTGCCGGCCAGCACCGCCGTAACCACGCGCTGGCGCAACGGCAGGGGCGGCGCCTGATGCACCAGGCCAATACGCGCGCGCAGGCGTTGTCGCTGGCGGGCAGACAAGTGCCAGGCGCGTTCGCCGAGCACTTCGATCTCGCCGCTGCTGGGCCGCAGTGCGGTGGCCAGCAGGTTGAGCAAACTCGATTTGCCGGCCCCGGACGGGCCGATGATCGCGACGTGTTCGCCGACGCCAATCTGCAAGTCGACGCCGCGCAGGGCATCGACTCCATTGGCGTGGCGAAGACTGACGTGGGTGAGGCGTAGCGTCATTTCAGCAAATCGGCAGCGCGGGCGGCTTCCTCGATGCCTTTGTAGTTCTCAGGCTTGGTGTCGATGAAACGGCTGGCAGCCTGCAGATCGAGGATCTTCTTCTGTTCAGGGTTGGCCGGATCCAGATCGAGGAAAGCTTTTTTGATCTTCGCCGCCAGCGCCGGGTCGAGTGTGCCGCGCACAGTCCAGTTGTAATCGAAGTACGACGGGGTGGTGGCGAAAACTTTGACCTTGTTGGTGTCGACCTTGCCGGCGTCCACCAGTTTCTGCCAGACACTGGCGTTCAACACACCGGCGTCGACCTTGCCAGCCTGCACCCAGGCAACCGTGGCGTCGTGGGCGCCGGAGTAGGCGACGCGACTGAAATACGCCTCAGGCTTGATACCGTCATTTTTCAGCATGAAGTAGCGCGGCATCAGGCTGCCGGAAGTCGACGACACGGAACCGAAAGCGAAGGTCTTGCCCTTCAGATCGGCCAGGCTTTTGACGTTCGGGTCGGCGGTGATGAATTTGCTGGTGAATTGCGCATCCTGTTCGCGCTGCACCAGCGGAATCACCGGGGTAGTGGCGTCGGTCTTCAAGCGCGCCTGCACGAACGTAAAGCCACCCAGCCACGCCATGTCGAGACGGTCGGTGGCCAAGGCTTCAACCACTGCCGGGTAATCGGCCACCGGGACGAACTGCACCTTCATGCCCAATTGCTGTTCCAGATACGCACCCAGTGGCTCGAACTTGCGCAACAGTTCGGTCGGCGCTTCATCAGGAATGGCGCTGACCTTCAATACATCAGCGGCTTGCGCCACCAGCGCGGAAAGGGACAGGGCCAGGCCGGCCGTCAGTGCCAGGGTTCGTTTGAGCATGGAATTCTCCGTTTCGTGAGCGTCAAAGTCGAAGCGCCGCCGTTGTGCAGTCGAGGCTGGGCGCAAAGTCAGGTTAGACGAAACGGCGAGGTTATACGCATTCGTGGGTTCAAAGGCCAGAGCGCATCAGCGTTGGCGACACTTGATGCACTCCTGCAAGGGGCAATCAGTGGTTTTCGGGGAGTCTGGCGATCACTTTGATCTCGAAGTCGAAACCATACAGCCAGGTCACGCCAACGGCGGTAACGGTTGGATGCGGCGCATCGCCCCAGAACTCCGTGAGCACGATGTTCCAGATTGTCTCGAACTTCGATTGCGGATCAACCATGAAAAGGGTGACGTCAACCACATCCTCGAACGTGCAACCGGCCTCGTCGAGAATCGCGTTCAGGTTATTGAAAGCCTGACGCACCTGGTTTTGCAGATCCGGCTCGGGCGTACCGTCCTCCGTAGTGCCGACCTGGCCCGAGACAAACAGAAAACCGTTGGAGCGGATCGCCGGTGAGTAGCGATGGCGCTCGTACAGGGTTCGGCGTGCAGGGGGGAAAACAACATCGCGCTGCGTCATGGGGGGCTCCATCAGTGAGGTGATGGGCCAACTTTAGGCATTTGCAGGCCCGCGATAAACGCGCAAGCTTGGCGTTAACTGTTTGTAAAACCCAAACAATCGGAAGTCGAGCAATGGATCGTTTTGATGCAATGCAGGCATTTGCACGGGTGGTCGAGGCGGGGAGCTTCACCAAAGCCGCCGGAACCCTGCACATGAGCAAGACCACCGTGACGCAACTGGTCCAGCAATTGGAGGCGCGGCTGCGGGTCAAATTGCTCAACCGCACCACGCGCAAGGTCAATGTCACGGCCGACGGTGCGGCGTATTACCAGCGCGTGATCAAGTTGCTGGCCGACATGGAGGACGCCGAAACCAGCCTGCCCGGTGCCTCGGTATCGCCACGTGGACGATTGCGCGTGGACGTGCCGAGCCCGTTCGCTCGCTTGATTCTGATCCCGGCATTGCCCGAATTTCACGCGATGTATCCGGATATCCAGATCGACATGGGCGTCAGCGATCGCATCGTCGACATCATCGATGAGAACGTCGACTGCGTGGTGCGCGGCGGCGAGTTGCTGGACCAGTCACTGATGGCGCGCAAGGTTGCGGACCTGCAACTGGGCGTGTTTGCCGCGCCCGACTACCTCGCTCGCTCCGGCACGCCGATGCACCCGCAGGAACTGGAAGATTCCCATCATCGCGTGGTTGCGTTCCTGTGGGCACGCACCGGCAAGCCGATGCCGTATGCCCTGCATAACGATAAGCAAAACCTGCAGATCAAGGGTCGCCATGTGTTGGCAGTCGACGACGGCAATGCCTACCTTGCGGCGGGTCTGGCCGGCATGGGTGTGCTGTGGCTGCCCAGGTACATGTCCGACGCCCCGGTGGCACGCGGTGAGCTGGTGCCACTGTTCGAGGACTGGCAACTTGCATCAATGCCTCTCTACATCGCGTATCCGCCGAACCGCCATATCAGCTTGAAGTTGCGAGTATTTATCGATTGGGTTGTGAGGTTAATGGCTTAGCAGGCGTGTGGTGCACTTTTTGCTTGCATGTGCTCAATGTCGTCAAATAACTAACACATCCGGCAACCCGACAGCCTGCGGCGTTGACCAGAGTAGCGTTAAGCTCAAGGAGCTTTACTCATCATGAACATGTACATCGATATCGTCGGTGCCTGCAATCTGAGCTGCCCCTCTTGCCCGATGGGCAATTCGGAAAACCTCAACTTCAAAAAAGCCATGCAGATTGAAATGTTCCGCGAGATCGTTGAGAAGGCCAAACGCGAAGGCGTGCGGGCGATTTTTCTCTACAACTGGACTGAGCCTTTGGTGCATCCGAAGATCGGCGAGTTCATCGAGATCATCAATGCGGCCGGCATGAACAGTGGCGTCAGCACTAACCTGAACCTGGCCAAAAACATGGAAAAAGCCTTGTTGGCCGAGCCAGGGTTCTTCCGTATTTCGCTGTCAGGGTTTTATCAGGAGACCTACGCGAAGGGGCATGTCGGGGGGGATATCGAAGTTGTAAAACAGAACATGATCACGCTGAGTGAACTCGTGCAGCGCCATGGTCTGAACACCCTTGTCGAAGTTTATTACCACCGGTATCTGGATAATCTGGCAGAAGAAGCACTGATGCGCGAGTTCAGTGAGCGTCTGGGCTTTAGGTTCAGCACGGGTTATTCCGTGATGATGCCGCTGGAGAAGGCGTTGGCCATTGTCGAGCGCGATCCTTCCGTAACCGACACTGACCACGAGACCCTCAAAAGGCTGGCATTGCCGCCTTACGATGATCTGGTCAATGTCGTACAACACTTCCACAAGCAAGCGTGCACACTCAAAGATGACTGGCTGGTGATCGACTGCAACGGCAATACAGTGCTTTGCTGCACCATCTTCAATCAAAGCGAATATCAGGTCGGAAAGTATCTGGACATCAATGTCGACGAATTGATGACGCGTAAAAACACGCAGAAAAACTGTGTCGACATGTGCAATCGGTGCGTAAAGAAGGGGATGCACATCTATGCGATGCACCCCGGCAAGGGCGTGCTTGAAAGTCATGCAATCAATCGCATGATCGATTTCCAGCAGCGCACCGTTGCCGGTTTGCCGATTGATAGCGAGCAACTCGGCCGGGCCGGCGAGGTCAGTTCCGAAAATTTCGATGAAGCCCAATACCTTCAACTGAACGATGACGTGCGCCACGCCGTTTCCACCGGCGCTTTCACCAGCGGCTATCAACACTACGTGCTCTTCGGCCGCCTGGAAGGGCGAGTGGGCGCCGGGCTTTTTTCAGCGGTGTAAACGCCGTCAGGATGACCCGGTCAGCAACAGGCGTGATTGACTCCGGCGCGGTTCAGGCCAACTATCGGCGCATAACAATATGACCGATGGACCAGACCTTGATCGAACGACGTCAATTCAGCGGGGGCATGAAGGGCAAAAACCTCCGCTATCTGAATGAGCAATCCGCCGACCAGACCCGCGTGACGCGCGCGGGTTTTTTACTGCTTGAACACTTTTCGCTGCCGGCCTTCACTCAGGCGCTGGACACGATCATCACCAGCAATCTGTTGCGCGCCGAGCTGTTTTCTACGCGCACGTTTGGCTTGAGTGAAGCTGAGGTCGTCAGCGATCTGGGATTGGTGATTCGGCCAGATGCGCGGATTGATCCGGCGGCGCTTCAGGATCTTGACTTGTTGGTGGTGTGCGGCGGTTACCGAACCGAACTGCGCGCCAGTGACGCGTTCATCAGCCTGTTGAAAGCGGCAGCAGAACGCGGTGTCAGCCTCGCCGGTTTGTGGAATGGCGCGTGGTTTCTAGGCCGCGCCGGATTGCTCGACGGCTATCGTTGCGCGATCCACCCGGAACATCGCCCGGCGCTGACCGAAATCTCCAAGACCACCCACGTCAGCAGCGAACCCTACGTCATCGACCGCGACCGACTCACGGCATCGAGCCCGTCCGGGGCCTTTCACATGGCGCTGGACTGGATCAAGAACCTGCACGGCAAGGCCTTGGTCGAGGGCGTTGAAGATATCCTCGCCTTCGAGGAGTCGCGTTATCGACGGATCAAACCGGACGAAAACATCTGCGTCAGCGCACCGTTGCGTGAAGTGGTGAAGCTGATGGACGCGAACCTTGAAGAGCCGTTGGAACTGGAACAACTGGCGGTGTATGCCGGCCGCTCCCGGCGCCAGTTGGAGCGCTTGTTCAAGGAACAACTCGGCACCACGCCGCAGCGCTATTACCTCGAGTTGCGCATCACCGAAGCACGGCGTTTGCTGCAACACACCGAGCTCTCGCAAGTGGAAGTGCTGGTGGCGTGTGGGTTTGTCTCGCCGAGTCATTTCAGTAAGTGCTATAGCTCGTATTTCGGGTATCGACCTTCGAAGGAAAAACGGCTGGTCAAATAACTCGAGCTGTTACTAACCCGAGTTCACCCGGTATCCAAAGTCGGCGTAGCGCCCCCATTCAACTCGGTCAGTTCCCTCTCCCTCCGGGCGGTCCGACGTTTCGGGAGGGCTAGGGTGAGGGGCTTTTTCGCGATTTGGCGGGCGCGCAGCTTTTGCCAAAGCAGGTGTTCGCAGTCAGTTTGATGAGTACGCAAATGGCGGGCGAATTGGGCGAGGGTGGGGCGATTTTGCATGCTTCACGATCCTTGTGAAGTTGATGGAGATTTAACTGTAGACCACTTTCCCTCACCCCAGCCCTCTCCCAGAGGGAGAGGGGGCCGACCGAGATGTCTTGCGTCATACATCGACCTGAAGAACCGAGTTGATTATGGCCTCGGCAGCACCGCTGCAATGAAGATCGTGGATTCGGCGATGTACTGTCAGTTCGATCATGGATTCGGCAATGCACTCTCAGGTCGACGTATGCCTGAAGCATCGCACGGTCAGTTCCCTCTCCCTCCGGGAGAGGGCTAGGGTGAGGGCGCTTTTCGTTCTGCCGCGGTTTTTATGATCTGCTCCAACACAGCCCCCATCTGCTGGATCACCTCTAAATTACTAAACCGCACCACTTCAATCCCCTGACGCTGAAGGAACAATGTCCGGCGTTGGTCGTGAATCACGCCCGCTGATTGATAGTGCTGACCACCATCCAGTTCGATGGCCAGTTTCAGTTCGACGCAATAAAAATCCAGGACGTATGGCGGGCAGGGGAATTGTCTGCGGAATTTCAAGTTGGCGATTTGGCGGGCGCGCAGCTTTTGCCAGAGCAGGTGCTCGCAATCAGTTTGATGAGTACGCAAATGGCGGGCGAATTGGGCGAGGGTGGGGCGATTTTGCATGCTTCACGATCCTTGTGAAGTTGATGGAGATTTAACTGTAGACCACTTTCCCTCACCCCAGCCCTCTCCCAGAGGGAGAGGGGGCCGACCGAGATGTCTTGCGTCATACATCGACCTGAAGAACCGAGTTGATTATGGCCTCGGCAGCACCGCTGCAATGAAGATCGTGGATTCGGCGATGTACTGTCAGTTCGATCATGGATTCGGCAATGCACTGTCAGGTCGACGTATGCCTGAAGCATCGCACGGTCAGTTCCCTCTCCCTCCGGGAGAGGGCTAGGGTGAGGGGCTCTTCTAAACACCACCCCGCACACACGTTCAGATCCGGCATCGCCGAACCCATCACAACTCAAGAAAACTCCACGAAGCAACAGAACGTGCGCTTGACCATTACCTGCTGCCAGCAGCCGGGATTATGGCAACACCCTATACGCCCAGCACTCTGTTCATGGTCAGCCCGCAGTCCGACGCCGAGTCTTTACTGACCAATGCCAGCGGCTCTTTAGCGTCTGCCACGGTCATGCTCGGTCATTTTGCAGGGCTGCTGGAAGGGTCGAACCGCCACACCTTGTTGGGTATCGCGCAAGTGGTCATGCTGGGAGAGTTGGCGGGCAACAAGGCGTTGGATATCGTTGTGCCAACTGGGTGATCACACACGTTAGCCATTAAGCAGTCAGCCTGAGCGGCTGACTGCTTTTTTGTGCGGGTAGGGGAAGACTTTTAAAGGTGATCCGCATCAATCACAGCCTTGGCAAACGCCTGCGGATCTTCCTGCGGCAAGTTGTGGCCAATGCCGCCGTTGATCAGCCGAAACTCGTACTTGCCGGTAAAGCGCTTGGCGTAATCCTCGGGCGCCGGGTGCGGTGCACCGTTGGCGTCGCCTTCCAGGGCGATGGTCGGCACGCTGATTGAGGGGGCGGTGGCCAGTTTCTGTTCCAGCGCCGCGTATTTCGCCTCGCCCTGCACCTGGCCCAGACGCCAGCGGTAATTGAAGACGGTGATGTCGACGTGATCGGGGTTCTCCAGCGCTTTGGCGGAGCGATCGAAGGTTGCGTCATCGAACTTCCACTGCGGCGAAGCCGTTTGCCAGATCAGCTTGGCGAAGTCGCGGGTGTTCTTCGCATAGCCAGCGCGGCCGCGGTCAGTGGCGAAGTAAAACTGATACCACCACTGCAATTCAGCCTTGGGCGGCAGCGGGTTCTGCCCGGCCGCCTGATTGCCGATCAGGTAGCCGCTGACCGCCACCAGCGCTTTGACCCGTTCTGGCCACAGCGCCGAGACGATGTCCGCCGAGCGTGCGCCCCAGTCATAACCGCCGAGCACCGCTTGCTTGATCTTCAGCGCATCCATGAAATCGATGACGTCACTGGCCAGCGCCGCCGGTTGGCCGTTGCGCAGGGTGTCTTTGGAAAGGAATTGCGTATCGCCATAACCCCGCGCATACGGCATTAACACGCGATAACCCTTGGCCGCGAGCAATGGCGCGACTTCATCGTAGCTGTGAATGTCGTAGGGCCAGCCGTGCAACAGAATCACCACCGGGCCGTTGGCCGGACCGGTTTCGGCGTAAGCCACGTCCAGCACGCCCGCCTTCACATGCTTCAGCGGGCCGAACGGCGAGGGCGCGGAATAGCTCGCAGCCGCGGGTTCTGCGGTTTGGGCTTGAGCCGTACCCAAAGCGCCGAACAACGACAGCGCCAGAATCGAAAGTCCGAATGCGGTTTTGCGAGTGTGCAGTGCCATTTTCACGGTGACGTCTCCTCTGCGAACTGTGGGTCGAGGGTTGCGAATGAGCCCTTCAAACCTTGAGTGCATTTGAGCGCCGAGACGTATCTGGCCTGTGTCGAAGAGGGGCGATGTTGAAATCCGCTGTATCGCCGCGGGGTAGGTACACAGTGTGATACACGCCGCCAAACGGCCCGATCATTGGGCTGAATCGGGCCAAGAAAATAAGTCGCTGTTTTAAAACAAAAAATATTTCATTTCGGGCTTCCCAAACGTAACGAATGTTGATAAATTGCGCCCCGTTCTTGCAGTGATCCTCACGGAGCCGCTGACAAGTGCTGTAGGGGCGTCGCCAAGCGGTAAGGCAGCAGGTTTTGATCCTGCCATGCGTTGGTTCGAATCCAGCCGCCCCTGCCATCTATCAAAAAACGCCAACTTCGAAAGAAGTTGGCGTTTTTTTATGCCTGCGATCTGGCCTCGATGGAGCAGGGCAGGCGTGCGCGGCGCCGAAGCACCGCGCACGACCACTCAGTGCGGTGCGCGCGGGATGGTTTTCATCAGGTCTTCGGGGCTGATGTGGCCCACCACGCTGCCCAGTTGCGGCAGGTTGAGGATGTGGCCTTTCATCTTGCCGATGATGTGCATCTCGCACGGCTTGCAATCGAACTTCAGCGTCAGCACTTCATCGCCGTGGATCAACTGCATCGGCGCAACCTTGGTGCGCACGCCGGTCACGCCTTTGGCCTGTTTCGGGCACAGGTTGAAGGAGAAACGCAGACAATGCTTGGTGATCATCACCGGCACTTCGCCTGCTTCTTCGTGCGCTTCGTACGCAGCGTCGATCAGCTTCACGCCGTGACGATGGTAGAAGTCGCGCGCTTTCTGGTTGTAGACGTTGGCGAGGAACGTCAGGTGCGAATCCGGGTACACCGGTGGCGGCGTGGTTTCGGCTTTGCGGCCGCCGCGCGAATGAGCGGCAACGCGGGCGGCGGTCAGCGCTTCGATCACTTCACGGCGCAGGGATTTGAGCTGCGAGTTAGGGATGAAGAATGCCTGCGGCGCGTCGAGTTTGATGTCTGTGGCGTGGTACTGCGTGGTGCCGAGTTGGCCGAGCAAATCGCGCAACTGCTCCAGTGCCTGCTCCGGTTTATTGGCAACGCCAAACGGGCCGTTCAGGGTGACGCTGGCGCTGATGCCTTCTTCACTGGTGGCGGTGACTTCCAGCTGCTCTTCACGCAGACGGGCAGCCCAGCTCAGGGCCACGCGACGCTCGGAGGAAGTCTTTTGCAGCGCCTGCTGCCAGTTGTGATCAAGGTTGCGATTCAACGGGTGGTTCGGGCGCAGTTTGTACAGGCCTTCGGGCATTTCGTTCGGCTCGACGCGGTAGCGGTAACGCTTCTCGCCGTCTTCTTCGAACTCGCCTTTTGGCTCGGCGATGTTGGCGCGGAAACCGACCACTTCACGCTTGACCAGTACGTTCAAACCGTCGCCGTTGGACAGCGGTTCGTGGGTCACGACCTGCATGTCACGCTTGCCGACTTTCTCGACCGTGCCCACCGGCAAACCGGTGAAGGTCGGCGAATCGAAGGCGCCGATGTCGATCTTGCGATCAGTCACGAAGTAATCGGTGCTGCCGCGGTGGAAGGTTTTTTCCGGATCGGGCACGAAAAAGTGCGCGGTGCGGCCGCTGGAAGCGCGGGCGAGGTCCGGGCGATCTTCGAGCACGTCGTCGAGGCGCTGACGGTAATAGGCGGTGATGTTTTTCACGTAGCCCATGTCTTTGTAGCGACCTTCAATCTTGAACGAGCGCACACCGGCTTCGACCAGGGCGCGGATGTTGGCGCTCTGGTTGTTGTCCTTCATCGACAGCAGGTGTTTCTCGTAGGCGATCACGCCACCCTTTTCGTCTTTAAGGGTGTACGGCAAGCGACAGGCCTGGGAGCAATCGCCACGGTTGGCGCTGCGCCCGGTCTGCGCGTGGGAAATGTTGCACTGGCCGGAGAACGCCACGCACAACGCGCCATGAATGAAGAACTCGACGGCGGCGTCGGTTTCATCGGCGATCGCGCGGATTTCCTGCAGATTGAGTTCGCGGGCCAGCACCAATTGCGAGAAGCCGGCCTGATCGAGGAACTTCGCCCGTTCCAGCGTACGAATGTCGGTCTGGGTCGAGGCGTGCAGCTCGATCGGCGGAATGTCCAGCTCCATCACGCCCAGATCCTGGACGATCAATGCATCGACACCGGCGTCGTACAACTGATGGATCAGCTTGCGCGCCGGCTCCAGTTCGTTGTCGTGCAGGATCGTGTTGAGGGTGGTGAAAATTCGCGCGTGATATTTACGGGCAAATTCCACCAGCCCGGCGATCTCGCTTACTTCGTTGCAAGCGTTGTGGCGGGCGCCGAAGCTTGGGCCACCAATGTACACGGCGTCGGCGCCGTGCAGGATCGCCTCGCGGGCAATGGCCACGTCGCGGGCAGGGCTGAGCAATTCCAGATGATGCTTGGGCAAGGACATAGTTTTTTTTAGTCAGGCTGTCACGGTTGAGGCGCGCATTGTAGCCCCGAAACGCGCGCCGGGCACGCCCGTGCTGCCCGATGGCAAACGCAACGTGCCAAACCCTGTGGGAGCGCGCTTGCTCGCGAAGGGGCCAGCACATTCAACATCAATGTCACCTGACCCGCCGCCATCGCGGGCAAGCCCGCTCCCACAGTGAGTTGTGCCAGACACAAACCTCGCGACCACCGCAAAACCCTGTGGGAGCGAGCTTGCTCGCGAAAGGGCCAGCACATCCAACATCAATGTCACCTGACCCGCCGCCATCGCGGGCAAGCCCGCTCCCACAGTGAGTTGTGCCAGACACAGATCTCGCGACCGCCGCAAAGCCCTGTGGGAGCGAGCTTGCTCGCGAAAGGGCCAGCACATCCAACATCAATGTCACCTGACCCTCCGCCATCGCGGGCAAGCCCGCTCCCACAGGTTCTTGCGTTTACTTCAGATCGGGGCTCAGGCCTTGGCGGCCATCGCGGTGACTTCCACGCGCATGCCTTCGACGGCCAGCGAGGCAACGCCAACCGCCGCACGCACCGGCCACGGTTTGGCGAAGAAGCGCTTGTAGACCTCGTTGAACGCGGCACGATCAGCCATGTCGGTGAGGTAGATGGTCAGATGCATGACCCGGTCCATCGAACTGCCGGCACGTTCCAGTGCAACTTTCAGCGCCTGCAGTGTGCATTCGCTTTGCTCGGTGATGCCGCCCAGTTCCAGGCTGCCATCGGCGCGGGTCGGAATCTGTGTGGAAACCATGATCCCGCCGAAGGTCGCGACGTCGGAAGAAATGGACTCGGCGTCCGGATCGGGCGTGAAGGTGATGTCTTGGTTGGCCATGTGGATCCCTTGTCTGAGCGAGTAAAGATCGCGGCAGTTTACAGATTCGCTGCCGACATGGCCCGTTTGGTCAATCGAATGGAGGCCAGTCACGCTTCGCACCTCAGGGGCGGTCGCTCCCGCACAGACAGACGAAGCGTTTGTATAACCGTGTATCAATCCCGGCTCGGTACACACGCCAATAACAAACCAAGGATTCACGACACATCAGCACTACAAGCCCTGTTCAAAGTGGCGTCACCACACACCACTGAGTTTGAGAGGGCAACATCATGCGCCGTCCATTGTTCCTGACTACTGCCGCCATACTTGCTTCGATGATTGGCATCGCACACGCCGCCGAGACGCAGCCCAAGAGCTGGCAGCAAGGCCTGAGTCGTACCGATCTGGTACGCCAGGACCTCGGCGCTGCCGACCGCGAAGTCATTCAGGCACGAGTCGATTTTGAACCCGGTGTGACCTCGCCACGCCATGCGCATCCGGGCGTGGAGGTCGCGTACGTGATCAGCGGTACATTTGAATATCAACTTGAGGGCAGGGCGCCAGTGACGCTGAAGGCGGGTGACTCGCTGTTCATTCCTGAAGGCGTGGCGCATATCGCCAAGAACATCGGTACTGAGAAGGGGTCGGAGTTGGCGACTTACATCGTGAAGAAGGGTGACCCGCTGTTGATTCTCAAGCCGTAGGGTTTAGTGCAGTGTCACAACCCGTCGACTCTCACCAATCCGGATCCGGTCGAGCGCACGGTTTAATGCATCAAGTGCGTCGAGAAGGGCTTTGGCCTCCGCTTCTCGACCGTCACCCCACAGCCGTTCGGCCATTTTGTTCAACGCCTGAATCGATCGCTCGATTTCCGCGGCGGTGGCGGCCTCTTTACTGGCCGGTTGTTTCCTGGGCATTCGGTGACTTTCCTGCAATACGGGTAGCTGCCGTTTTAGCACGATGCCTGCGTGCCGTGAAGTTCAAGGCAACATGGCGCCAACGTGCTTTAGCTTGCCCGCCCGTGCAAGCCAGAGAGAAAATTTGAATTAGTCAGTTGCCTGTTCGGTCAAGAATTATGAACGCAGTAAATCTGACGAGGTAACAGCGATGACTATCCAGGCAGAGACACTCGTACAACTGGCCGAAGCGCTTCAGGAGCGCGGCATGACTCTGGTTTCAGACGTCCACTTCACCCGCGCGCCTTATCGGCATAATCACCTCTGGATCTGCACGGTAGAGTAGCGATCCTTATTGCCGGCGGCCTGGACCCACAGTCCGCCGCCGGCTCCTTATGCGCAAATTCGCGCTTGCACCCTCAGTCACTTCGCACTCTTTGACGAGGCACCAGTAGAACCGACGAAATCCTCCTCGTTAACGCTCCTGTCACTGCAAGTACACATCCGACGAAGAGAGCGGGGATCTCCTTATCTGCCTCCGGAACACGAAAGTAGCTCATGATCAAATCGAACTCAGCGTGGCTCGCTGCAAACTCATGCTGGGTGCGGCCTTTGCGCCGATTTAGCACACGCTGACAGCGGCCCGAGCTTGCGGAGGAGTGCTCGTTCATCAAATCCTTTGAACGATCCCGAGAACTGATCCGTCCTTAACTTTAAGGGGCTCAGGGCAATGGTGCTGCGAAGTCCCGTACGACGTTTTCAGCAGAAGGCGAGGGACGACATGAATACTTCAGACAGCAGGGCCGGCACCCAGTCCGGTGCGCCAGATGATGGCAAGCCGCAGGACTTTCAACATTTAAAGGACGATGTCACCGACGCACTCGGCGGCGCTAGGCAGCAGGCTGACGCACAATTCGGCCAATACCGCGACACCGCCGCCGACCAGATCGAGGCCTTGGCACAGGGCGCAAAAAGCTTCGTTTCGGAGCTGGAAGACAAGGACACGCTGGGCATGTCCGATTACCTGACCGATATGGCCGAGTCCATGACCGGCCTGGCAGGTAACCTTCGCGGCAAAAGTGCCGAACAGCTGTTGCATGATGCCGCCGATCTGGCCCGCAGCAATCCCGGCTTGTTCATTGCCGGCAGCATTGCGCTGGGCTTCGGCCTGTCGCGGTTTCTCAAGGCGGGCAGTTCCGCCGCTGTGACAGTCAGTGCAAATCACGATCCGGCGGCGGGCAACTCGACACCGCCAGCTACAGGCTATGGCGCGCACCGACCCTACGAATCCTCCCCGGCATCGACCGCAAATCCCAACCCTGGACTGGCCACTGGCATCACCCCGACGTCGCCGAATGAATACGACCACCCCTCGGATTTTGCCGGATCATCGACGCCTATTTCGCCAAGCACGAAAGGAGAATTCTGATGAACAGAGACGATTCCGAACTGCCGGGTGCAAGACCTGTCTCCCAGCCTGACGACGCTTCGATGGTTGGCCTGCTGCGGCAATTGTCCCGCGAGGTGCCCGCGTTGTTTACCAAGGAGCTGGCGCTCGCCAAGGCCGAGCTGCAAGCCAGTCTGACCACGCTCAAGGCCGGTATTGCCGGCGTCGCGGGCGGGGCGATCGTGCTATTGGCGGGCTTGATCATTCTGTTGATGTCGGCGGTCTACGCCCTCAGCACGATGATGGCGCCGTGGCTGGCGGCACTGATTGTGGGTGTTGTGGTGATGGTTATCGGCTTCATCATGCTGCAATCGGGCAAAAAACAATTCGAGCCGTCCCACTTCAAGCCTGACCGGACGCTGGACGCTTTGAATAAAGATCAGGAAGCGCTGCGGAGAAAAGTCTCATGAAAAGTGAACTGGATTTCGAATCGGAAAAAAGCCCAGAACAAATCGAGCGGGAGATCGACGCGCAGCGCGCCAGCATCGGCAACATCGTCGACAAGCTGGAAAGCAAATTCACGCCCGGCCAGATGTTCGATCAGGCGTGGAGCATGATGCAGAACAATGGCTCGACGTTCGTCAGCAATCTCGGCACCAGCGTGCGCAACAACCCCGTGCCCGCCGTGCTGACATCAGTCGGTTTACTGTGGCTGATGATGAGTCAGAACCGCCCGCCAGTGCCGCAACCGGTGTATCGCAGCGGTCCGGATCAGGACCGCGCGGGGGAGTGGGCGGATGGCCTGGCTGACGGCATCGACAGCGCGCGCGACAGTCTGCATCACACGGCCGACTCGCTGAAGGACGGTTACCAGTCGCTGAAAAACAAGGCCAGCCACTTAGGCGATAACGTTGGCGCTGCTGGCGAGAACCTGAGTCATGCGATGCACGATGCCGGCGACCGCCTCAACCGCAGCACGCAGGTATTGGGCCAGCAATTCAATCAAATGCTCAAGGAACAGCCATTGGTCGTCGCGGCGGCGGGCATCGCATTGGGCGCATTGATTGGCGCGGCATTGCCGAGCACTTCGACGGAGCAGCGTTACATGGGACGAACCAGCGCGGGCCTGGTCGACAAAGTGAAGAAACAGGCGCAGGAGGGTTACGAGGCGGTGCGTGACACCGTGACCAAAACCACTGAGCAAACGGAGGTGGCATCAACCACGAACGCGCCGCCGCAGCAAAACATGACCACCAGCCAATCGGCGGATTTGTCCGGGGGAATGGGCACTTCCTGAGGTCCATGAAAAAACGGGGGGCCTGCAACGGGCCTCCCGTTACGGTCGGTCACGGTTTAACCGCGTGCCCGTCGTCCATAGGCGGGGCGTCCATTGGCTTTAGCTCGGGAACACTGAAACTGACGGTCGTCTGGGTGAGAACGGTGTGGGTCGGGTCGGCGATTTCCAGCAAAACCTTGTGTGCTCCTGGCGTTAGTCCTACCAGGATAATCGGGTCTTCACTGGTGTGCGCCCACGTACCTTTCCAGTCATCTACCGTCACGTGAAGGTGACCGAGACGGGGTGATACGTCACCCGCGACTTTGCCAAATACCGGCATGATCCTGGCGTGCTCTGTTCGATACTGAATGATCACCACCCCACGCGCGAGCGGCCCGGCCAGCGGCGGATAGGCGATGATTTTTGCCTGCGATTCAGATTCCAGGGGGAGTATTGCCGGCGGCTGATCAACGCTGGCGGGCTCCTGAGCAAATGCCGCGATGCAATAAAAGCCTGCCAAGCACAGCACAAACAGATTTCTGAGAGCGAGAAACATGGCGTTTTCTCCCGAGGGGTTTTGTACAAGGCTAGACCAGCGGATGCAGGCATTAAACTCGCGCCGTGTACCAATCATCAGAAGACCTAAATGTGCTCGGAAACAGTTCTACCGATCAGTCTGGCCCTACGGACGTTGCGTCCAGACTTTCACATAGTCGACACGAAACGTGGAGGGCAGGTCAGCGTCATCGACCACGCCGAACCAGTCCCACATCGCCTCGCTGTCGAAGACGATCTGCATCGGGAAGAACCAGTGGGTGTTCTTTGCCTCGCGCACCAGCACCCCGTCGACGTACCAGCGCAGGGTGTCCGCGCGCCAATCGAAACCATAGACATGAAAGGTGTTCGCCAATCGCCATGGCGCAATCCAGGTGCCGCCGTCGCTCAAGTGTTCATCGCTTTGGGGTGTGGCCCAAACGTGCGCGTTCATGTTGTACATGACATCGAATTTGCCATTGAGGGTCTTGCCGCCGATTTCGAAGATATCGATTTCGGTGGCGTTGTCCGGCAGCCCGGTCCAGGCCAGCCAGAACGCACTGGAGCCCGCCGAGTTCATCGGTTTGGCACGCGCTTCGTAATAGCCGTAGAGCCCGCGTTCAATGGTGCGCACCATCGCCGAGCTGTAGTCCTTGTAGCCCAGGCGCACGTATTTTTCGGGCAGCGTCTGCTTGCGAAACGAGATGTTTAGATTGCCGTTGGCGACCTTGGCATTCTCGGGCAGAAACAGCGCCGGTTTGCGCCCGAGGGAGTCGGTGCCGGTGGCGTTGTTGACGTGCCAACGCGTGGCGTCGATGGCGTTGCCGTTGAACTCGTCAGACAGCCGCGTATCCAGCACCCACTTTCCGGCATTCGCCTGATCGGATAACGGCAGGTTGGCGTTGGTTCGCACCGGCGTCGGACCGAGCGGGCCGGTGCGGGTCCAGGCGGTTGACGGCTGCGGCAGTGTCACCGCCCACTTTGTGCGGAGGTAGTCCGACACCTTTTGACGTTCAGCCTGAGAGGCCAGCAACCGGTCGTAAACCAGCACTTCGGCAATGTCGCCGCGCAGGATTTCCGAAGTACCGACCACGTTGCGCGCCACGGCGAACGGGCCGATGGGCACGTTGGTGGTTTCCAGAAACGCCACTGTCGGCGCGTAAGCGCTGGTCTGCTGCACGCTGAGACCGAAGTTCGGCGCCACGTTGTCGTTGTCGGCCAGTTGCGGGCGCGAGCTGAACAAGCGCTGCCAGGCTTTGCCGCCGGCTTGATCCGGCAAACGGCGCGAGACCACGAACACCGTTACCGAACCCTTGGAGGTGCGGATTGCCTGACCGGTGAAGGCCGAAGCACCGTTGAAACGCAGCACCGAGTGACCATTCAGGGCGTTCTCCATGCGCAACGGCAGTGAAGCGGCAGCCGGGTCATCAAGGCTTACATCATTGGACTGCCCGGATTTGTCATGCCAGCGCGAGACCCGATGTTGCGCATCCAGAGTCATATGCACCGCATCGGCGCCATCGAGCCACAGCACCAGCCCATCGGTGACGGGCAGGTCGGCGGACGCCTGCGCATTTATTTGCACGCCGGCGCTCAACATCAGCCACAACACTGTCAGCACGTATTGCCTGAACATGGCGCAATCCTTCCCTGAGTCGAACGGTGGTTATTTGCCGGCGAATGCCAACATTGGTGCAGGTTGCGGGTGGTAGCCGTCCGGGTTGTTCGACTGCCAGCGCCAACTGTCCGTGAGCATTTGCCCCAGGTTGCGTTGTGCGCTCCAGCCCAGTTCGCGGCTGGCCTTGCTCGCATCGGCCCAATACTGCGCGACATCCCCGGCGCGTCGGGGTGCAAAGCGGTAGGGAATGCTGACCCCGGTGGCGTCCTCGAAACCGCGGATCAGTTGCAGCACGCTGTAACCGATGCCGGTGCCGAGATTCCAGATGTGAATGCCATGGTCGCCCTGAAGTCGTTCGAGGGCCTTGAGGTGACCTTCGGCCAGGTCGACCACGTGAATGTAGTCGCGCACACAAGTGCCGTCGACGGTCGGGTAATCGTTGCCATACACCATCAATTCACTCATGCGCCCCGTCGCGACCATCGTCAGGCACGGCAGCAGATTATTCGGTATGCCGTTGGGCGCCTCGCCGATCATTCCGCTTTCGTGGGCACCGATGGGATTGAAGTAGCGCAGCACGGCGATGTTCCAGCGTGAATCGGAACACGTCAGGTCGGTCAGCAACTCTTCGGCCATCAATTTCGAGCGGCCGTAGGGGTTGGACGGTTTGCCGGTACCCAGGTCTTCGCCGATGGGCGTGCACGCCGGTTCGCCATAGACCGTCGCCGATGAACTGAACACCAGATTGAACACGTGCGCACGCGCCATTGCCTGGCACAGCGTGAGCGTGCCGGTGACGTTGTTGGCGTAATAATCCATGGGTTTGCGCACGCTTTGCGCCACGGCTTTGAGCCCGGCGAAATGCATCACGGCGTCGATCGCGTAGTCGCTGAAAATCTCGTCGAGCAGGCGTGAATCGAGGATGTCGCCTTCGATGAATTCGATCCGTGTGCCGCTCAGTGACTCGAGCCGACGGATCGATTCGACACTGCTGTTGCTCAGGTTATCCAGCACCAGCACGCGGTGGCCGGCCTCCACCAGTCTCAACGCAGTATGGGAACCGATGTAGCCGGCGCCCCCGGTAATCAGGGTAGTTTTGCGCATGACGATGTGCTCCAGAGAGGCAACGGTGCTCACCGGGTGGTGAACACCAACTTGAATTCATGCGGCCAGCGCGGGTGCAACACGCTGTAGGCCAGGGCGTAGGTCAGCCCGCCGGCGGCGATATTGGCGATCAGGTGCAGATAGCCCACCAGACCCGAATGGCTTGATACCCACGACACGACAGCGGCCATCACCAGCGTGGCGATCACGCTGCGGTAGGCGGATTCGAAGAAGGTGCGCCAGCCATAACCGATCGCGGTGTTCAGCCCGATGACCTGCAACGGTGTGATCGCGACCATACGGATCAACAGCGCAATCGCTGCCGCCATGCCGCCATACACAGGCCCGAGGACGTACACCAGCGCCAGCGCCAGCAGCGTGGTGAGCACTTCAGCCTTGAGGGTCAGGTAGGTGCGATTGACGGCGACCAGCGCCGTCGTTGCATAGAGGGCCAGATTGCCCAGCGCGGCGGTGCAGGCCAGCACTTGCAGGAGCCCGACGGCGTCGGCCCATTTCGCGCCGAAGATCAGCAGGATGATGTCTTCGGCGGTCAGCGCGATGCCGACAAACAACGGCGTCAGCAGAAAGCCGCTGATGGCCGTGGTGTCGCCGATCAGCCCGACCAGCCGAGTCGGTTCGCCGCTGCGCCGGGCAAAGGCTGGCAGTGCATAGCTCATCAGGCCGTTGTAGATGGCGGATCGCGGCAGGTCGATGATGCGCATCGCCAGGTTGAACATGCCCACCGCGTGCGCGCCGGCGGTGATGCCCAGCACCACGTTGACCCCGCGTTGCAGGGTTTGCGAACTCATGACGTTGATCGCCACCGGCGTGCCCGTGCGCAGCAGATCAAGCAACAATGGCCCGTCGATGGCGAAGGGGATGCGCCGCCGATCGCCGCGCATCAACACCACCATCGACACCAGATCCATGATCAGCGCCTGGGCAATCACCGCCCACGGGCCGAAGCCCAGCAGCGCCACGACAATCCCGGTACCGCCGCCGACGACTTTACCCAGCAGCGTGCGCGAGGCCAGCAATTTGAAGTTACCACTGCGGCGCATCTGCGCGACGTAGACCCGCGCCATCATGGTGAACAGAATCTTCACCGAGGCGATGGCCGTCATCCATTGCAGGGCGGGCGATGGGGTGTACAGCATCACGCCCAGCGAAATCACCAGGATCGACGCCAGGCTGATCAACACGGAGAACCAGAACGCGGTGCTGATGTGCTTGTCTTCCAGGCGTTCGAGCCTGACCAGCGGGTCTTCAAGCACCGAAGAATAGAGAATGCCGACCACCTCGACGATGGCGATGATGATCGTGCCGATGCCCAGTTCGGTCGGCGTGAGCAAATGCGCATACACGACGAAGGTGATCATCGACAGGAAAATCAGGCCGAATTTCTCGGTAAAGATCCAGATCAAGGTGGTCAGGCGCTGGTTGGCCATGGCGGGGCCCCGGACTCAAGCCGTCCTGCGCAGCGTCTTCGCCAAGGCGTAGACGTAGCGCAGGGTCGGTTTGCCGCGGGAGAAAAACAGCGTCTGCCATGAATGATCGAGCATGTTGCGGAACACATTGATCACATGTGCGTGGTCGCCGCGGCGGGACGAGGCGCAGAGAAAATCGGCGTGGTTGGCCAGGACGAAATCAATGCGCTGCTGCTTGCTCATGTGCGCGCCGTAGCGGGCGAGGTAGAGCTCGATAAATTGCACTTTGTACGGGTAATACTTGCGCGGCTGCGCGGTGATGTTGCCGTTGTTGACGCTGCGCCGCAGCAACACCTCGGGCACGGTGTGGATCTCCCACTGCTCGGCGATCCGCGTCCACAGCAAACGGTCTTCGGCATAGCGCAGGGTCTGATCGAAGCCTTCCAGCGCGATGATTGCGCCGCGCAACACCAGCACGCCGGAGGTGCCGTTGATCACGTTCTCGCGCATGAAATCGGCAAAATGATTGCCGCCCTTGCGCCGGTCCTCCAACTGTTGCGTGCCGTCGCTGAATTCGCTCATCTGGTAGCAGTCGATCAGTCCGACCCGACGCCCTTCACGCGTGAGTTGCTCATACAACGCCAGTTGCTTGTGCAGTTTTTCCGGGTGCCATTGATCATCGGCATCAAGGAACGCGATAAACCGCTCGGTGGCGCTGAATACGCCGCGATTACGCGCGGCTGCCGGGCCCTGATTGGTCTGTTGCAGCAGGATCAATTCAAACGGCGCGACGTAATCCGTGACGATTTGCGGGCCCTCGTCGCTTGAGCCGTCGTCGATGACTATTACCTTGTCCGGACGGCGGGTTTGCAGGCTAAGGGATTCGAGCGCCGGGCCGATGCTGGCGGCAGCGTTGTACATCGGGATGATCACGCACACCGATCCTGACGTGGGCACAGAGCTGTTCAACATGATGAGAACTCCTTGGCCCGCGCACGGGAGCGCGGGGCGGCGTGGGCATTGGCGCGCGGCAGCGGCGCAGGGCGGTTGACTCGGTGATGGCGGAACGACAGGGCGAGGACGCAGAACACCAGAAACTCGGCCGAGCGATAGTTGGGGATCACGTAGGCGACGTAGTTGGTGACCGCAAACAAGCCGAGGACCACCAGGGCGCAGGCGTGATAGCGCGCCGAATGCTCGGCGGTAATCGCCCGGTAATGCTTGGTCAACGTCTGCGCGAACAGCAGGATCAGCGCGATCAACTGAATCAGGCCGCCATTGAGCAACGTCTCGACATAGCCGCTGTGGGCGTTGCCGATGTAGCCCCAACGTTTGATGAATCCGCTCGCGTCGGCACTGCTCCAGAACGCGCCGAAGCCGTAGCCCTTGAGGAAGCGATCATCGATCAGCGGCCCGAGCAGCTCCCAGATCAGGGTGCGGTCGGTGAGTGACGGATCACGGCCGACCAGTTCCAGCAGCAGCGTGTAATTGCCGTACAGAAAAGCGCAGATCAGCCCATACACCACGGTCGCGACGAAAAAAGCCGTCAGCGAACGGTTGATGCGCAAGCGGATCAAGATGAGGAAATACCAATAACTCGCGGTCCCGGCGACGATCAGCGCGATGCCGGTCGCGGACTGCGCCAGACAAATGGCGATCAAACAGAACGCGGCGTAGACGATGGCCAGTGGATTGCGCTGACGGATCATCGGCAGCAGTAAAAGAATGGCGATGGCGTTGATCCGCGCGCCGGCATTCTTCTCGGAAAAAATACCCTTGAACGCACCGTCGCGTATGCCGCCGCTGATGAAGGCGATGTCGGGGCGGATCACCGCGAAAATCAGACCCATCAGTGCCGCCGCACCAATCACGCAGCCGAGCATGAAGGCGATTCTTTCAAGGCTATAGTGCCAGGCGATGAAGCCTGCGAAAAACACCACGCTGATCATCGCGATGAAGCGCTTCAGGCTCAGGGTGGGGTCGTCGGACCAGCCGATTGACGCTGCCACGCAGACCAGAAACGCCAGCAGAAAAGCGTTTTGCCGGTAGAAGCTTTTGCTCAGGAACACCTTGTTGCGGATAAAGAAGAACAGCGGCACCAACAGCGTGATCAAGCCGCAGACCTGGTTGGCGACGTTACCTTCCAGATCTTTCTGCGCGTTATCCAGACTCGCGGCGCTGCCCATGCCGAGAAAGAACGTGAGGATCTGCACGTAGAACATCACGCCAAACAGGACGAAGCCGTCACGCAGCGTCGAATAGCGGACTTGAAGTCTGTTCATGGCGCTGGACTCCCGAGCAACGCCGTCAGGTAGGTTTTCACCGCGCGAGCACTGACGAAGCGTGCGGCGGCATCGATGCGCCGTTGCCGGTTGAGGTCGCGGGGCAGGGCCAGCTCCAGGCTGATGGCCTGCGCCAGTGCTGCGGGATCATCGACATTGACCAGTGGTGCGACGCGGCCTTCGGCGAGAATCTCTTGTGGTCCATAAGGGCAGCGCGTTGATACCACCGGTGTACCCGTCGAGAGCGCTTCGACCAGGGCATTCGGACTGCCCTCGAAGCGTGACGACAGGACGAAACAATCCGCTGCGCCAATCTGCGCCAGCGCATCGCTGGCATAACCCGGCAGGTCAACACGCTCGGCGACCCCCAGGGCATTGGCTTGCGCCAGCAGTTCGGCGCGCAGCGAGCCTTCGCCAAAAATGATCAGGCGGACGTTGCGATCCGGTAGTCGGGCGAAGGCGTCGAGCAACGTATCGAAACCTTTTTGCCGGGCCAGGCGTCCCACCGCGACGATCACTTGCAAGGTGTTGTCCAGCAGCCAGGGATGGCTGGCGGGGGCCAATGGTCGCTCGCGAAAGTCGTTGTCTAGCACCGGGTTGTCAGCGGTGGTCACATCCCGCGTGCGGGCCAGTGTGGTGTCGACCAGATCCTGGGCGACACCGCGCGAGACGCAGATCACCGGGTTGGGAATCAAGCGGTACAACAGCGGCGCCAACAGGTAAGCGAAGCGCACGTGCAGCGCCGGATTCACGTGTTTGTCCCGGGAGAAGGCGTTGCGCTCGCTGACATGCAACCGCGCCAACGTGCCCGACAGCGTGGCGGCGGCGATAGCTATCACGTTGACGTGGGTGAGGGCGGCCAGTTGCGCATCGAAGCGATTGCGCCGCAGGAACCGCGTCAGCGCCGGGACGGCGGCGACGCTGCGAGGGCTGTGCAGCGAGACTTGTTTGACCCGCGAATCGAGCCCCGCCAGATTCACGCCGCCGCCAGTGAGCATCAGCAGCGTCACGTCGTTGCCGGCCTCGACCAGCGCACCGGCCAGACGCGCCATCATTTTCTCGGCGCCGCCCGCACTGAGATCCTGAAGAATGATCAACAGTTTTTTCATTGATTCCACACCTGATAGTAAGCCTGCGCCGCGTGCTGGCTGGTGTAGGGAAGCACCGCGTCCGCGACCGCTTTGCCGAGGGCGGACTTGTCGCTGCTGAGGTTTTGCAGCATGGCCTGCGCCAGCGCCGGCACATCGTTGACCCGTACCAGTTGGCCGACGCGACCGTGGTCGAGCAATTCACGCGGGCCGGTGGGGCAATCGGTGGCCAGCACTGGCGTGCCGAGGGCAAGGGCTTCGACCAGCACGGTCGGCATGCCTTCATGCAACGAGCTGAGGATCAGCAGGCGTGCCTGGCGAATCAGCGGGTATGGATTGGCAAGGTGGCCGGTGAAATGGACCTGGCGCGCAATGCCCAGGCGTCGGGCCTGCTCCTCGAGTTCGCCACGCAGCGGGCCGTCCCCGGCAATCACCAGATAAGGCACCGTGGCCTGACGTGCCGCCAGCGCATAAGCTTCCAGCATTATGTGGAAGCCCTTGAGTTCCACCAGCCGACCGACGCCCAACCAGTACCGCGCCGGCACATCGGCGGGCAACGGCGCTTGCGCGGCGCTGAGCAATTGCTCGGTGATCACCGCATTCGGGCAATAGCGAATCCGCTGACGGCCCCAGGGCATCAGGCCGGTCAGCGCCTGACGCAAACCCAGCGACACCGCCACCACTTTGCCGCTGCCGCACAGGTACAGCGCGTACAACAGGCGCAGGCTGCGCACGCCGGTGTGTTGTTCGGAACAATCGAGGTCGGTGTGCCGGGTGTAGATGACCTTGCACGGCGTCCCCAGCGTGGCGAGCCAGGTGCACAGGTTGGCCTGCTCCTTGGCGCCGATCAGGTGCGTGACCTTTTCGCGCAGAATCAACCGGCGCAGCAACACCACCGAACGCAGCAGGCCGCTAAACCCACTCCCGCCGCCGGCAATCGTCGGCACCTCGTCACTGTCCGGTCGTTCGCCGTTCATGATGAAGAAACCGACGCGTCGCCCGTCTTTGAGAAATTGTCCGGCCAGCCGTTGCTGCACGCACTCGACGCCACCACCGGTCTTGAAATCTTTGAGTGTGAAGAGGATATGCATGGTCATTCCCGGCGCTCAGGGCGCAGTGATATCGATCGCAACTTTGTGCCGGACGATCATCTCGGCCAGCTGCAAGAAGTTGCGCGGGTAGTCGAGCAGGTAGCGTTTGATGGTGTGCGGCTCGCGGTACATGCGATAGAACGCGCGCAGGTGCAGGCGGTTGATGGCGGCGGGGTAGTAGCACTCGCTGGCGCTGGCTTCCTGACGGATGAAACCGCCGCAGGTGAAGGCCACTCCGGCAAAACCGGCGTTCAGCGCATCGATCACGAAGCGCTCCTGCAAACCGGCGCCGAGCCCCACCAACAACAGGTTCGCTGCGCTGGTGCGGATGTCGGCATGCAGGTTCGCCGCTTGCGCCTGATTGAAATAACCGTTGTGCGCGCCGGCAATGATCAGCCGCGGATAGCGCCCGCGCAGCTTGACGACGAACGCCTCAAGCTCGGTTTGCGTGGCGCCGACGATGTACACCCTCAACTGCTGCTGTTCGGCATCGCGCAACACCGGGTCGGCAATCGAGGTGAAATCAAAACTGACCCGCTGCACCGGTTGCCCGGTGACCCACGACATGAATCCCGACATCAGCATGCCGTCGCAGAAGTAGGCGACGGAGGGCGGCGGCTGGCGGATGAAACTGCCAATCGAAGCGAAATTGATAAACGAAAATGCGCGGTTGCCCATGAGCAGATTCGGCGAGTAATGCCCCATCAAGGCGAGCCGGATCATGACGCATCACCCGGTTCAAACGCCTGCTGGGTCTGGCGGCCGACCGAGATATAGGTGAAGCCGCGCGTGCTCATGCGTTGCGGATCGAACAGATTGCGCCCGTCGAAAATCAGCGGTTGCTTGAGTTGGCGTTTGAGCAGGTCGAAGTCGGGTGCGCGGAACAATGTCCACTCGGTAACGATGATCAGCGCGTCGGCATTTTTCAGCGCCGCTTCCTTGGTGCCGGCAAGGCTGAAGTCATCGCGGGCGCCGTATAAACGCTGCGCTTCTTCCATGGCCTTGGGGTCGTAGGCCTGGACGTTGGCGCCTGCCCGCCACAGCGCTTCCATCAGCACGCGGCTCGGCGCCTCGCGGATGTCATCGGTGTCGGGTTTGAAACTCAAGCCCCACAACGCGAAAGTCTTGCCTTGCAGCGCACCGTTGAAGTGATCGGATATCTTGCGAAACAGCGTGGTTTTCTGTTCGTTGTTGCGCGAGTCGACGGCTTTGAGCAGCCGCGCATCGATGTCGACACCCTCGGCGGTGTGGATCAGCGCCTTGACGTCTTTGGGAAAACACGAGCCGCCGTAGCCGATGCCGGGGTAGATGAACTGATAACCGATGCGCGGATCGGAGCCGATGCCGTGGCGGACCATCTCGATGTCGGCGCCGAGTTTTTCGGCGAGATTGGCCATCTCGTTCATGAAGCTGATTTTGGTCGCGAGCATGCAATTGGCGGCGTACTTGGTCAGCTCGGCGCTGCGCACATCCATCACGATGATTTTTTCGCGGTTGCGGTTGAACGGCTCGTACAACTCGCGCATCACCTCTTCGGCACGCGGGCTGTCGGTGCCAATGATGATCCGGTCGGGGCGCATGCAGTCGTCGACCGCACAGCCTTCCTTGAGAAACTCCGGATTGGACACGACATCGAACGTCACGTCGGCGCGGTCGCTTTCTTGCAGTGCCTCGGTGATGCATTCTCGCACCCGGTCTGCGGTGCCGACCGGCACGGTGGACTTGTCGACGATGATCACGTGGCGTTGCAGGTTCAGGCCGATGGTGCGCGCCACGCTCAGCACGTGGCGCAAGTCCGCCGAACCGTCTTCGTCGGGCGGCGTGCCCACGGCGATCAACAGCACGTCGCCGTGGCGCACCGCTTCACCGAGGTCGGTCCCGAAGCGAAGGCGCCCGCCCTGATGGTTGTCTCGCACCAACGTCCTCAGGCCTGGCTCGTAGATCGGCAGCGTGCCGCTTTCGAGGGCTTGCACCTTGGCGGCGTCAACATCCACACACAGCACGTCGTGCCCGACCTGCGCCAACGCGGCGCCCTGAACCAGTCCCACATAGCCGATGCCGAATACGCTCACATTCATGGGTAAACCTCGGTAGGTCGTGTTGACGGCCCGGGAACCGGGCGCGCGCGGTTAGTAGATGTTTTTGGAGAACAGCGAGAGGGGGGTCTTGAGCAGAATCTTGATGTCGAGCCACAGCGACCATTGGTTGATGTAGTTCAGGTCCTGGGCGACCCGCAGCTGCATCTTTTCCAGGGTTTCGGTTTCGCCACGGTGCCCGGTGATCTGCGCCAGCCCGGTGATGCCGGGCTTAAGGCGATGGCGCGCCATGTAGGCGCGCACCTTGCCGGTGTAATAGATGTTGTGGGTGACGGCATGCGGCCGCGGACCGACCAGCGCCATGTGCCCGAACAACACGTTGAACAGTTGCGGCAGTTCGTCGATGGAACTGCGGCGCAGGAAACGTCCCAGTGGCGTCACGCGGTCGTCGTTGCGGCTGGCCTGGCGCACCTCGTGATCGTCGTGGACGCGCATCGAGCGAAACTTCCAGACCCTGATCACTTCGCCGTCGCAGCCGTGGCGGTTTTGCTTGAACAGTACGGGCCCGGGGGATGAGCATTTCACCGCAATCGCCACGCCCAGCAGCAGTGGGCTGAGCACCAGCAGCGCCATCGCGGCGAGGCTGCGCTCCAGCAAGTCCTTGCAGAACAGACTGCCGGGGTGCGATGTGATGAGGCTTTCGTTGAGGTAGATCGCCGGCATCCGCTCGATTTCCGAAATCGAGTGGTTGAGCAAGACCATGCTGCCGAAATCGGGAATCCACACCACGTCGACGTTGATGTCGAGCAGGTCGATGTACAGCGCTTCGATGGTGGCGGCGTCGGCCATCGGCAAGACGATGTAGACCCGACGGGCTTCGAGGCGAGTGATGATTTCGCGGATGTCGTCGACATGCCCCAGCAGCGGCAGAATGCTCGGTGCCGGGCACACTAGCGGCGTGGCGGAAACAAAGCCGAGCAACAAAGTACGGTCGGGGTGAATAAGCTTTTTCGCCAATTCATGCGCTGTTGAGCACGTGCCGATGATCACTGAGCGACGGTCGTTGCGGCTCAGTCGCGTATACAGTCGCACGGCGAAATGCAGCGGCAGGAAGCTGCACATCTGCACCACAAATCCTCCGATCGCCCAGACCAGCATCACCTGCCGTGAATACAGGGCGCTGGTCTGCGTGACAAACGCGATGGTGCTCAGCGCCGCCAGCAGAATCAGCCAGCCGGCCAGCAAACGGCTGAGCCCGGCCAGCAACCCATGGCGCTTGTGATAGACCTGCATGAGGCTGTACGTCGGCACCGATCCGAGAATCGTCAGGATCATCAGCACGCGGTATTCGCTGGGCAGGCTGCCGACCCGCCATTGCACCAGCACGATCAGCAACAGGTTGACCAAGGTCATCGCGCACAGCCACTGGCCCCAGAAAGTCAGGCCACGGCGGTGGGCCATTTGAGCGGTATTGAGCGGCGTCATCGACTCGATCTCACAAAAAAAGAACGAACGGGCCCCTGAGGCGAGGGCGCAAGCGCTCTCGCCACCAAGGCTGTCTTAAAAAATCAAGGGTTAGCGGGGGGCGAAGTCGTAGTCGTAGAAGGAGCGCGAATGGCTGTGGCCGTATTTTCGCGCCTTACGCAAATCGACCTGGTTGAGCACCACGCCGAACACGGGCGCCTGGCTTTGCTGAAGTACCGCAAGGCCTTTTTGCACCTGCGCGACCGGCGTGCTTTCGGCTTTCACTACGTAGATGACGGCGTCCGAATGCTTGGCCAGCAACAGGGCGTCGCTGACCATTTCCGCCGGTGGTGAATCGATGATGATGTGTTTATACCGGCCCTTCAGCGCCTCCAACATGCGACCCAGTCGCGGCGAACTGAGCAGATCCTGCGCCGGCGGCCGGTGAGCGGATCCATATTGCGCACGGGCCGAAGGCAAGCGCGGGGCGTCGAACGGGTCAAGCGGGGAGAGCGTCAGACTGCCGGCCGGCAACATGTCGAGATTGCCCACGGTACGGATGCAGTCTTCGAGTTTGGCGGTGCCTGCGATCACATTCGCCAAACCTGGGTTTTCCGGTGGGAAATCGAAGTTCAGCGACAGTGTCGGTTGACGCATGTCGGCGTCGATCAACAACACCCGCTCAAGCGAGGTCAGTGAGCAGGCGAGGTTGTTGGCGATGGTGCTTTTGCCTTCACCGGCCACCGACGACGTGACCAAAACCACCTGCGCCGGCGCCTCGGTGTTTTGCAGCATGAGCCAGGTGCGCAGGTTGCGGATGGTTTCGCAGAATCGCGGGTTGTCGTTGTCTTCGAACAAGCGCGCCAGTTGCCGACGGCTTTTTTTCATCACCAACGGCACCACGCTGAGCAGCGGCACGCCGAGGGTGCTTTCGATGGTTTCATCGCTCTTGAAGGTGTTGCTCAGGGTTTCCAGCAAGAAGGCCAAGGCAATGCCAATGACGGCGGCGACCAGCGCGACAATCGCGATGATCAGGGATTTGCGCGGTTTGCTCGCTTCGGTCGGGGCAATCGCGGCATCGACGATCCGCGCCTTGGCTGAATCCATGTCGGAGGTGGCGGCGGTTTCTTTCAGGCGGGTGACGAAGGTTTCGTAAAGCGCCCGGGTGCTGTCGACTTCACGCTGGTATTCGCGCAGCTGGAATTCCTTGCGCGAGATGTCCTGGATCTGCGCTTTGTTGGTGTTGAAGGATTGGCGCAACGCGCTTTCGCTGGCAACCGCGAGCTGATACTGGCGCTCAATGCCGGCGACCACTTGCTGCACTTGCAGACGCAGGCTGCTGGCGGCGGTGCGCAATTCGGTCTGGGCCGACACCAGCGACGGGTGTTTCGGCCCGTAGCGCCCGGACAATTCTTCGACCTTGGCTTGCGCCTTGGCCAGATCCGCCTGGAATTGCTGGATCAAAGGGTTGCTCAGCACCGCCGGCACACTCGAGAGTCGGCTGATATCGCCGTTGCTCAACGACTGCGCCTGACGGAACTGGCTTTCGGCCTCGGCACGGTTGCGCCGCGCATCGATCATCCGGTTGCCGGTCATCTGCAACTCGTTGGCGCTGATGGTCGCGACGCCGTCGACATCCACCAGGCCTTGTTCCTCGCGATAACCCTGCAGTTTGTTTTCAGCGGCGCGCAGGTTATTGCGCAGCTCTACCAGGCGGGTGTTCATCCAACTGGTGTTGTTTTGCGAAGACTTGAGGCTGGTGTCCTGCTGGCTGTCGATAAAGCCCTGAGCCAGTGCATTGGCGGTGACGGCCGCAAGCGCTGCGTCAGGCAGCTCGACTTCAATTTCGATCAACTGGCTCTTGCCGACGAATTTGACGCTGGTGTGCAGCATCAGGTTTTGCGTGACCTCGTTGAACACGTCCTCTTCGGTCGGCGCTGGCTTGGGCGCCGGCAAGTATTCCAGCCAGGGCAGCCATTCACCACGATTGAGCTCGGCCAGCCATTGCCGTGGCGCGAACCATGATTTGGGCTGCTGACGAGGGTCTGTGATCGGGTTGGTAGTCAGCCCAAGCTTCTTCACGGCCCGTTCGGCAAGATCGCGCGATTGCAGCAACGCCTGTTGCGTCTGCAAATAATCAGTGGTGGTCGAACCACCGGTATCGGCATTCTGCTGAAAACTCATCACCGGTGGCGTTTTGTCCTTGATCAGCAAGGTGGTGCTGCCGACGTACTGCGGCGTGACCATGGACAATGCGGCCGCTGCCAGCGCGGCACTGAGCACCACCAGCAAGGCGATATTCCACTTGGCCGCCCAGACGGTTCGCCAGAGCTGAAGCAGGTCCAGGGTGTCCGACTCTTCGTTGTGCGACGCACGCAAGTGCGCCTGGAGGGGACGTTCGACGTAGGTGCTAGGGCTGTTGTCCATGATTAGAAAAAGCCTTGTGCAATGGAAATGGTGTCACCCGGGCTGATGACCGTGGTGCGGCTGATGTCGTCGATTACGGGCGGGCCACCCACGCCGCGCAGGATGGTCACGCGTTTCATCGAAGCGCGTTCGGTCAGGCCACCGCCCAGCGCAATGGCTTTTTCAAGCGTGAGTCCGGGCTGAAACGGATAGCTGCCAGGCTTCTGCACTTCGCCATTGATGTAGAACGGTCGGTACTCGATCTGGCTGAGGCTGACTTTTGGATCGACCAGATAGCCTTGCTTCAAGCCCTCGACGATTTTCTGCTCCACCTGATTGGGCGTCAGGCCCCGGGCGACGACTTCGCCCAGGAACGGATACGAGAACGTGCCGGCATCGTTGAGGCGGATCTTCTTGAAACTCAGCTCCGGTTCGCCGAACACGGTGATGCGCAAGACATCGCCTGCCGCGAGTTTGTAGTCAGTAAGGGTTTCGGCGGCGTGGGCTGCGGGAGTCAGCCACACCAGCAACAACAGGAAAACGATGCGCATATTCATGGGCCTGGCCTCTTAGAGACTGACGTCGAAACTGATCTGGAAGACGTTGCGGGTGAAGCTCTCGTTGTCGGCGTCCGAGTCGTTATCGCGAAAGCGATAACCGAGTTCGATATCCAGCCAGCGGCGCATCTTGTAGATCACCGCCAGGTTGTAGTCCTGAAGGTCGTCGCTGCGCGACTGACCCTCGTAGTCGTAGCGGCCCATGCCGGCCTGCGCCACGGTGGTGATGCGTTCCGTCCAGCCGTGGCGCCAGCCGACCTGGGTGAAGGTCGACTTCACGGCGTCAGCGCCGTCGTCACCTTCAGCCATGGCCTGGCGGGCAAGAAAGGTAAAGGTCGAATAGGTGCGAGGTTTCCATTGCAGATCCACTTGCCAGGTGGGATTGCTCAGGTCGCTGGCGCCACTTTCGTCGAAATTCTTGCGTTCATAACCGAGCTTGAGCATGCCGGTGGTACGGGCGCTCATGTCCCACTCGGCTCCGCCCAGCAATGCATTGGAACGGCTGCTGCGGGTACTGCCCGATTGCAGATAATCGAACCGGGTGTGGTCGTATTCGAGCAGGCCGCGCGTGTTGCTGCCGAGGCGGTGATACCAGATGCTGGAAAAGCCGCTGGTGTTGCGCTCTTTGTCGTCGTTGATGCCGCCGCCGTTGTCGTAGCGCAGTTGCGCATAACTGGCGCCGAGGTCGATTTGATTGGCGGCAGTTTTCGCGCCGAAGGTGTACACGCCGTTGACTCGGGTACTTTCGATCTTGTCGTTGATGCCATCGACGGCCGTTGAGGTCGTGCGCTCGTACTTGCGCGCTTCAGCTTCGAGTTTCAGCCGATGGCGATCGGTGAACTCCATGATGCTGTCGGCGCGCACGCGCTGGGCGGTGTTCGAGGCATCGTCATCCTGGTGGTAGATGTAGCGCGTGGGCTCCCAGATCACCCGCGTCGCACTGTTGCGATCCTCGGCCTTGAGCTCGAAGTAGGGCGCCAGCCGAGTGACCATCGTCGATTGGACATTGTGTTCAAGCTCACGAAAGTTATCGTCGTAGCTTTCCGACAAGCCGAACTTCGGGATGAAGTCGAAGCCGTAGACATTGATCGCTTGTGGCTCCAGGCACCAGGCCACTTCGGGGTACAGAAAGGCCAAGAGCAGGGCAGCGGGGCAGCGGGAATTCAGGGCCATGGTTCTTGGTCCGCAAAGTGGGTATCGGCGTATGGCTGGGGGAATGGCGGGCGTTACTGTCGTTGTCGCTCAAGCAGGCTCAGCGGTACGCGGACAGGCTGTTGCCGGTTAAGAACCTGCAACAGAATCATCACGCGTTCAGCACCCAGCGATGACAGGTAGACACCTTCAAGCGGCTCCAGCGAACCTTGAACGATGTGCAAGATTTCACCGGGTTCGAGCGCGTTGGGAGTGGGGGATTCAAGCGACGTTGCACTGCGCTCGCGCAGGTGTTCGATCACCTGATCGTGGACGATGGCGGGCACATGATTGAATTCGACGATGCGGCTGACGCCACGGGTGGAGCGGATCGGGCCCCAGTTGTCATCGGCGCTGAGCTGAATGAACAGGTAACCCGGGAACAACGATTCGATAACGTTGTGCCGTTTGCCCCGCACGATGCGACTACTCATCAGCTCAGGCCGAAAGGTGGCGTAACCCTGTTGAAGCAAATTGAATTGCGCCCGCTCATCCTGGCGGGGTTTGCACTGCAATAAATACCAGTTAGAACCGCTGCGGCGACTCGTTAGCATGCTGGAATACTCCATACATAGCGAAGGTGTAAGCATGCCGAACGCAGACACTTCAGTGCGTATTCATGCTTGCTGGTAGCTAGTAGGCTGATCAAGGCCAAGATGGCGAAGCCAGATGCGTTACATGTTTTTATTGGCAGGGTAAGTGTTTCAGAAATGAATCACTCGGGTCGTGCTCTAGTTGTGGGTCGGGCTGTCTTTGGTGCAAAACGCGGTAATTTTCGTTTGGGCAAAGCTACCGCACGGTTTGCACATGCAACCTTTTTGAAATGTTTTTTAGATGGTCGCCTGACAACTAACGGTGGAGACCTGCAAGGTTCCGGCGTAGGCAAGTCAGGCAGGGAATAGTTATCGGCCAGTCGTGATCGGCTGTCAAATACTAACAGTCAAAAAAAGCGCCATTTATCCATCGGTATTTTTCGGTTTGTTCAAGTCTATGTTTTGTATGTGTTTTTATATTTTCAGAATTGCGCAAAACTTTTTCGATTATGCGCGGTCGCGTTCGATTGCAGGGGCTTGTCAAGTCGGTTTAGTTACTAACAATGCTTTCCCCGTTAGTGGGTGAAATAACCTAATTGTAGCTTTTCTGTGGTTTGCATGAAGTTTTGAAGCCTCGCTATCAACTCTGCTATAACCTCACAACTTCCAGTAGTTGTCGCTTGCGGTACGCTTGCATGGATTAGTGGCGTCAAAGAATCGCCATTGTTTGTTTTGATCGCTGAGTCGCTCACGAACCAAGTATTAAAGGGGAAGCATTGCCATGACTATTCTCGTGACCGGTGCTGCCGGGTTTATTGGCTACCACACTGTTAAGCGTTTGATTGAAGACGGAATTGAAGTTGTCGGGATCGATAATCTCAATGGCTACTATGATGTCACGCTCAAACAGGCGCGACTCGCCGCATTGCAATCTTTGCCAGGCTTTGAATTTCACGAAATGGACATCGTCGACAAACCTGCGCTGATGGCGCTGTTCCAACAGCACCGTTTTGAATACGTCGTGCACTTGGCAGCGCAGGCTGGTGTCAGGTACTCACTGGATCAACCGGACGTCTACGGGCAATCGAATCTGGTGGGTTTTCTGAATGTGCTTGAAGTCTGTCGGCAGTTTCCCCCAGAGCACCTGATCTACGCGTCGAGCAGTTCGGTGTACGGCGCCAATCATAAGATGCCGTTCCACGAAGAGGACCCCGTCGAGCAGCCGGTCTCACTCTATGCCGCGACCAAACGCGCCAATGAATTGCTGGCTTACAGCTACTGCCATCTCTATGGCTTACGCGCCACCGGGCTGCGTTTTTTCACGGTGTACGGGCCTTGGGGGCGGCCCGACATGGCGCTGTTCAAGTTTACCCAGGCGATGATCGAGGGGCGCTCCATTGATATCTACAACGAAGGGCAAATGGCTCGGGACTTTACCTACATCGACGACATTGTCGAGTCGATCCAGCGCTTGTTGAGCAAGCCCCCTGAGGGCACGCAAGGGCGCGGCGCCAATCGGTTGTTCAATATCGGCCGCGGCAGTCCGGTCGCGCTGCTGGCGTTTGTCGAGTGTCTGGAGCGGGCGCTGGGCATCGAGGCCCAGCGCAATTATCTGCCGCTGCAAGAAGGTGATGTGGTCAAGACCTGGGCAGATGTTTCGGCGCTTGGCGCGTGCATCGACTTCAGCCCCCAAGTGTCGGTTGATGTCGGGGTGGCGGCTTTTGTGCAGTGGTATCGGGCTTATTATCGGGTTTGAGTTGGGTAGAGCGAGCCAGTGAGCATCCGCTTTTCACACCACAGCTTTGGCTTCAGCCTTGATCGCCGATCTGCGGTACGTCAGCAATACGATGCCGGCGACCACAATCACCCCGCCGAAAACCTGCCCGGTACTGAGCATTTGATCCAGCACAATCCAGCCCATCAATAATGTCGCCAACGGCTCGATGTTCATGACCGGCGCATTGCGCGGCATGTCCAGGCGAGGCACCGAAATGAACAGCACGATAAAACCGGTGCCGTACAACACCACAAGGGTGGCGAGGGCCAGCCATCCGGTCGAGGTTGCGGGCAGGTTCAGTCCGCTTGGGAAGGCGCCGGTCAGTCCCGCCAGATTAATGCTGCTGAAGACGATAAAAATGGTCAACAGACTGCGCGCCGAGCCACGTACCTGAGACAACTTGTGGTCGGTGATCCACAGCGCGCAGGCGAATACGCTGGCGGCGCAGAACGCGAGCGCGACGCCCAGCCCCCATTCCGGGCCGACGCTGGTAGTGGACGAAAGACGTCCGGGTACGTCCAGTACAAACACCAGCCCCACCAGAATCAAACCCATCAACGCAGCAGTGCGTGCGGTCGGTCTCGGGCCACCCATCGCCCAGGTGAGCAACGCCAGCAGGATGGGGAACACGTTGGCCACCAGCAGCGCCAGCGCCACTGGGACTCGAGCGACGGCCGAATACAGGCACAGGCTTTGCGCGGTAATCAGCAGCCCCAGCAGCAACTGCCAGCGCCAGGCACCTGCGGGCAGGCGCAGACTTTGTCGTTGCCACAGCACCAGGATGGCGAGCACCAGTAAAGTCCCGCCCGAACGCAGCAAGATCGCCAGCAACACCCCCGCGCCATCATCAAAAGCGACCCGAGCCGCCACATGGTTGCCAGCGAAAGCACAGCCCATGCACAGAAGAATGATCACGGCCAGATGACGGGGGAAAGGGGGCGGAGCAGTTTGCGCAAGGGTAGAGCGAGGCATGGCAGATCTCGAACAGTGCTCGGCCATTCGGGATGGCGTGCGGGTTTTTATTATGTTGTCGTACAACTGGGTCGTTTTGTACCGCAATTGAGTGTGTCGGGCAAGGAGCGTGGCATCCGGGCCTTTTGCGTACTGCAGCGAACGTTTGCCGGGGGAGCTGGCGGAAATGCCAGGAAGGGTTTTTTTACCGCTTTGCGGGCAGACAGTTTCGCGGCTACGGGCGAATTACCGGGTTTGACCTGGACTCATCGCCACTTTTTTGCCGAAACTGACAAAGCCAAAATGCAATGGAATGTTCGTCCTTCCTGTCGGTCAACCGAGCAATAACCCTGTGAGTTGAGCTCATGCCCATTGCCGAAGACACCGTTCGATACCTGCGGGATAACGCCTTGGTGATCACGACAGCAGAGTCGTGTACGGCGGGCAAAATCGTTACGTTGCTTTCCGAGGTCGAAGGCAGCGGCAATTTCATCGAGTGCGGGTACGTTGTTTATTCGCCGCAAGCCAAGCAGCGGCTACTGCACGTTAAGCCACACACCATCGACACTTTCAATTTGACCAGCGTGGAAGTTGCCCGGGAGATGGCGACGGGAGCCTTGCGCGACAGCACTGCCAATGCGGCCATCGCAACCACCGGGATTCTCGGCCCGGACGATGTAGACGGCATCCCGGCAGGGACGATCTGCTTTGCCTGGGCCTTTCAAATGGCTGATGAGTGCCACCTGTTCAGCCATAAACACCGGTTTCACGGCGATCGTTGTGAGGTGCAAAAACAAGCCACTGAATATGCACTGCATTGGTTGCCGCTTTTCCACGAACGTGTTTTGCAACGCGATAAAGGTGAGGCGTGATGAGCGATGAGATCTCGCGGTTGATTGATGGTGAGCCGACCATCCTTGTCGAGACCGCGAAGCTTCTCCATGAGCACCTTCGTCGCGCTCGATTATTAGAAGCGGATGTCATGGAGGCTGCACGTTTCAGCCAAGGCATCTACGCCGTAATCAGCCTGAGGAGGCTAAATCATGTCGCAAGCTACCAGCTATATCGCGATTGCCGTCGCCGTGTTCATTCTTCTCGTCAATCTGTGGGCCATTGTCAGCGTGTTTGGCAGCGATAAAACAGTGGGGGTGAAGGCGGGTTGGGCTATCGGGCTTATCGTTTTCCCAGTGATAGGGTTAGTGGTTTGGGGCCTTGCTGGCCCCCGTGGAATCAAAGAGGGGCCAACGTCGCCTGAACACAGCAAAGGGTAGATGTAACTCGTTCCACGACGCTGGGAGTAGGGTGGTCTAGACGTCCTCGACGCGGTGACGGTGGACGCACCGTCACCGCGTCGAGTTCATGAGTCAGTCATGGCTAGGCTTCTGTCCATACCAACGTAGCGGTTTCGCGCCACTTCACTTCAGTGACTCCGAACCGCTCGGCTTGAGGTTTCGAAACGACCTTCAGCGGAGGTTTACCTGGCTTGGGGATTGGGGCTATACCCGCATCGCAACTTGCCCAATGCCAGGCATCAACATTACGCATGGACTTGGCGCGAATCACGAATGACTTTGACTGCCCGTGAAGTTTGTAATCGATGACGAAAATGTCTGTTTGGCTCATGAGTTCCTCCTTACGCTCATAAGCAAATGAGCTGTACCGACCGAAAAAATTCCAACGTTTTTCAGCGTCGAAATAGAGCATGACTTTTCGCCTGGTTCTCTGCCCATCGGCAGTGCCAAACTCTTCACCTCCAGTCGCTCTTCGGTGAGCGGGATCGCTGAATGGGCATGCCCCCGCCAACTGGACGCAGTCATCTGGACTGCTCTGCCGCCATGCCGCTTTCAGACCCCCACTGGCTTGTTTTGAGTCCAGTTCAAAGCCGTAGCGTGCCAGATGTGCCCATCGCGAGCATTTCTGGCGCCACGACCCACACGCTGCAAGGCATTTTGTACAACAGATGCTCCACCGTACTGCCGATCAGTCGGCCTATCCCTCGATGGGTAATACGGCCCATTACGATCACGTCGACATCGTATGCATCGGCGTAGCTGGAAAGCACCTTGGCTGGATCTCCCATAATCATGTGCTGGTTTTCTGCCGGGATATTGTTGCGCGCAGCCAGCGCCTGGAAGGCTTCGCCTTGGGCGTCAAACAGGCTTTTGGCGGCGCTGGAGGAAAAGAACGCTGACGCGTTATCAAAGCCGAATTCGGCGGCGCTGAGGGACGACAGGTCATGGGCATAGATCACGTCAAGTTCGGCGTTGCAGGTGCTCGCCAGTTTTGCCGCTTCGCTCAGGATCCGGTCGTTGAGTCCCTCGTACTGGCCATCGCGATGGAAGGGATCGACGGCGGCAACGATTCGCCGCGGCAGGGCGTGTTGTACGTGACTGACAAAATGCAGCGGCACCGGGCATTCACGCAGCAGGTGGATGTCCAGCGGCGTGAACATAAGGCGTGATAGCAGCGACTCATGCTCCAGTGCTTTGATCAGCGCAGCCATCGGCTGCTCCCGCAGGTGGATGAGGATTTCCTGCAAGGGCTGTTCTACCCACACCACTTCCGTGGTGACGTGCACACCGATTTTGCGCAGTGGCCGGGCCTGGTCTTCGAGCCATTGGTGATGGCGCTCGACGTAGCCCAGGCGCATCTGTTCCAGGGCCTGTTCGTTGACCAGCCCGGCGGTCGCCAGACCCTCCAGATAATCGAACGCCACGATGTGCAGTGCGGCATCCGAGGCTTTAGCCAGTGCGGCGGCGCGGTCGAACGCAGGGCTGTTCTTCATCAGCGGCGAGGCAACGAGCATGAAGCGTGCTTGATCAGACATGACAGAACTCCCGTGGGTCATCACAGCAGTAATGCGCTCATGAACTCAAACGTTCACGAGCAGGGCAGTGACATGTACTGATCCTGGCGCGAGCGGCGGCGGGGCGCTTGATATTTGTCAAATGCTTGGCTGATCAATCACACCATCGGATGCACGGTCGGGCATTGCGGCTCATTCACCGATTGTTGACCATTATCAACCTCCGGTCTGACACCGCGGCGCAAGCTCCGGTGGAGTGCTGAACTCAAACGCGCCACTGGCGCAGGGAGAAGTCACCATGGCCACCATGAAAGCCGCGATCTTCGTTGAAAAAAACCGCATCGTGCTCGACGACAAACCGATACCCGAAGTAGGGCCACTGGATGCGTTGGTCCGCATCACCACCACGACCATTTGCGGCACTGATGTGCATATCCTGCGCGGCGAGTACCCAGTGGCCATAGGGCTGACCATCGGTCACGAACCGGTCGGCGTCATTGAACGATTGGGTTCGCAAGTACGCGGTTTTGTCGAAGGGCAGCGGGTGATTGCCGGCGCCATCACCCCCAGCGGGCAAAGTTATGCCTGCCTGTGTGGTTGCGGCTCGCAGGATGGACCCGAGACCCGGCATGGCTTCAAGGCCATCGGCGGCTGGAAGTTCGGCAATACCCTCGACGGCTGCCAGGCCGAGTACGTGCTGGTACCGGATGCGCTGGCCAATCTGTGCCCGATTCCCGATGGACTGAGCGACGAACAGGTGCTGATGTGCCCGGATATCATGTCTACCGGGTTTTCCGGCGCAGAACGCGGCGAGATTGCTATTGGTGACACGGTCGCTGTTTTCGCCTTGGGGCCTATTGGCCTGTGTGCCGTGGCCGGGGCTCGCCTCAAAGGCGCCACCCGCATCATCGGTGTGGACGCGGTGCCTGAACGAATGAGTGTGGCCCGCCAGTTGGGCGCGACCGATACCGTCAACTTCAATGACGGTGACGTGGTGGAGCAGATTATGGCGCTGACCGATGGCCGTGGCGTCGATGTGTCCATCGAAGCGCTGGGCACTCAGGGCACGTTCGAGTCGGCATTGCGGGTGCTGCGTCCCGGTGGGCGCTTATCCAGCCTCGGTGTGTATTCCAGCGATTTACGTATCCCGCTCGGCGCGTTTGCCGCGGGCCTGGGCGATTACAGCATCGTCTCCACCCTGTGCCCGGGCGGTAAGGAACGCATGCGGCGCTTGATGGGAGTGGTGCAGAGCGGTGCCGTAGATCTCTCGCCGCTGGTGACTCACCGATTCAGACTGGACGATATCGAGGCCGCCTACGAACTATTCGCGCATCAACGCGACGGCGTTATGAAAGTGGCAATCACTCCTTGAAAGCACATGGATGTGCCGCTGAAACCGAGGTTTTCATGAACATCGAGATCACTGAAAGGCAGGCACCCCATGTTTGGGTCGTGCACCTGGATGGCTGGGATGTGAACTTCAGGAGCGTCAAGGCTGCGAAGGATTTTGTCGATGTGCTTCAGGCCCGCATCAATGCACCTCATATGTGGCCAAATGCTTGTGCTCAGACGCCAACGAGGCCGGTTGCGGTTCGCCGAATGGGGGCGAGCGTTGAATGATCGCTGTGAGCTGCGTGCAGGGCAGTTCGCAAACGCTGCGGGGCGCTACCCATCATGAACGAAGTTTTCGATCTTTCCGGTGCCGCGGCGGCGTTGGGGATCGGCATGCTCATCGGTCTTGAGCGTGAACGGCACAAGGGCACTGGCGATGCGCGACACTGCGCCGGCTTGCGCACGTTCGCCATTACCGCTTTGTTGGGCTATGTCGCGCTGCAAGTCGGCGGTGGCCTGCTGGTGGGGATCATCGCCGCCTGTGTGACGCTGCTGATCAGCGTCGCGTATTGGCGCAGCCGCAGCGACGATCCCGGGGTAACCAGCGAGGTGGCGTTAATCACGGTGTTGCTGTTGGGCGCGTTGTGTACGACCGCGCCGGCGCTGGCAATTGCCCTTGGCGTGGTCATCGCGGGTTTATTGGCGTATCGCCAGACGCTGCATCATTTTGCCAACAGCCAGTTGACCGAAGCTGAGATGCGCGACGGCCTGATCTTGCTGATCGCGGCGCTGGTCGTGTTGCCATTGGTGCCGGATCGGTACATGGGACCCTACGCCGCGATCAATCCACGCACTATTTGTACGCTGACGGTGTTGCTGATGCTGGTCGGCGCGACCGGTCATATCGCCGTGCGTACGCTGGGCAGCCGCTACGGCTACGTGATCAGTGCAATCGCCTCCGGGTTTGCTTCGAGTACCGTAACGATCGCGACCATGGGGCAGCGAGTCGTCCATGAGCCGGACAACATCAGGATCCTCAGCGCGGCCGCCATTCTGTCCAATCTTGCCACGGTGGTTCAGGTCGGCCTGATCTTCGCCATGGTTGATCCGGACTTGCTGCGCGACGTGTGGGCGCCATTGGGCTTCGGTTTGGCAGCGACAGTCTCTTATGGCGCCTGCCTGATGTTTCCCGACCCGACACGGGGTACCCGCAGCGAGCCGATCAAGACCTCCGGCGCGTTCAATCTCAAACTCGCCATCATCGTGACGCTGACCCTGACCGGCATCACGCTGCTGTCATCGGTAATGCTCAACCACTTTGGCCAGGCGGGAATGATGCTCACGGCGACCCTGACAGGCTTTGCCGATGCGCATTCCGCCACGGCCTCTGTGGCGAATCTTGCCAAGGCGGGGCAGCTGCCCTATGACGCCATAGCCGCGCCCGCGCTGATTGCCGTCAGCAGTAACTCGGTGAGTAAATGTGTAGTGGCCTGGGTCAGCGGCGGCAGACGGTTCGCCGCCTATGTGATCCCGGGCCAGCTGTTGCTGACGCTCGCGATGTGGGCAGGCTACGTGTTGATTTAATCGCAAGCTGACTCGCAACCCGGCGCCAGCAGACTGAAGCGGCAGGCGTTGCCGCCGTTACGCTTGGCTTCGTACATCGCATTGTCTGCGCGCCCCAGTAATTGCTCAACACTCGTCCCATCAGTCGGGTATACGCTGATACCGACGCTGATACGCATCTCTATCCGATGGTTATCGATCATGAAGGGCTGATCCATGGAGGTGATCAGTTTGTTCGCCAGCGCTTCGATCAATTCGCTCCGATCCATGCCCGGGATCAGGATCGCGAACTCGTCACCGCCCAGGCGCGAGACCACATCAGACCTTCGCACCGACTGGCCCAGACGCTCAGCCACGGCGACCAGCAACTTGTCGCCGCAAGCGTGACCAAAGGTGTCGTTGACGCCTTTGAAACGGTCCAGATCGATGAACATCAACGCCAGTGTCGACGGATGAGTGTGAGCGCCGTTGATTGCCTTATTGAGCAGGTTCAGGAATAGCACGCGGTTGGGCAATCCGGTCAAGGGATCATGGAATGCCAGCTCCTGCATGGCAGCGCGTTCTTCGTCCCTGATCTTAAAGTTGTGCAGGATGGAGATGAAATGGGTCACCACACCCTGATGATCGAGAACCGGAGTTATGACCTGATTGACGGTGCAGGTGCCTCCATCCTTGCGACGCTCGACCATTTCGCCCTGCCAGGTAAGGCCGGCCAGTATTGTCATCCAAAGGTTGCGATAAAAAGTTGTGTCTTGGCGTCCCGAGGCCAGCAAATGTGGAGTCTTGCCCAACAGCTCCGGTTTGGAGTAGCCGCTCAGCAGGCAGAAGGCTTTGTTAATCCAAACGATGCATCCCGTACGTTCTGTTATCAAAACCGGATTCGTTGCGGCGTCCAATGCTCTTGCCAGTACTTGCTGGTCACTTTCGATCATCGCACCCCTCCAATACTGCCGTTGACACAGAAGACCTGGCTTCAGGCTAGGGCACGGCACAGCGGGTCTCTTGACCGAAGTCAACTTTTGCTCGGGTCATGCCCTGCGTCAAAATCCGTCCAGTTGCTGACAAAGATCAAAGTGCTTGCGGCCGCAGCGTTCACGCGGAAGGTCTATTCCTTTTGGCTGGCCGCGTGCCGAGGTATCCAATGTCGCAAACTCAGCGTTTACTGTTGATCGCTCCTCCCACCATGGAGCGCACACCGGCGTTCGAGCGCGCGGCGGCGCTTGCCCAGGCCATGCAGGTGCCGCTGCACATCGTGGCCTTCGACTATGTGCAAGCGCTGGCGGTGGCCGGCCTGTTTGCCCCTGAGCAAATCCGCCTGGCCCGCGATGGTTATTTGCGCACCCATCGCCAGTGGCTCACAGAGCAGGCGTCATTGCTGGCAAGACATCACATCAAGGTCACCACCGAGGTGGTCTGGGTTCAGGATCCCTTTGTCGAGATCCTGCAGTTCGTCAATGAGATGCCGGTGATATTGATCATCAAGGATGCCCAGCACGAGTCGGCGTTGAAACGCATTTTTTATACCCCGCTGGATTGGCAACTGTTACGCGATTGTCCGGTGCCGGTACACCTGGTGACTGACGACACTCATTCTCGCCCGCGCAATGTACTGGCCATCGTTGATGTCTTGCGCAGCGAAGAACAGGATTGCCTGTTCAACGACCAGATCCTTGATGCAGCCACCCGATTGGCTGAGCAATGTGATGCCAGACTTGAGCTGGTGCATGTGTATGACTGGACGACGGTTTACACCACGGACATGGGTTTCGGCGCATTGCCGCTGGCCACCGGTGTTCACGAAACGCTGGGTAGCGCTCAGCATGAGGCGTTTGCGGCCCTGGCCGAACGTCACGGCGTGCCAGATCCATGCCGACATTTCATCGAGGGCGCGCCGGTGCCAAGCATCTGCGAGTTCGCCGACAAGCAGCAGATTGACGTCATTGTGATGGGAACGGTGCAGCACCACGGCTTGAGCAAGTTGTTAGGCACCACCGCCGAACAACTGCTGCATCGCGCTCCGTGCAGTGTGTTGGCGATCAAGCCACAACACACCTTGCAGTCCTGAAACGGGATCGCCCCGTAATGAGCCGTTGGCCGACACATCACGGGGCGATTTTTTACAGGTGAAGTCGATGAATGACCTGGTGCGGATCGTCGGGATCATTGTGAGTCTCAAACCCTAGACTTTTGGCCAGATCGCGCATCAACGCGTTACTCGCAGCGTCGACCGAATACATCTGGCGAAAACCGTTGTGGCGGGCAGTCTTGATCAACTGCTCCATCAGCAATGTGCCCAGGCCCAAGTGCCGCCATTCATCAGCGACCGTCACGGCGCATTCGCACTGATATTCGCCGGTGCCGGCATAACGGCTGATACCGATTTCGATCAACTTGCCGTTCTCGTGAACCAGTGCAATGAAGGCCGTACGCTGTTTGTTGTCGGTGTCCATCAACTGGTCGAGCAGGGCGGTGCCAGGTTCGCTGATCTGGGCAAGAAAGCGCATGTGCCTGGATTCGGGTGACAGGCGCTTGATGAAGTTGTATTCGCGCTCACGATCCTTTTCCGAAAGCGGGCGGATCAACACATGGCGGCCGTCCTTGAGCGCCTCAATCCAATATTGGCCGGAGACCGCCGCATAGGCGGCTACGGCCTGATCGTTGTGGTCTTTAACGGTGAGCATGGGTCATCCTCCATCCAGTTGAAAGGCTGGCGCGCGGTGAAAAAAACGTCCGCTTGGCTTCCTTCTACACCGTTGCCCGCGGCTGCATCTGATCTAAATCAGGCACAGGCCTCGCGGTTCTTCATTGGCATCGGTTTGATGGAAATCAACGAAGGGCAGGTGGGGCGGGTGCAGCCTTAGACTCTGCTGGCCCATGGCGCTGGAATCAGCATTCAAACGTGTTTTCAGCACGTCGCTAAGGTATCGCATAGATCTTGAATAGCTTTTTGGCCGAATCACCGGCTCCCCCCAGATATTTTTCGAATGCCCGTTCAATGTCGCCGGATCGATACATTTCACTCAGCGCGGTGTCGACCAGCAGACGGAAATCTTCATCCTCTCGATCCACTGCCATTGCAGTCGGTGCGTACTCAAAAATCCGCTCTAGCAGTACCAGGTTTCCCGAAGGGTAATTGCTGGTTAGCAGATGCTTGAGCATCATGCGTTCAGCGAAGAAGGCATCGGCTTTGCCATTGGCAACCAGATTGAGACCTGCATCTGCGTTCTCTACTGTGATCAAAGTGGCTACAACACCCAGCAATCGCATCTGCTGATGTATCCACGTCTCGGTGACACCGCCAGCGATGGCGGCATACGTTTGATTGGACAGACCAAGGTTCACAGTCGCTCGCCACGTTGGTCCTGTATGAGCCACCTTGCCGCCCAGCACATTGAGCAAGGCGTCGGAAGCATTCTGGCGGACCACTGCCGAGAGACCGGCCGTGTAAATTGGCACCGAGTAGCTGACGATCTTCCTCCGTGCCAGTGTGGGTGGGGTCGGCGTACAAAGAATGTCGATCTTCCCCGAACTGACGGCATTCATCTCGTCTTTGAGTGAGACAGGTTGGTACTGAACTTTCAACTCAGGCAAATTCAAATCGGTCTTGACCTTCTCGGCTATTTTCAGACAAAGATCGATGGCATAACCGCTGGCTTTATCGGCTGCCTGATCACTGAAAGGCACGAAGTCAGGTAAGTAGCCCAGAGTGATAGCGTGACTCGCGCGTATGCGCTCAAGCGTATTGCCATGGACCATTATCGGTAGCAGCGCCAGTATGCAGACGAGCAGCAGGTTGTTTGCTTTGGCAAGTTTTACGTTCATACACGGGTTTCCTCGAATTCAGATGTCTGTGTCGTACTGAACACTTGGATCAAGGGTTATCGGCCCGGGTGTTAGCAGGCGCCGGGACGTCGACAAAACGTTTGGCGAGGAAACCGTAGAGCAAGTAGCCGAACACCAGAACAAGGATGCCGCCGAACACGGCGTCTTTGCCGCAGGCATACAGCGCATACAAGGAATAGGCGACGGCAACCACTAACAGCAGAGTGTTGCGCGTGTATACGCCTGCGCTGACTTTGGCTTTGTACATCATGACCAGCAGCCCGGTGGCTGCCGTCACGTAGGGGATCAGGTTGGTCACCGCGGCGAGGCTGACGAGTTTTCCGAACTGTGCACTCGCGTTTGGCGAAATGGTCGACAGCGCCATCAAGGTCTGCAGCACGCCACAGACCACCATCCCGACGACGGGGGCATTGTGTGCGCTGACCTTACTGAACAGTTTTGGGAACATGCCCTGATCAGCCGTCATCTTGGCGGTTTGCGCCAGAGTGAACTGCCAGCCCAACAGTGATCCCACACAGGCCATCACCGCGAGCGCCATGATGATGTTGCCGACCGTGGGGTTGAACATGTGCGCATACACGAGCGCGAAAGGGGCTGATGAGTTGGCCAGTTCGGCATTGGGAATGATGCCCTGAATGACCGTCGTGGATAGCACATAGACAGCGGCGGCCCCCAGTGTGCCGAACAGGCAGGCCAGCGGTACGGTGCGCGTGGGGTTTTCCACCGCATCAGAGGCCTGGGCAGCCGACTCCATGCCGAGAAAAGCCCAGAGGGTCAGAGGAATCGCTTTGCTGATCGCTTCGGATATGGGCAGGTTGTTCGGGTTCCAGGCAGCGATTATCAGATCGGTTTTGAACCAGAACCAACCGATGATGCTCAAGCCCGCTACCGGGATGATCACCCCCCAGACAGTAACCGCACCCATCCTGCCCGTGATGCCAGGGCCGCCAAAATTAGCCACGGTGGTTAACCAGAGCAAGCCGACCGTTCCGATGAACAATGGAATGGCGCCGCTTCCCAGCCAAGGCATGAACGATGTCATGTATCCCACTGCGGAGATGGCCACGGCCACGTTGGCGATGGCCAGCGACAGGAAATACAGATAAGAGCACAGGAAAAAACCTGATTTTGCGTGCGCTTCTTCGGTGTAGGCGGATAACCCGCCCGAGCGCAGACAATAGATGCCACATTGGGAAAAACAATACGCGATGGCCATGGATCCAACAGCGGTGACGATCCATGACAACAATGAAACAGCCCCGAGTTGGGCCATGCTCGTCGGCAACATAATGATGCCTGAGCCCATCATGTTTACCGCAACCAGTGTGGTGAGCCCCATGAGGTTCATTTTCTTGCTTGAGTCGGCCATCGGAATCCCCTGGATCTGCGAAAAGCATCACCGCTCAACCCTCGAATGCACTGCGAAGCAGGCTCAGGCTCCCGCCGAAAATGGCGATGGACAATCTGACCAGCTGCCTGACAACGCTCACGCGCCTGCCCAAATTTTGCTATGAGAGTGGGTCGGACACGTTGAGTTACGGTCTTGTCACAACACTAGTACCGGCAGACGGGGGCATTTCTGATAATTATCAATCAATACGATCTGCCAGCCGTTAGCCCCATGGATTGGCACTCAAGCCATGTAGCAGCCCTCCAACGACCGCGGTAATAAACCCGCTAACGCCGAGTGCTGGTCTTCTCACGTGATGTTCAAAGCGTAGAAAGCCGGATTATTTAAAATTGATGGGTACAGGACGCTCGTCGCTTTGCAACGGCTTGCCCGAGGGCGCACAAAACCAGGACGGGCGCGCCTGATCGATCTGCGTTAGGGACGGTGTCATTGATTCTGGCGATTGCAGCCGGACACCATGTGTTTGAGGCCGTCCATGTTCTGGATGGTCACGTCGCGACCGGCGATTTCCACCAGCCCCTGATCGCGCAAGTGGGCAATGCCACGACAGATGGTCTCCAGACGCAGCCCAAGGTAGGAGCCGAGCTCTTCACGGCGCATTTTCAGCACAAACTCTTTGGAGGAATAGCCACGCACGCTCAGGCGTTGCGAGAGGTTGAGCAGGAATGCCGCCAGGCGCTCATCGGAGTTCATATTGCCCATCAGCATCAACATGCTGTGGTCACGCACAATTTCCCGGCTCAACAGTTTGTTGAGGTTGTGCTGCAGGGATGGAAGGCTTTGCGCCAGTTTTTCCAGTTGCGCGAAGTGAATCGGGCAGACTTCGCTGTCCTCCAGGGCATACGCAGTGCAGGCATGCTGATCGGCACTGATGGCATCCAGACCGAGCATTTCGCCGGGTATATGAAACCCCGTCACTTGTTCTCGGCCATCGACGGACAGCACGCTGGTCTTGAACGAACCTATGCGCACAGCGTACAGCGAGCGCAGCGGGTCACCTGCCCGGTATAGCGCGGTGCCTTTCTTCACCTTGTATCGCTGCACGATCAGTGTATCGAGTCGATCGACCTCCGAACCCGTCAGGCCGATCGGCAGGCATAGCTCCACCACGCTGCAACTGGAACAGGCAGCTTTGAGCAGTGGCGGGGGAGAATGAGTTTCAAGCATGGGAAAGGCGCCTCCAAGGGTCGTGATAAGCATAGGCGTCGTAGCGGCGCGAGTACTTTTCATTTGGCCTTTCACCGTGATTGCAGACGAGCGGAGTGCCCGGATTACCGAGACGCTGGCAGCTTCGTCTTTATTAAGCTTCAAGGTTGCTGTTGATACTTGATGTAAATCAATCATTGCCCGGTTTTTCAATTTGGGCAGCCAGTCGCTCAGGCGTAACAAACACTCGTAAAGAATCGACACAGCAGCGAATTCACCGCTACCCATCGATGCTGTCTTTTGTTGACAAAAATCAGAGTCGGGAGCGCGCATCGTCAGATACTCAGTTCAGCGATTTGGCAGAGCAGTGATTGACCAAGGGGAATCATGAACCTGCGCTCATCCATCATCGTGCTGAGTATCCTCTGGTGGCTACAGCCACCGGAGCGTGCAGCCGTCGAGGCCAATGAGCGCATCAAGCGGATGGCCGAAAAGGCAACGCGCAAGTCGTCGGCGATTTCATCAAACCGGACACGGATGTCGGGCTGGCAATCAGGCCGGCGAAGCATTGCCAGGAGAGGTACGTCATGTTCAAGCTCAAACGCATTCTATTGATCGCACCCGCCGAAATGACCCGCACTCCGGCGTTTGACCGCGCCCAGGCTCTGGCCCGGGCCAGCGGTGCGTTGTTGCACATCGTGGCCTTCGATTATGTGCAGGCCTTGGCGCTTGCCGGTCTGTTTGACCACAACGCCATGGCGCAGGCGCGCGAAGGTTATTTGCAGGTGCATCGGCATTGGCTGGAACAGCAAGCCCGATTCGAGCGTGGCAGCGGCGAGCAAGTCACTACCGAAGTGGTCTGGGCCAGGTCCACACCGGCGCATGTGCTTGAGTACGTCAATGACTTCCACGCCGATCTGGTCATCAAGGACGCCCACCATGTTCCGGCCCTTGATCGGGCATTCCATCAACCACTGGACTGGCTGTTGCTGCGCGATTGCCCAGCCTGTCTGCACCTGGTCACCGATGCAGCGAACCCGACGCCTTTGAAGATTTTGGCGGCCATAGACCTTTCCCACCTCGAGGACCTGACCCAAGGGCTCAACGACCGGATACTCGGCCTGGCATCGACTTTGGCATCAGAGTGCGGAGCGTCGTTGCATCTGCTGAACGTGAGCAATTGGTCCGTAGTGGGTGATGCCGCGATGAGTGTGCCGAACCTGAGTCTGGATCACAGCTTGCGCGATGCGATCACCGATACTCAGCAAGAGGCGTTCGATACCCTGGCCGAGCGCTATGGTGTCGATGAAAAACACAGGCACTTGCTGACCGGTATCCCTTACCGGGTGATCGAACAGTTTGCCCGACAGAACGCGTTCGACCTGATGGTGCTGGGCACGTCCTACCATCACGGCCTCGACGGTTTTATCGGCGGTACGGCGCAATGCCTGATAAATCGCGCGCCGTGCAGCTTGGTGATGGTCAAGCCGTCCGTGCACTTTTAGACGAAAGCCGCCGATAGAAGACAGCCAGATCCCCCGAGCTTCGGGTCGAGACAACTAAAGTTAAGGGGGCGGGCAGCAGCGTCGGAAGGGCAGGGTTGTGCAAGTGCCCGAAAAGATGCGGAAACGATCCATAGAGACAGCAGCCAGTTTCCTGAATGGCAGAATCCTGAGTTCAGATTGAACAAACCGGGCGCTCTCCCAAACGCTCTACCAACCTTACGAGATAGCCATCGGGATCCTGGACGATGAATTCGCGCTGACCGACTTCTACATTGTTAGCCCGATACCAGGTGTCTTTGCATTCTCGATAGAGTGGAAATCCAGCCTGACCAAGTTTTTGGATGATCGGGCCGACAGCCGCAACGTCAATCTGGAGGTTGATTCCTCTTCCATACGGCTTAGTCAGGGGGGCAGTTAGCCATTGGCCAGCCTCCGGGTCAGCCTGCTCAAGCATTACCTGCGCACCGTTCAAGTCGAGGTAAGCGAATCCGTCTTCTGGGCGTTGATAAGCCACTTCAAGTCCCAGGCAAGAAACCCAAAAGGCCAGACTGCTATCCAGGTCAGTGACCATTAACTCTGGAACCAGTTTGCTACGTTCGAACATGAGATGACTTCCATTTCAATCGGCTCAATCGCCGGGGGTGAACAGTGTAAAAAGCTGATTCGCGCGATCAGGCAGTGCTCTTTTGGCACGGGCCCTGGGAGGTGGCGAGCATCATGATGCACGGTCGGCTGAGTATTATCGAATCGAGTTGAATGGCGACTTTTGGCCTAAAGCTGCCTGACGCATGGGCAGTGCAAAGCCGCCCTATGGCTCCCTCCACGACTTCTGCTCGGCGTCAGGAAACGGCGGACTGTCTCGACTGTCGACTTAATCCAGGCGTCTTGCCCGTAATGCGCTTGAATGCGCGACTGAAAGCGGCCTGAGATGTATAGCCCAGGCGCAGCGCCACCTCTTCAATTGGCAGCCTTTCCAGCGTCAGCCACTGGCTTGCAAGCCGCATTCGCAACTCAGTGACGTAGCGTAGTGGTGTCATGCCAATCGTCACTTGGAAACGGTCCGCGAAGACTGAACGCGAGCTATTGCATTGCTCCGCCAGCTGCGCAACGGTCCAGTTGCGTCCCGGTTGTTGGTGGAGCGCAAGAAGCGCATTTGCCAAGCGTGGATCGCGCAATGCGGCGACCAGGCCAGAGGCACTACCGCAGGCGCACTCCACCCAGCCGCGAACGACCATGGCGGCCACCACGTCGGTCAGTCGCGCGAGGATGCCGGCGAAGCCGATACGTGCGGCGCTGACCTCGCGCTCCATGGTGGTCAGGATCGGCACCAGTCCGGGGTAACGCTGCCCACCGGCATCAATCAGCATCAAGCCGGGCATCAGGCTGCCCAGGCCATGGATACTGCCCAACTCAAACTCCATGCAGCTACTGAACAAAATGGTCGTCGGCGTGGGGTTGGCATCGGTTCCGGCATCCACCGCGCTGACGGTTTCACCGAGGGGCGCGCCGTCTAAACGGTCGATGTCCTGAACAGGCACGTCCGTATGGGAAAGCAGTTGATGGGCCGCCCCATGGGAGATAAATACGGCGTTGCCGGCAGACAGCGCATAGGTTGTCCCGTCCTCCATCCGTAGCACCGCATTCCCGACCGCCAGGAAGTGGAACCAGGCATGCCCAGGTTTGGCCGCGAAGCCCAGGCCGAAGACTGGACCGGCTCGGATACGCCGGTGCTCAACGCCACGCAGGCGCATGCCGCGCAACAACTCGTTGATGAGTTCCGAGGAGAGAGCAAACTGATCTGTAGGCATCGTTAGGTGTTTCAGTCAAAAAAACGAGGTTTTTGATCATAGATCATCCAGATTCTCGCGCCTAGACTGCGGGTCGCAATGAAGATTGGGAGATCCGTGCAATGACTGACCTTGTGTGTAATGCCGTAACCGACAGCCGTGCCGGCGTCGGGCAGGATGTAGAACCTGCAACCCCCGCGTGGATGGCCGTATTCTCGTTGGCAATGGGCGTGTTCGGCTTGCTGACCGCTGAGTACCTTCCGGCCAGTCTGTTAACACCGATGGCTACCGATTTGGGTGTGTCCGAAGCGCTAGCTGGCCAGGCCGTAACGGTGACCGCAGTGGTGGCGCTGTTCGCCGGCCTGTTGGTGCCAGGCCTGACACGCAGTATCGATCGTCGCTGGGTGCTCCTGGGTTTTTCCACGCTGATGATCGCATCCAATCTGTTGGTCGCCATTTCCTCCAGTTTCGCGGTGCTGCTGTTGATGCGTATCTTGCTGGGTATCGCCCTTGGCGGGTTCTGGAGCATGGCGGCGGCAGTGGCGATGCGATTAGTACCGGCTGCTTTGTTGCCGCGAGCGCTCTCGATCATTTTCAGCGGCATTGCTATCGGGACGGTGGTTGCGGTCCCGTTGGGCAGTTTTCTGGGCGGGCTGTATGGCTGGCGCAGCGCGTTCTTTGCAGCGGCGGCGGTGGGGGGCGTGACCCTGACTTTCCAGTCGTTTACTCTGCCGCGCCTTGCGCCGCGCCGGCCTGCACGCCTGCGCACGGTGTTTGAGGTGTTGCTGCGCCCGGGCATCGCCATCGGGATGTTCGGTTGTGTGCTGGTGCACAGCGGCCACTTTGCGATGTTTACTTATATTCGGCCATTCCTGGAAGGTACGACAAGCATTGGCCCGCAAGGGCTGTCGCTGATGCTTCTGGGGTTTGGTGTGGCGAACTTTGTCGGCACGCTGGTGGCTGGATGGCTGCTTCCCCGTCACCCGTTGGCCACCCTGGTGTTGATGCCGGTGCTGGTGGGCGTTGCGGCACTGGCGTTGGTTCTTTTGCCGGCCTCGGTGCCGGGTCAGGCCATTCTGCTGGCGGTCTGGGGCTTGGCCTTTGGTGGTGTGCCAGTGGCATGGTCGAACTGGGTCGCCAGCGCCGTACCTGATCAGGCGGAAAGCGCCGGGGGCATGGTAGTGGCGTCTGTGCAGTCGGCCATCGCAACAGGCGCAGCCGCTGGCGGTGCGATGTTCAGCTTCGGTGGTAGCGCAGGCGTGTTTGTAGCGGCGGCCGTGTTGATGCTGCTGGCCGCGTTGCTGATTGCGTTGCGTGTCCGGGTTCCTTCCCATGGCGGTGCCCAGGCCAGGCCGGCGCTGCACCTTTGATCCGACTCCCCGCGCGCCCCGATTCTGCCTGTAACCCGGACATGAAATAAGAACAATACGACGTCTCACCAAGGACGCCTGAAATCTTTTCACGCCGCAGGTATAGGCAATGCGCTCGGGTGGTTCGACTGGACGTTGTACGCAACCTTTTCGGTGTACCTGGCAGGCAATCTGTTCGACAAGGCCTGTCAATGTACCCGCGCTGATCAAGCATTGGACTCGGGCAAGACATCCTGTCGTGAAAAACGGTAGAGAATGGCCGAAAGCTGTCCGTTGAAGACAGCCACATCCTCAGGTGTGTCGAGGTCGAACCAGTGATGTCGGAAGGGAAGGGTTGCGGAAATGGCCGAATAGATGCGGAAACGGTCTATAAAGAGAGAAGCCAAATTCCTGAAAGCCAGAAACGACAAAGCCCTGAATAATCAGGGCTTTGTCGGTACCAAATATGGCGGAGGCGATGGGATTCGAACTCATGGACCTGTTACAGTCGACGGTTTTCAAGACCGTTGCCTTAAACCACTCGGCCACACCTCCGTTGCGTTGCGGGCGCCATAATACCTGAATGAAACACACTGTCAAACTCTCTGCATGGCTTGTTACAGAGCGTCTGTTATGATCTTTGCGACTGAACGTTTCAAACCAACAGGAGTGTCGCCATGCGCGAACAGGATTACGCAGTTAATAACAGCGTGCAGGCTGAGCAGCTAGAGGTTAGCCGCGTCCTGCGCAACACTTATGGTCTACTCGCCCTCACCCTCGCATTCAGCGGCGTGATGGCGTTCGTTGCCCAGCAGATGCGTGTTGGCTACCCGAACATTTTCGTGGTGCTGATTGGCTTCTACGGGCTTTTCTTCCTTACCAACAAACTTCGTGATTCCGCGTGGGGCCTGGTGTCCGCCTTTGCGTTGACCGGTTTCATGGGTTTCCTGCTCGGCCCGATCCTCAATCGTTACCTGGGCATGCAGGGCGGCGCTGAAGTGGTCAGCTCCGCGTTCGCGATGACGGCACTGGTGTTCGGTGGTCTGTCGGCTTACGTGCTGATCACCCGCAAGGACATGAGCTTCCTGGGTGGTTTCATCACCGCCGGTTTCTTCGTCCTGCTGGGTGCAACGCTGGCAAGCTTCTTCTTCCAGGTCAGCGGCCTGCAACTGGCGATCAGCGCAGGTTTCGTGCTGTTCTCGTCGGTCTGCATCCTGTTCCAGACCAGCGCCATCATTCACGGCGGCGAGCGTAACTACATCATGGCGACCATCAGCCTGTATGTATCGATCTACAACCTGTTCATCAGCTTGTTGCAGATCTTCGGCATCATGAGCCGCGATGACTGATCGCAGTTCATGACATAACAAAAAACCCGCTTAGGCGGGTTTTTTGTTGCCTGCAGAAAAGGTGATCAATTGATCACGATGCTGCCATCGGCTTGTTGCTTATAGATCGTGTAAGGCAACAGCAGTGTGTCCAGCACCCCCGACAACGCGGCATCCACCAGCACGCCGGGCGTTGCGTTGTTGTAATTGAACGCATCGACATCATCCGGCCGCTCTGCGTGCAGCAGGCAGAAATCATAGGTCACGCCGCTGTAGATCCGCGGAACGGCGCCGCAGTGGGATTTCTTGTCTTTCAGATAGTCCGCCGCGACTTGATCACTGCGCACTACCGTCTGCACGGTCCCGCAGCCGGCGAGCATAAGCGTCGCCAACATCACTGCCTGAATTTTCATACCGCCATTCCTTAGCCGCAAATAACCTCAATCTACGCTGACCGCCGGCAAAAAGCATTCATGCCATTGGCGGTAGTCGGCGCTTGACTGGCGTCTTCTTGACGATCGCCGTATTGGTTTCGGCCAGGTTGTTAAGGCGATCGAGCAGGGTGTCCAGCTGTTCCATCGAACGTACGTGCAGGCGAGCGATGAAACAGTCCTCGCCGGTGACCTTGTCGCACTCGGTGAATTCGGGAATCGCCAGAATCTGCCGCTCGACTTCTTGCAGCTGCCCCGGCAGCGGCCGCACGCGGACGATGGCCTGCAATTGATAGCCAAAACATTTAGGGTCAATTTCGACGGTGTAGCCCTTGAGCACGCCGCGTTCTTCCAGTCGGCGCAGCCGTTCCGCGACGCTGGGCGACGACAGGCCACTGATCTGCGCCAAGGCCTTTAATGAGCGCCGAGAATCCTCCATCAAGGCACTGATGAGGATCTGGTCGATGTCATCGGTCATGGTCAATCTCCGGCATTAGGCAATTGATGAAAACCACCCTCGATAAAAAAGGCAGAAACCGATTTTAGCCTGCTTTTTGCGCTGGAATGGCCCGGCGTCGGATTGGCATACTTTTGCCACGCATTCGCCAAACGCTGAGGAGATTGATAATGGACAACCCGATCCGTCGCGGCTCGATTGAAATGACCGCGGCCATGCTGATATCCGGGACGATCGGCTGGTTCGTACTGGTTTCCGGGCAACCGGTGCTGGACGTGGTGTTCTGGCGGTGTGTGTTTGGGGCCGGCACTTTGTTGATGATTTGCGCGGTTTTCGGTTTTTTGCGCCCCGGCTTACTGACGCGCACTACATTCTTGCTGGCGGTGCTCAGCGGCATGGCGATTGTCGGCAACTGGGTGCTGTTGTTTGCGTCTTATTCCCGGGCCTCGATCGCCATCGGCACAGCGGTGTACAACGTGCAGCCGTTCATGCTGGTCGGACTGGCGGCGCTGTTCCTCGGCGAGAAAATTACCCTGCAAAAGCTGTTTTGGCTGGCAATTTCCTTTATGGGCATGCTGGCGATTGTCAGTGCCCACGGACAGCAAGGCGATGGAGGTAGTCAGTATCTGCTGGGCATTGCTCTGGCACTGGGCGCGGCGTTTCTCTATGCGATTGCCGCGTTGATCATCAAGCGCCTGACGGGCACGCCGCCGCACTTGATTGCGCTGATCCAGGTCTGCACCGGCGTGCTGTTGCTCGCGCCTTTTGCGCACTTTTCGGCACTGCCGCAAGCGCCGAGTGCATGGGCCAGCCTGGTGACACTGGGCATCGTTCACACTGGCCTGATGTACGTGCTGCTCTATGGCGCGATTCAGAAATTGCCGACAGCGTTGACGGGCGCACTGTCGTTCATCTACCCGATTGCAGCGATTTTCGTCGACTGGTTAGCCTTCGGTCATCGCCTGGAAGTCCTGCAATGGGTGGGCGTAGCAGCGATTCTGCTGGCCGCCGCGGGGATGCAACAGGGTTGGGGCTTCAAGGTTCGGCGACTGGCTGCGCAGTAAAACGTCAAATGTTCCAGCGCGGCGCGGTTTTCGCCAGGCGCTGGCGCAACTCGCCGATGTTCGCGGCGAGTTGCCGGGTCAGCAACCGATAGCCATCCAAATCGCTATAAACCGGTGCGTCAAGGCTGGCGTCCGGCAATTCCGCTGGCCGATCCAGACGCTGCGTCGCTCCCGATTTGAGTGCGCGGGCCATACCAATCAATTGCACGCGAATCTGCCGGTGCTCGGCCTTCAACGCTGATTGCAGATGGGCCATGGCTTGGGGGTCGTTGGCGTCGGGGCGCGTGTTACCGAGGATCTCCAGTGTGCTGATGCACATGCGCAGGTTGCGCTGGATGGCATCGAGTTCGGTCATGGAAACCTTCACTTCCTTGGACACCGACGGCATCAGCGAACGCAGTTGCACCATCACCGCACCCAGGCGGCCCATCAGTTTCAGATGTTCGTCGGCGCTGACCGGTTGGCCGCTGATGATGCGTCCGTATACCGTGGCGCAATCGCGTAAAGCATCGGCCAGGTTGTAGCGCCAGGAGTACACCGCGTACAGCGGCAGGGCAAAGGAAAATGCCAGCGCCAGGGCAATGCCGATCAGGATGTCGACCCCGCGCCACAACCCATCCGTGATCGGGTTGTCACCGTGCCCGGCGACGATAAATACGGTGATTGCGGAGAGCAGGGCGGTGTACCCCCCCTTGCCGATGGCGTGATACGAGAAGAAGCCGCACACCACGGCCATGGCAAAGTAGGTCAGCCACGGCATGCCGAGCCACGCCTCCTGCGCCACCAGTAACAAACCGACGCCGGCGCCGATCAAGGTGCCGGTGGCGCGTTCAGCGGCTTTTTTGCCGATGTTGCCGTGGTGCTGCAAACCGCCGATGACCACCAGCATGGTCACCGATGCCCACTCGCCATGAGGGAGGTTGATGCCGGTGGTCAGCAGGATGGTTGCCAGCAACCCCAATGCCACCCGCACAGCGTGGATCAGTCGGGCGTGGCGGTAGCGCCGGTACGGGTCCAGCAGCGGACGCAGGATTCGGCGCAACAGCGGTGGCAGTCGGTGGGTGCTGAACGTACTCAGTGCAAGGCCCTCGTCAGAAGATGTAGTCGGTGGTCAGGAAGCTCGAATCGCGTCCGCGAATGATCTCGCTGATCAGATCCTTGTTGCTGTCCTGGTATTTGGTGGCCACCAGCGTGCGGATCGAAAACACCCGCAGTGCATCGTGTACCGACAGCGTGCCTTCGGCGGAGTTCTTGCGGCCGTTGAACGGATAAGTGTCAGGGCCACGCTGGCATTGGGCGTTGAGGTTGATCCGGCCGACCTGATTGGCGAACGTGTCGACCAGCCGTCCGACGGCCACCGGGTTGGTGCCGAAGATGCTCAACTGCTGGCCGAAGTCCGACTCCAGCACGTAGTCGATCACCGTATCGAGGTGACGGTACGGCACGATCGGCACCACCGGGCCAAACTGCTCTTCCTGATACACGCGCATCTGCGGGTTCACCGGGTACAGCACCGCCGGGTAGAAAAACGACTCGCGCGACTCGCCGCCATTCGGGTTGACCACTTCGGCACCCTTGCTGCGCGCATCCGCGACCAGCCCATGCAGATAATCGACCTTGCCCGACTCCGGCAGCGGTGTCAGTGACACTCCGCTGTCCCACGGCATGCCCGGTTTCAGTGTGGCCAGTCTGGTGTTGAATTTTTCGATGAAGCTGTCGACCACATCCTCATGGACAAACAGTATTTTCAGCGCGGTGCAGCGCTGGCCGTTGAACGACAGTGATCCGGTGACCGCCTCGCTGACGGCGTTGTCCAGATCGACTTCCGGCAGGACGATGCCGGGGTTCTTCGCATCCAGCCCCAACGCCGCGCGCAAGCGGTGCGGTTTTGGGTGCAGTTTCTTCAGGTCGCTGGCGGCCTTGTTGGTGCCGATGAAGGCGAAGATGTCGATCTTGCCGCTGGCCATCAGTGCGCTGACCGTTTCGCGGCCGCTGCCGTAGATGACGTTGATCACACCGGTAGGGAAGCTGTCGCGGAACGCTTCGAGCAATGGGCGAATCAGCAGCACGCCAAGCTTGGCCGGTTTGAACACCACGGTGTTGCCCATGATCAGCGCCGGAATCAGCGTGGTGAAGGTCTCGTTCAGCGGATAGTTGTAGGGGCCCATGCACAGCGCCACGCCGAGCGGCACGCGGCGAATTTGCCCGAGCGTGTCCTGCTCCAGTTCGAAACGGCTGGAGCGGCGGTCGAGTTCTTTCAGCGCATTGATGGTGTCGACGATGTAGTCGCAGGTGCGGTCGAACTCTTTTTCCGAGTCCTTGAGGTTCTTGCCGATTTCCCACATCAGCAGCTTGACCACGGCGTCACGCTGCTGGCGCATGCGCCCGAGGAACGCTTCAACGTGCTGGATGCGTTCGGCCACACGCATGGTCGGCCACAGGCCCTGGCCACGGTCGTAGGCGCGGACGGCGGCGTCCAGCGCGGTGAGGGCAGTGTCGGCGTCGAGCAGGGGTGTGCTGCCGAGAATCACTTGCTCATCGCCATTGTCGCCGTGCAAATAGACCGGGCTGCGAACCGTGGCGAGCGGGCCGTCCCAGCGGCGCAATTGCCCGTCGACCAGGTATTCGCGCTGCTCGACCTGACCGTCGAGGCGGTATTTTTCCGGGATGTCGCTGACAGAAGGGAACAGGTTGCCAAGGATGTTTGCTGTGGTCATGTCGTTACCCCGTGTTGAAGTCCGCGTGCAGATCAAAAAGTCTGTACAGGTTATACGCCTGAATGTGGCGAAATTTAAACCCGAAAATGTCAGGCAAAGGTGTGAATTAGAGCTGTGCTCACTGTAGATATCCTGTGGGAGCGAGCTTGCTCGCGAAGGCGTACTCACATTCAGCAAAGTTGTTGCCTGACACTCCCTCTTCGCGAGCAAGCTCGCTCCCACAGTTTTTGATGTTGTGGTTCAGTTCGAGTGAACCCAACTGGCCCCGTAAGTCCCCCTCACTGTCCCGCAATGCCCTCAAGCCTCTGGCGTTGCTGTCTTAAGGTGTGATCACAACAATAAGTGGGGCCACCCTTGAGGATCGTTATGCGGGCAATCCTGATCATTTTGCTGCTGGCGTTGGCCACGATGCTGCCCGGATGCGGCGACGAGGCCAAACCGGCGGTCACTTCCAGCATCGCCAGCAGCGCTACCCCGTCCGACCCGGCGCTGGCGCAGATCTACGCCAACAGTTGCCAACTCTGCCACGCCAACCCGGCCGCCAATGCACCGCTCACCGGCGACCGCAAAGCCTGGGAGCCGCGAATCCAGCAGGGCGCCGACACGCTGCTCGACCATGCCATCAACGGCTACAACGGCATGCCGCCGATGGGCCAATGCGTTGAGTGCTCGCAAGAGCAGTTCCTGCAATTGATCGGCTTCATGGCCGACCAGCCTCTTCCAGAATAAGGGTGCGCGCATGACGATGGATCTGACACGGCGTCAGTTGTTGCAACGGGCGAGCATTGTTGGCGCGTTCAGCGCGTTGGCAAGCAACCCGGCATTGGGCCAATTGATGCGCGCGCCACGGCTGATCCCTTGGCGCAACTGGTCGGGCGCGCAGAGCTGCCTGCCGGCGGCGCGTCTGGCGCCGAAAAATCTCAATGAGCTGACGACAGTGATTCGTCAGGCTCAAGGCACGATTCGCCCGGTCGGCTCGGCGCATTCGTTCAGCGCCCTGGTGCCCACCGACGGCACATTGTTGTCGCTGAGTTACTTCACTGGGCTGCTCGATCACGACCCGAAAACCCTGCAGGCCGAATTCGCCGCCGGCACACCGATGTCGCGCATGGGCATGCCCCTGAAGGACGTCGGCCAAGCGCTGCAAAACATGGCCGATATCGACTATCAGACCCTCGCCGGCGCGATTGCCACCTCGACTCACGGCACCGGTAAAAACTTCCAGTCCTACTCCGCCCACGTCTGCGGTATGCAGTTGGTGACGGCCAGCGGCGAGGTGCTGGACTGTGACAGTCAGCGCCATCCTGAGGTGTTCAATGCCGCCCGCGTATCCCTCGGTGCACTTGGTGTGGCAACAAAAATTCGCCTGCAGAACCGCCCGGCCTATCGCCTGCGCGAACGCCAGTGGATCGCCAAAACCGAGGAATTACTGGAAGACCTCGACACCAACACCCGCGAAAACCAGCACTGGGAAATGCTCGTGGTTACCCATTCCGACTACGCCTTGTCCATCGCCCTCAATGAAACGAAAGACCCGACCACGCCGCCGATCAGTCCCGAAGAGGAGGGCGGCAACGAGTTCGTGACCCTGATTGAAAAGATTGACAAGTACGCCAGCGATTTTCCCGAACTGCGCCGCACGATGCTCAACAGTCTGCGGCATCTGGCGCGTTTCGATGACCGGGTCGGCGACTCGTTCGACATCTACGCCAACGTACGCACGGTGCGCTTCAACGAGATGGAGTACTCGGTGCCTGCCGAACATGGCCCGGCCTGCCTGCGCGAAATCCTCAAGCTGATACATGACAAGGACCTGCGCACCTGGTTTCCCATCGAGTATCGCTACGTCAAGGCCGACGACATCCCGCTGAGCATGTTCGAGGGCCGCGACAGCTGTTCGATCTCGGTGCACCAGCATTACCAGATGGATCATCACAATCTGTTCGCCGCCGTCGAGCCCATCTTCTGGAAGTACAACGGCCGCCCGCACTGGGGCAAGTTGCACACGCTCAACGCGAAAAACCTGCAACCGCTGTACCCGCGCTGGCGTGAATTTGCCCAGGTGCGCGAGGCGCTTGATCCGAGTGGGCGGTTTCTCAATGCGCATTTGTCGTCGATTCTGGGGGTGAGCTGATGGCGGTCAATCGACGTAGCTTTGTGCTTGGCACGTTGGGTGTCGGAGCTTTATTGATGGGCGTCGGCGCGTGGTTACGGCCGGCGGATCGCGGTGGGCCTTATAACGACTATTTCCGGGCGCTGAATAAAGAGCTGAGGGAAAAGGGGCCGATGCGCCCGGTGCTCCTGATCGATCTGGATCGTCTCGATCACAACATCGACGTGGTCATGCAGTCGGTCAAACGAGGCGGCAAGCAGTTGCGATTGGTGGAGAAGTCGCTGCCATCGCCGGGGTTGCTCAGCTACATCGCGCAACGTACCGGAACGCAAAAACTGATGTCGTTTCATCAGCCGTTTCTCAATCACGATGCGGTGACGTTTGCGCAGTCGGATATCTTGCTCGGCAAACCGTTGCCGGTGCGCTCGGCCGAGTTGTTTTATCAGATCCACAAAGGCCCGTTTGATCCTGCCAGGCAGTTGCAATGGCTGCTCGACAGCCCTGAGCGTTTGCAGCAGTACCTGGCGCTGGCACAGGGTTTGGGCACGCGGATGCGCATCAACATTGAGCTGGATGTGGGCTTGCATCGCGGCGGGGTCAGTGACGTGAACGTGCTGGGGCAGATGCTCGCGCTGATCAGTGCCAACCCGCAGCACCTGCAGTTTTCCGGGTTCATGGGTTACGACCCGTTCGTGGGCATGGGGGTGCCGGGGATTCTGGGTTCGCCCGAGGAGTTGTTTGCCAGGGTCATGGTGATTTATCAGCGCTGCGTTGATTTCACCCGCCAGCAATTTTCGGGGTTGTGGCATGACGGTTTGTGCCTGAACACCGCTGGCAGCCCGAGTTATCGCATCCATGAAAAGGAAACCCTGAGCACGGAAGTTTCAGTCGGTACGGCAATGCTCAAGCCGACGCACTACGATCTCCCGTCCCTGGTCGATCATGTACCGGCCACTTACATTGCCACGCCCGTGCTGAAAAGCACCGGAGCGGTCAACATCCCGGCGCTGGACGACAAGTCGACACTGTTCTCGTGGTGGGACCAGAATCAGCGACAGACCTTTTTCATCTACGGCGGCAACTGGATGGCCGAGTTCGAATCGCCGCAGGGGCTGCAAAGCAACACTGTTTACGGCCGCAGTTCGAATCAGGAAATGGTCAACGGCTCGAACGCGGTGGGCCTGAGGATTGAGGATCACGTCTTCCTGCGCCCGACCCAGAGCGAAGCCGTCCTCCTGCAATTCGGTGATTTGCTGGCGGTGCGCGGCGGCAAGATTGTTGACACCTGGGCGGTTTATACCTGAAAACGCATCCACGCTAAACGCCACGCTCCCTGTGGGAGTTGGCTTGCCAGCGATGAGGTCGGCACACTCAACATCATTGGTGACGGACACTCCGCCATCGCTGGCAAGCCAGCTCCCACAGGGTTCTCCATTGGGTTCAGAATATTTTCAACGTGCTGCAAGCCATCAAACAACGAAGATCGACAGGGAGTCATCGATGTCATTCACCGAGCCCGCATCGCCCTCGACAGTGAACTGTCCTTGCGCGCGGTCAGCGCCGACGTCGTTCTGTGGCTAGCTCCCGGAGACTCACCCAGCCCCGGCGTCTGGCCGGGGTGGTGCAGATGCAGTCCTACGAAATGATGCTGGAGATGATCCGTTGCAGCGCATGCATCGGCTTGCTGCCCATGTACATGAGTCGCTATGACCGTGGGCTGGTGGCGCTGCCGGGCCTGTTTGAACAGCCAATGCAACTGAATGCCTGGCTGGCCGTAAATGCCGACTCGCAGAATGTCAGCGAAGTGCAAACCCTGATCGAACTCATCCACCACACCTTCAATGAGCGCCAGGAATGGTTTGAGACTTGAGCCGAATCTTCAGTACCCCAATGCCCTGTGGGAGCGAGCTTGCTCGCGAATGCGTTCGATCAGTCGGCATGAATGCTTAATGACACGCCGCCTTGGCGAGCAAGCTCGCTCCCACAGTTTTTGATCTCGCCAAATGGATAATGGGCGGTTTAGAGTGGTCAGCCACACATCGATCCAGGAAGGATCCGCCATGCCTGACCACGACCCCGCCATTCACCTCGAGCGCTTCAACGAATCCCACGTCGAGGGTGTCACCGCACTGTACAACGATGCCGCGGTCGCCCGGCAGGTGTTGCAGATGCCGTTTCAGTCCGCCGAGGTGTGGCGCCAGCGGATCCAAGCCGATAACGAGCGGGCGGTGAAACTGGTGGCGCTGCATCAGGGCGTAGTGATCGGTCACTTGGGCCTGGAGCATTTTTCGCGGATTCGCCGCAGCCACGCCGGCAGCTTCGGCATGGGTGTCGCGACCGCGTGGCAGGGCAAGGGCGTCGGTTCGACGTTGTTGGCGGCAGCGCTGGATGTGGTCGACAACTGGATGAATCTGCACCGCGTCGAGCTGTCGGTGTACGCCGACAACGAGGCGGCCATCGGTCTCTACCGCAAGTTCGGTTTCGAGACCGAAGGCCTGTTCCGTGATTACGCGGTACGCGACGGGCAATGGGTCGACACCCTGAGCATGGCCCGCCTGCGCAATCGTCCGACAACCTGACTCAGTCGCCCAGCGCGAACGCCACCGCCGACTGCGCATGCAGCTCGGTGGTGTCGAGCAGGGGCAGGGCGCTGTGTTCGGGTTTGATCAGCATGCCGATTTCCGTGCAGCCCAGAATGATTGCCTGGGCGCCGCGAGCGGTCAGGGATTCGATTACCTGCTGGTAGATCTTGCGCGACGCCTCGCTGATCACGCCGACGCAGAGTTCGTCGTAGATGATCCGGTGCACTTCTTTGCGCTCAGCGTCGTCCGGCACCACGACCGTCAAGCCTTGGGCGATCAAGCGCTGCTTGAGAAAATCCTGCTCCATGGTGAACGCCGTGCCCAACAGCCCGACCGTACGCGCCTCGATCTTCAGCGCCGCTTGCGCTGCCGGTTCGGCAATGTGCAAAAACGGAATGCTGACTGCCGCCTGAATCTGTTCGGCCACCTTGTGCATGGTGTTGGTACACAGCACCACACATTCGGCGCCGCCCCCTTCGAGCCTGCGCGCGGCGTCCACCAGAATCGCAGCCGCGTCGTCCCAACGCCCGGCATGCTGGGCCTGTTCGACCGGGCCGAAGTCGACGCTGTACATCAGCAACTTAGCCGACCGCAGCGGGCCGAGCTGATCGCGGATTTGCTGATTGATGATGCGATAGTATTCGGCGCTGGACTCCCAGCTCATGCCGCCGATCAGGCCGATGGTGCGCATTCGATTTCCCCAGGCAGGTGCCCAGGCGAAAGGCTGGGCCGGAGCCGAGTGTCTATTTGTTCACCCGCGCGCGCCAGCGCAAATTAACTGTACCGATCATCCATCGGCAAAGTGTTTCGGTGGGCGCTTTCGAGGTTAAACGTACGCCGGTGCTTCGATCTGTCACTATCAGGTATCGCAGGCTCCTCAGAGGAATGTACCCATGAACGACGTACAACAACTGGGCGAAATGCTTCGTCACTATGCCGAGAGTGAGTCGCACAAGAAGCAACTGTTCGAAACGCAGTCGCAGGTATGGGCGACACGGATTACCGAATTGTTCGGGCAGATCCAGCAATGGCTTGAGCCGTTGCAGGCACCGGGTTTGCTGGAGGTCAGCCGTGAGGCGTATGTTGCGTTCGGCCCGAGCACACCGGTCGAGACTTCAACCTTCAAGACCGAGAAACTGACCATTGTGATTGCCGGCAAACCGGTGGAGTTCGTGCCCGATGTGATGGGTAGCTCGGGACAGATTTCGTTGGCGGTGATGGGTTTGACAGCGGCGCGCTACGGCAGTATTTCGCTGGTGGGCCTGCCGGACGGGGAGTGGCAGTGGCGCAAGACCAACGGCCTGAAAGACCCGGATACCTTTGCGTTTGATGCGGATTTTCTGGCGTTGCAGTTGCAGAGTCTTATTCCTCGCGACCGCGGTTAAGATCAAGAGCTAACCCCCTCACCCCAACCCTCTCCCCCAAGGGGGCGAGGGGGAAAGGGAGCAGATCTTCAGTGTTTTCGGAATCAGCGTTCGGCGGGGAAGGGAGCAGATCTTTGTTGTTGTCAGAGTCTGCGTACGGCGGGGAAGGGAGCAGATCTTTGTTGTTGTCAATGTCTGTATTCGGCGGGGAGTTGAGCAGATTTTGCTGTTTTTGATAGGGCACTCACTCTCGATATGTCAGGTCGACGTAGCTCGTATAAACCCCTCGGTCAGTCCCCTCTCCCTGTGGGAGAGGGTTAGGGTGAGGGCATTCCAACTGACACCCCTCACATCTCCAGATTGACCCAACCCGGCTTCCCCACCTCCGGCGCCACCGCTTTCACAGCCTTGCCCGTGGCCAGCTCAACCCTTCGCGCCATCTCCGGGTCATCGGCAAACGGCATCATGCTCGCCTCATCCAGACTGTCTTCGGTTTCACGGCGCAAGCAATACTCCACCGCCAGCCACAGAAACACCACGCCCAACCCATTCAAGAAAAATTCGAACATGACCCGGCTCCCTGCCTCAGGCGATCTGCGCTTCACGGTGTGCCAGTGCCACGTCCGCGACCCGCACGGTGCGCCAGATGTTGTAGGCCATCAGCAGCATCCCGGTCAGGAAGAACACCCCACCAGCAAAGCGCACGATGAACCCCGGATGGCTGGCCTGCAGCGCCTCGACAAACGAATAGGTCAGCGTGCCGTCCTCATTGATCGCCCGCCACATCAGGCCCTGGGTGATGCCGTTCACCCACATCGAAGCGATATAAAGGACCGTGCCAATGGTCGCCAGCCAGAAGTGCAGGTTGATCAGCGGCGTGCTGTACATCTGTTCGCGGCCAAACACTTTCGGCACCATGTGATACGTCGCACCGAAGGTGATCATTGCCACCCAGCCGAGTGCCCCGGCGTGAACGTGGCCGATGGTCCAGTCGGTGTAATGGGAGAGGGCGTTGACGGTTTTGATCGCCATCATCGGACCTTCAAAGGTCGACATCCCGTAGAACGCCAGCGACAGCACCAGAAAGCGCAGGATCGGGTCGGTACGCAACTTATGCCAGGCGCCCGAGAGCGTCATCATCCCGTTGATCATCCCGCCCCAGCTCGGCGCCAGCAGGATCAGCGACATCGCCATGCCCAGCGACTGCGCCCAGTCTGGCAGCGCGGTGTAGTGCAAGTGGTGCGGGCCGGCCCAGATGTACAGGGTGATCAGCGCCCAGAAATGCACGATCGACAACCGGTACGAATACACCGGCCGATTGACCTGTTTTGGCACGAAGTAATACATCATCCCGAGGAAGCCTGTGGTCAGAAAGAACCCCACCGCATTGTGCCCGTACCACCACTGCACCATGGCATCGGTTGCGCCGGAATACACCGGATAGGATTTGAACCAGTCGACCGGAATCGACAGGTGGTTGACCACGTGCAGCATGGCGATCACCAGGATGAACGCGCCGAAGAACCAGTTGCCGACGTAGATGTGTTTGGTTTTGCGCTGCACCACAGTGGTGAAGAAGACCACGGCGTAGGCGACCCAGACCACGGCCATCCACACGGCACCGGAGAATTCGATCTCGGCGTATTCCTTGGTGGTGGTGTAGCCCAGCGGCAGGGTGATCAGCATGATCACGATCACCGATTGCCAGCCCCAGAAGGTGAACGCGGCGAGTTTGTCCGAATACAGCCGCACCTGACAGGTACGCTGCACGGCGTAGTAACTGGCAGCGAATTGCGCGCTGCCGGCGAAACCGAAAATCACCAGGCTGGTGTGCAACGGTCGCAAGCGGCCGAAGGTGGTCCACGGCAGGTCCAGATTCATCTGTGGCCATACCAGTTGCGAGGCGATCCATACCCCCATCGCCATGCCCACGACACCCCAGAAAACAGTCGCGATGACGAATTGGCGGACGACCTTGTAGTTATAAGCCTGTCCGATTATTGCTGTGCTCATGGTCAGTTCTTCCACGGTTGCAAAGTCTTGCCAGGCCACCCGGTCTGGCATGGGTTGCACTGTAGAAACCCCACCGGAAACAAAACAGGCTCAGGAATCTTTCATTTGTGCGGATCAGATTGAAGTGCTGCCTGCGGCCATCTGCCGCGCCCTGATACGGTTTTTATGCTCTCAGGTGAATCTGTAACGCGCTGCGCCGTAGCGTCATAGTGGTGTTACGAAAACTGTGGGAGCCATATGCGCCAGTGCGGATTCGACAGCTTTGCCGTGCGAAAAAACAAATCGGCTGACGATGCGCTGAAGGGGTTGGCAGGGATGAGCGTGCTGTATGGCCGCTCAGTGACTGAACCACGCCCACTGTTTCGTAGACGCTAATGAATCAAAAGATCGAGCCATACCGGGGAAACCCCTAGAACCCTGGCTCATTCGGGATTTTTCCTTGGGTCGATGGTGGCCTTTTGGTAGAGTCGCCGTCGCCAGCGGGTTTTCGGCTGGACGGTAGAACCGAAGAAGGGAGTCTGATCAGTGAGTCCGGGCAAGAAAATCCTGGGCCTCACCGCGCTGCTGTTGATGCTGACGCTGTGGGCCAGTTACTTTTATGTATTCAATCAAAACCGCGACGGCCAACTCGGCGGTGTCGGCGAAAGCACCGCCTGGTGTGGCACACCGCCGTCCACTGAAGCGGCGCTGCTGGGCAAGGATCAACTGACCTTGCGCGTCACCAACAACCTGCGTGGCGAGTTCATGCTCAGCGGTTCACTGGTGGTCTCCGAACGCACGTTCAACCGCTACGATCTGGGCCGCAACGAACTGCGTCTGCGTCTGGAACCGTTGCAGTGGTCCTATGGCGCGACGCCGATCTTCCTTGAGCAGGTCAAGGTCCAGCCCCTGAGTCGCAACCTCTCAGCCACCAACAAAAGCGCATTTGCCGAACTTGAACCGCGTCCGATAGGCGTGCAGGGGCAGGTCACCGCGTTCCCGTTCGACACCTACCGTTACGGCTACAAACCGGTGCTGTATTACCTCAAGGGCAGCGAGCGCATCGACCTGCGCTTCAAGAACATCACCACGCTGATGGAGATGTCCAACACGTTCACGCCGATCCAGAAGTACAACCGCGTCGACTACATCGCCGAGCAAACCTCGATGATCCGCGACGAGGATTACAAGGCCTATGGCCCGCACGAATGCGCGTTCAGCGTTGAACGCAAGGGCTCCTTCAAAGCCGTGGTGCTGTTGTTTCTGCTGGTGCTGTGTCTGCCGCTGTTGCTGGTGTTCTATCGCGAAGAGCCGGGGATCGACTTCCTCGCCACGCTGGTGGGTGTTGCCCTGGTGCGGGTGCTGCTGATCGGGCCGGTGGAGGATTTCCGGTTGTACAACATCGACTTCCTGTTTGGCGCTGCGATTTTGCTGGTGGGCACGGTGTCGTTGTACAAAGCGATGCGCGCCAATACTCGGCGAGAGATAGCGTTGCGCAGCGGTGAAACTTCTTCCTGGTGACGGGCTGAAGATCAAAAACCCCTCACCCCGACCCTCCCGAAACGTCGGACCGCCCGGAGGGAGGGGACTGATCGAGTAGTGCGACGATCTACACCGACTTGAAAGACCGGGTCGACAATGGATTCACAGCACATCGTTCACGTCGGTGAATCTCCTGAGCTTCCCCCCATCGGTCCCCTCTCCCTCGGGAGAGGGCTAGGGTGAGAGGCAACAATCTTCAGCCTGTCACTTCAGCGCCGCGCCACCCCATGTTCATCCTCTTCCAACCCTGCAAACAGCCCCTGCGCCCTTGGTGCCTTGCCGTTTTGCACCGCGAGAGCCGCGCATTGCGGTTCTACCGTTTGTACCTTGGGGCGATCCCTCCAGAATCACGCTTTTTTTGTGGTTTCAAATCGCAATTGCTGCGGTTTTAGCTATACCTGTAACTCCCCCTCAAGCAATACATTCAGGCCTTCTGACAGGAGTTACAGCATGAAGCTAGCAGTAATGATGGGCACGCTGTGCATCGCCACCCTCGGCGTGGTGGGCTGCTCAAGCAAAACCGTCGCTCCCGATGAATATTCGGGGTTTCTCAAGGACTACAGTCAGCTGAAGGAGGCCAAGTCACCGTCCGGCGCCGAGGTGATGCGCTGGATGGACCCGAAACTCGACGTCAACAAATTCACCAGCGTTTACGTCGAGCCGAGCCAGCTCTACCCCAAACCACAAGCGACCGCAAAGGTCCCGCAACAGACGCTCAACGGCATTACCAGCTACTACGATCAGGCGCTCAAGCGTGAGCTCGGCAAGTCGTTGCCAATCGCCACCGGCCCTGGTCCCGGGGTGATTGTCGTGCGTCCGGCGATCACTGCTGTGAGCAGCAAGACCAAAGGCCTGCAGGTTTATGAAGTGATCCCGATTGCACTGGTGGCGGCGGCAGTGAGCACCGCCACGGGGATCCGCGATCAGGAAACTACCCTGGCCACTGAAGCGGTGTTCATGGATGGCGCCACCAACAAGGTCGTCGCTCAGGTCGTGCGTAAAGGGACTGGCAAACCGCTGGAGAACGACTCGCAAGTGATGCAGACCAATGACGTCAAAGCCGTGATCGATGGCTGGGCTTCGGATCTGCATCAGTCGTTTCTCAAGCTGAAAGCGGGTAAATAACCGCTTACCAGCGTAGGCGCTGCCGAAGGCTGCGATCTTTCGATTTTGCTGTTTCAAGATCAAAAGATCGCAGCGTTTCGCAGCGTCCGCAGGGGGGGACGAGTTGTGTGCAGTTTTGCATTTCAGAACATGACAATTTCTGCGCGGGCATAGGTTGTCGAACAATTTCGTGGTTAACTTCGGCCCCTGCGTGATTTTCTAAAACAACGTTCAGAAGGACTCAAGTCATGGCTCAAGTCACCCTCAAAGGCAACCCGGTTCAAGTCAACGGCCAGTTGCCACAAGCCGGTTCCAAGGCGCCAGCCTTTTCCCTGGTTGCCGGCAATCTGTCCGACGTCACCCTGAAAGACTTCGCCGGCAAGCGCAAAGTGCTGAACATCTTCCCAAGCGTCGACACCCCGACCTGCGCTACCTCCGTGCGCAAGTTCAACGCCCAGGCCAACGACATCAGCAACACCGTGGTGCTGTGCATCTCGGCTGACCTGCCGTTCGCCCAGGCGCGTTTCTGCGGTGCCGAAGGTCTGGAAAACGTCCAGAACCTGTCGACCCTGCGTGGCGCCGAGTTTATCGAGAACTACGGTGTGGCCATCGCCGACGGCCCGCTGAAAGGCCTGACCGCCCGTGCCGTGGTAGTACTGGACGAGAACGACAACGTCCTGCACAGCGAACTGGTCCAGGAAATCGCTGAAGAGCCGAACTACGACGCTGCTCTGGCGGTACTGAAGTAAACTGCGCAACAGCGCTTTTACAATTGTTAACGGCCTGGCCCTGTCCAGGCCGTTTTCATTTGTGTATCAGTGTTTTGACTCACACCTTGAAACGTAAGTTGAAGGTAAATTGCCGGTAAAGCTGCTTTGCTTAATTCCCGTCAGTGCTTATCGTTCAGCCTCCCGTAGAAGAAGCCCACGCGCCCAATGGTTAATCACTCCATGCAATCGTCTCCCCGCAACTCCCGTCGCTGGCTGTTCAGCCTGCTTGTCTTGTTGGTTATCGCCGTACTGTGCTGGAAATTCTGGCCCGCCGGTTCAGCCGACAAGGAGGGCGGCGAGAAGGCTGCAGCCGGACATGCCGGGCGTTCCGGGATGATGCGGCCGGGCTTCGGCGGCGGCACAGGGCCAATTCCTGTGCGCGTGGCGCCGGCGGTCACGGGTGACTTTGCGCTGTATTACAAAGCGCTCGGCACCGTCACTGCGCTCAACACCATTAACGTGCGCAGTCGAGTGGGTGGCGAATTGGTGAAAATCCATTTCGAGGAAGGCCAGATGGTCAAGGCGGGCGATTTGCTTGCCGAGATCGACCCGCGCTCCTACCAGAACGCCTTGCTTCAGGCGCAAGGCACTTTGATGCAGAATCAGGCGCAACTGAAAAACGCACAGGTTGATGTCGAGCGCTATCGCGGTCTGTTCAAGGAAGACAGCATTGCCAAACAGACCCTGGACACCGCCGAAGCGCTGGTCGGCCAGTATCTGGGCACGGTCAAGACCAACCAGGCGGCTGTCAACGACGCGAAACTCAATCTCGAATTTACTAAAATCCGCGCTCCAATTGCCGGTCGTGTCGGTCTGCGTCAAGTGGACGTCGGCAACCTCGTTGCGGCCAACGACACCACGTTTCTGGCGGTGATCACCCAGACTCAGCCGATCAGCGTCGCCTTCACCCTGCCGGAAAACAACCTCGAAACCGTGCTCGCCCGCTACCGCAGCGGCGCCAAGCTGCCGGCTGAAGCGTGGGATCGCGGCGACACCAAACTGCAAGCCACCGGTGTGCTGCAAAGCCTCGACAACCAGATCGATGTGGCCACCGGCACCCTGAAATTCAAGGCTCGTTACGATAACCGTGATCAGTCGCTGTTCCCCAATCAGTTCGTCAACGTGCACCTGCTGGCCGACACCCTGAAAAACGTCGTGTTGGCACCGTCCGCTGCGATTCAGTTCGGCACCAACGGCACTTTCGTCTACGCGCTGGATGGCGACAAGAAAGTCACGATCCGTCAGTTGAAGATCGGCGCCAGTGACGGTGAAAACACCGTGATCACTGAAGGCCTGGCCGCTGGCGACCGCGTAGTGCTGGAAGGCACCGACCGCCTCAAGGAAGGCAGCGAAGTGGAGGTGGTCAACGACAGCAATCAAGTGCCGACCACACCGACCGAACACCTGCAAGGCAAGTCCGCCGCCACCCCGACTGATGCCGCTGTTACTGACAAGGCCAAGAAGGGCGCATGAACATTTCGCGGCTGTTCATCCTTCGTCCGGTAGCCACTACCCTGAGCATGCTGGCCATTGTGCTGGCCGGCCTGATCGCTTATCGCCTGCTGCCAGTGTCCGCCTTGCCGCAGGTCGATTACCCGACCATCCGCGTCATGACCCTGTATCCCGGGGCCAGTCCGGACGTGATGACCAGCGCCGTCACTGCGCCGCTTGAGCGTCAATTCGGGCAGATGCCGGGGCTGACACAAATGGCCTCGACCAGCTCCGGCGGTGCCTCGGTGCTGACCCTGCGTTTCAGCCTCGACATCAACATGGACGTCGCCGAGCAGCAGGTGCAAGCGGCAATCAATGCTGCGACCAATCTGTTACCGACCGACTTGCCGGCGCCGCCGGTTTACAACAAGGTCAACCCCGCGGACACCCCGGTGCTGACCCTGGCCATCACCTCGAAAACCATGCTGCTGCCCAAGCTCAATGACCTGGTCGATACGCGCATGGCGCAGAAAATCGCCCAGATCAGCGGCGTCGGCATGGTCAGCATCGCCGGCGGTCAGCGTCAGGCCGTGCGGATCAAGGTCAACCCGGAGGCGTTGGCCGCCAATGGCCTGAACCTGTCGGACGTGCGCACCTTGATCGGCGCCTCGAACGTCAACCAGCCGAAAGGTAACTTCGACGGCCCGACCCGGGTGTCGATGCTCGATGCCAATGACCAACTGACGTCGCCCGAGGATTACGCCAACCTGATCCTCGCCTACAAGAACGGCGCGCCGTTGCGGCTCAAGGATGTCGCGGAAATTGTCGATGGCGCCGAGAACGAGCGCCTGGCCGCGTGGGCCAACCTGAATCAGGCCGTGCTGCTGAACATTCAGCGTCAACCGGGCGCTAACGTCATCGAGGTGGTCGACCGGATCAAAGCCTTGCTGCCAAGCATCACCGACAATTTGCCGGCCGGCCTCGAAGTCACTGTGCTCACCGATCGTACCCAAACCATTCGCGCCTCGGTCACCGACGTGCAGCACGAACTGCTGATCGCCATCGCGTTGGTGGTCATGGTGACGTTCCTGTTTCTGCGCCGTTTCAGCGCGACGATCATTCCGTCGGTGGCTGTGCCGCTGTCGCTGATCGGCACGTTCGGCGTGATGTATCTCGCCGGATTCTCGGTCAATAACCTGACCCTGATGGCGCTGACCATCGCCACCGGTTTCGTGGTCGATGATGCGATCGTGATGCTGGAAAACATCTCGCGCTTCATTGAGGAGGGCGACAGCCCGATGCAGGCCGCGCTAAAAGGCGCGAAGCAGATCGGCTTCACCCTGATTTCCCTGACCCTGTCGCTGATAGCCGTGCTGATCCCGCTGCTGTTCATGGCCGACGTGGTCGGGCGGCTGTTCCGCGAGTTCGCCATCACCCTGGCGGTGGCGATCCTGATTTCCCTCGTGGTCTCGCTGACCCTGACGCCAATGATGTGCGCGCGTCTGCTCAAGCGCGAACCCGAGGAGCATGAGCAGGGCCGGTTCTACCGGGCCAGCGGCGCGTGTATCGACTGGATGATCGCCGAGTACGGTCGGATGCTGCGCTGGGTGCTCAAGCATCAGCCGCTGACGTTGCTGGTCGCCATCGGCACTCTGGCATTGACTGTGTTCCTCTATATGGTCGTGCCGAAGGGCTTCTTCCCGGTGCAGGACACCGGGGTGATTCAGGGTATTTCCGAAGCGCCGCAGTCGATTTCCTTCGCCGCCATGGGTGAGCGTCAACAGGCCTTGGCCAAGGTAATTCTTGAAGACCCGGCAGTGCAGAGCCTGTCGTCTTACATTGGCGTCGATGGCGATAACGCCACGCTCAACAGCGGCCGGTTGTTGATCAATCTCAAACCCCACAGCGAGCGTGATCTCACCGCCACCGAAATCATCGCGCGCCTGCAACCGCAACTGGACAAACTGGTCGGCATTCGTCTGTACATGCAACCGGTGCAGGACCTGACCATCGAAGACCGCGTCAGCCGCACCCAGTACCAGTTCAGCATGTCCTCGCCAGACGCCGAGCTGCTGAGCCAATGGAGTGGCAGATTGGTCCAGGCCCTGGCGCAACGTCCGGAACTGACCGACGTCGCCAGTGACTTGCAGGACAAGGGTTTGCAGGTTTATCTGGTGATCGACCGTGATGCGGCGTCGCGCCTCGGTGTGTCGGTGGCGAACATCACCGATGCGCTGTACGACGCCTTCGGCCAGCGGCAGATCTCGACCATTTACACTCAGGCCAGCCAGTACCGCGTGGTGCTGCAGGCGCAGTCCGGGGAAAGGATCGGGCCGCAGGCGCTGGATCAGATTCACGTCAAGACCACTGACGGCGCGCAGGTGCGCCTGTCGAGTCTGGCTCACGTCGAGGAACGCCAGGCGCAACTGGCGATCACCCACATCGGCCAGTTCCCGGCGGTGATGATGTCGTTCAACCTCGCACCGGGCGTAGCGCTGGGGCATGCGGTGGACGTCATCGAACAGGTGCAGAAAGACATCGGCATGCCGGTCGGCGTGCAGACCCAGTTCCAGGGCGCGGCCGAAGCGTTCCAGGCATCGCTGTCGAGCACCTTGCTGCTGATTCTGGCGGCGGTGGTGACCATGTACATCGTGCTCGGCGTGCTGTACGAGAGCTATATCCACCCGATCACCATTCTCTCGACTCTGCCGTCAGCGGCGGTCGGTGCGTTGCTGGCATTGCTGCTCAGTGGCAACGACCTGGGCATGATCGCGATCATCGGCATCATTCTGCTGATCGGCATCGTCAAGAAGAACGCGATCATGATGATCGACTTCGCCCTCGACGCGGAACGCAATCAGGGCATGGCGCCGCAGGAGGCGATCTATCAAGCGGCGCTGCTGCGTTTCCGACCGATCCTGATGACCACGCTGGCGGCGCTGTTCGGTGCCGTGCCATTGATGCTCGCCACCGGTTCCGGGGCTGAGCTGCGCCAACCGCTGGGGCTGGTGATGGTCGGTGGTTTGTTGGTGAGTCAGGTGCTGACGCTGTTCACCACACCGGTGATCTACCTGTATTTCGACCGTCTGGGCCGACGCTTTGGCAAAACCAATGCCGACACCCAAGAGGTGGCGGTATGAAGGCAGCTGCGAGCTTCCAGCCTCAAGCTGCAAGATACCTGGGTTTTAGCTTGACGCTTGAAGCCTGGGGCTCGGCGCTATGAATCTTTCTGGTCCTTTCATCAAGCGCCCGGTGGCAACCATGCTCCTGAGCCTGGCGATCATGCTGCTGGGCGGTGTCAGCTTCGGCTTGCTGCCAGTGTCACCGCTGCCGCAAATGGACTTCCCGGTCATCGTGGTGCAGGCGAGCCTGCCCGGCGCCAGCCCGGAAGTCATGGCGTCCACCGTGGCGACGCCGCTGGAGCGTTCGTTCGGCGCGATTGCCGGCGTCAACACCATGAGCAGCCGTTCGAGTCAGGGGTCGACCCGGGTCATTCTGCAATTCGATCTCGACCGCGACATCAACGGCGCGGCGCGGGAAGTGCAAGCCGCGATCAATGCTTCGCGCAATCTGTTGCCGAGCGGGATGCGCAGCATGCCGACCTATAAAAAGGTCAACCCGTCGCAGGCACCGATCATGGTGCTGTCGCTGACCTCGGATGTGCTCGAAAAGGGCCAGCTCTACGATCTGGCGTCGACGATCCTCTCGCAGAGCCTGTCGCAGGTGCAGGGTGTCGGTGAGGTGCAGATCGGCGGCAGCTCGCTCCCGGCAGTGCGCATCGAACTCGAACCGCAGGCACTGAACCAGTACGGTGTGGCGCTCGACGATGTGCGTAAAACCATCGCCGATGCCAACGTGCGCCGGCCGAAAGGCTCGGTCGAGGACGGTCAGCGGCTGTGGCAGATCCAGGCCAACGATCAGTTGGAGAAAGCCAAGGATTACGAATCGCTGATCATCCACTACGCCGATGGTGCCGCGCTGCGCCTGAAGGATGTGGCCAAGGTCAGTGACGGTGTCGAAGACCGTTACAACAGCGGTTTCTTCAACGACGACGCGGCAGTCCTGCTGGTGATCAACCGACAGGCCGGCGCGAACATCATCGAGACGGTCAACGAGATCAAGGCGCAGTTGCCGGCGCTGCAGGCGGTGTTGCCGGCCAGCGTCAAGCTGAATCTGGCGATGGACCGCTCGCCAGTCATCAAGGCAACCCTGCACGAAGCCGAGATGACCCTACTGATCGCCGTGGCGCTGGTGATCCTGGTGGTGTTCCTGTTTCTGGGCAACTTCCGCGCCTCGCTGATTCCGACTTTGGCGGTGCCGGTGTCGCTGGTCGGCACGTTTGCGGTGATGTACCTCTATGGCTTCTCGCTGAACAACCTGTCGCTGATGGCGCTGATTCTCGCCACCGGGCTGGTGGTGGACGATGCCATCGTGGTGCTGGAAAACATTTCCCGGCACATCGACGAAGGTGTCAAACCGATGCAAGCGGCGTATCTGGGCGCCAAAGAAGTCGGCTTTACCTTGCTGTCGATGAACGTGTCGCTGGTCGCGGTGTTCCTGTCGATCCTGTTCATGGGCGGGATTGTCGAGAGCCTGTTCCGCGAGTTTTCCATCACGTTGGCCGCGGCCATTGTGGTCTCGCTGGTGGTGTCCCTGACGTTGACGCCGATGCTCTGTGCGCGGTGGCTCAAGCCGCATACGCCGGGACAGGAAAACCGCCTGCAACGCTGGAGTCGCAGAACCAATGACTGGATGGTCGCCAGGTACGCCACCAGCCTCGACTGGGTGTTGCGCCACCGTCGCCTGACGTTGCTCAGTCTGTTTGTTACCGTTGGCGTCAACGTCGCGCTATACGTAGTGGTGCCGAAAACCTTCATGCCGCAGCAGGACACGGGTCAGTTGATTGGTTTTGTGCGCGGTGACGACGGTCTGTCGTTCAGCGTCATGCAGCCGAAAATGGAGATCTTCCGCCGCGCCGTGCTCAAGGACGAAGCGGTAGAGAGTGTCGCCGGGTTCATCGGTGGCAGCAACGGCACCAATAACGCCTTCATGCTGGTGCGTCTGAAACCGATCAAGGATCGCCAGTTGTCGGCGCAGAAGGTTATCGAGCGCCTGCGCAAGGAAATGCCCAAGGTGCCCGGTGCGCAACTGATGCTGATGGCGGACCAGGACCTGCAATTTGGCGGTGGCCGCGAGCAAACCTCGTCGCAGTACAGCTACATCCTGCAAAGCGGCGACCTCGGTGAACTGCGTAAGTGGTATCCGAAAGTGGTCGCCGCGCTGCGAGCCTTGCCGGAGCTGACGGCCATTGACGCTCGTGAAGGCAAGGGTGCGCAGCAAGTGACCTTGATCGTTGATCGTGATCAGGCCAAACGCCTTGGCATCGACATGGACATGGTCACCTCGGTGCTCAACAACGCTTATAGCCAACGGCAGATTTCGACGATCTACGACAGCCTCAACCAATATCAAGTGGTGATGGAGGTCAATCAGAAATACGCCCAGGACCCGGTGACGCTCAAGCAAGTGCAGGTGATCACCGCTGACGGTGCGCGCGTGCCGCTGTCGACGTTTGCTCACTATGAAAACAGCCTCGAAGACGATCGCGTCAGCCACGAAGGTCAGTTCGCCTCCGAAGATATTGCCTTCGACATGGCCGAAGGCGTGACGGTGGAGCAGGGCAGTGCCGCCATCGAGCGCGCGATTGCCAAGGTCGGCTTGCCGGAAGATGTCATCGCGAAAATGGCCGGCACCGCCGATGCCTTTGCCGCGACCCAGAAAAGCCAGCCATTCATGATTCTTGGCGCGCTGCTGGCGGTGTATCTGGTGCTGGGCGTGCTCTATGAAAGCTACATCCATCCGCTGACGATTCTGTCGACGCTGCCCTCGGCCGGGGTTGGCGCGTTGCTGTCGATCTATGCGCTGGGGGGTGAGTTCAGCCTGATTTCGTTGCTCGGGTTGTTCCTGCTGATCGGCGTGGTGAAGAAAAACGCGATCCTGATGATCGACCTCGCGCTGCAACTGGAACGTCATCAGGGCATGACTCCGCTGGAGTCGATCCGCAGCGCGTGTTTGCAACGGCTGCGACCTATCCTGATGACCACGCTGGCGGCGATCCTCGGTGCCTTGCCGTTACTACTCAGCCGCGCCGAAGGTGCCGAAATGCGCCAGCCATTGGGCCTGACCATCATCGGCGGGCTGATTTTCAGCCAGGTGCTGACGCTTTACACCACGCCTGTGGTTTACCTCTATCTCGACAAGCTGCGCCATCGCTTCAACAAATGGCGTGGCGTGCGTACTGATGCCGCTCTGGAAACTCCGCTATGACTGACCGTTCGCTTTTCAATCTGGCCACTGCTCGCGGCTCGCGCCTGTTGAGCCTGTCATTGTGTGTGGCAATGCTCAGTGCCTGCGCCGTCGGCCCGGACTACCAGCGCCCGCAGACAGCGCAAATCGCTCAATACAAGGAAGCCGAAGGCTGGCGCCAGGCCAACCCGAGCGATTCGCTGGCCCGCGGCGCGTGGTGGGAGCTGTACGGCGATCGGCAACTCAACGGTCTGATCGAGAAACTCAACAATGCCAACCAGACGGTCGCGCAATCGGAAGCCCAATACCGTCAGGCCCAGGCCTTGGTCCGCAGTGCGCGTGGAGCGTTTTACCCCAGTGTCGACCTGAGCCTTGGCAAGACCCGCTCCAGTCAGGGCACCGGCAGCAGCAGTTCGAGCCTGAGCAGTTCCTCCAGCGGTATTCGCGATACCTACAACGCGCAATTGGGCGTCAGTTGGGAAGCAGACATCTGGGGTAAGCTGCGCCGCGGGCTGCAAGCCGATGAGGCCAGTGCCCAGGCGAGTTTTGCCGATCTGGCGGCGATGCGTCTGAGCCAGCAGTCGGAGCTGGTGCAGAATTACCTGCAACTGCGGGTGATCGATCAGCAGAAGCGTTTGCTCGAAGCCACGGTTGCGGCGTATGAGCGTTCGCTGAAAATGACCCAGAACCAATACCGCGCGGGCGTTTCCGGGCGTGATGCGGTCGCCCAGGCGCAGACGCAACTGAAAAGCACCCAGGCTGATCTGGTCGATCTCATCTGGCAGCGGGCGCAGTTTGAAAACGCCATTGCCGTGCTGACCGGACAAGCGCCGGCAAACTTCGACATTGCCGAAACCCAGACCATTCCGAACCTGCCTCAGGTGCCGCTGAACCTGCCTTCGCAACTGCTTGAGCGGCGCCCGGATATCGCCTCGGCCGAGCGCTCGGTGATTGCCGCCAACGCCAACATCGGCGTCGCCAAAGCCGCGTATTACCCGGATCTGTCGCTGAGTCTGGGCGGTGGCTACAGCAGCAGTACGTCAAACGACCTGATCAGCCTGCCGAACCGCTTCTGGTCGGTGGGACCGAAACTGAACTTGCCACTGTTCGACGGCGGCATACGTTCGGCAGAGGTCGACCGTACCGAAGCGGTGTACGACCAGACGGTGGCCAAGTACCGGCAGACGGTGCTCGATGGTTTCCGCGAGGTGGAAAACTATCTCGTGCAACTCAAGGTGTATGAGGACGAGGCGGCGGTGCGCCAGGAAGCGCTGGATGCTGCCCGTGATTCGCTGCGCCTCACGGAAAACCAGTACAAGGCCGGGCTGATTGCCTATATCGACGTCGTGGTGGTGCAGGCCACGGCGCTGAGTAACGAACGCAATGTGCTGAATATCCTGCAGAACCGGCTGATTGCCAGCGTGCAACTGATTGCTGCGTTGGGCGGTGGATGGGATGGGGACTTGCCCGCCGAATGACTGTGTAGGCGCAGCCTTCGGCAGCGCCTGCAAGGGGTTTTTTGGGGGCGGTGATTAGCGCGCCAGAGCCTTGTAGGACGATCAAACAAGCGTTTCATCGGGTTGATGGCAAAATGGTTACTTTGTCAGTGCGTTCTGCTGTGCAATCAGTACAATCGCCGCATTTGCCCGACCGAGAATGGACGCAAGCCGGTATGGGTAGCCTCGAGAATTCGCATGCTCATCGGTAGTTATTCCTCCACTCTGGTTTTCATCTCGCTGTGTGTCGCAATTCTCGCTTCGTACACCGCGCTCGACCTCACTGGCCGCATCACCACTGCCAAGGGCCGTGCCGTGCATTTCTGGACTGCCGGTGGTGGTTTCGCCATGGGCATTGGCGTCTGGTCAATGCACTTCATCGGCATGCTCGCCTTCAAGCTGCCGATCGAACTTGGCTACGATATCGCCCTCACGGCGCTGTCGCTGCTGATCGCGGTGCTGTCTTGTGGTTTTGCCTTGTGGCTGGTGAGTCAGCCGAAACTGCCCGTTCTGCAATTGGCGTTTGGCGCGCTGATCATGGGCGCCGGCATCAGTGCCATGCATTACACCGGCATGGCGGCGATGCGCATGACCCCGGGAATCGACTACGATCCGACGCTGTTCAGTGCGTCCTTGTTGATTGCGGTCGGTGCTTCTGCGGCGGCGCTGTGGATCGCGTTTCGCCTGCGCCAGCATTCGCCCTATGTCCGTTTGATTCGCGCTGGCGCTGCGGTGATCATGGGCCTCGCGATTGTCGGCATGCATTACACCGGCATGGCCGCCGCGCAGTTTCCGGACGGCAGTTTCTGCGGCGCGGCGATCAATGGCCTGAAAGGCAATGGCCTCGACAGTCTCGTGCTGATCACCACGCTGGCGGTGCTCTCGATTGCCTTGCTGACCTCGATACTCGATGCGCGTCTTGAAGCGCGCACCGCCGATCTGGCGCACTCCTTGACCGTGGCCAACCGCGAACTCACGCAACTGGCGCTGCACGACACCCTGACCGGGCTGCCCAATCGCATGCTGCTGGACGACCGCATCAATCAGGCGATGAAAAAGGTCAACGAGCAGGGTGGCTGCTTTGCACTGATGTTCATTGATCTGGACGGCTTCAAACCGGTCAATGACGCATTCGGCCATCACATGGGTGATCAACTGTTGCGTGAAGTGGGCGTGCGTCTGCGCGAAGATTTGCGCAGCCTCGACACGCTGGCGCGGATCGGCGGTGATGAATTCGTCTTGCTGGTGCGCCTGACCGAGCCTGACGACGCCTTGGGCCTGGCAGCACGCCAGGTCGGGCTGATCGCGCAGCCATTTCACGTGGCTGAACATGACTTGCAGATTTCCGCCAGCATCGGCATCGCCCTCTACCCTGGTAATGGCGAGAGTGCTCAGGAATTGCTGATGAACGCCGACGCGGCGATGTACCACGCCAAGGGAGGTGGCAAAAACGGCTACAGTTTCTTCGACGTATCGATGAATACCAATGCGCGCAAACAGTTGCAATTGCTGCAGGATTTGCGCGCAGCGCTGGAACATGGCCAGTTCAGCCTGCATTACCAACCCAAATTCGACGCCGCCAACGGTCGACCGGTCGGCGCCGAAGCGCTGCTACGCTGGCAGCACCCGATCCACGGCATGCTGATGCCAGCCAAATTCATCGATCTGGCGGAGAAAACCGGAGTCATCATCCCGATCGGCGAATGGGTGCTCAACGAAGCCTGCCGACAGATGCGCGAGTGGTACGTGCTCGGCTACACCGACTGGCGCATCGCGGTGAACCTGTCGGCGTTGCAGTTCTGCCATGCAGGGCTGGTGCGCAGCGTTGCCAAGGCGCTGGCGACTCACCAGTTGCCGGCCAACAGCCTGACCCTGGAAATCACCGAAACCACGGCAATGAGTGACGCCGACGCGAGCATGACGGTGTTGCAGGAGTTGTCGGACATGGGCGTCGATTTGTCCATTGATGACTTTGGCACCGGCTATTCGAGCCTGATGTACCTCAAACGCCTGCCGGCCAACGAGTTGAAGATCGACCGTGGCTTTGTCCGCGATCTGGAGCATGACAGCGACGACGCTGCGATCGTTTCGGCGATTGTCGCGTTGGGCCAGGCGCTGGATTTGCGCATCGTTGCTGAAGGTGTTGAAACGGATTCGCAGCAGGATTTCCTGACGCAACTGGGTTGCGATTCGTTGCAGGGGTATCTGCTGGGGCATCCGCTGCCGGCGGATCAGTTCATGCGTGACATTGCCCGGGGCGAGAAGCTCGCGGTGATCTGACGCCATAACCCCGGTTCTTTGGGGCAAGCCCGGACGCAACACGGTCCATGCAAAACCGGCCAATGGCGGTTATTCTTCCCCGCGACGGTTACGTGTGCATTTGGGGGAAAGGCCAGCATGGATAAAGTCATTGTGATCACCGGTGGCGGGCGCGGAATTGGCGCCGCCACGGCGTTGTTGGCTGCCGGACAGGGTTATCGGATCTGCATCAACTACCAGTCAGACGAACAGGCCGCGCACAGCGTGCTGCAGCAAGTCCGTGCGCTGGGCGCACACGCCATCGCGGTGCGCGCCGACGTCAGCATCGAAGACGAAGTGATCGCGCTGTTTCACCGGGTCGACACCGAACTGGGCCGAGTGACCGCGTTGGTGAACAACGCCGGCACCGTCGGGCAAAAGTCGCGTGTCGATGAGATGTCCGAATTCCGCATCCTCAAAATCATGAAAACCAACGTCCTGGCGCCGATCCTCTGTGCCAAGCACGCCATCCTGCGCATGTCGCCCAAACACGGCGGGCAGGGCGGCAGCATCGTCAATGTGTCGTCGGTGGCGGCGCGCCTCGGTTCGCCGAATGAATACGTTGACTACGCGGCCTCCAAAGGCGCGCTCGATACCTTCACCATTGGTTTATCCAAAGAAGTGGCGGGCGAGGGGATTCGAGTCAACGCAGTGCGTCCGGGTTACATCTACACCGATTTCCATGCGCTGAGCGGCGATCCGGATCGGGTCAGCAAACTGGAATCGGCAATCCCGATGGCCCGTGGCGGGCGCCCGGATGAGGTGGCGGAGGCGATTATCTGGTTGCTGTCGGACAAGGCTTCGTACGCGACCGGGACGTTTGTTGATTTGGGGGGCGGACGCTAGATCGGCGGTGCCTGGTCTGCCCTTATCGCTGGCAAGCCAGCTCCCACAGGATTCGATGTCGCTCACAAATTGCGTGTTCAACACAAATCACTGTGGGAGCTGGCTTGCCCGCGATGAGAGCGGCGCTATCAACCTCAAACCTTCAGAACGACCGCACAATCCGCCCCAGCGTCTCCATCGCTCTCTCCGAATCCTCGGTCCACGGGCTGCCGTAATTCAAGCGAATACAGTTCCTGAAGCGCTGCGTCGGCGAGAATATCGGCCCCGGCGCGATGCTGATGCCTTGCGCCAGCGCCATCTGAAACAACTTCAACGAATCCATCTGCGGTGGCAATTCCAGCCATAAAAAGTAGCCGCCCGCCGGCTGACTGACCCGTGTCTGCGCCGGGAAGTACCGGGCAATCGCCGCCAGCATCGCGCTTTGCTGTTCTTCCAGCGCATAGCGCAATTTACGCAGGTGCCGGTCGTAGCCGCCGTGTTGCAGGTAGTCGGCAATCGCCGCTTGCGCCGGCATCGAGGCGCACAGCGAGGTCATCAGTTTCAGCCGTTCGATTTTCTGCGCGTAGCGCCCGGCTGCGACCCAGCCGATGCGATAGCCGGGGGCCAGACTCTTGGCGAACGAACCGCAATGCATCACCAGCCCTTCGGTATCGAAGGCCTTGGCCGGTTTTGGCGCCTGCTGGCCGTAATAGAGCTCGGCGTAGACGTCGTCTTCGATCAGCGGCACTTGATGGTGGCGCAACAGTTCGACCAGTTCCTGTTTCTTGGCCTCGGGCATGGTCGCGCCCATCGGATTCTGGAAACTGGTCATGCACCAGCAGGCCTTGATCGGATGGCGTTCCAGCGTCTGCGCGAGCACGCCGAGGTCGATACCGTCGCGCGGGTGCACGGGGATTTCCACGGCTTTGAGTTTCAGTCGTTCCAGCACTTGCAGGCTGGCGTAGAACGCCGGGGCTTCGATGGCCACCAGATCGCCGGGTTCGGTGACCGCTTGCAGGCACAGGTTCAGCGCTTCGAGGGCACCGTTAGTGATCAGCAGTTCTTCCATCGGCAGCATCAAGCCGCCGACCATGTAACGCAGGGCGATCTGTCGACGCAGTTGCGGGTTGCCCGGCGACATGTCGGTGACGACCATGCGCGGGTCCATCTCCCGCGCGGCGCTGGCCAGTGACCGCGACAGCCGTTGCAACGGGAACAGCGTCGGGCTGGGGAATGCCGAGCCGAATGGCACGGTGCTGGGGTCCTTGATCGACTCCAGCACCGAGAACACCAGTTCGCTGACATCGACTTCGGTGGAATCGTTGACGTGGCTGCTGATGACCGGCTCCGAGAACGGGCTCGGTGCGTGGGTGTTGACGAAGTAACCGGAGCGGGGTCGTGCGCGAATCAGGCCGCGACGTTCGAGCAGGTAATAGGCCTGGAACACCGTGGACGGGCTGACGCCGTAAGTCTGGCTGGCGTAGCGCACCGACGGCACGCGCTGGCCGGGGCCCAGGACGCCGGAGCGGATCAGTTCAGCAATGTCTTCGGCGAATTTTTCGTAGCGTTTCATCGAGGGCCTTGGTGCTTGTTGGTTGTGTGGGGTGCCAGGCAACTGCCCCTCACCCTAGCCCTCTCCCAGAGGGAGAGGGGACTGACCGTGTTGAATGTTGCAAGTACGCCGACTTGAAGGATCATCGGTGAACTCGGGTCCTGAAAAGCGCCGAAAACGACTGCCTTTTCTCTCATTCCAACCGTTTCCCAAAGGGAGAGGGAACTGGCTGTGTTGAATGTTGGAAATACGAGCTTACCTAAATCTATGACCGACTCGGTCGCCCAGGTCGATGCACAACGAAAGACACTTCGGTCGGCCCCCTCTACCTCTGGGAGAGGGCTGGGATGAGGGCAGAGATTCTAACGACTCAGCGATTCATCGGCGCGACAAACCTGCTTTTCGCCACGCTATAAACCTCAGGCTCGTCGCTGTCGGCAATCTTGAAACTCAAGGTCTGCGAACTGCTGCTCGGCCGCTCCGTGGTCATCGCCACCGACACCGGTACATCGACAATCTCACCCGGCGCCAGGCTCAGTTCGGTTTTGCCTTGCAGCTGGAAGCCCTCGCCGTCGACCAGGCTCAGCTGGTAATCCTGACGCTGCTGGGTCTTGTTGATGACTTTGAGGCTGTAGATGTTTTCGATCTGGCCCTGACCGTTTTCGCGGAACAATCCGCGATCCTTGGTCACGTCCAGCGACACCATCGGCCGCTCCACCAAGGCCAATGCCAGTGCGCCGATCATCACCAGCAGTACCGCCACGTAACCGACCAGCCGTGGTCGCAACAGATGTGTTTTGCCGCCCTGCAATTCGCGCTCGGAACTGTAGCGGATCAAGCCGCGTGGGTAGTTCATCTTGTCCATGATCGAATCACAGGCGTCGATGCACGCCGCGCAACCGATGCACTCCATCTGCAAACCATCACGAATGTCGATACCGGTCGGGCACACCTGCACGCACAACTGGCAGTCGATGCAATCGCCCAGCCCGGCCTCGAGCGGTTTTACATCACGTTTACGCGGGCCACGGTTTTCGCCGCGGGCCACGTCGTAGGAAATAGTCAGGGTGTCCTTATCGAACATCACGCTCTGGAACCGCGCATACGGGCACATGTGCATGCACACGGCTTCGCGCAGCCAGCCGGCATTGATGTACGTCGCGGCAGTGAAGAACAGCACCCAGAACAGGCTGACCCCGCCGATTTGCAGGGTCAGCAACTCTTCGGCCAGCGGCCGGATCGGCGTGAAGTAACCAACGAAAGTCAGACCGGTGAGCACGCTGATCGCCAGCCACAAGGTGTGCTTGGCCGCGCGGCGCGCCAGTTTGTTCAAGCCCCAGGGCGCGGCTTGCAGCTTGATCCGTTGGTTGCGCTCGCCCTCGGTGATCTTTTCGCACCACATGAAGATCCACGTCCACGAACTCTGCGGGCAGGTGTAACCACACCAGACCCGTCCGGCGAAGACGGTGATCGCGAAGAGGCCGAACGCGGCGATGATCAACAGGGCCGAGAGCAGAATGAAATCCTGCGGCCAGAAGGTCGCGCCGAAAATGTGAAATTTGCTTTCCGCCATGTCCCACAACACCGCCTGACGACCACCCCAGTTCAACCACACCGTGCCAAAGAACAGCAAAAACAGAAACCCCGCGCCGCTCATGCGCAGGGTGCGAAAAAGGCCGGTGAAACTGCGGGTGTGAATCTGGTTGTCGCTGGACTTGGCCGTCGCCTTCATTGGGCGTGCGGGCACCTTTTTTATATGAGGAGCTAGGGTGGGGGTTGCTTCTACGGTTCGGACGGGGATTTGTTCGCTCATGGTCATTCGCTCATCAGCCTCCATCAGGCCGATGAACTATGAGCGTCGATCTGTTTGCATAACAGACTCAGCTAATTCAATAAAAACCGTATCAGATGAACTTTAAAGCCACGCCTGCGACAACTTGAAGCAGCCCGCAGACTAGGGCGCAAACGTCTGAACCAGACGTTTGCGTGAAGTGTTGATCAAAGTCAATCAAATCACCGAATCACCGGTGTCGGCTTTCAGATGTTTACGCCCATCCTTGGCACCTGCAACGGTCAAGGCGTCGGCCTCTGCTTCGGTGATGTAGACGCGCCGCGCTTCGATTTCTACGAATGACATGGCTTTTTCGCTATCTGTGTTGACCTCAAGGGTGTCGCAGATGCGAATCTCCTCGCCATTTTCAACAGTAAAAAAACACACTTTATTCTCGGGATTGGATTCATCGATTCGAACGGTCATGGAGCGGTCCTTTTTTCACGGGTGTCTGAAAGGTTAGGGCACGGGACTCGCAGATCGTTCTGCGCAACTGATTAATGGTCGCCGCTGTCCATCGCTTATCAAGCCATAACAAGGACTGCACGATGAACGCGTGGTGGGAAGAGGTGCTGGAAACGCTGCAAGCAGAATTCGCCGACATTGGCGATGCGTCGCAACTGACAAGAATTACCGTACGGCTGCTGATGGCGGCAATACTCGGTGGGATCCTCGGTTTTGAGCGCGAACACAAGGGCAAGGCGGCCGGGGTGCGAACGCACATGCTGGTGGCGTTGGGTGCGGCGCTGTTTGTGCTGGTACCGCAGACCTCGGGCGCAGAGGCCGACGCCATGAGTCGGGTGGTCCAGGGGATCATTGCCGGTATCGGGTTTCTCGGGGCAGGCACTATCCTGAAAAATCAGGAGGGTGATGAAGGCCACGTCAAAGGACTCACCACTGCCGCCGGCCTTTGGATGACCGCCGCCATTGGTGTGGCGGCAGGCATGGGCAAAGAAGCAACGGCGGTGCTCAGCACCCTGTTGGCGTTAGGTATTTTCAGCGTGATGCCGCGGATCGTGCGTGTTTTCGAGAAGGACGATCAGAATTTCGAGAAAGATGAGCAGAAAAACGATCGTCTGTAGTGTCTTTGGTGGATGTTCCCACGCAGCGCGTGGGAACGATTGTCGCGATTGATGCGTGTCAGACAATCACTGGCGGCATCGTCGACGGTGGCTCTTCCTTGGGTGGTGGGAGGGTGCCGGGCGGCTCCTGCTCGGGGATCGGTTGCGGCTCGGTCTCGGGAATGGCCGGGTTGTCGATGTTCGGATCGGGCGTTTCCGCCGGGAATGGGTTGTTCATCAGGTAGACCTCCGTGTGGCACATGGCGTGAGAAGTGCTTAAGTGGATTGACCACCTCGCGACGAATTCGATCCGCCGGTTCAAACAGACAAATCGCTGTGAACTTTTCTCTGCCGCGGTCGCTCGGAACCTAAGTGAGTTCATTCCGGGGCAGGTGCTTTGTTGTGAAGACTGAACCGGCACAAGAGCGTCCTTGGGGCGTACAGGAGAGATGCTCGATGACTGCTGAAAAACCCTCAGAGCTGAGCTACAACCCGCACATGCCGCTGTCGCAGGCATTGCTGCTGCCTCGCATTGTTATCGAAGACACCATGCCAACCCTTGATGGCGGCCAGTTCGCCGTGAAGTCGATTGCCGGGCGCGACGTGATCGTTACCAGCAAGGTGTTTGCCGACGGTCATGACAAGCTCGCCGTGCGCATTCGCTGGCGCGAGGAAGGTCAGGAAACCTGGCAAAGCGAAGTCATGTCGGAGCTGGGCAACAACGGCTGGCGTGGCAGTTTCCGCCCGGAACACCAAGGGCGATTCGTGTATTGCGTCGAAGCGTGGATCGACCATTTCGCCAGTTTCCAGTACGAACTGGAAAAGAAGCACAACGCCGCCGTCCCGGTTTCACTGGAGCTGCAAGAAGGTCGCAGCATGGTGCAACACGCCGCCGAGCGCAGTGAAGGTCAGCTCAGCGAACACCTGGCCGCGCTGCACCATGAACTGTCCGGTCTGCTCGAAACCGAGCAAGTCGCGCTGTTTCTGCACTCGCGCAGTGCGCAACTGATGGCCCAGGCGGATCACCGCGCTTATCTGAGCGTCAGCGCCGAATTCCCGATGGATGTCGAGCGCGAACTGGCCGAATTCGCCAGTTGGTATGAGTTGTTTCCACGCTCGATCACCGATGATCCCAACCGCCACGGCACCTTCAATGACGTGCACTCGCGGTTGCCGATGATTCAGGACATGGGTTTCGACGTGCTGTACTTCACGCCGATCCACCCGATTGGCCGCGCCCACCGCAAGGGTCGCAACAATTCCCTGACGGCTGGGCCGGATGATCCGGGCAGCCCGTACGCCATCGGTAGCGAGGAGGGTGGCCACGAGGCGATTCACTCGCAACTCGGCACGCGTGAGGATTTCCGTCGGCTGGTGGCTGCGGCGGCCGATCATGGTCTTGAAATTGCCCTCGATTTCGCGATCCAGTGTTCCCAGGATCACCCGTGGCTCAAACAGCATCCGGGCTGGTTCAACTGGCGGCCGGACGGCACCATCAAATATGCGGAAAACCCGCCGAAGAAATATCAGGACATCGTCAACGTCGACTTTTATGCCCCGGACGCGATCCCGAGTCTGTGGGTCGAGCTGCGCGACATTGTCATTGGCTGGGTCGAGGAGGGCGTGAAGATCTTTCGCGTCGACAATCCGCACACCAAGCCGCTGCCGTTCTGGCAATGGCTGATTGCCGACGTGCGGGCGCTGCACCCGGAAGTGATCTTCCTCGCCGAAGCCTTCACCACGCCGGCAATGATGGCGCGCTTGGGCAAGGTCGGTTACACCCAGAGCTACACCTATTTCACCTGGCGCAACACCAAGGCCGAATTGGCCGCGTACTTCACCGAGCTGAACGAATCGCCGTGGCGCGAATGCTACCGACCGAACTTCTTCGTCAATACGCCCGACATTAACCCGGCGTTCTTGCATGAATCCGGGCGCCCGGGCTTTCTCATACGTGCGGCGCTGGCGACCATGGGTTCAGGCCTGTGGGGCATGTATTCAGGGTTTGAACTCTGTGAAGCGGCGCCGGTGCCGGGCAAGGAGGAGTACCTCGATTCCGAGAAATACGAGATCCGCGTCCGCGATTTCAACGCGCCGGGCAACATCATTGCCGAAATTGCTCAGCTCAACCGCATCCGTCGCCAAAACCCTGCGCTGCATACCCATCTGGGTTTGCAGGTCTACAACGCGTGGAACGACAACATTCTGTACTTCGGCAAACGCAGCGCCGATGGCAGCAATTTCATTCTGGTGGCGGTGAGCCTTGATCCGCATAACGTTCAGGAAGCGAATTTCGAGCTGCCGTTGTGGGAAATGGGCCTGCCGGACGATGCAACCACCCACGGCGAAGACTTGATGAACGGGCACCGCTGGGACTGGCATGGCAAGTACCAGTTCATGCGCCTTGATCCGGCGTATCAGCCATTCGGCATCTGGCGGATCAGTCATTCCTGAGCCCGACAACTATCAAATGTGGGAGCTGGCTCGCCAGCGATTGCGTTCTGGCAGCTTGCTTGTTTATCGCTGAACCACCGCTATCGCTGGCAAGCCAGCTCCCACAATGAACACCCTTTTTTCAGGACGCCGGTTGGCTTCCAGAATTGAACGCAGGAGTTTCACATGGCGAAGAAACCCAAGGCAGCCACCTTTATCAAAGACCCGCTCTGGTACAAGGATGCGGTGATTTATCAAGTTCACGTCAAATCGTTTTTCGACTCTAACAACGACGGGATCGGCGACTTTCCCGGCCTGATCGCCAAACTCGATTACATTGCCGAACTCGGCGTCAACACCATCTGGCTGCTGCCGTTCTATCCCTCGCCACGTCGTGACGACGGCTACGACATCGCTGAATATCGCGGCGTGCACAGCGATTACGGGACCATGGCCGACGCCAAGCGCTTCATCGCTGAGGCGCATAAGCGCGGTTTGCGCGTGATCACCGAGCTGGTCATCAACCACACTTCCGACCAGCACCCGTGGTTCCAGCGGGCGCGCAAGGCCAAACCCGGTTCGGCGGCGCGAGACTTCTACGTGTGGTCGGACGACGACCAGAAATACGACGGCACGCGAATCATTTTCCTCGACACCGAAAAGTCCAACTGGACCTGGGACCCGGTCGCCGGCCAGTACTTCTGGCACCGTTTCTATTCCCACCAGCCGGACCTGAATTTCGACAACCCGCAAGTGATGAAAGCGGTCCTGTCGGTGATGCGCTACTGGCTGGACATGGGCATCGACGGTCTGCGTCTGGACGCGATTCCCTACCTGATCGAGCGCGATGGCACCAACAACGAAAACCTTCCGGAAACCCACGACGTCCTCAAGCAGATCCGCGCCGAAATCGACGCCAACTACCCGGACCGCATGCTGCTCGCCGAGGCCAACCAATGGCCGGAAGACACTCAACTGTATTTCGGTGACACCGACGCCGAAGGCCTGAATGGCGACGAATGCCACATGGCTTTCCACTTCCCGTTGATGCCGCGCATGTACATGGCGCTGGCCCAGGAAGACCGCTTTCCGATCACCGACATTTTGCGCCAGACGCCGGAAATTCCCGCGAACTGTCAGTGGGCGATTTTCCTGCGTAACCACGATGAACTGACGTTGGAAATGGTGACCGACAAGGAGCGCGATTACCTGTGGAATTACTACGCGGCTGACCGTCGCGCGCGAATCAACCTCGGTATTCGCCGACGTCTGGCGCCGTTGATGGAGCGCGACCGTCGTCGCGTCGAGTTGCTCAACAGCCTGCTGCTGTCGATGCCGGGCACGCCAACCCTGTATTACGGCGATGAAATCGGCATGGGCGACAACATCTACCTCGGTGACCGTGACGGTGTGCGCACGCCGATGCAGTGGTCGATCGACCGTAACGGCGGCTTCTCCCGCGCCGACCCGGCCAGTCTGGTGCTGCCACCAATCATGGACCCGCAATACGGTTACCTGTCGGTCAACGTCGAAACCCAGGCCGGCGACCCGCACTCGCTGTTGAACTGGACGCGGCGCATGCTCGCGGTACGTAAACAGTCCAAGGCGTTCGGGCGCGGCACGTTGAAGATGCTTTCGCCGAGCAACCGGCGGATTCTGGCCTACACCCGCGAATTCACCGATGCCGATGGCAAACACGAGATTATTCTTTGCGTGGCTAACGTATCGCGCAGTGCTCAGGCAGCGGAGCTCGACCTCTCTGCCTACACCGGGATGGTGCCGGTGGAAATGCTCGGCGGTAATGCTTTTCCGCCAATTGGCCAGTTGAATTTCCTTCTGACCCTGGCGCCTTACGGCTTCTACTGGTTCGCCCTGGCGACCGAAAACCAGATGCCGAGCTGGCACGTCGAACCGGTGCAAAGCCTGCCGGACTTCACCACGCTAGTACTGAAAAAGCGTATGGAAGAACTGCTCGAAGCGCCGTCCCGCACGACGCTGGAGCAGAGCATTCTGCCGAGCTGGCTGCAAAACCGTCGCTGGTTCGCCGGCAAGGATGCGGCCATCGAAAAGGTCAATCTGGCTTATGGGGTGCGGTTTGGCGATGCGCAGCAACCCGTGTTGCTCAGCGAAATCGAAGTCACCAGTGGTGGCCAGACCAGCCGATATCAGCTGCCGTTCGGCTTTATCGCCGAAGATTACGTCGGGCCACCGTTGCCGCAGCAATTGGCACTGGCCCGCGTGCGCCGGGTTCGTCAGGTCGGCTTGATCACTGACGCCTTCAGCCTCGAAGGGTTTGTTCATGCGGTGCTGCAAGGCATGCAGAACAACACTGTGCTGGAATCGTCCGAGGGCGAGATTCGTTTCGCACCGACGGCGCATCTGGAAAAACTCAACCTGGGCGCCGACTCTGAAGTGCGTTATCTGTCGGCCGAGCAATCCAACAGTTCCGTGGTGATCGGCAATAGCCTGGTGCTTAAGCTGATCCGTAAAGTAGCGTCTGGCGTACACCCTGAACTGGAGATGAGCGCTTACCTGACCGCTGCCGGATTTGCCAATATCTCACCGCTGCTGGGCTCGGTGATTCGCCGCGACGCCCAGGGCGAAGATAATCTGCTGATGATTGCCCAAGGTTATTTGAGCAATCAGGGCGATGCGTGGGAATGGACGCAGAACAACCTCGAACGGGCATTGCGCGATGAATTGGCCGACTCCATGTCCGAGCAGGATCAGCATTACAACGCTTTGGGCGAACTGAGGGATTTTGCCGGTATGCTCGGTCAGCGCCTCGGTGAGATGCACCAGATGCTGGCCGCGCCGACCGACAACGCCGATTTTGCGCCACAGGTGAGTTCGGCCAAGGATATGCAGGCGACCGGCAAGGATGTCGTGTCTCAGGTCGAGCATGCGCTGAAACTCTTGAAGCAACATCAAGGGCAACTCAGTGCTGCGGATCAGAAACTCGTCGCACGGCTGCTCGACGAGAAGAAAACCATTCTTGCCCACGTGCAGGATCTGGCGAAAAAAGCCGCGGGTGGTTTGCGTATTCGTGTCCACGGTGACTTGCACCTGGGCCAGGTGCTGGTGATCAAGGGCGATGCCTATCTGATCGATTTCGAAGGTGAGCCTGCGCGACCACTGAGCGAACGCCGTGGCAAGCATAGTCCGTACAAGGATGTCAGCGGTGTGCTGCGTTCTTTCGATTACGCCGCCGCGATGACCATCAACGTGCACAACGTTGATCACAGCGCGGAATCCGAAGACGCTCGCCGTCGCGTGGCGCAACGGTATCTGCTTGAGGCGCGCGCAGCATTTGTCGAGGCATATCGCCAAGCGACAGCTAGTCTTGATCATGCCTGGCAGGATCCTGAAGGTGCCGACGCCGCGCTTGCGCTGTTCGGTCTGGAGAAGGCGGCCTATGAAGTGGCCTATGAAGCCGAAAATCGCCCCACGTGGCTGCCCGTGCCGTTGCACGGTTTGTATGGGTTATTGACGGGGCTTAAACCCTTTTCCGATCTTGGTGGAGAGTAGTCATGAGTTTCTCGAACAAGGAACAGGGTCACGCTAAAGAAGCGTTACTGCCGTCGGCGAAAGACATCGACGCGCTGGTACGTGCGGAACACCCGGATCCGTTTTCCATTCTTGGCCCGCACGGCGATGGCGCTGGCGGGCAGTTCATTCGCGCCTATTTACCCGGTGCGCTGAGCGTTGCCGTGCTGGACAAGGACAGCGATGAAGAAATCGGCGCGCTGGCGCAAACCGAAACGCCGGGGCTGTTTGTTGGCCACTTCAATGGGGAGCGGCGCTATCGCCTGCGCACCCGTTGGGCCGGTGGTGAACAGGTTGCCGAGGATCCTTACAGCTTTGGTCAGTTGCTCGGTGAAATGGATTTGTACCTGTTCGCCGAAGGCAATCACCGTGACCTCAGTGCCTGCCTCGGTGCGCAACTGAAAACGGTTGATGGCGTCGACGGTGTGCGTTTCGCGGTGTGGGCGCCGAATGCCCGGCGCGTCTCGGTAGTGGGTGATTTCAACGTCTGGGACGGTCGCCGCCACCCGATGCGCCTGCGTCATCCGTCCGGGGTGTGGGAGTTGTTTATCCCGCGCCTGCAAGCGGGAGAATTGTACAAATACGAGATCCTGGGTGCTCACGGGATTCTGCCGCTCAAGGCTGACCCGATGGCGCTGGCCACCAGCCTGCCGCCGGACACCGCGTCGAAAGTCGCCGCGCCATTGCAGGTCAATTGGCAGGATCAGGACTGGATGAACAGCCGCCGCGAGCGGCAAAAACATTCGGCGCCGCTGTCAATCTACGAGCTGCATGCCGGGTCGTGGCAATGCGAGCTGGATGATCTCGGTGAAGTGGCGCGCCAGTACAGCTGGCCGGAACTGGCTGAACGGCTGATTCCGTACGTCAAGGAACTGGGTTTCACCCACATCGAACTCATGCCGATCATGGAGCATCCCTTCGGTGGCTCGTGGGGTTATCAACTGCTCTCGCAGTTCGCCCCGAGTGCGCGTTATGGCACGCCGGAGCAGTTCGGCGAATTCGTCGACGCCTGCCACCGCGCCGAGATCGGCGTGATCCTCGACTGGGTGCCGGCGCACTTTCCAACCGATACCCACGGTCTGGCCCAGTTCGACGGCACGGCACTGTACGAATACGCCAATCCGCTAGAAGGTTTCCATCAGGACTGGGACACGCTGATCTACAACCTCGGGCGCACCGAAGTACATGGCTACATGCTTGCCTCGGCGTTGCATTGGTTGAAGCATTTTCACATCGACGGTCTGCGCGTCGATGCGGTGGCCTCGATGCTTTATCGCGACTATTCGCGCAAAGCGGGCGAGTGGGTGCCGAACCGCCATGGCGGACGCGAGAACCTGGAAGCCATCGACTTCCTGCGGCACTTGAACGATGTGGTTGAGCTCGAAGCCCCGGGTGCCTTGGTGATCGCCGAAGAGTCCACCGCGTGGCCGGGCGTCAGCCAGAGTACGCAGCAGGGTGGCCTGGGCTTTGCCTATAAATGGAACATGGGCTGGATGCACGATTCGCTGCATTACATCCAGCAGGACCCGGTGTACCGCGCCCATCATCACAACGAGCTGAGTTTTGGTCTGGTTTACGCATGGTCCGAGCGCTTCATCCTGCCGATCTCCCATGATGAAGTGGTGCACGGCAAGCATTCGCTGATCGACAAGATGCCCGGCGACCGCTGGCAGAAGTTTGCCAACCTGCGCGCCTACCTGAGTTTCATGTGGACCCATCCGGGCAAGAAGCTGCTGTTCATGGGTTGTGAGTTCGGCCAGTGGCGCGAGTGGAACCATGATCAACAGCTCGACTGGTATCTGCTGCAGTATTCCGAGCACAAAGGCGTGCAGAAACTGATCGGCGACCTCAATCGCTTGTATCGCGAAGTGCCGGCGCTGCACGATCAGGATGACGCGCCGCAGGGTTTTCAGTGGCTGATCGGTGACGATGCGATCAACAGCGTTTATGCCTGGTTGCGTTGGAGCAAGGACGGCGAGCCCGTGTTGGTGGTGGCTAACTTCACGCCGGTGCCGCGTCAGGCGTATCGCGTTGGCGTGCCGTTTGCCGGGCGCTGGACTGAGCTGCTCAACAGCGACGCCGACACCTACGCCGGTTCCAACTATGGCAACGGCGGCGGGGCGTTTACCGAAGAAGTGCCGAGCCACGGCCAGGCGATGTCACTGGAGCTGAACCTGCCGCCGCTCGCGGTGTTGATCTTGCGACCGCAGGGCTAGCCAGGCGCCGCATAACCTGTGGGAGCGGGCTTGCCCGCGATGAGGCCAGCACATTCGGTTGTCTGGCCTGCCGCTATCGCTGGCAAGCCAGCTCCCACAGGGATTTAAGGTGATCCGAAGATCACCAACGCATCCGCACACCCAAACTTCCTATCAGCCCATTCAAATCATTGTCATCGACGTCACTGCTGTAATCGGCGCTGACGTACAGGCTGACCACGGGTGTCACCCGCGCCACGAGTCCCAATCCCAATTCCACTGTCGACGACTTGCGACTGCTGCTGATCTTGTCGACCTGATCCAGAGTCACCGTGCTGCCGGTATACACCGTGTGCCACAGGTTGGTCCGCACATAGGGTTCGACCGGTAAACCGTTCAAGTCATAACTGCCTTTCAACCGTGCGCCGACGCGACCGCTCCATGAGGTCAGGTCGCTTGACGACGCATTGCCCGAGCCCGCGGAAGGGGTATTGAGGGTGATGCGCTGGTTGATCAATTGTGCCTGCGGTTCGACCACCCAGTTTTCGCTCAAGCCAATCGGGTAACCGCCCTCGACCGAGAAGGTGATCGCGCTGCCTTCGGTGGCTTGCCGCGCACCTTGTTGATTGCGACTGAAACCACTGACGCGCCCGCCGCTGGCCGAGAGGTCGACGTGCCAGCCTTGCGCCCCCGTCAGGCTGTAATAGGCGCCGAGGCTTTGGCCTTCCAGATTCAGGGTGGCGGAGGATGGATCCGCGAGGGCACGACTGGTGAGCGGGCCGTTGCCGTTGGCCTGAATCTGGTTCACGCCGCCAATCAAACCGATGGTCTGGGTGGCGCCGTTGCCGCTTTGCAGGGTCAGGACAGCAGGACCTTTCGAATGGCCACCGCCGGGTAATGCGAAACCTGATGACAGCACGTCGGTTTGCGCTTGGCGGGAGCGTTGGCCGTAGAATCGCTCCCAGGCGCCGGGCGCGAGGTCTTCAGTGATCAGTCGGGAGTCTTGCAAGTCAGGGCGCTGATTGAAGCGTTGCGGACCGGGGGTGATCACCGTCGCGGGCAAGGTCATCACCGGCACGTTCTCTCGATACCAAGGGGACGTTTCATCCGCCGCAGAACCGGCCTGCGCCTCCATGGATGAGCACAGCAAGATAGAACTCGACACTGTGCAAAAAGTGATTTTGATCTCGTGTGGGGTGATTGAACTTTTCATGGAGGTCTACCTTGCAGGCGCATGCGGCATCTCGATGTGGCGCCTCTCCTACCCCGAACGAGGGGCGACCGAATGAAGCGAGGCAAACCGTGGGCGCTCGATTTCGCGAGAGTCCGAAGGCTTGCCCCGGTTAGGATTCCGGGGGTAGTAAGGTAGAGATAAGAAGAGTGAAGGGCGCGCGTCAAGAAATTGAACGATGAGCGGTAGTGGCGAATTGTCCGGCGCAAGCGTTTGTTTTTCTGCACATAACTAAGTGGTTGTTTGCATGGAAAAACGCAACGAAAGCGCCGGCCCAGAGCATTTTCTTACCGACGGAAGGTTCACCAGCTAATGCGGATCCCGATGTTACCCGACACGCCGCGCACGTCATTGCTGTCAATATTGCGAGGTGTAGAAGGTATTTTCGGCGTCGGACACCATGTCTGACGCACGATCCAGTGCATATGTAAGGCTACAGATGCACTTCAACCGCCAGCGGCAGATGATCCGACAGATGAGTCCAGGGCTTGTTGCCAAGGATCTGAGGGTCATGACTACTGGCGTTGCGCAGGTAGATCCGGTCCAGACGCAATAAGGGAAACCGCGCCGGATACGTCTTGGCCGGGCGACCGTGGTGGCGTTCGAAGGCTTCGTGCAGATAAGCACGACGGGCGAGGGCGGCGTTGCCGTGTAACTGCCAGTCGTTGAAGTCGCCGGCAATAATTACCGGGGCGTCGTCCGGAAGGGATTCGAGCAACTGGCAGAGCAGTTGCAACTGCAATTGGCGATGGCTTTCGAGCAGGCTCAAGTGCACGCAGATCGCGTGTACTTCGGCGTGCCCCGGCACCTCCAGCACGCAGTGCAAGAGGCCGCGGCGCTCAGGACCGGTGATCGAGACATCAAGGTTGCGGTATTCGCGGATCGGGTATTTCGACAGCAGCGCATTGCCGTGATGGCCGTGAGGATAGACCGCGTTGCGCCCGTAGGCGAAATCGCTCCACATGCTGTCGGCGAGAAATTCATATTGCGAGGTTTGCGGCCATTCGTTGTAGCGGTTCGAATGCCGCTCGTGTTCACCCACCACTTCCTGCAAAAACACCAGATCGGCCGAAGTGCTGCGTACCGCTTCACGCAATTCCGGCAGGATGAAACGCCGGTTGAACGCGGTAAAACCCTTGTGGGTATTGACCGTCAGCACCCGCATACGATGGATGGCGGGTGCGTCGACGGCGTGAGGCTTGGGATCGCTGGACACGGTTACTCCTCTGAATCCTGAGTGCCTGTTCATGCGACTGATGGGTGGGGGTGGCAGTTCCGTTGGAATGAGGCGGCTCATTTAGCTGTTGCGCTGCCCGCTTTGCGAGGGCTTAGGGTTTCGGGTACCGGTCAGCCCGGCGACCCTAAGGCGAAGTACGACAAACCTGTCACGACAATGGGTTGGTAATGGCGCACGCCTACTGAACTCAGGGAATGCAATCGCGCCCGATAGCGTGGCCGGGCTTCAAACCCGGTTGGGGACGGCATCCGTCCCCGGGCAGGTTCGACTCCAGCAGCCTTGCTGCCACTTCCCTAGCACAGATACAGGCAATCGCAGCTAGGCAAAGAGGTGATTTTCCACCTGTTTCACCAGGGAGAATCCCATACCGTATGATCGTCATGGTTACAGATTATACCCGTTGCCCATTCTTGCTGAATGCCACTGCATGCGGCGACCGACCCGATTTGATTCTGCGGATTGCAAGTGTGCTCGTGTCAATGATGAACGATTCTTCGCTTTTGCTCTCTCCAACACAGCATAAATGTTTTCCATCTGGCGTTATCGCCATTTTTGATAGACCGGGATGAACGTTTATTCGTCGGGTGATGTTGTGCGTTGGAATGCTTATCTCTATGAGTTCAGTGTGCTGACTGCTTAACACATATAGATATGTTCCATCTGGTTTTACAACTATATCGGTTGCATTCCACGCTACATCGAGGCTTTTTATTTGGGTGAAGTTATTGGTTTCGAATATCAACAGCGAAGGAAGACTGTTTCTATTGATAGCGTAGAGGTGCTTATCGTCCGGAGATAATGCGGAAGGTAGCGAATTGTTGCCCAAGTTGATGTTTCGAATTATTCGACCACTTGCAATATCTAGAACTTCCGTTCTTCCGTTAGGGAAATCGGTATTCATGTCGCCAGTACTGTAAAGCTTGCTGTGGTCGTGACTGGCGATTAAATCTGATCGATAAATTTCGCTGGTGAATGATCGCAATTGTGAGAGATCAGAAGCGTCATATTCAAGAATGATAAATGGAGTGGAAAGATACAGTCGATTGCCATCCCGACTAACGATTAAGTCCCAGACAAGCCGAGTGTTTATATTGGTGGAGTCAATAACGCGCTGCGTCGCGAGATCAATAACGTCGAGTGTGATCACTCTGTTACTAACAGGACCGAAGCCGAGTACATATGCACGAGCGCCATCAGGACTGACCGCGATGTAGCGCGGAAACTGGGTTGGTATGACATTCAGCTTTCCCACCACGCTGAATGTGCGTGCGCTTGACTCCAGGCCCGAACCATAAAGTGCCTTCGCCTTGTAAAGGTGAGTCGTCAGGCTCAAGCCTGAATCTCTCAATTCCCAATTGCCTGTTGTCCCATCTGCGGTGGCGTCCCCTCTGGAGGTGGCGCCGTCGAACACTTCAACTTTCTGGCCTTTGGCGGCAGTGCCACTCAGTGTGACGGCTGTTTCCACGGTAGTGCCACCCTCGAGAATTTCATCCCCGCTCGGTGAGCCTTTGACGGATGTAATTTGCGGCTTCAGATCCTCCACAGCCTTGATGGTATAGGTGCGCACCGGGAAAGTTACCGCTTTGCTTTCATCGGGGCTGCGATCAAAGCCGACCTTGAACATTACGCTCACGCGTTCACCATGTCGCAATGCCTTGAGTGCAGCCACCGGAGTGTCGGGATACATCCCGGTGGGCAGTCCCGCCGCAGGGGTTGGCGTGGCCTCGTAAGTTACGGCGATGGGCGTAGGGTCGTCGTCTTTCAGATAGAGCAACCACAGGGGTTGCCCCTGTGCGATATGCGCCCAGCGTGCAATGCGTGTTTTTGCGCCGCGGGCCAGCGTGGTGGTGTCCAGTTCGGAGCTGGTGTTGCCATTGATGATCGGGCTTGGCAGGCGATGGTCCTGATCCTTGATCGGCAACACCGCCAGCAGCAACAGCTGCGAATCTTTCGATTCGCCATCACGGCTCACGATGAAACTCACCGTCACAGATTGGCCGAGGTTGAAAGCCAGAACCGCGTTGTCGATCTCAATTTTCTGCGCACCAATGGTGGTCACGTTCACTGGCGCCGTGGTGTGCGAGCCGCCGGCCGGGGTGCCGGGGGCGCCGGTCAAGGTCACGGTGATTTTGTCGCCAAGGCGCATGTCGTAATCGATAATTGCGGTCAGCGCATCCTCCGCCGCAAAGGGATCCAGGGTGGAACCATTCGGCGCTTGTTCGATGGAGGGGGCTTTGAGCTCCAGCGCCACCCCGACACGGAACGTCAGCGGGTTGGAATAACTGGTGCCACCCGCCGCGCGTTTGATGCAATAGTCCGTCTTAACCATCCCACCTTCATTGTTCTTGATCAGCCCGGCCCCGATGGTGAACTGGATGATTTTGCCCGCGGTAAACGAGTTCAGTGTGATCGAGTCGCAGACCGTGCCGGTTTTCGAGCCGCTCCAACAGTAGGTCACGACATCGCCGGGTTGTGTGTCCAGGTAGGATATGGTCAGCGTCGTGCCGTCTCTGTCGGGCGGCATGACACCGTTGACGACGCCGGCCACTTCCGGCTCCGGCAGTTCCAGGCGCGGCTCGCCGACTTGCAGGATCTCGGCGTGGATCGATTCGCGGGTGGCATGGGTGGCGTTGACCCGATTCATCGTGCCGAGCACCGCGTTTGCAACGTGCAACAGATAGTACACCTCCAGCTTGCCGCCATTGGCCATCTCCAGGTGCGGATCACCGGGGACGTTTATTTGCAGCGACTTTTTGGCCGCGATGTCACCATCGGTGATCGTGCGCAATGGCAGGGTGGGCATGTAGTGACTCAGGTCGGAACGAATGACGAGCCAGCGCAGTTCGATGGACTGGCCGGCGACGAACGATTCATCGAACGGGATCAGAATGACCACCTGTGCCAGTGTCGGGTCCAGCGCGCCATTCAAGGCGTCACGGACAATCGGAGCCGCCAGCCGCTGCACCTCGCCGATGGCGCTGATGAACTGGGTTTTGGCGTGCAGCTCTGGAGAACCGTCGGCACTGAGTAACCGAAAGGACATCGCAAAGCGCGATTTGGCAAATTGCCGCAGGACAGCGTTGGGCACCGACATTTCGGCAATGCTGGGCACGCTGACCAGCGGCTCGCTGACGATCTCTTTATAGATGGGCGCACCTTCCACAGGCGTGCCCTTGATTTGCAAAATGATGATGTCGCCCACTTTGAATTTGCTGGTGTCCAGGGCGACGATCTGCGCCGTGCCGTTGGCGTTGCCGAGCTTGTCGACATCCAGCACGTTGTTGACGGCTTCCCTGAGCAGCGGCGCCTCCAGCCGGGTCGTGTCGATGGCGACCACCACGCGTTGCTCGAAGCTCCAGTCCTCGGAGCGGTTGTCCACCAGATCGTAGACCTCGAAGGCCACCCCCAAACCGGTGCTATCGGAGTCGCCCGCCTCGCGCAGGGTGGCTTCGTCGATGTGAATGGTGATCGGTATCTTGCCGTCGGCCTGATCCTGAGTGAGCCGCTCGCTGAGCACAAATACTCCGCCAACGCTTACCTGGATCTGATCACCGGCCGCTGCGAATGGGTAGGGCGGCAAGCCGTCATCGTTGCTAATGGTGACCAGGAAACCGTCGGCGATGTTGTCCTTGTCAATGCCGCCGCCGATGATCTCCGGCGGGATGCTCATGATCAGCTTCGAATGCCCCGGCCTATCGTCTTCGTCGTGACCGCCGGGGCGGGTACCCTTGAACACATAATCCGTGACCTCTGAAGGCAGAGGCGTCTGGTTGAGGCGAGTGACCGTGTAGGAGACGGTGAATGGGCCTTCGTGGAGGCGGGCTGCGGGCACGAACATCTGCAGCTCTTTGTCGACCTCGTGCTTGTCGACGATTTTTCGCAGGACTTCCAGCCCTGCCATAGAAATCGCGATCGTGTCGCCAACTTCCATCAAACCCCACGGCCCGGCCCGACACAACAGGCCCTGACGGGGAAAGTTGTCATGCGCAGCCGCCCGGTTGATACCCCATACCATCGGCCGCTGGGAGACCGGACCCGTGCGGCCGGGGATGTCGAGTTCCTTGAAGAGTGTGGTGGTGTTGCCGGGCAGGTCGTTGGCGGACATGGGCGAAGAACTCCGGTCGGTTAGTGGCCGGAGTCATTACGCGCTGAATGGGAGGATTGCGCACCTGTCAGATCTGACAGGTGCCGACGAATGGTCATCCGTGCGAGAGTGATAAGTCAGACGAAAACGATCTCATACGGCAAACGCATCCGCTCAAGAATCACCGGCGGCAGCATGGGGGCGATGCCCAGCGCCGGTTCGCCCTTGAGCTGGCTGGCGTAAGCATGGGTGGCGTGGCTTTTACGTGCGACTGTCCAGGTGTCGAGACGCAGTTTTCTAGCTCGCTGCCAAGGGATCAATTGCTGGTCGCGCTCCGGCCAATGCCATGCCCAGACCGGTACGTCGTGGAAAGTCGCCCCGGCCAGTTCAGCGGCTTCGGCGGCGGCGTGACCGACCGCTTCATGGTCGTCATTGCCGTCGCCGCGCCACGTACTGAACACCACGTCCCCGGGCCGCAGATAACGGCCGATGAACTCGGTCAACTGGCTGTGTTGATCGCTCAGGGCGTTATCGGTGAAGCCCCCGCGAACCCATTTCAGGCTGTGCATCGGCAAGCCGAGGCGGCGCAAGGCTTCGACGCTTTCCTGCGGGCGGAATACGCTCAGGCGTTTTTCCGACCATTGTCGGGAACCGGGGTGGCTGGCGCTGCCATCGGTAATGGAGAGCAATTGCAGCGGATGGCCCAGGCTTGAAAGTAATTGCAGCAGGCCGCCGCAGGTCACCACTTCGTCGCCGGGATGCGGCGCGATGATCACCGCGCGCGCGCCGGTGCGCACCAGGCTACGGGTATTGATGACGGGGATGTTGTCGAGTTGCGCGGCGCTGTTCCAGATTTGCGCCGAAGAAGGGCCTTCACTTAGCGATAACGGTTTCATGGGTACGACGTCCTTGTTTGTCTCGCCCTCGATCGCGCTCACCGTCATGAAATCCGACGTCGTCGACCCTTGAAGGCTGGTTGATTGCCGTGCAGCGCTCCGAACCCTGGATTGCCACGCACGGGAGTATTGCCCATGAACTCAGATTCGTCGCGTCACAGATCAATCTGATCCGGTTTTTTTGCTTCCAACTGTGCCAAATGGCGCAGATAGTCGCCAAATCCGCCCCGGGCCCGACTGTCCAGGCGAGCACTGGTGTGAACCTGCGGGCGATGGCTCCAGGCGATGTTTGCGCCAACCAGCTCCAGCTCCCGGACCAGTTGCACATCTTCGTCGCACGCCAGCGGTTTAAAGCCTCCGGCCCACCGGTAAGCGTCAGCGCTGATGCCCAGATTGGCGCCGTGGATATGCCGATGACCCTCGCAGGCCCGATAGTTTCGGTGATAGTGGATTTGCGCCGCTTCATCGAACGACTCATGCCAGCGCTCGACAGTGACCGTGCCGCACACCGCGTCCGCGCCCAGCCCGAGCTGAGCCACCAGCCAGTCATCGGCGACGCGGCTGTCTGCATCCGAGCAGGAGATCCAGCGCGCCCCGCGCTCCAGTAACAGCTGGGCACCGGCGGCGCGGGCCTGGCCGACGTTGCGTGCCTCGATGTGCAGACTCTGCACTGGATAGCGGCTGACGATTTGCGCCGAGCGATCAGTGCAGCTGTCGAGCACCACCAGCACTTCGACGCGTTCACCGGCGAGCAAACCGTGCTGGCTCGCGCGCATGGCCGCACTCAGGCAGTCGTCGAGCAGGTCTTCTTCGTTGTGCGCCGGGATCAGAATGCCAATCATCGCAAGCCCTCCAATGCCGCCACCGAGCGCGGTTCGCGGCTCCACACCTCGAGAATAAAGTCCGACTCCTGGTGCAGCGCCACACGCGGCAGCCGCAATTGTTCGTGAATCAGATCGTGAACCTGACGTGCGTTCAGCGGGCAGCCCTCAATGGGCGGGCGCCAGTGACAGGCCAGCAATTGCCCGTCGGCCGTCAGGGAATCGCTGATCTGACGGATCACTTCTGTCAGATCCTTGCCATCGAGGTAGTAGCCGATTTCGCTAAATACAATCAGGTCGAATTTTTCCTCCGGCCAATCTCCGGGCAAGCGGCTTTGGCGGACTTCGGCGTGATCAAACAAACCCAATCGGGTTCGCGCCAGTTTCACCGCAGCACTCGCCGTGTCACAGCACAACAGTCGGTCACAACGGCTGGCCAGTTCCGCGCTCAACTCGCCATTGGCACAGCCCGGTTCGAAAATCGCCCGGTAGTGCGCTCGAGGCAACGCAGCGAGGGTAATCGCACGCTTGCGCTGTTCATACCAGCGTTCGCGGAAGGCCCAAGGGTCATCGTTGCCTGCGAACAGGCCTTCGAAATACCGATCCTCGACGCTCATAAAAACACCACTTCAAAGGGCTGGAGCAGACGCTCGAGAATGTGCGGCGCCAGCACCGGGGCGAGTCCGGCGGCGGGGTCACCTTCCAGTTGACTGGCAAAGGCGTGCACTGCGTGGCGTTTGCGTGCGACTTGTTCAGGCGTCAGTAGAATCTTGCGTGCTCGTTGCCACGGCACGACCGCGTCTTCGGGGGTTGCCCAGTGCCACGTCCACACGGGCAGCTCGTGGCAGCTTGCGCCGACCCTTCGCGCAGCTTCGGCACTGGCGCGGCCGACGGCTTCGTGGTCGCAATGGCCGTCTTCACGCCAAGTGGTGAACACCACGTCGTTGGGACGTAGATAGCGCTCGATAAAGTCGCTTAATGCAGACTCCTGAGCGGCCACCTGGGTGTCGGCAAAACCACCGCGCAGCCACTTCAGCTGGTGCATCGGCAAGCCGAGCCGGCGCAAGGCTTCGGCGGACTCTTGCGGGCGGATCACGCTCAGGCGTTCCACCGGCCAGCGCTCCGAGCCAGGGTGACTGGCGCAGCCGTCGGTGACCGAGATCAGTTGCACCGGGCGGTCGGCGGCGGCAAGCAGTTGCAACATGCCGCCGCAGCCCAGCACTTCGTCGTCCGGGTGCGGCGCGATGATCACCGCCCGAGCGCCCGCAGGCACCAGCTCGAGAATATCGATGCTGCCCAGTTCCGCCAGATGCCGCGAGTTCTGCCATTGCTGCAGGGAGGTGCCGTGACCCACGATTGGATTGTCCTTATGCGCAGCGTTCATAGCGTCCAGGCCTCCACGGATTGCTCGGCAACTATCTGGCCGAGGGCGGCGAGGTCGCGTTCGGCGTGGCTTTGCCGCAGGAACACCGGCAAGTCGGCGATAAGGCTGGCGAAATGCCGATCCTTGCAATACGGCCCGGCGCCCAGTGCGCGGCCAACTTCGCGAATCACCTGCTCAGCCGACTGTTCGACCACGGCGCGGGCGCGACGGGCGAGGAGTTCGGCGTTCTCTTCGGGATGCGCATCGATGTGCAAGGCGCTGAAACGCAACACATCGGCGGCCGCCTGCAACGCCGTATCGACCGCGCCGAGGTGGGCGAGGGCGTGTGGTTCTTGTCGTTGCGTGCACTGTTGACGCAACGCCTCGGCAATCTGCCGTGCCGCGCCATACCAGCAGGCGGCGATGCCGATCCCGCCTTGCCAAAACCCCGGTCGGTGCAGGTAATCGCCGGGATTGCCAATCGCCTGGGCTTCGGCGCCGTCGAACAAGACTTCGACGCTACCGGTAGCGCCCATGCCAACCGCTTGCCAGCCCTGATCGGTGAGGGTCACGCCCGGTTGATCGAGTGCGACCGCAACCAGTTGCTGTTGATCATCGGCATCCCACGCAGTAAGCAGCGCATGGCTGAGCACGGCGGCGCCAGAACACCACGCCTTGCGTCCATGCAACGTGACCAAATGCCCGGCGGGTCTCACCTGCACCCGCGCCTGCGGCGGTTCAGCCGCCCACATGCCCCACGTGCTGCCGGGCGTTGGCGAACCGCCCAGTTGCTCGATGATTGCCAGTGCGTCGGTGTGGCCTTCATAGAGTTTGCACAGCCCCAGATCGTGGCCGGCAACATTGGCCAGATGCTGCCACCGCTGCAGCGTGTGACCGCTGCCCGGTAGCGGCAAGCGGTCGAGCCCGGCTTCGACCATCGCTCGCAAGCAACCACCCAGCGCCAAGGTGTCGCTGTAGCCCGGGGGACGGCGGGCGAGATAGTTTTGCAACTCCATATCAATCTTCTTCATCACGTTGCAGTTCGAACAGCAGCAGCGAACGCCCGGTGACCGAGTACTCGTGACCGAAGTCGAAACGTTCCTGACCCCGGATCGACGGCTGATTAGTGTCGATCATGCACGTCCAGAAACTGCCCTCAGGCACTTCCGGCAAGGTGAAGTTGACAACGTCGTGATGGGCGTTGACCACCAGCAGCAGGGTCGCATCGGCGCCCTTGCGGCGGATACCGGTTTCCTGCGCGCGGCCATCGAGCAGCATGCCCAGGCAACGGTTATTGGCGTCGTGCCAATGCTCGGTGGTCATCTCGGTGGCATCGGGTGCCAGCCAGGTCACGTCCTTGACGCCGATGTCTTCGTTGTATTCGCCGACCAGGAAACGGCCTCGACGCAAGATGGGGTAAGCGAGGCGCAGCTTGATCAGGCGTTTGACGAATTTCAGCAGGGCTTTGCCGTCCTCGCTCAGGTCCCAATTGACCCAGCCGATGTCGCTGTCCTGGCAATACGCATTGTTATTGCCGTCCTGAGTCCGCGCGAATTCGTCACCGGCGACGATCATCGGTGTGCCTTGGGACAGCAGCAGCGTGGCGAAGAAGTTGCGCATCTGCCGATGGCGCAGGGCATTGATTTCGGGATCGTCGGTCGGGCCTTCGACGCCATGGTTCCACGACAGGTTGTTGTTGCTGCCGTCCTGATTGTTCTCGTCGTTGGCCTCGTTGTGCTTGTCGTTGTACGACACCAGATCGTTGAGGGTGAAGCCGTCGTGGGCGGTGATGAAGTTCACCGACGAATACGGCCGCCGTCCACGCTGGTTGAACATCTCGCCGGATGCGGTCATGCGGGCGGCGAAGTCGGCCACCTGGCCGTCGTCACCTTTCCAGAACGCGCGCACGGTGTCGCGGAATTTATCGTTCCACTCGACCCAGCCCGGCGGGAAGTTACCGACCTGGTAACCACCGGGGCCGCAGTCCCAAGGCTCGGCAATCATTTTCACCTGACGCAGCACCGGGTCCTGACGGCAGGCCACAAGGAAGCTGTGACGCTCGTCGAAACCGTCGTGGTAGCGACCGAGAATGGTCGCCAGGTCGAAGCGGAAACCGTCGACATGCATTTCGCTGGCCCAGTAACGCAGCGAGTCGGTGACCATTTGCAGGACGCACGGGTGACTCAGATCCAGCGTGTTGCCGGTGCCGGAATCGTTGATGTAATAGCGTTTGTCATCGGGCATCAGGCGGTAGTACGACGCGTTGTCGATACCGCGCATCGACAAGGTCGGGCCTTGCTCGTTGCCCTCGGCGGTGTGGTTGTAGACCACATCGAGGATGACTTCGAGATTGGCTTCGTGCAGGTGCGCGACCATCTCCTTGAACTCGGCGATCTTGCCACTGGCCAGATAACGCGGGTCCGGGGCGAAGAACGCGATGCTGTTGTAGCCCCAGTAATTGGTCATGCCCTTGTGCAGCAGATGCTGGTCGTTGACGAATGCGTGGATCGGCAGCAGCTCCACCGACGACACCCCGACGCTGCGAATGTGCTTGAGCACGTCGTCATTCATCAAACCGGCGAAGGTGCCGCGCACGTTTTCCGGCACCGAAGGATGCCGCATGCTGATGCCGCGCACATGGGTCTCATAGATGATGGTTTTGTCCCACGGCACGCTGACGCGCTGGTCGTTGCCCCAGGTGTGCGCCGGGTCGATGACCTTGCACTTGGGCACGAACGGGGCGCTGTCGCGTTCGTCGAAACTGAGGTCGGCGTCGGGGTGGCCGATGGTGTAGCCGAACAGTGCTTCCGACCATTTGAGTTCGCCAACCAGTTGTTTGGCGTAGGGGTCGATCAGCAGTTTGTTGTGGTTGAAGCGGTGGCCGTTGGCCGGATCGTACGCGCCATAAACGCGGTAGCCGTAGATCATCCCCGGGTGCGCGTCGGGCAGGTAGCCGTGATAGATCTCGTCGGTGTATTCCGGGAGTTCGATGCGTTCGAGCTCGACTTCGCCGGCATCATCGAAGATGCACAGTTCAACCTTGGTGGCGTTGGCGGAGAACAGTGCAAAGTTCACCCCCAAGCCATCCCAGGTCGCGCCGAGCGGGAAGGGCAGACCCTCACGGATTCTCGATGGCTCGGCGTGTGTAACGGGCTCGGCTTTATTTGGACGGGTCATGACTGCTCCTGCAAAATTCGGGTCGTTCGTTTTACACAAGCACCTGTGGGAGCGAGCAGGCTCGCTCCCACAGGTGTTTGTGTGCTTTTTTCAGGGCGAGTGAGCCCTCGGTGGCGAGCACGCTCGCCACACGGTCGTTCAGTTCAATACTCGGAAGCGCTTCAGTTCGCCGGGGGCTTGCGTGCGGCTCGCGGCTTTTTCTCGGCGGCTTTTTCGCCCGGCGGGATTACTGAAGCAACGCTTGCAGGCTTGGCCTTGGACGCCGTCTTCGGTTTTGCCGCCGCGCTTTTACTGTCCACCGACTTGGTGGTCGCAGACTTGCCAGCGGTTTTACTGCCGGCAGCCTTTGGCGACTTCTTCGGCGCCAGTGCCTCGGCCTCGGCCAGTTTGCGCGCCATCTCCCAGTGGCGTTCTTCCTGGCCTTGCGGTTGACCTTCAGATTCCCAGATCTGATAGGCGAACTCGCGAATGCGTTTATCGTCGGTACTCATCGCAATACTCCTGAACTGAACTCATGCTTACGTTAAGTGTTGGATATAGAGATTGACCGGGACATCCCCCAGCGCGTCGCTGACTTTCAACTCCCTGTTTTTTGTGACTGCGCGGGTTGCAAAAAGTCCCTTCAGGTTTGTGTCAGAGGCGGCGAACGGTAAAACCACTCGCGTATCGCCCCAGCGCAGCGCATCGACCTGCGGCACAGCACTGTTTTCCAGCAAGCTCGCGCAGCGAATGGGCACGATCACGATAGCTTGCTGCCCCGCATGTTCGCGGACAAAAGCGAGCACGTTGTGCGCCTGGCTGCCCAGCACCTCCAGGGCCTGATACGAGCCGCGGCGGAACAACTCGGCCTGCTCGACGCGCAGGTTCAGCACTTGGGCAATCAAGGCCTGCTTGATGCGCCCGTCACGCCAATCGTGCACCAGCTCCCCGACCGGTAACGCTGCTTCCAGGGCCTGCTCGCGAGCGGCGTAATCCACCGGCCGACGATTGTCCGGATCGACCAGGCTGAAGTCCCAGAACTCGTTGCCCTGATACAGATCCGGCACGCCCGGCACGGTCATGCGCAGCAAAGTCTGCGCCAGGCCATTGAGTGCACCGGCGGCGGCGATGCTGTTGACGGTCTTGTGCAGGGCCGCGCGCAGCAGTTCGCCTTCTTCGCCGGTGAGCAGTTTTTCGGTGAACGACTGCGCGGCGTTTTCATAGGCTTCGTTGGGAGCGCTCCAACTGCTTTGCAGCTTGGCTTCGCGCAACGCTTTCTGCTGCCACTGCCAGATGCGTTTGGCGTAGTCAGCCAATCCGGCCTGATCGCCATCGTGCAGGTCCAGCGGCCAACTGCCGAGCAGGGCTTGATAGAGAATCAGCTCATCGCCAGTCGACGGCATTTGATCGTCACTGCGCACCGGGCGGGCGAGGGCGCGCCACAGTTCGATCTGTTCGGCGTACCAGTGGCTGCGCTCGCTGAGAACAGCGAGGCGCGCGCGGGTGTCTTCGCCGCGTTTGTGATCGTGGGTGGCGGTGGCCAGCAGGTTGTCGGGGAACTGCTCCAGACGCTGCTGATTGATCTCGTGGAAATCGCTGACCGGTGCGCTGAACTGTTCGGTGTTGTAGCCGACGTCATTGCGCGACAACAACACGGCCGAACGATACAGGGCCGTGTCTTCCACGGCTTTGGCGGCTGCCGGGGAAGTCAGTTGCTGGAAGCGTACGCAAGCGTGTTTGAGGATTTTGCGCGAACGCCCGCGCGGCTTCTGCCGCCACGGCGTGCCACCGAGCCAGGCCGCGACGCAGTCGAGCACCGGCCAGTCGCCTTCACCGAGGGTCTGCCGCGCACCGTCCATGGCCTGCTGGAAAAACACCTCATCCTGAGCGGAGCGGCCCATCGCGCTGATGTAGGTGCGATAGACCGGGAAGTTCACGATCAATGCCTGCAAGACCCGGCGGATCGAGCCGAGGGTCAGGTCGCGGGTCATCAAGTCATCGCGGGCCACTTGCAGTAACGCCTGCGCGACACTTTCGCAATCGCTGGCCAGCGAGCCGTTGAGGATCTGCTGACGCGCCAGTTGCGCCTCTTCGATGAACGCGGCAGGGCGCTCGGTGCGGCGTTGCCACAAGTCGCCGAGCACGTGTTCACCGTCGGGATCGTGTTGCAGCAGCGACAGCTGATTCATGAACTCGTAACCGGTGGTGCCATCCACCGCCCAGTCGCGTCGCGGGGTTTCGCCGGCACCGAGGATCTTCTCGATGTAGATCGGCAAATGACGCCCCGGCGCGAGCAGATCGACACGGCGGCGCAGTTTACGGCAATAACCACGCGGATCGGCGAGGCCATCGATATGGTCGATGCGCAGGCCATCCACCAAACCTTCGGCGATCAACTGGAAGATTTTGCCGTGAGTCGCTTCGAAGACCGCCGGACGTTCGACGCGCAAACCGCCCAGTTCGTTGATGTCGAAGAAACGCCGCCAGTTGATGTCATCCGCCGCCGTGCGCCAACTGGCCAGGCGATAACTCTGACGTTCCAGCAACTGATGCAGCTTTTGGAAACCTTCTTCGGTGGTCGAGTCGTAATGCGCCAGATTGCTGTGAATGGCTGCGAGAACCTGCGGCTCGCTCGCCCATTGCCGAAGCTCTTCTTTCAGAGGAATGGCCAGCGAATGGGCATCGGTCTGGTAGCTGAGCGAGCTGAAACGATCGGCCAGGGACTTCAGCGCTTCTTCGGATTTGAGCAGCTCGCCATAATCGTTCGGGCAAATCGGGAAATGATGATCATAGTGCTCGACGTAAAAGCCGCCGGTTTGCGCATTGAACTGCAGCTTGAGCGTGCCCTCTTGCAGCGCGACACCGTAATCACTGCCCAGAAACGGCAACAGCAACTGGCCTTCCATCAACGGGTCGGGCGAGTGCCACTGAATGTCGAAGAACTCGCCGTAAGGGCTCAGACGCCCCCACTCCAGCAAGTCCAGCCACCACGGATTGTCGTTGCCGCCCACAGCCATGTGGTTGGACACGATGTCGAGGATCAGCCCCATGCCGTGTTCGCGCAGGGTACTGACCAAACGGCGCAGCGCAGGCTCGCCACCCAGTTCCGGATTGACTTGCGTCGGGTCGACCACGTCATAGCCGTGCATCGAACCGGCCCGCGCTGCGAGCAGTGGCGAGGCATAAATGTGGCTGATGCCGAGGCGCGCAAAGTACGGCACCAGTGGCACGGCTTGTTCGAGGGTGAAGCCTTTATGAAATTGCAGTCGCAGGGTGGCGCGCAACGGTTGGATGTTCGCTTGGTTCATTGGTCACGCTCGGCAGCTTGCAGGCGCGCACACGCCAAGAGTTCCAGACGCCGTGCGGCATCCGCACCGTCAAGCAATGCTTCGCTGTTGCCGGGCAATCGCCGCGACCAGTTCGGGTGCGTGTCAATGGTGCCCGGCAGGTTGGCTTGTTCGTCGATGCCCAGCGCATCTTCAAGCGGCAGCAACACCAGCGGTGCGCGGGTATGGCCCAGGTAACGCACGGCGGCGTCGACGATTTGATCGGCTTCGTGGGATTCTTCGCGAAAATTCTGCGGATCCTGACTCAAGGCACTGCGCAAGCCTTCGCGCTCACGCTGGCGATAGCGACGCCATTCGATTTCGCCATTGGCATCGACAAAACCCAAGCGGGCGTTCCAGTCGATATCGCGGCCATGCCACCAGCCGTTGAGCGTCGGCAGGTCGTGGGTGCTGGTAGTGGCCAGTGCGTTGTCCGGCCAGTCGAGAATCGGTCTGAAATGGGTGTTGTTCTGTTCGAACAACAGCACGCGCATGCCCAGTATGGAGCGGGCAATGAGTTTTTCCTGCAGGCCGTCGGGCACGGTGCCGAGGTCTTCACCGAGGACGATGGCTTGATGGCGGTGGGACTCAAGGGTGAGCAAACGCAGCAGATCATCCACCGGGTAATACAGGTACGCACCGTCGGCCGGCGCCGACCCATTGGGAATCACCCACAACCGCTGGAGGCCCATGACATGGTCGATGCGCAGGCCGCCGGCATGGGCGAAGTTGGCACGGAGCATTTCGATGAATGCACGAAAGCCATTGCGAATCAGGCCTTCGGGAGAAAATGCGGAAATCCCCCAACCCTGGCCGGAACGATTGAGGATGTCCGGCGGCGCGCCCACGGTCAGCGAGGCGAGCAGCTCATCCTGAAAACTCCAGGCCTGACTGCCACCGCCATCGGCACCAACCGCCAGGTCGGCGATCAGGCCAATACCCATGCCGCCACCGCGTGCAGCGGTTTGGGCGCGTTCCAGGCAGCGGTGGATCAGCCATTGGCAAAAGGCGAAGTAGCCGATGCGCTCGGCGTACTCCTGGGCGAATGCGCCGAGGGCGGCGCCACGCGGGTCGTGCCAGTGCTCGGGCCATTCGCGCCAGTCAAGGCTCTCGCCACGGGCGGCGCGCATTTCCTGAATGGCTTCAAAGCGGCAGTGGTTTTCCAGCGCATCGCCACCGGCGTGACGAAAACTGGCGAAGTCGGGATGCAACGGATGTTCGCCAGCGACAAAGCCTTCATACAAGGCTTGCAGCAGTTTCTGTTTGGCGTCGGCGGCGGTTGGCCAATCGACCAGCTTCAGGTCTTCGAGTTGTGCGAAGTGCGCCGCCAGACCTGCGCTGTCGATGGCATCGCGCAGGGCGCGTTCGCCGAGAATCGTGCCGGGCGCGGCATACAGGGAATTCAGAAACAAACGACTGGACGGCGAATAGGGGCTGTATCGGCCCGTGTCGGCGCTGAACATCGCGTGCATCGGGCTGATCGCCAATGCATCGGCACCGCGCTCGCCGGCGACCCGGGCCAGTTCCTCCAGCGCCTGAGTATCACCGAAACCGCCGTCGCCGGCCCGACGCAGGCCATACAACTGCACGCTCAGACCCCAGGCGCGGGGGAGCGGGTTGTCAACCGCATCGCCGACACTGAAGCAACGTTCTGGCGCCACAGCCAGCGTGAAGTACTGATCGTCAATGTGCACCTGCTGATAGCCGACTGGAACCACGCCGGGCAGCTTGGCTTCGGAGTCGAGTTTCAGGTCCATCCGCGAACCGTCTTCGAGGTGGATTTCACACGGCGTCTCGGGTTTGAAAAAACGGGCCAGGTCAACGCTGACGCCCACGTCACTGGTCAGCAGCGGCGGCAGATGGCGGTCTTGCTGGACTTTTTGCAATTCAAGCAGGCTGGCGTCGATTTCCTGAGCCGTGCTGGCGGGGTGGCCGAGGCCGATCAGGACATTGCGTAGCACCGCCGGGACGACTTTTTGTGGCCGCCCGTTGGCGTCAATCCAGTCGACGGCAAGGCCGGCTCGGCTGGCAAGAATTTCCAGTTGCGCATCGCTCATAGGCGCTCTCCATTCAGAGGTTGCAAGGGGGTTGCGGCCGTGAGGCTGACGAGCGCGCAATACGGGGGCAGCAGGCCTTCATCCGACAGTTCGTCGGCGGGCGGCTTTTGAAACAGCCACACCGCGCCGGTCCGTGGAGGGTTGACCACTGCGGTATCGCTGAGGTTCAGGTCGATTCGCAGCTCACTGCCATCGCCCAGACGCCAGCGTGCAGTGACGGCCGCATAACCCAGCATTTGCGCGCCAAGGGCCTGTGTGCCACTGAGGTGCGGAATGATGTGCTGATGGCGCAACTGCAGCAGTTGCCGGTATAGCGCGAGGGTTTCCTGCTGCTGCGCGGTGCCGCCGTCTACCAGACGTGGCTGCGAGGCGTGGAAGGTTTGCTCGGCATTGGGATCAGGAATCTGCTCGCGTTTATGCGGATCGGCGAAGGCGCTGAACGCGGCAAATTCATTGCGTCGGCCCTCACGAACCAGCTCCGCCAGTTCGCCATGATGGCTGGTGAAAAACAGGAACGGCTGTTCGGCGGCGAACTCGTCGCCCATGAACATCAGCGGAATCATCGGCGACAACAGCAGCAACACGGTCGCGGCCTGCAAGGCTCGGGGATCGGCCAGTTGATGCAGGCGTTCGCCAAAGGCGCGGTTGCCGATCTGGTCATGGTTTTGCAGAAACAGCACGAAAGCGGTGGACGGAAGATGTTCGCTCGGTTCGCCCCGAGGTTCGCCATGGCGGGTGATGTGGCCCTGAAACACAAAGCCCTGGCTCAGGCAGCGCACAAGTTGCTCGGTTGGCTGGAGCGCGTAATCGGCGTAATACGCATCGGTTTCGCCGGTCAGCAGCACGTGCAGGGCGTTATGCCCATCATCGTTCCATTGCGCGTCGTAGTCCTCTTCAAGCAGGCTCGACTGGTTGAATTCGTTCTCCACGGTCAGCCAGACGTGCCGGGACGGATCGACTTGCTGGCGGATGCGTCGCGCCAGTTCACGCAGGAATTGCGGGTCTTCAATGGCGTGCACCGCGTCCAGGCGTAACCCGTCGAATCGATATTCCAGCAGCCACATCAAAGCGTTTTCGATGAAAAAATCGCGGATTTCCAGACGGCGGAAATCGATCCCGGCGCCCCACGGCGTGTGCTTGTCCTCGCGGAAAAAGCCTTTGGCGTAGCGGTGCAGATAATTGCCGTCGGGTCCGAAGTGGTTGTAGACCACGTCGAGAATCACTGCCAGACCATGGCCGTGGGCGGTATCGATCAGGTGTTTGAGCTGTTCGGGCGTGCCGTAGGACGCTTGCGGTGCGTAGTGCAGGACGCCGTCGTAGCCCCAGTTTCGCTCACCGGGGAACTGCGCAATCGGCATCAGTTCGATAGCAGTGATACCCATCTCGGCCAGTCGGGCAAGATGCGTTTCAACCGCTGCAAAGCCGCCGAGCGCGCCAACGTGCAGCTCGTAAATCACCGCCTCGTGCCAGGGGCGACCGTGCCAGGTGAGGTGTTGCCATTGATAGGCGAGAGGGTCGACCACCACGCTGTGGCGATCGATGTCACCGTCCTGAGCTCTGGAGGCCGGGTCGGGCACCTCCAGTTCGCCATCGATGTTGTAACGGTAGCGAGTACCCGCCGGACAGCGGGACTTGACCACGAACCAGCCGTCTGCCTGAGGCAGCATCGGCAGCGACTCTCCATTGTCCAGCTCTACGCTGACGTAAAACGCGTCAGGTGCCCACAGCGCAAATTGTGTGTGTTCGGCGTCCAGCTTGATCGCGCCGTGGGGCCAGTTTTCTTGGGTCCGTAACGGCATCGTTAAAAAACTCCCTGCTTATTTGTGGTGAGCTTTGCCCAGTGCCTTGGCGACCAGTTGTTCATAAAGTTCAGCGTACGGTTCGACCGCTTTGCACCAGTTGAACGGTGCAGCCATGGCGCGGCAACGCATGGCGTTGAGCAGTTCGGGGAAAGCGAAAACCTTGAACGCGCGGCTCAGCGCTTCGCGATAGCTTTCAACCGTGGATTCGTCGAAGAGGAACCCGGTCATGCCATTTTCAATGGTGTCGGCCAGCCCCCCGGTATTGCGCGCCACGGGCAGCGAACCAAAGCGTTGCGCATACATCTGGCTCAGGCCACAAGGCTCATAACGCGAAGGCATCAACAGGAAGTCGCTGCCGGCAAACATGCGGCGTGCGTCAGTTTCGTTGAAGCCGATGCGCACACCGATCTGGCCCGGGAAGCGCAACGCCAGTTCACGCATGGCTTGTTCTTCTTCCGGTTCGCCACGTCCGATGATCGCAATCTGCCCACCGTTCTGCACGATGTACTCGGAGACCGCTTCGGTCAGATCCAGGCCTTTCTGATAAACAAGGCGCGATACCACGGCGAACAGCGGGCCCTCGGAATCTTTCAGACCAAACAACTCACGAACGTGCGCGGCATTGATCGCTTTGCCTTCCCAATCGCCGATGGCGAACGGCGCGAACAGGTGCGGGTCGGTGGCGGCGTCCCAGCTTTCATCAATGCCGTTGGGGATGCCACTGAGCAAACCTTGCTGGGTCTTGGCGGCGAGAAAACCGTCGAGACCGCAGCCGAAATCCGGGGTGGTGATTTCCTGCGCGTAGGTCGCACTGACCGTGGTGATGTGACTCGAATAAGCCATGCCGGCCTTGAGGAACGACATCTTGCCGTAGAACTCCATGCCTTCCTGTTGCAGGGCATGGTTCGGGATGCCGAGTTCAGGGCACGAGCCCAGGCTGGTCACGCCTTGATACGCCAGGTTGTGGATGGTGAACAGGGTTGGCGTACGCTGACCGCGCCAGTGCATGTAAGCAGGCGCCAGGCCAGCCGGCCAATCGTGGGCGTGCACCAGGTCCGGGCACCAGTGAATTTGCGCGAGGTTGGCGGCGATATCGGCAGCGGCCAGGCCCAGACGTGCGAAGCGAATGTGGTTGTCCGGCCAGTCGCGGCCGTTGTTGGCGCCGTAGGGCGAGCCTTCACGCTCGTAGAGTTCAGGGCAGATCAACACGTAGATCACCAGCCCGTCGGGCATGTCCATGCGCCCGATCTTGCACGGCGGCAGCGCTGCATGGCCGCCGAGTTCGCCGATGATATGGATAGGGTTCTCGCTGTGCATCACCTGCGGGTAACCGGGAATTAGCACCCGGACGTCGTGCAGATGCGCCATGGCGCGGGGCAGGGCGGCGGACACGTCACCCAGGCCGCCGGTCTTCACCAGATCGGCAATTTCCGAGGTCACGAACAATACTTTTTTCTTGTTGGGATTCTGACTGGCTACCGGTGTCAGTGTTTTGCTGCTCGGGACGTTGATCGACCGGCTGCCGGGAATGCTGACGGTGCTCGCTTCGCCTATCGACTGCTGAGCACGTTCTCCCTGAATGTCCAATGCCGCACTGATCATATGAATCTCCCGTGTTTTTGATCTGATTCTTGTCTCAAACAAACGATGTTCATGGCCAAATCCTGTGGCCGGGCGCAAACGCACCGCGCAGGGGGGAGCAAACGCTACCCAACACGCGCAAAGCAGAATGGGTGGAGAGGCCATTGCAAGGATTGCACCACTCGCTTCAGCCCTACCTTTGAGATGACCCGCCGGGCTCAGCAAAAGTTTCGACTTTTTTTCGAGTTTGTGACCGACAGTTTTTACCCCGCGAAAATGAGTCTAGGCCAGATCCTAGAGCGGGCCAGAGCAAATGGGTAAATTGTTCGACAATCGGTTACGCGGTGTTGCGATTGGAGGTATGGAGGAGGAAACGCACCGACGAAGGGCAGGTTTTTTTGCCTGAATGGGTCAAAACGGTGACCGGACGGTCACGTTTTCGTGCTAGCGAAGAAGAGGGGTGCACTGTTGTGGTGCGTGCGGGTTGTTGATGAGTTGTGTTCAATGGCCTCATCGCTGGCAAGCCAGCTCCCACACGACTGGCGGCGTACGCAAATCCTGTGGGAGCTGGCTTGCCAGCGATGGCGGCGCAGGGCACAGCAATGTCGAGAGGTTGATATCAATTCAACAAACGAACCGGACTGCCCGCCGACCAGGCCTGAATATCCTCGATCATTTGTGAAAAGAATTGCTGATAATTCTGCCGACTCACATACCCCACATGCGGGGTCGCCAGCACAGTGTCGAGGGTGCGAAACGGGTGCAGTGCTGGCAACGGTTCCTGATCGAACACATCCAGCGCCGCGCCGCCGAGCTGTTGTTTCTGCAAGGCCTTGATCAGCGCAGCTTCATCGACAATCGGGCCGCGGGCGGTGTTCACCAACAGTGCAGTCGACTTCATCCAGGCCAATGCCTGCGCGTTGACCAGCCCACGGCTGCGGTCGCTGAGCACCAGGTGCACGGACAGCACGTCCGCCTGTTCAAACAGTTGCTGCTTGCCGACATAGGTCACGCCGGCTTGTTGCGCGCGCTCAGCCGTAAGGTTTTCGCTCCAGGCAATAACGCGCATGCCAAACACCTGCCCGAACTGCGCCACCCGTTGGCCGATGCTGCCCAAGCCGAGGATGCCCAGGGTCTTGCCATGCAAATCGCCGCCAAGGCCTTGTTGCCACGCACCTGCGCGCACTGCATTGGCTTCATTGAGCAGGTTGCGCGTGGCGGCCATGATCAGCGCCCAGGTCAGTTCCGGCGCGGCGTGTTTGTAGCTGTCGGTGCCGCAGATCTTGATGCCCAGCGCCGCTGCGGCTTGCAGGTCCAGCGCGGCGTTGCGCATACCGCCGGTGACCAATAACTTGAGATTGGGCAAACGCTTGAGCAGGTCTTCGTCAAAACGCGTGCGTTCACGCATCACGCAGATCACTGAGTACTTGCCCAGGCGTTTGGCCAGCGTGGCATTGTCCGTCGGGTAATCATGTTCGAACGTCACCTCACCGATGCTATCGAGGACCGACCAGTCGACCACATCCCGCGCCACGTCCTGCCAGTCATCGATCACCGCAATCTGTACCGCCATCAGCCTGACCTCATCAATCAACGGGATTGGTTTTGTTCAGCCAGCCGAGCAGGGCCTGGTGAAACTTCGCCGGCTCTTCCATCTGCGGCGCGTGGCCCATGCCGGGGAATTCAACCAGAGTCGACTGCGGGATCAGTTTGGCGACCTGTTTACCAAGCACCTCATAGTGACCGATTTTCGCTTTCACCTCAGGTGGCGCGAGGTCCTTGCCGATGGCCGTGGTGTCGGAGGTGCCGATCAGCAACAGTGTCGGCATCTTCAAGTCCTTGAACTCGTAGTACACCGGCTGGGTGAAAATCATGTCGTAGATCAGCGCCGAGTTCCACGCTACCTGGGTCTTGCCCGGGCCTTTGCTCAGGCCCGCGAGCATGTCGACCCAGCGGTCGAACTCCGGTTTCCAGCGGCCATCGTAGTAAGTCGTGCGCTCGTAGTCGCGAATGCCTTGGGCGGTAACTTTCAGTTCCCGTTGGTACCACTGATCCACCGTGCGATACGGCACGCCGAGGGCTTTCCAGTCTTCCAGACCAATCGGGTTGACCAGTGCCAATTGGTCGACTTGCTCCGGGTACAGCAGCGCGTAACGCGTGGCTAGCATGCCGCCAGTGGAATGACCAAGCAGGGTGGCTTTCTGAATGCCCAGCGCTTTGAGCAGTTGCTGGGTATTGGTTGCCAGTTGCTGGAAGCTGTACTGATAGTTGTCCGGTTTGCTGGAGGTGCAGAAGCCGATCTGATCAGGCGCGATCACCCGGTAACCGGCCTCGCTCAGGGCCTGGATCGAACTGTCCCAGGTGGCTGCGCAAAAATTCTTGCCGTGCATCAGCACCACGGTGCGACCGTTGGCCTTGCCGAGGGCGGCGACATCCATGTAACCCATCTGCAAGGCTTTGCCCTGAGACTGGAAATCGAAGTGTTTAAGCGTATAGGGGTATTCGAAGCCTTGCAGTTGTGGCCCATATGCCGGACCTTCGGCGGGGGCTGTTGCTGTTTGCGTGGCGGCGTGGGCAAACAGCGGCAGGGCGGCAGTCAGGAACAGGCCGGGCAGCCAACGGGATAACGTGACAGACATAAGGGCTAACTCCATTGAAATCGGCCGATGCTGGAACGGCAGGATTAGGGCGACGTTAAACACAGGCAATGCGCGACGATGATGGTTCAACCGATCCAGCCCAGCGTCAGCATGGCCAGCACGCCATACCGCGCGCCTTTGGCGAGGGTAACGATCAACAGGAAACGTCCGAGCGGTTCGCGCATGACCCCGGCAACCAACGTCAGCGGATCGCCAATAATCGGCAACCAACTGAACAGCAGTGACCAATGGCCGTATCGTTCATAGTGCTTGCGTGCGGTTTCCATGTGCCTGGCGCTGACCGGAAACCAGCGCCGATCCTGAAATCGCTCAAGCCTGCAACCCAGCCACCAGTTGACCAGCGAGCCGAGCACATTGCCCACGGTCGCCACCGCCAACAATCCCCAGAGCCAGTAACGGTCGCTGACGATCAACCCGATCAGCAAGGCTTCGGATTGCAGCGGCAGCAATGTCGCGGCGCCGAAGGCGGCAAAGAACAGTCCGGTGTAAGCAGCGCCCATCAACGGGCCGGGTAGTCCGCCAATACGACGTCAGCGCCGTCTTTTTTCAGGCCGATCACTTGATAAGCGTCGCTCATGCCGTCCATTTCCATGCCCGGCGAGCCCATCGGCATGCCCGGTGCGGCAACACCCAGCAAATCGTCACGCTTGCTCAGGGCCAGCACTTGCTCCGCCGGGACATGGCCTTCGACAAATTTGCCGTTGATGATTGCGGTGTGGCATGAGGCAAGCCGTGGTGGCACGCCGTGTTGTTGCTTGAAGCTGCTCATGTCGGTTTCAACGTGATCTTCGACTTTGAAACCGTTGGCTTCGAGGTGACTGATCCATTTTTTGCAGCAGCCGCAATTGGCATCGCGATGGACTTCGATGGGGATCAGGTCGGCAGCCTGGGCCAGGGAGGAGATGAACAGGGCGCTCAGGGCGACCAGACGCAGGTGGGTTCTCATGACGGGCTCTCGACTCGGGTGGCGGTCAAAAAGAACGTATTTTGACCGGTTTTTCCTGCCAGGCATCAACTCAGTGTTTCAAGTTGCTACAAGGCAGGCTGGCAGGATAATCGTAGATCAACCCTGACAGCCCCCTGAGCGAGAGATGACAATTCCGTAAGGTTGCAAGCGATCCCGTGTAGAAGCAGCCCGCGGCAGCGCCTACATGAGATTGAGGTGGATCAACGCACCTTGAACCGCCCCATGATCGCACTCACCCGGCTGTTGGCTTCCAGCAACTGGTGGGTGTTGAGTTCACTGGCCTGGCCGCTTTGAACCAGTTCATCAACCATGTGGCGAATTTGCACCATGCTGCGGTTGATCTCTTCGGTCACCGCACTTTGCTGCTCGGCGGCGGTGGCGATTTGCGTGCTGAGGCTGTTGATATGGCTGACGGAACCGGCCATTTCATCCAGCCCCGAGTTGACCCGTGCCGTGGCGTCGGCCGCCGACTGGCAGCTGGCCTGAGTGTTTTCCATGGCGCTGACCGACGAACTCACCCCTTGGGTCAGGCGCTTCAACATCTCGTTGATTTCCGAAGTGCTGGCCTGGGTCCGGGCGGCGAGGGCGCGCACTTCATCGGCCACCACGGCGAAGCCGCGACCCTGTTCACCGGCGCGGGCCGCTTCGATGGCGGCGTTGAGGGCCAGCAGGTTGGTCTGACCGGCAATCGCGCCGATCACTCCCAGAATCTCGGTGATGCGTTGAGCGTCCTGTTGCATGTTTTCAACTTTATGGGTGGCGCTGGCCACTTCATCGATCAGCGCCACCACGCTGTTGGTCGCTTCGCCCACCACCACCCGCGAACGGTCGGCGTTTTCGTTGGCGCGCTGGGTGAACGCCGCGGTTTCAGCAGCGTTCTGCGCCACGCTTTCGGCGGTCGAGCTCATCTCGGTGATGGCGGTGACGGTCTGATCGGTTTCCGAAGCATGACGCAGCAGAATCTGGCTGGTATGCGCCGACGTGCGTTGCAGATTATCGAGACTCGACGCCATGGCGCCGGTGGCCTGGGTGACTTCACCGATCATGTTTTGCAGATAGGCAATAAAGGTGTTGACCGAATGACCGATGGCGCCGAGTTCGTCCTCGGCGCGGATGGTGATGCGTCGAGTCAGGTCGGCATCGCCGCTGGACAGCAGGTCGATGTTGGCTTTCAGCGCTTTCATGCGCGAAACCAGCTGACGGATCGCGTAGACCTGCAACAGCACCAACAGAATCACCAGCGGGATCTGCAACAGGCTCAGGGTGCTGAGCACGTCGTCACGCTGGGCAGTGAGCATTTTGGTCGGCAGGGCAGTGGCGAGGAACCACGGGGTGCCCTCGATCGGGCGCATGAAGAAGGTGCTGGCTTCACCGTTGTTGTCGAATTCGACGCGCTGCGCCTGATCGCGGCTTTGCAGGCCCGCCTTGACCTGGCTGGCGAAGGTCGAGCTGGCAGCCAGTTCGCTGATGTTCTTCAGCACGATCGGTCCGCTGATGCGCGAACTGTTGCTGATGATTTTGCCATCGGCCTCGACAATGAGCATTTCAGCGTTGAGGTCTTTTTCCTTACGGGCCACCAGGTCGTTGAAGAAACCCAAGGTGACGTCGATGGTCGACACGCCCCAGGCGTTGCCGTTTTTCTGGATGGCCATGGCGCAGTTGGTGCGCGGCTCGGCGCTGGCGTCGTCCTTATAGGCCGCCGCCCAGGCGCACTGACCGCGCGGGGTGGCCATGCCGCCCTTGTACCAGGTCTGGTCGTAGTAATTGGGTGCCGCGTCACTGTTCCAGAACGTGTTTACCGCAAGTTTGCCCGAGGCGTCGCGGTGCCAGAAGGTGCTGAACTTGTTGCGCCCGGCTTCACGCTGGCCGGGTAGCGGCCAGATACCACCGCCAAACACTTTCAGTTCGCCGTATTGATCCACCAGGCCCGGCAATACCGTGTCGATGGCAGCGCTGTCGAGCAGCGGGATGGTCTGGGTGATGCTGCGTTGTTGCGCCTGAACCTTGTTCAACTCGCCCTGAATCTGCTCCGCGACTTCGGCAATGCGGTTGAGCACCACCTGTTCTTCGGTTTGACGCAGTTTGGGGGCGACCAGTTGGCTGATACCGACCACGGTCAGCACTGACAACAGCAGCATGAACAGAACCAGAAACAGCGTGTAGCGAGCCTGAATAGTGCGGAATGCGGGCATGGAAACCGGTCCTTGAGCTGCGATTCTTATTAGGGGCGGGAAGCGTAAACAGTGCGGGTATCACTAGGTATCGTCGTTGCCGTCAGAAGCTTTAGGTACCGGCGTGCTAAAAAGCTGAATGCCGATGACTGGTCGGTATTGAACTTGATACACATCAATCGACCAGCCCGGCCACCGGTGTGAATATCTATCGGTCGCGGCGTGATAAAGGGCTTGAAAGCCAGCATCCACGGAGGTCTGCTGATTTGTATCGAGAATGTACGAGAATTGTAAGTGAGTGCACAAAAAGGGTTGGTGCCATCAGTTAGCCGGTGGATACTCCCCGGCATTCGAGTGGTTCAACAAGGATATTTCATGTTCATTTCACAGGGAGTTTTCTCATGACGATTGGCATTGTCGGCGGCTGGGAAAGCAAGGCTGGCGTCATGGTGCGCAACACGGGCGGGAAAAAGCAGGTGTCCCAGAGCGTCATGGTGCAGCAGATGCTTACCAAGGTTGGTAACGATCCCAACGCTTTGAATGTTGCCGAGATGGACAAGCAAGGTCTGCGCAAAAACATCAAGGGCTTTGATCCTGCGAACGTCTCGGTGAAGCAGATGGGTAACCTTGCCGCCATGCTGCGCGGCCGAGGGCTGATCTCGGAAATCACGTCTTTCACCTTGATGAATGCCGGCGACAAGTTCGATCGTTTCGGCGTGACAAAAGACATTGATGTCAAATTCAACGCGCTGGAGTATTTCGCGACTCAGCTTAATGCGATCCAGAACAATGGCCTCAATGGCAACGCTTACGGCAAGAACCTGATTCCCGAGTTCAAGAAAGCGATCTACGTCCTGCAGAACCTGAAGACGTACGGCGAAGGCAACGTGGCGAAACCCGTGGATGAGGGCCTTAGAGCCAAGGCCTGACAAGACAACGCTTGGCCCGCTCGAGCTGAGCGGGCGTAATCGAATGACCGTGCTGCGCCTAATTGCCTGATAGCGGTGTCTCGTGCATGTGCCGCACGACTTGCTGTTGTGCCTGATTGTGTAACTGCTGCATCTGCGGGCAGCGCAACTCAAGTTTTCCCAGCCGGTAACCCCGGTGAAACAGGGCCAGCCATCCTCCCTGCTTACCCTCGACGGGTGCCAGCCCGGTAAAGACAAATCCGATTGCAGCCAGTCTGTTCAGATCGCAGGTAAATTGCTGCGACAAGCCGAGCCGGATCGACACCAGCCATTGCGGCGGCAATCCCCTTAGCTGCTCGAGCAAATCGGGCCGCAGGGTCTTGAGCCGGAGGTCGTAACGATTGGCATGTTGCTCCAGCTGAATCGCGGGTCCATGCCAGTAAAGTCTTTGCTCTTGCGTGCCGAATACATCACATAAATGTTCCATGAAACGACGGTAAGCAGACGGCCAGGTCTGCCTTGGCAACGGGCGTTGATACCCCTCCATGATGCGAGATCCCAGGACGATCGATTCCGGCGTTGAGCGACCAAACGGCGAGGGCACGTAGTCCGGCAGCAGCCCGGTATTATGAAAACCGAGGTTGGCGGCCATGCGTTGCGTGTACGGGTGGTGAGTGACCTGTTTGATGGACACGTCGTGGCAGCCCAACGCTTGCGCGCGGGTCAGCAGTTGCTGGCTCAGACGTGTGGCAATGTTTTGCCCCCGGGCATCCGGATGGACGGCGCTCAATGCCAGTTCGGCGGTGCGGGCGCCTGTGTCACGAAACAGCGTGGCGTGTCCGCGTATCTGCCCGTCGACCTCGGCGACCAGCGAGTGCCAGCGCTGGTGGGCGTGGTTCTGGTTGATCATCTGCGGCAGATAAACGTGCGGTTGCACATAAAGATCGCCGTACACCTCGCGGAACAACTGGCTGACCGCCGTGGCATCGCTGGCGCGATAATTACGCAGAATCAACGGTTCCATCCGGACCCTCCTGATCCTTGTGTTCATAACGACGCAGGTCCAGCACCCGCAGGCATTTGCCTGAGCGGGGATGTCGTGGCAGATCCTCATGCGTGCAGCACTGGATGTGCAGTTCCAGCAAATGATCCGCCCGTAATTGCGTGATCAGCGGATAAAGCTCAAGCATTGCGGTTTCCAGTTGCTGATTGACGTCGGCGCGGTCGGGGGACTGTGCAGTCAGCACCCATTTCAGCGTCAGCCTGTCCTTGAGCGCGACCTGTTCAATCACCAGTTGCCAATCGTCGCTGGCGGCGTCACGGCGTATCAGCTCGGCGATTTCCTGAGGCACCAGCGACAAAATGCCCACTCGGACCCGATGGCTACTGGCGCTGCGGCCCATTATCGCGAACTTGCGCTGCGCAGTGCCGAGCGGTTCTCGCCAACAGGCGCGGTCGCCTACCGGGTATCGAATCAGCGGCATCAAGCGCCGGTGGGGACTGGTCAGAACAAGCAAACCCACTTCATCGCAAGACTCGATCACCTCTCCCGTGTATTCGTCGATGATCTCCAGGATCGCGTGATTTTCATGCATTCGATGCTCGCCCTCGGCGCAGTCGCGCTGACTGCTGCCGATGAAACCGGCGTCAACGCTGGCGTACCCGATGGAGGCGATGCGCGCGTTCGGAAACGCCAGGTTGAGAAGTTGGCGCTGTGAATCAAACAGACTTTCGCCGCCGTAGAGCAGCGTGTCGACAACCGGCAATGTTTGCTCGCGACTTAGAAGCCACGCGGCAAAGGTCAACAGATGTGCCGGCAAGCCTGCAAGTACGTTGATCTGATGCTGCTGGATGGATTGCGCCAATACCTGCGAATCGATGTCGCCAGTGAACGGGAACTCGGTGATGTCCACACGGACATGTGCCAATGAATCGTGGATGAACAGGAAGCTGGCATACAGGTCGCCCGCAAAAAACAGATTGGCCACCCGGTCTCCCGGGTTGAATTGTGCACTGAGGGCGTTGCCGAAATCGCCGACCAGACGCCGCCATTCATCCCGGGTGTAAACAGAGAGTTTCCCGGCACTGGTGGAACCGCCGGTTCTGAAGACCAGTGCCCCCTGCGCTGAGTCGGTCAATACCGGCCACAGGGCGAGGGTTTCGCTGTGACGCCAGAATGCGTCGGGATCAATGATCGGTAGCTCGGTGAGCAACGCGACCTCTCCAGGGACTTCGGCAAAATGTTTGCGGTAATAGAGCGAGTGCTGACGAGCGAAGTTGATCAATTCGCCCACTGAGTCAGTGATGTTCACAAGGTTGACCTTTTTTTATGGTTTTCTGGCTTAGCTCACGGCAAATATCAGTTACGCGAATCAATCATTAACGGCGTCTTGCCGCTGTGCGTGTTTCGGGCGAAGTCTTTGATGGCACAGACTTCAACTTCGAGATTGAGCAATCCGCTGTGAACAATCGTTGCCAGGGTCGGGTAACTCGACAGTCGGGCCTGGACGTCAGCGGCTTCGAGTTCGCTGCGCAAACGCATGCGCTCGACACCGTCGGGTGCATGATCCAGCAACAGTTGAAACGGCACTTGCAGATGCACCGCCAGTTCGCTCAACGAAATGAAGTCGGTGCCGATGCGGATCAATTTGCCGTGGCGCTGCAGCAGTTCGAAGCGTGGTGAGGCCAGTCCGCAAGCGCAGGCGCCGGATACCCAGCGGCCGGTGTCGCCGACGTCATAGCGGTGCACGTTTTGCGCCTCCCGGGCGATAGAGGTGAACAACAACCGGCCGACTTGATTGCCGACCACAGGCTCATCGGCGTCGAGGGCGACAATTTCCAGATGCTGGATGTCGTTCATCAGATGAAAAATGCCATCTCCCGCAGCCGGGCAGGCATGGCCGAGGGGGCCGGCGTCGACACTTCCGTAAATGGCCGAGCGGATGCTGGTCACACCGCAACGGCGCAAAAGAGCCCGACTCGGTTCACTGAGATGTTCGCCACCGAGAAACACCTTGGTGATGCCGCCGTAGGCTTGCAGGCGCTCCCGTTCGTTGAGGAACAAGCGGTGCAGAGTGCTTGGCATGCCCATCAGCACCGTCACGCGCTGACTGATGATCAGCTCGGCGATGTCGCGGTAATCGTCATCGGCCGGGGCGCCCATCGGCAGGTGGGTAATGTCCAGCAACTCAAGGACTTTGGCGAAACTCAGAAAACCGCCGTACAACCCACCGCAGAAGAACAGGTTCATGACCCGATCCCGCGCCGGATCCAGGCCCGCAGCGAACAAACCGTCCGCTGTCGCGCGCATCTGTCGATGGAAATCAGCATGGCTGTAACCGGACAGCGCGGGTGTCCCGCTGCTGCCACCGGAGCGGAAGTACAGCTGCGCCGCCGCGTTGCACGGCTGCTCCTTGAAGCGCTCCTTGTCCATGATCGGCTGTCCGCAAAGCCTGACGGGTACAGGCGCGGGGTCAAGGGTGGCGTGGCTTGCCAACAGGCCGGCAGCGACGCTGACTGACACACGTCGACTAAACCGTTGCAGCGCGTAAACGCCATCATGGGGCTCACCGTCATAGCCATCGTGAATGCCGGCCACTGGCGCGATGCGGGTCACACCGGCACGGATCAGCATCCGCGCCAACTCGCCGATCTGTGCTTCGCCGCACAGCAGCGCGCAACTTTGCAGGACGTTGCGCCATGGCAGCAGAGTGTCGGTGATCAGCGAGCGCGGTACCGGATGCAGCAGCACGCTGCGAAACAGTGGGGAGGGGGCGAGCTGACGCGCGTGCGCCCAGATCACCCGCCAGCCCGGCGCGCTCCAGACATGGCCGGTTTGTTCGGCGAAACTCTGTGCCAGGCGTGCCATGTGCGTGTGCGTGGTGATTTGCGCGCCTTCCTGTGGCGTTGGCAGCAGCGCCGGCCATTGCCCGGCGCGGCGTTCGAGGGCTGCCGCCAGGCGTTCGCCGATCTCGCGCAATACGACCGGGTCGTCACTGTCCACCAGCAGCCATTGCGGGCTGGAACAGGCCTGCTGATCCAGTCGACAGACTTCATCGGCGACGGCATCAAGGTTTTGCGCTGTGGCGGCTTCGCCAGTCAGATAGACGAAGCTGATGCGATGTCCCCAGTCGATCCAGCGGCAACCGGAAGGGAGCTGCTTGCGAATGGCTTGTAAAGCAGGTTCACCCCCCCACGCCGCAACGCCATTGGCGCGTTGACACAGTTGCCCGATCTGCCCCGTGCTCACTGGCAATACCGCCACGTAACCCGCAAGTTGGCCACTCGAATCGCATTGCAACAACGCGTGCAGTAACCGTGCGCTCAGGCCTCGGTCGCTGCTGCTGGGGCGTAACCAGTTGACGTTGCCCGCCAACAGACTTTCCAGTACCGCGCAGAACGCCAGCAACGGCGCGTTGCCCGGCGTGATGTGCACCACCAGCCCGAGGGGGCTCCAGCATTCGAAGCGCGACTGTCGATAGTCGATGCGGCGCAAAGAGCCCGGTTGCGCGCCCAGTTCGCGTTGCAATTTGTGCTGCAACGCCTCGGCCGTGCAGAACTCGATCAGGGCCTGTCGATGTTCGAGATCAAGCGCGAGCGCTTGATTGTCGCCGCTCAGTTGCTCGGCAAAGCAGTTTGCGGCGCTGATCACCGTGCTGCTTTCCAGCGGCGTGCACAGACGGTCCGCAAGATCCGCCTGAAGGCGTTCAAGCGCAGCGTCAAGGTCGCAGGCGTCGCGTAATTGTCCGTAGATCAAGTACATATCAGTAGCTCCCCAGCAGGTCGGCGGCTGCCATCGCGCAACTTCTGCCTGCGGCAGTGCCCGCGCGGCCGTGCAGTTCAAACCAGTCGCTGCTCAGCCCGCAGCCGCAACTCTGGCCAGGGTGCAACGTCGCCAGATCGCTCATCACCACCGCGTGCGCGGGACTGGACGAGATGTAGGGCGAGACGAATCCCAGCAGGCCTTGCTGGCCATAGGGTTGAATAGAAAAATCAGAGGGATGGCGCACGTACACCTTCGAATAGACCGGGACATGAAAACGGTGATGGGCGCATTCGATGTAAGGCACGGCATGCTCGACGGCACCGTAACCATCTCGACAACGCGAGGTTTCAATGCCCAGTTGGCGGTGGATGCAGGCATATAGCTGTTGCCTGGGAATTTCATGTGCGGCCTGGGTTTTCCAGCCACCGCCGAAAAATGCCAGGGAACCGGCCGGCAGTTTCAGATCTGGCATGCCGAGGGCCTGCATCTGTTGCAAGGTCTGCCAGAGAAATGCCGGGAAGCCGAGGATGCGCACCGGCAGATCTTCTTCGGCAAACGCCTGCAAGGCCTGGATGACGCCAAACACATCAAACCGATGACCGTTACCGGTGCTGCGCAAGGCATAGACCACACGGTTGGCGGGGGCGAAGCGGCACAGAAACTGATCGGTGAACGAGGTGCCAAGCGTGATCAGCCCTTGCGGTTCGTAACTCAGCAACAAGTAGTTGCAGGGCGTGTCCGGAGTGTCCCAGCCGTAATGGCGGAAGATCTGCGCGACCATGAATTGCGCCGCGCCAAGGCTGCGCTCGTCGTAGCGCATGCGGCTGCGCTGACCGCTGGTGCCGGAAGACGTCAGCTCCAGGGCATCGGCGCCGGTGCTGCTGAGCAGCAGCCGTTGCTTGAAAAAATTGGCAAAGATCGGTGGCAAGCGTGACCAGTCATCAAGTGAGTCCAGGTCATGCGCACCGAGCCCGTGGGCGTTCAACCAATGTTCGTAACCGGGTGTGTGCTGGCAATGAAAACGGCTGATCTCGGCCATGGCCCGTTCGAACAGGCCGGTGGGTACGGAGCGCGGGCAATATGGATGGGGCAACGCGCATAACGCATCGCTCGCGGGTAAATGGATCATCGATATTCCCTTATTCAGGTGCGGCGACCGCGGTTTTGGCGTGTTGCAGGAACCAGAGCAGCAGCGGCAGGCACATCAAGCCTCCGAGTGCGGCCCACAGGGCGAAGAACTCGAGGCGGGTTCCGCCGCCAATGGCCGCAATAATTGAGCCGCCGATGCCCATCACCGCAATCGAAATCATGCCGACCATGGCTGAAACCAGGCCTTTGCTGTCATCCGAACAAAACAGCGCCAGCCGATACAGCGCCGCATTGCCGATGCCCAATCCAACGGCGTAAAGCGCCAGGCTGGCGACTGCCGCTGTCAGTCCCAGGCCCTGCATCGCACAGCCAATCAGCGCGAGCAGGCCCAGGCCGAACGGCCAAAGCCCCAGTTGAATCACGCGTGACAACGAGTGCGTCACCAGCAGACGGTTGAGAATCAGATTGCCGATGATGACGGCAGAGAAAATCGGGATTTGCCACAGACCGTACATCAGCGGTGTCAGGCCCAGGCCCTGGATCAGCAGCAACGGCGCCAGACCGATCCAGGCAATCAGTGGCAGGCTCATCAGCCCCAGGGCCAGGCTCGCGCCGAGAAACCGCGGGTTACCCAGCAGGGCAAGGTAGCGCTGGCGGATCTGACGCATGGAAAAGGCCACGCGGACTTGCTGCTGCCCATCGCGACGGACAACCCCCACGGTCTCCGGCATACAGGCGTAAAGCCCCAGCCAGACCAGCACCGCAGCAATGCCGAGTGCCAGAAACAGCTCGCGCCATGTCAGCCATTCCAGCAGTACGCTGCCGAGCATGGGTCCCAGCAACGGCGATAGCAGCGCAATGTTGCCGAGCAGGGCCATCAGGCGCACGGCATCCGCTTCGCAGAACACTTCCTGCAGGGCCGGATAACTGACGGCCACGACAAACCCCAGTCCCATGCCCTGTATCAGGCGCAGCGCATTGAACGCTTCAATGCTGCGGGTGATGAAAGCGCCGGCACAGGCAGCAGCGAATGCGGCGCAGCCGATCAACAGCAGTCGGCGCCGCCCCCAATGATCAGACAGGGGGCCCAGCAGCCATTGCAGGCAGACGCCGCCCAACAGATAAAGATTGAAGGCATTGGGAACATGGCGAACATCGGCCTGGAACTCTTCAGTGACGCTCAACATCGCTGGCATGATCAAGTCACTGGCCATATAGGTCAGGAGTTCAAAAGCGCTGAGCGCCAGGCAGAATCCCGCCACTTGGCGTGGCCCGATTCTTATCAATGTTCTCTGCATAAACATCCTTGTCAGGTAAGGAGGAGGTTGCAGAGCCTAGGTCCAGACATGGGCGTGACCTACTGGTTAGCTGAAACATTAGCTGTCGAATCTTTGCAGGATATGAAACGGACGCAAAACGCTCGTAAAACAAGACGTTACCGGGCAGGTATCCACGGTCAAAAAAAATGCCCGCGAATGGGGCGGGCATTGTTTTTCAGTTAATTCAGTGTGTATTTTTCCTGCCCGGCGTCTGTCACTGACGAGCAGGCGGGGTGAAATATCCTGTTAACGATGTTGATCGCTGCCGGGGCTCCCCCGTTGCAAGGATGAGGGTCGTCTTGAAGCCGTGATGAAGCCAAAAGCCTCTATCGGCTGTAACATGAGACCCCGTTTGCAGCGGCGCGTACCCGTATGACGGCAAGTGCATGGCAGGCAAGTGGATACATTCCAAAGTTTCAGGAAGCCGCAATGACCCAGAAGCAACGTTTGATTTATTCGATTCTGATCGCCGTCTCCGTACTGGCGATCATGCTCGGCCTGTCCTGGCTGCAGAACACCGGGAAGATCGATGAAAAGACCTTCCAGTACATCGCCATCGGTGTGGCGGTGATCGTCGTGGTGATCAACGGCGTCATGCGCCGCAAGGTCAAACCCTGACGGCGAACGCAATACGGTTCACTCGGTGTCGAGAACTGCAGCAGCCTGCGGATGCAGGCTGTAGCTCTTGTCCGCGTTGAAGGTGATCACGCCTTCGGCGCTCAGGCGCTTGAGGACTTCGCGCACACTGAGGAAGGACAGCGGAATATCCAGATCCAGCAATTGGCTATGGACGCCGCGAACGCCCAGGCGACGGTCGTTTTGTGCCGCGACCAGCAGGGCGTCGATGACCTTGAGGCGAATCAGGCTGGTGCGCAGACCGAAACTTTTCAGCAACAGCCGGATGCGTTCGTTGCCGTGACGCTCGATGCGTGGTCCGAAATCGCTCGCGTGAGGGCTCATGGATGCTCCTCTTGACGCCTGGCTACCGTCCGTTGGTAGTTGCGGGTTGTACATGCAATTACTCCTTTTCAGAGCCCGATCGGGAAAGGTTTTTTTGCGCTCTCTAAACAAGACGTTTCAGCTCGCCAAATCATGAAAGAAAAAATGTAGAAAATTTGTCGGGATTTCGTCTTCTGCGCGTAATCACTGCGCAAAACTGCCGCGCACCGCGCTAAATTTTTTTCGTCGACGTTCGTTTTCAGGACAGGCTCATTGCGCGTGGACGCGTGGGTGTTAGCACAGCGGATCCGTTGCCCGTCACATGTTTCGCGCGGCAAGGCAGGTCCGCTTTTCGGCATTTCGATCAGGAGCGAGCGTGATTATTTCCAGGCAGTTAACCGGACTGGCCGTTGCCGGTATGCTTTTCGGGCTGAGCCTTTCGGCCCATGCATTCAGCCCCTCCATTGATACCAGCGCCGAGATCCGTCGTACCGGTTTTGGCGTGCCGCATATCCGCGCACAAGACGAGCGTGGCCTCGGTTTCGGCATCGGTTACGCCTATGCGCAGGACAACCTCTGCCTGCTGGCCAACGAAATCGTCACGGTCAATGGCCAGCGTTCGCGTTATTTCGGCCCGGATCAGTTCACCGTCGAAGAGCGTGAAAACCGTGTCAGCGATGTCTTTTTCAATTGGCTTAATACGCCGGAAGCGGTCAACACCTTCTGGCAGGCGCAAACGGCACCGGTGCGGGATCTGGTCCAGGGCTATGCCGCGGGCTACAACCGCTATCTCGCCGAACGCCGTCAGCAGGGCCTGCCGCAACAATGTCAGGGCGAATGGGTTCGCGATATTGCCCCAGAGGATCTGGTCAAGCTGACCCGTCGTCTGTTGGTCGAGGGCGGGGTTGGTCAGTTCGCCGAAGCCCTTGCCGGTGCCACGCCGCCACAGGCCACGGCCCGGATCGCCAACGATACGCACGCCTTCCAAATGGCAGGTGTCCGTCAGCAGCGCTTCGCGCTTGATCGTGGCAGCAATGCCGTGGCGGTGGGGGCCGAGCGTTCGTTCAACGGTCGCGGCATGCTGCTGGCCAACCCGCACTTTCCCTGGGTTGGCGGTATGCGTTTCTATCAAATGCACCTGACCATTCCCGGCAAACTTGACGTCATGGGCGCCGCGTTACCGGGCCTGCCGATGATCAACATCGGTTTCAACCAGCACCTGGCCTGGACCCATACGGTCGATTCCTCCAAACACTTCACCCTGTATCGCCTGCAACTCGATCCGAAAGACCCGATGCGCTATCTGCTCGATGGCCAATCGTTGCCGATGAGCAAACAGAAGGTGACCGTGCAGGTCAAACAGGCCGACGGGCAAGTGCTGCCGGTGGCACGTGACATCTACAGCTCGAAGTTCGGCCCGATTGTGCAGTGGCCGGGCAAGCTCGATTGGGACACTCAGTTCGCCTACAGCCTGCGTGATGCCAACCTCGACAACGATCGCGTGCTCAAGCAGTGGTATGCGATGAATCAGGCTTCCACGCTTGAGGATTTGCAGGATTCGGTGCACACGATTCAGGGTATTCCCTGGGTCAATACGCTCGCCGCTGATGAGAAGGGGCAGACGCTGTACATGAACCTGTCGGTGGTGCCGAACGTCAGCGGCGAAAAACTCGCAAAGTGCAGTGACCCGCGAATCGGCACCCAGATGATCGTGCTAGACGGCTCAAACAGCGCCTGCGCCTGGGACGTCGACCCGCAAGCCGCGCAGAAGGGCATTTTTGCTGCCAGCCAATTGCCGCAACTGCTGCGCAAGGACTTTGTCCAGCACTCCAACGATTCCGCATGGCTGGCCAACCCGGCGCAACCGCTCACCGGTTTCTCGCCTCTGATCAGTCAGGATGGCCAACCGCTGGGCTTGCGTTCACGCTTTGCCCTCGATCGTCTGGCGAGCCTGAACAAAAAAGGCGCGTTGGGGATCAAGGATCTGCAGCAGATGGTGATGGACGATCAAGTGTATCTGGCGACCCAGGTGGTGCCGGATCTGCTGAAGTTCTGCGCCGCTGACCTTGGCGCCGATGCGCAAGCACTGAAACCGGTGTGTGCCAGCCTGAAAGCGTGGGACGGGCGGGCCAATCTGGATGCGGGCCTAGGCCTGGTGCATTTCCAGAACATCATGCAAGCCCTGCAGAAGTCGACGGACATCTGGCGTGTCGCCTTCGATCCGCAAGACGCGCAACACACGCCGCGCGGTCTGGCGGTCGAGCAGTCAGCGGTGGCCAAGGCGCTTCGCGAAGCGATGCTGGCGTCGGTCGATACGGTGGCCAAAATGGGCCTGAAACCGCAAACCCGTTGGGGCGACATCCAGGTGGTCAGCAGCGGCGGGCGGCAGACGCCGATGCATGGCGGGCCGGGTACGCTGGGGATCTACAACGCGATCCAGAGCGTGCCACGCGAGGATGGCAAGCTTGAGGTGGTCAGTGGCACCAGTTATCTGCAAGTCGTGACGTTCGATGAAAAGGGGCCGCACGCGCAGGGGCTTTTGGCGTTCTCGCTGTCCAGCGATCCGGCATCGAAATACTCGCGCGATCAGACTGAGGCATTCTCGAAGAAACAGTGGAGTGTGCTGCCGTTTACCGAACAGCAGATCCAGGCGGACCCGCTGTATCAGGTGCAGACCATTCACGGGACGTTGGACAAAACGGGGAAGGTCGCCGCCCAGTAAACACGGCGTTACTGGAAACACAATTGAAGGCCGCATCCCGCAAGGGGCGCGGCCTTCAGCTTTTTGGCGGCTGTTGCGGCATCGGGTTGATCACCGGGTTGCCTTCCTTGTTGCGCGTCAGGTAAACGGGCAAGACCTTGGGCAGGGAGTTGGCGAGGTTGTTCAGCTCTTTGATGTTGTAGATACCGCCCACGCGGATCGCTCCGGTGCTGTTGTCGGCGAGCATCAACGGTTTTTCCAGGTAGCGGTTGATCAGCGGCAGCGCTTCACTGAGCGGCAGATTGTCCAGCACCAGTTTGCCGCTGCGCCAGGCCAGCGAAGCATCGTTTGGGTAGGTCTGGCTGATCTGCGGCATGTAGTCGCCCGGTTTGTAACGCGCTTGCATGGACGGCTCGAGACGCAAGCCGTCGCCCGGCAATTGACGATTACTGCTGACCAGCACCGAACCTGCGATCAGGTTCACCCGCACTTGATCCTCGTACATCCAGACATTGAACCGCGTGCCGGTCACCCGAATCCTGCCTTCGCCTGCCCGCACGACAAACGGGTGCGACGTGTCGTGACTGACGGTAAAGAACGCCTCGCCTTTTTTCAAAGTGACGCGGCGTTCGTCCTTGTAGTTGCTGAAGGTCAGGTCAGTGTTGAGGTTCAGTTCGAGTTGGCTGCCGTCACTCAGCGTCACCTGACGCACATTGTCAGTGGCGGCAAATTGCTCATAACTGTTGGGCAGCCAGCCCAGATGCCAACCGGTGTAAGCCGTCAAGGGCAACGCCAGCGCACAGACTCCGGCCGCTATCGCGTATCGGTGCCATGGGCGGGCAGGCTGAGCAACCGGCACGACCACTGCTGTGTCCGGGCGCGGCAGGTGTCCGGCAACGTCCCAGATTTCCAGCATGGCTTCGTACTCGAATGCATGCAGAGGATGAGCATCGTGCCATTGCTGGAATGCGCGACGCTCTTCGTCCGTGCAGTCGGCGGCGTGCAAACGCATGCACCAATGCGCGGCGGCATCGGTGATCGCATCGTATTCGGCTTCCGAGAGAGTGTCTTGGGTCATTGACTCATCCTGATTTCGCCCATTCTAACCTTGACGGGAAGTTACCGAGAACATCAGTCATGGCATTTACCCATCAAAGTGGAACTTATTTTTCGCTCAGGCGCCCAAAAAACAGGACGCCAATGACCACTATCCACAAATGGAGTGAAAAAATGATCAAGAAGACCTTTGCTGCACTGATTGCCACTGCAAGCCTGCTCAGCGCCGGTGCCGCGCTGGCAGACAAGCCAGGCGCTGGCTGGATCACCATCGAAAAAGCCATCGAGACCGCGAAGACCAAGGCCGGTTATGTCGAGATCTACAAGATCGAGGCCGATAACGACGGCTATTGGGAAGGGGAAGGGCGCAAGTCTGACGGTGTCGTCTATGAGTTCCGCATTGATGGCGCATCGGGCAACATTCTGCGCGATCAGAAAGACTGATCCCGACCGTCTGAGCCAGGGCGCAGGTTTAGACCTGCGCCCTTTTTTTTATGTTTTTTTCAGGGCGCCGGCACCGGGTCCAGTTGCCGGCCCATCTCGCAGATCAACAGGGCGAGCGAATCGGCATTGTGCAAAATGATATCGATCCGCGCATCCGCTGAGATCCGGTTGTAAAAAGCGTTGCGCGCCTCATCCATGGTCGGGCTGCTGGTCAGCCTGAGTATTTCTTTGCCGATGTGTCTGCCATCGGGGCTCTTGTCCAGATCGACATACTCCCCGCGGCGGTGGCTTTCACGCGCAAAGAGTGCCTGACGCGGCGTTTGCAGGGACAGCGCGGTGCTTCGAAAGTCTTCCAGCGCATCCCTCAGGTTTCGCCCGAAGACCGTGATGGTGTTGATCAGATCGGGAAACGGTCGCCGGGCTTCCAGTAAGGCGAAGTCTTCGGTGCCGGAGTATTGATGGGAAAATTCGTGGATCAGGGTGGCAGCCTGGGCGTGGCCTTCGATGTTGAAGGGCTCACTCAGATGCTCTTGGTAGTAGGCCAGGTTCGGGTCGAAGAAATGCTCGGTGAAATGCACCATTTTGCGCTCGTCCTTGATCAGTACAAACGCACTGACGGAGGACTTATAGATATTGGAGCCCACCACAAACCGCTCGGTGTTCATCAGGTCATCGCTGGGGTCTACCAGCGCTTCACAGATCGGCACGATCGCCTTGTGCACCTTGCTTAACAGGTGTTTATCGACCGCAGTTACCCCGAAAAAACCCTTGAGAAAGCCATCCAGCCGGCTGCCGGGAACGTTGGCTTTGAGTTGGGCCAGATTGTGCAAACTGTTGAAAGCGTAAAAGCGGGCAATGTCGATGGCCTGCTGGATCTGCCGTGCTTTATACGGATGAAGGCGCTGAATCTCCTTCATGCCAATCGCTTCAATGTTCAGCAACGCTCTGCGGTTGGCTTCAACATCATCCGCGCGCGACAGGATCGACATGACTTTGCCGTAATGCGCGGCGTTCTGATCAGGTGCCAGCAGCAGGCGTGAGCCGCTCTGGACCAGGCTCGGGCCGGGTGCCAGGTCGTTGACCATCTGCCACACGGGACCTGAGTGGTCTACACGGTTTACTTTGCCAGCGATCGGCGCATAGGTGCGCTTGTTGAGCAGATCCTCATAGAGGCCTGTTTGTGGGACATGCCGCAGATCCTGCAGCGCGACATCCGTGGCTTCGAAGGGCTGCAACTCGGTGCGCAGCGGCGAGGTGGTTCTGATCTGCGACCAGCTCGGTGCAGCCTGCGCGGTGGGCGGTGTGGGGACGTCGGTGACGTCGGTGACGGGCGCGGCGCCTTCCAGCTTGAGACGCCCCAGCGAGATCATTTGCGCCGCCCCTGAAATAAAGCTTTTCAGGGCTTGCGGCCAGTGATGATCCTGCAAGCCTTCGGCGGAGTGCTTGAAGTCTTTGTAGGCCTGCCAGAGAAAAGAGAGGTAGGACACTTTACCCGGGAGCAGGCTCGCGCTCAGGCTGATACCTCGGTTAAACAGCGCTTTGGCCGTGTCCCAGTCGGACTGGGCGTCGCGTTGCAATTGGCAGCTCAGCAATTGCGGCAGCAGTTTGAGGTTGTCAGTAAAAAACCTGTGCAGCACGTTGCCGGTGATGGGCGTGCTGGACAGGGTGAACTCACTGGTCATGCCAGCGCTGGATTGTAAAAGCGTAGCGAAGATCGACTGCTGCGCCTGGGGCAAACGACGAATCAGCAGGTCCTGGAAACTGCCCGGTGTGTTGATGGCGGCGATGACGCTCGCCGAATCCACGAACTCGCGCAACACCTCTTCACCATACGGCGAATACAGGACCAATGGGCCGGTGTGGCCGCCGCCCGGACCGATCAGGTACAGCCCCAACGCTTCGACAGCGACTGCGCCTGCGGTCTTGAACAACGACAGCGGAGAAACAATCGCGTGGGCGCCTTCGACGGTTTTGCGGGCGAGGCCATCCGGCATGTCGAGCACCTGACACAGGTGATCGAACGCGCGGGCGGACAGCTGTTGCTGCATCTTCAGACCTTGCGCATGTTGCAGCAATTGCCAGGGCAACTGGCGATAAAAGCGCTGTCTGCGCGCCGTGGCTTGCGCATTGCCCGGCGACAACGCGGCGGTGATCTTTGCCGCGAATGTCGTGGGTATGTCCAGCGACAACAGCAATTGCCTGACAGCGCTTTGATCCAGGCCGGCCGGTAGACGCCGGGTGGTTTTCGAGGCGACCTTGAACCCGGTGCCCTGGCCGATGTTGAAATGATTCAACGCAAATTCCGTCAGCGGGCGCGCAGGGCCGGCCAATGCCAGGTTGGGGGTGATCTCGATGTTCTGCGGATCAAGCGCGCTACCCGGGAAACGGCTGTCGAGCAACGACTGCAAGCGCTGGCTGACGTACTCGGGCAGTGAAGGCAGGCCGCTGAGGTAATCCTGCTGGTCAACCACACTGTGGCGCCATTGCTCCAGCAGTTCGAGATAAAGCTGTTGCTCTTGCACCGGCGCCATGCCCATCCAGGCCGGCAGCGATTGTTGCTGGCAGATGGCGTTGGCCAGGAAGACGCTGCGCTCCAAATTGGTGTCAATCGGGGTTTTCACCACTACGTCAAAGGCAACCTTGAGTTTCGACGCCGTCTTGATGCGCTGGCGAAGCTGATTGCAACGCGCAAGGAAATGCTCGATGCCGGACTGGACACGTTCCAGCAGCACGTTGTCCTCGATCAACCGCAAGGCACCCAAGGTGTACTCGTTATGAAACCGACGTTGCTGGGGCAGCAGGTTTTCCAGCAGCGTCAGGCGATCAAGCTTGTCCTTGAGCCGATGTTCCAGCGCGAGGCGGGCGCCGCCGATGCTGGCAAAGACTTCCAGACCCTGTGCCGGGGTCCACAAAACGGCGCGACCGGAGTGCAGGTCATCCAGGCCGCCACGCTCGGTCAGTAAAAAGCAATGGGCCAATGCCAACGCTTGCACCACCCCGGCGCTCCTGAGGGTGATTGACCAGGCGTCGGGTCGGAAACCATTGAGCGAGCGACGATCATCGCGGCTGGGCTGAGCGTTGTTGAACACGGTGTCGACTATCGCTTGCTCCGGCACCGTCAGCGAGCCACTCATCACGCGTAGCTGCGCCTCATGGGTCACGCCGCTGAGCAACACATTGCTGAGCCTGCCTTTGAGAGTGTCGAGGTAACGGCGCTGTTCGGCTTCGGTCGCGGTCGGCTGCCCTCTGAACGTGCCGGTCAGCACGATGTTTTCCAGATCACAGGTGTCGGCAATCCTCGTCGCCTTGTGCGCCAGCACTTCGGAAGGTTGTTGCACGCCGGTCAATACCGGGCGTGTCGACCAACGCTCGCCGGCGTCCAGAGTCAGCAGCCGTTCATGCAGCATGGCGCGGATATCCAGGGCCTTGTCGAACAATGAATGAATGTCGACGCCGCCATCGCTGTGCCGGAACACTTGCAAGGCGTAGGCGATGTTTTGCCGTTGCTTGGTGATGATCGCCTCGCACAGCACTTTGAAGGGCTCGCCGCCGAGGCTTTCTCCCGTTACGTTCGGGCGATTGAAACCAATGAACCGGTTGCGCTCCTGCATGCTCAGCAAGCCATAGAATTCGTCCTGATGACCGCGTGCGCCGAACTTGCTCAACACGGTGTCTCGCAGGTCAGGGTAGTCCTTGAGCACCTGCAACCCGTGCGTGGGCGTGTACAGACAGGCATCGATGTGGCTGATCATCAGCGAACCGGCCAACTCGACATACTCGGGTTGGTACTCCCAGATCCGCACGTTTTCGATGGTCGGGCGACCGGCCGGTAAGGCGTCGGGCTGAATCATCTGATGCAGGACAGCGAACTTGTCAGCGCTGAGGATGGCGCTTTCGCGTTTGATCATCAGATCGGCGCGGGCCTGCTCTTGGAGCACGGCACTGAAAAACGTGTTACGCGGCGTACCTGTTTCGGCGGGCGCCTGCCAATAGTGTTGCAATTGTTGAAAGAGCAACACCTGCAGCTTGCCCGCGACCGCATCAAGCGCCTCTTCCCATACGGCCTGGTCGCGATCGAACGGTGCACGCCCGGGATGGGAAAACTCATGCATCTGGTCAGTTGGCCAACCCTGATTGCGGTAGACCATCAAGACTGCGTCACTCAGGCTGATGGAGTCGTGCCAGTGCCTGACGGACTGCGTTGGCGATGCGGCGTTAGCGCTGCCCAGCGCGGCATCGAGGTAGAAGTTGACTCGGGTCAGCGCCTGATTGATGTGAGGCAAACGGATGTTCAACAAGCCGTTGAGGAGCGTTTCCAGCATCGATGTCAGCGAGGGCAGGCGTTTCAACTCGTCGAGCGTGGTTTGGGCATTGCGTTGCTGGCTCGCGAGAATCTGCGCCTTCTGATGATCGAAAATGTCGCCTTCGATGGCTTCGAACGTCAGCGTGCGTTGCCGCTGTTCGACAATGTCCCTACGTTGGTCGAGCGCGATGAAGGTCAGAAGCAGGTCGTCTTCTTCGGCATCCTTCAGACGTTTTTCTCGCTGTTTTTTCAGCGTGGCCAGGCTTTCGTATTTCTTGATGCCGTCGTAGGGCGTGTACAGGATCGCGCCCTGGTCATCAGGCGTTTCGCTGAGAATGAAACAGCCTGCCAACGTCACCGAGGGCGCCGTGCCTGCGTGAATGTGAATGCTTTGCGCAAGCATTGGCGGGGTTTGCCGGCTGCGCAGTGCCTGGGTGGCGAGTTTCACATGGCTCAGCCAGGTGAAATCCTTGGCATTGAGGTTGTGCGTTTTACCCAGTTGCCTCCACAGCGCGGGAAAATTCAGGGTTTCGGGGAACAGCAACGGGGATGCCGGCTCAGTCATCATCAGGTCTCGAAATGGCGCGTGCGGCGCGAAGAATGAAAACCGAGACTAGGGGCGATGAAGGCGGCGCAGGTGGTAGATAGTTATCGCACGGCCAGATGCTGGTGCTTTGGACGGCAGGCGTCGAAGGGTTGACAGGGTACTGTTGTGGCGTGGTTAATCGGTGCGCAAGTTGTCCGTACGCTGGTGTTCCCTCCAATAACTATTCTGGAGCTTCAGATGTCTGCGCCAAACGATTGTGCAATACCTGCCGCTGCGTCCTCGATCACCGTTGAGGCGCTGACCGGGTTGCTTGAAAGCGTGTTTCTGCGCAATGGCACCAGTGCCGAAGTAGCGCGGGTGCTAGCCGCCAACTGCGCCAATGCCGAGCGTGATGGTGCTCATAGCCATGGCGTGTTCCGCATTCCCGGCTATGTTTCGACTCTGGGCAGTGGCTGGGTCGACGGCCAGGCAGTGCCCCAGGTTGAAGACGTCGCCTCGGGTTTTGTCCGGGTCGATGCCGGTAATGGCTTTGCCCAGCCGGCACTGGCAGCGGCTCGGGCGCTGCTGGTGGAGAAAGCGCGTCACGCCGGAATCGCCGTGTTGGCCATTCGCAACTCTCACCATTTCGCCGCGCTGTGGCCGGATGTCGAGCCTTTCGCCGAGGAAGGGCTGGTGGCATTGAGCGTGGTCAACAGCATGACTTGCGTGGTGCCGCACGGCGCTGACCGGCCCTTGTTCGGCACCAATCCGATTGCATTTGCCGCCCCGCGCGCCGGCGCCGCACCCATCGTTTTCGACCTGGCCACCAGTGCCATTGCCCATGGCGACGTGCAGATCGCCGCACGCAAAGGTGAAAAACTGCCGCCGGGGATGGGCGTCGACAGCCTCGGCCAGCCGACTCAGGACCCCAAGGCGATTCTGGAAGGCGGGGCACTGTTGCCGTTTGGCGGGCACAAAGGCTCGGCGCTATCAATGATGGTCGAATTGCTCGCGGCAGCGCTAACGGGAGGGAATTTTTCTTTCGAGTTCGATTGGTCCAACCATCCCGGGGCGAAAACACCGTGGACCGGCCAGCTATTGATCGTCATCGACCCAAGCAAGGCGGCGGGCCAGAGCTTCGCCGAGCGCAGTGAAGAACTGGTGCGTCAGATGCATGGGGCAGGGCTCAAGCGCTTGCCGGGGGACCGTCGGCATTTGCAGAGGGCGAGGTCGCTGGCTCAGGGGATTGTGCTGGATGAGCCGACTTTGCTGCAGCTCAGAACGCTGGCTGGATACTGAGGTGTGGTGAGGGGACGAGTCCCCTCACCATAGGAGATTGCTTAGCGACGACCGAGCAGCAGACCCACCACCAGGCCAAAGCCGGCCGAGATGGCCACGGTTTGCCAAGGGTGGCCGCCGATGTAGCTTTCGGTGGCTTCGACCGCAGGTTTGGTGCGATCACGCACGCTGGATACCGAGTCCAGCGCCTGCTGCAGCTTCACCGAGATTTGTCCGCGAAGGGTCTCCGCTTCTTCGCCGACCATCGAGGCACTGCTCTTGAGCAGTTTTTCGGACTCTTCGATCAGTGCCTGGAGTTCGCTGAAGGCTTGATCCTTGATTTGATCCTGGGCGGCTTGTACGGCGGATTTGCGGGCCATTGGGTGACTCCTTGCAGTTGAATGGACAGTGGTCAATGGAGTGTGACGCAGGGTAAAAAGTTGCACTGAATTTAGTCCGGAATCAAAAACCTGCGCGGGAGATTTCAGTCGAGCGTGTAAGATGTCGGCAATTTACGCAGCAGGAAAATTCCCCATGAGTTTCAATCTGGCCGACAAACCCCTCGCAGAGCGCGCCGCGCTGGAAGATGAGAAATCCCGTCTGTTCGACCTCTGGCAAAGCAATCTGGGCAAGGCCAAAGGCGAAGCTGCACGGTTGTTCGGCGAGCGCGCCAAGCGCAAGGGCAAGTGGGCCGAGTGGGTCCGTGCGGAACTGGACGGCATGTCACCGCCGGAGTTCGCCAACATGGTGCGCAGTGAGGTCAATCGCTTGATGGCAGCGAAGTAACGCCGCTGCAGTCGCGGTTGAAACACGCAACAATGGCTTCGCGTACCTTCACCACCACAGGGTCGAGCTGGGTACTGGTGCGCCAGCCCAGCTCGATCGGGTAACGCGGCAAGGCCAGCGGGCAGGGCAACAGCGCCAGGCCACTGAGTGCGGCGATGCTCGCGGCGGCATGCGCCGGAATCGTCGCCACCGCCTGGCTGCCCTTGAGCAGAAAAGGCAGCGCGGCAAAATGTGTGGTCGACGCACACACCCGGCGAGTCAAGCCTAACGTCGCCAGTCCTTCATCGGTGATGCCGATAAAACCGCCTGACGAGACCAGAAGGTGCTCGCGGGCAACAAACTCCTGCAGATCGATCTGTTGCTGGCCCGGCGCAAGGCTCACCGGGTCGACCAGGCACGCGTAACCCCCTTCGCCCAACACCTGACGGCTGAGCAAGCGTTCGGCAAAGCCGCCGGCAGTGATCGCCAGGTCGATGCTGCGTTCCATCAGCGCGCGGGCGACGATCTGGCTGTGGGTCTGGCGGAAGATCAGCCGCAGTTTCGGTGCACTGCGGGCGATTTCCTCGATTAAGCGACGGCCGTAAGCAATTTCAAAATCGTCCGAAAGGCCAACAGTGACCGAACGACCGTCGTAGTGATTGGCCGTCGGATCAACCATCGCCAGACTTTGCCTGCATTTGTTCAGCGCCTCGCTGACCACCGGTTTCAGCTGATTGGCCTTGAGCGTCGGCGCCAATCCGCGGCCGGTGCGCACAAACAATTGATCGCCGTAAACTTCACGCAGACGCCGCAATGCCGCGCTGACTGCCGATTGCGTCACGCCCAGGCGCAGGGCTGCACGGCTGGCACTGGATTCTTCATGCAGGGCTTCGAATACTTTCAACAGGTTGAGGTCGACCGGGGCGATATTCATTTGGCTCATATCATTCAGCAGTGAGCGGGGCTTTATTCATGATCCCGTGACGCCGGAGAATCAGCAACACCTGAATCGGATGGAGTGACCGCGATGCCAAAATCAATCGTAGCTGCGCTGCAAATCGGCGCATTACCCGGTGGCAAAGACGCTACCCTGTCGCAGATTCTCGGTTGGGAGGCCGCCATCATTGAATCAGGCGCGGCGTTGGTGGTGATGCCGGAAGCCTTGCTCGGCGGGTATCCGAAAGGTGAGGGCTTCGGCACGCAACTGGGTTATCGATTGCCAGAAGGTCGTGAAGCGTATGCACGTTATTTTACCAATGCCATTGATGTGCCGGGTGCGGAGACCGACGCGTTGGCGGCTTTGGCGGCGCGCACCGGGGCCAATCTGGTGATCGGCGTGATCGAGCGCTCGGGCAGCACGTTGTATTGCACGGCGCTGTATTTCGATCCGCAGTCCGGACTTGTCGCCAAACACCGCAAATTGATGCCCACCGGTACCGAGCGGCTGATTTGGGGCACGGGCGACGGCTCGACGCTGCCGGTGCTCGACAGCCAGGTCGGCAAACTCGGCGCGGTGGTGTGCTGGGAGAACATGATGCCTTTGCTGCGCACAGCGATGTACGCCAAGGGCATTGAGGTCTGGTGCGCGCCAACCGTGGATGAGCGCGAGATGTGGCAGGTGAGCATGCGCCACATCGCTCATGAGGGGCGCTGTTTTGTGGTCAGCGCCTGTCAGGTGCAGGCGTCGCCGAATGAGCTGGGGGTGGAGATCGCCAATTGGCCGCAGGATCGTCCATTAATTGCCGGTGGCAGCGTGATCGTCGGGCCGATGGGTGATGTGCTGGCGGGGCCGTTACGCGGCGAGGCAGGGCTGCTGACGGCTGAAATCGATACGGATGACCTGATCCGGGCGCGCTATGACTATGACGTGGTCGGCCATTATGCGCGGCCCGACGTGTTCGAGTTGAGCGTTGATGAGCGCGCCAAACCGGGCGTACGGTTCAACACATAACCCTTGTGACAAAGCCTGGCCTGGGTCGTATCTGGATCCCCACAGGACAACAACCGGGATTCTGGATTGCGCCGGCCTGGCAAGGTCAGTGGGTGGATCAGCGAGGCTGACGCATTTTTACCAGGTCGCGGCGCTGGCCTTGGGCAGGCTGAGTTTGCCGCTGTCGACAAAACGCACGGTGCCGAACAGTCCGCCGGCGAGTTTGCCGCGCAGTACGTAGGGCAGGTTGTCGAGGGTTTGCGTCTGGCTCAGGCCGAGGGTCTGGCGCAACACCGAGAACGCGGAAACGCTGACCGGGACGCTGACCACTGTTTCGGAAAACCGCGCGATCGTCCCGCTCTGGTCGCTGACGCCCGAGGCCAGCGCATGGCCGTTGACCTCCAGATCGAGGGCGATGCCGTTGTAATCGATAGCGGTTTCGTTGGGGTTCTGTACGCGCAGTTTGATCGCGAAACGCACTTCCAGATCCTGACTGGTCAGCGGTTCGATCCCGACCACGTTGATGTTGACCGGGTCACGATTGGGAAACAGCGCGCAGGCACTGAGCGACAGCAAAAATAGCGACAGGATCAAGGCGTGCAAGCGGCGCATAAACAGTCTCTCAACAAAAAAGGGCTGAGCCGCTACCGGATCAGCCCTGTTATTCAGAGCGCAGTGTTAGCGGTTCAACTGTGCGACAGCCGCAGGCGAGGCAGGTTCACCTTTGGCCGGGACATCCGGGTTTTCCATGACTTGCAGGATAGAGGCTTCCGGATCGAAGTCGTCCTCCTCAAGTTCGATGAATTCTTCTGGCAGGAAGATGTTCAGCACGATAGCGCACAACGCGCCCACGGTGATTGGCGATTCGAAGATATTGCGCAGCGCCTGGGGCAGTTCGCGCAGGACTTCCGGCACGGCGGCGATGCCCAGGCCCATGCCCAGGGAAATGGCCACGATCAGCATGTTGCGCCGGTGCAGGCCAGCCTCGGCGAGGATCTTGATCCCGGCCACGGCCACGGTGCCGAACATCACCAGTTCGGCGCCGCCGAGCACGGGTTTGGGCATCAGTTGCAACACCGCACCAATCATCGGGAACAGGCCCAACAACACCAGCAGGCCGGCAATGAAAAACGCGACGTAACGGCTGGCCACGCCGGTGAGCTGAATCACGCCGTTGTTCTGCGCGAAGGTCACCATCGGCATGCTGTTGAACACCGCTGCCATCGCCGAGTTGAGACCATCGGCGAGCAAACCGGACTTGATCCGGCGGATGTACAACGGGCCTTTGACCGGTTGCCGGGAAATCATCGAGTTGGCAGTCAGGTCACCGGCAGCCTCCAGCGGCGAGACGAGGAAAATCACCGCGATGGGCACAAACGCTACCCAGTCGAAATTGAAACCGTACTTGAACGGCACCGGTACGCTGACCACCGGCACGTCGGGCAGGTTGGCAAAGTCCACGCTGCCCATCAACCAGGCGACCACGTAGCCGAGGGTCAGGCCGATGACGATCGCGCCCAAACGCAGGAACGGCACGTCGACCCGGTTCAGCACCACGATGGTGCCGAGCACCAGCGCTGCCAGAAACAAATGGCTGGCGCCGCCCAGATCCGCGGCGCCGAAACCGCCGGCGATATCGGTCATTGCCACTTTGATCAGCGACAGGCCCATCAGCGTGATGATTGTGCCGGTGACCACCGGGGTAATCAGCATGCGCAGTTTGCCGATGAACTGGCTCAGCGCCACTTCAATGAACGCAGCGAAAAAGCACACGCCGAAGATCGTCGAGAGAATTTCATCGGTGCCGCCACCGCGGGCCTTGACCATAAACCCGGCACTGAGAATCACGCTGATAAAGGAAAAACTTGTTCCTTGCAGGCACAACAAGCCAGAGCCCACCGGGCCGAAACGCTTGGCCTGAACGAACGTGCCCAGGCCCGAGACGAACAGCGCCATGCTGATCAGGTAAGGGATTTCGCTTTGCAGACCGAGGGCGCCGCCCATGATCAGGGTCGGGGTGATGATGCCGACGAAACTCGCCAACACGTGTTGCAACGCAGCAAACACAGTGGCGGTCAGGTGCGGGCGGTCGTTGAGGCCGTAGATCAGATCGTTGTTGCGCAGGGCTTTTTCAGAGGCGGTCATGATGATTTGCGCGCCGTGAGGCGGAGCCGGGTCAGAAAATGGAGGCGCAGAATGCCGGAAGAGAGCGGCGAGGGCAACGCAATAAAACTGCCTGAAAGGTCAGGTTTTATTGGGTGTGGCGTGGGCAAGCCGTGGCATACTGCCGCGCATGACTTTCGACTCTCCGCTAAGCGCCTGGCAGCATGCCATCGAGCACAAGGGTTTCATCCAGGATGAAGCTCAGGAGCACGCTGTATGGGCGCTGCAAAAATGCCACGAAGCCTTGCACGGCGGCGCCCGCTCCGTCAGCGGCGTGTACTTGTGGGGCCCGGTCGGGCGCGGCAAGACGTGGCTGATGGATCAGTTCTATCAAAGCTTGCGAGTGCCAGCGCGGCGGCAACACTTCCATCATTTCATGGGCTGGGTGCACCAGCGTTCGTTCCAGTTGACCGGCATCGCTGATCCGCTGCGTGCGCTGGCCAAGGAGCTGGCGAGCGAAGTGCGGGTGCTGTGTTTCGACGAACTGTTCGTTAACGACATTGGCGATGCGATCATTCTCGGGCGCCTGTTCCAGGTGATGTTCGACGAAGGCGTGGTCGCGGTCTGCACCTCCAACCTGCCGCCGGATGATTTATACGCCGATGGCTTCAATCGCGACCGTTTTGTCCCGGCCATCGCGGCGATCAAGGCGCATATGCAGGTGGTCCCGGTGAATGGCGCCGAGGATCATCGCCTGCATCCGGGCGTGATCCACCAGCGCTACTTTGTCGTCGCCAATGCCGGAAGCACCAGTGCACTGGGCGAGGTCTTTGACGCGTTGACGGCCGGGCAATCGGCCAGCGCTGAACCGGTAACGGTCGGCCATCGAGTGCTCAACGTGGTGCGGGCCAGTCAGACTGTGCTCTGGTGTCGATACGCTGACCTGTGCGAGCAACCGTTCGCCGCCATGGATTTCATCGCGCTGTGCGACAACTACCGGGCTATTCTGTTGAGCGAGGTGCCGAACCTCAGCGCACAGAAGCGCGAAGGACGTATCGCTCGCGGCACCGAAGACGGCAGCGCGCAAGTGGTGGCGGGGGATCGTGAGTTGCCACAGTTATCGGTGCACGACGATGGCGTGCGGCGTTTTATTGCCTTGGTAGACGAGTGCTACGACCGCAAGGTCCCGCTGTACATCGAGGCACACGTGGCGATGGAGGCGCTCTACACCGAGGGCTATCTGCAGTTCCCGTTCCGCCGCACCCTCAGTCGCTTGCAGGAAATGCAATTGCAGCGCTTTGCCGAGGCTTGAAAGAAGAGGGCGCCCACATGAACCAGCCGCTGTCCCATCATCTATTGACCATGGCGTATCAAAACGCCTGGGCCAATCACCGACTGGCCAAGGCCTGGTCGCAACTCGACGACAGCGAGCTGTCGGCCCCTCGGGTGAGTTTTTTTCCGAGCCTGCGGCTGACCCTCAACCACATCCTCACCTGTGACTGGTTCTATGTGGATGCGCTGGAGCGCGAACTGCGCGGGGACGAACCGCATCCTGACTGCTACGTGTTTTTCAACGCCGCCGAACCCTTTACCGACCCACTTCCATTGCGTGAGGAACAGGCCCGTGTCGATCGCCGGCTGATCGCTTATTGCGAACAACTGCGCGATGCCGATCTGGGCCGGCTCGTTACCATCGCCCGCGAGATACCGCAGCACGACAGCCGCTTGCGCATGCTTTCCCACCTGTTTGAGCATCAGATCCATCATCGTGGGCAGGTGCACGCGATGCTTAGCGACACTGCCGTGAAACCGCCGCAACTGGATGAGTTTTTCTGTGTCGGTGAGGCGCGATTGCGCGCCGCGGATTTTGCTGAATTGGGCTGGACCGAGGAGCTGATCTGGGGGCGTTGAACGACCTTGTGATCTTTTGCTTTCCCTGCGGGTTGTCCGCCGGGCCGCGGTCGCGCTAAGGTCTTGCTGTGCCTTTCAGCAAGCACTTTGCGCGCTGGGGCTTTTGTGTTCGGGGATGGAAATGGATTCCGCAGAAATTCTTGTGCTTCAGGCCAGTTACACCAATCCAGTGCACGCCGAGGCCATTGGCGTTGTACTCAATCACTATGCAGAAGATCCCATGGGTGGCGAGCAACCGATCGACCCTGAGTTGCTGCGACGCCTGCCCGAAGAGCTGGCGCGCCGGCCGCACGCCTTCAGTGTGCTGGCGTTTGTCGGCGGTGAACCGGCAGGGGTGGTGAACTGCTTTGAGGGGTTTTCCACATTCGCATGCAAACCCTTGGTCAACGTCCATGATGTGGCGGTGATGAGCAAGTTTCGCGGTTTGGGGTTAAGCCAGAAAATGCTCCGCAAGGTGGAGGAAATCTCCCGTCAGCGCGGCTGCTGCAAGATCACACTCGAAGTACTGGAAGGCAACGCCGTGGCGCAGAACGCCTACAGCAAATTCGGCTTTGCGCCCGGCATGTTCAACCCTGATCACGGGCGCATGCTGTTCTGGATCAAGGATCTTCAGGCATAAAAAAAGGCGCCCGAACAGGGCGCCTAACTGTCTTCCCCCAGGCCGGAGCACAGCCGTGGGAGGTTCATCGGTTGCTCTGTAAAAACTCAGTTGCGGTAGGAGTCGGTCACTTGCGCCGTCTGATCGGCGGGAACCCGAATCTCTTTCGTGCTGGCGTCGTTCGCCTGTTCGCTTTGCGTGTGATGGACGGGGAAATTGTCGAAGTAATGACGCATGCGTTCGGCGCCACCTTCAGCGAAAGCGCTGGCGGAACCAAGGGCGAGTAGCCCGGCAAGCATTGCGGTGGTGATTTTCATGGTGCCTCCTACTGAACAAGTCGGAGCCGTTCGTCCATGAAGCAGATCTCGGGGGCAATTCTGTGCGGAGCGAATTAACTCGGGGTTAACACCCTTTGACGGTGTGCCCTACCTGTAGCGCGGGCGCTTGTTCCTGCACTACAGGTGATGGGTGGATAAAAGAAAGTCAGAGCTTCCAGTCCAGGCTCACCGTGACTGTGCGCGGATCGCCCCAATACACGCCGTTGTAGAAGCCGACGTTTTCGTAGTACTTCTTGTCGAAAAGGTTATCGACGTTCAGCGAGGCCGAGAGGTTTTTGTCGATGGCATAGCGCGACATCAGCTTGACCACGGTGTAGGCGCCCTGGTGAATCTTGGTATTTTCGGTGATGAATTCGCCCTCGGCATCCCGGCCGATCGGGCGATTCGAATCGCCGAAAATACGGCTCTGCCAATTGACCGCACCGCCGACGGTCAGCGCTTGCCATTCACCCGGCAAACGATACGCCGTGGAAACCCGCAGCATGTTCAGCGGTTGGTTTTCATTGGTGCGTTGTTGCTCACCGTTGGCCGAATGGGTGTAGGTGTAGCCGGCGGTCATGTTCCAGCCGTTGAGAATCTCGCCTGAGACCTCGGCTTCGAAACCACTGACTTTGTTGCCTTTACCGCCTGACTTGTAGAACTTTTCACGGGTGACCGGATCTGGCGGCACCGAATTGTCGACCTCGGCCACGTTGTCCTGCTTGCTCCAGAACAGCGCCGTGGCGACATTGAGTCGCTCTTCCAGCAAGCTGCCTTTGAGGCCCACTTCGTAGTTGCTGCCGACGACCGGATCGAGGTACTTGCGACTGCTGTCGCGGTTGCTCTGCGGTTTGAAAATATCGGTGTAGCTGACGTAAGCGGTGTATTCCGGCGTCAGGTCGTAGAGCAGGCCGGCGTAGGGTGTCCAGACGTCACTTTGTTGCTGGCGAGTTGTTTCAACGCGGGTCAATTGCAGGCTTTTGTCATACGAGTAGTCGGCATTTTCGCCTTCCCAACTGCCGTAACGGCTCCCGATCACGGCGTGCAACTGATCGGTCAGGCTCAGGCGCGTGGCGATGTAGCCAGCCTTCTGCCGCGTGTTGCCCCTGGAGCTGGTGAGGCCTGTGACGGTGTCGGGGAACCTGGCGATATCGCCCATGTATTTCCAGTCGCGGATGCTGCCGTAACCGGCGCCACGCGGTCCGTTGACGGTCTTCGGGGAGTAGGAGCGGTGTTCGGCTTCGCCATAGCCGAACATCATTTCGTGCTCACGACCGAGCAACGAATAGGGGCCGGAGAGATTGAAGTCATAGACGTCCATTTTCTGCGTGCCGACCATGTGCGAAGAGTAAGCAACCATGCCACTGCGGTCTGCGTCGGGGAAACCTTCGCCGCCATAATAAACCTTGCCGTCGATATCGCTTTGGCGGTGGGTGTAGGCCGCTTTCAGGTGCCAGCCTCCAGCCAGTGCCTGATCAAGGGTGGAGAAGGCGGTCTTATCCTTGAGTGGCCACGAGCTCCAGGAAGTCGCCATATTGGTCGAGCGACCCAGCCCGGCCTTGCCGCCGTCGGCGTTCCAGTAGGGTACGGTGCCCCAGGCCGAACCTTGCACCTGTTTGTCCTGATAGTCATAACCCACGGCGAGCACGGTGGAATCGGTCAGGTCGGCCTCAAGAACCCCGTAGCCGACTTCCCGTTGCAGCGCGTACTTGTCGCGAAACGACTGGCTGTCGCGGTAAGCCAGCACCGTACGCCCGCGTAAACGGCCATCAAAGGCCAGCGGGCCGCCGACATCGACGTAACTGTAGTAGTCGTCGTAGCTGCCACCGCTGACTCCGGCCAGGGCCTGAAGTCGGGTCGTCGGCCGTTTGCGCACCATGTTGATGGTCGCCGACGGATCGCCCGCACCCGTTGTCAGGCCAGTGGCACCGCGCACCACTTCTATGCGGTCGTAGATGATGGTGTCGGCGTCGGACTTCATCCGGTCGAACGTGTTGAGCATCCCGTCGATCTGGAAATTGTTGATCGAATAACCCCGGGAGGAATAGCTGACCCGATCCGAGTCAAGGTGCTGGACCACCACGCCAGTGGTCTGGCTCATGGCTTCGGACAATGTACCGAGCTTGAAATCATCCATCTGCTGGCGGGTGACCACCGACACCGACTGTGGCGTTTCCTTGATCGACAGGTTCATTCGGGTAGCGGTGCTCATGGCGCCGGTGGTGTAAGCGTGGGTGTTTTCGGTGCTGCTGCCCAGGCCTTGGGCGGAGATGTTGGTCGATTCCAGTTGCAGCGCCGGGGCGGTGGGCTCCGGTGCTTTTTCGGTGTCGGATTCAGCCAGCAGATCGGGGCTCAGTGCGGCTGCGCAGAGGCCGAGGGTAAGGGTCATGGAACGGGTAATGGGCGCGAACATCGCAGCCGACTCCTTGTCTTCGAGGGGAAAAAATCCGTTTGTTCAAAGACGAAGCGCGAAACTGCGATTTAGTATCAAACGCGAAATACTTTCATTTGAAAATGTTGCAGGCATGAAAAAGGGGCCGGTGTCGGCCCCTTTGCGATGTCACTGTTTTACGACTTTCGGCTCTGAGCCCACGACGGGCTTGGGCTTCATCAGGCTGAAATCGATCAGCGCCCGTTGTTCACGTTGATACGGATCGCCGATCAGCAGTGGACGAACCTTGAAGCTGTCGCTGACCACGCTTTTGCTGCGGTCCAATTCGTCGAAGCTCAAACCGGCCAGGTCTGCCCACGTGTGGATCAGATGCGAGCTGCTGTACGGTCGCTGCAAGTCACCGGCCAGGTTCCAGTCATGGTTTTCGCGCCATTTCGGCGAGGCCCAGGCCATGAACGGAATGGTGTACATCGGCGCGGTCGGTTTGTTTTCGTTGCGGCCCAGGGTGTTGTGGCCCACCGAGTCGAACACGTCTTCGCCGTGGTCCGAGAGATACAGCAGGAAGCCATTCGGATCGGATTTGGCGTAATCCTTGATCAGGCTCGACACGACAAAGTCGTTGTACAGCACGGCGTTGTCATAGCTGTTGTAGGTCGGGACCTGATCGTCACGCACACCCGGCGGAACACCGTTGCGATCCTTGAACTTGTCGAAGGTCGGCGGATAACGGTATTGGTAGCTCATGTGGGTGCCGAGCAAATGTACGACGATCAACTTGCGCGGCGCCGCATCGGCCAGCGCCTTGTTGAACGGCTCGATCACGTCGCCGTCGTACTGAGCCGCGTTCTGGTTGCGGTTGTTGTTCAGGTACACCTGCTCGTCGGCCTGTTCGGAGAAGGTCGTGAGCATGGTGTTGCGCTTGGTCATGGTCTGCTGGTTGGTGATCCAGAAGGTCTTGTAACCCGCCTGTTTCATCATGCTGACCAACGATGGCGTGGACAGGTACAGGTCCGGATTTTCTTCGTCAGCGAACGTCAGTACCTGCTGCAACGCCTCGATGGTGTAAGGGCGAGGGGTCACGACGTTGTCGAAAATCGCCAGTTGATCCTTGAGTTTGTCCAGTTCCGGCGTGGTGTTGCGCGGGTAGCCGTACAGGCTCATGCGCTGACGGTTGGTCGACTCGCCGATTATCAGCACAAGGGTTGACGGCTGATCGGCGCCGGCAGCCTTGAGGTTTTGCAGCGGCGGGATCTTGCTGGCGCTGTGCAGCATGCCCTGCATGTCTTCCAGGGTGTCGAGATAACGGTGGTAAGCCACTGCCATTTGCCATGGCACCGCTGGCTCGATACGGGTTTCGAATTTCTCGAAGCCTTGAGCGAAAGTGCCCATGCGCAGCGTTTGCTTGATCAGCGGATAACCGACAACAGCGATCACGATAGCCGCGGCAGCGACCATTGCGCGGCCACGGGGCATGTACACCGGGCGCAAGCGAGTCCACAGGAACCAGGCGAATGCGGTATGCGCCAGGAACGCCGCCACCATCCACCAGGCAAAGTACTGAGTCATGTACTCGCCGGCTTCAGACACGTTCGACTCGAACATGATGAAAATGACGCTCTGGGAGAATTCCTGCTGATAAATGAAGAAGTAACCCAGACTGGCCATCGAACAGGCCCACAGCACCACGCCGATCAGGCCGGCGAGCAGTTTTGTGCGTTTTGGGAACAACAGCATCGGTGCCAGCCAGATCGCGCTCATCACGAATGCTTGGCGAAACCCGGTGAAACCGGAGGTGCCGGTTATCTGAATCAGCAGTTGGGTAATGCCGGAGAAGTACCAGAAAAACACAAACAGCCAGAGAACACCGGCCCAATCGAAACCTGCCGCAGTCGTTTTGCTGCGTTTGAACAATGCCATTCGGCGCTCCAGCTCACTCGTTACAACTACCGCCGGCACATCCATGAAGCCGACGAACGGACGCCGCACGCGCAGGTACGGCCAGAATGCGGCGCAGTATCACGAAGGGATTGTGAAAGTTTTGTTAATCGGCGCGCTTGTCTGTGCTTAAGCGGCCAGAAGTGCATCGTGTCGGGAACAGCGTCGGCTGCTCCCGAAAACAGCGGGGAAGATCAGGCGTGCGGGTGACGCTGGACAACCGGTAGTGGCTTGGGCTGAGCGCCCTGGGTCAGCGCGCGCAGTTGCGCCAACTCCTGCTTCAACTGGTCGCGCTCGTCTTTCAACTGACGCAATTCATCGCGACGAATCGTGACGTACAGGGTTTGTGGCGGCATTGCTGTGTGTACTGTGCCCATTGCTCACCTCGCAAATGGTGTGTCTCAACTGTAAGTAGCCCCCGTTTTAAGGTGCTGACTTACTATCGGCACCAATTTTGTTTTCTTTTGCCTCTGAATGGAACTTTTTTATTTTTCATGGTCGGTGTGTCTTCGACACGTTTAAGGGCGTTATCAGTCTGGATCGGGCACAATGCCCGGAAACTTCATCCCGGTGCTCTGGACTAACCTCCATTAGTCGCGTTGGGCTATACCTTTTGACACACATTATTTGTAGTAAGGAGCATCAGCACATGCAACTCGGGATTATTGGACTGGGCCGTATGGGCGGCAACATTGCGCGGCGTCTGATGCTCAACGGTCATACCACCGTTGTTTTCGACCGCAATACCGCCTTCATCGATAACCTGGTCGCCGAGGGCTCCACGGGCGTTGCCGATTTGCCGGCACTGGTTGCAGGCCTGGCCAAACCACGGGCCGTGTGGGTCATGCTGCCGGCCGGCGCGCCGACCGAAGACACCATCGAAACGCTGAGCAACCTGCTGGAAGCTGGCGACACCATTATCGACGGTGGCAACACCAACTATAAGGATGACATTCGCCGCGCCAAAACCCTGGCCGAGAAGGGCCTGCATTACATCGACGTCGGCACCTCCGGTGGCGTCTGGGGCCTGGAGCGCGGTTACTGCATGATGATCGGCGGCGATGCCGAGACCGTAAAACGTCTCGACCCGCTGTTTGCCGCATTGGCGCCGGGCATGGGCGATATTCCGCGCACCAGGGACCGCAAGTCCGATGACCCGCGTGCCGAGCACGGCTACATCCACGCCGGTCCCGCCGGTGCCGGGCATTTTGTGAAGATGATTCACAACGGCATCGAGTACGGAATGATGGCGGCCTTCGCCGAAGGTTTCGACATCCTCAAGACCAAATCCAGCGAGCGTCTGCCGGAAGATCAGCGTTTTGATCTCAACGTGGCTGACATCGCTGAAGTCTGGCGCCGTGGCAGCGTGGTGTCGTCCTGGTTGCTCGACCTGACTGCCGACGCCTTGGCCAGCGACCCGAAACTCGACGGTTTCTCCGGCTCGGTGGCAGACAGCGGCGAAGGCCAATGGACCATCGAAGCCGCCATGGAACAAGCGGTGCCGGTACCGGTGCTGTCTAACTCGCTGTTCTCGCGCTACCGCTCACGCGGTCAGGGCACTTTTGGCGACAAGATTCTTTCGGCCCAGCGCTTCGGCTTCGGCGGCCACGTAGAGACTGCGAAAAAATGACCCATACGATCCGCAGAAAATCCAAGGCAGAACCCGCACCACCGACCACGCTGTTCCTGTTCGGTGCCCACGGTGACCTGGTCAAGCGCTTGCTCATGCCCGCGCTGTACAACCTGAGTCGCGACGGCTTGCTTGATGAGGGTCTGCGGATCGTCGGCGTTGATCACAACGCCATTACCGATGAAGCCTTCGCGCAAAAACTTGAAGACTTCATCCGCACTGAAGTGGCGGCGAAGGTCGGCAAGGGCGATCAGATGCTTGATCCGGCCTTGTGGGCCAAGCTCGCCCAAGGTATCAGCTACGTCCAGGGCGACTTCCTGGACGACAGCACTTATTCCGCGCTGGCGGCGAAAATCGCCGACAGCGGCACCGGCAATGCGGTGTTCTATCTGGCCACCGCGCCACGTTTCTTCAGCGAAGTGGTGCGCCGTCTCGGCAGCGCCGGTTTGCTCGAGGAAACACCCGAAGCGTTCAGAAGGGTGGTGATCGAAAAGCCATTCGGCTCCGATCTGCACACTGCCGAAGCACTGAATGCCTGTTTGCTCAAGGTGATGTCCGAGAAGCAGATCTACCGGATCGACCATTACCTGGGCAAGGAAACCGTGCAGAACATTCTGGTCAGCCGGTTTTCCAACAGCCTGTTCGAGGCATTCTGGAACAACCACTACATCGACCACGTACAGATCACCGCCGCGGAAACCGTTGGCGTTGAAACCCGTGGCAGTTTTTACGAACACACCGGCGCGCTGCGCGACATGGTGCCCAATCACCTGTTCCAGTTGCTGGCGATGGTGGCCATGGAACCTCCGGCAGCGTTCGGCGCCGACGCGGTGCGGGGCGAGAAGGCCAAGGTGGTCGGCGCCATTCGCCCATGGAGCGTGGAAGAGGCGCGGGCCAACTCGGTACGCGGGCAGTACAGCGCCGGCGAAGTGGCCGGTAAACCACTGGCCGGTTATCGCGAAGAGGCCAACGTCGCACCCGACAGCAGCACCGAAACCTACGTCGCCCTCAAAGTGATGATCGACAACTGGCGCTGGGTCGGCGTGCCGTTCTACCTGCGCACCGGCAAGCGCATGAGCGTGCGCGACACCGAAATCGTTATCTGCTTCAAACCGGCGCCTTATGCGCAGTTTCGCGACACCGAAGTGGACGAGTTGCAGCCGACCTACCTGCGCATCCAGATCCAGCCAAACGAAGGCATGTGGTTTGATCTGTTGGCCAAACGTCCCGGCCCGTCGTTGAACATGGCCAACATCGAACTGGGTTTCGCTTACAAGGATTTCTTCGAGATGCAGCCGTCAACCGGCTACGAAACACTCATCTACGACTGCCTGACTGGCGATCAGACACTGTTCCAGCGCGCCGACAACATCGAGAATGGCTGGCGCGCCGTGCAGCCGTTCCTTGACGCCTGGCAGCAGGATGCGAGTGTGCAAAGCTATGCCGCCGGTGAAGACGGCCCGCAGGCTGCCGTAGACCTGCTGACTCGCGACGGTCGCGTCTGGCATGGTCTGGGATGAGCGAGCCGGTCCGTTTTTTGTTGAGCGATATGGACGGCACGCTGTTGCTGCCCGATCACAGTCTGAGCCAGCGCACCATTGACGCCGTTCGATCGTTGCGCGAGGCGGGCGTGCTGTTCAGCCTCGCCACTGGCCGCCCGCCAAAAGCCATGCTGCAGCAGATCGAAGCCTTGGGCGTCGACCTGCCGACGGCGGCGTTCAATGGCGGCACCATCGTCAATCCGGACGGCAGTCTGCTGGTGGCGCATTACCTGCCGGCGACAACCGCACTGATTGCACTGGCGACGTTCGCCGATCAACCTGATGTTGAAGTCTGGGTGTTCAGCGGCGGTGACTGGCTGCTCAAAGACCCGAACGGGCCAATGGTGCCGCGCGAGCAGCATGGCCTCGGTTATCCGCCGGTGGTGGTGGAGAGTTTTGAACCGTATCTGGAGCGCATCGACAAGATCGTTGCGACCAGTCACAACACCGAGTTTCTGATCGAGCTGGAAGCGCGCCTGTTGCCCAAGGTCAACGGCATGGCGCAAGTCTCGCGTTCACAACCGGTGTACCTCGACGTCACGGCGCTGGAGGCGAACAAGGGCACCGCGCTGGCAACGATTGCTGCGCATCTCGGTGTTGCGCTGGAACAAACGGCGGCGATTGGCGATGGCGGCAATGATCCGGCGATGTTCCATTGCGCGGGGTTGTCGATTGCCATGGGGCAGGCGGAAGAGGCGGTGCGGCGTCAGGCGGATGTGGTGACCGGCACAAACACTGAAGACGGTGTCGCCCAGGCGATCGAGACGTACATCCTCCCTCGCTGAGCCAAAAACAAAAGCCAATGTGGGAGCGAGATTGCTCGCGAATGCGGTGCGCCATTCAACGAATTCGTTGCCTGACACTCCCTCTTCGCGAGCAAGCTCGCTCCCACCGTTTTACTTTGGTGGGTTTACAACCAGTAACTCACCGCATACCAGCCCAGCAGCCCCATCACCACGGTGTAAGGCACTGCCATCCATACCATCCGCCCGTAAGACAACCGCACCAGCGGCGCAATCGCTGAGGTCAGCAGGAACAGAAACGCGGCCTGACCATTCGGCGTCGCCACACTCGGCAGGTTGGTGCCGGTGTTGATCGCAATCGCCAGCGTCTCGAAATGCTCGCGGCTCATGTGGCCGGCGAGGAATGCCTGCTTCACTTCGGTGATGTAGATGGTTGCGACAAACACGTTGTCGCTGATGGCCGACAACAGGCCGTTGGCGATAAACAGCATGCCCGGTTGTTGATCCACCGGCAGCGCCAGTACCCATGTAATCAGCGGCACAAACAGCTGTTGATCGTGAATCACTGCCACCACGGCAAAAAACACCACCAGCAAAGCGGTGAACGGCATGGCGTCCTTGAAGGCACTGCCCAGACGATGCTCGTCGGTGATCCCGGTAAAGGCGGTGATCAGCACAATCACCATCAAACCGATCAGGCCGACCTCTGCCACGTGAAAGGCCAGGCAGCCAATCAGGATCAGCGCGGCAGTGCCTTGCACCAGCAGCGCAGCACGTTGACGTGCGGTACGTTCGGCGTTGTCTTCGGCCGCATAGTTGGCCAGTACAGCGCGCACGTTGTCCGGCAGCAGGGTGCCGTAACCGAACCAGCGCAGTTTCTCCAGCAACACGCAGGTCACCAGGCCCGCGGCCAATACCGGCAGGGACACTGGCGCGACTTTCAGAAAGAACTCCGCAAAATGCCAGCCCATTTCATGGCCGATCAGCAGGTTCTGCGGCTCGCCCACCAGCGTACAGACGCCGCCCAGCGCTGTACCGACCGCGCCGTGCATCAACAGACTGCGCAGAAACGAGCGAAATTGTTCCAGGTCGGCATGGTGCAGGGCCGACAGGTGTTGGTCGTTGCCGAATTCGCTGTCCTTGCGCGGATCGTTGCCCGAGGCGACCCGATGGTAGACCGAGTAAAAGCCTACCGCTGCGCTGATGATCACTGCGGTGACCGTCAGGGCATCGAGGAACGCCGAGAGGAACGCCGACAAGAAGCAGAACATCAGCGACAGTATCGCTTTGGAGCGCACACCCAACAGCAATCGCGAAAACAGATAGAGCAGCAGGTCTTTCATGAAGTAGATGCCGGCGACCATAAACATCAACAGCAGGATCACCGGAAAGTTGTGCACCAGCTCATCGTAGAGCGCCTGCGGCGTGGTCATCTTCAGCAGCAGGGCTTCGATCAACAGCAAACCACCGGGCATCAGCGGATAGCACTTGAGGGCCATGGCCAAGGTGAAAATGAACTCGATCACCAACAGCCAGCCCGCCGCGACGGGCCCAACGGTGAACAGCACCAGCGCATTGAGGATCAGGAAACCGACGATGGTCGCCTTGTACCAGCGTGGCGAGTGCCCGAGAAAGTTGTGCGCGAACGCCTGGGCGATTGAACCGGACATCGGTTGCTCCTTGTATTCAGAAGCGCGCAAGTTGCCGGATGTTTCAGCCGAGTTCAAGTTCTAACTGCCTGAAACACGCCCCTGTAGAACTGCTGAAGGCTGCGATCCTTCGAGCTTGTTTCTAAAATAAAAAAATAGCAGCCTTCGGCAGCGGCTACCGGGGCGTAGTTGTGTCAGGGGAAATTCATTGATTAAGGTACCGCGCAACCATCGCCCGGTAGTTGCCATCCAGCGAATAGCCGCCCGCCAGTATGGCGCCGTCTGGTTGCACGGCCAGTGAGTTGGCCGTATCGAGGCTGCGACCAAGGCGTGTGCGTAGCCAGCCGTGGCCATGACCGAAGCTCGGGTCGAGGCTGCCATCGGCGCGGTAACGAGCGACGATGAAGTCTGCCTCGACACCGCCAAGGGTAGCTCCTACCGCAATCATCCGACCGTCTGCCATGCGTTGCGCGGCGCTCCACTGGCAGCCGCTGGGTCCGATTTCGAGCAGTTGCGGCTGGCCATTGTTGATGTGCGAATCCGGGCGACCATTGGGGTGCACGGTGAGCGCCAGGCAGCGGATCGGGTCGCGACTGCTGCCGAAGCAGTGCAGCGATTCGGTCGACTCAAGAATCTGACTGACCAGTGCACTTTTGCCTTGGGCGGTGAACGCCATGAAGCCATCCACCGCGAAGCTTTCATCGAGACAACCCTCGGGCAGGTATCGCGCCAACAGGCCTTGCTGCGGAAAATCGATCGATCCGCCGACCAGGATCCGCCCGTCGGCCTGCAACAACAGACTGCTGAGCCAGGTATTGAGCAGCAAATGGCGGATCATCACGAAGCCGCGACCGTTGAACGTCTCATCCAGGCAACCATCGGGTTTGAGACGAATCAGCATGCCGGCGTGATCAGCGAGTTCGAAATGATGGTTGGCGATCAGCAGAATATGCCCGTCGTCCTGTACCGCGAAGTCGCAGGCTTCGGCACCCGGTACACCGGGCGGGAGCCAGGTATCGCGGGTGCCCATGGACAAGTCGCCCGGCAGACGCACGACTTGCCGGCCGTTGTCGCCGAATGTCTGATCCGGATTGCCTTGCGCATCGAACAAGGCGAAGGCGGGCAAGGTGCGATGGCTGTTTTCATAGTGCAAACCGGCCAGCAGGATGCGCCCATCGGCGAGCACTTGCACTTTACCGGCCATCGCGTCGAAACCGTGGGTAAACGTGTCAATCACGCTGCCCTGATTGCCGAACGACAAATCCGCAGAACCATCTGCAAGCAACCGCGCGAGGCCGAACCGGCTGCCTTCGGCAACGCCGACTTTCGCCGCCACCAGAATCCGCCCCTGCGCATCGAGCGCGACATCCTCGGTCAGGCTGGACAAACTTGCGGCGAAATACACCTGAGCAACGCCGCCGTGGGCAAAGGTCTGGTCAAGTTGTCCCGCGTCATTCATTAACGCCGGGAGCGCAAAGGCGTTCAGTGTGGACATGCACGCATCTCCTTGCGAGTTGACCAACACCGAAAACCGGCTGGTAACTGCATGAGCGGAACATTCAAAACCTGAACTGAGGGAAGTACAACTGTAAGAACTAACAGGTGGAGGGTCGCACTGTGCCAGAACAGTGTCTTTTTGAACCAATTGCAAGCGAGCCAAGCAATTATGCTGGAGCGTATTGCCGAAAGTTGTACAAAAGTATCGAGGATTAACCAGAAACAGCAACTAACAAGCGGTGGGCGGATGAGCAGGAAGTCATCCGCGTCACCCGGTTATCAGTGTGGCATCGACCAGGATTGCAGCGCGTAACCTTCTTCGCTCAGTTCAGCACGCGCCTGCTGCAGCAGTTGCTCAAGTTGTGCTGGATCGGAGTAGGCGCTGCTTGGAATCTGTTTGCGACCGATGTGGGAGTTGGTGCGGTCGATAACGGTCAGGCTCAGTTCGCCATTGCCGTCTTGCGGCGCCCAGGCCACGCACTGGAAAGGCTTGAAGGCGTGGTTGGCAATCAAAAGTGCTTCGTTGATACGGAGCGGGGCGGTCATGGGGGTCTTCTCTCTGTAGTGCCCAATCAGTGATTTGCCGTCGGTTGGGCTGACCGTTCGGCTGGTTACTTGTACTGATGCACGCAACCGGGGAGCAGGTCACACTCCCGGCAAAGAAATTTCGACTTTCTTTCATCTATCCGCTTTTAAGCCAGTTTTGAAAGCTTGGCGAAAGCTTGTTAACGGCGAGTCATAAACAGACTTAAGTCGATAGCTAACTAACAACTGAAGTTCTTATAACAAGTTTGGTTGTACACCTATAAGCAAACGATACAAGGCGCTGTCAAAATCTTGCTAGTGTTACAGCCAGGTCTGCCAAATGACTGTTTTTTCAACCTTTTCCTAAAATTTGGCGCCAAGGAACAGTCATGAGCGAAGCGCCTGCGTTACGACGTTTATTGGTGGTCGATCCGTGCGACGACTGCCATCGCCTGTTACCGGGTTTACGCGCGGTAGGGTGGGATGTCGACAGTTGTACCCTGGAAAACGCCGCCGACCGCAGCTGTGATGTCGGGCTCTTGCGTTTGCAGCCCTTTCATCTGGAACGACCCGAAGCCGTCAAAGAGCTGATCAGCCGCAGCGGCACCGAATGGATCGCTGTGCTCAATCAGGAAGTGCTGCGTTTGCAGAACGTTGGCGACTTCGTGTGCGAATGGTTCTTTGATTTTCATACCTTGCCGTTCGACGTGTCACGGGTGCAGGTCACCCTCGGCCGAGCCTTCGGCATGGCGCGGCTGCGCGGGCAGGGCACGATCCACGTCGATCAGCCCGAGCATGAACTGCTCGGCGACAGCAAACCGATCCGCGAACTGCGCAAGTTGCTCAGCAAACTGGCGCCCACCGAATCGCCCGTGTTGATCCGTGGCGAAAGCGGTACTGGCAAGGAATTGGTTGCGCGCACGCTGCATCGCCAATCCCAGCGCCACAACAAACCTTTTGTGGCGATCAATTGCGGAGCGATTCCCGAGCATTTGATTCAGTCCGAACTGTTCGGCCACGAAAAAGGTGCGTTTACCGGCGCTCATCAACGCAAGATCGGGCGTATTGAAGCGGCCAACGGCGGCACGTTGTTTCTGGATGAAATTGGTGATCTGCCGCTGGAATTACAAGCCAATCTGCTGCGGTTTCTGCAGGAGAAGCACATTGAGCGAGTGGGTGGCAGTCAGCCTATTGCGGTGGATGTACGCGTGCTGGCGGCGACCCACGTCGACCTTGAGGCGGCAATCGAGAAGAAGCGCTTTCGTGAAGACCTGTATTACCGGCTCAACGTGTTGCAAGTCGTCACCGCGCCGTTGCGCGAACGGCATGGGGATCTGTCAATGCTGGCCAACCACTTCTCGCATTTCTACAGCCACGAAACCGGCCGCCGTCCGCGCAGCTTCAGCGAAGATGCGTTGATTGCGATGGGCAAGCATGACTGGCCCGGCAATGTCCGTGAACTGGCCAACCGTGTTCGTCGCGGCCTGGTTTTGGCCGAAGGCCGGCAGATTGAAGCGCGGGATCTGGGCCTCATCAGCCAGCATTCGATTGCCACGCCCATGGGCACCCTGGAAGACTACAAGACCCGCGCCGAACGTCAGGCCCTGTGCGACGTCTTGAACCGGCACAGCGATAATCTCAGCGTTGCGGCCAAAGTGCTCGGCGTTTCCCGGCCGACGTTCTACCGTTTGCTGCACAAACACCAGATCCGCTAGGGCGGGGAGCATAAAAAAAGCCCGCTGCGATCATCTCGCAGCGGGCCTTTTCATGTCCGCAAGTTTAGAAGTAGTACGGGAATTTCAGGCTGAAGGAAAAGTCCGGCGCATCCTCGGTAATGCCGATGGACAAGTTGGGCACGATGGTCAGGTTGTCGGTGGCTGCAATGGTCATGCCGACGTTGAAGTAACCGGCGTTGGCGTCGCTGGACACCACCGATTCCCAATCCCCGCCATCCTGCTTCAGTTTGCTCTTGCGCTGCACCAGGTCGGATACCGAGAACGACATACTCATCTTCTCGTTCAGTGCGAAGGCAATACCGGCGCCGATCTGGAAGCTGTCGCCGATCTTCACCTTGCCCGGGTTTTTCTGGTTGACGGTGGAGCTGATATCGTCGAACGACTCCTCAAGGTTGTGCGTATAGGACAGGCTGCCGAACAACACGGCCGGGTCAAACGTCTTGACCAGCGAGATGCCCGGGGTGATCGACCAGACGCCGTTGCCGGTCGGCAGGGTGTCAGGTACGAACAGGTTGGAGTTGGCGTCGGTCTGGCGCAGTTTGATCCCGAACGGATCCTTGCCGGTTGGCGCCTTGACGCGCAAGGTGACGACCGCATCCGGCGTATTGACTGACTCGTCGAGGAACTTGTACGCAATACCGAAGTTGACGTCGCCGATGGTTGGATCCTTGGTGACGGTTTCCTCGGTGGTGACGCCTGCCGCACCCTCGTTGCCGCCGCCCGACTGATACGTCGACTCGCGGTACACGACGGGCACGTTCAAATCGAACTGCCAGCGATTGTCGAAGTTGTAGCGGCCCGTGAGGTCAAGGGTCCAGGTGTCGGCCTTGATCCGGTCGAGGTTGATGTTGCCGAGAAAGATCGAGTCCAGTGCCAGAAAGCCATTGAGAATCAGCTGGCGGGTGTCATAGCGCGAATAAGTGAGGCCGGTTTCAACGCTGAATTTGCCACCGCCGAAAAAGCCGCTGGCCTCGTCATAGAGGTTGGATACGCTTTGCGCCGGTTGTGAATCGTCAGCCAGCGATTGCCCGTAAGAGGCGCCGCTGCCCCCGGCGGCTCCTCCTGATGCTGCGGCGGCACCGGTACCGGTGGCGACGCGATTGCCTTTCATGTCCGACGGCGATTTCGCCAACCGTTTTGGCGGTGGGGCAGAGGGTTGTTCTTCAACCTGGCGAACCCGTTGCTCGAGTACCGCGAGGGCTTTTTGTTGTACTTCGTATCGTTGCTTCAGCTCCAGAAGTTCCTGTTTCAGGGCCTCTACATCCGCGTTAGGAGCCGCTTGCAGCATTGCGGCAGGGATTAGAGTGCTCAAACACACCGCTGCGCGCAGTGATACTGATCGATACATGAATAAGCCGTCCCTTTATGCCCAATGATCGAGACTCAGCGTAGTTCAATATCCTATATTGCGTAGGGCCCCGAGTTGAGTCAGGTTGCAGTCCAGTGCACCGGCGCTTCTGCCGTTATTGTTCAGTACGACGCTGAGTTGAGTCAGGTTGTTGACCACGTTGGCGCTGCCCAGCAATCGAGTGTTCTGCAGCAAACCGCCCTGGGCGACTTGTTGCAGGGCAGTCCCCTGATTGCCGCTGGCTTGAATGGCCATTTGAACGCCGCCGCCAGTGGCCGAAACCGCGACACTGCCTGCCGCGTTGCTGCCATTGATGGTTTGTCCGGCGACCAGCGCCTGGCCTTGGGAAGGTGCCAATGCAGGCGCCTGACTGGCTTCTTTGACGTTGATTGCAACATTGTTGTTGGCGGTATTGCTGTCGCCGGCGGCACGTACGCTTTGTGTCACGCCCTGACTGCTGTTGAGTCCCGCGCCACCGATGACACTGCCAGTACCCAGCGTCGGGGTGCTGCCATTGCCGCGTTCCTTGATGGTCGAGACGTAGAATTCCGGTTTTACCGTCGCGGCCTGAATCTGCATCGAGGTCGCGGCCCCGATCAAGTCACCGCTGGCGTTGCGCCAGGTACTACTCATGACAATGCCGAAGCTGATAATTCGCCCCGGCATGACATAACGACCACGTAGCTCGGCGAGCTCCTGATCCTTGATTTCTATGGGTTTGAATCCTGCATTGGCAAAACCCGACGCGCTCGCTGCCAGGCAGGCGGCGGCCAGCCAGTATGAGGTTTTCATTTGCTGCTCCCGGGACATCCAGTCCCATTTCTATAGTCGGCGATTAAAAGAAGTCGCTCTGTATGAACCCGAAATCCATCAATTCAGCATCTTTGACAGGGTTGAAGCCATCCAGCTGGTTCTTGGCCGTCAACGGTACCGGTGGACTGCGCAAGGCGTTGGCCTTGTCGTACCCGGGGCCAACGATGGCGAAGACAATGCCGTTCCAACCTTTGACAAAGTCATCGTGTTTGTAGCGCTTATGTCCAAGGACAGGGTCTCCGATATAAACCCACTCCTTGTCTGCACGCTGCAACACGACGAAATGCTTGTAGCCGCGAATCTCTATCAGTACCACCACCGGTATCGTCACCGCTTCGAGCTTCTCGGGCGGTATCCGGTAGCCTCTGGCACGCATGCCGATGCTTTCCACGTAGCGCTTCATGTCGAGCATGGAGAAACCTTGAGTACGAACAAGGTCCTGGTCTGCATTGACCAGCATGCCTTTGATGATGTGCTCCTCATCGACGTCGAGCCAATAAGCCTGGCGTAACACCGTGGCCAGTGCGGCAGCGCCGCAGCTGAAATCGGTTTTCTGTTCGACGATGTCGGCAAACTTGCGCTCACGAATGCTCTGCACGTCCTTGTAAACAAGTGTGCCGCCCGGCAAGGCAGCCACAGGCATCTGTGCCGCCTGAGTCAGACCGCACAGGCACAGCAAAGCGAGAAGGGCAGACTTACGCATGATCGATACGCCTTTGCGGACTGAGGAAAAGCCCCGTTTCCGGGGCTTTCGTTCGATCGCGATTACAGGCAGGCTCTGCAACCTGCGGCGATGGACAGCGAGTTGCTTTGTTGGTTGCCCACACCAGACGAGACGTTGGCCCCACCGTTGCCGGAGAAGTTGTTCATCGAGTTGGTCATGTTGGCATTGTTGACCACTGGCGCTTTCCAGCCGTCTTTGGTCATCACTTGCTGAGTGGTTACGCCAGCGAGGCCAAAGGTACCCACGGCTTCGAATTTGGCTTTCTGATCATCGTTGCCGCCGTGGCCGCCGCCACGATTGCCCCAACCGCCGTGATCATTATCGTCTTCGATGGTTGCAGTGCCTTTTGCCTTGAACGTCCCGGCAGCGGCATAAGTCCCGGTGAGGGTGTCGGTTTTGTAGGTCTGCACGCCTTTGTTATCGACAACCAGGCCAGTGGAAGACTGGTTGGCAGAAGCAGCAGCCTGAGCTACGCGACCACCGGATACGGCGATTGCCAGGTTGTTTTTCTGCTGGTTGAAGTTGCCGGCAGTGACGTTGATGCCGATGTTGCCGGAACCATTGTTGCCTGCGTTGTTGAGATTGGCGTTGTTGAAGGTGGACGAGTTTTTCACATAGTTGTTGTTGTTGACTTGAGTGGCGCTCGAGGCAGCAACAGCGTTACCGAAGATGAAGCTTTCGTCAGCGGTGGCCAGTGCAGCAGCATTGTCCTGCTGGTTGCCGTCGCCAGCTGCAACGTTGGCGCCCATGTTGCCGTTGGAGTTGTTCAGCGAGTCACTGGCGTTAGCGTTATTGAGCGTGCCCTGGTTTTTGACAACGTTGCCGTCGCTTTCTTGCTCATCGAGCACAGCGGCGCCGGCGCCTGCGGTGATTTGCAGCAGTTGTTCCAAGCTTGGGCCTCTTGGCTGGTTATTACCGTGGCCGTTGCCGTGCCCATTACCATGATCGTCATCACGACCGCCTGCCTGTGCTGCGATTGCCATCACTGCTGCAAGTGCGAAAACCAGTGGTTTGAGAGCCATTGTAGGTTTCATGGTGTTTCTCCATCGTGCTTATTAGTTGGTTAAGTGTTGGTACTTTCTAATTGCACTGCTTTTTATTTGGGTCAGTCTGCGACCCGGATGCTCAGGGTGTTGGCCATTCGGTTCCCCACCCCGGCACTCTGGTTCACCTGGATTACCCCGCGGCTGCCGGTGAAGGCCTGATCACTTGTCGTGACCTGGCGACTGCCGATTGAGGTACCAGTTGCTCCTGAGCTCGGTAACAACGCCACGTTCTGTTGCGAAAGGGCGCTGTCGTCAATGCTCTGCGGGCCAGCACTGATGCTGACGCGCGTCACATTGGCCATCTGGTTGTTGGCCCCGGCGCCCTGGTTGACGCCCAGGATTCCGTTGCCATTACTGAAAGCGTTGCCGCCGATGTTGGCGCTGGCGTTCATCGAGCGATCGGCAGGTGTGTCGATCTTCTGAATGACTCGGGTAGTGGCCTGAGATTCGGTGCCGATGGCGATCGCCTTGGTATTGGCTTGTTGCATCTGGTCACCGGCGGCCTGGTTGACGTTGAAATTGCCGCGGTATTGCATGCCTGAATCCTGAATGTTTGCGCTGTTGACTGAACTTGGGTCAGCCATGGCGCTGGTGCAACCGAGCAAGGCGAGGAGAAGAAGAGTGCGATTCATCTCATTGGCCTCCGGCCATGCGGGTCAGGGGGGCCAGGCCGGTGCTCATGGCACGGTTGACGGTATTGGAGATCGAGCCGCCGGCACCGCCGCCGGTGCCAGTGCGCATGCCCGGCAAGCCGTTGGTGTTGGTCAGCGTGTTCATCCCCGGCAGGTTCGAAGTTGGCGTGTTCATGTTGCCGCGTATCGAAGAACCACTGGCGATCTCGGCGAAGTCACCGTCACTGAGTTCAGTGCTGCTCAGGGTCTGATTGATTCGAGCGGAGGGATTGGCGTTGACGGTCGTCGGGTAGGGGTCTTTGCCGCCATTGCGACCGATAGGGATAGGCTGCACATCGCGATCAAGGACGATCACGCCATTGCCCTCGGCCTGAACGTTGGTGCTGATCAATACACTGGCTGCTGATCCGATCAGCAAAAGGCAGGTCATGCTCTTTTTGATATTCCCCACGGCTGCAATTCCTTCTTCAGTGGGCTGCCCTTGTCAGCGTTGTGAAGGAGATAGCGAAAGCTGTGCCGCTTTTGAATTGTTGTTGTTTTCCAGTGAGTTATGAGAAATACGGGCTGAGTCGGTGCTCAGTGTGTTTCATCGTTGAAACACAAGCGGTCTCGCCAGCCTTTCTATTGGCTGAACAATGCTCTGGAACAAGGGTTTGCGCGGATGTGTATCAGGGACGTAACAAATGCCATGACAAAGCGATGAATAGCGTTGAAACGGCCACTCTGCACCCGGGCGAGTGTTTCAGGAATGGACACTTTTCCCCCAAAACAGGGTGAAACAGTGGGTCAAGTGCCCCGTCAGTTGGCCAACAGGCGCGCAACGGCCGCGAAGGCCTGGACCTGTCGCTCGGCCCAGTCGCCGTGGATGATCTGGCAGGGTTGCCGATGCTGTTCCAGCCAATCACGCGTGGCCTGAAAGAAAGCCAGGCGCTGTGCCAGATCCGGCTGGCAGCGCTGACCGTCATCGGTCCAGTCAATCCGTTCCGGCGAAAGAAGCAGGTGCAAATCGTAATGGCGCGCCAGCAACTCGCCTTCCAGCCAGTCCGGGCACGCGCTGAAGAGGGTCTGGCTCCAGAGCATATTGCTCAACAAGTGGGTGTCGAGAATCAGCAGCGGCGGTTGTTGCGCCCGCGCCTGATCTTCCCATTGCAGTTGCCCGCGGGCGATCTCGGGGATGTCGGCCAGGCAGGTGTCACGCGGGTTCTGCTCGATAAACCAGCGCACGTACTCGTCCACCCGCAGACCGCCAAACTGTTGCTGAAGGCCCGCCGCCAGCCAGCTCTTGCCAGTGGATTCCGGACCGGTCAGAACCACGACCTTCATGTGCGCAATGCCGGGTCGGCGCGCCATTCGCGCCAGCCCTGAATGGCAATCACGGTGAACAGTGCGTACAGGCCCGCGGTGAGGTAAAGCCCCTTATAAAGGAACAGTCCGACAAAAATCACGTCGAGCACGAACCACAGCGCCCAGCATTGCAGGCGTTTCTGCGCCATCCATAACTGCGCAACCAGGCTGAAACCGGTGAGCGCCGCGTCCAGCCACGGTTGCGCCGCGTCAGTCCAGTGCGCCATCGCAGCCCCCAGCAACACGCTGCCAATTGCGCCGACACTCAGGCCAAGCGCTATCGAGCGAGTATCCAGGCGAGTGACTTGTCGCCCGTCATGCATCGTCCCGGCGCGCGTCCATTGCCACCAGCCATACACTTGCAGGGCGGCGTAGATCACTTGCAGCAACATGTCCGAATACAGCTTCACTTCAAAGAAGATCCAGCTATAGAGCAACACCATGACCAGGCCGATCGGCCAGCACCACGGATTCTGTTTGACCGTCAGCCACACGGCGATGACACCGAGAGCGGCGGCAAACAGTTCAAGCCCGGACATGTGGGTTCCTTGAGGGGGAGTTGAAAGAGGGGGCGGATTGTACTGTATTCGCCAGAACACTGAAGAACCCTGTGGGAGCGAGCTTGCTCGCCAGTGTGGCGGCCCACTCAACACTGATGCTGAATGTCGCACCCCCATCGCTGGCAAGCCAGCTCCCACAGGGATTTATGTAGTGCTCAGGCTTTGTGGCACGCCGCCAAAGTTTGCCAGCTCACACAGAGATTCATGTTGTGCTCACAAAAGATGGCGCTGCACAAAACCTGTGGGGGCTGGCTTGCCAGCGATAGCGGTGGGGCAGGCAACACCTTCCAACCGACAAGCCGCTATCGCGAGCAAGCTCGCTCCCACAGGTTAGGTATTACACGCGGAACTGGCGCAGGAGGCCGTTGAGTTGTTCGCTCAGTTGCCCAAGGCGTACGCTCGCCGCACTCGACTGTTCTGCCGCCATGGCCGTGCTGTGAGAAAGCCCCGCCGCCTGGGTAACGTTCTGGTTGATGTCCTCGACCACATGCGCCTGTTGTAGCGTGGCGCTGGCAATCGACGCGTTCAGGCCATTGAGGTTGCGCAACGCCTGGCCGATGGCATTCAGGCTCGCGCCCGCCAGCCCGGCCTGTTCAATGGTCAGTTGCGACGCCTTGCTGCTGTCACCGATGACCTTCACCGCCGCCTCGGAGTGATTTTGCAGGCGTTCGATCATCGACTGGATTTCCGCTGTCGACTTCTGCGTACGCTGCGCCAGCAAGCGCACTTCATCCGCCACCACGGCGAATCCACGGCCCTGTTCACCAGCACGCGCCGCTTCGATCGCCGCGTTGAGGGCGAGCAGGTTGGTTTGCTCGGCAATCGAGCGAATCACCTCCAGCACGCTGCCGATCTGGGTACTTTCGGTGGCCAAGGTGCGAATCACCTCGACTGCTTGATCAATGGTGCCGGAGAGCTTGTCGATTTGTTGCAGGCTACCGTCGATATTGATCTGGCCCTGTTGCGCCTGCGCCTCGGCATCACGCATTTCGGTGGCCGCATGCTCAGCGTTTTTCGCCACGTCCTGCACGCCGTAAGTCACCTCGTTGATCGCGGTGGCCACCAACTCCATTTGTTGCGACTGTTGCTGACTACGTTGCTGAGCTTGCGAGGCATCGTTGCCCAGTTCGCTGGACGATTGACCGAGCGCGCTGGCCGACACCTGCAACTCACCGATCACCCGGCGCAATTTGGCGGTAAACGCATTGAAGTGGTGAGCCAGTTCGGTCACTTCGTCCTTGCCGTGGGTATCGAGGCTGCGGGTCAGGTCGCTTTCGCCGCTGGCGATGTTGGCCATGGCATTCACGGTTTCCTGCAAGGGGCGCACGATGCTGCGCGCGATCAGGATCACCAGCAGCGCCATGATCATGGCAATCCCCAGACCGATCACGGTGGCCTTGATCACCTGGCCCTGGAATTCGGCCTGCACGTCGTCAACGTAAACCCCGGAGCCAAGCACCCAGCCCCACGGCTCGAACAGTTTGACGTAAGAGGTTTTCGCCACAGGCTCACTCGCGCCGGGTTTCGGCCAGCGGTAATCGACCATGCCGGCGCCCTTGGACCGGGCAATCGCGACCATTTCGTTGAACACCGCAAAACCGTCCGGATCGCGGATTGCCGAGAGGTTCTGGCCTTCGAGTTTGGGGTTGGTCGGGTGCATGACCATCACTGGGGTCAGGTCGTTGATCCAGAAGTAATCGCTCTGGTCGTAGCGCAGCCCACGGATGGCCGTGAGGGCTTGTTTCTGCGCCGCCTCTTTAGTCAGCGTTCCGGCGGTTTCCAGCTCGTGGTAGTAGGTCAGCAGGCCACTGGCGGTCTGTACCACGTGCTGGGTTTTCTGGGCTTTGGCGTGATACAGGTCGTCGTGGATCTGCTTGAGCATCAATACGCCCAAGGTCAGCAACATGACCACCGCCACAATCAAGATGAGCCACAAGCGTCGGCTGATCGACACACTGCGCAAGCTGTTCATAACGCTGTCACTCCGGATTCTTTTTCTTGTAATAAACGACCGCCAGCATCCAACCACGATTTCGCGAGCGGGCATACGCGACCCAAGTCGTATAACGCGGCAGCGCTAATAAGGCTTGTCTGTTAGGATTTCGGCCCCGCGCGTGAAAACCTGAATCGAAGTTGATATTTCACGGAATTTTGACCCGTTCCTAGGGATCCTGTGCGCGCGGAATCGGTCCAGCATTAACCAGCTACGCTGATCGCAGTGAACGTAAAAAAATACTATCGGGGCATGCCGGCGTGCATCGCTCTTTGGGGGATTGATGGATCTTTGGACCGCCTTGCAGGCATTGATACTAGGAGTTGTAGAAGGGCTGACGGAGTTTTTGCCCATTTCCAGTACCGGACACCAGATCATTGTTGCCGACCTGCTCAACTTCGGCGGCGAACGGGCCATGGCGTTCAACATTATTATTCAGCTGGGCGCGATTCTCGCCGTGGTCTGGGAATTTCGCCGCAAAATTTTCGACGTGGTCATCGGCTTGCCGACCCAGCCAAGTGCGCGGCGCTTTACGGCTAATCTGCTGATCGCGTTCTTACCTGCCGTGGTGTTGGGGGTGATTTTTGCCGACCTGATTCACGAATACCTGTTCAACCCGATCACTGTGGCGGCGGCGTTGGTGGTGGGCGGGGTGATCATGTTGTGGGCCGAAAAGCGTCAGCATGAAGTGCATGCCGAAACGGTCGATGAGATTCGCTGGAGCGACGCCCTTAAAATCGGCTTCGCCCAATGCCTGGCAATGATTCCCGGCACTTCGCGTTCCGGCTCGACGATCATTGGCGGCCTGCTGTTCGGCCTGTCGCGCAAGACCGCCACCGAGTTCTCGTTCTTCCTCGCCATGCCGACCATGGTCGGTGCTGCGGTGTACTCGGGCTACAAGTATCGCGATCTATTTGTGCCGGCGGATTTTCCGGTGTTTGCCATCGGTTTCGTCACCGCATTTATCTTCGCGATGATCGCCGTGCGCGGCCTCCTCAAGTTCATCGGCAGCCATAGCTATGCGGCATTTGCCTGGTATCGGATTGTATTCGGGCTGGTGATTCTGGCGACCTGGCAGTTTGGCTGGGTGGACTGGTCGGCGGCCAAGGCATGAGTGATTCGCGCGCGCGCCGCCCCGAAGGTCGGCCGTCCGGAGGCAATATTCAGCACCTGAAACTGAAGCTGGTCGTCCTGTTGATCGTCTGTGCGTTGCCGTTGGCAGGCTCGCTGTCGATGTGGCTGAGCGGCATTTCTCTGCTGCCGCTGGCGGCGTATGGCATCGTCAGCGTGTTGGCGTTTTTCATGTACTGGGCGGACAAGCGCAAGGCTCGCAACGATGCGTGGCGCACGCCGGAAAACATCCTTCATGCGGTGGAGCTGGCGGGCGGCTGGCCGGGTGCGCTGATTGCCCAACAGGTGTTCCGGCACAAGACGCGCAAAGTGTCGTTTCAGGTGCTGTTCTGGATGATTGTCGTGTTGCATCAGGTGTTCTGGATCGACCAGTTGTTCCTCGGTTCGAACCTGTTGTCCTTCCTTTGAGAGATCACATAGAAACCTGTGGGAGCGAGCTTGCTCGCGAAGAGGTCGTGTCAGTCGACATCATTGCTCAATGACAAGCCGCTTTCGCCAGCAAGCTCGCTCCCACAGATACTGTGGTTAAAGCAGTAATCCAATCCGGGTTTTCTTCGGCAACTTGCTCACCACCAACTGATGCGACCGTTGCAGCAACCCCTGCAATTCCTCGGTGCCCAGCGGGTAGGGCGGATGCATGATGATCCACTGTGCCCTTGCCAGATAAGGAGCGGGATGGATCCCGGGGCGGTCGCAATGGCCTAAAAACAGGTCTTTGTCGACCTTGAACGCCAGTGAATCCCCACGCAGCCCCTGCAAGGCAAACATCTTGTTGCCGGCAATCGAAAATACGCGCACGCCACCCCACTTGTAGTCCTCGCGCGCGCCCGGCAATGCCAGACAAAACGCGGCGACGTCCGCTTCGCTCATTTTTCCCTTGCTCATAACAACCGCTCCCCACAGGCATTGAACGACTCGACCAGGTGATCAATCCACGCACGCACCGCCGGCATGACCCCGCGCCGATGCGGGTACACCGCTTGCAGCCATCCGCCGGGCAGCGACCATTCGGGCAGCAACTGCACCAGCGCGCCGCTTTCCAACTCGGCTTCGCAATACATCATGGGCAATAGCGTGAAGCCCTGGCCGGCCAGCACACAAGCCTTGCGCACGACAAAATCGTCGATGCCCAGCCGTGCTTCCATGCTCAGCTCGAAACTGGTGCCCTGTTGATCGATTAAACGCACATGCACCAGCCGATCGGCCTCGAGCGCGCCGAGCACCGGCAAGTTCTTCAGGTCTTGCGGGTGGCTGATCGACTGGCCTTGCATGAATGTCGGGCTGGCCACGACCACCATTTGCGCCTGGCGCAGACGGCGCGTGACCAGTAACGGGTCTTCATCGCCCAGCTCGCGCACACGCAGGGCAACGTCAAATCCTTCGGCGACCAGATCGACCCGGCGATTGAGCAACACCACTTCAAGTTGCACCTGAGGGAATTTGCCGAGGAAGTCGCTGATCACCCACGGCAGCATTTCATGCGCCAGGCCGGTGGGGCAGGACACCCGCAAACGTCCCCGCGGTTCGCTGGACATGCTGGCGACGGCTTCGTCGGCCATTTCCGCTTCAAGCAGCATCGCCTGACAGTGACGCAAATAGCGCTCGCCGACCGCGGTGAGGTTGAGTTGGCGCGTGGTGCGCTGCAGTAAACGCGCCCCGAGACGCTCTTCCAGTTCGGCGATGCGCCGCGACAGTCGTGACTTGGGAATCCCCAGCAAACGGCCGGCCGCCGCAAAACCGCCAGCCTCGACGACTTTGGCGAAATAGTAGAGATCGTTGAGATCTTGCATGGTGGATATCCAACTGTTCTATCAGTGGGACGAACTATCGCATTGCTGGCGGCTAATCAGCTATTGGTTTGTTGCGTAGGATTGTCTCCATTCCGTCGCCACCGGCGATTCATTCCAGGAGATCCCACATGAAACTGCTGCATATCGATTCGAGCATTCTGGGCGACAACTCGGCTTCCCGTCTGTTGAGCAGCGAAGTCGTCAAAGCCTGGCAAGCCGCCGAGCCAAGCGCGGTGGTGACTTACCGCGACCTGGCTGCCGACGCCATCAGCCATTTCTCGTCGACCACGCTGGTTGCCGCCGGCACCACCGCTGAACTGCGCAACGCCGCACAGCAACACGAAGCCGACCTGAGCGCTTCGACGCTGGCCGAGTTCATCGCCGCTGACGCTGTAGTGATCGCTGCACCGATGTACAACTTCACCGTTCCGACCCAACTCAAGGCGTGGATCGACCGTGTTGCGGTTGCCGGTCAAACCTTCCGCTACACCGAAGCCGGCCCAGAAGGCCTGTGCGGCGGTAAGAAAGTCGTCATCGTTTCCACTTCTGGCGGCATTCACGCCGGTCAGGCCAGCGGTATCGCCCACGAAGAATATCTGAAGCTGGTATTGGGTTTCCTTGGCATCACCGACATCGAAATCGTCCGTGCCGAAGGCCTGGCGTACGGTGACGAAGTGCGCAACAACGCCATGACCGCCGCGCAAGCGAAGATCAGCGAGCAACTGTTCGCCGCCGCGTAAGGCTCGCGTAAAAAACCGCTGATGTTCAGGTAGCACCCCAAAAACTCTGTATTCTGGTTCCGCAAGGGCCAAGTACGGAGTTTTTTGTTTCTGGCTGTTACATAATCTGGCCCGGGTTATGCAGTCAACTGATCAGCGTCTGAGTGCAATGTCGTGACCTGCGCACCGAATGCACGGCTTTCTGGTCTCACACTGCAACGAATCTTTCGATTGAGTCACAACAGGGTGGGGCGTCCGGTGATGCGTCTTTGTGCAACGTTACTGATTTGCCTGCTCGGCAGCCTGAATACAGTGCAAGCGGCGCCGGGGCGTCATCCTGCGTGGAGCGCCGGTTACCACGAAATGACGTTCCTCGATCCGCTCGACTTGCAACCGATGCGCGCCATCGCGTTTTATCCCTCCAGCGACCGCGAACATCTGAGCATGCTCGAGGGTTATTCAGTCGAAGCCGGCGAAGACACCAAAGTCGCCATGGGCCGATTCCCAATGCTGATGCTGTCTCATGGCAACACCGGCACGCCGCTGGCCCTGCACGATCTTGCCACGTCATTGGCGCGCAAGGGGTTCGTTGTGGTGGCGGTGATTCACCCCGGCGACAACTCCAGGGATCACAGCCGACTCGGCACCCTGAGCAATCTTTACGGGCGGCCGATCCAGATTTCCGAAGCCATTACTGCGACCCTTGGCGACCCCATGCTGGCGCCGTTCGTCAATGCAGAACAGGTAGGCGTGATCGGCTATTCGGCCGGGGGCGAAACAGCATTGATCCTTTCGGGGGCGCAACCGGATCTGGATCGCCTACGCCGCTACTGCCAGGAACGCCCGGACGACCGTGACGCCTGCAACACCCAAGGCGAGCTCATTGTCGACCGTGATGATTTGCAGCCGGTGGCTGACCCACGCGTGCACGCCTTGTTGCTGATGGCGCCGCTCAGCCTGAAATTCGGCCGACATACGTTGGCTGACGTGCATGTGCCCGTGCTGCTGTACAGCGGCGATGGCGACAAACTGGTGGCTTTCGATAAAAACGCTGCCGCACTGGCGCGCAAGCTGCCGACTGCACCGGACTTCAAATTGCTGGCCGGGGCAGGGCACTTTGTATTCATGGCGCCGTGCAACGAAGAGCAGATCATTGCCATGCCGGCGTTGTGCACGGATGCCGATGGGGTTGATCGCCAAGACATCCATCGCAATCTGATTTCCGAAGCCGGTCGATTCTTCGCCCATGCGCTGGGCCGGCCTACACGGGCGGGGATGCAGACTGCGGATCAATAGCTTCAGGCGTTTATCCTGAAGTCACCACAAATCCTGTGGGAGTTTTCAGGAAATTGCCCGGCGCTTGAGCATCAAGGTCAACCCCAGCCCCGTCACCGACAACAGCGCCGCACTGAAGAAAATCCACGAATACCCCAGATTCAACGCCACCGCGCCCATCAACGGCCCGGCCACCGCCAGTGCCAGATCAAAGAACACCGCGTAGGCACTCAATCCGGCCCCGCGACTGGAGCCCGGTACCTGCTTGATCGCCTCGACGCCCAGTGCCGGATACACCAGCGACAGGCCAAACCCCGCCAGTCCGGCACCGATCAATGCAAACGCGGTGGACGGCGCGAGCCACAGCATGACCAGCCCCACGGTTTCAACAGCAATGCAGACGATGGCCGAAGTGAAGCCACCGAATCGACTGATTGCCGAAATAAACATCAGCCGCGACACGATAAAGCACACGCCGAACACCGTCAGGCAATACGCCGCGCCGCTCCACCCGCGGTTGAGGTAATAAAGGGTGATAAATGTAGTGAGTGTGCCGTAGCCGATTGAGGCCAGCGTTAGGCTCGCGCCAAACGGTGCAATCCGCCCGAACACGGCCCAAAACGGCAGACGCTCACCGCGTATCACCGGTACCGAAGGTTTGTGACGAATCAACAGCAACGCCCCCGCCGCCAACACCGACAGCGAAATACCGAGGCTGGTGAAACCGTACTCGGCCACCATCACCACGCCCAGCGGCGCGCCAATCGCAATGGCGCCATAGGACGCAATACCGTTCCAGCCGATGGACCTGGCGGTGTGTTCGACCCCGACCTGACCCATGCACCAACTGATGGTGCCGACACCGATCAGCCCCTGCGCAATGCCCAGCAACAACCGCCCGAGAATCAGAATCAACAGGCTCGGCAGCGGATAGCTTTGCAGCAGCGTGGACAACAGCGTCAGCGCGCCACTGAGCACAATCCCCAGCAAGCCATACACGATCGCCCGTTTGGTGCCGATGGTGTCAGACATGCGCCCGGCCATTGGGCGGCTTAGCAGGGTGGCCAGGTACTGCGAGCCGATTACCAGTCCGGCAACGATCGCGCTGAAACCCAGTTGTTCATGAACATAGCCCGGCAGCACCGCAATCGGCAGCCCGATGCAGAGGAACGCAATAAAGGTATAGAAAACGATAGAGACGATCTGCACGGTGATCGCCATGGAGCGTTGCGGTGGCAGTTGCTGCGCAGACATGAGGACTCGTTCGCGGGCGGCGGTGGGAGAGTTCGCATCATGGCGTGGGTGTGGAATAAAAGGAAGCTGGCTAACTATTTTTCCCGGAATGGGTATCGCTGCTGATGGGCCCCTTCGCGAGCAGACTCGCTCCCACCCCTGAAATGCATTCCCCTGTGGGAGCGAGCTTGCTCGCGAAGGTGTCTGCACCAAAAAATGACTGACCCTGAAATGCAAAAAGCCCTGTCACATGGACAGGGCTCTTAACCTGCAGCTAACAGCTGAAAACTCGAAGCTGCTTTTAGAATACGACGCCCTGGCTACGCAGGTAGTCATCGTACGTACCGCTGAAGTCGGTCACACCGTCCGGGCTCAGCTCGATGATGCGAGTGGCCAGGGACGATACGAACTCACGGTCGTGGCTGACGAAGATCAGCGTGCCCGGGTAGTTTTCCAGCGCCAGGTTGAGCGCTTCGATCGATTCCATGTCCAGGTGGTTGGTCGGTTCGTCCATGATCAGCACGTTCGGCTTTTGCAGGATCAGCTTGCCGAACAGCATGCGACCTTGCTCACCACCGGAAATCACCTTCACCGACTTGAGGATTTCGTCGTTGGAGAACAGCATCCGCCCCAAGGTGCCACGGATCACTTGCTCGCCCTGAGTCCACTGACCCATCCAGTCGAACAGGGTCATGTCGTCTTCGAAGTCGTGCGCGTGGTCCTGAGCGTAGTAGCCCAGCTCGGCGGCATCGGTCCACTTGACACTACCGGCATCCGGAGTCAGCTCGTTGACCAGGGTGCGCAGCAGCGTGGTTTTGCCGATACCGTTCGGGCCGATGATCGCTACGCGCTCGCCGGCTTCAACCTGGAAGCTGAAATCCTTGAACAGTGGCTTGCCGTCGAAACCTTTGGCCATCTTCTCGACCATGACAGCCTGACGGTGCAGCTTTTTGTTCTGATCAAAGCGGATGAACGGGCTGACGCGGCTCGAAGGCTTGACCTCGGCCAGCTGGATCTTGTCGATCGCCTTGGCGCGGGAAGTGGCCTGCTTGGCTTTCGAGGCGTTGGCCGAGAAGCGGCTGACGAACGATTGCAGCTCGGAAATCTGTGCTTTCTTCTTGGCGTTGTCCGACAGCAGTTGCTCGCGGGACTGGGTCGCCACGGTCATGTACTCGTCGTAGTTGCCCGGGAACAGGCGCAGCTCGCCGTAATCCAGGTCAGCCATGTGCGTGCACACGCTGTTCAGGAAGTGACGGTCGTGAGAGATGATGATCATCAGGCTGTTGCGCTGGGTCAGAATGTTTTCCAGCCAGCGGATGGTGTTGATGTCCAGGTGGTTGGTCGGTTCGTCGAGCAACAGCACTTCCGGATCGGAGAACAGTGCCTGAGCCAGCAACACGCGCAGTTTCCAGCCTGGCGACACTTCGCTCATCGGGCCAAAGTGCTGCTCGATGCCGATACCCAGGCCCAGCAGCAATTCACCGGCACGGGATTCGGCGGTGTAGCCGTCCATTTCGGCGAATTCGGTTTCCAGCTCGGCCACGGCCATGCCGTCTTCTTCAGACATTTCCGGCAGCGAGTAGATGCGGTCGCGCTCGGCCTTGACCTTCCACAGCTCTTCGTGACCCATGATCACGGTATCGATCACGGTGAATTCTTCGTAGGCGAACTGATCCTGGCGCAGCTTGCCCAGGCGCACGTTCGGCTCAAGCATGACCTGGCCACCCGTCGGGTCAAGGTCACCGCCGAGGATTTTCATGAAGGTCGACTTGCCGCAACCGTTGGCGCCGATCAGACCATAACGGTTACCCGCGGCAAATTTGACGGAAACGTTTTCGAAGAGCGGCTTGGCGCCGAACTGCATCGTGATGTTAGCTGTAGAGATCAAGAGTTTTTCCTGCGAAGCATTCTGAATAGCGAGGGTGCGGCCGTAGCGCTTGGCCCGAGTCAAGGTGCGCTGAGGCGGGGAGTTCCCGGCATCAACCAAGGGGGCGCGTAAAGTTTGGCGGCGATTGTACTGGTCTGGCTCTTTAAACGATAGGGCGAAGACGTCGCGGGTGCCGATTGGCACAATCGCGGGACAGTTTTTCACAGATGAAGGTTCACTATCGGTTACAAAGTGTGGCTAAAATGCCATCCATTCACCCACCGCCCTACAGCGGCGCGGGCTCAAGGACGTGCCATTTGTACTCAGACCACTGCATAAGACGCTGGGCCCCAGGCCGACAGGCGCGCAGTTTTTTTACTTCTGACGTGTGACGATTTCCGTGAAACTCATCATTGCTGCTATTTATGTCATTTCCATTGCATACGTTCACTTGCGTGGCCGTGTGCGCCACAAACTGGGGCGGCAACTAAGCGACCATTCGACGTTTCTGGCGCCGATCAACTGCTTTCTCTACCTGTTCTCGAAAAAGCCGAACAAGCCTTACCTTGATCCGACCGAATTTCCCGACCTGAGCCCGTTGCAGGCGCATTGGGAAGAAATCCGTGAAGAGGGCCAGAACCTGCTGCGCGCGGGTGAGATCAAGCGTTCGAACCAATATGACGACGTCGGTTTCAACTCCTTCTTCAAAAGCGGCTGGAAGCGTTTCTACCTCAAGTGGTACGGCGAGAGCCATCCGTCGGCCATGAAGCTGTGCCCGCGCACCACGGAACTGGTGCAGAGCATCGGCTCAATCAAGGCTGCGATGTTCGCCGAACTGCCGCCAGGTTCGAAACTGGTACGCCATCGCGACCCGTACGCCGGCTCCTATCGTTACCACTTGGGCCTGGACACGCCTAATGATGCGGGTTGCTACATCAATGTCGACGGTGAGAACTACCACTGGCGTGACGGTGAAGCGGTGATGTTCGATGAAACCTTCATCCATTACGCCGAAAACACCACTGACAAGAACCGCATCATTCTGTTCTGCGACATTGAGCGCCCAATGAAGTATCGCTGGGCTGCAGCGTTCAATGCCTGGTTCAGCCGTACGGTCATGTCTGCCGCCGGTGCGCCCAACGATGCGGGCGACCGTACCGGTGGGATCAATCGCCTGTTCACTAAAATCTACAAGATCAGGTTGCGTGGCAAAGAGCTGAAAAAGCGAAATCGTGCGCGGTACTACATGGAAAAGTGGGCGATCTTTGCTGGTTTGCTGGCGATCTTTATTCTGATCTGAACATTGCGGCGACTGTCCTGGCGCCATCGCTGGCAAGCCAGCTCCCACAGTGGCCAGCGTGAGGCTGCTATTGCATTCACACCGCTAAACCTGTGGGAGCTGGCTTGCCAGCGATGAGGCCCTGAGATTCACCCGATGACTCAGGAGGCTTTTTTGGCCTTCTTCGCTGGCGCCGACTTGCTTGCCGTTTTGGCCTTCGGCTTGGCGGGCGCCTTGCCACCCAGGCTGCGTTTCAGCAGCTCGGTCAGGTCAATCACATCGGCGGTCTTGCGCTGTTCCTCGCCACCCACCGTCTCGACATCCTCGATCTTGCCCTCGTGGGCCTTTTTCTCCACCAGCGCCATGATCTTGTCTTCGAACTCGTCCTTGTAATCCTCGGGGCTCCAGTCCCCGCTCATGTCCTCGACAAGACGTTTAGCCATGTCCAACTCACCTTTGGCAAGCTGAGGCTTGGTCACTTCGCTGCCCAGTTCCAACTGATCGAGGCCGCGTACTTCCTGTGGCCAGCGCAATTTCACCAGCACCAGCGCTGACTCCAGCGGCATCAGCGCCGCCAGATACTGGCGCGTGTGCAAGACGACGCGGGCGAGCGCAACCTTGTTGGTTTTGCTCAACGTTTCACGCAACAGTGCGTAAACCTTGCCACCGCGCTTGTCCGGCGCCAGGTAATAAGGGGTATCGATGTTTTGCAACGGGATTTGCTCGGCATCGACGAAAGAAAAGATGTCGATGGTCTGGGTCGAAACCGGGTGTGCCGAGCGGATTTCCTCCTCGCTGAGTACCACATACCGGCCCTTTTCATAGGCCACACCTTTGACGATGTTTTCCTTGGTCACTTCCTTGCCGGTCACCTTGTTGATGCGCTTGTAGCCAACCGGATCCATGCTGCGACTGTCGAGCCAGTCGAAATCCACGCCTTGGGATGAAGTCGCTGAAACCAGCGCGACGGGGATGTGGACCAGTCCGAAGCTGATCGCGCCTTTCCAGATTGCCCGAGCCATGGTGAGTTCTCCGAGTGATGATCAGGTGACCCGAGGCCCGGCGCGAAAGTTTCCTGAGAATGCGCGTTTTCAGTTTGGCTCGGTCAAGCCGTGTTACATGTTGTTTAAGACCGACGGGTTAACAAATCCGAACCTGAAGCGTAGCGTGGACTCGAAGGCTCTACTCCACGCACATCGAGAGGCTGACCCATGAACCGATTTTTGATTGGCATCGCCGTCCTGACACTCAGTGGCGGTCTGGTTCATGCGGACGTGGTGCTGGCGCAGAGTCCGACCGGCAACAGCAACAACCCCTACAACAGTCCGATTCGCCGGGCGAATCCCAACAGCATGCAGGGCACCCAGCCCAGTGCCCCGCCCATCCGTGGACCAAACACCGTTCCCGTGCCACGTCCGCCAACCCTTGATAACCGGGGGATTGGCAACGGCCAGCCGATTCGTTCAGCGCCGACCAAGCCCCCCACGTTCATTCCCAACCCACCCTCGCGAAGCACCGACACTCAACGTTAAACGGCAGGTCAAGCGGTCTGCCAGACTTTGAAACGACAAAAGGAATCGTGCATGTTGCGTAAAACCCTTCTGGCCAGCCTGTGCGCCAGCGCTCTGATCAGCGTTCCGGTATTCGCCGCTGTCCCCAAAGCGCTGCAAAGCGAGCAAGGCACTCTCGAAGTCACAACCATTGCCCAAGGACTTGAGCATCCGTGGTCGCTGGCCTTCCTGCCGGACCGCCAAGGCATGCTGGTGACCGAACGACCGGGCAATCTGCGCGTGGTGGGGGCGGACGGCAAGCTATCGGCTCCCCTAAGCGGCGTGCCGCAAGTATGGGCCAAGGGGCAGGGCGGTTTGCTGGATGTCGTGTTGTCACCCGACTTTAAACAGGACCGACTGGTTTACCTGTCCTACGCCGAAGGTGGCGGCGCTGGGGACAAGGCAGGCACGGCGGTGGGACGCGGTTACCTGTCGGATGACTTGAAAACGCTGAAGGATTTCAAAGTGATCTTCCGTCAGGAGCCAAAGCTCTCCACCGGCAACCACTTCGGTTCACGGCTGGTGTTTGATCGCGATGGTTATCTGTTCATCACCCTGGGTGAAAACAACGACCGGCCGACCGCGCAGGATCTCGATAAGCTGCAAGGCAAGATTGTGCGGATCTACCCGGACGGCAAGGTTCCGGACGACAATCCGTTCGTGGGTCAGTCAGGCGTGCGCCCGGAAATCTGGGCTTACGGCATTCGCAACCCGCAGGGTGCAGCACTTAACCCGTGGAACGGCACAGTCTGGGAAAACGAGCACGGCCCGCGCGGCGGTGATGAGGTGAATATCATCGAGCGGGGGAAAAACTACGGTTGGCCGCTGGCGACCCACGGCATCAACTATTCGCTGCTGCCGATTCCCGAAGCCAAAGGCAAAAGTGTCGAAGGGGGCGTCGATCCGCGTCATGTGTGGGAGAGATCACCGGGCGTCACCGGCATGGCGTTTTACGATGCCGATCGCTTCAAGCCCTGGCAGAAAAACCTGTTTATCGGCGCGCTGGTGAGTCAGGAGTTGATTCGCTTGCAGTTCGATGGCGACAAGGTCGTGCATGAGGAGCGCTTATTGGGTGAGCTGAAACAGCGCATTCGTGACGTGCGGCAGGGACCGGATGGGTACTTGTATGTGCTGACGGATGAGGAGAACGGTTCGCTCTACAAGATCGGCCTCAAACCCGATCTTTGAGACTCATAAACCTGTAGGAGCTGCGGAAGGCTCCTACAGGTTCAGTATCAGCATCTGGGGCAGACTATTCACTACGGGCGTAAAGAATCACCACCGCCCGTAACTTCCCCCGCCCAAACCGGCACATCTTCTCAAACTCGCCGTGGCTGACCGGCACATGCTGGCAATCAATGGGCTGGCGGTGCTGGCTATGGTCGACGTCCGGATCGTGCAGGTAAACGAAATCCTCATCGCAATCGGTCACCACCACCCAGTGCGGCGATTTCGATCGCGTCAGCCGATAGCTGCTGATCAGCACCAGCGGTTGGCCTCCCGCGTCCAGTAAGCGCGGCAAATCCAGCGCAGTACCGATCACGCGCTCCACATCGGTCTGCGCCAACTGCGCGGTGAACTCTTCATGGACCAGGCGCATGACGTCTTTTTTATGCTCATTACGTACGCCGTCGAGGAACAACGGCCCCGCCAGGCTCAACTCCAGACGCACACGAAATCCCCGTCGCCATGCGGCGAGCGCCAATCCCTGCGGACTGCAACCACCATGCCCCGACGTCATGAAAACGGTCGTCGCCTCGCGCCAGATCTGCAGTTCCTCACGGCGCTCCAACAAGCGTTCTGACTGCAACGCCCCCATGGCCATCAACAGGCACGCCGGGCCACAGGTGAAGTCGGTGGTTTGTCCGTACCAAGGCACTTTGATGCTGCGTGAGTCTCGATGCTGAAGAATGCGTTTCTCCAGGCGCAGCGCGTCGGCGTGGTCTTCGTAGTAATCGTGAATCAGTGCAAAACGCCGGTAGCCGTTGCGTTCATACAGGGCAATGGCGGCGGGGTTGTCGGTGCGTACTTCCAGGCGCAGATACGCGCAATCATGTTCCAGCGCGCAAGCCTCGATCCGTTGCAGCAGTTGTTTACCCAACCCGCTCCCGCGCGCCTCGGCAGCAATCGCAATGGAATACAGCCGCGCCAGCGACGTACCACGGTGAAACAACGCCAGTGCGTAACCCTGTAATTGGCCGTTTACCTCGGCCACCAGCAGCTGTGCGTGGGCGCGGGTAATCATCCAGTGAAAACTGCGACGGCTGAGCCCATCTGTTGTGAAACATTGCATTTCCAATGCCAGCAACGCCGGCAGATCTTCAACTACCGCCAAACGAAAAACAGCACTCATATGACCACCGTAAAAGTTGCGTAACGAAACGAGACTTTCGAAAAACTTCGTGCTTAATAGAAAAGGTCTTGTTCTCCAACGGATCAATCTCTATGTCAGCGGTACAGGGTCATTGGCGCGAAGTATCCGAGCAAAATTTGCCGGCGGCAACTTATTTAAATTCAGCAACTGGCACTTCCAGTCGAGTGTTGATCATTGTCGAACGCAAGGAAGATTGGGCTTCGTACTTCCCCAGCGAGGACATCATCACGGCGCAGGAATACCTTGAGCAAACCCGTGACAGCGAGCCGGGCAAACGTGTGCAGGTGATCAATCTGTGCCGTAGCTACAAGTACCTCGGCCATGGCTATTACTGCTCGCTGCTGGCCGAAGCCCGCGGCCACAAAGTGATTCCGTCGGTTCGCACGATCAGCGAACTGACCAAAAAATCACTCTACGGCCTGGCGCTGGACGACCTCGATAAAACCCTGGAAAAAGCCCTCAGTCATCATCTCTACAGCGATACCGAAGGTTTTACCCTGACGCTGTATTTCGGCAGGACTCATATCGAGCCATTACAGGATCTGGCTCGACAATTGTTTGAAGTGTTTCCCTGTCCGATTCTGTTAGTTGAGTTTCGTCGAACTAACGGCTGGCACATCGAGGGCATAAAGTCCGGCACTTTGCATAAGTTGCGCGACGACCAGGAAGATCAATTCGCCAATGCGCTTGATGGCTTCAGCCGCAAAGTCTGGCGGGTGCCTCGCTCCAAGCAAGTGGCGCGGTATGACCTGGCGATCTTGCACGATCCGCAGGAAGCGCTGCCGCCATCAAACAGCAAGGCGCTTGCGAACTTTGTTCGGGTCGGCAAGACCATGGGCATCGACGTCGAGCTGATCGAGCGCAAGGATTACGCGCGACTCGCCGAGTACGACGGCTTGCTGATTCGCGAAACCACCAGCGTCGACAACCATACCTACCGTTTCGCCAAGAAGGCTGAAAGCGAGGGGCTGGTGGTGATGGACGATCCGGCCTCGATTCTGCGCTGCACCAACAAGGTCTACCTCACCGACCTGCTCAACAGCCATCAACTGGGCATGCCGGCGACGGAGATTCTGTACAAGGAGCGACCCGAAGATTTCGAACGGGTAGGGGAACGGCTGGGTTTTCCGTTGGTGTTGAAGATCCCCGACGGCTGTTTCTCGCGGGGTGTGATCAAGGTCGAAAGCCAGCAGGCGCTGCTCGAAGCCACGGCCGAGCTTTTTGAACATTCGGTGCTGTTGCTGGCCCAGGAGTTTTTCTATACCGAGTACGACTGGCGCATTGGCGTGCTCAACCGCAAACCGATCTTTGCCTGCCAGTACTTCATGTCCAAGGGGCACTGGCAAATCTACAACCACAAGGCCAAGGGCCAGGACATCAACGGCGAATGCCGGACAATGGCGATCCACGAGGCACCCCGCGCCGTGGTGGAGCTGGCGGTGAAAACGGCCAACCTGATCGGCGACGGTCTCTATGGCGTGGACCTCAAACAGGCAGGCGACAAGGTGGTGGTGATCGAAGTCAACGACAACCCGAACCTGGACGCCGGTATCGAGGACGCTTATTTGCAGGACGATTTGTATTCACTGGTGCTGGAAGAGTTCGTGCGGCGGCTGGAGCTCAAGCGCCGCGGTCAGGCCTGGTGAAGCGCCGATGATCAACAGTTTTGCATTGAGTCGCGGCGCCTTGCAGCGAGTCGAACGACTGGACGCCGAGGTGATGCTGTTCAGCGATCCCGACGCCGCCGAGCGTGACCTGCTGCACAGTCATTTCAAAGTCGATGAGCACGCTCTGGCCTCGGCACTCGATCCGGACGAAGTCTCGCGAATCGAGTTTCACCCCGATCACTTGTTCCTGATCTGGAAGCGCCCGGAAAACTATTCCGGCGGTGGCAGTCTGGCGTTTGAAGTGTCTTCGTGCGGTTTGCTGTTCTCGCCCGGGCAGTTGCTGGTGATCGCCACCGACGACACGCCGCTGCACGGCCTCGGCACTCGCCAGCCGTTAAACACGCCGCTGGATGTTCTGCTCGACCTGCTGTTCAACAACATCCATCACTACCTCGGGCACTTGAAGGTGATCAAACTGGTCGCCCGCGAGTTGCAGCAAAAATTCAACGCCTCGATGCAGAACCAGCATCTGGTGCAAATGTTCAACCTCAGTGAAAGCCTGATCTATTACATCAACGCCCTGCACAGCAACGGCGCAGTGCTGACGCGGCTGCGCAACCACGCCGAAAAACTGCATTTCAACAGCGAAGCGATCGGCCTGATCGACGACCTGATCATCGAAAACAACCAGTGCTACAAACAGGCGGAGATTTATTCCACGGTGTTTTCCGGGCTGATCGACGCGCGCGGCAACTTGATGAACAACAGCATGAACAACCTGTTGCGCAAATTGACGTTGATCAACGTGGTGTTTTTGCCGTTGAACCTGATTGCAAGCATTGGCGGGATGTCGGAGTTCAGCATGATGACCGAAGGAACACCGTGGTGGGTCTCGTATCCGCTGTTTTTGGCGGGGATGTTGCTGGGGGCCGCGGGGATGTTGTTTGGGCTGCGGAGGTTGGCGCGGTGATTGATGATGATTGCGGACGCCTTCGCGAGCAAGGGATCTTTGGTGTTCCCGAAATCCCTGTAGGCTCCGGCCGCGCCTACACGGTTTATGTATTTCTGACAGTCCCGCTTTTGGCCGAACCGCCACCGTGATGCCTTGTTATAGTTCGGGCCTCATTTTCAGCCCGGTAAAGGATCACTGCCATGTCTCAATACACCGCCTTCAGCGTCGAACTGGCCGACAATATCGCCCATGTGCAGATCAATCGTCCGGAAAAAATCAACTCGATGAACGCCGCGTTCTGGAGCGAGATCGTCGAGATTTTCCAGTGGGTCGACGACACCGACGAAGTGCGCGTGGTGGTGCTCAGCGGCAACGGTAAACACTTTTCCTCCGGCATCGACCTGATGATGCTCGCCGGCGTCGCCAATGAACTGGGCAAGGATGTCGGCCGCAACGCGCGCCTGCTGCGCAAAAAGATCTTTACCCTGCAAGCCTCGTTCAACGCCGTCGATAACTGCCGCAAACCGGTCATCGCGGCGATTCAGGGCTATTGCCTGGGTGGCGCGATTGATCTGATCGCCGCCTGCGACATGCGATACGCCGCCGAAGACGCGCAATTCTCGATCAAGGAAATCGATATCGGCATGGCCGCCGATGTTGGCACTTTGCAACGGTTGCCACGGATCATCGGTGACGGCATGCTGCGTGAGCTGGCTTACACCGGTCGCCACTTTGGCGCTGAAGAAGCGCGCAGCATCGGTCTGGTCAATCGCGTTTACAGTGACAAGGACGCGCTGCTCGAAGGCGTGCTGGATATCGCTCGCGACATCGCGTCCAAGTCGCCCATCGCCATTGCCGGCACCAAGGAAATGATCAGCTACATGCGCGACCATCGCATCGACGACGGCCTCGAATACGTTGCCACCTGGAACGCCGCCATGTTGCAATCCACCGACTTGCGCGTGGCCATGGCCGCCCATATGAGCAAACAGAAACCCGAATTTGTGGATTGAGTACCATGACATCTCGCTGGACCACTGCAGTACTGGACACCGATCAAACCGGCGGCTGGGCCGTGGCGCGTAGCCCCGAAGGCTTTCTGTTCGACGATAACGGCGCGCTGTTCCCGCGGGAGTGGCTCAAGCGTCAGGACTTGTCAGTGCTGGCCGAGCATGGCATCGGCCACCTCGATGGCGAGCCGGTGTACTTGCTGGAATTGCGCAGCGCCAGCGAGGTCATGGGTTGCGGCTGGAAGGGCCTGCGGGCGTTCATGCTCGACGGCGATCACACGATTTACAAAGTACTGGGTTATGCCGCGCAGATCGGCACCTGGGCCCGTGAACACCGCTTCTGTGGCAATTGCGGGCAAGCCATGACGCAAGTGCCGCGCGAGCGGGCGATGTATTGCCAGCCGTGTGATCTGCGCAGTTATCCGCGGATTTCGCCGAGCATGATCGTGCTGATTACCCGTGGCGACGAGATTCTGCTGGCACGCTCACCGCGGTTTGTGACTGGGGTTTACAGCACGCTGGCCGGTTTTGCCGAGCCGGGCGAGTCGGCGGAGGACTGCCTGATTCGCGAGGTGCGCGAAGAAGTGCAGATCGAGGTGAAGAATATCCAGTATCTGGGGAGCCAGTGCTGGCCGTTCCCGCACTCGATGATGCTGGGTTTTCACGCAGAATACGCGGGCGGGGAGATTGTGTGTCAGGAAGACGAGATCGAAGACGCCCAGTGGTTCAACGTGCACGAGCTGCCGCCATTGCCGGCGTCAAAATCGATTGCCCGTTACCTGATCGACGTCTATGTGGCGCGGCGATTAGGCCACGCTGAACCAGTGCTGCCAGGCTAGGCGCACGGTTAATCCCAGCACCACGGTGATGAACACCGGACGAATGAACTTGGCGCCACCGCTGATTGCGGTGCGCGCGCCAAAGAAAGCGCCAACCATCACCGACAGGCCCATGCTCAGGCCGATGATCCAGTCCACTTGCCCGGAAAACACGAACACCGACAGCGCCGCAATGTTGCTGACGAAGTTCATGCTGCGCGCCACGCCGCTGGCCTTGACCAGATCGATCGGGTACAGCAGCAAGCTGCTGACGGTCCAGAACGCGCCCGTGCCGGGACCGGCCACACCGTCGTAGAAACCGAGGCTGAAGCCTTGGGTCGATTGCCATTTCTTCTTGATCGGCGCGTTGCTGTCCAGCGGCGCTTTTGGCGTGCCGCCGAACAGCAGATACAGGCCACAGGCGAAGACGATCACCGGGAGCATTTTGTTCAGCCATTCTGCCGGCAGGTAATGAGCGACGACGGCGCCGGTCAATGCACCGACCAGGGTGCCGACAATCGCGTGCATCCACTGGCGAGGATGAAACAGCTTGCGCCGGTAGAAAGTGAAACTGGCCGTCGCCGATCCGAAGGTTGAACTCAGCTTATTGGTGCCCAGCACCAGATGTGGCGGCAGGCCAGCGGTCAGCAGCGCAGGCGTGGTCAACAGACCGCCACCGCCGGCGATGGCATCGATAAAACCGGCAACGAAAGCGACAACGGCCAGAATGGCCAAAGTGGTGAGGTCAACGCTGAGTTCAAAAGGCATGGAGTCGACTTATTCGGCAGGGGCGCAGATCGGGGCTGCGCGGAGGGCTGCCATGTTACTCATTTCCAGGTGTTGCGGCGAGTTGACTGGCGTCTTCGCGAGCAAGCTCGCTCCCACAGGTTTTTGCGTTGATCTCAAAGACCCTGCAGGAGCTTCTCGCTAAGCGTCAGACACTACGATCAGCCAACGCCCGTTCCATCCGCGCAATCCCTTCTTCCAGCAACGACCGCGGGCAGCCGAAGTTCAGCCGCACGAATTGCTGATTCTGATCGCCAAAGTCCAGCCCGGCGCTCAACCCTACCTTGGCCTGTTCAAGGAAGAACTGCTGAGGGTTTTCCAGATCCAGCGCCGAGCAATCGAGCCAGGCCAGATAAGTCCCCTGCGGCACATTGATGCTCACGCCCGGCAAACGACTGCGAACCGCTGCAACCAGATAATCACGGTTGGCCTGCAGGTAGGTTTTCAACTCGGCAAGCCATGGTCCACCTTCGCTGTAAGCGACGCGGGTGGCCTCCATGCCCAGCGGGTTGACGCTGTCGACCATGCCGCAACGGGCGTGATTGACGCGTTCACGCAGGGCAGCGTCCTGGATGATCATGAACGAGGTCTTGAGACCGGCGATGTTGTAGGCCTTGCTCGCCGACATCAGGGTGATCGTGCGCTGGGCGATTTGCGGATTCAGCGAAGCGGTCGGAATATGCACGCGGCCATCGAAGCACAGCTCGGCATGGATTTCGTCGGAGATGATCCATGCGTCCTGCGCCACGCAGATGTCCGCCACCGCTTGCAGCTCATCGCGGCCGAACACTTTGCCGATCGGGTTGTGCGGGTTGCTCAGCAACAGCGCGCCGCCACCGTGCAGCGAATCACGCAAAGTGTCCAGCGGTGTGGCGTAGGTGCCGTCAGCCTGCGGCACGAATTCCAGCTCAACCTTGTTCAAACCCCAGTGAGCCGGCGCATGGCGCAGTGGCGGGTAGTTCGGCACTTGCACCACGACATTCTGCTGCGGCTGCACCAGCGCCTTGAGCGCCATGTTGAAACCGGATTCAACGCCCGGCAGGAAGATCAATTCTTGCGGTTGGACTTTCCAGGCGAACTTGGTCCAGAGGTCGGCAACGATGGCTTCACGCAGGTTGTCCTGCGCGACGCTGTAACCCACCAGCGGGTGCAGCAAGCGCTGTTGCAGCGCCTCGATGACCACCGGCGGCGCGGCGAAATCCATATCAGCGACCCACATCGGCAGCACGTCGGCCGAATAGCGGCTCCACTTGGTGCTGCCCGTGTTGTGGCGGTCGAATACCTGATCAAAATCGAAAGTCATGCGCGGTCTCGTGAAGGCGGGTGAGTTCTGTTCGCCATGATAAGCCCATGACCTTGTGGGAGCACACAAAACCTGTGGAATTGAAGTTGTCAGGGAGAGCCCCGACAAACGGCCGACGGTCGGTTTTCACACAGTCTGTGTGGTCATTGTCTACAGTGAAAAAGCGGGCACCCGTTGCCGCAACCGTGTTTGTCCAGATAAAGCCCGGCTCAAGTACCGGGTTCCACCTGATCAGGAGTGCACGATGGATCTCAGCCGTCGTCAGTTCTTCAAGGTCGCCGGTATCGGCCTTGCAGGCTCTAGCCTGGGCGCGTTGGGCATGGCCCCGACGCCTGCCTTCGCCGAGCAGGTGCGTCACTTCAAGCTTGCCCACACCCATGAAACCCGCAACACCTGCCCATATTGCTCGGTCGGTTGCGGTTTGATCATGTACAGCCAGGGCGATGCCGGAAAGAATGTCGCGCAAAATATCATCCACATCGAGGGCGACGCCGACCACCCGGTCAACCGTGGCACCCTCTGCCCAAAAGGCGCGGGCCTGTTGGACTTCATTCACAGCCCGGGCCGTTTGCTGTATCCGCAGACGCGCAAACCTGGCAGCAGCGAATGGACACGGATCAGTTGGGATGAAGCGCTGGATCGCATCGTCGATCTGATGAAAATCGACCGCGATGCCAACTTCATCGAGAAGAATGAGCAGGGGCAAACGGTGAATCGCTGGCTGACCACCGGTTTCCTCGCGGCCTCGGCGGCGTCCAACGAAGCGGGCTACATCACCCAGAAGGTGATTCGCAGCCTCGGTCTACTGGGGTTCGATAACCAGGCGCGTGTCTGACACGGTCCGACGGTGGCAAGTCTTGCCCCGACGTACGGCCGTGGTGCCATGACCAATACCTGGACCGATATCGCTAACGCGAATCTGATCCTGGTGATGGGCGGCAACGCAGCAGAAGCGCATCCGTGCGGCTTCAAATGGGTGACCGAGGCCAAGGCGCACAACGCCGCGCGGCTGATCGTGGTCGACCCGCGTTTTACCCGAACCGCTTCGGTGGCTGACTACTACGCGCCGATTCGCACCGGTACCGATATCGCCTTCATGGGCGGTTTGATCAATTACCTGCTGACCGAGGACAAGATCCAGCACGAATACGTGCGCAACTACACCGATGTGTCGTTCATTGTCAAAGCCGGTTATGGCTTCGAGGACGGCATCTTCAGTGGTTACGACGTGGCCAAGCGCAGCTATACCGACAAATCCGGTTGGGGCTACGAAATGGGCGAGGACGGCTTCGTCCGAGTCGACCCGACCCTGCAAGACCCGCGCTGCGTCTATCAGTTGATGAAGCAGCATTACAGCCGCTACACCATCGACCTCGCGAGCCAGATCTGCGGGATGCCGGTCGATGCCATGCAGAAAATCTGGGACGAAATCGCCACGTGCTCGATACCGGGCAAGACCATGACGATTCTCTACGCGCTCGGCTGGACCCAGCATTCCATCGGCGCGCAAATCATCCGCAGTGCGGCGATGGTGCAACTGTTGCTGGGCAATGTCGGCATGCCGGGCGGCGGGGTGAACGCCTTGCGCGGGCACTCGAACATTCAAGGCCTGACCGACCTCGGATTGCTCTCCAATGCGCTGCCGGGCTATCTGTCACTGGGCACCGATACCGAGCAGGATTACGCCACCTACATCCACAAACGCACGCAAGTGCCGTTGCGGCCGGGGCAACTCTCGTACTGGCAGAACTACAGCAAATTCCACGTCAGCCTGATGAAGTCGTGGTACGGCGCCCACGCCACGGCCGAGAACAATTGGCTCTACGACCATTTGCCGAAACTCGACATCCCCAACTATGACGTGTTGAAGATGTTCGACCTGATGAGCCAGGGCAAGGTCAACGGCTACTTCTGCCAGGGCTTTAATCCCATCGCCGCGTTGCCTGACAAAAACCGTGTGATGGGCGCGTTGGCCAAACTCAAATGGCTGGTGGTGATGGACCCGCTGGCCACCGAAACGTCGGAGTTCTGGCACAACGTCGGGCCCTACAACGATGTGAAAACCGACGAGATCCAGACGGAAGTCATTCGCCTGCCGACCACCTGTTTCGCCGAAGAGGACGGCTCGCTGGTCAACAGCAGCCGCTGGCTGCAATGGCACTGGAAGGGCGCCGATGGCCCGGGCGAAGCGCAAACCGACATTCGCATCATGAGCGAACTGTTCCTGCGCCTGCGCAAGCGTTATCAGGCCGAGGGCGGCAAGTTTCCCGACCCACTGCTGAAACTGACGTGGCCGTACAAGATCGCCGACGAACCGTCCCCGGAAGAACTGGCCAAAGAGATCAACGGCAGCGCCGTCACAGACTTTACCGATGCCACCGGCGCCACGGTCAAGGCCGGCACGCAACTGGCCGGGTTCGGCTTGCTCAAGGACGACGGCAGCACCGCGTCCGGCTGCTGGATTTTCGCTGGCAGCTGGACCGAGGCCGGTAATCAGATGGCCCGGCGCGACAATGCCGACCCGTATGGCATGCATCAGCACCAGGGGTGGGCCTGGGCCTGGCCGGCCAATCGGCGGATTCTCTACAACCGCGCTTCCGCAGACGTTGCGGGCAAACCGTGGGATCCGAAAAAGCGTCTGGTCTGGTGGAACGGTAAAGTCTGGACCGGCACCGATGTGCCGGACTACAAGGCCGACGTGCCGCCGGAGGCCGGGATGAATCCGTTCATCATGAACCCGGAAGGTGTGGCGCGGTTCTTCGCCGTCGACAAGATGAATGAAGGGCCATTCCCCGAGCACTACGAGCCGTTCGAAACCCCCATCGGCATCAACCCGCTGCACCCGCAAAACAAGCAGGCCACCAGCAACCCGGCAGCGCGGATCTTCGATTCGGTCTGGGAAACCCTCGGCGAAGCCAAGGACTTCCCGTACGCCGGCACCAGCTATCGCTTGACCGAGCATTTCCACTTCTGGAGCAAGCACTGCAAGTTGAACGCGATTGCCCAGCCTGAGCAGTTTGTCGAAATCGGCGAGGTGCTGGCGAAAGAGAAGGGCATCGCGGCCGGTGATCGAGTGCGGGTCAGTTGCAAACGCGGATTCATTGAAGCGGTCGCGGTAGTGACCAAAAGGATCCGGCCGCTGCAGGTCAACGGCCAGGTGGTGCATCAGATCGGCATCCCGTTGCACTGGGGTTTTACCGGTTTGACACGTCACGGTTACCTGACCAACACCTTGGTGCCGTTCCTCGGCGATGGCAACACACAGACCCCGGAATCCAAGTCATTCCTGGTCAACGTGGAGAAACTGTAAATGGCCAGCCAAGACATCATTGCCCGCTCGGCCACCACCACGGTGCCGCCCTCGGTGAGGAATCAGGAGGCCGTGGCCAAGCTGATCGACACCACCAAATGCATCGGCTGCAAGGCCTGCCAGGTCGCCTGTTCGGAATGGAACGAACTGCGCGACGAGGTCGGCCACAACCACGGCACCTACGACAACCCGCAGGACCTGAGCGCAGAATCCTGGACGCTGATGCGCTTCACCGAGCACGAAACCGACGCCGGCAACCTCGAATGGCTGATCCGCAAGGACGGCTGCATGCACTGCGCCGAGCCGGGGTGCCTGACGGCGTGTCCCAGCCCCGGTGCGATCATCAAGCACGCCAACGGCATCGTCGACTTCGATCAGGATCACTGCATCGGTTGCGGCTATTGCATCACCGGGTGCCCGTTCAACATTCCGCGTATCTCGCAAAAAGATCACAAGGCGTACAAGTGCACGCTGTGTTCGGATCGAGTCGCGGTGGGTTTGGAGCCGGCCTGTGTGAAAACCTGTCCGACCGGCGCCATCGTCTTCGGCACCAAGGAAGACATGAAGGAACACGCCGCCGAACGCATCGTCGACCTGAAAAGCCGTGGCTTTGAGAACGCCGGTTTGTATGACCCGGCCGGCGTCGGCGGCACTCACGTCATGTACGTGCTGCACCACGCTGACACACCGAGGATTTACGCCGGTCTGCCCGACGCGCCGACCATCAGTCCGCTGGTGGGCTTGTGGAAAGGCATCAGCAAACCGCTGGGCTTGTTGGCGATGGGCGCGGCGGTGCTGGCCGGGTTCTTCCACTACGTGCGCATCGGCCCGAACCGGGTTGAAGAGGATGAACATCCGACCGCGCCCGACACCTCGGTGCATGTCGTTGATCCGGCGGTGCACACCTTCGACCCACGCGGGGAGGACCGGCCATGAGCAATAAGACGATCCTGCGTTACACCGCCAACCAGCGCACCAATCACTGGCTGGTGGCGATTGTGTTTTTCATGGCCGGGCTGTCGGGGCTGGCGCTGTTTCATCCATCGATGTTCTGGCTGACCCATCTGTTCGGCGGTGGACCGTGGACGCGGATTCTGCACCCGTTCATGGGGGTGGCGATGTTCGTGTTGTTTCTCGGTTTGGTGTTCAATTTCTGGCGCGCCAACGTCTTCATCGCCAACGACCGGCAGTGGCTGCGGCGCATTGATCGGGTATTGGTCAACGACGAAGAAGCCGTGCCGCCGGTTGGCAAGTACAACGCCGGGCAAAAGCTGCTGTTCTGGACTTTACTGCTGTGCATGCTCGCGTTGCTGTTCACTGGGCTGGTGATCTGGCGCGCCTGGTTCAGCGCGTTTTTCGGCATTACCCTGATCCGCTGGTCAATGCTGCTGCATGCACTGGCCGGGTTTGTGCTGATCCTCAGCATCATCATCCACATCTACGCCGGGCTGTGGATCAAGGGCTCGGTCGACGCGATGCTGCATGGTTGGGTCAGCCGCGCCTGGGCGAAGAAACACCACGCACTGTGGTATCGCGACATCACCCGCGATGAACGCAATCCGGACGTGCCAGAGCGACCGATCACCAAAAAGGGCTGACCTTTGCCAAGCATTCTTGAACCCGGAGAAATCGAAGCGGCGGCCAGTTCGCCGCCGTTTCTGCACCTGCCACCGCACAACCTTTTCACCCTGCGCGCCGAACGCCTGGAGCGATTGGCCGTAGGGCATCCGTTGGCCGAGTATCTGCGCTTGATCGCCGGTTTGTGCCGGGCGCAGCAGCAAGTCCTGGATGAGCCGCCGTCGACCGGGCCAATCGATCAACAACGGCTTGCGCTGTGCCAGCAACACGGTTTACCGCCGTTCGGCGCCGATACCTTAATTCGCGAAGATGACTGGCAAGCCTGGCTGGAGGCTTTGTTGCAGCGTTACACAGCACCCGAGCAACCCGCTGTGATCGATGCAATCGCCACATTGCGCAGCGCCGATTCTGGGCAATTGCGCAGCTGGGGGGTGGCGCTGGTCAGCGGGCAATATTCCATGGTGCCGGCGCAATTGGTGCCGTTTTTGGGCGCGGCGCTGCAAACCGCGTGGAGCCACTGGCTGCTCAGCGCGCCCAACCTGCAACTCAAACCCGGCGACAGCCTCAGCCAATGCCCGGCCTGCGGTTCACCGGCCATGATCGGCGTGATTCGCCATCGCGGCAAACACAACGGCTTGCGCTATCTGGTGTGTTCGCTGTGCGCCTGTGAATGGCACGTGGTGAGGGTCAAATGCGTGTATTGCGAGTCGAGCAAGGGCCTCGACTACCTGAGCTTTGAGGACGATCGCCACGCCGCCAATCAGGCGCCGCTGCGCGCCGAAGTCTGTCCGGGCTGCAACAGCTATCTGAAATTGCTCTATCTGGAGAACGATGCCGACGCCGAGGCGTTGTCGGCTGATCTGAGCAGTTTGCTGCTGGACATGCGTCTGGCGCAGGACGGCTATCAGCGTCTGGCGCCCAATCTGCTGCTGGCGCCGGGAGACGAATGACCGCAGCGTCTACACTCGCCGGACAGTCTTTTGTTTCGGGAGTGGCAGATGTCTGCAAGTGTTGCCCTGCGATTACCTTCCATTGATGGTTTGTTGCGTCACCCGGCGTGTCTGCCGTTGGCCGAGCGTTATGGGCGTGAGGCGTTGCTGGCGAGTTTGCGACAACTGCTGGATGAACTGCGCTCGAGTGTGGTGAACGGGCAGTTGTCGGCGGCTGAAATCAGTCCTGATGTGCTGGCCGGCCGGGTCGGCGAACGGCTTGTGCAGCAACAACGCAGCCAGGTTCGGCGGGTGTTCAACCTCACGGGCACGGTGTTGCACACCAATCTCGGCCGGGCGCTATTGCCTGAAAAAGCCATCGAAGCGGTACAAATGGCGGCACGGTATCCGCTCAATCTTGAGTTTGATCTGGCCAGCGGTAAACGCGGCGACCGTGATGATTTGATCGAGGGCCTGATCCGCGAACTGACCGGCGCCGAAGCCGTCACCGTGGTCAACAACAATGCCGCGGCGGTGCTGCTGACGCTCAACAGCCTCGGGGCACGCAAGGAAGGCATCATCTCGCGCGGCGAGTTGATCGAGATCGGCGGCGCGTTTCGCATCCCCGACATCATGGCCCGCGCCGGCGTGCGTCTGCACGAGGTCGGCACCACCAATCGCACCCATGCCCGTGATTACGAAGCGGCGATCAGCCCGCGCAGCGGTTTGATCATGCGTGTGCATGCGAGCAATTACAGCATTGAGGGTTTTACGGCGCGGGTGGCGACCGCCGAGTTGGCCGAGTTGGCGCATCGTCACGGGCTGCCGTTGCTGGAGGATCTGGGCAGCGGCAGTCTGCTGGATCTGACGCGCTGGGGGTTGCCCGCAGAACCGACGGTGCGACAGGCGCTGCTTGATGGCGCCGATATCGTCACCTTCAGTGGTGACAAGTTGCTCGGCGGCCCGCAGGCCGGATTGATCGTCGGAAGCAAAGCGCTGATCGCGAAAATCAAGAAGAACCCACTGAAGCGTGCATTGCGGGTCGACAAACTGACCTTGGCGGCGCTGGAAGCCGTGCTGGGTTTGTATCGCGATCCGGATCGACTGGCCGAACGATTGCCGAGCCTGCGCCTGTTGACCCGTGCGCAAGCCGACATTTTTGCGCAGGCGTCACGATTGCAACCGGCCATGGCTGGCGCTTTGGGCGAGGTCTGGCGTGTTGCTGCTGTGCAGTCACTCGGCATGATCGGCAGCGGCAGCCAACCGGTGGCGCGCTTGCCCAGTGCGGCGCTGTGTTTGCGCCCGCAAGTGTCCAGGCGATTACGCGGCCGTCATCTGCTCAACCTTGAAGCCGCGCTGCGTGCCTTGCCGATCCCGGTGCTCGGGCGCATTGATGACGACGCGTTGTGGCTGGATCTGCGCCAGCTCGACGACGAGCCCGCATGGCTGGGGCAGTTGTCGCTATTGCAGGTCGCGCAATGATCGTCGGCACAGCGGGGCACATCGACCACGGCAAGACCTCGTTGCTGCAAGCGCTGACCGGGCAAACCGGCGACCGCCGCCCGCAGGAACGCGAACGCGGCATGACCATCGACCTCGGTTATCTGTATGCCGAGCTGGAACCGGGTGCCGGGCTGAGCGGTTTTATCGATGTGCCTGGCCATGAAAAATTCACTCATAACATGCTCGCCGGCGCGCAAGGCATTGATCTGGTGTTGCTGGTAATCGCGGCGGATGACGGCGTGATGCCGCAAACCCGCGAACATCTGGCAATTGTCCAGTTGCTCGGCATTCCCCGCGCGGTGGTGGCGATCACCAAGTGCGACCGGGTCGAGGCGGGCAGGGTGGAGGAAGTGCAGCGCCAGACGCTGGACTTGCTCGAAGCCGGACCGTTTGCCGAGGTGCCGATTTTGGCTGTATCGAGCGTGAGCGGGCAGGGCATTGATGAATTGCGACAGATCTTGTTGCAGAGCCAACGTGAAGTGCTTGAGCGCAGTCGAGAAGGAGGTTTTCGTCTGGCCATCGACCGTGCTTTCAGCGTTGCCGGTGCGGGGATTGTGGTCACCGGCACCGCGCTGTCGGGCGTGGTCGCGTTGGGCGACAAACTGGTTTTGGGGCCTGCCGGTAAAGCCGTCAGGGTTCGTGGTTTACACGCGCAGAATCAGCCCTCCGAACACGGGTTCGCCGGGCAGCGGGTGGCATTGAATATCAGCGGCGATCGCCTGGCACTGGCGCAAATCCACCGCGGCCAATGGCTGCTGAGCGAGTGGCTGTACGCGCCGACGCAACGGGTCGATATCGAGTTTCAACTGTTGCCCGGCGAACGTCCCTTCGAGCACTTCCACCCGGTGCATCTGCACCTCGGCACTCTAGACGTGATCGCCCGCGTCGCCTTGCTCGAAGGCCCGCGCCTGAACCCCGGCCAACGCATGTTCGCGCAATTGCTGATCAACGCGCCGGTGCACGCGGTAAGGGGGGATCGGCTGATCCTGCGCGATCAAAGTGCCCAGCGCACCCTCGGCGGCGGCCAAGTACTCGACCCGTTCGCCCCGGCCCGCCAACGGCGCAGCCCCGAACGGCTGGCGCAACTCGAGGCCTTGGCGCGCAGTGAACGTTTTGAGCAGGTGCTGCCGGTGCTGCTCAATCACAGTGCCGGCGGCCTCGATCCGCAACGGCTGGAGCGCCAGTTCAATCGTCCGCGTGAAGACTGGTCATTGCCGCAGAACGTCCGGTTGATCGATACGCGCCAAGGGCCGGTGCTGTTCAACGTGCAGCGCTGGGGCCAGCTGAAATTCATCCTGCTGGAACAACTGGCGAAATTTCATGAACTGGAGCCCGATCAGATGGGCCCGGATCGGGATCGTCTTCGGCGTTTCAGCGGGTTGGTGCTGGAGCGCTCTATTTTTGTCAGTCTGTTGGACGAATTGCTCGGCGCCGGTTCGATCAACGCCAGCGGGCCGTGGCTGCACCTGCCGGATCATCAGGTGCGCTTGAATGCCGAAGACGAAACCTTGTGGCTTCAGCTGCAACCGCTGTTCGAACAGGCCGGGTTCGATCCGCCGTGGGTGCGCGACATCGCCGGAGTTGTTGAGCAAGACGACGCCGTCGTCCGCTTGCTGCTGCGCAAACTCGCGCGCCTTGGGCTGATGCATCAAGTGGTGCGCGACCTGTTTATCAGCGACGCGATGCTGCGGCAGATGGCGACCGTATTGTTGCAACTGGCCAAGGAAAATCCGCAGATCCAGGTGACAACCTTCCGCGATGCGCTAGGCTTGGGACGCAAGCGCTCAATTCAATACCTCGAATACTTCGACCGTCTCGGCCTGACCCGGCGCAGCGGTGAAACTCGACTCATTCGTTACGACAACGCGTTGGCCATGGCGGACGCGCACTGAGTTCAAGGAAGGCAATCGCGTCCGGTGGCGCGGCCGGGCTTCAAACCCGGTTGGGGACGGCATCCGTTCCCGGGCAGGTTCGACTCCGGCTGCCTTCCGCCACTTTGCAAACAGAAGATCGCAGCCTTCGCCAGGGCCTACCCTGTACCATCCGGCAATCCTGACAATGGACTGCCGGAGATCCGCTTGAAAAATCCAACCAGAAGCACCGTGCTTTTCTTCACCCTGTTGGTGTGTGCGAATGCTGCGGGATGGCTTTACTACGTAATCACGCACGCCACGGTGACACGTGGGATGCCAATGATCAGAACCACAACGCCGCTGCTGATTGGCGGGCGCGATGGTGATGAAACCCGCTACGTACTGCCGGTGGGCACCACGCTTTATGAAGATAAAAGTTCCCCGGAAGGGTTCACACGTTACCTGGTCTACTTCAACCACAAAGGCCCGATTGATCACGAAACGGTGACGATGGAGCCCAAGTATGGCGGCTCGGTGGTTGTCCCGCAGTGGTTGGAAAGCATTGATGCCGTTACGTTGAACAACATTTTTAAACGTTTCCCTTTATCCAGGCGCGACGTTGCCGCGGCGGTCAAGGCCAATGACATTAGCCGGGATGATCTGATTGAGATTATCGGTGAGATGCCGGAGTGACGGATTAAAGGCGATGTTCAGCCATGCGCAGTCAGAGCCCCAACGGATACTCCACCACCACGTAAATCCGATCAATATCATCCCCGGCCTGTGCTTCATTGGCCCGGTGCGAAACGTGCGACACCTGCACCGACAAATCCTTCGCCGCGCCCGACTGCACGATGTATTTCAGATCGATGTCGCGCTCCCAGTGTTTGCCACCATCGCCTTGCTGCGGCTGGTATTCGCCGCTATCGGCATCAAATGGATTGTAGGCGCCACCCTTGGGCGCATGGGTGCCATCGATGTGGCTGCCGGAGACGTAGCGGGTCATGAACTTGAGGCCAGGAACGCCAAAAGCGCCGAGATCGAGGTCGTAGCGTGCTTGCCACGAACGTTCACCGGCACCGTTGAAGTCGGCGTATTTGATCGAGTTGGCGAGGTAGATCGAGTCGCCGCCGACGAAATCGAACGGTGTGTGGCCATTGATCCGCTGCCAGCCGAGCATCACTGCATGCGGGCCGAGGGTGTACTTGCCCGAGAGGCTGAACGCGGTGTTGTCGATTGCCCCGGCCAGTGCCCGCCCGGTGTCGCGGGTGTGATAGAAGTTGGCGTCGAGCAACAGGCCGGGGCGCCTGAAGTGCAGGTTGCCGTAGAACTGCTGCCAGGTGTCGCTCAGGTCGGACGCATACAGCGCGCCACCCAGTGGGCTGTCAGCAAAAAGATCGGCACCGACAAAGCTGATAGCGCCAGATTTCGTGCTGGCACCGTATCCGTAAAAATCATCTTTCCTGGAAGAACTGTCCTGATTCTTGAATGCCGTGAAATGCCCGGCTTGTAGATTGATGTTGTCGATTTCCTGACTGCTGAGCAGAAAACCGGTGGCGTATTCCGGTTGCAGGCGTTTGTCAGAGGTGTCGAATACCGGGGTTTCGACGGTCATTTCGCCGAACGCCAGGGTGGTGCGCGAAGCCTTCAACTTGAGGGCGCCGCCAGCGCTGGAGTAGTTGTTTTCGCTGCGGCCATTGCTGTCGACCGGCAGCAACCCGGTGCCCGAATGGCCCCTGCCGCCATCGAGTTTCATGCCTATAAAGGCGTGCGTATCGATGCCAAAGCCGACTGTTCCTGGTGTGAAACCCGATGAGAAAGTACCGATAAACCCTTGTGCCCACTCCTGTTTATAGTTTTTCCCGGTGGATGAGGGTGAGCGGTAGTCGTTGTTCAGGTAGAAATGGCGGCTGAGTACCGCAGATTGGGAGTTTTCGAAAAACCCGCCCGCGTTTGACGTGGTGCTCAGACCGCAGAGCAGCGCAAGCAGGGTGATACGCGATGACGTGCAGTCGATCATTATCAGTGGCCAGCAGCAAAGTAGATGGCGCTGATGATCACGGCATTCGGCAGTCAGGGATTGGGCCGGTGTGCTGAATGTGGTCGCTGCACCCAAAAAGCTGTGAGCGAGCCTGCTCGCGATGGCGGCAGGTCATTCACCCACGATGTTGACTGACCGGGCGCTATCGCTGGCAAGCCAGCTCCCACAGGGACTCGAGGTGTGCCCAGGATATTGGGTGACACCCAAAAACCTGTGGGAGCTGGCTTGCCAGCGATTGCAGTGCGTCAGGCAACATTTCTATCAACTGACACACCGCCATCGCGAGCAGGCTCGCTCTCACAGCTTGACCGCGTTATGACAACGGCGGGGTGCGTGGCGGGATCATGCGTTTACTGCCCGTCGATTCAAACGCCGCGGCCAGGCGCAGCAGGCTTGAGTCGTCGTAGGCGCGGCCGGCGAAGGTCAGGCCGACCGGCATGCCGATGTCGGCCATCACGCCCATGGGCACGGTGACGGTGGGTACGCCCAGGTGGCGGATCGCGAGGTTGCCGTTGGCGACCCAGATGCCGTTGCTCCAGGCAATGTCGGCGGACTCCGGGTTCACATCCGCATCCGCCGGGGCGACATCGGCGACGGTCGGGAACAGCACGGCGTCGAGGCCCAGCTTATCCATCCAGTCCTCAAGGTCGATGCGCCGGGTTTGTTCCAGGCCACGCAAGCCATCGGGAACAGTGGAAATTTCATTCCACGGCGTGATGCCACGCTCGGCCATGCGCACGTATTCGTCCATGCCGGCGACAAGGTCACCCTCCCGGTTGGGCAGAGTGCCCGGCTCGTGCGGGAAGATTTTCGCACCGTCGACGTCGACCAGACGATTGAGCTTCGGGTCGCCGTTGGCTTGCAGGAAGTCGTCAAAAGCCCAGGCGGTCAGGTCCCACAGTTCATGGTGGAGGAACTCTTTGGACACCAGCCCACGGGTGAACACGGTCGGTGCGCCGGGACGGTCGCCTTCGCAGTTGGAGACCAGCGGGAAGTCGGTTTCGATCACTTCGGCACCGGCAGCTTCCAGTGCCTGACGCGCCTGTTTCCACAGATCGATCACCGACGCGCGCGTGTTGATGCGTTGGCCGGTCGGGCCGCCGATGCCCGGCGCTTCGCTGGTACCAGCGTCAGGGTCGGCATTGATGAACATGCGCGGCACGGCGAAACGCTTGCCGGCCAGCGCCGTGCGGTCGGCAGCCAGTTCGGCGTAAGCGGCAGGGCGTACGGTGCTGACGCTCGGGATCGGCACCCAAGGTTGCAGGCGCCACAGATCGCCGCGGGTGTCCGGATCCTCGGCGACGACGATGTCGAGGACTTCGAGCAAGTCAGCCATGGTGCGTGCGTACGGCACCACGACATCCATGGTCGGGGTCAGCGGCCAGTTGCCGCGCACCGAAATCACACCGCGTGACGGGGTGTAGGCGCACAGGCCATTGTTCGAAGCAGGGCCGCGCCCGCTCGACCAGGTTTCTTCGGCCAGGCCGAATGCAGCAAAACTCGCGGCCGTGGCGGTGCCGGCGCCATTGGACGAACCGGAGGCGAACGGTGCGGTGAGGAAGTCAGCGTTGTATGGGCTCTCGGCACGGCCATAAACTCCGCGCTGCATGCCGCCATTGGCCATCGGCGGCATGTTGGTCTTGCCCAGGCAAATCGCCCCGGCACCGCGCAGGCGCTCAATGGTGAACGCGTCGCGATGGGCGACCAGATCAACGAAGGCCGGGCTGCCGGACGCGGCGGTCAGGCCCTTGACCAGATAACTGTCCTTGGCGGTGTAAGGAATGCCGTCGAGCGGGCTAAGGGTTTCGCCTTTGGCGCGGCGGGCGTCGGCAGCCCTGGCTTCGTTCAGCGCTTCGGGGTTGCGCACGACAACCGCGTTGAGCGCTGTCGCCGTGTCGGCGCCGTCGTAGGCATCGATGCGGGCGAGATAGGCCTGCACCAACTCAAGCGACGTGGTCTGGCCGGACTCAAGCGCTGCGCGCAGTTGGGCGATGGAAACTTCAGTGACTTCGATCATGCGTTCACCGCCGATTGCAGTTGAGCGTCATGGGTTTTTGAAGAGCTATTCATATCAGTTCTCGTGCACGGCTTTAGCGACAAGGTTAAGACTGGCGCCTATTTAACACCATGCCGGGCGCGGAGTAATCGGCGGGATGTTTTTTGTCTATCGATGACCCCTTCGCGGGCCCATCAATCAAACAGGAAGAATGCAAGGAGGTGATCTAGGCTCAGCGCAGTCCGACCGATGCGCTTGACGGGGGAACCACTGTGGAAGAGAAACCGCTGATCGCATTCAACAGTTCCAGAGCGTTGCTTGACGTGCTGATCCGTGCGGGGTTGATCGTCACGTTGGTGCTGTTCTGTTACGACATTTTCCATCCGTTTCTCAATGTGATGCTCTGGGCGCTGATCCTGGCCGTCACCCTGTACCCGCTGAACAGAATGCTCGGCGCCAGACTCGGTCAACGTTACGGCTGGGCCGCGGTCATTGTGGTGGTGCTGGGGCTGCTGATCCTGATGGTGCCTTTGAGCCTGCTGGGCGCATCGGTGGCCGAGTCGGTGAAGGGCGGGATGCAGGTGCTTGAAAGCGGCCATTTCGAAATCCCGCCGCCGCCGGCCAATGTCGAGACCTGGCCGCTGATCGGACCACCGATCTTCGGCATCTGGCAGCACGCCTCGCAGGATCTTAGCTGGGCCTTCCAGGAACTGGCGCCGCACCTCAAGGAATGGGGCAGAGTGATGCTGCACCAAGCGGCCGGGGTGGGCGCGGGCATTGTGGTGTTCGTCGTAGCGTTGATCGTTGCCGGGTTGATCATGACTTACGGTGAAAGCGGCCATCGCACCGCCGTCGCCGTCACCACGCGGATTTCCGGGCCCGCGCGTGGGCCGCAGATCGCCCAATTGTGCACGGCGACCATTCGCGCCGTCGCTCAGGGTGTGGTGGGCATCGCTTTTATCCAGATGCTGCTGATCGGCGTTGCCTTGGTGATCATGGGCGTACCAGCGGCCGGCATATTGGCGCTGTTGGTGCTGTTGCTGGGCATCACCCAATTACCGGTGCTGTTGATCACGCTGCCTGTGGTGATTTTTGTTTTCGCTCAGCAAGGGGTCAGCGCCGCAACGGTGATCTTTGGCGTGTGGATGGTGGTTGCCGGGCTTTCCGACAATGTGCTCAAACCGATGCTGCTGGGACGCGGCGTGGCCGTGCCGATGCCCGTCGTGTTGATCGGCGCCCTCGGCGGCATGGTGACCAGCGGGATTATCGGGTTGTTCACCGGGCCGGTGATTCTGGCGGTCGGCTATGCGTTGTTTATCGGTTGGGTGTATCAGCCCGCCGATGTCACCGAGGTGCTGGAAGCTCCGCCAGAGGAAAATCTGTCCTGACTCACGCAGTGCTGAAGATGTGGCAGCAGCCCGGGCAGTTTTCTGCACCGGGCCACGCAGGGCTCAGTTGATCCGCGGATGCTGTTGCACCAGGTTCTTGCGCTTGGCTTCCAGTTCGGCAATTTCAGCATCGATGTCTTCGATCTTCTGCTCGATATTGTCGTGATGTTCTTGCAGGAGCTCCTTCGCCTCTGCCAGGTCAGAGGCGGCGGGGGCGGCGCCACGCAACGGTTTGTTCGCCGTTTCCTTCATGGTCAGGCCGGTGATCAGACCGACCACGGCAACCACCATCAGGTAGTACGCCGGCATGTACAGGTCGTTGGTGCTTTCCACCAGCCAGGCCACGACGGTCGGCGTCAGGCCGGCGATCAACACCGAAATGTTGAACGACGCCGCCAGCGCACTGTAGCGAATGTGTGTGGGGAACATCGCCGGCAGGGTCGAGGCCATCACGCCGATGAAGAAATTCAGCAACACCGCCAGCATCAGCAGCCCGGCGAAGATCAGGCCGATCTTGCCGCTGTTGATCAGCATGAACGCTGGAACGGCGAGAATGAACAGGCCAATGCTGCCGATGACGATGAAAGGCTTGCGGCCGATTTTGTCGCTGACAAAACCGATCAGCGGCTGCACGAACAGCATGCCGACCATGATCGCGATGATGATCAACACGCCACGATTTTCGCTGTAGTGCAGGTTATGCGACAGGTAACTCGGCATGTAAGTGAGCAGCATGTAGTAAGTGACGTTGGTCACCGCCACCACGCCGACGCAGGTCATCAGGCTGCGCCAGTGCTTGGTGGCGATTTCCTTGAACGACACTTTCGGGCCACGGGCCAGACCTTCGCGATCCCCTTGTTCGAGTTTCTCCACGTGCTGCTGGAACGCCGGCGTTTCTTCGAGCGCGTGGCGCAGATACAGACCGATCATGCCCAGCGGCAGAGCGAGGAAGAACGGCAGACGCCAGCCCCATTCGAGAAACTGCTCTTCACCGATAATCGCCGAGATCATCACCACCACGCCGGCGCCAAGGACGAAACCGGCAATCGAACCGAAGTCCAGCCAACTGCCGAGGAAGCCGCGTTTGCGGTCCGGGGCGTATTCGGCGACGAAGATCGAGGCACCGGTGTATTCGCCACCGACGGAGAAGCCTTGGGCCATTTTCGCCAGCAACAGCAGAATCGGCGCCCAGATGCCTATGGAGTCATAGGAGGGGATCAGGCCGATGGCGAAGGTGCTCAGGGACATGATGACGATGGTCGCGGCGAGGACTTTCTGTCGTCCGTACTTGTCGCCCAACGCGCCGAAAAACAGGCCGCCCAGCGGCCGGATCAGGAACGGCACGGAGAAGGTCGCCAATGCCGCGATCATCTGTACGCCAGGATCGGCGCCGGGGAAGAAGATCTTGCCGAGCGCATAGGCGACAAAACCGTAGACGCCAAAGTCGAACCATTCCATGGCATTGCCGAGGGCAGCGGCCGTAATGGCTTTGCGCATCTTGACGTCGTCGACGATGGTGATGTCTTTCAGACCAATCGGTTTGACGCTGCTTTTACGTGATTTCATCCGGGTATTCTCTTTACTGATCCATCTTGTCGCGTCAATGCCATCTATTTGATGGCGCGTGCTTAATGGGTCTGATACATGAGGACACGAAATAATTCACCGCTCGCGGCTTTTTTTAATTTTCAAACACAAGATCAAAAGATCGCAGCCTCGTTTTACTCGACAGCTCCTAGAGAACTTCTGCCCCGTGGGCTGGTGATAGCTGCACTTTACGTTAGACGAAAAAACGCTTTACGACCGATGCCTCCCGCCACGGGTTCTACTTTCGAATCGCCACGTACGATTTACCCAGATCACTGGCCCAGCCATCGAGCACCACTTTGACGTCGTCGGCAGTCAGCACCTGTTTGCTGTTGTCCAGCGCCACGCCGGTGCCCTTGCGCATGACTTCTGCAACCACTTCGCCGGTCGAGCCGTCCTCGAACGACACTTCCGTGGCGATTTCGCTGTCTTGATCACGAATGCCAGTAGCGGTGCTCACGCCAGCCGCAAGCAGTGTGACCGGCAACCATTCGTAAAAACGCAAACCTTGGGTGCTGGTGGCAACCCGGGTAATCGCGGGCCTGACGATCAGCGTATTGGGACCGGGAGTCGATACCAGTGGCAGGACTTTGCCCAGTTCCTGCCTGAGGGCCGCGTCGTAATAGTCGGTGACACCCGCGAGGGTGCTGAGGGGGATGCGTTCGGTGGGCTCGGCGCTGGGGAAAAACTGACTCGGCGCCAGATAGGCCTGGGTGTAACGCCCCCTGGCCAAAGCAGGGCTGACCCACCCCAATACATCGTGACCCGAGGGCGATGTGTGTTGCTTCAAAACGCTGTAATCATGCAGAAATCCAGTGTGTTCGACGCTTGGACTGGTGCAGGCCGAGAGGCTCAGGGACGCAGTACACAGCACCGTCATCAGGCAATGGCTTCTCATTAATGTGAATCCTTGTGGGTGTGCGGGGCGTTTTCCGAGCACTCGATGTGCAACTGGCCGTGGGTCATGATCCAGTGGATGAGGTCGGCGGCCGGGATCGAATGGGCATACTCCACCCACTGAGCGTTGGCCGGGCTGAACTGCTCGAAGTAACGGCGCAGGACAATCCGGCTCTGATCACCGGACACCCCCAGGCAGAACTCCTGAAACAGGACCGGCGTATCGTGTGTCGGTGCTGTCGTGCGCTGGCTGAGGATCAACGGATATTGGGCTTTATGCCCCTCGGCGGTGTACCTGCTGTGCAAGGCCTTCATGAACAACCCCTGATTTGGAAAGGAGTGCAGGATGCACGAGGGTTTTTGCCGGACGATGTCCGGTTGATGTCGCTGGTGACGGAATGTTGCGCGATTGAAATAAATGACCCAGACGCCAGAATGGTTTTAGATGCGCTCTTTTCTGGATTGAGGATCCTGTGCCCGTGAGCAGACTGCTGATCGTCGACGACGACGTGGAAATTCTGTCGCTGCTGAAGAAGTTCTTCGTCCAGCACGCCTATGAAGTCAATGTGGCGGCGGACGGCGAGGCGATGTGGGCGGCGATCGCGCAGCAGCGACCGGACACGATTATTCTCGACCTGATGCTGCCCGGGGAGGGCGGCTTGAGTCTGTGCCAGAAAGTGCGCGCGCAGATGGCCATTCCGATCATCATGCTCACCGCCATGGGCGAACTGAGCGACCGCATTGTTGGCCTGGAGCTGGGGGCGGATGACTACGTCACCAAGCCGTTTGCACCGCGTGAACTGCTGGCTCGTCTGCGTGCCGTGCAGCGCCGTGCAGGCGAACCGGTCAGCCACCCGAGCGAACCGTCCCGGCCGGTGATTGCCTTCGCCGGATGGCATCTGGATATCACCTGTCGCGAACTGCGTTCACCGCAAAACGTGATGATCCCGCTGTCCGGTGGCGAGTTCGATTTGCTGGTGGTGTTTCTCGAAAATCCGCAACGCATCCTCACTCGCGAGCAACTGATCGACCTGACTCACGGCCAGGGCCACGACGCGTTTGATCGCAGCATCGATGTGCAGGTCAGCCGGCTGCGGCGCAAGATCGAGCCCGACTGCAAACGTCCGGACCTGATCCGCACCGTTCGCAACGGCGGTTATATGTTCACGGCCAAGGTCAGCCGCTCGTGATCCGCCGGATGCTGCGGCGCGACACGCTCAGTCGGCGGATTGCCCTGACTATCGTCGCGGCGATGCTGACGTCGCTGGCCCTTAATGCCTTGTTCGTGCAAGTCGCCGGGATCTGGGCGCGTCCGCCGATTGAGCGTACCGGTTTGCTGGAACAGATTGCCGCTACCGTGCGCGTGATCGAGGCCGCGCCGGTACAGTTGCGCCCGCAGTTGGCGGACGCGGCAAGCAGTCCGCGGCTGAAAGTGGCGTGGAAAGCGCAGCGCGCCGACTTCGGGCTGCCGGCGGGCGGCAATCCGGTCGAAGCGGGCAGGGTGCCGGTGCTACAATTGCTATTGGGCAATGGCCGAACCATGGAAGCCTTCAACCCCGACGACTGGCCGAGCCACAGCCCGCAGGCGCACTATGCCGCACTTGTGCAACTGGTCGATGGCAGTTGGTTGTCGTTCACCCCACCTGAACGGGTTTGGGGGCTGGAGGCGAGTACGCGGATTGCGGTGGTGATTGCCCTCGGACTGATCGCTACCTTGCTGGTGGCCTGGATCGCCACGCGCCAACTGGCCAAACCCCTGCAACGTTTCGCCAGCGCCGCGCGGCGTTTCGGTGGTGACCTGCGCGCCCCGCCGATCAAAATCGAAGGCCCTGAGGAAATCCGCCAGGCGATCATCGCCTTCAACACCATGCAGGCGCAGATTCAGCATTTCATCGGCGAACGCACGCACATGCTCGCGTCCATCTCCCACGACTTGCGCGCACCGCTGACCCGCATGCGCTTGCGCAGCGAGTTCATGGAAGACCTGGATCACCAAGGCAAACAGATTCGTGATATCGAAGAGATGCAGTCGATGATCAACGCCGCGTTGGCGTTTTTTCGCGAGGACACCCACCGCGAGTCCACTACAGCGTTTGACCTTGCCGAACTGCTGCAAACCATCATCGATGACTACCGTGACCAGAACATCGATGTCGGCTACACCGGCCCGGCACACTGGGTGTATGAGGGGCGGCCGCTTGGCATCAAGCGAGTGATCGTCAACCTGCTGGATAATGCCGAAAAGTACGCGCAACACCCGCGCATCGCCTTGAGTGGCGATGGCTACACGATCTGCATCGAGGTCAGTGACGACGGGCCGGGGATTGCCGAAGAGTCGCTGGAGCGCGTGTTCGATCCGTTTTTGCGCCTCGAAACCTCACGCAACCGCGAGACCGGCGGGGTCGGACTCGGGCTTTCCGCGGCGAGGGCCATCGTGCGTGAGCAGGGCGGGGAACTGACGTTGAGCAATCGCAGCGGCGGGGGTCTGGTGGCGCGGGTTGAATTGCCGATTCAGTGACCACGCCTTTAGCCGATGTCAGGGGCACCGTCATCAGCGCCAGGACATTCCGTGGTTATACGAATTCGATGGATTGCATTCCTAAGCTGGGCAGACGCGCATCATTCGACCTGCTGGAAAGCTGCGTGAAAAGCGATCTGTGGTTTATGGCCGAAAGCTGTCCCCACGGACACACACTTTTTCACAAAGCCCTCCTGCCAACCATTCAATGGCAGAATCCCCTCAACTTGAAAGTTTTGGAGATCACTATGCTTCGTGCGTTCGAACGAAGACTCGACCCTTTTCCGCCTGATGAGGTACCGCCGCCGCCCAACGGCCTGGCGCGTTTTCTGTGGGCCTGTACGCGAGGTGCGCGCGGTTACATTCTGCTGCTTGCGCTGCTGAGTGCCGCTGTGTCGATTTACGAAGCCTGGCTGTTTTCCTTCCTCGGGCAGGTTGTGGATTTGCTCTCGACCTGGCAGGCCGGCGGTGAAGCGGCGGTGCAGGAAAGTCGCGTGTTGTGGGGCATGGGCATCGTCATGGTAACCAGCGTCGGGCTGGTGGCGTTGCGCACCATGGTGCAGCACCAGATTTTGGCGATTAACTTGCCGTTGCGACTGCGTTGGGACTTCCATCGTCTGATGCTGCGGCAGAGCCTTTCGTTTTTTTCCGATGAGTTTTCCGGCCGGGTCACCACCAAGGTGATGCAAACCGCGCTGGCAGTGCGCGACGTGCTGTTTACCCTGATCGAGATCATCCCCGGGATCGGCGTGTATTTCATCGCGATCATCGCGCTGGCCGGTGGCTTTGCGCTGAAACTGATGCTGCCGTTCATTGGCTGGGCGGTGTTGTTCGCGCTGGCCATGTGGTACTTCGTGCCGCGCCTGGGCAAAGTCGGGCAGGAGCAGGCCAATGCACGGTCAATGATGACTGGGCGTATCTCGGACGCCTACACCAACATCACGACGGTGAAGCTGTTCTCCCATTCCAATCGTGAAGCGCACTTTGCCCGTGCAGCGATGGAAGATTTCAAGCTGACCGGTTTTCGCCAGATGCGTCTCGTCAGCAGGTTCGAGATCGTCAACCAGGCCTTGGTGGTAGGGCTGATCATGTCCGCGGGTGGTTACGCCCTGTGGTTGTGGCACCAGGGCGATGTCGGTGCCGGTGCCGTGGCGGCAATCACTGCCATGGCTTTGCGCATTAACGGCATGTCGAACTGGATCATGTGGCAGATGACCTCGCTGTTCGAGAGCATCGGCACTGTGCAGGATGGCATGGCCACGCTGACGCAAGGCGCGAAGGTGCAGGACGCGCCGGATGCGGGTGTGCTGGTGACCAAGGGCGGCGCCGTTACTTTCGATAAGGTGCACTTCAATTACAACGGCGAACGCCAGGTGCTTGATGGCCTCAGCCTGAACATCCGCCCGGGTGAAAAGATCGGTCTGGTCGGCCGCTCCGGCGCCGGCAAATCCACGCTGATCAACTTGCTGCTGCGCTTCTATGACGTCGACAGCGGCGAGATTCGCATCGACGGGCAAAACATCGCGAAAGTGACCCAAGACAGTCTGCGCAGCGCCATCGGCATGGTCACTCAAGACACCTCGTTGCTGCATCGTTCGATTCGCGACAACATCGCCTATGGCCGTCCGGACGCAACCGATGCGCAAATCCGCAGCGCCGCCGCCAGCGCCCAGGCCGATGAGTTCATCAGTCAACTCAGCGACCGCCAAGGCCATAGCGGCTACGACACGCTGGTCGGTGAGCGAGGCATCAAGCTGTCGGGCGGTCAACGGCAGCGCGTCGCGATTGCCCGGGTGATGCTCAAAAATGCACCGATCCTGCTGTTGGATGAAGCGACTAGCGCGCTGGATTCGGAAGTCGAAGTGGCCATTCAGGAAAGCCTCGATGACATGATGCAGGGCAAAACCGTGATCGCTATCGCCCATCGTCTGTCGACAATCGCGGCCATGGACCGGCTCATTGTGATGGATGACGGCCGCATCATCGAACAGGGCACCCACAGCGAATTGCTGGAGAGGAACGGCGTGTATGCGCGGCTTTGGCAGCATCAAAGCGGCGGGTTTCTGGGTGAGGACAAAGGGTTGGTCGAGGCACTGGATCAGGCTTGAGGTGCAAGGGCGCATGGCGCGGATATATCGAGTTCTGCGAGAACACCTGACAGTCTATGCTCCAAGACTTGACTCCACTGTTCAGGGTGCTGATGCATGAACTCTCTCTGGATCGCACTGGCCATTTTCGGGTGCCTGGTTGCTGCCTCGCTTCTCATGATGAATGGGTACCCCAAGCTGGCGTCCCACCACCGCGATGACGAGACCAATACCGTCATTCGCCTGGTCGCCAATATTTTTGTGGTCATGACGTCGCTGGTCTTTGGTCTGATGATCAATTCCGCCAAAAACACCTACGAGTCCATAGATGCAAACTTCCATGGCTATGCAACCAGCCTGATTATTTTTGACCGGACGCTACGAGGCTATGGAGATGGCACACAAGACACGCGCAACCGCCTGATCACCTATCTTGAGCGCGCTATAGAGACCCCGTATCGAGGGGATGAGGCCTTGCAGCATCGCGACAGCGAAGCGGCTAAATACCTGGATGACATAGGCAAGTCGTTGACCGGCATAAAGCCACCGGATCGCTTCCATGAAACGATGCTTCAGGATATCCGTCAGCAATATCATTCGCTTATCGAGCAACGCTGGAGGATCGTCGAGCAGTCAGAAGGGGCGATTCCGGGCCCTCTGATCGGGATGCTGGTTGCCTGGTTGACACTCATCTTCGCCAGTTTCGGATACCGCGCACCCCGGAACTCGATGGTGGTTGGAATGTTCATTGTCTCGTCATTGCTCATCGCGGCCTCTGTTTACCTCGTGCTGGACATGGATGTGCCATTTCACGGCCCTATTCAGATATCCGATGAGCCCCTGCGCAGGGCGCTCGCCGAAATGCAGCTCTGAGCGGCTTGTTGGGCGTTTGCATTCTGAGTAGCAGCTTTCGGCTACTGGTTACTCTTCTGTTCCGGATGCCAATGCTCCAGCCGTTGCAGATGGTGCGACAGGAAGCAGCCAATCATCGTCCCCGGTGGTTTAACGGCAATGGAACAATGGCCCTGTAACTTCTCAAGAAACCGAAATACGCTATCGTTGCGCGACTATTGAAGAAGGAACGCGGCTACATGACCGACACTTATACCGCTGAACGAAACAGTGCCTGGTCGGTGTTTCTGATCTTTCTGCGGCTCGGATTGACTTCATTCGGTGGTCCTGTTGCTCACTTGGGTTACTTCCACCATGAGTTCGTCAGTCGGCGGCAATGGCTGACCGAGCGCAGCTATGCCGATCTGGTCGCGCTTTGTCAGTTTCTGCCGGGACCTGCAAGCAGTCAGTTCGGTATCGCTTTGGGCCTGTCCCGCGCGGGCTATCGCGGTGCGTTCGCTGCTTGGGCCGGGTTCACGCTGCCGTCAGCGATGCTGATGATTTTGTTTGCGCTGGGCCTGTCCCGTTATGGCGCTGTTCTTTCGCCCGTTGCTCTGCATGGCCTCAAAGTCGTGGCTGTCGCAGTGGTTGCTCAAGCCGTGTGGGGAATGGCTCGAAACCTGTGCACGGATGTACCGCGAATGACCCTTATGGTCATTGCAGCGTGCGTCGCGTTGCTTGCGCCGTCTGCCTGGGGGCAGGTCAGTGTGATTGTCGTCGCCGGGCTGCTGGGGCTGATGCTGTTCAAGCCTGCGCAACGTGTCGAACACGACGCGCTGTCGATACCGATCAGCCGCAGAGCCGGGGTGATGTGGCTGGCCTTGTTTCTTCTGTTGTTGGTGGGGCTACCGTTGTTGGCTGAACGGGTAACTGATCAAAGCCTGGCAATGGTCGATGCTTTCTACCGTTCCGGCTCCTTGGTATTCGGCGGCGGCCACGTGGTTCTGCCTCTTCTGCAAGCAGAAGTCGTGCCCTCCGGTTGGGTCAACAACGAGGCGTTCCTGGCCGGATACGGTGCTGCGCAGGCTGTGCCGGGTCCGTTGTTTACGTTCGCGGCGTTTCTCGGCGCCTCCATGAACATCCCACCTTCAGGTTGGGCGGGCGGCATGATCTGCTTGCTGGCGATCTTTGCCCCAGCATTTTTGTTGGTTGTCGGCGCCTTGCCTTTCTGGGAGCGATTACGTCGTAGCGTGCGTGCACAAGCCGCTTTGGCTGGCGTAAACGCGGCGGTCGTTGGTCTGTTGCTGGCCGCGCTTTATCAACCTGTGTGGACCAGCGCGATTCTCAAGCCGCAAGACTTCGGCCTCGCGCTGGTTGCCCTGATGGCGCTGATGGTCTGGAAGATGCCTGTGTGGCTGGTTGTGATCGGCACGGGAGTGGCGGGGTGGGTAATGAGTGTCACGCTTTGAAAACGTCCAGGTCTGCGCTCTACGCGACCGCGCCTGTATAGCATGTGAAAATCACACTTTGCGCGCCCAGCTACCGAACATCACGTCGCCGATGTACGTTGCGCGAGCGTCTGAACGCTCCTGGTCCAGTCGCTGTTGCAACGTTTCAATCCCGACCTCTTCTGCACTGGCCACCCCCAGCGCAATGATGCGCGGCAGGCACGCTTGAACAATGCTGCCGAGACCGTAAGGTGTATCAGGCGTCTGCACCAGACATTCAGCCCGCACATGTTCGACGGCCAGGCCCGCCTGGGTGAAGAGGCTGTGCAGGTTGAATCCGATGTGCAGATCGGCCCCCTCAAGCGCGATCATTTGCTGTATCCAGGCTTGCGCTCGTCTATGCAGCGGGAAAGGCTCCAGGCTCGCCGGTACCATCGTCGTATCGTGTTCTTGAAAGACCACGATGCCGCCGGGACGCAAGCATTTCGACAGCGCCCGAATCGTCGCCACGGCATCCTTCTGATACATCAGCACGCGCCGCCCGACGATGGCGTCGAAAGAACCCATGGAATCTGGCAGCTCCAGCAGATCGCACTGCACAAAGGTCAGGGCAGGGTGGGCTTTTGCCGCACCGCGCTCGCGGGCAATGGCGACGGCGCGGGCGTCATGATCAACGCCAATGATTTCTCCGTCTTTCCCCACCAGGTCAGCCAAGAGAAAGGAAACGTCTCCTGAGCCGCAGCCCACGTCCAGAACGCGCATTCCTTCGGCGATGCCCGCGTCGATCAGCAAGCGCGTGGTGAAATCCGGTCTGTTGCTCGTCATCACAAAGCCTCTTCAAGTGTTCCGGGGAAACTCCCCAGCAGTGCTTCATCCTTTGCCACGGCACGTTTATAAGCATCGCGACTTATCAACTTCCCGGCGTAAGCGAGAAACGCGGGTCTGTGCGGCAAAGTGCCCAAGCCTAGCCCCCAGCCGATGTGGGAGCCAACATAAATGTCGGCAGCGCTGAAGTGCTCCCCGGCAATGAACGGCTGGGCCAGCACGGCGCGTTCGAGTTGGTCGACGGTGCGTTCGTAGCTTCCATAGCCAAAGAAGAACTCCTGCTCCGCCGTCGGGTTGAAGCCGGCGCGATGGTTGGTCACGGCTTGTTCCAGAGGGCCCGCGGCGAAAAACAACCAGCGGTAGTACGACGCCCTTTGCGTGACCGCAGGGGCCAGCCCGGCTTCCGGGAATGTGTCTGCGAGGTACGCACAGATGGCGGCCGTTTCTGTTATGGTTTGCCCGTTATGCACCAGCGCAGGGATCTTGCCCATCGGGTTGACGTCGCGAAAGAATCTGACCCGCGGATCATCACCCTCGGCCAGCGCCGGCACTGCCAGCGCAGCGCCTCCCCAGCGGTCTGCCTGACTGGTCGCTTGGTAATCCAGAATGACCGTTTCATAGGAGCAGCCGATCTCTTCAAGCATCCAGCGCACCATGCGGCCGCGAGAATTGGGGTTGGTATAAAAGGTCATCGTCATCGTGAGCTCCTTTCAGCTCGATTCGTTGCCGACAATGTTAAGAGCGAAGCTGCATCATCCCTTCGGCGGTTTGCGCCAAAACACTCGCAGAGTGCGCCATCAACGAGGCGCTACGTCAGTAAGCCGCTTGCCTGCGGCTCGGAGCCTGGAAAAATGTCCCACCCTCAGACCAGCGCCGAGCGCTGTAGATTACCCCGAGCGTTCTGGCAATCGGTCGAACAACTGGGTCTGAATCCCTCTTTGATTCAGGCGCACGCTCAACTGCCCCATGACCTTCATCTGAACGAAGCTGCCGTTGTCAGCACACAGCAATTGTTTGCCGTGTGGAACGCGATCGAGGCGCTTTCTTCAGACCCGGCCTTCGCGATAAAAATGGTCCGCGATACGCCCAGCGCGAAACACAAACTCGCGTTTCTCGCAGCGCTATATGCGGCCAGTTTTCGCGACGCCCTTGCGAGGTTTTGCCGTTTCAAGCGCCTGTGCAGTCCCGACCAGATTTGCATGGATGAGCATGAGGGCAGGGTGCTATTCACGATTCAGTGGCCTTCGGGTGCAGGGCTTGCGCCTCATTTCTCGGTGGATGCCTGTTTTGCTTTGGTACTTGAGCTGGGTCGACGAGGCACCGGTAAGCACCTGAAGCCTGTGGCACTGAGCTTGAGGCGCCCGCCGCAAAGCCTGGAGACTCATTCGAATTATTTCGGTTGCCCCATTCAATACGGCGCGGCTCGTGACGAGTTGAGCATGTGCGCCACCGACCTCGATCTGCCATTTCTTCAACACAACCCGGAAGTGCTGGACATGATGACGCCCGGCCTTAGCGCCGCGATGCGAGAGATCGAAGCGCCGGCTGGATTCTGCGAGCAGGCGATTGAAGTTCTGAAACGAGCCTTGGCGGATGGTCGGCCGAGTTTGCAGTATCTCGCCCGTGAACTCTTGCAAAGCGAGCGCACGTTGCAGCGACGATTAACGGCGGAGGGTACGACGTTCAGCGCGCTGCTTAACGAGGCCCGGCGCCAGGCAGGATTGCACCTGCTGGCTGACAAGACGCTTGAGCTGAAAGAAGTGGCTTACCTGCTCGGGTATCAGGACGTGAACTCTTATTACCGGGCGTTTCGGCAATGGGAGAACGTTTCACCGGGTGAGTGGCGACGCGCCAATGCATGAGCTTTTAATGGGTAGCGACAGGGACTGATCAACGCGTGGCATAAATAATTTGAACGGCTCTCGGGCGCGCTCACCTAATGATTAGCTTGTGAATAATCACACAGGCCATGTGCCAATATCGGCACGCTCCGAGAGGTGATCAACGTGGCTAAAGACGAGAAGAAAAGCAAAGGTGACGCTTCGAAAGCCAGCAAGGACTTGAAGGATAAAAAGTCATCGCCGGCAAAAAAATCAGCGGCGGCTTCGACGCTTTCCAAATCCTCCGACAAGAAGGAAAAAAAGAAAGACGCCGAACCCAAGAAGTCAGCAAAGAAGGCTGATAGCAAGCCAGAAAAGGCCAAGAAATCAGAGAAGTCTGAAAAATCTGACAAGCCGGCAAAAAAGAAAAAGTAACGTCTGCTATCCGCTAGGGCTTCGCGCCCTAGCTTTTCGACGTGTCGGGATCGACTGGCTTGTTTGGTCCTGACTGAATGGCGCGGCCCGCGAGGTGCAGCAGACGTGGCGTACCTGTGAGTGTTGGCCAGCTTGGGCATTGGCTTGATTGCGACGTTCTTTTCTGTGTCCCTCGATGCTGTCTGAACACCTGTCTCACGCAGGTTCAGATCACTTCGTTGGCCGACAATGCTTCCATGACCTGGGTTGTTTCGGTCGTATGCACTTCACGACTCTCAAATTTTCATCGGCCACTGTCAGGCGCTGAGCAATGGCAGGGGTTCGCTTGTCTATGCTTCGCCGTTTACATGAACCAGAGTCTTTAGCCAGATGCCCTCTTGGTCGCGGGCAGCAAGGGGAACGATGAAAACGCGCAAACTGGTCGTTAATGACTTGCAGTTGAACGTATCGATCTGCGGACAAGGCTCGCCGCTGCTGTTGCTCAATGGTCTGGGTGGCTTGATCCGTACCTTCGCCCCCCTTCGCGAGGCACTTGGGGACTACACCACGATTACGCTGGACGTGCCCGGCGTCGGTAAATCGCATAGGCCCCGCTGGCCGCTGCGTCTGCCGGGCCACGCCGACTTGATTGCCGAGATGCTCAAGCAACTGGGCATCAAGCAGATCGACGTGTTCGGGGTGAGTTGGGGCGGCGCATTGGCGCAGGAATTTGCGCTACGGCATCCGAGTATGGTGCGGCGGTTGATCCTTGCGGCGACTTCGGCCGGCCCGGTGGTGCTGGTGAAGCCAGCCCACATCGTGGATTTTTTTGCCAGGCGCCAAAATCCCAGATTGCGCAACAGCCCGGGATCGCGCGATTCACTACAGACGTTGCTGCGCTTCGGTGTGGCAAGAGGCATGCTCACCGCTGATCCGCGCACCTATTACCACCAGCTCGCTGCATTGGCGGGCTGGACCAGCCTGCTGCGGCTGTTCCGTCTTCGTCAACGTACGCTGATCCTCACCGGCGACCGCGATACTTTGGTCCAGCCATACAACGCGCATATCCTGCGCCGCACCATTCGCCGTGCCGAACTCCACGTCCTGGAGGGCGAGGGGCATTTTTTTGTGGTGACGAGTGCCGAGCGCACTGCCCAAGCCATCCGCGAATTCCTCGGCAGCTGGAACGGCGATGAAGCTGCCGATGACAGAAACAACGTTCCTATCGAGATGGGTTGAGGCGCTCGATCGCATGCCTCGCGAGCGCATCAATCAGCGACCACAGCCCTTCGTTCAGACGGTTTCTTCAACTCTGTGCACATCACCCAAGGAATCACGCTGCATCGATTGCAGGTTTTTCTCGATGGTTTCGCACAGCGCTTCCATCTGAATCTGGTGTTCACTGAGACGAAACGGGCTTTGCAGATCGGTGCCGATGCGCTCGATGGCCAGCAACATGAAGCCCACCACGGTCGAGGCGAGCGGGGTAAACCAGCCCAGGGACTCCACCAGCCCCACTGGCACGATCAGGCAGAACAGCGAGATAAACAGCCGAGGGAAATACACATAAGGGTAGGGCAGTGGGGTATTGGCGATCCGCTCCATGCCGCCCTGGCTGTTGGACAGATCGACCATGGTCGATTCCAGCCGCGCAAGGCGAATGCTGTCCAGACGCCCCGCCTTGTATTCCTTCGCCAGCAGGGCAGCAGAACCTGTGAGGATGTCGTTGGCGAAGTTGTTGGTGGTGCCGCTGCGGGCGAATTCGTCGGCAGGGATAAACGCGCGAACTTCTTCCGGGCAAGGCTCGCCCTGAAGATGCGCCGCGAGGCAATTCACATAGGCCACGTGACGGCGCAGCAGGGTTGATTTGACCGGATTCACCTCGCTGCCGGTGTCGTCCAGCAGCGTCAGCACTTGTCGGGCGTAGCTGCGCGAGCTGTTGATCATCATGCCCCACAGCGTTCGCGCCTCCCACCAACGGTTATAGGCACTGCTGTTGCGAAAACTGATCAAGACTACCAATGCCGAACCGAGCAATGTCAGGGGCATCAGCGGCAGGTTGATCTTGGCATTGAGAAACAGCATGAAGTCTACGGTGACAGCGATATCCCAGAGCAATAGCCAGAACAACGCCCAGCCCACATAGCCCATGGTTTTGATGATCAGACGGTATTTTTTGACGATGGCAGCTTTCAAACGGAAACCTCGAGGCGAGCGGTAAGCATTAACGCCTTAGCTCGGACGGTGTTTTCGGGGTAAAGGTTCGGCGATTGAAATACTTGTCGTCCATTCGTCCAAAACCCGGCACTCCTCAGGCCGAATCGCCTCTGAACTTCAAGCACGGATTTCCCGCGCCCCGGTTGGAGAGCCAGCATGGACATTGATGAAAACGCGCCAGGCAACACGTCTCAGCAGGAAGTGACACGTACCACGGACAACGAGACTGGACACGATCCGCGGCGCGATGAACCTGAGGTTCCGCTGCCAGCAGACGACGAAGCGCCGGTCGAGGAAGACATGAGCGATGTGGATGCGAATAACTCGGTATCGAGTGAGCATCCCTGATCAACAGGATCGAGCCACAAAAAAACCGGCATTGCGCCGGTTTTTTATGGTCTGCAATCGGCCAATCAGAGCGCAGCTTTCACCTGCAAGCCAAACACCAGCGCATTGTCGATGTCCTGGCCGGAGAACGCGCCCGGCTCGATGATGTACTGCATGTTCGGCCGCAAGGTCAGCCAGGGCGTGGCCTGATAACCGTAACCGAGCTCGATCAACTGTTCGGCGCTGTCCAGATTCGGGAACGCTGTGCCGTTGTTCAGCGCGGCGTCTTGTTGAACATCGCGACTGCGCGGGTTGGGCACAGCGCGGCCATAGCCCAAAGCAAGCGTGTCACGCGGCCGGCCTTCGAACGGTTTGTACAACACCACGCCTGTGCCGTACCACTTGCTGAAAGGCGAAGCGGCAGAACTGGCTGCCGAATACTGACCGAAGGCGTGCAGGCTGCGACCTTCGGACGCCTGCGAGCGCCACACCGCCTGGTCGACGAGCAGGTAATGACCACCGCGACCGGACACCTCTTTGTCGCTGTCGATGCGTTTTACATCGGAGCTGTCGTAGTAGTAACCAACCTTGTATTCACCCGGCAAGTCACCTGTGTGCTTGTACACCAACTCGATCGGCACGACGGTGCCTGTGGTGTGTTTCGGGCCAAGATGCCAGGCACGGCTGGCGTCGCCGTTGCTTTCGGGGTCGACATTGAATGCGGCCACACGCAGTTGCCACGCTGGCGACAGGTCGTATTTCACCCGCACACCCAAGCGGGCGTTGGGGTAGTTGGTCCAGCCGCTGCCGCCGGACATGTTCAGCGGGTGGCCGCAGAAACCGGCGTTCATGAAGTTACAGAGAATGCCACTGTCCAGGCCACCGAGGTCGTTACCCATGGCCATGTAGCCGAGTTTGACGTTCAGCGCCGGGGTAAACAGCGATCGTTCGTAGCTCAACTCGGTCAGGCGGGTGTAGAGCCCACCGTAGTTTTCCTGGATCGGCAGGCGGTTGCCGACCAGATCTTCAGAGGCGCTGTTGCCGCGACGGTCGTTGATGGTCAGTTGGACCTTGCCGGCGTTGTCCACGCCGTACAGTTTGCTTAGGTCGAACTGCACACCCAGCTTGATGTTCTGCGAGTAACGCGCCGAACGATGCAGTCCGCCGTCGGCGTTATAGGCCGTCTCACCGCTGTAATCGCCGGTGAACTTGATGCCGTCTTCGTCCATCTGGTGGCGCAGGCCGCCCCAATCGCCGGTCAAGGTGTTGCGGGTCAAGAGGTTCGAACCGGTGTCGGCGAAGGCGGGCAGGGCGGTGCTGCAGGTCAGCCCCAACAGCACGCCGTTGAGCCAGCCGATATGAGAAAAACGAAACATGGAAGTCTTCCTGGTGAAATCTTCAGCGATAGGCATAAAGCGGCGCGGCACCCGAAGGTGCCGCGCACAAGTGCAATGAAGTGGCTCGCAGATGTTTACGGCAGCGCGTAAGCCATCACGTAATCGCCACGATCGGTCGACTGACGAGCACCGCCAGCGGTGACAACGATGAATTGCTTGCCGGTCTTCGGCGAAACGTAAGTCATCGGACCGCCCTGGCTGCCCACAGGCATACGCGCCTTCCAGACTTCTTCGCCGTTGCCGCTGTTGAAGGCGCGCAGGTAGAAGTCCTGAGTACCGGCGATAAAGATCAGGCCACCTTGAGTCGACAGCGTGCCGCCGAGGGTTGGCAGACCGACCTTGATCGACAGGTGCATGCGGATACCCAACGGGCCCGTGTCTTCAACGGTGCCGACCGGCACTTGCCAGGCGACTTTCTGGGTTTTCATATCGATGGCGGTCAGCGTACCGAACGGCGGCGCCTGGCAAGGAATACCGGCGACCGACAGGAAGCGGTTTTTGTTCACCGCGTAAGGCGTGCCCTTGAGCGGCACGGCGCCCATGCCGGTGTTCAGCGATTCGCCACCGGAAGCGGCCTGAGCCTTGTTCTGCGACGGGATCATCTGAATCCACAGACCCAGGCGCATGTCGTTGACGAAGATGAAACCGTGCACCGGATCGGTGGAGATGCTGCCCCAGTTCATGCCGCCCAGCGAACCCGGGAAGCTCAGGGACTTGTCGGTGCCCGGTGCAGTGTACAAGCCGTCATAACGCATCGACTTGAAATCGATCCGGCACAACAGTTGGTCGTACGGCGTCGCGCCCCACATGTCCGATTCGGTCAGGTGCTGCGCACCGATCTGCGGCATGCCTACCGATTTTGGCTGGGTTGGCGAGTACGGCTCGTTAGGGATGTTGGCCGCTTTGACCGGTACTTCTTCAACATCGGTCAGTGGTTTGCCGGTGGCGCGATCCAACACATAAATCTGACCAGCCTTGGTGCCGATGACCAGCGCCGGAACGGTTTTGCCGTCCTTGGTGAAGTCGATCATGCTCGGTTGCATCGGCAGGTCGAAGTCCCAGAGATCGTTGTGAACGGTCTGGAACACCCACTTTTCTTCACCACTGTTGGCGTCCAGTGCCAGGATTGACGCACCATAGGTGTGATCCAGTTGGCTGCGCTCGACACCGTAGATGTCGGTGGACGAACTGCCCATCGGCAGGAATACGGTGTTGGTTGCCGCGTCGTAGGACATCGGCGCCCAGCTGTTCGGTGTGCTGCGCACATAGGTGCTGCCGTCGGCTGGTGCGTTGCGATCCTGCGGGTTGCCCGGATCGAATGCCCAGCGCATGGCGCCAGTCATCACGTCGAACCCACGGATCACGCCGCCCGGCATATCGGTTTGCACGTTATCGGCCACACGACCGCCAACCACGACGGTGGTCCCGGCCATCAGCGGTGCGGAGGACAACTGATAGTAGCTGTCCGGGACATCGCCCAGACCGGCCTTGAGATCAACTTGGCCGTTGTTGCCAAAACCCCGGCAGAACTCGCCGGTATCGGCATCCACGGCAATCAGGCGTGCGTCGATGGTGTTGGTCAGCAAACGGCGCTGGCAGTGGGCAGGGAGGGCATCGGCTGTTTCTTGAACGACTGGCGAGTTTTCTGGCGTGGCGACTGCCGCCGTGGCGTCGAAATAAGCCATGCCACGGCAACGCTGCCAGACTTTCGATTGCGCGTTGATCGAGTTTTTCCAGATTTCCTTGCCAGTGTCGGCATCCAGCGCGATCAGATTGTTGTGCGGGGTGCAGATGAACACTTTGTTGCCGACCTGCAGCGGGGTGAGCTGGTCTTCGGCACCGTTGCCATCGCTCTCGGCGACGTCACCGGTGTGGTAAGTCCATGCGACCTGCAATTTGTCGACGTTGGTGCGGTTGATCTGATCGAGCGCGGCGAAGCGGCTGCCGCCTTCGGTATTACCGTAGTGAGCCCAGTCTTTCTGCTCCTTCCCAGGCTCCACCGGGGTGAGCCCCGGGCCAGTGCCGGTCGCTGCAACCGTGGGGTGAGCAACGAACATGTTGCCGGCGGCAACGGCCAGCGCCACCGCCAATACGGCGGCAACGCCATAAGCGCCACGACCAGGAACGCCACCGTTGGCACGTGTCAGCAGGGGGTAGACCAACGTCACGGCCAGACCGATCGCGCTGAACATGAACAGGCGCGAGAACAAAGGCCAGAACACCAGGCCCACGTCGCTGACCGCCCAGACTGCCGTTGCAAGCAGAAACGCCGCAAACAACCAGGCCCCGGCCGGTTTATAGCGAGCGATCAGCAAACCGGCAATGGCCATGACCAGACCACCGACCAAGAAGTAACACGAACCACCGAGGCCGACCAACTTCACGCCCCCGGCCGCCAGCGCCAGACCGAGCAGGGCGATGATCACACCCAGCCCGATCAGAATGAATTTTGATACGCCAGAGACGCGTTGACTTTGCTTCACGTTAAGAGCCCCGTTGAAATGAAGCGCGCATTATATAGTTAGGTAACTATCTAGTTAAATCACAATTTCACCCTCAAGCGTAGTTCGTCCTTGTCAAGCGCTCCATCGCGAGGCCCTGAACACGTCAGGCGTTTGCTGCGTTTGGCCAAATGCTGACGACAGGCGCTAAAATCGGCGGTGAGCGCCGCCCGTCGCAAGCGCACCGTGAAAATTGCAATTATTCCTTTCGACCACGTTTCAGATCATTGTGGATTGCCTTCACCGCTGCCGATCCCGGCGCGGACGTGCGATGTACCCACTTCAAAAAAATCAGGAGGAGCAATGTCGCAACCTGTTGCGTCTGCAAGGCCGACTCAAGCGTCAAACCGGCGCTGGATGGGCATGATGTTTTGGCTGGTACTGGCAGGGGTGGCAGTGCTGTTGCTGGTCAGTGGCTACGGTGCGTTGGTAAATGCCGACCGCGCTCACTTGCAACTCGCCGTATTGGGCGGACTTTCCGGATTTGGTGCCACCGCTCTGGGCGCCGTGGCGGCCATTGCGCTGCGCGACATTTCGGCGCGTACGCAGGACACCATGCTCGGCTTCGCCGCCGGAATGATGCTGGCGGCCAGTTCTTTTTCATTGATCCTTCCCGGTATCGAAGCCGCTCGGCAGCTTAGTGGCAACCCGTTGCTGGCTGCCGGTATCGTCGTGCTGGGATTGGGCCTGGGGGTGGGGTTGATGATCGGACTCGACCGATTCGTCCCTCACGAACATACCGAGAGCGGGCGGCGCGGACCTGAAGTCGAGCGCATCAACCGGGTCTGGTTGTTCGTTCTGGCGATCACCTTGCACAACTTGCCGGAAGGCATGGCCATCGGCGTCAGTTTCGCCAATGGCGACATGCAGGTCGGTCTGCCGTTGACCACAGCCATTGCCATCCAGGACATTCCAGAAGGTCTGGCTGTCGCGCTGGCCTTGCGGGTGACCGGCATTTCCGCGCTGCGGGCGGCGATGATCGCCATCGCCTCCGGCTTGATGGAGCCAGTGGGCGCCGTCGTCGGTCTGGGGATTTCCAGCAGCTTCGCGCTCGGTTACCCGATTGCACTGGGGCTGGCTGCCGGCGCGATGATATTTGTCGTCTCCCACGAGGTGATTCCCGAAACGCACCGTAACGGCCATGAAACACCGGCGACGCTTGGCCTGATGCTGGGCTTCGGGGTAATGATGTTTCTCGACACGGCGCTGGGCTAGTCGCTCATCGTCCGATTTGAACTCCCGGACTTAGTGCTGCGTCCTTTGTTGTACGGTCAGTAATACTTTTATCGGGGCCCTTGCCATGAATGCCTACAAAAATTTGCTGAGCGATACCGAAGTGAAAAAACTCGCCGCGCTGGATCGTTGGCACGCGGCGTTGGACGATGTGACGTTGCGTCGCGACAACCCGGATGGCTATCACGAAGAGCTGATCCGCCGCGCAGACGAACTCGACCGCCTCGGGAAAATCACCTTCGAAGAGTGGCGAACCTTGCGGCTCGACGCTGATCAAGCCTGGTTGCGTGCGGTATCCGGGGATGACTATCGGTGAAGGGCTTATCAACCAGGGAGAATTTGTGTCCACATTCACCATTGAGGTCGTGACCCGGTCAGAGATTGCCGAAGTCATCGACTTCGTCATGCAGGCTCGCGCTGAGCTTTTTCCTAAACTGAGCGCCACGGGAATCCCGCCAGATCTGGCGAATTTTGAAGAGACTTACCTGAATGGCGCCGGGCTTTTTCTGCTTGCCCGTCATGAGGGCCGCATCGTCGCCACGATCGGCTATCTGCCCTACGACCGACGCTTCGAACACCTCGATTACGGGCAGCTCAAGGTAGTGGAAGTGGTGCGGCTGTTTGTTCTTCCCGAGTTCAGACGCTCGGGACTTGCCAGTGAGCTTTACCAGACCTTGCGGTCATCGGCCGAACGCGCAGGGGTCGATGTGATTTACCTGCACACGCACCCGTTCTTGCCGGGCGCGATCAATTTCTGGCTCAAGCGCGGTTTCCAGGTGATCAGCGTCGATGCCGATCCGGTCTGGCAGACGACCCACATGGATTTCCGGATTCATGACTGACCCATCAGGAAGAGCGCAATCGCAGGATCTGCGCGCCGTCGAACGGGTCAGTCAGGTAATGCGCGTGGACACCAAACGTTTCCAGCAGGCGTTGCGCGGTCAACACTTCAAGTGGTTTGCCGAGGGCGACGAGTCGACCCTTGTCCAGTACGGCCAAACGATCACACGTCAGTGCCTGATTGAGGTCGTGCAGGGCAATCACCGTGGTCACCGGCAACGCTTGAACCCCATGCAAAATCGACAGTTGATGCTGGATATCCAGATGGTTGGTAGGTTCGTCCAGCAGCAGAATTTGCGGGCGCTGGGCGAGGGCGCGCGCGATGTGCACACGCTGGCGCTCGCCACCGGAAAGGCTGCGCCAGGAGCGATTGCGCAGATGCGCCGCGTCAACATCGCGCAGGGCCTGATCGACGATGCCATCGTCCTCGGCAGACCACGGACTGAGCGCCGACAGCCATGGCGTTCGACCCAGTGCCACCGCATCAAACACGCTGATCGCATCGAGGGTGTCCGCCTGTTGCTCAACCACCGCCAGCGTTTGCGCGACGGTTCGGCGCGATAGCGTTTTCAAGCGCTGGTCGTGGAGATGGATGTCGCCACGACTGGGCGCGCGTACGCCGCAAAGCAATTTCAGCAAAGTGGATTTGCCAGAACCGTTGGGGCCGACAAGCCCAAGGGTTTCGCCGTGACGGATGTCCAGATCGATTTCGTGTAGCAACCGCGCATCGCGGATATCAAAGCCGAGGCCGCAGCACCGCAGCACCGAATCGCCGATCACCGGGGACAGCGCATTCATCGGGCATTCCTCCGGCCGATCAGGATCAGCGCGAACACCGGCGCACCGACCAGCGCGGTAATCACGCCGACCGGGATCACCTGGCCTTTGATCAGCGTGCGCGACAGCACATCAGCGGCAATCAGAAACACCGCGCCACCCAGCGCACTCGCTGGTAGCAGGCGCGTGTGTCGAGTGCCAAGCAACAGCCTTACAGCGTGGGGAATGACCAGCCCCACGAAACCTATCGAGCCGACAATCGATACCATCACTGCCGTCACCAATGCGGCACAACTGATCAACAGCAATTGCACGCGCCGCACCGGAATGCCGAGCGAGGCAGCTGAGTCGATGCCGAAGGTAAACGCGTCCAGCGCACGCCGATGCCACAGGCACACAACGAGCCCGATGACCGCCACCGGCACCGCCAGCCACACCGATGGCCAGCGCACGCCGCTGAGATTGCCGAGCATCCAGAACATGATGCCGCGTGCCTGTTCGGAACTGGCCGACTTGGTGATCAGAAATGCCGTGAGTGCATTGAACAGTTGCGAGCCGGCAATCCCCGCCAAAATGATCTGGCCGGTATTACCCGGTGAACCTGCGGCGCGGCCGAGCAAAACCACCACGGCGAACGCCACCACAGCGCCGCCGAACGCGCCGACTGACATGGAAATCGCCCCGGCGCCGAAACCCAGCAACGCGACCATCACCGCACCGGTCGAAGCCCCGGCGGAAATGCCCAGCAGATACGGATCGGCCAACGGGTTGCGCAGCAGCGATTGCAGAATCACCCCGCAAGTCGCCAGGCCAGCGCCGCAAGCGGCGGCCACCAGCGCGCGCGTCAGGCGATAGTTCCAGACGATGCCTTCGTCGATCGGATCAAGCACATACCCGGCCGCCCACAGTTTGTTGGCCAGCACCTGAAACACCACGACGGGATCAATGGTGGTTTCACCAATGGCCACACCTGCAATCACCGCTAAAAGCAGGATCGTCAGTGCAAGCACGGTGCGTATCAACGTCGCGGTCATTTGGACAGGTCGTATCCGTTGATGGCGCTCGCCAGTGCGGCGATACCGTCGAATGTGCGCATGCTGGCCTGCATGGCCATGGCGTCGAGAATAATGATGCGGTTGTTTTTTACCGCGTCCATGTTGCGGGTCACGGGATCGCTGCGCAAAAATTCCAGCTTCTTCAGGTAGTCATCCGCCGGGAAGCGACGGCGATCCATGCGTGCGATGACCAGCATTGTCGGGTTGGCTTTGGCGATGGTTTCCCAGCCGACGGTTGGCCATTCCTCATCGGACTCCACGACGTTGCGCACGCCCAGGGTGGTGAGCATGAAGTCTGGAACGCCTTTGTGTCCGGCGACGTACGGGTCGATATCCAGACTGGCACTGGAAAACCAGACCAACGCGCTGATGTCTTTCGGGTTCTTGTCACTCGCCATGGCAATGGACTTGGACAGGCTCGCCTTGAGGTCTGTGTTCAGCTGCTGCGCACGCGCCTGGACATCAAAAATCTCACCGAACTGGGTGATGCTTTTGTAGATGCTATCGATGCGAAACGGCGCCAGACGCGTGCCGTCGGCACCGACCAGATTGTCCTTGGCCTCGCAGTCAGACGGCATCAGATACGTCGGAATCTTCAGCTCGTGAAACTGTTCGCGGGTGCCGACCGCACCTTGTGGCCCGACCATCCATTCCAGCTCCACAGCCACCAGTTGCGGGCGCTTGGCGATCACCGATTCGAAACTCGGTTCGTTATCGGCCAAGCGCTCGATGTTGTCGTTTTGCGCTTTGTACTGAGGCAGCACATCGTTGAACCACAACGATGTGCCGACCATTTTGTCAGCCAGCCCGAGCGCAAAAAGCATTTCCGTGCCGGCCTGGCCGATCGTGACCGCCCGGGCAGGGGCCTGCGCGAAGGTCAGCGTGCTGCCGCAGTTAGCAATTGTCAGCGGGTACTGCGTCGGCGACGCATGGGCGAGGGAGCCCAGAGCCAGGCCAGCGACGAGGGCGACAAAGCGGGGCAGTGGCATGATTGCAGTCTCCATTCGGACCGTACACAAAGCAGGGGTGCAGGGTCTGGAAACACATCTCGACGCTGCGGATCAGCAGTGCCAGGGCGATCAACACGTGATGCGCGCAGAGGGATGTCCTTCCCGGACACCCCGCCGGTTAGTGATTGTTGCTTGGCCGGCAGGTCTCCTGACTGATGCGTCATCGCCTGCTTCAGCCTTCCCGGGAGCAATCCCAGTGGCAGTTCAGAAGCAGGCTCGGCATCTACAGTTGCGGGGGCAGTTCCGTTTGAGGCGTCGAGCGCATCACGGATTCCCTATTATTTCCAATTGGAAACCGGCGGGCAGCATGGTATCCGATCATGACGGTCGAGGCGAACGGGCGGCGCAAATGAGTTCGGGCTCAGGAGCCGGTACCCGCAATGACCGGCCCAGCGCTGCGGTTTCCAGGGTTTTGGGCGTGGCACGGAACGTGTTGACGAGCCTTTGGTGCCAATGCAGAGGAAAGTTCTGTCAACAATTGGGTTGTCCAGCAACATGACGCCAGCAAGCCCATCAACGGGCGCGTCAAACCGGGAGGAAAATCAGTGCAGCAAATTGGAATTTTGGGTGTAGGCGAGCTGACCGAAAAAGTCGTCATGGGCCTGCGCCGTAGTGGCTACACAGGTCGAATCTGCTTGTCCCCACGTAACCAGAAGCGCGCCGAGGCGCTCCGCGATAATTGGGATTGCGAGGTGATGGACAGCAATCAGCGCGTTGCAGACGGCTCTGCGGTGTTGTTTCTGGGCGTCCGTCCGGAGGCTGTGGAGCAGGTTGCCAAAGAAGTCAGCGTGACATCCGATCAAACCGTGATTTCGCTGGTTGCCGGCATGAATCTGCAGGAACTCGACCGCCATTTTCCGCACGCGAAGCGGGTAAGGGCCATGCTCTCCTACGCTGCGCAAATCAACCAGTCGACGGTCGTGGTCACGCCGGCCGGCGAGCCGCATGAATCCTTGCTCCGCGATCTCGGCACGCTGGTTGTGCTGGACAACGAACAGGCTTTCGAGTTGGCGACGGTCGCCGCGTGCATGAATGGCTGGTTCTATTTCTTCCTGGGCGAGTTGCAGCAATGGTTCGTTGAGAAGGGATTGAACAACGAACAGGCGGCGCAGTTAGTGATGGGGAACATGCAAGACTGTCTTGCCAGTGCTCGCCAACAGCCCGGTTTGAGCCTGGAAGAACTCGGAAACAGGATTGCGACGCCCGGGACCTTCACGGCTGCCGGGCTGGATGTGCTCAATGGTGCAAACATGCGTGAACCATGGCGGCAGGCGTGTGATGTAATCCTGCAACAGCTGGTGAAAACGCCCTAGTCGTTGAGCATGTCGCGGTAGTCCGCGCTACGCCATGTTCAACTCGCTATCCTTGATGTTGGCAATGGGCCCCAAAATCGCGGCATCGAATTCGGCGAGGTCAGTATGGGTCGCCAGTCGACGGGGAAAATCAGGGTTTGCCAACGCCGCTTTGCCCAGCGCGATGACATTGGCACCGTCACCGAATGCTTGCTCGGCGCGCTGAGGGACACCCAGTCCACCGTTGGCGATGATCGCCACTTGGGGCGCATACCGGCGGGCCAATTCAACCAGGCTTGCAGATCCTCCATCGAACGCCGGTTTCCAGGCCTCAAATTCAGTCACATGAATGAAATCAACGCCGGCGTCCTTGACCGACCCGAAAATGACCTCGGCGCCAGCTTCGCCTTCCGGCCATTTATGTTCGTAGTCGTTTACTTTGCTTTGGGAGAGGCGTACGCCTACGGGAACACTTGCGCCGACAGCCGTCTTCACAGCCTTGATGACTTCCAGTGTCAGCGCTATCCGCGCCGCGACATTCCCGCCCCAGCGATCGGTGCGCTGGTTGGTGTAGTCGGTCAGGAATTGATCGAGTAAATAGCCGTTCGCCCCGTGGATTTCAATGCCATCGAAACCAGCAGTTCGCGTTGCCAGCACGGCCGCTTGCGCAAATCCGGCGATGGCATCGGCAATGTCCTCATCATTCATTGCCTGGGGTAACGGATATTGTCCCTCGCCGTAATAGAACTTCATCTGCGTGCCTTTTGGTCGAACGGGGGAGGGTGCAGCCGTCGACATTTCAAAACGATTGGCCTGACTCAGCGCTCCCGCGTGCATGAGTTGTGCGAATACGGTGCCATCGTGAGCATGGACAAGATCGGTCATGCCGCGCCACGCCTGGGCCTGTTCGACATCGCTGACGCCCGGTTGGAAGGGGTATCCCTGAGCGTGTTTCTGGTCGGTGTACAGCCCTTCGGTAATGATCAGACCGAATCCGCCTTCGGCGAATCTTCCGTAGTAACGCTCCATCTCAGCGGTCACCTGGCCCGCGTCGGTAGCGCTGACACGTGTCATGGGCGCGACGGCAAGACGATTCGCCAACTTGACGTTGCCAATATCAAATGGGGTTAGAATCTGCGCATCGTAGTCAGTCATAAAACCAGTCCTCATGTGTCCGGGTTGTGGTCGCAAAGCGATGTGGACAACAATAGACTCGGCATGAAGCCCTGATAACCCAAGCAAAGGGTTATGCCGCTTTATCAGAAACGGATGTAATGATGCAAGTTTCAGATGTGCAAGTGTTCGATGCCATTGCCGATACCGGCAGTCTTTCGGCTGCGGCCCGACGGCTGGGCCTTACCCCGATGACGGTGTCGCGCAGGCTGGCAGCACTTGAATCCGAGCTGGGGGTCAGGTTGTTTCATCGCACGACCCGCGCCGTATCGCTTACCGCAGAAGGCGAAACCTTCCTGCCTTTTGCTGCGACGTTGTTGCAAGCAAGCGAAGAGGCCAGGGCCTGTTTGAAATCCAGCGCCGGCACGGCCAGCGGGGTGCTGAAGGTCACGGCCCCCACCGTGTTCGGACAGTCAGTGATCATGCCGCTGTTGCCCGCGCTATTGGCGGAACACCCGGCGCTGCGGATAGATCTGACGCTCTCGGACAGCATCGTCGATATTGTCGGTCTCGGAATCGATGTCGCCATTCGTATTGCCACCCTGCGAGACTCGGCTTTGATCGCGCGCCCGCTAGCACCCAATCCCAGAGTGCTATGCGCAAGTCCCGCGTATCTGAAGCGTTACGGCACGCCGACGACAATGGAGGCACTGACGAACCACCGGCGCATCGCCTTGCACGGCATGCCTTACTGGCCTTTCATGCGCGCGGGTGAGGCCGTGGCAATCCGCGCCGACGGTGTTTTTTCTGCCAACAGTGTCGAAGCGGTGCGCACGGCGTGTCGAGAAGGTTTGGGTATGGCGATGCTCACCTATTGGGACGTGCGCGACGACCTGGCTGCTGGAAATCTCTGCCTGCTCGAGCTGGCGGATGCCATGCCCGAACAACTCTTCATCACCGCACTACTACCCACGCGCCAGCACGTACCGCATAGAGTTGGCATTTTCCTTCAGCGTCTGGAGGCTGCGCTCAAAGCTTCTGATTAGTTCGGCCGGTGTATATGCGATGCCTCCGTCGGGTCCACGATCTGAATGACCTTCCCCGTGCGCCACGCATCCGCGCCTGGTGCAACGGCGGGCGCAGGGATATCCGCTCGTTCCTTCTTTTTCTGCGCACTATCCACTTCAAGCCGACGATCGCGATCGGCAACCATGCGCGGGTCGGCCTGGCCGTCGGCGGTGAAACCCATCATCAACTGCGGCACGCCCAACGGCAGGTTTTTGTCCAGATCGGTGTGCCACGTATGCCAGGTCTTGCCGTAGGTGTGGACCAGTTTTTCCATCAGGGCATGTTCAGCGATTTGCGGAATCCCGGGCGCCACGAGCTGGCCGGATTTCACTTCGTGAACATGGCTGTGCCACAGCGCTTTCTCCGCTGCCGGAAGGCCGGTAAACAACCGCTCACTGATGATGTACTCAACGCCCATGAGCTTGGCGTCCTTGCGGTTACCGTCATAGATAACGCACTGGATAACCTCTTCGTTGAGAATGGAGCAGTAGTGGTGGGCCTCCATCTGAACATCGGGATGGCCGTTGTAAAAATGAAACCCGTCCAGATAGGCGTTCAACGCCTCCACCGGTGGGCGTGACTGGAGCAGGGCAGCGCCGGCGTCCAAAGTCTTCAGGGTTGGCGACTTGTCGGCGCCCGGCGCGATGACATTGGACGCACTGTTGTTGCCCGCGCATCCAGCCAGTGCTGCCAACAGCGTCAGGGAAAACGCATACGTCATGTTCTGAGCCATCGTTAATTCCTTTTAACGGAGTTTGCGAGTAGTGCGGCTGCTGCGGCGGGTAAGCGCAAGCAGAATCCCGCTGATCACCACGGCAGCCCCGGCAACGATTAACAATGGCGAACGCCCGCCAACTGAGCGCTTGGCGCGCAGCGCCTTGTCTTCAAGCGCTTGAGCGGCGGTTCGGCGCTCATCCAGCGTGTCGATCGGCGTTGTGTCTGCCTCTTCGTCATCGGTGTAGTTCATTTGGTTTATTTGCAGACGTACACCGTCGGCCAACACCAGTGTCAGGTCCTCGACCGTACCCGCCAGCCGATCCGGAAACACCGGTTCGCCCGCAGGATCAAGTTCGTCGTAATAAAAACGGTTGCCTTCCAGCCAACCGATTGACGTCATCAACTCGGGACCCAGGTAATACTTCCCGTCTAGAAAAAAACCCGGGAAGTGGTGAGTTCGCTCCAGGCTTTCAACGATGTAGCGCTCGCCGACCTTCATTCCGGTTGATGGCTCGATCATGATCACATCCTCAGATTTGTTGGTGTTGCGATAGAGGATTGGCAATCAGCAATGTTCCATTGAAATGACCGAACGGATGTCAGCGGGACACCAGACGCTGCGCCAGGCCCGGTATCGTCCGGCTTTCTCGTATCATCGCGCGGACGGGGGCATCATGGTTCTTTGCGCTGAAGGTTTGGAACGGTCACTACAAAGGTCGTCCCGCTATGTGAATTCGAAGTGACCTCGATGACACCGCCGTGCGATGTAACGATCTCTGAAGCAATAAACAACCCCAATCCCAGGCCTTCAGTAGGGCCATGGTCGATGATCGAGTGCTGAGAGAAACGGCCCATCGGGTTGAAGATGAACGGCATCACATCATCTGGAATGGGTTCACCGCTGTTATGTACGTTGAAAATCACATGCTCCTCAGCGGTGTCCAGAGTAACGGTCACTGGCTGTTGATTATCGCCATGCTGCACGGCATTGCTGACCAGGTTGGAAAGAACCTGCTCCATCCGTGCTCCGTCGAATTCACCCTGACAGGATTTTTTTGCCTCAAAGAGGATATCGGCACTCGGGTAGTACGCCCGCAGCTCATCAACGATGCGCTCGCACACGGGCAACAAGTCCAGGCGCTCTGTTTTAACAGGTATGCCGGGGCCCATCTGGCAGCGTGTCAAATCCAGCAGGTCACCGACAATCTGAGTGGCGCGTTTGACGCTGGTGTAAATTTGCGTGGAAATCTTCGTGGCCCTGGTGCCGATGTCCTCTGAGCGCCTCAACCTGTCGGCACCGAGCAGGATCGCGCCCAGCGGGGTTCTCAGATCATGGCCAAGGATGCCCAGGAACAGGTTTCGTGACGCTTCAACGGCTCGTGAATAACTTGCAATTGACTCGGCGAGGGCCTGGTCTATTGCTTCATGAAATCTCGTCATGTCATCGATGTCGAGTGGCGTGCCGGCCTTGATCTGTTTAGACCACTGGTTGAGTACGCTGGCTCTGAGCGCGCGATATTCGGAGACCATCTGATCAATGGTGAATCCTGCCATGAGTCGCGTGACCGCATGGGTTTCAGCGGGTGTTTCCAAATCGTTGGACGGGGCATTGCCATGCGCCTTCGCCAGTTGTTCTTTTGCAGTCTGTTTAGTCTGTAGATCGAGCACTATGGCGTCGAGCATCTGTTCGGCATGATCGCGCAGGGCTTCTGTGTGCAGCGGTGCACCGGGTGTTTCAATCGTTCGCGCAAAAGAGTCCCATTCCTGCAAAATCGGCTCGAGGTTGGCGGTGATGAAATCGGACAGTCGCATGTGCATGATCCTGGTCAGGAGGGCGAGTTCCAGACAGGAAGGAAGGGGAAGCCGCAACGTGAAGTAGAACACGGATTCACTGTGTTGCTGCGCTGTCCTATGAAACGCTGCGCCCTCAACGCTGATTGCGTTATGCGTACAAGGGCGCTCGCCTTACCAGGTCCTGCGACCGGCATTCACTTTGCCGCTAGCGCTTCTCTACGCCCGGCACATCCATGTTTATCTTGCGCCAGGCGCCTTCGGAGAAACTGTAAACCGAGAAGGCGATCAATCCCAACGCCATCACCATCAGAATCAAACCGCCAAAAGGCATACTTTGCAAAGCATCCAGGGCTTCCTTCATGCCCGGTGGGTTCGTGGCTTTATAAAGGGAGCCGCTGATTGCCATGAGCACTGCGATCTCGATAAACACCACGCCTCGGGCTATCAGTCCGAACCTGGACACCGGGCGGATATAGCGCATTACGTCGTCGTCAGCTTCAAAGTACTTCTCGAACGACGCTTTCCAGCCTTTGATGATGTGCGCAATGCCGACGCCTAACGGCACGAGTGCCACAAGGTAGACCAGCAGGTTTGAATGCTCGAACGACAAAAGATGCGCTAACAAATCCTTCGTTTTGCCATCCCCGGAGTTACCCGAGCTTCCAGCACCACTGACGAGCAGGCCCAATGCAAAAACCGCCAGCGCGCCATTGACCAGACCTCCCGCGAACAACCCTGCACGAATGACGAGCCCCTTGAGTTCGGTACCGTGATGATCAACGTCGCGAATGGCTTGCAACACACGCCACGCGGCGAAGGCGAGTAGGCCGGCCACCACCAGCCCAATCAAGACATACCCGAAGGGCTGGCTCAGCAGTGCCTCGAGACTTTTATGACTGTCTTTTGGTTTCGTAGCGTCTTGAGCCGCCAGCAGCGCGAATATCCCGATGATCAGATACAGAACGCCCCGAGCGGCATAGCCGCAACGCGCGAGCAGAACAAGGGTGTTTTGGGCAAGCATTGAATATTTCCAGACAGAGAAGGTGTATACGAGCAGACCCGCCGCAGCGGCAGGGGTTCGATAAAGCACTGTGCGGCGACCTGAAGGGTTGTGAGCCGTTACTGGCAGCGGGCAACACCCAGCTTTTTTCATTGTCACCAGCGTGGATGCATGGGTTACGCAAGTTGAGTTGTCTGGAAGGATCGATCTTCAACACGGCTATTGGAGCGGCGTTGATAAATACAAATGCGAATACGTATCAAATGCTCGAGGCGTCATATATTATTGCCCCCGAATTATTGGCACGTATGCCGTCCCATTTGGCTATTTCCTCAAGGCTTTCTCGATGCGTCGTACTCTGGTTTCCATCTGTGTGCTTCAGGCAATTTCCGCTTCCTCCTGGGCGGAGCAGGCGACATCCGATACAACCATTCTGGAGTTGCAGGCGACCGACATCGTCGGTACTGCGCAGTACGAAGCCGCCCAAGGGCCGGTGGAGGGCTACCGAGCAACGCGTTCTGCCAGCGCAACGCGAACCGACACCTCGATTCACGAGACCCCGCAGTCAATGAGCGTGGTGACCAAAGATGCTGTCGAAGACATCGGCGCTACTCGGCTTCAGGACGCGCTTGATTACGCCGGAGGGGTGGGGCGGGCCAATAACTTCGGAGGCCAGGGACTGACTACTTTCACGGTGCGTGGATTTACCACGGGCGAGTTCTATCGCAACGGTTTCCCGATCAACCGTGGTTATCCGAACATGCCCGATGCGAACACCATCGAGCGTCTTGAAGTACTGCGAGGCCCCGCCACTACGCTCTATGGTCGAGGTGATCCAGGTGGCACGTTCAACGTGGTCTCCAAACAGCCGTTGATGGAGCGCACCGCGACCCTGGGCAGCCAGCTCGATGATCAGGGAATGAAGCGCGGCACGCTGGATGCTTCCGGCCCGATCGACGAGGAAGGCCGCCTGGCCTATCGCTTGAATGTGGTGGGGGAAGGCGGTGATACCTTCCGCGATCATGTTGAAACCGAGCGCTATGGCGTGACGCCGGTTATTTCCTGGCAGGCCAGCGACGATACCAAGGTGATCTTCGAGGGTGATTTCATGCGCAATAATCACCCGCTGGATCGTGGCGTCACGCGTTATCCAAATCAGATCGGTACCGCGTCTCGCGATACCTTCTTTGGCGAAAAAGACGTTGGCAAGTTGCACAACGACAACAACATGGCGCAGCTGCGTTTCGAACACCTACTGAGCGATAACTGGACGTTGGGCGGTGGTTTTCAATGGCTCGATGGGACACTGCAGGGCAATGCGATTGAAGCGAATGGCGTCGCTGCCGACGGGCGCACGCTGGGGCGCAACTTCAATTATCGCAAACTGGAGTGGACGGACAAGGACACCCAACTGAACCTCACCGGACATTTCTCGACCGGGGGCTTCGATCACACGCTGTTGACCGGAATCGAGTACGAGGATTACGACTATAAGTCCATCATCCAGCGTTCCAGTGGCGCGGTAGGTGCCTACCCGATTGATATCTTCAATCCGGTATATGGTCAGGCTCGTCCCGCCCTGACCCGTACGCCGACCCACGACAAGGAAAATCTCAAGACCTACGCCGCCTTCATCCAGGATCAAGTGGCATTGACCGAGCGCCTGAAAGTGCTGGCGGGCGCCCGTTTCGAGCGTTTCGAGCATGACTATGAAACCTATGTGCCGGGCGGCAAAAGCTGGGAGGCAAGCGACAATGCGGTGACCCCACGTCTTGGCGTGCTTTATGACCTTACCGATACCGTCGCGGTGTATGCCAATACCGCGCGCTCATTCAAACCCAATACGGGAGCAAGTCGGCAGGGCGGCGGTTTTGAACCGGAAAAGGGTAAGTCTTATGAGATGGGGATCAAATGGGAAGCGCTGGATCGCCAGTTAAGCGTTGACGCGGCGATCTACCAGATTGAAAAACGCAACGTCCTCACCACCGATCCCGTGGACTCCACTTTCAGCGTGGCCGCTGGAGAGGTGCGCAGCCGAGGCTTTGATCTCAACGTGGCAGGCAACGTAACCCCAGAGTGGCGGGTGATTGGCGGTTATGCCTATGTGGACGCTGAAGTCACCAAGGACAATGTAATCCAGTCGGGCACACGACTGATGAACATTCCGAAGAACAGCTTCAGCCTGCTCAACGTTTACGAATTCCAGGATGGCAATCTCAAGGGATTGGGTTTGGGGATGGGCGGCAAGTACGTTGACGAACGTGCCGGCCAGACGGCGAACACGGCGTTTTCGATGGGCAGTTACACCGTTGTCGATTTGCTCAGCTTCTACAAGATCAACGACAAGGTCAGGCTTAACCTTGATGTGAAGAATGTCTTCGACCGCGACTATGAAGAAGGCGCCTTTGGCAATGTGTATGCGTACCCTGGTGAACCGAGAACCGTTCAAGTGGGTGTTTCTTACACTTTGTAGATGATCCGGACACACCGGTGACCTGACGCTAATCCGCATCGGCAGCGCGCGGCTGATTCTGCTGCTGCCCTGCATCATGCCGAAGAGTATCTGGGTCTCCACGGGCGCTCATATACTCCATGATTGGACGCTTTTCATTATCGCCCTGTTGGGTGCGTTACCCTCTGGGCATTAAGGCGCCGCTGAATTGCGCGATCGGCAGAACGAAGCCCTGCTGGGCTGCCGATCGCGCAAGCAAAGGGCGCTTGGCTACCACTCAGAGTTTGCCTTCAGATCCGGTATAACTTGCACCTTGGACTTTGCCACTGGCATCGGACAGGCACGACCAAGGAGCGTCCGCGTCAGGTACCTTGATCGTCACGCCAACTCCCGCTTCGGCGGTCATGACGTCGGTCACCGAAAGTTTGCTGACGGCCACACCGGTTTTCTTCGCCACCTCGGCGAGGCAGGCTTTCTCTGCCTTGCTGGTGGCAGATGTGCCATTGGCGCTACCGACAGCACTCGCAGCGCCCGATGTCGCTGGCTTGCACACCCCATTGGCCCCGCCTTTACCGGTATAGGATACGTCCCATGACGCATCTGGATTACGCGTGAGAGAAATCGTCACGCCAGAGCCTTTGGCTTCATAGGCGTTGTTATTGAATTTCTTCAGTCTGGCCTCCTTGCCATTGATGTACACCGGCCCGCCCTGATCCGCATGCACGGCGATATTAGTCGGGCAGTCGTAGTTGAGTAGTGGAATATCAGCACTGGCCACGGTGGCAAACAGTAAAGTGGTGGCTCCCAGCAAAAACGTGTTCATATTCATGCGAAATTCTCCTTCTGTTTGAGAGTGGTTGTACTTACTGCACGAGCGCCATGGTCATACAACAGCACGCGCAGGGCCGAAACGACTTTTTGCCACCTCGACGACAATGTTTCGGCAGTATAGGTCGTGGTGGCCAGTTTGAACGGCTAAACGCCCAGGGTCGGATCTGATTGTCGGGTAGACAGACAGTTGCTCTCATCCACCCGTTCATACGAGTTCCAGCATACGATTCAAGCCTGCGCTGAGGCACCATTGGACACCCTATGGCTTTGTCGGAGTGGGGTTGGATACAACTTCGATGAGCTGGCCCTTTGCGAGGCGACACTTACCATCAGGGCTGCGGGCAAATTTGCCGATCAGCGCTATTTCCAGCGTCGTCACAGCGTGGTGATCTGTCCATTTCGATCCAGCTCAAAAACCTTGTTGTCCTGCAATTTCTCTTTCAGCCAGCGCTCAGCCTTGCCCAAGGGCCGCTGGCGTGCCCACAACAGGTCCACGCCTATTTGCCAGTCGGTGTGCGGGTAGGCCGAGAGTTGAAGTTCTACCAATTCACCTCTGGCCAGTTCGCGCTGGATGAGTTGACGGGGCAGGGTGGCCCAGCCGAGACCGGCGCGCACCATTTCCAGTAAGGCCAGATAGCTTTCCGCCTGCCACAGCTGGGTCGAGCGCAGGTATTCGCTGCTCGGCAGTTTGCTCGCGTGGGCGCTGAACGCCAGACGTCGATGGACGTGCAGGTCCTCGAAGCTGACGTTGTCGAGCTGCGCCAGCGGGTGATCGGGATGGCAGACGTGCAGCATGATCAGTTTGCCCAGTTGCTGGAACGCCAGCTCATTGGGGTAGTCGGGCTGTGAAAACGCCACGCCGAGTATGGCTGCGCCGCTGCTGACGAGCTCGCTGACATCGCCGTACACCGGATGGCGGATGATCAGATCGACGAAGGGGAACGCTGCTTCGAAGGCTTTGAGTACGGACATGATCGGGCCGTACGGCGTTTCAATCGCGAGCGTCAGGCTGGGTTCGACGTCGTCCGACAGGCAGTCGGCGTGGGCCTCAAAGGTCATGCAGCGTTCGAGCACGGCTTCGGCCTGCAGCAGCAATTTGTGGCCGCTGGCGGTGAGGGCAGGGCTGCGGTTGCTGCGGTCGAAGAGGTCGACGCCGAGGTCGGTTTCGAGGTTGGCAATCGCCGCGCTGATGGTCGATTGGGTCTTGCCCAGTTTGCGCCCGGCGGCGGAAAACGATCCGCTTTTGACCACTTGGACGAACATCAACAGTTGATCGAGTGAAAAGCGCAAGCGATGAACTCCCGGGTCGAAGGTAAGGGGTTATAGCAGCAAGCGGATACCTGATTGTGCCATCGAAAAAAGCGATGGTTGCCAATTTGTTTCATCGTAATAAACGTTCAAATATGGCCCCGCGTCAAACGATCTCCGGGGCGGATCCACCTTTCAAACGCCCCTGAGCATGCCCGCGATCTCAATAGATGCCGCACCTTCAGGAGCGTGTGAAATGACCACACAACGCATTCATCCGGTGGACGAGGTTTTGCCGCTGCGACAGTTGTTCACGTTTGGCTTGCAGCATGTTTTGGTGATGTACGCGGGAGCAGTCGCGGTGCCGCTGATTCTTGGCAGTGCGATGGGCCTGACTTCGGCGCAGGTGGTGTTTTTGATCAACGCCAACCTGTTGACCTCTGGTGTGGCGACGTTGATTCAAACCCTCGGTTTCTGGAAATTCGGCGCGCGTCTGCCGCTGATTCAGGGCTGCTCGTTTATCGCGCTGGCGCCGATGATCATGATCGGCAAGGAGTTCGGCCTCAGTCAGATTTTCGGTGCGGTGATCGCGGCGGGCTTTATCACCATTGCGCTGGCGCCGGTGTTCAGCCGTTTGCTGCGGTTTTTCCCTCCGGTGGTGATTGGCAGTCTGATCACCATTATCGGCATCTCGCTGATGCCTGCTGCTGCGATCTGGTTAGGTGGTGGCAATCCCGACTCAGCGGATTTTGGCAATCCCGCCAACTTGTTGCTGGGCTTGGCCACGGTCAGTGTGACGCTGGTCATCTATGCCAAATTCAGGGGTTTTATCGGCAACCTCAGCGTGCTGATCGGCTTGTTCGTCGGCAGTCTGATCGCAGCGGCTTGCGGCATGACCCACTTCAGCCGGGTCAGCGAAGCAGCGTGGTTTGAGCTGAGTGCGCCGATGGCATTCGGCGCACCGGAATTCTCGCCGGTCCCGATTCTGATCATGACCCTGGCGATGCTGGTGATCATGGCCGAGACCACCGGCAACTGCCTGGCAATCGGCAAGTTGACCGGCAAGCCGACCACGCAACAGACCCTCGGCAACGCGTTTCGCGCCGACGGTTTGTCGACCATGCTCGGCGGCTTGTTCAACAGTTTTCCTTACAACGCGTTCACCCAGAACACCGGTTTGATTGCGCTTTCGAACGTTAAAAGCCGCTTCGTCGTGGCTGCTGCCGGGGCAATCATGGTGCTGATGGGCTTGTTCCCGAAACTCGGCGCGCTGATTGCGGCGGTGCCGACGCCGGTGCTCGGTGGCTGCGCGATCGTGATGTTCGGCATGACCACGGTGGCGGGGATTCAGGAACTGTCGCGGGTGCAATTCGAGGGGACGCGCAACGGCATCATCGTCGCCGTGTCGGTGAGTGTCGGCGTGCTGCCGATGTCCTTTCCGGCGCTGTTCGAACACGTCGGCCCGACGCTGAAACTGGTGCTCGACAGCGGGATTTTCCTCGGTGCGATCACCGCCATCTTCCTCAATCTATTGCTCAACAACGAAAAAAAATCGACCGAAACCATCGGCGCTACGTCGGCTGAACTGGCCGACTGACTGTGTTTTTTCCACTGCCCAGGAGTTACCCATGAATCAATTTACCCAGCTCATCCCGGCCGGTGTCAGCGATCTTGACCTGACATTGCTGCGCCAGACCATTGCCTTGTCCGAGGCATCGAAACAGCGCGGTCGCCATCCGTTCGCGGCATTGGTAGCCGACCGCAACGGCAAGGTGATTGTCGAAGCAGGCAACAACTCGATGCCGCCGGAGGGTGATCCGACCCAACATGCCGAACTGGTTGCAGCGGCTGCAGCGGCCAAGCTGCTGTCGCCGCAAGAGCTGGAACTGTGCACGCTGTACACCAGCGCCGAACCTTGCTGCATGTGCGCAGGCGCCGTGTATTGGACGGGGATCGGGCGGGTGGTCTATGCCTTGTCGGAGCATGCGTTGCTGGAGTTGACGGGAGACCATCCGGAGAACCCGACGTTCTCGCTGCCGTGCCGCGAGGTGTTCGCCAAGGGGCAGCGCAAGGTGAGTGTGTTGGGGCCGATGCTGGAGGGTGAGGCGGCCGAACCGCATAAAGGGTTCTGGTCGTAAACTGCTGTTGGGCACCTGTGGCGGTGCGCATCACAAGGTCCAGCGAGGCGGGATCAGTAAACAGGCTTGAATGCCGCGCATCCTCGGATGCGCGGCAGTCTGTCGATTCGCCACTCACGAAACTGTCGTGAGAAGAACCTGGCGTCTACAACGCAAACGTAGTCCCTCGAGTATTCACAAAAAGCGAATAGATCGAGTGACTGCTGGCCATGAACAGCCGATTCCCTTCGCGTCCCCCGAAGCACACATTCGGGCAGCGCTCTGGCAGAGAAATGTGCCCGATGGCCTTGCCCTGAGGATTGAAAACCCGCACGCCGTCGAGTTTCTCCAGGTCGGCCTTGGGATCACCATTGCCGCCCCAGCCGCACCACAGGTTGCCCGCTTCGTCGCATTTGATGCCGTCGATCGCGGCATATTCCAGCCCTTCAATGTGCTTTCGGCGTTCGCCGAGTGTGCCGTCGTCCTTCACGGCAATTGCCCAGACCAGACGATTGGGCTTGGCGCGACCTTCGACGACGTACAGGGTTTTTTCATCGGGAGAAAAGCACAGGCCGTTGGGACCGTTGAGATCGCCGATGACCCGCGTGACTTTTTTGCTCTCGCCGTCGATGCGGTACACGGCGTGGGGTTGGCTCGGGGTGACTTTGTGGCCTTCGTAGTTGTTGCTGGTCTGGAAGGGCGGGTCGGTGAACCAGATCGAACCGTCACTTTTGCAGACGATGTCGTTGGGCGAATTGAAGGGCTTGCCGTCGAAGCTGTCGGCCAGCACGGTGATCGTGCCATTGGATTCGGTGCGCGTGACGCGGCGGCCTTCGCTGGTGGTGGTGGAGCCTTCGCAGACAATCAGACGCCCTTGGCGATCCCGGCACATGCCGTTAGAAAAGTTGGAGTGTTCGCGGTACACGGTGAACGTGTCGGTGATTTCATCCCAGCGCATGATGCGATTATTGGGGATGTCGCTGACCAACAAATAGCGGCCATCACCGACCCACACCGGTCCTTCGGCCCAGCGCATACCGGTGGCAAGTTTTTCAACACTGGCGTTGAACACACGTAGCTCGAGGAAGCTGTCGTCGAGGATGTGAATCAGCGGATCCGGATAGCGCTGACTCAAGGGTTCGGCGGCCTCGGCAATCCGGGTCAGTGCGGTGCCGCCGACGGTGACGAGTGTGGCGGAAACGGCGAGGGACTTTTTCAGGAAGCTGCGGCGAGTGTTGCCTACCGCGCGGTCAAGGCTTTCAGGCTTGGCGGACAGGGATGAGTCCATGTAGCAATCTCCGGGGTTTTATTTTTTTTGTGGGAGACATAGTAATACCTCGTGATAGGACATCGTACAACCTGTTCGCTGCGCACTGGGCACAGGCCGTATGCAGCGATGGAAGCGATCAAGCATCGCCTCCACCAGAAATATTGGCATGCGATAACTTCGTGCCCTGCGGGCACGAACAGGTCTTAGCCAACCATCACTTCATCCAGCGCCTGCTCAAGCGTACTGATCGTACGCTCGATATTGTGCAGCTTTTCAAGCCCGAACAGGCCGATGCGGAAGGTCTGGAAGTCGGCCGGTTCGTCGCATTGCAACGGCACGCCGGCAGCGATCTGCAGACCGTGGTGGGCAAATTTCTTGCCGTTCTTGATGTCGGCATCATCGGTGTAGCTCACCACAACGCCAGGGGCCTGAAAGCCGGCAGCCGCCACGCTTTTGAAGCCTTTGCCGGTCAACAGGGCGCGTACCCGGTCACCCAGCGTCTGTTGCTCGCCGCGCACTTTGTCGAAACCGTAGGCTTGGGTCTCTTTCATCACGTCGTTGAACCGCGCGAGGGCATCGCTGGGCATGGTCGCATGGTAGGCATGTCCGCCCTGTTCGTAGGCTTGCATGATCTGCAGCCACTTTTTCAGGTCGCAGGCAAAGCTGCTGCTTTGCGTCTGTTCGATGCGCTCCAGAGCCCGAGCACTGAGCATGACCAGGGCGCAGCAAGGGGAGGCGCTCCAACCTTTCTGCGGTGCGCTGAGCAGCAGGTCGACGGCGCATTTGTGCATATCCACCCAAATCGTGCCGGAAGCGATGCAGTCCAGCACGAACAGGCCGCCCACCGCATGCACGGCGTCGCCGACTGCCCGCAAGTACTCGTCGGGCAGGAGGATTCCGGATGACGTTTCAACATGGGGCGCGAAGACTATCTGCGGCTTCTGCGCCGCAATGGCTGCCAGCACTTCATCCAGAGGCGGCGGGGCATAGGCCGCTTGGTGACCCGTTTCGACTGGCTGGGCTTTGAGTACCGTGGTGGCGGCCGGAATATTGCCCATCTCCAGGATCTGGCTCCAGCGATAGCTGAACCAGCCGTTGCGGATCACCAGGCACTGCTGGCCGGTGGCGAACTGCCGCGCCACCGCCTCCATGCCGAATGTGCCGCTGCCCGGAACCACCGCAACAGCCTCGGCGTTGTAGACCTTTTTCAGGGTTCCGGAAATGTTCTTCATCACCCCTTGAAAGGACTGCGACATGTGGTTCAGCGAGCGGTCGGTGTAGACCACTGAGTACTCGACCAGCCCCTCGGGATCGACACTGGGGTAGAGCTTGGACATAAGGTGACTCCTTGGGCACAGAGGTAAACATCATTGCCAAGGAGTGTAGGCAAAAGGCACTAATGGGCTCATCGAATTACGTAAATGAGCTTAGCGTGCTTCACATTGCGGCGAAGGTTCGCCGCTCAGCGCGTCAACCATCGGCGGATGCTCCTGCACGGCCTGACGCAGATCTTCGGTCACCCGCAGCTCCGCACCCGTCGGCGAGAAGGTCGCCGCCGCCGCAAACGGCGCGGGATTGGCCGGAACCGGGCGCTTGCCACGCCGCCACAGGAAGAAACTGACCATGCACAGATTGACCAGCGCAAAGACCCAGAACAGTCCATTGGCACCGAACGAGTTCATCACCGGCGAGATCATCATCGGGCTGATTGCCGAGCCCAGTGAGTTGATCAGCAGCAAGCCCTGAATCATCGGTACCAAGGCTTCGGCGGGGGCGCGGTCGGCGGCGTGGCTGACCGCCACCGGGTAAAGCGCGAAGACTCCACCGCCAAGCAGAAACAACATCACCGCGAGCAGCGCCGAGGACAACGGCACCAGCACAATCACCAGCGACAACACCGTGCACGCCACCGTCAGAATCGTCAGCACCTGCAAGCGATCCTTGCGGTCGGACCAACGTCCGACCGGGTATTGCAGGAGCATGGCGCCGAGGATTGTCCAGGCCATCATGCTGCCGACGTCACCGACATTCAGACCGCTGCGTTGCAGATACAGCGGCAGCAAGGTGTAAATCGCCGCGATGCTGACACCCGAGCCGAAACAGCCGACCAGCCCGGTTGGCGTCACGCCCAACAATTGCCGTGGCTTGAGCGGCTCGACCTGATCGAGCAGTGGCGACACGCGCGGCAGGATCACAATCGGCAGCACCGACAACGAAGCGAGCATGCCGGCCACCATGAACGGTGCGCTGTCGCTCAACCCGGTGATTTTCCCCAGCGTTGCCTGACCCAGCACACCGGCGCCGTACAAAACGATCATGTACAGCGCAAGCAAGCGCCCACGAATCTTCGCGTCGCCGGCCAGCAGCAGCCAGCTTTCGATCACCAGAAACACGCCGACCGTGGCCCAGCCGTTGATCAGGCGCAGGGCGAACCAGCCCCACGTGTCATAGAACAATCCCTGCAGCAGGATGGTCACGGCGATCAGCGAGGCAAAGCTGCCGTAGGCGCGGATATGGCCGATGCGCAGAATCAACCGGTCGTTGAACACCGCACCCAGGGTTAAACCCATGAAGTAGGCTGATGAAACGAAACCGATTGTCGTGGCCGAGGCACCGGCGGCGTCCAGGCGAAGGGTGGTCAGGGAAGACAGGAAACCGTTGCCCAGCGCAACAATGAACAGCCCAAGCAGGGGCGCCAGCGCCATGGCCAGCAAACGCGCAGACATAAAAACCTCTAGAAAACGAACAGCAGAACGTGCGCTTCCGCGCATGCGATTGCCAAGCCGAAGGGTGTGGGGTGCAAGTGCTCGCCGAACGGGAGGGGCGATTGAGTCCGAGGTGGGGCCAGCCCGTCAGGTATGCCTCGGGTGCCAAATCTGGCGACTGCAAGAGCGCGCGGATTCTAAGGCTTGTGCGGAATTTTCCAATGGCTGTTTGCTGCGACAGTTGGACGCAGGGCCAGCGCCGCTGGCCCCCGCGCGACCGCGCAGTACAGCCCCCCCCTAAGTCTGGCTTATAGGGGATTTACACAGTCATGCAGCGAAGGCCGCGTGCTTGTGCTCAGGCATGAAACGGATAATCAACGTACCCACGCTGATCCCCGCCGAAAAAGCTGCTCGGGTCCGGCGTGTTGAGCGCCAGGCCATCGTGCAGTCGACGCGGCAAGTCAGGGTTTGCCAGGAACGGGCGGCCGAACGCAATGATGTCGGCACGATCAGCGACCAGCGCCTGTTCGGCAGATTGCGCATCGTAGCCGCCGGCGAGGATCAGCACGCCGTTCCACGTTTCGCGCAACTGGGCAATGATCGCGTCCCAGCGCGGGTCGAAATTTTCATCTTTGACTGTGCCGACCATCGCTGGCTCGACCAGGTGCAAGTACGCCAGATTCCATTGGTTGAGCGCTTCGACGAGGTGGCCGAAGGTGGCCTGCGGGGTGTCATCGCCCATGCCCATGAAACGCCCCATCGGCGTCAAGCGTACGCCGACCCGCTCGGCGCCGACTTCTTCAGCCACGGCCGCGACCACCTCCAGCAGAAACCGCGCGCGATTCTCTACGCTGCCGCCATAGGCGTCGTCACGGTGATTGCTGTTGCTGTTTAGAAACTGATCGAGCAGGTAACCGTTGCCGGCATGAATCTCTACACCGTCCATGCCTGCCTGCAATGCGTTGCGCGCGGCCACGCGATAATCCTCGACGATGCCGGCAATTTCCGCTGTTTCCAGTGCACGTGGCACCGGCACATCCCCCCAGACGCCGTTTCCGCTTTCATCGACGATAAACGTCTTGCCGGGCACCGGCAGCGCGCTGGGCGCCACCGGCAGGCCGGCATCGGGTTGAAAGCTTGGGTGGGAAACCCGGCCGACGTGCCACAGCTGCATGAAGATCAATCCGCCGGCCGCATGCACCGCCGCACTGACGTCGCACCACGCCTGGACTTGTTCCTGGCTGTAAATGCCCGGCGTCCATGCGTAACCCTGAGCCTGCCGGGAAATCTGCGTGGCCTCGGTGATGATCAGCGCGGCGCTGGCACGTTGGCGGTAGTACTCGGCGTTCATGCTCGTCGGCACATCGCCCGGCTGGCCGGCACGTGATCGCGTCAATGGCGCCATCGCTACGCGATGGGCAAGGGTGTAAGGGCCGAGTGCGATGGGTTGGAACAGGCGACGAGTCATGGGTAGCTCCGGATTGATCAAAGGGTTTCAAGCGCGGCCGCAGGGCGGCGAACCAGTGCTGCTAACTTAACCGGGTGCCGCGGGGGTGATAATCGGTGCCCGGCGCTACGCTGTTTTGCGCACGACGCAACGGCGCCCATGTTCAAGTGAATTGCGTCGAACGGGTCAATGGCAGGTTCAACCAGCGCCGGCCGGTGGCGTTGGCGACGGCGTTGCCAAGGGCCGCGGCCATGGGACCCTGGACGATTTCAGCGGCACCGAGGAAGGGTTCCCCTGGCTGGTCGAGCAAATGCACATCGACTTTTTTCGGCAATTGCGTGAAGCGCAGAATCGGATAACCGCTCCAGTCGTAGCTGCGAATGCCCCCCGCGTCGTAGGCGACTTTTTCGTACAGGGTCCAGCTTGTGGACTGCACAATGCCGCCCTCGACCTGATTGCGCAGGCCATCGGGGCTGACGATCTGGCCGACGTCCACGGCTGTGACCACATGATCGATGCGGATCTCGCTGGTCTGCGGATGCACCCTCAGCTTCACCGCGATGGCGCAGTAACCCATGATGTTTTTGTAGCGGGCAAAGGCGAAACCGATGCCGGCGCCGGGTTCACTGCTTTTTTGCGGCCAGCCGATGGCATCTCGCACCCGTTCGACGACTGCGCGGGCGCGCGGGTCGCTCAGATGGGCCAGACGCAGCGCGACCGGGTCGATGCCGGCCTTGATTGCCAACTCGTCGATACTCGCCTCGATGGCGAAGATGTTGATGTGCGCGCCCAGCGAACGCATGGCCGAAGTGCGAAAGGGCATTGTGGTGACGAAGTTCATGTTGATGCGCGTCGAGTTCAGGTCGTAGAGCGGCACGGCGTTGCGATCTCCATCGCCTTCAGGCTGGGCGATCGGCACTGATGGCGCTGAGGCGAAGGGCCGGGCGAGCAGGCGTGCCGGCAACAGGCGCCCGGCGTTAACAATGCGTTCGTTGTGCGGGGTGGTCCAGAGTTCGTAGGTCCAGTCCTGCAAACGCCCCTGGCTGAGGCCAGCGTCGACCTCGGTGACCATCGCCGAGCTGTACGGCTCCCAAAGATTTTCCTGCTCGCGCATCCATTGCACGCGCACCGGCGTGCCGGGCACGCGCAGGGCAATCAGTGCTGCGTCGGCGGCGGCATCATCGGCGCCGTTGTGCCCGTAACAACCAGAGCCTTCGGTATGAATACAACGCACCCGTTCAGGGGGCAGGCGCAGCATTTCGGCAATGCCGGCGCGCAGGGGGTAAACGCCTTGGGTGTGGGTCCACACGGTGAGCATGCCGTCCTTGAACCAGGCCACCGCACAGGACGGGCCGATCGAGCCATGCATCAGGTATTGCTTGGTGACCCGTGCCTGAAAACGCGTGTGGCCCGGTGTGCCTGGCGTACCGGTATTGCTGATCGGATAGCGCCGCGAGGGCAGGCGCTTGAGCAAGTCATGAATGTGCGTCGCCTCCGGAATCGCATCGCCGGCGCTCCATTGCGCAACTTCGCTGGCACGGCGCATGGCTTTGATCGCTTGCCACTCATCACGGGCGATCACGGCCAGATAGTTGCCGTCGCGGATCACCTTGACCACGCCAGCCAAGGTTTCGATAGAGGCCTCATCGAATACTTGCAGCGTGCAGCCCGGACGTGGCGGGCGGATCACCCGCGCATGCAGCATGCCCGGCAGGCGTATGTCCTGCACGAATGCCGCGCCGCCGCTGACTTTCGCCGGGATATCGAGGCGGGGCAACGAATGGCCGATCAGTTTGAAGTCAGCAGCGGCCATCGCCGGTGACTGCGCCTTGGCATATTGGTGTACATCGACATGCTTGACCGCGTCGGCATAACTCATCCGCTGACCGGCCGGGCCTTCGATCACTCCGTTTTGCGTCGCAAGCAGCGCCGCCTCAACCTGCCAACTGCGCGCGGCGGCATCGACAAGCATTTCGCGCACCTGCGCGGCGGCGTTATACAACGCGGTACCGCTGTCGAAAATGCTGTGGCTGCCGGCGGTGTAGCCCTCGTTGGGCGTCAGCGCGGTGTCGGCGGTGAGCAAGTTGATTGCGGCTGCTGGCACCTGTAAGCGCTCGGCGGCAATTTGCAGCAGTGCGGTTTTCACCCCGGTGCCCAATTCGACCTTGCCGGTGTAGACGGTAATGCCGTCGGCGCCGATGCGAATCCAGGCGTCGAGAAACGGGTTGGTGCGCAGGCTTCCGGGGAGGTCGGGCGCGAGGACCACGGTGCCCAGCGTATCGACTTCGGTATCCGCCAACACACGCCGCGCTACCGGCATCAGGGTGAACGCCATCAACAGCGCACCGCCGCGCAGGAAGGCGCGCCGACTCGGTTGCAAACCATCGGACTCACTCATGTCAGGCTCCCGTGTTGCCCGGCCACCTGTTTGATCGCCTCGATGATCCGCAAGTGTGTACCGCAGCGGCATAGATTGCCGGCCATGTGCTCGCGGATGGTGGGTTCATCCGGGTGTGGATTGCGTTCAAGCAGCGCTTGCGCGCGCATCAGCATGCCGGCAATGCAGTAGCCGCATTGCGCGGCCTGTTTCTCGATGAACGCTGTTTGCAGCGGGCCGGGCTTCTCGACGCTGCCGAGGCTTTCCACGGTACGGATTTTCTTGCCTTCGAGACCGGCACAGGGCGTCAGGCAGGCGAACACGGGTTGATCATCGACGATCACCGTGCAGGCGCCGCATTGGCCCAGCCCGCAGCCGTACTTGGCGCCGTTAAGGTTCAAGTGATTGCGCAGCGCATACAGCAGCGGCATGTCCGGCTCCAGCTCAAGCGCTTGCGCGGCGCCATTAACGTTTAGCGTGATCTGGCTCATTTCGTCTCCTGACGTAACGCTTCAATAGTGGAAGAGAGGTCGGCCCAAGGCTGATCGGGTCGGGCTTGCTGGCGCAGATACGCGGCGAGTGCGCCGAGTTGCGCGTTGTCCAGGCTGGCGGCGAACGCTGGCATCAGCGGGCCGGGCGATCCGGGCGTGGCGGGTAAGCCTTCGAGCACGGTTTTGAGGAAGTTGCGCGAGCTCGCCGCTTGCAACGCCGAGGTGCTTTGCAGACCCGGGCGACCATCGATCACGCGCATTGGCGCCGCCGGGCCATGGCAGCCGGCGCAGGCGCTGCTGAAAAGCAGGGCACCGGTCGAGTGGTCTGCCGGTTCACTGGCAGGCGTCTTCGCCGTTGTCTCTGTCACCGAAGGCGGGTTTTCCAGGCTGAGCAAATACTCGGCAATCGCCTCGGCTTCACTGGCGGGCAAGCGGGCCAGACTCAAGCTGACAGGACGCATCGGCCCGGCGGGCGTGCCGTGACCATCGACCACGTCGGCGCGCAGATAGCCGACCAACTGATCTCGATTCCACGGGGCGGCGCGCTGGCCCATACCAACCAGCGCTGGCGCGTGCCAGCCGTCGACGCTACCGCCTTGCAAATATTCCGAGGATTTTTCCGCGCCGATCAAATTCAGCGGTGAATGGCACCCGGCGCAATGGCCCGGGCCGTCGACCAGGTAACGCCCGCGATTCCACGCCTCGCTGCGCTGTGCCATCGGAGTTAATGGCTCCCCGTGCAGGAACAGCAGGTTCCAGAACGCTACCAGCGGACGAATGTTCATCGGGAAATTCATCTGGTTCTGCCTGGCCGGTGCGTGCACGCCAGGACCGCTCATCAAATAGGCATAGGCGTCGGCGATGTCCACCTGGCTCATGCGCCGGTAGTGCACGTAGGGGAACGCGGGATAGAGGAAGTGACCATCGCGAGCAATGCCCTGGCGCATCGCCCGCTCGAAGGCCGGCAGTGACCATTGGCCAATACCGGTTTGAGCGTCCGGGGTGATGTTGGTGCTGAACAGCGTGCCGAACGGTGTCACCAACGGCAGCCCACCGGCCAGGTACTCACCGCCGGGGCGGGTGTGGCAGACGGCGCAATCGCCGGCCTCGACCACCCGCGCCCCGCGCTGCAACTGAGCGCCATCGAACCCTGTCGGGCGTTCGATGGGTGCAATCGCCGGGCGCCACATCAGCAAAACGGCGCCGATCAGACCGAGCACAGCGACGACGGCCACGTAGATCCAAAGCGTTCTGGACTTCAGGAATGAGCTGTTCATGGCACAGGAAAAAACGCGGCAGACAATGGCAGGACGGATGGGCTGCGGGTCATGGAAACGCTCCTTGTGATGGCCGGGGAAGGGCGCCGCCGGGGACGACCGCGCCAGGGGCCAAAGCGTAGAGAAACCGCCAGCGCCGGAGAATCACCGGCCCACGCAACAGCGCGTTGCGCCAGAAGCAACGCCTGTGCCGTTGCGCGGGACGCATCACTGCGTTGCCCGCCGCGTGGATTCTGCGCATCGACACAGGGCCGTAGCCTTGGCAGCACTTTCCTGAACTCAATGAGGTGTCATCATGCTCACGGGCAATCCGGTCGTTGCGACCAATGCCGAACAGCCGGCTGGACTTTCCGGCCTGATGGTCGCGTTCCTGGCTTTTTGCTGTGGTGCGGTCGTGGCCAATCTTTATTACGCTCAACCGATCGTTGAACTGATTGCACCGCAGATCGGTCTGTCCAGCGCCAATGCCAGCCTGATCGTTTCGCTGACGCAGTTTGGCTACGCGCTGGGCCTGTTGCTGCTGGTGCCGCTGGCCGACCTGATGGAGAACCGCCGTCTGGTGGTCGGCTTCACTCTTGCGGCGAGCGTCACGCTGTTGTGCGCCGGGCTGACCCATTCACCGTCGATGTTCCTGGTGCTGTCTTTGCTCATCGGCCTGACGTCGGTGGCCGTGCAGATCCTCGTGCCGCTGGCGGCGCATTTGGCCCCCGAGGCCAGTCGTGGCCGCGTCGTCGGCAATATCATGAGCGGTCTGCTGCTGGGGATTCTGTTGTCGCGGCCACTGTCGAGCCTGTTGGTCGAGGTGTTCGGCTGGCGCGGGGTGTTTTACAGCGCAGCGGCGCTGATGGCGGTCATCGCGTTGATTACCGCAGTGGCACTGCCGCGTCGGCTGCCGACCCATAAAGCCACGTATGCCGCGTTGATCGGTTCAGTATTTACCTTGGCCCGGCGCTATCCGGTGTTGCGTCAGCGCTCGCTGTATCAAGGGCTGCTGTTCGCCAGTTTCAGCCTGTTTTGGACCCTCGCACCGATTGAACTGATGCGGCACCACGGTTTCAGTCAGGCACACGTGGCGATCTTCGCGCTGGTCGGTGCGGTGGGTGCCATTGCCGCGCCGATTGCCGGGCGTCTCGCCGATGCCGGGCATGGTCGGCGCGGCACGCTGGTCGCGTTGTTGCTGGCGCCGGTGGCGCTGTTGATCGCCGCGCTACCGGGCAGCGGCTATGTCTGGCTGGTGGTGTGCGCGGTGCTGCTGGATTTCGCCGTGCAATTGAACATGGTGCTCGGCCAGCGTGAGGTGTACGCCCTCGATCCGCACAGCCGTGCACGCCTGAACGCCGTGTACATGACCAGCATTTTCGTCGGCGGCGCGGTGGGGTCGTTGGTGGCCAGCCCGCTGTACGAGCACTTCGGCTGGCACCTGTCTGCCGTCGCGGTGGCGCTGCTGCCAGCGCTCGCACTCGGGTTGTTCCTGAGCCGCAGGGCGGATGTCTGAACACTGGATGAATGCGTTCAAGCACGGCGGTACAAGACGACAGACGAACAGTGATGCACAATCATCCGCGTTCCCTATCGACCGGACCCCGCTGATGGACAAGTTGCTGGCACTGAAGATGTTTGTGGAAACCGTGCGCTGCGGGGGCTATTCCTCGGCAGCGCGCAAACTCGGGATATCCACGTCGTCAGTGACACGGCAAGTGGCAGGGCTGGAACACGAGCTGGGCGCGAGCCTGCTCAATCGCACCACACGCAACACCAGCGTAACCGTTGCCGGCCAGACCTATTTCGAAAAAGCCGTGGCGATTCTCGACGCGATCGACGAAGCCGATGCCGTTGTCGCCGATCGTGGCGCCGAAGCGCAGGGCCGCCTGCGCATTAGCGTCCCTGTGGAGTTTGGTCGACGCCTTATTGCGCCGCACCTGAGTCGTTTGCTCGAGCGGCATCCGGGGCTGGAGATCAGTCTGTCACTGAGCGATCAGGTCAGTGACCTGCTCAGCGAGCAGATCGATGTTTCGGTGCGGTTGGGGTCAACCGTGGTCAGCGAAGACATCGTCAGCAAACGCGTGGGGCATTTCGAACGCTGGGTGGTGGCCAGTCCGGCGTATCTGGCGCGTAGCGCGGCGCTCTGTCACCCGCGGGATTTGCTGGAGCATCAATGCCTGCGTTTCGATTACGGCGGCATCCACCAGCACTGGACCTTTCAGCATGACGACGCGCCCATTCAGCTCAACGTCCAGGGGCGCCTGCAAAGCAACAACGCCGACATCCTGCGCGAAGCCGCCATCGGCGGGGGCGGGGTGACGCTGTTGGCCGACTGGCTGGTGCGCGACGACGTGGCGGCGGGCCGGCTGACCCGCTTGCTTGAGGACTACGCGGTCAATCCCGGCAGTGCCAGCGGTTGCATCAACGCCTTGTACTTGCCCAATCACCGTGGCTCCAGCCGGATCAATGTGTTTATCGATTTTCTGATGGAGATTCTCGGTCCGGCGGCCTCAAGCACGCCCGCCGGGTGATGCCTGCGCCTTAACGGCGTCCGGTGCGCGTACTCACATCCACCCACACGGCCAGCACCAGAATGCTGCCCTTGACGATCATCTGCCAATAGCTGTCGACATCGAGCATGGACATGCCGTTGTCCAGACTGGTGATGACCAGCGCGCCGAGGAGGGCGCCGTAGACCGTCCCCGAACCGCCGCGCATGGAGGTGCCGCCGATGAAGCAGGCGGCGATGGCGTCGAGCTCACCCATGCTGCCGGCCGAAGGTGAACCGGCGGCCAGGCGCGCGGTGTTGACCATGCCGGCGAGGGCGCACATCACGCCCATGATCCCGAAAATCCACAGCTTCACGGCCTGCACATTGATACCGGACAGGCGCGTCGCTTCCATATTGCTGCCCACGGCATAGACGCGCCGACCGAACACGGTCTGACTGGCGACGTAGCTGAACGCGCCCAGCAACACAAGCAGCAGCAAGACCGGCACGGGAATGCCGTCGTAACTGTTGAGCGTCTGGACGAAGCCGGCCAGCACCGCACCGATCACCAACACGCGTATGACGTCACGCACCAGTGAATGCGCCGCCAGGCCGTGAAGGGCGCGATTGCGCCGTTGTTTCCAGGTCAGGAACACCGTCAGCGCAAACAGCAGAACGCCCAGGCCGGTGCCGATCGCGTGGGGCAAGTACCCCTGGCCGATGTAGACAAGTTCCGGTGACACCGGCGCGATGGTCGTGCCGCCGGTAATCCCCAGCAGAATCCCGCGAAACGCCAGCATGCCCCCCAGACCGACAATGAAGGACGGTATGCGCAAGTAAGCTGCCATGTAACCGTTGGCGAGACCGATCAACAGTCCACAGAGGGCGACCAGGCTCAAGTTCGCCAGCAGCGGGACGTGGTAGATCACATCGAGAATGGCGGCGAGGCCACCGAGCAGACCCAGCAATGAGCCGACCGACAAATCGATCTCGCCGCTGATGATCACCAGCACCATGCCGCAGGCGAGAATTCCGGTAATGGACATTTGCCGCAGCAGATTGGAGAGGTTGCGCGGGGTGAGGAATCCGCCCTCGGTCTGCCAGCTGAAGAACAGCCAGATCAACACCACGGCAAACACCAGCGCGAGCATTTTGTAGCGAGTGAACAGTTGTTTGACCTGATTCATTTACGCGGATTTCCGATCATTATTGTTATGGCTGCCAGGCTGGCTGAGGGCCGCGGCGAGCACCTGCTCCTGGGTGAGTTCATGGTTGATGAAGTCGCCACGCAACTGACCTTCGCCGATCACCAGCACGCGATCGGAAACGCCGAGCACTTCGGCCAGCTCCGACGACACCATGATGATCGACACGCCTGAGGCCGCCAGCGCGCCCATCAACTTGTAGATTTCGTATTTGGCACCGACGTCCACGCCTCGGGTCGGCTCATCGAGAATCAGCACCCGGGGTTGGGTGAGTAGCATCTTCGCCAGTACGGCTTTTTGTTGATTGCCACCCGACAGGCTGGTGATCGGCAGGTACGGGCTCGCGGTCTTGAGGTGCAGGCGGGCGATTTCATGGCCGATGCTGCCCAGCTCGGCCTCGGCATCGATACGGGTGAGTTTCGAGTAGTTGTCCAGCACGGCGAGGGTGATGTTCTGGCCGACGCCCAGGTCCGGAATGATGCCCTGGCGCTTGCGATCCTCCGGCACCAGGCAGAGGCCGGCACGAATCGATTTGAGCGGTGTACGCGTGTCGATGGGGTGACCGTCCAGCCAGACTTCGCCCTCATGACGACCCGGGTAAGCGCCGAACAGCGCGGTCACCAGTTCGGTACGGCCGGCGCCGACCAGCCCGGCGATGCCGAGGATCTCGCCGCGTTTGAGGACGAACGAGATATCGTCGACCCGTTTGCGCCTGGGGTTGTCGACGTCGTAGCAGGTGATGTGACGGGCCTCGAAAATCACCTCGCCGATATCGTGTGGCTCGGTGGGGTAAAGGTTGCTCATTTCCCGTCCGACCATCTGGGTGATGATCTGTGGAATGTCCATGTCGGCCATGGCGGTGGTGGCGATATGTTTGCCGTCGCGGATCACCGAAATGGTGTCGCACACGGCAGCCACCTCATCGAGTTTGTGCGAGATATAGACGCAGGCAACCCCCTTGGCTTTGAGGTCGCGGATGATGTCCAGCAGCACCTCGATTTCCGAGCGGCTCAAGGCTGATGAGGGTTCGTCGAGGATCAGCAGGCGGGCCTTTTTGTTCAGGGCTTTGGCGATTTCCACCAGTTGCTGATAGCCACCGCCGTACTGCGATACCGGCAGCGCTACGTTCATGTCGGGCACTTTCAGCTCGCGCATCAAAGCTTCGGCACGGTGAATCATCGCCGGGTAATTCATCCGCCCGCCCGGCAGTGTCAGTTCATGGCCCATGAAAATGTTTTCGGCCACCGACAGGTCGGGCACCAGCGTCAGTTCCTGGTGAATGATGACGATCCCGGCCGCTTCCGTCTCGCTGATCGATTGCGCCGTGAGCGGTTGCCCGTCCCAGAGGATTTCACCGTCCCAGGTGCCGTGGGGATAGACCGCCGAAAGGATCTTCATCAGCGTGGACTTGCCGGCACCATTCTCGCCGCACAGGCCAACGCATTCCCCCGGTTTGACCTTGATGTCGATACCGTTGAGCGCTTTGACACCGCCGAAGGTTTTGACGATGCCGTGCATTTGCAGCAAATAGTCGGACATAACGAGGGCTCGTATTCCAAAGGCTCAAACACTTAACGCTGTGGGAGCGAGCCTGCTCGCGAAAGCGGCGGTTCAGCGGGCATCAATACTGAATGTGCTGCCGTCTTCGCGAGCAAGCTCGCTCCCACAAGGGTTTTCGCATTACCGGAGATCACTTCCCGGCAATTTGCGCCTTGGTGTAGAAGCCGTCCTGTTCCAGCAAATCGATGTTGTCCTTGGTCAACGGCGTTGGCGTGAGCAGGATGGTGTCGACTTTTTTGCTGCCGTTGTCGTATTGCGAGCTGTAGGTGGGTTTCTCGTTGCGCGCCAGTTGCACCGAGAGCTTGGCCGCTTCGGTGGCGATGAGTTTCAACGGCTTGTACACGGTCATGGTTTGGGTGCCGGCGATCACTCGCTTGACCGCTGCAAGGTCGGCGTCCTGCCCGGAAATCGGCACTTTGCCCGCCATTTGCTGCGCGGCCAGGGCCTGGATGGCGCCGCCCGCCGTGGCGTCGTTGGAGGCGACGATGCCGTCGATTTTGTTGTCGTTGCGGGTCAGGGCGTTTTCAACAATGCTCAGCGCTTCGGTCGGGTTCCATTCCTTCACCCACTGTTGGCCGACAATCTTGATATCACCCTTGTCGATGGCCGGTTGCAGGATTTTCATCTGGCCTTCACGCAGGATTTTTGCGTTGTTGTCGGTGGGCGCCCCACCGAGCAAAAAGTAATTGCCCTTGGGCGCCGCTTTCAGCACGCCGCTGGCCTGCATCTCGCCGACCTTTTCGTTATCGAAGGAAATGTAGGCGTCGACATCGGCATTGAGGATCAGACGGTCATAGGACACGACTTTGATCCCGGCTTTCTTCGCTTCGGCCACCGCGTTGGTCAGCACCGTGGCGTTGAACGGCACGATGACGATGACATCGACGCCGCGGGAAATGAGGTTTTCGATTTGCGAAATCTGCTTTTGCTCGTTGGCATCAGCCGACTGTACGAAGACCTTGGCATCCATTTTTTCTGCCGCCGCGACGAAATAGTCACGGTCACGCGACCAGCGTTCCAATCGCAGGTCATCAATGGAGAAGCCGATTTTCGGGTGGGTAGCGTCAGCCATCACCGGCAGTGACAGCAGCGCCAGGGCGGTGGCCAACAGCGTGCGTTTTACGTTCTTCATGTGGGGCGTCCTTTTATTTTTGTTGGAAAGACACGGCCTGACGATGAGTTATCGGGCTGGTAAAACTGTAGAGAATCCGCAAGCGCCGCAGGCACAGATTTGTCGTTGAAATGTCACCGCGCGGCGCGCCCGCAGACTCTGTGGGTGATCAGCGATAGATAAACCGGTTGACGATGTTCTCGAGCATTTCCTGGCGACCGCTCACGGCTTGCGGGTTCAACTCGTTGGTGAACGCATGCTCGGCCAAGGACTCAAGATTGAAGTCACCCGCCATTAGCGCCTGCCCGAACGGCTGCTTCCAGCCGGCGTAGCGTTGATCCTTGAGCCGTTGTAGTTCGTCGTTCTGCACCATGGCCGCTGCGCGTTCCAGGGACAGGGCAAGCACATCCATGGCACCGACATGACCATGGAACAGATCGATCTGATCGAGGCTTTGCCGGCGAACCTTGGAGTCGAAGTTGAATCCGCCATTCGTGAACCCTCCGGCCTTGAGGATTTCGTAGGTGGCCAAGGTCATTTCTTCGACGCTGTTGGGGAATTGATCGGTGTCCCAGCCGTTTTGCGGATCACCCCGGTTGGCATCAATGCTGCCGAAAATCCCCAGCGAGACGGCCGTCGCAATCTCGTGATGAAAACTATGGCCGGCCAGGGTGGCGTGGTTAGCCTCGATGTTGACCTTGATTTCGTGCTCCAGCCCGAACTGCTGGAGGAAGCCGAACACGGTGGCGCTGTCGTAATCGTATTGGTGCTTGGTCGGTTCCTGCGGCTTGGGTTCGATCAGCAGGTCACCAGTGAAACCGATCTTGTACTTGTGCTCGACCACCATGCGCATGAAGCGGCCCAGTTGTTCGCGTTCACGTTTCAGGTCAGTGTTGAGCAGGGTTTCGTAGCCTTCGCGACCGCCCCACAACACGTAGTTGGCGCCTTTGAGGCGATGGGTCGCGTTCATGGCGCTGAACACCTGAGCAGCAGCGCAGGCGAACACTTCGGGGTCGGGGTTGCTTGCGGCACCCGCGGCAAAGCGTGGGTTACTGAAGCAGTTGGCGGTGCCCCACAGCAGTTTGATCCCGCTTTCTTCCTGATGCCGCTCCAGGTGATCAATCATTTGCGCGAAGTGGTTGCGGTACTCCTTCAACGACTGGCCTTCCGGGGCGACATCCGTGTCATGGAAGCAGTAATAGTCGATACCCAGTTTGGTGAAGAATTCGAAGGCGGCTGCCGCCTTGCCAATGGCCAGTTCCATCGGATCGCCGGCGTGTTGCCATGGGCGCTTGAACGTCCCCGCGCCGAACACATCGGAACCCGGCCAGACAAACGTGTGCCAGTAACAGGCGGCCATGCGCAGGTGTTCGCGCATGGGTTTGCCGAGGATGAGTTTGTCGGCGTCGTAATGACGAAAGGAGAGGGGAGACTCGCTGTCCGGACCTTCGTAGCGAATCGGCTCGACATCGGGGAAATACTGCATTGACCTTGTCCTTGTTGTTCTTGGCGGTGTCTCGATACTAGCAACGGCCCAGTGCCCGCTGATTATGAAAAACACCAACACGGGGTGCGATTTTGCGTATTGAGGTTCGTCGCCCACGCGCCTAGTCTGTCTGCATCGCCTCCGAAGCAAGGGGCTCAGAACAAGCATAAAAACAATGAAAACCGTACCGCCTGTCCACCGTATCGCCCTGTTGTTCAACGGCAGCAAGATCTACGACCGTGGCATCATCAGCGGCATCGGCAACTACCTGAGCAGCACCCGCGCTTCATGGGATCTTTTCCTGGAGGAGGATTTTCTCTGTCGCTTGAAAGGGATCGAGCGCTGGCAGGGTGACGGCATCATTGCCGACTTCGACGATCCGCTGATTGGCGAAGCGCTGGCCGACATCCAGTTGCCGGTGGTAGCGGTGGGGGGCTCGTATGAGGATAAGCGTGCCTATCCGAAAGCGATTCCGTATGTCGCCACCGATAACAACGCGTTGATGACGCTGGCCTACAACCATTTGATTGAGGCGGGACTGCAGCGTTTCGCCTGCTTCAGCCTGCCTGAAGCGCAGGCCAATCGTTGGGCTCAGGAGCGGGAAAAAGCCTTCCGCAGACTGATGCAGCGCGACGGCCTGCACGCCGAAATCTATCGCGGCATGGGCACGAGTGCGCCGCTCTGGGACAGCGCGGTCGAACAGCTGATTGCCTGGCTGCAAGGCCTGCCCAAGCCCATCGGCATCATCGCCGTCAGCGACGCTCGTGCCCGCCAGTTGCTGCAGGCCTGCCTGACCGCCGGCATTGCCGTGCCAGAGCAGGTGGCTTTGATCGGCATCGACAACGACCCGCTCACCCGCAGCCTGACTCGAGTACCGTTGAGCTCGGTCATCCAGGGCACCGAAACCATGGGCCGTACCGCCGCGCAATTACTCCACCAGATGCTGCACGGCCTGCCGTCCACCGGCACGCAGATTCTGATCCCTCCCGATGCGGTCAATGTGCAGGTGTCGAGCTTGCACCAACCCTTGGGCAATCCGTACGTCATGCAAGCGCTGCTGTTCATCCGCCAATACGCTTGCCAGGGCATCAAAACGGCGCAGGTGGCGGCTTATGTCGGTGTATCGCGCTCGTCACTCGAAGCGCATTTCCGCGCTGAACGAGGCTGCAGCGTGCATGACGAGATCCTGCGTTTCAAACTGGCGGCGGCCACCAGCGGGCTAAAAAATACCGACTCGGTGATTGCCGACGTCGCACGCAGTTGTGGCTTCAAGTCGGCGCAGTATCTGCACACGGTGTTCCGACGGGAGTTTGGCTGTACGCCTCGTGAGTATCAGCAAGGGGCAGGGGAGGGCTAATGGAATACCCGCAAATGAGGTTACAGTGCTCATCAATGTCTCAGTTGTTGTGTGAACAATGAATCGTCCGCTGTTCGTTTCTCTGGATGGGCCCAAGGGCACCGGCAAAACCACACTGTTGGAAGCCATTACGCAGGTACTGCGCGCGGGCAACCAGAAAGTCATCCGGCTTTGCGAGAGAAAAAGCGATCCTTTCAGGGGTGAAACCATGGCCCTGGTCAACAATCTCGCCCGAAATCCCTCCACGGATCTGGAGTGGGCTGTATGCCAGGGTTTTGCTGAAAGTCGTAGCTGGATTTCCCGTCACATACTGACGAAACAGCCGCCAGACAGCATCATCCTGATTGATCGCTGGTATCCATCTGACGCCGCGTTTCGGCAAACAGTCCCGTTTTCCGACATTCTCCAATTGAACATGGATCGAGACGTACAAGTGCCAGACCTGCATGTTGGCGTCGTTACCGACCCGGACATTTCATGGGCAAGGGCCGCGACACGTTCGCGAGGACTGGGCGGCACTGTGATTCAAAAATATGCAGAGCACGTTGCGTGTACCGAGTCGTTCGAAAAAGCGGTAGCCGACCACGGTTGGGTTCTCTGTCGTAATGAAGGAACGATCGAAGAGGCGACAACGCAGGTGGTAACTCAGATCTATCAGGTGATGTTGGCACGGAACAGGGGGGCGCTATAAGCGCGTGAAGCGCAATCGGCCAGCCTTCCACCTTTAGCTGAGGTCCGCACCCGTTGCAGACCGCTGCTACACGCCAGGTAAGCTGACATTTCGAACGGGGATATTCTCGAGACGGGTCACGAGCCGTAATGTTTTTCTAGCCGGGATGAAAATCCGTTTCAAATTGCCGGTGAAAACCTATGCGCTGCTCCCGACGTTAACTGACGTAGTCATTGAAGGATTGCACATGATCGCTCGCTGGCGCTGGATAATAAGCCAACTGACAAAGAGGCTGTGGTTCAGAGCTTCCTTGTTTTCAGTTCTCGGAGTAGCGACCGCACTGCTCGCGGTGGTGCTCAAAGACTTCATCCCGGAATCATTGTCGGCGCGCATCGGCGCGGATGCCGTGGACAATATTCTGGGGATCATTGCCTCTAGCATGCTGGCCGTCACAACCTTCTCGTTAAGCACGATGGTCACCGCTTATGGGGCCGCGAGCAGCGGAGTGACACCGCGCGCTACCACCTTGGTGATGGAGGACACCACGACCCAAAATGCACTTGCCACATTCATAGGCTCATTCCTTTTCAGCCTGGTGGGGATCATCGCGTTGAGCACGGGCGCCTATGGCACGCAAGGTCGAGTATTGTTGTTCGCTGTGACGATAATTGTGGTCATCTTGATTGTTTACACTCTCCTGCGCTGGATTGATCACCTGTCAAAACTTGGAAGGGTGGGAGAAACCATCGATCGCGTCGAAAAGGCTGCAATAAAGGCAATCACTCAACGCGTTCAGTGGCCCTACTTAGGCGGCTCAGCTTACCCAGCCGATCTGTCGCTACCTCCAAGCGCAATCACAGTTAAAAGTGAGCTAACAGGCTATGTGCAACATATCGATGTGAGCGCACTTGGAGCTATTGCTCAGCATGATGAAATACAGATTTATCTGGATGTGCTCCCGGGGACATTTGTATACGAGGGAATGCCACTCCTACACATCGTGAGCTTGGGAAACTCGATGGCCGGGGATACCGATACTGCAAGAGACAAGGTTCTAGCGACGCTGACCATAGGCGTGCGGCGAACCTTTGAAAATGATCCCCGCTTCGGACTCTGCGTTCTTTCGGAAATCGCTTCTCGCGCCTTGTCGCCTGCGGTGAACGACCCAGGAACAGCCATCGATGTCATTGGCCGGGGAGTGAGGACTTTGACTTGCTGGAGCAAGCCTCACGTCTCTGGCTCGCAAACAGACCAGGGCTGTAAACAGGTCTTTCTCCGAGGATTGACGGTTGATGATCTGTTCGATGATTTTTTTGCCCCAATCAGCAGGGACGGTGCAGCTTTGCTAGAAGTAAACCTTCGGCTGTTAAAAGCCCTCATGAGCCTCGCCGAAATAAACCCAGCGATCTTTAAAGATGCATGCGACAGGCACGTGGATCTTCTCATCACTCGCGCAGAGATCACGCTTACGCTTCAGCACGAGAAGGATCAACTGACCTCAATAGCTGGAAGAATCACACGGCAGGCCAATTGAGTTGGACTCTTTGGCTTGGTGCAGCTTCCGCGTTTTCAAGAAAGCCTCGGGCCAATTGTTGCAGGGCCCATTCTTGAACTGACCGTGAGAGTATTAATACCTCCAAAAAACCGGCGTGAAGAGTACCAGCACGGTGAGTATCTCCAGCCGTCCCAGCAGCATGCCAATGGTAAGCAACCATTTTGCTGCGTCAGGCAGTGTTGAGAAGTTGCCAGCAGGCCCGATGATTGTGCCTAAACCTGGCCCCACGTTGCACACCGCAGTGGCAGCTCCGCTCAACGCTGTCGTCCAGTCTAGTCCGATCAGGGCGAGTCCCAAGGCGATCACTGCAATAGTGATGGTGAAGAAGAATGAGAAGGTCAAAAGCGAACGCAAGATCTCTTCATCAATCGGATGACCGTTGTACTTCTTCTGAATCACTGCACGAGGATGGATCAACTGCTTCAGGCTACTCACTAATAGAGCTCCAGCAACCTGGAAGCGGAAAATTTTAAGGCCGCCTGCTGTTGAACCCGAACAGCCACCAACAAAGGTCAGATAGAAGAACAACAGAACGGCAAAACTACCCCACAAGGTGTAATCGCCTACAGCAACTCCGGTGGTGGTGACGACCGAGGTCACATTGACCGCCACGATACGAAACGCATCCCACCATCCGTAGTCGCTGTGCAAACACAGCCAGGTACCCACCGCAAGCCAGGTCACGACCAAAAAACCTACGAATCCGCGCACCTGGTGGTCCTTGAACAGCGCACGACGATTACCGCGCAGCGTCGCGACGTACAAGGTAAAGGGCAGGCTTCCCATAATCATGATGACGACCGCTATCCAGTGAATCGCGGGCTGTGTCCAGTGGCCAAGTGATGCATCTGAGGTTGAGAAACCGCCAGTGGAGATCAAGGACATCGCGTGGTTGACCGCGTCAAACGGTGTCATCCCCGCGATCCATAGTGCGAGAGCTCCGGCGCTCGTTAGCCCCAGATAGAGAAAGAGGATGTACTTAGCGGCCACATGGGAGCGGGGCGCCACTTTCTCCGACCAGTCTGAGGACTCTGTCTGAAAAAGACGCATGCCACCCACCCGCAGCAGGGGAAGGATCGCCACAGCCATGCCGATGAAGCCGATACCACCCAGCCAGTGCAGCATCGAGCGCCAGATCAACAAACCGGGTGAGGCGGTATCCAAACCACTTAGAACGGTTGAGCCAGTTGTAGTGATGCCGGACATCGTCTCAAAGAACGCATCGGTGTAACTGATGTGACTGATGAACACCATAGGCAACGCTGCGAAGGTACACACCACCACCCAACTGCAAGTCGTCAATAGATACATATCCCTCGGACGAAGCTGAGCATCGTCCGGGCGCCCTCGCACGATCAACAGGAGGCCACAGATGAAGGTGATCAAGCTTGACCAGAGAAAGGCGGAGAGGTCGTCGTTGCGCTCGAAAGTCACCAGCGTGATCATGGGTATAGCCATGCTCACAGCCAACGTGATTAGAAAGATGCCTAAGATGAAACCGACAAGCCTGAGTGCAGCAGAGGACATGAAGTTAGCCTGCCAAAATTAACGCCGCGAAGTATCCGATAGCTAACATTCAATACGTGTAATTTTTGCGTAAAAAAATCGCGATCTCCGTGCACAGGGACGCCAGCGTGCGACCGCAATCAAAGGAATATAGCGGCTTTTAGCTTCGTTAGAGGCTGACGATTAATCATGGATTGGCTTAAGTCCACCCACCGCATATCCGTATCCGCGTTCTTTAGTTTCAGCGGGGAACGGTGCCGTGCTTTCCTGGGGCTGATTCAGGCAGCGTTCGCCACATGATTGGAAAGCTTGTTAGGATAGGACCCTACACATCTCGTTTTTACCATAGGAACAGCGGGGCTAACGGCCATTGCACGTTACAGCGTGCCACAACCAAGGAGGCTCTTATGGGCCGATCACCTAGCGATGATCTACCGGAAAAACCTCATCAAAGCAGTGAGGATGGCATTCCTGCTCCTAGCGGAGCTGCCAATCTGATCGACACCGACTATGTCATCGGGCAAGACAATATCAAGGGTGAGTTTTCGTTCTCCCTCGATATTCACGGCAAAGTGTTCATCATTTCAGCCGCAACAATCCTGTTATTCGTGATTTTGACGCTCGCACTTCAAAATGAGGTTGAGCCGCTGTTTAGTTCTATCCGAAATTGGTTAACTGGCAATCTCGCCTGGCTGTTCATGAGCATCGCAAACATATTTGTGGTGCTCTGCATCGTGCTGATTTTTTCCCCGCTGGGAAAGGTTCGTTTGGGCGGTAGAGATGCTAAACCAGACCATAGCTATGTGGGCTGGTTCTCGATGCTCTTCGCCGCGGGAATGGGCATCGGCTTGATGTTCTACGGCGTGGCCGAACCTATGTCGCATTACCAGGCGTCCATGGGCGGTGTGACCGTCGATGCAAGTGGTGTGCGCACCGACTGGGCACCGTTAGGGGGAGCAGCGGGTGATGCAAAGGCCTCCGCCGACTTGGCGATGGCTGCCACTATCTTCCACTGGGGACTCCATCCCTGGGCGATATACGCAATTGTTGCCTTATCCTTGGCGTTGTTCTCTTACAACAAAGGCTTACCGCTCTCCATACGGTCGATCTTCTATCCATTGCTAGGCGAGCGAGTCTGGGGATGGCCGGGGCACATGATCGATATCCTGGCGGTATTTGCCACCTTGTTTGGACTGGCGACCTCCTTGGGGATAGGAGCAGAGCAGGCAGCAGCAGGGATTGAATATCTCTTCGGTATTGAGTCGACGAATCTAAGCAAGGTGGTGCTGATCGTTGGTATCACCTTAATTGCGCTCTGGTCGGTACTTGCTGGCTTGGACAAGGGCGTCAAGTTGCTGTCTCAAATCAATATGGGCCTCGCATTGCTGTTGCTGGTGTTCATCATTGTTGTTGGGCCGACCTTGGCGATTTTCACTGGATTCTTTAAAAATCTGGTGACGTATGCTGAGTACCTTCCGGCACTTTCCAACCCTTTCGGACGCACTGACACTGAATTCACTCAAGGCTGGACTGCATTTTATTGGGCATGGTGGATTAGCTGGTCTCCCTTTGTGGGGATGTTCATTGCCCGCGTCAGCCGTGGCCGAACAGTCAGAGAGTTCCTGATCTCGGTCTTGCTGGTTCCAACCGTGGTATCGGTATTGTGGATGACGACTTTTGGCGGGACTGCCATTGACCAGGCTACCGTACAAAACCTGGTTGGCGTCAAGGATGCTGTGTTGGAACTGAAGCTGTTCGCGATGCTGGGAGAACTACCTCTCAAGGAAATTACTTCGTTCCTGGGCATTGTTCTTGTCATTGTGTTTTTTATCACCTCCTCGGACTCTGGTTCCCTGGTCATTGATACGATCACAGCAGGGGGCAAGGTCGATGCGCCTGTTCCGCAGCGTGTATTCTGGGCTGTCATCGAGGGAGTGATTGCCATTGCGCTACTGTTGGGCGGCGGTCTTGTGGCGCTGCAGGCTATGGCTGTATCGACGGGCCTGCCTTTCGCACTCGTTCTGGCGCTTGGTTGCGTTTCCCTGGTGAAAGGGCTGATGTCCGAGCCCCGCTGAAGCTCGGGGCTGAGCGACCGTTAATCCTTCAATAACCCGCCAAGCACAACTGCTGGCGGGTTAAACCTCGGATAAATGAGGTCAGAATGTTTCAAGAAGTTGTTAGCTTTTTCATCACGTACGAGTTTTTGGGGATTTCGTTAGCCAACTGGGCTTTCGCTGTTGTGTTGGCAACCATAAGCTTTGTATTCGCGAGAACCTTGATCGGTGTCTTTCTGAGGAAACTTCGAAAGATATCAGCATCACCCAATGCACCTATTAGCCGTATTGCAGTCGTAGTGCTTTCAGGAACGAGCAATACGCTTTTACTGCTTGCATCGATACTCATTGGTGTAGGTGTGCTCGACCTGCCAGAGCGTTGGCTTGTACGAGTCAGCAGCCTCTGGTTCGTTGTCGCTGCTTTGCAGGTCGGCCTCTGGGCAAATCGCGCTTCTGCGTTGGCTTTAGCCCAATACTTCAAACGGCACAGTGCCTCTGAAACATTTCAGGGGAGCGCGTTGGCGACGTTAAGCTTGTGGGGAGCAAAGGTCTTCTTATGGGTCGTGGTTGTGCTGGCGATGCTTTCAAACGTCGGCGTAAACATTACAGCTTTCGTCGCCAGTTTAGGGGTAGGCGGCATCGCTATAGCCTTGGCAATGCAGAATATTCTAGGGGACGTATTCGCTTCGCTATCCATTGCGGTAGATAAACCGTTTGAGGTAGGCGATTTCATCGTTGTGGGCTCATTGTCTGGCACCGTCGAGCATGTAGGATTGAAGACAACGCGGATTCGTAGCCTTGGCGGTGAACAAATCGTTATGGCTAACGCGGACATGATCGGAAGTACCATACAGAATTACAAACGGCTTCTAGAGCGCAGGATCGTTTTTGAGATAGCCCTGAATTATGGTTGTTCCGCGCAGCAGGTAAGGGAAGTACCGCAACGAATCGAGCATATTATCAGGCAGCAAAAGAAGGCCCGATTTGACCGATGCCATTTTCGTAGTTTTGGGGAGAGCGCTCTAGAATTTGAGGTGGTCTACATTGTTTTAGACCCAAGTTACAACGTCTACATGGATATTCAGCAGGACATAAACTTAGAAATAATGGACGCCTTTAACGAGATAGGTGTCAGCTTTGCACTGCCATCGCGCACCGTTTACGTTGCATCGATTCCCGGTGGCGAGATGCCTGTGGGGCGTAGCAAAGAAGTGGCGATGAGGACTTCCGAGCACTCGACATAAAAGCCTGCTCAGACGTATGGAATCATGCATACCACCTGACAGAATTTCGAGGCTTTGAGAAGCCTAGCGCCAAGGCATTTCTGGCGACCCCGCTTGGTGCCGGGTCGTCAGTCCCATAGCGCGCCAATAGGTGACGCTGATGAATAATGGGTAGCTATCTGCGCTTGTAGCAGTTCAGCGGTAGCGAGGGCATCGGTTAACGCATGATGCCCTTGATAGGCTGGAAGGTTATAGCGCGTGCGGCTGTCGGCCAATCGTATGGATGTTTTCGGACGGCGCAAGAGCCTGGCAATCCAACCCTGCTTTTGCCGATGCATCCTGGCTTCCAATTGCATCGTGTCTACGACCGGAAACCTCAGGCCTTCTCCGAGGTGCCTACGCAGTGCTGCATCAAGAAACTCACGCTCGATATTGCGGTAATGGACGACAATCACCTTGCCGGCCATGGCCTGCAGAAGCGGTTCCAGCACCTCAGGGAGTGAGGGAGCATTCAAAATCTCAGCGTGGGTAATATGGTGGAAGGTGACTGACTTTTCATTCAGTTCGGATGATGGATTTAGCACCCAGTACGCTGCCTTGCTGCAATAGATGCGCTTCAAGGTGAACGGTACCAAACCGATGCTGACAATACTGTGAGCCTGGGCATTGAGCCCGGTTGTCTCCACGTCCATTGCAAGAAATTCCACGCTTTCAATCAGGGTTTGTGGTGAGACAACGCCCGTCTTATAAAACGTTCTCAAGCAAGAATTAGCCGACTTCTGCGCCAATTCCCGGAACACATCTGGCCAGTCCGCCGGGTAATCCGATTGCACCTTGGCCTCATTCATTTTGAGGTGCGGCCCTTTGCCGGGTAGCGAAAGCGCAAAAAGTTCTGGCCGTTACTCAAGACTTGGAAGGCCTCTTTGAGATTGTGTCGCTCGCTATTAGAGAAGCGTTCAGGCTCGATATAGTTATTGGGCGTTTCTCCTTGCTCCAGGGCCTCTACCTGATGCCGGATCCGCACCATGGAGAGGAATTCCAGCGCATAACGCAGGTGCTTCAGTGCTTCGGGCGGCATGATATTAGCGCTAGTGATTTCATCAATACGATCAAACGAGTTCTGCGCGGTACTGCCGCAAGCTAGCGAATGGATGCGAATGAGGTCGGTGAGCGGGGCGGTACCGCGACCTTTGAGGTTGATGATTCTCTTCTGTTGCCCATCTGTTTCGACGACAAATGTACGAAAGAATCCCAACGGGGGTGTCCGGTTGAGCGCAATCCTGGCCATGGCATTGAGAAATCCGGGATGTCGACTGGATTTTTGAGCACACAGGACTTTGAGTTCCTGCACCAGCGAGAGCTCGCCAAATACGCCATCCAGATCGAAAAAAATGCAGCTATTGAGTAAGGTTGTCGGGTTTGGCTTCTCGATCCACTGATCAAAATAGCTGCGCCAAACTTTCAAAGGCTGGCGCCATTGATCGTTGGTCGCCATGATCCCGCCCTTACAGTAGCTGTACCCACACGCGGCGAGGCCATCGCACACAAACGATGCAAGGCTGCGGAAATATGCATCATGCGAGGAGGGGTCGAATCGATCGTCCAGCACCAAAGCGTTATCTTGATCGCTTATCAGCAGTTGCTCATCGCGCGCCATCGAGCCGAGTACCATGAAGCAATAAGGTACTGGTGGAGGGCCCAGCTTTTTTTCCGCAAGTTCCAGCAGGCGTTGCGTGAAAGCTCTGCCGATACCAGAGATAGCGCTGCCGATCATGTGCGCGGTCGCACCATCTCGCACCATGCGGATGTACGTTCCTCGCAGGTCTCGTAAGAGCGACTTCAGACCGTCGACCGACGTCTGGTTAGATATTCTGTTGACCAGGTACAAGCTACTGTGGGACTCGTACCGAATAATATCTGACAGGTTAATTACGCCAATCGGGCGGCCCTGGTTGAGAACCGGCAGGTGATGGATATTGCGGCGTAACATCACAAGCATGGCTTCAAACCCTGAATCATCAGCATTTATGGCCACTGGATCTGTAGTCATAATGTCGCTGATGAGTGTTTCACCGGCATTCTTTCCGGCAGCGACGACCCGCGTGCGAAGATCCCTGTCGGTCACAATGCCCTGAGTGTCTCCTGCCTGCAGCCCCGCTGGCGACATGACCACGACGCAAGCAACGCGTTGTTCGGTCATTAGCCTTGCAGCCTCGCGAACGGTGGTATCCGATGTAACCCACACTAGCGAGCGTGACAGCAAGGCTCGGCATTTGAGCTGGATCAGTTCGCTCGACCGCCCTTGCGCCTCGACAGCAGACTTGAGCCTGGAGTGCCCTTCAGCTTCAACGAAATCCGCAAAGGCGTCATGCTGTGCGCATAGATCGGCAAAGACGTCTGCGGGGATATAGTAAATCAGGCTGTCTTCAAGTGCTCTCGCAGGAAAACGTACTTTGTTGCTGCGTAAAAGCCCTGCCTGGCCAAAGATATCGCCTTCGACAAGCCGGTTGTAGAGTTCACCGTTGCGTCGATAAATCTCTACGGCTCCGCTGCGAACATAGTGCAAATCCTGGATAACTTCGCCAGCTTCCAGGATGTCGCTGCCGGCTTTGAAATAGCGCACATCCACTCGCCGTGCCGTAGCGTCTACTGACTCTCTAGGCAGCTTGTCAAATGGAGCAAAACGGTAGAGATGGTCGCTAATCTCCTGCATCTCGGCTTGCATGGAACCTCGGTATGTTAGGCAAGGGTCAGATCGCCAATAGGTGTATGTCGAAAGTTTATGATGGCCGAAAGGGTATCAGATAGGTCCTTAAGGATCATAAGATTAAGGCAATCGTGCCCATGGATATGGCAGCTGATATCAGGCTTTCATGCCTTGCACACGCCGGAGCTATCGCTGGTGGAGTCCACTGTAGAACACATAATGAGCTGAAAGGTCTATATGGCCAGATGGTGGGCGAAGCCGCGAAGGTAAGAATGCTGGCACTAGACCAGCCACCCTTGCGGGTGCCCGACGCGACCCCCGCCCATAACACTTGAACCGAGGAGGGTATTCTCGTAGAAGTCAATGTGAATGACTTTTGGACTGCTTAACAACAGCCTGAGATTAGCCCTGATTTTCGGACTGTCGACAAGGAATTTGATACAAAAATTATCATGACCTATTGGCTAATCACGTTTCTCAGTAACCCGTTTTTGGATAAAAAACGCGGTGCGCGCCAACCAGGGATCATGCGCTGTTTACCTTGGATTTTTTGCCCTTGATTAATCGCCGCATCCAAATCCAGCTCAGGCCTAATACTGCGGCGGCACCGGAAGCGCACAAGACGCTCAACTTTGATGCGGCTAGCAGGGCCGGATCGTCAAATGCCAGAGATGCGATGAAAATCGACATGGTGAAGCCAATCCCCGCAAGCAGGCCTACCAAAACGATTCCAGCCCAGCCTACGTCAGAAGGAAGCTCACACCACTTCAGTTTCAAAAGAACGTAGGACGAGAGAATAACGCCTAATGGTTTTCCGACAACCAATGCCAGTATCACCGCTATAAATACATTTTGTGATAGCGAGCTTTCAAGGTCGGCTCCTGCGAAACTAACGCCGGCATTTGCTAATGCGAAAAGTGGCATGATACCGAAGGCGACCCATGGATGGAGTGTTGCTTGAATACGCTGCACAGGCGAAAGGATCTCCCTTTGGGCCTGCTGTATTTCTTTCAGAGGCTTAGTGACCGAGTGATCTGACGTATCATTTGAAGAGAATCGGTCTAACAATTCGTGAAAGTTTCGCTGAATAATATCTAGCGGTCGTTCTGTCATTGGCATAGAGCGCACCGGACTCAAGAGCCCAAGAATCACGCCCGCCAGTGTTGGATGAACGCCTGTTTTCAGCAAGCCGTACCAAATGATGGCGCCCGGCAATACATAGGGGATCATCATGCCAACGCCCATCCGCTGGAACATGAAAATCATCAACAATCCGCCCGCAGCAATTGCCACCCCATCAAGATTCAAATTAGAAGTATAAAATACTGCGATTATAAGAATGGCGACAATGTCATCAATGATTGCTAACGCTAAGAGCAATACCCTTACACCTCCGGGTATGGACTTCCCCAGTAAGGCAAGTACTCCTACAGCGAAAGCGATATCTGTTGCAGTTGGCACAGCCCAGCCATCACTGGCTTCTGTGCCATGATTGATGGCAATGTAGATCAACGCTGGAACCAGTACGCCGCCTAATGCCGCACCCAGTGGAAGCAAAGCCATTCTAATATTCGCTAAGGCTCCATCATGGATTTCATGACGTATCTCAGCACCGACGACTAGAAAAAAAATTGTCATCAACCCATCATTCACGAGGAAATGAAGCGATTGGGATAAGCTGACGTCACCAAAACTAATAGTGAGCCTGGTATGCCAAAAGTGTTCATAGCTCGCAGAAAAAGAACTGTTTGCCCAGGCTAAAGCCGCTATAGCTGCAATTAAGAGAGCAATCCCGCTGACCGCTTCAATGTGCGAAAAACGCTGAAGAGCAGCAAGTGCTTTTTCTGTGAGTACTTGAGGGCGGGGGATAGACGGAGAAGGGGAGTTATTTTCGGGCACTGAAATTCTCCGATGGCGGCCCGACCAACGTTACGATTAACCTGCCCTGCGCGTAATACAGCAGGACACCCGCTGTGATGGTATGAATCTATGCGCCTCGGCGCAAATCTTTTGCGTTAGTGTTCAGCCGTTAAGCGCTTCGATTGCCCACATCCATTTTCGAGCCCAAGGCGCTTATGTCTTGTTCGCACGCGCGGTTCACCACCTTCCGATACACGTTTTGCAAGGCTGCTCACTCTCAGTGAGGCGAGGAAAGGGTGGGGCGTCACGCTAGGGGTAGAGCCAAGACTCCCTGCCATTGAGCTTGTTCACCAACCATTTCTTGTTTCGTCACCATTTACTGTCGCATTTGTAATGTTGCATCCAAGGGACTCAATAGTTCGCTTGAGGGTGTACCATCAGACTCTGCTCATCAGATATCAGTCAGCCATGTCCACGCTTAGCGAAGAGAGCCGCCGGATCGTAGCTTCTCTGGCGCAGGGTGTCGGTCTTAATGCTGACACTGCAAGCATCGCCGAGGCGATTGTTGCGAAATTGCAGGCTATGGACGCCGCCCTTGCGCCGATTATTGGCCAGCAAGGGGTTGTCGCCCTGTACCGGCGCAGTTTACATCTGTGTGTTTCTGCTCATCCGCATCTCTCCGGCACCTATGACAGTCTGCCGGCCGCGATGGATCTTATTGCCCTTAAATCCGTACTCGTCGAGCAGCAGGACACCGAAGCCCTGTTTTGTGGTGAAGTGTTGCTGACTACTTTCTACGAGCTTCTGACCACACTGATCGGGCCCTCGCTCACCGCTAGTTTGCTTCGTGGCGTGTGGGAACCTTCTTTGAGCGACACCCCCTCGCAGGAAAATTCGCCATGAGCACCAAAGTGACTATCAACCGTCTGGCCACCGGCGTGCCTGGACTGGACGAGGTGCTGGGTGGAGGATTGCCGGAATTTTCGTTCAATCTGATTGCCGGCCCTCCTGGTTGCGGCAAGACCACGCTGGCCCACCAGATGATGTTTGCCCTGGCAACACCTGAACGCCCGGCGCTGTTCTTTACCGTCCTGGGTGAACCGCCATTGAAGATGCTGCGTTATCAGCAGCAATTCGACTTTTTCGACAGCGAAGCGATCAACCAGTCGATCCGTTACATCAACCTGGCCGACGATACCCTGGCCGGGGACTTGGACGAGGTGCTGCGGCGCATCGTCAGCGAAGTCGAAGCGCATTCGCCGGCCCTGGTGTTTGTCGATTCGTTCCGCTCCGTGGTGCTGGCCAGCCAGACCCAGGACAACCCCAATAACAACCTTCCGCAGTTCGTTCAGCAACTGGGCATGCTGATGACGACGTGGCAAGCGACGACGTTCCTCATCGGCGAGTATTTCACTGAAACCGACACCAACCCGATTTTCACCGTGGCCGATGGCCTGATCTGGCTTCGACAAAGCGTTCAACGCAACTCCATGGTACGCAAGCTGGAAATCATGAAGATGCGCGGCCAACCGACGTTGCCGGGCCTGCACACCTTCCGCATTGCAACTTCCGGGATCAAGGTTTTCGCACCCGTAATAGCTGGCCCGTTTGATACACCGCTGGAATCACCGATCAAGCGCTTGAGCATGGGGGTTACGCGGCTCGACGAAATGCTCGGGGGCGGTCTGCCTCGGGGCTATTCGTTGCTGGTGGCCGGGCCATCGGGCTCAGGTAAAAGCATCCTCGCGGCGACCTTCCTCGCCGAAGGCGCGCGCAATGGCGAAACCGGCGTGATCGCAGTATTCGAACAACGGCCCAATCACTCGCAGAATGCGACCCTGTCGGGTTTGATTGCGAGCGGGCAGGTCGGTCTGGTGGATAGTCGCGCTCCCGATCTTTCGATTGACGAAATTGTCCAGCTGTTGCTCGGCGAGATCACCCGGCTGAACGCCACTCGCGTGGTCATCGACTCGCTGTCGGGCTTCGAACTGGCACTGGCGCCGACCTTTCGCGAGGATTTTCGCGAGTCGCTGTCGCGCATGGTCACGGCGCTGACCAATTCCGGGGTCAGTGTATTGATGACCTCGGAGCTGGAAGATCGCTACACCGATCTGCGTTTCAGCCCTTACGGCACGGCGTTTCTGACGGATGCAATCATCGTCCAGCGCTATATTGAGGTGGAGAGCCGGTTGCTGCGCATCATGGCCGTGGTCAAGGTTCGCGCCAGTGCGCACTCTGATGAGTTACGCCAGTACTTCATTGATGATAGCGGCCTACACATCGGTGACATGTTGCCGGAGCAGGAAGGTTTGCTCGGCGGGCGACCGACAAGGCAGGTTTTGAGCAAGGTCGATCGATGAGCGAACAATGATGAGTGAGGCCAGCGGCAAGAATGAACAGGCTTTGGCCACTGCTGCACGCGAGCTGTTCCTCCTGGGCCGCAAAACGGTCGCGGCTCGGGCGGCACTCGCGGCGCTGCACAAGGAACTCAGCGAAGCCAACAGCCAGCTTGTTGATGCCTTGCAAGTCGAGCAACTTATTGAGGCCAATCAGCAGTTAGTGCTGGCAATTTTATCGGCGCAGTCGGATGTTGAAAATCAGAAAAATGCTCAGGCAAAACAGCAGCTGTACTTGGAAATGCGTGAAGCCAACGAGCGATTGGTGATAGCAGCGCTTAGCGCCCAAGATTTACAAGTTGCAGCTGAACAGGCACTGGAGCAGCAGCGCAATATCCTTTCTATAGTGGCCCACGAGCTGCGAAATCCACTGACGCCCATCAGCATGATTGCTGGCCGCCTGGTGCGAATTCCTCGCGAAGAATTGCCACGCATGCAGCTATTGATTGAAGGCCAGGTACAGCGGATGTCCCGACTGGTGGAAGATTTGCTCGACATTGCTCGCGCTACCACCGGTAAATTTCGCCTGAACTTCCAGGTTACTAACATGGCTGACATCATTAGTGACGCAATAGCGATCTTCACTCCGGTCATGCTCGCTCACGGCTTGAGTTTCACCTCAGAACGCTTGGAATCTCGTTTAGCGGTGAACGGCGATCCTGTAAGGCTGACGCAGATTCTTGATAATTTGCTGGGTAACGCGGCCAAATACACGCCGAAGGGTGGCACTGTCACACTTGCCGTTTGCGTTGAAGCCAATCTGCTGGAAGTTCGCATTCGTGATTCCGGCATTGGTATCTCAGCCAAAGCACTGCCTTTCATCTTTGAGCCGTTTGTCCAGGATGAACATGCAGTGAGTTTCAATGGCGCAGGCTTAGGCATTGGTTTGACGGTGGTGCGAGAGTTGGTTGAAGCCCATAGTGGAACAGTGACCGGCACAAGTGCGGGGGAAGGCAAGGGAAGCGAATTCGTCGTGAAAATACCGCTGCTAAATCCTTAGCTTTTCTTTTGCCTCAGCCAATAAAAACCTGATGGTCACAGACGCTTCCCAGTACCCCTGGGAGCTTTCAGCGAGCGCGTACAGACGGGATTCCACTTCTCCCAAGATTCCTCGCAGCCCACCCTACAAATCGGGATATGATCGCGCTCAACGACTCAGACCCACATGACCTATGGCCATCGATCTTCAAGCGCTTTACCCCAAACTGATCCACCTGATGTTGGATACCGTTTTTGTGGTTGATGAAAGCGACCACATTGTTTTTGTGAGTGATGCCTGTAAGGCCCTGTTGGGCTATCTCCCTGAAGAGCTGATGGGCACCAGTATCACCCGCTATATGCATCCTGAAGATTTGGATGCGACGCGAGCGTCGATTTCCCGGGTCATGAATGGGCAACCTCATTTCGATTTCCGCAACCGTTACATCCGCAAGGATGGGGCAGTCGTGTACATCCTGTGGGCTGCATTCTGGTCGGAGGAGGTCGGTGCCAGGATCGGGGTCGCAAGAAACGTTACAGCTTTAGCTAAAGCCGAGGAGGAGTTACGCTTCCTCGCTCATCACGATCCGCTGACGAAATTAACCAATCGGTCGCTCTTTAGTGATCGACTGATATCTGCACTGCAGACGGCGCAGCGCCACGGTAATGAGCTGGCTCTGCTGTTTTTGGACATAAATGACTTCAAGAGTATCAATGATGTCCATGGTCACGCAGCGGGAGACAGGGTTCTGTGCATTGTGGCCCAGCGTCTAAAAAGCTGTGTGCGTGAGACAGACACCGTGGCTCGCATTGGCGGCGATGAATTCACGGTGCTGCTAACAGACGTCCAGTCCAGAGACACGATTTCCAAAAAGCTAGAGCAGATTCACAACGTCATGGCTGAGCCCCTGGGCCCTGAGTTCGGCACACTCAAGATGCCATTGTGCAGTATTGGCGTTGCCTACTATCCCGAGCACGGAAATGATGCCGATACACTGCTCACCCATTCGGACAGTGAAATGTACCGAATGAAGAGGTATCGCTCTTTGGAGAGCTAAGCGTGAGGCTCTGAATGTTGCTGTCCGGTATGTCCAAACCCTTCAATTCCAGTGCAGAGTGTGGCGCCGCGTAACTCCATCTCTTTAGCCACATCGACGATCCCTTCGCAGCGCCTGCCGATGATTCAAGCTTCTCCAAGCAATCAACCCGAGTCAGGCGACCAGCCTGTTGTCAGTAAACGCATGCCACTCATTACTGCATTGGCCCAGAGCGAAAATGGCGTTAGCATTCCACCATTCGGCTTAAACAGCCTGTTTTCAGATCAGGGTCGCATTGTGGAAAAGCTAAAACGCCTCGAAAGTGGAATCGAAGGGCTCGACGCTCTGCTCAAGGGCGGGCTGGTAGCGGGCTCCTCATACATAATCCAAGGGCGCCCAGGGTCTGGAAAAACGATCTTGGCCAACCAGCTTGGGTTCCATCACGCGCAAAAGGGTGGGCGGGTTCTAGTCGCAACACTGCTGGCCGAGTCACATGATCGCCTTTTTCAATTTCTTTCGACTCTGAGCTTCTTCGACTCTTCCAAAGTCGGGGCTGAAATCCAGTTTGTCAGCGCATTCGATACTTTGGAAAACGAAGGTTTGGATGAAGTCGTGAAGCTGCTTCGGCGTGAGATAAGCCGTCAGAAGGCCACCGTTATGGTGGTGGACGGCTTGCTGAATGCGCGTTCAAAAGCGGATTCCCATATCGACACCAAGAAATTCATCTCTGAGTTGCAAGGGCATGCCGCGTTCGCTGGTTGCACGGTGCTGTTTCTAACCAGTTCTCGCCTTGACGATGGCAGTCCTGAGCACACGATGGTTGATGGCGTGATTGAGATGGGCGAAGAGTTGTATGGCACTCGTTCGGTGCGTCGAATTCAGCTGCGTAAAACTCGCGGCAGCGGAGCAATGACCGGCCTTCACGAGTGTGAAATTACCGACAATGGCCTGGTTGTTTATCCACGGCTCGAAAGTCTTTACAGCCATCCGTCCTCTCCCGACAGCGCCGACATGACGCGCATCGCCAGTGGCATTGAATCGCTGGACGACATATTGGGCGGAGGCCTGCACAGTTCCAGTGTGTCTCTGGTCATAGGCCCCTCCGGGATTGGTAAAACGACGCTGGGCCTCAAATTCCTGGCCCAGTCGACTGTGGAAGCGCCGGGCCTGCATTTCGGCTTCTACGAAAGCCCACAACGGTTGCGACTCAAGGGCCAGTCACTGGGCATCGATTTAAAAAGCATGGAAGACAGCGGCGCACTGACCATTGCATGGCAACCCACCACAGAGGGCCTCCTGGATGGTTTGGGCGCACGACTACTGAATCTCGTTGAAGAAAAGGGCATCAAGCGCCTGTTTATCGATAGCCTGAGCGGTATGACGCGAGTCTCGACAAATCCGGCGCGGATTACTGACTTCTTCAGTGCACTGATGAACGAGCTGCGATCCAGGGGGGTTACCGTGTTTGCCTCTTGGGAAATGCGCGATCTTTTTGGCTCCGAGGTCAGCGCACCGAATTCTGACCTGTCCAGTATCGTCGACAATCTGATGCTCATGCGGTTCTCTGAGAATCATTCTGAACTTAGCAGGACGCTCTCCATTCTTAAAATACGAGACAGCTCCTACGATCCTTCGCGATTTGTGGTCGTGATTCGTGATCAAGATGTTTTCCTGGAAAAGGCTTCAAGACGTGAACCATCAGTTCCCGCTGAGTCATCGCCCGGTTCGATTTCTTAAGCTTGTGAGTGGGTTGAATTAACATGTCCACCATCCTGGTCGTCGACGACGAGTATTTGATCGCTGACATTCTCAGCTTTGCGCTTGAGGATGAGGGGTTCATGGTGGTGACGGCCAGCAATGGTCGAAAAGGGCTCGAGGTACTGGATAGAGAACGACCTGCCTTGATCATTACCGACTTCATGATGCCGGTCATGGACGGCCTGGAATTCGCCACCGCCGTTCGAGCTCTCCCTTCAGCTGGTCAATTGCCGATCATCTTGATGAGCGGCGCTCAGGCACATATTGGTATGCAAAGATCAGATTTGTTTGATGCCGTATTGGCAAAACCATTCGACATCGACTTGATCATCGCCGAAGTCAAAAAGCTCTTGGCTGCTGAATCGCGGGACTAAATCAGCTTTCAAGCAAGTGGAAGTCTTCCCGTTCTGTTCTGCGACGCCTTGTCGTATCGGTTTTACAGACAGTGGGCGTAATCCTTGGGGTTGACGGGCAAATCAGTTCGGCTGGAGCCAAGGAGGAGGTATAGGCGCTGATCGCTTTGGGTTCTACGAGGAAAACCAAGACTGAGCCCTTCTGGTCGTAGGCAGTCGTTATGACGCACCGCTCACGATAGATTCAGCGCGCCCCACCCCCGGCTACCTAGCCTTTACCGTCCACAACTGATCTACCTTCGTCGTGTAGCTCTGACTCATCAGGTCGCGACGCATCGCCCATCCAGGTGCCGCAGGTACGCTGGCCAGCCGCACAACTCCCTTTCCCCAACGGCCATTGATCTCATCCAGAACACTCATCACTTTGTCAGCCATCGCAGGCTGAGACTGGGCGAATAGGTCATCGGTGAATTCGCCAGGCTGACGTAGATCCATTAGCAGAACCTCCGCTTTGCTGTACTTGAAGCCCGGTCGATACAGACGATTGACGGCTTCGGTCGCAGCCTTGGTCATGAGTCGAACATCATTTGTCGGGTAGGGGAGTTCGACCAGTGCGCCGTTCGCATACTTCGCTTCTTCGGGATTAAACATGCCTGTCCTGATGCTCACGCGGATCTTCTTGCACAGCGAGTTTTGCGCCCGAAGCTTTTCCGCTGCGCGCTGGGTATAGGTCGCAACTGCCTCCTTGATAGGTTCTATCTGTGTGAGGCGGGTTCCGAACATACGGCTACAGCAGATTTCCTGCTTGGGTGGTTCAGTTTCACCCAATTCCAAACATGGGGTGCCGGCCAGCTCGCGAGCGGTCTTTTCGATCACTACGCTGAATTTCTGGCGAAGCATTGTCGGGTCGGCTTTCGCCAAATCCATGGCCGTCTTGATGCCCATCACTTCCAGGTGAGCTTTCATGCGCCTGCCGATTCCCCAGACTACTCCAACATCGGTGTTGCGCAGCGTCCAGTCGCGTTTGAACGCATCGCAGAGATCAACCACGCCGCCGGTGACATCCAGCAGCCTTTTGGCGGTATGGTTCGCGAGCTTGGCCAAGGTTTTGGTGCGGGCAATACCCACTCCGACCGGGATACCCGTTCGCTTGAGAAGGGTGGAGCGCATGTGTCGACCAAATGCCGACAAATCTCCGGGAATACCCGTCAGATCGGCAAACGCCTCATCAATGCTATAGACCTCGAGCGCTGGCACCATCGATTCGATGATCGTCATAACGCGTTCGCTCATGTCGCCGTACAAAGCGTAATTACTGCTGAAGGCCACGATTCCATGCCGGCGCAGATGGTCTTTGATCTGGAAGTACGGCTGGCCCATTTTCACGAAAGGCTTGGCGTCATAGCTGCGCGCGATCACACAGCCGTCGTTGTTGGACAGCACCACGATGGGTGTCTTCGCCAGGTCGGGTCTGAAGACGCGCTCGCAGCTCGCGTAGAAGCTGTTGCAGTCAATCAGTGCAAAGACGGGCTCACGTGTTGTCATGATCGCGCACGCTGTATTTCACCACACCCCAGATCACCAGTTCATCGCCTTCCATGACGTGTCTTGCCGGGTATTTTGGGTTCTCCGATAAAAGCATCACGGCCTTCTCGCGCAGCAGCAGACGCTTGCAGAACGGCTCCGAGTTCAGCGCCGCGATGACGATATCGCCACTGACCGCATCAACGCTGCGATCAACGACCACCAGATCTCCTGAATAGATGCCGGCGCCCTGCATGCTGTCTCCATCAATTCTCACCAGGTACACATGCGGCGCGCGGATATCGAACAGCTCATCGAGGGAGATGTGCTTTTCGATGTGATCAGCCGCTGGTGAGGGGAAACCCGCCGGCACCCTGGATGAATAGAGGGGCAGTTTCCTGCCGCCAGATGCGAGAGGGCCGAGAATGGTGATGCTCATGATGCAAGCCTTAGGGGTTGACTGTACGTATATACAGTTAACGATTTGGTTCACTTGCGGTCAATCTCTTAGGTACGACAATTCGACGGGTGACATCATGTGCGGACGCTATTCGATCTACGAATCGATGGATCACTACCTCAAGGAGCTTGCGCCAAAGCAGCTGGTGATCAATGGCTATGACCTCTGGCCTGTCGAGCGTTACAACGTCGCGCCTTCTACGCGGGTGGAGATTATCCGGCCAGCGGGAGAGGGCTTGAGTGTCGATAAGGTTAAATGGGGATGGGCGCCGTTCTGGGCGAAGGGAAAGCGTCCTGACCCGATAAACGCTAGGGTCGAGACCGTCATCACCGGGAAGTTTTTTAATCAGCTCTGGCCAAATGGTCGCGTACTCGCGCCGGCAAACGGCTGGTTTGAATGGGTTAAAGACCCTGATGATGCAAAGAAAAAGCAGCCCTATTTCATCACGTTGAAAGAGCAGATTCCGATGTTCTTTGCGGGTCTGGCTGAGGTGCACGAAGGGCTGGAGCCGGATGATCGAGACGGCTTTGTGATCATCACCGCTGCGAGTGATGAGGGCATGGTCGATATCCATGACCGCAAACCCTTGGTCTTAGCGCCTGAGCACGCCCGCGAATGGATAGATCCCGACACGTCACCGGAACGAGCTCGCGAACTGGCAATGGAGCACTGCAGGCCTGCGACGGATTTTCATTGGTACAAAGTGGGCAAGGAGGTGGGTAACGTGCGTAATCAGGGCCCGCATTTGATTCAGCCCCGGTCACTGACCGAAGGCGCCGATGACTGATTACAGACGCAGTCTGAAAGTCAGCAACTCGATCCGGGACGTGTTTAATAAACCTTGGCGGGTGTGAGCTGCCGACATTTGGAACGACCTCCTGTGCCCGTAAGTCTACCTGTATCTGCTTATTGGTAAGGTACAGAGCAATGGATAAGACAATCACCGTCGATCAACTGGCGACCACCGACCTGAGATCAATCAACGAGATATGGCTCGGCGAGACCCATACGCAGCTATGCCTATGGCGTGGCGAACAAGTTTTTACGCACGAGATGATGAGCGAGGGCACCCACGATCAGAATGTTCGACGTTTGTGCTTGCAATTGGTCAACCCTGACGATCAAGCCGCCGTTGTCAGCGTTGAGTTGATCGTGCGCGAACAGCTAAAAAGGATGGGGAAGGAGGGCGAGTTTTATCCAGCCGAGGAGGCGGATACTCATCAATCCAGGTGAAAGACCTCAGGCGCCACTCCTTGTAAGTGCGCCCCGTGATTTATGGTGTAACCTCTAGGTATTACTCACATCGAGAATTTCCATGTCCAAACTTGCCGAATTCCGCCAACTTGAAAAACACCTCGCCGAACAACTCCAAGCGCTCGAAAACCTCAAGGGTGATGCAGGCCTCAAGAAAGAAATCGAGTTCGAAACGAAGCTGCGTGATTTGCTCGCAAAATACGGCTACAGCCTGAAAGACGTGATCAACCTGCTAGATCCACAAGCAGGCCGTCGCGCTCCGACCGCAGAGTCCAAAGCCGGCAGTCGCAAGCCTCGCCAGTTGAAGGTCTATAAAAATCCGCACACCGGTGAAGTCGTAGAAACCAAGGGTGGCAATCACAAGACGTTGAAAGATTGGAAAGCTGAACACGGCTCCGCGACCGTCGAGTCCTGGCTGACCAAGTGATTTTGGTTTGAATACAAAAGGGCCTGCTAGGGCCCTTTTTTGTTATCGTTTTTTAGTCAACTTGAGTGTAACTACGTAGCTCTGTTCAGATTGTAGGAGCGGCGCCTTCTTCCCGACACGTTGCCAAGATATGTGAACTTTAGACACCGGCAAATTTCCATTGCTTGAAAGTAAGCGACCTGGCGACTAGCTGGGGATGCGCTGTTGAAACCTCAAGCCAGGAAGTTGAACGTGAACACCTCTCCCCAGAAGACCTCGCTGCGCCGCGCTGTCACCGGCCCTATGCTTTTTCTGTTTATTCTCGGAGATGTACTCGGGGCGGGCGTTTATGCGCTCGCCGGGACAATTGCGGGGGAGGTAGGTGGCGCAATATGGGTGCCCCTGCTAATCGCCCTGTTCTTCGCGATGCTGACTGCAGGTTCTTACGCAGAGCTGGTGACAAAATATCCGCACGCGGGCGCCGCTTCGGTTTTCGCTGAGAAAGCGTTCCGTTCTCCGCTCATTTCTTTTCTCGTTGGCTTTTGCATGCTATCTGCGGCTGTCACGAGCGCGGCGGGTTTATCGTTGGCCTTTGCGGGTGATTACCTGGCGGCGTTCATCCATGTACCGCCTCACATCGCAGCCTTACTGTTCCTTCTCGTTATCGCGCTATTAAATGCGAGGGGTATTAAAGAGTCTTTGGGAGCCAACCTGGTGATGACAGTCATTGAGCTGTCAGGTCTTCTTTTGGTCGTTGTTGCCGCTGCCTGGTATTTCCGTACAGGCGAAGCGGATTTGGGCCGCAGCCTGGAGTTCAAACCGGGGATCAGCCCGATGTTAGCCGTTTTGGGCGCGGCATTAATCGCCTTCTATTCTTTTGTAGGATTCGAAACATCCGCCAATCTCGCGGAAGAAATCCGAGACGTTCGAAAAGTGTACCCGCGCGCATTATTTGCCGCATTGCTAACCGCCGGAGTCGTCTACATGGCTGTCGGAGTCGCGGCATCTTCCGTACTGCCCATGGAAAAACTAGTGGCGACCTCGGCTCCTCTTCTTGAAGTGGTTCGGGCGTCAGGTTTAAACATTCCGCCTCGCGTCTTCGCCTTCATTGCACTGATCGCGGTAGCCAACGGCGCACTGTTAACCATGATAATGGCGAGTCGCCTTACCTATGGCATGGCCTGCCTTGGACTGTTGCCGGGCGCTTTGAGAAAGGTGCTGCCTCGGCGACGCACCCCCTGGATCGCGGTCATCGCTACCACCCTTGTAGCAATCGCACTCACGCTGACGGGAACGCTGGCTACATTGGCCGAAACCGTTGTCCTGCTCCTGCTGTTTGTATTTCTCAGTACTAATTTGTCTGTGTTAATCCTGCGCCGTGACGAGGTTGCGGAAAATCACTTTCGGGTGCCGACGTGGGTTCCGGTACTTGCTATCGTCTCTTGCCTGGTACTGCTCAGTCAGCAAAGTCTGGAAACTTGGATGCGGGGAGGGGGCTTGATTCTGATAGGCATACTGCTTTTTGTCTGTTCAAGAGTGGCACTGCCGGCGCCAGTGGAGCCTGGCTGATCCTGTAAGCGCTTTCCCTGTCTATCGCAGCGTAAACTTGTCGAAGTTCTAGGAGTGCCGGGTGGGCGCAGTTGTATCGGGTGCGTCCAATGCTTCGGATCGTCGATTCTAAAGAGCACTGGAACAACACCCGATCAATCGTCTGGCATGGCTGCATGCGTGAACGTCGCGTTTAGGGAGGAGCACACCCACTCCATCCGCGTGCCTGCACATGGCTCACGGACGGGAAGCAACCTCGTCCAGGTGCTGCAGCAGTGCCAGCGGATCCTCGTAGACTCGCAGTGCACCGGCACGTTCAAGCTCTCCAGTGTCGTAACCCCCTGAAAGCAGCCCTATACCGGTGGCCTTACAGCGGCGTGCGGCAAGCATGTCCCAGACGGCGTCGCCGATTACCAGGCAATCTTCGATGGGTACATTGAGTTTGCTTGCAGCGGCGAGGAATAGGTCTGGATCGGGCTTGCCATACTTGACGTCATCACGGGTGATGAGGTTGACCTCCGCGATATCCAAGCCTAATGCTTTCAGATTTATCGCTGCGGTGTCCATGCCACCGCTGGTCGCAATACACCACTTGAGCTGGTCGCGGTTTAACGTATCGAGAAGCTCGACGGCGCCGGGGAGAGCGCTTATCTGTCCCTGCAGATCCTTATAAGCTTCATCATGTTTATCGCTCAGCCTTTTAGCCTGATCTGGTTTGATCTCCACGCCGGTTTCACGGGCTAACATCTTAAGCATCAGCCCGCCGCTCATACCGATCTTTCTATGAATTCGCCACATAGCCAATGGAATGTCTTCGGAATCCAGTGCTGTCTTCCACGCAAAGACATTCTGGTAAACGCTATCAGTCAATGTGCCATCCAGATCAAATATGAATGAGGTTTGCTGGCGCATGCGGGTTACCTCCCCAAAAATTAAAGTGCAAACGATAGAAGCTGTATTTGAAATGCCGATCGCGGCTATATCAAAGGAAAACCTGGTTAGTCCTTGAGTCTCTCGAGGTCGGCTGGGCCAGGTTCTACACGTGGTTCGTCGCCAAAAAATTGATCGTCCCTAACCACCCGCTCGTCATCTGTTAAACCTGTATCTGGCGGGTCTGAGTCGAGAGCGGGATCCTTCTCGTCTTTACGCTTCGCTGGGGAAACCAAGTTTTTGTCAGGCATTGCGTGTCTCCTTGCGTCTCGAAATGTAAAGCGCTCAATTTTTCGAAAGCATGTGCCCTGACTCGTTCAGTCTTTCGCGAAAAGCAAACACCCTGTTCCATAGATTGCCACCACAGAACCTGAGTTCGATCTAGCCGTACATGAATGGGCGTATTGTTGAGTTCGGCTCATCGGAGCATCAACCCAACAGCCGGTAGTTGAATGCACTGAGATCAATTAGGTTGGTCGCAACTCTATTGATTCAGCAAGGAGCTACCATGCGCCAAAGAGCGATCCTGCCTTTCGTCACCCTGTTGGCCACCGTCGCATTTAACGTCTGCGCTGCTGACGCTTCCCCTGAGTCATCCATGACTATTGTGAGAAATGGTGAGCAGGCATCGATAATCGGGGCGCCCGCGAACTTTGTGGGCAATGCACGCATTGATCCGCTCTTCGCCGCACACGTACCGTCGAACGTCTCGGCAGCGTATGTGACCTTTCAGCCGGGCGCGCGATCGATGTGGCACACCCACCCACTGGGACAAATGCTGGTAGTCACGACGGGTACTGGATGGGTTCAACAAGAGGCCGTTGATAAACAGGTTATCAAGCCTGGAGACGTCATCTGGACTCCCCCGGGCGTCAAGCACTGGCACGGCGCGACGAGCACGACCGGCGTAACTCACATGGCCATTCAAGAGGCGCTTGACGGCAAAAATGTTGAGTGGCTTGAGCCTGTCACCGACGCCCAGTACGGCGCTTCATTATGATTATTCGCACATTTGCAGTAGCAACATTAGCGATGTGTTTGTCTGCATGCGCCACCCCTCAGGGGGCGCCGACTGAGGAAATTTCTGACATGCCTGTTTCAGCTGATATACACGCGACATCTCCGGTAATGGCTCACAACGCCGACAGCCTTCTGCTTGGTGAGGTCTGGAAACGCTCGGAGCTGTCTGCCCGCGACCGCAGCCTGGCGACGGTAGCCGTCCTGATTGCCAAAGGTCAGACAGCCGAGCTGGCCGCTCACCTGGATCTGGCGTTGAAGAATGGCGTGACGCCTTTGGAGTTGTCCGAGACGATCAACCATCTCGCGTTTTATTCGGGGTGGGGGAATGCCGCTGGCGCGGCGTCGATTGCCAAAGGGGTCTTTGATCAGCACGGAATAGACTCTGATCAACTGGCGCCGGTGTCGCCCGTCCTGCTGCCGATCGATCAGGCCGCTGAAGACGCACGCGTTGCGGCTGTCGACAAATCCGTTGGCCCGGTGTCGCCCGGATTGGTGCAGTACACCACCAGTGCGTTGTTCAACGATCTGTGGCTGCGCCCGGGCCTTGCGCCCCGAGACCGCAGCCTGATTACGGTCACGACGTTAGTGGCAAACGGTCAGGTGGCGCAGATCGGTTACCACCTCAACCGTGCGATGGACAATGGTCTGACGCAGACCGAAGCCTCCGAATTGCTCTCACACCTCGCGTTCTATGCGGGCTGGCCTAACGCATTTTCGGCGGTGCCGGTGTTTGGCGAGGTCTTCAGCAAGCGGCAGGCGAGCTGAACTCGCTACGGGAGTGGCCCCATGGGTTCGAGTTCGCGGATGAGGTCAATGAGCAGGCGAAGGCCTACAGGCACTTGTCGGAAGTTTGAGTAATAGATGTGAAAACCCGGATCGTGATGAGTCCAGTCCTCGAGGACTCGCCGTAGGGAGCCTTCCGCGATCTGGCGCTCGACGACCCACGCCGGAACATACATCAAACCGGCGCCGCGCATTGCCATCGCTACACCGACACGTGTCTCATCGATAGTGATGGCGCCTGGCGCATCTACCTCCAACGATTGACCTTCTTTCGAGAATTGCCAGTGGTAGATGCGTGCATTGCCCAGTCGAATGCGTAAACAGCGATGGTGATGCAGGTCTTCCGGATGTATCGGCGCACCAAATCGCGCAAGATAATCAGGCGCGCCAACGACTGCCCAGGCGACATCGGGTGAGAGTCGTTGCGCGATCATGTCTTCGGGAACCGTGCCGCCGAAACGAATCCCGGCATCATGGCCGTCGCCGATCACATCGACCATTCGATTGGTGACGGTGAGGTCGACTTCAATATCCGGATAACGATCAACAAAAACCGGGAGCACGGGGCCCAACAGCAGTTTTGCGCCGTCGCTCAAGACGTTCAGGCGGATTCGCCCGGCGGGCTCATCACGGAGGCGGTTGAGGGTTTCCAGCGCTTGGCCGATGTCATTCACTGGAGCGCTGATCAGTCCCTGCAACTCCTCGCCTGCAGCCGTGAGGGTCACGCTGCGGGTGGTGCGATTGAGCAGGCGAACGCCAAGCCGGGTTTCCAGTCCTTTGATGGCATGGCTTAGCGCTGACGCGCTGATTCCTACTTCCAAACCTGCTTTTCTGAAGCTTTGATGCCGAGCGATGGCAAGGAAGTAAACAATATCTGCCAGGTTCGTGCGGCTGAGTTGCATGGATGACTCCGAAGCCTAGAGCGGTAAGGTCAGCCCAGAGCGGGCAAGTGGTCAATCAGCTTATCGAGTGTAATCGGGTAATCGCGAACCCGAATGCCGGTAGCGTTATACACGGCGTTGGCAATCGCCGCTGCTGCGCCCGAGATACCCAGCTCGCCGACTCCTTTAGCTTTCAGTGGCGTCGCGTAGGGGTCTACTTCATCAAGGAAAATCACCTCCTGATGGGGGATGTCGGCATGCACCGGCACTTCGTAGCCAGCCAGATCGTGATTAACAAAAAAACCCAAGCGATGATCGACAACCATTTCTTCCATCAACGCGGCACCTGCGCCCATGGTCATACCCCCGATGATCTGACTACGTGCTGTTTTCGGGTTGAGTATTCTGCCTGCGGCACACACCGCCAACTGCCGGCGAAGGCGAATTTCGCCGGTGGCGGCGTTTACACCCACCTCGACGAAGTGGGCGCCAAAGGTTTGCTGAGCATACTGCTTGGCCAGGTCGCCGAACTCCATGACGTCTTCGGCCACCAGATCACCATGCTCTGTCGCCTGTATCAATGGCAGATTTTTCGTCCCTTCAAGAACGTGGCCATCGATAAATTCGGTTTTCGTTGGATCAAGGCCTAGCTGGGTGGCGACGGCTTCTCTGAGTTTCACACAGGCAGCATAGACGCCTGCCGTGGATGAAGCCGCACCCCATTGGCCGCCTGAACCCGATGACTCCGGGAACCGTGAATCCCCGAGGTACACGTTCACCTTGTCTATGTCTACGCCCATCATTTCGGCAGCCGTTTGGGCAATGATCGTGTACGAGCCGGTGCCAATGTCGGTCATGTCGGTTTCGACGGTGATCATGCCTTTGCGATCAAGTCGTACACGAGCGGCGGACTTGGTGGTGGGTGCGCCGCGAATCGCCGAGGCCATGCCCATTCCGACCCACCAGCCGTCTTTCAGCGCTTTGGCCGGTTGGCTATGACGTTGAGCCCAGCCGAAATGATCGGCCCCCGTGTTCAGGCATTCAACTAACTGGCGCTGAGAAAACCGGCGATCCGGCTGCTCTGGATCCACCTGGGTGTCGTTGATGACGCGAAACTTCACAGGATCCATGCCCAGTTTCTCAGCCATTTCATCCATGGCAATTTCCAGCGCCATCATGCCGGGCGCTTCGCCGGGTGCGCGCATGGCGCTGCCTTCAGCAAGGTCGAGTTCGGCAAGATACAAACGGGTCATACGGTTTGCGCCCGCATACAACGTCCGGGTCGATGCAGTTGCTGCTTCCGTGCGACCGCCGCGCAGATTGCCCGACCAACTCTCATGGCCGATTGCGGTGAGCGTGCCGTCCGGATTGGCACCGAGCCGAATTCTTTGAATCGTCGCCGGTCGATGGGTCAGGTTATTGAACATGAGCGGGCGGGGGAGTGCGACCTTCACCGGGCGCCCGGCCGCTCTGGCGGCAAGCGACGCCAGGACAGCATCGCAGAGGATGGTGCCTTTGCCACCAAAGCCGCCGCCAATGTATGGCGAGATCAAATGAATGTTTTCTTTGCGGATGCCGAGTGTTTTGGCCAGATCTCTGACACCCCAATTCATCTGCTGGATCGAAGTCCAAAGCGTCAGTTTGTCTCCCTGCCACTGCGCGATGGTGGCATGGGGTTCCATCATCGCGTGGGCATGATCCGGGGTGGTGTAATGACCGTCGAGTGTGAATGCTGCCTGCTTGAACGCGCCTTCAAAATCGCCGATCGCGGTGTGCGGAGGAGGGCCAAACGCACCCGGCGCGGGTGTCTTGGCGGACGCGCGTTGTGCTTCCAGGTCGTAGGCGCCAGGCTCTCGCACGTAGAAGACCCGCAGCAAAGCCGAAGCGGCCCTGGCCTGTTCGAACGTCTGGGCGACGACGATTGCCACTGCCTGGTGATAGTGATCGACCTTTGGCCCGGCCAGTGCGCGATCAACGTAAAATTCGCCTCTGTCCAGATGGCCCGCATTTTCATGAGTGACGATCGCGATGACACCGCTGGCTCGGCGTGCTTCGCTCGAGTCAATGGAGGCTATCCGCCCTTTGCCGATGGCTGCACCGACTACATAGCCGTAGGCGGGAGGACTGACAGCAGCCTGTTGCTCGTAAGCATAGGTGGCCGTGCCGGTTGTTTTCAGTTTGCCTTCAACACGATCTTTGGGTTGACCAATGACCTTCATTTGATCGATGGGATTTGTGCTCGCAGGCGTATCAAACTTCATGAGGCTTACTCCTGGTCAATCGACCGCAGTCGTGCAATGCCGGTGATTTTGTTTAGGAAGACGCGTTGGACAGCGCGAGACCAATCGTGCGTTCTGCCAGTTTGATCTTGAAAGCGTTCTGCGCGGTGGGGTGAGCGCCAGCCAGCAAATGTGTGGCTACGGCCTGCGCACCCTCAGGGAGATAAGCCTCGGCGTCTTCATTTCGCCACGGCTTGTACGCCACGCCACCCAGCGCCACCTGACCTGACTGGTCTGGCATTACGATCGCCGCCACAGAAACCAGCGCAAAAGCGTAGGACGCACGGTCGCGAACCTTGTAGTAGATATGTTTGCCTCCTGCTGGTTTAGGCAAAGTCACAGCGGTGATCAGTTCGTTCGCATCCAGAATGTGCTCGATATGTGGAGTGTCCCCGGGAGCTCGGTACAGGTCGGCGATATCGATTGTTCTAACTTGGCCATCTGCGTTGAGCGTTTCTACTTTCGCGCCCAATACTCGCATCGCCACGGCCATGTCACTGGGATGGCTGGCAATGCAGGCTTCGCTGACACGGATGATCGCTTGTTGACGACTGGCGCCACCCATCGCCGGGCAGCCAGCCCCCGGGCGGCGTTTGTTGCAAGGCTGATGGGTGTCGTAGAAGTAAGCACACCGGGTGCGTTGCAAGAGATTGCCTGCTGTTGTGGCTTTGTTGCGCAGTTGCCCTGACGCTCCGGCGAGCAGGGCTTTGGAGAGGACGGCGTAGTCTTGCCGCACTTGAGGTGCAGCGGCCAGGTCGGTGTTACGCACCATGGCGCCAATCCTTAACCCGCCATCCTCTGTCCGGGTGATGTTGTCGAGCGCCAGTCCGTTCACGTCAATCAGGTGCTGTGGCGTCTCGATTTCCAGTTTCATCAGATCAAGCAAATTGGTGCCGCCGGCGATGAATCGAGCGCCCGGATTGTTAGCGGATGCGTCAACCGCTTGCTGTAAAGAGGTGGCGCGCTCGTAGGTGAAGGATTTCATGCCTCACCTCCAGCTATTTCGTGAATGGCTTCGACAATGTTGGAATACGCACCGCAACGGCAAATATTGCCACTCATGCGCTCACGGATTTCAGCGGCTGTTGTAGGGCTCTTGGCGATCAAATCGCTGCTGACGTGGCTGGGTACGCCGGCCTTTATTTCCTCGAGCATTGCGACGGCCGAGCAGATCTGGCCAGGCGTGCAATAACCGCATTGATAACCGTCATGTTTGATGAAGGCCGCTTGCAGCGGATGCAGGTTGTCCGGCGTACCGAGCCCCTCGATGGTGGTGATGCTGTCACCTTCATGCATGACCGCAAGCGTCAGACACGCGTTGATGCGTCTGCCCTCGACGATCACCGTACAAGCCCCGCACTGGCCGTGGTCACAGCCCTTCTTGGTGCCCGTCAGGTGAAGCCTTTCGCGAAGGAGGTCCAGAAGAGTGGTGCGGTTGTCGACATCCAAAGCAAATCGCCGCCCGTTGAGGTTGAACGTCAAGTGACTCGCTGGCGAGCTCTGCGGCACTGATGTCGTGTTGGCAACCGCGTGTGCATCATCGACCTTCGCTAACGCGGCTGTGACTGCAGTACCGGCGGTGCCGATAAGCACTTGTCGCCGGGACAGTTCTATTCCGGCTCCGGGTTCGGTGGGATTTCTAGGGCTCATCACGTCTCCATTCGCAGTTAGGCGGACAGTGCTGCTGGACTGTTCATCGTGGGAGCCTATGGCACTGCGTTGCTACTGATAACTGGCGTTTTCAGAATGAATAGGTGAGTAGCGCTCATTAATTCACGTTGCGACTTTATTTAATAAGCATCACAACGTGAGTTGGACAGATTCGCTTGCGAGGACCGAGGCACTCATAACAGCTATCTGATCTCCTCATGAATGCTCTGTCAGCGTGGGCTGTAGCATTAACCCGGAAATCATCGCCGAAGCCGCCTTTTCAACTCGGCATCGCCTATCAGGGCTGTAGGCATTCATTGAAGTTCTGAGGGAATGCGCCACAGCCCATGTTGAACGTAATGACGGTCAGGGCTTCTGCCACGGTCTTTGCCAGACGCTTATTGTTAGGGGGTGTGGGTAGTTGACGTGGCCAAAAGGATGCGTCTATCGCAAAGAAGATCATTTTTCCTCTTGGAGCAGCCTAAGGTATCAAGCGCATCTCACGTAGTGTGTCGAACACATCGAAAAATGCCTGATCGCTCGCCTGGTAGGCAGTGAAGCCCATGGCACGGCTTTTCGACATATCCGTGACAACTTCGATGGGTCGACCGAGGTCTGCATCGGTGTGCCATGGGGATGTCAGGCGACCGATATCGGACTCTTTCAGGCCGTGCTCAGCGACTATTTGCGCCCATACGGCTTGGTCGCCAGCCATCTGCTTTTCAAGGGGGCAGAGTGAAGCGGGATAATCGGCAGCAGGCAAGTCGAAGTAGTCGGCAATTCGGCTCCACATCCATTTCCAGCGAAACACATCGCCATTAGTGACATTGAAGGCCTGATTGGCGGCAGCCGGCGTGGTGGCCGCCCACAGTTGTTGTTTCGCTAACTGCCGGGCGTCCGTCATATCGGTAAGGCTGTCCCATTGCACTCTTGAACCTGGAAACACAAAAGGGCGATTGGTTTGTTTGCAAATTGAGGCATAGACGGCGAGGGTGGTTGCCATGTTCATCGCATTGCCTACAGCAACTCCAGTCACGGTATGCGGGCGGTGAACGCTCCATGTAAAACCGTCTTTTTCAGCCGCGGCGAAAAGTTCATCCTCCTGGGCGTAATAGAAATTCTCGACATCCAGACGACCTTGCTCTTCGCGAAACGGTGTTTGCGGAAGGCTGCCTTTACCATAGGCTTCGAACGGGCCGAGATAGTGTTTCAGGCCAGTGACCAGTGCGACGTGCTCGACGCTCTTGGCTGGGCGAATGGCGGCGAGCACATTGCGAACCATGGCGGCGTTGACGCGAATGTTCTCGGCTTCTGTGGCTTGCCGTGACCATGTGGTAATGAAGACATGAGTGGGTTTCAAATCCGCCAGCGCCTGTTCCAGCGAAGCAGGATCCTGAAGATCTGCCGCGACAGGTATCACGCCTTGCACTTGTGACGGGTGCCTCGAGAGCGCGGCGACCTGCCACTTGTTGTCGATGAGTAACTGAGTGATGGCGCTGCCGACGATGCCGCTGGCGCCCACAACCAAAGCTGTATGGGTCATAAGTTTCTCCTGGATTCAGGTTTGGGAGTCCGCCTGAGCAGCAGAGGTTCAACCTGAACCGGATTCGCTGACGTTCGCAATCGTCCTGGAGGTGTCATGGACATGACGGATAAGGCTGGAGCGGATGCCAAAGTAATCGCAGTGCCTCATGACACACTCAGCTCGATTCACAGCGACATCAGGTTGTGCGTCGACGTTCTAATAGAGAGAACAAGTACATACCGGCCAACATGGCCAATATGAATATGATGATCCGCCCGTGCCCTGTAAGCAGAATAGCGACCGCAGGCCCAGGGCAAATCCCCGCAATTCCCCAACCTATGCCGAACACCAGGCTGCCGCCGATCAAGCGGGCATCCAGCTCCCTTTTCATCGGCAACTGCATGGGGGCACCCAGCAAGGACTGCTTGTTCTTACGCGCCCAATTCAGGGGGATAACCGCCACTGCGATGGCTCCTCCCATCACCAGTGCGAGAGACGGATCCCAGGCCCCGGCCACATCAAGAAAAGCCAATACTTTTTCGGGGTTCGCCATGCCTGCCAAGAGAAGACCAAGGCCGAAGATCAGGCCAGATAAAAATGCGGCCAACTTGATCAAGTTCATGCTCCCACCACGTGGCGCATGACGTACACCGTTGCAAAACCGGCGAACATAAAGCACATCGTTGCCGTGATGGATCGGGCTGACAGTCGAGAGATCCCACAAACGCCATGACCGCTCGTACAGCCAGAGCCGTAACGGGTTCCAACACCGACGAGCAGCCCCGCCATAATCAGGGTGGGCCACTCAGCCCTGATCTCGATTTGCGGCAAAACGTTAAATGCTCCCCATAACACTGGCGCAAGCAACAGACCAAGAAGAAATAGCGCCTTCTCGTTCCAACCTTCACTGCCCAATTGCATCACGCTTCCAATCAAGCCACTGATGCCTGCGATGCGCCCATTTGCAAGAACGAATAGGCTAGCCGCCAGGCCAATCAAGGCTCCTCCGCCCAGGGATGTCCAAGGCGTAAAGTTGACCCAATCAATGCTCATTTTGCGTCTCCTGCACAGAAGGGCTGATAAAGGACGTTAATTGTGATGTAAATCAGCGTTGACTGAGCTGAGGTGCGCCGACTCACTGCTCTATCAAAAAACGCTCAATTTCCTCAACGGTGCTGCGCGCCGTTCGGGTCACGCCGATCAGTGTCGCGGAAGCGGCGCCTGTCCAGTCGCCATAACCCACCAACCACAAGCGCGGTTCCTGAATCGAATGCGTGCCTTTGACGGCCACGCGCCCGTCGGCGGTACACACGCCCAGGGATTCCAAATAGCCGAGGGCAGGGCGGAAGCCGGTGCACCAGATCACCGCGTCGATCCGCGTTTGCGAGCCATCCGCCCACGTCACCTTATGAATTGCCAATCCTGCCGAACCCAAAGCGTTTTTCTGCACTACAACACTGAGCTTTCCTTGCGGGTCGACTTTGAGTACCTGCCCACCAAATACCTCCACAAATAGCAAATTGCCCTCGCGATCGAAGGCCGGGCCTTCCAGCTGTATCCCTTTGTCCGAGACCTTGATCCAACGCTGTGCAGTTACAGTCGGAAGGTCTTTTTCAGAGGCCGGAATGGCATGTAGCTGTTTGTCGCCTGCGGGATAAGCGAGGGCCGGAATTGACTCTGCAGCGTCAGCGATGAACGCAGTCGCGCTCAGCAATAACAGCAGGGAAGCGAGGACATTTTTATGCATGATGGTTACCTGGATATTTTTGTTATGTTTGCTAGGAGTCATGCGTTTATCAGGGCAACGAGGGCCGGGACAGTGAGTACGGCGGTGTAATAGCCCATGAACTGCACGCCAATGTTGAAGCCCAAAAAGCGTGAGAGAAATCCGCCCAGCGGACCGATGGTGATGATTACCAGCAAACCTAGGAGGCCGCCTTCCCAGATGCCAATCACCAGGATTAGGCCAACAAAAGTCGAGATCACGGCTTCGTGGCTGATTTTGCGCGACACATAGGATGCTGCTCTGTGCGCGTAATTCATGGTGAATGGGTAAGCAATCAGAATGGCAATGACCACTGCCAACATGCCATACCCAAGAAACTCCCAAGTGCTGAGCAGTGAGTGCAAGTTGTGCACCTGGCCCGTCGCTGTGTCGACGCTGAAGCGCGGGGGGGCATTGAAGAGTGGCGCTGCCGGGCCCGCTGCAACGGGGCTAAGTGGCAGACCAAAAGCGATGAGCGGGATCAACGCTTCGGCGAGGTATGTTGATTCGGTGACCCCGTTGCGAGCGGTTATGACTGTGGTCAAGCGATGGTAAACGTGCTTGACCCTTGAACCGACGACTTCGCCCATGATGACGGTCATGGCAACCGGGCTGAACACGAAGGTGGCGCTGGAGACTACGGCAGTGACGGCAGTCCACATGCTTTGTTTGCTGTCCAATACCGTAAGCGGATTAGGAAAAAATCCGCCCCAGCTTTTTACGTCGGGAGATAAGGAAAAAGTGCGCACCTCCTGACGTCGCATTGTTTCTCGCTCGGCAGGTGCGAGCATGGAGAACAGCGCGGCGATTAGCGGGCCGATGGCAATGCCAAGGAAGTAACTGACACTGAGCTTGACCCCATATTGCCCGGTGATGCTTTGTAGGCCAACAATGACCATGACGAAGGGGATCAGCGTCAGCACAGCAGCCAGGCGTCCTTTGGAGAACCATGCAATGGCAATCGCCGCAAGCAGAAAAACCCAAGGCGCAGCATGTTTGATCATGTCACCGAACGGCGCGAGCATTACGGCGAACAGTACGGCCATCGGAACTGCAATCAGCGCAGCAATCACCGCTCCCGAAATCATCTTGCGCAATGCAATGTGTGGAACACCTAGATTGCGCAAGAAGTTGGCCTCGCGCATGAGCGGCGTCGCCATGGTGTCACCAGGAATGCCCAGTAGTGCCGTCGGTACGGCGTGGGTCATATGTTTAGCTACGGCTCCCGCTAGGAAGAATGTCAGCACACCTGCGGCAGGAACGCCCAGCAGAACGACCAGCAAAGTCAGCGGGGCGAGCGTAGTGGTTTCATCGCTGCCTGAGATGAGTCCGATCCCGGCGAAAATTACTGCCCCCAGAATACCCATACCCAACGCTATTAAGATCTGATCCAGGATTGGTTCGATCATGACCGGCCTCCATTGACGCTTACAGCTCTGACAGTACTGGCGGGTTGCACGTCGAGGCTTTTGTCGGGAGAGAGAAGGGCTTTCTCGTAATCAGCGAACAGATCATAAAGATCCATTTCACGCAGTTCCGCAATCGTGGCGGGCGGTAAGTCAGTCAGGCTGCCAAGGGGGCCATATTCGTTCTGCAATTCGATCAGGATTTTTGAACGCCATGCCGGATCTGCCAGATGCTCTACGACGTTACGCTTGGGTTTGAAAAGTGCCGCACTGATGGCTCCACCTGCCAGGCAGCCAACAATACCCACCAGCATCGCGTAAGCGCGCGCCATCTGCAGAGAGTCTACCCAGCCGACAAGCAGGTGTTGCGCTATGAAGAAAGCGCCGAGGCTGACAATTGCGCCGATGCCAATGGAGTAGATCAGGTGGCGACCGTCTACCGTGTCTCCCCATACTTCAAACAGTTCGGGTTTCATAAGGGTTCTCCCACCGCCCCTGCGGGCTTTTATTGTTATGAACGTGAAGAGATGCGGCTTAGTTCGTTTCTACGAGACCACGTTTCGCAAGAAGGGCACGGGATACTCTGGATGCAGTTTCCCGTCCAAGTTCGGTATTGATGAACTCACCGATTTCTATCAATGCATCAAGATCGACGCCATGGTTCATGCCTAGGCCGCTCAGCAGGTAAATCACATCTTCAGTGGCAACATTGCCAGTGGCCCCTGGCGAATACGGGCAGCCACCCAGGCCGGCAATCGAGCTGTCGAAGATCCGTACATCGGCTTCCAGCGCAGCATGGATATTGGCGATAGCCATGCCATAGGTGTCATGAAAATGTCCGGCTAGAGCGCTGACGGGAACTACCTGTCGACAGGCATTGATCAGCGTTTTCGTTGCCGCAGGTGTACCCGCACCAATGGTGTCGCCCAGACTTACCTCATAACACCCCATTCCGAAGAGCGAAGCGCTGACTGCGGCGACCGCCTCGGGTTTGACGTGGCCTGTGAAGGGACAACCCATGGCGCACGAGACGTAGCCTCTGACCCTAACTCCGGCATCGCGCGCGCGCACCATCACTTCCTGATAGCGGAGTAGGCTTTGCGCAATAGAACAGTTGGTATTCCTTTGCGAGAACGCCTCGGAGGCAGCAGTGAACACTGCGACCTCTCGGCAACCTGCCTCTATTGCTGCTTCCAGACCTTTCACGTTGGGCACCAACGCTGTCCAGGTTACGCCGGGGCGTGTTGTGAGCGCTTTTAGCACCTGATCAGATCCGGACATCTGCGGTACCCAGCGTGGCGAAACAAAAGCTCCGGCCTCCAAGGTTCGCAGGCCCGCATCTGCCAGCATTTCTAACAATTGCACTGTGGTCTGGGGCGGTAGCGTCCGCTTCTCGTTCTGCAAGCCGTCTCTTGCACCTACCTCAACCAACCGGACATGATCATTGGTCATGATCAGTACTGCGCACGCTTTTGCTTAAGTAGTTCAGCCGCTTTGTCTGAGCGTACATCACGAGCCTCAACCATCTGCTTGACCAGCCAGTTGACCTCTTCACCTTTGGCGCCAGCGGAAAGAGCAATGTTGCGCGCATGCAAAGCCATGTGGCCGCGTTGTATTCCTTCAGTAGACAATGCGCGTAGCGCGCCGAGGTTTTGTGCTAGACCGACTGCCACCGCGATTTCGGCGAGTTCCTGCGCTGTCCTCACACCCAAGATGCGTAGCGATAATTGTGCCAGTGGGTGAGTCTTGGTAGCGCCGCCAACCAGTCCGACAGGCATGGGCATTTCCAGTGTGCCCACCAGATGGCCCTTGCCATCTTTTTCCCACGTGGTCAGCGAACCGTAATGTCCGTTGCGACAGGCGTAGGCGTGTGCACCTGCTTCCACCGCGCGCCAGTCGTTACCTGTGGCGACAATAAGAGGGTCGATTCCATTCATGATGCCCTTGTTGTGAGTGGCTGCACGATAGGGGTCGACGACGGCAAAGTTGTAAGCATCGAGGATCCCTTCAATGACGTCTTCGCCTTTGAAAGCTGCGGTCGTGAGCAGCTCAGGAGCAATGCGGATCTGGGCTCGGGCAAGACGCAGGTCGGCCAAGTTGGACAGGATGCGCAGTCGTACCTTGCCGCCAGTAATCTCTTCCATCAACGGGGCCACCGCTTCAGCCATGGTGTTCACGGTGTTGGCACCCATGGCATCCCGCACGTCCACGATAAGGTGGGCTACCAGCATCGGCCCACGTGGGCTCTGGGCGAAGGTATGTACTTCAATGTCGCGACAACCCCCACCTAACTTGTTAAGTAGTTGATCCTTGCGGTTAGCGAGTTCGATGATTTCGTCTTTGCGGCGCATAAGACTCAGACGTGCATTGAAGGGATCTTCGATTTCGACGATCTGAACTTGGGCCCGCATCAGCGGCAGAGAGCTGGAGGTCTGGAAACCACCAGCCTCGCGTGCCAGTTTCGCCATGAACGATGCTGCCGCGACTACCGAAGGCTCCTCAACGACCAACGGCACAATTACGTCGCGACCATTTATTTGGAAGTTGCTCGCGACGGCGTATGGCAATTCAAATTTGCCGATGACGTTCTCGATCATGCCATCAGCTATTTCCAGAGGTAGGGCGCCGGCATCGCGTAGCAGAGCAACATCATCCTCTGGAAGCTCAAGTAGCTCTTGCAAGTGACCCAGACGCTCGGCGGGCGACATGCTGCGGAACATCGGGAGGCGGGAGTCGATACTCATGGGAGGAGTCCTGGTGCAGTTATTGTTTTTGAGTTGCAGTTACCCTATTCGCATGTGTCTTAGTAAAAAAGGTACAGTTTGGACGGACAGTACCTAAGCTGTACCCTCTATGATTAATTCATTCAGGACTCCATACGATGGCGCGGCTGACACTTGCCCAGCAACTGACGGCATCATTGGTCGAGCAGATCGGCAACGGCACGTACCGAGTGGGAGACCGTCTGCCATCCCTGCGCGAGTGCATGCGCTTGTTTGGTCATTCGAAAAATACAGTGATCAACGCTTACGAATCGCTCGCCTCCCAAGGACTCGTTGAAGCGCGTCATGGGCAGGGCTTCTACGTTAAACAGGGAGCCCCGAGTAGCAGCGAACCGGAAGAGCCGCTGCCGTTCACTCGGGCGATGGACACCATCTGGCTCATGCGTCAGCAGTTTGTCCGTGAGCCTGGTCACTCGCCACTCGGTGAAGGTTTTCCGCCAGTGGAATGGTTGATGGATTTGCGGTTGGACAAGTTCACACGGCAGATCATGCGAATCGGTGTAACGACGCTTTTCCGATACGGCAATCGGCTGGGGAATGCGGCGCTTCGTCAACACCTGGTGCAAAAACTGGCTAGCTATTCGATTACTGCCAGTGCTCGACAAATCGTAACCACCCATGGGGCCAATCACGCACTGGATTTGATAATCCGCCGTTTCATTGCCCCAGGCGATTACGTTTGTGTCGAGGATCCAGGCTATTACCCATTGTTCGGCAAGCTGCAACTGCAAGGCGCACGGATGCTATCCGTGCCCAGATTGCCGGATGGGCCGGACATGGAAGTGCTGGAGCAGTATCTTCTCTTGTACAAGCCAAAATTATTTTTTATTCAGTCTGTCGGGCACAACCCGACGGGCTCCGATATTTCACCCAGCAAAGCTCATCGGTTGGTTCAGTTAGCGGAAGAGCACAACTTCATCTTGGTGGACGACGACGCTTTAGCAGATTTCAAACCGGCATCAGCAATCAAGGTGTCTGCGCTGGATCAGTTGAAACGCTCTCTGTACGTGGGCAGCTTTTCCAAATCTGTTTCTGCGGCATTGAGGGTCGGGTTCATCGCAGGCAGCAAAGACGTCATAGATGAACTGGGTGATCTGAAAATGCTGCTGCACACCAGCACGTCGGAGCTTTGTGAGCGAACCGTTGATGTCATTCTGACGGAGGGGCATTTCCTGCGTCATTCGATCCGTCTTCAAGAACGGCTGAAAGCTGCTACAACGGCAGGTTTGCAGATGCTGGATGAGATAGGGGCCGAGGTATTTGTTCGTCCAGAGCAAAGTCTTTATCTGTGGGTCAGGTTTCCTCACATTGACGATGCCAGAGAGCTGACGCGACAACTGCTTCCAAAGGGTTTCATGATCGCCCCTGGACACATTTTCTCACCGGAACAGTCGCGCATAAATCCATGGACGAGATTGAATGTGGCGTATCTGAATGATCCGTTACTCAAGGCCGTATTGAGCGGCTGAAATGCTGTCGTTTTCCTTCATGGATGCCATTCTTTATCAGCTGGCGCTACAACGCATCATCGTCGCAAAGTAAATAATGGGTACTCGCAAGCCTAGCCAAGTGCCGACTGTAAAAATCCAGAGTCCGGCGAAGTCGTTGAAGCGAAGGGTGAACACAATATTCTGAAAGAGTGGAAAGCCAAATACGATTCCGACACCGTTGAGTCCTGGCTGAGCAAGCGATTTTGGTTTGAGTACAAAAGGGCCTGAGAAGGCCCTTAATTAGTTGGCGAGGAAGAGGGCGCGAACTAGAAAACAGTGCGTTTATTTTGGCGGCCCAGGCAATGACAACGCCGGTGGCTCAGCGCGTTGGGACTATCGATTAAAGCGCTCGACCAACGAATATTGAGTTGCAGCTGTCTTGGTCAACTCCTTGCTTAGTTCTGCTGAGTGATGAGACTTCAGATCTACTGCCGCATAGACGGACAGGCATCTAAGATTTACATTTTCACGTGCCTATCTGAAAAATTATCGCTGCACGGCGATGCATTTGATCTCCACCAGGAGCCCCGGTCGAGCCAGTTCACCCACACCTATGCATGTCCATGCGCAAGTACTCCTAGGAAAGACTTCATCCTTCACTTGTCTAAAAATTGGCATGTGGCGTTGCATATCGACGTGATAAGTCGTCATTTCGACCACATCCTCAAATTCGCAGCCACCGGCTGCCAAGACGAGCCGTAGATTCTCCCACGCCGCCAAAAATTGCTGCTCAGGATCTTCGATAACTGATAATTCCGGCGTCCGGCCTACCTGGCCAGCGCAGTAGAGCGTTTTTCCTACCTTTACAGCTGGCGCGTAACCAGCATGCTCGCAGAGCAATTTCATGCCGTCTGGAACGATGATCTGACGATTAGTCATGGTCGTGGAATCCAAAATATAAACGGTTATGTAACCAAACCCAGATGCCAGAGCGCCATCCACTCGGGGAGGAAATGCGCCAAGCATTATTGGCCCCTCTGGGCATCCCCGCCCCATGTAGACCCTGTAAAGTCGGATGAACTGGCTTCTGAGGTTAAACTCAGACCAATGACTAAGCCTCTTTCGCTAAAACTGAGAGTGACATTGCACGTTTCCAAAGAGTTTGAGGGTGCCGTGTATGGGGTTGTATATGACCCCTGAATTCAACACATAAGTGCAACGCTCACCCCTGTATGCACTTCGTACGGCGTCTTCCAGCCCAAGCGCTTGCGCGGGCGTAGATTGATCCTCGCTACTGTCCGATTGACGGCTTCGACGGTCAGCTTGCTGAAGTCGCTGCCCTTGGGGAAATACTGGCGGAGCAGACCGTTGGTGTTTTCATTGGTGCCACGTTGCCAGGATGAATAGGGGTCTGCAAAAAAGACCTGGCACTGGCTCCGTAGCGCGATGCGTTCATGCCCGGCAAACTCCCTTCCGTTATCCAGCGTCAGCGTGTGAGCGGCATGGCCCTGAAGCATCAGATTGATCGCCCGCGTTACCTGCCGGCGCGTTCTGCGCTTGACCGGATAGGCGCTCAGATAGCCGCTTTTGCGATCAACCAGGGTCACCAGGTTACCGCCCAGTCCATGTACCGTATCGCCCTCCCAGTCCCCCAGGCGCTCGCGGCTTTCGACCTCGGCTGGGCGTTCACTGATTGACACGCGATTACGCAGCTGCCCGCGCCGATCGTGGCTTCCATAGCGTTTCCGGTAGCGCTTTCGGCGATGTCGCAGATAGGTATAAAGCTCACCACCGGCGCGCTGTTCGGCGGCAATGAACCGATAAATCCACTCATGGCTGACCGCCCGGCTTGGCTGCTCCTGCTTCAACCGCTGGGCGATCTGCTCCGGACTCATGCCATGCTTGAGCCACACCGGGAGATGATGGCTGAGCCATGTCGCCGGCTTGCAAAACTTGCGCGCACCCGCTCGACGAGCATCACTTTCATGGGCCGCAGAAACAGCCTTGTAGATATTCTGGGTGCTGTTGCGGCGAACCTCGCGACTGATCGTCGAGGGATGCACGCCGACCCGCTTTGCAATGCTCGCCTGGCTCTCTGCGGCGCTCAAGCCAGCCTCAATCTGGTAACGTTGTCCCTGAGTCAGCTGCCGGTAATGCGTAGTCATCTGCGCTTGAATCCTTCGGTGTGAGAGCCTGGATTCTACCGGTGGCTGGCTCTCTGCCTCTCGTTTCAAGCGTTGCGCTTATTCTATGAATTCAGGACCCCAAAAAGTGGTGTTAAAGGTATTTGCCGTCAGAGTATGGCTGCGCTGCGGCGCTATGCTCCGTGGCTATTTTCTTGTGTCGCTGCACTACCTCACTAATGACAAACTGCATCAATTTCTCGACAAAAACAGGATCCAGACGGGCATGCTCTGCAAGTTCCGTCAGGCGATCGTATTGATGCTGTTCCCTCTTCTTATCCACTGCAGGCAAATGGTGTTCAGCTTTCAATACGCCCACCTGATCAGTGCAGCGAAAACGTTCTGCAAGCATATGGATGAGCGCGGCGTCGATATTGTCAATGGTCTGTCGAAAGGATGAAAGTTGATCGGTGATATCGGGCGTATCCATAAAATGTTCTCTTTGGGGCAAGTGGTTAAGGAAACAACACGGGATACAGGGAGCTAACGAGAAGTAATGCCATCGCGATGTTGAATGCCCTGAGCCTTCCGCCTGACAGCCAATGCCGCAGCGCGGTCCCCAGCCCTGTCCAAATTGCATTCGAGGCCAACCCGATGACCGCGAACGCAATTGCAACCAGGATCACCGAGGCCAGCAATCGATCGGCAGCAAAAAGTGTAATGGCCGAAAAACCGGTGGCCCAGATCTTGGGATTGACCGCCTGAAAGGTTGCCGACTGGAAAAAGGTAAGTGGTTCGGGGCCTCTTGCTTTTGCCTCAGGTGGCACGGCGATGGCGATCTTCCAGGCCAACCATAAAAGATAAAGTGCAGATACGGCCCGCATAACCGTTTGCAGCACGGGAAGGGCGTCAAAGACAGCCATCAGTCCCAGCCCCATCAGGCAAATAATTGCAAAGACTCCGGCCGAAATCCCACAAAGATGAGGCAATGAGCGGACAAGGCCGAAGTTAGCACCCGAAGCCATCACCATGATGTTGTTCGGGCCGGGAGTGATGCTCGCGGCAGCCGCGAAAATTGCAAGCGCTGGCAAAATGTTATCCACCATTGAGTATCCTTCAGTAAGTCAGCTCTATGCCAACGCAAAGCGCTGCTGGTCAGACAACAATATGACTAAATAAACCTACTAGATGGTAGGCTTAGTTTCAATGCCTAATACCCAAACTATCCGAAAAATTTGGCCTGCCCTTGGGCCTCGTGCGCATGGATGTCTGGCCACTGATGTGTCATCTCTCGGGCTTGCCCATTTGACAAAAATCGACATACTTGACTCTCAGCCTACCAGAAGGTAGGGTCCGGCCATGACAAACTACTCCAACACCTTTTACGAAATTCTCAACTGTACCCGCTCGCTCATTATCGCAGGTGGGTACAACGGCTTCAGTTATGCGGATATATCCGAGTTTGTGGGTATTCGCAAAGCGAGTATTCACCACCACTTTCCTACCAAGGTGGATCTTGTACGAACGCTTGTTATGCGGTATCGAGAGGAAGCAGAAGCTGGGATTGGCGAAATTGAGCGCCATTGTCCAGCCCCCGAAGACCAACTGCGCGCCTATATGGGCTATTGGCAATCCTGCATAGGCGATGCAACAAAGAGTTACTGCGTCTGCGCATTATTGGCGACTCAGATTCCAGTGTTACCGAAAGAGGTGGTGGTAGAAGTGCGAACCCACTTTCTAGCGCTTTCCGCATGGCTCACTTCCGTCCTTGACCGGGGGGCCAAGCAAGGTATTTTCATGCTGTCCGGCGATCCTCGCTCCGAGGCAGAGGCATTTATGGCGACCGTTCATGGTGCGATGCTCTCGGCTCGCGCATACGGCGATCCCGAGATGTTTGGCATGATTACTCTCCCGCTCATCGACAGGTTGGTTATCAAGCAATAATAGAAAGGGCGCATGGCGGGATTCTGTTATGCGCGCCATCTCGATGTGTTGGCGGGCCTCCAGAAAAGGTTCGTGGAAGGCATTCGTGGCCGCGGCTGGGTTTTGTCTGTGAATGGGTGCAAAAAAACAGTCAATACATTCATGGGCGCTTGTTCCGTCTGATGGCGAATACACGGGAAGCTTTATTCCTTTCGATCAGTCCGATCCATTATCACAGCAGCTATAGCGCGCCGTGGATATGGCGCTGGGGCCACGATAAGTAGAGGTCGAAGTCGCGACTTCGAACAGCACAAGAATCTGCTCTACGAGATCATCATCGGCGGCGCCGATTTGATGGGTGACGACATTCTCGATCAGTTCACGCAGTTGCGTTCTATAGGCGGAAACGGCTTGCGCTACATCGGCTATGTTTCCGCCAGTTTCGCTATAGGCCCTCAGAAAGAGGCAACCGCGAGCCCCCTCGATCAGCGTCCAGTTTTCCAGCGCATCGAATAAACCTTCGACGCTGGTAACCCGGCATTGGTTGAAAAAAAACGTTGAGAACGCTCGTTCAAAACAGCTGTGTGGCCACTTCCGCCGATCCCGCCTAAGCCCGGATGTTCAAATCTCCTCTGACGAATCTTCCGCCTCGGGTGGATGGCTTGTCGAAAATCTGCGCGCTGCAATCAGAACAGGAAGAAGCTGGCGTCCCATTGGTGACATCTGATACTCGACACGCAGAGGCTTTTCACCGAAATCGATTCGCTCGATCAAGCCGTCTCTGGCCAGTTCGCGAAGATGGGCCGTCAGCATCTTCTGCGAGACGCCTGGCAGGTCGCGCTTCAATTGCAGTGTGCGAATCGATGGGTCCGCGTAGAGCCTGAACAGAATCGGTAGTTTCCATCGACTCTGGATCATTCTGATCACCCGAGCCACGTGCCAGGTCGATCCCTCAGGCCCAAGACAAATCTCACGTTGTTCCTGACTGATAGGCACATAAAAGTGCGTACTGGTTTCATCCATCATCTCTATTTACCTTGCGACGTTGACAATACGTGAAGAGGAGGTGGGTACATGGACTTGCAATTAGGTGGCAAGAAAGCGTTGGTCACCGGTAGCAGCAAAGGCATTGGCGAAGCGATCGCCAGAAAGCTCGCGCTTGAGAATGCAGTCGTCATCGTTCACGGTCGCGATAGAACTCAGGCAGAACGAGTAGCCAAGGACATTATTAAGCTGGGCGGCAGTGCCTTTGTGGTCGTGGGTGATCTGACGGAAGATGACCAAGTCCGGCAACTTGTCGACACCGCGGAAAAGCTCGCGGGTCCTATCGACATTGTGGTCAATAATGCCGGCGGCTCAGGGGGCACGAAAGACTCCTGGAGCCTCACACAGCCCGATACCTGGGCAGCTGCCTACGATCGAAATGTTCTCGCAGCCCTACGTGTTACCACGCGCCTACTGCCCAGCATGCAGGAAGCGCGATGGGGACGAGTCATCAACATCTCCAGTCTGGCTGCAACGATGCCGCCACCCACTGCGCCTGACTATTCCGCGGCCAAAGCCGCTTTGAACGCAATGACCGCTTCCATGGCGAAAGCTGTCGCCGCAGAGGGGATAACGGTCAACGCCATCTCTCCCGGCACGATACACAGTGCCACCCTTGATGCTCGGTTTCGTGAGGTCGCCGAGGAACGTGGCTTGGCGAGTAAAGACGCGCCATGGGAAGAAGTCGAGCGAGCGGTCCTGCCGATGTTTGCTCAGGTTCCTCTCGGCAGAGTCGGTCGTCTTGACGAGATCGCGGCCGCCGTCGCGTTTCTGGCAAGCCCGGTTGCCGGGTACATAACCGGGGTCAATTTACGTATTGACGGTGGTCTTTCTCCGGTTATCTAACACCTGCATCGTAAACGCTCCTTTTTTCCCCCATTCCAATCTTGTGCAAATGGCACGCATGGGACCGGCGTCGCAGTTGCCCTGAGTATCCACTACGGTTTAGGCTGCGCCGGAGCTCAGGGAATCCGTGCACATGGTCATTGAAAAAAAGATAAACATAGCATCGGTCAGCATGCAGTCGCTGCATCCACTCGATCATGCGCTTGAGTTACTGCATTTCGGATTTCGCGGGCTGACCATCAAGGCCGATCAGTTTCTGGCGACGCGCGACCTGTCTCGCGTGCATCACCGTGTTCTCTACATCATCGCCCGGGCAGATGAGATCAACGTCGGTGATCTGGCGATGACATTAGGCATCAGCAAGCAAGCGTTACATCGACCTCTCAAGCACTTGATCGACCAGGATCTGGTGTGTTTCAGCCGCTCCCCGGAACGCCATCGTTTCAAGCAGCTGGCGCTCACGGAAGGGGGTAGGGCGGTGGAACAGACCGCCACTGAATTGGAGAGACAGACTCTGGATCAAGCCTTTCGCACTGTAGGGGTCGAAGGGCAAGAGGCCTGGACGTCCGTCATGACGACACTGGCAGACAATCTGAACTGAAATCAGGTAATGCGCTCTCGCACCATGATGCACTTGGCGAGTGGGTCAAGTAATGCTTCGGTTGCCTCATCGGGCGAGACCACGGTGGGGCTTACCATCAATGGATCGCAGCGCCCGCTACTGACGAGGTCAAACACCTTGGGAATGTGTGGGCGTACATTGCAGAGCCCCACCGAAAGCGTGACGTCGCGCAAGTACATGCCGAAAAGGGGGATCTTCGGATCGTCGAAGATGATTCCTATGCACGAGCAATGTCCGCCCGGCGCCAGTGCCAGCAGCCCACGGTGCAGCGACTCATGATCACGGGTGGCGGACACGACAACGTCGTAACGCTCGTCAAGTACCGTCGGCAGTTCGACGTTGGCACCGCTACGCAGAGCGAGATCCCGACGATATTCGTTGTCGTCCAGATAATCGACGCTGCCCGCTCCAGCGGCGACGGCCATCTGTACAGCGAGCACGCCGAGGCTTTCGGTGCCACCCACCACAAGAACTCGGGCGTCCGGCCGGGTGCTGATTGGGCGACTGGTGGCGACCCAGGCATCTGTCAGGTTGTCACTGGCGCTTGCCACCGCCAGCGGGTTGAGCCCTGCGGGCAAAGGGACAAGCATCGCGTCGGCAAATGGCACGTCGACCACTTCCGAAAAAAGTCCGCCCCAATGGCCGCCTGCCGGCACACCGTAGGCAGCGTGGCGCGGTACTGTGGTGCATGCGGTGGCACGCCCGGCAAGGCACTGCGGGCACGTCCCACACGCGATCTTCCACGGCACGGAAACGAGATCGCCGCGGCGGACGGTCAGCACGGCCTCACCCACTTTCAACACCTCGGCGACACATTCGTGGCCTAAAGCAAAGGGCGGTTTGAAGGGGGTACTACCGGCAATCAGTCGACGGTCCAGGTCACAGGAAGCGGAAGCTATAGGGCGGACCAGCGCGCTGTGGGCGCTGGAAAGCTTCGGTGACGGAGCCTCGATCCAGGCCAATCGGCCCGCACTTTGAACATTCAGTACTTTCATCGGATCAGCCCTCAGTTACGACAAACGTGGTGGTGGCCTTGGCGAAAAGCTTGCCTGCATCATCGACCACTTGAGCATCGCAAATCGCCAGGCTCCGTGTACGCTCAACGACCCATCCTTCGACACAGTAGATCTGGCCGGCGCGTAGCGGCCGCACGTATTTGACGTTGAGGTCGATCGTTGAATGGGGAGTGGACGTTTCCAGCGTTGAGAATAACGCCAGCGCCGCAGCGCCATCGAGGCACGTTGCGGCAAAACCGCCATGCACGCCACCTGCCGGGTTCAGATGACGATCGTCAGGTCGAGCCTCCAGCGTAATTCTTCCAGGGCTGACCATGACGGCGGTCAGGCCCATCGTCTGGCCGATAGAAGAGGCGGGGATTTCCCCGCGAATCAGCGCACGCAGCGCTTGAAGCCCAGAGATCTCGTGTTCGGTCATAAATTCAGATTTTTACTTCTCTGAAATTTCGATCTTCACTTCCGGGTACCGGCAGCTTGTCGTCGATGAAGCATTTCCAACATGATATATGATTTAACATAATATACATTATGCGAAGCGTCCTATACGGACGTGAGGGGCTCTGGTGATCATGTCGAGATTACTTAAAAATGGAAAAGGCATTTGAAACTGAAAAACTTTTAAAGATCATTGCCTTATCGATCGCTACGCGCTAGGGATTCAGAGCATTTTGGAAATTTAACGTGAAAAGTTATTTAAATGCGAAACGACAAAGTCGTGCTTCGCTCCTCAAAAATCAGCCCTGAGCCGATACTTCTAAGCTTAGCTTCTCTGCTAGGTGTTTCCACCTCGGCAGTTTTCAGAAGTCATCATGGGAAAAATGTGAAGTTGTCGTGTAAATCAAGCATGGCATTTTTCACGTCACAACCCCGTCTTCAAGCACGTCACGCTATGAAATCTACAGCGTTCAACATGGAGTTGGTGCGTAGATTTCAGGCGGCTCCAATCGCTGGCTGATTTACATGCAGGTGCGCAAGGTGTGCCAGTACATACCTTGCGCTTGGCGCGCTGATCTCCGATTCCTCGAGTTTCAGGCATTAGGTGTCGAGCCTCGAGCCAATCCTATGTAAGCAGGAAGGCCTGGTGAATGGCATTGTTCATCATGACGAACCCAAAACTTTACGTAATTCTCATGCAGAACTGCGGCTGTTCGAGAGGAACACTTGCTGTGCCCATCCTCTGCTACAGATTTGTACTTCAAATTCGGCGCAAGCAGGCGAAACGATCATCGACTTCCTTTTTTGTACCGCAACTTCGCGAAAGCAGCGGTCACACTAATGTATGCCGCTAACTCATTGATAATTCGACTAAACGGCTATTTAGTTGAGTTAATTCCAAGCGTTCTACGAACATAAAGAATCAGATGTTACTCCTGCCCTCCTTCTCCATTGTCGATGACATTCCAATGAGTTGTAGCTCATCCTCCACGTGGGATAAAAATCTCCTGATATCCCCAGTGTTTTCTTTCCGCATATAGCATGCCGCCACTAAGCTGACCGGATGGATGCCGAGAGCGCTGCAAAGCTCCTCGAGCTTATCAAGCGTAGGACTGGTGCCACCTCGCTCGAGCAAGCTGACATTGGTTCGGCTACTGACAAGCGCAAAATCCTCCTGCGTAAGGCCTTTCTGAAGGCGAACCTGCCTCAGCGATGCCCCAAATGCTTTTCTCAGTTCCATTTTGCGACCTCACAAAAGGAACGATAAAGCTTCATTGCACAATATATGACTACAACATATATTGTGCATTTGCGACGCGGAGAGGCTTGTCATGAACCAAGAGCATGGGCAATCAATGATCTTTTCCGGCCTATTTAACAACGATTTTCTTGCTCGCCCTTACGTTCGACAGACGGTAATGTGTCCATGGTTTTATCTGCAAGCCGAGGTACGTGAAGGGAAGGAATTCGTGGGTGAGATGCTCATGGTCTCTTCATTTGATTCACTTAAAGATATCCTGGAGCAGCAGCATGATTCCTTTCGGGTCCAGTCAATCCAGTATGTGACCCCTGGTTTTGTCAACAAAACTGGTCAGTGGTGCATGGAGACGGTTCTTGAGGCGAGCGAAGCTATCGATGAAGGTGGCCAAAGAATACCGATTTTGACAGTTGCAGGCCGGTCGTATTCGCAGTTGGAAATCAGCACAGAGATAGATTTAACTAATGTTAAGGTATTGTTCACCCACAAGACGGATAGGCATGACTGATTTTCTGTTTGCAGTCTCTGCCTCAGTCGGGGGGCTTGCCTAGCCCTTTCAGCTCAGAAGCACTCTGATGCGGTTTACGACTCAAAATCTTGTACGCAGCGATGCCTGATTCTTCAAATCGTCGGTAATCAGTCACGCGGCGATGGATCGCCCAAATCCTTGGTGCGCGTCAAGGGCATGCCAGCGAAGGCGGTACCTTCTACCTTGCTAAAAGCATCAATAGCATCGACGTTAAAATAACTACGATACTTGGACGACTTTTGCAGACGCTCAAGTTTGGCTCGGGCATTAGCTGCGATATTGCTATCGACTTTAGCGCTCATTCTTTGCTCCTTTTTGCTGTAAAGCACCGATGCGTAGTACAAAACCTGACGGAGATCTTGTTCGCGGATTCGATATGCGACTCGAGGATTTAGGTCGGCATTACCTTCGAGCACTCAAAGACCGTCACTTTTTTCGACGACGTGATTCTCGTTCAGTGAAATCAAAACTCAATCGTGCGAGTGGGCCACACGGTTCTTGATCCGGATGACAATGGAGCAAACGTTCCCGTAATTTGTGATCCAGTTTATTGAGTTTATTGAGTGATTGGAGGGCCTCGCCGTCATTAACCTCCGCATCTGGCTCGCTGCCCCCGTCTTCCGGCACCAATGATTCCGGGCTAGTCAAATAAAGAGCGAGCAATTTATGGTGAGGATAGCGGTTCTCAAATTGCCCTAGCAATCCCTTGAAAATGCTTTCACCCGTAGGTGTACCAGCAACTCGGCGAATCACATAGTCAGCGATAGCCAGGCGCACCTCGATCTCGTTTGAATCGAGTGGAAGATCCTCATACCCATCTTCAAATTGGCTATAGGGGCGATATCCAACGGGCTTATCGGTCATCGTTCAGACCTCCTGCATGGGTTGACGTTGATAGGAAATGACCGTACACGAAACTCCGGTATTACGATTGAAGTGATCGCGTTTGCGAGATTTCGGCGCTATCTTCAAAGTACGTCAACTCCAAAACAAATGAAACCACCGGAATCTTGTGTACGGTGAGCGAAGTCCAGGAGAGAACGCACTGCGCTCTCTTTCAAGCTGGAGCCCTCTGACATCCCATCAGCTCAGGCTGTAGTCATACGCGAGTGAGGCACCAAATGAGTAATCGCAACAAGCGTTCAGGAGAAGCTAGCTTTGACGAGATATTGATGATCAAGCGTCGAGCCAGGGGCAGGCTTGTCGATGCGGTGTACGCAGCAGATGGTGAAAGCCTTGAGCTCGCAGCGGAACATATCAAAGCGGTTCTACGTGGCAACTCACCAATTCCACGGCCACAACGATTTAGCTGTCTCGATTACGAGAAGTAAAACGCCACGCTAGCTCTACAAACTAAATAGCCGCAAAATGGTGACTAATAGACTGAACTCCAGCGCCTGAACACTATTGAAGGATTAGTTTGCGAAGGCCAACCGTGTTGTGACCATACAAGGGTGCACTCACCTACCATGCTTTAACGCAGGAACCACTATTGATGAGGTTCAAGCCAGTCTCTCCAACAGACCGTCGTCGCGTAGCATGTCAACTACTATCTGTTCTTCGATCGTATAGACACCACGTGAAGTTTTCCAGACCAGCTTTTTTTCCTGTAGTGCCATGAGCGCTAGCTGCACATCCTCTACTTCAATTATCGGCTCGCTTGGTGCTACGCCAGTGCTCTCTATCGCTTTGGCATACAGCTCCATCGTCGAGGATTCGTAGGGTGCGAAACTCTCACCCTTCGCACCCATCACACGTATGACGGCAGACTGGATCGGTGTGAGGCTATGAATCACCATCTTAAGGTTCGCATTGAGCGCTTCCACTTGCGCTCGGACAAGCTCAGCAAAACGCACCAGGATAGCTTTAGGATCGACGGTGGGATCCAAACGGATACCGTCTGCGGCAGCGCTGATAATTTCGGGGCGATAACCACTCTCTTGAAACAACTGGAATACGTCTGAAGGGTCGAGATTATTTGGAAGGTCAAGCCACTTGCAATACCAGTCAACGAACTCTTTATCCAGCAGTGGGAGCTGCACCATTGGGGCTCCAAAAAACGCCTCATCGCTGCTATTGCGAAGCATGGCAAGCTTGTTTTGGTTTGATCCGATGCAAACGATGCGAAGACCATAATGTTTGGAGCTGTTAAGTTCGTCTCTCGCCGCCTTTAGCGCAAAGAGCGCTGCGACGCCTTCGTCTGTCGTGATCGCCTGTTGGGTTTCGTCGATTATCAGAACAATGAGTTTTTTCACCTCATCGGACAGCGCTTCAAATGCCTTGGTCAGGCCGATTTCTTTCCCGAGCCCAATTTTGTTCACGTTGAAATTCACGCGACCGACACTTACTGATTCCAGCCCGGGAGCTATCGCCAATCGGTTCATGAGTTTCTCGTCACGTCCGATAGCTTCTCGGACAGCCTCGACTATGACAGCTCCCGGCTCTGTTGTCGGGTCCTTCCAAAGATCGACATACAACACAATGGCTCCCGCCTCTTCCAAGGCAGGCCTCAAATCTTCGCGGGCGAAAGTGGACTTCCCGGTTCGACGTGGCGCTGTCAGGAAGACACCCGACGCAGCAGCACTGCCCACTGCCACCTGCGTTATCAGCTTTGTGAGCCGTGCAGCCAGCGTCCGGCGGCGGTAAAAAAATTTCTGGGACATTGCTGGCCTTTGATGAGATCTAAAGGGAATCGAAGAGTGTGAAGCCGAATTTGAGCGGGGCTTTGTATCGCGCCCAGCCACTGTTGAAGGTAGCTGTTCTGTCAGCGTTCAAAAACCATTATAGGTCTGGACCCGGTGTTGATAGTCCTACGTCAACTGACCCTACCTCTAAGGTTCGATACAAATGTAATATCCGATAACGCGCAGACTCGGTTATTGCAGGGCTGCCGAACGCTGCCTATCATCGAGGCACGTTGTTCCGTCTCTTATTTGGTGCTTACATGGCTACAACTCCAATTCCTTTATTTGAAGCGTACAACCGTTTTCGAAACCTGAATTTTAGTCGTGTGATTGATGAACTGCCTCTTGTCTCTCAGTACCTGTTCTCCTTTCCGTCAGAGTTGAAGGCTCAGGATGGTTACCTGGCGGTACGCGGATTTCTAAAATCCTACTCAAACAATGAAGCCACGTTCAATTCCTACCGCACCCACGTTGAACGTCTGCTGCTGTGGTCTCTTCTGATCGCCAAGAAGCCGCTTCTCGAACTCAAACGCCATGATTGTGAGAGCTTCCTGGAGTTTTGCTTACAGCCTCGTCCTGAGTGGATTGGTCCTGTCGTCAAATCGAGATTTACCCGGGTGGGAGGTCGTAAGGCTGCTGAAACTGACACCTACATCATCAACGACAAATGGCGGCCCTTTAACGTCAAAATCGATAAGCAAATTCGCAAGGTCGCTGCGGAGAACTGTAAAGATGTAGATGAAACAGCCTACAAAATGTCTGCTGGCTCGATGGGTCAAATGTTTGCTGTTTGTGGCAGTTTTTTTCAGTACACAATCGACGAAGGCCTGACCGCTGACGCCAATCCTATTAGGTCCGTCAAACAAAAATCCAACTTTAAGCAGCGCAACACGGTGATCGGCTCTGGTAAGGCGCTGACTCCGCTCCAGTGGAATTATGTAATCGAGACCGCAGAAGTCATGGCTGCAGAGGATCCTAGGCACGAGCGTACGCTATTCATTGTGGCCACCCTCTTCTCTCTCTACCTCCGAATCTCTGATCTCGTCGGTCGGGACAACTGGAAGCCTACAATGGGTTCGTTCGAGTACGACGGTGAAAACTGGTGGTTCAACGTTGTCGGTAAGGGCAACAAGGCCGCGAAAATTAGCGTGCGAGACGAATACATTGAAGCCTACTTGAAGCGTTATCGGACCACCCTCTCCCTTCCCCCCTTGCCGTCTTACAAGGAGAGTACTCCATTAGTCACAACGGTCAGAGGTCGAGCTGGCCTGTCAGATCGTTACATTCGTGCCCTCATTCAGATGGTGTTCGATAAATCACTTCAGCGCATGAAGGACGAGGGTCAAACTGACTTAGAGATGGACAAGCTTCGGTCGGCATCCCTACATTGGTTGCGTCACACGGCGGCTACATTTGACGCGCCATTTCGTGATATCAAAGATCTCCAAGCTGACTTACGCCACGAGAGTATGTCGACAACTCAGAACACCTATTACAACTCGCTGGATCAGAATCGTGCCAAGTCAGTTAAGGGGCTCGGGATCAAGGACAGAGGTTAGGATTTCGCTAAAACCAGCAAACTAGGCTCGGCTCGGCTCGACGAGGTCGATCGGGACACCACGGGTTCAAGGGCTCCAATACGGCAGTTTTGAAACCCCCGCTTTCTCTGCAACGATCGCTACGCTCTGCTGTGCACGGGTCACCGCAACGTAAAAAGCAGCTGCTGGCCCTGGTTCCAACGAAACTTTCTTCTGGAGAAAATTGAGTATCGGAGCGGTAGGAACGATCAGAACGCGCTCATAGGTAGCGCCCTTTGAGACCTTGAAATTCAGAAATTCCAGGTCGTAATCCTTGCCCGAGCTCGCCGTATTACGCAGGCATTGCGGATGAAATTGGGCGATGTAACTATCGACGTGCTTTTTCTGTACGAGAAACACCCCGTCGTGTTCGGTCCTAGTTTCATTCAGTGACTCTGTCGTGGGGAACAACCAGCTGGCGTCAAAAATGGTGTCGGAGAATGCGGCGACTCCTGGATGACAGCGCCACGTGGTTACCCTTTCAGTAATTTCCAAGAGGCCTTTTTTCTCACGCTCCCTGAACCAATGAATGGCCTCGGTATATGCGTACTTTCGGTTCTTCGAACCACGTGGGTTTGTGGCCAATACTGATTGGCGAATATCGCCGACCATTCGGACGTCGATCGATGAGTGAAGCAGGACGTCGAGGATTTCCCAGTCGTAACTGCTGAGGTCTTGCACCTCATCAACGAGGATCTCGTCATAGATGCACTCCAGCCGGTGAGTCGAGTCAGTTCGTCCTGCTTGATCATCAACGTTTGCTGGAGTTGGCGCAGCTCAACCTGAACTTGCTGCACCTGCCCTTCGTGCCGTTGCTGTTCCTGGTCTCGCTGTTCCTTGACCGCATTGCGGTAATGCTCCAATGCATCTCGAGAGTGGAGGTGCTTTTCTTCGAGAGAGCGGATCTGCTCATCCTTTTCCTGCACACGAATTTCTAAGTCACTGCAATTTTGGCTCAGGCGGGCATTGCGAGTGAGTTCGTCTTGCAGGCTTGTCTGACAAATCTGCAACTCATCCGCTTGAAGCGCTAACGCTTCTTTCTGACTATCCACTTCACGCTGCAATGAGGTGAGATCGGCACTCAAGCCGTCGAGCTTTTGTTCCAGCGCGCTCCGCTGCTCGTCGAAACGCGCCTGGGCGTACGCGAGAGCTTCGCCTCCTTCCTCCGTCATTCGCTCTAAAAGGCCGGCAACAAGCTCGGTCAATTCATCACTCAGCCGCTCTCTAGAGGCCCGAGGCCGAGGGTCAAAATCTTCTATTTCCTTCAAATAACGGTGAATAGTCGTCTTTGAGCCGGTTTTTCCAAGTTCAATGCGCACGGCGTCGATGCTCGGGTTCTCTCCCCGAGCAAGCAGCGATTCCCGGGCTTGTTGGACAATCGGCCTTGTTAATTCCGCCGCGTGCCATTTGCCTCTCCTACGATTTCGTACTGTTTTACATACCACGTATATACATAGCACTTTACTGCTATAAAAAAGAACAATATAAGAGTGATTCTTTGATAAAATAATCGAGCGTTATCGCATCAAAGAGGCGTTTTTCGCTTTTTTCAATATGCGAAAAAGTACGTTTGGCACGGAAGGGTCGAGATGAACAAGGCGGATCGTTACCTGCAGGCCGGCACGCGGGAGAACACTCGGCGCAGCTACCGTGCGGCGGTGGAACACTTCGAAGTGACCTGGGGCGGATTTCTGCCGGCGACGGGCGATGGCATCGTGCGCTACCTGGCCGAGTTCGCCGACCAGCACGCCATCAGTACTCTCAAACAACGCCTAGCCGCCCTCGCCCAGTGGCACATCACCCAAGGCTTTCCCGATCCGACCAAAACACCGGCGGTGCGGCAGATGATCAAGGGTATCCGTGCCTTGCATCCCGCCCAGGAAAAACAAGCCGCTCCCCTGCTCCTGCAGGATCTGGAGCAAGCCGTACGATGGCTGGAGCGCGACGCGGAGCAAGCGGCCGCCCGCCAGGACCTTTCCGCCCTGCTGCGCAGCCGGCGAGACCTGGCCTTGGTGTTGATCGGATTCTGGCGCGGCTTTCGCGGGGATGAGCTATCGCGCTTGCAGGTTGAGCACACCCAAGCGCAGGCCGGCGTGGGCATTACCTTTTACCTTCCGCACAGTAAGGGGGATCGCCAGCACCTCGGCACGACGTTCCGCACACCCGCCCTGAAAAAGCTCTGCCCTGCTCAGGCCTACATCAACTGGATTACGGTCGCCGGCCTCGCACGGGGACCGGTCTTCAGAAAGCTCAATCGTTGGGGGCATCTGGCGGAGGACGGCTTGAATGCCAACAGCCTGATTCCGCTGCTGAGACGAATTTTTAATCGCGCGGGTGTGTCTGCCGATCTGTACACCAGCCACTCGCTGCGTCGCGGTTTCGCCACCTGGGCAGCGGCGAATGGGTGGGATATCAAAGCGCTGATGACGTACGTCGGCTGGAAGGACATGAAGTCCGCTATGCGCTACATCGACACGGCAGATTCCTTTGGAGAATTGGCGATAGGGAAGTCGCTTACATCATTGGATATGCCACTGGCCGGAGCGCAAGCGTTGACTGCGGCTGAAATTACCAAGCCGAGCTGAAGGTTCTCATGAATCGCCGCGCGCTTTTTGCTGAGCATCGAAACTGTTTTCCGCCACACTGGGTTTCGAGTTGTGCCAGCTGGCGGCTGATCGTAGAGTTGGTGATTTCGAGCGCCAGTGACGCACGCGTCAGGCTGCCTAGCTCCGACAACTTGATGAAGACCATCAGAGCCTTTGTGTCCATCCCGGGCCACTCCTGTTTCGAGTCAATGATGTATGGGTTCACTCCGCCAACATAACCCGATCACCAGAAAAAAACCGCCTGCCGACATCACAGCGGCACAGAAAAATATGGCGGCGTAGCCAAAACCTGAAGCAATGAGCCCCATGACCGGGCCCGCGACCCCTACTGCAACATCAAAGAACAACGACAGGGCACTGAGCGCCGAATTGCGGTTTGCCGGTGGCGTGCGTGCTAATGTCTCCACCCCGAGGCCCGGGTAGACCCATGACACCCCTGCCCCGGTCAGCACACCGCCGGCAATCGCCAACGCGGGAGACGCTGCGAGCCAGATCAGCAGCATGCCCAACGTTTGCACGAGCAGGCAGCCAGACACCACTTTATAGCCTCTGAATCGCTGCAGGATCCCCGGTGATGACAAGCGCGCAAGGATAAAACCAAAGCCAAAACCACTCAGGCACCAGGCCGCGTAGTCCCAACCCAAGCTGTCGAAATACAGCGCTACAAACGCGGTCAGCCCGCCAAATCCTACTGAGCTGCAGATCAGCACCAGACCATTGGGCATGACAGTGAACAGCACTCGATGGAAGGCCATGCGGGCACCTGCAATCAAGGGCGCCGGGCGTTTGCCGAATGCCACCAGCAGGAACGTCAAGCCCAGCAATACGGTGCACAGCCCCACACTCACGATTCCCAGCGAATAGCTGAGCAGCACACCCAGTGGCGCGCCCACCGCGGTGCCGCCGTAAGCCGCTATACCATTCCACGACATGACTTGTGCGGCCCGGGGCGTACCACATAACCCTATCGCCCACGTGCAACAAGGCGTTGAGATCATCGCCGTGGAGGCTCCCAACACCAGTCTCCCCAGCATCAACAGGGACAGGATCAACCACCAGGGCTGATCAGGCAGAAAGAGCGCGAGCGCAGTCAGCGCGCCGCTCAACACCAACCCGCTGAGCCCGCACACCACCGCGTATTTAGCACCTGACCGGTCCGCCACGCCACCGGCCAGCGGGCGCGCCAGAAGTGTTGCCAGGTACTGTGAACTGATCACGATACCTGCAAACACTGAGCTCAACCCCAGGTCATTGAGGACGAATCCCGGTAACACCGCAAGCGGCAGGCCACTGCAGACGTAGGATATGAAGTTGAAGACGATGATGGACAGGATCAGCCCGCTAGCGGGGATTGCCTTATCGCTGTCACGGCTTAGCGCATTGGCTTCGCTCATCATGGGTCACTTGATTGCATAACTGCCCACTGCAACGATGTAGCCGTTCACTCGCTGCACGAACGTTCGCTTGTACTCATTTTGCCCGGTCATAGGGTTGCGCCATTGGTAGGTGATCTCCCCGGTATCATGCGCGCTCATCAGCTTGAGTATTTCTTCGCCAATCGGCTTGCCGTCGGTTGAACGCAAAGACTTGAAGTCGGTGCCGATCAAGCGTGGGGTAAACCCGTGAGCGACAAACCGCTGGGTTTTGCGGTCCACCACAAAGGCATACAGATCGTCCTGAGTCAGCGTCTTGTCGTGCTTGTTGATGAGTACCAAGGTGGCTTTTGCATCGTTGGCAACTTGCCCGGAAATCTGGCGCATCAATGCTTGCGCTTGTTCCGGGCTGGACCGTGGCATGTAGTAACCCACAGAGATCACACGGTCCTTGATACGTTGGTAGAACACGCGTTTGCGTTCGACCTTGCCGTGTTGCCAGTTCCACCAGCGATATTCAGCGCTGTGCACAACACCGTCGTCGGGCCGCGAGATGGCTTGCTGGAAGGCGACCTTGAGGTCGTCGTCGAGCACGCTGACCACCGGTTTGCCGACCAGTGAAACTGAAGGCCCGCCGCTGGCGAGCATGACACCCGAGGTATCGACCACGTAGATGTACAACTCGCCATCGACATAGGCACCCTGCCGGCTGAACTCTGCCAAGGCGCTGTCGCCCCTGGCTTTATAAGCTGCGACCGCTTTTGCCAGCAAGGCATTGGCACGCCGGGTGTCCGCCTCGTAAGCATCCGGGGGGGCCGGTTGAGCGGCGGCGACAAGGGCGACAAGGCACAGGCCTAGCATCGCGAAAGTTCGATAAAGGCTCATTATTGTTATTCCTCTGCTGATCTTTCTGATGTCACATGGCCTGGGCAGGCGGGTCTGGCAGCTGTCATGTTTGATGAGTCACCGTAAGTTCACGGTCAGATTATCGATAAGGCGGGTGGTACCAATGCGCGCCGCCACCAGAAGTACCAGCTGTGCAGCGCCCTCCCTCGCCGGACTCAAATCCTGCGCATTGCGAATTTCGAAGTAGTCCAGATCCACGCCGGCATCGATCAGGCTTAGCCGACACGCCTGAAGCAGCGACTCGTCCACCTGATGCAGTTCGCGAATTGACGCCGCCATTTGCTTCAAACTCTCGTAAAGAACGGGGGCGATTCTGCGTTGCTGTTCACTGAGGTAGCCGTTGCGCGACGACAACGCCAGGCCATCCGCAGCCCGGATGGTCGGCGCACCGACAATCTCGGTGAGCATGTTGAGGTCCCTGACCATCGAGCGAATCACGGCCAGTTGCTGATAATCCTTCTCGCCGAAAACTGCGACGTCGGGCTGCACAATGTTCAGCAACTTGGCGACGACCGTCGCCATGCCATCGAAGTGACCGGGACGTGCCGCACCGCAAAGCCCTTCTGAGACCCGCGGCACACTGATGATGGCCTGGTTGCGCATTCCATCCGGATAGATCTGTTCCACCGCAGGAGCGAACAGCACATCACAGCCGGCGTTGACCAGTTTCTCGCGGTCGGCATCGGGTGTGCGCGGGTAATTGGCCAGATCTTCATTGGCGCCGAATTGCAGCGGATTGACGAAGATACTCGCCACCACGCAATCAGCCCGCTGCCTTGCGCAGTGAATCAGCGCGATATGGCCGTCATGCAAGTTGCCCATGGTCGGCACCAGGGCGACTTTCTTCTGCTCACCCCGGGCACGGACAACCAGCGCACGAAGCGCGCTGATCGTTTCGACTGTCTGCACCGCTTCAGGCCTCTCGGGCTAATTGAGCGTCGATTGCTTCAAGCAGACGAGGATCATCAGCCGCAACGTCCGGCGCGAAACGAGCAACTACGTTGCCCTGACGGTCAATCAGGAATTTTTCGAAATTCCACAGCACTTCCGTGGTGTCTTGCGACTCGACGCCATAACCCTTGAGCCGTTCGCGGAACGGGCCTTCACCGGTAGACTCGGGTTGCGCAGCGGTCAACTCGGTGTACAGCGGATGCTTGTCCGCGCCGGTTACCGAGATTTTCGTGAACAACGGAAAGTGAACGTCGTAGTTGACGGAGCAGAACTCAGCGATCTGCGCGTCAGTACCGGGCTCCTGCTCCTTGAAATTGTTGGCCGGGAAACCGAGCACCTCCAACCCCAGAGTTTTTTTGCTCTGGTAGAGTTTTTCCAAGCCTTCGTATTGCGGGGTCAGGCCGCATTTTGAAGCAACGTTGACCACCAGCAGGACTTTGCCGCGATAGTCGCCAAGGCTGCTGGCACTGCCATCAATCTGCGTCAGCGCAATGTCGTAAAGGGAGTTACTCATCTGTTTGCCTCGTGCAAGTGTGCTTCAAAGGGTTCGGCCGATAATTTCTTTCATGATTTCCGAAGTGCCGCCGTAAATGCGCGCAACGCGGGCATCGACCCAGGCACGGCTGATCTTGTATTCGCTCATGAAGCCGTAGCCGCCATGCAGTTGCAGAAACTCGTCGAGCAACTTGCCCTGCATTTCCGAACCCAGCAGTTTGGCCATTGCCGCAATTTCAGGGGTCAGCTCGCCGCGCATGACCTTGGCCAGGCAGTCGTCGATGAAGACCCGCAACATGGTGGCCTGAGCCTTGGCTTCGGCCAGTTTGAAACGAGTGTTCTGGAAATCCAGCACCGGTTTGCCGAACACCTTGCGTTCGCGGGTGTACTCAATGGTTTCTTCGAGCAGGGTATCAATCGACTGTGCGGCGCGGATGGCAATGATCAAGCGTTCCCAGGCCAGTTGATGGGTCAGGTATTTGAAACCCATCCCCTCCTCCCCCAGTCGGTTGCTGACCGGTACCCGAACCTCATCGAAAAACAGTTCCGCGGTGTCCTGCCCTTTCAGGCCGATCTTTTCCAGCAGACGTCCTTTCGCGAACCCTGCTCGGCCCTCTTCCACGCAGATCAGGGTCAGTTCCTTGGCGGCCGGGTCCATCTTGGTCGCCGTGACCACCAGGCCTGCGTTACCGCCGTTGGTAATAAAGGTTTTCTGGCCGTTGACGATGTAGTCATCACCGTCGCGCCGGGCCGAGGTGCGCATGGCTCGCAGGTCGCTGCCGATGCCCGGCTCACTCATGGCGATCACGCCAATCAATTCACCGCTGACCATGCGTGGCAGCCATTGCTGCTTCTGCTCTTCGGAGCCATAGGCAACGATGTAGGGAGTGACGATTTCAGAGTGCGTGGTAAAACCCACGGCGGTGGCGTTGGCGCGCGCCAGTTCTTCGATCATCACCGCCGAGTGACCAAAGTCGCCGCCCGGGCCGCCGTATTCTTCGGGCACCGTGGAGCAAAGCAGGCCATTCTCGCCGGCCTTGAGCCAGACTTCCTTGGGCACAATGCCGTTTTTTTCCCACTCATGCAGATAGGGCACGATTTCGCGGTCGACGAAACGCCGGGCCTGATCACGGAACATGTTGTGGTCTTCTCGAAATACGCCACGCATTTTGCTTTACTCCCGATCGATTCTTGTTGTGGGCTTTGAGTGATCAGCGGTCCTGGTAATGGGGATCGCGTTTATCGACAAAGGCCGCCACGGCTTCCTGATGGTCTTCGGTGTGATGCGCCAATGCCTGATAGGCCGCCGATAATTCCAGCAGTGAATCCAGACGCATATGCTGGCCTTCACGCAGCAAGCGCTTGCACAGACGCAACGCATGGCCAGGGTTGCTGGCGATGCGTCGCGCCAGTGCCTGCGCTTCCGACTGCAGGGTTTCATGGGTGCAGACTTGCTCCACCAGCCCCCAGTCCAGCGCTTTTGCGGCATCGATTGCGTCACCCGTAAACGCCATCAGACTGGCCTTCGGGATGCCGATGATGCGCGGCAATAACCACGCGCCGCCGTCGCCCGGAACGATGCCCAGGCGCACGAAACTCTCGGCAAAGATGGCCTTGGGCGCGGCCAGGCGGATATCGCACATGCAGGCCAGATCGAGGCCTGCACCGATTGCCGGGCCGTTGACTGCGGCGATCACGGGTATATCCAGCTCGTAAATCGCCAGCGGAATTCGCTGGATGCCATCGCGATAGGTATTGCGCAGTTCATACGGCGAGCCCGCGAAGATGCCGCCACGCTCGTGCATGTCCTTGACGTTGCCGCCGGCACAGAACGCGCTGCCATTACCGGTGAGCACCATGACCCGGACCGACATGTCACGGCGCAGGTCAGCGCAGAGATCGACAAATTCCTGAATCTGCTCGTGCGTTGTCAGTGCATTGCGGGTGTCGGGATGGTTCATGCGCACGGTGACGATGCCGCCCTCGCGCTCAATCTGCAGGAAGGCACTCATACCGGGTTACTCGATAGACGGGTTAAGGGTTGCTGGCCATGGCTGGTCAAAAACGGCCAGTAACCGAGGCTGCCTCCTTGGCATATTTGCGTGCCCAGGCGCTGACTCCAAAGACTGGCGGAGCCGAACTCGCTGCGCCATGCCCACAACCGACGGGTGAGCAAATGCAGCGGATATTCTTCGGTAAAACCGATAGCGCCATGCACCGAATGGGCGATACCTGCGCCGACACTCGCTGCCTCTGCCGTGCTGATCTTTGCCGCGGCGATGGTCAACGCGGCGAGGCCGGAACTGGATTCGGTGAAGGCCGCCTCGGCCGCTATGTTGGCAGCAGCAGCCTGTTCAGCGAATACCGCCAATTGTTGCTGAATGGCCTGGAACGAGCCGATAGCCTTGCCGAACTGTTTGCGTTCGCCAGCATAGTTGGCGGTCATGTCCAGCAGTGCGTGCAGGGCTCCGGCAGACTGCGCCGCACGTAACATGGCGCCGCCCAGTTCCAGCACATCGACGTCAAGCCCGATCGGCAGCGGCGCATGCGCCAATACCTGAACTCCGGTGAAGCCAAGGTCATCACGCGGTTCGCCCGCCACGTTCAGGCTCAACGTCAATTCGCTCGCACTGCTGCGCGGCAGCAGTACTACATGCGCGGCACCGGCGGAGTCACTGGCGATAGCAACCACCGCTTCAACGTTGCGACCCCACGGGACCGAAAAAACGCTGCCATCAACACGTTCGCCATCGAGTACGAGCTCGGCGTTGGCAGCAACGCTGAGGGCGCCCGCCCTGCCCTCCAAACCGGCGTTGCTCAGCAACCAATTGCCCAGTAGCGCTTCGGCCAAGGGGGCGGGAACACAATGGCGCCCGGCAGCACGGACCAGCACATACATATCGGCCCAGCTGGCTTCGGCGCCGCCCAGTGCTTCGCTGACACCGGCCAGGGTGAAGCCGGATTCATCCAGCGCGGCCCATAGCTCGGCCGGCCATTCACCACCTTCGCAGCTCATCACATAAGCCGGTGTCGCCAGATCGGCAAACAGGCGTTCAATCGTGCTTTCAAATATCTCGCGCATTATCGCAACCCCAGGCCGCGGGCAATGATGCCGCGTAGAATTTCGCGGGTGCCCCCACGCAGTGAGAATGACGGCGCCATCTGGGTCAGGTAGGCCAGCACGCGTGCATGCTCGCTGCCGCCGTCCTGCCGTGGTTCGGTTTCCAGCAGCAGCTGGGCAACCTCTGGAATTTCCTGCTCGAAGGCATTACCGAGGTCTTTCACGCACGAAGCTGCCCACGCTGGATGCTCACCCGCAGCCAACAGAGCCGTGACTGACAACGACATATTGCGCAAGGTCAGCAATTTGGCGGACAAGCGCCCGATCTCACGGGCCTGCAGCGCGTCAGGCGTCTTGCCTACCGCATCAATCAGTGTTTTCAACAATGCCATGCAACTGAGAAAACGTTCCGGGCCGCTGCGCTCGAAGGCCAGTTCGGCGGTGACCTGATCCCATCCCTTGCCTTCAGCACCGATCAAGGCATTGCCAGGCAGCCGCACATTGTCAAAGAACACCTCGTTGAAATGCTCGCCACCGGCAAGGTCACGTATGGGTCGGATGGTGATGCCAGGCAAGCTCAGGTCGACGATAAATTGCGACATGCCTTCATGCCGGGCCGCTTGTTTTTCGCCGGTACGCACCAGGGCTATCATGTAGTGCGAATGGTGAGCATTGGTGGTCCAGACCTTCTGGCCGTTCACCAGCCAGCTATCGCCGTCACGTACCGCAGTGCTTTTGATCGACGCCAGGTCTGATCCTGAATTGGGCTCGCTCATGCCGATGCAGAAATAACTCTCACCCCTGCAAATCGCCGGCAAATAATCCTGCTTTTGTTGCTCGGTGCCGAACCGGTTGATCAGCGGCCCGCTCTGCCGGTCGGCAATCCAGTGAGCCGATACCGGCGCACCGGCCGCCAGCAACTCTTCGATGATCACGTAACGGGCAAACGGCCCGGCTTCCCGGCCACCATAGACTTTCGGCAACGCCATGCCGACCCAGCCTTTGGCGCCGAGTTTTTTGCTGAATTGCGCATCGAATCCCATCCAGGATTGAGCGCTCAACAGGGGTGGGTAATCGGCCAGGGTGTCGCGAATGAACGCTCGCACTTCTGGGCGAAGCGCTTGCGCCTCGGGAGGGATACTGCTGTAGGAAAATTGACTGATGGCCATATGCGCTCTCTTACGGCTGAACACTGGCGCAATCGCTTCGGACGAAGCGACCACTGAACCGCAACCGCCCCGCAGTCGCCGTTGGCCGACGACTGCAGGAACAGCGGCAACTTACAACGCGGTTTGCGCGTCAGCCTCGGCAAACATCGCATTGATGTCGCCGGAGGTAACAGGCTTGTTGTCCTGGCGACCGTGATCGGCACCACCCAGACCCAGGGCCGGCTCGATGCTGACGTGCGTGGCTTGCGCCCGCAGTGCAGCAACGGTGCAGTTTTCACGACCGTGGATGGAGAACGGGTCGAAGGAAAACTCGCGCATTGCGTTCAAGTGAGTGACCTTGTCGATCATCTCTTTAGGCAGGTGTTGCAAACCTTCCCATGCGGTTTCCGGCGAGTTCGGCCAGGTGCAGTCGGAGTGCGGGTAATCGCTTTCCCAAGTAACCATCTCGGCGTTCAGGTAATCGAGGTTCTTCAGGCCGAAGTTGTCCTCGATGAAGCAGGTGATGAAGTGTTTGTTGAAGATGTCGCTGGGCATCTTCCCTTCAAAGTTGGAGTTGGTCCACGCGTTGTGATGACGGTGGGTGAAGTCGGCACGCTCCAGCAGATAAGGAATCCAGCCGATCCCGCCTTCGGAAAGGGCCATGCGCAGTTCCGGGAATTTCTTCCACATCGGTGCCCAGATCCAGTCAGCGGCAGAGTTGGCGATGGAAATCGGCATGGAGGTGATCCAGGCGTCGATTGGCGACAAATCCGAAGCGTGCTGGGCTTTTACGCCGGTACCGATATGGCAGCAGATCACGACTTTGTTGTCGCTGCAGGCTTTCCACAGCGGGTCCCAGTAATCACTGTGGATCGATGGGTAACCATGAATGGCCGGGTTGTCCGACAGCGACAGCGCATGCACACCCTGTTTGGCCAGACGCTCTACTTCGGCAGCAGCGGCTTTCATGTCCCACCACGGCACGATCATCAACGGGATGAAACGGCCCGGTGCGGCGTTGCACCAATCGTGCAAATGCCAGTCGTTGTAAGCCTGGATCGCGGCCATCGACACGTCGCGGTCGGCGTGCATCTGAAAACGCTGGCCGGCAAAGCCCGGGAAGGTGGGGAAGCACAATGAGCCAAGTACGCCATTGGCGTTCATGTCGTCGACGCGGTCCTTCACGTTCCAGGTGCCACGGCGCATCTGGTCGTAGCCCAACGGCTCCATGCCGTATTCCTCTTTAGGGCGACCAACCACGGAGTTGAGGCCCATGTAGCCAGTGGCCTGCTCCTCGAACACCCATACATCGCGATCGCCTTTCTTGACCACATGAGGCTCACGCCCCTTGAAGCGCGCAGGCATGTGGCGAGCGAAAGCGTTTGGCGGCTCGATCGCGTGGTCATCGACACTGACGAGAATCAGATCTTCAACTTTCATTGTTTTCCCCTTCGCATTCGGGCTTGTTGTTGTGCCTGAATCATAGTGCACATCCCGCTTTAATTAAACACATTTTTTGAATGTGTTCATATTAATTCAGGTTCGTGTGCATCAGTCCCACAGCACATGCAGGTAGTGCGGACCGCGCAGCTGTGCGCCGACAATTTTCGGCCCGGGCTTGTCAGCGTCCAGACGGATGTTGGGCATCAAGTCGAGGATGGCATTCAGGGCGCAGTTGATCTCGGTTTTAGCGACAAACTGACCGATGCACATGTGCGGGCCGAAGCCAAAACCGAAGGACGGTTTCGGTTTGCGATCGATGTCGAATGTGTCGGCGTTTACGAACGCATCCTCATCGCGGTTGGCGGAGGTCACGATGCACTGCACCATCGCCCCTTTAGGGATCGCTACACCGCGAATTTCCAGGTCTTTGGCAGCCTGGCGCACCTTGAAGGTGGCGACCGGCTCAAAGCGCACTGCTTCATCGATGGCCTTGTTCACCAGGCTGCGATCGTTGCGCACTCGCTCCAGCACCTCCGGATTTTGCAGCAGCAACGACATCAGGGTGCCGAAAGTACGCGTGGTGGTTTCACTGGCGGCCGGCAGCAACGAACGCACAAACGTGGCGATTTCATGATCGTCCAGCGAGCGGCCCTCATATTCGGCGTTGATCAGCCTGCTGATCAGATCGTCGCCCGATGCGCCCTGTGCGCGACGCTCCGACACCACCACTTTGACCACATCGTAGAGCGACTGCGCGGCCTGCATCGCGGCGCCGCGTGCCGCTGCTGCTTTTTCCGGATCGACTTGCGGACCCGCCAGGATGGCCAGGGCCCAGGCAGCGTATTGCTCGATCTGCTCTGGGCGATCCTCGGGAAAGCCGATCAGCGAGTAGATGACGCGAATCGGGAAGTACAGGGCGAAGTCCATGAGGTCGGCGCCTTTGGCCGGCACCATCGGCTTGAGGTATTCCTCGCGAATCACCCGGTCGATCTTGGTTTCTTTCCAGCGATTGACCGTGTCCGGCATGAATACCGGCTGCAACAGATTGCGGATGTTCTTGTGCGCCTCGCCGTCCATTGCAGTGAGGATCAAACCATCAAAAAACGCACCCAGCCCTTCGGCGATAAAACCGCTGGTGAAGGTGTTGGCGTCACGCATGACGGCCATGACATCGTCGTATTTGAACAAGGTAAAGGTCGGCCGGCTGGCATCGAGCCCGGCGATTGTCGGCACGCCCAGCCGGGCCATGAAATTTTCTTGCAGCACGGGCGAATTGGCGCGCATATCGCGATACGTCGCGTGCAGGTCGATATCGCTGTTACCGCGATAATTGCTGGCTACATCGGTAAAAGCCTTGGTCAGATCGTTCTGCGCCGGTGTGGACATGATCGTCTCCGCTATTTTTGTCATTATTTTTGTGAAGAGGCCTGTTGAATGCCGAGTCTACCGCCTGATAATAGGCCGGTAGCAACTGTATTGGACACTTATTGATATTCCGACCAACAATTTGTGCTGCGAGACGTGTCAGTAGGCTTGCTGCACCAATGTCATGCGTCCACCTGCCAACATCAGCGCACAGTACAGCCCAAGCTCAGCGACCTGAGCCACCGAGAAATACTCGCCAAGTCGCAGGAAATGCGTGTCGTCAATCGCCAGGTAATCGCTGGCGAACAACTCGGCGTAACGCAGCGCGGCGCGCTCTGCCGGCGTAAAGTGCTCGCTGTCCGTCGCCATGCAGGCGATGTCTTCTTCAGTGACTGAATCAGACTTGCGGGCCAACTGGCAGGCCTGACACGTGGTAATGCTGGCAATTTTCAGGCGCACCAGCTCACGCAGACGCTCATCGAGCAAACTGTCGCTGTGCAGGCGCTCCATCAAACCCAGCCAGGCCAAGGCTACTTCAGGCCGATGCGCCCAGACCTGGACCGGCGTGGTTGAACTGAGCATGCGGCTGCGCTGACCACGCTCGACTGCTGCTTGCAACGCAGCCGGCATGGCCTCCAGAGGAATCAGCGGAAGGCGTGCCATCTCAATCGAGCCGTTCGATGATCGTCGCGGTGCCCATGCCGCCGGCACAGCAAATGGCTTGCAGGCCAAAACGTCCGCCTCGGCGCTCCAACTCATTCAACAATGTGGTCATCAGTCGCGCACCGCTCGCGCCCAATGGATGACCCAAGGCGATGGCGCCGCCATTGACGTTCAACTTGTCGTGCGACACACCGGTCTCCTGCATCCAGGCCAACGGCACCGAGGCAAACGCTTCGTTGACTTCAAACAAGTCGATGTCATTGATGTTGAGCCCGGCCTTGGCCAACACTTTCTCAGTGGCGGCAATCGGGCCGGTGAGCATCAACGTTGGATCGGCGCCGACGGTGGTGAAGGCGACAATCCGCGCTCGCGCCCTGAGCCCAAGGTTTTTCGCAGTGTCGGCGCTCATCAGCAACAATGCCGCCGCACCGTCGGAGATCTGCGAGGAGTTACCCGCCGTGATCCGGCCAGTCTCCGGGCGAAAGCTTGTTTTAAGGGTGGAGAGTTTTTCCCGCGAGGTCTCACGACGAATGGTTTCGTCCAGGCGCAGTGTTGACGCAGGCTCGGTCATTCCCAGCTCGCGAAGTTCCTCGACCTCGACCGGCACGATTTCATTATCGAAATAACCGGCATCCGACGCCGCGGCGGCGCGCTGGTGACTGGCAAATGCAAAATCATCCAGTGCATCGCGGCTGAGCGCCCACTTGTCGGCAATCCGCTCGGCCGCCTCACCCTGGCTGGTCAGTTCGTAACGCTGCGAAGCCATCCAGCCAAATGCCTCGCCATGGATTTCGCGGTTGCTGCCCATCGGCACGCGGCTCATGTTTTCCGCGCCGCCCGCCACGACGATATCAGCGGAACCCGCCGCAATTGCACCGACGGCCAAATGCACCGCCACTTCGCCCGAGCCACATTTGCGGTCGATGGTCAGCCCCGGCACGCTGACCGGCCAACCCGCACCGAGCAAGGCGGTGCGGGCGATATTCGCGGACTGCTCGCCAATTTGCGTGACGTTGCCGAAGATCACGTCATCCACCAGCGCGGGCGACAGATCCACCCGCTCCAGCAAGCGACTGATTACCAGCGACCCGAGGTGGTCGGCACGCACGCCGGCCAGGCTGCCGCGAAACTTGCCGACTGGCGTGCGCACCGCCTCTACAATTACGATGTCTTTCATAGCGCGCTCGCCTTGAGTCCAGAACCGGGTACCTGTTTACCGTCTTCATAGCGATAAACGCCCTGCCCCGATTTGCGGCCTAGGCGACCGGCAGCGACCATTTTGATGATCAGCGGGCACGGGCGGAATTTGTCGCCCAAGGTCTGGTGCAGGTACCGCAGGACCGATAAACGCGTATCCCAACCGGTCAGGTCACCGAGTTCCAGCGGGCCCATTGGATGGTTGAAACCCAGCCGCAACGCCGTGTCGATGTCTTCGGCGGTGGCTGTGCCTTCTTGCAGCATCCACATCGCCTCGTTACCCAAGAGCGCAGACATGCGGCTGGTGGTCAGTCCTGGCGATTCGTTGACGATGATCGAGGTTTTTCCGATCTGTTCACAGAGGTTGCGGGTGCGTGCCACCACCTCATCGCTGGTGGCCAACCCGCGGACGAGCTCCACCAACTTCATCTTGTGTACAGGGTTGAAAAAATGCATGCCGATTACACGATCAGCACAGTCTACCGTTGCCGCAATTTCGGTAACGCTGAGGGCCGAGGTATTGGTGGCAATGATTGCATCTGGCGCCAGCAAGGGCGCCGCTTGTGCGAGCACTGCCTTCTTCACCGCCAACTGTTCGGAAACCGTCTCCACCAGCCAGTTGGCACCACTTGCCGCTTCACTCAAGTCACTGCAGGTCTGCAGGTTGGCGAGTGATTGCTGTGCTGTTTCTTCACTGACCTTACCCAGGCGTACACCGTCGGCAAGGATCTTTTCAATACTGGCCCGGGCGCTCGTCAATGACGCGGCGTTGGTATCGACCAACAGCGTATTGAACCCGGAACTGGCGAACGCGTGCGCAATACCGGTGCCCATCAAACCTGCACCGACCACGACTACTTTTTCATTATTGGCGTTCATGTTTGGCTCTCGATTAGGCGCGGTTCTTTTTGCTGACCACATTGCGTAACGTGCCAATGCCTTCGACGCTGGCTTCGACCACATCACCCTCCTTGAGGAACAGACCGGTGCCCATCCCCACTCCTGCCGGCGACCCTGTGAACAACACATCGCCACAGGCAAAACTGGACCGCTGCTGTACAAAGCGGATCAGGTGATCGACCCCCCACGTCATCTCGCCAGTCGAGCCGTCCTGGCGCGTCTCGCCGTTCACCTTGAGTGTCAGGCGGAGCTGCGGGGAACCCTCCGGGAACTCGTCTTTGGTCACGATCCAGGGCCCCAGACCCGTGGTCTGATCCTGGCTCTTGGCCGCGAACAGGTCCATGCCGATACCGGCCGGTCCACTGCGTTGCAGATCCCGCGCGCTGACGTCGTTGCCAACCGTGTAACCCAGCACGCAGCCGAGCGGGTTTTCCAGGTCAATCTCGGCAGTGCCGATGACGGCTACCAGTTCAACTTCGTGATCGAGTTCTTCAGTCAGCGGCGGAAAACGTATCGGGTCATTGGCGCCAATCAGCGCGCCATAAGCCTTCAGAAACGCAACCGGCTGGGACGGCGCACTCAAGCCGAACTCGACCAGATGTTTTGCGTAGTTGGCGCCCGCTACAACCACACGGTTGATCGGTTCGATCGGTGGCAACAGCCGTACTTTTGACAGCGGTAATGCCGGGCCGGCAAAGCGCAACGAGCTGATACCGCGCCCGGCAGCGACCCCGGGTGCCCAGTCAGTGAAATTGCCGGAGATGGGCGTCACCTGGTCTTGGGCGACATCCACCACCGCCCAAAAGATGCCAGTCCCGAAATACTCACATCGCGCCAGTTTCATCAGGCACCTACCTTGCCCAACTTGGCCGGATCGATGTGCAGCAAGCGGCAGGCGTTTTCGTAGCGAATCTTGCGCAGGTCTGCATCGGACAGCTTCAGGCCATGAGTCAGATCGTGACGCACGGCATCACTGCCGCCGAAGTTGCTGCCATACAACACATGATCGGCGCCAATGATGTCTACCAGAGCCTGGCGCATCGGTACTTCATGCAGCTCCACGTCGAAGTAGAAATTCTTCATGTATTCGAGCAGCGGCTTTTTGTTGTATTTGACGTCGAGATTTTCGTTGGTCTTGGCCAGACGGCCGAGTTGGTACGGGACATAACCGCCGCCATGGGTGATGTACACCTTGAGATCGGGGAAACGGTCCAGCACGCCGCCGCAGATCAGGTTCCAGAAGCAACGGCTTTCGTCGTACTGCATGCCCACGATCGCGGTAGTTTCGTAACGGTCATCGTTTGCATTCTTGCCCCAGGTCACGGACTGGTTGTAGCCGTGGATGAACATCGGCAAATCCAGGTCGCAGAGTGTTCGCCATACCACATCCAGTTCCGGCGAATCGAATTCCAGCCCGCCGAAGTTGGCGCCACCGGCAACCAGACCTTTTGCGCCCAGTTCGGTGCAGGCATGGCGCAGTTCGGCGGCAGCCGCTTCTGGCGCGTTCAATGGCACATGGGCCCAGAACATCAATCGGTCAGGAGCTGCTGAGCAGTACTCTGCCAACGTTTCGTTGACCTTGCGGGCGAAAGGTACGGCGAATTCCGCTTCGGTCCAGTACATGTAGCAGTGAGACGGCACGGACACCACCTGCAGGTTCTGTCCAGCCGCATCCATGCCTGCAAGACGCACTTTAGGGTCAGCCCAGCGAGCGAAATATTCTTCAAGCTTGGGGCCATTACCCGAGCGCACGGCAGCTTTACGCTCCGGCGATCCAAGACCCAGAATCCAGTCACCTACCCGCAGCTTGATATCGCCATCAGCGTGCTGCTCGAAGAACGGCCCCCAGTGCGGGTGCTGGTTATAATAGCCAGGGTGCGGTGCGTGGGCGTGGAGATCGATAAGCATGTCTTGGTACCTCGAAGTTGGCACTTTCTTGTTGGTTTTTAGCGCGGTGCCTTTTCGTGGACGGTAGCGGTCTGCCGCGAAAAGGGAAGCTGGAAGCTCACTGCTCTGATCGAAGCTTAAATTTAAATTGATCAGAAATCAAAATACTGTTCAATTTATTTTTGAAGGCGCGTGAAGAGGCCTGACCCAGAGCCCTCGACAAACGTTTAAGAATGCTCGTCGAGGTCAGTTGGCGCCGTCTGCAAACAAGAAAGTGGCCAATGTGCAGCAAAAAAAATGGGCGCCCGGAAACGCAAAACCCCCGATAAACGGGGGCTTTGGCTACAGCGGTGAATATTCCTGGATTTAGCGCCGGGTTCGCGAGGTCGAGCCCATGATCAAAGCGCCGAGCAGTTTTTTCACGCGAATCGGGAACAATCGACGTCCGGCCGCTTCAGGAACCAGGATTTCGCTCAACACGTACCGGATAATCATTTCGCAGATCAGTTCACGATCGAGACGCACCCCGAGTCGATCGTCCCAATCGTCGAACACGATGCCCAGACCATCCTGAAAGCGCACGATCGAATCGTGGAAAATCCGACGAAAGAAACCCAGCGCATAATCAGGCGCGACCACCAGAAGACGCCGGGCCCGACTTTGTTCCAGGTAGTTGTCGAGGTAGGCGAACAAAGCGTTCAGGCGTGCTTCCGGATCGCTGATGTGGCTCAATTCCTGCGACAGTGAGCTGTGAAAACTTTCACGCTTGTGTCGCGAAAACGTGTCCAGCAGGTCTTCCTGGGAGGCGAAATAGCGATAAAAGGTGCCGCGGGACACGCCTGCCACCTGGCACACGTCGAGGATCGAAATACGATCCGCGCCGGACATCAGCACGACTTCTTCAGTGGCTTTGAGGATGTTCGCGATGGTCTCTTCCGAACGGCGGTTCGGCTTGACCTTGTTGCCGGCCGAGGAATTGGCCGCAGCACGTCGCTCGAGTGATTTCACGGGAGCCGTCGCTGCGTCAGGCGCCACTTTTCCAGTGGTTTTGGCGGCCGGTGCAGACGCCTCTGCTTTCTTCGATGCGGCTTTTGGCATGGGTTGACGGGCTCGGTAAAATTGAAGATTGCGCAACGTTATCACAGGATCTGTGCATAAATAACCGTATATGTTCAACTTATTGCTAAAGACATTTACTCAGTTTGTATTTAGAATCCGATTCTCTCTTCAAAATAAAATCAGGTGCCCACCCAGCTGCGGGCGCCTAAAAGGAGAAAACCGATGGGTAGCAGTGGACATCCAGACACTTGGGCAGTGGGAGAACGAGACACTGTCATAGATGCGTTAGATCGCGCGGTTGCAAGGCATCCAGACAAGATATTGCTAGATTTCAGTGGTGAGTTATACAGTTATGCTCAGGTTGACTCACTTTCTACCAGGATGGCCAATGCATTAGCCGCGCTGGGCGTTAAAGCGGGCGAAACCGTGCTGACAATGCTCGACAACAATGTCGATGCGGTCACCACCTGGCTCGCCATCAACAAGCTCTGCGCTGTGAGCGTGCCGATCAACACTGCCCTCAAAGGCGAGTTCCTTCGTCATCAGATCGCCGACACCGGCACCTCGGTGGTGATTTGCGAAGCGGCGTATGTACCGCGTATCACCCCACTCGCCGATCAGTTGAAGGACGTTCACCACATCCTCCACCGTGGCGCACTCGAAGCGGCTGCGGATTGCCCGATTCGTGTGGCCCCGCTCGATGAGTGGCGCGGGCATGACACCACCCCGCTCGCGCACAAGCCGCAACCCTCCGACCTCGCCTGTCTGATCTACACCTCGGGCACCACGGGTCCCTCCAAGGGTTGCATGATCAGCTACAACTTCATGTGCAACCTGGCGCGCCTGCAATTGCGGGCTGGTCCGGCCAGTGCTGACGATGTGACCATCACGCCGCTGCCGCTGTTTCACATGAACGCGCTCTGTGTATCGATCATTGCCAGTATTCTGGTGGGCGCGCGCGCCGCCATTCTCCCGCGATTCTCGGTCTCCAATTTCTGGCCCGAAGTGGAGCGCTCGGGCGCGACCATCGCATCGATCCTGGGCGGCATGGGCGGCCTCCTCGCCCAGGCGCCGGATAATGACGCGATGCTGCGCTGCGTGGGTCAAATCCACACTGCGCGCGGAAACCCGTACACCGAAGAAACAAAAAAAATCTGGCGCGAGCGCTTTGGTACCAAACTGGTGGGCGGCAATGGCTATGGCCTGACCGAAGCGTGTGTGATCACTTCACTGGCAGCGGGTGAATACGCCGCACCGGGGTCGTCAGGGAAACGCATCGCCGATTTTGACGTACGAATTGTCGATGACCTGGATCAGGAAGTGCCGCCCAATGCTGCGGGCGAGATTGTCGTGCGTCCGCTAAGGCCCGACATCATGTTCCAAGGCTACTGGCGTCGTCCGGAAGACACTCAGAAGTTGATGCGCAACATGTGGTTCCACACGGGCGACGTCGGCAAGTTCGATGATGACGGGTTCTTCTACTTTGTCGATCGCAAGAAGGATTACATGCGCCGCCGCGGTGAGAACATTTCCAGCTTCGAGATGGAAGCAGCCTTTGCATCTCATCCGGCATTGGCTGAAGTGGCCGTGCATGCCGTGCCTTCGGAAAAGGGCGAGGATGATGTGAAGGTGACGGCAGTGCTGCACGAAGGTGTGACGCTGGAACCGGAGCAGCTCTTCCATTGGGCGACCGATTCGGTGCCTTATTACGCATTGCCGCGTTATATCGAGTTCCGCACCAGCTTGCCGAAAAATCCTCAGGGACGCGTGCTGAAGTATTTGCTGCGTGATGAGGGCAAAACCCAGGGCACGTGGGATCTGGAAACGACTTCGATCGTGGTGTCGAAGAAATAACCGAAGAGGCATCCGACGTTGAAAGCCCGCATTCAAGCGGGCTTTCTTTTGTTCGCACTCTGGCTTTTCGCAGTCGTTGCCAGCTGCCGCCGGTTGAGTCCGGCGGCAGCTGCAGGTCGATCAGTACTCGCGAACGGGAACGCCTTTAGGCCGGGAGTTGTAGCCGGGCAGATGCAGCCCGCCATCCACGTGTATCGTTTCACCGGTGATGAACCGCGACATCTCCGATGCCAGAAACACGACCACCGGCCCGATATCCGCTTCAGGTTCGCCACAGCGCCCTAACGGCCGCATCGATGCGGACATCTCGGCAAACCCCGGGTTCTCCGCAGCGAGCTTGTGGAACGTGGCCCCCATCGCTGTAGGCGCGATGGCATTGGTGCGAATGTTGAACCGCCCCCATTCAGAAGCGGCACTGCGGGTCAGCCCGACAATCGCCGCCTTCGCCGTGTTGTAGTCGCCATGCAACCAGGCGCCGATCTCGATATCGATGGAGTAGAAGTTGATGATCTTGCCGCCGCCCCGCGCTTTCATGTGCGGCAGCGCGGCTTTCATCGCCCACCAGGCCGCCCACACGGTAGAGCCGAGGGTTTGCTCCAGCATCGCATCGGTTTTTTCTTCCAGGAGTACATTGGGCGTTGGCGCGAAAGCGTTATTGACCAGAATGTCCAGGCCACCAAACTGATCGACGGCCAGTTGCACGGCAGCTTCGATATCGGCCTTGCTGCACACGTCGGTCTTGATGAATGCAGCCCGGGCGCCCAGCGCTCTGAGTTCTGCGACCACCGCCTCGCCACTGCTGATATCCAGCTCGGCGACCACCACGGCGGCGCCCTCTTTGGCGAAGTTCAGCGCTATGCCGCGGCCGATACCACCACCTGCACCGGTAATCAGCGCAACCTGTTCGTTTAGCAGTGCCATAGCCACCCCATTTCTTGTTTTTTAGTGAACATTATTGGTTATAGTGTTCAAATATAGCTGATTTCGTCAGCTCGAACAGCACTGGAACAAGGATATTGAGGATGACCGTATTTCGTCGCCGCGTGGACATCATTGCTGTTGCCGGCCAAGGCCCCGGGGAAGTACGTGCAGCGCTGGAAGACGACTTCCACCACTTCCGCGTTTGGGTGCGCCACGACGAAGGTCGCGTCACGGCCATCGGTGGCGAAGCGCTTCGCTATCCTTACTCCTTGTGCCCGCAGGCGTGCGGCAATCTGCAACAATTGGTGGGCATGGAGCTGGACCGGATCGCCCACTCCGTCACCCGCCAGGCCGACGCCAGTCATCAATGCACCCACCTCTTCGATCTGGCGGGTCTTGCAATTGCAGCCGCCGCGCGCGGAACCCGCCAGCGGCGCTATGAAATCACCGTCGGCGAGCGCATCGACAACCGCACCCGAGCCATCCTGATACGCGACAGCCAGGAGGAACTGACCTGGGATGTAAATGGCACGCTGATTGAAGGCCCTTCTCCCTACGCTGGCATCAACCTTCGCGAAGGCATGGCACGCTGGGCGTTGAATACACTCAGTGAAGAAGCCGCTGAAGCGGCGCTGTTACTGCGTCGCTGCACGCTGATTTCGATGGGCCGGGCCTACAACCTTGACGCGCAGATCCATGCTTCTTCCACCGCACGCTGTTACAGCCAGCAGCCTGAACGCGCGGAGCAGGCGTTGCGGATGAAAGGCTCGACATTGGACTTCAGCCATAACAAGGGCAGCCTGTGCGCCTTGGATCAGCAATGGCTTGGCCAGGAACGCTAGCCGGGACGAGCTCGCGCCACGCGGTATCAGGCCAGGATCCTGGAGGTACGGCGATCCGCAAACGAACCGGATCGCCGGATTTGGCTAGAGGAATACAGCCAGGTTGGGCGTACCAAGCACCGCTTGGTCAATGATGACTTCGCGCCGCGCCAGCTTGAATCCCGTGTCACTCAGGCGCAGCACGTCGCGGCGTTCGCCACTGATGATGTCGACATGGTGGTCTTTGAAACGGCTGCGTGTGAGCAACAGGTAACTGGTCACCACAAATTCATCGCTCTTGGCGGTTTCTTCAACGAATACGTTGGTGACCAGACGCCGTGTGCGCGAGGGAGGATCTTCGGCCCAGGCGCTTTTTCCGGACAAGCGCAAGATACGGCCCATGATCGAGCGATAGTCATCGTGGTAATGCTGAACGCTGCGCACGATGGTGGTTTTCAGTTCGGCCGCCAGACGGGTCTGGCGTAGCGGCACGGTGTACACGAGATCTGTGTCCAGCCGTTCAGCCCACTCCTGCAGGCGAATCTGATCGAGCAGCGTGGCTTCCTCGTAGAGAAAGGTCACCACATCGTTGTAGATCGGCGAACCTACAGGCACCCGTTGGGTACCGACAGGCGAACCCGGCTGGATATCCTCCACACCGCGTTGTTGAACCTGAGCCATGAGTCATTCCCTCACTGTTATTCTTGTTAATGCGGTTGTTGGCGAAAGCGGCCCCTGAGGACCGCAGTCGAACGAGGCCCGAACGAAGTTGTTACTTGTCGTCCGAAGCTGTCATCAGCTCGTGCCAGTACAACCACCAGTGCCACTGGGTATCGTCCTTGGTGAAGCCTTCGTTGACGATGCCCGGGCCGGGCCAGCCTTCCGGAGCGCCGGTTTCGAAGACTGCCTGGTATTTCATGGTGCTCTTGCGGCCCATCGCGCCTTTGGCGGCCAGGGTCATGTGCGGCCAGGTATCGGAGTCATCCTGCTCCACCATGCCGGAGGTGCCGAACAGCTGGATGGTCTGCTTGAGCATTTTGTCGCGCAGCTCCGGGGAAGCGTCTTTCTCGGCAAACACCCAGTTGACGAACTCAAGCTTGTCCGGCCCTTGCGGTACGTAAGCGTGCAGCGTCATCGAGCCGACCACAGTGCCGTCTGGCTGTGGAATGTAGACGAAGCCGAAAAGGATGTTCGGGAACATCCCGCCGACTTGCGGCGGCATGCTGGTGAGCACTTTCAGCTGATCTTCGGTCAGGTTGCGAGCCAGCTGCTCGACCATGTCGGCAGTCATGCCGGCCGGCGGCAAGGCTTCGAGTTTTTCCTGCACCGTCAACTCTGCAGGATCGAGGCCGGTCAGACGTTTGATCTTGCGCGCCAGATCAATGCAGCGCAGGGCATGGCCGTGCGGCGAGCTGATTTCGACGCCGATCATTTCCGGGCTGAGGTCGGCGGTTTCGCCCTCACCTTTCTTGGCATAGTTGCCGACTTCACCCAACCAGCGGTGCAGGGTCAGCGTGTGGAAACCGTCGGCCGCCGATTGCTCGCCCGCCGTTTTCCAGTTGGCGTTGACGATGAAGCGCTGCGGTGGGCCGAGCACTTCCATGCCTTTGTCGGAGCGGCAGAACAGCATGTCGTAGTACCACTTGGCATCACCCAGGAACTCGTCGAACGATGGCCCATCGATGTTCCAGGTCGCGAACACCAGGCCGCCATACAAGGTGACCCGCGCCTTTTTCAGGCCCAGCTCTTCCTTGGGCAACATCTTGCCGTGCATGCACTCACGCTCGACAGGCGAGCCGACGAAATCGCCGTTCGGGCGGAACGCCCAACCGTGATAGATGCATTTGTGAATTTGCGTGTTGCCGCAGTCGGCAGTGCTGATGCGCATGCCGCGGTGCGGGCAGACATTGAGGTTTACATACACCTCGCCCTCTTTGCCACGGGCAACGATGACTGAGTCGGAGCCCAGGTCCCGGACCATGAAGTCGCCGGAGTTGGGGATTTCCGACTCGTGACCCAGGAGTACCCAGATCTTGCCGAAGATTTTTTCCATCTCCAGCTCGTAAATTTCGCGGTCGGACAACACGCGCATTTGTACTTCACGGCTGGAAGGGTAGATGAGGTCTGAGACCTTGGTTCCATCAGACAATACGGGGCTTGTTGTTGTTAGCATGATTGCCTCCTGATCAGAGCGTCGCGACAGTGGTCGCGAGGAAATATAAGACACTTTCTCTGTTTGTGTACATAGAATTCACTGGCCACTTGTAAGCGAATTCTTCCGGCAATGGCTTTACCCTCACGCCTGGCTTGATGCCTTGCCCACCTGGGTGCGCAGCACACCAATGCCATCGATCTCCAGCTCAACCACATCGCCGGGTTTCAAGTAACGCAATTGTTCAAGGCCGCAACCGTTGCCGACCGTGCCGGAGCCTAGAAACTCGCCGGGGTACAAGGTTTCCGAGCGGGACACATGGGCTATGACGTCTTCAAAACTCCAGCGCATGTCACGGGTATTACCGCGCCCCCACTCCTCCCCGTTGACCCTGGCCACCATATTCAGGTCGTAGGGGTCACCCAGTTCATCAGCGGTCACCAGGCAGGGCCCCATGATGTTGGCGGTGTCGAAATCCTTGCTTTTAGCCGGGCCGAGCATGCCGGGCATTTCCAGCGCCTGGGCATCACGAGCACTCATGTCGTTGAAGATGGTGTAACCGACGATATGCCCACGGGCGTTTTCGCGGCTGATGTCTTTGCCGCGCTTGCCGATGTAGCAGCCGAACTCCAGTTCGAAATCCATCGCCTGACTGAAACTGGGCCACTGGAATTCGTCGTCGATGCCGACCACGGCGAAACGGTTGCCCTTGTAGTAGATGGGCTGCTTGTTGAACGTCTCGATCACCCGGTCGTCGGCGCCCGTGTTCATTGCTTTCAGCGTCGCCTCTGGATCGTCGGTCCTGAGCGCTCGGGCCCGGCGGGCCGCGGAGAAGGCCTGGCGCAGATGCAATTCGAAGCAGGAGCAATCGCGCATCTGTGGGGGAGGCTGGATCGGTGCGCGCAATTTCACGCTGTCACGCTCCAGCAGTGCGGCCGAGGGTGCCTTGGCTACCAATGAACGGGCCAACTCCAGCGCCGGCTCACCCGCCTCTACCAGGGCAAGAATGCTGCTCAACGCGACACTGTCGCGACCTTCCAGCGAGCGATAGGCGATTTGCAGATCGAGCACCTGCTGGTCGCGGTTGAGCAAGGCCCCGGCGCGGTCGAAGCCATCCGCATCGGTATACGTCACCAGCCTCATACGCGGCCGCTCACAGGTACGAGCGCGCCGGTGACCGCTGCGGCTTCATCGGATAACAGGAACGCGACCACCGCCGCCAACGCGTCTGGTGTGACCCAGCGACTGCTGTCGGCATCGGGCATGTCGGCACGGTTGGCCGGGGTGTCGATAATGCTGGGGAGCACGGCGTTGACCGTTACGCCACGGTCCTTCAGCTCTTCCGCCAATGCTTCGGTCAACCGGGCGACACCGGCCTTGGACGCAGCGTAAGCGCCCATTCCCGTCGCGGCTTTGATCGAGGCCAGCGCACCGATGTTGACGATGCGTCCTGCTTTGGAACCCAACAGGTGCGCCAGGGCCGATTGGGAACTGACTACCGCAGTGCGCACATTCATCTGATAGAGCCGATCCCAGGTCAGCAAGTCGCCGCCTTCCACGGTTTCCCAGGCGAAGCCGCCCGCGACATTGACCAGACCATCGATACCGCCCCACTGCTCTGCAATGTGCGTGAATGCCGCGCTGGCCGATTCGCTTGAAGTCAGGTCGACGCCACCCAGGCATAGCAGGTTTTCCGTGTCCAGCAACGCACTTGGCGCTTCGCTGCGATCCAGTAGTGCGACGTGGGCGCCACGCGCCAGCAGAAACTTGCCCAGTGCGCTGCCGAGGGCACCAAACCCGCCAGTGACGACTACCCTCTTGTCCAATAATGATTGGAGCATTGCGACATCCTCTTATTGTTGTTTTACGACGCGAACGGTCGATTCGTGCCTTCACTCGGATGAATATATGACACTTTTAGAAAATATGTACAAATGATACCGTATGACTTCAAGTCAAACACTCACTTGCGGAGCGCTGATGCCTAGAAAACTGCCTGCACTCAACGCCGACAACCGGGCCTTCTGGCAAGGCGGCCAACACGGCGAACTGCTGATTCATCGCTGTTCTGGCTGCAGCCGCTATTTCCACCCGCCTGGCCCGCTCTGCCCGCACTGCGCCAGTTTCGATGTGGCGCCGCAGGCGGTGTCCGGAAGAGGCAAGGTGCTCAGTTATACGGTCAACTATCAGCCGTGGGCGCCTGAGCTGGAAGTGCCCTACGTGGTCGCGATCATCGAACTGGTTGAACAACCCGGCTTGCAGTTCGTGAGTAACGTGGTAGGCGTGCCGGTCACGCAGGTGCATATCGACATGCCAGTGCGGGTCAGCTTCCTCAATGTCGAGGATGTGTGGTTGCCTCTGTTCGAAAAGGATCAGTGATGTTCGATCATCGTTATGAGAAAGACGTAGCCATCACCGGCATCGGGCAGTCGGAAGTCGGGCGACCTTCTAGCAAATCTGCCATGCGCCTGACCCTGGATGCCTGCCTCGAAGCCATTGCGGACGCTGGCCTGCAACGCAGCGACATTGACGGCGTCGCGTGCTGGCCGGGTGACAACAACAATGGCGACGCGTTTTCGCCGGTGGGCCCCAGTGCGCTGAAGAGTGCACTTGGGCTTAACGTCAACTGGTTCGGTGGCGGCTATGAAGGTCCGGGACCGCTGACAGGTGTCATCAACGGGGCCATGGCGATTGCGGCGGGACTGTGTAAGCACGTCCTGGTATTTCGCACCATTACCGAAGCCTCGGCGCGCCTGGTCAACAAGCAGGCAGGCGCCCTCACCAATAAGACTCAAGGTCGCGACAGCAGCTATGCCTGGCAATGGTTCACGCCGTTCAATGTGCAGTCGGGCATCAACCTGATGGCGTTGTACGCCCAGCGCCACTTCCATGAATACGGCACTCGCCCTGAGCAGTTGGCGCAGATCGCCCTGACCTGTCGCCGCAACGCCATGCGCAACCCCAAAGCACTGTATCGCACGCCCATGAGCATGGACGACTACATGGCCTCACGGATGATTTCATCACCGCTGCGCATGTTCGACTGCGACGTGCATTGCGATGCCTCCACCGCCATCGTCCTGTCACGGCGCGATATTGCTCAGGACCAGCCTAACAAGCCGATCCGTATTGAAGCCATGGGCGCGGCGTTGAATCAGCCTTGGTCCTGGGACCAGATATCGCTGACAAGGATGGCCGCCTTCGATGTCGGCGAGATGATGTGGGCGCGCACCGACTACACCCCGCAGGACGTCGGATCGGCGCAGTTGTATGACGGATTTTCAATTTTGACCCTGATCTGGCTGGAAGCCTTGGGCCTGTGCCCTACCGGACAAAGTGGCGCTTTCGTGGAGGGCGGCACGCGCATCGCGCTGGAAGGCAGTTTGCCGATCAATACCAACGGCGGGCAACTCTCCGGCGGGCGCACCCACGGTCTGGGCTACGTGCACGAAGCCTGTCTGCAGCTATGGGGCCGCGCCGAGGGTCGCCAAACCAGGGAACATTCCGTCAGTACGGTGGCAGCAGGCGGCGGCCCGTTGGGTGGCAGCCTGCTGCTCGTCCGCGAGTAACAGCGAAACTCAATACAGCACGCCGGCCACTTCACTGCAGAATTCGATCAGCGCCTTGCCCAGTTCGGCAAGGCCCTCTTCGTCCCTCTGCCCACGGAACATCACCGCCGACACGGTGAAATCGATGCTGTTGGACGGCGAGTAGACCGGTGCGGCGATCGCCAGAATGCCCCCGGAAAAATGCCCGTCATCCAAGGCCCAGCCACGCTCGGCCGCGGTTCTGACTTCCTCCCGGTAAACCTCGAGTGGCAGTGGCTGAGCCCAGCGAATGGTCTCGAAGCTGCCCTGCACTTCTGGGTCGTCAAGGTCGATCTGCGTGGCGAACAAGCGACCGCTGGCGCCCATCAGAATCGGCAAGCGTTGACCTTCGGCCATGTCGATGCGCACATCGGTGGGGCTGGCAGCGGAACTGACGATGACGATGCGGTCAGCGCTCATTTTGCGCCACAGTGTAATCGTCACCCGTTGGCGTGCAGCCAGGTTATGCAACAGCGGTTTCGCCATCTGCACGCGATGGCCTTGGGTCACCAGTTGTTCCACCAGCCGTGCCAACCCCAAGCCTACAGAGTAACGCTTGGACATCGAGCTGAAGTCGACCACTTCCTCCTGCACCAGAGTGCGCAGGATGTTGAAGCAGGTGCTGGGATTGATTTTCAGTTGTCGGGCGATGTCCACCGATCGTTCCGGTGTGCCCACCTGACTGAGGTAGCGCAGGATTCGAATTGCATTGGAAACGGGCTTGACGATGGTCGCGCCGGCCGCTTTGGTGGTGTCGTTAACGTCAGAGAGGTCCATGCCCGATCCAGTCACTTTAAAGTGCGGTCATTCTAGCCTGAGAATGAATCGGCACGGAAAAGTTTTATCTGGGAATTTTCGAGCTACGTGGTTTGTTTCAGCGGTGGCTGGTAGATCAGACGGCGGGTTTGCAGATCCTCGCGGCGAAAATGCTCAAGAACCTGCTCCTGGGCATGGTCCGCTTGCGTTACCCGAACCTGCTGGCGCAAGTAATCGAGCCAGGATTCGACGATGAAGCGTTCGCTGTAGAGTTGATCAGCCGACATGTCGCGGTACAGCCGCCAGTTTTGCGCACCGTTGCGGCGTCGCGCCTTGCCGACCGCGTACACGGCTGTCAGAAAGGCATCACGTTCTGGCTCGGTCACCTGATAGACGATCTCCACCGATACCGGACCGTCGGAATGGGAAATATTGCCGGTCAGCTGCAAGGAGTCGGTTACCTGAACTTCGGCGAAATCGGATTCCTGACCCAATTCCACGTAATCATTACGGGTCAGCGCGATACCCACCAGCAGTAACAGTGCCGATAACAACAAGCTTTCGCTTAGCCCCAAGTATTGCGCCAACGCGCCCCATAACGCGCCCCCGGCTGCCATCGCGCCCATCAGGATCAGTACATACACGGAGGCGACCCGTGCGCGAACCCAGTTGGCGGCGTAAGTCTGCACCACCGTGGAAATAGTCGCGTTGACCGCCATCCAGCCGAATCCAGCCAGCAACATCATTGCGCAGACCGCGTAGCGGTTGTTCGACAGCGCGGCGGCCACGCTTGCCAGGGCGAACGATACGGAGCCGCACATCAACAGATGACGCATGCTCATCACCCGATATAAACGCGGCAAGCAGAGCGCCGCCAGCACTGCACCGGCCCCCAGAAATGCCATCAGCAGGCCATAACCTCCGGCATCCATGCCCAGTTCCTGCTTGGCCACCAGTGGCATCAACGCCCACAAAGCGCTCGCACTGCTGGTGAACACCAACACTTGCTTCATGGCGCTGAACAGCACCGCCGAATGGCGGATGTAGCGCAGGCCACTGCGCATGCCACCCGTCAGGGTCTCGGGCGGCAAGCCAGCGGCAGGCGGATTACGCGCCAGAGAAAAGAGGAAAATCAGCACCACCAACATGCACAGGGCTATCACCAGAAACACCGACGTGGTGTTCCAGTACGCAATAAGCGCGCCGGCCAGCGCCGGCCCCAACGCGCGGGTCGCGTTGATGGAGATTCCGTTGAGGGAAACGGCAGCCGGTACCTGATCGCGCGGCAGCACGCCGACCATGGTCACCATCCACGCGGACATGCCCAGCGCACTGCCGGTGCCCAGTACAAAAGTGAACGCCAGCAGGCCCCAGGTTTCCAAATGCGCGCTGTACGCCAACAGGCAGAGTACCAGCGCCGCGAACAGCATCATGCACTGGGTAATGATCAGCCATCCGCGGCGGTCTACCCGATCGGCGATCACCCCGCCGGGAAAGGCGAAGAGGAAGACCGGCAAGGTCACGGCGGTCTGCACCAGGGAGACCATGACCGCCGATGTCGTCAACGTGGTCATGATCCACGCCGCGGCCACGGTCTGCATCCAGATCGCCATATTGACCACGGCGGCTGCCAGCCATAAGCCTCGGAACGCTCTGTTGCGAAACGGCGCCCACGCCGAACCCTCGCTCATCATTACTCCTCAGCGTTTTCGCCGATCAATATCAGGGGGATTACGGTGCCAGTGGCTGGCCAAGTCGCCCGCGTGCTCGCGCAGGGCTGAGCCGGCGAAGTGCTGCAATGCTATTGCGCAGTCGACCAATGCCATCGATATGCGCTTCTACCCGATCACCCGGGCGCAGGAAGCGCCCGGTTTCCAGACCCACACCGTGGCTGGAACCGGTAAACACCAGGTCACCAGGGCGCAGACTGATGCGTGCATCCAGATAGTTGAGCAATTCATCTAGAGGGAAAATCATCTGCCGCGTGTTGTCGTGCTGGCGCACTTCATCGTTGACGCTCAGGCGCATTTCCAGCGCAGGCTGGCCTGTACCACCCAGCTCATCCGCCGTCACAATCCAGGGGCCGACCGGTGTCGTGCGGTCCATGGCTTTCTGAGTCAACAGGTCCAGCCGGCCAATCAGTTTGCCGGCATCCCGCGCACTGATGTCATTGCCTATCGTGTAGCCCAACAGGCAGTCGCTGGCGTGCGGCTCGTCCAGCAACGGCCGGCCGACCACTGCGACCAGTTCTACTTCGTAGTCGAGCTGGCAGGTCAGAGGCGAATAATCGATCTCGTCACCGGCACCCACCAGCGCTGACTCGGGTTTCATGTAAGCCAGTGGATGGGCCGGCGCTTCGCTGCCCAGACGCTTGAGGTGGCTGAGGTAGTTGAGGCCCACACCGAACACCCGGCCGCCCGGCTCCAGCGGCGCAAGCAAGCGCGCCGCCGACAACGGCAGCCACTCGCCCACCAGGTCGAGGGCGCCTGCCACACCATCCGCACGCAGCCCGGCCCAGTGGCAGAACGGCGCGCTGATCCTGCGCAGGTGATCGGTTTGGGCATCAAGCAATGCCCAGAACGTTTGTCCGGCCACCTCGACCCGCGCCAGGCGCATGTCAGCGCTTGGCCAGGTAGATCGGCAGATACTCGGCGTCGAGTACTTCTTCGGGCGTCTTCACGCTGGCGCCGAGAATCGGGCCGACCATTTCATGGCCCCACAGGCTGAGTTTTTCCGGGTTCAGCTCGTAGGGATCGCCCTGCCATGGCTCGATCTCAGCAATGGTCTCGAAAGCAAAACCGGACGGATTGAAATGGTAGAACGACAGGTGCGGGTCCTGGGCATGTTGGCCAAGGGTCATCATCATTGGCAGCTCGCGCTGACGCACGATGTCGTAGGTTTCCCCCACATCGCGGACATTGCGGACGAACAGCCCGACATGCTGCACGCCCATGCGTCCCGGCCCATGGCCGTAGGCAATATCATGGCTGGTGTGATGGTTGAGTTTCGAACGGAAAAAACCGGTTCGCCCTTTACCGGCACCGGCGCCATACCAATTGAAACCCATGACGTTGATCAGGAAGTCTTCCAGCTCCGGCGTGTAGTCCGGGGTGATCAGCACCACATGCCCCGCCCCTCGTTCGTCGGCCAGAAAACCGCTGTGGGGACGCCCAGGCTGGAAGGAACGCGGCATCCATTTTTGCCCGTAGAAAAGTTCGTGCTGATAACCGACCGGATCGCGGAAACGCACCAGTTCCCGCACGCCACGCTGTTCACAGAGCTCTGCATCGCCACGGCTGTAGTCGACATTGGCCGCCGCCAGCTTCCTGATACCGTCTTCGAACGCCATGCGCCCGACCGCTTCCCAGCCGATGTAGGCAATCCGGTCAACTTTACCTGGGTGAAACGCGAAACGATGACGGCGGTCATCAATCTTGAAATACAGCGACTCCGGATCACTATCGGGGTTCTTACCGATACCAAAGCCCATGACCTGCGGGCCGTATTCACGCCAGGCTTCGAGGTTGGGAGTTTCAAAGCCCATGTAACCGATACCGATAATGTCCACGTCATTCACCTTGTTATTGTTCGAGATGATGAAAGGTGCCGGTCGCTCCTGCCAGGGGCGCCGCGCGTACTAGATCGCCAGCAACCCGCCGTCGATTACAAAGTCCGAACCGGTAATGAACGAAGCTTCGTCCGAGGCGACGAAAACCGCCATCGCGACCACTTCCTCAGGTTCGCCGGGGCGGTCCATCAATACGCCATCCAGCAGCATCGCACGCATTTTCGGGTCTTCCAGAAACGGACGAGTTCCGGGCGTCGCGACAAATCCTGGGCTCAGACTGACCGCACGGATGCCAAACGGCGCACCTTCTACGGCCAGTTGGCGGGTGAACGAAACCACCGCACCCTTGGCTGCGGAATGCGCAGAAATTCCGGCCACTTTCGAACCGCCCCACGCGGCGGTTGACGATACGTTGATGATCACCCCGCGCTGTTCGGCCAAGTGGTGCCAGGCATATTTGGTGGTATAGAACAGCAGGTCGATTTCGTTGCGCATGGTGTACTGCCAATCTTCGATCGACAGTTCGCTGACCAGGCCGAACCGTGCAGCGGATGCGTTGTTGTAGAGAATGTCGATGCGCCCGTGCTCGACGACGGCGGCATGGATCCACGCCTTCGCCTGCTCGTGGTCACCCAGGTCCACCGGGGCCGAGCCGTACAGAGTGAAACCCTCTGCCCGCATCAACGCGGCCGTTTCTTCATGACCTTCGGCGACAAAGTCGCAGCCAACGACAATCGCCCCTTCGCGGGCAAACCGCAGCGCCGCGGCCCTGCCCTGCCCGCCGCCGGTACCGGTGATCAGCGCGACTTTGTTGTGTAAGCGTCCCATAAGTACATCCTCACTTCAGTGATTGACACGTTGCGGTCGATGCTTTCGCTGTCAAACGGCTTCGTCTTCTGAAGTGATGGGCTCAAGCCAGATCGCCTCCGCCGGGCAAGCGGCGGCACCTTCGCGGGCCTCCTCTTCAAGTTCCGGTGGCACGGCGGCGTTGTCGAGGTACACCAGGCCATCGGCGTCAAGTTTGTAGACGCTTGGGCAGATCGCGGCACACAACCCGTAACCACAACAGCGGCTACGGTCGGCCACGGCTTTAAATTGCGCTTTTTCTGAACTCATTTTTTTCTCCTTATCAGGTTCAGCGATGGCAAATTATGAACACTTATTTATTTTATGTGCAATTAATTTTTAACGCGGATATGCTGAGACTGGCTCAACAAAACCTATAAGGAAGCCAGTCCCATGCATCCGTCCAAAAGCGAAGCGGCCATTGATCCGCAGGAATTTCGTCAAAGCTGGAGAATCCTGATCCTGTCGGTGGCCGGTGTCGCCATCAGCATCAACGCTGCCCTGCTGTATGGCTTCGGTACCCTGGTGGTGCCACTGGGCGATGCGTTCGGCTGGAGTAAAAGTGAACTGCAGGCCTGCATCACCTTCCTGTTCGGCGGCGCAGTGGTTTCCCTGCAACTGGTGGGTTGGTTCAATCTGCGCTACGGCATGAAGCGTGTCACGGTTATTTCCCTGCTGCTGCTGTCACTCGGCTACCTCGCGACGACCCAGCTGACCCAGTCGATCTGGTCGATGTACATTGCCTTCGCGCTGCTGCCGATCGTCGGCATGGGCGCGCTGGCGGTGACGTGGACGCAGCTGATCAGTCTGTGGTTCGATCGCAATCGCGGCCTGGCGCTGGCCATTGGTCTGTCCGGCACCGGCGTCACCGCTGCCACCATTCCCCGCCTGATGGCCTGGGGTATCGAACAGTGGGACTGGCGCGCAGCGTTTGTGATCCTGGCGCTGCTCAATCTGCTGGTGCTGCTGCCGTTGATTCTGCTGTGGTTCAAGCTGCCCGTCGCTGCCGCTCAGCGCAGTGACGGCGGTGAGCTTGAGCAATTGCCGGGGATGGGTTTCCGTGAAGGCATGGGCTCGCTGAAATTCTGGACGTGCAACCTGGCCCTCAGCCTGGTGATTTCTTCGATTGTCGGCATGGTCACCAGCACCGTACCCATGCTGCAAGCCCGCGGTTTATCGGCTGCGGACGCCGCCACTATTTTCAGTTGCTTTGGTATCTCGCTGATCTTTGGTCGCATGTTGATCGGCTATTTGCTTGATCGCCTGTGGCCGCCGGCAGTGTCTGCGCTGAGCCTGTTATTGCCCGCCGTGGGTTGTTTCATCTACCTGAGCCCGACAGCCGAGTTCGCCCCCCTGATGCTGGCGGCGGTGCTGGTCGGTTTTGGCGCCGGGGCGGAATTCGATATTGCCGCGTTCCTGATTGCGCGCTACTTCGGTTTGCGCGAGTACGGTCGTCTGTTTGGCGTCCATCAAGGCTTGAATACCGTGGCGTCGGCACTGGCGCCGTTGCTCTTCGCCTACATGCTGGCGCGAACCGGTTCGTATAGCGCGATGCTGGTGTACAGCGCCGCTTGCTGCATCATCGGTCCGTTGCTGCTGCTGACCCTGGGGCGCGTGCCGCGCTTCAACGCGCAAACCCTTCCCGGCCAATCCTGAGCCCCCAACAAGAATCGGAGCAGACCATGCCCACACTGACCTTTATTGAACACAACGGCACCGCCCATCAGGTCAAAGGTGATATCGGCCAATCGGTGATGCAGGCCGCGACCTTTGCCTCGGTGCCGGGCATTCCGGCCGATTGCGGCGGTGCCTGCAGTTGCGCCACCTGCCACACCTACGTCGACGAAGCCTGGCTGGGCAAAGTGCAGGCCGCCGAAGGCATGGAAAACGACATGCTCGAATACGCCTTCGAGCGCCGGGACAACAGCCGCTTGAGCTGCCAGTTGATCATCAGCCAAGAGATGGACGGCATGGTCCTGCACCTGCCGTCTTCGCAATTCTGAATGCGCATGAAGGAGTTCCCATGACCCTCGCCTCAGTGGTAATTGTCGGTGCCGGCCAGGCCGGATTTCAGGTCGCTACTTCCCTGCGTCAGGAAGGCTATGACGGGCGTATTACCCTGATTGGCGATGAGCCTGGCTTGCCCTACCAGCGCCCGCCGTTGTCCAAGGCCTACCTGCTCGGCAAGATTCAGGCGACCAATCTGCTGTTTCGCCCTGCGGATTTTTACGCCACCCAGCGCATTGAATTGCTGCATGACCAGGCAACAGCGATCGATCGCCTGAATCGACGGGTGGTGCTGGCCTCCGGGACGGCGGTCGCCTACGACCATCTGGTATTGGCCACTGGCGCGCACAACCGACCATTGCCGGTTCCCGGCGCGGATCTGCCGCAAGTGTTCGGCATCAAAACCCAGGCTGATGCCGATGCCCTGGCGCCACTGGCGAAAGAAGCGCGCAACGTGGTGGTGATCGGTGCCGGGTTTATCGGCCTTGAGTTCGCCGCAGTCGCTGCTGCTTTGGGCGCCAACGTGCACGTGCTGGAGCTGGGCGAGCGTCCCATGGCGCGGGCGGTGTCGCGGGAAATGTCGGAACTGTTCCGCCAGGCCCACGAAGCCTGGGGCGTGCACTTCGACTTCCGCCAGGGCTTGAGCCGCATCGATGGCGACAACGGCAAAGTGTGCGCAGTGCAAACCGCTGACGGGCGCGTCTTGCCAGCTGATCTGGTGGTGTTTGGCATTGGCGTCATCCCTAACGCGCAACTGGCGACTGAAGCGGGTCTGGACATCGAGAACGGCATAAGGGTAGACGCCAGTTTGCTGACATCCGACCCGCAGATTTCCGCACTGGGTGACGTTGCCAGTTTCCCTTGCCTGCAAAACAATGAGCAGCACACCCGGCTTGAGTCCGTACAAAACGCCGTCGATCAGGGCCGCGCAGTCGCCGCTCGACTGATGGGCAAACCGGCGCCATACAGCGCGCTGCCGTGGTTCTGGACCGATCAAGGCAATCTGAAGCTGCAAATTGCCGGGCTCTCCCATGGCTACGACAGCACCGTGGTGCTCGGTTCTGTAGAAGACAGGCAAGCCTCGGTGCTGTGTTTCCGCAATGATCGCCTGGTGGCCGTGGAGTCCTGTAATCGCATGGGCGATCACATGGCCGCGCGCAAGATACTCACCCGCGCGCCCAGGCTGACGGCCGCAGAGGCTGCCGCTGACGGTTTTGACCTGAAAGCCTGGGAAGCGGCCAATCGCGACTGAGCGGGCCCGGACGAGTAACGCACACAGCCGCGCCCGCCTCTGAGCTGACGCGGCTTTTTTTCGCATGACGAAGGGAGCGATGCCATGAACAAAGTCTGGTTTGTAACCGGTGCGGCCCGAGGCCTTGGCGCTGCGATTGCCAAAGCGGCATTGGCCGACGGTGACCGGGTTGTCGTCACCGGCCGGCGTATCGAACCGTTGGAAAAGGTGTTTGCCGAGTACGGCGAGCGTGTTCTGGCTGTGGCGCTGGATGTGACTGACGAAGCCCAGGCGCTGGTTGCCGTAGACAGCGCCGTTGCGCATTTTGGCCGCATCGATGTGCTGGTCAACAACGCTGGTTATGGCCAACTGGCGCCCTTCGAAGACAATTTCGCCAGCGACGCCGACAAGCAATTTGCGACCAATGTGTCGGGTGTATTCAACGTCTGTCGCGCGGTATTGCCCGTCATGCGCCAACAACGCAGCGGCCGGGTGTTAAACCTGTCTTCAATGGGCGGCGTGGTGGGGATGGGCGGAGCGGCTTTGTATTGCGCCTCGAAATTTGCCGTGGAAGGTTTTTCCGAGTCCCTGGCCCTGGAGGTCGCGCAGTTTGGCATCAAGGTCACACTGGTGGAGCCCGGCGTTTTCCGCACTGACTTCCTCGACCCCAGCTCGGCTGTTTTTGGCACACGTGGACTTGAGGATTACGCCGTCTTCACGGCCAAGGTCAAAGGCGCGTCGGCTGCCTACAACCATCAGCAAACCGGCAACCCGGCGAAGCTGGGCGTCGCGCTGGTGCAGCTGGCCAACAGCGAAAACCCGCCGTTGCGCTATGTTGCGGGCTCCGACGCCTATCAGCAAATCAGTGACAAGCTGAACAGAATGCTCGCGGAAATCGAGCATTGGCAGCAACTGTCATTCTCCACCGACGGCATATGACGCCGGTGCGCACAGCCGATGAGCGGCTGTGCGCAACGACTATAGATTGATGAAGTAGCGCACCGACAACGTTCCTTCCTCGAATCGATACAACTCGATCGTCTCAACGCCCCCCTCCTGCTCGCGGAAGGCGTTGAGGTGATGACAGGCCGCTTCATTGCCGTTGATGATGCACTGGCGCACTTCCACGCGAATCTTCGGTTGCTGCTGCGCCCACATGCCTTCCAGCACCTGCCAGGCATCGTGCTGCGGCTTGCCGACGTATTCGATACTCAAGCCGTTGGGCGACACACTGCGGTAGTGGTCAAAAAAACCCTCCTTGTCACCCCTGTTCCAGCAGTCGATCTGACCGTGCAGGAAATGCTCGATCGTCTGTTTTTCCATACTCATGTCGGGTTCATCCTCGGGTAGGGTCAGGCGTGCTGCTGCGGTTGAAGGTTGCGTTGACGCGCCAGAAAGGCCGGTTCCATCCGCAACCACAGCAAAATGGTCGGACCGATAATGGCGCAGCAGAAACAGCACACCAGCACCGCGGAATAGCTGCCGTACACATCGTAGAGATAGCCGAACAGCATGGGCACCAGACCGGAAACGATGGTGATCAGGCACAGGTGCAACCCGAAGATTCGCGCGTAGTCCTTCAGGCCGAAATAGCGTGCCATCAGGAAGGCCGCCAGATCGAATTCAGCACCGGCACTCGCGCCAATGCACAGGGTGGCCAGTACCAGCAGCGGTATGTTCTGCGCCCCGCCAAACAGAAAAATTGCACAACCCAACGCCGGTAGCGCCAGGCTAACGGCGGACACCACAGAGGGCGAATAACGGTCCAGCAGATAGCCCACCAGCAAACGTCCGCCGATAATGGAAATGCCGAAGGTGCTGAAGATCTGGCTGGCCTGCTGGGCGCTCAAGCCTTTGCTTTGCAGCATCGGCACTAGGTTGGTGACCATGCCGACGGTCAATGACACCGACAATATCAGCGCGACGTTGAAACCCCAGTACATGCCGGAGCGCACGGCTTGTTTGAAGGACATGCCGGACAGTTCCGGAAGCACTTTTTGCGTGGTGGTCTCCGCGCTGGCGAAGTGAGCCGGCACACGCAGCCACATCAACGACAATGGCAGCGTGAACAGCAACGGCATCGCCGCCAGGGCAATGAAACCGGCTTGCCAGCCATAGGCGGCAATCAGCCTCGACAACAGCGGCGGCAGAATCATTGCCATCAGCCCGGTGCCGCACAGAATCACCGCCAGCGCCAGCCCCCGGTTGCGCTCGAACCACAGGTTGATCAGTTGCGTCCAGGTAATCGCAATGGTGCCGGCGCAAACGATCGGCATGCTGAAGAACGCCAGGTACAGCCAGCCAATCGACCCCTGGATCCGGGTGATGGCAAGGTACCCGACGATCTGCAGCACAATCGACACAATCGCCACTCGGCGCAGGCCGTAACGGCGGTAGAGCCAGCCAACCAGTTGCGTGGATATCGCGACGCCGGCGAACAGGAACGTGATGGATGCCTGCAGGTCGCCGCGGCTCCAGCCGAAGGCTTGCTCCAGGGGAATCACCAAGGTGCCGAAGGCGTAAAGCAACGCCGCGGTGATGCTGGTGCAAATCCCGAACAGACCCAGTATCACCACACGCCAACCGTGCTTGAATTCGGAGAAATCAGTGCCACCGTGGGCGGTGGTGCGGGTGTTGCGTGTCTCGGTTGTCATGACTGATTCCTCAATCGCCCTTGAGAATTTCTTCGACTTTGGGCAGCGCGATCATGGTGGCGCCGCCATCCACCAGCAGTGAAGTGCCGGTGATGTAGGAAGCTTCGTTGGAGGTCAGAAACAGCACGGCATTGGCAATGTCGGCGGACTCGCCCAAGCGACCTATTGGGAAATGCGCGGCCAGTTTATGTGGCAGTTCCTTGCCCAGGGTTTCCAGCATGTGGTCGGTGCCGATCAGTCCGGGCTCCACCACGTTGACCAGAATATTCATGGCGCCAAATTCCACCGCCAGACCGCGCGCGAAAGCATTCATGAAGGCTTTGCTGGAGCCGTAGGCAATCAGCCGTGGGGTGTATTTGCGGTTGGCTTCGCCCGATGAAATGAAGATAAGGCGTCCTTTGTCGACCGCTTTTGACAGGTGCGGCGCGCTGTCTTTGGCCAGCCAGAACAAGGATTGAATATTGCTGCGCACAATGTGATCAAAGATGTGATCGGCCATGTCAGCGATCAATCCGTGACTGGTGTCGGCGGCGCAGTGCACGACGATGTCCAGGCCGCCGAAATGTTCGACGCCATCCTCCACCATTGCTTTGATCGCCTCGCGATCGGCTATGTCGCCACTCACCAGGCAGGCTTCACCGCCCAGCGCCTTGATCTGCGCGATGGTTTCGTCGCCGTATCGAGCGGTGCGTGCCGACACAATCACCTTGGCGCCTTCCCGGGCATAGGCCAGCGCAATGGCGCGGCCCATGCCTCGACCGGCGCCAGTGATCAGCACGACTTTGTTGTGGAATTTCATCGTTAATCCTCATTGTTGTATTTGTCGAGGCTATTGATGCAACGCATATGCCCCCCGTAGGAGCTGCCGAAGGCTGCGATCTTTTGATTTTGTTTTTCAAGATCAAAAGATCGCAGCCTTCGGCAGCTCCTACAGGGGGGCGGCTGGTTTACAGGTCTTTGCCCGGAACGTTGCGGGCCGAGCCGTTGCGCCGGTCCGACTCGCCCCAACCTAACCAGTGCGAGGGCTCGCGGGTATCGCCGACCCGCCGCCAGCGCCCTTCCTGCTGCGCCGTGATCGGGAAGCCACCGACGAAATCGATCATCTCGCCCTTCTCGTCCGGCAGGAACTCCCACTCTTCATCGCCTTCCAGCACTATTTTTGCGGACTTGAGGAAGTAGCTGCCGTCCTTGTGCTCGGTGTGACCTTCGATATCGGTGGTGACCCGCACTTCGCCTTTTTCGTTGTTGAAAATGGCGTAGCCCAGATGGTCATGACCGACCATGAACGAACCGGTGTCCCAGGTGCCGTCTTTGTATACCGTGACAAACGACCACCAGATCACATGCTTGTTGTTGTTCACCACCAGGTCTTTCTTGAAGTGGATGGCGCCGCCTTCGGCCATGTAAAACTGATCCAGCGCCATGGCGCCCTTGACCGGCCGCCCTTCGCAGACACCGGCGATATCCCACAACTGCGACACGTAAAAGGTGCCCCACTCCACGCCTGGCAAGTACCACTGCAGCCCTGGGCCAAGCAGTCGGCCTTCAAGGTGAAACAGGCCTTCTTCCTTCCAGGTCAGGCGTTCGCTGCTCGCGGTTATTTCCCAGCCGTTACCGGGCTCACCCGGCTGACTGGCCCACCGCGCAACATCACGTTCCAGACTGTGCACCGGCAGTGGTGTCAGCGCCTGCCGGGCCATTTTTTCGTGATCCATGCGCAGGTGGACGTTGTCGACATGGTTGTTCAGGTAGATAAACTTGGTCGGGTTGGGTGTGCCGTTCGGCGCCATCAACGAGCGGACGAACGAGTAGATATTGCCTTGCTCATCGCGCACCGATCCGAACGGTGAACTCTTGCTCAGGTGCAGGCCGAAAAAACCGCGTTCGGATGACAGGGATTCGCCGGTGACCTTGTGCGGCCCAACCAATTGTTGAAAGCCGAAGTCGCCGCGTTCTGGAATGGTTTTGAACGTTCTCATAATGCCCTCTGTTGTTTTTGTTACGGCCGGGAAACGGATTTACCGGGTGAGTCAGTCCCAGATCACCGGGAGCGTGGAGACCCCGCGCAGTTGCGCACCGCCGATTTGCGGAACGGGTTGAGTCGGGTCCAGGCGCAGGTTGGGAAACAGGTCGAGGATCGCGTTGACCGCGCAGCTGATTTCCACCTTGGCGACGAATTGACCGATGCACATGTGCGGGCCGAAGCCAAATCCAAAAGAAGGTTTTGGCTTGCGATCGATGTCGAACACTTCGGGGTTTTCAAAGGCGTCTTCATCGCGGTTGGCCGACACCACCATGCATTGCACGAACGAACCCTTGGGGATTTTCACGCCATGGAACTCCACTTCTTTGGCGGTTTCGCGCACCTTGAAAGTCGCCACCGGTTCAAAGCGGGTGGTTTCGTCCATCAGTCTTCCGATCAGCGAACGGTCAGCCTTGACCCGTTCCAGCAGACCGGGCGTGGTCAGCAGCAAGGTCATGACCGAGCCGAACATGCGCGTGGTAGTTTCACCTGCGGCCGGTAACAGGGATCGGGTGAAGGTGATCACCTCATGATCATTCAGCGTGCGCCCCTCATATTCGGCGCGCAGCAAGCGCCCGACGACGTCATCGCCCTGGCTGCCCGCGGCGCGCCGTTGCACCACGACCTCGGCCAGTGCGTCGTACAGGCCTTTGACGGCGATCCCGGCCTGACGCCGCGCCTCGACCATCTTGCTCGGGTCGATCTGATTGCCGCCAACAATGGCCAGCGCCCAGGCCGCATATTGCTTGTACTTGGACGGCTCATCCGACGGAAAACCCATCAAGGCGTACATGACCCGAATCGGCAGTTCGAGGCCGAACTTCATCAAGTCGGCTTTTTTCGCCGGTAACATGGGCTGAAGGTATTCCTCGCGAATCACTTGGTCGATCTGCGGACGCCACTTGTTCACGGTCTCCGGCATAAACGCTGGCTGCAGCAACGCTCGTACTTTGCGGTGCTCGTCACCGTCCATGGCCAGAATGATCAAGCCATCGAAAAACGCCCCCAGGCCTTCGGCGATAAATCCGCTGGTGTAGGTCGCGCCGTCGCGCAGCACGGTCATCACGTCCTGGTATTTGAACAAGGCGAAGGTCGGACGCGTGCCCTGCTGAGTGCCGGCGTTGGTCGGCACACCAAACTGGGTGATGAAGTCGCCTTCGTAGATCGGGGATTTGAGCCGCTGTTCGCGGCACACCGCGTGAATATCCAGGTCTGTGCCGCGATACATTTGCGACACTGCGGAGTACGCGGTGGCCAGATCCAGTGCTGCGCTTTCGTTGCTCATCAGGATTTCCTGTCTTGTTTTTATTGTGCTTGCACACCAAGATTGCCCGGCTGCCAACTCATCGTAAGCGGTTGTGTGCGAGCGGGCAGTCCGCTTCGTTTGACTCAGGGTCAAACGAAGCCCTTCAGGAAAATGCTTCAGGGTGTGAGCAGCTGCGCAGATCCAGGCACAAGGAGTTCGAGGTGGTAGTAAAAGCAGGAGAAGGTGGCGCACAGAGCAAGCGCAATACAATGAACCGCCTGCTGGCTGCTGCGCGAGTGGAGTTCGCCAGAAAAGGCCTGGCAGGCGCCCGCGTGGAAGAAATTGCCCGGGATGCCGGCGTTACCAAGCAGTTGGTCTACCACTACTACAACTCCAAGGAAGGCCTGTTCATAGCGGTACTGGACGAGTCTTCGGACAACATCATGTCGGAGCTGGTCAACCTCAGTGTCGAAGAGCTTTCACCGCCTGTGGCCATGCGCGCGGTGCTCAATCATTTTTTCGACCAATACCGTCTGGACCCCTTCCTCGGCAGCCTGGCGCTGGAGGGCATCCGTTACCACGATACTCACCAGACACCTCGCAACCACTTTCTGGAAATGGTCCCCAAGCTGATCGCCAAGCTCGACGCGATTCTCCTGCGTGGGGCCACCAGTGGTGATTTTCGCGCGAACATCAACCCGCGCCTGTTACTGGCAAGTGCATCGCTGGTGACTACGGGCTGGTTTACCAATCGCTATTCGATGTCGGCACTGGCCGGGCTGGATACCGACTCGGAGCAAGGCATGGCGACGTGGCGGCAGTACTCGGCGGATTTTGTGCTGGCAAGTATTTCGTTGGGGGCAGAAAAAACTGCCGACAGCGTATGATCGCCACCCGGCATTGTCGAAAGACCTATCGCACACGCCCCCCTGTAGGAGCTGCCGAAGGCTGCGATCTTTTGATCCGGCCGTGGCTCTGCTCCGGCTGATCGAAAGCCAAACGCGACAGCAAGGCAGCCTCGTTTCACTCGACAGCTCCTACAGGTCGTAGGTGTTTACGGGTTTTCGTGTTTGCGGGTTTAGCGTGCCTTTTTACCCAGATACTTGCTCACCCGCTTCGCCGCCAACCGCCCGGCCATGCCATTGACCCCACCCCCCGGATGAATCCCGGCACTGCCCAGATACAAACCCGCTACCGGCAAGGTGTCGCCGCCCAAGCCGTGCGCAGGTCGCATGGTGCTCGAACGCATCGACGTGGTGTCGATATGCACCACGCAGCCATTCACCGTGTTCAAGCGAGCCGTGAAGTCTGGAGCCGCCTCGATGTGCCGACCGATCACCTGCCCCTCGATTCCTTCGATGTAGTCGTACAGCTGTTCCTGCACCTGATCGGCCACACGCTCACGCAAGTTGTCCCAACCCTCATTGGGAGCCACCGGCATCACCGGCGGATAGATGTACAAGATGTCCTGCCCGGCCGGTGCTTGCGACGTGTCGGCGGCACTCGGTGCGGCCACGGTGATATAGGGCAGCTTCGGCACCTCGCCACGGGCGCAAGCGGCGAAGTTTTCCAGCACGGCTTCTTCGGTGCCGATCAACATCACGGTTTTACGCAAGTCCACACCGTCGCCACGTAGGGCAGCAAAACGTGGCAGCGAAATCTGCCCACGCAGGGCCACGTCCACCTTCAAAGGCCCGGAGCCCTTGCCGTTGGCCGGCGCCATGGCAATACGGGTCAGCAGGTATTGAGGAATTTGACCCGGCGTCACCATGTCCAGCGCTGGCTTTGGATGGCAGCCGGCGATGACCGCCCGCGCCGTGAACTGACGACCATCGGCCAGTTTCACGCCTTGGATCTGCCCTTCCCTGGCGACGATTTCACTGACGCTCGCCGAGACCAGCACTTTGCCGCCCAGTTCTTCCAGGCGAGCCTGCATGGCATTGCTCAACTGCTGCATGCCCCCCAGCACTCGACCAACACCAAAACGATGGAGGAACCCGAGCAAGGCGTAATAGATGCCCCCGCCATCGGCGCTGATATCGCCTGCCAGCCCGGTCAATGCGCACATCGCCGAGATAGTCACCGGATGCTCGAAACGCTCACGCGCGGCCTGCAGTGCAGAGCCCGTCATCAACGCCATCAGCTCGGGTTTCAGCGCTTTATGCTTGATCGCGGTACCCAGTATTCTCAGCTTCACACCCAGATTCGTTTTGGCCGGGTCGACCCGCATCATCGGCAGCGCGATATCCAGGAACATGTCGATGACGTTCATGAACTGCAGAAACGCCTCGGCGTCTTTGCTGCTGAAGCGGCGAATCTCGGCGGCGGTCTTTTCGCGGTCACGCCAGAAAATCAGCGATTGCCCGTCCGGGTGCAAATAGACGTAACCCGGCGCTAGTTCTATCGACTTGAAGCCGTGTTGATCCAGGCCCAGTTCGGCCGGCACGTGGGAATGCACGCGCATCGACATCATGTCCAGCGCACAAGGGTGGACCAGGTGCTGCGGGGCTTCGGGTATCAGGTAACCTGACGAAGCCATGCCGCCGACCTTGTCCAGCGCTTCCAGCACCAACACTTTTTTGCCTTCCAGGCCCAGGTAGCAGCCAGCCGAAAGGCCGTTGGTGCCGCCGCCGACAATGATCACATCGAAATCGGTGTTGCTCGCAGGTGGGTGCTGGTTCATCAAAAGCTTCCATGTCGACATTCGACCACGGCGGCGCGCAGCGGCTGTGGCGGCGAAGATGAGCGGCGGCGCGCACGGCATAGCGGCGCCGGAGAGCGTTACATGCCGGTGCGGCCCATTTGCGCGAACAGCGCACGCATGGCCACCAGCGAAGGTGTATGGCTGCTGAAGCCACCGTCGGCAACCAGCGTGGTGCCGGTGACAAACGAGGATTCATCACTGGCCAGAAACGCCACTACATCGGCGATCTGCCGAGGCGTGCCCAGTTCGGCGGTGCAATGGTTGTCGCGCAGAATGTCGAGCAATGGCGCAGGCATCGCGTGTTCCGAAGGCGCCAGGCCGATCTGCACGGCATTGCCACGAATGCCCTGCTTGCCGTATTGCGACGCCACCATACGCGGCAGCATCATCAGCCCCGCTTTGGAGGTCGCGTAGCCGGTCAGTGACATATCGCCCTGCATGCCCAGGCCGGAGGTTGCGAAGATGATCGAGCCCTTGCCGTTCTCCAGCATGACCGGGATCACATGTTTGGTGCACAGCACCGCTCCACGCAGATTCACTGCGATCGCACGATCCCAGGCTTGCATGTCGAGGTTGACGAAATCGCGGTCCATCTGGCGTTGCTCGGCATTCAGGATGGCCGCGTTGTTGTGCAGGATGTCGATACGGCCGAAACGCTCCTTCACCTGGGCGACCATGTCCCGCACGTCATCTTCCGAAGAGACGTCAGTGGCGATCGCCAGGGCCTGGTGGCCATCGGCAAGCAGAGATTCGGCGACCGCTGTCGCCCCGTCGAAATTGATATCGACCACCGCAATGCTTGCCCCGTGCGACGCCAGCACCCGAGCGCATTCAGCGCCGAGGCCGCCACCGGAGCCGGTAATAATGGCCACACGTCCTGCCAGTTTTCCTGTGCTCATGTCTTGTTCCTTAGTGTTTTGGGGCGTTTTATTCGCCGGTAAAACGCGGTTCCCGTCGCTCGCTGAACGCCTGGGCCGCTTCACGGGCGTCCTGGGTCGGGGCCAGCAAGGCGAACAGGTCCAGCTCCAGATCGAGGCCGCGCTTGAGGTCCATGTCCAGAGCAGCCCGGGCCGCCTGCTTGACGAAGGCCGAAGCGGTGGGCGGCTTGACCGCAATGCGCTGCGCAAAGGCGCGCACTTCGTCCAGCAGGCTGGCGTTGTCACTGGCCAGGCGACTGACCAGACCAATACGCTGCGCTTGCTCGGCGCCCATGCGGTCACCGGTGAGCAGCATGTCCAGTGCCTGACCTGGCGCCACCACGCGGGAAAGCCGTTGTGTACCGCCGCCACCGGGGATCAGCCCCAGACCGGTTTCCGGCAGGGCGAATACTGCATCGGGCGCGGCGAAGCGGATGTCACAGGCCAATGCCAGCTCCAGCCCGCCGCCCATGCAGTAGCCATGGATAGCGGCAATGACCGGTTTGCTGATGCCATCCAGCGCTTCTATCCAGCGTACTTTTTCCATGCGCTGGCGAACCTGTAGGCTCGACTCCGGGCCGCGCCGTTCCTTGATATCGGCCCCCGCGCAGAAGCCCCGGTCGCCTTCGCCGCGAATCACGATCACGCGAATCTGCGGGTCTTGCTGCAACTGCGCCAGCGCTTGCGGTACGCCCTGGCGAATGTCGTCGTTGATGGCATTGATCTGCCGGGGTCGGGTCAGAATCACCCAGCCCACCATGGCATCGCGCTCCAAACGCACTGCTTCGTTGATCAGTACCGGAGGCTGCTGGTTTTGCGCTGTGCTCATGCAGGGCACTCCTCGAACTCGAACACCTGGCCGTTGAGTTCTTGCGGGTCGATCTTGATCAATGCACGGCCGCCAACGGCTTGCGACGATTCGATCCATTCGAAGCGCGTGCCGCGTGCCCGCAGATCCTCGGCCTTGGCCGCCAGGTCGTTGACGCCGATGCGGATGTAATACGGACCCGGCCCCCAGTTGTTAACGTAATGCCCGGCGTCGGTGTTCCAGTAGGTCGCTTCGAGTACATCGAGGGTGGCGCTGTTGGGCACGGTGAAACCCATTCGCGCACGGCGGTAACCTTCGCTGGCGATGGTCTCTACCGGGCCGCTCGGCTCCCAGTCGAGGTTGGTCGATACTTTGCGCAGGGTTTCGTCGAGATCGCGCACCAGGAAACCTCGGGCCGTCACGCGCACCATGTCGCCAGGCTTCTGATCACGCGGCTGCATCGGCGGCAACTGGTACGTTTCCGGTGGCATCTGCAACGGCTCGGTTGGCATGATTTCAATGCACAAGCCGCCGTCCACAGTCGGCTGGTAATACGGTTGTTCCGGAGTCGCGCCCAGCCACAGACGGTCGAACGGCATTTCCGGGGTGCGTTGCGCCATGCGGAACGGCAAGCGACGACGCATCAGTTTGTCCACCAGCGCGTCGAATTTGTCCCCGTGCAAGGCCAGCACAATGGAGTGGGTCAGCATTGGCCGATGGTGGCCCTGGAAATCCTTCAGGCTTTCCAGAAAATCATGGAACAGGGGATCGCCAGGGTTCGGCCGATCCAGGTGCCACTGCGGTTCGATGCGCGTTGGCGACACCGCCAAAGATTTGTGAACCCGCAAAAAATGCGCGATGTAGGGATGATTGTCGAACGCCTGACGCCAGCGCTCATGCTTATAGATCCCGAGCTTGTCGACCAACATTTCCGTCATGCCGTCCGGGTCCGGAACCATCATGTCGGCACTCATCAATAACTCGAACATTGTTCTCTCCTTGCAATTGCCAGCCGGGTCTGTGCCCGGCTATTAGTCAGCGGACACGCCGGGGGAAGGCGAGCTCATTCAATGAGTGCGTAGTCACGGCAGCGGAAGGTTTACGCGGCTCCTGCTGCGCGCGGGCATCTTCCAGGTCGAGCGCCACCCCGGCCTTGGAATTGCCCTTCGGGTTAAGCAGGTAATGCGACAGGGCCGGGATAAGCACCAGCGCACCGAGCATGTTCCACAGGAACATGAAGGTCAGCAGAATGCCCATGTCGGCCTGGAACTTGATCGGCGACCAGGCCCAGGTAATGACCCCGGCTGCCATGGTCAGGCCGACGAGTGCGACGACGCGGCCGGTGAAGTCCAGCGAGCGACGATAGGCCACCGCCAGACTGCCACCGCGTTCCTGTACCGCCAGTTGCACACTCAGCAGATACAGGGCGTAGTCCACGCCAACCCCCACGCCCACTGCAATCACCGGCAAGGTGGCCACTTTCAGACCAATGCCCAGCCACACCATCAATGCCTTGCAGATGATGGTGGTCATCAGCAATGGAATCAGGGCGACCAGGGTTGCGCGCCAGCTGCGGAAGGTCAGCAGACACAGCAAGGCCGTCGCGCCGTATACCGCCAGGTACATGGTGATGATGCCTTTCTCGACCTCGATGTTAGTGGCGGCCTCGATGCCGGCATTGCCTGCGGCCAAAAGGAATTCCACAGGTTGTTCAGCACCGGCGGCGGTATTGTTTTCCTTGGCGAATGCTTCGGAGACCTGCAACACCCGGGTCAACGTGTCAGCCTTGTGGTCTGCCAGATAGGCAATCAACGGCGTCACCGAGCATTGCTGGTTGGTGATGCCCGGGGCAGAAATCATCGCCGCATCCACGGCTGAGTTGGTGATGGCCTGGTCACGACTGATGCTCAGCCACTTCGGGCTGCCTTCAGCCATGCCGGAGCTGATCATCCGCACGGTTTCGGCCAGCGATTGTGTGGTTTGCACCCCCGGCGTCTGGCGCAGGCGCCAGGCCAGTTTGTCCATGCTTTGCAGCGACTGATACAAACGGCAGCTGTCTTCGTTGGTCTTCATGATGACTACGAACTGGTCGCTGGAAAGTCCGTAGTGACTGGTGATGTAGGCGTTGTCGAGGTTGTACCGCGACTCGGCACGCAACTCCGGTGCGCCGGGGTCCAGATCGCCCACCTTGAGGTTCATCATCACCACACTGCACACCAGGGTCACCAGCAGCGACAAGGCAATGACGGCCGTCGCCCACGGACGCTCGGTGAAGCGATCGAGGCTGTGCCAGAGGTGCCCGAGCACACCACGGTTGGCGGCGCCGGCCTGGTCTTTGGCGATGGCGATTCGCGCGGCTTTTTTGCTCACACCCAGGTACGAGAGCGCCACCGGGATCAGCAGCAGCTTGGTGAAAATCAGGACTGCAACGCCCATGCTGGTGGTCAGTGCCAGGTCGCGGATCACCGGGATATCGATGATCACCAGCACCGCAAACCCGACGATATTGGTCAGCAGCGCGGTCAGACCCGTAAGGAACAAACGGCGGAAGGTATACCGCGCCGCCACATATTTATGGGTACCGCGGCCAATGTCCTGGAGGATGCCGTTCATCTTCTGCGTGCCATGGGAGATCCCGATGGCAAAAATCAGAAACGGCACCAGAATCGAATACGGGTCCAGCTCATAGCCAAGGATCTGCATCAGACCCAGCAGCCACACCACCCCTGCCACCGCCACGCTCACCAGCAACAACGTACTGCGCAGGCAGCGGGTATAGAAATAGACGAACAGCCCGGCGATCAGTACCGATGCGCCAAAGAACAGCATGACCGAATACAGGCCATCGATCAGGTCACCGACCAGTTTGCTGAAGCCGACTATGTGGATGCCCACCTTGTCACTTTCCAGTGAGCGGATCTGCGCTTCCAGTTGCGTGGAAAAGTCGCCGTAATCCAGAGGCAGGCCAGTCTGCGGGTTGGTATCGAGCAGCGGCGCGACAATCATGCTCGACTTGCCGTCGTTGGCCACCAGGTTGCCGATGATGCCGGAGCGCATGATATTGCGCCGCAGGGCCTTGATCGACTTGTCGCTGCCGTCGTAATCCGAAGGCATCACCGCACCGCCATCGATGCCCTCCTCCGTCACCTCTTTCCAGCGTACGATCGGCATCCACAGCGACTTCATCCAGGAGCGGTCGATACCCGGGATCAGGTACAGGGTGTCGTTGACTTTCTGCAGCGCCAGCAAGTAGTCGGCGTCGTAGATGTCACCAGTCTTGTTTTCGACCACCACGCGAATGCTGTTACCCAGGCCCGGCAACTGGTTTTTGTAGGCCAGGTAATTCTTGATGTACGGGCTGGAGCTGGGAATCATTTTCTCGAAGCTGGCATTCACCTGCAGCCGTGTAGCAAAGAAGCCCAGCACCACGGTGGCGAGCAAGCAAGCAACGACGACCACCATGCGATGACGGAAAATGACCCGTTCAAACCAGCCACCGGAGTTCTTGTCAAAGTCCTCCAGGTTGGCGATCACTGGCATCCCGCTGTTGAATTTTTGCTCGACCATTTTTTCTTTCTCGTAGGGGAATCGTGCCGACGGCTTTAGTTGGCCTGGGCGATATCGATGACCTTGGCGCCGCTGAAACGCGTGACAACCAGGCTCCCGGCCTGTTGCGTGGCACTGGCTGCATACACCTCGCCGACCCGCGCATCTGCCAGCGGCGTGACCTGCAAACTCTGCCGGTCGACGCTGACCAGTTGCCCACCCTGGCTCACCACGATCAAGGCATCGCCCTGCTCGACGATGCTGACCAGGCTGCTGTTGAGGTTGGTTTGCACGGGCTGCCATTGCTGGCCGTCATCCCGACTGGCGAACAGATTGCCGCGCAGCCCATAGGCCAGCAGCAGACCGTCGAAGGCACGGACGCCGAAGTAGGTGCCGGTGTAAGGCGTCTCGACTTTCACGAAACGTTGCTGCGCAGCGTCCAGGCGCAACACCACGCCTTGTTCACCACCGATATAGAACGTGCCGGCATGTTCCGCGAGGCCATACAGGTGCATACGCCGGTCGTTGTCACTGCGCTCGATCCAGGGCTCCCAGGTCTGACCATCGTCAGTGCTGTGCAACACCATGCCGAAAGCACCTACGGCAAAGCCATTACCCTGCTCATCAAACAGCACATCCAGGAACGGTGCGGCCAGTACGTCGGGTGTCGCCGAACTGCTGGCGGCCATTGCAACTTCCCTGAGCACCAGTGCGGCCGATTCATCGCCTTGTTCAGCGCGCGGCCCGTAGTAAGCATTGAGCAACGTCAGCAGACGGCGTCCGTCGAGTTGCACCTGCCAGCTGTCACCGCCATTGCTGGTGTGCAGCACCACGGCATCGTGACCGACGATCCAGCCATTGCGCTCGTCGCGAAAACGTACCTGCACCAGATCGCTGGACACCGGGCTGTCGAGTTGTCGCCAGGTCCGGCCCTGATCGGTGGAACGCTGGATCAACCCGTGCAGGCCGACGCCAATCATTGCATCGCCCACCGTGGTGACCGACAGCAAGGGTGCTGGCAGCTGCGCGTCGATCGGTTGAGCCGGCACGTCCAGCGAATCGGAAGACGCCGCAACTGCGCTGTAAGCAGGCGTGGTCAGCAACGAACTGGCGCCGACGATCAACGCGACAGCCATCAGCCGGCGCGATTTACAGAGAAGAAAAGAAGCAGGGCAAGGGCTAGTCATTATTTTTATTCCTTAACCATCCCGCGGGGCAAACCCGCCCGTGACGCCTGCCCGGCTTGATGCGCAAACCGGCAGGCAACACAGGCGAATCACATCAGCGCTGGGTGACCCGCGCCACAATGGCCTCAGGGTTCATGTCACGCTCGGACAAAGGTTTGTCGATGAACTTGTAGCCGCCCTTCAAACCATCGTTGAGCAGCGCGTACATGCCTTTGTTGAAGTCATACACGACGTTCTTCACGTTGTACGGGATGTTCTTGTCATACAGCTGAACGCCGCTGAGGAAGATCGAGCGATACAGCGCGCCGCTCTTGTCCCAGGCGTCATACAGGCCAACGCCGAAGGTGTCTTCATCCAGGTAGTAAGTACGTTTGCTGTATACGTGGCGCATGCCCGGCTTCAGTGTCGCCTCTACAACCCACACCCGATGCAGCTCCCAACGCTCGTTCGCTGGGTTGGCGTGGTGCGGCATGAACTGATCTTCCTGCTTGGCAACGCCGAAGTAGAATTTGTACGCGTTGTAAGGGATGTACATTTCCTTGCGGCCGACCAGTTTGTAATCGAAGCGGTCCTGGCTGCCCGAGAACATTTGCAGTTCGTCGAACAGCGTCACGCCACCCTGGCTTGCTACCGGTGTATCGAAGGCGAATTCAGGCGCCAGTTTCACCCGACGCTGACCTGGGGAATAACTGAACGAACGACGAGCCTTGGCCAATGGATCGAGGAAGTCGGTAAGCACCACAACTTCACCCGAGCGGCGCGCCGGATAGTCGTTGCGCGAGAACACCCGGGCGTACATCATCGGGTCGCGGTCTTGCTGAGTAACCTGGTAGTACGGCGTTTCTTCGAACGTCGCCTGCTCGGCGGTCTTGGTGATCGAACCGTTGGCATCCACTACCCAGCTGTTGGAGGAAGTCGTGGTGGAGTAACCGGTGCCGATCTTGTAACGCACCTGCTGGTTCCACATCACTTCGTTACCGGTCTTCGGGATCGGGAACGGCAGGCCGCCACGGCAGGCTGGATCCACGGCGAGGCCGTCCTTCTGGATCTTGCAGCTACTGGCATTGCGCACCGTCGCGTCCAGCACTGCCTGCGGATAGGCCGTAGTGCGGTGGCTCGGGTACACGTCGAGATAATAAGTCGGGTACTTCTTTATCAGGGCCTTCTGACCCTCGCTGAGTTTGTCGGCGTATTTGTCGAGGTTCTTGGCGTCGATGCGAAACAGGGGTTTCTCATCCTTGAACGGATCGACCCAGAAACCGCTGTCGGGTTTGAATCCTGCCGGTGCGGTGGTCAGGCCGCCCTCGTAAGCGGGGATCGTGCCGTCTGCGTTGCCGGCCTGAATGGCGCCGAACTGCGTGAGGCTTTTGCCCAGGTCCGCGGCATCGCCAGCAGCAACTGCTGAGAGGCTACAGGCCGCAAAACTCATCAAGGCGACAGTTAAAGCAAGTGGACGTTTCATGAACACGTTCTCCGATTCTTGTTTGATTTATCAGAAGGAGGTCTTGAAGGTGAAAGCCAGCCAGCCGCGGTCTTCACCGCCGACATTGCCGTTACCGGCAACGGTACCGTTGGCCAGGTTTTTCGGTTGGGCCGCTGTGTCGGCATAACGCAAGCCGAACTCGTACAACTGGGCATAAGTAAGCTTCACGCCGACGGAGTAAGCCAGGGCACCTTCGCTGCCACCACCGGCGGTCGGCGCGTTACCGTGCAGCCCGTAGTTGACGGTCAGAGGCACATCCATATCCCAGGACGGGAAGATCGAAATGTATTGCGGAGTGTAGTTGACCGCGACAGCGTAATAGTTCTTCGAGGAGCAGCCGTCCGACTCGCTGCCGGACCCGGCAATGCCGGGCGTTCTGGCATTTGTGCAGGCGTTTTTGCCAACCCCTTTATAGAGTTCTTCATGCTCGGTCACACGTTGCAAGTGGCTGTAGGCGAATTCGCCGACCAGCGTTGCGTTGTTGGAGATGAAGTTACGTGGCACGCCGTAAACGGCGTTGGCAATGAAGTGGATGGTGTCGCCGCGCGGGCCTTCGTTGTCCAGGGCGCTGACACCCGTGGCATTCAAGGCGCCGTTCATGCGGTAGGACAGTTCGGAACCCACTGCGACCGTGTTGAACACCCGGGCAAAACTGACGCCAGCCAGTTTCACGCCGCGCGGGTAAACAACCCGATACGCACCCTGCGCGGCTTTGACTTGCGGGGCGAGCCATGGCTGATAGTCGTCGAACTGACGGTAGTACGCGCCAAACGTGGACTCGACTTCTTCAACGTTGAGTTTGGCCATCACACCCCAGTTCTTGCCATCGCGGCCGAAGCGCGAATCCTGACGCTGAAAAGCTGCGCCATTAGGTGCCAGCGGCAGTTGGTCCGGCCCTTCGAACAATGGGTCAGCCGCGCCGAAATAGGTACCACCATAAGGGATGCGCGTAGGCTCCCATTCATAAAAGTACTGACCGGCAACGGACAGGTGATCAGTGACCTGCGCCTTGGCCGAGATCTGCCCGACCGGCAGGAACACTTCCTTGGTTTCGATACCCGGGCTGGTCGATGCTTTCACGCCATCGCTGGGTGCCTGGGAGTAGGACACCGCGTGCCCCCCGAACAGCAGGCTTTCACCCCAGTAGTTGGTGTGGCGACCGACCTTGAGGTTGACCGGAGTATCGCCGACGTTGAAGTTGCGCCAGACAAACGCATCGAGAATCTCACCCGACGGCCCGTTCATGTAGCGGTCCACTTCGTTGCTGTACTTGTTGTTGTGATAGCTGGTGGCGTAGCCGGGAATGTTGCTTTCCACCTTGTCGTCGTTGTAGGCCTGGTCGAACCAGCCGGCGGCACTGAGACGAGCGCCCCACTCGTTGAGGTAGGAAAAATCGAACTCACTCAACACATCGAGACGATTTGTAACAATATCGCCCCGGTCGAACTTGCCGTCGGACTCGTCGAAGTTCGGCGTGTTCATGATGCGACTATCTTGACTGTCTGTTCGCACGCCCAAGTTGTAACGGACTGTGTTATCCCAGCGCAGGCGGTAGTCGGGGTTGGGGAGATCGAACGAAAGCGCCATTACGCCTGGAGCAACGCCAGCCAGCATCAGCGTAAACGCACCTTGAGCCAGCACCAGCCGACTCTGCTTGGTCTTATGTTTCATACACACTACCTTTTATTTTTATTTTCAGCCGTTATGTGCGTTCAAACGATCCTTCCAGCGCCCTGCGAAACCTCACAGGGTCATTGAAATCGCGCTTGGACAGTCCGCTCAAAAGGTCTGGCAGGCATTCAGGACCACTTCCCTCCTCAGCTGAAAGTCACCGTAACGGATCGCAAAACAAAATTCCACATAAAGATTTGTATTCTCTATCCAGAATCACGCTTCCGTTTGCGCGCATAAATGATTCAGCTGCAGGTAATCCTTGGCTAATACTGCACACATAACAGATAAACGTTCAAATAATCTTTGACGCTTTCCGCCTTTAGGCTTTCAATGACCCTGCCTTGACCACCAGAATCGTGGTTCGGCGCAACGAAACGGCAGTTCAACCGGCAGAACAAAAACAACAGGAACCCCCCATGAACATTGATTTGAGTGCCAAACGCGTGATCATCACGGGTGCTTCCCGGGGCATTGGTCTGGCGATCGCCCGAGCATTCGCCGCGGAAGGGGCACGCGTTGCCATTTGTGCGCGCAACGAGGACGACGTCCATGCTGCCGGCGCACAGCTTGCGGAACACGCCCAGGCCGTTATCGCCCGCGTCGTTGATGTCACCGACAGCGACGGAGTCAAAGCTTTCGTGGCGGAAGTTGCACACACTTGGGGCGGCGTCGACGTGCTGGTCAACAATGCCGGTCAAGGTCGTGGCGGCAACCTGGATACCCTCACACCCGAAGTCATCCTCGAACACGCCAATATCTTGCAGATGGGGCACTTCCGCTTCGTTCAGGCCGTGGTGCCGTTCATGCGTGCACAGCGCTGGGGGCGGATCATCGAGATCAATGCGCTGGCCGGGGCGATCCCGACGCCAGACGGCATTCCCTCGGTGATCAATCGCGCCTCGTGCATCGCCCTCTCCCGCTCGCTGGGCATGTCACTGCCAAAGGACAATATTCTGGTCAACAGCCTGAATATGGGCTGGATAGATACCGGCCAGTGGGACCGTCACTACAAAGAAATGGGACCGGGTGTCAGCCGCGACGAGTTCGACGCCATGGTGATGAAGGTCGTGCCGCTCGGCCGCTACGGCAAGCCTGAAGACGTTGCCGGCATGGCGCTTTTCCTCGCCAGTGAATATGCCAGCTTCATCAGCGCGGCCTCGATCGACATCGCTGGCGGAATGGGTGGGCAGATCGCCTATTTCCCGACGCTCAAGCGAGATTTCGCGGCGGCCATTGCAGCACGCAACGCGGCAGGCGAATAATCCGAGCATGCATTCGAGCATCCACTGACCGCCGCGCATGCGGGGTCAGTCCCGGTGCGTAGTCCTAGGCCTCCAGCAGACTGTTTCGCAGCGCCTGCAAGCCCTGCTGGCTCAGACCACTGAAGCGCTGCAGGTATGAATCCAGCCCACCGTAATCGGCGTCGATACCTGCATACGCGGCATTCAGATACTCGGGCCGGGCATCCAGCACCGCATCGAGTGCCGCCTCGCTGACCACTTGGCCCACCAGGTGATTTACCGTGATGCTCGTCGCTTGCTGACGCTCCACTTCCAGTTGACTGTATCGACGTGCCGACAGCAAATAATCGGCCATGACAAGTTCCGGCGCGACGCCCAGGGCGTGCAACAGCAGCATCACCGCCACCCCGGTGCGGTCCTTGCCGGCCGCGCAATGAATCAACACCGATGCATGCCGGGTAGAGAACAGCTCAAACAGCGCAGGCAACAACGGCGCCAACAGCTGCGGGAGTTGCCGATAAACCTCCAGCATCATGTTTCGCGCGCCCTCCTCCGTCGGGTTTTCAGCGAACATGGCGGCAATCCGGGGGTCGGCACGAACATCACCCAGGACTTCCAGGTGAAGTTGTGCAATAGCAGATTCCGGGACGCAGTTGGGGTAACGTTCACGCTCCCCCGCGCTGCGTAAATCGCAGACGGTTTTCAGGCCGATCCGCTGCAAGGTCTGCCAGTCTTCAGCCGTCAGTCGATGCAGCTGCTCTGCCCGCAACAGGTGATGGTTGCCGATACGACGACCACAACCGGTGGGCATGCCTTTGAGGCTGCGAAAGTTGTCCGCGCCCTGCAAGAGCAAGTCTTCCTGCCCAGCCATCTTCAATCCTCCAATAGATGTTGATAGGCCTGCGTCAATGGACGCGCACCCTGCCCCAACACCGGTGTGCGGCGAGGCGTACGGCCACGCGTCAGCAAGGGCAAAGTATCAAAATCTTCCGCGGCGGCGAAGAAGCGTTGCACCATCGGCAACCCGGCCTGTCCCCATTCATCCATGTTGGACATCCAGGTCTGCATTCCCCAAACCGGCCAGCGCCGGAACTGTTCCCACGCAGCATCCTGGTCAAGCACGCCTTCGGCACCCAGACTGATCAGTTTTTCGCGGTACAACCCCAGCAGGTGTTGCGCATCGGTGCGCCGTTCCTCGACGGTCAGTGCCCCCAGCATGAAATAGGCGACATCGCGCCATGGCCGGCCACGCCTCGCCAGCTGCCAATCCAGCCAGATTCGTTGGCCATCGCTGCGTAAAAAGCTGTTGCCCTGATGCGAATCACCATGGATCAGGCAGCTGGGTGACGTCTGTTCGCGTTCGAACGCAGCCAGTTCATCGAACGCATGGCTGAACAATTCCGGCGTCTCGTACATCCATTTCGGCAACAGCTTCTGATAGTCGGGTTTGCGCAAGTTGACCTTTATGTAGTTGTACATGCGCAGCAGCCCCTCGGTGTCGACCGGGTTGGCCATCGACACCGGCAGCCAGCTTTGTGCTTGTAACTGCGGGCTGTTTCAGGTGGCCGCATGCAAGGTCGCGAGAGATTCCAGCCCGCGAGCGACACCGTCCACGCCGAGGTGATCATTGCTATGACCAAATTGTCCGGCTGCCAGGCCAAGGTCTTCCATGATCACTACGCCTCGACCACCGCCGTCCGCGTCCCAGTCCGTGAAATACACCCTCGGTAATGGCGCATGGGACCAGCCACGCGCCAAATGATAAAAACGCGCTTCCAGCTCGCAAATATCTCCGCTCTCGAATCCCTCGGACCAATTCGACTTCAGGCACACTTGCTGCGCAATGCCGGCGTGCCGACCGATTTCATTCAACTCGAGGCTGGCGCGAAACTTTGTGGTGTGCCCGTTTCGTACCTCCACCGCCTCCAACGCCAGTACCTCGATGCCCGGGTAGCAAGGCTGCATCAATTGCGTAAGCCAGGCCGCGCTGAGCTCGCTCAAGTGCCGAGGCAGGCGCCCGCTACGCTGCGGATAGGGGCGCCCGGCAGGCATGGCCAGCAGGCTGTCCGTCACGGCGTCAGAATCCGGTCCGACCCAACCGGCACTTCAAGCTTGAGCAGTTCGATGGCATTGCCACTGCGGATCCGCTCACGGTCGACCGTCGACAAACCAATCCCATCGGTCAAATCGCCATGGTCATAGGCACCGCCGAAGTTGGTGCCGTACAGCAAACGCTCGACCCCTACCACCTCGGCGACTCCACGGCGCAGGCCGGGCGCATGCACATCGAGGTCGAAGTAGAAATTTTGCATGTAATCCATCAGCGGGCGCTGGTTGCGCGAATCCGGAGCCATGGCGCGATTCAATTCACTCAAACGCCCCAACTGGAAAACCGCCATGCCACCTGCGTGGGTGATGTAGGTTTTCAACGTAGGGAAAACATCCAGCGCACCACCGCAGATCAGGTACCAGAAAAACAGCGTTTCATCGACACAGTCGCCGATAATCGACGTGGTCTCGAACTTGTCGTCGGTGTGTTTTTCACCCCAGTAAATCGACTGGTTGAAGCCATGCACCATGATTGGCACATCCAGCTGAGTGAGTTTTTCCCAAACAGGGAACAGGCGTTCGTCGTGCGCCTCCAGACCATTAAAGTTGGCTCCGCCCACGCACACGCCTTTGGCGCCTAACTGCGTGACCGCGCGCTCGATTTCCCTGGCGGCGTTTTGCGGGTCGGCAAGGTTGGCATGACACCAGAAATCGAAGTGATCGGGATCGGCACGGCAGAAGGCGGACAACTCGTCGTTGCAGATGCGCGCGTATTCATTGGCGAAATCGCCTGCCCAATACATGAAGCAGTGGGACGGTGTGGACATCACCAGTTTGTCGACACCGCGCTCGGCCATCAGCGCCCGGCGGCTGGCGTGGCTCATGCGCGCCAGCAGATTCGCCTGCGCTTCGGCATCTGTTGCGGCTTTGGCTGGTTGTTTGGTGCCGAGGGCAAAATGACCTACGGTCAGCCCTTGCACCTTCATGAAGGGGCCCCAGAACTCGTGACGGTTGAACATGCCCTCGGTCAGCAAGTGGGCGTGGACGTCGATCAGCATGGCGTTCTCCTTGTTGTCATTTGCCAGCAGGTCCGAACCCCCTTGGGCGAACGGCCGGGTCGTTTGATGCGATGAATGCACCAGGAATAATATAAACACATATTTGATATGTGTTCATATTATATCTCGGTGAAATTAGCGCGGAGGGATTTGTGGCGAGGGGATTTATCCCCGTTGGATTGCGAAGCGATCCCAAAAAGTGATCGCTGCGTAGCACAACGGGGAGGTACGGCATTCCGATAAATCCCCTTGCCACAATGGATGCCAGGCTCAACCAATCACTCGCTGGGTCAGCGTTGCGTCTCCTGAGAAACAATCGACTCGGGTTTCATATCACGCTCAGACAGCGGCGTGTCGTGCACCTGATAACCACCTTTGAGTCCATCGTTCAGCAACGACCACATGCCCTTATTGAAGTCGTAACTGACGTTTTTCACGGTGTAAGGCAATTTCTTGTCGTACAGCTGTACACCGCTCAGGAACAACGCACGGTAGAGAACGCCGCCCTGATCCCAGGCGTCATACAGACCGGCACCGAACGTGTCTTCGTCCAGGTAGTACGTGCGTTTGCTGTAGACGTGGCGTTTGCCCGGTTTCAACGTCGCCTCCACCACCCAGACCCGATGCAGTTCCCAGCGTTCGCAGGCCGGGTTGGCGTGACGCGGCTTGAATTGCTCTTCCTGACCGCAGCTGAAATAGAACTTGTAGGCGTTATAGGGAATGTACATTTCCTTGCGGCCGACCAGCTTGTAATCGAAGCGGTCCTGGCTGCCGGAAAACATCTGCAATTCATCAAACAGGTTCACGCCCCCCTGATTGGGCACGGGCGTGTCGTAGGCGAACTCCGGCGCCAATTTGATGCGGCGCATGCCCGGGGTGTAACTCCAGGCGCGGCGCGGCTGGCTTTGCGGGTCCAGGTAGTCCGCAAGAATGATCAGTTGACCGGCACTGCGCGCCGGATAGCTGTCCAAAGCCCAGGCGCGGTAATACAACTGCGGATCCCGATCGGTTTTTTTGGTCTGGTAATACGGCGCCTCTTCCATAGTGGCGGACTCGGCGGTCTTGGTCACCGAACCTTGCGAGTCTATCACCCAACTGTTGGATGACTTCGTGGTGGTGTAACCCTGGCCCTTGTAGCGCAACTGCTGATTCCAGATCACTTCGTTGCCGTTTTGCGGCAATGGAAAAGGCAGCCCGCCCCGGCACGCCGGGTCGACTGCAAGGTTGTCCCTGGCCGTGCGGCACGCGCTGGCGTTGCGCACAGAGGCATCCAGAATCTCTTGCGGGTACGCGGCGGTACGGTGAGTCGGGTAGATATCAAGGTAATACTCGGGGAATTTACTCAGGAGCATTTTTTGCCCGCCGCTCAAGCGATCAGCGTACTGCTCCATGTTTTTCGAAGTGATGCGCAGCAGCGGTTTTTCATCCTTGAAAGGGTCTATCCAGAATCCGCTATCGGGCTTGAAGCCTGGCGGGATTTGCGTCAGGCCGCCGCTGTAAGGGGGAATGCTGCCATCGGCATTGCCCGCGATGATCGCGCCGAACGGCGTCAGGGTTTTACCGATTTGCGCCACCTGATCGGCCGGTGCCGCGCCCTGGCTGGCCGTGGCGATGGTCAACAGCGCCAGTGCCCATGCAATTTGTCCTTTCATAAACAGATACTCCGCATTTCAGCTTTGTCAGATGGAGGTTTTGAAGGTGAAGGCCAGCCAGCCACGGTCTGTTCCGCCCACGGCGCCGTTACCACCGATGGTGTCGCCAGGGATGTTTTTCGACTGGGCCTCGGTGTCGGAGTAGCGCAAGCCAAATTCGTAGCGCTGGGCGTAGGTCATTTGCACGCCGGCCGACCAGGTCAAGGCGCCTTCGTTACCACCGCCGGCGCTGGCGGCGTTGCCCGACAAACCGTAATTGACGGTCAGCGGCACCGTCATGTCCCAGGACGGGAATATCGACAGGTATTGGGGGGTGTAATTGACCGCGATGGCGGCGTAATCGCGGGTCGAACAACCGTCGCGTTTGCCTCCGGAACCCGGCGTGCCCGCCCGCGGATCAACACAATTGCTGCTGTTCTCACCCAGATAAAGCTCTTCGTGGTCAGTCACTTTGCGCAAATGGCTGTAAGCGAATTCACCTATCAGGGTGGCGTTATTGGCAATGAAGTTGCGTGGCACGCCGTACACAGCGTTGGCAACGAAGTGGAAGGTGTCACCGCGCGGCCCTTCGTTGTCAGTGGGGTCCACGCCCACGGCGTTCAATGCAGCGCCTTTTCGATAGGAAATTTCGCTACCGACCGAGACCGTGTCGAGCACAGTGGACAGGCTCAAACCGATCAGTTTGACGCTGCGTGGATACACCAGACGATAGCTGCCGGTGGCAGCGGACACTTCAGGTGCAAGCCACGGTTGGTAGTCATCGAACTGGCGGTAGTACGCGCCCAGCGTCGACTGTATGGCGTCGACGTCATATTTGGCCATCACGCCCCAGTTGGCGGAGTCACGACCGTATTTGGATTTCTCTCGATTGAGGGAAAAACCCGGCGCGACCGGCAAGCGGTCCGGGCCTTCGAAAAAAGGGTCTGCAGCGCCAAAGTAAGTCCCACCGTAAGGGATCCGGGTGTAATCCCACTCGTAAAAATACTGCGCAGCCAGGGTCAGATTGTCGGTGGCCTGGGCCTTTGCCGATATCTGCCCGATGGGCAGGAACACTTCCTTGGTTTCGATACCAGGACTGGTGACGGCCTTGGCACCATCGAGTGGCGCCTGCGAGTAGGAAATCGCATGCGCACCGAACAACAGCCCTTCGCCCCAGTAATTGGTATGCCGGCCAATCTTGACGTTCACCGACGCATCGCCCAGGCGAAAGTTCTTCCACACGAAGGCATCGAGAATCTCCCCCGACGGGCCTTCGACGTAGCGTTTCACTTCCGAGCTGTATTGATCGTTGTCGTAGCTGGTCTGGAAGCCGGCAACTCGGCTGCGCACATCATTGTCGTGGTAGGCCTGGTCATACCAGCCGGCTGCACTGAGACGCGCGCCCCATTCTTTGCGATAGGAGAAATCCAGTTCGGTCAGCAGGTCGATACGGTTGGTGACGATGTCACCTTTGTGGAACTTGCCGTCAGATTCATCGTAATTGGGGTTGTTCATGATGCGCCGGTCCTGATCTTCCATGCGCATGCCCAGGTTGTAGCGCAACGTGTTATCCCAGCGCAGGTTGAAATCCGGGTTGGCCAATTCGATGGGCGCCGCCATGGCCGCACCACCGTAGCCCATCGCCAATTCCCCGACTGCCAGCAATACCACCGCGCGCCGGGCTCGCATGCGGCCCTGTTTACTAATCTTTTTCATGCCAACCACCTGTTGTTTTTATTGTCAGTCGTTCGGACGCGCCCTCGGTTACAGGGCGCTACGGCTAGCGTCCGATGGGATAGATGATGGATTTTTCCTGTGTGAACTCTTTAAGCCAGTTCGGCCCGAACTCGCGGCCCAGCCCCGAGCGCTTGAAGCCACCGATGGGTGCGTATGGCAGGCTGCCGCTGCCCCCGTTGATGTAAACGCTGCCGGCGCGAATGCGTCTGGCCATAGCGTAGGCGGTGGCGGCATCGGCCGAGGCCACGGCACCGTTGAGGCCGAAGCGTGAATCGTTGGCGATGGCAATGGCTTCGTCATCGCTGTCGAAGCCGATCACCACCCCCACTGGCCCGAAGATTTCTTCCTGAGCGATGTGCATGTCGTTGCGCACGTCATCGAACAGGGTGATGTCGCTGAAAAAACCTCGCTCAAGGTGGGCCGGTCGTCCACCGCCACACACCAGCGTGGCACCGGCATCGCGGCCACTGGCAATGAAGTGTTCGACCTTGGCGCGCTGCGATTCGCGGATCAGCGGGCCCATCATCACGCTCGGGTCCGCCGGGTCGCCGACTTTCCATTGCCCGGCGATGGCTTTGGCGCACTGCACAAATTGCTCGCGCACCGACTGGTGCACTACGAAACGCGTCAACAGTGCGCAACCTTGCCCGGCATTGACCGCCAGCCCGGCGACGGCACCCAGCGCGGTGGCCTGAATGTCGGCATCGGCGCGTACGATCAAGGCCGACTTGCCACCCAGTTCCAGGTGCACGCGTTTCAGGGTCGGCGCCGCCTGACTCATGATGCTTACACCAACTGCCTCCGAGCCGGTGAACGAGACCATGTCTACCCGTGGGTCGCTGCTTAACAGGCTGCCCACCTCAACGCCGCCCGTGACAATGTTGAGTACGCCTTTGGGCAAGCCGATTTCCTCGGCAATCTGACCGAACAGCAGCGCCGAGAATGGGGTAAACGGCGAAGGCTTGAGCACCAGGGTGTTGCCCGCCAACAAGGCTGGAAAGACCTTGGCCAGGTTCAGCAGAAACGGAAAGTTGTAGCCGGTGATGCCGGCCACTACGCCGATGGCTTCGCGCTCCACCGTGCCGCTGCCCAGCAGCATCGGCCCGGTCGGGTTGAACGGATTGGGATTGGCCTGCACGGGGATTTGCAGACTGTCGCTGTGCAACGACTGCTCGATGGCGGTCAGTACATGACCCAGCGGCATGTCCACCTGCATGGCATACGTCACGCCCTGAGAGCAGCCGACTTCAGCGATGATCAGCGCAGCAATCTGCGCCCGTTTAGCCACAAGCGCAGCGTGCATGCGGCGCATATAAGCGGCGCGCTCGGCCATGCTCAGCCAGGGCCAGGGGCCGTTATCAAAAGCGTTGCGCGCGGCGGCGATAGCACTGTCGGCGCTGGGCAAGTCACCGGTGGGTGCATGACCGATCACCGCCTCCGTTGCCGGGTTGAGCACCGCTTCGCGCGGGCCATCGGCGGCCACCCAGGCGCCGTCGATGTAGAGTTTGTCCAGTTGGGTGAAGGGGATACTCATGGTGCTGGATCTCCTGAGACTTTGCCGGTAATAAGCTCTGCGGCACGCATGGCGATGGCCATGGCCGGGGCGTTGGTGTTGCCGGACACCAGACACGGCATGATCGAGGTGTCGACCACACGCAGGCCTTCAACGCCTCGAACACGCAACTGCGGATCGAGCACCGAAGCGCTGTCACCCCCCATGCGGCAGGTGCCGGACACGTGGTAAGCGGTTTGGCCGAAGCGCCGGAACGCGGCAAGAATCTGCTCATCGCTCTCCACCTCAGGACCCGGGGTCAGTTCGCCGACAATGAACGGCTTGAGTCCCGGTTGTGCAGCAAGGCGGCGAAACCAGCGGAACAAGGCAATGGCGGAGCTGCGATCAATGTCGGCGCTCAAGTAATTGGCATTGATCTGCGGTGGCACCGAGGCATCTACCGATTGAATGCGCAACTCGCCCTGGCTTTGCGGGCGCAGAAAGTAGCCGCCGATGGTCAGGCCGGGCTGCTTGTCGATTTCGACCTTGTTGCCGTCGCCGTCCATGGAATAGAGGCTGACGCCGATCTGCGCGTCCGGACAGTCCAGCTCCGGGCGGGTTTTGATAAAGCCACCCGCCTCGTGGGCGGCATGGGTCATCGGTCCTTTCTTGCGCAGAAAATACTGCGCCACGGCACCCAGCAACCCCACTCCGTGGAAGCAGTGGTTGAAGCTGCCGCTGGTGACCCGATACTGCATGGCCATGTAAACGTGCTCGCGCAGGTTGCGCCCCACTTGAGGGGCGTGTTGCAGCACGCCGATACCCAGTGATTCCAGCAACCCCGCCGGGCCGATGCCGGACAGTTGCAAGAGCTTGGGCGACTCGATGGCGCCGGCGCACAACAGCACCTCGCGGACCACGGCGAAGCGCGCTTTGCCGCCACTCCCCATGACCTGCACGGCGCTCGCGCGACGCTGGCTGAATTCGATGCGCTGCACGAGCGTGCCGGTCATGACCGTCAGGTTCGGGGCGCACGCACCGGGTCGAGAAATGCTTTGGCGGCACTGAAGCGCTGCCCCTTCCAGGTGGTTTGTGGCTGATAACCGAAGCCTCCGTGACTGACCGAATCGACATGGTTGGTGTCGTCGGTACGCGCCGCCCCAAGCTCACCCGCAGCGCTGATCACCGCATCACAGAGGGCGTGACCGGACGGGTGCACGCTGACCTTCAACGGGCCACCCACCCCGCGCCATTGGCTTTTGCCCAACTGGTGATCCTCCAGGGCTACAAACTGGCGGCCCATGTCTTTCCAGCCCCAACCGGTACAGCCTTGCGCTTCCCAATTGTCGTAGTCGGCAGGTGTGCCCCGCACATAGACCATGCCGTTGACCGAACTGGAACCACCAATGGTCTTGCCTTTAAGCCACTGTTCGTCGCTCATGCCCTCGCCGCGTGCGGCCTTGTAGCTCCACACATGGGGATTGCCGGGACTGAGCAGTTTGCCGATACCACGCGGCATCGCAATCAACGGGCTGGTGTGGTCCGGCCCGCTCTCGATCAGCAACACTGAAACGTCCGGGTCGGCGGACAGACGATTGGCCAGGACACAGCCAGCCGACCCCGCACCGATGATGATGTAGTCGTACGATTTGCTCATTGTTGTTCTTCTTTTGCTGGTTGCTTAAAGCCTTGATGACGGGGCGACGGTCACCGTGGTTCGTCACCGCTGTGACTCACCTCAATGACTCGCTCCGGACAGGCTCTGGCGCCGCGTTGCGCCATTCCCTCCTGTCCCTCCGGCACGCTGAAACCGCTGCTTGCGATGTAGCCGTTGTCGTCGAGTGGAAATAGTGCGGGGGCAATGTGGTTGCAGCGGGCATGGCCCACGCAGCCAGGTTGATTGATCAGCACTTTCATGCGCCCACCGCCGCTGACTGCGAGAAAATTGCCGTGGCATCCGGCTCGTCCCACTGCAGGTGCAGGTCCTCCATCCCGAAGACGCCGAAGGCATTGAATTTGGGCGTGCTGTTGTCGGCAATCCGCAAGGACGGCAGCCGTTGCAGCCATAACTCCATGGCGATACACAATTCCCTGCGCGCCAGGTGCGAACCGACGCAACGGTGCACGCCATAGGAAAATGCCATGTGTGGAGACGCACCGGCGCTGCGCTGGAAGTCGACCTTGCCAGCCTGGTCGAACACTTCAGGATCGAGGTTGGCCAACTCGGTGCTGATCAGCACCGTGTCACCCTTCTTCATCAAAACGTCGCCGATCTGTACGTCGCAGGTGACCGTGCGCCGCATGTTGACGATCGAGTACGAGCGCAGCAGTTCTTCCACCGCATCGCCGATCAGTTCAGGGTTGTCTCGTAGTTGTACCTGCTGCTCGGGATGGCGCGCCAGATGCCGAAAAAACAGGTCCAGACAACACGTCACCGTATCCAGGCCGGCAATAAAGATCAGGAAGTTGATGCCGAGCATTTCATCGTCGGTCAAGGGCCGGCCATCGATCTCGCTGGTCAGCAGATAGCTGGTGAAATCATCACCCGGATTGGCGCGGCGTTCAGCGATGTGATTGCGGATCCAGGTGGTAATCGCCCGCGCGTTTTCGGTGACCGTTTGCAGGTCGACGCTTTTGATCAGTGTCCGTGTCCTGTGCTGGAACAGGGGTCGGTCTTCCAGCGGCCAGCCCATGAGCGTCAAGAAAATCAAGGTAGGAAATGGCTTGGCGAACGCCTCGTTGAAATCGCAACGCCCGGCGTCTTGCACCTCGTCAATCAATTGGTTGGCCAGCTGGCGAATGTTCTGCTCCAGCGCCTCGATCTTTTTCGGGGTGAACAGCGGGTTGAGCAAGGCACGGTATTTGGCGTGTTCCGGTGGATCGATTTCCAGCGGCGCCAAGCGCCAGCTCTCACCTAGCAATAGCGCGTAGGGCGTCAGGCCGACACCGCTGAACGTCTGCGGGTCTTGCAGAATGCACCGCAGGTCCTCGGCACGTCGTGGTACCCAGATTCCGGGCAAGAAGCCCAGGCGCGGGATCCAGAAAACAGGCGGTGTGGTCTGGTGCAGTTCGGCGGCCCAGGTATAAGCGTTTTCACCTTGGGCGGTGAGTTCCGCCCACAGGTCGAAATCGCGTACCAGATGCTCGGGGATGTGTGCGGGAACAGGTACTGGCGTTTCAGGAGTGTTATTCATTATTGTTCTCCAGGGCCTCAGTCGGACTGGAGAAACGGTAAGGCCGAGGGCACAAAGGCACAACGGACAGAACTGCAAAACTGTACGGCATGCGCTGGATTCATTAACACTTTCACGAAAAATGTTCTAAAACTAATCTGTGTGGAATGAAAACCCGCCGTTACTGTTCGTCGATCACCGCCGGAAAGCTCAACTGCCCGGCGCCAAGAAATCAATAATAAGCACCGCAGAGGTTCAGCATGTCTCACCTAGCATCCGTGCCACTGTCCGATAAAAACCACGCCAGCCAACGCCACGCTTTGCGTTCCCGGCGTACCCGTGAATTGCTCCTGGACCACATGTACCGTCTGGCGCTGGAGAAGGGCTATGAAGGCATCACCGTTCAGCAGTTACTCGACAGCACGGGGGTGGCGCGCTCTACCTTCTATGCGCATTTTCGCGACAAGGAGGATCTGATCGTCGCCGGCTACGAAGCCATCGGCACACCTTCGACCAAGGTGACCGAGGTCGATGGCGACCGCCGCGTGCTACTGGATGTTTCAGCCTGGCTTTTCAGCGCCACTGAACGCCACGCGGCGTTGACAACCTCATTTTTCAGCGGACCGGGGCAGAATGTGATTCTGGCCCACCTGGAAAACATCCTGATCATCCAGGTCCGCGAGCATTACCGAAAACAGGGTCTCTATCAGGTCGATCAACTGCGCGGCGAAGCGGCCGTGCGCTGTTTCGTTGGTGCCTTGGTCGGGCTGTGGTTGTGGTGGGTGCGCCATGATTATCCGAACTCCGCGCGGGAATTGACCGAGACGTTCGATGGCCTGATGAACAACGGCACCTGGCCGCCCGACCAAAGCGTGCGCCAGTAACCGGATTACGAGGCGCAGGCCATGACCAGAAATTGCCGGAATGCCTGCGCCGGTGCTGACAAAGCGTTGTCCGGCAGCCAGATCAGCCCCAGCTCCATAGGTGGAATCACGTCTACCAATGGCCGGATCTCGATTTTCTTGCCTTCCAGCGACCAGGCCCGATAGAGCATGTCCGAAAGAATAGTCACGCCAAAGCCATGCCCCACCAGTCCGCGCAATGCCTCGATGGATGAGGTACGCAAAGCCACTTTGGGAGCGAGCCCGCGTGAGTTCCAGTAGCGCAAGGTCGAGGTCTCGCCCTCATCCACCGTTGCAAGGATATAAGCATGGGCGGCGACGTCTTCAAGGTTGATCAAGGTAGCCGACATCAACGGATGCTGACTGGACAACCAGAGCTGGCGGCGCGAGCGGATCAACACCTGGTGTGCGAACCCTTGCAGGTTCAGGGTGTTCGAGACAATCGTCAGGCCCAGGTCCAGATCGCCGTCACCCACAGCGTCTTCTATGCTCTGCCGGTCCATGTCGATCAATTCGATTTCTATCTGCGGATAGCTGCGTTTGAAACGTGCCAGCAACGCCGGCAGAAAGTATCCCAGCACTGTATAGGAGGCGCCTACGCGCACAGTACCTTGCAGGGCATGGCCAAGAAACAGCGGTTCACTGAGGGCATCCTGCAAGGTGTCCAGAATATGCCGCGCATGCTGGGCAAACTTGTTGCCCTCAGCGGTCAGCGTCACCCCATGTGGCAGCCGGTCAAAAAGGCTGACGCCCATGGACTGTTCCAGATGCAACACCGCTGCGGTGATTGCGGACTGCGACACGTGAGCCTTCATCGCCGCCTGGGAAAACTGCCCGGCATCCGCAGCGGCAACGAAATAGCGCAATTGGCGCATGGAAATATCTTTGCCTTTGGTCATTCGATTTTCTGATACCTGCTGCCTGAATTTATAAAACAGCTCGATCCAGGGGGTGGTTACACTCCAGAACGGGTAGCTGCCCCAACCTATCGTTATCCTTCGAATTTCAGCGCCAATAATAAAAATGGCTGAAGGTTGAAAAATGAACGCGATCCATTACAGCGAGTACAACTGTGAAGCGTCTGGCAATTTCCTGACTGAAGCTTCACTGGCAAAACAAGGCTTCGACATTCGTGTTGAACACGCGCAATGGTCCAACACCGGCACCGCCCTCATCGAAACGGGCGACAGTTGCTTGTTACGCCTGATGCTTCCTGCCAGCGCTCAGATCAAGCCCAACTCCGGCAGTTTCTCCAGTCACGGCGCGCATCAGTTCCAGCCGTTGGGCAAACTGTTGTTTATTCCCGGCGGCACTGAATTCCATTTGCGCCACGATGCCGGCGAGCAAAAAGCCCTGGTGTGTCTGTTCGATCCCGCTTCCCTCGGTGTCCTGGGCAGTTATCGCTGGAACTGGCAGGACAACGTCAGCGCAGCCATGCTCAACCTGCAAAGCGGCTACCTGCACGCCTCGCTGCAACGCCTGGCCGAAGAAGTGGCCAATCCGGGTTTCGCCAGTGAACTGCATACCGAGTGCCTGCTCACCAGCATTGCCCTGGACCTGCGTCGGGAATTTATCGACGCGCCCGAGCCGGCTGTCTGTGCTTCACCCTGCGCTGAAAAACTCAACCCTCGGCAACTCAACATCCTGCGCGAACTACTCAACAGCAACAGCGAAGAAGGCCGCTCCCTGGGCCACCTGGCGCGGGCCTGCGACCTGCCGCTGCGCACGCTGTCGAGTCGTTGCAAAAACACCACCGGCATGACCTTGCGCCAGTACGCCGCGCAAAGTCGCCTGCAAAAAGCCGTGGCGCTGTTGGCGGACCCACGGTTGCTGATCAAGCAGGTGGCCTATCAGGCTGGCTTCAACAACGCCGCCGCGTTCAGTGCTGCTTTTCGCAAAGAACTCGGTGTCACGCCCGAAGAATTCCGCCAGCAGCGCCAGCGTTGACAGGCGCCGGCACAGCGCCTGACAGTGAACCTGTGGTGAGGGGATTTGCCCCACAGCCACAAGGCTTAACGTCGGATCGTCGCGGTGATTTTCGCGTGCGGCCCATTCACTTGCGCGGCCCAGGCTTCAGCCGCCTGATCGAGGGTGAAATCTAGGTAATCCACCTGAATCTGCTGCTCCTTGGCGATCTTCAGCAGACGCAGCCAGATCTGTTCACGGTCTGCGGGTGGACGCTGGCCCGTGCCGATGCACGACAAGTTGCGAAACAGCAGATCGGCAATATCCAGATTGAGCTGGCGTCCGGCGCCTGTGCCAATGGTCATGATTCGCGCGCCCCAGTTGGTCGCTTTCAGAGACGTCAGCATCGGTTGACCGCACACTAGGTCGAGCACCACATCAAAACCGCCATCGGCCGCATCCTTGAGCGCAGCGACATCATCGCTGCCCCCCAGGGTCACCACCTCATCGGCAAGGCCTCGCGACTTCAATCGCCCGAGGGCCTCAGCAGACCGGGCAGCCCCGACCACTTTCCCCGCACCCAGACCACGCGCCAGTTGCAGGGCGATCTGGCCGAGCGTGCCGGTCGCGCCGAGGATCAGTACTTTCTCACCCTTTTGAATCGCGGCTTTTTCCAACGGCACGATGGCACCGGTCGCGGCGATGCCCATGCTGATCGCAGTCTTGTCATCCACGTCGTCCGGCACATCCCACACTTCGGCTTGCGGCACCAAAGTGCGTTCCGCCCAGGCACCAAACGGCAGCACCGAACGCTCGCCGAAATACACCCGACGGCCATCCGGAGCACGTCCCACGCCTTCGCCGCGGATGACACAGGGATATTCAACACCCAGTCGGTAGGCGCCAAGTACATCCCAGCCGCCAAGGCCCGCGGTATCGACGTCGATCAGCACCGAGCCGTCTTGCGGTTGCGGATCACGAAACTCTCCCACTACCGGCGGCGCATTGCGCTCGGAAATGATTGCTGCACGCATGGCATTCTCCTTGTCTGTTTTATTGTCAGGCTGCACTTGATGCAATAATTGAACATTATTCTATTATTTGTCCATATCTACTTCAGCAACTGCCCTGGGTGGCCACCCGTGGCTGGGGCTTATAGCGCGGGTACCCGCCGAGTGTCAGGAGCAGCAAGGGGCCAACCACAAAGCAGATGAAACTGAACAGCAGCATCGCCGAATAGCCGCCGGTGAGCTTGAACAGCCCGGCGAACAACAACGGCGAGATCGCCGCCCCGGCGGTGATCAAGCCCAGGTGCGCGCCGAACAGACGGCCGTAGTCGCGCATGCCGAAATAGCGGGCAATCAGGAATGCAGCGATATCAAATTCGGCGCCGGCACCCACGCCTACCAACAAGGTGGCGAGGGTGTACATCGCGATAGTGGAATCCCCATAGGCGAAAATTGCGCAGGCAAATGCCGGCATCAGCAGCGCGACGGAGGCGACGCCGGGCGCCCACAACCGGTCGATCAGGTAACCCACCAGCAGCCGGCCCAGAATCAGTGACACGCCGAAGCTGGCAAAAATCTGGCTCGCCTGCAGGGCGCTCAGGCCCCGGTCCTGCAGCAATGGCACAATGTTGGTGACCATGCCCACTACGCACGCCACCACCAGCGTCATCGACAGGTTGCATACCCAGAACCGCCACGAGCGCAGGGCCTCACGCAGCAGCAATCCGCCGCTTTGCTCACTGGCGGTGGGAAGTTGCGTCGAGTGGTCGCTGACGGTCGCCGCCGGCAACAACCAGCGTAATGCCAATGGCAACGCCAGCAGCACCGGCAATACACCCAGCGCGAGGAAACCCGCCTGCCAGTTCCAGCGACTGATCGCCCAAGCGGTGATCAGCGGCAACATGATGGCCGCCAGCCCGGAGCCGCTGAGGATGATTGCCAGCGCCAGACCACGGTTGTCTTCGAACCACAAGTTGACCAAGTGCGACCAGGTCACCTGCAACGTGCCCAAACCCGCCAGCGGCACCAGAAAAAACCCGAGATACAAGGTCCAGATCGAGCCGTTGATTGAGGTCAGAAGAAAGACACTGGTGGACAACGCCAACAGCGACAGCAACGTCACCCGTCGCAAGCCGTAGCGCGCGTTGAGCCAGCCGGCCAGTTGCGAAGCCACGATCGTGCCCAGCGACAACGCGGTGATCGCCGCTTGCAACTCCGCCCTGCCCCAGCCCATGGCCTGTTCCATCGGAATCACCATGGAGCTGAAGCTGTACAGCAGCAATGAACTGGAACTGGTGGCAACGCCGACCAGCGCCAGAATCAGTACCCGCCAGCCGCGTTTGAATTCTGCGTTATCAAAGCCTTTCATGGTCTGTTGCCTCAGTCGTTGCCGATAAACACAGCCGCTTCCGCGCTCTTGCTCAGCACATGCGCACGGCGTGCCGGGCCAGGTGCAGTCGCGACCTGCACAAGGGTGTCCTCGGGGTGAATCAGCGTCGGGCCATTGCCCAGTTCCTCAAGCGCCAGCAGCGCCAGGTCTTGCGCCTTGGGCAGGGTCATGGTCAAGGCATCGGGAATCTTCAGTTTGACCATGGCATCGCGCATGGTCGGCGTGTCAACGGTGCCAATGAGCAGGTTGAGCACGTCCACACCGCGGTCCTTCCATTCGGCCCATAGCGACTCGCCGAGGTTGAGGGCAAAGCCTTTGGTTGCGGTGTACATCGCCAGTTTGCGAATTCCCCCCAGGGCTGCCTGGGAACCCACCAGCAGCAAGCCGCCCTGCCCGCGTTCCAGCATGGCGGCTCCGAAGGCGTGGCTGCATTGCATGACGGTCGAGCAGTTGAGGCGCAGCAAGGCGCCCCAGTCCTCGGCCGACGTATCGAGAAAGCGCGTGATGTAGGGATCACCACCCGCGTTGTAGATAAACAGCCCGACTTGCCGTGGTCCGACCGCCATTAAAAGCCGTTCACAGGCATCGGGATGTGAAAGGTCCAGGGTCACCACCAGCACCTCGACGGCATAACGATCCTCGAGTTCGCCTTTCAATTGCGCCAGGGCATCGCCGCGGCGCGCCACCAGAATGCAATGGAGGCCGCGCTCGCCGAGCGCGTGGGCAAACGCCTCGCCGACGCCATGTGAGGCCCCGGCGATCACTGCCCATGGGCCATACCGATGCAGGAAAGCGTTATCAGGAACAGACATAAACACTCCAAAAACAGGGGCCCGGCGATCAGCCGCCGGGCGAAACAGGCTGCACCGCGTCAGACGACGGGCGGCAGGTCGATGTGGCTGGCGGAGGCACCAATGGCGGTGCTGCCATACACCAGCACGCGCCGCTCGATCTGCGCCATGAATAGCCGCAGCAAAGGTTGGTCGTGTTCAGGGCCGGCACTTTTGACGAAAGCTTCCAGCGCTGCATCGATCTCGCTGTAGTCACTGAAGGTGCGGTCCAGCAGGACTTGCGCTTCCTGTTGCTCCAGCGCGCGCAAGTGCAATTCCATGGCATCACCACGGCCCAGGTACTCGACCAGCTTGCTCACCGCGCGCAGTTTGGTTTTCTGGAAGTCACTGCCGACCTCCACCTGCGCCAAGGCATCGGTGAGCATGGTCAGCAAGTGCGCATTCGGGCCGCTCTGGACAATGTCCAGCGCCGGCGTCTGCAGCGCCACACCCATGGCTTCGGCCAGCGCATGCACCACCACCCGGCGCAGGGCTATGTCAAATTCGGTGTAGGTGTCATGAGGGTCGCCCGGTTGCGGCGTGGCCACCGATGCCGAGAACTGCATCGTGCTGACCGTGGCGAACAGAGCCGTGTGGTAGCGCACGACGTCGGGGTCTGCGGGCTCACCGGTCATCTGCTGATAATAGAGATAGAGCGCGGCGAAACTGTCGCCCAGCGGCTCGTAATTGTCGCGCATCCGCGCCGATGCCAAATCAGCCAACGGATCACCGATCATGGCGAATTCGAAATCGTAAAGCCCGTGGACCTTGCCGTTCTCAAACAGAAACTGACCGGAATCGTATTGAACGAAAGCTGGACGGGTACGGTGCTGTGGCACATTGCGGCGCAGCCAGCCGAGGGCGAATTCGGCCAGAGGCTGAGGCCGGGTCTTGTTGCGCGCATACAGTGGGTAATAGGCTTCCAGGCCTGCGAGAGCGATGTCCTCGGCACCGATCGGCAGATGAATGCCCTGGTCAATGAAAGGTTGCAACGGCAGCTGATGCATACGCGCCATGGCATCGACCCACTGGCGTGAGACGGCGTGCCGTTCGGCATCATTTTTTGCCGTCTTGACGTCGCGGCTGCCCGGTACCAGCTCCATCAGGATCGCTGGCGGGTCCCCGCAAAAACCGTAGATCCGCGGTACCGGCACGCCTTGCTCACCGAGCAACGTCAGAATGTCCGCCTCACGACGCAGATCCGGAAAAGGGCTGACATCGCCGCCCCGTTCGCCACGGATATGCAGTTGCAGGGTTTCGCCAGCCCGTTGCAGCTCCAGGTTCCACGCCGGACGCCAGCGCAGCAGGCGCTGCATGGAGGTGATATTTCCGCCCAGCAGCCCTTCGACAAAGGCACGCAGCTTTTCTTCGAGCGGATCAGGGCTTGTATTTATTGTTGTTGGCATACGGGGTCTTCCTCACGCGCTGTCGTCCAGCGCCGGTATCAATGGGTGCTGGTGGTAACAGCGCTCGGCCCGCCGACGTGCTCCAGCGCCACACCCTTTTTCTTCGCCAGATCGGCGGTGTCCAGGTATTCGCGCCAGGCACAGATCAGACCGTGCTCGTCCAGCTCGTAGACTGCGACCATGGAGTGCGGCATCGGCACGCCATTGCTGACGCAGTAGTCATCGCGCTCGGTCATCACCACGCGCTCGGAGGAGACGATGTGGCGCGTGGTGCAGCGGTTATGCGTGACGTAACTCATCTGCCGCTCGATCTCCTGGCGCAGCGCCTGACTTCCGCGGATCACCGGGCCACCCGGCACCCACAGTTGCCACACGGCGTCGTCGGCGAAGGTGGCCATGATGCGTTCGATATCCGGGCGGCTGCCATCGCTGCCGTCGCCCCAGGCGGCGAGCATGTCGAGGATGAAACGTTCCTGTTCGAGTGCCATTAAACGGGCTCCAGTGCAGTGAATGGATCGGGGTCAGATTGCGATGTTGGTCACTTGAGGCAATTTTCCGGCGAGCAAAAAATCTGTGGCAATGGGATTTATCCCCGATCAAGGCGACTTGTTCTGTCTGATCAGTCGCGGAGGGCCGCTTCGTGTCCCAACGGGGATAAATCCCCTCGCCACATGGCCCGCGCTTTGCTCGTCAGCATTTCGGGATCAAGCCGAGGTTTGCGGCAGCAGAAAATTACGCACCACCGGCACCATCGGCGTGCCGCAGCTCATGCCGCCGTCAACACGCATCAGCGTGCCGTTGACGTAGGCGGCGTCATCGCTGGCGAGAAAGGCCGCCATAGCGGCAATGTCTTGCGGCTCGCCCAGTTGCGGTACATTTTGCAGGTCCAGAAACGCGGCCTTCATGGCCTCGTTGGCCCAGCTCTCCATGGCTGGCGTGCGAATCACTCCGGGCAAAATGCCGTTGCAGCGAATGCCGCGTTTGCCGAAGGTGGCGGCAATGCTTTGCACGTACCAGTTGAGCGCGGCCTTGGAAGCGCCGTAGCTGAACTGGGAAATTTCCCCGGCAATCGAGCTGGTGGACGAGGTGAACAGAATCGAACCGCTGCCTTGGGCGAGCATGTGCGGCAAGGCGTATTTGCACGCCAGTACGCCACCCAGCACGTTGACGCGCATGCAGTTGTGGAACAGCTCGGTGTTGAAGTTGATGAAGTCAATGTCGCGGGTAGTGGCCGGGTTTCGGTACACGGCATTGTTGAAGAGGACGTCAATTCGGCCGAAGGTTTGCACAGTCTGTTCGACCATCAGCCGCAACGCCTCTTCATCGCCGACATCCACCTGCAGGGCCAGTGCCTTGGCGCCGATTTCAGTCGCCACGGCCTGCGCCGATTCAGCGAACAGGTCGGTGACCACCACCGTGGCGCCCTCTTGGGCAAAACGCAGGGCCGAGGCACGGCCGATGCCACTGCCGGCGCCGGTGATCACGCAGACTTTGCCGGCTAAACGTTGGTGAATCTCGCTCATAAAGGGATCTCGGGACGGATAAAAAAATCGGCGCCCATGGCGAGCGCCGAAAAGGAGCATGAGGTCAGCGGGTCTGGCCACCGGCTATGGTCTGCGGATTGGCTTCACGCTCAGCGACCGGGGCCTCGCGGTAGCGCGTCGGGCCATTGCCGAACATGCCGTACTGGTCACGGGTGAAGTCGTACAACGAGTAGGAATCCTGTTGCGGATTATTCGGAACGCCATAGGCCTGGATGTTGTATTGCGAGCCGGTGCGGAACAGCGCGCCGCTGTCGTCCCAGGCGTCGTAGACCGCAGCGCCGAAGGTGTCTTCGTCAATGTAGTAGCGGCGCTTTTTCTGCGCGTGGCGCACGCCGTCCTTGCGCGTCGCTTCCACCACCCAGACGCGGTGCAGCTCCCAGCGCTCACAGGAAGGATTGATGTGCTTGGGCATGAGCTTCTTGTCCATGTCACAGCCCCATTTCAGCGTGTAGTTGCTGTAGGGGATGAACATTTCCCTCTTGCCCACCAGCTTCCAGTCGAAGCGGTCCATCTTTCCGGAGAACAGGAAGATTTCGTCGTAGAACGCCACACCACCAAATGCCGAGTTGGGCGTGTCGTAGTTGAATTCCGGGGCTTTGCGGACACGGCGCTGGCCGGTGCTGTAGCTCCACGCATAACGAGAGTCGGCGACCGGATCGAGGTAATCCCAATACCCGGAAGCCTGCCCGGCCGTACGGGCCGGCGCGACGATGCGTGACCAGATGCGCTGGGCTATTTTCGGATCACGCCCCGGAACATCCATCTGGTAGAAAGGTTTTTCGCCGGTGGAGCGGTTGGTGTTGGTCAACGTCGCATGACCCTCGTTGACAACATAGGCGCTGTGATTCCAGTCCCAGCCATTCACCCCCTGGTAGTTGAGGATGTAGTTCCACATCAGTTCTCGGCCATCTCGCGGCAACGGAAACGGCAGGCCGCCACGGCAGCCCTCGCTGATCGACAGTCCGTCGTTCTCGGTTTTGCAGTCCTTGCGGTTGGCGTTACGTTGGGTGGCGGCGAGAAAATTGGCCGGAAAGGTCGCCGTGCGGTGGGTGGGGTACACCTCTAGGTAATAGGTGTCGGGGTTCTGCTTGAGCAACTGCATTTGCCCGGCGGCCAGTTGGTCGGCGTATTGGTCGGCGTTGGCCGCGGTAATGCGCAGTCGTGGTTTCTCGCTGGCGAACGGGTTTGGCCAGTTGCCGTCGCCGGGCACCAGCCCTGCGGGCACTTTCAGGCCACCTTCGTAGGGCGGAATAGTGCCCGCCGCGTTACCCGCCACAATTGCACCAAAGGTCGTCAGCTTGCCGCCCAGGTCGGCGGTGGTAGCGCCCTCATCGGCCACGGCCGACCCCGCCAAAGCAACGGCCACAAGGCCTATCGCATATGCATTAACCGTCATAACATTCTCCATTCAGATGGGTGATAGCCGAGCCCGGCAATCACTGCATTGCAGTTCAAGGGCGGTTCAGAACGCTGTGCTGAGGGTTAGCGAGACCCAGTTACGGTCGGTCAGGCCCACGTCGCCGGTCCCGCCAATCACGGTTTTGCCTACGCCGGCAACCTCGCCATATTTGCGTTCGCTGCCGTAGCCGATGTACGACAGGGTCACGTCGACACGCTCGTCGTAGGTGCCCTTCACACCGGCTTTCCAGGTGTATTTGCCTTCGTTGCCACCGCCGGTGGCGGCATTGCCGTTGACCCCGTAATCCACACTCATGGGCGTGGAAATATTCCAGCCCGGGAATACCCCCAGCCATTGCGGCGCGAAGCTGACCGCGAGGCCGACATAGTTTTTGGTCGCGCAGCCGTAGTGCTTGTCCTGGCCCGCCGGGCAGCCGTCATAGCCCTCGCCCTTGAAGAGTTCTTCGTGCTTGGTGACCCGCTGCACATGACTGAACGCCATTTCGGTAATCAGGCTGCCGGTGTCGAAGTAATCGGTGCGCGGCAGCAGCCACAGGCCGTTGACCACCATGTGCCAGGTGTCACCGCGTGCGCCCTGATTGTCTGCCGTACTGATGTTGCTGGAGACCAGCGAGGTGTTTTGCCGATAGGACAGGTCTACGCCGAGGGACCCGCCACCCAGCACCGGGCCTGCGGAATACCCCAGGCCATAGAGTTTGACGTTCTCGGCATACACGTAACGGGCAAAAGTCGGCGCCACTTGCAGGCCCCATGGGTTGTAGTCATCGAACTCGCGATAGAAGGCACTGACTTCCGAATGCAGGAAGTCGAAGCTGTAGGTGCCCATCACACCCCAGTTGCCCTTGTCCTTGGGTTTGAGCGGGTCAATCAGCGGCCGCGAGAAACCACTGAACAGCGGCAAGCGGTCCGGCCCTTCCAGCGCGACATCCGCGGAGGCCAGATACGTGCCGCCTTCAGGGGCGCGTGTGGTGTCCCATTCGAAGAAATACTGCGCCGCCACTGACAGCTTGTCGGTGACTTGCGCCTGGGTGGAAATCTGCGTCAGCGGCAGGAAGATTTCGCGGGTTTCGGTGCCAGGGTTGCTCACCGCTTTGCGACCATCCAGCGGTGCCTGCGAGTAGGACACGGCATGACCGGCGATCAGCAGTCCATTGCCCCAATACACGGTGTGCCGGCCGGCACGCACGCTGACCGGGATGTCGCCCAGATCGAAGCGGGTAAACGCGAAGGCATCCAGTAACTCGCCGCTCGGTCCGCGGTGGTAACGCTTGGTGAAACTGGAGTATTTGCCGTTGTTGTAACTCGGCGTGCTGGTGCCGGGAAAAGTGCCGGGATAGTAGACATTGCCCGGGCTGGTTTCGACGTCGGTGTCTTCGTAAGCTTGGTCGTACCAGCCCGCGGCGCTGATGCGAAAGCCGTTGTATTGCTTGTAGGCGACTTCCATTTCGCTCATCACATCGACGCGATTGGTCACCACGTCGCCACGATCAAACTTGGCGTCTGACTCATCGTAACTGGCGTTGTTGGCCAATGCCGAGTCGCGCCCTTCGGCCCGGATGCCGAGGTTGTAGCGCACGGTGTTGTCCCAGCGCGCTGTGAGGTCAGGACTGCCGGTATCAAACTCGGCCGCCTGACTGTCTGCAACGATCAAGGCTCCCCCGGTCACGCTGAACCAGACAGCCAAGCTTAACGACTTCAGCTTTGCGTCGATCATCAACACTCCCTCTACATTCTTGTTGTTATTGGCGGCCGTGGCGTCGGGCCCTGTGGACCTCGCTGATCAGCACCGCCCCAGGGCATTCGGCGTGGGTTGAAGTAGACGGGACGGGGTGGTTTGGGCACAACGAAAGGGAGCATTGCTGAAGTGCATTTCGCTATTGGTCAAATGCACAAACGCCAGACAGGGATCGCGCAATACAAGCCGGCGATGTGGCGCGTTATTGGAATAACCAATACCGACTGCCTGTTTTTGTGATTTTACGATGACTACACCGCTCCCTAGACTTCGGCCAATAACAAGGCAACGCCGTGCCTCTGGCGCCGCCATGACAATAAAGCCTGGAGAATGAACATGAGTGCGGCCCCGTCTCTGGATGACAAGTACGTCCAGCACACTGGAAAAGTTTTGCTCACCGGGATTCAAGCGCTGGTGCGTCTGCCGTTGATGCAGCGCCAGCGCGATCTGGCCAACGGTCTGAACACGGCCGGTTTCATTTCCGGTTATCGAGGCTCGCCGCTGGGCGGTTTCGATCAGGCATTGTGGAAGGCGCGCGACTATCTCAAGGAGCACCACACGGTGTTCCATCCAGGCATGAACGAAGACCTCGCCGCGACCTCGATCTGGGGCACGCAGCAGGTCAATCTGTTCGAAGGCTCGACCTACGACGGCGTGTTCGGCATGTGGTACGGCAAGGGCCCGGGCGTCGACCGCTGTGGCGACGTGTTCCGCCACGCCAACGCTGCCGGTACTTCACAGTTTGGCGGTGTGCTGGCCATTGCCGGTGACGATCACGGGGCGCGCTCCTCTTCACTGCCGCACCAGACCGAGCATATTTTCAAAGCGGTGATGATGCCGGTGCTGGCACCTTCGGGCGTTCAGGAATACCTCGACTACGGCATGCATGGCTGGGCCATGTCGCGTTATTCCGGGTGCTGGGTGGCCCTCAAGGCTGTGGCCGATACCGTAGAAAGCGCGGCCATCGTCGACATCGACATTCATCGCGTACAACCGATCATTCCGCAAATCCCGTTGCCTGAAGGCGGCTTGAACATCCGCTGGCCGGATCCGCCCCTGGCGCAGGAGCAGCGGTTGCTGGAGCACAAGTTGTACGCCGCCCTCGCCTACGCCCGCGCCAACCGCCTCGACCGCATCGTGATGGACTCACCCAAAGCGCGCATCGGCATCATCACCTCCGGCAAGTCGTACCTCGACGTGTGCCAGGCCCTGAAAATCCTCGGTATCGACGAGACGCTTGCGCAGCAGATCGGCCTGCGCGTGTACAAAGTCGGGATGGTCTGGCCATTGGAAGCGGAAGGCGTGCGCCAGTTCGCCGAGGGCCTGGAGGAAATCGTCGTGGTGGAAGAGAAACGCCACATGATCGAATACCAGTTGAAGGAGGAACTCTACAACTGGCGCGACGACGTCCGCCCGCGCATCGTCGGCAAGTTTGATGACAAAGGTGAATGGAGCCTGCCTCACACCGACTGGTTGCTGCCAGCGATCAGCGACCTGACGCCAGCGATGATCGCTCGGGCCTTGGCCAAACGCATCTTGCGCCTGCATCAAAACGGCCCGCTGCAAGTACGGCTGGCGGTGCTCGATGCGCAGCTGGCCAGCAAAGGTCAGTTCACCAATCTGATGGACCGCGTGCCCCACTACTGTTCCGGTTGCCCGCACAACACCTCGACCAAAGTCCCGCAGGGCAGTCGTGCACTGGCCGGCATCGGTTGCCATTACATGGCGGCATGGATCTACCCGCAGACCCAGACGTTCAGTCAGATGGGCGGCGAAGGCGTCGCGTGGATTGGTCAGGCACCGTTCACCACCACGGCGCATGTCTTCGCCAACCTGGGTGACGGCACCTATTTTCACTCCGGCATTCTCGCGATTCGCGCGGCCATCGCCGCCAAGGTGCAAATCACCTACAAGATTCTCTACAACGACGCCGTCGCCATGACCGGCGGACAACCTGTCGACGGCAGCCTCAGCGTCGCGCAAATCAGCCGGCAACTGGTGGCCGAGGGCGTGCAGCGCGTGGTAGTGGTCAGCGAAGATGTCGAAAAATACCAGCACATCAACGATCTGGCAGACGGCGTCCCGGTGCTGCGGCGCGACAAGATGGACGAAGTGCAAGAGGAGCTGCGCCAGTTCCAGGGCGTGTCGGCCATCATCTATGACCAGACGTGCGCTGCGGAAAAACGTCGCCGGCGCAAGCGCGGCAAGTTCCCCGATCCGGCACGCCGGGTGGTGATCAACGAAGCCGTCTGTGAAGGCTGCGGCGATTGCAGCAGCAAGTCCAACTGCATGTCGGTGGTGGCGGTGGAAACCGAGTTCGGCCGCAAGCGTGAAATCGACCAGTCTTCATGCAACAAGGACTTCACTTGCCTCAACGGCTTCTGCCCGAGTTTTGTCACCGTCGAAGGTGGGACGTTGCGCAAGCCCAAAGCACTGGCAGCGAACGCGGATGAAGTCTGGGACTTGCCCACGCCTTCGGCTGTCTCGCTGGACGTGCCTTACAGCATTCTGGTGACCGGCGTGGGCGGAACTGGCGTAGTGACGATTGGCGCCTTGCTCGGTATGGCGGCGTTTATCGAGGGCAAGGGCACGCTGAACCTGGACATGGCCGGCATGGCGCAAAAAGGTGGCGCCGTGTGGTCGCATATCCGCATTGCCGCGCATCAGGAACAATTGTTTGCACCGCGGATTGCCGAAGGTGAAGCCGCCCTGCTGTTGGGTTGTGATCTGGTGGTAAGCGCCAATACCGAAACCCTGTCCAAGCTGCGCCAGGGCGTTACGCATGCGCTTATCAACAGCGAAGAAACCATCACCAGCGCTTTTGTGCGGACATTTGCGCAACAGGCGGAAAGCGGTGACCTGCTCAAGCATCCGGACCCGACATTCCAGACCCGGACCATGTCGGCACAAATCGCTGAAGCGGTCGGTCATGCTCAGGCAGACTTCATCGACGCAAGCAAAATCGCCACGGCATTGATGGGCGATTCGATTGCCACCAATACCTTCATGCTTGGCTATGCCTGCCAGAAAGGCTGGCTTCCGGTTGGCGAAGCGGCGCTGCTGCAAGCCATTGAACTGAATGGCACGGCGGTGCCCTTCAACCTCGCCGCGTTTGCCTGGGGCCGACGCAGCGCCGAAGATTTGCCACGGGTATTGCGCAAGCTGGAAGCGGGCAAGGTACAGAATGCCGACCGCCTGTTGTCGCAAAGCCTGGAAGAAACGCTGGAGCGGCGCGTGGCATTCCTCACCGGCTATCAGAACAAAGACTATGCCCAGCGCTACCGGGACAAGGTCGAGCAGTTCATGCAGGCGGAGACTGCGCTGCTCGGGCAACCGGGCGAGCTGTCGGCAAACGTCGCCCGCTACTACTTCAAAGTGCTGGCCATCAAGGACGAATACGAAGTGGCACGCCTGTTTACCGACGGCCAGTTCCTGCAAAAAATCCAGGCAGGCTTCGAGGGTGATTACCGCCTGCGCTTCCACCTCGCTCCACCGCTGCTAAATGACAACGGCAGTGGCCGTGAGCCGAAAAAACGCAGTTTTGGCCCATGGATGCTGCAAGGCTTCAAGCTTCTGGCCAGGTTCCGGTTCCTGCGGAACACCTGGGCCGATCCGTTTGGTCACACTCACGAACGCAAGGTGGAACGTAACTGGCTGGCCAATTACGAACGAGTCCTCGACGAAATGTTGATGGATTTGACTGCCGACAACATGAGCCTGGCCCAGGACCTGGCACAGCTGCCAGACAGCGTGCGCGGTTATGGCCCGGTCAAGGAGCGCTTCCTCGTCCACGCCCAACAGCGTCAGGCGCAATTGCTTGAACGGTGGCGCGATGGCTCGAACGCGCAGTTCCACGATGCCAGTCAGACCGGCAGCAAAATAGCCGTTACCCAACTTTAAGCCCGAGTGTGGCAGGCGTCGTTTGCCGGAAAAGGCACCACGCCGTATCTACCGAAAACTGGAGCACAGCATGCATGAAGTCGTGATAGTCGCCGCCACCCGCACCGCCATCGGTACCTTCCAGGGCGCATTGGCCAACACCAGTGCCGTGGAATTGGGCAGCGTGGTGGTCCAGGCGCTGCTGAAAAAAACCGCGATTGACGTCGACCTGGTCGATGAGTTGATTTTCGGCCAAGTGCTCACGGCCGGGTGTGGGCAAAACCCGGCACGCCAAGTGGCGCTGAATGCAGGCCTGCCTCATAGCGTATCGGCCATGACCCTGAACAAGCTCTGCGGCTCCGGATTGAAATCCGTGATGCTGGCGGCTCAGGCGATTCGCTGTGGCGATGCCGAGGTGGTAATTGCCGGCGGCATGGAAAACATGAGCCTGGCCCCCTACACGCTGGCCAAAGCGCGCACCGGCTTGCGCATGGGTAACGCGCAACTGGCCGACTCGCTGCTGCAGGACGGCCTGATCGACGCCTTCCACGAGTACCACATGGGCATCACTGCGGAAAATCTGGTTGATGCTCACAGCCTGACCCGTGAGCAGCAGGACGCTTATGCCCTGCGTTCGCAGCAACTGGCCAGCGCGGCCATTGAGGCCGGCCGTTTCGTCGCGGAGATCACCCCGGTGCCGATTGCCCAGCGCCAAGGCGAGCCGCTGCTGTTTGCCGTGGATGAGCAACCTCGCGCGCAAACCACTGCTGGCAGCCTGGCCGGGCTCAAACCGGCCTTCAGGAAAGACGGCAGCGTCACTGCCGGCAACGCCTCGACAATCAATGACGGCGCCGCTGCAGTGCTGTTGATGAGCGAAGACAAGGCCAGGGAGTTGGGCTTGCCCGTTCTGGCAAAGATCAAGGCGGGCGCGAGTGCTGGCGTAGACCCGGCGATCATGGGCATCGGGCCGGTGTCGGCAAGTCGCAAGTGTCTGGCAAAAGCCGGGTGGAGCCTGGCTGATCTCGATCTCATCGAGGCCAACGAAGCATTCGCTGCCCAGTCGTTGGCGGTGGGTAAAGAGCTGGATTGGGATTTTGACAAAGTGAACGTCAACGGCGGCGCCATTGCCCTCGGTCACCCGATTGGCGCTTCGGGTTGTCGTGTGCTGGTCACGCTGCTGCACGAAATGCTCAAGCGCGACGCGAAAAAAGGCCTGGTGACCTTATGCATTGGCGGTGGCCAGGGCGTCGCCCTGTTGCTGGAACGTCCATGATTGGCGCCCGCGCCGCAACGGCCGCCGGCCCTCAGCCGTGCTGGGCTGGGCAGCCGGAAGGCAATGTCGGAACCCGCGAATTGCTGTACCGAACGGCGCTCAAATTATTTGCCGAGTATGGATTCGAAAGTGTCAGCCTGCGCCAATTGGCAGCCGCGATGGGTTTGCAGCCGGGGTCGCTGTACAACCACATTGAAAGCAAGCAGGCGCTGCTGTTCGAACTGATCGAGGCGCATGAAAGCGACCTGCTGGCGTTGCTGCAAACCAAGGTCGCGCGGCAGGCTGACGGCAGACTGCGACTTCAGCGTTTCGTGCGGGCGCACCTGCAATTCAACAGCTTGCACGATCAGCGCCACACGCTCACGCGCATGGAATTTCGCAGCCTCAGCCTGGAGCAGCGCGAACGCGTCGAGCAGCTGCGCGACACCCGCACCCGGCAGCTGGAAAACATCCTCAGCCATTGCGGATTGCCGGCCGGCCAGCGCGCGCCGATGGCGCTGGGCATGCAAGCATTGCTCGATGGCGTGGTGGCCGGTTACCCGCAGGGCGCGCGGCCTCCTCTGGAAAGTCTGACAACTCTGTTCACCAGCATGGTGCTGACCGGTTTGAGCAGGCCACAGGCTTAGCACCTCCTTTCGCATCCATAACAACAAGGTCGACCGATGAACGAACAAATGACGGAAAACTACCGGGAAATTCTCCAGCACGTCGGCGAAGACCCGAAGCGTGAAGGCCTGCTCAAGACCCCGGAACGCGCAGCGAAAGCCATGCGTTATCTTTGCCATGGCTACCGGCAAACGCTGGAAGAGATCGTCAACGGCGCACTGTTCGAGTCGGATAACGATGAGATGGTCATCGTTCGTGAAATCGAATTGTATTCGCTGTGTGAACATCATCTCTTGCCATTTATTGGCAAGGCTCATGTTGCCTACATACCGACAGGCAAAGTGCTGGGATTGTCGAAGGTCGCGCGAATTGTCGACATGTTTGCCCGCCGCCTGCAGATCCAGGAAAACCTCACCCGGGAGATTGCCGATGCAATTGCCAAGGTCACCAATGCCGCCGGGGTGGCCGTGGTGATCGAGGCCAAACACATGTGCATGATGATGCGAGGTGTAGAGAAGCAGAACTCGGTGATGACCACCTCTGTGATGCTTGGCGCCTTCAGGGAGTCGTACAACACCCGACAGGAATTCCTACAGCTGATCCGCGGCGGCTAGGCAACGTGCCCAGTCTGCCCAAGCGTGTTCAGGTTGCCACGTCACATTTCTGTTCGACGCCAGACCTGTAGGAGCCGGCTTGCTGACAGTATTCAAGCGATGCTGCGCATGGCGTCAGTCAAATCCTTCTGACACTTGCTCAACGCCGTCCTGATCGCGTCGATGCTTTCTTCCATCCGCCATACCGGCCCGACCACATCAATCGCGTATTGACTTTGCGGTGTTTGCAAGCCGACAGCTGTTGCCCCTAACTTCTAATAGCTCTGCCTGAGCCAGCGCATCTTTAGCTGGTTAATCGTCGGCCCTCCTTCTTGGCGTGATCGACCTCCCGGTGGGCGCGAGCTTCAACGCCACGCACGTAGTTGTCCTGGGCCATACGCTCCTGCTCGGTCTTGAGCCGCAATGCCTGCAGTTTCTGCTGGACTGTCTGACTATGGTGCTGAGCTTCACCGCGCTCGCGAAACAGATCGTCGCGCTGCTGATGCAGGTACTTGATCTGCGTCTGGCGCTGCGCCAGCAACAACTCGAGGTCGGCCAGTCATGTCTCAGCGGCCTCGCGCCTCGTCAGCGCCTCCGCCGCTTGCTGGCGGAACTGCGCCGCATCCTGACGCGCTCGGTCCTCAACCACCGCCAGCCTTTCGCGCTCGGATAGCACCTGGCGTTGCTCCGCCATTGCCTCTTCGGCATCAGCCCGCGCCATCAGAACTGCCTGCTGCCACACCGCAACAAAGACGTCTCTCGGTAGTGCCGGCAGGCGGGTCTCACCGCTCAAGCGCTCGGCCAAACGCGCCACCCTTGATCGAGCAGCCCACTGACGCGCGCCGGGTTGCCCCGCCCCAGCTCCAGACGAACGCGTTCGACCGTCGGCCATTCGCCAAGGGCTAGCACCGGAACCGCAGCGGCAAACACATCACTTTCTGGTACCCCCACTGCCTTAGCTTACCTACAGTTATATTAGGTCTGATAATGGAATGTTATCCGCCGTTATTTTCGAAGACGGAAATTTCAGTCCGATGGCCGTAATCAATACTACCGATCAGTCAGCGCAGGTCGACGCAACGCCCCTCGACCCGCATGTCCTGGCGCTCACCGCCCAGCAAGCGGCGGCCGCCTTTATCGCTGCCGGCACCGCGGCCAATACCGTGCGCAGCTACCGCAGCGCCCTCGCCTATTGGTCGGCCTGGCTGCAGTTGCGTTATGGTCAGGCGCTGGGTGACGCGCCGCTGCCCGTTACCGTGGCCGTGCAGTTCGTCCTCGACCATCTGGCCCGGCCATTGACTGACGGCAGTTGGGCGCACCTGCTACCGCCCAGCATCGATGCCGTCTTGGTCAAGGCACGGTTCAAAAACAAACCCGGAGCATTGGCCTACAACACGGTCAGTCACCGCCTAGCCGTCCTGGGGAAATGGCACCGGCTCAACGAGTGGGACAGTCCGACCGAGGCGCCGGCACTGAAAACCCTGCTGCGCGACGCGCGCAAGGCCCAGTCGCGCCAGGGCGTGTCGGTCCGCAAGAAAACCGCCCTCGTGCTCGAGCCGCTGCAGGCACTGCTCGCCACCTGTACCGATGGGGTGCGTGGCATTCGTGATCGTGCCCTGCTCTTGTTGGCCTGGAGTGGTGGCGGTCGGCGTCGCTCGGAAGTGGTCGGACTGCAGGTCAGCGATGTGCGTCGACTGGATGCCGACACCTGGCTGTACGCGCTCGGCGCGACCAAGACCGACACCGGTGGCGTTCGTCGGGAGAAGCCGCTGCGAGGTCCTGCAGCGCAGGCCCTCGCCGCTTGGCTGGCCGCCGCTCCCGCCGACAGCGGCCCGCTGTTTCGCCGACTGTACAAAGGTGGCAAGGTCAGCGCTGATGGACTGTCGAGCGATCAGGTCGCGCGTATTGTCCAGCGCCGCGCTCAATTGGCGGGACTGGACGGGGATTGGGCGGCGCACACTTTAAGGTCAGGTTTCGTCACCGAGGCGGGACGCCAGGGTGTGCCGCTTGGTGAAGTCATGGCCATGACCGAGCACCGCAGCGTTAGCACTGTGATGGGTTACTTTCAGGTGGGGGCGTTGCTTAATAGTCGAGCAACACAACTACTCAATGCCCCAATGCCCCAATGCCATCAGAAACATGCGCTGAAGCTCGCCAGTTCACAGACGCAGAAGTAATTCACCGTGACCGGAGTGAGCCAGAAGGATAATGCCCCTTGACTCTTGGACACGAAATCGCCGCAAGAACTATCTCAAACACAGCAGTCTTAGATTTTAACGATATTCATTAATTAGCGAATTTTTAAGATTCTTGTACAGCAATAAACATTTTCTCCAAGCATTTAATTATATTAAATAGGAATACTTTTTTGATAGTACTGGGTGCCAATCCAAAGCTTTTGCTTTTAACCACTCGCGAAAATCGCACACTTCACTAGCCAAGGTATAGTCCCATACCGCTTCCTTACTATCCCAATTTGTCAGCGAGTAGTCATCAATCTTTAAATATCCTGGTATCTTTCTCCAAGCACTCAACCCGCCGGGCACATCTAAAATTAGTGCCATTATAGCAAAAGCGACGATCCTCGCCCTTATAGAATGCACGCAAAATTCAGGCTTAACTAAATCTGCAAAAACACTGCCATAACAAGAGCAGTTAAAAGAATTCCATGAGCTACGTTGTAATAATACGGACAAATACGTCTTAACATCACGCTCCCAAAAACGCTTTCTCATTATTATGCTTAGTACATCTACTAAGAAATTCTTGAACTGAACACAACTGATTGAGCTCCCCCAAAAATCAGTAGTATTCTTTCCACCTGATAAGCAGCGCAAACACCACTGCTGAAATTTTAATGCCCCAAAATTAAAGCAAGCCTGACCTTTTAAATAACCAGATCGAGTGTCAAAGTGAATTGGTTCACTACGAGCACCTTCGGTAATGCCGATCAGCAAAGCTTCAACTTTAGTCGTCTCCAGATCGGCGCCACTGCTAATTTCCGTGAGCGCACAATAGTGATGATGACAAATGGTATACCAGCAATTAGACCAGCATGACATTACAACTAGCTTCCCAGTAGAGATATACTGCTCACTCAAGCACTTGGTACAAAAATAAATACGCTGTCTAGGATTGTCGATTAACCAACATGAGGGCGGTTTGAAAATTGAATTGAGCATCTCTGATTCTAGACCCAAAACACTTGAAATAGTTGAGACCAACGAGTCTTGCACGTTGAAGTCTTTCTCATACAAAAATGAATCACGATGAATTTGATACGCTAAAGACAAGTTTGGTTCTTGATTCGAGGTAGCGCCGCGACTCAGCCAAGAAGAAAGTGTCTCTCCATGCATAGGCTTGATGTATCCAGAAAAATATTTACTCACTCGCAAAATCCTCTGGTAGCGGCGGAATCATCGCGGCTTTTTCGAGGCATTCTATATCTATGCATTCTTTGCGCATTAGTATCGACCAAACGGCGCCTCTCGAGATTCGCGTGACGATATCATCAGTTATACCAGCACTTACCCTTAGTAAATACAACACTTTTTCTTGCTTCCATAGTTCCGATGGCTGCCTAATAGGTAATTGCTGTTCATAAGCGATTAAAAAAGATCTGAGTTCTTCACTTTCAGTCCAAGGCATCAAATGGTAAATTTGAAAACGCCTCTCCAACTGACGATCAGAGCGCAGGGCGTTTTCTGCATCCTCGATTCCAAACGCTATTATCGATATGAATGATGGCGAACCTCCAAGATTTTTCATAAACGCCAACATTTTGCGTTGCTCTAACCGCCCGGAAAGAAGCAAATGATGGAACTCGTCGATTATAATAGCTTTAATTTCTCTTGCCTTCAGTAGAACAGTGAGGCTCTTCTTTTTTTCTCGGAATGAACCAGGAGGAGAATTGACACCCAGAGCGGTGTAAATCACGTCAACGAGAGAATAGACAGACAGAGTTTCCTCAAGAGTGAAACTCAGAACGCCAGAGTGTGCTCTTCCGTTCGGTGCGCTTTTCCGCACATCATCCAAAATCCTATTAAATAAACTGCTTTTACCCATCCCCGAATTCGCAGACACTAAAATACATTGCGTCTGTAATTTTTTTGGCATATTTAGAACTGCGCGTACGGCTGCTCGTACCACGGCACTTTGTGGGTAACTTATCCAAATATCTTTTTGTATAAACCTTATTCTTTTATCATCTCCTAAAGAGGCTATTATTTTGTGCTTTGGAGACAAATGATCTAACGAGGGAGCGCCTAAACTCAATGAGGTTTCCATATATCAGTCCTCGACTCTAAACGGTGCAGGCTTAAGAGAATAATTGACTGTGGTTGCTTGATTATTCAGCAGCAACTCATCGTTATCGTGCAGAGGATGAGATTTATCCTGCCGAAGCTTTGATCTCTCATTTAATGCGCGAGCTTTCTTTGTATTGGATTCCGCAGTGGAGACTAATGTGCTATTTCTTTTTTTGAGCTCCAGAATTTCTGTTTGTGATACTCGCCGACCACTTCTTTCCTTAAGCAGCTTTCTGATAAATTTCAGCTCTTCTAACGATGCATCAGGCAAACTCAGGTCCGAATATGTCAACCTAATATAATGATCGGTACACGCTGGCTTAACCCAAATATGCTTTATGGAAAGAGGGTCATACCGAACAACACACTGTGTTCCGTTATTAAAGTTCTTCAGGGCGGGTTCATAATATTCGATATTGAACAGTTTTATTCCCGAGCGCGTTATCACCCTTCTTTTTAGCGGCATAAAGTCTAAAAGCAATTTTTGGCTATCTGGAATTATAGGGGGATTACTTATGCTTCCGTCACTTAACCTAAACGCTTGCTCCCACTTAAAAAGTGGTGAGCATCCTAGTTCGGAGTGGTCGGTTTTATGATAGATCTCAACCTCGCGGACAAACCATTCTCGAAATTCCGTGAAGGTCAATGCTGCGTGTTTTTCTGGATTATAATCACCCTTCTTTAAAATAGAGGACATCGTAGTCCCAGGTAGAAAATGTACTTTCCCCATCATAGTACCGATTAACCTTTCTATATGCGCGCCGTTATGAGGAACTCCTGGAGGTCGCCACGTGAGTTTAATGCCATAGATCGCACACCCGCCTTTCAAGACTGGAGATTTGAACTCTTTTGCGTTGTCTACATGGATTCGCCGTGGTAGTCCGTAGAATGGATATTCGCAGCTTTGCATCGCAATTTTTTTTAACCAATTATATTTTGGTAAAATCATGTGTGAAACACACAAAGCCACAGACATACCTGACGGATAACATAGTGTTACATGCATCCCCAAAATAACTCTAGTATGTATATCAATAGCGAGCGTGACCCAAGGTCTGCATAACGGAGTGCGAGTTTCACCATCCACGACGATACAATCAACCAAGCCATGATCAATCTGAACAATTTCCAGAGGGCGTTCTGTTAAAAGCTTTCCCCCTCTAACTTCATATTTTTGCTTGGCTTTTTTAGGACCTTGTGTTTTTGTCAATAATTCTTTGGGATTTCGAGATTTAATTCGACTGGCTATCGTTTTATTTGCCGGCGGCTTTAAATTTGCCAAGGAGCAAAGCTCGTGTACCTTTCGAATCACAACAGCCTGATTGCCTGAAACCCCCTTGTATTCAGCTGAAATTGCTTGATCAATTATTTTCTCAAAATCAACCGCAATACTTTTACTCCCTACTTTTCTTCCTTTTTTCGAATCAAGTAAACTAAGCGGACCCTGTTCGTTATTAAATCGATTAAAAATTCGATATGCGCGTGACTGATTCACATTTGGCAAGCTCGTTAGTTGCTTGATTATTTCTTTTACTTGGGCGCCGGCTTCCAACATATCTTTGATTAGGTGGAATTGCTCCACTGCCAACACACTAGCAGTCTCTTCGTACTCAATTAATTTCCCCTCGCTATCGATTGTGTGCAGCGTGTCGCTCGCCAAAGCTGTATCTTTGTCCGTATTCTTTAGCTCAAACTCTATTTCCCCAGGTGAGATTGCAAATATTGCACCGGTCGAAACTTCCTGGACTTTGACGCGACCAACGGAAAGCATCGCAAGAATCCTCACCTGCGAGCCCTTAGCAAAAACGCGCATTCCTACAGTAAGCTCAATCATCACATACGACAGCCGACGGTCGATTTTAAATGATTCTATTATAGAAAAATCAAAAATAAAATTTTTATTTTAGTGTTTAAAATCAACAAGATACTACATGTTGCTTCGCTTAGTTATATTAAACATTGTTAACTTTCCACGTGACAATCCTTGCACATTTTAAATTTCAGCGCGACCTACCGCTGCATATAGCGATAAGCAATATATAGACGGTAGAACCCATGCGTTTAGATCTTTGCTAACCCTTTAATTGAGCTATATTGACATGATCAATGTTCAATATTTTTATATTAATAAAACAGCAGACTATTTATGCGCACCTATCGCGGACTGCACTAAAATGAAAAAACTACAATCTGAACTTACTCCGCACATGTCTCCATTTACCTCTCCACAAGACAAAGCAAATAAGTGCACCATGGAAATGGCGCTGCACTTTTTTTTGGAACCTCTCGCTAAAAATAGCCGACACACAGTGCTGCATTGCTTAAGAAAAGCTGCTGATGACTTGGGATATGAAGGCACTACGCTTGATTTGGTGCCATGGGATCGAATTGGCGCCGCAGAACTTAGTCAGTTGGTTCAATGCTGGCGAGGAACTGTCTCGCACGCATCGATTCGCGTCTACATTTACGCTGTGCGCGGCATAGTCAAATCCTGCGTTAAGCATGACCTTGTCGATCGTAGTCAACTTGAGCCAATGCAGTTAATAAGGGTGCCCAAACCGCCGTGTCGAAACGGTCTCGGTCGTTACATCAACGAGAAGGAACGACGTCAGATCTTACAAAGTTGTGATTCAGATAAGCGTCATGTACTCGGAAAACGAGATAAAGCCATGTTGAGCATTCTTTTCGGTTCGGGGGCTCGTCGAACAGAAGCCACTCGTCTACAGATCCAAGAACTCAACCTTACTCAAGCGACTTTCAAAGTTGCCCTAAACAGCAATCGGTCGATTGAAAAATACCTCGCTGCGTGGGCGATTCCACCACTGCAGAGATGGATTGCCGAGCTGAAAAATCAGGGCATAACTTCAGGTTACATCCTCCGCCGCGTTAGCAAAGGAGGCAGAATATTATCGAATCTAAGCCCGAACGGATTGTGGAGGGCTCTTGGTCAGCGGTGTTCATACGCAGGTGTGCCAGCCATTAAACCCTACGATGCGCGCCAGACTTTAGGAGCGGACCTGATCAACGAACACGGTTTGATGGTAGCTAAACTTGCCTTGGGTCATAGCGATGTTACGACCACTGCTACGTACAACATGACTGATCGTGAGGATATGCAATACATTTTCAACAACAAAACAATTTGAATCGCACGCTGAAATGGATATTCTAACCATACTCACATTTTACACATCAAACCATCATGCTGTTGCAGGCTATTCGTGGGCATATTTATTATCGAGTGATAGATTTGATCTCGCGCCCTCTGGATCCGCCAAACATCTAATCGCACGATCTTGAACTTATTTTGGTAAGCTTTCATCAGAACGCCATAATTAACTCTAAAAAATAAACAATTTTAGTTTTTGATCATACTGCATCGATCTGAAGTATGTTTTTCATTTTAGAAAAACTTAGACTTGTAGGTTAGGGCAAGGAATTTAATTGCGTAAAAAATGCATTCTGGTATTTAATAGGGGAAAAAATTCACTTTTGGCTCAGGAACGGCATGTGATTAAAAAAAAGAATGTGTTAATTCAACGTATTGCGTCATTTCTCAAAAAAAAAATCGCGACAGGAATTAAACCTCGAGCACGGCTTCTGCCGCCGCAGTCCTTGAGCCCGGTAACCTCCTGAAATGCCGCATGCTCAATCTTCCTCTCGCGTCATCTTTTCAATCAGGGTTCGATGTTGAGGAAACTGCGTCGTGAGTTTCTCGCGATTGCCCATTTCCATATCGCCGAAACTAAATCCTGGTGAAACGGCTTCGCTGATCAAACCAAATCCTTGTGAACCCTCAAGCAAGCGTGAAGCTTTCCAAATGCCACCCGGTACCTGCAACTGCAGATGTTGTCCTGCCAAAATATCGCTACCCATTACCAGGGTTTGCAATGAACCGTCAGCGAGGATCATGCTGTATTCGATGGCGTCGCCCAGATGAAAGTAATGCAGGATGTCGGACTGGTTGAAATGAAACTGGCCCACGGGTGATTGTTCGGTCAGCAAATAGTAGATCGACGTCATCAGATATCGTGGGCCGCCAGCGGTATCAAGCATTTCGCGATGGTCGGCTTGATAGGTTCTGCGAAAATAGCCGCCTTCAACGTGGGGCTCTAGATCCAGTGCGGTAATGAGCTCATCAACTTCTATATCGCGCTGAATCATGACCTTCCCTCTTGATTGATGACTTATTCCTGTTAGCTCTACTAAACGACCATTTAATATAGTTAACGTCATATCGACGACATTTGAAGACGTTTAGCGTCGTTGCCAAAAAGAAGATGCAACCGCCCTTCACGCCTCACCGTCAAAAATCGACTGTAGCTGACAACAGATAGGTCCGCGGCGTCGACAGCGTCAAACCCGGCTCGCTATCGTCCGACGCGCCCGCCGAACTCCAATAGCGTTCATCCATCACGTTCTCGATGTTGGCACGCAAGGTAATGTTTTTGTGATCGACTTTAAACGCGTAACGCGTGCCTACGTCGAAGCGCTCCCAAGAGTCGATTTCCTTCTCGTTGGATTGATCCAGGTACTGCGAACTGGAATAGATTCCGCGCCCGGTCAGCGTCAACCCCTGCACAGTCGGCACGTCCCATTCAGCCCCCAGGTTGACGTTGTATTTCGGCGTTGCCGGCGCGCGGTTGCCGTCGAAAGTGCCGTTGGTGGTGTGAGTCAACTCGCTGTCGATGTACATCACACCGCCGAGCAGTCGGAAACCTTTTAGCGGCTCGCCAAACATGCTCAGCTCTACCCCGTTGTTCTGCCGTTTACCGTTCGGACCGAACACCCGCGTCGTGGCGTTGGTTTCGTAGGCGGGTTGTTTGATCCGGAACACCGCAGCGGTGAATGCGTACGCGCCGGCGTCGTATTTGGCGCCCACCTCGACCTGACGACTGATGAACGGCGGGAAGATTTCATCCTCGTTCACCGAGGTCGAAGGCGCGATCTTGCCCTGACTCAGGCCTTCCATGTAATTGGCGTACAGCGACAACTTGTCGGTCGCCTTGAACAGAATGCCGCCCGACGGCGAAATCTTTTCCTCGTCGTAAGCGGTGTCGCCCTTCACGTCATCGCTCCAGTCGTCGACCTTGACCCGCTGCCAGCGCGCGCCGAGGGTCAGCAACAGGCGATCATCAAAGAAGCCCAGCGTGTCGGACAACGCCACGCCGCTGAAGCGGTTTTCGGTATAGACCTTGGCATCTTGACGCGTCGGCGTACCGGGCTTGGCAGTGGTCACCGGGTCGTAAAGGTTGCTGCGTCCTGCCGCATAGCGGGCGCCGCCGTTCTCGAAGTCCATGTAGAAATAGCTGGCCGCCAGGTTGACTTCATGGCTGACCGGGCCGGTATGGAACCAGTTGCGTACGCCCGCCGTGGCTGTACGAACGTTCTCGTCGCGGGTGAAATCCCGTGGCTGCACGCTGAAATCGCCAGCGTCATTGGTGACGGAAACGGCATGGCGCAGGAAGTCATGGTTGCTTTTGCGTGCGCCGACACCGCCGTACACCATGACCGAATCGCTGACATCGAACTCACCGTTGACCGTGCCAAAGGTGTCCTTGGTTCGCGCCTGGCTCCAGGGCTGCGCGTAGTTGTTTCGCACGTCGTTGGCGTTTGGAACCTTTGCGTTGGCCGCCACCTGAACACGTTCTTGCGGGGCGTCAGTATCGCGCTCGGTATGACCGATGTCGGTCGACAGGCGCAAACGATCGCCACGAAAGTCCAGGCCCAGCACGGCCATATCGCGATCGACACTCTGGTGATCCCATTCAGTATCGCCAGACTGTTTGACGCCGTTGAAACGCAGGCCGAATTGGTTGTCTTCACCGAAACGTCGGCCGACGTCCACTGCCCCCCCAAGCTGATTGTTGGAGGCGTAACTGGTGGTCAATGAAGTGATGGGCTTGTCGGTCGCGTGCTTGGGCACCACGTTGATCCCGCCGCCCACACTGCCCCGAGGTGAGATGCCGTTGATCAGTTGGCTCGGGCCTTTGATGATGTCGACGCGATCGGCCATTTCCATGTCGATCGTGTACGTTGGCAACACGCCGTAGAGCCCGTTATAGGCAACGTCACTGTTGAACAGACTGAAGCCGCGGATGGTGAATTGCTCGTAACGCCCCCCTGCCGGGTTGGTCGCGCGCACCGAAGGATCACTGGCGATCAGATCCCCCAGGGTCCGGGCCTGCTGGTTCTTGACCGCCTCACTGGTGTAAGTGGTCATGCTGAACGGAGTTTCCATGAAGTCCTTGGACCCCAACAGCCCTTGCGAGCCACGCCGCGCGACCTGGCCACCGGCAAACACGTCGGCATCTGACGAACCGGTGGCACCGAGAATCGAGGTCGGCGCCAGTTCGAGACTGCTGCCGTCCGCCGCCGGAACCAGGATGTAGGCATTGCCGCCCGCTGGCTGCAACTGCAAACCACTGCCCAGCAACAAACGAGTGAAGCCCTCCTCCACCCCGTATTCGCCGGACAGCCCGGCGCTGTTACGCCCACTGACCAGTGCCGGGTCCACTGACAGATTGACCCCGGCCAAACCGGCAAAGCGCGTCAACGCCGCGCTCAGATTACCGGCCGGTACCTGATAGCTGCGGCGCTCTGCGCCATCGGCCCAACTGGTCGACATCAACAACGGGCTGGCACTCAGGCTCAGCAGCAGACTCAATTGCAACAACGGACGCAAACGGCTAGGGAATACTGCGGGCATTGGAAAAAACTCTCGATTTTGTTCACTTGCCTGAAATGACCAGCGAGGCGAAAAAAAGGGACAGCCTTTAGCCAAAGTTTTTTCGCGGGACGAGAGAAACCCAGAAACGGGTGCGCATATGGACGTCGATTGGCAGACTCGCCGCCAGTAATGAAAGGACTTGATCAGTGTTGTCGAGACGGAAACTGCCGGTGATGCGCAACGACTCCAGTGCCGGATCCCAGCGCAACAGCCCGGACCGATAACGGCTCAACTCCCGCAGGAAATCCCCCAACGGTTGGTTCTGCGCCATCAACACACCTTCACGCCAGCCCGGCATCAGGGCATCGAACGCTGCGACACGCCCGGCGCCGGACGCTTGCAGACTGACCTGCTGGCCTTGATTCAGAATCAGCGCCGGCCCTTGCAGCGGCTGCAATTGCACCGCGCCACTGACCACCGAAACGCGGCATTCACGTTCGCTGAGGCGCAGGCAGACTTCACTGCGGCTGACGCTGATCCGCCCGTAAGGTGCGTTGATCATCAAGGCTGAATTGCCGGCAACCTTGAGCGCCATCTCGCCACGTACCAACGTCAATTGACGGGCGACCAGATCGATATTGACCGCGCTGTCCGTGTTCAACTCCAACGAACTGCCATCCGCCAACTGTAATTGACTGTGTTCACCGGTGCTGGTGTGCAGATCGGCCCGCCAGGCGTCCAGCGGCAATTGCCGGCTGATCAGCCACGCCGCGGGCACCAGCACCGCCAGACCGAGTGCGCGTTTCAGCGCTGCACGACGTGCAGGATCCGGGCGATCCAGGGTGGCCATGGCCAATGCCGAAGGCAGGCCGCAAAAGCGTCGGCGCAACAGCTGAATCTTCTGCCAGGCGTTTTCATGGCGGTGATCGCTGCTGCGCCAGTGTTGCAGGCGCGTGTGATCATCCTCCGTGGCCTCGCCCGACTCCAGCAACGCCAACCATTGCGCAGCAGCGCGGGCCACTTCACGCGTTTCGTCGCTGGGGGCAACGCGCATCACAAATCCACCAGCAAACAATGCTCGTACGCCTGCGCCATGTAGCGTTTAACCGTGCGCTCAGAAACCTGCAAGCGCTCGGCAATCTCGCGATAACCCAGCCCTTCGAGCTGACTCCACAAAAATGCCCGGCGCACCGGCCGCGGCAAACCATCGAGCAACTCATCCAGCGCTTGCAGGGTTTCCAGCAGCAGCCAGCGCTGCTCTGGCGAAGGCACGCTCTCCTCCGGCAATTGCGCCAGTGCTTGCAGATAGGCTTTTTCGAGTTGGCGGCGTGTGTAGAAATTGCTTAACAGGCGTTTGCCCACGGTCAGCAGATAGGCTCGTGGTTCCTGAATGTCGGCCAGGGGTTGCGCACTGGAGAGCACGCGCATGAAGGTGTCCTGACTCAGATCCGCCGCATCCCAGGCGTTGCCCATGCGGCGACGCAGCCAGGTTTCCAGCCAGCCACGGTGATCCCGGTAAAGGTCGTGCAGGTTCTGCTCCGAGGGCGCTGCTGCTTCAATCATCTCAAGAGACCCTGCGCGAAGTTAGATTCAAATGAGACTGATTCTAATTAACTTCACGGATGAGACAAAGGTCTTTTTACGGGTCAGGCCATGTGTGAACGCTTGAGGGTCTCGCTCGGCAACTCTTTGAACAACGCTCGGTAGCTGCTGGAAAACCGCCCCAAGTGCCAAAACGACCAATGCATCGCAACCTCGGCCACCGTGGTTTCCGTGGGCCTGCGCTTGAGCAACTCGCGGTGCGCACTGTTCAACCGGCGCAGTCGCAACCAATGGCTCGGCGTCATCCCGGTGAAGTGCTTGAAGGCTTGCTGCAACTGCCGCAGCGGAACACCCGCCACGTGCGAAAGCTCCAGCAGATTCAGCGTCTCTTCAGGTGAATCTGCCGCCCATTCGCCGATGCGCTTCATGATCATTCGCTCCTCGGTCCGGCGCTGCAAGCCGCCGCGATCCAGATGCACCCGCGCGTTATCGAGGATGAACAGACAGTCTTCCAGCAACTGTTGAGTCAGCGCCTCTTTTTCAATCAGATCAATCGGTTGCGTCAACTTCGTGAGAATCGAGCTTAACCAGCGACTGAACAAGGCGTTCTGCCCGCCATTGAGCGGCGCCATGAACAGACCTTCGAGTTTGGCCACGTCCAGACCGTGCTGACGGACGAATTCGGGGCCGAACACTACAGCAATTTCCTGGTAGTTCTCCGGGGTGATCCAGATGTTGCGGCTCTCTTCATTGAGCAGATACAGCGCGTTGTCACTGCGATCAAAACAGAACGCCAAAGCACCCGATGGCGCGCTGAAATTTTGCTCGACCCGGGTGTTCATCTGCTCTTCGTAAACCTCGACACCCTGCAGATCCAGATAGCGAATCTGTCCGGCGAAATGGCCTGGCGACATCTGTTGGTAATGCTGAACCCAGCCCGGCGTGGCGCGGACTTGCTCGGCCACATCGGCGGTATTGAACGCTTGAACCTGAAGCGAGTTGCACGTTGTCATGGGGTGACCTTGCGCACTCTTTTGGTGCGCTTTGGTGTGTTTAAAGTGGATAGATGGAACCGCAAGGCTCGCCCAAGATAGTCGTCAACGCGCTACAGGGGAAGGGGCGGAAGATGAAACCCGCCCTCCCCGGCGTCAATAAAACCAATAACGAGGTCTTTATGAATGCCCCTTTCGATCAGCTGTTCACTTGGCTGAAAGATCACAAGATTACCGAAGTTGAATGTGTGGTCAGCGACCTGACCGGCATTGCCCGCGGCAAAATCGCACCGACCAACAAGTTCCTGCATGAGCGAGGCATGCGCCTGCCGGAAAGTGTGCTGCTGCAAACGGTAACCGGGGACTTTGTCGACGACGACATCTACTACGACCTGCTCGACCCGGCCGACATCGACATGGTCTGCAAGCCTGTGGCGGATGCGGTCTATGTGATTCCTTGGGCGATCGAGCCGACCGCCATCGTCATCCACGACACTTTCGACAAATTCGGCAACCCGATCGAACTGTCGCCACGCAACGTGTTGAAGAAAGTCTTGCAGCTGTACACCGATAAAGGCTGGAAACCGATTGTTGCGCCGGAAATGGAGTTCTACCTGACTCAGCGCTGCGAAGACCCGGACCTGCCGCTCAAGGCGCCACTGGGCCGCTCGGGTCGTGCTGAAAGTGGTCGGCAATCGTTCTCCATCGATGCCGCCAACGAATTCGATCCGCTGTTCGAAGACGTCTATGACTGGTGCGAACTGCAAGGCCTGGACCTCGACACACTGATCCACGAGGACGGCCCGACGCAGATGGAAATCAACTTCCGTCACGGCGATGCTCTGGATCTGGCCGACCAGATCACCGTGTTCAAACGCACCATGCGTGAGGCAGCGCTCAAGCACAACGTCGCGGCGACGTTCATGGCCAAGCCGGTTGGCGACGAGCCGGGCAGCGCCATGCACATTCACCAGAGCGTGGTGGACATCGCCACCGGCAAACCTGTCTTCGCCACCGCTGACGGGCAGATGAGCGAGCTGTTCCTGCATTACATCGGCGGTTTGCAGAAGTACATCCCCAAAGTCCTGCCGATGTTTGCGCCCAACGTCAACTCGTTCCGCCGCTTCCTGCCGGACACCTCGGCGCCAGTGAACGTCGAATGGGGCGAAGAAAACCGCACCGTCGGCTTGCGCGTGCCGACGTCCAGCCCTGAGGCAATGCGCGTGGAAAACCGCTTGCCGGGCGCCGATGCCAACCCGTACCTGGCGATTGCCGCGAGTCTGCTCTGCGGTTACCTCGGCATGGTCGAGAAAATCGAGCCAAGCGCGGGCGTCGAAGGTCGTGCTTACGAGCGCCGCAACCTGCGCCTGCCGATCACCATCGAAGAAGCGCTGACGCAAATGGAAGAATGCGCCACCGTCGCCGAGTACCTGGGCAGCAAGTTCGTCCGGGGTTATGTCGCGGTGAAACGTGCCGAGCATGAAAACTTCAAGCGTGTGATCAGCTCGTGGGAACGCGAGTTCCTGATGATGAGCGTTTAAGTAACACCACCTGACCCTGTGGGAGCGGGCTTGCCCGCGATGGCTTTGGCACATCCAACAATGTTGCTGAAGCCACCACCCTCATCGCGGGCAAGCCCGCTCCCACAGGGAACCAAACAAATCCAAGAAGAGGTGTCGATATGCGTCTATTGAAATCCCTGATCCCGCTCAGCCTGAGCGTTCTGTTCAGCGCCGTAGCCCACGCCCAGCCACAGGTCAGCGTGTACAACTGGACCGACTACATCGGTGAAACCACCCTCGCCGACTTCCAGAACCAGAGCGGGATCAAGGTGATCTACGACGTTTTCGACTCCAACGAAACCCTCGAAGGCAAGCTCCTTGCCGGCCGCACCGGCTATGACGTGGTGGTGCCGTCCAACCACTTTCTCGCCCGCCAGGTAAAAGCCGGGGCGTTCCTCAAACTGGACCGCGCGCAACTGCCCAACTGGAAAAACCTCGACCCGAAACTGCTCGAACTGTTGGAGAAAAACGACCCGGGCAACGAGCATTCAGTGCCGTACCTGTGGGGCACCAACGGCATCGGCTACAACGTCGACAAGGTCAAACAAGTGCTGGGCATCGATCGCATCGATTCGTGGGCGGTGCTGTTTGAACCGGAAAACCTGAAGAAGCTCAGCCAGTGCGGCGTGTCGATGATGGACTCTGCCGACGAAGTCTTCCCGGCCATCCTCAACTACATGGGCCTGGATCCGCGCAGCGAGAATCCCGAAGACTATAAGAAAGCCGAAGCCAAACTGCTGAGCATTCGCCCGTACATCACCTACTTCCATTCGTCCAAGTACGTGTCGGACCTGGCCAATGGCGATATCTGCGTGGCCTTCGGTTATTCCGGCGACGTGTTCCAGGCGGCCAATCGCGCCAAGGAAGCCAACAACGGCGTGAACATTGCCTACGCGATCCCGAAAGAAGGCGCCAACCTGTGGTTCGACCTGCTGGCGATTCCGGCCGACGCCGGCAATACCAAAGAAGCTCACGCGTTCATCAATTACCTGCTCGATCCGCAAGTGATCGCCAAGGTCAGCGGTTCGGTCGGTTATGCCAACCCGAACCCGGCCGCCAAGCAGTACATGGATCAGGAACTGGTCAATAACCCTGAGGTTTATCCGTCTCAAGCGGTGCTCGACAAGCTCTACATCTCCTCTACCCCGCCCCAGGCAATCATGCGTTTGATGACGCGTTCCTGGAGCAAAGTGAAGTCGAACAAATGAATCAGTACACCCAAGAACACGCCCGCTCCTACTACGCAGCCTCGGCTCGGGCGACCAGACCCTACCCTGTCCTGGACGGTGATCTGAGCGTTGATGTCTGCGTGATCGGCGGCGGGTTCACTGGGGTCAACACCGCCATCGAGCTGGCTCAGCGCGGGCTGTCGGTGGTGTTGATCGAGGCGCGGCGGATTGGCTGGGGCGCCAGCGGCCGCAATGGCGGTCAATTGATCCGCGGGATTGGCCACGAGGTCGAAGGTTTCGCCAAGTACGTGGGTCAGGAAGGTGTGCGCTATTTGCAGCGTGCCGGGATCGATTCGGTGGACCTGGTGCGCCAGCGCATTACGGACAATGGCATCGAATGCGATATGCGTTGGGGCTTCTGTGAGCTGGCGAACACGCCGACGCAATTTGCCGCGTTCAAGGAAGAACAAGTCAGCCTCGCCGAACTCGGCTACGCCCATGAAACCCGTCTGGTCGGGCCCGAGCAGATTCGCCAGCAAGTGGTGAATGCCGAGGGTTATGCGGGCGGTCTGATCGACATGGGCTCGGGGCACCTGCATCCCTTGGATCTGGTGCAAGGTGAAGCGCGACTGGCGGCCTCACTTGGCGTGAAAATATTCGAGCAGAGCCCGGTACTGGAAATCATCCATGGCACGACGGCTCAGGTGCGTTGCGCCACGGGCACCGTGCGTGCCGGCAGCCTGGTGCTCGGTTGCAACGCGCATCTGGATGAGCTCGAACCTCAGCTGAGCGGCAAAGTGTTGCCCGCCGGTAGCTACATCATTGCCACCGAGCCGTTGTCCGAAGCACGCGCCGCGCAACTGATCCCGCACAATCTGGCCCTGTGTGATCAGAAGGTCGGACTCGATTACTACCGGCTCTCGGCGGATCGGCGCTTGTTGTTCGGCGGTGCCTGCCATTACTCCGGGCGAGATCCGGCAGACATCGCCGCCTACATGCGCCCGAAGATGCTCAAGGTCTTCCCGCAACTGGCCGACGTGCGCATTGATTATCAGTGGGGCGGCAAGATCGGCATCACTGCCAACCGTTTTCCTCAGGTCGGGCGCCTTGAACAGCACCCGAACGTGTTCTACGCCCAGGGTTACTCCGGTCATGGCCTGAACGTGACTCACTGGTGCGCAAAACTGCTCGGCGAGGCGATTCATGCCGGCCACAGTCAGGGCATGGACGTGTTCAGCGGCGTGCCGCACATGACCTTCCCCGGCGGCCCGGCCCTGCGTTCGCCCCTGCTGGCACTGGGCATGTTCTGGTATCGCCTGCGTGAACTCATGGGCTGATCCTGAATGATCGGTTCCACGCAGCGCCCGGGATCGATCATTCCAGGGCCGACCCGCTAGCCATATTTGCTCTATCGCCAAGCACTTCTATATTGATGAAGTGCTTTTGCGTTCCTGACGCTCAGTGCCCAATTATCAGAGGAGGACACGGATGAAGTCGTCAGCCACCAGCGAGCCGCCAGCACCAGGCCAAGCGCCCATAAAAACCCGACGCTTCAGCCTATCGCTGGTATGGATCGTGCCGATTATCGCGGTGCTGGTGGGCATTTCGCTGGTGGTGCACAACCTGATGCAGGAAGGGCCGACCATCACCGTCAACTTCAAGACCGGCAGCGGTCTGGTGGCGAACAAAACCGAAGTCAAATACCGCAACGTGGTCATCGGCCAGGTCACCGATGTCGAGTTGAGCGATGACCAGAAAAGCGTCAACGCCACCATCAAACTGGCCAAGCAGGCCGAAAGCTTTACCCGCGAAGACTCGCAGTACTGGGTGGTACGCCCACGCATCGGCGCGGGCGGCGTGTCCGGTATCGACACTCTGCTCTCCGGCGACTATATCGGCGCCGATATCGGCCAGGCCAATAACCGCGCCAAACGGTTCAAGGGTTTGGAGAACCCGCCGCCGATCACCTATGGCGAACCGGGCAAGCGCTTCATGCTGCACACTCAGGATCTCGGCTCGCTGGACATCGGTTCGCCGGTTTACTACCGCAAGATCCCGGTCGGCCAGGTCGTCACCTACGCCTTGGCGCCGGACGGCAAGGGCGTCGATATCGAAGTGTTCATTCATTCGCCCAACGATGCCTTCGTCACGGAAAACACCCGGTTCTGGAACGCCAGCGGTATAGACGTCAGCGTTGGCGCCAACGGTTTTCAGGTCAAGACCGAGTCGTTGTCGTCGATGCTGGTCGGCGGCATCGCCTTCCGTGCGCCGGATTACAGTCCCAACGATGTGGCAGCGGCCGATGACAAAGACTTCGAGCTGTTCGAAGATCAGGTGACCGCCCTCGCCCCGCCCAACGGCAAGGCGCAATACCTGAGCTTGCGCTTCGACCAGGCCCTGCGCGGGCTGAAAGTGGGTGCACCGGTCGAGTTCCTCGGCATGGAGATAGGCCGCGTGGTAGGCATCAATCTGGATTTCGACGCAAACAAACGCAGCTTCCCGCTGAACGTCGGCATCGTCATTTACCCGCAACGCCTCGGTCAGGCCTACGGCAAAATGCTCAAGGCGTTCAAGCATGACCCCAACGACGAAGCCGCCGGCATACGCCTGATGGGCACCTTCATCGACAACGGCCTGCGCGCACAGGCCCGCAGCGGCAACCTGCTGACGGGCCAACTGTACGTGGCGCTGGACTTCTTCCCTAAAGCCGAAAAAGTCGCCTTCGATCCCACGGCGCGTCCCGTGGTCATACCAACGGTGCCAGGCAGCCTCGAACAGTTGCAGGAAAAACTCGAAGCGATGGTCGACAAAATCAACAAACTGCCGGTGGAACGGATCGCCAGTAACCTCGACGGTAACCTGGTCGAGTTGCGCAAAGGCCTGACCCAGTTCAACGCGAAAACCTTGCCGGGCGTACAGAGCACCCTCGCCGATGTCAGCAAAACCCTGCAGTCTGCCAACTCCACGCTGGCCGATGATTCACCGCAGCGGGAAAAAATCAATGAGACCCTCGACGAGCTATCTCGCATGTCGCGCTCCCTGCGTGAGTTCTCGGATTACCTGGGTCGTCATCCGGAATCGTTGATTCGCGGTCGTCCCGAAAACGCCGGGCCGATGGACCTGAAAGGACCGCCACGTAATTGAGCACAGGAGCTGAACCATGGCTTTACCGATGAAGATCACCGTGCTCGTCGCATTTCTGCTGCTGGGTGCTTGTCGCAGCGATCCGATCAGCTTTCACACGCTGGTGCCGGCACAACCGGGTTCTGGCCGCAGTGGATCAGAAATCGCCATTGAAGGCATCACCGTGCCACCGCAGGTCGATCGCGCGCAAATCGTCATCCGCCAGGGCACCAGTGGCCTGGCGATACTGGAGACTGACTGGTGGGGCGCGACGCTCGCGGATGAATTGCGCAGTGCCTTGGTCGACCAGTTGAGCAGTGCCAGCGGCCAGCAGAAACTCTCGGTGCGCGTCGACGTGCAGCGCTTCGATTCGATCCCCGGCCAGTACGGTTTGATCGACGTCAAATGGCGTTTGCGGTCACTCGGCGCAGCTGACAGCGCCCTGCTGACCTGCCGCTCCGTCCTGCAAACGCCGTCCGGGCCAGGCATCGACGAACTGGTGACGGCGCAGCAAAACAACGTCAAACGGCTTGCCGCGCAAATCACTCAAGCCGCCAGTGGGTCGCGCGGCTGCCCACCCGCCTCCTGATCAGAGATCGAAGCGATCCACCGCCCGCCGCCGCTCGTTGTCGTCACGCACATCGTAGTTGGCGGTGGTCTGGATGTTGCTGTGATGCGCCAGCTTCTGCGCAATCGACAGATCATGTTCTTCGATCACCCGGGTGATGAACGAACGCCGGAAATCGTGGGGCATGATCTTTACCCCGACCTGTGTACCGCGCTGGCGGGCGATGTAATAGATCGCGTGTTTGGTGATGCGTTCGCGGGTGATGTGGCTGCCACGGCGGATGCGATTGAACAGAAACCCGTCATCGCTTTCACCTTCCTTGAGCTGTGAGCGACGCAGTTCCAGCCACGCATCGAGCTTTGCGAACGCCCACGCCGGAGCGTACTTGATCAGTTGTTTGTTGCCTTTGCCGATGACGGTCAGGCTGCGCTCAGTGAAATCGACCTGATTCAAATCCAGATCCACCGATTCGGATTTGCGCATGCCGGTGCCGTACAGCAGCGCAATCACTGCGGCGTCACGCAGCCCCTGCGGACGCGGATCAGCGGCGCAGACTTCCATCAATTCATGAATCAGCGTGCGCTTGAGGTTGCGGCCCTGCGACAACCGCGTGCCGGCGATGCCTTTGACCGAACGCATCTTCAACAGGTGATCCTGGCTGATCAGGCTCATGCGCCAGGCTTCGTTCATCACCCCGCGCACCGCATTCACGTAAAGCGACGAGGTATTGGGCGCATAACCGTCGGCGCGCAAGGCGGCGACCAGGGCCACGACATCCTCAGGTTGCAACGCGTGCCAGGGGATTTCCTCGATGTCCATTTCGGCAAAACCGAGGCGGTCGGCGGCGTCCTGCAGTACGTAGCGCATGGTCAACTGGCTGGAGGGCGCCAGCCGTGCCAGATAAAGCGTTAGCGGATTGGTGGTGGACGGTATGGATTCGGTACTCGACAAGTCAATCAAACGAAACGGCCTTGAATGGAAAACAGTTCATTACAACATGACAAAAGACGGCAAAACCTGAATGCAACCGGTTGCCGGAAAAGCCTCACAACCTGCCGGCCAAGGGCTTAAAAGTCAATCATGCATTCCCCGGCCGGTAACCCAAGCTCTTGAAATTCCGTGTTTTTCAGACAACCGGGCGGACGTTGCAAGCGCGATAGACGAATTGAAACATGCCCTTGCCTACCCTGACCGCGGTCAACAACAGATCAACACTCATCTGGCTCGTGCGTCCGCATTCAGGAGTGCTTCATGAAAATCACGGTATTTGGCAGCGGTTACGTCGGTCTGGTGCAAGCGGCTGTGCTGGCCGAAGTCGGGCATGACGTGGTGTGTATGGATGTCGACCAGAACAAGGTCAACTTGCTGAGTCAGGGCCACGTCAGCATTTTCGAACCGGGGCTGGCCAGCCTGGTGCGCGAGGGTCTGGATTCGAAACGCCTGTTGTTCACCACCGACGAAAAAATCGCCGTGCAGCACGGCCGGGTGGCGTTCATTGCGGTGGGTACGCCGTCGCGTGACGATGGCTCGGCGGATCTGCGTTATGTGCTTTCGGTCGGCGACGCCATTGCGAGGCACCGTGAGCAACCGCTGATCCTGGTGGAGAAATCCACGGTGCCGGTGGGCACGGGCGACACCTTGCGCACGCACATCGAAAAGGCCTTGATCAAGGTGGGTCGGTTGCTGCATTTCGATATCGTCTCCAACCCGGAATTTCTCAAGGAAGGCTCAGCCGTCGCCGACTGCCGCCGCCCGGATCGTATCGTCATCGGCTGCGAGGGCGATGAGGTGCGTGATGTGATGCGCGATCTGTACGCGCCGTTCAATCGCAACCATGACCGCATCATGTTCATGGACCTGCGCAGCGCCGAACTGACCAAATACGCCGCCAACTGCATGCTCGCGACCAAAATCAGCTTCATCAACCAGATCGCCGAGCTGGCCGAACACCTGGGTGCCGACATCGAATCGGTGCGCCAAGGCATCGGCGCCGACACGCGCATCGGCTATCACTTCATCTACCCGGGTTGTGGTTATGGCGGTTCGTGCTTTCCCAAGGACATGCGCGCCTTGATCCACAGTGCCGAACAGGCGCACTGCTCCAGCGATTTGCTGCAAGCGGTTGAAGCGATCAATCAGCGGCAGAAACACAAACTGTTCGAGCGCATCAACGCGTTCTACCGAGGCGAACTGCGCGGCAAGACTTTCGCGCTGTGGGGCCTGGCCTTCAAACCCAATACCGACGACATGCGCGACGCCCCGAGTCGGGTTTTGCTGGAGCAACTGTGGGCCGCTGGCGCCAGCGTGCGCGCCTTCGATCCCGAAGCCATGCAGCAAACCCAGAGCCTCTACCCCAATGAATCGAAACTGCTGCTGATGGGCACCCCGGAATCGGTACTGCCCGACGCGGACGCATTGATCATCTGCACCGAATGGCAACAGTTCAAGGCGCCGGATTTCGACTTGATCAAGCAGCGCCTCAACACCCCGGTGATTTTCGACGGTCGCAACCTGTACGACGCTGAGCGGTTGGCGCGCAACGGCTTCCAGTACTTCCCGATGGGTCGTGGGGAATTGCGCAAACTGCCGATCCCGCTGCAGCAATGGCCGCGCGCGTCCGACGTCGCGTGATCCTGCCCACGAGGCGGCACGTAGACCCGCCCTTCGTGGGAGCGAGCTTGCTCGCTCCCACAGGGGATTTGGTTGTATCAGGTTGACCGTTGCGCGAGACCCGGTGAGGATGGCGTCGCCCGCCCGTGCATTTGAAATAAGGACATTGACCTCTTCGTGGCCGCCTACTCTCCCCTGATCCGCCGGCTGATGATCAGCTCGCTGACGGTCGTCATCAGCCGTGCCCTGATCAGCCCATTGCTGACCTTGTTCCTCAGCAACAAACTTGGCCTCAACCCACAGGACGTCGGGCTGCTGCTGGGCATTGCGGTGTTCAGCGCCACACTGCTGTCGCTGTATGGCGGCTACATCATCGATCGACTGGACAAGCGCCGGTTGCTGATCCTTACCATGCTCTCGAGCGGCATCGGCCTGATGCTGCTGACCTTCGCGCAGAATCTGTATCTGGTCACGCTGGTGCTGATCATCAGCGAAACCGCCTCGGCGCTGTTCCTGATCTGCTCCAAGGCGATCCTCAGCGAGAACCTGCCCATCGGCCAGCGGGTCAAGGCGTTTTCCCTGAACTACACGCTGACCAACATCGGTTACGCCGTCGGCCCGATGATCGGCGTGGTGATCGCAGGTATTCAGCCTGGCGCGCCGTTTATCGTCGCCGGTGCGATCGCCTGCGCCAGTGTGTTCCTGCTGCTCGGCGCCGCCAGGAAGGTGAGCCCGATAACGCCGCTCGGCCAGCCGCAAAGCTTTCTCAATACCCTGATCATCCTGAAAAACGACCGCACGATGGTCCTGTTCACCCTGGGCTGCCTGCTCAGTACGCTGGTGCACGGGCGTTTCACCTTGTACCTGTCGCAGTACCTGCTGGTGACCCACACTCAGCAACAGACGCTGGACACCATGGCCGCCCTGCTCGCCTGCAACGCGATCACAGTGATCCTGCTGCAATATCAGATCGGCCGGTTCCTCAAGCGCGAGCACCTGCGGTACTGGATTGCCGGGGGCACCGCGCTGTTCATCGTCGGGCTGATCGGCTTCAGTGTCGCCGACAGCCTCGTCGGCTGGTGCGTGGCGATGTTCATCTTCACTCTGGGCGAGATGATCATTTACCCGGCGGATTTCCTCTTCGTCGACACCCTGGCCCCGGAAGAACTGCGTGGCAGCTACTACGGCGCACAAAATCTGGCGGCACTGGGCGGTGCTTTAAGCCCGGCAATGTGCGGGTTCCTGCTGATGCACACACCGGCACCGAGCATGTTTTACGCCCTCAGTGGTCTCGCGGCGCTGGGCGGCTATCTGTGTTTTGTCAGTGGACGCAGGGCTGCTTCAGTTCAGAAATAATGCACTCAAACTGCATTAATATGAATTTGTAAGCATCGAGATTGATCGGCACACTGTGCGCGTTCCTCCCCCAATGTTGGAACACTTCGAGGGCTTTCCGGATTTGCCGGACAAGTCCTTTTTTTTGCCCGGATTTTTGCAAGGATCGGTTTTACATGCTCGCTCGCTGGTTACCCGCCGCCATCAACACCCGCCCGACTGAATGGAGCCGCGCCGCTATCGGCATGGCACTGGGCACGCTGTTCAGCGTGTGGTTGTGCGCCCAGGTATTCGGTCATGAAGTGGCCTATCACCTGATCGGCCCGTTGGGCGCGTCGGCGGTGCTGCTCTTCGCCGTATCGTCCGGCGCCCTCGCCCAGCCCTGGTCGATTCTGGGCGGTTATCTGTGCGCCGGCGTCGTCGCCTTGCTGGTCGCCCATGTGCTCGGCCGAACACTCGGCAGCGCGTGTCTGGCGGCGGGCATGGCGTTGATTCTGATGTGCTGGTTGCGTTGCCTGCACCCACCGGCCGGCGCGTTGGCGTTGACGTTGGTGCTGGCCGATCCCGCGACCATCGCCCTGGACTGGAAAGCCATCGAGCCAGTGATGCTGGGGGCTGCGTGCATGTTGGCCAGTGCCTTGGCCTACAACAACCTGACGCGCATTCGTTACCCAAAGCGCCCCGCCGAACCTGCGCCCGTGGTGGCCCCGGTCGACAGCCAGGCGATCACGGCTGAAGACCTGAAACTGGCGCTCGCCGACATGGAGGCGTTCATCGACATCACGCCTGAAGACCTGGAGCAATTGATCCACGCCAGTGAACTGCATGCCAAGCGGCGCAGCATTGGTGAAGTTTTCACCCGCCCGTCCTGAATCCCCACACTTCTGTGTAGGCGCTGCCGAAGGCTCCTACACTGTCATTGCATTCCATCACCTGATGTAAAAACGCACACAGCCCCTGCAGATATCCTCGTTGTACAGGGCAAATTTGCACTGTTACGATCCGTTAACGCTCGCGCGCGAGCTTCTCGAATAAAGACAATAAAAGCAGGGAGTTAGTGATGACTGCTCAGGCTTCATCCCCGCGGACTCTGTCCATGGATGCCACGCAAAACGAAGTGCTGGCCGAGGTTCGCAACCACATCGGTCACCTGACCCTCAACCGCCCTACCGGCCTCAACGCCATTACCCTCGACATGGTTCGCCTGCTGCAACAGCGGCTCGACGCCTGGGCGAGCGACGATGATGTGCACGCCGTTGTCCTGCGCGGTGCCGGTGACAAAGCCTTCTGCGCCGGGGGCGACATACGCTCGCTTTACGACAGTTACCAGCGCGGCGACACGCTGCACGAAGATTTTTTCGTCGAGGAATACGCCCTCGACCTGACGATTCACCATTACCGCAAACCGGTGCTGGCGCTGATGGACGGATTCGTCCTCGGTGGCGGTATGGGACTGGTGCAAGGCGCCGATCTGCGCGTGGTCACCGAGAAGAGCCGTCTGGCGATGCCGGAAGTGGCCATCGGTTATTTCCCGGACGTCGGTGGCAGCTATTTCCTGCCGCGCATTCCCGGCGAGCTGGGGATATACCTGGGCGTCAGTGGCGTGCAGATCCGCGCTGCCGACGCGCTGTATTGCGGGCTCGCCGACTGGTATCTGGACAGCAGCAAACTGGCCATCCTCGATGAAAAACTCGATCAGATGGAATGGCAGGACACACCGCTCAAGTCGCTGCAAAACCTGTTGGCCAAACACGCCGTGCAAACCCTGCCCGATGCGCCACTCGAAGCCTTGCGTCCGGCCATCGACCACTTCTTCGCGCTGCCGGACGTGCCCAGCATGGTCGAGCAACTGCGCGCCGTCACCGTTGCCAACAGCCATGAATGGGCAACCACCACCGCTGATCTGCTGGAAACCCGCTCCCCGCTGGCCATGGCCGTTACGCTGGAAATGCTCCGTCTTGGCCGGCACTTGAGCCTGGAACAGTGCTTCGCCCTCGAGCTGCATCTGGATCGTCAGTGGTTCGCCCGCGGTGACCTGATCGAAGGCGTGCGCGCCCTGCTGATCGACAAAGACAAGACACCGCGCTGGAACCCGCCGAACCTCGCCGCGCTGGACGCTGGGCATGTGGCGAGTTTCTTCCAAGGTTTTGCTGAGAGCGGGAGCTGAGCCATGCACGATCTCGAATTGACTGAAGAACAAGTGATGATCCGCGACATGGCCCGGGACTTTGCCCGCGGCGAAATCGCGCCTCATGCGCAAGCCTGGGAAAAGGCTGGCTGGATCGACGACGCCCTCGTGGCGAAAATGGGCGAGTTGGGTCTGCTGGGCATGGTCGTGCCTGAGGAATGGGGCGGCACCTACGTCGATTACGTCGCCTATGCGCTGGCCGTGGAAGAGATTTCCGCCGGTGACGGCGCGACCGGCGCGTTCATGAGCATCCACAACTCGGTGGGCTGCGGCCCGGTGATGAACTACGGCAGCGACGAGCAGAAACAGACCTGGCTGGCGGATCTGGCCAGTGGCGCGGTGATCGGCTGCTTCTGCCTGACCGAACCGCAGGCCGGTTCCGAAGCGCACAACCTGCGCACTCGCGCCGAGCTGCGCGATGGCCAGTGGGTGATCAACGGCGCCAAGCAATTTGTCAGCAACGGCAAACGGGCAAAACTGGCGATCGTGTTTGCGGTGACTGACCCGGACCTGGGCAAGAAAGGCATTTCGGCGTTTCTGGTGCCCACCGATACAACGGGGTTCATCGTCGATCGCACCGAACACAAAATGGGCATCCGCGCTTCCGACACCTGTGCGGTGACGCTGAACAACTGCAGCATTCCCGAGGCCAATCTGCTTGGCGAGCGCGGCAAAGGTCTGGCGATTGCCCTGTCCAACCTGGAAGGCGGACGCATCGGCATTGCCGCGCAAGCGTTGGGGATTGCCCGCGCGGCGTTCGAAGCGGCGTTGGCCTATTCGCGGGATCGGGTGCAGTTCGGCAAGCCGATCAACGAGCACCAGAGCATCGCCAATCTGCTGGCCGACATGCACATGCAATTGAACGCGGCGCGGCTGATGATTTTGCATGCGGCGCGTTTGCGCACGGCGGGCAAACCGTGTTTGTCAGAGGCCTCACAGGCCAAGTTGTTTGCGTCCGAGATGGCCGAGAAGGTTTGCTCGTCGGCGATTCAGATTCATGGCGGGTATGGGTATCTGGAAGACTATCCGGTCGAGAAGTATTACCGCGATGCGCGGATTACCCAGATTTATGAAGGCTCGAGCGAGATTCAGCGGATGGTGATTGCTCGGGAGTTGAAGAACTACCAGTTGTAGCGTGATGGCCCTCTTTCCCTCACCCCAGCCCTCTCCCAGAGGGAGAGGGGGCCGACCGAGGTGTCTGGCGTTATACATCGACCTGAAAGATCGGGCCGATTAGGGTTTCAACAGTGCACCTTCATCATTCTAGAAAACGATGGGTTACCAGAAGGCGATTTGCAGGCTTCTCAAACCTGAGCTCGCCTTGGTGGCTCAGGTCGATGTATCACGCACAAACAACTCGCTCAGTCCCCTCTCCCTCCGGGAGAGGGTTAGGGTGAGGGGCTCTTTCGCTCTTGACCGAATTACTGACCCTTGAACTCCGGCGCCCGCTTGGCCACAAACGCTGCCATCCCTTCCTTCTGATCCTGCGTCGCAAACGCCGCATGGAACACCCGGCGCTCAAACCGCACACCCTCCGTCAAATTGACCTCAAAGGCGCGGTTTACGCTTTCCTTGATCATCATCGCAATCGGCAATGATTTGCTGGCGATCACTGCGGCGACCTTCAACGCTTCATCGAGCAATTCATCACTCGGCACGATCCTCGCCACGATACCGCAACGCTCTGCTTCAACCGCGTCGATCAAACGCCCGCTCAGGCACATTTCCATGGCTTTGGCTTTGCCCACGGCGCGAGTCAGACGTTGCGTGCCGCCCATGCCCGGCAGCACGCCGAGGTTGATTTCCGGCTGACCGAATTTGGCGTTATCGCCGGCCAGGATAAAGTCGCACATCAACGCCAGCTCACAGCCACCGCCGAGTGCGAAGCCATTAACGGCGGCGATGATCGGCTTGCGGCGGTTGGCCACGCGATCACTGTCGCTGAACAGGTCGTCCATATAAATCTGCGGATAGGTCAGCTCGGCCATTTCCTTGATGTCGGCGCCGGCAGCGAAAGCCCTTTTCGAGCCGGTGATGACGATGCAGCCGATGTTGGCATCCGCTTCCAGCGCATCAAGCGCCTGGTTCACTTCGCTGACCAGTTGCGCGTTCAGCGCGTTCAGCGCCTGTGGCCGGTTGAGAGTGATCAGGCCAACACGGCCGTGGTTTTCCAGCAGAATCGTTTCGTAAGTCATGGATAAAATTCCTGGTCAAAGATTGCGCGAAATAACCATGCGCTGAATATCGCTGGTGCCCTCGTAGATTTGGCAGACGCGCACGTCGCGGTAGATGCGCTCCAGCGGGAAATCGTTGAGATAACCGTAACCGCCGAGCGTCTGCAAGGCCATCGAGCAGACTTTCTCGGCCATCTCCGAGGCGAACAGTTTGGCCATGGACGCTTCGACCAGTGCCGGTTGACCGCTGTCACGCAGCGCCGCTGCGTAATGCACCATTTGCCGGGCGACGGCGATTTGCGTCGCCATGTCGGCGAGGCGAAACGCAACGGCCTGGTGTTCGATGATCGGCTTGCCGAACGTGTCGCGGTCACGGGCGTAATCGCGCGCCGCTTCGAATGCTGCGCGGGCCATGCCCACCGATTGCGAGGCGATACCGACGCGGCCACCTTCGAGGTTGGCCAAGGCGATTTTGTAACCTTCGCCCTCCTCACCCAACCGGTTGGCGACCGGCACTTTGACGTCTTCGAAGAGAATCTGGCAAGTGTCCGAGGCGTGCTGGCCGAGCTTGTCTTCGACGCGGGCAACTTTGTAGCCCGGCGAATCGGTCGGCACGATAAACGCGCTGATCCCGCGTTTGCCGGCGCCTGGATCGGTCACTGCAAAGACGATCACGATCCCGGCGTTTTGCCCGGAGGTGATGAACTGTTTGCAGCCGTTCAGCACGTAATGATCGCCTTCCAGACGTGCCCGGGTCTTCAGGCTGCTGGCGTCGGAACCGGCCTGCGGTTCGGTCAGCGCAAAAGCCCCAAGCATGGCGCCGCTGGCCAATGGCTTGAGAAAACGCTCGCGCTGATCGTCGTTGCCGAACTTGAGGATCGGCACGCAACCGACCGAGTTGTGCACGCTCATGATCGTCGAGCAGGCACCGTCGCCGGCGGCGATTTCTTCCAGCGCCATGGCGTAGGCCAGGTAACCGGTGTCGCAACCGCCCCACTGCTCCGGCACGAGCATGCCGAAAAAGCCCAGCTCGGCCATCTCGCCGATGGCTTCCTTGGGGAAGCGGTGCTCGCGATCCCACTCGGCGGCGAACGGTTTCAGCCGATCCTCGGCAAACTGCCGGGCCATGTCGCGGATCTGTTGTTGGTCTTCGTTGGGGATCATGGTGAGTCCTTAAATCCGGTTTGCTCCGCAAAACCCTGTGGGAGCGGGCTTGCCCGCGATGAGGCCGTGTCAATCAAGATAGCGGCTGTCTGAGCCACCGCCATCGCGGGCAAGACCGCTCCCACAGGGTCAGGTGTCAACTTCAGTAAACGCATTCCACGGCGATGGCCGTTGCTTCACCGCCACCAATGCAGATGGCCGCGATGCCGCGTTTCAGATTGTTCTGGCGCAACGCCGAGAGCAACGTCACCAGAATCCGCGCACCCGACGCACCGATCGGATGGCCCAGCGCGCAAGCGCCGCCGTGGATATTCAGCTTCTCGTGCGGGATATCGAGATGCTTCATCGCCGCCATCGCCACGACGGCAAACGCTTCGTTGACTTCAAACAGGTCGACCTCGGCCAGCGACCAGCCGGTCTTCTTCACCAGTGTGTTGATCGCCCCGATCGGTGCTACCGGGAACAGGCCCGGGGTATCGGCGAACGCCGAGTGACCGTGAATGACCGCCAGCGGTGTCAAACCCAGTTTCTGCGCCTGCGACTGACGCATCAGCACCAGCGCCGCCGCGCCGTCCGAGATTGAACTGGAATTCGCCGCCGTCACCGTACCGCCTTCGCGGAATGCCGGTTTCAGCGAAGCGACCTTGTCCAGTTTGGCTTTCGGCGGCTGTTCGTCATTGCTGATCAGCACCTGCTCTTTGCCGACGGTCACGGTCAGCGGGACGATTTCGTCCTTGAAGCGGCCGTCCTTGATCGCCTGTTGCGCGCGCGTGGTCGAGGCGATGGCGAAGGCGTCCTGCGCTTCACGGCTGAATTCATTGGTGTCGGCGCATTCCTCGGCGAAGGTGCCCATCAGGCGCCCCTTGTCGTAGGCGTCCTCGAGACCGTCGAGGAACATCGAATCCAGCACCCGGCCGTGGCCCATGCGGTAACCGGCGCGGGCACGATCCAGCAGATACGGCGAGTTGGACATGCTTTCCATGCCGCCGGCGATCACCACATCGGCGCTGCCCGCGACCAGCATGTCGTGGGCCAGGATGGTGGTTTCCATGCCCGAGCCGCACATCTTGTTGACGGTGGTGCAACGGGTCGATTTATCCAGCCCGGCGCCCAGCGCTGCTTGCCGCGCAGGGGCCTGGCCGAGGCCCGCAGGCAACACGCAACCGAACAGTACTTCGTCGACCGCATCGCTGGCGACACCGGCGCGTTCGACCGCTGCCTTGATGGCGGCAGCGCCGAGTTGCGGCGCGGTGAGGCTTTTCAATTCGCCCTGAAAGCCGCCCATCGGGGTGCGAACGGCGCTGACGATAACAATCGGATCGTTGGAAATAGTCATGACAAATCCTCCTTACCTGGCGGCCATGCGCAAGGCGCCGTCGAGACGGATCACCTCGCCGTTGAGCATGCTGTTTTCGATGATATGCCGAACCAGCGCGGCGTACTCGGCAGGCTTGCCCAGACGCGGCGGGAACGGTACGCCGGCCGCCAGCGAGTCGCGGACTTCCGGGGTCATGCCGGCCATCATCGGCGTTTCAAAAATGCCCGGTGCGATAGTCATCACGCGGATGCCGAAGCGCGCCAGTTCACGAGCGGCCGGCAGGGTCAGGCTGGCGATGGCGCCTTTTGACGCTGCATACGCGGCCTGACCAATCTGGCCGTCGAACGCCGCTACCGAGGCGGTGTTGATGATCACGCCACGCTCGCCATCGGCATTGGCCTCGCTCTCGGCAATGGCCGCAGCGGCCAGGCGCAGCATGTTGAAGCTGCCGATCAGGTTGACGTTGATCACCTGGGCGAAACTGGACAATGCGTGCGGGCCGTTCTTGCCAAGGATCTTCTCGCCACGGACGATGCCGGCGCAGTTGACCAGACCGTTGAGGCTGCCGAATGCAGTAATGGTCGCTTGTACGGCGGCTTCGGCGGCGGCTTCGTTGCTGATGTCGGCGACAACGCTTTGCGCACCCAGGCGCTTGGCCTGCTCAGCAACCGCTTCGGCGTTCATGTCCACCAACATCACTTTGGCGCCGGCACTCACCAGCAATTCAGCGGTGGCTGCACCCAGGCCAGACGCGCCGCCAGTGACGATAAAAACCTTGTTCTCGATCTGCATGACTGTTTCCTTCGATTCAAGCTGAAACGTTGTGCGCCGCGGCCTCTTGAGCCTTGGCGATTTCCTGGTTGCGCAAGATAAAGCGCTGCAATTTGCCGCTCGGGGTCTTGGGCAATTCGCTGACAAATTCAATTTCACGCGGGTACGAATGCGCGGCCAGACGTTTGCGTACGTGCTGGCGAAGTTCTTCGGCCAGCTCGGGTGCCGCGCGGTATTGCGCACTGAGCACCACGAAGGCTTTGACCAGTTCGGTGCGCTCCGGATCGGGTTTGCCGACCACCGCAGCCTCGACGACGGCCGGATGCTCGATCAACGCGCTTTCGACGTCGAATGGGCCGACGCGGTAGCCAGACGTGGTAATCACGTCGTCGCTGCGGCCGACGAAACTGATGCTGCCATCCGGGTTCAACTCAACTGTGTCGCCACTCAGGTAGTAATCGCCGACGAAGGCCTTGGTCGGTGCGCCTTCATAGCCGCCAAACCAGCACATCGGCGAATTGGCACGGTCGATGGCGAGGATGCCTGGCTGACCGACGCCGAGTTCCTGGTGATGCTCGTCAAGCACCACAATGCGATGGCCCGGCGAAGCGAAACCGGCGGCGCCCACGTGAACGGCATGGTCGAGGCCGTGGTGGTTACACAGCACCATGCCCAGTTCGGTCTGGCCGTAATGGTCGTGGATGACCACATCAAGGTTGTCAGCGAACCAGCGGATCACTTCCGGGTTCAGCGGCTCACCCGCGCTGCTGACGATCCGAAGCTTGCCCTTGATCGACCTGGCGAACTCGTTACCGCCGGCAATCAGCAGACGATAAGCCGTCGGCGAACCGGTGAGGTTGGTGATCCCGTACTTGTTGATCACCCGGCAGGTGCTTTCGAGGGTGAACGGGCCATCGTAGAACGTGATCGGATGCCCCATTGCCAACGGGCCGGTGACGCCGAAATAGATGCCATAGGCCCAACCCGGATCGGCGACGTTCCAGAAGGCATCTTCCGGGCGCAGATCCACCGCATCACGGGTGTAACTCTGGAACGCGACGATCGCCTTGAGCGGTACCGACAACGCTTTCGCCGGGCCGGTGGTGCCCGAGGTAAACATCAGCAGGAACGGGTCTTCGCCGCTCAGCAGCACGGGTTCGCAGACGTTGGAGTAATTGGCCAGTTCCGCCCAGAAACTGAAATCGCCACGGACAATGCCCTGGCCCTTGGCGCCGCCGACGGTGACCAGCGTCGGGCAGTCGGCGACTTCAGCGAGTTTCGGGCGGTTGACGGCGTCGGTCACCACGACCTTGGCGCCGGAGCTGTTCAGTCGATGTTCGAGGGCCTTGGGCCCGAACGCGGTAAAGAGCGGCTGATAGACCGCGCCGATGCGCCAGGTGGCAAAAACGGTGATGAGCAATTCGACATTGCGTGGCAGCAGGCCGGCGACCTTGTCGCCCTTGCGCACGCCTTGGGCGAGAAGGAAATTGGCGAATCGCGCGGCTTTGTCCTGCAAGTCGCTGAAGGTGTACGTCGCGCTGCTGCCATCGCGACCTTCCCAGAACAGCGCGATGCGCCCCGGCAATGCATGGCGGTCGCAGCATTCGACGCAGGCGTTGAGCGCCTCAAGCGAGCCGCTGAGCGCGGCATCCACAGTGTGCTGATAGTTGAACTGTTCGGTGGCAGACAAGTAGTCGCGCATTGCCAGAATCCCTCTGTGTTTTTATTAGGCTGGGAACCGTAAACAACAGAGGGATAGTCGCGCTGTAAGGGGTTTGGGGCAATGGTCAAAGCCATCAAAGTGGCTGACTGGTTTGGCCAGGGTTCAAGAGATGTGCCCCCAGGGTTGCCGCCTTCGCGAGCAAGCTCGCTCCCACAGGGGGAACGCATTTTAAATGTGGGAGCGAGCCTGCTCGCGAAGGGGCCAGATTAGACGGCTTCGTTAAGGATCAACGTCCGGTAATGCCCCGGATTTGACCCCGACCACTTGCGAAACGCCTTGTAGAACGAACTCGCATCGGCGAACCCCAAGCGGCTGGCGATCTCGACAAAGCTGATCGAAGGCTCGGCCAGCCAGACAATCGCCAGTTCCTTGCGCACGCTGTCCTTGAGGCCCTGGTACGTCTGCCCTTCCTCGGCCAGGCGACGGCGCAACGTCGAGGCCGACATGCACAGTTGCTGGGCCAACGCGTCGGTTTCCGGCCACTGCTCGGCAGGCAACTGACGCAAGTCGTGTTTGATCCGGCTGGCCAGGCTCTGCGGGTCGCGATACTTGACCAGAATGTTGGCCGGCGCGTGAGCCAGAAAGCGCTTGAGCTCCTCGGCGGAACGTTTGATCGGCAGATCGAGGCAATCGGCGGAAAAGATCATCCGCGTGCGTGGCCGATCAAAGCGCAGGTTGTCCGAGAACATCACCCGGTAGTCATCGATGAAGTCTGGTGCCGGGCAGCGCAGTTCGATGGCCAGGATCGGAATCCGTCGCCCCGCCAGCCAGCAGGCCACGCCGTGGACGATCATCCAATAGGTGAAGTAGGTAAACGCGCGGCGCGGTTCCGGATCGTCTTCAAGCAGGACAATTTCCGCAAGACTCTGCTGATGCACCAGTTGCGCCGGCAGGCGCTCAAGCATCAACGACAGAAAACTCAGGCCCGTGCTCAAACCGGCCGCCAGCGTCGGTTGTGCCATGGCGCTGCGGCAAAGGAACGCCAGACTGCCGGACTTAAGCTTGCGCGGGTCCATGCCGAAGAACTCGTCATCCCCCCGCCGAGCCAACAGACGCCAGAGCTTTGCATATTGCGATGCCGGCACCCGACCCTCGCCGGTTTCCAGCAAGGCCGGGGCAATGCCGACCTTGCTCAACAGCTCTTCCCTGGCCACGCCCGGGGCACAACTTTGCAGCAGCGCTTCACGCACCAATTGCACGGCGATGGTGTCTTTTTCCGACATGGAACGCGGCAGGCCTTGTTGGTTTTGAGTGACGGGCATCTTACCGCAGCCACCCGCGCGTTGCTGGCCCGAGAACAATGCAGAACCCTGTGGGAGCGAGCTTGCCCGCGATTGCAATGGCACAGCTGGCATTTCTGTTGACTGACAGGACGCCATCGCGGGCAAGCCCGCTCCCACAGGGTTATGTGCTGCACAGAACGTCATTTGTTCAGCTCAGGTTCAGGTTCTTGTCAATGATTGTCATATGGGAATGAGTGTCATTATGTTACAACTTAGCTTCCTATCTAAATCACCGCGGATACCGAATGCTCGTTCCCTTTCTGATCATGCTGCGCGAAGGCATTGAAGCCGCGTTGATCGTTGGCATTATCGCCAGCTACCTGCAACAGACCGGCCGGGGCCAATGGATGCCCGCCGTGTGGATCGGTGTTTTTCTCGCGGCAGCCCTGGCATTGCTGGTCGGCGGTGGCCTGGAACTGGTCAGCGCCGAATTCCCGCAAAAGCAGCAGGAACTGTTCGAAGGCGTGGTCGGGTTGGCAGCCGTGGCGATTCTCAGCTCGATGGTGTTCTGGATGCGCAAGGTCGCGCGGTCGATCAAGCATTCGCTGCACGCCTCGCTGGATCAGGCGCTGACCTCGTCCAGACATCAGGTGATTGCGCTGATCGCCATGGTCTTCTTTGCCGTGGCACGAGAGGGTCTGGAAACCGTGTTCTTCTTGCTCGCGGTGTTCCAGCAGAGCGAAGGCCCGGGCGCGCCCATTGGCGCCCTGCTCGGCCTGATTCTGGCGATTATCGTTGGCTTCCTCATCTACAGCGGCAGCATGCGCCTCAACCTCTCGGCATTTTTCAAGTGGACCGGGTTGTTCATTCTGGTCGTGGCCGCGGGGATTCTCGCCAATTCGGTGCAAGCCCTGCATGAAGCCGGCGTGTGGAATCACCTGCAAACCGTGCTCTTCGATTTCAGCGCGACGCTGCCCATGGATGGCCCGCTGGGCTCGGTGCTGGCCGGCATGTTCGGTTATCAGGATGCGCCGACGGTCAGCACCCTTGGCGCGTACCTGATCTATCTGCTGCTGGCGCTGGTGATGTTCTTCCTGCCCGCGCCCAAGCCTGTCGCGCAATCGTCTTCCGTTTCCAGCCAATAAGGGCACTCATGTCACAGCCTAATACTCCTCAGGCCTCGCCTCCCCGTGCCTTGCGTTGGGCGCTGGCCGGTTCGGTGGTCGTGATGATCGCCGCCGGTGGCCTGTTCTGGTACGCCTCGAAAATGGCCGCGGCCAAGCGTCAGCACAACCACGATGAAGTGGTGGTCAACATTCATCCGGGCAATTGCCAGCCGAACGCCCTGACAGTCCCGGCCGGTCGCGCGAGTTTCCGCATCGTCAACCGTTCCGAACGAGCGGTGGAATGGGAAATCCTCGACGGCGTGCTGGTGGTTGAAGAGCGTGAAAACATCGCCCCGGGCCTGAGTCAGGTGATCAATGCCAACCTGCAACCCGGCGACTACGCCATCACCTGCGGCCTGCTGAGCAACCCGCGCGGCACTCTGCATGTGACCCCGACCGCCGCTTCTGACGCCGCCGCGAAAGCCAAGCCGTCGATGGTGGCCTTTATCGGGCCGCTCTCGGAATTCCGTGTGTATCTGGCCAGTCAGGGCAGCGCGTTGATCAAAACCACCACCGCACTCAATCAGGCGATTGCCAGCGGTGACTTGAGTCAGGCGCAGGCGTTGTACCTGCCGGCGCGGGCGGCGTATCAACGCCTGGCCCCGGCGGCTCAGCGACTGGCGGAACTGGACAACCGCATCAACGCGCGCGCCGATTACTTCGAGAAGCGCGAGCAGGATCCGGCGTTCGTCGGTTTCCACCGCATCGAATACGCCCTGTTCCAGCAACGCCAACTCGATGATCTCGCCGCCGTCGCCCAGCGTCTGATGAGCGACGTCACCACGCTGAAACAGCAACTGCTCGCACAATCGTTGCCGCCGGAGCAACTGGTCAACATCGTCGTGCGCAACCTCAACACTCTCGCCGATGTGCGTGCCGCCAGCGGTGAAGAAGAGCGCTACAGCCACAGCGACCTCAACGGTTTCGCCGCCAATCTGCAAACCGCACACAAAGTCGTCGATTTGCTGCGGCCGATGCTGAGCAAGTCGGCGGCGGATCTGTTGCCGACAATCGAGCAGACGCTGGCCGACTTCGACAACGAAATGAACAGCCACAAGGTCAGGGACGGCTACGCCCGCTACGACGCCATCAGCGGCGCGCAACGCAAGCAGATCGCCGACAAGGCTCAGGCTTTGGCCGACGCACTTGATGGCATCGATCCAGCCCTTGGCCTCTCCGGCCTGTAAGCAGAAGACCCGTACCGATGAAAGATTCAGAACCCCTCAACCTGCAACGCCGCCGTGTACTGATGGGCATGGGCGCTGCCGGTGTCGCACTGGCCGGATCGGCCCTCAGCTGCCCGGCCATGGCTGCCGTACCTGCACAAGTCACCGAAGCACCGAGCAGCGACAAGACCGAAGACCATCACGCTTTCCACGGTGTGCATCAAACCGGCATCGTTACCCCGCGCCCGGCATCGGGCATGTTGGTGGCGTTCGATGTGTTGGCCAGCGATCGCGAAGATCTCGAGCGACTGTTCCGCACGCTCAACGAGCGCATCGCCTTCCTGATGAAGGGCGGAGCGGTCGCGCAGATCGATCCGAAGCTACCGCCGCCAGACTCCGGCATCCTCGGCCCGGTCGTCACCCCGGACAACCTGACCATCACCGTGTCGGTGGGCGAATCGCTGTTCGATGAGCGCTTCGGCCTGGCAGACGCCAAACCCAAGCGTCTGCAACGCATGGTCGGTTTTCCCAACGATGCGCTGGAGGCCGATGGCTGCCACGGCGACTTGAGTCTGCAGTTCTGCGCCAACACCGCCGACACCAACATCCACGCCCTGCGCGACATCGTCAAGAACCTGCCGGACCTGTTGCTGGTGCGCTGGAAGCAGGAAGGCAGCGTGCCGCCGCAAGCCCCGGCCAAGCCCGGTGTGCCGGCGCAATCGGCGCGTAACTTCCTGGGTTTCCGTGACGGCTCGGCCAACCCCGATTCCAACGACGACAAAGCCATGGATCGCCTGGTATGGGTGCAACCGGGCAGCGACGAACCGGCCTGGGCGGCGCACGGCAGTTACCAAGCGGTACGGATCATCCGCAACTTCGTCGAACGCTGGGATCGCACACCGTTGCAGGAGCAGGAAAGCATTTTCGGTCGGACCAAGAACACCGGCGCGCCAATGGGAGGGCACCACGAAAGCGAGGTCCCGGATTACAGCAAAGACCCGGAAGGCAAGCTGACCAGGCTCGACGCGCACATTCGCCTGGCCAACCCGCGCACCGCCGCCAGCCAGGCCAACCTGATCCTGCGTCGACCGTTCAACTATTCCAATGGCGTCAACAGGAACGGCCAGCTCGACATGGGCCTGCTGTTCATCTGTTACCAGGCCGATCTGGAAAAAGGCTTCATTACCGTGCAGACCCGCCTCAACGGCGAACCGCTGGAGGAATACCTCAAACCGGTCGGCGGCGGTTACTTCTTCACCCTGCCGGGTGTGACGGGCGACAAGGACTTTATCGGTCGCTCGTTGCTCAACGCCACACAACCCAAAACAGCTGCATAAAACAACTTCAACACTGGAGCCGCCCCCATGAAAAAGACGCCACTCGCGTTATTGCTGACCCTCGGATTGCTCAACACCCCGCTGTCGGCATTCGCCGCGACAGCACCGCTGGATCTGGTCGGGCCGGTGTCGGACTACAAGATCTACGTCACCGAACAACTCGAAGAACTGGCCAGCCACACCCAGCAATTCACCGATGCCGTGAAGAAAGGCGACCTGGCAGCCGCGCAAAAACTCTACGCACCGACCCGCGTCTTCTACGAGAAGATCGAGCCGATTGCCGAGCTGTTCAGTGACCTCGATGCGTCCATCGATTCTCGCGTCGATGATCACGAGAACGGCGTGAAGGCTGAGGATTTCACCGGTTTCCACCGCATCGAATATTCGCTGTTTTCGGAAAAGAGCACCCAGGGCCTCGATGCACTGGCGGATGGCTTGAACAAAGACGTGCAAGACCTGCAAACCCGCGTGGCCGGCCTGACCTTCCCGCCGGAAAAAGTGCTGGGCGGTGCGGCTGCGCTGCTGGAAGAAGTGGCCGCAACGAAGATCTCTGGCGAGGAAGATCGCTACAGCCACACCGACCTGTATGACTTTCAGGGCAACATCGACGGCGCGAAGAAAATCGTCGATTTGTTCCGTCCGCAGATCGAGCAGCAGGACCAGGCTTTCATAGCGAAAGTCGACAAGAACTTCGCCACCGTCAACAAGGTGCTGGCCCGGTACAAGACCCAGGATGGCGGGTTTGAGACGTATGACAAGGTCAAGGATAACGACCGCAAGGCGCTGGTCGGGCCGGTGAATACCTTGGCGGAAGATCTTTCCACGTTGCGTGGGAAGTTGGGTATTAACTGAGCCATGGAAAGTTGCCCGCGTCTGACGACAGCAAATGAGCCGATGCGGGCACTGTAGGGTTTACGCCATAATTCGCTTCGAAAGGTTTCGAGAGTGGCTCGCGGCTAACAAAATGGACTTTAAACCGCTTTGAAAAAGAAACTCGTCAGCCTGATCGAATTCGTAATCAGTTGGATCGAAGCACCGCTGAGCATCAAGCTCTACAGCCTTGCGATGATGTTCGGGATCATCTTCGTTATTTATGCCTTTGTCGAACCCCTGGAGTCGCTCAATAGCCTCCCCAACCTGATACTTTTAGGGCTGGCAAAGTTCTTTTCCGGGCTGGCGCTGCTGCTCGAAATGTACGCCTGGGCTACTCGCATAAAAACCTGGCAAGACTCGTCATGGGCTTTACGGGGTGTGCTTGCGGGGGTTCTGGCGATGTCGTTAGCTTTTTCGGCGGCTTACGCGTCGACAATAGTCAACGAGGTCACTGGAGCTCCTCCTTCACTTTTTCCTTACACAATCGCATTTCTTACGCCACTTTCAGCATTGGCAATCTTGCTGATGGTCTTGATGCTGGTTTACGTCGTTGTCATCGCCCAGGCCCTTCTGGTCGGGCTTCAATCAATGGTCAAAAGTGTGCTACCGACAGTCATGCCCCGCTTTAAAGGCGGGTCCGCGCTGTGGCTCCACTTAGTGATCTATATGCGCATTCTGGGGGTCGTGACGTTGGTCTCGGGGATTCTTCAGCTCATCCCGTGGTATGAGTCTGGCCTGAAATCGGTAGGTTGGGTATTTGCGGCCAGGTACGAAATGTACGCTCATGACCCTTGCGTAATACCTGGCGCCGAGGAACACATTATCCGCAGGGATGATGATTCCGTACTGGTGGTCAGCAACCGGCAAGCCTTCATGACGCCTTTTGAACGTCGACGTTGCGCGAAAGACCACGGGCTGCCATCGACTGCGGCCAAGTAGATACGCGGGCCGAAGATCCTTCCACGTTGCGTGGGAAGTAAGGTTTGAATTTAGTTTTGCAGGGTTTTCCAGGGACTCATCGCTGGCAAGCCAGCTCCCACAGGGCTTGCAGTGCACACAGATTCTGTGAACACCGGCCAGACCTGTGGAAGCTGGCTTGCCGGCGATGGCGTCAGCAGGCTCGCCGCATCATCCGGTCAGCTTACAAAATCCGGTAAAGCAACCGCTCGATTCTGACCCGGCTCACGCGCTTGAGAAACTTCGCCACCCCGGCCGGGTATTCCGGCAAGGTCTCCAGGTCGTGGAAGCTGGAAATCCGCGAAGTGTGGCGGAAGATCGCCTCCAGCTCCTGCGCTCGCGGGTCCACCCACTCGCCTTTCGGATCATCGATCAACAACGCATTTTCCAGGTCCAGGCGGAACGCCCGTGGATTAAGGTTGTTGCCGGTCAGCAGCGTATAGCGCTGGTCGATCCACATGCCCTTGAGGTGATAGGTGTTGTCGCCGTCACGCCACAGGTGCAGGTTCAACTGACCACTGTCGATGCTGCGCTGATGGCGTTTGGCGAACCGGCGCAGGCTGATCTCGTATAGGTACGGCAGCGCCGAGATCACCCTGAACGGCTCGCTCGGCGGGATGTAGAAGTCGTTGGCGGTCTTGTCGCCAACCACGATGTCGATCTTCACGCCCCGTGCCAGCGCGCGGTTGATCTCACGGATCACCCCCAGCGGCAGGTTGAAGTAAGGCGTGCAAATGGTCAGCTGCTTTTGCGCACTGGCGATCAATTCGAGAATCGCCCGGTTGAGCGGGTTGTTCTTGCCCACGCCCAGCAATGGACTGACCGATAAACCTTCTCTGGCGGTGCTGCCGGCACTGGTGTCGTACGCTGCGTGCTTGAGGCGGCTGCGCAGATCGCCGATGTCGTTACGCAGGCTGCGGGTGGTCGGCAGATTCGGCAGGTCGAGGCGATGCACCGCTTTGGATTCGATCAGGCCGTGCTTGACCAGGTGATGCATCGAGTCCGCCAGCTCAGGGCTCTGCAGAACGTGATAGCGGTCGAAACGGTACTTGTCGAACTTGTGCAGGTAAACGTTGTTTAGGCTGGCGCCGCTGTAGACCACGCAATCGTCGATCACGAAGCCCTTCAAATGCAGCACGCCGAACAGTTCGCGGGTCTGCACCGGTACACCGTAGACCGGCACTTCGCTCTGGTGGGTGCGGGTCATTTCCTGATACCACGCCGAATTGCCCGGTTGCTTGCCGGCACCGATCAGCCCGCGCTGGGCGCGCAGCCAGTCGACCACCACGGCGATTTCCAGCTCGGGACGCGCAAGTTTGGCGGCGTGCAAGGCATCAAGGATTTCCTGACCGGCTTCGTCTTGCTGCAAATACAGCGCGACGACATAGATGCGCTGGGTCGCCGCAGCGATTTTCTCCAGCAGGCAACGGCGGAACTCGGCGGCGCCGGACAAAATGGTCACGGCCTCGGCGGTCAGCGGAAAGCTGCGCAGTTTAGGCAGCAGAGAGCGTTTGAAGAGCAACGGCATAGGGCTCGCAATGGGTCGAATCCGAAGAACCCGAGAGCTTACACCATCAATCCCTGCGGGTCTTGTTAGTGTCTGTAATGGCCTCTTCGCGAGCAAGCTCGCTCCCACAGTGTCTTGGACAATGGCCACCCTCTCCAATACACCGCCAATCCCCTGTGGGAGCGAGCTTGCTCGCGAAAGCTTTTCAACCCGTAAAGAAAATATCAGCTTGACCATGAAGAACGTCCGTTCTACTGTTCGCAACATGAACAAAATCACTGACACTTCAACCCGCGACATCATTCTGGATGTCACCGAAAAGCTGATCTATAAAAGTGGCATCGCCTCCACGGGCATGGATCTCCTGGTGAAAACCGCTGGTGTCTCCAGAAAAAGCATCTACCGCTACTTCACCAATAAAGACGAGTTGGTGACCGCCGCCCTGCAGCGCCGCGACGTGCGCTGGATGCACTGGTACCGGAGCGCTGTCGATCAGGCCGAAACCCCGGCCGATCGCCTGCTCAACCTGTTTACCGTGCTCAAGGGCTGGTTTACCTCGGAAGGTTTCCGCGGCTGCGCTTTTATCAACACCAGTGGGGAGACCGGCGACGCGCAAGATCCGGTGCGTCTGGTCGCCAGGGAACACAAACAGAAGCTGCTCGACTACGTGTGCGAGCTGTGTACCGAACATGGCGCCAAGGACCCGCAGTTGCTGGCCAAACAGCTGCTGATCCTGATTGACGGCGCCATTACCGTAGCGCTTGTGATGGGTGATCACAGTGCCGCCGATAATGCGCAATGCATGGCGCGTAAGTTATTGGACCTGTAACGCCTTAATAAGCCTGACAAGTTGTTAAACGTTGAATCTATCGGGAGACTGATTATGTCTACTGCCGCTCAGGTACGTCCGCCATTGCCACCCTTCAACCTTGAATCGGCCATCGAGAAAGTTCGCCTGGCCGAAGACGGCTGGAATTCCCGTGATCCCGAGAGGGTCTCACTGGCCTACACCCTCGAGACGAAATGGCGCAACCGCGCCGAGTTCGCCAACAACCGGGAAGAGGCCAAAGCCTTTCTCACCCGTAAATGGGCGAAAGAGCTGGATTACCGGCTGATCAAGGAACTCTGGGCCTACTCGGACACGCGCATTGCGGTGCGCTATGCCTATGAGTGGCATGACGATTCGGGCAACTGGTTCCGCTCCTACGGAAACGAGAACTGGGAGTTCGACGACAACGGTCTGATGTTCCAGCGCTATGCCTGCATCAACGACATGCCGATTCAGGAAAGCGAGCGCAAGTTCCACTGGCCGCTGGGCCGCCGGCCGGATGATCATCCGGGGCTGTCGGCGCTTGGTCTGTAATTCAACACCGTTCTACATGCGGGAGTGGGCCTGCTCACTCCTTCAGGTTTTTATTCTCATAAAATCGTCAGCACAAATCCGATCGAACTCATGGCAAACCTGCCGGGTCAACCAGCCATACCCGCCATGAGACTCGGAGACCTACGATGACCGATTATCCAAAACCACCCTTCCCTGCGCAGGCCCAATCCGTCCCCGGTTCGCAACGCAAAATGGAGCCGTACCCTGATTGTGGCGAGCAAAGCTACGTCGGCTCGGGCCGCCTGGCCGGCAAGATCGCCCTGATCACTGGCGGCGACAGCGGCATCGGCCGCGCTGTGGCCATTGCCTTTGCCCGTGAAGGCGCTGACGTTGTCGTCGCTTACCTCGATGAACACGAAGACGCGAAGGAAACCGCACGCTGGGTCGAACAGGCCGGTCGCCAATGCCTGTTGCTGTCGGGTGACCTCGCGCAAAAGTCACATTGCCAGGACCTGGTCGATCAAACCATTGAACGCTTCGGCCGTATCGACGTGCTGGTCAACAATGCCGCGTTCCAGATGACCCACGAAAACTTCGAAGACATCCCCGACGACGAATGGGTGATGACCTTCGACGTCAACATCACGGCGATTTTCCGCCTGTGTCAGGCGGCGATCAAACACATGCGCCCCGGCGCGTCGATCATCAATACCAGCTCAGTCAATTCGGACATGCCGAAGCCGAGCCTGCTGGCTTACGCCACCACCAAAGGGGCGATCGCCAACTTCACCGGAGGTCTGGCGCAGATGCTCGGGCCCAAGGAAATTCGCGTGAACTGCGTGGCGCCGGGGCCGATCTGGACGCCGCTGATCGTCTCGACCATGCCTGATGAAGAAGTGCAGAACTTCGGTGGTAACACCCCGCTGGGGCGCCCCGGACAGCCTGTGGAAGTTGCCCCGATCTACGTTTTGCTGGCATCCGACGAAGCGAGCTACATCACCGGCCAACGCTATGGCGTGACCGGCGGTAAACCGATGCTCTGACCGCTGACCCTGTGGGAGTTCGGCTCCCACAGGGCGGATTAAAAAAAATGAACCCGGCCACTTGCCGCCTCTCAATATTTTTAGGGCCTCGTCGGCTCGCGAGAGATCAGGAGGTCATCATGTCCGCACCTATCATCAAACTGTTCACCCAGCCCAACTTCGCCTGGACCGACATTCGCCGCGAAGAAGAGGCCCACCCCCGCCATTATCTTGCGCATCTGCTTTTACTCGCGCTGATTTCTCCGGTATGCCTGTTCATTGGCACGACCTATGTCGGCTGGAGCCTGGCGGTGGGCGAAACGGTCAAGCTCAGCGCCGCCAGTGCCCTGCAGCTTTGTGTCCTGCTGTACCTGACAATAATCGTTGGCGTGGTACTGATTGGCGCGTTCATCCGCTGGATGTCGCGCACATTTGATGCCCGGCCGACGCTCAATCAATGCATCGGTTTTGCCGCTTACACCGTGACGCCGTTTTTCATCGCCGGTTTTGCCGGGCTCTACCCCAGCCGCTGGCTGGCGATTCTGGTCCTGGGCGCTGCGGGTGTTTATTCGACCTTTTTGCTGTTCGTCGGCCTCCCCACCTTCATGCATGAGCGTAAAGAGCAAGGGTTGTTGTACTCCGCTTGTGTCTGGGCTGTCGGCTTGCTGGTTCTGGTGACGATACTGGTAGAAATGATTCTGGTCTGGTTCAACGTCCTTAGCCCTGAATACCTGCGCGCTCCCGTTGGTTAACGCCGGGCGCGTCGGCGCGATGAATCCGGCCCTTTCGGGTGGGCAATCATGAGTTTTACCGTGTGGGTCGCCGTGCTCGGTGCCGTATTGCTGACCCTGGCACTGACGTCCTCGTACCTGCGCTGGATGCCGGTCACCACCTCCGCCGTGTGTTTGCTGCTGGGCGTATGCATCGGCCCGAGCGGGCTCGACTTGCTGAAACTGTCGCTGGAAGACGCGTCACTGTGGATGGAACACCTGACGGAAGTGGCAGTGCTCTTTTCGTTATTCGTCTGCGGACTGAAGCTGCGACTGCCGTTACGCGATAAACGTTGGCGGATCGCGTTTGGCTTGGCGGGGCCCGTTATGGTGCTCACCATCGCCGGCGTCTGCGCTCTGTTGCACTGGGGTTTGCAGTTGCCGTGGGGGCCTTCTTTGCTGATCGGTGCGATATTGGCGCCGACTGACCCGGTGCTTGCCGCGTTGGTCCAGGTTAACGATGCGCGCGATGTCGACAGTGTGCGCTTCGGTCTGTCCGGCGAGGCTGGACTCAATGATGGTATCGCGTTCCCCTTCGTTATCCTCGGGTTGCTGTTGTTGCAGGGCGATAGCAGTACCGGACTATGGCAGAGCTGGGTTTTGCGCAGTGTGCTATGGGCGGTGCCCGCCGGGTTGCTGACCGGTTATTGGATGGGCCGAGGCATTGGACGCGTAACGCTGTCATTACGTATCCACAACGAAGACAGCACGCTGAGCCCCAACGACTATCTGGCGCTGGCGTTGATCGCGCTGGCCTATGTCGTGGCCGAAACCATCGGTGGCTATGGCTTTCTTTCGGTTTTTGCCGCAGGTCTGGGCCTGCGCCAGGTGGAAGTCAAATCCACCGGTGCCAGCCAGCCGCCTGCCGAGCACCTGGTGCAACCGGTTGTGGGCCATCTGAACGCGGATCCGCAGCACGCGGTGCATGGCGACACCGAACGACTGGAGGACAGCCAGGTGGCTGCCGGAATCATGATGGGCGACATGTTGTCGTTCGGCGGTCTGGTCGAACGTGCGCTGGAAGTGTTTCTGGTCACGCTGCTGGGCGTAGTGCTGGTGACGCATTGGGACTGGCGGGCCTTACTGGTGGGCGCTGTGTTGTTCTGCCTGATTCGCCCGCTTTGTGTTGCGCTGATGCCGTGGGGTTCTTTGTTGGAGAAACGCCAGCGTTTGCTGATCGGCTGGTTCGGCATACGCGGGATCGGCAGCCTGTTCTATCTGTTTTACGCCTTGAATCATGGGCTGAGCGATTCAGTGGCCACGCTGTGTACGGACCTGACACTGTCAGTGGTGGCCCTGAGTATTTTGCTGCACGGATTCAGTACGCAGCCGATCCTTGCGCGATATGAACAGCGCAAAAAGCGTTCCCCGCAATAACCGTCTTGGGACCTTGAAATTCTTGCGAAAAAAATGGATCGCTCAGCAATTGTCAGCGGTCACAACTTTAACCCCCGCCGCACCTTGCGACGGGGCACGGCAGGTTAGGTTCCCCTGCGGCATTGCGCCCCTTGAAAAGGAATCCCGACATACAAGGTTATGGTCATGAAAGAATGCTCGACTCCCGCGCAGATCAAGGCTTGCAGGGCTGTGGCCCTGGAACGCAATCGTCAATTGTTCGAAGAAGCGCAGGCGCTTAATCGAGCGGCGCATCAGTTACTCGAGTCCGGGCAACTGGACGCTGAACTGTTTGAGCACTATCGGGCCTTACGCCGAAAAGCCGATGTGAAGTTTGCCGATGCGATTGAGCATCTGTGCTTGCTGAACGAGGATTTCCCGCCGATTCCGATGTCGGTGCAGAATTCGCAGGGGTTGCGTCGGGAGTTGGAGACGGCGGAGTAGCTGAAAAGCCCCTCACCCTAACCCTCTCCCCGAGGGAGAGGGGACTGACCGCGTTGTTTTTCAGCGTTACGCCGACGTGCAATACCGAGTCGAACTCAGGTGCTGAAAAGCCGGTGCGCAACTTGAATGTCATTTCGAACTCAACTTCTGAACACGACCAAGATCCGCTCCCTCTCCCTCTGGGAGAGAACTGGGGTGAGGGGCTGTTGATCTTCGGCTCTGGTAGCTAAAACCTAGCCTCCAGGATTCGTTACCTGGATAAACACCGCATAACTGCCCAACATCACCCAGAACGTGGCAAAAATCCACGGGGTGCGCACCGAGAACAACAGCGATTTACGGTAGCCCTTGTGGCTCGACTCCATCTCGCTGAACAAGGGTGATTCGTCATACGCCAGGCCCATCAAAGGCTCGCTCTGCAGCAGGTTGCTCTGCTTGAAGTGCCAGTGGTCGATGATGTCGTACGCCGCACGAATCCCGGGCCAGGCGTTGAGCGAGCTGAGCAGCCCCAACAGCGCCAGGAACGGTGGTACTACCAAGGTAAACAACTTGCCCCATTCCGGGTTGAGGTTGGACATGCACGAAGCAAAAGCAATCACCAGGAACGATTGCGCCGCCAGATAGGCATCGGTGCGATTGGCGAGGATGCTGGTTTCGTACTGGATTTCGCGCCGATAGAAGTCCAGACGTTCCTTGGGTGAACCGAACATCTTGGCATCATGTTCGGTCTGGATTTCTTCAGCGGACGGGTGGGTCAATATGCGAGACACGAGACGCGGGCTCCGGGGCAGGTAAAAAACTTAGAAACCCCCTGCCCCACACTAGTTCAGCCGAATATCTGCGAAGCTCATTTCATCGACAGGGCAATGATCTCCACCAGATTCAACTGCGTGAACGGTTTTGGCAGGCGCGGCAACTGCGCGGCAAAGCCTTCAAGGCGCTCGGCGTAACCGGTGGCCAGAACGATCGGCAGATCAGGTTTGAGCACCCGCACCGCGTGGGCCAGTTGCGCGCCGCTCATGTGCGGCATGGCCATGTCGGTAATCATCAGGTCGATGACCTCGCCGCGGTCGAACAACGCCAGCGCCTCAGTGCCGGAGGTTGCGCTGACCACGCGGTGGCCGAGGTCTTCGAGCAACAGACTGGTGCTGGTCAGCACCAACGAGTCGTCGTCCACCACCAACACGCTTAGCCGCGGTACAACAATCGGAGCGGCCGGCGGGAACAATGGCTTCACCGTCGTGCCCTCGCCGGCCACCGGAATCCACAGTTCGGCGGTAGTACCGGTGGCCTTTTCACTTTTGAGGATAAAGCGGCCACCGAGCTGTTCAAGGAAGCCATGCACCATCGACAAACCCAGGCCAGTGCCTTTGCCTACGCCTTTGGTGGTGAAAAACGGGTCGCGGGCCGAAGCGAGCGTCTGTGCGTCCATGCCTTCGCCGGTGTCAGTCATGCTCAGGCAAATGTAACGCCCCGCCGCCAATTCCGCATGACCGAGTTCAAGCACGACTTCGCGTCGCGCGGCAATGGTCACGCTCCCGCCCTCGGGCATGGCGTCGCGCGCGTTGGTAGCCAGGTTGAGCAGCGCCAGTTCGAGTTGGTTGACGTCCGCCAACACCGGTTCCAGCACTTCGGGAAAATCCGTATCGATGCGAATGCCCGGCCCCAGCGAGCTGCGAAGCAAGCCAGTAATGCCTTGCACCAGTTGCGGTATGTCCACCGACTCGGTCTTGAGTTCCTGACGCCGGGCGAATGCGAGCATGCGCTGGGTCAGTGACACGCCGCGCAGAGCGCCTTGAGTGGCGTTCTCCAACAGGCGGATGATTTTCGGGTCGTCGCCAATGCGTTTCTGGACGATCTCCAGATTGCCGAGAATCACCGTCAGCAGGTTGTTGAAGTCATGCGCTATGCCGCCACTGAGCTGACCGATCGCTTGCATCTTCTGCGCCTGGGCCAGCGCCTCGCGGGTCTTTTCCAGCGACTGCTGGGCCTGATGGGCTTCGGTCACGTCGCGGGTGATCTTGGCAAAACCGAGCAACGTGCCGGTTTCACCGCGAATCGCATCGACCACCACGTGCGCCAGAAATTGCGTGCCGTCCTTGCGCACACGCCAGCTGCGATTCTCGAAGCGGCCTGTTTCGGTGGCTATCGCCAGCGCCCGCTGCGGCTCGCCGCGCTCGCGGTCCTCGGGGGTATAGAAAATCGAAAAATGCTGACCGATGATTTCTTCCGGCAGATAACCTTTGATCCGTTGGGCGCCCTGGTTCCAGTTGCTCACCCGACCTTCGGGGCTGAGCATGTAGATCGCATAGTCGGTGACGCCCTGCACCAGCAGACGAAACTGCTGTTCGCTTTGCTTGAGGGTTTCCTCGGCCATCTTGCGGTCGGTGAGGTCACGAGTGATCTTGGCGAAACCCAGCAGCTTGCCATTGGGGTCGATGATCGGGTCGATGACCACATGAGACCAGAAGTTGGTGCCGTCCTTGCGCACGCGCCAGCCTTCGCCTTCGAAGCGCCCTTCGCCGATCGCCGTATCGAGTGCCCGTTGCGGCAAGCCGGCTGCGCGATCATCGGCGGTATAAAAACGCGAAAAGTGCTCACCGATAATTTCCGCTTCTTCATACCCCTTGAAGCGTTTGGCGCCGGAGTTCCAACTGGTGATGATGCCGTCGGGGTCGATCATGTAGATCGCATAGTCGACGACCGCATCGATCAGAAGCCTGAAACGCATCTCCTCAATCGCTGCGGTCCTGTTGTTTTCGCTCATCACACTCACCAGCCGTTGTCATGAACGGAAGTATGCGGCAATCCTGCGAATTGGGAAGCCGGCGCCTCATTTTTGATTGCCCACCAGCGCGGCAACAGTTGTTGAATGCGGCTTTCGGCAAAGCGGTCGTCGATCAGCATCACCACCCCGCGATCTTCGCGGGTGCGAATCACCCGGCCGGCGGCCTGCACCACTTTCTGCACGCCGGGGTAAAGATAGGTGTAGTCGTAGCCGGCGCCAAAGATCGCTGCCATGCGCCGCTTCAGTTGTTCATTGACAGGGTTGAGCTGGGCCAGCCCAAGGGTGGCGATGAATGCGCCGATCAAGCGTGCGCCCGGCAAATCGATGCCTTCACCAAACGCACCGCCCAGCACCGCAAAGCCGACGCCCCGGCTGTCGGCGGTGAACTGATCGAGAAACGCCTGTCGCGCCCCTTCGACCATGCCCCGCGATTGCTGCCACAGGGGAATGTGCGGGTGCCGTTCGGCCAGCAACGTCGCCACTTGTTGCAGGTAATCGAAACTGCTGAAGAACGCCAGGTAGTTGCCCGGCCGTTCGCTGAACTGGCGGGCGATCAGCTCGACGATCGGTTCTAGCGATGCCTGGCGATGGTTGAAGCGCGTCGAGATACGACTGACGATCTGCACCTGCAACTGCTCGGCGCTGAACGGCGATTCGACGTCGATCCACACGGTGTCGGCGGGCGTACCGAGCAAGTCGGCGTAATAGTTGCGGGGGCTCAGGGTCGCGGAAAACAGCACGCTGCTGCGCGCCGCCTTCAGGCGTGGGCCGATGAACGCCGCCGGTACCACATTGCGCAAACACAGCTGCGACAGCGGACGTTTGCGGTCGAGGTCGCGCTTGCTGATGTCGAACAGGTAATGCGCGTCGTACAGCTCCGCCACCCGGCCAAATTGCAGCAAGTCGAAATAGAAGTTTTGCAAACCGCTGTCGAGACCCTGCGGATGGTCATTGAGGTAATCGCCAATCGCTGCGCAACACAGGGAAATCGCCTGCAAGAGCTTTTCCGGGGCTTTGTCGTAGGCCTGATAAGCCGCCAGTTGCGGCGCATGCAGCGCGTTCCATTCGCGATTGACCCGTTGCAGCGAATTTTTCAGTGGTGCGGGCGCGGTTTTGCGCACGCTGCCCAGCGTCGCCTGATCGAGACTGGCGCTGTACATCTGCCGGCCGCGCTCGACCAGGTTGTGCGCCTCGTCTGCCAGCACGGCGACTTTCCACTGATTGAGCTGCGCCAGGCCGAACAGCAATGCGCTGAAATCGAAGTAATAGTTGTAGTCGGCGATCACCACATCCGCCCAGCGCGCCATCTCCTGACTCAGGTAATAGGGACAGACCGTATGCTGCGCGGCGACTTCCCGCATCGCGGCTTGATCGAGCAGGTTGATGCGACTGGCCGCTTCACGGGCAGCGGGCAAGCGGTCATAAAAGCCTTGGGCCAATGGGCAGGATTCGCCGTGGCACGCCTTGTCCGGGTGTTCGCAGGCTTTGTCCCGCGCGACCATCTCCAACACGCGCAACGGCAAGGTTGCCGATTGGTCGAACAACACCTGGCTGGCATCCAGCGCCAGTTTGCGCCCGGGTGTCTTGGCGGTGAGAAAGAACACCTTGTCCAGTTGCTGCGGCGCCAGAGCCTTGAGCATCGGAAACAGCGTGCCGAGGGTTTTGCCGATCCCGGTCGGGGCCTGCGCCATCAGACAGCGACCGGTGCTGATCGCCTTGAACACCGATTCGGCCAGATGGCGCTGACCGGGACGAAAGTCTGCATGGGGAAAGGCCAGTTGCTGCGCGGCCAGATTGCGCGCCTCGCGGTGGGCCATTTCCTGTTCGGCCCAGTACAGAAACAGGCTGCATTGCTGCTCGAAAAAAACCTGCAAGGCCTCGACGCTGAACGCTTCGACCAGACAGGTTTCCTTCTCGCTGACGATGTCGAAATACACCAGCGCGACGTTGATCTGCGCAAGATCAAGCTTGCGGCACATCAGCCAGCCGTAAACCTTCGCCTGCGCCCAGTGCAACTGCCGATGATTGGCCGGTTGCTTGCTCAGGTCGCCCCGGTAGGTTTTGACTTCCTCCAGGCAATTCTGCGCCGGATCGTAGCCATCCGCCCTGCCCTTGACCTTCAATTGGCGGAACGTGCCTTCCAGCGCCACTTCGCTCTGGTAATTGTCACTGCGCCGCGAGGCCACGGTGCGATGGCCGGCAATGCCTTCCAGTGCCGTCGGTGAGGGCGTGAAGCGCAAGTCGAGATCGCCAGTCTTGGCGGTGAACTCGCACAGCGCCCGCACCGCAATGCTGTAGCTCAAGCGCTCTGCTCCGCCCATTGCACGTAACACACGGCCACTGGCATCTGGTGCTCATGGCAGAACTCCAGCCAACGCAGCTGGTTGTCCTGCAAGCGGTCACCCGGGCCTTTGACTTCGATCATCCGGTAGGTTTTGTGCTGCGGCCAGAACTGGATCAGGTCGGGCATCCCGGCGCGGTTGGCCTTGATGTCCAGCAGCAAGCGGCTGAACCAGTGTTTGAGGTGGGCCGCAGGCAAACAGGCCAGCGCTTGCTCCAGCAGCGTTTCATTCAACGCGCCCCAGAACACGAACGGCGACTGCACGCCCCACTTGGCGACGAATCGCTGGCGGATGGTATCGGCATATCGGCCGTCGTCCAGTTCGGTGAGGCAGGCGTGGAACAACTCGGCGCGGCGTTGCTGAAAATCTTCATTGAGCAGATCAACCGGGCCGCGCTGGAATGGGTGAAAGAACGCCCCCGGCAGCGGCGCGAAAATCGCCGGCCAGCACAACAGACCGAACAACGAGTTGATCAGGCTGTTTTCCACATAGTGCACCGGGCCCTCGTCGTCGTGCAGATGCGCCTGCACATGAAACTCCACAGACCGCGCCGGATCGGTGCGCGGCAAATGCAGATCCAGACGCTCCACCGGTCGCGGTGCCAGCCGTTTGAGCGGCGGGCCGCCGAGTTTGCGCCGCAGTCGGGGCAGGATGCGTTGCAGGCCTTGCTGTTCGGTGGCGCTTTGCGGCGCCTGTTCGGCCAGCGTGCCGAGTTCCAGCGCCAAGTCGTATTCGCCACAACGCTCCAAGACCCGGATCATGCGCAATCGCGCACCGGGATAGGCGCACGTCCGGTAAATGTCCAGCGCCAGGGCAAACTCGCTGATGCGCTCGCAATATTGGCCGATCTGAAACAACACCTTGGCGCGTCGGCGCTCCAGCCACGGGTTGGCGAAATGCAAAGCGCTGACCTGCTCAACAATGGCTTCCAGCGGTTCACCCGCCTCGAAGCGCAATTGGCATTGGTGCAGAAACAGGCAGGCATCGACGTCTTCACGGCTGCGCAAACCACGGGAATCGGCGCAGAACTCGACTTTTTCATAGGTGAAGATGCCAAGGTCGGCCAGCACGAACTCCGACCAGTCCTGATACAGGTTGCCAAAGAACAGCAACCGCAAACGGTCGCACAGGTCCATGATGGTCAGGCTGAACAGGCGATCTTGTATGGCCGGCGCCCAGTCACGCAGCGTGCGCGCATCAGTGAACTGCTCGGCCAATGCCGGCAGCCAATCGTCCTTGCGCCCTTTGGGTTGCTCGATGAAAGCGCTGAAGGCTTGCAGGATTTCGGCTTTGAGCAGCACGTCAAACAGCTCTGTGATCTCCAGCGCTGCATGCTCGTCGATCCAGCCCTGCTCCAGCAGCGGATGCGCCGCTTGGCCGATGTCACCGATTTCCGGGTAGTTGAGTTTGCCGGCACGAAAATGCGCACCCTTGCGCATGACCAACCGCACCAGCAAGCCCTGCGAAGCGCGCGGCAACGCCTTGAAGTCACGCATGAATGCATGCTCTGCCTCGCCCATCACATCGGCGTAGCGAAGCTCAAGCCATTCAAGCACTTGCCGGAAGTTGTTGAGGTAATAGAACGGATCGTCGAGTGGATTGGCAGTCACGGAAATTCTGGGCCACGGGGAGCGAATACTGGTTATGCGTACAGATACCAGCTCTGCCCCATCCGGCGCAAACGGAAAAGGATCAATGGCATTTTTTCACCGGTCTATCGAACTTTTTCTGGTTGAATGGCACCAACCGCGTTAGAACACCGACATCGCTCGGAATCACATGGATTAAGGAATTAGAAATGGGTATGAATATCAAGACGCTGGGCATTCCCCTCGCGGTAGCGACCTTGCTGACACTGGCCGGTTGCGCAAGCCCGACCGTGGTCACCCTGCAGAACGGCACCCAGTATTTGACCAAGGACATGCCGAAGACCGAAACCGAGGACGGCTTCTATGAGTTCGAGGATATTTCCGGCGCCAAGGTGAAAGTACGAGCGGCTGAAGTGGCGACCGTGCGCGAAGAAGACTGACTAAACACGACCCGTGCAGGATCTGCCGAAAGCTGCTCCTGCACGGGATTAGCGGTGTTAGTGATCCAGGGTCATGCCGGGGATCGTGTTGTCGCAACGCAAATATTGCCCACCACGCCGGGCCAGTTCGCCCTGTAAACGCTGGCAACGTTCCTGATCCTGCTGCGCCATGCGGTCGATGCTCAGGTTGCCGGTGGTCTGCGGCTGCTTGCCGTCACCCAGGCGAATGGTCACGAAGGGCTGTTCGGGCTGGATCTGAAAGCGGCTTTTCTCTTCGACCGGCTCAACCACTGCGGTTTTCGCCGGGCCCGGCAATTCATCGGTGGTGATGCCGTAACGGCTCAGAATCGAGCTTTGAGGCAGATCGGCCCAGGCATTGGCCGATAACAGCGCCGATCCCACGATCCCGACATACCCTTTGAAACCTTTCACGTTTGAATCTCCTGTGCTCAATGGCGGCTAGCTAAAGAACGTGCGCGCACGTGCTGGCTTTAGGCCGCTTTTGCTGTTTTGCACAGGTTGAGAGTCAGATGATGGCCATCGAGTCACTTCTGATACCGCGTTATCGTTCTTCGCGAGCCAGCTCGCTCCCACCCGGTTGCTGGTCGGCCACATGGTTTGTGTTCAGCGCATATCCACTGCGGGAGCGAGCCTGCTCGCGAAAGCGTCTTTACCGAAGCCCCATCAACATCAGGCGATCACAATGCCATCGCCACTCAGGCTGTTCAGTGACACCCCCACCAACGTCACCGAATCATTACCGAATGACAGCACCGTGTCCTGCCCAACCGCCGAAGCATGAGCACGGAAGTCATCGCTGGGCAAAACACCCTGCACCCCAAGAAACACCAGTTTGTCGTTGGCGGTAAACCCCACCACCCGATCCTGTCCGAACGCGCCGTTGAACAGGAACGTGTCCGCCCCGCCACCCGACGTCATCAGGTCATTGCCCGCGCCCCCGACAAACACATCGTTGCCCGCGCCGCCAATCAGATGATCGTTGCCATCAAGCCCGAATAACCAGTCACCGCTGGCATGCGCCTTTAGCGTATCCGCGCCGTGAGTGCCCTTCACGCTGGATTCGTACGCCGTCACATTGCTGCCAGCCTTCAACCCGCTGGCCGTGACGCTGTGGGTCACATCGTCCTTGAACAGACCCCAGAGAAAGCCGGGCTCCTTGCTGACGATGCTGCCGATGTCGCGGGTGATGCTGATCCCGCCATTGCCATCGCGCAGGTACAGATTGCCCGCGCCGTCATTGGCGAAATCGAAGGTGTTTACCGATTTCTGCAAGTCGAGGGTGTTACTGCCTTGGCCGCCGAGGATGACGTTATAGCCGCCGCCATCACGAAAGGTGTCGTTACCGGCGCGACCTTCGAGATAGTCATGGCCGCTGCCGCCCTGGATCAGGTCGTTGCCGTCGCTGCCGATGATGAACGTGCTGGCCTTGTGGGTTTCGGCGTTGCGGTTGAGGTCCTGCACCCAGGTGTTGGCCCGCGCCGGGTCCGACAGGTTGGCGACGATGATCGTCGAGTCCTTGCTGGTCAGGTCGTAGAACTTCGACTCGATCACCCGGTTCATGCCGTCGCCATACGCCGTCGGCAAGTGCGAGATCCAGGCTGGAATATTCAGGATCGAGTACGGCAGCACATTCCAGGCGTTAGAGGCGTAGTGATCGTTGAAGCTGACGATGTTGTCGGTGGCTGATTCCTTGGGCGCATCGTGTACGCCAATCGACGCGCCGGTGAAGGTCGAGCCGTCGAGCGCGCGGAACACCGGGTCATTTTCGTAGCCAACGTTGAGCACCTTGTCGGTGCTGCTCTGGGTTGGCGAGGCGTAGGCGATGTAGTTGGAGTCACTGAAGAATCCACCCCACTTGCTGCCGCTCAAGTCCGCCATGCTGTTGACGGCCAATCCACCGAGGCTGTGGCCGCTGACCAGCACGTCTTTGCCGCTGAGGCCGTTTGCCGTGGCGAACGCGACCACGTCATTGAGCAGATTGCCGAAGGCTTCACCGACGTAATTCTTCGCGTAGTCCTTGGGACCGAAGGCCGCGAGCAGGTCGTTGATGACGTCGCCGATGGCGTCGAGGATCAGGTTTTCTCGCGGGCCGCTGGTGCCGCGAAAGGCAATGCCCAGTTCAGTGAGATGGCCTTGGGCGTCGTACTTTCCGAGGATTTCCACCTGGGCGCTGGTGTAACCGGCCTTCTCGCCAAAGAAGGTTCCGCGCGCGTCAGTCTTGCCGTCGTAGCCCAATTGCGACGCGGTGATCGGCGTCCAACCGGCCTTTTGCACTGCTTCGAGGGCGAGTTTTTCTGAATCGGGATTCCACGGGATACCGGGGACGACCCCTTGCGAATCGGTGCCGCCAATCAGCGCGGTAACCAGTGTGGCCGGCAGACCGAGGCCGAAACCGTTGTGCTGATAACCGCTGGCAAAGCCGTTATCGAGGTTGTGATAGGAATACAGCGTGATGGCCATGGCGTCACTGAACAACGCCTTGGAATCGGCTGTACCGAAGTTTTTGTAGTCATACACACCCATTGCCATTGCCTCTCTTTTTGTTGGAATTGTCAGAGATAGCTCACAGCCGGGGCGCCCCTCGCGGAACGCCGCGGAGTATTTCAAAACTACTTACTGCTCTCACAGTTGGATCTAGGCGAACACGAAACTTGCGTCCGACAGATTAGCCACTCCCACACCGATCAGCGTCACGGCAAACTCGCCAATCTTCAGCACGGTATCGCCGCCTGCCTGCGACGCATGCTGCTTGTAGTCGTAGCCCTGCCCTGCGCCCTCGACACCCATGAACAGCAGTGTGTCGCTGCCCTGATAGCCATTGATGGCATCGAAACCGAACGCGCCGCTGAACAGGAAGGTATTGTTGCCACCCACCGCGTTCATCACATCGTTACCGCCGCCACCGACGAAGGTCACATGGCCCTTGTCGCTGATCAGCGTGTCGTCGCCACCCAGGCCAAACAACCAGTCACCGTCGGCCGTGGCGTGCAGCGCGTTGCCGTAGCCATCACCGCTAAGGGAATGGTTGTACTGGGTCAGCTCGCTGCCATTGGTCAAACCCTTGGCTGTAACGCCCCAGGTAATCTCCTTGCTGCCCCACCACGACCCCGACTCCTTGCTCACCAGCGCACCCATGTCGCGGGTCATGCTGATGCCGCCGTAGGCATCGCGCACATACAGCGTGCCGTCACCGTCGTTGGCGAAGCTGAAGTTCTGCAACGGCTTCTGCAGCTCGAAGGTGTTGTGGCCCTGGCCGCCGAGCAGGATGTTGAAGCCGCCATCATCGCGAAAACGATCATCACCGCCCAGGCCCTCAAGGAAGTCGTTACCCGCCCCGCCCTTGAGCCAGTCGTTACTCTGTGTGCCGATGATGAAGGTGCTGCCGGTGTGCGCCTCGCCGCTGCGGCCCAGATCCTCGACCCAGGTTTTACCCCGGGACGATGCCTCAAGGTTGGAGACGATGATCGTCGAGTCCTTGTGGGTCAGGCCGTAGAACGTCGAATCCATTACTCGATTCAACCCATCGGCATACCCCAGGGAACCGTGGGCCGACCAGTTCATCGGATTGACGATGCTGAACGGCACCAGGTTCTGCGCGGTCGACGCATAGTTGTCGGTGAAGTTGACGAGGTTGTCGGTGGTCGAATCGTGCGGCTTGTCGTGCTTGCCCATCGATGCGCTGCTGAACGTGGTGCCGTCGAGCACGCGGAACACCGGATCGTTCTCGTACCCGATGTTCAGTACGTTGTTGCCGGTGCTGCTTTGGGTCGGCGAGGCGAAGGCAATGTAGTTGGCGTCCTGGAAGAACCCGCCCCAGTTGCCGGCGCTCAATTCAGCCACGCTGTTGACCCCGAGCCCGCCGAGGCTGTGGCCGCTGATCAACACGTCCTTGGCGCCAATGCCATGGGCGATGGAGAACGCCGCAACAGCCTTGAGCAGATTGTCGAAGGCATTTTTCGCGTATTGACTGGCGTAGTCCGAAGGCCCGACGGCGGCCAGCAGATTGTTTTTCATGTCGCCGAAGGTGTCGCTGTAACCCAGCCCCCCGGTGCCACGAAACGCAATGCCGATGCCGATCAGTTTGCCGGCCGCGTCGTACTTGCCGAGCACTTCGGCCTCGGCGCTGGTGAAGCCATCCTTCTCGCCGAAAAACGTACCTTGCGGCCCGACCTTGCCTTGATAGCCCAGCGCCGTCGCTGTCACCGGTGCCCAGCCCCCGACCGGCAATGGCTTGCCGGTCGGGGTGTAGGCATACAGCGTCAGAGCGATGGCCTCGCTGTACAACGCTTTGCCATCGGCATTTCTGTAATCAAACAGTCCCATGTGTTGTGCTCTCTCTTCCTTGAAATCAGAACTGCCAGTCGAGCGTCAGACCTACGCCGTGGTCCTTCTCGTTCGAGCCGATCAGCCCGTTGTAATCCAGGTTGACCCGCACATCGCGGTTGAGCGCCAGACCGGCGCGCACCCCGACCACCGCCGCATCACGATCCAGCGACACGCTCTGCACGTTGAACGCGCTGTTGCCATTGGCAAACGCCAAATGGTTTTCAGCATCGACGCTGCTCAGGTTGTGCTGCCAGCCCAGGGTTGCGCCCAGTTCCAGCTGATGCTTGTCCGACAGGGCAAACGTGCGTTTGGCACGAACGCCGAGGGTCGACAGCACCGCTTCGCGATTGTCTTCACCGCCCTTCAGCGCGGCGGCGTCACCCTTCTCGGTGAAGCTGTCGCTGTTGAGGTGCACGTAAGCCAGGTTGGCGAACGGCTCCAGGTTCATCGGTTGCAGGCCCAGGTCATACGCCGCTTCGGTGAACAACTGCGCGGTGCTCGCATCGCGTTTGACCTTCTGCTTGCCGCTGACATCAGCGAATTGCAGATCACGTTTCACGTCGATACGGTGCCAGCTATAGGCGCCGCCCACGGTCAGACGCAGTGCGTCGATTTCATGCCCCAGGTACGCGCCCAAGTGGTAGCTGTCGACGGATGCCGACGAATGCGTGCCGCTGCCCATGCTCAGTGAACTGTCGCTATAACCGGTAACGAAACCCAGGCGAGTATCTTCAGCAATCAAGCCGTCGACGCCGGCCAGCAAGCCACCGATGGAGCTGTTGGAATCGGCATTTTCATGCCCGCCATCGCTCTTGCCCCACGCGCCCAGCACCTTGACCCAGGCGTTGCTGCGATCGTCGGTCGGCGCGGCGGCGTCGAACAGATCACGCTCGCGCAGACGTTCACCAACAGCATCGCGCAGGTAACGGCTGTCGTTGATCAGCATCGTGCCGATGGCCGGGTGAATTTCTCCGGACAACTGTTGGAACGCTTGCTGCGCCACGGCGGCAGTCGGTGACACCAGCAGGGTTTCGAACAGCGCATTGCCCGCGCCCAGGCGCTCGGCAGCGGCACCCACGGCGCGCTGGTTCGGCGTCAGACCTACGCTGGCGAACGAAGCGTCGTTACGCCCTACCGCCAGTTGAATGCCGTTCGGCGAGTAAGCGAGCGTCCCGCCAAGAAACGCGTAATCCGGCAACACCTGGCCGAAGCGTCCTTCGATACCGCCCGCCGCTTGCAGGATGTTGTACTGCGTGCCGAGCAGGCTTTGCACTTCGCCAGTGGTCAGCAGTGTCGGGCTGTTTTCCAGCGCCATGGTCACAGTGGCGCCTTCAATCACGGCTTTACCGGTGGCGATGATCTGGTCACTGCGGGTCGGCGACAGTTCCACCGCGTAGGTCGAACCCGACGCGAAGGTCACGTCACCGGCGACATTCATCGTGCCGATCGAATTGCCCGGCGCCACGGTACCGCCACTGTTCACCGCCAACGCGCCGATCCGGCCATTGCCGCCGAGGATGCCGCCGTCATTCACCGTGACCGCCGAGGCCAGCGAGCCGTTGATAGAGAGTCGGCCCTGATTGACCAGGGTCGGGCCGCTGTAGCTGTTGTTGCCGGTCAGCACCAGTGTGCCGATACCCTGCTTAGTCAGGCCGCCATGGCCGGAAATGTCGTTGCGCCAGGTATCGAGGCCACAGGTGATGTCGTTGCACACGCGCTCGGTGGGTTTGCCCTGATCGATGATCGCGCCGATGCCCGGCAAATCCGCGACAAACTGGCCGGAGCCGTAAGCGCCGTCGATGCGGAACTCGCTCGGAATGTCCTGCTCGGTGACGAACATCGCGGGGCCATCAATGCCTTTGCGCAGGTTGATCATGCCCCAGCCATACAACGCGTCGATGCCCGGCGCGCCGAGGTCGGTCGCGGTTGTGCGCAACACGCTGGCGACCTGATCGCCGGACATGTACGGGAAGCGCTCCATCAGCACGGCCATCGAGCCGGCCACATGCGGAGCGGCCATCGAGGTGCCGTTGTAGTTTTTGTAGCTGGTGGTCAGGTTGTCGGCGTTGGTGCCCTCGATGATCGCACTGAAGATCTTCGTGCCGGGCGCCGAAACGCAGAAGCTCGCGGTATAGCCGCAACGCGATGAGAACGTACTCATGATGTACGGATTGGCGCTGGTCACGTCCGGATTCTGCTGTAACGCGGCGACAGTGATCCAGTTCGGCGCGATGTCCGGGACGAAGTAACCGAGGCCGGCGATGGCGTCCGGGTTGTTCAGGTTGTAGTCGTTACCGGCGGCGAAAATCGTCACGATGCCGCTGCGTGCCGCCGCAATTGCACCGTCATAGGCGCCGCCGGGTTTGGTGCCGAGCAGCGTGCGGATTTCGTTGAATTGCACCTGTGCGTCGTTGACGGTGAAGTGGGGATACGCCGGATCGCGGCCGCCGAGGTCGAAGCGATCGGTGATGCCAATGCCCCAGCTGTTGTTGATGATCCGCGCGCCACTGGCGATCAGCGCATCCCAACCAGCCTTGTACACGGCGCCGTCGTTACCGCGGACGATGCCGTCTTCAGGGCCTGGGTCGCCGTTGTCGGCACTGATGATTTGTGCGCCGAACGCGACGCCATGCATCGGCCCGCCGTCACGACTGCCCGCCGCAATGCCGCCGACGTGGGTGCCGTGCGCACCGAGTTTGCCGTCGGAGCCGACTGAGGGCGAACCGTCATAACGGAACGCATCCCCGGCTTTGACAGGGATGTACGGGTCGGTGTATTCGCGGATGCCGCTGGTGACCAGGGTGACGACTTTATTACTGCCGGAAAACTCCGGATGCGCGGCGTACACCGGCTGATCGAAGATCCCCAGTTTTACCCCTTTACCGGTGTAACCAGCGGCGTAGGCATGCTCGGCCCCGATTGCGCCCAGGCCCCAGTCAGCCTTGAATTCGGCACTGCGCCAACTGGCGACATCGCCCGTGCGACCGTTTTCCACATAGGGCGCGGCGTGTGCCGTGCCCCAGGTGGCGAGTGCGCACAATACGGCGCCAGTCAGCGTTTTCAGGGCAAAGCAGCCACCCGTTTGCGCGGGGGTTTTATTGTTTTTCATCCTGCGACCTTCCTTAGTTGTGTTACGAAAAATCCGTCTATGTTCAGCTAGCGCCCCCTGTTTTTGAGGGGCTCGGTCAGAACTGCCAGTCAAGGCTCAGGCCAACGCCATGGCTCTTCTCGCGGCTAGCCAACTGCCCGTTGTAATCAAGGTTCACGCGCACGTCTTTACTCAACGCCAGACTGGCCTGCACACCGACCAACGCGGCGTCGCGCACCAACGCCGAACTCTCGACGCTGTAAGGCGCGCCACCGCTGGCAAAGCGCAGATGCTGTTCGGATTCGATGTCGGTGAGGCTGTGCTGCCAGCCCAGATGGCCGCTCACATCCAGTGTTTGCCGAGTCGACAGATTGAATGTTTTGAGCGCCCGCACGCCGAGGGTGCTCAGCACTGCATCACGCTGATCGCCCGAGCTTTTCAGCGCCGCAGCGTCGCCCTTCTCGGTGAAACCTTCGCTGTCCAGATGCACGTAAGCCAGATTGGCGAACGGCTCCAGCGCCAGCGGTTGCAGGTGCAGTCGATAAGCCGCCTCACCGAACACCTGAGTCGTCGCCGCATCAACCTTGGTTTTCTGTTTGGCGCTGACGTTGCCGTATTGCAGATCGCGTTTCACATCGGCGCGATGCCAGCTGTAAGCCGCGCCGGTGCTCAGACGCCAGGCGCCGATTTCATGCCCGGCGTAAGCACCGAGGTGATAGCTGTCGACCTTGGCCGACGAGTGCGTGCCCGAGCCCATGCTCAGCGAGCTGTCGGTGTAGCCGGTGACCAGACCGATGCGGGTCTGCTCGTCCAGCGCGCCGTCGACACCGGCCAGCAGACCGCCAATCGACGTGTTGTAGCCCGCCGTGTCATGGCTCGAATCGGTGCTGCCCCACGCGCCGAGGGCCTTGATCCAGCCGTTGTTTTGCGTCGCGGAGGCATCGTGCAGGCGCTCACCGACGGCATCGCGCAATTGGCGGCTGTCGTTGATCAGCATCGAACCGAGGGCCGGGTAGATTTCGCCGCTCAGTTGCTGGAAGGCCTGTTGCGCAGACGCGGTGTCTGCCGACAACAGCACGCTTTCGTAAACCGAATTGCCTGCGCCCAGGCCTTCGACAGCCGTGGCCACCGAACGCTGATTCGGGGTTTGGCCGACGCTCGAGAACGCGGTCGCGTTGCGTTCAATATTGAGTTGGATCGTGCTGGCGGCGTAATCGAGGCTGCCGCCAATGAACAAGTAGTTCGGCACCACGGCGCCGAACTGGCCCTGAACACCACCCGCCGCTTGCAGGATGTTGTACTGGCGACCGAGCAGGCTTTGCGCCTCGGAGGCACTGAGCAGGGTCGGGCTGTTTTCCAGTGACAGGCTGACGGTTGCGCCGCTGACCGTGGCCGTGCCGCCAGCAACAATCTGGTCGCTGCGGGTCGGTGACAGTTCCACCGCGTAGGTCGAACCTGGCGCGAAGGTCACGTCACTCGCCACATTCAGCGTGCCGATGGAGTTGCCCGGCGCTACGCGGCCGCCGCTGTTGGCGATCAGCGAGCCGATTCGCCCGGAGCCGCCAAGGGTGCCGCCATCGTTGACGTTCACTGCCGAAGCCAGCGAACCATTGACGCTCAGCAGGCCGCCATTGACGGTGGTCGGGCCGCGATAGGTATTGTCCCCGGTGAGAAACAGGCGTCCGTCTCCGGACTTGATCAGGCTGCCCTGATAAACCCGCGCCGCGGCGGCGGCATCACGGGCCATGCCCACCGCGTAGTCGGTCTGATCCTGCGGGCTGGCACCCGGCGCCACGCCGTTCTGCCAACCCTTGTCTTGCAGGGTTTGCTGCCAGGCACGGTGTTCAGCGAGGTCTTCGCCCTGACGCTGAATCAGCGCCTTGTCGGAGATGTCGTTACTCCAGACATCGCTCTGCCCGGCCGCCAGATTGGCGTCGAACGCCCCGAGTAACTGTCCGGGGCCGCGCATCGCCCGGTCCAGGTTGGCCACGCCCCAGCCGAGCCGCTCGGTCGGCGCATCCGTCACCGAACCATCGAGCTGTGTGGCGGTGGTCAGCAGCACTTCGAGCGCCTGCTGGTTGTTCATGTACGGGTAGCGTTCCATCACCAGCGCCAAGGCGCCGGTGGCGTGCGGTGCTGACATCGACGTTCCGGACTTGATCGCGTAACCACCACCGGGAATGGTGCTGTCGATCTTCGCGCCCGGCGTGGTGATGCACCAGTATTTGGCGATGCCGCACTGGTTGTACTTCTGCTGATTGCTCTGATCGAGACCGGAGACCGCCAGCCAGTGACCTTCGAGATCCGGCTGAAAGTACGGCAGCGCCGAACGCACGCTGGCATTCGGATAACCGCTGTTGCCGGCGCTGAACACGTTGATCACCCCGCGTCGCGAAACGTCGGCAGCGGCGTCGAGCCAAGTGCCTTTGTTCCAATGCTGAGCGTAGGCGGCGTGCAGATCAGCCAGGGTCCGGTAGCTGACATCCGGCGGCTGACTGCCCCAACTGTTGTTGATGGCGCGCACGCCGGCATCGGCCAGGGAGTCGTATACCGCTTTGAAATAACGCGGATCGGGATTCGGGCCGAACAGGAAACTGTCGTTCTTGTTGGTGTTGCCGACGTAGATTTGTGCGTTGTACGCCACACCGTGCATGCCGGTGCCGTCCCGCGAGGCGCCCATGGTGCCGACCACATGGGTGCCGTGGGAATCGTTGTTGGGGTTGAGGGCGCCGTCGACGTTGAACGGCGCGCCGTCGACATAGCTGCCGTTGGCCAGCACCGGGTGGTAACGCTCAGTGGCGAATTCGGGATGGGCGGCGTCGAAACCGGAATCGAGCGCGCCGATCTTCACGCCTTTGCCGGTAATGCCGGCAGCGTAGGCTTGATCGGCTTGCATGCGCGCAAGGCCCCAATCGCGCAAAAACTCGGCGCTGCGCCAACTGGCGGGATCACCGGGTTTGCCGGCCTCCACGTATTGGGCGTGGGCCTGGGAAATAGAAACTGCGAGCAACAGCGTGCCGACCGAAATTGGCTTGATGCGTACGTCCATGTTCACTACTCACTTTTATTGTTGTATGCAGGTTTATTTGCGGTGTTGCCCGCCTCCCCTCACCCCAGCCCTCTCCCAGAGGGAGAGGGGGCTGACCGAGGTGTCTTGCGTTTTACATCGACCTGTAAAAACCAGTCGATTATGGATTCAGCACAGCGCGTTCAATTTGGTATTTCCTGAGCATCCAAAATCGTTGCCCTCACCCCAGCCCTCTCCCCGAGGGAGAGGGGGTTGACCGAGGTGTCTTGCGTTTTATATCGACCTGTAAAAACCAGTCGATTATGGATTCAGCACAGCGCGTTCAAATTTGGTATTTCCTGGGCATCCAAAATCGTTGCCCTCACCCCAGCCCTCTCCCCGAGGGAGAGGGGGCTGACCGAGGTGTCTTGCGTTTTACATCGACCTGAGAAAAACAGTCGATTATGGATTCAGCACAGCGCGTTCACGTCGGTGTACCTCTGAAGCATCCCCCGATCAGTCCCCTCTCCCTGCGGGAGAGGGTTAGGGTGAGGGGCCGCTCTCACGTCATGCACATCAACGTCGGGCCACACCAAACGCCTCATCCACCCGCGCCAGATCCTGCTCGTTCAACGTGCCGGCGTAGTAATGCAATTTGGTCCACGCCATCAAATAGTCATACCGCGCCTGCGCCAGATCGCGGCGGGTGGTGAACAGTTGCTGCTCGGCGTTCAACGCGTCGAGGTTGGTGCGTTCACCGCCGAGGATGCTTTGCTTGGTCGACACCACCAACGCTTCCGCCGAACTCAGCGCCTTTTGATAGGCGCGCAATTTATTCACCCCCGACAGGCAGGCGCTGAACTGGCGACGCAGTTCGATCAGTGTCTCGCGGGTCTTGCCGTCCAGTTCGTACTCGGCCTGTTCCATGGTGCGGCTGGCCTGACGGGTGGAGGCCGACACGCCGCCACCTGCGTACAACGGCACGCTCACTTCGAGACCAATCGTGTTGGTTTCGTAACGCTGGTTGTAGGTGTTGCCGCTTTCCGATTCATTCTGGCGCATCGAGGCGTACGCATTGATTTTCGGCAAGTGCCCGGCGCGGTTGCGTTCGACCTCGTAGCGCGCCACTTCCACAGCCTGGCGTTGCGAGGCCAGGTTCGGGTTATTACTGACCGCCATTTCATGCCAGGTATCGAAATTGGCTGGCTGCAGTACGAAGGTCTGGAAGTTCTGATCCAGCGGCGCCAGATCACCGATATCCACGGCCGGCACGCCGACCAGTGCGCCCAGTTCGCGCAGCGCCGCGTCCTGTTCGTTGCGTGCCTCGATCTCCTCGGCGGTCGCCAGCTCATAACGCGACTCGGCTTCAAGAATGTCGGTGCGCGTGCCTTCACCCTGCTTGAACATGTGTTCGTTTTGCTGGAACTGCTGCTCGTAAGCCTTCTTCTTCGCCTGCGCAATATCGATCTGGTCTTGGGCAAACAAGGCTTTGGTGTAGTTATCCAGCACGCGCACCAGCAATTCCTGGCTCTTGCCGCGAAAGCTTTCGTCGGCAAACAGCGACTGCGCCACGCCCTTGCGATACGCCGCATAGGCTTCGTAATCGAGCAAAGGTTGTTGCAGGGTCAGGGCCGAGCCGTAACTGCTGTAATTGCGGTCATCGGTTTTATTGCGCGCCCGCTCATCAAGGGACGTGGCCTTCGACGAGTTGCGGCCCTTGTTGTAGGTGTAACCGATACGCGGCAGCAGCCCGGCACGGCCAATGGCGCGATTTTCCAGGCCTGCATCTCGCTCCTTGATCGCGCCGAGGAACACCGGGTCATTGCGCAACGCCTGTTCGTAGATCTCAAACGGCCCCATGGCCGCTACGACTGAGTGACTCGCGAACAGCGTCAGTGCAGCCGCGAGCATGCAAATCTTATTCATACAGCTGAACATCCTTATTCTTCGGTCAACGCAGAGTTGGCCCGGTCGAGCAGCGGTTTGAACAGGTAGTTGAGGAGCGAACGCTCCCCGGTGCGCACAAACATTTCTGCCGGCATGCCCGGTTTGATCACCAGGCCGTGAAGTTTTTCCATGGCCTGATCGCTGACGCTGCTGCGCAACACGTAGTACGGCACGCCGGTTTTTTCATCGACCATCTGGTCGGCGGAAATCAGGCTGACTTCACCCGGCACACGCGGGGTTTTGCTCTGGTTGAACGCGGTAAACAGGATATCCACCGGCAGATGCGGCCCGACCTTGTCGATCAGATTGATCGGCAGGTGCCCTTCCACTTCTAGGGTGGTGCCTTGCGGAACGATCTCCAGCAGGGTTTCGCCCTGACGCACCACGGCGCCCTCGGTGTGAACGCCTAGATTGACCGCCACGCCATCGGCGGTGGCGACAATCTCGCTGTGTTGCAGGTCGAAACCGGCGGAGGTCAGTTGCTCCGACAGCGTGACGCTTTTGAGCTGCGCCTCGGCCAGTTGCGTACGGACTTCCTTCTGATATTCCTCGCTGTGCTGCTGCAGTTTCAGGCGCGACTCAAGAATGCCCTGCTCGACACGCCCGCTTTCACCGGTGTTTTCCGCCAGTTGCTGCTGGACCTGCGAGAGTTGGCGCTGATATTCCATCAAGCGGTTGCGCGGGATGTAGCCGTTGTCGGCCAGCGGTTGCAGGTTGCTCAACTGTTGTTGCAGCGAGTCGGCCTGGGCATTGAGGTCGGTGCGCGCGCGGCGCATGCCGGCCAGTTGTGCGGTGGCGCCTTCGATGCTGGCGCGCAAGCCGGCCTGCTCGCGATAGAACGCTTCGCGGCGGCTGCTGAACAACTGGCGCTGACCTTCCAGCACCAACGCCAGGCGCGGGTCCGGGTCATTGCTCAACTCAGCGGGAAAGGTCACTTGCTTGAGGTTGTCGCGCTCGGCCTGCCAACGCGCCAGACTCGCCCATGCCATGCGGTATTGCGCCTGCAACGATTGCACATCGGCAGCGACTTGCGTCTGGTCGAGGCGGAACAGTGGCTGGCCCTGCTTAACGATCTCGCCTTCGCGTACCAGAATCCGGCTGACCACCCCGCTGCTCATCGACTGCACGGCTTTGCGTTTACCCGACACGACCACCGTGCCTTGCACCGGAATGCCTTGATCCAGCGGCGCCAATGCCGCCCAGGTGAAGAAGCTGCCCGCGCCGACAATCGCCAGAATCCAGCCCATGCGTGCGAAGAATTTCGCGTCACGTTCCGGACGTTCAGCGATGTACGCGTGCTCCATGCTCGCTTCGTTTTCAGTGTTCATGTTTGCGCTGCTCATACACCCGAATTCCTTGTCGTGGGCTGATACTGCCGGCTCATGCTGAGCCCGCCCGGTGCTTGTGCAGGTTTCTCGCGTGGTTGTTCATTGGCAGCGCCGGACAGCGCCTTGAGCACGTCCTGACTCGGGCCGAAGGCCTGCAGACGACCTTCGTTGAGCACCAGCAGTTTGTCAGCCTGAACCAGCACCGAAGAGCGGTGTGTCACCAGCACCACTGTGGTGCCCTGGGCCTTGAGTTGCGCAATCGCGCTGGCCAACGCCGCTTCGCCCACGGTGTCGAGGTTGGAGTTGGGCTCATCCAGCACCACCAGGCTTGGTGTCCCGTACATGGCGCGGGCCAAGGCCACGCGCTGTTTCTGGCCGCCAGACAAACCACTGCCGTCCTCACCCAATTGCGTGTCGTAACCTTGCGGCAGGCGCAGGATCATTTCGTGGACGCCAGCCTGCTGCGCGGCTGCCACGACTTTCTGCGCATCAGCCTCGCTGAAGCGCGCAATGTTTTCCGCGATGCTGCCGCTGAACAGTTCGATGTCTTGCGGCAGGTAGCCGATGTAAGGGCCGAGTTGATCGCGATTCCAGCGATGGATGTCCGCACCGTCCAGTCGCACCGTGCCACCGAGGGTCGGCCAGACACCGACCAGCACTCGGGCCAGGGTCGATTTGCCGGAACCGGACGCGCCGAGCACACCCAGCACTTCACCTGCGCCCAGATTGAAATTGACCATGTGCAAGGTCGCAGCGCGTTGCCCCGGTGGGCCGGCACTGACTTGCTCGAAGGTGATCTGGCCTTTCGGCGCTGGCAGGGCCATCGCGTCATCACTTGGCGGGAAGGCTTGCAGCAACGCATCGAGACGACGGTAAGCCAGCTTCGCCCCGCTCCACTGCTTCCAGACGGCGATCAACTGGTCGATCGGACTGAGTACGCGGCCCATCAGAATGGAGCCGGCGATCATCATGCCGGCCGTCATGTCACCTTTGATCACCAGTAACGCGCCGAGCCCCAGCACCAGCGATTGCAGGCACAGACGCAGGGTTTTGCTCAGAGAGCTGATCACCGCGCCGGTGTCGCTGGCCTGATTCTGCAAACCAAGAAAGCGCGAATGCACATGGAACCAGCGTTTACGCAAGGAACCGAGCATGCCCATCGCCTGAATGGTTTCGGCGTTGTGCAGGTGGCTGGTGGCCAACTGGCTGGATTGCTGCGAGAAACCGGCGGCTTCGCCCAGCGGCTTTTTGGTCATGTATTCGTTGAGGCACGCCAAGGCGATCAGCAACAGCGCACCGGCGGTGGCCAGTACGCCGAGCCAGACGTTGAACAGGTAAATCACGAACAGATACACCGGAAACCACGGCGCATCGAAAAAAGCGAACAGCGCCGGGCCAGTGACGAATTGACGAATGTGGGTCAAGTCGCCCAGCGACTGCCCGGCATTGCCCTCGCCCTTGAACAGGTTGCGTTCGAACGCCGCCTGGTACACCCGCAGGTTGAAGCGGCGCTCCAGTTGGCTGCCGATACGGATCACGATGAAACTGCGCACCACTTCCAGCAGGCCGATAAAGACAAAGAAGCCGACAACCATCAGGGACAGCATCGCCAGGGTGGTTTCGTTCTGTGAAGACAGCACCCGGTCATAGACCTGAAGCATATAAATGGAGGGCACCAGCATCAGCACGTTAATCAGTGCCGTAAAGCAACCGACGCTGATCAGGATGCTTTTATAGTCACCCAATGCCTTGAACAAGGGAGCGGTGGCTGGGGCCTTCGCCATCTTCATTGATTATTCCTGAGGTCTAACTCTCGCCAGTCTTTCGGCGAGACTTCAAATTGATTATCCGCGCAACGCGGGAACATATTTCAAGCGGTGCGCTTACAAATTCATAACAACTAACGCTATTTAATACAGTGCAGTTGTCATTCAACATACCGCTTATAACCTGACAGTGACGCCTTATATCAACACTTTGTCTTTCAATAGATCTTTACGACTGTTGCGCTACGCGCTCCAGGGTAATTTTCAATCCTGACTTCAAAGTCGCCAGATAAAGCCCGTCACGTTGTCGGCTAAAAAACTGGATTCTTGAACCCTCCTTGCCCGTGATCGAAATACCGTCCGGTTCGGGAAACCAGCCAATCGGTGCCTCTTCGAGCCATGCCCCCAGGCAGTCGGCGCCTTTACCAATCGTCTGGTTGGATTGCAAGTCGACGGCGCAGGTATTCGACGGTTTGTCCTGCAGTTTTTGCGCTTCAGCGCTGTCATCGCGGGCGCTCAGCGTCGCTTGCCACTGCCCGGCAAATACCGAGGGTTCTTCGAGCCTGAGGCTGCTTGCCATGCTTGTTGCTCCTGAAATCATCATCAGCGTCGCCATCAGCCACGCCACCGTCATGTAGGTAAAAACGTTTCGACTCATAGGAAATTTCACCCCGGTGCGTAGCCTTGCCTACAGGGCAAGACGATGCAAGCGAAGAAAGCGGCGCATCACGCGCCGCCCTCTTGTTTCACATCAAGCCACGATGTCGCTGATGGCCGCCTGGCCAACGGTGCTGACCTGGAAGTCGGCCGCGCCGAACCCGGAGAAGTCCACCGAGAGCAGGCTGTTACCGCCCGACGAGGTCAATACCGCATCGCCCGCCGCACCGGTGAAGGCGCTGACGAAATGCAGGCCCGCGCCCTTGGTGATGCCGGTCAGGTCGATTTTGTCCAGACCACTGACGAAATCGAGGATCTGATCGATCGCACCCGGTTTGGAATCCGAACTGGCCGCGAACACAAACGTGTCCGAACCCGCGCCACCCCACAGCTTGTCGGCACCGCCAGCCCCGTAGAGGATGTCGTTGCCGGCACCGCCCTTGAGCTCGTTGGCCACACTGTTGCCAATCAGCAGGTCGCTGCCCGAACCGCCGATGGCGTTCTCGATGATCGCGCCCTTGGCGATGGACACGTTGCCAACCATACCGCCAACGTCGGAGAACGAGGCACTATTGAGGTTGATCTTCTGGTTTTGGGTGAACCCCGAGAAGTCCAGCGTATCTTTGCCGCCCGCATCCCAGACCGAGAACACCACTTTGTCACTCGACGACGAAGCGCTGAGGAAATCACGACCGGTGTTGGAGTTGAAACCGTAGGTGGTGTCACCGGTACGCGTGGTGGTGTTGGCGCCGTAGAGTTTCTGGATCGCTGCGATGTCATCCATCAGCGGGCCGGAGGCATAGGCTTCCACGCCACCCTTGCTGAAGTTCTGGCTGGTGTTGCTCTCGCTCCAGTAACTCATGATGCTGTAGCCGCGGGTGTCTTGCCCGTAGGAAGCATCGTTATAGGTCGGGTTGCCATTACCGGCGTTGTAGTCGCCAGGGTGGGCCAGACCGAGGCTATGACCGATCTCGTGAGTCAGGGTCTGACGACCGTAGTTGTTCAGATCCGGATTCTTGTTTTGCGTGTAGCCACTGTTGATCAGGTACCACGAAGTGCCGTCGTAACCGGCGCCGGTGCCTGGCAGATAAGCGAACGCTGCAGCGCCATCCTGGCCACCGCTGTAGTTACCGAAGGTCATGTGACCGTCACCACCCGTCGCTTTTTCGGTGAAGGTGACATTGGCCACATCGGCCCAGGATTGCATGGCGAGCTTGGCCTGGTTTTGTTGTTGTGCACTGAACTGACTGAACCCGGAGATCCCGTGCTTGTTCATCGTGCTCGATGAAGCCGAAGTCAGGAACGTGTAGGTGAGTTCGATCTTGCCGCTGCCGTCCTTGTCCTGGTAGGCAGCGCCGTCGCGCAGCAACTGGGTGGCGGCCTGGTCGACGGAGAAGGAGGGTTTGCCGTTGACCGTGAGGTTGCCGCCGCGATCGTATTGATGGCTGAAACTATTGATCTGATTCCAGGCAGAGCTGGATGCTGCGAGTGACTGCACAGCCCCTACAGGTTGGAAAGCCTGTTCGGCGGTATCAATAGCGTTCTTTTTAACTTTCGACATAAACACACTTCCTTGTTAAGCAATGGAACAGTTTTTGTCCGATAGCGACAATCTCTGGCGAGATCGTCCTATCACTCGCCCAATGATGGCGAAAGAAAACTGACACAATTTGAAATCTGACGTAAAGCATTTTTTTGAATTCAAATCGAGCTATTCCGGGAAGCTCCCGTAAACAAAGCATGTGCGGTCGAAAGAATGTTTCAGATGGCTGGTTTCAGCCTAATTGTCTGACGATTTTCTATTTAATTATTAAATAAGGCTAAGTTGTTTTTTGTCGAAGGCGTCTCACTTTTTCCTTGTATTAGTGCAAGTGCCAGTGCATTGATATCACCCAACTTATATCCGCAGAAATCCCTGTGGGAGCGAGCTTGCTCGCGAAGGCGCCGGATCATTCAGCCCATTACTGTCTGAAAGGACGCTTTCGCGAGCAAGCTCGCTCCCACAGGGGTTGTGTGTAAGAAAGTGCCTTAGCTACCGGTTCGAATCTTGTTCCAGATCCGAGTACGAATCCGGTCGATGTTCATCGGCATGGCCTCCAGCGCGAACAACCTGCCCAACATCTCCGGGGTCGGATACACCTTGGTGTCGTTCTTGATTGCCGGGTCGATCAGGCTGTCGGCCTGCTCATTGCCGTTGGCGTAGTGCACCGAGTTGCTGATGTCAGCCATCACGTCCGGGCGCAACAGGTAGTTCATGAAGGCGTAGCCGGCCTTCTCGTCCGGTGCGTCTTTGGGCATCGAGACCATGTCGAACCAGATGGGCGAACCTTCCTTGGGAACCGAATAGCCGATCTCGATGCCGTTCTTCGCCTCTTTGGCGCGGCTCTCGGCTTGCAGGATGTCGCCGGAGAAACCAACCGCCACGCAAATATCACCGTTGGCCAGGTCGCTGGTGTACTTCGAGGAATGGAAATAGCTGACGTACGGCCGCACTTTCATCAGCAGCGCTTCGGCTTTCTTGTAGTCCTCGGGGTTCTTGCTGTGATGCGGCAAGCCCAGGTAATTGAGGGCCGCCGGGAGCAATTCCGGGCCGTTGTCGAGAATCGCGACGCCGCACTTCTGCAGTTTTTCCATGTACTCGGGCTTGAAGATCAGGTCCCAGGAATCGACCGGTGCGTCGTCACCCAACACCGCTTTGATCTTGGCAACGTTGTAACCGATGCCGGTGCTGCCCCACAGATACGGAAAGCCGTGCTCGTTGCCCGGATCGTTGGTCTGCAGGGCCTTGAGCAACACCGGATTGAGGTTTTTCCAGTTCGGCAACTGGCTCTTGTCGAGCTTCTTCAACGCGCCGCCTTGAATCTGTCGGGCCATGAAGTGGTTGGACGGAAACACCACGTCGTAACCGGAGTTGCCGGTCATCAATTTGCCATCGAGGGTTTCGTTGCTGTCGTAGACGTCATAAATGACGTCAATGCCGGTCTCTTTCTGGAAGTTTTTCGTGGTATCCGGCGCGATGTAGCTGGACCAGTTGTAAACCTTGACCGTCTCGGCGGCGTGACTGATGGAGGCAACCAGCAACAGCGGCGCCAGAGTGAGGGTTTTCCGGATCATGGGTCGATTCCTGTAGAGGCTATTGTTGTTTGGCAGGCAATCTCAAGCAATCAGAAAATCAGCACGTAGGTCTTGCGCACGGTTTCCTGGATATCCCAGATACCGAGCGTGTTGGCCGGCAACATCAATGCGTCGCCACCTTGTATGTGCAGGGTTTCGCCACCGTCGTCCGGGGTGAACGTGCAACGCCCGGAAATGAAATGGCAGAACTCCTGCGCGGTGATCTGCCGGCGCCAACGGCCGGGGGTGCACTCCCAAACGCCGGTTTCGACACCATCGTCGCGCTCGACGCTGGTGGTTGAGGCAATGGCTATCGGCTCGCCAAGCGGCACAGCGACCGGGTTGGATTCATCGAGTTGTAACGTGGCGGTGTTTTTGAACTGGGTGATGCTCATGGCGTTACCTGTCTTGTGAATAAACATCTGTCAGTGCATGAAACCTTCCATGAACCCGGCCACCTGGCTGGCGAGTTTGCGCCGCCATGGCGCCGTCGCCGGGTTGGCGAGGGTCTGGTCTTCGTGGACGAAGCTTTTGATGATCGCGTTGTAGCCAAGCCAGCGGCACGGCTCCGGCTCCCAGGCCCGCAGCGCATGAATCCCGCCATCCGGCAGCACCCACGGCTGGTGAACCAGTTCGCTGTCGCGCTCAAGGATCAGATCGGCCAGAGTGCGGCCGCCGAGGTTGCTGGCACCGACGCCCTCCCCGCCATAACCACCGGCCAACGCAATGCCGTTGGCCCGATCGCACAGCATGTGCGGCTTGAAGTGGCGGGACATGCCGAGGTTGCCGCCCCAGGCGTGGGTGATCTGGACATTTTTCAGTTGCGGGAACAGCTCTCCGAACAGATAACGACGCAGCTCGACTTCATCGCGGGTCAGGTCAAAGTTGTGGCGCAGCTTGCCGGCGAATTGATAACCACCGCGGGCGCCGAAAATCAGACGGTTGTCGGCACTGCGCTGGCCATAGGTGACCTGGCGACTGAATTCGCTGAACGCCTGACCGCGACTGAGGCCGATCTCGTCCCACGTAGCGGCGGACAGCGGTTCAGTGGCGACGATCATGCTTTGCACCGGCAATTGGTAGCGACCCAGCGGTGGCAATGTCACCGAATAACCTTCCACCGCCGGCACGGTCCAGCGACTGCGCACACTGGCTTTGGCTGTGCGCAAACTGCCCGACTGCCAATGCGTAACGGGACTGTTCTCGTAAATCTTCACGCCCATGCCTTGCACGGTGCGCGCCAGGCTGCGCACCAGTTTGGCCGGGTGAATGGTCGCGACATGCGGGGCGTAGATGCCACCGTAAGGTTTGGCGACACGAATCTGCTGCGCCAGTTGCTCAGGGCTGAGCCAGCGGTAATTGTCGTCGGTCAGGCCCTGGGCGTGGAGTTTGGCCAGGTAGTCGCGCAGCGTCGCTTCCTGCTCCGGGTAGCGCGCCGCGCAGTACAGCACGCCGCCCTTGCGGTAATCGCAGTCGATCCCTTCACGTTCGAGGACGACTTCGACTTCGTCGGGGATGCTGTGCAGCAGATCAAACGACGCGCGACGCTGCTCGGGGGACAGACCGGCGAGCAAACGCTCCTCCCCCAGCAGATTTCCCATCAGCCAGCCGCCGTTGCGCCCGGATGCGCCAAACCCGGCGGTTTGCGCCTCGATAATCGCGATGTCCAGGCCCGGTGCGTGCTGCTTCAGGTAGTACGCCGTCCACAGCCCCGTGTAACCGGCGCCGATAATCGCGACGTCGACGTCCAGATCCCGCTCAAGCTCGGGCCGCGCGATCAGCGGCTCGTCGAGTTGATCCATCCACAAACTGATAGTGCGCCACGCCGGCATGCAAGACTCCGCCACTGAAAACCTTCGATGGCGTTGATCCTAGTGCGCGACCTCAGGGAATGTCTTGCGCGCGTGTCCGCAAAGAAATTTGTTTAACGTAAGCCTTGGGCGACACACCGGTGTGTTGCCGGAAACAGCTATAAAACGCCGACAACGAATTGAAACCCGCGGCGAACGCCAACTCATCGATGCGCACTGGCGGCACGGCATCGTCCAGTGACTTGAGCAGATGTTGCAGTCGCGCGTGGTTGACGTAGCGATAGAAACTTTGCCCAAGCACCTGATTAAGCAGGTAGGAAATCTGATTGCGGCTGTACCCGCACTCCTTCGCGACCCGTTGCAGGTCGAGCTCTGGATCCAGGTACGGTTGCTGGCGTTCGAAGTATTGCTGCAGATCGTCGGCCATAAAACTCAATTGACGCGGCGACAGGCCCAGGCGACTGACCGCCGGGCGCTGGCTCTGCGCCGTCGTATTGCCAACCTGTGCACGCACCAACGAAGCGTATTCATTGACACGCCAGATCAGCCCGTCCTTGACCGTGATCGCCTCGCTGGAGCGGAACGACACGAGTCCCTCGCCACCGCGCAGAGTCACTTCGTACTGAATGAACGCAGTATTGCCATCAACGCGAATACGGTCGCAATGCTCAAGGGCTTCGTCAGATTCGCGCGGCATGCTCACACGCACGTATTCGCGCAACTCGTCGAGGCCGAGCACGCGGTTCTGGAAAAAATCGCTGTACTGAATGTCCGGGTGATACAGCGCCATGACGCTGTCCAGGTCGCGGTGTTTCCAGCTCAAGTGATAGCGCATGACCGTGGCGGTCGTGGCTTGGGTTTGTGCGGGGCCGTCGTCGTCGGCGTGCATAAAGAACTCGGCGAAAAAAGAACCGAGCTTGCCCAAGTTAGGCACAGGCATCAATGACTAATCGGTAGTGGCATTTTGGCGATGATCGCGTAGGCCGTGACCTACATCAAAAAAAACGAATCAATCGCAAAATGAACTGAAAATTCTCACAGGAATTTCACATTGAGATGCTACTTTTAATGTCAGTCACTGGTTGAGCCAATGAAGGCTCTTCCCACCTAACATGAGCTAAAGGAAGCGCTCGATGAAGAAGGCGGGCAACACATGAATAATGGGTCTAGCAAAGTCACGTTTCCCAACGCCTGCCAGCTGATGCGCTGGCATTTTCATCCCATGGGTTTCGAGGCAACGATGGATGCGCCGGGCAGCATGATTGCCCGATTGTTCGATCGAGCCAGTGGTGAAACGATGATCGCTATCGCTGGCATCCCGTGCGCAACGGTGATGAACGCGGCAGACGTCGAGCGAATTATCGAGGCTGTGGAGGATGAGCTGGACGCTTTCATACCTCCAGAGTCTCTCAGGAATTACGCATAACCTTCTGATTTACAACAAAAAAGCCCGCATTTAAGCGGGCTTTTTTGTGGGTCAAGCGGTGTGCTTTTCTGCTCGATGATCAGCGAAGAATGGCTTGCCCCTCGCCACTCGGTCAGACGCCTTGGGCATGTTAACCGCTTGCGCTTCCTGCGGCTCGACGTACCAATAACAATGGCTGACAGCGCGGGTAATACCGACGTACGCCAGGCGCAAGATCTCGTCCTTTTGCGCGCTGTCATACGGTTCGCTGTCGCCGCTTTTACCCAATCCGGCCATGCGATAGACCTGATTCTTGTAAGGGGAACTGGTCAGGTGCTGACAGTCACCGAGCAGGAACACGGCATCTGCCTGCAGGCCCTTGGCGCTGTGATACGTCAGTTGCTTCAAGCGACGAGCTTCGTACGGCAAGCTCGAATCAACATTAACTACTGACTGAATATGCTTTTCTATCAATAACTTATCGCTGCTTTTTCGATAAAGCATCAAGATTGAATGACCTTGTCGATAATGCTCTGCAAGGCGTTCGCCCAGCGCCTGATCGTCGCGCTCCAGCACATTGACTGGCTGCAATGACTTGGGCTCGCCGCTCGCATTGGCCTTCTTGCCGGGGATCGCCGGCGCGGCACGGACGATGTGTTCCGCCGCATCGATGATGTGTTGATGACTGCGATAGTTGTCACTGAGCATCACTCGCGTGGTGCTCGGCGACGGGAATTCCTTGTTGAATTCCATGAAGTAACTCGGTGAACTGCCGCGCCAGCCGTATATCGATTGCCAGTCATCCCCTACACAGAGCAGCGAGGAGCGCTGCGCGCCTCGCCCGACGTGCATGGCCGGCCCACGGCTGCGAATCTCCGAGAGGCTCGCGCGAATCCACGAAACGATCTGGGGCGAAACGTCCTGAAACTCATCGATCATCAGGTGCGACATGGGGCGCAGCAGTTCATCGCTGAGCAGTTTGAGGTTTTCCGGCGAGTGCTCGCTAAACAGCGCGAACATGCGGTTGTAGGTCATGATCGGCGGCTTCTGGTCGAGCAAGTGATCTTCCAGGGCGCGCCAGAACAGGCTCAACGCCTCGAAGAAAAACCGGTCGGGGTCATCTTTGGCGAAACTCATGCGGCCAACAGCGTCTGGCACGTCCAGCCCCAGGTTCTCGATAAAACCGGCCGCGGCGACAAAACAGTCGAGCAACGGCGCTGAAGTGAGTTCGCCTTTGACCTTGTAATCGAAGCCCGGCCCAGCACTGGCATCGCCTGCCAATGTCGCCAAAACGCGTTTTGACGACTCGTAACTATCTATCCATATCAATGGTTTACGACAGAAAGCTTGAAACAAGGTGCGCTTTACTGCCCATTCTGCACGTATCGAAAGCTTCGCATTGGGTCGACTCAGCTGGGCGTTTTCCCGGGGATCGAAACCGAGCACGACCCACGCGTCGAGGCTCGGAATATAACCATGGCAGTGGAAGTTAGCGCCGTTGATTTCGAAGGTCTGGCGGTTTGGCTCAATGCCTTGGATAGGCCAGGCACCGGCGCCGAACCAAAGATCTTCGATGGCATCGCACAGTTCTTCATCGCGCCTGGCCGCCAGCTCGGTGACGGCCATACGCTTCTGTACATCAGGGTGATCACGCTCCAGGTCCTTGAGCTGCAAGCCGGCCTTTGCCATCGGCTGAATCAGTTGGCGGAAACGCTCGTCCTGCGTGAACAACCGGTGATAGCAGGCATTGAGCTGCTGGCGCTGCGCGTCGTTGATACGCAGGTCGAACGGATTGCTGTCGACCTCCTCGTCTGCGCCGGGCGCTCGATGACTGAGGTTCTCGAAGGCCTGCAACCGCTCGAAACCCGCCAGGCTGCGCACCATCGGCAGGATTCGCGAGTGGAAGGTTCGCACCAGTTCCCGCGCCTGCTTCAGGCTCAGCGCCCGCCCCCACAGCGCAAACAGCTCGATCAGCTTGTTGATGAAGTCCTTGCGCGATTCGCGGGTGAAGGTCACTACAGTCATTGAATCGAGTTCGAAGCCCAGATAGTGAGTCAACAGCAGAATGCGCAGGACCAGCGTGGTCGACTTGCCCGCACCGGCGCCAGCCACCACGGAAGTCGAAGGCGTATCGCTGAAAATCATCTTCCACTGCGCAGTGCTCGGCTGAGCGTGTGCGGGAAGTAAACGCGTTACATCGGCCTTCATGCGCTTCTTCAGCTCAGCCGTGAGCGGCAGGCGCCAGTCGTCGAACAGGTGATTGTCCACGCTTGGCGGACGATGCTCGGGGTTGCGGCTGTCGCGGATCAGCAACACTTGCCGACCTTCTTCAAACCCCTCGAGCTTGCCCTCTTTATACCCGTACTCGACACCCGCGGTGTGACCGCTACGAAAGCCATCCGCCTGACCATGCAGCCACGACGCACGGTGTTGCGCGCGCAAACGCGTCAAACCGTGGCCGAAAAAACGTGCGGCCATACGTTTGAACCACGGCATCTCGGCCAATGGGCGAAGTTCGGGAGGGAGATCGGGGGTGTGTTGCGCCACGCTGACGGGCTCCAGTAAGTAGGCTATTGAGGCTATGGTGTCTTTATTTAACGCTGGGTTCTAGCGAAATGCTTACGCTTCATTGGTTTAGGCGATGAACTGAAGGTGGGATGAGACATTTTCGAGCCTATTTGGATCGACTTATTCGATCTTAATGCCGCATTTTTTACGCTTTTTATCGATACGTGGCTGATAGATGATCGCCGTCATAAACCACCGGTCTTGGGCCGGGCGCGGCTACTGCGCCGCGTCATTAACCTTTGAGGAGACGATCATGCTGGAACTCAGACCTTTCAACACACTGGGCGCCGCCCATCATGGCTGGTTGGATGCCCATCACCATTTTTCGTTCGCCGAGTACTACGACCCACATCGCATGAGCTGGGGCAATCTGCGGGTGTGGAACGATGACGTCATCGCCGCCGGCAGCGGTTTCCCGCAGCACCCGCACCGCGACATGGAGATCATCACCTACGTGCGCGAAGGTGCGATTACCCATCAGGACAACCTGGGCAACAAGGGCCGAACCGAGGCAGGCGACGTGCAAGTCATGAGTGCCGGCACGGGCATCGCGCACAGTGAATACAACCTGGAAGCCGAGGACGCCAAAATCTTCCAGATCTGGATCCTGCCCACCGAAACCGGCGCCCCGCCGTCCTGGGGTGCGAAACCCTTTCCCAAAGGCCAGCGTGAAGGGTTTGTGACCCTTGCCAGCGGCAAGGATGGCGATGATCAGAGCCTGCGTATCCGGGGCGATGCACGCTTGGTGGCAGCGAACATCAAGGCTGGGGAAACGGCGGAATATCGTCTCGACGAAGGACGCCGCGCTTATCTGGTGCCGGCTACGGGTGTGATTGAAGTCAATGGGTTGCGTGCACACGCTAGAGACGGTGTGGCGGTTGCGCATGAGCAGGTGCTGACCGTTACCGCGATTGAAGACAGTGAGATTGTGCTGGTAGATCTGGCTTGATCGCCTGAGTGCAGGCAAAAAAAGGGGCAACCGCAATGGTTGCCCTTTTTTTGGCTCGGTAGCCCTGACTTCAGCTTATTTGCTGGAAATGGCGCCATCCACCAGCGTTTGCGCTTCAACCACCAATTGCTTGAGGTGCTCGTCGCTGATGAAGCTCTCCGCGTAGATCTTGTAGATGTCTTCGGTGCCTGACGGACGTGCCGCGAACCAGCCGTTCTCGGTCATTACCTTCAAGCCGCCGATCGCCTGATCATTGCCCGGTGCGTGACTGAGAATGCTTTGAATCTTCTCGCCCGCCAATTCGGTCGAAGTGACTTGCTCCGGTGACAGCTTGCTCAGCAGGGCTTTCTGTTCCGGGTTGGCCTTGGCGTCTACGCGTATCGAGAACGGCTCCCCGAGTTCATCGGTCAGCGCGTTATAGGCCTGGCTAGGGTCGCGACCGGTGCGAGCGGTCATTTCTGCCGCGAGCAGTGCCGGGATCAGACCATCCTTGTCGGTGCTCCATACACCGCCGTCCTTGCGCAGGAACGATGCACCGGCGCTCTCCTCGCCGCCAAAACCCAGCGAACCGTCGAACAAGCCGTCCGCAAACCATTTGAAACCGACCGGCACTTCGTAGAGACGACGCCCCAGACGCTTGGCCACACGATCGATCAGACCGCTACTGACCACGGTTTTACCCACGCCAGCATCGGCACGCCACTGCGGACGGTTCTGGAACAGATAATCGATGGACACCGCCAGATAGTTGTTCGGCGCGAGCAAGCCACCGGAAGGGGTCACGATGCCGTGGCGATCGTGATCCGGGTCGCAGGCAAACGCCACGTCGAAACGCTCCTTCAGACCGATCAAGCCTTGCATCGCATGACTCGATGATGGGTCCATGCGAATCTGGCCGTCCCAATCGACGGTCATGAAACGGAAGGTTGGATCAACTTGCTTGTTCACCACGTCCAGATCCAGACGGTAATGCTCGGCAATCGCCGACCAGTAGCGCACCCCAGCACCGCCCAGCGGATCGACACCCAAATGCAGTTTGGCATCACGGATGGCATCGAAATCGATCACGTTGATCAGATCGGCAACGTAGGTATTCACGTAGTCGTGACGATGGGTGGTGCTGGCCTTGAGCGCCTGCTCGTAACTGATGCGTTTCACGCCAGCCAGTTTGTTGGCCAGCAGCTCGTTGGCCTTGGCTTCGATCCACTTGGTGATGTGGGTGTCTGCCGGGCCGCCGTTGGTTGGGTTGTATTTGTAACCCCCGCTTTGTGGCGGGTTGTGCGACGGCGTGATGACGATGCCGTCGGCCAGGCCCGAAGTACGGCCGCGGTTGTAGCAAAGGATGGCATGGGAAATGGCCGGCGTCGGCGTGTACTCATCGCCTTCGGCGATCATCACGGTCACGCCGTTCGCCGCCAGCACTTCCAGAGCGCTGGCACCTGCGGGAGTCGACAATGCGTGAGTGTCAATGCCGACAAACAGCGGCCCGGTGATCCCTTGCGCCTCGCGATACAGGCAGATCGCCTGACTGATCGCCAGCACGTGCCACTCGTTGAAACTCAGGTCGAAAGAACTGCCCCGATGCCCCGACGTGCCAAACGCCACACGCTGCGTGGAAATGGAAGCGTCAGGCTGGCCGGTGTAATAAGCCGTTACCAGTCGCGGGATATCGACCAACAATTCTGCCGGTGCCGGTTTGCCCGCAAAAGGACTGAGTGTCATGCAAAACCTCTGAAATAGAGTGATTCAGGAATAGAGCGCAGTTTACTGGCAGTTTGACCGTAGTGCGACGGGATCTATCCAGAACACTCCCGATGTTTTTTAACGTTAACCCTCGGGAGCCAGTCGCAATGCGTCGCCCAGCAGCCCGACGACGTTAGCCAGATCGTGGTCACCATGGCTCAACGAGTTCAAACGCAGATGGTGCGCGTGCAATCCCTGCAGGCTGAACAACTCCCCTGGTGCAATAATGATCTGGTGCTTGAGCAGGCGCTGAAAAACATTTCCCATGTCTACCGGACGCAACGAGCTCACCCAGACCGTCGCCCCGCCCTGCGGCTCGACAACCTGCAACGCGTCGCCCAGGCGCTCGCGCAGTAGCTGGATCAACTGCGTCCGGCGCTCCTTTAGCATCCGTCGCAGTACCGACAAATGCTGGTCCAGCCGTCCGCCGCCCAACAATCTTGCAATCGCTTTCTGGCGGATTAGCGACACGCTAAACGCGCGTAACAGGAAATGGCGTTGCAGCTCACTGCGCCAATGGCGCGACAGGACAAAACCGAAAGGCGCCTCTGCACCGATGAATTTCTCGAACGTGGAAAATACCAGCAGGCGATCCGGGTCCAGCCAGTCGCGCAGGCGCTGGGAGTCGATCCCTTCATCGAGTTCGCTGTAGCAGTCGTTTTCCAAAACCCAGGTGCCATGACATCCGAGCAGATGAGCGATGGCTTGCCGATTGGGCACAGATAGCAGGCTGCCGTGGGGCATGCTCAACGCTGAGGACAACAGGATCAATCGCACCGGTTCGTTCTTGAGCAAAGACTCCAGGCGTTGCGGATCAATCACCCCATCAGCAAGTAGCGGCAACTCGATCACGCGCACGTTGGCGCAATCCAGCAGACGCAGGATCACCCAGTCACACGGAGACTCCACCACGACGGTGGCCCCACGCAACTCGAGCACCGAAATCAGGATTTCCAGCACCCCGCGCAAATCGGCGCCGATGTAGACGTCATCGGCATGCCAGCAATTCACCGTCGATGAGGTGTAACGCGCAGCGAGTACGGTGCGTAACTCCAGCTCACCGCAAGGCTGCACCAGTATTTGCGGCTGGCGCGGGTACTGGCGCAGCAGTTCCCGCTCAAGCATTAATAAAGGGCGGTCCAGCGGTTGCAGTGAAGCCGGGTCGTCAGTGCTCAGTACACACATGCCCGGTCGCTTGGCATTGACGTAGACGGTTTCGAGCAGGTCCCTGCCACAACCAGGCACGTCCAGCGCGGGCAATGCTTTCGCGTAATAACCCGACTTGGCGATGGAATAAACCCGACCTTCCTTTTCCAGCAACGAATAGGCGTACTGGACGGTCGAGATCGACACATTCAGTCGATCAGCCAGTTGCCGCAAGGACGGCAAGCGCACTGCCGAGCTGCTCCCTGCTTCCTCGATCAGCAGCGTCAGGTAGCGATAAACAGCCTGATAAACAAAGTCGTTTTCCCGCGACGCTTTCACGAGCCGGCATCCATGGGCTGAGACTCCGAGTTAGACGATTGGCTCACGGTCAGCCTTCCGCCGATCGATCGTTTGTCGGCTCGGCACCCGCCTCCTCCGCAGTGGGGCTATCGCCGCACGCCAGTAACCGAACGGGCCCCATCGAGTAAAGACGCACAATCAATTTGACCGGCAACCCACTGACGTCCGTCATCCACTTCAGCACTTGCTCGGGCGCATGCAGGCCCTGCATTGCCCGATGCAGATCCGGCAATGCCACCAACATGCCGGGATGACAATTGCGCAGAAACCGTTCCAGCCCCGCCCCGCTATCAACAAACGGCGCAAACAGCAGGCACATCAGCTGGATATCGTTCAAATCGAAACCCGCCGAGAGCCAGCCTTCCGCCTGCACGCGCAACTGTCGCGGATCCTGCAGATTGCCGAAATGGGCGAGCATCTGTTCGCAAACCGACTCGGGTACCTGTCTGCGACGCATCGCCACCAGGTTGCTATGCAGGTAGTCGCCGATTCCGGCCTCGTAGGTTCTCCCCTCGATGAATCGCGCCTGCATTCCACGCAGATGCGCCGCGACCAGTGGGTCGGCATACTCATCGTCACTTTGATAAAGACTCAGGTCATCCGCCTGGAAACCGAGAAAGTCACTGAGCAACGGCCAGCGCTCCTCGAGCTTGCCGACGATCATGTCATTGATGTTGATGAACCCGGTGCGCCGACACGCTTCGAACTCACCTTCGGGGCGCCACATGACCCGCTCCTCCTCGGTGTAGAACTCGCGATAGTAATCCCCACCCAGCCCGTCGAGCAGCGGGAACAGCGCTTCAAATCCAGCAGAGGTCATCAGCGGACCGGCGATGGCGGCTTTTTGAACGGCGCGACTCAAGCCGTCGAGGAAGTGCTTCTGGCGGTGTAACGACTCACTGCCGATCATGGCATCGACCCCCTTGTTCCATCGGGCGATCTGACCGTAGTACTCGGCAGTGGCCAGATAAGCGTCGTCCCACAACTCAAGCGCTTCGCTGTAGGTTCTTCGATGGCCCAGCAGCAACAGGTTTAGACGATGGGTCTCGCGCCCCTCTTCGCAAATCGGTGCCTGATGGTCGAATGGCAGGACCTGGCGATGATCCAGCATCAACAGCTCGACCCGGGGATCGTCATAGAGAAACAGCGCGCTGTAGCTGCGGTGCATGTTCTGCAGTGCCGTGTCACTGTTGCCGTTCCAGCGTAAAGTCGCCACCCGCAGTTGAAAGGTCCCGGGCGCACGTCCGGCGATACTCAATTGCGCTGCCCGCAGCAGCGCCAATGTGTAGCAGCTGTCGCGTGAGCCGGTCTGGTTGACCAGTACTTTGAATTGACCGATGTTCTCCATGCCGCCAGCAGCCACAGCCAGACGCTGAATCAGCAACTGCAATGCCGTGCGCTCCGCTCGCGAGAAAAAACTCAGTAAACGTTGCAATACTTGCTGGTAGACATAATTCATTGCCTGATCGTGGATCGTGCTCATCGGTATTTACCCGGTATAAAAAGTTTCATGGCGCGCAGACGAAGTACAACCGGCTGCACGACAATTCATCAATAAGTAATAGACGCTCAGATGCTAACACTTACAATTTCGTAGTTATTTGAAACACTTGACCTGACAAAAACTCTATTTTTGCCGCCATGCGATCTCAAGTAATTGTTTTCTATAATTATTTTTTTCTACTGAATATTCCTAGGAAACTTCCCACAGCGTCCCACGACAAGTGATTACAAGAAAAAGAGAAGGCGTTTCGGAATAGCCCTACAGCATTTAAACAAAGCGTGCCGCGTTTAACGAAACTGAGGCCTATATGTTGAGTTCGACAAATTGAATGCACAGCCATGACTCATTCCTTGAGATGAAAGTAATCATTCAATTATCAGGGCTTACATTGCGATTAGAAGATACAGATCCGGGCCAAAAACCAGTTCAGTTGCTGAACAGGTTCCGGACATGGCACCAGAGGAGGCGCGCTTTGAAGGGGTGTAAACACGAAAGAGTCCGTGGGGGACACGGACTCTATTGCCTGGGTTAAGCCGACTCGATTTGGAGGGCAACCCGTTCGCGGCATGGGCATTCGTCCATGTAGCGATGCGCTTCTACGAACTCGTCAAACGGGAATACCCGGGTCTTGAGCGGTAGCAAAACACGGTCTGCGGTCAACTGGTTGATGTCGCGCAGGGCACGTTGCACGGCGACGTGGTCCTGGGCGATGCCCAACTCCGGCTTGCCGGTGAAGTTGCCGATGCAGTGCACAAAGAACTGGATGTTCTTCTGGAACGCTGCGCAGGCCGGAAACGGCGTCTGGTTCCCACCCTGAAGGCCGTACAGCACAAGGCTGCCACGGGGCGCCAGTACATCGCCAAGCAGCGACATCTGCGGGCCGCCAAGGCCGTCGAAAACCACATCGACGCCGCGGTTGTCGGTGATCTTGTTGATTCGCATCAACAGATCTTCCTCTTCGGTGACAATCACCTTTTCCGCGCCCAGAGACAGCAGGTACTCGCGCTCTCCCGCCTCCTTCGTCGCGGCAATGACCCGCACGCCCATGGCCTTGCCCAGCTGTACAAACGAAGGGCCGGCGCAATGGCTGGCGTCAGTGACCAGGGCAAACTGCCCGGGTTTGACCCGTGCCAGATCGGCGTAGGCGAAATAGGCGATCAGCAGCGGTGTGTAATGCACACTGGCTTCGATCGGGCTGAGCACATCCGGATAACGGGTCAGCGCAGTACGCGGCAGTACGATCGACTCACCGTATACGGGATAGTCGTTCGGACTTTCAGCCGGGAAACTGGCGACCTTGTCACCGACGGACAGGTCTTCGACACCAGCGCCGATCGCCGTGACCACACCGGCCATTTCATGGCCAAGGCCTGATGGCAGACGTGCCTGGGACGACGCCAGGTTCTGGCGCCAGAGCGTGTCGTACCAACTGATGCCGATTGCCTCGACACGCACCTGCACTTCGCCAGGACCTGGCTGAGCGGCCGCATGCTCTTCGCATTTGAGCACCTCGGCCGGACCAAACTTGTGAAAACGGATCGTGCGGGACATCGCAAACCTCGTCAAAGTAACCTCTAATGCCATGAACTCTATCTGGGCTTTTAACCCAAGACTATCAGTGGCTATTAATAGTCGACATGCCTGTCATTGATTCCGCAGCATGGGCGGTATTGGCAAAATCCTTGAAAAACTGCTGCCACCGTCTGAGTAAAGCTGAATTTTCCGGTGCAGAGTACCAGTCTTTCCCCGTAAGATTCATGCCGGCCATTGTTCTCATATGGCCGCCCTCGTCAAGCTTGATGACTCTGCCAGGACTCCAGATGAATCGTAATGACCTGCGTCGTGTCGACCTGAACCTGTTGATCGTATTCGAAACGTTGATGCATGAGCGCAGTGTGACCCGCGCCGCCGAGAAGTTGTTCCTCGGCCAGCCGGCGATCAGTGCGGCGCTCTCGCGCCTGCGCAGCCTGTTCGATGATCCCTTGTTCGTGCGCACCGGCCGGAGCATGGAACCGTCCGCCCGCGCGGTGGAAATCTTCGCCCTGCTCTCGCCTGCCCTCGATTCGATTTCGACCGCCGTCAGCCGTGCGGCAGAATTCGACCCGGCCACCAGTACTTCGGTATTTCGGATCGGGTTGTCGGATGACGTCGAATTCGCTTTGCTGCCGATGCTGCTAAAACGCCTGCGCGCCGAATCACCGGGAATTGTGCTGGTGGTGCGCCGGGTCAACTACATCTTGATGCCGGGCTTGCTGGCTTCCGGCGAAATCTCGATCGGCGTCAGCTACACCACCGACTTGCCGGCCAATGCCAAGCGCAAGGTACTGCGCCGTAGTGCGCCCAAGTTACTGCGCGCCGACACCGTGCCGGGGCCGTTGAGCCTCGACGATTACTGCGCCCGCCCCCACGCCCTGGTGTCGTTCGCTGGCGACCTCAGCGGCTTCATTGATGAAGAACTGGAGAAACTTGGCCGCAAACGCCATGTGGTACTGGCCGTGCCGCAGTTTAATGGTTTGAGCACGCTGCTGGCCGGAACTGACATTGTCGCGACCGTGCCGGACTATGCCGCCGAAGCACTGACGTCAGCGGGCGGCGTTCGCGCAGAAGATCCACCGTTGCCGACGCGCACGTTTGAGCTGCACATGGCGTGGCGTGGCTCGCAGGATAATGATCCCGGCGAGCGTTGGCTGAGGTCGCGGATTCAGATGTTTTTTGGGGATCCGGATAGTCTCTAGGCGTCGTCGGGCTGCCTTTTGTAACTGATCATTCCTGCCTTGTAATAGGCATTAGGGTCGATGCGCTGAATCCGGGGGCCGTCCACGCGCCTGCACCGTTGGAAGCACGCCCCCGTTGCTCAATAGTCACGGGGGCGTGCGTCTTTGGCGGGTTCTGTGGTGTCAGTAGCCCACACCACGAACACCGCCCGAAGCCCGGATGGATTCACCTGTCACCCAGTGCGAATCCCGCGATGCCAGAAACACGGCCAAGGGTGCGATATCTTCCGGCTCACCGAAGCGACCCAGCGGAGTTCCGGCGATGAGCTTTTCACCAAATTCACCGGCAAAATTTCCGTCAGTCGCCGGCGTGTTCGTGTGCCCTGGCAGGATGGAGTTGACCCGGATGCCACGCGCGCCCAGCTCCCTGGCCAGTGCAAAGGTCAAGGTGTCGACCGCGCCCTTGGTCGCCGAGTAAACACTTGAAGCCAAGTAGGGATCGGTGCTGAGAATCGAGCTGATATTGATAATGCTGCCTGTCGGGCCCAGCAGCTTGACGGCCTCGCGTACAGCCAGAAGGTAGCCCAACACGTTCAGATTGAACTGCTTGTGGAAGGCGTCTTCAGTCAGGTCATCGATCATCTGGAACACCGCCACGCCGGCATTGTTAACCAGCACATCCAGGGTTCCGTATTTGATCCGGATCGTTTCAAACAGTCGAACCACATCAGCTGCCTGGCTCATGTCTGCCTGGACAGCAAAGGCGCAACCGCCGGTCTCTGCGATCTGCGCAATGACTGCATCCGCGTCAGACTTGCTGGAGGCGTAGTTGACGATGACTGTTGCGCCCTCTGCGGCCAAAGCCTTGGCGATCCCGGCGCCTATGCCTTTGGACGCACCCGTGACCACCGCTATTTTTCCTTCGAGTTTCATAAACTGACCTTTGATATGACGTGATATGAGGCTTGCTTGCAGTCGGGGCTTGCATGACCGCTGGTGCAACGAGCCGCGTGTCATCAATATTCAGCAATTGAACGATCAGACGTTTGCCGGTTATTCGCTCATCCTTGCCTATTCTTCTCAGCTGGCTTGCCACGCACCTGGATTTAGCTCACGGTGGCAGGCATGAAAAAATCACTGGCAGAACTGCGCGGCATCGTGATGCGCGCACAAGACAAGTGGACCGAAACCGGGTTGCCCCGCGTGGCCATGGTCCGGGCAGAGGCCTGTGCGGATCAGGTCTATCAGCCGATGTTGCATCTGGTGCTTCAAGGCACCAAGACCCTGTCGATCGGCGCGGATGTTTCCAGGTACACCGAGGGCACCTATTTTCTGGTGCCCGTCGATGTGCCCGCGACGGGCCAGGTACAGGCCGACACAGTGGATCAGCCTTATCTTGCCGTCAGCCTGACCCTGGATCCCGATGTAATCGCTACGTTGCTGTTGGACGAGGGCAAGGCGCCCAAGGCCTCGCAAAATACGTGTTTTGAAGGCGTGCGCGCGCCCGTTGAAATGATCGATGCATGGTTACGCATGATGCGGCTCATGGATCGCCCACATGAGGTTGCGATACTGGCGCCGATGATCGAACGCGAAATACTGCTGCGCGCGCTACAAGGGCCACTGGGCGATATTCTTCGTGACGTTGCACGACCGGATGGCCGAATGGTGCAGATCCGCCGGGTTACCCAGTGGATCCGTGAGCATTACGCAGAGCCTTTTCGCGTTGAGCTACTGGCGCGCATGTCGGACATGAGCGTTGCCGCCTTCTACCGGCACTTTAAATCCGTGACAGCTATGACACCGATCCAGTACCAGAAGCGGCTGCGCTTGCTAAGGGCGCGCTGGCTGCTGCTGTTCGATACGCTGGACGCGACGTCCATCGCTTATACCGTAGGATACGAAAGCGCCTCCCAATTCAACCGGGAGTATGCACGCCTGTTCGGTCTTCCTCCGGCACGGGACGCCGCCAGATTCAGGACGCCCGCGCAAACCGAAGGTTTAATAACAGCCTCCTGAACAGCCACCACCCACCTCAAAAGTCGGTGATCACCGTACCGTCAATACTCTCGGCAAACCCACCACCAAACATGTTGGCCGGCGTGGCAAAACCTGGCTGCCGCTCACCGTTTATCACTCGCCGCGCAGCTTCTACCGCCGCTAGCGGCGTATAGGAATAGCCGTTCACGGTTTCAATCACCGAGCGCACCGTTGCGCCATCAGCCCCGGTAACCTCAACCACTGCCCGCGCGCGATGAGCGGCCCTTTGCTGAGGCGTGGGACCATCAGGCAACTGCGACAGATCACCTTCGGGAAATCCGTCACCCGTGATATGCACGAACATCGCAATGTTGCGGATGCCGGTCGAATGCCAGCCCGTCACCAGGTCGCCGAATGACAAGGGTGCACAGAGGACCGGACCCTCGCCAAAATCAAAGAGGCGCGGCGCGGCATCCGGCGTCGCAACAAGTTCGCCATCGACCCTGGCGAGCACGCCTGCGCCGATGATCTCGCTGACGCTCATCGCCGACCCGCGAGACATCGAACCGGGGACCTGAAGCGCGATACTCAGCGCAACCGGTTTTACGGCACGCTTGGCAACATGCACCGCCAGCGAATCGGTAGGAACGACATCCCAGCCGACACCCGGTAACAGCATGACGTGATTCGCAGCCGCTTCAGCACCCAGCCCCTCGGCCATGCGGTAAATATTGATCTCGGCAGTGATATCCAAGTAGTGCACGCCGGCCCTGATACAGGCGTGCATCAACGGCTCGGCCGTTTGCGCGAACGGCCCGGCGAAGTTCAGCAATACTGAGATGCCAGACAAAGAGCTTTCGGCTTCGCGGGTATCAAACACCCGATAAGGCACGTCCAACTGCGCTGCGAGCGTTTCGAGACGCTTGGCATTACGCCCGGCGATTTCGAAATTCAGAGCGAGCGCTTTTGCTCGCTCAGCAGCCATACGACCGGTATAGCCTGTAGCTCCGTAGATCAGTAGCGTACTCATTGGACGTGCTGCCATTTCTTGTAGACGAATTCGAGGCTATACCCATCCGGGTCCAGCACATTGGCGGCGTAGTAATCGGGGTCGTAATGCAAGCGCGCCCCAGGCGGGCCGTTGTCGACCGCACCCTGATGCAGGGCCGCGGTATAAGCGGCGTCAACCTCAGCGTGGCTGCTTGCGACAAAACCAACATGGACCGCGCGCCCTTCCACGACGCCCTCACGCAACCAGAAAAACATCCGGCCATTGGCACCGAAGCCTTTCAGGTCAGGATGACCCGATGGGCCATCCTTGCCGTCGTAATTCAGCCGCGCGGTGATACCCAACGGGCTCAGGGCGGCTTCGTAGAAACGGATGGACCGTGCGATATCGCTCACGGACAAAAAGATATGATCCAGCATGGCGAAATCCTCATGTATTCAGATGTTGTAGCCACCGGCCACTTCGAGCGTCTGGGCATTGATCCAGGCGCTCTCTTCTGACAGCAACATGGCAATGACGCGCGCGACGTCTTCCGGCTCGCCGACCCGGCCGAGCGCCGTTTGCGCCGCCAGCTTCGCCTCGAACTCAGCGTTCAGTCCCCCGCCCAACCCGGTGCGGATGGCGCCGGGTGATACCGCGTTGGCCCGTATGCGCCGCTCGCCGAATTCTTTGGCCATATAACGGGTGAGCACCTCGAGCCCGCCCTTGAAGGCAGCATAGGGCGCCACGCCAGCGGTGGCGACGCGGGTAGTGGCACTGGTCAGGTTGACGATACTGGCATTTTCCGCGAACAGCGGCAGGAGGGTTTGAGTGAGAAAAAACGGCCCTTTGAGGTGCACGTTGAACAGGCCATCGAACTGCGCCTCGGTGACAGTTGCCAAGGGATTGAACAGGCCGTACCCGGCATTGTTGACCAGGCCACTCAACAGAGTGGCGTTCCAGGTGTCCCGTAAGGTCATTACCACTGACGTGCGAAACGCTTCGAAGCTGCCAACATCAGACACGTCGAGCTTGAGAGCGACGGCCTTGCCACCGACACGCTCGATGCGTTCCACGACGGTGTTCGCAGCTTGAGGATCAGTGTTGTAGGTCAGAATGACCCCCATTCCGCTCCGGGCAATGTGCTCGGCGGTACTGGCACCGATTCCACGGCTGCCGCCGGTAATCACGATAACGCTCATTTGATGTTCCTTGTGGCTTATAAGTGGCCCCACAGTACTCATCACGATCGCCAGGGTCGTACCCATTTCTACTCGAAACCTGCCTGTTTCTGCTTTTCGCTTGCATGGCGCAGGGTGCTGCCGTCAGCATGCCCGGCATGGACAATCAACTGAATGAACTCAGGTCGCTCGCGGCCAAGGCTGAAAACCGTCGTACCGAAACGGGCATCCCCCGCGTGGCCATGGTCAAGGGCAAAATCCCCGAACACATGCTGGCGGCGGTCTATGACCCGATGATCAATCTGATCCTGCAGGGCAGCAAGAGCATGAGCGTGGGGGATCGGACGCTTCGGTATGACCCTGCGACCTATTTCGTCATGTCCATTGATTTGCCAGCAGTGGGGTCTGTTCATCCAGGCGCATCGGGAGAACCTTACTTGGCAGTCAGCCTTACGCTTGATCCAGCTGTGTTGTCGACGCTATTTGAAGACCTGCCCAAACCTGTCAGCCGCCCTGAGAACAATCTCGGGTTTTCAGTGGCGTCAGTCACAACCGATTTGATGGATGCGTGGGTACGAATGCTGCGATTGATGGGGGACCCGGAGGCCATCGCCGCCCTCGCCCCGGTTTATGAACGGGAAATCATCTTCCGTGTTCTCCAGGGTCCCCATGGCTGGATGTTGCGAGAGATCGCAGCGCCAGATACGGCGATGGCCCGAGTCAACATGGCGATCCAGTGGATCCGCCGTGACTTCGCACAACCAATTGGGGTGGAACGCTTGGCGCAACGAGCATCAATGAGCGTCTCGGCGTTTCATCGCCACTTCAAGGCAGTCACCAGCCTGAGTCCTTTGCAGTATCAAAAGCGGGTTCGCCTGCTCCAGGCTAGAACACTGATGGTGGTTCACGCCAAGAGCGTCATGGCGGCTGCCTTCGAGGTCGGCTATGAAAGTGCGACACAATTCAGCAGGGATTATTTAAGGGTGTTTGGACTTCCTCCTGCACAAGATGCCGGAAGGATCCTCGGAAAAACGAGCGCCGCCAGACGCTAATCAGTCAGAGGAATGGTTAACCGGCTAGAAAAGATCCATGACCGTCAGCCAATCCGCATTTACCGGTTAGCCTCGCTGATAGTCCGAGTCATCCGCCATATTTACCTATGCATCGTGCATTAGCAGGCCTGGCGGTAAGCAAGCCGTCAGGCGCGCGACTACTTGCTCGGCTGCGCGTCATCCTTCTGCTGCATTTGTATCGATGACTTCGCGCCGTCGGTGTTGTCTTTGGTCTCGTTGTCCGAGTTATCGAAACAGCCTTGCAGCATGAGTGCACAGCACAGGCTTAGAAACAGAAGTGGCTTGTTCATATCGGGTGTCTCCATCGTTGCATGGTAGGGACGGCTCGGTTTCAGTGTCGCCAGGACAGTCATAGGGGTGGACGCCAAAAGCACCTCGACAGTTCGTTTTTTTGATCATTCTCGGCGAGAGGAGACTGCGCCGCCGATTGAAAAGCACCGTAATGAAAAAGCGCGGGATTTTAATCCGGGCTTTTTTGTTTCTGCGCCCCTTTTGCATTTCTGTGCGACAGATCCCGTTTCAGGGCTCCCCCAACCCTCTAGCACGGTGTTAGTTTGTAAGTGCATGTGTCTCAGCGTTGAGACACTCCTTTATTAACAGCACTGCCAAGGAATGCCCTTCTTAATGAATTTCCCTTTCAAGAAACTGGCCGCCACCACGCTGATGCTGGCCGGTCTATCCGCCTTCATTGCACCCGCGCAAGCCAACATCACTGCGCAGCAAAGCGCTGAAATCCTCAAGACGTTCAAGGCCGAGTCGGCTACGGATTTCCGTCAGTTCCTCGGCAGCCTGGCTAAAAGTGACTTGGCCAAGACAGCCAATATCAGCCCGGCCATTGGCGCTTTTCTCGACAACAAGACTCTGACGGCTGAACAGCAAAACGAGATCTATCGCCTGCTCGGTATCTACGCACGCGTGAAGTACAGCTCGGCGGCCACCGAGACCCTGCGCGAGTTGGTCGAGATTCCGACGTTTCGCAAGGACGGCGTTGCCCAGCATGACAATCCGGAATTCATCAAAATCGCTGAAAAGATCAAGGCCCTGGCCCAGTCTTTCAATCTGAATTTCCGCAACATCGACAACCGTGTTTACGAGATTTCCCTCGAAGGGTCCGGCGATGAAGTGGTCGGCATTCATGCGCATGCCGACGTGGTGCCGGTGACGCCGGAGAACTGGGTATTGAAGGACGGTACTCGTCTCGACCCGTTCAAGATCACTCTGATCGGCGATCGCATGTATGGTCGCGGCACCGAGGATGACAAGAACGGCATCGTGGTGACGATGTATGCCATGAAGGTCATCAAGGAAGAAAAGCTGCCGCTGGCACGTAATTTCAAGCTGTTGGTGGACACCACCGAAGAAACCACTGGCGACGCGATCCCCTACTATTTCGAGCGCAACCCGACGCCCAACTACAACCTAGCGCTGGATGGCGGTTACCCGGTGGTGATTGCCGAGAAAGGTTACGGCACCGTCATGGCCAACTTTGCCAAGCGCAAGGCTGAGGGCAAAGGCGCAGAAATCATCTCGATGACCGGTGGCTTGGCGACCAACCAGATTCCGTCGGCATCCGTCGCGACCTTGGTTACGGACAAACCTGCCGAGCTCGTCGCCAGCCTGCAAAAGGCCGGCGCCGACTATGCCAAACGTAATGGCGGCAACTTCGAGATCAGCGCCAAAGTCGATGGCAAAGACGTGAAGCTGACAGTCACAGGGGTATCTGCGCACTCCTCCGAACCCGAGTCCGGGGTCAATCCGGTGGCGCGTATGCTCGACTTCATCAATGGCCTTGATGGCAAAGTCGCGCTCAAGCACAACCACATTACTGACGCCGCACGCTACGCCGCCGACAACTGGGGGCTGGATTACCTGGGCAACAAATTGGATGTCGGTTTTTCCGATGCCTTCATGGGGCCGCTGACCACGTCGTTGACCTACGTCGCAATGGATGACAAGGCTTTTAAACTGGCGGTCAACCTGCGCGTGCCGAAAGGCAAGTCGCCGGAAAAGCTCAAGGCTGAAATCGCTGAGAAACTGGCGGCGTGGAGCAAGAAAACCCATGTTGCCGTTGCCTTCGACTATTCGATCGCCGAGCCGATGTACCGCAATCCAGAGGGCGAGTGGGTCAAAGCGCTGCTGGCGGTGGCCACTGAAAATCTGGGCATGAAACACGAGTTTGGTACTTCCGCTGGTGCAACCTCGGTGCATGAACTGCCCAATGGCGTGCAGTTCGGTCTGGCCCGGCCAGAGGCCAAATACACCGGTCACACCGACGGCGAATTCAAGACCGTGGAGCAATTCCAGCTTGATCTGCAGATCGTAACGGAAATGATTGGCCGGATCGGTCAGTTACCGAAGCTCTGATGCACGTGCGGCGAGGGATCGAACTCCCTCGCCGCCGCTCACAAATCCTCTCACAAAGTATCTCCAAAACCCTGCTTTCAACAGTCATGCCGGATAATGGCAAAGTGCCGGGTGACAAATTTGGTAATACAGTTTAACTTAGCGCGCCCCGCCAGATGGAAGGTCGGGTTTCAGCACTCAGTTAAGGAAAACGATGGCAATGGTCTATTGTCGTGCTTGCGCCAAGGAGCTTCACGAAACGGCGCTCAACTGCCCCCAATGCGGGGCTGTCCAGCAGGCCTTTGTGCCGCAAACGCAAGCCGAAACACCCTGGCTGGCCATCGTTTCACTGATCTTCGGGATTATCTGCGGACTCACCCTGTTTGATGACTCCGAATGGGACAGTGAGACGATCCTCGGCGTGGGGGTCTTCAGCATCGCAGGTCTCGCTTGCGGCATTATCTGCATCAACCAAAAACACTCAGGAAGAAACCTCGCGATCGCCGGCATTGTTTTGTCAGGCCTTACTGCGTTCGTTTTGCTCTGTCTATCGATTGAATAATTTTAGGGAAAAAATATGAGCATGGTTTTCTGCCGCGGTTGCGCCAAGGAAATAAGCACTTTGGCCGTGGCTTGCCCACAGTGCGGGGCGCCTCAAGCCACCCAACAGTCCTACCCAAGTGGCCCCGCCATTACGACGGGTAACCCGTACGTCGAGGCGTGGAGAAACTACGTAGTGTTCCGCGGCCGCGCCACTCGCCGTGAATACTGGATGTTCATTCTGATCAACCTGGGAATTTCTCTTGGCATCATCGCTATTGATGCCATGCTGAACACCAAAGGCATGCTGTACAACCTCTACAGCCTCGCGATCCTCCTGCCATCGATCGCAGTAGGCGTGCGTCGCATGCACGACACCGATCGCAGCGGCTGGTGGTTGTTGCTGCCTATCGTCAACCTTGTGTTCCTTGCGCAAGACAGCCAGCCGGGGCCGAATCGTTTCGGCGAGAACCGTAAAGGCAACAACTGATACACATCAGCATTGCTGATCGAGACGGCCTTCATGGCCGTCTCTTTGTTTCTGCAATCCATATGCATACGAGTAGCTGCATCTTTACTGGCCGCGCAAAACAGAATTGTCATCAGCCCGATTGATAGCCCCCTAACGAAAGGTGCATGCTAGAGGGCTCGCTCGGCGCTTATATCATTCCGAATGATAGTTACCTTCGCCTCATTCGATTCGTTTGCTCACTAGCCGCCGAGCATCATCCGCCCATCTTCAATACTTGGCGGATGCATTCCATGGAACAGTCACTCAAACATTTGCGCTTCCCGTTGGCCTTGTTGGCCGTACTGGTGATGAGCGCTTGCGGCAAAAATCCGGAAACCGCAGCCGCCCCGCCTGCTGCCAAAGTCAGCGTGGCCAAGGTGCTGGAACAACCGGTCAACGAGTGGGACGAGTTCACCGGGCGCCTCGAAGCGCCGGAAACTGTTGATATCCGTCCACGGGTTTCTGGCCAGATCGACCAGGTTGCGTTCACTGAAGGCGCGCTGGTAAAGAAAGGCGACCTGCTGTTCCAGATCGATCCGCGTCCATTCCAGGCTGAGGTTCGCCGCCTCGAAGCCTTGGTTGCACAATCGCGCGCCACCGCCACTCGCAGCGAAAACGAAGCCGCCCGAGGTGAACGTCTGCGTGCCAGCAACGCGATTTCCGCCGAACTCGCCGACTCGCGTACCAGTGCCGCGCAAGAAGCCCGCGCCGCCGTAGGCGCACTGCAAGCGCAACTGGATCTGGCCAGGCTGAACCTGAGTTTCACCCGCGTGACCGCACCCATCAACGGCCGTGTCAGCCGTGCCGAAATCACCGCCGGCAACCTGGTAACCGCCGACACCACGCCTCTGACCAGCGTGGTTTCTACCGATAAGGTCTACGCCTATTTCGACGCTGATGAGCGTGTATTCCTCAAATACACCCAACTCGCCCGTCAGGGTCAGCGCGGAGCCACCACCCCGGTGTACATGGGTCTGTCCAATGAAGACGGCAATCCGCACCTGGGTCAGATGAACTTCATCGACAACCAGGTCAACCCGAAAACCGGCACCATCCGTGGTCGCGCGGTGTTCGACAACAGCGACGGCACTTATACCCCGGGTCTGTATGCACGCCTGAAACTGGTCGGCAGCGGCACCTACGACGCCATGTTGATCAACGACGAAGCCGTCGGTACCGATCTGGGCAAGAAGTTCGTGCTGGTAATGGATGCGGACAACAAAACGGTTTACCGCGCCGTTGAACTCGGCCCGAAAATCGAAGGCCTGCGAATCGTCCGTAGCGGCCTGAACAAAGACGACACCATCATCGTCAAGGGCCTGCAACGCGTACGCCCTGGCTCACCGGTGACGCCTGAAGTCGTCCCGATGGCCAGCGAGCAAACCATCGCGGCACTCGCTCAACAACGTCAAGCGCTGGAAGCCAGCAACCTGCCTAAAGTCACGCCTGCCAAAGGCGCGTCCGGCTCGGTTGTGAAGCTGGCCGCTACGACCCCACGCGGTTAAGGGACGAGAACTCCGATGAATTTTTCCCAATTCTTCATTTCACGGCCGATCTTCGCAGCGGTGCTGTCGCTGCTGATCCTGATCGCCGGTGCGATTTCGCTGTTCCAGTTACCGATCAGCGAATACCCGGAAGTTGTGCCACCGACCGTGGTGGTGCGTGCAAACTTCCCGGGCGCCAACCCAAAGGTCATCGGTGAAACCGTGGCGGCGCCTCTGGAGCAAGCCATCACCGGCGTCGAGAACATGCTGTACATGTCCTCGCAATCGACCGCTGACGGCAAGATCACGCTGACCATCACCTTCGCCCTGGGCACTGACCTGGACAACGCGCAGGTGCAGGTGCAGAACCGGGTCACCCGAACCGAGCCGAAACTTCCCGAGGAAGTGACGCGCATTGGTATCACCGTCGACAAAGCTTCACCTGACCTGACCATGGTTGTGCACTTGACCTCCCCGGACAAGCGTTACGACATGCTCTACCTGTCCAACTACGCGATCCTCAACATCAAGGATGAGCTCGCTCGTCTGGGCGGTGTCGGTGATGTGCAACTGTTCGGCATGGGCGATTACTCGCTGCGTGTGTGGCTTGATCCGAACAAGACCGCTTCGCGCAATCTGACCGCGACCGATGTGGTGACCGCCATTCGTGAGCAGAACCGCCAGGTAGCCGCCGGACAACTGGGTGCGCCCCCTGCCCCGACAGCACAGAGCTTCCAGCTGTCGGTCAACACTCAGGGCCGACTGGTCACCGAGGAAGAGTTCGAAAACATCGTCATTCGTGCAGGTGACGATGGTGAGATCACTCGACTTAAAGACATCGCTCGCATTGAACTGGGCTCCAGCCAGTACGCGTTGCGTTCGCTGCTGAATAACCAGCCGGCGGTGGCGATCCCGATCTTCCAGCGTCCAGGTTCCAACGCCATCGACATCTCGAATGACGTTCGGGCGAAAATGGACGAGCTGAAGAAAGGCTTCCCGCAAGGCATGGATTACAGCATCGTCTATGACCCGACGATCTTCGTACGCGGTTCGATCGAAGCCGTGGTTCACACCCTTTTCGAAGCGCTGATTCTCGTGGTCCTGGTGGTGATCCTGTTCCTGCAAACCTGGCGCGCCTCGATCATTCCCTTGGTGGCGGTGCCGGTATCGTTGATCGGTACGTTTGCGGTGATGCACCTGTTCGGCTTCTCACTCAATGCCCTGTCGCTGTTCGGCCTGGTGTTGGCCATCGGTATCGTGGTGGATGACGCCATCGTGGTGGTGGAGAACGTCGAGCGAAACATCGAACTCGGGCTCACACCGGTCGAGGCGACCAAGCGCGCCATGCGTGAAGTGACGGGCCCGATCGTTGCCACGGCTCTGGTGCTGTGTGCGGTGTTTATTCCGGCGGCGTTCATCTCCGGCCTCACCGGTCAGTTCTATAAGCAGTTCGCACTGACCATCGCAATCTCGACCGTGATCTCGGCGTTCAACTCGCTGACCCTATCGCCGGCGCTGGCTGCTGTATTGCTGAAAAGTCATGACGCACCGAAAGACCGCTTCTCCAGAGTGCTCGACAAGATCTTCGGTGGCTGGCTGTTCCGCCCGTTCAACCGCTTCTTCGAACGTGCCAGCCATGGCTACGTCGGCACGGTGGCTCGGGTTATCCGCAGCAGTGGCATTGCCCTGATCCTGTACGCAGGCCTGATGGTACTGACCTTCTTCGGCTTCTCGCACACCCCGACCGGTTTCGTACCCGGCCAGGACAAGCAATACCTGGTGGCCTTCGCGCAATTGCCGGACGCCTCGAGCCTGGACCGCACTGAAGACGTGATCAAGCGCATGTCCGATATGGCGCTGAAACAGCCGGGTGTGGAAAGTGCTGTAGCGTTCCCGGGCCTGTCGATCAACGGCTTCACCAACAGCCCGAACGCCGGCATCGTGTTCGTGACCCTGAAACCGTTCGATGAACGTAAAGACCCGAGCATGTCTGCCGGAGCCATCGCCGGCGCCCTGAACGGCCAGTTCGCGGACATTCAAGAGGCGTACATGGCGATCTTCCCGCCGCCGCCGGTACAAGGTCTGGGCACCATCGGTGGTTTCCGCCTGCAAATCGAAGACCGGGGCAACCTGGGCTACGACGAGCTGTACAAAGAAACCATGAACATCATCAACAAGAGCCACAACGTGCCGGAACTGGCGGGCCTGTTCACCAGTTACACCGTGAACGTGCCGCAGGTCGATGCCGCTATCGACCGCGAGAAAGCCAAGACTCATGGCGTGGCGGTCAGCGACATCTTCGACACCCTGCAGATTTACCTGGGTTCGCTGTATGCCAACGACTTCAACCGTTTCGGACGCACTTATCAGGTCAACGTTCAGGCCGAGCAACAGTTCCGCCTCGAATCCGATCAGATCGGTCAGCTGAAAGTGCGTAACAACAAAGGCGAAATGATCCCGCTGGCGACCTTCATCAAGGTAAGCGACACCTCGGGCCCGGATCGCGTGATGCACTACAACGGCTTCATTACCGCAGAAATCAACGGTGCGGCAGCCCCCGGCTACAGCTCTGGCCAGGCCGAAAAAGCCATCGAGAAACTGCTCAAGGAAGAACTTCCGAACGGCATGACCTACGAATGGACCGACCTGACCTACCAGCAGATTCTGTCCGGCAACACCGCGCTGTTCGTGTTCCCGCTCTGCGTACTGCTGGCGTTCCTGGTGCTCGCGGCTCAATACGAAAGCTGGAGCCTGCCACTGGCGGTGATCCTGATCGTACCGATGACCCTGCTGTCAGCCATTACCGGTGTGATCATCTCTGGCGGCGACAACAACATCTTCACCCAGATCGGACTGATCGTACTGGTGGGACTTGCGTGTAAGAACGCGATTCTGATCGTCGAATTCGCCAAGGATAAACAGGAAGAAGGCCTCGATCCGCTCGCGGCGGTACTGGAAGCCTGCCGTCTGCGTCTGCGGCCGATCCTGATGACCTCCTTCGCGTTCATCATGGGTGTGGTGCCACTGGTGTTCTCCAGCGGTGCCGGTGCCGAGATGCGTCACGCCATGGGTGTGGCGGTGTTCTCCGGGATGCTCGGGGTGACCTTCTTCGGTCTGTTGCTGACGCCAGTGTTCTACGTACTGATTCGTAACTTTGTCGAACGCGGCGAGCAGCGCAAAGCGGCCAAGGCGCACTCTCTTCAAAAGCCACTGGAGGCGCAACAATGAGTCTGAAAGTCTTCCTGCCGAGTCTGCTGGTGCTGGCCCTGAGCGCCTGCGCCGTCGGCCCCGACTACAAGACCCCGGCGACGGAGGCGGCCAACATCACGACCGCCACCGACGGCGCCAACGGTCAGAAGAACTTTGACCGTTCGAAGTTCGAAGGCATCTGGTGGCAGCAGTTCGACGATCCGACCCTCAACCAGTTGGTGACGCAATCGCTGCAAGGCAACCGTGAATTGCGCGTGGCGTTTGCCCGCTGGAAAGCCGCACGGGCGATCCGCGATGACGCCAGCAATGACATCATGCCGACCATCACCAGCCGCGCCAGCAGTGATCTGGCCAAGGGGCAAATCCCGGGCCAGACCACCAATCGGGTCAGCAGTGAACGCTATGACCTGGGCCTGGACATGGCCTGGGAGCTGGACCTGTTCGGGCGCATCCAGCGCAATCTGGAAGCCAGCGATGCCGATCAGCAGGCCGCTGAAGCCGATTTGTACCAACTGCAAGTCACTATGATTGCCGAGCTGGTGGACGCTTACGGTCAACTGCGTGGCGCACAACTGCGCGAAAAAATCGCGGTGGCCAACCTGAACAACCAGCAGGCGTCACGCAAGATCACCATCAGCCTGCGTGATGCCGGCGTTGGCGATCAGCTCGATGTCGAACGTGCCGATGCGCGTCTGGCCTCGGTCGAAGCCAGCGTGCCGCAACTGCAAGCCGAGCAGGTTCGGCAGAAAAACCGCATCGCCACCCTGCTGGGTGAGCGTCCGGACAAACTGACCGTCGACCTGAGTCCAAAAGACCTGCCGGCAATTGCCAAGGCCTTGCCAATCGGCAACCCGGGCGAGCTGCTGCAACGTCGTCCGGACATCCTCAGTGCTGAACGCCAACTCGCCTCAGCCACAGCGCGAATTGGCGTGGCGAAAGCGGACCTGTTCCCACGGGTCAGCCTCAGCGGCTTCCTCGGCTGGACGGCCGGGCGTGGTTCACAAATCGGTTCCTCGGCGGCCAACGCCTGGGCACTCGGCCCGAGCATCACCTGGGCGGCATTCGATCTCGGCAGCGTGCGAGCGCGTTTGCGCGGTGCCGATGCGGATGCCGAGGGCGCGCTGGCGACCTACGAGCAACAAGTGCTGTTGGCACTGGAAGAGTCGGAAAACGCCTTCAGCGACTACGGCAAGCGTCAGCAACGCCTGATCTCGCTGATCCGCCAGAGTGAATCGAGCCGCAACGCTGCCGACCTGGCAGAGATTCGCTATCGCGAAGGCACCACAGATTTCCTGGTGCTGCTCGACGCCCAGCGTGAACGGCTGAATGCCGAAGACAGCCAGGCCCAGGCCGAAGTGGATCTGTATCGCGGGATTGTCGCGATCTACAAAGCCCTCGGCGGTGGCTGGCAGCCGGAGACGGTCGCCAGCAAGTAACCATTGATTGTCAAAGAGCTCCTTTGGTTGGCCGCAACCAACCAATTTTTTGCCCCGCGTATCATTCGGTCGCGGGGCTTTTTTATGCCCCAAATTGCAGGAGAGGCCAAAGTTGCTCCTCCATTTGAAATGCGTTCCGCAGCGCCTACAGGGGATCGCGTTACGTTTCGCATGCTCGGGTTTGACTCACGGCCCGAGCTGACCGAAGCTTGCCGCTCTGCTCAAGTACGTCTGTTTTCGGAAACCCGCATGCCTCAGTCTCGCCGCTATCTGCTTATCTGCCTTGGCCTCGTGCTTATTGTCGTCGTGGCGTGGCTAGCCCTGCGCAGCACCACGCCGGTGATTCCGGACGCGATCAAGCATGGCTACAGCGAAGCGCTGGGCGCTGCCCGAACCGGCGAACCGGGGGCGGCGCGTCAGCTGTATCAGCAATTGGGCCGGCCGGACCTGTCGGTCAAGCGCCGCGTCTGGCTGCACGGCGAGCTGCCCAATTACCCGAGCCCACAGGCGTTGAAACTCGCCGACGCTGACCTGCAGCACGAAGCGCCCGAGGTGCGGGTGGCAGCCATCAAAAGTGTGGTTGGACTCGTGCCGGGCGGGCAGCGCAGCCTGTTGCTGGGGCCGATGCTTGATGATGAGGAACCGACTGTCCGGTTTGCCGCGATCAATGCCCTGCTCGGCCTGACCCCGGATGAACTCGGGCTGTATTTTGCAGCGTTGCAGCAGGCCATCGACGGCTGGGAGCAAACACTCAGGGATCTACCGCCGAGCGCCGCTTCTTATGAGCAACTGGCGCGTCTCCATCTCCATAACGCAGAGTTCAAAGAGGCACAGCTCGCATTGGAGAATACGCTGCGCCTGGACCCCGGCAATTTACCGGCGCTGGTGATGCAGATCGATGTGCTCGACCGCCAGGGGCAGGCCGACGCCGCGCGACAGTTGCTCGCGCAAAAGCTTAAAGCCCAGCCTGACTCCGCCTATCTGCAACATGCCCTGGGGCTGTGGTTGCTGCACCATGGTCAGCGTGAATATGCCCTGCTCGGTTTGTCCAAAGCGGTTGAGTTGGAGCCGGATAACAAAGATTACCGCTACGACCTCGCCACCACTCTTCACGGCGCAGAAGAACTGGAAGCGGCGCAAAAGCAACTGCAGGAAATCGTCCAGCGTCACCCGGCCGATCGCAAGGCGCGGGTGCTACTGATCAACTACTGGAAAGAAAGCGGACAATTGCAGAATGTGCAGATTCTGCTCGCCCAGCTTGAACAGTTGAATCCCGACGATCCGGCAATACAGCAGGGGCTTTGACATCGTCCTGTGGTGAGGGGATAAATTCGCTCACCACAGAGAATTTCCAGCCATCATGAAAGAAAAAGCGGAACTGCCATCACGGCTACGGGTCAAGTAAACAGGCAGTCCACACTAGACGGCTGCCTCGCTTCCCCTAGTCATGAGAGGGCATTTTTTGTCTACATCTAACGAGTTGATCAGTGCAAAAGCCGCCACCGGCATTGAAGGCCTGGATGACATCCTCGCCGGAGGCTTGTCTCGCGGTCACGTATTTTTGCTGGAGGGTGAGCCTGGCACCGGCAAAACCACTGCCGCGCTGCATTTTCTAATAGCTGGCGCGAAAGCCGGCGAGCGCTCGTTGTACATCACACTCTCGGAAACCGAGCATGAACTGCGCCAAGGTGCGCTGTCGCACGGCTGGGAGCTAGACGAAAACATCAAGATCTTCGAGCTGACGCCCCCGGAAAGCCTGCTTAATGCAGAGCACCAGCAGAGTTTGCTGTACTCCTCCGATCTGGAATTGGGCGAAGCCACCAAGCAGATATTCGAAGCGGTCGAACGCTTCAAGCCGACCCGCGTTGTCCTCGACAGCCTTTCAGAGATCCGTCTGCTCGCACAAAGCTCCTTGCGCTACCGCCGACAGATTCTGGCAATCAAGCACTACTTCGTGCGTTATAACGCGACGGTTCTGCTGCTCGACGACTTGACCACCGAGTCTCTCGACAAAACCGTACACAGCGTGGCCCACGGCGTGATTCGACTGGAAGAAATCACCCCCAACTATGGCGCCGAGCGTCGCCGAGTACGGGTAGTGAAGTACCGTGGCCAAAAGTACCGCGGCGGTTATCACGACTTCACCATCATGGGCGATGGCGTGCATGTGTTCCCACGACTGGTCGCAGCCGAACACCGCGGCGACTATCCACGCCAGCAATTGTCCAGCAGCATCCCGGAAATGGACGCTCTGCTCGGTGGCGGCATTGAAACCGGCTCCAGCACGCTGATTCTGGGCCCGGCGGGTACGGGCAAATCGCTGATCTCGATGATCTTCGCCGCCGCCGCTGTAGCCCGCGGGGAAAAGGCGGCGCTATTCATCTTTGACGAAGAGCTGGAACTGCTTTACGAGCGGATGAAAAACATCGGTATCGACCTCAAAGCCCTGCGCGCCACCGGCAACCTGATGATCGAACAAGTCGACGCGGCCGAGTTGTCTCCGGGGGAGTTCTCCCATCGCGTACGTCGCTGCGTTGACGAGGGCCAGATCAAAACCGTGGTGATCGACAGCATCAACGGCTATCAGGCGGCAATGCCTGAAGAAAAAGCCTTGGTGTTGCACATGCACGAATTGCTGCTGTATCTGAACCGCAAAGGTGCAGCGACGTTCATGACAGTCGCCCAGCACGGCTTGGTCGGCGACATGCAAGCACCGGTGGATATCACGTACCTGGCCGACACGGTGATTCTGTTGCGCTACTTCGAGGCCATCGGCAAGGTGCGCCGCGCTATTTCCATCATCAAGAAGCGCACCGGTAGTCACGAATCGACGATCCGCGAATACCTTATTTCGACGCAAGGCATGGTCATCGGCGAACCGCTGGAAGCCTTTCAGGGTGTACTTCGTGGTGTCCCGACTTACCTCGGTGAGAAAAAACCGCTGTTGCAGGAACGCTTATGACTGGCTCGGTGCCGCTGGCCGAACGGGCGCTGATTCTGGCGCCCGTGGGTCGCGACAGCCAAATTGCGCTGATGATTCTCAACGAGGCCGGGTACGACGGCTTGATCACACCGAATCTCGCCGAACTGTGTGCGCAATTGGAAGCCGGTGCCGGACTGTTGCTGATCGCTGCCGAAGCGTTGCGCGGCCCGGAGCTGGAAACGTTGTTTCTGCACCTGGAAGAGCAACCCGCATGGTCGGATCTGCCGACCATTTTGCTCACCCATCACGGCGGACAGGAACAGGGCCCCTCCTCTCGACTCAGCGATCAGTTAGGCAACGTAACGTTCCTTGAGCGGCCGTTCCATCCAGCGACTCTGATCAGCCTGGTGTCCGCAGCTCTTCGCGGCCGGCGACGACAGTACGAAGCCCGTGACCGTCTGATTGATCTGAGTGAAAGCGAACGACGCCTGCAATCGACGCTGGAAACCCTCGAACAGCAAGTCGAAGAACGTACCGCGCAGCTGCGGCACAACGAAGAAGCATTGCGTCAATCGCAAAAAATGGAAGCAGTCGGTCAGCTCACAGGCGGTATCGCTCACGACTTCAACAACATGCTCACCGGCATTATCGGCAGCCTTGAATTACTTCGTCGGCGCCTGGCCCGAGGGCGCACAGAAGACCTCGACAGCCTGATCGACCTGGGCGTGACCTCGGCCAATCGGGCTGCCAGCCTGACTCATCGCCTGCTGGCTTTTTCTCGCCGGCAATCGCTCGACTCCAAAGCCGTGCAAATGAATAGCCTGGTGCTGTCGATGGGCGAGTTGCTACAGCGCAGTCTCAACGAAAGCATTCAATTTGAAATGCGGCTGGACGAAAAACTCTGGGTGGCCGAGGCGGACCCCAATCAACTGGAAAGCGCCCTGCTCAACCTGGTCATCAACGCCCGCGATGCCATGCCCGAGGGCGGCAAATTGGTAGTCGAGACGAGTAATCAGGTCCTGCATCGTGAATTCACGGTGGCTTACCCCAATCTTGAGCCCGGCGATTATGTGATGCTAAGCGTTACCGACAACGGCTGCGGCATGCCACAAAGCGTGATCAGTCGCGCGTTCGATCCATTTTTCACCACCAAGCCGATCGGTCAGGGCACAGGCCTGGGGCTGTCGATGATTTACGGCTTCAGCAAGCAGTCTCGCGGCCACGTGTCGATCGACAGCGAAGTCGATCAGGGCACGACCGTCAGACTTTACCTGCCGCGCTACCGTGGCGAAGAACTTGAGCAACCCGCGACCGACATCCAGCAATCGCCGCACGCAATAGACGGCGAAACCGTACTGATCGTCGAAGACGACCCGGCCGTACGCGTGCTGGTCAGCGCGGTGCTCGGTGAGTTGGGTTATGCGTTTCTGGAGGCTGGAGATGCCGACGGCGCAGTGCCGATTCTCAATTCAACGCAGCGCATCGATCTGCTGATCAGCGACGTCGGCCTGCCGGGCATGAATGGTCGGCAGCTGGCTGAGATTGGCCGGCAATACCGGCCGGAGCTGAAGATTTTGTTCATCACCGGGTACGCCGAGCATGCGGCGGTGCGCGGCGGCTTCCTGGACTCGGGAATGCAGATGATCACCAAGCCGTTCACCTTTGATCTGTTGACCGCCAAGGTGCGCGAGATGATCAAAAGCTGAAGCCTCAGAAAAACTGCAGGAGCCGCCTTAGGCTGCGATCTTCTGACCTTACACACGTCAAAAGATCGCAGCCTGCAGCAGCTCCTACGTGAGGGCGATCAGGCTCAGGCCAACAGTTCCTGAATCTTTTCCTGCAACGCGTCCAGATCAAAGGGCTTTTCCAGGATCGGCGCCTTGAGCGTGATCGGGCTACCGGTCTCGCGGATTTCCTGCGGATAACCGCTGATGAAAATCACCTTGAGGTCGGGTCGCAGCTTCACGGCGGGCTCGGCGATTTGTACACCGGAGATGCCACCGGGTAAACGGAAGTCCGTAATCAACATGTCCAGATGTGGCTTGCTCGCGAGGATTTCGAACGCCTGCTCACCGTTTTCGGCCTGCAAGACACGATAGCCGTGCCCCGACAGGTAATCCGTCAAAATCATCAAGATAACCGGTTCGTCCTCGACGACGAGTACTACATCTTGTGCATCTACGCTCATGGGAAGCCTATGTTCGGTCAATAGCTGCTGATACGACCGTGCGGTCACTCAGAGGTTGCGTCGGATTTGCCGTTTTCCTCGATCGGCAGACAAACGCGAAACAGGGCGCCCTCGTTGATTTGACTCTCGACGACGATGGAACCGCCATGGGCGGCGACGATCTGCTCGGAAATGAACAGACCCAACCCGAGACCGGCCACTACCGTCTTGGCGGAAACCCGTTCGAACTGTTGAAAAATACGTTTCTGATTCTCGGCGCTGATGCCGATTCCGTGGTCCTGAACCTCCACCCGAGCTTCGTTGCCCTGGCGATAGACGCGGACCTGAATCGGACTTCTGCCGCCGTAACGCAAGGCGTTGGTCAGCAGATTGGAAATCACCTGCTCGATGCGGAACTCATCCCAGCATCCTTTTACCGGCATGTCCGCTTCAAAACTGACAGTGGTTTCCGCCGCTTCGATTTGCGCCGCAAAGTTTTGCAGCAGATTGCTCACCAACTGCACAAGGTCGAACGAATTCGGCCGGATCGACAGCTTGCCGGTGCGAATCCGCGACACGTCGAGCATGTCCTCGATCAAGCGGATCAGGCTTTTGATCTGCCGCTCATCGCGATCGACCATAGCGTGCATCTTGTCGAGGGTGAACGCCGCGGCGTTGTCCCGCGCCAGGTGCATCTTGCGCAATTGAGTTTCGAGTATCAGGCCATTGAGTGGCGTGCGCACTTCGTGGGCGACGATTGACATGAAGTCATCGCGCATCCGCACCGCTTGTTCAAGCTCCGACTGGGTGCTCTGCAATTGTTGCAGCAGCGCTTCCTGCTCCCGCCGGGCCTGCTCCAGCGCTTCGACCTGTTGCTTCATGGCCTTGCTCTGGCGATACAGATCGACGAACACGTTGACCTTGCTCTTCACCGCGTGGATATCCAGCGGTTTGTGCAGAAAATCCACCGCGCCGCTTTCGTAGCCCTTGAACGCGTAGTTCAGTTCACGGCCAGCGGCGCTGACGAAAATGATCGGGATGTTCTTGGTTTTCTCTGTGCCGCGCATCAACTCCGCCAGTTCGAAGCCGTTCATGCCGGGCATCTGCACGTCGAGAATGGCCATGGCGAACTCGTGTTGCAGCAACAGCGACAACGCCTCGTCAGCCGACAACGCCTTATAGACGGTGCGGTCTTCGCGTTTGATCAGCGCTTCGAGAGCCAGCAGGTTCTCGGGCAGATCGTCGACGATCAGCAGTTTTGCCTGAATATTACTCAGCATGCGATTTGTTCCAGCTCGACTAGCAGACGGCCGATGCCGTGAATGGGTAAGACATGATCCGGCTGCTGAATTTTCAGCGCTGCCAGAGGCATGGTGGCGACCTGGGCGTCGTCGGGCGCCTGGACGATGGTCAACCCGCCGCAACGTTTGACCTGCGCCAGTCCGCGCGCGCCATCGTGATTGGCGCCGGTCAACAACACAGCGGCCAGCTTCGGTCCGTAGACGTCGGCAGCAGACTCGAACAGATAGTCAATTGATGGCCGCGAATGATGAAGGCGATCCTCAAGGCTCAAGGACAAACTGCGATCCTGCTCCACCGACAAGTGATAACCGGGCGTGGCGAAATACACCGTGCCGGCCTGGATATCCTGCTTGTCCGTGGCTTCTTCGACCGGCAGCTGCAGACGTCGGGCGAACACTTCAGCCAACTGGCTGCGACGCTCTTCCGGCAAGTGCAACACGATGATGATCGGCAACACAAAACCCTGGCGCAACGGGCCAAGCAGCTTGATCAATGCCTCGACGCCACCAGCGGAAGCACCGACAACAATAGCCTCGATTCGAGGCAAATCCGCCGTATCGTTCATTTTTTGCGGTAGATCCGTTCTTGCTTTACCAGCGGCTCGAACTGGTTCGCATAGCTGGAAAAATCCAGCGTCTCCTTGCTGCCCAGTACAAGAAAACCGCGATGACAAAGCGATTCATGGAACAGCCCGAACGCCCTGTCCTGAAGCTTCTTGTTGAAGTAGATCAGCACATTGCGGCAAGAAATCAATTGAGTTTCGGAGAACACACTGTCAGTGGCCAGGCTGTGATCGGCGAACGTCACGTTTTCGCACAGGCTCTTGTCGAAAATCGCGTAACCATAAGCCGCCGTGTAGTAATCGGAAAATGAACACTGGCCACCGGCCTGCTGATAATTGGCGGTGTAGGCCCGGACATTTTCCATCGAGAAAATACCCTGCTTGGCCTTGTCCAGCGAACGCGGGTTGATGTCGGTCGCGTAGATGATCGTGCGATCGAGCAGGCCCTCTTCGCGCAGCAGAATCGCCATCGAATAGACCTCCTCCCCGGTGCTGCACCCGGCAATCCAGATCTTGATCGACGGGTAGGTGCGCAGCAGCGGCACCACCTCTTTGCGGATGGCGAGGAAGTGCGACGGATCACGGAACATCTCGCTGACCGGAATCGTCAGCAATTGCAGCAACTGCATGAACGCTGTCGGGTCATGCAGGACTTTTTCCTGCAACGCCGAGATGGTCGCGCACTCGAACTGGCTCAAGGCGTGCTGCACCCGACGCTTGATCGAAGCGCCGGAGTAATCGCGAAAATCGTAGCTGTACTTGAGGTAGATCGCCTCAATCAACAGCCGCAATTCGATTTCACTGTTTCGCTCTAATGAGTGATTGCCGTCCACTAAATGCGTTCCATCTTCGGTAACCACACACGAATCAGCGAGAACAGGCGATCCAGGTCGATAGGCTTGGCCAGATAATCGTTGGCGCCCGCTTGCAGGCAGCGCTCCTGATCGTCCTTCATGGCCTTGGCCGTCACCGCAATAATGGGCAGTTTGCGCCAGCGCGGATCCTTGCGGATCTCAATGGTGGCTTCGAAACCATCCATTTCCGGCATCATCACGTCCATCAGCACCAGATCGATGTCCTCGACTTCATTGAGTTTTTCAATCGCCTCACGACCGTTCCGGCCGATCACCACGACTGCGCCTTTGGTCTCCAGCGCGCTGGTCAGGGCGAAGATGTTGCGTACATCGTCGTCCACCAGCAGCACTTTGCGACCCTCGAAGACCTTGTCGCGGCTGCGCGCGGTCTTGAGCATCTTCTGCCGTTCATGGGACAACTGCGATTCGACTTTGTGCAGAAAGAGTGTGACCTCATCAAGCAAACGTTCCGGCGAGCGCGCCCCCTTGATGATGATCGAGCGCGAATACTTGCGCAGCTCGGCCTCTTCGTCGCGGGTCAGGTTGCGCCCGGTGTACACAATCACCGGAGGGAACGAACAGATGTCTTCGGTGGACATGCGCTTGAGCAGCTCGTTGCCGAGCATGTCCGGCAGCTTCAGGTCGATCACCATGCAGTCAAAGATCGTCGTGCGCAGCAGATCCAGAGCCTCTTGAGCCAGGCCCACGGCGGTGATTTCGATGTCTTCATCGCCAATCAGCCGCGCAATGCTTTCGCGCTGCAGGTCATCGTCCTCGACCAGCAGCACACGTTTTACCTTTTGCGTCAGTTTGGCTTCGAGACGGGCAAACACGTCCTTGAGCTCTTCGCGAGTGGTCGGCTTGACCGCGTAACCGATGGCGCCCATGTGCATGGCCGCTTCGACACGATCCTCCACCGAGATCACGTGGACCGGGATGTGACGGGTTTCGGCGCGCTCTTTCAAACGCTGCAGCACGGTCAGACCGGAGTGGTCTGGCAGACGCATATCAAGCAGGATCGCATCCGGCAAGAAATCGCGCGCCAGATCGTAGCCTTCGTCCGCGCCATGGGCGACCAGGCACTGATAACCCAACTCATGCGCCAGATCGTAAAGGATGTGAGCGAAATTCGGCTCGTCCTCGACCACCAGAATGCAGCGGGTGGCAAACGGCCCTTTGTCGCGGTCATCGGCGAAGCGCGGGATGTTGACCGGTGCAAGTGATGTAACCGGTGCCGCTGGCGCGGCAACGTGCGTCACTGCCGCGGGTGGAGTAAAGCTCAGCGGCGTGAACGCCGTATCGCCCGGCTCGCTGTACTGCAACGGCAATACCAGGGTGAACACACTGCCCTGCCCCGGCGTGCTGCTGACACTGATAGAGCCGCCGAGCAACATTGCCAGGTCCCGGGAAATCGATAACCCCAGCCCGGTGCCGCCGTACTTGCGATTAGTCGTGCCATCGGCCTGACGGAAGGCTTCGAAGATGCTTTCCTGCTGATCCGTGGCAATGCCGATCCCCGAATCCTGGACGATGAAGGCAATGCGCTCATCGGGCTGACTGGCAATCGTCAGGCTGACCGAGCCTCGCTCGGTGAACTTGATGGCGTTGGACAGCAGGTTTTTGATCACTTGCTCAAGGCGCTGGCGGTCAGTGAACATCATCGTCGGAGCGCCAGGTTGCACTTCGACACGGAACGCCAGCTTCTTATCCGCCGCGATCGGTTCAAAGACACCCCGCAAACCGTCCGCCAGCCGCGCGACGTGGGTGTTTTCCGGCAAGACTTCCAGCTTGCCCGCCTCGACCTTGGAAATGTCGAGGATATCGTTGATCAAGTTGAGTAGATCGTTGCCGGCGGAATAGATCGACTCGGCAAACTTGACCTGTTCGGCGCTGAGGTTGTCTTGCGGATTTTCCGCGAGCAACTTGGCGAGAATCAGCGAACTGTTCAGCGGCGTGCGCAGTTCGTGAGACATATTGGCGAGGAACTCGGACTTGTACTTGCTCGAACGCTGCAACTCTTCGGCGCGCTCTTCCAGTTGCACCTGTGCGTGGTTCAGCTCGGTGTTTTTCAAGTCCATGGCGTCGCGTTGTTCTGCAAGTGTCTGGGCCTGTTCAGCCAGTTGCTCGTTGGTCTGCTCAAGCTCCACTTGCTGGGTTTCCAGATGCGCCTGGGACTCCTTGAGAATCCGCGACTGCTCTTCCAGCTCTTCGTTGGCGGTTTTCAGCTCTTCTTGCTGCACCTGCAACTCTTCGTTGAGTTGTTGGGTTTCGGCCAACACTTCTTGCAGGCGCTGGCGATAGCGGGCCGCCTCGATAGAGGTGCCGATATTGCTGGCGATCAGCTCCAGCAACTCGATGTCGCGGTCATTGAGTGGACGCAGGAAGCCGAGTTCGATCACGCCGTTGACCCGGTCGTCTTCGGTGGTCGGCACCACCAGTACGCTGTGCGGCAGACCTTCGCCAAGCGCCGAGCTGACCTTGAAATAATCGAATGGTACCGAATCCAGCCGCACCAGACGCGCCTGCTGCACCACTTGGCCGACGATGCCTTCAGCGCTGTGAATCGCCTGCCCCTGCTCTTCCTGTTCCCGCGAGAAACCATAGGTGGCGACCCGCTTCAGGTCACCGTGTTCTTCGCGAACATAAAGAGCAGCCACCGCGCTGCCGAGATATTGAGCGCAGAACTGCAGAATGTTGCGTCCCAACAGATTCAGTGTCAGCTGCCCCAGCACCTGCTCGGCCAGTTCGGTCTGGCCGTTGCGCAGCCAGGCCTGGCGCTCCAGGCGTTCGGCGCTGGCCTGCTGCGCTGCCAGCGTGGCACCGTAGCTTTCCGACAAATTGACCAGATCGCGACGACCAATGTAGGCCAGCAACCCGCTGATACCCGCAACGAAAATCAAATAAAGGGTGATGCTCCAGATTGTAGTGCGGCGCACCTCTTCATTACGCGAGGCGCGCAACTGCTGCTCCATGTCGATCACGTCTTCGAACTGCTTGCGAATCTCGTCCGTCAGGCGCTTGCCGCGCCCGGCCTTGACCGCGCCACGGTAATCACCGCTGCTGCGCTGTAAATCGATCATCGATTGCGCGTAGGTCGCCCATTCGGTCTGCAAGGCTTGCAGGCGGCGTAAATGATCGGTTTGCACTGGGTTGTCGCCGGTCAACTCAAGCAACGTATTGAGCGCCACGGCGATTCGCGGCTTGGCGGTTTCGTACGGATCGAGGAAGTGCTCATCGCCGCTGAGCAGGTAACCGCGCATGCCGGTTTCCAGATCCACGGTCAGTTTCACCGCTTCGTTGGCGTTATTGATCACCCGGTCAGTGTGTTCAACCCACTGGATGACCGATAGCAGGTAAGTGATCAGCGACACGAAGAACACCGCGCTGAGCACGCCGACGCCCAGTGGCAGACTGACGTTGCGACTCAGGAGTTTGCGAAAGCGTTGCTCATCAACCGAAGACGGAGAGGACATGGGGCAGCCTTGTCGAACTGTTGAAAACCCGAGAGTTTGCCCCAAAACACCGCCGTGGATCCATTTTTCTGACAACTTTGGCAGTAAATTCCTACATTTGCCTGCGCCTGGATGCGTGCCAACAGTTATCCTTGCACGCCTCGCAGCTGCTAATCTTTTTTGTATCAAAACGGGAACTTGTGGCTATGCGCCACTTACTCATGCAAGAGCCCGGCATTTTTGATCGACCGGCGCGCCCGAATTTCATCCTTGAGAGCCTTTATCATGTCCACCACTGATTCCATCATTCTTGTAGTCGAAGACGACGACATCGTGCGTATGCTGATCGTCGATGTGCTGGAGGAACTGGAATTTGAAGTGCTGGAGGCGGATGGCAGCGAACAGGCTCTGAAAATCCTCGAAGACAAGGCCAGGCACATTGATCTGATGATGACGGATGTAGGTTTACCCGGGATGAATGGCCAGGAACTGGCCGGGAAGGCGCGCGAGTTGCGTCCCGTATTGCCGATTCTGTTTGCCAGCGGTTTCGTCGAAAGTATCGATGTGCCTGATGGCATGCACGTTATCGGTAAACCTTTTTCTATTGACCAGTTGCGCGACAAGGTCAAAGGCATTCTTGCAAATCAAGGCGTTTGATCAGCTTGTCCCCGCCATGGCCACAGACTCCCGGTAACACCGTAAATGCTCTGCCCTGACACCCCTTCCAACTGATATCGACAAACCGGACACCGTCCGGTTTTGTGTTTTAATCCGCGCTTTTTTCCCCACCGTACGTTTAGGAATCCGCGTTATGAGTCAGTCTGCGACCAAAGTTCTCGTTATTGGTTATGTCTGGCCCGAACCCCGCTCTTCCGCCGCCAGCGGGCACGTGATGCAAATTCTCGAGACGTTCCTGGGCCAAGGCTGGGACATCACCTTCAGCAGCCCGGCGGGCCCCGGTGAGCACAAGGCCGATTTGTGTGCACTGGGGATCCGCGAGGTGCCCATCGAACTCAACAACAGCAGCTTCGATACCTTTATCAGCAACCTGGCGCCCGACATTGTGTTGTTCGACCAGTTCATGATGGAAGAACAGTTCGGCTGGCGGGTTGAAAAGCATTGTCCAGATGCCCTGCGTGTTCTGGAAACATCCGACCTGCAGAGCCTGCGACATGCCCGCCATCAACGTCAGAAGGATCGTTTGAAAATCAACGACGATCAGAATGACCTCAGCGATTTGTTCGCCCCGGCATTGCGCGAAGAGTTTGAGTTGATGGCCGATACCGACCTGGCCAAGCGTGAAATCGCTGCGCTGTATCGCTGTGACTTGAACTTGATGATTTCCGAGGTCGAGATTGATCTGCTGGTGTCACAGTTCGGGTTGCCGCGACAACTGTTGCACTGGTGCCCGTTGATGATCGAGACACCAACAGCGGCATTTCGCCCGTTCGCGGAACGCGCGCATTTTCTGAGCATCGGTAATTTTCGCCACGCGCCCAACTGGGATGCCGTGCTTTGGATGAAGACCACGATCTGGCCGCTGATCCGCCAGCAACTGCCGCAGGCGCAACTGCATATCTATGGTGCGTACACCCCACCCAAAGCCACTGCGCTGCATAATGCGGCGCAAGGTTTTCACATCATGAACTGGGCTGAGGATGCTTTGCAGGTGATGTCGGCAGCGCGGGTCTGTCTGGCCCCTCTGCGTTTCGGTGCCGGCATCAAGGGCAAACTGGTTGACGCCATGCTCTGCGGAACACCTGGCGTGACCACACCTATCGGCGCCGAAGGCATGCATGGGGATCTCCCTTGGCCCGGAGCAATCACACAAACGGCAAGCGACTTCGCGAACAATGCCGTTCAACTGTATACCGATGAGATACGTTGGCAAGCGAGCCAACAGGCAGGAACTGTATTGCTCAATGAGCGTTACTCTGTTTCAGTTCATGGCCCGGCATTGATAAAAAAACTGATCAGTTACCAACTAAACCTGAAACAACTCAGAGCCAGTAACTTTATCGGAAACATGCTACGCCACCACTCCCACAAAAGTACTCAGTACATGGCGCAGTGGATTGAGGCAAAGAATCGTAACATTGCGCCAGGCACCGATACTTAAGATCCGACAAACACACAACTCGAACAACATCATCATTAGTCAAATCTCTGTCATTCGTTATATACATCCTGCGCAGCTAACTTAAACAACTTATTAAGCCAGCAGGATGTAAACATGACACCAAGTAGTTTTAAAGATTTCCCCGCTCACGAGTGGATGAGAGCGACCCCTGAATGCGACAATCTATCGCTTAGAGAAATGACATTGCCCGGCACGCACAATGCGGGCTGCGACCTGGAAGCTTCTTACTCCAGTGTATTCACCCGTAACTGGTTCGCTTGTCAGGACGTGCCCTTCTACAGCCAGCTGAATCGCGGCGCTCGGGCACTTGATGTACGTTTGGTCTATGACGCCCAGGCGCGCGGACTTGAAAAATTTCGTTTCGTACATAACGGAGCGTGGTCTTCGCGCACACTGGTTGATCTTGTTCGCGACATTAAAGCTTTTCTCGAACGAAGCTTTAACGAGTTCATCATCCTGGACTTTCACAAACTCGAACATGGTAACGAAAAGTTTGACTTCGGCTACTTCAGCGACATGATGAAGGAGCACCTGGGAGAACACATCATACCGCCAGAAAACATGAACCTGACGCTTGGAGATTTAAAGGCAGTCAGCCGCCCTCAGCGAGTTCTGGTCACTGCACCTTATAACAACAGTCTTGATAGAAATATCTTCGCATCGGAAACCCCGCATCGATGGGCCGGCAGCGACCGTACAAAGATTTTTGAAGATACGTTCTCTCACTCGCGTTTAAAACTTTATATCGCTGAAGTTCTGGCCAATCCTCCCGGGCAACGGGCGCCGTGGTCGCTGTCGGCTGCCGTCTATGACGCGGGTGGGCCAGTCAGAATGCTGAAAGACCTCGACGAATGGTTCGACCCTGCAAAAAGTGATTGGGCGGAAAAATGCAGCATCATCAACTTCGACTTTATTAAAAACTCCAAAATCGTCTATTTCTGTTATCTGGCAAATCTCAAGAAGGCGAGCAAGAAAGCGCTCCAGGGTTGATCAGCCAGCCTATTGAAGCATCGGGCTGGCACCTTTTGCCCTGAAAGAGGCATGATCGCCAGGCGATAATAAAAAAAGCGCTCAGCCATGACCCGAACCGCACGCGTGACCGATCCCTCTTACGAGTTGATGGATGACCATAACGGGCTGTCCATCATCTACCGCCAGCATGGTTTTCCCTGCCCGTTGGTGCGTTGGCATTTCCACAAGGAATACGAGCTGCACCTGATCGTTGCCAGTTCGGGCAAGGTGTTCATCGGCGATTACATCGGCAACTTCTACCCCGAATCGTTATTCCTCACCGGGCCCAATCTGCCGCACAACTGGATCAGCCAGGTGGCCGAAGACGAAATCGTCGAAAAGCGCGACATGCTGGTCAATTTCACGGATGAATTGTTTGAGAGCGGCCACCAGGTGTTCGCGGAATTGAAGACGCTGGCGCCATTGTTGGAGCGTGCTCAGTACGGCATTGAGTTCCGCTGCAAACGCACGATTCGCCAAGCCATGACGTTGATGCAACGAATCGCCGACAGCAGCGGCATCACTCGGCTTGGGCACTTTTTTATCCTCATGGAGTTGCTCGCGGCCAGCGATGATTTCCAGTTATTGTCCGGCGCCACTACGCCGCAACTGGCGGACGAGCACAATATCGATCGCACCAACCGCGCGGTCGATTACATCTTCAGCCACTACGCCCGGGACATTTCTCTCGAAGAAGTCGCCGAGCATCTGGGCATGACACCGACCTACTTCAGCCGGGTATTCAAACAGGCGACCGGGCGCACTTTCATCGAGTTCGTCAATCGCTTGCGCATCAGCAAATCCTGCGAGCTGTTGGCCGATGGGGATAAACCGGTGACAGATGTGTGTTTCGAGTCGGGATTCAACAATATTTCCAACTTCAATCGGCGCTTTCAGCAGCTCAAGGGCATGACGCCTTCGCATTATCGACGTCTGGCGGTGCAGCGCCTGACCGAGCAAAACCATAGCTGACGTCCCACATTTCCATGTGGGAGCTGTTTTCGGGATGTAAACCTGTACGTATCCGCTGTCCTCCCCCCGCTGCAATCCCCTTCCCTGCGTTTCCCCCGTCAAAGTGCAGTGCAAAAAAGTATCAATCCAAGTGCGACGGATGATTTGTCAGGTCGGCGATTGAAGGCTGTAATCAGCGCACATTCTTCCTGCACGGGAAGACACAAAAACAATAACCGTCCTTCTGCCTCCCCCGGGGTGCAGAAAAAGGAGTGCACGATGCAACCCACTGCAAAAGCTCTGCTTGCCCTCACCTGCATGACCCTCAGCAGCGTCAGCCTTGGCGCCCAGACCCTGACCATCGCCACCGTCAACAACAGCGACATGATCCGCATGCAGAAGCTCTCGAAAACGTTCGAAACCGAGCACCCGGACATCAAGCTCAATTGGGTCGTGCTGGAAGAAAACGTCCTGCGCCAGCGCCTGACCACCGACATCGCCACTCAAGGCGGGCAGTTCGACGTGTTGACCATCGGCATGTACGAAGCTGCACTGTGGGGCGCCAAGGGTTGGCTTGAACCGATGAAAGACCTGCCGGCCAGTTACGCCCTCGACGATGTGTTCCCGTCGGTGCGCGAAGGTCTGTCGGTCAAGGGTTCGCTGTACGCCCTGCCGTTCTACGCCGAAAGCTCGATCACCTATTACCGCACCGACCTGTTCAAGGAGGCCGGTCTGACCATGCCAGAGCGTCCGACCTGGGAACAGATCGCCGGTTTTGCGGAAAAACTCACCCACAAAGATAAAGAGCAATACGGCATCTGCCTGCGCGGCAAGGCCGGTTGGGGCGAGAACATGGCGTTGATCACCACCGTGGCCAATGCCTATGGCGCACGCTGGTTCGATGAGCAGTGGAAGCCGGAATTCACGGGGCCCGAGTGGAAAAACGCGCTGAATTTCTATGTCGACACCATGAAGAAATCCGGCCCGCCAGGCGCCTCCAGCAACGGTTTCAACGAAAACCTTGCGCTGTTCAATAGCGGCAAATGCGCCATCTGGGTCGATGCCAGCGTTGCCGGCTCGTTCGTCACCGACAAGACCCAGAGCAAGGTTAGCGACCACGTCGGCTTCACCTTCGCACCGCATCAAGTCACCGACAAAGGCTCGGCATGGCTGTATTCGTGGGCGCTGGCGATTCCGACCAGCTCCAAGGCCAAGGATGCCGCAAAAACCTTCAGCGCCTGGGCCACGTCGAAAGAATACGGCGCACTGGTTGCCGAGAAGGACGGGATTGCCAACGTACCGCCGGGCACCCGCGCCTCCACGTACAGCGACGCTTACATCAAAGCCGCACCGTTTGCCAAGGTCGCGCTGGAATCGCTGAAGGCGGCCGACCCCGGCAAACCGACGCTGAAACCGGTGCCGTACATCGGTATTCAATTGGTAACCATCCCTGAGTTCCAGGCGGTGGGCACTCAGGTCGGCAAGCTGTTCTCGGCGGCGCTGATCGGCCAGACCACGGTGGATCAGGCGCTGGCGTCAGCGCAGCAGACCACTGAACGCGAGATGAAGCGCGCGGGTTATCCGAAGTAACCCGCAGAACTCGCTCCTGCCTCCTGTGGGAGCGAGCTTGCTCGCGAATGCGATCTGACATTCAGCATTGATGTCGACTGACACGACGCTTTCGCGAGCAAGCTCGCTCCCACATGGGATCTTCATAGGTCTGTATGACTCGGTTGTGATCACCATGAATACTTCAACTGCCAAAGCCCAAATCGACCTGTCCCGACCGCAGCGCAAAAGCCGCGTGGCCAATCCCGGGTGGTTTCTGGTCAGCCCCTCCGTGGCCTTGTTGCTGCTGTGGATGATCGTGCCGCTGGGCATGACCATTTACTTCTCGATGATTCGCTACAACCTGCTCTACCCCGGTGAAAACCAGTTCGTGGGGCTTGAGAACTTCACTTATTTCCTGACCGATTCCGGCTTCATGCCCGGCGCTACCAACACCTTGCTATTGGTCGGCAGCGTGTTGCTGATCAGTGTGGTGTTCGGCGTGTTGATCAGTGCCTTGCTGGAGGCCAGCGAGTTTCTCGGCCGTGGCATCGTGCGGGTCATGCTGATTTCGCCGTTCTTCATCATGCCCACGGTTGGCGCGCTGATCTGGAAGAACCTGATTTTCCATCCGGTGTCGGGAATCCTCGCCTACCTCTGGAAACTGTTCGGCGCACAACCGGTGGACTGGCTGGCGCACTACCCGCTGCTGTCGATCATCATCATTGTGTCGTGGCAATGGCTGCCCTTCGCGATCCTGATCCTGATGACGGCCATGCAGTCCCTCGACCAAGAGCAGAAAGAAGCCGCGCGCCTCGACGGTGCAGGTCCCATCGCCATCTTCTGGCACCTGACGCTGCCGCACCTGGCTCGGCCGATTGCGGTGGTGGTGATGATCGAAACGATCTTCCTGCTGTCGGTGTTCGCCGAGATTTTCACCACCACCAACGGCGGCCCCGGCTACGCCTCGACCAACCTCGCCTACCTGATCTACAACCAGGCGCTGGTGCAGTTCGACGTCGGCATGGCCTCGGCGGGCGGCTTGATTGCCGTGGTCATCGCCAACATCGCCGCGATCATTCTGGTGCGGATGATCGGCAAAAACCTGACTGACAAAGCCTGAGGCCTGCCATGACTCTTCAACAATCCCGCCGGCTGCAAAGCCTGCTGCTCGGCACCCTGGCCTGGGCCATCGCGATCGTGATTTTCTTCCCGATCTTCTGGATGGTGATGACCAGTTTCAAGACCGAAATCGACGCCTTCGCCACGCCGCCGCAGTTCATCTTCACGCCGACGCTGGAGAATTACCTGCACATCAACGAGCGCAGCGACTACTTCAGTTTTGCCTGGAATTCGGTGGTGATTTCCTTCAGCGCTACCGCGCTGAGCCTGCTGATTGCGGTGCCGGCCGCCTACTCGATGGCGTTCTACGAAACCCAGCGCACCAAAGGCACGCTGCTGTGGATGCTCTCCACCAAAATGCTGCCGCCAGTGGGCGTATTGATGCCGATCTACCTGCTGGCCAAGAGTTTCGGCCTGCTCGATACGCGCATCGCGCTGATCGTGATCTACACGCTGATCAACCTGCCGATTGTGGTCTGGATGGTTTACACCTACTTCAAGGACATCCCCAAAGACATCCTCGAAGCCGCCCGCCTCGACGGCGCCACGCTGTGGCAGGAAATGGTCCGTGTGCTGTTGCCCATCGCCAAGGGCGGCCTGGCCTCGACCGTGCTGCTGTCGCTGATCCTGTGCTGGAACGAGGCCTTCTGGTCGCTGAACCTGACCTCCTCGAAAGCCGCACCACTGACCGCGTTGATCGCCTCGTACTCAAGCCCTGAAGGATTGTTCTGGGCCAAGTTGTCGGCGGTGTCGACTCTGGCCTGTGCGCCGATTCTGATCTTCGGCTGGATCAGCCAGAAACAACTGGTCCGCGGGCTGTCGTTTGGCGCTGTGAAATGAAGATCTTCAATCGAATGCGATTCCCTGTGGCAGCGAGCCTGCTCGCGAAAGCGATGTGTCATCCAACAAAGAGGGTGACTGACACGGCCCCTTCGCGAGCACGCTCGCTCCCACAGAAAAACCGATCCGGTTCAACTGAACAATAAATTGCGGAGGCCCATCACCATGGCCAACCTGAAAATCAAGAATCTGCAAAAAGGCTTCGAAGGTTTTTCCATCATCAAGGGCATCGACCTGGAAGTGAACGACAAGGAATTCGTGGTGTTCGTTGGCCCGTCCGGCTGCGGCAAGTCCACGCTGCTGCGCCTGATCGCAGGGCTGGAAGAAGTCAGCGGCGGCACCATCGAACTGGATGGCCGCGACATCACCGAAGTCAGCCCGGCCAAGCGCGACCTGGCGATGGTGTTCCAGACCTACGCCCTGTACCCGCACATGACCGTGAAAAAGAACATGTCCTTCGCCCTCGACCTGGCCGGTGTGCCGAAAGCCGAAGTCGAGCAGAAAGTCGGCGAAGCGGCGCGCATTCTTGAGCTCGGGCCGATGCTTGAGCGCAAACCCAAACAGCTCTCCGGCGGTCAGCGTCAACGTGTCGCGATTGGCCGCGCCATCGTGCGCAATCCGAAAATCTTCCTGTTCGACGAGCCGCTGTCCAACCTCGACGCCGCGCTGCGCGTGCAGATGCGTCTGGAACTGCTGCGCCTGCACAAGGACCTGCAAGCGACCATGATCTACGTGACCCACGATCAGGTTGAAGCGATGACCATGGCCGATAAAGTCGTGGTGCTCAATGGCGGCAGGATCGAGCAGGTCGGCTCGCCGCTGGACCTCTATCACAGCCCGGCCAACCTGTTTGTCGCCGGTTTCCTCGGCACACCGAAAATGGGTTTCCTCAAGGGCAAGATTACCCGCGCCGACGGCCCAAGCTGCGAAGTCGCGCTGGACGCCGGCACGCGCATCACCCTGCCTTTCAACGCCGGCCACCTGAGCGTCGGCAGCGCCGTGACCTTGGGTATTCGCCCTGAACATCTGGAGCTGGCACAACCGGGCGACTGCACCTTGCAAGTCACCGCCGATGTCAGCGAACGTCTGGGCAGCGACACCTTTTGCCACGTCAAAACCAACGCAGGCGAAGCCCTGACCATGCGTGTGCGCGGTGATCTGGCGAGCCGTTATGGCGAGCAACTGAACCTCTATCTGGACGCCGCCCACTGCCATTTATTCGATGCCGAAGGCGTGGCGCTGGCCCGTCCGCTGCGTGCGGCTGCCTGATTTTTTCGAGAGTTTTCCCATGAAACTGAACACACAGAATCTCAACCGCCTCGCCGCCGAAGTGCAACTGCCGGCCTACAGCCTCAGCGACACTCGCCAGGGCATCGCACACATTGGTGTCGGTGGCTTTCACCGGGCGCATCAGGCGTATTACACCGACGCGCTGATGAACACCGGCGAAGCCTTGGACTGGGCGATTTGCGGCGCCGGCCTGCGCACTGAAGACCGTCGCGCCCGCGACGATCTCAAAGAGCAGGACTACTTGTTCACCCTGTTCGAACTCGGCGACCGCGATGACACCGAAGTGCGCGTCATCGGCGCGATTCGCGACATGCTTCTGGCCGAAGACGGCGCGCAGGCGTTGATCGACAAACTCGCCGATCCGCAGATCCGCATCGTCTCGCTGACCATCACCGAGGGCGGTTACTGCATCGACGACAGCAACGGTGAGTTCATGGCGCACCTGCCGCAGATCCAGCACGATCTGGCGCACCCGGGCGCACCGACAACCGTGTTCGGCTTCCTCTGCGCGGCGTTGGAGAAACGCCGTGGCGCAGGCACGCCGGCGTTCACGATCATGTCCTGCGATAACCTGCCGCACAACGGCGCGGTGACCCGCAAGGCGCTGCTGGCCTTCGCCACCCTGCGCAACACAGGGTTGCGCGACTGGATCGAGCAGAACGTCAGTTTCCCCAACGCGATGGTCGACCGCATCACCCCAATGACCAGCACCGCGCACCGACTGCAACTGGCCGACAAACACGCGGTGGACGACGCCTGGCCGGTGGTCTGCGAACCGTTTGTGCAGTGGGTGCTGGAAGATAAATTCGTCAACGGTCGCCCGGCGTGGGAGAAGGTTGGCGTGCAGTTCACCGACGATGTGTCGCCGTACGAAGAGATGAAGATCAAATTGCTCAACGGCAGCCATCTGGCGCTGACCTATCTGGGTTTTTTGAAGGGCTATCGCTTCGTCCACGAAACCATGAACGACCCGCTGTTCGTTCGCTACATGCGCGCTTACATGGACCTGGATGTCACGCCGCAACTGGCGCCGGTGCCGGGTATCAACTTGGACGATTACAAAGACACGCTGGTAGCGCGGTTCTCTAACCAAGCAATTGCCGATCAGCTTGAGCGGGTGTGTTCGGATGGTTCGTCGAAGTTTCCCAAGTTCACGGTTCCGACGATCAACCGGTTGATTGCCGATGGGCGCGAGACCCGTCGCGCGGCGTTGGTGGTGGCGGCCTGGGCGTTGTATTTGAAGGGCGTGGATGAGAATGGCGACACCTATTCCATTCCTGATCCGCGGGCTGCTTTTTGTCAGGCGCTGGTGGCGGAGGATGCGTTGATGACGGCGCGTTTGTTGGCGGTCGAGGAGATTTTCGGCACCGCGATACCGCGGTCGGCGGAGTTTGTCGCCGCGTTTGAATGGTGCTGCAATAGTTTGCGGGAGGTGGGGGTTACGCGGACTTTAGAGCGGGTCCTTGCCTGAAAAGCCCTCTCACCCTAGCCCTCTCCCAAAGGGAGAGGGAACTGACCGAGGTGGTCTTTTTAGTTGCATCGACCTGAGATACCGAGTCGAACTCAGGATTTGAAAAGCATAAATTTCTGCTCCCTTTCCCCCCTCGCCCCCTTGGGGGAGAGGGTTGGGGTGAGGGGGTGGCTCTTGATCTTTACCGCTAACCGACTGGATCCCACATGACAACCCGACAACTCTTCCTCGGCATAGACTGCGGCACCCAAGGCACCAAAGCGATCATCCTCGATGCCGCCAGCGGTCAGGTGCTCGGCCAGGGCGCCGCGGCGCACACGATGATCAGCGGCGCCAATGGCCGTCGCGAGCAAGACACTCAGCAATGGCTTGAAGCGTTCGCCCTCGCCACCCGCCAGGCGCTGCTGGCGGCGGATGTCGACGGCCAAGCAATCCTCGGCATCGGCGTTTCCGGCCAGCAGCACGGCCTGGTGCTGCTCGATGATGAAGGCGAAGTCCTGCGCCCGGCCAAGCTCTGGTGCGACACCGAAACCAGCGCTGAAAACGACCGACTGCTCACCCATCTGGGCGGTGAAAAAGGCTCTCTGGAACGCCTCGGCGTGGTCATCGCCCCGGGTTACACCGTGTCAAAACTGCTCTGGACCAAAGAACAGTACCCAGACGTATTCGCGCGCATCGCCCGCGTTTTGCTGCCCCACGATTACCTCAACTTCTGGCTCACCGGCCGAGCCTGCAGCGAGTACGGCGACGCTTCCGGCACCGGTTATTTCAACGTACGCAGCCGCCAGTGGGATTTGCAGCTGTTGCGCGACATCGACCCCAGCGGACGTCTGCAAGCGGCGTTGCCGGAGCTGATCGATGCGCATGAAGCGGTAGGCACGATCCTGCCCGCGATTGCCGAACACCTCGGCATCAACCGCAACGCATTGGTGTCCAGCGGTGGCGGTGACAACATGATGGGCGCCATCGGCACCGGCAATATCCAGCCCGGCGCGATCACCATGAGCCTCGGGTCGTCCGGCACTGTGTACGCCTATGCTGATGCGCCGACGGTCAGTGCGGAGGCTTCGGTCGCGACTTTTTGCTCCTCCAGCGGCGGATGGCTGCCGCTGATCTGCACCATGAACCTGACCAACGCCACAGGCGCGGTTCGCGAACTGTTCGACCTCGATCTCGATCAGTTCAACACTCTCGTCGCCCAGGCCCCTATCGGCGCTGAAGGCGTGTGTATGCTGCCATTCCTCAACGGCGAGCGCGTCCCCGCCCTGCCCCACGCCACCGGCAGCCTGCACGGCTTGACGCTGGACAACCTGACGCCGGCCAATCTGTGCCGCGCCGCCATCGAAGGCACGACCTTCGGCTTGCGTTATGGACTGGATTTACTCCGGCACAATGGTTTACAAAGCCGCAGCATTTGCCTGATCGGCGGCGGTTCGAAAAGCGCCGTGTGGCGCCAAATCGTCGCCGACATCATGGACACCCCCGTCATCTGCACCGAACAAAGCGAAGCGGCCGCCCTTGGCGCGGCGATTCAGGCGGCGTGGTGCAAGTCATGGTCCCATGGCCACGAAGACACCCTGGCCGATCTGTGCCAGCGCTGCGTGAAGCTTGACCTGAGCAGTGAAACCCTGCCGAACGCCGCCAATGTCGCGGCATTCCAGCAGGCTTATGAACGCTATCAACGGCATGTCGCAACCCTATAAAGAGCAAACAATTATGTATTTGGTGTGTGGCGAAGCGCTGTTTGATTTCTTCAGCGAAGACGATGCCAGTGGTCTGGCCTCGAAAGTGAATTTCAAGGCGATTGCTGGCGGCTCGCCGTTCAACGTCGCGGTGGGTTTGCGCCGTCTGGGTGTGGACTCGGCCTTGTTCGGTGGGCTGTCCACCGACTACCTCGGCCGCCGCTTGCAACAGGTGCTGCAGGACGAAGGTGTGTGCCCGGATTATCTGGTGGACTTCGCGGCACCGACCACGCTGGCGATGGTCGCCGTCGGTGCCAATGGCTCGCCGCATTACAGCTTTCGCGGTGAAGGCTGCGCTGATCGGCAACTGAGCCTGGCGCATCTGCCTACGCTAGGCCCCGAAGTACGCGGCTTGCACATCGGCTCGTTTTCGCTGGTGGTGCAGCCGATTGCCGACACACTGCTGGCGCTGGTGCGGCGTGAAAGCGGCAAACGCCTGATCAGCCTCGACCCCAACGTGCGCCTCAATCCCGAGCCAAATATCGACCTGTGGCGCGAACGAATCGCCACGCTGGTGCAACTGGCCGATCTGATCAAAGTCAGCGATGAAGACTTGAGCCTGCTGTATCCCGAGCAGGATCCGCAGCGGGTCATCGAAGGCTGGCTGGAGCATCGCTGCCACATGGTATTCCTCACCCGTGGCGGTGAAGGCGCAAGCGTGTTCAGCCGCGCCCATGGGTCTTGGTCGGTGCCGGCATGTCCTGTGAAGATCGCCGATACCGTCGGCGCCGGTGACACTTTCCAGGCTGCATTGATTACTTGGCTGACCGAGCAGGGTCTGGACTCGGTCGAAGGCGTGCAGCAATTGGCCCGCGAACAGATCGACGCCATGCTCAAGTTCGCCGTGCAAGCGGCAGCGCTGACCTGCAGCAAGACCGGTCCGGATCTGCCCTATCGTCATCAATTGGCCTGAGCGCGTAAACTGTCGCCCTTTTATGCGCATGACAGGATGACGGCTTTTGAATTCTCGGCAGACAATTGGACTATTGATACTCGCGGCGCTGTTGACGGGCTGCGGCACCTCGCCGCCCCGCTCGCCTGAAAACATCTGCGAGATCTTCCGGGAAAAAAGCGATTGGTACGACGCCGCGCAAGTCACGCAAAAGCGCTGGGGCGTACCGATCCAAGTGCCATTCGCGATCATGTATCAGGAGTCCGGCTACCGCTACGACGCCAAGACGCCACGCAAATACCTGCTCTGGGTCATTCCGTGGGGCCGCGTCTCGACCGCATCGGGCTATGCGCAGGCCAAGGATGAAGTCTGGTCCGACTACCAGAAAAGCACCGGCAGAAACTGGGCCGACCGCGAAGACTTCGACGACGCCATCGACTTCGTCGGCTGGTACATGGACAAGACCACCTCGATCAACGGCGTCTACAAATACGACGCCTATGGCCAGTACCTCAACTATCACGAGGGCTGGGGCGGTTATCGCAACAAGACTTACGCCAGCAAGGCGTGGCTGATGCCGACGGCGCGCAAGGTGCAGAATCGTTCCGACATGTATGCGCAGCAATATGCTGTTTGCAAGGAGGATCTGAATCGCGGGTTCTGGAGCCGGTTCTGGCATTGGTTGTAACACCCGTGTAGTCACTCGCTAGCTCTAGCATGGCAAAGAGCATGTAGTCACCTGTCAGATATGCCAGTTGCCTGCGCCTTGTCTCTCCTTTCTACTAAGTTCGACCGCGCCATTAGCATCTACGGCGCCGTCAGGCCAGGACATCGAATTCTGCATCGACGCCTGTTTGCAAAACCTGAACGACGAACATGGAAGATCCGTCATGAACTTCTCCCTTGCGCGACCAACCGTCATTTCTACCACTGTACTTTTACCGCTGTTGATGTCGATGCTCAGTCCCGCTCAAGCGGCGCCCCCTCAAGCCGTGCTGGTCGGACCGATCGGCAAGATATGTTTGACCGCGGCAGTCACCGATAACGGTAACGTACTGGGCGCCTGCATAAAACAGACTCCAGAGCAGACGTGGTTTTTTCGCCCACCATCATCCTTCACCTACCTGCGGCCATTGGTTGCCGGCAGGTCGTGCGTGCCTTTTCATATGGGGGTCAACGTGATGGTGGGGGGCTGTAATCCGCTGCTTGGCGCAAAGGTCCCTGTGACATGGTCTCTCAATACGCCCTCGGCTCGGCCAATCCAGCTCAAACCGTTGCCTCTGGACCTGACAGCTGAGTATAGAGCGGCCAACCTGTTCGGGCATGTGGCAGGGCAAAGTTCCGGCGTCGCGGGACCAACGGCCGTCATCTGGCCGCTGTTCGGTGAAGGAAAGCCGATAATGGTTTCCAACCTCTATGATAATTGTAAAGTTGTCGACATTAACGATGAGGCTAACAACGGTCTTCCAAATATTGCACTCAATTGCGGGATTGTTCCGAAGGTTGCGATCTACAATGGAACGGAATATGTTTTGTCCACACTCAAGGTTCCTGCAGATGTAAACAACTGCGTACTTACCGCGATCAATAACAGTAATAGGGCTGCCGGCACTTGCGAATACGCGGATGGACCGGACAGAGCGGCTTTCTGGTCGAGTTTCGACGCAGTGCCGACAACACTGGTGTCTGCGAATGGCTACGCAACCGAGACCCAGTTTTTCAACGAAAACGACCTCATCGTCGTGAAGGAGACGAATACGACGCCTGGGCAAAAAGTACGGCAGCGGTTGTGGCGCCAAGTGCCCAATCAGGCACCGTATGTGCCCCTGCCTTCTGGCTGCAATCTCATCCAGGTCGACGCACTTGCCCAGGCTGTCGACAAGACCATCATGACCTGCGTGCCCACTGATTCGAATGCGCCGCTGGGCGTCTACACTTGGAGCCCTGCCGAAGGGTTGACTGAAGTACTGGGAATGGCAGGAACTGGAGATAACCTCGCGAAGGCAATCTCCATCAGTGGCACCCTTGGCGGTGGTTATGGCGTGACTCCTTCCGGCAGCGCGCAGGCTTCCCAGGTTTCACTTCCCGGACTTTGAAGCGACGCGTTACTTGAAATTGCTCGCTCCTACATTGGACGTCTAGCGAACACAGAATCCGTGTTCACTGGACATCCTTCTGGAAGCGGGCTTGCCCGCCATAGCGTTGGGTCAAATCCGAAAATCCAACGGTCACAACACTGAAAAGTTGTAACTCACAATCAACCGGGTTTCATCCACATCCCGGGCAAACTGCTGGTAATTCGTCCGGTAAGTCGCATTACGCAAGCGTAAACTCACGTCCTTGAACGTCCCCGTCTGAATCACGTACTTCAACTCGCTGTCACGTTCCCACTCTTTGCCTTCCTGATCACTGCCCACGACCTTGATGTGATCACCGTTCACATAACGCGTCAGGAAACTCAGACCGTTGATGCCGATCGCCTTGAAGTCGTAGTCATAACGCAATTGCCAGGAGCGTTCCTGCGCAGCGGCGAAGTCGTTGACTTGCACATAGTTGACCAGATACGGGTTGCTGCCATCGAGATACGGCATCGAGTTGTCGCCGTTCATGCGCTGCCAGCCAGCACTAAAAGTGTGGCCGCTGATGGCGTAAGACAGCATGCCGCTCAGTGCCCGGTTGTCGATTGAGCCGGCCTTTGCATCGCCGCTGTCGGCACTTTTCAGCAAGCGCAAATCAGCTTTCAATACACCGTTGCCCAGCGGCTGATTGCCCAACAACCCCACGAAGTGCTGACGATAGATGTCTTCAAGTTCGGCGTAGTGATACTGCGCAGTCAGACGTTCGTTGATCTTGTAGTCGAAGCCGTACATGTCGAAATGGTCGGCGGTGGTGTTGCACGAGTAGCGCTTGTTCTTGCAGTGCACGCGGATGTCTTGTGAATCGGTGGAATCACGCGCGGTGTACTTGTCCAGACGCGCCGCCATGAAGGTCAGATCCTTCACTTCTTTTGAAGTCAGCAGTGCGCCATTGAACATCGTCGGCAGCAGACGACCATCGTTGTACTTGAGCAGCGGCAGATCCGGCAGCAGCGCGCCGTACTTCAGCACCGTGTCCGAAACCTTCACTTTCGCGGTCAGGCCCATTTTCGCGTACTGATCTTTCGAACCGCGCGGATCCTGCCCGCTGGACGGCAGTAAACCGCTGTTACTGCTGTCGGCGCTGGAATCCAGTTTGAAGCCAAGCATGCCCAGCGCATCGATACCGAAGCCAACCGTGCCCTCGGTGTAACCCGATTGCAGATTGAGAATGAAACCCTGCGCCGACTCTTCACGTTTGGACGCGCCCTGATCGTTGGACGTATGCCCATCACGGAAATCGCGGTTGAAGTACACCGTGCGCGACTCGATTTTCGCCGTTGTGTCTTCAAGAAATCCGCTGGCCTGCACCTGCGCGGTGAAACCGGCGCACAGCACAAAGGCTCCGAAGCCAAACGACTGGCGCGGGGTGATGAGAAAAAATGGGGGACGCATGAAAAACTCCAACATTGAAGCGTTTGCGCAAAGGCGCAATAAGCCAGAAAAATAGCTCCCGTCCCGGATCAATGAAGCGCCGAGAGGAAGTGAACACGCAGGGGTGAGTCGCAATGATGGCAGATGGCTTTGACGTGCTACAGACGACTTTAGTCTGAAACTGACTGGCTATTCTTCGGCGCTCTGTCGTTTGAACCCTCCAGATTGGCGAGCCATGCTTTTGGGGAATAGCCGATTTTATTGGGCCGAACGTTCGTCCTAAGGGTTTTCCCTATAACCCGCACAGGCTGGGCATACGGCATTTGCGCCTTGAACGAGACGGTCTAATCCTGCAACATCCACCTCCTGCTTATTCAACGGACGGAATTCAAGGCATGCTGGACGCCAACGCAACCCACATCACCCTCACCCTCGAAGGCGTTTCCGCTGACCTGCAAGTGCTGAGCTTCACCGGTCGCGAAGCCCTCAACGAACCGTTCCGTTTTGACCTCGAACTGGTCAGCGCTCGCCCCGACCTCAAACTCGAAGAGCTGCTGCACAAGCGCGGCGTCCTGACCTTCGGCGCCACCGGCGAAGGCACGATCCACGGTTTGGTGTACCGCATCGAGCAAGGCGATTCCGGCAAGACCCTGACGCGCTACAGCATCAGCTTGGTGCCGCAACTCGCTTATCTGCGGCACAACCACGATCAGCAGATTTTCCAGCAACTGACCGTGCCGAAGATCATCGCTCAGGTGCTGGAAGATCGCGGCATTCTTGCCGACGCCTACAGTTTCCAGCTCAGTGCCGAGTACCCGGAACGCGACTACTGCGTGCAGTACGACGAATCCGACCTGCATTTCATCCAGCGTTTGTGCGAAGAGGAAGGCATTCACTTCCACTTCCAGCACAGCAGCAGCGGCCACAAACTGGTGTTCGGCGACGACCAGACCGTGTTCCGCAAACTCAAAGCCGTGAGCTATCAGCAAGACTCCGGCATGAGCGCTGACAAACCGGTCATCAAGCGCTTTAACCTGCGCCTGGAAACCCGCACCACCCGCGTCAGCCGCCGCGACTACGACTTCGAAAAACCGAAGATCCTGCCCGAAGGCGCGGTCAAGTCCGAGTTCGCTCCGGACCTTGAGGACTACGACTACCCCGGCCGCTTCACCACTCGCGAGCGCGGCAAATTCCTCTCGACCCGAGCACTGGAACGCCATCGCAGCGACTACAAACTCGCCGAAGGCAAAGGTGACGAACCGACCCTCACCAGCGGCCATTTCCTCACCCTCGCCGAACACCCGCGCGCCGAGTGGAACGACCTGTGGCTGCTGCTGGAAGTCTTCCACGAAGGCAAACAACCGCAAGTGCTCGGCGAAAACGTCACCAGCGACGTCACCGACAACAAAAGCGATTTCCACCAGGGCTACCGCAACAGCTTCATCGCGACCCCGTGGGACGCGCACTACCGCCCTGCCCTCGAACACCCGAAACCGAAAGTCCTCGGCAGCCAGACCGCCGTCGTCACCGGCCCGGCCGGCGAAGAAATCCACTGCGATCAATACGGCCGCATCAAAGTCCAGTTCCACTGGGACCGCGACGGCCAGTCCAACGACAAAACCACCTGCTGGATGCGCGTCGCCAGCGGCTGGGCCGGCGCAGCCTACGGCGGCATCGCCATCCCGCGCATCGGCATGGAAGTCCTCGTCACCTTCCTCGAAGGCGACCCCGACCAGCCACTCGTCACCGGCTGCCTGTACCACAAGGAAAACGTCGTCCCCTACGACCTGCCGGCAAACAAAACCCGCAGCACCTTCAAAACCCTGAGTTCACCGGGCGGCAAGGGCTACAACGAGTTTCGGATCGAAGACAAGAAAGGCGTCGAGCAGATCTACATCCACGCCCAGCGCGATTGGGACGAAAACATCGAGCACGACCAGAAAATTCGTGTGGGCAACGAACGGCACGACACCGTTGAAGCCAATACGCTGAGCGAGTTCAAGGTTGAAGAACACCGGATTACGCATCTGGATCGTAAAAGCGAAATGCGTGCGGATGATCATTTGACTGTCGGTGTGACTCAGCATGTGAAGGTGGGGACTGCTCAATTCGTCGAAGCCGGCACGGAGATTCACTATCACGCTGGCGAAAAGGTCGTGGTTGAGGGGGGCATGGAGCTCACGGCCAAGGCTGGTGGGAGTTTTGTGAAGGTTGATGCGGGTGGTGTGACGATTAGTGGCGCTGAGGTGAAGGTTAATACCGGGGGTGCGCCTGGGGTTGGGACGCCTGCCGCGCCGTTGCTGCCGGGGCCGATGAAGGTGGCGGATGCGGATAAGGCGGGCAAAGCACCGCTCCCCGTCCGTTTGAATGAGTCAGGCATTACACCGTTGTGCGGAAAACAAAGTAACGGCGCTTGCAGCCGTAAGGATTGCACATGCATGTAAAAGCGCTAAGCGCTCTCCTAGCAGAGCCCCGCTACAACTTCTCGGACCTGCCGGCTGCCAGCGAGTCGCTATGTTTCATCATCGACCGAGGCCTCCAGCCAGAAGCCTTGGTTCGGCTCTACCGCACAGGCGAACCGGTTGTCTCCCAAGGACTGTTTTTCTCGACAGATTTCGCAGCTATGCCTGATGGCCCCTTGTGGCTGGTAGCGCCCAAGGGCAGCAAAGTAGCTGCCGAAGCTGCAAAACTTTGTAAGGAACGCTTTTCAGGAATTGCGATCTCAACACCCGATCCTGCAAAAGCCCTGGCTCACGCGCGCTGGCTACTCAAAGCGAACGACGGCTCCGGTGGACAGAGTTTGCTGAGCTTTCACAAACCGAGCCTGTGGGCAGCGTTAACGTACACCGCCGATAAAACCTTTGATCAGTTGATGGGTTGCTGGAGCGCGGTCTACTGCCCCGCCCCAAAGCATTTCGGTGAACATCGCGGCCCATGGCTGGCCTGGGTCGCTAACGAGAAATCTACATGGCCCGGTGCCAGAGCGGCGTTCAATCTTCCGGAGGCCGCCGCACAGGTACAAGCTCGACTTGGATGGTTGTATTGGGTGGACGAGGAATATGCCTCATTCGATGAGCCGGGCGATGATCGCTTGAATGACATAGCTGACAATCTCGACCTGCTGCTTCAATGCAACATTTATGACGGTGATCACCTGCTCAAGCTTGGCCATGTGGTGAACAGTGCACTGTTTGAAACACGGCCCGAGATCATGGCAATCCTGCAATCAAAGGACGAGTCGTTTATCAAAGTAGATCGGCTCTTGGAATCAGCCGCGGTCGCCCAACGTTAGGGCGACGCGACAACAGAACGGAATCACCATGGAAATCACGAATCACGCCGTTATGCCGGGCGAAACCCTGGACCAGATCGCCTCGCGCTACAACAGCACCGTGGCGCAACTTCGCCAGCTCAACCCCTTCATTACCAATCCTGACAATGTCAAAGTCGGTTGGAATTTGAGCGTACCGAAAAGCACGCAAGCCTCTTCGGCTGCGCCTGCTGCTCAGTCTTCCGCTACGCCTCAACCCCCTGCGCAGGCAACCCCCGAAGCTGCTACTCAGTGCTCTGCCCAGGACATGGTTGAACTCGATCCCGTCAAAGACGCTCCAGATCAGAATTCAAAGACTTTCAAACCGCACGCGCCTCCGTGCTCTAAAAAGTTTGCCAGCGCGATTTATGCGACCGAGGAGCAAGAGTTCTGGCTGCTCCCTGAACGTGCAAAGTCCGCCATCAAGGAGTCGATGTTCGCGCTGGAGAAAATGATTGCACCCAACAAACCCCGTGATGAGCGCCTGAACGGGCTGCAAGAATCGGGTTTGCTTGAATACTTCCTTGAGCCCAAGTTGAGCAACTTCCTCACCGGCGCCCAACGTGCTCGTATGGAACAGTTTGAAGCGATGGGAGATGAGATAAATATCGATCCCGCCACCGCTAAAAAGAGGCAAAACGAAGCTAATCGAAACAAACCGGCACCGGCTCCTGCACAGTCCACGCAAGAGGACACCGCGCAATCTCGCATCGACCGTCTAACGGCAGACTTGGCTAATCAACAAGGCATCCACAAAGAGCTTGTCGACTTTCAAAAGCAGACGGCGGAGTGGCGCGCGCTAAAAAAAGAAGCGGTAGCGGCTGCGAAGCTGGAAGGCTACACCTACGAAAGCGGCTCGCTGTACTCCAAAGAGTCGATTGAAGCCCGCGCACGTGTGCAAACTTATCTAGAAGCTCGCAAGAAACTCCTAAGCAATAAGGATTTCAAGCAGGTTCCATTGGAAGACGTCGCGAAGGCTTTGGCTGAAAAGAAAAAAAGTTACGACAATATCTGCAGCGGCATGAATGACTGTACTGCCGATCTCGTCGGATACGCTTACACGTTATACAAAAACTCTGACGCACTGGATTACTACGCTTACACCGAATCCATTATCAGGGCGTCCGAGTACGGCATCGCACTTCCGGAATTCGCTCTGATCAGCGATGGCCTTCCATCTGGCATTGAGCAATTCAAGCGGTATCTGGACACCGAGAAGAAGCAGTCCGAAGTAACCGCACAGCTTCAGGAAAAGTACAAACGCTGGATCGAAGCCACCGGCCAAAACGCCCAGGCGCCGGCGGGTTTGGTTGATGTCGAGCGTGCCGAATGGGACAGCCTACAGAAAATCATGGACGACCTGCAAACCACTGCTCAGAACAATGTGAAGGCCTCGAAAATAGGACGTCACTTGATTTGGGATGCAGAGGCGTTTCAGCCAAAGCCAGTCGACCGGATGGTAAAACCCGGCTTCCCGCTGCGTGAAGTCAGTCTTTCTGATGCCAAGGGCACGCCTTTGGGCTGGTTCAGCATGACGAACCTGAAAGACGCAAAAAAGATCATGGCCGCGGATTCTAAAAAAGCTGTCAGCGCAATAAAGAAACCTTTTCAAAGCCTACCCACGGATGCTACCGAAGGCTCCGATAAAAACAGTGAAATCAACTCCTTCCGCCAATGGCTTTTGGATCAGGGCGCCATCAAGTTCAGTGATCAGGTTGGCGACTGTTTCGATGAAAAAGGTTGGTTCAAAGCAAACGACTTTTATGCTCATCTGAAAAAGGAAGGCTATGAGGTTACTGAACTTGAGGACAATGCAGCCCTGACGAACTGGGGCAAGCACCTTCAGCAACTGGTATTCAAGAAAAGTGTTCGCGGCAAAGTAAGACTCTTCGATAACAGCCCTCAGGCTCAATTCGTCCGCTGCCTGACACCTCCACAACCCAGTATTCATGGTGAAGTGAAGCTCGAAGGCCCGAAAATGTCCGCCGCCGAGGGCTTCCAGATATCTGGCGAGATGGGATTGAGCCTGGACTTGGCCCGCGGCGAAGTGCAGTTGATGAAAGTCGATATGCCTGCCAAAGAAAGCGCTACCGACATAACGCTGGATTACTCCCTGGACGGGGTACCTCAGAAAATGAGCTTTGGCCGGTTCTCCTTTCACTTTGGAGTAAAGGCCTGGGGCTACGCAGGAGCATCCCTGCTGTTGGCAGGCACCGTCGAATTGAGCCCGATATTCGGTAACGTCAAGTACGGAGCGTCACTGAGCCCTGTAAAACGCGCACAGCGTGAAGATGCTTCCGCAAAAGAAGAACGCGCCGATCACGAAGCCGCCAAGAAAGCCAAGACAGACAGCGGTGACGACAGCCCTACTCCCGACCTTGAACACAAGTCGAAATCCGCTACCTATACCGATTCCAAAAGTACAGATCAGCTGCGGGGCGGACGTTTCGCCAAAGTGCAAATCGAAAACGGCGCAAAAGCAAACTTCAATGTATTTGGAGGTTTGCAAGCCGCCATCGAACTCACCGGAGCACTGAACTGGGCACCACCAAAAGAACTCGTCGCACTGCGCACCGCCCCAACGATGGGCATAGGCAGCGACAAGAATGCGAAGAAAGCGAATCCATGGTTAACCCTCGCCAAACTGAGCGGGTCTGTGGGTGTTGCGTTAGGCGCAGGCTTTCAGGGGACTGCGCAGATTTCGTTGGATAAAGGACGGTTTATTCTCAATTTGAAAGCGGCTGTGGTACTTGGCCCTGGTGCCAATGGTAGTTTCAAGTTTGAAGTTGGTTACGAGGCAGTAGTTGACCTTATCAATTTGTATCGCAAAGAACTTCATAAAACTAAAGGCGGTAAAGTTGAGTGGATGGAACCCGAGGCGAGTGAGTATGCATCTGCACTTAATGCACTGGGTGCTGCCGGATTGAATGTTGCGATGGCGTATATGTTGCGTTGGGATGTCGTGATGAACCTGTATCAAGCTTTGACCCGTAGTGGCAAAGGAGGCCCAATTGCAGATGCAATCGTGGAGTTCGGCAACCAAGATGAGCTCGAGGAGTGGTGTGTTAATGCAATCCCTGGAGCATTAGGGCCATTATTTAGAACATTAATCAGCGCTCCTGAGGCATTCTCTATAAACAGTACAGGCGCAAAACGTACGTACGAGCAGCGAGCAGCCCATGCACTCCAGCAAAAAGCAATTGAGCGAATCCTAGGATGGATCGTTAAGAATGCGCAGAAAAACAATACATTAGACAAGGCGCAAAGCCAATTTGAAATAGCTTGCATGTCGATGAATGAGTTCGGCACAAAAACTTCGGATTCAGAACAGGACTATTGCAGAAATAAATCTGCTCTAGATAGCTTTATGGCTGAAGGCGTTCAAAGATTACTAGACAAACAAAGTAACAGTGCTCGGGAGCGCTACAAAAATCACGTCAAATTACTTGGTGCAAATCGAGCGGATTATTGCAAAAAATATTTTATTCCCATCCCGGACTACTCCCCAAGCGGAGCGACGCCACTTTTGAAAAACTACTGACGAGTCCTGCAGAAAAATGAATACATCTAAAACAATTAGATCGCTAATTATTGTAACTTTTGTAGCTTCTGCAATCTTTAACGCAGGAAAATATGCATCTGCGTCAGAGACTGAAAAAAATGGCGCCCTAAAAAACGGAATAATCTTATATAACCAGTTAAAAATCGACGCGGCTATACCCCACCTAGAGAAAGAAGCCGAAAACGGCGATATAGATGCGCAATATTATTTAGGGGAGGCACTTCGAAAGCGAAATCGGCATATGACTACCGGAGCGCAGCGATGGTACGAAACCGCTGCAAAAAATGGCTCAATATTTGCGATGATTCAGTTAGGGCGGCAAAACGATGATATTTGCCAAAAAATGAGCAATTGCCCTCCTAGTGAGAAATCAAGCGCCGAATGGTTAAGCCAAGCTACAGAACTAGCAAAAAAAGAAGCAAGCAAAGGCGACCCCGAGTCGCTGTATTTAATGTATGAAATAACTTTTGATCGTACTTGGTTAGAAAAATCCGCTACCGCAGGTTACGCACTTGCACAATACTGGATGGCGGTTGGCGATCGCCAAGGCGAAGGGGTTTTCCTTGTTCCTGGACGTCGAGAAGAAGCCGTAAGCAAATGGTTGAAAGCAGCCTCTGAGGGTGGTAATCCGAAAGCAATGATGGATTACATTGAGATCCTCTACAAGAAAGGTGATCTTGAGGGTGTCCGCCACTGGCTTCAGGCTGCCGCTGAAACAGGCGACCAAAACGCCATTGGTAGTTACGGCTCTTACATTGCACACACCCCCGACCAAGTTGGTTATCCTTTGGACCTAGTAAAGGGATATGCATTAATTTCACTATTAAAAGAGCTGGATGGCGGCGGTGCAATTCAAGATTTCGTTCAAGATACGCTCGAAGAGATCGGTAGCAAAATGACTCCTGAACAGATCAAAAACTCAGAAGCGGTGGCGAAAGAATGGAAAGATACTCATCCACCACTTTCCTTCTTTCCCGAAAAACTCGGCAGATGAAACAGGGCATATATATTCGGCGAACCCTACTGATCTCCCATTCGTCCGAGCACCAATGAGTCCACTGGAAAAATGCGGCAAAAACAATGCTAGAGTATTCATCCACCGCTTATCTTTTCTCCAGACGAACAGGTTAAGTGATAGCTATTAGTTAGAAGATCCGAATAAACTCTTAGGGACTCCATCCCGTTAGTTTTTATTCTAGCGCACCCCGAACTCAATAAAGTAGTTACCCCTTAATGCTGATCTGGAAAAACAGTAATGGAACTAATGTACATTGCGCCAATTCTGTTAGCGATTACGACTACCCAGTCACTCGCTCTCACAGACGAACAAACTCAGGCAAAAATCAAAGGCATCGAACTCTATAATCAATACAAGGCAATTTCCGCAATTGCTTTCCTGAAATTCGCAGCCGATGGCGGTGACGACAACGCTCTTTACTACTTAGGAGAGTCAATAAGGAAACACAACCGTCACATGACTCGCGAGGCGCAAAAAGCCTACGAAGAGTCTGCAAAAAAAGGCAATATCTATTAGATGATTCGACTTGGAGGAGTCGATGAAGACTTGTGCGTAACCATGAAAAATTGTGCTCCTGCTCAGCAATCGCCCGAGGAGTGGATAAATAAAGCTAAAGAGCTTGCAACTGAACAGGCATCCCAGGGTAACGCTGAGTCGATGTACCTGTTCTGGGAAATAACAGGTAATGATGATTGGCTAGAGAAATCTGCAGAAAGTGGGTTCGCTTTGGCGCAGTTTCGTTTAGCCACTAAGTATCAAGAAGGCGAGGGAGTATTCCTTCTGCCGTCTCGAAGGTCAGATGCAATTGAAAAGTGGATGAAAGCATCTGCAGAAAATGGCTATCCTCCAGCCATGATGGGGTTTGCAGCAGCCAGAATGAAAAAAAACGATTTATCGTCTTTCAGAATCTGGAATGAAAAAGCTGCTGCTTCTAGCTATGTATCAGGAGTTTTTGGCTATGCGTCTTACATCGGCGAAGCCGTGCCAAAATACGGATTCTTGTCAGACCCAGTAAAATCATATGCATTGCTAACAAACCTGTTAGAGCTTGATGGCGGTGGAAATGTCATAAACAATGTAAAGGACGTACTACCAGAAGTTGAAAAAAACATATCAAAAGAGCAGATAGTAAATGCAAAGAAGCTCGCAAATACATGGAAGGCCGACCACCCACCGCTCTCATTTTTTCCTGACAAGCTAGGCTATTAACTACAGCGCGAGTATTTAGTTTAATTTTAGCAATGGTAATTTCAAACTATACTGGAATCAGTTCGGCGACTTCACAAATGACTCCTGAACAGATCGAAAGCTCAATAGCCGTGGCGAAACAATGGAAAGATACTCATCCGCCGCTTTCTTTCCAGAGAAACTAGGCAAGTAAAAACCGGAATGTAATCTTCACCTTTTGGACTTTAACACTTGATAGACATTGCTGCGGACGCACGTCGAAAACGAACATGGCGACGGAGACAAATAGCGTTGAGTGTACTGGCGTTGCTGCTCTACTACGCCACCCCCAAGATCCTCGCCCTACTCCGTACGCCCGGCGCCATGCTGACTTCGGAAAATTACACAGATCGTCCAATTTTCAGTTTCTGGATAAATGATTTTTGGGGTGGAAATCTCGCTGCAATGGGGAGTGGTGGAGTGACCTGCTGCCAAAGAGTTGAGGGAAAAACGGTTCGTGCTTCGTGGATCGTAAGCCTGACAGAAGATCAGTTCGACAAAGGAATGAGGCAAGAAGAGCATGAAGCGGTGTTACCTCTACCTCAACAAAAACGCACCGATCGTTATCTGCATGTGCGCTTCCTACCCGGAAATATTGTCGAGCTGAAATGGAGTCCAACTCTGGACAGCCCATTTGAACCTGAACTCGATGAAAGTGGCCTATGATTTAGCGTTTTTACAGTCGGTGAGAAACACACATTCTAGGCGCAAAACCAGAATGTAATCTTCAGCCTTTGGACTTTATGCATTTGATAGACATTGCTGCGGACGCACGCCGAAAGCGAACATGGCGACGGAGACAAATAGCGCTGAGTGTACTGGCGTTGCTGCTTTGCTACGCCACCCCCAAGATCCTCGCCCTACTCCGTACGCCCGGCGCCATGCTGACGTCTGCAAACTACACGGACCGCCCAATTTTCAGTTTCTGGATAAATGATTTTGGGGGCGGGAACTTGGCTGCAATGGGCGGAGGCGGGACCATGTGCTGCCAACGTATCGAGGGGGAAACCATTCGCGTCTCTTGGATACTCAGTCGGACAGGCGAACAGTTAAGGCAAGGCGTAAAGAAAGAAAACCATGAGGTCACTTTGCCGTGACCTCGCCGAGAACGCGGAGATCAATTTCTGCATGTTCGGTTTTTGCCGGGAAACATTGTCGAGCTGAAATGGGCCCCTGACTTGATCAGCCCGTTTGATCCTTTTCCTATCAAAGAGCCTGACCTTTAACTCATCGAAAAGATACGAGCGTAAGCACGGGCAGAAAGCGCTTCCGCCCGTGAATGCTAGAGCGTGCAACCAGCCTTTATACCGGCGCCTTCCAATTCAACATCTGCTGCTGCGCAACCTGCAGCAAATCATTGCCGTCCTGAATCAGCAGGTACAACGCATGCGTAATGTGCGGAATGTCTTGAACATCCGCGTGTTTGAAGCAGAGGCAATGCAGGGTTTCGAGGAGGTCGGCCGAGGCGCGGACGCGCTGGACGGCGGCTTCGAGGATGTCTTTGGGGTTGGCTTCGGTGTCGATGAGCAGCGTTGGGCTTTCGGTAACGTTGCTGTTGAGGGCGAGGTAGCGGTTTTGCAGCGGTTTAATTATTGGCATATGTGGTTACTCAGACTGGGGCGATAGTAACCGCCAGCACCGTGACCAAACAGTGGGAGGCGGACTGTATGCAGGCTTGGTCAACCGAGAACAACCCCAAACTCAGCTCGCCCGAAGGCGTCCTGCACACAGCCGCCACAGCAATGCACCGCGAGGACATAGATGTCCGCAGCGCAAATGATGGCACATCTGCAATGGGGGAAGTTATCAGGTGACCAAACCCGAATCGCTGATTTTGCAGCGACACCGAACCATACCCGCCCCACTCCAGCCGCCGAAAGCAGACAAGGCATCTGTCCTTGTAGGAATCCGCACTCCCTCCCGCGGAAATCGCCCCGCTCCCTGACAGCCGGCATTCAACTCGGTTAACCATCGCTTAACGCCGTGGTCAAAAACTCTACTGAACCGCACGCCCTCAGCCCTTCGCTGACGCCCAGTGCGGCAGGTTCGGCTACATTGCGCCGAACTCTCATCCGTCGTACGGGAGTCGCACCATGAACATTCGCACGTTACTGCTCACCACCGCCCTCGCCTCTACCGCGTTCGCCGGGCTGGCCCAGGCCAATGACACGTCCACCTCGTCCAACGCCGTTCCCTATCATTACGGTATGCCGCTGCATGTGGCGAAAGTGGTGTCGCTCACCGAGCCGCCAACGATGGATTGCAAGGTGATCACTGCCAACATGAAGTACATCAATAACAACGGGCAGCCTCAGGAAATAAGCTACCGGAAATTGTCTGACGCGTGCAGTTATCAGAACTGACAGAAAAGTCTGATTTGTGCCATTGCGGTAGGTTTGGCGGGCTCGCGGGGTTATGCTCGGGGCCCGCCTCACTGCCGCAAGGATTCGCCATGCAGTTGTCGTTTCGCACGTTGTCGAGCTTCACGTCTTTGTTGTGTTTTCTACTGGCGATCGTCTGGGGATTTTTGCCGGATATGTTGTTGGCCATCTGGAGCATCGAGTCTTCCGGGGTCGCAGGTTTTGTTGCGCGGCGCAGTGCGGTGTTGTTCGCGGCGTTGGGAGTGATGTTTTATCTGGCGCGCAAGGCACCGCCGTCGCTTGGGCGTAATGCGCTGAGCAACGGGTTTATCGTTGGGTGTTTTGGTTTGGCAGTGCTGGGTTTTGCTGAATGGCTGAACGGCCACGCCGGCCCCGGGATTCTGCTCGCGGTGCTGGTCGAGTTCGCGCTGGGCCTTGGATTTTTGCAGGCCCGGCGCGTGACGGTCGAACTGGGCGAAACGGTGCGTTAAATGGCTCTGGATCGTGGGCTGTAATGTTGCGGCAATGCTTTTCGCGCAAGTTCCGAACGCAGCCCGGCGATCAGGTCATTGATTTCACGACAGCCATTGAGGTGACTGGCATCGATGTCACTAACGAACAGATCGACCTGATCGGTCTTGTGATCGCCGAAAACCTTGACGGTCATCGACAAGTCCGGCGACAGCGTGCATTGGCAACGTTTAGGCAGAAAGCTGCTTTCAATGATGTTGCGTAGTTCCAAGGCAGAAAGAAACATGGTGAAGCTCTCCTTATAACTGAGACTGCCAATCAACTCTTCACGTTGACCGTTTTTGCTGCCCCTGCACGGGTGTGTCCCCGCTGATTCCTTGGGTGTAGCAAACGGTGGTACGGCGAAATGCCTCTTGGAGTGTAGGCGCCCGAAGCCGGTGCGCTGCACCAGACAGACGCATAAAGCATGCCTCTCATCGGATCGTTTTGACCCTCGTGAAATCAAGCACTTGCCGACAGGGCCAGCATTAAGCCAGTTGCAAATTGCATGAATCGCCCATTGAGGCACTGCAAATTGCATGTCGGCGGCGGTTTGCATTCAGCGCCGGTGACGGTAAGAATGGCGCTCAACCACACTACACCTGCAAGGAGGCTTTTATGGGTTCTTTCCCAGCTTACGCGACCGTCGGCCTGATAATCGCCAGCCTGTCCAGCCTCGCCCACGCGGCCAAACTGGAAGACGTCGCGCCGTATCCCAAGGCGGAGAGCGGTTTCACCCGTCAGGTCATTCATTTGCCAAAGCAGGACAAGGAAGAGAATTTCCAGGTCGAGATTCTCGCGGGCAAAACCCTTGAAGTGGACTGCAATCTTCAACGCCTCGGCGGGATGCTGGACGAGAAGAACCTCGAAGGCTGGGGTTACCCGTTCTACCGACTGGAAACAGTGATCGGCCCGATGAGCACAATGATGGCCTGCCCACCCGGCTCGCAGAAAAAACGGGCATTCGTGCCTGTCGTCGGCGACGGCTTCATGCTGCGCTACAACAGCAAGCTGCCAGTGGTGGTCTACGCGCCGACGGGCGTCGAAGTGCGTTATCGCATCTGGTCCGCCTCGGACAAAGTCGGCACTGCCCTTCAGGAATAACATGAGCAAGGAGCGTCATCGGTGATTACCTGCCACGTCAGATACGTGATCGACCCTTATCAATTGACCGAGTTTGAGGCGTATGCCAAGGCCTGGCTCGGCATTGTCGAGCGACTGGGCGGCACCCATCACGGCTACTTTTTGCCGTCCGAGGGTGCGAGCAATATCGCCTACTGCCTGTTCAGTTTTCCGTCGCTGGCGGATTACGAAAGCTACCGGCATATCGCGATGACCGACCCGGAGAGCACCGCGCTGGTGGAATCACTGGTCGAGAAGAAATTCATCATCAGCTACGAGCGCAGCTTCCTGCGCCCGTTGCTGCCCTGATCGCCATCACGCCGGGGCGCCGCATGCAGCGGCGCGCTCGGCTACATGGCGCAGGCTGTCGAAGTTGATGTTGGCGCCCGAGTCGATTGCCACGAAGGTCTGCTCGCGCACACCACTTCTCGCTACGTATTGCTTGATCCCCGCCACCGCCAACGCGCCGGAAGGTTCGGTGATCGAGCGGGTATCGTCGTAAATGTTCTTGATCGCCGCGCAGAGTTCGTCGTTGCTGACGGTAATGACTTCATCTACGCAAAATCGACACACTTCAAACCCGTACTCGCCGATCTGCGCCACGGCCACGCCGTCGGCGAAGGTGCCGACGCTGGGTAAAACAACCCGTTGCCCCGCGTGCAGCGCAGCTTTCAGGCACGCCGAGTGCTCTGACTCGACACCGATGATGCGCACTTCCGGGCGAAGGTATTTGACGTAAGCCGCTATGCCGGCGATCAAACCGCCCCCGCCTACCGGGATGAAAATCGCGTCCAATGCGCCTTGGTGCTGACGAAGGATTTCCATCGCAACCGTACCTTGACCGGCGATGACGTCCGGGTCATCGAAGGGTGAAACGAAGGTGCGGCCTGACTGCTCGGACATTTGCAGCGCATGGGCCAGGGCAAAAGGGAAGCTCTCGCCGTGCAGGAGCGCTTCAGCACCGCGACTTCGCACGCCCAGTACTTTGAGTTCGGGCGTAGTCGATGGCATGACGATGGTCGCCGCAATGCCCAGTTCACGCGCTGCCAATGCCACACCTTGCGCATGATTGCCGGCCGATGCGGTGATCACGCCACGTGCCTTCTGCTCGTCGCTCAGTTGCACCAACTTGTTGTAGGCACCGCGGATCTTGAAGGAGAACGTGGGTTGCAGGTCTTCGCGCTTGAGCAGGATGCGATTGCCGAGCGCTTCGGACAATGCCGGCGCGGCCTGCAATGGCGTGCGCACAGCAATGTCATACACCGGCGCGGCAAGGATCTTTTTTACGTAGTGCTCAAGCAGGGCTTGCTGGTCGTTCATCATCGTCTCCTGACTCACCCCACCCTGTAGGAACTGCCGAAGGCTGCGATCTTTTGATCTTGTCTTTGATTCTATAAACCAAAGTCAAAAGCTCGCAGCGTGCCGCAGCTCCTACAGGGGTCGGTGTTCGTGGTTAAAACCCGGGAGACAGAAAGTGAAAACCCGCCTCTAGGGCGGGTTGGGTGCTGCAGTCGTGAGCTAGCCCGCCAAATGAGGAATGGCGGTAATAATGCTTGGCTGGCAGCGCAACACAGTGGAAGTCATGGCCTGAAAATTAGCCCGAGCGCTGCTGGCAAGTCAATGGCCAATTTCAGGCGCAAACGATAGGCTGGCGGTTCTGCTCATCACTTCAAGGAATGAACGCATGATGTCTATCGCCCTGCCCCTCACCGCATTGCTCGCATTTACCGGCTACACCGTTTCGGTGATGCTCCAGGCCGAGCAGTCGTTGATCGATTTCGGCATCAGCCTGATGTCGCGGCCAGATACCGCGCAGGTGGTGATTGATCTGTATCTGCTGGCGACGCTGGCCGGGGTCTGGATGGTCAGGGATGCCCGCTCGCGTGGGCAGACGGTTTGGTCGGTGGTGCCTTATTTGTTGCTGACAGCGGTTTTTGTGTCGATCGGGCCATTGTTGTATCTGGTGGTTCGTGGGGTTCGGGAGCGCCTTAAGGTTGTAGATACGCCTCAGTTGAGCTGATCGCGATTTTTCGGTGCTGGTGAATCAGCCTTCGCGAGCAAGCTCGCTCCCACAGGGTTCCGCGTTATATCCATTTTTTAATGTGACCCCTGTAGGGGTGGGCGGTAAAGCTTTGGATCAACGGTGAACGCTCACGAGCAAAGCGCTTGAATTTAACGCCACCCTGAACAGTCACTGTCTATGTAATGAATAAAATGTCGCTCTGTGCTTTTTCAAACACAGACATGTCCCTTCGTGGAGCCTTGCCCATGACTATCCGATCCGTTATGTTCGCCGCCCCGTGGCTACTGGCCGCCGCCCTGTCCAGCCCAATGCTCATGGCCAGTGGCGATGAAAAGAACCCCGTGCAGAAACCCGAGTGTCCAAAAGGCCAGGTCTGGGACAGCAAGACCCAGAAATGCGTGCTGCTTACCAGCGGTGCCCACGCACTGACATCGATTCATCAAGCACCTGAACACCCATAAACGGAGTCCATCATCAGCGATCAGGCATTCAGAGCAGAGCTGGCTCAGCAGCTCGCACGACTGTGGCGCTACGGTCTGCTGCTGTCGCGCAATCGGCATGTGGCCGAGGACCTCGTGCAGACAACGTGTGTGCGTGCGCTGGAGCGTTCTGCGCAATACGTCGCGGGGACGCGCATGGATCTCTGGTTGCTGAGCATTGTGCATTCGATCTGGCTCAATGAAGTACGCGCTCGCCGCGTGCCTCAGGGTGGTGGACAGGCCGATGGGCAACTAACGCCCGACGGCGAATACGTGGCGCAAACACACGTCATGGCGGCGCAGGTGATCCGCCGCGTCGGTGCGCTGCCCGAAACCCAGCGCGAAACGGTGTATCTGGCCTATGTCGAGGGCCTGTCGTATCGCGAGGTCGCCGAGATCCTGCAAGTACCGATCGCTACGGTGATGAGTCGTCTGGCCACCGCGCGCCTGAAACTCGCCGAATACCCGCCGCTGCAAGCGGTCCCAAAAACCACCGAAGGGGATCGCTAATGAACACACCTTCGGATGAGCAACTGGTGGCGTATCTGGACGGCGAAATCGCCGAGGATTATCGCCGCCAACTCGACGCGGCCATCGCCGATGATCCGCTGCTGAACCTGCGCGTGCAGTGGCTGAATCGCAGCAGCCTGCCGTACAGAAACGCTTACGATGAACTGGCGCAACAGGCACCGCTCGATCGCCTGCAAGCGCGACTGGATGCCATCCCTTCGCCAGAAGCCCCGAGACTGAGTCGGCGCTGGTTTATCGGTGCTGCCGCCGCAACACTGGTGGCCGGCGGCGTACTCGCCGACCGCTTGTTTCTCGGCTGGCAGGCGCGGCAAACGCATGAGTGGCGAGGCTTGATCGGCGACTATATGGCGCTGTATGGGCCGCATACCCTCGACTACTTGCCTGCTGACCAAGCCACACAACGTGCGCAGTTGCGCACGGTCGATGCGCGAATGGGCCTGAATCTTTCGCCTGCCGTGTTGAAACTGCCGGGCGCCGAATTCAAACGCGCACAGATGCTTGAATATGACGGCGTGCCGATTGCGCAGATCGTTTATCTGGATGCCAGGCACGGGCCATTGGCGCTGTGCGTCACCCGCTCGAACAGCGGCAGCCGGCCGCTGGAGCATGAAAGTCGGCATGGTATGAATGTGGTGTATTGGACCGAGCGCGAGCATGCCTGGATGCTGATCGGCCATGACGCCCCGCCAGCACTGGCAGACAAGGCAAAATTGTTGAAAAGCCGCATAAGTGCATGACCCAGACTGCTCTATGCTGAGCGAGTGATTTTCCGAGGATGATTCACCGATGCCCATTTCGTCTCGTGCTGCTTTACTGGTGATCGACGTTCAGAACGACTTCATTCCCGGCGGCCAATTGCCGGTGCCTGAAGGCGATCATATTGTGCCGCTGATCAACCGCCTCGCCCGCCAGTTCAAACAGGTCGTTATTGCCCAGGACTGGCATCCAATCGGTCATGCGTCTTTCGCGTCCAGTCACCCCGGCCACCCACCTTACGATGTCATCCAGTTGCCTTACGGCGAGCAAACCCTGTGGCCCGAGCATTGTGTGCAAGCCACACCCGGCGCCGAGCTCCACCCGGAACTCGACCTGCCCCACGCCCAATTGATCATTCGCAAGGGCTGCAATCCTGACATCGACAGTTATTCGGCGTTTCTGGAGGCAGACCGTCGCACGACCACAGGGCTGTCCGGTTATCTGAAAGAGCGCGGCATAGACACGGTTTACATGGTCGGCCTGGCGCTGGATTTCTGCGTTATGTACTCGGCGCTGGACGCTCGGGCGGCGGGGTTCAATGCGTTTGTCGTGCTGGATGCTTGCCGGGCGATCGACATGAATGGATCGCTGGCGGCCGCGATTGACAGGATGCAGGGCGCTGGCGTTGGATTGATTCAATCGACCGAGCTGATCTGAACAACGCAGCACCCATTAGGAGTGAGCCTGCTCGCGATGGCGGTGTATCAACAACTTACGAGTTGACTGACACGACGCATTCGCGAGCAGGCTCGCTCCCACAGGGATATCTCCCGACGTGTGAGTTTCAGGCGGCTGTTGGTAACCACAAACGGAATCGCGCCCCACCCAATGGCGAAGACTCGACCGTCAACGTCCCGCCTTGAGCTTCCAGGGCCCTGCGACTAATTGCCAGTCCCAACCCAAACCCGCCCGTGGCACGATCCCGGCTGCGATCCAGTCGATAGAACGGCTCGAAAATCCGTTCGCGCTCATCGTCGGGAATACCGATGCCGTCGTCATCCACCCAGATCTCGCAACCCTCGGCGTTAACCTGTACGCCGATCTGAATGCGTTTCTCGCAGTAGCGCATGGCATTGCGCACCAGGTTCTGAATCGCTCGGGCGGTCAACCGCGGGTCGAGCGAAAAACGTTCGAGCTGACCGTGCAACAGCACGTCGATGACGATTTCCGGCGACTCCAGCTCTTCATCGACGCTGCCCAGGATGCTGTCGATGAACTCATCGAGCGAGACTTCGACCTGTTCCGGTGAATGCGCCGGATTTTGCAAACGACTGTAAGACAGCAATTCCAGCACCAACTCATCCAGCTCACGAATGTGCGCGACCAACCCCTGCAAGCGTTCGCGGCTAGCCGCTGGCAGGTCGTCGGAGAGTGCCAGTGCCAAGCCGAAATCCAGGCGCGTCAACGGCGTACGCAATTCGTGGGACACCGCATTGAGGAGGTCACGCTGCTGATTAAGCAGGTTCTCGATGTCGCCGGCCATGGTGTCGAACACCACCGCCAGGCTGCCGATGTTAGAGCTTGGAGCGATTTTCGTGCGCTCGCTCAAATGGCCCTTGCCGAAACGTTCGGCGGTGCCTTTGAGGCGTTCGAGATCGCGCCAGTGCGGGCGCAGCCACATCAACAGACACGCAAGCAGCGTCGCGCCGATCAATACGTTAATGCTCCAGTACAACAGATCGACGTCCATCGGATCCGGCGGCACGATCATTTGCACCGCCATGCTGTCGTCCAGCGGTGCTACCGCGAGGGTGCGCCAGCCCCAGTCACCAATGCGCACCACGTTCTCGCCGCGCCGCAGCCGTTCACGCTCAATGTCGGTAAATTCAGCGTCATCGATACGCGCCAGCACGATGTGCAACGGCTGGAAGTCCTTGTCCATCGACGCCGCCAGCGCCGGCCATTGATCTTGCGGCACCGCCCGGAACTGCTTGGCGATCAGCGATTGCAGACCACGGGAATAATCCAGGTTGTAGGTGACGAAGCGATCCCGGAAGGCCATGACCACCAGGTCTGGCACCAGATAGATGGCGGCGCTGTACGACACAATCGTCACCAGATACAGACGGAACAGGATGCGGAACATCAGCTCAGCATTCCCACTCGGAACGGCTGAACAGATAACCCTTGCCCCACACGGTCTTGATCTTGCGCGCCTCACCGGCGTTGTCGTCGAACTTGCGCCGCAACTTGGAAATCGCCACATCCACCGAGCGGTCGGTGCCGTTGAACTCTATGCCGCGCAGGCGTTGCAGAATCTGGTCGCGGCTGAGCACTTCGCCAGCGTGTCGGGCCAGCACCACCAGCAAGTTGTATTCACCGCTGGACAGTTCCACCGGCTGATCGCGCCAGGTCACGGTGCGTTCGGACAAGTCGATACACAGATTGCCCATGATGATGCGGTCGTTGGCCGTCAACGGCTCCCCGAGACTGCTGCGCCTTAACAGGGTCCGCACCCGCGCCAGCAATACACGCGGTTCGCAAGGTTTGGTGACGTAGTCGTCGGCGCCCATTTCCAGGCCGAGCACCTGGTCGTGGCTGTCATCACGGGCAGTGAGCATCAGGATCGGCAGCGTCGCCGAATCGGCTCGCAGCAGACGGCAGACTTGCAGCCCGTCGAGCCCCGGCAGCATCAGATCAAGGATAACCAGATCCGGTGGACTGACCCGCGCCCGTTCACGCACATGGTCGCCCCGACCAATGACGCTGACGGAATAACCATTGCGTTCCAGGTAGCTGGAAATCAGTTCGGCGAGGGCGGTGTCGTCTTCGACCAGGAGGATGTTGGGCATGGGTGATCCAGGAAAGTGCTGTGGCGACCGAGCAACCGCATTCGCGAGCAGGCTCGCTCCCACAAGTGAATGCAGTCCAAGTGTGGGAGCGAGCCTGCTCGCGAATGCTTTATATGTCGCAATAAATTTCAATGGCTTAAGGATATACGCCCTCACCCGTCCCTGAGTAAAACCCTTACACAATTTCACACAGCGCCTACAAAGCTTCACCGCTACTCTCGCCAACTGCCCGTAGGATGCGGACATCAATATTGGGGGTGGTAAATGTCGAACAAACTGCTGGCCGGGCTCGGCCTGATCGCCGTGGCGCTGACGCTGAGCGCCTGTGACTCTTCTTCGAAGGCCGAAGAGCAGGCACCGCCAGCAACCGTGCGCATCGAAACCATCGAAGCGCGCCCACTGTCGATCAGCAGCGAACTCAGCGGCCGGATCGCTGCACCGCGAATTGCCGAAGTCCGTGCCCGTGTGCCCGGCGTCGTACTGCAACGTAACTTTCGCGAAGGCAGCGACGTGAAGAAAGGCGATGTGCTGTTCCGCATCGACCCGGCGCCGTTCAAGGCTGACCTGGACAGCGCCGAAGCGGCGTTGCGCAAGGCCGAGGCCAATGCGTTTCAGGCGAGGCTGCAGGAACAACGCTACGCCCAGTTGATCGACGACAAAGCCATCAGCGCTCAGGATTATGACAACGCCCGCGCCAATACCCGGCAAACGGCCGCTGACGTCGCCGGCAACAAGGCTGCGGTGGAACGGGCCAGATTGAACCTGGGTTACGCCACCGTCACCGCGCCGATTTCCGGTCGTATCGGCCGCGCGCTGGTCACCGAAGGCGCGCTGGTCGGGCAGAACGAAACCACGCCACTGGCGCTGATTCAGCAACTCAATCCGATCTACGCCGACCTGACCCAGTCGACCCGCGAGCTCAACGAACTGCGCCGGGCATTCCGCTCCGGACAATTGCAGGAAGTCGGTCAGGATCAGGTCAAAGCGACCCTGATTCAGGATGACGGCAGCCTGTATCCGTTGCCGGGCAAACTACTGTTCAGCGACATCACCGTCGACCCGGGCACCGGCCAGATCATTTTGCGCAGCGAGTTCCCCAATCCCGATCTCGACCTCCTGCCCGGAAGCTTCATTCGCGTGCGCCTGCAACAGGCGACTATCCAGAACGGCATCACCGTGCCGCAACGCGCCGTGCAACGTGACAGCGCCGGGATCGCGCAAGTGTTGACCGTCGATGAGCAAATGCGTGTAGCCGAGCAAACGGTGCAACTGGGCGCCGTGCAAAACAATCGCTGGATCGTCACCGGTGGCCTCAAGCCGGGCGATCGCATCGTTATTGAAGGCCTGCAGCACGCCCGCCCCGGCGACAAGGTGCAGATTGACGACACCCCTCTTCCACTTGCCCAGACCTCTGGTCAGTAAGCAGGACGCTTTTATATGCCGCAGTTCTTTATCGATCGCCCCGTATTTGCCTGGGTGGTCGCCTTGTTCATTCTGTTGGCCGGTGCCCTGGCCATCCCGCAATTGCCGGTGGCGCAATACCCCGACGTCGCGCCGCCACAGATCGAAATCTACGCCGTGTACCCCGGCGCCTCGGCGCAAACCGTCGATGAAAGCGTGGTCAGTCTGATCGAGGAGGAGCTGAACGGCGCGGATCACCTGCTTTACTTCGAATCGCAAAGCAGCCTGGGCAGCGCCACGATCAAAGCGACTTTCCAGCCGGGCACCAACCCGGAACTGGCGCAGGTCGATGTGCAAAACCGCCTGAAAGTGGTCGAGTCGCGCTTGCCGCAAGCCGTGAACCAGCAGGGTTTGCAGGTGGAGAAAGTCTCCTCGGGTTTCCTCTTGCTGATCAGCCTGACGTCCAATGACGGCAAGCTCGATGACGTTGCGCTCAGTGACTATCTGGCGCGCAACGTGATGAACGAAATCAAGCGTCTGGACGGCGTCGGCAAGGCTCAGTTGTACGGTGCCGAGCGGGCCATGCGTATCTGGATCGACCCGCAGAAACTCATCGGTTTCAACCTGACCCCGGCTGACGTCAACGCCGCCATTGTGGCGCAGAACGCTCAGGTGTCGGCGGGCAGCATCGGTGACTTGCCCGGCCCGTCAACGCAGGAAATCACTGCAACAATTTTGGTCAAAGGCCAGTTGTCGACGCCGCAGGAGTTCGCCGACATCGTGCTCAAGGCCAACCCGGACGGTTCCACCGTGCGTATCGCTGATGTGGCGCGGGTCGAGATCGGCAGTCAGGACTATCAGTTCGGCACACGCCTCAACGGCAAGCCGTCTACCGCTGTCGGCGTGCAATTGTCGCCGGGCGCCAACGCGCTGAGCACGGCAACGCTGGTGCGGGCGAAGATGGATGAGCTGGCGCGCTACTTCCCGGCCGGCGTGGAATACAAGATCCCGTACGACACTTCGCCCTTCGTCAAAGTCTCGATCACCAAAGTGATCTACACCCTCGGCGAGGCAATGCTGCTGGTGTTTGCGGTGATGTTCCTGTTTTTGCAAAACGTGCGCTACACGCTGATCCCGACACTGGTGGTGCCGGTGGCGCTGATGGGCACGTTTGCAACCATGCTGGCGCTGGGCTTCTCGATCAACGTGCTGACCATGTTCGGCATGGTGTTGGCCATTGGCATTCTGGTGGACGACGCCATCGTCGTGGTGGAAAACGTCGAACGGATCATGGCCACCGAGGGTCTGTCGCCCAAGGAGGCTACGCGCAAAGCGATGACGCAGATCACCGGGGCGATCATCGGCATCACTCTGGTGCTGGTGGCGGTATTCATCCCGATGGCGTTCATGCAGGGTTCGGTCGGGGTGATCTATCAGCAGTTTTCGCTGTCGATGGCGACGTCCATTCTGTTCTCCGCATTCCTCGCCCTGACCTTGACGCCAGCGCTGTGCGCGACACTGCTCAAGCCAATCGCCAAGGGCGAGCAACACGAGAAGTCCGGATTCTTCGGTTGGTTCAACCGCCGCTTCGAGCAACTGACCGAGCGTTATCAGGGCTGGGTCGGTTATGCGCTGAAACGCACCGGGCGATACCTGCTGATCTATGGCGTGTTGTTGGTGGGCCTGGGGATTTGCTTCATGCGTCTGCCCTCCTCGTTCCTGCCGGTCGAGGATCAGGGTTACACCATTACCGATATCCAACTGCCGCCCGGCGCAACCAAGAACCGCACGGTGCAAGTGGCCGAGCAGCTAGAAGCGCATAACGCCGGTGAGCCTGGGATCAGCGACAGCGTGGTGATTCTCGGTTTCAGCTTCTCCGGTAGCGGACAGAACGCGGCATTGGCGTTCTCGACACTCAAGGATTGGTCGCAGCGCGACAGCGAAGATTCGGCCAGTTCGATTGCCGACCGCGCCAACATCGCCCTGAGCCAGATCAAGGACGCCATGGCGTTCTCGGTTCTGCCGCCGCCCGTGGACGGTCTCGGCACGTCCAGCGGTTTCGAGTTCCGTTTGCAGGATCGCGGAGGCCTCGGTCATGCAACGTTAATGCAAGCGCGCACGGAACTGCTGGCAGCCGCGGAGGAAAGTCCGGTCCTGATGAATGTGCGTGAAAGCGCACTGGCCGAGGCGCCGCAAGTGCAACTCGAAGTGGATCGCAAGCAAGCCAATGCCTTGGGGGTGTCGTTCGCCGACATCGGCAACGTGCTATCCACCGCCGTGGGCTCTGCCTATATCAATGATTTCCCCAATCAGGGACGTATGCAGCGCGTGGTGGTGCAGGCTGAAGGCGATCAACGCAGCCAGGTCGATGATCTGCTGAAAATGCACGTGCGCAACAATGCCGGAAAAATGGTTCCGCTGTCGGCATTCGTCCAGGCCAACTGGATTCAAGGGCCGGCGCAACTGACCCGCTATAACGGTTATCCGGCGATTGCGATCTCCGGCGAACCGTCACCCGGCCACAGCACCGGCGAAGCCATGGCCGAGATTGAACGCCTTGTCGCGCAGGGGCCGAAGGGTCTGGGACAAGAATGGACCGGCCTGTCGTTGCAAGAGCGCTTGTCCGGCAGTCAGGCGCCGATTCTGCTCGGCCTGTCGCTGCTGATCGTGTTCCTGTGTCTGGCGGCGCTGTATGAGAGCTGGTCGATTCCGACCTCGGTGTTGCTGGTGGTGCCGTTGGGGGTACTCGGTGCGGTGCTGGCAGTGACGTTGCGCGGAATGCCCAACGACGTGTTCTTCAAGGTCGGGTTGATCACCATCATCGGTCTGTCGGCGAAGAACGCGATCCTGATCATCGAGTTTGCCAAGAGCCTGTACGACGAAGGTCACGACCTGATCGACGCAACATTGCAAGCCGCGCGCCTGCGCCTGCGTCCGATCGTGATGACGTCGCTGGCGTTTATCCTCGGCGTGGTGCCCTTGGCGATTGCCACCGGCGCCAGTTCGGCGAGCCAGCAAGCGATCGGTACAGGGGTGATCGGCGGGATGATCACCGCAACGTTGGCAGTGATCTTCGTTCCAGTGTTCTTCGTCGTGGTCATGAAACTGGTAAAAAGATTCAGCAAACGTTCCTGACACGGTGGGAGCTGGCTTGCCAGCGATGGCGGCACTACGGACAAATGGATGTTGCCTGTCCTGACGCTATCGCTGACAAGCCAGCTCCCACAGGTTCTTTCTTAAGCCCCTCCGTGTCGCCAAAGCGGCCAGCGCTGGGCTAAGGTGTCTACACCACCTTGGCCCATTGAGTCCCCATGCGCTTGCTCGCCCGCACCCACCCTCGCCTTTCCGCAGCCGCCCTGCTCGGCCTCGCCGTCGGTCTGCTTTCGCCCGTCGACTCCATCGTCAGCAAAATCCTCTACGGCTGGAACGCCGGCGTATGGACTTACCTGATCCTGATGCTCTGGCTGACCGCGCGCTCCAAGGCCCCAGACGTGAGGCGCATTGCTGAAGTCGAAGATGAAAATGCCGGCCTGGTGTTGTTCGTGGTGTGCATCGCCGCGTTGGCGAGTCTCGCCACCATTACCTTCGAACTGGCCGGCAGCAAGGATCTGGACACCACTCACAAACTGATGCACTACGGCTTCACCGCCGTGACGGTGATTGGTTCGTGGCTGCTGATCGGGGTGATTTTCTCTGTGCACTATGCACGCCTGTTTTACACCTGGGACGGCAAGGAACCCGCGCTGCGTTTCGCCGAAGGGCTGACCACGCCCAACTACTGGGACTTCTTGTACTTCTCCTTCACCATCGGCGTCGCAGTGCAAACTGCCGACGTCGGCGTGGCGACGCGTGACATTCGCAAAATCGTCCTTGCACAGTCGTTGATCGGTTTCGTGTTCAACACGGCAATTCTCGGATTCTCCATCAATATCGCCGCTGGCTTATTCGGCTGACGGGTACAAGGGCGGCCTGATTTACAACGCCGCCCGTCAGGACCAGACGACTATCTGACGATCCTTCACTTGACGGACGATTGGATTCTGTTGTCTCCTGAAACCGGTTTCAGCGCTACACCAGCGACTGAACCTGATAAATCCAATAATAAGGTTTCAGACCGTGAACGACTTCTCCGCCGCCCAGCGCAGCCGCGTCACCATGCTTGATGTCGCCGAGCGCGCAAGCGTATCCAAGGCCAGCGTCTCGCGTTTCATCGGCGACGACCGCGTCCTGCTGTCCGATGCAATCGCTTTGCGCATCGAGCAGGCTATCGACGAACTCGGCTATCGGCCAAACCAGATGGCCCGTGGCCTCAAGCGCGGGCGCACACGCCTGATCGGCATGCTGGTGGCCGATATCCGCAACCCTTATTCAATTGCCGTGATGCACGGGGTGGAAACCGCCTGCCGTGCGCACGGCTACAGCCTGGTGGTGTGCAACACCGACCGCGATGACGAGCAGGAGCGCCAGCATCTGGCGCTATTGCGCTCGTACAACATCGAGGGGCTGATCGTGAACACCCTCGGCCATCACCGTGACGAGCTGCACGAGCTGCGCCGCGAGATGCCGCTGGTGCTGGTGGACCGCAAGGTCGACGGGCTCGACAGCGACATGATCGGGCTGAACAACCCGCAGGCAGTGGAAATGGCCTTGGCCCACTTGGAACAACGTGGTTATCGCGACGTGTTGTTGGTGACTGAACCTTATGACGGCACCAGTTCGCGGATCGAACGCGTCAGCAGTTTTCAGGCGCAGCTACAGCAGCGCTCTGCATTGAATGGGGCGGTGGTGGAAATCGGCGACGATCTCGCGACGCATCTTCAAACCTTTTTACACAATCCTTATCTCGGCCCGAAAGCGCTGTTTTGTGCCAATGGCGTGGCGGCGCTGGCCGCCACTCATGCGTTGCGCAAGATCGGTTCGCGGTTGTTCGAGGACATAGGGCTGATTGCCCTGGATGATCTGGATTGGTATCCGCTGGTGGGCAGCGGGATTACTGCGCTTGCGCAGCCAACAGAAGCGATTGGCGCGCGGGCGTTCGAGTGTTTGCTCAAGCGTTTGCGTGGAGATGATGAGGCGGCGCGGGTGGTGGATTTCGCGCCAGTGTTGGTTGTGCGAGGTTCCACCCTGGGGGTCTCGCAGTGATTGATCGGGCCTCATCGCTGGCAAGCCAGCTCCCACAATGTCCGTGTCGCTCACTAAACCGGTGGGCTCTGGCTTGCCAGCGATGACGCCCGCCAGAACCACACAGCACTGACTGATATTTTTTTGAACAAAAATGAAACCGGTTTCAGAGGTCTACAACAATGAATAAACCTGCCGTTTCCATCAGCCTGTCCAGCTACGGCGCCGAGCTAGTGCGCCAACGCGGGCAGGACTTTTTTATCGACGTGCTGGCCGCTGCCGGGGCCGATCGTATTGAATGGCGCGAAGAGTTGCTGACTCGCGAGAACCCCGCACAGTTGAGCGCAGCCGCCCAGGCACTGGGCCTGCAAAGCATCTATTCCTCGCCGATCGAGCTGTGGCTGGCCGGCCAGGCGCGCCCCAATCCTGAACTGATCACGGCCCTGCAGCACGCCGAGGGGTTCGGTTCGAAATGGCTGAAAGTCTCCCTCGGCTACTTCACCGACAATTGCGATCTGACGGTGTTGCAGCAACTGCTCGGCAACAGCCGTGTGCACCTGTTGGTGGAAAACGACCAGACGCTGCACGGCGGGCGGATCGAGCCGTTTCAACGCTTCTTTAATGCTGTTGAACAGCACAACTTGCCGATCAAAATGACCTTCGATATCGGCAACTGGCAGTGGCAGGACCAATCCGCTGCCAACGCCGCACGCCTGCTCGGTCGGCACGTCGGCTATGTGCATTGCAAAGCCGTGGCCCGGCGCGCCGACGGCAAACTGGTAGCAGTGCCGCCCGCCGTCAGAGACCTGCATCTGTGGGAGCAACTGCTGCGACACATGGACCAAGGCGTTATGCGCGCCGCCGAATATCCATTGCAGGGCGATGACCTGGTGGAGTTGACCACCGAACACGTCGCGACCCTCGCCCGCCTCGGCCAATCCCGTCTGGAGCCAGCCCATGTCTGAGATCGATATTCTGTCGTTCGGCGAAACCATGGCGATGCTGGTGGCCGAACAAAGCGGGGACCTGGCAAAAGTCGAGCACTTCCACAAGCGCATTGCCGGCGCCGACAGCAACGTGGCGATCGGCCTGTCGCGGCTGGGTTTCAACGTCGCGTGGCTGAGTCGGGTGGGCAATGATTCGCTCGGCCGATTTGTCGTCGACACCTTGGCGCGCGAGGGTCTGGAGTGCAGCCAGGTTGAAGTCTGCAAAACGCATCCAACCGGCTTCCAGTTCAAGTCCCGTTGCGATGATGGCAGCGACCCGCAGGTCGAGTATTTCCGTCGTGGCTCGGCGGCCAGTCACCTGTCGCCGCAATCGATCACGCCCGCACTGCTGAACGCGCGGCATCTGCACGCCACCGGTATTCCTCCCGCGCTGTCCGGTACGGCGCGGGAAATGTCATTCGAGCTGATGACCGGCATGCGCAATGCCGGACGCAGCGTGTCGTTCGACCCCAACCTGCGCCCGAGCCTGTGGGTCAGCGAGCGCGAGATGATCGGCGAGATCAACCGCCTCGCCGCGCTCGCCCATTGGGTGCTGCCGGGCTTGAGTGAGGGGCGATTGCTCACGGGGTTTGACGACCCGGCAGATATCGCTGCGTTTTATCTCGATCAGGGCGCCGAAGCCGTGGCGATCAAGCTCGGGCCGCAGGGTGCCTACTACCGCACGCAGCTGGATCAGGGCTTTGTTGCCGGGGTACCGGTGACCCATGTCGTCGATACGGTTGGCGCGGGTGACGGATTTGCGGTGGGCATGATCAGCGCCCTGCTGGAGCACCAGAGTTTTGCCGAGGCCGTGCGGCGCGCGAACTGGATTGGCAGTCGGGCGGTGCAGAGTCGCGGAGATATGGAGGGGTTGCCGACCCGTGCTGAACTGACTGTTGAATTCATGGACCCCATCGCTGGCAAGCCAGCTCCCACAGGGTCCTGTGGTGTTGCCACTGTTTTTGAAACACCACCAACCATTGTGGGAGCTGGCTTGCCAGCGATGAGGACCTGACAGTCAATCGATTAACCGAACCTGCTGCGACAAAAACAACAAGCTCAGGAGTCACACCCATGAAAACTGCAACCCTCGCCGCCCGCCGCTGGTGGTACATCATGCCCATCGTGTTCATCACTTACAGCCTGGCGTATCTCGATCGCGCCAACTACGGTTTCGCTGCGGCGTCCGGCATGGCCGAAGACTTGATGATCACGCCGGGCCTGTCCTCATTGCTCGGTGCACTGTTCTTCCTGGGCTACTTTTTCTTCCAGGTACCCGGCGCGATCTACGCGCAAAAACACAGCGTGAAGAAGCTGATTTTCGTCAGCCTGATCCTTTGGGGCGGGCTCGCGACGTTGACCGGCGTGGTCAGCAATGCCTACTGGCTGATCGTCATCCGCTTCATGCTCGGTGTGGTCGAAGCGGCGGTGATGCCGGCGATGCTGGTTTACCTGTGCCACTGGTTCACCCGCGCCGAACGCTCGCGGGCCAACACGTTTTTGATCCTCGGCAACCCGGTGACCATGCTGTGGATGTCGGTGGTGTCGGGTTATCTGGTGCAGCATTTCAGCTGGCGCTGGATGTTCATCATTGAAGGTCTGCCGGCGGTGCTCTGGGCGTTTATCTGGTGGAAACTGGCCGATGATCGTCCGGCCCAGGCCAAGTGGCTCAGCGACCAGGAAAAACACGATCTGGAAAGCGCCCTGGCCGCTGAACAGGTCGGCATCAAAGCGGTGAAGAACTACGCCGAGGCGTTCCGTTCACCGAAGGTGATCATTCTGGCCTTGCAGTTTTTCTGCTGGAGCATCGGCGTGTACGGCTTTGTATTGTGGCTGCCGTCGATCCTCAAGGCTGGCGCGCAAATGGACATGATCGAGGCAGGCTGGCTGTCGTCGCTGCCGTATCTGGCGGCCGTGATCGGCATGCTGCTGGTGTCGTGGGGCTCGGACAAACTGCAAAAACGCAAACGCTTCGTCTGGCCGCCGCTGTTGATTGCTTCCATTGCGTTCTACGGATCCTACGCGCTCGGTGCCGAACATTTCTGGTGGTCGTACACGCTGCTGGTGATCGCTGGCGCCTGCATGTATGCGCCTTACGGGCCGTTCTTCGCAATCGTGCCCGAGATTCTTCCGGCCAATGTCGCCGGCGGTGCGATGGCGCTGATTAACAGCATGGGGGCGCTCGGTTCGTTCGGCGGCTCGTACTTGGTGGGTTACCTGAACAGCTCGACCGGTTCGCCCGGTTCGTCGTACCTGCTGATGAGCGGTGCATTGCTGCTGTCGGTGGTGCTGACGATTTTCCTCAAGCCCGGCGCCAGTGATCGCGTCGTGACCAAAGCCGTCGCCACGCCTGCCGTGCCGGCTCACTCCTGAAGAGATCCTTGCCATGAAAAAACAGGTCGTTCTGTACAAGAAACTATCGCCCGCGCTCATGGCGCGCCTGCAAGATCAGTTTGATGTGACGCTGATCGAAAGCCTCGATGCCGACGGCCTCATGCAACTGCGTGATGCCCTGCCCCGCGCCCACGGCTTGCTCGGCGCCAGCCTGAAACTCGACGCCACATTGCTCGATCTGGCGCCACAGCTGGAGGCCATTGCCAGTGTGTCGGTGGGCGTCGACAACTACGACATCGATTACCTGACCCGCCGCAAGATTCTGCTGACCAACACCCCGGACGTGCTGACCGAAACCACCGCCGATACCGGTTTCGCACTGATCCTGGCCGCCGCCCGGCGCGTGGTCGAGCTGGCGAACATGGTGCGCAGCGGGCAGTGGCAGCGCAACCTCGGCCCGGCGCATTTTGGTACCGATGTGCATGGCAAGACCCTGGGCATCATCGGCATGGGCCGCATTGGCGAGGCGCTGGCCCAGCGTGGTCATTTCGGATTTGGCATGCCGGTGATTTACCACAGCCAGTCGCGTAAACCGGCGGTTGAGGCGCGATTCGATGCGCAGTACCGCAGCCTGGAAGACCTGCTCAAGCAGGCCGATTTCATCTGCCTGACCTTGCCGCTGACGGCGCAGACCGAGGGGTTGATCGGCGCCGAGCAGTTTGCGTTGATGCGCCCGGAGAGCATCTTCATCAACATCTCGCGGGGCAAGGTTGTAGACGAGGCGGCGATAATCGATGCACTGCGCCAGCAACGGATTCGTGCGGCGGGGCTGGATGTGTTCGAGCGTGAACCGTTGAATCAGGATTCGCCGTTGATGCAACTGGATAACGTGGTGGCAACCCCGCATATGGGCTCGGCGACGCACGAGACACGCGAGGCAATGGCGCGGTGTGCGGTGGAGAATTTGTTGGCGGCGTTGGGTGGAGAGAAGCCTTTGAATCCGGTGAATCCAGTGGTTTGGCAGGGCTGAGATTATCAGTGCCTGAATGGGCCCCATCGCTGGCAAGCCAGCTCCCCCAGTGGTGAGTGTCGCTCACAAATGTGATGAACACCGAATAACCTGTGGGAGCAGGCTTGCCAGCGATGAGGCCAGTACATCTGATGCAAAACGTTCAGGCACTGCGCGCCTGTAACAGCTGCGCGGCACACAGTGAAATCCGCGCACAGGCATCTGCCAGCCGCACCCGATCCACCACCAGCCCGATGCGAATATGCCCCGCTGCACTGGGTCCGAATGCCTCACCGGCCAGCACAGAGACGCCATACCCTTCCAGCAAGCGCTCGGCAAATGCCTGCGCGCCGAGTCCGGTCTGGCGCACATCGACCATCACGAACATGCCGCCATCAGGGCGGACCGGATGCAGCCCCGGGCAACCGTGCAAGCGCTCGCAGACCAGGTCGCGACGCAGGCGATATTCCTCACGCATCTGCGCCACTTCCGGCAGGTCGGTCTCCAGCGCGACTTGCGCGGCTTTCTGCACGAAATCCGGCAGGCCAAATAGCATGCTCAACGACAGATTGACCAGATGCCCGGCCAACGATTTCGGCCCGATCGACCAGCCGATGCGCCAACCGGTCATGGCATGGGATTTCGACAGACTGTTGATCGTCGCCGTGCGTTCGGCCATGCCCGGCAGACTCGCCGGACTGATGTGCTGGCCTTCGTAGAGAAGTTCGCTGTAGACCTCGTCGCTGATCAGCCACAAGTCATGACGCACGCACAGCGCGGCCAATTCCTGCCAGATCAGTAACGACAGGCTTGCACCGGATGGGTTGTTGGGACTGTTGAGCAGCATCACGCGGGTTTTCGCCGTGATGCGCGCCGCGACATCGGCGGGATCGACGCGAAAGCCGTTTTCCGGGCGAACCGGCACCGGCACCACCGTCGCGCCACACGCACCGAAAACGGCTTCATAGGTGACGTACATCGGTTCGGCAATGATCACCTCGTCACCCGGATCAAGCAGGCATTGCGCCACCGAATACACGGCGCATTGCGCCCCGGGCATGACGATCACATGGTCGGCATCGACCACTTGGCCACTGCTTCGCCGATGACGTTCGGCGATCAGCTTGCGCAGCGCCAAGCGGCCACGTACATCGGAATAGTGCGTGTCGCCGGCCAGCAGACTGTCGATCGCGCCGTGGATGATCGGCAGCGGCGTATCGAAATCCGGATCCCCGACGCTCAGCAATAAAATATCGACACCCTGAGCGCGCAACTCCAGTGCCCGGTCGTGAATTTGCCATGCCGCTGCGCCTTCGCCGGCGATTCGTTGGGTCAAGGCTGAATAGCGCATGCACGTCTCCTGATTGCGCAATGTCCAGCCTTCACCCTATCTCAATTCACAAAACGCGCCAGCGTCAAAAAGAATTAACTCAATTGAAAAAGACCTTCATCGTAATGCTTTTAACGAAGGGCCACACCTGTCAACTCTGACAGTAGCCCCTGCGCAAGTTTCCCCCCTTAAATAGACAGGCAAAACCCTTCCCATTGCGTACGTTATGAGCGAATAACCACATGTTAATTTCAGCTGAAGAAACACAATCCTTCAAACCTCCAGTCATCGACGGAGCCCTCCCCGACATTCCTGATGGACAGGCTAATCTTTTGCCCATCAGTCAGTTGGACCGCCCACTCAACATTACAATCGTGGAGGCCTTGATTGACCCTCCCATTCCACAAGGCCGGCGAGTTGATCTACATACGAAAGTCGGTTTGAGAGGGAGCGTTTTAGCAACTGCGGCAATCCAGTCAGTGACTACGCCGATACAATTTCCTATTCCCAGCGTGATACCCCCGGATTATTTTATTACCGAAGGAATCTACGAAGTGCGAATTGTACTGGAGTATCTTGGAAGCCACTCGGAGTCGGGTCCTGCCTTTTTCGAAGTAGACAAGACCGCCCCGAATTTTGGTAGTCCGGCCGCCCCGCCTGATCTTCCGGAAGAAGTGATCCGTGATGGCCTCACCTCCGACTATCTAGAAAAAAACCAAGACAAGGTCGTCATTGGAGTTGCGCCCTACTTCGGTCAGCGCCCAGGAGATGCCATTGAGCTTTATCTCGGCCGTTTCAACGAGCCTGTTTCAAGTACACAGGTCCTGGACTCAACCTCGGTTACACCTATCGAGTTGAAGGGGAGCGTTGTCCGTAACATAGGCAACGGCAATTGGCCGGTTTTTTTTACGCTAAAGGATCGCGCCGGCAATACAGGTCCGGTATCCAGAAGCCAATCCATCGACGTTAAACTGACCTGAATACCTTGTAACTACGAAAGGCGAAGCACACTTAATGCTTCGCCTTTTTCCTCCCAGAATCAGTCGCTCAAATCACAAAACGCGCCACCATGGCGTTCAAATCCACCGCCAGGCGCGACAGTTCGTGGGTCGCGGCGCTGGTCTGGTTGGCGCCTGCGGCCGATTGCGTGGCCAGGTCGCGGATGTTGACCAGATTGCGGTCAACTTCGCGCGACACCTGCGCCTGTTCTTCCGAAGCGCTGGCGATGACCAGGTTGCGTTCGTTGATCTGGTGGATCGACTGGGTGATCTGCTCCAGCGCAACGCCGGCGGCGCGAGCCATTTCCAGGGTGGACTGGGTGCGCTGGTTGCTTTGTTGCATCGATGAAACTGCTTCGCCGGTGCCGTTCTGGATACCGGCGACCATTTTTTCGATCTCTTGCGTCGACTGCGCGGTGCGATGAGCCAGCGCGCGCACTTCGTCCGCCACCACCGCAAAGCCGCGGCCGGCTTCACCGGCACGCGCTGCTTCGATGGCGGCGTTGAGCGCCAGCAGGTTGGTCTGTTCGGCGATGGCGCGGATCACGTCGAGCACCTTGCCAATGTCGCGACCCTGGGCGGCGAGACCTTCGATCATGTGCGAGGTGTTTTGCACGTCGTGGGTCATGGTCTGGATCGCGTCGACAGTCTTAACCACTTGATCGCGACCTTCGCGGGCGGCGTGAGTCGACTGGTTCGATGCTTCGGAGGTCGACACGGCATTGCGCGCGACTTCCTCGACAGCGGCGGTCATCTCGTTGACGGCGGTGGCCGCTTGTTCGATTTCATTGTTCTGCTGTTGCAGGCCGCGTGAGGCTTCTTCGGTCACGGCGCTGAGCTCTTCGGCAGCGGCACCCAGTTGCGTGGCGGAGCCGGCGATCTGTTCGATGGTTTTGCGCAGGTTGGTTTGCATGGCTGCGAGGGCTTCGAGCAGGCGAGCCGGTTCGTCCTTGCCATCGACTTCGATGCGTTTGCTCAAGTTGCCGCCAGCAATGGTTCGCGCGGCTTCAACGGCGCGGTTCAACGGGGTGACGATGCTGCGGGTCAGCAGCCAGGCCAGCAGCACGGTCGCCAGCGCAGCAACGACGGCGACAATGATGATGCCGGTGATGGCGCTGTCGTAATACTTACCGGCCTGAATCGACGCGGCTTTTGCGTCGGCAGCATTCATTGCGATCAGCTTGTTGAGCTGCTCGCCCATCTGGTCGGTGCCGTCCTTGATACGCGAGTTGATCAAGGCGCGCATTTCGTCGAGTTTGTCCTGACGCGACAGCTCCAGCATCTGGCTCTGCGCTTGCAGATAGTTGTCCAGCGTCGTAACGAATGTCTGGTAAAGCGCCCGTTCTTCAGCGCCTGCGGGCAGCGCGGCATAGCTGGCTTGAGCATTGCGCACTTTGTCCACCAACACATTGATGCGAGTCTGCGCCTCCTGCAAACCAGTGGGCTCGCGATTGACCAGCACGCGGAACGACAGAATCCGCAGGCGCAGCACGTTTTCCGTCACCACGCTGAGGTGCGTCACGCTGGGCAGTTGCGTTACGTCCATGTCGATTGATGCCTGGCGAATGATCGACATGCGATTGACGGCGAATACGCCGAGCACGATCACCAGCAAGGCAATAAAGGCAAAACCGAGGAAGGCACGGGGCGCGATATTCAGGTTACGCAAGGACATAGTTGGACTCTCGGAGGATAGAAACTACGAGCATCCATGCCTTGATCACCGGCCCGCGGGGCGGGCTTCAGTGCGGCGTCACTGTTTTGAGATTTGTTGTGCGCGCCTGTTGGCTGTATCGGCCGGACTTGAGGAAGGATGTGGGTAGAGATGAAATATTTTTCAGGGTGTAACGGCAGTGAAACACCCGACCGCCCATGTCGACGGCGCATTGCGTAGGTGCGAATGTCTCAGGGTTTTGCGGCCAGTTGCCACACACGGGCGATATCGGTAGCCCGTTCGCGCAGCAGTCGTGGTGCTTCGGCGCACGCTTGTTCGAGCGTCATCGGGCCACTAGTCACGGCGAAAGCGGCATCGATGCCGTGGCCATACAGTTCTTGATAACCGTCCCCCAGGGTTCCGGCGATTACGATCACCGGCACGGCATAGTGCTTGGCAATCCGCGCCACGCCGAACGGAGTTTTGCCGCGAAGCGTCTGCGCATCGAAGCGCCCTTCGCCGGTAATCACCAGATCCGCGCCCTTGACGGCTTCGGCCAGCCCGACCAGTTCGGCCACCACCTCGACACCGGCCTGAAACTGCGCGTCAAGAAACGCTTTGGCGGCAAAACCCAAGCCCCCCGCCGCGCCACTGCCCGGTTCATCGCGCACGTCGTTGCCCAGCACCTCGGCGCACAATTGCGCGAAATGACCGAGGGCCTGATCCAGTTGTTGAACCTGCGCTGGCGATGCCCCTTTCTGCGGGCCGAAGATCGCCGATGCACCGTGCGGGCCGCACAGTGGATTGTTGACGTCCGCTGCGATATCAAACCGCACCTGCGCCAGACGAGGATCGAGCTCAGTCAAATCCACACGCGCCAATTGCGCCAATGCCAAACCGCCCGGCACCAGCATTTGGCCTTGGGCGTCGAGCAACTTCACACCCAACGCCTGCATCGCCCCTGCTCCGCCATCGTTGGTGGCGCTGCCGCCAATCGCCAGGATCACCCGTTGCGCACCGGCATCGAGTGCGGCGCGAATCAGTTCGCCGGTGCCGAACGTGCTGCTGATGCAGGCATCGCGCTTGCCCGGCGGCACCAGTTGCAATCCGCTGGCCTCGGCCATTTCAATGATTGCCGTGTGGTTGTGCGGCAACCAGCCCCACGCGGCATCAACCGCCGAGCCCAACGGGCCACGCACAGTAGTGCGGCGCAACTCGCCTTCGCACGCCGCCAGAATCGACTCGACCGTGCCTTCGCCACCGTCAGCCATCGGGCATTTGACCAGCGTGGCGTGCGGCCAGACTTGCGCCAGGCCCAGCGCAATGGCCTCGGCAACGCCTTGGGCACTCAGGCTGTCCTTGAACGAATCGGGGGCGATGACGATCTTCATATGAATTCTCCAGTTCCAATGCCCCTCATGCTGCCAGTCGGCATGCGCATTGACGCCTGTCTGCTGCACAAGTGGCGCAGGGGTTTATTGTTCATTTCTACAAAAGGTCCTGGTGTTGATGCTGAATGTTCCGGCGCCATCGCTGGCAAGCCAGCTCCCACAGGGGCTTCGGTGGCTACCGATAGTGTGAACACCCCTAAAAACTGTGGGAGCTGGCTTGCCAGCGATGGCATCAGTGAAAGCAGCAATTAACCCGGTTCAATCTGCGGCAACAACTGCACACCCAGATACAACGCCAGCATCCCCTCCAGCCTTAGCGGATCCACCCCGCTGATCTCGGCAATACGCTCCATCCGATAGCGCAAGCTGTTGCGATGAATACCCAGCGCATCGGCACAGGCCTGACTCTGGCCATCGTGATCACACCAACTGCGCAGCGTCGCCAGCAACTGGCCGTTGCCGTCCTTGGCGATCACCTTGCGCAGTGGTTTGAGCAGTTCATCCAGCGCATCGTCGTTGCGATGGCGCCAGAGCATCACCGGTAGACGATAGCGATTGAGGGTCAACAAGCGCGAATGGGGCAATACCTCACGGCCGTAGGCCAGCAGATCGCCGACCCGACGATAACAACGGCGCAACCCGACCAGCCCGTCCGCCTGCCCGCCCACCGCAATGCGCAGGATTTTCCAGCCGAGGCCGTCGAGTTTTTCCAGCAAACGATCGTGCTCGATGTTTTGACTGGCCGGCCGACACCACAGCAGCGACGACTTGGCCGAGCTCACGCACCAACTGTCCGGGTATCGCGAGGTCAGCCAGGCACTCAGCGCTTCGACCGTTTGCCCCGGCCCGTGCTCAAGACCCAACTCGAACAGATACGGCACACGCGTCAATTGCGGCTTGAGCCCGAGTTGCTGCGCCTCGTCGACCAGACGCGGTGAATCCCCCGCGTCGCTCAGCAGCAAGGCCAGCAGATCATCGCAACGCTGGCGCCGCCATTGCTGCTCGGCCTGCTGATTGCGTTGGCCCACCAGCATTTCGGCGGTCATGCGCACCAGTTCGGCGTAAGTGCGCAGATGCTCTGGTTCGCCGGTAATGCCCAGCACGCCAATCAAGCGCTGATCGAGCCACAGCGGCAGATTGATCCCCGGCTGCACACCCTTCAGATGCAGGGCTGTCGGCGCGTCGATCTCCACCACGCGCCCGTTGGCCAACACCAGTTGCGCACCTTCGTGGCGGGTGTTGATGCGCTCCGGCTCGCCGCTGCCGAGGATCAAGCCCTGGCTGTCCATGACGTTGACGTTGTACGGCAAAATGGCCATGGCCCGGTCGACGATGTCCTGAGCGAGGTCGTGATCGAGTTCGAACATAACGGCTGCAATCCTTCTAAACAGGCGCGGACGGTTGGTCACCCGCACAGGGTCTGGTGGCAAACCCTGTGCTCAGGCACAAAGACAATCCGGCCGAAGGTGGCCGAGACTCTCAGGGCGATCAACGTTACCCTTTGCATCGCAAAAAATCATAATAAAGAGAGAGCCGCTATGTCGCAGAGCGCCGCAGCTACCCAGACCATCGACGACGATAAAAACGCCGTTTACAAACGCATTACCCTCCGCCTGATTCCCTTCATTTTTATCTGCTACCTGTTCAACTACCTCGACCGGGTTAACGTTGGATTTGCCAAACTGCAGATGCTCGACGCGCTTAAATTCAGCGAAACCGTGTACGGCCTCGGTGCCGGGATCTTCTTTATCGGCTACGTGCTGTGCGGCGTACCGAGCAATCTGGCCTTGACCAAATTCGGTCCGCGGCGCTGGATTGCGCTGATGATGATCACCTGGGGCACGTTGTCGACCTGCCTGTTGTTCGTCACCACACCGACCGAGTTCTATACCCTGCGCCTGTTCACCGGTGCGGCCGAAGCCGGGTTCTTCCCGGGCGTTGTGCTGTATCTCTCGCAGTGGTTCCCGACCTTCCGTCGTGGCCGGATCATGGCGCTGTTCATGTCGGCGATCCCGGTGTCCGGCCTGCTCGGTAGCCCGTTTTCGGGCTGGATTCTCAATCACTTCGCGGCGGGCCAGGGCGGTTTGGCCGGCTGGCAGTGGATGTTTTTGCTGCAAGGCATTCCGACCGTGGTGCTGGGCTTGCTGGCTTACTTCCTGCTGAGCGACAGTTTCGCCAAGGCCAAATGGCTGACCGCGCATGAGCGCGCGGTACTGGAAGCGGATCAAGCCGAGGACCTGGCGAACAAACCAAAAACCACCACCGATTCGCTGTTGGCGGTGTTCAAAAACCCTGCAATCTGGGCGTTCGGCCTGATCTATTTCTGCATCCAGAGCGGCGTGTACGCGATCAACTTCTGGCTGCCGTCGATCATCAAGAACCTCGGTTTCAGCGATAACCTGGTGATCGGCTGGTTGAGTGCGATTCCGTATCTGCTGGCGGCCGTGTTCATGCTGGTGGTCGGGCGTTCTGCGGACCTGCGCAAAGAACGCCGCTGGCATCTGGTGGTGCCTATGTTGATGGGTGCGATCGGTCTGGTGATTGCGGTGAATTTAGCCGGCAATCCGGCCATCGCTATCCTGGGTCTGACCATCGCGACCATGGGCGCGCTGACCGGCCTGCCGATGTTCTGGCCGGTGCCGACGGCCATGTTGAGCGCGGGCGCTGCTGCCGGAGGGTTGGCGCTGATCAACTCGATGGGACAGATGGCCGGATTCCTCAGCCCGTACCTGGTGGGTTGGGTCAAGGACAGCACCGGATCGACGGATGCGGCGTTGTATCTGCTGGCCGGTGTGATTGTTGCCGGGAGTGTGTTGGCATTGCGCATGACGCGGACATTGCGCGCCTGATTCAAGCCGTAACAAAAGATCGCAGCCTGCGACAGCGCCTGCACGGGATGGATGTACGCCGTGCAGGCGCTGTCGCAGCTGCGATTTTTTGCTTTGTCTTGCGCAGCGCATCTGATATTTGATTAGCGTTTTCCACCGACAAAAGGATTTCGGCATGAGTTATCGCACACTGGGTCACTCAGGACTGCAGGTCTCCACCCTCACCCTCGGCACGATGATGTTTGGCGAGCAGACCAGCACTGAGGAATCGCTGCGCATCATCGACAAGGCGTGGGATCAGGGGATCAACTTCATCGACACCGCCGACGTGTATACCAACGGCCGCTCCGAAGAGATCGTCGGTGAAGCGATTGCCGGTAATCGCCACGAATGGGTGCTGGCGACCAAGGTCGGTTTCGGCCCGGTGGACGGTGTGCCGAACCGTAGCGGCCTGAGCCGCAAACACATTTTCAACGGCATTGATGCCAGCCTGACCCGGCTCGGCACCGATTACCTCGACATCTATTACCTGCACCGCGAAGACCACAACACGCCGCTGGAGGTCTCGGTGGCGGCGATTGGCGATCTGATTCGTCAGGGCAAGATTCGTTACTGGGGTTTGTCTAACTATCGCGGCTGGCGGATTGCCGAGGTGATTCGCATCGCCGATAAACTCGGCGTTGATCGGCCAGTGATCAGCCAACCGCTGTACAACATCGTCAACCGTCAGGCCGAGACCGAGCAAATTACTGCGGCGCAGACCTATGGCCTCGGCGTAGTGCCTTACAGTCCGCTGGCTCGTGGCGTGCTAAGCGGCAAGTACGCGCCGGATGTGACACCCGACGCCAACAGCCGCGCCGGGCGTCAGGACAAGCGTATTCTGGAAACCGAATGGCGGGTCGAGTCGTTGCGCATTGCCCAGCAAATTCAGCAGTACACCGAGGGCCGAGGGGTGGGCATGGTTGAATTTGCGATCGCCTGGGTGCTGAACAACAGTGCAGTGACGTCGGCGATTGTAGGGCCACGCACGGAAGCCCAGTGGGATGCGTACACCAAGGCGCAGGCAGTCAGAATCACGGCTGAAGATGAAGCGTTTATCGATTCGCTGGTGGTGCCTGGACATGCATCGACACCAGGCTTCAACGATGTCAGTCATTTTGTGTCAGGGCGTAAACCCCATTCGGTGTGACGTTTTCCTCTCTACCTTGGCGCTCTCACTACAGGAAAGCGCCAAGGTGGCGGATCGTTTGATTACAAGATCCGAGCTGAACCAGGCGATTGAAAAAATCTCTGTAACATTTCTGATACCCTGCGCATCGCGCCTTTTTCCAATGAATTGAGCGCAATCAAAAAACAAATCAGATCGTTCGAGACTGTTTCAGGATAAGTAAATGCTCAATCGCCCTTTTGAGTTTGCATGGAAGCCTTTGCGCGCGATATGGCATAAAGCACTCGGCGCCAATGACAAGACCGCAGAAGCCCCCTCACCCTCGGCGCAGGCCTCTGCGACCCCGCATCGCAAACCCACTATTGAATACCGTGCAGACATCGACGGGCTGCGGGCGATTGCCGTTCTGCTGGTGTTGATCTTTCACGGCGGATTGACGTTGTTTCCGTCGGGCTATATCGGTGTGGATATCTTCTTCGTGATCTCGGGGTATCTGACGACCTCGATCATCATGAAGTCGCTGGACAATGGGACGTTCAGCTTCTCGGGGTTCTACACCCGCCGTATCTGGCGATTACAGCCGGCCATCATTGCGTTGCTGATCGCCACACTGATCATCGCAACGGTGCTTTACTTGCCCGATGACTATGTCGACTTTCTGAAAAGCGGCAAGTACACCTCATTACTCCTCTCGAACCAGTATTTTTCCAATGCGACAACCGGTTATGCGACACCCGATGCGGCGACTTTGCCGCTGCTGCACACCTGGTCGCTGGCTATCGAGTGGCAGTGGTATCTGGTCCTGCCTTTGGGCATTTGGCTGCTCAACCGCTATGTGGCGAAAAAAGCCTTCAAGGTGACCGTCCTCGGTTTAACGGTCGCGGCAATGGCGCTGGCCTTGTACTGGTCGCACACACTGACGGATAAAAACTACTACCTCTTTACCGCCCGAATTTTCGAATTGATGATCGGCTCCTGTGCCGTGATTTTCAGCACGGACAAATTCAGGCTCAATCGATTAAGTGCATCGTTGGTCTGTACGCTTTCGCTGGCGACGATTCTCTACTGCGCGACGCGGGAAGATATCCTCGCGGGGTTCCCGGGCTACCACGCCATAGCGGTTTGCATCGCGACCGCAGCCTTGCTCTTTCGGGGCATTGGCGATGCGAGCGTCACTTCCAGAATACTGGCCCTCAAACCGCTGGTATTTATCGGCACCCTCTCCTACTCGTTGTATCTGTGGCACTGGCCGATTCTGGCGTTCGTGGCCTATGTCGGCATCACGCTTACGCCGATGGTGACGGTCATCTACTTCGTCGCCACGTTTGTGATTGCCTGGCTTTCGTTCGTGCTCATCGAAAACAAATTTCGCAAGCCAAGGGCGGGATTTGCCAAAACCCTGATACTGCTGATGCTGCTGCCCGCGATCGGACTCTCGTTGCTGCACACTGCCGGCAAGAAGCACGATGGATGGCCCGAGCGTTTTGGCGAAGATTCGAGTCAGGTCTTCAGTGGTCTGAAGGCCTATGTCCCAGTCCACCGGGAAAAATGCCTGGGTGTCAGTGATGGCACCGACCTCGGCTGCATCATGGGTGCCGCCCAGGCAGACCCGCAGGTCTTTCTACTGGGTGATTCGTTTTCGAACCATTACTGGGGATTTGTTGAAACGCTGGCTAAAGATGCCAACCTGTCGGCACTCGCACAGGGTTACCCGGCGTGCCTGGCACTGCCCAAGGTCTACCTCTACGACGCGAAAAAATACAAGGGCGGGCTGTATCAAAAGTGCCATACCGCCGCTCAGCAATATTACGACCTGATCAGCAAAAGCCATTTTGAGTACGTGATCGTTGGCCAATTCTGGGAGGCCTACCTGAACGCTGACATCGTCACGAAACAGGATGACCCTCGCAGCACTGAGCTCTCACAACAACGTCTGGGCGTGGCGATCCGCGAAGCCCTGGACATCATCGTCAAGTCGGGCGCCACGCCCATCTTCCTGATGAACACGATGCCAATGCCGGCGGGTATCAACGACTGCCTGTTAAAACGAGTCAAGTTGCGGGGCTGGATGGGAAGCACCGAGCAGAGCAGTCTGTGCGCCACCTCACCCTGGTCGGGTGGCGAAGACCCGGTATTGGCGAAACTGTTCAGCGAACTGCAGGAGGAGTACCCCAGTCTGATTGTTATTGACCCGAAAGGTGTTCAATGCCAAGACGGCAATTGCGCGACGGTCATCGACGGTTTTCCGGTCTATCGTGACATTGGCCACGTGACTGACTATGCCTCCTACAAACTCGGCCAAATGTACCTCAAACGCTTCAGGAACCCGTTGAGGAGTACTCCGTAAGTTTTCTGCAAGCGCTACCGCCATAACGGATGTGTGGAATATCGAGCACTCGAGCAATATTCAGCACAAAAACCACGTATCCTTCGCGCCCCGTTTGATCACCCACCCGCGAGGACAGTTTGTCTAAAGGTATCGCTTTATCGGTTACAGCCTCGGTGCTGTTTGCCGTCATGTATTACTTCACTTCGTTGCTCACCCCGTTGAGCGGCGTGGAGATTTTCGGCTGGCGGATGCTCCTGACGGTACCGTGCATGACGGTGTTCATGCTGGTCTCCAGCGAATGGCGGCGGGTGCTGGAGTTGATTCGCCTGATGGCGGACAAGCCCAGACTTATCGGGGGGCTGATCGTCTCGTCAGCGCTGCTCGGCGTGCAATTGTGGCTGTTCATGTGGGCACCGCTCAACGGTTACAGCCTCGACGTGTCACTGGGCTACTTCCTGCTGCCGCTGGCCATGGTACTGACCGGGCGGATTGCCTATGGCGAGAGCCTGTCGTACCTGCAAAAGGTCGCGGTGTTCTTTGCAAGCCTGGGCGTGTTAAACGAGTTGTATCAGGTCGGCGGATTTTCCTGGGCGACGCTGGTGGTTGTGGTCGGCTATCCGCTGTACTTCGTGCTGCGCAAATACCTGAAAACCGACCACCTCGGCGGGCTGTGGGTCGACATGACCCTGACGCTGCCGGTCGCGTACTGGTTTGTGCAGAGTGGAGAGCAAGGCCTGGACGTGTTCAATCAATATCCGGGGTTGATGTGGCTGATTCCGCTGCTCGGCTTGATCAGCGCTTCGGCACTGGTGGTTTACATCATTGCCAGCAGGTTATTGCCGTTCAGTCTGTTTGGGTTGTTGAGCTATGTTGAGCCAGTGTTACTGCTGGGTGTCGCGCTGATCCTGGGCGAAAGCATCAAGTCCACTGAGTGGCTGACCTACATTCCGATCTGGCTGGCGGTTGTGGTGCTGGTGTTCGAGGGATTTAAACATCTGCTGCGACAGCGCAGACCTTAAAAGCAAAAGATCTGAAAAAGCCTGGCCGAAGCCAGGCTTTTTTATCGCTTACTCGGTCGCGAGTACACCGCGGCGAACCTGGTCACGCTCGATCGATTCGAACAGTGCCTTGAAGTTGCCCTCACCGAAACCATCATCGCCTTTACGCTGGATGAATTCGAAGAACACCGGGCCCATCAGGGTTTCCGAAAAGATCTGCAGCAGCAGGCGCTTGTCGCCCTGCTCCGATGAGCCGTCGAGCAGAATGCCGCGCGACTGCAGTTGATCAACCGGCTCGCCGTGGTTCGGCAGGCGCCCTTCGAGCATTTCGTAATAGGTTTCCGGTGGCGCGGTCATGAAGCGCATGCCGATCTTCTTCAGGTGATCCCAGGTCTTGATCAGGTCGTCGGAGAGGAACGCGACGTGCTGGATGCCCTCACCATTGAACTGCATCAGGAACTCTTCGATCTGCCCGGCGCCCTTGGACGACTCTTCGTTCAGCGGGATGCGGATCATGCCGTCCGGCGCGGTCATCGCTTTGGACGTCAGCCCGGTGTATTCGCCCTTGATATCGAAGTAGCGGATTTCGCGGAAATTGAACAGCTTCTCGTAGAAGTTTGCCCAATAAGCCATGCGACCGCGATACACGTTGTGAGTCAGGTGGTCGATAATCTTCAGGCCGGCACCGACCGGATTGCGATCAACACCTTCGATAAACACGAAGTCGATGTCATAGATCGAGCTGCCTTCGCCGAAACGGTCGATCAGGTACAGCGGCGCGCCGCCAATGCCTTTGATCGCCGGCAGGTTCAGCTCCATCGGCCCTGTTTCGATGTGGATCGGCTGGGCGCCGATTTCCAGCGCGCGCTTGTAGGCCTGCTGCGAATCCTTGACGCGGAACGCCATGCCGCACACCGACGGGCCATGCTCGGCCGCGAAGTAGGAAGCCACGCTGTTCGGTTCGTTGTTGAGGATCAGGTTGATCGCGCCCTGACGGTACAGGTGCACATTCTTGGAACGGTGGGTGGCGACTTTGGTGAAGCCCATGATCTCGAAGATCGGCTCCAGAGTGCCAGGGACCGGCGATGCCAGTTCGATGAACTCAAAGCCCATCAGGCCCATTGGGTTTTCGTATAAATCTTCCATGGTGACGCCTCATCATTTCTTATCAATTAACCAGGGTTATTTGTCAGTCATGCTGAGGGAGCTGGGTGGCGCGCAGGAGATGCCACGCACACTGCGGGCGAGAAAGTCACCGTAGATCAGTTGAAACCCGAATATCTTCATTGTCGACCCAAGGCTCTTGCGGGCGAGGCTTCTGCTGCCAGAAGACGAATTATTATTGTATGCGTAACCCGATTCTACACAGCGTAAATAGGGTTGTCTGCCCTCTCTATAAAATCCGCTTTTCTGGCGCCGGTGCAAGGGGTTTATTACACAGGTAAATGCCTGCCCGATCACCGCGGGATTCAACGCGACCATCAGCGTTGGCTCGCGTAGCATTGACCAGCGCCAGGCATCACCGGCGGCGCTGGCCTTTATCGCGCTGGCATCACGACTTAACCGGCAATGAGCGACATAAGTGTCATCTGCCATCTATTCTGCCCACTGGCTGAAATGTTTTTCAGCGGTGCACCGGTGCCTGGTCTGATGTTGGGCGCCCCACTTTCTCGCGACAGGATGCGCCCATGCCGTTGACCGTCAGACCTCGCCGTAAACGTAGCGTGCGCATCGCCATCACCCTGCTCAGCGCCCTGCTGCCAGCCTTGCTGGGTGGCGTGATTTTGTACATGCAAGCCGAGCGAACGCTTGCGCAGAGTTCACAGAAAACTGCCGAAGAGGCGTTGCGCCAGTTCGAGTTGATGCTTGACAGCACGGCCCAAGCGGCCCGGGATCTGCTGCCGCTGGCCGGTCAACCGTGTGAAAACGTCAAACTGGCCCTGCGCGAACAGGTGACCCGCCGCCCTTTCGTGCGCTCGACCAATCTGGTGTGGGACAACAATCTTTATTGCAGTTCGTTGTTCGGCGACTTCAAGGAAGCCGTCAAAGCAGGCGACTATGTTCAGGGCAAGTTGTGGTTGATGAACGGCAATCCGGTCACCCCCAACACCGCGCTGCTGGTGTATCGACTCAGCGAAGGGCGCGGTGGTGCACTGACGACACTGGATGGCTATCACTTGAGCAACATGCTGCGACTGATCGGCCGGCACACACTGCTGTTATTGCAGGTGGGTGATAACTGGATGTCAGCCAATGGCCAGGTCCGCCAAGGCGTGCTGCCCGCACTGCCGGTGGCGCAAACCATGCTGGACTCTTCCCGGCATGCCTTCAGCGTGTCGGCAGGTTTTCCAAAGGGTGAAACCTGGCGTTACATGGCCGAACAGTACCCACCATTGTTCAGCCTGCTGATGTTCTTTGGTGTGGTTTCGGGCGCCATCGGCCATGTCGTGCAGAAGCGCTCGACTTCGCCGAGCCACGAAATGCTTCGTGCTCTCGAAGCCGGCGAGTTCATTCCATACTTCCAGCCCGTGGTGCACGGCGACAGCAAGAAATGGTCGGGCGCTGAAGTGTTGATGCGCTGGAATCACCCCAAGGAAGGACTGGTGCGCCCGGACCTGTTTATCCCGTTCGCCGAACACTCAGGGCTGATCGTGCCGATGACCCGCGCCTTGATGCAACAAACAGCGGCGTTACTTGGGCCCCGGTCATCGACCTTTGCCGCACCGTTTCACATCGGTATCAACATTACCGCGAGTCATTGCCGGGATCTGCTATTGGTCAAGGATTGCCGTGAGTTCCTCGAATCCTTCGCGCCCGATAGCGTTAGCCTGGTGCTGGAACTGACCGAGCGCGAGCTGATCGAGCCTACCGAAATCACGCGGCAGCTGTTTGAGCAACTGCATGCACTGGGCGTGATGATCGCCATCGACGACTTTGGGACGGGGCACTCAAGCCTCGGTTACTTGCGCCAATTCAATGTGGACTTCCTCAAGATCGATCAGAGTTTTGTGGCCATGATCGGCGTTGACGCCCTTTCGCGGCACATTCTGGACACCATCATCGAACTCTCGGCCAAGCTTGATCTGGGCATTGTTGCCGAAGGTGTCGAAACACAGGCACAAGTCGATTATCTGACCGCGCATAACGTTAACTTCCTGCAAGGCTATCTGTACGGCAAACCCATGCCGGCAGCAGACTTCATTAGTGCATTAACTCACCATTAACTAAATGGACTTATGCGAGATGCGCCGACAAGGCGCACAAAAAATGATACAAAAGACCACTGCCGTTACATAAGGACAACATCAGGATTTACTCCTGACGCATTAACAACTACAATTTTTCTTGCCTGTGCAAAGATTGGCAGGCGAGCCACTTATCACCGAGTCGCTACAAGGCTCCAGTTTTAAGCTTTGTTTGCGGTTGGTATCAGCCAAATACACTATTGGAGTAAAGATATTGTCCAGACTCGCTGAATTTCGTGCAGCTGAAAAGGCCCTTCAGGAACAGCTCAAGCAGTTGGAATCGCTGAAGAACGATGCCGGGCTCAAGAAAGAAATCGAATTCGAAGAAAAGCTTCAAGGGCTGATGAAAAGTTACGGCAAAGGCCTCAAAGACATCATCGCCATTCTCGATCCGAATCCGACGAAATCCGCACTGCAAAGCGCTTCAGCGCCTAAAACCCGTCGAGCTCGCGTGGTCAAGGTCTATCATAATCCGCACACCGGCGAACTGATCGAGACCAAAGGCGGCAACCACCGTGGCCTCAAAGCCTGGAAGGAAGAGTATGGTGCAGGCACCGTTGATTCCTGGTTGCGCGGTTAATCCGGCCCCCACCAAAGCCCTGCATGATGCAGGGCTTTTTTATTGACAATATCTAACAAATGAAATGAATTTCATCGAGCAAGTTGCGACTTTTGTGTAACGTTACTGAGCCAAAAACCTGAACATTCTGCTGCATCATGTTGCGAGCGACGCCAACGTTAAACTTTGTGCTTAATCCCTTTGGGTATCTAACCGGCGAAAAAGTACAGAGGCTTAAAGTTTCAGGCTGTTTCTCACCGCGACAATTTCTTCTGCACTCGCCTTATAAGCTTCGGCCTGGCCGGCATAGGAAAGAACATAAGCCTTATCCGCCGCGACCGCCGCCACCAGCGTTTGCGATAACACATGCCGACCGTTTTCGGTCACCGTGCAAGTCGTCTCCAGCGCAGACAAAGAACCGAGCGTCGCCGGATGTACCTTGTTGCAGACACTTTGATAGCCGCCCTGGAAAAAATCCTTTTGTATCGACTTGCGCATTTCCAGCAAAACGCCCTGCAAATTGACTTGATGACCTGTTTCAACCTGAGTCATGGTCAACTCCATCACCATTACCTGATTGCCACCGGCATCGTTCTTGACCGCCCGCTGGCGAGAAACCTGCGGCGCGGTGTCGGCAAGCGGCTCCACCTGCCAGCCTGCGGGCCAGGTGATGCTCGGTTCTTCGGCAAACACAGTAGCGGTGCACAGAAACAAGCCAAAGAAAACTAACGGGGTTTTAAACAGTCGGATCATTGCCGGACGCACTCGAAGATTGAGCCGCAAAGTCTGAGCCCCGGCCGCGCCCACGGCAAGCCTGCCCTTTCATTTGGCGATGCCGGCAGGCATGCGTATCATTGCGCCAATCACTCGCCCATAGTTATTGGAGGGCCCATGAGCCTGCACGAACTGAACACTTTCCCCGGCGTAACCGCCACGCCAGACAGCGCAACCCACAATTTCGTTTTTAACCACACCATGCTGCGCGTCAAGGACATCACCAAGTCCCTGGATTTCTACACTCGCGTATTAGGTTTCTCGCTGGTTGAGAAGCGCGACTTTCCGGAAGCGGAATTCAGCCTGTATTTCCTGGCGCTGGTCGACAAAGCGCAGATCCCGGCCGACGCCGCTGCTCGCACCGAATGGATGAAGTCGATCCCGGGCATTCTGGAACTGACCCACAACCACGGCACCGAAAACGATGCTGATTTTGCCTACCACAATGGCAACACTGATCCGCGTGGTTTTGGCCACATCTGCATCTCGGTGCCGGACATCGTGGCAGCGTGTGAGCGTTTTGAAGCGCTGGGCTGTGACTTCCAGAAGCGCTTGACCGATGGCCGCATGAAAAGCCTGGCGTTTATCAAGGATCCGGATGGTTACTGGGTCGAGATCATTCAGCCTGCACCGATGTGAAAGGCGAAAAGCCCCTCACCCTAACCCTCTCCCAGAGGGAGAGGGAACTGACCGAGTTGTTTTTCATAGTTACGGCGGCCTGAGATATCAAGTCGAATTTAGATTTGAAGAGCATAAAAATCGGCTCCCTCTCCCTCGGGAGAGGGCTGGGGTGAGGGGCTGCATTTTCACGCACAATAAAAAACCCCATGATCACTCATGGGGTTTTGTCTTTTCAGGCCTGGCGTTTATGCCGGAGCCGAAGTCCGAATCAAGTGATCGAACGCGCTCAGCGAAGCCTTCGCGCCCTCGCCCACCGCAATCACGATCTGCTTGTACGGCACAGTGGTCACGTCACCGGCAGCGAAGATGCCCGGGATCGACGTCTCGCCACGGTTATCGACAATGATTTCACCACGCGGCGACAGCTCGATAGTGCCTTTGAGCCAGTCAGTGTTGGGCAGCAGACCGATCTGCACAAAAATCCCTTCCAGCTCGACAGTGCGCAGTTCATCAGTGTTGCGATCCTTGTAGCGCAGGCCGTTGACCTTCTGGCCGTCGCCGGTGACTTCAGTGGTTTGCGCACTGGTGATGACAGTAACGTTCGGCAGGCTGTGCAGTTTGCGCTGCAACACGGCGTCGGCTCGCAACTGCACATCGAACTCCAGCAGCGTCACGTGCGCCACGATACCGGCCAGGTCGATGGCCGCTTCAACGCCAGAGTTACCACCGCCAATCACCGCGACACGCTTGCCTTTGAACAGCGGGCCATCGCAGTGCGGGCAGTACGCCACGCCTTTGTTGCGATAGTCCTGCTCACCCGGCACGTTCATTTCACGCCACCGCGCACCGGTCGCCAGAATCACGCTCTTGGCTTTGAGGGACGCGCCACTGGCAAAACGGATTTCATGCAGCTCGCCGTTTTTACCCGGGGTCAGCTTGTCGGCGCGCTGCAGGTTCATGATGTCAACGTCGTACTGCTTGACGTGCTCCTCCAGCGCCGTGGCCAGTTTCGGCCCTTCGGTTTCCTGCACGGAAATGAAGTTCTCGATGGCCATGGTGTCCAGCACTTGACCACCGAAACGCTCAGCCGCAACACCGGTGCGGATGCCTTTGCGCGCGGCATAAATGGCCGCCGAAGCACCGGCCGGGCCGCCGCCGACCACCAGCACGTCAAAGGCTTCCTTGGCGCTGATTTTCTCGGCCTGACGCTCGATGGCGCCAGTGTCGAGTTTGGCGAGGATCTCTTCCAGACCCATGCGGCCCTGGCCGAAGTTTTCGCCATTCAAGTAAATGCTCGGCACGGCCATAATCTTGCGATCGTTGACTTCGTCCTGGAACAACGCGCCGTCGATGGCGACGTGGCGGATGTTCGGGTTGAGCACTGCCATCAGGTTCAGCGCCTGAACGACGTCCGGGCAGTTCTGGCAGGACAGCGAGAAATACGTCTCAAAACTGAACTCGCCTTTGAGCGAGCGAATCTGCTCGATGACTTCGACACTGGCTTTCGACGGGTGGCCACCGACTTGCAGCAGGGCCAGTACCAGCGAAGTGAATTCGTGGCCCATCGGGATACCGGCGAAACGCAGACTGATATCGGCGCCCGGGCGGTTGATCGAGAACGATGGCTTGCGAGCATCGTCACCGCTGTCGATCAAAGTAATTTGGCTCGAAAGACTGGCAACGTCTTTCAGCAGGTCAAGCATTTCACGGGATTTCGCACCGTCGTCGAGGGAAGCAACGATCTCGATCGGCTGGGTGACCCGTTCCAGGTACGATTTCAACTGGGCTTTAAGATTGGCGTCCAACATACGGGCGATTTCCTTTGGTGTGTTTCAGACATAAAAAAACGCCCGAGCGAATCTCGCCCGGGCGTTTTATTGGGCGGTGCAGCTAACTTAAGTAGGTGCGGAGTTCCGCCCTGAGTTGCGTGTCACGGACTTAGATCTTGCCGACCAGGTCCAGGGACGGAGCCAGAGTGGCCTCACCTTCTTTCCACTTGGCTGGGCAAACTTCGCCTGGGTGAGCAGCCACGTACTGAGCAGCCTTGATCTTGCGCAGCAGCTCGGAAGCGTCACGGCCAACGCCGCCGTCGTTCAGTTCAACGATTTTGATCTGGCCTTCAGGGTTGATCACGAAGGTGCCACGGTCAGCCAGGCCAGCTTCTTCAATCAGCACGTCGAAGTTGCGGGAGATCACCTGAGTCGGGTCGCCGATCATGGTGTACTGGATTTTGCCGATGGCTGGCGAAGTGTTGTGCCAGGCAGCGTGAGCAAAGTGGGTGTCGGTGGAAACGCTGTAGATCTCTACGCCCAGCTTCTGGAAAGCAGCGTAGTTGTCAGCCAGGTCTTCCAGCTCGGTTGGGCAAACGAAGGTGAAGTCGGCTGGGTAGAAGAACACGACCGACCACTTGCCTTTCAGGTCAGCGTCCGAGACTTGAACGAAGTCGCCGTTTTTGAACGCGGTAGCTTTGAACGGTTTTACTTGGCTGTTGATGATAGGCATTGATGACTCTCCGTCAGGGGTTATGAAGTTGATGGGGTGAATCCTACCCACTCACTCGACGGATGGCTCATTGGCAAACCTGATGCTGCTGATTTGTTTTCGCTATTAGCTGACTGTATTAATAGAAGAAAACGATATCTAGGGTGAAACCGGTTTATCCGTAATCCGAGCCATCCCTTGGAATGGGCTGGCTTCAACATAGCGCATGGCTGACTTCATATCCTTCCAGCCCACGTAATTCATTAACGATTTCAGGTCCCAGCCACTTTGATGGGCCCAAGTCGCAAAGCCACGGCGCAATGAGTGACTGGTGTAGCGCTCGGCGGCAATCCCGGCGCGTTCCAGCGCTTGGCGCAATAACGGGATGATGCTGTTGGCGTGCAAGCCCTCTTCACTCAGATTGCCCCACCGATCGATGCTACGGAAAACCGGGCCGCGCACGAGCGCCGCTTCGGTAATCCAGTCGATGTAAGCCTGCACCGGGCATAGCTTGAGCAGTGCCGGAGTCTGATACGTCTGGCCGAGGTTTTCCCGATCGCCCTTGCTGCGCGGCAGGTACAAGGTGATGCCATTGCCGGCATGCGCCTGTACATGCTCGATCTGCAAGCGGCACAACTCATCGCTGCGAAAGCCGCGCCAGAAGCCCAGCAGAATCAGCGCGCGATCGCGATAAGCCTTGAGCAATGACGGACGATCCTGCTGCGCCTTCGCAGTTTGAGCTTCCTGTTCCAGCCAATCGATGACTCTCTCCAAATCCTGCAATTGCAAAGGCTCGGCTTGTTTTTCCTGCGCCGGGTGCAGCGCCCGAATGCCTTTGAACACTTTGCGCACCACGGGCGCTTTCGTCGGGTCGGCAAAACCCTGGCTGTTGTGCCACTGCGCCAGCGCCGACAGCCGCAGCTTCAGCGTATTGATCGCCAGCACCCCCGCATGCTCGACCAGATACCGCGCAACGCTGTCGGCTGTGGCCGGCAGAAACCCACCCCACGTTATTTCGAAGTGCTCAATGGCGGCGCGATAGCTGCGACGGGTGTTGTCACGGGTGGCTGCTTGCAGGTAGCGATCCAGATCGCTCATGGGCTGTTTTCTCGCTGGCGTACTGATTCAAGGGTGTCGGAAACGCATTTTGCCCCCTGACACTGGGTAATACCAGTATATCCCGCCTCTTTAATATCAAGGATTTAACTTTATTGTCACCGTGGTACACTGCGTACCTTAGTGGCATGTACCACAGTACGTAACCGTAGGAGTTCACATGGCCCGTGGCGGCATTACCAAAGCACTGGTTCAGATTGCGCGCACAGCGATCCTGGCCCGCGGCGAACACCCAAGCATCGATGCAGTACGCATTGAAATGGGTAACACCGGCTCGAAAACCACGATCCATCGCTATCTAAAAGAGCTGGATGACGGCGCTCAGCCGATCGAAGCGTCGGCGGAGCCCATTGATGACGAGCTGACCGCACTGGTTTCGCGCCTTGCTCAGCGCCTTAAAGAACAGGCACAGGAACCCATCGAGCAGGCTCGCGAGCAGTTCGAGGAGCAACGCGAGGCACTCGAATCCGAACTGAAACAGGTTCGCCACGCTCTAGAGCAACTGGAGCATCAGCACGAGATTCAAGGCGCAGCACTGGAGCGCGAGTCGGAAGCGCTGGGCAACACCCGCTCGATGCTGCAAACCGAGCAAACCCGCAATGCCGGTCTGAATCAGGCATTAGCCGATTTCGAATTGCGCTTGCAGGACAAGGACGAGCAGATCCGCTCGCTGGAAGAAAAACACCTGCACGCCCGTGATGCGCTGGAACACTATCGCAACGCCACCAAGGAGCAGCGCGAGCAGGAACAGAGCCGCCACGAAGGCCAGGTGCAGCAAATCCAGGCAGAGCTGCGTCAGGCGCAGCAAAGCGCGATGGTGCGCCAGGATGAAATTACCCAACTGCATCGCGACAACGAGCGCTTGCTCACCGAGAACCGCGGCACTCAACGCGAACTCAGCCTGATGCAAGACCAGCTCAAGCAAAGCAATCAGCGCCAGGATCAATTGCTGGAGCAAGCCTCCCGCGTTGACAGTGAGCGCACCCTCCTCCAGGAACGTCTGCGCGTAGCAACACTGGAAAGCCAGACACTCAAACAGAGCGTCGAGGAGCAGACGCTACTCAATCAGTCACTGGAAAAGGAATTGACCAAGGCTCAAGCGAGCCTGGAGGACAGCCTTCGCCTGACAGCTACCGTTGCGGCAGCGCCAGACTCAGCCAAACCGAAAGACGCTTAAGCGCCGACCGGTGTACGCATGGTGACAAACTCTTCGGCGGCCGTCGGGTGCACCCCGATCGTGTCGTCGAAGTCACGCTTGGTCGCGCCAGCCTTCAGCGCAATCGCCAGGCCCTGGACGATTTCGCCCGCGTCCGGACCGACCATGTGGCAACCAAGAACCTTGTCAGTCTTGCCGTCGACCACCAGCTTCATCAGCGTTTTTTCCTGACATTCAGTCAGGGTCAGCTTCATCGGCCGGAAACGGCTCTCGAAGATCACTACATCGTGACCCGCTTCACGCGCTTCTTCTTCGGTCAAACCGACAGTGCCGATGTTCGGCAGGCTGAACACAGCCGTCGCGATCATCTTGTAATCCACTGGACGATATTGCTCGGGCTTGAACAGACGCCGCGCCACGGCCATGCCCTCGGCCAATGCCACGGGCGTCAGCTGCACGCGACCAATGACGTCACCCAGCGCCAGAATCGACGGCTCAGTGGTCTGGTATTGCTCATCGACCTTGATGAACCCTTTGTCGGTGAGCTGAACATCGGTGTTTTCCAGCCCCAGGTTGTCCAGCATCGGACGGCGACCGGTCGCGTAGAAAATGCAATCGGCCTCCAGCACACGGCCATCCTTGAGCGTGGCTTTCAAACTGCCGTCCGCCTGCTTGTCGATGCGCGCGATGTCGGCGTTGAACTGCAGGTCCATGCCGCGCTTGGTCAGCTCTTCTTGCAAGTGCTTGCGCACCGAACCATCAAAGCCTCGCAGGAACAGATCGCCGCGGTACAGCAATGTGGTGTTGGCGCCGAGGCCGTGGAAGATCCCGGCAAACTCGACCGCGATGTAACCACCACCCACGACCAATACGCGCTTGGGCAGTTCTTTGAGGAAGAACGCCTCATTGGAACCGATCGCATGTTCATGCCCCGGAATCTGCGGAATCTGCGGCCAGCCACCGGTAGCGATCAGGATATTTTTTGCAGTGAAGCGCTCGCCATTGACTTCGACTTCATGCGGACCAACGATCTTCGCGTGAGCTTCGTGCAGGGTCACACCGCTGTTCACCAGCAAATTTCGATAAATACCGTTCAGGCGATTGATCTCGCGATCCTTGTTGGCGATCAACGTCGCCCAATCGAAATTCGCCTCACCCAGACTCCAGCCAAAACCGGACGCCTGCTCGAAGTCTTCGGCGAAATGCGCGCCATAGACCAGCAGCTTCTTCGGCACACAGCCAACGTTGACGCAGGTCCCGCCCAGATAACGGCTCTCAGCCACCGCCACTTTCGCACCAAAACCGGCAGCAAACCGCGCTGCCCGCACACCACCGGAACCAGCACCAATTACATAAAGGTCAAAATCGTAGGCCATTTCTATCTCCTCGGCAGGCGATCAGCATACCTGCAGACGTCCATTGGGCAAGCACTGCCATCCATATAAGGGCTGAAAATGAAAAAGCCACCCGAAGGTGGCTTTTTCGTGCAGATGGATCAAGCGCTCTTAATAAGCCTTGCCAGTCTTGTAGAAGTTCTCGAAGCAGAAGTTGGTCGCGTCGATGTAGCCTTCAGCGCCACCGCAGTCGAAACGCTTGCCTTTGAACTTGTAGGCCATTACGCAGCCGTTCTGGGCTTGCTTCATCAAGGCGTCGGTGATCTGGATTTCGCCGCCCTTGCCTGGCTCGGTCTGCTCAAGCAGGTCGAAAATGTCCGGAGTCAAAATGTAGCGACCGATGATGGCCAGGTTCGACGGCGCATCTTCCGGCTTTGGCTTCTCGACCATGCTGTGAACGCGATAGATGTCGTCGCGAATCATCTCACCGGCAATCACGCCGTATTTGTGAGTTTCTTGCGGATCGACTTCCTGAATGGCCACGATCGAGCAGCGGAACTGCTTGTACAGCTTGACCATCTGGGTCAGTACGCCGTCGCCTTCGAGGTTGACGCACAGGTCATCCGCCAGCACCACGGCGAACGGTTCGTCACCGATCAGCGGGCGGCCGGTCAGGATGGCGTGGCCCAGGCCCTTCATTTCGGTCTGACGAGTGTAGGAGAACGAGCACTCGTCCAGCAGTTTGCGGATGCCGACCAAGTATTTTTCCTTGTCGGTGCCTTTGATCTGGTTTTCCAACTCGTAGCTGATGTCGAAATGGTCTTCCAGTGCGCGCTTGCCACGACCGGTAACGATCGAGATTTCAGTCAGGCCAGCGTCCAGAGCTTCTTCAACGCCGTACTGGATCAGTGGCTTGTTTACCACCGGCAGCATTTCTTTAGGCATGGCTTTAGTCGCTGGCAGGAAGCGAGTACCGTAACCGGCTGCTGGGAACAAGCATTTCTTGATCATATAAGTCCTTGAAAAGGCTGTGTGTTCGAGTTTCGGCGCAGTCTAATCAGGCGGCGTGCACCTTACAATGCCCCGCACTGGCTGACCGATGCCAAAATAGAGAAATATTCTTGCCGATAGTTCCATCGACACCTGCAGACCATCACCCAGCGTAGCGCAAAGTGAGCGACAAGCTGGATCACCATACGCTCATCGCCCCCGTTGTGAACATTTTGCCGGTATCATGGCGACTTTGAACCAGCGAACGAGACAGATTAGATGGCCGCCGTAAAAATCATCAACGGGTATGTGATCGACAAGAAAGACGGAAAGTGGACCCTCACCACGACCAATGGCGAACACATTGCCGGGCCTTTCGACAGCGAGCAGATGGCGACTGATGTAGCGTCGGTGTTCACTGACACTCCTGCATCGGCAAAGCGCCGCGGCAAAGATCAGGACTGATCGGCTGCCCAGCGCCGCAAGCCCTGCCGTCGAGCAGGGCTTTTTTGTGCCTGGCACACGAGCGTCGTAAACAAGTGGCCAATCGCTATAACCTTTTCACACCGGCGCTGTCAGAGCGTTTAGTCCCCCACCGTTGAAGACGACATCTATGAACATGAACAGATTTTTGCCACTGATCGCAATACTGGTATTGAGCGGCTGCGCCACTTCCCAACCGACCACCCTGAACAACGGCGAACAGGGGCTGACCATCGACTGCTCCGGCGAAGCCAATTCCTGGGCCACCTGCTATGAAAAGGCTGACGCCTCGTGCGCAGGGACGGGCTACCGCATCGTCGGCACTGACGGCACACCGGCGCCGAAGGAAAGCGAAAAGACACTGGGCGTCGATGTCGGCAATTACAAAAACCGCAGCGTGGTAGTGGTCTGCAAATAGACTCTACATGTGAATTTCCGCGAACTTGATCCCGAGTCCGCGTACGACTTCGATCAGATCGTCGAGCCGATTGAAAGACTCGACTTCGTCGTTTTCGTCCACCAGGAAATAACTGCGCCCGGCGCTCTTCTTGAAAAACACGATCCATTCTCCGGAATTTGCCGGGTTCTGGATGACATGTGTGGCAGAGATCAAACCCTCTGCATGGCGTTCGCGCACTTGCTCTCGCTTCATCACAACTCCTGAAATGAAAATGCCGTCACAGCATGACTGTGACGGCATTGATGCTGATGACCAACAGTCTATCAGCCGGATATACAAGCGTTGGCAGCGTTACGCACATCACGCGGGCGCACCGGCACATTGGACATGCGCTCATGCAGTTTGATGCTGCTACCGCCGGAGCGGTCTTCGATATCAAACACGGCAGCGGGGCCAGAAGACAGTTTGCCCGGAACAATCACGCGAACCCCCTCCTTTTGCGGCTGTACCTGCAGCGCGCCGCGGCTGTTCGCCAGTTTTTCGGTCAGGCATTGCGCATACTCATGGGGCTTCTTGCCAGAGATTACGCTCACGGTCGGGAGCGTTTCATTGATTTCGGAAACGTTCGCACAACCACCCATAGCCAAAACCAACGGCAGACACACCACACCCCACTTCATACAAAACCTCCGTTAAAGACCGTCCGACAGCACAAATGCCGTTTTTCTCCGGGGCCTTCTGCATTTAACCCGCATCCAATCGCGAATATCTGTTCAAAATTGTCAAACCAACGCCCGACGGCCAGATAATAACCTGTGCAGGCTGATAAACTGCGCCCAATTACAAGCTATCGTTTTGATTTTGTAGAAAAAGCCCTTCTGGAGGCGCCCATGAAATTCATTCACCAGCGCGAACACCTCAACGAAGACGACATCGTCGTCATCCAGTGCTCGCAAACCTGCAACATCCGTTTGATGAGCGACGCCAACTTCCGCAGCTTCAAAAATGGCGGTCGTCACTCTTACCACGGCGGCGCTTTCGACACGTTCCCGGCCCGTATCACCGCGCCGAGCACCGGTTTCTGGAACATTACCATCGACACCGTCACCACCCGGGCAATCAGCGTTACACGCAAACCGACGCTGACGCACTCGATCAAGATCATCCGCCGCTCCAGCTCTAAACTCAGCTGAGCCGCCCCGCGCACACAGACAGGTATTCATGACCGTGGCCCAAACGACTAAATACGTCATCAAGTACAAGCTCAACGGCGAGCGCCGTTTCGAGTTCGCGCAACTGGAGAGCGGCACCGAGGAAGAAGCCAAGGCTGCTCTCGACGCAATCCACGGGCAGACTGAAGATGTGATCAGCGATATCGCCGTCAGCAAGGCGCTGTAACAGACCAACAGAATGACTGCCGCAGGGTATTGGTGATCGCTATGCAGCCACCCACTTTCGATCTGTTCGCTGATCACGAACCCGTACAGCAGCCCCGCGCCGAACAGATCGGTGAACAATCGTGGGTACTGCGCGGATTCGCCCTGCCGTTGATCGATCTATTGCTACCGGCGTTGGACGCCGTTCTGGTCGCCGCCCCACTCCGCCACATGGTCACGCCGGGCGGCTTCAGCATGTCGGTCGGCACCAGCAGTTGCGGGCAACTGGGCTGGATTACTGACCGCAGCGGCTATCGTTATTCAAAGGTCGATCCACTCAGCGGATTGCCCTGGCCCGAGCTGCCGCCAGTGTTTGCCGATCTGGCAGAGGCCGCGGCGCAGGAGGCCGGTTTTTCTGACTTCAAGGCAGATTCCTGCTTGATCAACCGCTATATCCCCGGCGCCAAGATGTCATTGCATCAGGACAAAGACGAAAATGCCTACGCAGCACCGATCGTTTCGCTGTCGCTCGGCTTGCCGGCAATGTTTCTGTTTGGCGGTTTCGCTCGTGGTGACAAGAGCCAGCGGATCCCTCTGTTGCATGGCGACATGGTGGTTTGGGGTGGTGTCGATCGTTTGCGTTTCCATGGCGTTTTACCGATCAAGCAGGGGCGACACCCGCAACTGGGCGAACAACGCATCAACCTGACTTTTCGTGTTGCCGGATGAACCTTGAAATTTGACCGCAAGGCCCGGAGTGTCGTGTTCACCAACGCTGGTTAACCTGAATTAAACAGGTCAACGGATTAGCCATCATGAAAACGCTTTCGAGCACGCCCAACATTGAACACGATCCACGCTGGGCCGCTGTTGTGGCGCGGGATGCGCGGGCGGACGGGACGTTCGTCTATGCGGTGAAGACCACAGGCATCTACTGTCGCCCAAGCAGTCTTGCGCGCTTGCCGAAACCGCAGAATGTGGAGTTTTTCGCTACGGCGCTTGAGGCTGAGGCCGCCGGCTACCGCCCGAGCAAAAGGGCCAGCAAGGATCAGAGCGATGTACTCGCGCAACATGCTGCCACCGTGGCGCTGGCATGCAGGCAGATCGAGTCCGCCGACACTTTGCCGGCGCTCAATGAACTTGCCGAAACGGCCGGTCTGAGCCCGTTTCATTTTCACCGCGTGTTTAAAGCCGCGACCGGACTGACGCCCAAGGGTTACGCCAGCGCCCACCGCTCGCGCCGCGTGCGTGAGCGCCTGGCAGACGGCGGCTCAGTGACCGATGCGTTGTATGACGCAGGTTTCAATTCCAGCAGTCGTTTCTATGAAAGCGCCGATCACTTGCTGGGAATGAAACCCGGTGACTACCGCGCCGCCGGGCAAAACAACAACATTCGCTTCGCCGTTGGACAATGTTCGCTCGGGGCGATTCTGGTGGCACAAAGCGAGCGCGGGGTTTGCGCGATTTTGTTGGGCGACGATCCTCACCAACTGGTGTGTGATCTGCAGGACCAGTTTCGCAAAGCCAATCTTATTGGCGCCGATGCCGGGTTTGAACAGTTGATCGCCAAAGTCGTCGGTTTTATCGAAGCCCCGGCCATCGGCCTCGATCTACCGCTGGACGTGCGCGGCACGGCATTTCAGGAGCGCGTGTGGCAGGCGCTGCGAGAAATCCCGGTTGGCAGCACCGCCAGTTACGCCGACGTTGCCCAACGCATCGGCGCGCCGACATCCATGCGCGCCGTGGCTCAGGCATGCGGTGCCAACCGATTGGCCGTCGCGATCCCTTGCCATCGCGTGGTGCGCAGCGATGGCAATCTTTCCGGTTATCGCTGGGGGGTCGAACGTAAACGGCAACTGCTGGAGCGTGAAACGCAACCCTGAAGCTGCGTACTACTTCAGCGATTGACGTCCACCACAACGCGTCCGCGCAGCTGCCCTGCGAGCAGTTTCTGCGCGGCATCGATAACGTCGCCGAGGGCGATTTCATGGCTGATCAATGGCAGTAAGGCGAAGTCCAGATTCTTCGCCAGTCGACCCCATGCCTCCACGCGGCGCGCTTTTGGCTGAGTCACACTGTTGATGCCGGCCAGGGTAACGCCGCGCAAAATAAACGGCGCCACCGACGCAGGGAAATCCATACCCTGGGCCAGACCGCACGCGGCGACGGTGCCCTCTGCACGCGTGCTGGCGCAGGCATTCGCCAGCGTGTGACTGCCGACCGAATCGACTACCGCTGCCCAACGCTCCTTGGCCAGCGGCTTGCCCGGTTCGGACAGGGTCGCGCGGTCAATGATTTCACTCGCGCCCAATTGCTTGAGATAGTCATGCTCGGACACCCGGCCCGTGGACGCCACAACCCGGTAGCCAAGTTTGCTCAGCAGCGCGATGGCAAAACTGCCCACGCCGCCATTGGCCCCCGTCACAAGCACCTCGCCCTGCGCAGGCGTCACGCCATTACGCTCAAGCGCCAAAATGCACAACATTGCGGTGTAACCCGCCGTGCCGATCGCCATCGCCTGAGCAGCTGTAAAAGCTTTTGGTAACGGAATCAGCCAGTCGCCGTTGAGCCGGGCCTTTTGCGCCAGGCCACCCCAATGGCTCTCGCCCACGCCCCAGCCATTGAGCAGCACCTGATCGCCCACTTTATAGTCGGGATGTGAGCTGACCTCGACGGTGCCTGCCAGATCGATCCCCGGCACCAAGGGAAATTTGCGCACCACCGGGCTGCTGCCCGTAATCGCCAAGCCATCCTTGAAATTCAACGTGCTGTACGCAACGGCCACGGTCACGTCGCCCTCGGGCAACTGGTCTTCGTTGATCTGTTGAAAGTTGGCGCGATAACCGCTGTCGTCTTTATTGATCAAAATACCGTTGAACATGATGGCCTCTCATGGATGGGTTTCAGGGGGTCATGGCTTTCAAATATCACATCGCAATACGTTGCCACACTCGACTTTCAGCCAATCCACGAATCGGCCGGGTATTTCCATGGTGGCCGACTATGCTTTTTCGACGGTGGTGCTTTTGCTGGTTTTCCTCAGAAAACGGCCTGTCGATGGAGCGGTCAATGTCTTACCTGCGTTCTTTTTCATTCATGCTGATGCTGTGTCTGCTCGCCTTTGGAAGTGCGTCGGCGGCGCCCGCCACCAAGCCTGCCGAGACAGTCCCCAATGAGCCAGCATGGCCGCAAGTCATCACCCGCGAGAAGGCCAAACTGACCGTATATCAGCCGCAACTCGACAGTTGGGACGGCTACACCCTCAACGCCCGCGCTGCCGTCGAGGCCACCGGTGCCGATGGCAAAGCCACGTACGGCATCATTCAGTTCAGTGCCCATACGCTGGTCGACAAGGCCACGCGCTGGGTCGCACTCGATCAATACAAAATCATCAAAGCCGACTTCCCCGGTGATGCGGCTCAGGCTGACAAATGGCTGACAGTGCTGGAAAAAGACGCCGGGAGCCGGATAAAAACCATTTCACTGGATCAACTCGAGGCCGCCGTCGGTGTGCTATCGGCAGAGCAGAAAGCTGACAACGCGCCTCTGGAAAACACTCCGCCCGCGATCATCAGCTCCGACGTACCGGCGATGCTTGTCTACATTGACGGCGATGCAGCCTATCGTCCGGTCGAGAGCACTGCCCTGCAACGGGTGATCAACACCCGACCTTTGCTGCTGAAAGATGCGCAGGACAAACATTACCTGCACGTCTTCGATGGCTGGATGGTCGCTGACCAGCTCAACGGCGACTACAAGCGCCTGGCCACGCCGCCCGCCGACCTTGAAAAAGCCAAGCAGGCCGCCATCGCCAGTCGCCAGGTGGATCTGTTGACCGGGCTGAGTGACCCGAAAGACAAGGTGCCCAGCCTGGCCAAGCCACCGCAGCCAAAAATCTTTGTCGCCACAACGCCCACGGAGCTGCTTGTCACCGACGGAGCGCCACAGTGGCTGCCGATTCAGGGCACGCGGCTTTTATACGTGAGCAATACCACCGGGCACATCTTCAAGGAGATCGGTGATCAGAACAGTTACGTGCTGATTTCCGGTCGCTGGTTCCGCGCCGGCGACATGAACGGCCCCTGGACATTTACCCCAGCAGACGAACTGCCTGCAGACTTCGCCACCATTCCCGACGACAGCCCGAAAGAGAACGTCAAAGCCTCGGTCGCCGGCACGCCACAAGCCAAGGAAGCCGCGATTGCTGCGACCATCCCGCAGACCTCGGCAATCAAGAAAAGCGCGGTGAAAATGACCTCGCCGCAGTTCGATGGCGAACCACAACTCAAAGCCATCAATAGCACGCCGCTGCAATACGTGGTCAACAGTGCCACGCCGATTATCCGGGTCGACAACAACAGTTGGTATGCGGTGGAAAACGGTATCTGGTTTACCGCCACCACATTGAAAGGCCCGTGGATTGTGGCCAGCTCTGTACCGGCGGTGATCTACTCGATCCCACCCAGCTCGCCCATGCACTATCTGACTTACGTGAAAGTCTATGAGGCCAGCGGCGATACCGTGGTGGTCGGCTATACACCGGGTTATCAGGGTTCCAATGTGGACCCCGCCACCGGCGTGGTGGTCTACGGTACCGGTTATCCATACACGCCATGGGTTGGCAGTGTCTGGTACGGGCCGCCAGTGACTTATGGGCTCGGCGTCGCCATCCGTTACACGCCCTGGACTGGCTGGACCTTCGGTTTCGGTTTCGGCTGGAGTTGGGGCAGCAGCACCGTCGCCATGGGTTGGGGCTGGGGCGCGTATCCCTGGTGGGGCAATTATGGTTGGGGTTACGCCTGGGGGCCGCGCTTGTATCCGGCACCACTGGCGTGGGGTGGCGCAGCTTACGGATATCGCGGCGGCGCCGTGGCCTGGGGACCGGGAGGATGGGCCGGCACCACGGGCAATATCTATCATCAATGGGGTGACCGGGCGACGGTCAGCCGTGCCGGTGCCGGTTACAACGCCTGGACCGGCAATCGCTGGGCGGGTCAGGTGGGGTCCTCGTATAACTCGCGCACTGGCGTTGCGGCGGCAGGCCAACGCGGTGCCGTGCACAACGCCTTCACCGGTAACTATGCGGCCGGACGCAGTGGTGTGGCGACGGGACCGAACGGTGGCGCGATCGCCGGCCAGAAGGTCACCGCCGGCAACGCGCGCAACGGCACTCAAGTTACGGCCAGTCGCGGCGCGGCATACAACCCCAATACTGGTAAAACTACCCAATACGGCAGTGTTCGCGGAAAAAACGCCGGCGCCGCACACGTCGGCGACAACGTGTATGCCGGCCGCGATGGCAATGTCTACAAGAAGACCGATGATGGCTGGCAATCCGTGGCCAAGGGCGGGGAAAACCGCCCGACTCCGATCAATAACAACGCGCAATTGCAAAACCTCAACCGTGAATCCGCCGCGCGCAACTTCGGCAATCAGCGCACCCATCATTTTCAAGACTCCTCACGAAACATGAACCGTTCCTTTGGAGGAAGAGGTGGTGGTGGCGGATCTCATCGACGCTGAGAACCTGCGTCAGGTGATGTTCACAATTTCAAAGTGGCCCAGCGTCTGGTTTTGCTGGTAAAAACCGGCTGTGCCGTCCCTGCCCCTTTTCATCGTTCGGAGTCCGCTTCCATGAGCCAATGGCCAGATACCCGTATTCTCGACCTGCTCGGCATTCAATCGCCGATCATTCAGGGCCCGATGGCCGGTGCGACAAATTCATCCATGGTGATCGCCGTGTGCAACGCTGGCGGACTGGGGTCGATGCCGGCGGCGATGTTGAGCATCGAGCAGTTACGCGAAGAGCTGAAAACGATTCGCGAACACACCGACAAGCCCTTCAATGTGAATTTTTTCTGCCACCAGCCACCCGCCGCTGATGAACAACGCGCACGCGAGTGGAAGAACCTGCTGGAACCGTACTACCGCGAACTGGGTGCCGACTTCGAGGCGCCAACACCGGTATCCAACCGGGCCCCGTTCGACACAGCAGCATGCGAAGTGCTGGAAGAATTCCGGCCGGAGGTGGTGAGTTTTCACTTCGGTTTGCCAGAGAAATCCCTGCTCGATCGAGTAAAGGCCACCGGCGCAAAAATCCTCTCCTCGGCAACCACCGTCGATGAAGCGATCTGGCTGGAACACCATGGCTGTGACGCGATCATCGCCATGGGCTACGAGGCCGGGGGTCATCGCGGGATGTTTCTCAGCGAGGACTTGAGCAGTCAAGTCGGCACGTTCGCACTGGTACCGCAGATCGTCGATGCGGTGACAGTGCCGGTGATCGCCGCCGGTGCAATCGCAGATGCGCGAGGCGTCGCGGCAGCTTTCATGCTCGGTGCGTCAGCGGCTCAGGTTGGCACCGCGTACCTGTTCACCCCGGAAGCGAAAGTAAGCGCCTCTCATCACAAGGCCCTGCGCACCGCCAAAGAGAGTGAAACCGCGATCACCAACATTTTCACCGGGCGCCCGGCGCGGGGCATTCTTAATCGTGTGATGCGCGAACTGGGGCCAATGTCGGCCAAAGCGCCGGCATTCCCGCTGGCCGGTGGCGCCCTGATGCCTCTACGTGCAAAAGATGATGCGCAGTTCGCCAACCTGTGGGCAGGCCAGGCATTCACGCTGGGCCAGGACCTCAGCAGTGCTGAACTGACTCGCCAATTGGCCGAGGGTGCATTGGCGAAGCTGAATGCTCGTTGATGTCGCGCGCGGGGGGCGTTTCAGGTCAAGCGGCGCGTCAGGATAAATCCTCTCGCCACAAAGTGGGGATCGCTATATATTTCGCTACATAGCGATTTCCCCCTTTGCAACGGCGCAGTCCACCTCGAGTAAAACTGCCCTGTGCACCGCCCACATCGGAGCTGCTACATGACCATTCGCGCCTCACGTTTTGCCCCAGTCTGTCTCACCGCACTGCTTACAGTATTCGCCACCGGTGCTGCTCAGGCCGATGAAGTGCAGGTTGCTGTTGCTGCGAATTTCACCGCACCGATCCAGGCCATCGCTGCCGATTTCGAGAAAGACACCGGTCACAAACTGGTCGCAGCCTATGGCGCCACCGGCCAGTTCTACACTCAGATCAAGAACGGCGCGCCGTTCGAAGTGTTCCTCTCGGCGGACGACACCACGCCGGAAAAACTGGAAAAAGAAGGCGATACCGTCAAGGGCTCGCGCTTCACTTACGCCGTTGGCACCCTGGCGCTGTGGTCGGCGAAGGACGGTTATGTCGATACCAACGGTGAGGTTCTGAAGAAAAACCAGTACCAGCACCTGTCCATCGCCAATCCGAAAGCCGCGCCATACGGCCTGGCAGCCACGCAAGTGCTTGAAAAACTGAAACTGACCGAAGCGACCAAAGCCAAGATTGTCGAAGGCCAGAACATCACCCAGGCCTACCAGTTCGTTTCGACTGGCAACGCCGAACTCGGCTTCGTCGCGCTGTCGCAGATCTATAAGGAAGGCAAAGTCACCAGCGGTTCGGCGTGGATCGTACCGGCCAGCCTGCATGATCCGATCAAACAGGACGCGGTGATCCTCAGCAAAGGCAAGGACAACGCCGCCGCCAAGGCACTGGTTGAATACCTCAAGGGCCCGAAAGCCGCTGCGGTGATCAAGTCTTACGGCTACCAACTCTAAATGTCGCTGACGAGTGCCGATTTTGCGGCGATCTGGCTGACCCTCAAACTGGCGTCCCTGACCACCGCGATCCTTTTGATTATCGGCACGCCGATTGCCCTGTGGTTGTCGCGTACCCGCTCATGGTTACGCGGCCCGGTCGGGGCGATCGTCGCCCTGCCCCTCGTGCTGCCGCCGACCGTCATCGGTTTTTATCTGTTGCTGATGATGGGGCCACACGGTTTTCTCGGCCAGTTCACCCAATGGCTGGGGCTCGGCACGCTGACGTTCAGTTTCACCGGGCTGGTGATTGGTTCCGTAATCTATTCCATGCCGTTCGTGGTGCAACCGTTGCAAAACGCGTTTTCGGCAATCGGTACCCGCCCGCTGGAAGTGGCCGCAACGTTGCGCGCCAATCCGTGGGACACCTTTTTCAGCGTGATCCTGCCGCTGGCCCGCCCCGGCTTCATCACGGCGGCCATCCTCGGTTTCGCTCATACCGTCGGTGAGTTCGGCGTCGTGCTGATGATTGGCGGCAATATCCCCGACAAGACCCGCGTGGTCTCGGTGCAAATCTACGATCACGTTGAAGCGATGGAATACGCACAGGCCCACTGGCTGGCAGGCGCGATGCTGGTGTTTTCGTTTGTGGTGTTGCTTGCGCTGTACTCAAGCCGCAAGACCCGCGCGGGCTGGAGCTGATCGATGATTGATGCACGTTTGAAAATGGCCTATTCAGGCTTCAGCCTGGATGTCGATCTGCACTTGCCGGGCCGCGGCGTCAGTGCGCTGTTCGGCCACTCCGGGTCGGGAAAAACCACGTGCCTGCGCTGTATCGCCGGGCTTGAACGCGCAGAGCAAGGCTTTATTCGGGTCAACGACGAGATGTGGCAGGACAGCGACAACGGTGTTTTCGTCCCGCCGCACAAACGCGCGGTGGGTTATGTGTTTCAAGAGGCCAGCCTGTTTGCGCATCTGTCAGTGTTGGCCAACCTTGAGTTCGGTCTCAAACGTATTGCCAAGTCCCAGCGCCGGGTCGACATGACGCACGCCACTGAATTGCTCGGCATCGGTCATTTGCTTGAGCGTCATCCGCAGCACCTCTCGGGTGGCGAGCGTCAGCGTGTCGGCATCGCCCGTGCGCTGCTGACCAGTCCAAAACTGCTGCTGATGGACGAGCCACTCGCCGCACTCGACAGTCAGCGCAAAAACGAAATCCTGCCCTACCTGCAGCGCCTGCATGATGAGCTGGATATTCCGCTGTTGTACGTCAGCCATGCGCAGGACGAGGTCGCGCGCCTGGCCGATCATCTGGTGCTGCTCAGCGACGGCAAGGCCCTGGCCAGCGGGCCGATTGGTGAAACTCTGGCCCGTCTGGACTTGCCGATGGCCATGGGCGATGACGCCGGCGTGATCATCGAAGGCCAGGTCTGTGCCTACGACGCGGATTATCAGCTACTGAGCCTGCAATTGCCGGCCACCGAAATGAGCATCCGCGTAACGCATGCGCCAATGGCGGTGGGCCAGACCTTGCGTTGCAAGGTACATGCGCGCGACATCAGCCTGACCCTGCAAAACAGCGAATCCAGCAGCATCCTCAATCGCCTGCCAGTCACCGTCATCAGTGAGCTGGCCGCGGACAATGCTGCGCATGTGTTGATTCGTCTCGACGCGGGCGGCACGCCGTTGCTGGCGCGCATTACAAGGTTCTCCCGCGATCAATTGGGCGTGCGTCCTGGCCTGCAATTGTGGGCGCAAATAAAGGCAGTCGCGGTGCTCGCGTAAATCATTCGGCACGACGGCTTCGGCGTGCGGTCAATGGTTTTAACGACCACCGCGCCACCGAAGGAAGCCGCCATGCCCGACACCGAGCTGACCGATGCACTGCCATCCGACCTGCATTACGTCGATGACACACAGCCCGGCATTACCCGCAAAAAACTGCGCGGCAAGTTCAGTTACTTCGAACCGTCAGGCCAACGCATTACCGATGCGGATGAAATCAAACGCATCAATGCCCTCGCCGTTCCGCCGGCCTACACCGACGTGTGGATCTGCCCGGACCCCAGCGGTCATCTTCAAGCCACCGGCCGCGATGCCCGGGGCCGCAAGCAATACCGTTATCACGTGAGATGGCGTGAAGTGCGTGATGCCGACAAGTATTCGCGGCTGCGCGAGTTCGGCCAGGCATTGCCGAAGTTACGCAAACAACTGGAAGCGCTATTGGCTGCACCCGGTTTCAGTCGCGACAAGGTCATGGCCACGGTGATCACGTTGCTCGACGCCACGCTGATTAGAGTCGGCAATACGCAATACGCGCGGGATAATCGCTCCTATGGTCTGACTACCCTGCGCAGCCGGCATGTCGAGGTCAACGGCAGTGCGATCCTGTTCCAGTTTCGGGGCAAGAGCGGTATCGAACACCAGATCACCGTGAAGGATCGACGCCTGGCGCGGGTCATCAAACGCTGCCTGGAAATCCCCGGGCAGAACCTGTTTCAGTATCTGGATGAACACGGCGAACGGCACACCGTCAGCTCTTCCGACGTCAACACCTACCTCAAAACCCTGACCGGCGCAGACTTCACCGCCAAGGACTACCGCACCTGGGCCGGCAGTGCCTTGGCCTTGTCTGTATTGCGCGAGCTTAAACATGAATCAGAAACCGAAGCTAAACGGCATGTGGTGGACATGGTCAAAGGCGTCGCCAAACAGCTGGGGAACACGCCTGCAGTGTGCCGTAAGTGCTACATCCACCCGGCCGTGGTAGAAAATTTCATGCTAGGCGCGCTTGCCGAACTGCCGCGCCCTCGCGTACGCAAGGGGCTGCGCACTGAAGAAGTGGCGCTGGCGATGTTTCTCGAACGCATGAGCGAGATGACCGTCGCCCCTTGATCGACTCGGCACCGTCCTTTAGGCTAGCCACCTTTGCCTCCTCAGGATGATCGCAAACGTGAACAACCCGGCCTTCTAAAAATGTAATCGCGACTTGCCGCTTATTAGCGCTTGTCAGTTTTCACGACATTTTCTGGAGGTGCCGATGACTCACGTCTCGCGTACGCCTGCACTCGTCTCCCTCAATCAAATGGGCTTTCAATTCGCCAATGGCGAGACGATTTTCAATGACCTCAATCTCAACTTCGATCATCTGCCGACCGCTATCGTGGGTCGTAATGGCGTCGGCAAAAGCGTGCTCGCGCGGCTGATAGCCGGACAATTGCAGCCTGTTACCGGCAATGTGGTGCGTCCGGTTTCGGTGAGCTACGTCGCGCAAAACTTCGTCGCAATCTGCGGGCAGACAGTGGCCGACGCAACAGGCACGGCGCCGGGGCTCGCAGCGCTCGAGCGGCTGGCGAGGGGTTGCGCCAGTAGCGAGGATTTCGACCTCATCGGCGAACGCTGGGATTTACCGGAACGCTTGCGTCAGCGACTGGATGAAGCCGGACTGCCCGACATCGTTGCCACCGACCTCACTCAAACGCTCAGCGGTGGCCAACAAGCCAGAATTGCCCTGATCGGCGCGCTGCTGACCCCCGGGCAATTGTTGGTGCTGGATGAGCCGACCAACCACCTCGACAACGCGGGTCGGCAATGGCTGATGAACGCACTGCAAGCATGGCGCGGTGGCCTGATTGTCGTCAGTCACGACCGCCAGTTGCTGGAACAGATGCGTCGAATTGTCGAACTCACGCCATTGGGGGCGACTGTCTTCAGGGGTCGTTATTCTGAATTCACTGAACAACGGCGGATCCATCAAGCCGCGGCGCAGGCACAGCTTGATCAGGCCCGAGTCGAACGCCAGCGCCAGCGTGCGCGACTGCAACGCGAGCACGACACAACCCAGCGGCACGCCGCCAGCAGCCGGCGCAATGCACAGACCGCCAACGTGGCCGGCTTCGAACGGGCGGCGATGAAAGCGGCTGCGCGGGACATCATGGGCCACGTGCGACTCGGCCAGCAGTCACGCAAAACCGATCTGGATACCGGGGTACGTGACGCTTTCGCGAAGGTCGTGCCTGACGAGGCTGTCTTGATCAATCTGCCGGGCAGTCTCGTGCCGAGCACACGCCGGATCTGCACGTTGATCGACGCTCGTTTGCCCTGGCTACCGGCTGATGCACCATCGTCGCGGCTGAACCTCGACATCCACGGGCCGATGCGCATTGCGGTCAGTGGTCCGAATGGCTGTGGCAAATCGACGTTGTTGAATCTGCTAAGCGGTGAACGGCAGCCACTGTCCGGCGCCTGCATCACCCATGTGCCGTTGGCTTTCCTCGATCAACAACTGACGTTGCTGGATGATCGTATGTCTATCGTTGAACAGCTGAAGGAGCAACAATCACAGATGAGCGAAGGCACGTTGCGCAGTTACCTGGCGCACCTGCAACTCAACGCGCAGCGCGTCACCCTGCCCTGCGCTTCACTCAGTGGCGGTGAACGCCTGAAAGCCGCGCTTGCTCTGGCGTTATGGCGTCAGACACCCGCCCAACTACTGTTGCTCGATGAGCCGACCAATCACCTGGATCTGACTTCGGTAGAAGCTTTCGAACAAGCCTTGCGGACGTTTCCCGGAGCGATTGTGGCGGTTTCCCACGACCAGGCGTTTCTACGGGCGTTAAACCCAACCCATGAACTGCAGTGGCACGCCGAAGGATGGCGTCTGCAACCGACGAGTTGACCTGGCTGTTTTTTGCACAATTGCTTAAGGCTTCTATAGTTGATGTGACACGAATCAACTGCGGTGACGCCATGGAAGACATTTTCATCGTGAAGCGTTGCAACAAAATCATCATTCACGGGCGACGCGCCACTGATAGCCAGCATGATCCGGCAGAAGCCAAAAGCTGGTTTCGCATCTGCGATAGCCGCACTGGCGGTTTCATTGGCGATGGCTACGACGTGGAAGAGGACGCTCGAGACGAATGCAAGCGTCTCAACGCAGCCAGTTCAACCACACCGGCCCGACAGTTATCAAGCTGATGCCGATCAGCAGCGGGTCTATACTGAAACCAGCTGAAGGAGCAGCGCCCCATCGGCAGAAAGCTCGCAACTCGCGGGCTTTTTGCTGCTGTTCAGCGGTTTCAACGTACGGAGGTGTTTCATGTCCGAAAAAGAGTCCATCACCACCCTCCTCACCCTGCTCGACGCCCGGCAGGCGCGCCTCGCGGCGGCTTGCAAAGAGATAGCCGACTGGGTCGATCACCAGGGCGGGCACCCGACAGCCCTGCGCATCCGTGATCGCCTGAATGACATCGACAAAGATACTCCGCTGATCCGCAACTCACTGTCGGCACTCAAGCCTATTGATCGGCCACTGCCTCGATTCAGATGACAGTGGGTTTTACGCGGTAATCATCTGAGCCCTGACAGCGGTGGCACGCGCGTCACCGAAATCCTGGCTGGGCGTTTTTTATCTGGATTGTGAATGGGCGTGGTTCTTTTCACATAACCATCACATCTGCTGGCCTACAGTAGAGTTACTCCTTTAGAAACACCCCTCTCACCCGCCCGCATGCGGGTGTTTTTTTTCCTGCCGAAAACCTCCCCCGCACGAAACAAGCGAGAAAAGACCAGCGCAATGCGGCCCGCCGCACCGCGCGAAAAGCAAAAACCTCACACGGCCCAACCAACTGGCGCGCCGAATGGCTTGAACGGCTGACGACGATGGCCGGACTTCAGCCCTTGCCCCGTGGCTTTAGCGAACAGGCCTTTGTTTAGGACAGTATAAAAAGGGCCGATCCACTCGGCCCTTTTTCGCGTCTCTTGTGCGTCATCCATCGCCTCTCATTCAACGGGTCGAAGATCAAAGAGATGCACCCTTCACTCGTGCGTCAAACGCATTGCCATCGCCTGACGCACCCTACTGGGGTGTTTCCCATCCCTGGCTGGTTCTGAGATGTGAGGTTTTCGCAGCTGCACAAAAAGATTGCCGAGTCGTTGTCAGATGATTCTTTTCGGCCTATCTTGAATAAACCTATACAAAGACATTGTTCGCGTACAACTCTTTAGCGATGGGTTGACCTTCACGCACAGCAACGCCGCGAGACACTTGAATGAACCCACTCCTAGCCAGTCATTATCGTGAAATTCTTGTCGGCGTCGGTGAAAACCCCGAGCGCGAGGGTTTGTTAGATACGCCCAAGCGTGCCGCCAAAGCGATGCAGTATCTGTGCAATGGCTACACGTTGAGCCTGGAAGACGTCACCAACGGTGCCTTGTTCGAGTCGCAGAGCGATGAAATGGTGATCGTCAGCGACATTGAGCTTTATTCCCTGTGTGAACACCACATGCTGCCCTTTATCGGTAAGGCGCATGTGGCGTATATCCCCACCGGCAGGGTGCTGGGGCTATCAAAGGTCGCGCGAGTGGTTGATATGTTCGCGCGTCGCCTGCAGATCCAAGAAAACCTTACCCGACAGATTGCTGAAGCCATCCAGCAGATCACCGATGCCGCCGGTGTGGCGGTGGTCATTGAAGCCAGGCACATGTGCATGATGATGCGCGGCGTCGAGAAGCAGAATTCAATCATGACTTCTTCCGTGATGCTGGGCGCCTTCCGTGAGAGTTCGACGACGCGGCAGGAATTTCTGCAGCTCATCAGACGGCCATAAACCTATACAGCGCCTTCGCACTGTACAAGCAAATAGCTCGAAACTTCACCCTCATCCACCTGTGTACTTCAGGGAGTATGGCAATGACACGATTTCTGCTGTTAGTGGCAATGGCACTCAGCGTCGCAAGCTGCGGCAGTGTGGATGTCGCCCGTTATGCGGATCAGCAACCGGCATTGAATCTGGAGCATTTTTTCAGTCAGCCCGTCAAAGCCTGGGGGATGTTTCAGAAGCGCAGCGGTGAAGTTGTCAAGCGCTTCGAGGTCAACATCGTCAGCCGCCGCGAGGGCAACAACCTGATTCTCGACGAGCGCTTCCAATACAGCGACGGCACACGCCAGCGCCGCGTCTGGACCCTCACGCCCGAGGGCCAAGGGCGCTGGAGCGGTCGCGCGGATGATGTGGTGGGTGTCGCCCAGGGCCAAGTCGCTGGAAACACGTTGCACTGGCGTTATCGCCTGAACCTGCCGGTCGACGGCTCGACCTACGAAATGAGCATGGACGACTGGATGTTCCTGATGGACGAGGACACGTTGATCAACCGCACCACTATGTCCAAGTTCGGGGTAGAGGTCGGCCAAGTGACGCTATTCTTCCGTCGCCAAAGCCCCGGAGCGAGCCAATGAATCGCGTATTGACCATGGCTTCGCTCGGCGACGGTTATCGCGCGTTGGTGATCGGCGCCAGTGGAACCCTCGGCACGGCTTTTTGCGAACAGCTTGAACAGGATCCGCGCTGTGCCGGGGTTCGCGCGCTGGGGCGTCATACCGTCCCCGAGCTGGACCTTGAGCGACCCGAAACCATTGCCAGCGCCGCCACCGAGCTGGCAGCCGAAGCACCGTATCAATTGATCGTACACGCGGCCGGCCTGCTCCATCGCGACGGGATCAAGCCGGAAAAAAGCCTCAGTGCGATCGAGCTGGAGGCGCTTCAGACCGTGTTTCAAGTGAACGCGCTGGGGCCGGCAATGGTGCTGCGCCACTTTCTGCCGCTGCTCGATCCAATGGGGGCGATGGCGATGCTTTCGGCAAAGGTCGGGAGCATTGGCGACAACCGTTTGGGCGGCTGGTACGCCTATCGCGCCTCCAAGGCTGCGCTGAACATGCTGATCAAAACCGCCGCCATCGAACTGGCGCGCACTCGCCCGCAGAGCCGCTTGCTCAGTCTACACCCAGGCACGGTTATCTCGGGGTTGTCGCAACCTTTCCGCGGAGCCTCCAGTGCCCGGCCGGCAGACGTTGCCGCGGCCCAATTACTGACCTTGATAGACCAATTGACGCCGGCCGACAGCGGCCATTTCTTTGCTTACGATGGAGAACGCCTGCCCTGGTAGGCAAGGAGTGAAACATGAACCTGAAAACCCTCACCGAACATGCGGCCAACAGCGAAATACGCGAGCTGGAGCTGCTGTCACTCGAAGGTGGTTTTTATCTGGCACGGATCCGCCTGGACCACGGCCAGTTCACCCTGCTTGATGATGCGACCAAACCGATGCACCTGCGTTCGATCACCCACCTGCGCGACTTGCTGCAGACCGTCCCTGCATTTCCTTGCGTGCTGGTGCAGCAATGCGTGCACGACGAAATGTGCGGCCGGGATACAGGGCCTGTCGAAGAGCTGCGCATTCCGTTTTCGCTTACCGCGCCATTATGAACCGGACAGCGCCGGGCTCCACTGAATCAACGTTACCCGCCGGTTGCGCCTGGATTCTGTAAGCAGAATTTCAAATGCGGGATCCGAGCAAAAGCGGCAGCTGGCGAAGAGGAGCCAACAGAGAGCATTCACGAAGCTCGAGACCAGTCAGGGCCTATCTCTGTCGGGATGACAGAACAGGGTATCCGGACGCGTAAGGGCATGCAGGTAGCCCCTACTAAGTGACAGAAGGACAGGAAGTGCGGATGATTTTTGACTGCGGAAAAAACTAAGGGCCTGCATGAGGTATCTCATGCAAGCCCTTGATATAGATGGTGCCCGAAGCCGGAATCGAACCGGCACGCCCTTACGAGCGGGGGATTTTAAGTCCCATGCGTCTACCAGTTTCGCCATTCGGGCGGTAGCGCTGTGTTGCTGTTTCCAGCGGCATGCTCTCAATGCTGACAGCACGCAGGCTTCAGCAGCCGAGCGGGAAATATATACATCACTTCCCGGTGAAGCAAGTTCGCAATGAACGTTTTCAAGACTAAATCTTGCAACGCACCGCAAATAAAAAAGCTCCGTAAATCATGGATCTACGGAGCTTGTTTATAGTGGAGGCCGAGGTCGGAATCGAACCGGCGTAGGTGGATTTGCAATCCACTGCATAACCATTTTGCTACTCGGCCTCAAAGCATCTGCTGTCAGTAGCACAACAACAGACACGTACAAATTGGAGCGGGAAACGAGACTCGAACTCGCGACCCCGACCTTGGCAAGGTCGTGCTCTACCAACTGAGCTATTCCCGCTTGGTGATGCGCATTCTATAGAATTAAGAAGCTCCGTCAACCCCTTGATTCAAAAAAGTTTTATTTCTTTTCTACATCGGTCTTCAGATGTGGCCAAGCGGCGCGCAGGTATTGAACCATCGACCACAAAGTCAGGCCTGCCGACACCAGGAGCAAGGCGTAACCCAAGATAACCCAGAAATTGAAATCCTTCGGATGAGCCAACAGAATCACCAGCGCGAGCATCTGCGCTGCAGTTTTCCATTTGCCGAGATTCGATACAGCCACGTGCGCACGCGCACCGAGTTCGGCCATCCATTCACGCAGTGCCGAAACGACGATCTCGCGACCGATAATCACCGCCGCGGGCAGCGTGAGCCAGAGGTTGCCGTGCTCTTGAACCAGCAGCACCAGCGCAACGGCGACCATGAGTTTATCAGCGACCGGATCAAGGAACGCTCCGAACGGAGTGCTTTGCTCCAGGCGACGCGCAAGATAACCATCCAGCCAGTCCGTTGCTGCCGCAAAGGCAAACACCGAGGCAGAGGCCATGTAGCTCCACTGATATGGCAGATAGAACAGCAAAATGAAGATCGGGATGAGCAGGACGCGTAGAACGGTAATCAGATTAGGGATATTCATCGGCACAACTGGCTACGAGGTGAAGGGGCATTCTACTCGCTATGCAGGTTCGCATAAATCGACTCTGCGAGCTTTTTACTGATCCCCGGGGCTTTCGCTATCTCTTCGATGCTTGCACGAGTCAGCTCTTGCAATCCACCAAAATGTTTCAACAAGTCGCGACGTCGAGTCGGCCCTACTCCAGCAACGCCTTCCAGCGTTGACGTACGGCGGGTTTTGCCCCGACGTGCTCGGTGCCCTGTAATTGCAAAGCGGTGCGCCTCATCGCGAATCTGCTGAATCAGGTGCAGTGCCGGCGAGTCACCGCGCAAGGTGAATTCATGCGCAGCATCATTCAGATACAACGTTTCGAAACCCGCCTTGCGCGTTGTCCCCTTGGCGACACCAAGCAGGATCAAATCCGGCACGGCCAATTCATTGAGCACGTCACGGGCCATCGATAGCTGACCCTTGCCACCGTCGACCAGCAGAATATCCGGCAACTTGCCCTCGCCGTCCTTGAGCTTACTGAAACGTCGCGTCAGGGCCTGGTGCATGGCGGCGTAATCATCGCCAGCCGTGACACCTTCAATGTTGTAACGGCGGTAATCCGATTTGATCGCGCCTTCCGGGCCAAAGACAACACAGGATGCAACCGTCGCCTCCCCACTGGAATGGCTGATGTCGTAACACTCCAGCCGTTGCGGTGGCTCATCCAGGTTCAGCACTTCGGCCAAGGCCTCAAATCGCGCTGCAGTGTGCTGACGATTGGCCAGACGCGCACCCAAAGCCTGCTCGGCGTTGGTAACAGCCAATTGCTGCCAACGCGCGCGAGTGCCTCGTACCCGATGACTGATGGCCAGTTCGCGACCGCGCAATTCATGGATCGCCTCAATCACCGTCGGAAAGTCTTCGTGCATCACGTTGACGATCAGCTCGCTGGGCAGGTCGCGCTCCGGGCTGCTGATGAAGTAATGACCGAGAAACGCCGCCATGACCTCAGAAACGTCTTCATCAATTCCGACCTGCGGGAAGAAGTTCTTGCTGCCCAGCACGCGTCCGCCACGGACGCTGATCAAATGCACGCAGGCGCCCCCCGGGTTGACGAAAGCTGCGATGACATCGATATCGCCCGTGCCACCCTCCATGCTTTGTTGATCCTGCACACGGCGCAGCAGGGCAATCTGATCACGCAACTCGGCAGCGCGCTCGAATTCGAGGTTGATCGCCGCCTCTTCCATCGCGGTGGACAGCTCGTTGGTCAGCGCATGACTGCGCCCTTCGAGAAACATCACCGAATGACGGACGTCGTCAGCATAAACCTCAGGCTCGACCAGCCCGACGCAAGGTGCCTTGCAACGCTTGATCTGATATTGCAGGCACGGGCGAGTGCGGTTCTTGTAGTAACTGTCTTCACACTGGCGGACGAAGAACGTTTTCTGCAGCAGGCTCAGACTTTCACGGATGGCGCCAGCACTTGGATAAGGCCCGAAATATTTGCCCTTGGCCTTTTTTGCCCCACGATGAATGCTCAAACGCGGGAATTGGCCGTCGGACAAAAATACATAGGGATAGGATTTGTCGTCGCGCAACAGAATGTTGTACGGCGGCCGCCATTCCTTGATCAGCGTCTGCTCTAATAGCAGCGCCTCGGTTTCATTGGCGGTGATGGTCGTTTCGACCTGAGCAATGCGCCCAACCAGCGCAGCCGTCTTCGGCGCCAGGCCGGTTTTGCGAAAGTAACTGGCCAGTCGCTTCTTGAGGTTCTTGGCCTTGCCGACATACAACAGTCGCGCATCGCTGTCGAACATGCGGTACACGCCGGGGCGCCCGCTAACGGTCGACAGAAAGGCACTGGAATCGAATGTTTCAGTCATGTCAGAGGCTAGCATCAACCATGCCGTGACGAACCGCCAAAAGTGTCAACTCGACGTCGCTGCTGATCGAAAGCTTCTCGAAAATACGGTAGCGATAGGTGTTCACGGTTTTCGGTGAAAGGCACAACTTGTCGGAAATGATCTGAACCTTCTGACAGCCAACAATCATCAGTGCGATCTGGATTTCGCGCTCGGACAAGGCATCGAAAGGTGAGTCATTGGACGGCTGGAAGGACTTGATCGCCAATTGCTGGGCAATCTGCGGGCTGATATAGCGCTGCCCGGCAAAGACCAGGCGAATGGCCTGTACCATTTCCGGTAATCCGGCGCCCTTGGTCAGATATCCCGCAGCACCAGCCTGCAGCAACCGTGTAGGAAAAGGATCCTCTTCACACACCGTAACCGCGACCACCTTGATGTCCGGATGACTGCGCAGCAGTTTGCGCGTGGCCTCCAGTCCGCCGATGCCAGGCATCTTGACGTCCATCAGGACCACATCGGGTTTCAACTCTCGGGCCTTGATCAGGGATTCTTCCCCGGACTCGGCTTGGCCAACCACCTGCAAGCCATCAATATCGGCCAGCATCCGGGTAATGCCCGTACGAACGAGATCATGGTCATCGACCACCAGCACCCTAATCAAGCAGACACCTCGCGATATGGTCATATTGGGATGCCGGACACCTTAGCAAAAAGTGCCCGGCAGACCTAGCGGCAAGCGTCATTTAAAAAGTTTCAAACGATCATTGAGGGCTTGCCGGCCGTGGGTTTCAGAGCACAGGTGTACTGATATCGAGCTGCATTCGCAGGAAACACTCGTCCTCGCCTTGTACGTGTAGTCCTTTTCTCTCATACAATTTTTTTGCCGGATTATCTTCGAACACTGTCAGGCGTAACGCCGGGCGCCTTTCATGCCGGGCCATGCTGATAATCTGGTCGATCACCCAGGATCCTGCGCCCTGCCCCCGAAAGGCTTCAGCCATTTGCAATTCACGAATATACAGCGCCCGCACATCCCGACTTAGACTGAAAAAACCTGCCGGTACGTCATCAAGCACTATCAGCCAGTTTTCACGACCCGACCATGCCACGTCGAACGCCTCGTCCTGCCACAACAGCTCATGATGAATGTAGTAATGCAGCATGTTCTGACAGGTGAGAGCGCGGGCAAAAACCAAGTCTTCAGGTGTCGCCCGACACATACGAAATCTCATATTGCCTCCATCACCGGACTCACCCGCCCCCGCCATCTGCGGGTAAAAGTGGAGTGTGTCACAACGCATACTGCACTCAAGCAATAGGTGTTTCATTGGCGGCTTGATAGCATTTTCTGATTGCTGAGGTGTATTGGCCTCTAGTAAGCTCGGCGCATTCATCGGAGACAGACCATGTTCAACGCCCTCTCACAGCTTCACACCGCCAGCGCCCTGCGCTCGGTTGCGGCTGCCCGGGCGAATGACGTTTGCGCTCCGGTCAGCTTTTATTTTGGGTATTGGTTTAGCCACTGGCGCGCCTGATACCCACACGGCGCCCAAGCAAACGGGTCGCCTACCAGAGATTTCTCAACCCCCGGTCGGCTTCCCGACCGGGGGTTTTGTTTTTTCAGGCCACAAACTTTTCAGCCACACACCAGACACTTTGAGGATTCATCAAATGAACTACGCCACTTATTACCGTTACGACAGCTTTAGCGCCTGGCGATTTACCAGCCTCCGCTCGGGACAACCTGCCGCCTCCGATCGGTCACCTACAGGTGGCAAACCCGAACACGTAGCCAATACGGCCAATTGTCGAACACCCCAGTAGGGCCGAGCGAGCGGGAAGCACCCGCCGCCTGCCCAGGAAGACCGAATATGAACTCGTCCATTTCTGCACTGCCATTGTCCACCCATGCTTGCGCCAACGAAGCCCTGACCTTGCGTCTGCCGAGCTCGTTGCAACTCAAGCAACAATTGCCATTGAGCCATGCCTTGAGCCGGCAAGTCGCCGCCCATCGCCAAGCGGTTCGCGCGATCCTCAACGGTGAAGACCAGCGTCTGCTGGTAATTGTCGGACCTTGCTCAATCCACGACCCTCAGTCCGCCCTTGAATACGCTGGCAAGCTCGCTCGACTGGCTGAACAAGTCAGCGACGAAATGCTTCTGGTGATGCGCGCCTACGTCGAAAAACCGCGCACCACTGTCGGCTGGAAAGGTCTGGCCTACGACCCGCATCTGGATGGCAGTGATGACATGGCCGGTGGCCTGGCACTGTCCCGCGAGCTGATGCTGGAAATGATCCGGCTGGGTTTGCCGGTGGCGACCGAACTGTTGCAACCGATGGCCGCCGGCTACTTCGACGATCTGCTGAGCTGGGTTGCCATCGGTGCACGTACCACTGAATCGCAAATCCATCGCGAAATGGCCAGCGGCTTGAGCATGCCGGTGGGCTTCAAGAACGGCACCGACGGTGGTGCGACCGTTGCAGTCGACGCCATGCGTTCGGCAGCCCATCCCCATCGGCATTTCGGCGTCGACAGCCAGGGACACCCGGCCATCATTCAGACACCCGGCAACGTTGACACGCACCTGGTGTTGCGCGGAGGCCATCAGGGGCCGAATCATGATCGCGAAAGCGTGGCACGGATTCACGCCGAACTGATCCGCCTGAAGATCCCGAGCCGGATTATGGTCGACTGCAGCCACGCCAACAGTGGCAAGGATCCATTGCGCCAACCTGGCGTGTTCAACGAAGTGCTTGAACAGCGCTTGCAGGGCGATCGCTCGTTGATTGGCATGATGCTGGAGTCGCATCTGTTCGAAGGCTGTCAGCCACTCAGTGCATCGCTGCAATACGGTGTTTCGATCACCGATGGCTGCCTGGGTTTCAGCGCAACCGAGCAACTGCTACTCGACGCGGCTCAGCGCCTTGGCGCGAAAGCCAGAGGCTGATATCGAGACTTGCCCTCCGGTTTTTAAAAAAACCGGAGGGTGAAGCGCGTCGCAACTACGCCTCGACCCGCACCAGCGTAACCGCAGACGCCTGACTGACGTCGTCCAGACGCTCGACGGTGTAGGCAACAGAAACAGTCGACCCAAGATGCTCACGCCAGAAGCGCTGTGGAACGATGAAAATCAGCGGTTTGCCTGCGGTTTCCCGGGTGACTTCACGGTCATCCCGATGATTGAAATATGCACCGTCGCACTTGAGGTAGACCAGCTCACCCTCTTGCGTTTGGGCATTGCCGATCACCACAGTGACGCCATCGATCGAATCCTCCGTCAGTAGCACACCCCCCTCAGCTTCCAGTACATCAGGCGCATCCAGCTCACCGAGCAGCAACGGCGTGATGAGTATTCGCGCGGGCTCGGATTCGCGCACCACTCCACCCGCCTGCTCGATTCGGTAGCGTACCGAGACCTCGCCACCCAGATGGGCCGCGATGAATTCAGGCGGGACCCAAAATGACAGGACATCGGAGACTGCGAAGGTTTCGACCTTCAATCGATCGCTGAACGACAGCGGGGATGCCTCGCCAGACCACATCAACAGCACTTGGTCGCCTGCAGCCATGCGGGCGTATGGCTGAAGCGTGATGAGTACGCCTTCAGCGACACGCGCCGGATCCAGCGCCCCGCCACTTGCACCCTCGACATGCGGCGCAAGCAATTGCGCCCGCGTATCCCCCACAGACAATTGCAGGCGCGCAGACAATGCGGGCTCGGACAATGCTGCGCTGACGAGTGTCCAGCGGACCTCCAGCGAGCCGCCATCCAAAGCCGCGACGTGCATGCCCTTGATAACGAAAATGACGTCCTTGCCAACCTGGGCTTCGCTGACGAAGCGCACCATTTCATGCTGGTAGGCGTAGCCCTCGATATCCAGGCCGTCCCAGCTCAACAGCAGTTGATCACCACTGGCCATGCCCGGATACGGGGCGATACGGACGACAACCTTGCTTTGCGAGGGGTCGAGCACGAGGCCCTCCAGCGCATCAAGTGTCACTGCTGGCAACAATTCAACTGTCTTGCTGGCGCTGGCTGGGTGGCGCATCCGGTAGCAAAACTCGATCTCATGCGTGTTCATTCGCAATTCCATTCCTTGGACAAAACGCTGTCTTCATTGACGGCGTCGACAGCCAACATTGAACGCGTTTGCGGGTGCTCTCGCTATCAGCCCAATTCGCCGCATCCATGGCGCAAAAGCTGTAGAGCCGGTAGGCAAGTTGCGCAAATTCGAACTGCTTCCTGCAGGAGACGGCCGGAACTTCCGATTTAGGTTTCAACTGTTGCCGAAAACTCCCACGACTATTAGTCCAGATTCAACGGTCAATTGAAGCGCCTTCGTACCTCTTCAACGAGTTGTGTGTTTTAGAGTGGCCCACAGATTCCCCAATGAACTTCTGCGAAGAAAGGTAAGAACATGCAACGGAATGCTGTAACTCGTTATCCCATCCTTCTGGTACACGGCCTGTTCGGATTCGAGCGTATTGGCCATTTCGAGCTGTTTCATGACGTCAAGGAGGCGCTGAAAACTGCTGAAAACAGGGTGTTTGTTCCCCACCTCTCCGCCACCCACAATAACGAAATGAGGGGCGAGCAGTTGCTGGCGCAGATTGATCGTGTCCTGCGAGGCACAGGTGCCAGCAAAGTCAACCTCATCGGCCACAGCCAGGGCGCACTGACTGCAAGATACGCGGCGGCGCTTGCTCCGCACGCGGTCGCTTCGGTGACGTCAGTCAGTGGTCCAAACCACGGTTCCGAACTGGCTGACTTCCTGCGCAAGGCCCTGGTTCCAGGGCAATTGCCGGAACTGGTCGCGCACAATATTGCAACGCTGTTTGGCGATTTCCTTTCATTGCTCAGCGGAAGCGTCAACCTGCCGCAGAACGCACTGGCGGCGCTCAATGCACTGACTACCGAAGGGGTTGGCGCCTTCAACGACAAATTTTCACAGGGGTTGCCCAGCACTTGGGGCGGCGACGGCCCCGGGAAAGTCAATGGCGTGCACTATTACTCCTGGAGCGGAGTGCTGCCTGCAAACGGCCTGCCCAGCCTTGATCCGATTCAAGGCGTTCACCAGGCGCTGTCGCAATATTTCATAACAGAGGGACAGCAGAATGACGGTTTCGTAGGACGCTTCAGCTCCCACCTGGGGCAAGTGATCCGGTCTGACTATCCGCTGGACCACCTGAGCACCTTGCGCCGTCCTGCCAATGGGTTACCCAGTCAACTGGACCCGATTGGTCTTTACGTAGAACATGCCGCGCGCCTGAAAGCAGCGAATCTGTGATCAGATAGTCGACAATCCCACGGAACTTTGCCGAGAATTCGGCCACTGATTCCGGTAGGCTCCACACTTTACTGAAATAGATTGGAGAATTTCCCCATGGCTAAAGCCACTGCCCGCCACATCCTTGTTGCCAGCGAAGACAAGTGCAACGAACTCAAGGCCCAGATCGAAGGCGGCGCTGATTTCGCCGAAGTCGCGAAGGCCAATTCCACCTGCCCATCCAGCCGCCAAGGCGGTGATCTGGGTTCGTTCGGTCCAGGCCAGATGGTCAAGGAATTCGATACCGTGGTCTTCAGCGCGCCGATCAACGTCGTGCAAGGCCCGGTGAAGACCCAGTTCGGTTATCACCTGCTGGAAGTCACCAGCCGTCAGGACTGATCCTTCGTCTGATTGCTATACAACGGCCCGCCTTTTGGTGGGCCGTTGTGTTTCAGTTACACATACGGCTGGCGACGGACGCGCCTCTCGCGTACAACTTGCGCTTATCGATTACCCGGCTCCAAGGCTGACAATGCGACTGGTTTTCCCAACATTGATGCTCACCGCCCTCGCCCTGCTATCGGGCGCCGCTGGTGTGAACGCTGCACCGCAGCACGCGTTGACCGTGTATGGCGAACCCGCCAGATACCCCGCAGGCTTCAGTCACTTCGACTACGCCAACCCGCTGGCCCCAAAGGGCGGAACGATGCGCCGCTCGGCGCTCGAAATCGGTCACTTCGACCATATCCTTCCTTATATAGACAAAGGCATAGGCGTCAGCCAGATCGACGGCATGCTGTACTCACCGCTGGCTCAGCGTTCGATGGACGAGCCCTACACCGTCTACGGCCTGGTCGCGCAAAAAATGGAGCGCTCGGACGACGGCCTGTCGCTACGATTTTTCATCAACCCCAAGGCCCACTTCGCCGACGGTAAGCCGATCACCGCCGAAGACGTGCGTTACACCTACGATTTGTTGATGACCCAGGGCAGTTTGCGCTATCGCACGCAGTTCGCCGACGTCAAAGGCCTCGAAGTGGAAGCACCGCTGACCGTGCGCTTCGATTTCAAAAGCAATGAAAACCGTACCTTGCCCCTGGATATCGCGACCCTGCCGGTGTTTCCCGAACATTGGTGGAAGCGTCGCGATTTTGCCGGCGGTGGTGGTTATGAACCGCCACTGGGCAGCGGCCCTTATCGGGTCGGCAAGGTTGACTCGGGACGAAGTATCACGTTTGAGCGCAATCCCGATTGGTGGGGCAAGGATCTGCCGGTCAGCCGCGGCTTGTATAACTTTGACCATTTCAGCATCGAGTATTTCGGCGACACCGACGTTGCACGCCAGGTGCTGCGCGGTGGTGCCTATGACTACAACCGCGAGTTTTCGGCCACCGGCTACTCGATTGGTTATGACAGCCCTGCCCTGAGCGACGGACGTCTGCAAAAAGCCCATCTGGCCACCGAGGCGCCGCAATCGGCCCAGGGATTTGTGTTCAACCTGCAGAAACCGACGTTCCAGGATCGACGCGTGCGTCAGGCACTGGCCATGTTGTGGGATTTCGAGTGGAGCAACCGGCAGATGATGCGCAACCTGTACATCCGCCAGCAAAGTTACTTTTCCAATTCAGATCTGGCGGCGCGGGAGTTACCCGATGCACAAGAGCTGAAAATCCTTGAACCCTTGCGAGGACAGGTTCCCGACGAGGTCTTTACAACAGTCTTCGAGGCGCCGAAAACCGATGGCAGCGGCCTGATCCGCGACAAGCAATTGCAAGCCCTCGCTTTGCTTGAGCAGGCCGGCTGGAAACCTGACGGCGATCGACTGGTGAATGCCGAAGGCGAGCCGCTGAGTTTTACCTTTCTGGTCAGCCAGAACGGCATCGATCGACTGTTATTGCCCTACAAGCGCACGCTGAAACAGATCGGCATCGACCTAAACATCCGCCGCATCGACGCCTCGCAGTACGTCAACCGCTTGATGAGCCGCGACTACGACATGATCGTCACTGGCTATCCGGTCACTACGTCTCCGGGTGGCGAACTGCTCAACTATTTCGGCTCGGCGGCCTCCAACGACCCTGGTGCCAACAACTACATGGTGTTGAAAAACCCGGCAGTGGACACGTTGATCAACGGCCTGATCCGCGCCTCGACCAAACCCGACATGCTGCACTACGCCCATGCGCTGGACCGCGTGCTGCAATGGAATTACTACTGGATCCCCAACTACTACCCGCCGGGCAGTTCGACGGTCTGGTGGAACCGTTTCGGCATTCCGTCGGTTCAGGCGAGCAATGACGAAGCCATCGAGAGCTGGTGGGAAATCAGCCGCACGCCGCTGACCAATCAACAGATGACCGCCGAGAAAATCACCCGCGGCAGACCCGGAGGACCTCGCTGATGTGGGGTTACATACTGCGGCGTCTGCTGCTGATCATTCCAACACTGGTGATCATTCTGCTGGTCAATTTCGTCATCATTCAAGCCGCGCCGGGCGGCCCGGTCGAGCAGGCAATCGCGCACTTGCAGGGCATTGGCGGAACGAATGTCGGCGGCGGTTCGGGCGAGACCATGAGCGGTACATCACGCGCCAGCCGTGGTCTCGACCCGCAACTGATCAAGGACATCGAAAAACAGTACGGTTTCGACAAACCGGCCCATGAACGCCTGTGGCTGATGCTGAAGAACTACGCGCAACTGGACTTCGGTAAAAGCTTCTTTCGTGGCGCGACGGTCACTGACCTGATCCTGGAAAAAATGCCGGTGACCGTCTCGCTCGGGTTGTGGGCCACGCTGATCACTTACCTGGTGTCGATTCCGCTGGGCATCCGCAAGGCCGTGCATCATGGCAGCCATTTCGATATCTGGAGCAGCACGGCAATCATTATTGGCTACGCGATGCCGGCGTTTCTGTTTGCGATGTTCCTGATCGTGGTGTTTGCCGGCGGTACCTCGCTGAACTGGTTTCCGGTGCGTGGCCTGGTCTCGGACAACTTCGAATCGTTGTCGACCCTTGGCAAGATCGCCGACTACTTCTGGCATCTGGTGTTGCCGGTCACCGCGCTGGTGATCGGTGGATTCGCGACATTGACGATTCTTACCAAGAACTCGTTCCTCAACGAAATCACCCGCCAATACGTGGTCACGGCGCGGGCCAAAGGCTTGAGCGAGCGTCGTGTGCTGTATGGCCACGTGTTCCGCAATGCGATGTTGCTGGTGGTGTCGGGCATTCCTCAAGCCTTTATCAGTGTGTTCTTCGCCGGTTCCCTGCTGATCGAAGTGATCTTCTCCCTCGACGGCCTCGGCCGCATGAGCTACGAAGCGGCGGTTTCACGGGACTATCCGGTCGTGTTCGGCTCGCTGTTCATCTTTACCCTGTTTGGTTTGCTGATAAAACTGATTGGCGACCTGTGCTACACCCTCGTCGATCCGCGCATCGACTTCGCCGCGAGGAACGCCTGATGTTCAAGCTCTCGCCCCTGGGTCGTCGTCGCTTCGAGCGTTTCAAGAAAAACCGCCGGGGCTGGTGGTCGTTGTGGTTGTTCATCGGACTGTTCGTCGTGACGTTAGGCGGTGAACTGATCGCCAACGACAAACCGCTGATGGTCAGCTATCAGGACCAGTGGTACTTCCCGGTATTCAAACGGCACACCGAACAGGAGTTCGGCGGGCAGCTACCCTTCCAGGCCGATTACCGCAGCGACTACGTGCAGAACCTGATCCGCAAGGACGGTGGCTGGCTGCTGTTTCCGCCCATCCCGTTCAGTGACGACACACCCAATTACGACCTCAACAAACCGGCGCCCAGCCCACCCACGGCAGTCAACTGGCTCGGCACCGATGACCAGTCGCGGGATGTATTGGCGCGGGTAATCTTCGGCGCAAGGGTGTCGATTCTGTTTGCCCTGATGCTGACGTTTGTCAGCGCCGTGATTGGCATCGCTGCCGGCGCCTTACAGGGCTATTACGGCGGCTGGGTCGATCTGCTCGGGCAACGTTTGCTAGAGGTGTGGTCCGGGTTGCCGGTGCTCTATCTGCTGATCATCCTCTCCGGTTTCGTCGAACCCAATTTCTGGTGGCTGCTGGGGATCATGGCGCTGTTTTCATGGCTGGCATTGGTAGACGTGGTGCGTGCCGAGTTCCTGCGCGGACGCAATCTTGAATACGTCAAAGCCGCGCGCGCCCTGGGTTTGACTGACCGCAAAGTGATTGTCCGGCACATCCTGCCCAACGCCATGAATGCGACATTGAGCTACCTGCCGTTCATTCTGACCGGAGCGATTTCCACCCTCACCGCACTGGACTTCCTGGGTTTCGGCATGCCGGCCGGCAGTGCCTCGCTGGGCGAGCTGATCGGTCAGGGCAAACAGAACTTGCAGGCACCGTGGCTCGGACTGACGGCGTTTTTCACGCTGGCGCTGATCCTTTCCTTATTAGTGTTCATCGGCGAAGCGTTACGTGACGCATTTGACCCTCGATCCTGAAGCGTGGCCATGACTGACAACCTGATTGAAATCCGTAATCTGAACGTCGCCTTCCAGGGTCAGACCGTGGTGCGCGATTTGTGCCTGGATATCCGCCCCGGTGAATGCCTGGCACTGGTCGGCGAGTCCGGCTCGGGCAAATCGGTCACAGCGCATTCGATCCTGCAATTGCTCCCCGTAAGCGACGCGCACACCAGCGGCAGCATTCGCTATCGCGGGCAGGAACTGGTCGGCGCCGATCCGAAGGTCCTGCGTGAACTGCGCGGCAATCGCATCGCAATGATCTTTCAGGAGCCGATGACCTCGCTCAATCCGCTGCACACCATCGAAAAGCAGATCGGCGAGACGCTGTTGCTGCACCGCGGCCTCGGTGGCAAAGAGGCGCAAAAACGCATCCTCGAGCTGCTCGGCCTGGTGGGCATCCAGAAACCCAAAGAGCGGCTCAAGGCCTATCCGCATCAGTTGTCCGGCGGCCAACGTCAACGGGTGATGATTGCCATGGCGCTGGCCTGCGAACCGGAGTTGCTGATCGCCGATGAGCCAACCACTGCCCTTGATGTGACCGTGCAGCGCAAGATCCTGCTGCTGCTCAAATCCCTGCAACAGCGGTTGGGCATGTCGCTGCTGCTGATTAGCCACGACCTCAATCTGGTGCGCAGCATCGCCCAGCGCGTCTGCGTGATGAAGGCCGGCGAGATTGTCGAGCAGGCGCCCTGCGAAACGCTGTTCACCGAGCCGAAGCATCCTTACAGCTGCGTGCTGCTCAACGCCGAGCCAGAGGGCGAAGCATTGCCCCGGGATGAGCGCGAAAACGTCCTGGAGGTCGATGATCTGCGGGTGGAATTCGTCGTCGGTGGCGGGCTGTTTCAGCGCAAACAGTCCCTGCGCGCAGTGGACGGCATCAGCCTGAACATTCAACGCGGCAAGACCTTGGGCATTGTTGGCGAATCCGGTTCGGGCAAGTCGACGCTGGGTCAGGCAATTCTGCGTTTGCTCGATTCGCAAGGCAGCATTCGTTTTCAAGGCACAGCGCTCGATGGCCTTAATCAGAAACAACTGCGACCGTGGCGCCGGCAGATGCAGGTGGTGTTTCAGGACCCTTTCGGCAGCCTCAGTCCGCGAATGTCGGTGGCGCAGATCATCAGCGAGGGCCTGGAAGTGCATTGCGAATCCACCGCCGACGAATGCGATGAACAAGTGATCCGCGTACTCAAGGAAGTCGGGCTCGACCCGGACAGCCGTCATCGCTATCCCCACGAGTTTTCCGGTGGTCAGCGCCAACGCATCGCCATTGCCCGGGCGCTGGTACTGAAACCGGCGCTGATTTTGCTCGATGAACCGACCTCGGCACTGGATCGCACGGTGCAGAAACAAGTGGTCGCCCTGCTCCGTGATCTGCAGGAAAAACATGGTCTGACTTATCTGTTTATCAGCCATGACCTGGCGGTGGTACGCGCTCTGGCCCACGACATGATCGTGATCAAGGACGGTAAAGTGGTCGAGCGTGGCGCCAGCCATGATGTGTTTGATTCGCCGCAGCATCCGTATACCAAAGAGCTGTTGGCGGCGGCGCATCCGGGGTAGGCATAATTGGCGCCCGGTTTGAAACCGCGTCGCGGCATTCGCGAGCAAGTTCGCTCCCACAGATGAAATGCATGCTCCTGTGGGAGCGAGCTTGCTCGCGAAGAGGCCAGCACCGGCAACACACATTCAGGATCAGCCTTCATGAACACCACCGAAAGCCTCAAGGACTACCAACGGGTTCGCACCCTGGCGATCCGCTCGCTGTTCGAGATCATCGAGCAATCGAGCGAAGGCACGGTGATTGTCGATCGCGACGCCAACATCGTCTGGATGAACGAGCGCTACGCCCGACGTTTCGGCCTGGAGTCCGCTGCCGGTGCGATCGGCAAGCCTTGCGAAAGCGTGATCCCCGGCAGCCTGTTGCGTGAAGTGGTGCGCAGCGGGCGGCCGATTCTGCTGGATATGCAGGACACACCGAAAGAGCCGTTGGTGGTGATGCGCCTGCCGATTCACGACGATGCCGGCACGGTGATTGGCGCAATCGGTTTCGCCCTGTTTGATGAGTTGCGCACCCTGTCGCCGATGCTCAAGCGCTACCTGAGCATGCAGGAGGAACTGGCCTCGACCCGCTCCTTGCTGCGTGCGCGGCAGACCAAGTACAACTTTGCGCATTTCATCGGCACCAGTGCCGCCAGCCTCGAAGTCAAACGCCGCGCTCGCCGCAGCGCCAGCGCCGACTCGCCGGTTTTGTTGCTCGGCGAAACGGGCACCGGCAAGGAGCTGTTGGCCCAGGCAATCCACAGTGCTTCGCCACGGGCGCACAAGGCGTTTGTCAGCATCAACAGTGCGGCGATCCCCGAGGCGCTGCTCGAAGCGGAGTTTTTCGGCACGGCACCGGGCGCCTTCACCGGCGCTGACCGCAAGGGCCGCACTGGCAAACTGCAGATTGCTCAGGGCGGCACGTTGTTTCTTGATGAAATTGGCGACATGCCGTTGCCGCTGCAAAGCAAACTGCTGCGCGTGCTGCAAGAGAAAGAGTTCGAGCCGGTGGGCTCCAATGAAGTGATCCAGAGCGATGTGCGGGTGATCGCCGCGACATCGACAGACTTGCAAGCGGCAATCAAACGCGGTGAGTTCCGCGCTGACTTGTATTACCGACTCAACGTATTGCCCATCAATGTGCCGCCGTTACGGGACAGGCTCGATGACCTGCCCGCGCTCAGCGAAGCCATTCTCGAAGAGCTGCGCAGCCAGCACGAACTGCACCGCGAAGCCTTGGCGTTGCTCGGGCAGCATGCCTGGCCGGGCAACATTCGCGAGCTGCGCAACGTGCTGGAACGGGCGGCGCTGCTCAGCGATGACCTGATGCTTTCAGAGGTCGACATTCGTGCGGCAATCGGCACGTTTACGCCAGTGGAGCGGACCTGCGCACCGATTGTTGAACCGTTGGCCGTGGAAACATTCGCCCAGGCGCGCGAACGGTTTGACCGACAATTGATCCAGTCTGCACTTGTGCAATGTGGGGGCAAGGTGCCGGCCGCAGCGGCTCGGCTGGGGCTTGGGCGGTCGACGTTGTACAAGAAGATGATGGCGTTGGGGGTTGTCGAGTCTCAATAGAGAGACATGCATCTCGATATAAAGACAAGAACAAAAGCATCGCTGGCAAGCCAGCTCCCACAGGTTTATCGCAGTCCTGTGGGAGCTGGCTTGCCAGCGATGACGTCGGATGATTCAAAAAAACATCTCAAAACAGAGACAAAGCGTTTGTTTAAAGCCCGCCACTCAGAATAATTTCCATATATTTCAACAAGTTAGATATATGGCACAAAACTCGCTAAAGCCTCTCCCACACCTGTTTCAACCACAAAAATAACAATTCTGGAGAGACACACCATGAGTGTGATCATTGCCTTGGCAGCCCTCGCGCTGCTGATGCTCGCGGCCTACCGTGGCTACAGCGTTATCCTTTTTGCCCCGATTGCCGCCCTCGGCGCTGTCCTGTTGACCGACCCCTCCGCTGTCGCCCCTGCCTTCACCGGGGTGTTCATGGAAAAAATGGTCGGTTTCATCAAACTGTACTTTCCCGTGTTCCTGCTCGGCGCAGTGTTCGGCAAGTTGATTGAGCTGTCCGGATTTTCGCGCTCTATCGTCGCTGCCGCGATTCGCCTGCTTGGCACCAGGCAAGCCATGCTGGTCATCGTGCTGGTGTGCGCCGTGCTCACCTACGGTGGCGTTTCGCTGTTCGTCGTGGTGTTTGCGGTCTATCCGTTTGCCGCGGAGATGTTTCGCCAGAGCAATATCCCCAAGCGTCTGATCCCGGCGACCATCGCCCTCGGCGCGTTTTCGTTCACCATGGATGCCCTGCCCGGCACGCCGCAGATCCAGAACATCATTCCCAGCACCTTCTTCAATACCACCGCGTGGGCAGCGCCGTGGCTGGGTGTGATCGGCACGATTTTCGTGTTCTGCGCCGGCATGCTGTTCCTCCAGCGTCAGCGCAACAAGGCCCAGCGCGCCGGTGAAGGTTATGGCACCGAGCTGCGCAACGAGCCGGAAACAGCCGAAGACCTGAAGCTGCCAAACCCGTGGCTTGCGCTGTCGCCGCTGCTGGCAGTGGGCATCATGAACCTGCTGTTCACCCAGTGGATTCCGCAGTGGTACGGCAAGACCCACAGCCTCGCGCTGCCGGGCATGGCCACGCCGGTCACCACTGAAATCGCCAAACTGACGGCGATCTGGGCGGTACAAGCGGCGCTGCTGATCGGCATCCTCATGGTGCTGGTGTTCGGCTTTAAGGCGATTCGCAGCAAACTGGCCGAGGGCAGTAAGAGCGCGGTCAGCGGCGCGTTGCTGGCCGCCATGAACACCGCCTCCGAATACGGTTTCGGCGCGGTAATCGCCTCGCTGCCGGGGTTTCTGGTGCTGGCCGACTGGCTCAAGCAAATCCCCAATCCGCTGGTCAACGAAGCGATCACCGTGACCTTGCTCGCCGGGATCACCGGTTCGGCATCAGGCGGTATGAGCATTGCCCTGGCGGCGATGTCGGAGCAATTCATCAGCGCGGCGAACGCGGCGAACATTCCGCTGGAAGTGCTGCACCGTGTGGCCGCGATGGCCAGCGGCGGCATGGATACTCTGCCGCATAACGGCGCGGTGATCACGCTGCTGGCGGTTACCGGTCTGACCCACCGCGAAGCCTATAAAGACATTTTCTGTATTACGCTGATCAAGACCCTGGCGGTTTTTGTGGTGATCGGCACTTTCTACGCCACTGGCATTGTGTGAGGTATTGATGACGACTCTTACGGGCAAAACCGCACTGGTTACCGGCTCCACCAGCGGCATCGGCCTGGGCATCGCCCTTGCACTGGCCAAGGCTGGGGCCAACGTGATTCTCAATGGTTTCGGCGATGCCGCCAAAGTGATTGCCGAAGTGGCGCAGTCCGGCGGCAAGGTCGGCCATCATCCGGCCGACGTCAGCGACCCGGCGCAGATCGCCGAGATGATCGCGTACGCCGAGCGCGAGTTCGGCGGCGTCGACATTCTGGTCAATAACGCCGGTATCCAGCACGTCGCGGCGGTGGAAGAATTTCCGATCGAGCGCTGGGACTCGATCATCGCCATCAATCTTTCTTCGGTGTTCCACAGCACTCGCCTGAGCTTGCCGGGCATGCGCGACAAGGGCTGGGGACGAATCATCAACATTGCCTCCGTCCACGGCCAGGTAGGCTCGACGGGTAAAGCGGCTTATGTTGCGGCCAAACATGGCGTGATCGGGCTGACCAAAGTGGTCGGCCTGGAAACGGCGACGAGTAACGTCACCTGCAACGCTATCTGTCCGGGCTGGGTGTTGACGCCGCTGGTGCAGAAGCAGATCGATGATCGCGCAGCCAAGGGCATTGACCCGCAGCAGGCGCAACATGATTTGCTGGCAGAGAAACAGCCGTCACTGGAATTCGTCACCCCGCAGCACTTGGGCGAACTGGTGTTGTTTCTGTGCAGCGAGGCTGGCAGCCAGGTGCGTGGCGCGGCGTGGAATATTGATGGTGGGTGGTTGGCGCAGTAAGTTTTCGCGCAGCCATTCTCCTTGTGGGAGCGAGCCTGCTGGCGAAGGCGGTGCGTCAGTCCCGTATGCATTCACTGACAGAATGCTTACGCGAGCAGGCTCGCTCCCACAGGTGATGTGCATGAACAACAAAACAAGAGGCAACCCATGTCCGACATCCTCTGGCAACCCAACGCCAGCCGCATCGCCAAATCGCGGATGGACGCGTTCCGACGCTTCGTCAATGAGCGCCATTCGCTGAACCTTGGCAACTACCCTGTCCTGCATCAGTGGAGCATCGATCAGCGCGACGAGTTCTGGCAGGCCATCGTTGATTTCTTCGACATCGGCTTCCATGCCCAGCCCGACGCCGTGCTGCGCGAAGGCGCGAAAATGCCCAGCGCCGAATGGTTTCCCGGTGCGACGCTGAATTTTGCCGAGCACCTGTTGCGCCGGCGCGATGAGGCGGTGGCAGTCGTGAGCGTGGCGGAAAATGGTCAGCGCGAGCAGTTGACCTGGGCCGAGCTGGCCCGCCAGGTCGCGGGGTTTCAGGCAAGCCTGCAAGCAGCTGGCGTTGGTCTCGGCGACCGGGTGGCAGCGTGCATGCCAAACACCTGGCAGACCCTGGTGGCGATGCTCGCGACCACCAGCCTCGGCGCGATCTGGTCATGTTCATCACCGGACTTCGGCACCCATGGCGTGATCGACCGCTTTGGCCAGATCGAGCCGAAAGTGCTGATCACCTGCGCCGGCTATCGCTATGCCGGCAAAGAGATCGACCAGACGACCAAGCTCAATGAAATCCTTGCGCAACTGCCGTCGCTGCAACAGCTGATCATCGTGCCTTACGCGCGCTCGCAGGCTCGCGTGGACGATTATCGAACACACACCGATGTCACGCGCTGGGATGATTTCTACACGCCGGGCGGCGAGCCGTTCTTCGTCCCGGTGGCATTCGCCCATCCGCTGTACGTGCTGTATTCCAGCGGCACCACCGGCGTGCCGAAATGCATCGTGCACAGCACCGGCGGCGTGCTGCTGCAACACGTGAAAGAACATGGATTGCACGTCGACCTCGGTCCCGGCGACCGTTTGTTCTACTACACAACGTGTGGCTGGATGATGTGGAACTGGCTGGTGTCGGCCCTCGCAGTCGGCAGCGCTGTGGTGCTGTATGACGGTTCGCCCTTTCACCCAGGTCCCGAGCATTTGCTGGATCTGCTGGAAGATGAGCGCGTCAGCGTATTCGGCACCAGCCCAAAATTTCTCGCAACCCTGGAAAGCAATGGCCTCAAGCCCCGCGAAAGCCATGATCTGAGCGCCTTGAAAACCCTGCTCTGCACCGGCTCAGCCTTGTCGCCGCAGAGCTACGATTTCGTCTATCGCGACTTCAAACCGGACGTCTGCCTGGCCTCGATGTCCGGTGGCACCGATATCGTTTCCTGCTTCGTTAACGGCAATCCGCTATCCCCCGTGCGGCGCGGCGAGATCATGGGCAAAAGCCTGGGCATGGCGGTTGAAGTCTGGAACGACGCGGGTCAGCCGGTGATTGGTGAAAAAGGCGAGTTGGTGTGCACCCGGCATTTCCCGGCGACGCCGATCGGCCTGTGGAATGACCCGGAGGGCGAGAAGCTGCGCAAATCCTATTTCAGCCTGTTCCCCGGAGTCTGGGCGCAAGGCGATTACGCCGAAGAGTTGCCCCACGGCGCCATGATGATTCACGGCCGCTCCGACGCCGTGCTCAATCCGGGCGGCGTGCGCATCGGTACGGCGGAGATTTATCGGCAGGTGGAAAAAGTCTCGCAAGTGCTCGACAGCGTGGCTATCGGGCAGCAATGGCAGGACGATGTGCGGGTGGTGTTGTTTGTGCGACTTCAGGACGGTGTTGAACTGGACGAGGCACTGGAAGCACAGATCCGCCAGGTCATCCGCGCCAACACCACACCTCGCCATGTGCCAGCGAAAATCGTCGAAGTCACGGACATTCCGCGGACGATCAGTGGCAAAGTCGTCGAACTCGCCGTGCGCAATGTCGTCCACGGCGAGAAGGTCAAGAACACCGATGCACTGGCCAACCCCGAGGCGCTGGAGCAGTTTCGCAATCGCGTCGAACTCAACGACTGAACGGCTCAGTCCATCAGGCCCCACTCACCCGACGCGGATGGCGCCGCAACCGCATCCGCTTGCAACTTCAAACGCAGGCGCAGGTTGTTCACCGAGTCGGCATGTTTCAGCGCTTCGTCTTCGCTGATGGCCCCTTCCACCACCAGGGCGTGCAGCGCCGCGTCAAAGGTCTGCATGCCCAACTCAGCGGACTTCTCCATGATGCCTTTGAGTTCGCCCAATTCGTTACGCCGGATCAGATCGGCAATGGTGGGCGTGCCCAGCATCACTTCGACCGCCGCACGCCGTTGCCCGTCGAGCGTGCGGACCAAGCGCTGGGAAACGAAGGCCTTGAGGTTGTTGCCCAAGGCATGCAGTAACTGCGGTCGGCGCTCCTCGGCAAACAGGTTGATGATCCGATCGAGTGCCTGATGGGCATTGTTGGCGTGCAGGGTCGACAGCACCAAGTGACCGGTTTCGGCAAATGCCAGCGCATGTTCCATGGTTTCGCGGTCACGGATTTCCCCGATCAGTACCACGTCGGGCGCCTGGCGCAGGGTATTTTTCAGCGCGGCTTGAAAGCTGCGCGTGTCGACTCCGACTTCACGCTGGTTGATGATCGAAAGCCGGTGCCGGTGGATGTACTCGATCGGGTCTTCGATGGTGACGATATGTCCGCTGCTGTGGCGGTTGCGGTGATCGATGAGTGCTGCCAGCGAGGTTGATTTTCCCGAATCGGTGGCGCCGACAAACAGTACCAGCCCCTGCTTGAGCATCACGGTTTCGAGCAATACTGGCGGCAGCTTGAGATCCTCGAAACGTGGAATATCGAGTTTGACGTTGCGGATCACAATGGATACATCGTTGCGCTGTTTAAAGATGTTGACCCGGAAGCGACCGGTGCCGGGGCGTGAGATTGCCAGGTTCATTTCCAGATCCCGGTCGAACTCCCTGCGCTGCTCGGCGTCCATGAGGGAGGAGGCTACCGTTGCCACCTCGCCGGGTTTGAAAGGTTGCTCGCTCAACGGGGTAAGCACGCCTTCAAAACGTGCACTGGGCGGAGCGCCCGTGGAGAGGAACAGGTCCGAACCATGACGACTCGCCAGTTGTTTTAGCAGTGCATCGATTTCCATGGCTGAAAGCACCTGCGAAGCTTGCAATGAACAGAGAGGACCCGCGCCGTGACGCCGCGAGCCAATGCGCGTCTACCAGACTAGGATAGTAGACGCCGCCCTACCGACTGACGCTCAGGATGCAACGATGAACGCTGTACCAACCAGCAACGACGCCCAGGCACTGATTGCCCGTACCGATTGGAGCCGCAGCCCTCTGGGCGCTGCAGGCACCTGGCCGCAGAGCCTGCGCACCGCCGTGGACATCGTGATTCACTCGCCGATGCCGATGTTGCTGATGTGGGGTCCGGAGTTGACGCAGATCTATAACAACGGCTTTGCCCTGCTCGCCGGGAGCAAGCACCCGCACGCTTTCGGACAGCCGGCGCACCAGATATGGCCCGAACTTCGAGACTTTACCGATCCGATTTACAGCGCCGTCCTACAAGGTCAGGTACGCACCTACAGTGAACAGCGCTTCACCCTGCAACGTGATGGCAAGGATTCGGAGTTCTGGCTTGATCTCACGTATAGCCCGATCCGTGATGAAAACGCACAGGTAGCCGGGATCCTCGTTACCGCGATTGAAACCAACGAACGGCGGCGCATCGCTCTGGAGTTGCAGCAGCGTTCGGACGAAAGCCTCAGGGTTCAGCGCGACACCGAAGAGCGACTGCAACTGGCGCTCGCCGCCACCGATGCGGTCGGCACCTGGGACTGGGACATCGGTGAAGATCGCTTTATCGCCGACGCGCACTTTGCCCAGTTGCACGGCATTGATCCGGCCCGCGCCGGGCAATTGCCGATCAGCGATTATCTGAACGGCGTTCACCCCGAAGACCGTGCGCTGCTGGCCCGCAGCATCAAACATTGCATCACCCACGGCACGGAATACGCCGAGGAATACCGCTTGCTGTTGCCCGGCGGCGAGCAGCGCTGGGTATTCGCTCGCGGCCGCTGCTACAAGGATCACCATGGCCGGCCGGTGCGTTTTCTCGGTGCAGCCCTGGATCTGACCGAGCGTAAACAGACCGAACATGCGTTGCGCCAGAGTCAGACCGAATTACAACTGGTCATTAACGCCATGCCGATCCTGATCAGCTATGTCGACCACGAAGAACGCTTTCGCCTGAATAACGCGGCGTATCTCGACTGGTACGGTCTGACGCCGCAAGAGCTGTATGGTCGCACCATTCGCGAGGTAATCGGCGAGGAGGCCTATTTCCTGCGTTCGCCGTACATCGGCGAGGCGCTGGCCGGACGACCCTGCTCGTTCAGCCTGTACACGCCGCATCGCGACGGCAGCACCCGGCATGCGCTGATGAACTACTTGCCCCGCCACGGAGCGGATGGCGCGGTGAACGGCTTCTACATCTTTGTGATCGACGAGTCCGAGCGCAAGAAAACCGAAGAGGCGCTGCGCAATCTCAACGAAACACTTGAAGAGCGCGTCAGCGCCCGCACCGAACAATTGGCCCAGGCCAATGAGCGCTTGCAGAACGAGATGTTCGAACGCGAGCGCGCCGAAGATGCGTTGCGCCATGCACAGAAAATGGAAGCGGTCGGTCAGCTCACCGGCGGCATCGCCCATGACTTCAACAACATGCTCACCGGGATCATCGGCAGCCTCGACCTGATGCAACGCTATATCGCCAATGGTCGGGCCGACGAGATCGGGCGTTTTACCGACGCCGCCGTGTCGTCCGCCAACCGTGCCGCTGCGCTGACGCACCGCCTGCTGGCGTTTTCGCGACGCCAGTCACTGGATCGCAAAACCCTCGACGTCAACGCGCTGATCCGCTCGCTGGAAGATCTGATCCGTCGCACCAAGGGCGATCCGATCGCGCTCACGTTACGCCTGGCGGAAAACCTCTGGCCGGTCAGCACCGACGTCAGCCAACTGGAAAACGCCCTGCTCAACCTGGTGATCAACGCCCGCGACGCCATGCCCGATGGCGGTGAATTGCTGATCGAAACGGCCAATGTTTATCTCGATGGCAATGACATCACCACGCTGGAACCGGTCAAGGCCGGCGATTACCTGATGCTGGCGGTCAGCGACAACGGCAGCGGCATGACCCCTTCGGTGCTGTCCAAGGCTTTCGACCCGTTTTTCACCACCAAACCCATCGGCCAGGGCACCGGTCTGGGATTATCGATGATCTATGGTTTTGCGCAGCAATCAGGCGGCCATGTCAGCCTCGACAGCGTGCCGGGCCAGGGTACTTGCGTGCGTCTGTACTTGCCGCGTTTGCATGGCAGCGAACCGGAAAGGCCGGAGGCTGAACTTGTTGAGCAACCTGCGTCCATCGCCGCCGGTGAAACCGTGATGGTGGTCGAAGACGACCCGGCGGTGCGCATGCTGGTGCTCGATCTGCTCAGGGAGCTGGGCTACAACGGCTACGAGGCCGAGGACGCCAAGACCGCCCTGCCTTTGCTGGAGTCGAATGTGCGCGTCGATCTGCTGATCACCGACGTCGGGCTGCCGGGCATGAACGGGCGACAAATGGCGGAAATCGCACGCCAGCATCATCCGAAGCTCAAGGTGCTGTTCATGACCGGGTATGCGCAAAAGGCTGCCGAGCGTCAGGGCTTTCTTGAGGACGGTATGGACATGGTGGCCAAGCCGTTTTCGATTGAGCTGCTGGCCAGCAAGATCCGCACGATGATCAGCGAGACACCTTGAGTTGAGGCATAATCCGCGCCCCGCCGTCACCCCGTTATCAGGTACCGCACGATGAAAGCCCAAGCCCGCCACATTCTGGTGAAAACCGCCGATGAGGCCGAACAGCTCAAACAACGCATCGCCAAGGGTGAAGCGTTTGATGTATTGGCGAAGAAATACTCGACGTGCCCGTCCGGCAAGCGCGGCGGCGATCTGGGTGAAGTTCGGCCGGGGCAGATGGTCGGTGCGATTGATGCGGTGATCTTCAAGAAACCGCTGCGCACGGTGCATGGGCCGATCAAGAGCAAGTTCGGGTATCACCTGGTGCAGGTGTTTTACCGGGATTGAGTGGTTGGCTTGAGGGCCTCATCGCTGGCAAGCCAGCTACCACAGGGACCTGCCGGATGACATGGATCGTATGCACAGCGGTGATCCCTGTGGGAGCGGGCTTGCCCATGAACCGATTGCGCAGCAAGCGGCCATTCACCTTTTACCTCGGAATCAATGCCCCCGGCACCTGAATCACCTGGCTTGCCAATCGATGCCCGGCCTCGGCCGCATCCTCTGGACTTCCACCCAGCAAACGACTCGCCAGATAAGCCGCACTGAACGAATCCCCTGCCGCCGTGGTGTCCACGACTTTCTCGACTTTCTGTGCCGGCACTGCAAACGCCTCACCGTCACACCGAATCAGGCACGCCTCAGCGCCGCGCTTGAGCACCACTTCGGGCGTGCCAATCTGCGCGTAAGCCTCGAACACCGCATCGCAGCCACTGAACCCAAACAGCGCCTGCTCGTCCTCCACGGTCAGCAACGCCAGATCGATGTGCGGTAACACGCTGCGATAAGCCGCACGCGCCTCTGCCACTGACGCCCATAAACGTGGCCGGTAGTTGTTGTCGAAGACGATCCGCGCATCACGCTCGCGTGCATCGATCAGGGTCTGGATCAGTCTTTCTCTGCCCTGCGCACCGAGCACGGCCAGGGTGATGCCGCTGAAATACAGCACGTCGTAATCCGGCAACGCCGCCAGAGTCGGCTCGGCTGCCGCAGTGGTAAAGCAATCGCGGACGGCCGCCTCGTTGCGCCAGTAGAGAAAGCGTCGCTCGCCGTTGGCGTCGGTCTGGATGCAATACAGACCCGGCAAGCGTCCAGGCAGGCGCTGTACGAGATCGAGGCCGATGCCTTCGCTCGACCAACTCTGACACATGGCGTCGCTGAAGCTGTCATCGCCCAGCGCGGTGACGTAGTCGACTTGCGCTTTATCGCCCATGGCGCGCGACAGGTAGACGGCGGTGTTGAGGGTATCGCCGCCGAAGCTTTGCTGCAGGCTGCCGTCGGCACGCTGCTGGAGTTCGATCATGCATTCGCCGATCAGGGCGATGCGTGGGGTATTGGGGCCCAGGGGGCTGAGAGTGGTCATTTTTTGTGGTGTCTCTGGTTGATCGATGGTGTCTGATCTGGCCCCATCGCTGGCAAGCCAGCTCCCACAGCTTTTGGGTCGTACACAAAATGTGCATCCACACTTCACCCTGTGGGAGCTGGCTTGCCAGCGATGGCGGCGCCTCGGTCTGGAGACCTAGAAACACGTCTCCATGGTTTCGATCACCGACAACTGTTCATCCACCAGCAAGCCCACGCGCCATTTATCAAAGGTCAGGCACGGGTGCGATGTACCGAAGGAAATGATGTCACCAACGCGCAGCTCAACGCCCGGCGCCACCGTCATGAACGCATGCTGATCCATCACTGCCGTGACCTTGCACGCGCCAACGTCCTTGCCCACCGCCGGCACCACACCGGCCGGGTAACGCAGCAGCGGCACCGGCAGCCCGGCGTCGTACGCCACGTCACGCTTGCCCAGTGCAATCACCGCAAACCCCGGCTCCGGCAGCGACTGCACGTGCGCCCACACTTCCAGTGCCGGACGCAGGCCTTCGTGCAGATCACTGCGACGATCAAGCACGCAGCACTGCGCCTCTTTGTAGATGCCATGGTCGTGCGCCACATAACTGCCTGGTCGCAACACGCTGAGGAAGCGGCCAGCAGCATTCTGCGCCTCGAACGATTCGGCAATCAGGTCGTACCATGCCGAGCCCGACGCCGTGATGATCGGTTTGGCGATGGCAAACGCGCCGCTGTTCTGCAACTGCACGGCCAGGCGCACCAACGACGCGGCAAATTCGCGAATGCCGCTGACCGCATGATCGCCGTGGATCACGCCCTCGTAACCTTCGATACCGGTCAGCGCCAGCGCCGGTTGCGCGCTGATTGCCTTGGCCAGCTCAATGACTTCCTGTTCGCTGCGGCAACCGCATCGACCACCGACCACGCCGTACTCGATCATCACGTTGAGTTTCACACCGCGCGAGGCGAAGTAAGCGCCGAGATCGGCCACGTTGTCCGGGTGATCAACCATGCAATAGAAGTCGAACGACGGATCCGTCAGCAGATCGGCGATCAGCGCCATGTTCGGCGTGCCGACCAATTGGTTGGCCATCAGCACACGACGCACACCGTGGGCGTAAGCCGCGCGGGTTTGAGTGGCGCTCGCGAGGGTGATGCCCCACGCACCGGCGTCGAGCTGACGCTTGAACAGGGCCGGGGTCATGCTGGTTTTGCCGTGGGGCGCGAGTTCGGCGCCGCTGTCGCTGACGAATGCCTGCATCCAGCGAATGTTGTGTTCCAGCGCTTCGCGGTGCAGCACCAGCGCCGGCAGGCTGACGTCTCGCACCAGGTGCGCGCCGATGGCGGCGTCGCCCTTTTCTACAGCAGTATTGATGGCAGTCGTCATGGTCAAACTCCTCACATTCATTCGCGGCCGCAGGCGGCCGCGGTTATTCGTTGATGCGCCGGGCGAGGCTGTTGGCGCTCTCGATCAATACCCGGCGATAGTCGTTGTAATGGGTCTTGGCATCGGCCCGTGGGGCGACGATGCACAAGGTGCAAATGGCTACGCCGGAAGGGTCTTTGACCGGTGCGGCGAAGCAGTGAGTGAAGGTGTCGGCGACGCTGTCGAAGGAGAAGAATCCATCAATGCCGGCCTGACGAATTTCCGCCAGAAAGCGCTCCAGCGGCAAGCGTTCGCCGTCGGGCAGGATGTAGTCACCTTCGTCGATCAGGTCGATGATTTGCTGGTCACTCAAATGCGCGAGCAACAGACGCCCGGACGCGGTCCAGGGGATTGGCGCGTTTTCGCCGATATCGGAAGAGATACGGAAATGCCGCTCGCCCTCCTTCATCAACGCCACCGTGTATTTGCGCCCGTTGAGCAGGCACATCTGCGCGGTTTCGCGGGTTTGGCTGACAATCTCCTGCAAGGCATGATCGGCCTCGCGGCTGAGGTCGAAATGGCGCAAATGCGCCTGCCCGAGAAAGTACAACTGCCGGCCCAGATAGACGTGACCGTCCTTGCCCACCGGTTCCAGAATCCGTCGTTCCAGCAGGGACGCGACGAGTTCGTAGACCGTGGATTTCGGGCTGCCAATGCCGTTGGCGATGTCGTTGGGACGCAGCGGCTGGCCGATCTCCTTGAGGAAATCGAGAATATCGAACGCCCGGTCCAGACCGCGTGCCCGGCGCTTGATGGTGTCTTCGGTCATGTCATTGGGTTCCCATAAAAGTTGCCGGGATGGTAACTGGCCCGCGTTGCTGTGTCAGTCGGATCGCTGCCCTCACCCCCCGCCCTCTCCCGGAGGTAGAGGGAGCTTGACCGTATCGAGGCAGAAGAAACTGACATGCCCCGAACTCCGCATCGACAGGGATCAGTCCCCTCTCCCTCGGGAGAGGGCCAGGGTGAGGAGCAGCCTTCACTCAAACCTTCTTCTTGTACGCAATGCAGTCGACCTCGACCTTGCAATCAACCATCATGCTCGCCTGCACACAGGCCCGTGCCGGCGCATGTTCCGGTTTGAAGTATTCGCCAAAGACCTTGTTGAAACTGCTGAAATCCCGTGGGTCATCCAGCCACACCCCGGCACGCACCACGTCTTCCAGGCCATACCCGGCCTCTTCGAGAATCGCGATCAGGTTCTTCATGGTCTGGTGGGTCTGCTCGACGATGCCGCCAACAATGATCTCGCCATCCACCGCCGGCACCTGACCGGAAACGTGTAGCCAGCCATCGGCTTCAACGGCGCGCGCGAATGGACGAGGCTGGCCGCCTGCGGCGGTGCTGCCGGTGCCGTAACGAGTAATGCTCATGGGTGTTTCTCCTGATAAAAATTAAAACCGCGTGTTTTTGAGGAACTCAGCCAGACGCGGCGATTGCGGGCGTTCGAACAGTTCCTTGGGAGGTCCCTGCTCCTCGATTCGCCCCTGATTCATGAATACGATTTTGTCCGAGACCTCGAAAGCGAAGCGCATCTCGTGGGTCACCAGCAGCATGGTCATGCCGTCCTCGGCCAGCCCCTTGATCACGCTGAGCACTTCGCCGACCAGTTCGGGGTCGAGGGCTGAAGTGACTTCGTCGAACAGCATCAGGCTCGGGTTCATCGCAATCGCCCGGGCAATCGCCACGCGCTGTTGCTGACCGCCAGACAACTGGCCGGGAAAGTGATTGCGGCGCTCCAGCAGGCCGACCCGCTCCAGCCATTTCTCGGCCAGCACCACGGCTTCGTCCTTGTGCATTTTCTTCACCTTGAGCAGGCCCAGGGTGACGTTCTGCAACGCAGTCAAATGCGGGAACAGGTTGAATTGCTGGAACGCCATACCCGTCATCGCCCGATGACGGGCGATGACTTTCTCGCTATGCCGCACGCGCTTGCCATTGATCTCGTCATAACCGATGGACTCGCCGTCGAGCAGGATCTGCCCGCCCTGAAACTCTTCGAGCATGTTCACGCAGCGCAGCAAGGTGGTTTTGCCCGAACCGCTGGAACCGATCAGCGTCACGACGTTGCCGCGTTGCATGCTCAGGTCGACACCCTTGAGCACTTCGACCGCGCCGTATTGCTTGTGCAGACCGCGAATATCCAGCAGCGGCTGGCTGTTTGCAGCGTTGAAAACTTGAGCTTCAGTCATGGCAAGGCCACCCGCTTTTCAATGTGCCGGCCGAGTAATTCGATGCCGTAGTTGATGACGAAAAACAGAAAACCGGCGAACAGATAGAACTCCAAAGTCATGAAGGTCCGGGCGATGATCTGTTGGGTGCTGAGGAGCAATTCGGCCACGCCGATCACCGAGAGCAAGGTCGAGGCCTTGACGATTTCGGTGGACGAGTTGACCCACGTCGGCAGGATCTGCCGCAGCGCTTGTGGCAGCAGCACGTAACCGAGCGACTGGTAAAACGTCAGGCCAATCGCCTTGCCCGCTTCCATCTGCCCGCGCGGCAACGCTTGCAATGCACCGCGCACGATTTCCGCCACGTGCGAGCCGCAGAACAGCGTCAGCCCTAACGCACCGGCCTGAAACGCGCTGATCTGCCAGCCGGCCGCTGGCGCCATATAGAAGCAGGCCAGCACCAGCACAAACACCGGCGTACCGCGAATGATGTCGACGTAAAACCGGAACGGCGCACGCATCCAGAATCGGCCGTAAGTCAGCACCAGGCCGGTGACGACGCCGAGCAGCGTGCCGAACAATATCGCCAGCGCCGACACCTGCACGCTGGTCAGAAAGCCCTGCCACAAGGTTTCGCGGGCAATCCACAATTCATTCAACCAACTGGGGGATTCGTACATCACAGCCTCCTATCGGCGGATCGCCAGACGCTGCTCCAGATAACGCAGCAGCATGGCGATGAGGTAACAGGCCGCGACATACAACGCCGTGGTCACCAGCCAGGTTTCGATCACCCGGTAGCTTTCGACGTTGATCTTGCGCGCGTAATAAGTCAGCTCCGGCACCGCTATCGCGGCGGCCAGCGAGGTGTCCTTGAACAGCGAAATGAAGTTGTTCGACAGCGCCGGCAACACGTTGCGCAGCATCACCGGCACGGTGACGTAGGCTTTGACCTGCCATTCGCCGAGACCGATCGCCAACCCGGCTTCGCGCTGTCCTTTGGGGATGCTCAGCAAACCGCCCCGGAACACTTCGGTCAGGTAGGCGCCGGCATACAACGACAGCGTGATGATGAACGAGGGAATCTTGTCCAGCCGAACCCCAAGACTTGGCAACGCAAAGTAGATCAACAGAATCAACACCAGAATCGGCGTGTTACGGACCACCGTGACGTACACCGATGCCAGCACCCGCAAGGCGCGATGCCTGGACAGCAAGGCAAACGCCATCAGCAGGCCGATCACGCAGCCGATGGCGATCGACACCAGTGCCAACTGCAAGCCCAGACCGAGCCCCGCCAGCAAAGTGTCGAAATCGCGCCACACGGCGGCAAAGTTCAACTGATAGTTCATGGTCAGCAGTACCTTGAACGGGGCGATTGGGATCGCCCCGCTCTCACGGGATCATTTGAATTCGACTGGGAAACCGATCGCGGGCGACGGCAGGTCCACGCCGAACCATTGCTTGAATGAAGCGGCGTAAGTCGGGAACTCAACGCCGGTCATGGCTTCATGCAGCGCGGTGTTGACGAAGTTCAGCCAGTCCTGATCGCCGCGTTTGACCGCGCAGGCGTAGGTCTGTGGGCTCCACGCATAGGTCGGGCTGCGATAGCGGCCAGGGTTCTGCACCATCAGGTATTTGACCGAAGACTGGTCGGTGGCGGCGGCATCGGCGCGACCGGAGTTGACGGCCTGATACATCAGATCGACGCTGTCGTACTGATCAACCTTGGCTTTGGGCAGTGCCTGATGCACCAACTCTTCGGCGTAGACGTTTTGCAGAACGGCAACGGTGACGCCGTCCCCGCCGGCCTGCAGGTCTTCGATTTCCTTGTACTTGCTGTTGTTCGGCAGCAGCAGGCCGACCCCTTCGCGGTAATACGGCAGGGTGAACGCCACTTGCTGGGCACGGCTGGCGGTGACAGTGATGAACTGACAGCTCATGTCGACCTTGTCGGTCAGCAGGTTGGGAATCCGCGCATCGGACGACTGCACGACGAACTCGACCTTGCTCGGGTCGTTGAACAAACCCTTGGCCACAATCCGGGCGATGTCGATATCAAAACCCTGCAACTTGCCGTCCGCCCCCTGGAAATGCCACGGCGCATTGGTGCTGCCGGTGCCCACAATCAATTTTCCACGGGCCAGAACACTGTCGAGCTTGCCATCGGCGGCCTGGGCCAGGCCCATGGCAGCGGACGAAGCCGCGAGAACAAAAACACACGCTTTGAACAAGGAAGGTCGGCGATGCATGGCAAGCACTCCAGGAAGATGTTTATTCCGCTATACCGGAAGACGGTTTGTTACTACGGAATAGACAGCAGAAAGTGTGCCACAGGACTCGCGAAGAATCTGCCCGGGGTTTAAATGTTTTTGGAATCAACGGGATGCACATATCGCTGCATTCGGTACTGTTTGCGCCGCCGCTTCATGCTTGCTACCAATGACCCCACATGGCGGGTATCAGGGCCACATTTGAGTGCATAGTGATGAAATGAGGCCAGTTGCTCTGTGCTGCCTACCTGTCAACTCTGACAGTAGATGAAAGGTTCCAAGGGGATTACGGTTGCAGACAAGCACACTGTTGATTGGAAAAGGAAGTTTCCATGAACCCGACAACTCACCGTTCAGATTTGGCCCCCACGTACCGCAAAGCCCTGAAAACCTGGCGCCCGGTGATCCTGTATTTCGCCAGCGAACACTGCCCCGCCTGCGAATCGGCCGGGCCGGTGTTTCGCAAGATTGCCGCGCCGTATCGGCTGCGGGCGAATATCTACATGCTCAACACCCGTGAGTCGCCGCGCCATCCGCTGGTCACGGCTACGCCGACGGTGCTGTTCTATAAGCACGGCAGGCTGGTGAAAAAACTTTTGGGGATTGGTACAGAGGAAACGCTGGCGGCCGAGTTTGTCCGGCACATCGGCCGGGCCAGGTTACCGGCGGTGCCGCGCAAGCCGCGGCATGATTTGCATTGGCTTCGTCAGGCACTGCGCAACCTCTGTACCGTTGCCCGTGCACGAAGATGAGCGGGCCTGTGGCATCGCCATCGCGGGCAAACCCGCTCCCACAGAGTCTGGCGGTGCGCACAAATCTTGTGAACGACCGAAGTCCCTGTGGGAGCGGGCTTGCCCGCGATGAGTCCAGCGCAGCTAGTGTATTGCTGGAGGCTTACGCGACTTCCCGCACCAACAACACCCGCGTCACCCGCCGCTCCTCGACCGCTTTGACCGTCATCTGCCAGCCGGCATATTCCAGCCGATCACCCTTCATCGGCAACCGATCAAGCAAACTCATTACCAGCCCGGCCATGGTCTGATAATCCTCGGTGGGTTCGGCGCCGAAACCGGTGCGCTGACGCACACGCGTCAGGTTCAATGCGCCGCTGACAATGAACCCACCCTGCTCTTCGACCACGTCCGGGCCTTCGATTTCGCTGGCATCGGGCAACTCACCGGCAATCGATTCGAGGATGTCGGTCATGGTCAGCACGCCGACAAAATCGCCGAATTCATTGACCACGAATGCAATGTGCGTCGACGCCGCGCGCATCTGTTCCAGTGCGTTGAGGATCGAATAGCTGTCGAGCAGATTGATCGTCTTGCGCGCCAGGTGCTCCAGGTTCGGCTCGGTACCCGCCAGGTATTCCTTGAGCAATTCCTTCTTGTGCACGAAGCCCAGCGGTTCATCCACTGCGCCATCACGGATGAGCGGCAGGCGCGAGTAGGACGAGTGCATCAATCTGGTACGAATCGCCTCGGCATCGTCCGCCAGGTCGATACTGTCGACGTCGGCCCGCACGGTCATCAGTTGGCGGATCGGCCGCTCGGCCAGTTGCAGCACACCGCTGATCATCACTCGCTCGCGACGGTCGAACAGCTCGGCGCTTGGCGCATCACCGTTGTCCAGCAAATCGGAAATCTCTTCGCCGACTTCCTCCGCCGCCAGTGTGCGACCGCCCAGCAGACGCATGACTGCGTGGGCGGTGCGCTCACGAATCGGGCGCAGGCCCTGCATCGAGCGTTTGCGTCGAGCGCGGGCAATCTGGTTGAACACCTCGATCAGGATCGAGAAACCGATGGCCGCATACAAGTAGCCTTTCGGGATGTGGAAGCCCAGGCCTTCAGCGGTCAGGGCAAAACCGATCATCATCAAGAAACCCAGACACAGCATGATGACCGTCGGGTGCGCATTGACGAAGCGCGTCAGCGGCTTGCTCGCAACGATCATCAGGCCAATGGAGATGATCACTGCGATCATCATCACCGCCAGCTCATCGACCATGCCCACTGCAGTAATCACCGCGTCGAGGGAGAACACGGCGTCGAGCACGACAATTTGCGCAACGATCGGCCAGAACAGTGCGTACGCCGTGTTGCTCGTGCGCTCGCCGACATGACCTTCGAGCCGTTCGTGCAACTCCATGGTGGCCTTGAACAGCAGGAACACACCGCCAAACAGCATGATCAGGTCTCGACCGGAGAAGCTCTTGTCGAACACCTCGAACAGCGGCTGCGTGAGGGTGACCAGCCAGGAGATACTCGCCAACAAGCCCAGGCGCATGATCAATGCCAGCGACAGACCGATGATCCGCGCGCGGTCACGCTGGTGCGGCGGCAGTTTGTCCGCAAGAATTGCGATGAACACCAGGTTGTCGATACCCAGCACCAGTTCCAGCACGATCAAAGTCAACAAGCCTAACCAGGCCGTGGGATCCGCTAACCATTCCATAAAACGTCTCGATCTCTCTTCAGTAAATTCAGGCTGCCGGACACGGCAAAGCGCAACGCGAAGGCTCTGGGGCCGCGTTATCAACGATAGTCGTGTATCGGAAAACCGGATGCTGCGAATGCGTCAAGACTGCGCCAAGGCGCGAGGGGAACGTGCTTCGTATCTGAAGACTGGGAGGCTCCGAGAGGGTGTTCATGTAAATCCTGAATGAAAAAAGGCCTTGAAGCGTACAGCCTGAAGTGACTTTTCCTACAGCAGGAAATCATTTCAAAATCTGTAAGCCATCAGACATTTGTGGTTCCTGACGCCCCCCCTTCGCCGAGCAAGCTCGCTCCCACAGGAGAACGCATTCCAAAGGTGGGAGCGAGCTTGCTCGCGAAGAGGCCCTTTCAAAGAATGAAGATCTCAGGCCGGAATAAGGTCATCAATATGCCGATAATCCGCCTCCAGCGCCCCGGCCAGATCTTTCGCCCGTCCCAACCGGATCGGCCCACGCTCGATGTCGATCAACAGCCCCGGGCATTCCAGCACTGGCAAACCTGTCCACGCTTTCAAACGTCCATCCGTGACCACCAGCAAGCGCTGTTGCTCGGCGGGAAAGCGCTTGCGCCGGACCGTCAGCCATTGCTGCGCCTGCGACAATGCCGCGACTAACGGCGTACCGCCGCCCGCCCCCAAGCCATCGAGCCAGGTGCGCAAATCGCGGGATGCTTTCAAACCCTGCACCTGCCACTTCGGTGTCGCACCACTGGCGGTCAGCAATGCCAATCGCGCGCGCTGTCGATAGGCGTCATCGAACAGCTGCGCGAGCAGGCCTTTGGCATCGCTCAATGCCTGATGACGGCGCGTCGACGCCGAGGCATCGACGATCACCAGCCACAACTCATGGGGCGTGCGCGTGCGCAATTGGAACAGCAGGTCTTCACGACGTTGCGGACGCCCCTTGAGCAGCGTTCCCGGCCAATTCACTGAGCCACTGCGAGCCGCGTGACGCTTGCCCTGGCGTCCGTTGTCGAGCCGACCGGCACGGGGTCTGGCATTCGCCCCCGCGTCGGATCGGGGGCGAATGCCTAGGGCTTTTTTGGCCAGCTCGGGATTTCGCGACGGTTACCAGTGGCGAGCGCCGGGGCCGGCATGTCGCCCCACTGGCCCTGCCCTTCGCTCGGGTTCGCTGCAGCGTTTTCCGGGGATTGCGCCGGTTGTTGAGGGCTTGACGATGGCGGTTCACGACGACGATGACGCAAGGCAAATTCGGCCACGGCATCGATGTCCTCTTCGCCAATCGCCTCAGCTGCGCGCCATGCCGCGTGCGCACGCGCCGCACGCAGCCACACCAGATCGGCGCGCAAGCCATCGACGCCGGCGGCAAAACAGCGCTCGGTGATTTGCGCCAGTGCAGCATCGTCCAGAGGAATGCCGGCCAACGCGCTACGAGCGTTTTCACAGCGCTCGCGCAAACCTTGTTGGGCGCTTTCCCACTGCGTGCAGAACGCTTGCGGGTCGCTGTCGAAGTCGAGGCGTCGACGAATGATCTGCCCGCGCTCGGCCGGCGCGGTGTGGCCACTGAGCGCGACGTTCAGGCCAAAGCGATCGAGCAACTGCGGGCGCAACTCGCCCTCTTCCGGGTTCATCGTGCCGATCAGGACGAACTTCGCCGAGTGCCGATGGGAGATGCCATCACGCTCGACCACGTTGGTGCCGCTGGCCGCGACGTCGAGCAGAAGATCCACCAAGTGATCGGGCAGCAGATTGACTTCATCGACGTAGAGCACGCCGCCGTCAGCCTTGGCCAGCACGCCGGGGGAAAACTGCGCGCGACCCTCGCTGAGGGCGGCGTCGAGATCGAGCGTGCCGACCAGACGTTCTTCGGTGGCGCCCAGCGGCAAAGTGACGAACTGACCGCTGGCGAGCAGGTCCGCCAAGCCCCGGGCCAGGGTCGACTTGGCCATGCCGCGTGGGCCTTCGATCAGCACGCCACCGATTTTCGGGTCGATGGCGGTGAGGCACAGAGCGAGTTTGAGGTCATCGGCACCGACCACGGCGGAGAGTGGGAAATGCGGGGTGTCGGTCATCTTCAGTACTCGGTCATGGTCGGTGATCTGGCGAGGTTCTTTGGGGCTACCCTGATCCACTGTGGGAGCGAGCTTGCTCGCGAAGGCGTCCTGTCAGGCAGTATTTCTGCGGATGACACTCCGCATTCGCGAGCAAGCTCGCTCCCACAGGGAATGGCGTGCATCAAGTGTCTTCTTCTATATCCAGCAACAAATTCTCCAGCGCCTCTTTATACGCCCCCGGTTCCTGCCACATCCCGCGTTGCTGCGCTTCCAGCATGCGTTCGGTCATGTCCCGCAGTGCATGTGGATTATGCTCGCGGACAAAATCGCGAGTGGCCGGATCAAGCAGATAAGCGTCAGCCAGCAGTGCGTATTGATGATCATCGATCAACTGCGTGGTGGCATCGAATGCGAACAGGTTGTCGACCGTTGCCGCCAGTTCAAACGCACCCTTGTAGCCGTGACGCTTGACCCCGTCGATCCATTTCGGATTGGCCGCACGCGAGCGGATGACCCGATTCAGCTCTTCTTTCAAAGTGCGGATCTTCGGCAAGTCCGGCTGGCTATGATCGCCGTGATAACTGGCCGCCGCTTCACCGCGCAGGGTTTCCACGGCCGCGAGCATGCCGCCCTGGAACTGGTAATAGTCGTTGGAATCAAGCAAGTCGTGCTCGCGGTTGTCCTGATTCTGCAGCACCGCTTGCACCTGACTCAGGCGCTGGACGAACTGTTCGCGGGCAGCGGTGCCTTCATCGGCACCGCCATAGGCGTAAGCGCCCCAGTTCAGGTAAACCTCGGCCAGATCCTCGCGGCTCTGCCACAGACGACCGTCGATGGCGCCTTGCACACCGGCGCCATATGCACCGGGTTTGGCACCAAAGATTCGCCAACCGGCCTGGCGCCGCGCGGCCTCTTCATCCAGACCCGATTGCTGCAGAGCCACCCGTTCGGCGCGTACTTTGGCGGCAAGAGGGTTCAGATCGTCGGGTTCGTCCAGCGCCGCCACCGCTTGCACGGCGGCGTCGAACAAACGGATCAGATTGGCAAACGCATCGCGGAAGAATCCCGAGACCCGCAGCGTCACATCGACCCGCGGTCGGTCCAGAAGGCTCAGCGGGAGGATCTCGAAATCGTCGACTCGCTGGCTGCCCGTGGCCCACACCGGGCGCACGCCCATCAGCGCCATGGCCTGGGCGATGTCATCACCGCCGGTGCGCATCGTCGCCGTGCCCCATACCGACAGGCCGAGTTGGCGCAGATGGTCGCCGTGGTCCTGCAGGTGCCGCTCGAGAATCAGCGTGGCCGACTGGAACCCGATGCGCCACGCGGTGGTGGTCGGCAGGTTGCGCACGTCCACCGAGTAAAAGTTGCGCCCGGTGGGCAGTACGTCGAGACGGCCGCGACTCGGCGCACCGCTCGGGCCGGCCGGGACGAAACGCCCGCTGAGGGCATCGAGCAGGCCGCGCATTTCTGCCGGGCCGCAGGCGTCGAGGCGCGGGGCGACGACTTCGTGCAGGTTGTCGATGATGGCGCGGACTTCGGCCCAACCCGATTCCTGTGGGAGCGAGCTTGCTCGCGAAGGCGTCGTGTCAGGCATCGTATCGTTCACTGGTCCACCGCTTTCGCGAGCAAGCTCGCTCCCACAGGAACCGTGCAAGTTTTCGCAGATCAGCTCGGCGGCGAACAGTTCGAGGCGTTCGCGGGTGTCGCCGGCGGTGCGCCAGGCCTCATCGGTCACGGTTTGCAGTTCGACGGGACGCGGGCCGACCCACGGCTCAGCCAGCGCACAATCCAACGGGTCAAAGCCCAGTTCAAACGCCTTGGCCAGCGCCCGCAACAGGCTCGACTGCGCCCCTTTGCCATCGCCGCGCGGAATGCGCAGCAATGCCAACAAGGTATCGATACGCAAACGCCCAGAGGGTGATTCGCCAAAAATGTGCAAGCCATCGCGGATCTGCGACTCCTTCAAGTCACATAAATACGTGTCGAGACGCGGCAGCCAGATCGCGGCATCGGCATCGCTGTCCATGGCGGCATCCAGTTGCAATTCGCGGTCGATCTGCGTGTCGCGCACCAACTGCAAAATATCGCGCTGCAATTCGCGGGCGCGGCGTGGATCGAGCAGCTGCGCTTCGTAATATTCGTCGGCCAACAGCTCCAGATTACGCAGCGGGCCATAGGTTTCGGCGCGGGTCAGCGGCGGCATCAGGTGATCGATGATCACCGCTTGCGTGCGCCGTTTGGCCTGGGCGCCCTCGCCCGGATCGTTGACGATAAACGGATAGATGTTCGGCAATGGCCCAAGCAACGCGTCAGGCCAGCAGTTTTCCGAAAGGCCGACACCCTTGCCCGGCAGCCATTCAAGGTTGCCGTGTTTGCCGACATGGATCACGCCGTGGGCGCCATAGGTGTTGCGCAGCCAGAAATAGAACGCCAGATAACCGTGCGGCGGCACCAGATCCGGGTCGTGGTACACCGCGCTCGGATCGACCTGATAACCGCGCGCCGGCTGGATACCGACGAACGTCAGGCCAAAGCGCAACCCGGCGATCATCAAGCGCCCTTCGCGGCACATCGGATCGTTTTGTGGCGGGCCCCAACGCTCGGTCACTGCCGCGCGATTGGCCTCGGGCAGTGCGTTGAACATCGCCAGGTAATCGTCCATCGCCAGACTTTGCTGGCACGGGCGCAAATCGATGGTGTCAAGATCATTGCTGACGCCACCGAGCAATTGCTGGATCAACGCGGTGCCGCTGTCCGGCAACTCGGCCGTCACCGGATAACCCTCGGCCTGCAACGCCCGCAAGATATTCAGCGCTGCCGCCGGCGTGTCGAGGCCGACACCATTGCCGATGCGCCCGTCGCGAGTCGGGTAGTTGGCGAGAATCAGCGCAATGCGTTTCTCGACATTCGGCACCCGCGCCAGATCGATCCAGCGTCGTGCCAGTTCAGCGACAAAATCCATGCGTTCGGGTTGCGCCCGATAGCAGACCACGTCGGACTGACTGCGCTCGCTGCGCCAGGCCAGATCCTTGAAGCTGATCGGGCGGCTGATGATGCGTCCGTCGAGTTCCGGCAAGGCGATGTGCATCGCCAGATCCCGCGGGCCGAGGCCCTGCTCGCTGTCGCGCCAACCGGGTTCGTTGTCCTGAGCGCAGATCGCCTGAATCACCGGGATGTTGCGGCGAAACGGCCGCAAATGCGGCGCTTCGGGACTCGACTGAGCAAAACCGGTGGTGTTGAGAATCACCCCCGCCTCGACTTCATCCAGCCAATCCTCGACCACCGACAGACAGCCGGGCTCTTTCAGACTCGCCACCGCAATCGGCAAAGGGTTCAGCCCCGCCGCTTGCAAGCGCTGGCAGAAAACATCGATGAACGCGGTGTTTGCCGCCTGCAAATGCGAGCGGTAAAACAGCACCGCCGCGACCGGTTGATCGGGCCGCCAATCGGCCTGCCAGTCACTCAGTGCGGCGCTGATTTTTTGTGGATGGTAAATCGCCGTGCGAGGCAGGGATTGGGGTTCGCCCCACGGGTAATCGCGGGCGAGCCAACGGCTGGCCAGGCAGTGAAAGAAATCCACTGCGTTGCCCATGCCGCCCTGTCGCAGGAACTGCCAGAGCCGGTCTCGATCCTCGGCGTTGACGGTGCTCAGGTCACTGAGCTCCGGATCGGGACGATCATCACCCGGCACCAGAATCACCTGCACGCCGCGCTCGGACAACTCGATCAAACGCTCGATGCCGTAACGCCAATAGGCAATACCGCCGTGCAGCGAGATCAGAATGACTTTGGCGTGGCGCAGCACCTCATCGACATAGAGATCAACCGAAGCGTGATTCTGCACCTGCATGGGATTGGCCAGGCGCAGGCTCGGATAATCCTCGGGCAATTGCTGCGCAGCTTCGGCGAGCAGCGCCAGGCTGGAATCGCCGCTGCACAGGATCACCAGGTCGGCGGGGGTTTGCCCGAGGTCGGCGATGTTGTCATCCGAGACGAAACCGCCGGGCTGGGTCCTGAGCAGGTGCATGGGTTAAACGCTGAGCGCAGCGCGCAGTTGCGCTTCGAGTTGCGCGGCGTCGAGTTCCTGACCGATCAACACCAGACGCGTGACGCGCGCTTCATCGGCGCCCCACTGACGGTCGAAATGCTTGTCGAAACGTGTGCCCACGCCCTGAATCAGCAAGCGCATCGGCTTGTTCGGGATCGCCGCAAAGCCCTTCACACGCAGAATGCCGTGCTTGACCACCAGTTGCGTCAGCGCGTCGAGCAACAGGCTTTCGTCGGCTTGCGGCAGTTCGATGGAGATCGAATCGAAGGCGTCGTGATCGTGGTCATCATGGTCGTCATCACCGTCGTGGTGATGGTCGTGATGGCTATGACGGCTGTCGATGTGTTCTTCGGAACCGGCGCCGAGGCCGATCAGCACGTCCAGCGGCACGCGGCCACTGCTGGCTTCGATGATCTTCACCGCTGGCGGCAATTCTTCGGCGACTTCCAGGCGTACGCGCGCCAGGTCTTCAGGGCTGATCAGGTCGGATTTGTTGAGGATGACGAGGTCGGCGCTGGCCAGTTGGTCGGCGAACAATTCGTGCAGCGGCGATTCGTGATCCAGGTTCGGGTCGAGTTTGCGCTGGGCATCGACTTGATCCGGAAACGCGGCGAAGGTGCCAGCGGCCACGGCCGGGCTGTCGACCACGGTGATCACCGCGTCAACCGTGCAGGCGCTGCGGATTTCCGGCCACTGGAAGGCTTGCACCAACGGTTTTGGCAGGGCCAGGCCGGAGGTTTCGATGAGGATGTGATCAAGGTCACCGCGACGGGCAACCAGCTCGCGCATTACTGGAAAGAACTCTTCCTGCACAGTGCAGCACAGGCAGCCGTTGGCCAGTTCATAGACGCGGCCGGTGGCTTCTTCTTCGGTGCAACCGATGGTGCATTGCTTGAGGATTTCACCGTCGATGCCCAACTCGCCAAACTCGTTGACGATCACCGCAATACGGCGGCCCTGCGCGTTGTCGAGCATGTGCCGCAGCAGCGTGGTTTTGCCCGAGCCGAGGAAGCCGGTGACGATGGTGACAGGGAGCTTGGCCAGTGTTTTCATCGGTATGCCCTTTGGCAAAGTGGCGGGCATACGGGACGAGAACCGGCACCGCGCGTGCGTGCCTGGAGAGTTCGCCACCGGATCACCCCGCCCGGTTGAATTGAGAATCTGTGACGAGGCAGGTCTCCTGGCTGACGGTGTTCAGGCGCTGGGCCTGGCATTCACTGCGCCTTCCCGCGGGCTCTGTGGATTGAGCTTGCAGTGGCGTGGCAGCGAATATCACCGTTCACAGTTGCGGGGGCAGCCGCGGCATTGACCGCGTTCCCTTCTTAGCTTCGGCAATGCCGAAGAACCTCGAAGGCGCAAGGCTACGCATGGTGCAGTGGTGGGTCAATGTTTGGATACGGGGCATCCGTTGCTGTGGGTGCTGCCGCTGGCGGTTTCGCTCTTACAGCGAGTCCCTTTTTCAAACGCCAAAAAGAAACCACAAGGTTTTGCCGGCATGACTCACCCACATAGGTAACAAAACAGTTCAAGCACATAGGTAACAGTTTTTAACTGGCACGCTCCTCCCCCACTCAACACAATGAGCGTTAGCTCGAGTGCAGCTTTTGATCTTGATCCACGGACGACGTCGGGAGGCTGAGTGGAGGGATTCATCCGGGGAGTACATCGAAAGGAGGTGCAGCGAAGCAAACCGGAATCGTTGCCCCGGATGGATTCCGGAGCGAAGGAACCCCGAGCTTTAGCGAGCGGGCCGGACGTTGGAGCAAGCGTTTTTGGTTACTTTTGAGGCGTTTTTCAAAAGTGACCCGCCGTAAGGGCGGAACCGTAATCAGCCACACCCGCAGCAACGGATAAGCCCCCAAAGCAAATTGACTAAAAACCCCACACCATGCTCTCCTACACAACTTGTTACGGGTGCCCTTCACGGGGTGAAACGGGAAACCGGTGAATCATGTGCTTTACTCAGAGCCATGTCAGTCCGGTGCTGCCCCCGCAACGGTAAGCGAGCGAAGCGTCAGATCCACTGTGCCCTTGCGGCATGGGAAGGTGACGCTTGCAGGTCGGCCCGACGCCAACCCCTCGTGAGCCCGGAGACCGGCCCGCAACACACAGTGCGCACCTGCGTCGCTGAACATAACAAACCCGCGGTGGGCGGGCGCTGTTTGAACCTCTGCGTGCCCGCGCCGCAGGGGGTTTCATGCGCTCTGTTCACCTGCTGACATTCCAGAGGGAAGCGCCATGTCAATCGTCACCAGCACCGGCAGCAACACGGACAAAATCTCCAGCACCACCACCCTGAGCCAGCGCCTGACCGCCGCCATCTTCGCGTCGATTCTGGGGGCAGGCCTCGTCTATTTCGCGGGCTTCTCGCACATCGAAGCCGTGCACAACGCGGCTCACGATACCCGCCATAGCGCCGCGTTCCCGTGCCACTGAGACCTGCCGACATGATCAAGCGAATTGCGCAAACCGCGGGCTTCACCGGTCTGCTGGCCGCCCTGCTGCTCACGCTGCTGCAAAGTTTCTGGGTGTCACCGCTGATTCTTCAAGCCGAAACCTATGAAAAATCCGAACCTGTTGCCGCCGTTCACGAACACGTCGCCGGCACCGCCGCGCACACCCATGATACCGAAGCCTGGGAACCGGAAGACGGCTGGCAGCGGGTGGTCTCGACCACGGGTGGCAATCTGGTGGTGGCCGTGGGTTTTGCCCTGATGCTGGCCGGCCTCTACACCCTGCGCGCGCCGACCAAAACCTCGCAAGGCCTGCTGTGGGGTCTGGCCGGTTACGCGACGTTCGTCCTCGCACCAACCCTGGGCTTGCCGCCTGAACTGCCGGGTACTGCCGCGGCGGATCTGGCTTCGCGGCAGTTGTGGTGGATCAGCACCGCCGCTTCAACCGCTGCCGGTCTGGCGTTGATTGCGTTCAGCCGTCATTGGCTGATGAAAATCCTCGGTGTAGCCATCCTCGCTGTACCGCACGTGATCGGCGCGCCGCAACCGGAGGTGCATTCGATGCTCGCTCCGGAAGCACTGGAAGCGCAGTTCAAAATCGCCTCGCAATTGACCAACGTCGCGTTCTGGCTGGCCTTGGGCTTGATCAGCGCCTGGTTGTTCCGCCGCAAGATCGATGGTCAATACCACGCATGACAACTGACAGCGCAGCGCCGACTTTCGTGGTCGGTCTGGGCTGCCAGCGCGGCTGCCCTGCGAGCACGCTGCGCGCGTTACTCGATCAAGCCTTGCAAGCCAACCGCATCGAACTGCATGCCGTGAAGGCTTTGGCCAGCATCGACTTGAAGCGCGATGAGCCCGGCCTGCAGGAACTCGCGAATCAGCTGGCCCTGCCGCTGCTGTACTTCAGCTGTGAGGAATTGGCCAGTTATGAACCGCAACTCAGCCACCATTCGCAGATTGCCTTCGAACGCACCGGTTGTTATGGCGTAGCCGAAAGCGCCGCACTGGCACTCGCCGAACAGCTGATTCAGGCACCGGCAAAGCTGCTGATTTCCCGACAAAAATACGCACAGGCAACGCTGGCATTGGCCGGCGCCGCGTAAATTCCCGATAATCCCCGCCATCAATCATGAGCAATCTTCATCTGAAGCGTTGCCGCGCCTATTTCCCAAGGATTCAACGATGACCGTTTACTTCATCGGCGCCGGCCCAGGCGACCCGGAATTGATCACAGTCAAAGGCCAGCGGCTGATACGCAGTTGCCCGGTGATCATCTACGCAGGTTCGCTGGTACCGGCGGCGGTGCTCGACGGTCATCAGGCACAGACACTGGTCAATAGCGCTGAATTGCATCTGGAGCAGATCATCGATCTGATCAAAACCGCCCATGCCCAAGGTCAGGATGTGGCGCGGGTGCATTCCGGAGATCCGAGTCTCTACGGCGCGATTGGCGAGCAGATCCGCTATCTGCGTGAACTGAATATCCCGTTTGAAATCATCCCCGGAGTGACAGCGACCGCGGCATGCGCGGCGTTGCTGGGCGCAGAACTCACGCTGCCTGACGTATCGCAAAGCGTGATCCTGACCCGCTATGCCGACAAGACGGCAATGCCCGCCGGCGAAGAGTTGGGCAGTCTGGCGCAGCATGGCGCGACGATGGCGATTCATCTGGGGGTCAATCACCTGGAAAAGATCCTGACTGAACTGCTGCCGCATTACGGCGCCGACTGCCCGATCGCGGTGATTCACCGAGCGACCTGGCCGGATCAGGACTGGGTGGTGGGGACGCTGGCGGATATCGCCGAGAAGGTTGCCGCCAAAGGCTTTCGCCGCACAGCGCTGATTCTGGTTGGGCGGGTGCTGGGAAGTGAGGTGTTCAGCGAGTCATCGCTGTATCGCGCCGGGCATGCGCATCTGTATCGCCCATGACGGCCCCTTCGCGAGCAAGCTCACTCCCACAGGGTTGGTGAACGACATGGTTTCACTGTGTGCGCGTGCCTGCTCGCGAAGGCGTCCTGGAATTTCACACAAAAAAAACGGCACTCACGGGTGCCGTTTTTTATGCTCGCAGTGAACACCTGACTTAGTAGTAGGCGTTTTCTTTCTGCGTGTGGTCAGTCACGTCGCGAACACCTTTGAGCTCAGGAATACGCTCAAGCAAGGTGCGCTCGATGCCTTCCTTCAGGGTCACGTCTGCCTGGCCACAGCCTTGGCAACCACCACCGAACTGCAAAACAGCGATGCCGTCTTCAACCACATCAATCAGGCTGACCTGACCGCCGTGGCTGGCCAGCCCCGGATTGATTTCGGTTTGCAGGTAATAGTTGATGCGCTCGTTGACCGGGCTTTCGGCATTGACCATCGGTACTTTGGCGTTTGGCGCCTTGATGGTCAGCTGGCCGCCCATGCGGTCAGTGGCGTAATCAACAACGGCGTCATCGAGAAACGCTTCGCTGAACGAATCGATATAAGCGGTGAAGCTTTTCAGCCCCAGCGCGGTGTCTTCAGGTTTTTCTTCGCCCGGCTTGCAGTAGGCAATGCACGTTTCGGCGTACTGGGTGCCAGGCTGGGTGATGAAGACGCGGATGCCGATGCCCGGGGTGTTCTGCTTGGACAGCAGATCGGCCAGGTAATCGTGGGCGGCGTCAGTAATGGTAATAGCGGTCATGGAAACTCCTCGCAGGCTTGTGGCGGAGTTTACGCCAATCATTGCGCCGGACAAAGTCCTAGTATTTTTGTCGGGAATGATTCTCGACGGAACGGTCATCTATTTGCGCCTTGAGCCAACGATAGCTGCGTTTTTCCACCCATTCGTAGCTCAGCCACGAGCCCGCGCCAATGGCCAGCACACATGCGATAAACATCAGATACGGGTTGATGGCGTATCGTTGAGCGATGAATCCACCTGCAGACAGCACCAGCACGTGCATCAAATACACCGAATATGAACAATCCCCGAGCAGCTTGAGCGCCTTGTTGCGCTCGACGTAGCGCTCCAGCGCGATGCACGCCGTGACCAGCACCGCGCTCGGCACGCCCCAGTTCAGCAGTCTCGGTCCCGGAGCCAGATGATAAATCGCTGCCAATGCACCAACGATGCCCAACAGCGGCAGCCATAACCCCGCCCCTATCAGCCCTCGGCGGTAGAGCACGCCGATGCCGATCCCCAGCAAAAATTCATAGACGATGTCTGCCCGGTAAAACTCGTTGAGCAAGCCGAACGCCTGGCAAGCGGCAAACAACAGCGTCGCGACCACCAGCAGGCGCACCTGCCAGCGAAACACCAGCGCGCAGGCAAACAGCACGTAGAACAGCATTTCGTAATTGAGTGTCCAGCCGACATTCAGCGTCGGGTAGATGCCGTAACCACCAGGGTTTTGCGTCGGGATAAACAGTAACGATGACAGTAGATGACGCCATTCCAGCGTCTGATCCGGCAACAACGGATGGGCGAACACCACCAGCAGCGCCATCAATAGCGTATACAGCCAGTACGCCGGGACGATGCGAAACAGCCGATACAGAAGGAATTTTCCGGGTCGCAGATCCTTGTCTCCGGTGGACAGGAAAATGACCAGACCGCTGATGACAAAGAAAATGTCGACCCCCACCGCGCCCTTGTCGATGAACAACTGGCCAATCGGCCCGCGCGCCTGGAAGCCGAAAAAAATCTGCATGAAGTGATGGCAGACCACTGTCCACGCGGCAAGCGCCCGCAAGGCCTGCACTGAAATCAACATCGATCACTCCTGTCCAACCCCTCAAACCACCGCGAAGCCCTTGGGAGTGGACTGGCTCGCGATAATGAAAGGTCAGGCACCAGCAATGCTCAAGGGGCCGGGGCAATCGCGAGCAGGCTCAGTTTCACAGGGGTTTTGCGATGCTGCTTGAAAACTGGGACAGCAGGTATCACTCAAATGATCAAAGATTCTCGTAGCGGTTCATGTCCAGTACGCCCTCTTCCACCGGCTCGGTTTCGTGGATGTACTGACTTAAATCGTGGAAATAGAACCAGAATTGCGGATGACTGCGACGAATACCCCAGCGTTCGACGATTTTTTCGAAACGGTTGGCATCCTTGGCATTCTCCATCGCATCGACGAAGGCCGGCACCTGATCAGCGGGAATGTTGAAGATAAAGTTCGGATAACTGCTGAGCACGCCCGGATAGAGGGTCAGCGTATCCAGCCCCGGCTGATAGCGCAGGGATTCACCCAGCAGAAACGCCACATTACTGTGCGCGCGGTTGCGCATCAGGCTGTAAGCCTCGCGTTTACCGCTGGCCGTTTCGATACGCAGCATGGTCGCTTCCGGCAATTGGTCGATGACCTTCAAACCGGCCGCCGGGCGTGATGTCAGACGGCTCAGCGCCTGCTCGGCATTTTGCAACGCCGGGTCGATATTCGGCCGCGAGCAATAAGCGCCGGCGCAACGGTTGATCGGGTCTGGGCGCGCATTGAGATCGCCGTAGCGCGTGAGCAACTGCATGGCGAAGTCGTGTTTCGGGTCCTTCTCATCGAGTTTCAACGCGGTCGGCGTGTCGTCGTCGATGGCTTCGTAATCGAGCCACATCTTGAACTGGCCACCGCTCTGGTACCAATCGTTGAGATAGTCCTCACGGGAGTCGGCCGGCATCAGGCGCAGGAAGTTCTGCTCGGCACCGTTGCGGATCAGGTCGAAATACAAGCGGGTTTGCGCCTGATGCGAGACATTGCCGAAGACATCGAAGTTGACCGCCAACTGGTAATAGGTGCGTTCCAGCAGCGGGTAGTCGAACAGCCACATCGTTTGCGGCACTTCACCAATCAGGCCTTTGTTCACCGAGGCACTGTCAAAGTGGCGGAAGATGCTCAGCAACGCGTTGTCGTTGCCCGCCCACAGGGTCGACCAGCTCGGCGCCGGCAAGTCGGCGTAACTGTCGCGACGCAGCGCCTCGTATTCATTACGTTTGTCGCGGTAGTTGCGCCACAGGCTCAGCACACTGCCGACATCGTCGTTCTGCCCGGGCATGGCCAGCAACGGTGTGGCCTGGCCGCGATAGTTGGGGTCGGTGATGTACAGGTCATGTTCCGGCGCCTGGAACAGTGCCCAGAAGTTGTCGCGAATCACGTCGGTCGCGATCTGCCCCCGACACACCGGGCCGCGAATAAACGTGCGGACGAAATATTCAGCGTTATCGAGCATGAACTGATAGCGCGCCTGCGCCGGAATCGCCTCGAACGTGACGAACGGATTCGCCCGGCTCTGCGGGCCGTAACCCGGCAGCGCGTTGACCTGCCAGTTGCCGCTATAGAACAGGCTTTTGACCCGCGCCATCTTTGCCGCGCTCAGCGGATAGGTGATGTGGGTCTTGTGTACGATCACGCCCTGTACCGGCCACAAGCGGTAATACACCCGCGTGCCGGGATCGTCATTGGGACGGCGGGTGGCGATCAGGTCGATCGGCTGACCGGGCGGCGTACGCGAGCGCACCCACTGAAAAAAGTGCCCGGGCTCGCCGCCCGTGAAGTAGATGTGGGCCAGATACAAGTGCTCGAACAACCAGCGGCCGACCAGACTTTCCCGTGCACCGGGCAGGTTGAGCAGATTCTCCCACTGCACAATCTGCATCGCTTCCTGGGCACTCGGCGCCAGGCCTTGTTCGTCGATTGGCGCACCGGCGGCCAGCCAGCGCTGCAAGGTCTGGTATTGCTGATCGGTCAGGCCAGTGACGGCCAGCGGCATGCCTTCTTTCGGGTGAGCCCCTGCATAGCCGTCAAATTCGGCGGGCATCGCGCACATGTTCGGGCGGTTGAGACCCAGGACTATGTTTTCCGGCAGTCTGGCGTTGGGCTCAAGCGGGGTCTTGTGCCCCAGCTCCAGCATGCGCGCCATCAGCGCAGCCTGACTGCCCTGGGCGTCGAGTACCGAGTAAAAGCCTTTCTGCTGCCAGGCGCGTTGGCCGAAAGCGTCGTAGAACAATCTTGTGGTCGGCGCCGCCTGACTGCGCTCGCCGTCGTAGACCGGCATTTTGCTCGCGCCACGGCCGGCGCCCTCGCCACTGCCCAGGTTGAGCTGGCAGGCAGAGTCGTAGCACGCATGGCAGGCCACGCACTTCTCGGTGAAGATCGGCTGGATGTCGCGGCTGTATGAAATTGAGGGATCCTGCGCAGCGGCGCCCCAGCTTATAAACAGCAAGAAAATGCTGATGACGCGGTATGGCATGCCCGGAACCCCGATCCTGAAGAAAAACGCTGCGATTCTACAGTTCTGACGCTCGTACCAACATGAGCGATATTCATGCAAAACCTTCACATGCTCCAAAACCGCACAGGTTTGTTATGATCCCGCTCCTTCGTAATGGTCTTTCCGAGTAGTCCAAATGTCCGATCGCAGCGTCCGCCTTCAAGCTCTCAAGCAAGCTCTCAAAGAGCGCATCCTGATACTCGACGGCGGCATGGGCACGATGATTCAGAGCTACAAGCTCGAAGAACAGGATTATCGCGGCAAACGCTTCGCGGACTGGCCGAGTGACGTCAAGGGCAACAACGACCTCTTGGTACTCACCCGTCCGGACGTGATCGGCGGCATCGAAAAAGCCTACCTGGATGCTGGCGCCGACATTCTGGAAACCAACACCTTCAACGCCACGCGCATTTCCATGGCCGACTACGGCATGGAAGAGCTGGCCTACGAGCTAAACGTAGAAGGCGCACGCCTGGCGCGCAAGGTCGCCGATGCCAAGACCGCAGAAAACCCCGACAAGCCACGCTTCGTCGCCGGCGTGCTCGGCCCTACGAGTCGCACTTGCTCGCTCTCGCCTGATGTCAACAACCCTGGCTACCGCAACGTCACCTTCGATGAGCTGGTGGAGAACTACACCGAAGCCACCAAAGGCCTGATCGAGGGCGGCGCCGACCTGATCCTGATCGAAACCATCTTCGACACCCTCAACGCCAAAGCGGCGATCTTCGCCGTGCAAGGCGTGTTTGAAGAGATGCACCTCGAACTGCCGATCATGATCTCCGGCACCATCACCGATGCGTCCGGCCGCACCTTGTCAGGCCAGACCACCGAAGCGTTCTGGAACTCCGTGGCCCACGCCAAGCCGATTTCGGTCGGCCTGAACTGCGCACTCGGCGCCAGTGAATTGCGTCCATATCTGGAAGAGCTGTCGAACAAGGCCAGCACCCACGTTTCCGCGCACCCGAACGCCGGCCTGCCGAACGAGTTCGGCGAGTACGACGAACTGCCGATCGAAACCGCCAAAGTCATCGAAGAATTCGCCCAGAGCGGCTTCCTTAACATCGTCGGCGGCTGCTGCGGCACCACGCCCGGCCACATTGAAGCCATCGCCAAAGCCGTGGCCGGTTACGCACCACGGCAGATTCCGGACATTCCCAAGGCTTGTCGCCTGTCGGGCCTGGAGCCGTTCACCATTGATCGCAGCTCGCTGTTCGTCAACGTTGGCGAGCGCACCAACATCACTGGTTCGGCCAAGTTCGCCCGTCTGATTCGTGAAGATAACTACACCGAAGCGCTCGAAGTCGCCCTGCAACAGGTCGAAGCCGGCGCCCAGGTGATCGACATCAACATGGACGAAGGGATGCTCGATTCGAAGAAGGCGATGGTCACCTTCCTCAATCTGATTGCCGGTGAACCGGACATCTCCCGCGTGCCGATCATGATCGACTCCTCGAAGTGGGAAGTGATCGAAGCCGGCCTGAAGTGCATTCAAGGCAAGGGCATCGTCAACTCGATCAGCATGAAAGAAGGCGTCGAGCAGTTCATCCACCACGCCAAACTGTGCAAGCGCTACGGCGCTGCGGTAGTGGTGATGGCGTTTGATGAAGCCGGTCAGGCCGACACCGAGGCGCGCAAAAAAGAAATCTGCAAACGCTCTTACGACATCCTGGTCAACGAAGTCGGCTTTCCGCCGGAAGACATCATCTTCGACCCGAACATCTTCGCCGTGGCCACCGGCATCGAAGAACACAACAACTACGCTGTCGACTTCATCAATGCCTGCGCCTACATCCGCGACGAGCTGCCGTATGCGCTGACCTCTGGCGGCGTGTCCAACGTGTCGTTCTCGTTCCGAGGCAACAACCCGGTGCGAGAGGCGATTCACTCGGTGTTCCTGCTGTACGCGATCCGCAACGGCCTGACGATGGGCATCGTCAACGCCGGTCAGCTGGAAATCTATGACCAGATCCCGGTCGAGCTGCGCGATGCTGTCGAAGACGTGGTGCTCAACCGCACGCCGAACGGCACAGACGCCCTCCTCGCCATCGCCGACAAGTACAAGGGCGACGGCAGCGTCAAGGAAGCCGAGACCGAAGAATGGCGCGGCTGGCCGGTCAACAAGCGCCTCGAACACGCGCTGGTCAAAGGCATCACCACGCACATTGTTGAAGACACTGAAGAGTCGCGCCTGTCGTTCGCCCGTCCGATCGAGGTGATCGAAGGCCCGCTGATGTCCGGCATGAACATCGTTGGCGACCTGTTCGGTGCCGGCAAAATGTTCCTGCCGCAGGTGGTGAAATCCGCCCGCGTGATGAAACAGGCCGTGGCCCACCTGATCCCGTTCATCGAACTGGAAAAAGGCGACAAACCGGAAGCCAAGGGCAAGATCCTCATGGCCACGGTCAAGGGCGATGTGCACGACATCGGCAAGAACATCGTCGGCGTGGTGCTCGGATGCAACGGTTATGACATCGTCGACCTCGGCGTGATGGTGCCGGCGGAGAAAATCCTCCAGGTTGCCAAAGAACAGAAGTGCGACATCATCGGCCTGTCCGGCCTGATTACGCCGTCGCTGGATGAAATGGTCCATGTGGCACGTGAGATGCAGCGTCAGGACTTCCACTTGCCGCTGATGATTGGTGGCGCAACCACCTCCAAAGCCCACACGGCGGTGAAGATCGAACCCAAATACAGCAACGACGCGGTGGTCTACGTGACCGACGCCTCCCGCGCCGTCGGCGTGGCGACGCAGTTGCTGTCCAAAGAGCTGAAGGCCGGTTTCGTCGAAAGAACCCGCGCCGAATACGTTGAAGTGCGTGAGCGCACGGCCAACCGCAGCGCCCGTACCGAGCGTTTGAGCTATGCCGCCGCCATCGCCAAGAAGCCGCAATTTGACTGGAGCACCTACGCCCCCGTCAAACCGACCTTTACCGGTGCCCGCGTTCTGGACAACATCGACCTCAAGGTGCTGGCCGAGTACATCGACTGGACGCCGTTCTTCATCTCCTGGGACCTGGCCGGCAAATTCCCGCGCATCCTCGAAGACGAAGTGGTCGGTGAAGCCGCCACTGCGCTTTACAAGGACGCGCAGGAGATGCTCGCCAAGCTGATCGACGAGCAACTGATCAGCGCCCGCGCGGTATTCGGCTTCTGGCCGGCCAATCAGGTGCATGACGACGACATCGAACTGTACGGCGATGACGGCAAGCCATTGGCCAGGCTGCACCACTTGCGCCAGCAGATCATCAAGACCGACGGCAAGCCGAACTTTTCGCTGGCCGACTTCGTCGCGCCGAAAGACAGCGAAGTCACTGACTACGTCGGTGGCTTCATCACCACTGCTGGCATCGGTGCCGAAGAAGTGGCCAAGGCTTATCAGGATGCTGGCGACGATTACAACTCGATCATGGTCAAGGCCCTCGCCGACCGTTTGGCCGAGGCTTGCGCAGAATGGTTGCACCAGCAGGTGCGTAAAGAACACTGGGGTTATGCCAAGGACGAAGTGCTCGACAACGACGCACTGATCAAAGAGCAGTATTCGGGTATCCGCCCTGCCCCGGGCTACCCGGCCTGCCCGGATCACACCGAGAAAGCCGCGTTGTTTGCGTTGCTTGACCCTGAGGCAGAAGAAATGCGTGCCGGTCGCAGCGGTGTTTTTCTCACCGAACACTACGCCATGTTCCCGGCTGCGGCGGTCAGTGGCTGGTACTTCGCTCACCCCCAGGCGCAGTACTTTGCCGTTGGCAAGATCGACAAGGATCAGGTGCAGAGCTACACCTCGCGTAAAGCTCAGGAGCTCAGCGTGACCGAGCGCTGGCTGGCGCCGAATCTGGGTTACGACAACTGATCCAGTTTCAGCGCATTACCCTGTGGGCGCTGGCTTGCCAGCACCCACAGGGATTGTGATTGAACTGACCTCTTCTGGGGTTTTGCGGTGTTCTTCAGTGGGTTGGCTATGCTTGTCTGACACACACGGCAGACGAGGGATTTATGGACGATCCAGTCGACAACAAACCGCCGAGTTTCTGGCAGATGCTGCACAGCGTGATGGCGGCGGCGTTCGGGGTGCAGAGTGGCAAAAACCGGGCAAGGGACTTCACACATGGCAAGCCCAGCCATTTCGTGATGTTGGGCATTCTGTTCACGGCGATATTCGCTTTGACGCTGTTTGCCATCGTCAAACTGGTGCTGCATTTCGCCGGGATTTGACGGGCTCAGCGCATCAGGGTCTGCAGCGTGAACGGATAGCGGTAGGAAACCGGCCGCCCCTTGGCCGAGAGCTTGCGAAAATTCACGTTGTAGCCCGGCGAGTCGCCCATGGCGAGTATTTGCCGAGCCTGGGATTTGTCGATCAGTTGCAGTAATGGCAACTGACGGTCGCGGCCGCCGTAGTGGTCCAGATCAACGCCTTGCTCATAGTCATGCAACTCGACCAGCGCCCAGCCGCCAAGGGTAAAGTGCCCGCCGACCAACGCGCTCAGGCGCCCGTCAACCACCGCCTGCAAGGCAGTGCGAGACGTGTTGACCGCACTGAACAACGCATCCTTGCCCGCAACCTTGCCGCTCTCGGCGTAGGCACGCATCGCGCCGAATGCCATTTCATCGTTGGCCGACCACACCAGTGACACCTGCGGATACCGGGCGAACAACTGTTTGGCCTGCTCATAGGCGCGCTGCTGCGTCCAGCCGCTGTAGACCAGTTGACGCAAACGCACTTGCGGATGCTCGGCCAGTGCGCGCTGCATGCCCTGCTCGCGCAGTTGCGCCGAGGGTGTGATTTTCAAACCGGAGAAAGCCAGCACTTCAATTGGCTCACCCTTTTTCACGGGCGGATGCAACCGAATCAACTCCTTCATCATCAGGTAGCCACCCTCCTCATCGTTGGGCACCAGGCTGCCGATCCGGTCGCTGCGTTTGCCCATCAGCGCCTGCTGATCAGGGGTCAGCGCCGCGTTGACCATGAACAGCTTCACGCCACTGCTCTGCGCCAGGCGCAGGATCTGCGGTGCCACGTATTGCTCGTTGACGAACATCAGGTAATCAGGACGATTGGGGCCCAGCAATGCAAGACGTGCCTGAGCCAGAGTCAATTCAGGCTGACGCTGGGAATAGAGGATTTGCAGATCGATGCCCAGATCCTGGGCGGCTGCCTGCATGAATTGCGAGTAACTGACCCAGAACGTTTCGTCGGTGTAACCGGGATTCAGAAACAGCACGGACTCGGCTCGCACAGCATTCGCGAAAAATGCGCCGAACAGGGCAAGGCTGATGTAGAGAAACTTGAACATGAAGCATCCGGGCCCGAGGAAAAATGGCCGCGCATTATAGCCATTGAAACCCGGCTATTGACGCCTGATCCCGCTTTTTGTCCGACAATCGTCGGAAGCGGGCCCGGACGGGTCGTTTACTGATGGCTGACCCAGAACACCGCTGTTCCTACGACGAGAATGATCAGGAACAAAATGGCCCACGCATCCACACTGCTATCGGTTTTTCTTGCCTTGGTCGGGTTGCTCATTGCATCGCCTCTTATCGGTTTTATCGGTGATTGCAGAAAGACTCGACCACAGTTAAGACGATGATTGTCCGCACGACAAATGTGGATTAGTTAATAACTGTTATCGTTAGGCGATTTGGTTCTTTACATATACTCAAACATCACTTTTGCGCATAACTGCAAACGGGTATATTGCCCCGGCTCCCTTAGGGAGCGCGCGGCCGTGCGCGCAGAATTGCAGAGGCAACATCGGACTCCAGCACGCGAAAACGCAGCGTTTTCCGAGTAGCCCAAAGCCTGAGAACAGGACTTATATGTACGTATACGACGAGTACGATCAGCGGATCATCGAGGACCGCGTCAAGCAGTTCCGTGATCAGACCCGACGCTATCTGGCAGGTGAGCTGAGCGAAGAAGAATTCCGCCCGCTACGCCTGCAAAATGGCCTCTACATTCAGCGCTTCGCGCCGATGCTGCGCGTGGCGGTGCCTTACGGCCAACTGACCTCGCGTCAGATGCGCATGATGGCAAAGATTGCCCGTGACTACGACAAGGGCTACGCCCACATCAGTACCCGACAGAACGTTCAGTTCAACTGGCCGGCGGTGGAAGACATCCCGGACATCCTCGCCGAACTGGCCACCGTGCAGATGCACGCGATCCAGACCAGCGGCAACTGCCTGCGCAACGTCACCACCGACCAGTTCGCCGGTGTCGCTGCCGACGAGCTGATCGACCCGCGCCCATGGTGCGAGATCGTCCGCCAGTGGACGACCTTCCATCCGGAATTCGCCTACCTGCCGCGCAAATTCAAGATCGCCGTCAACGGTTCGACCGCTGACCGTGCGGCCATCGAAGTACACGACATCGGTCTTGAGCCGGTGCACAACGAAGCTGGCGAACTCGGTTTCCGCGTCCTGGTGGGCGGTGGCCTCGGTCGTACGCCAGTGGTGGGCGCGTTCATCAACGAGTTCCTGCCATGGCAGGACCTGTTGAGCTACCTCGACGCCATCCTGCGGGTCTACAACCGTTATGGTCGTCGCGACAACAAATACAAGGCGCGGATCAAGATCCTCGTCAAGGCGCTCACCCCTGAAGTGTTCGCGCAGAAAGTCGATGCGGAAATGGAACACCTGCGCGGTGGCCAGACCACGTTGACCGAAGCCGAACTGCAGCGCGTCGCCAGGCACTTCGTCGATCCGGACTACAAAGCGCTGGAAAACCAGACCGCGCAATTGGCCGATCTGGACAAAGAACACCCAGGATTCGCCCGCTGGCGCACCCGCAATACCCTGGCGCACAAGAAGCCGGGTTATGTGGCCGTGACGCTGTCGCTGAAACCGACTGGCGTAGCGCCGGGCGACATCACCGACAAGCAGCTTGACGCCGTCGCCGATCTGGCCGAGCGCTACAGCTTCGGTCAACTGCGCACCTCCCACGAGCAAAACATCATTCTTGCCGATGTCGAGCAAAGCCAACTGTTCGCCCTATGGGGCGAATTGCGTGAAGGTGGTTTCGCCACGCCGAACATCGGCCTGCTGACCGACATCATCTGCTGCCCTGGCGGTGATTTCTGCTCGCTGGCCAACGCCAAGTCAATCCCGATTGCCGAATCGATCCAGCGCCGTTTCGACGACCTGGACTACCTGTTCGACATCGGTGAACTGGACCTGAACATCTCCGGTTGCATGAACGCCTGCGGTCACCACCACGTCGGCCACATCGGCATCCTCGGCGTGGACAAGAAAGGTGAGGAGTTCTATCAGGTCTCCCTCGGCGGCAGCGCCAGCCGTGATGCGAGCCTGGGCAAGATTCTCGGCCCATCCTTCGCACAGGAAGTCATGCCTGACGTGATCTCGAAGCTGATTGACGTGTACGTGGAACAACGTACCGAAGACGAGCGCTTCATCGACACCTATCAGCGTATTGGCATCGACCTCTTCAAGGAACGCGTCTATGCAGCGAATCATTAAGAACAACGAAGTCGTCGACGAAACCTGGCACTTGCTGCCCAAGGATTTCAACATCGACGAGATCAGCAACTGCGACGATCTGATCGTTCCGCTGCAACTGTGGCGTGAACACAGCCGCATGCTCATGGCGCGCGACGGCGGTCTGGGCGTGTGGCTCGACGCGGACGAGGAAGCAGAGGAAATCGGTGAGGACGTTGATAAGTTCCAGGTGATTGCGCTGAACTTTCCGGCATTCACTGACGGGCGCAACTACTCCAATGCGCGCCTGTTGCGTGATCGCTATGGCTTCAAAGGCGAGCTGCGAGCGATTGGCGATGTGCTGCGCGATCAGCTGTTTTACATGCGCCGCTGCGGTTTCGACGCCTTTGCTGTGCGTGCAGATAAAGATCCGCACGAAGCGCTGGAAGGTCTCAAGGATTTCTCGGTGACCTATCAGGCCGCCACTGACGAACCGCTGCCGCTGTTCCGTCGCCGCTAAGTCTTCACCACAAAGCTGCGGACAAAAAAACGCCGGTCATTGACCGGCGTTTTTTTTGCCTGACTGACTTACCAGAAGCGCTGCTGGGTCAGACGGCTCCACCAGCTCAGCAGCACGCGATCTACCGAACCGCTGGCTGCCATGCCGATGCGCTCCTGCAGACTTTTGCGTTCGGCGTAATGCAGGTGGTAAACCTCCGCCTGCCTGGCCTTCTGCGAGAGGTATTCATCGCTGGTCTTGAGTTCGTCGACCAGTTGCTTGTCCAGCGCCGCGACGCCGAGCCAGACTTCGCCGGTCGCCACGTCATCGATGGCCAGTTGCGGACGGTAGCGGGCAACGAAGTTCTTGAACAGTTGATGGGTGATGTCCAGGTCTTCCTGAAACTTCTCGCGGCCTTTCTCGGTGTTCTCACCAAACACGGTCAGGGTGCGTTTGTACTCTCCGGCGGTCAGCACTTCGAAGTCGATGTCGTGCTTCTTCAGCAGACGGTTGACGTTGGGCAACTGCGCAACCACACCGATTGAGCCGAGAATGGCGAACGGCGCACTGATGATCTTCTCGCCGATGCACGCCATCATGTAGCCGCCGCTGGCCGCGACTTTGTCGATGCACACGGTCAGGGGCACGCCGGCTTCGCGGATACGCGCCAGTTGCGAGGACGCCAGGCCGTAGCTGTGGACCATGCCGCCGCCGCTTTCCAGACGCAGGACAACTTCGTCCTTCGGCGTAGCGAGGGTCAGCAGCGCAGTGATTTCATGGCGCAGGCTCTCGGTGGCCGAGGCTTTGATGTCGCCGTCGAAATCGAGCACGAACACCCGTGATTTGGCCTCGGGTTTTTTCTTCTGCTTCTTCTCGTTCTTTTCGGACTTGGCCTCGCCCTTGCGCAAGGCCTTGAGCTGATCCTTGTCGAGCAGGGTCTGCTCCAGGCGCTCACGCAGGCCTTTATAGAAATCATTGAGCTTGCTGACCTGCAACTGCCCCGCCGACTTGCGCCGGCCCTTGCTGCGCAACGCGGCAAAACTGGCGAGCACCACCAGAATGGCGATCACCAGGGTGACGGTCTTGGCCAGGAAACTGGCGTATTCGGTGAAAAACTCCACAGAGACTCCTCAAAACGAAGCGTGGATGTGATTTCCACGCGTAATGGCCCCAGCATACCCATGCGCCGGCTCGTCGGCCAGTCGTGAAACCTCTGGCAACACGCCTGTAACGGGCATTTCAAACAAGCGTATGTTTTTTCATTGACAGCTCCCCGGCATCCTCATAATCTCGCCAAACCTTCAACGTACCGGGACGACGCGGACGTGGGCAGCATCTATTTGATTCGACATGGCCAGGCCTCCTTTGGTGCAGACGACTATGACGTCCTGTCGCCGACTGGTGTGCGTCAGGCAGAAATCCTCGGTCAGCACCTCGCTGAACTGGGGATCCGCTTCGATCGCTGCCTGGCAGGTGATCTGCGCCGCCAACAACACACGGCCACCAGTGCGCTGGAGCAATTCACTGCCAAAGGCCTTTCGGTGCCGACGCTGGAAACCGATTCCGCGTTTAACGAATTCGATGCTGACGCGGTCATCCGCGCCCTGCTCCCGGCAATGTTGCCAGACGAGCCTGAAGCCCTCGACATCTTGCGCAACGCCGCGCAAAACCGCGGCGAGTTCCAGCGCATTTTTGCCCTGATCATCGAGCGCTGGCTGGCCGGCACCTATGACACACCGGGGCTGGAGAGCTGGCTGGGTTTCGTTGAACGGGTTCAGGCCGGGCTGCATCGAATTATTGAACAGGCCGAAAAGAACCAGAAAATCGCGGTATTCACCTCTGGCGGCACGATCACCGCCCTGCTCCACCTCATTACACAAATGCCTGCGAAACAGGCTTTTGAATTGAATTGGCAAATCGTCAACACCTCGCTCAACCAGCTGAAGTTTCGCGGCCGCGAGGTGGCCCTGGCTTCCTTCAACAGTCATGCCCATCTGCAACTGTTGAAGGCCCCGGAACTCATCACTTTCCGCTGAGTCCGGATTACTGTGACCCTTGCTGTAATCACCCAGCTCCTATTACCCAAGAAAGGATCGAACCATGACCTCCGTAGCTGATGCCGTACAAGCAATGAAAGCCAAGTTCAACCCAGCCGCTGCTGCCGGCCTGGACCTGGTCTTCGGTTTCCGCATCGACGACACCAAGAACTTCTCGCTGATCGTCAAGGACAGCACCTGCGAGCTGCAAGAAGGCGAGAACCCGGACGCCCAGGTCACTCTGGTCATGGACGGCGAAACCCTGCAAGGCATCGTTGACGGTTCGACCGACGGCATGCAAGCGTTCATGGGCGGCAAACTGCGCGCTGAAGGCGACATGATGCTGGCGATGAAACTGTCCGAGCTGTTCCCTTCGTAATACCGCTGTTCAGTCACACGAAAATCCCGCCCCTGTGGCGGGATTTTTGCGTGCTGGCACAAAGAAACCTGGCGGTGTGCGGACAGCCCCCCCGCATCGTCGGCGCGGCGGGTGAGATTGAGTTGGCGGTTGATTCTGTGGCGACTGTTTTCCCCCTCACCCTAGCCCTCTCCCAAGGGAGAGGGAACCGATTCGGGGACATGGGCGATGTACACCGACTTGAAAGACGTGTTCTGAATCCATAGTCGACCGGCCTGAAACTTAGGCGCTGGATCCATAGTCAACACGGCGGTTCAGGTCGATGCGTGACGAAAGGCACCTCGGTCGCTCCCCTCTCTTTCGGGCGGTTCGACGTTTCGGGAGGGTTAGGGTGAGGGGCTCTTTGCATTTACAATGCCGCCCACCTCAAACACCGGCCCGCCCATGGACATCGACCTCGCTCGCACCTTTCTGGAAATCGTCCGTCACGGCAGTCTCGCGGCGGCGGCGCAGAAGCTGTTCGTCACCCAGACGGCGATCACCGCCCGGGTGCAAAAACTCGAAAGCCAGTTGGGCAGTACGCTGTTCGTGCGCAATCGCGCCGGGGCCAAATTAACGCCCAATGGCGAGGCCTTCGTGGTCTATGCCAATCAACTGGTGCAGACCTGGGAAGCGGCGCGGCGCGACCTGCCGCTGCCTGAGGGTTATCACAACGTGCTGCACATCGGCGGCGAAGTCAGCCTGTGCAACCCGTTGATGCTCAGTTGGGCGGCCGAGTTGCGCGACAAGATCCCCGGACATGCCCTGCGCATGGAAATCCGCGACGGTGAGAACCTGCTGCGCCAACTCGAACTCGGCGTGCTCGACGCGGCGCTGGTCTACCAACCGGAATACTGGCCGGGGTTGCAGGTCGAGCAGGTGCTGGAGGAAAAGCTGATTCTGGTGCGCGCGCCTGATCGCCCGGACCCCTACGTTTATATCGACTGGGGCCCGGACTTCCGCCGCCAGCACGACGCCGCCCTCCCGGAAAAAGCCAAAGCCGCGCTGAGTTTCAACCTGGGCCCGCTCGCCCTGCAATACATCCTGGAGAACGGCGGCAGCGGCTACTTCCGCACCCGCGTGGTGCGCACCTATCTGGAAAGCGGCGCACTGGAAACGGTGACCAAAGCCCCGGAATTCGGCTATCCAACCTATCTGGTCTACTCGCGTGATCGCGACTCGGCGACATTGCAGCAAGCCTTCAATCTGCTGCGCGAAGTGATCCGCACGGATGACGACTGGTCACAACGCTGGAACCCGCTGAGCTGATCGAGCACGCGGGTGTGCGCTTTACACCGGATCATGGCGCATGTGGCCTCAAGGTCCGGCCTGCATGAATGGCCGGATCGGCTAATCTGCCGGGTACAACAAAATACCCGCAGGTGAACGCAGTGAGGCAGACCACCGAGGCATTTCGCAGCCGCTACCGCGCGGCCATCCATCCGCTCTACAACCCGTGGCTGCACGGTGCCTTCGTGCTGCTGTTCGGGGTGCTGGCCATCGGCGCGTTCTGGAGCAGCGTGCATCAGGTGAGCTGGCTGGAATGGCTGAGCGTGCCGCTGACCCTGCTGTTTTTCAACTTTGGCGTGTACATGGTCCATCGCCATCTCGGCCACCACAAAAAAACCTTTGCCAAAATGTTCTACGCCCGGCATGCGGGCGACCATCACAGCTTCTTTACGCCCGGCCACATGACCTACGACAGCGCTCGCGACTGGCGGGTGATTCTGTTTCCGGCGTGGCTGATCGTGATCCATACGCTGGTGATTACCCTTCCGCTGTGGTGGCTGTTCGCGCAGTTCAACGCCAACGTCGCCGGGCTGTTCGCTGGCAGCATGGTGCTGGGTTATCTGACCTACGAGGTGTTTCATGCCGCCGAACACTTGCCGCCGCACAACCCGCTGACGCGCCTGCCGTGGATCCGTCAGATGCGTCATTTGCATGAGCTGCATCACCGTCGCGAACGCATGCAAGCGCGTAATTTCAACATTGTTCTACCGCTGATGGACTACCTGTTCGGCACCCTTTACTGGGAGCCGCAAGCCGCCCCTTTGAGCTATTCGAGAATGCCCATGACCCGCATGCAGCACCAGATCGATATCGCTGGCGACCCGATTGCCGTACTCGCCTACGCGGCCAGTGTCGGCCGCTGGCCCGAGTGGCATCCGTCATCGCTGAAGATCGACGGGCCATCAGGGCCGCTGCATGCAGGCGCATGCTTTGAAGAAGACATTCATGCTGGCGGCCGCGCAGGCCACCTGAGCTGGACAGTCACCGAATACCTGCCCGGGCGACGCTGGTGTGCGCGAGCCCGGGGGGATCATGGGTTGTCGCTGGCGTTGACTTACGCGTGCTACGCCGAAGGTGACGGCACGCGGTTTGTGCGTACGCTGAATTATCGTTTCGACGGCTTGGGCATGCGTATCGCCAATCAGTTGCTGCTCAAGCGACGCATCGACCGTGAGTCCGCTGCATCCATGCTCGCACTGCGTGACATGGCTGCGCAGTATCTGGCTTCAGCGAGGGCCAGCGCATGAGGTGGGGGCAGGTTTTGTTGTTGCTGATAGTCGCCGTCATCGCGTTTCTGCTGCTGATGCCCACCAAGGTCGAGCCGGTCGCCTGGACACCGCAGGCGGCGCCCTCGTTGAGCACAGGGATCTACGCCGATAACCAGCGCCTCAAAGGTGCGGCACAGGTCGGCCCCAGTGACATCGAAGGGCCGGAAGCGCTGCTGCTGGAAGGCGAATTCCTGATCACCGGTCTGCATGACGGTCGGCTGATTCGCAGCAGTCTTGATGGCAAGGAACGCAAGGTACTGGCCGACACCGGTGGCCGGCCGCTGGGGCTTGCGCGGCACCCCAACGGGCTTCTGGTGATCGCCGACGGGGTAAAGGGTTTGCTGTCCCTCGATGCACAGGGCCAGGTGACGGCCTTGACCAAAGAGGCCAATGGGGTAGCGTTCGGTTTCACCGATGATGTGGCGATCGACGAGTCCGGGCATTACGCCTATTTCAGCGATGCGTCCAGCCGCTGGGGCTACGGCCATGACGGCGAGGCGATCATTGAGCACGGCGGTGACGGACGCTTGCTGCGCTATGACTTCCAGACCGGCAAGACCAGCATCCTGCTCGATAAACTGCAGTTCGCCAACGGCGTGACTCTCGGCCCGGATGACGCTTACGTGCTGGTTAATGAAACCGGCGCCTACCGCATCAGTCGCTTCTGGCTGAAGGGCCCCCAGGCGGGCACCCATGACCTGTTTATCGACAACTTGCCGGGGCTGCCCGACAACCTGTCATTCAATGGCCACGACCGTTTCTGGGTTGCTTTGTACGCACCGCGTAATGCCTTGCTCGATGGCACGGCCGGGCATCCATTCGTGCGCAAGATGATTGTGCGGGCCTTGAGCGTGCTGCCCAAACCGGTGGAGAAGCGCGGGTTTGCGTTGGGGCTGGATTTGCAGGGCAAGGTGATTGCTAATTTGCAGGATGCGAGCGAGGGCAATTATTCGCCGATTACAACGGTGAGGGAGTATGGGGACTGGTTGTATTTCGGGTCTTTGAAAGCGATGCATATGGCGCGGATGCCGTTGGCGGATGCGCTGAAGTGAGTCTGTCGGTTTGGCGTGGAATTGACTGACGCCATCGCTGGCAAGCCAGCTCCCACAAGTATTGGGTTGTGCACATAATCTGTGAACTACATGAACCCTGTGGGAGCTGGCTGGCCAGCGATAGCGCTCTGTCAGTTGGAGGACTTGTCGAACTTGTCAGGGTCTTCGTCTTCAGGAAGATCCTCGACAGGCTCATCCGGATTGGCCGTGGTATGCGCCGGGCTGTTCGGCTCCGGATGCGTCGGCACGGGGTCGAATGCGCCCTGCTCTTCACTCGGGAATTTGGGATCGCTCATGAGGCACCTCGCAAGAAGTCGATGAATTCGGACTCTGTACATTCGAGGTGCCGGCAGGGGCTGTCGTTCCCGTCCATTCGCAACCGTAAGTCGGCGGACAATTAGAGGATCACGACGGTGACTGCAAGTGGCTGACGATCTCGTCCTTGACCTTCAGACGTTTCTCTTTGAGTTTTTTCAATGCGTCGTCGCTGGGGGCGTCCGAGGTGGCTGTCTCTGCCTTGACCACGTCGGCATCAACCTGAGAATACTTGTTGATCAATGAATCCAGTCGCGGATCCTGGGTGCGTTTTTGCTGGATCTCTTCCTTCGTGCAGCTCAAGTCCTGAAACAGGTCATGGGGAACCGGCATGTAACACCTCCGTGAGTTGATCGGTGTCCAACGCGACCGATTGCGCTGGCCCACCATCAGAATGGCCTCGGTCGGGGCATCCTGTCGACTCCCTGTCAGACCAGCGGTGGCCGTTCGTCGCCCTGTCGCAAACGCGATAAAACCTTTCGTCGGCGCACTCGATCCATTGCATAACGCTCACAAAAACCTGCGTGGAGATCTACCAAATGGACGGATTCAACCTGCGTCACATTGCTCTGGCCGTTGCCCTGAGTGCCGGCATGGGCAGCGCTTTTGCTGCTACCGACAATGACTTCGTCGACAATGCCGCTGCCGGTGGCATCGCCGAAATCGAAACCAGTCGCCTGGCACTGGAAAAAAGCCAATCGGCCGACATCAAGAAGTTTGCCGAAATGATGATCACCGATCACAGCAAGGCCAATGACGAGCTGGCGACGATTGCCAAGGCTCACGACATCGAGGTGCCGGACACCACCACGCTGGTCAAACAGGCCAAAGAGAAAATCCTGGAAGTACGTGACGAGTCATTCGACGCGGCCTACGCCAACAATCAGGTGAAGGCTCACGAAGACACCATCGAGTTGTTCAAGAAACAAGCGAATACCGTCACGGATGACAAGACCAAAGGCGCGACCGAGCTGAAAGCCTTCGCTCAAAAAATGCTGCCGGGGCTGGAAAAACATCTGACAGCGGCGAAAGAGCTGCAAGCCAAATACCCAAGCAAGTAAGTATCGGGCAGTAAAAAAAGAGGCCGCATCCAATGGATGCGGCCTCGTCGTTTTCAACTTCGATTAACCCCCGTCAGTATCAATATCCGCGTCCGTCTCCTCACCCGGCTTCGCCCGGTCTGGCTCAGGTTCAAAACCGGGGCTGAACTCGTTGTCGTTATCGGTGTTCTGGTTCTTCTGATCCACTGCCGGATCCGCACTTTGCGCCTGGTCTGTATCGCCCTGTTGCTGCGCGGGCTGCGTCGGCGCCGATTGCCCCGGCACTTGCGGGTCAATCGCCGGGTCATTGCGACCGATCGGTTCCCCGGATTGATTGTGCTGCTGTGTCGATTGCTCGTTCATAAGCACCTCTTTAGTCATCGCCAGCGCGACTGAAACCAGTCGGGCCTTGCAGTTTCGAAGCCGCCATCGCGCCAACGTTCAAAACATCGCGCCTTGCAGCCATGCCGACTAGAGTTACTCGGGCCTTTATTGAGGTAAATCACAAATATCCTCGTTAGACTGCACAACTATTTGAAACGGCAACGGTCACTGACTTCGCGCCGATCAATTTGATGAAATCGGCCCCTCATTCGTTACGGAGCAACAGGCACATGGCAGCACTGCAGAACAGCACACTCGATGCGATTAAAAACAAGCAGTCACAACTGCTGGGCGAATGGATCAATGGCCTCGAAGCGAACGGCGCCACGCGCAACTTGAAAGAACACGACCTGCAGCAGCAAACCAGCGAATTCCTGCAACTGGTGATCACGGGGCTTGATAACGGCAACGGCGCCAACGTCACTGCGCAGGGTTGGGAAGCGACCCGCCTGTTCCTTGAAAAGCTCTCCCATAGCCGCGCCCTGCTCGGCCAGGACTCGCAACAAACCGCGAGTTTCATCTTCGCCCTGAAAGGCCCGTTATTCACGCTGCTGCAAGCGCACTACAAAGAACAACCGGCGCTGCTCGCCGAGCAGCTCTGGGAAATTTCCGAATTGCTCGACGCCTTTGGTCTGCACACCATCCGGACCTTCCAGAAATCCCGCGAAGCGGTGATCAAGCGTCAGCAGGAAGAACTGCTGGAACTGTCCACTCCCGTGGTCAAGCTTTGGGACGGCGTGCTGGCGCTGCCAATGATCGGCACCCTCGATTCGCAGCGCACACAGGTCGTGATGGAATCGTTGCTGCAACGCATCGTCGATACCGGTTCGGAAATCGCCATCATCGACATTACCGGCGTGCCTACCGTCGATACCCTGGTTGCCCAGCACCTGCTGAAAACCGTTACCGCGATCCGCCTGATGGGCGCAGATTGCATCATCAGTGGCGTGCGTCCGCAGATCGCGCAGACCATCGTGCACCTGGGGCTCGACCTGCAAGGCGTGGTCACCAAGGCCAATCTGGCCGATGCGTTGAAGCTCGCCCTGACACGCCTGGGCATCACCCTCAGCAAAGCGGTCTGACGCCATGGAAAGAATTCCGATTCTTCAGATGGGTGAGTTCCTGCTGGTGACCATTCAGGTCGACATGCATGACCAACTCGCCTTGACCCTGCAGGACGATCTGTCCGAACGCATCAGCAAAACCTCGGCGCGTGGCGTGTTGATCGACATCTCGGCGCTGGACATGGTCGACTCATTTATCGGCCGGATGATCAGCACCATCTCCGGCCTGTCGAAAATCATGGACGCCGAAACCATGCTGGTCGGCATGCAGCCGGCGGTGGCGATTACCTTGGTCGAACTCGGCCTGACTCTGCCCGGTGTCAGCACAGCGCTCAATGTCGAGCGTGGGATGAAAGTGCTGCGGGAACGAGTAAGTCAGCAATGACCGTGCGCAGTAGCGGTACTCAACCCATTCACATTGAGCAGGATGTGGTGCTGGCCCGCCAGACCGCACGCAAACTGGCCACCGAGTGCGGCATGCGCCTGATCGACCTGACCAAAATGGTCACGGCTGTCAGCGAACTGGCGCGCAACACCATGGTTTACGGGGGTGGCGGCGACATGGACTGGCAGATTCTCGATGAGGATCACAAGGTCGGTCTGCGCCTGACCTTTCGCGACGAGGGGCCGGGCATTGCCGACATCAAACTGGCAATGACCGACGGCTGGACGTCCGGCAGCGGCATGGGCCTGGGTCTGACCGGTGCGAAACGGCTGGTCCAGGAGTTCGAACTGGATACGGAGCCCGGCAAGGGCACCCGCATAACGATTACGCGATGGACATGAACATTAACGGGTCACTGACCCAAGTATTACTGATCGAAGACAGCAGCCAGATCGGCTTTGCAAGACGCACGGCTCAACGGCTTGCCGAACAGCACGGTTTCAGTGAAAGCGATGCCGGACGCGTGGCACTGGTGGTCACCGAACTGGCGAGCAATCTGCTCAAACATGCCGGCCGTGGCGAGCTGCACTTGCGCGTGCTGCCACGTCAGGGCGATGCAGGGATCGAACTGCTGGCGGTGGATCGTGCCAAGGGTTTTGACCTGGAGGCATGCCTCACTGACGGCTTTTCTACCGGCGGCACCCAAGGCATCGGCCTTGGCGCGGTGTCACGCCAGGCCGATGTGTTTGACGTGTATGCCGACCACCGTGGAGCCGTGTTGCTCGCGCGTTTGTATCCGCGCAACAACCGTCAGCCGGACCTGCTTTACGGCGTCAGTCAGCACTCGCTGCATAACGACCCGGCCTGCGGCGATGTCTGGCATCTGGCGTATCACGGCGCGGACATCAGCGCGCTGATCGTTGACGGCCTCGGCCATGGTGAAGATGCCGAACTTGCCGGACGGGCCGGCGAGCAAGCGTTTGCCCGGGCGCCATTCAGTGCGCCAACGACGCTGATGGAAGACCTGCACCGGGACATGATCGGCACTCGCGGCGGCGCGGTGGCGTTCGCACAGTTTCACGGCGATCGCGCCAACCTGAGTTTCACCGGGGTCGGTAATATTGGCGCCAGCCTGCTTACCGCCGACAAATCTCGCGGACTGGCGTCGCACCCTGGCATCGTTGGCAGCCAATACCGGAAAGCCCAGCCCTTTGACTATGCTCACGTGAACGGACATCTTTTGATCATGTACAGCGACGGTTTGCAGTCCCGTTGGAATCTTCAAGACTACCCCGGCCTGGTGCACCGCCATCCTGCCGTGATAGCCGCCATTTTGCATCGCGACTTCTGCCGCGGTCGGGATGATGTAACGGTACTGGTCGTTGCCCTGGAGGCCGCCCATGGCTGAGTCGCCCATTGCGAGCAATGCTGAACAGGCTGCGCTGATCGCCCAGTTGCAGAGCGAAACCGAAGCCTTGCGCGCAGAACTCGATGAAACCAATCAGGGCGTGCTGGCGCTGTACGCCGAGCTCGACATTCAGGCAGAAGAATTGCGTCAGGCTTCGGACCTCAAAAGCCGTTTCCTGTCGTACATGAGCCATGAGTTCCGCACCCCGCTGGGTTCGATCCTGAGCATCAACAGCCTGCTCGCCGACGAGCTGGACGGGCCGCTGAGCCCCGAGCAACACAAACAGGTCGCCTTCGTCAGCACGGCCGCCCGCGAACTCAGCGACATGGTCGACGACTTGCTCGATCTGGCGAAAATCGAGGCCGGTCGCATCAGCATTTCCCCGGCGTGGTTCGACATGTTCGATCTGTTTTCAGCCCTGCGCGGGATGTTTCGACCGATCGTTGATGCGTCCGCGGTGGACCTGATCTTCGAGGAACCCAAAGGCCTGCCGCGTCTGTACACCGACGACAAGAAACTCGCGCAAATCCTGCGCAACTTCATTTCCAACTCGCTGAAGTTCACCACGCGTGGCGAAGTGCGGGTTTCGGCGCGACTTGAAGGCACGGACAAAATACGTTTTGCCGTCAGCGACACCGGTATTGGTATCGCGGCGGAGCTGCATGGTGCATTGTTCGAGGACTTTTCCCAGGTCGACTCGCCGCTACAGAAACGCTTGCGCGGCACCGGACTGGGGCTTTCCTTGTGTAAACGCTTCGCAGCCCTGTTGGGTGGAGAGGTCGGAATGGACAGCGCACCGGGCGTCGGCTCGACCTTTTACGTGATTATTCCGTTGGCGATCGCTTTGGAGAACGTCGATGAAACGTGACATCCGCCTGTTGATCGTCGATGACAACGTCGCTACCCGCTATGCCTTGCGCAAACGCCTGGAACGCCACGACTATGAAGTCCTCGAGGCTGGCACCGGCACCGATGGTCTGGCATTGATCGAGAGCGAAGCGATCGATGCGTTGATTCTCGACGTCAACCTGCCGGACATGAGCGGCTTCGACATCGTGCGCATCCTGCGCGCCGATACCCGCACCGCCCTTCTGCCGGTGATCCACGTTTCGGCGGCATCGATCCAGACCGGCGACATCATCACCGGTCTGAATGCCGGTGCCGATGCCTACTTGATTCACCCGGTCGACCCGGACGTGTTGCTCGCCACCCTGCGCACGCTGCTGCGGGTGCGCGACACGGAAAATGCACTGCGCGAAAGCGAAGCGCGGTTCCGCGAGATTTTCGTCAATGTGTCCGCGCCCATTGCGGTGCTGGATGCGAGCCTCAAGGTGCATGAGTGCAACCACGCGTTCAATCAGTTGATTCTGGATAACCGCGACCCGCAGGCCCTGAGCGAATGCTTCGCCGACGATCAAAATGCGATTCTCAATGAACTGCGCCTGCGCCTGGTCGATGGCGAGCGCTGGAAAGGCACGCTGAACATGCGCGTGCAGGGCGAGATTCGCGAGACCGAATGGCAGATTTCGCCGTACCGCACCCCCGAGTTGAGCCTTGTATTTGTCGAAGACGTCACCGAACACCGCCATCGCGAACGCACGCACCTGGCACGCCTGGATGACACGACCTCACAACTGGAACGCGCCGAATCGCAGTTGCTGCAAGTGCAGAAAATGGATGCGCTGGGCAAGCTCACGGGCGGCATTGCCCACGACTTCAACAACCTGCTGACCGGCATCATCACCAGTCTTGAGCTGATCCAGAAGCGCATCGCTGACAATCGTCCGGAAAAGGTCAAGTTGTATGCCGAAGCGGCGCTGAACTCCGCGACGAGCGCAGCCTCGCTCACCCATCGCTTGCTGGCGTTCGCCCGTCAGCAACCGCTGGACACCCGGCCCGTGGATATCAACGAGCACATGCGGTCACTGGAAGAACTGCTGGTGCGCACCATCGGTGAACGGATTGCCCTGAAGCTGGAGCTGACCAGCAAACCGGCAATTGCACTGGTCGATCCGAGCCAGCTGGAAAGCGCGATGCTCAATCTGGTGATCAACGCCCGCGATGCACTGCCTCAGGGAGGCAACATCTGGGTCAACACCTACGCGGCGTATTCCCACGGCGACCCGAACCTGGCCGATGGCGCGTACGTGGCGTTGTCGGTGCGCGATGACGGCACCGGGATCGAGCACCACGTGATCGACAAGGTCTTCGACCCGTTCTTCACCACCAAACCTTTGGGCCAAGGCACCGGGCTGGGCTTGTCGACGATTTACGGTTTTGCCCGGCAATCGGGCGGTGATGCGCACATCCGCAGTGTCGCCCGGCGTGGCACAGAAGTGACCATCATGTTGCCGGCCACCAGCAACCCGGTCGGCGTTGAAGCTTCACCAGAGGTAGTCAATGCGCAGGGCACTGGCGAGCATGTGTTGATTGTCGAGGACATGCCCTCGGTGCGGATGTTCGTCACAGAAGTGCTGGAAGATGCCGGTTATCGCTGCACTCAGGCCGCCGACATCGAGACGGCGCTGGAGCGCTTGCAGAACGATCCATCGATCGACCTGTTGCTGAGCGACGTCGGCTTGCCGCGCATGAGCGGGCGCGAACTGGCAGATGTTGCGCGAGGCTGGCGCGAAGGATTGCCGATCCTGTTCATGACCGGCTATGCCGAAACCGCGATCAACCGTCAGGTGTTTCTCGGCGAAGGGATGGACATGCTGGTCAAACCGTTTCAGATCAGCGAATTGCTGGACAAGGTTCGCCGTACCCTCGACGGCGCCTGAACCACCGCTATCGCTTGCAAGCCAGCTCCCACACGGAGTGAAGGGAACTCGTAAATCGAGTACAACCCAATAACCTGTGGGAGCTGGCTTGCCAGCGATCAGGCCGTCGGGATCGACGCGATTATCGGCTCAAGGCACGGGCCAGAAACGGCGCGGTCCGGCTCTTTTTGCTGGCAGCCACTTTCTGCGGCGTGCCCGCCACGACAATTTTGCCGCCCTCATCTCCCGCCCCCGGGCCAATGTCGATCACCCAGTCGCTCTGCGCCACCACGCGCATTTCATGCTCGACCACGACGACCGTGTGCCCCGCTGTCACCAGCGAATCCAGTTGTTCCAACAGTCGGTCGACATCCCGCGGATGCAGGCCGGTGGTCGGTTCATCCAGCACATACAACGTCGCGCCGCGCTGATTGCGCTGCAACTCGGTGGCCAGTTTGATCCGCTGCGCCTCACCGCCCGACAACTCCGTCGCCGGTTGTCCAAGTCGCAAATAACCAAGACCAATATCGCGCAACACCTCCAGCGAACGGCGAATCCCCGGTTGCCCGACAAAAACTTCCACCGCCTCATCGACCGTCAATTGCAGCACCTGCGCGATGCTCAAGCCCTCCCACAAAACCGCCAGTGTCTGCGGGTTGTACCGCGCGCCATGACACGTCGGGCACGGCGCATACACGCTGGGCATGAACAGCAACTCGACACTGACAAACCCCTCACCCTCGCACGTCGCGCAACGGCCCTTGGCAACGTTGAAGGAAAACTGCCCGGCGTCATAGCCCGCCACCCGCGCCTGGGGGGTGCCAGCAAACAGCTTGCGCACGTTATCGAACAGCCCGGTGTAGGTCGCCAGATTGGAGCGCGGCGTACGGCCGATGGGTTTCTGATCGACCTGCACCAGGCGCTTGATCGACGCCAGCCCGGCCGTGATCTGGCCGCTGCTGACTTGCGGCGCGTCGTCCTCAAGGCTCAGCTCTTCAGCCTCAGCCTCAGCGCTCGGCCGTCCCAGTTGTGCACCGACCAGTTCCAGCAACGCCTGACTGACCAGACTCGACTTGCCGGAACCGGAGACACCGGTCACCGAAGTGAAACAACCCAGGGGAAATTCGGCGCTGAGGTTGTTGAGGTTGTTGCGAGTGATGCCCTCCAGCTTCAGCCACGCCGTCGGCTTGCGCGCGGCACGCGTCTGGCGTGGCGCTTCGGCGAACAGATAAGCGCGGGTCTGCGATTGTTCGATGTCGGCCAGCCCCGCAGGTGGGCCGCTGTACAACACCTGACCGCCCTTCTCACCCGCCGCCGGCCCGACGTCGATCAACCAGTCAGCGCGGCGCATGGTTTCCAGATCATGCTCAACCACAAACAGCGTGTTGCCGTCCGCCTTCAAGCGCTGCAAGGCTTCGAACAACGCCTCTCCGTCGGCCGGGTGCAAACCGGCGGAGGGCTCGTCGAGCACGTAAATCACGCCGAACAACTGCGAACCCAATTGCGTCGCCAATCGCAGGCGCTGCAACTCACCCGACGACAAGGTCGGCGTGCTGCGTTCCAGAGCCAGATAGCCCAGCCCCAGTTCGGTCAACGTGGTGACCCGTTCCAGCAGATCCTCGGCAATGCGCTGCGCCGCCAGGCGCTTTTCCAGTGACAGGTTCGGTGTGTGGCGCACATCTGGCGCGCTGGCGTGACCACTGGCCCCCTTCGCGACGCGCTGTTGCCGGGCTTCGCGGGTTTGCGCGTGACTGAGGGTTTCGCCGGTTTCCTCGGCGTGCTCCAGATAACTGGCAGCCGCCACCGGTTTCAGAACTTCGGCGACTTGCAGCAGCGGCATCTGTGACAACTCACCGATGTCGTACCCGGCAAATGTCACTGCCAACGCCTCGCGCTTCAGCCGTTTGCCATCGCACAAGGGGCAAGGACTGCCGAGCATGAACCGCGCCACGCGCTTTTTCATCAGCGCACTTTGCGAGTGGGTGAAGGTGTGCAGGATGTAGCGGCGGGCGCCGGTGAAGGTGCCTTGATAACTCGGCTCCATTTTGCGCTTGAGGGCGACACGCGTCTCTTCCGGGGTCAGCCCGGCGTACACCGGCACGGTCGGGGTTTCTTCAGTGAAGAGAATCCAGTCGCGCTGTTTTTTCGGCAACTTGCGCCATGGGATGTCAACGTCGATGCCCATCGTCACGAGGATGTCGCGCAGGTTCTGCCCCTGCCATGCCAGCGGCCAGGACGCCACGGCACGCTGGCGGATGGTCAGGCTCGGGTCCGGCACCATCAACGCTTCGGTCACTTCATAGACCCGCCCGAGACCATGACAATCCGGGCAGGCGCCCTGAGGCGTGTTCGGCGAAAAGTCCTCGGCGTACAGCATCGCCTGCCCCGGCGGGTAACTGCCGGCGCGGGAATAGAGCATGCGGATCAGGCTCGACAACGTCGTGACACTGCCGACCGAGGAGCGCGTGCTCGGCGTGCCCCGCTGCTGTTGCAGGGCCACGGCGGGAGGCAGGCCTTCGATGGAATCGACATCCGGCACTCCGACCTGATCGATCAGCCGCCGCGCGTAGGGCGCGACCGATTCGAAGTAGCGGCGCTGGGCTTCGGCATACAAAGTGGAAAACGCCAGGGACGACTTGCCCGACCCGGACACGCCGGTGAACACCACCAATGCATCACGGGGGATGTCGATGTCGACGTTCTTCAGATTGTGCTCACGGGCGCCGCGCACGCGAACCATGCCGGCGGGTGCTTTGGAGGTGCGTTTTGAAGTCATCAGCCTGCCTTGGTGGGAAGTTTTCAAGCTCAGCCGCTTAGCACCGAACGAATCATCTGCAACAACGATTCCGGGCCATACGGCTTGCCGAGCAAATGGGTGTCGGGACTCAACTGGTGATTGCGCGAGATGATGTCGCGGGTATGGCCGGAGGTGAACAGCACTGCCACCGGTGGCTTCTGCACCTTGGCCCAGGCAAACAGGTCGGAACTCTTGATCAGCCCAGGCATGACCACGTCGGTGAAAATCAGATCCACTTCAACGCCTTCCAGCAGCATCTGCATCGCGGCGTCGCCGTTGCCGGCAATCAGTACCTGATAGCCCTCATCGCGCAGCAATTCCACTGCCGAGGCCCGCACCGCGTCGTTGTCCTCGACCACCAGAATGGTCTCGTTGCCGCCGCCCAACACTTCATCAGCAACGGAGGACTCTTCGCGAATCGGCCGCAAACTGCGCGGAAAGTACAGCTCTACCCGCGTACCTTCGCCCAGCTTGCTATCGATCTCGACATGCCCGCCGCTCTGTTTGACGAAACCGAACACCATGCTCAAGCCGAGCCCGGTGCCCTGGCCATCGGCCTTGGTGGTGAAGAACGGTTCGAACACCTGCTCCAGTATCTGCGCGGGAATGCCGGCGCCGGTATCGCTGACCGTCACCCGCACGAACTCGCCGGGGACGATGCCTTTGCCGACGCAAAACGTGCTGTCCAGAAACGTATTGAAAGCGCTCAGCACAATCGTGCCCTCGCCTTTCATGGCATCGCGAGCGTTGATTGCCAGGTTAAGAATGGCGTTTTCCAGTTGATTGCGGTCGACGTTGATGTGCCACGGTGCTTGTGGCAATTGCACATCGATGTGAATGGTTTCGCCGAGCGCCCGTTGCAGCAACTCGCCGACGCCTTCAAAGATTTGCTGCGGATTGCACACGGCCGGCGACAGCGGTTGACGCCGGGCAAACGCGAGCAGTTGCGAAGACAGCTTGGCCCCGCGCTCGACCGCCGCCAGCGAAGCGCTGACGCGCCGCTGCACGTTGGCGTTATCCGGCTCATGCCGCGCCAGCAGGTGCAGGTTGCCGGCAATTACCTGCAACAGGTTATTGAAGTCATGGGCCACGCCACCGGTAAGTCCGCCAATGGACTCGAGCTTTTGCGATTGGCGCAGTTGTTCTTCGGCAGCGAGCCGCGCTTCGACTTCATCGGCCACCCGCTGTTCGAGGTTACGGGTGAACTTGAGCAGGGACTCTTCGGCGCTCTTGCGCTCATGGATGTCGATCAATACCCCGGGGAAACGCAGTGCTTCACCGCGTTCGTCGAACTCGCAACCGCCGCTGGCCAGCACCCATAGGTAACTGCCATCGCTGCGCAGCACGCGGTATTCGACGTTGTATGGCGCGCCGGTCTTTACGCAATGGTCGATACTTTCCTCAACCCAGGCACGGTCATCGGGGTGAATTCGCGAATGCGCAATATGTTGTGCCAGGTTGCTCAGATCATAGTCCGGCGGGTAAGAAAACGTGCGAACAAAACGCTCGTCCGCCGACAGCACATTGTTCTTCACATCCCAGACAAACGAACCGAGCAAAGCCCCTGCGTTGAGCGCCAGGCGTACCCGTTCGTTGTCGGCCCGGAAGGCTTCTTCCGCGGCTTGACGCAATTGCTCCGAGCGCACGAGTTCGGTGGTTTCCACCACCATTGCCATCACCCCGGACGGGCAACCTTCGTCATTGGCCACGGGGCTGTAATAAAGATCCATCCAGACGTCTTCAGGAACCCCGTCGCGCAACAACACCAGCTCTTTGTTGCGAAACGACAAAGTGCCACCCGCCAGGCAAGTGTCGACCACATGCCGATTGAACTCGGCCACTTCCGGCCAGCCCAACTCCACCGGCACGCCAAGCAGGTAAGGATGGCGGCCACCGGCAAACTCCGAGTAGGCGTCGTTATAGATCATGTAACCGGCGCGGCCCCAGAGCATGACCATCGGCAACGGCGAGGCGAGCATCATCTGCACGGCGCAGCACAGACTGGCGGGCCAATGATCGAGCGGGCCCAACTCGGTATGGCTCCAGTCGAACGCGCAGATGCGTCCGGCCATTTCGCCTTTCCAGCCTTCACAACCGTGGCTATCGGATAAAAACTGCATCGAGTGACTCGGTGTCCTGTGTGTTTGCCCGAATGATCGCGAAGCCAAATCGCCGCGATCGCACGTCTGTTTCGAGCATCGTCTGACTCATTGGTTTCATTAGAGGTATAGCCGATTTCAACGCCGGCTCAGGATTAAACGCCGATCAGGTGTTTGAGCGGATGGTAGCCAGTTTTCATTTTCGCGGCGACGTCGAGAATCGCCTTCTCGATGCCGTTGAGGTGCGTGCAGGTCAACTCGATGGCGGCATTCTGATTACCGGCCTCGATGTACTCGATCAGGCGCAGGTGTTCGTCGTCGCGGCAGACTTGATGGCTGTCGTCGTCCAGCGCTGCGGCATACAGCGAGGCACGGGAAATCAGCTTCTGGAACCAGTCGAGCAGCACCGGGTTATTGAGACTGCGCGCGAGTTTGATGTGGAATTCACCAAGCAGGTAAATCAGCCGCGGATGGTCCCCGGCCGCGTGAGCCTCATCCTCCAGCAGCAGGTGTTCACGCAGCGCTTGCATCGCTGCGGTGTCCTTGCGGCGGCACAGTTCAGTGACGATGCCGATCTCGATCAAGCGCCGGGTTTCGAACAGCGAACGGATCTCTTCATTGCTCGGCAACGACACCGATGCACCTTTATTGGGCTCGGTCGTCACCAGTCCGTCGGCCTCCAATTGCTTGAGCGCGGCGCGAACCGACGTGCGGCTGACATTAAATAACTCCGCCAGCGAGGCTTCGCCCAGTTTCATCCCCGGCCGCAGCGAACGCTTGCTGATCGCCTCGTAAACCCCTTGGTAGACACGGTTGACCGTGGTTTCCGGTTTCTTCTCGGTCATTCGAAAGCTCCTTCAGTGCTGGCAACGCAGCAGTGGCGCATGAACTGTCGCGCAGAATATCGCCTTCGGCCGGAAGATGCAGGGTCTTGATGGTAAGTCGATGGGGTCGAGGCAGGGTTGCCGCTGATGCGCTCGTTGCAAGCGCGATCGAGTGCCTGTGGGAGCGAGCTTGCTCGCGAAAGCGGTGGATCAGTCAGCATCCATGTTGAATGACAAACCGCCTTCGCGAGCAAGCTCGCTCCCACAGGGATTAATGTCGCAGCTTTAGTCCGTGCCGTACTTCGGCGAACGCGGACCGTACAACAGACCTGCCGGATGACCGGCCGACAACAGGCGGTTACTCGCCACGCCGGCAATCGGGAAACCGGCATCGGTGGAACTGTTGATGATCTGCTTCACCGCCGCCGTGATCAGCATGCCGATCAGGCCGCCGCCACCGTTGTTACCGCCCTCTTCGCTCGAAGCACGGGCCGAGCCGGTCCACAGCGTGGTGCCGCTCTTCAGGTCAACCAGTTTCGCCGTTGCAGTGACTGCGGTTTCGCTGCTGATCACCATGTAACGCGTCCCGTATTCGGTCACGGTGATGTACAACGCCGCGTCGGCGCCGAAAATTTCCTGCAGTTTGTGCGCCGGCGCCTGGTGGATATCATCCGGCGTGGTCAAACCGTTCTGGCGAAAGGTCTCGTCAACCAGTGTGATCGGCAATACGTAGTAACCGGCCTCGGCCAGTGGAAACGTCACCTGCGACAGCAGGCTGTAAGACGCTTTGACGTCAGGCGATGTGTTCAGCGGCGGCAATACCAGAATGGTCTTGGGCCGTGCCTGCTTGTACGCCGAATAGTCCACGGTCTTGGGCTTGACGCAGCCACCGAGCACGCTCAGCGCCAGCACGCCGACCAGCAGTTTCACTGCACGCGGGATCATTTGGCGTCTCCGGTCTTGGCGTTTTTAAGCAGAAAATCCATATACGTGCCGGACTCGGGAAACAGCGTCTTTTCGGTGCGGAACTGCTGCACCATCTGATCATCCTTGCCCATGCTCAGATAGAGCAGGCCCAGGTGCGCGTGGTAACCCGGTGGTACGGCCTTGCCGGTGGAGCGGATCTTTTGCAGGTCACGCTCAAGCGCTTCGGCCTGGGCTTCTTTCGGCTCTTCGCCCTTGAAGTATTCATAGACCTGCGGTTCGTAGCCTTCCCACTGGTACAGGGTTTTCGGGCCGGCACAACCGGCCAGCAAGGTGCTGGCGGCCAGGGTCAAGGTCAGCAGCGACCGCGACAGAGTCAAATTCATGTGTTGTTGCTCCTTGCAATGGGCGTCGATCAGTTGCCCGGTTTCCAGGCACCGGCGTTCAAGCCATCCACCAGACGATTGATCGCCTCGCGCATGGCCAGATCCAATACTTTGCCGTTGAGGGTAGAGTCGTAGGCAGCGGTGCCGCCGAAGCCGATGATTTCGCGGTTGGACAAGGCGTACTCGCCTGCGCCCTGGGTCGAATACACCACTTCCGACGTGCTGATGTTGACGATATTCAGGTTGACCTTGGCGTAAGCCACCTGGGTCTTGCCACGGCCGAGAATGCCGAACAACTGGTGATCGCCGGTCTCTTTGCGGCCGAACTCGGTGACGTCACCGGTGACCACGTAATCGGCGCCTTTCAGACGCTGGGCCTGGCCCTTGATTACCGCTTCCTGCTGGATTTCGCCCATGTTGTCGCGATCCAGCACGGAGAAACGGTTGGTCTGCTGCAAGTGCGTGATCAGGATGGTCTTGGCCTGACCGCCGAGACGGTCAACGCCGTCGGAAAAAATCCCGCGCATGTAGCTGGAACGGTTGTCGAACTTGCCCACCGCCATCGGCACGCGAACGCCGGCCCAGACGTGAGAAGCACTTTCAACTTTGGCCACCGGCAACGCACGGGAGCTTTCGGTGGCGCAACCGGCGAGCGAACTGGCCAGCGTGCCGAGTACCGCAATTGCAACGCCTGAGACCAACATCCGGGAGATCATTCTCACTGGGTATTCCTTCTTGAAAAACGGTGTGTCCCGGCACAGCAACGCGGTGGGGAGCGGAAAAAGGGGCGGCATTATGACAAAGTGCCATCATTCGCGACAGATTTTTTTGGCGTCAATTAATCGGCTCAACATGACTGCGACTGGCGCGTCCTCGCGCACCCGAATGATGCGTGTCGGCAGATATAAAGCGGGTCAATGAAAATCGCGGCTCTGCACGCGGATGCCGTTGAGCAGCGGGCTCAGATCACTCAGGCGTCCGGCGATCAGGTGGCGCACTTCGCCCTGGCGCTCCCAGCGGCCATCGACCCTGAGCAGTTGCGAGCCGACCAGCACCTGGCGCTGACGCTCGGCGAGGTCGCGCCAGACCACCACGTTGACGTTGCCGAACTCGTCTTCGAGCGTGACAAACGTCACGCCGCTGGCTGTGCCCGGACGTTGCCGGCCCGTGACCAAGCCGGCAATGCTGACCGGGCGTCCGTGCTCGATATCGAGCAACTCTTGCGAACTGCGGCAGCGCCGCGCCTTCAACTCATTGCGCAGCAGCGCCAGCGGATGCGGCCCCAGCGTGGTGCCGACCGTTGTGTAATCCGCATGCAAGTCCTCGCCGACACTGGGTTTGGGCAGCACCACGTCAGGCTCTTCCTGACTCGACAACCCGGCAAACAACCCAAGCTGTTTCTGCACTCCGGCCACTTCCCAGCGCGCCCGATGCCGATGTCCGGCCAGACCACGTAACGCCCCGGAATCTGCCAGCAACGCCTGCGCCCGACTGTCGAGCCCGGCGCGCTCCCCCAGATCGGCGACATCGGCAAATGCTCCGCGTGCCCGAGCCGCCTCAATACGCCGGGCGTCGTCCTCACGAAAACCCTTGATCATCCGCAGCCCCATGCGAATCGCCGGTTGCGCGCCGCTGATCGGTTCCAGGCTGCAATCCCAGTCACTGGCGCGCACATCCACCGCACGGACCTGCAACTGATGCCGGCGCGCATCCTGCAGAATCTGGTCAGGACTGTAGAACCCCATCGGCCAACTGTTGATCAGCGCACAGGCGAACGCCGCCGGTTCATGGCACTTGAGCCAGCAACTGGCATACGTCAGCAAGGCGAAGCTGGCGGCGTGGGATTCGGGAAAACCGTAACTGCCGAAGCCTTTGATCTGCTCGAAAATCTGCGCGGCGAACTCCGGTGTGTAGCCATTTTTCTTCATGCCGGCAGCGAGTCGTTCCTTGTGTGGCTCAAGCCCGCCGTGGCGTTTCCAGGCGGCCATTGAGCGGCGCAACTGATCGGCCTCGCCGGGGCTGTAGTCGGCGGCGACGATGGCGATCTGCATCACCTGCTCCTGAAACAGCGGCACGCCGAGGGTGCGTTTAAGCACCACTTCCAGTTCCGGCGAAGGATAGGTTTCCGCCTCTTCCTTGTTTCTGCGGCGCAGGTAGGGATGGACCATGCCGCCCTGAATCGGCCCCGGCCGGACGATGGCCACTTCGATCACCAGATCGTAAAACTTCGCCGGTTTCAGGCGTGGCAGCATCGACATCTGCGCGCGTGACTCGATCTGGAACACGCCGATGGTGTCGGCACGGCTGATCATCTCGTAGGTCGGTTTGTCTTCGGCAGGAATCGTCGCCAGTGTCAGGTCTTGATGGCGATGACGGCGCAGCAGGTCGAAACAGCGGCGGATCGCACTGAGCATGCCCAGCGCAAGAATATCCACCTTGAGCAGCCCGACCGCATCGAGGTCGTCCTTGTCCCACTGGATGATCGTGCGGTCAGCCATCGCCGCATTCTCCACCGGCACCAGACTGTCGAGCGGCTGTTCGGAAATCACGAAACCGCCGGGATGTTGCGACAGGTGCCGGGGAAAACCGATCAGTTGCCCGGTCAGGCTCAGCACCCGGCGCAGCACCGGACTGTCCGGGTCGAACCCGCCTTCGAGCAAACGCGCGAGCGGCGGCGTTTCATCGCTCCAATGGCCGCAGCAATCGGCCAGCGCGTTGATTTGATCGGGCGGCAGGCCCAGGGCCTTGGCCACATCGCGCACCGCGCCGGCCGCGTGATACGTGCTGACCACCGCCGTCAACGCCGCACGGTTGCGACCATAACGACGAAACACGTATTGCAGGACTTCTTCGCGACGTTCGTGTTCGAAATCGACGTCGATGTCCGGCGGCTCGTTGCGCTCTTTCGACATGAAGCGTTCGAACAGCAGCGTGGTGCGATCCGGATCGATCTCGGTAATGCCCAAGGCAAAACACACCGCCGAGTTGGCCGCCGAACCGCGGCCCTGACAGAGGATGTGCTGTTCGCGGGCGAAGTTCACCACGTCATGCACCGTGAGGAAGTAGCTTTCGTAACCGAGTTCGGCGATCAGCTTTAATTCCTTGTTGATCTGCCGCAGCACCTTGAAGGGCGCGCCTTGTTTCCAACGCCAGGCGATGCCCGCTTTAGTCAGGTGCCGTAACCAGGAACTGCCCGTGTGCCCGTCCGGCACCAGCTCTTTGGGATATTGATAACGCAACTGACTCAGGTCGAATGTACAACGCCGAGCCAACGCGACTGACTCATCCAGCAACGCCGGCGGATACAGTTCCCGCTGCACCTCGACGCTGCGCAGATGCCGTTCGCCATTGGGGTGCAGGCGCAATCCGGCTTCGGCCACCGGCACGTGGTGCCGAATTGCCGTCATGGTGTCCTGCAAGGCACGCCGGCCACGGGCGTGCATGTGCACATCGCCACTGGCCACCGCGGCAATCCCCAACTCAGCGGCCAGGCTCAACAACGCCGCCAACCGCCGCTGATCGTCCTGCCCGCGATGCAATTGCACCGCCAGCCACAGCCGTTCGCCGAAGGTTTGCCGGAGCCAACGGCCCTCCTCGACGTCATCAATGCTGTCCGGCACCCAAAGCGTCAGCAACCCCGGCAACGGCTCGCTAAAGTCCTCGCGCAGCACCTGATACTGGCCTTTTTGCGTACGCCGCCGGGCGCGGGTGATCAAACGGCACAGTGCCTGATAACCGGCAAGGTTCTCCACCAACAGCACCAGTTTCGGGCCGTTTTCGATGCGAATTTCGCTGCCGATAATCAATGGCAGCTCAACGGATTTCGCCGCTTGCCAGGCACGCACGATCCCGGCCAGGGTGCATTCATCGGTGATCGCCAGCGCCTGATAGCCGTGCTTTTTCGCCCGCTGGAACAGCTCCAGCGCACTGGAAGCACCGCGCTGGAAACTGAAGTTCGACAGGCAGTGCAGCTCGGCGTAACCATCGTTCATGCAAACCAGCCCTGCAGCCACAACGGACCGCCCTCGCCCACCGCCCGGTAGGCCCAGCCCTGCTGCCCGGCACGGTTCTGGATCAGGTAGTAATCGCGGCGCACATCGTCACCGTCCCACCAGCCGGATTCGATCCGTTCAGGCCCCATGAGGATGCGTGCCGAACCCTCCGGTACGCTTTGCGGTTCGCCCAGCAACCAGCCCGGACGCTGGACACTGGGCAAACCGGCGCAGCGCTGTTTGTCGACGGCGTATTGCCACGCACACTCCGGACGATGGTCGGCCTGAAAACGCAGGCCTTGCACCGCGTCGTCGCCCAGCCTTGCGCGCAGGCGTTCGCGCAATTGCTCCCAAGGCAAGGTCTGCTGCGGACGGTCGTCGAACAATTCCTGAAACTGCGGCACGAAACTCGGCAGATCTTCGGCGCGCAACCGAAAGCCGCGCACCGGAGCCTCAACCTGCACTTGCTCCAGTCGGCCACGGGCCAGCTCGAAGAGCATCGCCGGGTCGCGTTCGGCGCTGAGCAGGCCGACCTTGATCAGCGTATCCGGCAACCCGGCATGTTCCAGGTGCAGATCGAAACGCTGCACGCCGCTGTCGCGCCCACACAGGAACGCCGATAGATCGCCGGTCAGGCGGCGCAGCGGAAACAGCAGCGCCTGATGGGATTGCACGTCGAAATTGAGTTCGATGCGCACATCGAAACGATCCGGTGGCAGATAAAACGCCAGCGCCAGCGGACGTGCGCCAAACAAGGTGTCGAGATGCTTGAGCATCTGCGCTTCGAAGCGCCGTGCCAAGGCCTGACGCGGCAGGCTCTGCACCTGAATGAGACTGCGCAGGCCCATGCGCGACAATGCCGTGGCCACACCCGGCTCAAGACCAACGCGGTCGATGGGCAATTGCCCCAAGTGATGCTGCAAGGCTTCACCGTCCGGCACCACCAAACCGTCATAAGCATTGGCCAGCACTCGTGCCGCCACCGGGTTGGGCGCGGCGACGATGCGATGACGGAAACCCAGCTCGGTTAGCTCTTTGCGCAGCCGCACTTCTAACTGCGCCCAGGAACCGAACAGGCCCAGGCTCGATTCGATCTCGAACACCACGGTACGCGGGTAATGCACGCTGACCTGTGAGCTGAAACGATAGGCCCATGCGGCGAGAAACTGCTGCCAATGCTCGACCTCGGCAGCGTCGTAATCGGCAGTGGCAAAGCCTTTGCTCAAGGCTTGCGCAGCGGTCATGGACTGGCCGGGGCGCAAGCCAAGTTTGCGCGCCGCGCCATTCACGGCTTGCAGCACCCGGCGCTGGGCCGGACCGCTGAGTAGCACCAACGGCTCATCAGGTTCGGGGCGTTGACGCAGCACGGCGTCGAGGGCCAATTGCGGGAACAGAATACACACCCAGCGCATGACGACCTCAGTGACCCACGGCAAAGGCAATGGGCGTCGCGCGCGCCAGGCCGCCACGGCATTTGAGCACGCGCAACTGGGCAGGTTTGGCATCAATGGCAATGCGCAACGCCGCCGGTGAAGGGTTGATCGCCTCGCTCAGCGAGCGCCAGGCAAAGGCCAGGGTCTGGCCGGTTTCCGCCGCCACCTGCAAACGCCGTAACGCGCGGTCATCCGCCTTGTGCGGCCAGCACAGCACCGCGCCGCAACTGCCGGAGCGCAGGCATTGTTCCGCCGCCCACAAGGCATCGCGCTCACTGGCTTGAATCACCGACAACTGTCGCAGATCGACTCCGGCGTTTTCCCACGCTTGCGGGTAGGGCACGAACGGCGGCGCCACCAGCACGATGCGCTCGCCCGCCGCCGACAGCCGCGCCAGCGTCGGCCAGACCAGTTGCAGTTCGCCGACCCCGGGGCCGGCCAGAAGGATTTCGCTCAGCGCCGCTTCCGGCCAGCCGCCACTGGGCAACGCTGCGTCCAGTGCGGCATGCCCGGTCGGTTGTGGGCTCGCGGCCGGTGGCGCAGGCCGGCCCTTCCAGACCTGGCCGCCATTGAACAGCGTATCCAACGCAACGACGGCGCCCATCAGCCTTGCCTCACCAGGCCACAGAACACTCCCTCAATAGCCAGGTCCTGATCATCACGCACGACAATCGGCTGGTAGGCCGGGTTGCGCGGCAGCAGGCGAACCTCATCGCCCGTGCGCTCAAAGCGTTTGATGGTGACTTCACCGTCGAGCCGCGCCACGACGATCTGGCCGTTGAGCGCCTCGGGATTGCGCCGCACGCCGACCAGATCGCCGTCGAGAATGCCGTCCTCGATCATCGAGTCGCCCTGCACCCGCAGCATGTAGTCGGGCGTACGGGAGAACAGCGCCGGGTCGAGCAGCAAACGACTATGGAGATCGGCATCGGCACCAATCGGCGCACCGGCGGCCACTCGGCCGAGCACGGGAATATCGAGCAACTCCGGTCGCGCCGGTTGCCCGAGCAAGCGAATGCCCCGCGCCTGATGCGGGTTGACCTCGATAAACCCGGCTTCGGTGAGCGCCAGCACATGCTTGCGCGCCACGCTGCGCGAGGCAAAACCAAAAGCCTCGCTGATTTCAGCGAGGCTTGGGGGCTGACCGTGTTCGGCGATGCGTTCGCGGATAAAAGTCAGAATGGCGGTACGGCGGGGAGTCAGGTTTGTCATGGAGTACATTTGTACTCCTGTGGGATTTTCCTGACAAGCACCGGCAGTCGGCCTAAGCCGACGCAGTATCGGGTTCAAGGGGTGAGTTGTGCCAGGTAGGTCCACGGGTAGATGCCGCGTTGATGGCCATCGCTGAACACCAATTGCACGCCGTAACCCTGCGGGTTGAGTTCGATGATACGGACTCGCTCGTCCACCAGAGGCGCCGAGCCGCGCAGGCGAAACGCACGGCATTGCGAGCAGGGGCACTGGCGGCGCAGGTCGGCGTGATTGAGCACCGATTCGCGACCGTCCGGCCAGCTCAGGCGCAGGGTTTGCTCGCCCTGCGAATTGCCGATCGCCAGCGGACTCATTGCAACTGACTCAAGGCAATCCGCACCGCTTTGCGTACTTCCGGATCGCCGTCATCCTGTGCCGCCTGCAACGCAGCCACTGCGCCGCGATCATTCAACTCACCCAAGGCCAATGCGGCTTCCTTGCGCAGGTTGCTGATGCGATGCCCGAGGGTGTCGATCAAAGCGTCCAGCGCTGGGCCAAAACGCAAGCGGCCGAGGCTGCGGGTGGCGCGCAAACGCACTTGCCAATAGTCGTCGCTCAAGGCTTCGATCAATGCCGGGCCGGCGTCGCTGTGGCCGACTTTGCCCAAGGTGGTGGCGGCTTCTTCACGCACTTGCCAGGCGTTGTCCTGCAAGGCCTGACGCAGCGCTGGCAGGACTTCAGCGCTGGACGCCAGGCCGAGCGCACCGGTGGCAGCGCGGCGCACTTCGGTGTCCGGGTCAGCGCTGGCCAATCGGGCCAATGCCGGTAGCGCGTCGAGTTGCTTGAGCCAGCCGAGCACGCCCACGGCCTCGCGGCGCACGTTGGCATCGGCATCATTCAGCGCCGCAACGGCGGCGGGCGCAGCATCGGCAAAGCGCAGTTCGCGCAGGGCCCGAAACGCGGCATTGCGTACGCTGACTTCAGCATGATCGGTCCACGGCAGAATCACCCGCCCGGCCGCTTCGGTCTTGAGCAAACTCAGACTTTGCGCTGCGGCAGATTTCACGGCGGGCGATGGATCGGTCAGCGCCTGGCACAAGGCTTCAACCACCGGTTCGTTCTCCCAGGCCTCCAGCAGACGCGCCGCTTCAGCACGCACCTCTTCGGCGGGATCGTCGGACAGTCGCTCGACCAGCCAGAGCAAGCCATCCGGCTCTTCCAGATCCGCCAGCTCAATCAGCGCAATGCGCCGCACGCCGGCGTCCGCAGCGGTCAGGCGTGGTTGCAGGGCAAGAATGTCAGGGTTATCGGTCACGGTAAAAAAAGAGGTCATAGGGCAAATCTCGGCAAAGGGTTTTCGCGCGGCAGGCCGAGCGGATTGAGGCGCGGCAGCGGTCGGTCGTCGTCATGGCGCAGCAGGTCGAGGCAGTGGCGCTTGAGTCGGGAGAATTCGGCGCTGGTGACCAGATCGCTGGTACGTGGTCGAGCGAAGTCGAGGCGCAGATCTTCGATGATTCGCCCCGGCCGTGCGCTCATGACCAGCAAGCGATCAGCGAGAAATAGCGCCTCATCGATGTCATGGGTGACGAACACCACGGTGGTGCGAATTCGTGTCCAGATGTCCAGCAGCAGCGCTTGCATGTTCAATCGGGTCAGCGCATCGAGCGCGCCAAACGGCTCGTCCATCAGCAACAGCCGCGGGCGATTGATCAGTACCCGGGCGATTTCCACCCGTTGCTGCATGCCGCCAGAGAGTTGATCGGGCCAGCGCTCGGCGAAGCCGTCGAGGCCGACCAGTTGAAGAATTTCATCAGCGGCGCGATGACGCTCGACCTTGCCGATGCCCCGCATCTTCAGGCCGAAGGCGACGTTGTCGCGCACCGTGCGCCACGGGAACAGTGTGTGATGCTGGAACACCATGCCACGCTGCGGCGAAGGGCCGGACACCGCACCGCCATCGACTTTCAGGCTGCCAGCATACGCCTTCAAGTGCCCGGCCAAGGCGCCGAGCAGCGTCGACTTACCGCAACCGGACGGGCCGAGAATGCACACGAACTGGCCGGGTTCGATCTGGCAATCGAGGTCCTGCACCGCCTCGAAGGCTTCGCGGCCTTCGCCGAGGACGATCGACAGCTGGCGAATATCGATCCGCCCTTCGGGGGTTTGCATCACGCTCATCAGGCTTTTCCTCGCGGTCGATGCCAAGGCGTGAACAAGCCGCCCAGACGTTTGATCAACAGACTGCTGCCCATGCCCAACACACCGATCAGCAACATGCCGACGACGATGTCGGCGTAGTTCTGAATGGTGTAGGACTCCCAGGTGTAGTAACCGATGCCGAACTGGCCGGAGATCATTTCCGCCGTCACCAGGCAGAACCATGAAGTGCCCATGCCGATCGCAAGGCCGGTGATGATGCCCGGTGCGGCGCCCGGCAGGATGACTTCGAGCAGGATCGCCCGACGCCCAGCCCCAAGGCTTTTGGCTGAGGCGATCAAGCGTGGATCAACGCCTTCGACGCCGTGCACGGTGTTGAGCAGGATCGGGAACAGTGCGCCGGTGAAGGTGATGAAGACCATCGACAACTCGGACGATGGGAACATCAGGATCGCCAACGGAATCCACGCCACGGCCGGGATCGGGCGCAGCACTTCCAGGGGTGGCAACAGCACGTCTTCGGCCCATGTCGAGCGGCCGATGGCCAGGCCCATGGCAATGCCGACCGCCAGCGCAGCGAGGTAGCCGGCAAACACGCGGCCGAGGCTGGCGGTCAGGTGTTGCAGCAGCTTGCCGGAGTCGCCCAGGCCCAGCGCGGCTTCAATCACGGCCAATGGCGTGGGGACGTTGGCGAAGATGACCAGGCCGAGGTTCCAGTGATGGCTGGCGGCGAGTTGCCAGAATAGGAGGCAGAGCAGCAGTGAGACGGATCTTACGGCCCAGCGGTTGTTGAATGATTTCATGGAGCGGGTTTCCAGTTCTGGATCTGTGTGATGGCTGAGATTTACCCCCTCACCCCAACCCTCTCCCCCAGGGGGGAGAGGGGGAAAGGGAGCCGATCTTCATCTTTTCAAAACCTGAGTTCGGCTCGGTATAGAGACGACCTGCCTGCTTTTTCAAAACCTGAGTTCGGCTCGGTATTTCAGGTCGGTGTACCTCGCGCAAACACCTCGATCAGTCCCCTCTCCCTCCGGGAGAGGGCTAGGGTGAGGGGCTCTTGATCTGCTGTTAACGGGCCGCTACGGCCTGGGTCGTGGCGTCGGTGAAGTCGAAAACCTTGCCGCCCTGCGCCGCTGCAAATTGCTGCGCCTGCCCCTTGAGCAGAAACGCGCTCAAACGGCCCTTGGCATCACTGGCAAACCACGCCTGATCCGCCAGCAACTTGATCCCGCTGTCACTCGCCTGCGCATACACCGCGCGAATGGTTTTGCCGTCCTGCTTCAAACCGGCCAACGCGGTGAAGGCAGATTCGGCGGAGGCGTAATGGCGCACCTTGTCTTCGCCACGTACCCAGATTTCGGCGACATGGCTGAAGTCAGTGATGGCCTTGCCGCTGGCCGCATCCACAGGCTTGAGCGGCGTCTGCGCGTAGTTGGCCAACTGCGCGGCGTAATCAAGATGGGAGGCCTTGAACGCCGCACGGATGTATTGATCGTCGATGAAGGTGTTCAAATCGAGACCACGATCGGCTTTCTTCAGCAGCTTCAAGGTATCAATGGCCGTACCCACCGCCTGACGGTACTCAGGCTTCCAGCTCAGGTCGCGCGTCTGCACGCCGAGCGGGCCGTGGAACAGGTAATTGACCTCGGCATCGACGCCGGTGACTTTGGCGATCAGTTCGCTGTACTTCTCCGGTTCGGCGGCCAGCAGTTGATTGGCCTCGATGCTCGCGCGCAGGTAAGCGACGACGATCTCCGGGTATTTTTTCGCGTAGGCCTGATCCACCAGCGCACCGTGGAAGGTCGGCGCATTGGCCTGGGCGCCGTCGTAGATCTTGCGAGCGAAACCACGACTCGGGAACAACTCGGCAAACGGCACGAAATCGGCGTGGGCGTCGATCTTGCCGGCCTGCAATGCGGAGCCAGCGACTTCTGGCGGCTGGGCGATGATGTTCACATCCTTGAGCGGATCCCAGCCCTGCTCCGCCATCGCACGCAGCAACATGCCATGAGCCGTCGACGCGAACGGTACCGAAATGGTCTTGCCCTTGAGTTCGCTCAGCGACTGCACGCCGGACGCACTCGGCACGACGATACCGTTGCCGCTACCCTTGATGCTGCCCGACAGCACGCTGATGAACAGGCTGTGTTTGCCGGCCGTTTCGAACGCCACACCGTTGAACGCGCCGGGGAAATCGGCCATGGCGCCGAAGTCGAGTTTGCCCGCGACCATCTCGTTGGTCAGCGGCGCGCCGCTGGTGAAGTTTTTCCATTGCACGTCGTATTTGGCGTCCTTGTAGACGCCGTTGTGGGGCAGGTATTTTTCGAGCAAACCGAGCTCACGGATCAACAACCCACCGGCGGCGCAGTTGATGGTGGTGTCCTGGGTGCCGATGGCAATGCGGATGGTCTCGGCCGAGGCCGACAGGGTGAACGTAGCCAGTACCAGACCGGCGATTACTGCACGCAACATAAGTGGTTCCCCTCGAATCAGTTATAGGAGGTTCGTCTCCGCCACGATCAGGGCGCGGTGGGAAACGAGGGGTGTTTTTGAATCCAGCGTCCGGGGTTTCGGATGGCTTTGGTTGACTGGGGCGGCCTCATCGCTGGCAAGCCAGCTCCCACAGGTTTCTCTGGTGTTGCGAAATCTGTGGCCCACTGCAAATCCCTGTGGGCGCTGGCTTGCCAGCGATAAGGCCCTATCAGTCAACGCAGTAAATAAGGAATATCGACCTTCACGGCTCCCGTCGGGCAATCCTTTTCACACGGCATGCAGTACCAGCATTCATCGAACGCCATGTAAGCCTTTTGCGTGGCCGGGTTGATCGCCAGCAAGTCCATCGGACAGACATCGACACACACGGTGCAGCCCTTGTCGGCGATACATTTGTCCTCGTCCACGGTGACGGGGGCGTTGGAGCGGAAGAAGATTTCCTGAGCTTGATAGGCCATGGTTCGGGCTCTCTTTTAGTGATGCATCACGCGGCGAAGGCGCCAACCCGCAAGCGGTCATAAGTCTGCATTTCCTCGGCATCGAGCGGGATGATGTAGGGCTCGACGGCTTTCTTGAAACTGGTCATCTGACCGTCATCGCCCTTCTTCAGGTGGCAATGGCAGAACCACTCGCCGTCGTTACGCTGCGGGTGATCGACCCGGTAGTGGTACAGACCCCAGCGACTTTCGGCGCGGAACAACGAGGCGCGGGCAGCCATTTCGGCGCAGTCACGGATCACGCTGGTTTCCATTGCGCGCATCAATTCATGGGCGTTGTTGGCCTTCATCTGATCGAGATCACGCTCGATGTCGCTGAAGCGCTGCAAGCCGATCTGCATTTTTTTGGTCACTTTCGGCGGTTGCAGGTAGTCGTTGACGAAGCGTCGCAGCTTGTATTCGACCTGGGCCGGCGGCAGACCGTGTTCGCGATCCAGCGGGGCGTAGACCCGTGCTTTTTCTTTCTCGATCTGTGCGCTATCCAACGCCGAAAACTCGCGCCCGGCGACAAAATCCGCCGCGTTGTGGCCGGCGAACCAGCCGTAGGTAAACGCGCCAAGCATGTAGTTGTGCGGCACCGCTGCCATGTCCCCGGCGGAGTACAAACCTTTCACAGAGGTTTCGGCACGCTCGTTGACCCACACGCCGGACGCCGAATGGCCGCTGCAAAAACCGATCTCGGAGATGTGCATCTCGACCATTTGCGTGCGGTAGTCGGTGCCACGGTTGGCGTGGAACTGACCGCGACTCGGGCGTTCATTGCTGTGCAAAATCTCTTCGATGTTCTGGATGGTTTCTTCGGCGAGGTGATCGAGTTTGAGGAACACCGGACCGTTGCCGCTCTCCAGTTCCCGATGGAACTCCCACATCATCTGCCCGCTCCAGTAGTCGCATTCGATGAAGCGTTCGCCCTTGTTGTTCGCGGTGTAGCCGCCCAACGGGCCGGTCACGTAGGCGCAAGCCGGGCCGTTGTAATCCTTGATCAGCGGGTTGATCTGGAAGCATTCCAGATTCGCCAGTTCGGCTCCGGCGTGATAGGCCATCGCGTAACCGTCGCCGGCGTTGGTCGGGTTTTCGTACGTGCCCATCAGGTAACCGGAGGACGGCAGACCCAAGCGACCAGCAGCGCCACACGCGAGGATGACGGCCTTGGCCTTGATCACATGGAAGTCGGCGGTGCGGCAATCGAAGCCCATCACACCGTTGACCGCGCCCTCCTCGTCGGTCAGCAAACGCGTGCAGACCAGCCGATTGGTGATGCTGACTCGCGCGCGCTTCAACTGGCGATACAGCACCTTTTTGATGTCGTGCCCTTCCGGCATCGGCAACACATAGGCGCCCATGTGGTGGACTTTTTTCACCGCGTAATCACCGGTTTCGTCCTTCTCGAACTTCACGCCCCAGCGGTCGAGCTGTTCGATGGTTTCGAAGCTGTGCGTCGCGTAGGCGTACACCGCTGCCTGATTGACGATGCCGTCATTGGCGATGGTGATTTCCTTGGTGTACTGCTCAGGCGTCGAGTGGCCGGGGATGATCGCGTTGTTCAGGCCATCCATGCCCATGCTGATCGCACCGCTGCGTTTGACGTTGGCCTTGTCGACCAGCAACACACGCAAGTCGCGGTTCTTCTCTTTGGCCTTGATCGCCGCCATCGGCCCGGCCGTGCCACCGCCGATCACGACGATGTCGTATTCCTGCTCAAGCGTGTTGCGTGTCATGCCTGCTCCCCTTTTTGCCGATCGATCCGCAGGCGGTACTGGAACGCATCGCCACGGTAGTAAAGGTGTTCGAAGTCCAGCGGCTGGCCCTGCGCGTCGTGAGTCAGGCGCTCGATGCGCATGATCGGCGAGCCGGCCTCGACGTTGAGTGCCTGGGTCAAATCGCTGTCGGCGAGCACGGCGTCGATGGCCAGGTCGGCATGGCCGAGGGCGATGCCGCAGTCGTTTTCGAGAATCAGAAAGATGTCGCGGGTGACCAGATCAGCCTTCTCCAGCCGTTCGCCGATGGCTTTGGGCAGGTAGGTGATTTCCAGCGAGATCGGCTCGCGATTGATCAGCCGTACGCGTTTGATCTGCGCCACGGTTTCACCCTCGGCGACCTGTAATCGCTCTGCCACATGTTTGTCCGCGGGGATGAATTTGAAGCTGCGCAGGCGGTTGATCACTTCGTAGCCACGGCCGGTCATGGATTCGGCGAGGCCTTGCAGGCTGCTGACGTTCTGAAAGGTTTTCGGCTTGGCGACGAAGGTGCCCTTGCCGTGGATCTTGAAGATCAGTCCTTCCTTTTGCAGATCGCCCAGTGCCTGGCGCACGGTGATGCGGCTGACTTTGAACAGCGCACCGAGTTCACTTTCGGAGGGCATTTGGCTGTCTTGCGGGTATTCGCCGTCGAGGATGCGGGCGCGCAGGACGTCGCGCAGCTGGGTGTGCAGAGGAACGCTGCTGAGAGAGAGAACGTTATCGGTCATCACGGGATCACTTGTCATAACGAGTTATGACGTGATCTTAGAGACGTTATGACAAGGTTGAGAAATACCGAATGGGCATAACCTTAGATTCGGCTTTTGATCTTAGCGCTTGAGAATCTGGTCCATGACCCAGTCGGTCTTGACGGCCTGTTCGGCCATCGCCGGATGCTCTGATTCACCACGAATATGCGCATTCATGCCCAGCACGTGATGCCACTGAATGTGTTCGTGATGGGCAATGTCCAGGCTGATCTGCTCATCGGCATGCAGCTCGACCGGATGCTCATCAAACACTGAAAAGCTGATCCGACCGAGGCTGCCGATGATCTCGACCCGATCCTCGCGCCGATCAGCAGCAAAACTCCAGCAGCCCATGCCCAGCGCCCCAGAGGCAAAGCGCCAACTGGCACTGACCGCATCTTCCGCCGCGTACAACCCGGCCTGCCGCGCGGTGAAACCGGCGACCTCGACGATGTCGCCGAGCAAATACTGGAACAGGTCGAAACCGTGGCTGGCCAAATCTGCGAAGTAACCGCCGCCCGCTACCGCCGGGTCGGTGCGCCAGTTGTCGCGGCCCTCCAGATCGGCCGGCGACGGTGCCTTGGTCAGCGTCCAGCTCAGGTGCCGCACTTCGCCGATCCGTCCGTGTTGGAGCCATTGCCGCACCTGCGCGAAGCGCGGCAACGAGCGGCGATAATACGAAACGAACAGATGCAAACCGGCGCCGGCAAACGCCTGCTGCATCTCCCGGCTTTGCCCGGCGTTGAGGGACATGGGCTTTTCCACGCAGCAATGTTTGCCGGCGGCGGCGACTTTCAGACTGTAATCACGGTGGCTGTCGGGCGGCGTGGCGATGTACACCGCGTCCACCTCGGGATCGTTGATAAGTGCATCGACGTCGGTGTAAACCCGAGCGATACCGTGGCGCGCGGCGTAATCACTGACGGCTTCAAGGCGTCGGCCCATTACCGCCACCAGTGCGGACCCTGGCGCCTTGTAGAAGGCCGGCCCGCTCTTGCGTTCAGCGACACTGCCGCAACCGATCATGCCCCAGCGCACCCCGTTCATCTTTAGTCCTTTTGCAGAATCAGCCGATGCGCAAGGCGCGCAGATCAAGATGACCGTCCTTGAGCGGCGGGCACCAGTAATAGCCGCCGGTGATCGGCCGGCTGATGCGGTACAAGCCATCGGCGATGCCGTCTTCCAGACCGCTCATGCGCCGCAATTGGGCTTCGAAGGCATCCAGCGAGAAACCGAACGCGAGGAACATCAGCCCCGCGCGGTCACCTTCAATCCACGGCATTGAGCGACGCACGACGAACGCTTCAGGCGCAAAGCTTTCCTGCGCGGTGCGTTTAACGTGAGCGGACACCGGCGCGTCGTCGATCTCTTCGTTATCGCTCAGGCGACGGCCCATGATGTTGTCTTTGTCGTCGGCGGACAGTTTGTGGAAACCCTTGAGGTCGTGCTGCCACTGCTGGATCGCGGCGAAGCTGCCACCGACCAGACCGTCAGCGCCTTCGCTTTGCAGCGCGGCAGCCATAGCGGCTTCGTCATGAGGGTTTTCGGTGCCGTCTTCGTAGCCGGTCAGGTCATGGCCTTCCTTGTGGCGGAAGGCTTCCTGCATCTCTACCAGGCGCAAGGCCGGGGCCAGCGCCGCTTCAATGGCGTTGCAGCGATTGAGCAGGTCGCCACGGTCGACGCCGTGCAACCAGACCCACAGCGCCTGTTGAGTCGACGGGTTGTTCACGCCCACGCCGCTCATGGCCGGGAAACTGCGCAGACCGGCGATTTCCACGTTGAGGGCCTTGGCCAGGGATTCACCGAAACCGACCACCGCAGACTTGCCGTCCACCAGGCTCAGCAGGTTGTCGATCGCCTGCGGCAAGCCTTCGATCGAGGCCAGGGCGAAAAACAAATGACGTGCTTGCAATGGAACGGGGGTGGCGAGAATGCCCGGCTGGTAGTGACTCATGTGAACTCCTTGAAAAAGTGCGCGGAGTTTACCTGTGGCCGGAGGTTTTGTGTGGGTTTGGATGGAGTCAAAAGCCCCCTCACCCTAGCCCTCTCCCGGGGGGAGAGGGAACTGATTGGGGGATGCTGTGAAGATACGCCGACTTGAAAGTGCTGTACCGAATCCATAATCGACCAAAATCTTTCAGGTCGATGTAAAACGCAAGACACCTCGGTCGGCCCCCTCTCCCTCTGGGAGAGGGCTGGGGTGAGGGTTTGCGTCCTGGCGCCAGGCACTCGGGCTCAGCCCCGTCCAGCGCTTGAACGCCCGGCGAAAGCTGCGCACATCGCTGTACCCGACTTCCTCGGTGATCCGCTCGATCGGCATGTCCGGATTGGCCAGCAGACTCATCGTCCGCGCCTGCCGCACTTGTTCCAGCAACGTTTCAAAGGTCAGCGCATGCTCGGTCAGCCGCCGCCGTAAAGTGCGGCTGCTCATGTTCAGGTCGCCGGCTATCTTTTCGATATGACTGCCCCGGCTCAGGTCGCGGGCGATCGCACGCTCCACGGCTTGAATCAAGTCGATTTTCTGGTGCACCTGCGCCGCTTCCAGTTCCAGCAACGCGACCGCCTGACGCAACGCCAGTGAATGATGATTGGGCAAGTTGACGTCCAGCCATTGCACATCAATCAGCATGCGATTGTGCAAGCAACCAAAGCGCACCTGCGGCCCAAGCAGACGCTGATATTCACTCAGGTAATCCGGCGCCGCATGCACGAATTCCACGGCGATCGGCTTGAAATCGGCGCCCGCCAACGCGCGGCCGTACACCAGCAAACTGGCGAAAAACTCCTCGACCGCGAACACCTGCACATCGGCGAATGGCAGACGACATTCGGCATCGAGATGCACCTGATCACCGACCACATCGACGCTGGAAACCACAATCCCGCCCGAGGTGTGTTGATGGCGAATTCCCACGGCAAACGCATCGCGCAAGGTTTTACTCAGTGAAAGCACGTGCCCGAGCAGCCCCAGCGTGCCCAGTACGTTCTGGGCGCCCACCCACAGGCCCAACCCTTGGTTCGGCAGGGCTTTGAGCGCGCGTTGAATCATCGCCACGGCCTGACGATAGGAAATCCGCTGCGCCGGGTCCTGCAGATCTTCAAGGGTAAACCCCAGGCCACGGCACAGGCTCTCGGGATCGACGCCTTTGTTCTGCGCGACCTCGGCGAGGGTTTGCAGGAGAAATGGCGACACCAGCGCCAGTTCAAAGGTCGGGTCTTGGACTTTTACGTTCATGTGGGCTGACATTCCGGATCACGCTTGATTGTTATTTTTGTTACCGGTTATGTCGAAAGAAGTTAGCACAGGGTTCGTCGAGTGTCCGCAGAAGTCCCCCTAACTGTCCGCCAATACCCTGCCCCGTCGGGCCCAGAGCGCTTATTTCTATCGTGCCGGGCGACCTGCGTGCCCGCATTGCGCTCCAAAACAATAATAATGAGGACGGATATGCACCCGAACCACGCGGCATTGCCCCTGCGTCTGGCCCTGATTTTGCTGGGCTGCACCGCGACGCTTCCGGCCCTGGCTACCGAAGCCGGCGTCGACAACATCGGTACCGGCACCGACGGCTTCTTCATGCTGCCGATGGATGTCGACAGCCTTCCGGAAAACATGGTCGCGTTCAACCTCTACTACAACCATTACAAGGCCAGAAAGCTCAATATCAGCTCGTTGGGCGGCAAGGTGCCGAATGTCGAAATCGAGTCGACGGCGGTGATTCCGCGCCTCGATTACTTGAGTCCGGTGCGGATCTTTGGCGGACGCCTGGCCGGTTACATCGCGCAACCGTGGCTGAAGCAGGAAGTGTCGGTGTTCGGCTTGAGCGACACCCGCGAAGGCATGGGCGATACCACCGTCGCGCCGATCATCCTGTGGGACATGGGCAAGGACCTGACCCTCGGCGCCGCGCTGGAAATCACCTTACCCCCTGGCGAATACAGCGTCGATCGGCTGGCCAATACCAGCAACAATTTCTACACCTACAAGCCGCTGTTCTCGTTTACCTGGTTGCCGACCGAAAAGACCGAAGTCTCGATGAAGACCACCTACAGCTTCAACGAGAAAAACAAGGACACTGACTACAAGTCCGGGCAGATTTTCCACTTCGACTACTCGGCCAGCTACAAGCTCACCGACGACTTGATGCTCGGCCTCAACGGCTACTACCTCAAGCAGACCACCGACGACAAACAGTTTGGCCGCACCGTGCAGTTCGCCGGGCAAGACGTGAACGACGGGGTGCGCGGCGAGGTGTTTGCGATCGGCCCGGCGCTGCACTTCACCTTCCTCAAATACGCCAGCGCGGAGATTCGCTGGGCCAAGGAATTCGATGTCGAGAACCGCCCCGAGGGCGAGATGCTCTGGGCCAAAATCAGCATTCCCTACGCGTTCTGACAGCCACCACCGCCCCTGCAGGCTTAACGTCAACCGGCTGAAAAAAAGGGCGGCCAAACGGCCGCCCGAACGTACTGCACGAGAGTCTGTTACAGCGTCAGTTGCCCACGCTCCTCCTCGGTCAACTGCTGTTTCGCCTGTTCATCCAGCGCCCCGGCGCCCAGGACTTGCACCGGACTGTTCGGGTTGTAGCCCGAGGCCGCTGCACGACTGGCGCCATCGCGGGATGGCGCGAGGACTTTCAACGAACAGCAGTCGATTCAGGTCACTAGGCCGGAACAGTGGGCTCGGGACAACCTGGCAGTCGACTGACGCAAAGAAAGCACCCCGCCATTCGCGGGCACAGATACGCGTACATCGCCTCAACATTTATCGCGGCTGAAGAGCCAGCGCACTCCCTCCCACCTTGCAACGCGCTCAAAGGTGGGAGCGAGCCTGCTCGCGAAGGCGCCGGAACGGACACCCAATCAATCACCAGGTAATCCCGATACGCGCATCACCCCGGCAATTGCAAATTATCCAACGCCCGATTCACCGCCAACTCCCCGAGCATGATCAACTGCGCAATCCCCAACAACGCCCGACGCTGCGACGCAGGCAACAGGCTGGCGACGTTCTGGGCAATGGTTTGCGCCGAAGCGAGTGTTTCACTGGCATCGATCAGCAGTTCTTCGTTTTTGTTGTCAGCAGTCACGGCGTACATCCCACGGGTTTTGCGTGGCGGCGGCGTGGAACCGGGTGGACAGAGGTAGTGGTCGAGGGCGCGGTCGGCGGCTTCGTGGAGTTTTTTTGAGTCGAGGGATTCGTAGGGGGAAACCGAGTCGGTTTCGGGCGGGTTGGGTGTTGGTTTGATCATGGTGAAGCTCCATTTTTATACCTGGTGGAACCACCAACACCTGTCGCTAAACAAGTAAGGGTGGCGGCTGTACGCGGGTTAGCGAACCGAGAGGTATAAGACCCGGCAGACCCGAAGGTCTCCCACGCACAGCCACCATATCGTCGTCGCAAACGTCTGCGACAAACTGGAGCGTCGTTGTACTTATACCTGGTCAGGTCGCTAAACCCGGTCACTGGGTTGCCAGCGACACGTAGACGATAAAGACCAGGTACAAAGCGCACAAGCCGGCGGATTCTGGCGTAGCTGTAGGCAAAGGCGCAAGGATATGTAGCCTGAGAGAGTGTTTGGAGATGTCTTTTTAAACGTTGGTGTTTATCGAGCCTCATCGCATCCCGATTTCTAAAATCGATCCCGTCACGTGTTGCTAGAGATCACCCGAGCTTGCCCCCGCATTGCGACCGCCTCCTACAGTCAACCAATAATTTGTAAGTAAATATTGAGCGCACCGCCTGCCTCGGGCATGCTGCGCGCAGCACATTTACATGGACAGTAAAACTTTATGCGCCCCTCCCAGGACATGCCCATTCTTCTCGCGTACACGCTGGTCACCCCCGCATTATTTTGGCAGCCGATATCCCCCGCCCCCATATCGACTCCATTCCGGTCAAGGAAAACTGAAACTTTGAAAAGGAACATTTCATGAGTGGCAAACCTGCTGCGCGAGTGACAGATCCAACCAATTGCCCGCTCCCGGGGCATGGCACCAACCCTATTGTCAGCGGCTCGCCCAATGTGAATTTCGACGGCCTTGCCGCCGCCCGAATGACCGACAAGTCCGCCTGCGGTAGCCCAATCACGGGCGCCGTCAGCGCTACGGTTTTCATCAATGGGCTGAACGCTGCGACCAAAGACAGTACCGGTGGCCACGGCAACGTGGTTATCGGCGGATCCGGCACGGTCATTATCGGCGACACCGTCGTATCAGCGCCTTTCAGCGGTCTGACGTCGATGCCCGTGCACTTCAGCGACAAGTTCAGGCTTATTGATGACGAGTCAGGGGAGCCGCTCGCTAATTTTGATTACGCCATTCAGCGAGCTGACGGCAGCATTGAGCACGGTGTCAGCGATTCAATGGGGTACACGCACGTAATTAGCTCGCACCTCGCCGAAACGATCCAACTGTTTTTGGAGGATTGAGAATGGATGTAGATAAAACTCAAGAAAACTACCGTGTACATGGCTCCATGGCCAAAAGCATAAACTTCTTTATTTCCACTCTCCAAAACAGCCACCAGCACAGCGTCAAAGAAAATAACGGAAGTTTTCCTCATGGCTGAAGTCATTAGCAAAAACGGCCGAAAAATGTCATCTGTAGCCACCAGAACGGTGACGCCTGTCAAAGACTCCAGCCCTAAAGCTGTATCCGTAGACGCAAAGCAACAAAAGAGGCGTGCCGAGAATGCGGAGTTCTTAAAGAATAAAAATGTGAAAGCCTTTCTGGATACGTTGGCACAAGTCGAGGGTGGCAATTATCACGCGAAATTCGGATATGGTTGGGCAGCCGGCTGGAAATCCGGAAAGTGGACATTCAGTGACGAGTCTACTCACCCAGGACCAGGTCATGGTGGTTCAACTACAGCTTCTGGAAGGTACCAAATCACAAAAGCCACATGGTCGGAACTCTCCATCAAAGCAATGGGGCTATCTGACTTCAGCCCCGGAACGCAGGACTTGATTGCCGTTGAACTCCTGCGCAACGTGAGTGCCATCGAACCGCTGATCGGTGGCGACTTAAAAACTGCAGTTGGAAAAGCATCAAAAAAATGGGAAGCGTTGCCTATGGGGCCGGGCTTGGCAAATCGACCAATCAATGGAAAGCCTTCCGGCCAACCTTATACTGAGTACGACGAAGTAGAAAAAATATATAAAGGCTTTGGCGGTACTGTTAAATGAAACTAAAAATATTAGCCATCAGCCTTTTATGTTGCGTCAGTTTATTTTCTAGCGCAGCAGACGTTCCTATCAAAGAGGGGATGCCATTTTCGAAAGCCCGAAAAGCTTTGATTAAAAATGGCTGGAAGCCGAATCCGTCCTACTCAGGTGAGTTCGGGGTCGAAAACGTCATCCAAAGAAAAGGCTTCATTGAAATCGAGTCTTGCACGGAGGGCGTCCGTTTCTGCAGCTTCAACTACATCAAGAACGGAGCTTGTTTAGGTGTAGGAACTGTCGGCGAAGAAGTCAAAGACATGAAAATTTATTCCTGGAACTTCAAATGCCCTGAAAAGGATTGAAACCAGAAATCGACAACAAAGTGATAACAAAAGGGACTGATTTATTTTATGGAAATAAATCAGTCCCGTTTTTTTGCTCAATAACACATCAAAACGGCACAGGACAGTAGCCGACCGCTCCCACAGGTTCAAGCGCCGAACACGATATCCGTGACCAACACAAAACCCTGTGGGAGCCAGCCTGCTGGCGATAGCGGAATATCAGGCAGCAGAAACAGCGCATGTGTCATCACCATAGCTGCCAGCCCTACTCCGAATCACCCCGGCAACTGCAAATTATCCAACGCCCGATTCACCGCCAACTCCCCGAGCATGATCAACTGCGCAATCCCCAACAACGCCCGACGCTGCGACGCCGGCAACAAACTCGCGACGTTCTGGGCAATGGTTTGCGCCGAAGCAAGTGTTTCACTGGCATCGATCAGCAGTTCTTCGTTTTTGTTATCCGCAGTCACGGCATACATCCCACGGGTTTTACGTGGCGGAGGCGTGGAACCGGGTGGACAGAGGTAATGGTCGAGCGCGCGGTCGGCGGCTTCGTGGAGTTTTTTTGAGTCGAGGGATTCGTAGGGGGAAACCGAGTCGGTTTCGGGCGGGTTGGGCGTTGGTTTGATCATGGTGAAGCTCCATATTTATACCTGGTGGAACCACCAAAACTGTCGCTAAACAAGTAAGGGTGGCAGCTGTACGCGGGTTAGCGAACCGAGAGGTATAAGACCCGGCAGACCCGAAAGTCTCCCACGCACAGCCACCATATCGTCGTCGCAAACGGCTGCGACAAACTGGAGCGTCGTTTTACTTATACCTGGTCGGGTCGCTAAACCCGGTCGCTGGGTTGCCAGCGACACGTAGACGATAAAGACCAGGTATAAAGCGCACAAGCCGGCGGATTCTGGCGTAGCTGTAGGCAAAGGCGCAAGGATATGTAGCCTGAGAGAGTGTCTGGAGATGTCTTTTTAAACGTTGGCGTTTATCTGGACCTCATCCCGGCTCGGACCCTACGACATATCCGTCCCCGCCTCAACAGACGAAAGAAAATGGCCGAGGTTGCGAGACAACAGCGAGGATCATTGCGATAAACTGATGGTTAATGCGCCTTAATGGGGACATTAGACTTGCACGTCATACGGGATATATCCGAAGCACTCGGCTTCAAGACGGCAGTTAACTCTCTGAGTCTCCAGCCCTATGGCGAGCCCAGCGCAACGTGGCTATCGACATAAATTGCCTAATAGCCAACGCTCCACGTTCATTTCTGGCTTTGGAACCTGGCAAAGTCAGAGCTGCTTCGACCTTGGCACGACTCGCTTCGTACATTGCAAATGCGTTGAACTCAGAATCAAGCAGCACCAAGAGCACAAAATCGAACGGGTTTCGTAGGTCAATTGCACCCATACGGCCCGTAATCTTTAGCGGGTTCAGGATACAGCGGCCCTTGATCTGGATTCTCGCGACGCCATCTTCCAGTATCTCAGTAGCGTCGTAACCTGCCTGCCTTGCAGGATGTAGTGACAGGCCAAGTCTAGTAGCAGCTTCATACTCTGCTACCTCGCCGGTCACGCCCAGTGGCTTGCCGGTTAGACTATAGAATCTACGCGCGAGCACCTTGGCCTCTTTCAAAATCTCTAAGATTTCATCCTGAATCAATGCGACCCGCTGAGGCTCGTTGCAATTATTGAGCTCATTCATCCGCAAATGCCTCAAGCGCAGCGAGCAGTTTAGCCAGCTCACTCAAGTTGGCTGCCGTCACGATGTCATATTCGCCTCGACTGCTCAGCCGATACACCTCTCGGGCCTTTTTGACACGCTCCAGTAGAGGAACAACAATGCCTAACGCTTTTTCAAGAAACTCATTGATGTCCGCACGGGTCTGGGGGATTTTGTAGCCCTTCGCTGCGCTTGTAATGATCACGTCCGAATCGCGAAGCTTGGCAATGCCGCTAGAGCGGATTCTCTGGTCGTTAACGTCTCCGAAACCGCTATCTTTTAGATGGGCGACTATTTCTGCAGTTGGCACGTAGTCTTTGGTGACGAATTCGCTTTGGAATCTCAAGAACCGCAAGATGCTTAGCTGCAAGCGCTCATCTTCATTAGGGTGCTCACCAACCCGTTCGCCAAAAAGGTCAGCCTGGCGGAGAGCTTCTTGGTGTACTTGGTAGTCTGCATACCCAGATGCATCCATCGGCGGAGGCAAAAGAGGCTGGTACTTGGATGGCCACTCAAGCATCCCAAGAGTCAGGCTGCGGAGAATTTTCTTGTAGGCAAGAACTGCTTCTTCGGAAGCTTTATCCTCGTATATCTGAGCCACTGAGCCAGCAAAAAAATCTGCAACCTGAACCAAAACGTTGTCCTTACTGGACATCGTCTGGAAGGCATCCCGATCGCCAAATAGGTCGTCGACGAACCTTTCTACAACGTAGCTTTTAAGACTCTTCTGAAACTCCTGTCCACCATGTTCGTCTACGATCATCTGGAGGTCAGGGTATGCGCGGAACAAACGTTCATAGAGCAACCCGTTCACGTATTTCATGAACGAAGACTTGAACCGGAGTCCGCCATCTTTGTGGATTCTGGACTTATCCACCACGGTGAAAAAGAGCTTGAATGGCAGCTCGGCTAGCTCGTTGAGGATTCGGGCACGGCGGTATAAATCCTTGGGCTTCAGACTGCTGGATTTGATCTCGCCTGTTTGAAAATGGCGAATGCGAAGTTCTTCAGCTTGGGCATAAGCAGCTTCCAGGTCTTTCTCTGCCACGAGAATGGAGCACACGATGAAGAAGCCCGAGCTTCCTCCCTTCGACGTATCAAGGTCAGCATTCCCGGACTCATCTACGAATGCATATGTTCTGTCCATGATCTTGCTCCATCGACGACTTGCTGAGCGCGGTGGGGCGCCCAATGGCAAAAGGCGATCTCAGTTCGTCGCGGTGGTAGTGCCTGGAGCGGGGCCTTCGCTGAACGTGTAGTTGATGACTATGTCATTACGGATCAGGACGTCGAGAGTTTTTTGGGTGCCAGTAGTCGTCACCTTCATGGTGACCACGTAGCTTTGAGCATGGGCTGAGCCGTTTGTGTAGGTGTAGATCCACTTCTCGTCAGTCTCGCTGACTGCGCTCTTGGTATATGGCTCACCGAACAGCGACTTCAACTCGGCCGTCGTAGTTTTGCCTTTGGTGATGTTCGTCACACCAGCGGACGGAAAGTCCCTGCCTACGGTGTAGTGCGACGTAGCGCAACCGCCAAGTGCTACACACATCCCCATAACTGCAATGAGCTTTTTCATATCCTTCCTTGATCGTGGAAAGCTCCAAATCTAGCTGGCATCGATGCTAAAAGCCATCAACCATGTTCATCAAATACTTCCACACTTTCACGAAAAAATCAGAGCACCCTCGGAGCGCCTTACAAACTTGACCTTCGCATCTGCAACCTGGCCTTGACCGTCTACAACTTGTCTAGCTAGCTCCTACATTTGGATTGGTTGAAATCAGTGGGAAATTGGTCGGCTTTCAAGCCGCCATCGCTGGCAAGCCAGACTCCCCCAGGGGTTGAGTACAACCGGTAGATCTTGGTTGGCTGGAAGGCCGCCTTCGCGAGCAAGCTCACTCCCACAGTTTTTTATTTTGCGTACACCCCCAAGCGGCAAAGCCGCCCCACTCAACAGGATGAGCGCAAGCTCGGCTGCGGCTTTTGATCTTGATCCACGGGCGACGTCGGGAGGCTGAGTGGAGGGATTCATCCGGGGAGGACATCGAAAGGAGGTGCAGCGAAGCAAACCGGAATCGATGCCCCGGATGGATTCCGGAGCGAAGGAACCCCGAGCCTCAGCGAGCGGGCCGGACGTTGGAGCAAGCCTTTTTGGTTACTTTTGGCTGGGCCGGCATTCCGGGCGTTTGTCAAAAGTGACCCGCCGTAAGGGCGGAACCCCAGGCCGCCGTTACCGCAGCAACGGATATGTACCCAATCAAACCTTCGGTGGGCTGTTGCTGAGCGTGTTCGCCAGTGCCCACGCCGAGCAGCCGCTGGGCTGCGTGGAGGTGACGGTCGGCGGCTACAAGGCACCGAATTCCGATTGCCTGAGTCAGCAGATGGGCAACACGTTTGGAACGTCGGTGAAACCGCAGCGCCCACCCAATTAGGCTGCGAACTTTTGGCCTTCAGTCACTTGGGGTTTGGCGAAAGCTCACTGCCAGCCGATTCCAGCTGTTAATGGTGGTGACGGCCATAGTCAGGTCGACCAGTTCGCCTTCGGTGAATTGCTCGCGTGCCAGTTGATAGACGTCGTCCGGCACATGGCTTTCGGATAACAACGTCACCGCCTCGGCCCACGCCAGCGCCGCGCGTTCGCGGGGGTTGAAGAAGTCGCTGTCGCGCCACACCGCAATCGCATACAACCGCCGATCACTCTCCCCGCCACGCCGCGCGTCCACCGAATGCATGTCGGTGCAGAACGCGCAGCCGTTGAGCTGTGAGGCGCGGATCCGGATCAGTTGCAGCAATGGCTGCTCGATGCTCAAGTTAGCGGTCAGTGCCTCCATGGCAATCATGGCTTTCATGGCCTTGGGCGAAGCGTTGTAGTAATCCAGGCGCGGGGACATGGCTGTTCTCGGTAGACGGAATAATGACTACACCGTGAACGCCGAGAGCAAAGCGTTACAGCCCCAATTTGTCGAATTGTGGGTACACCACTCAATTGCGGCTCCCCACGATACCTGTGGGAGCGAGCTTGCTCGCGAAAGCGCCAATCCAAACACCCTGTTCGGCGACTGATACACCGCATTCGCGAGCAAGCTTGCTCCCACAGGGATTTAGGCCAATTTCGGGTTTTTGTGGTGCGCAACTATTGCCAATCAAACAACAGCGGTAATCTGGCGGACACACCCAATAGCCCCCCGGAGCCTCGTCGGTATGGAACTTCACGTCGTGATCAACGGCCGCAAGGATCTTGCCGGTCAGTTGTATCAGCAACTGCGCGAGGCCATCGAATCCGGGCGTCTGGCCGCCGGCACGCAGTTACCGCCCAGCCGTCTGCTGGCCGAGCAACTGGGTATTTCGCGCAAGACCATTTCCGACACTTACGCGCAGCTGACGTACGAAAACTTCCTCACCGGCGTGATCGGCAAAGGCACCTACGTCAATGCGCGCCCGGCGCAAGTCCAGCGCAAGCAAAGCCACACCGAGCTGGCCGGTGCAGCGGTGATCGAGAGTTGGCGCAACTTGCCGGTGTTCCTGCGCCATCCGACGCTGCAAGGTGCGCTGCGCTACGACTTCATCGGTGGCGCCACCAGCAAGGGCCAGTTCCCCCATGACGACTGGCGCCGCTGCGTCTCCCACGCCATGCGCCAGATGGCCGCGTCCAAAGGTTTCTACAGCGTGCCCGAAGGCCTGCCGGCGCTGCGCAATGCGATTGCCCGGCACATCGCGTTTTCTCGCGGGGTCAACTGTCAGGATGAAGACATCGTGGTGTGCAACGGCGCGCAACAGGCGCTGGACCTGATCACTCGCGTGTTGATCAGCCCCGGCAGCCTGGTGGCGATGGAAGACCCGGGTTATCCGCCGGCACGCCTGTTGTTCGGCACTCATGGCGCCGAGGTAGTCGGTATTCCCGTGGATGCCGAGGGGATACAGGTCGAACACATCCCTGATGGGACGCGGCTGATTTATGTCACGCCGTCGCATCAGTTTCCGCTGAGCATGCCGATGAGCCCGGCGCGCCGCGAAGCCTTGCTGGCTCGCGCGCATGAACTGGGGGCGATCATCATCGAGGACGACTACGACAGCGAATTTCGCTACGAAGGGCGTCCGACCGATTCGCTGCATAGCCTCGACCAGCGCGGCATCGTCGCCTACGTCGGCACCTTCTCCAAAACCCTGCTGCCGGAGCTGCGCCTGGGTTACGCGATCCTGCCGCCATCGATCCTCGAAGCGGTGATCCGCGCCAAGCAACTTACCGACCTGCATGCCTCGACCCTGCCGCAATGGGCGCTGGCCAAATTCATCGCCGAGGGCTGCCTGCTCAAGCACATCCGCCGCTGCCATACGATTTACGCCCAGCGGCGCGAACGGATTCTGGCGCGCATGGCCAGCGATCTGTCGCCGTGGTTCGAGGCCGTGCCGCCCAGTGCCGGGTTCCACATGGCCGCGTTGTGCAAGGTGCCGATCGACCTGCCGCTGCTGATCGAACTGGCGAAAAAAGTCGAGGTCGGGCTGTATTCCATCGACGGTTTCTATTACCAGCAACCCGTGCGCAGCGGTTTGTATTTCGGCTTCGGCGCCATCGAGACTTTGGACATCGATATCGCCCTGGATCGCCTGCGCGACATTCTGCAACAAGTTGCCTGAATGATTGGTCTCGGCGATTAACCGCCGATTGGTTATTGGTGATCGACAAGGGCAGGCCTATTCTGCACAGGCGTTATCCCTCAATGAGCAGGATTCGTCCGGCCTGATTCAGGAGTGTGAGTAATGTCCAACGAAGTGATCAACACGGTGCAACTGCAGGCTGCCGCCGGCCGCTCGGATGAGCTGGGCAAGCAACTGCAGAAGATCGTCGACACCCTGCGCGAAACGCCGGGCTGCGATTCCTATCTGGTCGACCGCTGCCCCGAAGACAACCACCGCTGGATGGTCAGTGCACGATGGCAGTCGGAGGCGGCAATGCAGGCCCATTTCAACCGGCCCGAGGCGCAGGGGTTTATCGACCTGATCGACAGTCGATTGGCCAACAGTGTGGATTTCAATAGTTTCCCCATCGTTTGATCTGACGCCATCGCTGGCAAGCCAGGCTCCCACAGGGTTTCGTGCCGTTCATTAATCATATGAACGACACAAAAACCTGTGGGAGCCTGGCTTGCCAGCGATGGCTTATCTGGAAGCGCTGAAAATCCACAGATTGGTCACCCAATCTTCCCGAATATTGGCCGTTTGAATGCCCCGTCCTGCGGACTACTGTGATTGCACCCCCCAATCATCACAGGTAACCCGCCATGAAAGCCCTGCCCTTGTTCACCGCTGCCCTCGCCTTGAGCTTTTGCGCTTGTGCCGCTTTCGCTCATGACCCGTCCGAGAAAATCACCGTCCTGCAAGACCAGATGTTGAAAAACGTCCCTGGCAAAAAAGCCATGATGATCGAAGTCGATTACAAACCGGGACAATCGTCCATCGCCCACAAACACGAGGGCACTGCCATGGCCTATGTGCTGGAGGGCGAGGTGATCTCCCAGGTCAAGGGCGAAGAAGCGGTCACTTACAAGAAGGGTCAGTTCTGGTACGAACCGGCCGGCTCCGAGCATCTGGTGTCAAAAAATGCCAGCCAAAGCAAACCGGCGAAGTTGCTGGTGTTCATGGTGCTGGCCCCGGATGAACAAGTGTTGATCCCGCTGAAAAACTGATGGCTGTTTAGTCGGCCATAAATAAAAAGGCGCAAACCGACAATCGGCGCCTTTTTATTTCCTGCAGCAATTACCCGCAACGGGTTACAGCAAATGAAACTATTCAAGTCGTTTTAACCCAGCAAAGGATCAGCTCGGTGGGTTTAGTCTGGATCAACTGTCGCCAAGAACGACATTGAAAACATTCCGACTGATGTTGTTTCACGGGAGAAACACCATGAAACTTGCGCTCACCAGTGTATTAGCGATATCGGTTCTGGCCCTGTCAGCCTGTTCGATCCCCACCGCCCCCAGAGCGGTTTCATCACTGGACACTCTGCTTCCTCACCCCACCGGCCGCAGCAGCGCCACCCTGGTAAAAAGTGGCCCCGGCGTTTCGCTCGGCGTGGTCTACAGCCCAGGCACCCAGATCAATCGCGAATACCTGCGCGACTATCAGGCCAACGCCGGCACCGGGTTCGGCCAAAGCCTACTGGTGCAATCGATCCATGACGCCTACGTCGCCAGCTCGAAACCGGACATGGCGGTGGACTGGGTCAACACCTCCCTTAAGCGTCAGTTCGGCTCGGTGACGGTGTATCCGGACATCCAGAGCCTGCGTGCGGCCAAGCCTGATGTGGTAGCCATCGTCGATACCCATAGCCAATTGATCACGTCACGCAGTTCTGACATCAAGGCCGATGTCAGCGCCGATTTTTATGACGCCCAATTGAACTATATCGCTACCGCAAAGGGCTCCGAGGCAAGAGAACTGACACCACTCTGGGCGGACTTCAAACGTTCGGAAGAAATTGTTGCGGATATTAATCAGCAGCAGGATGTGCAAACAAGCGCTCTGAAAAAATTCGACCAGTCGCTAAACAACGTGTTGAAACCTTCTGCAAATACCGTATCAATGCTAAAAAACAATTAAGACCATTGATAACAAGTGTCGCCTCTGGCTGGATAATAAGCAGAGGCGATGCTTTATACGCACACAACATCATAAAAGAATCCGCAATCCGACTGCACTACGTCACATCTTTACCAGTTATGCCAAACCGATAACGTAATCTTAGTTGGTGCAATACCAAGTAACCGTTCCAGGCTTTTAAAAAACTCAATGAATTGCATACTGTCGTTGCAACACAGAACTTAAACCCAACCAAACAAGGACGAACCCATGGGTATTTCGCATAGCCGATCTTTTCTGGCAAAAATCAAATTCGATGATGCCGACATCGTATTCTTCGACAAACATCCTTTCGGAAAAAACTACGAGTTTCGCAAGAGTCATATCACTACATCCCACGGCCCCGAAAAATCCGGTGACGCCCTGCTGAGTTACTCTCCAGCCAGGTGGGATGGCCCGGACTACGCTTACTTTATTGGCCATGACGATTACACGTACACGATACAATTTCGCAGCGGCACAAACCATGCGTTATATCTCGGTACCGGCGTCAAAAGCAGCTTTCCTCTGGGAGCCTTCCCTGAATCGAACACTACGAGCTCTTTCGCACTGTTCGATGACAATTTGAATGTCGTCACTCTGGATGACATGACATCAAACAATGCCAGCGTTTATTTGAAATTGAACCAGGGCGATTTCATCAAGAGGCAATTGCTCGACGATAAGATCTACACTTTCAGCGGGCAACAGGGGACCTTGGTCAAACTCAATATTGAAATCGTCGAACGCGGCTTTGATGACCTGGCGGATTACGGATTCTCGCGCTCGGCGCAACAATTCCTCAGACTGGATTCGAACTAAAGTTCGTGTATTTCGAATGAAGGTGCAGTCGACGCGTAATAGCACCGACTGTATCCGAGAGATTTTCGCGGCTGCATTTGTTGAGCCCGCATAAACAAAAAAGCCCCGCATCTCACGATGCGGGGCTTTTTCATTCACTTGCCGATCAGACAGCCGGCTCGAGCTCGGCGTTGGCCGAGGTCGTCGTCGGTGCAGGAACGACTGCCTGGCCGCTCAACGCCAGATCCAGCAGTTCACGGTTGGCGACTGCATACATGGCGTAGTCAGTGCCGCTCGCGGCACGGATTTCCACCAGCATGGCGCGCCAGCGCGAGATCATGCTTTCGTGCTGCGCCATCCACAGCGCCAGACGTGTTTCCACGTCCTGAGTGCCGTCGCCCTGCTGCAGGACAGAGATGGTGATCGCACGTTGCTGCCAGTCGACATCATCACGGAACGCTTCACGGGCCAGCGCCTGCCAGTTGTTTTCAACCGGCAGAGCACTGATCTGTTGCAGGTACCAGGTGATGTCCAGCGCACTGCCCACGGCGAAGTAGGCCTTGGCCACTTCGGCAGGGTTCTGGCCAGTCACGTCGGACGCTTCGATGATCGGCAGCAGGGTGTACAGGTGCGAGGTGCCCGCCACCATACGCGCCAGCAACTCCGGCACACCGGCTGCGACGTAAGCCTGATAACGCGCCTGCCAGTTTTCACGGATTTCGCCGCTCAGCAGTTCGTCGAGCTTCAGACCCAGCTCTTTGAGGTGCGGACCGAAATGCGCGACGTCACGGGCAGCGTTCTGCTCGTTACGACGGGCACGCAGGAACCAGCGAGTGGCACGACGCCCCAGACGCATCAACTCGTCCATCAGCTCAAGTTGCACGTCAGCGGAAACCTGGTAGTCCAGCGCTTCGATCTGACGGAACCAGTGCGGGAGGTGGAAGATGTCGCGCACGATCACATAAGCGCCGGCCACGTTCGCCGGGCTCATGCCGGTCGACTCTTTGAGTCGTTGAACGAAGGTGATGCCCATGTGGTTGACCAGATCGTTGGCGATCTGGGTGCTGACGATCTCGCGCTTCAGGCGGTGACGACGCATGGCTTCAGAGAACTTGCTGACCAGTGTCGGCGGGAACGCCGTTTCCATGTCGCGGGTCAGGTAATCATCATCCGGCACCTGGGAGCCCAGCAGCTGCTCCTTGAGGTCGATCTTGCTGTAGGAGATCAGCACCGACAGCTCAGGACGCGTCAGGCCGTGGCCTTCAGCGATACGCTCAGCCAGTTGCTCTTCGGTCGGCAGGAACTCGATGGCACGGTCGAGCTTGCCACGGCCTTCCAGATCGCCCATCAGACGCTTGTACTCAGCGATGCGCTCATATGCACGACGCGCCGCCAGGGACAAGGCCTGAGTCTGCTTGTAGTTGTTGCCCAGCACCAGATTGCCGACTTCGTCGGTCATGCTCGCCAGCAACTGGTTGCGTTGCTTGTCGGTCATGTCTCCGGCCTGAACCACTTCGTTCAGCAGGATCTTGATGTTCACTTCGTGGTCGGAGCAGTCCACACCACCGGCGTTGTCGATGAAGTCGGTGTTGGAGCCGCCGCCATTGAGGCCGAATTCCACACGACCCAGCTGGGTCATGCCGAGGTTACCGCCCTCGCCCACGACTTTGCAGCGCAGTTCGTTGCCATTCACGCGCAGCGCATCGTTGGCCTTGTCGCCGACATCGGCGTGGCTTTCGGTGCTGGCCTTGACGTAAGTACCGATGCCGCCGTTCCACAGCAGATCCACCGGCGCCTTGAGCAAGGCGTTCAGCAGCTCGGTCGGGGTCAGCTTGTCAGCCTTGATGTCGAAGCGTTCCTGCATCTGCGGGGAGATCGCGATGCTCTTCGCGCTGCGCGAGAAGATACCGCCACCTTCAGACATGATGCTGGTGTCGTAATCGGTCCAGGCCGAACGCGGCAGGTCGAACATGCGCTGACGCTCGACGAAGCTGGTCGCCGGATTCGGGTTCGGGTCGATGAAGATGTGCAGGTGGTTGAACGCAGCAACCAGTTGCAGCTTGTCCGACATCAACAGACCGTTACCGAACACGTCACCGGCCATGTCGCCGACGCCAACCACCGTGATGCTGTCTTCCTGGACATTGATGCCGCGCTCGCGGAAGTGGCGCTGTACGCCAACCCATGCGCCTTTGGCGGTGATGCCCATTTTCTTGTGGTCGTAACCGGCCGAACCACCGGAGGCGAACGCGTCACCCAGCCAGAAGCCGTAGTCGATGGCGATGCCGTTGGCGATGTCGGAGAAGGTTGCAGTGCCCTTGTCCGCTGCTACTACCAGGTATGGGTCGTCATCGTCGTGGCGAACCACGTTCAATGGCGGAACCAGCGCGCCGTCTTTCAGGTTGTCGGTGATGTCCAACAGACCCGAAATGAAGATGCGGTAGCAGGCGATGCCTTCGGCCGCGATCTCGTCACGGCTGCCGCCCAGTGGCAGACGACGCGGCAGGAAGCCGCCCTTCGCACCCACCGGCACGATGACCGAGTTTTTCACTTGCTGGGCTTTTACCAGGCCGAGGACTTCAGTGCGGAAGTCTTCTTCACGGTCGGACCAGCGCAGACCACCGCGAGCAACGTTGCCGAAGCGCAGGTGCACGCCTTCAACGCGTGGCGAGTAAACGAAGATTTCGAACTTCGGTACTGGCTTCGGCAGCTCTGGAATGGCGTGCGGGTTGAACTTGAAGCTGAAGTACGACTTGTTCTGGCCGTTGGCGTCAGTCTGGTAGAAGTTGGTACGCAGCGTGGCTTTGATCAGGTCGAGGTAACGACGCAGGATGCGGTCTTCGTTGAGCACCTGAACGTCGTCCAGTGCCGTCAGAATCGCTTGCTCCAGACGCTGTTGCTTGTCTTCCAGATCGTCTTCGCTGAGCTTGCGCGCCAGATAGAAGCGGGTTTTGAACAACCGGGTCAGTTCGCGAGCGATGTCGGTGTGGTTATTCAGGGTGCTGGCGATGTAACCCAGATCGAAGCCCAGACGAATCTGCTTCAGATAACGGGCGTAGGCACGCAGCAGCGCCACGTCGCGCCACGGCAGGCCGGCAGTCAGGACCAGACGGTTGAACGCATCGTTCTCGGCTTCGCCACGCACGATGTGGACGAAGGCGTCCTGCAGGGTGTCGTTGAGTTGCTGGATGTCGAGGTCCAGGCCTTCAGCGGCCGTGAACGCGAAATCGTGAATCCAGAACTCGCGGCCGTTGGTGTGACGCAGGCGATACGGGAACTCACCCAGAACGCGCAGGCCAAGGTTTTCCAGAATCGGCAGCACGTCGGACAGTGCCAGCGGCGTGTCGGCGTGATACAGCTTGCAATGCAGCTCGCGCTGGCCGGAAACCTGACCCAGCGGCTGATAGAAACTCATCACCAGCGGATTTTTTTCGTTCAGGCTTAGCAGGTGCTGCATGTCGACCACGGCCGAATGCGCAGCGAAACGCTCGCGGTAGCCGGCCGGGAAGCCTTTCGGGAAGTCAGCCAGCACGTTGGTGCCGTGGGCTTCGCCGAAGCTTTCGACGGTCAGTGCGGCGTAGTCGTCCTGCCAGCTGCGGCAGGCCTGAACCACTTCTTTTTCCAGCAGCAGCGGGTCGATGTCGAGACGGTTTCTCGGATCGACACGCAGGATCAACTGCACGCGCGCCAGTACCGACTCAGAGAAGAACGTCCAGAACTCGCAGTCGGAGGCCTTCAGACGCTCCATCAATACTTGCTGGATCTTCTGACGCACTTCGGTGGAATAGATATCGCGCGGCACATAGGCCAGGCAGTAGCAGAAACGACCGTACGGGTCTTTGCGCAGGAACACGCGGATTTTGTTGCGTTCCTGGATCTGCACGATCGACATCACGGTGGTGAACAGTTCGTCGACCGGAGTCTGGAACAGATCATCACGCGGCAGCACTTCGAGCACCTGCGCCAGTTCCTTGCCCAGGTGAGCCTTGGACTGGAAGCCGGAGCGGTGTTCGATTTCCTCGACCTTGCGGCGGATGAACGGAATGACCCGCACGCTCTCGCCATACACCGAGGAGGTGTACAGGCCCATGAAACGGTGTTCTTTGATGACTTTGCCGTCGGCGTCGATTTCACGGATCGACACGTAGTCCGGGTAAGCCGGACGGTGTACACGGCTTGGGTGCGCAGCCTTGGCGAACGACAGCAGAGTCGGTTCGCGCAAGTAGTTCACGGCGTAGTCTTCGATGCGCAGGTCATCGTAGGTCAGCCCGGTGCGCAGCAGTTTGGTCAGGCCGAGGAAGGAGCTCTGGTCGTACTCGATGTGGCCGCCATCGGCCTGATCGGTAACCACGAACTCTTCATAGCCGAGGAAGGTGAAGTGGTTGCCCACCAGCCATTCCAGGAAACTTTTGACTTCGTTCTTCTCGTCGGCATCGACGGCAAAGGCACTGTTGTCGAGCTTGGTGAGGATTTCCTGCACCTTGGTTTTCATCGGTTCAAAATCGGCGACCGCAACGCGGACTTCACCGAGAACCTGCTCCAGCTCTTTGCTCAGCACATTCAATTCGGCCGCGTTGGCGCAGCGGTCGATTTCCAGGTACATCAGCGATTCGTGCAATACGCCTTCGCCGGTGCTGCCTTTTGGCAGGATTTCCAGCAACTCGCCCTTGCTGCCACGACGCACGCTGAGCACGGTGGTTTGCAGGGTGTGGATGCTGTAGCCGCGGCGGTTCAGCTCGGTACGGACCGAGTCGACCAGAAATGGCAGGTCATGGTGCAGGACTTCGACCGCGGTGTGGGTCGACTGCCAGCCATGACGCTCGTAATCGGGGTTGTAGACGCGCACTTGCGGTTGCGCGTGATCGAAGCGCTCAAGCAGGCGCCACGCAGAAAGAGTACAGCCAGCGAGGTCGGAGAGGCGACGCTGGGTCAGCTCGTCCAGGGAAATGATGCCGAAGAATTGTTCAGCGAACAGCGCCACTTGTGGCAGTGCCTGTTCACTGATGTGCTGCGCCAGTGCCGCTTGCAGTTGGTGCTGGAAGTCGGCTTTGCTGGCTGCGGTGAAGAACGCCATCTGTGGTACTCCGCTTAAGCTTGTTATTGATGGAAAGCGTCGCGTGCAACACCCCTTTCGGGGCTTGTGTCGCCCTGTTCCTGATTCTCGGGCAGAGGAAACAGGGGGACAGGTGGGTGAAGCTGGACGGGACACTCAGGTCACATTCACCTTCCATGAATGAGCATCTGCAAAAACGACTGTCCGAGGCTGCCGGCAATGCCTTTACGGGTGCTCATCCGATGCGCAGCTTAATGGGTGCGACAATGTGTCTGCTTGCGGTGCTGCGACATATTCGGTCATTGGCACGTAAACCAAGGCTCTGGCTGGGTTAAACACTAGCATCCGTGGCGCAGAACGTCGGTCTGAATGCCCGGTTTCACGGTACATCCGTGCCAGAAATGACCATTGACCCATGTCGCGTTCACGACACATCCTCTGACACTCTCACATGCAGAAATTCCCGAGGGCTGGCAGAATCGCGCCCAATTGCGACCCACACGCCCCTTGAGGCAGGAATTCCCCATGCAAATGACCACCGCCCTACTGATCGTCAACCCGTGCGACGACGAAGAAGACAACATGGCCATGCTCTGCTGCCACAGCGACAAGGGCGACATGTTCCTGATGAGCCGTTATCCGGACGAGGATGAGCTGGAGATTACGCTGGATGGCGAGCCTTCGACGCTCGATGGCGTCAAAGTCACCCTCACCTCGTCACTGCTGAAGATCGAGATTGCGGCGGCAGATGCCGATGCGTTGAACGGAGATGATGTGCTGGAGATCAGCTTCAACCCGGATATGGTGGATATGGATGAGGTTGTGGAGACTCTGAAGAACATCCTTGATGGCACCGGGACCTTCGTCAGCGAAGTTTGATGGCGTCTGGACGGGCCCCATCGCTGGCAAGCCAGCTCTCACAGGGATCGCTTGTTGCACTAATCCCATGCACAACGCCGAAACCTGTGGGAGCTGGCTTGCCAGCGATGAGGCCAGAACTGGCAGCTCGATAGTCCCCTGCTACAAAAATCCAATAATCCCCCGAAGCATTTCCCGCACTTTGCGCGAAACATTATTAAACGTTGCAACTCATTGAAGTGGAAAGTTAAAAACCACCACCTCTTACAACCGAAAAAACCGTAAGCAACCCCCTACTCAGCAGCAAGAACAATCCCACAGAAGCTGGGGAAATATCGCTGCCGGTCTCGATTGAAAAATCAGATAGCCCACTGTTATTAATAAATCACTTGCATTCCTATCGCTGCAAGTGCGCCAACTACCGGTTAGCGCCACATCAATAACAAGGAGTTAATATCATGGGTAAAAAATGTACCGAGATCGGTCCTTGGGATAGTCTTCAAGAGATGCTGTATACATCAGACAGTTTTGTGGCTTCTGAAGTGAGCTTCTTTGCCTCACTAACTAACTGACCGACACTGCAGGAAAGTGCCGGAGGAACCCTCCGGCATTTATACTATAGGAGACTGTTATGTCTGAGCGGGAGTTTTGTCCTTTTGTAGCGCAATCAAAAATTGAGAAGATAATACACTCCTTAGATCTAGAGGCGATCACACGCTATACCGACAACCGTTACAACTAAAAACCCTGAACAACAACATCACAGACTCAGGCCGGAAACTTTACTATAGAGTCATTACCGACTTCCCCGGAAACGGCATTGTTTGCCAAAGCTATATACCTGGCCTTGAACGCTTTAACATTATAAGGAATGGAAGTTTGGTAGCACCACAGGCCATCTTGCGTCAATTACCCGCGAGATGATGTTAGCGCTACACCACTGAAGACATTCAATGCAAACACTCATCAGAACCGCTTGCAAAAATCACGCATGGTTATTGATCTCAACCATCACCACTGTCATAGCGCTGAAAATCCTTGCATTAGCACCGCCACTGCTCCTAGGCAAAGTCGTCGACGCACTAAACAGCCAAACCCCGACAGCGCTCAACCTACTGCTGTTTTTGACAGCAGGAATTACCTTGGCCGGATGCATTCAAGCCGCCATCAATCCGTTGCAAATCTTTTTCCTTTCCAAGTTGGTACAACAGGTCGTGATGGACGCGTCAATTGGCTGGATAGCACAGCTGATGCGCAAAGAGTTCCAGCAATTCAACACGTGGCGTATTGGCCATTTCATTAAGTCAGTAGAGCGTGGGATTACCGCTCATGAGCAATTGCTGACGTTTTTCATCACCACAGGTTTGCCTCTTTGTCTGGAGTTCATCATCGTCGGGCTGGCTTTTTACTACATGGGTGGGGCAGATATTTTTCTGGCAATGACTGGCATGGCGATCGTTTACTTGTTTGCCGCCCACCGAATCATCAAATGGCGCAGAAAGCACATTGATGCGGTTAATGAGCAGGAGGACGAACTAAGTGCGCTGCTTTTCAGCACCCTGAATACCGGCAAATCGATAAAGCTGGAAAGCGCCCAGCACACGGCAACTCAACCCTTGAACCATGCCTTTCGGCAGTACGCCAAAGCGGCAGTGACGGTGGCCAGTTCCGGAGGGTTCTTGAGTGGAGCGAAAATCCTCTTTGTCAGCCTTTCTACTGGAGGGTTGCTGGGTTGGGGAGTCATTGACCAGTTGTCAGGCGAACCAAGTATCAGCGTGGGCCAACTGGTTGCCGTATTCGCCATTGCCGGAAGCTTTTTGCTCAACATCTCGGCGTTGACTGAAGGTTATCGAGTGCTCGATCAGTTTTTGGCTGATCAGCGAAGACTACGCTACTTGCTGTCACTGCCAGACTTTGATGATAACAGTCGACAAGCCGGTATCACGTCGCAGAACGAGTCGACGCTCGCACTTGATCCTTGCACAGTCAGCGACAACAACGCTGTGCAGTTGACCATCAGCAAAACCATGACGTTTTACCAAGGCCAGTCGGTTGCAATTACCGGCCCCAGTGGTGCCGGCAAATCCACCCTGCTTGAAGCGCTGGCCGGGCTGAACGCTTCAGCGAGAGTCCACCTGAGTATCGATGAAGTGCAAATCGGCAAACTGAACGCCCAGACTCACTTGGAGGTGTTGAGGTATTGCCCTCAATTGCCGCAGTTTCTGGAGGGTAGTTTTGCCAAGTCGGTGTTATTTGGTATGGAACTATCACCAGAGCTGCACTTGGCGATTGAACGTTTAAATCTTGAGGACATTGTTTCGCAACGCAAACTCACCGAGAACGCCTCCAATATTTCCGGTGGGGAGGCGAAACGCCTGTCTTTGCTTCGCCTGATAAACAGGCCGGGGCGGTTCAATCTGTTCGACGAACCCAGCGCCTCCATTGAACCGAAGTTGGCCGCACCGGTTTGGGATCTTTTGTTCGATACGTTTGCGACTCGCGGATTGATCTGTGTCACCCATGATGTCGCCCACCTGTACCGCTTTGATCGAGTCATCGTCATGCAGAGCGGCGCGATTATTGAAGATGGTCCCTGGCAGGAATTGGTCGACACAGCCGCAGTCAAACTTCTGTTAACTGATCTTCAGATGGTTGATGAGTAAAAAACTTCAAAAGATGACCGCCTTCGGCACCTCCTACACGTGATCGCATTCCAATGCAGCAGCTGCCGCAGGCTGCGATCTTTTGCTCTTTTCTACAAAATGCCGTTAGTCGCCACCCCCCGCGATGGATTAAAGTAACGCCCCCAGCCCCGGCGTTACCCGAACGCCTGTGGCCACCCCTTTCCAGGAACAGTCACCGATGGAACATCGTGAAGCGCTGCTGGCGCTGCGAACCTTTCTTTCAACGCAGATTCTCGGCCAGGAAAAACTCATCGAGCGTTTGCTCATCGCCCTGCTCGCTGACGGCCACATGCTGGTCGAGGGCGCTCCGGGTCTGGCCAAGACCAAAGCGATCAAAGAACTCGCCGAGGGCATCGAAGCCCAGTTCCATCGCATCCAGTTCACCCCCGACCTGTTGCCTGCCGACATCACCGGCACCGAGATCTATCGCCCGGAAACCGGCAGTTTCGTGTTTCAGCAGGGGCCGATTTTCCACAACCTGGTGCTGGCGGACGAAATCAACCGGGCCCCGGCCAAGGTGCAATCGGCGTTGCTTGAAGCGATGGCCGAGCGTCAGGTCAGCGTCGGGCGCAGCACCTATGAGCTGTCGCCGCTGTTTCTGGTGATGGCCACGCAGAACCCGATCGAGCAGGAAGGCACCTATCCGTTGCCGGAAGCGCAACTCGACCGCTTCCTGATGCACGTCAAAATCGGCTTCCCCGACGCCGCCGTCGAACGGCGCATCCTCCAGCAAGCCCGTGGCGAAGCGCTGAACGGCGAGACCAAACCCGAGCGCCGGGTCAGCCAGCAGGCGATCTTCGCCGCCCGCAAGGAAATCCTTGGCCTGTACATGGCTGACGCCGTGGAGGAATACCTCGTGCAACTGGTCATGGCCACGCGCACCCCGGCCAAGTTCGACCCGGAAATGGCTGAATGGATCGCCTATGGCGCCAGCCCGCGCGGTTCGATCGCCCTCGATCGCTGCGCCCGGGCCCACGCCTGGCTGGCCGGGCGCGACTTTGTCAGCCCCGAAGACATTCAGGCGGTGCTGTTTGATGTGCTGCGTCACCGCATCATTCTGTCGTTTGAAGCCGAGGCCGCCGGTATCGACCAGGATCGCGTGGTGCAGCGGATTCTCGACGTCGTAGCCGTCGCTTGACCCCCATGAACGCCCCTCTGCCGTCCGAACCGGGCATCCGCGTCAGCCTCGCCGAGCTGATCGAGATGCGCCACCGGGTTCGCGAAGTGCAGCTGTTTTCCACGCCGAGCCAGCGCAGCCCGCTGATCGGCTTGCATCACTCGAAATTCCGCGGGCGTGGCGTCGACTTCGATCAGGTACGGGTTTATCAGGCCGGCGACGACGTGCGCACCATCGACTGGCGTGTCACCGCTCGCACCCAGGAGCCGCACACCAAGCTGTTCCATGAAGAACGCGAACGGCCGATCTTTATCATGGTCGAGCAAAGCACGCGGTTGTTTTTCGGCTCGGGGCTGATGTTCAAGTCGGTGCTGGCGGCGCAAGTGGCGGCGTTGATCGGCTGGGCCGCGCTGGGTCATAACGACCGGGTCGGCGGCCTGGTGTTCGGCGACAACGAGCACTACGAAATAAAGCCACGACGGAGCAAACAGAGCCTGCTGCAACTGCTCAACCGTCTGGTGAAGGTCAACCAGTCGCTGCACACCGAGCGCGAACCGGATCGCGACACGCTCGGCGTGGCCCTGCGCCGTGCCCGTGAAGTGCTGCGTCCGGGCAGTCTGGTGATCGTGATTTGCGATGAGCGCGCACTGTCTGACAGCGCCGAGCAGCAACTGAGTCTGCTCTCGCGGCATTGCGACCTGCTGATGCTGCCGCTGTCCGACCCGCTTGATCACGCCCTGCCCGCCGCCGGCCTTTTACGATTCGCCGAACGAGGCGCGCAACTGGAACTCGACACGCTCAATTATGACTTGCGCCAGACCTATCGCGCCCAGGCCGAAGCACGCATCGCCCGTTGGGAATTGCTCGCGCAAAAGCTGCGGGTGTTGCTGATGCCGCTGAGCACCCAAAGCGAGATGGTCGAGCAGATGCGCGAGTTCCTCAACCCGCAGCGACCGGGGAAAGGTCGATGAACGCTCTCGAACAACTGCAACCGCTGATCTCCCCGCCGCCGATTGCCTTCTGGCCGCCGGCGCCGGGCTGGTGGCTGCTGCTTTTGTTGTTACCGCTGCTCGGCTTCGCCGTGTGGCGTCTGCGCCGTTTCATCCCGATGAAAAAACGTCCGGTCGTGCGCGCCGAACAGCCGCTCGACCCGGTGCGCATCGCCGCCCTCGCCGAACTGGCACAAATGCCCAAACCCTACGACGGCGCTCCGGCCGGGGCCTGGCTGCAACAACTCAACGGCCTGCTCAAACGCCTGTGCCGCAACCATTACCCCTACAGCCAGAGCCACACGCTCAATGGCCGCAAGTGGCTGGCGTTTCTCGACAACCGTTGCCCGGCCGCCGGCCTGACGCGCTGGATGGTGCTGGTCGAAGGCGCCTACAAACCGGAATGCAAACTCGACGACAAAGCCATCGCCGGCCTGACCCAAGCGGTCGACACGTGGATTCGCAAGCATGTTTGAATTCGCCTGGCCGTGGATCTTCGTCCTGTTGCCGCTGCCGTGGCTGATGCGCCTCGTGCTGCCGGTGGCCGACAGCGGCGAGCCGGCATTGAAAGTCAGCTTCCTCTCCGACCTTGAAGGCCTTGCGCGTCGTCGTGCTCGGGCCAACCTGCCGGCGTGGCGCCAACAGGCACCGTTTATTTTGCTGTGGCTATTGCTGTTGAGCGCCGCTGCGCGCCCGCAATGGCTTGGCGAACCGCTACCGATTGCGGCCAGCGGGCGGGATCTGCTGGTCGCGGTGGACGTGTCCGGATCGATGGACTTCCCCGACATGCAATGGCAGGACGAAGACGTCAGCCGCCTGGCTCTGGTGCAACACTTGCTGGGCGATTTCCTCGAAAGCCGCGACGGCGATCGCGTTGGCCTGATCCTCTTCGGCAGCCAGGCTTATCTGCAAGCCCCCCTGACCTTCGATCGCCACACAGTACGCGTCTGGCTCGACGAAGCGCGGATCGGCATCGCTGGCAAGAACACCGCCATCGGCGACGCCATCGGTCTGGCCCTGAAACGCCTGCGCCTGCGCCCGGCGCAAAGTCGCGTGCTGATTCTGGTCACGGACGGCGCCAACAATGGCGGCGAGATCGATCCACTGACCGCTGCCAGACTCGCGGCCAGCGAAGGCGTGAAGATCTACCCGATCGGCATCGGCGCCAACCCTGAAGACAGCGGCTCCACCGCGTTGCTAGGGGTCAATCCGAGCTTGGACCTCGACGAGCCGGCGCTCAAAGCCATTGCTGAAGTGACCGGCGGCCAGTATTTCCGCGCCCACGATGGTCTCGAGCTGCAAGCGATCAAGGACACCCTCGACCAACTAGAGCCGGTGACCCAGCAACCGACCCAGGCACGACCGGCGCAAGCCTTGTATCACTGGCCGCTGGCGTTGACCTTGTGGCTGAGCCTGCTGTTGGTCGTGCGCGAATTGTGGCCGGACAACCCGTTGCAACGCCTGTTCAACAAGGAGCTGTACCTGCAAAGTCCGCTGCCTGACTGGCGTGAGCGCCTCAAACGCTTGCGTCTGCGGAGGCGCCGATGATCGCTCTTTGGCCGCACTGGTTCCGTCCGTGGTGGTTGCTGTTGCTGCCGCTGCTCGGCTGGCTGATCTGGCAACTCTGGCATCGGCAAAAACGCGCTGGCCGCTGGCAGATGATTTTGCCGCCGGCATTCCACGCCACCCTGCTCAGCGGCGGTAGTGGTCGCGACAGCAAACTGCCGTGGGTCGCCTTGGGCGTGGCATGGCTGCTGACGATTCTGGCGTTGCTCGGGCCGAGTTGGGAGCGCGTCGAACAGACCAGTCAGAAACCCGCCGACCCGTTGGTGGTGGTGCTGGAACTGACTCCGGAAATGCTCGCCACCGACTCGCCGCCAACCCGGCTTGAGCAGGCGCGGCGCAAGTTGTTTGACCTGTTGCAGGCACGCAGCGATGCGCAAACCGCGATTGTCGTCTACGCCGGCAGTGCCCACACGCTGGTGCCGCTGTCGGATGACCTGGCGACCAGTCGCAACCTGCTCGACGCCCTCAAACCTTCGCTGATGCCGCAAAGCGGTCATCGCGCTGACCTTGCGGTGAGCAAGGCGCTGGCATTGCTCAAACAAGGCGCGCTCGGCCAAGGGCGGATTCTGTTGATCGGCTCATCCCTGAATGAAGAAGAGCGCCAAGGCATTCGCCGTGCGCTGAGCGGTGAGTCGGCGCAACTGTTGATGCTCGGCGTCGGCACCGCTGAAGGCGCACCGATTGCTCAGGAGGACGGCAGTTTCCTCAAGGACGAACAAGGCGCAATCCGCGTGCCGCAACTCGACAGTCCGGGCCTCGGCGCCTTCCTCAACAGCGTTGGCGGCGACTATCACGTCACACGGCTGGACGAAGGCGATCTGGGCGCCCTCGGCCTGCTCAATGGCCCGCGCAGTTTGCGCGACGACGGCCAGACCGTGCGCCTCGACACCTGGGCTGATCAGGGTTACTGGCTGCTGCTGCCGCTGTTATTGCTGGCGGCGTGTGCCGGGCGTCGCGGCTGGTTGTTCTGTCTGCCGCTGCTGTTCTGCCTGCCGCAGCCCAGCTACGCTTTTGACTTCGAAGACCTGTGGCTGCGCCCCGACCAGCGCGGACTGCACTTGCTCAAGCAGAAACGCCCCGCCGAAGCGGCGCAACATTTTGCCGATCATCAATGGCAAGGGGTGGCGTTGTACGAGGCCGGCGACTACAGTGGCGCCGCCCAGCGTTTCGCCGAAGGCAGCGATGCCCGCGCCCACTACAATCGAGGCAACGCGCTGGCGAAAAGCGGTGAGCTGGACGCCGCCATCGATGCCTATGAACAGGCCCTGGAGTTGCAACCGGACTTGCGCCCGGCGCAGACCAACAAGGCGCTGGTGGAAAATCTGCTGAAGCTGCAAAAAACACCACCGCCCGCTGAACCGGAGCGCAAACCGACGGAGCAAAACCTGCCCGGCGATGAACCGCCGCCAGCGACCGCGCCGCCACCGGCGGTACAAAGTGAAACCCAAAGCGAGGCTCAGCCCGCCGAGTCGGCCAGCGAACCACCACCGACCGCCCCGCCGCTGCCAGGCCCCGACGAATTGCCAGGCAGTGACGAGGAAGAAGAAACGAACACCGTGCCGACGCTGCGTCCCAGCGAGGACAACCTCGAAGGCGAGCAACGTCAGGCACTGGAACAATGGCTGGGCAAGATCCCGGATGACCCCGGCGAATTGCTGCGACGCAAATTCTGGTACGAACAGCAACAACATCAGGATCAGGAAACCATTCGATGACCCGCTTCACCGTGCTCTTGCTGCCCCTGCTGATCTACACGGCCACCGCGCACGCGGCCGAGTTGATCGCCAGCGTGGATCGCAGTCGCCTGAATTCCGGCGAGACGGTCGAACTCACCCTCGAAACCAGCGACGTCACCCAGTTCGGCAAACCCGACCTGACACCGCTGGAACCGCTGTTCGAAGTACGCGGTACGCGGCAGGTCAACCAGTTGAACACCCTCAGCGGCGACAACCGCGCCACCACGCGCTGGATCATCACCCTGTTGCCAAAGGAAAACGGCAGCGTGCTGATTCCACCGCTGCAACTGGGCGATGTCCAGAGCCAGCCGATCACCGTGCAAGTGGTCGAAAGCGATGTTCGCGAGGACAAGAACAGCCTCGATCCGGTGTTCATCGAGGCCAGTCTCGATCAGTCCAGCGTTTACGTGCAGGCCCAGGCGATCCTGACCTTGCGCATCTACCATTCGGTGTCGCTGTATGACGACAGCAGCCTGACCCCGCTGCAAATCGCCGACGCGCGCGTCGAGCAACTGGGTGACACGCGCACCTACGAGAAAGACATCAATGGCGTGCGCCATGGCGTGATCGAAATGCGCTATGCGATCTACCCTCAGCACAGCGGCTTGTTGACCATTGCGCCGCAGACGTTCAGCGCAACGCTGGTCGAGACTCAGCCCGCCCAGGACTCGACCGCACAAGGGCCGAAACCCGGCAAGTTGATGCGAGTCAGCTCCGCGCAAATCCCCCTCACGGTCAAACCCAAGCCGCTGACCTACCCGATCGATGCGCCATGGCTGCCGGCCCGCAGCTTGAGCCTGAGCGAAAGCTGGAACCCTGAGCCAGAACACACTCAGGTCGGCGATTCGCTGACACGCAGCCTGACCCTGAAGGTCGAAGGCCTGGCCAGCTCTCAATTGCCCGCCATGCCCGCCACCGAAGTCAACGGCCTGCGGCGCTACCCGGATCAACCGGTGCTGAGCAACCAGAGCAGCGACCGTGGTCTGATCGGCAGCCGGGAAGAACGCGAAGCGCTGGTCCCGAGCCGCAGCGGTTTAATCGACCTGCCAACGGTGGACGTCGTGTGGTGGAACACTTTCGAAGATCACCTGGAACACACGAGCTTGCCGGCGCGCACCCTGCAAGTGGCCAACAACCCGAGCCTGCAAGTCGACACCCCGACCGGCAGCCTGCAACCGAACGCGGTCGACAATGATGTGTTGTGGTGGTGGAAACTCAGCACACTGATTCTGGCCTGCACCACCCTGCTCGGCTTCGGCCTGTGGTGGCGTGCGCGCTGGCAACCGGCGATCCTGCGCGCCACACAAACCGGCCCGAGCCCGCGCACGTTGATGGACGACATCAAGCGTGCGAGCCAGGCCAACGACCCGCACGCCACCCGTCAGGCGCTGGATGCCTGGGCGCGTCAGCAACCGGAAACCCTGGCCGATATGGCGGCGCGTTTTGTGCCGTTGTCGGATGCGCTGGATGGGCTCAATGGTGCGCTGTACAGCGAGACTGGCCAGCACTGGCAAGGCGAGGATCTGTGGCGGGCGATCCGCACGATTCCTGCGGCGGAACGGGTGCAGGACCCGGTGGGTGACAGTGGGTTGCCGCCGCTTTATCCAAAGTAAAATCAAAAGACCGTTGCCTTCGGCAACGCCTACAGGGCATCAATGTTCACCCCGCCATTTCGCTGAGAACGGCCCCCTGTAGGCCCGGCGGCAGCTCGCGAACTCCAGATCCATCACGCCTTTGGGCAAGTCGGCGCTTTTGCCAGTAAACTCTCCCCTCTTTCGCCGCCCCTCATTTCCCCGCGGCCATCACCTCTTTAATTGTTGCGGAGTCCACCTTGCGTCTGTTTCACACCTCCGACTGGCACCTTGGGCAAAACCTGCACGGCCAGGAGCGCGATTTCGAGCATGCGTGCTTCCTCGAATGGCTGCTGCGCCAGCTGAAACTGGCACAGCCGGATGTGCTGTTGATTGCCGGTGACATCTTTGACACGGTCAATCCGCCGGTCAAAGCCCAGGAACGCCTTTACGACTTCATCGTCAGCGCCCACGAGCAGCAACCGTTGCTGACCATCGTGATGATCGCCGGCAACCACGATTCCGGCTCGCGGATCGAACTGCCCGCGCCGTTGATGCGCCGTTTGCGCACCCACGCACTGGGTCGCGTGCTGTGGCTGGACGATGGCCAACTCGATGCCGAACGTCTGTTGCTGCCGCTGCCGAATGCCCAAGGCGAAATCGCCGCGTGGTGCCTGGCGTTGCCGTTCCTGCGTCCGGCCGAAGTGACTGGCGCGCACTTGGGTGACAACTATTTGCGTGGCATTGGCCAAGTGCATGAATGGCTGATCGAAGCGGCCAACGCCAAGCGCCAACCCGGTCAGGCATTGATCGCCATCAGCCACGCACACATGGCCGGCGGCTCCGTTTCAGAGGATTCCGAGCGCAGCCTGATTATCGGTAACGCCGAAGCCCTGCCCGCCAGTCTGTTCGGGCCGAGCATCAGCTACGTCGCCCTCGGCCACTTGCACAAACCGCAGAAGGTCAACGGTGAGGAGCGCATTCGCTACAGCGGCTCGCCGATTCCGTTGTCGTTCTCGGAGATCGGTTATCAGCACCAGATTCTCGACGTCACCCTCGACGGCGAAACGCTGGTCAGCGTCGAACCGAAACTGATCCCCCGCGCCGTCAACTTGCAGCGCATCGGCCCGGCACCTTTGGCCGAGATTCTGCTGCAACTGGCGGACTTGCCGAACGTCGATCTGCTGGCTGAAACCCAGCGCCAACCCTGGCTGGAAGTGCGCGTGCGCCTCGACGAGCCGCAACCGGATCTGCGCCATCAGGTGGAAACCGCCCTGCAAGGCAAAGCCGTGCGTCTGGTGCGCATCGCCGCCGAATACGCCGGCAACCGGGGTGCCGATGGCGTGGAGGACGGCACCGCGTTGATCGAACTTGACCAACTCACGCCCCAGGAATTGTTCAGCCGCGCGTGGCTCGACAACTACGGCAGCGAGGTCGATGAGCAAACGCTCAAGGACTTCGCCGAACTGTTGCAAGACGTGCAAATGGAGGGCGAGCAGCCATGAAGATTCTCGCCATTCGTTTGAAGAACCTCGCCTCGCTGGCCGGGCCGTTTGAAATCGACTTCACCGCCGAGCCGCTGGCCAGCGCGGGTCTGTTCGCGATCACCGGCCCGACCGGCGCTGGTAAAAGTACCCTGCTTGATGCCTTGTGCCTGGCGCTGTTCGGCGCCGTGCCGCGTTTGAACAACACCGGCCGTGACGCCAAAGTCCCGGATGCCGACGGCGAAATCGCCACCGGCGACCCGCGCACGTTGCTGCGTCGCGGCACCGGTGAAGGCTACGCCGAGGTGGATTTTGTCGGTATAGATGGCCGTCGTTATCGCGCGCGCTGGGAAGCCAATCGTGCACGGGAAAAGGCTGGCGGGAAGTTACAGGCCAGTCGGCAGAGCCTGCGCGACATCGATCAGGATCAACTGCTCGCCAGCCAGAAAGGTGAATACAAGACTCAACTGGAAGCCGCGCTGGGCCTGAATTTCGAACAGTTCACCCGCGCCGTGCTGCTGGCCCAGAGCGAGTTCAGTGCCTTCCTCAAGGCTGACGACAACGATCGCAGCGAACTGCTGGAAAAACTCACCGACACCGCGCTGTACACCCAGCTCGGGCGCCGCGCCTTCGACAAGACCAAGGAGGCCCGCGAAGCGCACAAGCTGTTGCAGGATCAGGCCACCGGCGTCACCCCGCTTGCGCCCGAAGCCCGGGCGGAACTGGATGAGCGTTTCAATGCCGCGCAACAACAGCTGAAGCTGCAGCAGACGCAGCTCAAGCAGCTTGAACAGCAGCACGGCTGGCTCAAGGAGTTGCGCCTGTTGCAGGAATCGCAGCAAGCCGCGACCGAGCAACTGCACGGCGCGCAACAACAATGGGAAAGTCTGGCCGGCGAGCGCGTGAAACTGACGCGCCTGGAGCAACTCGGCCCGCAACGCCACCAGTTCGCGCGTAAAACCGACCTGGATGCGCTGCTGACACCGCTGGCGGCACAGATTGCCGCGCATACCCAGCAACACGCAGAACTGGGCAAGCAGCAGACGCTGCTGGAGCAAAACCTGGCGGCGGCGAAAGTCGCCCTGAGCGAGGCACAACAGCGCCAAAGCGAGAATGCCCCGCTGTTGCGTCAGGCGTTTGAAGAACAAAGCACCCTCACCCGTCTGGCCAAAGAAGCAGCCAGCAGCGCCGATGCCAAACAGCGTGCACAGCACGCCTGCACACAAGGCCAGAGTGACATACAAGCCTTGCTGGAAAAGCAGGGCCAGGTCGCTGAACGCCTGCAACACATCGCCGCCGGACTTGAGAAAAGCGCGCACCTGGCGCCATTGAGCGATGCGTGGAATGCCTATCGCGATCGCCTGCAACAGCTGATGCTGATCGGCAACCGTTTGAACAAAGGTCAGGCCGAACTGGCCTCGCTCGAAGAGAGCGCCACGCGCAACGCTGAAGCATTCGCCGCACAAAAGCAGCAGCTCGAAGTGCTGTTCAAGGAGGCCGGTGCCGAACCCGATGCCGTCGCCGAGCAGATCGGCATCCTCGGCAATCTGTTGCAGGACAATCGCAAGCAACTGCGCGCCTTTGAAGACCTGTCGCGCCTGTGGGCCAGCCAACAGGATCTGCACAAGCGCAGCAGCGAGCTGCAACAACGCCAGCTCAGCGCCCAACAGGAGCGTGAGCGGCTGACCCAGGACGGCGTAAAAACCAAGGCCGAACTGACCGTCGCCGAACAAACCCTCAATGTCACCCGCGAACTGCTGGAGCGTCAGCGTCTGGCCCGCAGTGCCAGTGTCGAAGAGCTGCGCGCGCAGTTGCAGGACGATCAGCCCTGCCCGGTCTGCGGCAGCAACGAGCACCCGTATCATCAGCCCGAAGCGTTGCTGCAAAGCCTTGGTCGCCACGATGAAAGCGAACAGGCCAACGCCCAGCAAGTGGTCGATCAGCTCAAGGAAAAGCTGGTTGAACTGCGCGCTGAGGTCGGTGGTGTCATTGCTCAGCAAAAAGAGCTGCTGCAACAACAGGAACAATTGGCCGCTCAGCAACAGGCGCTGGCGCCGAGCCTCGACGCTCATCCGCTGTCCGCGCAGTTGCATAATCAGGACGCCGATAAACGCGACGCCTGGCTCACCCGCCAAAACGAGCAATTGAATCAGAGCATCGCTCAGGACGAACAACGCCAAGGCGCCCTGCTCACCCTGCAACAGGATGCCGCGCGCCTGACCCAACAATTGCGGCAGGCCGAAACCGCGCATCAGCAAGCGGCGCAGCACTTGAGTAACCAGCAGCGCGAGTTGAGCAGCGATCGCCAGCGCCTTGATGAAGAACTCACCGCGTTTGGCAGCCTGCTGCCGGCGGACACGCTTCAAGCCTTGCGCCTGGAACCGGCCGCGACGTTCATGCAGCTCGACCAGCAGATTGCCGAGCGCCTGGCGCAAGTCGAGCAGCAGAAGGAAGAACTGGCCGAGCAGCAACAACGTCAGCAAACGCTGGAGAAAGAACAGGACCGCCAGCAGACCCGCCTGCAGCAATCGCAAGCCGCCGAGCAGCAATTCAATGCGCTGGCCGAGCAACAACAGGCTTGCCAGCAAAAGCTCACGCAACTGCTCGGTGAGCACAGCAGCGCCGAGCACTGGCAGCAGCAACTCGAACACGCCGTTGAACAGGCTCGCAACGCCGAAACCGGCACGGCTCAAGAGCTGCAAAATATCAGCACGCAACTGGTGCAGATCGCCGCCGAACTCAAGGCCCGGCGTGAACGTTTACAAGCGCTGGAAAGTGAAGACAAGGATCTCACCGGCAAGATTGCCGACTGGCGCGCCCGCCATCCCGAGCTGGACGACGGCGGTCTCGAAGACCTGTTGCGGGTCGATGACGCGCAACTGACTGAATTGCGCCAACACTTGCAGCGCAACGAAAAAGCCATCGAACAGGCCAACGTGCTGTTGCAGGAACGCGATCAGCGCTTGCTCGATCATCAGGCCCAGCACAACGGCGATCTCGATGCCGAACAACTCGCCAGCGCCCTTGTTGATCTGCAGAACCAGTTCAACGTCAGCGAGCAGCACTGCGCTGAATTGCGCGCCGAGCAGGCTGAAGACCAGCGCCGGCAGAACGCCAATCAGGCACTGGCGCAGCAAATCGCCGACGCCTACGCCGAGTACCAGCGCTGGGCACGTCTGAGTGCGCTGATTGGTTCGGCGACGGGCGACACTTTCCGCAAGATCGCCCAGGCCTACAACCTCGATTTGCTCGTGCACCACGCCAACGTGCAGTTGCGCCAACTGGTCAAACGCTATCGCCTGAAACGCGGTGGCAGCATGCTTGGCCTGCTGGTGATGGACACGGAGATGGGCGACGAATTGCGTTCGGTGCATTCGTTGTCCGGCGGCGAGACGTTCCTGGTGTCGCTGGCCCTTGCGCTGGGCCTGGCCTCGATGGCGTCGAGCACGCTGAAAATCGAATCACTGTTTATCGACGAAGGCTTTGGCAGCCTTGATCCGGAATCCCTGCAACTGGCGATGGATGCCCTCGACGGCTTGCAGGCGCAGGGCCGCAAGGTCGCGGTGATTTCTCACGTGCAGGAAATGCACGAGCGGATCCCGGTACAGATTCAAGTGCTGCGTCAGGGCAACGGCTTGAGCACGCTGGAGGTGAAATGAACACGCTGTATTCATTCCGCCGCTGCCCCTACGCCATGCGCGCGCGGATGGCCCTGCGTTATTGCGGCGTGCCGGTGGAGATTATCGAGGTCAGCCTCAAGGCCAAACCCGCCGAGATGCTCGCGATCTCGCCCAAAGGCACGGTGCCCGTGCTGGATGCGGACGGTCGGGTGATCGATGAAAGCCTGGAAATCATGCGCTGGGCGCTGGCACAGAATGATCCGCAGGATTGGTTGCTCGGCGGTGATGCTCGGATTGCCGAGTTGATCGAAGCCAATGATCAGGTGTTCAAGGGCCACTTGAACCGCTACAAATATGCCGAGCGCTATCCCGAGCAGCCGATGGAAGTTTATCGGGCCGAGGGCGAGATGTTTTTGCGCAGGCTCGAAGAGTTGCTTGAAGGGCGCGATTACTTGCTGAGTGATCATCCGAGCCTGGCGGATGTGGCGTTATTGCCGTTCGTACGCCAGTTCGCCCATGTCGATCGGGAGTGGTTCGCGCAAACGCCGTACGTTCGCTTGCAGGCGTGGCTTCAGCGATTCCTCGAATCCGAGCTCTTCACCTCGATCATGAAGAAGTAACCACGGGGTCAGGCCAAAACCTGGCACATGCCCAGGGCCGAGCAATCCACTTCGAACGGCCCGAGGAAATTCGCTGCGGCCTTGCTCGGCGGATTGCCGGCCAGCAGCCCCAGCGTATTCGCCCGTTCGATGTCGTGGGCGATGTTGTGATTGGCCTCTATGGCCCGCGCCAGCGCTCCCACCGAGCCTTGACCAATGCCCAGCAACGATGCGCCGTTAGTCATCAATGCGAGACTGGCGATAACCCAAAGTCTGTAGCCTTTCATGCGCCGCCGACTCCTGCGAGTTCCGCCCGGTCTACCATCGCGCTTTGCGAGCGGTGTTCGAACTGAATACCGGGACTTGCGACCTGAATCGGTGCGTCGAAGCGGTGTTCCATCTGCGATGAGAGGCTGACGATCAGTACCAGCGCCAGGTAAAGGCCGATGGCCAGGTAGGCGCCGAATTTGGCAGAAGAGATGATTGTGCTGGCCATGGTGTTCTCCCGTGGGCATGTGTCGATGCCCACAGAATCGATCAAAAAAGCTGTGGCAACCACTCAGGGTTTTCCATAGTGAACATCAGCTTCGTTGATCATTAAGCCAATCTATTTCGTCGTTGAATAAAACCTATGACACAAGGATTTTTCGCACCCACAAACGTGCAGGAGCTGCCGAAGGCTGCGATCTTTTGACGTTGAGGATCAAAAGATCGCAGCCTTCGGCAGCTCCTGCAGGGAGTTTTGTCTGTGTGTTCAGTGCTGGGCTTTGTGATCCAGCGCAGCGTAGAAGTTGGCGCTCTGTTGCAGATATTTCTGGGTGTAGCTCTGGGCGTGGGATTTTTTGCCGTTGATTTCGACGTTGGCACTGGCTGGCAGAACCACGGTGGCGGAGATGGCGGAAGCGGCGATGACGGAGAAGAGATTGAAGTTCATGGCGGTAACCCTCGTGTTCGGTTGGCTTGCTTGCCCGGTTGGGCTGTGGAGCCAACTTAACGCTCGAGGGTTGATCGCTTGAAATGCTTTGTAACAGTAGCAGTTATCAGCGCGATTAATACATAGAGACAGGCCCCGTGAATCGGGGCCTGTGGCTTATTGTCGCACTACAAATTTGAGGTCGCTGGGCGCATCCATTGGCAGTTTCTGCACGGTTTTACCGAGCAGGCCGGTCTTGCCATCGCGTTCGACGACGACAATCTCATTGCTCTTCTGATTGGCAATCAACAGGAATTTGCCACTCGGGTCGAGGCTGAATTCGCGCGGGTGATCACCGTCCACCGAACGTTTTTGCAGTTCCTTGAGCTGGCCGGTGGCCGGATCAATGCTGAACACGACCAACTGATTGGCGGTGCCACGGTTGCTGACGTAGAGGAATTTACCGTCAGCGCTGGCATGCAAAGCAGCGGCAGCCTTGTCCGAGGTCGGCTGGCCAGCCGCCAGATCAACCAATTGCGTCTGGGTCAGCACGCCGTCGTTGTAATCGAACACGGCAACCTGAGCGCTCATTTCCATGGTCAGCCAGGCGTGTTTGCCATCAGCGCTGAACAGCAGGTGACGCGGACCACTGCCCGCCGGCATAGGCACGGCAGCGGTTTTCGCCGGTGTCAGCGGCAGCTCCGGGTTGGCCTTCGGGTCGAACTGGTAGATGAAGACCTTGTCCGCGCCCAGATCATTGGAGAACACGTAGCGACCGTCCGGCGAAGAGACCGTTGAGTGCACATGGTTCGACGCCTGACGCTCGGGATTGACCCGGCTCGCCGGGTGCGCGCTCATCTGCACCACCGGTTTGAGTTTGCCGTCGGCCGCTACCGGCAACACCGCCAGGGTGCCGCCCGGATCTTCCATCACCGAATAGTTGCTGACGAACAAATGGCTGGCGTCATGGCTGAGGCTTGAATGGGTCGGTTCGTTGCCCAGGCTTTGGACTTGATTGATCAAACTCAGCGCATGGGTTTTCGGATCAATCGCATAACTGCTGACGCGACCGACCGGATCGGTCTGGCCCGGACCGTTTTCGTTGACCACGAACAAGCGTTTCTGGTCTTTGGACAGAGTGAGCCACGACGGGTTTTCGCTTTTCACCACTTGCAGTGGTTTGGCTTCGATCTGACCGGTGGCGCTATCGAAGCTCATCCGATAGATGCCTTGGCTGGCGCCGGCAGTGTAAGAGCCGACCAGCAGCTGAAAGCTTTCAGCGGATGCACTGGAAAGGCCCATCGCACCGACGCTGCCGGCCATCAGCAACGGCCAGAATTTACGCATTTTCATCAGTTTCATCCTCGTCATCGCTACTGCTGACGACGTCGCCGTGGCAGACCAGGCGGTGTTCGCCAATAGCTTTGGTCTCATTGAAATAACCGACGATCAACCAGCTCTGCAGAGAATCATCGAAGGTGGCTGCAGCGACCTGCGCCGGCGTGAATTCCCAATGCTTGGCCGCTCGGCCATCGATGCATTCGATGTGCAGATTGTCGTCTTCATCGAGGGCGAATTCGAAAGCGTGCAGGCCGTCGATTTCGACCATACCGCAGTGTTCGAGGGCGTTGAGAAGAGTTTGGGCAGTCATGGTGAACAGTCTTTCTAGGGGGGAAAGAGCGAATGATAGCTTATTGTCGATACAGATCCCTGTGGGAGCTGGCTTGCCAGCGATAGCAATCTGTCTGACACATCAATGTGGGATGTGCCGCAGTCATCGCTGGCAAGCCAGCTCCCACAGGTTATGGGTGTTGCCTTACAACGCTTCGCGCGAAGGCTTGCCATCCACCAGGCGCTGGATACGCAACGGGTTGGCGTTTTTCAGCGGTTCCGGCAGCAAGGTGTCGGGGTAGTTCTGGAAACACACCGGACGCAGGAACCGATCAATGGCCAGTGTGCCGACCGAAGTGCCACGGGCATCGGACGTCGCAGGGTACGGGCCGCCATGGACTATCGAATCACACACCTCGACACCGGTCGGATAGCCGTTGAGCAGGATGCGCCCGACCTTCTGTTCCAGCAGCGGCGTCAACTCCGCGAACGCTTGGAAGTCCGCCGGCTCGCCGATGATCGTCGCCGTGAGCTGCCCGTGCAAACCGTTCAATGCGGCACTGAGTTGCGCCTGATCGGCCACCTCGACAATCACCGTGGTTGGGCCGAAGACTTCTTCCTGCAGCACTTCATCGCCGTTGATCAACAGGCTGGCGTCCGCTTTGAACAGCTGCGGCTGCGCTTGATTACCCTGCTGCGGATTACCGGCCAGATGTTCAATGCCCTGGTGCGCGAGAAGCTTCTGCAAGCCGTTGCCGTAACTGCCAAGGGTGCCGGCATTGAGCATGGTTTGCGCCGGTTGGTCGCCGATCAAACCTGCCACCTGTTGCACGAATGCGTTGAACTCAGGCGAGCGAATGCCGATGACCAAACCCGGATTGGTGCAGAACTGACCGCAGCCCTGCACGACCGACGCGGTGAGGTCGCGAGCGACGCTTTCCGAGCGAGCGGCCAGCGCCTGTGGCAAGACGATCACCGGGTTGATGCTCGACATCTCGGCAAATACCGGGATCGGTTGCGGGCGTGCCGCGGCCATGTCGCACAGCGCCCGTCCACCCTTGAGCGAACCGGTGAAACCCACAGCCTGAATCGCCGGATGCTTGACCAGCCACTCGCCGACGCCACCGCCGTAGATCATGTTGAACACACCCGCTGGCACCTCGGTTTTTTCCGCCGCACGAATCAATGCATCAGCCACCAGTTCGGCCGTGGCCATGTGACCGCTGTGCGCCTTGAACACCACCGGGCAACCGGCAGCGAGTGCCGATGCGGTGTCGCCACCGGCAGTCGAAAACGCCAGCGGAAAATTGCTCGCGCCGAACACGGCAACTGGACCGAGGCCGATGCGGTACTGACGCAGATCCGGGCGCGGCAATGGCTGGCGATCCGGCAACGGCAAATCGATCCGTGCCCCATAGAAATCGCCACGGCGCAGCACTTTGGCGAACAGACGCATCTGGCCGCTGGTGCGACCGCGTTCGCCCTGAATACGGCCAGCCGGCAACGCGGTTTCGCGGCAGACAACGGCGACGAAATCATCACCGAGCGCGTCCAGTTCATCGGCAATCGCGTCGAGAAACTGCGCGCGGCGCTCGGCGCTGAGGCTGCGATAGGCCGGGTAGGCGGCAGCGGCGGCTTTGGCGGCGGCATCAACTTCTTCGGCCGTGGCCTGGATGAAATCGTGAGGCAGCTGTTCGCCCGTCGTCGCGTCAACGCTTTGCAGTTTGACGTTGCCGGCAGCACTACGCTGACCGCCGATGTAGTTGTGACCGAGAATCTGAGTCATGGGATCTCCTTAAAGGGTGCCGATGCTGTCCGGTTCGAAAACGGCCTGAACCGGGGCGATGCCATTGATCAGCGGTGCGCCGAATTCGGCCTGGCTGATTTCGAAAACGTCACCCGGTTGGGTGCGAATGCCATCGGCGAACGACAGGGTCGCGGTGCCGAAAAAGTGAATGTGCACGTCGCCCGGGCGCAGGAATTGGCTGTACTTGAAGTGGTGGTATTCGAGGTTCGCCAGGCTGTGGCACATGTTGGCCTCGCCACTGAGGAACTCGTTCTGCCACAACACTTCGCCATCACGCAGGATACGACTGGTGCCTGCAAGGTGTTGGGGTAGCTCACCGACGCGAAGTTCCGGACCATAACTGCAACTGCGCAATTTCGAGTGGGCCAGGTACAGGTAATTCTTGCGCTCCATGACGTGATCGGAGAACTCGTTGCCGACGGCGAACCCCAGGCGATACGGCTTGCCGTCGTGGCCGATGATGTACAGACCGGCCATTTCCGGCTCTTCGCCAGCGTCTTCGGCAAACGGCGGCAACGGGAAGGCTTCGCCGGGACGCACGACGATGCTGCCGTCGCCCTTGTAGAACCATTCCGGCTGAACACCGGCCTGCCCCGCCACCGGCTTGCCGCCCTCGACGCCCCATTTGAAGATTTTCATGGTGTCGGTCATCGCGGTTTCGTCACCGGCCTGCTGGTGCATCTTGTCGCGGGCCGAGGCGCTGCCCAGATGCGTCAGACCGGTGCCGCTGACCAGCATGTGTGCCGGGTCCGGGTGATCGAGCGGCGGCAGAATGCGCAGGTCTTTGAGCAATTGCGCATAGTCGTGGCTGCTGCCCAGGCCGAGGGTTTTGACTTGCTGCTCCAGAGTGCCGCCGGCTTCGATGGCGGCCAGGGCCAGATCACGCACGCTGCGGGCGTCCTGCACTTCGCGCACCACAGCGCCTTCGACCACGCCGACGCGGCGTTCGCCGTTACTCAATTCGAATTGAACCAGATGCATAAGGTTTCTCCTGTTCTTTCAAAATCACCGTAAATCCCTGTGGGAGCGAGCTTGCTCGCGAAGACGGTGTGTCAGTCACCAATAATTCTCAATGTGCCGGCCTCTTCGCGAGCAAGCTCGCTCCCACAAGGGCCAGCGCCAGTCTTTAGGTTCTGGTCGCACCGCGGGCACTCGCGGCAAACTGGTCAGCCGGCAACACGTGCTTACGCTCCAGCACGCGATACACCACGCCGGTCAGAATCAAACCAAACACCATCACCCCCGACAGGAAATACAACCCCGAAGCCAGATTGCCGGTGTGTTCCTTCAGCGCCCCGATCACGAACGGCCCGATGTAGCCGCCCAGGTTGCCCACCGAGTTGATCAGCGCGATCCCCGCCGCCGCACTCGCACCGGCAAAGAACCGCCCCGGCAGCGTCCAGAACACCGCCGTGCAGGAAAACAGCGCAAACGCCACCAGACACAGCGCCGCCAGTTGCGCCACCGGCAATGACAGCCAGGCGCTGAGGAACAAACCGATCGCGCCCAGCACATACAACACCGCCAAATGCCCGTAGCGATCGTTCAAGCGATCGGAACTGCGCGGGATGATCAGCAGGCCGATGATCCCGAAGATGTAAGGCACCGACGACACGAAACCGGTCACCAGATCGCTGCCGCCGAACTGTTTGATCAACGTCGGCAGCCACAAGCCGAGTCCGTAGATGCTCAGGGTCACCGGCAGATAGAACAGCGCCAGCAGCAACACGCGTTTGTCTTTCAGCGCATGCAAAGGATTGCCGTGACGGGTCTGGCCGTATTCCTGCAGATCCTTTTTCAGCTCGCCGGTTAGCCAGTCTTTCTCGGCCTGATCCATCCATTTCACCTGTTGCGGGCCGTCAGGCAACCAGCGCAGCACCGGCCAGGTCAGCAGGATCGCCGGGGTGCCGATGACGATGAACAGCCACTGCCAGCCGTGCAGACCAAGAATGCCGTCCATGCCCAGCAAACCGCCGGACACGGGACCGGTGATCATCATGGCGATGGGTTGCGAAAGAATGAACAGCCCGAGGATCTTGCCGCGATGGCGCACCGGGAACCATTGGGTGATGTAATAGAGAACGCCGGGGAAGAACCCTGCCTCTGCCGCGCCGAGCAAAAAGCGCATGACATAAAAGCTGTGCGGGCCCTGGACGAAGGCCATGCCGATGGTGATCGCGCCCCAGGTGATCATGATCCGCGCAAACCAACGCCGCGCGCCGAAGCGTTCGAGCATCAGGTTGCTGGGAATTTCAAAAAGGAAATAACCAATGAAGAACAGCCCGGCACCGAGGCCATAGGCCGCATCGCCGATGCCGATGTCGGCGCCCATGTGCAGCTTGGCGAAGCCGACGGCGGAGCGATCCACATAGGCGATCAGGTACAGCAGGATCAGGAAGGGAATCAGTTTCAGTGTGATGCGCCGAATCAGGCGCAATTCCTGGCTCATGAGATCGGTCTCCGATTGTTGTTGTTATAGAACCTCGGGGGACGCCTCTCACGGAAAACCGCCAGGGCCATCCCTCCGTCGAAAACGACTATATAGTATTACTAATTACCCAACAACACTTCCAAACGGTCGAATTTGAGCTTATGTTAGGCCATCGCTGGAACACTATAGTCATACAATAAGAGAATCGATCATGTCTGATAAGAAACCCACCCTGCGCTCCGCCCAATGGTTTGGCACGGCCGACAAGAACGGCTTCATGTACCGCAGCTGGATGAAGAATCAGGGCATCGCCGACCACCAGTTTCATGGCAAGCCGATCATCGGCATCTGCAACACCTGGTCGGAATTGACCCCGTGCAACGCGCATTTCCGCCAGATCGCGGAGCACGTCAAACGCGGGGTGATCGAGGCCGGGGGCTTCCCGGTGGAATTCCCGGTGTTCTCCAACGGCGAATCCAACCTGCGCCCGACCGCCATGCTCACCCGCAACCTGGCGAGCATGGACGTTGAGGAAGCGATTCGCGGTAACCCGATTGACGGCGTGGTGCTGCTGACCGGTTGCGACAAAACCACTCCGGCGCTGCTCATGGGCGCAGCCAGTTGCGACGTCCCGGCCATCGTCGTCACCGGCGGGCCGATGCTCAACGGCAAGCACAAGGGCAAGGACATCGGCTCCGGCACCGTGGTTTGGCAGCTCAGCGAACAGGTCAAGGCCGGCACCATCACCATCGACGATTTCCTCGCGGCCGAGGGCGGCATGTCGCGTTCGGCGGGCACCTGCAACACCATGGGCACGGCGTCGACCATGGCGTGCATGGCCGAAGCACTGGGCACTTCGCTGCCCCACAACGCGGCAATTCCAGCGGTGGATGCGCGGCGTTATGTGCTGGCGCACATGTCCGGCATGCGGGCGGTGGAGATGGTTCGCGAGGATCTGAAACTGTCGAAGATCCTGACCAAGGAAGCCTTTGAAAACGCGATTCGCGTCAACGCTGCCATCGGCGGTTCGACCAACGCCGTGATTCACTTGAAAGCCATCGCCGGGCGCATTGGCGTCGAGCTGGATCTGGACGACTGGACGCGCATCGGCCGCGGCATGCCGACCATCGTCGATCTGCAACCGTCCGGGCGTTTCCTGATGGAAGAGTTTTACTACGCCGGTGGCTTGCCAGCCGTGCTGCGTCGCCTGGGTGAAGCCAACCTGATTCCGCATCCGAATGCCCTGACCGTCAACGGCAAGTCCATCGGCGAGAACACCAAGGACGCGCCGATCTATGGCGAAGACGAAGTGATCCGCACGCTCGACAATCCGATCCGTGCTGACGGCGGTATCTGCGTGCTGCGCGGTAATCTCGCGCCACTGGGTGCGGTGCTCAAGCCGTCCGCCGCCAGCGCCGAACTGATGCAACATCGCGGCCGTGCAGTGGTGTTCGAGAACTTCGACATGTACAAGGCGCGAATCAATGATCCGGAACTGGAGGTTGATAAAGATTCGATTCTGGTGATGAAGAACTGCGGGCCGAAGGGTTATCCGGGCATGGCCGAAGTCGGCAACATGGGCCTACCGGCCAAGCTGTTGGCACAAGGCGTGACCGACATGGTGCGCATTTCCGATGCGCGGATGAGCGGCACGGCGTACGGCACGGTGGTTTTGCACGTGGCGCCGGAAGCGGCAGCCGGTGGGCCGTTGGCCACGGTGAAGGAAGGCGACTGGATCGAGCTCGATTGCGCCACTGGCCGTTTGCACCTGGACATTCCGGATGCCGAACTGGCGGCGCGCATGGCCGATCTGCAACCACCGCAACAATTGCTGGTGGGCGGTTATCGTCAGCTGTACATCGACCATGTGTTACAGGCGGATCAGGGCTGTGACTTTGACTTCCTGGTAGGTTGCCGTGGAGCAGAAGTACCGCGTCACTCCCATTAAGAACCCCGCCCTTCCCTGTGGGAGCGAGCTTGCTCGCGAAAGCGGTGGGTCAGTCAACCACGTGGCGTCTGACACTCCGTATTCGCGAGCAAGCTCGCTCCCACAGTTGTCTTTGTCTGCCTCAAGATTGTGCCGTGCCTGCTATGATGCGCGGCATCTCCATCGCTCAGGATCGCGCCGCCCCCCATGGATTACCGTAAACCTTCCGACCGCAAAAGCATGCACTCGCGCATTGTCCAGGAACTGGGCAAGCAGATCGTCTCCGGACGCTTTTTGCCCGATGACAAACTGCCCGCCGAAGCCTTGTTGTGCGAGGAGTACGCGGTCAGCCGGCCGGTGTTGCGTGAAGCCACGCGGGTGTTGGTGGCCAAGGGTCTGGTGTATTCGAAGCCGCGCGTCGGCACGGTGGTCAAGGCGCGCCGCGAATGGCACATGCTCGACCCGGACGTGCTGCACTGGCTGATGCAAAGCAGCCCGCAGAATGAGTTTTTCAACGTGCTGACCAGCGTGCGCAGCATCATCGAACCTGCCGCCGCCGCCCTCGCCGCCCAGCATGCGACCGATGCCGACATTGCCGCCATTGGCGAAGCCTACCAACGCATGGAAGCGGCGCCGACGCCGGAAGCACTGCTGCAACCGGATCTGGATTTTCATAGCCGCATTGCCGATGCGACGCACAATGATTTGTTGGCGAACCTGTGCAACATGTTGTCGGTGGCGATTGCCGAGGCGTTGAAACATTCGAATCAGCGGCCGAATCTGCATGAATTGGCGCTGCCAAGGCACAAGGCGATTTTGACGGCCATTGAAAATCGCGATGCGCTGGGGGCGCGGCATGCGACGTTGGTGCAGCTGGATGATGCGCGCAGTGCGTTGAGTGTTGTGTTGGGGGCTGAGCTTTCTTAAGACTTTAGATTGATTGCCCTCACCCTAGCCCTCTCCCAGAGGTAGAGGGGACTGACCGAGTTGTGCTTCTTGATACATCGACCTGAAAAACCGAGTCGATTATGGATTCACAGCAGGACGTTCAGATCGGCGAAAATTCCCAATATCCCCCGTTCGGTTCCCTCTCCCTCGGGGAGAGGGCTAGGGTGAGGGGCTCTTGATCTTCACCCACAAAAAAAGCCGCAACCCTAAGGTTGCGGCTTTTTCATTTCAGCCCTTCAGATCAATGCGCAAACAGCGAATTGCCCTTCTGCCCCGCCAGTTTCTCTGGCTTGATCAGGAACTTCGCCAGTGCCGGCAGCAGCCACAGCGCACCGAACATGTTCCACAGCAGCATGAAGGTCAGCATCAGGCCCATGTCGGCCTGGAACTTGATCGCGGAGAAGATCCAGGTGCACACGCCGATGGCCAGGCACAGACCGGTGAACAGCACCGCTTTACCGGTGGACTTCAGGGTCTGGTAGTAGGCTTCCTGCAACGGCAGACCGGCACGCAGGAAACTTTCCAGACGGCTGTAGATGTAGATCCCGTAGTCGACGCCGATACCCACGCCCAGCGCCACCACCGGCAACGTTGCCACTTTTACACCGATGCCCATGAACGCCATCAGCGCGTTGCCGAGTACCGAGGTCAGCACCAGCGGCAGCACGATGCACAAGGTCGCCGCCCACGAGCGGAAGGTGATCATGCACATCACCGCCACGCAGATGTACACCAGGATCAGGATGGTCAACTCAGCCTGTTTGATGACTTCGTTGGTGGCCGCTTCGATGCCGGCGTTACCCGCGGCGAGGATGAATTCCAGGCCGTCCTTGTTGTTGTCCTTGGCGAACTCCTGCACTGCATGCACCGCCCGATCAAGGGTTTCCGCCTTGTGGTCGTTGAGGAACACCAGCACCGGCGCCAGCGAGCAGCTGTTGTTGTACAAACCATCAGCACGGGCAATCGAGTTGTTCAGCACGTCCGGATTGCGCGACAGGGTTTCCCATTTCAGGTTGCCCTCGTTCATGCCTTTGATCATCTGCTTGGACACCGTCACCAACGAGATCGCCGACTGCACGCCCTCGGTGTTCTGCATCTTCCACATCAGTTCATCGATCGGTGCCATGGCTTCAATGCGTGAACAGCCTTCAGCCTTGGTCTTGACCATCACCACCAGCACGTCGGAACTGGTCGAATAGTTGCTGATGATGAAGTTGTTGTCCTTGTTGTAGCGCGAATCAGGACGCAACTCCGGCGCGCCTTGGTCGAGGTCGCCGATTTTCAGGTTCTGGCTGTACCAGAGGCCACCACCGAAGGCGACCAGCGCCAGGGCTACAGAGATCGGTGCAACTTTCGGGCTGGCAAAGTTCGACAGCAGGCGCCAGAACGGGTGTTCGCGGTTCGCATCCTTCTTGCTCTTGGCGATAGCGCGTTTGCTGATGCCGACATAGGAGATGGCGACCGGCAACAGGATCAGGTTGGTGAACACGATCACCGCCACGCCGATGGACGCACCGATGGCCAATTCACGGATAACACCGATGTCGATGATCAGCAGCGTGATGAAGCCGACCGCATCCGCGAGAATCGCAATCATCCCCGGCAGGAACAGTTGCCGGAACGTGCGTCGTGCAGCCGTAAGCGCGTTGTCCGCCTCGCTGGATTGCAGCGCGATGCCGTTGATCTTCTGCACGCCATGAGAGATGCCGATGGCGAAAATCAGGAACGGCACCAGCATCGAATACGGATCGAGTCCGAAGCCGAAGAAGTGCATCAAGCCGAGTTGCCAGACCACCGCCACCAGCGTTGTGCTCAATACCGCGATGGTGCTGCGCACGCAGTTGGTGAACCACAGCAGCAGAATCAGGGTGATCACGAAGGCGACGCCGAAGAACAGCACCACCATCACCAGACCGTCAATCAGGTCGCCGACCTTCTTGGCGAAACCGACGATGTGGATCTTGATGTTCGGGTTCTGCGCTTCGAACTTGTTGCGGATCTTGTCTTCGAGTTCATGAGAGAACTTGCGGTAATCCAGCGCCAGCAACTTGCCCTGATCCTGCGGGTCCGGGTAGGACTCCAGCAGCGGGATGTCGACGATGCTCGACTTGAAGTCGTTGGCCACCAGACGGCCGACCTGACCGGACTTGAGCACGTTGTTGCGCAGCAGATCGAGGCTGTCCTGCGAGCCGTTGTAGCTCTGCGGAATCACCTCACCGCCGGCGAAACCCTCCTCGGTCACTTCGGTCCAGCGCACGCTCGGGCTCCACAGCGACTTCAGCCCGGAGCGGTCAACGCCCGAGATGTAGAACACCTCGTCGTTGATCTGGCGCAGGGTCTCCATGTACTCCTTGGAGAAGATATCGCCATCGGTGGCTTCCACCGAAATCCGCACGGTGTTGCCCAGGTTCGCCAGATCGTTGCGGTGCTCCATCATCTTCTCGATGAACGGATGCTGCAGCGGGATCATTTTTTCGAAACTGGTGGACGGCCGGATCAACGTGGCCTGCCAGAACAGGAAAATGCTCACCACCAGGCAGATGAGGATCACCGCCGGGCGGTTGTTGAAAATCAGGCGTTCGAGGACCGTCGCCTTTTCCTGGGTTTGTGTGTTCAAGGAAGTCATAGCCCCGCCTTCTTATTATTGATCTCGGCGCCGTTCGGCAGCGTGGTGTGGACGCCACCCTGCCCGGTCAGAATCAGGTTGCCATTGCCGGCGGCGGTGACCGACGACAGGGATATGCGATCCGCGCGGTTGAACACACTGAAAGTTTCACCGTTGTCGCTGCTGCTGATCACCGAACCGCCGTTGCCGACGATCACGATAGAGCCGTCGTCGAGCAAGGCAGCGCCGGAAAGGCCGAATTCCAGTGTTCCGCGCGCGGCTTTCAGCTCGATCTGTTCCCAGCTGCTGCCGAAATCGCTCGAGCGGTAGAGGTTGCCGCGCAAGCCGTAAGCCAGCAGCGTCTGCGGTTGAGCCGTGCCGATCACGCCGAAGAGCGAGCCTTCGTATGGGCCTTCGAGTTTTTCCCAGGTCTGGCCCTCGTCGGCGGAGCGAAACATGCTGCCCGACTCGCCGACGATGAACAGGCCGGCGTCTTTCACTGCAGCGATGGCGTTGAGGTGGAACTGGTCTTCGTTGTCGAGGCGGTCACTGACGTCTTCCCAGTTTTTGCCGCCATCGGTGGTTTCCAGCAGCGCGCCGTAAGCGCCCACGGCAAAGCCGCTGTTGGCGTCCTTGAACCAGACGTCGAGCAGCGGCGATTCGCGTTTGAGGTCTTCAAATTGTTTGGTCCAGGTCAGACCGCCGTCCTCGCTGGCGAGAATCTGCGCGTCATGGCCGACCGCCCAGCCGTGCTTGTCGTCGACAAAATACACGGCCGTCAGCAACTGCCGGCTCGGCACCTTCGCCTGCGTCCAGGTCTTGCCCTGGTCGTCGGAATACAGAATGTGCCCGCGATCCCCGACTGCGACCAAACGGGCGCCGGCGTGGACGACGTCAAGAATGAGGCTTTTCGCGGCTTTGGCTGATTCGGTGGCATAAACCACGTCGGCTGGAGCCTGGGCGGCAATCACAGGTGCCGACAAGATGGCAAAGCCCAGCATCGAGAGTGCTGTGGCCAGCAACGCGGTGTTGCGTAACGCCGGCGGGCGGCAACGACTCATAGACCTTCCCCTATTTATTATTGTTAGGCCATTTGGCCTTAAAGGGCGCCGCAAGGGTGTTCGAGCGATCGCTGGTCAGAAGCATAGTCCTGAAACCCGCAATCCAGAGCCCCTTCGGAAGCTGGCTCATCCTATCGGGCTTTGGAAACGTCTGACAATCGGCGCCACGTTATCTTTTGTTAACCGCACGGATCAGGTGTCAGTGAATTCCAAGGTGGGAGCGAGCTTGCTCGCGAAGGCGCCGGAGCAGCCACCTTCTTTATTGGCTGGCCCGCCGCTTTCGCGAGCAAGCTCGCTCCCACAGGGGCGTGGTCGGGATTTGCAGTGACGGCTGAATGCACCGCCATTCGCCGGATAGATGATTCGAAACTCGCTTGGGGGACTTGCACGATAGGTATTATGGTATACCATCAGACGGGAAGACACTTTCAATCCCCCACCGGAGCAGCTCATGAGTTTCGAAATTCGCAAGATCGTCAGCTATGTCGAAGAAACCTTCATCGAAGGCGGCAAAGCCACCGACAAGCCAGTGACCATGGTTGGCCTCGCCGTGGTGATGAAAAACCCTTGGGTGGGCAACGGCTTTGTGGAAGACCTCAAGCCGCAGATCCGCGCCAACTGCTCCGACCTCGGCGCGCTGATGGTCGAGCGTCTGGTCGGGATCATTGGCGGCGCAGAAAAAATCGAGGCTTACGGCAAAGCCGCTGTGGTCGGCGCTGATGGCGAGATCGAGCATGCCTCCGCCGTGATCCACACCCTGCGCTTCGGCAACCACTACCGCGAAGCGGTCAAGGCCAAGAGCTACCTGAGCTTCACCAACAAGCGCGGCGGCCCGGGTACCTCGATTCAAATCCCGATGATGCACAAGGACGACGAAGGCCAGCGTTCGCACTACATCACCCTGGAAATGCAGATCGAAGACGCGCCGCGTGCCGATGAAATCGTCGTGGTGCTGGGTTGCGCCGACGGTGGTCGCCTGCACCCGCGCATCGGTAACCGTTACATCGACCTGGAAGAACTGGCCGCCGAAAAAGCCCAGTAATCACAATAAAAAAGGCAAGCAGGAGCGCTCCATGATTCGGCTCACCGCTGAACTCACCCCGGCTGGCACCAGTTACCTGGCGACCGGCGAAGGCCAGCCCGTGGTTTTGATCCACGGCGTGGGCCTGAACAAAGAAATGTGGGGCGGCCAGATTGTCGGCCTCGCCAGCCAGTATCAGGTGATCGCCTACGACATGCTCGGCCACGGCGCGAGTCCGCGACCGGCCAGCGGCACCAACCTGCTCGGTTACGCCGACCAGTTGCTGGAGCTGCTCGATCACCTGAACTTGCCTCAGGCAGCGGTGATCGGTTTTTCCATGGGCGGCCTGGTCGCGCGGGCATTTGCCCTGCACTACCCACAGCGCCTGCAAAGCCTGGTGGTGCTCAACAGCGTGTTCAACCGCAGCGAAGCGCAGCGCGCCGGCGTCATCGCCCGCACTGCGCAAGCCGCCGAACACGGGCCCGACGCGAATGCCGAAGCGGCCCTGTCGCGCTGGTTCAGCCGCGAATATCAGGCGGCGAATCCGGCGCAGATCGCCGCGTTGCGGCAAACCCTGGCCAACAATGATCCGCAGGGTTACCTGACCACATACGAGCTGTTCGCCACGCAAGACATGTATCGCGCCGACGACCTGGGCAGCATTCAGGCGCCGACGCTGATTGCCACCGGTGAGCTCGATCCGGGCTCGACCCCGGAAATGGCCGAGCAACTGGCCCTGCGCATCCCCGGCGCCAAGGTTGCCGTGCTGCCCGAGCAACGGCATATGATGCCCGTAGAGTCGCCGCGTCTGGTCAACCAGACACTGCTGGAATTTCTCGAATTCGCACACGCCCGACAAAATCAAATAAAGGGGATCGTTGCATGACGCTCGCACGCTTCCAGATGTGCATCGGCGGAGAATGGGTCGACGCCCTCTCCGGCAAGACTTTCGAAAGCCTCAACCCGGCCACGGCCCAAGCCTGGGCCGAATTGCCCGACGCTGATGAAGCTGACGTCGAACGCGCCGTGCAATCGGCGCATAACGCTTTCGACAGCCCGGCGTGGCGTGGTCTGACCGCCACTGCGCGCAGCAAAATGCTGCGTCGTCTCGGTGACTTGATCGCTGAGAACAAGGAACAACTGGCGCAACTGGAAAGCCGCGACAACGGCAAACTGATCCGCGAAACCCGTGGTCAGGTCAGTTATCTGCCTGAGTTTTTCCACTACACCGCAGGCCTTGCCGACAAGCTCGAAGGCGGCACCTTGCCGCTGGATAAGCCGGATCTGTTCGCCTACACGGTTCACGAAGCCATGGGTGTGGTCGCCGCGATCATTCCCTGGAACAGCCCGCTCTATCTGACCGCGATCAAACTCGCCCCGGCCCTCGCCGCCGGCAACACGATTGTGATCAAACCGTCCGAACATGCTTCGGCGACCATTCTTGAATTGGCGCGACTGGCCCTTGAAGCCGGGATTCCGCCGGGCGTGGTCAACGTCGTCACCGGTTACGGCCCGAGCACCGGCGCCGCCCTCACCCGTCATCCGCTGATCCGCAAGATCGCCTTCACCGGCGGCGCGGCCACGGCACGGCATGTGGTGCGCAGCAGTGCCGAGAACTTCGCCAAGCTGTCGCTGGAACTGGGCGGAAAATCGCCGAACATCATCTTCGCCGACGCCGATCTCGACAGCGCGATCAACGGGGCGATTGCCGGGATTTACGCGGCATCCGGTCAGAGTTGTGTGTCCGGCTCGCGACTGTTGGTGCAGGACGAAATCTACGACGAGTTCGTCAGTCGACTGGTGGAGCGCGCCCAGCGCATTCGCATCGGCAACCCGCAGGAAGACAGCAGCGAAATGGGCCCGATGGCCACCGCGCAGCAGCTCGCGGTGGTTGAAGGTCTGGTCGCCGATGCCCTTGCCGAAGGTGCGATTTTGCGTACCGGTGGCAAACGCCCGACGGGGCTCGGTGACGGCTGGTTTTATGAACCGACGCTGTTCGAGTGCGACAGCAATTCGATGAAGATCATGCAGGAAGAAGTCTTCGGCCCCGTCGCATCAGTCATTCGCTTTAAAGATGAAGCCCAAGCGCTGGCGATTGCCAACGACTCACAGTTCGGTCTCGCCGCCGGCATCTGGACCCGTGATTTGGGCCGTGCCCATCGCCTGGCTCGGGATGTGCGGTCGGGAATCATCTGGGTCAACACCTACCGCGCGGTGTCGGCGATGGCACCGATCGGCGGCTTCAAGAACAGTGGCTATGGACGCGAAAGCGGCATCGATTCGGTGCTGGCCTACACCGAACTGAAAACGGTGTGGATCAACCTTTCTCAGGCGCCAATGCCTGATCCGTTTGTGATGCGCTAGGAGACCTGCGACATGATCGAACCCGGCATATATAAAGAAGTGATGAGCTCATTTCCGTCCGGCGTCACGGTGGTCACCGCCCTCGACCCGGATGGCGGCATCGTCGGCATCACCGCGAGCGCCTTCAGCGCCCTGTCGATTGACCCGGCATTGGTGCTGTTCTGCCCCAACTACGCCTCCGACACCTACCCGATCTTGCGCGACAGCAAGCGCTTCGCCATTCACCTGCTCTCAGCCGAGCAGACTGCCGAGGCCTACGCCTTTGCCGGTAAAGGCAAGGACAAGGCCAAAGACATCGAGTGGCATTTGAGCGAACTGGGCAACCCGATTCTGGCCAGGGCTACGGCGATCATCGAGTGCGAGTTGTGGCGCGAATACGATGGTGGCGATCACGCGATCATCGTTGGCGCGGTGAAGAATCTGATTCTGCCGGCACAACCGGTGACACCGATGATTTATCACAAGGGCAAGCTCGGGCCGCTGCCGACCCTGGCCTGAGACAACAATGCAAAACCCGGTGGGAGCTGGCTTGCCAGCGATGAGGGCTTAACATTCAACATTGATGTTGGCTGATAGTCCGCCATCGCTGGCAAGCCAGCTCCCACAGGGACTGAGGTGAGGCAAGAATATGAGTAACGAAAAGTACGAAAAAGGCCTGAAGATCCGCTCTCAGGTATTGGGCGAAGCCTATGTGCAACGCTCTATAGAGAACGCCGACGACTTCACCCGCCCGTTGCAGGAAATGGTCACCGAATACTGCTGGGGCCATGTCTGGGGTCGCGAGGGTTTGTCGCTCAAGGAGCGCGGCATGATCAACCTGGCGATGATCTCGGCGCTCAACCGCCCGCACGAACTCAAGCTGCATGTGCGTGGCGCCTTGCGTAACGGCCTGAGTCGTGAGCAAATACGCGAAATTCTGCTTCAAGTCGGCATTTATTGCGGCGTCCCGGCGGCCGTGGACAGTTTCCGGCTGGCCCGCGAAGCCTTTGCCGACGCCGACGCCGAGGCCTCCAGTTAACCCCTCGGCTGTTTTGATGCCCGTCTGGCATGGACAGCCACAGTAAAGAGCGGACCCCATGAAACGCCAGCCACTCGACGACAGCTTCAAGGTCAATCGCAACCCCGTTACCCTGCGCGAAATCGTGCTGGATAAACTGCGTAGCGCGATCATGAATTTCCAGCTTATGCCGGGCGACCGTCTGGTCGAACGCGATCTGTGCGATCGTCTGGGCGTCAGCCGCACGTCGGTGCGCGAAGCCTTGCGTCACCTCGAATCCGAAGGCCTGGTGGAGTTCGCCGATGCCAAGGGCCCGCGCGTCGCCATCATCACCCTCGCCGATGCCGTCGATATCTACGAACTGCGTTGCGTGCTGGAAGGCCTGATCGTGCAGCTGTTCACCCTGCGCGCCAAAGCCAAGGACATCAAAGCACTGGAGAAAGCCCTCGACGAGAACCGCAAGGCGCTCAAGGACGGCGAATTGCAGCAAGTGATCGACTCGGTACAAGGTTTCTACGATGTGCTGTTGGAAGGTTCAGGCAACCACGTCGCGGCCACGCAATTGCGTCAGTTGCAGGCACGCATTAGCTACCTGCGCGCGACCTCGGTGTCTCAGGAAAACCGTCGCGGCGCGAGTAACCAGGAAATGGAAAAAATGGTCGAGGCGATCAAGAGCGGCGATCCGCTGCTGGCGCATCAGGCTTGCGTGGACCACGTTCGCGCTGCCGCTGCCGTTGCGCTCGACTACCTCAAGCGCAAGCAGGAAGAAACCGGCATCGCTGTCAAAGGCACGCCACCGATCACCCTGCCCATCCCGCTCAAAGAACCTCGTATAGGTCACTGACATGTTCAGCCCGAGCTTTTGCCCAAAATGCGGTGGACCTGATCTCGGTCAGCAGGTACCGCCGGGCGATACGCACGAGCGCCTGATGTGCCGCGGTTGCGGCTTCATCCACTACGTCAATCCGAAGATCATTGCCGGCTGCATCATTGAGCAGGACGGTAAATACCTCCTGTGCCAACGGGCAATTCCCCCGCGCCCGGGGACCTGGACGCTGCCCGCAGGCTTCATGGAAAGCGGCGAAACCACCGAGCAGGCCGCGCTGCGTGAAGTCTGGGAAGAAAGCGGCGTGCGCGCGGAAATCCTCTCGCCCTACTCGATTTTCAGCGTGCCGAAGATCAGCGAGGTGTACATCATCTTCCGCGCCATCGCGCTGGAGATCACCGGCCAGTTCGGGCCGGAAACCCTCGACTATAAATTCTTCGCCCCCGAAGACATCCCGTGGGAGCAGATCTATTACCCGGCGATCCGGCAGATCCTCGAACGCTATATCGAGGAACGCCAGGCCGGGGTTTACGGGATCTATGTGGGCAACGACGACAGCGGCAAGATCCATTTCATCCGCTAAAAAATCCCCATACCCCTGTGGGAGCGAGCTTGCTCGCGAATGCGGTCGGACATTCAGCATGTGTATCGACTGACGCGACGCCTTCGCGAGCAAGCTCGCGCCCACAGGGGTTTAGTGGTGTTTGCTTAAACTGGGGCCACGCCTTCGACAATGATGATTTCCGCCCTCGCCCATTCCTCGCGGTAACGTTTCGCCTCTTGATACGCCGCCGAGTGGTAGCACGCTACCGCTTGTTCATAGCTATCAAACTCGATCACCACGCTGCGCTGCGGCGCCTGGCGTCCTTCCATCGCCTCGCTGCGACCCCCTCTGGCCAGAAACCGCCCGCCAAACTCGGCGAAGGCGGCCGGTGCACGCTGGGTGTATTGGCTGTAGTGGTCGGGATCGGCAATGTCTACGTGAGCAATCCAGTACGCCTTCATAGTGACCTCTTTTGTCGATTATGTATTATGGTATACCAATAATATTTCCAACAAACACTGAGAGTCCAGCATGGCCTTCAACAGCATCGAAGAAATCATCGCAGATTATCGCCTCGGCAAAATGGTCTTGCTGGTCGATGACGAAGATCGGGAAAACGAAGGCGACCTGTTGCTGGCCGCCGACTGTTGCACGCCCGAGGCGATCAGCTTCATGGCCCGTGAAGCACGCGGTCTGATCTGCCTGACGTTGACCGACGAACATTGCCAGCGGCTAGGGCTTGAACAAATGGTGCCGAGCAATGGCAGCGTGTTCAGCACCGCGTTTACCGTGTCGATTGAAGCGGCGGTTGGCGTGACCACCGGTATTTCCGCCGCTGACCGTGCCTGCACGGTCGCCGCTGCCGTGGCGAAAGACGCCCGCGCCGAAGACCTGGTGCAGCCCGGCCACATCTTTCCACTGCGCGCCAAGGAAGGAGGCGTGCTGACCCGTGCGGGCCATACAGAGGCGGGGTGCGATCTGGCCAAACTGGCCGGTTTTACGCCGGCCTCGGTCATCGTCGAAGTGATGAACGACGACGGCACCATGGCACGTCGCCCGGATCTGGAAGTGTTTGCGCGCCTGCACGGGATCAAGATCGGCACCATTGCCGACCTGATTCACCATCGCTTGAGCACCGAGCACACCATCGAACGCATTGGCGAACGCGATTTGCCGACAGTGCATGGCACGTTCCGCCTGATCACATTTGAGGACCGCATCGAGGGCGGCGTGCACATGGCGATGGTCATGGGTGATTTGCGCCGGGAAGAACCGACGCTGGTGCGCGTGCATGTGATCGATCCGCTGCGCGATCTGGTTGGTGCCGACTACAGCGGGCCAAGCAACTGGACGCTGTGGGCGGCGCTGCAACGGGTCGCGGCAGAGGGTCATGGCGTTGTGGTGGTGCTGGCCAATCATGAGTCTTCGCAGGCGTTGCTGGAGCGGGTTCCACAACTCACTCAACCGCCACGGCAGTTCAGCCGCTCGCAGTCGCGAATCTATTCAGAAGTGGGGACGGGGGCGCAGATTCTGCAGAACCTTGGGGTTGGCAAACTGCGGCATCTGGGGCCGCCGTTGAAGTATGCGGGGTTGACGGGGTATGACCTTGAAGTGGTTGAGAGTATTCCGTTTGCTGGATGACGCTGCCCTCACCCCAGCCCTCTCCCAGAGGTAGAGGGGGCCGACCGCGTTGACTGGCCGCTATACACCGACCTGAGATACCGAGTCGAACTCAGATTTTGACCAGCCTGGAGATCGGCTCCCTTTCCCCCTCTCCCATTGGGAGAGGGCTGGGCGGGCGGCGTTCCGATGAGGGGCTGGATCTAAAAGCCAACCCAATAACTGGAGCCGAACAAGCCAGAAATCCCCTTTCGCCAGATAACCGGTCAGGCAAAGTGCTTGCAGAAAACTTGGAATACCATAATATGATATTCCATAGACCGGACACTTCCACGAACGTCCATCTACTGCTCCCGACAGGCGGGCAACAACGCAAGCCCGCTCAAAAACACAACAATGAGGGCGTGAAAATGGTGTTGAACAAAGCTGCAACCGCGATCTTTTTTGCGGGACTGCTCAGCGTTACCGGCCAGGCCGCGATGGCCGCCGAGAGCGTGAATTTTGTCAGTTGGGGCGGAAGCACCCAGGAGGCGCAAAAACAGGCCTGGGCTGATCCGTTCAGCAAGGCCAGCGGCATCACTGTCGTACAGGATGGCCCAACCGACTACGGCAAACTCAAAGCCATGGTTGAAAGCGGCAACGTGCAATGGGACGTGGTCGATGTTGAAGCCGATTTCGCCCTGCGCGCCGCAGCTGAAGGCCTGCTCGAACCCCTCGATTTCAACGTCATCCAGCGCGACAAAATCGACCCGCGTTTTGTCAGCGATCACGGCGTGGGCTCGTTCTTCTTCTCCTTCGTCCTCGGCTACAACGAGAGCAAACTCGGCGCCAACAAGCCGCAGGACTGGAGCGCCCTGTTCGACACCAAGACTTACCCCGGCAAACGCGCCCTGTACAAATGGCCAAGCCCCGGCGTACTCGAACTGGCGCTGCTGGCCGACGGCGTAGCTGCCGACAAACTCTATCCGCTGGATCTGGATCGCGCCTTCAAGAAACTCGACACCATCAAGAAAAACATCGTCTGGTGGGGCGGCGGCGCGCAGTCGCAGCAACTGCTGGCGTCCGGTGAAGCGAGCATGGGCCAGTTCTGGAACGGCCGCATTCATGCTCTGCAAGAGGACGGCGCGCCAGTCGGCGTGAGCTGGAAACAGAACCTGGTCATGGCCGACATTCTGGTCATTCCCAAAGGCTCGAAAAACAAGGATGCAGCGATGAAGTTTCTGGCCAACGCCAGCAGCGCCAAGGGCCAGGCCGACTTCTCCAACCTGACCGCGTACGCCCCGGTCAACCTCGACAGTGTGGAGCGTCTGGATTCGACGCTGGCCCCCAACCTGCCGACTGCCTACGCTAAGGATCAGATCACTCTTGATTTCGCGTACTGGGCCAAGAACGGTCCGGCCATCGCGACACGGTGGAACGAATGGCTGGTCAAATGAAAATGGCGGCCACTGCGTCCCGTCCCTCCACTGCCACCGGGAGCGCCGCCCGCGCTGCCGGCTCGGCCGAAGGCAAAAAGGCGATTGCGATGCCGCAAGCCGAGTCCCTCAAACAACGCTGGCGCGGTGCCGGCAACCTCCTCCCGGCGCTGCTGTTCCTTGGCCTGTTCTTTCTTGCGCCGCTGATTGGCCTGCTGTTGCGCGGCGTTCTGGAACCTGTGCCTGGCCTGGGCAACTATGAACAACTGTTCGCCAACTCAGCGTACGCCCGCGTGCTGCTCAACACCTTTTCGGTGGCCGGGCTGGTAACGGTGTTCAGTCTGCTGCTGGGCTTCCCGCTGGCCTGGGCGATCACGTTGGTGCCACGCGGCTGGGGGCGCTGGATTCTCAACATCGTGCTGCTCTCGATGTGGACCAGCCTCCTCGCTCGCACCTACTCATGGCTGGTGCTGCTGCAAGCTTCGGGGGTGATCAACAAAGCCTTGATGGCGATGGGCATCATCGATCAGCCGCTGGAAATGGTGCACAACCTCACCGGCGTAGTGATCGGCATGAGCTACATCATGATCCCGTTCATCGTGCTGCCGTTGCAGGCGACCATGCAGGCCATCGATCCGATGATCCTGCAGGCCGGCTCGATCTGCGGCGCCAGTCCCTGGACCAACTTCTTCCGGGTGTTCCTGCCGCTGTGCCGGCCAGGTCTGGCGTCCGGCGGCTTGATGGTGTTCGTGATGTCGCTCGGATACTACGTCACCCCGGCGCTGCTCGGCGGGGCGCAGAACATGATGCTGCCGGAGTTCATCATTCAGCAGGTGCAATCGTTCCTCAATTGGGGCCTGGCCAGTGCCGGCGCCGCGTTGCTGATCGCGATCACGCTGGTGCTGTTCTACTTCTACCTGAAGCTTCAGCCGGAATCCCCGGTTGGCGCCAGTAACGCGAGGTAAGCCGACATGCTCCTGACTCCCAACGCAATGAGCCGGCGCATGCGTTTCGGCCTCTACGCCACCACCGGGCTGATCGGCTTGTTCCTGCTGTTGCCGATCGTCTTTATCGTGCTGCTGTCGTTCGGTTCATCCCAGTGGCTGGTGTTCCCACCACCGGGTTGGACGCTGAAATGGTACGGCCAGTTCTTTTCCAACCCGGACTGGATGAACGCTGCAGCGGCCAGCCTCAAGGTCGCGGTACTGACGACGATCTGCGCCGTGGCCCTCGGTTTGCCGACGGCGTTTGCCTTGGTGCGCGGGCGCTTCCCCGGCCGCGAGATGCTCTATGGCCTGTTCACCCTGCCGATGATCGTACCGTTGGTGATTATTGCTGTGGCGGTGTACGCGCTGTTTCTCAAGCTCGGTTACACCGGGACGATGTTCGCCTTCGTCGTCAGCCATGTGATCGTCGCGCTGCCGTTCACCATCATCTCGATCATCAACTCGTTGAAGCTGTTCGATCAGTCGATTGAAGACGCGGCGGTGATCTGCGGGGCCTCGCGCCTGCAAGCGGTGTTCAAGGTGACGTTCCCGGCGATTCGTCCGGGCATGGTCGCCGGCGCCCTCTTCGCCTTTCTGGTTTCGTGGGACGAAGTGGTGCTCAGCGTGATGATGGCCAGCCCGACGCTGCAGACCCTCCCCGTAAAAATGTGGACCACCCTGCGTCAAGACCTGACACCGGTGATCGCCGTCGCTTCGACGCTGCTGATCGGCCTGTCGGTATTGGTCATGGTGATCGCCGCCGCCCTGCGCCGGCGCAATCAAATCAGCGCCTGAGCGCCCAGGAGTACGACATGAGTGCCGTGATCAAAGACGCATCCCAGCAGAACGACAAACCCCTGGTCAGCCTGCGCAACCTGAACAAGCACTACGGCGATTTCGCGGCCGTGGACAACATCTCGCTGGACATCAAGGACGGTGAATTCCTCACCTTCCTCGGCTCCAGCGGCTCCGGCAAAAGCACCACGCTGTCGATGCTCGCCGGCTTCGAAACGCCGAGCAGCGGCGAGATCCTCGTCAACGGTCAGTCGCTGGTCAACGTGCCGCCGCACAAGCGCGACATCGGCATGGTGTTCCAGCGCTACTCGCTGTTCCCGCATCTGTCGGTGCGCGACAACATTGCGTTCCCGTTGGCGATCCGCAAACTCGCGACTGCCGAACGCGAACGGCGTGTCGATGCGATGTTGAAACTGGTGCAGCTCGAACAGTTCGCCCACCGCCGCCCTTCGCAACTGTCCGGTGGCCAGCAGCAAAGGGTCGCGATTGCTCGCGCACTGGTTTACGAGCCACGCATTCTGCTGATGGACGAACCGCTGGGTGCGCTGGACAAAAAGCTGCGTGAAGATTTGCAGGATGAACTGCGCCAGTTGCATCGGCGTCTGGGCATCACCATCGTCTACGTGACCCACGATCAGGAAGAGGCGATGCGTTTGTCGCAGCGCATCGCGATTTTCAGTCACGGCAAGATTGTCGGTTTGGGCAGCGGGTATGACCTCTACCAGAATCCGCCGAATGCCTTCGTCGCGTCGTTCCTTGGCAACTCGAACTTCCTCAAGCTCAAGGCGCAGGGCAATGCGGCGGCTTCGTTTGAAGGGCAATCGTTGTCGATTCGACTGACGGCCGGATTGCATACTGACCAGGATGTGTTGCTGATGGTGCGCCCGGAAAAGGCGCTGGCGTTGAGCGTGTCGCAGGCAATCAGTGAACCGCTGGCGGCGGGTTGGAATGAGGTTTCAGCGAAGGTGGTGGAAGTGCTGTTTCTGGGTGAGAGCCAGACGTGCAGTGTGGTGACGTCGGGCGGAACTTCGATGACGGTCAAGGCGTTGTCGGCGGCGGGTATGCCGCTCAAGGCTGGGGATCCGGTGCAAGTGCGTTGGGCCACTGCAGACGCCTGCGTCTATACCGAATGGACTGAAAGCGATCTGAACAAGGCAGCTGGCGCTCACTGATAGCGTGTTGTCTGCGGGATTTACCCCCTCACCCCAGCCCTCTCCCAGAGGTAGAGGGAGCAGATCCGGGGATATTGAAGAAGTACGTCGACCTGAAAGTTCTGCAGTGAATCCATATTCACCGCGAATCTTTCAGGTCGATATCTGACGCCGGGCAACTCGGTCAGTCCCCTCTCCCTCCGGGAGAGGGTTAGGGTGAGGGGCAAGCAGGCGACGCGGTATCACCTGATCGGCGCAAACCCTTCAATCTCATCCGGCCACGCCGTCAGCACTTCAAACCCCGTTTCCGTCACCGCCACCATGTGCTCCCACTGCGCCGACAACGAGCCATCCTTGGTCAGCACGGTCCAGCCATCCGGCATGTTCTTCACATGGCGCTTACCGGCATTGAGCATCGGCTCAACGGTAAAAATCATCCCGGCCTTGAGCTTCATGCCCTGATTCGGGAAGCCGTAATGCAGGATCTGCGGGTCATCGTGATAAACCTTGCCAATGCCGTGGCCGCAATACTCACGCACCACACTGAAGCCTTCTTTCTCCGCCAGGCTCTGGATCGCGTGGCCGATATCGCCCAACGTCGCGCCCGGTTTTACCACGCGAATGCCCGCGCACATGGCGTCGTACGTCGTTTTGATCAGGTGCTGCGCCTCAGGCGTCGCCTCCCCGACCACGTACATGCGGCTGGTATCGCCAAACCAGCCATCCTTGATCACGGCGATGTCGAGGTTGACGATGTCGCCATCCTTGAGCGGCGTGCCCGACGGGATGCCATGGCAGACCACATCGTTGACCGAGGCGCACACGGTTTTCGGGAATCCGTGATAGCCGACATTGGCGGGAATGGCTTTCTGCACATTGACGATGTAGTCGTTGCACAACCGATCCAGGTCATCGGTAGTGACGCCTGCCTTGACGTGCGGCACCAGCATCGCCAGCACTTGCGCGGCGAGGTTGCCGGCGGCGCGCGATTGAGCGATGTCGCTCGGGGTGTTGATCTTGATCTGGTTTCTCATGCCGTGACGTCTTCCTGAGTCAGTTGTTGCAGGTCCAGCCCGCCGTTTTGTTCAGCACGAATCAGCAAACGGCAGATCGCGTGGTGATCGAGGTTGGGGTGCAGTTCGGCGAGCATGCCAATGCGCATCCAGTGCTCGGCTTGCGCGTTGATCGAGCGGCTGAGTGCGTTGCTGGAGATGCGCAGGTTCTCGTGCATGTCCTCTGAAATCTTTACGATGCCCATGGCAGTACCCGATACGAAATGTATATGGTTCGTATATTAGCCAAGCCTGTTGAGGAATTGCAAACCGAACCCGATAGGCACCAAATTTCGGGCAAAAAAAAGCTGCCGGGAATGGCAGCCAAAAACTTTGAAGAACACGCGATGTGTTGCGCTCAGTATGGTTGTCGAATAATGACAGTGTCATGACAGCAACACTTCACCGCTGCCCCCTGTGGGAGCTGGCTTGCCAGCGATGAGGCCCGGACATTCGACATTGATGCTGACTGATCCACCGCCGTCGCTGGCCAGCAGCTCGCACATTTTTTTCTGTACCGCGCTCGAACTCCCATGACCCTCCGCCCGCTGATAACGCCCGGCCCTTCGGCAAATTCAGTTCTATAGTTAGATCAAAATCGCTGAGCTTTTTAGCTCACTGGGTGGTTGCGGCGGATCCCTTCACGGCCTATGTTGCAGGCGAGCTTTTCCCCGCGAATGGAACGCGATCAATCACCAACAAGAGGTGAAGAATGTCAAAGGAATCCCGCCCTGCCGTACTTGGGCTCATAGGAAATACGCCGCTGGTGCAAGTGACCCGCTTCGATACCGGCCCGTGCACACTCTTTCTCAAACTCGAATCACAAAACCCTGGCGGCTCGATCAAGGACCGAATCGGTCTGGCGATGATCGACGCCGCCGAGCGTGACGGGCGCCTCACCCCCGGCGGCACCATCGTCGAAGCCACCGCCGGCAACACCGGCCTGGGCCTGGCACTGGTTGGCCGCGCCAAGGGTTATCGCGTGGTGCTGGTGGTCCCGGACAAAATGTCCACGGAAAAAGTCCTGCACTTGAAGGCCATGGGCGCCGAGGTGCACATTACCCGCTCCGACGTCGGCAAGGGGCATCCCGAGTATTACCAGGACGTCGCCGCGCGGTTGGCGAAAGACATTCCCGGCGCATTTTTTGCCGATCAGTTCAACAACCCGGCCAACCCACTGGCCCATGAATGCAGCACCGCGCCGGAAATCTGGGCGCAAACCGAACACGATCTGGATGCAATTGTGGTCGGCGTCGGCTCGGCCGGCACCCTGACCGGGCTGACCCGTTTTTTCAAACGGGTGCAACCGGATCTGGAAATGGTTCTGGCCGATCCGGTCGGTTCGGTGATGGCGCAATACAGCCGCGACGGCTCGCTGCCAACGCCCGGCTCATGGGCGGTTGAAGGCATTGGCGAGGACTTTATTCCATCCATCACCGACCTCTCCAGCGTACGCCACGCCTATTCGATCAGCGATGAAGAAAGCTTCGACCATGCCCGTCAGTTGCTGCGTGCCGAGGGCATTCTCGGTGGGTCGTCGACCGGCACCCTGCTCGCTGCCGCGCTGCGTTATTGCCGCGAACAGACCGAGCCAAAACGCGTGGTGAGTTTCGTCTGCGACACCGGCACGCGCTATTTGTCGAAGGTCTACAACGACCAGTGGATGACCGATCAGGGCCTGTTGCAGCGCAAAGGCTATGGCGACCTGCGGGACTTGATCGCCCGACGTTTTGAAGACGGTCGGGTCATCAGCGTCGGCCCCGATGACACGCTGCTGACCGCCTTCCAGCGCATGCGCCTGGCGGATGTCTCGCAACTGCCCGTGCTGGTGGAAGGCAAACAACTGGTCGGCGTGATCGACGAATCGGACATTTTGCTGGGGGTGCACGAGGACGCCGCACGCTTCAGCCAATCGGTCTCCAGCGTGATGACCGACAAACTGCAAACCCTCGCGCCCGACGCCCCCCTCGCTGAGCTGGAATCGGTGCTCAGCCGTGGCCTCGTCGCCATCATCGCCGACGCATCGGGCTTCCATGGCCTGATCACCCGCGTCGACATGCTCAACCAATTACGGAGATCCCTCGCATGAGTCAGCAGGACAACAAATCCCAAGGTTTCGCGACCCGGGTAATCCATGCCGGGCAAGAGCCCGACCCGACCACCGGCGCGTTGATGCCGCCCATTTATGCCAACTCCACTTACCTGCAAGACAGCCCCGGCGTGCACAAGGGTTTCGACTACGGGCGCTCGCACAACCCGACGCGTTTTGCCCTTGAGCGTTGCGTGGCGGATCTGGAGGGAGGGACTCGAGCGTTTGCGTTCGCCTCCGGGCTGGCGACAATTTCCACCGTTCTCGAGTTGATCGACGCCGGCTCGCACGTGATTTCCGGCAACGACTTGTACGGCGGCACCTTTCGCTTGTTCGACAAGGTGCGCCAACGCAGCGCCGGGCATCGCTTCAGCTACGTCGACCTGACCGACCTGTCGGCATTCGAAGCGTCGTTACAGGACGACACGCGCATGGTCATGGTCGAGACACCGACCAATCCGCTGCTGAGCCTGTCGGACCTGGCCGCCATCGCCCGCATCTGCCGCGCCCGCGGGATCATCAGCGTGGCCGACAACACCTTTGCCAGCCCGTACATCCAGCGCCCGCTGGAGCTAGGTTTCGACATCGTGCTGCACTCGACCACCAAGTATCTGAACGGTCACTCCGACGTGATCGGCGGGATCGCCGTGGTCGGCGAGAACGCCGAACTGGCCGAGCGTCTGGGCTTTTTGCAGAACGCGGTCGGTGCGATATCCGGGCCGTTCGATGCGTTTCTTACCTTGCGTGGCGTGAAAACCCTGGCGCTGCGCATGGAGCGTCATTGCAGCAACGCGCAGGATCTGGCGCAGTGGCTGGAACAGCAACCGCAGGTCAAACGCGTCTACTACCCAGGTCTTGAATCGCACCCGCAGCATGAATTGGCCAAGCGGCAGATGCGCGGTTTCGGCGGGATGATTTCCGTGGACCTGAACAGTGATCTGGCTGGCGCACGGCGCTTTCTGGAGAACGTGAAAATCTTCGCCCTGGCGGAAAGTCTGGGCGGCGTGGAAAGCCTGATCGAGCACCCGGCGATCATGACGCACGCCACCATTCCCCCCGAAACTCGCGCGAAACTGGGGATTGGCGATGGCTTGGTACGCCTGTCGGTGGGCGTCGAAGACGTCGAAGACCTGCGCGCCGATCTGGCGTATGCCCTGACGAAAATCTAGCGCTGCAAGCACGACAAAGCCCGCACGAAGCGGGCTTTGGTGTCCGAGTAGGCGGCCAGTGCTGGTCTCTGGCTTACAAGGTTTATCAGGCTTCTCACAGTACCGGGCCCAATTGAAAAAGGGAGTGCCTCGGCTGCTTCACACGGCATAAGGGCTGGATCTCAGCGCGGAGATCTTTCTAACCGTGCACCCTTCGGAACGCGCCCCACGTCCCCTTGCTATCCGTTTGCGCATCAGTCTGCGTCTTCACCTACAAAATTGAGACTAGCAAATGCCCCGGACCACGGCGCCATTTTTTTAGATCGATTGGCCACCAGTGGAGATCGGGTTGGAAGCCGATGGACTATCCCGACCGGCACCAGCCGGACACGCTGCAAGGACAGCAACGTGTCTGACTAAGCGGCCGATGGCACCAGATGCTCAAGCGCGGCGTAGCCATCGGCGTCATTGATCAGAATATTGATCACTTCGGCAGGTGCGAGGTTGAAGGCCTCGGTCTTGTAGGTCATGGCGAATACGCATCGGGCAAGAACGGCACCGGCTGAGGCCAGAAACGCTTGGTCGTCCGGGTCTTCACGACCCGGGAAAAACGCCGACATGACCGCTGTTCCCAGCGCACGCATGCCGCGTGACGGAGTGAAGTAGTCCCAATGCCAGCGTCCCTTCGAAGGGCAGTATGTCGGGTTCTCGTCACCCAGCATGAATCCCCACTCGTCGCTGTCCCACATCCACTGAGCTGGAAGCAGTAAACGAGGCGCCTGCCCACTTTCATGTACGCGCACCTCATGAGTGCGCGCATTACCCCAAAACTCCAGGCTTTGCTGGCTGAAATAAGCGTCAGCGAGTCGCCGCAGGTCATTCGCCTTGAGTCTCCCGGCGATATAGCTGTTCACTTGCGCCTGCGTCGCGCCGTCAGCCACACCGAGCAACACGGTGCTCAAGTCCAGGCCGCGCTCATGCAAAGAGTGAACATTCAGATAAGCCCTCCCTGCCAGCGGGTCGGGCAGGTCCACTGCACTGTCAGAGTCGAAAATCAACGGAATGATCCTGACCCCATCGAGATCAGCGATTTGCGTCAGCATTTGCAGTTCCCGGTACAGGCCTGAGTTGACCCGCTGCGCCGCCACGAGGTAGTCGCTGTCACAAATACAGAACACGTTGATCGGGCGCTGCGCCAGCGCACGGGTAATGGTCTTGTCGATGGACTCACCGAACCCGATGCTGTCCCGATCCCAGAACACGCGGTACTTCCAGTCCAGAGGCTTGACGATACGCTGGCGTATCCATTCCTTGTGCTGAAGGGGCCCGCCCCATGCGTATGAAATAAAAATCGCGTCCTTCTGTTGCTCTTCCTGCATCCGCACAAATCCCTTGAGTATCAGTGGCGCCGGCATCCATCACCGGGCGTGCGAATAATGGCCGATCAACCATCTGCACGCCACTTTCGAATTCAAGGACGATGTTCACGGATCCACCTGCGCCATCAGCTCCGGCACCGATTCCGGTCGTTTCGCATAGCGCTGCGCCAACACTGCACAGACCATCAATTGAATCTGATGGAACAGCATCAGCGGCAGGATCAGCACGCCAATGGTGCTGCCGGCAAACAATACCTGAGCCATCGGCACGCCAGTGGCCAGACTCTTTTTAGAGCCGCAGAACAGAATGGTGATGCGGTCTTCCTGGCTGAAACCAAAGGCCTTGCCCAACAACGTCGCCGCCACCAGCACCAGTGCCAGCAAAATGCAGCAGACCACCACCAGTCCGAGCAATTCGATCAGCGGGATCTGATGCCAGATGCCTTCGTTGACTGCCTCGCTGAACGCGCCGTAAACCACCAGCAGAATCGACCCCTGATCGACAAACTTCAGCCAGTTCTTGTTGCGCCCTACCCACGCGCCGATCCAGCGACGGGCGATCTGACCCACGATGAATGGCAGTAGCAACTGCACGCTGATTTTGAGGATCGCATCGAGGGTCGAACCGCCGTCACCATGGACGTCGAGCAGCAGCGTCACCAGCAACGGCGTGAGGAAGATCCCGAAGAGGCTGGATGCCGCCGCGCTGCAAATCGCCGCCGGAATATTGCCCCGCGCCAGCGACGTGAACGCGATCGCCGATTGCACCGTTGCGGGTAACGCGCACAGGTAAAGCATGCCCATGTACAACGTGTCGCCAATCAGCGGCGACAGCAGCGGTTTCAAGGCAAACCCCAGCAGCGGGAACAGCGCGAAAGTCAGACCGAACACCAGCAAATGCAGGCGCCAGTGACCGGCGCCGGCGATGATCGATTCACGCGAGAGTTTGGCGCCGTGGAGGAAAAACAGCAGCGCGATGGCGACGTTGGTCAGCCAGCCGAAACCGACCGCGACCTGACCGCTGGCAGGTAGAAAACTCGCCAGTAGCACGACGCCGATCAGCGTCAGGGTGAAGTTGTCGGGCAGGAATCTTGGGCGCGTCATGGTGTGTTCATCCGGGGGGTTGCCAGTGCGTGCCGACGACTCTAACGTGAGCGGGAATTACCGACTAACGCCGATGAGCCTGCAGATGCCGCCTAAAGGACATATCAAGAGTATCCGGCGCAGCATTCCCGGGCTGCCCAGCCTTCCGCGTCCGCTGTACGGGCGCACTGAATCCCTGCCCAATCGCGCACTGACCCGACGCCACAGCCATTCGTGGGTGCAATTGTCGTACGCCATTCAAGGGGTGCTTGAGGTCCAGACCAGTGCCGGACGCTTCGTTGCGCCGCCTGAGCGCGCCGTATGGATTCCGGCCGGGGTGCCGCATCGGGTATTCAGCTCGCCACACACCGAAATGCGCAGCCTGTATATCGATTGCAGCGTCGCCGGTTGGGCCGTTGAGCACTGTCATGTCCTCGGTGTCAGCGACTTGCTGCGTGAACTGATCCGCGCCTTCAGCCAGGTTCCCGTGGAGTACGATCAATCCGGCCCACACGGACGGCTGGCCCAGGTGATCCTCGATCAACTCGCCGAAGCGCCACAGATCGACCTGATGTTGCCGCTGCCGCAAGACCCGCGTCTTCGGCAGATCTACCAGAGCCTGGAGCAACATCCCGAACAGCAGACCACGCTGAGTCATTGGAGCGAGAAGTTCGGTGTCACCGAAAAAACCCTTACGCGCCTGTTTCTGCGCGACACGGGCCTGACCTTCCGCGCCTGGCGCCAACGCTTGCGCCTGCTCGGAGCACTGACGCCGCTGGAAAAAGGCGAACGCGTCACCGACGTCGCGCTGGCTTGCGGCTACGACTCGACGTCAGCATTTATTGCCGCGTTCCGCCAGCAGTTTGGGGAGACCCCGGGGGAGTTTTTTCGCTAGGTTTTGCTGTCGAGAAACCCAGCCATTGGCTTACCACTGAAACTTTCCCATAGTATTTTTATAATCTGTCAACTGTCAGATCTTACAGTTGTGCCGCGCGTTACGGAAAAGTAGCGTGCAAACTGTTGATGGCGCCGCTCGGCCAACACCGTCAAATTAAAAAACCATGACTAAAGGACCTGAAATCATGAGTAACCTTGACTACTTCACCGAACTCGGTATCGATAAAGCACTGAAACCCGCGTCCACCGCGCATAAAGAAATCTCTCAGGAGGAGTATTTCAAACTGACGATTTCGCCGAGTTTCCCTCAAATTCCTGAGTTCGCTCCCAACCAATACTTCTATGCTTCATTGTCAGAAAACTCGATTAGCGTCATTGCGCGCCACACTACGCCAGAATTGTTTTATCAAGCAGGCTTTGTCTTGGACCGCGATATTGAGGACGGCACATACGAATTGCAGGAGAGGAGCGGCAGCAAAGTGCAAGCCCGCTTCATCACACCGGTCAATTTCAGTCCGGTTCTTACAGGGCAGAATGGCCAGATCACGCTGAAGCAAAACAAAGCAGACAAAACAATCGAAGCAACATTCGAATATGACATGATTCATAAAGGCGAAGTATACAAAGTAAGGAACGGGAGATTATTACTTCGGGCAACCGGCCCTCTTTAAAGCAGATTATTAGATATTAAAGAACAACCAATGCCAAACGAGAACGTTATCTCTCGCTGTGTTTGGCAGCTACTTATCCCCGAAAACAATACCCTTCCCTCCTCTCTAAATGCTCACCCCCCTTTAATGGCATGTTACCGCCCAGGCTGTTAACTCTGCCAGCGCGTCGGCGCTCATCATTGAAAGTGCAGGATCACGACATTTACACCAACGGGGTAACCGGGCACCCGCCGGCGTCAAGCCAGGGCTCGACACTTCGTTATTTACGAACTCTAAACCAGAAATAAACGATTTTTCTTTCGCCCAATCACGTCGCTAGCATGGCCTCGTCTGACCCTAAAACAACCAGAAACGGGGAGCGTGACATGCTGGAAACGAACATCAATATCGGCGAACCATGGATGTGGGGCGCTTTCATCGTCTTCGTACTTGCGATGTTGGCCCTGGACCTTTTTGTGTTCGGCGGGCGCAAGGCGCATCGGGTTTCAGTGCGAGAAGCCTCGGCTTGGGTCATTGCCTGGTGCTTGCTGGCGCTGAGCTTCGCCGGGCTGCTGTGGTGGTATCTCAACGGGGAATTCGGCGGCGACATCGCCCGACAGAAAACCCTGGAATTCCTCACCGGTTATCTGATCGAGCAGTCGCTGTCGATCGACAACATGTTTATCTTCGTGATGATCTTCACCTACTTCGCCGTGCCGCCGGAGTTGCAGCGTCGGGTGCTGCTGTACGGCGTACTCGGGGCGATCGTGATGCGCGCGGTGATGATTTTTGCCGGGGTGTGGCTGGTGTCGCAGTTCGAGTGGCTGCTGTACGTGTTCGGGGTGTTCCTGATCATCACCGGTATCAAGATGCTGGTGTTTGCCGATCAGCAACCGGATCTGGAGAAAAACCCTTTATTGCGCTGGGTGCGCGGGCATATGCGCATAACCAGCGGCTTTCATGGCGAACGGTTTTTTGTCCTGCAAAACGGCGTGCGCTGGGCCACGCCGATGTTTCTGGTGCTGGTGCTGATCGAGGCCAGCGATTTGATGTTCGCGGTCGACAGCATTCCGGCGATCTTCGCCGTCACCACTGACCCGTTCATTGTCTTCACCTCGAACATCTTCGCGATCATGGGCCTGCGGGCGCTGTACTTCCTGCTGGCGGACATGGCCGACCGCTTCCACCTGCTCAAGTACGGTTTGGCGATCGTGCTGGTGTTCATCGGCGCCAAGATGACATTGATGCCGTGGTTCCACATGCCGGTGGAATGGTCATTGGCGGTGGTGGGCGGGGTGATTTTCGGGTCGGTGCTGCTGAGCCTGATCACGACCAAGAGCAAAGCGCCGGAAAACCAGTCACCCTAAATCCCTGTGGGAGCGAGCTTGCTCGCGAAGGCGGTGGATCAGCCAACATCATCGTTGGATGGCTCGACGCTTTCGCGAGCAAGCTCGCTCCCACAGGGTGATGTGCTGTCAATTACCGGATTTGATGCTGGTCCAGACCCGGGTGCGTACACGCTCAACCTTTTGCGGCAGTGGCTGGACGACGTAGAGGGTTTTCAGCGCCTCGGGGGTCGGCGTCAGGTTCGGGTTGCCAGTGATGTCCTTGTTGATCAACGCCATCGAATCCTTGTTCGCATTCGGGTAACCGAGGAAATCACTGATCGGCGCGATGACCTTCGGATCCAGCAAGGTGTTGAGAAATTCATGGGCCTCGGCGACGTTCTTCGCGCTCTTCGGAATCGCGAACGTATCGAACCAGATCGGCGCGCCTTCCTTCGGCAAGCGCCAGTCGACCACCACACCATTGCCCGACTCTTTCGCGCGGTTGCCGAACTGATAAAAGCTGCCGGAATAACCGATGGCTACGCAGATGTCGCCGTTGGCAATGTCGGTCATGTATTTGGCGGAGTGGAAGTAGGTGACGTAGGGACGAACCTTGAGCATCAGCTCTTTGGCTTTCTCGTAGTCGGCGGGGTTTTGGCTGTTCGGATCGAGGCCCAGATAATGCAGGGCCAGCGGCAGAATTTCCGTCGGTGAATCAAGCATCGCCACACCGCAGGATTTCAGCTTTTCCATGTTTTCGGGCTTGAACACCAGATCCCAGCTGTCCACCGGCGCGTTCTCGCCCAAGGCAGCCTTGACCTTGGCCGGGTTGAAGCCGATCAGCACCGTACCGACCATGTAGGGAACGCCGTACTGGTTGCCGGGATCGTTCTTGCCCAGCAGCTTCAACAGCTCAGGGTCCTGGTGTTTCCAGTTGGGCAACTTTGACTTGTCGAGTTTCTGAAACACACCCGCCTTGATCTGGGTCTCGAGAAACTGGTTCGAAGGCACCACGAGGTCGTAACCGGAGTTACCGGTAAGAAGTTTGGCTTCCAGAGATTCGTTAGTGTCGAAGGTGTCCCAGGTCACTTTGATGCCGCTTTGCGCTGCGAAATCCTTGGGCACCGCCGGCAGGATGTAATCCGCCCAGTTATACACCCGCAGTTCGCGCTGCTCGGCCTGGACCGCGCTGGCCAGCAGCGTCAGTCCACAGACGGTGGCACCCAGAATACGTTTCATCGTGACCATGGTTGTTTTCCCAAAATGCGACGTGAGTTCAATGGTTTTTATGTTCTGTACACGGCAGTGGCTTTAAAGATAGCCAAGGGTAAAAAGGTCTGGCGTTTCGTTGTGGCTTTGATTCTTGCTGAGCGTGTAGATGGATCACAGTGGGCGATGGGCCAAAAGGGGATCGATATGGCCAATTTGCATGACCACCGTAATGCGCAGACGAAACTAGCCGCTGTATGCCAAGGCCTTGTTCGGGCGCGAGTCACCCACTTCGCGACTAATCAAACCCCGTTGAACATCGCCTTTTCGACGCAAAAGCCACGCTTATCGGCTCCTCTTAAAAGCCCTTGCAAAGAACAAATACTGGTATACCATCAGACCAACAAATTCATAATAATCGCGTCACATCACCCGAGGACCGCCCCATGATCGATGCCGCCATCTACAAACAAGTCATGGGCTCGTTCCCGTCCGGCGTAACCGTCATCACCACCCTTGATGACGACGGCCAGATTGTCGGGCTGACCGCCAGTGCCTTCAGTTCGCTGTCGATCGATCCGGCCCTGGTGCTGTTCTGCCCCAACTACAGTTCCGACTCCTACCCGGTATTGATCAAGAACAAACGCTTTGCGATCCATGTTCTGTCCGGTGGTCAGCAAAGCGAAGCCTACGCCTTCGCCCGCAAAGGCAAGGACAAGGCGCAGGGCATCGAGTGGACATTGAGTGAACTGGGCAATCCGATTCTGGCCAACGCGACAGCGGTGATCGAGTGCGAGTTGTGGCGTGAATACGAAGGTGGCGACCACGCGATCATGGTCGGCGCGGTGAAGAACCTGATCGTGCCCGAACAGTGCGCCGGGCCGCTGGTGTATTGCCACGGCAAAATGGGCGCCCTGCCCGTGCTGGCCTGATCAAAACCTGCAGCCACAACAAAAAAAAAATCCGAGGAAACGTCATGAAATTTTCCCTGTTCGTACACATGGAACGCTGGGACGAAAGCGTCAGCCACCGCCAACTGTTCGAAGACCTCACCGAACTGACCCTGATGGCCGAAGCCGGCGGTTTCAGCACCGTGTGGATCGGCGAACACCACGCCATGGAATACACAATTTCGCCGAGCCCGATGCCGCTGCTGGCCTACCTCGCGGCCAAAACCACCACCATCCATCTCGGCGCCGGCACCATCATCGCGCCGTTCTGGCACCCGCTGCGGGTCGCCGGTGAATGCGCGTTGCTCGACGTCATCAGCAACGGCCGCATGGAAGTCGGCCTGGCGCGTGGCGCCTATCAGATTGAATTTGATCGCATGGCCGGCGGCATGCCCGCATCAAGCGGTGGCCAGGCCCTTAGAGAAATGGTCCCGGTGGTCCGCGCCCTGTGGAAAGGCGACTACGCCCACGACGGCGACATCTGGAAATTCCCCACCTCCACCAGCGTGCCGAAACCGATCCAGAAGCCCAACCCACCCATGTGGATCGCCGCCCGTGACCCGGACTCGCACAACTTCGCCGTGGCCAATGGCTGCAACGTGATGGTCACGCCATTGATGAAGGGTGACGAAGAAGTCCTCGACCTGAAGAACAAATTCCAGACCGCACTGGACAACAATCCTGACGTGCCGCGCCCGCAATTGATGGTGCTGCGTCATACCCACGTACACACCGTTGATGATCCGGATGGATGGAAAGTCGGCGCCAAGGCGATCTCGCGGTTCTACCGCACGTTTGATGCGTGGTTTGGCAACAAGGAAACACCGGTGAACGGCTTCCTCGCGCCGAGCCCGGAAGAGAAGTTTGCCGAACGTCCGGAGTTTGAGCTGGAGAGTCTGCACAAGACGGCGATGATCGGAACGCCGGAAGAGATTATTCCGCGGATCAAGTACTACCAGGAACTGGGGGTGGATGAGTTCAGTTTCTGGTGTGACAACAGCTTGCCGCATGAGGAGAAGAAGAAATCGCTGGCGCTGTTTATCAAGCACGTGGTGCCGGCGTTCCGCTGAAAACCGTTGCGCACTCCATAACTGAAAACGGGGGAGTATTTATCAGGATGAACGCTCCCCTTCTATTCCGTCGAGGACGCTGTTAAAGACGATTTTTCAGTGCTCGACGCCGAATCGGGTCGCCACCTCGTTCGCCGCCAACACGCGACCATCCGCCGCCTTCAGTTCAATCTTGCGGATCGGCTGCCGATTCTTCGCATCGACCATCACTGATCCCGCCTCCCCCGGCGCGTACATAAACTCGCCGCCCCATTGCGACAGCGCGACAATCACGGTCTGCAAGGCCTTGCCGCGTTCGGTCAGCACATACTCCTTATAGGCGCCGCCATCGGCGGCCGGTACTGTTTGCAGGATGCCCTGCTCCACCAGCGCCTTGAGGCGGGCGCTGAGCATGTTTTTGGCGATATCCAGGTTCTTTTGAAAATCGCTGAACCGGCGTATGCCCTCCAGCGCATCGCGGATGATCAGCAACGACCACCAGTCACCGATCAGGTCCAGTGTCCGGGCAACCGGGCAGGCATTGCCTTGCAGGCTTTTGCGCTTCACGTCAACGTACTCCCTCAAACCAGTGATCGGCCTTGTGGTTCAGGGTTGCATCATACAACCCTGATGCCGAGATCCAACCCAGCACCTGCATACAAGTGACCGGTTGCGATTGCGTGGATAGTGAAGGCTGCCTTTTCGGCAATCCATGCACGCCCTTCGAAGAACCCTGACGCAAGGAGTTTCCATGAGCACGCTCACCACGCAAGACGGCACCGAACTCTATTACAAGGACTGGGGCAGCGGTAAGCCCGTGCTGTTCAGCCACGGCTGGCCACTGGACGCCGACATGTGGGAATACCAGATGGAATACCTGAGCAGTCGAGGCTATCGCACCATCGCTTTCGACCGTCGGGGTTTCGGCCGTTCCGATCAGCCGTGGACCGGTTACGACTACGACACCTTTGCCGATGACATCGCGCAACTGATCAATCATCTGGACCTGCGCGAAGTGACGCTGGTGGGTTTCTCCATGGGCGGCGGTGATGTCAGCCGCTACATCGCCCGGCACGGCAGCGAGCGCGTTGCCGGGTTGGTTTTGCTGGGCGCGGTGACGCCGCTGTTCGGCAAGAAAGCCGACTTCCCGCAGGGCGTCGACACGTCGGTGTTCGATGGCATCAAGGCCGGTCTGCTGAAAGATCGCGCGCAGTTCATCGCTGATTTTGCCGCGCCGTTCTATGGCACCAATCAGGGTCAGACCGTCTCCGATGGCGTGCTGACGCAAACCCTGAACGTCGCGCTGCTGGCGTCGCTCAAAGGCACCGTGGACTGCGTGACGGCCTTCTCGGAAACCGACTTCCGCCCGGACATGGCGAAAATCGATGTGCCGACCTTGGTGATTCATGGCGACGGCGACCAGATCGTGCCGTTCGAAACCACCGGCAAACAGGCCGCCGCGCAGATCAAAGGGGCTGAACTCAAGGTCTATGCCGGCGCACCGCATGGTTTTGCGGTGACGCATGCGCAGGCGTTGAATAAGGATTTGTTGGCGTTCCTGAATCGTTGATGCATGGGACTGCCGGATCTATGGCCAAGGAGGGAAGCTAGTTAGCGGATCTATTGCTATTTAACCCTGCAGTGAGGCATTGATTCCTCAATCAATGCCTCTTGTACATGGTGACTTTTCGAGTAACTTCACACCGTAGTTCAACGCAATCACTAGGTGTTTTAACATTACAAATGTCGCATAGGTCGCGGACTTTCACCTGCCAATAAAATGCACCACCCCTTGTAATATCGACGCAATGGAAAGGCACAAAAGCCCCAAAAATGCGTAAAGAGTTACCCGCACTGGATGTTTCTCCCAAAGGTGCAATTCAGACTCCAGTCTTGTTTTGCCCGGTGCCAGCCGCTCCTGAAGTTCCAAAATCAAATGCTCTTTCTCCTGCGGTGTATATACGGCAGGAAGCTCGTTGATCTTCACAGTCTGCGACTCAATCAACTCATTCAAGTGTTCCAGCTTTCTAACTCTGACACCTTGTTGAAAACGTGCGCCAGGTGCCCAGATCGCGTCATATGCCAGAAACGCTGATGCCAGGACACTTAGTACCAAGGACACCACTACAAGACCATCCGCAAGCGCCATTTCCAACTCCTTTAATTCCACTTGGGTCGACATTTTTCGGCTACACAAATATCGACGAAAAGCGATTGTATCAGGCAGGTTTATGACATTATTTTGTTTCGGGCGTCGCCAGTTTTTTACGCATGATTTGCACTATCTTTGATCGCCTGGGCAGTAACCTCCGGTCCTCGATAGCCCCGTTTTCCAGCCAGACATAATTCTGCATCAGTTTTTTATCTTCACATCCCAGCTTAATAATATTTTACCGATACCCCCCTCCTCCTTAGTCTGACCGCAAGCAAAACGGACAAGCCGACAGCGCCCGAATCCAACTGCCTTGCTAGGAAGGATGTAGAGATGACCACTGAAATAACAACAACAGACACACTCATAGTGGGTGCCGGCCAGGCTGGCGTGGCGATGAGCGAACACCTGAGCAAACTCGGTGTACCGCACATCGTTCTGGAACGTAATCGTATTGCGGAACGCTGGCGCACGGGGCGCTGGGATTCGCTGGTGGCCAACGGTCCGGCGTGGCACGACCGCTTTCCTGGCCTTGAATTCGATGACGTCGATCCCGACGGTTTCGCCCCGAAAGAACGCGTGGCCGACTACTTCGAAGCCTACGCGAAAAAATTCAACGCGCCGATCCGCACCGGCGTCGAAGTCAGGAGTGTCGTGCGCAATGTCGGGCGTCCGGGCTTCACCGTCGAGACTTCCGAGGGCGTGATCGAAGCCTCGCGCGTGGTTGCTGCAACCGGGCCTTTCCAGCGCCCGGTAATCCCGGCGATTGCGCCGAAAGTCCAGGGTCTTTTGCAGATTCACTCCGCGGACTATCGCAACCCACAGCAATTGCCAAACGGCGCAGTGCTGGTGGTGGGCGCCGGTTCGTCAGGGGTACAGATTGCCGATGAACTGCAACGCTTTGGCAAGCAGGTTTACCTCTCGGTCGGTGCTCACGACCGACCGCCTCGCGCCTATCGCAACAGGGATTTCTGCTGGTGGCTGGGGGTGCTCGGCGAGTGGGATCAGGCGGCAATGAAACCCGGGCGCGAGCACGTAACCATCGCGGTCAGCGGCGCTCATGGCGGGCGCACCATCGATTTTCGCGGCTTGGCTCATCGCGGCATGACGCTGGTCGGCGTGACCGAATCGTTCAGCGACGGCGTGGTGACCTTCAAGCAGGATCTGCTCGGCAATCTCAAGCGCGGTGATGAGAACTATCTGGCGCTGCTCGACGCCGCCGACGCATACATCGAACGCAATGGCCTGGACCTGCCGGAAGAACCGCAGGCTCGCGAAACCTATGCGGACCCAGAGTGCGTGAAAAATCCGCTGGTCGATCTGGACCTGGTCAAGGCCGGTGTTACGTCGGTCATCTGGGCCACCGGTTTCGCCGTGGATTATTCCTGGCTGCAGGTCGCGGCATTTGATGACAACGGCAAGCCTGCGCATCAGCGCGGTGTGTCGAATGAGCCGGGGGTGTATTTCCTCGGGCTGCCGTGGCAGTCGCGCCGGGGGTCCTCGTTTATCTGGGGCGTTTGGCACGACGCCAAGCATGTCGCCGATCACATCGCCACCCAGCGCAAGTATCTGGACTACCGCGATGCCGAGCAGCGTGAAGCCGCGCTGCACCCGGCCACCCACAACAAAGCGGCAGACACCGTCGACGCTTGATTCCCTCTGTCGCACCGGCGCCGATTGCGCCGGGCCCACCTTCGTCAGGAGCTTCCCATGAGCCAGCCCACTCACACCCGAATTCGCATGTTCAACACCAAAGAGACTTACCCGAACCAGAGTCTGGACAATGACCTGTGCCAAGCGGTTCGCGCAGGCAACACGATATATGTGCGAGGTCAGGTCGGGACCGATTTCGACGGCAATCTGGTCGGCCTCGGCGATCCACGTGCGCAGGCCGAGCAAGCCATGCGCAACGTCAAACAGCTGCTGGAAGAAGCCGGTAGCGACATGAGTCATATCGTCAAGACCACCACTTACCTCATCGACCCGCGCTACCGAGAGGCGGTGTATCAGGAAGTCGGCAAATGGCTCAAAGGCGTGTTCCCGATTTCGACGGGGCTGGTGGTGTCGGCACTGGGGCAGCCGCAGTGGCTGATGGAGATTGATGTGATTGCGGTGATTCCCGAGTAAGCAGACTCACCGAGTTGCGGCCATCGCTGGCAAGCCAGCGATGAGGCCAACCCAGACACCCAAGGAACATATCCATGACTTTTTCCATCGCCGCACGCTGCCCCGAAACCGGTCAATTCGGTATCGCCATCAGCTCCTCCAGCATCGCCGTCGGTGCGCGTTGCCCTTGGCTACTGCCGGGTGTCGGCGCAGTGTCGAGCCAGAACATCACCCTGCCGTCCCTCGGCCCGGAAGTCCTGGCCCTCATGGAGCAAGGCTTTACGCCCGACCATGCCCTCGACAAAGTGCTGACCCGCAACGGCTACAGCCAATATCGCCAAATTACCGCGGTTAATCACCTCGGCCAGACCGCGCATTTCAGCGGCGCGCAAACCCTCGGCGTGCACAATGCGGTCTCCGGTGAACAATGCGTGGCGGCCGGCAACATGCTCGCCGGGCGCTCGGTGATTGAGGCGATGGTCAGTGCGTTTGAGCAGGGTGAAGGCCAATTGGCTGACCGACTGCTCAAGGCCCTGCACGCCGCCCAAGCGCTCGGTGGCGAAGCAGGTCCCGTCCATTCTGCCGCTATTGTGGTGGTCGGTGAACAGACCTGGCCGATCGTCAACCTGCGGGTAGACTGGGCCGACGAAGACCCGATCGGTCAGTTGCAAAAACTCTGGAATGCCTATCAGCCACAGCTTCAGGATTACATCGACCGCGCCCTCGATCCGGCCAAGGCACCGGGTTACGGCGTCGCCGGAGATGATCGATGAACAGCAGCGTCGAGTTGCTCAAGACGCTGGTCGGGTTTGACACCACCAGCCGTGAATCCAACTTGCTGTTGATCGAGTTCGTGCGCGACTACCTCGCCAGCTTCGACGTGCCGTGCGCGCTGATCTACAACGATGAGCGCAGCAAGGCTAATCTGTTCGCCACGGTCGGCCCGGTGGATCAACCGGGCATCGTGCTGTCCGGGCACACCGACGTGGTGCCAGTCGATGGTCAGCCGTGGACGCTGCCGCCCTTCGACCTCACCGAACGCGACGGCAAACTGTTCGGCCGTGGCACGGCGGACATGAAGGGCTACATTGCTTGCGTACTTGCGCTAGTGCCAGCGTTGGTGAAAGCATCGTTGAGCATGCCGGTGCACATCGCGCTGTCCTATGACGAAGAGGTCGGCTGCCTCGGTGTGCGCTCGCTGCTCAAGGTGCTGGAGCAGCGTCCAGTCAAACCGCTGCTGTGCATCATCGGCGAACCCACCGAGCTCAAACCGGTGCTCGGCCACAAGGGCAAACTCGCGATGCGTTGCGACGTGCATGGCCACCCCTGCCATTCGGCCTACGCACCGCTTGGGGTCAATGCCATTGAATACGCGGCTGAGTTGATCGGTGAACTGGGCCGTCTCGGCCAACAACTGAAGGCGCCAGAGCATCACGATGCCCGCTTTGACCCGCCCTACAGCACGGTGCAGACCGGCGTCATCAGCGGTGGCAAGGCGCTGAACATCGTGCCGGCCGACTGCCGCTTCGATTTCGAGATCCGCGCCCTGCCCTCGCAGGATCCGTGCCTCGTCGCTGCGGCGTTGAAAACCTACGCCGAGCAACACTTGCTGCCACGCATGCGCGCTGTCAATGAACACAGTGATATTCGCTTCAGCGAACTGTCGGCCTACCCAGGCCTGGCTACCGATGAGCAGAGTCATGCCGCCGAGCTGATTGCGACGTTATGCGGCTCAAAGGAATTCGGCACGGTAGCCTTTGGCACCGAAGGCGGACTGTTCGATGCGGCTGGCATTCCCACCGTGGTTTGCGGCCCCGGCAGCATGGATCAGGGCCACAAACCGGATGAGTTTGTCAGCCTCGCCCAACTGCAGGACTGCGATGCAATGCTCCAACGGATGCTGACATCTATCCGTTACTGAGCATCGGTTCGGCTGCACTCAAGCGTACAGTCGAGCCAATTCCTCCCTGCAATGATCGACAAACAACTGCACCGGTTTGGTCAGTTGCACTCTCCGCAGCCAGGCAGCCGACAATCCCGAGCCGGTGACGTTTTCTGCCAGCGGCACGCACACCACTTGCTGACCGTCGTAGGTGTAGTCGCTGAACGGCTTGGTCACCAGAATCGAAAAGCCGAAACCACGCCCGACCATGCCGCGCACCATCTCGATTGACGGTGAGCTGAAGACGATGTGCGGGGTCAATCCGCGTTCTTCGAAGATGCTCACGAAGTAGGTTCGGCTTGGCACTACATCAAGCAAAATCATTGGCTCCAGCACTAGATCGTGCAGCGAGACTTTCGCCTGTTGCGCAAAGCGGTGATCCGCCGGCAGCAAGGCGTAGGGCTGCTGCGGCGGCATCAGCGGCACGGTTTCTATCGTGCTGTCTAGGTCGTGTTCGAAGAGCATTGCCAGGTCGATACTGCCGGCAGTCAGCGCCTGCACCAACTCCTGTTGCTCACCGTCACGAATGCGGATTTCGACCCCGGGCCAGCGCTCTTTGAAACCGGCAATCAGGCGCGGCAGGTACAACGGTGCGACGGTTTCGAAGCAGCCGATATCGATCTGTCCGGCGACGACGTCGTTGTCGGCCAAAGCGTTCTGTTCGAATTCATGGGCCACCCGCAACAGCTCCAGAGCCTTGCGATAAAACCGCGAACCGCTCGGCGTCAGCGAAACGCCTTGGGCGTGATGACGGATGAACAACTGCACGCCGAAGCTTTCTTCCAGATGCTTGATCGCGGTCGACACCGACGGCTGCGCGATATAGAGCTTGCGCGAGGCCTCGGCGACGCTGCCGCAGTCGGCGGTGGTGACGAAGTATTTGAGCTGGCGCAGGTTATAGGCGGCCATCGGAATCTCCAGTAATGCAAAGGATCGCAGCCTTCGGCAGCGCCTGCAGTGAGCACCACAGAAAAGGGCCCGCCCCTGAAAGACTTTGTTGTTTGATCAACGCTGAACATACCCGACACCCCCGCCGCCTGGGGCATATATTTTTTAAGGTCTTTAGCAACAAACTTACTAATTTATCTATCCCGGGGCTTTGCACATGATCACTTCAACAAGAAATGCGCCATCCGTGCCGGCGCTTACCGAAGTACGTCCACGTACTCATCCTTGCCTTGGAGTCCGTCATGGCCACCTCAGCAGCAACCTCCGCTCCGCTCATTGAAAAACACACGATAGGATATGTGCCCCCCGAAGATCGCCACGGAAAAGTCAGGGATCTGTTCACGCTCTGGTTCGGCGGCAATATTGCGCCGTTGCCCATCGTCACCGGTGCGTTGGGCGTGCAGTTGTTTCACTTGAATCTACTCTGGGGCATCGTCGCGATTCTGGTCGGCCATCTGGTCGGCGGCGTGCTGATGGCGCTGCACTCGGCGCAAGGCCCGCAGATGGGCATCCCGCAAATGATTCAGAGCCGTGCGCAGTTCGGCTCCCTCGGCGCCTTGCTGGTGGTGCTGATCGCAGGCGTGATGTACATCGGCTTTTTCGCCTCCAACATCGTCCTCGCCGGCAAATCGCTGCACGGAGTGGTCGACAGCGTTCCAGTGCCAGTCGGCATCGTCATCGGCGCCCTCGGTTCAGGGATCATCGGCATCATTGGCTACCGCTTCATCCACGTGCTCAACCGCATTGGCACCTGGGTGCTGGGGATCGGCATCATCGTCGGTTTTGCCTACATCCTGACCCACGTTCAGACCGATGACTTCCTCACACGCGGCAGTTTCAACCTCTCGGGTTGGCTCGCCACAGTTTCATTAGCAGCGTTGTGGCAGATAGCGTTCGCGCCATATGTTTCCGACTATTCGCGTTACCTACCAGCCCATGTGAAGGTGTCGTCGACGTTCTGGACCACCTATCTGGGCTCGGCACTGGGTTCGAGCCTGTCGTTCATCTTCGGCGCTGTAGCCGTGCTGGCGACGCCAGTGGGCATGGACACCATGGACGCGGTAAAAATGGCCACCGGTGCGATCGGTCCGTTGATGCTTGTACTGTTCCTGCTCAGCGTAATCAGCCACAACGCCCTCAACCTGTACGGCGCGGTACTGTCGCTGATCACCCTGGTGCAAACCTTTGCCTACCGCTGGATCCCGACCGCCAAGAGTCGGGCGCTGATCTCGATCATCGTCCTGCTCGCCTGCTGCTTCGCCGCCGTCGGTGCGTCGGCGGACTTCATCGGCCACTTCGTCGACATGGTGCTGGTGTTGCTGGTGGTGCTGGTGCCGTGGACGGCGATCAACCTGATCGACTTCTACGCGATCCACAAGGGCAAGTACGACATCGCTTCAATCTTCCAGGTCGACGGCGGCATCTACGGCCGCTACAACCCGCAAGCGTTGCTGGCCTATGCGATCGGCATCGCAGTACAGATCCCGTTCATGAACACGCCGCTGTACGTCGGCCCGATTTCGGCGCACATCAACGGTGCTGATCTGTCATGGGTGGTGGGCTTACTGGTGACCTCGCCGCTGTACTTCTGGCTGGCCAACCGAGACAGTGCCTACCGTCGACGGATGTTCGGTGGCAAATTGGCAAGCAGCCTCTGAGAGTTGGTTCGACGAAAAACGAAGGCCCGCCATGTGTGGGCCTTCTGCATTGGCCTGTGGTATTTATTTAGCACCGCCGACCATAGGGAGAGGGACATCCAATGCTGCGAATTCTGGGCAAGGCTTCATCTATCAACGTGCGCAAAGTCCTATGGACCTGCGCCGAACTGCAGATCCCGTTCGAGCGTGAGGATTGGGGCTCGGGCTTCCAATCCACCGACACGCCTGAGTTCCTGGCACTCAACCCCTGCGCCATGGTGCCGGTGATTCAGGACGGGGATTTCACCCTGTGGGAATCCAATTCGATCATTCGTTATCTGGTGGCACGCTATGACGGTTCGCACCTTTACCCGGCTGATGCGCGCGAGCGGGCGCGGATCGATCAATGGCTCGACTGGCAGCCGGCGGAGCTGAACCGTTCATGGTCTTATCCGCTGATGGCACTGGTGCGCAAGTCACCGGACTATCAAGATCCGGACGCCTTGGCCGCCGGTTGCCAAGCGTGGTCGAGAAACATGCAAATCCTCGACCGGCAACTGCAGAAAACCGGCGCCTACGTCAGCGGCGAGCGGTTTTCACTGGCGGACATCCCGATTGGCTTGTCGGTCAATCGCTGGTTCGAAACGCCGCTCAATCATCCGCATTTGCCCGCCGTAAACGCCTACTACGAACGCTTGAGCGAGCGTCCCGGCTATCTGCTTTACGGTCGCAACGGCACGCCGTGATCATCCGTATTTGCCCTGAACACGTTGCCGATCCGACCCTTACAGGGCGTCGTTCAACTCAAGCTGGCGGGTGAACAGAACACTCACATCCATTTTGCTTTGATGTGCAAATTCACTGTCGTTGATCGACCATGGATCGCGGCGACCAGCCGTATGGTTCAGCGCGCCCAAATCATGCAGAACGGCGACCAGAGCACTGCTGTCTGGCGGGTTGCCCTTGTCTGCGGTGGCCTGGAAGTACGCGCTACCCACGCCTGGCTTGCTGTTTCCGGAACGAACATCGGTTGCACTGTTCGCCAACGGAAAATGGCCGCTTTTGAATTGTGAACGGAGAATGTTCAGCATCGAGTTGATGACTTCGGCCGGATAGACGCGCCCATCCTGCAAATAGATGCCATCGGTTTGAATTCGATAATGGAACATTCTGCCGCGTGCCGCGGTGAAGCACTCCGTCCAATCCTCTTCGTCGTCAATCTCGCGCGGGCTCACTGCAACCTCGCTCGACCGGCCGTGTGGCAAGTCGTAGCCAATCATGAACAGTGCTGCCTCAAGTCGGCGTAGCGCGGGTATCGTCGAGGCAGTATTGAATGCGCTGAAAGGCGCTCGGCGCAAGACTTCGGCCAGAATCCCGCTAGCTTTCAGGTTCCAGACAGCATGTGGCTCACCGGCAGCCAAACGGGGGAAGTAATAGTTATGTTGCCGTGGATCGCGATTTTTCGGTGCCTTGGCATTGGCTGCTTCTTTCGCAGGCGCCCAGGGAAAGGCCAGTTCTGCGGGTACTGCGGGCAGTTGTCTGGCCTGACAATATTTCACTACGATCCAGTCCAGAGCAGCGGCGACGCGACTGTCGTAAATGATGAAATCATCGACCAACAGCGAGTAGACCTTGGTCATGCCGGCGTTGAAGCGCATCTGCCCGCGAGTCGCAAGGAGTCCATGAGCCAGGTTTTGGCTGGCCAGCGCAGCCGTCGTCGAAGAGAGGATGCTCACAAGTTTTGCGGTGTTGATAGTCAGCCAGCGCGCATTGCCTGCCCGCACGCCGCCCCAGGCCATGACTTCGATGCTCGCCGAAAGCGTGGCTGCATCGTTGGAGTTTTTCATCCCGGTGTTCAAGGCCTGTCGAAGTGCGTTCAATACGGCATTGCTGCTGGTCAGGCACGTGCCACCAGGTGCGCCAAGCGCGCCATTGTGCTTCCAGAAATACTGCGAAAGCGCATCGGGCAAGCCAGTGAATGTTCTTGGACCGTGGCGACGATCAACGTAGGCATGAGCAAACAATGGTTGGTCAAGATTGGCGGCGAGCCAATCGATAAAATCGTCGACTACGGCGAGTTTCAAATACTGAAGCATGTGCTGTTTCCCGTGTGCATTCTCAGCGTGGCAAAGTCCGGTATTGACCGGGCTCCCCGTGCAGTAATTTTTCATACCTGACGGCACGCGTGCGCGACAGGGCCTGCTCGGCATCACTGCCTGCCAGCAACGCTTTTACAGGGTTGACGATCAGAGCCTGAACATCCGCGGGGCTGTTGATATCGGTCAGATACAGGCTGTAGCACCACTCATCGTCGTACTGAGAGTGAGCCCACTTGAAAAGGCGATCCGCTTGCAGTGAAAGATCGAATTCACTGTCCAGATCAAGCGGAAAGCTCATCAGAAACTCTTCGAAATCAATCGGTGCGCCCCACCATCCGACATGGATCAGTGGCTCGTGATTATCCGCTGCACCGATGCCATTTCCGGCGAGGCTGATCTGCACGACGATGTAACCGCAGATCGAACGTTTTGGCTTGATGACCACCGGCAGCGAAAAACCCAGCTCGGTATTGATCCAACCCTTTTCGTCATTGGCGAATTTCTCGATCCATTGACCTCCCGCCTTGTAGCGGTGCGCAACTTCCGGGCTCAACAACGCGCGACTCACCTCCTCCCTGATCAACTTGGCGAGATGATCACACTCGCCGCCGACTCGAGAAATGAACTCGATGCTTTCGGTGATTGCCTTCCCGATGGCTGAAATATTGGTCACGGTGCTGAGTCCCAGAGGTAAGAGGCGGAGGATTTTTCGAGTGAAGGAACGACGGGTGGCATGAGCTGCGAGAAACCGCTCAATGGCCGCCAGAAAATAGAAGACTGTTCGTTTGGCGCAGACATAGGCGTAGGCGTGGTTAGCGCGACAAACCCCTGAAACCGCAAGATCCCGAGCTTGCCGAGGAAGCGCGTCATCTGCTCTCGCCAGGTCTGCAGTCCGCAGAACTCAGCCGCGCGAAGGTTGCGCACCACATGCAGAACACCGATCCAGGAATGGAGAATGAGTCTGCCCTGCCACACATCGTTGCTGCCAAGGGCATTGAGGCCCGCGCTTATTTCCGGGGCGATAAAGAGATGATAGGCGTCTGCCCGCTCCGCTTCGGTGAGGAACTCAAGCCACTGCCGGTGCAGCTGTTGCTCACCACTTAACGGCGCATTCCACTTGAACTCGACCAGCAAAATGCGCCGCTCTCCAGATGGCCAGTGCAATTCCACGACCAGATCCGGTTCGACTGCGCGACGTGGCCAGAAGCGCATTCGGATATGGCTTGGCGGCGACTCGGGAAATGCCGCGCTGGCAGTACGCCCTGTCTGCTCGACGAGACCGCGCCAGAACAATCCCGCAGCGGCAGGCGGCAAATAATCCAGCGGGCCCATGATCAGGGCGGTGATTTCATCCTCTTCACTGACGCGCTTCTCGCTACCATCGCGGTGCCCCAGGTAACGTCTGTAAAGGTTGCTCTTTCCTTGATTGAAGGCGTGCAGCATTCCGTTCGCTTCGCTGTTTTTCAGAAGGCGCAATAATGGCCTTTCGCCTCACCTTTTACCAGCGAGCAGTTTACGGCTTTGATCCTTTTGAATTTCCTGGGGCGACACGCTTGAAATCAGCCGAACTCACGCTCCGCCCGCACCACACCGCGCTCTTCAAGCAAGCGCACAAACATGCTCAGGCTGCGCGACACCGTGCCCCGCCGCCACACCAGCCAAGTGGTCAGGTAACGGAAATCTGCCGCCAGCGGCCAGACACTCACCGTCGCGCTGCCGGGCATGCTTTGCAGCATTTTGCGTGGCATCAGCGCCAGGCCTGCGCCAGCACTGACGCAAGCGAGCATGCCGTGGTAGGACTCCATTTCGAAGATCTTGCCGGGCACGGCGGCGTCGGTGCTGAACCATTTTTCGAAGTGGTGCCGGTAGGAGCAGTTGGAGCGAAACGCGTAGATGCTCTCGCCGTTCACATCCGCCGCGCGCTGGACTGGCGGATGGTTAAGCGGTGCGATGACGACCATTTCCTCTTCAAACGCCGGCACGCCCTCCAGCGCCGGATGCAACACCGGGCCGTCGACAAATGCAGCGGCCAGACGCCCGGACAGCACGCCGTCAATCATTGTCCCGGACGGACCGGTGGACAGGTCCAGATCGACTTTGGGGTGCAACTGGTTATACGCCGCCAGCAGTTCAGGGATGCGCACCGCGGCGGTACTTTCCAGCGAACCCAGAGGAAACGCGCCCTGCGGTTCTTCACCGGCAACCGTCGCCCGGGCCTCTTGCACCAGGTCGAGAATGCGCCGTGCGTACTCAAGAAAACTCCACCCGGCTGGCGACAGGCGCAAACGGCTTTTCTCACGAATAAACAGATCGACGCCCAGATCCTGCTCAAGCTGTTTGATTCGCGTGGTCAGGTTCGACGGCACGCGATGGATCTGCGCGGCGGCGGCGCTGATGCTGCCGTGGTCGGCCACGGCTTTGAAGATTTCCAGCTGCACCAGATCCATAGTCATTCTCTAATCGTGAAAGAAACGATCTTTATTATTCAGTTTCCAGAACACAAACGCCACCCTACTCTAGCCCCATCCAATGAACACGCAGGACGAAAGCCATGAGCCAGATTTCCAGCCAGACCCACGCCATCTCGATCAACCCCGCCACCGGCGAGCACATCGGCCGCTACGCGTTTGAATCCGCAGAAGCCCTCGATGCCGCGCTGACCCGCGCCGCCTTCGGCTTCGGCAAGTGGAAACGCAAGCCGTTGCAAGATCGCTCTCGCGCACTGACCGCCCTCGCCGGCGCGCTGCGTGAAACCGCTGAGGCCATGGCCACCATGATCACCCTGGAAATGGGCAAGCCCATTGCCCAGGCCCGCGGTGAAATCGAAAAATGCGCCAAGCTCTGCGAGTGGTACGCCGAACATGGCCCGGCCATGCTCGAGGCTGAACCGACTCAGGTTGAAGGCGGCAAGGCGCGGATTGAATACCGTCCGCTCGGACCGATCCTCGCCGTGATGCCGTGGAACTTCCCGATCTGGCAAGTGCTGCGCGGTGCCGTTCCAGCGCTTATCGCCGGCAATACCTACGTCCTCAAGCATGCGCCTAACGTGATGGGCAGCGCTTATTTGTTGCGCGATGCGTTCACCCGCGCAGGCTTTGCCCCCGGCGTGTTTGAAGTGATCAACGTCACTCCAGAAGGGGTCTCCAGCGCCATCGCCGACCCGCGCATTGCTGCCGTTACGCTGACCGGCAGCGTCCGCGCCGGCATGGCCATCGGCGCTCAGGCCGGTGCCGCGCTGAAGAAATGCGTGCTGGAGTTGGGCGGCTCCGATCCGTTTATCGTACTCAATGACGCCAATCTCGACGAAGCCGTTCAGGCCGCCGTGATCGGTCGCTACCAGAACTCCGGTCAGGTCTGCGCGGCAGCCAAGCGACTGATCATCGAAGAAGGCGTCGTTGAAGCATTTACCCGCAAATTCGTCGAGGCAACGCGCAAGCTGAAGGTGGGCGATCCGCTGTCTGCCGAGACTTACATCGGGCCGATGGCGCGTTTTGATCTGCGTGATGAACTGGATCAGCAAGTGCGCGACACCCTCGAAGAAGGTGCGACCCTGTTGCTCGGCGGCGGCAAAACCGCTGGGGCTGGCAACTACTACGAACCGACCGTGCTGGCCGACGTTACCGATCGCATGACTTCGTTCAAACAGGAACTGTTCGGCCCGGTCGCCTCGATCATCACCGCCCGCGATTGCGCGCATGCCATTGCGTTGGCCAACGACAGCGAATTCGGCCTGACCGCGACGATCTACACCGCCAATGTGCAACTGGCCCAGCAACTGACCAGCGAGCTGGAAACCGGCGGCGTATTCATCAACGGTTATTCCGCCAGCGACCCGCGCGTGACCTTCGGCGGCGTGAAGAAGAGTGGGTTTGGCCGTGAGCTGTCGCACTTCGGCGTTCGCGAGTTCTGCAATGCGCAGACGGTGTGGCTGGATCGACGCTGATCATTAGCAGAAAATGCTCGCGCTCGATGCCCTGCAAGTTGCCCATTGCCGTGGGCCTTCTATAGTGATCAGGTCCCCCTGCTCTTGGGGCCCGATATCGAGCGCTTTTCATGATCGCCCCCGAACGCCTGATCATCTGCGAGCACTGCGATTGTGTGTATGAAAAAGCCGTGCTCTGCAAACACCAGAAAACCCTCTGCGTACGCTGCGGCGGGGTGCTCGAACGCTTCAACGGACTGACCGTTGAGCAGCGTCTGGCCCTGTCGTTCACGGCGGCGATGCTGTGGCTGTTCGCCAATTTCTATCCGGTGATGAGCATCAGCCTCAAAGGCTTGAAAAACAGTGCGACGCTGTGGGATTCGGTGGTCGCCCTGAGCCAGGGGCCGATCACGTTCATGGCGATGGTGGCCGCAATCTCGATCATTATTGCCCCGGCGTTCCAGTTGGTGTTGCTGATCTGGGTGCTGAGTTTCGCCCTCTCATCCCGACGCGCGCCAGGCTTCAAGGTCTGTATGCGCTGGCTGGAAACGCTGCGGCCGTGGAGCATGCTGGAAGTGTGTTTGCTGGGGGCGATGGTCGCCGTGTTCAAACTGGCCGGAATGCTTGATGTGCTGCCCGGTATCGGCCTGTTCGCCCTGGCCGTGCTGAGCCTGATGATGATCCGTATTGCCGGCCGCGACATCCGTGACCTCTGGGACATCTTATGAAGCGACCAGCGACCGCCAGCGAGCTGAACCTGTGCCTGTGCCACAGTTGCGGCCTGGCCTGCGACATGACCGACGAACCGCATGAGTGCCCGCGCTGCGACGCCCCGCTGCATCGGCGCAAGATCAATTCGCTCACTCGCACCTGGGCCTATCTGCTCGCCGCACTGGTGTTTTACGTGCCGGCCAACTTGCTGCCGGTGATGAACACCACGATGCTGGGCAGCGGCGCCGACAGCACGATCATGAGCGGCGTGCTGGAGTTCTGGCAGCACGGTGCGTGGGATATCGCGCTGATCATCTTCATCGCCAGTATTGCCGTGCCGGGCGTCAAGTTCGGAGCCCTGACGCTGTTGCTGATCACTGTGCAGCGCGACAGTGGCTGGGCGCGGCGGGAGCGCTCGAAGCTGTTTCGGTTCGTCGAGTTGATCGGCTATTGGTCGATGCTCGACGTACTGGTGGTTGCCCTGGTCGCGGCGCTGGTGAAATTCCAGACGCTGGGCGATATCGAACCGCGTTCGGGCATCCTGTTTTTCGGCATGGTGGTGGTGCTCACCATGCTCTCGGCAATGAGCTTCGACCCGCGACTGATCTGGGACAACGCGCCGGACGACGAAACGCTCAGCGACGCACCCTCTCAAGCAGCACCTGCAAGGGATGGCGCACTGCCCGATCCGACTGGCGCTTGACCTGGCTGCGGCACGAATAGCCGGTGGCCAGCGCCTCGCCTTTCTGCGCTGGCGCGTCGATCTGACGTGCCCACGATTGTTCGTAGATCACTGCCGAAGTGGCGCGGTTGCGCGCTTCGTGGCCATAGGTGCCGGACATGCCGCAGCAGCCGGTGGCCTGCGTGTTCAGTTTCAATCCCACGCGCGCGAACACTTGCTCCCACTGCCGGGTTGCGGCCGGTGCGTTGGTTTTTTCCGTGCAATGCGCCAGCAAACGGAAGCTCTCGGCGGTGCCTTGAAGTGCCTGCTCCGGCATCACGTCGAGCAGCCATTCCTGCAGCAGCGCGACCTCCGGGCATGCCTGCATACCGGAGACTTTCTGATATTCCTGGCGATAAACCAGGGTCATGGCCGGGTCCAGCCCCACCAGCGGCACGCCGACATCCGCCAGTTCGCGCAACTGCCGCGCATTGCGCAACGCCGCGCGGTTGAACGCCGACAGAAAACCCTGCACATGCAGCGGCTTGCCGTTGGCACTGAACGGCGCCAAATAGACCTGATAGCCAAGCCGCGAAATCAGCTCAACCAGATCCGCCAACAGCGGCGCTTCGAAGTAGCGGGTAAACGCGTCCTGCACCAGCACCACGCTGCGCTCGCGCTGCGCCTGGGTCAGCGCAGACAAGGTCGGCACCGTCGCCGGCTGCACCTGCCAACGGCGCATCGCTGCGTGGAAATCGAAACGGCTGAGCAACGGCACATCCACCATGCCGCCCAGGCGCTCCAGCAGTTGTCGAACCACCGACGCGCCCATCAAACCGTTGTACAGCGCCGGAATCCGCGCCATGTAGGGAATGCTGTATTCAAGCGAAGCGATCAGATAATCCCGCGCCGGCCGCAGGTAGCGGCTGTGATACAGCTCGAGGAATCGTGAACGAAACTCCGGCACATTGACCTTCACCGGGCATTGGCCCGCGCAGGATTTGCACGCCAGACAACCGGCCATGGCATCGTAGACCTCATGGGAGAAGTCTGGCGTTTGCGCGCGGCTGTTGCGCCAGCGCTGCCAAAAGGTGCTGAAAAACCCAGGTCGGCGAACGGCCTCCGACAGCACATCAACCCCCGCCTCACCCTGCAATCGCAGCCATTCGCGGATCAACGACGCCCGCCCCTTGGGCGACTGCGCGCGCTCACGGGTGGCTTTCCACGACGGGCACATCGCGTCATCAGGATCAAAGTTGTAACAAGCGCCGTTGCCATTGCAGTGCATCGCTGCACCGTAGTCCTGCCAGACTTTCTCGTCGATCTGTCGATCCAGTTCGCCACGCAAGGTCACTTCATCAATCTTCAGCAGCTCAGCGCCTGTGTTGGCCGCCGTCGCGATTTTGCCCGGGTTGAATTGGTTGAACGGGTCGAACGCGGCCTTCAGCGCTTGCAGTGCCGGGTACAGCTCACCGAAAAACGCGGGCGCGTATTCCGAGCGCAGGCCCTTGCCGTGCTCGCCCCACAGCAGGCCGCCGTAGCGTTGAGTCAATGCGGCGACGCCATCGGACACCGGCCGCACCAGCGCCGCTTGTTGCGGATCTTTCATGTCGAGAATCGGCCGCACGTGCAGTACGCCGGCATCGACATGACCGAACATGCCGTACTGCAAGCCGTGGCTGTCGAGCAGATCGCGCAACTCGGCGATGTACTCGGCAAGATGCTGCGGTGGCACGGCCGTGTCTTCGACAAACGGCTGCGGCCGCGCTTCACCGGCAACGTTGCCGAGCAAGCCCACGGCGCGTTTGCGCATGCCATATACCTTGTTCACCGCGGCGTGGCCTACCGCCAGCGTGTGGCCCAGACGCTCAACGGTAAGGTCGTTGCTCAAGTGCTCAACGAACGCTTCTACACGGCGCTGCAGATCTTCGGCATCGTCACCGCAAAATTCCACCAGGTTGATCCCCAGCGTCGGCCGGTCGGGGCTTTGTGGGAAATACTCGGCAACGCCGTGCCAGACAATGTCCTGCATCGCCAGCAACAGCACTTTCGAGTCGACGGTTTCAATCGACAGCGGCTTAAGCGCCATCAGCGCCCGAGCATCACGGAGCGCGTCCATGAACCCGGCGTAGCGAATGTTCACCAGCATCGTATGTTTGGGAATCGGCAATACGTTCAACTTCGCCTCAACCACAAAACCGAGCGAACCTTCGGCGCCACACAGCACGCTGTTGAGGTTGAAGCGATTGTCCGCCTCGCGCAGGTGCGCCAGGTCGTAACCGGTCAGGCAACGGTTGAGATCGGGAAAGCGCGCCTTGATCAGCGCACCTTGCTCATCAATGATCTGCCGCGCACAACGATAGACTTCGCCGATCCGATCTTCGCGGGCGCACTGCGCTTCAAGTTCGCTCTCCGCAAGCGGCTGACCGTGCAGACGCTCGCCGCCGCGCAGGATCATATCGAGCTCCAGCACGTGATCGCGGGTCTTGCCATAGGTGCAACTGCCTTGGCCGCTGGCGTCGGTGTTGATCATGCCGCCGACGGTGGCGCGGTTGGAGGTGGAGAGCTCCGGGGCGAAAAACAGCCCGGCTGATTTCAGCGCGGCGTTGAGCTGATCCTTGACCACCCCGGCCTGCACGCGCACCCAACGCTGCTCGACGTTGATCTCCAGAATCCGGTTCATGTGCCGCGACAAGTCGACGACGATACCGTCGGTCAACGACTGGCCATTGGTGCCGGTGCCACCGCCGCGCGGGGTGATGACCACGTGTTGGTAGGTCGGGTCGGCAATCAGTCGTGCGACCTTGGCCACGTCCTCAGCGTCCATGGGGAACACCGCAGCTTGCGGCAGTCGCTGATAGATCGAGTTGTCAGTGGCCAGCACCACGCGACTGGCGTAGTCGGCGCTGATTTCACCCCGAAAACCGCTGGCCTTCAGCGCATTTAGGAACTGCTGGTAATTGGAGGTTTGCGCGGTTGCGGGCGACAGCTGGGCAATCATCGGTCAGGACATCTCGGTCAAAATCGGGCCGTGTGGCGGTGAACAGTTGTACGCAACGAATGATTGCGTCAGGCTCCGCCATCTCATGTTGCCCATATTCATTGCTGACGAATGCTGGGACAACCGTAAATTTGACCCGCTATTGATGACTTTTACGAATGAATCCGCGCACGCTCACGCCTTCCATGTCGTTATTGCTGGCCTTCGAGGCTGCCGCGCGCCACGAAAGCTACACCCGCGCCGCCCATGAACTGTCGCTGACGCAAAGTGCGGTCAGCCGTCAGGTGCAAATCCTCGAGAAGATGCTCGGCATGCGCCTGTTCAGCCGCGAAGGCCGGCAAGTAGTCCTGACCGACGTCGGGCGCATGTATCAACGCGAACTCGCCGAAGCACTCGGGCAGATCCGCAGCGCCACTTTGCAGGCCATGGCATTCGGCTCCGGCATCCATAGCCTGCGGCTGGCAACGCTGCCGACCTTCGGCTCGAAATGGTTGTTGCCGCGACTCAAGGATTTCTACACCGCCCACCCGGGCATGACCGTGCACTTGCACTCACGCATCGAAGCCATCGATTTTGATACCAGTGAAATCGACGCGGCAATTTGTGTGGGCGGCGGCGAGTGGCCGGGGCTGACCGCCCTGCCCCTGCACACCGAGGAACTGGTGGTAATCGCCAGTACGCAACTGTCCGAAGACGAGCGCAACGACGCTGGGCAACACATCGCCGGGCAATTGCTACTCAACGTCAGCAGCAATGCTCAAGCGTGGACAGAATGGTTCAGCCAGCACGATTTGCCGCATCGCAGCATGCGCATCGGGCCGAGCTTCGAAATGACTGCGCATCTGATTCAGGCGGTGCGGGCGAATATTGGCGTGGGCCTGGTGCCGCGGATTCTGGTCGAGGACGAACTGCTGAATGGGGAGTTGCTGCAACTGGGGGAACCGATTACCAGTCGACGCAGCTATTACCTGGTGTACCCGCCGCGCAATGAAGCGCTGCCGTCGTTGAAGGCGTTTCGGGATTGGTTGGTGGAGACGCTTTGAAGCATCACGATGACAGCCGGGCAGTCATCACGTTTCCAAGGATGGCTGGCGCTTCAGAGGTGGTGGCGCGCTTGGCCCTTTGATCAGTGGTTCCGCTAGTGGTTTTCCGTCTGCCCCCCTGAAAAGACGCGCATACTCCCTTGGCATAGGTTGTGGTGCTCTGGCGGTCATGATGAACCCTCTAATGTGGGGTTGAACTCAACCCATTTAACTTTTGCCGAATCTATCAGTAAATATTCGGCACCAGAAGGCAGCGACTTGCCATCCTCGTCGAGCCAATGCGGGTCCTGCATCACAAACTGCCCATTGGCTGACTCCGGTGGCCACTCGACCGGCCAGCCAAGTACGCGCCTTTCGTCGATCAAATGCAGAGTGATGAAGCGGTCATTTTGAACGAATGCGCTGAACCATTCGCTTGGGTAGGAAGATTGTTTCGTTACGTTTCTGTCGCGCAACCATCGATTTGACCAGATCACCCATGATCCGTGGCTCCTTGAAAGACATGCCGGCCTGATTTTCGGCCGGCAATCCAAAGCCTAGCGCACGCTGAAAAAACCCTCACGAGCAACTGCCACAGCTCATTTCGCCAAGCCTGAAACCTGCGCATCCTGCAAAATCAGATCCGCGCCCGTCTCCAACGCCATCAGCACCGCCGCATAACCGCGGATCAACCGAAGCGGGATTTTTTTGCAACGCAGCGGGTTTATGCGACCGGAATCATCGGGTCGGCAGCCGCGAGCGCGGTGACGCGATCCGCCGCTGGTGGGTAAATCCACTGGGTATTGATCTGGGTCTTCAACGCTTTGCCTTCCTGTTTGACCAGTTTCACCTGACGATCCCAGCCTTCCGTGTACACCGCGCCCCAGGCGCCGAGGTCCAGGCAGGTCACGTATTTCGGCTGGCTATACGGCGTCGGGTCAACCCCGAGAATCTGCGCCGCGACGTTGTTGCCGGCATGACGACCCAGCGAGATCGCGTGCTGGCAAGTCATCAGCGCGTAATTACCGATGTCATCACTCGCCGCGTAAGCCACATCACCCGTCGCAAAGATATCGTTCTGGCCGATGACCTTCAGGTTCGCATCGACGTGCAGGCGTCCCTGCTTGTCGCGTTCGGCGGGAATCTGCTCCGTCAGCGAACTGGCGCGTACACCGGTGGTCCAGACGACTGTTTTCGCGTCGATGTGTTGACCGTCCGACAGGGTCACACCCTCGGCATCGACAGACTGCACGGAGACACCCAAGCGCCATTCAACGCCCAACTCTTCGCTGGCCTCGACGATGGATTCGCTGATCTGCTCGCCCATCGACAGGCCGATTTTCTGCCCACGATCAACAATGATGACCTTGATGTCAGCCTGCCCGCCGAAGATTTCACGCAGCCGCGCCGGCATTTCCGTTGCGGTTTCGATCCCGGTAAAACCGCCACCGGCGACCACCACGGTGTTGCGTGCAGTGCTTTCTGGCAAATCCTTCAGACCTTTCAAATGGGTTTCGAGGCGAACGGCGGCTTCGATGCGGTCGACGTCAAACGCATGCTCGCTAACGCCTGGCGTACCGGACTGAGCCAAACCGCTGCCGGAGGCCAGCACCAGTTTATCGAAGTGAAACACTTGCCTGGTGCCTGCGGCATCGGTGTATACGACGGTTTTGCCCGCCACGTCGATGGTCTCGGCCGCACCTTTGATGAAGTGAACGCCGACCGCTTCAAATAGTTCATGCAGCGGTGCAGCCAGCTGATGAGCATTCGGCTCGTAGAAACGCGGACGAACTCGCAGTTCAGCCTGAGGTGCGAGGACGGTCACCTCAACATTGTCGCGAGCGTGGATATCGACCAGACGCGTGGCGCTCAATGCGCTCCACATGCCACCGAAACCTGCGCCAATTACCAGAATGTGCTGTTTCATGTTCGTCTCCGGGCTGATGCCACTTACGGAAAAAGGTGTGAAGAGTTCGTGCTGATCGGGAGTCACTGGACCGTGAAACTGAAAAAATTTGAAACTCGCAGATTACTGCCCACCCGATATAGCCGACTGTATTGGTCGTATATATTACGAACAAGTCGGATTATGTGATAGTTACCATCGAAAACATCGATAGCTCAAATACTTGACACCGGGACGGCAGAACGCCATTAAAAAGGCACATTCTGGCAATAATGGGGATTAGAAAGCAGGGAATTACACCCGCGCGCCCGTTGCCGGGCAAAGGTTAGCCTGCTAACATTTACGACAAATCAGGTCGGACTTCTATATGGCTCTTTACAGCGCAGGCGTCGAATACGGCATTCATTGCCTGACTTTTCTGGTTGCCAACGGTGGCGACAGTCGGGAGGCCAGCGTGCGTGACCTCGCAGAACTGCAGGGTGTGCCACTGGAGTATCTGGCAAAGATCTTCACCAAACTCGCCAAAGCCAAAGTGGTGGTCGCCACTGAAGGCGTACGTGGCGGCTTCAGCCTGGCGCGGCCGGCAGACGAAATCACCCTGCTCGACGTCGTCAACGCCATTGATGGGCGCAAGAATATTTTCGAATGCAGAGAGATTCGCGGGCGTTGCGCCCTGTTTGAAGGGGATCCGCCGGACTGGGCCATCGAAGGCACCTGCTCGATCCACGCCGCCATGATGACCGCGCAAAAACGCATGGAAGAAGCCCTCGCCCAGCAGACCATTCTCGACATCGCCAGAAAGGTTGGACGCAAGGCGCCGGCGCAGTTTGGCCAACAAGTCGAAGACTGGATTCAGGATCGACGCGAGAAAAAGGGCAACTTCGGCACCATCCCGCTGACCGACATTTCAGACTGATCGCGCTCTACTGGTATCGCCAGCCAAAAAAAAAGCAGAAACCGAAATCCGGTTTCTGCTTTTTTTTGCACCCAACAATCGCTACAGGCAATCACGCACAGATTGGCGTAGCGAGCCGGACTTGGCCCAAGGCGGGCCCTGGTACAAAGACACGCTGCTACCGTCCTTGTATTTGACGATTTCGAGGATCTCGTCAGCCGTGATGATGCTCGGCGCGGTGATGCGGTAACCATTGGAGATCGATGCCTGCGAGGTTTTCGCAACATCCTTCTGCCACAACGGTAATACGCACGCGGCATAGTCTTTGGGCGCCTTGCTTGTGGTCTTTCTGACATTGGGCTCACCCGGCACCAACGATGTCGGCAACGAGCACCCTGCCAACACGGCCAACGCCAGACTCCCGATCCATATCCGCATGATGTTTCCTTTTGCTAAAAAAGTGAATGTACCGCCTAACAGACAACACATCTATCGTGGCATCGCGCCCGCTGTGGAGATTGGACAATCTTTTACACCCATTCAGCGGTATCACAGACAAACCACGCGCGACGGGTGAGAAATGCGACTACTCTTTTTTACCGAGAATGTTCCGGAGGTGATCATGCGTCTCAACGAATACGAACATGAACTGCAACGCGACTTGCAAAGCGTCGCATCGGATCTGCGCTGGTCGGCAGTCGATCTGAAACGCATCGCCGAGCAGCTGCGCAAATCTGGTAACGAGGCTGACGCGCAGTCAGTGCTGAGATCCTGCGAGGTCTTGCAAAGCGATGAAGAGCGGCTGCAATTGTACGCCAGGGAAGTGAAGGCACGGGCAATCAGTCGTACCAAAGTCCACTGACACTTACCACCGCTGCAAACCATGGCCCCGGCATTAGCCGGGGCTGCTTTTTTACAACCCGTTATCTCGCGTCAAGCCCCTAAACACGCGTTTAGGGTTTTCTGCATCCGCTCGCACCACACAAGCCTGTTCAGCATTTGGCACTTCTCTCAATACTCGACGCTCCAACGTCAAAGGAACCTTTAACCGAAGGCTCGGCTCGAATATTGCAGTTTTGTTTCTATTTTGTGACAGCAGTAACAGGCATCCGATGAAAGTACGTGCAACCGTCATTTGCGAACAGGATCGACATATCCTCTTGGTGCGCAAGCCCAGCTCCCGCTGGAATTTGCCTGGCGGCAAAGTTGAACCTGGCGAAACCCGGGCAGACGCTGCCGTGCGCGAACTGCAGGAAGAAACCGGACTGGATGCCGATGAGGTGCTTTACCTGATGGAGCTGCACTACGGCGGAACCCGACATCATGTCTACGAGGCTTCGGTGCTGAATATCAATCAGGTACGACCGCAAAACGAAATCGTCGATTGCATCTGGTTTCCGCTGGACTCGGTGCAGAATTTGGATACCAGCGAAGCCACGCTTCGCATCGTTCGGGCATTTCAACGGCGTTTATAAACATCAACCGGCGAAGGCCCTGCGGCCGGCACTAATTTCTGTACGTAATTCGCCGATGAAGTTGGAAATGTCGCGGATCGTGACGAGATGTTCCGGGGAGGCGCCGTTGAGCAGCAATTCGACGCGCCCGCTCTCGGGCTCATAGACTTTGATTTGCAACAGCCCCTGAGGCGTTGAAATGCAGTCGCATTTAAACGTGGGAAAGCCGGATTCGACAATGCGACAAATGTCGGCAATGGCAAGCATGGCGGGGCGCCTCGCAGGCGTTGAATCGATCAATCCGTAGAGCATAGATGGGCGTTGACCGCCCCGCCGCCGAAAAAACGCCAACCCGATCACACTTTTCATGCGTCCCGTCAGCGCGCGTCGTGCCCCCAGATCCAGTTCCACAGGCCCGGCAACTGCACCGGCTCGGAACTTTGCCGAACCGTTCGCGCCAGCGCAGCCTTCTCCAATTCAGCGTGATCGTCATAAAAAGGCTTTTGCGCCAATCTCACGCCGGTGGCTGCGGCGCTGTCGAGCAGGATTTGCAGGTATTCGCGCATATGCCGCGCGGTATAGCGGTTGAGATCATGAAAGGTCACCACCACAGGGATCACACCGTCCACGGTCGGTAACTCTCCCAGGGCGATTCGCTCACGCACTTGCGACAGGTGCCGCAACATGTTCGCCCGGCGGCGCGGGCTGGCGTTGAAACCCCAGATCTTGCCGTCATTGGCACTCAGATCCGTAAGCAGCACCTGCAAGCCGTGCTGTTGATAGGCGGCGAACGTTCGTTTGTCGTAATTCCAGAATGGCGGTCGCAGCAACTGCGGCGGCGCTCCGGTGATGGCGGCAATGTCAGCGGAGCCGTGGGTCAGCGATTCCTTGAGTGCCTGCGGGGTGAGCGAGCGATGGTTGGTGTGCCAATGGGTCGCGGTATGAAAACCGAGGACATGCCCCTCTTGGAACTCGCGTCGCATGATGTCGCGACCGATTTCGCTGTTGCCAGCCCGGGGGGCACGCGTCTGGACGAAAAATACCGCTTTGATCCCCGGCTGCACCGGGTTGTCTTTCAAGCTGTCAAGCACCGTCGCTGATGGATTCCAGAAACTTGAGGCGCTGGGGCCGTCATCGAACGTCAGCACAAAACGCACCGGCGCTTGAGCCTTTAACCGGGATTCGGTTTGCGCGGTCATTTCAATGGGCGCGGCAATGCAGCCAGCCAGCACCAGGGCGATGATCGCTGCACAAAGAAGTTTGAATCCGGTTGTCATGTTTTGCCTTGAGCCCGACCACTGCTTTCATATGTTCGATGGCAAAACTCCCTCGCCCCTATCCCTCCCTGCGCTCGGCTTCGCGAGCCGAGGTTGGATAAGGTACACACGGTTTGGTTCCGGTGCTCGCTCGAGCTGATCGCTGAAGTGGCGTAAAAATCAAAGATCGTAAACCTTCGGCAGTTCCTGCAGGTGACGCTTGGAGTTTACAAATGGTGTTTCAATCTTGAGACAAACCTGAATAAAACAGTCGTTTGAGCGAACTAACCGCTTGTCTGACATTTCAATCGTCATACATACATTTACATTCGCTACGGATAGCATGCGCGCCGCATTTCCAATTGGTATACCAGTTGACCACAGAGTCAAGAAACCAGGATTCCCCATAACTTCTACAAGCCTTGCAGAGAACTAAGTTGCGCGACGATTTTGCAATCAAACAGGTCGGTGGCCTGGAGTGTATTCATCTGTCCACGACAGAACGCTTTCAACTCGACTGTTTTATCGGCCATTACATCAAGACCCGAAACCTGAGTTCAGTCCCAGACATCGAACGTATTCTGCGCACCACGCTTGATGAGTATCCCGGCCAAGCGCCGGTAATGGTCAACGAGCTCAATGCCTGGATCGACCGAACCCTGGGTTATCGGGCGGCACACCCCGATCTCACGCAGTTCGAAGACCTTTGAAACGCAAAGCCCCGTTGATTCGGGGCTTTGGCAATTCATCATTCAAGGTTTTAGCGGGCGTTCCTGATCGCGATCCGACAGCTCTCTGCTGTCGTCATGTTTCCAGGTCTGCTCCTCTCTCCTCTTCTGTTGCTCGACCTCTTCTTCTGATGGCTCATCCTCATCCTCCAGATGCGTTTTCTCAGTTGCCATGTCCGCCTCGCTTTGAGAAGTCATTCGTCATCGATAAAGCGTAGAACAATTTTCATCGCGCAACTTATAACCGCTCGACGCAGACAGCAAACACCATGTCCGGCTAACAATTGCGCTCAATCGCGCCGTGCGTGAGCCGACACATGGCGTAACATGGAACCCATCACACAAATGCGTCAGGGAGACGACATGCTGTACCGAATCGCAGCCGACGGGCTGGTGCTGTTTCATTTGCTGTTCATTCTGTTCGTGCTGTTCGGCGGGCTGCTGGTGCTCAAGTGGCCGCGGCTGATGTGGCTGCACTTGCCGGCCGCCGCGTGGGGCTTCGCGGTCGAGGTGTTGCACCTGACCTGCCCCCTGACCTACTGGGAAAACCTGATGCGCCACGCCGCCGGGCAAACCGAGTATGCCGGCGGTTTCATCGAACATTACATCTGGCCGATCATCTACCCGGCCGGGCTCACACCGCAGATTCAGCTGGTGCTAGGCAGCGTGGTGCTGATGGTCAACCTGCTGGTTTACGGGCGCTTGATCCGCTCGTGGAAACTGCGCCGAGCCAGCCGTATTTCGCTTTAACGCGACGCAGGTTTCAAGGCCTCCAGCCACGCCGGATCAAGGCGTGGCTGGTCGACATCGAGACCCAGCGCCTGCATCCTCTCCTTGTGCTGCTCGACTTCGCGATGCAACTGCGCATGATCGCTGGAGTTGCCATCCAGTTCATGCATCTGCGTCAGCCCCTGATGGTAGAAGCGCAACACTTTCATCGCGATCGGGTCGTTCTGTTCCACTGCTGCCGTCACCTGATGCATCACATTGGTGACGCTCATCAAATTGCGCTTGAGCCGCCAGCTATACACCGCCGGCGCCATCCAGCCCTGATTCCAGAAGCGCCCGCGCAGCAATGCCGCCGTCAGCAGAAATGCCAGAAAAACTCCGCCGACATTAAACCGCAGGTTATCGCCGCCCGGTTCTCCGAACAGCTGCACCGCCACCGTTGAAAACAACATCGCCAGCACGAGGAACAGCACGGCGATGATCAGCGTGCTGCGGCGGGTCTGCTGGCGAAAAGTGGCGGCGTCCATCGGCTGAATCTCGAACATTACAAATGACTTCCTTGAGCAAGAAAAAGAGGCGCAACAGAAAAACGGGCCCGGGCATTATCGCCTCTGCGATGGATTTAGCTATGCTGGGGCCCCTTTTCATCTTTTCATCGTCCAACGGGGACATGGCGGTATAGCGCAGATCGTGCCATCTTCATTCATGGATACACACTATTCGGATGCCATTCGCCTGGTTCTGGGATGACATCGTTTTAAGGATCATTGCATGACCCAACGACACGTAATCAATGCTTCGGTCAGCCCCAAAGGCAGCCTGGAAACCCTTTCTCAACGTGAAGTGCAGCAACTGAGTGAAGCCGGATCCGGCAGCACCTACACCCTGTTCCGCCAGTGCGCCCTGGCCATCCTCAACACCGGCGCTCATGTCGATAACGCCAAGACCATTCTTGAAGCCTATAAGGACTTCGAAATCCGCATTCACCAGCAGGATCGCGGTGTGCGCCTTGAGTTGCTGAACGCTCCGGCCGATGCCTTCGTCGACGGCGAAATGATCGCCAGCACCCGGGAAATGCTGTTCAGCGCCCTGCGAGACATCGTCTACACCGAAAACGAACTCGACAGCCAACGCATCGATCTCAGCACCTCCCAAGGCATCAGCGACTACGTCTTTCATCTGCTGCGCAATGCCCGCACCCTGCGTCCGGGTGTCGAGCCGAAAATCGTCGTGTGCTGGGGCGGTCACTCGATCAACACCGAAGAATACAAATACACCAAGAAAGTCGGCCACGAACTGGGCCTGCGTAGCCTCGACATCTGCACCGGCTGCGGCCCCGGCGTGATGAAGGGCCCGATGAAAGGCGCGACCATCGCCCACGCCAAACAGCGTATTCACGGCGGTCGCTATCTCGGTCTGACCGAGCCGGGCATCATCGCTGCCGAAGCGCCAAACCCGATCGTCAATGAGCTGGTGATCCTGCCGGACATCGAGAAACGTCTGGAAGCGTTCGTGCGTGTCGGCCACGGCATCATCATCTTCCCGGGCGGTGCCGGTACGGCGGAAGAGTTCCTCTATCTGCTGGGCATCCTCATGCATCCGGACAACGAGGGTCTGCCGTTCCCGGTCATCCTGACCGGACCGAAACATGCTGCGCCGTATCTGGAACAGCTCGACGCGTTCGTCATCGCGACCCTCGGCGAAGCGGCCAAGCAGCACTACGAAATCATCATCGACGACCCGACTGAAGTCGCGCGCCAGATGACCCAAGGCCTGAAAGCCGTGAAGCAGTTCCGCCGCGAGCGCAACGACGCGTTCCACTTCAACTGGCTGCTGAAGATTGACGAGGGCTTCCAGCGTCCGTTCGATCCGACCCACGAAAACATGGCCAACCTGAAACTGCACCGCGACCAGCCACCGCATGAACTCGCGGCCAACCTGCGCCGGGCGTTCTCAGGGATCGTGGCCGGTAACGTCAAGGACAAGGGCATTCGTCTGATCGAGGAACATGGCCCGTACCAGATCCGCGGTGACGCCGCGATCATGCAACCGCTCGACGCGCTGCTCAAAGCCTTCGTCGCCCAGCACCGGATGAAACTGCCGGGCGGCGCGGCGTATGTGCCGTGCTATCGAGTGGTGGCGTAAGGTCCAGCCACACAATATCCCTGCAGGAATTTGTGTTGGGCAAAGATCTGATCTAGTGCTCAACGCAAGTCCCTGTGGGAGCTGGCTTGCCAGCGATGGCGGCCGAAACTACACCCTCAACCCCACAGACCTCTCAATCCGTCAACCGCGCCGCCAACGCCTTCGCCTGCAACGCCACATCCGTCACCGCCGTACTCTCCCACCACATCCCGCGCAACGGCGGACCCATTGCGAACAAGCGATTCGCTGCTTGTCCGTGTTCGCCCACAACAGCTCCGTCAGTCGCTGCCGCAATCCCTAACGCCAAAGGCCCAGGCTGCACCAAACCTCGCGCCAACAATTGTTGTGGCAACGGTCGCGCCACTCGACGCCAGTCATACTCGATGCCGCTGGAGTTGATCAGCGCTGCGCCATGTACCACGCAGGTTTGCGCTTCACCCCGCCGACGAATGCGGATACTCACACCACCCTTCGCGCAAGGTTCAAGCCCTTTGAACGAAGCTGCGTGAATCCGCAGCCGCCCTTCGCTATGCAAGCGCTCAACCAACTGCGCACTCAGTGGTGGTGAACGATGATGATGACTTTCCCACCAAGGCCGCACATGACGTACGAATTGTCGACGCTGCACGTCAGTCGCCTGGCTCCAGAGTCGGCCAATGTGTGCACGCACCGTGTCCAGCGGCGCTTGCCAATCGATGCCTTGTGCGATGGCGTCACGGCAATGCCGTCGCAGCTCGCGCAGTAACTGTCGGGGGGAACGAATGCCGTGGTCTTCAGCAAGAAAATCTACCCAGCCCGGCGGTTGTCGACGCACATGGGGCAGCAAGCCATGACGGGAAAACACCTCGATCGGCCCACGATGCCCAGCCTGCTCCAGCGATACCACGGCATCGACCATGGTCAGGCCGGAACCGATGATCAGCACGCTCGATTGCGCATCGAGCTGACGCATCGCCGCTACATTCCACGGGTCCAGAGCCGCGGCGTTGAGACCACTGGATTGCGTCTGCGGTGTGCGCGCGGCCGGGAACATGCCGGTGGCGAGTACTGCGTACGCGCCATGCAATTGTTGGCCATTGTCCAGGGTGAGCTGCACTGAATCCGTATCGATTTGCAGGTCGACGGCCTCTGCGCGGATGTGTTCGACGGTCGAACCCCGTTGCGCGCCGTCCTCTCGTGCTTCGGCTAATCGCTGCTGCACGTAAACGCCGAACAGTCCGCGCGGCGGGAACAGTTCACTGACCGGCACCTGTTGCTCGGCAGACTCGGGCCAACCGCCCGTAGCGATGTGCTCGGCGAGCCATTGCGTCAGGTCATCCGGGTCATCCGGATCGACGCTCATCCGCGCCGCGTTGCCATTGAGCGTGTGGCCCAACTCCACCGCACTATAGGCCTCGCCACGGCCGAGTTCCGTGCGCGGCTCAATGACCAGAATCCGGCGCTGGCCTGGCCGACGCAACAATTGCACCGCCAGCATCGTGCCGCTGAGGCCACCGCCAATGATCAGAATGTCTGCGTACTGGTTCATTCAAATCACCACATTGCGCACAAACCGCGCCGCCACATCCCCATCATTGCGATAAGCGTGGGGCTGATTACTGGCAAACATGAAGAACTCCCCCGTGCCGATCTGCTGCGCATGATCGCCAAGCATCAACGTCAGGCAACCCTCAAATACATAAATCTGTTCACTCCAGCCATCGGCGTCCGGTTGCGACGGATAGACCTCGCCCGGTTGCAGGCACCACTCCCATTGCTCGACTTCGCGGGTTGCAATGGCTTTCGACAGCAACACGGCTTTGCTGCCGGGGATGCTACCGGCCCATGCCACTTCGTTGATGCGGCTCGGATCGCGCGCGTCGGGGGCCTGGATCAAATCGCTGAAGGCAACGTCGAGTGCTTCGGCGACGCGGTCGAGGGTGGTCAGGCTGACGTTCTTTTCGCCTGCCTCGATCGCCACCAGCATCCGCCGACTCACGCCGGATTTTTCCGCCAGCGCGGTCTGGCTCATGTCGGCAGCGTGCCGCAAGCGCCGGACGTTCTGGCTGACGTGTTGCAGGACGGAGGCGCGTTGGCTGGAATCTTTGTGCACTATATTGCTCACTCGGTGGGGTTGGGCAGTATACTGCGCAACATTTGGCGCATTGTGCGTCGCTCCTTCTTCCGCGCGCAAGGACATGACGTCAGTGAATCGCTCCGACACCTCCCCTCGTTTCTCCCGCTTCAGCCAGGCCGAGTGCGTGCTGGTGGTGATCACCATGATCTGGGGCGGCACCTTTTTGTTGGTGCAACATGCGATGACCGTCAGCGGCCCGATGTTCTTCGTCGGCCTGCGCTTTGCCGCCGCAGCGGTCATCGTCGCGCTTTTTTCGTGGCGGCACTTGCGTGAGCTGACCTTGTTCGAACTCAAGGCTGGGGCCTTCATTGGCGTAGCAATCATGCTCGGTTACGGCCTGCAGACGGTGGGGTTGCAGACCATTCCAAGCAGTCAGTCGGCGTTCATCACTGCGTTGTACGTCCCGTTCGTGCCGCTGCTGCAATGGCTGGTGCTGGGGCGGCGACCGGGTTTGATGCCGAGCATTGGCATCATGCTGGCGTTTAGCGGATTGATGCTGTTGTCGGGGCCATCCGGAGCCTCGCTGAATTTCAGCTCCGGTGAAATCGCCACACTGATCAGCGCCGTAGCCATTGCTGCTGAAATCATTTTGATCAGCACCTACGCCGGCCAGGTGGATGTGCGCCGGGTGACCGTGGTGCAACTGGCAACGACCTCGGTGTTGTCATTTTTGATGGTGGTGCCGACGGGCGAAGCGCTTCCGGACTTTTCCTGGCTGCTGCTCGCCACGGCTTTGGGCCTGGGCGCGGCGAGTGCGGCCATTCAGGTAGCGATGAACTGGGCGCAGAAGAGTGTTTCGCCGACGCGAGCGACGCTGATCTATGCCGGTGAGCCGGTATGGGCAGGGATTGTCGGACGGCTTGCTGGCGAGCGTTTGCCGGGGATTGCGCTATTGGGCGCCGGGTTGATTGTGGCGGCGGTAATCGTCAGCGAGTTGAAGACCAATGGTAAGCATTCGGAGGAAGTGCTGGAGGATTTTGACCGCGAGACTGAGCGCTGAGGATCTAGAAGGTCAAAGATCTCAGCCTTCGGCAGCGCCTACACTGGAATGCGTTTTCCTGTAGGAACTGCTGCAGGCTGCGATCTTTTTTCGCCCATGAAACAAGACCAAACACAAATATCCCGACTACTTTGTAGGATTCTGAGACATCCTGCCATTTGGTGATCGGGGAGCTGGCACGTATGATGCTTCACAAACTTCCGCAGATTAGAAGCCTATGTCCCTGATAGTTCTACTGCTTCTGCCATTCATTGGCAGCTGTCTGGCAGCGGTGCTGCCACACAATGCGCGTAATACCGAATCCCTGTTGGCAGGTCTGGTCGCTCTGATCGGCGTCGTCCAGGTGGCTTTGTTGTACCCGCAGATCGCCCATGGCGGCGTCATTCGCGAAGAATTCATGTGGTTACCGAGTCTCGGGCTCAACTTCGTTCTGCGCATGGACGGTTTCGCCTGGCTTTTCTCGATACTGGTACTCGGGATCGGCTCACTCGTCTCTTTATATGCCCGCTACTACATGTCGCCGGACGACCCGGTGCCGCGATTCTTCGCATTTTTCCTGGCGTTCATGGGCGCCATGCTTGGCCTGGTGATCTCCGGCAACCTCATCCAGATCGTGTTCTTCTGGGAACTGACCAGCCTCTTCTCTTTCCTGCTGATCGGATACTGGCACCACCGCTCCGATGCCCGTCGTGGCGCCTACATGGCGCTGATGGTCACAGGCGCCGGCGGACTATGCCTGCTGGCGGGGGTCATGATCCTCGGCCATGTCGTCGGCAGCTATGACCTTGACAAGGTCCTGGCCGCCGGCGATCTGATTCGCGCACATGCCCTCTACCCAATCCTGTTACCCCTCATTCTCATCGGCGCCTTAAGCAAAAGCGCCCAGTTTCCCTTCCACTTCTGGCTGCCGCACGCTATGGCGGCGCCAACGCCAGTCTCGGCGTATCTGCACTCGGCGACCATGGTCAAGGCCGGGGTTTTCCTGCTCGCACGCCTGTGGCCATCGCTGTCCGGCAGTGAGGAATGGTTCTACATCGTCAGCGGCGCTGGCGCGTGCACCCTGTTGCTCGGCGCGTATTGCGCAATGTTCCAGAACGACCTCAAAGGCTTGCTCGCCTACTCAACCATCAGCCACCTGGGCCTGATCACGTTGCTGCTGGGCCTGAACAGTCCGCTGGCCGCCGTTGCCGCGGTATTCCATATCCTCAACCACGCCACGTTCAAGGCCTCGCTGTTCATGGCCGCAGGGATCATCGACCACGAGAGCGGCACCCGCGACATCCGCAAGCTCAGCGGTCTGATCAAGCTGATTCCGTTTACCGCAACGCTGGCGATGGTGGCCAGCGCCTCAATGGCCGGCGTGCCACTTCTCAACGGCTTCCTGTCCAAAGAGATGTTCTTCGCCGAAACCGTGTTCATCAACGCCACGGCGTGGGTCGAAGCCGCGCTGCCGATTGTCGCAACCATTGCCGGCACCTTCAGCGTCGCCTATTCGCTGCGTTTCACCGTCGATGTGTTCTTCGGCCCGACAGCCACCGACCTGCCCCACACCCCGCACGAGCCGCCGCGCTGGATGCGTGCACCGGTCGAGTTGCTGGTGTTTACCTGCCTGATCGTGGGGATTTTCCCGGCACAAGTGGTCGGCCCGCTGCTCGCCGCCGCCGCGCAGCCCGTAGTGGGCGGCACCTTGCCGGAGTACAGCCTGGCAATCTGGCACGGCCTGAACGCACCGATGATCATGAGCCTGATCGCCATGTCCGGTGGCATCGTGCTTTACCTGTTACTGCGTAATCAGTTCAGACACGGCCGCTTCAAATACCCGCCACTGGTGGGACGCTTCAACGGCAAGCGCCTGTTCGAGCGCAGCCTGGTGGTGATGATGCGCATGGCCCGGCGGGTGGAACGCCGGCTCGGCACCCGACGCCTGCAAATGCAACTGTTCCTCATGGTCTTGGCGGCAGTGCTCGCGGGCCTGATTCCGATGCTGCACAGCAGCCTGAGCTGGGGTGACCGGCCGAAGATTCCGGGCTCGATCGTTTTCGTGACCCTGTGGCTGCTGGCGATTGCTTGCGCTCTGGGCGCCGCGTGGCAGGCCAAGTATCACCGTCTCGCCGCCCTGACCATGGTCAGCGTCTGCGGCTTGATGACCTGCGTGACCTTCGTCTGGTTCTCCGCTCCGGACCTGGCGCTGACGCAATTGGCCGTCGAAGTGGTGACCACCGTGCTGATCCTGCTGGGGCTGCGCTGGTTGCCCCGGCGGATCGAAGAGGTTTCGCCACTGCCGAGCACGCTGCGCAAGGCACGCATTCGCCGTCTGCGCGACTTGATGCTGTCGATTGCGGTCGGCGCCGGCATGGCGCTGCTGTCCTACGCAATGCTCACGCGGCAGACGCCGAATGACATTTCCTCGTTCTACCTCAGTCGCGCCCTGCCTGAGGGCGGTGGCAGCAATGTGGTCAACGTGATGCTGGTGGACTTCCGAGGTTTCGACACCCTGGGTGAAATCACCGTGCTGGTCGCCGTGGCGTTAACGGTATTCGCCCTGCTGCGCCGCTTCCGCCCTCCGAAAGAAAGCCTGCAACTGCCGGCCCAGCAGCGCTTGCTGGCACCGGACGTGGTCACCGACCTGGTCAACCCGCGCTCGGCCAGCGACACCGCGCTCGGCTTCATGATGGTCCCGGCAGTGCTCGTGCGTCTGCTATTGCCGATTGCGCTGGTGGTGTCGTTCTACCTGTTCATGCGCGGACACAACCAGCCGGGCGGCGGATTTGTCGCCGGGCTGGTGATGTCGGTGGCGTTCATCCTGCAATACATGGTCGCCGGTACGCAGTGGGTCGAGGCACAAATGAGTCTGCGGCCACTGCGCTGGATGGGCACGGGGTTGCTCTTCGCCACCGCCACCGGGCTTGGTGCGATGGTGGCTGGGTATCCGTTCCTCACCACCCACACCTGGCATTTCACCTTGCCGCTGCTGGGTGACATCCATATCGCCAGCGCGTTGTTCTTCGACATTGGCGTGTACGGCGTGGTGGTTGGCTCGACGCTATTGATCCTCACCGCTCTCGCCCACCAATCGGTGCGTGGTCACAAGAACGCGTCCCTGCCCAAGGCCGTCGCCAGCAAAGGAGCCGTCTGATGGAAGAAGTCATCGCAATCGCCATTGGCATTCTCGCCGCCTCCGGCGTCTGGCTGATCCTGCGCCCACGTACATTCCAGGTGGTCATGGGCCTGTGCCTGCTGTCCTACGCGGTCAACCTGTTCATCTTCAGCATGGGCAGCCTGTTCATCGGCAAGGAGCCGGTGATCAAGGACGGCGTGACCCAGGACTTGATGCACTACACCGATCCGCTGCCGCAGGCGCTGGTATTGACAGCAATCGTCATCAGCTTCGCCATGACCGCATTGTTCCTCGTCGTTCTGCTCGCTTCGCGCGGCCTGACCGGCACCGACCACGTCGACGGCCGGGAGCCTAAAGAATGATGGCGATGACTCACCTGATCGCCGCACCGATTCTGCTGCCGCTGCTGACTGCCGCGATGATGTTGATGCTCGGCGAGCGGCACCGACCGCTGAAGGCGAAAATCAACCTGTTCTCCAGCCTCCTCGGCCTGTTCATTTCAGTGATGCTGCTGCAATGGACGCAAACCACCGGCGTGCCCGGCTCGATCGGCGTATACCTGCCGGGCAACTGGCAGGCGCCGTTCGGCATCGTGCTGGTGGTTGACCGCCTGTCGGCGCTGATGCTGGTGCTCACCGGGGTCATTGGCGTCAGCGCGCTGCTGTTTGCGATGGCTCGATGGGACGGCGCCGGATCAAGCTTCCACGCGTTGTTCCAGATCCAGTTGATGGGTTTGTATGGCGCGTTCCTGACCGCTGACCTGTTCAACCTGTTCGTGTTCTTTGAAGTGCTGCTGGCCGCCTCTTATGGCCTGTTGCTCCATGGTTCGGGCCGGGCACGGGTTTCGTCCGGGCTGCATTACATTTCGATCAACCTGCTCGCCTCGTCGCTGTTTCTGATCGGCGCGGCGTTGATCTACGGCGTCACCGGTACCCTGAACATGGCCGATCTGGCGGTGAAAATTCCGCTGGTTCCGGAAGCCGACCAAGGCCTGCTGCACGCCGGCGCAGGCATTCTCGCGGTAGCGTTTCTGGCCAAGGCCGGCATGTGGCCGCTGAACTTCTGGTTGGTACCGGCCTACTCTTCGGCCAGCGCACCGGTAGCGGCGATGTTCGCGATCATGACCAAGGTCGGCGTCTACACCCTGCTGCGCCTGTGGACGCTGCTGTTCTCCGCCCAGGCCGGAGCCTCGGCGTTCTTCGGTGGCGACTGGCTGATCTACGGCGGCATGGTGACCATGGCCTGCGCAGCGCTGGCGATTCTTGCCGCGCAACGCCTTGAGCGCATGGCCAGCCTGAGCATTCTGGTGTCGGCGGGGATTCTGCTGTCGGCCGTCGGCTTCGCACAACCGAACCTGATCGGTGCGGCGTTGTTCTATCTGGTCAGTTCGACGCTGGCGTTGAGTGCGCTGTTCCTGCTGGCCGAGTTGATTGAGCGTTCGCGCTCGGCCAACGAAATTCCACTGGAAGACGAAAGCGAAATGCTGCCGCGACCACAGGAATCCCTGCAACCGCCCAAAGGCATCAACCTCGACGACGAGCAGAAAGCCGTGGTCGGTCAGGTCATCCCGTGGACCATGGCGTTTCTCGGCTTGAGCTTTATCGCCTGCGCCCTGCTGATCATCGGCATGCCGCCGCTGTCCGGTTTCATCGGCAAACTCAACCTGATCAGCGCGTTGCTCAATCCGCTGGGATTGGGCACCGCCGCGCCGATTTCCAACGCGGCATGGGCGCTGCTGGCGCTGTTGATCCTGTCCGGCCTGGCAGCGTTGATGGCGTTCTCGCGTCTCGGCATCCAGCGTTTCTGGACGCCAGAAGAGCGCCCGTCACCGCTGCTGCGCAAACTCGAATGCGCGCCGATTTTCCTGCTGCTGGGGCTGAGCATCGTTCTGACCTTCAAGGCCGAACCGCTGCTGCGTTACACCCAGGCCACGGCTGACGCATTGAATAATCCCCAGCTATACGTCAATGCCGTGCTCGGCACTCGCGCCGTACCGAGCCCGGAAAGCAAGGCCGCCCTGTTGGAGGTGCAGCCATGAAGCGTGTATTTCCGGCACCGTTGCTTTCAATGGCGCTGTGTATCTTGTGGCTGACGCTTAACCTGTCAGTCAGCCCCGGCAACCTGCTGCTCGGCGCAATACTTGGTTTCGCTGCGCCGTTGATGATGCGCAAATTGCGCCCCAAGCAAGTGCGTATCCGCCGTCCATGGACAATCGTGCGGCTGCTCCTCCTGGTTGGTCGTGATGTGGTGATGTCCAACTTGATCGTGGCTTGGGGCGTATTGAATGCAGGCCGTCGCCCGCCTCGCTCCGGCTTCATCAAAGTGCCGCTGGACCTGCGAGACGCCCATGGCCTGGCCGCGTTATCGATGATCTGCACGGTAGTGCCCGGCACGGTGTGGTCAGAACTGGCGCTGGATCGCAGCATTCTGCTGGTACACGTATGGGATCTGGATGACGAAGCGCAATTCATCGAGCACTTCAAGAGCACTTACGAGCGGCCGCTGATGGAGATTTTCGAATGAGCCCATTACTGTCGAATGCGATTCTGCTGACCCTGTTTCTATTCTGTTTGGCCATGCTGCTGACGCTGTTGCGTCTGTTCAAAGGGCCATCGGCGCAGGATCGGGTACTGGCGCTGGACTACCTGTACATCGTTGCGATGCTGATGATGCTGACTCTGGGCATTCGCTATTCCAGTGACACTTACTTTGAGGCGGCGCTGCTGATCGCGCTGTTCGGCTTCGTCGGTTCGTTTGCCCTGGCGAAATTCCTGCTGCGTGGCGAGGTCATCGAATGAACGCGGAACTGTCTCTTTGGGTTGAGATTCCTGTGGCGATCTTGCTGGTGCTCAGCGGCGTGTTTGCCTTGATCGGCGCAATCGGATTGCTGCGGATGAAGGACTACTTCCAGCGCATGCACCCGCCGGCACTGGCGTCTACGCTGGGAGCCTGGTGTGTGGCGCTGGCCTCGATCATCTGCTTTTCAGCGCTGAAGTCCGGACCGGTGCTGCATGCCTGGCTGATCCCGATTTTATTGGCAATCACGGTCCCGGTGACCACGTTGCTGCTGGCGCGGGCGGCGTTGTTCCGCAAACGCATGGCCGGGGATGATGTGCCGGCGGAAGTCAGTAGTCGCTCCACTGAAAGCGGTAGCTGAATTCAGACTTTGTGGTGCCGGGTCTGGCCTCTTAGCGGGCAGGCCCGGTCATCACATCGATCTGCTCAGCGTCAAACCCAAGCCACCGCCAACAACCCCACCCCCAACACCGCACACAATGGCGAATAAACCCACGTATCCAGCCGCGCAAAACGTGAGCCCTTCACCTCCTTGAAAAACCCCACCAGATGCGAATCACCAATCGCCCGGGCAAACATCAACAGCGCAATGACACTGATCACCCACTGCAACGCCTTGTGATGAACCGGCGCCACGCCCCACCCGACCCGCAGACACACCAGCGCGGCAATCGCCAATAAAACAACCGCCACCACCAAGGTAATCCAGCCCGACGGTTTGAATGCCGGTCGCAACGTCGCCACCAAGCCTTCCTCCGGAACTTGCGGAACGGCCGCCACCGCCGCCCATTGCCCACCCAACGCCCAATACACATGCACCAGGCTGATCACTGCAAACACTGTCACCAGCCATTGAGCCAACACAAAGGTCATGGTTGAAATCCTTGAAAGGGATTTGAACAAATCATCCTAGTCGCATTTTTTTCAAGTGCACGACCGATCAGCGGTACGGTAAAGTGCCGGCCCATGAAATTCTCCCGTTCCGATCGATCACTGCTGGCCTGGATGCTCTATTGCTGCGTCCTGTTCAACGTGTTCGCTTGCAGCATCGGTCACGGGCAAATGGTCGGCATGCAGCTCAACGGCATCGGCGGCCAGTTCTGTACAGTCGACCCGGCGACTCAAGCGCCGCTGGCCTCCAATCCCAGCGAAGAACAACTGCCGACGCTGTCCAAAGCCTTCGGCTGTCCGCTGTGTTCTGTCGGCGGCGGCATGGGTCCGGCGTTCAATTCCAGCCTGACCCTGGCGATCCTCCCGGAACAACACAGCCCGCCGCTGGCGCCCATCGCCAGCGCCGACCTCCTCGCCCGCCTCACCTGGCCCTCGGCCAACCCACGCGCCCCACCGCTCGCCTGAGTGTTCCTGCCTTTTTGATTTGTCGGCCCACTGCGCCAACGCGCGGCGTTTGCCTGTGCGCTGACGCCTAGACATGCATTCAGGATTCAATGATGAAACACCTCACTTTGCTGGCGAGCCTGTGCGGCTGCCTGTCCATAAACGTCTGGGCGCAATCCACCCTGGAACTCGCGCCGATCAACATTGATGGCGAATCCGGCAGCGAACCGGGCCTGAGCCTCGACCAGTTCAGCGGCATGGCTTCGCGACTCGGCTTGAGCGTCCGCGACACACCCGCTTCGGTGGCCATCGCCAATCGCAACGACATCGAGCGCCACGGCGCACAGAATTTCCAGGACGCCGCCAATACCCTGCCCGGCGTCAATGCCAGCGCACCGCCAGGCTTTGGCGGATTCATCTCCTATCGCGGCTTCACCAGCAGCCAGATCACGCAGATGTTCAACGGCATCAACGTTTCCGGAGGCCTCGCCCGTCCTGTCGATGCGTGGATCTATGACCGGGTGGAGTTGGTGGGCGGTCCATCCTCGCTGATCAATGGCGCAGGCTCGGTCGGTGGTTCGTTGAACTACGTGACCAAACTGGCGACCCGCGATGAACAGGCCGTTGAAGGCAGGGTCAGTTACGGCACCTACGACACTACCGAAACCGCGTTCGGCCTCAACCATGCGTTGACCGATCCAGGCCGCGAGGTGCAGCACTACGCGCGTCTGGACATCAGCCACAACACCAGCAATGGCTACATCGATCGACAGGAGCGCGATGCCTGGAGCGTAGCGTTTTCGTTACTCAGCGATTTCACGCCAAACCTGTCGCATACCCTGGCCCTGGAGTATCAGGACGAACACGAAGACAGCCCGTACTGGGGCACGCCGGTACTCAACCCCAAGGCCGGCGAATTGAAGATTGATAAACACAACCGCTTCAACAACTACAACGTCGAGGACGGCCGCTACGAACAGCGAACAATCTGGGTGCGGTCGATCATCGACTACCGGATCAACGACAGCACCACCCTGCGCAACACGCTGTACCACCTCGACAGCCAGCGCGATTACCGCAATCTCGAGACCTACCAATACAACGCCGACAACTCGGCAGTGAATCGTTCGACGGCGTACCAGGTGCGGCACCAGGGCGAACAGAACGGCAACCAGTTCGAACTGCGCCACGACAACACATTGTTGGGACTTGATACGACGTGGTCCGGCGGTTTCGAATACAAGGTCAACCAAACCACCAACTCGCCGCTCAACATAAAAGGCGCGAGCGCGGTAAACCCGAACCACTATCGTCCCGGGTATTTCTACGACATTCCTGGCACCAACCCCGCACTGATCAGTGACAAGACCAACGAGGTCACCACCAAAGCGCTGTTCGTGGAAAACCGTCTGGCGTTGACCGACAATCTGTCGCTGCTCACCGGCCTGCGTTATGACGACATCGATCTCGACGTGACCAACCACCGCGCCGTGACCGCCGCCAATCCCAGACACCTCGAGCGCAGTTGGGAGCCTGTCACGGGGCGCGCGGGCCTCACGTACCAGTTCATCCCTTCGGCCAACGTCTACGTGCAATACAGCACCGCGGCCGAGCAACCCAATGGCACACAGGACTTCGACGTATCGACCGGCAAGCAATGGGAAATCGGCAGCAAATTCGACTACCTGAACGGGCGAGGCTCGGCGACTGTGGCGGCTTACACCCTTGAGCGAAAAGACTTCGCCGTCACCGATCCACTGGACCCGACCCGCAGCATTGCGGTGGGCCAGCAGACGTCAAAAGGGATCGAGATTGCCAGCGCCTTGCGCATTACCGACAGACTGCTGGCCGAGGGCAATTTCGCCTGGGTTGACGCGCAGTACGATGATTTCACCGAAAAAAACGCCGCGGGCGCGGTGGTTTCGCGCAAGGGCAACATGCCCACCAATGTCCCGGACCGGGTTGGCAATCTCTGGCTGACTTATGATTTTTCGCCGCAATGGCAAGGTGGGGTCGATGCACGATATGTCGCATCGGTATTCGCCGACAACGCCAACACCCTGACCGTGCCGTCGTACACGCTGTTCGGCAGTTTCCTCAGTTTCAAGGTCGATTCGCACACCACCGTCACCGGTCGGGTGCGCAATTTGACGAATGAGGTGTATGCCGAGTTTGCGCATGTATCGCCGGCGTATTACCTGGGTACACCACGCACCTTTGAGTTGGCGGTGCAGACCCGATTCTAAAAGCATCGCGGGCAAGCCCGCTCCCACATTGACCGGTGTCGTACACATATTTTGTATTCGACAGAAAAACCTGTGGGAGCGGGCTTGCCCGCGATGAGACCTGTGGCCTCAACCCTCTATTTCAGATCAGCCGACACCTTATCCGCCACATCCTTCGGCAACCACGCCTGCCACACATCCGGATGCGCCTTCATGAACGCTTCAGCCGCCTGACGCGGTGCGGTGTGTTTCTCGCTCATGTCGGCCAACGCCTTGTTCAGCTCAGCAATCGGGAAATCGACCTTGCTGAAGAACTCGGCAATCTGCGGATACTGCTTCTGGAATGGCGTAGACACGCCAATCGACAGTTTCGACGCCAGCGAGCGGGTGGGTTTCGGGTTGGGATTATCAGCGTCAGTCAGTGTTTTCCATGCCTCGGCATCAAACGGCGGCTCTTCCAGCTGCACCAGTTTGAACTTGCCCAGCAACGGCGTCGGCGACCAATAATAAAACAGCACCGGTTTACCGCGACGAATAGAAGAACTGATTTCGGCGTCGAGCGCGGCACCCGAGCCACTGCGGAAATTGGTGAAGTCGTCCTGCAACCCGTAAGCCGTGAGTTTCTGCTTGTTGACCACTTCTGAAGTCCAGCCAATCGGACTGTTGAGGAAACGCCCCTTGGTCGGGTTTTCCGGGTCCTTGAACACGTCCTTGTATTTTTTCAGATCACTGACACTGCGCAAGTCCGGTGCCAGCGGCTTGATGCCCTTGGCCGGGTCCCCCTTGATCACGTATTCCGGCACCCACCAGCCTTCGGTGGCGCCCTTGACCGTATCGCCCAGGCTCACGACCTTGCCTTCAGCCTCGGCCTTGACCCACACCGGACTGCGCCCGGCCCACTCCTCGCCAATGACCTGAATGTCATTGTTGGCCAGCGCGGTTTCCAGAGTAATGGTGGTGCCGGGCAAGGTGTCGGTTGGCAACCCGTAGCCCTTCTCGACGATGATCCGCAAGACATCGGTGATCAGGCTGCCGCTTTCCCAATTCAGGTCGGCGAAATGGATCGGCGCCTGTACTGCCATCGTCGATTGCGCTGACGCCAGCAGGCCGAATGTCGCCACGCTGGCGGCCAATAACCGTCGAAATCCGTTCATGCATTACACCTCGTGCTGTTCACAGCAATGACAGGATGGCCTGACAGAAGACCGCAAGCCTCTGAATACTCAGTCAACTGACTGTAGACGAGGTTCCTGCTTTTTCAGGGGCTAGCCCCAGACGAGGTTAGCTTTCAGACTTTTCCTGCAAGCTTTGCAGCTCGCGTCTGACCATGCTGGCGTATTCCGCTGGACGCAACGCATAGATCTGCGAGGCCACCCACCCCAGCCACGCGCCTTGCAACTCGGCCTTCATGGCGAACAAGCGCCCGGCCTCATCACGCGCATTGTCGATGTTCTGCGAATGAAAATCGGCGCGACTCAAACCACCGATCACTCGCTCGCCTTGAAGGTCACCAGTTCGCCCTTGCGCCACTTCGCGGCTTTGCCAGTGACCGCTTTCAGGGTCTTGGTCAGGCCTTCCTGCAATTGCTCATCGGCGGCGAACACGGTCACCACGCTGTGACCTTCCTTGAACAGGATCGCGTGGCCATCAGCGCTATCAACGAAGGCGTAATCGCCAAGCCCATAAACCGTCAGTTTTATTTCACGAAAACGAATATCCATCTTGCCACCTTCACGGCTGGGCAAGACTGATGCACTGAAGTGGTCGCCGACCTTGAGCTTCAGCCCCGGTTTGTCATCGACTACCAACGCACTTTGCGTGTCGAGTTCGGCAACATAAATACCTTCAGCGCTTTGCTCGGTGATGTAAACAAAACGCGATTGGAACTGCTTGACCAGCTTTGCACGCAAATCACCCAGCACGAACAAAGCATGCATATCGAGATTACTGACTGCCAAAGAAACATCCCCACATCTGAAAAACCGCACACGGGAAACGCGCACGGCAAAAAAAAGCCAGGCCGATGGCACTGCCAATTGACTCAAATAAAAACCTGAACTGAGCAGAGCGCTCGTTCAACGCGAGGTTCGTAAGACTACTGGATTGTCACTCGCGAAACTCACTCCAACGTCGCCAAAGCCTGAAGGAAAAATCCTCACTCGCCATGAGAGAAAGTTGACTACGAACTTTAGGGAAAATTCTCACGAAGAAAAGCTCTTTTCCGACATATCGCTTGCGAAAAATTGCTTTAGATAAGCGCTGTCGTCAACAGGTACTGGCGATTCTAGAGCAGCGATGCTCATCAAGACTACCCACAACGGCCTGTAAATATCGGCCAACTGATGAAAAGGACTTCATATGTGCACTCTGACTCATTTCGCCATGCCCGCTGACGCCCGACTCAAATCGCCTGTGATCCTGCATATCACCGGCATGGAAGATCTGCCGGAGTCCGTTACAAACGACCAGACGCCACGCTTTCAGGTGGTACCTGCAGGTAACGCTTTCTTTCACATTAAAGAAAAGTCGACCGGCCGTGTAAGAGGTTTCCGCGAGGATCATAACGAGGCTTGCGCGCTCGCCCGCTCACTCGAATTACAAATCGAACTCCTGGCCAGCGGCTGCCTCAGATAGAGAGAGCGATTGACTGCGCCACATCGGCGCGAATCAAAAAGGAGTACGTGATGGATTTGCCAAGCTATGATCTGAAAACCCTGTTCGATCAACTGGGACTGCCTTCAGAAGGCGATGCAATCGACGAGTTCATCGACGAGCATCAACTGGACGCTGACACCAAACTGATTGACGCCGAATTCTGGACCGAATCGCAGGCACAGTTGCTGAAAGAATGGTTACGCGGCGACGGCGAAGAGGCAGTCGTGGTCGATGAGCTCAACTTGCGCTTGCATCACGACATCAAGTAACCCGATCAGTGCAGGCTGTCGCCAACCTCCGCTTTCAACTGCGCGAGCCAAGCAGTCCTGCACTCTTCGGCCTCATCGCGACTGGCGAACGCGGTGCCACGTCGCTCACCGTTGAGCAAAACCACCCAGCAAACGCTTTGCCCCATTGCGCGCAAACCGGCGGGCACGCCACTGCCGATCATCACGGCAACATCAACCCTGCACTGCATGTGGACCTCCGAAATTCATTAGCTACCTAACTAAGCGGGCATGTTAATGATTTGGCCACAGCGGAAACAGCAACCCTCGTGCACAGATTCATTGCATCCAGCGTAACAATCGATCAGCGCGGACTTTCCGGTTTATAGCCCAGACGCAAACCGCCCCAGTGTCGGCCCTTTATCGTGATCGGCACCGACAGGTCGTGCATCAACTCACCGGTATCTCGCGTATAGGTCTGCAACAACACCGGCTGCTGATGGCTGCCACAGCGAATCCCGGTGCGGTCGGCGAACTTGCGCTTGGTCCGGTTGTTGACCGCATCGACCTGCGCATCACCAGTCAGTGCCTGGCTGAACACCTGATTATGCGTCGGCACATACCCCTGCTGCGTGCAGGCAATGGCGAACACCAGACCTTCGTGACGCGGCAGCAACGGTTCCTGGATCGCTGGCAGAACCTGATCGGTATAACGGTCGAAGCGGGTTTGAAATTTGGTCGGTTGAGTATTCGCGATCGCCTGATACTGGCGGTCGAACAGATCTTCGAGACTGATCCGCCCTTGATCGACGTCCGCCTCGAAACGCGCCGCAATCTGACTCGCCCCTTCGCGCGCCAGATCGTAGATGCGCTGGTGATAGTCATCCAGACCAACTTCGGCGAGACGTTCGCTGATGGTTTCTGCCTGCCCCTCCATCTGCACCGCCGCATCGGCGAGGCGCCGGGTCTGTTGATCGCTGATCGCCAGATCGCTGCGCATCTGCTCGATGGCCTTGAACAGACTGTCGAGTTGCTCACGATTGGTCTCGGCACCACGGGCGATTTCGCCGACCTGACTTTCCACCCCGGCCGCCAGCCGAGCAATGTTCTCCAAGTGCTGGCCGGTGTGCTCGACCTGTTCGACGCCCGTGTGCAAGTCACTGGACAGCTCGCGGATCTGCTCCACCACCTGCGCGGTGCGTTGCTGAATGTCGGCGACCATCTCGCCCACTTCGCCAGTCGCCGACGCCGTCCGCGCCGCCAATCCGCGCACCTCATCAGCCACCACAGCAAACCCGCGGCCATGCTCACCAGCCCGCGCCGCTTCAATGGCCGCGTTCAACGCCAACAGATTGGTCTGGCTGGCAATCGACTGGATCACCAACGTCACACGTTGAATGTCATCGCTGCGCAGGCTCAAGGCTTCGATCAATTCACGACTGGCATTGGCGCGCTGACTGAGCTGACGCATGCGCGAAATCGAATCGATCAATTCGGTGCGCCCCGCCGCACTGCTGTGATGTGCCTCGCTGGCGGCTGCCAGTGCATCGCGGCTGAGCTGCGAAGTCGCGTGTTCGGTGGCGATCATCACTTCGGCGTTGCTGACAATCCGTGCCGCAGCATCGAGTTGCGATTCGAGCTTGCTCGCCAGCTCCTTGACCGAAAACGCCACGCCGGCCGCCGACAACGCGTTATGGCTGGTGGTGTAGGAAAGGTCGCGGGTCAGTTCGGACATGGCGTTGCCGGGGTCGGCAGGCGGTGCATCGGGGACGGCGCGGGTGCGCAGGCGCGGCAGCCAGACAATCAGCACCGCCAAGGGCATGCCAACGTAAAGCGACCACTCACCCAGCGTCATGCCGGCCAACAACAGCATCAGGGCGATGCTTTGCAGGGTCGGTGCGATCCAGCGGTTTTTTGGCAAAAGCACTGGTGCAGGCAAAGCCCCAACCAGAGATCCATCTCTCGTCATATCAACACCCCACGCGTGTTCTCATTATTGTGACTGCATTAAACGCCACTACAACGCCATTATCTATGGTCCGTTAGTCGTGATGTCTTGCAGCAGGTCAATGGAACGGCGCGGAATATCGCAGACGAAAAAAAACAAGATCGCAGCCTTCAGCCGCTCTAAAAGGAGCTACCGAAGGCTGCGATCTTTTCAGGGTGACCCACATTCATGGGTCACCGCACAGAATCAGGCCTGACGCTGGTGCTTATCGATCTGCTCGTGACGCTCTTGAGCTTCGATGCAGTACTTGGTGGTCGGGCTGATCAGCAGGCGCTTCAGGCCAATGGCCTCGCCGCTGTCGTCGCACCAGCCAAAACTGTCTTCCTTGATGCGCTCAAGGGCTTGTTCCAGTTGCGGCAGCATGCGCTGGTCGCGATCGATCGCGTTGACCAGCCAGGTGCGCTCTTCTTCAACCGAAGCCGCGTCCGCCGGATCAGCCGGGGTATCCAGGCTCTCGATGGCGATACGGTTTTGCTCAATGCGCTCGTGGGTTTCGACTTTCATGTTCTGCAACAGCTCTGCGAAGAAAGCGTGTTGCTCAGCATTCATGTAGTCATCTGCCGGCATGGCCAGCAACTTGTCCTTTGTCATTGATATCTCTATAAAAAAACGTGCATTAAGGCGAAATAGGGAGCGTTCCGGCGAACCGTGTCCGGTCGACGAAAAGGCATCGTTTATTGCAAATGCCACCCGGCACTCAATTTACGAGGGGCGGCAGTCTAAGGCCCGTTTCAGGCATCAGCAACTCTAAATACTGGGAATTTGTCCGACAAGGCCCGGAAAAGGCTCTGACACAGGCTTCATTGCGGTTATCGGAGTGCGTTTATAGCAAGAAATTCAGTCGAGCGGCTGTATATAGAAGACAAACGGCTAACCAAGCGCCATTTGATCGAGATTTTTTCGCCTGCCAGTGCATCGTTTCAGCCAGGCAGACCCGGCAAAGCCCCACTACCATCAGCCACACCTCGCCACAGCGATATCGATCAGACAGAAGGATAACGTATGCCCCGCCCCGATCTGCCGGCCACCGACGAGCCCACCCTCGCCAGCCCCCCGATCACTGCCGAGCGTCTGCTGCAACTGATCACCGAACAATACGAAACCCTGCCGCGCCAGCTTAAACGCATTGCCAGCTACATGAGCCAGCAGAGCGACCGGATCATGGTCGACCGCATCAGCGACATCGCCCGCGAATGCGAAGTCCACCCGTCTGCCATCGTGCGCTTCTCCCAGCGTTTCGGCTTCAGCGGCTTCAGTGAAATGCAGGCGCTGTTCCGCACCGCCTACACCCACAAAGCCTCGCCAGTGCAGAACTATCAGCAACGCATCCGCAACATGATCGCCAACCAGTCGCAGAAAGCCAGCGACGGCGACCTTGCCCGCGAGTGCATCGACGCGACCCTCAGCGGCATCGAACGCCTGGGCCGCGAACTCGACGACATTGCCTTCGAAAAAGCCGTCGACCTGATCGTCAACGCCGACAACATCTATGTCGTCGGCGTGCGCCGCTCATTCGCCGTTGCCGACTATCTCGTTTACAACTTGCAACACACTCAGAAACGCATCCACCTCGTCTCCGGCCTCGGCGGCAGCTACCGCGAACAAATGCGCAGCGTCCGCGAAGGCGACCTGGTCATCGCCATCAGCTTCACCCCCTACGCCAGGGAAACCCAACACTGCCTGCGCCACGCCCGCGAACAACAGGCCAACACCCTGATCCTCACCGACAGCCACCTCTCGCCACTGGCCAAACGCGCGAACAGCGTGCTGTTGGTCAATGAAGGCAGTGCGCTGGCCTTTCGTTCGTTGAGTGCGACGTTGTGTTTGTGCCAGGCGTTGTTTGTGGCAGTGGCCTATCGACTGGAATTGAATGTCGATGAGATTCACGAACAAGCCGGATTCGACGACTGACAATTGCTTCAACCTCGGCTAGGTTATGCCTACCCCACCGGTTTGGCTTGAAGGAACGCGTCATGAAACTGATCGGCATGCTGGACTCCCCATACGTGCGCCGCGTGGCGATCTCCGCCAAACGCTTAGGGATCGACCTTGAACACGAGTCAGTCTCGGTGTTCCGCCACTTCGAGCAGTTCCAGCAGATCAACCCGGTGGTCAAGGCGCCCACCCTGATCCTCGACGACGGCGTCGTCCTCATGGATTCGACCCTCATCCTCGACTACCTCGAAACCGCCTCTGGCAAAAGCCTGCTGCCGAAAGACCTGAGCCAACGAGCCCAAGCCCTGCGCCTGATCGGCCTCAGCCTCGCCGCCTGCGAAAAAGCCGTTCAGCTCTACTACGAACGCAACCTGCGCCCGGCCGACATCCAATACCAACCGTGGGTCGAGCGCGTCGAAGGCCAACTCGCCGCCGCCTTCACCGCCCTCGAACACGAACTCGAAAAAACCGGCCTGCCCACCGACGGCACCCTCACCCAGGCCGGCATCAGTCTCGCCGTCGCCTGGAGCTTCACCGACCTCGTCGTCCCCGACCAGATCGATGTGGCGCGCTACCCGCGTATCGCCCAATACACGGCCTACGCTGAAACGCTTGAAGCGTTCGTCAGCACGCCGATGACCTGATCATGAGCGCACCTGAAACCGCGGCACCGGCACTGAAAGAGATCTTTAACGCTGAGCGCTTGCAACACATCGCCACAGAAATGAGCGCTGTGTACCCAGCGTTTAAGGCCAAGGCGTTTTTGACGTATGCCAATGATGGGCTGGCTGAGTTGTCGGTGATGCAGCGGATGGCGCGGGTGAGTGAAAGCCTACATGCGGTGCTGCCGCTGGACTACGAAGATTCCCTCGATGTGCTGCGCGAACTCGCACCACGACTGAACAGTGGATTCGTCAGCATGTGCCTGCCGCACTACGTCGCCAGCTACGGCGGCCATGCGTTCGATACCTCCATGGAAGCCCTGAAGTACTTCACCACCTTCGGCTCCTCCGAATTCGCCATCCGCCACTTCCTGCGCAGCGACCTGGAGCGTTCGCTGGAACGGATGCACGACTGGACCCAGGACGAAAACCACCACGTCCGCCGACTCGCCAGCGAAGGCAGCCGCCCTCGCCTGCCGTGGTCGTTTCGGCTGGAAGCCGTGCAGGTGGATCCGCAATTGGCCGCCGGGATACTGGATCGGTTGAAAGCGGATGAGAGTCTGTACGTGCGCAAGTCCGTGGCGAATCACTTGAATGACGTGACGAAGGTGCATCCCGAGTGGGTGCTCGACACGATTGAAGGCTGGTCGTTGGAAAACAAACACACGGCGTGGATTGCGAAGCATGCGTTGCGGAGTCTGATCAAACAGGGGGATTTGCGTGCGTTGACGGTGATTGGGGCCGGGGGGAAACCTGAGGTCGAGTTGCTGGATGTGAAGGTTGAGCCGGCGGTGGTGAGACTGGGGGAAGCGATTACGTTGTCGTTTGTGGTGAAGTCGACGGTGGCTGAAGAGCAGCGGTTGGTGATCGATTATGCGATTGACTATGTGAAGGCGAATGGCGGGGTTTCGGGGAAGGTTTTCAAGTTGAAGACGGTGGTGTTGCCGGGGTTTGGGAGTGTGGTTGTGGGACGGCGCCAGGTGATTAAGGATTTTACGACGCGCAAGCATTTTGCTGGGGGACATGGGGTGAAAGTGATGGTTAACGGGGAGGTGTTGGCAGCTACCGCGTTTAACATCATCGCGGGATGACGCCGTAAATAGATTTAGTGGGGCTGGAGAAGGTTGAACAGGTGCGAGATTGAGGGTGGGCCAGTTTTATCACGTATTAAGCAGCCACTCGCGAAGGACTGCTGTCGGCCAAAAGCAGACCATCCGGCAATGGCCTAATAGGTTTACCTTGTGGTTTGGAGATTTCTTCGGAATCCATTGCGTTTCAAAGTGCCACAATCGACTCTGAACAAATCGGCATTGTAATGTACCACTCTTAACCTGCGTTAAATGGCGACAATAGCCCCGAATGAACTGCAATAGCCTGCCAAGCTAAAGGCCATTACACTGGAAGTAGTCAAGCGGAAGCGGAGTCAAGGAACGATGGAAAATTCAACAGAGGTACATTTCCACTCTGCACGCCAGTTGCTGGACTACTTGTCACCTCTAAACCCTATTTGGGATGTTGGAAAATTCATCTTTAGAGGTCAGCCAAGTGATGAGTTCAAGCTGACACCATCAGTGTGCAGGCGTGGAGTAGGCTCATTCGCCTATGGCTCTCCAAGGAGGATGTTTGATGCCTCGACGGCCGGGCAAGTGGCCTTTGAGCTGGAGATATTGAGGAGATTTCTGAATGGCTGTGATCGCTCAGGGCTAAATGTTCCGGGCTACACCGAACAGTTAAGCGGAACACTTGTCGATGGTTGGGGCTCGTTCCAAAGTCCGCATATCCCTTAGCCGTCTACTCAACTATACGAAATCATGGCGGTCGCTCAACACTACGATGTTCCCACTCGCCTTCTAGACTGGACTGAGAGAAGCTTTGTCGCTTGTTACTTCGCTGCCTCATCGGCAAACTTTGAGATTGATAGCAGGGAAATGCCGAGGCTGGCTATCTGGGCTCTGGACACCACTCATGCGATGCACTGGAAAACAGTGAAGGTGATTAGGACTCCAGGGGGAACGAGCAAAAATCAGGCGGCTCAGTCTGGTTTGTTCACCACGCATGAGGTTAAAGGGTATAACCCAGACGACTTGTATCAGGTAGAAGCGCTAGAGGACGTTGAAGAGATTTACAGCATGACAGGGAGCCACACACCACTTGTCAAAATGACCCTGCCGATTGAGGAAGCTCCCGCTTTATTAAGCCTTTGCTCGCGACTTGGCGTTGATGGCTCAACACTCTTTCCCGGATTCCATGGTGTGGCAAAAAGCGTAAGGGATTGGGCTAACGTTGAGGTTGGTGTAAGGCCGTCTCAGTCACTCATTCAGGAATACAATGAAGAAGGCTACGATCCAGACTTCCATTAAGTAGCAATCGCCTGCGGGCAATCGAAGTAACAAACTGAATCGCCCCTAATTCCCAAGACGCCTTCGACTGGCTCCTTGTGGCAGATTTCTGCATTTGAAGCGCAGAAACCGACTAATAGAGGACCCCGAATGAGCCCATGAAATTGGGGGCTATTCACAGCTCTCCGTGGCCACACGCCTACATGCTGGCTGTTTCGTGGTGTTAGGAAGGGCGCAGCGGCATTCTTCATTTGTATCTACGGAGGGGCAATGACCTCGAAATTTTTTAAAAATCAAGACTCTATTACGCTGGCATTTTCGTTAATTGCAATTATCATCTCTGGCTTGGGTTTTTATTACTCAGTTAGAGAGGTTGATTCTGTAGTTGTTAGAGCGGTCAGTTTTTCTGAGTCGAACGCAGCGAAGCTTGGTACCGATGTAGAGCTTGTATTCTCAAATGGTGGAAATTTACCTTATCTTATTAGCAATATAGAAATTAAAACCTACCAAGGAGTTACTGATGGCGGATATCTTTCATCCTTGTCGGATGTAAGATTTGCCGAGGTGCCTTTTGTATTAGATAAAGGTGCAATGAAAATGTTGAAGCTGACCGTGCCGCTGCCCGAATCGTTACTCGAAAGCAAAAGAAACATCCCTGTTCATCTCGTTGCAAAAATTACAGCTTTAGATGTGTATGGTCGGCTCCGCGGAGTTGAAGCCTGGTATGGATCATTCTGCATGGAACCTAAAACTATAACCCAAGACGTTATTAGAAGGGACATGGTTTCCATAAGTGATAGCAAATTTGGCTCTTCGCCGGATTTTAATACTGATCCTTGTGTTGAAGTGTCACGAACCGCTAGAACTAAAGCGAATCGCACTAGTTTTGGAGACTATTAGAAAGACTGCTAATGGCCGTTTGCTGCTAGTCGCCACCGGCAGGGATCGGCCAATACCGGACGTTCACCAAGGCACTATTTTGAGATTTGGAGGCGCCTACAGAGCCGGGGACAATTCATATAGATATGGCGATTATCAGACCGAGGCAGAAGTTCTTGAACCGGCGTACCACCAAGCACGTCGGCTCATGATCAAGAGACTCAGAATGGGATATCAGTATTCGAACCATCGGCCCCAGCTGAGAATGGCTTAGGAGACTGCGCTACAATTGGGATTACCAAGGACGCGGCAGTGCGCAATGGCTCGACAGCGCCTACGTCACCAGGCTCCCCTGAAACAACGATAAGTGCATCCTCCCCAACTGCAGTGCCGCCAGAATTTCCGAGCAACTCCTCATCTTCTGGCTCATCCTCTACAGGATCTAAATCGACAAAGTCTCGGCCCATCATCATTTTATAATGAGGCATATGTTCCATAGCCTTAAAGACCTTGAAGAAGATCTTTATATAGCTGTGTGCCATACCATCGCTTATTGCCACGTACAGATCATCTGGCGAATAGTGGGATCCGTCGTTAACCCAGCTAATTAATGATTGGCATTGAACCTTCTCCTGCCCTTCGAACTTGTCTATGATGACATGCGTATCTATGTTTCCTAGAATTTTGAAGTAATTCTCCAAGATCCTACGCATGGTATTTTGAATGGTAAGCGCCGGCAATGGTTTTTTCGTCAATTCTGCCCACAGCAACTGATAGGACGTTTTAATGGGATTATTCTCAAAGCCTTCAATCTTCGAGAAATGATCGGGCTTGCGTACTACCCAAAACGTCTCATCCTTAATAGAAGCATCTCCAGTCCTCTGGGGGTTAAAGGTAATTTCTTTATGAAAGTGGACGTTATGGGTCAGGACAAAGATCTGTTTTAGGTTATTGCCCTTCTGGCGAACCTCGTGAAAGAGCTTTTTGATCAAACTGCTCACGATGAACAGCACATCGCTATCCAGGCTTGAAACCGGGTCATCAATGACGACTATTCGATCAGTACTGATACCTGAGGTCGAGATACTTCCCCTAAGCAAATGATAGAAGTACAGGAAAGTAACGAAGGTCTTTTCTCCTTCACTGAGCGTTGCTTTAGCATCAGTTCCATCGCTTCTGATCAGGCGATATGAATTATCGGCACACGCAGGATCTAGGGAGAAACTCCGAAACCCAAAGTCTTTCAGGATTTTATTGATCGCAATGACAGTAGGTCTCACACTTGTCAGCAACGTTTCAATCTTTGCAATTTCTGCGTCAGCTGTGGATATATCTACCGTTGCCTTATCCACGCTTGCAGTGATGCCATCAATCGCTTTGCCGACGCGACCCACATCTTTAGTGTAATCAGCAAGAGCGTCTTTAAGCTCAACATCAAGAAGATACCGCCACACCGCATCTGTTAACTTATTCTGCTCAACGGAGAACCCGGAAACAAGACGATTATGTTCAGATACCTTGAGGTTAGCTGAATTGATCAGTTCAGAAACTCTAAGCGGAATCTCTGCAAGACCTTCCAACTCCACGGCAACACTGGGGCTAGCCACCTTGTGGTCGATGCGTTGCCTGTTCACCAACATGATTGCATTCAGGGCCTGCAATTCAAGATCAAGTTTCTCTTTATCTAGATGCGAACAATCCGTGGCCAGGATTGTTTGAGCCTGGGCTAACAGACCATCTGCTATTGCGTTATAAGTATCCCGAAACTGCGAAAGAGCTCTAGTTTCAGCTTCGAATGTTTCGTCGAAATAATCTTCAAGGCTTTTTTCGAATTCATGCGGCAATTTCTGTTGACAGAAAGGACAGTCATCGTCGGTATGGCCCAAGTACTTCATACCTTGTCTAATCCAGTCACTGTTCCCCAAGTTCTGGATCATCGCAGATATATTGACATCCTCTTTGCCGACGACTTTCTTACCCAGGACAGGGTTTTGCTCAAGCGCAACCAAGCGAGACAGGTCAAGATCGGAGACGGCATTCATGGGTAATGGTGCGTCACCATAAAGTACGCTTGCGCGTTTGCGCAGGTCTTCCATATCAACCAACTGGGAGGTATTACTTTTGCTCTCCTGCAAAACCCTATTTTTGAAGGCCTCCCGGTTATTTCTTAGGCCTTTAAAAGCCCCCTGAAACTCATCATCGTGCTTCTGCTTTTGTTCCCAACACCGTCCTACCAGCTTTTCTTCCAAGGCAGTTTTTTCGGCGATCTTCCCGCTCTTACCGTCTGGGCCATTCAGGTTTTCTTGCGCTCTGGTTTTGAATAGCGCGTGGCGGTCTCTTTCCTTCTTGAGCTCTTCCAGGTGATCAAGTTGCGACTGCTCGGCCTGGCCCAGCGTGAACACACCTTTGAACTGCTTCGAGTCAGTGAAATTCGAAGCGATGAAATCGTTGTTGTAGACCATTGCCGGAATCGGATCGCCCTTCGCCCACGTGACCCTGGAGGTAGCTGATAGCGCTGGGTTGTTTATCAGCCTGCTGATCGTTGTCTTGCCTGCTCCGTTTGCACCGTAGAAGTAGTTCACAGCCTTCAGGTTTTGAATCGTTTCGGGGGTTACAGGGCTGTAGGTTGCTATGCCGGAAAGGGTGATCGATTCAATCATGTCTCGCATCCGTGGAGAGGAAACGTTAAGGAACAAGCCAAGGGGCGGCCTTAGATATGGCGCACGTCATCCTAGAACCCTGAGTAGGCAGTGGCCTTTTGCCGCCTCAGCGTAGACCAATACACCAGCTTGTGAAGGCGGTAGCAATCGAAAACTACCACCGCGAACCCAGCTGTAGTGATCTACTTCTGTTTTTTGGCACTCTGGGGAGTGGTCAAGCGCGTCCTAGGCACCTCGACAACAGCTAGCCACTCTGCATCTTCAACATGCGCATCATCTAAAAGGGAACCATCTCAGATTTATTTTTCTATCATTGTCCGCTTATGGCCGATATGGGTCGATCGCAGTCAGCCGTTCGTGACTTTACCAAGCCATAGTTTGTAACCGTTTGCCAGCATCACGCGGAGCTAATGACAGCGAACAGGTTTTTCATGATTGGAACTTGTTAACGTTTGACCCCACCTCCCCGAGTCGGGCGAGAAACCGTGTCGACTCGTCAGCAGTGTTGGTCACAACGACGGCCGCAGATGGTCGTGTGCTACAACGCCAAGGGCATGACAGGACATCAAGGTATCCAAGCGCTCTTGGTCGATCTGCGACAAGAGGTTCAACGACGGTACGTCCGCTAAGCGATGCCAAATTGACATCCTGCTTTGACCAAAGCTAGGCTCAGCTGCTGCAACAACGGCAAGGACTCCGACCCCATGACACCTCGCGACCAGTTTCACAGAAATGGCTACATCCTCTCACGCCAAGACCCCGGCGACTGGATGGCTGCACTGTGCAGCAACTTCGACGCCTTTACCCGGCCCTGGGACCAATGGGTATTTCCGCACGACAATCACTTGTGACATTTGCTGCTGATACTGGCCCGACGATCCGTCAATCGCGCCGTCTGTCCCTGATCCTGACCGCCGTCGTCGATCTGGTCCGCAAATGCTTTCCCCCCCAAGTGTATGGCTGTGATGCCTCCCCAAACCGCAACTTAATCAACCGCAGAGCCACAAGTTGAACGTCAAGACCACCAGCACAGAAAGGGCCCTGCCCTCGTCAGAACAATTCACATACATTATCGGCAACAACGGCATCGGCAAGAGCATCGCGCTGGAGAAAAACGCACAAAACACAAGTGAACATACTAATGTCGTGGTCATTTCCTCTGGTTTAAGCGACAGATTCAAATGGGGCAGCAAGAAGAAAGATAGAAAAGGAGGCGGCAGCTATACCTACCTTGGCAATCGCACCGTAGGCAACGGCGTCCACATGAATACACTGGCTGCGAATGCAGTACTGAACTACGTCATCTGCCTAGAAAAACAAAGAGATTCTGTATTGAAAGGGCTACTTCAAGACATAGGTTTTAAAAGCGAGGTATGGATAGGCCCACGCGAGGTAAAGAAGCGAAAAAGCGATAATAACTCGCAATTGGCCAGGACCTTCGCAAAAGCACCACTGGACCTTGACTTCGTCAAAAGAAACCGTGCAATTCTGGATCACCCGCTCAAGCCATTCGAACTCATGCTCAGAAAGGGCGACGAAATCCTACCGTTTTCCTTGTTCAGCTCTGGAGAGCAGAACATGGTGTCGACGGGGTTGAAAATCTTGTCTCATTGTGCGCCGAATACTCACTTCTATATTGATGAACCAGAGATAAGTCTACATCTTGAGTGGCAATTGGCATGGCCTAAGACTATGCAACAGATCGTCGCCAACGTGCTCGATTGCAAATTCACCGTTGCCACGCACTCGCCGGTAATCATTGCGAGCGCCCTGAAGCTGGGCTCTGCCTGCTATAACATGACTGGTGAGTCTAAGATGCAAAGAATCGTCGAAATTTCCAGCAATGTAGAAAACCTTATCTTCGAGGAATTTCATACTGTCACCCCGAATAACAAAGCGATCTACGAAAAATATGCGACGGTTCTCAACATGGCATTGGACCATGCCAACACCGAGATTCACAGCATGCAGGAAGTAAAAGACGCATTAACTCTCCTGGAGGAGCACACCTTATCAGCTGCTGCCATGGCCGGTGAAAGAGCGGAACTGCGTAAGTCTGTTGAAGATTTCAAAATCGCTATTGATACCATCCTGCAAAGGGTGACTTCCCATGGATAGTGATATCACCTGTTTCTTGAAGCAGGTTTACCCGAAAGCTGCTCATGCACCCGACCGCGCCGCTGCCTACCAGCAAATCTCGCTGTTCTACAGAGGGGTAAGGAGGAATTTTCCGCCGGATAAGAATATCTGGGCGAATTTCTATAATACTGGTAAAGGAGCCTATCTTCACAGAAAGCTCCGCGAGTACCTCGCGACCCGACAAAATCAGTTGTGCTGTTATTGCCAAGACAAAATTTATCATCACATAAACTCTAATATTGAGCACATATTACCCATCAAGCACTACCCCTATTTTGCATTTTCCTTCGATAATTTAGCGTTATCCTGTGCGACCTGTAACGCGTTGAAAAGCGCAGACGACTGGTTCAAGCTACCGAGCGTGAAGCAGTCATACAGGAGGAACAAATTCGATTGTTTCCATCCACGCTATCATAGCTACCATGAACATATAGAAATGATTAGGATAGGAACTAACAAGGTCGACGTTAGAGTATTTTTTGGGAAAACCAAGGAAGGCAAGATTGTTTGTAAAAACCTTCTTGGCAAGGTGTCCAATTTCTTCTTAAAAGAAAAGACTTGCCCAGAAATATCGAAGGCAATTACATCATTGGAAAACTATATCAGCAACAACCCCGGTGCAGCCAGTCTCGCGCTTGAGAAGATAACAAAAATGCTTTACTCGAAAATTTAGATCAACATAGGGCTGTGAATCGCCCTTAGTGAACAATTTTTGGCGCTCGCTTCGGCCGATTGCAGTCCACCGCGAAGGACCGTTATGGGTCGGTAGCCGCCATTGGTGAACGGCTGCTTTTGGCCGTTCGTCGTCACTTGCGAACAGCCACTTATGGCCGGAAGCAGACGCTAGCGACAGGCAGCAATCGGCCAAAAGCAGACTATGGACACGCCACTAATCCGTCAGTAATGTCCGCAAAAGTCATGTTGCTTTACCTCCTCGCCTCATGTCACGGTTCTGGCGCGACGAACGAGTCAACATGGAGTTACACATGGACAAAGAATGTTATCAGACACCAGCGGTGGAAAAGATTACGCCATTTGTATCGCCAACTTATAGTTATGCGCCTTGGCAAGGAGCATGCATTGAAATTTGAAAGGATTTATAAAAACATGACCGGCTTAAGCTGCCCAGTATTCGGGATCCAATGGAATGCTCCGATAATAGAAGCTAATGAGGCTCGGAATATTATTGTACTTCTCGAAGATAAATGCGTTCTTTTCAATCCTGGCAACATGGAAGATTCAAATCATTGCGCCCTAAGCATACTTGATATCAGATCTGAAACAACTAAAGCACTACAAGCATTACCTGCCAGTTCAAGTTTATCAAATTCTTTGAAGCGTATGAAAAAATCTTGCCTCGAATTTAGCAACAAGCTTGGCCATCCAAATTTCTTAAGTTTTGATCCACCCGTACAAGTATCAATACTTGAGCGAGAGCTATTTAGATTGCGAGAGAAATTTGGTATCTCTGTCGCTGAAATCTCAGTGGCATATGGGATTGACATAGATGACGACTTGGCCAGCATCATACCATTCAACAACGCAATAAACACATAGCCAGTGGTTCAAGTCGTTCGTTACGCTCACTTAGGACGGGCCAAAACAAGCCCCTCAACCAAACGCTAGAGGAAATAAAGTTGACACTCCGCAATCGATTTCTTGACGCAATTATCCACGGCCAAATTGGTAGCGGAAGGACAACGCACTAGCACGTACTCGTAGGTTGCTTTACGTGACATGTAGTCGGGCTGAAAAGAGCCTGGCGATTGTCGTATACAGCCCCCCAGCTTGCACTTGCCAAGCAAAACCTTGTTGCTGCTGGCTGGCTTCAGGAGAGTGAGGTCGAAATCCTGTGAAGCCTTCCTCCTAGGGTTGAGTCCGCCCTAGTTGCGTAGACGCTTCCGGGCCTCAGCGAAGCGCATGGATCAGTTTATCAGGGATGGAGGTGGTCAGGACTGTATTGAAGAAGACAAGACTCAGTAGGGTTGGTAGCATTCGGCCATTAATTTTCATTGCATAAGGATGTGAGTAAAACGGCAGCGATCTGACCGATAACAGTTATTGAGCTAATTGGGTTTTCGGAGGGGTGGTAATTCCATTCGCCTTCTTTGTGTATAAATTATAAAGGAATTGAGATAATGGAGCCTGTAGCTGTAGGTATGTCCGTGATAAACGCATCGGGCGTGCCAAAGAAAATTATTGAAAGTACAATTGTGTCGGACGTATTTGACTCTTTGGTGACGAAGTACAAATTGTCGTCGTTCTCTGGTTTCAAGGATAAGTATCTTAAGCTCTGTTCTGGAAATTTATTAATAAAAACGATTGTATCTCCGGACAATTCGGTTCATGTAGATGAGATTTATGTGCCACTTGAGCTTTCGGGCCACTCTAGAATTGAAGTTGAAAATGGGACCACTCTTGATAATTCAAGTCGAGCATCTTTGATTGTTGGTCTTGCCGGGCAGGGCAAGTCAACAATTTTAAGGAAGTTGCTTTCTAATAATATAGCAAAAATCAGCAGGCTTCCATTTTTTTATGAACTGAAGAATTATGGCGGTGGAGAGATAGAGGTTGCGATTTCAAGTAATTTATCTAGCCAAGGGATTGAGTTTAGCCCTGGCGGGTTAAAGAAAATCTTCAACGATAGCAATGTAAGGCTTTTCCTTGACGCTTTCGATGAGTGCCCATCTAATCATAAAGCTGCATTATATGCAGAGATTGACAAGCTTGTAAGAAAATATAATTGCAATATTATCTGCACAACTCGCCCTGACACTGAGCTTGACGCCTTGGTAGGCGTGGATGTCTATAGAGTTGAGTTTTTAAAAGAAAGGCAAATACAATCGATAATTCACAAGACTTGCAATGACAAAGATAAGGCGGAAGAATTATGCAATGCTCTAGATCGAAGTGAATTCCACAAAGATAGCGATAGTGTTTTGAGGTCTCCCATACTGGTAGTTCTTTTTTGCACAAGCTATAATCTGGGAATATCGATTCCAGAATCGTTATCTCAGTTCTATAAAAATATCTTCGACACAGTCTTTTTAAAGCACGACAATTTAAAGGGTGGCGTTTCTCGTTCGCGCCACTGGAATGATGATAGAAGTATATATCGCAATGTTTTTGATTATTTTTGTTTCATCTCTCAAAGAAAGTCTCTCGCTAGCTTTAGTTTTTCAGAGCTGGCAGGCTTGATATCGGATACGCTAAGTTACTTGAGTAAAGAGCCATCTTCTGCTGACGTTATAGCCACAGAACTGATACAAATAACAAATCTATTAATTAAGGATGGCTATGATGAGTATAAGTTCATTCATAAATCCATTCAGGAATTTTATTGTGCTTCTTTTTTAGCTACCGGTCTAGACACTGAAAAGAAAAAAGAATTCTATAAAAAATGCTCCGAAGAGCTGGCTTTTTATAGCATATTTTCGAATACCTTGTTGTTCATGAAAGAAATTGATTCTTTTGACTATCTGGCATTCTACATCGCTCCCGCAGTAAGTAAGATGCTTGACTTAGACATGAAGATGATTGGTGATGCGTTTGTAGTTGGTCAGAATTTGATTGAAGAATATACTGGCTCGATAGTTTACATTGTTAATTATGAAGAAGGCTTTGATAAGCGGGGTGGTGCAACAATATCTGCGGAAATGTTTCCCGCAAAAGTTAGTCATGTTGTTAGAAACACATTCTTGCACAAGCTGTTTTTAACTGCTAGTGAGTTTTTGCAAGGGAAGTACCCCTCAGTTCTGACCATGAAATCCATTTCCGTTCAATCTAAAAATTTGGGCGATGGTCTTTATGAGATGGATTTGAAGGCAATATGTCCATTTCTTGAGATTACATCAACTGACATTGAGAATAGTTTGATGTTGTCCCTTGGTGTGCTGTACCGGCGGGAGTATAATTTGGCTATTGAACATATTAATAATAGAGTCACTCAAGTTACACGGCAAGGGTATTTGGACTTTGGCTTAGAACGCTGAGCGCATGGGTCGCTCAGATCGCGGTCAAAGACATCTCGATGTGCGCACCAGTTTCACCCGCACGGCGAAAGCCCAGACGTTCATAAAGCCTCTGCCCAATATATTCGTTCGGGAACACCCAGTTGCACGGGCACTTTCGGGCAGAGGAGTCCAGCTGGAAGACCTTCAAAATGTGAGCGCAGATACTCTTGCCTTATAACTTTTATGAAATAGCGATGTCCTGAGCGTAGAAGTCAGCTAAAGCGGCGAACTGAATCGCCCCTGCTTCTGTAGACGCCTTCAAGCTTCAAGGAGACGCTCCTAAGCCTGTGAAACTGTCCGCTTCTGGCCGATCACAGCCATTCGTAACAGGCAACAATCAGCCAAGCACTCATGATGCCGTGCGGTAAACATCAAAAATCCAGTGTGCTCGCGATGAGGTCAGCGCTTCCATTGATGTTGGCTGACACTACGCCATCGCGAGCAGACTCGCTCCCACAGGGGGGATTGGTGTTTGGGGAATTGCGCTCCGCCGACATGGGGCGGCATTTTCCGACGTTTCACCCATTGCTGCCGTCGATAGCCCCCATCGCGCCAATGGCGTTCTAATACAAAACCTCGGCGTAGCATCTCGTCGATGCTCGTCTGCGGTAGCCGAAAGGGGGGTTCAGCGTATCAGCGTCTGATCAACTGCAGAGTGAGCGGACACAGCTGAACGCCCCCTAACCTCATAACAGTGCTGAGCCGCGTTTACATTCGAGGCTTTCACCCAAGCCACGGATCATCTCCATCAATGCCTTCACCCGCAGCGGCAAGTTTCCGGCCGGGTATACCGCGTGCATCTGTGGGCTCTCGCCGCTGCTGGAGGTGAGTTTGTACTCAGGACAAACCCGGCACAGGCGCCCCGCTTCCACTTCGGGCTCCGCCATCCAATCCGCCAAGCGGGCGATCCCGACGCCTGCCAGGGCTGCCTGGAATACCGCCAGACCGGAGCTGAAACGAAATTTGGGGTGAACCCGAAAGCTGATGGCCTGCTCCTCACTGCGAACATTCCACTCCTTGAGAATCCGTGGCGCCGTGTGCAGGATCAGCGAATGCGACTCCAGTGCCTCGATGGAGTCGGGCATGCCGTTGCGCTCCAGGTACTCGGGGCTGGCATACAGATAACGTGAGTAACTCCAGAGCGCAAAGCCGATCAATTCGCTGGATTGTGGAAACGCGCCGCGAATCGAGAAGTCCAGCTTGCTCTTGGCCGGATCGATGATCTCATCGGTGAAAATCACATCGATTTTTACGTCTGGATAACGCTCGCAGTATTGCGCGATCAACCGGGGCAATACCCCGTTTGCGAGATACTCGGGGGCGGAAAAACGGATCCAGCCGGAGGCCAGACCGCTGAGACCGGCCAGGTCTTCATCCACCTCACGTTGCAGATCGAGCATTTTGTACGCGTGGGGCAATAAGCATTCACCCGCTTCGGTCAAGCTCACGGCATTGGACGAGCGATTGAACAACTTGAGCCCGACACTTTCCTCCAGGGCCTGAACGGCGCGGGTCAGTGCGCTGGGGGAGCGCCCCAGGGTCCGTGCCGCGGCGACGAAGCTGCGCTTGCGAGCCACGGTCGCGAAGGCTTCAAGTTCCCCCAACATATTCAATGCCACTCTCCACCTCATTGCGTTTTTCACAACGCGGCATTGCAACACAAAAAAGTCCCTTCCGTTAACCTTCCCGCTCAACCCACAAGGATTGGGCAAACAGGAGCGCACGGACGTGTCGAAGCTGGATAAAGAAATCGGGAAAGCCGCAGCTTGTGTTGATGAAGTCATTCATGAATGGCTGGAAAAACAATCGGTGACTTCGATCCGACGGGAGATACCGCAAATTCATCTGTCGCTCGAAGAACAACGCACACTTCAGGCCGGTCTGGCATTACTGGACGTGACCGATAGCGCCTCGGGTATCCGCCACATGCCGGTCCTGGGGCCGTTGCTGGAAAGTGTCCTGTGCACCGAAAAAATCCAGCAGCTACGCAATTTTCCACAGTCCCGTGAAGTGGCGATGATCGTCAGGGGGCTGCCGCTGGACCCGCAACTGCCCGCCACGCCCTATGACCTGGAGCCGGGTATCGAGAACTTGTCGACTCTGGCCGGAGCTATTTTGTCCGTGCTGCAAACGCTGCAAACCCGTCCGCTGGCGTACGAGGGTGAAAGCAGCGACACCGTGTTCCGCCACGTATCGCCCAAGCAAAAGCGAGAAACCGAAAGAAGCTCCTATGGCTCGCGCGCGGATCTGGACATGCATGTCGACAACCCTCACCTGCCTTTGACCTGCGAACCGGTCTCGCAGTTGTCGGCCTGTCCGGAGTACCTGTCCCTGACCGGCCTGCGCTGCGAGCTCGACGTGCCGACGCGCATCGTCGCCATTGACGAGGTGCTGGCCATTCTGCCGACCTGGGTCGAAGAAGAATTGTCACGACCGAAATTCACCGTTCGCCGGCCGGCCTCCTTCGGCAAACAGGGCAATGTGCTGGAAAACGTCCCCTTGCTGTACAGAAGCGCAACCGATGGCCTGTATTGCCGCTACAACAAAGCGAGTGTCGAAACGACCTGCGCCAATGCGCAGTTCGCCCTCCAACTGTTCGCCGCCGCTGCCAATCATCCTGATGTCGTGCACCACATACTGCTGCAACCGGGCGACATGCTGATCTTCAAGAACCAGCAAACCCTGCATGCCCGGGATGGTTTTACACCCCGCTACGACGGCCGTGATCGCTGGATGTTGCGCGTCTTCGGGGTCAATGATCCGGCACGCGTGATGCCGCTGGACCCTCATCAACCCTATATAGTCAGAGCCTGATTCATGGTCGATATTGTCATCCTTTGCGTGTTCGCCTTCGCCGCCGGCCTGATCGATGCGGCGGTGGGCGGCGGCGGACTGATCCAGATTCCCGCGCTATTCAACGTGCTGCCCACCGCTCAACCGGCGGCGCTGCTGGGTACCAATAAGGTCGCGGCCGCCTGCGGCACCGCATTCGCGGCCCGGTCCTTCGTGCGCAAAGTGGTGATCGACTGGGGGCTTGTAATCCCCGCCGCCTGCGCGGCTTTTGTCATGGCCTTCTTCGGAGCGGCCACGGTGTCGTTCGTACCCCAGTCGATGATCCGGCCGGCGGTGCTGGTGTTGATCGTACTGATGGCGATCTACACCTTCTGGAAAAAGGATTTCGGCGCCCTGCACAAACCCATGCACATCGGTACCAAGGAAAAACTGCTGGCGATCGTCATCGGCGGTGCTATCGGTTTCTACGATGGTCTGTTCGGTCCCGGCACTGGCAGCTTCCTGATCTTCCTGTTTATCCGTTGCTTCGCCTTCGACTTTCTTCATGCCTCGGCATCGGCCAAGCTGGTGAACATCGCGACCAACGTAGCGGCACTGATGTTCTTCATTCCGACGGGTAACGTGCTCTACCTGATCGCAATCCCCATGGCGGCATTCAACATCCTGGGCGCGCTCACCGGCACCTGGCTGGCGGTTCATAAAGGCGTGCCCTTTGTCCGGGCTCTGTTCCTGGTGTTGCTGGTGATTCTGATCAGCAAACTGTCCTACGACCTGTTCCTGTAAACCAGAGGAAAACTACATGCATCCCATGTTCGATCGCCTCGTGGCACTACTCGATGCCCGCTCAGCCTCCTACCGGGTGTTGATGCACGATGCCGAGGGCCAGTCGGCGCGCGTCGCCGAAATCCGTGGCACCGAGCCCGGCCAAGGCGCGAAGGCCATGCTTTGCTCCCTCAAGGGTCAGGCCGAACCCTATGCACTGGTGATACTGCCGGGCGACCAGAAGCTGGACATGAAGAAAGTCGGAGCGGCCCTGGGCGGGAAAAAAGCCGAACTGGTGAAGGCCGAAACCGCCATGGAACTGACCGGGTGCCGGATCGGCGCCATCCCTCCTTTTGTTTTCGATGAGCGGATTCAATTGATCGTCGATCCAGCCTTGACCACACGCTACGCTGAAATAGCCTTCAACGCGGGGCGGCTGGATGCGTCGATGGTGCTCGATACGAAAGATTATCTGGCGATTGCCATGCCTCGATTGCTGGATATCAGCCAGGCTTGAGCAGATGTTTTCAGGGACGGATTTATTTTCATTTATTAAAAAACGGATCTTGAAAATAAATCAGTCTGCTGGGCGGCAGCCATCAAGCGGCTATTCGGGGCCGACAGCAATCGGGCAATAGTCGCCATTCACGAAAGGCTCCTTTCGACGCATGGCAGCGTGATGCTTAGCTTCATTGATCCACCGCTTACCAACTTCCGTAAGGAATGCCGTACTTCTCGATGTAGCGCTTAGCTTTTTCACTCACGGGATAAGCGTAGCGATCACCGTGCTTACCCTGTTGTGGGCCGAGTGGTTCGATTTCTCCCTGGGCACTCGAAACTTTCACTGGGCTATGGCAAGAGTCTCTGACCCATGCTTGTAGCACCCCTCCAGGCGCCAAACCCACGTAGAGCGATGCCATGTATCGCGCAGTTCTTTCGGGAGTTTTCGGGCAGCGCTGATGGGTTGATCTCACCATCAATTGCCTGGCTTCTTCTGGGATTTCTATGAATCCCTTGTAGGTTTTTTGCTCTGATATGGACTGCCAGCGGACGAAGATGAGTTTTGGAAGATCAGCGCCGGTCACTGGTATCCCGGATCCAGTTACCGCCCCCCAGCCCCGGGCAGATTCAGTGGTGAGTTTCGGCTCTCCGCTGGCGGCAGTGGCCTTACCAGCTCTGAAAAACATCCTGTTATTGATATCCAGAACAGAGCTGTCCTCTACCCAGACTTTCATATAGTTCGGTTCAACGAACACTAATTCCCACCAAGGATATTTTGGATCATTTTCGCCGGTTTCACGGCCCCCGATTTGGCAGCCCGACACCAGTAAACCACCCAGCAGAGCAATCACTGCTTTCATCACTAAAGCGTCCATTCAGGTACGTGTCACGACTACCAACTTCCGTATGGAATGCCGAATTTCTCAATATAGCGTTTGGACTTTTCACTAACCGGATACGCGTATCGCCCTTGGTTTTTGCCTTGGCTTGGTCCCAATGGCTCGATCTCGGCTTGAGCGCGTGCGACTTTGACCGGGTGATTACATGAGTCTCGAACCCAAACCTGCACGACACCACCGGGGGCCAGTCCCAGATACACCGAGGCCATATACCTTGCTTCCTGTTCAGGCGTCTGCGGGCAACGTTGATTAACGGATGACACCATCAGTTGCCTGGCCTGCTCTGGAATATCTACCCATGCCTGCCAAGTTTTTCGTTCAACGATTGATTGCCAGCGAACCCAGATACGAGCAGGTAAATCTGCACCTATTACTTTCCTTCCGCTACCACCTACTCCACCCGTCCACCCCCGGGCAGAGTCGGTGCCGTCTTCAGGCTCTCCCCCTGCAGCGGTTCCGCCGCCAGTTTTGAAAAAAACCTGGCCAGTAATGTCTTGAACAGAACTGTTCTCTACCCAGACTTTCATGTAGTCCGGCTCAATAAATGCCAACTCCCACCATCCAGATTTCGGATCGCTTTTTGCTGAAAGTGGATCAGCAGACTGGCAACCGGTGATGAATAGCGCGCATAGCAGGACGAAAAGTAATTTCATTACCAGAGCTTCCAATCAGCTACGTGAGGGTGTTGGACGCGAATCGAATCCGCCGTTGGGGCATTGATGTAAACGGCGCGAACACCACTACCGTCTCTTCGGCCGAGAGGATGATTCCAGTTTGCGGACATGTGAATGTACTTCAGTTTCAGCATCTGGTCTTCTTGCAATGACGTGACGTAGTTACCTGCAAGAAATCGATCACACAGGTCCTGAAGCTCTGACGGAACTGCCAATTCAGGCGTATCTGGAATGTCGTTGAACCGAACACCCTTCTCTTTTGCCAATTGGTGCATCACTCGTAGATATACCCTGGAGAGCATGCCACTCACAGGACGTTTGAGCTGCACTGCGGCGTAAACTCGTTTTTTACGTGGGCCGAGCCGATCTTGGTGATCTGTTGGCAGGAAAAGCGCATCGGGGGTGACGATCTCCAACATTTCATCTGGCCAACCTTTGGCGACCCACTGACTTTTCACAACTACAGCATCACGGTAGATCGACGTGGTGGAAATATCGGTGAACTGCGAGACCTCAAGCGTCTGCATTGGGCTGATGAGCACGCACTCTTGAACCTCGTCCTGGTAACCACCGCCAATGTCAGAATGAACGCCGGGAAGAGTGATTTCCAAGTGATCGGCCTTAACTCGACTCAAAGCAAAGTTGGCCCGGTATTCGTCGCGAGCAGAGAGTTGAATGACATCTGTGAAAAAACGACGATCAAGATACAACTTGATGCCCGTAGCGATGGGGCTTTTGATATCGCCCCCATTTGACCAACCAGCAATCGACGGGACAGTGTCGAACAGGCCAATAAAGCCCATGTTGATGCTGCCATGGTATTGGTCAATGAATGTTCGGCTGAAGGCTGTGGTGTGACTTCGCAAAACATCCCCCAGCGGACCTTGCTTTCCTCGTACGACTTCATTGGCAAAGTGTCGAGCTGCAGCGGCACCTCGGCTAAAACCAAATGTGTCAAACGTCAGAGAGGTGATTTCACTATTGGGATGGTTGTCCAACACATCCTTGATACGCAGTTTGATTTCTGTAAACGAATGCTGAACTCGCCCGGCAACGCCGGTTTCTCCTCGGCCGGTGCCTGCACCAAGCGTACTGTCTTGCTTGCCTGATTCCGTACCGATTCCCTCGACATAGATCATGCGGAAGGCTTGTTTCTGCAAGCTGTCCCCTTCGCTTTTTTGAGGTGCAAAGTACAGCTCACTTAGCTTGTATACGTTACTGGTGTCGTTGGCGTAGCTACTATCAGGATCGCCCATATAAGGCTGACAGCTCGCAGGAATATCCTTCGGCGCAATCGGATGCTGCGCACCACACAGCAACCCAGCTGCCGTGTTGTTCGCATTATTTCCAGTGCCATCAAAGAACACACCAATCCGCAACGCGATGCCGATTTTCTCAGGCTCGGGCGCGGGTTCTTTCCCGTGTTTTTCGTATTCAGCCCAACGCTGGGCGTGGATATCGACGGGTTTGGCTTCTTCGTAGCGATAATTTTTCGGGGGGTTGGGGACGTAGCCGCTCAATCCTTGATTCCTTGCTCTGATCCTTGAGAACGGCCCGAAGGGTGACAGCCGAGGCCTGGGGGCGCAAGGCGTGGCCGTATGCCAGCGCGGTTGAGACAGTGTGATGTGACGAGGGTTTCCCCTCGTCTTGGCGGAGGGCTATTTCGTGATTACGACGTTATCCAGCGCTTGGTTTACGGCCAGTTCGCCAAGCATTACGACCTGCGCGATTCCCAATGCAGTTTTGCGGTGGGAGATGTCCAGCATGGCGGCGAAGTTGTTGAGCATTTCGCTGGCCGAACCGAGGGTTTCGCTGGCGTTGGCTAGCAGGGATTCGGTGTCGTATTTCGGGTTGGCGAAGTACATGCGGTCAGGCTCGTTGGTGCTGGCCATGATTTGGTCGGCAGGCTTGAGGTAGTGGTCGAGGGCGCGTTCGGCGGCTTCGTGAAATTTCTTGGAATCGGGGGATTCGTAGGGGGATGTGGGGTCGGTTTCTGGCGGGTTGGGTGTTGGTTTGAACATGGTGAAACTCCTGATTTTTCAATAGGAGCTACCAACATCACTTGCAGATGATGGGTGGCAGCTATGCGCGGGTCTGCAAGACCGGGAAACCAGGCACCCGGCAGACCCGAGGGTCTCCCGCACAAAGCCGCCATTGAGCGGACACAAATGAGTGTCCCTTGGCAGGGCTATGCGACTGGTTTCGGCGAGCTTGCAGACCCGATCACTGATGAGCAGTGACGGGAATCAAGTTACGGGGGGAGTTCCAGACGCACAAGCCGGCGGATTCTGGCTTAGTCGTAGCCGATGGCGCAAGACGTTGTAGGGCTTGGGTCGTTACTGGAGGCTTCGTTTAAACAGCACCGGAATTGTCTGTTTATTTTGGTCTGGGATTCAGGTGGTGATTGGGATGGCGTCATCGCTGGCAAGCCAGCTCCCACGGAGTTTCGGCTGATTTGGGATTTTTGGTGATTAGGCTGGCGTCTTCGCGAGCAAGCTCGCTCCCACAGGGTTTTGGGGTTGGTTTTGAATTTTTGGTGACTGGGCTGGCGCCATCGCTGGCAAGCCAGCTCCCACAGGGGTTTCGGCTGGTTTTGGATTTTTGGTGATTGGGCTGGCGTCTTCGCGAGCAAGCTCGCTCCCACAGGGTTTTGGGGTTGGTTTGGGGGTTTTGGTGACTGGGCTGGCGTCATCGCTGGCAAGCCAGCTCCCACAGGGGTTTCGGCTGGTTTTGGATTTTTGGTGATTGGGCTCGCGTCTTTGCGAGCAGGCTCGCTCCCACAGGTTTGGGGGCTGTTCAGGTTCGGTGGCGTTTCATTTGGATCAGGGCTGATCGTCCGCCATCCGGCGCCGGGCGTTCTTCGATGCCGAACGGGACGAAGCCGAGTTTCGGGTAGAGCAGCAGGCCGGCGGTGTTTTGGTTGAAGCAGGAGATCTGCACCTCCTCGGCTTGATACTTTTCGAACGCCAGTGCAGTCATGGTCGTGACGATGAATCCAGCCACGCCTTGACCGCGAGCACTCGGCGCGACGATGACGTTGCCGATGCAGCAGATGCCGTTGTGTTCGGCGCGGTAGAAATTGGCGAAGCCGACGACTACTCCATCAGCCTCGAAAACCGTGGAGTCGAAGCGTTGGCTGATCGCGGTGTGCAACTGTTCTTCCGTCAGCGGGTAGTTGGCTTTCGGGAACATGAAGAACAGTTCCTGAATGCCCTGCGCAAAGCTGCAGATAGTTTTGACATCTTCGGCCAGTACGGGCCGGTGGGTGAAGTTCATCGCTGCCCTGCCCTCACTTTTTGCCATTGGCCAAATGATGCGCGACCAGCGGGTTCGCGTGGCCGTGGCCCGATAGAGAAGACATACGGCGCCGGGCCTTTCACTTTGTTGTCTCCGCTCATGCTAAACGCTCCGTGGGCCGCGACGGAGGGTCGGCGGACGCTCCTTGTCGGCAAGGCCTAAGCGTGGACGCGAAATGCGGATCCGGCAACTGCCCCACGCGACCGGACGCCGCAAAACCCTGTGGGAGCGAGCTTGCTCGCGAAGGCGTCGTGTCAGTCAGCAGTGATGTTGACTGGATAGACGCTTTCGCGAGCAAGCTCGCTCCCACAGGGTTTGTGGTTGGAGTAGATCAGCGTGAACCTGTACGCCCCGGCAGCATGCGCACCAGCGTGTTATCGCGCACCCAATAATGGTGAAACAACCCCGCCAACGCATGCAGGCCGATCAGCCAGTAGCCGGTGCTGCCGATCAGTTCGTGCCAGTACTTCAGGCGTTTGGCGAAGTCCGGGTCGATGGCGACCGGGGCCGGTACGTGGAAGCCGAAGTACGGGAACGGTTTGTCGCCGGCGGCGAGCATCAGCCAGGCGAGGATCGGGGTGGCGATCATCAGGCCGTAGAGGGCCAGGTGCGTGAGGTGCGCAAGGCCGGTTTGCCACGCAGGGGGTTTGGGGGTGATCGGTGGACGCGGGGTCAGGCGACCGAGCAGGCGGATCCATACCAGGGCGAAGATGCTGGCGCCGAACAGGCCGTGAAAGCCCATCAGCAGGCCGCGCGCCTCGCTGCCCTTGGGCATGTAGCCCTTGATTTCGACGCACGCGTAGACGCCGACGAACAGCGCCAGCATCAGCCAGTGCATCGTGATTGAAAGTTTTCCATAACGGTTTACGGCGTTGTCGCGGGTCATAAGTAGCGCCTCGTGATTGTCGTGAGTGACGGTCGATGCGCTCGACGGTCACGTTCCTTGGGCCGGGCGAACCGACGGTGTGAGCCTGCCCGGCCAGTCTTAAGACAGTCTGAAGATCGGCTCACAGGTTAACCTTTTTTTACCTTCAGACTTCGTTAAGAAATGGCTTGGATACTCCTCTCAAACCTATTGAGGGAGGCGTTCTGCCCATGCCCGATTTCGACTGGAACATCCCCCTGCCCCTGCACTTCGGCCAAGCCGAAACGCCGCAGATGACGCTGACCAATGCCTTGCCGGATGACGGGCAACGGTCGGCCTTCGAAACGTTTATTCAGCAGCGATTTCGCAAAGCCCACGGCGCTGACATCCGCCATTTCATGCCCGAGCTGTTCGGCATGCACAACGCCGTGGGTGAGCTGAGTGCGGTGGCCGGTGTCCGTCGCGCCCATCTGGAGCCGCTGTTTCTTGAGCGCTACCTGGATGAACCGATCGAACCGCTGATCAGCGCGGCGGCGGATCGCCCGGTGACGCGCAACGGCATTGTCGAAGTCGGCAACCTGGCCGCCAGCGACACCGGCAGTGCGCGCCTGAGCATCATCGCCATCACCTATTTACTGGCCATGGGCGGTCTGGAGTGGGTGACGTTCACCGGCAATATCGGCTTGGTCAACAGCTTCCATCGTCTCGGCCTGAATCCAGTGACATTGTGCGCCGCAGACCCGGAGCGGCTGGGTGACGAGCGTCAACATTGGGGCAGTTATTACGAGAGTAAACCCTGGGTTCACGTCGGCAATATCCGCGCCGGGTTTATCCATTTGCGCAATATCGGACTGTTCAACCGGCTGGGATTGCCGACTTCGATTGAAGGAGCTTTCCATGTCGCTTGAATTGCAACGCTTTCAGGAAACCCTGCGCAGCCATGCCGGGCGCAATGACAACGCGGTCGCGCTGTGGGGCGATACGCTGAAAATCGATTACACGACCCTCTACGCCGAGGTGCTGTATCGCCAGGAGCGTTTGCGCGATGAACACGTGCAAGTCGTCGCATTGGTGCTGGATAACGGCGTCGACGCGATGCTCTGGGATTTGGCGGTGCTGTTCGAAGGCCTGACCTGTGTGACGCTGCCGCCGTTTTTCAGCCCGGCACAACGCGCCCATTGTCTGGAGCTGAGTCAGGCTGAACGGGTGATTGCCGAGCCAGAGCTGGAGGCCGAGTTGCTCAGCGCCGGTTATGTGAAGAACGGTGAGTTCTGGTGCCGCACATTCAGCGGGCCGAGCCGCATGCCCGCCGGCACCGCCAAACTGACCTTCACTTCCGGCACCACCGGCACGCCTAAAGGGGTATGCCTGAGCGCCGACAGCTTACTGCGGGTTGCACGCGAGCTGGATCAGGCGAGCGAACCGACCGGTCCGGCGCATCATCTGGCGCTGTTACCGCTGGCGATCCTGCTGGAAAACCTCGGTTGTTATGCGGCGCTGTATGCCGGTGCGATGTTGAGCCTGCCGAGCCAGAAAACCCTCGGCATTCAGGGCGCCAGCGGCGTCGATGTGCCGCGCCTGCTGGGCTACCTGGCCAGCCGTGCACCGGAGAGCCTGATTCTGGTGCCGCAGCTGTTGCTGATGCTGGTCAGCGCCGCCGAGCAAAAAGCCTTCGATCCACAAAAACTGCGTTTTGCCGCCGTCGGCGGCGCGCGGGTTTCCGAGGATCTGCTGCACCGTGCGCAACGTGTCGGCCTGCCGGTTTATGAAGGTTATGGCTTGTCCGAATGTGCGTCGGTGGTGTGCCTCAATCGCCCCGGTGCCCGGCGCCCAGGCAGCGTCGGCAGGCCCCTGCCGCATGTCGAAGTGCGGCTGGCCGAGGACGGCGAAGTGCTGATCAAGGGTTCGCCACTGCTGGGTTACCTGGGGGATGCGCCGTATGCCGAAGAATGGTGGCCGAGCGGCGATCTGGGTGAGTTCGACCCGGAAGGTTTTCTCTTTCTCAAGGGGCGCAAGAAGCATCAGTTCGTCACCAGTTTCGGGCGCAACGTCAACCCGGAATGGGTCGAGTCGGAGCTGACCCAGCGCCGCCACATCGACCAGGCCTTCGTCTACGGCGAAGCGATGCCGCACAACCACGCCCTGCTCTGGCCGCATCGCGCCGATTGCAGCGACGCTGATCTGGCCGCGGCCGTCGCCGAAGCCAACGAAGCCTTGCCCGATTACGCCCAGGTACATCGCTGGACACGTCTAGCGCAACCCTTCACCGCCGCCAATGGCCTGCTCACCGCCAATGGCCGCCCGCGCCGCGAAGCCATCGTCGCGCATTACCACACCCAATTAACCGAATCCGTTATCTGCGAGGCATCCGCATCATGAGTTTTTTCGACACCCTGCAAGAAGCCACACAACACGAACGCCACGAGCTGTTCAACCTGCCGATCATCGTTGATGCGCTGAAAGGCAAGGTCAGCCTTGAGAGCTATCGGGAATTTCTCGCCCAGGCCTATTACCACGTGCGCCACACGGTGCCGTTAATGATGGCTTGCGGCGCACGTTTGCCGACACGCCTGGAGTGGCTGCGCAAAGCGGTGTGCGAGTACATCGAAGAAGAATACGGCCACGAACAGTGGGTGCTCAACGATATTGCCGCGTGTGGCGGTGACCGTGATGCGGTGCGCGATGGTCAGCCGTCGCTGTCGATCGAGTTGATGGTCAGTTTTCTGTACGACCTGATCGCCCGGGGCAATCCGGTGGGGCTGTTCGGCATGGTCAATGTGCTTGAAGGCACCAGCATTGCCCTGGCCACCCACGCGGCGGGCAGCATTCGCGAGCGGCTGGCGTTGCCGGAAACGGCGTTCAGCTACCTCAGTTCCCACGGTTCGCTGGACATCGAGCACATGCAGACCTATCGCCGCCTGATGAACCAGCTCGAGGACCCGCAAGACCAGGCCGCCGTGATCCACGCCTCGAAAGTCGTGTATCGCCTGTACACCGATATGTTCCGTGGCTTGCCGCGTGAAGTGCAGGCTCAACATGCAGCTGCATGAAGCGCGTGTTGTCCTGACCGGCGCCAGTGGCGGCATCGGCCTGGCCATCGCCAGTGCCTTGTGCGCCGCCGGTGCGCGGGTGCTGGCCGTGGCCCGGCATCAAGAAGCGCTGCTGCCGTTGCTTGAGCGTTATCCGCAAAATCTGTATTGGGTCGGCGCCGACCTGACCTTCCTTAGCGACCGGCACAAAGTGCTGGTCGCCGCCGAAGCCATCGGCGGCATCAACCTGTTGATCAATGCGGCCGGGATCAACCACTTCGCCATGCTCGAACAGCTGGACGACAGCGACATCAACGCCATGCTGGCGGTGAATGTCAGTGCGCCGATCTGCCTGACCAAACTGCTGTTACCGCTGCTCAAGCAGGCGGACAGCGCCATGGTGGTCAATGTTGGCTCCACCTATGGCTCGATCGGCTATGCCGGTTACGCCAGTTACTGCGCGAGCAAGTTTGCCTTGCGCGGTTTCTCCGAAGCGCTGCGCCGGGAGCTGGCTGACACGCGGGTCAGCGTTCTTTACGTCGCGCCGCGTGCCACCCGCACGTCGATGAACAGCACGGCCGCCCAAGCCTTGAACGATGCACTCAAGGCCAACGTCGACGATCCGCAAACCGTGGCGTCGGCGGTGATCCACGCCATCGCCGGCGATCGCCGCGATGTGTATCTGGGGTGGCCGGAGCGGTTCTTCGTCCGCCTGAACAATTTATTACCGCATCTGGTGGATCGTGGCCTGCGCAAGCAGTTGCCGCTGATCCGACGTTTCAGCGAAAAAACCGACAACGAGACTCTCAAACCATGAAAAAAGCCTTCGCTTGCCTGCTGCTCGCTGCCCTCAGCCAATCCGTCTGGGCGCTGGACGCCGCCGATCAACAACGCCTTGCCGGGATCCAGCAGAGCTGGGCGCACATCCAATATGAAGTCGCGGAAAAACAGCGCGCCGCCGCCTTCGAAGAGCTTTCAACCGAGGCCACTGCCTTTGCCACGCAACGCCCCGCCGCGGCCGAAGCGTGGATCTGGAAGGGCATCGTCACCAGCAGTTGGGCCGGCGCCGAAGGTGGACTCGGCGCCTTGGGCAAAGCCAAGGACGCCAAGGCTGACCTGGAAAAATCCTTGACCCTCGATCCCAAAGCCTTGAATGGCTCGGCTTACACCAGCCTCGCCGCGCTGTACGACCGGGTGCCGGGCTGGCCGATCGGTTTTGGTGACAGCGACAAGGCCGAGCAGTTGCTCAAGCAGGCGTTGCAACTGAACCCCAACGGCATCGACAGCCTGTACTTCTGGGGGGATCACCTCTACCGTGAAAAACGCTACGCTGAAGCCAAGGCAGCGCTGCAAAAAGCCCTGCAAGCCGCACCGCGCCCAGGGCGCGAAAGCGCCGACGCCGGGCGCCGCAAAGAGATCGCCGCCCTGCTGGTGGACGTCAACAAGAAACTCGACTGACAGGAGTGCGCGTGCGTTTATTACTGATTGAGGATGACGTCGCGCTCGGTGAAGGCATTCATCAGGCGCTGGGGCGTGAGGGTTACACCGTCGACTGGCTCAAGGACGGCAGCAGTGCGTTGCATGCACTGCTCAGTGAAACCTTCGACCTGGCGGTACTCGATCTCGGTCTGCCGCGCATGGACGGCCTCGAAGTGCTGCGCCGTTTGCGCGACAGCGGTTCGAATCTGCCGGTGCTGATTCTTACGGCCCGCGATGCCACCGAAGACCGCATCGCCGGGCTCGATGCCGGGGCCGACGATTATCTGGTCAAACCGTTCGATCTGGCTGAACTCAAGGCGCGTTTGCGCGCGCTGTTGCGGCGCAGTGCCGGGCGCGCTCAGGCGCTGATCGAACACGCCGGCATCAGCCTCAACCCCGGCACCCAGCAGGTCAGTTATCAGGGCCACCCTGTGGCGCTGACCCCCAAAGAATATCAGTTGCTGCACGAATTGCTCTCGCCGCCGGGCCGGGTGATGACCCGCGATCAACTGATCCAGTTGCTCTACGGCTGGAATGAGGAAGCCGAAAGCAACACCCTGGAAGTGCACATTCATCACCTGCGCAAAAAGTTCTCCACCGACCTGATCCGCACCATCCGTGGCGTGGGTTATCTGGTGGAGGAGCGCCGATGACTTCAATCCGACGCCGCACGCTGACGCTGATCATCGGCCTGCTGCTGGCCGGCCTGGCAGTGCTCAGCACGTTCAACGTGCATGACAGCAACCACGAAATCGCCGAAGTCTACGATGCTCAACTGGCGCAGAACGCGCGTCTGTTGCAAGGCGTGATGCGCATGCCGATGGCGAGTACCGAACACGCGCAGTTGTATCAAGCGTTCAATCAGGCCTTGGGCGAAGCCAAGCCACGGGTCGATGGTCATCCTTACGAAAGCAAGATCGCCTTTCAGGTCTGGAACCCCAAAGGTGAAGTGCTGGTACACACCGCCAGCGCACCCTCCTTCACCGCACCGCCGACCCGACCGGGCTTCAGCGACGTGGTGGATTTGAGAGGCCGGCAATGGCGGGCGTTCATGCTGGAAGACAAGCAGAACGGCCTGCGCATCTGGGTTGGCGAGCGCGATGATGTGCGCACCGATCTGGTCGACCGCATCGTGCGGCACACCCTGTGGCCGAACATGCTCGGCAGTCTGATTCTGGCGGCGATGATCTGGCTCGCCATCGGCTGGGGCCTCAAGCCACTGGCGAACATGGCCGCCACCCTGCGCGCCCGTCACAGTGGTTCGCTGGAGCCACTGAAGCTCACGCCGCTCCCCAGCGAACTGGAGCCGATGCAAGCAGCCCTGAACCGCATGCTCGCGCAGATCCAGGAAGTGCTCGGCCGCGAACGCCGCTTCATCGCTGACGCTGCCCACGAAATGCGCACCCCGCTGGCGGTGCTGCGCGTGCATGCGCAAAACCTGCTGGAGGCCGGCACCGAGCAGGAGCGCCGCGAATCCCTGGAATTTCTGATCTCCGGCGTCGACCGCACCAGCCGTCTGGTCAACCAGTTGCTGACCATGGCACGCCTCGAACCGAAATCCGACCCGCCGCCGCTGCAACGCATCGACCTCAGCGAAACCGTGCGCAACAGCCTCGTGCAACTGACGCCGTGGCTGCTGAGCAAACAGCTGGAACTGGCCTTCGAGGACAGCGCCGAACCTTTCCACGTCATGGCCAGCGCCACGGCCATCGATATCGCCCTGAACAACCTGATCACCAACGCCGCCAACTTCTCCCCCGAGCACGGCATCATCACCGTGACCCTGACCCGAGCCGACGGCTTCTGTCATTTGAGCGTCGACGATCAGGGGCCGGGAATCGATGAGGCGGATCGAGAGCGATTGTTCGAACGTTTCTACAGCCGTGGCAATCCTCAGGGGGCGGGATTGGGACTGACCATCGTCAACACCATCGCAACGCGTTTGGGTGGACGAATTACGTTGGTCAATCGCGCTGAGGGTGGCCTGCGCGCGACGTTGTCGGTACCGCATGGACAATGATCGGCCAGGCCCGGCCCGCTTATCCTGAGCGTCAGCTGTGCAGGACCGCGGTGGCCGATGAGACCACCAGCAACACCGCCAGCCCCCGGTTCATCCAGCGCAACTGCGCCGGATTACTAAGCCATCGCGCAGCGCCCCGCCCCAGCAACGCCCAGATCGCGAGGCACGGCAACGACACCAGAAAGAACACCAGACACAGCGCATTCAGCCCTTGCCCCTGAGCGGTGAACACACTAATCACGGCAATCGCCATGAACCACGACTTTGGGTTGACCCATTGCAACAACGCCGCGCCAATCAGGCCCATCTCGGCTTTTTCTTCCCCAGCAGCGGCGCCGATGTCGGTGACCGGCGCACTGAAAATCTGCCACGCCAGCCACAGCATCCAGCACAACCCGAGGCCGCTGATGATCGGGCGTACGCCGGGCAGCATCAGCGTGCTGGCGCCGGCGCCGGCGACCCATACGAGTGAAGCGGCGCCAATACCGGCGCCGAGGATGATCGGCAGGCACGGTCGCCAGCCGCGTCGGGCGCTGGTGCTGAGGACGATTAGGTTGGTCGGGCCCGGGGTGATGGAGGCGACGAAGGCGAAGAGGATGAACGCAAGCATGGCATGGCCCTTTAGGAAGTCAGGGCCTACTTTGGCAATTGGCTGAGCGGCAGTCTTGAACGTTTGTTCAGCGGCGGATGATGCCTGTGGCGCGCTGTTGATAGGCGCCGGGGGTGATGCCGTAGGCGCGTACAAACCAGCGGCCGAGGTGGCTTTGGTCAGAGAAGCCAAGTCTGCTGGCGACGTCCACCGGTTGCACGCCGGCGGCGAGCATCTGGCGGCCACGGCTGAGGCGCAGCTGGATCAGCCAGGCGTGCGGTGCCAAACCATAAGCGGCCTTGAACGCCCGGGTCAGGCGGAAGCGGTCAGTGCCGCAGACTTGCGCGAGGGTGTGCAGGCTGATGTCTTGTTCGTGATAGGCCATGAGGTAATCCCGGGCCTGTCGGGCGATCAAGGGTGCCCGGTTGGCGGCGGATACCTGCGGGCGCTTGTACAAATGCGAAGCCAAGCGTTCGAGCAACGTGTCCAGCGCCACGTCACGGACCATTTGCACGTCTTGCTGATGCAACGCGTTGAACGCAAACAACGTTGCGCGAGCCAGTTGCGGGTCGTCATTCAATACGCTGCCAATGCCCGGCAAACCGCTGCCGTAACTACCCAGGTGCAAACCGTCCAGCGCCTGTTCCAGCCACGAAGGTTGCAGGTACAACATGCGATAGGTGAAACCCTCAGGACTCGGCGCATCGCCGTCATGGATGTCGCCCGGTTCGAGCATGAAGACCTGACCTGGCGTGCTGTCATGCCGGGCTCTGCGGCTGTTGAAGCGCTGTACGCCTTGCTCGGTGAAGCCGATCAGGTAGGTTTCGTGCCAGTGCGGATCGTACGCGTGCGCGTGCCCGGCGAAATGCGCGTGCAGGGTTTCGATGCCGGTTTCGCGGTCGTGGCTGAGGTTGATCCAGTTGCTCATGGCTTGCATACAGTGATGGGCTGCACGCAGTAATCCACAATCGGCTGCGTGCGGCTAGAAGGTTTGTGCAACGTTCGTCGGCTTGCCCCTCAAATCGAACGCTGGTTGACCCGCGCCATCAGTTGCTCGGCGCTTTCCTTACGCTCCGAATAGCGATCAACCAGAAAGTCCTGACGGTCGCGCAGCAGCACGGTGAATTTCACCAGCTCCTCCATCACATCGACGACGCGGTCATAGAACGGCGACGGTTTCATCCGCCCCGCTTCGTCGAACTCCATCCAGGCCTTCGGCACCGAGGATTGGTTGGGGATGGTGAACATGCGCATCCAGCGCCCGAGCACGCGCAGTTGATTGACCACGTTGAACGACTGCGAGCCGCCGCAGACCTGCATCACTGCCAGGGTTTTGCCCTGGGTCGGGCGAACCGCGCCAAGCTCCAGCGGAACCCAGTCGATCTGCGCCTTGAACACCGCCGACATCGCGCCGTGGCGTTCCGGCGAGCACCAGACCTGGCCTTCCGACCACAGCACCAGTTCGCGCAGTTCCTGCACTTTCGGATGGTCGACCGGGACGTCGTCGGGCAGTGGCAAACCGGACGGATTGAAGATGCGCGTCTCGGCGCCGAAATGTTCGAGCAGGCGTGCGGCCTCCTCCACCAGCAAGCGGCTGAACGAGCGCTCGCGGGTCGATCCGTAGAGCAACAGAATGCGTGGTTTGTGTCCGCCCGAGGCTGAGGTTGGCAAGCCGTCGAACAGGGTTGAATCAAGATTTGGCAAGTGGTCGGACATTGTCAGTCCTCCTTAAAGCGTACCGATTCGGTCGAGTTCGAGTTTGAGTTCGTCGCGGCTGAGGCGGTTGAAAGGCAATGCCAGGAAGGCTTTGCAGCGTTGCTCGATGCGCGCCAGGGTGGCGTGGAAAGCAGCGTCGATCGCCGCTTCGTCGCCCTTTACTTCGGAAGGATCTTCCAGCCCCCAATGGGCCTTCAGTGCCGGGCCGAAATACACCGGGCAGCTTTCGCCAGCGGCTTTGTCGCAGACGGTGATGACGATGTCCGGCGGGTTGCTTTCGAAGGCGTCGTTACCCTTGCTGTACAAGCCGTCGGTGGCAATGCCGACCTGCTGCAAGGTCAAGAGACTGCGCGGCAACACCTGGCCTTTGGGGAAACTCCCGGAACTCAGCGCTTCGAATCCCGACGGCGCCAGGTGGTTGAACATTGCTTCTGAGAGGATGCTGCGACAGCTATTGGCCGTGCACATGAACAGGATTCGCATGGGTTGCTCCAGCAGAGATTAATGAGTTAGCAGCACGCCGCTTCGCGGACCGGACGTCCATCCATCTTCTGCAAACGCGAGGCGTTGTCCTGGAGCCAATCGGCATTGGCTTTGCACGTCACTTGCAGGATCTCGCGTACCCAATCCGGCAGGTCCGGATTGAGGCGGTAATAAACCCATTGCCCCTGACGGCGATCGAGCAGAAGACCGTTGCTGCGCAGTTGCGCCAGATGACGGCTGATCTTTGGCTGACTGTCGTCGAGGGCGCACATCAGCTCGCAAACACACAACTCACCCTGATCGGCAATCAACAGGGTGGCGCGGGCGCGGGTCTCATCGGCCAGGCTTTTGAAGACATCGGTGGGGGTGATCATGGGACAGGCTTCGAACATATGGAAAGGCGAATATACGGATATCCATATATTAATCAACCCTGGAATGGTCCCACCTGACCCACAAACACCGATACCCCCTGTGGGAGCTGGCTTGCCAGCGATAGCGCTGGGTCAGGCAAAGCCGATGTCGAATATCAGTCCGCCATCGCGGGAAAGCCCGCTCCCACAGGGTTTGATGCTGGCAAAACTATCCGAGCAACACCCCCTGCTCCGCCTCACACAACCCCACCACATAATCCCAAACCACCCGCAACCGCACCGACTTGTGCAATTCCCTTCGCGTGCTGATCCAGTAACTGCGCTCGATGCTCTCATCCGGCAGCAATGGCACCAGGTCCGGGTCGGGGGCCGCCATGTAGCACGGCAATACGGCGATGCCCAACCCCGAACGCGCCGCTTCCTGCTGAGCGATGACGCTGGTGCTATGGAACACCACGCGAGGGCTGCGGCAGAAGCTGTTGAGGAACATGAGCTCCTGACTGAACAGCAGATCATCGACATAGCCAATCCACGCGTGCCGCCCGAGGTCTTCGCGGCTGTGCAATGGCGGCGCGTTGTCGAGATAGCTTTGGCTGGCATACAGCGCGAGGCGGTAGTCGGTGAGTTTGCGGGTGACCAGCATGTCCGCCGCCGGGCGCTCCAGATGAATGCTGATTTCCGCCTCGCGATTGAGGATGCTGACGAAGCGCGGCACCGCGACCAGTTCCACTTCCAGGCCCGGGTAACGTTCGAACAGACCGATCATGCGACTGGCGAGAAACTTGACGCCGAGACCTTCGGTGACACCGACGCGAATCTTGCCCAGGGGTGCGGTGGATTGGGTGATTTCTTCCTGAGCTAGCAGCGCGACGTTTTCCATGGCTTCGGCGTGCTTGAGCAGCGCCTCCCCGGCCGGGGTCATTTCGTAGCCTTGGGCGTGCTGAACGAACAGCGCAGTGCCAAGGCTTTTTTCGATGGCCTCGATGTGGCGGGCGACCGTAGCGTGAGTGGTGTTCAAACGGCGGGCCGCGGTGAGCAAACGTCCGCTGCGTTGCAGCTCGAGAAAAAACCGCAGGTCGTTCCAGTCGAACATGGCGTGTCCTTGTCAGCGAGGGTCAATCAGGGCTGTTCGAAAACGCACAGCGGCTGCGCAAAAACTAACATTCTTTTAACGAAAGCTAACAACTAGAGTGTCCGACAATAAAAACAAAAAGCGAGGTCAGGGAATGCAGACTTCCCTCGATGAATACGATTACATCGTGGTCGGCGCAGGCCCCGCAGGGTGTTTGCTGGCCAATCGGCTGTCGGCGGATCCACAGCAGCGGGTGTTGCTGCTCGAAGCCGGCGGACGCGACAACTATGCCTGGATCCACATCCCCGTTGGCTACCTGTTCTGCATCGGCAACCCGCGCACCGATTGGTGCTTCAAGACTGAAGTGCAACCCGGTCTGCAAGGTCGCAGCCTGAGCTATCCGCGCGGCAAAGTGCTTGGCGGCTGTTCTTCCATCAACGGCATGATCTACATGCGCGGCCAGGCCAACGACTACGACGGCTGGGCGGCGGAAGGCAATCCGGGCTGGGCCTGGAACGACGTGCTGCCGCTGTTCAAGCAGAGCGAAAACCACTTTGCCGGCAGTGCTGAATTTCACGGTGCCAAGGGTGAATGGCGGGTCGAACAACAGCGCTTGTCGTGGCCGGTTCTGGATTCCTTTCGCAGCGCCGCTGAACAAAGCGGGATTGCCTCTGTTGAGGACTTCAATCAGGGCGACAACGAGGGTTGCGGTTACTTCCAGGTCAATCAGAAGGCCGGCGTGCGCTGGAACGCGGCCAAAGCCTTTCTCAAACCGATACGTGACCGGGCGAATCTGACGGTGCTGACCGGGGTTGAGGTCGATCGTGTGTTGCTTGAGAACGGTCGCGCCGCTTCTGTCAGTGCGCGTCACGAAGGCCAAGTGAAACGCTTCAAAGCGCGCAAGGAGATCGTGTTGTGCGCCGGTTCAGTCGGCTCGCCGAGCATTCTGCAGCGCTCCGGGATTGGCCCGCGACCATTGCTGGGACGCCTCGGCATTGGCGTGATTCATGAGTTGCCGGGGGTTGGCGGCAATTTGCAGGATCACCTGCAACTGCGCCTGATCTACAAACTGGAAAACGCTCGCACCCTCAACCAGATCGCCGGCAGTGTGTGGGGCAAGATGGGCATGGGCCTGCGTTATCTGTATGACCGCAGCGGGCCGTTGTCGATGGCGCCGAGTCAGTTGGGCGCGTTTGCCCGCTCGGGGCCAGAGCAGACGTCGGCAAATCTTGAATACCACGTGCAGCCGCTGTCGCTGGAGCGCTTTGGCGAGCCGTTGCACAGCTTCCCGGCCTTCACCGCGTCGGTGTGCGATTTGCGTCCGCAGAGCCGTGGCCGTATCGACATTCGCTCGGCGGATCCGCAGGAGGCGCCGCTGATTCAACCCAATTATCTGAGCCACCCCGAAGACCTGCGCGTGGCCGCCGACGCCATCCGCCTGACCCGACGTATCGTCAGCGCCCCCGCCCTGCAAGCGTTCAAACCGGTCGAGTATTTGCCGGGCGACCGCCTGCAAAGCGAAGAGCAACTGCACGAAGCGGCGGCGCGGATCGGCACGACGATTTTCCATCCGGTCGGCACCTGCCGCATGGGCAATGACGGCGAGGCGGTGGTTGATGCGCAGTTGCGCGTCCACGGCGTGCCCGGTTTGCGCATTGCCGACGCCTCGATCATGCCGAGGATCATCTCGGGCAACACCTGTTCGCCTACGCTGATGATTGCCGAGAAGGCCGCGCAGCTGATCCTCAACCCTAACGCTGTAAACACCGTCCCTGTGGGAGCGAGCGTGCTCGCGAAAGCGCTAGATCATTCAACATAAACGTTGCCTGACATGACGCCTTCGCGAGCAAGCTCGCTCCCACAGGGTTTTGTACAACACTCAAGACAGCACCCGGACAGGCAACACCAGTGGAACAACAAAAACAATCACTGTGAGGGATACCGATATGTCAGAACACGCTCAGCCGCTGGACGCCGCGTACAGCGCGCAAACCAGCCCGGATACACGCAAAGTCATCTTCGCTTCATCACTGGGAACAGTGTTCGAGTGGTATGACTTTTTCCTCTACGGCGCCCTGGCGGCGGTGATCAGCAAGCAGTTTTTCGCCGGAGTCAACGACACCACGGCGTTCATCTTTGCGCTGATGGCGTTTGCCGCCGGATTCATCGTGCGGCCGTTCGGGGCACTGGTGTTCGGTCGGTTGGGGGACATGATCGGACGTAAATACACCTTCCTCGCGACCATCATTTTGATGGGCGTGGCGACGTTCTGTGTCGGTCTGTTACCGACCTACGCCAGCATCGGCATCGCCGCGCCAATCATTCTGGTGGTGCTGCGCATGCTTCAGGGCCTGGCGCTCGGAGGCGAGTACGGCGGCGCCGCAACCTACGTGGCAGAACACGCGCCGATCGGCAAACGCGGGTTCCACACCAGCTGGATTCAATCCACCGCGACCCTCGGCCTGCTGCTGTCGCTGCTGGTGGTGCTCGGTTGCCGCTACTTCACGGGCGATCAGTTTGAAGTGTGGGGCTGGCGGATTCCGTTCCTGCTGTCGATCGTGCTGCTGGGCATTTCCACCTGGATTCGCCTGAGCCTGCATGAGTCGCCGGCCTATCTGAAGATGAAAGAGGAAGGCAAAACCTCGAAGGCGCCGATCCGCGAATCCTTCGGCAAATGGGAGAACCTCAAAGTCGTGCTGATCGCCCTGTTCAGCATCAACGCCGGGCAAGCGGTGACCTTCTACGCAGCGCAGTTCTACGTGCTGTTCTTCCTCACCCAGTTTCTGAAAATGGACCCTGCACTGGCCAACACCTTGCTGATTATCAGCGTGGTGATCGGCGCGCCGTTCTTCATTTTCTTCGGCTGGCTGTCGGACAAGGTCGGACGCAAACCGGTACTGATGCTCGGCTTGCTGCTGGCGACGGTGCTGTACTTCCCGATTTTCAAATCCCTCGCGCATTACGCCAACCCGGCGATCGATCAGGCCAGCCGTCAGGCACCGATTACGGTGCTGGCTGACCCGGCGACGTGCACCTTCCAGTTTGACCCGGTGGGCAAGGCGAAATTTGACAGCCCGTGCGACAAGGTCAAAACCTTCCTGGTCAAGCAAGGCCTGCCCTACTCCAGCGCCGCCGCACCGGCCGGCAGCGCCGTACAGGTCAGTGTCGGCGACGTGAAACTCGACGGCTTCGATGAATCTGCCTTACGCGGTGCAATCACCCTCGCCGGGTACCCGCAACAAGCCGATGTGCAGCAGACCAACAAACCGATGATCGTCGCCCTGATCGTAGCGCTGATCATCATCTCCGCCATGTGCTACGGCCCGCTCGCGGCGCTGATGGTCGAACTGTTCCCGACCCGCATTCGCTACACCTCGATGTCGCTGCCGTACCACATTGGCAACGGCTGGTTCGGCGGGTTTCTGCCAACGGTATCGTTTGCGCTGGTGGTGTACACCGGGGACATTTTCTATGGGCTGTGGTACCCGGTGTTGATTACCGGAGTGAGCCTGGTGGTGGGTGTGATCTTCTTGCGTGAGACGAAGAATATCGATCTGGACAAGAACTGAAGTTAACGCCAGAACCCTCGGTGGCGAGAGCGCGTGCTCTCTCGCCACCCTCTTTTCAGGCATCCGCCTTGATCACCTCGAACTTCACCTGATCCGGATAAAACGCCACATAGTCGCGGATCGGCGCCACCGAGACTTTTGGATTCTCGTAAGTCCACACCGCATTCGCCCCCTCATGCCCCGGCACCTGCAAGCTGAAGTAATTGGCGTCGCCCTTGTACGGGCAGTAACTGGTGTGGTCGGTGCGGGCGAAGTACTTTTCGTCGATGTCTTCGCGAGGGACGTAGTAAACCGGCGGGTAGTTGGCCTCGTTGAGGATCATCGCGTGGGAGGATGCGGCGACCTGGATGCCGTGGAATTTCACCAGCAGGCAACCTGTAAGTTGTTCGAGGGTGATGACGGGGCTGGGGCCGGAGCTTTTCATGGGTTTCTCCAAGGACAAATGAACTGTGGCGAGGGAACTCGCTCCCGCTGGGCAGCGTAGCGGCCCCAACATCAGCAATCGCAGTGTGTCAGGTATAACGCGATTTCCGAGTTTGCGACGGCTTCGCCGCCGAGCGGGAGCAAGCGCCCTCGCTACAAGTTCCGGACTGGCCCGTTTTATGTCAGATCAAACAACAATATCCGTCACCACCGCCTGCCCCACCACGCCCACAGCAAAATCGACCTGCCCCTGGCCGGTCAAGTCAACCAGCAGCCCCGTCTGACCGTGCTGCGCGTAGTAAGTCAGGATCGCATCCCCCGCATGGCCGGTGAAACTGCTGACGAAGTTCAACGTGGCGGCACCACTCGAAAACTCGGCGATCCCCGAAAGGTCGATCTTGTCCAGGCCGCTTTTGAAATCCATGATCCAGTCCGGCTGGTTATCGGTCGAATCGCTGGCAGCGCCGAACACGAAAGTGTCTGCACCCTCTCCGCCTACCAGCGTATCGCCACCACCGCCACCGTAAAGGATGTCGTCGCCGGCACCGCCAAACAGCGAGTTCGCCTTTGCGTTGCCGATCAACAGGTCATTGCCCGAACCGCCAACCGCGTTTTCCACGGTCACGCCGTAAGCGATCGAAACGTTGCCCACCAATCCTCCGACATCGGAGAACGAGCCCTCATTGAGATTGATTTTCTGGTTCTGGGTGAAACCGGAGAAGTTCAGCGTGTCATCGCCGCCACCGTCCCACACCGAGAACACCAGCTTCGACGACGCCGATGTCGCGCTGTAAAAATCACGCCCGGTGTTGGAGTAGAAACCGTACGTGGTGTTATCGGCGCGAGTCTCATAGTTGGCGCCATACAGTTTCTGCACGGCAACAATGTCGTCCATTAACGGCGCAGAAGCGTAGGCACCGCTGCCATCCTTGCTGAAGTCCTGCTCGGTGTTGGTTTCACTCCAGTAGCTCATCAAGCTATAGCCGCGGGTGTCTTCGGCGTATTTAGCGTCGCCGTAGGTTGGGTTGCCGTTACCGGCGTTGTAGGCGCCAGGGTGCGACAGGCCGAGGGTGTGACCGATTTCGTGAGTCAGGGTCTGGCGACCATAGTTGCCGGTATCCGGCGTCTTGTTGACCTGATACTGGTTGTTGATCAGATACCACGATTGGCCGTCATAGCTGCCGCCGCTCGGCAGGTACGCGAACGCGGCACCACCGGTGCTGACGTCATAATTGCCGAACGTCATGTGACCGTCGCCGCCCTTGCCTTCGGTGAATGTGACGTTGGCGACGTCGGCCCAGGACTGCATGGCCAGCACAGCCTGAGCTTTCTGCTGGGCACTGAATTCGCCGAAATTGCCAAGCTTCGGGTTGTAGTTCGCCGGTTTCTCGGTCAGGAAGGTGTAGCTCAGGTCGATCTTGCCGTCAGCGTTTTTATCGCCCCACGACAGGCCTTTGCGCAGGATTTCGTCAGCAGCTTGATCAGCGGTGAACGAGGGTTTGCCATTGATCAGCCCGACGCCGCGGTCGTACAGATGACTGAAGGTGTCGATTTGGTCGTAGGCGCTGCTGGTTTTGGATTTGGCTTGAGCCATGGATGGACTTCCTTGTTTCAGAGTAGTCAGTTTCCGACAGACCGCGGCGATCTTCTGGCGAGATCGTCCTGTCACTCGTGTGGTTGAACCGCCAAAAAACCTGACACAGGCACGGACAGGGCGCTAATCGATTTTTCGATAGTGCTTTCCCTGTCCGCGGAATACCCGTCATTTCCGGCAACCCTTTTTATCTGTATATCCATACAGATAAAAGTTGCCCATGGGCGCAAGTGCGGCCATTCTGTGTACCTCTTCGGACATTGATCGACGTGGTGGTTATGCGGCTGTACCTCTGTGAAAAACCTTCTCAGGCCAAAGACATCGCGGCCGTACTCGGTGCCAAGCGCCGGGGCGACGGCTGCTGGCTGGGAACAGACGTCACGGTGACCTGGTGCATCGGTCATTTGCTGGAAACCGCTCCGCCGGACGCCTACGACGCACGCTACAAGCGCTGGGTACTGGCGGATCTGCCGATCATTCCGGACAAATGGAAAATGACCGTCAAGCCGCGCACCGCCAGTCAGTACAAAGCCGTCAAACGGCTGCTCGGCGAGGCCAGCGAACTGATCATCGCCACCGACGCCGACCGTGAGGGCGAGATGATTGCCCGGGAACTGGTCGAGCATTGCCGCTATCGCGGGCCGATCCGCCGCTTGTGGCTGTCGGCACTGGACGAGGCGTCGATTCGCAAGGCCCTGGCCGCGTTGAAGCCAGGTGCCGAGACGTTCAGCCTGTATCACTCGGCACTGGGCCGCTCCCGGGCGGATTGGTTGATCGGCATGAACATGAGCCGCCTCTTCACCCTGCTCGGTCGGCAGTCGGGCTATCAAGGTGTGCTACCGGTCGGTCGAGTACAGACACCGACATTGCGCCTGGTCGTGGACCGCGATCGCAGCATCGCCGACTTCGTGCCAGTGCCGTTTTGGGCGATCGACGTACAACTGCTGCACAACGCCACGCCGTTTACCGCGCAATGGCGCGCGGCGTCGGACGTCTGTGATGATCAGGATCGTTGTTTGAATCAGGCACTCGCGCAACAGGCAGCCGTCGCGATCGCCAGCGCCGACACTGCTCGGGTCGTCAAGCTACGCACCGAGCGCATGCGTGAAGTGGCGCCGCTGCCTTTCGATCTCGGCACGTTGCAGGAGGTCTGCTCGAAAAAACTCGGCCTCGGCGCGCAGGAAACCCTCGACATCGCCCAGGCACTCTACGAAACCTACAAAGTCGTCACCTACCCGCGCAGCGATTGCGGTTTTCTGCCGCTGAGCCAGCACGGTGAGGCACCGGGGATTCTCGCGGCACTGCGTCAGGCCGACCCGAGCCTCGAAGCGCTGCAAGGTTTTCTAGAGCCGCAGCGTCGCTCCCGGGCGTGGAACGACAGCAAGGTCACCGCGCACCACGGCATCATCCCGACCGCGGCGGCGAAGAACCTTGAACGCCTGACGGGCAAGCACCGCGCGGTCTACACACTCATCCGCGCGCGGTATCTGGCGCAGTTTCTACCCAACCATGAATACGACCGCACCCAGGCTGATTTCGATTGCGCCGGTGAAGCGTTGCGTGCAGTCGGCAAACAGATCATCGAACCGGGCTGGAAGCGCGCACTGCCCGAGGCACTGGCACCGACCAAGGGCCGTGAAGCGCCGGCACCGCAAACCTTGCCGACACTTGGCCAGGGTATCGATTGCGCCGTTGCTGATGTGAAGCTCAAGGATTTGTGGACGCAGCCACCCAAGCCCTACACCGAAGGCGATCTGATCAAGGCGATGAAGAACGTTGCCAAACTGGTGGAAGATCCGCTGCTCAAACAGAAGCTCAAGGACACGACCGGCATCGGCACCGAAGCCACCCGTGCATCGATCATCCAGGGACTGCTCGATCGCGGTTATCTGGTGAAAAACGGCAAGGCACTGGCGGCAACACCGGCGGCGTTCAGTCTGATCGACGCCGTACCCCGAGCGATTGCCGACCCCGGCACCACGGCGATCTGGGAGCAGGCGCTGGACATGGTGCAGAGCGGTGAGATGAGTCTGGAAGAATTCGTCACCAAGCAAGCGGCGTGGATGAGCAAGCAGGTGACTCGCTGCTCTGCGCTGAGCCTGACCATCAGCGGCCCACCGCCTGCCGGCAAGGCTGCTACGCCGTGGAAGAAAAAACGCAAATCGACGCGAAGCAAATCAACCGGCACAGCCAAACGCACGGCGAAACCGGCAGCCAAAAAGTAAAACGCGCTACTGTTCCTGAAAGGTTCATCACCTCAGGGACCCAAAACATGCCCAGCATCGAACTCCACCCCGCCGAGCGTGACGAACTGCAAATCATCGAAAACCTGATGCAGTTCTACCTGTACGACTTCAGCGAATGGCTGCCGCTGAAGCTCGCCAAGCATGGCTTCTTTGCCCTCCAGCCAAATGACGCTTACTGGCGCCATCCGGCCACCCGTCCCTTTCTGATCCGCGTCGATGGCGAACTCGCCGGCTTCATCACGGTGGATGAAGAAACCCACATCGACGGCGCCGAATTCAACATCGGCTACTTCTTCGTCACCCGGCGCATGCGTGGCCAAGGCGTCGCGCAGTTTGTCGTCTCTGCCCTCTTGAGCCAAATCCCCGGTCGGTGGCAGATTTTCCATATCGACGCCAACCTGCCTGCACAACGCTTCTGGGCCAGGCTGATGCCGGAATGGGTCGGCGTCGAATTCACCTTGAGCCACCGCGATGTAGACGGTTACCCGTGCACCTTCTACACCCTGCGCAGCCCCGTTTCCATTGCCTGAACGGATCCGTTCTCATTCCAAAACAGCTTTGTCCGACAATATGTAGTGCTTAAAAATAATCACTACAAAACCGTTGACGGCGTCGTTTTGCTTTTGCATGATGAAGACGTTCCCCGATCGGGAACACGGGTAACACGCTTGAGCAAACTCGTCTGACCGCCGAGTTGTTTTTTCCGGATACACGCTGCCCACAAGGCAGATTGAAGAAGCTGACCTGGCCTGAACGTCCAGTACAAGGACGAGAAGCGCTGGCGAAAATTCTCAAGACGCTTGTGCGTCGACCCTGAAAACGTCGACAAGGGCCTCCCGGTTTTCGCTGCTTCTCCTCGTTGTGACGCTATCGCGTAGCAGTTATTCAACACGACTACATGCAACAGATGCACGACCCCGTACTTCAAACGGGCGACCGCTGACGTCCTGGTTTCGGTGCCAGGGATCAACTAACCGATGGGCTACCTGTATTAGCGAATCAACTTAGAAAGATCACCAAACTGGTCAAGGGGCAAAATCATGAATCTGAACAATCAACCTACTGTCGAAGAACTGGCTCGTATGTTCGCTGCGCAAAAAGACAGCCTCGACAGCCATATTCTGTGGATCAGCAAATCGGGCCAGGTGCATATCGACTGCCTGACGCCCCACGCTGGCGAAGAAGAGTTCGACCGCAACAATCAGAACCTGCTGGCCCGCCTGAAGATGTACCGCCGCGGCCAAGGTTATGTCGGCAAAAAAGCCGCGGCCGACAAGGACTTCATCGGTAATGTTCTGCAGACGCTGAAACAAGCGTGGGACTCGATGCAGAACAAGAATGAAGTTCGGGTGATTGATCGGTTCTGCTGACTTTTAAAACTTAAATAACAAGAGGGCCTGCTTCCAGCGATGGAGCAGGCCCTTTTTTGTGTATGGCGTAAGCTTTGTGGTGTTAGTTAAATCTATCCCCTCACCCCAGCCCTCTCCCGAAGGGAGAGGGAGCCGATCTCGAGCGTGCTTGCGATATACAAACTTCAATATTTTCAGATCGCTGCATTAGCCACCAACACCTCGGTCAGTCCCCTCTCCCTCCGGGAGAGGGTTAGGGTGAGGGGCTTCCCATGCTCAACACCATTTCCACAAACGCCACCGCCGCCGCACTGTGATAATTATTCTTGCGCCGCAACAAGGCCGCCCCGCGCTGCGGCGCTTCGCTTTCTACCCGCAGCCTGTGCAAAGCGCGATCCTCAGTCGCAATCGCCTCCGGCAACATCGTCGCAATCGGCGAATGTCGCACCACCTCCAGCAGCGTACTGACCGAGTTCACTTCAATACGCACCTTGGGCGTGATGCCGTGCTGGCGGAAATACTCATCCACCGATGAGCGCGTGATGTAGTCCGGCGCCAGCAAGGCAAAATCCAGCTGTGCGATGTCATCCGGTGTCAGTGTTAACGTGCTGTCGTACAACGGGTGCTCGCGCCCGACCATGATTCCCAAAGCTTCGGTGAACGCCGGAACACACTCAATATCCGCATTGCGCACCGGGGTGAAGGCAATCGCAATATCCAGCGAGTCGTCCGCCAGACCCGCCTCAATGTCATCCATCGACAACTCGAAAATGTCCAGATGAATCCCTGGAAATCGCGCCATGTAGTCGCGCACCAGCGGCCCGACCAGGTACGCCATGAACGTCGGCGTCATGGCCAGACGCAAGGTGCCACGCGACAGATCCTTCACGTCATGCAGTGCCCGCTTACCCGCCTCCAACTCCACCAGCACCCGTCGCGCGCATTCGATATAGGCCTCGCCGGCATCGGTCGGCTTGACTGATCGTGAGGTGCGATCAAACAGGTTCACCCCCAGGGTTTCCTCGAGCTGGCGAATCTGTTGCGACAGCGTCGGCTGTGACACATGCAGTGCCTCGGCCGCGCGGGTGAAGCCGCCGTGATCGGCAACGGCGAGCAGATAACGCAAATGTCTTAACAGCATCGGGCAAACCATCTATAGGCAGGGCTTATGCAAAGCATTGTATATGGGTCTTGGACGCTATGGATTAATCAGCTGAAAATCAATCCCACACAGCAAGCCAACCCCTGAAAGGAGTGACACCATGCAACAGTCCCACGCCTACAACGACACCAGCCTGGCCCTGACCACCCGCATTCTCGACGCCAAGGCACGCAAAAATCTGTCGTGGCAGGATCTCACCGACGGCACCGGCCTGAGCCTGGCGTTCGTCACCGCCGCCCTGCTCGGCCAGCATCCTCTGCCGGAAAACGCTGCCCAAGTAGTAGGCGACAAACTTGAGCTGGATGCAGCCGATGTATCGGCGATGCAAATCATCCCGTTGCGCGGCAGCCTCAGCGGTGTGCCGACCGATCCGACCATCTACCGTTTCCACGAGATGATCCAGATCTACGGCACCACCCTCAAAGCCCTGGTTCATGAGCAATTCGGCGACGGCATCATCAGCGCGATCAACTTCAAACTGGACATCAAGAAAGTCGAAGACCCGGAAGGCGGTTCCCGCGCCGTGGTCACCCTCGACGGCAAGTTCCTGCCCCTGCGTCCGTTCTGATGCGCCCCCGGCCCGCACCTCGCGTGCGGGCCCACCGATCTCCCTTGAAGAGGACATGCACATGAAAGCCCTGATCGACGGTTTCCTGAAGTTCCAGAGCGAAGCCTTCCCGCAACGCACCGAACTGTTCAAACACCTGGCGACTACCCAGCAGCCCGGCACCTTGTTCATCACCTGTTCCGACAGCCGTGTCGTGCCGGAACTGCTGACCCAGCAAGAACCCGGCGAACTGTTTGTGATCCGCAATGCCGGCAATATCGTGCCGTCCTACAGCCCGCATCCGGGTGGGGTTTCGGCGACGGTGGAATACGCCGTGGCGGTGCTCGGCGTGACCGACATTGTGATCTGCGGCCACTCGGACTGCGGTGCGATGACGGCGATTGCCCAGTGCAAATGCATGGATCACCTGCCCGCCGTCAGCGGTTGGCTGCAGCATGCCGAGTCAGCGAAAGTGGTGAATGAGGCGCGGCCGCATGCCAGTGAAGCAGCGAAATTGAGTTCGATGGTGCGCGAAAACGTGATCGCGCAACTGGCGAATATCCAGACTCATCCGAGCGTGCGCCTGGCACAGGAGAAAGGCCTGCTGAATTTGCATGGCTGGGTGTACGACATCGAGACCGGCTCGATTGATGCGCTGTCCTCGGACCGCCGCACCTTTGTACCGCTGGCCGAGCAACCGGCAGTTTGCGCAGTTCAAGCAAAAGCCGCTGCCTGAATGGACGCCTGTGGGAGCTACCGAAGGTTGCGATCGTTTGATCTGGCCTTTAAAGATCGCAGCCTGCGGAAGCTCCTACACAAGGTATGCCGTTCAGCGCTTTACGGTGAGATCCGTTTGAGTCATGCGGCTGCGCACAGTAAATACGCCATCCCCCGAAAGGATCGCACTGCGCGCAAACAAGCGCCCGCTCTCCCAGTTCGAAAGCCCCAGTTCCGGCTTGTTCAGGGCGTATTGACCATCGACCCAACGGGTGATGCCGTTGCCCACGAACGGCGCGTTGACGGCGTTGTAAAAACGCTCCTGAACGTGCGCACTTTCACTGATCAGCGACACGGTGAATTGCGGGCTATAACGGTTGAACAGCGCAATCGCCTGATCCAGATCTTCAACGATCATCAGGCTGACTTCCGGCGTTTCCTCCCATTCCCACTCGCGACCCAATGCAGATTCCGCCAGTGGTTCGGCCAGCGCTTCAGTCTGATAACCCTCGGCGCGATAAACCTGCACCGTCGCGTTCTGCCATTCGGTCGGCAGGCAATGTTCACTGCCTTCGACGATGTGCAACTTGCAGCCCTGCCCGCGTGCGGTGCCGGCCTGTTGCAACGCATCAAGGAACAGCGGCACCAGTTCAGCAGCACGTTCGCGCTGAATCAGGCAGACATTCAGGGTGTTGCAGACCTTGCGATCCAGCGAGTTGCGCACCACGGCCGCGAAGCGCTGAGCGTCAGCCTCTCGATCGGCAATCAACCACGCACCACCGGTGCCATGCAGGCTGACCGCAGTGCCCGCCTGTTGCGCAATGCTGCCCAACTGACTGACCGCACGCCCCGATCCGCGAGCCACCGCCAGCGACAGGCGCCGATCGGCAAACATCGCCCAACCGGCCGCGTGATTGACGCTCTCCACCAACGACACGGCCCCGACCGGAAGACCCGCTGCTGCCAGCGCCGGGTTCAACGCGTGAGTGACGATGGCTTGCGCCGTGCCCAACGCATCACTGCCAATGCGCAGCACCGCTGTATTGCCGGTGCGCAGTACACCGGCAGCATCGGCAAATACATTCGGGCGACCTTCGAAGACAAACGCGACAATGCCCAGCGGCGAAACCACTTGCTCGACCTTCCAGCCGTCGTGCTCGACGCTGCTTATGACTTTGCCGCGCGTCGGTGGCGCATCACGCCAGGCCCGCAGACCGGCAATCATGTCGCGGCGCATGCGCTCATCGGCGAGCAGCCGTGTGGTGGAGCGCCCGCGTGCCTTGGCGCGCTCGATATCGGTGAGGTTGGCGGCGTCGATCTGCGCCCAGCATTCGGCGGTTTCCAGACGTTGCGCGAACAGATCGAAAAACTGGCTGATCGCCTCGTCCGGCACCGCCGACAATGCGCTAAACGCCGCAGCCGCGCGCTCGATCGCAACAGAAGCCGCTTGTTGATCCACCACCGGAATCAGCAATAACTCGCCACTCACCTGCTCCACCAAAAGGTGGTCACCGGGCTGAAAACGCGCAGCCAGTTCGGGGCTGACCACGGTGACGCGGTTACCAGCGAAAGGGATCGGCGTGCCAGCGACTAGACGTTCGAGCGCAAGAGACATGAAGCGGATTCACCATGCAGAGGGCGGTCGGAAAATGTATAGGATTCTTCGCTGAAATACACCTTCGGCAAACATGACTAACCCTGTGGGCGCCGGCTTGCCAGCGATGAGGCCGGCGCATTCAAAATTGAGGTTGCCTGATTCGTCGCCATCGCTGGCAAGCCAGCGCCCACAGGATTTTTCAGCGTGCGTGCTATAGGGTTAAAACACTGACCAGCCAATCCGCGAACTGAGCATCTCAAGCGCCGCCATCCCCGCCAGCGAATTGCCCGCGGCATTCAGCTCGGGCGACCACACGCACACCGTGAATTGCCCCGGCACTACCGCGACGATCCCGCCGCCGACGCCGCTTTTCCCTGGCAGACCGACGCGATAGGCGAAGTTGCCCGCCTCGTCGTACAGACCGCTGGTGGCCATGATCGAGTTGACCTGCTGAGTCTGGCGCCGAGTCAGAATCTGTTCGCCGCTGTGTTTGCAATAACCGTCATTGGCCAGAAAGCAGAACGCCCGGGCCAGATCGATGCAGTTCATGCGCAGGGCGCAGTGGCTGAAGTAACTGCGAAGCACCGCTTCGACGTCGTTGTGGAAATTGCCGAAGGACTGCATCAGGTAAGCCATCGCCGCATTGCGCGCGCGATGCTGATATTCGGAGTCGGCGACTTTGCCGTCGATCATGATCTGCGGGTTGCCCGACAGACGCCGCACGAAGTCACGCATCGACAGGGTCGGTGCGGCGAAACGCGACTGGTTGATGTCGCAGATCACCAGCGCGCCAGCGTTGATGAACGGGTTGCGTGGGCGCCCACGCTCGAATTCCAGCTGCACCAGTGAGTTGAATGGCTGACCGGACGGCTCATGGCCAAGGCGTTCCCAGATTGCTTCGCCGGAATGATCGATGGCCTGCACCAGGCTGAACACTTTGGAAATACTCTGCACCGAAAACGCCGTTTCGGCGTCGCCAGCGCAATACATCTCGCCATCATTGCCGTACACGGCGATGCCCAATTGATTGGCCGGGACGGTGCCGAGGGCGGGAATATAGTCAGCCACCTTGCCCTGCCCGATCAGCGGCCGGACAGCGTCAAGGATCTCGTTCAACAGCGCTTGCATGCCGGGTTCCGAAGTCTCGCCCCATGGGATTGCGGGGACACAGGGGCTAGACGCTGCGGGCGCGCGTCGGATCACACCGGCAGGGTTCCGGCAGAATGATCTAGGCTCAAGCGTTCAACCCTGCTATCGGAGAGCACCCATGCACCTCGAAGGCTCCTGCCATTGCGGCGAGGTTTCGTTCAGCCTCACCAGTGCCCACCCCTACCCTTATCAACGCTGCTATTGCTCGATCTGCCGCAAGACTCAGGGCGGTGGCGGCTACGCAATCAACCTCGGCGGCGACGCCACGAGCCTCAAGGTTCGTGGACGCAAGCACATCAGAATCTACCACGCACGAATGAAAGACGAAGGCGAAAAACGTGCCCACCGCAGCAGCGCCGAACGGCATTTCTGTTCGCTGTGCGGTACTGGATTGTGGCTGTTCAGCCCGGAGTGGCCAGAGCTGATACACCCATTCGCTTCGGCCATCGACACGCCGTTGCCGGTGCCGCCGGAACACACTCACCTGATGCTGGGCTCGAAAGCATCATGGGTCGAGGTCGACGCCAGGCCCAAGGATCGACAATTCGAGCTTTACCCCGAAGAGTCCATCGCCCAATGGCATGAACGCCTCGGGCTGACCCAATAAATATTTCCGGAAGTCGCCTTTATCCCCTGTGGGAGCCGGCTTGCCGGCGATAGCGGTGAACCCGTCGACATCGCTGTTGCAGATGCCGGCCTCATCGCTGGCAAGCCAGCTCCCACAGGGATGTGTGGTGTAACAGCTGCTGAATAACGCCTCACTTCTGCAAGGTTCGGTGGTGTGCGCTCATCGCGGGAGCAACACAAATCCTGTGGAAGCTGGCTTGCCTGCGATAAGGCCAGTACAGCCAACAGCACTAATCCAGATGCGCCCACGTCATCCGAAACGACGCTCCGCCCCACGGCGAATCGCCGACTTCAACCTGACCGCCATGGGACTGCGATACCCGCCGCACCAGCGCCAGCCCCAATCCAAAACCACCGGTACGCCGATCGCGGCTGGCATCCAGCCGCGAGAACGGTTCGAAAATCTTCTCCCGGCCATGCGCCGGCACGCCTGGCCCGTCGTCGTTGACCTGCACTTCGTAACAGTCCCCGGTGCGCACCAGCGTCACTTCCACGCGCTGCTCGGCATAGCGAATGGCATTGCGCAGCAGGTTGATCACTGCCCGCGCCATGAAACGCGGTTCGATGCGCACCGTGTCGAGCCGGCACTCACCGATCAACAACTGCACCCCCGCTGCTTCCGCCTCCAGCGCCACGCTGCCGACGACGCTGTCGAGCCAATTGGCCGCCTGGATGTTCTCGCGTTTGATCACCGTCGCACCCCGCTCAAGGCTGGCGTAGGTGAGCAGTTCCGAAACCATTTCCTCCAGCTCGCCAAGGTCGGCGTACATGTCGGCAATCAGTTCGCGGTTCTGACTGGCGTCCGGCAGCTGCTTGAGCTGGTCGAGTTCGAACGACAGCCGCGCAATCGGCGTGCGCAGCTCATGGGAGACGGCATTGGTCAGTTCACGCTGATTGGCGATCAAGCCTTCGATGCGCGCCGCCATCAAGTTGAAGTGCTCGGCCAGGTCGCGGATGTTCGAGCGTTTGGACAACTGAATGCGTGCCGACAGATCGTTGTCGCCAAAGCGCTCTGCCGCGAGACGCAGCTTCTCCAGGTCACGCCAGTGCGGGCGCACCCAGAAAAACAGGACGATGCCGATCAACACCGCCAGCATCCCGTAAGCCACGGCGATGTAAAACGGCATCAGGCTCGGTTCCGGCGGGAGTTTGATGCTGAGCAACTGCGACCCGCCGTCGATGTTGCTGATGAACTGGGTGTAGTTGTCGCGGATCACCAGCAGATTCTGCGCCAACTGGGCTTGTTCTTCAGGCGTCAGAGCCAGTTGATCAGCCTCGACCAGTTTCAGTGTCAGACCGTAATGTGGCCGCAAGGTCTCCAGTCGCTGCTCACGATCGGCGCCCTGGCGCCCGCGCAAATGGTCCACCAACGACCACGCCTGACCGCGCACCGCTTCACGGTTGTAAGCCTGCATCTGGTTGTCGAGCAATGCGTTGAAGGTGTGTTCGACCGTCTGCAACGCCAGCACCAGACCGACCGTCATCACCAGAAACAGCCCGAGGAATAACCGCAGCATCTACAACTCCCACGCAAACGGATTGAACAGATAACCTTTGCCCCACACGGTCTTGATGCACACCGGTTCGCGGGGGTTGTCCTTGAGCTTGTTACGCAACTTGCTGATGTAGACGTCGACGCTGCGGTTGAGCCCATCAAAGGCAATACCGCGCATGCGATTGAGGATGTCATCGCGTGACAGCGTATTGCCGGCGGCACTGGCCAGCAGCCACAGCAGCTCGAACTCCATGGTGGTCAGTTCGATGATCTCGCCCGCCAATCGCACTTCGCGGCAACTGCGATCGATGCTCAACTGACCGAATTCAAGGAAATGCACCACACTGCTGTCCGGCACTTGCCGGCGCTGCAAGGCGCGCAATCGGGCCAGCAGCACCGGCGGCTTGATCGGTTTGATCACGTAGTCATCAGCACCGGATTCCAGGCCGAGAATATGATCGAGGTCGTCTTCCTTGGCCGTCAGGATGACAATCGGCGTGTCCGACACACTGCGTATTTCCCGGCACACATGCAGACCGCTCTGCCCGGGCAGCATCAGGTCGAGCACCACGACTTTGGGCCTGAACGCCAGAAAAGCCGCCACGGCCAGATCACCGCGATGCACCGTGCGCACCTCGTAGCCATGTTGTTCGAGGAAGTGGGCGATCAGCGTGGCCAGGCGCTCATCGTCTTCCACCAGCAGGACTTTGCCAAAACCCAGGTTATCCATAACGACCATCTGCCAACCATTTGTAAAGTGGGCGGCATTATGGCGGCAATCAGGGGCAAGACGTTTATCCCAGGCCGCAAAAACCGGCCGCGGGGGCCGGTTTTCGGTGATGTTTCATACTCTTAAGAGTTTTTAACAGTTTCCCTGCAGGAGCTGCCGAAGGTTATACAGCGGCAGGCACGCCGCTGTGGAAGCGGAATTCCGTATCCGGCGATTCGATCAACTCCTGCTCGGCGACGCGAACTCTTTCGATCACCTGCGCAACATCCTTCGCCTCACCATATTGATAAGCCAGTTTCAGATAACCCTGAAAATGCCGAGCCTCGCTTTTCAACAGGCCAAAGTAGAACTTGCCGAGTTCTTCGTCCAAATGCGGCACCAGTGCTTCGAAACGCTCGCAACTGCGCGCTTCGATAAACGCGCCGACCACCAGCGTGTCCACCAGCTTCACCGGCTCGTGGCTGCGCACGACTTTGCGCAGACTCGAAGCGTAACGGCCGGCGTGGAGCTGGCGCAGTTCGATCTTGCGGCGTTTCATCAGGCGCATGACTTGTTCGTGGTGCACCAGTTCTTCCCGGGCCAGACGCGACATCATGTTGATGAGGTCGACGTGGGAATGGTACTTGGCTATCAGGCTAAGCGCGGTGCTGGCAGCCTTGAACTCGCAGTTCTTGTGGTCAATCAGCAGGGTTTCCTGATCGGCCAGTGCGGCCTGGACCCAGGCGTCGGGGGTGCGGCAGCCAAGGAATTCGTGGATTTCGGGAAGGATCATGGGGCTCACGGCAAAAGGTGTTCGAGCGAAGGGCGCCGATTATACCGGCCTGCGGACAGACCACCAGCGGCTGGCGTTGATATGCATCAAGTCGCAGGTGTTCAAGCAGCATCTATAGTTGTGCAACGCCGTGCCTTTTCTTTGTTGGAGACTCCGCTCATGCAAGCCATTCGCAGCATTCTGGTGGTCATCGAACCCGAACATTCGGAAAGCCTGGCGCTCAAGCGCGCCAAACTGATCGCTGGCGTGACCCAGGCCCATTTGCACCTGCTGGTGTGCGACAGGAAGCATGATCACGCCGGCATGCTCAGCGTGCTCAAAACCGCGCTGCTGGCGGACGGTTACAGCGTGACCACCGAACAGGCATGGAACGAGAGCCTGCACGAAACCATCATCGATGTGCAGCAAGCCGAAGGTTGCGGGCTGGTGATCAAACAGCATTTCCCCGACAGCCCGTTGAAAAAAGCACTGCTGACACCCGCCGACTGGAAACTGCTGCGTCACTGCCCTACACCGGTGCTGTTGGTGAAAACCTCAACTTCGTGGAAGGACAAGGTGATTCTGGCGGCGATCGACGTAGGAAATACCGATGGGGAGCATCGGCATCTGCACACGACGATCATCGATCACGGCTATGACATTGCCAGCCTGGCCAAGGCGCACCTGCATGTGATCAGCGCCCACCCGTCGCCGATGCTGTCGGCGGCCGACCCGACGTTGCAGCTCAGCGAAACCATCGCAGCGCGCTATCGCGAGCAATGCCGGGCATTTCAAGCGGAGTTCGATGTTGATGACGCGCACCTGCATATCGAGGAAGGTCCGGCCGATGTGCTGATTCCGTTTATGGCCCACAAGCTGCAAGCGGCGGTTACGGTGATTGGCACAGTGGCGCGTTCCGGATTGTCAGGGGCGTTGATCGGGAATACGGCCGAAGTGATACTGGATGCGCTGGAAAGTGATGTGCTGGTGCTCAAGCCGCAAGAGGTTGAGGATCATCTGGTGGAGTTGGCGGTGAAGCATTGAGTTCTTGTGGTGTTTGTCAGGGCCCCTTCGCGAGCACGCTCGCTCCCACCGGGGAATGCGTTCCCTTGTGGGAGCGAGCTTGCTCGCGAAGCCTCTAGCCGCCGAAGGCGTCTTTGAGAAATCCGGGGGCGATGTAGCGCTCATAGTGCGCTTCCGACAGCAGGAAGAATTCCCGATCAATGGCATCGCGCAATTGCGGCAGACCCCAGTCGCGAAACTCCGGCAGCAATACCATGCCGTAGGCTTCCAGATTAATGATCACCCGCGCGCCACGGGCAATCAGTTGATACGCCCAGCAATATTCCGACTGATGCGGCACGAAGCGGATCTTGCGCTGCTCGAGCTGCTGGCGCAGCCGCGCCGGGTCGAAAATCTCGACCTTGCTCGCCATCACTTGTGACAGCAACTGCTCCAGACGCAGCCACACCGCACGCTTTTCCTCCTCGCCGTAACCATTCCAATTGATCACTTCGTGATGGAAACGCTTGCAGCCACGGCACACCAGATCACCGTAAACAGTGGAGCAGAGGCCGACGCAGGGGGTCTTGATGGTCTGATTGGGCATATAAGGTAGGCAAAGGCACTGAAACGCGGAACAGGTCGGCATGTTAGCCCTTTGTCAGGCATTGATCACCCCTCAAACGTCAGGGGCAAGCACTGGCCCGGCGTTTGGCCCGGCCGCACACAACGCCACCAAAGTCCAATAGAGCCCGACTTACCTTTAAATTTTTTTTGCCGTAGAATCAGCCAGCCTTTTAAGGCGCAAATGTCCGTTAGAAGCTGTTTTCAAAGCGTCACGAGCACAGTCGTTCCTTCAGAGCGGTGTTGGCGACGGGTTTTTCCAGCGGGGAAAAGCCCAACGCCAACCCTCATCAGCTCCCCCTCTGCAGGCGTAAAACTTTGAAAGCAGCTTCTGTAAGGAATGGTCGGTAATTCTGGCTAAGTGGCCCACAACGCCACGCAGCGCATGAGTACGAGCATTTCGCGACGAGCGTCCCGGACACCCATTTGGGACCACTGATGAGGGTAATAACTGTGCTTGAAGCCTACCGCAAACATATCGAAGAGCGTGCAGCACTGGGTATCGTTCCCCAGCCGCTTAACGCCGAACAAACAGCCGGCCTGGTCGAGCTGTTGAAGAATCCTCCGGCTGGCGAAGAAGCTTTTCTCGTTGACCTGATCACCAATCGCATTCCACCCGGTGTGGACGAAGCTGCCTATGTAAAGGCCGGTTTCCTGTCTGCTCTGGCCAAGGGCGAAGTCTCCTCCCCTCTGCTGGACAAGAAGCGCGCTGTAGAACTGCTCGGCACCATGCAGGGCGGCTACAACATCGTGACCCTGGTTGACCTGCTGGACGACGCCGAGCTGGCGCCAGTCGCTGCCGCACAACTCAAGCACACCCTGCTGATGTTCGACGCGTTCCACGACGTGGCCGAAAAAGCCAAGAACGGCAACGTTCACGCCAAAGCCGTGCTGCAATCCTGGGCTGACGGCGAGTGGTTCAAGAACCGCCCGACCCTGGCCGACAAGATCAGCCTGCGCGTGTTCAAGGTAACCGGCGAAACCAACACCGACGACCTGTCCCCGGCTCCAGATGCATGGTCGCGTCCAGACATCCCGCTGCACGCCCTGGCCATGCTGAAAATGGCTCGCGACGGCATCGTTCCTGATCAGCAGGGCGCCATCGGCCCAATGAAGCAGATCGAAGAAATGCGCGGTCAAGGCTTCCCGATCGCCTACGTCGGTGACGTGGTCGGTACCGGTTCGTCGCGTAAATCGGCAACCAACTCGGTGCTGTGGTTCTTCGGCGATGACGTTCCTTACGTGCCGAACAAGCGCGCTGGCGGTTTCTGCTTCGGCAGCAAAATCGCTCCGATCTTCTACAACACCATGGAAGATGCCGGCGCACTGCCAATCGAATTCGACGTTTCCAACATGCACATGGGCGACGTGATCGACCTGTACCCGCATGCTGGCAAAGTCTGTAAACACGGCACCGACGAAGTCCTGACCACCTTCGAAATGAAGACTCCGGTGCTGTTGGACGAAGTTCGCGCTGGCGGCCGTATCCCGCTGATCATCGGCCGTGGCCTGACCGAGAAGGCTCGCGCCGAACTGGGTCTGCCACCGTTCGATCTGTTCAAGAAGCCGGATGCTCCAATTGAAAGCACCAAGGGTTTCACCCTGGCGCAGAAAATGGTCGGCAAGGCTTGCGGTCTGGCAGAAGGCAAAGGCGTTCGTCCTGGCACCTACTGCGAACCGAAGATGACCACCGTAGGTTCTCAGGACACCACCGGTCCAATGACCCGTGACGAACTGAAAGACCTGGCGTGCCTGGGCTTCTCCGCTGATCTGGTGATGCAGTCTTTCTGCCACACCGCGGCTTATCCGAAGCCGATCGACGTGACCACCCACCACACCCTGCCTGACTTCATCATGACCCGCGGCGGCGTTTCCCTGCGTCCGGGCGACGGCATCATCCACTCGTGGCTGAACCGCATGCTGCTGCCGGACACCGTCGGTACCGGTGGTGACTCGCACACCCGTTTCCCGATGGGCATCTCGTTCCCGGCCGGTTCCGGTCTGGTCGCGTTCGCCGCTGCCACCGGCGTCATGCCGCTGGACATGCCGGAATCGATCCTGGTGCGCTTCAAAGGCAAAATGAAACCTGGCATCACCCTGCGTGACCTGGTTCATGCCATTCCTTACTTCGCTATCCAGAACGGTCTGCTGACCGTCGAGAAGAAAGGCAAGAAAAACGCCTTCTCCGGCCGCATCCTGGAAATCGAAGGCCTGGAAGGTCTGACGCTGGAACAGGCTTTCGAGCTGTCCGACGCCTCGGCCGAACGTTCGGCTGCCGGTTGCACCATCAAGCTGTCGAAAGAGTCGATCACCGAGTACCTGAACTCCAACATCACCCTGCTGCGCTGGATGATCGGCGAAGGCTACGGCGATGCACGTACTCTGGAACGTCGCGCACAAGCGATGGAAGCCTGGGTTGCCAACCCTGAGCTGATGGAAGCCGATGCTGACGCCGAATACGCCGAAATCATCGAAATCGACCTGGCCGACATCAGCGAGCCTGTACTGTGCGCGCCGAACGACCCGGACGACGCCCGTCTGCTGTCCAGCGTGGCTGGCGAGAAGATTGACGAAGTGTTCATCGGTTCGTGCATGACCAACATTGGTCACTTCCGCGCTGCCGGTAAACTGCTGGATCAGGTCAAGGGTCAGTTGCCAACCCGTCTGTGGCTCTCGCCGCCGACCAAGATGGACGCTCACCAACTGACCGAAGAAGGCTACTACGGCATCTACGGCAAGGCTGGCGCGCGCATGGAAATGCCAGGCTGCTCGCTGTGCATGGGTAACCAGGCACGTGTAGAGCCGAACAGCACCGTGGTCTCCACGTCGACCCGTAACTTCCCGAACCGTCTGGGCGACGGCGCTAACGTCTACCTGGCCTCGGCCGAGCTGGCGTCGGTTGCTTCGATCCTGGGTCGCCTGCCGACCGTCGAGGAGTACATGGAATACGCTGGCAAGATCGACAGCATGGCGGCCGATATCTACCGTTACCTGTCCTTCGACCAGATCGCCGAGTTCCGTGAAGCTGCTGCGAACGCCAACATCCCGGTCGTTCAAGCCTAACGTTACAACGCCATGAAAAACGCCGCCCATCGTGAGATGAGCGGTTTTTTTTTATGCCTGCAGAAGAGTCGCCCCCTGCTCCGGCCTCATCGCTGGCAAGCCAGCTCCCACAGTGTTCTGCGTGATGCCCACCTATGCGCAAACACCCGCAATCCCTGTGTGAGCTGGCTTGCCAGCGATAGCGGTGTGTCAGTAACCACCCTCTTTGAATGAGCCTCCGCTATCGCGAGCAGGCTCACTCCTACAATGTTTTGCGTGACACCCACCATCGTGCAAACACTGAAATCCCTGTGGGAGCTGGCTTGCCAGCGATAGCGGTGTATCAGGCACCATCCTCTTTCCAGACGTAAAAAAGCCGCTGCACACAGCGTGTGCAGCGGCTTTTCTGTTGATCTTGCTTTACATCGTCAGCTTGTAAACCACCGCCGAAATTGCCACAAGACCCACCACGGTGACAAACACGTTGGACGCTTGCCCACGAAAGCGCGCCATCGCCGGCACTTTGCGGATGGCATACATCGGCATCAGGAACAGGATCGCCGCGATGACCGGGCCACCGATGGTCTCGATCATGCCGAGGATGCTCGGATTCAAAGTTGCCACGATCCAGCACACCACCAGCATGAAAGCCGCCACGATGCGATCCAGCGCCTTGGCGCCGGGACGCTTGCCGCTTTTGATGATCAGACCTTTCAGGCCTTCACTGGCACCGATGTAGTGACCGAGGAACGACTTGGAAATCGCCACGAACGCAATCATGGGTGCTACGAACGCGATGGTCGGGTTGCTGAAGTGGTTGGCCAGGTACGACAGGATCGACAGGTTCTGCTCCTTCGCTTCAGCCAGTTGTGCTGGTGACAGGGTCAGCACGCAGCTGAACACGAAGAACAGCACCATCACCACCATCAGCAGGTGCGCACGACAGAGAATTTGCGAGCTGCGCTCATCGGCGTGGGTGCCGTAACGGCGCTTTTGATCGACCGCAAACGCCGAGATGATCGGCGAATGGTTGAATGAGAACACGATCACCGGAATCGCCAGCCACAGCGTGTGCAGCAGCTCCGATGGCGCGGGGACTTGTGACACGGTGGTGAGGATGCCGCCGTTCCAGTGCGGAATCAGGTACACCGCGAGGAACAGCAGCGCGACGATGAACGGATAGACCAGCAAGCTCATCGCCTTGACGATCGCCTGTTCGCCACAACGCACCACAGCCAGCAAACCCAGGATCAGCACGAACGACAGCAGCGCGCGTGGCGGCGGCATGATGTGCAGTTGATGTTCGAGGAAACTGGCGACCGTGTTGGTCAGGCCAACGCTGTAGATCAGCAGGATCGGGAAGATGGCAAGGAAATACAGCAGTGTGATCAGCGCGCCGGCCTTGATGCCGAAATGCTCTTCGACCACGTCAGTGATGTCGGCGCCTTCGCGACCGGACAGCACAAACCGGGTCAGACCGCGGTGTGCGTAGAACGTCATGGGGAAGGCCAACAGCGAGAGGATCACCAGCGGCCAGAAGCCACCGATCCCTGCATTGATCGGCAAGTACAGGGTGCCGGCGCCGATGGCCGTCCCGAACAGTCCCAACATCCAGGTGGTGTCCTGGCGATTCCAGCTCGAAAGTTCAGCGGGTGCTGCTGCATCAAAGCGCTCTTCGACGCTATTGGCCTGATCATTCATCCGGTCGGATCTCCGCATTCCGGTCACTTGCCACTCGGTCAGGACGCGTCGGAAAAAACCGACAGACATGCTCCGGCCGAAACAGGGGCGCGATTCTCCGTGATAAATGAGCAGAAGCAAAGACTTAGCTGAGGAATGGTTGTGCGGAGCAGATCAGAGGTGTGTCGTTTTTGGGAAATTAGCTGTCGGCGCTGGGTATGAACAGTGTCGTTTTTGAATATACTTTCGCGCCGAAGTCGTTCACTGAGTCGCTTCAGAGCCAACGGAGAACTACCGTGCCGAGGGTCAGCATGACCAATGCAAATAGTGCTCCCATGCTGAACCTGAACAACTCTGAGCGAATTTCCGCCGGGGACAGGTCTGGCACCTTTTCGGCAAGCTCGGCGTCCTCTCGATAAAGACGTTCAATTCTGGCAACGCGTTCTTCCAGGGTCATGATTCATCTCCTTTACGGGTTAACTTAAAACTTCACCAAAAGGCTTAATACACCAGCAAAAGCGGTTAAAACCCCGGTTCCTACCGCGACTGGGTACCAGAATTTTTCTCGCTTTAACTTGCCTTCCGCCGCCATGAGTTTGAGCCTCTCAACAACCAGTTTCCGCGTTTCGTTTTGAAGCTTTTCAAGTTCCAGATTTTCGCGATCGTCCTGAAGCATGCGCCGTCCTTGGCTATTGGCACTGACTGCCCGAGCTATTTTGTGCCCTATGATTTCCTATTCATCACTTACCAGATAGCAGATGAATCCGGCGATTTCGTAGGCAAAATCCGTGAGTTGGGTAGGCGGGCTCATACAAAGTCGCTGCTGAGATTGCGGCGGGCCAACCGCCCTGCCACCGCATGGGTCTACTCCGGCTGCGCCCAGTTATGGAGCACTTGATTGACAGCCGCCCAACACGAGCAGCATGATCGGCCTCATGAACTTTCGCTCGCTGCACCTCACCCGTACCACCACGACCGCCAACGGCGGGTCGTGGTGTTTGCGCCTGAGGTAAAAACCAGCGCAGCAAACCCCAGGCCCCGCCAGCAATGGACGGGGCCTTGTAGTTTCTCCCGTCCGTGCGGCACCAGCTGCCCGCTCGTCACCAAGGAGAAACACCATGTCTGCAGCGCTGTTGATCATTGATATGCAGGTCGGTCTGTTCCACGGCCCGGAAAAACCCCACAAGGGCGAACCGGTTCTCGCCAACATTCAACGCCTGATCAAAAAAGCCCGCCAACTTAACGTGCCAATCTACGCCGTGCGCCACACTGGCCCCCAAGGCTCGCCGATTGCTGCCGACAGTCCATTCTGGCAATTGCTGCCAGCGTTGCACCTGGACGCTGACACCGACATTATCTTCAACAAATCCAGACCCAACGCCTTCCACGGCACCGAACTGGCGCAGCAGCTCAATAGCCGCAATATCGAAGACCTGTACCTCGTCGGCATGAAGACTCAGTTCTGCATTGACGCCACCTGCCGCGCCGCCGCTGACCTGGGCTTCAAACCGGTCATGGTCGCCGACGCCCATACTTGCATGGACACCCCGGCGTTACCCGCCCAAGCCATCATCGAACACCACAACGCAACCCTGGGCGCCACCTTCGCCAGGCTAATCAACAGCATCGACGCAACCTTCTGACGAAGCGCCCGCGCACGCCTCGTTTCAGCTCCTACACTGGCTGAAACGGGGCAGCGCTCAGTCATTGCCAAACCGCTCAGGAATCAGCACTCTGCTACGACTTCGCGACCGAACTGCCATTGTTCAAAGGAGCCGCGCAATGCCCGCCACCGTTCTGGTACTGGTTGAAACCATCAATGACTATCTGCCGATTCTCGAGCATCAGGGCTTTCACCTGATCCTCGCTCCCACGCCGGCCGAACGTGCGCAAGCCATTGCCACCCAAGGCACGCGGATCGATGCCGTGCTGACCCGTGGCCCGTTAGGCCTGACCGCCGATGAAATTGCTGCGCTGCCGGCGTTGAAAATCATCACGGTGATCGGTGCCGGTTACGAACAGGTCGACCTGCAAGCCGCCAGTGATCGTGGCATAACCGTGACCAACGGCGCCGGGGTCAACGCCTCGTCCGTGGCTGATCATGCGATGGCGATGCTGCTGGCGTTGGTGCGCGATATTGCGCGCTGCGATGCCGCTGTGCGTCGGGGTGAATGGCCGAAGATCATGCGTCCATCCCTGTCTGGCAAACGGCTGGGCATTCTTGGCCTCGGTGCGGTGGGCCTGGCGATTGCCAAGCGCGCCAGCCTCGGCTTCGACATGCAGATCAGCTACCACAGCCGCCAATTGCGCAGCGAGGTGCCTTATGCGTTCTGCTCGACCCCGACCGAACTGGCGCGAGCCTCAGACTTCCTGATCGTCGCGACGCCGGGCGGGATCGGCACTCAGCATCTGGTGACGCGTGCGGTGCTCGATGCGCTGGGGCCGAACGGTTTCATCGTCAACATTGCCCGAGCCAGTGTGATCGCCACGGCGGACCTCATCACCGCGCTAGAGCAGCGACGCATAGCCGGCGCTGCGCTGGACGTCTTCGACCATGAACCGCATGTACCGGATGCGCTGAAAGCCCTGAGTAACGTGTTGCTCACGCCTCACGTCGCCGGTCTGTCACCGGAAGCGACCCAAGGCACGGTAGAACTGGTGGGGAAAAACCTGCAGGCGTACTTCTCCGGCCAACCGGTGCTCACACCGATTCAGTTACCGCCGAAAATCAGCAGCCAGCGCGTGCACTAAAGCACGCCAAGCAATGTCCACAAGCGCCGCGATTCAGCATCGGCGCTGATCAATTCACCGAGCAATTCACTCAGTGGTTTGGGTTTCATCCGAACGGGAAAACGGCGGTGCAAGCACGGTATATGAATGGGCAGTTGCTGGAGCCGGAGCAGGGTTTGCCGAGGATGGGCGGCCGTTGGGGGCGGATGGCAAGCCGATATCGCGGGTGCGCTGGTGGTATCAGCGCTGGATGGATCCGCAGCAGGCTTGAGAGCCCCTCACCCTAGCCCTCTCCCGAAGCGAGAGGGGACTGACCGTGGGATATTGGTGAATGACGCCGACGTCGAAGATTCGTTGGGCATCCATAACTGAACTTCGCCAGCTTGCAAAAACAGCTGTGAATCCGTAATCGCCCCTTCGGCACCGCCGTAAAACAGCCATAAATCCATAATCAATTCGGTCGTTCAGGTCGACGTACCACGCAAGACACCTCGGTCGGCCCCCTCTCCCTCCGGGAGAGGGTTGGGGTGAGGGAATCAGGGGGATCATGGGAATCAGGAAAATCAAGGAATCAACATCTGCATCTGCCCCGGCACGACAATCTTGATCACCGCCGCCCAGTTGCACATCAACGTGGACTGGCAGCACGTTGAGCATCGCTGGCGCGGCGCCGAAGCTGCATTGCAATGTGGCGGTGGCACAGACTTGCGGACAGCCCATTTGCAGGCTCCTTTGGCGACACGACATACCCGCTAAACCTTAGCTTGCCGTGGCGCGCCCTGCACATTCCCAAAGGTGATTATCCGGCAACACGCTAACCTATAAGACCGACCCGCGCTTGTGACCGACCGGGCGCACCATTAGATTAGCCAATGATGTCTGGCCTCCAAAATAAGCAGAAGGGATAAGCATGGCGCTTACTGACCAGTCCACCCGTATCCGCTCTGGCGAAGAACTCGATGCCAGCCTGATCGATCCGTATCTCAAGGCACACATTCCGGGCTTGAGCGGCTCCCCGGCGATCAGCCAGTTTCCCGGTGGTGCGTCGAACCTGACTTATCTCCTGGAATACCCGCAGCAGGAGTTCGTCTTGCGCCGGCCGCCGTTCGGCCACAAGGCCAAATCCGCCCACGACATGGGCCGCGAATTCCGCATCCTCAACCAACTGCGAGACGGCTTCCCGTATTGCCCCAAAGCCTATGTGCATTGCACCGACGAATCGGTGATCGGCGCCGAGTTCTACGTGATGGAGCGGGTCAACGGAATTATCCTGCGCTCGGAACTGCCGCCGGAACTGGGCCTCGATTCGGCGAAAACCGAAGCGCTGTGCAAGGGCTTCATCGACCGCTTCGTCGAACTGCACCAGGTCGACTACAACGCTTGCTGCCTGGGCGATCTGGGTAAACCCGAAGGTTACGTGGCCCGCCAGATCAAAGGCTGGAGCGAACGCTACGAAAAAGCCCTGACCCCGGACGCGCCCCACTGGGAAGCGGTCAAAGCCTGGCTCAACGAAAAGATGCCAGCCGATCACCCGACCTCGAGCATCGTCCATAACGACTATCGCTTCGACAACGTCATCCTCGACCCGCAAAACCCGATGCAGATCATCGGCGTACTCGACTGGGAACTGACGACCCTGGGCGATCCGTTGATGGATCTGGGCAACACCCTCGCCTACTGGATCGAAGCCGACGACCCGGCACCGGTGCAACTGATGCGCCGCCAACCGAGCCACGCACCGGGCATGCTGACCCGCCGCGAATTCGTCGACTACTACGCCGAGCGTTCGGGCATCCAGATCGACAATTTCGATTTCTACTACACCTACGGCCTGTTCCGCCTCGCCGGCATCGTGCAGCAGATCTACTACCGCTTCTACCATGGCCAGACCCAGGACAAACGCTTCGCGCAGTTCATTCACATGAACAAACTGCTGGAGCAGATGAGCTTGCAGGTCATCCAGAAATCCAGCCTCTGATCCAGGCCCTCCAACAAGACTTTTCACAAGGGAATCCCATGTCCAAGACTCAGTTGTTCGACCTCGACGGCAAGATCGCTTTCGTCTCCGGCGCCAGCCGTGGCATTGGTGAAGCCATCGCCAAACTGCTGGCCCAGCAAGGCGCCCACGTGATCGTCTCGAGCCGCAAACTCGACGGCTGCCAACATGTCGCCGACGCGATCATCGCCGCTGGCGGCAAAGCCACTGCGGTTGCCTGCCACATCGGCGAAATGGAGCAGATCAGCCAGGTGTTCGCCGGGATCAAGGAACAGTTCGGCCGCCTGGACATTCTGGTCAACAACGCCGCGACCAACCCGCAGTTCTGCAACGTGCTGGACACCGACCTCGGCGCTTTCCAGAAGACCGTCGACGTGAACATTCGCGGCTACTTCTTCATGTCCGTGGAAGCGGGCAAGCTGATGCGCGAAAACGGCGGTGGCAGCATCATCAACGTCGCGTCGATCAACGGTATTTCGCCAGGCGTGTTCCAGGGCATCTATTCGGTGACCAAAGCGGCGGTGATCAACATGACCAAGGTCTTCGCCAAGGAATGCGCGCAATTCGGCATCCGCTGCAACGCCCTGCTGCCGGGTCTGACCGACACCAAGTTCGCCTCGGCACTGGTGAAAAACGACGCGATCCTCAAGCAAGCATTGACGCAGATCCCGCTCAAGCGCGTGGCGGATCCGAGTGAAATGGCGGGGGCTGTGTTGTATCTGGCGAGTGATGCGTCGAGCTACACCACTGGGGTTTCGCTGAACGTGGACGGTGGCTTCCTGTCCTGATCCTCGAGGCAAATAGCTGACCCTGTGGGAGAGAGCCTGCTCGTGAAGAGGCCATGTCAGTCAACCTATTGGTTAACTGAGATACCGCTTTCGCGACCAGGCTCGCTCCCACAAAGCATGTAGTTCATTCATCAAGCAATTTGGGCAATTGCCAGCACAACCCGAGACTTGCGCCCCGCCGGCGTTATTGAGTGACGCAGCGGGTGGTGGTGATATGCCGAGTCACCTGCTCGTCGACATAAGCATCGCCCGCCACCTCAGTGTTCTCGATGACCTGACAAGTACGTTCCGGCGGTGGAGGTGGCGCTACAAGTGGAGGCGGCGGCGGACTGGCACAACCGGCCAACAACGCCACGCAAAAAGCCAATGACAACGGCAAACACACGCGTTTCCCAAGCCTGTTCATAGGACGACCCGCGATAAAAGGGAGACAAACTTCCGCGACCAAACCGCCCACGGAAAACCTGACCACTCATTCTTTATAGACGAGACCTTCGTGAGCGCCAGTAAACCGGTGATATGCGGGGACATTGGCTGTCGATTTTGCGTTGAAATTCGAGAGCGTAAGCCTTAAATCTCCCGTCGTCATTCAAACCGCCATCGCTGGCAAGCCAGACTCCCACAGGGATTGAGTACACCCCTGATAGATACAGGTCGGCCCAGAGGCCCCATCGCTGGCAAGCCAGCTCCCACAAAAAAGCAAAAACACTCTCCCACCGCCCTCGCCCTCGCCTCTCACCACTCAACACAATGAGCGTTAGCTCGAGTGCAGCTCTTGATCTGGAAGGCCCGTCGGGAGGCTGAGTGGAGGGATTCATCCGGGGAGGACATCGAAAGGAGGTGCAGCGAAGCAAACCGGAATCGATGCCCCGGATGGATTCCGGAGCGAAGGAACCCCGAGCGTTAGCGAGCGGGCCGGACGTCAGGGCAAAGACCTTTTGGTTACTTTTGGGGCGTTTGCCAAAAGTGACCCGCCGTAAGGGCGGAACCCTAATCCGCCATCACCAAAAAACCAGATATTCACCCAAAACAACCCAGAGTATGGTCGGCCCAGAGGCCGCCATCGCTGGCAAGCCAGCTCCCACAGGGATTTGAGTACACCTGACAGATAAGGGTCGGCTGAAAAATAGCTATCGCCAGAAGGCTAGCTAGCTCCCACACACAACCCACACGGCTAGGCCAAATCAGCATCCCGCGAAGAGCGCAAAGAATTACTCTCCAACTCATACCGCAATTCATCGATCAAAGCCGCCACCGACTCAGGTGTACGCAAGGCATCGAGCTTCAACCCACTGATCACCAGATCCACCTGCCCCGACACCGGGTGATAAAGCTTTACCGTCAGCGAATGATCCCCATCCACCGAACACTCACACGCCAGCGGCGCAAAGCCGTGCTCAAGCTGGGCGCGCAACTGCGCAAGATTGATCATTGAGGCCGTTCCTTAATCTGTTTCGAAGGGACGCGATCCCAAGCCGAAAAGGCTCGTACCGCACGCCAACAGACTAAAAAAAGCCTCCTCGCCCCAACACATCAATTTGCACCCTGCCTACTAGTGCATTTGCACCTAACGTTGCCCCTTGGTGGGCCACTCCCCGGAAAACAGCCCACGCTCCCGCGCCCAGACAATCGCCTCGCTGCGGCTATGCACATCGAGCTTGGAATACACCGTCGCCACATGATTGCGCACAGTGTTCGGCGCCAGTTTCAACCGCGCCGCGATCTCCTTGTCCGCCAGGCCTTCGCAGATCAGGCCAAGCACATCACGCTCCCGTGCCGTCAGATCGGTGAACGACACGCTCGGCAGTTGCGGTGAATTGATCTTCTTCACATTCGCCAGTTTTTCGATCAGCGTACGACTGAACCAAGAGGCGTCTTTCATCACCTCCTCAATCGCAGACACCAGTTCAAGCTCGGTACGTTTGCGCTCGGTGATGTCCATCAGCACCAGCAAGTAGCACGGCACATCGTGAATGTTGACGGTGTCGGCAGACACCGCGCATTCCAGCAGATCGGTATCCTTTTTGCGCACGCGCAAATCTACCCGGTCTACCCGACCGCTTTTTGTCAGCGCCGTCAGCAGGCGGTTGCGGGCGCCCTCGTCGGCGATGAAGTCCAGTTGCGTCACGGTTTTGCCCAATACGTCATCACCGGTATACGCCAGCGAATCGAGGAAAGCCTGATTGACGTCCATGATCTGCTGCTCGTCGGCCGTGCAGATCAGAATCGGCACCGGGGTCAGTCGAAAAGCCGTGGCGAAGCGTTCCTCGCTCTGGCGCAGCGCCACCTCAGCCCGGCGGCGCAATTCCACGTCAACGAAAGAAAACAGCATGCATTGCTCATCGTTGAGCAACAGGGGTTGCCCGGCGACAATCACTTGCTTGTTGCTGCCGTCAGGCAGGCGCAGTTCGGCCTGCATCTGCGGAATGGTCGCCACATCGCGCAGGCGCTGGATGGCCAGATCTCTTTTCTCGGCTTGCTCGAAAATGTCGATTTCATAGGCCGAAGTGCCGATCACTTGTTCGCGGGTATAACCAGTCATCTCCAGAAACCCCGGATTGACCTTGATGTATCGCAAGTCGCTGAGACGGCAGATCACCGCCGGCGCCGGGTTGGCGTTGAAGGTTTTTTCGAACCGCAGCTCTGCGTTGGCCCAATCGGTGACGTCGCTCATGATCAACACCAGCGACTCTGGCTGCCCTTCGCGGTCAGTCAGGACCATGCTGCGCACGCTGTGAACCCAGACACGCTCGGGATCATCCACCGCGAACACCTCGATCAATACGTCGCTGAACGCTTCGCAACGCGCGACACGGCTGATCGGATAACTTTCGGGCGGCACCAGATGGTTATTGCGATAGCGCAGCGTGAAGCGCTTGGCGTACTCGTCGGCATTCACGCCCAATTCACCAATGCGGCTGACACCGTGCATGGCCAGCGCTGCTTCGTTGGCCCAGAGGATGCTCTGATCGAGTTCAAGCAGAATTACACCGTCGGACAGCCCGGCGATGATCTGCTGCAACTGACGACGATTGGTTTCGCGGGTCAGGACTTCCTGGCTCATTGGATCTCCACAAGTGATACGCCCATGTGAAGGTTACGACCGCAGCCAGCGGAGATCGTGCCGAGCGTTGATTTCCGCATCCCCATAAACCCCTGTGGGAGCGAGCTGGCTCGCGAAGGCGATACATCAGTCAAATATTGACTGACTGACGGGATGCCTTCGCGAGCATGCTCGCTCCCACAATGGGTTAGGGGTGAATGGAAGGTTCGCGCACTTCACGCAAAGTATCGAGAAACAGCTTGAGCACCGGCGAAGCATCGTCCGCGCGATACGTGGCATACAACGGCACTTCCGGCAACGCCGGGGTCAAGTTGCGGAACACCAGGCCCGCCGGCGCCAACTGCTCGATGGACGCTGGCAACAGCGCCACGCCAAACCCCGCACGAACCAGGCTGAGCAGGGTCTGGACCTCGATGACTTGCTGGCGTATCTGCGGCGTGAAGCCGGCCTGAATGCAGCACTGATAGAGGAAACCGGCAAACCGTGACTGCTTCAACTCCAACGCCACAAACGGCTCCAGCGCCAGATCCGCCGGGGCCAACACGTCGCGACACGCCAACGGATGATCCGCTGGCATCACCACATGGATCGGCTCGTAGATCAGCAATTCATTGCGCAATTGCGGGTCGTCATAGCCCACGCGGAACACGCAGGCGTCGATGCGTTTCTCCTTCAACGCCTTGACCTGCGCCGCCGGGGTCATTTCATGTAAACGCCAGGTGACTTGCGGATAGCGCTCGCGAAAAAGGTGCAGCGCCTTGGGCAGCACGCCGACCATCACCGAGCTGATCATGCCGATCTCCAGCTCACCGAGCTGGCCGCGCCCGGTTTGCCGGGTCAGGTCCAGGGCGCGTTCAAGCTGTTCGAATACCAGCGGCGCCTGTTCCTTGAGCATCTGCCCCGCGGCGGTCAGCTCGACGCGATGATGACTGCGCTCGAACAGCGGCGTGCCGAGTTCCTCTTCCAGCAGACGAATCTGTTGGCTCAACGGCGGCTGACAGATATGCAGCCGCTCGGCGGCACGGCCGAAATGCAGCTCATCGGCCAGGGCCATGAAATACCGCAGCAGACGCAGATCCATGGCCGTTTACCCCAGACTCAGCGGTGTCGAGCGCTGACGCACGCCGGTCAGCGCGAACAGCGCATTGGCGATGGCCGGCACCACGGACGGGCTGCCCAGTTCACCAACGCCGCCGGGCTTACTCGGCTCGCCGTCCAGCACAACGATGTCGGTGGCCGGCATGTCGGACATGCGCGCCACGCGATAGTCGTGGAAGTTGCTCTGCACCACCCTGCCCTGTTTGATATCGAGCTTGTCAAACAACGCATGGCCCAGGCCCCACATCAGGCCGCCATAGATCTGCTCCTCGACACCGCCAGGCGACACAGCCAAACCACAATCGACCACGCAGGTGAGTTTCTCGACCCGGGCCTTGCCATCGACGGTCGTGACCCGCGCCACCACTGCGATAAAACTGGTGTAACCCTGATTGGTCGCGATCCCCAGCGCCGTGCCCGGCGGCAATGGTTGGTCCCATCCGGCGCGCTCGGCGGCCTGCTTGAGCACCGCCACATGGCGTGGCCGCTCCTGCATGTTGGCCAGGCGGAATGCCAGCGGATCGGCACCCGCCGCGTGGGCCAGCTCGTCCATGAAGCTTTCCACGGCGAACACGTTGGGAATGAAACTCACCGAGCGATACCAACCGCTGGGCACGTTGCTTTCATGCTTGACCCAATTCAGTTGCAGATGCGGCGGACGGTAGGCGAAGTCCCATGCGGTGATGGCTTCGGTGGTGCTGTAATCCATGTGATCCGAGCGCTGGAAGTAGCCCGGCTCCCACTGCTCGGGCGAAGCCGGCGATACGGCATGCAATTGCAGTGCGGTGAGATTCCCCTGAGCGTCCAGTGCACCTTTGATCCGGTTCAGCGTTGCCGGGTGATAGAACAGCGCGTGCATTTCGTCTTCGCGGCTGTTGAGCAGCTTCACCGGCACAGCGGTTTTCTGCGCCAGATAGGCCACTTCGAACAACCAGTATTTGGCCTCCCGCGCACCAAAACTGCCGCCAGAGACCAACTCATGGATGGTCACATTGGCCTGGTCGATCCCACACACGGTTCGCGCCGCTTCCAGCGCCGAGGACGGCACCTGCACGCCGCCCCAATAGGTGATGGCCTTGTCTTTCACGTGTGCGGTGATGCAGATCGGTTCCAGCGGGTTTTGCACCTTGTAGGGCATGGTGTAATCGGCTTCGAGCAGCTGCGCTGCGCCCGCCCATTGCCCGGCGACATCGCCTTGAGTCATGGCATTGACTGTTTGCGCTTGCGGATCACCGATGGCTTTGGCCTGGGCGCTGAACAACTGGTCGCTGTCAAATCCGGCCAGCACCGAATCGCTCCACTGAATCTCCAGTAGCTTGCGCCCCTCTTGCGCCGCCCAGTAGGTATCGGCCAACACCGCGACACCTTCCAGATTGCCGCCCAGCACATCGGGCCGCCCGGGAATCGCGATCACTTTGCGCACGCCGGGCACCCGTAACGCTGCTGCCGAGCCCACGCTGACCACTTTCGCGCCCACCACCGGCGCACGCTGGATCACCGCCACCAGCATGCCCGGCAACTGCACGTCGATGCTGTACGTGAACTGCCCGCAAACCTTCGCTGCCGCATCGCGTTTATGCCGTAATTTACCGATGTACTTGAACTGCGACGGATCCTTCAGCGTGACCTTGTCGGGTGCCGGCAGATGCGCGGCTACGCCGACCAGTTCGCCGTAGCCCAGGCTGCGTTTGGTAGCTGGATGAACGACCCGACCTTCTTCGGTGGAGCAACTGTCGGGGCTGACTTTCCACTGCCTGGCCGCTGCCGTGATCAGCAACGCCCGCGCCGTGGCACCGGCCATACGCAAGCGGTCGTACTCCAGCGCAACGCTGGTGCTGCCGCCCGTGGAGAAGACTTTCCAGATCGGGTGAATGTAGGTTTCGAAGAACGGATCTTCCGGAGTAATCACCTGCACGGTCATCGGATTGACATCCAGTTCCTCGGCCACACACGCGGCCAGCGCGGTATGCGTACCGGTGCCGGAGTCGTGCTTGTGCACCACCAGTTTCACCGTGCCGTCGGGCAATACGCGCACCCAGGCATTGGGTTCGAATTCGCTGGCCGGGGCCGGGGCCTTGGGGTCAGTCGCCGCCATGCCGCTCGGCAGATACAAGGCAATCGCCAAACCGGAAGCGACCGTGACCGCTTGTTTGAGAAACACCCGGCGCGGCAGCTCGGCACCGCTATCCTCGAGAAGGCTCATCAGGCTTCCTTCGGCGCAGTCGCCGCGCGTTTGATGGCTTTGTTGATGCGCCCGTAGGTGCCGCAGCGGCAGATGTTGCCGGACATGGCGTTGCGGATCGAATCATCAGTGACTGCCGCGCCAGTGTTGAGCAACGCCGCCGCCGACATGATCTGCCCCGATTGACAGTAGCCGCATTGCGGCACATCTTCGGCGACCCAGGCCAGTTGCAACGGATGGCTTTGCGTCGGCGACAAGCCTTCGATGGTGGTGATGCTGTGGCCCGCGACGGCGGCCAGCGGCAACTGGCAGGAACGCACGGCTACACCGTCCAGATGCACGGTGCAGGCACCACACAGGCCCATGCCACAACCGAATTTGGTGCCGGTGAGTTTCAACTGATCACGCAAGACCCATAACAAGGGCATGGAGGGGGACGCCTCATCCAGCTCGCGTCGTTCGCCGTTAACCGTGAATGTCATCATTGTCAGGCTCCAAGAGAGCGGCCCGTCTTTGTGCGGGCCTGGTCACCGATTATTGGAAGCCACGGCAATCCCCGGCCAGCGACGATTTCTGCCAACCGGTGTAAGCAGGACTAACAACATGTACAAGCGATACCCGTCGGTGCAGTCCATGAGCGCGTTTATTCACGCGGCGCGTAGCGGCAGTTTTTCCAGCGCTGCGCGCAAACTCGACCTGACCCACAGCGCCATCAGCCAGCAGATCCGTGCGCTGGAGGATTTCATCGGCCAGCCGTTGTTCGTGCGTGAAGGGGGTGGCAGCAACCTGACGGACGCCGGGCAGTTGTTTGCCAGCGTGTTGTCGGATGGGCTGGCGCAGATTGATCGGGCGTTGTCCTCGGTGAAAAACCGCAGCGTGGCGCAACGCCTGACGCTGGATGTCGACAGTGAGCTGGCGCAGAGCTGGCTCAATCCACGCCTGCCACAGTTGCTGGATGGCCTGCCCGATTACGAGGTGACGCTCCTGTCGATGCCGCGCAGTGATCGCAGCACCTTTGAGCGGGTCGATCTGGCGTTGCGTTACGGATATGGCGATTGGGACGACTGTGAGATGACGCAAATCTGTGGCGACCGGGTGATGGCGGTGGCCTCGCCTGAGTTGCTGGAACGGCATGGATTGCAGTTGCCGTTGAGCCCGGCGCAAGTGCTTGAGTTACCGTTGCTGGGGTATACGCGGCGCTCGTGGATTCCCTGGCTGGATGCCGCCGGGATGACGCCGACCGAACCCACGGCACGGGTGATTTTTGATAACGCGGCAAATCTGATCGCCGCCGCCGAGGCGGGCGTCGGCGCGGGACTGGTGCGTGGACTACTGGCCGCCGATGCCTTGCGCAGCGGACGGTTGGTGGCGCTGAACGAGGCGCAGATTGCGGCGCATTACAACCTCTATGCCGTGTGGCCACATGGCCAGGCAGAGCGCGTGGCGCCGGTGGTTGAAGTGATCAAGCAGTTGGCTTTGCGTACGCTTGAGAACCCGGCCCTCACCCTAGCCCTCTCCCAGAGGTAGAGGGGACCGATTGGGGGATATTGGCGAATGACGCCGACGTGCGATATTTGCAGTGAATCCATAATCGACTGGTTATTTCAGGTCGATGCATCGCGCAAGACACCGCGGTCGGCCCCCTCTCCCTCCGGGAGAGGGCTGGGGTGAGGGGCTTTTGATCCAGGCCCCATATCGAACGCATATCACCACCGCTCCCAATTAATATTGTACGAACCCCTCCCCCTTTCCAATACTCGCCCTCAGCAGCCACCCACCCGGGCCGGATGCGACCAGGCGAGGGAATGCGTGCACGCTGCGCATAGAAAGGGCCGATTGCCCGGGACGTGGATGCCGAGAGCCGCAAGGCTCCCTTCCCCGCTATCAGGAGATCGACTTCAATGATCATCGATATCAGCTGCTATCCCACCGATCTGGTGGACCTCGCCTGGAGGCATGACGGTGACCCGTTCACCGGCGAGCGTCTGCTGGAGATGATGGATGGCCCCTACATGGTCAACGGCAAGCCTCGCCGCATCGACAAAGCCTTCATCCAGCCGCCGCAAGGCAACACCATCTACACCTGGACCGACGGCGACCTGACCGGCCGTGAATCCATCGACGCCTACATGGCCTACACCCTGAAAATGGTCCAGACCTACCCGGACCGATTCATCGGCTGCTTCGTCTACAACCCGCGCTGCGGCGTGGAAAACGGCGTCGAGGCGATCGAGCGCTACGTCAAGGAACACGGCTTCAAGATGGTCCAGATGCAGGCCAACATGCACGCCTATCGCCCGGACCGTGCGCTGGACTGGGTGCGCCCCTGCTTCGAGAAATGCGCCGAGCTGGGCATCCCGGTCAAGCTGCACACCGGCGACGGGCCGTACAGCATCCCGTCCGAATGGGTGCCGATGATCAAGGAGTTTCCCAACGTCGATTTCATCATGGCCCACTTCGGCGTGCAGACCGGCGGCGTCTACGTGTTCGAGCCGATGCAATGGGCGATGGAATTGCCCAACGTCTACTGCGAGTCGGGCTGGTGCCTGCAATCGCGGATCGTCGAATTCGCCAAGGTCCTGCCGACGCACAAAATCCTCTTCGGCACCGACACCCCGCCGAATGAACCGGGCATGTGGCTGCGCCTGCTCGAAGTGCTGTGTCATGAGCCGCCGCAGGGCCTCAACCTCGACGAAGACACCCTCGAAGAGTACCTGGGCAACAACACCGCGCGGATGATCGGCCTTGAGCCAACCCCGCCACCGCGTTCCGTTTCCGAAGCAGAGGCGCAACTCAAGCGCCCCGTCACCACTCAACTGGCCAGGAGCTGAACCGATGATCATCGACACCCATCTGCACCCCACCAACCTGGTCGACGAGGCCTGGCGCCACACCGGCGAACCGTTCACTGGCGAGCGCATGCTCAAGTTGATGGACGGCCCGTACATGATCAACGGCAAACCACGCCGCATCGACATGGGTTTCATCCAGCCGCCACCGGGCAACACCGGTTATCGCGACGGCAATCGCCGTGGCCGTGAGGGCGTGCGCGACTACATGTCGTACATCGCCGAACTGTGCATGAAGTACCCGGACCGCTTCATCGGCAACTTCAACTTCAACCCGCGCTGGGGGCCGGAAAACGGTGCGGCGGAGCTGGAATTCCATATCAAGGAATACGGTTTCAAGATGCTCAAGCTGCACGCCAACATGCACGGCTATCGCCCGGACCGGGCGCTGGACTGGCTGCGTCCGGCGATGAAGGTCTGCGCCAAATACAACATCGTCGTGCTGATCCACACAGGCGATGGTCCGTACACGATTCCGACGATGTTTTACCCGATCATCCGCGAGTTCCCGATGGTCAATTTCATCATCGGCCACTTCGGTATCCAGACCGGCGGCAACTACTCGTTCGAAGCGTTCTGGATGGCGATGGACACGCCGAACGTGTACTGCGAATCGGGCTGGTGCTTCCAGTCACGGATCGTCGAGTTCGCCAAGGAGCTGCCGCGCAACAAGATTGTGTTCGGCACTGACTCCCCGCCGAACGAACCGGGCATGTGGCTGCGTGAGCTGGAGGTGTTGTGCTCGCCAGCGCCGCAGGGTCTGGGGATCGATGAGGATCATCTGGAAGACTACCTGGGCAACAACATTGCCCGCTTGTGCGGGATCGAACCGACGCCACCGCCGAAGGATCTGGTCGAGGCCGACATACGCCTGACCACCACGTACTTATAGACACACACAAAACCGGTGGGAGCGAGCTTGCTCGCGAATGCGGTATGTCATTCAACAACGATGGTGACTGAACCAATGCCTTCGCGAGCAAGCTCGCTCCCACTGCGGTTCAGTGTCAACTCGGCCACACAGCGACTTTACAGGCATGAAGATGACCCGGCGTTCGCTCGACCGGCAGGCCAACGGCTTGTCGATCGAACGCCCTCTCACCCCTGCGTGCCTGCTTTTTACGAGGTGAAACCATGACCCGTTCGACGCTCGGCGATTCTCAGGATTTTCACGTATTCATCGATGCCTATCGCCGCGAGTATCCGGACGATGTGCTGACCATCACCCAGCCGATTTCTGCCGATCAGGACGTCACCGCCCTGGTCGACGCCCTCGCCGCCCAGGGCCGCGATCCACTGCTGATCTGCGAAAACGTCGGCAGCCTCGGTGTGCCGGTCGCGACCAACCTGTTCGCCTCCCGCACCCGCATCGCCCGGTTGTTCGACGTAACCCCTGGGCAACTGCACGAGACCTTCCAGACCCGCGCCAACCAGCCAGTCCCGCCGCGCTATGTGGAAACCGGTCCGATCCTCGATGAAGTCTTCGAAGGCGAAGCGCTGGATCTGGCATGGCTGCCGATGCTCAAGCATTTCGACAGTGATCGCGGGCCGTACATCACCAACGCAATCATCATTGCCGAAGACCCGGTGACCGGCATCGCCAACATGAGCTACCACCGCTCGATGCGCCACGCCCGTCAGGCCCTCGCCACCAGCCTGCACTCACGCGGGCACCTGTGGCGGATGCTGCAAACAGCTCGCGAACGTGGCGAAGAACTGCGCGTGGCGATGGTGGTCGGCGCGCATCCATTGTTCATGCTCGCCGCTGCGGCGCGCCTGCCCTATGGCAGTGACGAACGTGCGGTGGCCGGCGGCTTGTTTGGCGCACCGCTGGAGCTGGTGAAAACCCCGCGCTATGGCATTGGTGTGCCGGCGTATGCCGAGTTTGTGCTGGAAGGCGCCATTGATCCGGCGGCCTACGCCGAGGAAGGCCCGTTCGGCGAGTTCAGCGGTTACTCCTCGGATCGCTCGACCAACAATGTGCTGCGCGTCGACACCTTGCTGCGGCGCAAGGACGCCTGGCTGGTCGATGTCATGGGCGGCCGTTACGCCGAGCATCTGACACTTGCGCGCCTGCCGCGGGAAGCGGAAATGAGCGAGAAGCTCAAGGCACGTTTCCCCGCCGTCACCGCCGTGCACTACCCGAACTCCGGCACGCATTTTCATTGCTACGTGGCACTGGATCAGAGCCGCGACGGCGAGGCGCGGCAGATCATGCTGGCCCTGCTCGGCTGGGACCCGTATCTGAAAACCGTGATCGCGGTGGACAGTGATATCGACATCCGCGACGACAGCCAGGTGCTGTGGGCGCTGGCCACGCACTTCCAGCCGCATCTGGATATTTTCACCATCGACGGCTTGCCCGGCAGTCCGCTCGACCCGTCGTCCTCGGCCAATGGCACCACCTCGCGGATGGGGCTGGATGCAACCCGCGGTTCCGGGTTCGACGGGATCAAGGCGCAGCTCGATCAGGACGTACTCGAACGCGCGCGGCAATTGCTCAAGGGGCTGGAATCGTGAACCGGCAACGGATGGTGGTCGGCATCAGCGGCGCGTCCGGCTTCATCTACGGCGTGCGCCTCCTGCAATTGCTCGCCGAACTGGACATCGAAAGCCACCTCATCATCAGCCGCGCCGCGTTACTGACCATGGCCCACGAAACCGACTACAAACTGGCCGACGTGACTGCGCTGGCCAGCCACTACCACCGTGCCGATGACGTCGCCGCCGGGATCGCCAGCGGTTCATTCAGCTGCTTGGGCATGGTGGTTGCGCCGTGTTCGATGCGCACATTGGCGGAGATTGCTACCGGCACTTCATCAGGGCTGATCGGCCGCGCCGCCGACGTCACCCTCAAGGAGCGCCGCACGCTGGTGCTGATGGCCCGAGAAACGCCGCTAACCCTCGCGCACCTGCGCAACATGACTGCCGTCACCGAGATGGGCGGGATCATCGCCCCGCCGGTGCCGGCCTTCTATGCCCGCCCCGACAACCTCGCGCAAATGGTCGACCACAGCCTTGGCCGGGTGCTCGACCTGTTCGGCCTCGATGCGGGCACCGCCACACGCTGGAGAGAAAACCCCGGCCCCTGTGGGAGCTGGCTTGCCAGCGATAGCAATAGGTCAGTCGGCATCACTGGTGAATGACACACCGCCACCGCGGGCAAGCCAGCTCCCACAGAAAGCGTCATCACTCATTTCATCGTGCACCGGTCTATCAATACCAAGGAGCTTTATATGAACACCCCATTCAACGCCCCAACCCCGAACACAAAAATCCCCGTGACCATCCTCACCGGGTTCCTCGGTGCCGGTAAAACCACCCTGCTCAATTACATCCTCAAGGAAAACCACGGCCGCAAGATCGCCGTGATCGAAAACGAGTTTGGTGAAGTCGGCATCGACGGCGATCTGGTGCTGAGTTCGGAAACCGAAGAAATCTACGAGATGGTCAATGGCTGCGTGTGCTGCACCGCCGAGGTTCGCGAGGACTTGGTGCGCATCGTCCGCGAGTTGGTAGCGCGTCCGGTGCGGCTCGACCACATTCTCATCGAGACCAGCGGGCTGGCCGATCCGTACCCGGTGGCGCAGAGCTTTTTCATCAATGACCCGATTGCCGATGAAGTCGAACTCGACGCGATCGTGACCATGGTCGACGCCAAGCACATCGCCCAGCATCTGGAAGATCTGCAACTGGACGGCGTCGACAATCAGGCGGTCGATCAGATTGTCTGTGCCGACCGCATCGTCATCAACAAGGTCGACCTGGTCAGCGCTGAAGAAGTCGAAGCCTTGCGCGGCAAGATCCGTGGATTGAATGCCACGGCGGATCTGGTGACGTCCACCCACGCGCAAATCGACCTGACGAAGATCCTCGGCATCGGCGCTTTCGAATGCACGCAAAAACTCATGGAAATCGGCGCTGAACAGCATGACCACCACGAACATGCCCACGAGCACTCTCTCGAAGAGCTGGATCACCAACATGACCCGAGCGTGTCGTCGGTGGGTATCGCCGTCGACGGCGCGGTGAATCTGATGGCGTTCCACCGCTGGATCAGCGAGCTGCGCTCATCCCAGGCCGACAACCTGTACCGCATGAAAGGCGTTCTGGCGGTGGCCAATGAAGACCAACGCTATGTGCTGCAAGGCGTGCACAGCCTGGTGGAATTTCGGGCGTCGACCGCGTGGGGCACGGAGCCCCGCTCAAGCAAGATCGTGTTCATCGGCCGCGACCTGGATCGTGCGGCGCTGAACCAGGGCTTCGCCGCCTGCCTGGCAGGCTGAACAAGGCGTCGGAGCCGGTGGATGGCGGCTTCGCAGCACGAATGACTGATGCCGGATTTTCTGAACAACACAAAACCTGTGGGAGCTGGCTTGCCAGCGTTAGCGGACTGTCAGTTGATGACAAGGGTGAGTGATCAACTGCCATCGCTGGCAAGCCAGCTCCCACAAGTTCCACTGTGTTCTCGATCCACGCGGCATCAGACGAATACCCCTCTCTACCGCATAAAAACAGCCAGAGGTGTTTCCCCATGTCGTCAGCCACATCCCCATCGCAAAGCGCTTCTACCGTCCATCCCGTCGACCAAGTGCTGCCGGTGCGGCAGATGCTCACGCTCGGTCTGCAACACATGGCCGTCTCGTACATCGGCGCCATCGCCGTGCCGTTGATTGTCGCCAGTGCCCTGAAAATGTCCCACGCCGAAACGGTGGCGCTGATCAGCACCACGCTGTTCTGTTCCGGTATCGCGACCCTGCTGCAAACCGTCGGTTTCTGGAAATTCGGTGTGCGCTTGCCGATCCTGCAAGGCGTCGCGTTCAGCAGCGTTGGCCCGGTGATCGCCATCGGCAGTAACCCGGATGTGGGCTTTGCCGGCGTCTGCGGGGCGGTGATCGGGGCCGGGATTTTTACCATGCTGATCGCGCCCTTCGTCGGTCGATTGCGGCGATTTTTCCCGCCGGTGGTGACCGGCTGCATCGTCACAGTGATCGGTTTGCAGCTGTTCCCGATCGCCTATGAATGGGTCGGCGGCGGGCGCAGTGCGAGCAACTTCGGCGCGCCGGCCTTCCTCGGCGTGGCGGTGGTGGTATTGCTGACGATTCTGCTGATCAACCGCTATGGCAGCCCGCTGCTGCGCAACATGGCGGTGCTGGTGGGGATGCTGGTGGGCGCCGCTCTGGCCTACGGTTTGGGCATGGGCAGTTTTCACAGCGTCGAAGAAGCGCCGTGGCTGACCGTGCCCTATCCGTTCTACTTCGGTTTGCCCACGTTCAGCCTGATCCCCATCGCGACCATGGTGGTGGTGATGATCGTGCAGATGGTCGAGTCAATGGGGTTGTTCGTGGCCATCGGCGACATCGTCGAAAAACCGGTCGAAGACAAACAGGTCATCAACGGCCTGCGCGCCAACGGTCTGGCCAGCACCATCGCCGGGATGTTCGCCGCGTTCCCGTTTATTGCCTTCATGGAAAACGTCGGCCTGGTGATCCTGACCGGCGTGCGCAGTCGTTGGGTGGTTGCGGTCAGCGGCTTGCTGATGTGCTCGGTTGCCTTGGTGCCCAAGGCCGGGGCGATCATCGCGTCGATGCCGACGGCCGCACTGGGCGGTGCCGGTATCGCCATGTTCGGCGTGGTCGCGGCGGCGGGGATTCAGACTCTGGCCAAGGTCGACTACGAGCGCAATCGCTACAACGTGCTGATCGTTGGTTTCACTCTCGCCGCCGCGCTGGTGCCGGTGCTCGCGCCAACCCTGTTCAAACAATTACCCGAGTGGTCGCAGCCGTTCCTGCACAGCAGCGTGGTCATCGCCTGCCTGGTGTCGGTGCTGCTCAACGCCGCGCTGAATGGCGTCAGCGTGCCGCAAACCACCGCCGCCAAATCCGCCTCGCACATCCTTTGACTGGAGCCTGCCCATGACTCAACTTCAGAACATCCTGATCAAGAACCCGGTCGCGGTCATGACCGGCCTGCGCGGCACGCATGCCCGAGCGGGCGCCGTGGACATCCGCGTGGTCAATGGTCGTATCGCCGAAATGGCTGCCGATCTGGCGGCGCAACCCGGCGAACGGGTAATCGATGCGCGCAACTGCGTGGTTTATCCGGGTTGGATCAACACCCACCATCATCTGTTTCAGAACTTGCTCAAAGCCGTGCCCGAGGGCCTGAATCAGGACCTGCAAGGCTGGCTCGCCAGCGTGCCCTACCCGCGTTTGAACCGCTTCACCCCGCAACTGGCGCGAATCGCCGCGCGCCTGGGGATGGTCGAATTACTGTTGTCCGGCGTCACCACGTGCGCCGATCACCACTACCTCTACCACGCCCACGGCAGCACCGAGACCGGCGACTTGCTGTTCGACCTGGCGGATGAATTCGGCCTGCGTTTCGTCCTGTGTCGGGGTGGCGCACTGGAGTCGGCCAGCGCCCATCCGGGCTTCTCGAAAACCGCGTTGCAGCCGGAAAGCCTCGACCAGATGGTCGGCGACATCGAGCGGTTGAAGTCGCTGTATCACCAAGACACGCCAGACGCATTGCGTCGCGTCGTAGTCGCACCCACCACGCCGACCTTCTCGCTGCCGCCCACCCTGCTGCGCGAACTGGCCCACACCGCGCGCGGCCTCGGTCTGCGCCTGCACACGCACCTGTCGGAGACGCAGAATTACGTGAACTTCTGTCGGGAAAAATACAACTGCCTGCCCGTGGAGTTCGTCGCCGAACACGAATGGCTCGGCCCTGATGTCTGGTTCGCCCACGCCGTGCACCTGCAACCCGGTGAAATCCGCATGCTCGCACAAACGGGCACCGGCATTTCCCACTGCCCGGTGAGCAATGCACGACTGGGCAGTGGCGTCGCCCCGGTGCCGCAGATGTACGAGGCGGGCGTGCCGATCTCCCTCGGCGTCGACGGCGTCGCCTCCAACGAATCCGGGAGCATGGTCGGCGAAGCCAACACCGCATGGCTGATCCACCGCGCCGAACAAGGCGCCTCGGCGACGACAGCCGAAGATGTCATCCACTGGGGTACGGCGGGCGGCGCGCACGTGCTGGGCCTTGGCGCCGTCGGTACGCTGGAAGTCGGCCAAGCGGCGGATCTGGTGGTCTACGGCCTCGATCACCCACGCTTCTACGGCTTTCACGACAGGGCCGTCGCACCGGTGGTGGCGGGCGAACCGATCACGGTGAAATACAGCCTGGTCGGCGGGCGGATCGTGGTGGATAACGGCGTGATTCCGGGGCTGGATATCGAACGCATGCGCGCCGAGGCATGGGAGGGGGTGCAGGCGATGATGAAGGTTGACGACTGATCTCCTGCGCAGCGGGGAACCCTGTGGGAGCTGGCTTGCCAGCGATGGCGGACTGTCAGTCAACCGAGCAATAACGAGCAAAAAAAGGAGAACTGGCAACCGCCACGCTCTCCTTTTCGTTGCACCGCTTCAAAAAATCACAAATCAGACATCGACTTAATTGCTAGCTCTATCCTTTCACGTGCGGCACTGGTCAAACGCTTCACACCGAAAGTTTTGGCGATTTCCAAAGGCATGTCGCCAGCAGAGATCAAAGAGGCAACGATCAGTAGCTCTTCAGCGGCGATCTCCTCAACCGATCTGCCGTCATCCAAGGTCGCCGGTATCCGATATTTGTTCCAACCGGCAATATCATTTTCAGAATGCCAAACAAATTGACCATCCACTTGATCACTTTTCAAATGATGGTTTTGTGCTGTCAGATCAAGAACTCGCTCTCGAATGAGGCGCCCAGAACGTTGAAAGCCATGTGCCCGGGCTACACGCTGTACTAACACTGAATCGAGGATAGGAGCCTCCTGCAACAACACATGTGAAATCATTTCAGCAAGAACTGCATCATATTCAGGCGTGTAAAACGCTTCTGCATTGATTCTATGACCCACGCTTGTAAAGTCGGTGACGCGATATTCATCTTTGATTGCTGGTAAGACTTGCAGTGCAAACGACTTCGCGATCTTGAGTTCGGGAGATAGCTCGTCAGTAGCTCCACCCTCAGATGCAGCAGAGATTTCCTCTTTCTCTACGTCATTTTCCAATGGCGCGCTGTGGACTAATGACAAATGAGGTATTGATGACTCCTGATCAACAGTTTTGCTAACAAGAGCGGATGCACGGGATTCTTCCAAAAGAGCTTCAAGAGATGCATGCAACCGATCCAGCGCGCCAGACTTATCAATCCACCACTCTGTAGACCAGAGCCGAATCAGCTTCCACCCCAGCCCTTGAAGGATTGCGCTACGAACTTTGTCGCGATCTCGGGCGGTAGCCGCACTGTGATAGGTCGCACCGTCACATTCAACACCAACCAGATAATCGCCAGGTCTGTCTGGATGGACAATGCCTAGATCAATTCGGAAACGAGATACCCCTATTTGCGGTACTACTTGCCAGCCTTTTCGTCTCAGTTCTTGAGCAACAGCTTCCTCAAAAGGCGAGTCATAACCGCCCACTGAACCCTGCACAGCCTCAGCAAGAGCTCTTGGCCCTCTCTGAGCAAATTCAATGAAGTGCTTCAGATCGCGAACAGCTCGAGCGTTGGTGCGATTCAAATCAATCATTGAAGAATCAAACGATGAGAAAACCATCATTTCCCTGCGTGCACGCGTTATAGCAACGTTCAAACGACGCCATCCGCCTTCTTTGTTCAATGGACCGAAGTTCATCGACATAACCTGCGCGCCTGGCTCGGTTGGGCCATACCCGATGCCAAGCATGATCAAATCGCGCTCATCGCCTTGGACTGTCTCCAGGTTTTTTACGACGATGGGTTCGGCAATATCATGCTGGAAGAATGGCTCGATTTGAGGAAACTGTTGCCGCGCCCTATCCAGCAGATCGTTGATCAATCTTTGCTGGTCGCTATTGAGTGTGATGATCCCAATGGTATGACCGCTCGAAACAAACGCAGGATCCATCAAACGCTTCACAGTCTCGGTAACGATGGCCTCGGCCTCGACCTGATTGTGCCTGCCCCTGCCTTTTGCGTAGACGCCATCAACTCGTCGCCACTCCACGGCGCTTGCACGAGTTTCAGCTGCAGGAAAGGTGATGAGATTGCTGTCGTAGTAACGGTGGTTTGAGAATGCGATCAAGCTCTCATGGCGACTCCGGTAGTGCCAACTGAGGCTATGGCTTGGGATACCTGCTCCCAGACACTCATCCAAAATGCTCTCCATATCCTCCGCAGTGTCATCCTCTGCGGCAGACGCGGCGCGATTGAAAAAGTTGGTTGGTGGCATCTGACGCGGATCGCCCGCGATGACTACCTGCTTACCTCTGGCGATTGAACCTATGGCATCCCACGGAGCAATTTGCGAAGCCTCATCGAATATCACCAAGTCGAAAAGTGCGAGATCCGTTGGAAGATACTGTGCAATAGAAAGAGGGCTCATCAGCATGCAAGGAGCGAGTTTTGACATGGCGTCCCCCATCTCAACCGCAAGTTGTCGCACGGGTTTGTGACGACGAGACTTTTGCAGCTCATGCTTCAAAATGCCGAAACCGCCTTGCTTGCCGATTTCGTTTTTCGACGGAATCAACCCACACAGCTTCGCTCGAATATATCGAACTGTTAGCTTGGAAAGTTCCTCATCCAGACGTACAAACGCCTCAATATCGCTGGCGTGCTCTGCTGGCACGAAATTACGCAGCAGCGGTTCCGCGTCGATCATCACCCTTGCAAACCAACGCGCATAAGATGTTTCGAACGTATCTACAGTCCCGCCCTCTGGCAAACCTTTAACTGCCAATGCATCACTTAATGGTTGAAGCCCCGCGGCTATCGCCTCTTGACGTACCCGACACCAATCGCACCAGGCTTTCAGCTTCGACTCTTGTCGAGAGATCGCACAAGACGCATCGAGCAATGACTCAATTGTTAGTTTTCCCTCTATAGTGCGGTTACTCAGTTCATTGAAGCGTTTACTGGTATGACTGAACTCAACCAATGCATCTTTTAACTGATGAAGCGCTGCGGCGATAAAACCACCCCCGCCTAGTAGCTCATTGGCTTCAACGACCAGCTTTTGTGTGGCCCCCCGCAGTGCAATAAGATCTTCAGGGGACTCTGCGTTCGAGCTGATCAACGTCCGCAAGCGCTCCGCGAGCTCCCAAGCTACCGCCATCGCGGATCGATCACTAGATACCCCGCTCCATCCAGGCACAGCATTTATATCTGCAGCTAAGCTGTCCAGCGAAATGAGCAAGTCGCGCATTTCGAAGAGTCTGGCGAGATCCAGTTCAACGTTTGGAAGTCCCGCCGCTCCGCCCTGACTCGCGAGGTTTTTACCCACCTTTTTCTTGGCCAAAGTAGCGAGAAACCAAAATTTGGTCTTGCCAATATCCCAGTCGTTTTTGAGTTGTTCGAGGTTGATGGTACGACAGGCCTCTGATGCGTAACGCACCGACAGAGACTGCTCAAGCTCTTCGTAACTTGTGAGGATCTGAACAGCTTTCTTTGCTGCAACAATCTTGGCACTTGCATTCAACGTGAATGCAAAAGAGAGATCGATACCGTGCGTATCTACCAACAGTGCAACAAACTGGCAAAAACGCTCAATGTCCTCCCCGCTCGTAACTGCTAGAGGAAGATCGGTGGCTCTCAACAAGTTGTTACAGGCAATCTTCAGCCGTTCGATTACTCCCGGCAGCTCCCTGGATACAGCAGCGATCGAATCTTGCCAGCCGTTTGACCATTCTGTCGGAGCGATAAGCGAGAATTCAGCTGACAGATCGCGGGCAGCCTGACTATTCAGGTCAAGACGCCTGGCAAGATCTCGCAACCGCGCGTAGTCCTGCGCGTCGTGAGATGTTCCGTGTGGCCAGTCAAGACGCGGTAACACAGCGTGTCCATCTCGTACGACACGACCTATAGCCTGATGTACCGTTAATCCATTAGGTTGCCGACGATGCAACGTTTCCACGACTTCATTCAATCGGTTTCGCAGCTTGTGCAGTTTTTCCGTCTCTAAAGCCCAATCTTCAGCGGTCAACGCATCGCGAACATCCCAAGCACGCTCCAGTTGCTTCAGTACCTCCACCTTGGAGGTTTTACTGGAGTGCAGTTCAAGACAGAATTCGCCTAGCCCCTTTTCTTCAAGCCGACGATATACAACATCCAGAGCTGCCATTTTTTCCGCGACGAATAAAACCCTGCGCCCCAACGCGAGGTTGTGGGCGATCATGTTGGCGATTGTTTGAGACTTACCCGTGCCGGGAGGCCCATCAAGGACAAAATCACAACCACTGGCTGAGGCAACGACTGCTGCCAACTGGGAGGAGTCCGCTGGCAACGGTGTGAACAGATCGGACGGGCGGACTTTTCTATCCAACTCATGTGGCTGCGGAAAATCTCCCGACATAGCGAAGCCTTCACCGCCGACACTTCTATCCAGCAAGTGCTTGACCATCGGGCTTTTCAAGAGCTGTTCAGAGCGAGCAGCCAGATCCTGCCACATCAAATATTTCGCGAAAGAGAACGTTCCCAACACGAGTTCTGTGGTGACCTCGAAACCCGGCACATCTCTGATGGCACGTCGTACTGTATTCCAGATCCCAGTGACATCAATGCCACTTTCATCGGAGGGAAGTTCGCCTTCAAGCCCTGGAATTACGAGTTCAAAGTCATGCCGTAATAGTTCGAGCAGAGTCAAATTGAAGCGAGGTTCATCCTCAAGCAAAGTCATCGTCACACCGGACAATGCGCTTTTGCGATCCAGCTTTACCGGTAGCAAAATTAAAGGAGCGGAATAGGTTTTTGGATCATCTGCTGATTTTTTCCATTTTAAAAACCCGAGCGCAAGAAAGAGAGTATTTGCTCCACCTTCATCAAGATCACTTCGAGCTTTCCGGTACAGGTCGATTAGCGCTACTTCGAGCTTACTTTTCTCAAGGGTGGCCAATACCTCACCACGAGACAATGCACTGCGAGCGTATTCATCTCTGAGCGACTCTCGATTTTGTTGCTCATAAAGTGCCGCATCTCTACCTCCAGCCTCCAGATCCGGTATCGACACGATCCTAATGCGTTTGCCGCTGGCTAGCTGATCTTCTAGCTCAGCAGGCTCAGGACAAATCAAGCGAATGCCTTTAGCACTATCAGGTAGATGTAGTAGTCGATTTCGAGTCGTCAGATCGAGAAGCTTGCGTTGCCACAAAGTTAGCTTACCGGCAGGTGTTTCTGACTCGGTAAGTATCTCTACGTCAAAGCCCGGTAATTGTGGCGCGAGCTCCAACGCATCGAGTGGCACCTCCGACTCTTGAATCACATCTGATTTCGGCGTTGAAATTGACGTTGCCAAAGGACGAATGCGCTGCATGCGTGCTCGATGCATATCAATGGCCATAATGAAATCATCATCGTTGACCTGCCTTTCAGCTGTACTAATAGCCTGACTGAAACCTGGCGCAGGAAATTGCGTTGCCAGAGTGGTTTCAAATACGAGGACCTCTTTCAGGTCGATGCGCTTTCGTACTGCAGAAGCCTCATCTGTAATCAGTTGAGAAAACTCCTGAGGCTGTAACCAAACACCTGCAAACGCATGACCTTTCGTCAGCAACAGAAGTGCGTTTAGTCCGGCTTGCTCCAACGCCGCAGCAAAAAGCAATGCCGTGTCCAAACAAGTTGCAACACCGCCTTCCAATATGAGGCTGGGAGTTCTGACTTTCTGGCCGAAAGCCTCAAAGCTTGCCGGCGGTAGCGCATAGCTCAATTTAAGCCCGCAGACTGCAGACCATATTGCGGAAGTGAGCTCCCAAGTTCTGGTTCTGGACTTACTTTCGTAACCGTTGATTCCATCCGCTTTGCCAGCTCGACGCAGAACATCAGAAGCAGATTTGAGTATCCGATCTACCGCAGGGTCATTTGGCATTGCAAACGCAGGCAGCAACTCTGGCATGGAGTTAACGCCCCCCCACTCATTTCTTGCCAAAAGCTCAACCGGGAAGATTTGACTATTGAGGACTTCATCGTTGCAACGAAGGCGCAGGACAAGGGTCGCGCTGAGACTTTCCGTCAGATCGGCGAGAAAAGCGGCATTCAGCTTCAAGTTGCGTTCTGAAATATGGAGCGTCGAGTCTTTATTTAATCTATCCAGACGCCAAATTTTTCCCTCAAGGAAAGGAGGATCTGCGACAAGCTCTAGCTCAAGATCGCTGTAATCAGCTTCACCATCGTTGTGTACGGTCAGTTCTCGGAGGACCGGGACAGCATTCTGGTGAGAAGCAAAGCCAACCTTGCTGGCAATCACTCCCTCGATCTTGATGGTCATGAACCATTTTCTCCATTGAAAATTCGACGAAACGACTTCGGAATGCTTACAAAAACAGGGGCCATACTCACCGACATGGATAGATTTTGAAACTGCTTTTTCGCTTATTAGGTACAGACAAGTCCGCTCCTAAAGTCGTGTCTGTAGGCCTACCACACTAGCAAACAGGAAATCTGTTCATTTAGCGCTTAGTCGCAACTATTTGGAGAGTCCACCTGAAGCGAGCCAGCTCCCACGGAACCCAGGGTATTAGCGGCTTTCCGGTTTGTCGTCTAAGGTCAATGTCTCATCGGACAGAGCCCCTGCCAGCCACACCGGGCTCTTAATCAAGGAGAGACTGATGATGTCCCGCCGCAACATCGAACAGACCTATCGCACCTGGTCCAGTCCCATCCTGCTGGAGCTGAAAAAGCGCGAACACCAAATGAAGCCCGTCGAGCGTCAGGCGCTGGAGAACGTATTGGTGGAAAGAAGATTGCTCGACACTGGCAACCCTGAAGGCACCGAACGTCGCCAGCGCTGAGGGCTTAGGTCAATCCAGTAATCCGGCGCTCTTTAGCAAATCGCCCAATCCCTTCGGCACCAATGGCGCCTGCTCGCTGAAGCTTGAGCTGTCATGCCAGCGCACGGTAAAGGGCGCGCCGTCACTTTCGTGACCTTTGATCTGCGCATGCCTGTACACGCTTGGGTCGGTAAACGACGCGTCGTAGACCTGAACGATCTCGTGTCCCGATTTGCCGTTATAGATGAACAGGCTTTCGAGCGTGCCGAGCAGGCGCAGGTCCGTTATCGACTGGCCCAACTCTTCCTGCACTTCGCGCACGATCGCTTCGGCGCTGGTCTCGCCGAAATCGATCCCGCCGCCGATGGGCCGAAAGCAGGTTTGCTGACTGACTGGGTCACGAAACTCGTTAACCAGAATTCTGCCGTTGTGCTGAAAAACGCAGAGTGCGAGGGCGCGGATACGCGGTTCGGCCATGGGGGTAAATCCATTTACAGGTGTGAGGCGCGGCATTTAAACACGATTCGCGCGGCACACCTGTGGCCGTCATATGAAGCACATCACTTCAGACAGGAGAAATCGTCGCGAGCATGCCAATCAGAACGGTCAGTACCAAAAATCCACCCAGAAAATACGCCATCTTGTTCATGTTGCTCTCCTCAATGCTGAGCTTGCGGTGCACTGGACGCTTCGGGATGAAGGACTGTCGCGAGTGACCGAACCGCGGGGGCAGTTTGATCCTGCATCTGAACCGAATACAGGGGCAGATTGAAACGAAAAAAGCGTATCAGATGGGATCTGATCTGTAGGAGCCCCATACGGTTGTCATAAGGTGACATTCAGGCCGCGACAACAAGCTTGCCCTGCCGAGGCTTTGATCTAGAGTCCAAGAACAACAAAAATCCAGAGGTGCAAATGACTGATCTGAACCTGCAACCCGGTGCCGCCGAATCCCTGAGCCGCTGGCACGAGATGATCCGTACCGCCGACTTGAGCGCCCTGCCCGCGCTGCTTGATGCCAACGCCGTGTTTCGCTCGCCGATGGCGCACACGCCTTACCCTGGCGCGCAGGTCGTGGCGATGATTCTCAACACGGTGTTTGAGGTCTTCGAGGATTTTGAATATCACCGCGAACTGGCGACGGCTGACGGTTTGAATGTGATTCTGGAGTTCAGTGCCAAGGTGGGCGCGAAGGAACTCAAGGGCATAGACATGATTCGCTTTGATGAGCGCGGCAAGATTGTCGAGTTTGAGGTAATGGTGCGACCCCTTAGCGGCCTGCAAGCGCTGGGCGAAGAAATGGGCCGACGGCTTGGTGCCTACCTGGCTGCCGCCAAAGCCTGATATCAACCACAATCGGCAAGGCACAAAAAAGCCCACTGACCGTCGCCGGTTCAGTGGGCTTTGTGTGTCAGGGGTCTAGTTACAGAGCCATGTCACGTGCAGCGTTTTCCTTGGGTGCTTCAGCTTTTTCAGCTGCAGGTGCCGCCGGAGCTGCAACCTGACCAATCACTGGAGGCGTCGGCAGTTCGAGGATTTTAGCGGTGTAAGCCCACTCTGCAGCCACTTTGGCTGGATCGCTGTTCAGCTGAGTGCCGTAGCTTGGAACGATCTGGTGCAGCTTGGATTGCCACTCTGGGGTCGCGACTTTGTCTTTGAAGACTTTCTGCAGCACGCTCAGCATGATCGGTGCAGCGGTCGACGCGCCTGGCGATGCGCCCAGCAGGCCGGCGATCGAGCCGTCTTGCGAAGCAACGATTTCGGTGCCCAGTTTCAGCACGCCGCCAGCCGCTTCATCACGCTTGATGATTTGCACGCGTTGGCCGGCCTGCCACAGGCGCCAGTCTTCGGCTTTGGCGTTCGGGAAGTATTCCTTCAGCGCGTCCAGACGGTCTTCATCCGACAGCATCAGTTGACCGGCAAGGTACTCGACCAGCGGGTATTCCTTGATGCCGACCTTGGTCATAGGCCAGATGTTGTGGGTGGTGGTGCTGGTCAGCAGGTCCAGGTACGAGCCTTCCTTAAGGAACTTGGTGCTGAAGGTCGCGAATGGGCCAAACAGAATGACGCGCTTGCCGTCCAGGACACGGGTGTCCAGGTGCGGAACGGACATCGGCGGTGCGCCCACCGAGGCTTTACCGTAGGCCTTGGCCAGGTGCTGCTCGGCGATGGTCGCGTTGTCGGTCACCAGGAACGAGCCGCCAACCGGGAAGCCTGCGTATTCCTTGGCTTCTGGAATGCCCGACTTCTGCAGCAGGTGCAGTGCACCGCCGCCCGCGCCGATGAACACGAACTTGGCGTCGGTTTCGGTTTTGGTGCCGTCTTTCAGGTTTTTGTAGCTGACGCGCCAGGTGCCGTCTTCGTTCTTGGTGATGTCCTGCACTTCGCTGGACAGTTTCAAGTCGAAATTAGGCTTGGTCTGCAGGTAACCGGCGAACTGGCGGGTGATTTCGCCGAAGTTCATGTCGGTACCCAGCGGGCTCCAGGTGGCCGCGATTTTCTGGTTCGGGTCACGCCCTTCCATCATCAGCGGGACCCACTTCTTGATCACAGCCGGGTCTTCGGAGTACTGCATGCCGGCGAACAGCGGGCTCGCTTGCAGGGCTTCGTAACGCTTTTTCAGGAACTTGATGTTGTCATCGCCCCACACAAAGCTCATGTGCGGAGTGGTGTTGATGAATGAGCGAGGGTTCTTCAGAACGCCTTGCTGAACCTGCCAGGCCCAGAACTGACGGGAAACCTGGAACGCTTCGTTGATCTCGACGGCTTTCGGGATCGTGACGTTACCTTTGTCGTCTTCCGGGGTGTAGTTCAGCTCGGCCAGGGCCGAGTGACCGGTACCGGCGTTGTTCCAGCCGTTGGAGCTTTCCAGGGCGACGCCGTCAAGGCGCTCGACCATTTCCATCGACCAGGTCGGTTCCAGCTCATTGATCCACACACCCAGGGTGGTGCTCATGATGCCGCCGCCGATCAGCAGTACGTCGACTTTATTGGCCTCTGCCGCATGCACGGAGGTCAGCCCCATCGACAAAGCCAGCCCTAGCAAGGCCGTGTTCACTTTCTTAAACATCTGTTGCACCTATGATAAAACGCCTTCCGCCCGCCGCTGTTATCTGCATGCGATCCGCTTTGATGACGCTCAGGCTGGCGTCGCAGATTCCGGCACACTTCAATTTTGACGGGTGGGCACACAAGGCCGACATGCCGCATCGACCTCAGTTAATGTCCCTTCTGAACTGACTTCTTATCATTATTGGCTCAGCTACTTGAGCGACAGGGATTCCGTCGGCCCGCCCGTAAGGCAAGCAAACTGAATGAGGTCAAACCAAGTTGGCGCGCAGAATATCACGTCATGGCAAACCCGCGCGTCTGTTCCCGACCTGAGAGTCTTTTTCCGTTCTGGGACTTATCGGCAGCCGGGCGCCGAACATGACCCTTGACGGTGCCTGGCTGAAAGCTACCTGTACGCAAGTGTCGTTAGCCGTGATGATGTTGATTGAGCCGCTGGGTAATCATTTAAGAACCTGCTACGTTGTACGATGACTGATGAACACCATCGGCTCATCGGTCATCAACCCCATAACAACAAGGAACAGCACTCATGACCCAGTCCCGCCTCCTGATCGGATTTCTTTGCGCCTTCAGTGGCTTCGCCATGGCCGCCGCTGCCCCGGCCGAGAAGGATGTTGCCCAAGCGGTCGATCATCTGACCCAGGCGATGCTGCACAAGGACATTGCCGAACTGAATGCCCTCACCGCGCCCAACCTGACCTACGGCCACTCCAGCGGCAAGATCCAGGACAAGAAAGCGTTCATCGCCGATATCGAAACCGGCAAGAGCGCATTCAAAACCCTGGAGATGCAGAACCAGACCATCACCCTGTCAGGCGACACCGCGCTGGTGCGCCACCACTTCTCCGCTCAGGCATTGAAGGGCACTGAAGTGATACCAACCGAGATCGAGAACTTCCAGATCTGGCAGAAGCAGGATGGCAAGTGGTTGCTGGTGGGGCGGCAGGCGTTCAAGTTCTGATGTCGTAACGTCTGCTGAAACTGATGTTTGCTGAACTGGCCTCTTCGCGAGCAAGCTCGCTCCCACAGGGTTCGGTGGTATGACGCACACAACCTGTGGGAGCTGGCTTGCCAGCGATGAGGTCGGCTCATCCAGCATCGATGTCGACTGATCCACCGCTATCGCTGGCAAGCCAGCTCCCACAGGGATGCGTACACCCCGCTTAAAAACGTGGGATGAGCCTGATCGCGATGACGGCCGACCAGACTCCACAAATCAACGGGCAACCCTCACAACCGAAACCGATCCACTGACTGCGCCAACTGCCCCGCCAGGCTCGACAACTCGTCCGTGGTATTCGCTGTTTGACCAATCACTCGACTGTTGCCCTCGGACATCCCCGCAATCATTTCCACCTGATGGGCGATTTCGTTACTGGCCAGGCTCTGCTCTCCGATCGTGCGGGTGATGTCGTTGACCAGTTGCGTGGTGCTCAACGTCGCCTCAAGGATTTCGCGAATCGCCCGCTCGACGTCAGCTGTCACCGCCATGCCCTTGTCGACCTGCGCCACGCCCGCCTCCATGCTGCTGACGGCCTCGCGCGTGCTGTGCTGGATGCGTGCAACCATGGCGGCGATTTCCTGGGTCGATGCACTGGTTCGCGCGGCCAGACTGCGCACTTCGTCAGCCACCACCGCAAAGCCCCTGCCCTGCTCGCCCGCCCGGGCCGCCTCGATGGCGGCATTGAGCGCCAGCAGGTTGGTCTGGTCGGCAATGCCCTTGATCACCTGGATGATGTTGAAAATACCTTCGGACTCCTGATCCAGCGTACGAATCACCTGCGCGGACTGTTGCGCCGAACGAGCGATATCGTCCATGTCGCTCACCACTTGATGGATCACCTGGCCACCATTCTTCGCCAGGGACTGCGCCTGATTGGCCATGCCCAAGGCGCGTTCGGCGTGACGGGTAATGTCCTCGATACTCGCGGTCATCTGGCTCGCGGCGGCGGCCATGGTTCCGGCAGCGGCGCTTTGCTGCTGGCTGCTGTCGGCAACCTGATGGCAGCCGTGGCTCAGTTGTTCGCTCATGCCGCTGACGCCTTGGGCATTGCGCCGCACCACATCGATCATGTTGCGCAGGTCGCGCTGCATGGTGGCCAACGTGCGAATCAAGACGCTGGCCTCGTCCTTGCCTGAAGGCTCGATGATCGGCTCGCTGAGGTTGCCGTGAGCGATGCTTTCGGCAATACGACTGGCGGACTTCAACGGCCCCATGATGCTCAGGATCACCGAGCGGCCCTGCGCCAGCAGCAAAAGCAAACTGGCGACCAACACAACGCCGAGTGCGATGTTGGCATTGCGAATCGCCGCTTCAGTGCCTTGGCTGGTTTGCGCCGTATTGGTTTCAATCAATTCACTCAAAGCGCCCATTTGCTCTTCGAGCCGAGTGAACGCGGCGTTGAACTGGGCAAGCTCCTGTTGCGCCGCCTCTGGATTATCCAGCGCCAGCCCGACAATGCGCTCACCGGCGTCGATATATGTGTCGAGGCTGGGCTTGATCTGCTCCAGCACCGTGCGCAATGCCGGGTTGATCGGCAGCTTGATGTTCTCTTCAAGTACTGCGCGAAAATGCCCCGCGTGTTCATCAATCGAAGCGCGTACCTCGGCCGCCGTACTGGTGCTTTTGTCCAGGCCCACCAACATCGCAGAGTAGACATCGGCACGCAGGGCGTCGTGCATCATGTCGGCTTCCATATGATTGCGCAGCGCGCTCATGCTGACCGCGTTGTCGCTGACGGCCGTGGCCATCCGCAGGTTGCCAACGTAGCTGACCAGACTGACGATCAATGCCGTCAGTAGACTGGTAACAATCAGCAACACTAAACGCAGTTTGATCGACACAGTGGAATCCTCTCTGGGTGCGCTGAAAACGCCCGTTAGTCCTTCAGTTAAGCCTGTTTGCGCCGTTCTGCTACGCCAGAACGTGTCAGCAGTTGTCTGCGTGGAGAGGCAACCCCGGCAAAACTTTCGCGATGTGCGACGAGTCTCATTTTGCAACGTAGCCGAATCCAGCGTTCATCGCCCGTTAATGCGCAAAGGTCTTGATTCGGTCTTCTGAAAACCGTGTAGCAAAAGGAAACGCTTATGAAACGCGCAGTCTGGTTGGGTTTGCTCGGCACCTTGGCCATCGGTACCGCTCAGGCGGCAACGGAAAAAGTCACCATCAATCTGGTTAGCGCTGACGGTGCACCCCAGGCAATCGGTGCCGTGACGATCAGCGAGACGCCTTATGGCCTGCTGTTCACACCGGATCTGAAATCCTTGCCAGCTGGCGTTCATGGCTTTCATGTGCATGAAAACGGCAGCTGTGAGGCCGGCATGAAGGACGGCGTCAAAGGTGCTGCACTGGCGGCTGGTGGCCACTTCGATCCACAGAAAACCGGCAAACACCTCGGCCCCTATGCAGACGGTCATCTGGGCGACCTGCCGGCGGTTTACGTGACCGCTGACGGTATCGCCAACTATCCGGTGCTGGCGCCGCGCCTGAAGAAAATCTCCGAGATCAAAGGCCACGCGCTGATGGTCCACGCCGGCGGCGATAACCATGCCGACATGCCCAAGCCTTTGGGTGGTGGCGGCGATCGCATGGCGTGCGGCGTCATCTGACAGCCCGCCATCAGGCCGGGTGACTCGCAACGGTGTCACCCGTGTCTGTCACGCGCACCCTCAGGGAACTCCCGCCCTTCGCGCCCCTCTCACACTATGTAGGACTTCCCTTTTGCTTCGCGCTTGTGGAGGAATACCGTCATGCGCAAGTTAGTGCTCGTTTCTTCTTTACTCTTATGCCTGCCCGTGGGCACTGCTCTGGCCAGAGTGGATGCCGGAGATGTCGCGACCTCAGCAGGTGTCTCCGCGTCGCTGTATTCGACCTTCAAGGATCACAAAATGGTGATTCCGGCTCGTGACGACTTGTCTGCATTTGTCGCCAGTGGCGGGGCCATTCGTGGGGTTTATCTTGAATCGGTGCTGCAACAGGTTCGTCAGGACAATCCCGGCATCAATGCCAGCGATGAAGACCTGGCCAACGCGATTCTGGTGCATTACGAAGGGTTGAATCAGTAGCTGTCACGGACGAAGCCGCCGATGGACGGCAGCTGAAGGCGCATAGGCAAAATTGTCCGACGGCCTCTATGATGGAGGCCATGACGACTCCCGCGCCACTGCGCTCACCCTGCCCACCCGGCGCCTGCGATTGCGGGCGCGACCTGTTGGTGGAAATGTCAGGTGCGGATTTGCGCATCCTGCTGTTGACCCGCGAGCAAGAAAAAATCTTGCTCGCACGCCTGGAAAAACTCAAAGACCTCGCCGATCTCCGGCATCTGCAAAACCGCCTGTATGAGCAGCTGGGGATTCGTGTCGACATATCGCCCGGTTTTCACGAAGTCCGCACCATGCTGGGCATCGACATTCAGATAGAGAAAATGCCGGGGCTGTGCCGCAAGACGCGCAAGTCAATACCGGCAGCCATTCGCCGGGGGCTCAGCAATAACCCGCAGATCGCCTTCGAACTGCTCAACGCCCACGACTTGCTGCGCGGTACCTGATCACTTCTTCATGCCCACCCGTTTGCGCATCTCGGCAGTGATGGTCTGACGGGTTTTCTTCATGTCCGCCCAAGGCTTGTCGCCGACCTCCGCCAGCCGCTCATGGACGTTGTGAATATTCCACTGATTACCGCCCTTGATCTCGGCCACTTCCTCCCGAAACAGCGGCACCGATACCGGCAGGCCTTCGCGAGTGCGTGCCGCATAAGTGCAAATGGTCGTGGCCCCGAGGCCATTACGCAGGTAATCGATAAAGATCTTCCCAACGCGATTTTTTGGCCCGGACACCGCCGAAAAACGATCCGGCAACAGCTTGGCCATATGACTGACGATCGCGTGGCTGAAATCCTTGACCTCGTCCCAATCCAGTTTGCGCGTCAGCGGCACCACCAGATGAATGCCCTTGCCGCCGCTGGTCTTGAGGAACGCCTTGAGCCCCAGTTCATCCAGCACCGTGAGGGTCAGCGCAGTGGCTTCAACCATGCATTTCCACGGCAGCGCCGGGTCCGGGTCAAGGTCGAGAACGAAGCGGTCGGGCTTTTCCAGATCAACCGTGGTGGCGTTCCAGGTGTGCAGTTCGACCGTGCTCATCTGCACCGCGCCAATCAGCGCTTCGGCGTTATTGATCAGCATCACCGGTTGGCCGGTGACATCCTTGTCCAGCGTGGTGATGCCGGGTATCGCCAGGCGCTCGGCATTTTTCTGAAAGAACAGTTCACCGGCGATGCCATCCGGCGCGCGGACCAAGGCGACCGGACGATCCTTGAGTTGCGGCAAAATCCATTCGGCGACGCTGGCGTAATACTCGGCCAACTGCATTTTAGTGGTGCCACTGACGGCGTCGATCACTCGATCGGGGTGGGTGATGCGCACCTTGCCATTGGCCAGGCCGAGTTGTGAGGGCGCGGTTTCGGCCGGTGCAGGTTTACTCGCAACGGCTTTTTTCGCCGGTTTCTTCGCGGTGGTTTTGCTCTCTGACTTCTTCACGGGCTTGGCGCGCTCCTCAGTGATGTCCTTCGCCGGTTTGTCATCGCGCAAACCATGAAACACCGCGTGGCGCACCGAGCCATCCTTGGTCATTTCCGCAAACGCGACTTCTGCCAGCAACTTCGGCTTGAGCCAGTGCACACCCTTTGCCTCGAAACCGCTGGGTGGATTGACCACCGCGGCGGTCTTGACCTGCAACGGTTTGAGTTGGGCGAGAATGCTTTTCAGCGTCATTTCATTGAAACCGGTGCCGACCTTGCCGGCATAGCGCAATTCACCGCTATCGCGGTCATGCAGCCCCAGCAGCAATGCGCCAAAGGCACTGCGCGCACCTTTGGGATCGGTGTAGCCGACGATGACGAATTCCTGGCGATGTTTGCACTTGAGCTTGATCCAGTCACCGCTACGCCGGGACACGTAGGGCGAGCCGAGGCGTTTGCCGATCAGGCCTTCCATCTGCATCTGACAGGCGCTGTTGAGCAGCGCATCCGGGGTCTCGTCAAAGGCTTCAGAGAACCGCAACAAGGGCTGCTCATGGGCGCCGAGAACCGTGGACAGTGCCGCGCGGCGCTCTTCGACGGCGACTTCACGCAGGTCGACGCCGTTGAGATAGGGCAAGTCGAAAAGGTAATAGAGGATGTTGGTGCTTTTGCCGGAATCGAAAGCATTTTGCAGCGCCTGAAAATCCGGTACGCCCTGCTCGTTGGCAACCACCATTTCGCCGTCGAGCCAGGCCGATTCCAGTCCCAGCGCGGCAAGCGCCTCGGCCTGTTTCGGTAACTTGTGCGTCCAGTCGTGACCATTGCGCGTGAACAACTGCACCTGGTCATGATCGATCCGCGCCATGATCCGGTAGCCGTCAAACTTAATTTCGTAACTCCACTCGCCTGCCGGGGCGCTGTCGACCAAGGTCGCCAACTCTGGTTTGAGCTGCGCGGGAATCTTCGCTTTGTGTGCGCCGGTCAACGTCCCCGTAGCCTTTTTACGCGACTTGGGCGCAGCCTTCTCCAGCGGTTTGACTTGCTTGGCCGCAAGCTTCGGTTTGTCGACCAACGTCCGCTCGCTGAGCACGCTGTCCGGCTCGGCCACCAGCACGTCGTAGTCGTCCTGCGGGCGGGCGGCGCCGTCCTGATGTTTGATCAGAAACCAGTTTTCCTTTTTGCCCGGCATGTGCGTGCGCACCAGATTCCAGACGCCGGCGAGTTTCTCGCCTTGCAGTTCAAATTTGAGCTTGCCCTTGGCGTAGGCCTTGTGCGGATCTTCCAGCGGAATCCATACGCCGCGATCCCAGACAATCACATCCCCGGCGCCGTAATGCCCTTCAGGAATACTGCCTTCGAACGTCGCATAATCCAGCGGGTGATCTTCGACATGCACCGCCAGCCGCTTGACCTTGGGGTCGAGCGAAGGTCCCTTCGGCACCGCCCAGCTCTTCAGCGCGCCATCAAGTTCGAGGCGAAAATCGTAATGCAGGTGCGAGGCGTCGTGCTTCTGGATGCAGAACTGCAAGGCGTGATCACCGGCCGTTTTCTTGCCCGAGCGCTTGACCGCCGCCGGTTCAGAGGTTGCCGAGAAATCGCGCATGCTGTTGTAGTCGTCGAGGTTCCTGCTCATGGCGCACCTGCCTTGTTTCAGCCAATACGGGTCACGGTCAAGGCGACCACGGCAATCCGGTCGACTCGTTGATAACCGGGGTTCATCAGTTCTTCACCGAACACATCCGGGTCGAGCTCGCGGTACGTCCAGCCAAAGCGCGATTCATCGAGTCGCGGCAATACGGTGTCAAGAAACGGGTCGCGACCATCGACCATCGCCACGCCGGTGTACAGCACCAGGGAACCGCCCGGTGTCAGCCGGTTGAGTGCCTGCTCGACGATACGCAGCGACAGCCCGGCGCCCAGTGTGCCGCCGCCATGCCGGTAGGCGCGTGCGGCGGGATCAGCCATGTACGGCGGGTTGGCGACGATCAAATCGAAATCGCCGTCGACGCCTTGCAAAATGTCGCTGTGACACGCTTCGACGTTGGCCACTTCCGCCAGTGCCGCATTGATCGTGGTCAGGCGCAGCGCGGCGGGATTGATATCCAGCGCCAGCACTTGCGCTTCGCGGCGGGCACGGGCGATCAGGATCGCGCCGACGCCGGCGCCACAGCCGATGTCGACTGCGCGGTGGATCGGCGCGAAGTTCTGCTGCAAATGCGCGTGAATCAACTGCGCGAAACGGTAGGTGTCCGGGCCGAAAAACACCGAGTCGGCGGCATCCGTGGGAAACGCCGAATGCACAAACAACATATCGTCCAGGCTCGACCAGCGCACCCGACTCTTCAGGTGCCCTTCGTACGTATCGATGACTTGAGCTTCCAGCAGTTGCTGCTGTTCATCGGCGGACAACAAACCCGGTTCAAAGGGCCGTGACCAGCCAAAGACATCGCGCAGAGAGTCGGCGAACTGGCCTTCATCTCGCTGGTTGACCCGCTGATGAGTCAGCGGCGTCGGGGTGGTGAAACGGTAGCCGTCCGCTTGCAAGCGCCGGCCCAATTGCAGCAGCGCGAGATCATGGGTGGACAGTTGATCTTCCTGAGTCATTGACGATTTCCTTAAGGCAAACGGGATTTGAGATCGATGAAGCGGCGAGTGGCGAGCAAGCCGGCCGGGTGCGCATGCCGGGCCGGCGCGAGCCATGGGATGAGCGTCGCCATTTGGGCGTGGCCATCCTGCCCTTGCAGCGTGTCGTTGAGCTGCTGCACATCGGGGTCCTGCTCGGGCACCTCGATAGGAGCGTTGGCGGGGGGGTGCCGACGTAACGGGGTGGGTTTGTTCGCGGGTTTCCAGTCGCCGGCAATCCAGTCATGCACCAGTTGTTTTTCGTAGGCGCTGAACACACCAAACATGGCCGCACCATCGCCGTCGATCAACTGCCAAAAGCGACTGGCCTGCGGGTCTTCGTGGCGTTTGATCCAGCCTTTGTTCTGCAAGGCTTGCAGGAAGCCTTGCAGATGCTCGGGCTCGGCCAGCCACTGGTTGACGGTTTTCCCTTCAAAGCGGCAATAGTCCGAGTGCATGTGCTGAGCGAATGGGCACTTGCGCTCCAGCATCGCCAGCAATTCGCGCTCAAGGTCAAACCCTTCGATGATTGCGCGGCTGCCCTGCCCGAGATCATTGAGCCGATAACCCAGCGATACCCGACGCATAAAGTCGGCGCGATCCGCCTCAAGCGGCAACAGATCCAGAACGGCCTGCACGGCTTTTTGCGCATGGCCGGTGCTGGCGTTGTCGATGGTCACGTGGAGGGTGAAGTAGTACGGATCAATGCCCAGCTCGCTGAGCTCGTAACTGCTGATCAGCAAATGCAGCGGCAGCTGTTCGTAGCCAAGGTTATAGCCGATCACCTCAGGCAGGAAATCATCGCCGCAGGCACCGAGCGCGAGTTGCAGCGCGCCTTGCAGATAGCGGCCGTCTTCCAGGGCACCGGCATGATCGAGGTCGTGCTCGGCCAGCAGCTTGCGGTAGATCACCACATGGTTCTGCGCCGGATTACCATCGCCCAGTTCTTCCAGGTAGGTGCACAACAAGCCGCTAAAGCGTGGATCGCGCCAATGCTGCAACAAGCCATAGAGCCACGCGCCATCCACCAGTTTGGTAGGTGCAACCGCTTGCAGAAAGTACAGCGCATGAGCCTTGCTGGTAAAGAATTGCCGCGGCCCACCCGCCTTGCGTTGTTGCAGGTAATCGGCGTATTGGCGAGCAACATCGGCGCAGTGCTCGGCGACCCAGTCGTGCCAGGTCGATGGATCGTGCGGGAGTTCCTCGGGCAACGCGGAGGCGCGTTGCAGTTGTTCGCTCAAGAACGTTTGCGCGAGGCCTCGCGAGTTCTCCTCGCGCAGCAGCGTTTCGTAAATGCCACGCAGGTTGCCGGCGGGAGTGATCGCTTGTGCTTGGGCCGGCACAGATTGCAAACGTGTCAGGACAGTCATGGCAATATTCTCGGTCGATTGGTACGGCGCTGTTTCGCGCCTCTACAGCAGCAGAGGGGCTCTGCGTGCCAAAAATTCAATCGACCTCAAAAAAGCCCTGACGGACGGTGTTCCCCCATCGCTGGCCACACTCCCCCTGTAGGAACTGCCGAAGGCTCGGGCCGCGATCGGACGATCTCTTGATGTTATGCCGTGCCGTTGGCCTGTTGCTCCAGATGCACCTGCAACTCAGGATCAATCCCCAACGCCGCCGCCAGCTCGTCCAGGTAAGTGCGTTCGGCATCTTGCTGGTCGTCCACCAGCAGGATGCTGGCCAGGTACATTTCGGCGGCCACAGCCGGGTCGTCGTTTGCGGCTTGTGCGACTTCGGCGGCACTGAGTGGTTTGGCGACTTCGGCGTCCAGCCATTGCTGTAGTTGCGGATCATCGGTGTGTTTGCCGATTTCGCTGCTGATCAGATGTTTTTCCGTTTCGTCGATGCGCCCGTCCGCCTTCGCCGCTGCAATCAAGGCACGCAACACCGCGTGGCTGTGCTCTTCGATGGCCGGGCCGGCGAGCAGATTGGCCGTCTGCGGCGTTTGCTGCGCCGCTGTGCTGGACTGGTTGCGTTGCCAGGCTTGATACGCCTGCCAGGCCATCATCCCCAGTGATGCCAGCGCCGCATAATGAGTGCCGCCGGACCGGCTTTGCGTGCCGCCACCCAGTGCGCCGCCCAGCCCACCGCCGCCGAGCAGCCCGCCGAGCAAGCCTCCCAGCCCACCAAGCCCGCCAGCCGCAGCGCCACCACGTGTGCCTGTAGAATCCGCGCCACCGAGCAAGCCCCCCAGCAATCCACCGAGGCCGCCCAAACCGCCACCGGTCGCCGCACCACTTTGCTGACCCGCCGAGCCCTGGCCCCGAAGCAGTTGTTCAAGCAAATCGCTGGTGTTCATGACGTCATCCTCAAGCATTGAGATTTACTGCGTCTGGCAACGATAGACCGCTGCGGGCGTTGCGCCAGCACCGTTTGGCCGATGCCGTAGCCGCTGAATTATTTCGCTCGCGTATTTTTTCGATGGACAGCTAAGATTCAGGGTAGGTGAACCTTATCCCGGCCCGACCGGTCGATAGCTGCAACCCGAACCGGTTTGCTGGCGCCCTTGCTGTCCAAGGGTAATACCCGGCTGGCATTAATTTCTGGAGAACGCCCCCGTGATATCCACCGTCCACATAGCCAGGCTCAAAGCCTGGGGCGCCCATGGTTTTACCGCGACCGGCGTGGTCACTGCATTTCTGGCGACCCTCGCCCTGCTGGAAAACCAACCCACCCACTGCCTGATGTGGCTGGGGGTGGCGCTGATCGTCGATGGCCTTGACGGCGCACTGGCGCGCAAGGTCAATGTGCAGTCGGTGTTGCCGAGCTTCGACGGCTCGGTCCTTGATCTGGTGATCGATTACCTGACCTACGTGTTCATCCCGGCACTGTTCATCTATCGCTACATTCCGCTGCCGGATTACACGCTGTTGCTGACGGTGTCGCTGATTCTGGTGTCGTCACTGTTCTGCTTCTGCAACGTCAACATGAAGAGCAAGGACAACTACTTCGTCGGCTTCCCTGCTGCGTGGAACGTGGTCGCATTGTGCCTCTACATCATCGGGCCTGGGCCATGGATCACCTTTCTGACCGTCATCGGCCTGGCGCTGCTGACCGTGACAAGGATGAAGTTCCTGCATCCGTTTCGCGTGCGTCGGTTCATGCCGATCAACATTGCCGTGACGGCGATCTGGCTGTTGTGCAGCCTGTCGCTGGTGCTCAACCATCCGGTGATCAACCCATTGGTGATGGGTTTGTGGTTGCTGATGTCGGCTTACTTTCTGGGGATCTGCATCTGGCGTACGGCGCTGGAGTGGTTTGATCGGTCGCAGGTGAAGTAGTCCTCTGCCGGCTCAGAAAATCCTCCCTGTGGGAGCGAGCTTGCTCGCGAAAGCGGTGTGTCAGTCACTGTATTTTTGATTGACACACCGTATTCGCGAGCAAGCTCGCTCCCACATTTGATCTCCAGGATTTACAAGATTGCATTCCGCTCAGCGCTTGTTGATCACCACCTCCAGATACTCACTCGGCACCACCAGCGAGTCCGCCCCCGCGCGGTTCGACCGGTTGAGCAAATCCGCCAGGTCACTTTCCAGCGCCTGACCGCTTTCCGGTGGCAGCGCGGCGAAAGCCTTGTGCACCGGCCCGTACCAGTGCCGAAAAATGTCGATGAAATGCGCCGCCGAGCGATAACGGAAATTGAACTCGCGCCGCGTGACCTGCACGACAAAATCGTGATCATCGAAATGTTTGTGCAGCCACGCCTCCGTGCCCCAGTTCGACGGCGGCTGTGCGCCAGCCGGCGGTGGCAGATGCCGGCCGAGGGTCTTGAACATCTGCCCGACAAACCCTTCCGGCGTCCAGTTGGCCAGACCGATCCGCCCGCCACGCCGGCAGACCCGCGCCAATTCGGCAGCGGCCTTGTCCTGATCGGGGGCAAACATCACCCCGAATGTCGACAGCACCGCCGCAAAACTGCCATCGGCGAACGGCAAGGCTTCGGCATCGGCGACTTGAAAAGTCACGTCCAGATGCTCAGCGCGGGCGCGATCCTGGCCGCGCTCCAGCAGCGCCGCGACGTAATCGGTCGAGGTGACCAGACAACCGCGCCGCGCCGCTGCCAGGGTCGCATTGCCGTTGCCAGCGGCCACATCCAGCACCTCTTCATCGCAGCGCAGGTCGCAGGCTTCGGCGAGGTTTTCGCCGACAATTTGCAGTGTGGTGCCGATCACGGCGTAGTCGCCACTGGCCCAGGCGACTTTCTGACGTTCCTTCAAGGCAGTGAGATCAATCGGGGTACTCATGAATGCGAGCTCCGTTTGCTGTTAGTCGGCAGCGCCGTTTAGTGAGACGGCGTGTCCACTATCGCGCCGAGCCTGTTTGGCGTCTCCGCCGATCGTCCGGCAATCCCATAAAACCGCCGCTTTGCCGATAAGTGGTGGAGATCTGTCAAGCGGGCGCAACACTCACGGCATTGCCAGAATCCGGCGATTGGTTTCTGATGCCCGCTCGCCCTCTGAACGGACTTCAGTCATGCCCGTGCAATTCGAATGGCTCGCCAGCCACATGCAGCACAGCGACACCTATGCCGCGTGGATCCACCAGCAATTTCAATACGAATACGCCCATCAACCTTTGGCTCAATGGCAGCGTGAATTTGCCGAGGGCCAAAGCAATGGCGACTGGTCCTGCCTGATCGCACTGGACGGCGACCGCTTGGTCGGTGGTGCGGCGCTGGCCCGCGATGATCTCGAACAACGGCCGGATCTCGGCCCATGGCTGGCCTGCGTGTTCGTCGACCCGCAGGTTCGCGGGCAGGGTCTGGCACAGCAGTTGATCGACGGGGTTTGTCGGGAAGCAAAAATCCGCGGCCTCCCCCGCCTGTATCTGCACACGCAGAACAAACAGGACTACTACGCCAAACGCGGCTGGGCAGTAGTGGAACGCTTTCACGCCTGGGACAACGATCAATGGCTCATGGTGCGTGACCTCTGAGCCATCGAGTTGTTTGATCAGGCAGCCGGGGCCTTGGCCTCTTCGAGCAACTGCTTGATCATCTGCTCCTGCGCTTCGTAGCGACCTTCGCCGAAGTGGCTGTAACGCATCTGCCCCTTGGCGTCGATCAGGTAGTGCGCCGGCCAGTACTGATTGTCGAAGGCGCGCCAGATCGCATAGTTGTTGTCGATGGCCACCGGGTAGGTGATGCCGAGTTTCCGCACTTGGTCCCGGACGTTGTCGATGATCCGCTCGTACCCGTATTCCGGGGTGTGTACGCCAATCACCACCAGGCCATCCTTCTCGTACTTCTTCGCCCAGTCTTTGACGTACGGCAGGGTGCGCTGGCAGTTGATGCAGTCGTAGGTCCAGAAATCCACCAGCACGACTTTGCCACGCAGGGATTCGGCACTCAGCTGTGGTGAATTGAGCCATTGCACGGCACCGGACAGCGACGGCATCGCGCCTTTGCTCTCGTCCATCATCGAATCTGCGCGAACTTTGCTGACAAGAAAGTCGACCACTTTCGGCGGCACGTTCTCCAGCACGTGCCTCTCCACGCTGGTGACGCCTTCGGACGACGTGCCGGCCAGCAAGGTTTTATCGGCGCCGGTGGAAATCACTGCCACGCCAGCAAGCACTGCAACACCGGCGCCGCGACGAAACCACCCGGTGAACGGAATCGACGGTTTCAAGCGATTGACCACGCCACGGCCGGCGAAGATCAACGTCCCCAGCGACAGCGCACTCCCCACGCCGTAGGCCAGCAGCAACAAGCTGGTCTGGGCGTTGGCGCCTTGCAGCATGGCGCCAGTGAGGATCACGCCGAGGATCGGCCCGGCGCAGGGCGCCCAGAGCAACCCGGTGGCCACGCCGATCATCACCGACCCCATGGGCCCGGTCTTCTTGCTGGCGTCCGGGTCGAGGCGGTTGCCGAGCAACACAAACGGTCGCGCCAGCCAGTCACCCACGCGCGCCGAGATCAGCGACAACGCAAACAGCGCCATGACGATCAAGGCGATGTGGCGGCCGGTGTTGCTGGCCTGAATCACCCACTCACTGCTGACCACGGCGAGGCTGGAGATCAGCGCGAAGGTCAGGGTCATGCCGCCGAGGGTCAGCAGGATCGAGGAACGTTTACGGTCGGCGTTGGCAAACAGGAACGGCACCACCGGCAAGATGCAGGGGCTGAGCACGGTCAACAAACCGCCGAGGAATGCGATCAAGTACATAAAATCACCTTGGATTGGCGGTAGGGAACCGAGAGACGTTGTTCATAAGGTTCTGCCTGTAAACAAGTGAGATTCAGTTGCCGTCGTTGCAACCGTCAGCGAATTTGCTGTAATCGAGTACGCGGGTTTTGCCGGCCGAATCCAGATAAGTCATGCGCGCATCGACAATCCCACAGCTCACCGAGTCGTCCTGAGTCAGCGAAATGACTTTCTGGATATCCAGGTGGGTGCCGTAGTTGTAAGTTTGCGCGGTGACTTCGGCTTCGGCGCGGGCCGACAGGGTGCAGATGTTCAGGGCGGCAAACAGGCAGGCGGCGATAACGGACGAGTTTTTCATGGCGTGTTCCTCAAGGCTGCGAAGGGTTTGAGCCGAGGCGCTATGGAGTGCCTCGATGGTGCCTATTTGAGGCTCCCGAGGTATCGCGCATGTGTCGGAAAATGGCGGCTAACCCTCGCTGTGTATCTGTGCCGCCCGGGGATACACAGCGATACAAAACCCTGAAAAAATCGCTTTTTTACGTCTGCGTGTATCGCTTGTAACGCCAGATACACTGCAATACAAAGGCAGGCAGGCGAGCACTCGAAGGCTCGATAGACTGCGTGACATTCCCCTTTGCCAGAGGCCAGGCCCCATGGAACATGTCGATCACATTCTCATCGTCGACGACGACCGCGAGATCCGCGAGCTGGTCGGCAATTACCTGAAAAAGAACGGTCTGCGCACCACCGTCGTCGCCGATGGCCGGCAGATGCGCAGCTTTCTCGAAACCAACACGGTCGACCTGATCGTGCTCGACATCATGATGCCCGGCGACGATGGCCTGCAGCTGTGCCGCGAATTGCGCGTGGGCAAGCACAAGGCGACGCCGGTGTTGATGCTCACCGCACGCAATGACGAAACCGACCGCATCATCGGTCTGGAAATGGGCGCGGACGACTACCTGACCAAACCCTTCGCCGCCCGCGAACTGCTGGCGCGGATCAACGCCGTACTGCGCCGCACGCGAATGCTGCCGCCGAATCTGGTGGTCACCGAAGCCGGTCGTTTGCTGGCGTTCGGTCGCTGGCAACTGGACACCTCGGCCCGGCACCTGCTGGACAAGGACGGCACCATGGTGGCGCTCAGTGGCGCCGAATATCGTTTGCTGCGGGTGTTTCTCGATCATCCGCAACGGGTACTCAGCCGCGATCAATTGCTCAACCTGACCCAGGGCCGCGACGCGGATCTGTTCGACCGTTCCATCGATTTGCTGGTCAGCCGTTTGCGCCAGCGCCTGCTCGATGACGCCCGTGAGCCGGCCTACATCAAGACCGTGCGCAGCGAAGGTTACGTGTTTTCACTGCCGGTCGAGTTACTCGGTGCCCCGGCATGACACTTAATCTGCACTGGCCGCGCACACTGGCCTCGCGCTTGTCACTGATTTTTCTGGTCGGGTTGATTCTCGCCCAGGCGCTGTCATTCGGTGCGCAGTATTACGAGCGTTATCAGAGTGCAAAAAGCACCATGCTCGGCAATCTGCAAACCGACGTCTCGACCTCAATTGCGATTCTTGATCGCCTGCCGGCCGAGGAACGTCCGGCCTGGCTCGAGCGCCTGGCGCGCAACAATTACGGCTATCTGCTGAGCGAAGGCGACGGCGGTACGCCGATCAGGTCCGCCGACGTGCCCATTGCGGTCACCTCAATCACTGAGGTCCTGGGCGATAAATATCCCCTGACCTTCACCGATATTCCCGGCCCGAAAAAGCATTTTCAAGGCCACCTGCGCCTGAGCGACGGCAGCCCGGTGACCATCGACGTGCGCCCCGCGATGACGCCACTGTCGCCGTGGCTGCCAGTGGTGCTGCTCGGGCAACTGGCGCTGATGATCGCCTGCACCTGGCTGGCCGTGCGCATCGCCATCCGGCCCTTGACGCGGCTGGCCAACGCCGTGGAAACCCTTGATCCCAACGCGCACCCGATTCAACTGGACGAGAAAGGTCCGAACGAAGTGGTCTACGCCGCCCGTGCCTTCAACACGATGCAGGCGCGGATTGCCACCTACCTCAAGGAGCGCATGCAACTGCTGGCCGCGATCTCCCATGACCTGCAAACCCCGATCACGCGGATGAAACTGCGGGCCGAGTTCATGGACGACTCGGCCGAGAAGGAAAAACTGTGCAACGACCTCGGCGAAATGGAACACCTGGTGCGCGAAGGTGTGGCCTACGCCCGCAGCATTCATGGCTCGACCGAAGAAAGTCGGCGCACCAACATGGATTCGTTCCTCGAGAGCCTGGTGTTCGACTATCAGGACATGGGTAAAAAAGTACAACTGATCGGAAAAAGTGAAGTGGTCGTCGAGACCCGCCCGCACGCGTTGCGCCGGGTGCTGGTGAACCTGACCGACAACGCCTTGAAATTCGCTGGGGGTGCCGAGGTGTGGGTCGCAGCGAACAAGGGAAAGCTGTCGATCACCGTCATGGATCGCGGCCCGGGCATCGCCGAAGCCGAACTGGCGCAAGTGATGGAGCCGTTCTACCGCGTGGAAAACTCGCGCAATCGCAGCACTGGCGGCACGGGTCTGGGTCTTGCCATCGCCCAGCAATTGGCAATTGCCCTCGGCGGCTCGCTGACCTTAAGCAACCGCGAGGGCGGCGGGTTGTGTGCTGAACTCAAGCTGCCACTCAGCCCCTGAGACGCACAAAACTGTGGGAGCGGGCTCGCCCGCGATGGGGCCGGATCAGTCGATGATGATGTTGACTGTCCCGGCCTCATCGCGGGCAAGCCCGCTCCCACAGGGGGTTGATGTGTTCAAGTAATACCGATTACCCGGTCTTCGTGCATTTGCTGCAACAACGCCAATCCGCTGGCCATGAACGACTCGTCTGCGAATTGCCCAGCCTCCTGTGCCAAGCCCTGCAATTGCTCGCGCCCGGTCAATGACGGCAACTCACCGATCCGCTGCAGCAACCGCCACGCCAACGGGCTCAACTGCGAAAACCTCACGCTGAAATCCGCCTCCCGCCGTACCAGTAACAGCGTCGGATGCGCCGGGGCGGTTGGAGGCTGATAATCCGGGCCAAGCCACTGCACCGGCCACGTGTAAGCCAAAGGCCAGGCCAGCGCAGAGATCCGCAATGGCCGTTCCAGCAACAAGCCCTTATCCGTCGCAGGCAAGGGCTTGGCGTCGGATTGCTGCAAGACCATCTCAACCCATTCGTAATGCGCCAGCTCCAGCAAAAACGCGGGCCACGGCCCCTCGCTCAACACCGCAGGCTGCGTGGCGAGATAGTCGAGGAACGCCTCGGCGACCTCAGTAAACTTCGGCGTTTGCGCACGGTAATCGCGCAAAAAACGGCGAATCAGCGTGTGCCAGCGTTGATCGCCGATGATCCGGATCAGTACAGGAAACGTGCCACTCAACAATTGCGAAAGATTGCTGAACAGCAGATCGCGGTACACATTGACCCGCGCGGTATTCATTTCAGCAGGAGGTTCGTGGTTGTCGGGATCACGCAGATAACGCGTCAGCGCCCGTTGTTGCCGTTCAAGGCTATCCACGCTGAGCTCCTTCGCCTTGCAGACGGCGAATGGTCTGTAGCTCGGCGACCAGTTCGGCAAATGCCGGGAAATTGAAATCACGCTCCAGCAGCGTCGGCTGCGCGCCGAACCGTGCGTAGGCTTCGGCCAGCAACGACCACACCTGCGGTTTCACCGAGGCGCCATGGGTGTCGATCCTGAGGCTGTCGGACTCATCGAAATGCCCGGCCACGTGCATCCCGACCACCCTGCCCGGCTCGATCCGGGCCAGAAAAGCCTGCGGATCAAAACCGTGATTGATGGCATTGACGTAGACATTGTTGACGTCCAGCAGCAGGTCGCAATCAGCCTCGCGCAACACCGCGTTGGTGAAGGTCACTTCGTCCATGTCCTGACGCGGGGCGGCATAGTAGGAGACGTTTTCCACGGCCAGGCGGCGACCGAGAATGTCCTGGGACTGGCGGATACGCGCGGCGACGTGGTGCACCGCTTCCTCAGTAAACGGCAAGGGCAACAGATCGTAGAGATGGCCGTCGTCGCTGCAGTAACTCAGGTGTTCGCTGTAATGTTCAACGCGGTGATCATCGAGAAAAACCCGCACTTCCTGCAGAAAACTACAGTCTAGCGGCGCCGGGCCGCCGAGCGACAACGACAAACCGTGACAGGACAACGGATAACGCTCGGCCAGTTCGCGTAACGCCGCGCCGTGGGCACCGCCGACGCCAATCCAGTTTTCCGGGGCGACTTCCAGAAAGTCGAAATCGCCGGCGGGGGCGGCTTGCAGATCTTTCAACAGACCACGGCGCAGGCCCAGGCCTACGCTGGGTTGCCTTGATACATGAGGGGTTTGCATGGTGGCTGACCTCGGTGGTTGACCCACGCAGTTCAACCGGTGGCTGTATCGACGCTGTGTTCAACCCATCCGATATTTGCCACCCCATGTATCCCCCCGCCACAGCGATACACAGCGATACACACCCTTTGAACTCACTGAAAAACTCTGTGGGAGGTGGCTTGCCAGCGATGGCGTCAGCACAGCCAACATCATTATCGACTGTGCCGACCTCATCGCTGGCAAGCCAGCTCCCACAGGGATTAGCGGTGATCACAATTCTTCAGTCCATGCAGCTTTTCTGTAAACGTGAGCCTGCTTGCGATAGCGGTGTGTCCGTCAATGGCTGCAGCGGCTGACACAATGCCTTCGCGAGCAGGCTCGCTCCCACATTTGCTCCGCGTCGATCAAAGAATCCGGGCTAGACTCATTCATGACCCAGTCGAGGGGGCCGCAGGACTTTTGCCGTGCCCTGCCTGTTTCCATGACCACCGCCCGGTGGCGCATGCCTCGACGCTCAACGCCGCCGGACGGTGATCCTGTTTCAGGAGCACACATGATGGACGAGGCTCGACTCAACGAATTCATGGGAAAACTGGTCAACGACATGGGCGGCGCGGCAATGCTGGCCAATGTCATCGTCGGCGAAGAACTCGGGCTGTACCGGGCGATGGCCGACAGTCAGCCGATCAGCCCCGAAGCCCTTGCAGCAAAAACCATCTGCAACCCGCGCCTGGTGCGCGAATGGCTCAGCGCTCACGCCGCCTCCGGCTACATGGAGCACCGCGACGGGCAGTTTCGCCTGCCAGAAGAACAGGCCATGGCGCTGGCCGTCGAGGACTCGCCGGTTTACGTCGCCGGTGGTCTGGGGGTGGTGGCGTCGTTTTTCCACGACAAGGACAAACTGGTCAAAGCCATGCGCGGCAACGGCGCCCTGCCCTGGGGTGATCACCATCCGTGCATGTTCAGCGGCACTGAACGGTTTTTCCGCCCTGGCTACAAAGGCCACCTGATCGCCGAATGGTTGCCGGCGCTGGACGGCGTCGTGGCCAAACTCGAGAAAGGCGCGACAGTCGCCGACATTGGCTGCGGCCACGGCGCCTCGACCGTGTTGATGGCCCAGGCGTATCCCAACTCGCGTTTCGTCGGCTACGACTTTCACGCACCGTCGATCACCGTCGCCAACCAGCGCGCGGAAGAAGGCGGGGTCAGCAGTCGGGCGACCTTCCTCCAGGGCTCAGCGAAAAACTACCCCGGCAATGACTATGACCTGATCTGCTATTTCGATTGCCTGCACGACATGGGCGACCCGGTGGGCGCCGCGCGTCATGCCTACGACTCGCTCAAGGACGACGGCACGGTGTTGCTGGTCGAGCCCTTCGCCAACGATGCGCTGGACGACAACATCAACCCGGTGGGACGGCTTTTCTACGCAGCATCGACGTTCATTTGCACGCCAAACTCGCTGTCCCAGGAAGTCGGCCTGGGCCTCGGTGCGCAGGCCGGTGAACAGCGCCTGCGCAAAGTGTTTACCGAAGCCGGATTCAAGCAGTTCCGGCGAGCGACGCAGACGCCGTTCAACCTGATTCTGGAGGCTCGCAAATAACCGCGAATCTGTGGCGAGGGAGCTCTCTCCCTCATCACGGAGGTCAGTGCTAACCTGCAGGGCACTCATCGCTACTGGAATGCCAGCCATGCTCGACAGCCCGATCCGCGAACACCTCGACACGCTGCAACAGGCGATGATCGACGGTGACTTCCTGGTGCTCACCGGCGCCGGCATCAGCACCCCCTCGGGCATCCCCGACTACCGTGACAGCGACGGCGTGCGACGTGGCCGGCAACCAATGATGTATCAGGAGTTCCTCGCCGCCCCCGAATCACGCCGCCGCTACTGGGCACGGGCGATGCTGGGCTGGCCTCGGGTGCGTCAAGCGCAACCGAATGCAGCGCATGAGGCGCTGGCCAGTTTGCAGCGTCATGGCAGGATCAGCGGCTTGATCACGCAGAACGTCGACACTTTGCACGATCAGGCCGGCAGTCATGACGTGATCGAACTGCACGGCAGCCTGCACCGCGTGCTGTGTCTGGATTGTGGACAGCGCAGCGAGCGCGATTCGATTCAGCAACTGATGGAACGGCAGAATCCGTATCTGGCCGGCGTCGATGCAGTGCAGGCGCCAGACGGTGACACCCTGCTTGACCCGGCATTCGAAGCACGCTTTCAGGTGCCACACTGCCCGTTTTGTGCGGGCGAGCGGATGAAACCGGACGTGGTATTTTTCGGCGAAAACGTCGCGCAACCTACCGCCGCTCGGGCCATGGATGCAGCGCAGACGGCGGCGGGAATGCTGGTGGTGGGGTCTTCGTTGATGGCCTATTCGGCGTTTCGCCTGTGCCGGGTGATCGCAGATCGCGGCAAGCCGTTGATTGCGATCAATATGGGCAAGACACGGGCGGATGATTTGCTGGATTTGAAGATTGAGGGGGCTTGCGAACAACTGTTGCCCTTGCTGACACAACACCTGACGACTGAATCCAGGTAGGCGTTGATGCACATTGCGACAAGCCTTCAGCAGCCAGGCACCCCTTGAAAGTCGGCGCTGGCTACTGTTTCAGATCATCGACCCGTTTGTTCATGACCAAGTCAGACACATGGGTAAATGCCTTGCGCAATGTCTCTGGATCGGTGGCGTATTGCTCGGGCGAACAATTGATCATGCAATGATTCGCCGGGCAGGCCACTGCCTCGATACCACTTTAGAGGCTGGCGTTATCGCGGAAATGTTTGCAGGTAAGCCAACAAATTCTCAAGCTTCTCCTCATCACTCAGCCCCCAGAAAATCATCCGCGTGCCCGGCACCACGCCTTTGGGATCTTTCAGGTAAGCCTTCAGGGTTTCGTGGTCCCAGGTCACGCCTGAGTTTTTCATCGCATCGGAATACACATAGTTCGCCGACGTCCCGGCCGGGCGGCCGATGATGCCGTTGAGTTCAGGGCCGAAACCCGAGCGGGCGGACTCGCCGACTTGATGGCAGCCGCCGCACAGGCGCGGGAAGATTTTTGCGCCGGCCTCGGGATCGCCTGCTGCGTGGGCGGTTGTGCCGAGCAGGCCAGCGGTGAGTATCAGGGCGAGGGACAGTGAAGCGGTGTTTTTCATCGGGCGATCCAAAGCGATTTGATGCGAATGCGCCAAGGCTAACATTTTGTGGCCAAGGAGCCTGATCCCTGCCAACGGTTCTACAGATAAGCGCCGACGACGCTTCTGACGGTGATCAACGCTTGGCGCAACACGCTCATATCCACCGAACCCAATGCCAACCGAATCGCATGCGGTGTATGCGTCGCCACCGAAAACGGCTCGGCGCTGGTGACCGAAATCTGTTCGTGCATCAGCTCCATGACCATCTGATCGGCGCGCACGTCGTCCGGCAACGGCAACCACAGAAAATACGAGGATGGATGTGCGAAATAAGGCAACCCGTTGAGCAGCTCGGCGGCCAGTGCCTGGCGTGCTTTGGCGTCATTGCGTTTCTGCTCTTCAAGCATGATGACGGTGCCGTCGTCGAGCCAGCCGCAAGCAATGGCGGTCATCACGCCGGGAGTGTTCCAGGTGGTGGCGCGGATGATTCGCTCCAGCGCCGGCACCTTGGCCACCGGCGCAGCGATGAAACCGACGCGCAAACCGGTGGCGATATTCTTGGAAAGTCCCGACACATAAACCGTGCGCTCCGGCGCCATGTCGACCAGCGCTGGCGGTGGGTTTTCCACCAGAAAGGCGTAGGCCGCGTCTTCAATAATCGTCAGATCATGCTGGCGGGCAATCGATATCAACTGCTCGCGCTGCTCAGTCGGCATCACCCAGCCCAGCGGATTGTGCAGAGTCGGCATGCTGTACACGGCGCGCACTGAGCGGCTGCGACAGAGTTTATCCAGCGCCGCCAGATCCGGCCCGTGGTCACCGACCGGAATCGCCACCACTTCCAGATGCAGCGCTTCGGCCAGCACCTTGAACCCGGAATAGGTCAGCGCATCCGCCGCAATCACATCGCCCGGTTTGAGCAGTGCCATCAGCGTCACCGCCAGCCCTTGCTGGGCGCCGTTGACGATCAGCACTTGCGCCGCCTCAACGCTCACCCCGCGACTCAGCAGATGCCGCGCAACCGAGGCGCGCTCATGTTGGCGGCCGGCTTGCGGTTGATAACGCAGCAGTGCTTCGAGGTCACCGGACAGCGCCAATTGGCGCAACGCCGTGCGTAACAGCTCAGCCTGACCGGGCAATGACGGGTAGTTGAAATTGAGGTCGATCATGCCGACCGCGACATCCTTCTGATCGATGCCCTGCCCCGGCGACAACGAGGTTTCCCGCACAAAGGTGCCGCGGCCGGTTTCGCCACTGACCAGGCCCATCGCCTCCAGCTCGGCGTACACCCGCGAGGCCGTGACCAGCGCCAGTCCTTCGCTCGCGGCCAGTTGCCGGTGGGTCGGCAGTCGCGTGCCCGGCGCGAGACGCCCCGAGCGGATGTCTGCCGCATAGGTATCAACGAGGGTCTTGTAACGGGAGCGTGGCACGTGGGGATGTATCCATGACAATTTTTTGATTGTCCTGATTCTCGCCCCTAGGATTAAACCTACGCAACCCCACCTTTGAGCGCGACCTCGTATGGAACGGACTTCGAACCTGGGTAACCCGGCACTGGATAAAACCAGCGGCTGGGTCAACGGTTTTATCGGCGTGGTGATCTTCAGCGGCTCGCTGCCGGCCACGCGCCTGGCGGTGCTGGAGTTCGACCCGGTGTTTCTTACCGTGGCGCGGGCGGCCATCGCCGGGGTATTGGCGGCGGGATTGTTGTGGCTGTTTCGCGAGCGGCGTCCGGCGCGCAGTCAGTGGTTTTCACTATTCATCGTCGCGATGGGCGTGGTGTTGGGTTTCCCGCTGCTGACCGCGTTGGCGTTGCAGCACGTGACGTCAGCGCATTCGATTGTTTTCGTGGGATTGCTGCCACTGGCCACGGCGATTTTCGGCGTACTGCGCGGCGGTGAGCGTCCGCGACCGGTGTTCTGGTTCTTCTCGATTCTGGGCAGCGCTCTGGTGGTTGGATTCGCGCTTTCCCAGGGGCTGACTGCTTCGCCCACCGGTGATTTGCTGATGCTCGCAGCGATTCTGGTGTGCGGCCTCGGTTACGCTGAAGGCGCGAAGCTGTCGCGCACCCTCGGCGGCTGGCAGGTGATCTGCTGGGCGCTGGTTTTGTCCCTGCCGCCGATGGCGTTGCTGAGTCTGTGGCAGGCGCCCGCCTCGTTCAACAACATCAGCCTGTCGGCGTGGCTGTGTCTGGCCTATGTGTCGCTGTTCAGCATGTTGATCGGATTCGTGTTCTGGTATCGCGGACTGGCGCAGGGCGGGATCGCGGCGGTTGGACAGTTGCAGTTGCTGCAACCGTTCTTCGGCCTGGCACTGGCGGCGACGTTGCTGCATGAACAGGTCAGCATCGGCATGCTTGCGGTGACATTGGGAGTGATTTTGTGTGTCGCCGGGGCGAAGAAATTCGCCAGATAACGCTCAAATCCCAGCCTTCCACTCCCGAGGACTGAGCCCCGTTTTGCGGCGAAAAGCGCGGGCCAGCGCCGAAGGACTTTCGTAGCCGACCTCTTCGGCGATCAACGCAATCGGCCGGCCTTCGCGCAGACGTTTCTGCGCCAGACTGACCCGCCAGCTCAGCAGGTAATCGCCCGGTGTCTGCCCGACAACGCGGTGAAACTGCTCGGCGAATCCTGCGCGAGACAGGTTGGCAGCCTCTGCCAGATCGGCCACGCTCCAGGGCTTTTCGGGCTGTTCATGCATCAGGTTCAAGGCGCGGGACAGGCGCGGATCGGCCAGCCCGGCCATCATCCCGGGGGCTTGATCACGATTACTGATGAGGTGGCGCAACAGCAGGATCACCAACAACTCGAACAACCGGTCCATCACCGCCACACGTCCGCAATGACCTTCGAAGGCTTCCTTGAACAGCCACTCCAGGGTGCTGCTCAACTCTGGAATCTCTGTGAGTTCGAGCACCAGATAATCCGGCAGCGCCGCCGCCAATGCATTACCCGAACCGCCGTCAAACGTCAGCGCTGCGCAGACCAGTCTGGTCTCCATGGACGCGTCGGCAATCATGCGATGGGCAAAGGGTCGAGGGAAGAAAATCAGCGACGGCTGATCGAGGCGGATCTCGCGTTCATTGCCAGGCTTGAGCAGCAACTCACCCGCCTGCAACAGATGCACGTGCCCACTCGGCTCACCCTCATGAACACTGACGCCGCAAAAGTCGCCGCTGTGAAACGTACCGGCATGCACAGCGAAATGGCTGAGCAACGTGGAAAGGCGATCCATGGGCAACTCCCGAGCGAATATCTGGACGATCTGCCGCATATCCTCGACGATTTGACGCCAAAGCACCACTAGCGCTGATTAACATCACCTCCATCGCCGGTGCACTTCGCACCCGACCTTTGGAGAATCACCATGAGCCGCATCAATGCCATCAGCCTCGAATCCGCCACCGACACCACCCGCCCGGTACTGGAAGGCGTGAAAAAGAAAATCGGCTTCCTGCCCAATCTTTTCACTACTTTGGCCAAGGCGCCCGTAGCGCTTGAGACCTACGTACAAGCCTCGGCCATCCTCGGTAAAACCTCATTGAGCGCCAAGGAGAAAGAAGCGGTCTACCTCGCCACGTCGCAGGTCAACGGTTGCGATTATTGCCTGGCGGCGCACACCCTGTTTGCCGGCAAGGCCGGGCTGTCGGCGCAGGACATCGTCGCGGCACGCGAAGGCGAACTCAATGCCTACGCCGCCCTCGCCCAGCAACTCACGCAAAGCCGCGGCCACCTGAGCGACGAACAAATCGCCGCCGCCCGCGCTGCCGGTATCGACGACGTGAAAATCATTGAAGTGATCGCACTGGTCGCCGTGCAGACACTGACCAACTACCTGAACAACGTGGCGCTGACCGATATCGATTTCCCGGCGATCTAAACCTGGGCACACACATATCCCTGTGAGAGCTGGCTTGCCAGCGATGGCGGTGGGTCAGTCAACATCTACATTGACTGTGCCGGCGTCATCGCTGGCAAGCCAGCTCCCACAAGGTATCGTGGGTGAGCCGATCAAACCTACAGAAAAGCAAAAGCAGACCGCTTTTCACTTCTCACCACTCAACACAATGAGCGTTAGCTCGAGTGCAGCTCTTGACCTCGAAGGCCCGTCGGGCCGGACGTCAGGGCAAAGACCTTTGGTTACTTTGGGCTGGGCCGGCACTCCGGCGTTTGCCAAAGTGACCCGCCGTAAGGGCGGAACCGCAAGAAGCCATCACCGCAGCAACGGATATGCTCCCCTCAATCGTGATCAACACCAGCGCGCTTAAGCAACTTCTTACAACGTTCCGACAAATGAAACACCTGCAAATGCTTACCCGCCTTCGCATAACGCTCGCGCAAAGTTTTCAGCGCGGCAATGGCGGAATAATCAACAAAACTCAAATGCTGACAATCGAGCGTAACCCGCGCCGGGTCATTGGCCGGATCAAAGCGGTTGAGGAACGGCGTGGTCGAGGCGAAGAACAGCGTGCCGTGCAGTCGATAAAGTTTGCTGCCGTCAGCTTCCAGATGCTCATCGGCATACAACTCACGAGCCTGCTGCCAGGCAAAATTCAGCGCAGCAATGATGATGCCGCACAGCACGGCCGTGGCCAGATCGGTGAACACGGTGATAGTGGTCACGGCGATGATCACCAACACATCGTTGAGCGGCACTTTGTTCACCACCCGTAGCGACGCCCAGGCGAAGGTCTGCTGCGACACCACAAACATCACGCCGACCAGCGCCGCCAGCGGAATACGCTCGATCAGTGGCGACAGAAACAGGATAAACAGCAGAATCAACACGCCCGCGACGATGCCCGACAAACGTCCGCGACCACCGGAGCTGAGGTTGATCACGGTCTGGCCAATCATCGCGCAACCGCCCATGCCGCCAAACGCGCCCGAGACCATGTTCGCCGCGCCGAGCGCCACGCACTCGCGATCCGGGTAGCCACGGGTTTCGGTGATTTCGTCAGTCAGGTTCAACGTCAGCAGGGTTTCCAGCAAACCGACCAGCGCCATCAGGATCGCGTACGGCGCGATGATGCTCAGGGTTTGCAGGTTCCACGGGATGTCCGGCAGGGCAAAGGTCGGGAGGCCACCGGCGATGTGCGCCATGTCGCCGAGAGTGCGGGTTGGCAGGCCGAACAGATAAACCAGCAGGCCCACGCCGAGAATCGCCACCAGCGCCGGCGGCACTGCGCGGGTCAGGCGCGGCAGGATGTAGACGATGGCCATGGTCAGCGCCACCAGCCCGGTCATCAGGTACAGCGGCGTACCGCTGAGCCAGTCTTCACCGCTTTTGAAATGCTCCAGTTGCGCCAGCGCAATGATGATCGCCAGGCCGTTGACGAAACCGAGCATCACCGGGTGCGGCACCATGCGCACCAGTTTGCCCAGGCGTAGGAGCCCGAACACCATCATGATCAAACCGCCCAGCAACACGGTCGCCAGTAGATACTGCACGCCGTGCTGCACCACCAGCGCCACAATCACCACCGCCATCGATCCCGCCGCACCGGAGACCATCCCCGGGCGACCGCCGAACAATGCCGTCAGCGTACAAATGATGAAAGCGCCATAAAGGCCCATCAGCGGATTGAGGTGGGCCACCAGCGCGAACGCAATGCATTCGGGCAACAGGGCAAACGAGGTGGTGAGTCCGGCCAGGACATCGGCGCGCAGACGTATCGGTTTCATGGCATACCTGACTGAGCGGCCGCTGGGCACGGCCGCGGATTTGCTGAAAAGAGTGCAGCGAATAAAGAGGGTTGCGGATATTACGGAATTGTCCGACATCGGGCCAGCAATACGCTGACACATCGCAATTCACGCCTTATGCTGGCGCGCTCCTGTACGCATCGAGTCCACACATGTCTGCATTTCTGACTGCCCGTGAGGTTTGCCAGCGACTGCGCGAGGCCGCGCTGGGCGTACTGGCGTTCAGCTGCGAGGCACGCACCGAGGCCGGACTGGTCACGGTGGACATCGACGGCTGGCGCCTTGTGCTGGATTTTGAAGGCGAACGGTTGCATCACTGTGAATACGCCCGCAACTGCGAGGGCGATGAAGGAGCGCTCGATAGCTGGCAGCGCTTTGGCACCGATCCGGTAAGCCTGCTTAGTACCTGGGAATTGGCGCAGATCGAACGGTTGCTGATTGAGTCCGGTCAGCCCTGCGCTTCGAACAAATGATCCATCCCGCAAAGCGCCGGCCGCTGAAAGCGCTGAACGCCGGGCTCAGGGCATAAAATCCACGGGGCTATCCTGGTGGCTTTTCATGCGTTCATTCCAGGCCTGCAGGGCGTCAGGCAAGCGCGATTTCCATTGTGGCGCGTTGGTGTAGTAACGCAGGCGCGCGTGACCTTGGGCATCGTAAGTTTGCAGCAGCACCCAGAACCGAGCATCACTTGAACGCATGACGATGCCGGTGCCGCCGAGGCCGCGCATCCACATTTCCACGACCTGACTGTCCGGCACATCGGTTGAAGGCTCAGCCGTCATCAACGAGCCGGATAACTCCACCAGTTTTTGGTAATCGTCCTTGAGCAGCGTGCGCAGGGCCTGATTTTCCTCCGGCGTTTGCGCCAGGCCAAGGCTGAGCATGTCGTACTCCAGCGTCAACGGCTGCTGCGAGGCGACAAAACGACCGGTGTAATACACGCCCATTCCGGCACTGCAATAGCCTCCGGCTTCGACTTGCGAGATATCCAGCACGCCGTTGATCGGCGTGAAGCTGAGGGTGCATTCGTCTTCAGCGTATAAGGCTGTACCGTTCTTGAGTGTTGCAACGCCGTCCAGATCACCGGAGTTGGCCCCCTCACCCGCCGTGATGGCGACGCTGATGTGCGTGGCATCAACCTGTTTGGTCACCACCGTCGCAGACGTCGACGGGCCGGGCGGAATGAGTTGCCAGGTCGCGTCCCAATTGAAGGGCTGAACGGCGTGTTTGAGTTCGACCAGACGCCTGACGTACTGTCGACGCAAACAGGCAGCCGAATCGCCACAGGCGTTGCGACTTTTCAGCCATTGCCGTTGATCTGTCTTCAGGGCTTTGGGGTCAGCGACTTTGGCCAGGCTTGAGCGCCACTGCTGGGCGAGTTTTTCGTCGAGTTCGGAAAGGTAAGGGTCGGCACAAATCGCTTTTTCAGTTTTGCTACTGGCGCTGGCGCAATCGAAACTGCTGGCGTGGACGAAGGGTGCAAAAACGAGAGATGTCAGCAACAAAACGTGACGGGGGTTGAAAGGCAACATCGAGAGATTCCATTCTTCAGACGGCGGGCAGTATGCCAGCGCTGCTCACGGAAATCCTTGGAATAGACAGCGGTCGTGGGCCAACCGCAGGTCGCTGTGGGAGCGAGCTTGCTCGCGAAGGCGTCCTGACCATCGCTGATGTTTTGGATGACTCAGCGCTTTCGCGAGCAAGCTCGCTCCCACAGTAAATCGAGGTTAGAACTGGATTGCTGCGGCGGGTTTTACATCGATCCGCGCCACCGAGCCGGTCAGGTGCGCCAGATCCTTGTTGTGCTCGCCAATGATGTCTTCGGCGCTCATGTTGCCGTTGTCGACCGTGGAATGGGCGTCGGCCGCCAGCACCACGTCGTAACCCAATTGGTGGGCCTGGCGCACGGTGGCATTGACGCAGTAATCGGTTTGCAGACCGCAGATCACCAAACGCTCGAATTCTTCGCCCGGCAGCCGTTTGCGCAAATCGGTCTGGTAAAACGAATCCCGGGTGGTTTTGCGAATGCGCAGATCGTTCGGGGCCGTCTCAAGCCCTTCCGCCAATTGCCAGCCTTCGGCTCCGTGGGCCAGTGGACTGTCCTTTTCTTCATGCTGAATCAACACAACCGGCACCCCGGCCTTTCGCGCGCGGTTGCTGAGGTTGTTGATGGTGTCGATCACGCGGTGGATGTCATGGCATTGGTATTCGCCCGAGCACAGAGCGTGCTGGACGTCGATGATCAGTAATGCGGTGGTCATGATGAGCCTTCCTTGATCAGTCCTTGAGACAGGGGCGGACGTGAGTCCGCCCCCTTTTTACGCCTCTCAGTAACCCAATGACAACCCTGTATTGCGCCGTGGATCGTTGGCGCCGTAGAAGCGGTTTTTGCCGACCGGTTTACCGCCCAGCGACGGTGCGCCAACCAGAATCGCGGCGATATGGTTGGCGTCCTGCGGCCCGGCGAACTTGTGGCCCCAACTCTCGAGAATCTTCCTCGTGTCGGGGCTGGCGGCGAAGTCTTCGAGGTTGGTTTCCTCCGGCATCCATTGCTGATGGAAACGCGGCGCATCGACCGCCTCCTGCAAGCCCATGCCGTAGTCGATGACGTTGAGCATGGTCAGCAAAGTCGCGGTGATGATGCGGCTGCCGCCCGGCGTGCCGACCACCATGACCACTTTGCCATCCTTGGTGACGATGGTCGGGCTCATCGATGACAGCGGCGCCTTGCCCGGAGCGATGGCATTGGCTTCGCCCTGCACCAGACCGTACATGTTCGGCACGCCGACTTTCGACGTGAAGTCGTCCATCTCGTCATTGAGGATCACCCCGGTTTTGCTCGCCATCACACCGGCACCAAACCAGTCGTTGAGCGTGTAGGTGACCGAGACCGCGTTGCCCCACTTGTCGACGATCGAATAGTGAGTGGTGTTGCTGCCCTCATGGGGCGCTGTGCCGGGTTTCAGTTCGGCGGAGACACCGGCCTTTTGCGGCTGGATGGCGTCACGCAGTTTGGTCGCGTAGTGCTTGTCCAGCAGGTGTTCGATCGGGTTCTTGACGAAATCCGGGTCGCCCAGATAGCTGTTGCGATCAACATACGCGTGACGCATCGCTTCGATCTGATAGTGCATACCCTGGGCCGAATGGAAGCCCAGGTCCTTCATCGGATAACCTTCGAGAATGTTCATGATCTGGCAGATCACCACGCCACCAGAGCTTGGCGGCGGGGCCGAGACCACGTGATAGCCGCGGTAATCGCACTCCACCGGGGCCAGTTCGCGGGTCTTGTATTTGTCGAGGTCGGCCTGGGTGATGATGCCCTTGTTCGCCTGGCTGGAGGTCACGATGGCGTCGGCCACCCAGCCTTTATAGAAGCCGTCAGCGCCCTTTTCGGAAATGGTTCGCAGGGTTTTGCCGAGGTCTTTCTGCACCAGTTTCTGCCCGACCTGCATCGGCTCGCCGTTGCTGAGGAAGATCGAGCCGGAATCGCGCATGTCCTTCTTGAACACATCGGTGGCGTACTCCAGCAACTCGACGTCGCCTTGCTCCAGCTCAAAACCGTCTTCAGCCAGTTTGATGGCGGGGGCAATCATGTCCTTGCGCTGCTTGGTGCCGTACTTGCTCAGCGCCAGCTCCATACCAGACACAGTACCCGGCACGCCGACGGCCAAATGGCCGCGGGTACTCAGTTCCGGGATGACGTTGCCTTCCTTGTCGAGGTACATATCGGCGGTCGCCGCCAGCGGGGCTTTTTCGCGGAAGTCGAGGAACGTCTTGCGTCCGTCTGCCAATTGAATGGTCATGAAACCGCCGCCACCGAGGTTGCCCGCAGCGGGATAGACCACCGCCAGCGCATAACCTACCGCGACCGCCGCATCCACGGCGTTACCACCGCTTTTCAACACGTCGACACCGACATGCGTGGCCAGATGTTGCGCGGTGACCACCATGCCGTTTTCCGCGGCAACCGGTGCCACCGAGGCGGCGTGAGCCATGAGACAGCTGAGTGCCAGTGAGGTCGCTATCAGCGATTTGGCCAAAGGTTCGTACTTCATGAGTCGATCTCTTTTTTGTTTTCAGGGTCTGTGCAACACAGAGGGGAACGCGTCAAGAGCAAGAAGCAGTATGGTCGGGTTTGCGTATTGCGCCTCCCCGATCAGCCAGTATGCTGGGCGCTGTTGCCGCACCGAATCGGAGCTTGCTCGCATGTCGCTTACCTTCATCACCCTGCCCTCGCCGGTTGGCGAGCTCAAGCTGGTCGCGAACGGCTCGCGACTGGCGGCCATCCTCTGGGAAAACGACCGACCGAACCGCGTGCGTCTTGGGCCGATGACTGAAGCACCGGACAATCCGGTCCTGCTGAAAACCGCTCGGCAACTGGAAGAGTATTTTGCCGGGACGCGCAATTGCTTCGAGCTGGAGCTGGATTTTGTCGGCACGGACTTTCAGAAACAGGTCTGGGCGGCGTTGCTGACCATTCCGTTCGGAGAGACCCGCAGCTATAGCCAGATTGCCCAACAGATCGGCAAACCCTCCGCCGTACGGGCAGTGGGCGCAGCGAATGGGCGCAACCCGATTTCGATTGTTGCGCCGTGTCACCGGGTGATCGGCGCGTCGGGAAAGTTGACTGGTTTTGCCGGGGGGCTTGAGGCTAAAGAGCGGTTGTTGACGCTGGAGGGTTTCTGCCAGACGGGTCACACGGGAAATTTGTTTTGACCTGCTTAGGGTGGAAGCGCGCTTGCTCGCTCCCACAGGGATTAGTGTGATGCCTGAGCGTTGAACAGGTTATTCATCGCCGCGTATTGCAGCAGCAGGATGGTCTTGGCATCGCAGATCTCACCTCGATGGAAGGCTGCCAGCGCTTCATCGAATGACCATTCCAACACTTCGAGCTCTTCGGTTTCTTCTTCCAGACCGCCACCGTCGCTGACCTTTAAAGCCGAGTCGTACTCGGCAATAAAGAAGTGCAGTTTCTCGGTCACCGAACCGGGGCTCATGTAGGCCTCAAAGACCTTCTTCACGTCATGCACGCGATAGCCGGTTTCTTCCTCGGCCTCATCGCGAATCCGCTGTTCCGGGGCGGCCCCCTCCAGCAATCCTGCTGCCACTTCAATCAGCAGACCGTCATGGCCGTTGACGAACACCGGCAAGCGGAACTGCCGGGTCAGCACCACAGAGCGCTTCTCTCGGTTGAACAGCAAAATGGCAGCGCCATTACCGCGGTCGTACACCTCGCGGGTCTGACGCTGCCACTCACCATTATTGCGTTGGTAGTCGAAGGTGATTTTCTTCAGCAGATACCAATCGTGGGACAACACCTGAGTGTCGATAATGTTGACCCGCTCGGCTGTGTCGCTCATCACGTTTGATCCTTTTTCCATCGTAAGGCTGCCATGGTCGAATAATCGCGCCAATTAAAAAAGCCCGGCAGCGCTACCGGGCTTGTTTATTTGCAGCTAAAGCGCGGAATGCGCAACCGACTCTTCGATCTCCTGCCCGGTCAATCGGGCCCCGTGAATCAACGGCCCGTAACGCTGACTGAACTCCCAGTCATACGGCACGCGCTCCTTATTGGTGCCGTTGTCCCAGTTCACCGACCAGGTCATCAACCCCTTGATCGAATGCCCCTTGATTGCCAGCCGCTTGAGCACATTGCCCACCACAGTCTTGTCGATGACGTAACCGGTGGCAGCGGCATCGACATTGGCCGGAAGACCGATGACGAATTTTTCCGCGGCAATCCTGGTAAAACCTCGAGTGCCCGTCACCAGACTTTCAGTCAGGTAATAAAGGAAGTCCTCTTTCAGCACATCGTTGTTCTGCGCGATCCACGCACCGGCACCGTTGTTGGCCTCAGGCACCCAGACCCCGTCGCCGCCCTGATTGTAGAACTGCGGTGCGATGAAGTCGTAGTAGCCTTCCAGTGCCTGCAAATAACCGACGTACTTGCCGTTGGTGGTCAGGTACGGAAACTCCGGGGCCATGCTGATGATGAAATGCTTGCCCTGGCCTGCGTAGTGATCCTTGACCCGTTTCAGCGCGGCCGGCAGGACGGTCTTGTTGGCGGCGAAATCAATCGCGCTCTGTTCAAGATCGATGTCCAGCCCGTCAAAGCCATACGTTTCCACCAAGCGGATGATTTCATTGGCCAGCGGTTGCTCCTGACCGCTTTGCAGCTCGATGTGTGCATCGGCGCCACCGAGAGAAATCAGCACGGCCCGCCCCTGACTGTTAAGCACGCCGACCTGACGGCGGAACTCGGCATCGGATACGTTGAACGGCTTGAAGGTCGGGATACCGCTGCCCTTCATGAAGGCCACTGCGACCACGTTGTATTCCCTGGGTACATCCTCCAGAGCGATGCTGGCAAACCGGCCCTGCCGATAACCGTCGCTCGGCCCCGCTGGCCAGTTGTGCCAAAAGCCCATGAGGATTTTTTTGCCGGCAATGCCCGGCATCAGCGAAGCCGCATCACTCGCTGCGTTTTGCATCAATGAGAAGTCGATGTTGGACATGTTCTAATCCTTCAGAACCTGTGGGTTTGACGACGCTGCGCCGTTATTTGAAGTCGACGTCGAACGCCTGATAGAAGGCGTTACCGGTATTGGCAACGATCCACATCAGCACGATGACGTGACGGCCTTTCTTGTTCGCCGGCAGTTTCACCGAGTGGTTCACCTTGGCTTTAAGCTCAGCCGGATGACTGTAGTAAGGCACCTGAGTGTAGAAGTCCTCAAAGAACGGTTGTGCTTCGAGTTGCGCGCGGGTGATGCGTTGTTTCGGATCCCAGCCGTCCTTGGTGATCAGCCAGCGATAGCCACGGGTGGTATGCGGTGCGGTGTATGCCCATTGGATCTCGAGGATCTGACCTGGGGTGACATTGAGCAGCGGCCACGTGAATGGATGATTGAGTTTCCTGCTCATTTCCTCATCGGTGAAGTTCACGCAATCGCGCGCATCAGTCTTGCCGCCGCTGAGAATGTAGCCGTCTGCGGGCGGGGCGACACTGGTGGAGTCGGTTTCGTAGGGTGGCGGAAACGGTCCGGCAACGAGTGCCGGAAAGTTCTTGCCGCCTTCCATTTCATTCACCTGCCAGTCGCCCAGCAGCCCTAGATCAATGGCCACCGAGCCACGGCTTGCTGGTGAGGTGACACGACCATGTCGCAGTGGGGTTTCAGGGTTTGCTTGATTCATGTTTTTCACTCCGTTGATTAAAGAACTCTCCTTCCCGAGGAGAGGCCTTCAAGCTAACGGAGGTGATTTTTTTGTCCATCGGCGGTTATGTCGCACTCATCGTCAGCCGCGCTCAAAACACCAATAAACACTGTATGGATATACAGCACCCTAAGAAAAAGCCCACCCCACGTATGGCAAAAGGACTACACGCCGACGCTGCAAACGTCGCCATTCTCAACTCAGCCTAACTGAGCGTTGAACTCCTTTTCGTATTCTCCAGCCAACTGTTCTTTCTGCTTTTCGCTGAGTAACTTGCCGGCCATCTGGAAGAACTTCTGCTCCTCTTCCTTGAGGTGGTGATGGACCTTGTCCGAAAGCTTTTTAGCGGTCACCAGCCATGCCGGGCTGGACATCTCGGTCTCATCCAGCTCTTCCATCATCTCGTCCATCTCATGGTGCTCGGAGATGGCGTGCCGGCTAAGGTCAACGCCGTTGTCGAACGCCATCAGCGGGATATAGAAGTGGCGCTCCTCGGCAGTTTCGTGGGCTTGCAACTCGGCCTTGAGCTGCTTGTAGGCCTCTGCCCTTTCAGGAGTATCACCACTGGTTTTGATCAGGTTTTCGGCGTAGCTGCGCTGGCGATCATGGCTTTCACGAAGGGCTTCGAAAATATTCATGGGGGTCCTCATCAACCGCGTTCTGAAATGACGCTGTCAACGCTAGACCGCAGCGCGGGAGCGACGGTTCCACGGGGTTGAACAGGGACTTGGAAGACACCCCTTGTGCAGGATAGGCTGGGGGCTCACACCACAAGGAAGTCCTGCATGAACTTGCGCATCGAGTTGTCGCAAAACCCTACGGAAGAACAACGTCAGGCCATTCTCCAGCCCTTGATTGCCTACAACGACGCGCAGACAGGTGGTTCGAAATCAGAACCCTTCGCCCTGCTGGTGCGCGACGAGCACGACGCGATTCTCGGCGGATTGTATGGTCGGGTGATTTTTCAGTGGATGTACATTGAATTGCTGTCAGTCCCGGACCAGGGTCGGGGGCAGGGAGTCGGCTCGGAGCTGATGACCATGGCCGAATCGATGGCCAGGGAAAAGAACTGCCTGGGCATCTGGCTGGACACCTTCAGTTTTCAAGCGCCAGAGTTCTACAAGAAGCTTGGGTTCAGCCAGTTCGGGGAGATCGTTGACTATCCGCCGGGGCACAAGCGGCATTATTTCCAGAAGCGCTTGATGGGTTGAATCGACTGGCCCCATCGCGGGCAAGCCTGCCCCCCACAGTGAATACCTGTGGGAGCGGGCTTGCCCGCGATGAAGCCATTGATGTCACCGCACAGGGCAACTGACTGACCTTAAAGACAAGTCGCCAACGCCGCCAACCGTCGCTTGGCAACAAAATCATCTTTTTGCGCGTAGTAGTTCAACACCGTGCCGGAGGCATCCGTACTCACATCGACAAACGACTCCGCCGAACGCGTGTACACCGTCGAACCGCCCTTCTTGCCCGGCTGCAGATAAGCCCCGGCATCGACGCCGAACACGGCTTCGTCCTGCCAGGCGAATTGCACGCACTGGGCCACGTTTTTTTCGGGTTTGTTGGAGGTCAGAACCTTGTTTGGGGTTTGGGTGCGGGCATTGTCCATCACCGAACCCGCGCAACCGGCCAGCAACGTCGCGGCCAGCGCCACCATCAGAATTCGCATTGCATTCGCTCATTCACAAAAAAGCGGACTGTATCACCGCAGCAGCAGGAATCGTTCTGCTTTACTGCATTTATAGCGCGACACGCGCGGGCAGCTGCGGCAACCTAAGGTCATCAGCCTCACAAGGAAAACACATGGCGCCTACCGACCAGCGACATGAACACGCTCTGAAACTGTTTCTCGACGCGCACCCCGATTTGCGCGAAACCCTCGACCATCTCAATCCGTTGCTGGCCCAGGCCAAAGGTGAAACCCAGGCGCAGTATCGCGAGGAGCGCCTGCATGAGGCGTTTGAGGCCGAGGCGGAAAGTCGAGGCTTGTTTGCCTGGGAACTGACCTTGCAACTGACAGCCGAAACGCCTGAAGAATATCAGGCTCAACGTCTGGAAGTGCATCGCGAAGTCGCGGAAATGGCCGGGATGGAGTGGCTGGAATACTGCGATCTGTATGGCATAGAACCGTAATCATTGCTCAAGGATATCCGCACCGATGCTGCCCTCAACCTCGACCCACCGTGCCAGTCCCGGCCATCTGCACAAGCAGAAATGGCGCGGTCGTGTGGGTCTCGCGCTGGTGGCCAGCCTGTCGGTGCTGGCCGGGATGACGGATGCAATCGGCTTTATGGCCAGCGGCGATTTCGTCTCGTTCATGAGCGGCAATACCACACGCCTGGCCGTGGCGATCAGTGATGGCGACATGGGGCTGACGTTGCGCCTGGTCATCCTGGTGGCCACGTTTGTCATCGGTAATGCCCTGGGCGTGGTGGTTGCACGGCTTGGCGGGCGGCGCACGCTACCCTTGCTGCTGTGCATCGCCACCCTGCTCTGCATGGCGGCAGCGTTACCAATTGATGCCCAACTGCCGGCGCTGCTGGCGGCAATCATCGCGATGGGCATGCTTAACGCCGCAGTCGAGGAAGTGAACGGCCTTCCGGTCGGGCTAACCTACGTGACCGGGGCGCTGTCGCGATTCGGACGAGGACTGGGGCGCTGGATGCTCGGCGAACGCCGCGGTGGTTGGCGGGTGCAACTGGTGCCGTGGAGCGGGATGTTTATCGGCGCGATACTTGGGGCGGTACTGGAACACCATTTGGGACTCAGGGCGATGTTCGTCAGCGGTTTGTTGGCGGCAGTGGTGGGGTTGCTGTCCCTGACCATTCCCCGACGCTGGCAATTAGGCTACATGCCCCGTTGACTGATGCCTGACACCTATCCCTGTGGGAGCGAGCTTGCTCGCGAAGGGTCCTTCACATTCAACATCCCGGCGCCTGACAAGACGCTTTCGCGAGCAAGCTCGCTCCCACAGGGTTATAGGCATAACCTGAATTTCGCGGATACCCCAATAAAGCTTTATCATGCCCGCAGTTTTGCTGATCGAGTCCGTCATGAAGTTCGCCATTGCGCTGTTTTCCGCCGCCCATGCGCCCTCCTCGCGCCGAGCCCTGCTGTTTGCGCAGGCTGCATTGGCCGGTGGGCATGAGATTGTCCGGCTGTTTTTCTACCAGGACGGGGTCTACAACGCCTCCGACGCGGTGGTCACGCCGCAGGACGAGCTGGACCTGCCCAAACAATGGCGTGCATTCATCAGCGAGCGACAACTCGATGGCGTGGTGTGCATCGCCGCAGCCCTGCGCCGCGGGGTGCTGAATGCCGAAGAGGCTCAGCGCTATCAGCGAGATGCCGTGTCCGTCAGCACACCGTGGGAATTGTCCGGCCTCGGTCAGTTGCACGACGCGGTGCAAGGCGCCGACCGCTTGATCTGCTTCGGAGGTGCGTGAGATGGCCAAATCCTTGTTGATCATCAGCCGTCAGTCGCCGTGGTCCGGCCCCGCTGCCCGCGAAGCGCTGGACATCGTGCTGGCCGGCGGCGCTTTCGATCTGCCGATCGGCCTGCTGTTTCTCGATGACGGCGTGTTGCAACTGGCCGCGGGGCAAAACGCCAAGGCTCTGCAACAGAAAGACCTGAGTGCCAACCTGCAAGCGCTGCCGATGTTTGGCGTCGAAGAACTGTTCTATTGCGCCGAAAGCGCTAGCGCTCGCGGCCTCGGCGAATTCTCGCTGGACGAAGCCGCACCGCTCGCCGCCGAGCAAATCACTGCCCTTATTGACCGTTACGACCAAGTGATCACCCTCTGATGTCGACTTTGCATGTGTTGTCTCATTCCCCGTTCGGCGATGATCGTCTGACGAGTTGCCTGCGTGTCATCGGCAGTGCCGACGCTTTGTTGTTGTCTGGTGACGCGGTCTATGCGTTGCAACCGGGTACCGCGCCGTTTACCGAACTGCAAAACCGCCACATCAAATTATTCGTTCTGGCCGAAGATATGGAAGCTCGCGCCATCGAAGCGCCGGACTGGGCCAAAGCCATCGATTATCCGGCCTTCGTCGAGCTGTCGATTCACCACGACAAGGTCAACAGTTGGCTATGAATTCCATGACCGTCGGCGCCCGCGCCATCGAACTGGACAAGGACGGCTTCCTCGTTGACCTCAGCGACTGGTCACACGACGTCGCCAGTGCCCTCGCCGCCGCCGAAGACATCGAGTTGACCCCCGAACACTGGGAAGTCCTCGAACTGCTGCGCAGCTTCTATGCAGAATTCCAGCTGTCCCCGGCCACGCGGCCGCTGATCAAGTACACCGCGCTGAAGCTCGGCGTGGACAAAGGCAACAGCCTGCACCTGAACCGACTGTTCAAAGGCACCCCTGCCAAACTCGCCGCGAAACTGGCGGGCCTGCCCAAACCGACGAATTGCCTATGACCGACTATCCAGCGCTGACCCTCGAAACGCCCGCCGAGCATCCCTTCGCCCCGTTCGTGCGAATCCTTGGCAAGGGCAAGCGCGGCGCTCGCGACCTGACTCGCGTCGAGGCCCGGGAAGCAATGGGCATGGTGCTCGACGACAAGGTCGAAGACACCCAACTCGGCGCTTTTCTGATGTTGCTGCGGCACAAGGAAGAAAGCGCCGAGGAAATGGCCGGTTTTACCGAAGCGCTGCGTGAGCGTCTGCAGGCACCGGCCTTGAATGTCGATCTTGACTGGCCAACCTACGCGGGCAAAAAGCGGCATCTGCCCTGGTATCTGCTGGCGGCCAAGTGCCTGGCGCAGAACGGCGTGCGCATCTTCATGCATGGTGGCGGCGCGCACACTGCCGGGCGTCTGTACAGCGAGCAACTGCTTGGTGAGCTGAGCATCCCTTTGTGCCGCGACTGGCAGCAAGTCGGTACGGCGCTGGACAACGGCGGTCTGGCGTTCATGCCGCTGGTGGACTGGGCACCGCAATTGCAGAAGATGATCGACTTGCGTAACACCCTGGGCTTGCGCTCGCCGATCCATTCGCTGGCACGGATTCTCAATCCGCTGGGCGCGCGCTGCGGTCTGCAAAGTATCTTCCACCCCGGTTATCAAGCCGTGCACCGCGACGCCAGCGGCCTGCTCGGCGACACGGCGATTGTGGTCAAGGGCGATGGCGGTGAGATAGAAATCAACCCGGATGCCGACAGCCATCTCTACGGCACCATGGGTGGCGAGAGCTGGGATGAGGAATGGCCGCAATTGTCAGCGCAACGCCACGTCAAACCAGCCTCGCTGGACGTTGAGCATCTGAAAGCCGTATGGCGCGGCGATGTGGTGGACAGCTATCCGCAAATGGCCCTGATTTCGACCATGGCGTTGGCGTTACGCGGTCTCGGCCAGTCCCGTGAGCAGGCATTCGAAAACGCCGAAAAATATTGGAATAACCGAACCCGTACAATCTAAAAATATTGATGTTGCCAACCCACACATAGGAAGAAACAGTGAGAGACGACTTTAAGGAAGAAGTAAAAAGGATACTTGCGCTGCGGGCTGGAGGGAAATGCTCAAATCCTAGCTGCCGATGCTCAACTTTCGGTCCTCGCACCGAACAGCACCAAATCGTCAACATTGGCGTAGCAGCTCATATCCATGCGGCATCGGAAGGAGGGCCGCGGTACGACAGAAACATGCTCAACGAGGATCGGGCGAGTATCAGCAATGCAATCTGGTTGTGTCAGAGCTGCGCAAAACTCATCGATAACGACGAAAAACGCTATACACCTCAGTTGCTTCGCGAATGGAAAGCAGGCGCTGAGGATGCTGCCATTCGAGAGCTCGAACGTCGTGAGTCAGCAATCCATGCGACGGCGGCGACATTTGAAACGCCTGTCCCGACCGTGCATATCAAGCTATCTCCTGTTTTTGGCGTAATAACTCCCCCAAACGATTTCAAGTTGATCATCAATCGGCTATCAGTTGCGGCCGCTAAAGAAGAACCTCTGAAGCTGCACGTCGAACTTGTCGACTTGGAAAAATATGCGGCGGCATTTCAAGACGAAGTCCACCAAGTGAATTTTCGCGCCGATCGCCTTAAGAAGGCAGCACAAATCGCTGGCGCCATTCAATTACTTTGCTCCAAAGCGGTCCAGGATTGGCTGCCATTTGTTGTTACCGACAGCGCTGATCGCGTCAACGTCGCGCACGCGATCGTGGTCTGGTATGAAAGCGGCCATGCTGCTCCCGGGACAAAACTTGATGTCTGGCGGGACTGCCACCCCCAACTGAGTGCACCGGTGTATCTGTCCGAAGCCGAAGTCGCGGCGATGCTATCAAAATTCGAATTCGATTCGATGAGGGATCTGGCCATGGGCGCAGGTTGGAGGGCAGCTGACGAGTTACCGACCGAGGTCATTCTCGGTAAGGTGCTACCGCGCATCCTGATTGAAACCCAGATCAGGAACATCAATCCCGTTCAGGTACAAGAAACGCTGGTGCTCGCTAGCTGGCACATAGGTCAAGGTTGAGAAAAGGCATTGCCCTTGCCTTCTACAAGGGCAGTGCCGCTCACAAATCGATTTAACCGATCATTCGCGCCTGATCTTTGCGCTTTTTGTTCGAACTCATCGGAATAGACTCGACTCCAACGTTTATTGGTTTACGGAGTCTTGATCATGGGTTTACTCGTTGATGGCCGCTGGCAGGACAAGTGGTACGAAAGCAGCAAGGACGGCGCGTTCCAGCGCGAACAGGCGCAACGGCGCAACTGGGTCACCGCTCACGGCCGGCCAGGCCCGAGCGGCGAAGGCGGCTTTGCAGCCGAGGCCGGGCGCTATCATCTCTACGTTTCGCTCGCCTGTCCGTGGGCACATCGCACCCTGATCCTGCGCAAACTCAAAGGTCTGGAAAGCCTGATCGACGTTTCCGTGGTCAGTTGGCTGATGCTGGAAAACGGCTGGACCTTTGACACCGCGCGCGGCTCGACCGGCGACCGGCTCGATCACTTCGACTTCATGCACCAACGCTACACCGCCGATACGCCGGACTACACCGGGCGCGTCACCGTGCCGGTGCTCTGGGACAAAAAACTCAAACGCATCGTCAGCAATGAATCGGCAGAGATCATCCGCATGTTCAACAGTGCGTTCGATGATCTGACCGGCAATGATCTGGACTTCTACCCGGCGCCGCTGCGTAGCGAGATCGATGCCTTGAACGAGCGGATTTATCCGGCCGTCAACAACGGTGTGTATCGCGCCGGGTTCGCCACCTCGCAACAGGCTTATGAAGAGGCATTCGATGAGGTGTTCGCCGAACTGGATCACTTGGAACAGGTACTGGGTGCCAATCGTTATCTGTCGGGTGAATACCTGACTGAAGCGGACGTTCGTCTGTTCACCACGATGATCCGTTTCGATGCGGTGTATCACGGGCACTTCAAGTGCAACCTGCGACGGATCGCCGATTACCCGAACCTGTCGAACTGGCTGCGTGAGCTGTATCAGTGGCAGGGGATCGCCGAGACGGTGGATTTCCAGCACATCAAGAATCACTACTACGGCAGCCACAAGACAATTAACCCGACAGGGATTGTGCCGAAGGGGCCGGAGCAGGATTTCACTGTCGCCCATGACCGGGCGCGGTTGAGTGGGAAAGGGGTTTGGCGCAGGGGCTGACATTTGTAGAGGCTTGGAGGGCCCCATCGCTGGCAAGCCAGCTCCCACAGGGATTTTTGTGATGCTTGAGACTGAGCATCACTCCAAAACCTCAGGGTCAGGGGGTGATGCTGGAGACTGCAGCTTCAACACATGACCTGTGGGAGCTGGCTTGCCAGCGATGCGGGCGCCTCGGTGTTCAGACCTGCGCCTGAGCACCCTCAAACCACGCCAGTTTCTCGCGCAATTGCACCACTTCGCCGACGATCACCAATGTCGGCGCATGCACTTCATGCTCCGCCACCAAACGCGGCAAATCGGCCAGCGTGCCGGTAAAAACCCGCTGATTGACCGTGGTGCCTTGCTGAATGAGCGCCGCCGGGGTATCCGCCGAGCGACCATGCTTGATCAACTGCTCGCAGATCACCGGCAAACCCACCAGGCCCATGTAAAACACGAGCGTCTGCGCCGGCGCGACAAGGTCGACCCACGGTAGATCGGTGGAACCATCCTTCAAATGGCCGGTGACAAAACGCACCGACTGCGCGTGATCGCGGTGAGTCAGCGGAATCCCGGCATACGCCGCGCAACCGCTGGCCGCCGTAATGCCCGGCACCACCTGAAATGGAATGCCGTGGGCCGCCAGCTCTTCAATCTCTTCGCCACCACGGCCGAAGATAAACGGATCGCCACCCTTCAACCGCACCACACGCTTGCCGGCCTTGGCCAGATCGACCAGTTGCTGATTGATCTGGTCTTGCGGCACGGCGTGTTCAGCGCGGCGCTTGCCGACATATACCCGCTCGGCATCGCGACGGCACAGATCGAGAATCGCGGGCGCGACCAAACGGTCATACAACACCACATCGGCTTGCTGCATCAGACGCAAAGCCTTGAAGGTCAGCAAATCCGGATCACCCGGACCTGCGCCCACCAGATACACCTCACCGGTAGTGATGGTCGCTTCACCGTCGATCTTGGCTTGCAGCAGACGTTCGGCTTCAGTGCCTTGGCCGGCCAGCTGCCGATCGGCAATCGGGCCTTGAAAGACGTCTTCCCAAAACCCGCGACGCTGTTGCACATCCGGAAACAGGTTTTTCACCTGATTGCGGAACCGCGCCGCCAGACCGGCCAATTGGCCGTAGGTGGACGGAATCCAGGTTTCGATCTTGGCGCGGATCAAACGGGCCAACACCGGCGCATCACCGCCGCTGGAGATCGCGACGATTAGCGGCGAACGATCAACGATGGCCGGGAAGATCACGCTGCACAAGGCAGGCGCATCGACCACGTTGACCGGCACGCAACGCCGATGAGCATCGGTGGAGACCTGCGCGTTCAGCGTTTCGTCGTCGGTGGCGGCGATAATCAGCACGCAGCCGTCCAGATCCGCCTCGGCGTAACCGCGCAACAGGCACTCGCCACCGCTGGCAACGACCAGTTCACGCAGTTGCGTTTCGATTTCAGGTGCGACCACCCGCAGCAGCGCACCGGCGTCGGCCAGCAGGCGGGATTTGCGCAAGGCAATTTCCCCCCCACCGACGACCAACACACGACTGCCGCGCAGGTTGTGAAACAGCGGCAGATATTTCATTTAACCGATGACCTCAAGGCCACCCATGTACGGCTTCAGTACGTCCGGCACGCGGATCGAACCGTCGGCCTGCTGGTAGTTTTCCAGCACGGCAACGAGGGTACGACCAACCGCCAGGCCGGAGCCGTTCAAGGTGTGTACCAGCTCAGGTTTGCCGGTTTCCGGGTTGCGGAAACGCGCCTGCATGCGGCGGGCCTGGAAATCGCCGCAGTTGGAGCACGACGAAATTTCGCGGTACTTGTCCTGGCTTGGGATCCACACTTCCAGATCGTACGTCTTGACCGCGCTGAAGCCCATGTCGCCCGTGCACAGCGCCAGGGTGCGGTAAGGCAGACCCAGCAACTGAAGGACTTTCTCGGCGTTGGCGGTCAGACCTTCCAGCGCTTCCATCGACGTGGACGGCTCAACGATCTGGACCATTTCAACCTTGTCGAACTGGTGCTGACGGATCATGCCGCGGGTATCACGACCCGACGCGCCGGCTTCGCTACGGAAGCACGGCGTGTGTGCAACGAACTTGATCGGCAGCAGTTTCGAATCGACGATTTCGCCAGCCACGATGTTGGTCAGCGACACTTCGGCGGTCGGGATCAGGTACAGATCGGCTTCGCCTTCGCGGGCGATCTTGAACAGGTCTTCTTCGAACTTCGGCAGTTGACCGGTGCCTTGCAGCGCCGGGGCCTGGACCAGATAAGGCGTGTAGGCCTCTTCATAGCCGTGCTCGTTGACGTGCAGGTTGATCATGAACTGCGCCAGTGCGCGGTGCAGACGGGCGATCGGGCCGCGCAACAGGGCGAAACGTGCGCCGGACAGCTTGGCGGCGGTTTCGAAATCCAGCCAGCCGAACTTCTCGCCCAGGGCTACGTGGTCTTTGACTTCAAAATCAAACGCCGTCGGCGTGCCCCAGCGGCGCACTTCAACGTTGTCGTCTTCGTCTTTGCCGACCGGGACGGATTCGTGCGGCAGGTTGGGGATGCCGAGCAGGATAGAGTCCAGTTCGGTCTGGATCGCGTCCAGTTCGACTTTACCGGCGCTCAATTCGCCTGCCATGCGCTCGACGTCCGCCATCAACGGCGCGATGTCTTCGCCGCGCTGCTTGGCCTGACCGATGGACTTGGAACGCGCGTTACGCTCAGCCTGCAGTGCTTCGGTGCGGGTCTGGACGGTCTTGCGCTGTTCTTCCAGCGCTTCGATGCGCGCGGTATCCAGAGCATAGCCACGGGATGCCAGGCGGTCCGCTACGTCCTGAAGGTTGCTACGTAACAGTTTGGAATCGAGCATGTCGGGTTCTCGTTATCAAAGTTTGGTCAAAGACAGGCCAGCCCAGGTTGCGAGCAGCCCGCCGAATACGCTGAGTGCCGCATAGCCCAGGGCCAGCGGTACTTGCCCGCTTTCCAGCAGGCGCACCGTATCCAGTGAAAAGGATGAAAAAGTCGTCAGCCCCCCGAGGAAGCCAACCATCAACCCGGCGCGTACCTCGATCGGCACTTCCGGGCGTATCAAAAACAGGCCGTACAACACGCCGATCAGCAGACAGCCCACGATATTAACGGCCAGCGTCGCGGTATAGAAGTGCCGCGGCCAATTGGCGGTGACCCAATTGCCGGTAGCGAAGCGCAACAACGTGCCGGCGACCCCGCCAGCGGACACCGCAATAATCAATGGAATCACTATTTTCTCCGCTGTCTTGGGCTTACACGATCGAGTTGCGCGAGGTGATTGAGCTTTTCGCCGATCTTCAACTCAAGGCCTCGGGGCACCGGCTGATAAAACGGGATCGGCTCAAGCTCTTGCGGAAAATAGTCTTCGCCCGCGGCGTAAGCGTCCGGCTCGTCGTGGGCATAACGGTATTCGTCACCGTAACCCAGTTGTTTCATCAGTTTGGTCGGCGCGTTGCGCAGGTGCAACGGCACCTCAAGCGAGCCGTTTTCGGCGGCAGCACGCAACGCGGTCTTGAAGCCCATGTACACCGCATTGCTTTTTGGCGCGCAAGCCAGATACGTGATGGCCTGGGCCACTGCCAACTCGCCTTCCGGGCTGCCGAGGCGTTCCTGCACTTCCCATGCGGCCAGACACAGACTGAGGGCGCGCGGGTCGGCGTTGCCGATGTCTTCGCTGGCCATACGCACCACGCGCCGGGCCAGGTACAGCGGATCGCAACCGCCGTCGATCATCCGCGCGAACCAGTACAGCGCACCGTCGGGATTGGAGCCGCGCACCGATTTGTGCAGCGCCGAAATCTGGTCGTAGAACGCTTCGCCACCCTTGTCGAAACGCCGACGGGTGTCGCCGAGCAGGCTTTGCAGCAGTTCGGTACCGATCTCGCTGTCGTCTTCGGCAAGGTCGGAGGCGTTTTCCAGCAAATTGAGCAGACGCCGGCCATCGCCATCGGCGGCGGACAACAACATCTGGAAGCCTTCGTCGTTCAACGTCAGGTTGCGCTTGCCCAAGCCGCGCTCTTCAGTCAGCGCGCGATGCACGAGCTTGCGCAGCGCCGCTTCGTCGAGGCTTTTCAGAACGTAGACGCGGGCGCGCGACAACAGCGCGTTGTTCAGTTCAAACGAAGGGTTTTCAGTGGTGGCGCCGATGAAGATCAGCGTGCCGTCTTCAACATACGGCAGGAACGCATCCTGCTGGGACTTGTTGAAACGGTGCACTTCATCGACGAACAGAATCGTGCGCTTGCCGTACTGGCCGGCCTGCTGCTTGGCGATTTCAACGGCTTGACGGATCTCCTTGACCCCGGCGAGCACCGCCGACACCGTTTCGAAGTGCGCATCCGAGACCTCCGCGAGCAAACGCGCCAGCGTGGTTTTACCCACGCCCGGCGGGCCCCAGAAAATCATCGAATGCAGAGCTCCCTGCTCCAGCGCCTCACGCAGAGGCTTGCCGCGAGCCAGCAAGTGCTCCTGACCGACGTACTCATCCAGATTGGTCGCACGCAAACGCGCGGCCAGTGGCTGGGCAATCGGTGCACTGCGAAACAGATCCATCACTACCTATGAAACCTCAGTGAGAAGAGCCACTCCCGTGGGAGCGTTTATTCCTGGATAACGTCAGCGCCCTTCGGGATATCGAACTTGAACTTCGACGCTGGCACCGGCTCGTTGGCCTTCACCCCGGTGAACAGGATGTTGGTGCGCTGACCAACGCTGTCGATCAGTTGCATGTCGTTGAGCAGACCGTTGCGGAACGACAGGCGCAGGTTGTCGAACAGCGTGTCCTTGGTTTTCGGCTTGAGGGTGAAGTCGATCACGCCGCCCGCCTCTTTCGCGCTGATGTCGAAGCTCTGGCTGATTTTCGACACGTCACCGGACAGCAGCAGCGCCGGGGTCTGGGTCAGACGTTCGTCGAGTTTCTTGATGGTGGCCTGCTCAAGATCCGGGTCCCACAGGGTGACTTTTTTGCCGTCAGAAACCATGGTTTGCTCGGCCGGCGCATTGGTGTGCCAGTAGAACAGGCCCGGACGCTGCAAGGTCATGTTGCCAGTGGTTTCCTGCAACTGCGTGCCGCCGCCATCAAGGGTCAGCTGCGAGAAGTTTGCGCTCAGGGTCTTGGATGTTTCCAGCAATTGGGTCAGACGCGCCACGTCCTTGTCATCGGCGTGGGCCGTGAGTGTGGTCAGAGCCAGTACTGGCAGCAGCATGCGGATAAGACGCATGGGAGTCCTCTTGAATACTCGTTGGGAGAGCGGCGGCACATCATTGTCCCGCCTCTTGCTTTTGCAATCAGTCGCGTACCGGGCCAGGCGCCAGGACTTCACGCGAACCGTTGGTGTTCATTGATGTGACGACGCCGGCCATTTCCATGGCTTCGATCATCCGTGCCGCGCGGTTGTAGCCGATTTTCAGCTTGCGCTGTACAGCGGAGATCGATGCGCGACGGCTTTCCAGCACGAACTGTACGGCTTCGTCATACAGTGCGTCTGCCTCAGGATCGTCGCCGTCGCCGCCACCGCTGCTGCCTTCAAAGCCGCTGCCCGCCTCTTCGACACCGTTAAGGATGTCGTCGTTATATTCCGGGGCGCCGCGCAGTTTCCACGCCTCGACCACACGATGGACCTCTTCATCGGACACGAACGCACCGTGTACGCGAATCGGCAGGCTGGTGCCCGGTGGCATGTAGAGCATGTCACCGTGGCCGAGCAGTTGTTCGGCGCCGCCCTGATCGATGATGGTTCGGGAGTCGATCTTGCTCGACACCTGGAACGCCATACGGGTCGGAATGTTGGCCTTGATCAGACCGGTGATCACGTCCACCGACGGACGCTGTGTCGCGAGAATCAAGTGAATACCCGCCGCACGCGCCTTTTGGGCGATACGGGCGATCAGCTCTTCAACCTTCTTGCCAACGATCATCATCATGTCGGCGAATTCGTCGACAACCACGACGATGGTCGGCAGCTTCTGCAGCAACGGTGCTTCGTCGTGAATGCTTTCGCGCTTGTACAGCGGATCGCTCAGCGGCTCGCCAGCGTCCTGGGCTTCCTTGACCTTGGCGTTGAAGCCGGACAGGTTTCGCACGCCCATCTTCGCCATCAGCTTGTAACGACGCTCCATCTCGGCGACGCTCCAGCGCAGGGCGTTGGCGGCGTCCTTCATGTCGGTCACCACCGGGCATAGCAGGTGCGGAATGCCTTCGTAGATCGACAATTCGAGCATCTTCGGGTCGATCATGATCAGCTTGGCGTCTTCCGGGCCAGACTTGAACAGGATCGACAGGATCATCGCGTTCACACCCACCGACTTACCGGAACCGGTCGTACCGGCCACCAGCAAGTGCGGCATCTTCGCCAGGTCAGTGATGACCGGTTTGCCACCAATGTCGTGACCCAGCGCCAGCGTGACCGGCGATTTGAAGTTGTCGTACTCGGGCGTCGACAGCACTTCGGAGAAGCGCACGATCTGCCGGTCTTCGTTGGGAATCTCGATGCCGACGGTAGTCTTGCCCGGAATGACCTCGACCACCCGCACACTGGTCACTGCCAGGGAGCGCGCCAGGTCTTTTGCCAGGTTGGAGATACGGCTGACCTTGACGCCCGCGGCCGGCTGGATTTCGTACCGGGTGATCACCGGACCCGGATGGATCGAGTCGACGGTGACTTCGACGCCGAACTCCTTGAGCTTGATCTCCAGCAAGTGGCCGACCGCAGCCAGCGACTCCGGCGAGTAATTGAGTTGTTTCTTTTCCGCAGGATCGAGGATCGAGATTGGCGGCAAGGTGCCTTCCACCGCGCTGTCGACAAACAACGGTGCCTGTTTCTCTTTCTGCACGCGCTTGCTCGGCTCGGGCGCTTTGGGCGGCGCCGGGGCGATGACCGGTGGCACCTGTTTTTCGCGATCGGACATGTGCTTGCTCAGCGCCTGCTCACGCTCGATCAGGCGTTCCTTGACCTTGGCCTGTTCACGCTTGTCGGTGACGGTCGGTGCGACCACATCATGTACGCGATCATCGACTTCACGCAGTTGCGCAACCAGTTGCTTGCGCTCGGCGCGGGCCGACCACCAGCGGTTTAGCGCCCCCTGGAACAGTTCGAACAGGTCCAGGGTGATCTTGCCGGTGATGTCCATCACCTTGAACCACGACAGGTCGGTGAACACCGTCAGGCCGAACAGAAACAGCGCAATGAACAGCAACGTGCTGCCCTGAATATTGAATGCGTTCTTCGCCAGGTCGCCGAGGCTCTCGCCCAGCGCACCACCGGCACCGGCCGGCAGACCGGTTGCAGCGTGAAAATGGATATGCGCCAGCGCCGCACCGGAAAGAATAAGGAATACCAGGCCGATCAGGCGCCAGGAGAACAGCCAGCCGCTCCACTGCCATGGCTCGTGGCGCTGACGGAAGATCTGGTAGGCCTTGACCGCCAGCAACAACGGAAAGATGTAGGCGAAGTAACCGAGCACCATGAACAGAATGTCGGCGCTGTAGGAGCCCGCCGGGCCGCCGAAGTTCTGCACATCGTCGATCTTGCTGTTGTGGCTCCAGCCCGGATCGTCCTTGCCGTAGGTCAGCAAAGCCATCATCAGGAACAGGCACAGCGCGCCAATGGCGATCAATGCACCTTCCTTGAGCCGGTAGTGCAACTGTTGGCGCCAGAGCGGAACGACTGTTTTTGGTGCTTCGGTGGATTTCTTCAAAACGCTACTTTTCCTGCGCCCGAGGCGCGTCCATCTATTGAATGACGATAAAAAACTGCCCAATCAAGGCAGGTAAAAAAGTTGACGGGCACAACCGAGACTACTTTTAACACTGAGCGGCAGCTTTTACATACACAGCTATAAACACGCTAACCGGCAAATATTGTGTAACAGCCCGACATTGTACGGGTTTGTGCGTCCGATGCCATGGTTCAGACCCGCAGCATGGAGCATAGCCAAGCGCGCAAAACCTGCGATCCAATTTGAGCATGCATTGTCTTTTGTGACAAAGGCTTATGAGGTGTATTTGATGAACGTAGCGAAGCATTGACACCCAGCCCCTGCGAACGACCGCAGGCCGCCTGCCAGGCCCACTGCAGACATGTCGCGGGCCGGCGCGCAGCGCTCGCTTACGACCGCATCCAGCGCGCCAAGTTGCAACACCGCAAACGTCGAGCAGGATCGGCACGACAATCGCCGCATTTCGCGGCACACTTTACCGCGGGCCGAACAGCCCGCACCGCCCTCCCCTTCTGCAAGCCTGGATGCCATGCTGACTTGGTTACAACGTAATTCCCTGACTTTTCCGCCGCTGGAAAAGGCCATGCGCGAACCCAACGGATTGCTCGCCGCCGGCGGCGACCTCTCCGCCGACCGCCTGATCCAGGCGTATCGTCATGGCTGCTTTCCGTGGTTTTCCGAAGGTCAGCCGATTCTCTGGTGGTCGCCTGATCCTCGCACTGTGCTGTTTCCCGACGAACTGCATGTTTCGCGCAGTCTGGGCAAATTGCTGCGCAAGGAGCGCTATGAGGTGACTTTCGATAAAGACTTCGATGCCGTGATCCGTGCCTGCGCCGCGCCAAGGGATTACGCCGACGGCACCTGGATCACGGCGGCCATGCAGGACGCCTACGTTGAACTGCACCGGCGCGGCTTCGCTCATTCGGTGGAAGTGTGGGATCAGGGCGAACTGGTCGGTGGCCTTTACGGACTGGCGATGGGGCAGCTGTTTTTTGGCGAATCGATGTTCAGCCGCGCCGATAATGCTTCCAAGTATGGCTTTGCCACGCTGGTCCGACATCTGCAAGCATCAGGATTCGTGCTGATCGACTGCCAGATGCCCACCGACCACCTGCACAGCCTCGGTGCCCGGGCGATTCCCCGCCGCGAATTCGCGGGCTATCTGGCAAGGCATCTGGATCAGCCCAATCGTGCCACCTGGGTTTGCTGAGCGACTTTTGCGCGCGTGGCTTACACTTAATTCACCAGCTTATCCCGAGGGTTGATCATGACCGAGTTGGCGCGATTGAAGTTCTATGCCACTCAGCCTCACTCTTGCAGCTATCTGCCCGAGGAGCAGGCTACTACCCTGTTTCTCGACCCTAGTCAGCCCATGGATGTGCATGTCTACGCAGACCTGTCGGAAATGGGCTTTCGTCGCAGCGGCGATCATCTGTACCGCCCCCATTGCCAGAATTGCAATGCGTGTGTGCCTGCACGCATCCCGGTGGCGCAGTTCATCCCCAATCGTCAGCAGAAGCGGATTTTCAAGCGCAACGCCGACTTGCAGGTACAGCCGGCGAAACCGGCGTTCAGTGAGGAATACTTCGAGCTATACCAACGCTACATCGAACAGCGCCACGCCGATGGCGACATGTACCCGCCGAGCCGTGATCAATTCTCGACGTTTCTGGTACGCGATCTGCCCTTCTCACGCTTTTACGAGTTCCGACTCGACGGACGGTTGCTGGCGGTAGCCGTGACCGATTTGCTGCCGAACGGCTTGTCAGCGGTCTACACCTTTTACGAGCCGGCCGAAGAACGGCGCAGCCTTGGACGTTTCGCAATCCTGTGGCAAATCGCCGAGAGTCAGCGCCGCGGACTTGAAGCGGTCTACCTCGGTTACTGGATCAAGAATTGCAAAAAAATGAACTACAAGACCCAATATCGCCCCATCGAACTGCTGATTAATCAGCGCTGGGTGATCCTGAACTAACGACAAGCCGTAAACCCCTTGGCGTAAACACCATTTTTCGGGCACAATGCACGCCGCTTTTGCCTGGCGCAGTTGCACCGGGCCATTCATTGGATACCGAGGGCTTTACTGCATGTCGAAAGAAGACAGCTTCGAAATGGAAGGCACTGTCGTCGACACCCTGCCCAACACCATGTTTCGTGTGGAGTTGGAAAATGGGCACGTCGTAACCGCGCATATTTCCGGCAAGATGCGCAAGAACTACATTCGTATTCTTACCGGTGACAAAGTGCGCGTCGAGCTGACGCCCTATGACTTGAGCAAAGGGCGCATCACTTACCGCGCTCGCTAATCAAGTCAATACAAGACGCCCGGCTTTATGCCGGGCGTTTTTGTGTCTGGGGTTTGGGGGGCTTTAAGATCTTGGGGTTTTGGGTGTATATCCGTTGTTGCGGGTGCTGCCGCTGACGGTTTCGCTCTTACAGCGACTCACTTTTCCAGACGCCGAAAAGTAAGCGAAGGGCTTTGCCCCGGCGTACGGCACTTCGCTGAGGCTCAGTGTTCCCTCGCTACGGTGTCCATCCGGGGGCATCGACTACGGTTTGCTGCGCTGCACCTCCTCTCGATGTATGCGGCTACGCCGCACGGCGCTGCGCGCCTAACCCCCGGATAAACACCTTCGCTCGGCCTGCCGATGGGGCAAAAGATCAAAAGCCGAAGCAAGATCAAGAGCCAGATCAAGAGCCCCTCACCCTAGCCCTCTCCCGGAGGGAGAGGGGACTGACCGGGGTGCTTGGGCGAACTACGCCGACGTGCGATACCGAGTCGAACTCAGGCTTTGAAAGCACACAAATCGGTCCCTCTCCCTCTCTCTCCGGGAGAGGGTTGGGGTGAGGGGCGAATCCACTACAAAATCAAATCCGAACACCCGCTCTTCACCACTCAACAGGATGAGCGTTAGCTCGGCTGCAGCTCTTGATCTTGATCCACGGGCGACGTCGGAAGGCTGAGGGGAGGGATTGATCCGGGGGTGGGAGCGCAGCGACCGTTTGGCGAAGCCAAACACAGCGAGAGGAGGTGCAGCGCAGCAAACCGGAGACGCTGCACCCGGATCGATCCCGGAGCGAAGGGACCCCGAGCCCCAGCGAGCGGGCCGCACGTAGGAGCAAGCGTTTTTTGCTTACTTTTTTTGGCGCTTGAAAAAAAGTGAGTCGCCGTAAGGGCGAAACCGTAATAAGCCATCACCGCAGCAACGGATATTCACCCAAAAACGCCTGACAACAAAAAGGCGCCCGAAGGCGCCTTTCGCTTACAACAGGCCGTCAGGCCATCTCAGCCGTAGTTTCGAAGTCAAAGGTCATCTCACCATCCTTGATGTCGATGTGAACCACACCACCATGCTCAGCCAACTCGCCAAACAGAATCTCCTCCGCTAGCGGACGCTTGATCTTGTCCTGGATCAGACGCGCCATCGGACGTGCGCCCATTGCCGAGTCGTAACCACCGGCCGCCAGCCAACTGCGCGCCGCATCGGTAACTTCCAGTAGCACCCGCTTGTCTTCCAGCTGCGCCTGAAGCTCGGTAAGGAACTTGTCCACCACACTCTTGATGACCTCATGACTGAGGCGACCAAACTGGATAATGGTGTCCAGACGGTTACGGAATTCCGGCGTGAAGCTCTTCTTGATCACTTCCATCGCATCAGACGAGTGATCCTGATGAGTGAAACCGATCGAAGCACGCGCGGCCGTTTCGGCACCGGCGTTGGTGGTCATGATCACGATCACGTTGCGGAAATCCGCCTTGCGCCCGTTGTTATCGGTCAGCGTGCCGTGATCCATCACCTGCAGCAGCAGGTTGAAGACTTCCGGGTGCGCCTTCTCGATTTCATCGAGCAGCAATACGCAATGCGGCTGCTTGGTAATCGCCTCGGTCAACAGACCGCCCTGATCAAAGCCGACATAGCCGGGAGGCGCACCGATCAGACGCGATACGGTGTGACGCTCCATGTACTCGGACATGTCGAAGCGAACCAGCTCGATACCCAGCGCCTTGGCCAATTGCCGCGCCGCCTCGGTTTTACCGACACCGGTTGGCCCTGCGAACAGGAACGAGCCGACTGGCTTGTCTGGCGACTTGAGGCCTGCACGGGACAGCTTGATCGCAGTGGACAGCGAATCGATCGCCGCATCCTGACCAAATACCGTCAGCTTCAAATCGCGCTCGAGGTTACGCAGCAGTTCCTTGTCGGAACTGGTGACGTGCTTCGGGGGAATCCGTGCAATCTTCGCCACGATGTCTTCGACGTGCGGCACTTCGATACGCTTGGCGCGTTTCTCGACCGGCTGCAGGCGCTGGTAAGCGCCGGCTTCGTCAATGACGTCGATGGCTTTGTCCGGCATGTGCCGGTCGTTGATGTAGCGCGAAGCCAGTTCGGCAGCGGCGCGCAACGCCTCATCGCTGTACTCGATGTTGTGATGCGCTTCGAAACGCCCTTTCAGGCCGCGCAGGATACCGATGGTGTCTTCCACCGACGGCTCGACGACATCGACCTTCTGGAAGCGTCGTGCAAGCGCACGATCCTTCTCGAAGATGCCGCGAAATTCCTGGAACGTAGTCGAGCCGATGCAACGAATGTCGCCAGACGATAGCAAAGGCTTGAGCAGGTTCGACGCATCCATCACGCCACCCGACGCAGCACCGGCACCAATAATGGTGTGGATCTCGTCGATGAACAGAATGGCTTGCGGACGTTTCTTCAGCTCGTTGAGCAGCGCCTTGAAGCGCTTCTCAAAGTCACCGCGATACTTGGTGCCCGCGAGCAGAGCACCGAGATCAAGGGAATATACAACGCTGCCTGCCAGCAGGTCTGGCACCTGGTTATCGACAATACGCTTGGCCAGGCCTTCGGCAATCGCGGTTTTACCCACGCCCGCCTCGCCTACCAGCAGCGGATTGTTCTTGCGACGACGCGCGAGGATCTGCGCGACGCGCTCGACTTCCAGTTCGCGTCCGACCAACGGATCAATACGACCCTGTCGCGCCAGTTCGTTGAGATTGCTGGCATAAGCATCCAGAGGATTGCCTGAAGAAGAAGACTCACCGCCCTCATCGTCCTGCATATCTTGTTCACCTTCAGAGTGATCGCCATGCCCCGGCACTTTGGAAATACCGTGCGCGATGTAATTGACGACATCGATGCGCGCCACGCTCTGCTGTTTCAGCAGAAACACTGCCTGGCTCTCTTGCTCACTGAAGATTGCAACCAGCACGTTGGCGCCAGTCACTTCGCGTTTGCCCGAGCTCTGCACGTGGAAAACAGCACGCTGCAGGACACGCTGAAAGCCCAGGGTTGGCTGGGTTTCGCGATCCTCGTCATGGACGGGGATCAATGGCGTGGTAGAGTCGATGAACTCCTGCAGGTCGTGCTTCAGTTTGTCGAGGTTCGCGCCGCAGGCACGCAAAACGGTGGCGGCAGCCTCATTGTCCAATAGGGCCAGCAGAAGGTGTTCGACAGTCATGAATTCATGACGTTTCGAACGAGCCTCCTTGAAGGCAAGATTGAGGGTGACTTCGAGCTCGCGGTTTAACATAGCTTCACCTCATACCCAAGTGGTCGGCGATTAACCGTCCTTCTCGATTTCACAGAGTAGCGGATGCTGGCTTTCCCTGGCGTACTGGTTGACCTGCATGGCCTTTGTCTCGGCGATGTCGCGGGTAAACACTCCACATACTGCCCGTCCTTCTGTGTGGACGGCCAGCATGACCTTGGTCGCCAGCTCGCGATTCAGGTTAAAAAACACCTCGAGCACTTCGACGACGAAATCCATCGGTGTGTAGTCATCGTTGAACAAAACCACCTTGTACATCGGCGGCGCCTGTAACGCAGGCTTTGCCTCCTGAACAGCAACGCCCGCCGAATCGTCGTCGCGTTCCTCCGGGTGATCCTTTTGGAGAGTCGGGCGATCCTGATTGAATGTTAGTCGAATCTGGCTGATTGCATGCATGGAAAGAAAGGTTCGTCAGTTGTGCAGATACAGTGGTGGGGGCGGTTGTCCACGTTTTCAACTCCGACTGCCCGGTCACCTTGACTATCGGGAAAACGGTGTTACAACCAATAGAGCCCACAGTGGGTAAAAAAGATCCGCGGAGTCAATTCTTTTAACGGATTAGATTGCGGATGACTTGGATGATACTCCAGCGATGGAGTCTGTTGCAGAGGGATTTGAGCATGGCTGTCGGCAAGGTGAAATGGTTCAACAATGCCAAGGGGTACGGGTTCATCATTGAGGATGGCAAAGAAGAAGATCTGTTTGCTCACTACTCGGCAATCCAGATGGATGGATATAAAACCCTGAAAGCCGGGCAGCCTGTGGCCTTCAGTATAATTCAGGGCCCCAAGGGGCTGCATGCCACCGATATCAAAAACGTCGTTACCGACCCCTCTAACGCCGCCGAAAATGCTGCTGCCGGTACCGCTGCGGCTGCCGCAACGGCCACTGCGCTGAGCTGACTGATTCTCGCCTGACCATTCAGGCATAAAAAAACCGCCTGACTCAATCGATCGAGCCAGGCGGTTTTTACGTGCCCGCGAGCTTTACATGTGCGAGATCAGCGCATCTCCGAAGCCCGAAGACGAAACCAGCTTGGCCCCCTCCATCAGACGCTCGAAGTCATAAGTCACAGTCTTGGCGCTGATGGCGCCGTTGGTGCCCTTGATGATCAGATCCGCCGCCTCGGTCCAGCCCATGTGCCGCAGCATCATTTCTGCCGACAGAATCAACGAACCCGGGTTGACCTGATCCTTGCCGGCATACTTCGGTGCGGTCCCGTGGGTGGCTTCGAACATCGCCACGGTGTCGGACAGGTTGGCGCCCGGCGCAATACCGATACCGCCCACTTCCGCCGCTAGGGCGTCGGAGAGGTAATCACCGTTGAGGTTCAGCGTCGCGATCACATCGTATTCGGCCGGGCGCAGCAGGATCTGCTGGAGCATGGCGTCGGCGATGGCGTCTTTGACCACGACGTTTTTACCGGTTTTCGGGTTTTTGAACTGCATCCACGGGCCGCCGTCGAGCAGCGTCGCACCGAATTCTTCAGCCGCCACCTCATAGGCCCACTCTTTGAAGGCACCTTCGGTGAACTTCATGATGTTGCCTTTGTGCACGATGGTCAGCGAATCGCGGTCGTTGTCGACCACGTATTGCAGAGCCTTGCGCGCCAGACGCTTGGTACCCTCCAGGGAAACCGGCTTGACGCCGATGCCGCAATTTTCGTCGAAACGGATCTTGGTGACGCCCATTTCTTCTTTAAGGAATTTGATGACCTTGGTCGCCTCCGGCGAACCGGCCTTCCACTCGATACCGGCATAGATGTCTTCGGAGTTCTCGCGGAAAATCGTCATGTCGACGTCGCCAGGCTTTTTCACCGGGCTTGGCACGCCTTCGAACCAGCGCACCGGGCGCAGGCAGACGTAGAGGTCGAGTTGCTGACGCAGGGCCACGTTCAGCGAGCGGATGCCGCCTCCGACCGGGGTGGTCAGCGGGCCTTTGATGGAAACCACGTAATCCTTGACTGCGTCCAGGGTTTCCTGAGGCAGCCAGGTGTCCTGATCGTAAACCTGAGTGGCTTTTTCCCCGGCGTAGACTTCCATCCAGGAAATCTTGCGCTTGCCGCCGTATGCCTTTTGAACTGCAGCATCGACAACCTTGATCATCACCGGACTGATGTCGACACCAATGCCGTCACCTTCGATGAAGGGGATGATCGGGTTATCAGGAACATTGAGAGAATGGTCTGCATTGACGGAGATTTTGTCGCCGACGGCTGGAACCTGAATCTTCTTGTAACCCATGCTGAACTCCATTGTTTGGATTGAACATCTGGCTTGGTTCGAGCGTAACCCAGTTAAATCAACACGCAAACCCTCTGTTCGCGGCGCAGGCACATCTGATTTCGTACAAGCCTGAAAGCAAAGGGAAAAGCGCCAAACTCAAGCATTCGCGACGACTCTACGCCCCACCCCGCCCTGCGACCTTTAGACCAATGGACGAGAATCGTTGCATATGAACCATCGGCAGATTGCCAGCTACCTATGTATAATGCCGCCCGCTGACCAAAGGGTCACGACGGCTGGCCTCTCTAGAACGAGACTTTCCGCCTGATTGGTCGGGTTGTTACCGCGGCCCGACTGCATGACGCTCTATTGATGCACCCAACATCACCGCGAAGAATCTCGACATTCGGTTCATGGATGACTTTGAACGAACGCGCTTACCCGGCGCCCCTCGAGTTTCTGCGCACGCTTTAGCAAAGAAGAGAGAGTTAATCCGAATATGCCCACCCGCTCGAAGATCATCTATACCTTCACCGACGAAGCCCCAGCCCTCGCCACCTATTCCCTGCTGCCGATCATTGAGGCCTACACCGCCTCGGCCGATATCGCCGTGGAAACCCGCGATATCTCTCTTGCAGCGCGCATTCTGGCCAGCTTCCCCGAGCAACTGGGTGTCAAAGCCGTAGCCGACCACCTCGCCGAACTGGGCGACCTGGCCGTTACGCCTGAAGCCAACATCATCAAGCTGCCGAACATCAGTGCTTCGGTTCCACAGCTGCAAGCCGCGATCAAAGAGCTGCAAGCTCAGGGTTACAACCTGCCGGACTACCCGGAAACCGTGACCAGCGACGCCGACAAAGACGCCAAGGCGCGTTACGACAAGATCAAGGGCAGCGCCGTGAACCCGGTTCTGCGCGAAGGCAACTCCGATCGTCGTGCACCGCTGTCGGTCAAGAACTATGCGCGCAAGCACCCGCACAAAATGGGCGCCTGGGCCAAAGACTCCAAATCCCACGTCGCTCACATGAGCACCGGCGATTTCTACGGCAGCGAAAAAGCTGCCCTGATCGACGCCGCTGACGCTGTGAAAATCGAGCTGATCGCCAAGGACGGTACCGCTACCGTCCTGAAAGAAAAGACTACCGTTCAGGCTGGCGAGATTCTCGACTGCGCGGTGATGAGCAAAAACGCCCTGCGTGCGTTCATCGCTGCTGAAATCGAAAGCGCCAAGGCTCAAGGCGTGCTGCTGTCGGTTCACTTGAAAGCGACCATGATGAAGGTCTCCGACCCGATCATGTTTGGCCAGATCGTTGCCGAGTTCTATAAAGACGCGCTGACCAAGCACGCTGACGTGCTGGCCCAGATCGGCTTCAACCTGAACAACGGCATCGGCGATCTGTACGCTCGCATCAAAGCCCTGCCGGCCGAGCAACAAGCGCAGATCGAAGCCGACATGGCGGCGGTCTACGCTGCTCGTCCGTCGCTGGCGATGGTCAACTCCGACAAAGGCATCACCAACCTGCACGTGCCGAGCGACGTTATCGTCGACGCCTCGATGCCAGCGATGATCCGTGACTCCGGCAAGATGTGGGGCACTGACGGCCAGTTGCACGACACCAAGGCTGTGATCCCGGATCGCTGCTACGCGACCATCTACCAGGCCGTGATCGAAGATTGCAAAGCCAATGGCGCTTTCGATCCGACCACCATGGGCAGCGTGCCAAACGTTGGCCTGATGGCTAAAAAAGCCGAAGAATACGGCTCCCACGACAAGACCTTCCAGATCAAGGCCGACGGCGTGGTTCGCGTGACCGACAGCAAAGGCACTCTGCTGATGGAACAGGCTGTTGAAGCCGGCGACATCTTCCGCATGTGCCAGACCAAAGACGCGCCGATCCAGGACTGGGTCAAACTGGCCGTCAACCGTGCTCGCGCCAGCAGCACTCCCGCTATCTTCTGGCTGGACCCGATGCGCGCTCACGATGGCGTAGTGATCGAGAAAGTTCAGGCCTACCTGAAGGATCACGACACCGCAGGTCTGGACATCCAGATCATGGCGCCGGTCGACGCAATGAAGTACACCCTGCAGCGCACCCGCGAAGGCAAGGACACCATTTCGGTGACCGGCAACGTACTGCGCGACTACCTGACCGACCTGTTCCCGATCATGGAACTGGGCACCAGCGCCAAGATGCTGTCGATCGTGCCGCTGATGAACGGCGGTGGCCTGTTCGAAACCGGCGCCGGCGGTTCGGCTCCGAAGCACGTGCAGCAACTGGTTGAAGAAAACTTCCTGCGTTGGGATTCGCTGGGTGAGTTCCTTGCCCTGGCAGCCTCGCTTGAGCATTTGGGTGTGAACTACAACAACTCGAAAGCGCTGGTGCTGTCCAAGACCCTGGATCAGGCCACTGGCCAGTTCCTCGACAACAACAAGTCGCCATCGCGCAAAGTCGGCAACATCGACAACCGCGGCAGCCACTTCTATCTGGCGATGTACTGGGCTCAGGCTCTGGCTGCCCAGACCGAAGACGCTGCACTGCAAGCGCAGTTCGCGACGCTGGCCAAGACTCTGACCGAGAACGAAGCAACCATCGTTGCCGAGCTCAACGCCGTTCAGGGCAAGCCAGTCGACATCGGCGGTTACTACCACGCCAATGCCGAGCTGATCAGCAAAGCCATGCGCCCAAGCGCAACCCTCAACGCGGCGATTGCTGCGCTGGTTTAAGGTTGTAGCGCTGTAAACAAACCCCGGCCTGGTGCCGGGGTTTGTGTTTCCGGGTTTTATGATTACCACAAAACCCTGCGGGAGCTGGCTTGCCAGCGATGACGGCTTATCATCCAACATGAAGGGTGACTGACCCACCGCTATCGCTGGCAAGCCAGCTCCCACAGGAATTGGGTTTCAACCAATAGATTGAGGAAAATTTATGGAATGGCTTCCCCACATCACCGTCGCCACCATCGTCGAGGACAACGGCCGCTTTCTGATGGTTGAAGAGCACAAGGCCGGCCGTGACGTGCTCAACCAGCCCGCCGGTCATCTCGACCCGGACGAAACCCTGATCGATGCCGCCATTCGTGAAACCCTCGAAGAAACCGGCTGGGACGTCGAACCCACCGGCGTGGTCGGCATTTATCTGTACACCGCACCCAGCAACGGCGTGACCTACCAACGCATCTGCTTCGTCGCCAAAGCGCTGAAACATCACCCGGATTATCAGCTCGACGACGGCATTGTCGGCGCCAAGTGGCTGACCCGCGACGAATTAATCGAACAGCGCGAGCACTGGCGCAGCGAGCTGATCATCCGTTGCATCGATGATTATCTGGCCGGCCATCACTTCGGCCTCGAATTGATCCGCCCTTCTCTTTAGCCTTGAGGCCGCGAGCCTGATAGAATCGCGTCCTTTTTAAAGACACTCATTGAATCCCTATGCGTGATCCAGCCCCTTCTGACACATCCAAGAAGCGCGTCATTGTCGGCATGTCCGGCGGCGTGGACTCTTCCGTTTCCGCTCTCCTGCTGATCGAGCAGGGTTATGCGGTGGAAGGCCTGTTCATGAAGAACTGGGAAGAAGACGACGGAACGGAATACTGCACCGCCATGGACGACCTGGCGGATGCCCAGGCTGTCTGTGACAAGATCGGCATCAAGCTGCACACCGCCAACTTCGCTGCCGAGTACTGGGACAACGTGTTCGAGCACTTCCTGGCCGAATACAAGGCCGGGCGCACGCCGAACCCGGACATCCTGTGCAACCGCGAGATCAAGTTCAAGGCGTTCCTCGACTACGCCATGATGCTCGGTGCCGACCTGATCGCCACCGGCCACTACGTGCGCCGCCGCGACATCGATGGCCGCACCGAGCTGCTCAAAGGCCTCGATGCCAACAAGGATCAAAGCTACTTCCTGCACGCCGTCGGCGGCGAACAGATCGCCAAGACCCTGTTCCCGGTCGGCGAACTGGAAAAACCTGAAGTCCGCGCAATAGCCGAGAAGTACGAACTGGCGACCGCCAAGAAGAAAGATTCCACCGGGATCTGCTTCATCGGCGAACGACGCTTCAGCGACTTCCTCAAGCAGTACCTGCCAGCACAGCCGGGCGAGATCAAGACCACCGAAGGCGAAGTCATCGGCCGTCACCACGGTTTGATGTATCACACCATCGGTCAGCGTCAGGGCCTGGGCATTGGCGGTCTGAAAGATGCCGGCGATGAGCCGTGGTACGTGCTGCGCAAAGATCTGGACAACAACGAACTGATCGTCGGCCAGGGCAACAACCATCCGTGGCTGTTCTCCAGCGCCCTGCTCGCCTCGGAGATCTACTGGGTCAACCCGGTCGACCTGAGCCAGCCACGTCGCCTGACTGCCAAAGTGCGTTATCGCCAGAGCGATCAGGCCTGCACGCTGGAGCAGACTGCAACCGGCTACCGCGCCGTGTTCGATGAGCCGCAACGCGCGGTAACACCAGGCCAATCCGTGGTGTTCTATGACGGGGAAATCTGCCTCGGCGGCGGCGTGATCGAAGTCGCCGAGCCATGGAGCGGTCAGGCATGAGCCCGACTCAGGAGCAACTGACGGCGCTGGGCGGTGTGTTTCTCGCCGCCGTGCTGGTCGACCGGATCGCCAAAAGCGGCCAGACCAGCGAAGCCGGCCTGACCTGCATGCTCGGCAGTCTGTTGGTACGCGACCCGAAAGACACGCTGGACGTGTACGGCGGCGACGACCTCAATCTGCGCGAAGGCTATCGCGCACTGATCGGCGCCCTTGAACGCGATCCGAGCACGTTGCAGCGCGAGCCGTTGCGCTATGCCCTGTCGATGCTCGGTCTTGAGCGCCAACTGGCCAAGCGCGACGACATGCTCGATGCGATCGGCAAGCGTCTGCCGCAGATCCAGTCGCAGGTCGAGCATTTCGGCCCGGCGCACGAAAACGTCATTGCCGCCTGCGGCGCGCTGTATCAGGACACCCTGAGCACCCTGCGCCAACGCATTCAGGTGCACGGCGACATGCGCAACCTGCAACAACCGAGCAACGCCTCGAAGATTCGTGCCCTGCTGCTCGCCGGGATTCGCTCGGCGCGCCTGTGGCGTCAGCTCGGCGGCCATCGCTGGCAGTTGGTGATCAGCCGGCGCAAGCTGCTCAAAGAGCTGTATCCGCTGATGCGCAGCGAGTAAATCGCCTGCAACAAACGCTTTGAAGTCTGTAACGCGTAATACGCCGGTCAGTTGGCAACGGACCGGCGGATATTTTCATGTATGATACGCGCCCCATTTCGTTGCCCGACTGTCCGAGAACACCCCATGCAGCTTTCTTCGCTCACTGCGGTTTCCCCTGTTGACGGCCGCTACGCCGGCAAAACCCAGGCCCTGCGCCCGATTTTCAGCGAGTACGGTCTGATCCGTGCCCGTGTTCTGGTTGAAGTGCGCTGGCTCCAGCGCCTGGCCGCCCACGCCGGTATCCCTGAAGTGCCAGCCTTCTCCGCCGAGGCCAACGCCGTTCTCAATGAACTGGCTGAAAACTTCTCGCTGGAGCACGCCGAGCGCGTCAAAGAGATCGAGCGCACCACCAACCACGACGTCAAGGCGATCGAATACCTGCTCAAAGAGCAAGCCGCCAAACTGCCCGAGTTGGCCGCCGTCAGCGAATTCATCCACTTTGCCTGCACCAGCGAGGACATCAACAACCTGTCCCACGCCCTGATGCTGCGCGAAGGCCGTGACGATGTAATGCTGCCGCTGATGCGTCAGACCTGCGACGCCATCCGCGAGCTGGCCATCCGTTTCGCCGACGTGCCGATGCTGTCGCGCACCCACGGCCAACCCGCCTCCCCGACCACTCTGGGTAAAGAGCTGGCGAACGTGGTTTACCGCCTCGAGCGTCAAATCGCTCAAGTCGCTGCCGTTCCGCTGCTGGGCAAGATCAACGGCGCTGTCGGCAACTACAACGCTCACCTGTCGGCTTACCCGCAGATCGACTGGGAAGCCAACGCCCGCGCCTTCATCGAAGACGAGCTGGGCCTGGGTTTCAATCCGTACACCACGCAGATCGAGCCGCACGACTACATCGCCGAGCTGTTCGACGCCATTGCGCGCTTCAACACTATTCTGATCGACTTCGACCGTGACATCTGGGGCTACATCTCCCTGGGTTACTTCAAGCAGCGCACCATCGCTGGCGAAATCGGTTCGTCGACCATGCCGCACAAGGTCAACCCGATCGACTTCGAAAACTCCGAAGGCAACCTGGGCATCGCCAACGCGCTGTTCCAGCATCTGGCGAGCAAACTGCCGATCTCCCGCTGGCAGCGCGACCTGACCGACTCCACCGTACTGCGTAATCTCGGTGTCGGCTTCGCCCACAGCGTGATCGCGTACGAAGCCAGCCTCAAAGGCATCAGCAAGCTTGAGCTGAACGCGCAGAAGATCGCCGCTGATCTGGACGCTTGCTGGGAAGTTCTGGCTGAGCCAATCCAGACCGTGATGCGTCGCTACAACATCGAAAACCCGTACGAGAAGCTGAAAGAACTGACCCGCGGCAAGGGCATCAGCCCTGAAGCGTTGCAGACTTTCATCGACGGCCTGGACATGCCAGCCGAAGCGAAAGCCGAGCTGAAGCTGCTGACCCCGGCCAACTACATCGGTAACGCTGTAGCGCAAGCCAAACGCATCTGATTGACCGCTTGACCCGTTTGAGACGCCCGGCCGCGCCGGGCGTTTTTATTCCCGTCTGAAAAGTGCTTTTTTTCAATAGGTTACATATGACTTCCGATATTCCTCTTCAACTTCTGGGCGGTCTTACGGCGCGCGAATTCCTGCGCGACTACTGGCAGAAAAAACCACTGCTGATCCGCCAGGCGATTCCTGACTTCGAAAGCCCGATCGACGCCGACGAACTGGCTGGCCTGGCCCTGGAAGAGGAAGTTGAATCGCGCCTGGTGATCGAGCACGGCGAGCGCCCATGGGAGCTGCGCCGCGGCCCGTTCGCTGAAGACGAGTTCAGCAAATTGCCGGAAAAAGAGTGGACCCTGCTCGTTCAGGCAGTCGACCAGTTCGTGCCGGAAGTCAGCGAGCTGCTGGAAAGCTTCCGCTTTCTGCCGAGCTGGCGCGTCGACGACGTGATGATCAGTTACGCCGCGCCAGGTGGCAGCGTTGGTCCGCACTTCGACAACTACGACGTGTTCCTGCTGCAAGGTCACGGCAAGCGCAACTGGAAAATCGGCCAGATGTGCGATTCCGAGAGCCCGCTGCTGCAACACGCAGACCTGCGCATCCTCGCTGAATTCGAACAGACTGAAGAGTGGGTTCTGGAACCGGGCGACATGCTTTACCTGCCGCCGCGCCTGGCTCACTGCGGCGTCGCCGTGGATAACTGCATGACCTACTCGGTCGGTTTCCGCGCACCAAGCGCATCCGAAGTGCTGACCCACTTCACCGATTTCCTCAGCCAGTTCCTGACTGACGAAGAGCGCTACACCGATGCCGACGCTCAGCCAGCGGTCGATCCGCATCAGATTCAACACGACGCACTGGATCGCCTGAAGAGCCTGCTCGCCGAGCACATGAGCGACGAGCGCCTGCTGCTGACCTGGTTCGGCCAGTACATGACCGAGCCGCGCTACCCGGAACTGGTCGTCGGCCCGGAAGAAGTCGAAGAAGAAGACTTCCTCAGCGCCCTGCAGGATGGTGCTGTGTTGATCCGCAACCCAAGCGCACGTCTGGCGTGGTCGGAAGTCGATGACGATCTGCTGCTGTTCGCCAGCGGCCAGAGCCGTTACCTGCCGGGCAAACTGCGCGAGCTGCTGAAACTGATCTGCGCCGCCGATGCCTTGCATGTCGACAACCTCGGCGAGTGGCTGAACGACGAAGACGGTCGTGGCCTGTTGTGCGAGCTGGTCAAGCAAGGGAGCCTGGGGTTCGCCGATGAATAAGATTCGCGTACGTGTCGCAGATTGGCAAAAGGACATCGCCGAGATCCGCCGCATTCGTGAGACGGTATTTATCGCTGAGCAATCGGTGCCACCTGAGCTGGAGTGGGACGCGGATGACGCAAGCGCGGTGCATTTTCTGGCCTTTGAAGGCGACTTTCCGATCGGCACAGCGCGCCTGCTGCCCGACGGGCACATCGGCCGGGTGTCGGTGCTCAAAGACTGGCGGGGCATGAAGGTCGGTGATGCGCTGATGCAAGCGGTCATCGCTGAAGCTGAAGCGCGCGGCCTGAAGCAGCAGATGCTCAGCGCTCAGGTGCAGGCTACGGCGTTTTATGAGCGCCTGGGTTTCAGCCTGGTCAGTGAAGAGTTCCTGGAAGCAGGGATTCCGCACGTTGATATGGTTCGCCATTCGGGCTGAAACCGAGGCACGGCCTTCGCGAGCAGGCTCGCAAAGAGACCCTGAAGCCCACCGTAAAACGCCCCGACATCCAACGATGCCGGGGCGTTTTGCTGTCTACGATTCAACTTGCCCCACCCCGGGCCGACAAACTGGCAATATCAAGCCTTTCGAACGCGGAGATAACGGACATGTCCCTACGCACCCTGCTCACCACCCTGCTGCTCGGCTGCAGTTTTTCGGTGATGGCAGCCACAGAAGTCGTCCCCCTCAAGTTCCGCACCAGCGCCGACATGCTGCCGATGGCGCAAGACTTCATCGGCAAGGACGGCCAGGTCAGCGCCTATGGCAACCAGTTGATCGTCAAAGCCGAGCCGGACAAGATCGAGGAACTCAAAGCGCTGATCACTCAGCTCGACACGGCACCCAAACGCCTGCTGATCACCGTCGACACCAATGAAAACAACGGCCGTGGCGATGAAGGTTATTCGGTCAATGGTGCGCAGACCCGCATCATCAGCCGCAGCACCGCCAGCCGTGACGGCGGCGTCCAGCAAGTTCAGGCTACCGACGGCATGCCGGCGCTGATCCAGGTCGGCCAGAGCGTGCCGATCACCAGCAGCCAGAGCAACTCCTACGGCGATTACAGCAGCCAGACCGAGTACCGCAACGTCACACAGGGTTTCTATGTCACCGCCAGCGTCACCGGCGACATCGTTCACCTGGCTATCACGACCAATCGTGACCGTATGAGCCAGGAACGCCCCGATGTAGTGAACGTGCAAAGTACCGACACAACCGTCAGCGGACGTCTCGGCGAGTGGATCACTCTGGCCGGCGTGAATCGCCAGACTCAGGCCGACAAACAGGGCCTGGCCCGCAGCTACTCGACTCAAGGCCGGGATGACATGACCTTGAAGGTGAAAGTCGACGCCTTGGACTAAACCACCGGAAACTGACTGATTAGTCGTATTAGACGAAAGATGTAGTGCTTGAAAAAAAGCACTACAAAACGTTTGACGAGGCAAAAAAGCGAAGGCATGATGGCCTCGCTCCCGCTAATCAGAGGCCCTGGCAAGGGTCTTCGAAGCGATGTTCGCCTCTACCCCGCGAACCGCTTCGTGTCTGTACCGCCCACAAGGCGTGTTTGACGAGGTTGCCGACTGGAACGAAGTTGTCCCGAGGGACGGAAGCGTAATTAGGTAACCCGGCTTCACGCTGTAGTTCGTACAAAGGCCCACGACGCCCGAATGCGCCCGCAGTCCGCCCTTACCTGCTCACTTCCCCTCGAGCCCATCGTTCATCCCGTCGCCTACCCCGCCGAATCCGACTTGACCGCCTAAGCTTCTGGTCAGCGAGCGCAGGAATTTTCCACCGCAGAACAACTTTTCATAAAAGACGCGACGAGGTTTATCTCCATGGCACTGACACGCGAACAGCAAATTGCAGCCCTCGAAAAAGACTGGGCTGAAAACCCGCGCTGGAAAGGCGTGACCCGCGCTTACTCCGCTGCTGACGTCGTCCGCCTGCGTGGCTCGGTTCAACCTGAGCACACTTTTGCAAAACTCGGCGCCGAGAAGCTGTGGAACCTGGTCACCCAGGGTGCCAAGCCGTCCTTCCGTCCAGACAAAGATTTCGTCAACTGCATGGGCGCCCTGACCGGCGGCCAGGCTGTTCAGCAGGTCAAGGCCGGTATCCAGGCCATCTACCTGTCTGGCTGGCAAGTCGCTGCGGACAACAACTCCGCAGAATCGATGTACCCGGACCAGTCGCTGTACCCGGTGGACTCGGTTCCAACCGTGGTCAAGCGCATCAACAACTCGTTCCGTCGTGCTGACCAGATCCAGTGGAAAGCCGGCAAAGGCCCGGGCGACGAAGGTTACATCGACTACTTCGCACCGATCGTGGCTGACGCCGAAGCCGGTTTCGGCGGCGTGCTGAACGCTTACGAGCTGATGAAGAGCATGATCGAAGCAGGCGCCGCCGGCGTTCACTTCGAAGACCAACTGGCCTCCGTGAAAAAATGCGGCCACATGGGCGGCAAAGTACTGGTTCCTACCCAGGAAGCCGTACAGAAGCTGACCGCTGCACGTCTGGCTGCTGACGTTGCCGGTACACCGACCATCATTCTGGCGCGTACCGATGCAAACGCTGCTGACCTGCTGACGTCCGACTGCGACCCGTACGACCAGCCGTTCGTGACTGGCGAGCGTACTCAGGAAGGTTTCTACAAAGTTCGTGCCGGTCTGGACCAGGCAATCGCCCGTGGCCTGGCTTACGCACCGTACGCCGACCTGATCTGGTGCGAAACTGCCAAGCCGGATCTGGACGAAGCCCGTCGCTTTGCTGAAGCGATCAAAAAGGAATACCCGGACCAACTGCTGTCGTACAACTGCTCGCCTTCCTTCAACTGGAAGAAAAACCTGGACGACGCGACCATCGCCAAGTTCCAGCGCGAACTGTCCGCCATGGGCTACAAGCACCAGTTCATCACCCTGGCCGGCATTCACAACATGTGGCACAGCATGTTCAACCTGGCGCACGACTACGCCCGCAACGACATGACGGCCTACGTGAAGCTGCAAGAGCAGGAATTCGCTGACGCCGCCAAGGGTTACACCTTCGTGGCTCACCAGCAGGAAGTGGGCACCGGCTACTTCGACGACATGACCACCGTGATTCAGGGTGGCACGTCTTCGGTCACCGCACTGACCGGTTCGACTGAAGAAGAACAGTTCCACTGATCGACTTCGCCTGAGTAAACGGCCGTTGCGCAACGATTAAAAGCTAACCGCAGCGCTGCACATCTGACGCCCCGACTGGTTCGGGGCGTTTTTTTTCGCCTGCGATTCCTCAAGCGCCACAAACCTCTTGTGGGAGCGAGCCTGCTCGCGAAAGCGTCATGTCAGCTTGCCAACGCAGCGATTGACCCACCGCCTTCGCGAGCAGGCACGCTCCCACAGGTGTCGTCTTCAGCCTGCAAGACAAAACATTGATCCAGATCGGCATCCACGCCAGGCAAATCAGCTAAAACGGACGCCGCCGCTACTTGCAGTAATGGGTATATAAGACAACTTCCCACCGACTGCGCCGCTAAATAGTTACAAAACCATCCCAAACGATATTAATTATCATTCAGACGCAACTATGTTCGTTACATCCATGACAAAACATTATTCATTGAAACCCGGCTAATGCCCGCAACGCATGGGCCTCAGGGCATTCCAGGTGCGCTATGTCCTTATTCCAATAAATAATTTCGCTATAGGAATTTTACTTGCTGGGTGTTTAGCCATAAAATCAGCGCGATTGATTGCTGCGACATATCGTCACTGCCTATTTCTTTATCAAGCTCAGAGACCTTTGCTCTCTGTTAAGGATTACCAGCATGCCCGAAGCGACAGGACTCATGGCCCACAACTGGGGCTTTGCCATTTTCCTTCTGGGTGTCGTCGGCCTGTGTGCCTTCATGCTTGGTGTCTCCAGCCTCCTCGGGTCAAAAGCCTGGGGCCGCAGCAAAAACGAACCGTTCGAATCGGGCATGCTACCTACCGGTGGCGCCCGCTTGCGGCTCTCAGCCAAATTCTATCTGGTCGCGATGCTCTTCGTGATCTTCGATATCGAAGCCCTCTTTCTCTTTGCATGGTCTGTGTCCGTCCGCGAAAGCGGCTGGACCGGATTCGTCGAAGCTCTCGTTTTCATAGCAATTCTGTTGGCAGGTCTTGTCTACCTGTTCCGAGTGGGCGCCCTTGACTGGGCTCCGGAAGCTCGTCGCAAGCGGCAGGCGAAGCTGAAACAATGAGGCTTTGGCAATGCAATACAATCTCACCAGGATCGACCCCGATGCCCCTAACGATCAGTACCCGATCGGCGAACGGGAAACCGTTTCCGATCCGTTAGAGGATCAAGTTCACAAAAACATTTTCATGGGCAAGCTCGAAGACGTGCTGAGTGGCGCGGTCAACTGGGGACGTAAAAACTCCCTGTGGCCGTACAACTTCGGTCTGTCGTGCTGCTACGTGGAAATGACCACCGCCTTCACGGCGCCCCACGACATCGCGCGCTTTGGCGCCGAAGTTATCCGGGCATCGCCGCGTCAGGCCGACTTCATGGTTATCGCCGGTACCTGCTTCATCAAGATGGCGCCGATCATTCAGCGTCTCTATGAGCAAATGCTCGAACCGAAATGGGTTATCTCCATGGGTTCGTGCGCCAACTCCGGCGGCATGTACGACATCTACTCTGTGGTTCAAGGAGTGGACAAGTTCCTGCCGGTGGACGTCTACGTACCTGGCTGCCCGCCCCGTCCAGAAGCATTTCTGCAAGGCTTGATGCTGTTGCAGGAATCGATTGGCAAGGAGCGTCGCCCGCTTTCCTGGGTCGTTGGTGATCAAGGCGTTTATCGCGCCGACATGCCTTCGCAGAAGGAACAGCGCCGCGAACAGCGAATCGCAGTGACCAACCTGCGCAGCCCTGACGAAGTCTGATCCAGATCTGTTCTTACCAAGAAACAAGAAGCTGGCTTCATTCTTTACGTTGACCGAAAGCGAAAAAATAACCATGACTACAGGCAGCGCTCTGTACATCCCGCCTTATAAGGCAGACGACCAGGATGTGGTCGTTGAATTGAACAACCGTTTTGGCCCGGAGGCGTTCACCGCCCAGCCAACCCGCACCGGCATGCCGGTGCTGTGGGTGGCGCGTGCCAGACTCGTCGAAGTCCTGACTTTCCTGCGCAACCTGCCCAAGCCGTACGTCATGCTCTATGACCTGCACGGCGTGGACGAGCGTCTGCGCACCAAGCGTCAAGGGCTGCCATCGGACGCCGAGTTCACCGTGTTCTATCACCTCATGTCGCTTGAGCGTAATAGTGACGTGATGATCAAGGTCGCCTTGTCCGAGAGCGACCTGAGCTTGCCGACCGTCACCAGCATCTGGCCGAACGCCAACTGGTACGAGCGTGAAGTCTGGGACATGTACGGCATCGACTTCAAAGGCCACCCGCACCTGTCGCGCATCATGATGCCGCCGACCTGGGAAGGTCACCCGCTGCGCAAGGACTTCCCGGCGCGCGCCACCGAATTCGATCCGTACAGCCTCAACCTCGCCAAGCAACAGCTTGAGGAAGAAGCCGCGCGCTTCCGTCCTGAAGACTGGGGCATGAAGCGTTCCGGTGTGAACGAGGACTACATGTTCCTCAACCTGGGCCCGAACCACCCTTCGGCTCACGGTGCCTTCCGTATCATCCTGCAACTGGACGGTGAAGAAATCGTCGACTGCGTTCCGGACATCGGTTACCACCACCGTGGCGCCGAGAAGATGGCCGAGCGTCAGTCCTGGCACAGCTTCATCCCGTACACCGACCGTATCGACTACCTCGGCGGCGTGATGAACAACCTGCCGTACGTGCTCTCGGTCGAGAAGCTGGCCGGCATCAAGGTGCCCGAGAAGGTCGACGTCATCCGCATCATGATGGCCGAGTTCTTCCGGATCACCAGCCACCTGCTGTTCCTGGGTACGTACATCCAGGACGTTGGCGCGATGACGCCGGTGTTCTTCACCTTCACCGACCGCCAGAAGGCGTACACGGTGATCGAAGCCATTACCGGTTTCCGCCTGCACCCGGCCTGGTACCGCATCGGTGGCGTTGCCCACGACCTGCCGCGCGGCTGGGAAAAACTGGTGAAGGACTTCGTTGAATGGCTGCCAAAACGCCTCGACGAATACACCAAGGCTGCCCTGCAGAACAGCATCCTCAAGGGTCGTACCATCGGCGTTGCCGCCTACAACACCAAAGAGGCCCTGGAATGGGGCGTCACCGGTGCCGGCCTGCGTTCGACCGGTTGCGATTTCGACCTGCGTAAAGCGCGTCCGTACTCGGGCTACGAGAACTTCGAGTTCGAAGTGCCGCTGGCCGCCAACGGCGATGCCTACGACCGCTGCATGGTGCGCGTTGAAGAAATGCGCCAGAGCATCAAGATCATCGACCAGTGCATGCGCAACATGCCGGAAGGCCCGTACAAGGCGGATCACCCGCTGACCACGCCGCCGCCCAAAGAGCGCACGCTGCAGCACATCGAAACCTTGATCACGCACTTCCTGCAAGTTTCGTGGGGCCCGGTCATGCCGGCCAACGAATCCTTCCAGATGATCGAAGCGACCAAGGGCATCAACAGTTATTACCTGACGAGCGACGGCGGCACCATGAGCTACCGTACCCGGATCCGCACTCCAAGCTTCCCGCACCTGCAACAGATCCCTTCGGTGATCAAAGGCAGCATGGTCGCGGACTTGATTGCGTACCTGGGTAGTATCGACTTCGTTATGGCCGACGTGGACCGCTAAGCATGAACAGCACGCTTATCCAGACAGACCGTTTCACCTTGAGTGAAACCGAGCGCTCGGCCATCGAGCACGAGCTGCATCACTACGAAGATCCGCGCGCGGCGTCGATCGAAGCCCTGAAGATCGTTCAGAAAGAACGTGGCTGGGTGCCGGATGGCGCCCTGTACGCCATCGGCGAGATGCTCGGCATCCCGGCCAGCGACGTTGAAGGTGTGGCGACGTTCTATAGCCAGATCTTCCGTCAGCCCGTCGGCCGTCACATCATTCGCGTCTGCGACAGCATGGTCTGCTACATCGGCGGCCACGAATCAGTGGTCAGCGAAATCCAGAACAATCTGGGCATCGGCCTGGGTCAGACCACCACCGACGGTCGTTTCACCCTGCTGCCTGTCTGCTGCCTCGGCAATTGCGACAAGGCACCGGCGCTGATGATCGACGACGACACCTTTGGTGATGTGCAGCCTGCTGGCGTCGCCAAACTGCTCGAGGGCTACGTATGACCCTGACATCTTTCGGTCCTGCCAACCGCATTCAGCGGTCGGCCGAGACTCACCCCCTGACCTGGCGTCTGCGTGACGACGGCGAGGCCGTGTGGCTCGACGAGTACCAGGCCAAGAACGGTTACGCCGCAGCGCGCAAAGCCTTCGCCGACATGAGCCAGGACGACATCGTTCAGACCGTGAAAGACGCAGGCCTGAAAGGTCGCGGCGGTGCAGGCTTCCCCACGGGTGTGAAGTGGGGCCTGATGCCCAAGGACGAATCCATCAACATCCGCTACCTGCTGTGCAACGCGGATGAAATGGAGCCGAACACCTGGAAAGACCGCATGCTGATGGAGCAACTGCCCCATCTGCTGATCGAAGGCATGCTGATCAGCGCGCGCGCGCTGAAAACCTACCGTGGCTATATCTTCCTGCGCGGCGAATACACCACCGCCGCCAAGCACCTCAACCGTGCCGTGGAAGAAGCCAAGGCGGCAGGCCTGCTGGGCAAGAACATTCTGGGCTCAGGCTTCGATTTCGAGCTGTTCGTCCACACTGGCGCCGGGCGTTACATCTGCGGTGAAGAAACCGCACTGATCAACTCCCTCGAAGGCCGCCGCGCCAACCCGCGCTCCAAGCCGCCCTTCCCTGCCGCCGTCGGCGTGTGGGGCAAGCCGACTTGCGTGAACAACGTGGAAACCCTGTGCAACGTGCCGGCGATCATTGCCGACGGCGTTGACTGGTACAAATCGTTGGCCCGCGAAGGCTCTGAAGACATGGGCACCAAGCTCATGGGCTTCTCCGGCAAGGTCAAGAATCCGGGTCTGTGGGAATTGCCATTCGGCGTTACCGGTCGCGAGTTGTTCGAAGACTACGCCGGCGGCATGCGCGACGGTTTCAAACTCAAGGCCTGGCAGCCAGGCGGCGCCGGTACCGGTTTCCTCCTGCCAGAACACCTCGACGCACAAATGTACGCCGGCGGCATTGCCAAAGTAGGCACCCGTATGGGTACCGGTCTGGCCATGGCGGTGGACGACAGCGTCAACATGGTCTCGCTGCTGCGCAACATGGAGCAGTTCTTCGCCCGCGAATCCTGCGGTTTCTGCACCCCGTGCCGCGATGGTTTGCCATGGAGCGTCAAGCTCTTGATGGCCATCGAAGAAGGCCGCGGTCAGCCAGGTGATATCGAGACCCTGCTGGGTCTGGTCGGTTTCCTCGGCCCGGGCAAGACCTTCTGTGCTCACGCACCGGGTGCCGTGGAGCCGTTGGGCAGTGCCATCAAATACTTCCGTCCAGAGTTCGAAGCCGGTATCGCGCCCGCAAGCGCCGCCGTCCCGCCTCTGGCAAGGCCGATCGTAATCGGCGCGTAAACGCTTAAAAGGCGAAGGGTCCGTGCCCTTCGCCTTTCGTCCGATGACGCCTTACGGGGCTGACTGGATTCGGACGGATAACAAGATTCCATTAGCCACGCCCGCTGACACCGGGCCAACGAAGACCTTTGAACCATGGCCACTATCCACGTAGACGGCAAAGCGCTCGAAGTCGACGGGGCAGACAACCTGTTACAGGCATGTCTGTCGCTGGGCCTCGACATTCCATATTTCTGCTGGCACCCCGCGCTAGGTAGCGTCGGGGCTTGCCGCCAGTGCGCGGTCAAGCAGTACACCGACGAGAACGACACCCGTGGTCGCATCGTCATGTCCTGCATGACGCCCGCCACCGACAACACCTGGATCTCTATCGACGATGATGAGTCCAAGGCATTCCGCGCCAGTGTTGTCGAATGGCTGATGACCAACCACCCGCACGACTGCCCAGTCTGTGAGGAAGGCGGTCACTGCCACCTGCAAGACATGACAGTGATGACCGGCCACAACGAGCGCCGTTATCGCTTCACCAAACGTACTCACCAGAATCAGCAACTGGGCCCGTTCATTTCCCACGAAATGAACCGCTGCATCGCTTGCTACCGCTGCGTGCGTTTCTATAAAGACTACGCTGGCGGCACCGACCTCGGTGTGTTCGGCGCCCACGACAACGTGTACTTCGGTCGCGTCGAAGATGGCACCCTCGAAAGCGAGTTCTCCGGCAACCTCACCGAGGTCTGCCCGACCGGTGTGTTCACCGACAAGACTCACTCCGAGCGCTACAACCGCAAGTGGGACATGCAGTTCTCGCCGAGCATCTGCCATGGCTGCTCGAGCGGTTGCAACATCTCCCCGGGCGAGCGTTACGGCGAACTGCGTCGCATCGAAAACCGTTTCAACGGTTCGGTGAACCAATACTTCCTGTGCGACCGTGGCCGTTTCGGTTATGGCTACGTCAACCGCACCGACCGTCCACGTCAGCCGCTGCTGGCCGACGGCACCAAGCTGAGCCTCGACGCTGCGCTGGATAAAGCCGCCGATCTGCTGCGCGGTCGCAACATCGTCGGTATCGGTTCGCCGCGTGCCAGCCTCGAAAGCAACTACGCGTTGCGTGAACTGGTAGGCGCCGAGCACTTCTACTCGGGTATCGAAGCGTCCGAACTGGAACGCATCCGTCTGGTTCTGCAAGTGCTCAATGACAGCCCGCTGCCAGTACCGAACATGCGCGACATCGAAGACCACGACGCCATCTTCGTGCTCGGTGAAGACCTGACCCAGACCGCCGCCCGTATGGCGTTGTCGCTGCGTCAGTCGGTCAAGGGCAAAGCCGAAGAAATGGCCGACGCCATGCGCGTTCAGCCATGGCTCGATGCCGCGGTGAAGAACATCGGTCAGCACGCGCTGAACCCGCTGTTCATTGCCAGCCTGGCTGAAACCAAGCTCGACGACATCGCCGAAGAATGCGTTCACGCAGCTCCGGACGATCTGGCGCGCATCGGTTTTGCTGTGGCTCACGCGCTGGACGCCAGCGCACCGGCTGTTGAAGGCCTGGACGCTGAAGCACTGGAACTGGCCAAGCGCATCGCTGATGCCTTGCTCGCCGCCAAGCGTCCACTGATCATCGCCGGTACTTCGCTGGGTTCCAAAGCGCTGATCGAGGCTGCGGCCAACATCGCGAAGGCCCTGAAGCTGCGCGAGAAGAACGGTTCCATCAGCCTGATCGTGCCGGAAGCCAACAGCCTCGGCTTGGCGATGCTCGGTGGCGAATCGGTTGATGCTGCGCTGCAAGCAGTGATCGATGGCAAGGCCGACGCTATCGTCGTGCTGGAAAACGATCTCTACACCCGCACCGCCAAAGACAAGGTCGATGCAGCGCTGAACGCCGCGAAAGTGGTGATCGTCGCTGACCATCAGAAGACCGCTACCAGCGATCGCGCGCATCTGGTTCTGCCAGCCGCCAGCTTCGCTGAAGGCGACGGTACGCTGGTCAGTCAGGAAGGTCGCGCCCAGCGCTTCTTCCAGGTTTTCGATCCGCAATACCTGGACGCGAGCATTCTGGTGCACGAAGGCTGGCGCTGGCTGCACGCCCTGCGCGCCACCCTGCTGAATCAGCCGATCGACTGGACGCAACTCGACCACGTCACCGCTGCCGTTGCTTCGAGCACCGCGCAACTGGCGCGTATCGTCGACGCGGCGCCGTCCGCGGCGTTCCGCATCAAGGGTCTGAAACTGGCGCGTGAGCCGCTGCGTTATTCCGGTCGCACCGCGATGCGCGCCGACATCAGCGTTCACGAACCACGCACCCCGCAAGACAAAGACACCGCGTTCGCCTTCTCCATGGAAGGTTACTCGGGCTCCAGCGAACCGCGTCAGCAAGTGCCATTTGCCTGGTCGCCGGGCTGGAACTCGCCGCAAGCCTGGAACAAGTTCCAGGACGAAGTCGGTGGTCACTTGCGCGCTGGCGATCCGGGCACCCGCCTGATCGAAAGCACGGGCGATTCACTGAACTGGTTCGCTGCCGCGCCGCGTGCGTTCAACCCGATGCCGGGTACCTGGCAAGCCGTGCCGTTCTTCCACCTGTTCGGCAGCGAAGAAAACTCTTCGAAAGCCGCTCCGGTTCAGGAACGCATTCCGACGGCTTACGTTGCATTGGCCAAGTCCGAAGCGGATCGCCTGGGCGTCAACGAAGGTGCGCTGCTGAGCCTGAACGTGGCCGGTCAGACCCTGCGTCTGCCGCTGCGCATCAATGAAGAACTGGGCGCCGGTCTGGTGGCACTGCCTGCGGGCATCGCCGGCATTCCACCGGCATTCGCCGGCGTATCCGTCGACGGTCTGCAGGAGGCAGCGCAATGACCTGGTTCACCCCTGAAGTGATCGATGTGATCCTGACGGTCGTCAAAGCCATCGTGATTCTGCTGGCCGTAGTGGTCGCGGGCGCGTTGCTCAGCTTTGTCGAACGTCGCCTGCTGGGCTGGTGGCAGGACCGTTACGGTCCGAACCGCGTTGGTCCGTTTGGTATGTTCCAGATCGCCGCCGACATGCTGAAGATGTTCTTCAAGGAAGACTGGACGCCACCGTTTGCCGACAAGGTGATCTTCACCCTGGCACCGGTTGTGGCCATGTCGGCCTTGCTGATTGCGTTCGCGATCATCCCGATCACCCCGACCTGGGGTGTCGCGGACCTGAACATCGGCCTGCTGTTCTTCTTCGCCATGGCCGGTCTGTCGGTCTACGCGGTGTTGTTCGCCGGCTGGTCGAGTAACAACAAGTTCGCCCTGCTGGGTGCCTTGCGTGCCTCGGCGCAGACCGTGTCCTACGAAGTATTCATGGGCCTGGCCCTGATGGGCATCGTGGTGCAGGTCGGCTCGTTCAACATGCGCGACATCGTCGAGTACCAGGCGCAGAACCTGTGGTTCATCATTCCGCAGTTCTTCGGCTTCTGTACCTTCTTCATCGCTGGCGTCGCCGTGACTCACCGTCACCCGTTCGACCAGCCGGAAGCGGAGCAGGAACTGGCTGACGGTTACCACATTGAATACGCCGGCATGAAATGGGGCATGTTCTTCGTTGGCGAATACATCGGCATCATCTTGATCTCGGCGCTGCTGGTCACCCTGTTCTTCGGTGGCTGGCACGGTCCGTTCGGCATCCTGCCGCAACTGTCGTTCCTGTGGTTCGCCCTGAAGACCGCGTTCTTCATCATGCTGTTCATCCTGCTGCGCGCCTCTATTCCGCGTCCGCGTTATGACCAGGTGATGGACTTCAGCTGGAAGTTCTGCCTGCCACTGACCCTGATCAATTTGCTGGTGACCGCTGCGGTTGTGTTGTTGAACACGCCCGCGGTTGCGGTTCAGTGAGGATTTGACCCATGTTCAAATATATTGGCGACATCGTTAAGGGTACCGGTACCCAGTTGCGCAGCCTGGTCATGGTCTTCGGCCATGGCTTTCGCAAGCGCGACACCCTGCAATATCCGGAAGAAGCGGTCTACCTGCCACCACGCTACCGTGGTCGTATCGTCCTGACCCGTGACCCCGATGGCGAAGAGCGCTGCGTAGCCTGCAACCTGTGCGCCGTGGCGTGCCCGGTGGGTTGCATCTCGTTGCAGAAAGCTGAAACCGAAGACGGTCGCTGGTACCCGGACTTCTTCCGTATCAACTTCTCGCGCTGCATTTTCTGCGGCCTCTGCGAGGAAGCCTGTCCGACCACCGCAATCCAGTTGACTCCGGATTTCGAGATGGCCGAGTTCAAACGTCAGGACCTGGTGTACGAGAAAGAAGATCTGCTGATCTCCGGCCCCGGCAAAAACCCTGATTACAACTTCTATCGTGTTGCAGGTATGGCAATCGCTGGCAAGCCGAAAGGCGCTGCGCAGAACGAAGCCGAACCGATCAACGTGAAGAGCTTGCTGCCTTAAGGAAGAACGATGGAATTCGCTTTCTATTTCGCATCGGGTATCGCGGTTGTGGCCACGCTTCGTGTGGTCACCAACACCAACCCTGTGCACGCCCTGCTCTACCTGATCATCTCGTTGATCGCCGTGGCCATGACCTTCTTCGCCCTCGGCGCACCGTTCGCCGGTGTGCTGGAAGTGATCGCCTACGCGGGCGCCATCATGGTGCTGTTCGTGTTCGTGGTGATGATGCTCAACCTCGGCCCCGCCGCGGTTCAGCAGGAACGCGTCTGGCTCAAGCCCGGTATCTGGGCCGGGCCGGTGATTCTCGCCGGCCTGCTGCTGGCCGAATTGCTGTATGTGCTGTTCGCTCACCAGAGCGGCCAGGCCATCGGCCACACCACCGTCGATGCAAAAGCCGTGGGCATCAGCCTGTTCGGCCCGTATCTGCTGGTGGTCGAACTCGCCTCGATGCTGCTGCTTGCCGCAGCCGTCACGGCGTTCCATTTGGGCCGCAACGAGGCGACGGAGTAACTTATGCCTGCTATCCCTCTTGAGCATGGTCTGGCGGTTGCCGGCATCCTGTTCTGCCTCGGCCTCGTCGGCCTGATGGTTCGTCGCAACATTTTGTTCGTGTTGATGAGTCTGGAAGTGATGATGAACGCCTCTGCACTGGCCTTCATCGTTGCTGGCGCCCGCTGGGGCCAGCCGGATGGACAGATCATGTTCATCCTGGTGATCAGCCTTGCAGCTGCCGAGGCCAGTATTGGCCTGGCGATCCTGCTGCAACTGTATCGCCGCTTCCACACGCTCGATATCGACGCTGCCAGTGAGATGCGCGGATGAACCTAATCTTTCTGACTTTCGTATTCCCCCTGATCGGGTTCCTGCTGCTGTCGTTCTCTCGTGGACGCTGGTCGGAAAACCTCTCGGCGCTGATCGGCGTGGGCTCCATTGGCCTGTCGGCGATTGTCACCGCCTACGTTATCTGGCAATTCAACGTCGCGCCTCCCGAGGGCGGTCACTACACCCTGGTGCTGTGGCAGTGGATGGCAGTGGAAGGCTTCAAGCCTGACTTCGCCCTCTACATCGACGGCCTGTCGATCACCATGCTCGGTGTGGTGGTGGGCGTGGGTTTCCTGATCCACCTGTTCGCCTCCTGGTACATGCGCGGTGAAGCGGGTTACTCGCGCTTCTTCTCGTACACCAACCTGTTTATCGCCAGCATGCTGTTCCTGGTCCTGGGCGATAACCTGTTGTTCCTGTACTTCGGCTGGGAAGGCGTGGGCCTGTGCTCGTACCTGTTGATCGGTTTCTACTACAGCAACCGCAACAACGGTAACGCCGCACTCAAGGCCTTCATCGTGACCCGGATCGGCGACGTGTTCATGGCCATCGGTCTGTTCATCCTGTTCCAGCAAGTGGGCACGCTGAACATCCAGGAACTGCTGGTGCTGGCACCGCAGAAATTCCAGGTCGGCGACTTCTGGATCACCCTGGCGACTCTGATGCTGCTGGGCGGTGCGGTCGGTAAATCGGCGCAACTGCCTCTGCAAACCTGGCTCGCGGACGCGATGGCCGGTCCTACCCCGGTTTCGGCACTGATCCACGCCGCGACCATGGTAACCGCAGGTGTTTACCTGATCGCCCGTACCCACGGCTTGTTCACCCTGGCGCCGGACATCCTGCACCTGGTCGGCATCGTGGGTGGTGTGACGCTGGTACTCGCCGGTTTCGCCGCTCTGGTTCAAACCGACATCAAACGTATCCTCGCCTACTCGACCATGAGCCAGATCGGCTACATGTTCCTGGCGCTGGGCGTGGGTGCCTGGGATGGCGCGATCTTCCACCTGATGACCCACGCCTTCTTCAAGGCGCTGCTGTTCCTTGCCTCCGGTGCGGTGATCGTTGCCTGCCACCACGAGCAGAACATCTTCAAGATGGGCGGCCTGTGGAAGAAACTGCCACTGGCCTACGCCAGCTTCATCGTCGGCGGCGCGGCTCTGTCTGCCCTGCCACTGGTAACCGCAGGCTTCTACTCCAAGGACGAAATCCTCTGGGAAGCGTTCGCCAGCGGCAACCACGGTCTGCTCTACGCAGGTCTGGTCGGCGCGTTCATGACCTCGCTCTACACCTTCCGCCTGATCTTCATCACGTTCCACGGTGAAGCCAAGACTGAAGCGCACGCCGGTCACGGTATCGCTCACTGGCTGCCATTGTCGGTGCTGATCGTGCTGTCGACTTTCATCGGCGCCATGATCGTTCCACCGCTGCACGGCGTACTGCCAGAAAGCGTTGGCCATGCCGGTGGCGAAGCCAAGCACAGTCTGGAAATCGCCTCGGGCGCCATCGCCCTGGCCGGTATCCTGCTGGCGGCCCTGCTGTTCCTCGGCAAGCGTCGCTTCGTGACGGCGATTGCCAACAGCGGCATCGGGCGTTTCCTGTCGGCCTGGTGGTTCGCTGCCTGGGGCTTCGACTGGATCTACGACAAACTGTTCGTCAAGCCGTACCTTGCGATCAGCCACATCCTGCGCAAAGACCCGCTCGACCAGACCATGGGTCTGATCCCGCGTATGGCCAAGGGTGGTCACACAGCCCTGAGCCGCACCGAGACCGGTCAACTGCGTTGGTACGCTGCTTCGATGGCTGCTGGTGCCGTGCTGGTCATCGGCGCCATCGTGCTGGTAGCGGTCTGATATGAACCTTGCGAATTTGCGAAAGGAAACGAGCCCGTCATGATTCTGCCTTGGCTAATCCTGATCCCCTTCATCGGCGGCCTGCTGTGCTGGATGGGTGAGCGCTTCGGCGCTACCCTGCCCCGCTGGATTGCGCTGATCACCATGTCCCTGTTGCTCGCGATCGGCCTCTGGCTGTGGGCAACCGGCAACTATTCATTTGCCCCGGCGCCTGGCGCCGATCCGACCTGGGCGCTTGAGTTCAAGCACATCTGGATCGCGCGTTTCGGCATCAGCGTGCACCTAGCCCTCGACGGCCTGTCGCTGCTGATGATCCTGCTGACCGGTCTGCTGGGCATCCTCTCGGTGCTCTGCTCGTGGAAAGAGATTCAACGTCACGTTGGCTTCTTCCACCTGAACCTGATGTGGATCCTGGGCGGCGTTGTCGGCGTGTTCCTCGCCCTCGACCTGTTCATGTTCTTCTTCTTCTGGGAAATGATGCTGGTGCCGATGTACTTCCTCATCGCGCTCTGGGGTCACAGTTCTTCGGACGGCAAGAAAACCCGGATCTACGCAGCAACCAAGTTCTTCATCTTCACTCAGGCTTCCGGCCTGATCATGCTGGTGGCGATCCTCGGTCTGGTACTGGTCAACTTCAACAACACGGGCGTGATTACCTTCAACTACGCCGACCTGTTGAAAACCAAGATGTCGATGACCACCGAGTACATCCTGATGCTCGGCTTCTTCATCGCCTTCGCGGTCAAGCTGCCGGTTGTACCGTTCCACTCGTGGTTGCCTGATGCGCACGCCCAGGCACCGACCGCAGGTTCCGTCGACCTCGCCGGTATCCTGCTGAAAACCGCTGCCTACGGCCTGCTGCGTTTCGCCCTGCCGCTGTTCCCGAATGCCTCGGCCGAGTTCGCGCCGATCGCCATGACCCTCGGTCTGATCGGGATCTTCTACGGTGCGTTCCTGGCGTTCGCGCAAACCGACATCAAGCGTCTGATCGCCTTCTCTTCCGTTTCCCACATGGGCTTCGTGTTGATCGGCATCTACTCCGGCAGCCAACTGGCCCTGCAAGGTGCAGTGATCCAGATGCTGGCGCACGGTGTCTCGGCAGCCGCACTGTTTATCCTCAGCGGTCAGTTGTACGAGCGTCTGCACACGCGTGACATGCGTGAGATGGGCGGTCTGTGGTCGCGTATTGCTTACCTGCCGGCGATCAGCCTGTTCTTTGCAGCCGCATCCTTGGGTCTGCCGGGTACCGGTAACTTCGTCGGCGAGTTCCTGATCCTGATCGGTTCTTTCGCGAGCTGGCCTTGGATCACTGCGATTGCCACCTCCGGCCTGGTGTTCGGTTCGGTCTACTCGCTGATCATGATCCACCGTGCGTACTTCGGTCCGTCGAAATCGGATTCGATTCTGCACGGTATGGACGCTCGCGAACTGATCATGGTGCTAGGCCTTGCGGTGCTGCTGATTTACCTCGGCGTCTACCCGCAACCGTTCCTCGACACTTCTGCGGCCACGATGCATGGCGTACAGCAGTGGCTCGGCACCGCCTTCACTCAACTCGCTTCGGCCCGGTAAGAGCGCTATGGAATTCACGATTCAACACTTTATTGCGCTTGCGCCACTGTTGATCACCAGCCTCACCATTATCGTGGTGATGCTGGCAATCGCCTGGCGCCGCAACCACTCGCAGACCTTCCTGATTTCGGTGGCGGGTCTGAACCTGGCCTTGCTGTCGATCCTGCCTGCCTTGAAAGTCGCGCCTCTGGCCGTGACCCCATTGCTGCAGATCGATGCGTTCGCCTGCCTGTACATGGCGCTGATCCTGGTCGCCACCCTCGCCTGCGTTACCCTTGCCCACGCCTATCTGGGCGACGGCGGTTCGGGTTACCCGGGCAACCGTGAAGAACTGTACCTGCTGATCCTGATGGCCGCCGCCGGTGGTCTGGTTCTGGTCAGCGCGCAGCACCTGGCCGGGTTGTTCATCGGTCTGGAACTGCTGTCGGTGCCGGTCTACGGTCTGGTCGCTTATGCCTTCTTCAACAAGCGCTCCCTGGAAGCCGGCATCAAGTACATGGTGCTGTCGGCCGCCGGTTCCGCGTTCCTGCTGTTCGGTATGGCGCTGCTGTACGCAGACGCCGGTTCGCTGAGCTTCGCCGGTATCGGTCAGGCACTGGCTGCCACTGGCCTGCCGAGCCCGCTGGCACAACTGGGCCTGGGCATGATGCTGATCGGTCTGGCGTTCAAGTTGTCGCTGGTACCGTTCCACCTGTGGACGCCGGACGTGTACGAAGGTGCTCCGGCACCGGTCGCCGCGTTCCTCGCGACCGCTTCCAAAGTCGCCGTGTTCGCGGTGATGGTGCGCCTGTTCCAGATCTCCCCTGCTGCAAGCAGTGGCGTACTGAGCGACGTGCTGAGCGTGATCGCCGTTGCCTCGATCCTGTTCGGTAACCTGCTGGCCCTGACCCAGAGCAACCTCAAGCGTCTGCTCGGTTACTCGTCCATCGCGCACTTCGGCTACCTGCTGATCGCACTGGTGGCAAGCAAGGGTCTGGCCGTGGAAGCCATCGGCGTCTACCTGGTCACCTACGTGATCACCAGCCTCGGCGCTTTCGGCGTGATCACCCTGATGTCCTCGCCGTACAACGGCCGTGACGCGGATGCCCTGTACGAATACCGCGGCCTGTTCTGGCGCCGCCCGTACCTGACCGCCGTACTGACCGTGATGATGCTGTCCCTGGCCGGTATCCCGCTGACCGCAGGCTTCATCGGCAAGTTCTACATCATCGCCACCGGTGTCGAATCGCATCAATGGTGGCTGGTAGGTTCGCTGGTCCTGGGCAGCGCCATTGGCGTCTTCTACTACCTGCGCGTGATGGTCACCCTGTACCTGATCGAGCCGAACCTGCGTCGCCACGATGCCGAGTTGCACTGGGAACAAAAGGCGGGCGGCGTCATGCTGCTGGCCATCGCCCTGGTTGCGTTCTTCCTCGGCGTTTACCCGCAGCCGTTGCTGACACTGGTTCAGCAGGCGGGTCTGGCGGGCTGATTGCTCCGGTGGATTTAGCTGCAAATGGAAACGGCACCTTCGGGTGCCGTTTTTTTTTGGATAGATGAGCGGCGCCTGTCCCCTCTCCGCCTGATACCTGCCCCTGCTGTGGCTGCAGGAACGCATTTAATCAACGCAAGGAAAACTCATCTCATGCGATCGGAGATGATTGCCAGAACGGCTTCTCTCACAACACTCGCTGAAATGTCCGACACGAGGCGTTAAACCGTCAGTGCGCAGCATGGCTAAACCGACCGCTCGTCTGAAACCATTGCATACCTGTCAGATCTGACAGGTGCGCAATTCACCCTGTCCGCGTTCAATCACTCCATCGCATTTCGCCCTGGAGTCCCTCGCCCATGTCCGTCAACGACCTGCCCGGCAACAACACCCTGCTCCTCAAGGAACTCGACATCCCCGGCCGCACGGGTCCGGTATCCCAGCAGCCACTGGTATGGGGCATCAACCGGGCGGCTGCGTGGGACAACTTTCCCCGTCAGGGCCTGTTCTGTCGGGCCGAGTCGTGGCCGCTGATGAACACTGGCGACACGTTCGTGATTTCTTTTGCAGGGCGGCAAGTCCTGCGAAAAATCATCGACGAGCACGAGGTCAACACGGAGCTGCAGATGTTCGTGCCCGCGGCCCGCATCCACGAAGGCCCATTCACCGTCTCCTACACGGTCACCCGTCTCAACCAGACGCCTGAGACTTCAGAGTTCAAGGATTATCTGTGCAAGGTTACCCGCCCCGGCGGTCACGACGAAAACGATGGGCCGGGGCATTCGAAGTTGATCATGAGCATCCCGCCGGAGATCATTGACGGCGGCATTGACAAGGACAACGTCGCCGACGGTTTCCTGGTCACCATCGGCAACGATGACGGCTTGCCGCCCTACCCATTCGCAGCGGCCGGTGATCAGATTCAGGTGAGCGTTGGCGGGGTATTTGTGCTCAGCGAGCGGCTCACTCAGGATCAGGCCGACGGCAAGACAGCGATCATCGTTCACATCGACGAAGCCACCCTGCGCGAGGCGGGCGACTCCGATAGCACCGGTTTGGGGGTGGCCTTCGAGGTCTACGATCTGGTGGACAATCGCTCCGAGGACTGGAGCTTCGAGCGACGCGTGGTGGTCGCCATCGACACGACCCGGCTGGAGGCGCCGCTGCTCAGGGAAGCCGTCGACAACGTGCTGGATGTCGACAAGCTCGGCAACGCCAACGGCACGGCGCAGATCGTCGCCCTGGACACCAGCAAATTCAAAAAAGGCGACATCATCATTTTGCAAATCAAGGGCACGCCCGTGGAAGGTGCGCCCATCAATAAAGAGATCGTCAGCGAGCCGCTCGCCAGCGTGCCCAGCATTGCCGAAATGTCGGTGCCCAACGCTGTCCTGCGGCAATTTGCCAAATCGCGCTTTGCGATGTCTTTTCGGTTGCTAAGTGCCGACGGTTCTCCAGAGCAGCGCGCCAAAACCCGGTTCATCAGCGCCATCGGCGAGGTGCAGCGGCTGGCGGCACCGATTGTCCGGGACGCCTCGAATGGCGCGCTGGACCCGACACTGGCGCAGGTGGTCATTCTGATCCCGTTCGATGAATCGTTCGCCGCCGGCGACTCCATCGAACTGCACTGCCTCGTCATTCGTTCCGACCTGACCCCCTACCTGCTCAAGGTGCCGTTGCGCACGATCACCGATGGTGACATCGCGGCCAAAGAGCCGCTGCAAATAAACGTCTCCGGTGATCCGCTACTGGAGATTGCCAAGGGCGGCACGCTGGAGACGTACTACCTGTCGCACGTTGCAGACACGGTGCTCGGCACGATGAACCGGGTCAACGCCACCCATGCCACCCGCGAATCGATCCACGCCGAGATCCTGCAAGTCGGCGAGCCGCGCCTGGAACTGCCGGAGCCGGAAGTGGCCGGCGTCGTCGACGGTGTCATGCCGCCCGACAGAGACGGGACCACGCTGACCATATCCTACCTGAACACAGAACCCGGCGATGTCGTGACGTACTGTTGGTGCGGGTCAGAAACCGGCACGGTCTGCGACTCGATCACACTGAACTCGTTTACCGCGGGCAAAATCATCCAGTTCACCATCAAGGCCGAACTGATCAGCAAGAATAAAAACGGGACGGTCAAGACGGACTATTGCATCAAACGCGCGGCGGGTGGCACCAGTTATTCCAACCCGCTGAAGTTCCGTGTCGGGGTGGCGCTGGATCCCCAAATATTCGTCATCGGCCATCGCTCTCAGCCAGGTCCCCGCTACCATGCCAACCTGAGCCGGTTGAGCGTGGTCAGTGCCGATCAGAATCAGGCTCTGTGGGTCTACGAGGGTGACAGTGAAGGGGTGACTGCGGCCTCCTTTCTGGATACAGAACCCGAGAAAGCGCTGACCGTGACACTGCCAACGGCGACGCGTGCATCAACCAGTGTGGTACTGCGCCCGGCTAATGTGCACGGTGTCGTCAACCTGGGCAACCGGTTCAGTGGCTGTATCGTCAAAGATGACGGCACTCTGTTTGGCTGGAGTCAAAACAGTGAAATGCTGCCGCCCGCTGACGCGCGAGACGTTCGTTATGTGGTTGCCGGGGGATCAGCGTTTGCGGCACTGAAAAAGGACGGCAGTGTTTTCGCTTGGGGTGCAGCGCTTCTCGGCGGACGGATCCCTCCGGAGATCGGCGCGAAACTTAAAGATGTGAAAAAAATTGCCTCCAGCGCTGGCGCCTTTGTCGCCTTGCTAAACGATGGAAGTCTGGTGGCATGGGGGGATCCGGACGTTGGCGGGAAGATTCCCGACAATGTCGCCCCGCACCTCACACCCGCTCTTCAGGTCGTTGGCAGTACCGCTGATTTCAGCGCTGTCCTGCGCGATGGACGTGTTTTCAGCTGGGGGGCGACGTGGCCAACGGGTTTGCAGGTAACAGCGGCCAGGGGCGCATTACACATCAGCGCCAGTGATCGCGCATTTGCTGTCATCAAGGCAGACCAGAGAGTCGTCGCCTGGGGCTCGGATGAACACGGGGGAGCTATTGCTACCGAGACGGCGAAATTACTCACCAATGTATCGGCGCTCGCGTCAACCAGTGCTGCGTTCGCAGCGCTGAAGCTGGATGGCAGCGTTGTCACCTGGGGCAACCCCAGATTTGGCGGTGCGCCTCAGGAAACACTTCACAACGTTCAGCACGTCGTTGGCTCGACCACTGCTTTTTGCGCGTTGAAGACCGATGGATCGCTGGCCGCTTGGGGTGAACCCAACGAGGGCGGCGTCCTGCCCCCCGGCTTGGGCAAGACCCTTTCACTGTCCGCTTCGTACGCAAGCTTTTGCGCCATACAAGACGACCACAGCGCCATTTCCTGGGGCATCAGCACTTCAACCGAGCACTTGCCCGGCATGACGTGTGTGTATCCGGCCGGTCGCCATTGGGTCGCTTTGGGTGAGCAAAAAACGTTACATGCCTGGGGCCCCGGGGCTCCTGATCTTGAACTGTTGACCGGTGAAGTTTCTTACACCGAATGAATGGATTTCAGCCCGATTCAAACCATGTCCCTGGATAAAGGGATTCAGTCAGGAGTCTTCGTCATGAGTGCAGATGCAAAAGCGGCGCCTACCGTGAAACAAGTCACCATCATGGGTGAGACCGCCGTCGGTGGAACCGTGAGCGGGAGTTATATCTATCAGAATGCCGATGTGAACCCTGAAGGGGATTCGGTGTTTTGCTGGTACAGCGTCGAGTCCGGCAATGAAGTGATTGCGACTACCGTCGACCTCGCTCTGACCGCCGAGCATGAAGGGTTAACCATTCAGTTTTCGGTCATTCCGGTTGCCGTATCGGGTGAGGAAGGGGATGAAACGTTCTCTGATCCCAAAAAAGTCACCAGCGCCCGATATCAAAACATCAGCGAAGAAGAAAGTGAGAACAGCTTTTTCAAGCAAAGGGGTCAGTTTGCCTTTCACGCCATTCCAAACGATCACCGGGGCACGTCGACTGCCGGTGCCTATGCGTTGAAGAATCGGGTTACACAGAACGTCTCGGTCATGGGAACACAGAATTTTGGCGGCGTCGTACCGCCGGAAATCGCCAGTTATCTCAAAAACAACTCGGCCATTACCATGTCTTCGACAATCAACAGCTTTTGTGCGTTGGTACCTGTCGGGAGCACCAACCATCTGCTGGTCTGGGGTCCAGGAATGCCAGCGAATCTACCCGACCTCCAAGGTATCAAGAGCGTTTACACCAACAACGCGTCCGCGGCTTTTATCTATTCGAATCCTGTACCCGGCACCAACACTATCGGTGCGGTCGGTACAGCCGCCACTGGGGGTGTGGTGCCCATCGAAATACAGAACAAGCTGTTGTTCGACAAGCCCGTTGCCATCCACAGCACTTACGATGCATTCGCTGTACGGACTGAAAGTGGCAAAGTCATGTGCTGGGGTAACGCGACTAACGGAGGCAGCATCCCCGCCAATATCCAGACTCAGTTGGACAACATGAAAGTGGCGCGAATCATTGCATCAAATACTGCGTTTTGTGCGCTCACAGACGACGGAGAGCTGATCGGATGGGGCAAGGATGGCGTCATTCCGGCACTCGTCCTTACCCGAATCTACGACGATGACGGCGCCTTTACTGTGATCGCCAATGCCGGTGCCTTCTGTGCAATCACCAACCGCAGGAAGAAACTCCTTACTTGGGGTACGGCGTCGTACGGCGGAACCATGTCGGAGGCGACCGCCGCTCTGGCGGCACGGGGTAATATTGTTCTGTGCGTCGCGACCCCTTGGGCCATGTGCTTTATCAATGAAAGCGGAGGATATGCGGCGTGGGGCTATCTGGGCTACGGTGGCCTTGAAAGTTCGCAGTCGGACGCTGAAGCAGCATTCGAGCAGGGTGACACAAAGGCGCAGATCGAGAACCTGTTCAAAGGCATTCAGGTTTCTGCAGCCAGTCGCAAATCAAGAGTGTTTTCGAAACTGCAAACAACCGCGGGTGGGGACATCCAGTTGATGCGTAACGACTCCAGTTTCGTACTTCTCGCAAGACACCCTGACGGCCGCACAGAACTCATTCACAGCTGGGGGCTATTGGCCGCGGGAGGCGAAATGCCGAGCAGTGTGAAACAGGTACTGCAGGCCAGCCACATCATCAAAATCCATGCATCCAACGGAGCTTACGCCGCACTCTGTAATCAGGGGTCGGTTCAAGGCGCGGTGGTCACCTGGGGCAGGTCCAACATTGATGGCGGCACCATTCCTGCGCATTTGCTCGACGCATTGAGCAGTGACGTTGTCGATATAAACACTATCCAGGCCTTCCCCTCGCCACAAACTGCCTCGCTCGCCGCATTCATTGCGCGCAAGAAAGACAATAAACATGTGTCATGGGGCTCCCATCTCAAACAGGAAGAGTTCGATCCTGAACGCGACTGATGCTGTTTCTCGCCAACAGAACCGTGTCTGAAAGGAAAAAGGGAGTGTTGCTCATGGACATTACCGCTGCGCCTGTAGCCAGTAACGTCATCATCATCGGCGAAGCCATAATCGGGGGGGTTATTCGCGGAAGTTATGTGTATGAAAACGTGGATGAAAACCCCGAAGGAGCTTCTGTCTACCTTTGGTATCTGGATAACACGCCCATTGCCGGCCCCGAGGGTTCGATTATTGATCTGAGGGTCAAGCACGAATACGAAGGGCGCTCACTGGTATTCTCGGTAACGCCAGTGGCATCGAGCGGTGAGATCGGCCAGCAAGTCCGCTCTGACGCCAAAGTTGTAAGCTCAGACTTTCAAGGCATCAGCCGGGAAGAAAACGAAAACAGTTACCTCCAACAGATCGGAAACTTCGGCTTTCATGAGGCCGAACCCTATGACCGGGTTTTCGTTTCGACCGGGGGGGCATTCGGCCTGATTGACCCCGCCACCCGCGATATTTTCTTTGAAGGACAAGAGGGTTGGGGGTTGCCAGTGCCCCCTGGCATTATCAACTTCCTGAAAAACAGCCCGGCAGTACGTCTTTATTCGACCGAAAAGGATTTCGGCGCGTTGGTCAAAGTAGGCAGTGGGAATCAGCTTCTTGTCTGGGGAGCCAACATACCCACCAATATCTCCGTAAAACTCACGGACATCGCGTCGGTTTACAGCAACCGAGAGTGTTTTGCCTTCATCTACAAAGATGCGACGGGCAACGCTGATCGAATCGGTGCTGTTGGCAGAGCCGGTGCCGGTGATGTCATCCCTCCTGCGATTCAAAGTGCACTGTGGTTCGATAACCCCGTCGCTATCCATGCCACGCAAAATGCGTTCGCTGTGCGGACTGAGAAGGGCAAGGTCTACGCTTGGGGTAATCAAGCCAACGGTGGACAGATCGACTCTGCGACTCGGCAAAAGCTTGATGGCATCGTGGTCGAGCGAATCATTGCTGCCGCCACCGCTTACTGCGCCATCGGCACTAACGGGGAAATTGTGACGTGGGGAGTGGCCGCCAACGGTGGCAACCTGCCTGCCAACGTGGAGGCAGCGATCATTCGCGATGGCGGTATCAATTCCGTGACGGCAGCCACCACGGCATTTTGTGCCATTACCAAAAATTCCCGCATGGCTGTCAGTTGGGGGCTGTCGGGCGAAGGTGGCGTCATGTCCGCCTCAGCGGCGCAGATTGCAGGCCGTGGCGGGGTCATTCTGTGCAAGGCCACGCGCTGGGCGTTTTGCATCGTCACCGAACGCGGCGAGGCAGAAGCCTGGGGGGCGACACTCTACGGCGGCGCATCGATCACCGCGACGACTCGAAACGAGATTGCCGAGGCGTTAAACGACACCCACCCCGAACCTGCCAGCCCACAGGGGCGTGTCGGCGCCAGAGCTATCACTGTCCCGGGGATCGTCAGCCTGTATTCCAATGACGTCAGTTATTTCCTGCTGAGCCAGCATGAAGATGGGCGTACCCGGGCAGTGGTCGTCTGGGGCATGAACACCCATGGTGGCGCCATGTCTACTGGCGTCAGACAGTCCTTGATGGCAAGCAAAATCGGTGGCGTGTATTGCACCAACGGTGCCTATGGCGTCATTGCCACCCAAGGTCCTGTTTATGGCGCGGTCATTGTTTGGGGAGCGACATTGGCGATGGAAGACGCCGGCGAAATTCCGCCGGAGCTGGCTCCGTATCTGGACCACGATGTCATCGAGTTGTATTCGATCAAACGCTTCCCGTACGTAACCTTTCCGCCACCCCCTCCTCCACGCCCTACTCCCATCGACCCCTCTTTCGCCGCAAGGTGTCGCGACGGCAGTTATCCACTTTGGGGAGGTAACGTGGTCAATCAACGCTATGTACCAAAACCCAGGACCTCGTGAATCGCTCTGCAGGTCGCGATCCTTTTGATCTGGCTTCGGATAATCGAAGTCAGATGATCACGACGTTTGGCGGTGCGGACAATGCCAGGAGTGAGAAGGCTGGAAGCGGCCCTTACCCTGGCCCTCTCCCAGAAGGAGAGGGAACTGATGGGTCTGAACACGCAATCGCCGTGAAAGACCTTGAGCACCCTCATCGTGATCCGTTCGACCGCCTTATCGTTGCAACCGCAATGACCGAACCGATGAAACGCCTCACTGCTGACCTGTGGGAGCTGGCTTGCCAGCGATGGCGGTGGATCAGGCACACATGAAAACGGCACCTTTCGGTGCCGTTCGCTGTTCACATTTCAGCTTTTACTTGCGCGCATCCGCCCACGATTTAAGCAGTTCGTTGTAGCTCACGGTCTCCCCTTTCGGCTTCTCGTTAGCCAGTTTCGGTTTCGGTGCGCCCGGCTGGTCGAACCAGTATTGCGCGTCGCGTTCCGGGTTCATTTTCGGTGCGCAGGTGGCCTGGGCCTTGGAACGTTCGAGGCGCGTCATGATCGCGTCCTGATCCTTGGCCAAGCCATCAAGCGCCTGCTGCGGAGTCTTCTCGCCGCTCGCCGCTTCGGCAATGTGGCTCCACCACAGTTGTGCCAGACGTGGATAGTCCGGCACGTTGGTGCCGGTCGGCGACCATTGCACGCGGGCCGGGCTGCGATAGAACTCGACCAGACCACCGAGTTTCGGCGCCAGATCGGTCATGGCCTGCGAGTTGATGTCCGACTCGCGAATCGGTGTCAGACCGACAATGGTTTTCTTCAGCGAAACCGTTTTCGAGGTCACGAACTGCGCGTACAGCCACGCGGCGAGTTTCTGTTTCTCAGGCGTGGATTTCATGAACGTCCACGACCCCACATCCTGATAGCCGAGCTTCATGCCCTCTTCCCAATACGGGCCTTTAGGCGACGGCGCCATGCGCCACTTCGGCGTGCCGTCGGCGTTAACCACCGGCAGGCCGGGTTTGGTCATGTCGGCGGTGAACGCGGTGTACCAGAAGATCTGCTGGGCGATGTTGCCCTGCGATGGCACCGGGCCCGACTCGGAGAAGGTCATGCCCGCGGCTTCCGGTGGCGCGTAGGCCTTGAGCCAGTCGACGTATTTGGTGGTGGCAAACACTGCCGCCGGGCCGTTGGTGTCGCCACCACGGGTCACGCTGGAGCCGACCGGATGGCAGTCCTCGACGCGAATCCCCCACTCGTCCACCGGCAAACCGTTGGGCAGGCCCTTGTCGCCGCCACCGGCCATGGAGAACCAGGCATCGGTGAAACGCCAGCCCAGCGACGGGTCTTTCTTGCCGTAGTCCATGTGCCCGTAGACGCGCTTGCCGTCGATTTCCTTGACGTCTTCGCTGAAGAATTTGGCGATGTCTTCATAGGCGGACCAGTTCACTGGCACACCCAGCTCGTAGCCGTACTTTTCCTTGAACTTGGCTTTCAGGTCGGCGCGCTCGAACCAGTCGGCGCGGAACCAGTACAGGTTGGCGAATTGCTGGTCGGGCAGTTGATAGATCTTGCCGTCCGGCGCGGTGGTGAACGAGATGCCGATGAAGTCCTTGAGGTCGAGGGTCGGCGAGGTGAAATTCTTGCCTTCGTTGGCCATCAGGTCGGTGATCGATTCGGTCTTGCCGTAGCGAAAGTGCGTACCGATCAGGTCCGAGTCGTTGACCCAGCCGTCATAAATATTCTTGTCGGACTGCATCACCGTCTGCATCTTTTCCACCACGTCGCCTTCTTGCAGCAGGTCGTGGGTGAGCTTGATCCCGGTGATTTCAGTGAAGGCCTTGGCCAGCACCTTGGACTCGTATTCATGGGTGGTCAGGGTCTCGGAAACGACCTTGATGTTCATGCCACGAAACGGCTCGGCCGCCTTGATGAACCACTTCAATTCTTCGAGCTGCTGTTCGGCCGTCAGGGTCGACGGTTTGAATTCGCTGCCGATCCACTTTTTCGCAGCATCTTCGTAGGCATCGGCCCAGGCAGATGCGCTCAAACCGCTGAGTGCCAGCATGGCTGCCAATGAAATGCTATGTCGCAGCTTATTGTTTTTGTCGAACATAGAGACCTCCTGTTTAGGATTTCGGAGCACGATTGCCGATTAATTCGACTAGCCCCAACGCATCACAGCCAACAGCCACACCAGGGACAACGCGGACGCGACCCAGATGCTCCAGTCGGTGGCGCCGATGACCAGCAAATGCAGGTAGGCGCTGCCGAGAAGACCGATAAACAAGCGATCGCCACGGGTGGTGGCAATCGGCAGAAACCCTCGCCGCAGGATGCTCGGCGAACGCAATTCCCAAGTGGTCATGCCCACCAGAATCAGGCCGATGACGATGAAGAATGTCGCTGTGGGGGTGGTCCAACTCATCCATTCCATCATCAGCTCCTCAAACTCGACCGAGGGCAAAGCCCTTGGCCACGTGGTTGCGAACAAACCAGATCACCAGCATGCCGGGCAGAATGGTCAACACCCCCGCCGCCGCCAGCACGCCCCAGTCGATACCGGAAGCTGACACCGTTCGGGTCATTACCGCCGCAATCGGCTTGGCGTTTACCGAGGTCAACGTGCGCGCGAGCAGCAGTTCGACCCAGGAAAACATGAAGCAGAAAAACGCCGTGACGCCGATGCCGGAACCGATCAACGGGATAAAAATCTTCACAAAGAATTTCGGGAAACTGTAGCCATCAATGTAGGCGGTTTCGTCGATTTCTTTCGGCACGCCGGACATAAACCCCTCAAGAATCCACACCGCCAACGGCACGTTAAACAAGCAATGCGCCAACGCCACCGCGATGTGCGTATCGAACAAACCAATCGAGGAATACAGCTGGAAGAACGGCAACAGGAACACTGCCGGCGGCGCCATGCGGTTGGTCAGCAGCCAGAAAAACAGGTGCTTGTCGCCGAGAAACCGATAGCGTGAAAACGCGTACGCGGCCGGCAACGCCACGCTCAGGGAAATCACCGTGTTCAGGCTGACGTAGTACAACGAATTGAGATACCCGGTGTACCAGCTCGGATCGGTGAAGATCACCTTGTAGTTCGCCAGCGTGAAGTCCTGTGGGAAAAGCGTCAGGCCACCGAGGATTTCGGTGTTGCTCTTGAAGGACATGTTCAGCAGCCAGTAGATCGGCACCAGCAGGAACAGGATGTAGATCAGCAGCGGAATCAGCTTTCTCTTGCTCATGGCCAGGCCTCAGCGGTTGGCGTCGGAGTGCGTCATGGCCGTATAGAACAGCCAGGACACCAACAGGATGATCAGGAAGTACACCAGCGAGAAAGCCGCTGCCGGACCCAGGTCGAATTGGCCTACAGCCATCTGCGTCAACGTCTGACTCAAGAAGGTCGTGGCGTTACCCGGCCCCCCGCCGGTGAGCACGAACGGCTCGGTGTAGATCATGAAGCTGTCCATGAAACGCAGCATCACCGCGATCAACAACACGCTTTTGAGCTTGGGCAACTGAATGTGCCGGAACACCGCCCATCCCGAAGCGCGGTCGATGCGCGCGGCCTGGTAGTAAACGTCAGGAATCGCCCGTAATCCGGAGAAACACAGCAGCGCCACCAATGAGGTCCAGTGCCAGACATCCATCACCAACACGGTCACCCAAGCGTCCATGGTGTTGGCCGCGTAGTTGTAGCTAATGCCCATGGCGTTGAGGCTGGAACCGAGCAAACCGATGTCGGCACGGCCGAAAATCTGCCAGATGGTGCCGACCACGTTCCACGGGATCAGCAGCGGAATTGCCAGAATGATCAGCACCACCGACGACCAGCGGCCCTTGGTCGGCATGGTCAGGGCGACAGCGATGCCCAGCGGAATTTCGATCAGCAGCACGCAGGCCGAGTAGATGAACTGGCGCAGCAGCGAGTCATGCAGACGCGGGTCGAGCAGCACCTGCTTGTACCAGTCGGCACCGACAAAGTAGCGGCTGGACTGGTCGAAGATGTCCTGCACCGAATAGTTGACCACGGTCATCATCGGGATCACCGCACTGAACGCCACCAGCAGAAACACCGGCAACACCAGCCACCAGGCCTTGTTGTTCTGCACCTTGTTCATGGCTGCACCTCGCTGTTTTCGCTGGCTTCGAGGAGGAATTCGTCGGCATAGACCATCAGCCACTGCGCCGGAAAACTGATGTAGGCCGTGCCCTGCGGCACCGGTTTGTCTTCGGCCAGGCGAACTTTCAACGGTGCGCCGTCGAGGTCGAGGGTCATGATCTTGTAGGTGCCGAGGTCTTCGACGTGTACGACCCTGGCCTGCATAGCGTCATCAAACGGCTCGTCCCACACATGAATAAACTCGGGACGGATGCCGACCTTCAGATTTTTCCACTGACCGTGTTCGATATGGCGCTGCAAGCCGTCGGACAACGGCAGATGCGTCGAGGCGAAACCGACGCCACCGGGCTGCGGCTGCACTTCGATCAGGTTCATCCCGGGGCTGCCGATGAAGTAGCCGACGAAGGTATGGCTGGGCCGCTCGAACAATTCCCGTGGTGTGCCGAACTGGACGATCTGGCCGCCGTACATCACCGCGATCTTGTCGGCGAAGGTCGAGGCCTCCAGTTGATCGTGGGTGACGTAGACCATGGTGATGTTGAACTGCTCGTGGATCTGCTTGAGCTTGCGCCGCAGCTTCCATTTCAGGTGCGGGTCGATCACCGTCAGCGGCTCATCGAAGAGGATCGCCGAGACGTCATCGCGCACCAGACCACGGCCCATAGAGACTTTCTGTTTTTCGTCAGCGGTGAGGTTGCGCGCCTTCTTGCTCAGCAGATTTTGCAGGTCGAGCACTTCGGCAATTTCCTGCACCTTGCTGTGCACTTTGGCCTCGGCCATGCCCTGATTGCGCAAGGGAAACGCGAGGTTGTCGAACACGGTCATGGTGTCGTACACCACCGGAAACTGGAACACCTGAGCAATGTTGCGCTTCTCCGGCGTGAGGTCGTTGACCGCTTTGCCGTCGAACAGCACATGCCCCTGCGAGGGGCTGAGCAGGCCGGAAATGATGTTGAGCAAGGTCGACTTGCCGCAACCCGACGGCCCGAGCAGCGCATAAGCCCCGCCCTGTTCCCAGACGTGATCCATCTCGCGGATCGCATAATCCTCCGCGCCGCTCGGGGTTTTGCTGTAGCTGTGGGCGAGGTGTTGCAAGCGGATTTCGGCCATCAGGCAACCCTCGCGACACGCCGGCCCGGTGCTTGCACCAGACGGCCCTGCGCATCGAAAACAAACAGTTTATGGGTCGGGATATAGATGCGGATCGGCGCATCGACGTCGTATTCGTGGACACCCGGCAGGTGCAGCACCAGCAGGAAATGTTCGTTGCGCACGTGCAGAAAGGTTTCCGAACCACTGATCTCGGCGACTTCGACGGTGACCGCCAATTCCAGATCATCATCGTTGCTCGGCACCAGCGAGATATGGCTGGGGCGCACGCCAAAGCGGAACTCGCCCTCGCCCACCGGACGCAGATCGACGTTCAACGGGAAGTGCACGAAATTGGCGAAGCTGACTTCGTTGCCGGCAATCCGCCCGGGCATCAGGTTGATCGGTGGCTCGGAGAACAATTCGGCGGCGAGCACCGTTTGCGGCTGGTGATACACCTCGGTCGACGGCCCGCTCTGAATCACCCGGCCTTCGTGAAGAATCGTCGTGGTGCCGCCCAGCGCCAGGGCTTCGTTGGGTTCGGTGGTGGCATAGATGGCGATGGTGTGGCGCAACTTGAACAGCTCGCGCATTTCCTGACGCAGTTCCTCGCGCAGTTTGTAGTCGAGGTTGACCAGCGGCTCATCGAACAGAATCAATTCGGCATCCTTGACCAGCGCCCGGGCCATGGCAGTGCGTTGTTGCTGACCGCCCGAGAGCTCCAGCGGATAACGCTGCAAGAACTTCTCGATGCGCAACATTCGCGCGGTTTCCTGCACCCGGCTGTGGATGATCTCTTTCGAGACACCGGCCTGGCGCAATGGCGAGGCGATGTTCTCGAACACGGTCATGGTCGGGTAATTGATGAACTGCTGATAGACCATCGACACGTTGCGCAAACGCACCGGGCGTTGCGTGACGTCGACGCCGTTCATCAGCACGCGGCCGCTGTCGGGCTTGTCGAGGCCGGCCATCAGGCGCATCAGGCTGGTTTTGCCCGACAGCGTGCGGCCGAGCAAAACATTGAACGAACCGGGTTCGAATTTCAGGCAGGCATCATCGATCCAGATCTGGCCCTCGACGGTGCGGCTGACGTGCTCCAGGGTGAGTGACATGGCTCGGCCTTTTTTATTTTTGGAGTCAAGCGACCTGTGCACTGGAGCGACTTTCGTGCCAAAAATGGCAAGCTATTGATTTGTCGTGAAAATCGCTGAAAACGTCGAGAAGCGGCCTTCAATGGTGAACACATTTGAACAGTTGGACGATTGACAATGAACAATTGTGAACAACACTCTATGGATGCTTTTTACCCGGTCCTGAATACGATATAGATCCCTGTGGGAGCGAGCCTGCTCGCGAAGGCGGTGTGTCATTCAACGAATTTATTGACTGACCCGGCGCTTTCGCGAGCAGGCTCGCTCCCACAGGGGACGCCTGTAGTCCTCAGGATTTGGGTTCATAACAATAATAAAAATCGCTGCATCAGAGGCTGACCGCCATGGCTGCACCTGCCCCGCCGTTGTCCCACGACGCGATCGTCCAGAGTTCCTGGCAACGCTGTCGCGCGTTCGGTCTTGACCACCAGAGCACCCCGGCTTTCGATCAACTGCCCGCAGCCAGCATTGCGCGGCTACTCGACAGTCAACATTCGTTGGTGCAGACCACCCACCAGGAAGTGCTGCCCTATTACGAGAACATCCTCAGCAATTCCAATTGCCTGATCATGCTCGCCGATAACCAAGGCCAGGTGCTGACCTCGTGGGGCACGCAACGCTTTATCGAGCCGAATCTGGCACGGGGTTTTCAGGCCGGGGCGAGCTGGATGGAACGCTGCAGCGGCACCAATGCCATCGGCACGGCGCTGGCCTGTGAGCAGGCCGTGCACATCGAACACGATGAACACTTTCTTAAAGCCAACCGCTTCATGACCGGTTCGGCCGCGCCGATTTTCGATGCCGAGCGCAAGGTGATCGCGGTGCTCGACGTCTCCAGCGACAGCTATCTGCCGCCGTCGCACACACTGGGCATGGTCAAGATGATGAGCCAGACCGTGGAGAACCGGCTGATCCTCAACCTGTTCCACGGTCAGCACTTTCAACTGACCTTCAACACCGGGTTGAACAACCTCGACAGTCAGTGGGCCGGGTTGTTGATCTTTGATGAGAGCGGCCAGGTGCTGTCGGCCAATCGCCGGGCGGACAATCTGCTCGGCGTGCGTTTGTCGCGAGTGAGCGTCGAAAGCCTGTTCAAGGTGTCGTTGCTGGAGTTGATCAATCAGCCAGACGGGCTGCCGTTCGCGTTGCAGACCTCGGGGCGCAACCGTTTTCAGTGCTTGTTGAAGCGGCCGAAACAGGCACCGATTCAGGCACGTGTTTTTACGGCTGAAGCTAAACCCGTCGTTTCAACGACGATCAGCCTCAACACCCTGCACTTCGGCGACAGCCGCGTGGAAAAAGCCGTGCGGCAGGCAGAACGGCTATTGGAAAAAGACATCCCCTTGTTGATCCACGGCGAAACCGGCGTCGGCAAAGAGGTGTTCGTCAAAGCCCTGCATCACGCGAGCACCCGCAGCAAACAAGCGTTTATTGCCGTCAACTGCGCCGCGATCCCCGCCGAACTGGTTGAGTCCGAGCTGTTTGGCTACGAGAAAGGCGCGTTCACGGGCGCCAACCAGAAAGGCAGCATCGGCCTGATCCGCAAGGCTGACAAAGGCACGTTGTTCCTCGATGAAATCGGCGACATGCCGCTGCCGACTCAGGCGCGGTTGTTGCGGGTGTTGCAGGAGCGCTGCGTGCAACCGGTGGGCAGCAGTGAGTTGTTCGCGGTGGATCTGCGGATTATCTCGGCGACTAACCGTTCGTTGCGCGAGCAGGTGCAACTGGGACGGTTCCGCGAGGATTTGTATTACCGCATCGGTGGCCTGACGCTGGAACTGCCGCCGCTGCGCGAGCGCAGTGATAAACAAGCGCTATTTAAACGGCTTTGGGAGCAGCATCGAGAGCCGACGCAGTGGGCGGGTTTGAGTCCAGAGGTACTGGAGTTGTTCGACAAGCATCCGTGGCCGGGGAATCTGCGCCAAGTCAGTAGCGTGATGCAGGTAGCGCTGGCCATGGCTGAAGAGCAACCGGTGCGGGCGGAACATTTACCGGACGATTTTTTTGTTGATCTGGAGATGGAGCCGGTTGAGAGCGCGCAGCCGTTGGGGTTGGATTTGAATGATGTTGAAGCGTTGAATCGGGAGTTGAAGTTGGCGGGGGGCAATATTTCGCACTTGGCGCGGCGGTTGGGGGTTAGTCGCAATACCCTTTATAAGCGGTTGCGGCAGTTGGGCGGTTAACAGCGAAGATCAAAAGATCGCAGCCTGCGGCAGCTCCTACACGGTGTACGCAATGCCACTGTAGGAGCTGCCGCAGGCTGCGATCTTTTGACTTTGAAAGCTATATAAAAGCAGTGCGCATTACGAATACGCCGACTCAATATTTGTCGTTGAAGCAGCAGCCAACGTACGCAACCCAATCAACACAACCACCATCATCATCACCCCCGCACCAATCGCCACCCCGAACCCTGCTCGCGCGCCATAAGCATCAATCACTGGCCCCGTGAGCATGCCCCCAAGCGCTACGCCAATGCTGATGCCAGTGGTCATCCACGTCAGCCCTTCTGTCATCCTGGACGCAGGGATGATGATCGTCCCCAACTTCATGACCACGACCATGGTGGGCGCAAACGATATGCCCGCGATAAACAGCATCGCTGACAGGACATAAACATCTGTTGCGAAAACCGGCAATACGCCGGTGACGGCCGTGACCAATATGCCGATAAAGAACTGTTTTTCTATCGGCAAGGTTAGCCGCAATGCACCGAACGTCAGGCCCGCCACCAGTGAGCCGAGCGCATAGGCGGCGAGCATGAACGTGGCAGACGCGGGCCAGCCTTGATCATTGGCAAAAGCCACGACGGCGACATCGATTGCACCGCCAATGGCGCCCATCGCCAACAGCGCCAGGACAATGGTGCGAACGCCAGGAATCAGCAACGTCGAACCGCTATTGCTGCGGTTGCCCACGACCACTTTCGGTTCGGTCTGGCGCTGCATGAGAAACGCCGTCACCCCGACGGCCAGCAGCCCGACCGCCACCAGTGGCCCGGCTTCGGCGAAGAAGCTCACGCTCAAACCGATCGCCAGTGGCGGACCGATGATGTACGCGAGTTCGGTCAAGACCGTGTCCAGAGAGAACGCCGTGTGCAGCTGCGGCTTGCCACGGAACAAGTGCGACCAGCGTGCCCTGATCATGGACGGCATGCTGGGCATCGTCCCCGCCAGTGCCGCCAGAACAAAAAACAAGGCGGCAGGAGCCCTCATGTAGACGGCGAAGATCAGCGCCAGCAGCATGACCACGCTGAAAGCCGTGACGATGGGCAACACTCGACTCTGGCCACGCTGATCAACGAATCTCGAAATGACCGGGCCGAGCAGCGCATTGGTCAGGGTGAACGTACCGGCGACGGCGCCGGCCAGCCAGTAGACACCGGTTTGCTGGACCAGCATGGTGATGATGCCGATGCCGATCATGGCTTGTGGCAGTCGGGCAATAGAGCTCGCGAACACTAACCCGGTGGCGCCGGGTGTCCTGAACAGTTCGCGATAGTGATTGGCCATGGTTCCTCCCTTTATTCGTCGCTGAGCTGCATCCTGCGGAACGCGCGGCCGCCCATGTTGGCGGAGTCAGACATCAAGACCTACGCGTAGCGCAAAAGCAACCCCCTCACCCCAGCCCTCTCCCGGAGGGAGAGGGGGCAGACCGAGGTGTCTGACGTTTTACATCGACCTGAAAAAACCAGTCGGTTATGGATTCAAAGCAGCACGTTCAAGTCGGCGCATCTTTTAAACATCCCCCAATCAGTCCCCTCTCCCTCCGGGAGAGGGTTAGGGTGAGGGGCTCTTCTTCGTGACAGGTCGAGAGTTGGAAGCAAAGATCAAAAGATCGCAGCCTTCGGCAGCTCCTACAGGGTCGCGCTCGATGTAGGAGCTGCCGAAGGCTGCGATCTTTTGATTTTAAAAAACAAAAACCCGCACAAGGCGGGTTTTGTTCGTAACAGGTATCGCAATCAGTCAGCCAGACGCCAGGTAGTCCCACCCTTACCGTCTTCCAACACAACCCCCATCGCAGTGAGCTGGTCACGAATACGGTCGGACTCAGCCCAATCCTTACCTGCCCGTGCCGCCAGACGCGCAGCAATCAGCGCGTCGACTTCAGCCGCGTCAACACGCCCTTCGGCGCCAGCCTGGAGGAAGTCGTCGGCTTCGAGTTGCAACACACCCAATACGCTCGCCAGTTCTTTCAAACGGGCAGCCAGACCGGCCGCTGCATCAAGATCGCTCTCGCGCAGACGGTTGATCTCACGCACCATCTCGAACAGCACGGCGCAGGCTTCCGGCGTGCCGAAGTCGTCGTTCATCACCGTGGTGAAACGTTCGACAAACGCTTCGCCGCCGGCAGGCGCCACGTTCGGCAGGCCTTTCAACGCATGGTAGAAACGCTCGAGTGCGCTTTTGGCGTCCTTGAGGTTGTCTTCCGAGTAGTTGATCGCGCTGCGGTAGTGGCTCGACACCAGCAGGTAACGCACGACTTCCGGGTGGTACTTTTCCAGCACGTCGCGGATGGTGAAGAAGTTGTTCAAGGACTTGGACATCTTCTCGCCATTGATGCGAATCATGCCGCAATGCATCCACGCGTTGGCGTAGGTCTTGCCGGTGGCCGCTTCGCTCTGGGCGATTTCGTTTTCGTGATGCGGGAACTCGAGGTCGCTGCCGCCGCCATGAATATCGAAAGTCTCACCGAGGCAGCAGGTCGACATCACCGAGCATTCGATGTGCCAGCCCGGACGCCCGTCGCCCCACGGCGATGCCCAGCTCGGCTCGCCCGGCTTGACGCCTTTCCACAGCACGAAGTCCAGCGGATCTTCCTTCGCTTCGTCAACTTCGATCCGCGCACCGATGCGCAGGTCTTCGATCTTCTTGCGCGACAGCTTGCCGTAGCCCATGAACTTGCCGACGCGGTAGTACACGTCGCCATTGCCCGGGGCGTAGGCATAGCCCTTGTCGATCAGGGTCTGGATCATGGCGTGCATGCCCGGAATGTGATCCGTGGCGCGCGGTTCCATGTCCGGTTTCTTGATGTTCAGGCGCGCTTCGTCTTCATGCATCGCGGCGATCATGCGCTCGGTCAACGCTTCGAACGACTCGCCGTTCTCGTTGGCACGATTGATGATCTTGTCGTCGATGTCGGTGATATTGCGCACGTAAGTCAGGTCGTAACCGCTGAACCGCAACCAGCGGGTCACCAGGTCAAACGCGACCATGCTGCGACCGTGGCCCAGGTGGCAGTAGTCGTACACGGTCATCCCGCAGACGTACATGCGCACCTTGTTGCCATCGAGCGGCTTGAAGACTTCTTTGCTCTTGGTGAGCGTGTTGTAAATCGTAAGCACGTTGGTTTCCTTGACGCTAAATCACTGGCCCCACGAATCACGCAGGGTCACGGTACGGTTGAATACCGGCTGACCTGGTTTCGAGTCCTTGATATCGGCAACGAAGTAGCCTTCGCGCTCGAACTGGAAACGGTCTTCCGGCTGTGCATTGCCAAGCGATGGCTCAGCACGACAACCGGTCAGCACTTGCAGCGAATCAGGGTTGATGTTGTCGAGGAAACTGGCGCTGTCTTCGGCCTTCTCCGGGTTGGCCGAACGGAACAGACGATCGTACAGACGCACTTCGCACTCGATGCTGGCGGCGGCCGGCACCCAGTGGATCACGCCTTTGACCTTGCGGCCTTCCGGGTTCTTGCCCAAGGTTTCGGGGTCGTAGGAGCAACGCAGCTCGACGATGTTGCCGTCGGCGTCCTTGATTGCTTCGTCGGCGCGGATCACATAGCTGCCGCGCAGACGCACTTCGCCACCCGATTCCAGACGCTTGTAGCCCTTCGGCGGCTCTTCCATGAAGTCTTCACGGTCGATGTAGATTTCCCGGGCGAACGGCAGAGCGCGCACGCCCATGTCTTCTTTCGGATGGCGCGGCAGTTCGAGGTTCTCGACCTGGCCTTCCGGGTAGTTGGTGATCACGACTTTCAGCGGACGCAGCACGCACATGGCACGCGGGGCGCTGTGGTCGAGGTCGTCACGGATGCTGAATTCGAGCATGCCGAAGTCGACCACGCCGTCTGAACGATTGGTGCCGATCATTTCGCAGAAGTTACGGATCGATTTCGGCGTATAGCCACGACGACGGAAGCCCGACAGCGTGGACATGCGCGGATCGTCCCAGCCATTGACGTGCTTTTCATCCACCAGTTGCTTGAGCTTGCGCTTGCTGGTGATGGTGTAGTTGAGGTTCAGGCGGCTGAACTCGTACTGACGCGGGTGCGCCGGTACTGGCAGCGCATCGAGGAACCACTCGTACAGCGGACGATGGCTTTCGAATTCCAGGGTGCAGATCGAGTGGGTGATGCCTTCGATGGCGTCCGACTGACCGTGGGTGAAGTCGTAGTTCGGGTAGATGCACCACTTGTCACCGGTCTGATGGTGATGGGCGTGGCGGATGCGGTACATGATCGGGTCGCGCAGGTTCATGTTCGGCGAGGCCATGTCGATCTTGGCACGCAGCACGCGGGCGCCGTCCGGGAACTCACCGGCGCGCATGCGGGCGAACCAGTCGAGGTTCTCTTCAACCGAACGGTCACGGAACGGGCTGTTCTTGCCCGGCTCGGTCAGGCTGCCGCGGTATTCCTTGGCTTGCTCGGGCGTCAGGTCGTCGACGTAGGCCTTGCCGGCCTTGATCAGCTCGACGGCCCAGTCGTGCAACTGATCGAAATACTGCGAGGCGTAGCGCACTTCGCCGGACCATTCAAAGCCCAGCCATTTGACGTCGCTTTCGATCGCGTCGATGTATTCCTGATCTTCCTTGGCCGGGTTGGTGTCGTCGAAACGCAGGTGCGTGACGCCGCCGAACTCCTGGGCCAGGCCGAAGTTCACGCAGATCGACTTGGCGTGGCCGATGTGCAGGTAGCCGTTGGGCTCAGGCGGAAAACGGGTGATGATCTTGGTGTGCTTGCCCGAGTCCAGGTCTGCCTGGATGATCGGCCGCAGGAAGTTGACCGGCACGGCGGGGCCGGACTTGGCATTCGAGGTAGGGTCGACAGTGGGCTTGCTCATAGGATCCTTGACTTACATGTGCGCGGCCGCAGAAGAGGGGCCAGACAAAACAAAGCCGCTATCATAGCCGATGCTGTCAAGGGGCTGACAGAGCAGGCCCTATAAAGGCGTGCATTTAATCGCACGGAAATGAAAAACTGCCTCGAAATTCACGCCTGTCACGCTAAACTGCGCACCTCGGCCTTCAAGGGCTGAACCGGTAAAGGCTGCAAATGGCCCATACCCACGAATTCCTTATAAAGAGTAGCGATCATGACTCAAGTAAAACTGACCACTAACTTCGGTGACATCGTCATCGAGCTGAACGAAGAAAAAGCCCCGATCACCGCGGCCAACTTCATCGAATACGTTAAAAAAGGTCACTACGAGAACGTCGTGTTCCACCGTGTGATCAAAGGTTTCATGATCCAGGGCGGCGGTTTCGAGCCTGGCATGAAAGAAAAGAAAGACAAGAGCCCAAGCATTCAGAACGAAGCTGACAACGGCCTGAAGAACGAGAAGTACACCCTGGCCATGGCCCGCACCATGGACCCGCATTCGGCATCGGCGCAGTTCTTCATCAACGCCACCGACAACGGCTTCCTCAACCACACCGCCAAGACCGCTCAGGGTTGGGGTTACGCGGTATTCGGTAAAGTGGTTGCGGGCTTCGACGTTGTCGACAAGATCGAAGGCGTTTCCACCACGTCCAAGGCAGGCCACCAGGACGTACCCGCAGACGACGTGATCATCGAGAAAGCCGAGATCATCGAAGCGTGATATTGCTGATTTCAGACTTGCATCTGGAAGAGGAGCGCCCGGACATCACCCGGGCGTTTCTGGATTTGCTCGCCGGACGCGCCCGCTCGGCGAGTGCGTTGTACATTCTGGGCGACTTCTTCGAAGCGTGGATTGGCGACGATGCCATGACACCTTTCCAGCGTTCCATCTGCCAGGCCCTGCGCGAATTGAGTGACAGCGGCACGGCGATATTTCTGATGCACGGCAATCGCGACTTCATGCTCGGCAAGGCCTTTTGCAAACAGGCCGGCTGCACATTATTGAAGGACCCGAGTGTCGTGCAGTTTTATGGCGAGCCAGTGCTGTTGATGCACGGCGACAGCCTCTGCACCCGCGACGTCGGCTATATGAAGCTGCGGCGTTATCTGCGCAACCCGGTCACCCTGTTTGTCCTGCGCCACCTGCCACTGCGCACCCGCCATAAACTGGCGCGCAAACTGCGCAGCGAGAGCCGGGCGCAGACGCGGATGAAGGCCAATGACATTGTCGATGTCACGCCCGAGGAGATTCCGCGGATCATGCAGGCATTTGGCGTAAAGACCCTGATTCACGGCCACACCCATCGTCCGGCGATCCACAAGCTGCAGCTCGGTGAGCAGGCGGCGAAGCGGATTGTGCTGGGTGATTGGGATCGTCAGGGTTGGGCGTTGCAGGTGGATGAAAACGGGTATGCGCTGGCGCCGTTCGACTTTGCCCCGCCGCTGGCATTGCCGCACGGCTGAAGAGCCTCACCCCAGCCCTCTCCCCCAAGGGGGAGAGGGGGAACGGGAGCAGATCTTCATGCTGTTCAAACCTGGGTTCGACCAGATTCCTCAAGTAATGCTTTCCAACACCTGAGTTCGGCTCGGAATTTCAGGCCAATGCACCTTGAAAGAACACCCCAATCAGTCCCCTCTCCCTCCGGGAGAGGGCTAGGGTGAGGGGCTTTTGATCTGGCTTTTGATCTTCAATGCCCCGAAGCAGCAGGCCCCGCCTTCGCCGCAAACGGCGGCTTCGCCAGCCACACAATCAATATCAACCCCATAAAGCCCCAACCCAACAGCGTGAAGTAATCCACGGTGGAGAGCATGTACGCCTGGCTGGTCAGAATCTGATCCATCTGTGCATAGGCCGATTGGCTCGCCCCGCCCAACGAATGCAAGGTCTCGCGCGTCGCCGGCTCGAAAGTGCTGATACTTTCACTCATGTACGCATGATGCTGATCCGCGCGACGAATCCAGATCCATGTGGTCAGCGACGCCGCGAAGCTGCCGCCCAAGGTACGCAAAAATGTCGCAAGGCCTGCGCCGTCAGCGATCTGGCTTGGCGGCAAGTCCGACATCAAGATGCTCAACGTCGGCATGAAGAACAGCGCCACGCCAATGCCCATGAACAGTTGCACCAGCGCGATATGCTGGAAGTCCACCTCGTTGGTGAACCCGGCGCGCATGAAGCAGCTCAGGCCAATCGCCAGAAACGCCAGCCCGGCCAGCAGGCGCAGGTCGAACTTGTTCGCGTACTTGCCGACAAAGGGCGACAGCAGCACCGGCAGAATGCCGATCGGTGCCACGGCCAGACCGGCCCAGGTCGCGGTGTAACCCATCTGGGTTTGCAGCCATTGCGGCAGGATCAGGTTGATACCGAAGAACCCGGCGTAACCCAACACCAGCACAATCGTGCCGATGCGGAAGTTGCGATGGGCGAACAGGCGCAGATTGACCACCGGGTGCTGATCGGTCATTTCCCAGATCACGAACACCGCTAGCGCAACCACCGAAATCGCCGCGCCGATGATGATGAAGTTCGACTCGAACCAGTCCAGGTCATTGCCCTTGTCGAGGATGACCTGCAACGCGCCGACACCGATGATCAGCGAGATCAGCCCGACGTAATCCATCGGCTGGCGACTGGTCACCACCGGACGCTTGGCCAGTTGCGAACGCACCACCATCACCGCAAAGATGCCGATCGGCACGTTAATGAAGAAGATCCACGGCCAGCTGTAACTGTCGGTGATCCAGCCACCGAGGATCGGCCCGGCAATCGGCGCAACCACCGTGACCATCGCCAGTAACGCGAGCGCCATCCCCCGTTTAGCGGGGGGATAAACAGCGATCAACAATGTTTGTGTCATCGGGTACAGCGGCCCGGCGACCAGACCTTGCAGCACCCGAAAACCAATCAGTTCCGGCATCGACGTCGAGATACCGCAAAGGAACGACGCCAGTACAAACAGAATGGTCGCCCAGAGAAACAGCTTCACCTCGCCGAACCGGCGGCTGAGCCAACCGGTCAGCGGCAGCGCAATCGCGTTACTGACGGCGAACGAGGTGATCACCCAGGTGCCCTGCTCCGAACTCACGCCGAGGTTGCCGGAAATCGTCGGCAGCGCCACGTTGGCGATGGTGGTGTCGAGCACTTGCATGAACGTCGCCAGCGACAGGCCGATGGTGCTGAGCAACAGGCTGGGCGGCGTAAAAGAGGCGTTATTGCTCATCGTGAATCCTTTGAAACCAGGTTGACGCCATGTCCTTGTGGGAGTGAGCTTGCTCGCGAAGGCGGTCTGTCAGACAAATCAATGCTGAATGACGCACCGCTTTCGCGAGCAAGCTCACTCCTACAGGGTCAGATGCGATCTCAGCGTTGCGCGGTTTTGCTGGCCGCGGCGCTGTTGTCGTGGATCAGCCGCGCAATCATCGCGTCGGCTTCGGCCAGTTGACGGTCGTAGACGTTGGTGCTGAACGAGGCTTTTTGCGGCGGCTGCTGGGCCAGTACCGGGCCGCTCTGGTCGTGTAGATTGACCTCGACGTTGGTCGACAGGCCGACGCGCAGCGGATGCTTCGCCAGTTCTTCAGCGTTGATGTGAATGCGTACCGGCACACGCTGGACGATCTTGATCCAGTTACCGGTGGCGTTCTGCGCAGGCAACAGGGCAAACGCGCTGCCAGTGCCGGCGCCGAGGCTGTCGATGGTGCCGCTGTATTTCACGTCGCTGCCGTAGATGTCGGATTCGATGTCCACCGGCTGGCCGATGCGCATGTCACGCAACTGGGTTTCCTTGAAGTTGGCGTCGATCCACAGTTGATCCAGCGGGATAACCGCCATCAGCGCGGTGCCCGGTTGCACACGCTGACCGAGCTGCACGGTGCGTTTGGCGACGTAACCGGTGACCGGTGCAATCAAGGTGCTGCGGGCATTGGTCAGATAGGCCTGACGCAGATCGGCGGCGGCCGACATCACGTCCGGATGCGACGAAACCACGGTGTCGTCGACCAGTGCGCTGGTGGTTTTCAGTTGCTGTTTGGCGTTGGCCAGGGCGTTTTGCGCCGAGGTCAGGTCATCGCGAGCGTGGGACAGTTCTTCCTGGGAAATCGCCCCGCCCGAGGCAAGACTCTTGCGGCGGTTGTAGTTGTCCTGGGCTTTCTGCACTTCAGCTTGCTGGGCGTTGACCTGGGCTTTCATGCCATCGACGTTGCTGTACAAGCCGCGCACCTGACGCACGGTGCGCGCCAGTTTTGCCTGAGCACTTTGCAGGCCGACTTCAGCATCGTTGGGGTCGAAGTTGATCAGCACCTGACCTTCGTGAACCAGATCGCCATCATCAGCACCGATGCTGACCACGGTACCCGTCACCAGCGGGGTGATTTCAACGACGTTGCCGTTGACGTAGGCGTCGTCGGTGCTTTCACTCCAGCGCCCGATGAATTCGTGATAAACCCAGACGCCGGCGATGGCGAGGATCACCACAACGGCCAGCGTCAGCAGCATCACTTTGCGTTTGCGCGGGTTGCCGGTGTCCGGGGTGTTGTCTTGAGCTTGGGTGTTTTCGGCAGTGGCCATGACAAATACCTTGAATTAGTTGTGCGGCGTGGCTGGGCGGGCGTTGGCTGCGGTCAGGGTTTGCCCCTGGAAGCCGCCGCCCAGCGCTTGCATCAGTTGAATCGACAGGTCGATCTGCTCGGCATTGAGGTTGGCCAACTGGCGTTGGGCCTGGAGCAATTGCTGCTCGATGCTGAGCACGTCCAGGTAATTACCGATGCCGGAACCGTAACGCTGGACGACGGTGTTGTAAGAGTCCTGCGCAATGTCGGTGGCGTGTTGCTGCGCACCGATCTGCCGGCCGATGTCACGCAACTGGTTAATCGTGTCGCTGACATCGCCCAGTGCTTTCACCAGACTTTTGTTGTACTGCGCCACCGCCAGATCGTAATCGGCGTCGCGCGCATCGAGATTGGCGCGCAGGCGTCCACCGTCGAAGATCGGCACCGAAATCGTCGGGGCAATATTGAAGAAGCGACTGGCCGAACCAAACATCGCATCACCCAACAACGATTCCGCACCGGCCGAGGCCGTGAGGTTCAGGTTGGGATAGAACCGGGTTTTCGCCGAGTCGATGTCTTTGCTCGCGGCTTCCACGCGCCAGCGGGCGGCGACCAGATCCGGACGACGACCGAGCAGTTCCGCCGGCAACACCGACGGTACGGCCACGGCGCTGGCCTGGAGGATTTTCGGGCGGGCGATTTCGTTGCCGCGATCCGGGCCTTTGCCGAGCAGCACGGCCAGGGCGATCCTGGCGCTGTTCAGGCGTTTTTCCGCATCGATCAGACTGGCTTCGGAGCTGGCCTCAAGGCTTTGGGTCTGCTGGAACTGATACTGACTGTCGATGCCGGCACTCAAGCGGCGCTGGCTCAGTTCGAGCATCTGCTTGGTGCGCTTGAGGTCTTCGTTGGCCAGGTCGTAAACGATGTGCGCCTGACCGAGATCGCTGTAAGCGCGGGCGACGTCGGCGGCGAGAGTCAACTGCGCTGCCTGACGATCGACTTCGGCGGCACGGGCCTCACCGAGCGCGGCTTCCCACGCATCACGCTGACCGCCCCACAGGTCGAAGTTGTAATTGAAGCCGGCGCTGACGTTACGCACGGTGGCGTAGGCATCGCCCTGCCCTCGCGGGTCCTGATCCTTGGCCAGGCGCGAGCGGCTGATGCCGGCGCTGGCGTCGAGGGTCGGATAACGCTCGGCATCGGCGGCATATGCCGCGGCGCTGGCCTGGTGGGCGCGGGCTTCGGCGATCTGCATGTCGGGGCTGTCGTGCAGGGCTTCGCGGATCAAGCCGTCGAGTTGCGGATCGCCGAGGCTGGTCCACCAATCGCTTTTCGGCCAGGCCGCCGGTGACAACGTGACGCCATTGAGCGACTGACCGACTTTGAGGCTCTTCGCATCGAGGCTCTGGCCTTGAGTGTCGAGGCCGCTGTAGTTGGCGCAACCGGCGAGAATCATCGCCGACAGCACCAAAGTGAGGCTGCTGCGCAAGGTTTTACCGCTCATTGTGTTCACCTAACCGCTGGATAGTGATCGGGTCACCGGCTGCCAGCAGAATTTTCTTGAGGATGTATTCCAGGGTTTTCAACTCGTCCGGAGTGACGGCGCCGGCCAGTTCATTCATTGCATCGGCGCCGATGTGCGGCAGGCGATCAGCCAGTTGCTGGCCTTGTTCGGTCAGTTTCAGTTGCACCTGACGGCGATCGCCTTCGCTGCGTTGGCGAACCAGAAAGCCTTTCTGCTCCAGACGATCAAGCATGCGTGTCATCGAACCGCTGTCCAGCGACAAGTGCCGGCACAGCTCGGCCGGCGTATCGACGCCGAACTGGGCCATGATGATCAACACCTTGAACTGCGCGGCAGTGATGCCGTGGGGTTCCATGTGGGTGTCGATGATCCGGTCCTTAAGCAATGCGGCACGGCCAAGCAACAGGCCCAGATGGCAGTGTTTGAATTCGTCCGGGGTGAAATGCTTCATTTGCTCACCTAATAACTGCCTAGGCAGTGAATGTATGTCGAGATATTACTGCCTAGGCAGCGAATGTCAATAAAATCGTTAGCAGGCTAGGTAATTAGCTGACCGGTGGACTCGGTTTTTGTGCCGCACAGCCGGACGCCTTCGCGAGCAAGCTCGCTCCCACAGGGGATCTCCTGCGAACGCCAATCCAGTGTGGGAGCGAGCTTGCTCGCGAAGGGCGCAACTAGGTGTAACGTCGATCAGGATTCGTCGGGGGGACGCACTGACGATGGCGGTTGCAACGGATGCACTTTGCGCCCCCGTAAGGCAGTGGCCACATACCCACAAGCACGTTTGGTCACTGCATACATGCTGTGCCAGCCCGGCGGTGCTGGCTCGACGGCGGCCCGCAATGCCCGGGCGTAATCGAGCACCAGGCCGGGCGTCCAGGCCATGGCTTCGGCGCGTTTGCGCACCTGGGCCGCTACCCAGAATTCGGGGCTGATGATGATCCGGGCAAAATCCAGCATGCTTGATTTGCCCCGATTCATCGCGCCTTCAAGGGCCGCTTCCAGGCTATGGGCGACGGCACTGGAGCAATTGCGGCTGGTGAGGTTGTAGGTGGCGTTCTGCCGATAATTGGCCCAGAACCCGGCCAATCGCTGCGCATCATAAAGGGCAAATCTGACTTGAACCGACGATGGACACCAGTCGGCGACCTCGCTCGGATAAGCGGGTAAAAACCTGCCGGCGACATCGTTGTTCGGCGTCGCCCGCAGCAACCGCACGAAATCCCCGGCCGAACGGTCAATGTCGTCCTGCGGATAGTGGCTGATGTAGATGTCCGGCCCGCACTCGAGTGCGGCGTGGCCGGCAGAGATGACGCCATTGACGTCGACCGCCGCGATATAACGATTGAGCAGGCGGTTACGGACCAGGGTGTCGTCGACCGTGCCGCTGGGTGTCCAGACATGGATCACCAGTGCGTTGCTGCATGCCGGCGCGCTGACGGGGGAAATGCCGATCGGCGACTGCCAGTTTTTGAAACGGATGGCCTGGCGCAACAAGGCACTTCCCGAGAGGAAAATACTCATGCCAATGCAGAACGGCACCGTTCCTTTGTAGAGCGTCGGGTACGGTTCGAGGATGAACAGGCCAAAACCGATTTCGAACAACCCCGTCAGCAACGACAGTCGCCAGCCGACAAACCGCACGACAACTGCCGCTACCAGACGAAAGCCGCCATCAACCAGAAAAGCCCCGCCAAACAGCACCGCGAGAATCAGGCCGGCAGCATGTTGCCTGTCGACGATCAGCAGCCCGAGTATCAGGAAAGCCACACCTCGCGCTTTGCGCAAAGCGGCAGCGGTGCCGGTTCGCGGTGCGGGCACCAGCAGGATGATCAAGGCATCGAGTAACAGCAGATAGCCAAAAAAATGCAGCGGAAAATACATCACGCCGTCGAGCGCATCGATGAATATCGCCACGCCCGCCGCGCCCCAGACCACGCCGATCAGGGCCAGCGATGACCAGCGTTTGCGGACAAAGTCTTTACCGAGCAGGATCGTGCTCAAGCGGATCATAAGACCAACCTATGAGGCGTCAGGCAACGGCCCGCGCGGCTTTCAAGTCCGCTGAGTCTAATACATCCGCCGATAACCGGATCGCGCGCGGCGATCCGGTTATCGGCAACGCGACCTAGAAATCGCGCTTATAGAAAATGTCCAGAGAACTGGCCACGCCACTGGCGACTTCGACGTAAACCTTCTTGCTCAGCTTGTACCGCAGGGCAATGGTGCTGGCCGGTTCAAACACGCCAACGCCGTAACGCAAACTGAGCTTCTCGGAGATATTGCCGCTGGCCACCACGCTGGTAGCGTCGCCGCTGCCCTGCGTGTCGAGCTGGAAATCCTGGATACCCAGATCCTTGGCCAGACCACTGGTGACCCCGGCGCTGCCCATCAAGCCCAGGCCCAACGCCGCTTGCGCGAGCATGTTGTTGTCTTCACCGCTGGTGCTCAACGGACGCCCGAGCACCAGATAGGACAACGCCTGTTCCTGGCTCATCGCCGGCTCCGAGAAGATCTGCGTGGTCGGTTGTTCGGCGCTGCCACTCAGGCGAATACCAGCGATCACGTCGTCTGTCTGGCGAATCGCTTCGATATCCAGATACGGCTGATCGATGGGGCCAGCGAACAGCAGACGCGCACGCCGCACCGTCAGGCGCTGGCCGTAGGCGCGGTAACGCCCGTCGTTGAGCCAGAGTTCGCCGCGAGTGTCCATGTTGTCACCGATGTGGACCTGACCTTGCAGATTGGCGGTCAGGCCAAAACCGGCGAAGCTCAACTTGTCTTGCCCGACCACCACGTCGATGTCCATTTTCATGGCGATTGGGGGTTTGCCCTGTTCGGTCTGCGCGCCGACGATGATCGTGTCATCGGAGACCTTCACCGTCGATGGCGGCAATTCACGCACGGTGATTTCGCCTTTGGGCACCAGCACTCTGCCGGCAATTTTCAGCTCATCGCCGGCCATGGAAATCTTCAGGTCCGGCGCCACTTCAAGCTTGGCGTAGGGTTCGACGCTGACCGGCAATTGCGTGCCCTTGAGCGCCAGATCCACCACCAGCGCCTGGCCCCAGGTGATGTTGCCGTTCAGGCTGCCCTGCCCGCTCTTGCCGCTTTTCCAGCCGCCGTCCAAACGCACCGACTCACCGGCAATCATCGCTTTGACTTGCAGATCCTGCAGTTCCATCGGCAACTCGGCGCCGGACACTTCGCCATCGCTGAGTTGCACAGTGCCGTTGACCAAGGGTGCGAGCAGACCACCGGAGATCGTGCCGCTGCCGTTGAGGCGCCCGGTAAGTTTCTCGACCATCGGCACAAACGGCCGCGCCACGGACAGGTCCAGCCCGCTCAGGCGGAACGAGCCGCTCAGCGGTTTGTTTTTCGGCAGCGGATTGAGCTGGGCCTGCACCATCAGTTCGCCGAGTTTGCCGCCGACAAAGTTGAGGTCGGTGTCGATACGTTTCGGGGTCAGCTTGCTGGTGAGTTTCAGCGTCTGGTACGGAAAGTCGAGCCACTGCTCCTTCTCACGCATACGCAAGGTGCCGCCGCTGGCGTCGATGCTGACTACGCCATTGGGGCCGCTGGCCGGCAAGTCCAGTTGCAGATCGGCATTGAGCTTGCCCTGCCAGGCGAAGTCTTTCGGCAACCACTGCGCGAGGCTTTCAATCGGGAATTGCTTGAGGTGGTAACGCAGTTTCGGCTCGGGCATCAGCCGTTGATCTTCACCGCAGAAGCTGGCGCTGCCGGACACCCAGCAATGGGCGCCGAAGTTGATTTTGCCGTCAGCCAGACGCTCGAGCCTGGCCGGGTTTTGCAGTTTCCAATCCTGGCCGCCGGCCTGAATGTCGCCGCTGGCCAGGCGCCCGCGCCAATTGCCCTTGTCCAGATTGCCGTCCAGGCCAAGCGCCAGTTTCAGTTTCGGCCCGAGCAGGTCGAGATTGAGTTTCTGGCGCTTGATGTCGCCTTGGGCGCTGGCGGTCAGGGTGCCCAAATTCGTGTCACCGGCCTGAATGCCGCTGCCCTTCAGATCGATCTTCGCTCGCTGTGCGCTGTCGAGGGTGGCGTCGAGATTGAGGCTTTGCAGGCGATTATCCTGAAAGGCCAGTTGCGAACCTTGCAGACCGAGCTTGCCTTGCGGTGCTTTCAATGTGCCGGCGACGTTGACCTGGCCGTTGATCTGCCCGCGCAGTTCTGGCCAGAGCTGGGCCAGACGGGCCAACTTGATGTCGATCTGCCCGGTGAGTTTCTGTTGCAGACTGCCCTTGCCGCTGATGCTGTTGTCGCCGAGGCGGATTTGCAGGGCATTCAGATTCCATAGTTCGCCAGCGCCGTCGGCCTTGGCCTGGAGGATCGCCGGTTGACCGCGCAGTTTGCCTTTGAGGTCGAGATCGGCCGTCAGGCTCAAGCGCTCGTTCTTCATTTCGCCTTGGCTTTTCAACGGCCCCGCCAGGGTGCCCGGTAGTTCTGCAACCCAGTACGCCGGGTTGAGTGCCGACAGATCCAGCGCCGCGTCCCAGGCAATGCCGTCCGCAAACTGCACGTTCACGTGCCCTTCGGCCTTGCCCTGCCCGGCTTCCATTTTCAGTTGCGGCAAAGCGATCTGTTTAAGGCTGCCGCTGAACGGACTGCTCAGGCTGAATGCGCCCGCTGGGCCATCCAGCGCGGCGGCGAAGTTACCGATGTACTGACCGTCGGTGTAAGAAACTTCGCCGTTGAAGGTACGCAAGGCGACCTGTGGCTCGTCGATTTCGTTGTAGAGCCGATGCCACGGGAAGTCCTGCCAATGGATGTTGGCTTGAGCCGTGATGCCTTTGCTCCAGTCGACGCTGCCGGTCAGTTTGAGGCTCTGCTGGTCGTTGGCGGTCAGGTCGAGGCCGGCGATTTGCGCGCTGCTGGCGTCGACCTTGCCTTTGAGCAACAACGCCACCGGGCCTTTATCGGCGGGCAGCGTGGCGTTGCCATTTAGCTGGTAACCGTTTTTCAGGTCGCCTTCGCCGGTCAATACCAGTTGATTGAGTTGCAGGGTATCCGGCAGATCAGCGCTCGGTTTGAACGCCTCGGACGTGATACGCACCTTGGCCGGCAGGTTTTCCGCCAGCGGTTGCAGTTCGCCGCTCAACTGGCCATCAAGGTAGCCACGACTGTCGGCGTGCAGGTTGAGGGTCTTCAACAGATCGCCGTCGACTTTCAACGCCAGCGTCCAGGGATCGGTGCCTGGAGACGGCAGGGTCAGATCCCCTGCAATGTTCAGCGGCCAGTTACCGGTGGGCTGGAGCAACCCGGACAGGTTCAGGCTCAACTCATCGCGTTGCAATTTCACGCTGTCGATCTGCAAGCCTTTAGCGGTCCAGTGGGCCGCCAGTTGCAGGCCTTTGAGTTGTTCGCTGCCGTTGAACAGCAAACTGCCGACCTGCACATTGCCCAGTTCGAGGCCCAGCGGCAATTGCAGATCCGGCAGTTTGATCGGGCCGCTTTCGGTGGTTTCTTCACTCGGCGGGAATTGCAAAACAACCCGATCAGCCTTGAGTTGATCGATGCACAACGTCATGCGTGTCAGGCACAGCGGCGACCAGGCGAAGATTGCCTGGTCCAGTTCGACCCGGCTGCTGTCTTGCTGCCAGACGAGATGATCGGCGCTCCATTGCCCGCCGAGGCGCCCCTGGAAATTCTCCGTGCTCAAGCCCGGCACCAGACCCAGCGCCCAGCGGCTGCCGGTGTGGGTTCCGAGTACGACGGCCACACTCAATACAATCAAGAACACCAACGTCAACAACGTCAGTGCGGTAATTTGCAAACCACGCTTCACAGCTCAGGCCCCATGGAAAAGTGCAGCCGGATGCCGCCATCGTCGTCCAGCGCATGGGCCAGGTCGAGGCGGATCGGCCCCACCGGAGAAACCCAGCGCACACCGATACCGACCCCGGTCTTGAGGTCCGGCAGTTCGAGTTTGTTGAAGGAGTTGCCCTGATCGACGAAGGTCGCGACTCGCCATTTCTCCGCGACGGAGTATTGATATTCAACACTGCCGGCAATCATGTAGCGGCCACCGATGCGGTCGCCATCGGAGTTTTCCGGGGACAGGCTCTGGTAGTCGTAACCGCGTACGCTCTGATCGCCACCGGCAAAGAAGCGCAGCGACGGCGGCACCGATTTGTAACCGTTAGTGGCGCTGCCGCCGACCTGCACGCGACCGAGCAGACGGTGCTTGTCGAACACCGTGGTCAAGCCCTTGACCAGCGCGGTGCCATATAAAAGGTTGGTGTCGGAGCCAACGCCCTCTTTCGCGACTTTGCTTTCAAAGGTCAGGCGGTAGCCGTTGTGCGGGTCGATGCGGTTGTCACTTTTGAGGTACGAGTAACTGATGCCGGGCATCAGCAAGGTACTCAGGCCCGAGTCGTCGCCAAGCTCGTATTCCTCGCGCTGCCATTTCAGCGAAATCACCCGTTGCCAGCCGCTGGGCAACTTGCTGTGCCATTCCGGGCCGAAGGTCAGCAGTTTGCTGAGCGTGTCGGAACCTTCGATGTCTTCGAATTGATAACCGCCGGCCCAACGCAATTTGTCGGTCAACGGCGGGTCGAGCGGGATGTCGTAGAACAGCCCGACGTTCTGCCGCGGCGCCGAGAGTTCGGCTTCCCAGCCGTAGCTGTCGCCCTGCGGATTGACCCAATGGCGCGTCCAGTTGGCTTTGATCCGTGGGCCGACGTCGGTCGAATAGCCGAGACCCAGGCCCATGGTGCGCGGCTTGCGCGTGTCGAGTTTGACGTCCACCGGGATCACGTCATTTTTTGCGGCAGTCGGCGCGGCGTCGACCCGCACGCCTTCGAAGTAGCCGCTCGATTGCAGATCACGATTGAGTTCGGCGATCAGTTCGGAGTCGTAAGGCTCGCCCGGTTTGAATGGCACCATGCGTTGCAGCAAGTCTTCGTCGAAGGGCGTATCGCCCTCGAAACTGACTTTACCCAGCGCATAACGCGGGCCGCTTTCATAAATCAGTTCAACATCGGCGACGCCTGCGCGCGGGTCGACCAAGAGTTTTTGACGGGTGAAATGGCCACTGAAATAACCGAAGCGCGAGGCCTGATTCTGGATCAGCCGCTTGGCGTCTTCGTAGCGACCGTGGTTGAGCACCGCGCCGGGCTTGAGCACATCGGCTTTGGGTACGCGAAAGGATTTGAACGAGGCCGCTGGCCCGTCGACGCGAATGGTCACGTTGCGCAGACGGATCGGCTCGCCGGGATCGATGTTCAGCACCAGGCGCGGCTTGTCGCCGCCCTTCACATCACTGTCGATCTGCGGCTGGTAGTAGCCCAAAGCCTGCGCGGCTTTGCGCGCCTGCTCCTCGGCACCACGACTGAAGCGCAGCAAGGCTTCTTCGTCGCGGTCACCGAGGCTGCCGATATAGCCTTCTATATTGGCCTTGAGTTCATCGTTGGACGGTTTGATCCGCACATCCAATTCACTTTGCGCCAGCGCCGCGCAGCTGGATAACAGCATGAGCACGCCACTGGTAAATCTTCCTGGAAAATTCATAGGCGCGGATGCTATCACGAGCTTGAGAGCCTGATAGAACCGGACTTGTCTCGAAAAGTTCGATGATTATGCGGTCGCAGTTTGTAACACCTGCGGATTGGCATGGAAAAACACATGCTCGCGCACTGGGCCGACGGCAACTTCGCCGATCTCCTCGTAACCCTGTCGTTTGTAAAATTCCAGATAGCGCGGATTGCCGGTGTCGAGCACCACGCCTTGCGACGTTTCGTCCACCGCGCACCAGTTGTGTACGGCCGTCAGCAGTTGCTCGCCGAAGTGCTTGCCCTGGAACTGCGGGTGAATGCCGAGCAGCGGCAACATGTGCACCGAATCACTCGGCACGCACGCGGCGACGGCATCGTGATATTCCAGATAGCGCCTGGTGCAGCGAAAACCGGTGCTGAGCACCATGCGCAGGCGCCATGCCCAACTTTCGGTGATGCCCAAACGGCGCTGCGGCGGCGCGATCAGAGCGATGCCGATCAGGCGGTCGTTGACCAGCAGGCCAATGGCGGGCAAGTCCTGAAGAAAGTGCTGCTTGACCAGTTCGCGCACCGTCGCGCGCACGCGCTGCTCGTATCCGGGACGCTCGGCTTCAAACAGGTAACCGAAGGTCGGCTCGTGGCGATAGGCCTGATAAAGCAGGGATCGGGCTTCGCGGGAATAACCGCGGTCGAGCATATGAATGTCGGCGATGGCGGTCTGGGTTTCAGGCATGTCAGTGATTCTCCCCTGGCACCGCTTGAATGGCGGGGCTCTTGTTGGTACGAACCTTTTGGTGATGCTGCGGTTCCCCACAGGTATAGACCAAAGCGGGATCTTCATCGACTGAACGGACGCCATCGCTGGCAAGCCAGCTCCCACAGATTTCTCGGGTGTTCACAGAATTTTTGTTCGCTGCAGATCCCTGTGGGAGCTGGCTTGCCAGCGATGGCGCCACTGCAGACAGCACAAACCCCACAGACCAAACCGAATCTGCCTACCCCAACACTGGCCCCCATCCCACATGTCAGCTAGCATCGCCCTTTTGCCAGGACTGCCGACCATGAAGATTGTTTCCTTCAACATCAACGGACTGCGCGCCCGTCCGCATCAGCTGGCAGCGCTGATCGAAAAACACCAGCCGGACGTGATCGGCCTGCAGGAAACCAAGGTCCACGACGATCAGTTTCCGCTGGAAGAAGTACGCGCCCTTGGCTACCACGTGTATTTCCATGGCCAGAAAGGCCATTACGGCGTGGCAATGCTCTCGCGTCAGGAGCCGATTGCTATCCACAAAGGTTTCGCGACTGACGAAGAAGACGCCCAGCGCCGCTTCATCTGGGGCACTTTCGCTGACGCCAATGGCGTGCCGGTGACGATCATGAACGGTTATTTCCCACAGGGTGAGAGCCGCGACCATCCAACCAAATTCCCCGCCAAGCAGCGTTTCTACAGCGATCTGCAAACCCTGCTGGAAAGCCGGTTCAGCAACGAACAGCCGGTGGTGGTGATGGGCGATGTGAACATTTCACCGGAAGACTGCGACATTGGCATCGGCCCGGACAACATGAAGCGCTGGCTGAAAACCGGCAAGTGCAGCTTTCTGCCGGAAGAGCGCGAGTGGATGGCCCGCCTGAAAAACTGGGGCCTGACCGACAGCTACCGCCACCTGAACCCGGACGTGACCGACATGTTCAGCTGGTTCGACTACCGCAGCCGTGGTTTTGAAGATGAACCGAAACGCGGGTTGCGCATCGACGTGATCCTGGCATCCCACGGTTTGCTGCCTCGGGTAAAAGCGGCGGGTGTCGACTATGAATTGCGCGGCATGGAAAAGCCTTCGGACCATGCGCCGATCTGGCTTGAACTGAGCTGATCTTCAAATCATCTGAAATCCCCCTGCGGGAGCGAGCCTGCTCGCTCCCACATTGAATCGCTGTCATGTTTTGGTCATACGCCTGACTTAATCTCCCCGGCAATCCCCTTGGCTTCAATCGGTGCCGGCATGACCCTGCGTGTTTTACTGGTTTTTCTGTTGGGCACATGGCTGAAGGTCTCCGCCGCTGCCCTGCCCATCGCTCAAAACGGCCCGGCACTGCGCATCCAGGGATCCAACACCATTGGCGCCGAACTCGGCCCGGCACTGGTTGAAGGACTGCTGCGAGAGCAGGGTCTGCTGAAGATCCACCGCGAAACCGCGGACAGCGCCAATGAACGGCGGATCGTTGGGCAGACCGCGCAAGGTCAACGCGTTGTCGTGGAAGTTGCGGCCCACGGTTCTAGTACCGGATTCGTCGCATTGAAAAACGCCAGCGCCGATCTGGCCGCATCTTCCCGCGAGATCAAGGATGGCGAGTTACAGACACTGCACTCACTCGGCGATCTGAAAAGCCCCGGCGCCGAGCAAGTCATTGCCATTGATGGCCTGGCGATCATCCTCCACCCCGATAATCCATTGCAGCAACTGGATACCGAACAACTGGCGCGGATCTTCAGTGGCGAGCTAAAAACCTGGGAAGACCTCGGCGGGCGTGGTGGCGCCATTCATTTATATGCGCGAGATGATCAGTCCGGTACGTACGACACGTTTAAGGAATTGGTCCTGAGTCGTCGTGGGAAAAGTCTGAGTAGCGCGGCGAAAAGGTTTGAATCCAGCGAGCAGTTATCCGACGCCGTCAGCAGCGATCCACAGGGGATCGGCTTCATCGGTTTGCCGTACGTGCGGCAGGCCAAAGCGGTGGCGATAGCCGATGGCGCGTCGCAATCGATGCTGCCACTCAACAGCTTGATCGCCACCGAAGACTATCCGCTGTCGCGACGATTGTTCTTCTATCTGCCGCCCGACAGCCAAAACCCGTGGGCCAAGGCATTGGTGGCGTTTGCGCAAAGTCGTCAGGGCCAGGCGATTGTTGCGGCCAACGGTTTCATCAGTCAGACCGTGCATGCGATGACCGTCGCACCGAATGCGCTGATGCCTGAGGGGTATCAATCCCTAAGCCGTCACGCCCAACGTCTGACAGTCAATTTTCGTTTCGAGGAAGGCAGTGCCAGCCTCGACAACAAGGCTCGGCAGGATCTGGCTCGGGTGTTCGACTATATAAAGCGCCACGACAAAACCGATCGTGCGGTAACGCTGGTGGGGTTTGGCGACGTCAAGGACGACCCGGCGCGGGCGGACTTGTTGTCCAAATTGCGGGCGATGGCCGTGCGGCGTGAGTTGGTGAAAAACGGCGTGGTGCTGCGCGAGGTGCGCGGGTTTGGCGCGCAGATGCCGGTGGCGGCCAATAGCGCGGATGAAGGTCGGATCAAGAATCGGCGGGTTGAGGTTTGGATCTACTGAACCTGATGTGATTGGGTGAACCTGCTGATGCCATCGCTGGCAAGCCAGCTCCCACAGGTTTCTCGGGTGTTCACAAAATTTGTGCTCACTGGAGGTCCCTGTGGGAGCTGGCTTGCCAGCGATGAACGATGACACGGTGTTGAATCAGCGTTCGCTACGCAGCATTTCCTTCGGCACATACTTGCCGATCTCGAACTTGCCGATCGCCGCGCGGTGCACTTCGTCCGGGCCGTCAGCCAGGCGCAGGGTGCGCTGCATGGCGTACATGTAGGCCAACGGGAAATCGTTAGACACCCCTGCCCCGCCATGCATCTGGATCGCCCGATCAATCACGCGAAGTGCCACGTTCGGCGCGACAACCTTGATCTGTGCGATCTCGCTCTTCGCCACTTTGTTACCGACAGTGTCCATCATGTAGGCCGCTTTCAACGTCAGCAGACGCGCCATGTCGATTTCCATCCGTGAGTCGGCGATCTTGTCGACGTTACCGCCCAGACGCGCCAAAGGCTTGCCGAACGCAGTGCGGCTCACCGAGCGTTTGCACATCAATTCCAGCGCACGTTCCGCCATGCCGACCGATCGCATGCAGTGGTGAATTCGGCCTGGGCCAAGGCGACCCTGAGCGATTTCGAAGCCGCGTCCTTCACCCAGCAGGACGTTTTCGTACGGCACGCGTACGTTGTCGAACAGCACTTCAGCGTGACCATGCGGCGCGTCGTCATAACCGAATACCGGCAGCGGACGGACGATTTTCACGCCGGGGGTGTCAACCGGCACGAGGATCATCGAGTGCTGCGCGTGGCGCGGCGCATCAGGATTGCTCAGGCCCATGAAGATGAGGATTTTGCAGCGTGGGTCGCAGGCGCCGGAGGTCCACCACTTCTTGCCGTTGATCACCCACTCGTCGCCATCACGCACGGCGCGGGCGGCCATGTTGGTGGCGTCGGACGAAGCGACGTCCGGTTCGGTCATGGCAAACGCCGAGCGGATCTCACCGCGCAGCAGCGGTTCGAGCCAGCGCTGTTTCTGTTCTTCGTTGGCGTAACGCACCAGCACTTCCATGTTGCCGGTGTCCGGCGCCGAGCAATTGAACGGCTCTGGCCCGAGCAAGGAGCGCCCCATGATTTCTGCCAGGGGCGCGTATTCAAGATTGGTCAGACCGGCGCCGAGTTCCGATTCCGGCAGAAACAGATTCCACAATCCCTGCGCCTTGGCCTTGACTTTGAGCTCCTCCATGATCGCCGTCGGCTGCCAGCGGTCGCCTTCGGCAACCTGGCGTTCGAACACGGCTTCGGCCGGGTAAACGTAAGTGTCCATGAACGCGGTCACGCGCTCACGCAGTTCTTGCACCTTGGGCGAATAAGCGAAATCCATGAGCAATTACCTTCTTGGGCAGAGGTTGTTTAAGTCATGCAATCGATGCTAGAACAGCGTTGATAATTTACCTAGCCTATTCTCGGCGTGTATTAACATTCATCACCGATATATGATCGGCTGATTGTCAGCCCCAAAACACCTGCCCTTAAAAACAAGAGAAGCCGCGTAATGAATCTGAGCAAGGTCGACCTCAACCTTTTCATCGTCTTCGACGCGATCTACACCGAAGCCAACTTGACCCGTGCCGGGCAGATTGTCGGCATCACGCAGCCGGCGGTGTCCAACGCGCTGGCGCGGTTGCGCGAGACGTTCAACGACCCGCTCTTCGTACGCACGGCTCAGGGCATGGTGCCGACGCCGATGGCACAGAACATCATCGGCCCGGTGCGCAACGCGCTGTCGCTATTGCGCGTATCGGTTCAGGAAAGTCGCATTTTCAACCCGGCGCAAGCGGTCAAGACCTACCGCATCAGCATGACCGACCTCACCGAGGCAGTGATTTTGCCGCCGCTGTTCCAGCGTTTGCGCCGTTTGGCGCCGACGGTAATCATTGAGAGTTTCCTGTCCAAACGTCGCGAAACCACCAAGGAACTGGCGGCCGGACGTCTGGATTTTGCCGTGGATGCGCCGCTCAACACCGACCCGCAGGTGCGTCACGTCAAGCTGATGGAAGACCGCTACGTTTGCGCGATGCGTAAGGGCCATCCGATGGCGGGCAAGGAAAAATTCTCCCTCGATGACTATCTGTCGCTGACGCACATCCATATCTCCAGCCGTCGCAGCGGCCTCGGCTATGTGGACCTGGCACTTGGGAAAATGGGCATTCAGCGCAAGATCGCATTGCGCTCGCAGCATTATTTGATGGCGTCCCAGGTGATGCAGCAGACCGACATGGTCATGACCGTGCCGGAGCGTTTCGCCCGTCGCCATGAACTGCATGCGTTTAATCTGCCGGTCAACGATGTGCCACCGGTGGAGACGCACCTGTATTGGCACGAGAGCACCGATCAGGACCCGGCGAATCGCTGGATGCGCGAGCAGATGATCGAGTTGTGCCAGCAGGTGACGGCACATGAGAAGAAGCTCGACAAGGTGTAGGACTCTGCACCGCATTGCGGCCATCGCGAGCAAGCTCGCTCCCACAGGGCTCTCGGCCGGTCACCTATTTTGTATTCAAAACAGACCCACTGTGGGAGCGAGCTTGCTCGCGAACAGGCCAGCCCTGACAACAACGATTCATCCTTCTTGACGTAAACGTCAACCTGCCATTAGCTTAGCGCCAAGACCTTTTATCGAGCGCTTTCATGAGCAGCCAGACCTATAGCATTTCCGACCTTGCCCGCGAGCTGGACATCACCACCCGGGCAATTCGCTTTTATGAAGAGCAAGGCCTGCTCAGCCCTGAGCGTCGCGGCCAGGAACGCATCTATTCGCCCCGCGACAAAGTCAGCCTGAAGCTGATCCTGCGCGGCAAGCGCATCGGTTTCTCGCTGGCCGAATGCCGCGAACTGATCGAACTCTACGACCCGTCCAGCGGTAACACCAAACAACTCAACAGCATGCTGGCGAAAATCAGCGAGCGCCGGGAACAACTGGAGCAGCAATTGCTCGACATCGAGCAGATGAAGCTGGAACTCGATACCGCCGAAGAACGCTGCGTGCAGGCGCTGGAGCAGACGCTCAAGAGCCAGCAAGTCACGCAGTAATCAGCCATCACTCATTTCCTGTGGGAGCGGGCTTGCCCGCGATCAGGCCGGAACATCCAGCATTCATGTTGACTGACCCGACGCCATCGCGGGCAAGCCCGCTCCCCCAGGACTCTCAATGAATCAAAATTCAAGCAGGTCAACGCCATGTCCCTCCCCTCCCAAGTACGCCTGATCGAAGTCGGCCCGCGCGATGGCCTGCAGAACGAAGCCCAACCCATCAGCGTGGCTGACAAGGTGCAACTGGTCGACGCCTTGAGCGCCGCAGGTCTTGGCTATATAGAAGTCGGCAGTTTCGTCTCACCGAAATGGGTGCCGCAGATGGCCGGGTCCGCCGAGGTGTTCGCGCAGATCCAGCGCAAACCCGGCGTGACCTACGGTGCACTGGCGCCGAACCTGCGTGGCTTTGAAGACGCGGTCGCGGCCGGGGTCAAGGAGGTCGCGGTGTTCGCCGCCGCATCCGAAGCGTTCTCGCAGCGCAACATCAACTGTTCGATCAATGAAAGCCTGGCGCGGTTTGCGCCGATCATGGACGCGGCGAAACAGCATGGCGTTACCGTGCGCGGTTACGTTTCCTGTGTGCTCGGCTGCCCTTACGAGGGAACCGTCGCGCCGGAGCAAGTGGCCATGGTTGCGCGCGAGTTATACGCAATGGGCTGTTATGAAGTGTCGCTCGGCGACACCATCGGCACCGGCACCGCAGGCGCGACTCGTCGCCTGTTTGAAGTGGTTTCGGCGCAGGTGCCAAGAGAAAAGCTCGCCGGGCATTTTCACGACACCTATGGCCAGGCCATGGCCAACATCTACGCCAGCCTGCTCGAAGGCATCGCGGTGTTCGACAGCTCTATCGCCGGCCTCGGCGGTTGCCCGTACGCCAAAGGTGCGAGCGGTAACGTCGCCACCGAAGACGTTGTTTACCTGCTCAACGGCCTGGGGATCGACACCGGAATCGACCTGGACGCCTTGATTGCCGCGGGTCAGCAAATCAGCGCGGTGCTCGGTCGCCCAAGCGGCTCGCGCGTGGCCAAGGCGCGTAACGCACAGTGAGGTCAAGGGTGTTACCGCGGCATCCGCAAAGTGGGCACGAGCGAGTAACACGGAAACAAATTGTCTGGCTTTGACCGGACGATAAAACCTGAAAAAATATCAACCTATTGATTTATAAGGACTTTTTAAAGTTGGCACGCGTCCTGCTATCTCTATGGCATAACAAGAATAAAAAGCGGCAAACCAATAAAAATAAGACGTAACGACTCTGACATAACAAAAACAACACGGCAGAGACGCAGCTAACAGATTTTTTTGGAGAAGGTGTGTTTTTCAGGGTGCTCTCAGGAGTGACCCGCAACCGGGCAGAGAATAATAAAACTACCTTCAGGTAGCTCCCGAATCGGTTGGATCGTTTAACGAGAAAGCAGATCAGCGCTCAAAAAAATACGTTTGCTCTTGACCCCGGATGGGGGTCGCCAAAAACAGCGGTAAAGGGCCACGGTTGCCAAAAACAACAATAGACCGACCCTCAATAATAAAAAAAGAGCACGCGACGACAAAATTAAAGGGGAGCCTCGGCTCCCCTTTGTGCTTTCTGTGATTCCTGAATTCTTCCGAAACCACTGTGGGAGCGAGCTTGCTCGCGAATGCGGTGTGTCATCAACAGAGATGTTTACTGACCTGACGCCTTCGCGAGCAAGCTCGCTCCCACAAGGATTGTGCCTACCGCACGACTGTTTTCAGTTCCTCGATGCTTATTTCCCGCATTTTGAACTTCTGGATCTTGCCGGTCACCGTCATCGGAAACTCTTCGACAAACTTGAAATGCCGTGGTGTCTTGAAGTGCGCGATGCGCTCCTTGCACCAGGTTTGCAGCTCCAGTTCCGAGGCGTTGTGGCCGGGATGGAATTTGATCCAGGCGACAATTTCCTCACCGTACCGCGAACACGGAATGCCGATCACCTGCACATCCGCCACGGCCGGATGGGTGAAGAAGAACTCCTCCAGCTCACGCGGATAAACATTCTCGCCACCGCGAATGATCATGTCCTTGTTACGTCCGGCGATGTTCACGTAGCCATCGTCATTCATGCTTGCCAGATCGCCGGTACGCATCCAGCCGGCCTCATCGATAGCCTCGGCGGTGGCCTGCGGATTGCTCCAGTAGCCAAGCATCACACTGTAACCACGGGTACAGAGTTCGCCGATGGTGCCACGCGGCACCAGGTTGCCGGCCTCGTCGATGATCTTGCTTTCCAGCTGTGGCTGGGTGCGGCCGACAGTGGTCACGCGCAATTCCAGTTCGTCGTTCGGTCCGGTCTGCAGCGACACCGGACTGGTTTCGGTCATGCCATAGGCGATCTGCACTTCGCTCATGTGCATCTCGCTGATGACCCGGCGCATGACTTCGATCGGGCAAGTGGCGCCGGCCATGATGCCGGTGCGCAGGCTCGACAGATCGAATGCGCCGCGTTGTGGCTGGTCGAGCATGGCGATGAACATGGTCGGCACGCCGTAGAGCCCTGTGGCTTTTTCTTCGGCGACGGTTTGCAGAGTCAGCAACGGATCGAACGCATCGCTGGGGTAAATCATCGTGCTGCCGTGGGTGATACAACCGAGGTTGCCCATGACCATGCCGAAGCAGTGATACAACGGTACCGGGATAACCAGTCGATCAAGCGGCGTCAGACCGATGCTTTCGCCGACCATGTAACCGTTATTGAGAATGTTGTAGTGACTGAGGGTGGCGCCTTTGGGGAAACCGGTGGTGCCGGAGGTGTACTGGATGTTCACCGGTTGATCGAAGTGCAGGCTGTCGCTGCGTTCATGCAGTTGTTGCGGGGCGATGCTGGCGGCCATGTCGGCCAGTTGCGACCACGGCAGGAAACCCGACGGCGGTTGTGCGTCGAGGCTGATCACGCCACGCAGGTCCGGCAGACGCTCGCTGCGCAATTGGCCGATGGATTGCTCCGCCAGTTCCGGCACCAATCCCTGCAACATGCCGTGATAGTTGGAGGTCTTGAATGCTCCGGCACAGACCAGCCAGTTGCAGCCCGACTGCTTGAGCACATATTCGAGTTCGGAGGTGCGGTAGGCCGGGTTGATGTTGACCAGGATCACCCCGATCTTCGCGGTGGCGAATTGGGTGATGCACCACTGCGCGCCATTCGGGGCCCAGATGCCGAGTCGATCGCCCGCCTGCAATCCCAACGCCAGCAAAGCCCTGGCATGCAGATCCACTGCCTCAGCGAGCTGTCGCCAGGAGTAGCGCAGCTGCTGATGGCGCACCACCAACGCCTCGCCGTCCGGGAATTGCGCGACGGTCTGGTCGAACTTCTGCCCGATGGTCATCGCCAGCAAGGCTTTGTCCTGGGAACCTCGGGTGTAACTGCGCTGCGGATTTGCACTGGGTTGATCCATGACGACCCCTATTGTCTTTATTAGCGGGTTTGCCGGATTGAATCCTTGTGGGAGCGAGCTTGCTCGTGAAGAGGCCATCTGATTCGACATCCGTGTCGACTGGTCTGGCGCCTTCGCGAGCAAGCTCGCTCCTACATGGGACAGTCCGTTTTCTATCTTGAACTGTCTCTACTCTCGCCTAAGTTGACGTTAACGTAAAGTGTGATTGACAGTCACTCATCACAGGCTTACGTTTACGTCAAGGTGAGAGCTGAACCGCCGCCCTCCCCACCCTACAAAAAAGCCAAAAGGTGACCCATGAGCTACCCATCCCTGAACTTCGCCCTCGGTGAAACCATCGACATGCTGCGCGATCAGGTTCAGTCCTTCGTCGCTAAAGAGATCGCCCCACGCGCGGCGCAAATCGACAGCGACAACCTGTTCCCCGCCGATATGTGGGGCAAATTTGGTGACATGGGCCTGCTCGGCATCACCGTGCCGGAAGAGTACGGCGGCGCGGGCCTGGGGTATCTGGCGCACGTAGTGGCGATGGAAGAAATAAGCCGCGGCTCGGCCTCGGTGGCGTTGTCCTATGGCGCGCACTCAAATCTCTGCGTCAACCAGATCAACCGTAACGGCAACCACGAACAGAAAATCAAATACCTGCCGAAGCTGATCAGCGGCGAGCACGTCGGCGCGCTGGCGATGAGCGAACCGAACGCCGGTTCTGACGTGGTTTCAATGAAACTGCGCGCCGACAAACGTGGCGACCGCTACGTCCTCAACGGCAGCAAAACCTGGATCACCAACGGCCCCGACGCCAACACCTACGTGATCTACGCCAAGACCGATCTGGAAAAAGGCGCCCACGGCATCACTGCATTCATCGTCGAGCGCGACTGGAAAGGCTTCAGCCGCAGCAACAAGTTCGACAAGCTCGGCATGCGCGGTTCCAACACCTGCGAGCTGTTCTTCGATGACGTCGAAGTGCCGGAAGAAAACATCCTTGGCGTGCTCAACGGCGGCGTGAAAGTGCTGATGAGCGGCCTCGATTACGAACGCGTCGTGCTGTCGGGCGGGCCGACCGGGATCATGCAGTCGTGCATGGATCTGATCGTCCCGTACATCCACGACCGCAAACAGTTCGGCCAGAGCATCGGCGAATTCCAGCTGATCCAGGGCAAAGTCGCGGACATGTACACCCAACTCAACGCCAGCCGCGCCTACCTCTACGCGGTGGCCCAGGCCTGCGAGCGCGGTGAAACCACACGCAAGGACGCTGCCGGCGTAATCCTTTACACCGCCGAACGTGCCACCCAGATGGCCCTCGACGCGATCCAGATTCTCGGCGGTAACGGCTACATCAACGAATTCCCCGCCGGTCGTCTGCTGCGCGACGCCAAGCTGTACGAAATCGGCGCCGGCACCAGTGAGATCCGTCGCATGCTGATCGGTCGCGAACTGTTCAACGAAACGAAATGAATTTCGTCAGCGGCAAGCTGCGAGCGTCAAGCGGCAAGAGACATGCGCTCTCGCCTCGACTTGCACCTCGTAGCTTGAAACTTGAAGCTGCTACGGAGTAGCCCATGATTCTGCACACTCAGCTCAATCCTCGTTCAGCGGAATTCGCCGCCAACAGCGCCGCGATGCTCAAACAGGTCGACGCCCTGCACACCCTGCTCGCGCAAATCGCGCAAGGTGGCGGCGCGAAAGCACAAGAACGCCACACCTCGCGAGGCAAGCTGCTGCCGCGTGAACGCATCAACCGCCTGCTCGATCCGGGCTCGCCATTTCTGGAAATCAGCCAGTTGGCCGCCCACGCTGTCTATGGCGAAGACGTTCCGGCCGCAGGCGTGATCGCCGGTATCGGCCGGGTTGAAGGCGTCGAATGCATGATCGTCGCCAACGATGCGACGGTGAAAGGGGGTTCGTACTATCCATTGACCGTGAAAAAACACCTGCGCGCGCAGACCATCGCCCAGCAAAACCGCTTGCCGTGCATTTATCTGGTGGATTCGGGCGGTGCCAATCTGCCGCGTCAGGACGAAGTGTTCCCGGATCGCGAACACTTCGGGCGGATCTTCTTTAATCAAGCCAACATGAGCGCGATGGGCATTCCACAGATCGCCGTGGTCATGGGCTCGTGCACCGCCGGTGGCGCTTACGTGCCGGCGATGGCCGACGAAGCGATCATGGTGCGCAACCAGGCAACGATTTTCCTTGCCGGCCCGCCGCTGGTGAAAGCCGCGACCGGGGAAGTGGTCAGCGCCGAGGATCTGGGCGGCGCCGATGTGCATTGCAAAGTTTCCGGGGTGGCCGACCATTACGCCGAAAGCGACGAGCACGCCCTCGCCCTTGCCCGCCGCAGCGTCGCCAACCTTAACTGGCGCAAGCTTGGCGAAGTGCAGCAGCGCACACCGATCGCTCCGCTGTACAGCAGCGACGAGTTGTACGGTGTGGTCTCGGCCGACGCCAAGCAGCCGTTCGATGTCCGTGAAGTGATTGCGCGGCTGGTCGATGGCTCGGTGTTCGATGAATTCAAAGCACTGTTCGGCACTACGCTGGTGTGCGGTTTCGCCCATCTGCACGGCTACCCGATCGCCATCCTCGCCAACAACGGCATCCTCTTCGCCGAAGCCGCGCAGAAAGGCGCGCACTTCATCGAACTGGCCTGCCAACGCGGCATTCCACTGCTGTTTCTGCAAAACATCACCGGCTTCATGGTCGGCCAGAAATACGAGGCCGGCGGCATCGCCAAGCACGGTGCAAAACTGGTGACCGCTGTGGCGTGCGCCAAGGTGCCGAAATTTACCGTGATCATCGGTGGCAGCTTTGGCGCCGGTAACTATGGCATGTGCGGTCGCGCCTACGATCCGCGTTTCCTGTGGATGTGGCCGAACGCGCGCATTGGCGTGATGGGCGCCGAACAAGCGGCGGGCGTGCTGGTACAGGTCAAGCGCGAACAGGCTGAACGCAGCGGCCAGGTGTTCAGCGCGGAGCAGGAAGCCGAGATCAAGCAGCCGATTCTCGACCAGTACGAAGAACAGGGTCACCCCTACTATTCAAGCGCACGATTGTGGGACGACGGCGTCATCGACCCGGCGCAGACCCGCGATGTGTTGGCCCTGGCCTTGTCCGCGTCGTTGAACGCGCCTATCGAACCGAGCCGCTTCGGCGTGTTCCGGATGTGATCGGGAGAATCTCATGAGCGATTTCAACACCCTCGAACTGCACAGCGACCCACGGGGTTTTGCGACTGTGTGGCTCAACCGTGCCGAGAAGAACAACGCCTTCAACGCCGAAATGATCCGCGAACTGATCCTCGCCCTCGACAAGGTGGCCAGCGACGCCAGCCTGCGTTTTCTGCTGGTGCGCGGGCGCGGCAAGCATTTCAGCGCCGGCGCCGATCTGGCGTGGATGCAGCAATCGGCCGAACTCGATTATCACACCAACCTCGACGACGCCCGGGAACTGGCGGAGTTGATGTACAACCTGGCCAAACTGAAGATTCCCACCCTGGCCGTGGTGCAAGGCGCAGCATTCGGCGGCGCGTTGGGTCTGATCAGTTGCTGCGACATGGCGATTGGTGCCGATGAGGCGCAGTTCTGCCTGTCGGAAGTGCGTATCGGCCTGGCCCCTGCGGTGATCAGCCCGTTTGTGGTGCAGGCCATCGGCGAGCGCGCAGCACGCCGCTATGCCCTGACCGCCGAGCGTTTTGGCGGCCAGCGTGCACGGGAAATCGGCTTGTTGTCCGAGAGCTATCCTAACGCAGAGCTTGAACATCAGGTCGAGCAATGGATCGACAACCTGCTGCTCAACAGCCCGGCCGCCATGCGCGCCAGCAAGGATCTGTTGCGTGAGGTCGGCAACGGCGCGCTGACACCAGCCCTGCGCCGCTACACCGAAAACGCCATCGCCCGCATCCGCGTCAGCCCTGAAGGTCAGGAAGGCTTGCGCGCCTTTTTGCAAAAACGTCCGCCGAACTGGCAAGCCGCAACCACCCTTAAGGAGCCGCGTTGATGAGCGCACCTGTTCTCACCACCCTGCTGGTGGCCAATCGTGGCGAAATCGCTTGCCGGGTCATGCGCACCGCCAAGGCCCTGGGCCTGACCACCGTCGCGGTGCACAGCGCGACCGACCGTGATGCGCGACACAGCCGTGAAGCCGATATCCGCGTTGATCTGGGCGGCAGCAAAGCGGCCGACAGTTATCTGCAAATCGACAAACTGATCGCAGCGGCCAAGGCCAGCGGCGCACAGGCGATTCATCCGGGTTATGGCTTTCTTTCCGAGAACGCCGGATTCGCCCGCGCCATCGAAGCCGCGGGTTTGATCTTCCTCGGCCCGCCCGCCTCCGCCATCGACGCGATGGGCAGCAAATCCGCCGCCAAAGCGCTGATGGAAACAGCTGGCGTGCCGCTGGTGCCGGGTTATCACGGCGAAGCGCAAGACCTCGACACCTTCCGCGACGCCTGTGAACGCATCGGTTATCCGGTGCTGCTCAAAGCCACTGCCGGTGGTGGCGGCAAAGGCATGAAAGTCGTCGAGGACGTCAGCCAACTGGCCGAAGCCCTCGCCTCCGCTCAACGTGAAGCACAATCATCGTTCGGCGACTCGCGGATGCTGGTGGAGAAATACCTGCTCAAGCCACGCCATGTGGAAATCCAGGTATTTGCCGATCAGCACGGCAACTGCTTATACCTCAATGAGCGTGATTGCTCGATCCAGCGCCGCCACCAGAAAGTTGTCGAAGAGGCGCCGGCACCGGGGCTGACCGCGCAGCTGCGCCGCGAGATGGGTGAAGCGGCTGTGCGTTCGGCGCAGGCGATCGGCTACGTTGGCGCAGGCACCGTGGAATTTCTGCTCGATGCTCGCGGCGAATTCTTCTTTATGGAGATGAACACTCGGCTGCAGGTTGAGCATCCTGTGACCGAGGCCATTACCGGCCTGGATCTGGTGGCGTGGCAGATTCGCGTTGCGCGTGGTGAAGCGTTGCCGATCACTCAGGAGCAAGTGCCGCTCAATGGCCATGCCATTGAAGTTCGGTTATACGCCGAAGATCCGTCGAATGACTTCCTGCCGGCCGCCGGACGTCTGGCGCTGTATCGCGAATCAGCTGAAGGCGCAGGACGGCGGGTGGATAGCGGCGTCGCAGAAGGTGACGAGATTTCGCCGTTCTACGACCCGATGCTCGGCAAGCTGATTGCCTGGGGTGAAGATCGTGAGCAGGCGCGTCTGCGACTGCTGAGCATGCTCGATGAGTTTGCGATTGGCGGGTTGAAAACCAATATCAATTTTCTCCGGCGGATCATCGCTCACCCCGCGTTCGCGGCGGCAGAACTGGATACCGGTTTTATTCCGCGTTATCAGGAGCAACTGTTGCCGGTTCCGGGCGAGTTGAGTGACGCGTTCTGGAATGTGGCGGCGCAGGCGTTTGCACAGAGCCTGCCGAGTATTGCGCGGGCTGATGACCCGAGTTCGCCATGGGCTCGCAATAGCGGTTTGCGTGCGGGTCTGCCGCCGGAAATCACCCTGCACTTGAGTTGCGAGGGCCAGGATCGCGCGTTGACGTTGGGTGCAGGTAGCAACGCCAAACTGTCGGGTGAAGCACTGATTATCGAGCATGACGGGGTACGTCGTGACTTGCGCGCTATCCGTCAGGGCGATTCGCTGTATCTGCAGTGGGAAGGCGAGTTGCGGCGCATCGAATCGTACGACCCGATCAGCGCTGTCGAAGCCAGCCACAGCCATCAAGGCGGGCTGACTGCGCCAATGAACGGCAGCATCGTGCGGGTTCTGGTTGAAGCAGGTCAATCGGTTGAGGCCGGGGCGCAACTGGTGGTGCTGGAAGCCATGAAAATGGAACACAGCATCCGCGCACCACACGCCGGCGTGATCAAGGCGCTGTATTGCCAGGAAGGCGAAATGGTTGGCGAAGGCAGCGCTTTGGTTGAGCTGGAATCTGTGTGAAATGAAGATCGATCCTACGCCTGGCGAGGATCGATCTGACTAAAAACGCGCCGTTGCCTGAACCACTACGCCGATAATTCGACACTCATCGGTAAACAGGGCTTTCGGCCAGGTCGGATTGAGCGGCACCAGGTAGCGCTGGCCGCCCTCTTCGTCGAGTTTGCGAAAAATCGCTTCGTCGCTTCCCGGCCACTGGGCGATCACCAGCTTGCCGGGCACCGCCTCCACCTCTGGATCCACCAGAATCAGCATGCCTTCAGCGATGCTTATGCCACTGGGTGCGGTCATCGAATCCCCCGTCACCGTCAGCCAGAACGCAGCACCTCGGGCGTGGTAATCCGTCAGTTCGAAGCGTGGATTTTCTGTTGTCGACAAATAGGTGGGTTGCCCGCTTTCGCGCACCTCGCACGGCGTGCGCCAATCGCTGACCGGATAACGGAAGTACGGGTTGTACTTCTGCGCCAGCGGCATCTCATCCTCCGGCGTCTCCTGCTGCTCGCGGATCAGTACCACCACTTCCAGATATTCCATGCCCAGCGCATGCAGCACGCGATTCATTTCAGTGATGCCCGGTTCCCTACGTTTGTTCAGCCAATGACCGATCCCTCCCTGGGACATACCGACGCGCTCTCCGAGCACTGTTTGAGTGATTTTGAGTTCACTCATCTTGGCCTTGACCAACTCAATCCATTTATCCATGTCCGGCACCTTACGCGTAGGTCTCCCGCACGACAAAACACAAATTGTAGTATTTAATTTTTAGTGACAACTACACTTCGTACTATTCTGAAAGCACGGATTTTCTATCGAACAAGGAGTGGCCGTCATCATGAATATCAGCAGCAAAGACTTGCCCGATCTGCAAATGGACACCACGTTCACCTCGCCACAAGGCAATGCCGCGGCACAGCGAGCACTGGACTATTACTTGAAACCAGCTGTGTCAGAGCCCGAAGTCGATGAGCGCTTCTTCGATGTGAGGCGCCATCTCAGCGGCGAGGAAGCGCTGGTGCACGCCTCGGATCTACTGCGATGCGCGGCAGCCACCGCGTTCAAGGCAGCAGAAAACCTGCAGGGCGCGAGCCGGGACCTGGCATTTTCGGTGGTGCATATGGTGGATATGGCGCGGGCGATGGTCGACCACTCGCTCGATGGCGAGGAAACCTGAGGGCGCGAGAGGAAAGAATTTTCCAATCGCGCAGATGAAAACATTTGACTTGCAAATGATAATGATTATTATTGCAAGCAGCTGGTCGCGAGATCAGTCGATGGACCAGAGACCTTAGGTCGGTCTTCTGGACTATCTCCTCATCAGGCTAATCACGGTTTTTGACCCGGCTTTTTGCCGGGTCTTTTTTTGCCCATTTTTTGGGCTTATAGCTTCAGGCTAATGAAGTCTGTAGATGCTGCAAAATCGATGGCGCGGATAATATCAAAAGAATATCGATTGGCAAGACAAGCCCGGCTGCATTGGGGAAAACTAACGGCAGATAGCACTTGAGAATCAATCGCATACACTCTAAGCTGCATCCGCGTCATGGAGGACGCCCCCGCCTCCACCCTACAATTCCCCTCGGTTTCACGCCTGTCTTGTGTGTAAAGTAACGGCCATAAAAATCATATTCAGGAACCGATTATGACCGTGGCCAAATCTTCGTTCGACATCAGCGCCAACTTCGACAGCGGCAATATCCAAGTCATCGATATCAGTAATCCGCTCAACCCGGTTCTGGCCATCCGCCCGGACACCCGCAGCGCGCATTTCCAGTGGTTTCACTTCAAGGCCAGCGGCTTGCATGTTGGCCAGGAGCATTGGTTTCGCCTGAACAACGTCAGCCAGTCTTCTTACAACAAAGCCTGGACCGGCTATCAAGCCGTGGCGTCCTACGACCACGTGAACTGGTTCCGCGTACCGACCATTTTCGAAGGCGACTGCCTGCGTTTCTCCCTTGAAGCCACCCAGACCCACGCCTGGTTCGCCTACTTCGAACCCTACAGCCGTGGCCGTCACGACTGGCTGATCGAGCAGGCCCTGACCAAAGCCGGCACCGAACTGCTGGCCACCGGCAAAAGCGTCGAAGGCCGCGACATCCAATTGCTGCGCAAAGGCACAGGCGCCGAAGGCCAGCGCAAAATCTGGATCATCGCCCAGCAACACCCGGGTGAACACATGGCCGAATGGTTCATGGAAGGCGTGATCGAGCGCCTGGAAAGACACGATGATCCGGTCATGAACACATTGCTCGCCAGCGCCGATCTTTACCTGGTACCGAACATGAACCCGGACGGCGCGTTCCATGGTCACCTGCGCACCAATGCCATGGGCCAGGACTTGAACCGCGCCTGGCAGAACGCCACTCAGGAGGTCAGCCCTGAAGTGCTTTTCGTGCAGCAGCAAATGGAAAAATACGGTGTCGATCTGTTTCTCGACGTACACGGGGACGAGGAAATCCCCCACGTCTTCACCGCCGGTTGTGAAGGCAATCCTGGCTACACACCACGGATCGAGAAGCTCGAAGAACATTTCCGCAACCACTTGAAGCACACCACCAAAGACTTCCAGACCAAGTACGGCTACACCCGCGACGAACCGGGCCAGGCCAACATGACCCTGGCGTGCAACAGCGTCGGCCAGAAGTACGATTGCCTGTCGCTGACGCTGGAAATGCCGTTCAAGGATCACGACGATCATCCCGATCAACACACCGGCTGGTCGGGCAAGCGCTCCAAGCAATTGGGCAAAGACGTGCTGACCACCATGGCCGACATGGTCGACACCCTGCGTTGATCCCCCGCTCTCGGTAATCCGCAAAAGATCGCAGCTTGTCTGCGATCTTTTGTTTTGTGTAATGCACAGCCTTGCTCGATCAGGTTGCAAAACAAAACCAGATTATCTACTGTGATTCTGGTTTTAATCTGAAACCTAAAAGGAAGCCGGGTATGAAACCTCATTCACTCACCAACAGCGTGATACTGCTCTTTGCCGTTGCCTGTGGTCTGGCCGTGGGCAATGTGTATTACGCGCAACCGCTGCTCGACGCGATGGCCGAAGCGTTTGCCATGTCGCCGGCAACCATAGGCATCGTGATTACCCTGACTCAGGTCGGTTACGGCGTCGGCCTGGTATTGCTCGTGCCACTTGGCGATTTGCTCAACCGACGACGATTGATCGTCGCGCAGACGCTGCTATCGGCCGCGGCGTTGCTGATGATCGCGCTGGCACCCAGCAGCCTGTGGCTATTGATCGGCATGACCTTGACCGGTCTGCTCGCCGTGGTGACGCAAGTGTTAGTGGCCTATGCAGCGACGCTGGCGATCCCGGCACAGCGCGGGCGCGTGGTTGGCGTGGTCACCAGCGGCATCGTGGTCGGCATCTTGCTGGCGCGCACGGTCGCAGGCGCCATGGCCGATCTGGCTGGATGGCGGGCAATTTATCTGCTGTCGGCGGGGCTGACGTTGTTGATGGCTTTGCTGCTGTTTCGTGTGCTGCCCAAAGATGAAAACCCACAACCGACGACAACCTATAGCGCCTTGATCATCTCGGTATTCAGTCTGTTCAGAGAAGAGCCGGTACTGCGCCAGCGCGCAATGCTCGCCCTGCTGACTTTCGCCAGCGCCATGGTGCTGTGGACGCCGATGGTGCTGCCGCTAGCCGCCCCGCCGCTGTCGCTTTCCCACACCGAAATCGGATTGTTCGGACTTGCCGGTGCCGCAGGCGCGCTGGCCGCCGCCCGCGCCGGGCATTTGGCTGATCGAGGTCTCGGCCAGTGGGTCAGTGGGTTATCGCTGTTGTTGATGCTCGGCTCGTGGCTGCCGATCGCCCTCACCCAATCCTCGCTTTGGGCGTTACTACTCGGCGTAATCACCCTGGATCTGGGCTTGCAAGCCGTGCACGTCACCAGCCAAAGCATGATCTACAGCGTGCGCCCGGAAGCACAAAGCCGCCTCACCGCGGGTTACATGTTGTTCTATTCGATCGGCAGCGCACTGGGTTCGATCGGCTCTACCGCCATGTATGCGTGGGCCGGATGGATCGGCGTGTGCTGGCTCGGCGCGGGCATCAATGCCCTGGCGTTGGCGTACTGGTACCTGACGCTGAGAAGCGGCGCATCTTCGCAATGCGCCGCTCAGGCAGGCTAACGGCGATCACGCCCGCGCAACATGCTGTCGAGCACCTCGTCGCGGCGCACCCAGCCATGGAACAGCGCCGCCGCCAGGTGCAGCAGCACCGTCAGGAACAACAGATACGCCAGATACCCATGGGCCTTGCGCAGCAACGCAAACAACTGCGCATCGGCCGGCACAATTGACGGTAACAGCAGCGAACTGCTGAGCATCACCGGTTCGCCCGACGCACTGATCATCGCCCACCCGAGCAACGGCAGCACCAGCATCAGCGCATACAGCAATACATGCGAAGCCTTGGCCGCCATCACTTGCCAGTTCGGCAAATCGGCGGGCAGCGGCGGTTGCCGAGTGGAAAACCGCACCAGAAGGCGCACGATCACCAGCGCCAGAATCGCAATACCCAATGGCTTGTGCAGATGGATCAGCCATTCATGCCGCTCGGAAACCGAAGTGACCATGCCGGCGCCAATAAACAGCATGGCGATGATCATCAGCGCCATCAGCCAATGCAGCAGCCGCGCCAGCAGCGCGAAATGAGTCGGTTGAGCGCTCATGGACGAGCCTCCTGTTTGGCGGCGGGCAACTGGCTGACTTCGCTGGTGCGTCGCAGGTAGGAATCGGCGTAACCGGCGGAGCGAGCCGCCAGCAACGGATCGTCGGAACCTTGAATCCCGGCCGGCAGCACCAGCGGATCGTAGTTGATGTCGCGGCACTCGCCGCTCAGTTGCGGTTGAGTTCGCTCCAGCACCAAGGTGCCGGCGTTCAGCACCTTGCGCCCCTCGGGCCAGGTTTTGCTGGCGTCGTTCACCGGGTCATCGGCATTGGCCAAGGTAATGTTCAACTGAAAACGCAACGGTGCGGAGGCCAATCGTTGCACCAGGTCTTTCTCCAGAAAATCGCCCCCCTCAGGCGCAGTGGCACCCGCAGCGTCCTGCGCCAAGGGTTTCATGCTCCAGCGCACGGCCTGTTTTTTGCCACTGGCATCCACCAGATAGAACGCGTTGACGCTGTTATACGTTTCAGTGGCGTAACTGGCGGATGGCTTGGCGGTCTTCACCCAGGTCAGAAATGGCACGGCTTCCGGGTGCGCTGCAAAAAACGCGGGCACCTTGGTCGGATCCGGTTTGCCGGTGGCCGGATCCGGCGACTGCGCCTGTTGCAACTGATAGAACGCCTCAGGCGTGCCGACCGGGAACACCGGCATGCTGTTCATCCCGGTGCGCCATTGCTGACCATTGGCCTGAGTGAATCGCAGCGCCAGGCTGCGGATCGGCACGCTGCTGTCCGGTGCATAAGGATTGCCCGCCGGCAGCGCGAAACGCCCGACCACTGGCGTGCGTGGATCGTTGAACACCTGCGCGGTGGAGAACACTCGCGCCTCGCCACTGCTCTCAAAATGCCCGATCACGCATACGCCTTTGGCGTGATTACGGCGAAACCCGGGATGCACGCCGTTGTTCTTCTCCAACACATCGACCAGCGCTTTGGGCGTCAGACGTTGTGGGTCAAAGGTGCCATGAACGTAGGCAAAAGCCCCGGCCACGGCAGCGACTACCACGGCAATGGCGCCAAGACGCAATACCAGGCTCGCGGCACTCAATGGCGCGCGCTGCGGCCCGCCGGGTGGTGCCGCGTTGAGTGAGCTGCGATCAACCATGAAAGACTCCAGGGCCATCGGCCATAGGGAAAGGTGCTATGAGACGCACGCCTCGTAGGATTATTCCCTTTGAACTGTAGTTTCTTTCAGATCACTGCGTCTGCTGATGCGTTGAGCACGTTAAATCTGCTCAAAACGTGGCGTGCGCTTCTCCAAAAATGCCTGCATGCCTTCTTTTTGCCCCGGTGTGGCGAACAAGCCGTGAAACACTCGACGCTCGAACAGGATGCCTTCGCGCAACCCGACTTCCTGAGCGCGATCCACCGCTTCACGCGCGGCCAATAGGGCCGTTCGTGGAAACCCGGCAATCTGCTGCGCAACCGCCAGCGCCTGTTCAAGCAAGTCATCGGCGGCTGTCACGCGCGACACCAATCCCGCCTGCTCGGCCTCCCGAGCACTGATCGAGCGTCCGGTCAGGATCATGTCCATGGCTTTTGCCCGGCCGATAGCGCGTGTCAGACGCTGGGTTCCGCCCATGCCCGGCATGACGCCGAGCGTGATCTCAGGCAACGCAAATCGCGCTGACTCGGCGGCGATCAGCACATCGCACATCATGGCCAACTCACAGCCACCGCCATAGGCATACCCCGCCACTGCAGCTACTTTCGGAGTTTTGAACCCGGCGAAGGCATCCCAACCGGCGAAGTAGTCCTGCTCAATCATTTCCAGGCAGGTCTTTGCGTACATTTCCTTGATATCAGCGCCGGCAGCAAAGTACTCATTCGTACCGGTAATAACGAAACAACCGACACCCGGATCATTGTCCAGGCCTCGCAGGCAATCGAGCAGTTCACTCATCATTTGGTGACTCAGGGCATTGCGGGCTCGCGGGCGATTGAGCCGGATCAGCACAACGCGTCCGAGTCTTTCGATCAATACGTTCATGTTCATTGCCTTCCTTGGATTAAGTAACAGTAAGAAAACTATCGATGCGGTGTCAGGAATCCCAAATAGCCCCGTAAGCAGGGATACCCCTGGCTTCCATTTCCTCGACCACGCGTTCCGTCAATGTCTGATTGGATATGCAAATCACCGCCTCCGCGCCGAACGACTGCACCGCGCAATACGCCAGCTTCACCAGGTCGGGTTTGCCTGACACATCGGTGTCCCAGATCAACGCATCGGGCTGCGCCGCGAGAATTTCGTCCACCAGTGCGTCGCCATACGTGGCTCTGGGACTTCGGGTCGACCAGATCAGGCGTATGGGTATTTGTTGGGCCAACAAGTGCGGCAACACCGGGCCAATCCCGCTGCCGGTGGCGATATACACCACTGCTTTGAACAACGTTTCAATGTGGGCCACCCCAGCGGTGGTAATGCCTTTGACCCAGACGTGGGTCGGCGCCTGCTCGATGAAATCGCCCGTCCAGTCCCCCGCCCGGGAAATGATCAGTCGGAAACCGTCCTCCCCCGGCGCAGGAATATTGGCGAACGAATGCCATTCCCACAGTGGGTTGCGACTGATCGCAGTGGCTGAACCAGCAAACGGTGTGTGGTGATCGAACCGGGCTATCACCGCGTGGGAGGAAAGTGGCACCACACTGACAGGGACTTGGCGCAACCGCAGCCACGGCAAGGTAATGCTGAATGTCACCAGCAACAGCATCCAGAACGAGGCAGATCGCAAGAGGACATCCGTCAGCGCCGCCGTGGGATGTTGCTCCCTGACAAACACCAGTGTCATCGCCCAGAACATCGCGAGCGCGGCCCAACCGGCGAAGCGGTGGGTGCGCTCGAAAGCATTATGAAAACGCGCGCGAATGATCGGCAACGCCATGATCGCCACCAGTAAAAGCAGCACGAGCAGGCCGCCGCTCAGCCCGATCAGGGTCAACGAAACGCCGCTCGGACCTTCAAACTTCAGCCAGATCATCGAGCCGAACAACAGCGCAAACCAAACAATGGCTGCCATCGCGCCACCGCTGTGCAGACCACCGAAATGGTAGACCTTGGCCAACGATCGGCGAATCGCCAGGGGCCAGGACGTCGGCGCCCGGGTCGCCAGCCAGAACAAGCCATTGATGACGTACTGCTGCCGAATCAGTATCGCCATCGACAAATTCGCGACGACCAACCCGGACAGGGTTTGCAACGCTACGCCTGAAGTCGACCACCACTGGCCGATGTTCAAACCGTAAACCAGGGCGGCAATGTTGACGGCGAACACCAGCAACACCAGACGGTTGTAATGCGAGAACATCGGCAGCGTTCCCAAACGCCGCCACAATGCGCGCCGCGGCGGTAACACGATCGTCGAATCCACGCGGCTCATGCCTGCACCTGCTGCTCGGCGCGAGCGTGTTGTGCCTGATGCGCCACGGCCCACTGGAGCAACAAACGCTTGTCGACCTTGCCTCGGGATGTCAGCGGAATAGCATCCACAGCGAGAATCAGCGAGGGCACGCAATAATAAGCCAGGCGCTCTTCGCAACGTTTTCGCGCCACTTCAACGTCTGTGATGGCGGGATAGACGAAGGCCACCAGATGGCGACTGTCGAGCTTGAGGGTGACCGCGCGCTCACAGTCCGGCGCAGACTCCAGTGCCGCTGACACCGAATCAAGCTCCACCCGAAACCCCCTGACCTTGACCTGATCATCGACACGCCCCAGGTGTTCCAGCTCACCGTTCGCCGTCCAGCGTCCCAGATCCCGGGTACGGAACATCAAACGTCCCTGCCCCAGAAACGGATCGGGCCGATAGCGTTCGTGGGTCAGTTGCGGATTTCCCAGATAACCGGCAGTTACGCAGTCACCGCCCGCCCACATCTCGCCTTGCTCGCCCGGAGCGCAAAGCTGTCCAGCGTCGTCGAGTACATAAACGGTGTTGTTGGGCGTTGGCTTGCCGATCGTCAATGCACCCGCGCCGCGATAGTGCTGCATGGTATTGACGATGGTGGTCTCGGTCGGCCCACAGGCATTATAAAAAGTGCAAAACGCCGCCCAACGATCCGCCAGCGGTTGTGGGCAGGGCTCGCCAGCCAGAGCGACCACTTTTACCTGACGGCAACGGGCAGGATCGAGCGTAGCGAGAATCGACGGCGTCGCAATCAGCACGTCACAGCGCTCGGCGGTTTGCGCGATGTCCTTGCCACGGATCAACAGCGTTGCTCCGTTGGCCAGACAGCACAGTACTTCCCAGGCCGCCATATCAAAAGCGATGTTCAGGATCTGGCCGACCTTCAGGCCCGGTCGCATACCAAGATTGCCGGGCTCGGTCAGCAAAATATTGCACACATTACGCTGCGTCACGCGAACGCCATTGGGCAGTCCGGTTGTGCCCGAGGTGAACAGGACAAAGCACAGTGAATCCGGCGAGGACGTCGTGCCACACCGATTCAAGTCGTCGCTGGCGACGCTCGGCAGTTGAATGAATTCATCCAGGTGGATGCACTGTTGATCCGTGGTCAGAGGAATCGCCCGCGCCAGTCCGGACAGTGTCAGTACGACCCGAACCTGGGCAACCGCCATGATATGACTGAGCTGCGTAGCGGGGGTGATGCCGACGTGTTGAGGAATGTAGGCCGCCCCGGTTTTCAGCACGGCCAGCATGCCCACCAGCATCGGGATCGAACGCTCGACAAACAGCGCCACATGATCGCCCGGGCCCACACCCTGCTTGAGCAATGTCGTGGCGAGTCGATTGGCCTGGCGGTTCAACTCGCCGTAAGTGATGGACTGGCCCTGATATTCGGCCGCGATTGCGTCAGGCCGGCCAGCCGCTTGCAGTTCAATTGCGCGATGGATCAACGTAGCGTCAGGCGTAACGCTCGGACCGCAGCCGAAGCGTTGCCATGGGTTGGACTCAACGAACGGATTCGGCTCCGCGTTCGATGTCGACCGGTTATTCATCGCAAATGCTTGCATGGGGCTTCCCTTTCCTTTTCTCAACGATTTATTTTTTCACGTTGGGCTCCGCATCCTTGGGTTGCGCCGCTAGCCAACGTGATTGACAAATGGGTTGAGCAGGGAAATTTGAATCCATTACACGGCTTACAAATCGCAGCGAACTATCCTACGAAGAAGGGAGAAAAATTTTTCCAACCGGCGGATGGAATAACCATCCTTGAGGGGCGTCTTTCTTCTCAACATCGCCTTTCGGCAAAGAGCAGCCCCCTCGCCATGAACGAGCTAGACGAACAACTGCGTGAACTGATCCCCAGGCTTCGGCGCTTTGCCGTTTCGTTGACGCGCAACAGCAGCAGCGCCGACGATCTGGTGCAGGCGTGCCTTGAGCGAGCCCTGTCGAGTTGGGGCGGCAAGCGCGCTGACGGTGATGTGCGGGCCTGGCTGTTTTCTATTCTCTACCGGCAGTTTCTCGATGCCCATCGCCGCTCGCGCCGTTACGCGCGGATGCTCGAGTTTTTCACCGGTCGCGACGATGCCGAACCGTCGACCGAGCGCACTGTGATCGCCCAATCGACCCTGCAAGCATTCGACCGACTGCCCAGCGAACAGCGCGCGCTTCTGCTGATGGTCTCGGTTGAGGGCCTTTCCTATAAAGAGGTTGCCGAGATTCTCGACACCCCGATCGGCACCGTGATGTCGCGCCTGTCCCGCGCCCGCCAGGCTTTGCGCCAACTCAGCGACGGCGAAATCATCAGTCCTTCTTTGCGGATACTCAAATGATCAGCATGCCTCCCAGCGAGCGTGACCTGCACGCCTACGTCGACCACCAACTCAGCGACGCCGACCGGCGCGTGCTGGAAACCTGGCTGGCCAGCCATCCGGACGAAGCCGCACAGGTTCGTGGCTGGCAACAGGATGCCCAGCAACTGCGTGCGGCACTGAGCGGCGCCTTGCAGCAACCGGCCAATCCTGCGCTTGATCCGGCGATGATTCGTCTGCGCCGCCAGCGTCAGTCGCGCCGCCATCTGGCCACCGCGGCGGTGCTACTGATCGCGGTGAGCGTCGGTGGTTTCAGCGGTTGGCAGGCACGGGAAATGACCCTCGTGCGAGCCTCCGCGTTACCCATGACCGACGCCCTGCAGGCCTATCGGTTGATTGCCCAGCAAGGCATGCTGCCCGCGGATTACAAGGTCGAGGGTGCTGGCGACATGCAGCGCTGGCTTGATCGTTATTTCACTCAGGTCAGTCGCTTGCCAGATTTGACGGCGGCGGGGTTTGAGCCCGTCAGCGGGCGCTTGCTGAGTACCGATGAAGGGCCGGCGGCGATGGTGATGTATCAAGATGCGAGTGGGCACAAGGTCAGTTTTTATGTGCGACCACCCGGGCCGAAAAACACCTTCTTGCCCAGAGGCAGGCGCAGTGATGGGGATCTTCAGGCCGACTACTGGTCAGGCGGTGGTTACAACTACGCGATGGTCAGCCCGGTTGATACGCCGGCCGCGCCACTGCTCAAGCAATCGCTGCAATTCTGAAAACCAGCGCAGACCGGTGGGTTCAAAACCCACATCCAGCACCACATTGTTCAGGATTGAAATATGGGCATCACCCCGTGACCATGACGTCCAGCACATCCGAGTAGCGACTGACCCGTCGCACTTCGGCCAGACTTTCGATCCGCGCGCACGTAGCAGGCCAGCGGCACGCCCGGTTAAACTACGCCACGGCGCTGCTGGGCGCCGGTTCGCTGAACACGGAGTAAACCAAAGTGCCCGCCCACCCACCGAAACGATCGCGACTGACCCAGCGCTGGCCGGTGCTGCGCCGTTTGTTCGGCAAAGGCACGCCTGGCAAAGCAGGCCATGACGCCAGCGCCCAGTTGATCCGCGATTACTTCCGCCATAAGGCCAACGGCCAGGGTTACACCCTCAGCCACAGTCAGCTGCGAGTGATCGACTGCATGGCGCAGCAGGCCAGTCTGCTGTTCAGCGCAACAGCGCAAACCCCGCCGAGCCTGTATCTGCACGGCAGCGTGGGGCGCGGCAAGAGCTGGCTGCTGGATGGCTTCTTTCAGGCACTGCCGATCACGCAGAAACGCCGCCTGCATTTCCACGAGTTTTTCGCGCAGTTGCATCAAGGCATGTTCAGCCATCGCGAACAGGACGATGCGTTGGCCATAACGCTGGATGAATTGCTGTTGGACTGTCGGGTACTGTGTTTCGACGAGTTTCATGTGCATGACATTGGCGACGCGATGCTGATCACCCGCCTGTTCAAAGCATTGTTCCAGCGGCGGGTTCTGCTGTTGGTGACCTCCAACTATCCGCCCGAAGGCCTGTTGCCCAATCCGCTTTACCATGCGCGATTCAAACCGGTGATCGAGCTGATCAACTCGCGCATGCAGATCATGGAGGTCGGTGGCCCTCACGACTACCGCAGTCAGACGCGCAACCATGCGCATCAGGTGTTCACTCAGGGACGCTACGTGTGGCCAGCCACGCCCGCTCAGCGTGAGGCGCTGAACCTGCCGACGCAAGATGCACCAGCCATTTCGTTAACCGTTGGCATCCGGCCGTTTCGCGCACGTTTTTGCGAGGATCGCCGCGTCGGCTTCACCTTCGCTGACCTGTGTGAACAGCCGACGGCGGTCATGGACTATCTGCAATTGTGCCGACGCTTCGACCACTGGATCATCGACGGGCTGCCGGAGCTGGGCGAATGCTCGATTGCCGCACAGCAGCGGTTCATCAATTTGATCGACGTGCTCTACGACCAGGACAAGCACCTGACATTGCTCGGTCGGTTGCCACTGGGCGAAAGCCTGGCGGGTCAGGTTATCGATCTGGCCCGGACCCGCAGCCGGCTGGGGCAGTTGCAGGAAGAACACAGCACGGACTGACCTGCCTCGATTCCCAGTGGGACTCCCACCGTTAAAGCCGAGTCAAGATCCGATAAAATTTCAAAGCACAGCTTTGCCGCTATCATGTCGCCCATTCCCAGCGACCCCTCTATTAGCGAATTCCTTCATGCATACCCTTGCTCAATTGCGCGCCGGCGAATTGTCGGGCATCACGCGGCTGGACCTGTCCTGCGGCCTGACCGAGTTCCCGGCAGAAATCTTCGATCTGGCCGACACCCTGGAAATCCTCAATCTGAGCGGCAACGCCTTGAGCTGCCTGCCGGATGACCTGCATCGTCTGACTCGATTGCGCGTGCTGTTCTGCTCCGACAACCAGTTCACCGCGCTGCCCGCCTGCCTTGGCCAATGCACGGCCCTGACGATGATTGGCTTCAAGGCCAACCGCATCGCCGACGTCCCTGGCGCCGCCCTGCCACCGCTGCTGCGCTGGCTGATCCTGACGGACAACTGCATCGACACCTTGCCAAGCGAACTGGGTGAACGTACGCACCTGCAAAAACTCATGCTGGCGGGCAATCGCCTGCAATCGCTGCCTTCGTCACTGAGTCATTGCCACCGCCTGGAACTGCTGCGCATCGCTGCCAACCAGTTGACCGAGTTGCCCCACTGGCTACTGACGTTGCCGAGCCTGACGTGGCTGGCCTACGCCGGCAATCCGCTGGAAACCGAGGCCGACGCCGCGGCGCTTGAAGCCACGCCGCAGATCGACTGGTCCGCGCTGCGTCTGGAGCAACAACTGGGCGAAGGCGCTTCCGGTGTGATTTCCAGTGCGGCCTGGCAACGCGCCGATGGTGCGGTGACGCCGGTTGCGGTGAAGCTGTACAAAGGCGAAATGACCAGCGATGGCTCACCACTGCATGAAATGAACGCCTGCATCACGGCCGGTTTGCACCCGAATCTGATTCGAATTGAAGGTCGCATCCACGGCCATCCCGACGGCCAGCAAGGTTTGGTCATGCAACTGATCGATCCAAGCTTTGCCAACCTGGCAGGACTGCCGAGCCTGGCGTCCTGCTCGCGGGATGTCTACGCCGAGGATCGCCACTTCAGCGCACAGGTTGCACTGCGCATTGCCATGGGCATTGCGTCGGCGGCGGCGCATCTGCACCAACAAGGCATCACCCATGGTGATCTCTACGGACACAACATTCTGCTGAACGAGCAGGGTGACTGTTTACTGGGGGATTTCGGCGCAGCGTCGTTTCATGCCACCACCGACAGCGTGGAAACGCGGGCGCTGCAGCGCATCGAAGTGCGGGCGTTCGGGGTCTTGCTGGGGGAATTGCTGGCGCGGATCGAATCGGGACTGAGTGACGAGCGACGTGAGGTGCTTGAAGCGCTGGAGCAGCGATGCTGTCAGCCCGATGTGCTGGCGCGGCCAGGGTTCAGTGAAGTGATTGAGGTATTGCAAAAGGCGTGACCGCGGCGCGGTCAATCGCGGGCAAGCCCGCTCCCACAGGGTGTATGGCGATCACGGAATTTGTGCACGACGCCATACCTGTGGGAGCGGGCTTGCCCGCGATGACGGCTCTACTGAATAAACAAATCAGCCAGCCAGACCGACGAACATATCCTGCACGTCATCATGGTTGTCGAGGCCTTCGAGGAACGCTTCAACCTCAGCCATCTGCTCATCGCTCAAACCGCTGACCGGGTTTTTCGGCTGGTAGCCGAGCTTGGCCGACAGCACGGCGAAGCCTTGTTCCGGCAGGGCTTTCTGCACCGCGTCGAGGTCGGTCGGATCGGTGATAAACAGGGTCGCGCCCTCTTCACCCGGCTCAAAATCCTGGGCACCGGCTTCGATCGCCGCCATTTCCGGATCGGCGTCCGGAGTGTCCGCCGAGGCTTCGATCATGCCGACGTGGTTGAAGTCCCAGGCCACCGAACCGGAAGCGCCCAATTGGCCCTTGCGGAACGCCACGCGAATTTCCGCCACGGTGCGGTTGATGTTGTCGGTGACGCACTCGACAATCAACGGCACCTGATGCGGGGCGAAACCTTCGTAGGTCACGCGGTGGTATTGCACGGTTTCGCCCAGCAGGCCGGCGCCTTTCTTGATGGCGCGGTCAAGAGTTTCCTTCGGCATCGAGGCTTTCTTGGCCTGTTCGACGACCAGGCGCAGGTGCGCGTTGGTCGCGGTATCGGCACCGTTACGCGCAGCAATGGTGATTTCTTTCACCAGTTTGCCGAAGATCTTGCCCTTGGCATTGGATGCCGCTTCTTTGTGTTTAACCTTCCACTGTGCGCCCATTACTCACTCTCTTGATCTGTGGCGCCGAGACATCTATTGGCCGACGCGTGGCGCCAAGTTTATACGGCCTAAAGTCGGCAATCGACCAAAAAAATCCACTGTTGAATCGACATATTCGCCGGACCTTGTAGGGCGATTCTGAAAACCACCTTTGACATGACCATTCAGCGCTGCGGTTTCGTACCCTCTGAGGCCCGTATCGCCTGACAGAGCCTGTCCGAATGCTCAATGACAAGGAAAGTCCGTTTACCCTCACCCTGACCGACAGTGGATTATGCCTGCCGGTGGTGCGTTTCAATGGCGAGGAAGCGCTCAACCAACCCTACCGCTTCGACATCGAACTGATCGGCCTCACCCCTGCCGTGACGCCGGGCACGCTGGTGCAGCAACCGATATTTCTAAGTCTGGACGACCATCATGGCATTCACGGCATGATCGACAGTGCCAGTTGCGAATATCGCGGAGCGCACCGCATCGGCTATCGACTGATCGTGGTGCCGGCGCTGCAACGGATGGCGCAGCCGAGCAAACGGCGGGTGTTCGTGCAACTGAGCGTGCCGCAGATTCTTGAACAGTTGCTCGCTGAAAACGCCCTGCCGGCCGACAGCTACCGAATTGAAATGACCGTGGGTCAGTATCCGGCGCGTCCCTTTTGCGTGCAGTTCGAGGAAAGCGATCTGGCGCTCCTACACAGGCTTTGCGAAGAAGAAGGCATTCACTATCACTTCGAGCACAGCACCGACGGGCATGTTGTCGTGTTCGCCGATGACAGCCTGAGTCTGCCGCAAGAACCGTCACTGGTGCCGTTCATGGAGGATGAGCAAGCCTCCTCGCCCTGCGTCAGCTCGTTGTACCAGCACCACCACGCCGCGCCCATCCCGACGCTGCACGCCGTGCGCAATCGAGGGCTACAGACTGCCGACGGGGATGCGGCCAATCAGCCCCCGTCAAAACCGTCGCTGCCGATGCCTTCGCCCCAGCAACGCCACAGTGAACAACGCAGTCGTCGCCATCTGGAACGGCAACGTTGCCAACACCGGTCAATCAATGGCCGCAGTGACTGCATCGGTTTGTTCAGCGGGCACTTGTTGCAGGTGACGGAACATCCGATCAGCCAATTCAACGAACAATGGCGCATCACCCGCCTGCGCCATCACGGGCAACATCCATCGATTCTGGACCCGGCAGCCACTGTGCACCGTTACTACAACGATTTTACTGCCCAACCGTGGTCAACCGACTATCGCCCGCCACTTCAGCAACCGCGACCGAGCATTGCGGGCTATCACCTGGCGCAAGTGCTGGGAACTCCGGGACAACCTGCGCGGCTCGATGCGCAAGGGCGGATCGCCGTCAGGTTGTGGCCATCGCAATCGCCACCCGTCGCCGACACCGACACCGAAGCCATCTGGCTACCCATCGCCATGCCCCGAGCCAACGGTCGAATCGCCCCTGATGAATTGCCCAGCGTGGGCAGTGAAGTGTGGGTGAGTTTTCTCGACAGCGATCCGGACCGGCCGATCCTGTGTCTGGGCAATACACGCAATCCCACACCCCGCGAAACACCGTCCGCGACTGACAGCCGTCTGTTGCTCGATTGGCTGCTCAGCGGAACCCACCTGTGACCTGAAGCTCTGTAGGCGCTGGCGAAGGCAGCGCCTACAAGATAGGGGTGTTTTGCAGTTATGCGGTTGTCAGCCCTTGTCAGCCTTGCCCGCCGCCGCGGCAAATTTGGCGAGGCGCACGTCCAGATGCCGGGGCCGGTGGCCATGGTCTTCGGCGCGCTCCTTGCGGCGAATGGCGTTACGCACCATCAACGATCCCAGGTAGCGAATGGGCTCCGGCGGGAAATAACCCATCGGCCCGTTGACCAGTGGCGAGCGCGTCCACGGATTGTCCAGCCCCTGCACCAGTGACGCCAGGATCTGCCCGCCCATGTGACACGGGCCGACGCCGCTGCCGGAATAGCCGAAACCGTAAAACACATTGCCGCTGCTGCTCATCTGACCGAAAAACGGCAAACCGGTGACCGAGCGATCTGACGGGCCGTTCCAGGTCGCGTCGACTTTCACGTCAGCAAACGCCGGGAAAAAATCGCCGAGGCTCGTTTTGAGCAGGTCCGCGTAAGGCGATGGCTGATCGAACACCGGCAACATCCGCCCGCCAAAGGCGAAGGTGTTGCCGCCCTTACCGAGCATGATCCGGCCATCCGGGGTGTTGTGGTAGTAGTGCACGAAAATCCGTGAATCAAGCACGGTGACCCCACTGGTCAAGCCGATTTCCTGCAACAGATCCGGACGCGGCTCGGTGATCAGCATGTCGCTGGAGACAATCGCCACACTGCGTTTGAATTGCGGGAAGGCGCGGGCCATCCACGCGTTCATCGCCAACACCACGCGGTCTACCTGCACATTGCCGTTGGCCGTGCGAATGCGTGCGGGACGGCCCTCCTCCAAACCGGTCATTGCCGTGTTTTCGTGAATTTTCACGCCCAACTCCAGTGCTACACGGCGCAACCCGCGCACCAGTTTGCCGGGTTGCACACTGGCTGCTGCCGGCGAAAACCAGCCCTCCAGATGCTTGCTGGAACCGGCCATGCGCTGCACATCAGCCACCGGGCGCTGAGTGAACGAGTTGATCCCGTTGCGCTCAAGCGCAGCGATTACCGCGTCAGTCGAACCGACCTGCGCACGGTTGGTCGCGGTGTATAGCGTGCCATCGAGCCGGTAGTCGGCATCGACGCCGTACTGCTCGCAGAACTCGCCGATCGCATGAATGCTGCGTTCGGATTCCTTGACCAGACGCACCGCTTCCTCAACGCCGAACAAGCGCTCAAGCGTAAAATATTTGGCCGACCACGACAGCGCACACCCGCCGTTACGCCCGCTGGCGCCGGCGCCGCAGATGTCGGCTTCGATCAGCAGCACATCGAGTTCGGGGTTTTGTTGCTTGAGCATGATCGCCGTCCACAACCCGGTGTAACCACCGCCGACGATGCACACGTCGGTGCGCACGTCGCCCTGCAGCGGCGGGCAGGTTTCGGAGGTGTCGGCCTGCAGGGCCTGCTCCAGCCAAAACGGTCTCATGGGTTTTCTCCAGTCAGTTGGCCACGGCACAGCCTGCCGCGAACACCGCAGCAGGCCGCGAGGCAAAGGGGTTTCAGTTACGCAGGGGTTTGATCGTCAAGGGGCAGTTGGGGATGGACGCGCGCGGCTCCATGAACCCGACCGGACGGCTGTTCCAGTGCGGAATCAACACCAGCGCCGAGAACAGTGCGCAACCGGCGAAGACGATGAACACCGTCACCGTGTCGAAGTAGCCCGGCAGCAAGCCGCCCAGCACGGCGCCGACCGAGCCGCAGCCATTGACGAATCCGGCGGCGGTGGCCCCGGCCTTGGCTTTGCCGAAATCGATGGCGGCCGCGCCGCTGATCATCGAGTCGGGTCCGTACAGGGTCAGGCCCATGACAAACAGCAATGCCACAACCAGAAAAACACTGCCGGTCTGCAAGGCAGCCATGAACAGCGCCAGCGTCACCGTCAGCGCCAGCAGACTGATCACACAGGCTGGCATGCGCCGCGCGCCGAACAATTTGTCCGACGCCAGACCGATCATGATCGGACCAAGCAGCCCGGCCAGCTCGAACGAAGTGGGGATGATCGCCGCCCCCACCTTGCCGACGCTGGGCATTTGTTCAAAGACTATCACCGGGCCCCACAGCAGGATCGCGTAACGCGCCGGTTTCAACATGAAATACGCCAGGCCCAGCACCAGCACCGTGCGATTACGCAGGATTTCCTTCAACGGCTCCCAAACGCTGAGCTTGCTGTTGGCTTCGGTCTCTTCGGCGGTTAACACAGGCTCCGGCTCCACCGCCGGCAGGCCGACATCTTCCGGTTTATCGCGTTGGAAGATAAAGAACAACACCGCCACCACCGCCACCACTGCCGCACTGGAAAAAAACGCCGCGTGCCAGCTGCCAACAAGCGTGTAGGCCCACCAACCGGCGAACGGCGACGCCACCAGCCCACCAAATGCGTAGCAAGAACTCCACAAGCCGAGCACTCGCCCGCGCTGTTTGGACGGGAAGAAACTGCCAAGGTTTTTACACAAACCCGACCAGCCCGTGGACTGCGCCAACCCTTGAATCAACATACAGGTGGCGAAGATCGGCAGCGTGGCGAAACTGCCCATCACCAGCGCCGCCGCCGCAGAAATCAGCAAGCCTCCGAACACCACGACCCTTGGGCCGAAGCGGTCAGCGAGCATGCCCCAGGTGAATTGGCCGATGGCGTATGCCGCCAGATAGATGGCATCGAGGTTGGCCATGGTCATTTTGTCGAGCATGAAATCTGGATCTTCGCCGATGCCCAGTTTGGCCACCGAGAAGGCTTTGCGAGTGAAATAGAAAGCGGCGTACGCGAGCCATGTGATAGCAAAAATCTGCATGCGCCAACGCGCAATGGTGCCGATGTGCTTATTCATTGTGGTTCTGACCTCAGGGTGTGAGTGTGCCGGCAGAATCGTTAAGTAAACGCCTGTGTTTTTTATTGTTGAGCACTGCGATATCACCCCATCCCTATGGCGATACCGGTCAGATGAGTCCTGCGGTTGCACGCACAGGCTCATGGCCAGCGCCGCTGTTCGATCGAGCAGTCGGCGGTGGCGTGAGCCGATCAAAGCAATTACTGTTTAATAAATAAAATCGATTTATCGTATTTCACACATAAGCTCAGCTTTTAACTGGAGCGGTCATGTCAATTTCCCACGCCCAACTCAAAGCGTTCCACGCCGTGGCCGTGCATGGAAGCTTCACTAAAGCCGCTGAGCGTCTTTTTCTCACGCAACCGGCGATTTCCGACCAGGTGCGCAAACTCGAAGAACGCTTTGGGGTTTTGCTGTTTCATCGCAACAAACGCTCGGTACGCCTGACCGATCTGGGCGAGCGCTTGCTGGCGATCACCCAGCGCCTGTTTGTGATTGAAGCGGAAGCACAGGAGTTATTGCAGGAGTCCCAGGCGTTGCAGACCGGCAGCCTGATTCTGGCGGTGGATGCGCCGGTGCATGTGCTGCCGCAGATCGCGCGGTTCTGCGAGCGCTTTCCAGGCATCAACGTGAAAATCGAGACCGGTAACACCGATGAATCGTTGTTTCGCCTGTTTAACTATCAGGCCGATCTGGCGCTGCTGGGGCGTGATGTCAGCGATGAACGCTTGCTGTGCGTGCCACTGCGCAACGATCCGATGGTGGCGTTTGTTTCGCGTAATCACCCGTGGGCCGAGCGCGAGTCGATCTGCCTGGCGGACCTGGATGACACGCCGCTGGTCTTGCGCGAACACGGTTCGGTGACCCGGCAAACGCTGGAGGAGGAAATGGCTCGGGCGGGATTTCGCATTCGTCCGGCGATTCAGGTCGAAGGCCGGGAAGCGGCGCGCGAGGCGGTGGTGGTGGGGATTGGTGTGGGCGTGGTTTCAGCGGCTGAGTTTGGCGCCGACTCAAGGGTTTGCGCGTTGCCGATCACCGACTGCACCCGACGCTTGACCGAAACCCTGGTGTGCTTGCGCGAACAGAGTTCGCGGCGGGTGGTGGCGACGTTTCTGGATATGGTTCGCGAGAGTCTTGTGTGAACGGTGCTGGCCCAATCGCTGGCAAGCCAGCTCCCACAGGGTTTGAGCCTTTAACAAATTGTGCGTACACCAGAGAAACCTGTGGGAGCTGGCTTGCCAGCGATGAGGGCGCCACGGTTTATCAGGCTGGCGCCAATCCAAAAAACGCCTGAATCAAGCGCAACTCTCTGCGACGCTCCATGCAACCGATCATGTGCCGATTGACCAAGCCCTCCCCGACAATCGGAATCGCCACTACCCGTGGGTCGTGGCTGACTTCCACCGATGACACCACGCCAACGCCCAGTTGCGCGGCGACCGCCTCGGTCACCGCCTCACGACTGTCCAGCTCCAGCAACACGCGCGGATGAATCGACGCCTGCGTGCATGCCAGATCAAATGTGCGCCGGGTAATCGAACTCGGCTCACGCAGCACCATGATCACCTGATCCAGTTCCTTGAGTTTCACCTCTGTGGCACGCGTAGCCCACGGATGCCCGGCCGGCACCAGTGCGCAAATCCGCGATTCGCTCAGTGCTTGCAGATGCAATCCCTTGCGTGGCTCGACTTCGGTCAGCACCGCGACGTCCGCGTGTTCGGACAATAACGCTGCCAGCGTTTCCTGGGCATTGCCCAAACGCAGATTTACCGTGATCCCCGGATAGCGCGCACGCAGACTGGCCAGCATCGGCATGACCATGTGCGGGCCGTCCGCCGCCACTTCCAGCCGCCCGGTCAGCAACTGGCGGTTAGCCTCCAGCATGGTTTGCGCTTCTTCCGCCAAACCGAACATGGCGCGAGTGATCGCCGCCAGTTTGGTGCCTTCCTCTGTCAACTCCACCCGTCGCGCGGTGCGTCGCAACAACGTGATCTGGTAATGCTCCTCCAGCGCCTTGATGTGCCCGGTCACTGCCGGCTGGCTGATGAACAACCTTGCAGCGGCGCGGGTAAAGCTGCCCTCGCGCGCCACGGCATCGAACGCGCGCAGCTGAAACAGGTTCATGAATAACTCTCACTGATGGCTGGCATAACAACAAACAATTTGATTGATACAACGGCAAATTGCAACTTAGGCCCCGTAGCTTCATCCCACAGCGCTATCCGAGGACACACGAATGAGTATCGCCGAACCCATCCTGCTCACTCCCGGCCCGTTGACCACTTCGGCCCGCACCCGCCAGGCGATGATGGTCGACTGGGGGTCATGGGATGACCGCTTCAATCAACTGACCGCCAGCCTCTGCGAGCAATTACTGGCGATTCTCAACGGCGCCGCGACCCACCATTGCGTGCCATTGCAAGGCAGCGGCACCTTCGCGGTCGAGGCAGCGATCGGCACGCTGGTGCCACGCGACGGCAAAATACTGGTGCTGATAAACGGCGCCTACGGCAAGCGCCTGGCAAAAATCTGCGAAGTGCTGGGTCGCTCGTTCAGCACTTTCGAAACCGCTGAAGATGAACCGACCACCGCCGCCGACGTCGACCGTCTGCTACGCGCCGACAGCACTATCACTCACGTCGCGCTGATCCACTGCGAAACCAGCACCGGCATTCTTAATCCGCTGGCGGAAATCGCTCACGTCGTCGAGCAACACGGCAAGCGCCTGATCATCGACGCCATGAGCTCCTTCGGCGCGCTGCCGGTGGACGCGCAGCAAGTGCCGTTCGACGCGTTGATCGCTGCGTCAGGCAAGTGTCTGGAAGGCGTGCCGGGGATGGGTTTTGTCTTCGCACGCAAAGAGTCGTTAGCCGCAGCCGCCGGCAATTCGCACTCACTGGCGATGGACCTGTTCGACCAGCACGCCTACATGATGAAAACCGGGCAATGGCGCTTCACCCCACCGACCCATGTGGTCGCGGCGCTGCACGAAGCCCTGCTGCAATACAACGAAGAAGGTGGCCTGCCGGCACGGCATGCGCGCTACGCCGCCAACTGCCAGGCGCTGATGGAAGAGATGGGCAAACTCGGTTTGCGCAGCTTTCTGCCAGCCGCGATTCAGGCGCCGATCATCGCGACGTTCCACGCGCCGAATGACCCGCGTTATCAGTTCAAGGATTTCTACGAACGGGTCAAGGCCAAAGGCTACATCCTCTATCCCGGCAAACTGACTCAGGTCGAAACCTTCCGCGTCGGCTGCATCGGTCATGTCAGCCCGGACCAAATGCGCCAGGCCGTGGCGGCGGTCGGCGAAGTGTTGCGCGAGATGGAAGTCCTCGACATCTGAACCCTCACCCTACTCCCCTGTGGGAGCGAGCCTGATGGCGAATGCGGTTGAACAGTCAACATTGATACAGCTGACACACCGCTTTCGCGAGCAAGTTCGCTCCCACATTTGAATTGCATTGCCCACTCAGGAATTTGATTACCATGAACTACACCAACCCAACCAAGCTGCAAGCCGCCATCCTCGACTGGGCCGGCACCGTAGTCGATTTCGGTTCCTTCGCCCCGACGCAGATCTTCGTCGAAGCCTTCGCCGAATTCGATGTTCAGGTTTCCATCGAAGAAGCTCGCGGCCCGATGGGCATGGGCAAGTGGGATCACATCCGCACCCTGTGCGATCAGCCGCAGGTGGCCGAACGTTACCGCAAAGCGTTCGGCCGCACGCCGACCGACGATGACGTCACCGCCATTTACGAGCGCTTCATGCCGCTACAAATCGAGAAAATCGCTGAACACTCGGCGCTGATTCCCGGTGCCCTGGACACCATCGCCAACCTGCGCCAGCAAGGCATCAAGATCGGCTCCTGCTCCGGCTACCCGAAACAGGTGATGGATAAAGTCGTCGCACTGGCTGCCACCAACGGCTACATCGCCGACCACGTGGTCGCCACCGACGAAGTGCCCAACGGCCGCCCTTGGCCAGCACAGGCATTGGCCAACGTCATCGCGCTGGGCATCGACGACGTCGGCGCCTGCGTGAAGATCGACGACACCGTCCCGGGCATCCTCGAAGGTCGCCGCGCCGGCATGTGGACCGTGGCGCTGATCTGCTCGGGCAACGCGCTGGGCCTGGATTACGAGGGTTTCCGTGCCTTGGCCAGCGATGAACTGGCCAGCGAACGCGCGCGTATCCATGCGCTGTTCGAAAGCTCGCGCCCGCATTACATGATCGACACTATCAGCGATCTGCCGGAAGTGATTGCCGACATCAACAAACGTCTGGCCAACGGTGAAATGCCGCAATCCTGCTAACTTGCAATAAAAAAACACCGCCGACCTGAAAGCCAGTCGGCGGTGTTTCTGTTTTACTGATTGAGACACAGACCATCACGAAACTTTACAACGTGACCAACAAGCAACTTATTACGAAACAAGGTTGCCTTGCGCATCGTAGGTCAGGCCGTCCGGATACTTGGTACTGCCGTCAGGAAGTTGTTCTGTTCCATCTTCCCAAACAATGCGTCCATCAGGGTATTCGATCGTGTTATCCGGCCAGATAATACGGCCATCAGGAAACTCGACACGGCCGTTCTGGTGATGGATCACGCCATCGGGGCCCTTGAGCAAGTTCTTACTCATATCAACCAGGCTGCCATCGGGAAGGGACGCAGAGCCATCAGTATTGAGGACTCCGCCCAAACTGATAACCAGTGTCGCCAGAGCGACCGGATCAATATTGAAGTTGATGGTCGGCCAAGGCATGGGTGGCCTTTTCGTTGCAACCGCTCCGACAATGCCGTCAGTAGTAACAGGTTTGGTTATCGGAACGGGCTTGACTGGCTTGACTGGCTTAACTGGCACGATTGGCTTGACCGGCTTGACGATTGGTTTGACTGGCTTGACAGGCTTGATGAGAGGCTTGACCGGCACTACAGGTTTGAGCGGCACTGGCTTGACGACTGGTTTCGGTTTGGAGACAGGTCGTTTGGCCATAGCCTTTTTAATAACGTGAGCGTTTTTATTTTTATCAGAGAACATAAATATTCCATTGAAAATCAAACAACATTAATACCCCCAGGCAACCATTTTCTCCCGAGGACTTACCCGCACAATAAACAGCGCGTTATAACCAGGCAATCCGAAGTCAAATACAGAATATAAACAACAAGCCGTTACACCCACATTCAATCCAAACTTCAAAAACAATTAACAACCATTGAATTCAGCCACTTCACGCCTCGCCATAGAACACATCCAAATCGCACCAGCACATTGAACAAAACTCAGACCACTCAGCGCAAAAACGCGCCCTCGAGTTGAGCCCAGGTGGCGGTGATCCCGGCCGAGACACAGCAGCCGCTCTCTTTGGTCATAGATAGATCCCCTGCCCACAAAGGCTCAACTTAGAAGAGGGTTGTGGGCGAACCCCCGCCGTCCCTGCAATCCACCTGTATGCACAAAAACCAACCGTGTGCCGCTAGCGAATTTACCCGCCTCGACCTGCTGCTTGAGCGCCAGCAACGCCTTGCCGGTGTACAGCGGTTCCAACGGCACGCCGCTGTTCCGCTCGGTCTGCGTAATGAATGCCAGCAACGCCGAATCAACCTTGGCAAAACCGCCGCGACTGGCATCAATCAGCTCATAGTCAGCCCTGTGCCGGCCGGATTCTCGCAGGATCGCCTCGACTTGCGCCGCCACGCCGTGATCCTCAGGTACCGCCAACGCGCCGTAGACCGGGTGTGCGCCCGCCTCGGCGAGTACCAGCCCGGCCAACGTCGTCCCGGTGCCGCAGGCCAGCCACCAACCGTGATAATCGCGCCACCCCGTCAAGCTCAATTGCGCATCGACCTGCGCTTTGATCGCGGCGCACCCCAGCGCGCCGGCTAATCCGCCACCGCCCTCCGGCACCGCATACAGATTTGAATATCGCGCTCGCCACGGCTCCCAGAACCCCGGCTCATGTCGCGCCCGATAACCGCCATAACCCAGCCAATGCAGGTGCATACCGTACGCTTGCAGATCGGTGACAGTCGGCGTTTCTTGTGGATGACCGCGCAGCAGCCCCGCCGTTTTGAACCCGAGCCGTTTACCCGCCGCCGCCAACGCGTGCAAATGGTTGGAGTGCGCGCCGCCCAGACTGATGATGCCTTCGGCCCGGGTGCGATCGGCGGCTTTCAGATGCTCAACGAGCTTGAACCACTTGTTACCGCTGATCAGCGGGTCGATTTGATCGAGGCGCAGGATGGCGACTTCAACATTGGCGGCGGTGAGCCAGTCCAGATGAAGCGGTTCGAGAGGAGCCTGGGGGAGCCAATTGGAGGAAGGAAGAAGCATGGGCGACTAGTCGTTCGGAGCAGAGCCGGCATTCTAGTCGCTCATAAGCAGCCATCGCGAGCAGGCTCACTCCTGCATGGGTTCTACAGTGTTCACAATCTACGTGGACGATACAAAACCTGTAGAAGTGAGCCTGCTCGCGATGGCCGTTGGCACGTCAGACTTGCAACCTCAAAGTTCAGCCGCCAGACGCGACCCTTGATTGATCGCACGCTTGGCATCCAGCTCCGCCGCCACATCAGCACCGCCGATCAGGTGCACGTTTTGTCCGGCCGCTACCAGGCCATCGTGCAGCTCACGCAGAGGGTCCTGCCCCGCGCAGATCACGATGTTGTCCACCGCCAGCAACTGCGGCTCGCCGGATTCGCCGATGCGGATGTGCAGGCCTTCGTCGTCGATGCTCAGGTATTCAACACTGTTGAGCATCTGCACCTGCTTGTTCTTCAGCCCGGTACGGTGAATCCAGCCAGTGGTTTTGCCCAAACCGTCGCCGACCTTGGTTTTCTTGCGCTGCAAAAGGAACACTTCACGAGCCGGCGCGTGCGGCGCAGGTTTGATCCCGGCCACGCCACCACGGGCTTCGAGGTGGGCGTCGATGCCCCACTCCTTCCAGAACGCGGCGCGATCCTGACTGGTGGCAATGCCTTCGTGAACGAGGAATTCGGAGACGTCGAAACCGATGCCGCCCGCACCAATTACCGCCACGCGTTTGCCAACCGGTTTGCGCTCGAGGATCACGTCGAGATAGCTCAGCACCTTGGCATTTTCAACGCCCGGTATCGCCGGAGTGCGCGGTGCAATACCCGTGGCGAGGATGATTTCGTCATAACCGCCGTCAACCAGTTTCGCGACGTCGACGCGGGTGTTCAGGCACACCTCGACGTTAGTCGTTTGCAGCTTGCGGTTGAAGTAGCGCAGCGTTTCGAAAAACTCTTCTTTGCCCGGCACGCGTTTGGCGATGTTGAACTGGCCACCAATTTCGCTGGCAGAATCGAACAACGTCACCTGATGGCCACGCTCGGCCGCCACGGTCGCAGCGGACAACCCGGCAGGACCGGCACCCACCACGGCGATCTTCTTGATTTGCTGCACCGGCAGATAGTTAAGCTCGGTTTCGTGACAGGCACGCGGGTTGACCAGGCAACTGGTGAGTTTGCCGCCGAAGGTGTGGTCGAGGCAGGCCTGGTTGCAGCCGATGCAGGTGTTGATCTCGTCAGCGCGACCTTCGGCAGCCTTGTTGACGAAGTCAGGATCGGCAAGAAATGGTCGCGCCATCGAGACCATGTCGGCATCGCCTTCGGCGAGTATCTGCTCGGCGATTTCCGGCGTGTTGATGCGGTTGGTGGTGATCAACGGAATGCTCACCGAGCCACGCAGCTTGGCCGTGACCTTGCTGAATGCCGCACGCGGCACCTTGGTGGCGATGGTCGGAATACGCGCTTCGTGCCAGCCAATGCCGGTGTTGATGATGGTCGCACCGGCCTGCTCGATGGCTTTGGCGAGGGTGACGATCTCGTCCCAGTTACTGCCACCTTCGACCAGATCAAGCATCGACAGACGGAAGATGATGATGAAGTTCGGGCCGACCGCCTCACGGACGCGGCGTACGATTTCCACTGGCAGACGCATACGGTTTTCGTAGCTGCCGCCCCAACGGTCGGTGCGATGGTTAGTGTGCGCGGCGAGGAACTGGTTAATGAAATAACCTTCCGAACCCATGATTTCCACGCCGTCGTACTCGGCGGTTTGCGCCAGCACCGAACAGGTGACGAAATCCCTGATCTGCTTCTCGATGCCCTCCTCGTCGAGCTCTTTTGGCTTGAACGGGTTGATCGGCGCCTGAATCGCACTCGGCGCGACTTGTTTCGGGCTGTAGGCATAACGGCCGGCATGGAGGATCTGCATGCAGATCTTGCCGCCCGCCTCGTGCACCGCGCGGGTGACGATGCGGTGCTTGAGCGCTTCCTCCTCGGTGGTCAGTTTGGCTGCACCGGAATACACACCGCCCTCGTCGTTCGGGCCGATCCCGCCAGTCACCATCAGGCCGACGCCGCCACGGGCACGTTCAGCGAAGTACGCTGCCATGCGCTCGAAGCCACCCGGCTTTTCTTCAAGACCGGTGTGCATCGAGCCCATCAGGGTGCGGTTGCGCAGCGTGGTGAATCCCAGGTCCAGCGGGGCCAACAGGTGCGGGTAATGAGCGGCGGTCATCGGTAACTCCACAACGAGCGATCACGGAAAAAGTGCGGGAGCTCTGCGTCCCCCGTCAGTCATGCTCGACAGACTAAGAGTCGCATCGCTGTCACTCAATGACCGTAACTGACAAGTTAATGATCTAAATGCGCAGCGCCCCTTGGCAAGCCAGACCCTGGGCCCTACCCTAGTCGCCATACCCTGTACCCGGTCGTTGTTGGTTTTCATGCGCAAACTTTTGTACCTGTTTTTTTCCATGGCCCTCGTTGCCGTCCTTACCACCTACGCCATGTGGGCGGCAGACCGGCCGGCGGCGCATTACCTGTCGGACCTGCGCATCAAACTGGCGGTCGATCAGGGCACGCCCGCCGACCGAGGTAATCTGCTGGGCATTCAGCCGGAACTGTTCCCCACCGACTACCAAAGCCCCGCGCGCCTGCGCCGCAAACTCGCGGCGTACTTGCAGCAAGCACAGGATCAAGGCTTGTTGAATGACAAGACCGTGGTGGTGTTGCCGGAACATGTCGGCACCTGGTTGATGATCAGCGGCGAAAAAGACGAGTTGTATCAGGCGCCCACCCTCGCCGAGGCGATGAATTGGCTGGCGGCGAGCAATCCGTTGTTGTTTGCCCGTGCCTGGCTCAGCGCCAAGGGCAAAGACCGTCTCGATGATGCTCACCTGCGCATGAAATCGCGCACCATGGCCAAGGACTACCAGGCGCTGTTCGGCGGCCTGGCCAAGGAATTTCACGTGACGCTGGTGGCTGGCTCAATCGTTCTGCCCGAGCCGAGTATCCGTGACGGTCAGCTCAAACCCGGTAGCGGTGCGCTGTACAACAGCAGTGTGGTCTTCGGTCGCGACGGTGCACCGCTCGGCCAGCCGCAGCGGCAACTGCACCCGGTGTTCAGCCAGCGTGATGTCATCCAGGCCAATGAAAAGACAATCAACGTTGTCGATACCCCGGCCGGGCGACTTGGCGTACTCATCGGCAGCGACAGCTGGTATCCGGACAACTACCGCAAACTCGACGAACAAGGCGCGCAATTGATCGCCGTGCCGGCGCAGGTATTCGGTCAGGGTGCATGGGATCAGCCATGGCGTGGCTATAAGAGTTCGAGTACACCAGGCTCCGTCAGTCTCAAGCCCGGCGAAGTCAGCGAAGGCCAGGCCTGGCATCGCCTGACCTTGACCGCGCAACCGCCCAGCAGCCATGCAGTCGCTGGCATGAGTGTGTTTCTGCGTGGGCAGTTCTGGGATAAATCAGGCGCAGGCCAAAGCTTCCTCAACAGCAACGGCCAGCAGTTCGCCGACGGTGACGCCCGTGGCGCACGTATGCTGAATATCTGGTTGTAAGCGATGAAGCCGCTGCCGATGCGCCTTGGGGATCTGTCGGTAGGTTTCGTTCATAGCCTCGCCGATGCGGTTCGCAGTCACGGCGCTGACCCACAGCCGCTGCTCGAACAATACGCACTGGATGCGGCAAGATTGGCCGAGGCCGGGGCACGACTGTCGATTCCGCGTTACATGCGTTTGGGGCATGGCGCGATTCAATTGACCGGGGATCCGGCCCTCGGCCTGCGCATGGGCCAGCTCAGTCGCTTGAGCCAGGCGGGACTGGCCGGTGTCACCGCATCGCAGGCGCCTACCGTACGTGAGGCCGCCCGCTGCCTGATCCGCTTCGAACCGTTGTATGGTTCCAATTACCGCGGCCAGTCGAGCTTTCACGAGGACGCCACTGGCGCATGGCTGCGTTTCTATTCGATCAGCCCGTATAACGCCTATAACCGTTTCGTGGTGGATTCGATCATCGCCGGCTGGCTGCATCAACTGTCCAGTGTCAGCCGCGAACCGCTGCGCGCTGAACGCGTTGAAATCGAATTCGACGCGCCCGATTATCGCGACGCTTACGCGGCCTTGGGTGATTGCCCGATCCAGTTCGGCGCGGAACGAAACCAGTTGCGCCTGAACCTGGCCGGCCTCGCCCTGCGCAACCCCGAGCACTGCCCGAGCACCTGGCGGCATCTGCTGCAGCTGTGTGAAAGAGAGCTGGAGCAACTGACCCGTACTCGCAGCCTGCGCGAACGCATCACGCAACTGCTTGGGCCATTATTGAATGGTGGCCGAGAACCCGACCTGGAAGAAGTGGCGGCACGCCTGAAGCTGCCGACATGGACCTTGCGGCGCAAACTGACAGAGGAAGGCACGCAGTTTCGCGCGATCCTCAACGACACTCGCCGTGATCTGGCGATGACCTACATCCGCGATACGGAACTGGCGTTCGGCGAAATCGCCTACCTGCTCGGCTTTGCTTCAGCCGAAGCATTTCAGCGAGCGTTCAAACGCTGGAGCGGCCAGACGCCGGGCGAATTCCGCCGCAGTCATCGTAAAACAGCCTGACACCTTAAAGCTCGGTAGCGTCTTCCGCCGGCTCTGGCGAATCCAGTTCGTAGGCCTGGTATTCGAGCAGTTCTTCCTGATAGTCATCCATCGCGTAATCCCCCAGCTGCTCTGTTGAATGGGCCTGAGCAAATGCCCAGTGCCTCGAGCATAACGTGCCCGTATGAAGGAAAAATGAAGCCTGGCCTTCATGAATAAAACGTAGCAGGCGGTCAGGAATTTATCGCGGGATTTTTGTCAGGTGAATGTAACCAGATATTCCTCTGTAAGAGCTGCCGGAGGCTCGATCCTTGACATTTCAAGATCAAAAGATCGCAACCTTCGGCAGCTCCTACAGGGGCCAAGCCGAGGTGTGGGGTTATTGGCCGGAGGCTGGCATTGCCGGAATCGGCTCGGACGGCGGCGGAATATCCGTCGGATTGGCCGGTGGCGTGATGGTTTCGGTAGCCGGCGCAGGTTCCGCACTCGGTGCCGGAGCAATCGGGGTCGACTCCGCAGGAGGTGCGACCGGCTCGGAACTCAACGGTGCCGGTTCAGCGGGCGCAGGCGCGGTCACGGCCGGCTCAGGCGCTGCCTCAGGTGCTGGAGCAGGCGCTGTAACGGGAGCTGTAACAGGCGCTGGAGCGGGCTCCGCGGCTGGCGTCAGGCTCGCGGGGGCCACTTTTGCCTCAGGCACGCCCAGATCGGTCTTCGGCTTCTCCTCGATATGTGCAGCTTTCTTGGTTTCTGCCGGCAGAAACTGTTCGACCAGAGTAAAGAAGCGCTCATAGAACTTCTGCGCCGTCACCGTCTCACTGGCGACCTTGACCATCGAATCGTCCGACGAGCCGATCGGCATCGATACCGAACCCAGCACGCCGACACCGAGACTGGCCGAGTTGTTGGTCTTCTTCAACGCATAACGATCCTGCAAGGCATTGGCGAACATCGTCGCGTGGTGCCCGGCACTGCCGTCATCGGCGCAGACCACATTGAAGCTGATCTCCATGTGTGTATCGCCGGTTTGCTGAAAGCTCTTGTGGCCACTGATCAGTTTCGAGTCGCTGCTGGTAATGATGTAGCCCTGACTCAGCAACGCACGACGCGCCGCTTCGCAACTGACAACGTCGGTCACCGGGTAATTACGCGAAAACGTACCGGAGTCATCGAAGTTCTCGTGCTCATACATCGGCTTGTCTTTCGCACAGCCGGCAACACCGGCCAACAACAGCGCCAACCCGACAACACGCAGGGGAGTGGAAATCAACATTAAACATCCTGAGGGAAAACAGTCCGGGGCGTATTGTGCAACAGAACGCGCCCTCGCGGCGTATGGATTAGTGTCTTGAAACAGTTACAAGCCTATCGACCCCAGATTGCGGAAAAAGGTCGCGCTGATAATTCAATGAAGAAAATCCAGCAAAATCCAGAATCAGTTCTCGGCTAAAAGCGACGACAGCAACACCACAAACCGAATGGATAGTTACAGAGGAGAGCATCAGCAAAAAATGCGTCCCCTACCGGCCCGCCATCGCTGGCAAGCCAGCTCCCACACTGACTGCGTGCACTCAGACGATATGGGTCGGCTATTTTCAATGTGCGCCCGCCCAAGAGCGTGATCGGCCCAAAGACCGCCAAGGCGCAAAAGCGAACACCCATAAAAAAACCCCGGCACACAGGCCGGGGCTTCTTGTACTACAGCTCAAACCACCATCAGAACTTCTTGATGTCAGCCTGGCTTTCCAACTGCTTGCGATACGCCGCAAAGTCCTGCTGACCTTCACGCGACGCAAGGAAGCGACGGTACTGAACCTTCTCTTCATCCGTCGGCGCAGCCGCTTCGTTCACGCCATTGAGGCGAACGATCATCAAACTGCCGTCCGGCAACGTCACACTGGTGAACGTCGGTTTGTCCTTGGCAGCCGGTTTCGGCATGCGGAACAGCGCTTGCAACACCGCCGGTTCAACCCCTTCCTGACCACGGGTGGCCGCTTCGGTGGTTTTCCAGTCCTGACCGTCTACCGCTTTGTCCAGCGGAGCCTTGCCATCACGCAGATCAGCAATCAGCTTCTCGGCTTTGGTCTTGGCTGCAGCGCTGGCATGCTCTTTGGTCAACTGAGCGCGGATGGCCGCACTCACGCTTTCCAGAGGCAGTTGAGCAGGCTTCAAGTGCTCCTTGGCGCGCAGCACGATCACCGTGTCCGGATCCAGCTCAATGGCGGTGCTGTTGGCACTCTCATCAAGCACTTCGGTGCTGAATGCAGCAGTGACAACGGCACGGTTGGCCGCAATCCCTTCGCCACCTTCACGGCCGAATGGCTTGGAAGTGTGAACGGTGAGCTTCAGGTCTGCTGCTGGCTGAGCCAGGTCAGACGCTTCAAACGCGGAGTCTTCCAGTTGCTTGGTCGCCTCGACGAAACGCTGCTCGACTTGCGCCGCTTTCAAATCGCGGGTCAGCTTGTCTTTCAGGCTGGCCAGGGACGGCACTTCAGGTGCTTCAACACCCAGCAGCTTGATCAGATGGAAACCGAAGTCAGTGCGAACCGGCTCGGAAACCTGATCTTTGGCCAGCGAGTACAGCGATTTTTCGAAGGCTGGGTCGTAGACACCCGGACCTGCGTAACCGAGGTCGCCGCCATTGTTGGCCGAACCCGGATCCTGCGAGAACTCCTTGGCCAGCGCTTCGAATTTCTCGCCGTTGGCCAGACGCGCCTGGACTTCTTCGATCTTCGCTTTGGCTTGAGCTTCGGTGGTCTTGTCGTTCACTTCGATCAGGATGTGAGCCGCGCGACGCTGCTCCGACAGGTTGGCAATCTCTTTCTGATACGCCGCCTGCAGGTCTTCATCCTTCACAGTGACCTGGTCGAAGAACGAGGCCTTCTTCAGCTCCAGGTAATCGATGACGACTTGATCCGGAGTCATGAACTCCTTGACGTGTTCGTCGTAGTAAGCCTTGACCTCATCATCGGTCAGCTTGACTGCAGCCGGATCGGCTTTGACGTTCAGGGTCGCGAAGTCACGGGTCTGTTTTTCCAGACGGGCGAAAGCCAGCACTTCGGCATCGGTCACAAAACCGCTGCCCGCCACACCGGCGCGCAGCTGGCCGATCAGCATTTCCTGAGCCAGCATCTGGCGGAACTGCATACGGCTGTAACCCAGTTGACGGATCACTTGGTCGAAACGCTCGGAGCTGAACTTGCCGTCAACCTGAAATTCAGGCGTCAGCAGAATCACCTGATCAAGGGCGCCTTCGGAGAAAGCAAATTTCGCTTCGTCCGCCCCTTGCAGCAGCAGCTTGCGGTCAATCAAACCCTTGAGGGCTGATTCGCGAAGCATTTTTTCATCGAGCAACGAAGCGTCGAAATCCTTGCCCAGCTGTTGCATCAACTGACGGCGTTGCATATCAACGGCCTGGCTGAGCTCGTTCTGACTGATGTCTTCACCGTTGACCGTGGCTGCATTCTGGCTATTGGTCGTAGCCTGGAAAATGGCCTCAATCCCCGTGAACGCCATCAATACAACGATGATCCCGATAATAGTCTTGGCAATCCAGCCTTGTGAATTGTCCCTGATATTCTGCAGCATGCGTCCCCCAGAAACGGTTGAATTTCAATATTTAGGCAACCGTGGAGCGTGGGTAAAATCCGGATAGAAGAAAGGCGCATCCGAGGATGCGCCTTCTCGTAACTGGCGGAGCGGACAGGGCTCGAACCCTCGATCCCGGCGTTACAGGCAGCTGTGTCAGCGACCTGCTCTACCGCTCCGCTGCCAAGTCAGGCATAACCCCGACCCGGATGGGTAAAAACCTGAAAACTTAGTTAACCGCTTCTTTCAGTGCTTTACCGGCTTTGAAACCTGGTTTTTTAGCAGCAGCAATTTGCAGCGTCTTGCCGGTCTGTGGGTTACGACCAACGCGAGCTGGACGATCAGTTACGGAGAACGTACCGAAACCAACCAGAACTACGGAGTCGCCAGCCTTGAGAGCGCCAGTGACGGATTCGATTACAGCGTCCAGCGCACGGCCAGCAGCAGCTTTCGGGATATCAGCGGATGCAGCGATAGCATCAATCAGTTCCGACTTGTTCACTCTAAGTCCCCTTATATCTATTTTGAGATGATTCTAAGTTTTTTGGTGAAAGCAAAAACGAGTGCTGGATGGCCTACAAACACTTAAGAGCCGCTTTATAACAAGGGCTCTAAAAAGCTGTCAAGGAAGCCACCCAGTCAAAAACGATTAATGCGTGCTAACTCTTTCCTTAGAGTCAGACTCACGTTTTTCATCCTTGGCAACTATCTCCGGAGCCACATCCGGCAAGGGCTCCGGCGCGTATTGCAGCGCAATTTGCAGGACCTCGTCAATCCATTTAACCGGTTTAATCTGCAGATCCTGCTTGATATTGTCAGGAATCTCCTTCAGATCGCGCACGTTCTCTTCCGGAATAATCACAATCTTGATTCCGCCGCGGTGTGCTGCCAGCAGTTTTTCCTTCAGACCGCCGATTGCCAGTACCTGACCACGCAATGTGATTTCGCCCGTCATGGCGACATCCGCGCGCACCGGAATGCCAGTCAATGCAGACACCAATGCCGTGCACATGCCCACACCGGCGCTAGGGCCGTCCTTCGGGGTAGCCCCTTCCGGCATGTGAATATGCGTGTCGCGCTTCTCGTGGAAGTCCAGAGGAATGCCCAGGCTCTTGGCACGGCTGCGCACAACAGTCAGGGCAGCAGTGATCGATTCGACCATTACATCGCCCAGCGAGCCCGTCTTGATCAGCTGACCTTTACCCGGTACGACAGCGGCTTCGATGGTCAACAATTCGCCGCCAACCTGCGTCCAAGCAAGGCCGGTGACCTGACCGATCTGATCCTGCTGCTCGGCCAGACCATAGCGGAACTTGCGCACACCAAGGAAGTGTTCCAGCAGCTCAGCTGTCACTTTCACCGAGAAGCGTTTTTCCATCGCATGCTCTTTCACCGCCTTGCGGCAGACCTTGGCGATCTGACGTTCGAGGCCACGCACACCGGCTTCACGGGTGTAATAACGAATGATGTCGCGGATGGCTTCGGCGTCGAATTCCAGTTCACCTTTCTTCAGACCGTTCGCGGTGATCTGCTTAGGCGACAGGTATTTGACCGCGATGTTGATCTTCTCGTCTTCGGTGTAGCCCGGCAGACGGATGACTTCCATCCGGTCGAGCAGCGCCGGCGGGATGTTCATCGAGTTCGAGGTGCACAGGAACATCACATCCGAAAGATCGTAATCGACTTCCAGATAGTGGTCGTTGAAGTTGTGGTTCTGCTCCGGATCGAGCACTTCCAGCAGCGCAGATGCCGGATCGCCACGCATGTCGCTGCCCATTTTGTCGATTTCATCGAGCAGGAACAGCGGGTTACGGACGCCCACCTTTGTCATCTTTTGAATCAATCTTCCCGGCATCGAACCGATGTAAGTCCGGCGGTGACCGCGAATTTCGGCTTCGTCACGCACGCCACCCAGGGCCATGCGCACAAACTTGCGGTTGGTGGCATGAGCAATCGACTCCGCCAACGAGGTTTTACCCACGCCAGGAGGACCGACCAGGCACAACACCGGGCCACGGATTTTCTTCACGCGCTTTTGCACGGCGAGGTATTCAAGGATCCGTTCCTTGACCTCTTCGAGGCCGTAGTGATCGGCATCGAGAATGTCTTCTGCACGAGCCAGGTCCAGACGCACCTTGCTCTGTGCCTTCCACGGCACCTGCACCAGCCAGTCGATGTACGAGCGCACCACGGTGGCCTCGGCGGACATCGGCGACATTTGCTTGAGCTTGTTCAGCTCGGCAGTGGCTTTGGCCAACGCGTCCTTCGGCAAACCCGCAGCGTCGATACGCTTTTTCAGGTCTTCGATTTCGTTGTGGCCTTCATCGCTGTCGCCAAGTTCTTTCTGAATGGCCTTCATCTGCTCATTCAGGTAGTACTCGCGCTGACTGCGCTCCATCTGCTTTTTGACGCGACCACGAATGCGTTTTTCGACCTGCAGCAGATCAATTTCGGCGTCCAGCAACGCCAGGACGTGCTCAACCCGCGCCGACAAATCGACGATTTCGAGAATTTCCTGCTTCTGCTCGATCTTCAGCGCCATGTGTGCAGCCATGGTATCGACCAGGCGGCCCGGCTCATCAATACTGTTGAGCGAAGACAGGACTTCAGCCGGGACTTTTTTGCCCAGCTGTACATATTGTTCAAACTGCGAGAGCAGCGTGCGCACGAACACTTCGGATTCGCGCTCGACAGCCTCGACTTCTTCGATCAGCGAGACTTCGGCGCGGCAGTGCCCGTCGACTTCACTGAAGCGTTCAACGGTACCGCGCTGCTCACCCTCGACCAGCACCTTTACGGTGCCGTCAGGCAGCTTGAGCAGTTGCAGAACGGTAGCGATGGTACCTACGCGATAGAGAGCGTCTTCACCGGGATCATCATCAGCCGGGTTTCTCTGGGCCAGCAACAGAATCTGCTTGTCGCCCGTCATCGCAGCTTCGAGGGCTTCGATGGACTTCTCGCGCCCCACGAACAGCGGGATAACCATGTGCGGATAAACCACGACATCACGCAATGGCAAGAGAGGCAATTCGATGGTTGTCTTCATGATTTCGCCTCTACGGCGGCCATATGGCCGTAATCAGATGGAATTAAGCTTGAAACCAAGATGGGGGCTGCCTTGAAAAAAAACAAGCGCAAAGCGGATGTAAAAAACGACATAAAAAAAAGAGGCCCGAAGGCCCCTTCTTTATTCCGGCAGAGTGGACGCTTACGCGTCCGGCGCTGCCTTGGCAGTCGGCTCACTGTTTTCGTAGATATACAGTGGCTTGGACTTGCCCTCGATCACACTTTCATCGATCACGACTTTGCTCACCTCGGACTGCGAAGGGATTTCATACATCGTGTCGAGCAGCACACCTTCCAGAATCGAACGCAGGCCACGAGCACCGGTTTTACGTTCCAGGGCACGTTTAGCCACTGATTTCAGTGCATCGGTGCGGAATTCCAGATCGACGCCTTCCATCTCGAACAGCTTGGCATACTGTTTGGTCAGCGCATTTTTCGGCTCGGTGAGGATCTGCATCAGCGCAGCCTCATCCAGCTCGTCCAGCGTCGCGAGGACCGGCAGACGACCGACGAACTCCGGGATCAGACCGAACTTGACCAGATCGTCAGGCTCGACTTCACGCAGGGATTCACCGACTTTCTTGCCTTCTTCCTTGCTGCGCACTTCTGCGTTGAAACCGATGCCACCCTTGGTGGAACGGTTCTGGATGACCTTCTCGAGACCCGAGAACGCGCCACCGCAGATGAACAGGATGTTACGGGTGTCGACCTGCAGGAACTCCTGCTGCGGATGCTTGCGACCACCTTGCGGCGGTACGGAAGCGACCGTGCCTTCGATCAACTTGAGCAAGGCCTGCTGCACGCCTTCACCGGAAACGTCCCGGGTGATCGACGGGTTGTCGGACTTGCGGGAAATCTTGTCGATTTCGTCGATATAGACAATACCCATCTGGGCTTTCTCTACGTCGTAATCGCACTTCTGCAGCAGTTTCTGAATGATGTTCTCGACATCTTCGCCCACGTAACCAGCCTCGGTAAGGGTGGTGGCGTCGGCGATCGTGAACGGAACGTTCAGCAAGCGGGCCAGCGTTTCGGCCAGCAGGGTTTTACCGGAGCCTGTCGGGCCGATCAGCAGGATGTTGCTCTTGCCGAGTTCGACGTCGTCAGCCTTTTTGTCACGCTGGTTAAGGCGCTTGTAGTGGTTGTACACCGCTACGGCCAGAACCTTTTTTGCACGCTCCTGACCAATGACGTACTGGTCAAGGATGCCGCTGATTTCTTTAGGCGAAGGCAATTTATGCGCGCTGCTTTCGGCCTGGGCTTCCTGCACCTCCTCGCGGATGATGTCATTGCACAGGTCGACGCACTCGTCGCAGATAAAGACCGAGGGGCCGGCAATCAATTTGCGCACTTCATGCTGGCTTTTGCCACAGAAGGAGCAATAGAGCAGCTTGCCGTTGTCCTCGCCGTTGCGGGTGTCAGTCATTCGTTCGATCCAAATCCGATAGGCTTGCAACACAAGATGAAGGCTATTGCGGGCTTTTTCAAGCCCGCCGCTGATCAGACCAGCCGACCATGCCTATTTTGAGCTGCTTATTTTTACGCTGGGCGCTGGTTGATCACTTCGTCGATCAAGCCATATGCCTTCGCAGCTTCTGCACTCATGAAGTTATCGCGGTTGGTATCGCGCTCGATTTCTTCCAGAGTGTGACCGCTGTGCTTGGCCATCAACGTGTTCAGACGTTCGCGAATGAAGAGGATTTCCTTGGCATGGATTTCGATATCCGATGCCTGGCCCTGGAAACCGCCCAGTGGCTGGTGAATCATCACACGCGAGTTCGGCAGGCAGAACCGCTTGCCTGGTGCACCTGCGGTCAGCAGGAATGCGCCCATGCTGCAAGCCTGGCCGATGCAAGTGGTCGACACGTTGGGTTTGATGAACTGCATGGTGTCGTAGATCGACATGCCCGCTGTCACCGAACCGCCCGGGGAGTTGATATAGAGATGGATGTCCTTGTCCGGGTTTTCCGCTTCAAGGAACAGCAGTTGCGCGCAAATCAGGTTGGCCATGTAGTCCTCTACCGGACCAACCAGAAAGATCACTCGCTCCTTGAGCAGGCGCGAGTAGATGTCATAGGCGCGTTCGCCACGAGCAGATTGCTCGACAACCATCGGAACCAGGCCGCCTGCGGCCTGGATATCAGAGTTCTGCTGAATATACGAATTACGGAACATGCTCTGCAGTCACTCCCAAATAGTTATGTCTTGAATACGCATAAGCCAGCTCGAGAGCTGGCTTATGTGAGCACTTCTTAACGCAAAAACAATCAGTCGGCTGTTGGAGCTTCTACCGGCTTGACCGCTTCTTCGTAAGAGACCGATTTGTCGGTCACGCTAGCTTTCTGCAGAACAGTATCCACAACTTGCTCTTCCAGCACAACCGAACGAACTTCGTTCAGTTGCTGGTCGTTCTTGTAGTACCAGGACACAACCTGCTCAGGTTCCTGGTAAGCAGAAGCCATTTCCTGAATCATTTCACGTACGCGGGCTTCGTCAGGCTTGAGGTCGAACTGCTTGACCACTTCAGCCACGATCAGACCCAGCACGACGCGGCGCTTGGCTTGCTCTTCGAACAGCTCGGCCGGCAGTTGGTCAGGCTTGATGTTGCCACCGAACTGCTGAACAGCCTGCACGCGCAGACGGTCGACTTCGTTGGACAGCAGAGCCTTTGGCACTTCAATCGGGTTGGTGGCCAGCAGACCGTCCATTACCTGATTCTTGACCTTGGATTTGATCGCCTGACGCAGTTCACGCTCCATGTTCTTGCGAACTTCGGTGCGGAAACCGTCGATGCCGCTTTCCTTGATGCCGAATTGAGCGAAGAACTCTTCGTTCAGCTCAGGCAGCTTTGGTTCGGAAACGGTGTTTACAGTCACGGTGAACTCGGCGGTTTTGCCAGCTAGGTCCAGGTTCTGATAGTCCTCTGGGAAGGTCAGGTTCAGAACGCGCTCTTCGCCCGCCTTAGCGCCAACCAGGCCATCTTCGAAGCCCGGGATCATGCGGCCGGAACCCAGTACCAACTGAGTGCCTTTGGCGGAGCCGCCAGCAAACACTTCGCCGTCGACCTTGCCAACGAAATCGATGTTCAGTTGGTCTTCGTTCTGGGCAGCGCGATCGGCCACTTCAAAACGGGTGTTCTGCTTGCGCAGGATGTCGAGCATTTTGTCCAGGTCAGCGTCAGCCACGTCAGCGCTCAGGCGCTCAACGGTGATGCCTTCGAAACCAGCAACGGTGAACTCAGGGAACACTTCGAATACGGCAACGTATTCCAGATCCTTGCCAGCTTCGAGCGACTTGGGCTCGATTGCAGGCGAACCAGCCGGGTTCAGCTTCTGCTCGACCACAGCTTCGTAGAAGGAGGACTGGATGACATCACCAACAGCTTCCTGACGAGCATCAGCACCGAAACGGCGCTTGATTTCGCTCATTGGCACTTTGCCTGGACGGAAGCCAGCAATCTTGGCCTTTTGGGCAGTCTGCTGCAGACGCTTGTTGACCTGGCTCTCAATGCGCTCAGCCGGCACGGTGACGCTCATGCGGCGCTCAAGAGCAGTAGTATTTTCAACAGAAACTTGCATGGATATTCCTCGTTGCACAGACGTTAGCCGGCCGTTTCCGACCCCAGAATCAAGGGCATGCATTCTAGTGGGTCAAACTCAAGAAGTCACCCTACTGAAAACGGGTAAAAAAACAGCAGGCAATTTATAGGGGCCGATGCACGGATGCGTCGCGCCCCCGAGGCGAATACAACCAATCACGCCAGGGCTCTGCGCCGACCCCTTCTATATATAGAAGCGGCGACCAATGAGTCCCTGACGGCCGACCTTGCAAGCAAGCTCGACGAGCAGCACAGCATCATCGAGCAACATAAATTCGACGAAGCGCCCTGCCCTTGCGACTCGAAACCGGCAATTGCCGACTTTTCAAATCGCTAAAACAAAAAAGGCGCCAGACTGTTAAATCTGGCGCCTTTCGAAATATGGGGTGGACGATGGGGATCGAACCCACGACAACGGGAGTCACAATCCCGTGCTCTACCAACTGAGCTACGCCCACCATATTGCGTAACAAAAAAGCCAAACAACTTCTTTGTTGAACCTCACCAGCCCAAAGGCATGAATGAAGCTTTAATTGGTGCGGATGAAGAGACTCGAACTCTTACGCCTCGCGGCGCTGGAACCTAAATCCAGTGTGTCTACCAATTCCACCACATCCGCGGATGAAGCTTTTAAAACAAAAACGCCAGACCGTTAAATCTGGCGCTTTTCGAAATATGGGGTGGACGATGGGGATCGAACCCACGACAACGGGAGTCACAATCCCGTGCTCTACCAACTGAGCTACGCCCACCATATCGCGTTACTTGTGCCAAAGCTGCCTAATGGCGCACCCGGCAGGACTCGAACCTGCGACCATCCGCTTAGAAGGCGGATGCTCTATCCAGCTGAGCTACGGGCGCCTTATTAATCTGTACTCTTAAAGGACTACAAACTAAGTGCTTTCCAGTGCCACGGAACGTTGATTCCGCTTTACCTTCTTAACCAGTGCTAGGCTGTGCCCGACAAGTGCGACGAATAGTATAGAGCGCTCCAAAGGTCGTCAAATCCTTTTTGAAAAAAATTCATTTAATTAAAGGAGTTAGGGGAATTTGCTGACCAAGCGCCTTTGCCCTCACCGCCCGACATGCGAGAATGCGTTCTCTTTTTTTCCCCTCTCGATGGTTAATCACGCGCAATGACTGCACAACTAATCGACGGCAAATCGATCGCCGCCAGCCTGCGCCAGCAGATCGCCAAACGAGTTGCCGAGCGTCGCCAGCAAGGCCTGCGCACTCCCGGCCTCGCGGTGATCCTGGTCGGCAGCGATCCTGCCTCTCAGGTTTATGTCTCGCACAAGCGTAAAGACTGTGAAGAGGTCGGCTTCCTCTCGCAAGCCTACGACCTGCCCTCTGACACCACTCAGCAAGCGCTGACCGATCTGGTCGACCGTCTTAACGACGATCCGGCCATCGACGGCATTCTGCTGCAGTTACCGCTGCCCGAGCATCTGGACGCCTCCAAATTACTGGAGCGCATCCGCCCGGACAAAGACGTAGACGGTTTCCATCCTTATAACGTCGGCCGTCTGGCCCAGCGCATCCCGCTGCTGCGCCCATGCACGCCAAAAGGCATCATTACCTTGCTGGAAAGCACCGGTGCTGATCTTTATGGCATGGATGCGGTAGTTGTCGGTGCCTCCAACATCGTGGGTCGACCGATGGCAATGGAACTGCTGCTGGCCGGTTGCACCGTGACCGTGACACACCGCTTCACCAAGGATCTGGCCGGCCACGTTGGCCGTGCCGATCTGGTGGTCGTGGCCGCCGGCAAGCCGGGCCTGGTCAAGGGCGAGTGGATCAAGGAAGGCGCGATCGTGATCGACGTCGGCATCAACCGTCAGGAAGACGGCAAACTGGTCGGTGACGTTGTCTACGAAACCGCCCTGCCCCGCGCCGGCTGGATCACTCCAGTGCCGGGCGGCGTTGGCCCGATGACTCGCGCCTGCCTCCTCGAAAACACTCTCTACGCGGCAGAAACCCTGCACGCTTAAGTCGGTTTCTTCGCAATATGGGAACCCCGCCTCGTGCGGGGTTTTTCATGGGTGAGAAAAAACACTCACCGTTCGCCGGAAACCCCTCTTTTTACAGGTCTTTTCACGAGATTTTCAGGTCGTCCAAACAACCATCGACAGATCTTCAGCCATACTTCTAGAATGCGACGCTTTGAAGAAATAACCCGTTACAAACTAACGGAATATCCAACTTTTATGAGTTCGCCCGCGTGAAAATTCGTCTTTCGATTCTGAGCCTGTTTTTTGCATTTACAGGCACATTCATCACGCCAACGATCAACGCTGCGGAAACCACCGCTGCCCCACGTGACGCTTCGAAACTGAAGATCGCTTCCGGCAGCGCCCTGCTCATGGATATGCAGACCAACAAAGTCATCTACTCCAGCAATCCTGACGTGATCGTTCCGATCGCTTCGGTCAGCAAGCTGATGACTGGACTGGTAGTGGTTGAAGCCCGACAGAACATGGACGAATGGATCAATGTCGATATCAGCAGCACGCCGGAAATGAGAGGCGTGTTCTCCCGAGTCAAACTGAAGAGTGAACTGCCGCGCCGCGAAATGCTGCTGATCGCCCTGATGTCTTCGGAAAACCGCGCGGCTGCAAGCCTGGCGCATCACTACCCGGGGGGTTACGCAGCGTTTATCGCGGCGATGAATGCCAAGGCAAAAGCACTGGGCATGACCAGCACTCACTTTGTCGAGCCGACCGGCCTGTCGCCGCGCAACGTATCTACCGCGCGTGACTTGAGCAAATTGCTGATAGCGGCGCACAAACAACCGCTGCTTGTTCAGTTGACCACCACCAAGGAAAAAACCGTAGCGTTCCGCAAACCCAGCTACACCTTGGGTTTTCGTAACACCGACCATTTGGTGAACAAGGACAACTGGAACATCAAGATTACCAAGACTGGTTTCACCAATCAGGCCGGGCATTGTCTGGTGCTGGTGACGAGTATGGGCAATCGTCAGGTGGCGCTGGTGATTCTTGACGCATTCGGCAAATACACGCATTTTGCCGATGCCAGCCGTATCCGTAGCTGGGTTGAGACGGGCAAGAGCGCCGACGTTCCAGCGGTGGCTCAACAATACAAGGCCGATAAAAACCTCAAGAGCCGCCAAAGCGGGGTGGTTGAAGCCTCCAAGTAAAAGCTACCCAAACAAAAAGCCCCGAATCTTCGGGGCTTTTTTCATTTACGCGCCTCAGTCGTTAGGCAACGGCATCTTGTCATCGTCAGGAATGCCATCTCCCTTGCTGATATCCGGCGCAAGCCCAGGAGCCACCAAGGGCCGGGCCATTGGGTCGCGCATCGGGCTGTCCGGATCGAGCACTGGATCAACGCCCTCTTCAGGCGTCGTCGGGACGCTGTCAGGCTTTTGGTCATCGAAGCTTGAATCGGTACTCATACGCACCTCACATCAAGGTTTCAGATCGGCTAAAGGATCGTAAGGTTTGGCCGGTTTCTTTTCTTCTTCACCGGGCTCCACATCCAGCGGTGCCTTGGCGGGCCCTACAGGATCAACCTGTGGATCGGCGACATCCGGCGAATCCGGGTCGAACCCCAGGTCATCGCCTGAGGAATGCTCGGAAGAATGCGGGCCTTGCGTGGATCGAGAATCTGTCATGTCGCCTCCTTGTTTACCCGTGAACAACGGGTTGTCATCTTCAGAGGCCTGCCGGGCTCAGTCGTGCCCGGCAAATGACGAACGGAGACTCAGTGCGCGGCCAGTGCGTTGCGCGCTTGCGTCGCTTCGGCTTCCTGACCGGCCTGGGACAACTCGTCGGCAGCCTTGAGCCAGCGCTGACGATCCACGTCCGCAGGAATCCGCGCAGGTTTCTGGATCAGGATGGCCCAGCCGCCAGACGTTTCGAAGGCCGATTCAAAAGCGCTGAAGCTCATCAGCTCGCGACGGTTCATGCCCGCGCGCAGCAGCACTTTCTGCATATTGCGGTCGTAACCGGAAAGAATCGCGTAACGCGGCTCAGCCCAGAATGCCGAACCTTCGCTGAACCGCACCATCACCGGGAACCCTGCTGCAACCTGGGTCAACAAGGCCGGCAAGCTCTTGTCCAGCGGATACACAACCATGCCGTATTCGCGGGCCAAGTTCTGGATATTCTGTTGCAGCTTGTCCTCGGCACCCGGCAGGTGCAGCGGTTTTTCCAGCAACCCCGGCGTGATCACGATGCCTTGCTGCGACAACAGACTGGCCAACACCTGCGGGCCGCTTTGATTGGCTTCACCCCGATAGAACGTGCCGCTCAACTCGACCCGCTCCGGCAGTCGCTTGATCTGCGGCGCAACAGTACTCGCACACCCGACCATCACGGCCGCGCATCCGGCCACTAGCAGAGCCGTACGAATTCGAGAAAATACCTGCACCTTTGTCACTCTCTGTTCAGACGCCGGTCGTCGTGTTCCGGCAAGGTCAAGGATCATAGGACGCCGCAAGGCTGCGGTATAGCCTTAAACCGCAGACACCTCGATTGCATAGAGCAAACTGATTGGTCACCACCGACCTTTGGTCAATAGCTTGAAACACCGCAGTGACTAGACTGTCACTGAGACAGAGCGAACTGAAAAAGTGGGCGCCCGATGCAGGGCAAAGAGGAGGCACTGATGAGCCTGACCATGACTATTGTAATGTTGATTGCCGGCTGGCTGGCTGTGGCCACCGCCATGCTTTGGGGGGTGCTGCGAATTGCGCGGCGCCATCATCATCCTGTCCAAACCACGCTGGTGGAGAAGGCAGAAGAGCAACGCGTACGCCACGCAACGGCGCATTAGAGCGAAAAGCCCCTCATGGCCCTCACCCGGGGGCAGAGCAAACTGACGGGATTGTTCTTTCAAGATCCGCCGACCTGAAAGCCTGAGTCGACCTCATGTTTTGCAAAGCCCGAAAGTCGGCGCCCTCTCCTCGGGAGAGGGCTGTGCGAGCGGCGCTGCGATGAGGGGCGAGTTCTGATAGACATCACCAATCTCTAGTCGAAAAAAAACCGCCTGAACTCCCGGAGTTCAAGCGGCCTTTTGTCTTTCAGCTATTACGCCTGCGCAGCGAGCTTCTTCTGCTTGGCACGACGCGACAGCATGTTCAGCACTTCAATCCCGGCCGAGAACGCCATGGCCGCATACACATAACCTTTCGGTACGTGGGCGCCGAAGCCTTCGGCGATCAACGTCATGCCGATCATGATCAGGAAGCCCAAGGCCAACATCACTACCGTCGGGTTGTCGTTGATGAACTTGGCCAGCGGATCAGCTGCCAACAACATCACCAGGACCGACACGACCACCGCGATGATCATGATAGGCAAGTGTTCGGTCATGCCGACCGCAGTGATGATGCTGTCGATCGAGAACACCATGTCGAGCAACAGGATCTGGCCGATAGCCGCAGCAAAGCCCAGCGTGACAGTCGAGGTGGCCGACTTCGGGTCTTCCGGCGCCGGGTCCATGCTGTGATGGATCTCGGTCGTGGCTTTCCAGACCAGGAACAGACCACCGGCAATCAGGATCATGTCCTTCCAGGAGAAAGCCTGGCCGAGGATGTCGATCACCGGCTCAGTCAACTGCACGATGAACGCGATGGTGCTCAACAGCGCCAGACGCAAGATCAACGCCATGCCGATACCGATGCGCCGCGCCTTCTGGCGGTGCTGCTCAGGCAACTTGTTGGTCAGGATCGAAATGAAGATCAGGTTATCGATGCCGAGCACGATCTCCATCACGACCAGTGTGGCCAAGGCAACCCAGGCGGTGGGGCTGGCGGCGAGTTCTAACAGATATTCCATGGGTCAGTCCTGACTCTGTGTAAGACGATTTAGATAGTCTTGGAGGAAGATTCGGAAGTTTCCGAGTCTTTTTCCGATGGTTCTTTTTTCTCGATCAACCCGCCAGTGGCGTCGCTGATTGCTTGCTCGGCAGCCCTGTGGGTGTCGTCGATGGCTTGCTTGGCGCTTTCGGCTGCTTTGCCCATCAACTGCTGAGCGCTTTTCTCGGCCTGATCGCAACCGGTCAGAACCAGTAAAGACGTAAACATCAACATGGGGAATGTGTATTTCATGAGGTTTCCTTCGAATAATCAGTCAGGGTCACAGACCGACCCTCGATGGCTGGGCATTCTAGGGAGCCGAACACTTCAGGAAAATTCGTATTTTTAGCGGCTATACTTCGGGTTTTACGAACTGATGGAGCCGCCAATGCTCAATTACCGACAACTGCATTATTTCTGGGTGGTCGCCAAGACCGGCAGCATCGTGCGGGCCTGCGAGCAACTGAACCTGACGCCACAGACCATCAGCGGGCAGATTTCCCTGCTCGAGCACACGTACGGCATTGAATTGTTCAGACGGGTTGGCCGGCAACTGGAACTCACCGAGGCCGGGCGTCAGGCCTTGCCCTACGCCGAGCAGATGTTCCAACTGGGCGGCGAACTGGAGCTGATGCTGCGCGCCCAGCCCAATGAACAACAGATCCTGTTCCGGGTGGGCGTCGCCGATGTGGTGCCCAAGTCCATCGTCTATCGCCTGATCGCGCCGACCATGGAGCTGAACGAGCCGCTGCGCATTACCTGCCGCGAAGACAAACTCGAGCGATTGCTGGCGGACCTGGCGATCCAGCGCCTGGATCTGGTGATCTCCGACAGCCCGATGCCCTCGCATCTCGACATCAAGGGCTACAGCCAGAAACTCGGTGAGTGCGGGATCAGCTTCTTCGCGACCGCCGAACTGGCTGCGCGTTACGGTCAGGATTTTCCGCGCAGTCTGCACGGCGCCCCCCTGTTGATTCCCGGACCGGAAACCGTGGTGCGCAGTCGGTTGCAGCGCTGGTTTGCCGAGCAGCAGATCCAGCCACAAATCGTCGGCGAGTTCGATGACAGCGCCTTGATGCAGGCCTTCGGCCAATCGGGCAGCGGGATTTTTATCGGCCCCAGCGTGATTGCCGAGGAAGTGAAGCGCCAGTACGGCGTTCAGCTGATCGGCCAGACCGACGCGGTGACCGAGTCGTTCTATGCCATATCCGTGGAGCGCAAGGTCAAGCACCCCGGCATCGTTGCGATTACCGAAGGTGCCCGACGCGAGCTGTTTACCGCGTTATGAACCCTGGGCGCAGACGTCGCGCGGCTTGAGCGTCATCAGCACCATGGCGAGGAACACCGACAGCAGAATGAACCCTGCGGCGGCAAACCCGAGGAAGCCCAGACCTGCGCTGTCGATGACCCGGCCGCCGACCATCGCGCCCAGACCGATTCCCAGGTTGGCCCCGGCGATGTTCAGCGATGCGGCGAAGGCCGGCGCCTCCGGCGCGGCTTTCATCAGGCGCACATGGCTGACCAGGAACAACGCCGCCTGAGTCACGCCCCAGATCCCCATCGCAACCGTCAAACCCAGCGGCGAATGAATGTTCGGCACCAGCGACACCATGCCGGCAATCATGAACGCACAGAACAACACCGACGCCCCCAACGGATGGCGGTCCACTGCACGACCACCCAACGAGTTGCCGATCAAGCCGACCGCGCCGAAGCCCATCAGGCACCAGCCGACCACCGTGCCGTTGAAACCGGCGAGGCGTTCAAGGATGTCGGCCAGATAGGTGTAAACGGTGAACATGCCGCTGAACACCAGAATCGACAACACGACGTGGCCGATCATCAGCGGGCTGCGCAAGATCTTGAACTGCGAGCTGAAGCTGACCTGATGCTGGTGCAGATCGGTTTTCGGCAGATACACAAACAGCAGCAATGCCTTGGCAAAGGCGATCACCGCCAGAATGCCGAACGCGCTGCGCCAGCCGAACGCATCGGATATCAAGGTGCCGACCGGAATACCGAACACCGTGGCGCAGACAATGCCGAAGCCGATCTTGGCGATGGCTCGACCGGCAAAGTCCGGGCCGACGATGTCCACCGCCGTCTCGCTGGCCAGCGCCCAGAACACCGGCAGCCCCAGCGCCGGGATCAACCGGGCAATCGCCATCACCCAGATATTGGGCGCCAATGCGGCCACGGTATTGGCCAGACCAAACATGATCAGGATGCTGATAAACAGCTTGCGCCGCTCGAAGCGAGCGAAATACGCGGTCAAGAATGGGCCGAACATCGCCACGGTAAAAGCGAATAGAGTCACCAGCAGACCGGCCTGCGGAATGGTGACTTCAAGGTCTCGGGCAATCGCCGGTAGCAGGCCGACGATAACGAATTCCGTGGTCAGCACCGTGAAACCGGCGGCGGACAACAGAAGGATGGGCAACAGCATGGGAAACTCCAACGAAACGACGACACCAGCGATGACCGGAAGGCCCGCTGGCAGAACTTTAAAATGAGGATGCGCGATCTTAACAGAGTGTGTCCGGACTGACTTGCACAAACCTGTCTATCTTGCTGACAGATCGGGTGGCAGATCGTCACATGCCTGAAGGATAAGGCCTACGCTGTGATAAAGTCCGCGCCCTGAAAAACGTACACCCGTTCAGCGGCCTGTTTAAGGACGTTGAATTTGCGTCAACACTTTCGCTGCGTGGTGGGGGTCTGCCCTGGTTTTGTCACCGCCTCACGCAACCTTGTACCCAATAAAAAAACAGAGATGCCGTCATGACCGCTTCATCCCCTTCTCTATTGCAACGCTTGAAAAACCTGAGCCTGGTCACGCAGATCGTGATCGGCCTGATTGCCGGCATCGTCCTGGCGATGTTCGCGCCGGAAGCGGCGAAGTCGACGGCGTTTATCGGCAAGGTGTTCGTTTCAGCATTGAAAGCCGTGGCGCCGATTCTGGTGTTCGTGCTGGTCATGGCGTCGATTGCCAACCACAAGCACGGCCAGGAAACCCACATCCGTCCAATTCTGTTCCTTTACCTGCTGGGCACGTTTGCGGCGGCGGTGGTTGCCGTGGTCGCGAGCATGGCGTTCCCGTCGAATCTGGTACTGGCCACCGAGAACGTTGCGGTAACGGCGCCGGGCGGTATCGGTGAAGTGCTGCAAAGCCTGCTGCTGAGCGTGGTGGATAACCCCGTGAGCGCGCTGATGAACGCCAACTTCATCGGCATTCTGGCCTGGGCGATCGGCATGGGCATCGCGATTCGCCATGCCGGCGACACTACCCGCGAAGTGCTGGGTGATCTGTCCAACGGTGTCACGGTAATCGTGCGCGTGGTGATTCGCTTCGCTCCACTGGGGATCTTCGGCCTGGTCGCTTCGACGCTGGCCACGTCCGGTTTCGGTGCGCTGTTGGGTTATGCGCACCTGCTGGCGGTGCTGCTGGGCTGCATGCTGTTCGTGGCGCTGGTGATGAATCCGCTGATCGTGTTCTGGAAGCTGCGTCGCAACCCGTATCCGCTGACCCTCAAGTGCCTGCGCGAAAGCGGCATCACTGCATTCTTCACCCGCAGTTCGGCGGCGAACATTCCGGTCAACCTGGAATTGAGCAAGCGTCTGGGCCTGCACGAAGACACGTACTCGGTATCGATCCCGCTGGGGGCGACGATCAACATGGCAGGCGCGGCAATCACCATCACCGTGCTGACCCTGGCCGCCGTGCACACACTGGGCATCGTCGTGGATATTCCTACGGCGATCCTGCTGAGTGTGGTGGCCGCGATCTGCGCCTGCGGCGCTTCGGGTGTGGCCGGTGGCTCGCTGTTGCTGATCCCGCTGGCGTGCAGCCTGTTTGGCATTCCAAGCGAGATCGCCATGCAGGTGGTTGCGGTAGGGTTCATCATCGGTGTACTGCAGGATTCCGCCGAGACCGCGCTGAACTCCTCCACCGACGTGCTGTTTACCGCAGCGGCGTGCCTGGGTGAGGAAGAGAAAGCTCGCCGCACCGCGTAATTACGCTGCGATAAAAAAGCCCGCCAACGTGTGAACCTTGGCGGGCTTTTTTGTGGCTGAAATCGCGCCCCCCCTCACCCCAACCCTCTCCCCCATGGGGGGCGAGGGGGAAAGGGAGCTGATCTTTGTCGCTTCCGATCCAGAGTTCGACTTGATATCTCACGTCTACGTATCTCGACCAATCAGCTCGGTCAGTCCCCTCTCCCTCCGGGAGGGGGTTAGGGTGAGGGGCTCTTGGCGATTTAGAACGCGCCCATGTAATCGCGTTTACCCACTTCAACACCGTTGTGACGCAGCAAGGCGTAAGTGGTGGTGACGTGGAAGAAGAATTGCGGCAGACCGTAGGTCAGCAGGTAGGACTGGCCACTGAAGCGCTTCTCTTTCGGCGTGCCTGGACGGGTAACGATTTCGATGCCTTCCTTGCCATCGATCTGCTCAGGCTTGATCTCGCCGATGAAGGCCAGGACCTTGGCGATCAGGGCTTGCAGCTCGGCGAAGGTGGTTTCGCTGTCGTCGTACTTCGGCAGTTCGACTTCAGCCAGACGCGCGGAAACACCTTTGGCGAAGTCCACGGCAATCTGCACCTGACGGGTCAGCGGGAACATGTCCGGGTACAGACGCGCTTGCAGGAAGGCGTTCGGGTCGATGTTTTTCTCGGTGGCGTGGGCTTCAGCCTTTTTCAGGACATCGCTCAGGGCGTTGAGCATTTGTTGAAAAACCGGGACGGATGCGGCGTACAGGGAAATGGTCATGGCAGTCTCGTGTAGTGGCTGGGTGGAACATGGGGGCGATTATAGCCATGCTTGATGACCACACGGCTTGCCTTTTGTTTGGCAAGGATTACGCTAGGCGCCTTCGACTGCTGAGGGAACGCGCGATGACCACCGAATCAGAATCCACCTTCGACGAGCCACGGCTTAACGCCACGGAAATCCGTATCCTCGGTTCGTTGATCGAGAAACAGGCCACCAGCCCGGAAACCTATCCGTTGACCCTCAACGCACTGGTCACCGCCTGCAATCAGAAAACCAGCCGTGAACCGGTGATGAACCTGACTCAGGGCCAGGTTGGCCAGAGCCTGCGCGCTTTGGAAGGTCGCGGTTTTGCCAAGCTGGTCATGGGCAGTCGTGCCGACCGCTGGGAGCACAAGGTCGACAAGGCGCTGGAACTGGTGCCGGCGCAGGTGATTCTGACGGGACTGCTGTTTCTGCGCGGCCCGCAAACCATCAACGAACTGCTGACCCGCAGCGGGCGCATGCATGATTTCGAAGATGCCGAGCAGGTACTGCATCAGCTGGAGCGCCTGATTGCTCGCGGGCTGGCGGTGTTGATTCCACGTCAGTCCGGACAGCGCGAAGATCGTTACACCCATGCGCTGGGTGATCCGGCGGATATCGAGGTCATTCTGGCGGCGCGGCACAATCCTCAGGAGCGCGGCGCGGCTAGCGGTGTTTCGGTGGAGCGTATCGAAGAGCTTGAAGCACGGATTGCGGCGCTGGAAGAGCGTCTGGCGCGCCTCGAATAAATACCGCAAATCACTGTGGGAGCGAGCTTGCTCGCGAAGAGGCCGTGTCAGTCACAACCTCTTTGAATGACACACCGTCTTCGCGAGCAGCTCGCTCCCACAGCTTATGCATCGGACCGCACCTTTGTGTTATTCCCCATCCCAGTAATCCACCCCATCCGACTGTCGCGCCACAGCGACAAAGCCTGACGCATTGCCTTCGGCATCGACCGTGAAATTGTCCATCACTGCGTATTTATTCGAATCCGGGTATTCGCAAATATCCGGCTGCTGCTGAGTGCTGACTGCCAGATAGCGCAGTTCGCCCGCGCTGGTATTGATGATCTGATGCGCCATCTCCGGGCCGCCCGGCGGACAGGCAATCACATCTCCTTCTCGGATCGGGAATCGCTCGGCGCCCAGACGCACTTCGCCTTCCCCGGCCACCACGTAGAACATTTCCTCATTGACCCGATGGCTGTGAAACGGGCTGCCGCGCATGCCCGGTGGCAGTGCATACAGGCGATAGCCGAGTTTCTGTGCACCGAGTTGCTGGCCAATCCGCGCTGAGCGTTGCTGGTAACGTGCGGCGGTTTCGCCCTCCGGAGACAGGGCTTCGGGCAGCGGTTGGAGTTCGACCTGATGCAGATTGAGAATGCGCGGGGGCATGCTGACCTCGGTTTTTGTGGGTGGGCAAGTCTGTGCTTGCTGGCCAAGCAGTATAGGCAACCCGATACACCGCAGAGACTTCATCGCTGGCAAGCCAGCTCCCACATTGGGTCTTGGTGATACCCAGGTATTGTGTTCACCGGAGATCCCTGTGGGAGCTGGCTTGCCAGCGATGGGGCCAGCTCACTCACCGCATCACTTTCAGCTACGCGCAAACTCCACCGCCGCCTGAAATTGCTCTTCGGTCGGCCGCACCCCGGTATAAAGCACAAACTGCTCCAGCGCCTGGATCGCAATCACCTCCAGTCCGGTGATCACTCGTTTGCCTTCAGCCCGTCCGCGCACGATCAGCGGCGTTTCCGACGGAATCGCCACCACATCAAACACCGTCTCCGCCGCTTTGATCACCTCAGGCTCAAACGCCAGTTGCCCTGCTTCCGGGCCACCGTCCATCCCGACCGGCGTGACGTTGATCAGCATCTGCGGCCGTTCATCACCCAGCTCTGCCTGCCAGCGATAGCCCAGCGAATCCGCGAGTGCACGCCCGGCACGTTCGTTACGGGCGACGATCAAGCCGTTTTTGTAGCCACCATCGCGCAGTGCACTGGCCACAGCCTTGGCCATGCCGCCGCTGCCGCGTAGTGCGAAGGTCGATTCCTTCGGCACCGCGTGGGTTTCCAGCAGTTGTGCGATGGCAATGTAGTCGGTGTTGTAAGCCTTGAGATGGCCATGGGTGTTGACGATGGTATTGATCGACTGAATCGCCGCCGCCGACGCGTCCAGCTCATCGACCAGCGCAATGCTGGCCTCCTTGAACGGCATCGACACGCCGCAACCACGGATGCCCAGCGCGCGAATCCCACTGACCGCGCCGGTCAGGTCCTTGCTGGCGAAAGCCTTGTAGTAGAAATTCAGGCCCAACTGCTCATACAAATGGTTATGAAAACGCAGACCGAAATTACCCGGCCGGCCGGACAGGGACATGCACAGCTGGGTGTCTTTGTTCGGGTTCATCTGCATGAAACTTCTCCTTCAAACGCACTTTCGGATGGACGGGATTAGCCAGCCCATCGGGTTCTGTTCGATCATATCGGCGTGTCTGTACGCGATGGCGTTAGCGCTGCACGTCCGGTAAAGAAAACCGTACAGACCTTACACAAAATTTACCTGGCGGCTGTGCTGAATTTCAAAAAAACGCTGTCTTAGAAGTATCCCCGCGACGACTGCGGGCCTGGTGCAGGCCCTGCCGCCGGGTCGAAGAACCGAGGAGTTATCATGATTCGTAAACTCTCCATCATGGCAATGTTGATTGGCGCACTCGCAGTCACAGGACAGGCAGAAGCCGGTGGCGGCCATGGCTGGCAGGGCCCTGCGGTGTTTGGCGCGATCGTCGGCTCGGCCATCATCGGCTCGGCGCTGATCAATCAGGATCGACCGGTGTATGTCCAGCAACAACCGGTTTACGTTCAGCCACAACCGGTTTACGTGCAACAGCCGCCCCCACCGGTTTATTACCAACCGGCACCGGTGTATGTGCAGCAACCGGTCTATATCCAGCAGGCGCCCGTCTATTACGGGCCGCCTCGCGGTTATTACGGTCGGCTACACGGTTACTACGACCGGCCACACGGTTACTACGGTGGCCCACGCTGGTAACCGAAATACAGAGCCCCGCTTTAATAGCGGGGCTTTTTTGTGACCGTCGGTCGGCCAGCGTCTGAAAAAATCTCGCCAAGGTCGCTGTGAGGACAGTTTCAACAGCTAAAGTCGGCATGATGGATTTGACCGTTGGGGCTAAAACATACAACGGTCATTTATTTGTCATGACGGAACCGCAAGCTGAATCCGTCCGTAAACAACAGGTTGATAACAACAAGGACGACTCCATGCCCACACAAAATCCGCACCGCATCGTCGGCTTGTGCACCTCCAGCAAGGTGTATAGCGCGCTGACCGAGCTCAAGCACCTGGAAGGCCACCGCTGCGCCAAGTTTCTTTCGCTGCTGGCCGAGAACCTTGTGCACAAAGGCCTGCTCAATGAGCGCGAAGTGATGCAGATGCTTGATCAAGTGGTCGATTGAAACAGCCCTCACTGTTATCAATGACCACTATCGAAAGCGTTGATTGTCCCTGAGAACGCCGAGTCCCTAAGGTAGCGCCATCGATTGATGGAGGTCCTTGTCATGGCTCAGGTTCAAATCATGTCCGTTATTGGCAGCGCCGTTCCCGCCTCACTCAGAGAGCTGGGATTGCTCGCCTGTTGGTATCTGGTGCGTGACGGCGAGCCGATCAGCGGCCCGCTCACGTCCTTGCCGGCAGCGCAGGCACTGTCGCAACAGGTCGCCGGCGCGCGGTTCCACGTTTAAGGCAACTGCACCTTGGGTTTGGTCTCGATGAACAGCGCCCAGCTGGACATGAACAGCGCGGCAATCAACGGCCCGATCACAAACCCGTTCAAGCCGAACACCGCCAGACCGCCCAGGGTCGAGATCAGGATCAGGTAGTCGGGCATGCGCGTGTCCTTGCCAACCAGAATCGGGCGCAGCACGTTATCGACCAGCCCGATCACGAAAATGCCGAACAGGCCGAGCACGACACCCTGCCAGATCATGTTGCTGAGCAGGAAATAAACCGCCACCGGTGCCCAGACGATCCCGGCTCCGACCGCGGGCAACAGCGACAGAAACGCCATCAATACCGCCCACAGCAACGCGCTGGGGATGTCGAGAAACCAGAAGATTGCGCCGCCCAGCGCACCTTGCGTGACCGCGACCACCAGGTTGCCCTTCACCGTTGCCCGCACCACGCGGTTGAACTTCAGCTGCAGGCGTCGCTTGTGACTCTCTTCCAGCGGTACGGCGGTGCGTATCTTGCGCGCCAGTTCCGGGCCGTCACGCAGAAAGAAGAACAGCAGATAAAGCATGATGAAGAAACTCACCACGAACTCGAACGTGCCCTGGCCAAAACTGAACGCCTGACTCGCCAGTACCTGGCTGCCCTGCATCGCTGACTTGACGATTTTCTCGCGCAAGCCGTTCAGCTCGCCCATGCCGAAACGGTCCAGCAAATGCTGGAAGTACGGCGGCAGGCTGTGCTTGAACTGCGCCAGATAAGCCGCGACATCCAGCTCGCCACTCTCGATGTTCTTGTAGACCATCGCCCCTTCCTGGACCAGCAACACACTGATGATGATCACGGGCAAAATCGCAATCACCAGGCAGACGCTCAACGTGAACAGCGATGTCAGGTTGCGCTGCCAGCCGTATCTGGCCTGCAACCGGCGCTGCATCGGCGCAAACAGAATGCCGAGGATCACCGCCCAGAACACCGCGCCATAGAACGGCAACAGAATCCAGATAAAGGCCACCGTCACCAGCACCAACAGCACCGTGAGGGATTTGAATTGAATACTTTTTTGGTTCATGTCCAGTCCATGTCAGTCAGGCGCCATGCACGCCAGCGCAACTTAGTCAGCCGCCGCCCGCGCGAGTGCCATCTTTATTCAAGGAGCATAGATCCAGATCAGTAAACCCTGGAGACAACCGCACTACCCTGCCGCGCTTTTGCGAGCGCTGCCGCCATGACTCCGACCTCCACTCCCGCCGCCCCCGAACTGCTCGCCCCCGCCGGCACCCTGAAAAACATGCGTTACGCCTTCGCCTACGGTGCCGATGCGGTTTACGCCGGCCAGCCGCGCTACAGCCTGCGGGTGCGCAACAATGAGTTCGATCACGGCAATCTGGCGCTGGGCATTCGTGAAGCACAGGCGCAGGGCAAGCGCTTCTACGTGGTGGTCAACATCGCGCCGCACAATGCCAAGTTGAAAACCTTTCTCAAGGATCTGGCGCCGGTCATCGAGATGGCGCCAGACGCACTGATCATGTCTGACCCGGGGCTGATCATGCTGGTGCGCCGGCATTTCCCGCAGATGCCGATCCACCTTTCAGTGCAGGCCAACACGGTGAACTGGGCGAGCGTCGAGTTCTGGCAGCAACAGGGTCTGAGCCGGATCATCCTGTCCCGCGAATTGTCGCTGGAAGAAATCGGCGAAATCCGCGAGCAGGTGCCGGGCATGGAGCTGGAGGTGTTCGTTCACGGTGCGCTGTGCATGGCCTATTCCGGACGCTGTCTGCTCTCGGGTTACATGAACAAACGTGACGCCAATCAGGGCACCTGCACCAACGCCTGCCGCTGGAAATACTCGGCGCAGGAGGCCACGGAGAATCAGCTGGGCGAGATCGTCCAGACCTTCCAGCCCGAGCCAACCCTGGGCCTCGGCGCGCCGACCGATCAGGTGTTTCTGCTGCAGGAAGCCAATCGCCCTGACGAATTGATGCCCGCCTTCGAAGACGAGCACGGCACCTACATCATGAACGCCAAGGATCTGCGCGCGGTACAGCACGTCGAGCGCCTGACCCGCATGGGCGTGCATTCACTGAAAATCGAGGGCCGGACCAAATCGCACTTTTACTGCGCGCGCACCACGCAGGTGTATCGCCGGGCTATTGATGATGCGGTGGCTGGGCGAGAGTTCGATCGCAGCCTGATGAGCGATCTGGAATCACTGGCCCAGCGCGGCTACACCGAGGGTTTCCTGCGCCGCCATGTGCATGACGAGTACCAGAATTATCTGCATGGCAGCTCGGTGTCGGAGCGACAGCAGTTTGTCGGGGAGTTGACCGGTGAGCGGCGTGACGGATTGGCCGAGGTCAAGGTGAAGAACCGTTTTGCGTTGGGTGATCATCTGGAATTGATGACGCCCGAGGGCAACTTTCATTTTGATTTGCAGGAGTTGCGCAACCTCAAGGGTGAAGCTGTCGAGGTGGCGCCGGGGGATGGGCACACGGTGTATGTGCCGATTCCGGATGGGGTGGATTTGCGCTTCGGGTTGTTGATGCGGGATGTGGCGAATGCTTGAAAGGCCTTCACCCTGGCCCTCTCCCAGGGGGAGAGGGCCAGGGTGAGGGCCGCTTTTCTTACGCGATAAACTCTTCGCGCAACATCGCCACAAATGCCTCGCGCGCCGGGTGCACCCCGGCGTTTTCATGCCAGTAAAACAGATTCTCGATGGCCGTCAGTTCGGGGAACTCATAGCCCACACACCCCGCGCCTTTGGCGTATTGCTCGAACACCCCTTTGGGCACCAACGCCACGCCCGCCCCCGCACTGACGCACCCGACAATTGCCCCGTAACTGGCCAGGCTGACAATCGGCAACGCCTGCCCCTGACGCAACAACCAGTGCTCCAGCGCCGCCCGATACGGACAGCCTTGCGGCCACATGAACACGGTTTTGTCCTGCAAATCATCGATGCCGTGCACCGGCCCGAACGACGTCGAGGCAATCAGCAGCAGCTCTTCGCGATACATCGGTGTGCGTTTGAGCTGGGAACGCTCAACGTCCACCGCGACAATCGCGCCGTCGAGGCGATGGTTCAGCGTGTCGTCGAGCAACTGGCCCCAGGTGCCGGTGGTCAGTTCCAGTGCGACCTGCGGAAAACGCTTGTGAAACTTCGCCAGCAACCGTGGCAACCGCCCGGTGGCCGATGATTCGATGGCGCCGATGCGCAGCGGCCCGGACGGCTCGGCCGAGGGATCAACCGCGCGTTTGGCCTCCGCCGTCAGCGCCAGAATTTTTTGCGCATAGGCAAGAAACGTCTGTCCTGCGGGACTGATCCGCAGCCCACGGCCCTGACGCACGAACAGTGCCACACCCAACTCCGCCTCCAGCGCCTTGATCCGCGCCGTGATGTTCGACGGCACGCAGAACAGTTTTTCCGCCGCCCGGGCGATGCTGCCTTCCTCGGCCACGGTCTTGAACATACGGATTTGTGCCAGCTCCATACTCATCACTCTGAGTGAACATTCAGCGCAGTATAAGTCAGTTGTGGCGAATGATTGCGCACCCGGATACTCGGCACATCATGCCTGTTGGTGCTCGATCATGCCGTCCCCTGCTTCGCTGAAAATCTTACTGGCCACGGCGTTTGTCGTCGGCTGCTGGGCGTATTCGCCAACCGGCATCCACATCGGCCTGCAAGCCTACGATCCCGGGCATCTGGCGCTGTTGCGGTTTCTGTTGGCGTCGTTGTTCATGGCGGTCATCGCCGCGTTCAAAGGTCTTCAACTTCCCCGCGTGAGGGACGTACCACTGCTGTTCGCCCTGGGTTTCTTCGCGGTCAGCCTGCATCACGTCGCGCTGAACATCGGCCAGCAAAGCGTCAGCGCCGGGGCGTCGAGCGTGCTGGCGCAATCGAGTCCACTGTTCAGCACGCTGCTGGCGCGTTTTGTGTTCAAGGATCAGGTCAGTGTCTGGCGTTGGGGCTGTGTGTTGCTGGGTTTGGTCGGCGTGGCGATTGTGGTCAGCGGTGATCGTGGTGTGGGTGAGATCGACGCGCATGGCTTGTTGATCTTGCTGGCGGCGGTTTCCTGGAGCATTTATTTCGCCCTGCAAAAGCATCACGCCCGGCGCTATGACGGTCTGAGTCTGACGTGCTACGCGGTGTGGTCGGGGACACTGCTGTTGCTGATTTACTTGCCGGGGTTGAGCGACGCGGTGATGAAAGCGCCGCTGCGGGTGCAATGGGCGGTGTTGGCGCTGGGTGTGTTTCCAAGTGCCCTGGCCTATCTGGCGTGGGGGTTTGTGCTCAGGCATGTGGATTTGAGTCGGGCGACCATGACCCTGTACCTGATTCCGCCAACGGCGATGGGGATTGCGTCGGTGGGGCTGGGCGAGCGGCCGACCCTGTTGATGCTGGCGGGCTCGGCGGTGGTGTTGGTGAGTGTGCTGGCGTTGAATCTGGAGCGGCGGTTTTGGGTGGGGCGCACTGCCGGGGTTTGATCGCTGATATCTACTGTTACTGCCGCCGCCATCGCTGGCAAGCCAGGTCCCACAGGGTTCGGGGTTGTACAAAGGTTCTGCTGCACACCCGCATAACCTGTGGGAGCTGGCTTGCCAGCGATGGAGCAAGCACAGACATCACATCAATCAAAGCCAGATACCTCAGCGCCGATCATCCGACAACGGCGTCGGCTCATCCGCCGGCGGCATTTCTTCATCCGCTGGCGGATCCTTCCAGTCTTCCGGCCGATCGGCGTCACTCAACGGATCGCGCCCCGGACTCATCCCTGGCGGTGCATCGTGATCGCCCAGTGACGGCTCATCGGTGCCGGGCACCGGAAGGGTTGGGTCGGTGGGAAGCACTCCCCCCTGAAACAGCAAGTCGTTAGCCATGACGCACCTCACCAAGGAGGTCCGGAAAACCCGGGCCGTACAGTTTGGAAGCGGCCCCGGAAACGGCGTGCCATCGAACAGACCAACGGCGCTCAACCCTGTGCGAGGAACCGGTCGCGACTGTTGGTCAGATGCAGCCACATGGCTGCCCGCGCGGCATCCGGGTCCTGGCGCTTGATCGCATTCAGAATCGCCTCGTGCTCGAGATTGGCCAGTTGCCCCAGCTTGCTCAAATCCGCCGCCCCGCGCTCGACTGCATTGACCCGCGCGCGCGGAATCATCGCATTGCCCAAGTGCTGCATGATCTCGCTGAAGCACACGTTGCCGGTGGCCTCGGCGATCAACAGATGAAAGCGCCGATCGGCCTCGACGCAGCTGTCGTTATTGGCCAACAGGCGTTGATAGTCATCCAGCGCCTGGCGCATCTGCAGCACTTGCTGCTCGCTGCGGCGCTGCGCCGCCAGCGCCACGGCTTGCGTCTCCAGTCCCATGCGCAATTCAAGAATGCTGCGCACCCCGAGCGCGGTGTCGACGTTCAACCGCAACCCCTGCTCCGGCGCCCGCTCGATCACGAACGTGCCGATGCCATGCCGCGTCTCGACCAGCCCCGACGCCTGCAATTTGGAAATCGCCTCGCGCACCACTGTGCGGCTGACCCCGTATTCCTGAACGATGGAATTCTCCGACGGCAATTTGTCGCCGGGCGACATTTGCCCGAGCTGGATGCTTTGGGTGAGCTTCTCCACCAGGTCATGGGCCAGGTTGTGCGCACGTTTGCGCGCGGGAGCGTCGAGGTTTTCTTGCATGGTCGGTTCCGGTGAACGGGGCTTGCGGATCGTAGCACTGCGGGGATGGGTGACAAGGGTCGATGTTACTCCTCAGAGCCCGATCAACTTGTATGACAACACTCCATTTCTACGAAAAATCCCACTCGTGATTTATGCGTTCCGCTGAAATAAAATGCGGAGCTGTTAAAAACACACGACCGTCCAACGCAAAGAAAACCCAATAGAAACGGGCTTTACGACCCAAAAAAGCATAAGAATTCTGCCTTTCCAAAGAATTTAGTCGGTTCTCCCCACTTGTAGGACAAAAAAATGTAGTTGTATGATGTCTATCAACAACGCAACACCCAGCCCTACCCCGCATAAAAATAATCAGTGGGAGAAAACCTAGTGAAAACCTCCGTCTCCGGGATGAACGAGGGCGTTGATTCAACGCTGGCGTCCGCCATTTCGAAAGTGAAACGCCACGTCTTGCCGCTCTTTGTGATCATGTTCATCGTCAATTACATTGACCGGGTGAACATCGGCTTCGTCCGCACCCACATGGAACATGACCTGGGCATCGGCGCCGCCGCTTACGGCTTCGGCGCCGGTCTGTTCTTCATCGGTTATGCGCTGTTCGAAGTCCCCTCCAACATGCTCTTGCAGAAAGTCGGCGCACGCATCTGGCTGACCCGAATCATGTTCACCTGGGGCGTGGTCGCTACCTGCATGGCGTTCATTCAGAACGAAACCCACTTCTACATTCTGCGTTTCCTGCTCGGTGTCGCCGAGGCCGGGTTCTTTCCCGGGGTGATCTACTACTTCACCCGCTGGCTGCCCGGCGCCGAACGCGGTAAAGCCATTGCGATTTTCCTCAGCGGCTCGGCCATTGCGTCCCTGATCTCCGGCCCGCTGTCCGGCCTGCTCCTGCAAATCAACGGGCTGGGCATGCACGGCTGGCAATGGATGTACTTTATTGAAGGGATGTTTTCGGTGTGCCTGTGCGTGTTCGTCTGGTTCTGGCTCGACGCCAAACCTCACGATGCGAAATGGCTGAGCCGCGCCGAACAGGACGCACTCGTCACCGCCATCGACGATGAACAGAAGGCCCGCGAAGCCGCCACACCGATCCGGCCATCGATGGGCAAACTGCTCAAGGACCGGCAGATCATCCTGTTTTGCCTGATCTACTTCTTCATTCAGTTGACGATCTACGCCGCGACCTTCTGGCTGCCAAGCATCATCAAGAAGATGGGCGAACTCAGCGATGTGCAGGTCGGCCTGTTCAACTCGATTCCGTGGTTGCTGTCGATTGTCGGCATGTACACCTTCGCCTCCCTATCCACCAAATGGAAACACCAGCAGGCATGGGTCGCCGCTGCGCTGTTGATCGCTGCAGCGGGGATGTTCATGTCCACCACGGGCGGGCCGATCTTCGCCTTTGTCGCAATCTGTTTTGCGGCGCTGGGTTTCAAGTCGGCTTCGTCGTTGTTCTGGCCGATTCCGCAGGCTTATCTGGATGCGCGGATTGCCGCCGCCGTGATCGCGCTGATCAACTCGGTGGGCAACCTCGGCGGCTTCGTTGCGCCGACCACTTTCGGTCTGCTCGAAGAACACACCGGCTCGATTCAGGGTGGCCTCTACGGCTTGGCCGCTACCTCGATCATTGCCGCGATCATCGTCTTCTTCGCCCGCACCAAGCCCAGGCCGGCTGCGGATCTTGCTATAGCTGAAACTGCGCCGAAACACGCCTGATTCTGAAAGATACGAAAGGATAAACACAATGAACGCACACGACACCGCCAAAGCGCCGATCATCACTGACATGCAGGTCATTCCGGTGGCCGGTCACGACGGCATGCTGCTTAATCTGAGCGGCGCCCACGGGCCATTTTTCACCCGCAACATCGTCATTCTCAAGGACAACGCCGGCCACACCGGGGTCGGTGAAGTACCCGGTGGCGAGCGCATTCGCCAGACGCTGGAAGACGCACGCAGCCTGGTCATCGGCAGCCCGATCGGCACGTACCAAAAGATGCTCAACCAGGTGCGTCAGACCTTTGCCGACCGCGATGCCGGCGGCCGCGGCCTGCAAACCTTCGACCTGCGCATCACTATTCACGCGGTCACCGGCCTCGAAGCCGCACTGCTCGACTTGCTCGGTCAGCACCTCGACGTGCCAGTCGCGGCGCTGCTCGGCGAAGGTCAGCAACGCGATGAAGTGAAGATGCTTGGTTACCTGTTTTACGTCGGCGATCAGCGCGAAACCGACCTCGCCTACCGCAGCGAGCCGGACGCCGACAACGACTGGTTCCGCGTGCGTCACGAGAAGGCCATGACCGCCGAAGCCGTGGTGCGCCTCGCCGAAGCGGCCCACGCGAAATACGGCTTCAAGGATTTCAAGCTCAAGGGCGGCGTGCTCAGTGGCGACGCGGAAATCGAAGCGGTGACGGCGCTGGCCGAACGCTTCCCGCAGGCGCGCATCACCCTCGACCCGAACGGCGCCTGGTCACTCAAGGAAGCGATCCGCTTGTGCCGCGACCAGCATCAGGTTCTGGCGTATGCGGAAGACCCGTGCGGTGCGGAAAACGGTTATTCGGGCCGCGAAGTCATGGCTGAATTTCGCCGCGCCACCGGCCTGAAAACCGCCACCAACATGATCGCCACCGACTGGCGCGAAATGGGTCATGCGATCCAGTTGCAATCGGTGGACATCCCGTTGGCCGACCCACACTTCTGGACCATGCAGGGTTCCGTGCGCGTGGCGCAGATGTGCCATGAGTGGGGGCTGACCTGGGGCTCGCACTCCAACAACCACTTCGATATTTCGCTGGCGATGTTCACCCATGTTGCGGCGGCAGCACCGGGTGAAATCACCGCCATCGACACCCACTGGATCTGGCAGGACGGCCAGCGCCTGACCAAGGCACCGCTGCAAATCGTCGACGGTTGCGTGCAGGTGCCGAAGGCATCGGGGCTGGGTGTGGAAGTGGATATGGATCAGGTGGCCAAGGCTCACGAACTGTACAAAGGCATGGGCCTTGGCGCGCGGGACGACAGCGTGGCGATGCAGTTTCTGATTCCGGGCTGGAAGTTCGATAACAAGCGGCCGTGCCTGGTGCGCTAACGCTTCACTCACATCACAGATCTCCTGCGCGCTCACTTTTGCAGGAGGTAGGTGATTGCCGATCCGACACATAAACCTGTGGGAGCTGGCTTGCCAGCGATGACGTCAACACGGTCAACATTGAAGTTGACAGACTCAACGCTATCGCTGTCAAGCCAACTCCCACAGGGCCGTGTGCTAGACGGCGATTTGCAGCAGCCAGTTTTTAAACGCATCCATCGCCGCCGTCTCCGGCCGCGACTGCAACCGCGTCAGCCAGTAACTCCCGGTCGTGATCTCGATCGCGAATGGCTGACGAATCGCATCCGCCGCCAGTTGCCTGGCAAACATCAGCGGCGGGGCCAACGCCACGCCACTGCCCTGCAACGCCGCTTCCATCATCGCCAACGACGAGTCGAACATGATGCTTTGCGGCGGCGCGGCCTGTGTCGCCAGACCCGCCGCCTGAAACCACGCTGGCCATTCATCAGTGCGATAGGACCGCAGCAACGTCTGCTGCAACAGATCCCCCGGCGTGTGCAATTGCCGGGCGATCTCCGGCACGCACAGCACTGATAGCGGCGCATCGAGCAAGCGCATGGCCTCGATACCGTGCCAAGCGCCAGCCCCAAAGCGGATCGCATAATCCAGCCCTTCGGCGGCAACGTCCACGCGATTGTTGTTCGTCGACAGCCGTAAATCTATGAGCGGATGTTTCGCCCGGAAGTCCGCAAGCCTTGGCAGCAGCCAACCCACGGCGAAGGTGCCCACCGCGCCGACGGTCAACATCTCGCGATACTGTCCACCGGCAAGGCGTTCGAGAATCTGCGCGATGTGGTCAAACGAGGTGCTTAACACCGGCAGCAACGTTTCGCCCTCACTGGTCAGCATCAGCCCGCGGGGCAGGCGTTTGAACAGTGTTACGTTGAGCTGCGCTTCGAGGCTTTTGACCTGATGACTGACGGCGGCCTGGGTCACGCACAGCTCCACGGCAGCTCGCGTGAAACTCAAGTGACGCGCCGAGGCTTCGAAAGCGCGCAGTGCATTGAGCGGCAATTGCGGTCGAATCATGCCCAGCCCCTAATTTTTCTAATGGCTAATCCGAGATTTCGTCGTTTGTCGATTCAAGTCGGACTGCCTAAATTGTCGGCGCTGATCAGCCGCCCATTACAAAAATCGCCCGCAGTGTAGCGCGATACTATTATCAACACTCATGGAGAGTGGTTCACTTATGTCATCCATCAACCTGACCAAAGCCTTTTCCTGTAGCGCATTCGGACTGCTGTTCGGCGCTGCAACCTGCCTCGGCGCCCCGCAAACGGATGAGCAACTGCAAGCGTTGGTCACAGCCGCCGTCACACCGGTCATGCAGCAACAGAACATCGCCGGCCTGGCCGTTGCACTGACCATTAACGGCCAGCCGCATTACTTTAACTACGGCGTCTCCGCCAAGGACACCGGGCAGAAGGTCAGCGAAAACACCCTGTTCGAAGTCGGCTCGGTGAGCAAGACCTTCACCGCCACATTGGCCGGTTATGCGCAGGCCACGGGCAAACTTGACCTGTCGACCAAGGCCAGCACGCTCTGGCCTGAACTAAAAGGCAGCGCCTTCGACAACATCAGCGTGCTGCAACTGGGCACCTACAGCGCGGGCGGTTTGCCGCTGCAGTTTCCCGCTGATGCGGACTCAACGGACAAGATGCTCGGCTATTACCGGCAGTGGAAACCGGCCTATTCGCCGGGCAGCCATCGCCTGTATTCGAACCCCAGCCTCGGACTGTTCGGCTATCTGACGGCAAAAAGCCTCGGTCAGCCCTTTGCTCAGGCCATGACTGAAACCTTGCTGCCGAAGCTGGGCCTCACGCACACCTTCATTGAAGTGCCCGCCTCCGAAGCGAAGCTCTACGCGCAGGGTTACGACAAGAACGACAAACCGGTTCGCGTCAGCCCCGGCGCACTGGATGCCGAAGCCTACGGCATCAAGACCAGTGCGGCGGATCTGCTGCGCTACGTCGAGGCGAACCTCAAGCCTGCGGGCCTTGAACAGCCGCTGCAAAAAGCCGTCGCCGCGACCCACACCGGTTACTACAGCGTCGGCAATATGACGCAGGGTCTGGGCTGGGAGCGCTACCCCTACCCCATCAGCCTGAAGAAGCTGCAGGCCGGCAACTCGACGCCGATGGCGATGGAGCCGCACAAGGTCAAATGGCTGACCCCGCCACAGCCTGAGCCGGCCAATGTGCTTTACAACAAAACCGGCGCAACCGGCGGTTTCGGCGCGTACGTGGCGTTCGTGCCATCGAAGGATATTGGCATCGTGATTCTGGCCAACAAGAACTACCCGAATGCGGAACGGGTGAAGATTGCGCATGAGATTTTCAGTGCGCTGACCCACTAAAGATCAAGAGATCGCAGCCTTCGGCAGCGCTTTTTTGCAGGCAATAAAAATGGGCGACCTCTAGAGGTCGCCCATTTTTGATTCAAATCGAACCATCAATCATCCGGCATTTCCGGCGGCTTGGTCGGTTTTGCAGGCTTGCTCGGCTTGGCGCCTTTCGCACCTTTGGCCGGTTCAGGTTCGGCAGCGGCCGGGGCCTGGGCTGCTGCGGCGGCGGCCGCTTCTTTCTCGGCCATGGGCATGGCGTCGATGGTGTCGAAGATTTTCTTCAGGTCGATGGCCTTCGCGTCATCCCCCGAGGCGGAGAGTTTGGTTTCGCCGTCCTTGCCCACCAGGAACACTTTCGGATAAGCCCCGGCGCCCAGCTTCAGCGAGCGCAGCAGCGCCATGGTGTCTTGCTGGCCCATATCCTTGCCGTCGAGCTGACCCGACATACTGAGAATGGTGTAAACCTTGATATTGCGATCCGCGACGCCCTTTTTGTTGGCCGGGTCGTCCAGCGACTTTTTCAGATTCAGCCACACGGGGTCGGCGGTGCTTTGCGCGATCACGATCAGCGGTCGGGCGCGGCCCATGTCCCCGGCAATCGGCGAATCGTTGTCAGCGGCGGACAGGGGGCCGGCAACTGCCAGCAAGAGTGTCAGGGTCAGTGACCTGATGAGCATGCGCATCTCCTTTTGATATCCACGCTCTAATGATTGCGCATCGTGGCGATTGTTCCGGTGTTTCCGGCAAATATCTGTTGCCCTGCCAGAAGCTTAGGTCAGGCCCGATATTGCGCAACTGTACAAACGCGATCGCCACGCCGATTTGATTACCGTTCAAGAGCGCATTAGGGTGGCTGTTCTGCTCACGAAATGGAGGTCACCGCGTGCACATTGATTACCTGTGCGATCACCCTGAATTGATCGAAGAACTGGCTGAACTCAACTTCAAGGAGTGGAGTGGCTTTAGTCCCGACGACACCCTTGCTGCCCGCACCGAACGCATGCGTGCTGCGTGCGGCAAAGGTGCGATCCCCAGTGTCGTGGTAGCGATTGAAGACGGCAGGTTGCTGGGCGGTGCACTGCTGATCGACAGCGACATGAAGGTCCGCCCCGAACTCACGCCCTGGCTGGCCGGGGTTTATGTGAAGGCTGAAGAACGTGGCCGCGGGATTGCTTCGCGACTGGTCAAGCGCATTGTTGAAGAGGCTGAGGCGTTGGGCGTGCCGGAACTTTACCTGTACACCGACGCAGCGCAGTCGCTGTATGCCCGGCTGGGTTGGGAGGTGGTCGAGGAGATGGTTTACGAAAATTTGCCGGTGACCGTCATGAAATACACCACGCGGCAACCAACATAAGAAGACATCTGTGGCGATGGGGTTCAGCGCGACATCAGTCCAGCGCCGAATCAAGGGTTGCCAGTAAATGTGCGGGTTCGATCAGTCGCGCGCCGACTCTGATTACCCCGCCGTCCAGATCAATGCTCACCGTCACCGACGCGCGATCGCCAGGGTATTTGCGCAGCAGCAAGTCGATGCCACTGACCGTCTCCTGCGCTGTGCCGATCAGATCCCATAAGCTGTCGGTCAGATCCAGCAACACCTGCTGACGCTGCTGATCAACCGCCCGCGGCGCATACAGCCAATGGCTCATGCGCATCTCGCGAGGTTCGACAGTAATGGCGATACGGCCATCGCAGTGCACAGTGGTTTCGCTCATGGTTGTCGATCAAAACGCCAGTTTATAGCCGATCAATACCAGCATCGTCGCCAGGCAGGGTCGCAGCACTTCGTCGGAGATGCGGCCGGTCAGGTGGCTGCCAAGCCAGATGCCTGGCAACGAACCGATCAGCAAAAAGCCCAGCACGCTCCAGTCCATGTTGCCCATGCTCGCATGGCCGAGGCCGGCGACGAGGGTCAGCGGTACGGCGTGGGCGATTTCGGTGCCGACCAGGCGGCGGGTCGGCAGCAGCGGATAGAGGATGAACAGCGCCACGGTGCCGAGGGCGCCGGCGCCGATTGAGGTCAGGGCGACCATGGTGCCGAGGATCAGGCCAGTGATCACCGTCATCACGTTCAGCCGCGAACCGCTCGGGTTGTAGTTGCCGCCAGCGCGTTTGTGGGCGAATTCCAGCAAGCGTTTCTTGAAGAAGATCGCCAACGCTGTGGCAAACAACACAAAGCCCAGAGCTTGTTTGATGATGGCGTTCATCGCGTCTGGCGCGGTGTGCAGCGTGCTGAGAAACCACAAGGTCATGACCACCGCCGGCACGCTGCCGAGGGTCAACCAACCGGTGATGGCCCAATCGATATTCTTGTTCTTCTTGTGAACGATGACGCCACTGGATTTGGTAATGGCCGCGTACAGCAAGTCGGTGCCGACCGCTGTTGCGGGGTTGATGCCGAACCACAGCAGGATCGGCGTCATCAACGAACCACCGCCGACACCGGTCATGCCGACAATAAAACCCACCACCAGCCCGGCAATCACAAGGCCGAAATTTGCCAATTCCATTAAGACGTCCAGAAAAACGACGGGGAAAATCTGGCCCGCAGCATAGCGATTTTTCTTATAACTACATATATCGATGCGGTCTATCGTTATGCCCAATCCCGCTTTCAGGCTCGAGGGTTTGGGGTATATCCGTTTTTTGGGTGATGGCGACTTAGGGTTCCGCCCTTACGGCGGGTCACTTTTGGCAAACGCCCCAAAAGTAACCAAAAGGTCTGCGCCCTGACGTTCGGCCCTCGCTGTGGCTCGGGTTCCTTCGCTCCGGGATCCATCCGGGGCATCGATTTCGGTTTGCTTCGCTGCACCTCCTTTCGATGTTCCCCCCGGATGAATCCCTCCACTCAGCCTTCCGACGGGCCTTAGAGATCAAGAGCTGCACTCGAGCTAACGCTCATTGTGTTGAGTGGTGGAAGAGCGATGCGGTCGGCTTTTGTTCGGTGTTGGATTCACCCCTCATCGGAGCGCCGCCCGCCCAGCCCTCTCCCCGAGGAGAGGGGGCCGATTTTTGCGCTTTTCAAAATTGGAGTGCGACTCGGTATTGCACGTCGATGTATTTCAGCCAAACACCTCAATCAGTCCCCTCTCCCTCTGGGAGAGGGCTAGGGTGAGGGGCTCTTGATCTGGCCTTTGCTCTTGATCTGGCTTTTGATTTTTTGCCCCTTCGGCAGGCCGAGCGTAGGTGTTCATCCGGGGGTTAGGCGCGTAGCGCCGTGCGGCGAAGCCGCATCCATCGAAAGGAGGTGCAGCGCAGCAAACCGGAGGCGATGCCCCCGGATGGACACCGTAGCGAGGGAACACTGAGCCTAAGCGAAGTGCCGTACGCCGGGGCAAAGCCTTTTGGTTCCTTTTTGGCGTTTGAAAAAGGGACTCGCTGTAAGAGCGAAACCGCCAGCGGCAACACCCGCAGCAACGGATATACCCCCAATCCCGATCCCGATCCCAATCCGGCGTTCAGGTGCTCCACGACCAACGCAACAAGAAAGATCAAAAGATCGCAGCCTTCGGCAGCTCCTGCAGGGTGGCGGTGTCAGTGTTGGCGTCGTCCGGGTTTGAAGCTGTGTGTGCTGTTGATCCACACCGTGGCCAGCGCGATCAGGGACAGAATCAGCAGCGCCCACGGAAACGACATCGCCCCCGCTCGATCCAGCAGTAAGCCGCCAAACAGCCCGCCTCCGGCAATCGCCACGTTCCAGGAAGTCGTCAGCATTGCCTGCACCACATCGACATGATCGCCGGCAGAATCCGCTGCTGCCGTCAGCAACAACGTCGCCGAACCACCGAAGGACAACCCCCACACCGCCATGCAGCCGTAGATCAGCCATGGCGACGGATTCGCCAGTGCCAACACCAGCGCCGTCACGGCAAACACTGCGAGGCTGATCAGAGTCAGCCAGCGCAACCAGCGATCCACGAGCATGCCGATAATCCAGATTCCCACCAGCGAACAAACGCCAAACACCAGCAGCACCAGATCGACACGCCCGGCGAGTCCGGCCTGCATCAAAAACGGAGAAATGTAGGTGTAGAGAATGTTGTGCCCGAGCATCCACGTCAGCACCACCAACAACACCGGGCGCACACCCGGCAGGCGCAGGGACTGCATCAGCGGCAGACGCTCGGCACTGGCCTGCCCCGGACGATCCGGCACCGCCACAACAATCCACGCCGCCAGCACCAGCGCCAGTGCCGACATGATGCCGAACGAGGCGCGCCAACCGATCAGATGGCCCAGCCACGTCCCCGCCGGTGTTCCCAGGGACAGCGCCACCGGTGTGCCGAGCATGGCAATCGCCAGCGCTCGCCCCTGCTGATGCACCGGCACAATCCCGCGGGCGTAACCGGCCATGATTCCCCACGACAGCCCCGCCGCCATCCCGGCGAGAAAGCGCGAGGCCAGCGTCAGGCCGTAATGACTGGAAAACGTGGTGATGGTGTTGAAAAGCAGAAACCCGCCAACCGTCATCAACAGCACCCGGCGTCGTGGCCAGCCACGGGTGGCCACCGTCAGCGGAATCGCCGCAACAATCGAACCCAACGCATACAGCGTCACCAGTTGCCCGGCGAGCACTTCGCTGACGTTCAGCCCGGCACTGATTTGCGGCAGCAATCCGGCCGGCAGGGTTTCAGTGAGGATGGCGATGAACCCGGTCATGGCGAAGGCCAGCAACGCGGCATAGGGCAGTTTGTCGGCGTGGGTCGCGTGGTCGACACGGCTGAAATCGGCGCTTGCGGGGTCGGTCATGACGGATGCAGCTCCATTTGGATCAAAATTAGCGAGTGATTGTATACAAGTTATCCGACCACCAATCAACCCAATACCGCTGACAACACTATCCCCCCTGTAGAAGCTGGCGAAGACTGCGACCTTTTGATGGTGGTTTTTTAGATCAACATCAAAAAGATCGCAGCCTTCGGCAGTTCGTAACTCTATTGGCCAGCCGCGTATCCACAGATTTATTGCACCGGGAGGAAATTGAGGAACAGCAAACTCTGTGCGTAATTGAGCCCGATCCGCCGGTAGCGCTCATCAAGCATTTGCGTCAGCAGATCCAGGCGCGCAACGATTTTGCCGAACTCAACGGCAAAACTCAGGTTGCTGCCCTCCTCCGAGATCTCATTGGAAAACAACAGCGGCTGGCCTTCCTTGTTCTGACGCTGCGACAGAATCCACGTGGCTTTTTCGATGTTGCGCGCCGCGTTATGCACGAACGTCGGGTTGATCGCGTCCGTCATGTAGAACTGGGTTCGATTGCCATGGGCCGTCACCAGCATGCTGCCGATGGCATAAATGAAAGCGCCGACGCGGTCACCACGAAACTCCGGGCTCATCGCATAGCTGAGCGCCGCGAGGTCCTTTCTGCCGCCGAGCACCGGCAATGGTTGTTGCTGCTCGATGGCCAGTCGCACCTGTTTGACGGCGGCGTGAATGTTGAGGAAACCCGACTTGCGCAACTCGTCCGGGTTGCGCAGGTACAGCTTGCCCATCAACCGATAAAGACTGCCAAGATTGTCGCGCATCGCCAGCGTGGCCATCCGGTCGACGCTGGTCTGCAGAAATTCCTGCGGCTGCCCTTCCCGGATCTGGTTAATGAAGCCGTTACCGTCCTGATGGCTGCAACCGCTGAACAGCAGCGACGACAAACAGGCCAGCAGCAGGCACGGGCGACGGATAAATCGGGTGATCAGCTTAAACACTCTCGGCATGAATTCTCGAACAGGCACATTCCTGTGCGGCGGGAGTCACCGCATCCTGGCCATGGATAGAGCCGCCGATTGCGCAAAAGTGCAGTGCTGGCGGTATTTCCCGACCTTCGGCGGGGCACAGCGATCAATTTAGTCCGACTTTATTTTTGCAATAAACGTTTAATCCGCTATAGATTCTCACTCGAACGATAAATAGCATGACTATTGCCCCACCCTACAAAACAACAACAAAAAGGAAGGTCAACCATGATTCAATCCCGTCACCTGCTCTCCGGCCTTGGACTGTCCCTGATGATCGCCACCCTCTCTGCCAACGCGGCCGGCCTGAGTGCCGAACACAAGGCCTTCGGCAAAACCAATGACGGCACGCCCGTCGAGCAATACATCCTGCGCAACAGCCATGGCATGCAAGCCACGGTCATCACGTACGGCGCAACCCTGCAATCGCTGCAAGTCGCGGACAAGCACGGCAAGTTTGACGATGTCGTGCTCGGCTTCGACGATGTGCAGGGCTACCAGAAAGGCACCGCGTACTTCGGCGCGACCATTGGCCGCTTCGGCAATCGTCTGGCAGAAGGTGCTTTTGAACTCGACGGCAAACGCTATCAAGTGCCGCAGAATGACAAGTCCAATGCCTTGCATGGCGGCACTCAAGGCTTCGATAAAAAGGTCTGGAAAGCCCAGGAAACCAAAGACAAGGATTCAGTCGGCGTGACCCTGACCTATCTGTCGGTGGACGGTGAAATGGGTTTCCCCGGCAACCTCACCACCGAGGTGACTTATCGCCTCACCGACAACAACGAATTGCGCATCGACTACAAGGCCAGCACCGATAAGCCGACAGTGCTGAACCTGACCAATCACAGCTACTTCAACCTCGCCGGCGCCGGTAATGGCGACATCCTCAAGCAAGTCGCGACCTTGCATGCCAGCCATTACACCCCGGTCACCGGCAAACTGATCCCCACCGGAGAGTTGGCGCCAGTGGCCGGCACACCGATGGATTTCAGCAAACCGACCGCCATCGGCACGCACATCAAGGCGGATCATCCGCAACTGAAATTTGCCGAGCCGAAACAGGGTGGCTTCGATTTCAACTGGGCGCTGGATACCCAAGGTGATGCGAGCAAACTGGCCGTCGAAGTCAGCGACCCGCAGTCCGGCCGGCACCTACAGCTGTTCACCAGCGAACCTGGCGTGCAGTTCTACACCAGCAACTTCCTCGACGGCACGGTCAAGGGCAAGGGTGGCAAGGTCTACCCGCACTGGGGCGCGTTTACCCTCGAGACCCAGCACTATCCAGACTCGCCGAACCAACCGGACTTCCCGAGCACGCGGCTGGATCCGGGGCAGGCTTACGCGCATAGCGTGGTGTTGAAGTTTTCTGCGAAGTAGAAGCTGAAGATCAACAGATCGCAGCGTGCGGCAGCTCCTACAGTTGTTTGGGTACACCGTTTGTATGGCGGTGAATCCATCTACCTGTAGAAGCTGCCGCAGGCTGCGATCTTTTGCTTTTAAAGTCCATGGAACCCCTGCGCTATCCTGCTGCCCACTAAGGTATCGACCCTTTCAGATAGGAGGTTTGAATGCGTACCCTTGAATTGGCTGGCGTGCAGGTTCCGGTGATTGGCCAAGGCACTTGGCGTATGGGTGAGGATCGTTCGGCCCACAAGCGTGAAGTTGCCGCCTTGCGCAGCGGCATCGAACTGGGCATGACCCTGATCGACAGCGCCGAAATGTACGCCGAGGGCGGCGCCGAAAGTGTAGTCGGCGAAGCCATCGCCGGCCTGCGTGATCAGGTGTTTCTGGTCAGCAAGGTCTACCCGCACAACGCCAGCCGCAAAGGCATCCCGCAAGCTTGCGAACGCAGTCTGCGTCGGCTGGATACCGATTACATCGACCTCTATCTGCTGCATTGGCGCGGCCAGTATCCGCTGGATGAAACCGTCGAGGCTTTCGAACGCCTGCGCGAAGAGGGCAAGATTGGTCGCTGGGGCGTGTCGAATTTCGACGTCGATGACCTCGAAGAACTGGCGTCTCCCGCCTGCGCGACCAATCAGGTGCTCTACAACCTTGAAGAACGTGGCGTCGAATTCGATCTGCTGCCGTGGTGCCAGCAACAGCGCCTGCCGCTGATGGCTTACTGTCCGATCGGTCAGGGCGGCGCGATGCTGGCCAACCCGGTGCTGAAACAGATCGCCGCTCGTCACGGCGTCACCCCGGCGCAGGTGTCGCTGGCGTGGATTCTGCGTCAGGATAATGTCATTGCGATCCCCAAGGCTGTGCGGCCGGAACACGTTCAACTCAATGCACAAGCCGCGCAGCTGCAACTGGAGGCCGGGGATCTGGCGGCGCTGGACCAGGCGTTTCAAGCGCCACAACGCAAGCAGCGGCTGGCCATGGTCTGAGCTAACGACTGGCCGAGGTTCCGTATGAGAAGCACTGATCACAACGACCCGTTTGACCTGCAACGATTCGTCCAGGCTCAGGATCCGGTATTGGACCGGGTCCAGCGCGAACTCGAAGCGGGTCGCAAACGCAGCCACTGGATGTGGTTTGTCTTCCCTCAGTTCGCAGGGCTTGGCGGCAGTGAAATGTCCCGACGCTTCGCCATCGGATCAGCCGCAGAAACCCAGGCCTACCTCGATCACCCATTGCTCGGCGCACGACTGCGCACTTGCACGCAGCTTGTGCTGAATACCGAGCAGCGTTCGATTGCAGAGATTTTTGGTCATCCCGATGACTTGAAATTTCACTCCTCGATGACGCTCTTCAGCCAGTTTGCCGCTGACGACAGCCTGTTCAATCAGGCCCTCGAGCGCTACTTCCACGGCATCCCGGACGAATGGACGCTGCAACTGCTGGACTCAAAAGAGGCCCAGCTGCCCCCCGATCAGGGTTGAGAAATCATCGTCGACGAAGGGCAGGATGGCGTCCGCCACCGGTTGCAGCTGCCGGGTGATGTAGTGGTCGTAATCGATGGTTGAACGCCGCACTTCCAGCGGTTCCGGACCGGCCAGGGTGATGACGTAGCTGATCCAGCCGCCATTCTGGTATTGCCGTGGACGGCCGTGTTGCGTGTTGTATTCATCGGCCAGCCGCGCGGCGCGCACATGGGGCGGCACGTTGCGTTCGTAATCGTCGAGGGTGCGACGCAGGCGCTTGCGATAGACCAGTCGATCATCGAATTCCCCGGCGAGGGTTTTGCGCACGTAATCGCGCACGTAATCCTGATACGCCTTGCGCTGGAAGATTCGCTCATACAGTTCCTGCTGGAACTGCCGGGCCAGCAGCGACCAATCGGTGCGCACGGTTTCCAGGCCTTTATAGACCATCTCATCTGTGCCATCAGCGCGCGTTACCAGACCGGCATAGCGCTTCTTGCTGCCCTCCTCGGCGCCGCGAATGGTCGGCATCAGGAAGCGCTTGTAGTGAATTTCAAACTGCAATTCGAGCGCACTTTCCAGCCCGTATTCTTCGCGCACATGTTCGCGCCACCAGTCGTTGACGTGCTTGACCAGCGTATGGCCGATCGTCGCCGCTTCCTCCTGACCATGGGCGCGACGCAGCCAGACAAAGGTCGAGTCGGTGTCGCCGTAGATCACCGCATGACCCTGTTCTTCGATCAGCTTGCGCGTGCGCAGCATGATTTCGTGTCCGCGCAGGGTGATCGACGACGCCAGCCGCGTATCGAAGAAGCGGCAACCGCTGGAGCCGAGCACGCCGTAGAAGGCGTTCATGATGATCTTCAAGGCTTGCGACAGCGGCGCGTTGTGCTCGCGTTTGGCGGTCTCGCGACCCTCGGCGACCCGCGACACAATCGACGGCAGGCAATGCCGCGTGCGCGAGAACCGTGCGCCCCGAAAACCCGGCACCGAGTCCGCATCGTCCGGGTGCTGCAAGCCTTCGATCAACCCCACCGGATCAATCAGGAACGTGCGGATGATCGACGGATAAAGGCTCTTGTAGTCGAGCACCAGCACCGATTCGTAGAGGCCCGGTTGCGAGTCCATGACAAACCCGCCGGGGCTGGCCTGCGGCGGATTGGTACCGAGGTTCGGTGCGACAAACCCTTGGCGGTGCATCAGCGGCATATACAGGTGCGTGAACGCCGCCACCGAGCCGCCGCTGCGATCCGCCGGCAGGCCGGTGACGCTGGCGCGCTCAAGCAAAAATGTCAGCAATTCAGTCTTGGCGAAGATCCGCGTGACCAGTTCACAGTCCTTGAGGTTGTACTTGGCCAGCGCCGGTTTGTCCTCGGCGAACATGCGATTGATCTCGTCCATGCGCTGGTACGGATTGTCGATGGCCTTGCCTTCACCGAGCAGGGTCTGGGCGACGTTTTCCAGGCTGAACGAGGGGAAGCTCCACGTCGCCGAACGCAGGGATTCGATGCCATCGATGATCAACCGCCCCGCCGCCGAGGCGAAGTAATGATTGCGGCTGCCGTGCTCACGCCACTGCATCTCTTCATTGCCACGGCCGAGTTTCAGCGGTACGCCGAGGCGCCGCGCGTGTTCGTGGAGGATGCGCAGATCGAACTGCACGACGTTCCAGCCGATGATCGCGTCAGGGTCGTGCAGCGCGAACCAATCGTTGAGCTTCTTCAGAATGACCGTGCGTGAATCGCAGTATTCAAGGTCGAAGTCGACGATGCTGTCATCGCCATTCGCCGTGCCGAGCATATAGACCTGACGCTCGCCGCAGCCTTCCAGCGCAATGGAATACAACTCGCCGTTTTCGGTGGTTTCAATGTCCAGCGAGACCAGCCGCAGCTTCGGCCGGTAGGTGGGGTCGGGCTTCAGTTGAGCGTTGAGCAATATGCCGTTGGCATCGGGTGTGCCACTGAACAACACGGGGGCGGTGATGAAACGCTCCATCAGGTAGCGCTCGGGCGGGCGGACATCGGCCTCGAAGACATCGACGCCGGCGCGGGTGAGCGCGGTTTCCAGGCGCATCAACTGGCCGTGTTGCTGGCAATACAGGCCCAGCACCGGGCGATGATCGAAATCCAGCAGGGCCAAGGGTCGCAGTTCGACGTTTTTTTCGTCGTGCAGCACCCGTTCGGCCGCTTCACGCTGCTCGGCAGGTACAAACGCCACCGACGGTTGATGGGGCAAACGCACACGTCTCGGCCCGGCGTCGGTCGCCAGCCAGAACTCGACTTCGGTGCCGGCGGGGGTATCGCGCCAATGCCGGGTCAGGACGAAGCCCTGCTGTAAATCCACCACTGCGACCTCAGAAATTTAAACAGAGGGGCATTCTACGCGGCATTCGACCATTGGGTGGCGCGCAAAACAGGGTCGGCAAAGGTGCGACACCTGTCAGAGTTGACAGGTTACACACCTTGCCAGAGTTGCTAGATTGGCCTTTGCCTCCATGCGATGCCTTGCGTCGAAGGAAATGAGAAATGGATCTCTCTGTTCATCGCCGAACCCCGTCAGTCAGCGTGAATGACGCCCGGGGTCTCCCTGTTCGTCAAATCGCCTATTTGCGAAACGTACCAAGGGCAGCCATCGAGTCGTTGATCACCCGGCAACGTCACGATGCCGCCGGCAGAGCGATAGAGCATTGGGATCCACGACTGTTCGCAACAGCGCCAAAAGCCAATTTGACGACCATCCATGACATGGCAGGCCGTTCGCTGCTGCTCAACAGCGTCGATTCTGGCTGGCGTTTGAGTTTGTATGGTTTGGCTGGGGAAGTTGTCCGGCGTTGGGATGCTCGCGGGAATCGGTGGAGCAACCGCTACGACAAGCGTTTGCGCTTGCTGGGGATCAAAGTGAACGACGGGCCTGACAGGGAGACCATGCGCTACGGCGCCGCCGATGCAGATGCCGAGAGGAACCTGCGCGGCCAATTGCTCCGCAAAGTCGATGCCTCAGGTTCTCTGGATTACAGCTCGTTCAGCCTCAATGCCCTGCCTTTGGAGGAAACCCGCACGCTGCGTGATGCCGGTGTCTACACCACGCGTTGACGCTACGGGGCCAACGGCGCAGCACTGAGCCAGACGGATGCAAGTGGCCATCAGCAATGCTCACGCTATGACGTCGGCGGGCAACTCCAGCAGGTGACCCTGAAGATCAGCGGCGACAATGCTGTACAAGACATCCTCAAACACGCCCGATACAACGCCGAAGGCGAGAAAATCGAACAAACTCTGGGCAACGGCGTGGTGTGCAATTGGGAATACGATGGCGCCAACGGTCGCTTGATTGGCATCAAGGCAGGTGTGCCCGGCCAGGCCTTGCGGCAAAATCTCGAATACCAATACGACAAGGTCGGCAATGTTGTCAGTCTTCTGGATCGCACAGTGAATCCAGTGTTCTTTGCCAACCAGCTTATCGACGGCCAGCGCGACTTTGGCTATGACTCGCTCTATCGGCTGATCCGCGCCACCGGACATGACGTCATGCCCCCGACAGACATGCCCGGCCGTGCATTACCGAGCGATCCTAAAAACCGCCTCAATTACACCCAGACCTACGAATACGACACCGGTGGTAACCTGATCAAACTGGTTCACGGCCGGGCAATCGCTGGCTACACCCATCACATGTTCATCGACCCGAACAGCAATCGTGGCGTGCGCTGGAAAGAGGGTGAGCCACCGCCCGACTTTTCGACGCAGTTCGACGCTCATGGCAACCTCCAAGCCTTGCAACCCGGCCAGGGTTTGCAATGGAATGTCCTGGATGAACTGGCATCGGTCACGCTGATCGAACGCGAATCCGCCCTGCCCGACACGGAAACCTATCGCTACAGCGGCGGCGCCCGAGTCTTCAAACACCACGAGACTCAAGGCTCAAACAAGACCCACTTTCATCAGGTGCGTTACCTGCCGGGGATCGAGATCCGCACTCGCGAAACGGGTGAAGAGTTGCACGTCATCACGTTGCCGAGCCTGATCGGCAACGTCCGCTGCCTGCATTGGCTCAGTGGCCGCCCAGGCGAAATCAACAACAATCAACTGCGCTATTGCCTTGAAGACAGTCAGAGCTCCACCTTGATCGAACTCGACCAGAATGCACGCCTGATCAGTCATGAACACTATTACCCGTTTGGGGGAACGGCCTCACTGGTCGCCCATTCGAGGACGGAAGTCAGCTACAAGACCATTCGTTATTCGGGCAAGGAACTGGATGACACCGGCCTCTATTATTACGGCCGACGCTATTACGCACCGTGGTTTCAGCGCTGGATCAGCGCCGATCCGGCAGGGGCGGTGGATGGGTGGAATCTGTATGCGATGGTGGGGAATAACCCGACGAGTTTTGTCGACATCAACGGACTCGGGCGCGAAAAAATCGGTAACAACGTTAACCAAGGGGACAAGGTCTACCGAAAGATAGGTACGCGTACGACGGACATCCTCAGCACGTCTGAATCGGGAGGCCAGCGTCAGTTTCGCGCAGAGGCAAGAGACACGATTCTCGTTGCTCATGCTGGAGCTGCAATTCACTCACTCTCGCCCGATGGTGAAGTGATTGCGCTAGCGACGGATTTTTTCAATATTCCCCGAGAGGGGGGAAAGGCAAAATCCGGCAGGCCCTTCAAAATCCAGCTTACCCCCGCCGACCATGGTTTGTTTGTCAGCAGCCCCTACAACGCCAAGCTCCCCAAGGAAAACCTGTTAGCCGGAGGCGTATTCCAGGTAATGACGCCTGAAAAATTTCTGGAGTATATGAGCAATCAGTACATCAAACGATTCAATGACCCAGATTACCCCGTAATGCTGCATGACGGAGACAACGCCGCCCCCATAAGCCTGGCAGGTATGGAAAAGGAGGTAGCACCTATGCACCGGATTATCAAAACGAATATCGAACGACATATCCAGGCATCGGGTAGTTTTTTGCCGCAATCGGCCGGCTTGCCGGGCGCCCACGCTGAAGTCCAGGCAGCCAATTTCATGCTGTATCTACAACATGAAAAAACAGGTTCAACCGATCCGAAACTCATCGAGGTGATGACTCAGAAATTGCAGCACAGGCAATACGCGGAATCCTTCCCCGCTTGTTACAACTGTCGCGGTACTCTGGTCGCAACTTACGACGACATCACACCGGCCTTTAACGTCCCGACAGGCCGTACAGAAACGAACTCTGCGATTTGGCGCGCCGCCACAGACAAAAAAGACGCAACAAGCCGTAGATGAATGAGTTCCTGATAAAGAGTCAGACCTTGAAAGCCCCAACCGTACGCCTGTTCGCAAGTTCAGGCATACGGCCATTCACCGAGCAACCAATGAGAGTTTCGTCAATGCTGTGAGTGTTAGCGATCTCAATAAAGCCTTGCGTTCCTCCGCCAACTCGACGAGTTCGCGCTCGTAATCAGGTTGCGCAACAGCGCCCGCCAGATGCCGGTTCAACAACGCCTCTGACTTTGCGTTGTATATCGTTGCATTTCGATCAAATGCTGCTGCGTGCCTGTCCTTCAAATACCTGCGCCAGAACTGCTGTTCGATCATTCGGTTGACCAATCCATCCCCCGCCTCAAGCGATAATACCGTCTGATAAGCCTCGTCGATCTGCGTCTCACTGACTTCAGCGATACTGCGAAACAACATTCCCCGTGACTGCCACGGCAACTCGAGCCGGCCAGCCAGACCGGTCTGAAATGCCAGATAGACTTCCACTTCATCAATACTGCCCGTGAATTCACCCTCCTCATCAAGTGCAATAAAAGCTTCACCAGCCTCCAGGCGGGTCTGGATGTTGGCGCGGGCAACGTCGTTAACCATGTCCAGGCGAGACTTGCCCTTCGCCAATTGCACCAGATTGAACTCGACCTGCTCGGGGCTGCCGGCCAGCCAGGCCTCATGGATCAGAACCTTGATCCCCATCTCATTGAAAATCTGTGCCCCGGCGTCCGCGCAAGAGTCAGGATTACTGGTCATGCGGAACAACTCTTCACGCAGTGGCGTGTTCTGTGTCGCGGCATCCAGCATTCGCCACACCCGCTCGGTCAGCGCCGGACGCGCCTCCTCGGCGATGTAGTCTGCTGATTCCGCGACTTTTTCCAGCACTTCGAAAAAACCCTGGGAATCAGGCTCGTGCTCCAACTCATCCCACACTGTTTGCTTGCGCTGACGCGGCTCGCCCGTGACGCCCTCCAGCCAATGCGCACTGGTCTGCTCGCCCTTCGGCGGGTAGCTACGAGCGGGGTCGTAGCCCGCTGAGCGCATATAGGCATGAAATTGTTCGCGGTCCTGATCGGACAGACGGTCACGACTCAAACGGGTGCGCGCTATCAATCGCGCCTGCTCCGAACCGGGTGCTACCTGGGGAACCTGTTCGATTGGATTGCCTTGCAGATCCAGATCAAACGCCCTTGAACGCGGTGCCGTGAACAGGCCTGTCGGCCATTCGGTAATCCCGGTGTCATGCAGATCGAGGGTCTGCAGGTCTACCATCGCACCGACATCCGGTGCGCGCGCCAGCATCGGATTCGCGCCCAGCCTCAATATCTGCAAGCGGGTCAGACGGCTGAGTTCAGTGACGTTTGCGGCTGTCAGCGTCAGTTGATTGTTGCCCAGATCCAGTGTTTCCAAAGCGTGCAGATGGCCTACCCGACGGGGCAATGCGGTGAGGGAGTTTTCGCTCAGGTTCAGGACCTTCAATTTGGGGAAGTAGCCGAGGAATTGGCTGATATCAATGCGCAACTGCGCATGACGAAATTGCAGCTCGCTGACGTGCGCAAACTCAATGTCAAGCGTCGGCAGGTACTCAAGAAAGTCACTGCTCCAGTGAAAATCCAGATCCAGCGTGTAGCCGCCCTCTCCTGCCGTTTCAGCGGCCTGCCAGCATTGGCTGAGCGCCTTGGCGAAACGCCGTTTGTGAAAACGCTGATCCATCGGCAGCAATTCGCCGCGCTCGATGGCCACCCAGTCATCAAGGGTTTTCTGCAGATGCTTGAACGCCAATTCGCGCTCCCGGATGAGCCGTAACGCGTCGGCAGGTGTTCCGGATGCTCGCACAAACTCATTGAAGTTAGCCGTGGTGGCCCGCGGATAGAGGCTTTTGAACCGGTCCTCCGGATTCGACTCACCGCCTGTGCCTAACAGCCGTTCAGTGATCAACGTGTAGCCTGGATTTTGGGGTTTTTCGACGGCGATTCGAAGCGGTGAGTCGTCGAGCAGATCGCGCAGCTGCGCACGGGTGATTGATGATTGCTGAAGGTTGCTGCGCAGGCGCTGACCTTCACCAATGCCAAGCCCCAGACTGTCGCGTTCGGCATCCGATAATGCCTGCAACACCGCATTATAAAAATCACCCGCGCCGTGCAAACTATTACCCTGCGCGTCGTAGGGCTGGAACTGGTTCTGCACCGTGCGCAGCAGTACTTTGCGAATGGGTGCCGAGGTCGGTCCGACGCTGTCGATCAGCAGCCCGTCGAACGATTGGTTGCGCATTTCGATCAAGACCTGCGGCGACCAGCCCGGTAACTTGCCCAGACTGTGCAGCGCCAATCGGTAGCTGTCGAGATTGGCGTTGGCCGGCAAGTACAGCCCCTCCCAGGCCCGGGTCGTGCGCCAATCGCGCATCGCTTCACGGGCAGCCTGTTTCAAGCGCAAGGACAATTGCCCCTGCTCGCCGGCCAACTGCTTTTCGGCTGGCAAGACATCCGTCAGTACATTGCTCACAAGCTCGTTCGGCAGCTGGGGAAACTCGCTGCGCAGCAACACGCTTTCGGCAGAAGGCACGGCAGTCGGCACCTCCTGCCATTTGACGTGGCTATCCACCAACGCTGTTCTTTGCGCCCTTGCCGTCTCCACGATCAAGGCGCGCAGCCTCGCAGCACGCACGTTCGCAGCGATGACGCCACGACCAAACTCTTCTTCCAGCAACACGTTGATGTCCTGCTCGCTCAGCAGCGACAGCAGCGTGGCGGACACGTCTGCGACGAGGCCGTGGTCGAGCTGCAAATTGATCGGTGTTTTACCTGCCAGTGATGACGATTGCCACAGCACGTTGCCTTGCTCATCGAGCCATCGCAGCGAGCGCTTTTCAGGCCATTGTTTGTGCCCCGTCAGCAACTGCAGTTGCATCCGCACATCGGCCTTGGCATGGATCTGCAAGTCGTCGCTGCCAAGCTGTGCCATGAACGTTTCAATGGACTGATCGGCCGTAAAACGCTTGATCGTCGCCGCCAGCATCGCGGGCGGCTGTTCACGTTCAACGTGCAGTTTGCGCAATGTCGACTCATCCACCCCGCTGACGATGCGCATCTGTTCCAGCGACTGTTCAGAAAAACCGTCGACCTGATGACCGAGACGCCGCATCAACTGACTTCCCTGCCAGGCCTGAGGCTGTTCGGCTTCATGCACCCAGGCGCCAGCACCGTTATGGCTGAGTCGGGGGGCATAGGCGTCGCTGCGCTGCGGATGCTGGATGCGGTAGTCATCCGATCCGGGCTCCGGGCGAATAACAAACGTGTCGCCCTCCAGCAGTAACACCTGCTGATCGGCCTGACGATAAATGCCCATGGCGTCAGGCCGGGCCGATTCACTCAAGTTCAGCGACTGTGAATAGCGCCGCAGATCCGAATCCCATAACCGCGAGCGACCATCCGCCATATCGACAATTTTCATACGGCCGATCAAGGGCGACGCCTTGGGCGAGACCACCGCCCCCACCAGTTGACCACCCACCAGGAACGCACCCAACTGAATCAGGCTTTCCACCACGCCGAGCACATGTTCGAACGCCTCAGTACGCAGCCCTTGAGCCCACTCGACAATCCCTTCGAACGTCTCATCCAACAGTTGGTAGGCGGTATACGCAAGCATCAATTCACCCAGACCAGGCACAAACGGCGCGGCGACAAATGCCCCCACCTCCAGCACGGTCAGCGCGACGTTGAGGAAGCTGTCCCAGCGAGCCCAGCGTGATTTGGCGTCCTCATCGCCAGTGGGGACTGCCCGCGTTCGGGCGTCGGCGAACAAGGCGTTCAACTTCTGCTGAAACTGATGAAACCAGAACTCACCTTTGATTCGCGCATAGCCGATCTGCAGATCAGGTTTCAGAACGGGCACAGGGCGCCAGGCTGGCAGTTGCTGAAAAGGAACCGGGGCATGCCATTGCAGTTTTGATAGCCGATTGTTGAGCTGAAAAAGCAACTGACCTCGGTGCTGATGCGGCACGAACCGGCTGAAGAATCGCTGGTACTCAGGTGAGCGCAGCTGTCGTGTCAGCTCGACGACGAACTGGGTCGAAGACGCATACTGCTTCAGCGGATGCTCGGGATCATGGGGGACATAGGCAATGACCGGAACCGTCGTTGAACTGCGCTCAAGATCGGCGCAGACCAGCACAATCCCTGGCAACTCGACGCCCATCATCGTCAATGCATGACAGTGGACTGCCCGCCCGTTCCAGATCAACCGTCGTTCTCCCGCAGCCCACCTCTCGACCAGGCGATGAGCGTCGTGATCAATATCGCCTTTGATCAACGCCAGCCCATTGCACAGGCGCAGGGTGCTCTTCTCGTTAGCCTCGACCTTTATTTTCAGTACGGCGCTGGCAACGGTATTGGCCGGATCGAAAAAGTCTTCGAGATATCTCTGATAAGCAGCACCTGCGTCCAGCTCCCGGCACAACGCAGTGAACGCCGCGACGGACATTCTGGCCTTGATCGGCACGACGTCGAATGCTCCGGAGGCCGAAGGTCGGGTGATAAAGTCGCTCGCCTGGTCGTAATAGTCTGGTCGAGTCTCTTTCAATTCGAAGTTGTGCAGACAGCACTCGAGCAGCGTCAGGGTGCGCACTTCAAAGCCCCCCGTCATCCCGGTCGAACGGTAAAGCCTTAGACACGTCGAGCTGACGTCTACGGTGATGTCATGGCGGTCTTTCAGCGCGGCGGTCAGTAACCCATGGGCAAACGCTTCGACTTCGGTCAGCCGCGCGAAGACCTTGTCCACTGCCTGCCGGGCAGTCCAACTCGCTGCAAGGGCGTTTTTCATCTCATCGCGTTGCGCTGACGAGGCAGAGTGAAACCAAGGCAGGTCTGGCACTGTGGCCTGCTTCAACGCGTCCCTGTGCAGTGCGGTGCTGCTCAATAGCCAGTCTGGAACATTCCCGGCAATGAAGCTGAACGTGGCATTGCCAGCCAGAGCATCCGGCAGCGATGGCACGATATTTTTGTTGCTCAAATTCAAGCTAGGCATCGAAATTTTCATCCATGAAATTCAGATGCCCGAGTCTATCGAAGACGCAGAAACGCCATCGCGCCCTTCTGTATCAAGACGTGCACAGGCAAAGAAGCGGCCATGTGTGGAAAAAAACGGCCAAATGACGTTTTTTGCGTGCTATGTGCCGCTTTGCCACCTTGCCCTGCGCGCCAGCGTCTACGATGCTTGGATAACAACGACAACACCTGAGTAACCGCCATGAAGACCGTCGCCCAACTGCTCAAGCTCAAAGATCAGAAAAACCAGGAAGTGCACCAGATCCAGCCAGATCACATGGTGCTTGAAGCGCTGATGAAGATGGCCGAGAAAAACGTCGGTGCCTTGCTGGTGGTGGAAGACGACAACGTGGTCGGCATCATCAGCGAGCGCGATTACGCGCGCAAACTGGTGCTGCATGGCCGCTCATCGGTGGGCACGCCGGTTCGCGACATCATGGTGGCGAACGTGATTACCGTTGATACCCACCAGACCGTCGACACCTGCCTGAGCATCATGTCGGACAAGCGCCTGCGCCACTTGCCCGTGGTGGAGAACGGCAAGTTGATTGGCTTGCTGTCGATTGGTGACCTGGTCAAGGAAGCGATTGCCGAACAAGCCGAGCTGATCAAGCAACTGGAGCAGTACATTCGCGGGGAGTGATCTTCCGAAGCACCACGATCCCCTGTAGGAGTGAGCCTGCTCACTCCTACCATTGGATTGACGGTGTGTTCACACGGGCCAATGCCGCGCAAACACTGGCGCCAGCACCGGATGTCGATCAATCCGCTGCAACCACGCATAAAATCCCGGCCGGGTCTGACGCAGATGCTCGCGGCTGCCCGCCCAGCGCGTCACCACCGCCGCCAGCACGTCCAGCGCACCCGGTGTTTCGTCGTCCAGGTACAGCTCGGCGGAGAACTGGTCGGCAAACACTTCCCAACTCCAGTGCAATCGCTGGCGAGCGCCGGCGATCAGGTTCTGTTGCGACGCTTCGTCCGGCATCACCAGCCAGCGCTCGGGGTAGTCGACGACGCCGATCGCCGCGTAGCAGTTGCTGACGATGTAGACCAGACCGCGAATGGCCTGATCGCGCTCGTCCGCCTTGGCCGGCAGCAAACCCGATTTGGGGAATGTCAGGCCCAGATGAATCAGAATCGCCGCGCTCTCGGTGAGCACGCTGCCATCGGGCAATTGCAGGGTCGGGATCTGCTTCAGGGGATTGAGCTTCGCCAGATCCTCGGCGGCTTCGGTACTGGCTTCGATATCAATGAAGCGATAAGCGATCTGGCACAACTCCAGCGCCGCTTCGATGGCGGCTGCGCCTGAGTTGCGATGTCCGTAGAGCTGATACATATCCCCTCCTCAATCCCCGACAGGCCTCTGATGTAGCACTATTTATAGCTGTTGTATCCGATTTGGCCCGATTTTCCGATGCACTCGTACCTGCGAATCAAACCTCGCAAGAAAGCACTGGCGGTGATTTGAAAAATATTTTTCAGTCGCTGCATCCAAACCGCTCCGTCACGGGTAGTCCCTGTAACAGCCCTCCTCGGCTGTCAGCGGTTTACCCTTTTCGGAGAAAGATACTGATGAACACCACACAGCTGATCTGCTTCACCGGTTTGCTCGCCGTCACCTCGACGACCTTCGCCCAAAGCAACTATCCGGACGCCATCAAAGTTCCGGATGGCCACAAGATCGCGATGGAAACCACCGGGGTGGGCGAGATCACTTACGAATGCCGCGACAAGCCCAACGCTGCCGGACAGACCGAGTGGACCTTCGTCGGCCCGAAAGCGGTGCTCAATGATCGCAGCGGCAAGCAGGTCGGCACCTATTTCGGTCCGCCAGCCACCTGGCAGGCCAAGGACGGTTCGAAAGTCACCGGTACGCAATTGGCCGTGGCGCCGTCGACGCCGGGCAACCTGCCCTATCAACTGGTCAAGGCCAACCCCGCTGAAGGCAAAGGCGCAATGACGGGCGTCAGCTACATCCAGCGCGTCGCGCTCAAGGGTGGCGTGGCGCCGGGTAGCGCCTGCACGGCGGATAACAAGGGCAAGCAGGAAGTGGTGAAGTATCAGGCGGATTATATTTTCTGGGCAGCGAACTGAGGTTACAGGCCTGACACAAAACCTGTGGAAGCGGGCGTGCCCGCGATAGCGGTGGATCAGTGAAGCAGAAATTGGCTGACACGACGCCATCGCGGGCAAGCCCGCTCCCACAAGGTTCTGTGTGTGGACGTTAAATGTCAGCTAGATTGCACCACATGACCTTGCCTGACCCCGAATTCGATTATGAAGCCCGCCTCGCTGCCTGTGCCCGCGGCGAGCGTTCTGCCCTGCGCGATTTGTACGTGCAGGAAGGCCCGCGCCTGCTCGGTGTGGCCAAACGGCTGGTGCGCGACACGGCGCTGGCGGAGGACATTGTCCATGACGCATTTATCAAGATCTGGAACGGTGCGGCGGGGTTTGACGCTGCACGGGGTTCGGCGCGTGGCTGGATGTACAGCGTGACGCGGCATCTGGCGTTGAATCAACTGCGTGATCACCGTCGGGAAACGCCGTTCGACGAAGACCACGAAGTGCTCGACGAGACCTTCAACGCGCAGGATCACTCGGCGCGCATCCATCGCTGCCTGGAACAACTCGACCCACAGCGCCGGCGCTGCATTCTCCACGCCTACGTCGACGGCTATACCCACGCGCAAATTTCCACGCGCCTCGACACGCCGCTCGGCACAGTCAAGGCCTGGATCAAACGCAGCCTCAACGCCTTGCGGGAGTGCATGGGATGACCACTGAATCGGCGCAGGAACGCGATGAACTGGCGGGCGAATACGTACTCGGCACGCTCTCTGCCGAACATCGAATCGAGGTGCAGAAACGCCTGCCACATGAGCCTGAACTGCGTGCGGCGGTGGATGCCTGGGAGCGGCGGTTGCTGGAACTGACGGATTTCGCCTCACCGCAACAACCGTCAGCACTGCTGTGGCCGCGGATCAATCGCAGCATTGATCGACTCACGCCGCCAGCACCTTCAACCTCATGGTGGAACCTGCTGCCGCTGTGGCGCGGCTTGAGCGCTGCCGGCCTGGCCGCCACATTGGTGTTGGGCGCGATGCTGCTGACCCAGACCACACCAAAACCGAGTTATCTGGTGGTGCTGGTCGCACCGCAGGACAAGGCTCCGGGCTGGGTGATCCAGGCGAGCAATTCGCGGGAAATCCAGCTGATTCCCTTGGGTGTGATGGAAGTGCCCGCGGACAAGGCGCTGGAGTTCTGGACCAAGGCTGACGGCTGGCAAGGCCCGGTATCGCTGGGGTTGGTCAAACCGGGGCAGGCGCTTTCGGTGCCCCTGGACAAGTTGCCGCCGCTGGAAGCGAATCAGCTGTTCGAGTTGACGCTTGAAGGGGCGAACGGTTCGCCAATCGGCAAGCCGACCGGGCCGATTCAGGCGATTGGCCGGGCAGTCAAAGTCCTCTGAATCAATCATCATTGCCGTCGATGTTCACCATCACGGCAATGAAGTTCTCATAAAAAATCTCCGGCGTAACATCTGCTCCATACCAACCCAATAACACCCCGGAGCACACCATCATGAAACGCCAAACTCTTCTCAGCATCGCTTTCTCGGTTTTCGCAGTTAACGCTTTTGCCGCTACCCCGGCTCACACGCTGATCGCTGCTGATGGCGCCGATCGTGTCAAAGGCAACACCATCGCCGCTGACGGTGCTGATCGTGTCAAAGGCAGCACCATCGCCGCTGACGGTGCTGATCGTGTCAAAGGCAACACCATCGCCGCTGACGGTGCTGATCGTGTCAAAGGCAACACCATCGCCGCTGACGGTGCTGATCGTGTCAAAGGCAACACCATCGCCGCTGACGGTTCGGATCGTCTGAATGGCAACCGTGTCGCTGAAGGTGGTGCAGATCGTCTGAACGAACTTCGCAACGCTTGAATGAATGGCGTTAATCGCAACAACCCAGAGAAACCCGGCTCCCGCAGCCGGGTTTTTTATGTCTGGTTTTTATGTCTGGGTACGTTATCCGGCCTTGGCCATGCAGCGTTTGTAGCGCTCGTCCACACGTTTGGCGAACCACGCGGTGGTCAGTTTGCGGGTGATTTTCGGGCTCTCCAGGACGATCCCCGGCAGCACCGCCCGTGGCAGTGATTTGCCTTCGGCCTTTTCGGCCAATGCAAAAACCTCTCGGTACAGCTTGGTCTCTTCGAATTCCAGGGTTTTACCCTTCTCCAGTTGATCGCGAATGGTCGGATTGCGCATGCCCAATGACTTGCCAAGGGTACGCACCGCCAGTTCCGTGCCGCCGGGCATGATCGAATCGTAGCGAATCAAGTCGCCATCCAGCGCCAGCGGGATACCCGATGCGCGGCTGACCGCATTCTGAAACGCCGCATTGCGGCTGGCGTACCAACCGGCGTTGAAGTCGGCGAAGCGATAGAGCGGCTCGCGGTAGCTCACGGGGTAGCCGAGCAAATGCGCAATGCCGAAATACATGCCGCCGCGACGGCTGAACACTTCGCGGCGGATCGTGCCGTCCACAGGGTACGGATAGTCCTTGGCGTGCTGCTCGGCAAATTCGATGCTGACCTGCATCGGCCCGCCGGTGTGCACCGGGTTGAAGCCGCCGAACAGCGTGCGGCCCATCGGCACCATGCCGATGAACTCGTCAAAAATGGCACTCAATTCCTTTTCACTGCGCGCCGCCTGCAAGCGTTCGCTGTAGGTTTTGCCATTGGAGGAGCGGACCTGCAGGGCGCCGCTGACCAGCAAGCCGGGGATGTGGACTTTGCCGGCACGACGATCGATTTCGTCGCGGGCAATCTTGCCCAGGCCCGGCACTGTCGGATCGGCTTGAAAGGTTGATTCCTGCTCGGTAACGGCCAGCACCGAACACAGGTTTTGCGTGGTCGGGCTAATGTCCTGTGCAGCGAAGGCCACGTAAATATCAGTCGCCCAGCCTTGGCGGTCAGCGATTTTCGCCGGCATCAGGCGCACGATCTCAGCCTTCACTTCGGCCGGAGGACGCGGGGCGGGCTCGCCATTGCGCTGGCTGGCGCAACCGGCCAGCACCAGCATTGCCGCGAGGGTGATCAGTAATCGAGGGGTGTGCATGTTGCTCCATCCAGTCCGTTGAGGCGGGTTCACCATACGTTCAATAGCCCAATCTGAACACTTCCCCCTGCGGGAGTTGCCGAACGGAGTCCGAAAGGCGTGATGACAAACTGATTGCAAAACGTTACTGAGAAAATCTATCATTCGCGCCTGGAGTCGCATTTGCGCAAGGAGTTCCCGCGCCGCCCCACTTTCTCACCGGCCGTGCGCCTCCAGGTATGAAACATGTCCGCTCCAGCCCGACTCCGCGTTCCTTTTCGTCCGACGCTTCTTGCCCTGCTCTGCTCCCTGACCGTTACCGCCCACGCTGCTGAAGAAGACAACAAGGCGCTGGTGCTGGACAACGTCAATATCAACGCTCAAGCGCCCACACCCAACGCCCTGCCCCCGGTCTATTCCGGTGGTCAGGTCGCACGCGGAGGCCAGCTCGGGGTGTTGGGCAATCAGGACATGATGGACGTGCCGTTCAGCGCCGCGTCCTACACCGAACAACTGATCCAGGATCAGCAAGCCGAAGACGTCGCCGACGTGCTGCTCAACGATTCGTCAGTGCGTCAGGCTTCGGGGTTTTCCAACCAGTCGCAGGTGTTCATGATCCGTGGCCTGCCGCTGAACGGCGACGACATTTCCTATAACGGGCTGTATGGCGTGTTGCCGCGGCAGATCATTTCCACCGACGCCCTGGAGCGCGTGGAAGTGTTCAAAGGCCCCAACGCCTTTATCAACGGCGTGACCCCGACCGGCTCCGGCATCGGCGGCGGCGTTAACCTGCAGCCAAAACGCGCCGGCGACGTGCCATTGCGCCGCTACACCACAGACATCAACAGCGAAGGCCGCATCGGTCATCACTTCGACATTGGCCAACGCTTCGGTGAAGACAACCGCTTCGGCGCGCGCATCAACCTGTCCCAGCGCGAAGGCGACACTGGCATCGATCACGAAAACCAGCGCTCGAAACTGTTCGCCATCGGCCTCGACTATCGCGGCGATGCGCTGCGGGTTTCCGGCGATTTCGCGTATCAGAAGGAGCGCGTCAACGGTGGCCGCAGCTCGATCAACCTCGGCACTGCCACGCACATCCCGGACGCGCCATCGGCCGACACCAACTACGCGCCGAAGTGGGGCTACACCGACATCGAAGACACCTTCGGCATGCTCCGCGCCGAGTACGACCTCAACGATAACTGGACTGCCTATGCCGCTGGCGGCGCCAAACACACCCGCGAAGTCGGGCGCTACAACTCGACCACGCTGGTCGGCAACTCTGGCGCATCCTTCACCACCGGCTCTTTCATTCCTCACGACGAAGACAACACCAGCGTCATGGCGGGCCTCAACGGCAAATTCAACACCGGCCCGGTCAGCCATAAGCTCAACTTCGGCCTGACCGGCATCTGGGCCGAACAGCGCAGCGCCTACGATTTTGATCTGACCCGTTACGACAACAACATCTACCACCCGGTGCAGACGCCCGCGCCGGTCGGCAACTTCTCCGGCGGCGACCTGAATGATCCGGGCATCGTCGGCAAAACCTTCAACCGCAGCCTGGCAATTTCCGACACCCTCGGTTTCTTCGATGACCGCCTGCTGGTGACTGCCGGCCTGCGCCGCCAGCAACTCGTAGTACAAGGTTATGGTTACGCCAGTTACGGCAGCGGCCCGCGTTCGTCGAGCTACGACGAATCGATCACCACGCCGGTCTATGGCATCGTGTTCAAACCGTGGGACCACGTGTCGTTCTACGCCAACCACATCGAAGGTCTGGCTCAAGGCCCGACCTCACCGACCAGCGCCGGCGGGTTCCGCGTGACCAACGGCAACGAAGTCTATGCACCGGCGCGCTCCAAGCAGACCGAGGCCGGGGTGAAGATCGACATGGGCACCTACGGCGCGAGCCTGGGGGTTTATCGCATCGAGCAGCCGAGCGACGGTTACTGTGAAATCGACAGCGCCACCACGTGCACCTACGTGCGTGAAGGCGAGCAGATCAACAAAGGCGTGGAAATGAACGTGTTCGGCGAGCCGATCCAAGGCCTGCGCCTGATCAGCGGCCTGACCCTGATGGACACCGAACTGAAAAACACCCTAAACGGCGCCAATGACGGCAACCGTGCTATCGGCGTGCCGACCTTCCAGTTCAACGCCGGCGCCGATTGGGACGTTCCCGGCCTGCAAGGCGTAGCGCTGAACGCGCGGATGCTGCGCACCGGCGGGCAATACGCCGACGCGGCCAACAACCTCAGCCTGCCGACCTGGAACCGCTTTGACGCGGGTGCGCGTTATGCCTTCAAGGTGTCGGAGAAAGACGTGACGGTGCGTCTGGGTGTAGAGAATCTGGCCAACAAGAAGTACTGGGAATCGGCGCAGGGTGGTTATTTGAGCCAGGGTGAACCGCGGGTGGCGAAGTTGTCGGGCACGATTGATTTCTGATCCTGAAAAGCCCCTAACCCTCTCCCAGAAGGAGAGGGGACTGACCGCGTTGATTGTCCGGAATACGCCGACCTGAAATATCGAGTCGAACTCACGTTCCGAACAATCCACGATCGGCTCCCTTTCCCCCTCGCCCCCCTTGGGGGAGAGGGCTGGGGTGAGGGGGGAATGGATTTGCGCAACGCCACAAATCTTCAGCCCAATACTGCAAAAAACCCCACAGCCTCACGGCCCTTCCCCACTCAGCCGACAAACTGGCCACCCTCTCCTTCTGATCCATACTTGCTCCACAGCAAAAGGAGCACACCCCATGAACCGCAGCGACGTCCTGATCATCGGCGCCGGCCCCACCGGGCTGGTGCTGGCCCTGTGGCTGAGCAAACTGGGCGTGCAGGTGCGCATCATCGACAAGACTGCCGGCCCCGGCACCACTTCGCGGGCGCTGGCGGTGCAGGCGCGCACGCTGGAGCTGTATCGGCAACTGGACCTGGCCGAGACCATCGTGCGCAACGGTCATCAGGTGGCGGCGGCAAACTTCTGGGTCAATGGCAAACCGGTCGCACAGTTGCCGCTGAACCGCATCGGCGAGGGCCTGACGCCCTACTCGTTCGTCGAAATTTTCCCGCAGGACCAACATGAACAGCTGTTGATCGAGCGTCTCGAAGACTATGGCGTGCGCGTCGAGCGCGGAACCACACTGGAAAGTTTCGAGGAAACCAGCGACGGCGTCACCGCCCATTTGCGCCTGCCCGATGGCGAGCAGGAAATCTGCCAGGCCTGCTATCTGGCAGGTGCAGACGGGGCGCGGTCGGTGGTGCGAAAAAACCTCGACGCCGGTTTTCCCGGTGGCACTTATCAGCAGATTTTCTATGTGGCGGATGTCCAGGCCAGCGGCCCGGCGCTCAACGGCGAGTTGCATCTGGATCTGGACGAAGCCGACTTTCTCGCGGTGTTTCCACTGGCCGGTGACGGCCGCGCGCGATTGATTGGCACCGTGCGTGACGAACGTGCGGAGCGTGCCGAAACGCTGGAGTTTTCTGATGTCAGCAGCCGCGCCATCGAACACCTGAAAGTGCACATCGAGGACGTCCACTGGTTTTCCACCTACCGCGTGCACCACCGCGTGGCCGAGCATTTTCGCGGCGGGCGGGCGTTTCTGCTCGGCGACGCGGCCCATGTGCACAGCCCGGCGGGCGGTCAGGGCATGAACACCGGCATCGGCGATGCGATCAATCTGGCGTGGAAACTCGCTGCAGTCCTGAGCGGCGGTGCCGAGGCCAAACTGCTCGACAGCTACGAAACCGAACGCATCGCCTTCGCCCGGCGGCTGGTCTCCACCACCGACAAAGTGTTCAGCTTCGTCACCGCTGAGGGGCGCATGGCCGATCTGTTGCGCACGCGGCTGGCACCGTTTCTGATTCCCAAGATGGCGTCGTTCGAGGCGAGTCGCGAATTTCTCTTTCGCACGGTCTCACAAGTCACCCTCAACTATCGTGGCATGCCGCTGAGTCAAGGCACGGGCGGCCACGTCCACGGCGGCGATCGCTTGCCGTGGGCGCATGACGGTGAGGGAGATAATTACGAACCACTGAGGCAGCCGTGCTGGCAGGTGCATGTGTATGGCGACACCAGCGACGAAATGCTCGCCTGGTGCCTTGAGCATCACTTGCCGCTGCATGTGTTCGACTGGCGACCCGCGTTTGAAACAGCAGGATTGGCGCGCAACGGCTTTTACCTGCTGCGCCCGGATACGTATGTGGCGATTGCCGATAGCAGCGCCGATCCGAAAGTGATCGAACGCTACTTCCGCGACCAAGGAATCCGGCCATTTTTCGCCTGCCCTTGACCCACGAACACCACAGAAACCTGTGGGCGCTGGCTTGCCAGCGATGAGGTCAGTACAGCCAAAATCAACCTCGACTGAACCACCGCTATCGCTGGCAAGCCAGCTCCCACAAGGTTTTGCGGTGTGGCTTAGATCCCGGCCAACGCCAGATCCATCGCGAAATACGTGAAGATCAGATCCGCCCCCGCACGCTTGATCGCGCCCAGGCTCTCGCGCACCACGCGATCCTCATCAATTGCGCCGGCCTGCGCGCCGAACTTGATCATCGCGTACTCGCCACTGACCTGATACGCCGCCAGCGGCAGGTTCGACGCTTCGCGGATATCGCGGATGATGTCCAGGTACGCACCGGCTGGTTTGACCATCAGCGCATCGGCGCCTTCCTGCTCGTCGAGCAACGATTCGCGCAGGGCTTCGCGGCGGTTCATCGGGTTCATCTGATAGCTTTTGCGGTCGCCCTTCAACGCGCTGCCACCGGCCTCGCGAAACGGGCCGTACAGCGCCGAGGCGAATTTGGTCGAATAGGCCATGATCGGAATCTGGGTGAACCCGGCCGCGTCCAGTGCCTGGCGAATCGCCCGCACCTGACCGTCCATCGCCGCCGACGGCGCAATCACATCCGCACCGGCACGGGCAGCGGCAACGGCCTGCTTGCCGAGGTTGATGAGGGTCTGATCGTTGTCGACTTCATGGTTGTGCATCACGCCGCAGTGGCCGTGATCGGTGTATTCGCAGAAGCAGGTGTCGGACATCACGATCATTTCCGGCACGGCGTCCTTGGCGATGCGCGACATGCGCGAGACCAGGCCCTCTTCGCGCCAGGTGTCGCTACCGTTGCTGTCCAGATGATGGGACACGCCGAAGGTCATCACCGACTTGATGCCGGCGCGGGCATAGCGCTCGATTTCGCTGGCCAGTTTGCGCTCGGGAATACGCATCACACCGGGCATGCTCTTGATCGGCACGAAGTCATCGATCTCTTCCTCGACGAAAATCGGCAGCACCAGATCATTCAGGCTGAACTCGGTTTCCTGGAACAGACTGCGCAGGCTCGCATTGCGGCGCAGACGGCGGGGACGTGCTTCGGGGAACTGACTGGACATGGGGCTTTCCTGAAAACGGAAGATGAGACGAAAGTCGTAGGGGGCGAAGCTTATGCCTTGCGCGGGCTGGCGTACAAACCTGGATCAATCAAGACAGCATTACCGAGTGCGTAATAATCTTTCACGCACACCCCTGAAACCCTGTGGGAGCTGGCTTGCCAGCTCCCACAGGGTTGTGTGTCCATCAGGAAGGGATCGTTAAACCCCGGATTACCGCAGGCCGTGCCAGAAAGCGCTCCAGCACCCGGGTGACATTCGGGAAGTGGCTGATGCCCACCAGGTCACTGGCTTCATAAAACCCGATCAAATTACGCACCCACGGAAACGTCGCGATATCGGCAATGGTGTAACGCTCGCCCATGATCCAGTCGCGACCTTCCAGTCGACCGTCGAGCACCTTGAGCAGACGTTTACTCTCTTCGACGTAACGATCACGCGGGCGCTTGTCCTCGTAATCCTTGCCGGCGAATTTGTTGAAAAAACCGAGCTGGCCAAACATCGGGCCGATGCCGCCCATCTGGAACATCAGCCACTGCAGGGTTTCATAGCGCAAGGTGCCCTCCTGCGCGAGCAACTGACCGCTCTTGTCGGCGAGGTAAATCAGAATCGCGCCAGACTCGAACAACGGCAGCGGCTGATCTTCGGGGCCGTGGGGATCAAGAATCGCCGGGATCTTGTTGTTCGGGTTCAGCGAGAGAAACTCCGGGGACAACTGATCATTGGTGTCGAAACCCACGCGGTGCGGCTCGTACGGCAGGCCGATCTCTTCAAGCATGATCGACACCTTGACGCCGTTGGGTGTCGGCAAGGAATAGAGCTGAATCCAGTCAGGGTACTGCGCCGGCCATTTCTGGGTGATCGGGAACGCGGACAGATCGGTCATGGGAAGCATCCAGTCACAAATTAAAGCCCGATCATAATGTAGGCGCTGCCGAAGGCTGCGATCTTTTGATCTTGAGCGTTTCACCAGGCCCAAAAAGAGCGCAGCCTCCGGCAACGCCCACAGGAACCGTAACATTCGGTGATTATTCTCTGCCAATGCCGTGAGTGCTTGCCATTAGAGTGCCGCGCACGCTTGCGAATCGAACCAAAGGGCCTCAGAGGACTCTGAGCTATGCCCTTGCTGCAGAGGAAGCGTTTCATGACATGGAAAACACCCGGTGCTGGGAGCCTGCGGTGTAAAGGTTTGTCAGCCTTAACCGAACACGCTGAAGACCTTTTTATTTCATGTCGAATTTGATGAGTTTCGCCAAACGCTTCAAACATCGCGCCTACGTTGCCCTACCCTCCCTGTTGGCGGTCAGCGCGTTGTTTCTGTCGCTGGAATCCAGCGAAAGCCGTGCACAACCGGTGGACGGTACCCAGACCCTGGTGTTCCTGCGCCACGCCGAAAAGCCTGAAGGTGGCCTCGGCCAGCTCAATTGCCAGGGTTTGAACCGCGCCATTGACCTGTCGACGTTGCTGCCTGAGAAATTCGGCGCTGCCGACTACGTGTTCGCCGCCAATCCGACGCGCAACGTCGAGGAAGGCGAACTGGACAACTCCTACAGCTATATTCGCCCGCTGATGACCATCAGCCCCGCCGCCATCAAGCTCGGCCTGCCAGTGAACATCGAATTTTCGGCCAATGACACCAGCGATCTGGCGCGCGAACTGCTGGAGGACAAGTATCACAACTCCACCATCTACACTGCGTGGTCCCACGGCTATTTGCCGGAGCTGATCAACAAGGTGGCCGGTAATGCCGTCGGCGAAAAACAGTCCATCACCGAGGACTGGGCGGGCAGCGACTTCGATTCGCTGTACGTGCTGACCCTGACGTGGCACAACGGCAAGGCCAGTTTGCAGAGCCACAGCTACAAGCAAGGGCTGGATAACGGCAAGGCTACTTGCCCGACTTGAGTTCTGTGCTGTCAGTGATGCCCTTTTCGCGAACAAGCTCGCTCCCACAGTCGATCTTCTTGAGCACAAATTGCGTGTCCGACCGAGATCTCTTGTGGGAGCGAGCTTGCTCGCGAAGAGGCCGGTCAAGTCACCATCAGACTTTCTGACTCACCCGCTCGCGCAGATACTCGATAACCGCACCCTGCTCCCCGGCAAACTCGATACGCCCGCCCTTCTTCTCGCGTTGAAACACATACATCGGATCGTAATACTCACGCAGCAACCCCTCGATCCAGCCGCGATGCAGATCCACCGCACCACTGCGGGCCTGCTCTGACAGCGCCGCTTCCATCGAATCGAACAGCCGCCGATGGCGCTCGCCACCCAGGCGTTTCTGCACGTTGTTCAGGCTCTCCAGCAGCCGCTCTGCGAACAGCGCAAAACCTTCCTCGCCATGCACCGATGCAAACTCGGCAGACAGATCGACCACGTAATCACGCAGAATCCGCTCCACGCGATCTTCAAAACTGTCTTCCAGCCAGACCATCGGGTACTGCTGCATGCCCTGATACATCGCCAGCGGCAAGGCGCAACTGCCGACCACCCGACTCTCGTCCTCCAGCACGAACTGCTCGATACCGGCATCACGTTTCTTGAGGATGTCGATCGCCAGACGGTTCTCGAAATCGATGTTCGACGGCTGCGCGGTGGCGCGTTTGCCGAAACTGGAGCCGCGGTGATTGGCGTGTCCTTCCAGATCCAGGCCATTACGCAATTGCACCAGCACTTCGGTCTTGCCGGTGCCGGTCATGCCGCCCAGCAAGACGAAATCACACTGCGCGATGGCCTGTTCAGTGGTGTCGATAAGGAAGTTGCGCATCGCCTTGTAACCGCCGCCAACGCGCGGATAGTCAATGCCGGCTTCGTCATGCAGCCATTGTTGGGTGATCTGCGATCGCAAACCGCCGCGGAAGCAATAGAGGTAACCGTCGGGGTGGGCCCGGGCGAAATCCGCCCAGGCCTGAATACGCTCGGCCTTCACCGCACCGGACACCATTTGATGGCCCAACTCGATAGCGGCCTGCTGGCCGTGCTGCTTGTAGCAGGTGCCGATTTTCTGCCGCTCGATGTCATTCATCAGCGGCAGGTTGATCACGCCAGGGAACGCACCTTTGTGAAACTCGACCGGCGCGCGGGCGTCCATCAGCGGCCGATCGTTAAGGAAAATATCGCGGTAATCGGTGCAGTCGCGGAGCATCAAATCACCTCGACTGCGTTCGTCTGTCGCTCGACCAGTTCGCCAATTGGCGCCAGGCTCAAGCCCAGTTCGGCGGCGACGGCGAGGAACTCGTCATTGCCTTCAGGCGTAACCGCGATCAACAGACCGCCGCTGGTTTGCGGGTCGCAGAGCACACGTTTGTGCAGCTCCTGCACGCGGCCAACCTTGCTCGAATAACTGTCGAAGTTGCGCAACGTACCGCCGGGCACACAGCCCTGTTCGAGGTAATACTCGACGCTGTCCAGACGCGGCACTCGGTCGTAGGCGATGCGCGCCGTGAGCTGGCTGCCGTCGGCCATTTCCACCAGATGCCCGAGCAGGCCGAAACCGGTGACGTCGGTCATCGCCGTAACGCCAGCAAGTTTGCCGAAGCGGCTGCCGGGTTTGTTCAGCGTGCACATCCAGTCGCGAGCGACGCCGACGTCGGCAGGACGCAACTTGCCTTTCTTTTCGGCCGTGGTGAGGATGCCGATGCCCAGCGGCTTGGTCAGGTACAGCAGGCAACCGGCGGTGGCGGTGTCGTTGCGTTTCATGTGGCGTTTTTCCACCAGACCGGTCACCGCGAGGCCGAAAATCGGCTCTGGCGCATCGATCGAATGCCCGCCCGCCAACGGAATGCCTGCGGCGTCGCACACTGCACGCCCGCCACGGATCACTTCCCGCGCCACTTCCGGCGCCAGCACATTCACCGGCCAGCCGAGAATCGCAATCGCCATCAACGGATCACCGCCCATCGCATAGATGTCGCTGATCGCGTTGGTCGCGGCGATACGGCCAAAGTCGAACGGATCGTCGACGATCGGCATGAAGAAGTCCGTGGTCGACACCACACCGCGCTCGGCATCAATTTCATAGACCGCCGCGTCATCACGCGAGGCGTTGCCCACCCACAGTTTCGGGTCAAGGTTCTGCGCGCCGCTGCCGGCCAGAATCACCTCCAGCACCTGCGGGGAAATCTTGCAGCCGCAACCGGCGCCGTGGCTGTATTGGGTGAGGCGAATCGGCTCGCTCATAGGAAAGAGTCTCTGGCAGGGAATGGGGCGCATTCTAGCAGAGCGCGATTGGCGGCATGTTCCACCTTGGATAGATGTGGCCTGTCAGGCCGCCATCGCGGGCAAGCCAGCTCCCACAGTGTCGGTGCGTTTACACAATAGGCGCACGCCACCCAAACCTGTAGAAGCTGCCGCAAGCTGTGATCTTTTGCCCCTGCAAAAAAAACCGCCCTTTCGGGCGGTTAAAAGTGCTTTCGACCCTAAATCAGAAGCCAAGGCTGAAGCTGATCGTCATCGCATGATCGTTGTTGTCATCCGACAGTTGCCCCGAGTAGCCGATACCCAGTTTGCCGGTCGGGCTGATCTGGAAGTCCACGCCCGCTTCGACCAGCGCGCTGTCCTTGGCAATCGGTACGCCTTGGGTGCTGAACGAGGCGCCGCCGTCGATGAAGGTCAGGTCGGCATCAGGTTTGGTGTCACCAAACGCATGTCGCCAGCCCACTGCCGCGCGCGGGGTGAATTGCCCGCCGTTGGCCAGGGTGATGACTTTGCCGGCGCGCAGGCCGAGGGTGGAGAAGGTGATGTCCTGCTCGGCATCGGCCTTCAAGCGTCCCACGCCGCCTTTTTCCTTGGCCTTGTCGGTGTCGTAGTTGACGTAGGCCAGACCGGCGAACGGCTCCAGAGCAATGCCGGCAGCTTGCATTGTGTAACCGACTTCACCGAACACCTGAGCGCTGCGGGCGTCGTAATTGGCCTCCAGACGATCGTTGTAGGTCCCGACGCTGACATCGCGTTTGGTCTCGATGTCGTGCCAGCTGTAAGCCGCGCCGAGGCGCACTGCCAAAGCATCGAACTGGGAGTTGAGGTATGCCGCCAGGTGGTAGCTTTCGACCGTGGCATCCGAGCGACGATCATGCGCATCGAGGTCGCTGCGGGTGTAACCGGCGGCCATGCCCAGGCGCCATTGCTCATCGAGTTGCTTGTCGGTGCCGAGCATGAAGCCGCTGAGGTTGCGGTCGAGTTTGGCGCTGTTGCTGTCGCCATCCGACTCACCCCAGGCGCCAAGTGCGCGCGCCCAGCCGACCATCTCGCCGTGGCAACCGTTGCTGCTCAGTTGGTTGTCGCTTGGCGCCAAGGCACGGCGTGGATCATCCGGCGCACTGCACGAAGGCTGGCGCATGCGGTCGTTGACGGCTTCGCGCACGTAACGCGAATCCTCGAGGATCGCACTGGCGGTGCTGGCATGAATCTCCCCGGACAGGCTGTCGAAGGCATTGCGCGCACCCGCCGCACTGAGGTTGACGATTTCGTCCTGCAACGCCGCGCCGGCCGCACCGTTGCGCGACAACGCCGAAGCGCTGTTGCGCTGGTTGCCCGTGGCGGCGACGTCGGCGAACGAGTCGTTGTTGCGGCTCACCACCAGGTTTACCGCGTTGGCGCCGTACACCAGCGCCGAGTCGAGGAACGCGTACTGCGGCAGATCCGCAGCGTTGAAGGTACCGATGACACCACCGCCCGCTGTGATCAGCGAATACGTGGTGTTGCCGGTGAACGGCGCCAGAGCGTTCACTTGCAACCCGCCCCCCAGCGTCGCAGTGCCGCCGACAGCCAAAGGCGTCGCGGTCGGCGAGCTGACCGTCAGCGCCAGCACACCGCTGGAAGCATTGGTCAGGTTGCCGGCGACACTCAACGTGCCCGCCTCGGCCCCGGATTGCACCACGCCATTGTTGACCACCGAACCGACGCTGCCGTTACCGCTGAGCGCAGCGCCGCTGGCAACAGTGACCTGCCCTCCCAACGAGGCCTGAGCAGCGCGGCTGCCGACTTGCAGCACGCCTTGATCGACCGCTACGGTGCCGCTGAACGGGTTATCACCGGTCAACAGCAAGGTGCCGGTACCACGTTTGGCCATGGCGCCGAGACCATTGAGGCGACCACTGAATCGCCCGTCCAGGTTCTGCTCAAAAACCAGCGAGGCGTTGTTGAGAATGTTGCCTTGCAGACTGGTGCTATTACCGACCAGCGTACCGCCACTGATCGTGGTGCCACCGCTATAAGTGTTGGCACCACTCAGTACCAGAGTGCCAGAATCAAGCTTCTCGATACCCCCCGTGCCCACCAGCGGTACGCTGATTTCCGTGCTCGCACCGGCATTCACCCGCACTGGTGCGAGGCTGCCATCCGCGCCGTTGACCGGGGTCAGCGTGCCGCCAGCAGCGGGTACCAGGCTGTAACCGGCCGCGAGGAACTGCACACCGGTGAAGTTCTGATTGCCCTGAACGGTGACCGTGCCGCCCTGCCCGCCGAAGACGGCGAATTGTCCGTTGGCGCCGAGTGCCTGAGTGCCGCTTGGATCAGTCCAGTTGGTACCCGGCCCCCACACACCACTGCCGCCACCGATGCTGCCATCAGGATTGGTGGTGCCGCCGTTCCAGAACTGCACCTCACCCGGCGAGTCTTGCACCAGCAGATTGATCTGATTGGCAATGGCGGTTTGCAGGGTCAGGTTGGACTGCGCAACCGGCAGGCTGCCGTAGACCAGACCGTTGTCGGTCAGGCTGCCGCCGTAGCTGAACAGTTGATAGACGCCAGTGCCAAAACCACCGGCGTTGCTGATGTTCAGCGTGCCGTCGAGGGTCAGGTTGCCGGCGACATTGACCACCGTGGTCGAGCTGGCGGCAGACCCGAGGCTGAAGTCCAGATCAGTCCCCGAAGACAACGCCAACGCACCGACCGACAGCGGCGTCGTCGTGCTGCCACCGGCCAGCGTCGCGCCGTCGGCCAGTTGCAGTGAACCGCCCAACTGACCGGCACCGCCAATCTGCGCCCCGCTGGCGACGTTGACGTTGGCGCTGTTGAGCACACCGTTGACGGTCAACGTGCCGGCCTGCACGGAGGTGTTGCCGGTGAAGCTGTTGTTGCCGGTCAGCAGCAGTTGGCCGCTGCCGGTTTTGTTCAGCGTGCCAGTACCGGTGAGGTTGCCGGTGTAGCTGCCGTCGGCGTTTTGCTGGAAGGTCAGCGCCGCGTTGTTGGCGATCGCACCTTGCAGGCTGCTGGTGTCGCCTCGAGTGCTACCGCCGTTCAGCGTGGTGCCACCGCTGTAGGTGTTGGCGCCACTGAGCACGAGTTCGCCCGTACCGTTTTTCACCAGACTGCCAGTGCCGGTGACCGCGCCGATCAGCGTGGTGTTCTGGTTGCCGGCCAGCGTCAGCTCGGCGCCCAGGTTGATGGCGTTGGCCAGTTGCAGCGCCGAGGTGCTGTCCAGCGTGCCGTTGCCGAGCACACTCAATGCACCGCTGCTGATTGCGCTGTTGTTGCCGAGAACCAGCGTGCCGCCACTCAGTTGGGTGCCACCGGAGTAAGTATTGCTGCCATTGAGCGTCAGGCTCGAAGCTCCGGTTTTGATCAAACTGCCGCTGCCGCTGACGACGCCACCGAGGGTCAAGGCGTTGGAGCCGGCGACGCTCAATCCTCCGTTGAGCACCACGTCATTGCCGAGTCTGACGGCGGTGTTGCTGCCGAGCGCAGTGCCGTTCGCTGCTGTTAACACACCCGTGCCGAGCGCCGCATTGTTGCCAACGACAATCGTGCCGCCATTGAGCGCGGTGCCGCCGGTGTAGCCGTTGGCAGCGTTGAGCACCAGGGTGCCGGTGTCATATTTGCCGAGTGTGCCTGCGCCGTTGAGCGCTACACCGACGGTTGCCGTGGCATTCGGATCGACGCGCACCGAGGCGTTGCCCAGCGAACCGTTGACCAGATTCAGCGATCCCGCCGTGCCGTTCTGCAGGCTGTAGCCATCGGTGACGAACTGCATGCCGGTGAGGGTTTGCGCGCCGTCGACCGTAACCGTGCCCGCCGCGCCCTGGAACACCGCAAAGTTGCTGGTCCAGCCCTGATGGGTGGTGCCGTTGACATCGGTCCAGTTCGTGGTTCCGGTGCCCCAGGTACCGTTGCCACCGTCGACCGTGCCGTTGGCGACCAGTTGGTTACCGTCCCAGAACTGCACGGTGGCGGCTGGCGCGGTGACCAGCAGGTTGAGCTGATTGGCCTGCGCGGTCTGCAGTTGCAGATCGCCGACTGAGACGCTGCCCGGCACGCTGCCGATGAGCATGCCGTTGTCGATCAGGCCACCGGTGTAGTTGATCAGGCGATACACGCCGCTGCCAAAACCTCCGATGTCGCTGACATTGAGTGTGCCATCAAGGGTCAGGTTGCCGCCGACGTTGACCAGCGCGTTACCGCCACCCGACACCGGCGCACCGAGGCCGACATCGAAGCTGGAGTTGCCGCCAAACACCAGGGAATCCACCGCCAAGGTGCTGCCGGTGACACCCGCCAGATGTCCGCCATCGGCCACGGTCACCGCACTGGTCAACGTGCCGCTGCCGCCGAGTGTGCCGCCGTTGTTGACCAACACATTGGCGCTGGCCAGCGAACCGTTGACCTGCAAGGTGCCCGCGTTGACGTTAGTGTCGCCCGTGAGGTCGCTGATGCCGCTCAGGGTCAGGCTGCCAGTGCCGAGTTTGGTCAGCCCGCCGTCACCGCTGAGGATGCCGGCGAACGTGCTGCTGAGGTTATTGCTGCCCAGGCTCAGCGTGTTGCCGGTGCCGACCAGCGCAGTGCCGCTACCCGTCAGGCTGGCGAGACTGCCCGATGCGCCGAGATTGAGGGCTGCGCCAGCACCGAGGTTGACCGTCGCATCATTGCCCAGCGCTGCACCGCTCAGGGTGGTGAGGCTGCCGGACTGCACATCGAAGGTCCCGCTGAACGTGTTGTTGCCGCTCAACGCCAGGTCGGCCAGGCCGTTTTTGCTCAACGTTCCGGCCCCGGCAACCACGCCGCCCAGGGTCAGGTTGTTGTTACCGGCCAAGGCCAGATTCGCGTTGACGTTGACGTCGTTCGCCAGCACCAGCGGCGAGCTGTTGTCGAGGGTCGACGCGCCAGCCACGTTCAGTGCGCCGGAGCCCAAGGCCGCAGCGGTGCCAAGCGTCAGGGTGCCGGCATTCAAGGTGGTGCCGCCGGTAAAAGTATTGATGCCGTTGAGGGACAGGTTCGACGCGCCATCCTTGATCAGTCCGCCCGCGCCGCTGACTCCACCGGCGAGCGTCAGGTTGTTGCTGCCGGTGTTGCTCAGGTTGGCGTTGAGCACGAGGTTGTTGCCCAGGCTCAGCGCACTGTTGCTGTCCAGCGCCGAAGCGCCGGCCACGGTGAGGTTGCCCAGCCCCAGCGCCGAGTTGCTGCCGGCAGTCAGGGTGCCGGCGCCCAGGGTGATGCCGCCAAGGAAGTTGTTGTTGCCGCTCAGGGTCAGGTTGGCAGCGCCGGTTTTGCTCAGGCTGCCCGCACCATTGATCGTGCCGGCAAGCGTCAGGTCTGCCGTGCCGCCAATGCCGAGGTTACCCGCCAGATTGACCGCGTTACTCACCGAAACCCCGGTGACGGCATCGAGCGTGGTGCCGCCCGCCGCGTTCAGGGTGCCGGAACCCAGCGCCGCGTTCGACGCCAGAATCAGTCCGCCGGCATTCAACGCGACCGGGCCGAGGAAGGCATTGTTACCGCCGAGCGTCAGGTTGGCCGCGCCGGTTTTGATCAGGCCGCCAGTGCCGCCGATCACGCCGTTGAGCGTCAGCGCATTGCTGCCGACCACCGTGAGGTTGCCATTAAGGGTCGCTGCGTTGCCGAGCGTCACCGCAGCATTGCTGTCCAGTTGCGTGCCGGCGTTGGCGGTCAGTGTGCCGCTGCCCAGCGCGGTGTTACTGCCAACGATGATCTTGCCGCCGTCCAGTTGCGTGCCGCCGCTGTAAGTGTTGGCGCCGTTGAGCACCAGGGTGCCGGTATCGAGTTTGTTGAGGATGCCGCTGCCATCGATATTGGCGCCGATGGTCGCGGTCACACCCGGATCAACGCGCAACGCGGTGGTCCCCCCGGTGCCGTTGACAGCGGTCAGTTGCCCCGCTGTGCCATTCACTACGTTGTAGCCATCGGTGAGGAACTGCATGCCGGTGAACGCTTGCGTGCCGTTGACCGTCACCGTACCCGCCGTGCCCTGGAATACCGCGAAGTCGCCCGCCCACGGTTGATTGACCAGACCGTTGGCATCGGTCCAGTTGGTACCAACCGCGTTCCAGATACCGCTGCCGCCGTCGACGACGCCGTTGGCAATGGTCTGGCTGCCATCCCAATAACGGATGTTCACGTTCGGTGCCGACACTTGAATGTTGATCTGATTGGCCACACCGGTTTGCACGATCAAGTCGCCGAGGCCGTAGCCGACCGGCACACCTGCGACATCCAGCCCCAGATCGGTCAGGGCACCGGTGTAGTTGAACAAGCGATACACACCGACCCCGAAACCTCCGGCATCGGTGACGTTGAGATTACCGTCGAGGGTGAGGTTGCCGCCGACGTTCATCAACGACGTGGTCGACGGTGTCCCCAGTGCCACATCAACATTGCTGCCGGCCGCGAGGGTCAGCGCACCGGCGGACAGTTGATTGCCCGAGGACAGCGCCAGATGGCCGCCGCTGTTGACGTTGACGGTACCGAGCGCCGAACCGGTACCGCTCAGGGTACCGCCGGTATTGACGTTGATCTGCGCGCTGGCCAGGGAACCGTTGAGATTCACAATGCCGCTGTTGATCGCGGTGTCGCCGGTGATGCCGTTGATCCCGGTGAGGTTCAAGGTGCCGGTGCCGACTTTGATCAGGCCGCCGCTGCCGCTGAGGTCGCCGTCGAACGTGCTGGTGACGTTGCCACTGCCGACGGTCAGCGTGTTGCTGCCGGTGAGCTGCACACTGCCGCTACCGGTCAGCGCGCCGAGGTTGGCGTCGCTGCCCAGATTCAGCCCGGCGCCGGCACTGATGTTGACGCCGGCGGTGCTGCCCAGCGCGTTGTTGTTCAACGTCGTGACGCTGCCGGACACAATGTTCAGCGCGCCGGTAAAGGTGTTGTTGCCGGCCAGGGTCAGGTCTGACAGGCCATTTTTGGTCAGGCTGCCGGCGCCGTCGATAACGCCGTTGAGGCTCAGGTCGTTGTTGCCCGCGACGGTCAGCCCGGCGTTCAACGTGATCGCATTGCCGATCCCGAAGGAAGCGCTGTTATCCAGCGTCGCTGCGCCACCGACGATCAACCCACCGCTGCCCAAACCGTTGGCATTGCCCAGCGTCAGGGTGCCGGCATTGAGCGCGGTGCCGCCGCTGAAGGTGTTATTGCCGTTGAGCGTCAGGTTGGCCGCGCCGTTCTTGATCAATTGGCCGGTGCCGCTAGCAATGCCGCCGAGGGTCAGGTTCTGCGTACCGCCGACCGTCAGTGCAGCATTGAGGGCGACAGCGTTGCTGAGACTGACCAGCGGCGAATTGCTGTCCAGCGTCGCCGCGCCCGCAACCGTCAGTGCGCCGGAACCCAGTGCCGAGCTGTTGCCGACGGTCAGCGTACCGGCGTTCAGGGTGGTGCCGCCGATGAAGTTGTTGGCCGCGTTGAGAATCAGATTGGCCGCGCCGTCTTTCACCAGACTGCCCGCGCCGCTGACCAGACCGGTCAGGGTCAGATCCGCCGTGCCGCCGATGTTCAAGGCACCGGCCAAGGCCACCGCGTTGTTCAGGCTCACGGCAGTATTGGCGTCCAGCGTGGTGCCTGCTGCCGCGTTCAATGTGCCGGCGCCCAGCGCGTTGTTGCTGCCGAGGATCAGTTTGCCGGTGTTCAGGGCGGTGTTGCCAAAATAGGTGTTGGCGCCGTTGAGGGTCAGGTCGGCGGCGCCGTTCTTGACCAGCCCACCGATCCCGGCGACCACGCCGTCGAGGGTCAGCGCCTGGGTGCCGCCCAGAGTCAGCGTGCCGCCGAGGTTGACGTTGTTGGCCAGGGTTGCTGCGGTACCCGCGTCCAGCGTGGTGCCGTTCGCTGCGTTCAAGCTGCCCGTACCCAATGCGGTGCTGGAACCGACGATCAGCGAACCGGCGTTCAGCGCCGTGGTACCGGTGTAGCTGTTGGCGCCGTTGAGGGTCAGGCTCGACGCGCCCGTCTTGATCAATCCGTTGCCGCCACTGATCACGCCGTCGAGGGTCAGCGCGTTGGCGCCGCCAGCGGTGAGGTTGGCGTTGAGGTTGATCGCGTTGTTCAGGGTCAGCGCGGAGCTGCTGTTGAGGGTGCCCGCCCCGGCCACGGTCAGTGCGCCAGTGCCGAGTGCTGCGCCATTGCCGACCGTCAGGCTGCCGGCATTCAGCGTAGTACCGCCAGTGAACGTGTTAGCGCCGCTCAGGGTGAGGTTGGCTGCGCCATTCTTGAGCAACTGACCGGCGCCGTTGATCACGCCGGAGAGGGTCAGGCCGCTGCTGCCGCCGAGGGTCAGGACACTGCTGTTGAGGTTGACGTTATTGCTCAGGTTGACGGCGGTGTTGCTGTCCAGTGTTGAAGCATCGATGACGTTCAGCGCACCGCTGCCCAACGCAGCCGCATTGCCCACGGTGAGGGTGCCGGCGGCCAGCGTGGTATCGCCGAGATAGGTGTTGGCGCCGTTGAGAATCAGGTTAGTGAAGCCGCGTTTGGTCAGCCCGCCACTGCCACTGATAACGCCGCCGAGGGTCAGGTCAGCGCTGCCACGGACTTCCAGATCGCCACTCAGGGAAACGGCGTTGGTCAATGCGACCGCGGTGCTGGCATCAAGCTTGGTGCCTGCCGCGGTCGTCAAGGCCCCCGTACCCAGCGCAGTGTTGGAGCCGACAATCAGCGTGCCGGCATTGAGCGCAGTACCGCCAGCGAAGGTGTTGTTGCCGCTAAGGGTAAGGTCCGCCGTGCCGTTCTTGATCAGATTGCCGGCGCCGCTGACGACGCCACTCAGACCCAATGCCTGCGTGCCGCCGAGGGTCAGCCCTCCCGCCAGCGCTACGGCATTGGCGAGCGTCACGGCCGTGGTCGCGTCCAGCGTGGTGTTGGCCGCCGCGTTCAAGGCGCCAGTGCCGAGCGCGGTGTTGCTGCCGACAAACAGGCTGCCGGCGTTGAGCGCGGTGTTGCCGGCGTTGGTGTTGTTGCCGGTCAGCGTCAGGCTGGCGCTGCCGCTTTTGGTGATGGCGCCGGTGCCGGACAAAATGCCGCCCAGGGTCAAGGCATTGCTGCCGAGCACGTTCAGCGCGCCAGTCATGGCGATGTTGTTGGCCAGCGTGACGTTGGCGGTGCTGTCGAGGCTGGTGCCGGCAGCCGTGTTCAGTGCGCCGCTGCCCAGCGAATTGTTGTTGGTCACCAGCAAACTGCCGGCGCTCAGGGTGGTCGTGCCGGTGTAACCGCTGTTGGCGCCGCTGAGGGTCAGGCTGCCGGTGCCGGTTTTAGTCAGCCCGCTTGCGCCGCTGATCAGGCCGCCGAGGGTCAGCGCTCCCGTGCCGCCAGCCGTCAATGTGCCGCCGAGGTTGATGGCGTTGTTCAGGCTGATCGTGCCGGGGGCGCTCACGGTAGTTGCGCCGGTCACATTGAGGGTGCCGGTACTGAAAGCCTGATTGTTGCTGACCTGTACCGTGCCGCCGTTGAGCGCGGTGTTGCCCAGATAGGTATTGGCCGCGCTGAGGTTCAACTGGCCGGCACCGACCTTGGTCAGGCCACCGCTGCCGGAAATCACCCCGCTCAGCGTGGTGGCGTTGGTGCCTTGCACCGTGACACCGCCAGCGCCCAACGAGATCAGATTGCTGACGTTCAACCCGGCGTTGCTCGCCTGCAAAATCCCGCCGTTGGAGGTGATCACCCCGCTGCCAAACGTGGCGTTGTTGTTGAACTGGGCGACGCCGCCATTGAGCGTGGTCGCGCCACTGACCAGTGGCCCCTGCAAGGTCCAGGTGCCGCTGTTGATGGTCAGGTTGTTGAAGTTGACGTAGGTGGCGCTCGACGCTGTGCCGACTCCTGTAGTGCCACCGCCAACGCCGATCGGGTTTTGCAGGATCAGGCTGTTGGTACCGCCTGCGCCGCCATCGACGGTGCCGGTCGGGGCGAAGGTCAGGTTGATGCCGATCAGACCACCGAGCCCCACCGAAACCTGAATACCGTCACCGACCTGAACCGAAGAACCGGTAATCGCCGTGAACGTGTTGGTACTGCTTGCGCCCATCGACACGCCGCCGGTAATTGCGCCAGCGTTGGTGAACGTATTGCCCGCGGCCGACGTCTCGAACGCGATCCGGCCGTTGATGACGCCGGTGCTGCTGTTGGTCATGTTGACCTGCGAGCCGCCGTAGACGCCGACCACCGGCGTATCGGCCAGGGTAATGCCGCCCACCGACAAGCCGGTCGAGGTAATGGTGCCGTTGTTGGTGATGCTGGTGGTACCGGCCGCAGCGTTGTTCACGCTGAGGGCGAGGCCATCGAGGCTGGTCAGGTTGAGCCCAAGGAGCATGCCGGTGCCGCGCATGATGCCGCTGGCATTATTGAGCACGCTTACCGTGCTGGTGGCGCCAGTGCCGATGAAGGCGCCGCCGCTCAACACCGAAACCAGGCCCAGCAACGCCGGGTCAAGCGTGCCTGAGTTGTTGAGGGAGATATTCACCCCGGTCAGGTCCATCACGTGGCCACCGAGGGTCGCGTTCATCTGCGCCCCGCTGTTGACGTTGACCGTGAGGCCGTTGGTAGCGCTGCTGAAGTTGTTAAGAAACAGCGGCAGGCTCGGCACGCCGGTACAGGTCACTGTGGAACCGGCGGTGGAGCAAGTGGCCAGCGCCGGAGTGCTCACCGCACCGAACAACAGTCCGGCGACGCTCAAGTGCACAGCAAGGGAAAGAGGGGAAAAACGCGAAACGAGGGCGACACCGGATCTTACTTCCACAGGCTACTCCTTGTCGTGGCCAATTCTTCCTTGAAGGGCGTGCGGGATCGGGCTTGTTCCTCACGCGAATCAAGACTGCGACGGTCATCGCAAAACCGTTGATTGCTGACAAAGCTAGTAGAGCCGCGGAAATGGGTGCGGATTAAATGGTGTTAATACTTTAATACTAGGCCCTCTGAACCGGGGGTTTGAGGCTGTGAATATTGGAGCTTCGACTACGAGCCATTCTTCAGTGGGAGCCAGCCTGCTCGCGAAAACGGTGTACCCGAAGAGGATGTATTGGCTGACTTAATCCCTTCGCGAGCAAGTTCGCTCCCACAGTGATCTTCGGCGCAGCAATGAAACTGGTACGGCTTATGCAAACGTTTGCGAGCCGTCAATCACGGCATTTTCGCCACACATCCGCCAGGCCCGCAGATTCCGGGCCTTGATCCGCAAAAAAAGGACTTTGCATGCACGTCGCTTCCCTTCTCCGCACCCCCCTCGCGCGCACGTTTGCTGTTTCCTTGCTACTGACTGGCGTTACCGGAGTTCTCAGTCCAAGCGCATTTGCGCAACCGGCCCTGCCCGAGTCCGCCCAGGGCGAAACCCTCAGCCCCGACGCCAGCCCGCCGAAAAAAGGCGCGTACCTGTCGGACTGGTACAACCAGGACCTGACCCTGATCGGCAGCAAAGACATCAGCTTCGGCCCGCAACCGGCTGACGACATCTACCTGGAATATGAATACTTCGGGCGCAAGGGCCCGTTCGAACTATACGGCTATATCGACGTGCCGAAGATCTTCAACATCGGCAACAGCCACGACAAAGGCGTATGGGACCACGGCTCGCCGGTGTTCATGGAGCACGAACCGCGGATTTCCATCGACTACCTCGCCGGCCGCAGCCTGGCCATCGGCCCGTTCAAGGAATGGTATGTCGCCTTCGACTGGATCTACGACCACGGCAGCCGCAAAGAAAATCGTGCCAACACCCTCTACAGCGGTTTCGGCACCGACATCGACACTCATTCGCGGGTCAACCTGTCGGCCAACCTGTACGGGCGTTACCAGTGGGAAAACTACGGCGCGAGCAACGAATATTCCTGGGACGGCTACCGCGCGCAACTCAAGTACATCATCCCCATCGACAAATTCAGTAACGGCGCCTCGCTGACCTACATCGGCTTCACCAACTTCGATTTCGGCTCCGACATCCACAAAGACAACCCGGCACGCACCGCCAACGCGACGGTGGCGACCAACGTGTTGCTCTACGCGTTCACCCATTTGCGCTTCACCCTGGTCGGGCGTTATTTCCATAACGGCGGCAACTGGGAGGATGGCAGCGAGCTGAATTTCGGCGACGGCAATTTCCGCGCGCGTTCGAATGGTTGGGGGTATTACGCAGGGATCGGGTATCAGTTCTGACCTGTAAATGACCACTGGATCGCAGCCATCGGTAACGCCCATCAGATCGGGGTAGATACCGTCGGACAATCCGAGTGAATTTTCCCGGTGCGCCGCGATCCTTCTATTACCACAGGGAGGAATACGGGCTTTATGAACAACGCAAAACTTTACGTCATCGACTACACCCTTCACGGCACGCCCAAGTCCTTCATTATCCGCTCGGACAAGATGGACAACGCCGAGGCTTGGCATTGGGCGAGCTGCGATGCAGGGGTAGGTCGGATCCCGCGATTCGGCCGGGAAAAGGTGCAGAAGACCAGTAAACCAATGGCGGAAAAATTTGGCGTGGAAAACGTCGTCTGGCGACCGACCAGCTAAGCTGCGCACAGTGATCGACATCATTCGGGGGAAAGCACAATGACCCACCTCATGAGCCCGGCACATCTGGATTACGGCCTGGACAGCTTGTTCGGGCGTATCACCAAAAGTGTCGACTGCCCGGTAGGACTTGAAGCCGTCGAAGATGATCCGTTTCGCTTCGCGCTGAGGGTGCCGGCACCGTTGCCTGAAGATCTTGATCAGGCGAAAACCGTCGTGGTCAGGGTTGACGGTCGATTGCTACAAGGTACGGTGCGCCATACCGAGCGGCTGGAAGATGACAGCCTGAAACTGGAAGTGGAGCCTGATTAGGCTCCACTTTTTTATGGGTACGTTTACTTGGGATGCGCGCACTGGCAGCCCTTGCTTGAACATTCCTCGCCCCCCTTGTGGTGGTGGGCGCAGGCCTCGCAGCAGTAGTGCTTGCCGTGCACAGCGTACGCATGCTCGCCGTCTTTGAGGGTGCATTTACATCCGGGACAATCGCATTTTCTATCAGGCATGGGACAGACTCTTTGGGTTGTGGTTGTCTGAGGCTTGAATGCAAGCCGTAAACACAAGTGTAGGAGCTGCTGCAGGCTGCGATCTTTTGATTTTGGGAGTTGTGAGCATATCCGTTGTTGCGGGTGCTGCCGCTGGCGGTTTCGCTCTTACAGCGAGTCACTTTTCCAGACGCCGAAAAGTAAGCAAAAGGCTTTGCCCCCGGCGTACGGCACTTCGCTGAGGCTCAGTGTTCCCTCGCTACGGTGTCCATCCGGGGGCATCGCTTTCGGTTTGCTTCGCTGCACCTCCTTTCGATGGATGCGGCTTCGCCGCACGGCGCTGCGCGCCTAACCCCCGGATGAACACCTCCGCTCGGCCTGCCGATGGGGGCTAAGAGCAAGAGCAACATCAAAAGCCAGATCAAGAGCCCCTCACCCTAGCCCTCTCCCGGAGGGAGAGGGGACTGATCGAGGTGATTGGGAGAAGTACACCGACGTGAAATACCGAGTCACACTCCAATTTTGAAAAGCGCAAAAATCGGCCCCCTCTCCTCGGGGAGAGGGCTGGGCGGGCGGCGTTCCGATGAGGGGCGAACCCACCACAAAACCAAAGCCAACCGCACCGCCCTCCCACCACTCAACACAATGAGCGTTAGCTCGAGTGCAGCTCTTGATCTCGAAGGCCCGTCGGAAGGCTGAGTGGAGGGATTCATCCGGGGAGAACATCGAAAGGAGGTGCAGCGAAGCAAACCGAAATCGATGCCCCGGATGGATCCCGGAGCGAAGGAACCCCGAGCCCCAGCGAGTGGGCCGGACGTCAGGGCAAAGCCTTTTGGGTTACCTTTTCGCTGGGCCGGCACTCCGGAGTCTGGAAAAGGTGACTCGCCGTAAGGGCGAAACCCTAAGCAGCCCTCACCGCAGCAACGGATATGTACTCAGTCAGTAAATCAATCAACCCCACGAACACTACTGCGATACATAAAAACCAAAGCCAACCCCAAACAAACCATCGCCAACACCCGACTGGAAGAAAGCTCAATCGCCGGATTCCCCAACCAGCCAAAATTATCAATCAACATCCCCATCCCAAGCTGTCCGACAATGACAGCCACAGTCGCCACAGCCGTCCCCACGACAGGCACCGCGCCCACCATCACCATCATGTAAACCACCCCAAACAGCGCCCCCATCAACTGCCACTTGGGCACATCCAGCAGACTCACCGGCTGCGCCGGCTCAAAGAACAAAATCAACAACCCGGTCACCACCGCGCCCACCACAAACGTCAGCAAACTGCTGCGCAATACACCAACGGTTTCACCCAAACGCCCATTGATCGCCGCCTGCACACTCAACACTGCGCCGGCCAACACCACCACTGCCAACAAAATAATCAGACTCATCACTCACCCCCGCGCAATCAAAACCAATGCCACCACAATCAACCCCAACGCCAGCCAGCGCTCAGCGTTAACTTTCTTGCGCGTCGCCCCGAACCAACCAAAATGATCGATCAACACGCTCTTGCCGACCTGTCCGGACAGAATCGCGATCATCGTCATCGCAATGCCGATATGCGGCGTCGCCAACGTCAAAACCACCACATACATCGGTCCCAGAAAACCACCGATCAATTGCCAGCGTGGCAGATCGGTAAACGCAGGGCCCTTTTGCGGGCCGGCGAACAACAGCAGCAAAAACAGAATCGCCGAGCCGACACCAAAGATGCTCAAGGTCGCCCACAAATGCCCGACCTGCACCCCCAACGGCCCGAGCAAGCCCGCCTCCACTGATAAACCCATGCCCGCCAGAATCACCAGCGGCAGCAACAACAAACGCAACCACGGCCTGGCTACTGGCGCGCTAACACTCACCTCATCCAACGTCTGCATAACCAAAACCTGTGCAAGTAAACGATGGCGCGGATTATCGGCTGGCTTCGCTGTGCGATAAATGGGAGCATCCGGACAACACTTTTGCGTAACTCGCACAGCAGGACGACCCATGCACGGGCTCAATGAACTCGGATTCAAGGCACTCAGGCTGTTTGTCGCAGTGCTCGACCACGGCAGCTTCTCCGAAGTCGCCCGCCGCGAGGGCGTGGCGCCCTCCTCCATCTCGCGGCAAATCCAGTTAATGGAACAGGCGCTGAACCAGCAATTGCTCTATCGCCACACTCGCGCAGTCACGCCGACCGAAGCCGGGCGCATGCTCGGCCACCACGCGCGGCTGGTCCTGGTGCAACTGGAAGAAGCCGAACAAGCCTTGCAGGAACAGCAAAGCGAACCCACCGGCCTTGTGCGGATCAACGCCCCGGTGGTGTTTGGTCAACGGCATCTGACGCCGTGGCTCGGTCAGTTGTGCGCGCGTTATCCCAAGCTGCAACTGGACATCCAGCAAACCGACCATTACGTCGACCCGTTGCAGGAGGGTGCAGACCTGCTGTTTCGCATCGGCCCGCTACAGGATTCGAGCATGCAGGCGCGGATAATTGCGCCGCACCGCTTTCAGGTCGCGGCCAGCCCGGCCTACCTGAAACGTCAAGGCGCGCCGCAGCATCCCGACGATCTTGCGCACCATCAATGTCTGGCCTACAAAGGCGCGACCGGCCAGCAGCGTTGGTTTTTCCGTCAGGATCAAGGCGACTGGACGCCCTATTCGGTGAGGGGTGCGATCACCGGCAACCACGCCGACACGCTCACCCAGGCGGCCGAACAGGGGCTGGGGCTGGTGATGTTTCCGTCATGGCTGATTGGTGAAGCAGTGCGCGAAGGCACGCTGGTGCCGGTGCTTGGGGAGTATCAGGTGTCGAACAGCCTGGAACCGCAGCAGATCGCGGTGCTGTGGCCGGGGAGCCGGCGGTTGTCGGTGAAGGTGCGGACGGTGATTGATTTCTTTGTCGAGTGTTTTGGCGAAGTGCCTTATTGGGACAGCCCCTCGCCCTAGCCCTCTCCCGGAGGGAGAGGGAACTGATTGGGGGATGCTGCAGAAGAACACCGACCTGAACGAACTGTTGTGAATCCATCATCGACCAGACCTGAAGAAAGCGGTGAATCCATCATCGACCAGACCTGGAGACTCAGCGGTGAATCCATAATCGACCAGATCTCTCAGGTCGATGTATGACGCAAGTCACCTCGGTCAGTCCCCTCTCCCTCCGGGAGAGGGCTAGGGTGAGGGGCTGTTGGGCGCTCAGATGCGGAACTGCCCGACAAGGCTGCCCAACCGCTGGCCAAGATCCGCCAGACTGCGCGACGTCTGCGCGCCCTGCTGCGTTTCATCTGCCACGCTATCCACCGCCACTGCAATCTGATGCACGCTGCGGTTGATCTCTTCGGCCACCGCCGTTTGCTCCTCGGCAGCGCTGGCAATCTGCGCGTTCATCGAGTTGATGGTCGCAATCAATTCCGCCATCGCATCCAGCGACGCCCCGGCCTGATTGGCCTGCGCCGATGTACCGTCACCCGCCTCACTGGAGCGGCGCATCGCCTCGACCGCCGCTTGCGTGCCCGCCTGCAAACGATCGATCATCGCCTGAATTTCCTGGGTGCTGATCTGCGTACGACTGGCCAGCGCGCGCACCTCATCCGCCACCACTGCAAACCCACGCCCGGCCTCACCGGCCCGCGCCGCTTCAATTGCCGCGTTCAGTGCCAGCAGGTTGGTTTGCTCGGCAATCGAACGGATCACCCCGAGCACACCGACAATCGAACTGACGTCCTGTTGCAGGCTATCGAGCGACACGCCGCTGCTGCGGATGTCATCGACCAGCGCATGAATCTGTTTGATGCTGCCCGCCACCACGCGTTTGGCGCTCTGGCCTTCTTCGTCGGTCTGCTGGGCGGCGACGGCGGCGTTCTGCGCGCTCTTGGCGACTTCCTGGGCGGCGGCGGACATTTCGTTGATCGCGGTGGCGACCTGATCGGTCTCGTGGCGTTGACGCTCCATCGCCTGATCCGAACGCTGGGCCTGATCGGAGACCTGCGTCACCAGCCCGGTCAGTTGTGTGGTCATCTCGGTGATCTGCCGCACCAGACCGTGAATCTTGTCGACGAAGCGATTGAACGAGCCGGCCAGTTCACCCAGTTCGTCCTGGCTGGTGATGTTCAGGCGTCGCGTCAAATCGCCCTCGCCCGCCGCGATATCGTCGAGGTTGGCTTTCATCTGGGTCAGCGGACGCAAAATGGTATTGGCCAGCAGCATCCCCACCGCTGCAATCACCAGCAGCACCACCACCGCCACGCCGACGATGCTCAGCACCACGCCTTGCATGCGTTCCTGCACCTGCGTTTCGACCAGCGCCACTTGCGCTTCGATGCCGTCGAGGTTGACCGAAGTACCGACCGCCATGTCCCACTTCGCCAGGTATTCGGTGTAGCCGAGTTTCGGCACCAGCACCTTCGCATTGCCCGGCAGCGGCGAGCTGTATTGCAGGTAATGCGTGCCGTCCTTCGCCACTTTCACCAGACCGAGGTTGACGTAAACGCCGTTCGGGTCGCGGTTGTCCTTGAAGCTTTTGCCCACGCCGTCGGGATCGTTGGCCTTGAACAGGCGCACGGTCTCGGAGTCGTAACCGAAGAAGTAGCCGTCCTTGCCATAGCGAATCCCCGACAGCAGTTTGATCGCCTGCGCGCGCGCCGCTTCATCGCCGGGGGCGGCAGCGTCGTAGAGCGGTTTGATCGTGGTCATGGCCACGGCGACGTAACTTTGCAGAGTGGCTTTGGCGTCGCCGAGCAGGCGCTCGCGCGTCTGTTCGACCTCTTCGCGCGCCTGTTTCTGAAGAATGAACAGCGTGGTCAGGCTGATGACCAGCGCAAAGAGCAATACCGGGAGGACGGCAAGGGAGAGGACTTTAGCCTTGAGGCTCAGACGCATTGGGGGGCTCACTCTTTTGGTTTTATTGGCGTGGTTAAAGGCTTTAACGGCACGCCATAACAAAAGTTGAGCAAAGGAATCACCACGCCCCCTGTGGGAGCGAGCTTGCTCGCGAAGGCGTCGTGTCAGTCAGCCTTTATGCCGCTGATTCACCGCTATCGCGAGCAAGCTCGCTCCCACAGGGGCCACGTGATGATCAGAGGATCATCGCGGCCACCCAGCCGAACGCCAGCAAAGGCAGGTTGTAGTGCAGGAAAGTCGGCACCACGGTGTCCCAGATATGGTGATGCTGGCCGTCGATGTTCAGGCCAGAGGTCGGGCCCAGGGTCGAGTCCGAGGCAGGCGAACCGGCATCGCCCAGCGCACCGGCAGTGCCGACAATGCAGACGATGGCCAACGGGCTGAAGCCCAGTTGCACGCACAGCGGCACGAAAATCGCCGCCAGAATCGGCACCGTGGAAAACGACGAACCGATGCCCATGGTCACCAGCAACCCGACCAGCAGCATCAACAGCGCACCCACGCCCTTGCTGTGATTGATCCACGACGCCGACGATTCGACCAGGGTCTGGACCTGCCCAGTGGCCTTCATCACTTCGGCGAAACCCGAGGCAGCGATCATGATGAAGCCGATCATCGCCATCATCTTCATGCCTTCGGTGAACAGATCATCGGTGTCGCGCCATTTGACGATGCCCGACACCGAGAAGATCAGAAAGCCCACCAGCGCGCCGATAATCATAGAGTCGAGCAGCAACTGCACGACGAACGCTGCGGCAATCGCCACGCCAGCAATCATCAGGCTTAGCGGGTTGTACTGCACCGCTGCTTGCTCGACCTGCTCGATCTTCGCCAGGTCGTACACGCGCCGCTTGCGGTAGCTGATGAAGGCTATCGCCAGACCGAACACCATGCCCAGCGCCGGAATGCCCATGGCGTGGGTGACGTTGATGCCACTGATGTCGACGCCGCTGCGTGCAACGTTGGCCAGCAGGATTTCATTGAGGAAGATGTTGCCGAAACCCACCGGCAGAAACATGTACGGCGTGATCAGACCGAACGTCATGACGCAGGCGATCAAGCGGCGGTCGAGTTGCAGCTTGGTCAGTACATAAAGAAGCGGCGGCACCAGCAACGGAATGAACGCAATGTGGATCGGCAGGATGTTCTGCGAGGCAATCGCCACCACCCACAACAGGCCGATCAGCAGCCATTTGACGTTGCCGCCACCGGTACTGTGCTGGCGGTCGACCATCGCCAGCGCCTTGTCGGCCAGCGCATGGGCCAGGCCCGACTTGGCAATCGCCACGGCGAAAGCGCCGAGCAATGCGTAGGACAACGCCACCGTCGCCCCGCCGCCCAAGCCGCTGTTGAACGCCTTTAGCGTGGCATCGATGCCCAGACCACCGGTCAGGCCGCCAACCAGCGCGCCGACGATCAAAGCGATCACCACGTGCACGCGGGACAGGCTGAGAATCAGCATGATGCCAACCGCCGCTATGACTGCATTCATTTCACTACCTCAAAAAACACTGCGGTGGAAAACCGACCGCCAGACAGGATGAGCCCGCCAAAGGTTAACCGGCGGATTGCAAAGAGGGTCTTATTAGAAGGGCGCGCACTGTGAATGAAGCCGCGACAAGCTGCAAGCTTTTGCGTTTTTTCGCTTGCAGCGTGCGGCTGGACGCTCAAGAAAGCTGCTGTCAGGCCGCTACAGTGCAAAGTCTCAGATACTTATCGAATAAGGACGTCTCCATGCCGCTCAGACAACTTTCCATCCAATGGAAAATCACCCTGCTCGCCGGGCTTTGCCTGGCTGGTATCGTGACCCTGTTGGTGGGTCTTTCGCTGTATCGCATGGAGCACAGCTCCGCCATGGTGAAAGCCTCCAGCATGGAGATGCTCACCGAATCGGCCCAGGCGCGCATCGAATCCCAGGGTGAAGTGCAAGCGGCGGGCATTCGCCAGCAGTTCATGGATGCCTATCAATACGGCCATGGTTTCTCGCGTCAGGTGCTGTTCCTGCGCGAGCAGGCCGAAAAGCGCTTCCTTGATGCCTTCGACCTGCGCGAAGACATGACCCGTCAGGTCAAGTCCGCGTTGCAGGCCAACCCGGACTTGCTCGGTCTGTCGCTGGTGTTCGAAGCCAACGCGCTGGACGGCAAGGATGAACTGTTTGCCGGTCAAGCCGAGCTGGGCAGTAACGACAAGGGCCGGTTCGCCCTGTACTGGTCGCAGCCGACCCCAGGCAAGATCACCTCGATGGCGCTGCCGGAAAGCGACATGGCCGACACCAGCACCGGCCCCAGCGGTCAGGCTGCCAACGCCTGGTTTACCTGCCCGCGTGCCACGCTCAAACCCTGTGTGATCGAACCGTACTTCTATGTGATCGACGGCCATAACGTGCTGATGACCAGCATCGTTTTCCCGCTGATGGTGAACGGCAAAGTCATCGCTTCGCTGTCGGTCGACATCAACCTCAACAGTCTGCAAGCGATCAGCCAGAGCGCCAGCAAAAAACTCTACGACGGCCAGACCGCCGTGAGCATCATCAGCCCGGTCGGCCTGCTCGCCGGTTACAGCCCGGATGCCGGCAAACTCAGCCAGCGTCTGGACGCCGTGGATAAAACCAGCGGCGCCGAACTGCTGCGCCAACTGGCTTCAAATACCAACGTCAGCAGCCTGCACAGCAACGGCCAGTTGAAAGTGCTGTCGCCGTTCCAGCCGATTCCCGGCGGACCGTCGTGGGCAGTGTTGCTGGATGTCCCTGAAAAAGTGCTGGTGGAACGCGCCGAAGCACTCAAGCAGCAACTGGATGCGAGCAACAACACTGGCACGTTGATCGAGTTGGGCCTCGGCGTTCTGGCGGCGTTGATTGGCCTGCTGCTGGTGTGGCTGATGGCGCGCAGCGTGACCCGACCGATCCTTGGCGTGGCGCACATGCTCGAAGACATCGCCAGCGGCGAAGGCGATCTGACCCGGCGTCTGGCGTATGACAAACAGGATGAACTCGGCCAACTGGCCGGTTGGTTCAACAAGTTCCTCGACAAGTTGCAGCCGATCATCGCCGAAGTGAAACGCTCGGTGCAGGACGCGCGCAATACCGCCGACCAGTCCTCGGCCATCGCTACGCAGACCAGCGCCGGCATGGAACAGCAATACCGCCAGGTCGATCAGGTCGCGACCGCGTCCCACGAAATGAGCGCCACCGCGCAGGACGTGGCTCGCAGTGCCGCTCAGGCGGCCGAAGCGGCCAAGGATGCTGATCGTGCCACCCGTCAGGGCTTGACCGTGATCGACCGCACCACCGCCAGCATCGACACCCTCGCCGCCGACATGAGCGCGGCAATGGTGCAAGTCGAAGGCCTGGCCGCCAACAGTGAGAAAATCGGCGCGGTGCTCGAAACCATCCGCGCCATTGCCGAGCAAACCAACCTGCTGGCCCTCAACGCCGCGATCGAAGCGGCTCGTGCCGGTGAAGCCGGACGCGGTTTTGCCGTCGTCGCCGACGAAGTCCGCAACCTCGCCCGCCGCACACAGGAGTCGGTGGAGGAAACCCGTCAGGTCATCGAACAACTGCAGAGCGGCACACAGGATGTGGTCGGCTCGATGAGCAACAGCCATCGTCAGGCGCAGGGCAGTGTCGAGCAAGTTGGCCAAGCGGTGACGGCGCTACGTCAGATTGGTGATGCGGTGACGGTGATCAGCGACATGAACCTGCAGATTGCCAGTGCCGCTGAAGAGCAGAGCGCGGTGGCAGAAGAGATCAACAACAACGTGGCGACGATTCGCGATGTGACTGAATCGCTGTCCGGGCAAGCGAACGAGTCGGCGCGGGTAAGTCAGTCGCTGAACAGCCTGGCGAATCAGCAGCAGAGTTTGATGGATCAGTTTCGCGTCTGATTCAAAGGTTGTGGGGTGTCAGCTGGATTCCCCCCTCACCCCAGCCCTCTCCCCCCAAGGGGGCGAGGGGGAAAGGGAGCCGATCTCCGGGCCGTTCAAAACCCGAGTTCGGCTCGATTCCGCAACTCAGCGTACCTCTTCCAAACACCTCGGCCAGTCCCCTCTCCCTCCGGGCGGTCCGACGTTTCGGGAGGGCTAGGGTGAGGGGGCTCTTAATGACTTATCGCCGAGGCAGCTGAATCTCTACCTTCAACCCGCCCCACTCACTCTCGCCCAACACCATCGTCCCGCCCCATGTATCGACGATATCGCGCACAATCCCCAGCCCCAGGCCATGCCCGTCAGTCTGCTCATCAAGCCGTGTCCCGCGACTGAACACCTGAGCGCGTTGTTCGGCAGGGATACCCGGGCCATCATCCTCGACGCTCAAGGCAAACCCGTCAGCGCTCTCGACCACGCTCAAACGCACCTCGGCATCCGCCCACTTGCAGGCGTTATCCAGCAGGTTGCCGAGCAGTTCCAGCAAGTCCTCACGGTCCCAGGGCAGTTGCAGCCCTTTGGGCGCAACGTAACTGAGCGCCAGGTGCTCGCCGTGGATCATGTTCAGCGTCGCCAGCAATCCCGGCAGTTCGGCATCGCAATCAAACAACGCCCCGGGCAACGCATCACCGGACAGTCGCGCGCGATTGAGTTCACGATTGAGCCGTTGCTGCACCTGTTCCAGTTGTTCCTTGAGGATCTTGCGCAGCTCGGGATGGCTGTCGAGTTTTTCGCTCGACGCCAGGCTCAGCAACACCGCCAGCGGCGTTTTCAGCGCGTGGCCGAGATTGCCCAGCGCATTGCGCGAACGCTTGAGGCTGTCTTCGGTGTGTGCGAGCAAATGGTTGATCTGCGCCACCAGTGGCTCCAGCTCCACCGGCACCTGATCGTCCAGTTGCGAGCGCTGGCCCTGCTGCAACTGAGCAATTTGCTCACGCGCCTTTTCCAACGGCCGCAGCGCGCGACGCACGGTGAGGCGTTGCAACAACAGAATCAGCAGCAAACCGGCCAGACCGAGGCCGAGGCCAATCTGGCGCATGCGCTGGAAGCTGTCGCTCACCGGCGTGTAATCCTGCGCAACGCTGATGGAGATCGACTGGCCCAATCGGCGATAGTCCGAACGCAGCACCAGCAATTTCTGGCCGTCAGGCCCCAATTGCAGATTACTGTGCAGCCCCGGATGCTCGAGCAACGGCAAGTCCTGATCCCACAGCGAGCGCGAGCGCCAGTGGCTGTCGGCAAAATCGATGCGGAAATAATGTCCGGAAAACGGCCGCTGATAGGCGGGCGACAAGTGGCGCTCATCCAGCTGCAAGCCCTGCGGGCCGCGCACCAGCGCCACCAAAAGGCTTTCGCTGTCGTTGCGCAATCCGGCTTCGAGGTAGCGCTGCAAGCCCATTTCGAACAACCACAGACTGGTTTGCGCCAGCACCAGCCCCACCACCACCATCACGCTGATCAAACCCAGGCTCAAGCGGCGCTGGATCGACCTCATGAAGCTTGCCCGCCGAACAGGTAACCCTGACCCCGACGGGTTTCAATGACGCTTTTGCCCAGTTTGCGGCGCAGGTGATTGACGTGGACTTCGAGGACGTTGGAGTCACGCTCGGTCTCGCCGTCGTAGAGGTGTTCGGCGAGGTGGCTTTTGGACAGGATCTGCTCCGGGTGCAGCATGAAATAGCGCAGCAGACGGAATTCTGCGGCGGTCAGCTGGATATCGGCACCGTCGCGCGTCACGCACTGACGGCCCTCGTCCAGATGCAGGCCCGCAGCCTTGAGCGTGGTTTGATTGGCCTGCCCCTTGGAGCGGCGTAACAGCGACTGCACCCGCAGGTGCAGCTCTTCCGGGTGGAACGGTTTGGTCAGGTAATCGTCAGCGCCGGCCTTGAGGCCCTCGATGCGTTCAGCCCAGGAGTCGCGCGCCGTGAGGATCAGCACCGGGATCGCCAGCCCGCCCGCGCGCCACTGCGCCAGCACCTCAAGCCCCGGCACACCGGGCAGGCCGAGGTCAAGAATGATCAGGTCATAGGGCTCGCTGCTACCCTGATACACCGCATCGCGTCCGTCCGCCAGCCAATCCACCGCGTAGCCTTGGCGTTGCAGGCCGGCGATCAACTCGTCAGCCAGCGGTACGTGGTCTTCCACCAGAAGCAAGCGCATCGATCAATCTTCCTTGTCTTTCACGAGTTCACCGGTATCGGCCTTCAGGTGCAGCTCGCGCGCTACACCCTCGGCCGTCAGCAACTCGACTTCATAAATGTAGACGTCGTGTTTTTCTTCCAGCTCGACTTCCAGCAGTTTTGCCCCGGGATAACGATCCATGGCCTGCTGCAACACTTGCTCCAGCGGCAGGATCACCCCGCGCTGACGCAGCTTCAGTGCCTCGTCCTGATCGAGGTCGCGAGCCATCGCCGCCGAACAGGAAATCACAAGCGCCAACGCAGCAAGGCTGGTGACGCGAACATTAACCTTCATTACGTATCCTGATGATCCTTGAGAACCTGCCCACTGACCGCGTCTAATTCCAGATCCCAGTTCAGCCCTTGCGGATCACGCAGTTCGACCTGGTAGATGTACTTGCCGTACTCCTCTTCCAGCTCGGTTTCGGTGATGGTCGAACCCGGGTGTTTGGCCAGTGCCGTGGCATTGAGCTTCTCGAAGGAGACGATAGTACCAGCGTCGCGCAGCCGCAGGGCCTCATCAGGGCCCAAATCGCGGGCATGGGCGAGGCTGGTGGTCAGGCCGATGATCGAGACGAGGGACAGGGCAGTCAGGGTTTTCATGGGTATCTCCGTATTTTTTATGTGTTGCTTACGGACGGCACCTTAACGGGATGAACTTAACTGAAGCTGAATGGCCATCATTGCTGATGGCAATGCCACATCGCAGATTCATGCAAAACCCTGTGGGAGCGGGCTTGCCCGCGATGGCGTCCTTTCAGCCAACTGGATGCAAGCGTTGCCGCCGTCATCGCGGGCAAGCCTGCTCCCACAGGGTTTGGGGAAACGCTTATAATCCTTCGCTTGCTAACGATCGAGACCGGTATGACTGCCATCCACATCAAGTTCCCCGCCCTCACCCTCAAGGCTGGCCCACGGGCCATGGCGCGGATTCGTGCGCAAGGCCTGAACGCTGCCGACGTCGGCACCCTGCCCGGCGCGGCCGGTGGGCCGAAGGCGCTGGGGATTCAGGGGCTGGATCTGGCGTTGTTCGGTGAGTGGCTGCCCAGCGCGCCGCGCGAGCGTTCGCTGATCGGGGCATCGGTCGGTTCCTGGCGCTTCGCCAGCGCCTGCCTGCCGGACGCCGCCGAAGGGATCCGTCGCCTCGGCCAGCTCTACGCCGAGCAGAATTTCAACAAAGGCGTGACCATGGCCGAGATCAGCCAGAGCTCGCAGCGCATGCTCAATGACCTGCTCGACGGCCGCGATGCGAGCATCCTCACCAACGCCGATTACCGCTTGAACATCATGGTGGTGAAGAGCCAGGGGCGTCTGGCCGATGATCACCGCGGTCGACTGGGGCTGGCGCTGGGCTCCGTGATTGCCGATAACCTGCGAGGCCGCGCACGGCTGTCGCGGCACTTCGAACGGTTGATCATCCACGATCCGCGCCTGGCGCCGCCGGTCAATGCGTTGAACGACTTTCCGTCACGCTTCGTCGCGCTCAATGCCGGCAACCTGCGTCAGGCGCTGCTGGCGTCGGGTTCGATCCCGATGGTCATGGAAGGCGTGCGTGATTTGCCGGGCGCCGGTGCCGGGACGTTTCGCGACGGTGGCCTGCTCGACTACCACCTCGACCTGCCGTACAGCGGCGACGGTATCGTGCTCTACCCGCACTTCACCGACCGGGGATTCCGGGCTGGTTCGACAAGACGTTGCCTTGGCGTCGTGCTTCGGTGCAGCGCTTGCAGGACGTGCTGTTGCTCGCGCCTTCGAAGGAATACCTGGCGCGCCTGCCCTACGGCAAACTGCCCGACCGCAACGACTTCAAGCGCTTCATGGGCGATGCACAGAGCCGGCAGAAATACTGGCACGCGGCGATGGATGAGAGCCGCCGTTTGGGCGACGAGTTTCTCGAACTGGCTGCCAATGGTCGCCTCGCCGAGCGCTTGCTGACCCTTTAGTCAGCACGGCCAAACACAAGCTGGTAAACTCGCCGCCTGCCCGAATCGCTGCGGCGAACGCCATCTGAACAGAGCTGAAAACACTGTGGAAATCTTCAAGGAATTTACATTCGAATCCGCCCACCGCCTGCCGCACGTCCCGGACGGCCACAAGTGCGGGCGTCTGCACGGTCACTCGTTCAAAGTGGCGATTCACCTCAGCGGTGACCTCGATCCGCACACCGGCTGGATCCGCGACTTCTCCGAGATCAAGGCGATCTTCAAGCCTCTGTACGAGCGTCTGGATCACAACTACCTGAACGATATTCCCGGTCTGGAAAACCCGACCAGCGAAGTATTGGCCAAGTTCATCTGGCAGGAATTGAAGCCACTGCTGCCGGAACTGAGCGCGATCCGCATCCACGAGACCTGCACCAGCGGCTGCATTTATCGCGGTGAGTAACTCGTACTAAACGACACCGCTTATCGTGTGGGAGCTGGCTTGCCAGCGGTGACGTCGGCACACGCAACATCAATGTGACTGACCCACCGCTGTCGCGGGCAAGCCCGCTCCCACAGGGTTCAGTGTCTGCTCGCAGAATAATAAACAGCCGCCATGGCTGTTTTTTTACGCCTATGCTTTTTGGCTAAAACCCGCCAAGAGGACAGGACCATGACGGACTGGCTGCTCAATCAGGTCTTTGATTTCCATGGCCGACAGGTACGTCATGCCGTGCGCGGCGACGGCCCGCCGCTGGTGCAGATTCTCTGGGGTGAAGAGGATCAGTGGATTCCCATTGAACGGGGTCGAGCGTTACACAACATGATCCCGGGATCACAATTTCACCCAATTCCCAACGCCGGCCACCTCGTTCAGGAAGACGCCCCTGAAGCCATTGTCGCCGCGCTTCTGCGCTTCCTATGAGCCACGAAACCATCAAAAACATCCCCTGCAGGAGCAGCCTGCGGCAGCTCCTGCAGGATGGGGGTCAGCACAAGACTGTGCGAGCGCTGGACTGCTGGCCCCCACATGGGGCCGGGTTGTGTTCAGGTGCACCGCTTTCGCGCCGAAAACCACCGTCTCGTCTATACAGAGCCACAGCGCCCGGTTTGGCACGAGCACTGCAACCCTCCCCGCGTCTTCCCTTTCAGCAAGGACCGCCTCATGACGCAAAACGATTCCGGCAACGATTACCCCCTCAGCGAAGTCCCCCTGCATGCGCGCAAAGGCCTGGCCTCCACGGCGATGGTGTTGCTGGGTTTTACCTTCTTCACCGCGACCATGTTTGCCGGCGGCAAGCTCGGTGTGGCGTTCGGTTTCGCCGAATTGATGGCGGTGATCATCGTCGGCAATCTGCTGCTCGGGGTGTACGCAGCAGGCCTGGGTTACATCGCCTTCAAGAGCGGTCTCAATTCGGTACTGATGGGGCGTTTCTGCTTTGGCGAAGTCGGCAGCAAGCTCAGCGACCTGATCCTCGGTTTCACCCAGATCGGCTGGTATGCCTGGGGCACGGCGACGGCGGCGGTGGTGATCGGCAAGTATTTCAACCTCGATGAGGCCACAGTCCTCGGGTTGATGGTGTTGTTCGGCCTGATGTTCTGCGCCACGGCGTATGTCGGTTATCGCGGGCTGGAGATTCTGTCGTACATCGCGGTGCCGGCAATGATGTTGCTGCTGATCCTGTCGATGTGGGTCGCGACGGTGAAAGTCGGCGGTTTCGAGGGACTGCTGAGCGTTGTGCCCAGTGGTTCGCTGGACTGGTCGACCGCCATCACCCTGGTGTTCGGCACTTTCGTCAGTGGCGCGACTCAGGCGACCAACTGGACGCGCTTTTCGCGTTCGGCAAAAGTTGCGGTACTGGCAAGCCTGATCGGGTTCTTCATCGGCAACGGTCTGATGGTGCTGATCGGCGCCTATGGTGCCATCGTCTATCAGCAACCGGACGTGGTTGAAGTGCTGCTGTTGCAAGGTTTCGCCATGGCCGCAATGGCGATGCTGTTGCTGAACATCTGGAGCACCCAGGACAACACCATCTACAACTTCGCCGTCGCCGGTTGCAACCTGCTGCGCACCGGGCGGCGCAAGACCGTCACGTTGGCTGGCGCGGTGATCGGCACCCTGCTCGCCCTGCTGGGCATGTACGACATGCTGGTGCCGTACTTGATCCTGCTCGGCACGGTGATCCCGCCGATTGGCGGCGTGATCATGGCCGACTTCTTCTACCGCTGGCGCGGGCGCTATCCGCGTCTGGCCGACGCACGGCTGCCGGCCTTCAACTGGCCGGGCCTCGGGGCCTACGGCGTCGGCACCGTCGCGGCGTTCAGCTCGCCGTGGGTCGCGCCGCTGGTAGGGATCGCTGCTGCCGCGCTAACGTATGTCATCTTCACCGCCATACTCGGCGCCCGCAGCGCCAGCGCGCCACTTCAAGACTTATAAGAAGGATTTGCCTGATGCACATCATCAACGCCCGACTGCGCAACCAGGAAGGTTTGCACGAATTGCACCTTGAAGACGGGCTGATCCGCAGCATCGCCCGCCAGACCGAAGCCCCGACCCTGGGCCCCGACGACCTCGACGCCGGCGGCAATCTGGTGGTGCCGCCCTTCGTCGAGCCACACATTCACCTCGACGCCACCCTCACCGCCGGCGAGCCGCGCTGGAACATGAGCGGCACGCTGTTCGAAGGCATCGAATGCTGGGGCGAGCGCAAGGTCACCATCACCGAAGAAGACACCAAGACCCGCGCCAAGAAAACCATTCAGACCTTGGCGGCTCACGGCATCCAGCATGTGCGCACCCACGTCGACGTCACCGACCCGCAACTCACCGCACTCAAAGCCATGCTCGAAGTGCGCGAGGAAAGTCGACACCTGATCGACCTGCAAATCGTCGCGTTTCCGCAGGAAGGGATCGAGTCGTTCCGCAACGGTCGCGAGTTGATGGAAGAAGCCATCCGCATGGGCGCTGACGTCGTCGGCGGGATCCCGCATTTCGAGTACACCCGCGATCAGGGTGTGAGTTCGGTGAAGTTCCTGATGGACCTGGCCGAACGCACCGGATGCCTGGTCGACGTGCACTGCGACGAAACCGACGACCCGCATTCACGCTTCCTCGAAGTGCTCGCCGAAGAAGCACGCAGCCGTGACATGGGCGCCCTCGTCACCGCCAGCCACACCACGGCGATGGGCTCCTACGACAACGCCTACTGCGCAAAACTGTTCCGCCTGCTCGGCCATTCCGGGATCAGTTTCGTCTCGTGCCCGACAGAAAGCATTCACCTGCAAGGGCGTTTCGACAACTTTCCGAAACGCCGGGGCGTGACCCGGGTGAATGAGCTGCTCGAAGCCGGAATGAACGTGTGTTTCGGCCAGGATTCGATCGTCGACCCGTGGTATCCGCTGGGCAACGGCAACATCCTGCGCGTGCTTGAAGCCGGCCTGCACATCTGCCACATGCTCGGTTACCGCAACCTGCAAAGGGCGCTGGATCTGGTCACCGATAACAGCGCCAAAGCGATGAATCTGGGCGAGCGTTATGGCTTGGAGCAGGGGCGACCGGCCAACCTGCTGATCCTCTCGGCGGACAGCGATTACGAGGTCATTCGCAGCCAGGGTCTGCCGCTGTATTCGATTCGCGGCGGCGAGGTGCTGATGAAGCGGCAGATGCCGGTGGTGGAGTTCAGCAGCCGTTTGAGCTGAGACTGAGGGCCCCATCGCTGGCAAGCCAGCTCCCACAGGGTTTCGGTGAGCACAGTTTTTGTGTCTGGCCTACAGGGGGGTGCTGTGTACACAGACGAAGTGCTCAGCACAAAACCCTGTGGGAGTCTGGCTGGCCAGCGATAGCGATGTCGGATTCAGCGTGTCAATTGCGCCGTACCGAATAATCTGACGCCGACCAATTCCCCTTGCTCTTCTTCAAGCAAAATCGGAGCGGTGCCGCCGGGCATCACGACGTGCACCTCACCCGCGTCGACCCAACCGACTCGCCAAGTCGCGCACGCCACCCCACTGGCGCTGGTGCCGGAGGAAGCGGTCGGTCCTTCGCCGCGTTCGAACACCCGCGCGACAATTCGCTGCTCGGACTCGCGCACGGCCCACTGCAGATTGACGCCCGCCGGGCAAGGATCACCTTCACCCGTCGGCATCGCGTAAGCAATCCGGGTCAGGCCCTCGGTCAGTGGTGATTCGCGCATTTGCTCGTTACCCGGCAATGCGCCAACGTCTGTCAGTAACGTCACACAATGCGGATTGCCGATGCGTACAAACTGACTGCGGCTCCACGTCGGATCGAGTTGTGCCAAGGGCTTCACATGGCTCACGGCACGCCCATTGAACTCGCCGCTTTCTATGTTCTGCGCTCCGACCGCCTCCGCGCCGAATTCGGGTTGGCCGAGTTCCAGCCAGAAACCTTTCACACCTTCGATTTGCGCCGGTTTCACCGAAGTTTGCAGCGCATCATCCTTGTCGTGATGGACGTTTAACAACGCCCCCTGCTCCGGCATCACTCCCTGTTCGGTCAGCGCTTGGGAAAATATCGTCAGGCCGTTGCCACTGCGCTCGGCGAGGGTGCCGTCGGTGTTGACGATCAGCACGTCAAACGGCGGCGCGTTCTGGAAAGGGCCGATCAGCAGGCCGTCGCTGCGGTGGGATTTGCTGTTCGGCGGGCGCTGACCTTCCGGCCAGTCGCAGCACAGCGCGATGGCCGCTTTACTCCATGCCTTGCGCGATGACGCACATTCGGTCGCACTCGCTGGCAAATCAATCCCCGCTTCACGCAGCGTCGCCGGAGAAACCACCCCATAGATGTTGCCCCGAGCGTCGTAGAACTGAGTCATCACCTGCCCTTCATCGTGTCAAAAATGGCACTGTAAAACGCAATCCCCTGTGGGGGCGAGCTTGCTCGCGAATGCGTTGGCTCAGTCAAAAAATATGTCCACCGACACACCGCTTTCGCGAGCAGGCTCGCTCCCACGGGTTGGACTGTGCAACGATATCCCCCTGCGTTCCACCCAGTCCTGTGATCGAACCTCGACGCTCAATCACTGTCCCTCGGGGACGCGATGTATTTTTGCCAAGGATCGATATGACCAGCCTCACCCCCCAAGACACGTTCGTGCCCGGACGCTTGCAACAGATGTCCACCCGCATCGCTTTTTTCATCGCCGGCCTCGGTATTGCCGCGTGGGCGCCACTGGTGCCGTACGCCAAGGCCCGCGCCGGGCTCAATGAAGGCACCTTGGGACTGCTGCTGTTGTGCCTCGGCGTCGGTTCGATTCTGGCGATGCCATTGGCGGGGATTCTCGCGACGCGGTTCGGCTGCCGACGCGTGGCGACTGGCGGCACGTTACTGATCTGCGCGGCGTTGCCGTTGCTGGCGACGGTGTCGTCGGTTCCGGCGCTGATTGCCACGCTGTTCATGTTCGGCGCCGGGCTGGGTACGGTGGATTCGACGGTAAACCTGCAAGCGGTGATCGTCGAGCGCGCCAGCGGCAAGCACATGATGTCGGGTTTTCACGGCTTGTTCAGCCTCGGCGGGATTGTCGGCGCGGCGGGCGTCAGCGCCCTGCTCGGCCTCGGTCTGTCGCCGCTGGGGGCGATGCTGGTGGTGGTCGCGGTGCTGATCGGCGCGCTGTTCAAATGCGTCCCGCACATGCTGCCGTATGGCAGCGAAAGCTCGGGCCCGGCCTTCGCGGTGCCCCACGGCATCGTGCTGTTTATCGGCGGGATGTGCTTCATCGTGTTTCTCACCGAAGGTGCGGCGCTGGACTGGAGCGCGGTGTTCCTCGCTCAGGAACGCGGGATCGACACGGCGTATGCGGGTTTGGGTTACGCGGCATTTGCCCTGACCATGACCGCCGGCCGCTTGATGGGTGACCGGATTGTGCGCAGTGTCGGTGCGACGCGGATCATTCTGTTTGGTGGCCTGTTGGCGGCAGCAGGCTTGTTCCTGGCGACGTTCGCGCCAAGCTGGCAACTGGCTCTGGTCGGTTATGCGCTGGTCGGTGCCGGTTGTTCGAACATCGTGCCGGTGCTGTACACGGCGGTGGGCAAGCAGACGGTGATGCCGGAAAGCATTGCCGTGCCGGCGATCACTACGCTGGGTTATGCGGGGATTCTGGCGGGGCCGGCGGTGATCGGGTTTGTCGCGCATGCCAGCAGTTTAAGTTTTGCGTTTGGGCTGATGGCGGTGTTGTTGGTGGCGGTGGCGATTGGCGGGAAGGTGTTGAAAGTCTGAACCGAGTGCAACTGCCAGATCGCGAACTGTGTGGGGGTTGCTGAAGGCTGCGATCTTTTGATTTTGGATTTTGGGAGTTGTGAGCATATCCGTTGGTGCGGGTGTTGCCGCTGGCGGTTTCGCCCTTACGGCGAGTCACCTTTTCCAAACGCCGAAAAGGTAACCCAAAAGGCTTTGCCCCGGCGTACGGCACTTCGCTTAGGCTCAGTGTTCCCTCGCTACGGTGTCCATCCGGGGGCATCGCTTCCGGTTTGCTTCGCTGCACCTCCTTTCGATGGATGCGGCTTCGCCGCACGGCGCTACGCGCCTAACCCCCGGATGAACACCTTCGCTCGGCCTGCCGAAGGGGCAAAAGATCAAAAGCCGAAGCAAGATCAAAAGCAAGATCAAAAGCCCCTCACCCTAGCCCTCTCCCGGAGGGAGAGGGGACTGATTGAGGTGTTTGGCAGAGCTACGCCGACCTGAGATACCGAGTCGAATTCAGATTCTGAAAGCCTCACAAATCGGCTCCCTCTCCTCGGGGAGAGGGCTGGGCGGGCGGCGTTCCGATGAGGGGTGAATCCAACACCGAACAAAAGCCAACCGCACCGCTCTCCCACCACTCAACACAATGAGCGTTAGCTCGAGTGCAGCTCTTGATCTCTAAGGCCCGTCGGAAGGCTGAGTGCAGGGATTCATCCGGGGGGAACATCGAAAGGAGGTGCAGCGAAGCAAACCGAAATCGATGCCCCGGATGGATCCCGGAGCGAAGGAACCCGAGCCACAGCGAGGGCCGAACGTCAGGGCGCAGACCTTTTGGTTACTTTTGGGGCGTTTGCCAAAAGTGACCCGCCGTAAGGGCGGAACCCTAAGTAGCCATCACCGCAGCAACGGATATTCACCCCATCAACCAATCAATCAAAACCCCAAACTAGCCTGCACAAAAAACGTCCGCGGCGCCCCCACATACATCCCCGAATTGTTATCACTGGAACGCGTGAAATACTGCTTGTCAAAAACGTTCTTCACCCCAGCGCCCAGCTTCAGATTCGACACCTGCGGCCCGAAGTCGTACCCACCGCGCACGTTCCAGGTCACATATCCCGGAATATCACCGTACTGCCCATCCGCCGTGCCGTCAGTGATGTAGTTACCGTTAAAACTACCATCGGCATTCACACCAGTACCCGGCGAACGCTGTTTCGACTGGGCAAAACCGTCGAGATTGTAGGTCCAGCGATTAACCTCATAGCGCAAACCGACGGTCGCCACCTGGCGCGAATAGAACGGCAGATCACGCCCCTTGAACCCCGGAATCTCACCTTCATAGGTCGCACGGGTATACGTAAAACCGGCATTCGCGGTCAGCCCCTCAAGGCGCGGATCCAGCGCCGCCATGTCGTAGTGCGCCGACGCTTCAATGCCCTGATGCTTGGTCGCGCCAAGGTTGGTCCAGCCCACGTCATTGCTGATGTATTGCAGTTCGTCGTCGAAGTCGATGTAGAACAGCGTTACTTCCCCGCCCCACACGTCATCGTTGTAACGCGTGCCGATCTCGTAGGTCTTGGCCTTTTCCGGTTGCAGACCATTGGCGGTGCTATCGCCCGAGCCACCCTGCCCCAGCTGGAAATATTGCAGGCTGCCGAACGAGGTTTCGTAGTTGGCAAACAGCTTCCACGCATCCGACAGGTGATACATCACGCTCAGTGCCGGCAGCGGTTCATTGCTTTCGATGCTGCGGTTTTTCTCTGGCACCGGTCTGCCGGCGGTATCGAGCACCGCGCGATCGTGCCAATCCGTGCTGATGTGCTCGAAGCGAATGCCCGGCGTGATCGTCCAGTTGCCGACGTCGATTTTGTTGTCGATGTAAACCGAGTTGGCCTCGGTGCCGCCGGTACGATCCTGGAACACGTGGCCGTCTGAAGTCGGCGTGACGACAGGCTGGTTGTTGACCAGCGCCAGTCGGCTCGACTGCTCGTGCATCGCCTCTTTCTGATAGCGATAACCGACGCTGACTTCCTGGGTGGTCGGGCCGACGTCGAACACGCGCGACACACGCGGTTCGATGCCCAAGGTGTAATAAGAGCGTGGATACGAACTGAGGGTTTTCTGGTCGCGAGCGGCGATGGTGCTGCCACGGAAACTGTCGGTGTAGTAGGTCAGCACTTCAGCCTGGGTGCGCTCGTCGATCTGGCGAATCCACTTGAACGACACGTCCTTGCGCCGACCGCTGAAGCTGTCGTAATCACGCACCGAATCGTAAGGATTGTCGTCGTACTGCTTCTGCGTAAGGCCGCCGGGCATGTCGGCGCTGGCGTCGTAGTAATGGAAATTGAGACTGAAATCGTCCTGATCGGTCGGCGCCCAGTGCGTCTTCAGGATCACGTCGTCAATGTCGTTGCCGTTGTTGCGCTCGCGGTAGCCGTGGCCGTTGACGCCCGAGTACAACAGCGCCACGCCCATGCCGTTGTCGGCGGTACCGCCGAGGAACGCCGTGTCGATGTGCTTCCAGCCACCGTACTGAGTGGTTTCCAGCGTGGTGCCGATCTCGCCAGTGGTTTTTTCCGGGATCGCGCGGGTGACGAAGTTGATTACGCCGCCGACGTTTTGCGGCCCATAACGAACGGAGCCGGCGCCACGCACCACGTCGATGCTGTCGAGGTTGCCCGACGAGATCGGCGCCATCGACAGTTGTGGCTGACCGTACGGCGCGAACGCTGCCGGTACGCCGTCGATCAGCACGGTGGAGCGTGGCGACAGACGCGACGTCAGACCGCGCACGCCAACGTTCAGAGCAATGTCGCTGCCGCCGGTGCCGTTGGAGTCTTGCACCTGTACGCCGGGCACGCGTTTGAGCACGTCGCTGACGTTCATTGCGCCCTGCTCGACCATCGCTTCGCGGCGAATCACCGTCCGCGCGCCGGGGTGGTTTTGCACCACGGCCGCATTCGCGTCGCCGAGCCAGTCGCCGACCACTTTAATATCGGTCACGCCCAGTTCCAGCGGGCCGTTGGTGGCGGCAGAACTCGCGGCGGTCGACAGCGTCACCGAGCCTTCGTTGATCTGATAATCCAGACCGCTGCCTTGCAGCAATTGGCGCAGCGCCTGCTCTGGAGAGAGATCACCGTCGACGGCCGGGGCTTGTTTGCCGGCGACCAGGTCCGAACTGAAAAACACTTGCAGCGAGGTTTGCTGGCCCAGCTCACTCAAGGCCTGACCCAGCGGCTGCGCGCGAATATGAATAGCTTCAGCAGCGAAAGCCAAAGGCACGGCAGCGTTGACCGCCAGCGTGAGGGCCAGCGGCAACCAAGGAGATTTTTTGTTGTTGGCGGTGATGGTTTTCACGTCGAACGTAGTCCTGTGGATCGCAAGAGTGTGCGGCTGTTAATGCAAACCAGTTGCAGTTGAACAGGAAGACGATGAACTCGAAAAAAACCTGAATGTTATTTTGAAATTATTTCCTGGCTGCCATCCGCGAGGGTGCGGATGGCCACTGGCAGAATGCTCGGCAAGGCCTTGAGCAAGGCGTCGGTGTCGGCGGATTTGAACACGCTGGTAAGGCGCAGATTGGCCACATCGGGGTTGCTGACGGTCAGGGGTTGCTCGCGATAACGCGACACTTCGGCAGCCACTTCGCTAAGGCGGGCGTTGTTGAACACCAGTTTGCCGCCACGCCACGCCGTCAGCTCCGCTGGGTTGACGGCGTAGGCTGCCGCGACTTTGCCCTGCGCGTCGACGTGGGTGCCGAGCCCGGCGGTCAGGTTGATAAATTCGTTGTCCGGCGCATCGTGTCCCTGCACTTTCACTGTGCCCTGCTCCACCGCTACCCGTGTCTGCGTCAAATCGCGGCGCACATCGAAGCGCGTTCCGGTGACCGTAATCTTGCCGCTGCCCGCCTCGACCACAAACGGTCGCGAGCTGTCGTGCTCAACGCTGAACATCGCCTCGCCTTCACTCAACTCGATGAGCCGGCGATCCTCTTCATAATGCACCTGCAAGCGACTGCGGCTGTTGAGGTCGATCACCGAGCCGTCCGGCAATGCCACATGCTTGCGCTCACCGAGCGCGGTGGAGAATTCTGCGCTGTAACCGCCCGGGTGATTAAGGCCGCTGAACAGTCCCAATCCAAGCGCCACCGCCAGCACACTGGCGGCCACCGCATAACGCAGCAGCGGACGCCGTTCGCGGCGCGCCGGTTGGTTTTCAGCGAGGGCTTTGAGGCGTGGCGCCGGCAGCAGGTCAGCCGCCGTCCACAGCCCTTGCAGCAGCTGGAATTCATCACGGTGTTGCTGATGTTGATTCAGCCAGGCGTCAAAGCGCTGCTGCTCGTCGGCACTGACGGCCGGCTCCTGCAAACGCACAAACCAGCGAGCCGCGTCATCGCGCACCGTCGTTTGCCCGCACGCACAATCACGAGTATCCATCATGGAATGTCCTGTTTGGCCGGGGATGAAAAGCTGCAGCGGCTCATGACTGCAACCCGTCCAGTCGATCACGCAGATGCCGCAGGGTGCGGATCATATACTTTTCGACCATGTTCTTGGAGAGCCCCAGGCGTTCTGCAATTTCCGCCTGGGTCAGGCCTTCGATCTTCTGCCAGACAAAAATCTTGCGGCAATTGACCGGCAGCTCCGCCAGCGCCCGTTCGATGGAGTCGGCCAACTGGATCGCGTGCATGTAATGCTCCGGGTCGCCGGAAGACGACGCACTGTGATCGATCGCCTCTGACTCCATGGCGCCGCGCCGATCCTCCCGCCGGTAGCCATCAACCGCAATATTGCGCGCAGTCTGGTGCAAATACGCCCGGGGTTGCTGCACCTCTGCCGGATCGGACTCAAGCACCCGCACAAAGGCGTCGTGCGCCAGATCCTCGGCCTGCGCGCGATTGCGCAGGCGACGAGTCCAGGTGCCGATCAACTCTTCGTAATGCTCGAAAAAGCCGGGTCTGCGGGGACGCATGGGGGGTATGGGTGGTGTGCTGAGGAAAGGAGCGCGAATAGTAATGGTTACTATTAAGACCGGCAAATCATTCCGATCATAAGCAAATCCCCCTGTAGGAGCTGCGGCACGCTACGATCTTTTGATCCTGGTTTTCCAAGATCAAAAGATCGCAGCCTGCGGCAGCTCCCACACGAGTATCGGGATCAGCCTTTTCCGTCGATGCCGGCTTGGAGAGTTTGGGTTTCGAGATGCCCGCTCAAGGTGACCGGGCCGATTTTGAGGTTGCCGTTTTCAAGGGAAACCTTTGGGGCGTTTTCCTCGGTTTTTTGTGGCAGATCCAGGCCAGCTTTGATGCCGTAATCGCGATTGTTCAGGTCGGTGCTGCTGACCTTCGAACCACCCAGATCAACCTTGCCGTCACTCGCCGAAATGCGCGCGCCGGTCAGTTGTGTCGCGCCGCCTACATTCAGCTTTACACCTTGACTGGCGCTGATGCCGGACGCCTGCGCGACGCTGTCCTTGTGCGCGTATTCACCTTGGGCTTTCAGCGTTGGCTTGTAGTCGGTGCCGGCGGGTTTTTCCTTGTCGTTCGGTGGGTTCTTCTTGGCGGTCAGGCCCAGGTCCACGTCAACCTTGGCGCTTGTCTTCGAGTCTTGACGACTGGCAACCGACAAATCACCTGCGACATTCCCGCTGACAGTCTTCGCATCGATTCGCGCACCTGCCAAATCTGCATCGCCTGCGCTGTTCAACACCACGCTGTCAGCCTTGATCTGGCTGTTCTGCTGCGTGGTGCCCTGCAGGTAATCCACGCCCACCTTGGCCCCAGCATTGAAACCGTGGTCGCTGCTGGCCTTCTCATCGGCGGCTGTCGGTTTCTTGCTGCTCAGATTGCCGCCAGCATTCAGTGCGACGTTCCAGTTGTTACGGCTTTCAGTGGACTGTGCCGACCCCTGAACATAGCCGCCCTTCTGTGCATCGACGTTGACGTTTGGTGCACTGACTTGCGTGCCTTGCAGATGAACAGCGTCACCGCTCAGGGTGATCCCGCTCTGACTGTTGAGTTGGCCACCGGTCAGTGTTTGTGAGTGCTCATTGACCCGACCGATGTTGAAGTTGCCACTGAGATTGCCGCCCTGATCACGGCTCTTCTCGCTGCTGGATTTGCTGCCGCCGCCCTTCAAGCCGCCGCCGAGATTGCTGCCGGTGGCAGTGTGAGTGTCGGTCGCTGCTTGCAGATCGAGTTTGCCGTCAGCATGCAGATCGATGGCGCCAGCGCTGTTGATTGTGGTGCCTTGCTGGACCTGATTGCCGCCGCTGCTCAGTTGTACCGGACCGTTGCCGGTGATGCTCGCCACGTGGGCCTGAGTGTCAGAGGTCTGCTTGGTGCTGTGATCGAGCTGGAAACCGGCGCCAAGATCGACGTTGGTGCCGTCGGTGCCCGGCAAGGTGCCAACCGTCAGCGAGCCATTGCCGCGCAGACTGGCGTCACTGCTGTTCTGGCGATCGTTGGCCTGATTCAGCGCCAGATCGCCGCCGGTCTTGATGCTCACACCGCCCTGCCCGCCGTCGAAATGGCTGCCTTCGAACTGTGCGTCGCCACCGACCTTGATGTTCACACCCTGGCTGCCGGCATAAGCGCCGACCACCGCCGTGGAACTGTCCGTACTCGACTGGCTGCTGCCTCCCGCGCCGCTACCGGCGACATTCACGTCTTCGCCGGTTTTGGTGTAGACCCGCACGTCGACTTTGGCATCCACCGAACTGTCGGTGCTGGCGTGGGTATTGCTCGCGGCATCGGCGACCAGTTTGTCGGCGCTGATGTTCAATTTACCGGCGCTGGCGTTGTACTGCGTGCCTTGGTCGTGCAGGGTTCCAGCGACGTTCACGTCGACAGTGCCGCCGTCAAAACGACTGACCACAGCGTTGCTGCCTTGCTCGGTTTTGTTGGCGCTGCCATGACCGATTGCGACGTCAATACCGACGTTTGGCTGGCCGAGATTTGAAAGCGCATCCTTGTCCGGCACCTTGGCGTTCAGCACATCTTTAACCGCACCAGCGATAGGCCGGGCGATGTCTTTGTACTCGACGTTGGCGCCGATATCCGCCGACCAGTTGCTTTGGTTGTGAGTGCTGCTTTCGGTGTTGCTGGCCGCACGGTTATCGACTTCGTTGGCCGCGATGTTCAGACCGTTGCCAGCCTTCACTTGCGCGCCTTCGGTGGCGAGCTTGTCGGCGTTGATCGTCAGGCCGCCGCTGCTCTGCACGCTGGTGGTTTGCGCAGTGGTTTTGCTGCTGGTGTCTTGCGACGTGTTATGGGCGAAATCAACGCCGCTACCGGCGCGGTCGAGGCCGCCGGTGTAATAGAAACCGCCGCCAGTGCTGGACGTGTCGGTGGTGGTTTTGTGGCTGTCCTGTTCGGCCAGCAACGACACGTTTTTACCGCTCAACGTCGTGTCGCCAGCGGTGGATTTAACGTCCGCGCCCTTGAGGGTCACGTCGCCGCCCGCCTTCACTTGCACGCTGCCGCCGCTGAGGCTGGAACCTTGCTGGGTCACGTCGTTACGGGTCACGGTTTGTTGCTTGTCTTCGTAATGAATCCCGGCGCGATATTGCTCTGGCGTCTGCTCTTTGGCGTAGGCGTCGAACCCACGGGTTTCAGTCGTGGTGCTGCTGTCGTGGCTGTTCTGCGCAGAATGCACGTTCACATCCCCCGCCGCGTCCGCCGTCAGCGCGCCGCCCGCCTTGACGGTCGAGCCAGCCACTTCAATATCCTTGGCGCTTTTGAGCTTGAGGTTGCTGTCGGACACCAGTTCGCTGCGCACCGTGGTGCTGTCCTTGGCGTTCTGGCGCGACTCGTCCTTGCTGATGCCGAAGAACTTGCTATCCTTGTCATGATTGTTGCTGTGCGAGGTGTCTTGCACGCCGTCGACGATCAGCGAACCCTTGTCGCTGATCACGCTTGCGTCGGTGCCGCCACGGACCTGGCTGCCGCTGATGCGTACGTCGTCAGCCTTGACGATCAGTTTGCCCGCCGCATTGACCTTGCTGCCCTGATGCTGGGTCTGGCCCTTGTCGGCATCACCGGTTTTGCCAAAGAAACCACCGCCCACCAGATCGCCGGAATAGCGATTGTCGTTGCTGCGATCGGTGCGTGTGGCCGTGGTGATTTCCACCTGTTTGCCGGCCAGTTGCAGGTCGCCCGCACTGTTCAACTCGGCACCCTCGGAACGCAACAACGCTGCGGTTTGCAGGGCGATATTGCCAGCCTTCAACTGGCTGGTGACACTGCGCTGCTCTTCGCTGCTGGTGTTCCAGTTGGCTTTCCACAAGTGTTTGCGGTGATTGCCCTGATCGGTCTGGGTGTGGCTTTCGGTGGGCGCGGTCAGCCGCAGATCACCGCCACTTTGCACGCTGAGATTCTTCGCCGCTTCGACTTTTGCAGCCTGCAGTCGAGTGTCTTTGCCGGAGGACAATGTCGCGTCACGGCTGGCGATAATCTGGCTGCCGTGCTGACGCGACTCGCTGTCGGTTTGGGTACGGTCGTAGGTTTCCCACGTGATGCCGATGGTGCTGTTACTCCAGTCTTCGCGCTTTTCCTGGAGCTTGCGGCTTTCGACCGTACTCAGGGTCAGATTGCGCTTGGCATCGACGCCAACGTCACGGCCACTGACATCGGTGGCGGCCAATGTCAGGTCCTTGCCGCTGTGCAGACCGACATTGCCCTGGCTGCTGCGGATGCCCGCGCGCGTCACGTCGAGACTGTTCGCCACTGCATCGCCGCTGACACTGAGGTCGCCAGCAGAACGAATCTGCACGCCATCGCGCCCGGCCACTTGTACCGCGCCAACTCGCACACCAGCGCCTTCAGCGGTGCTGACGATGTTGATGCGTCCGGCTTGCATCGCCCCGAACAGGCTGGCGTCGATGCGTTGATCGGCGGTGTTGCCTGCCGGGCCCACAGTCTTCACCTGGCCGCTGGCGTAATCGACCTGATTGTGGCCAACGGTGAGGTTCAATTGATCGCGGGCATTGAGCGCGCCCTGGCTGTCGATACGCGGGGCGATCAGGTTGATCGAGCCCTCGCCGTTACGCAGGCCGCCGCTCTGAATCTGCAACTGGCCGCTGGCGTCACGGGTGCTCAGGGCTTGCAGTTTGCCGTCGTTCAACTCCGGGCGACCGACCACCAGATTGGCGTTCGGCGTGTTGATGAAACTGCCGCCATTCACCGAAATGCCGTTGGGGTTGGCCAGCACATAATCGGCGGCGCGACCGAAGATTTCCTGTGCGCCGTTGATGGCCGACGAGTTGCGGCTGATTACCTCGTTGAGGATCACGCTCGCCGCTTGCCCTTGCAGTTGCGGGTTGGCCGCCAGTTGCCCGGCGAGTTGTGATTGCCCGGCTTGCAAGGCGTTGTTCAGCACCAGGCCCTGGCGGTCGACGTTGTAGTCGAGGAACTGATTGTGCGACAGGCCCGAGCCGTTAGGCGCGACGATATTGACGATGGGCACACCGCCCTGAGTCTGCAATTGCGCGGTGCCGCCCGGTCCAGGAGCGACGACCACACCGCCGGCCAAAGCGCTCGGCAGGTGCACCGCGAAGAACAGGCCGGCGATCGCCCAGCGCAATTTGCCCCGTGGGGAAAGATGAAATGCAAAGGTAGGTGCTGGCATAAAAACGTCTCCATGTAAGTACGGCATCACGTCGCGCGTTTTGGTGTTGGCCGTGGCTGTCGCGCTCAGATCCGACGGCTGTTTGTTCACTGCATTGTTCGTATCAGTCATATCTGCACACCGACTCGCATCAGCCAGGTTTCGTGCTCATGTTGCAGACCGTTTGGGGTGTTGAGGGCGCGTTGGTAATCGACGTCCACTTGCAGGTTCTTCCAGCCCATATTCAGGCCGACACTGGCGCCGCTCAGGCGTTGACCCTGGGCGCCGTGATCGGCCTTGATCCAGCCGTGGTCGAGGCCGGCACGCGGGGTGATCTGCACCGGCCATTCGCTGCGCAGCGGCAGGCGCAAGGTGTTGCGCCAGATCGCACCGCTGGCACCGGAGGCACTGCTGAGGCGATAACCGCGCACCGCCGAATCGTCGGTACCCAGCAATTGCTCGATGGCTGGCAGCGGATCAGGGCTGTACTGCAAATTGAGTTGGCTCTGCCATTGCCAGGCTTGCGCGCCGAACTGGCCATTGCGCCATTGACTGAGGCCGGCGCGGTACTTGCGAAACTGTGCCTTCGGCAGGTTGTTGATCGCCTGACGGGAATCGTCATCGGCACCGAACCAGCGCAGGCCTTGTGCGTAATTGACGTCGAGATTCCACACCGCGCGGTCGAGCCAGAACAGATTGAGCCCGGCTTCGGCCACGGTCAGGGTCGGGCTCTGGATGCCCAGACGGACGTGTTGCAGATAGCTGTCGACGTCCTTGTGCGCCAGTTGCAGGTTGGCGCTGAGCTGGCGGCTCTGGTCGCGCCACAACACGCGGTCGGCGCGCAGACTGATCTGATCAGTAATGCCGGTGCTGTGAAAGGTCGTGCTCGGCAATTTGAACGGCGCGCGGTATTCGGCGTGGCTGGCGAATACGCTGTAGGTCCAGTAGCCGTAGGGGATCGCGTAATACAGGCTGGCGTTGCGGCTATAGCGGTCGCCCTGATTCAACGTGTCACTGGCGCTGAGGCTCAACAGGTCGTTGAGTTCCAGCGGACTGTCGAGGCTCAGACTGAGGGTATCGCGGTCGCGCCCGGTGCTGGCGCTGCCGAGGTTGTCGATCCCTGCATTCAAGGCCCAGCGCGAGTGCCCGGTGGTGCGCGAACGCAGGATGATCCGTGAGGCGCCGGGCTGACTGCCGGGGGCGATATCGGCGGTGAGGTCAACCGAGCGCAAGCGGTTCAACTGATCCAGCCCCTGCTCCAGATCGCGCAGGTTCAACGGCCCGCCGAGCATGCCGGGGAACGCACCACCGAGGGAAACCGGCAGGCTTTGCTCGGCCAGTTCGATGGACTCGATGTAGCCTTCGTCAATCCGGATGTCCAGCGACTGCCCCGCCGCCGGTGCACTCACCAGGTAGGGACGGCTGGCGATGTAGCCCTTCTCGACGTAAATCGCGGTGATGGTCGCCAGCAGATGATTGATCTGGCCGACGCCCATGCACGGCGCGAGCAGAGGCTTGATGCGGGCATTGAGTTTGTCGCTGTCGATCAGCGTGACGCCGCCGATGCGCGTGCCGCTCAACGGCCAGCAGCGCTCATCGGGAGTAACGGTTTGGGGAATCGCCGGAGTGACCGGCGCCGGGCCGAACGCGCCGCGCTCCAACTGACGTTTTCTTTGCTCAAGTTGCAGCTGTTGCAAATCGCGCTGTTGCTGTTGCTGCTGGCGCAGCACTTCCTGGCCCGGTGCGACAGGTTCGGCCGCCTCAAGCGAGGACGCAACCACGCTCAACACAACGACCGACCACAGCCGCCAACGCGTGACATGACGAGGAAAAACAGCGCGAATCGAATACGGCACGCAACATCCTTGCGATCATTGAATGGCGTAATGCCACATCATCAATGATCGTGATAGTCGGAGCCCTCCTACGCAAATGCAAGACGCTTCCTACAGCGCTTACACTTCTTAAACAATTGCTTTTGTTGCTCTTATTGTCAGCAGCAACGCCACGGCACTGCACGCTATCAGGGTTTCCCCGAGGGCCTGAGACCACCCGGCGAGCATCATGCCCGCGCCGATCAGCAGGTAATAAATCAGTCCCAACAAAGCTCCGGCAGTGCCGAGACGATCCGAGTAATTGACCAGCGCCAGGCCAAGAATATTGGGGATTGCCATGCCGAACGCCAGCACGATCAGCAACATCGGCAGCACAAACGCGCCACTGTCCTGCAGCCACCAGACGCCAATGCCACCGAGCAAACCGGTGACGGCGGCGAGCCGGATCAACTGCATCGCGGCAAACCCTGCCTGCAACAAACGCCTGTTGGCCCATGCGCCAAAACCTGAGCCCAGCGCGAGGATCACGCCGCTGTAGCCGAACCATGTTGCGTCCAGATTCAGACGCTGAAAAATGAACGGGCCAAGGCTATAATAACTGAACAGCGCCACATTGAACGCAGCAATCCATAAGGCCGAGCGCCAGATGCCCACGTCGCGCAACATGCGTGCGAGGGTTTCCCACACACAGACGTGGGGCGTTTGCTGAGGGCGGGTTTCCGGCAAGGCGCAGCAACTCCAGAGCCACAGCGTCGCAGCGATTAAAACCAGCGCAATCAGCACGCCGCGATAGCCGAATGCTTCGACCAGACTGGCACCGCTGAACAAACCGATCGCGGGACTGGCCGCCAACGCGATGCCCACCAGGGAAAACACCTGCGCCAATTCTGCGCCTTTGAAACGGTCACGCAGCAAAGTTTGCGTGACCACTGAGCCCACCGCCGCGCCGAATGCCGCCACCCCCTGCGCCAGCAACAGACCGTTGAAACTGCTGACCCGCAGCGCGATAACCGTGGCGACCGCGTAGATCGCCAACCCCACAAGCATGACCGGACGCCGGCCGATGCGATCACACAATCGCCCCCACACCACTACGCCCACGGCAAAGGCGAGAAAGTAAACCGACAAAGTCTGCGCTGCCGCCTCAGGACTGACTTCAAACACCCGACCAATATCCCCCAGCGCCGGGCTGTACAGGGTCTGCGCAATCTGCGGAAACATCAGCAACGCTATCGCCAGCGGTAACAGATTTCTGTTGTTCATTGTTTATGACTCCTCGAGTAAACCGCCGGGGAGTTTAAGAACTGCTGACTGGCGTATTATCCGAATCCTGCCAATTTATCGCGCAAATCGGACAACCCATGGCTTGGATCGACGCTCACACTCTCTTTGATGCAAACCATTATTCGGCGCCGGTGATCGGCATCGCAGCAATACTGGGTGATCACGATTCCGGACAACATCAGCATCTGCACGGGCAACTGCTGTACACCCGCCAGGGCTGCACGCGCATCACCCTCGCGCAACAATTGTGTCTGCTGCCACCGTCGCGCGCGGCGTGGATTCCGGCGGGGGTGAGCCATCGGGCGGTGATGCAGCAAAGCGTCGATTACCGCTCTATTTACCTGATCCCGGAACTGTGCCGCGAGCTGCCGCAGCAGGTCTGCGTTATCGAAGTCAGCCCTCTGCTGCGCGCCGTGCTGGAACCCATGGCCACGGCGGATTTCGACACGGATTGGGAACAGGGCAAATTCGCCCATCTGCTTGGCTTGTGCCTGAGTGAGATTATCGAAGCGGCACAACAACCGATGTTGTTGCCGTTGCCACGGGACAAGCGTTTGCGGCCACTGCTCGCAACACCGGAACAATTGCCGCCGGAACTGCAGGTGCTGGAACGCCAGATCGGCGCCAGCAGCCGCACCATCGGCCGAATCTTCCAGCGCGAAACCGGCATGAGTTATCAGCAGTGGCGCCAGCAATGGCGGTTGATGCGCGCCATGGAGTTGCTCGCCACCGGGCGCAGCCTCAGTTATTGCAGCTTCGAACTGGGCTTTGCGAGTGACAGCGCTTTCATCGCGTTCTTCAAAGCCACGACCGGCAGCACACCCGGCCAGTGGCTCAAATAAACATTTGACGAACGGCGCTCGCCTACACGCAAATTGCGATGTGGCCTCAGGCCTGAGGCGTTTTGCGGAAGCCTACCGCCAAGCGGTTCCAGCTGTTGATGGTGCTGATCGCGACGCTCAGGTCGACCATTTCCTTGGGCGAAAACTGCGCGGCAACGACGTCGTAGTCTTCGTCCGGCGCGTGGGTCAGGCTCAGCTGGGTCAGCGATTCGGTCCACAGCAGCGCGGCGCGTTCACGGTCACTGAAGAATGGCGCTTCACGCCATGCGGTCACCGCGAACAGGCGCCGTGGAGTCTCGCCCCCCTTGATTGCATCGGCGGTGTGCATGTCGATACAGAAAGCGCAGCCGTTGATTTGCGAGGCGCGCAGCTTGACCAGTTCGATCAGGGTTTTTTCCAGCGGCAGCTTTGAGACGGCGGTTTCCAGGGCGATCATCGCTTTCAGGGCGTCTGGGGAAGCCGTGTAGAAATCGACACGAGGTTGCATGGTGGTTCTCCGGGGCCAGTGAATGTGTGACTACGTTAGTCCCGGTGCTGCGCTCGGCAAATAGCCAATAATCCTGAAGAACAGTAGGCCACTCCATCGACCGCTCGTCACTCGGGCGGCACCAAGCGTTGGGGGCCTCAGACCAATATCAGGTAAATCCCCTTTTTGGAGACGTACCATGATGACGCGCAAACTGACCTCGTTACTGCTCGCTGGCCTGCTGGCCACGGCATCGGCTGCCAGCTTCGCTGCCAACGACGGCGCCGATGCAACAGGCACAAAATCGGGTTCCACCAGCGGCTCGACCATGCCACCGGACAACACGCCGGGCGCGCCATCGGGCGGTAACGGCGCCGACGGCACCGGCACCAACGGCGGCGCCAGCGGATCGGGCTCCGGCGCCGGCGGTGGCACCGGTTCGGCAGGCGGCGGTACCGGCGGTGCGGGCGGTGGCACGGGTGGCTGAACGAACAAGAGCCATCCGTGGTGAAAATCTTTCCACGTGCTCTCTAGACATTCACACAATCTGTGCTCGCTGAAAATTCCTGTGGGAGCTAGCTTGCCAGCGATGGCGTCACTGCAGTCAGCCTCTTCTTAAGCTGACGGATCGCTATCGCTGGCAAGCCAGCTCCCACAGATTTTTGTGGTGGTCCTTGGTTCAGCGGTCGTAGCGCATCAGCTCAGCAATCCCGTCATCCGTCGACAGCACCGCCGCCCGATTGCGTCCGGCATTTTTGGCCTGATACAACGCCGCATCCGCGCGCTGGATAAACGCTTCAATGCTGTCATTGCCTTTGGGAACAAACGAGTAGCAGCCCAAACTGACTGTCAGATAACCGGTGGGCGAACCACTGTGGGCGATGCGCTTGTCGATCACGCTGCGGCGAATCTGCCCGGCAATCGCCAATGCGCCATTGATGTCTGTGTCGGGCAATAAAACCGCGAACTCCTCGCCCCCGTAACGGACCACAAGATCGGACTTGCGCTGGCAGCAGTTCTTCAACACCTGGGCCACTTGCGTCAGGCAATGATCCCCCGCCACATGCCCATAAGCGTCGTTGTAACGCTTGAAGAAATCTATATCGAGCATGATCAGGCTGACCGGACTAACCTGCCGCGCACCACGGGCAAACTCGATCTCCAGCGATCGTTCGAACAGGCGCCGATTGGCCAGCCCGGTGAGGCTGTCGTGAGTGGCGATCTGCTCCAGCGCCCGTTGCGCCTTGCGCAGGTTTTTTTCGATCCGCTCGCCGTCGCGCACCTGATGGATAAACACCCAGCCGAACAAACCGACACCCAGGATCACCAGCGCCACAATCACGCTGGACTGAAACGCGCGGTCATACCACCCCTTGAGAATCGTGTCCCGCGAAGTCGCGGCCGAAACCACCAGTGGATAAGCCGACAGTTGCCGGTAGCCGTACAAACGGGTGACACCATCGACTACCGATTGGAACATCGCCGTTCCGGCAGCGGCATTGGGCAACAGCGATTGATAAATTTCGCCTTTGGCCAGTGACGTGCCGATCAGGGATTCATCGTACGGCCGGCGGGCGAGCAAAGTGCCGTCAGTCAGGCCGATAAACATGATCCCGTTGTCATCGAGGCTGAAGCTCTTAAAGAACTGCTCGAAGTACGACATTTTGATCCCGGCCAGCAACACACCCTGAAAGTTGCCGGCACGATCGTTGACGCGTTTGGAGATCGGGATGATCCATTCGCCGTTCTCGCGGCTGCGAATCGCCGGGCCGATGTGCGCTAACGCCGAGACGTTCTGCTGATGAAACTTGAAATATTCGCGGTCAGCCACGCCGTTGCCACGGGGCAGATCAAGGAATGAGGTAACGACCCACTGTCCGTGGTCGTCGAACAGAAACATACCGTGCAACTGCTCCAGCTGCTGCACGCGTCGGGAGAGCGTTTTCTGCAACCGCGGCCTTAGCGCCGTCCCGTAACCGTCGTCCTGAATCCAGTCGACCAGACTGGTCAGCACCAGGTCCGCCGCCAGAAACGTATCCTCTGCCTGCTGCGCCATCGCCCGGGTCAGGTTGCTCGAGGCCATTTGCGCAACCGCCAGATCCTGGCGCCGCGACTGCTCAAGTTGCAGGTACAGCAAACCAAACAGGCACAAACTCACCGCAACGATAAACAGCACCGCCGCTTTGCGCAGCGGCAGACGCTTTAGCGTGCCGGGAGCCTGATGCGGATCGTGAATGGGGATTGGCAAAAGCATGTCCTGGGCAGGTACGACAGGGGCGTTAGCCCGAAACCCTTATGAATTGTGAGCTTAGTCCACCGGGGTGCAAGGGGCAAACGCCCCGCTCCCGCCCCGTTGTATCGGCGTAATGCGCGATTGGATGACTGCCGCGGGTCGAATTATTTTTGCGGCGACTATTGCAGGTAGGGTTGGTGAAGTTTTTGCGCGGGGTGTCGGGGATGGATATGAGAGATTCGTCTGACCAGACCGAAACATCCTGTGGTGAGGGGATTTATCCCCGATGGGCCGCGAAGCGACCCCCAGAAATGGGACTGCTGCGCAGTCCATCGGGGATAAATCCCCTCGCCACAGGTTCAGTGCTCAGTGCTCAGTGCTCAGTGCTCAAACCGGATCACATCACCGCGCCGGAGGCACCCGAATATCCCCCGCCCGGCACTGTGTTTTCACACCCTTGCCACACGCGCCAAACTGCAGATCCTTGCCCATGCAGACGCGCACTTCCGACAACTCCGGGCCACTGCAAATCACGGCGATGCCATCAGCCGGAATCCCCGGATTGGCCTTGCGAAACAAATCGGAAATTTCCTGCGCCTCGAAGTAATACGACGTGCTGAACGGCTGCAACTCCTGCGGAATTTTCACCGCACCAACCGCCTCATCTGCAGCATCCAGATACCCCATCGCGCCGAGGCCGCTGCAAGTGCCGTGTTTGGACCATTCGTGATCGAGCAGTTTTTTGGTCGGGAACAACGTCATGCCTTTTTTGCTTTCCGCGGGCGACAGTGTGGTCAGCGGCGGACAGGATTGCGGCCAGCCGCCCTTGGCGTATTGCGGCCACAAGCCGTGCAGGACAAAGCCATAACCCTTGCCAGAACACTGCACGTCGTCCTTGTGTGTCAAACAGAAGGTCGGCGACCAGGACAGCGTCAGCAGGTAATAATCGAACACCCCCGCCACCGACTCCGCTTGCGCCTTGCTCGACTGCGATTGACGCGCCGAACTCAGGCCGATGCTACCGGCCGTCAGCGCAATCACTGCCAAAATTGTAAACAGCTTTTTCACGTACCCGCTCCTTGGGACGCCTGCGTCCGTGGTTTCGATCCTGACCAGACTGGTCAACGCAGATTTCGACACGCTTGTGTTGCAAGCGCATGACGCACGGCAACGTTGTACGCCGTTGAAAGGTCTACGATTAATAAGCAGACACCACAAACAGGGAACCGACATGAGTAAAGCAGACGAACTCGCCGCGAAGCTCAAGCAAACCCGGCACGGCCACGCGGACGACATCACCTGCGCCGAACTGGAGATCGATTGCTGGCCCGCGCAGGTGTATGACCTGTACCACCGCATCGAAACCTGGCTGCAACCGGTGACCGAAGTCGGACTGAAAATTCGGCGCAATCCTACGCACATCTGCGAAACCTCTGCGGATGGCGAATCCTACGATTACGCGATCGATCAATTGGTAATCGAAGCAAATAACCAAAGCCTGACCTTTGATCCCATCGCACGATTTACCGAAGACGGCGCCGGGCGCGTGCAAATCACCCTGCCGGACAGAAACACCTACCTGCTGCGCACCGTCGATGAACATCACGAAAGCCACTGGTGGATGCAGACCGTTGAAACCGGGCAACAGCTGGATGCCATCGCGCTGACGGAGAACAATCTGTTGTCGGTGGTGCAGGAAGGATTGGGGCTGTAAGCGCACTCTGCCGATAGGGATCAGCGCCCAGAACGTGGTTAACTTCTGGCTCCGATCCCTTTGAAGCCCGACAGCCATGATAAAAACCAAAATCTTGCTCGGTACCTTGCTGGCCCTGCCCCTGACCTTCAGCGCTCAGGCAGCGGAACAACCGTCGCACCTCGATACCATCCAACAACAAGGCCAACTGCGCGTCTGCACCACCGGCGACTACAAGCCCTACACCTTCAAGCGCACCGACGGTGATTTCGAGGGCATCGACATCAGCATGGCGCGCTCGCTGGCCGACAGCCTCGGGGTCAAGGTCGAGTGGGTGCAAACCACCTGGAAAACCCTGATGCCGGACATGCAGGCCGGCAAATGCGACATCGGCATGGGCGGCATCTCGGTGACGCTGGAGCGGCAGAAAAAGGCATTTTTCAGCAACACCCTCGACGTCGACGGCAAGATCCCGCTGGTGCGCTGCGCCGACCAATCCAAGTACCAGACTGTCGAGCAGATCAACCAGCCCAGCGTGCGCCTGGTTGAACCTGCCGGGGGCAGCAACGAAGCCTTCGTCCACGCCTTCCTGCCCAAAGCGCAACTGGCCCTGCACGACAACGTGACGATCTTCCAGCAACTGCTCGACAACAAGGCCGACGTGATGATCACCGACGCCTCAGAAGCGCTGTATCAGCAGAAGTTGAAACCAGGGTTGTGTGCGGTCAATCCGCAGCAGTTCATGCAGTACGGGGAAAAGGCTTACCTGCTGCCGCGCGATGACATCAGCTGGAAACTCTACGTCGATCAGTGGCTGCACTTGAGCAAAGTCACCGGCAAATATCAGAAAGTACTGAGCGAATGGATCGCCGTGCCGCAATAAGTATCCAGGCCTGATACTGCCCGTGTGGCGAGGGAGTTGCTCCCTCGCCACACATTCAAACTAGGCCCTCGCCGAACACCACATCATGCAACTTTCCTGATCGACAGCGCCGGTGCAGAATCGCTTATCCGCCAGACAAGGACATCCCCATGCAATTCCTCCCCCTCACCGACGCCAGCCCCGCCATACAGGCCAGCGTCCGCACCCTGCGCAACCAGGAAGATGTGCGCAAATTCATGTACACCTCCCACGAAATCACCGAACAGGAACATGCCAACTGGCTGGCCTCTTTGCAGGGCAATCCACGCCAGCAAGTGTTTGTGGTGATCAAGGATGAACAGGCGGTCGGGGTTGTTTCGCTGAATGCGATTAACCAACTGCACAAGACGGCGGATTGGGCGTTTTATCTGGACGTCGGCTTGCAGGGTAAGGGGTTGGGCAGCGTGGTCGAGTTCTGGATGCTTGATTACGCGTTTGATGTGGCGGGGTTGGAGAAGCTGAATTGCGAAGTGCTGGCGATGAACTCGGCGGTGGTGAAGATGCATCAGAAGTTTGGGTTTGAGGTTGAGGGTGTAAGGCGGCAGAACGTGGTGAAGGATGGGGTTCGGGTTGACGTCGTTCTGTTGGGGATCAACAGGGAAGAATGGCTCAGCAAACGTCCGGCACTGGCCCCCGTAATCGAGCGGCTCAGTGCGAGCTGAGAGAGGTCATCTCTTCAGCCACGCACCCGTGGGGATCTGCGCCAGGGATTTGAAAGCAGGTTTGGCGAACCAATAACCCTGCATCAGATAAATGCCGCAATCGGCGAGAAAGTCTCTTTCCTGGGCATCTTCTATGCCCTCGGCGATCACCTCCACGCCCAACTCTCTGCACATGTTCACGACGTTACGCACGATGGTCTGGCGTACACGGTCAAGGTGAATATCGCGGACCAGCGCCATATCCAGCTTGATCAAATCCGGCTGAAAATCTGCCAACAGGTTAAGACCGGAATAGCCTGCGCCGAAGTCATCGATCGCTGTTTTGAAACCAAACTCGCGGTACTCACTCAAGATATTCGTCAGGTGGCTGTTCTTTTCAACGTACTCGCCCTCAACCGCTTCGAAGATCAAGCGATCCAACGGAAACCCGTGAGCGCGTGCTGCTTCAAGTGTGCTGCGAATGCACAGTTCCGGACGGTAAACGGCATTCGGCAAAAAGTTGATCGACAGGTACTCGGTCATCCCTAACTGAGCCGCCGTGGAAATCGCCCGAACTCGACACAGTTGATCGAATCGATAACGGTTTTGATCGTCCACCTGCTCCAGGACTGACAAGGCGCCCTCACCCTTCACGCCGCGAACCAAGGCTTCATGGGCAAAAGTCGTTTGATCGCGCAGATCCACTATGGGCTGGAACGCGAAGGCGAAATCCATATCCGGCGCGCCTTTGTTTTTACAGCCCTGGCAGCCTCCGAGCGAGGCGGATGATTTTGAAGAGTCGGTCATGACGCCCTCTGATAACGGGTTGTAACCCTCCATGGTGATAAATAAACAGCTGCTCGGGGTTAAGTGCTAACCAGCCATAACGGCAGCCCAACGGCGCCTGAATATTTTGAAGGTGCCGTGGGCTCATCGTTCACCGAATCAGGTGCGGAAATGCGCGGTCATTCGCTGCAAGTCCTGCCCCAGCGACGCCAGCTCAATTGTCGCGGCCGCACTCTCTTCGCTGGCAACCGCCGACTGGTCGGCCACATCACGCACGCTGACGATGCTGCGATTGATCTCGTCGGCCACGGCACTTTGCTGCTCGGCCGCGGCCGAGATCTGCAAGCTCATTTCCTGGATCGTGCCGATGGACTGATTGATCTCGGTAATCGCCAACTCGGCTTTCTGCGCCAACTCCACCGTATCGAGAGTGCGCTCGCGGCTGGAAGCCATCAGCGCAGAAGCCGCTTGCGTGCCCTGTTGCAGGGTGACGATCAGCGCTTCGATTTCCTTGGTCGAGTCCTGTGTCCGCTGGGCCAACGAACGCACTTCGTCTGCCACCACGGCGAAACCACGACCCTGCTCCCCCGCTCGCGCCGCTTCGATAGCGGCGTTCAACGCAAGCAAATTGGTCTGCTCCGCAACGGCTTTGATCACATCGATCACTTTGCCGATCTGCTCACTGTCCTGAGACAGCACGTTCATCGCACCGCCCAACTCTTCAATGGCCACCGCGAGCTCACTGATCTGCGCCGTCGCCTGCTTCACCACCGTGCTGCCGTGACGCGCCTGTTGATCGGCCAAAGTCGCAGCAGCGGACGCGTCGGTCGTGTTACGCGCAACTTCCTGCACGGTCGAAGCCATTTCATGCATCGCCGTGGCGACTTGATCCACTTCACTTTTCTGCTGACGCACACCCGCGCTGGTCTGCTCGCTCATGGCCGAGAGTTTTTCCGCAGAAGTGGAAATATGCGTGACACCATTGCCGATACCTTGAACCAGCGTGTTCAGGTTCTGCGCCATGTCCTGCATCGCATTTTGCAGATCGCCCAACTCATCTTTGCGGTTTGATTTGGCCTGTACCGTCAGATCGCCTTTGGCAATACGCCGAGCCAGATCAACCGTCAGCGCCAGCGGCGAAGTGATCTGCCGCGAGATGACCACCGAAGCAAACAGTCCGATCACCAGCGCCAACACGGTCAATACGGCCATCTGGATAAAGGCTGAGCGCTGATCTTCACGCGCCAGACGCTGCTGGGTATCCATCAGGCCACTCATGATGCTGTCCATCGCCTTGCTTTCCTGGCTGACCTGCAGACGCATGCTCTGCTTCTGCTCGAACAGCCCGGCCACTTCCACCAATACTTCGCGATAACGACGGATGCCCGCGTGCGCTTCTTCCAGTTGACTCGACAGGGTCGCCGGCAGGCTGGAACGCGCTTTGGTGATATCGCTCAGGAACGTGTCGATGGTGTCCATCAGCACTTTTTTGTTCACGTCGTTGGGCACCGCAATGTAACGGCGCAGCATCAGGCGAAACGTGGCCATGCCGTAGCGCAAATCGGCCACCGTGCGCAGCTCCCGCACGCGTTCGCCATCGGCGGACGCCAAGGCACCGCTCGTAGTGCTTTCAAGCATGTCACCAAAGGTCTGCGCGTACTTGTCCGACAGCGCACCCAACGGTTTCAGGGCATCCGTCGTCGACTTATCGGCATCGATCAGGCGCTTTACCTTCTGATCATAGGCAACAATCGTGGCTTGCAACGCCTTCAAGGCTTGCTGGTTTTCAGCGCGCGTCAACGTTTCCAGCGCCTTGCTCACAAGGCCCTGCAACACATTCAGTTGCGCGTGATAAGAGTCAGCGAAAGCGGCGTCAGCAGCGGCTTCGTACTGTTTCTCGGACAGACGCATATCTTGCGTAGCGTCATTCAACGTGCCAATCAGACGCGTCGTACTCAAGCGATCAACCAGCACGCTGTTGCTGTTATAGCCAATGAAGGCAACCGCCAAAACAGCCAGCAACAGAATGCCAAAACCGGTTCCCAGCTTGCGGGAAACTTTGATGTCACCCAGGAAATTCGATTCAACTGCCATATTCAGCCTCAAACGCCCTGACGCGAAACGCCAGGCACAAAAAATTGATCTCCGGTAACCGCAGTCACCGTCCAGACATTCGGGGGGTCGTCATCCAAGGCGTAATACGGGACGCTCCAGCTGTCCCGGAAATGCAAAATGCGATGCTGTTGATGTGTCAAAGAGAAATCCGACGCGAGCATCGGCAGACAAACCATCACGTGGCAAACAGGGCGTCTGCACGCAAGATTTATCGATTCAGCAAAGTATCTGGAAGGGATGCTATAAACTTTAGGAAAACTTGTACAACTTTTTATATTTGTACAGGAAGTGAACTTTTAGCTCGGCATGATGACGCATTGCCATCACGAATTGTGGCACATCGCTACTGGCGCAAAAAGACGCGGAAAATTCCAAATCAGAACCCCGCCCCTCTGCAGCAACGGCGTGCCGCATGCCACAGAGGGACACGGGTTTACGGCTTGATTTCAACCTTATCCAACGCCTGATTCACCGCCAACTCCGCCAACATCACCACCTGCGCAATGCCTAGCGCAGATTTGCGGCGCGAGTTATCCAGCGTCGCGGCAAAGTTGTTGAGCATCTCGGAGGCAGAACCCAGGGTTTCGCAGGCATTGGCCAACAGGGATTCCATGTCGTACTTCGGATTGGCGAGGTACATGCGTTCGGGCTCGTCGGTGCTGGCCATGATTTGGTTGGCGGGAAGAAGGTAGTGATCGAGCGCGCGTTCGGCGGCTTCGTGGAGTTTTTTGGAATTGGGGGATTCGTAGGGGGATGCGGGATCGGTTTCTGGCGGGTTGGGTGTTGGTTTGAACATAGATGGAACCTCTAGCGCGATTACTAAAAGAAGCCATCACCCACGCTACCAAACGATGGGTGGCGGCCATACGCGGGTTGGTAGACCGGTCGCACTAGAACCCGGCGCCCACGAATGGGCCCCACGCATGACCACCATGAAATCCGAGTCCTGGGAAAGCGACTGAACAAGGTGACGCATGCATCTAGACACGAAGCGGGCTACCAAACCCGATCACTGGTTTTCAGTGACATTGGGACGATAGAACCTGCGTGCTAGACGTACAAGCCGGCGGATTCTGTCTTACGTGTAGGGTGTGGCGCAAGGTGGTGTAGGGCTCGGGTTGTGCCAGCGTGATTCATTTAAACAAGAGCAAGCATTGCTGTTTAAATTGACGAAAAATGACGAGTGCATTGTCGCCCGTCACTGACCAAAGCAAGTCTGATACAGTCGGCAGCGGTTAATTTGATGACAGGGAGTCAAACATGGCAAAGCCAGCCGCGCGTATCACATTGAAACCCCAGCCCATCATGTACGACCAGAAGTCAAAGTCGCTGACGGCCTTTTCGCGATGAAAAAGACCAACGCTAATTTGAATCGCACAATGACTGCAAAAGATCGATATGACATCTACTGGGCATTGTCCGATACGTTCGTCGACAATGAGGTGGACTACAAATCTATCGCCCGACGGACCGAAGATTACGACCCGCAAGAAATAAAACGGATGCTCTACGAGGAAGTCGCACCTGTCTGCTACACGAATTTTGACTGCGTGATTCCAATCATCTGGTCTTTGTTTGACCCAGAACAATTAAATTCTGACATCGCGCAAATGTTGGAAGCCCGAGCAAGTAGTCGCTTTCGACGTCAGAGAGACAAACTGTTAATCCGTTGGCTTGAGTTCCGATACAAATACATTTGGAGAGAGATCTCCGCACACTATCGAAAATGAGTTGTTTTAGGCTCGATCTGGTGCAAATCACGATACTCAGCCGACCAGCGTCGGCGTTTCATCACCAAGCAATGCCACATCGATCAAAGTGCGTAAGGCTCTGCCCACCCCATTCCTGATAAACTCCCCCACCTTCGCCCCTCTGATCCAGATTTCCCCAATGTCTTTACAACCCGCCCCACTCTCCCGCCGCTTCTCCGTCGCCCCGATGATGGATTGGACTGACCGCCATTGCCGATTCTTCCTACGCATCCTGTCGAAGAACGCTCTGCTCTACACCGAAATGGTCACCACCGGCGCGCTGCTCAATGGCGATCACGAACGTTTCCTCCGTCACAACGAAGCCGAGCACCCTCTCGCGTTGCAGCTAGGCGGTAGCGTCCCCCTCGACCTGGCCGCCTGCGCTCGCATGGCTCAGGAGCACGGTTACGACGAGGTGAACCTAAACGTCGGCTGCCCGAGCGATCGTGTGCAGAACAACATGATTGGCGCTTGCCTGATGGGTCACCCTCAACTGGTGGCGGATTGTGTGAAGGCGATGCGAGATGCGGTGTCGATTCCGGTGACGGTCAAGCATCGGATCGGGATCAATGGGCGGGACAGTTACGAGGAGCTGTGTGATTTCGTGGGGACGGTGCGGGATGCCGGGTGTACCAGTTTTACGGTGCATGCGCGGATTGCGATTCTGGAGGGGTTGTCGCCGAAGGAGAATCGCGACATTCCGCCATTGCGCTATGACGTCGCGGCGCGGTTGAAGGCGGATTTTCCGGAGTTGGAGATTGTGCTGAACGGCGGGATCAAGACGATGGAGGCCTGCCATGAGCATTTGCAGACCTTTGACGGTGTGATGCTGGGGCGTGAGGCTTATCACAATCCGTATCTGCTGGCGGAGGTGGATCAGCAGTTGTTCGGCAGTTCGGCGCCGGTGATCAGCCGCGCGGAAGCGTTGGCGCAGTTGCGACCTTATATAGCCGAGCATTTGCTGGCCGGTGGGTCGATGCATCACATCACGCGGCATGTGTTGGGCTTGGGCACCGGATTCCCGGGGGCGCGCAAGTTTCGGCAGTTGTTGTCGGTGGATATCCACAAGGCCAAGGATCCGTTGGCGTTGCTGGATCAGGCGGCGGAGTTGTTGGCGGGTCGTTGATCGACGCGTTGAATGTGCGGGCAACGAATGAGCGTTGCTCGCGGTTTTGTTGTACCGACAGGATGTCTTTTGTTTATGCACGCGTTTAGCTGTGTTTTATTCAAGCGATTCACCCTCCTCGCTTTACTCCTTACCGTCCCTGCCACCGCCTGCGCCAGTTGCGATTTTTTGAAAGGGTGCGGTGATGGGGAAGATGGCCCTTTTGAATCAACCCAAATGTCTGGCTTTCTGGTTTTCACGACGACGATGATCACGGTCGATGGGATGTCAGACATGTCCGGTCTGAAAAAACGTGTTTATTCGGTAGAGGAAATCGAAGCAGCGCATTATTACCTCGCCAGCGACGGCATGCTGCAAGCCGCGTATTTCACCTCGGCCTTGCAGCGTTTTCGTCGGGAATCCCCCGACAGCGAATTAAACGACCTCGCCGTCGCCGCGCTGATCAGCAGCCAGTAATCAACCCGCCGCAGCCGCCGTCCAGTTCACCCAGCCAAACATCCACGTGGCCAGAATCAACAAGCCAAACGCGATCCGATACCAGGCGAACGCCGCATAGCTGTGGTTGGCGATGAACTTGAGCAAGCCGCGCACGGCGATCATGGCGAAGATGAATGCGGTGACGAAGCCCAAGGCGAAGACCGGCAGGTCGCTTTGCTGGAACAGGTCGCGATATTTGTAGCCTGAATACACGGCGGCACCGACCATGGTCGGCATAGCCAGGAAAAACGAGAACTCGGTGGCGGCTTTGCGCGACAGACCGAACAGCAGGCCGCCGATGATGGTAGATCCGGAACGCGAGGTGCCGGGAATCATCGCCAGGCACTGTACGAAACCTACCTTAAGCGCGTCAGACCAGCGCATGTCATCGACATGCTCGACGCGAATCACGTGGCTGCGCTGTTCGGCCCACAACATCACGATGCCGCCGACAACCAAAGCGACGGCGACTGTGATCGGGTTAAACAGGTAATGATGAATAGTGTCAGCGAAGAGCACACCCAGAACCACGGCCGGCAGAAAGGCGATCAACAGGTTGAGGGTGAATCGTTGCGCGTTGCGCTCGGTCGGCAGGCCTTTGACGATTTCGATGATCTTCGGCCGGAATTCCCAGACGACGGCAAGAATGGCACCCAGTTGAATAATGATGTTGAACGCCATGGCGCGTTCGCCGCCGAACTCCAGCAAGTCGGCAACGATAATCTGGTGGCCAGTACTGGAGATCGGCAAGAACTCGGTAAGGCCTTCGACTGCACCCAAAATCAACACCTGGAAAAAAGTCCAGAAATCCATTAATCCTCCGTCAGAGCACACTTGGTGAGCGACTGGTCAATAACACTCAGGGATTGAGTATCTGAAATAATACAAAGATCAAAAGATCGCAGCCTTCGGCAGCGCCTACATTGGGAAAGCATTCACCTGTAGGCGCCGCCGAAGGCTGCGATCTTTGATCTTGTCAGCGAAGGAGATTACGTCTTAACAAAAGACACACTCAAGCCATGTTAATAAACGTCCGTGTACGAACTAATGTGAAATTATTTAGGCACTTAGCAGGAAAAATTTCACTGCGCCAATAAAGTGTGATCTGCCTCACATATTGAAGGCTGGCTATACAGTGGCCAATAGACACAAACAAAGATGTCGTCATGAGTTCAAAATAGTGGCACAATTCCATATTGCCACCACTTACTCACTAGTTCACGAAGCCCAGAAAATCAACTAAAAGCTTGAAAAGCTTATTTATTGTTAGAAAACTCGGGAGCCACGTCTAAAAACGGCGTAAATGTTACCAATTGTCAGTCACAGATGAGAACCGGTGCTTTAACATCCTGATGTCAGCACCTAATTTCGAGTCAATGCATGATGCTCTCAGGGAACTTGGCGACTAGAAGTCCGCGCCCGACAATCGACGAACCAGGTGTACTCATTCTGGGTCGAACCCGTGGCGTGGCGGAACATTTTAGTACGCTACTCGCAAAGCTTGTGCGAACCGATGTGGCGCTTGAAGCCAACTCGTACACTGATGCCTATATGCAGAATGAAGATTCTGCCTTGTATCGAGCAATCTTCATTGTCATCGACAGCCCACAAGCACTCGAAGACAATCTTGCGCTGGTCGAAAACCTGCGCAAAGACAACTTTAAGCCGCTCATTTGTGCAGTTATCACTGGCCGCGGTGCTTTCAACAAGATCAAGTACTACCTGGCCGGTGCCGACTTCTGTATCAAACTCAACACCCTTTCCGACGATGGCGCCGAGTCGTTGGGAGAATTCTTCAGCAGTGAAGAATGGCAAAGAGACATAAACCTGACACTTGATCCAACTCGGATCTGTCTGCTGAGCACAAATAAACGCCTGGATATTTCGTTTGCCGAGATGAAAATCCTTGAAGCGTTTGCGCACAGCAATAATCACATTCTGAGCCATGATGAGATCGCCAACATCATGGGACTCAATCCCAATTTCTACGATCCTCGCGCGCTGGAGAAGTCCATCAGTCGCTTGCGTGGAAAAATCAAGGACGTGTATGGTACAAACGCGATTCAGAGCATCCGCGGCTATGGCTATCGCCTGGTGCGCGGCCTGATATCGACTGCCTGAGTCTCGGGCGGCCGTCCCTTTTGCATGCTCACGAAGGATCGTCTGATGCAACGATATACCTATGGTTTTACTTCACGCCTACCTATAAAAAAGCGATTGAATGAGCGCAAAAACATAACAATAAACTCAACAACATAGCAGCAGATCGAGTGGAACTTATCGAGGGCCAATTTCGGGCCCAGACCCTGCCTGTCGATTACTTCCAAGGAAGTCATTGCTCGCCTGCCGATTTACCTTTTAACCAATTTTGGTGCGCAGTTAAGGAGAGAGACATGGAAACTAGTACAACCCTCCCCAGAAAATATTTTGTTGTCGTGACCAACAGTACAGCGTCGCAACGTGAGCTCGAGAACATCCTGTCGAGCGAGCGCTTCAATTCGCTGGGCACGTCTCAGGCACAAATGTTTATTGAAGGTGCTACTTCGCCCTCTTCCGCCCCCATGCTGATGGAGTTCACTTACCCAAGCGGGACCCGAAAGCACGTTGCCCGCACGATTGAACATGACACCCAGCGTATATTGGCCACACTCGAATCCGAGTGGCGGGCAGCACAATCAAGCAATCCTTTTCGCAGCGCCCCGGCCATAACCGGCGAATCCGGCAAACTGCCTGTTGGTAATGAAGGCGTCACGCCGTGTACTGAAACCTGGCATCTGGATAATGATCAAGGCGCATTGGTCAAAAACGATGTCGAGATCAGTCTTACCGGGCTGGAAACTGCATTGGTGAGAAAGATGCTGCATCACGAAGACCGTGTGGTCAGTCGAGATGACTTGATCCTGAGCATCGGCCGAGAGCCGGAGCAATATCGCGGACTGGAAATGTGTCTAAGTCGCCTGCAAGACAAATTCAAAAGCGCCAGCCAAGGTGAGCGACTGTTCCGTGCCGTGAGAAATCGCGGTTATTGCCTCATCCAGGACATCATCGCGTAAACACAGGCAATACCTGCGAACACACAAACAGATAACAGTGCGATTACAAAAACAACAAGAGCACTCTGTTTGGTTCCATCTCCCTGATTAAAATGAACATCCCTGCCTCCACCCTCTAACAGTAACAAATACAACAACGACTGTTCACCCCCTCCTCTGCGACCTTTTCTAACAACCCACTATTTAATTATTAAAAAGTTGGCCTTGTGCCACCTTGTTAGAACTCGTCAGACACCATTCCCGACAATAAATTAGTCTATTGACTGACGACAGTTCGGCCTATCGACGTTGTTATCTCAGAACACTCACTAGAACAAAAACAATACATCTGACTAACAACTCGGCTTTCAACTGTTGAAACCTGAATGGACGTCTTTTGGGGATATCGTATGGATCTTTCTCTTAGTATCAATCGAAGCACGGGCCTCAAGGGACTTACCTTCTGGGGACAATGGGCGCTGGCACAGGGCTTTATCGTAGCCCTGCTGTTTGTATTGGCGGAACAACACACGGGAACCGTCGCGTTCTACTACCGGATGTGCGCAACGCTGGCGGTGCTGGCATCGGTGCCGGCTTACACGTTCAGTGGCGTTTATCGTAAACGGGATAACTATCTGACGGGGCTGGGACGCCTGTTCATGGGCTGGTCCATGACCATGGCGGCGTTGGCTTTCATCGCGTTTGTGTGCAAGGCCGATGAGTTGTTCTCCCGGCAGGTCATCCTCAGTTGGGCGGTGTACGGCTTCCTCGGCCAGGCATTGTTGTACGCGCCGCTGCATGCGTTTTCGAAGTTCTACCAGCGTTCGCGTAAAAGCGAGCACAAGACCTTGATCGTCGGCACCGGTGAGTTGGCGCTGGGGCTGGCGAAGAAGCTGAGCCAAATTGAAAACCTGCCGCTGGTGGGGTTGATCAGCAACGGCGTGGTCCCTTCTCTTACCTCGGATGCACCTCGCGTGGTCGGCGCCCAGGAAGATCTGCTGACGTTGATCGAAGCCCACGATATTCGCCGTTTGTACATCACCCTGCCGCTGTCGGAAGCGGCGAAAATCGAAGCCATGTATGTCGACTTGCTCGGCGCCAACGTGGATGTGGTCTGGGTGCCGGACTTGAACAGCCTGACGCTGCTCAATCATTCGGTGAAAGTCGTGGACGGCCTGCCGGCGATCTACCTGAACGAGAGCCCGCTGACCAGCCGCCCGACCGCTGCACTGAGCAAAAGCCTGATGGAGAAAAGCGTCGCGCTGCTGGCGATCATCCTGTTGAGTCCGGTGCTGGCGATCATTGCCTTGGCCGTGAAGATCAACTCGCCGGGCCCGGTGTTTTTCAAGCAGGATCGCCACGGGTGGAATGGCAAGGTGATTCAGGTCTGGAAGTTCCGCTCGATGCGCGTGCACGATGACAAAGAGGTCAAGCAGGCCAGCCGCAACGACTCGCGCATCACCCCGGTCGGACGCTTCATCCGCCGCACTTCGCTGGATGAGTTGCCGCAATTGTTCAACGTGCTGCAAGGGCACATGGCGCTGGTCGGGCCACGTCCGCATGCGGTTGCGCACAACAACTTCTATTCGGGAAAAATCCTCGCTTACATGGCGCGTCATCGGATTAAGCCAGGCATTACCGGCCTCGCCCAAATCAGCGGCTGCCGGGGTGAGACCGACACCATCGACAAGATGCAGCGACGTGTCGAGATTGACCTGCAGTACATCAACAGCTGGTCGCTGTGGCTGGACCTGAAGATCCTGGTGAAGACACCGTTTACGTTGTTGTCGAAGGATATTTACTGAAGGTTGTCGTTAAAAAATGCATGACCGCAGGGGGACGAAAGTCCCCTTTTTTGTGCCCGGGATTTGGGGTCAGCCAAGATTGCCGTTGAATGTGCCGCCGTCATCGTTGGCAAGCCAGCTCCCACAGGGGTACGGATACATCCGCAATATCAACTGTGCCTGATATATGGCTATCGCCAGCAGGCTGGCTCCCAGAGAAAAACAAAAACACAAGCCCCACCGCCCTTGCTTCTCACCACTCCGCACGATGAGCGTTAGCTCGAGTGCGGTTCTTGATCTTGAAAGCCCGTCGGGAGGCTGAGTGCGGGGATTCATCCCGGAGCGAAGGAACCCCGAGCTTTAGCGAGTGGGCCGGACGTCAGGGCAAAGCCTTTTGGGTTACCTTTTCGCTGGGCCGGCACTCCGGCGTTTGGAAAAGGTGACCCGCCGTAAGGGCGAAACCCTTAGACGCCGTTACCGCAGCAACGGATAGGTACCCCAACCAACAAAAACATCATCAACCAAGCGGACGCCTTCGCGACCAAGCTCGCTCCCACAGTTGGACTGAGTGCACCCGCAAAAACTGGTCAGCTGACAGATAGCTATCGCCAGCAGGCTGGCTCCCACAGTTTGGACTCGGTGTATTCAGACAAAACTGGTCGGCCGGCAAGCCAGCCACACAGGTTGAGCCCTCGCAAGACCAATCATTACTCAGTGATCTTCTCAAAGTTGCGATAGAACATATCGTCATCGCGGCTATCAGTCATCGAGTGCAGTTGATAACCACGATTAAGCCGCGCGCCGCCGTCTCGGGTCAGCGGTGCCCAGACCAGGTTGGCCCGGCGCATGGTCGACATGCTCATCATTTCGTCGAACGGGATCGACAGATAGAGCCCCTTGTCGAAGCTACCTTCACCGTACTCGGCGCTGCTGGCCGTGGTTATCGTTGCCCAGGCGCCGACCCGCACACCGTTGGAAAACTCTCGGGAAATGTCCATCGTGCCGCCCCAGTCGCCGGCCAGGTAACGGCCGACGCTGACAGCCGCCAGCATGTCGTAAGGCAAGTCGGTATAACCGGTGACATGACCGGTCACCACCGAGTAATCACGCAGGCCGAAACCCTGGTCGAATTCACGCTGGCGCACGTAGTTGAGGTCCGCGCCCACCGACCAGCGCTCGCCGGTCGGGCGGAACAGCACTTCGCCCCCCACCCCGGCAAACATCGACTCCAGATAACCGCCGTAAACCATGCCGTACAAATCTTTATCCAACTGTTCGGTGTGGCTCAGCTGGAACATCGGCATGGTCACTTCCGACTCGGTCAGGTACCGACGCAAATCCGTGCGCACGCGCGGCAACCCGCTGGGTGCGTCGTAGGTGAACTTGTCGAAGTTGTTGATCAGGTTGGCACTGAGCAAACCGCTCCACCATGTGTTGCGGTTGAAGCGGTACTCGGCGTCCGCGTCGGCACTGAACTGATAGAGCAAACCGTCAGGGCCGCCGACGTTTTGCTTGAAGCCCAGACCCACGCCATAACTGAAGTGCTGCGGCGCTTCGCTGTAGAGGGTTTTCTCGTTGTGCGGCATCGCCGGATTGATTTCGGTGGTGCGGTGCAACGACAGCAGCGGCTCTTCGTTGTTGATCACTTCACGAAAGGTCTCGCGCGGCACGCTGGTTTCTTCCAGCGGCAGGTCGTAACGCTTGTTGACCACGGTGAACCAGTTGATGTCGTCGTTGACGCTGTTGTCGAGAATCCGGCTCGCCCGCCCGACCGCTTTGGACGAATGAAAATAACGCTGCTGCTCGCCATACACGATCAGCTCGGAATCGCGCTGAGTGATGCGCTCGACCTTGTAGCCGGCGTTTTGCTGCAACCGTTGCGAGACGTTGGCCCAGTCGACCTGCGCCATCGACGTGGTCGGCATCTTCGCCGGCAGCGGTTCGGGGGTTGGGTCGTAGGTCTTGGCCGGCGCCTTGCGGCTGACGAAATTGGTGTGAAATGTCACGCCGAACATCGCCGTGTTGCCGCGCTCCCACGCCGCACTGATGTCGACCGAATCCGCGACCTTGAACACCGCGCCGAAGTTGATCGGCGAGTCCTGCTTGATCACGTTGTCCTTCGGCTCGTGCTTGTAGTCGTTGCCTTCGTATTCGAGTTTCAGGCTCAGGCGATCCCATGGCGTCTGATAACTCACGCCGCCGAAGAATGAAGGTTTACCGCGAAAGTACGAACCTGAGTTGACGTCACCGGTGCCTTCGAGGGCAGGCCGGGTATCGAAGCGATCACTGGCATAGCCCAGCGGGTTGTCGATGTCGCCCCGATTGCCCAGGTAACCCCAGGCAATGCCGGCGCTGAAATCGAAATTGTCGTAACGCTTATTGGCGACGAAATATTCACTGGAGAACAAACCCGTACCGCCGATATCTCGGAAACCCAGCGCCACATCGGGCAGCCAATGGCTTTCCTGCCACAGCCGGACTTTGGCGTCGACCGCCTTATCCTTATAGCTTTGGCTGCCGCTGAGGGCCTCGGAGCCGTACGCCCGGTTGGTGATCGCGGTGTAGCGAAACGAGCCTTCGAGCCAATCCAGAGGCTGCAACGAAACGCTGTAACGGCTGTAAGGCTCGGTGCGGTTGGCGTTGACGCTCAACTCGCCGGCCGGGGCCATGCGCGCCGTCGGCGTCTGCAATAGGCCCGTGCCACCGAAGTCATTTTGAGTAATACGCGGCTCGGCATGGGCCAGACCAACGGGCAATAAAAACACAGCTGCAAAACGAAAATTCAACGAACCACCTCAGCCAATTGCGTGGCAATCAATTCGGCCAACTGCTGATTCAGTTCAGGAAGAGGCGGATCAAGATCATCATTTTTGACCGGCACCAGAATCTTGCTGCCGGCGACGGGCATGTGCCCGCTCTCGCGATTCCAGTGCGCGATACCGACGCGCCGCGAAACGCCGTTGGGCTGGATCAGCCACAGGTAATCGGCCTCGGCATCGCTCAGGATCGAACAGCCTTGCAGGTATTCGCGAGCCTCCTGCAGGGGTTGATACGGCAAGTGGCAAGGCGCGGCGACAGCACCGAGCACTTCAACTTCGTCGATGCGCTTGGGGTAGATCAGGCGATCGCCGTCGTCCAGCCGGATGTTGCGCGCGAAGCCGACTTCCACCGCGACCGGATCGAGATCGGCGATCTGCCGGCCAGTCACCGGCATCTGCCGGACTTGCTCGGTCAGCCGTTGCGCCAGCGCCACACGGCTTGGCATGTCATAGAGCAACGCCATGCGCTGCAAGACATCCAGATCGAACAGCACGCCGGCCTTGAGCCGCGCCTGCTCCTCCAGCAACGACTGGCACAGCAACACCCCCGCCAACCAATAACCTTCGGCATTGGGCACCGCTTCGTTGATCACATCGAGCAAGCGCCCACCCTTCGGCAGTTCGACCGGCCCGGGATTGGCGACATCGCCCGTCACCGTGACAGCGGCCTGGCTCACACCGGCAATCACCATCAGACACGCTGAAAAAAAGCCAAGACGCTTCACGGCAGATGCCTGCGATCAGGTGTCAGTTGCACGATTCTGACGCGCAGTTGCGAGGTCAGTTGCTGCTCACTCTTGAAGATGAAACCGTCACGCGGATCAACCCAATAACGGTTGGTCGCACTCAGGCCGATGGCCGGGGCGTCAATCTGCTCATCGACACGTAGCACGGTGTATTCCTTGTCAAGAATGTCGAGGGTTTCCGTCGAGCGGCGGGTGAAGCGACTGTTGACGATCACCCCGACTTCCTGGCCCTTGTAGAGGTCGATCCAGCGCCGCGAGGTAAAGCCATCGGCGACTTGATGCAGGCCTGACTTGAACGGCGAGTCATCCGCCAGACGCGTGCCGTCGAGATCGCCCTCAAGGCCCAGGCCAATGCTGCGCACGGCGAGGCCATCGCGCAGCAGCAGCACTTGCTTGCCGGAGGCGACCCAGAACTGCAGGTCTTCACGCTCGCGCACCAACGCCAGCACCCCGGAGCCGGACGGCGTGGTCAACTTGAGTTGCGGGTAGCTGACCTCGGCCACCTGGGCCGGCGTCACGTCCACTTCGTCAGGGCCGATCACTGCCGATTTGAGGTTGTTCAGCGACGCGCTCATCAGAGGGTTACAGCCACACAACAACAGGGCCGCCATCAGGCAGACACCCACTTTCAACGTGTTCACAGTCGGCGGCCTTATTTGCTGTTGTTACTGTATTCGCTCCAGTTCTTCGCAGCGGAAGCCCCGGTCCCGACAATCGACGCCGACGGCACCAATTGGCTGATGAAGCGGTTCCAGCGCGTCACGTTCGCAGGACCGACATAAACGACATCCTGCGGGCGCACCTCGAAATGCGTGGCGAGTGCCATGGCGGTCGGTGACTCGGCATTCAACTGGTAGATTTTCGCCGGCTCGACGTCGAGGTTCTCGACGCCGCGAATGACGTAAACCGCGTTGCCGTTGGAGGTGGTCTGGCTCAAGCCGCCAACCGAACCGAGCACATCGGAAAGGTTCATCGTCGCCGTCTTGAAGCTCAATGCGCGCGGCTGATTGACCTCACCCATGACGTAAATTCGCTTGTTGTCGTTGTACGGCAGGTACAACTGATCGCCGCCCTTGAGGTACACGCCTTGCAACTCGGAATCCTGATGATTGAGCGAGTCGAGATTGAGCGGATACACCCGCCCGTTACGCGTCAACAGCAGGCCGGACAAGTCCGCGTTGTTGGTATCGATGCCGGCCGAACCCAGCGCTTCGACCACGCTCAGCGGATTGGTCGAAATCGCCTGCGGGCCGGCCTTCGCCACCGCGCCGGTGACCACCACTTTTTGACTGGCGAAACGCAACACGGCGACGTCCACCTGCGGCTCGGCGATGAACGCCGACAGCCGTTGTTCGATGTCAGAGCGCAGTTGCTGGATGGTCCGCCCGGTGGCCTGGACTTCCTTGATAAACGGGTAATACAGCGTGCCATCGGAGCGCACCAGACGGCCGTTGGCATCGATCTGTTGCTGCGCACCGGACGGCGCTGTCAGCTCGGGGTGATCCCAGACCGTGATGTACAAGACATCGTTATTGCCGATGCGGTACTCGGCCGGGGTCGTCAATAGCTCCGGCGGCAGCGACGTACGCTTTTGCGTGGCGCGGGTGGTGGAGATCATCTTGGGCGTGATCGGAATCAGCTCGACCCGGCTGCTCTCACTGGCACCCTGGCGGGTGATGTCGCTGGTGCTCAGGTATTGGCCGGGGGAAAACATGCAACCTTGTAAAGCGAAACTTGCCAACATTAAAAGAGAAAAACTACGAGTCATAATGGCACTACGCTATTCAAGGGCGGATCTAAAAAAAGAAGTCACCCGACTTGCGTCGGGCGACCCGTACTGCACTAACAAAAACCGCTGTTAGTTATGCGTGCCGGTTGTACCGGTGGTACCCGTCGTACCGGTGGTACCGCCGTTGGCACTGCCACCGCTGTTGGACGCCGCTACTGCACTGGCAACCATTGCAGTACTGGCTGCAGGGGCTTGCGAAGCCGCTACACTACCGCCCACATTGGTCACCGCAGTAAGCGGCGCTTCAGCTGCGGCAGCCCAGTTGCTCAACATCGTCAACAGGGCAACTGCCATCACTTTCTTCATATCAACTCCTTTCTAACATTCGACCTGTTAAAAACCGGCCGGTGCTAGAGGTGGTAGAGTTCAAGTCCGCGAAAAATGCGAACAAGATCCGTTGTTCTTTCACAGTCTTACGCAACTGATAAAAGTCGAACGGCAGGTTTATATCTACGGACTTGCAAAAGGCATTTCCAGCGTATTTTCCCGACGATATCTAACACCTGACCGAAACTAACATTGGACATCAAAACGACATTATCGGAGATAGCCCTTCGGATGGTTCGATTGCCAGCGCCACGTGTCGGTGACCATGTCCTGCAAGTTACGCCTGGCTTTCCAGCCCAGCTCTTGCGCAGCTTTGGACGCGTCGGCCCAACTCTCGGCGATATCCCCCGAACGTCGCGGCATCACCCGGTACGGTACGGGTTGTCCGCAGGCCTGCTCAAAAGCACGTAACACTTGCAACACGCTGTAGCCATCGCCGGTGCCGAGGTTCCAGGTATGAATGCCGCTGCGTCCGGAAATCGACTGCAAGGCTTTCAAATGCCCGTCAGCCAGGTCGACCACGTGAATGTAATCACGCACACCGGTGCCATCGACCGTGGGGTAATCGTCACCAAAAACCGACAACTCTTGCAGGCTGCCCACCGCGACCTGGCTGATATAAGGCAGCAGGTTGTTGGGAATGCCGTTCGGGTCTTCACCCATATGGCCGCTGTGGTGCGCGCCGATCGGGTTGAAGTAACGCAGCAAGGCGATGCTCCAGCGCGGCTCGGACTGGCACAGATCACGCAGCACGTTTTCGACGATCAGCTTGGATTGCCCGTAGGGATTGGTCGGAGTACCGGTCGGAAAGTCTTCGCGGATCGGCATCTGCGCCGGCTCGCCGTAGACCGTGGCCGATGAGCTGAACACCAGGCGAAACACCCCCGCCGCCGCCATCGCCTGACACAACGTGATGCTGCCGCTGACGTTGGTCTCGTAATACTCAAGCGGCTTGCGCACGCTCTCGCCGACCGCTTTGAGACCGGCGAAATGCAGTACGCCGTCGATGGCATGCTCATTGAATATCCGGTCAAGCAGCGCCCGATCGCAGACATCACCGCGAATCATCTGCGCACTTTTGCCGCAGATGGCTTCCACCGCATGCAGTGCGGCATCGCTGCTGTTGCAAAGATTATCCAGCACGACAACTTCATAACCTGCTTCAAGCAGCGCAAGTGTGGTGTGCGAGCCGATATAGCCGGCGCCACCGGTTACCAGAATCTTCATAGCGCGGTCCGTGATTGGATAATTAACAAGTAGCGTGTCAAGCCTGTTGTTGTGGAGATGTGTCGCAATCCACACAAAACAGACGACAACAACCGAAAACAAAACGAGCTCAATGACTGGCAATAAATATTTTTGCAGGTCACACTGTATTGCCCGGTACTTATTAGCACTGCAAGTGCATTCATCACTATCAACAGATACCGACTAAAAATAACTAATAACGCACCAGCCGACATCTCATAACATTGTCGCGATTTACCGGCGCATTCAATTGCTATTAATAACCTGACTCAGGTATTAAAGCAGTCGTTCAATAACTATTAAAACTTGCACTCCTTCGTTAGTGCGCGCACCCGTTGGCTGTGTTCCATGACTGTCCAGGATACTTTTATGATTCGTAAATGTTTGTTTCCCGCTGCCGGATATGGCACGCGTTTCTTGCCAGCCACCAAAGCCATGCCCAAAGAGATGCTGCCGATCGTCAACAAGCCGTTGATCGAGTACGCCGTTGAAGAAGCGCGAGACGCCGGCTTGCAACACATGGCCATCGTCACCGGCCGGGGCAAGCGTGCGCTGGAAGATCATTTCGACATCAGCTACGAACTCGAACACCAGATCCGCGGCACCGAGAAAGAGAAGTTCCTTGCCGGCACCCGCGAGCTGATCGACACCTGCACCTTCTCCTACACGCGCCAGGTAGAAATGAAAGGCCTGGGCCACGCGATTCTCAGCGGTCGTCCGTTGATCGGCGACGAGCCATTCGCCGTGGTTCTGGCCGATGACCTGTGCCTGAACCTAGAAGGTGATGGCGTGCTCACGCAGATGATCCAGCTCTACAAGAAATTCCGCTGCTCGATCGTTGCGATCCAGGAAGTCCCGGCCGATCAAACGCACAAGTACGGGGTGATCGCCGGCGAGCTGATTTCCGATGGCATTTATCGGGTCAACAACATGGTCGAAAAACCGGCGCCGCAGGACGCACCTTCGAACCTGGCGATCATCGGTCGCTACATCCTGACGCCAGACATTTTCGACCTGATCGCCGACACCCAACCGGGCAAGGGCGGCGAGATCCAGATCACCGACGCCCTGATGAAACAGGCGCAAAACGGTTGCGTACTGGCCTACAAATTCAAGGGCCTGCGCTTTGACTGCGGCGACGCCGAGGGTTACCTGCAAGCGACCAACTTCTGCTACGAAAACGTCTACCTCAACGGCCGCTGAGACGGCTCCGACACCCACCGCCCACTTTTCATTTCAGGCAGGCCTCTATGAACATTGCACAACATTCGGCAGACATTGAACATGAGGTGGGCAACCTCGGGGTGGTCAGTTGGTTGTCGCGTCAGCAGCCGTTGCCCAGCGCCAACGAATCCTGGCTGGGCAACATTTTGCTGGTGGAGCGCATCGGCATGTTTCCGTCCTCTGGCGACATTCGCCGGCCGCTGGCCGATCCCTATCCCCTGCTCGCTCACCTGAAAAAGCTCTATGGCGAGCAGGCGCTGGAAATCGATGACCACGACGGCCTGAAAGTGATTTTCAGCGATTGGCGCTTCCGGGTGCGCATTTGCTGCAACGACCCGGCGATCATCATCAACGTGGAGACGCGTTGTGATACGCGGTTGATGCCACAGAAGCTGACAGAATTGCTCGACCACGTCGACGCATTCGCTTAATTCACGCCCCCCTCTGTAGGAGCTGCCGAAGGCTCCTACAGGGTTCATTTGTCGCAACGGTCCTTGGCACCAGTGATCCAGCCATAGAAATAATCGGCAATCACCTTGCCGCCCGTGGCCGGCACCGGATGAATCTTGTCCGGGCCGATCATCGCAGCCGCGTAGAGTTTGACGTCGCTGCCGAAAGCGCATTGCAGATTGGCGTACCCCAGATGTTGGGACTGCGCCCAAGGCTGCAAAACCTGCGCATAAGCCGACATCGGATAGGCGCTGGAGCGCGTGGTGTCCTGACGCATGATCAGGTTGATGCTCGCCGCTGGCTGAATCTCGCGGATCATTGCCACCAGCCCCTGCACGTTGTGCAAATACGTCTCGGGCTTCACGCCAAAGCCCTGATCGTTGCCACCGAGCATGATCAGATAAACGTCGGCAGGAATCTTCGACACGGCGGCTTTCCACTGTGTCTGCCACTTCGGATCGCTGTGGTAGAAGTCAGCGGAAGCCGCGCCGGACGCCGCCAGTTTGGACACCCGCACGCCGCCCTGATCGTTGCTCATCCACAGGCCGAACAGGGTTGGCGCGCCGTTCACCACTTCGAGCCGGAACGCCCAATCCGCCGCGGTCGACGTGTCAGGCAGTGGCACCTCTTGTACGCCGGAACCGGCGAGCTTCAAGGGTTTCCAGTCTTGCGATGGCGTCCAGCGATAGCGGATCTCACTGGACTCACCGTTGCCCAGATAAAGTAATTTCGCTTGAGTGACGACGGTGTTGATCGCCGGTGTCGGGCTGGCCTCGACCTGCAACCATGCACCGGGCCGCCCCGTCACCGTTCGGCTATCGGGGCTGGCCTGGCCGAGCCCGGAGACCTTCCAGTCGCCGCCAAAGTACTTCTCGCTGCTGCGGGTGTATTTGAAGTGTGTGCCGCCCAGCGCTGCGCCGTGGTTGAAACCGACGTAGCCAGGCCCGGCAAAACCCACCTCCCCGGCCACCCGCTGCACCAGTTTGTTCACATAGAAATCCTGTCCGGCGCTGTAGCTGTCGCCGATCACCGAGACTGCCAGCACCTTGCCGGCCTTGCCTTCACGCCACCGGGCAAAGCGCTCGCGCGCATCACCTACCTCAACCACTGCGGCCGCAACCGGCGGAGCGTCATCAACTGCCAACATGCATAAATTCCTTCATTCAGTGACGGCCCCTTCGCGAGCAAGCTCGCTCCCACAGGGTTTGTGGTCATCCATTAAATCTGTGCATACCAATAAACCTGTGGGAGCTGGCTTGCCAGCTCCCACAGGGATGGTGTGACTTACAGGGATGATTGGGTTGGCACCACCGGGGTGATGGGTTCCAGTGGTTTTTTGCTTGCCGCCCGCTCCCCCAGAAACAGCACGGAGGTGAAATTGAACCGACTGAAAACCATCGACAACACCACAGGTCCAAGCAACCCGCACGCCACGCCGCCGAACACCAGCACGCTCTCATCCTTCACGCCCAAACGTCCCAGGACAAACCGCGAAGTGGCGGCAAACAAAACATGGAACAGGAAAATCGCATAGGAATAACCGCCCAGCCAGGTCAGCCACTTCGAGCGCATATCGCTCGACAGCAGCGCGAAGCAGGACACGCAACCCACCGTCAGACCCATCACACTACGGCGATCGACAATCAGCTCGCGATCCACCGCCGCGACATACAACAGCGTCAGCGAGATCAGCACAAACACCAGCGGCCCGATCATCTTGAAGCGCTGTCTCAACGCGTCGACGCTCTCTTGGCCGATCATCCCCGCGACGAAAAACGGCAGCAGGTAGATTGCGCCGTTGATGCCGAACGCGTCGAACGTGAACGGCGGCAGCAGAAAAATCGCCGCAGCAAAGGCAAACAGCAGATACAGGCGCGTGGGCGAACGCAGCAGACCACGCCACTCCATCAAGCCGACGAACATGAAAATGATGAACACCGCCTGCAAGAACCAGAAGTGGTTGATCGGCACCCAGAACGACAACAACGCGTCGATCACACCGACCTCCTTGTTCACCCCCGGGCCGACCGCTTGCAGCACCGAGAACGGCACGCCCACGCAAAACAGCGGGACGATCAGCCGCCGAACCTTGCCGGTGAAGAACGCGGAAAAGTCATTCCCGCGGATTTTGTAAATCGAGTAGATGTAGCCGGAAATGAAGGTGAACAGCGGCATGCGCACGTACACCATCGAGTCGGCGAGCACTCGAAACGGTGAGCCCAGATCGATCTTCAAGCCGCCGCCCAACGGGCCGATGACGTGATAGAGCACCAGCAGCAGGCACGCCAGGCCGCGCAGGGTTTCGATCTCCAGGGACTTTTTCTTGCTCGACATAAAGCACCTGCCTCAATTCAGAATTCTTGATTCAACCTGCACCGGTTTGTTCGCGCGCAGCATCAATCCCAGGCCGACGAACAGCACTGGCACGACCATCGAGAAGTGCCGGGCGAAGGAGCCGAAGTCCGGCTCGAACAAACCCTGCACCAGCAAAAACGCCAGCGGAATCGCGATCAGTTCCTTGGGTTTGGTCTGGATCGGCGTGCCCTTGTAATCGGTGGAGGTGATGACTTTGAACAGCAGCAACGCGGTCATGATCATCAAGGCGACGAAGATCGCCTGACCCGGCCCGGACAGCAGAATCAGCTCCACGGGGAACGACAACCGGAAGAAGATGATCATCGAGTCCAGCGCTTGGGAGACGAAGTCACTGCCGCTGAGCCACGACACGATCAACGATTTCGAGCCCTCCTCCCCCGCCGTGCGCAACTCGTTGTTACTCGCGCGAATCGACGACACCGGAAACCCGAGCGCCAACTGAATCGCCATGGCGACTGCCAGATAGAACATGAACAGCATCAGGAAAAAGGTCATGCGCGACACATACTTCTTCATCACACAGACGCCGACCCAGGACAGCGAAAACAGAATCCAGTAGGGCCGGATCAACACGCCGTAGATCACCGCCGACAGGAAAAATCCGCCGCGATATTTACGCGTCAACGAGCTGAGCAAAATGCTCAGCACCGCCACCGAAACGATGATTTCCTTGGTCAGGTTTTCCAGAAAAAACGAGCGGACGATGCCCCACAGACACAAGGTGCCGAAGATCGCCAGGGGCATGCGCCGAAACACCACCACCGGAATCGCCGTGAGGAAGAAGTTGCAGAACATGCCGTAGGCCCAGGCATTGGTCAGGTTGATCCCGGTGGGCCGCAGCAGGAACGCCGAACACTCGTAGGAGGAGCGATCCGGCGAGAACGGATTCCAGAAATTGCAGTTGTCGGCGCGAGCATAGGACGACCATAACGTCATGGCATCCGGCCCGGGCGCGCGAGGGACCAGCAGCGGCATGGCCACCGACAGAAACAGGCCGGTGAAGAGGATCAGGAACGAGACGTACGAATCGAGTTTCTTGCCACGAAACTCGATGCACGGCAGCTTCAGGCCCATGACACAGCGGCCTTCTTCGCGCCCGTCACACGGGTCAACACGGCAATCACGCCCAGTTGCACGATGATCGCAAAGACGTTGCCCCACGCCGCGCCATAGATCGAATAGTGCTTGATCAGCAGGTAGCTGACCGGCACCGAAACCAACAGGCAGATTGCCGCGCTGGCGAGTGACACGCGACTGTTTTTCGAGGCACTCAAACCGCCCCAGACGATGTCGCCAATCGCGCGCAAGGCGAAGGAAAAGATCAGCACAGCGAGGATCGCGTTGTCCGGACGTGGCACGCTGGTCGCGACGTAATCGAGCACCACGTTGAAGAACAGATAAATCGCCACTGCCACCACAGCGGACACCGTCAGCGAGCGCATGACCCATTTGTTGACGAACAATTGCCTGACCGTGAACGCTTGCTGATCGGCCTGAAAACGTTTGGCCAGCACCGGAATGCCGACCACCGCCACCACCGCGTAGGACAACGCTTGCAAGGTGTTGGCCGCCGACCACGCGTACACGTATTTACCGAGGCTGGCGTAGGGTTCGAGGTCGATGATCAGAAAGCGCTCGGCGTACTGACTCAACGCGATCAGACCGGTGCCGAGGTAGAACGGCAATCCGGCCTTCCACACCGTCGCGGTGGCCAGCGTTCCGGCTTCTCGCCCGCGATGAACGTTCACCACAATCAGGTAGCCGGCGATGATCACCAGCACGTTGGCGACCCCCCACAGCCACAACACGCTGGCAATGCCCGACACCCAGCCGAGCATCATCCCGCCCACCGCCAACAACGCCCACAGGCCGGTCTTGATGAAGAACAGCAGCGCGCCCGCCGTGGCTTTCTGCGCGGAAAACACGAACGAGTTGATTTCGAACGACAGGTGTTCGGTGAGCAATACCAGGGTCACGCAGAGGATCAGCGCCATCGGCGCCTCGACTGCCTGGAACACCGAATAAATCAGCACTGTCACCACCGACAACACCAACCCCACCGCCAGATACAGCAGCAAAACCTTGTCGACGACCCGGCGCGAACTGCCGCCGACACTGATCAGCCGATTGATTTCCGAACTGAAGCCGACGCTGTAGAACTTCGAGGCAATCAGCGATGCCGCGACCACCACGCCGTAAAAGCCCAACGCTTCATAACCGAGGTAATGAGTGATCGCCAGCACCAGCAAAAACTTCGCGCCCAACGCTCCGCCGCGAAGCAGTAGCCGAAATATCATCGAACGATCCCTTTGATGATCTCGTCCATGGCCACGGTTTTTGCCTCGATCTCGCGGCAGGTGTCGGTCAGGCGTTTGCCGAAATTCGACAACGCGTTCGGCGCGTAAACCGTGTTGATGATGGTGTCGACATTGATGTCGCCGCCGTTAATCACCCAGTCCTCGACACCCATGTCCTGATAGGCGCCGAAGCCTTTGCGCTCGTAGCTGATGTGATACGCCGGCACGCCCGAGAGCAGCGATTCGATCGCGCCGTGCAAGCGCACGGAAATCACCAGATCCGGCTGATACTTGGCAATTGTCTCCTTCAGCGACAGCAAGCCTTCGCTGATGCCCAGTTCGCGATAGAACGCGCCGTCATCGTTGCCACGCACGGCACTTTGCACGGCGCAGACCACTTTGCTTTTGTTCTTCAGGCGTTGCAGCAACACCTTCAGATTGGCGACGTAGGCGACCTTCTTTTCCTTGCTCCACTCTGGAGGCTTGCGCAGCACGACGCACACCGTGGCCGGCGACGCGGCGCAACGGGTGAACTTGGGTTGCTGCAGGATTTTGCTGGCCAACGATTGCACGGCCAGATCCGGCGCGCGATAGACGTTTTCACAGGCATCGAAGATCGCCGACGAACGATTGTCGCGCACGAACACTGCGTCGGCGCTGGCGTAATGCTCGACGATTTTGCTGCTCTCGCCATGGAACGGGCCGATGCTTTGCGGCAGATACACCGACGGCACTTTGCTGAGGATCGCGGTTTCCAGTTGCTTGGCGTGGCCGAGTTTCAACTTGATGTGCTCGAACGCACTTTTCGAGCGCATGTAACCGCCGCCGACGCCGACGATCAGGTCGGTTTTGCGCAACAGATCGGCGAGCCCTGCGTAGGACTGTTTGAGAAACACCGCTTGCTTGACCCGCCCCAGTCCTTTGGCCGCCATGACCGGCGCGTCAAAACGTGGGTGCGGCAAGTAGCTGAAGGATTGCGGATCGGACGCCACAACGCTGATCGCGGTGTCGTCACCAAAGTTGCGCTGCACCAGGGCAATGGCCAGATCGACAAGAAGACCGTCACCGGAGTTGGACGCACTGTAGCCATGCAAAATCGTTACGTTCATAAGCTTGAGTTCTACTTAATAAGTGGGAGCGCGATACAGGTCGTAGGTCTGGCGGATCATCAACGCGGCGCTGAAACGCTCGCGGACAATGCTGCGGCCCTCGTTGCCGAGGTCGAGCAACCGCGGCTTCTGGATTTTCGCCAGCACGTCCGCCAGCGCCTGGTGATCACCGGTCGGGAAGACGTAACCGGACACCTCGTTGCTGACCAGTTCTGGCAGTGACGTGCAGTCACTGGCGATCACCGGCAGCCCCATGGCCATGCCTTCCAGCGGCACCATGGCAAAACCTTCCCAGCGACTCGGGACGATCAACGCATCGGCTTGTTGATACAGCGCGTGCACTTCACTCGGTGTGACCCACGGCAGGTATTCAACGCCATGCATGGGCGGGCACTCGACAACGTCCTCGTTGACCGCACTGCCGACCACCGTCAGTTTCAGATCGCTGCGCTGCACCTTGGCGTAGGCCTTGAGCAACACGTCGAAGCCTTTCTGGTAGTCGAGGCGGCCGACAAACAACAGATGAATCGGCTCGGGATTGGCGATTTTTGCCGCCTCGTCCCGGCGATGAATGCCGTTGTAGATCAGGCGCATACGCTTGCGCTCGATGCCGAAACTTGCGGCTTTATCGAGCTCGTATTGGCTGACGCAAATGATCACGTCGGTGACCTTCTGCAAGACACGCTCGATCCACGCATAAACGTTCTGCTTGATCGGCGAGCTTTCCATCAGGAACGAAAACGCATGCGGGCAGTAGACGATTTTCGACTTGCGCCACGGTCGCAACAGCACGCAAACGCAACGGCCGATCACCCCGGAAAAAGTACTGTGCAGATGCACCACATCGGGTTTTTCCTTGAGCATCACCTGTGCCAGGCGCCAGGCGAAACGCAGCAGCGACGGCACGTTGCGCCCGGTTCGGGCGAAGGTGCGAATCTGCTGCGCAGCAATGCCGTGCAGCTCTTTTTCCTGATCCTGCGGGACCAGATAAACCAGCCCGTAATTGGCCGCATCGTCTTCGGGCGACGTCGAAATCGTGCGAATGACCGTCGCAACGCCACCTTTTATCGTCTCAGCCACGTGCAGTATTTTTTTCACAACCACCCACTCCAAATTTAGAAAAATCGCGGCGAATCAGGATTTGTCGGAGGCGTATTCGTAGTTGTAATAGCCGTAGCCGCCGTTGCCGTAGTAACTGGCCGCGCGCTTCTCGACGCCGTTGAACACCGCACCTTTCAACTCGATGCCGTTCTGCGCAAAGCGGCGAATGGTCAATTCGATTTCCTTGGCCGGGTTCACCCCGAAACGCGTGACGATCAGGCTGATGCCCGCCTCACGGCCAACAATGGCCGCATCGGTCACCGCCAGCAGCGGCGGCGTGTCGATGATCACCACGTCGTACAGCTCGCTGAGCTCTGCCAGCAGCTCGCGGAAATTGGCGTGCATCAACAGCTCGGAAGGATTGGGCGGCACCTGCCCGCGACTGATGAAATGCAGGTCAGCGCCTTCGATTTTTTTGATCGACTGCTCGAGGCTGCAGCGCTTGACCAGCAGGTCTGACAGACCATTGGCGATGGGTACGTCGAGGGTCTTGTGCAGATGCCCTTTGCGCATGTCGGCGTCGATCAGCACCACACGCTGACCGCTTTGCGCCATGACGGCGGCAAGGTTGGAAGAGACGAACGTCTTGCCGACCTGCGGGCTCGGCCCGGAAATCATGATGCGGTTGTTGGTCGAGTCGAGCCCGGCGAAGTGCAGGCAGGTACGCAGGCTGCGGATCGACTCGATGGACAGATCCGTCGGGTTGCGCAACGCCAACAGGTACGCCGGTTTGTCCACGCCATCGCGGGCGCGCCCCTTTTTGCCGTCCTCTTCCTGTTGCAGCGCGCTGTAAGGAATCGACGCATACACCGGCAAGCCAAGTTGCTCGATGGCCTCCGGCCCTTCCAGGCCGCGACTGAGGGATTTGCGCAGCAACACCAGGGCGACGCCGACGAAGGCGCCGAGGAAGGTGGCGATAAGCACGATCAGGGCTTTTTTCGGTTTGACCGGACTGGTCAGGTCGACATCCGCCGTGTCGATCAGGCGCACGTTGCCGACTGCGCCGGCACGCACGATGTCCAGTTCCTGGGATTTGTTCAGCAGTTGCGTGTAGATCTGCGAGGCCACTTCAACATCGCGGGTCAGGTTCAACAGCTCCTGTTGCGTGGCCGGCAAATCCTGAACCTTGCCTTCAAGCGACTTCTGCTGTTGCGTCAATTCGCCGATCTGGCTCATCAGTGCGCGGTAGGCCGGATGCTGTTTGGTGAACTTGCGATCCATCTCCGCCTGCTGCATTTTCAGCTCGGAAATCCGCGTTTCGAGCGCCACGGACTGACCGAGCACCGACTGGGTTTCCAGGGAGATGTTCACGGTCTTGCCGTGCGTCTGGTAGGCATTGAGCGCATCACTGGCCTTGGCCAGATCACGTTTGACCTGCGGTAGCTGGCTCTGCAGGAAAGCCAGGCTCTGCGCCGCTTCGGCAGACGTGCGGCGCACATTCTGCTCGACGTACAGCGCCGCGATCTTGTTGAGGATCTTCACCGCCTCAGGCGCGTCGGCGCTGGCCAGCGCGAGGCGAATGATGCCCGACTCTTTGCCCTGCTCGGAAATATCCAGTGCATCCTGATAACTCTGGATGGTCACGATCCGTGGATTGCGCACCACCTGGAACTGCGTGCCAGGGTTGGCCGACAGATGAGCGATCAGCCCTTCTACGTCATCCTGGGCGAAGGCTTCACCCACAACAGCGTCTACCAGCACGTTGTCGTTTTCATCGAGCAGCTTGAAGTGATGCTGTTCGCCGGCAATCAGCGTGAGCTTCTTGCCCAGCAGTTCTTTTGGCAGGTCGAGCCGGGCGATCTCGACACGCTCGCCGCCCCACGCATAGCTGTTCATGCCGAACCGTGGCGGCGCAACGCTGAACTCGGTTTCACCGCGATAACGGCGAGCGAGAAAACCGCCAATCACCGGAAAAGTATTGGGGGTGACGTCGATATCCAGACGCAGGTCATCGACGGTTTTGCCGATCACCGCGCGCGACTTGATGATGCCAATTTCGGTCACCGACGGCGATTGCCCACCGAGCATGCTGTTGAGGTCGGAGAAACCGAGCATGTCGTTCTTTTTCGGTTCGACCTGCACCAGCGCGTTCGCCAGGTACACAGGCGTGGCCAACACCGCATAGGCAACGCCGGCAGCCATAAAGGCACCGGTGAGTGCGCCGATCAACCATTTCTGGTCTATCAAACTGCCGAATATGCCGAGTAGATCAATACTGTCTTGATCGTTGTCACGGTTGGCGATTACTGACGGTAACTGCATAAGTCTGTTCTTACCATTCACTGATCTGAAGAATATTGATCAACGTACAAGACGTTGTGCCCATGCGCTGACAGCATCTTCAATCAATGCATGGGCATGAATAAAAGCGGCCTTGCCTTGACGGTATGGATCTTGTATCTCTCGTTCGCTCTGCCATTTACCGAGCAGAAAGACTTTGCCCCGCGCATGGGAGGCAATATTCAATACCTGGTTAACGTGTTGTTTTTCCATGACCAGAATCAGATCTGATTCATTGACGATGTCTGAGGTCAGTTGCCGCGCCTTGAAGCCTTCGGCGCTATGCCCGTGGTCTTCCAGAACCTGCCGCGCCGAAGCTTCAACGCCTTCTCCGACACGTGCCGCTAGGCCGGCAGAGGTCACCGAAATTGCTCCGGGGGCCAGCGCGTTACGCAGCAACAGTTCTGCGGTAGGACTTCGGCATATATTGCCAACGCAGACGACAAGGATCTTTTTGAACAAGGTTTACTTTCCTGTGTAATATCAAACTGCCAACATCTAGAGCGAACTTTAATGAACCCACTAGATCTTCCCGCACTCAGAAATAGATTCGCCCTGTTAGTACCGGAACACTAAGTACCACAGCGTTTAAAAGCCCCCCAACCAGAATTAGCGGACTAATAATAACTGTGATTTTCACGCGGATTATTTCCGACAAAAAATAACATTCGCGCACTTTGCGAGCATGTTAGTTTCGATAAAAAGGTAACGAGAGAACTATTCGACGTCGTCATCCTCATGGAGAGCAGACATGAAATCAGCCCATCTAAAACGCCTGAGTGCCTCACTCTTGTTGGTGCTCAGTGCTGCAAATCACACTCAGGCCAGTGAACTTTTCCCCAACCTGCCCGGCAAGACGTTCGGCATCCAGGTCAAAATCCAGAACTTCACCGCAGCCGATGCTGCCGAGATCAAAGCCGCTGGCTTCACGTTTGTGCGTTTCGGCGTATGGAGCGACAGCCTCACCGCCAAGGCTTATCAGAAGCAGGTCAGCGATGCCTTTGCAGCCGCACAATCCGCTGGCCTGCCGGTGTTGCTGACCGTGCGCGCGATCAAGCCGTTGACCCCGACACCCGACAACGTCGATGAACTGACAAAGGCTGGCGAATCGTTCGCCACCGCACTGACAGGCTTGGAGAAAACCTACAGTTCACAACTGGTGGCGATCGAGATCTGGAACGAACCCGATCTTGAAACCTACTGGCCAACGCGCAATTTCGCTACGACGTTCGTGCCGTTCATGAGCGCCGTGTGCAAGTCGTTGCAGGCCACAGCGCAAACCACGCCAGTGGTCGGCTTCGGTCTTGCCCGTGCACCGACCGCAGGCTCTGCGTCAACGGTGGCGCTTAACAGGATCGTCAGTGAGTACCCGAAATGCCTCGACGCGATTTCCTATCACCCGTACGGCATGACGGCCACGCAAATCAGCAATGCACAGTCGTTTATCCAGCAAAATTTTCATCTGCCCGGGGTCATCAGTGAATGGGGCGTATCGGCGCTCAGCTCCAATGGCGGCATCGACGGCCAGGCCAGCAAGGTCAGCGCGTTTATCGTCGATGTGAAAAAGCTCAATATCCCGTTGACGTCAATTTACGAATGGCGCAATAGCGAATCGGGCAGTAACGAACGCGAGAAGAACTTCGGCCTGCTGACCACAGACGGGCAACCGAAACCGGCGAAAATGGCCGCCGCCACTCAGCTGAACATGCAGTAGACCCTGTGCGACTGATCTGTACGCAGGTCAGTTGCTTTGAACCTGTCAGGGGTTTTGACGTCGTATTCATCGATACCGCGCCCCGCCTTTCAAACAATCGTTTTCAGGTTGTTGCCTCAGGGGCCATCGATCCACGTACGCGCCCTTGAGTGGCTGTCAGCGCTCGGGTAATGTCGTCAGACCCACAGGACAGAGCACACCCATGACTTCCAAGCTGGAACAACTCAAACAATTCACCACCGTTGTGGCCGACACCGGCGACCTCGAAGCGATCTCCCGGGTCAAACCGGTCGACGCCACCACCAACCCTTCCCTGCTGCTCAAGGCTTCGGCCATTGCCGGTTATGCCGAACTGCTGAATGCTTGCGTCAGCGACTGCAAGGGCGATGTTGGCCTGGCCAGCGACCGTTTCGGCGTTGCGGTGGGTCAGGAAATCCTCAAAGTAATCCCGGGCCGTATCTCCACCGAAGTGGATGCGCGCCTGTCGTTCGACAAGGACGCCGTGCTGAAACGCGCGCATCGCCTGATCGAGCTTTACGACAAGGCCGGCATTGGCCGCGACCGCGTGCTGATCAAGATTGCTTCGACCTGGGAAGGCATCCGTGCCGCCGAAGTACTGGAGAAGGAAGGCATTCAGACCAACCTGACCTTGCTGTTCTCCTTCGCCCAAGCAGCAGCTTGCGCCGATGCCGGTGTGTTCCTGATCTCGCCGTTCGTAGGCCGGATCTACGACTGGTACAAGAAGGCCAACGGCAACGACTACACCGGCGCCGATGATCCGGGTGTGCAATCCGTCACGCGCATCTACAACTACTACAAGGCCAATGACTACAAGACCGTGGTCATGGGTGCGAGCTTCCGCAACCTCAACCAGATCGAGCAACTGGCTGGCTGCGACCGCCTGACCATCAGCCCGGACCTGATCGACAAACTGGCGGCCGACACTGGCAAGCTGGAGCGCAAACTGGCGCCAGGGCACGCGGGTGAAGCGCGCCTGAGTCTCAATGAAGCGCAGTTCCGCTGGTTGTCCAACGAAGACGCGATGGCCACCGAGAAACTGGCTGAAGGCATTCGTCAGTTCGCCCGAGACCAGGAAAAGCTCGAGGCGCTGCTGCAAGCCAAGCTGTGATCTAGTTCGGCAAATGCAAAAAGGGCGAACCTTGTTGGGTTCGCCCTTTTTTATTGGCTAGATATTTAGAAATGTAGCGTCTGAGCTGACGCCTTCGCGAGCAAGCTCGCTCCCACAGGATAGGTGGGTGCATGGATATGCTGTGGTCATCACATAACCCTGTGGGGGTATGGAAATGCTGTGGCCACCACATAACCCTGTGGGGGTATGGAAATGCTGTGGCCACCACGCAACCCTGTGGGAGCGAGCTTGCTCGCGAAGAGGCCAGCCCGGCAAACATCACTTCAGGGAATCAGTGCCGTTCGAGCGCATTCACCAGATCGTGAAACGCTTCACGGTTGGAATCATTCAGGCCCATGAGGATCTTGTGCGCTTCCAGCACCTTGATCCGCACCACTTCTTCCGACTGATCCTGATCCGGCAGGTCATCGAGGCACTCCGGGCACGGCACGGGGTGGTTGACGATGTTGAACACCTGCTCGAAGCCCATCGATTGCAGCAGACGGGTGATGTCATCGTGGGTGGTGACCACGGTCGGCAGCAAACCAACCTTCTGCCGCGACAGGATCGACAGCTTGGCCAACAGGCCCAATGTGGTGCTGTCGATGCTGCGGGTTTCGGTCAAATCGATCACGATCGCGTTGAAGTTCAGCGCGGTGAAGATTTTCTCAATAGTCGCATCCAACGCCGAACACAGGGTCAGGCGAACTTCACCAACGAACTTCAGGACGAAGGTGCCATCCTGCTCGGCGAACTGGATTCTACCGGTACTCATTAAAGATTCCTGCTCAACACCAACAGGGCGATATCATCCGGCATCTCCCCCAGCGTGGCCAATCCAAAAACTTGCCGCAGACCATCCAGGCTGCCGCCCGCCGACTTCACCCGTTGGGGCAAAGCGGCTTCTTTTTCCTTGAGCGTAGGTTCTGGCAATAGATCCAGAATGCCGTCAGACATCAGCGTCAGGCTGAACGTCGGCGGCAGCTCAAGCACGTGATCTTCGTAGGTGGCTTCATTGAAGAGGCCCACCGGCAGACCGCGCCCTTCGAGATATCGAACACTGTCAGGCGTGTACAACACAGGCAACGGCAGATGGCCGCCGATGCTATAGGTCAACAAACCGGTCTCCTCGTCGATGACTCCACCGACCATTGTGACGTGTTTACCCAGCTTACAGCTGATCAGCCCCCGGTTGATATGACCAAGGACTTGCGAAGGCTTGAATTCTGGCAAAGTGCCGTTGCGCCTGGATTCGAAGAGCAATCGCGTGGTCATGAACTTCAGCAGCACGGTGACGAAGGCTGAGGAGGCGCCATGACCCGATACATCCGCCAGATAAAACGCCACCCGGCGCTCGTCGACACGGAAATAGTCGACAAAATCACCCGACAGGTACAACGACGGGATGATCTGGTGAGCAAACTGGAACTCGTCGATGCTCCACGGACTTTCCGGCAGCATGTTCATCTGCACCTGGCGACCGGCGTTCTGGTCTTCCTGAAGCAGGTTCAGGCTGGCTTCGAGCTCGCGGTTGGCCTTTTCGAGCTTCTCGCGGTAGCGCTGGTTTTCCAGCAGCAGGCGCGCACGATCCAGGGCCCGGCGCACAGAGTGCTCGAGCACAGCCAGATCTTCGAGAGGCTTGATCAGGTAATCCGCCGCGCCCAGGCGCAGCGCTTCGACCGCGTCGTTCATCACACCCGCACCCGACACCACGATCACCGGCGTTTGCGGTGACAGCTCGGTGACCTGACGGATGAGTTCGAGACCGCCCATCTGCGGCATGCGCAGATCGCAGATGACCAAGTCGGGCTTGTCTTGCTCGAATACCTGAAGACCCTGTTGGCCGTTGCTGGCCTGCAGGACGCTGAAACCACTGTCTTCCAAATAGGCCGCGAGGCTCGCGCGCACTACTTCGTCATCATCGATTATCAGCAGCGTGGCACTGGTTTTTGGCATGTGGGCAAACGGCGCCAGAATTAGGTTGGCGTAGTTGGCGGGGCAACGGCCCTGCGCAGACTACTGGATTCGCTTTCTAGCCTCTCTGCTGCACCGCTTTCGCGCGTTAGCTGCGTACACGGTTGCACCAGAGGTGCCCTTCTAAGGCGCAGACGGTACTCCCATCCGCGGGGCGTTTCAAGCATGCGCCGATGGTCGCTCGACGACTTTGGTTGTCAAAGCACCGAGAGTTATAAGAACGGCTGAAACCGTAACTCGATGGAAGGTCCACGACGATCGTCGACAACGATGTGGCGCGAACAAAAAAGGCGACCCGCAGGTCGCCTTCTTCACACGATCGATCGAGATTTAAAAATCGTCTTCGACCTGACCGTCCTTCACCTTGAACTCGCGGTTTTGCAAGTAGGCGTTACGAATGAAGGTGTACTTGTCGCCGCTGATCAGCTTTTCGCTGGACAGCAGGCTGGCGCGGGTGTCGACGATGTTCAGGCCGAATATCGAGTTACGCACGGGCACATCGTTGATGTAGCGGTACATGCCGGTGAAGCCGTCGACATACTTGGACGGTGCGTCACGCAGGGTGCTCGGTCCCATCAGCGGCAGCATCACGTACGGGCCGCTGCCCACACCCCAATAACCCAGGGTCTGACCGAAGTCTTCGTCGCTGCGGGTCAGGCCCATGTGGGTGCCGACGTCGAAGAAGCCGAGCAGGCCGAACGTGGTGTTGAAGATCAGGCGCGCGGTGTCGACACCCGCCGCAGCGGGTTTGGCCTGCAGAATGTTGTTCGCCAGGTTGGTGACATCACCGACGTTGCGGAACATGTTGTGGATACCGTCTTCGACAAATTGCGGCGTCACGAACTCATAGCCCTGCGCCAAAGGCTTCAGCGCGTAGGTGTCGACGAAGTCGTTGAACTGGAAGATCGGACGGTTGACGCTTTCCCAAGGGTCTTCTTCCGTTGCCGCTTGAGTGGCGAACGGCGCCAGCACCAGGCCGGCATATACACAAAGCTGAGCGAGCGAAGGGCTCAAGCGCATAGAAAAACTCCTTGGATTGGTACTGGCACAGGCATCTCGACCTGGGCGGTAAGGCCGCTAGTATAAGCGCAAAAGGGCTTTTGAGCAGTGCGGGAATGCAGTGACTGGCAGGACCTTCTCGAGCCCTCCATTCACACGGTCGTCATGCAACTGTCATCGACAGGTTCTAGTCTCGTGAATATTTCAGGGACGTTGCCATGTCACACGCCGAAACCTTGCCCGTCGCCGCGCCCGGCCTGAACGCCATACTGTTCGGACTCAGTGGTTGCCTGGTGGATTTCGGTGCCCGCGCCCGACAACAGAGCGCCGCCCTGCCCGAACATGCCGAGACCACACCGGGCACGCTCGAAAGTCTGCAGAGCCTGCAGCGCCAGCAAATTCCTTGCGCATGGCTCGACGACCTGCCCCCTGCCCTTGCGCAACCGCTATCGGCTGCCTTACCGGAGTGGATCAAGCCTGCGCAACATTCGGCAACAATCAATCCCTGGCCCGCTCCCAACGCCTGCTGGCAAGCGCTGATGGACTTGAACGTTGGCAGCCTGGACGGTTGCGTACTGGTCAGCGGCGAGCCTCGACTGCTGCAATCGGGCCTCAATGCCGGCTTATGGACAATCGGCCTGGCATCCTGCGGTTCACTGTGCGGCCTGGCGCCGGGCGAGTGGCAAGCCTTGAGCCAAAAGGAACGGGAGCAGTTGCGCGGCAAAGCGACGATGCAGCTGTTCGGCCTCGGCGTGCATTCGGTGATCGATCATCTGGGCGAGCTGGAAACCTGCCTGGCGGACATCAGCCTGCGCCGCCTTAAAGGCGAAAAGCCCTGATCGGGATCATGCAGGGTAATCGAGAGTGGATTAATCTTAAGGTCAGCCATAGACCTTTGGCGCGTGGCTGCGGTCAATGCCAGTGCCTCTCGATAAAAAGGAAACCACCATGCCCGCTCAAGAACTTCAAAAACAGCTCGATACCCTGCGCGAGCAGCTGGATCAGAATCCGCCGCTGTCGGAAGCCGAACGGGAAGATCTGCGTGCTCTGATGGTGCAGGTTGAATCTCAAATCCAACTGGAGGCTGCAACCCAGGACGCCAGCATCGTCGATGGGGTGAATCTGGCAGTCGAACGTTTCGAAGTCGATCACCCGACCATCGCCGGTACCCTGCGCAACATCGTCAATACGTTGGGCAGCATGGGGATCTGATCCCCGCCAGACAAAAAAAGCCCTGCCAGCGATGGCAGGGCTTTTTCATTTCCGCGATTGGCGACGCGGTCACATGTGGGAGCGAGCTTGCTCGCGGATGCGGTCGATCATTCAACGATGATGGCGACTGACACGACGTCTTCGCGAGCAAGCTCGCTCCTACCGTGGTTATTCCACACCCTGGATCCTTATTGACGAACCAGACGATGGTTCGGCAACTGCACACTCTCAGTGCTGCGATACGGGTTGATATCCAGCCCACCGCGACGCACATACCGCGCAAACACGGTCAACTTCTCCGGTTTCAGCAACCGTTGCAGGTCGAGGAAAATCCGCTCGACGCACTGCTCATGGAAGTCCGAGTGCTGACGGAAGCTGACGATGTATTCCAGCAGACTGGCGTGATCCAGCGCCGCGCCGCGATACTCCACCACGACACTGCCCCAGTCCGGCTGACTGGTCACCGGGCAATTGGACTTGAGCAGGTGGCTGTGCACGCTCTCCTCGACGACGCGCGAATCATCGCAACGCAGCAGCTCTGGACGCGGGTGCTCATAGTTACTGACGCTGATTTCCAGGTCATCAATGCACACACCCGGCAACGCCACGACACCTTCGGCTTCAACCTCTTTGAGGCTGCGAACCCGCACGCCGACCGGTTTGCCGGCCGCTGCCGACAGATCCTTGACCAACGTCGCTTCCAGCGTAGCGCTATCGGCAAACGGTGTCTGGTTCAGCGAGTTCAGATACAGCTTGAAGGACTTGGATTCGATGATATTCGGCGAGTCCGCCGGAATGCTGAATTCACCGATGGCCACCACCGGTTTGCCGGAGGGCAACAGCCACGACAGTTCAAAGCAGTTCCAGAAATCCACGCCTTTATACGGCAGGGTTTCGGCGGTCAGGCCCAGCTCCGCCCATTTCGCGGTGCGCGGAATCGGGAACAGCAAGGACGGTGTGTAGGTGGCGATGTATTCGCTGGATTTGCCCAGCGGCGAGTGTTCGGCTGCGGGATGCATGGCGGAAACCTGACTGAAGAATCAGCGGATTCTACCAGTCTTTGTCCGCTCCTTTGAGTGCTTACTGACTGACAGTCAGTTTGCCGACCATACCAGCCTGATAATGCCCGGGGATGTTGCAGGCAAACTCCAGACCGGTAGCCTTGCTGAAGGTCCAGGTCAACTCAGCGGTTTTACCTGGCTCGACCATCACACTGTTCGGATCGTCATGCTTCATGCCATGGCCCATCGCCGCGTGATCCATGCCCGCCATGTCGTGGGACATTTCTTTCATGCCAGTAGGCGTGAGCATGCCGCTCTGCTGCATCTGCAACATTTCCTTCTGATGACTGGCATGCATCGCCGCGTTACCGAGGTTGAATTCATGCAGCAACTGGCCTCTATTCACCAGCACAAAGCGAACGGTCTCACCGGCCTCGACCTTGATAGCCTTCGGCTCGAACGACATATCGCCCATCACCACTTCAATACTTCGGGTGGCTTTGCTGGCCGCGGCCGGTTGACCGAATTCGTAGGTGTGCCCTGCCCCGGCCGACACTGACGCGCTCAATGCCAACAAACACGCGGTCAACACCAGGGATTTGCGCGAAAACATGGTCGTACTCCAACAAGATAAGGTTCAGCCTGTGGGAAACTCTAGCCGGCCTGCGCTGGCATCTACCTGACAGGCAGATTACAACTTTGTCAGGTTGGCGGATGCCGCCTGCTCTCGCGGTATAAAGCATCCGCTCCTACACATTGAATCAGCCCGAGTCGCCCATGAAACTGTTGATCGTTGAAGACCAAGCGAAAACCGGCCAATACCTGCGTCAGGGCCTGACCGAGGCCGGCTTCAACACTGAACTGGTGGCCGACGGCGACAGCGGCCAGCAACTGGCCTTGAGCGGTGATTACGCATTGCTGATCCTCGACGTGATGCTGCCCGGGCGCAATGGCTGGCAGATTCTGCAAACAGTGCGCAGCGCCGGCCTGGATACGCCGGTGCTTTTTCTGACAGCAAAAGACGCGGTGGAGGACAGGGTTCACGGCCTGGAGCTCGGCGCCGACGATTACCTGGTCAAACCGTTCGCCTTCTCCGAACTGCTGGCCAGGGTACGTAGCCTGTTGCGTCGAGGCAGTGCCACACCCCAGGAAACCAGCCTGCAATTGGCCGATCTGCGTCTGGACCTGATCCGCCGTCGAGTCGAACGCCAGGGCCAGCGCATCGACCTGACCGCCAAGGAATTCGCCCTGTTGGAAATGCTTCTGCGCCGCCAGGGGGAAGTCCTGCCCAAATCGCTGATCGCCTCGCAGGTCTGGGACATGAATTTCGACAGCGACACCAACGTCATCGAAGTGGCGATCCGGCGCCTGCGCCTGAAGGTCGACGACGAATTCCCCAACAAGCTGATCCACACCGTGCGCGGCATGGGTTATGTGCTTGAAGAGCGCCCAGCCTGATGCGCCGGTTGTCGTTGAGTTCACGCCTGGCCTTGTTGTTTGCGGCCTGCACCGCTGTGGTTTCACTGTTCGCCGGGGTGCTGTTCAACCGCGCCAGTGAGGCGCATTTCATTGAGCTCGACCAGCAATTGCTCGACGGCAAACTGATCGGCCTGCGCCGCGCCTTGCAGGATGTTAAGGGCAGTGAGGCTGAGACACGGCTGGCGGACGAGCTGAGCCGACAAGCCGATCTGTCGTTGCGCATCACTGGCGGTGACGGGCAGCGCTGGTATGACAGCTCGATCAAGGTGCCAGACGTCTTGCCGCAACAATCCGGCCTGTCGACCGTGAGCAATAACGACACCGAGTACCGCGTGCTGAACGCCCCGCTCTACCCGGACAAACCCGACTCGCCAACATTGACGCTGTTGCTGGACATCACCCATCACCAGCACTTTCTGCAACGCATGCAACATCTGATCTGGCTGACCGTCGGGCTTTCGGCGCTGGCTACCGCGTTACTCGGTGCCTGGGCAGCGCGCAGCGGCTTGCGTCCATTGCGGCGCATGAGTGCGGTGGCGCGTGGGATTTCGGCGCAATCGCTCAATGCCCGACTGTCGGAAGCGCAAATGCCTCTAGAGCTCGCGGAAATGGCCCACAGCTTCAACGCCATGCTCGCACGCCTCGACGACTCGTTTCAGCGGCTCTCGGCGTTTTCGGCCGACATCGCCCATGAACTGCGCACGCCACTGTCGAACCTGCTGACCCACACCCAGGTCACCCTCACCCGCCCGCGACCGATCGAGGATTACCGCGAAGCGCTGCACAGCAACCTCGAAGAACTGCAATGGATGGCGCAACTGGTCAATGACATGTTGTATCTGGCCAAGGCCGATCACGGTTTGCTGATGCCCAAGCGTGAACCACTAACGTTGGCGGATGAGGCGGATGCGCTGTTGGAGTTTTTTGCGCCGTTGGCCGAGGACGCCGCAGTGACGTTGAGCCGTGAAGGCACTGCGCAAATCGAAGGTGACCGCAGTATGTTGCGCCGAGCGCTGTCGAATCTGCTGGATAACGCGCTGCGTTTTACACCCGCCTCGGGGGAGGTTCGCTTGGCGATCCAGGACCTGCCGAATGCTGTGCGTGTATCGGTCGAGAACACCGGCGGTGAGATTTCAGCGCAGCTGTTGCCGCGATTGTTTGACCGTTTCTATCGGGCCGATCCGGCGCGGCAGGAAGGTAGCAGCGAACATGCGGGCTTGGGATTGGCGATTACTCAATCGATCGTTCGGGCCCATGGTGGGCAGATTCATTGCGAATCGGATCGGCGCTGGACGCGGTTTGTGATTGAGTTGCCCAAGGGGAATTGAGGCCAACATTTCTGGCCCCTTCGCGAGCAAGCTCGCTCCCACATTGGATCTGTGTCGTTCACAAATCCCCTGTGGGAGCGAGCTTGCTCGCGAAGGCGATATCGAAGGTTACGAATATCTCAGCGCATGCGCCGGCTCGATCTTCGCCGCCCGCCACGCCGGATACAGCGTCGCGAGGAAGCTCAAGACAAACCCGGCGGAGCAGATCAGCAACACATCACCACCCTGCAATTCAGACGGCAGATTGCTGACGAAATACACATCGGAGCTGAAGATATGCTGCCCGCTCACGCGCTCGAACCAGCCGACCAGTTCACTGACATTCAGCGCCGCGATCACGCCCAGCACACCACCAATCAGCGTGCCGACAATGCCGATCACCGTGCCCTGCACCATGAAGATCGCCATGATCTGCCGGGGCGTGGCGCCGATGGTGCGCAGGATCGCAATGTCCGCGCCCTTGTCGTTCACCACCATGATCAATGTGGCGATGATGTTGAACGCCGCCACCGCGACGATCATCAGCAGCAACAGGCCGATCATGGTTTTCTCCATCTTCATCGCACTGAACAGACTGCCCTGAGTGTGGGTCCAGTCGTCCGCCTTGAACTCGGCGCCAAGACCGGCGGCGATGTCTGCAGACACTTTCGGCGCGGCGTACAAGTCTTTGACTGCCAGACGCACGCTCTGCACCTGATTCGGCTCCCAGCGCTGCATGGTCGCGGCATCAGCTACGTGAATCAGGCCCATCGAACCGTCCAGCTCGGCCCCCACCTTGAACACGCCGACCACGTTGAGCCGCTGCATTCGCGGGGTAATCCCGCCCGGCGCGGTACTGACTTCCGGGACGATCAGGGTAATCTTGTCGCCGACATTCAGGCGGAAACGGCGAGCGGTAATTTCACCAATGACCACACCGAACTCACCTGGTTTCAGCGCGTCGAGACGGCCCTGCACAATGTGCTGGGCGACGATCGACACCTTGCCTTCCTGCGCCGGATCGACGCCGCTGATCTGGATCGGCTGCATCAAACCCTTGTAGGAGAGCATGCCTTCCATTTCGGTGAACGGCACGGCGGCAGTCACTTCGGGATTTTTCATGGCCGCGGCGGCTACCGGCTGCCAATCGTCAATCGGTTTGACGCCAACGATGGTGGCGTGCGGCACCATGCCGAGGATGCGCGAGCTCATTTCGCGCTGGAAGCCGTTCATCACCGACAACACCACGATCATCGCCAGCACGCCGAGGGCGAGGCCGATCATCGAGGTCATCGAAATGAACGAAACAAAGCGATTGCGGCGCTTGGCGCGGGTATAGCGCGTGCCGATAAAGATCGATAACGGTCTGAACATTCGCTGGGGCACCGTATAAAAATAAAAGACCCGACGCCTTTTCAGACGCCGGGTTTCAACGCATCAGATGGGCGTCAGGCAACCGTTTTGCAGGTGCAGGACGCGATCCATCTGGCGAGCCAGGTTCATGTCGTGGGTCACCACCAGGAACGCCGTGCGCATCGAGGTGCTGAGCTCCAGCATCAAGTCCTGAATGCCCTGGGCGGTGTGGGAGTCGAGGTTGCCGGTCGGCTCGTCGAGCATGACCAGCCCCGGCTTGTTCACCAGTGCGCGGGCAATCGCCACACGCTGGCGTTCACCGCCGGACAGCTCGGAGGGTTTGTGCTCCAGGCGATGGCCCAGCCCCACGCGCTCCAGCAGCGCCGTGGCGCGCTGACGCGCTTCCGGGATCGACGTCTTGCCGATCAGCAGCGGCATGCAGACGTTTTCCAGCGCGGTGAATTCCGGCAGCAAGTGGTGGAACTGATAGACGAAGCCCAGCGAGCGGTTACGCAGCAGACCGCGCTTCTTCTCGCTCAGCGCCGACAATTCTTCGCCATCGAGCCAGACACTGCCCTGGGTCGGCGTGTCGAGGCCGCCCAACAGGTTGAGCAAAGTACTTTTGCCCGAGCCCGAGGTGCCGACAATTGCCACACGTTCGCCCGGGTTCAACTCCAGTTGCAGACCGGCCAGCACTTCTACCGACTCCGGGCCTTCCTCGTAGGACTTGCCCAGGTTGCGGCAGCTCAAGATTGCTTTTTCACTCATGCCCGACTCACTCATAACGTAACGCCTCCGCCGGCTGGGTGCGCGCGGCACGCCAGGCGGGATACAGGGTGGCGAGGAAACTCAAAACCAACGCAGCGGCACAGACCATGACCACATCCTGGCTCTGCACCTGCGACGGAAGATAATCAATGAAATACACGTCAGCATTAAGGAACTTGTGCCCGAGCAGCCCTTCGAGGGCCGAGATCGCTGCGCTGACGTTGAGCGCGGCGAGAATACCGAGCACCGCGCCAATGGCGGTACCGACCACACCGATGACCGTGCCTTGCACCATGAACGTGCGCATGATCGTCCCCGGCGTAGCGCCGAGGGTGCGCAGAATGGCGATGTCGCCCTTCTTGTCGTTCACCACCATCACCAGCGTGGAAATGATGTTGAACGCCGCCACCGCAACGATCAGCAGCAACAGCAGACCGATCATGGCCTTTTCCATGCGGATCGCCTGATACAGATTTCCGTGGGTTCGGGTCCAGTCACGGGCGTAGAAACGGTCATCGCCAAGTTGCTGGGCGATGTTCCATGCCGCACGCGGTGCCTGAAACAGGTCGTCGAACTTCAGACGCAGGCCCTGCACCTGATCAGGCTTCCAGCGATGCATTTTCGCCAGATCCTGCAGGTTGGTGACGCCCAGGTAACCGTCGAGCTCGCCGGCGCCGACATGGAAAATGCCGACCACGGTGAAGCGCTTCATGCGCGGGAACATCCCGGCCGGGGTAACGCTGACCTCCGGGGCGACGAAGGTGACCTTGTCCCCCAGACCCACGCCGAGCTTGGTCGCGGCCTTGTCGCCGATGACGATGCCGAAGCTGCCGGGCGTCAGGTCGTCGAGTTTGCCCTGCTTCATGAAGTTGTCGATGATCGACACATTGCGTTCGAGCGCAGGGTCGATGGCGTTGAGCAACACCTTGGAGACCTGACCGTTATTGGTCAGCAGGCCCTGCATCTGGGTGAACGGCGCGACGGCCGCCACCTGCGGGTTCTGTTTGACCTGGGTGGCCAGGCTTTGCCAATCGTTGATCGGATCAGTGGATTCAATGGTCGCGTGGGGCACCATGCCCAGCACGCGGGTGCGCATCTCATGATCGAAGCCATTCATCACCGAGAGCACAACGATCATCACGACCACGCCAAGGGCGAGCCCGATCATCGAAGTCAGGGAAATGAATGACACAAAATGATTGCGACGCTTTGCACGGGTATAACGCGTGCCGATAAATACGAAGAGAGGTCTGAACATGTCGGGGCTTGTTCGGAGGGAAAAGGAACGTCCTTGTGGCGGGGGTCGATAACCAGCTTTACACTCAGACCACCGCCGCTACCATGGGTTCGCCATGTCGACATTAGATGAAGAAGATCGCCGCGAATACTACCGTATCGAGGACACGATCGCACTGGAAATTCGGCCCCTGTCCGCTCCCGAAGCCGCAGGCCAGGAAGTGTTGCAGGATGCTTCCCCTCTATTCAACCTGCTCAGCGAACTGCACCTGAGCGAATTCGAGTCGCAGCACCTGTTGCGCCAGATCAGCGAGCGCGATCGGGCCATCGCCGCGTTCCTGAAATCCCAGAACAAACGCATCGACCTGCTTAGCCAGGTGGTCGCCCTCACCGTGCTCGGCCACATCGGCGAGCCGCAACCGGTGGTCATCTCCGAGGGCGGGATCGACTTCCAGCACCCGACGCCCATCGCAGCCGGTGCACACCTGTCGATCAAACTGGTGCTGATGCCCCAGGCGCTCGGCCTGTTGCTGCGCGCCCGTGTCACCCATTGCGAGCGCAAGGGTGAGGGTTACGACGTCGGGACCGAGTTCGAACACCTGACCGATGCCCAGCGCCAGCTACTCGCTCGCTATATCTTGCAGAAGCAGGCTCAGGAACGGCGTCTGGCCCGCGAACAGAACGAATCAGGCATTTAAATTAAGGAAGAACCGTGACCCTCATCTACGGCCACCGCGGCGCCAAGGGCGAAGCACCGGAAAACACCCTGACCGGTTTTCAGGAATGTCTCAAGCACGGCGTGCGCCGCTGCGAACTGGATCTGCACCTGTCAAAGGACGGCGAGCTGATGGTCATCCACGACCCGACGCTCAAGCGCACCACCGACCGTCGCGGCAAGGTCGTCGAGCAGACGGCCGCCGACCTGGTGACATTTGATGCGCGTAAGGGCGGCCCGGGCTGGATCAAGCCGTGCCCGATTCCGACGCTGGAAGAGTTGTTCGAGAAGTGCGATTTCGAGCACTGGCAGCTTGAAGTCAAAAGTGCATCTCGCACCCGCGCTGCCACCACCGTGTTGGCGATTCGGGAAATGGCGCAACGCCACGGCTTGCTCGACAAGGTGACCATCACCTCGAGCTCGCGGGAAGTGCTGAAGGCGGCGCTGGATCTGGTGCCGGATGTGTCGCGCGGCCTGGTCGCCGAGTACGCCTGGCTCGACCCGTTGAAGGTCGCGCAAAGCTACGGCTGCGAGATTCTGGCGTTGAACTGGACGCTGTGTACGCCTGAACGCCTGCAAAAAGCGCAGCGTCAGGGCCTGCATGTGTCGGTGTGGACCGTCAACGAGCCTGCGCTGATGCGCAGACTCGCCGACTTCGGCGTTGACAGCCTGATTACAGACTTTCCCGGTTTGGCCACTGCCACCCTCGAGAATTGCTGAAATCGGTCTCCCCGGCCGGCTCAGGCCACCGGCCGGAGCCCGTCAAAAAAGCCGGTTGAGGCCGTCGTACGCCGCTACCCGATAGGCTTCGGCCATGGTCGGGTAGTTGAACGTGGTGTTGACGAAGTACTTCAGCGTGTTCAGCTCGCCCGGCTGGCTCATGATCGCCTGACCGATGTGAACGATCTCCGACGCCTGATAACCGAAGCAGTGAACGCCCAGCACTTCCAGGGTTTCACGGTGGAACAGGATCTTCAGCATGCCCTGCGGCTCGCCGGCAATCTGCGCCCGTGCCATGCTCTTGAAGAAGGCCTTGCCGACTTCGTATGGCACTTTGGCCTGAGTCAGCTCCTGCTCGTTCTTGCCGATCGAGCTGATCTCCGGAATGGTGTAGATGCCGGTCGGCACGTCGTTGACGAAGCGCCAGCTATTGTTATCAACAATGCTGCCAGCGGCCGAACGGCCCTGGTCGTGAGCAGCACTGGCCAGGCTCGGCCAGCCGATCACGTCGCCCGCGCCGTAGATGTTCGGCACGCAGGTGCGATAAGCCTCGTCGACTTCGATCTGGCCACGGCTGTTGACCTTGACGCCAATGTTTTCCAGACCCAACTGATCGGTGTTGCCGGTACGCCCGTTGCACCAGAGCAAGGCGTCGGCCTTGATCTTCTTGCCGGACTTCAGATGCAGGATCACGCCGTTGTCGACGCCTTCAACGCGATCGTAATCTTCGTTGTGGCGCACGGTGATGTTGTTGTTGCTGAAGTGGTAGCTCAACGCCTGGGAGATTTCCGAGTCGAGGAAGCTCAGCAACTGACCGCGGTTATCCACCAGCTCGACCAGCACGCCCAGACCACTGAAGATCGACGCGTATTCGCAGCCGATCACGCCGGCGCCGTAAACGATCAGTTTGCGCGGGGTGTGGCCGAGGCTGAGGATGGTGTCGCTATCGTAGATACGCGGGTGGTGGAAATCGATGTCCGCCGGGCGATACGGGCGCGAGCCGGTGGCGATGATGATGTGCTTGGCCACCAGTTTTTCGACCACGCCATTGGCGCAGACCACTTCAATGGTTTGCTCGTCGGCGAAGCTGCCGGTGCCGAAGAACACGTCGACACGGTTACGGGCGTAGTAGCCAGTGCGCGAGGCGACTTGTTTGGAAATGACTTTCTCGGCGCTTTTCAACACGTCCGGGAAGGAGAACCAGCGCGGCTCGCCGATGGCCCGGAACATAGGGTTGGTGTTGAACTGCATGATCTGCCGCACCGAGTGACGCAGTGCCTTGGACGGGATGGTGCCGAGGTGGGTGCAGTTACCGCCGACCTGACGACGGCTGTCGACCATCGCGACCTTGCGCCCTGCTTTGGCGGCGTTCATTGCCGCGCCTTCTCCTGCCGGGCCGGAACCCAGCACCACCACGTCGTAGTTGTAGACAGCCATGCGTACTCCTCAGAACAGGCCGCGGTGCCAGCAGCACCGGCGGCTAAATCACGCCGAACGGCGGCGTGAAGGAACAATTGGGGGTCAGTAAAGAACCCGGACACAGTCTATAGAAGCGTCAACGCCGCGCACATTAACCCTTGGTCGCGTCGTAGGCTACTTTTGCCTGCACTACAACGCCAGCTTTCGTATTGTTCTCAGTCAATTTTTTGCGCCAGCGAGTCGATCGAAAGCCTTGCTGGTGCGGATGACAAAACCTGTATCGGCACGAATGACAAAGAATGCACCAATGTCATGTTTTTCGGCATAGGCCCACGCCCTTTCAGGCCCGAGAATCAGCAACAGCGTCGATAGTCCATCGGCCATCAATGCTGAAGGATGAATGACCGTGACCGACGCCAGGTCGTGTAGGACGGGCGCGCCACTGCGGGCATCGAAGGTGTGGGAATAACGCCGACCGTCCTGCAGGAAATAGTTGCGGTAGTCACCCGAGGTGGACACGCCGTAGCCGTCGACGTTGATGATGCGCTCGGCGACCTGCTGATCGTCGCGAGGCGCTTCCAACGCAATGCGCCAGGGTGAACCGTCAGGTTTTTTGCCCTTGGCCTTGAGCTCGCCAGTGGCCTCTGCGAGGTAATTGTGGATGCCCATGGCGTCGAGCCTGGCGGCAATCGTGTCGACGGCATAACCGGCGGCGATACTGTTGAAGTCGACTTCGACGGCGCCGTCCTTGCACAGCTGCTCGCCATCGATGCGCAGATGCTGATGACCGACCCTCTGCAACACCTCCGCCAACGCAGCGGCGCTCGGGACCTTTTCTTCGCGACCTTGCGGGCCGAAACCCCACAGGTTCAGCAGCGGCTCAACGGTCAGGTCGTAGGAACCTTCGCTTTGCTCTGACAGCTGTTCGCCAACGCGGACCAATTCGAGGACAGGCGCGGGCATTTTCTGACACGTACGGGCGGGCAATGCGTTGAAGCGCTCGATATCCGAGTCACGGCGATACGTGGACATTTGCCGCTCGATTTCGCCGAGGATGCCCTCCACTTCGCTGCGCACGCGCGCAGCATCCACCTGACCTGCATGACGCACGTACTTGATCGAATACGTGCTGCCCATGGTCGTGCCGCCAAAGTTTTCCAGGCTGTCGCCGTTGCCGCAGCCCGACAAAATAGCGGCCAGCACCACAAGCCCTCTGCACCGTCCAGTTAACAAATCTTCATCTCCCTGCAAAACCGCGGCGGCCATTATGGACTACAGAGCGCGCTCGCTCCGAAACGGATGCAACGCCTTCATACAAATTCAATAGTGAGAATCTGCAAATGTCCTCGACCACGGGCAACGGCAAAGCGATTTTTCGCGTTGTCAGCGGCAATTTCCTCGAAATGTTCGACTTCATGGTCTACGGCTTCTACGCCACGGCCATCGCCAAAACCTTCTTCCCCGCTGACAGCGCCTTTGCATCCCTGATGCTGTCGCTGGCCACATTCGGCGCCGGCTTCCTGATGCGTCCATTAGGGGCGATTTTCCTCGGTGCCTACATCGACCGTCATGGCCGGCGCAAAGGCCTGATCATTACCTTGGCGATGATGGCCGCCGGCACTGTGCTGATTGCCTGCGTCCCCGGCTATGCAACGCTTGGCGTAGCCGCACCGTTGCTGGTGCTGTTCGGACGCCTGCTGCAAGGCTTCTCGGCCGGCGTGGAACTGGGCGGCGTGTCGGTGTATCTGGCGGAAATCTCTACCCCCGGCCGCAAGGGCTTCTTCGTCAGTTGGCAGTCCGCCAGCCAACAGGCGGCCGTGGTATTCGCCGGCCTGCTCGGTGTCGGCCTCAATCACTGGCTAAGCCCGGAGGAAATGGGCGAATGGGGCTGGCGCGTGCCGTTTCTGATCGGCTGCATGATCGTACCGGTGATCTTCGTCATCCGTCGTTCGCTGGAAGAAACCCCAGAATTCCAGGCGCGTAAACATCGCCCTACCCTGCGCGAAATCGTCCGTTCGATCGGTCAGAACTTTGGCATGGTCATCGCCGGCATGGCGCTGGTGGTGATGACCACCGTGTCGTTCTACCTGATCACCGCCTACACCCCGACTTTCGGCAAATCCGAACTGCATCTGTCGGACCTGGACGCCTTGCTGGTGACGGTCTGCATCGGTCTTTCGAACTTCTTCTGGTTGCCGGTGATGGGCGCGGTGTCCGACAAGGTCGGACGTAAACCCCTACTGCTCGCGGCGACAATTCTGGCGATTCTGACGGCTTATCCGGCGCTGTCGTGGCTGGTGGCAAACCCGAGCTTCAGCCATCTGCTGATCGTCGAGCTGTGGCTGTCGTTCCTGTACGGCTCTTATAATGGCGCGATGGTGGTGGCGCTCACGGAGATCATGCCGGTGGAAGTTCGTACGACCGGGTTCTCGTTGGCCTACAGCTTGGCGACGGCAACGTTTGGTGGTTTTACACCGGCAGCGTGCACTTATCTGATTCATGTGCTGGGCAACAAGGCTGCGCCGGGCATCTGGCTCAGTGGTGCGGCTGTATTGGGGTTGATAGCGACGCTGGTGTTGTTCCGTGGCAACAGGCATGAACTGAGCACTGCGCAAGCGGCTGTGGTTGGTCGCGTCTGACAGGACGCCATCGCTCCACAGGTTTCTTGAGCGATTGCACAATCGCATTCACGCCCGAACCCCCTGTGGGAGCTGACTTGCCAGCGATGAGGCCGGTACAGGCAAAAGAGATTTACAAGGCATAAAAAAACGCCCCGACCTAAGTCGGGGCGTTTTCATGTGCAGCTAAGGCTTAGCGCGGAAATGCTGGCGGGTTTACACCGGCCATGTCTTCCATCACGCGAACCACCTGGCAGCTGTAACCGAACTCGTTGTCGTACCAGACGTACAGAACAACGCGGTTATCCTGAGTGATGGTCGCTTCAGCGTCGACCACACCGGCGTGGCGCGAGCCAACGAAGTCGGTCGAAACCACTTCCTGCGAGTTGACGAAGTCGATTTGCTTATGCAGATCGGAGTGCAGCGCCATGTAGCGCAGGTACTCATTCATCTCTTCACGGGTGGCGGCTTTCTCAAGGTTGAGGTTGAGAATGGCCATCGACACGTTCGGCGTTGGAACACGGATCGCGTTACCGGTCAGCTTACCGGCCAGCTCAGGCAGAGCCTTGGCAGCAGCGGTGGCAGCACCGGTCTCGGTGATGACCATGTTCAGCGCGGCGCTGCGGCCACGGCGATCGCCCTTGTGGAAGTTGTCGATCAGGTTCTGGTCGTTGGTGTACGAGTGAACGGTTTCGACGTGACCGTTGATGATGCCGAACTTGTCATTCACAGCCTTGAGCACCGGCACGATGGCGTTGGTGGTGCAGGAAGCGGCAGACACGATCTTGTCGTCAGCGGTAATTTCACCGTGGTTGATGCCGTGAACGATGTTCTTCAGCTTGCCTTTGCCAGGCGCGGTCAGAACAACGCGGTCGATACCCGGGCACGCCAGGTGTTGACCCAGACCATCAGCGTCACGCCAAACACCGGTGTTGTCCACCAGCAGCGCGTCTTTGATGCCGTACTGGGTGTAATCCACTTCAGTCGGGTTCTTCGCGTAGATCACCTGGATCAGGTTACCGTTGGCGGTGATGGTGTTGTTTTCTTCGTCGATGGTGATGGTGCCGTTGAACGAACCATGGACCGAATCGCGACGCAGCAGGCTGGCGCGCTTGGTCAGGTCGTTGTCGGCGCCTTTACGCACGACGATGGCACGCAGACGCAGACCGTCGCCACCACCGGTTTTTTCGATCAGGATGCGCGCCAGCAGACGACCGATACGACCGAAGCCGTACAGCACAACGTCAGTGCCTTTGCGGGCCGAGGCGTTTTGCTGGCCAACCACATCAGCCATTTCTTCACGAACGAACTGCTCGGCGCTGCGGCCGTTGCCTTCGTTGCGGAATTTGAACGCCAACTTGCCCAGGTCTACCGAAGCCGCGCCGAGCTTGAGCTCGCTCATGGCTTTGAGCAGGGGGAATGTTTCGTGGACGGAGAGTTCGCTGTCGTCGGAAGAACGGTGGCGCGCAAAGCGGTGAGCTTTGAGAATCGCGATGACAGACTGGTTGATCAGGCTGCGGCCATAGATCGAGCTCACCACGTTGTTATTGCGGTAGAGCTGACCGATAAGCGGGATCATCGCTTCTGCGAGTGCTTCACGGTCGATCCATTCACCAAGACACTGGTCGGGCTTCTGAGTCACGGTAACCTTCCACATGTAGGGGCAGAAAAAAGGGGCTACATTATGCCGCTCAGAACCTCTCGTAGCAATGCGCGCTTGTCGCACAAACGCTAACAAATTTCCGTTCAAAAAAATTACGCCCTTCTCCAGCCCAGTAAATACGCGGCCTCCAGCACAGTCAATTTTTCGACGACTGTTAGACGATGTCTGTAACCCTCCGAAACACCACACGGTTTCGGCACTACATAACCGCTAAAAAAGTGCTGGTTTTTATGGTTACCACTACATTTCACCCAAACATCGAAGATAGACACAGTCTGCAACTGACAGGCAGCATCGGACGCCGCTACAATTACCGACTTTGTCGCAACGCCTGGAGCTCAACCTTCCGTGCCTGTTCTGCGTCTACCGCTTCTCCCTGCTGCGGCAGGTAAACAGCATTGGGGCAATTTGCCCGGTGCCGCCCTCAGCCTGGCGATTGCCGAGGCTGCCAGCGCTGCCAAGCGCTTCACCCTGCTCCTGACCGCCGACAGCCAAAGTGCCGAACGGCTGGAACAGGAGCTGAGTTTCTTCGCCCCGGATTTGCCCGTGCTGCATTTCCCCGACTGGGAAACCCTGCCCTACGACCTGTTCTCGCCGCATCAGGACATCATTTCCCAGCGCATTGCCGCCTTATACAGGTTGCCGGAACTGGCGCACGGCGTGCTGGTGGTGCCGATCACGACAGCACTGCATCGTCTGGCGCCGACCAAGTTCCTGCTCGGCAGCAGCCTGGTGCTGGATGTCGGCCAGAAGCTCGACGTCGAGCAAATGCGCTCGCGACTCGAAGCCAGCGGCTATCGCTATGTAGACACCGTCTACGAGCACGGCGAATTCACCGTGCGCGGCGCGTTGATCGATTTGTTCCCGATGGGCAGCAAACTGCCCTATCGCATCGACCTGTTCGACGACGAAATCGAAACCCTGCGCACCTTCGATCCGGAAAACCAGCGCTCCATCGACAAGGTCGATTCGGTCAAGCTGCTGCCGGCCCGTGAGTTCCCGCTGCAGAAAGATGCGGTCACCCGCTTCAAGGCGCGTTTCCGCGAACGCTTTGATGTTGATTTCCGGCGCTGCCCGATCTTTCAGGATTTGAGCAGCGGCATCACACCGGCCGGCATCGAGTACTACTTGCCGCTGTTCTTTGACGAAACCTCGACCCTGTTCGATTACCTGCCCCAAGACACGCAAGTGTTCTCGCTGCCGGGCATCGAGCAAGCGGCGGAGAATTTCTGGAACGACGTACGCAATCGTTATGAAGAACGCCGCGTCGATCCTGCTCGTCCTTTATTGCCACCGGCGGAATTGTTCCTGCCGGTGGAAGATTGCTTTGCCAGGCTCAAGAGCTGGCCGCGCGTGGTCGCCAGTCAACAGGACGTGGAAGTCGGTGCCGGTCGCGAGCGCTTCCCGGCGCAAACGCTGCCGAATCTGGCGATCGAAGCCAAGGCCACGCAACCGCTGGCAGCGCTGGCAGGTTTCCTCGATGAATTCCCCGGACGCGTGCTGTTCACGGCCGAATCGGCGGGCCGTCGCGAAGTCCTGCTGGAGTTGCTCGAACGCCTGAAACTGCGACCGAAAACGGTCGACAGCTGGCCGGATTTCGTCGCGAGCAAAGATCGTCTGGCGATCACCATTGCGCCGCTCGACGAAGGCCTCATGCTCGACGACCCGGCGCTGGCATTGGTCGCCGAAAGCCCGCTGTTCGGTCAGCGAGTCATGCAGCGCCGCCGTCGCGAGAAGCGCGCCGACGGCAACCACGACGCGGTGATCAAGAACCTCACCGAACTGCGCGAAGGCGCGCCGGTGGTGCACATCGATCACGGTGTCGGCCGCTACCTGGGGCTGACGATTCTGGAGATCGACGATCAGGCTGCCGAATTTCTCACCCTCGAATACGCCGAGAACGCCAAGCTCTACGTGCCGGTGGCCAACCTGCACTTGATCGCCCGCTACACCGGCAGCGACGATGCACTGGCCCCGCTGCACCGTCTCGGCTCCGAGACCTGGCAGAAAGCCAAACGCAAAGCGGCCGAACAGGTGCGCGACGTTGCCGCCGAACTGCTCGACATCTATGCCCGCCGCGCCGCTCGCGAAGGTTATGCGTTCGCCGATCCGAAAGCCGACTATGCGACATTCAGCGCCGGCTTCCCGTTCGAAGAAACGCCCGACCAGCAAACCACCATCGAAGCAGTACGCGCCGACATGCTCGCGCCGAAACCGATGGATCGCCTGGTCTGCGGTGACGTGGGTTTCGGCAAGACCGAAGTGGCCATGCGAGCAGCGTTCATCGCTGTGCACGGCGGCCGCCAGGTTGCGATTCTGGTGCCGACCACCCTGCTCGCCCAGCAGCATTACAACAGCTTCCGCGACCGCTTCGCCGACTGGCCAGTGAGCGTGGAAGTGATGAGCCGCTTCAAGTCCGCCAAGGAAGTGAACGCGGCGATTGCCGATCTGGCGGAAGGCAAGATCGACATCGTCATCGGCACGCACAAATTGCTGTCCGACGACGTGAAAATCAAAAACCTCGGGCTGGTAATCATCGACGAAGAGCACCGTTTTGGTGTGCGTCAGAAAGAACAGCTCAAGGCCTTGCGCAGCGAAGTCGACATTCTGACCCTGACGGCCACACCGATTCCGCGCACGCTGAACATGGCGGTGTCGGGCATGCGCGACCTGTCGATCATTGCCACACCGCCGGCGCGACGCCTGTCGGTGCGCACCTTCGTTATGGAGCAGAACAAGAGCACGGTCAAAGAGGCCCTGCTCCGCGAACTGCTGCGTGGCGGACAGGTTTATTACCTGCACAACGATGTGAAAACCATCGAGAAGTGCGCCGCCGATCTGGCCGAACTGGTGCCGGAAGCACGGATCGCCATCGGCCACGGGCAGATGCGCGAGCGCGAACTTGAACAGGTGATGAGCGACTTCTATCACAAGCGTTTCAACGTGCTGATTGCCTCGACCATCATCGAGACCGGTATCGACGTACCGAGCGCCAACACCATCATCATTGAGCGCGCCGACAAGTTCGGCCTGGCGCAACTGCACCAGCTGCGCGGCCGTGTCGGTCGCAGTCACCACCAGGCTTATGCTTATCTGCTGACGCCGCCGCGCCAGCAGATCACTTCGGACGCGGAAAAGCGTCTGGAGGCGATTGCCAACACCCAGGACCTCGGTGCCGGTTTCGTGCTGGCCACCAACGACCTGGAAATCCGTGGCGCCGGCGAACTGCTCGGCGATGGCCAGAGTGGCCAGATTCAAGCCGTGGGTTTCACGCTGTATATGGAAATGCTTGAGCGCGCGGTGAAATCGATCCGCAAGGGCGAGCAACCGAACCTCGATCAACCGCTTGGCGGTGGCCCGGAAGTCAATCTGCGGGTACCTGCATTGATTCCGGAAGACTATTTGCCGGACGTCCACGCCCGCCTGATCCTGTACAAGCGCATCGCGTCGGCCACCGACGAGGAAGGTTTGAAGGATCTGCAAGTCGAGATGATCGATCGTTTCGGCCTGCTGCCGGAGCCGACCAAGAATCTGGTGCGCATCACGGCGCTGAAGTTGCAGGCCGAAAAGCTGGGCATCAAGAAGGTCGACGGTGGACCGCAGGGTGGACGCATTGAGTTTGAAGCGCAGACCCCAGTCGATCCGATGACCCTGATCAAACTGATTCAGAGCCAGCCAAAACGCTACAAATTCGAAGGTGCCACGATGTTCAAGTTCCAGGTGCCGATGGAGCGCCCGGATGAGCGCTTTAATACTGTAGAGGCGCTGTTTGAGCGCCTTATCCCGAAAACTGCTTGAAGGACGCCGCATGCGCCTGTTTCGTTCACTGACTTTGCTACTCACCTTGGTAGCACCTTCGGCGTTTGCCGCTGACCTGTATCAGGTCGAAATGATTCTGGTGCGCCAGAACGCTGTGCCGGCGATTGTCAGCCGCGCCGCGCCGGAAGACTGGGCCGCGGGCGCCCAGCGTTTGGGCGACGACAGCAAACGTACGCCGGCGCTGAACGACGTCGTAACCAAACTCACCGCCAGCGGCGAGTACAGCGTGTTGATGCACAAGGCCTGGCAGCAAACCCTCGGTGAATCACCGGCAAAAGTCGCGGTCAGCGAAGGCAACGAGCAATTCGGTCAGTTCCCGATCGAGGGTACGCTTGAGATGAAACTCGGGCGCTTCACCGACGTGGCTGCGGATTTCTGGGTCAATCAGATCGACGCCAATGGCCTGGTCACTGCCAGTGAGCGCCTGAAACAGGACAGCCACACCAAAAACGGCCAGCTCAATTATCTCGATAACGGCCATCTGGCCCTGCTGATCAAGATCACTTCCCTGACCGCGCCTGCGCCACGGGAAGCGCCTGAAGTCGTTCCGGACTGATCGAAGTCCTTATGTCCCCGCCCCTGAGTAAACCGTTGGCACCCTCCTGGGTCAGCCGATTCAAGGAACAGAGCCTGGAGCGTGGTCGCCGCTACGCCCTGGAAAACCGGGTACGCATCGCCCAGGTCGGCGACGCGACCATTACCGCCAGTTGCGAAGGCTCTGGCGGTAACGTCTACCGTCAGACCATTCACCTGCGCGAGTCAGCCAAAGGCACTTTGCTGTTGGTCGATGCCGCGTGCACCTGCCCGGTTCGCAGCAACTGCAAGCATTGCGCTGCGGTGCTGCTGAAAATCCAGGAGACTCTCGAATACCCCGCTGCCGCAAAAGACGCCGAGCTGCTGGAAAAACTCCAGGCCGTGCTGGAAAACCGTGGCCCGAAGGCACCTCCGCAAGTGTTGGTCGACAACGTTCAACCAATGCCTCGCCTGTGGCTGGCCAGCGTCGAGTTCAGTGCATTTGAACCGCGTAACGGCAAGATGCAGCGCTACATTCAGCATCGCGCGGCGTTGTCGTTCAGCTATCTGGACGAATACGTCAGCGGGCAGAAAAACAGCGACATCCTGATCCGCCAGGAAAACCAGACGTTGCGGATAAAACGTCACCCGGAAGTCGAACAGTCCTACCGCGAACAGTTAAGAATCCTCGGCTTCCGTATCGCCACCCGGCAGAGCAAAGCCTTGCCGGAAAGCGCTGGCGAACTGTATGAAATGGTCAATGACAGCGCCTGGCTGACCTTTACCCTCAACGAACTGCCAAAGCTGCGCACCCAAGGCTGGGAATTGCAGATCGACGAAGAGTTCGGCTTCGACCTGACCGCCGTGGATGACTGGTACGCCACGGTTGAACAGGCGCCGGAGCGCGACTGGTTTGATCTCGAGCTGGGGATCATCGTCAATGGTGAGCGCCTCAGTTTGCTGCCAATCCTGCTCAACCTGATGCGCTCGCACGCGGAAATCCTCAATCCGGAGCGCCTCGCGCGGCGCCGTGACGACGAGCTGATTCTGGTCAACATTCCACAGCGCAACCTCGAGCATGGGCCGTTGCAGGTGGCGTTGCCGCTGGGCCGGCTGAAACCGGTGCTGGCCACGCTCGGCGAGTTTTATTTGCAGGAACCTGGCGAAACCACCCTGCGCCTGAGCAAGGCTGACGCCACGCGCCTTAATTCGCTGGAGGGCCTGCCGCTGCTGTGGGAGGGCGGCGAGCAGATCCGCACGTTTGCTCAACGCTTGCGCGACATTCGTGATTTCAGCATCGAGGCCCCCGCAGGCCTGAACGCCACATTGCGTCCTTACCAACTCGAAGGCTTAAGCTGGATGCAGTCGCTGCGGCAACTGGAAGTCGGCGGGATACTCGCGGACGACATGGGTTTGGGTAAAACCCTACAGACGCTGGCGCATATTCTCAGCGAGAAAATCGCCGGACGCCTGGATCGCCCGTGCATGGTAGTGATGCCTACCAGCCTGATCCCGAACTGGCTCGATGAGGCGGCGCATTTCACGCCGCAACTGAAAGTGCTCGCGCTTTATGGCGCCAGTCGCAAAAAGCACTTCGACAATCTGGCTGACTTCGACCTGATCCTCACTACCTACGCGCTGCTGCCCAAGGACATCGAACGTCTGGTGCAACAGCCTTTGCATGTCTTGGTGCTGGACGAGGCGCAGTACATCAAGAACCCCAACAGCAAAGCGGCGCAAGCGGCGCGTGAGTTGAATGCGCGTCAGCGCCTGTGCCTGAGCGGTACGCCGCTGGAAAACCACCTGGGCGAGCTGTGGTCGCTGTTCCATTTCCTGCTGCCGGGCTGGCTAGGCGACGTCAAAAGCTTCAACGCCGACTACCGTGTGCCGATCGAAAAACGCGGCAGCGAGGTCAGACTTCAGCACCTCAATGGTCGGATAAAACCGTTTCTGTTGCGCCGCACCAAGGAACAGGTGGCCACCGAGTTGCCGCCCAAAACTGAAATCATTCACTGGGTCGATCTCAACGAAGCGCAGCGCGACGTGTACGAAACCATGCGCTTGGCCATGGACAAAAAAGTCCGCGACGAGATCACCCGCAAAGGCGTGGCGCGCAGCCAGATCATCATTCTTGAAGCGTTGCTCAAGCTGCGTCAGGTTTGCTGTGATTTGCGCCTGGTCAATGGCGCCACCCTGCCCGCCCGCGGCAGCACTTCCGGCAAGCTCGACAGCCTGATGGAAATGCTCGAAGAGCTGTTCGAAGAAGGTCGGCGGATTTTGCTGTTTTCGCAGTTCACCTCGATGCTGTCACTGATCGAGGACGAACTGAAGAAACGTAAAATCTCCTACGCACTTCTGACCGGCCAGACCCGCGACCGGCGCACACCGGTGAAGGAATTCCAGAGCGGCAATCGTCAGATCTTTCTGATCAGCCTGAAGGCCGGTGGCGTTGGCCTGAACCTGACCGAAGCGGATACGGTGATTCACTACGACCCGTGGTGGAACCCCGCGACCGAAAATCAGGCGACCGACCGCGCCTATCGGATCGGCCAGGAGAAACCGGTGTTCGTCTACAAGATGATTGCCCGGGGCACGGTGGAAGAGAAGATTCAGCACTTGCAGAAAGAGAAGTCTGATCTAGCAGCGGGCGTGCTGGATGGGCGCAAGGCTGGGGACTGGAAGTTGCAGAATGACGATATTGAAGCGTTGTTTGCGCCGTTGCCGGACAAGCTCGACAAACGCTGAGACCTTTGTCGTCTGTTAGATCGCTATCGCTGGCAAGCCAGCTGCCACAGTGATTTGGGATTGAACACTATTTTGTGAACAATACAAAAACCTGTGGGAGCTGGCTTGCCAGCGATGGAGCCAACTCGGTACAGGCCTGATCAGCCCTTGAGCACCCGCGCCAACGTCGATTTCACCTTGCCCATGCCGGCATGCAACGCCTGTTCGATCTCGGCCATGGTGATCACTTGCGTGGTCTTGCCCGCCGCCGGGTTCACCACCAGCGCCAGACACGCGTAATCCAGATCCAGCTCACGTGCCAACGCCGCTTCCGGCATACCGGTCATGCCGACGATGTCGCAGCCATCACGCTCCAGACGCACGATTTCGGCCACGGTTTCCAGACGTGGTCCCTGCGTGCAGGCATAAACTCCCTGATCGCTGTACTCGCAACCCTCGGCAGCCACAGCCGCAATCAATTGCTGACGCAACGGCTCGCTGTATGGAAAGCTGAAATCGATATGAGTGACCTGTTCCAGGTCATCGGCGAAATAGGTGTGTTCGCGCCCGCTGGTGTAGTCGACGATTTGATGCGGCACGCAGAAATGCCCCGTCCCCATCGCAGGATGAATGCCACCCACGGCGTTGACCGCGATGATCGCCTCGGCACCGGCCTGCTTCAGCGCCCAAAGGTTGGCGCGGTAGTTGACCTTGTGCGGTGGAAAGCGATGCGGGTGCCCGTGACGCGCGAGGAACAGCACTTCCTTGCCGGCATATTCGCCAATCTGCACGTCGGCCGAAGGCGCTCCATAGGGCGTGTCCACTGCCAGAGACTGGCGAATACTCAAGCCCTCAAGCTGGGTCAGGCCGGTGCCACCGATGATTGCGTAAACCGTCATAACGAAAAATCCTTAGTCGATCAGTTGGGCGTCTTTGAGTGCCCCGATGGCTTGCAGCCAGCGTGGATCCTGACGGTAGTCGGTGCTGGCAGACGCCTGACCGCGCATACGTGCGATACGCGCAGACGGTTTAACCTTCATGCGCTGCGCAGCACTCAGGGCCAATTCGGCAGCGGCGCGGTCATTGCACACCAGGCCCATGTCGCACCCGGCAGAGAGTGCGGCTTCGATACGACTGGCCGCGTCGCCGACCACGTGGGCGCCGGCCATCGACAGATCGTCGCTGAAAATCACGCCGTCGAAATGCAACTCGCCTCGCAGGATGTCTTGCAACCAGCGCCGAGAGAAGCCGGCAGGCTGCGAATCGACTTGCGGATAAATGACGTGCGCCGGCATGACCGCGGCCAGTTGTTTGCTCAGTTTGGCAAAAGGCACGAGGTCGTTGGCGCGGATCTCGTCAAGGCTGCGCTCGTCGTTGGGAATCGCAAAGTGGGAGTCGGCTTCAGCCCAGCCGTGACCGGGGAAATGCTTGCCAGTGGCGGCCATTCCGGCGCTGTTCATGCCCCGGATGAAGGCGCCAGCGAGCAACGCGGCACGCTCGGGATCACCCTCAAACGAACGAGTGCCAACCACCGCGCTGCGCTGGTAATCGAGATCCAGTACTGGGGCGAAGCTCAGGTCGAGGCCGACGGCCAGCACTTCGGTCGCCATGATCCAGCCACATTGCTCAGCCAGGTATTCGGCATTCAGATTGTCGGCGATGGCGCGCATGGCCGGCAGACGCACGAAGCCTTGACGCAAACGCTGCACGCGACCGCCCTCCTGATCCACCGCCAGCAGCAAGTCCGGGCGAATCGCACGGATCGCCGCGCTGAGCTCACGCACCTGGCGCGGGTGCTCGATATTGCGGGCAAAAATGATCAGGCCACCCACTTCAGGCTGACGCAACAATTGGCGATCTTCAGCCGTCAGCCAGGTACCGGCGACGTCCACCATCAACGAGCCTTGCAGGCCAGCAGTCATAGAGATTCCTTGAAAACGAAAAACCCGATCCGCATGACATCGCCCCCGAGGGCAGTGCCCGGCGGGTCGGCGATATCGATGGAGAACGGATTCAGAACGAGAGTCGGCATGGGCGGCTAGCTTAGCGGATACAAGCTGCCGCGCCCACCCGTGCGCGGTTAAACCTTGGCGGCCACCGGCGTTGATTTGCTGCGCGGGCGCAATTGCGCAGTGGCCATGGCAGCGTCGGTGACGCCGGTATCAGCGCGCATACCCGCCGCGAGGAATGGCACCATCAGGCGCATGACCTGCTCGATGGAGGTATTGACGCCGAAATCCGTCTCGGCAATCGCGCGCAACGCCTTGATGCCGGACATGCTGAATGCAGCGGCACCGAGCATGAAGTGCACGCGCCAGAACAATTCAATCGGGGGAATGTTAGGTGCCGCTTCGTTGACCAGCAGCATGTAGCGACGGAACACCTTGCCGTACATGTCTTCCAGGTAACGGCGCAAGTGACCCTGGCTCTGGCTGAACGCGAGGCCGAGCAGACGCATGAAGATCGACAGGTCGTTACCGCTGCGAGGCTGCACCACGAGGGCTTGTTCGACGAGGATTTCCAGCAGCTCTTCGAGGGTCGGCTTGTTTTCAGGTTTGGCCTGACGGCGCTCCAGCTCTTTATCGAGACTGGCGCAGAAAGGCCCTAGGAAGCGCGAGAACACCGCCTGAATCAGCGCTTTCTTGGAGCCGAAATGATAGTTGACCGCAGCCAGGTTGACGCAAGCCTTGCTGGTGATCAAACGCAATGAGGTTTCAGCGAAACCTTTCTCCGCGAACAACTGCTCGGCAGCATCAAGAATGCGTTCAACGGTTTCCGACTGGGCCATGGCTACTCCGCCTGACAAACACTTGTTTGAAACATACGTTTCAGCCTGTGTCTTGTCAAGCCTGTCGGTTCGTTTTGGGAATGGTCAGTCAGCTATTTAACCACACAAGGACGACGCATTAATAAGCACGTCCACTGACCGTCTGGCGGCTTGCAAAAAAACGGGCATTGCCAAGACCGCTTCACTGTATATAATCCCAGTCACTGTATAAAAAAACAGAGCGATCAATATGCTAAAGCTGACGCCACGCCAAGCCGAGATTCTGGCCTTTATCAAACGTTGCCTCGAAGACAATGGCTATCCGCCAACCCGCGCGGAAATCGCTCAGGAATTAGGGTTCAAGTCGCCCAACGCGGCGGAAGAACACCTCAAGGCGCTAGCCCGCAAGGGCGCCATCGAGATGACGCCCGGCGCCTCTCGCGGTATTCGCATCCCTGGCTTCGAAGCCAAGGCCGACGACTCTACCCTGCCAATCATCGGCCGGGTGGCTGCCGGCGCGCCAATCCTTGCCCAGCAGCACATTGAAGAGTCCTGCAATATCAATCCAGCATTCTTCCACCCACGTGCGGACTATCTGCTGCGCGTGCATGGCATGAGCATGAAGGACATCGGTATTTTCGACGGTGACCTTCTGGCGGTTCACACCACCCGCGAAGCGCGTAATGGCCAAGTCGTGGTTGCTCGCATCGGCGATGAAGTGACCGTGAAACGCTTCAAGCGCGAAGGCAGCAAGGTCTGGCTGATGGCTGAAAACCCCGAGTTCGCCCCTATCGAAGTTGACCTGAAAGATCAGGACCTGGTGATCGAAGGCTTGAGTGTCGGCGTAATCCGCCGCTAAAGGAGGCTTTATGCAGTTCCCACACACACCTCAGCAAACACAACTGCCGTTATTCGAAGCGTTTATGGCGCAACCGATGGCGCCGACCCTCAAAGACGTGGTCGAGCGCCCCTGGAACACTGAACCCGAAGTATTCAGCGAGCTGTCACTGCGTGGTGCCGCCGGGAACTGCCTGAATCTGCTGGCGCCGATCCTTCGTGAGCTCAGCGACGATCTGGACGCACGCTGGCTGACGCTGATTGCGCCACCTGCCAGCCTGACCCAAACATGGCTGCGCGATGCTGGGCTGAATCGGGAACGCATTCTGCTGTTGCAACCGAGAGGCACTCAAAGTGCTCAACAACTCGCTTGCGAAGCCTTGCGTCTGGGCCGCAGCCACACAGTGGTCACCTGGCTCAACCCGCTGAACACAAGTTCACGGCAGCTGTTAATCAGCGCTGCACGCACGGGCGACGCTCAGAGTTTGAACATACGATTGGGGTGATTTACAAGCTATAAGCGCTGTGTGAAGCGCAGGGCTTCTCCAAGGATAGAGAAGCCGATCTGAAGCGGCAGTGACAAAACCCAAAAAGCCGTCGGGAATCAATGAAGAACCCGCGACCCCTCATCTTTATCAAACTCACCTTCGATCATTCGGCCTGCCATCTGCACGCCAACGCTCAACATCGCTTTCGCGATTTCCACGTGCTGACCCTGCAGGAATGTCTTGGCGTCCTCGGAGAAATCCAGAGTCACCAGAGAACCTTCGTCCTCAGCCCTGCGCAGTTCGATTCGGCCGTCGGGTAACTCGACAATTTCTAGAAAGGACGTTGGCATATAGGTCTGTTCTCCACGAAAGGCAGGCATTATATAGACATCATTCAGGCTTCGCTTGTGATCTTGACCAGCAGCATGTTTCAGATTGCCACCGTGTCAATCATCGTCAGCATTCGTTCAAACCTTCGCGAAAACGAATAGCCAGACTCTTGAGGTTCTGCCGCCAACTCTCAAGTTCTTCACGGCTCAACTCTTGCGGAGCCTCTTCTTCATCCAGATTAACCGCCTGAATCAACGGCTGCGTCACATCGCCCTTGGGCTTGTGTGGCACGCGAGGCGGCTGGAACAATGCCGAATGCGCTGCCAGCAGTTCAGCCAGCCAGGTCTCCGGATTGGCTGCCAGTTCAACCATTTCCGCCAGTTCTGGAATCGCGATCGACTCGAGCACTTCACGTGTCAACAGCATCTCGGCCCGTGGTGCACTCGCCTGAGGCAGGCGATAGAACCCGGCAATTTCATGGCACAGCCCCAATAGCGCGCCATAGAGGTGGAACAACGCTGATTCACGTCCAGCCTGAATCAGCGCCAGAGAATTCATCGCCCGCCCCTCTTCAGCTCGAGCCAAGGCTTCCAGCGACAGGCCGGCGAAATAGATTTTCTGATTGGTGCGGGTATAGAGTTCGTGGGCCATGACGGCAGCCTCCACAACGAAATAATTGCTTCACACAGACCGGACAGTGTCGTGGATCAACGGATCACACCGCAAGCACAAAACAAAAAGGCCGCATGAAAACCCGAGGGTTCTCATGCGGCTTTTCAGTATCAGACTAACGCTTACTCAGCCTTGGCCTTTGAGCGCTTGTCTTCAACAGTCCACTTGCCACCGTCGAAGTACGCCTTCCAGCCAGTTGGCTTGCCGTCGACTTCGGTCTGCACGTATTGCTCCTTGGTCTTGCGGCTGTAGCGGATCACCGCTGGCAGACCATCAGGATCCTTCTGCGGTGCTTCGCACAGGAAGTGATACTTCGGATCGATTTCATCCTTGTGCGGAAGTATCTCGATCACCAGCGGAGCACGGGTCTCGCGGTTTTTCGGGAACTGACTGGCCGCCAGGAACAGGCCGGACGCACCATCGCGCAGGATATAGGTGTCGTTGACCTTTTCGCATTTCAGCTCAGGCATCTTCACCGGATCCATCTTCGGCGGCGCCGCGTCACCGCTCTTCAGCAGTTTGCGGGTGTTTTTGCAGGTCGGATTGGTGCAGCCGAAGAACTTGCCGAAACGGCCGGTCTTGAGTTGCATCTCGCTGCCGCACTTGTCGCATTCCAGGCTCGGACCTTCGTAGCCCTTGATGCGATAACTGCCCTCTTCGATTTCGTAGCCGGCGCAATCCGGGTTGTTACCGCAAATGTGCAGCTTGCGCTTCTCGTCGAGCAGGTAAGCGTCCATCGCCGTGCTGCAGATCGGGCAGCGATGCTTGCCACGCAACACCAGCGACTCCGACTCACCCTCGTCGTCCGCAGCGATTTCGTCGCCCGGCACCAGGTTGACGGTGGCCTTGCAGCGCTCTTTCGGTGGCAGGCTGTAACCTGAGCAACCGAGGAACACGCCGGTCGATGCGGTACGGATCTGCATCGGACGGCCGCAAGTGGTGCACGGAATGTCGGTCATGACCGGCTGGTTGGCACGCATGCCGCTTTCCGGATTCTCGGCTACTTCGAGTTTCTTTTTGAAATCGCCGTAGAACTCGTCCAGCACGTTCTTCCAGTCACGCTCGCCCTGGGCCACGTCATCGAGGTTCTCTTCCATGCCGGCGGTGAAGCCGTAGTCCATGAGGTTCGAGAAGCTCTCCGACAGACGTTCGGTAACGATGTCGCCCATCTTTTCCGAATAGAAACGACGGTTGTGCAGAGTCACGTAGCCGCGATCCTGGATGGTCGAAATGATCGCAGCGTAAGTCGAAGGGCGACCGATACCGCGTTTTTCCATTTCTTTAACCAGGCTGGCTTCCGAATAACGCGCCGGCGGCTTGGTGAAGTGCTGGGTCGGATCAAGTTTGATCAGCTTCATCACGTCGCCCTGCGCCATATCGGGCAGAACGTCGTCATCGCCAGGTTTGGCAATCTGCGGCATTACGCGGGTGTAACCGTCAAACTTCAGGATGCGACCCTTGGCGCGCAGCTCGAAATCACCCGCGCCGACGCTGACCGTCGTCGACAGGTACTGCGCCGGTAGCATCTGGCAAGCCAGGAACTGACGCCAGATCAGCTCATAGAGACGCTCGGCATCACGCTCCATACCCGCCAGCTTGCTCGGAATGGTGTTGGCGTCGGAGGGACGAATGGCTTCGTGAGCCTCTTGTGCGCCTTCCTTGCTGCTGTAGACGTTCGGCGTTTCCGGCAGATACTTCTTGCCGAATTCGTCTTCGATGTAAGCACGTGCCATCGTCACGGCGTCTGCCGAGAGGTTGGTCGAGTCGGTACGCATATAAGTGATGTAGCCGGCTTCGTACAGACGCTGGGCCATCATCATGGTTTTCTTCACGCCGAAGCCCAGACGGTTACTCGCCGCCTGCTGCAGGGTGGACGTGATGAACGGCGCCGACGGCTTGCTGCTGGTCGGCTTGTCTTCGCGCTTGACGATGCTGTAGCTGGAAGACTTGAGCTTCTCCAGCGCGGCCATGGCCTGAGCTTCGTTGAGCGGCTTGAAGGCTTCGCCCTTTTCACGCGCTACTTCGAAACGTACGGTCGAGCCTTTGGCGCTGCCGAGATCGGCATGCACTTCCCAGTACTCTTCCGGGTTGAACGCGCGAATTTCACGCTCACGCTCAACCACCAGTTTCACGGCGACCGATTGCACACGACCGGCGGACAGACCGCGGGCGATCTTCGCCCACAACAGCGGCGAGACCATGTAGCCCACAACGCGGTCGAGGAACCGACGCGCCTGCTGAGCGTTGACACGATCGATGTCCAGCTCGCCTGGCTTGGAGAAGGCCTCCTGAATCGCCTTCTTGGTGATTTCGTTAAACACCACGCGCTTGTAGCGGCTGTCGTCACCACCGATGGCTTCGCGCAGGTGCCATGCAATGGCTTCCCCCTCGCGATCCAAGTCGGTTGCGAGATAGATGGTGTCAGCATCCTTGGCGAGCCGGCGCAGCTCTTCGATGACCTTCTCTTTGCCCGGGAGGATCTCGTACTTGGCTTTCCAGCCATGATCGGGATCGACACCCATACGCGAGACCAGCTGCTTGCGCGCTTTCTCTTTCGGCGTGAGCACCGGACCTTCGCCTGCGGCAGCCTTGCCGCGCTTGGCGGCTGGCTCTTTGCTGGCGCTAGCCGAACCGCTGGTGGGCAGGTCTCGGATATGGCCGATACTCGACTTCACCACGTATTGGTTGCCCAGATACTTGTTGATGGTCTTGGCCTTAGCCGGGGATTCCACAATGACCAGCGATTTGCCCATGGATCAGAAAATTCCTGAATTCTAGAAGTGAAAGGCGGTTGGCGCCTGACGCGGCACCGCTATATATAGTTGATACAAGGTGAGGTCAAGCGCAGGGTATTGCGCGCACTCCCCTTACGCCTTGGAAAACAGGCTCGGTTCGGCTTGCACCAAAGCAAAGCGTGGGACCTGCTCGCCGTCAACCTCGACGGACTCCAGAAACATGCTCAGGGGACGCACCCAAAAGCCGTAATCGCCATACAGGGCTTGGTAAAACACCACTTCTTCTTCCGTCTCGGAATGCCGCGCGACATTGAAAACGCGGTACTGCGGACCTTTGTAATGCTGGTAGAGCCCAGGTTGTATCGGCATGGTTTGGCCCTCCCTCAATTTTTTTCAAAATAAAAACAAAATAAATCCACAAAAACAAAAACCGGGGCACTTGGCCCCGGCTTCCATCGACGAGACGCTTAAACGCGTTCGAAGACGGTGGAGATGCCTTGGCCGAGACCAATGCACATAGTGGCCACCCCGAAGGTGCCGCTATTCTGCTTCATCACGTTCAGCAAAGTGCCGGAAATTCGGGCACCGGAGCAACCGAACGGGTGACCCAGGGCGATCGCGCCGCCGTGCAGGTTAACCTTCTCGTTCATCTTGTCGAGTACTTTCAGATCTTTCAGCACTGGCAGAGCCTGTGCGGCGAAAGCTTCGTTGAGCTCGAAGAAGTCGATATCGTTGATGCCAAGGCCCGCACGCTTCAGGGCTTTTTGTGTTGCCGGAACTGGACCATAGCCCATGATTGCCGGATCCACACCCGCCACTGCCATCGAACGGATCACCGCCATCGGCTGGATACCCAGGTCCTGTGCACGCTGAGCCGACATCACGATCATGCACGAGGCACCATCGGTGATCTGCGACGAAGTACCGGCCGTCACGGTCCCGCCCTTTGGATTGAACGCCGGCTTGAGGGCCGCCAGACTTTCCAGGGTAGTTTCCGGACGAATGGTTTCGTCGTAGTCGAACAGTTTCAGGAAACCGTTCTCGTCGTAACCCTGCATCGGGATGATTTCGTCTTTGAACTTGCCTTCCAGAGTCGCCTTGTGGGCGAGCTGGTGGGAGCGCACGCCAAAGGCGTCCTGCTGTTCGCGAGTGATGCCGTGCATTTTGCCGAGCATTTCAGCGGTCAGGCCCATCATGCCCGAGGCTTTCGCCGCGTAGAGCGACATGTGCGGGTTCGGATCGACACCGTGCATCATGCTCACGTGGCCCATATGCTCGACGCCGCCGACGACGAACACGTCACCGTTACCGGTCATGATCGCTTGCGCAGCCGTGTGCAGCGCGCTCATCGACGAGCCACACAGGCGGCTGACAGTCTGACCGGCAGCCGTGTGCGGGATCTGGGTCATCAGCGACGCCATGCGCGCGATGTTCCAGCCCTGCTCCAGGGTCTGGTTGACGCAGCCCCAGATCACGTCTTCGACTTCGTTTGGATCAACCTTGACGTTGCGTTCCAGCAATTTGCTGATCAGGTGCGCCGACATGTCTTCGGCGCGGGTGTTGCGGTGCATGCCGCCCTTGGAGCGGCCCATCGGAGTACGACCGAAGTCGACAATCACGACGTCTCTTGGATTCAAGCTCATAAAATTTCACTCTCGCTCAAAAGTTGGGACGCTTAACCGAAGAACCGTTGGCCGGTTTTGGCCATTTCACGCAGTTTCGCGGTCGGGTGGTACAGCGCGCCCAAATCAGCGTACTGGTCAGCCAGGGCAACGAACTCGGCAACACCGATCGAATCGATGTAGCGCAGCGCACCGCCACGGAATGGAGGGAAACCGATACCGTAGACCAGACCCATGTCGGCTTCAGCGGCGGTTTCAACGATGCCGTCTTCCAGGCAACGCACGGTTTCCAGGCAGAGCGGGATCATCATCCAGTTGATGATGTCTTCGTCAGTGACTTCGCGCTGCTCGTAAACGATCGGCTTGAGCACTTCCAGTACCGACGGGTCGGCAACTTTCTTCTGCTTGCCCTTCTTGTCGGTCTCGTAGGCGTAGAAGCCCTTGCCGTTTTTCTGACCCAGACGCTTGGCTTCGTAAAGCACGTCAATGGCCGAGCGACGGTCATCTTTCATGCGATCCGGGAAGCCTTCCGCCATAACGTCGCGACCGTGGTGACCGGTGTCGATGCCGACCACGTCCATCAGGTAGGCCGGGCCCATCGGCCAGCCGAATTTTTCCATGACCTTGTCGATCCGGACGAAGTCCACACCGGCGCTGACCAGTTTGGCGAAACCACCGAAGTACGGGAACAGCACACGGTTGACGAGGAAGCCCGGGCAGTCGTTGACGACGATCGGGTTCTTGCCCATTTTCTTGGCGTAGGCAACGGTGGTGGCAACAGCCAGCTCGCTGGACTTCTCGCCACGGATCACTTCCACCAGCGGCATCATGTGCACCGGGTTGAAGAAGTGCATGCCGACGAAGTTTTCCGGACGCTTGAGGGCCTTGGCCAACAGGCTGATGGAAATGGTCGAGGTGTTGGACGCGAGGATGGTGTCCTCTTTGACCTTGTCTTCAACTTCAGCCAATACTGCTTGCTTGACCTTCGGGTTCTCGACCACGGCCTCAACGACCAGATCGACGTGACCGAAATCACCGTAGGACAGGGTCGGACGAATGCCGTTGAGCACTTCAGCCATTTTCGCAGGGGTCATGCGACCTTTATCAACGCGGCCAACCAGCAGTTTGGCGGCTTCAGCCAGACCCTGCTCGATACCGTGCTCGTTGATGTCCTTCATCAGGATCGGCGTGCCTTTGGAGGCCGACTGATAAGCGATACCGCCACCCATGATGCCGGCGCCCAATACAGCGGCCTGCTTCACGTCTTTGGCGATTTCGTCGTAGGCCTTGGCCTTTTTCTTCAATTCCTGATCGTTCAGGAACAGACCGATCAAGCTCTGCGCGGCAGAGGTCTTGGCCAGTTTGACGAAACCGGCGGCTTCAACTTCCAGCGCCTTGTCGCGACCGAAGTTCGCAGCTTTCTGAATGGTCTTGATCGCTTCAACCGGCGCCGGATAGTTCGGGCCAGCCTGACCGGCCACAAAACCTTTGGCGGTTTCGAAAGCCATCATTTGTTCGATAGCGTTCAGCTTGAGCTTTTCCAGCTTCGGCTGGCGCTTGGCCTTGTAGTCGAACTCGCCGGAAATGGCGCGCTTGATCAGCTCAAGGGCAGCTTCCTGCAGCTTCTCTGGAGCAACCACGGCATCGACTGCGCTAACTTTCAGCGCATCTTCCGGACGGTTTTCCTTGCCAGAGGCAATCCACTCGATGGCGTTGTCGGCACCGATCAGGCGCGGCAGACGCACAGTCCCGCCGAAGCCTGGGTAGATGCCCAGTTTGACTTCCGGCAGACCGATCTTGGCCTTGGTGGACATGACGCGATAGTCAGCCGCCAGGCACATCTCCAGACCGCCACCCAGGGCGATGCCATTGATCGCGGCGACAGTCGGGACGTTGAGGTCTTCGAAATCGCTGAAGATCTTGTTGGCTTCGAGATTGCCAGCAACCAGCTCCGCATCCGGCAGCTTGAAGTTCTCGACAAATTCGGTGATGTCGGCGCCGACGATGAACACGTCCTTGCCACTGCTGACGATCACGCCCTTGATCGAAGCATCTGCCTTGATGGTGTCTACGGCCTGACGCAGTTCGTTCAGGGTTAGACGGTTGAACTTGTTGACGGACTCACCCTTGAGGTCGAATTTCAATTCGACGATGCCACTTTCAAGAGCTTTAACCGTGATGGCTTTACCTTCGTAAATCATCAACTGATCTCCACGATATGGAAGCTGAACAGTACACGTCGGACGCAGGCGAATGGCTAGGCAGGACGCTTTTTCGTCGATGCTGACACCAATCCACCCGGCACACCCGCCAACGCGATAGTCGGGATTCTGTAGGAGCAGTCTGTAAGACAAACGCTCAATTCATACGCCCGTTTGATTTGGGTACGTCACCTTCACGGAATTTCCAACAATTGTCAATCGCCCAAAATGCGGGTTGGAATGCGACTTTGCGGTCATTTCCGTACCACACAGATCCACAACATGCGCCTGCATGTGAAGCCATTCATAGGATCAATAGTTAGAAAAGTCGCCCTAATTCGCAGCGAGCCCTGTTTAAAAGTCTACGCTCACGGGACGATAGGTAAATGCGCTGCCCGTTTGAAGCCGGGATCAGTGGTAAAAAAGTTTCCGGCCTGCCTGGCCAACCCCGCCCGATGAATCATGTCGGGCTTTTTATCGCTTGTCTGCCGGACGTTTCGCACCGTTGCAGTGCGAAAAATCCGTCAGTTACGCCAGCGCTTTCAGAGTGGCGTCGATATCCAGCAAAACCGTGGCTTCGCCCTTCTCGCCCCAGTACAAGGCGATCATCTGCTTATCCGCTTCAATCTTGAAGACGTTGCCTGGCAACTTTTCGAAATGATTGAGCAGCGCCCGATCCTCACAGACTTCCTGCCACTGATTGACCCACACGCCTGGCGATTTTTGCCAGTAGATCCAGCATGCCGGTTGATTACCGCGACGCGGCCGATGGTATTGCGCGCACGGATTCGGCGGCTCTTGCGACAGCCAGTGCGGCCACTCCTGAGGCGCCAGTTGCATGGCCAGGCCAATACGACGCGCCTCCATGCGCAGAGCGATTCGACCGCTCTGCGCGCGCGATGGACGCAACCATGCCAGTGGGCTCAATACCACCAACAGGATTGACACCACTATCCAGACCGTCATATCTGTACTCCCGTTTTCTGATGAGCCCATTGCTTCAGTTCGGAACCAATGCGCTTGAAACCAGCCATACTTACCAATATTGAACCCTCACGAGGAGCGCCTCATGCCCTACCACCACATCCTGGTCGCCGTAGATCTGACTGAAGAGTGCGACCCCGTCATCCACCGCGCCCGCGAGCTGTCGGTGAGCAACGGCGCCAAGCTCTCGCTGGTGCATATCGTCGAACCGATGGCCATGGCTTTTGGCGGCGACGTGCCGATGGACCTGTCACAACTGCAACAGCAGCAGTTCGATCAGGCCAAGGAACGCCTTGAGCGCCTGAAGCTCAAGTACACCGAACTTGAAGGCGCCAACTGCCACTTGACCTACGGCCAGCCGCGTCAGGAAATCCATCACTTCGCCAAGGAACAGCAATGCGACCTGATCGTGGTCGGCAGCCATGGCCGTCATGGTCTGGCGCTATTGCTGGGCTCGACAGCCAATGATGTGCTGCACGGCGCGCCTTGCGATGTGCTGGCGGTGCATCTGGTCAAACGCTAGAACAGCACAGCCCTGTGGAAGCGAGCTTGCTCGCGAAGGCGTCAGCACATTCAACATCGAGGTGACCTGACAATGGCTTTCGCGAGCAAGCTCGCTTCCACATTGGTTCACCGCCCTCATATGAAAAGCCCGGCCTCACGCGAATGAGGCCGGGCTTTTTAATGGCTCAGGCAATCAGGCATCCAGCTCGGCCCAACGCTCCACCAACGCTTCCAGTTCCGCCTGCAATTGCTCGAGCGAGGCGATGACCTTGGCAGTCTCTGCCGCAGGACGCTGATAGAAACCGCTGTCGGCCATTTCAGCCTCAACGGCAGCGATCTGCTGCTCCTTGGCATCGATATCGCCCGGCAACGCTTCCAGCTCGCGCTGCAGCTTGTAGCTCAGCTTCTTCTTCGCAGCCGGAGCAGCAACGGGCGCAGCGGCGGCCGGCTCAGCAGTAACCACTGCCGAGTTCAGGTCAGCTTTGCCCGACTTGCTCTCGGTCACGCCCAACAGACGCGGCGAGCCGCCCTGACGGATCCAGTCCTGATAACCGCCGACGTATTCCCGCACCTTGCCTTCACCTTCAAAGACCAGGGTGCTGGTGACCACGTTGTCGAGGAATGCCCGGTCGTGGCTGACCATCAGCACAGTGCCGTTGAACGTCAGCAGCACTTCTTCAAGCAGCTCGAGGGTTTCCACGTCGAGGTCGTTGGTCGGTTCGTCGAGCACCAAAAGGTTCGCTGGCTTGCTGAACAGCTTGGCCAGCAACAGACGCGCACGCTCACCACCCGACAGCGCCTTGACCGGCGTGCGAGCACGCTGCGGGCTGAACAGGAAGTCACCGAGGTAGCTCAGTACGTGACGGCTCTGACCGTCGATATCGATAAAGTCACGACCTTCGGCGACGTTGTCGATTACGGTTTTTTCCAGATCCAGCTGATGGCGCAACTGGTCGAAGTACGCCACGTCGATCCGCGTACCCTCTTCCACTTTGCCGCTGGTTGGTTGCAAGCCGTTGAGCATCAGCTTCAACAGGGTGGTCTTGCCGGTACCGTTGGCGCCAAGCAGACCGATACGGTCGCCGCGCTGCAGAACCATCGAGAAATCCTTGATCAGGAACGGGCCGCCCGGATGAGCAAAGCTCACGTTCTCGAGCACCATCACCTGCTTGCCGGACTTGTCGGCGGTGTCCAGCTGAATGTTGGCCTTGCCGGTACGCTCACGACGCTCGCTGCGCTCAACGCGCAGGGCTTTCAGGGCGCGCACGCGACCTTCGTTACGGGTACGACGGGCCTTGATGCCCTGACGGATCCACACTTCTTCCTGGGCCAGTCGCTTGTCGAACAGCGCGTTGGCAGTGGCTTCGGCAGCGAGCTCGGCTTCTTTGTGCACAAGGAAGCTGGCGTAGTCGCCGTTCCAGTCGATCAGGCCGCCGCGATCCAGTTCCAGGATACGCGTGGCGAGGTTTTGCAAGAAGGAACGGTCGTGCGTGATGAACAACACGGCGCCCTGGAAATCTTTCAGCGCTTCTTCAAGCCAGGCAATCGCACCAATGTCCAGATGGTTGGTTGGCTCGTCGAGCAGCAGCAGATCCGGCTCGGACACCAGCGCCTGCGCCAGCAGCACGCGACGACGCCAGCCACCGGACAACTCGGCGAGGGTCTTGTCGGCCGGCAGTTGCAGGCGGCTGAGAGTGCTGTCGACCAGGGTCTGCAAGCGCCAGCCATCACGGGCTTCGAGGTCGTGCTGAACGTGCATGAGCTTGTCCAGATCGGCATCGGTAACGATGTTCTGGCTCAAGTGATGGTATTCGGCGAGCAACGCGCCAACGCCGTCGAGGCCTTCAGCCACCACGTCGAATACTGTCCGCTCGTCGGCCACGGGCAATTCTTGCGGCAGTTCGCCGATTTTCAGACCGGGGGCACGCCACACCGAGCCGTCATCAGGCTTCTGGTCGCCCTTGACCAGTTTCATCATGCTGGACTTGCCAGTGCCGTTGCGGCCGATGATGCACACCCGCTCACCACGGGCGATCTGCCAGCACACCTTGTCCAACAACGGCATAGCGCCGAACGCAAGGGACACATCGCTGAATTTGAGCAGGGTCATGAGCTTCTCCAAAAACCGGGGGCGCATTCTACCTGACTTGAGGCTTCAGCAGGCCGGCAATTTGTCTGTCGAAGCACTCTGCACAACATTTGTTGCGAACTTGTGCTGCAAGGCCCGCAAAGCTTTCGCCGCTCGCCGGCAAAAGGCTAAGCTACAGATAATTCAGTGCTGATCGATGTCGGCACTTGTCATGATTTCTCTGCCCGGATGTCTCATGCGCAGTCGCCTCTTCAGTGTTTTGTCCTGTTTGCTACTCTCCGCCGCTGCCGTTCAATCCGCCCAGGCGGTGGACCTGTCCACCCAGCGTCAGTATTACGATGAAGCCAAACGCGCGTTGGCCAAGGGCGATACCGGCCCGTATATGCGCTATAGCCAGGCGCTGGCCGATTACCCCCTCGAGCCGTATCTGGCTTACGACGAACTGACCGCACGCCTGAAAAGCGCCAGCAATGCGGAAATAGAGAAATTCCTCGCCGAACACGGTGACCTGCCCCAGGCCAACTGGATGAAGCTGCGTTGGTTGCGCTGGCTGGCCGATCGCGGTGACTGGGCGACCTTCGTCAAGTATTACGATCCCAAGCTCAATTTCACCGAACTGGACTGCCTGAACGCGCAGTATCAGATCAGCCACAACAAAAAGACCGAAGGTTACGCCGCCACCGAAAAGCTCTGGCTGACCGGCAAGTCGCAACCCGCCGCGTGCGATGCACTGTTCGGCATGTGGGCCGCCGAGGGGCAACTGACCGAACAGAAGCGCTGGGAGCGCACCAAGCTCGCCGCCCAGGCGCGCAACTATCCGCTGGCCAACAGCCTGATCAATGGCCTGACCACCCTCTCCCCCCGTGGTCGCCTGTTGGTGGATGTGGCGCAGAAACCCGAACTGCTCAACCAGCCGTCGCGTTTTACTCCGGCCGATGAGCCAATGTCCGATGTGGTCAGCCTCGGCCTGCGCCGCCTCGCCCGCCAGGATCCGGACAAAGCCATGGCGCTGCTCGACGGTTACGCCAGCAGCATGCACTTCTCCCGTGATGAGAAAGTCGCGATCGCCCGGGAAATCGGCCTGACGCTGGCCCGCCGCTTCGACAGCCGCGCACTGGACGTGATGACCAAATATGACCCGGAACTGCGCGACAACACGGTCTCCGAATGGCGCCTGCGCCTGCTTCTTCGTCTGGCGCGCTGGGACGATGCTTATCAATTGACCCGTCGTCTGCCGCAGGATCTGGCCACCACTAACCGCTGGCGCTATTGGCAGGCGCGCAGTCTCGAGCTGGCGCAACCGCAGAACCCGGAAGCGCAGACCCTGTACAAAAATCTTTCGCGCGAGCGTGATTTTTACGGCTTCCTTGCCGCTGACCGTTCGCAATCTCCTTACTCGTTGAACAATAAACCGCTGGTGCTTAGCCAGGCGCTGATCAACAAGGTACGCAACACGCCGGGCGTGCGCCGCGCACTTGAATTCCATGCACGCGGGCAGATCGTCGACGGACGCCGCGAGTGGTACCACGTCAGCCGTCACTTCAACCGTGACGAAATGGTTGCCCAGGCCAAGCTCGCCTACGACCTGAAGTGGTATTTCCCGGCGATCCGCACCATCAGTCAGGCGCAGTATTGGGACGATCTGGACATCCGTTTCCCGATGGCCCACCGCGATACCCTTGTGCGTGAAGCCAAGGTTCGCGGTCTGCATTCGAGCTGGGTGTTCGCCATCACCCGTCAGGAAAGCGCATTCATGGACGACGCCCGCTCCGGCGTTGGCGCCAGCGGCCTGATGCAACTGATGCCCGGCACCGCCAAGGAAACTTCGCGCAAGTTCAACATCCCCCTGGCCTCGCCGCAGCAAGTGCTGAACCCGGACAAGAACATCCAGCTCGGCGCCGCGTACCTGAGCCAGGTGCACAGCCAGTTCAATGGCAACCGTGTCCTCGCCTCCGCCGCCTATAACGCCGGCCCCGGACGCGTGCGCCAATGGCTGCGCGGCGCCGATCACCTGAGCTTCGACGTGTGGGTGGAAAGCATCCCGTTCGACGAAACCCGCCAGTACGTACAGAACGTGCTGTCCTATTCGGTAATCTACGGCCAGAAGCTCAACTCACCGCAACCGCTGGTGGATTGGCATGAACGCTACTTCGATGATCAGTGATCAAGAGGCTACCGCCGAGTAATAAAAAATGCCCGTATCGCGAGATACGGGCATTTTTTGTAACGTGCAAAGATCAACAGATCGCAGCCTGCCGCAGTTCCTACACGACGACCGCGTGCCCATCGCTGAACTGCAACGCCGCCAGCCGCGCATACAACGGATTGCTCGCAATCAATTCCTGATGTGTACCCACCGCGACCAGTTTGCCTTGATCCATCACCGCAATCCGGTCGGCGTTTTTCACAGTGGCCAAGCGATGGGCGATCACCAGTGTGGTGCGGTTTTGCATCAGGTTCGGCAAGGCTTGCTGGATCAGGTGTTCGCTTTGCGCATCGAGGGCGCTGGTGGCTTCGTCCAGCAACAGGATCGGCGCGTCGACCAGCAACGCCCGGGCGATGGCCAGACGCTGGCGTTGGCCGCCGGAAAGTCCAAGCCCGCCGTCACCCAAATGTGTCTGGTAGCCGTCAGGCATTTGCTCGATGAAGTCGTGGGCGTGGGCGATTCTCGCCGCTTCCTTGACCTGCTCAAGCGTGGCCGTTGGGCAGCCATAGCGAATGTTCTCCTCCACGCTGCCGAAGAACAGTGCTGGCGTTTGTGAAACCAGGGCAAAACAACGGCGCAGATCCAGCGGGTCGAGGCTGGTCAGCGGCACGCCATCCAGCAGAATACGGCCCTCGCGAGGATCGTAAAAGCGCAGCAGCAAGTCATACACCGTGGATTTACCCGCGCCGGACGGTCCTACCAGCGCCAGGGTTTCGCCGGCCCTGACCGTGAGATTCAAGCCATCGACGGCGAAGCTTTCTGAACGCGAGGGGTAGGAAAAGCGCACATCCTGCAATTCCAGTTCACCGCGCACGCGCGCAGGCAATGTCACCAATCCAGTCTTCGGTGGCTGGATGATATTTTCCGAACGCAGCAATTCAGCAATCCGCTCGGCGGCACCCGCAGCGCGCTGAAGCTCGCCGATCACCTCACTCAACGTACCAAACGCGCTGCCGACGATCAGGCTGTAGAACACAAAGGCCGCCAGTTCACCGGCAGAAATCCGCCCGGCGATCACGTCCATACCACCGACCCACAACATCACCGCTACAGCGCCAAGCACCAGCACGATCACCAATGTAATCAGCCAGGCACGCTGGAAGATCCGTTTGCGTGCGGTCTCGAAAGCCTGCTCGACCGTTGAGGCAAAACGTTGCTCGTCCTGTATCTGATGGTTGTACGCCTGCACGGTTTTGATCTGGCCGAGGGTTTCGGACACATAGCTGCCAATGTCGGCGATCCGGTCCTGACTCTGTCGCGACAGATTGCGCACACGTCGACCAAAAATCAGGATCGGTGCAATCACCAGCGGTAGCGCGATCACCACGATGCTGGTGAGTTTGGGATTGGTGATGAACAGCAGAACGATGCCGCCGATCACCATCAACAGATTGCGTAGAAACAGCGAAAGCGACGAGCCGATCACCGATTGCAGCAACGTCGTATCTGCTGTCAGGCGCGACTGGATTTCCGAGCTGCGGTTGTCTTCGTAAAACCCGGGATGCAGGTACACCAGGTGGTTGAACACCTGTCGGCGGATGTCGGCGACGACACGTTCGCCGATCCAGGAGACCAGATAAAACCGGGCGAAGGTGCCGACCGCGAGGCCCAGGACCAACAGCATGAACAGTCCGATGGAGTGGTTGAGCAAATCTGCCGACTGGGTCATGAAGCCCTGATCAACCAACAACTTGATGCCCTGCCCCATCGATAAGGTGATGCCAGCGGTGACGATCAATGCGAGCAGCGCACCGAAGGCCTGCCAGCGATAAGGCACGAGGAAATGACTGGTCAGGCGCAAGGCGCGCCGGTGCCGCGAGGAAAGCATCGAGATCATTCGGGTTCACACGTGTGCTGATGGATAGGGCCAGCCTACACACTCAGATGGGGTGGAACTCTGTAAATCACAATGAGTCAGTTTAAATATGCCCCCAAAGACTAGGCCATAGTTGCTATTGGTCTAAAGTCCCGATTGAGGCGAGCGGTCATTTCTGTTTGAGTAGAGATGCCGCCGCCGACGGACCGCAGGGAGCTGTCACAGCCCGGTCACGTGGGGGTTTTAACCTAGGCGCACAACCTGATGAGGAGACAGGCCATGTCCTTGCAACACAGCAGCGAAGACAAGATTGAAGTGATCCGTACCAAACCCGGCCAGACTCTGGGTTGCTCGATTATTGATGAAAAAGGCCGTGAAGTACCGATCACTGAAGACATGATCCAGGACGCTTGCCGCGAACTGGAGAAGCGATTGGTCAAGCCTGCCGAACAAGAGTGATATAGCCTCCGTCTTCCTGACCCGGCCCATCTGGCCGGGTTTTTTATGCCTGCTTCCCCACTGCAACTCCTACAGGGGGAATGGGTTAGATAGCCACTGCTCCGAGCGCTGTCACGATCTGGCGCAACGTTGGCGAATGCCCCTCGATCCGTACTTTCAACCCTTCAATTTCGCGCCGAACCGGATACTGCTTGCGCAACACATCGAACGCCGCACGCTGCTCGCCGACATTGCCTACAAGGCTGCGGCGAAAATCCGCGTCATCCCGGCGTGGGTCGTACACGCCACGGCACAACATCGCCAACGCCCAGGCCGGATCACTGTCGGCATGCAAGGTTACTTCCGACAACCACGGCGCCGGCAGCAGGTCACTGAGCTGGATGCGCGCAGGCTGATCGATGAACTCGCAGTACGCCTGATAAATCTGCGCCGTGCCGCGTTGCTTGCCGTCGAGGCTGTAACCGGCAATGTGCGGTGTGGCCAGCACGCAGAGCTCGGCCAGGGCCACATCGACCTCGGGTTCGGCCTCCCAGACATCGAGCACCGCTTGCAGGTCTTCGCGCTCCAGGAGCACTTCGCGCAGTGCGGCATTATCCACCACCGGCCCCCGCGCTGCGTTGATCAGCCAGGCGCCGGGTTTGAGTTGCTGCAAGCGTTGTTGATCGAACAGATGCCAGGTCGCACCGTCACCGCTGCGGGTCAATGGTGTGTGCAGGCTGATCACATCGCACTGTTCGATGATTTGCTCGAGGCTGAGGTAATCACCGCCCTCTGCACTTTGGCGTGGCGGATCGCAGACTTTCACGTTCCAGCCCAAGCCCTTCAGAACCGTGATGAGGCGCCCACCGACCTCTCCGGCGCCGACGACACCATAAGTCCGCTGAGTCAGATCAACGCCCTCTATTTCGGCAAGGGTCATCAGGCTGCCGAGTACGTAGTCGACCACACCACGGGCATTGCAGCCGGGCGCGCTCGACCAGGTGATGCCGGCCTCGTTGAAATACTCCAGATCCAGATGATCGGTGCCAATGGTGCAGGTGCCGACAAAGCGAACCTTGCTGCCCTCGAGCAGCGCGCGGTTGACGTTGGTCACCGAACGCACCAGTAACACGTCGGCCTGCTCGACCGTCGCACGGTCGATGGAACGGCCGGGCACTCGGCGGATCTCGCCAAAACCGGCAAAGAAGGCATCGAGCAGCGGGATATTTTCGTCAGCAACAATCAGCATGGCGGGCTCCTTGGGCGGATCGGCAGTTTAGGTGCAGATACGCGGTTGGGCCAGCGGGGTTTGGTTCCAACCCCGACAATGACATGCCCCTGTGGCGAGGGCGGCGCAAAGCCATGAGTGATTACAAATCCGCAACACAGGATTTTTCCTGACCAACACGTCAGCGGCGTAGAATGCGCCGCCTTGCGCATCAACATCTGTGGACGCTTTGCCTGTGAATCCTGTAACTGACCCACCTGTCGCCGTCTCCCTCACCCGCCCCGCGCGGATTCGCCTGGAGTTCAAGACTCTGCTTGCCCTGGCGGTGCCGATCATCATCGCGCAACTGGCAACCACGGCCATGGGCTTTGTCGATGCGGTGATGGCCGGGCGCGTCGGCCCTAAGGATCTGGCGGCAGTAGCACTGGGCAACTCGATCTGGGTGCCGGTATTTCTGTTGATGACCGGCACTCTGCTGGCGACCACCCCCAAAGTCGCCCAGCGTTACGGCGCCGGAACTCACAGCGAGATCGGTCCGATCGTGCGCCAGGCATTGTGGCTGGCGCTGGTAGTGGGTTTGATCGCTACCGCGATGCTGGTGGCCGCCGAGCCGATTCTGCACCTGATGAAGGTCGATCCCGAGCTGATCGGCCCGTGCATGCAGTACTTGCATGGCATCGCCAGCGGTTTACCGGCGGTGGCGTTCTATCATGTGCTGCGCTGCTTCAGTGACGGCCTCGGTCGTACCCGCCCGGCGATGGTGCTGGGCCTGTGCGGGCTGGCGCTGAATATCCCACTGAACTACATCTTCATCTATGGCCACTTTGGCGTGCCGGCCATGGGCGGCGTCGGTTGCGGCTGGGCCACGGCGATCGTGATGTGGGTGATGGCGCTGGGTCTGGCCGGCTATGAGCGCTGGGCCCCGGCGTATCGTTCGAGCGAGTTGTTCAGCCGTTTCGATTGGCCGCAGTGGGCGGTGATCAAACGTCTGCTGGCCATCGGTTTGCCGATCGGCATTGCGGTGTTTGCCGAGTCGAGCATCTTCGCAGTGATCGCGCTGTTGATCGGCAGCCTTGGCGCGACCGTGGTCGCCGGGCACCAGATTGCGCTGAACGTCAGCTCACTGGTGTTCATGATTCCTTATTCGCTGGGCATGGCCGTGACCGTGCGCGTCGGTCAGGCCCTGGGCCGTGAGGAACCACGCGAGGCGCGTTTCGCCGCCGGCGTCGGCATGGGGACTGCGCTGGCCTACGCGTGTCTGTCTGCGAGCATGATGTTGCTGCTGCGCGAGCCGATTGCGGCGATTTACACGGCTGACCCGACGGTGATTCATATCGCGGCGATGCTGATTGTGTATTCGGCGCTGTTCCAGTTCTCCGACGCGATCCAGGTCACCGCTGCCGGCGCGCTGCGCGGTTATCAGGACACGCGAGTAACGATGATCCTGACGCTGTTCGCCTATTGGGGCATCGGCCTGCCAGTGGGTTACGCCCTCGGCCTGACCGACTGGCTCGGCGAGCCGCGTGGCCCGAGCGGGCTGTGGCAGGGTCTGATCGTCGGCCTGAGCTGCGCCGCGCTGATGCTGTCGATCCGCTTGACTCGCAGCGCGCGCAAGCGCATTCGGATCAGTCGTTCGCTGGGCTGAGTCCTTTTACGCGAGACAAAAAATGTGGGAGCCAGCCTGCTGGTGATGATGGAGAGTCGGTCAACATAGACGTTGAATTGACTACCACATCGCCAGCAGGCTGGCTCCCACATTTGCTTTAGCGTTGGCCTGAGGCTCAGGCTTGTTTTTTGCGGATCCAGTACAGATAAGTCCCGGCGTCCTCGTGCTGCCCGACCAGTTCATGGTCGAGAAACACGCAAAACTTGGGAATGTCGCGGCGGGTCGAGGGGTCCGTAGCGATCACCTTGAGCAGGCCACCGGGGGCCAGATCACGGATGTGCTGGTGCAGCATCATTACCGGCTCCGGGCAATTGAGGCCGATAGCGTCGAGGGTGCCGTCGACCGGGGTATCGATCATTTCACTCATGATTAACTCCTGAAACTGGCCGGCATTGTCGCGCATTGCCGGGTGCTCGGTCACCTGTGGCTTCGCATTAATCCCCTGTGAACTGCCGAAGGCTGCGATCTTTGCTTTTTGAAAGATCAAAAGATCACAGCCTGCGGGGGATCCTACCGGGGGGGCGTGCGCTATTAGCGGGATTTGGTTTTCTTCACGTCGTGCCGGCGCAGATGGCAGGTCACTTCCTCGCGGTCGTGATACAGCTGCTTGCAGCCGATATCGACCTTGATCCCGCGCGCTTTGAAACCATCGGCAATGCGCTCAAGCAAACGCTTCACTTCGGCATAACGCTGCTTCATCGGCAGTTTCAAGTTGACCACCGCCTCACGGCAATGCCCTTCGCCGATCCACTCTTCGAGCATTGCCGCGTTACGCGCCGGTTTCTCGACGATGTCACAGACCATCCAGTCCACCGGCTGCTTGGGCTTGAAGGTGAAACCGTCCGCCATCAAGTGCTGCACCAGGCCGGTCTCCATCAGGCTTTCGGCCATCGGGCCGTTGTCGATAGCGGTCACCAGCATGCCGCGGTTGACCAGTTGCCAGGTCCAGCCACCGGGCGCTGCACCCAGGTCAACGCCAGTCATGTCACTGTGCAAACGATCTTCCCACTGATCACGCGGGATGAAATGGTGCCAGGCTTCTTCCAGCTTCAACGTCGAACGGCTTGGAGCCTCACGCGGAAACTTCAGGCGCGGAATGCCCATCGGCCACATCGCCGAGTTACCGGCATCAGCCATACCCAGAAACACTTCACGGCCACTTTTGAATGTCAGCAACAGACGCGGCTTGTTTGCGTCCTCAACCAGTTTGCCGGCACCCGTCAGCGCCTTGCGCAGCGGGCCTTCGAATTTCTTGCAGAAGTTCGACAGCTCTTTGCCATCGTTGGTATCGACGACCTCCAGCCACAGACTGCCGCACACCGGGAACTCGGCCATGTGCGCGAGGATCACGCTGATGCGGTCGGTTTCCGGCAGATCAATGAAAACGCCGCGCGCCCATTGGCGCGGGAAGATCAGCTCGGCGAAACGCTGACCGCGCATCAGACGCTCGGCGCCGTCTTCTTCGGTGCAGACAAACTCCGCGTACGCAGTGGCGGTTTTCGCCTTGGCGTAACCGGACACGTTCAACTGGGCAGCGAGGTCGGAAATCTCCGAGCAGACTTCGCCTTCGAATCCTGGCCGGCAATGCATGAATAGGGTGTTCATTCTTACTCCTGAGCAGCGGGCGAACATTCGGCCCCTGCGCGATGCTCAGGCCTTGCGTTGAAGCAAAGCCTGTCACGAAAACCGGCGCATGATAGCCGATGTCGGAACCTTGGTTCTCTTCATAGAGTCCAGTTATTAGCCAGCTAATGAAAACAGGGCTACGTTGATAGCTCTGCCCGTCCCCTCAATCCGTAGCAGTGCGGATTCAAAGGAGTGATTGCAATGCCGTCCCTAGATAGCCTGAAGACCCTTAAAACACTAAAAATCGACGACAAAACCTACCACTATTTCAGTTTGCCGGATGCTGCCAAAAGCTTGGGTAATATCGACAAACTGCCAATGTCGCTGAAAGTCCTGCTGGAAAACCTGCTGCGCTGGGAAGATGAAAAAACTGTCACCGGCGCCGACCTCAAGGCAATTGCTGCGTGGCTCAAGGAGCGTCGCTCCGACCGGGAAATCCAGTACCGTCCTGCCCGCGTATTGATGCAGGATTTTACCGGCGTCCCTGCCGTGGTCGATCTTGCGGCGATGCGCGCCGCCATGGCCAAGGCCGGTGGCGATCCGCAGCGAATCAATCCGCTATCCCCGGTGGATCTGGTGATCGACCACTCGGTGATGGTCGACAAGTTCGCCACGCCCGGCGCATTTGAGCAGAACGTCGACATCGAAATGCAGCGCAACGGCGAACGCTATGCTTTCCTGCGCTGGGGGCAAAGTGCTTTTGATAACTTCAGCGTAGTGCCGCCGGGCACCGGGATCTGCCACCAGGTCAACCTCGAATACCTCGGCCGCACCGTGTGGACCAAGGATGAAGACGGCCGCACCTACGCCTTTCCCGACACGCTGGTTGGCACCGACTCCCACACCACCATGATCAACGGCCTCGGCGTGCTCGGCTGGGGCGTCGGCGGGATCGAGGCGGAAGCGGCAATGCTCGGGCAACCGGTGTCGATGCTGATTCCAGAAGTGATCGGCTTCAAACTCACCGGCAAACTCAAAGAAGGCATCACCGCCACCGACCTGGTGCTGACCGTGACGCAGATGCTGCGCAAGAAAGGCGTGGTCGGCAAATTTGTCGAATTTTACGGTGATGGCCTCGCTGACCTGCCGCTGGCTGACCGTGCGACCATCGCCAACATGGCCCCGGAATACGGTGCGACATGCGGCTTCTTCCCGGTCGATGACGTGACGCTGGAGTACCTGCGTCTGTCCGGACGGCCAACGGAAGTGGTGAAACTGGTGGAGGCGTATACCAAGGCCCAGGGGTTGTGGCGTCTGCCCGGTCAGGAGCCGGTTTTTACTGACAGTCTGGCGCTGGACATGGGCAGCGTCGAGGCCAGCCTGGCAGGGCCGAAACGCCCGCAAGATCGCGTCTCGCTGCCAAATGTCGCACAAGCCTTCAGCGACTTCCTTGACCTGCAATTCAAACCGACGAGCAAAGAAGAAGGACGCCTGGAAAGCGAGGGCGGTGGCGGCGTCGCGGTGGGCAATGCCGATCTGGTCGGCGAAACGGAATATGAATACGACGGCCACACCTATCGCCTGAAAAACGGTGCGGTGGTCATCGCTGCGATCACGTCGTGTACCAACACTTCCAACCCCAGCGTAATGATGGCTGCTGGGCTCTTGGCGAAAAAAGCCGTGGAGAAAGGGCTGACGCGCAAACCGTGGGTAAAGAGTTCGCTGGCGCCAGGTTCGAAAGTGGTCACTGACTACTATAAGGCGGCGGGGCTGACGCAATACCTCGACCAGCTTGGTTTTTCGCTGGTCGGCTATGGCTGCACCACCTGCATCGGTAACTCCGGGCCATTGCCGGAACCGATCGAAAAAGCCATCCAGAAAGCTGACCTCGCCGTCGCCTCGGTGCTGTCCGGCAACCGCAACTTTGAAGGCCGCGTGCACCCACTGGTGAAAACCAACTGGCTGGCCTCGCCACCCCTGGTGGTGGCTTACGCCTTGGCTGGCACGGTTCGTACCGACATCAGTAGCGAACCGCTGGGCAATGACCAACAGGGCAATCCGGTTTACCTGCGTGACATCTGGCCAAGTAGCCGGGAAGTCGCCGACGCGGTGAGTCAGGTCAGCACTGCCATGTTCCACAAGGAATACGCCGAAGTGTTTGCCGGTGACGAACAGTGGCAGGCCATCGAGGTGCCACAAGCCGCCACCTATGTGTGGCAGGACGATTCGACTTACATCCAGCATCCACCGTTCTTCGACGACATTTCCGGCCCGTTGCCAGAGATCAAGGATGTGAAAGGGGCGCGGGTGTTGGCGCTGCTCGGCGACTCGGTGACCACTGATCACATCTCCCCTGCCGGCAACATCAAGGCTGACAGTCCGGCCGGGCGTTATCTGCGCGAAAAAGGCGTCGAGCCACGGGACTTCAATTCTTACGGTTCACGTCGCGGCAACCACGAAGTAATGATGCGCGGTACCTTCGCTAACATTCGTATACGCAATGAGATGCTCAGCGGCGAAGAAGGTGGCAACACGATCTACATTCCAACCGGTGAGAAACTGCCGATCTACGATGCCGCCATGCGCTATCAGGCGTCTGGAACACCGCTGGTGGTGATTGCCGGGCAAGAATACGGCACCGGCTCCAGCCGCGATTGGGCGGCCAAAGGAACCAACTTGCTGGGCGTCAAAGCCGTGATCGCCGAAAGCTTCGAGCGCATTCACCGTTCCAACCTGGTGGGCATGGGCGTCTTGCCGCTGCAATTCAAACTCGATCAGAACCGCAAAAGTCTGAACCTGACCGGCAAGGAAACCTTCGAGATTCAAGGCCTGACAGGCGTATCCCTGACACCACGCATGAACCTGCCTCTGGTGATCACTCGTGAAGACGGGCGACAGGAGAAAATCGAAGTGCTGTGCCGCATCGACACCCTGAACGAAGTGGAGTACTTCAAGTCGGGAGGGATTCTGCATTATGTGCTGCGGCAGCTAATCGCTTCATAAACGCATGACCCCTGTAGGAACTGCCGTGAACTCGGTAGCTCCTACAGGCTTCCGCACTTTTCTTGGGGCGAAAAAAAACCCGCCGAAGCGGGTTTTTCCCAAGACCATTATCGACTCCCTGTCGGCAGCGATCCTTGCAATGGTCGATCATCCTTGATCCTGAAGTACTCCCTGTGCTTCAGTTGATGGGTGTAGATTACGTGGTGGATCCAATCGACAATAGTCGTAATAGCTACCATCGCGTGTAAGACATTCGCCATAGGAGCACTTCCGAAAACCCTTAGAAGGGTCAGGCGTTGAGCATGTCCGCCGCGATTTGCGCGACTTTCAACTGCCCAGAGGCCTGCGCCTGCGGGTCAACCTGCAGAGCCTATCAGCCCCGATCAAGCTCACGTGCCCTGGCGCTTTCCGCGAGAAACTGCTCAAGCCTGCTCAACTGTTCCTCCCAGCCACGACTGTCCATGTAATAGGCCTCTTTCTGGCGGATGTCTGGAATGTGTGCGAAACCGGACTCAGACACCTTGAGCAACGTACCACCCTCGAAATCTTCCAGCTCGAACCTGACCAGCGTTGTCGGTTCCTGGGAATAATCGATCTTCGGATTGACCGCATACGGATGCCAACGGAACGAGAACAATTGCTGCGGCTCGACCCGTTCGATCAATACGTTCCACAACACATGTTCATAACCGGGATACGTGACCTGCCCTTGCGTCCATTCTCCGGCAATAAAACGCCTGCCCTCCAGCGCCACACCAAACCACTGGCCAAACGCCTCGGCATCAACCAATGCACGCCAGACATGTGAACGCGACGCCTTGAGCGTGATTTTGCGTTCGAAACTATTGGGTACTGGTTTCATACGTCACCTCCTGTTCTGAACAGTAGGCTTGTATGACCACATGTCCAAGGTGAAGTTGTATCAAAGCGGTTCAGCTGTGCAAAAGGCAGGAAACATCCGGCTGCATTTTCCACGGGTGAATCGAACAATTTTCACCACAACCCAGTGGATGAAGCTGATACCTTTTCCATCGATGCTGAACCGGACAAGGACGAATCATGCAGCCATCCCTCCCCGAACGTTATCGCGGCACCCTGCTAGGCTTGGCTTGCGGCGACGCGGTCGGCACCACGGTAGAGTTCAAGCCACGCCATTCATTCCAACCATTGACTGACATGGTCGGCGGCGGTCCTTTCCACCTCAAGCCTGGACAGTGGACGGATGACACCTCGATGGCGCTCTGCCTGGCGGAAAGCCTATTGATCAAGAACGGCTTCGACTCCACTGATCAAATGGGGCGCTATCTCAATTGGTGGAAATGGGGTTACCTGAGTTCGACCGGCGAATGCTTTGATATCGGCATGACTGTCAGTCAGGCGCTTTCGCACTACCAGCAAACAGGAGAGGCCTTTGCGGGGTCGACCGAGCCCAATAGCGCTGGCAACGGCTCTCTGATGCGACTGGCACCGGTGGTGCTGTTTTACTTCCCGGACGACCGGAAAGTCAGAAAATTCTCCAGCGAAAGTTCGCGAACCACCCACGCAGCACCCGAGGCAATCGAATGCTGCCAACTGTTGGCTGAGCTGATCAACAAAGCTCTGCTTGGAGCGTCCAAAACAGAACTGCGCTTATTGCCAGCCTCAACCTTCAGCCAACCGAAAGTCGCGGAGATTGCTCGAGGTAACTATTTCACGAAATCAATAGACGAAATCTGCGGTAGCGGCTACTGCGTCCAGTCGCTGGAAGCAGCGCTTTGGTGTTTTCAGCACACCGACAGTTTTGCGGCGGCAATCCTGCAAGCCGCCAACCTGGGTGATGACGCCGATACCACGGCAGCGATCGTTGGCCAGTTGGCCGGTGCCCACTACGGCGTTCGAGCCATTCCCGCCAATTGGCTGGATCTGCTGCATGACGGTGAGGAGATTGCGGCTACAGCGGATCGCTTGCTGGAGGCCTCAAGACAACAAGTACCTGAATAGATCCCGTGCAGTCACTACACTGTTCTGCACTTACATTCGACACAGCGAGAATCTCCATGTCCCCACGTCAGCTCCTGGCCCTGACGCCTTTGCTATTCACCACCCTCACCCACGCCGCCGTTGACTGCGCCAATGCCAGCGACCAGGCGACGATGAATCAGTGCGCAGGGCAGGATTACAAGGCTGCCGACAAAGAATTGAACGCTGTGTATCAGCAGATCACCGGGCGTTTGAAGGACAACCCTGACGGCAAAAAGCTGTTAGTCAGTGCGCAACGCGCATGGATCGGTTTTCGTGATGCCGAGTGCAAGTTTTCGTCTTCGGGCGTGACGGGGGGAAGTGTGTATCCGCTGATCTATAGCAATTGCATGACCGCTGTGACCAAGGTGCGGGTTGAAGCGTTGAAGCAGTACTTGAAATGTGAAGAAGGTGACATGAGTTGCCCGGTGCCAGGGGCCTGATTGTTCAAGGCCATATCGCTGGCTTGCCAACGATGGCGGCAGTACGGTCGCTGCATGAAACTGTGACGTTCAACAACTTCAGGAACGCTCAGCCTCCCGTAAACGTGCTGTGAAGCTGTTATCGGTTACACGTGCGGATCACCCGGCGCTTTGGACGGCGCCGCGTACTGCGGCTTGAGATGGCCGTCCTGATCAAGTAACCAGGCATCCATGATCTGCCGCACCACCGGTCCGGCGACACGACCACCAGCCTCACCGTTTTCAATCATCACCGAAATCGCAATCTTCGGTTGCTCCGCCGGGGCGAAGCCGACGAACAAAGCATTATCGCGGTGGCGCTCAAGCGTCTTCGCGCGGTTATAGCGCTCACCCTGCTTGATTGCTACCACTTGTGCCGTACCACTTTTACCAGCGATACGGTATTGCGCACCCGCCGCTGCCGCACGAGCAATGCCGCGGGCATCGTGCATTACCATCTGCATGCCGTGGTTGACCTGCTCCCAATCGCGCGGATCCTTAAGCAGAATGTTCGGCATCGGATTCTCGTCGACCGGCGCCACACCATCGACAGTCTTGGCCAGGTGTGGGCGGTTCCACACGCCTTTGCTGGCGATCAGCGCGGTGGCTTGGGCCAGTTGCAGCGGCGTGACCTGCATGTAACCCTGACCAATGCCGAGAATCACCGTTTCCCCCGGGTACCATGCTTGTCGACGAGTAGTGCGTTTCCAGGCTTGGGATGGCATCAGACCGGGAGACTCTTCAAACATGTCCAGCGAGACTTTTTCGCCAAGACCGAACATGGCCATGTAGTCGTGCAGCCGATCAATGCCGAGCTTGTGCGCCAGGTCATAGAAGTAGGTGTCATTGGAGCGCATGATCGCAGCGTCCATGTCTACCCAGCCGTCGCCGCTGTGGTTCCAGTTGCGGTACTTGTGATCGAAGTCCGGAAGTTGGTAGTAACCTGGATCGAAGACTCGGGTCTGCGGTGTGACAACGCCTGCGTCGAGTCCCGCGATCGCCACTTCTGGTTTGATGGTCGAGCCCGGTGCGTACAAGCCGCGCAACACGCGGTTGAACAGTGGTCGGTCAATAGAATCACGCAGCGCCGAATACTCTTTGGAGCTGATACCCGTGACGAACAGGTTGGGATCGAAACTCGGGTTGCTGACCATGGCCAGCACTTCCCCGGTGGACGGATCCAGCGCCACGACCGAACCACGACGCCCACCCAAGGCGGCTTCGGCGGCTTCTTGCAGTTTCACGTCAAGGCTCAGGACGATGTTTTTTCCGGGTACAGGGTCAGTGTGTTTGAGCACACGTAACACCCTGCCCTGGGCATTGGTTTCAACCTCCTCATAACCGACGTGCCCGTGCAACTGCGCTTCGTAGAAACGTTCGATGCCAGTCTTGCCGACGGACTGAGTGCCACGGTATTCCACCGAGTCGAGGGTTTTGGATTCTTTTTCGTTAATCCGGCCGACATAGCCGATCGAGTGAGCGAAGTGCATGCCGAGCGGGTAATGTCGAACGAACTGTGGCTCGACATCGAGCCCAGGCAGACGGAACTCGTTGACCGCCAAAATGGCAATCTGCTCTTCGGTCAGTTCATAAAACAGCGTCACCGGCGTGAATGGATGACGGGACTGTTTCATGGCTTTGTCGAACACCGCACGGTCTTCGACGGGGAGGTGCAGGAGATCAATGACCTCGTCCAACTCCTGATTGACGTCGATGGTACGCTCGCGGGTGATGGTCAGATTGTAGCTGGGACGGTTATCTGCCAGCAGCACGCCGTTGCGGTCGTAGATCAGCCCGCGTGTTGGCGGGATCGGCAGGACATGGACACGGTTGTTTTCGGAAATGGTCGAGTGATAGTCGAACTCCACGACTTGCAGGATGTACAGACGCACTACCAGAGCGCAGCTGACTGCGAAGACAAAAAGGGCGCAGGCGATCAACCGCTTGTTGACCAGACGCGTCTCTTTTGCGTGATCCTTGATCGGTATGGGTTCAGGCATTTCTACAGCAACTCTTTGGCATAAGTGAGCGCCTGTCCTTTAGCGAAAAATCAGTCCATGAAAAAATCGAGTTGCACCATACCAAAAACTGCCCGGCCACTTAAGAAGGTTTTTCCCTATGGCAACTCTTGCGAAAAAAGCAGGGGTCCGGCTGACCTGAGACCTTTCCTGCGGACAAAACAAAACCCCAACTGCTTTCGCAATTGGGGTTTCGGAATTTAATCTTGACGATGACCTACTCTCACATGGGGAAACCCCACACTACCATCGGCGATGCATCGTTTCACTGCTGAGTTCGGGATGGGATCAGGTGGTTCCAACGCTCTATGGTCGTCAAGAAATTCGGGTACTGAGTCGCGACCAGTTGGTCTCGCTTCAGCAAATTGGGTATGTGACAGCTTTCGGTGTTTTGTGAACATCGAACTTTCGGTTCGTTTCGTCTTCACACACCGCAATCTGGCCTTTCGACGCAAATTGCTTGGGTGTTATATGGTCAAGCCTCACGGGCAATTAGTATTGGTTAGCTCAACGCCTCACAGCGCTTACACACCCAACCTATCAACGTCGTAGTCTTCGACGGCCCTTCAGGGAACTCAAGGTTCCAGTGAGATCTCATCTTGAGGCAAGTTTCCCGCTTAGATGCTTTCAGCGGTTATCTTTCCCGAACATAGCTACCCGGCAATGCCACTGGCGTGACAACCGGAACACCAGAGGTTCGTCCACTCCGGTCCTCTCGTACTAGGAGCAGCCCCTCTCAAATCTCAAACGTCCACGGCAGATAGGGACCGAACTGTCTCACGACGTTCTAAACCCAGCTCGCGTACCACTTTAAATGGCGAACAGCCATACCCTTGGGACCGGCTTCAGCCCCAGGATGTGATGAGCCGACATCGAGGTGCCAAACACCGCCGTCGATATGAACTCTTGGGCGGTATCAGCCTGTTATCCCCGGAGTACCTTTTATCCGTTGAGCGATGGCCCTTCCATACAGAACCACCGGATCACTAAGACCTACTTTCGTACCTGCTCGACGTGTCTGTCTCGCAGTCAAGCGCGCTTTTGCCTTTATACTCTACGACCGATTTCCGACCGGTCTGAGCGCACCTTCGTACTCCTCCGTTACTCTTTAGGAGGAGACCGCCCCAGTCAAACTACCCACCATACACTGTCCTCGATCCGGATAACGGACCTGAGTTAGAACCTCAAAGTTGCCAGGGTGGTATTTCAAGGTTGGCTCCACGCGAACTGGCGTCCACGCTTCAAAGCCTCCCACCTATCCTACACAAGCAAATTCAAAGTCCAGTGCAAAGCTATAGTAAAGGTTCACGGGGTCTTTCCGTCTAGCCGCGGATACACTGCATCTTCACAGCGATTTCAATTTCACTGAGTCTCGGGTGGAGACAGCGCCGCCATCGTTACGCCATTCGTGCAGGTCGGAACTTACCCGACAAGGAATTTCGCTACCTTAGGACCGTTATAGTTACGGCCGCCGTTTACCGGGGCTTCGATCAAGAGCTTCGCGTTAGCTAACCCCATCAATTAACCTTCCGGCACCGGGCAGGCGTCACACCCTATACGTCCACTTTCGTGTTTGCAGAGTGCTGTGTTTTTAATAAACAGTCGCAGCGGCCTGGTATCTTCGACCGGCATGAGCTTACGGAGCAAGTCCTTCACCCTCACCGGCGCACCTTCTCCCGAAGTTACGGTGCCATTTTGCCTAGTTCCTTCACCCGAGTTCTCTCAAGCGCCTTGGTATTCTCTACCCAACCACCTGTGTCGGTTTGGGGTACGGTTCCTGGTTACCTGAAGCTTAGAAGCTTTTCTTGGAAGCATGGCATCAACCACTTCGTCATCTAAAAGATAACTCGTCATCAGCTCTCGGCCTTAGAATCCCGGATTTACCTAAGATTCCAGCCTACCACCTTAAACTTGGACAACCAACGCCAAGCTGGCCTAGCCTTCTCCGTCCCTCCATCGCAATAACCAGAAGTACAGGAATATTAACCTGTTTTCCATCGACTACGCTTTTCAGCCTCGCCTTAGGGACCGACTAACCCTGCGTCGATTAACGTTGCGCAGGAAACCTTGGTCTTTCGGCGTGGGTGTTTTTCACACCCATTGTCGTTACTCATGTCAGCATTCGCACTTCTGATACCTCCAGCAAGCTTCTCAACTCACCTTCACAGGCTTACAGAACGCTCCTCTACCGCATCATCCTAAGATGATACCCGTAGCTTCGGTGTATGGTTTGAGCCCCGTTACATCTTCCGCGCAGGCCGACTCGACTAGTGAGCTATTACGCTTTCTTTAAAGGGTGGCTGCTTCTAAGCCAACCTCCTAGCTGTCTAAGCCTTCCCACATCGTTTCCCACTTAACCATAACTTTGGGACCTTAGCTGACGGTCTGGGTTGTTTCCCTTTTCACGACGGACGTTAGCACCCGCCGTGTGTCTCCCATGCTCGGCACTTGTAGGTATTCGGAGTTTGCATCGGTTTGGTAAGTCGGGATGACCCCCTAGCCGAAACAGTGCTCTACCCCCTACAGTGATACATGAGGCGCTACCTAAATAGCTTTCGAGGAGAACCAGCTATCTCCGAGCTTGATTAGCCTTTCACTCCGATCCACAGGTCATCCGCTAACTTTTCAACGGTAGTCGGTTCGGTCCTCCAGTTAGTGTTACCCAACCTTCAACCTGCCCATGGATAGATCGCCCGGTTTCGGGTCTATTCCCAGCGACTAGACGCCCTATTAAGACTCGCTTTCGCTACGCCTCCCCTATTCGGTTAAGCTCGCCACTGAAAATAAGTCGCTGACCCATTATACAAAAGGTACGCAGTCACAGAACAAAGTCTGCTCCCACTGCTTGTACGCATACGGTTTCAGGATCTATTTCACTCCCCTCTCCGGGGTTCTTTTCGCCTTTCCCTCACGGTACTAGTTCACTATCGGTCAGTCAGTAGTATTTAGCCTTGGAGGATGGTCCCCCCATATTCAGACAAAGTTTCTCGTGCTCCGTCCTACTCGATTTCATGACTAAGAGATTTTCGCGTACAGGGCTATCACCCACTATGGCCGCACTTTCCAGAGCGTTCCGCTAATCTCAAAGCCACTTAAGGGCTAGTCCCCGTTCGCTCGCCACTACTAAGGGAATCTCGGTTGATTTCTTTTCCTCAGGGTACTTAGATGTTTCAGTTCCCCTGGTTCGCCTCTTGCACCTATGTATTCAGTACAAGATAACCATCTTATGATGGCTGGGTTCCCCCATTCAGACATCTCCGGATCAAAGTCTGTTTGCCGACTCCCCGAAGCTTTTCGCAGGCTACCACGTCTTTCATCGCCTCTGACTGCCAAGGCATCCACCGTATGCGCTTCTTCACTTGACCATATAACCCCAAGCAATCTGGTTATACTGTGAAGACGACATTCGCCGAAAATTCGATAATACTCAATTCAGAGTAACTCACAAATTTTACCTTAGCCTGATCCGTTACCAGTGAAAGTAACGTTCAGTCTATCTTTCTATCACATACCCAAATTTTTAAAGAACGATCTAATCAAAGACTAGAAATCAACATTCACCATCTTTCAATGGAATGCTCATTTCTAAGCTTTCATACGTCAGAAGCAGTAGTGGTGGTGGTGGAGCCAAGCGGGATCGAACCGCTGACCTCCTGCGTGCAAGGCAGGCGCTCTCCCAGCTGAGCTATGGCCCCGTATTTCTACAGGCGTTTCCCACACAAAATTGGTGGGTCTGGGCAGATTCGAACTGCCGACCTCACCCTTATCAGGGGTGCGCTCTAACCAACTGAGCTACAGACCCAATTTCGGGCTGCTTCTTATCGTCTTCTTCAATGAATCAAGCAATTCGTGTGGGAGCTCATGGAGCAGCTGATGTCGTCGATTAAGGAGGTGATCCAGCCGCAGGTTCCCCTACGGCTACCTTGTTACGACTTCACCCCAGTCATGAATCACACCGTGGTAACCGTCCTCCCGAAGGTTAGACTAGCTACTTCTGGTGCAACCCACTCCCATGGTGTGACGGGCGGTGTGTACAAGGCCCGGGAACGTATTCACCGTGACATTCTGATTCACGATTACTAGCGATTCCGACTTCACGCAGTCGAGTTGCAGACTGCGATCCGGACTACGATCGGTTTTATGGGATTAGCTCCACCTCGCGGCTTGGCAACCCTTTGTACCGACCATTGTAGCACGTGTGTAGCCCAGGCCGTAAGGGCCATGATGACTTGACGTCATCCCCACCTTCCTCCGGTTTGTCACCGGCAGTCTCCTTAGAGTGCCCACCATTACGTGCTGGTAACTAAGGACAAGGGTTGCGCTCGTTACGGGACTTAACCCAACATCTCACGACACGAGCTGACGACAGCCATGCAGCACCTGTCTCAATGTTCCCGAAGGCACCAATCCATCTCTGGAAAGTTCATTGGATGTCAAGGCCTGGTAAGGTTCTTCGCGTTGCTTCGAATTAAACCACATGCTCCACCGCTTGTGCGGGCCCCCGTCAATTCATTTGAGTTTTAACCTTGCGGCCGTACTCCCCAGGCGGTCAACTTAATGCGTTAGCTGCGCCACTAAGAGCTCAAGGCTCCCAACGGCTAGTTGACATCGTTTACGGCGTGGACTACCAGGGTATCTAATCCTGTTTGCTCCCCACGCTTTCGCACCTCAGTGTCAGTATCAGTCCAGGTGGTCGCCTTCGCCACTGGTGTTCCTTCCTATATCTACGCATTTCACCGCTACACAGGAAATTCCACCACCCTCTACCATACTCTAGCTTGTCAGTTTTGAATGCAGTTCCCAGGTTGAGCCCGGGGATTTCACATCCAACTTAACAAACCACCTACGCGCGCTTTACGCCCAGTAATTCCGATTAACGCTTGCACCCTCTGTATTACCGCGGCTGCTGGCACAGAGTTAGCCGGTGCTTATTCTGTCGGTAACGTCAAAACACTAACGTATTAGGTTAATGCCCTTCCTCCCAACTTAAAGTGCTTTACAATCCGAAGACCTTCTTCACACACGCGGCATGGCTGGATCAGGCTTTCGCCCATTGTCCAATATTCCCCACTGCTGCCTCCCGTAGGAGTCTGGACCGTGTCTCAGTTCCAGTGTGACTGATCATCCTCTCAGACCAGTTACGGATCGTCGCCTTGGTGAGCCATTACCTCACCAACTAGCTAATCCGACCTAGGCTCATCTGATAGCGCAAGGCCCGAAGGTCCCCTGCTTTCTCCCGTAGGACGTATGCGGTATTAGCGTTCCTTTCGAAACGTTGTCCCCCACTACCAGGCAGATTCCTAGGCATTACTCACCCGTCCGCCGCTGAATTCAGGAGCAAGCTCCTGTCATCCGCTCGACTTGCATGTGTTAGGCCTGCCGCCAGCGTTCAATCTGAGCCATGATCAAACTCTTCAGTTCAAACATCTTTGGGTTTTTAAGAAACCCTAAACTTGGCTCAGCAATCGTTGGTTACATCTTTGATTTCTCGCGGAGTAACTTGTGATGCTGATAATCTTGTTGACTATCAGTCTGACTCCACAAGCACCCACACGAATTGCTTGATTCAGTTGTTAAAGAGCGGTTGGTTAAGATCTTTCGTCTCAACCGAGGCGCGCATTCTACAGCAGCCTCATTTGCTGTCAAGTGATTATTTTCAGAAGTTTTCGAAGAATTCTTCAACAACTTCAACCACTTGCGCTTCCGATCTCTCGTTAGCGGGAGGCGAATTCTACAGCGTTAATCGCTGCTGTCAACACCTCTTTTTCTCCGCTTTCGACCGAGAAGATCGAACCGTTAAAAGAGCCAAACATCACCGCTCTTTCAACTCCTTCCAGGCTTCGATGAACTGAAGCGACCCGCTCTCGAAACCTACTTAACTCATTGAATCTCAAGGAGTTTTCCGTTTCGACTGCGCCGGAAGTGGGGCGAATTATAGACGTCTGGAATCTGCCGTCAACCGCTATTTTCGATTTTATCGAAACTTCCGAAAAACCTGCTTATATATAGACGTCAGAGGCATGAATGCGCAATATATTGCCCACTACCTACAACAATACCCGCTCTTACCTTGGACGATGCCGCGCAATGAATGACCAACCCCGCTCTCTTGCCTCAACGCTGTTCCCGGTTGGCCTGCTATTGATAGCCATGGCATCCATCCAGTCCGGTGCATCGCTGGCCAAAAGCATGTTTCCAGTGGTCGGCGCTCAGGGGACGACAACCCTGCGCCTGATTTTCGCAAGTGTGATCATGCTTTTATTGCTGCGTCCCTGGCGAGCAAAGCTGACGGCCAAGTCGCTGCGTACGGTGATCGTCTACGGTATGGCGTTAGGAGGCATGAATTTCCTCTTCTATATGTCATTGCGCACAGTGCCGCTGGGCATCGCCGTCGCTCTCGAATTTACCGGCCCATTGGCCGTAGCTATATATGCATCCCGACGCGCCATTGATTTTCTGTGGATCGGCCTGGCCATAGCCGGCCTGGTGCTATTGATACCGACGGGGGCGACAACCGCGGGAATCGACCTGGTTGGGGCGGGGTATGCATTGGGTGCCGGGATCTGCTGGGCGCTATACATTCTGTTTGGTCAGAGGGCCGGTGCTGATAACGGCGTCACGACCGCCGCGTTAGGTGTGATGATCGCGGCACTGTTCGTGGCTCCCATCGGTATCGTGCATGCCGGCGCAGCGCTACTCACACCCTCGCTGATCCCGATTGCCATCGGCGTCGCCATCCTGTCCACCGCCCTGCCCTACACCCTGGAAATGGTTGCTCTTACCCGAATGCCCGCGCGAACCTTCGGCACATTGATGAGTATCGAACCTGCATTTGGCGCGCTGTCGGGCCTGCTGTTTTTGCAGGAATACCTTACGTTGTCACAATGGATGGCGATCATGTGCATTATCCTGGCTTCCGTTGGCGCGACCATGACCATGGGCAGCGCCGCCAAGCCTGCCATTGCGGCAGATTGAAACAGGATTTGACGAAGGTCTGGCAATTGGCGTTCATTTAGGCCATGTTTAGGCTCGCAACCCAATGCCAGATATGGATTTTTTCCGACAGGGATTTCGAAACGCTTAGAGCACAAGCGAATACAGGCAGACCGGAGCATCAGACTCGCGGCCGCTATAAGGACGGTAATGAAACGAATTTTGATATTGATCGCCGTACTCGCAGTTGCGGGCTGTGCGGCGACCTCGAAAACCCAGGTGAAGCACGGCAAGAAAGGGCTGCACATCAACTGTTCGGGACTCTCGTCCTCTTGGGACAAGTGCTATACCAGCGCAGCCAACTCCTGTGCCCCGAAAGGCTACAAGGTCATCGCCAAGTCAGGGGATTCCGTAGAGGAGCCCGGCGACTACCCGTTCGGTCTCAATCCCGCTGGCTACACCAGCCGCAGCATGATCGTCATCTGTAAATAGATCACGGCTGCCGGGAGATCTGACGCCCAATTTCGTCGCGGCTGGACTCCAGCACCTTGCGCTGAACGTCCGGCGTGGCCAGCATTCGCGCCACTACCAACGCGCCAACGCACTGCGACAGAATCGACCACGCCAGGCTGTCGCTCCCAAGTATCTGCGCCCAACTGTCCTGAAGCCTGCAGATCCACATCTGGGCCTGCTCACGAACCTGAATATCCGAGCGGGCGATTTCCGCACCTAGCGCCGGCAAAGCACAGCCCGATTCAGGCTGCTCCACGTGAGCCATGCTCAAATAGTGTTTGAGGCAACGCTCCAGCCGCTCACGATCCTGCCCCCCCTGTCCGCCCAGTCGCTCAAGGCTTTGCCCCAGCTCCCGCTCGACGATCGCAGTGAACAACGCATCTTTGGAAGAGAAGTGACTATAGAACGCTGCACCGCTCAACCCTATAGCCTTCATCAAACCATCGACGCCGACCGTGGAAAACCCGGATCGCTTGGCCGACAGCGCACTGCTCTGCAATAGCTTTTCCTGGGTTTCCAGCTTGTGATTGGCGGAGTAACGCATGTTGTTTGCCCTCGAGTTGACCACCTTGACGCTGGCCGAATCCTAGCATAACGTTCGTTCACTTAACGATCGTTTACCAAAGGGGTTCCACCCATGAATAACAAGAAGGTCGTATTGGTTGTCGGTGCGGGTGATGCCACGGGTGGCGCGATTGCCAAGCGCTTTGCCAAGGAAGGATTCGTTGCGTGCGTCACGCGGCGCAGTGCCGATAAGTTGCAGCCGCTGGTGGACGCCATTCAGGCCGAGGGCGGCGAAGCTCACGGCTTTGCTTGCGATGCGCGCAAGGAAGAAGAAGTCATCGCGCTGATCGAAGACATCGAAGCCCGCCTCGGCCCGATTGAAGCTTTTGTCTTCAACATCGGTGCCAACGTGCCGTGCAGCATCCTTGAAGAAACCGCTCGCAAATACTTCAAGATCTGGGAGATGGCCTGTTTCTCAGGTTTCCTCAATGCCCGTGAAGTGGCCAAACGCATGGTCACGCGTAAACGTGGAACCATTCTGTTTACCGGCGCAACTGCCGGACTGCGCGGTTCATCGGGTTTCGCCGCATTCGCCGGCGCCAAGCATGGCATCCGCGCGCTCGCACAAAGCATGGCCCGCGAACTAGGCCCGATGAACATTCATGTTGCGCACATCGTGGTCGATGGTGCCATTGATACCGATTTCATCCGCAACAGCTTCCCCGAGAAATACGCCACCAAGGATCAGGACGGCATCCTCAATCCCGAGCACATCGCCGAAAATTACTGGTATCTGCACAGTCAGCCACGCGATGCATGGACGTTCGAGCTGGATCTGCGCCCCTGGAACGAACGCTGGTAAACCCACCGCCCATAACAATAAATAGAGAGCAGCGAAAATGACCAAAACCGTGGAGTTCTATTTCGACCTCGGCAGCCCTGCCACTTATCTGGCCTACACCCAACTGCCCAGGATCTGCGCAGAAACCCATAGTCAGCTGATCTACATTCCGATGCTGCTGGGCGGTGTCTTCAAAGCTACCGGCAACGCCTCACCGGCAATGATCCCGGCCAAGGGTCGCTACATGTTTCAGGATCTGAACCGCTACGCCAAACGCTATGGTGTAGCTCTCAATTTCAATCCGCACTTTCCGATCAACACGCTGCTGTTGATGCGCGCCGTCACCGGCATACAACTGCGCCAACCGGAACGCTTTCAGGCGTTCGTCGATTGCTTGTTCACGGCGTTGTGGGTGGAGGGCAAAAACCTGAGCGACCCGGCGACTGTGGCTGCCGTGTTAAGCGAACACGGGTTTGCGCCCGATGACGTCCTGGCCCTAACCAACGACGAAACAGTCAAGGCTGCGCTGAAGGACAACACCGAAACCGCCGTTAAGCGAGGCGTCTTCGGTGCTCCAACTCTGTTTATCGGCAATCAGATGTTCTTCGGCCAGGATCGTCTCGACTTCGTCGAGGAAGCATTGCGTCAAGTCTAGATCGAAAGAGACACGCGGGCGCTGAAATCAGCGCCCGCACATGACGATCAGATTGCAACAGTACGCGTATTCAGCCACTCCAGCGCCGCACCGTCGAGCAACGGGCTCAAGCGCTCACGCACCTCAGCGTGGTAGGCGTTGAACCACTGTTTTTCTTCCTGACTCAGCAAGTCTGGCAGCAGACAACGCGTGTCGATCGGGCACAGGGTCAAGGTTTCAAACTTGAGGAAGTCGCCGAACTCGCTGCTGCCTGCCTCACGGTTCATCGCCAGGTTTTCGATGCGCACGCCCCAACGGCCCGGACGATAAGTGCCCGGTTCGATCGAAGTAATCATCCCCGGTTGCATCGCGGTCTGTGGTGCCGGCGCTGCCTGATAGGCAATCACTTGCGGGCCTTCGTGCACATTGAGGAAGTAACCCACACCGTGACCGGTGCCGTGGCCGTAATCCACACTCTCAGCCCAGATCGGCGCCCGCGCGATGGCATCGAGCAATGGAGACAGAATGCCTTTCGGAAACTGTGCCCGCGACAGCGCAATCACGCCTTTCAACACGCGTGTGCAATCGCGCTTCTGTTCTTCAGTCGGCGTACCGACCGGCACCATGCGCGTGATGTCGGTCGTGCCGCCGAGATATTGACCACCGGAGTCGATCAGCAACAGACCGTCCCCCTCGATCACCGCGTGCTCTTCTTCGGTAGCGTGGTAATGCGGCATGGCGCCATTGGCATTGAAGGCAGCGATGGTATTGAAACTCAGCGACACGTAATCCGGACGACTCTCCCGGGCAGCGGTAAGTTTCTCGTCGATGGTCAGCTCGGTAATGCGTTCACGACCCCAGGCCGATTCCAGCCAGGCGAAGAACTCGCAGAGTGCCGCGCCGTCCTGCTCCATCGCTTTACGAATGTGCGCGGCGTCGGCTTCACTTTTTTGCGACTTGGCCAACGTGGTCGGGTTCAATCCTTCGACCAGTGTTACGCCACTGTCGAGGTTATCCAACAGACCGCTGGTGACACGCGCCGGGTCCACCAGAAGGCTCGCGCCGCTCGGCACGGCGCGCAAGGCCTCGGACACTTCGCTGTAGTCGCGCAGTGTCACGCCGTCCTGTTCCAGCACTGCACGCAACGACGCATCCACTTTGCTCAACGCAACGAACAGCGTCGCTTGTTGCTGATTGATCAGGGCGAAAGAGACGAACACCGGGTTGAACGACACATCGCCGCCGCGCAGGTTGAACAGCCATGCGATGTCGTCGAGGGTGGCGATGAAGTGCCAGTCGGCACCGCGCTCCTGCAAGGTTTCACGCAGTTTGGCGAGTTTGTCGCCACGGCTTACGGTCGCTTGCGGTGGCAGATGCTGATAGATCGGCGCGTTTGGCAGAGTTGGCCGGTCGCTCCAGACTTCCTTAAGCAGATCGATATCGGTACGCAGGCTCGCGCCACGCGCTTCGAGCTTGCCGCTCAACGTACGCGCCGAAGCCACGGCCATGACTGCGCCGTCTACTGCAACCACGCCACCTTCCGGGGTCTGTTCAGCCAGCCAGTCCAGCGGACTCGGCTGCCCTGGTTGCAGCTTGACCAGTTCGATGCCGCTGCCATTGAGTTCCTTGGTCGCCTGTTCCCAGTAACGACTGTCGGCCCAGACACCGGCGAAATCGAGGGTGACAATCAGTGTGCCGACCGAACCATGAAAGCCCGACAGCCACTGCCGTCCCTGCCAGTAACCCGGCAAATATTCCGACAGATGCGGGTCGGCAGAAGGCACCAACAACGCATGAATGCCTTCACGGCGCATCAGTTCACGGGTGCGCGCCAGGCGCTGGGGCACCGATCCTTCGGTCAAGGTCTGGGTACTCATCATGTCTCCTGCTAATCACTTATTCGTTATTGTTCGTAGCCATGGATCGGCTGGTTAAAGCCCTGTCGCCCAGAATGCCGGAGCACTGGCGCAGGCGGTCTTGATCAATTCGCAAGCCTTGTCGACATCGTCTGCGGTGGTGAAACGGCCGAGGCTCAGGCGAATGGTACGCCCCGCCAGCCGTGCGTCATGCCCCAGCGCCACCAGCACGTGGGATGGCGCGTTGCTTGCGGAGTTACAGGCTGAGGTTGCGGAAAACGCGATCGAATGGCTCAGCGCCGCGCTGTTGAATTCGCCCTCGCTGAACGTCAGGCTCAAGGTGTGCGCAATGCGCTGACTGGCACTGCCATTGAGACGCACGCCGGGCAGACTCAGCAATTGTTCGAGCAAGCGTTCGCGTAACGCGACGATGGATTTTTTCTCTTCATCAAAAGCGCCTGCGGCCAAAGCAAATGCAGCGCCCATTCCGGCAATCTGATGAGTCGCCAGCGTCCCGGAGCGTAAGCCGCTTTCGTGTCCGCCACCATGAATCTGTGCCTGCACCCGTTGCTGCGCCCGCGGGCCGACGTACAACGCGCCAATGCCTTTGGGGCCATAGAGTTTATGTGCCGAGAACGACATCAGGTCCACTGGCCACTGCGCCAGATCGATCGCCACTTTGCCGGCGCCCTGAGCCGCATCGACATGGAAAAGCGCTTCGCGACCGCGCACGATTTGACCGATGGCCGGGATGTCGTTGACAGTACCGAGCTCGTTGTTGACCAGCATCAGCGAGACCAGACAGGTGTCATCGCGCATCGCTTCGCTGACCGCCTGCGGTGTGATCAATCCATCGGCGTCCGGGACCAGATAGGTCACGGCAACGTCGGCGTCCTGCAACTGGCGGGCGGTATCGAGGATGGCTTTGTGTTCGATCTGGCTGGTAATGATGTGGCCGCCGCCGACACCGCGCGCCTGGGCCACGCCTTTGAGCGCGAGGTTATTGGACTCGGTGGCACCGGAAGTCCAGACGATCTGTTCGGCGTGCGCCCCGACCAGTTCGGCGACTTGCCGGCGGGCCTGCTCGACCGCCTGCCGGGCCTGCTGGCCAAACGCATGGGAGCTGGAGGCCGGGTTGCCGAAGTTGCCGTGAAACCCCAGACATTCGATCATCACCTGGATGACCCGCTCGTCCACCGGGGTCGTGGCGGCGTAATCGAAATACAACGGACGTGTGTTCATAAAAGACTCGCAGAGCGTGTTCCGGGATCAGGAGGCTCGTGTCTGCAAACGGCACAGCGCAGCCTTGTGAGCTGCGCGTCGGTTCGAGAGCGTCATCAATACCTGATCGGATGCCGTTAAAGAAGGACAACTTCATTTAAAAGTGCGTAGGAACGCTCCTGAAGCCGAGCTTAACAGGCATCGGGCCGGCGGTTGAAGCAACGCGTCAGCTAAAGCTTTCAAGAAGTAACGGATACAACGAAATCACCAGCAATGCCGCCATGCCCCAGTTGAATACGCGCAACCAGCGCGGTTCCTTCAGCACATTGCGCAGTAGCGTGCCACACGCTGCCCAGACGCCGACGCTCGGCAAGTTGATGATGGCGAACACCGCGGCGATCACCACGACGTTAGTGAAGTATCCCTGCATCGGCGTGTACGTGCTGATAGCACCAATGGCCATGATCCACGCCTTGGGATTGACCCACTGGAACGCCGCGGCGCCCAGATAGCTGATCGGTTTGGCTTCGCCCTGGACGTTGTCACCGACCGGCCCCGAATGGGCGATCTTCCATGCCAGATACAACAGATACGCCGCGCCGACGTAGCGCAGAACCGTATAGAGAATCGGATAGGACTGAAACACCGCGCCCAGGCCAAATCCCACGGCAACCACAAGGACGAAGAATCCACAGGTGATGCCGAGCATATGCGGGATGGTGCGGTTGAATCCGAAGTTGACGCCCGATGCCAGCAACATGGTGTTGTTCGGCCCCGGCGTAATCGAGGTGACAAGGGCAAACAGGGCAAAGCCCAACAGTAAATCAAGCGAGAGGTTCATGGTGCAGTCCGTCAGGGTCATTCAGGTGTAGACCCTACCCCACGCGGCCCGGCAAACCCACGGACAGTTGGCTAAAACTTCAACCAGTACAGTTTGTTTTCAGCTGGGGCGTCCATGCAGCTGTACGGCACGTTCAGCGCTCATCTCGCCCTGCTTGTCAAACCTGAAGGCCTTCTGTGGCTGGCCAAGTAATCGGGCTTTTTTGGCATGGTATTCGTCAAACGACAAACCGCTGCGGTTCAGTGCCTCCATGGCCAGTTCCCGAGATTCTTCTGCCGAGTAGGGCCGCAGTTCGGGAGAAACATGGCTGGCACATCCGGCGAGTACGGAGACGGCGAACAACAGCGAAACAGTCAGTAAATGATTCATGGGAGCGTCCTGGCGAGCAATGTGGGGTCGATGGAGAAAGGCTACGCCTCGACACGCCTGCGCAGAAATCAACGCTTTCAATAGTGGCTATCAGCAAATCGTCACTAACCCGCCTGTCTCTTGACCGTGAGCGGCTGACAAGGCTGTCGATCTAACTGATCAGGTTGCAGTGCAATGCGTCGTCGTGGCTGCGAGCGATGCTGCTCAGTACCTGAAACGAATTGAAGGTCACTGTTTTCGCCTGATGGGCGCGGATCAACGCCCAGAAATCCTGTTCACCGCTTTCGAAACTGCGGAACGCCGCCTCCCCCGCCTCGCGGGTTTGCCATTGCAGCAAGCTCAATACCCGCCGGCCATCATCGCTGGCCTGCACGCTCGCGCTGATGAAACCTTGATAGCGCTGAGCCAGGCGTTCGGTCTGCATCGACAGCGCCGAGACCAGGCCCGACTGCTGGCGAGGCTCGATCTCGAACTCGATCAATTGGGTGAAGCTGCGGTTTTTCGCTGATGCTTGCATGAAATTCCCCACTTGGTTGTCAGGCGAATCTTGCGACTCGAAGAAGCGCAGGGTAAAACCTCTAGTTAAGTCAAGGTCAAGAGCAATTTCAGCATGATCACCAAGGAAAACCTGCACAAGCCCCTCACCGTCGGCGAAGTCGCGGCGCGCAGCGGTGTTGCGGTCACTGCCCTGCATTTTTACGAGACCAAGGGTTTGATCAAGAGCCAGCGCAACGCCGGCAATCAGCGACGCTATGCGCGCGCCGTGCTGCGCCGAGTGGCGTTGATCAAAGTCGCGCAGCGTTTGGGGATTCCGCTGGCGGAGATTGGCGAAGCACTGAAAGTCCTCCCCGACGATCGCGCACCGACGGCGGCGGACTGGAAGGTTCTATCTCAGCAGTGGCAACGGGAACTGGATGAACGGATCAATCAACTGACGTTACTGCGTGACCGGCTCAATGGCTGCATCGGTTGTGGTTGCCTGTCGATGGAGGCGTGTCCGTTACGCAATCAGGGCGATGTGTTGGGTGAACAGGGGCCGGGGGCGCACTTTTTGGATACGTAATGTGGGCTGCTGCTCGTCGGGCGAAATTCCTGGCCGGGAAGACAGTTCTATATTGATTCTTCCGGGAATCCGGTGAACCAACATTTCGAAAAATAAAAACAGGGAGAACGTCATGAGCGTCAAACCCATCCCCGAGGGGTATCACAGCATTACCCCGTATCTCGGCATCCAAAAGGCCGTCGAGGCCATCGACTTCTACAAGCAAGCGTTCGGCGCCACCGAGGTCATGCGCCTGGCCATGCCCGACGGCAGCATCGGCCACGCGGAGCTGCGTATTGGTGACAGCGCAATCATGCTCGGCTCGCCGTGCGATCAAGGGCCATTGAGCAGTCCGGAGCAAACCGTCTCTGTCGGTTTGCATCTGTATGTGACGGATGTCGACAAGTCATTCCAAAGGGCGCTGGATGCCGGGGCAACCGTGGTGTCTGAGGTCAAGGATCAGTTTTACGGTGATCGCAGTGGAACGTTGAAGGACCCCTATGGGCATCTGTGGTTTCTCGCGACCCACAAGGAAGATCTGACTGAAGAGCAGATCAAGCAGCGTGCGATGGAGATGTTTAGCCAAGGCTGAATACATCAGCGTCCCAACTGACTCTTTCGCGAGCAGGCTCGCTCCCACCTTGGAATGCATTTCAAATGTGGGAGCGAGCCTGCTCGCGAAAACTCTGACAAATCCGGCATTGACGCGGACTGCACACTCCAGCAGCCCGACGCTCCCACAATACGTGGCGATGTCGAACAGAACGCGAAACATTTACTTTCACATTCCTTATCGGGATTTATCTCGCTCATCCGTCCTATAGAGATGCAGGCCGTTCGCGTAGGCAAAAGCCACGAGCGCCTTTCGGGGATACCCGTGCTGTGAAGCCCGCAGCCACGCGCCCTTTCACCGTTCTCTAGACGCCCAATCATGTCAAAAAAATCCCGCTCCAAACTGTGGTTCCTGGTACATAGCTGGCTCGCATTACCGATCTGGTTTTTCGTCCTGATCGTTTGCGTAACCGGGACGCTGGCGGTGGTCAGCCAGGAAATCGTCTGGCTGGCCAATCCACAGATGCACGCCAATCAACCGTCTGACGACGCACCGCTGCTGGGTTATGACGAGATCATGGCCGCCATCAAGAAGGCCGAGCCGGAGTTGCTGGTCAAGCGCATCAATCGTCCGGACGAATCGCATTTCGCCCTGGATGTCAGCGTCAGCAAACCGGATGGTCTTTCGCAAATACTTTACGTAAACCCGTACAACGGGGTGATCCAGGGCAAGGCACCTGATTTCAACTTTCGCGGCTTCACCCGCGCGCTGCACGGCTGGTGGCTGGTGCCGTTCACCAATGGCTACAGTTGGGGCTGGTATCTGGTGTCGTTCCTGGCCTTGCCAATGCTGGCGTCACTGGTTACGGGGCTGGTGGTCTATAAACGCTTCTGGAAAGGCTTTTTCAGTCCGACCTTGCGTTTTCGCCACGGCGCACGGATCTTCTGGGGCGACTTTCATCGTCTGAGCGGCATCTGGTCGATCTGGTTCATCGCGGTCATTTCCATCACGGCTGTCTGGTTCCTGATCGAGGCATTCCTGTCCGACTACCAGATTTCGATCTCCAGCGAGCCGGTCATCGCGTCCATGTCCCGTGAGAGCGTGCCGCTGTCGGCCAACGGTTTGCCACCACCACAAGTGAGCCTGGATCAGGCCGTCGAAATCGCCCGGCAAAAGATTCCCGGGCTGGAAGCCAGCAGTATTTTTCTCCCGGGCAACGCCTACAGCCATCTCGATATCCAGGGGCGTGGCTGGTATCCATTGATGTTCCAGAGCGCCACTCTCAATCCGTACAGCGGTGAGGTCGCGGCCTCGCGGTTGCTGTCCGACCGAACGGCCCTGGAATTCGTCACCGAATCAATGCGACCGCTGCACACCGGTGATTTCGGCGGGCTGTGGATCAAGCTCATCTGGTTCTTCTTCGGCCTCGTGTTGAGCATGATGGTCCTGAGCGGCTTGTTGATCTGGACCAAGCGCACGGCGCTGGCGACCGTCAATGCACTCAAGCGCGAAGACAAAAAAAATCGCGTGAATGCGCAAGCCGTCGTCAGCCGTGAACCGTCGGAGGTCAACTCGTGAGCAAGATCACCACTGCCCCGCAACCGTCGCGACTGAGTCTGTTCTGGCATAAATGGCGCTTTCACATAAACATCTTGTTGCTGCTGATCCCGTTGGGTTTCATGCCCAACTACTTCGCCGAACAAGCACTTTTCCGTGGTGACGCAGGCCTCGGCGAGCGCGAGATAGGTGAAATCCCGGTTGGGCCGTGGAGCCTGCGACTGGCCGAGTTTCGCAATGAGGCGCCACGTTCCGACGGTACAGCCGGTTATCTCAAAGGCTTCACCGCTGCGCTGTGCACCACCTGTGTCGAAGGGGTCAAGGCCACCTACCTGCGCATCGGCAAACCCCGCAGCCTGCGTGCCGCCGGTTCAATCTTCTTCGGCACGCCCTACAACATGGGCACACAAGTGCCAATTCCGGACAAGACCAAACCCGACGCCGAACTGTGGATCACCATGGAAGGCTGGGACGGCAGCATGCATCAGGCCTCGATTCCCCTGAGCCAGGCCTCCCCCGCCACCATCGCCTGGCTGAACAAACAAGGAGCCAAACCATGACCTGCTCGCAACGTCCTTTCCGTCTGCGGTTCAGCGCCGCACTGTTGGTGCTGTGCGCCGGCTTCAGTGCAAGCGCCTTGGCGCACAACCCGATGTGCGAATGCAAAGCCGTCGATGACGAACAGATCAAATGTACCGGTGGCTTCTCCGATGGCAGCGGCGCACCCGGTGTGACCCTGGATGTGATCGGTTACGACGAAACGATTCTGGTGCCGGGCAAGCTCGGCCCCGACTCGACGGTGACCTTCAAGAAACCCGGCGCCGAGTTCTACGTGCTGTTCGACGCGGGCCCTGGCCATGTGGTGGAAATCGATCAAGCGGATATCGAAGCGCCATGAGCACGCCCACCACACAAATCGTGCGCCCGGCCGGTGCCGGCCATGAAACCCTTAACGTGTTGCTGCTGTGCCTGCTGATTCTGGCGCTGGCAGGTTCCGTGGTGGCATGGCGTGGGGTGTCCCATGAACCGGAACCTGTCGCCAGCAATCAACTGGACGCGCGCCGCGACCTCAGCGCCGCCGAGCAAGGCATCTATGCCGACCTGCGCGTGACGCTGGACGAAATCCGCTTGCTGCGCGAAGAGCAGAAAACCCTGCCGACGCCGCAAAATCTCGCGGACGAAGGTTTTGCCCCGTTCGCCCAGGACGCAAGTTCCGTCGCCCGAGGCAGTCATGCATGGCAGATGCCGAGCGACGCCGCTTACTTCGGTCATAGCCAGACACCCTCCATCGCCGGTTCGTTTCTGATGCGTGTCAGCGCTGATGATCAGGCAGCGCCGGATATCTGGCTCAACCGTGACGCCGCACTCACGGCGCCTCGGGAGCTGACTGACGCCGCCCTGGCCGCCGCCGGCTGGAAACAGATCGTCGCGCAATACGATGCCGGGGTTACCCGCGAACATCGCCATTGATTCCTCGCCTTCACCCGAGAGAAGACCGCTTGCCCATGTCTATTTCATCTACACGCCGTCCCTTGTTGCGTCTGTTTCTGTTGAGCATTTGCGCCTGCCTGTTGAGCCCGCTGGTCAGCGCCGATCCGGCCAAACGCCTGCGCATCGGCATCACCCTGCACCCTTATTACAGTTATGTGGCGAACATCGTCGGCGATAACGCCGAGGTGGTCCCGTTGATTCCGGCCGGCTTCAATCCGCACGCCTACGAACCACGGGCCGAGGACATCAAGCGCATCAGCGGCCTCGACGTGATTGTGCTCAATGGCGTCGGCCATGATGACTTCGCCGACCGCATGATCGCCGCCAGCGAAACGCCGGACATCAAGACCATCGAGGCCAACGAAAACGTGCCGCTGCTGGCCGCCACCGGTGTGGCTGCGCGCGGTGCCGGCAAAGTGGTGAACCCGCATACCTTCCTGTCGATCAGCGCCTCCATCGCGCAGGTCAACAACATCGCTCGGGAATTGGGCAAGCTCGACCCGGACAATGCCAAGACCTACACCCAGAACGCCCGCGCCTACGGCAAACGCTTGCGGCAGATGCGCGCCGACGCATTAGCCAAGCTGACCCAGGCGCCGAACGCCGAGTTGCGTGTGGCCACTGTTCACGCGGCTTACGACTATCTGCTGCGTGAGTTCGGGCTGGAAGTGACGGCAGTGGTCGAGCCGGCCCACGGTATCGAGCCGAGCCCGAGCCAGTTGAAGAAGACCATCGACCAACTGCGCGAACTGGATGTGAAGGTGATCTTCTCGGAAATGGACTTTCCGTCGACTTACGTCGAAACCATTCAGCGTGAATCGGGCGTGAAGCTGTACCCGCTGTCACACATTTCCTACGGCGAATACACCGCCGACAAGTACGAAAAAGAAATGACCGGCAACCTCAACACCGTGGTTCGGGCGATTCAGGAGTCTGGCGCATGACATCCAGAGAAACCCTGATCGCTGAAAACGCCGAGCAACTGGTGGGAGCGTGCTTGCGCCCACAGGTCTCAGGGCCGACCTTGGCATTTGCAGAGGTCTGCCTGACATTGGGCCGCACGACGATTCTCGACAACGTTTCCTTCCAGGTGCAGCCCGGCACCGTGCATGCACTGGTCGGTCCCAACGGCGGTGGCAAGAGTTCGCTGATCAAGACGTTGCTGGGGCAGATGCCGCATCAGGGTCAGTTGAGTCTGCAATGGCCCGGCGAGCCCGGCACCATCGGTTATGTGCCACAGGCGCTTGAGTTCGATCGGGGCTTGCCGATGACGGTCGATGATTTCATGGCTGCGATGTGCCAGCGCCGCCCGGCCTTTCTCGGTTTGAGCAAGCACTACGCCGGCGCCATCGGTGAAGCGCTGGAACGGGTCGGTATGCAGGACAAACGCAAACGCCGCATGGGCGCGCTGTCCGGAGGTGAACGTCAGCGGGTGTTGCTCGCCCAGGGCTTGATCCCGGCGCCACAACTGCTGGTGCTGGATGAGCCCATGTCTGCTCTCGATGAGGCAGGGATCCGGGTCTTCGAACGCCTGCTCGGCGACTGGCGCGCGGCGGGCATCACCGTGCTGTGGATCGAACACGACCTGGAAGCGGTCGGCCGCCTGGCTGATCGGGTCACCGGCCTCAACCGTCGCGTGCTGTTCGACGCCACACCACAACAGGCGCTAACACCGGAACGACTGCTGACCCTGTTCTCGACCCATCCACGGAGCGCTGCCTGATGAGTTACGAAGCCTTTCGGTTGATGGTCCAGGGTTGGGCCTCTTCCGGTTATCTGCCGGAGGCGCTGGCCTACGGTTTTGTGGTCAACGCGCTGCTCGCCGGCCTGCTGATCGGCCCGGTGCTGGGTGGGCTCGGCACCCTGGTGGTGGTCAAGCGCTTTGCGTTTTTCTCCGAAGCGGTCGGCCACGCAGCGCTGACCGGTGTGGCCATTGGCATCCTGCTGGGCGAACCCTACACCGGGCCTTATGGCAGCCTGTTCGGCTACTGCCTGCTGTTCGGCATTTTGCTCAACTACCTGCGCAACCGCACCGGTCTGGCGCCGGACACATTGATCGGTGTTTTCCTCTCGGTGTCCCTGGCCCTGGGCGCGAGCCTGCTGCTGATTCTCGCGGGCAAGATCAACGTGCACATTCTGGAAAACGTACTGTTCGGCTCGGTACTGACGGTCAACGGCAATGATCTGGCGGTATTGGCCATCGTCGGTTCGCTGGTCATGGCCCTGGCGCTGCCGCTGTACAACCGCATCATGCTGGCCAGTTTCAATCCGCAACTGGCGGCCGTTCGCGGCGTGGCGGTGAAGACTCTGGATTACCTCTTCGTGATTCTGGTGACCCTGATCACCGTGGCCGCCGTGAAAGTCATTGGCGCGATTCTGGTGGGTGCCCTGCTGGTGATTCCGGCGGCAGCGGCGCGCTTGCTCAGCCAATCGCTCAAGGGCTTTTTCTGGTGTTCGGTGCTGATTGCCACAGTCAGCACGTTGTGCGGGATTCTCGCGCCGATTGTTTTCGATCTGCCGATCCCGTCCGGCGCCGCGATCATTCTGGTCGCCGGTATTGCCTTCGCCCTCGCCGCCATCGCGCGCGGGGTTGTCCCGAGTCTGAAAGGGAATCTTGGATAAATGCTTTTTTCATTGCGCAACCTGACGTTGGCCATGGCCCTGTGCGGCGTGGTCTCCACACCTTTAATGGCCGCCGAAAGCGCCAAGCCCTTGCGAGTGCTGGCCTCTCTTCCGATCACCTACGGCCTGGGCGAGGTGCTGCTCAAAGGCACCGACGTCAGCCTCGAACGCGCGGCACCGGCGAACCTGCCGGGCAGCCGCCAGACCGCGTACTTCACCGGGCGCGGCGCTCCGGCACTGAATAAACTGGCCACCGGCGCCGATGCGGTGATCGGCGTGCGCTCGCTGTGGGCCGATGACCCGCTGTACCCCTTCGCCCGTCGCAGCAACATTCGCATCGTTGAAGTCGATGCCGCCCGCCCGGTCGACGGCGCGTTGCCCGGCATCGCCGTGCAAGCGGATTTGAAAGTCGATGGTTTGAACAGCCAGCCGTGGCTGGCGAGCAACAACATGGGGCGCATGGCAGACGTGATGGCGGCAGATCTGGTGCGTCTGGCACCCAGCGCCAAGCCGAAGATCGAAGCGAATCTGGCGCTGCTGAAACAACGTCTGCTCAAACTCAGCGCCGCCAGTGAGGCGCGTCTGGCCAATGCCGATAACCTGAGTGTGATGAGCTTGAGCGATCACTTCGGCTATCTGATCGGCAGCCTGAACCTTGAGCTGATCGGGCAGGATCCACGTCCTGATGCAGACTGGACGCCCGAGGATCTGAAAAAACTCACGGCGACACTCAAGGAAAATGATGTGGCGGTGGTGTTGCATCACCGTCAGCCATCGGAAACGGTGAAAGCGGCGATTGCCGAGTCGGGTAGCCGATTGCTGGTGCTGAGTATTGATGCCGAAGATCCGGTGGCGGAGCTTGAGGGCAATGTGGATTTACTGCTCAAGGGGCTGAGCGGGGCGTAACTTCAACTGTACCGCGTTATCGTTCATCGCTGGCAAGCCAGCTCCCACAATGATCCGAGGTGTGCACAGCATTTGTGGAGCACATCAAAAACCTGTGGGAGCTGGCTTGCCAGCGATGAGGCCCTGACAGAAACCCCGTATCCCGGACATGAAAAAACCCGCTGACTATTACCAGTCCAGCGGGTTTCTTTTTGCCCGTCTGCTTATTGAGCCGCCGCCAGCCCTTCCATCTTCTGGCGCAGGCTGAGTGGGCGCATGTCGGTCCAGACTTCTTCGATGTAGGCCAGGCATTCCTTTTTCAGGCCGCTCTTGCCCACGGTGCGCCAGCCTTCTGGCACGGCCTTGTAATCCGGCCAGATCGAGTACTGCTCTTCGTGGTTGACCACGACCTGAAAGAGGATGTCCTCACGGTCGAATACTGACGTCATGCTGGTTCTCCATCGTTGTAAGGGTGGGCTGCACGTCGGGTGCAGCCGGGTATGTAGAAAGAACGTTCGGCGCGCTGAAAAATTTACACAGCGGCAGTAGCGGCGGCCAATGCACGACCGAAGATCTCGGCAACGCGGTCGATTTCGACGGCCGTGATCACCAGTGGTGGCAGGAAACGCACGACGGCGCCATGCCGACCGCCCAGTTCCAGAATCAAGCCGCGCTTGAGGCATTCGCGCTGCACCAATGGCGCCAGACGCGCAAACGCCGGCGGATGGCCGAGCGCATCCGGGGTGCCCGTCGGGTCCACCAGCTCAACGCCCATCATCAGGCCACGACCACGGATATCGCCCATCTGCGGGAAGTCACGCTGCAGGATGTGCAGGTGCTCGCTCAGGCGCTCGCCCATGGCGGCTGCGTGTTCGCACACTTTGTGTTCAAGCAGATAACGCATCACTGCAGAACCGGCAGCCATCGCCATCTGATTGCCACGGAACGTGCCAGCGTGTGCGCCCGGCTGCCAGGTGTCGAGCCAGTCGCGGTAGACCACGACCGCCAGCGGCAGGCTGCCACCGATAGCTTTGGACAGCACGACCACGTCCGGGGTGATACCGGCATGTTCGAAGGCGAACATCTTGCCGGTGCGGGCAAATCCGCTCTGAATCTCGTCGACAATCAGCGCCACGCCGGCCTTCTCGGTGATCCGACGCAAGCCGCGCAGCCATTCGATGTCGGCCGGAATCACTCCACCCTCACCCTGCACCGCTTCGACGATCACGGCCGCTGGCAATTGCACGCCGGCCTCGGGATCGTTGAGCAAATTATCCAGATAGCTCAGATTGGCCTTCACCCCGTCAGCGCCGCCGATGCCGAACGGGCAGCGGTAGTCATACGGAAATGGCATGAACTGCACGCCGTTGCTGAGCAACGCACCCAGCGGCTTTTTCGGCCCAAGGTTACCCATCAGGCTCAAAGCGCCCTGGCTCATCCCGTGATAACCACCGGAGAACGACAACACGGTGCTGCGACCGGTGGCCGTGCGTACCAGTTTCAATGCCGCTTCCACGGCGTCAGTACCGGTCGGGCCGCAGAACTGGATTTTCGCTTGCGACGCCAGTTGTGCCGGCAGCAAGCCAAACAGATCCTGGACAAACTGGTCCTTGACCGGGGTGGTCAGGTCCAGCGTGTGCAGCGGCAGCTCATCGGCCAGCACCTGCTGAATTGCTGCGATCACCACCGGATGGTTATGCCCCAATGCCAGCGTGCCGGCACCGGCCAGGCAGTCGATGAACGTTCGCCCTTCAACATCTTCGACATAAAGGCCCTTGGCGCGTTTGAGTGCCAGTGGAATACGTCGCGGATAGCTGCGGGCATTGGACTCCTGCTGTGCCTGACGAGCCAGCAATGGCGATTCGTTGAACTCATACAACGTTTCCGCTGGCGCCGAGGTGACCCGGGCCGATGACTCTCTGATAAGGCTGGTGGCAACTGACATCTGTCGACCCCTCGATTCGCTATGGATAGTGACCAAAACAGCACACCGGACAGGTGCGCGTTCCAGTCACGGGGCGCACTTGCAGGTTTTCCTGTTCTGGAAACGCTTAAGCGAGGCAAGGATTTAGCCCCTGGAGTGACTGTTCATCCGGACATTGCCAGCGGCTTGGCCATAGGCAGGATCTGCAAGCCGTTATGCGCGAGGGAAGGTGCAGATTCGCGGTAACCCAAATGGCGATAGAACGCTTCGCCGGTGCGCGTGCTGTTGAGGTGGGCGGTGCGCACACCGCGAACCCGCAGCCAGCCTTCCAGATCGTTCATCAGCGCCCTCCCGACGCCACGTCGAAATGATTCCGGTTGTACGTGGCAAAGCACAACCTCGCCATCCAGGCGGGCCATGCCGATACCGACCGGTTTGTCCGCCAGCATGGCAATACTGAGATAGAAGTGCGGATTCGCGAGCCAGGCACTAATGAAATCGGCAGACTGCTGCCGGGTCCAGTCACTGACGATCAACGGGTCGTTGCGGTGATCGAGCGCACAACCAAAACGGATCGAGCGTTCGATGATACGGCTGATGATTCCGACTTCGGCCAGAATGGCCGGACGAATGCAGACAGGTGCTTGCATGGCGCTGTTCCCTCAATCCATTGAGTCAAGGCTGGCGCCGACCTTAACGTCAGCGCCGCCGATTAACCAATGCAGAGAAGTTACATTTGATGTGCAGACCTCAGAGCGATTGCAACGGCATCGTCAGCTCAACGCGCAAACCATCCGGGCGGCTGTCGAAATGCAGGGCACAGTCGCAACGCTGGACGATCGCCTGGACAATCGCCAGGCCGAGGCCGCAACCGGTGCTCTGACCGTTGCGCCAGAAGCGCTGGGTCAGGTGCTGCAAATCATCCGGCGCAATGCCCGGGCCATGGTCGCGTACGACAAAACGCACGCGGTTGCCGATGGTTTCCAGACGCAGCTCGACCGCACAATCTTCGGAGGTATGGCGCAGGGCGTTGTCGAGCAGATTTCGCAACGCGGCGATCGACAGCACCGCAGGCATTTGCAACGGTGCAGACGAGAGTTCGGCGGGCAGATGCAGTTTGATCCGCAGACGCTCGCCACCCGTAGCGTCGGCAATCGCCAACCTGGCCACTTGCTCGGCGCTGTACTGCGTGCCGTCGTCGAAGGACAGACTGCCCTCGACCCGTGCCAGCAACAGCAGTTGCTCAAGCGTGCGGTGCAAACGGTCGGCGCCCTCCTCGGCCCGCGCCAGCGATTGATCGCGGGCGCTGCCGTCGGTCATGCGCGCCACTTGCAGGTGCGTCTTGATCGCCGTCAGCGGGCTGCGCAGTTCATGCGCGGCGTCACCGGTCAACCGACGTTCACGTTCGATGGTCTTGCCGATGCGCTGGAACAGCTGATTCTGGGTATCGAGCAGCGGCTTCAGTTCGCTGGGAAACGATTGCAATTGCAGTGGTTCGAGCGAGTCGGCATTACGTCGCATCAAGGCTTCGCGCAGGCGATTGAGCGGGGCCAGGCCTTGCCCGATTCCCAGCCACAACAGGCACAGACAGCCGAGCAACGCCACGCCTACCGGCACCGACGCCGCCAGCAGGATCGACATGTTCAGGGCTTCGCGCTCGATCTGCCGATCCGCCGTGGTAATCCGTACATCGCCCCGGGCGAGGGTGAAGCTGCGCCACGGTGCGCCGTCGATCATCTGATCGTGGAAGCCCATTTTCTCGGCCTCCAGCGCTTGTTCGGGATTGTTATGACTGCGCGCGAGAATTTCCCCGCGCAACGAGCTGACCTGACAGGCCATGCCGCCGGGAATGTTCAGTTGCTCGGCACTGAAATGCGTGCCCTCGCCTTTGCTCGGCAATGTCGGCAATTGCTCCAGCAACCCGGCAACCATGCGCGCCGAAGCCACCAGACGCTGGTCGAGGGAAAACATCATCTGGTTGCGCAGATCGCTGAGCATCCAGGCCGCTGCCAGCGCCCAGATCAGCGCGAACGCGGCGCCAAGGGTCAGGCTCAGGCGCAGGCGCAGGCTCATCACTTGCCTTGATCTCCACCATCGGCCGGCCCCAGGCGGTAGCCCAGACCGCGCACGGTTTCGACGATACCTTTACCGAGTTTGCTGCGCAGGTGATGGATATGGACGTTCAGCGCGTTGCTTTCCAGCTCATCGTTGAAGCCGTAGACGCTGTCCTTCAACTGCTCGGTGGACAGGACCCGACCGCGATTGTGCAGCAGTGCCTGCAACAGCGATTGCTCGCGCCGCGACAGGTCCACCGATTGCCCGGCCAGCCGGGTTTCGCGGCTGCTCGGGTCGTAGGTCAGCGCACCGTGCTCGATCAGGTTGACGCTGCGCCCGGCCACCCGCCGCAGCAAGGTTTGCAGACGCGCAAACAACTCACGCAGATCGAATGGCTTGAGCAAGTAGTCATCAGCACCGGCCTGCAAGCCGTCTACGCGATCGGTGACCGAGTCGCGCGCCGTCAGGATCAGCACCGGGATCTCCAGGCCGTGCTGGCGTAACTGCTGCAACAATTTCAGGCCATCTTCGTCGGGCAAACCGAGATCAAGCACCATCACATCAAACTCGGCAACCTTGAGCATCGCCCTGGCCTTGGACGCCGTATTGACATGCTCGACGGTCAAGCCTTGAGCCGTGAGGCCGGCAACGATGCCGCTGGCGATCAGCTCATCGTCTTCGCAAACCAATACGTGCATGGGAGCTCCCTGAGCAAAAACGCGAGTGAAGCAGGTGAGGATTAAGCGGCAATTATGGCTGTCACCGGGGGTAACGGGAAGCCGAGTCAAGAACAGGTCGTGCCTGCACCGCTGCATCGACTGTTTGCAACAGGTAAACAGCGCGCAACTCACGCCCCTACAAACAGCCTGTGAAATAAATCCCGACATATAGCCGCTACATTTTAATAACTACCCGAGATAGCCTGAGCAGGCACTAAAAACTACGGCTTCTTTAAAAGGACTTTAATAAACATGCCTGCATTGAATAACTTTGTCGCGGTCGACTGGCGCTCTGGCGCAGATCGCATTTACTTTTTTTTCAAGGATACCGACACCTATTCCCGGTTCAATATCGGCGGCGATGTTCCGAGCGGCTTTCCCGCCTCTACCGACGGCAGATGGGACACTTTCACGCCTTACATCCAGAATCTGCGCTTCGGCTTCACCACGACGTCTTTGGGTTTCAACACGCGCAGCGATGAAGATATCGCCTGGCTGTTCTTCTACTACGGCGATACTCCGGCCGTGTGCAAATACGACCAGGATACGGACAAGGTTTCAGGCATCTACGCGTTAGCCGACACACTCTGGAAACCGATACTTCCCTACTTTGACAACATCATTGCCGGCACCTGGACAGAGGTTTCCGGCCATCCTTTCCTGTTCAAATTCATTCTAGATGACGGTCATTACCTGAGCTTCAACTACAAGGCAAAAACACTCACCCGCAATGCCTTTGGTCAGAACCGCCTGGGCGCCCTGGCCCCTTACAAGGACCGGATCGTCACGGCGGCCCAAAACGATCGAACTTTCGCCGACAGCTATTGGTATATTTTCCTCACCCATAACCAGTATCTTGTTTACAACATACAGGCCGACAAGCTCGTGTCCGGCCCGCACACCATCAACGAAAGCAACTGGCCAGGGTTGTTACGCAACTGACCGGGCCGGCAGCGGCATCACAGGGCGCGGTTAATCATCGGTTAATCGCTACCGCCCATTGTGCCCCCACTTGCACAGGGACAAGGCTCCTCTCCATGCGTCATATTTTTCTACTGTTTGCGCTTCTGATCTCAGGCCTGGCCCAGGCGGGAAACAATCCTTTCGAGACAAAAGCGGATTTTCTGCCGGTCGATAAAGCGTTCGTTCTCACCTCCGAGCGCCTGGAATCCGGTGAAACCCAGCTGTTCTGGCAGATCACCGACGGCTATTACCTGTATCAGAAACGCCTGAAGTTCGACGGTTTGAGCGCTACACAACAGCCGACGCTGCCCGAGGGCGAATCCCACAGCGACGAGTTCTTCGGAGAACAGCCGGTTTATCGCCAAGGGCTGGAGGTCAAGATCCCGGCGACGGCGACCGGTCAAATCAAGGTCAGCTATCAGGGCTGCGCCGATGCAGGTCTGTGTTACCCGCCGCAAACCCGGGTAATTGATCTGGGCGGCAAAGCGGTCACGCCGGCCAATGCGCAAGCACCGGATGAAGCCTTGGCCAACAGCCTGCAGCAACGAGCACTGGGCTGGAGCCTGCTGGTATTTTTCGGCCTCGGCCTGCTGCTCGCCTTCACCCCTTGCACATTGCCGATGTTGCCGATTCTGGCGGGGATGATTGTCGGCAGCGGCGCGACGCCACGGCGGGGTTTCGCGCTGGCCGGCAGTTATGTGATCTGCATGGCGCTGGTGTATGCGGCGATGGGTGTGATTGCTGCGCTGCTCGGGGCGAACCTGCAAGCCTGGTTGCAAAACCCGTGGTTGCTGGGTGCGTTTGCCGCAGTGTTTGTGGTGCTGGCATTGCCGATGTTCGGCTTCTTCGAACTGCAATTGCCGGTGGCCTTGCGTGACCGACTGGAACACGCCTCGCGCAGTCGCAGCGGCGGCAGCCTGGTTGGCGCCGGCGTGCTCGGCGCACTGTCCGGTCTGCTGGTCGGCCCGTGCATGACCGCGCCACTCGCCGGTGCGTTGCTGTACATCGCGCAAAGCGGCAACGCCCTCCACGGCGGGCTGATTCTGTTCTCGCTGGGGATCGGCATCGGTGTGCCGTTGATGTTGCTGGTGACCGTAGGTAATCGCTTCCTGCCCAAACCCGGCGACTGGATGAACCTGCTCAAGGGCGTGTTTGGTTTCCTGTTCCTCGCCACGGCGTTGCTGATGTTGCGCCCGGTGCTGGACTCATCGTTATGGCTCGGTCTGTGCGGCGCCTTGTTGTTGATCGCCGCCTACTGCGCGTGGAAGCAGTCCGAAGGCTTCGGCCGTGTCGCTCAGTTGTTCGGCGCCACTGCATTGCTGCTTGGGTTATGGGGCAGTTTGCTGATGATCGGTGCAGCCGGCGGCAGTGACGATCCGTATCAACCGCTGCAGGTTTACAGTGGCGACCGGGTCGCCAGTGCTGCGCCGAATGGTCATGATGCGTTCACCACCATCAAGGAGCCGGCAGCACTGCAACGCGAGCTGAATGCCGCCAAGGCCCAGGGCCAGTGGGTGCTGCTTGATTACTACGCCGACTGGTGCGTCTCCTGCAAAGTCATGGAAAAGCAGGTGTTCGGCAAGGACAAGGTGATGCAGGCGTTGAGCGACGTACGCCTGCTGCGCCTGGATGTGACCGCCGACAATGCCGCCAGCCGCGAATTGCTCGGCCGCTATAAAGTGCCGGGGCCACCGACTTTTGTCTGGATCGGCGCCGACGGCGAAGAGCGCCGCAGCCAGCGCATCACCGGTGAAGTCGATGCCGATACGTTCCTGCAACGCTGGACCATCACCCGAGACGCCAACTAATGCTGACTTTCACCCTCGGCACCTTTGCCATCGCGCTTAACCATTTGCTGCTGATCAGTGCATTGGCACTGGCGACCTTCGTCGGTTGGCGAGTGGCCAAACGTGGTGGCGATAATCCCGAGTCGGCGCTGTTCAGTCTGTTCCTGATTGGCATGCTCGCGGCCCGCATCGCGTTTGTCGCGATGTACTGGAGCCACTACCGCAATGATCTGTGGCAGATCGTCGACCTTCGCGATGGCGGTTTTCTCGCCTGGCCGGGGGTCATCGTGTTGCTGCTCATCGCACTGTATCGCGGCTGGCGTCGCCCGGGGCTGCGTCGGCCGCTGGGGTTTGGCGTGGCCAGCGGTGTGCTGTTCTGGGTGATGGCGACACTGTCGTTGAACATCTACGAACAAGGCACGCGGCTGCCAGACATCTCCTTGCGTAATGCCGCCGGGGAAACCATCCAGCTCAGCGACTATAAAGGTGGGCCGCTGGTGATCAACCTGTGGGCCACCTGGTGTCCGCCATGCCGGCGCGAGATGCCGGTACTGGAAAACGCCCAGCAGCAACGCCCTGACCTGACGTTCCTGTTCGTCAATCAGGCCGAAAGCATGCAAAGCGTTGCGACGTTTCTCGAAACCCAGGGCCTGAGCCTGACCAACGTGTTGTTCGACCGCAGCGGTCGTTTGGGTCAGGCCGTGGGTTCCATGGCATTGCCGACTACCCTGTTCTATAGCCCCGATGGTCGCCTGTTGGCCAGTCACCTGGGCGAGTTGTCGAACGCCAGCCTGGCTCGCGCAATGGAAAACTTCGACACCCCGAATTCAAACCCGAACCCGGCCTCCGCACCGGCCACTTCGTCAAGGAAACTGCCATGCCCCGCCTCCGCCACCTGCTGACGCTGACTCTGGGCACTGCCCTGTTGCAACTGCCGTCGGTTCAGGCCGCTGAAGAATTGCCTGCCGCGATCAAGCAGATCGAAGCCAAAGGCGCGAAAATCGTCGGCCAGTTCGACGCCCCCGACGGTTTGCGCGGTTACGCGGCGCAATACCAGAACCGCGGCATGGCGTTGTACCTGACCCCGGACGGTAAGCACGTTCTGCTGGGCAACCTGTACGATGCCGACGGCAAAGACCTGAGCAGCGAACCGTTGCAGAAACTGGTGTACGCGCCAATGGCCAAGGAAGTCTGGGCCAAGTTCGAGGCGAGCAACTGGATTCAGGACGGCAACAAGGATGCGCCGCGCACGGTGTACCTGTTCAGCGATCCGAACTGCCCGTATTGCAACGTGTTCTGGGAACAGGCCCGCCCGTGGGTCAAGTCCGGCAAAGTGCAGTTGCGCCACATCATGGTCGGGATCATCCGCGAAGACAGCCCGGGGAAATCCGCCGCGTTGCTCGCCGCCAAAGACCCGGCCAAAGCGCTGGAAGATCACGAAAAGGCCGGCAAGGGCAGTTCGCTCAAGGCCTTGAAAGACATCCCGGTAGCCGTGCAGACAAAATTGGCGGCGAACATGCAGTTTATGGACGACCTCGAATTGCAGGCCACCCCGGCGATTTTCTACATGGATGACAAGGGTGAGCTGCAACAGCAACAAGGCGCGCCGACGCCGGACAAGTTGGCAAAGATTCTCGGACCTAAATAAGCAAAATCAAAAGATCGCAGCGTGCCGCACATCCTTATAGGAGCTGCGGCACGCTGCGATCTTTTTCTCATCCGCGCCGCGAATCGCGCTCAGCCAAAAACTTCAGCAACGCGTCATTCACACACTGCGGATTCTCCAGATTGGAGATATGCCCCGCCTCCGGCACCAAAACGCACGGGCAACCGATCAGCTCGGCCATTTCCTGCGCTTCCGTCGGCGGCCGAGGCTTGTCCTGATCACCGCACAGCACCAGGGTGGTCGCCGCGTTCAGTTCGCCCAGACGTGGCAACAAATTATCGCGACCGAAGGTGATGCGGCCCATGGGTACGATGCTTTCGCGCAGACGTTCGGATGAATACCCCGCCAGTTTGGCGCGAAAGTCCTGGTACAGCGCCGATTGTGGATCGAAGCCCGGGCGGAAGAAAATCGGTACGACGATGTCGAGCAACGCGTCCGAGAGTTCGCCGCTTTCCTCAATCTGCTTGAACAGCGAGAAATAGTACTGACGGGTTGGCTCGGGTTCGACGCCGACATAGGTGTCCATCAGCACCAGACCGTTAAGCCGATGCGGTGCCGACAGTGCCAGGCGTACACCCCACATGCCGCCGACCGACAGGCCGACCAAGGTGATCTGGTCGATATCCAGATGATCGAGCAACGCCTGCGCCTGACGCGCGATGTCGTCCAGCGATGTGGTGTTTTCCGGCAATCGCCCAGACTCGCCGTGGCCCCAGAGGTCCAGTGCAATCACCCGATAGTGCGGCGCCAGCGCGGCGATCTGCGGCGCCCACATGGCCTGATCCCACAGATAGCTGCCCGCCAGTAACACGGCCGGGCCTGTGCCTTGATCGATGTAGTGAAGTGCTTGTCCGTCAACCGTGAAAAAAGGCATCGACTCACCCCTCGTTTGCAAAAAGAGAACCGGCAGACTGAGCTGGCACTGCTCGACAGTCAAATGTCTGAAAGCAAAAAGATCGCAGCCTGCGGCAGCTCCTACAGGGAAACGCATATTTCTCTGTAGGAGCTGCCGCAGGCTGCGATCTTTTGCTGTTAAAGACCCTCCAGCTCCGCCATCAGATCATTCAACCGATCCACCTTCTCCTCTGTGATTTCACTGGCCGCCAGCCCATCGATGTACTCGGCCAGTTCCGCAACCGTGCTGCATTCGAACATCGCCCGTAGCGGCACGTCGCGTTGCAGGGCTTTCTGCACGCGCGAGGCGATCTGCGTGGCGAGCAACGAGTGACCGCCGAGTTCGAAGAAGTTGTCGCGCACACCAACCTGCTCGATCTTCAGCACCTCGGCCCAGATATCTGCCAGGGTTTGCTCCAGCTCGTTGCGCGGCGCCAGGTAATCCTGGCTCTGCAACTGACCGATTTCCAGTGCCGGCAAGGCCTTGCGATCAAGCTTGCCGTTGGCGTTGAGCGGCAGTTGCGCGAGCCACAGCCAGTGCAGCGGCACCATGTATTCCGGCAGTTCACTGCGCAGGCGTTGCTTGATGCGCTCCAGGCGTTCGCTCGGGTTTAGCGCAGAATCCGCGGCCACGAGATAGCCGACCAGATGTTTGCCGTTGATGCCTTCCTGCACACCGACCGCCGCATCGCGGACTTCCGGTTGCTCGTGCAGACGCGCTTCGATTTCACCCAGTTCGATCCGGTAACCGCGAATCTTCACCTGATGGTCGACCCGACCGACGTATTCCAGCACGCCATCGCTACGGCGTCGCGCCAGGTCACCGGTGCGATACAAGCGTTCGCCCGGCGCGCCGAACGGGTTTGGCACAAACACCGGCGCGGTGCGCAGCGGATCGCTGACATAGCCGCGACCGACACCCGTGCCTGCCACGCACAACTCGCCCACTGCGCCCACCGGCACCAACTCCAGCGCGCCATCCAGCAGGTACAACACGTTGTTGTCGGTCGGCGTACCGATCGGCAAATAACTGCCGCGAGTCGACGCCATGTCCACGCGGTAGAACGCCACGTCGTCCGAGCATTCCGCCGGACCATAAGCGTTGACCAGACCGATATCCGGGTAACGCAGCAGCCATTGGTGCGCCAGCTCCGGCGGCATTGCTTCACCGGTCGGCAGCATCCAGCGCAGACCGTCGAGGCTCAGACGATCCGAGGCGAGCATGCCCTGAATCAGCGACGGCACACTCTCCAGTACGGTAATGCCCTGGGCCTGCACATGCACCAGCAAACCTTGCGGATCGTGAGTGATGGTATTGGGCACGATGTCGACCCGCGCGCCGAACAGCGGCGCGGCCAGGAACTGCCAGACCGAAATGTCGAAGCTCTGCGAAGCGGTTTGCGCGATGACATCAGCTGCCGTCAGATTCAGGTACGGCACCTTGCTCAACTGGTTATTGAGCATGCCGCGCTGCTCGACCATCACGCCTTTCGGCAGGCCGGTGGAGCCCGAGGTGTAAATCACATAAGCGAGGTTGTCCGGACCACTGTGAATGCCAGGGTTCTGCGCCGATGTCGCCAGCGCTTGCACCTCCTCCCACACCAGCAAGCGTGGACGATTGGCACAGCTGAATTCATCGAGCAACGTCTGCGCCTGTTCACGGCACGCTTCGCTGCACACCAGCACTGGCGTGCGGCTCAGCTCAATGATCCGTTGCAGGCGCTGACTCGGCAGACCCGGGTCCAGCGGCAAGTAACCGGCACCCGCCTTGAAGCTGCCGATGATCATGCCGAGCAGATCGAGGTTACGCTCGGCCAGCAACGCCACCGGTTGATCCATTTGCACCCCGGCCGCGACCAAGGCATGGCCGAGACGGTTGGCATTCTGGTTCAGCGCCTGATAACTCAATTGAACATCCAGGCAACTGGCGGCAATACGCTCCGGGTGCGCCGCGACCTGCGCTTCGAACAGCGAAACGTAGCTCTGCTCCAACGGATAATCGTGGGCGCTCTGGTTGCATCCGTGGAGCAGAAAGTCCTGCTCCTCACTGCCCAGCAACGGCAGATCGGCCATGTCACCATGGAAACCGTCGACCAGCGCCAGCAGCAGGCGTTTGAACTCGCCGAGCATGCGTTCGACCGTCGACTCGTCGAAGTAACGCTGGTCATACGACAGGTGCAGACCGAGATCATCACCCGGGTAGCACACCGCCGTCAACGGGAAGTTGGTGTGGGTCCGGCCCGAGTCCGAGGTCGCGTTCAGGCTCTGCGCGCGGTCCAGTACCGAGACTTCTACCGGCGCGTTTTCGAACACGAACAGGCTGTCGAACAGCGGCTGGCCTTTCGGCAATTCGCTCTGTTCCTGAATGCTCACCAGCGGCAGGTATTCGTACTCGCGCAGTTGCATGTTGCTGTCGAGCAGACCGCTCAGCCATTGCCGCACGCTGGTGCGCTGATCGTCCGCCGGCATCTGCACCCGCAGCGCGATACTGTTGATGAAAAGGCCGACGGTGCGTTGCATTTCCGGCATCTCAACCGGACGCCCGGCAACGGTCACACCGAACAGCACGTCGCGATCACCGCTCATTCGCCGCAGCACCAACGCCCATGCCGCTTGGGCGAAGGTATTTATGGTCAGTTGATGGGCTTGGGCCAGCTCACGCAGACGTGCACCGTCCGCAACATCGAGGCGGGTGTAGCGGTCACCGACGACCATGCCGCCGCTTTCGCCGGCATGTTCACGCAGGAACGGTCGGTCACTCGGGATCGGCGTGGTGCGTTCAAACCCTTGCAGATTGTGCTGCCACCACTGGCGCGCCTCCGCCAGGCTCTGACGTTGCAGCCAGCCGATGTAATCGCGATAACGCGGCGGCACGCTCAGTTGCGCTTCGCGACCTTCGCCAAGCGCGGTGTAGATCTCGAAGAAATCGTTCATCAGCAGCGAACGGCACCAGGCATCGATGAGGATGTGGTGGTTGCTCATCATGAACCAGTAGCGCGCCGCGCCGACCTTGATCAGACGCAAGTGGAACGGTGCCTGGCTGAGCAGATCGAACCCGGCCTCGCGCTCGCTTTTGAGCAGCGCTTGCAGCTTGGGTTCCTGCTCGGCGTCGCTGATGCCGCTCCAATCCAGATACTCGATTGGCGTGCGACCCGGCGTGTGAATCACTTGCAGCATATCTTCGCCAACGTTCCAGCAGAACGAGGCACGCAACGCTTCGTGACGAGCGACCACGGCTTGCCACGCTTGAGCGAAACGCTCGGGGACGAGTTCGCTGTTGATGCGATAGCGATCCTGCATGTAGTACAGACCGGTGCCAGGTTCGAGCAGCGTGTGCAGCAGCATGCCTTCCTGCATCGGCGTCAGCGGATAGACGTCTTCGATGAGCGCGGCCGGCACGGGCAACGCATCGAGTTGCGTCTGGGTCAGTTTCGCCAGCGGGAAGTCCGACGGCGTCAGGCCTCCGGCCTCGTCTTGCAGGCAATGCTCGATCAGGCTTTGCAATTCACCCAGGTAGGCGTCGGCCAGATCATTGATGGTCTGCGCCTCGTAACGCTCGGCGCTGAAGGTCCAGCGCAGCAGCAACTCGCCGCCATAGACCTGACTGTCGACGCTCAACTCGTTCGGCAACGGCGCCTGCGGATCGTGGGCCGCGCCGACCGGCTCGTCCAACGGGCGGAACAGCGCTTCGCTGCCGAAACTCTGATCGAACTGGCCGAGGTAGTTGAAGGTGATCGGCGCATTCGGCAGCGCGGCCATGCTGCGTTGGCTGAGGTCATCAGCCAGATAACGCAGCACGCCATAACCCAGGCCTTTGTGCGGCACGGCGCGCAACTGCTCTTTGATCGCCTTGATCGAAGCACCCTGCCCGGCGGCCTCCTCGATGTTGTGCGGGGTCAGGCGCAATGGATAGGCGCTGGTGAACCAGCCGACGGTACGGGTCAGGTCGATCTCGTCGAACAGGGTTTCGCGGCCGTGGCCTTCGAGTTGAATCAGCGCCGACGGTTGGCCGCTCCAGCGGCACAGCACACGGGCCAACGCGGTCAGCAGCAGATCGTTGACCTGCGTGCGATAAGCACTTGGCGCCTGTTGCAGTAATTGTCGGGTGCGCTCGGCATCGAGGCGCACGCTGACGGTTTGCGCGTGGCGATTCTGCTGGCCGCCCTGTGAGTTTTCACACGGCAGATCGGCGCTCGGACCGGCCAGTTGAGTCTGCCACCAGTTGAGTTCTTCGCGCAGTGACTCGCTACCGGCGTAAGCCTGCAGGCGTGCCGTCCAGTCCTTGAAGGCACTGGTTTTCGCGGGCAGTTTCACCGACTGCCCGGCGTCGAGCTGGCGATACACGGTTTGCAGATCGTCAAGCAAGACACGCCAAGAGACACCGTCGACCACCAAGTGATGAATCGCAATGAACAGGCGTTGCTGACCGTGCGGGCCATCGACCAACAGGGCACGCAGCAGCGGACCGTTTTCCAGATCAAGACTGCGTTGAGCATCGGCGAACAGCGCCTCGCACGTGTCCATCGACGCGACGCGTACGGGTGACAAAACAACGGCATCCGCGACCGGTTGATGTGCCGCTTGCCACTGACCGCCCACCTCGGTGAAGCGCAGACGCAGGGCGTCGTGCTGCTCGATCACCGCCAGTAGCGCTTGCTCCAGAAGCTGCGGCGCCAACGCCACAGTCGGTTCCAGCAACAACGCCTGGTTCCAGTGCTGACGCTCAGGAATATCAGTGTCGAAGAACCAGTGTTGAATCGGCGTCAGACGCGACTCACCCGCCACCAGACCTTGCTCGGCTGTCACCAACACGGTGCGGCTGGCCACCGCGGCAAGCGTTTGCACGGTCTGATGCTGGAACAGATCACGCGGACTGAAATGAATGCCCTGCTGACGCGCGCGGCTGACCACTTGAATCGACAGAATGGAATCGCCACCCAGCTCGAAGAAGTTGTCGTTGAGGCCAACCTGTTCGACATTGAGCACTTCGCACCAGATCTGCGCCAGGGTTTGTTCGAGCTCATTGCTCGGCGCCACGTAGTCCTGACGATTAAGCTCGGGGTCCGGCGCCGGCAGCGCGCGGCGATCCAGTTTGCCGTTGGCGGTCAGCGGCATGTTCGCCAACAAAATCAGGTGGGTCGGCACCATGTAATCCGGCAGTTGCGCCTTGAGGTGCGCCTTCAGTGCTTCGCGCAGTTGAGCTTGTTCAGCCTCGCTGTGCTCGGCAATCTCGGTGACAAGGTAGCCAACCAGTTGCTTGCCACTTGGCGCATCCAGTGCCAGCACCACCGCTTCGCGAATCGAATCGTGATCAAGCAAACGCGCTTCGATTTCGCCAAGCTCGATACGGAACCCACGGATTTTTACCTGATGGTCGATCCGCCCCAGGTACTCGACCAGACCGTCGGCACGCTGGCGCACCAGGTCGCCAGTGCGATACATGCGTCCGCCATCGGCGGCAAACGGGTCAGCGACAAACCGTTCGGCCGTGATACCCGGACGGTCGTGATAAGCCTGCGCCAGACCGGCGCCGCCGACAAACAATTCACCGGTCGCGCCTTGCGGCACCAGCGCCAGATCGGCATCGAGAATGTACGCCACGCGAGCGCCGATCACGCTGCCGATCGGCACACTGCCGGCGCCCTCTTCGAGCACGTCCGGGGCCAGACTGGCCAGCGGCATGACCACGGTTTCGGTCGGGCCATAGGCGTTGAAAAACAGGCTCGGCTTGAACGCCGCACGAATCCGTTGCAGGTGTTCGCCGGTCAGCGCTTCGCCACCGGTGATGATCATCCGCACCGGCAGAATGTCGTTTTGCGTGGCGAGGAACTGCGCCAACTGGCTGCCGTAGCTCGGGGTGAAACCCAGTACGTTGATGCGATGGGTGCGGATCAGCCCGCAGATTTCTTCGGCATCCCACTGACCTTGCGCCCGCAACACCACCTGCGCGCCGCTGAGCAGCGGCACCAGCAAGCGCTCGGTCGCAGCGTCGAAGTTGATCGAATAGAAGTGCAACTCGCAGTCGTCAGGACGCATGCCGAAACGCTCGATGACGGCTTGGCAATGCATCGCTATTTCGCCGTGGGACACCACCACGCCTTTCGGTTTACCGGTCGAACCCGAGGTGTAAATCAGGTAGGCCTGATGCTGCGGCAGGCTGATAAATGGCAGCTCGGTGGCCGGATACTCGGCCAGTGCGGCGCTGTCCTCTTCCAGGCACCAACTCGCCACGCTCGACGGTAGCTCGCCGAGCGCGGTGAACATCGCGCGATCACTGAGCAGCAGACCGATGCGGCTGTCTTCAATCATGTAATGCAGACGATCGAGCGGGTATTCCGGGTCGAGCGGCACATAGGCGCCGCCGGCCTTGAGGATCGCCAGCAGGCCGATGACCATCTCCAGCGAACGTTCAAGCGCCAGACCAACGCGCACTTGCGGGCCAACGCCGCGCTCACGCAGGGCCCAGGCCAGACGATTGGCGCGGGCGTCGAGTTCGGCGTAGCTCAAGGTCTGGCCGGCAAAGGTCAGGGCTGGCGCATTTTGGCGCAGCAGCGCTTGCTCGGCAAACAGGTGGTGAATGCACTGATCGAGACGATGCTCGCCCGGCTCGACGCCGAGGCTGTCGAGCAGTCGCTGTTGCTCCGGCGCGTCCAGCAGCGGCAATTCGCTGAGGCGTTGTTGCGGGTCGGCGATCAGCGCTTGCAGGAGGTTGCGCCAATGTCCGGCCATGCGCGCGATGGTCGGTTCATCGAACAGATCGGTGCTGTACGTCAGGCAGCAGCCCAGGCGATGGTCGAGGTCGGTGACCTCCAGGTTGAGATCGAACTTGGTCGCCCGCGCATCATTGGCCAGGTACTCGACGGTCAGGCCGGCGAGCATACGGCTCTGTTGAAATTCCCAGCGCTGCACGTTGCACATCACCTGGAACAGCGGGTTGTAAGCGGCGCTGCGCGGTGGCTGCAAGGCTTCAACCAGATGATCGAACGGCAGATCCTGATGGGACTGCCCATCGATCACGGTGTGGCGCACCTGCTCAAACAATTCGCCGACCGACATCTGCCCGTCGAGCTGGCAACGCAGCACCTGAGTGTTGAGGAACGCACCGATCAGCCCTTCGCTTTCCGGACGGATACGGTTGGCCACCGGCGCGCCGATGCGCAGATCGGTCTGGCCGCTATAGCGGTAAAGCAGCGTGGCGAGTGCGGCGGTCATGGTCATGAACAGAGTCAAACCGTTTTGCGCATTGAACGCCCGGACCCGCGCAGCGAGGTCATCACTGAGGTCGAAACGGAACAGTTCACCCTGATGGCTCTGCACCGGTGGACGCGGGCGGTCACCCGGCAATTCCAGCAGCGGATGTTCGCGGCCCAGTTGCGCGGTCCAGTAGTCGAGTTGACGCTGACGCTCGCCGGACTCCAGCCAGTGGCGCTGCCAGACGCTGTAGTCGAGGTACTGCACCGGCAACGGCTCCAGCGGCGAATCGCGATCATCGACGAACGCTTCGTACAACGCGCTGAGTTCGCGGGCAAAAATGTCCATTGCCCAGCCTTCGGTGACGATGTGGTGCAGGGTCAGGACGAAGTAATGCTCATGCTCGGCAGTCTTGACCAGACAGGCGCGCAGCAGCGGACCGGTTTCCAGGTCGAACGGCAGATGCGCCTCTGCGTCGGCCAGTTGCTGGACTTTTTGCTCACGCAGGTCAGCCGCAAGGTTCGAAAAATCTTTCCAGCCCATCCGCACGCCAGTCTCGGCATGCACCCGCTGACGGGCCACGCCGTCGACACTCGGGAACGTCGTGCGCAGGGTTTCGTGACGCAGGATCAGCGCTTGCAACGCCGCCTCGAAATGTTCGACATGCAACACGCCACGCAGGCGCGCCATGCCGCCGACGTTGTACGCTGGGCTGTCCGGCTCCATCTGCCAGAGGAACCACATACGCTGCTGGGAGTAGGACAACGGCACTGCCTGGCTGCGGTCGACTTTTTCAATCGGCGGCTGTTGGTTGGTGCGACCGCTGACCTGGATCTGGCGAATCTGTTCGGCGAAATCACCGAGTTCACTGTGTTCGAACAAGGCGCGCAACGGCAATTCGACGTCGCAGGTCTGACGGCAGCGGGAGATGATTTGCGTGGCCAGCAGCGAATGACCGCCCAGGGCAAAGAAATCGTCGCGCAGGCCGATTTGCGCCAGGCCCAGTACTTCACGCCAGATCGCAGCGATCTGTTGCTCCAGTTCAGTGACCGGTTCGACATGCTCACGCACTTGCCATTGCGGCTCGGGCAAGGCGCGGCGGTCGAGTTTACCGCTCGGGCTCAGCGGCATGGCGTCGAGGCGCATCAGTTGCGCCGGGACCATGTATTCCGGAAGTTCTGCGACCAGTGCGGTTTTCAGTCGAGCGCTTTGCGCGTCCTCGTCTGCGCTGGCATCGGTCGCCGTGTAGTAGCCGATCAGTTGCGCCCCGGCAGCGGTTTCACGCACCAGCACCACGGCTTGGGCGACATCGTCCTGGGCGAGAAGACGTGCCTGGATTTCTTCCGGTTCGACGCGAAAGCCACGCAGTTTGACCTGTTGATCGAGACGGCCGAGGTATTCGATCACGCCATCGTCAGTCCAGCGTGCACGGTCACCGGTGCGGTACAAGCGAGCACCCTGCTCGCCCAATGGATCGACCACAAACCGTTCGGCGGTCAGCGCCGGGCGACCGAGATAACCACGCGCCAGCCCGATACCGCTGATGCACAGCTCACCGGGTACGCCCAAAGGGACAGGATTGAGGTCGGCGTCGAGCACGCGACACACCACGTTGCCCAGCGGTCGGCCAATGGGCGAGCGCTCGCCATCAGCGGCGGTGCAACGCCAGTGGGTAACGTTGATCGCGGTTTCAGTGGGGCCATAACGGTTGTGCAGTTGCACTGCCGGCAATTGCGCCAGCACACGGTTGCGCAACTCGGCTGGCAACGCTTCGCCTCCGGAGAACACCCGGCGCAGGCGGGTGCATTCGGCGCTGAGCGGCTCGTCGATGAACAGCGAAAGCAGCGGCGGCACGAAGTGCAGCGTGGTCACGCCATATTGCTGCACAAGCTGGGCGATGCGATGCGGATCACGGTGCTCACCCGGTGCAGTCAGCAGCAGGCGCGCACCCGTGATCAGCGGCCAGAAGCATTCCCACACCGACACGTCAAAACTGATCGGCGCTTTTTGCATCAGCACGTCGGTTTCGTTGAGGCGATAAGTGTTCTGCATCCATTGCAGACGTTCAGCCAGTGCGGCGTGAGTGTTGCCGACGCCTTTCGGTTGACCGGTGGAGCCGGAGGTGTAAATCACGTAGGCGAGGTTGTCGCCGTGCAGGTGCAGACCCGGAGCCTGGCTTGGCCAGTTTTCCAGATGCAGGGCATCCATGGCGATGACGCTGACGCCTTCGCGGGGCGGCAAGCGATCGAGCAATTCGGTCTGTGTCAGCAGCAAATCGACGCCGCTGTCGCTGAGCATGTAGGCCAAACGCTCGGCCGGGTAATCCGGATCGAGCGGGACATAAGCGCCGCCCGCCTTGATGATCGCCAGCAGGCCGATCAGCAGCTGCGGCGAACGCTCGGCCGCGATGGCCACGCAGACATCCGGGCCGACACCTTTGTCGCGCAGGTAATGCGCCAGTCGATTGGATTGAGCATGTAGCTCGGCGAAATCGAGATTGCCGCCCTCCCACACCAGCGCGGTGCGTTGCGGGGTCAGGCGCAGTTGTTCGTTGAGCAACTCTGGCAGCCATTGCTCAGCCACGGCGCACGGGGCGCTGCTCCAGTCTGATTGCTGTTCGCTTTCGCCGGCAGTCAACAGTTGCAGATCGCCGATGGCGTGGTGCGGACGTTCGCAGACATCGCGCAGAAGATTGCTGAAATGCTCAGCCAGACGCTCGATGGTCGCGGCGTCGAACAGCTCATCGGCATAGTCGAAGGACAAGGTCAGGCGACCGTTGCGGTCTTCTTCACTGTGCAATTGCAGATCGAACTTGGCTTCGCGGCTGTGCCACGGCAACTCTTCGGCGAGCAGACCGGGCAGGCGTTTGAGCGCGCTGAGGTCACGTTGCTGATGGTTGAACATGACCTGGAACAAACCTTGTTCGCGGGCCTGCGGGAAGGCTTCGAGCAGTTGTTCGAACGGCAGGTCCTGATGGGCTTGTGCGCCGAGTGCAGCCTCGCGGGTTTGCGCCAGCAAGTCAGTGAACGACTGGCGTGATTCAACGTCGGCGCGCAGCACCTGAGTGTTGATGAAGAAGCCGATCAGGCCTTGGGTTTCCAGCCGTGGACGGTTGGCATTGGGCACGCCAATGCGAATATCGCGCTGACCGCTGTAGCGATGCAGCAAGCTCTGGAATGCCGCGAGCAACAGCATGAACGGTGTGGCATCGTGCGCTTGGGCAGTCTGCCGAATGGCTTCGCTCAGGTTGACGCTCAGACGTACGCTGTGCCGCGCGGCACTGCGAAGGCGCTGCGCCGAACGCGAGTGATCGGTGGCCAGTTCCAGCGTCGGATGCTCATCGCCCAACTGCGCTTTCCAGTAGGCCAGTTGCCGCTCGCCCTCGCCGTGCGCCAGCCATTGGCGCTGCCAACTGCCGTAGTCGGCGTATTGGGTTGGCAATGGCGCGAGCTCGGTGCGCTGGCCTTGGGAAGCGGCGGCGTACAGGCGCGAGAACTCATCGATCAACACGTTCAGCGACCAGCCGTCGGCGATGATGTGGTGCATCGTCACCAGCAGTTGATGGTCTTCATCGTCAAGGCGAATCAGCGTCACCCTGAGTAGCGGGCCTTTTTCCAGATCGAACTGGCTACGCGCTTCGTCCTCGCGGATTTGCTCAGCGCGCGCTTCACGCTCCTGGGTTGGCAAGTCGCTGATGTCGATCAGTTGCAGGTTGAATTCAGCCGCAGCATCGACTTGTTGCAGCGCCACGCCGTCGCGTTCGAAGAAGCGCGTGCGCAGGGATTCGTGGCGTTCGATCAGTTGCTGAAAGCTTGCGCGCAGGGCGTCTTCATCGAGTTCGCCGCGCAGCCGCAGCGCCCCCGGAATGTTGTAGGCGCTGCTTTGCGGATCCAGTTGCCAGGTGATCCACAAGCGATTTTGCGCCAGCGATTGTGGCATTGGCTCCGTGCGCGACAGGGAAGTGATTTCGCCTTGAGCGCTGCCGCCATCCTGTTGTTGCCGGGCCACGGCAGCGGCAAACGCGGACAACGTCGGTGCTTCGAAAAGCACACGCAGGCTCAGCGCCAGACCGAGCTCTTCGCGCACTCGGGCGATCACTTGCGTGGCAGCAATCGAGTTGCCGCCGAGCAGGAAAAAGTGATCGTCGGCATTGACCTGTTTGACGTTCAATTGCGCAGCCCAGATCTTGCCGATCAGGGCTTCGAGCTCGGAAGCTTGCAGCGTCGATTCGGCACCTTGCGCTTCATCTGACGGGAACACCGCATAGCTGTCGAGACTGCCATCGGCCAGACGACTGCGGCAGGCCGAACGCTGCAATTTGCCGCTGGAGGTTTTCGGCAATGCGCCCGGATTGAGCAACACCACCACGCTCGGTGCTTGCTGATAGGCCTCGGCCACCGCTTGGCGGATAGCTTTGATCAGCGTTTCTGGCGGCAGGATCTTCTGCACACTGCGGCTGATCTCCGCCGCGATCCCGATGCCTTCTTCGCCGTCCTGAGTCACCGCGAACGCCGCGACCCGACCCTTGCGCACCACTTCCACTTCGCACTCAACGGTCTTCTCGATGTCCTGCGGATAGAGGTTATGGCCGCGCACGATCAATAGGTCTTTCAGGCGACCGGTGATGAACAGTTCGCCGTCACGCATGAAACCCAGGTCACCGGTGCGCAGCCAGGTGCGACCGGCGTGCTGGACGAAAGTCCTGGCGCTGGCCTCGGGGTTGCGCCAGTAACCGTGCGCGATGCTCGGGCCGGCCGCCCAGACTTCGCCGACGGCATTGTCGGCGAGTTCTTCAAGACGGGTTGGCTCGACGATCAGCACCGCGTGCTCTGGCTGGCTGATGCCGCAACTCATGATCGCGCTGCCGTCGCCCGGCTCTGCACGGTTTTGCGCCAAGGCCTGATCGTCCACGCGCAGCGCAGGAATACCCTTGCCCCGCGGCGTGCCGGCGACGAACAGCGTGGCCTCGGCCAGACCGTACGAGGCCATGAAACTGTCGGCACTGAAACCACATGCCGCGAATTTTTCGGCGAAGCGTTCGTTGGTGTCGAGACGGATCGGCTCGGAGCCGGAATAGGCCACGCGCCAGCGACTGAGGTCCAAACGCTCCAGCGCCGATTCACTGACCCGCTCGCTGCACAAGCGATAGGCGAAATCCGGTCCGCCGCTGATGGTGCCACCGTATTGGCTGATCGCTTCGAGCCAGCGCAGTGGCCGGCCAAGGAAGTACGCCGGCGACATGAGGATGCACGGCACGCCACTGAAAATCGGCTGCAACAGACCGCCGATCAAACCCATGTCGTGGTACAGCGGCAGCCAGCTGACGATGACGTCATCGGGGTTCACGTCGATGCCGAATCCGTGGCGAATTAGCAACTCGTTGGCGACCAGATTGCCGTGGCTGACTTGCACGCCTTTGGGCAGCGCGGTGGAGCCTGAGGTGTATTGCAGGAACGCGATGTGATCGGCCGGCAGTGTCGGCTCCACCCAGCGCTCGGCCAAGGCGTTGTCGAGGGTATCGACGCACAACAGCGGCGGCGCGCCTTCGATCTGTTGCAAGGCATCGCGCAAATCGGCGCTGGTCAGCAGCAGGCGCGGTTCGGCGTCGGCAATGATCGACAGCAGGCGCTCTTGATGATGACGGCGGGCCGATTCCGGTGGATAGGCCGGCACCGCGATCACCCCGGCATACAGGCAACCAAAGAACGCCGCAACGTAATCCGGGCCGCTAGGAAACAGCAGCACCGCACGATCAGCAAATTCGGCCTCGGCCTGCAACGCAGCGGCAATGGTGCGCGCGCGTTGGTCCAGTTCGCGATAGCTGAGTACCACAGCCTGCTCTTCGTTTTCGGCAAGAAAACGCAAGGCCAGCCGATCCGGCGTCAGGGCCGCGCGGCGCTGGAGGGCTTGGACCAGGGTGCTGGGGAGTTCGAACGCGTCGGTCATGAGGTTTCCTGCCTGAATTCGGCTTGCTAGTGGAATCGGGTTGCTGCGACACGCCCTTCCAGGGCATGCAGGGCGCGGTCTACGCCGACCGCGCAAGGCATGGGAATGCTGTCTGGCCGGGAGTCTTTATCCGGAACCATTCACCAATGAGAACGGATGGCGTCTTGAAATAATTAGTCGGCAGGCTGGATCGCTAATGGGGCTGGGGTGCGGCGGCGTGTCGCAGTTCTCAGATCGCACTGATTCAATGGATTGTTTCTCTTTCTCATTTGACAATCATTATCATTCAACATAATTTGTCGCTCGATGTGTAGGGCAGCCCGCCCCCAGGCGCCCCACTAACCTATTGGCAGTAAGGTGATTTCCATGACGGAACAAGTATCCACAAGCAGGTGCGATTCACCGCTACTTCAGGCATTCGTCGACAATCGACTGATTCTGGTCAAGATTGCAGCACGCATTACCGGCTGCCGGTCACGCGCCGAGGACGTGGTGCAAGATGCGTTTTTCCGACTGCAGTCGGCACCGCCGATCACCTCGTCGATCAAGGCGCAATTGAGTTATCTGTTCCAGATCGTGCGCAACCTTGCGATCGATCACTACCGCAAACAGGCGCTGGAGCAGAAATACTCCGGCCCTGAAGAGGAAGGGTTGAACGTGGTCATTCAGGGTGCTTCGCCGGAAATCTCGCACATCAACTTCTCGACCTTGGAAAACATCGCCGATGCGCTGACCGAACTGCCGAGTCGCACGCGCTATGCATTCGAGATGTATCGCCTGCACGGTGTGCCGCAGAAGGACATCGCCAAGGAGCTTGGCGTGTCGCCGACCCTGGTCAATTTCATGATCCGTGATGCGCTGGTGCACTGCCGCAAGGTGTCGGGCAATCGCCGTGATTCGTTGGCTGTGGGCCGTCGTTAAGCACCCGATTCGGCGTCAAGCCTTTCGCGAGCAAGCTCGCTCCCACACAGGATTTGTGAACGCCACAGATCCCGTGTGGGAGCGAGCTTGCTTGCGAAAGCAGTCTCAAGATCACCCCTGATCTTGAGACTGATCACCTCACGCCAACGTGCACCGATCAAAAAACCGTTCACGCCCCAACATCATCAGCGCTGCACGTTTGTGCGGGAAGTCGAATTCTTTTTCACAGTGAAAGCATTGGTTTTGCATGTAGCCGATCATCTTCGCGTTGTCGGCACGCGGCTCGGCGACGACCCGTTGAGTCCGTGGTTCGTCGAGAAACAGGTAATGCACCAGCGCCGACAACCAACTCGCCACTTTGTGCGGGCCACGATGCGCCTCCTCCCCCACCAGCATGTGAATGCCACGGTCGTAATTGTCGGCATCGTAGAACGGCGCGATGCGATCTTCCTTGGCCCAATAGGCTTCGAAATAGGCAAATGGCTGATCATCGAAACAGCCGATCAGGGTCAGCGTGTGCGGGTCGGCGTCGAGTCTGCTCAGGTATTCGCGGTGCTTTTCGAGACTGCCTTGCTCTTCCCAGAAACTGGCGACTCGCGGGTTGTTTTGCCAGCGATTGAAGCGCGGCAGGTCTGCTTCGATCTCGACCGTGCGCAGAGAAATCCAGGCACCGAGGCGCGCATCAAAACGCCGATAGACTTCACCGCGCGGTTTCACCGGCCGCAGCGGGTGGCGCTTGCCCTGGCTGATCATCATCTGCTGCGGATAACAGCCAGTCAGCGATGTGCCGAGCCACGGTTGTGGCAGTTGCCAGAACAGCGTGCGCTCGCAGCGGTATTCGCCGGCCACTTCAGTGCTCGCCAACAGTCCACTGAGCAAGGCTTCGGTTGGCGGCTGGTCGAGTTGCCAGGTCAGTTGCTGGCACGCCGGATCCCGAGCAAACAACCAATAACAGGCTGCCCACAGGGCTTGCCCGGGCGGCAAGGCGAAGCGCTCGTCGATCTGGATCGGCCCTTTGGCCTCGCGATCAAAGCGCAGGCGAATCAGCGGTTGCCCGTCCAGGCTCAGGCTCAAACGGCTTTCGGTTGCATCGGCTACCAACTGGCTGCCCGAAGGCAGGGCCAAGGCAGTCAGGTCATTCAGATTGGACATGGGTCGGGCTCACGATAATCGTCGACAGTTCAACGAAGTGACGTGGCTCGAGGGTAAAAAATTAAGCTCATTTGCAAAAAATACTTAATCTTCGTTCTTTGAGGATATTTCCTTCAAGCGGATACGGGTCACGTCGTAATCATTTCCGCCGACAGAATTAACATGACTTACCAGTCGCAGTTGCACATTGCTGGAGTTGGCAATGAAGGTGTTACCCACGGTTATCCATGTTCGCGACAGAAGGCGCATCGGCTCCACAATGATCGAATCATTACTTTCCAGCGAGAGTGTGGGTGCCGGATTGGCCGGACTGTTTCTCCGAAGTTCCAGAGTAAACTCATAACGACGGCCCGGCACCAGATACTCATATTCCTTGATCAGATGAATGCCGTTGTTTGGGCTCGTATACCCCCAATTCCATAGATAGTCCCCAGTTGCATCACTCTTCACAATGAGATCCAACGGATTCGCTGCGGCAGGTCCTTTCTTCCACCTGTTCCACCCCGTCTGGCCGAAATCCGTATAGTCATTAAGTAACTGATACGGCCCCTGCCGAATATTATGAGTCGTACGCGGAAGTTCCTGGGCAGTTTCAATATCGGATTGACCGTCGTACGCGAGATAGCATTTGATCGTCAGGGCGGAATAATCATCCAGGAAGAACAGCCATCCGCGTGGAATAGTCAGCTGAATCCCCTCGATAAGGTGGCACTCCTCAATCACTGCAGCCTCTAAAAGCCAAAGCAGTGTCTCGGATGGGTAATCACGCTGACCCACAGCACAAACCCACACCTTCTGACCCACGGCAAAAAAAGGTGGGGGGGCTAATGTGACTTCGGCATCATGAGAAAAACTTCGCAGATCCAGCCATTCATCTCCATCGATAAAAGTTACATCTGGAAGAGCCGGTTCAGGGAGATCGGACAGATCCAGATATTGCACCTGGAGTTCAAGCCTCTGTGATTCCCATGAGGCATTGCCTCGAAAAACTTCATACCAGACAAATAGGGTTGTACCGATGCAGTTACCGATCGTGCTGGCAGCAATAACAAATTCTACGCACCCACTTTCATCACCTTGCTTTTTCTCAAAAGTTGGATTTGCCAAACCTCCCGGCCCCTCGCAGTAAAGAATAATGGCATCAGCAGCGTCCATTTCATATTTAACGACTGCTGTTGCTCCGCCAAGAACGTGCATTGGATACAGCGTATTGTTAGTGAGCGCTTCTTTTATTACGGGGACTGGTAAATCCAATTCCATGGCATGTGTCATTACTCAGACTCCTGCAAGACCGGTTCGTACATCGAGTATTAGTACGATCACGATTCAAACAGGAATACTCAGGCTCCACCACTGTCAGATCTGACAGGTTAAATAACTATTGCCGGGTGGTAGTCTGGCGTGTTCAAACTCCAACAGCATCTCGGTCAGTGATCGTGCACTGGCACCACGGCAATCCGGTATGGATCGAAGATCTTCAGCATCTCGCCGTTGTCGCGCAGGCCTTGTAGCAACTTGCTGAACGCTTCGCTGGTAATCGGCGCGGTCGGACGCAGGATGGCGTAGTGGTGGTAGACCTGATCGATGCGCTGGGACACCAGCAATTCATCGCGAACCTTCTCGTTGCGCAGCAGGTAATCACTCAGGTACGAGCGGGTCACCAGCGCAATATCCGCGCGCCCGCGCAGCACCATCAACAGATTGCTGTCGTGGGAATAGGTCAGCGAAGCCTTGAAGTTCTGCGCGAGAAATTTCGGGTCGGCATTGAAGTTCGCGAACTCGTAGTGATAGCCACTGAACAGCGCCAGACGCTTGCCGCTGAGGTCGGAAAAATAGTGCTGCTGTCGGCCGTCTTCGCGCTGGGCGACAAAAATCTCGGCGTCCTCAAGCCCCATATCGACGTCGTTGTGAGGGATTTCCTTCCAGCCCCACTCAGGGTTCTCGAAGATCGCCATGTCGATCCGGCCCTGCTTGAAATCACCGAAACGGCGCGGAATCGACGTCGGCACGAGGACGAACCGATAGTCGCTTTGCAGCCGGTTCAATGCCTCGACCATCTGCGGCAACAGACCGGTGTCGGCACCGTTTTCGGGGCGAACGGTATAAGGCGGAAAGTGCGCTGCACCGACCCGAACCAATTGCGCTGCCTGAGCGGGCAATACCCATGATGCAGCCAGCGCTGCGAGCAATAACCTCGCGGCGGTCCGACTTGGCAAAGACTTCAAAACACCCCACTCCCCGAAAAAATACCGATCAATGCATTCAAGCTAGGCGGTTTCGCCCAGTTAGCCAGTTTCCCGGCCCGATAGAAAGCGCTTCAACGCTCTTCAAGCACCAGAATCAGGGCCTCATCAGCCAACTGATCAAGGCTCAGACTGCCGCCGGCACGGAACCAGGTGGTGGTCCAGGACAGGGCACCGGTGAGGAAACGCCGTGTGACAAATACGTCGCCGCGAATAAAACCGGCTTCCTTGGCCTCCCCGAGCACCTGCAGCCAAAGGTCTTCATAAACATCGCGCAAGGCGAGGACTTTCGCCTGGCCATCCTCAGACAACGAGCGCCATTCGTAGACCAGCACCGCCATGGCTTCACCGCTGCCGCCCATGATCGACTGCAATTCACAGCGAATCAGCGCCAACACGCGCTCGCGCACATTGGTCGCATCGGCAAGCGCCGCGCGCATCAAAGCGGTGTTGTAACGAATGGTTTCCTCCATCACCGCGCGCAGGATTTCGTCCTTACTTTTGAAGTGATGAAAAATGCTCCCCGACTGAATGCCGACCGCACCGGCCAGATCCCGCACTGTGGTGCGCTCGTAGCCTTTGTTGCGGAACAGGTGAGCCGCCACTTGCAGCAGTTTGCCGCGGGCGCTGTCCGGGTCGGTCAACTGGCCTTGGTCGACCAATTCGCGCATGACCCTCAGGGCTTTTTGCTCGTCCACCCGTTCTCTCCTACAGTCGATCAGTCTGTTGCCCCCTGAAACCGCAGGGTTGCGCGCAATTTAAGCCGCGGACGGCAACCAAGCAAGCGCTCGGGCAGAAGATATTTCAACTGTTTACAAACCAAGCGCTTGCTTGGTAGCCTCCAGACACTTCTGTCGCAGGTCCCTGAGTCGGAGATAAAAATGCCAACCACCGTTCGCATCGGATGCGCCAGTGCTTTCTGGGGTGACACCTCTACCGCCGCCGCTCAACTGGTGGACGGTGGACGCCTGGATTATCTGGTGTTCGATTACCTGGCCGAGATCACGATGTCGATCATGGCCGGCGCGCGCATGAAGGATCCGCAAGGCGGGTTCGCCAGCGACTTCATCGAAGTCCTCACCCCGCTGCTGCCGCAACTGGCCGAGCAGAATATTCGCGTCATCAGTAACGCCGGCGGCGTCAACCCCCAGGCCTGCGCCGCCGCGTTGCAAGCCGCCTGCGATACAGCCGGCATCAAGCTGAAAATCGCCGTGCTGTTGGGCGATGACCTGCAACCGCAATTCAAGCAACTCGCCTCTCAGGGCATTAGCGAGATGTTCACCGGTACGCCATTGCCTGCGATGTGCGTCTCGACCAACGCCTACCTCGGCGCGCCGGGCATTGTCGAAGCGTTGCGCCTGGGCGCCGATATCGTCATTACCGGGCGCGTGGTCGACAGCGCCGTCGTCAGTGCCGCGTTGGTGCATGAATTCGACTGGTCGTGGCACGACTACGACAAACTCGCCCAGGCCGCACTGGCCGGGCACATCATCGAATGCGGCGCGCAGTGTACCGGCGGTAACTTCACCGACTGGCGCGAAGTACCGGACTACGAGCACATCGGCTTTCCAATCGTTGAAGTCAGCGCCGACAGCCAGTTCATCGTCTGCAAGCCCGAGGGCTCCGGCGGGCTGATCACGCCACTGACCGTCGGCGAACAGATGCTTTACGAAATCGGCGATCCGCAGGCCTATTTGCTGCCCGATGTCATCTGCGATTTCACTCAGGTCAAACTTCAGCCGCGAGGCAAGAACGCGGTGCAGGTACAGGGTGCCAAAGGCCTGCCGCCCAGCGACAAATACAAGGTCAGTGCCACGTATCCGGACGGCTTTCGCTGTACCGCCAGTTGCCTGATCGCCGGCATCGATGCGGTGGACAAGGCCCGTCGCGTCAGCCAGGCGATCATCGACAAGACCTCGGAAATGTTCAGCCAGCGCGGCTGGGCACCTTACAGCGAAACCCACATTGAATTGCTCGGCAGCGAAGCCACCTATGGCCCTCACGGGCAGCGCCACGACACCCGCGAAGTGGTAATCAAACTTGCCGTGCGCCATCCGGACAAGCAGGCGCTGATCCTGTTCTCCCGGGAGATCGCCCAGGCTGCAACCGGCATGGCCCCGGGCCTGACCGGCATCGTTGGCGGGCGGCCGACGGTCTATCCGGTTATCCGCCTGTTCTCGTTCCTGATCGACAAAAGCGCCTGCAACCTGCACATCAACATGACCGGTGAGAAGCACCCGTGTGCCCTACCCGCGCAGACCGCACTCGACAGCCAGGACTTGCCAATCGCCGAGCAACCACCCAAACCCCAAGGTCGCGCTGACGCCAGCGTACCGTTGGTGAAACTGGCCGTGGCGCGCTCCGGTGACAAGGGCAATCACAGCAATATCGGCGTCATGCCGCGCAAGCCCGAATACCTGCCGTGGATCGCCGAAGCGTTAACGCCAGCGGTCATTGTCGACTGGATGAGCCACGTCCTGGACCCGATTTACGGCCGGGTCGAACGCTGGTATCTGCCCGGCACCCACAGCCTGAACTTCCTATTGGAAAACGCCCTCGGCGGTGGTGGTGTGGCCAGTCTACGCATCGACCCGCAAGGTAAAGCCTTCGCCCAGCAACTATTGGAAATCCAGATCCCGGTGCCACAAAGCATCGCCGAACAGTTCGACTAGAGGAGGGTTTGCATGGCTTACGCGTCGATTTTCAATGCTGATTTGTTCCGCGGCCAGACCATCATCGTCACCGGCGGCGGCAGCGGCATCGGGCGCTGCACCGCCCATGAACTGGCAGCGCTCGGCGCCCATGTGCTGCTGGTCGGGCGCAAACCTGAAAAGCTGCAAAAAGTCGCCGCCGAAATTGCCGAGGACGGTGGCTGCGCGGATTGGCAGGCTTGCGATATTCGCGATGAGGAAGCGGTCAGACAACTGGTCAGCGAATTGATCGCTGAACACGGGCCGATCCATGGATTGGTCAACAATGCCGGCGGCCAATACCCAGCGCCGTTGGCTTCGATCAATCAGAAAGGTTTCGAAACCGTACTGCGCACTAATCTGGTCGGCGGTTTTCTGATGGCGCGGGAAGTGTTCAACCAGTCGATGAGCAAACACGGCGGCAACATCGTCAACATGCTCGCCGACATGTGGGGGGGCATGCCCGGCATGGGCCATTCGGGCGCGGCGCGTGCGGGCATGGACAATTTCACCAAGACCGCCGCGTTCGAGTGGGGCTACGCCGGGGTGCGGGTCAACGCGGTGGCGCCGGGGTGGATCGCGTCCAGCGGCATGGACACTTATGAAGGCGCGTTCAAAGCGGTGATCCCGACCCTGCGCGAACATGTGCCGCTCAAGCGCATTGGCACCGAATCGGAAGTCAGCGCGGCGATCGTGTTTTTGCTCAGCCCGGCGGCGGCATTCATCAGTGGCAGTACCTTGAGAATCGATGGTGCGGCCAGCCTTGGCAGTCGGGCCTGGCCGCTACACAAGGCGTCTCATAGTGAGTCGTTCAATGGTTTTCACCGGGCCTACCTTCCCGATGTGCTCAAGGACAAGGAGTAAGCCATGGCGCAGATCCAGTCCCGACTCGACCCGCACAGCGAAGCGTTCGCCCGCAACCGTGCGGCGATGCTTACCGCCATCGAGCAAGTGCAACAACTCGAACAGAACCTGCTGAACAAGGCCGGCGAAGCCAAGGCGAAATTCGACAAACGCGGGCAATTGCTGCCCCGCGAACGCCTCAATCTGCTGCTCGACCCCGGCGCACCTTTTCTCGAACTGGCCAGCCTCGCCGGTTACAAACTGCATGACGACAAGGACGGCAGCGCGGCCGGTGGCGGCTTGATCGCCGGCATTGGCTACGTGTCAGGCATCCGCGCGATGGTCGTCGCCAACAACAGCGCAATCAAGGGCGGCACGATTTCGCCCAGCGGCCTGAAAAAATCCCTGCGCCTGCAACAGATCGCCCAGGAGAACAAACTGCCGGTCATCACCCTCGCCGAAAGCGGCGGTGCCAACCTCAACTATGCCGCGGAGATTTTCGTCGAAGGTGCGCGCAGCTTTGCCAATCAGGCACGGATGTCAGCGATGGGTTTGCCGCAGATCACCGTGGTGCATGGCTCGGCTACGGCGGGCGGCGCCTATCAACCGGGTTTGTCGGATTACGTGGTGGTGGTGCGCGGCAAGGCCAAGCTGTTTCTGGCCGGCCCCCCGCTGCTCAAAGCTGCGACCGGCGAAGTGGCGACCGATGAAGAACTGGGCGGCGCCGAGATGCACGCGCAGGTCGCCGGCACAGCCGAATATCTGGCCGAGAGCGATGCCGATGGCGTGCGACAAGTGCGCGAGATTCTGCGGATGCTGCCATGGAACGAGCAACTGCCGTGGCTACCGGAGCCGCAATACAAAGAGCCGCTTTACCCTATCGAAGAACTGCTCGGCTTGATTCCGGACGATCCGAAAAAACCTTACGACGTGCGCGAAATCATTGCGCGGATCGCTGACGAATCGAACTTCCTCGAGTTCAAGGGCGAGTTCGACCAGCAAACCATTTGCGGCCAACTGAAAATCCAGGGTCGGGCCTGCGGCTTCATCGGCAACAACGGCCCGATCACGCCAAAGGGTGCGAGCAAAGCTGCGCAGTTCATTCAACTGTGCGATCAGAGCCAGACGCCGCTGTTGTTCTTCCATAACACCACGGGGTTCATGGTCGGCACCGAGTCCGAGCAGCAAGGGGTGATCAAACACGGTTCGAAACTGATTCAGGCGGTGGCCAACGCGCGGGTGCCTAAACTGACGATGGTCGTCGGCGGCTCCTACGGTGCCGGCAACTATGCGATGTGTGGGCGCGGCCTCGATCCACGGTTCATTTTCGCCTGGCCCAACAGCCGCACGGCGGTGATGGGCGGCGCGCAGGCTGGCAAAGTGTTGCGCATCGTCACCGAAGCCAAACAGCACAAGGATGGTCTGGTACCAGACCCGAAAATGCTCGACATGCTCGAACAGGTCACCGCACAGAAACTCGACAGCCAGTCCACCGCGCTGTATGGCAGCGCCAACCTGTGGGACGACGGCTTGATCGACCCGCGCGACACTCGCACCGTGCTCGGGTACTTGCTGGATATTTGCCACGAAGCCGACATTCGCGCACTGCAACCCAACAGCTTCGGCGTCAGCCGGTTCTGACGGCCACGGATCTTACGGAGAACAATAAAAATGATCTTCACCCCGGAACACGAAGCACTGCGCCGCACCGTCCGCCAGTTTGTCGAACACGAGATCAACCCGCACGTCGACGAATGGGAAAAGGCCGGACGCTTTCCGATCCACGAGATCTTCCGCAAGGCCGGCGACCTCGGCCTGCTGGGGATTTCCAAGCCGGAAAAATTCGGCGGCATGGGCCTTGATTACAGCTACTCGATTGTCGCAGCTGAAGAGTTCGGCACCATTCACTGCGGCGGCATCCCGATGTCGATTGGTGTACAGACCGACATGTGCACGCCGGCGCTGGCGCGGTTCGGCTCGGATGAACTGCGCGAAGAGTTCCTTCGCCCGGCGATCACCGGCGAGCAGGTTGGCTGCATCGGTGTTTCCGAAGTCGGTGCCGGTTCGGACGTTGCCGGGTTGAAAACCACGGCGCGCAAGGACGGTGACGATTACGTGATCAACGGCAGCAAAATGTGGATCACCAACTCGCCGAGCGCTGACTTCATCTGCCTGCTGGCCAACACTTCGGACGACAAGCCGCACATCAACAAGTCGCTGATCATGGTGCCGATGACCACGCCGGGGATCAGCCTCAGCTCGCATCTGGACAAGCTCGGCATGCGCAGCTCGGAAACCGCCCAGGTGTTTTTCGACGATGTCCGCGTGCCGCAACGCCACCGCATCGGCCATGAAGGCGCCGGCTTCATGATGCAGATGTTGCAGTTCCAGGAAGAACGCCTGTTCGGCGCGGCGAACATGATCAAGGGCCTGGAATACTGCGTCGACAGCACCATCGAGTATTGCAAGGAACGCAAAACCTTCGGCAATGCGCTGATCGACAATCAGGTCATCCATTTCCGCCTCGCCGAATTGCAGACCGAAATCGAATGCCTGCGCGCGCTGGTCTATCAGGCTACCGAGCAATACGTTCGCGGCCAGGACGTTACCCGACTGGCATCGATGGCCAAGCTCAAGGCCGGCCGGCTCGGCCGTGAAGTCAGCGACAGTTGCCTGCAATACTGGGGCGGCATGGGCTTCATGTGGGACAACCCGGTGGCCCGCGCCTATCGCGATGTGCGGCTGGTATCGATTGGCGGCGGCGCCGACGAAATCATGCTGGGGATCATCTGCAAACTGATGGGCATCCTGCCGGGGAAAAAGAAATGAGTGGCCTGCCCGAATGCCAGACGCTGCTTTTGGAACTGCATGGCGGTGTGCTGCACATCACCCTCAATCGCCCGGACAGCCGCAATGCGATGAGCCTGCAAATGGTCAGCGAATTGCGCGCGGTGTTGACGGCCGTTCGCGATGACCGTGCTGTTCGCGCGTTGGTGCTCAGCGGTAGCGGCGGACATTTCTGTGCCGGCGGCGACATCAAGGACATGGCCAATGCCCGCGCCGAGGGTGCCGAGGCTTACCGAGATTTGAACCGGGCGTTCGGCGCGCTGCTGGAGGAAGCCCAGCACGCGCCGCAAGTGTTGATCTGCGTGCTGCAAGGCGCGGTGATGGGCGGCGGATTTGGACTGGCCTGTGTCAGCGACGTGGCGATGGCTGATCACAAGGCCCAATTCGGTCTGCCGGAAACCAGCCTCGGCCTGCTGCCGGCGCAGATCGCGCCGTTTGTGGTGCAACGCATTGGATTGACTGAGACACGCAGACTGGCGTTGACCGCCGCGCGCTTCGATGGTCATCAGGCGCGGCGTTTGGGGGTCGTGCATTTTGTCGAGCAGGATGCGCAAGCACTGGCCGAGCGGCTGGATGAGGTGTTGCAGCATGTCTTGTGTTGCGCGCCGGAGGCGAATGCGGCGACTAAAAAGCTGTTGTTGGCCAGTGCCGGGCAACCATCGAGTGAGTTGCTCGATGAAGCGGCGCAGTGGTTCAGCGAAGCGGTGAGCGGCGCCGAAGGCATCGAGGGCACCATGGCGTTCATGCAAAAACGCAAACCGGGCTGGGCCACCTGACCCTGTGGGAGCGGGCTTGCCCGCGAAGAGGCCAGATCATCCAGCATAAAACCAAGGGGAAAAAGCCCATGCCCGCCATCCACAAAATCCTGATCGCCAACCGCGGTGAAATCGCCTGCCGTATCCAGCGCACCGCACAGGCCCTGGGCTACCGCACCGTCGCCGTCTTCAGCGACGCCGACGCCGATGCGCTGCACGTAAAAATCGCCGATCAAGCCGTTCGCGTCGGGCCGGCACCCGTGCTGCAGTCCTACCTGAACATTCCGGCCATCCTCGACGCCGCTCGCCGCAGCGGCGCCGATGCAATCCACCCTGGCTATGGTTTTCTCTCGGAAAACGCCGAGTTCGCCCGCGCCTGCGAACAGGCCGGCCTGATCTTCATCGGCCCGAGCGCCGAGGCGATCGAATTGATGGGCAGCAAACGCCTGTCGAAACTCGCCATGCTCGACGCCGGCGTGCCGTGCATTGCCGGCTATCAAGGTGCAGCGCAGGACGACGCCACCTTGCTGAGCGAAGCCGAACGCATCGGCTACCCGCTGATGATCAAGGCCAGTGCCGGTGGTGGCGGTCGCGGTATGCGGCTGGTGCACAACGCTGCGCATTTGCCGGCGCAACTGCGCACGGCACGTTCTGAAGCCCTGAATGCATTTGGCAGCGCCGAATTGATTCTCGAACAAGCGCTGATCGACCCGCGGCACGTCGAAGTGCAACTGTTTGGCGATCACCACGGCAACCTGATCTATCTCGGCGAACGCGACTGTTCGATCCAGCGTCGCCACCAAAAAGTCATCGAAGAAGCGCCCTGCCCGGTGATGACCGCCGAGTTGCGCCAAGCCATGGGCGAAGCCGCACTGAAGGCCGGCCGCGCAGTGAATTATGTCGGCGCCGGCACCGTGGAGTTTTTGCTCGACGCCCGCGGGCAGTTCTACTTCCTCGAGATGAACACCCGCCTGCAGGTCGAGCACCCGGTGACCGAGTTGATCACCGGACTCGATCTGGTCGCCTGGCAATTGTCGGTGGCCGAGGGGCGGCCTCTGCCGTTGACGCAAGCGCAAGTCCAGCTCAATGGCCATGCCATGGAAGTGCGGCTTTATGCTGAAGATCCCGCGCAAGATTTTCTGCCGCAAACCGGGCGCATCCAGGGATGGGAACCCGCGTTGCAGCACGGCGCGCGAATTGACCATGGTTTGCATGAAGGTCAAACGGTCAGCCCGTTCTATGACCCGATGCTCGGCAAACTGATCGCTCACGGCGCCACCCGTGAAGAGGCCCGGCGCAAACTGCTGCGCGCGGTGCAGGACACGGTGTTGCTGGGCGTGCAAAGCAATCAGCGCTTGCTCGAAAGTCTGTTGCAACATCCACAATTCATCAGCGGTGAATTCAGCACCGGATTCATTCCCCAGCATTTCAGCGATCACCAAAGTCTGCACATACACACGCCGAGCGCCGAAGAACTGGCCATCGCTGCCGTGCTGTTTTATCTGGCATCGGCGCAACGACACCGCGCGCCATTGAGCGGCTGGCGCAACAACGCCAGCGCACCGCTGCATTATCGGCTGGGTCTTGACGAGCAGAACTGGACCGCGCAACTGCTCAGATGCGCGGGGGATGTGATTGAGGTGCAAGTCGCTGAACGCGCCCTCGAACTGAAACTCATCGATCACAGCACAGGCTCGGTAACACTCGAAATCGATGGCTTGCGCCAACGCCACGCCTATCGCCTCGATGCCGGGCAACTCTGGCTGTTCACCCATCCCGGCAGTCTGCACCTGGAGGATCGAACTCACGCGGTGATCGGCAGTCAGACCAGCGTCAGTTCCGGCACCTTGAAGGCGCCGATGGACGGTGCCATTGTCGACGTACTCGTCAGCGAAGGCAGTGCGGTCAGCAAGGGTCAATTGCTGGTGGTGCTGGAGGCAATGAAAATGGAGCATCCGCTCACGGCCGGCATCGACGGCGTGCTCAAGCGGGTGCAGGTCAAGGTCGGCGATCAGGTAAAAAATCGTCAGGTTCTGTTGCAGGTCGAGTAGTCGCCCGAGCGCATCCGCGGGGTTTGACTACGCTCTGAATTATCAGAACGCGGAAATCAGGAACCCTGCGATGCCACACTGGCTGGTCATTGATTTGGAAGCTACCACCGACGAGGGCGGCTGGCCGGTCACGGAAATGGAAATCATCGAGATCGGCGCCACGCTGGTCGATCGGGCCGGGCGCGAGCAAGATCACTTTCAACGCTTCGTCAAACCGACACGACGCCCCTTGTTGACGCCCTTCTGTCGCCAGCTCACGCACATTACCCAGGCCAATATCGACGCGGCACAGCCCTTGGATGAAGTGTGGCCGGCGTTCGAACGCTGGCTTGCTCAGCATCAGTCGCGCCTGGAAGGCTGGGCCAGTTGGGGCGATTACGACCGCAAGCAGTTGTTGCAGGAATGGCAACGCCTGCAAATCGACAGTGGATTGGGCAAAGTGCCGCACATGAACCTCAAGCAACGCTTTGCCAAAGCCCGGCGTCTGGAGCGCCCGCTGGGGCTCAACGGTGCGCTTGCACTCGCTGGCATGCAGTTCAGCGGCCAACAACATCGGGCATTGGAAGACGCGCGCAATACGGCGCGGCTATTGCCTTTGGTATTGCCACTCTAGGGTCAATTCTCGACTTGCCGGACAGGCGCCGGGCAGGTGACGGCGTTGAAAGCCTTGTGCATACTGGCCGCCCCACTTTTTAGCCCTTTTCGAGGAATCGCCCATGTTTAAAGTCAACGAGTACTTCGACGGCACCGTCAAGTCGATCGCCTTTGGCACCGCTGAAGGTCCGGCGACCATCGGCGTCATGGCCCCGGGCGAATACGAATTCGGCACTGCCCAGCGTGAAATCATGCACGTGGTGTCCGGCGCACTGACGGTCAAACTGCCAGACAGCACCGACTGGGAAACCTTCGCCGCCGGCAGCCAGTTCAACGTACCGGCCAACAGCAAGTTCCAGCTGAAAGTCGCCGTCGACACGGCTTACCTGTGCGAATACCGCGGCTAATCAGCTGGTTTTGAAGCGCCAATAAAAATGCCCGTGTCCAAGGACACGGGCATTTTTTGTTTCAGTGACGGGTTACTCGAGAATCTCCACCGGCATTCCGACCTCAAGACGGCCGTTGCTGTCATTCACCAGGTTCTGCCCGAACATCGCACCGTCAGCCTGAGCGCGGGTCTTTTGCAGCGTCGCCAGCGGTTCGCGGTCAGCACTGCGCTCACCGGTGTGCGGGTCGATGGTGGTGAGGATGCAGCGTGAGCATGGCTTGACCACGCGGAACTCGACGTCGCCAATGCGAATCCGCTTCCAGCCATCCTCGGCATACGCCTCACTGCCTTCTATCACCAGATTCGGCCGAAAACGCAGCATTTCCAGCGATCGTCCGACCTCCTGCGACAATTGCTGCAGCGATGCCTCACCGATCAGCAAAAGCGGAAAACCGTCCGCTAACGCGACCTGATCGTCATCCCTGCCAAAACCGGCTTGAGTCATACGCGCGCGATCCGGGGGCATTTGCACCAGACGAGTCGGCTTGCCAATAAACTCACTGACCCATTGCGCCGCCTCATCACCTGCATCTGGCACCCGCAAGGTGTCTCGCCAAATGGTCACGCCGCGAAGTTCGGCGTTGTTACTTGGCAAGTCGATCTCGATCGAAGCACGTTCGGGCGCACTCAGGGTCAAGCCGCCTCGGGCATTCCACAGCGCCGACAGCTGGCTCATTTTCGCTTCGGCGCGCTGAGTCAGGAATCGGCCGCTGGCTTCGTCCACCAGCATCCAGCGTCGATCGCCATCGAGCCCCAGCTTGTCCAGGCCGATCCCTTGCAGAACCTCACCCTTGCCGGATTTCAATGGATAACGATAAAGCGCGCTCAGACGCAGCATGGCCAGCTCCCTGGTGGGCAAAAAAAGCCACCCTATACGAGCTGCTCAGGGAATCAAAGAGCAAACTGTGGGAACGAGCCTGCTCGCGAAGAAGGACTCACATCCGACAAAACAAATGGCCGGGACTATCGCATCGCGAGCAGGCTCACTCCTACAGGTTCAAACGGTGGTGTGATCAGGCTGGTACTTCATCAAGCATCAGGCGCTGGCGCACCACATCGACCAGCTTGTCCGGCTGAAACTTGGAGAGGAAGTTGTCGCAGCCGACCTTCTTCACCATGGATTCGTTGAAACTGCCGGACAGGGATGTGTGCAGCACCACGTACAGGCCGCGCAGGCGTGGGTCATTGCGTATTTCGGTAGTCAGGCGATAGCCGTCCATTTCCGGCATTTCCGCGTCGGTGAACACCATCAGCAATTTGTCGGTCATGTTCACGCCGGTGTCGGCCCAGGCTTTGAGCATGTTCAGCGCCTTCAAGCCGTCGCTGGCAATGTGCATTTTCACGCCGAGCTGTCCAAGGGTGTCACGCAACTGCGAGAGCGCCACATTGGAGTCGTCCACCAGCAGCACTTCGCGGCCACGGGCGCGCTCCAGGACCGGATCATCGAGTTTTTCGCGCGAGACCTTGGCGTTGTACGGAACGATCTCGGCGAGCACTTTCTCGACGTCGATGATTTCCACCAGTTGATCGTCGACCTTGCTGATCGCCGTCAGGTAGTGCTGACGACCGGCGCTGGCCGGTGGCGGCAGAATGGCTTCCCAGTTCATGTTGACGATGCGATCTACACCACCAACGAGGAAGGCCTGCACCGAGCGGTTGTATTCGGTAACGATGATGGTGCTCGTCGGGCTCGGCACCAATGGACGCATGCCGATCGCTTGCGAAAGATCGATCACCGGCAACGTCTGCCCGCGCAGGTTGACCACACCGCAGACATACGGGTGACGCTGAGGCATCAGGGTCAACTTCGGCAGTTGCAGCACTTCCTGAACCTTGAACACGTTGATCGCAAACAACTGGCGCCCGGCCAGTCGAAACATGAGAATTTCCAGGCGATTCTCACCCACCAGTTGCGTGCGTTGGTCTACCGTGTCGAGAATGCCGGCCATCAATGACTCCTGGGCTTGTTCTGATGAATTCACTAAGAGGGGTTATCGGCTACGAATGCCGAATCTTGATCCCCACGGAAATCGCTTTCAAAATGCCATATCGAGGCATTGATGTCACATTAACATCATGCTTTACTGGCGCTGAGTTTTTCATCTGCTAAAGTCTTTGCGGCGCGACCACGGTTTGCACTGTAGGTTCCCGCGTCTAAGGGATTCCCCTAGTAACAATCAGGCCCAACCTGATATTCGCAATATCCAATAGCCATTAATGTGACGCCATTCTCATTGCATGAACGGAGTCAGGCTATTGTGTGCGATCGCAGTTCAGCGGAAACAAACCCTCTGGAACCTCTCAGTCGGTGCTCCTGCACGTCTGGGCGCGATCTCCCGACGATCCACGATCGTCGTCACACACGGCATCCCCTCAGTAGCCATGATGTTGTGGAGATAAGCATGCCGATCGACCGTAAAGAGTGGGCGCAACGCTTTCCCGAATTTCTTGTCGAGGCCGAAACGCTCTTGGCCAAGTCCGAAGAATGCCTCAGCCATCTGCAGATGATCAGCAACGACAAGGACGCTATCGATTGCATGCTCAGCACCCTCCTCAAACTCGCAAGCAGGGCTGAAGCCCTGGCGCTTGAGGCGATTTCCGAGTTTTCCCTGCATATCTACGGGCTGCTCAATCTGGCACAGGACCACGTGGATCTGCACGAACAGGCCCTGGATGCGCTTAAGGAATGCTTCACACTGATGGCCTGGCAGCTTGAGCTGGTCGATCATAAAACCGGGCAACTGAGCCTCGATAAAACCGAACAGACCTCACTGCTCGAAGCGTTTGCCTCTCACATCGGGCAAACTCAGTTTCAACCCGCGCTGAAAACCAAACGTTTGCCATTGCTGAACTATTCGGAACGACAGGCCTGATTCAGCATGACGGTGATCGACGAGGTTGCCGGCCCCCTCATTGTCGTCATTTCATCGCGCGTGCCTGTCAGCGACAAATCGAATAAATAATCACACCGGACAACAGCGAGTAGTTCCTGCCGGGCTAAGGGTTTGCCTGTGTCTTAAGAGTTCCAACTTCTGGCAATACGGATATCAATCGAACTCAATAAATCGATATTTCCATTATGGAACTCGCGTCCAACATTCCGTATTTCCTGACCCATTGGGCATATATAGCAAACGCGACCAACGGTATCTTAAGTGGTATTATGCCGCCCATTAAATGCTTCCTAGTTAATGGCACAGTGACTCCAGAGAAAGGCATCCACCCGAAGTTGGAGATCCTGTACATTCACTGACTCACGTTGAAATCCTTAACATCATTGGCACCCTTTACAGACAGAGATCCGCCAGCCACTGGCCGGTCTACCCGCAGCGAACATCTATTGGCTCCATCCGTTATGTACGCCAGCCTCAAGTCAATCACTACATGGCCTCCCTCCCGAGAAAACGCGCGTCGGTTCACACTCATCCTGTGCATCGCGGCAGCGCTTGGCAGCCTGCTGACCTACGGGTTTTCCGCGCAACTTTATCTGGGAGTTCTGCTGCTTAACATTGCCGCCACCGCCTGTGTCTGGGTGCAATATCGGCTGTCACGCAAATCGATAAAATTCCAGCCACAGGAACTTGCTGACCGTCTGCTGGAAGTCCAGGAAAACGAGCGTCACCGGCTCAGCCGCGAATTGCACGATGATATCGGCCAATTGCTGACCGCCGCCAAGCTGCAAGGCGACTGGCTCAAACGACGCATGCCGGAAGATTTGCAGGAGCACTGCACCACACTTTGCGAAACCCTCGAAGAGACGCTGAACAAAGTGCGCGATGTATCGGCCATTCTCAATCCCCGCCAGTTGACCAGCCTCGGCCTTGAGGCCAGCCTGCGAGCGCATCTGCTCAAGACAATGACCAACACCAGCGTGCACTGGAGTCTCGATTGCCAGCAGCGCCTCAATGGCATTCCGGAAGAAATGGCGGTTGCCGCTTTCCGCATCACCCAGGAAGCCGTCACCAATATTTTGCGTCATGCCCAAGCGAAGAACCTGCTGATTCGTGTGCAGCGCCTGCCGAAAGGCTTGACCCTGCTGATCAGTGATGACGGTCTGGGATTCGCACCGGCCGCCAATCCGGGTCGTGAAGGACAGCGGGGCATGGCCGGGATGGCCGAACGGATCGAGCAATTGGGTGGCACCCTGAGCGTTACCAGCGAGCCGGGCAAAGGCACTCAAATCGAAGCACTTTTCCCCTGGGCGCCGCGAGCACTCGAGCGGGCCAGTACGAATAAGGTTATGCGTTGACTTGCAACTTACTTCTGGTGGATGACCACTCGCTGATCAGGGCCGGCGTACGCGCTCTGGTATTGGATATTCCCGGTTACGCGGTTATTGGCGAAGCCAATGACGGCTCGCAACTGCTCGAAATGGTCGAGCAGCTCTGCCCCGATATTGTGCTGCTGGATATTTCCATGAAGCAAACCGGCGGCCTGGAAGCTCTGCAACGACTCAAGCAGGTGCGGCCACAGAGCAAAGTGCTGATCCTGTCGATGCACACCGATCCTGCATTGATCATGCAAGCACTTGAATCCGGCGCTTACGGCTATCTTCTTAAAGACACTACGGCCACCGAACTCGAACACGCGCTGGAAGCCTTGCGCAATAACGAGCGTTACTTGAGTCCGGCCATCGCTCACACCGTGATCAATCAGGCACTGACTCGCAATCAAAAGCAGCCCGAAACCGCCGACTCGCACAACCTCACTGCCCGACAACTGGAAATCCTGCGACTGATCGTGCGTGGGAAATCCACCCGGGAAATCGCCAATGGCCTGGGCTTGAGCATCAAAACGGTCGAGACCCACCGCTCGCAGATCATGAAGCGCCTGCAGATCTACGATGTGGCGGGCTTGGTGCTGTTCGCTGTACGCGAACAGATCATCAGTCTGGACGATTAAGCGCCAGATTTTCGCTCAACAGCGGCGAGTCCTTAGGCAGGTGAATCTGCAACGCCGCCGGGCGCGCCTCGAAGCGCATGCTGTCGCCCTCCAGGGGTTCCCCGTCAAGATTGATGTAAAGCCCCTCGGCTACCTTGATCTCAACCCAAGGCAATCGGGTTCGGACAAACATACTGTCGATGCCGAATCCATCGCTGAGCAGGTTTTTCAATGTCCCCACCAATTCCTGTGGCGCTGGCAGGATGCTGATATCCAGCAGCCCGTCGTCAGCCACCGCCTGCGGGCATAAAACATGCCCGCCGCCAGCTTGGCGACCATTGCCGATGCCCAATGCCAGCAGCTCGCCGCTCCAGTGGAAATCCGGCCCCTGCAGCTCGCCATAAGCGGCGTGCAGTTCGCTGAATCGGGACAAACCAGTGAACAGGTAGGCCGCCCCGCCCAGTACCTTTTTCAGATCCTCTGAAGTATTGGCCGTAACCTGACTGCCAAACCCGCCAGTGGCCATGTTGAGGAATATTTGCCCGCCCACTTCACCCAGATCAATGTCATGCGGCGGTACATCGAGGAGTTCAAGCGCCTCGGCCGGCTCCAGCGGAATCCCCGCTGCGCGGGAAAAATCGTTTGCGGTACCCAATGGCAAAAGGACAAGACTGGCTTTTCCCGGGTGGGCCGCGAGGGCTTCGGCGATGTCGCGCAACGTACCGTCTCCGCCGCCGGCAATAATTTTCGTGTACCCGTCCGCCAATGCTTGCTCGACCCAGCGCTGGGCATCCCCCGCCTCCCAGGTCAGGCGCACCGCCAATTCCCAGCCTTGCTCGCGTTTGTCCTCGACCGCGGTGCGAACCGCCTCGTTGAGTGCCTGCTTGCCATGCAGAATCAACAGTGCCCGGCGTTCACTCATAGCGTCACTCCCTGAATCGAATCGGTTGAAACATCTTGACCATCGTGGCGCGCAAAAAAGCCCTAAGAATGACAAATAATTCCTTCGTCCGGCCAAGGCGTCCTACACAGCGGTATTTTTTCTTACAAAACATGAGGAATCGGCTCAATTGACCCGGTATGACAGTTGGTTCACCGTGTGCGAGCGGTATCAATCATCAATCCGAAAACACAAGGACGTGCATGTAATGAGAGGTTACTCCAAGGCTTTTAACAACTGGAAAGAAGGCAAATATTGCAGGCAGGGGTTTGAAGCAGCAGATGGATGTTTCCATGCCAGGTCGTGAAGCCAGAAAGCCAGTGAATCCGATCGCACCCCTCGCCGAATGTCGTGCGAATCACCCGTCCGATTTCAAGAAGACCACTGGAGAAGTTGATATGGAACCACGTGTGACCGAACTGGAAACCCACCTCAAATATATTCGACGGGACATGGACGAAGTCCGCATTGACGTCAAAAACATCAAACACCGTCTGGCTTACTCGGCGGGGGCAACCGCCGTAGTGATGGGCCTGCTGGGTTGGGTGGCCAACAGCCGATTCGACCAGCTGGTTACCCTGCTAAGCCATTGACCGAATGAAACATTGCAGGCACCGGCTGGATCAGCCCACGCCTGCATTTGCGAGACAGGATTCAGCCCAAGAGCTCACTTAGCGGGATGAAGACGACTTCATCTCCTTCGAGCAGAGTGCGTCCCTCCTGCACTTCCACCAATCCGTCTGCCCACGCGGCACTGCGCAGCACGCCCGAGCTCTGGTTGCGGTAAATAGTCGCCCGCCCTTGCTCAAGACGGCCCCGCAGGTATTCACGCCGATTGCCGGCGACAGGCCAGACAAAGCCTGCTGGTACCGTGAACTTCAGAGGCTCGACGTCCTGTACCCCCTGACGTCGCAACAGATATGGCCGAGCCAGTAACGCAAACGTCACCAGCGTCGAAGCCGGATTGCCGGGCAACCCGATAACCGGCACGTTGCGGAAATGGCCGAACGTCAGCGGTTTTCCAGGCTTGATCGCTAGCTTCCAAAGGGCCAGTTCTCCTTCTTCTCGTAAGGCGATACCGAGAAAGTCAGCCTCCCCCACCGAGACGCCACCGGTGGAAAGAATCAGATCAACATCCTGTAACTCACCCAAACGGGCACGGGTGGTGGCCAGATCATCCGGCAGAATGCCGGCGTCGATCACTTCGCAGCCCAGGCGCTCCAACCAACTGCACAGCAACACCCGATTGCTGTTGTAGATCTGACCCGGCCCCAGTGGCTGCCCCGGCTCGACCAATTCGTCACCGGTGGAAATCACCGCCACGCGAACCTTGCGCACAACCTTGACGCCGGCACAGCCCAGCGAAGCAACCAAACCCTGCTCTATCGCGCCAAGCCGGGTTCCGGCCGGCAAGATCAACTCGCCGACCGTGGTTTCCTGGCCTTGCGGGCGAATGTTCTGGCCAATCTTCATCGGCTGGATGAAGCGCACGCTTCCGTCGGCCTGAACCTCAGCATTTTCCTGCATTTCCACGCAATCGGCGCCTGGCGGTACCGGTGCTCCGGTGAAAATCCGCGCGCACGTGCCAGGTTTCAGGGCTTGCGGAGACTGCCCAGCGAACACCTTTTGACTGACCGTCATGGTTTCGCCCGTCCAGTCGGCCAGGTTCAGGGCATAACCGTCCATTGCACTGTTCGGCCAAGGTGGCAAATCCAGGGTCGAAATGAGGTCTTCGGCCAGCACTCGACCCTCGACCTGCGCCAGCGGCAAATATTCTTGCTCGGCAATCGGTGCCGCTTCGGCCATTTCCAGCAGACGTGCCAGCGCTTCTTCGACGGGCATCAGCGAGCCCGTCTTGCCCGGCTTACCCACGGGATTCACAAGGCGCGGCCTGTTTCAGATGAGGGACGAAATTGCATGGACGGTGACGAGCGTCCAGTTGCTCACCGAGAATGCCATCCCAACCCGTGCGCACGGCGTTGGTCGAGCCGGGCAGACAGCAAACCAGCGTACCGTTGGCCAGACCGGCCAGCGCACGGGACTGCACGGTAGAGGTGCCGATATCGGCCACCGAAATCTGTCGGAACAACTCGCCAAACCCATCCACTTGCTTGTCGAGCAGGCACGCCACAGCTTCCGGCGTACTGTCGCGGCCGGTGAACCCGGTGCCACCGGTAATCAGCACAACCTGCACCACATCGTCGGCGATCCAGTTGGCGACTTGCGCGCGAATTTTGTATAGATCATCTTTAAGCAGGACCCGCGCCGCCAGATTGTGGCCGGCCGCTGCCAGGCGGTCGACAAAGACCTGGCCTGAGGTGTCGGTTTCCAGAGTACGGGTATCACTGACAGTCAGCACCGCGATATTGAGCGGCACGAAAGGTACATCAGCCTTGGCTTTCATAGGCTCGTCCAGTTGTAGGAGAAACGGTGCGGTGTTATATCACAGCGCCCTGTTTTTTCGCCGCCCGTGTGGAGAGCTGCCATGACCTTTGATACGCAACTGCCGCCCTGCTCCATTCTGCTCCTGGCGGGCGGGCGCGGCCAACGCATGGGCGGCCAGGACAAAGGTCTGGTGCAATGGCAGGGCGAACCGTTGATTGCGCATTTGCAGCGCAAAACCCGTCCGCTGACCGATGACCTGATCATTTCCTGCAACCGCAATCGCGAGCGTTACGCGCCGCTGGCCGATCAATTGGTGGAGGATGACGAAGGCGACTTTCCAGGACCGTTGGCCGGTATTCGCGCAGGCCTGAAAGCCGCGCGACATTCGCACCTGTTGGTACTGCCTTGCGATGTCCCGCTGATCGACGATGCGTTGCTGCAAGGCATGCGCGAGTCCGCCAATCAGAATCCTGAAAAACCTTTAATGGTGTGGCATGACGAACATTGGGAACCCCTGTTGTGTGTGATTCCGGTAGCCCTTTCCCCGGCATTCGAAAACGCCTGGAACGCTGGCGAACGCAGCCCCGGCCGGGTCATGCGCGGGCTCGGTGCCATGGCGCTGAAATGTCCCGACAACGATCCGCGACTGGCTAACCTCAACACTCCCGAACTGTTAAATGCTCACAACACTGTGTCAGACTGACACTATTCAAGGAACTCTCACGCCTTGTGTACGTCTCAAGCTCAGTAACCAAAAGAATTCCCATTCGGAGACACACTCATGACCCAACGGACCCTCGCCACTTTCATGCTCGCACTGGGCCTTGCTACCCTCGCCGGTTGCTCCTCGCCTACAGTGATCACCTTGAATGACGGTCGCGAAATCCAGGCCGTCGACACCCCGAAATACGATGACGATTCGGGCTTCTACGAGTTCCAGCAACTGGACGGCAAAGAAACACGCATCAACAAGGATCAGGTTCGTACTGTTAAAGAGCTGTAAGCTCAACGGCGACACCGGACACAAAAAAGCCCGCATTGATTGCGGGCTTTTTCATGGACGCGCCAAAAGTTGCAACGACATCACCACTGCAAAGTGATACGACTTTCGAACTCGCGCTCCACACCAGTGACCGGGTCGATAAAACGCAAGCCTTGCGCCAGAAGCTTCAACGGATGAGCGTAGTCATCCTCAACGTCCTTCAGTGCGTCCGGGTAAAACGGGTCATTGCAGATACTCGCGCCAAGCGCTGTCATGTGTACCCGAAGCTGATGTTTTTTGCCGGTCACCGGGTACAGGCCATAACGCCAAAGGTCGCCGTTTTTTTCCCGAACTTCTACCGCCGTTTCGGTGTTGCTGACCCCGGGCCCTTCCTGCATCCGGAAAAACGGTTCGCCATCGACCAGACGGCTTTTGTGCACCAAGGGAAAATCGAGTCCAGGCAATGCCGGGGCAATGGCTTCGTAGCGCTTGTCGATCTGTCGCGTGGGGAATAGCGATTGATAGGCGGAACGGGTTTGCGGGTTGGCCGAGAAAATCACCAGCCCCGCGGTATGCCGGTCGATCCTGTGCAAGGGCACCAGATGGGGATTGTCCAGACGCCGGATCAGCCTGCGCAGCAAGGTCTGCTCTACGTACTCGCCCGCCGGCGTCACTGGCAGGAAATGCGGCTTGTCAGCGACCACCAGGTGCTCATCGGCATAGAGAATCGACTCGACCACAGGAATCGGTTTTTCGTCCGGCACTTCGCGAAAATAGTGAATGCGCAGGCCTTCCTTGTAGGGCAAATCCAGCGCGATCGGCTGACCATGAGCATCCAGCACCCGCCCCCGAGCAATCCGGTCCAGCCACTGCTCGCGTCCAATGGCGCTGAAATGCTCGCACAAGCAATCGAGTACGGTCAGCCAGGCGCCGGGCGGCAGATAGAGCGTGCTGGCCTGATTCTGTGCAGCGGAAAACGTTGATGTGGACATATGAAATTCGAACCCTCAAGGCAGGCCGGCATTATCCAGCACTGAGGGAAACGAACCTAGCGCAGAATCCTCAGGCCGGAATCGATTTGAGCGCCGCCGCGTCGGTGAACTCCTTGAGCCAGCGCAACACGTCGACAGCTTCCCAACGACCCGGGTCATACAAGGCGTACATCAGCCCCTGATACCCGACCACGTCCAGTTGCTTGTGATAACCGGCGCGCTGAAACAAGGCTTCGATCTCTGCAAAACACGTATTGAAATGCAGCTTGTTGAATGGCGTCTTGCCTTCCGTGACCAGCCCGTCCAGGCGCAATTCCAGAACGGCCTCGCGCACCACGTCAACCGACATCCGGTTCACGCTGTTCTTCAACTGTTCGACATTGACCACGGTTCGTCCCTCTGACCCAATTACTGTATGAACATACAGTAACCGAATAAGCCGGGAAGTGCCAAGGGATGGATCTGTGCTGGCGACCAGCGGGCGCTGCACGGAAACAGGTTAACTCAGGAAATTCACAACCTCGTCGGCGCTGAATGGCCAGTCAAGTTCCGCTCCGGTGTCGACTCGCCGCAGCACCGGAATCCGAAGGCTATAAGCTTCATACCAGGATTCGTCTTCGGCGATATCCACCAGTTCAACCAGCAGGCCGTGTTCGACGAGAGGCATCAGCTCAGCTTCAGCAACTTCACACAGATGACACCCGAGGGTGCCGAACAGCTGACATTCAGGAGGCATGATTGCTCAACCACAAATTGATCCGCCCATTCTAGGCCGCCACTGAAAACCCGTCGAGCCACCGCCGCCCAAAGGTTTGAGCGCATGTGCAACCGCTCTCGCGCAAAACCCTGATGCAAATCAGCGCACGCAAAAGACGATTACGCGATGCTTTCGGTTTTTTTGCTTCTACGCTTGAGAAGCCAGAGCCTGACCTCGGAGTGTCTAGTGTTTGCCAACCTGTTGATCATCCTCGCCTCATCCCTGGTGGTGATTGCACTGTTCCGTCGCCTGCGGCTGCCACCCGTATTGGGCTATCTGTGCGTGGGATTGCTGGTCGGCCCCAATGCATTCGATTGGGTCAATGAGAGTGAACATCTGCCCGACGTGGCGGAACTGGGCGTGGTGTTCCTGCTTTTTTCCCTCGGCCTGGAGTTTTCCCTTTCAAAGATGATCGCCATGCGCCAATTGGTGTTTCGTCTTGGCAGTCAGCAAGTATTGATCAGCACGGCACTGCTGGGCCTGTTATTGATGCTCTTGGGCATGCCGATAACGCCAGCGTTTCTGCTTGGCGCCGGGCTTGCGCTGTCCTCCACGGCGATCGTGACCAAGGAGCTGGGCAGCCTCGGTGAGGTGTTCAGCAGCCACGGCCAGAATGCGGTCGGCGTCTTGCTGTTTCAGGATGTGATGGCGGTGTTGCTGCTGACCCTGGTGCCGGTTTTCGCCGGCAGCAGCGACCAGGCCTGGTACTGGGCATTGCCACTGACGCTGGCGAAAACTGTGGTGTTGTTTGTCGGTCTGTTGCTGGCCAGTCGTTGGTTACTGCCCCGGCTGTTCCACGAAGTCGCGGCCTCACGCTCGGCAGAATTATTTGTGCTGTTGGCACTGGTGATTGTGCTGCTCACCGCGTGGCTGACTCACTTGCTCGGTCTGTCTCCCGCCCTGGGTGCTTTTCTGGCCGGCATGTTGCTGGGTGAAAGCCATTACCGGCATCAGATCGAAGCCGATATCCGGCCCTTCCGCGACATTCTGCTCGGGGTGTTTTTTGTCAGCATCGGCATGCTGATCGACCTGCAATTGTTCGTCACCGACGGCCTGTTGATCCTCGGGCTGACTATCGGCTTGATGATCATCAAAGGCGCCGTGGTGGCGTTGTTGGTGAAGTGGCGTGGCAGTGACAGTGAAACCGCATGGCGCAGTGGTCTGGCACTGGCTCAGGGAGGCGAATTCTGCTTCGCGCTGATGGCGCAGATGCAACAGAACAGCATGCTGCCCGAAAAGCTTGGCGCCTTGCTGCTTGCAGCGACGTTCTGCTCGATGCTGCTGACACCCATCCTGTTACGCGCCGCCCCACGCATCGCCACGGCCCTGCACCGCAAACCCAATGAGGAAGCACAGATCGAGCACATCAGCGCGCTCAACGCCGGCCTCGACCAGCATGTAGTGATATGCGGATACGGACGGGTCGGTCAATCCATCGGCCGCTTCATGCGCAACGCAAAGCAGCCTTACATCGCTTTGGACAATGACCCGGTGCGGGTACAGGAAGCCGCCACTGAAGAAAGTGACGTGCATTACGGAGACTCATCCCGCGCTGATTTGCTCACCGCCGTCGGCCTGCTACGCGCAAAACTGCTGGTGATTGCGGTGGATCAAACCGACGTTGCCCTGCGCATTCTCAAGGAGGCACGTCGCCTCAATGATCAAATACCGATCCTGGTACGCACCCGCGACGACAGCCAACTGGCCGAACTCAAAGCCGCCGGCGCCAGTGAAGTGGTGCCGGAGCTGTTGGAATCGAGCCTGATGCTCGGCTCTCACGCCTTGATCATGCTCGGCTTGTCAGCGCGCCAAGTACAAGAGAAAGCCGATCAAGTGCGAAGAGACCGTTATCGTCTGCTGCACGGCTTTTATTCCGGAGCCGATGATGAAGAAACCTAATCCTGGCTCACCGCGCCGATCTTGTGCACGGACAGGTCGGCACCGTAATACTCTTGTTCCTGACTCAGGCGCAGCCCATGCAGCGCCTTGATCACGCCGTACACGACCAAACCACCGATCATCGCCACCGCCACGCCCAGTCCGGTGCCGATTATCTGGCTGATCAGGCTGACGCCGCCAAGCCCGCCGAGCGCGGTCTGGCCGAAAATCCCGCAGGCCATCCCGCCCCACACGCCGCACAAACCGTGCAATGGCCACACGCCCAGCACATCGTCGATGCGCCACTTGACCTGCGCCGCTGTAAAGCACCAGACGAACAGCGCGCCGGCGATGACCCCGGTCACCAGGGCGCCGACCGGATGCATCAGATCGGAACCCGCGCAGATCGCCACCAATCCGGCCAGCGGACCGTTATGCAGAAAGCCTGGGTCATTGCGTCCGACGATCAACGCCGCCATGGTGCCGCCGACCATCGCCATCAACGAGTTGACCGCCACCAGGCCGCTGACGCCTTGCAAGGTCTGTGCGCTCATCACGTTAAAGCCGAACCAGCCGACAATCAGAATCCACGAGCCCAATGCCAGAAACGGAATGCTCGATGGCGCGAAGGCCACCAGTCGCCCGTCGCGATAACGCCCGTTGCGCGGACCCAGCAACAGCACCGCCGCCAGCGCCAGCCAACCGCCCATGGCGTGCACCACCACGGAACCCGCAAAATCATGAAACGCGGCGCCGAACCGAGCCGTCAGCCAGGCTTGCAGACCATAGTTGCCGTTCCAGATCATCCCTTCGAAAAACGGATAGATGAACGCAACGATCAGCGCCGTGGCGCACAACTGCGGAACGAAGCGCGCGCGTTCGGCAATGCCCCCGGAGATAATCGCCGGGATCGCCGCAGCGAAGGTCAGCAGGAAGAAAAACTTCACCAGTCCATAGCCATGATCGGCACTCAGCACTGCTGCCGGCTGCATGAACGTCACGCCGTAAGAGATCCAGTAACCTATAAAGAAATAGGCCAGGGTCGAGACAGCGAAATCGCTGAGAATCTTCGACAGCGCGTTGACCTGGTTTTTCTGGCGTACCGTACCGACTTCCAGAAAGGCGAAACCGGCATGCATCGCCAGCACCATCACCGCACCGATCAGGATGAACAACGTATTGGAGCTGTGAACCAATGTTTCCACAGCGCTTTGCAGATTTTCCATAAAGAGGCAGACCTGAAAGATAAAAAGGCACCAAAGCAGTTCATGCACAGATTTCATGCACCAAGTTGCGCCCGCACAGACATGAAACCGAGGTTCCGATGAACCGCTTTGGCGCACAAGATCGATGGGCTGGCACGAACCGGGATAATTTGCGTCAGGCTTTTGCGTCCTGTACGCCCGGCAACAGCGCACGACTGACCACCGACGCACCACGACACAGCAAAAGTTGTACCAGTCATTTGTACTGAACCTTCACGCAAGGCTCATACTCGAACGATTCAGAAGCCACATATACGGAGATCCACCCATGGCCAGCATCAAGGCAAAGACTGCTCAAGACATCCTGATGAACGACTTCCAGACTCTGGTTGCCGACACCGAGCGCTTGCTCGAGCACACCGCCACTCTGGCCGGTGATCAGGCAGATGAGCTGCGTGCACAGATCCACGACAGCCTGCTGCGTGCACGCGAAACCCTGAAGCTGACCGAAGACACTCTGCGCGAACGCGGTCAGGCAGCCGTCACCGCCACCGAAGACTACGTGTCGGCCAATCCTTGGCAGTCCGTGGGCATCGCTGCCGGTGTGGGCTTTTTGATCGGTTTGCTAGCTACTCGGCGCTGATTATGTCGATCGGTGAATCCGGCCCGACTGCGGGCACCTCATCCTCCACGCGGCGTCTGGGCGCCGCTGTCCTTGGCTTGTTGCACAGTCATGTCGAGTTGTTCGGCATCGAACTGCAGGAACAGAAAGCACGCACGGTCAGCCTGTTGTTGTTCGCAGGTCTGGCTTTGGTGTTTGCCCTGCTGTTGCTTGTCGGCTTGTCGACGCTGGTGTTGATCGTATTCTGGGACACCTATCGCCTGCCTGCGATCATCGGCCTGTGCGTGTTCTATACTCTTGCAGCAGCTTTCTGCGGATTGCGCCTCAAGGCTGCGGTGTTCGATGAATCCTCACCCTTCCATGGCACACTCGAAGAGCTGGCCAACGACCGGGAGCGCCTGCTGCCATGAGCCTGCCTGAACTTCCACATAACAGCTCACGTCGAGAAATGCGCAAGACACTGATTCGCCTGCGCATGGAAATGCATCGGCAGGAAATCCGCCACGAAGCCGGGCAAGTGCTGCAACCTCTGCAGCGCATGCGTGGCATGTCGCAAAACCTGCAAGGCGGATTCGGGATCAAACACGCGCCGTTGTGGGGTGTTGCCGCGGTCACGCTGTTGGGTTTTGTCACCGGTAAAGGCGCGAAAAGCGGCGGTGTCGGTGGCCTGACTCGACTGATTCGCCTGGGGACCAGCCTTGGGCCACTGATCAGACTGGTCATGCAGAGTTCCGGCAAGCGCTGAACTGACGTATCTGGCTACATTCTTGCAATGTCGGCGGGATTAACCTCTTTACCTGGAGGTTCAATCCCGCGTGCCTACCCGGTCGGCGGGTTCACTCAGAACAACAACGACTAAGGAGGCCTCGTGATCGACGGGCAACCGCTCGCCTGCTTTCAACCCTTCATCGATACCGCCACCGGACGTATTGCAGGCGTCGAAGCACTCGGCCGTCTGCGCCAGGCTGATGGACAACTGACATCGGTCGGGCCGTTGTTCGCCGATCCGCGTACGCCGGCCATCGCGCTGCGGCGCCTCGACCGCCAGATCCGCGACAACGCCTTGAGCCGTCTGCACGAAGCCCCGGCAGACTGGTTTCTCAGCCTGAACATGTCGCCCCACTGGATCAGCCGCCTGCGCCCCGACCAGGCGCTGCCCAGCCTCAAACAAATGGCGCGACACGATGTCGATCCGCAACGCATCGTGTTCGAGATCACCGAACTTGGCGGTAACAGCCAACGTCTGGCCGAAGTGGTTGGGCGCTATCGCAAGGCGGGGGCGAGAATCGCCATCGACGATTTTGGCGCCGGTCACTCGCAGCTCGATCGGGTGCTGGCCCTGCAACCGGACATTCTCAAACTCGACATGCGCCTGTTTCAGGCCGCCGCTAGAGGCGGGCCGAGCAGCGACGTGGTCAAGGCCCTGGCGCAAATGGCCGAGAAGACGGGCTGCTGGATCATTGCCGAGGGCGTCGAGACCGAGGCACAACTGAATTTTGCCCTGGAATGCGGATCGCGTTATGTGCAGGGTTTCCTATTCGCGCGGGCGCAAGAGGCGTTCTTTGCCCCCGACGCGTTTGTGCAACGTTTTGCCGAACTGCGCCAGCGTTACGTTCAGCAAAAGCTCACCGAGCGAGGACGATTGATGCAGATGCGCCATCAACTCAGTGAATTGATGGCGATCCTGCAGAACTGGGCACACGCTCGTGCGCCACTCAGCGCATTACCGCAACTGGACGCTTTCCCATGGCTGCTGCGGTTTTACCAATGCGATCGCCATGGCACGCAACTGACCCCCAATCTGGAATGGCGCCACGACGGCTGGGTGTCCGATGACCGCTATCTGGGGCACAACTGGTCGTGGCGTCCGTACTTCTACCATTTGCTCGCCGAAGGCTGGGAGGAACGGCGCCTGACCCTGTCCAGCACCTACCGTGATGCCACCAGCAACCAGTATTGCCTGACGGCCGGGCAGTTTTTCGACAACGGTGAGCGGTTGCTGTTGATCGACATTGATGCGGCGGGACTGTAGTTCCACTTGCAGGCGCAGACCTGAACCCGGAAGCTAGGGCAATTCATCCATCAGACGGAGAGAATCAGCCTTGGATTGGCAAACCCTGCTCAACCGCGAACGTCTAGGAAAGCCGCTGCACAGCCCGCAGGAACTTGGCCGCAGCCCTTTTCACAAAGATCATGACCGCATCATTTTTTCTGGCGCCTTCCGCCGCCTGGGCCGTAAAACCCAAGTGCACCCGGTTACCAGCAACGACCACATTCACACTCGCCTGACCCACTCGCTGGAAGTCAGCTGTGTGGGCCGCTCGCTGGGAATGCGCGTCGGCGAAACACTGCGCAGTGCGTTGCCACAATGGTGCGATCCGAGTGACCTGGGCATGGTCGTGCAATCGGCCTGCCTGGCTCATGACATCGGCAACCCGCCGTTCGGCCATTCCGGTGAAGACGCGATTCGCCACTGGTTTCAGCAAGCGGCCGGGCGCGGCTGGCTGGATGGCATGAGCGAAGCAGAGCGCGGCGACTTCCTCAATTTCGAAGGCAATGCCCAAGGTTTCCGCGTGCTCACTCAGCTTGAGTACCATCAGTTCGACGGCGGTACGCGCCTGACTTATGCCACCCTCGGCACTTATCTGAAGTACCCGTGGACGGCTCGTCACGCGGACTCCCTCGGTTACAAGAAACACAAGTTCGGCTGCTATCAGAGCGAACTGCCGCTGTTGGAGCAGATTGCTCACAAGCTTGGCCTGCCACAACTCGAAGATCAGCGCTGGGCGCGTCATCCGTTGGTGTACCTGATGGAAGCCGCCGATGACATCTGCTATGCGTTGATTGATCTCGAAGACGGCCTTGAGATGGAGTTGCTGGAGTACGCCGAAGTCGAATCGCTGCTGCTCGGACTGGTGGGCGATGACCTGCCGGAAACCTATCGTCAGCTTGGCCCGCAGGATTCGCGGCGGCGCAAACTCGCGATCCTGCGCGGCAAGGCCATCGAACATCTGACCAATGCAGCGGCGCGGGCCTTTGTCGAGCAACAGGACGCGTTGCTGGCCGGAACGCTGCACGGCGATCTGGTCGAGCACATGCATGGCCCGGCCAAGCGCTGTGTGTTGAACGCCAAGGACATTGCGCGCAAGAAGATCTTCCAGGACAAACGCAAGACCCTGCACGAAATCGGCGCCTACACGACGCTGGAGATCCTGCTCAATTCGTTTTGCGGCGCCGCACTGGAACAACACAATGGACGCACCCCGTCGTTCAAGAGCCGGCGCATCCTCGATCTGCTGGGCAACAACGCGCCTGACCCGCAAGGCTCACTGCACACGTCATTTTTGCGCATGATCGATTTCATCGCCGGCATGACCGACGGCTACGCCAGCGACATGGCGCTGGAAATGACCGGTCGCTCCAGTCACTGACTTCGCCCCGTTCAGCTGGCCGCAAACCCCGGCCAGCTGAATGCAAGGTGCCCACTTATCTGCACGATGACATTGAACGGCAAACTCTTCGATTCATGACGCAATGCAACCACTAAATACCATCGGCCAACTTGCCAGATCTCACTAAACTTAAACACTATTGAAAAAGCCAATTACAACCAGCATTTGCAAAACGAAAAAGGCGAACTATAAGCCAATACGATTCCTGCACTTCCTTACGCTTAACCCAGTTCAGCTGTAGTCTTTTTCCTTGTTAAATGTAGGAATTATCCGATAACACGACTGGAGCCATGTCAGCTCATGCGAGCGCTCATTCATCTGAGCTAAGGTGCGCGCTTTATTCGTGCTTGTATGGGATTTGATTATGAACTCCGTTTTTATTGTCGACGATCACCCGGTCATTCGTCTCGCCGTACGCATGCTGCTTGAACATGAAGGTTATAAGGTCGTCGGTGAGACCGATAACGGGGTTGATGCCATGCAGATGGTGCGCGAGTGCATGCCTGATCTGATCATTCTCGACATCAGCATTCCAAAACTCGACGGGCTGGAGGTGCTGGCCCGGTTCAATGCCATGAGTTCACCTTTGAAAACCCTGGTGCTGACCGCCCAATGTCCGACCTTGTTCGGTATTCGCTGCATGCAATCGGGCGCCTCCGGTTATGTATGCAAACAAGAGGATTTGAGCGAACTGGTCAGCGCGATAAAAGCCGTACTTTCCGGCTACAACTATTTCCCCAGCCAGGCGTTGAATCCGGTTCGCAGTGACGATATTCGTTATACGGAACTGGAACTCTTCAAGTCCGTCAATGATCGCGAACTGATGGTCCTGCAATTGTTTGCCCAAGGTCGCACCAACAAGGAAATAGCCAAGGGAATGTTTCTCAGCAATAAAACCGTCAGTACTTACAAAAAACGTTTGATGCAAAAACTCAAAGCCAAATCCCTTGTAGAACTTATCGAGATGGCCAAACGCAACGCACTCGTGTGAGACCCCGTATGCCCAGCCGTTTAAAGGACTATCTAATTGCGTTGAGTGCAGGACTTTTCCTGAGCGCCAACGCGTTCGCCATGCAGGGCGGCTCACCTGACTACACCTTGCTCAGCCGGTCGGCAAACGAGTCAATGCCGGTCGCTTTTGAAGACTCTCAACGACAGTGGCTGCAAACCCGCCGCGAGCTGCTATTGGGCGCTTCCGCGCCGGACTATCCGCCTTTCGACATGACCGGCAGTGGCCAGGACTACGAAGGTCTGACCGCGGACTATGCGGGGATTCTCGGCGAGGCTACCGGCATGTCGATCCGGATCAAACGCTTTCCCTCCCGGGAGGCCGCGATTCGCGCGCTGGTCGATGGTCAAATCGACCTGCTCGGAACGGCCAACGGCTATGAAGCCGGCAACGCCAATCTTGCGCTGTCCGAACCCTACGCCAATGATCAGCCGGTGCTCGTCGCCCGCGAGGACGAAAGCCGCACATTGAGCGAAGGCCTGGCAGGATTGCGCCTGAGCATGGTTTATCACTATCTGCCACTGCATGAGGTCAAGGCGCTGTACCCCAAAGCCCTGATTACCTGCTACCCCTCCTACCAGAATGCGATCAACGCAGTCGCGTTCGATCAGGCCGATGTATTTCTCGGCGACACCATTTCCACGCATTACATGATCAACAAGGGCTACCTCAACAACGTGCGCATGGCCAATTTCGGCAAGCAGGAAGCCCACGGTTTCAGTTTCGCCGTACGCCGCGACAATCCGCAGTTGTTGAGCATAATCGACACCGTGCTCAAAGCGGTGCCGCGCAGCGAGCGTGAAAATATCGCCAAACGCTGGAGCGCCGGCAGCGATCTGCTGCTCACCGACAAGAAGCTGCAACTGACCCAACGCGAAGAAGCATGGCGCAACCGGCATCCCGTTGTCCGTGTGGTCGTGAATGAGGCATACGCGCCGCTGACCTTCTTCGACGGCGACGGCAATTTTCGCGGTATCAGCGCCGACCTTCTCGAACTGATCCGTCTGCGCACCGGCCTGCGTTTCGAGATCCGGCGCAGCCGTAACGACGCGGAGATGATCCAGCAGATAGACAGGCATCAGGCCGACCTTATCGCCGCCCTCCTTCCAACTGCCGAACGGGAAAAAACCCTGAGCTTCAGTCGACCCTATCTGGAAAACTCCTATGTGCTGCTGACGCGCAAGAGCGCCGACAGTCCGACCAATCTGGGCCAGCTCAAAGGGAAGAAACTGGCGATCGCCCAAGGCAATCCGATGGTCGAATACTTGCGAAGCGAGTTTCCCCGCATCCAGCTGGTTGAGACGGAGGATACCTTCAGCGCTGTCTCCCTGCTGGCCGAAGGTCACGTCGATGGAGCCGTCAATTCATTGGTGATCGCCAACTATTTCATCTCCTCACAAATCTTCGAACGAGCGTTGCAAATCACCACCACCATCGGCACCGGGCAGGCTGCATTTTCTCTGGTAACCGCGCGTGACAACCCGGAACTGAACTCGATCATCAACAAAGCATTACTGAGCATTTCCCCCGAAGAGCTCGGCGTCATCAATGGCCGCTGGCGTGGTTACTCCACGGCTTCGCAAAATATCTGGCGCAACTACCAGCGCCTGTTCTATCAGGTAATCATCGGTGCCTGCCTGCTCCTGCTGCTACTGCTGGCGTGGAACGCCTACATGCGCCACCAGATCAAACAACGCAAGGCCGCGGAGCGAGCCCTCAGCGACCAGTGCGAATTCATGCGCTCGCTGGTCAACGGCACACCGCACCCTATCTACGTTCGCGACCGCCAAGGGTTGCTGCAAAGCTGCAATGACAGTTACCTCGAAACGTTCAATGCCAAGCGCGAGGATGTCATTGGCAAAAGCGTCATGCAGGGTACCGTGAGCAACGCTTTTGAGGCTCAAGCCTTCCACGCCGATTACCAGCGAGTCGTCGCTGAAGGCATTCCGCTGTTGCTCGACCGGCCCCTGCACATCGGCAGCCGACGTCTGACGATCTATCACTGGATCATTCCCTATCGCGATTCAAGTGGTGATGTGAAAGGCATCATCGGCGGCTGGATCGACATCAGCGAACGCCGTCAGTTGTTCGAAGACCTGCGGGCAGCCAAAGAGCAGGCGGATGAGGCCAACCGCGCCAAAAGCACATTCCTCGCTACCATGAGCCATGAGATCCGTACGCCAATGAATGCCGTGATCGGCATGCTCGAACTGACCCTCAGGCGCATGGACCAGCAGCATCCGGATCGCTCCTCGATAGACACCGCCTACCATTCGGCCAAGGATCTGCTGGGGCTGATCGGCGACATTCTCGACATCGCCCGGATTGAGTCCGGGCGTCTGAGCCTGTGCCCGGAGCGGGTCAATCTGGTCGATACGGTGACGTCTGTCGCAAGAATCTTCGACGGCCTCGCCCGACAGAAGAACCTCGCACTGCAAGTCATCTTCAACCCGCCGGATCTGGCAGTCGACGTGCATCTGGATCCCCTGCGCTTCAAGCAGGTGCTGTCGAATCTGGTCAGCAATGCCATCAAGTTCACTGAGCACGGACACATCAGGATTACCCTGGACCTCATGAGCACGGACTTGCCTGCGCCGGCGTTGATGCAACTGACGGTACAGGACAGCGGCGTCGGTATCACTGCGGAGGATCAGCAGCGATTGTTCGAACCCTTTGCCCAGGCGGAGAACAGCCATCAACAGGCCCGCAGCGGTGCAGGTCTGGGGCTGGTCATCAGCCGTCACCTCTGCGAAATGATGGGCGGCCAGCTGCAACTGAGCAGCCAGCCCGGCATCGGAACTCAGGTTTGTGTTTCCCTGCCGTTGGAAACTTTTCCGGCGCAGGTGAGCACCGCCAGAACCGCCCCCTCAATCAAGACCTCACAGACACCCTTGCGCGTGTTGGTGGTGGACGACCACCCGGCAAACCGCTTGTTGATGTGTCAGCAGCTGGAATTTCTCGGCCATCACTTCAGCGTCGCCGAGAATGGCCGCAGCGGTCTGGAGCTGTGGAAGGATGGCGGCTTCGACCTGGTGATCGTCGACTGCAACATGCCCTTGATGAACGGCTATGACATGACCCGCGCCATTCGCCAGCACGAGCTGCAGAACCGCTGCCCACCCTGCACGGTGCTGGGCTTCACCGCCAACGCGCAACCCGAGGAAGTACACCGCTGCAAACAGGCCGGTATGGATGACTGCCTGTTCAAACCCTTGAGTTTGAGTCTGCTCGGACAGTGGGTCGACGGCATCACCCCGTTATCACCGACACCGGCATTCAGCTTGCAAAGTCTGAACATGTTGACCGGCGGCAGCCCCGTACAGGCCCGGCGTTTGCTGGTGGAACTGCTCAAGAGCAGCCGCCTCGATCGTCAGGAGTTACTCACGCTGGCGCTGGAACATGACCGCGACGCACTGGCGGTGGTCGCCCACAAAATCAAAGGCGCCGCGCGCATTGCCCAGGCATCACGCGTGATTGAATGCTGCGATGCCCTCGAACACGCCTGCGCGCAGGCATTGGCAAGGGAGGAGATCGAGCGTCGTTGCGAGGCGAGCAACCAGGCAATCCTCGAACTGGAGCAGGCCCTGCAGGAACAACTGGTTTTGTTCGATCAAGGCGCAATGAGCTTGCCTTAACTATGCTTAGGCGCTGAGCAGTGAGTTAAACGTCATGGAGAACCGGAAATGCCCAGCCCACTGCGCCCGGAAAAACGCCGGTTCCCGCTGCACGTGCACATCAGCGTCATGTTCACGTTTCTCCTGCTGCTCACCGGGGTAGTACTGGGGTTGTTCAATTATCGCCAGACCACGCACATCATTCTGTCGAGCAGCGAGAAGCTGTTCAACCGGATCGAACAGGACGTGCGCCTGGACATCTCCGCCACCTATCAGCCGATCCGGCACCTGCTGAGCCTGCTGGCGGACTACCCTGCCACTCAGGCGTTGAACCTTGAACAGCGCTTGCCGCTGCTCAGGCCGTTCAGCCAGTCACTCACGGATAACCCGAGTCTGGCTTCGCTCTATCTGGGTTATGCCAATGGCGATTTTTTCATGGTGCGCCCGCTACGCACTGCGGCCCTGAAATCGCTGTTCAACGCCCCAGACGCCGCGGCGTACCAGGTCTGGAGCATTGAGCATGACTTGCAGGGCGCATCGCACTCGCAATCGCTGTTCTTTGATCAAACACTGACTCAGCTCAGCCGCAAGGACAATCCCGAAGACTCCTACGACCCGCGCAGCCGAGCGTGGTTCGTCAATGCCCGCCAGCAAACCGAACAGATCACCACCGAGCCCTACGTCTTTTTTTCCACCCGCAATGTCGGCACCACGCTGGCCCGACGCAGCGGTGAACACGCGGTAATCGGCGCCGACATGACGCTGGCCGCCCTGTCTGCCACCCTCGGCAAACATGTGGTGACGCCGTCCACCGAAGTTGCCTTGTTCGATGCGCAAGGCAACGCCGTGGCCTACCCCGACAGCAGCCGTCTGATCGTCGCTGACAGTACCGCGCACCTGGTAAAAGCAGCCGACCTGAGCCCGAGCCTGCACGCGCTGCTGTCCGAAGCCCACACCGCCAATCGCCTTGAAGCCGATGGCCGGCAATGGATTGTCGCCCGCAGCAGCATTCAGGAAGGTGGGCCGGAAGGTTTGCAACTGGCCCTGCTGGTGCCGGAAGACGAACTGCTGGTGGATGCCTATCGCATGCGCTGGCAAGGCGCGTTGATCACCCTGACTACACTGCTGATGTGCCTGCCACTGGGTTGGCTGATCTCACGAGTTCTGGTCAAACCGCTGCACGCGCTGGTCAAGCAAGCCGATGCGATCCGCAGTTTCGATTTCAATTTCCCCCTGACCCGACGCTCACCGGTGCTGGAAGTCGACCAACTGAGTGTGTCGATGGCACGAATGAAGGACACCCTGGCGAGCTTCTTTCGCATCACCGATACCCTGGGCGCCGAAACGCGCTTTGCCCCGCTGCTGCAACGGGTGCTGTTTGAAACGGTGCAAATCGCCCAGGCTCAGGCCGGGCTGATTTATTTGCGTGATAACGACAGCAGTCGTATGGAGCCATACGGATTGATCATCGATGGCGCACCGCAATTGTTGGAGACGTTCGATATTCACGGCCACGACCTGCAAACAAGCAGCGGTCCGGCGTGGTTCCAACAATTGGTCAGCGCCAACAATGTGGTGAGCAACCTCGGTGTCGATCAGGCGGGTGACCTGCAGCGAATCCTGCTGGCGATGGCCTCGCCCCGCGTTCACCTGATCGGCATCCGCCTGCACAACCGCCACAACGAAACCATTGGCTTACTGATCCTGCTGGTCAACGACAGCGGCACGCCGGCCGACATGGAAAAACTGCGGCCCGACCGCATCGCCTTCTTGCAAGCGGTGTCCGGCGCCGCCGCAGTGAGTATCGAGAGTCAGCGTCTGCAGGCCCGACAGAAGCAATTGCTTGATGCGTTCATTCAGCTGCTCGCCGGCGCCATCGACGCCAAGAGCCCTTATACCGGCGGGCATTGTCAGCGGGTGCCAGAGCTGACCTTGATGCTCGCCCAGGCCGCAGCGGCAAGTACGGCGCCCGCGTTCAGCGCCTATCAACCCACCGAGGATGAATGGGAAGCCCTGCATATTGCCGCGTGGTTGCATGATTGCGGCAAAGTCACGACGCCGGAATACGTGGTCGACAAGGCCACCAAACTGGAAACCATCAACGACCGAATCCACGAGATTCGCACCCGTTTCGAAGTGCTCAAGCGTGATGCCTGGATCCGTTACTGGCAGGCGCTGGCCCTGGGCGGCAACGAACCCTCACTGGCTGAGCTGCGCGATACAACCCTGTCGACACTGGACGAAGACTTCGCCTTTATCGCCCGCTGCAATCTGGGCAGTGAGGCAATGGCCGAGGCCGATCTGCAACGCCTCGACAAGCTTTCCCGACTCACCTGGATGCGCACACTGGATGACCGCCTGGGGGTTTCATGGGAAGAAAACAAGCGTCAGGCACGCACGCCTGCACCGACTTTGCCGGTCAGCGAAAAACTGCTGGCGGACAAACCCGAGCATTTGTTTGAACGCGACGAAAACGAGCTGATTCCCGAAGACAATCCGTGGGGCTTCAAGCTGGATGTACCGCGCTACAAATTCAATCGTGGCGAGCTGTACAACCTGAGCATCACGCGTGGCACGCTGACCCGCGAAGAGCGCTACATCATCAACCACCACATGGTGCAGACGATCATGATGCTCACTCACCTGCCCTTCCCCAGCCACCTGGACAGCATTGCCGAAATCGCCGGCGGCCATCACGAAAAAATGGACGGCAGCGGCTACCCGAAACGCCTGAAACGCGAAGAAATGAGCCTGCCGGCGCGGATGATGGCCATTGCCGATATTTTCGAGGCGCTGACCGCAGCCGATCGCCCGTACAAGAAAGCCAAGTCGTTAAGCGAAGCGCTGGGAATCATGGCGACCATGAGCCGCGAGGCACACATCGATGCGCAGCTGTTTGGCTTGTTCATCAACGAAGGCGTCTACATGCAGTACGCCGTGCGTTTTCTCGACCCACAGCAAATTGATGCCGTGGACCCGGCCAGCCTGTTGCGCAAGGCTGGCCTTGACCCATGATCAGCAGTCGGTCAGGCGCAGGAAAATTGCCGCCAGTTGCTCGATGCCGGCCTGATCGTGCACACCAAAACGGGCGAGCTTGGGGCTGTCGAGATCGAGCACACCGATCAGGCGACCGTCCTTGACCAACGGCACCACCAGTTCACTCTCCGACGCACTGTCGCAGGCGATATGGCCGGGAAACGCATGAACGTCCTCAACGCGCTGCGTCTGCAGAGTGGCCGCAGCAGCGCCGCACACACCGCGACCAAACGGAATGCGCACGCAAGCGATTTGCCCCTGGAACGGCCCCAGCACCAGCTCTTCGTTGCGATTAAGGTAGAAGCCGGCCCAGTTCAAATCATCGAGCTGGTTGAACAGGAACGCCGAAAACTGCGCGGCGTTGGCGATGAAGTCGCGTTCGTCCGCCAGCAGTGATTCCAGTTGTGCGGCCAACATACCGTAGCCTTCGAGTCCCTGACCGCTCTGTTGCAAATCAATCATGCCTTGTGCTCCAACAATTTCAGTCCCACCCAGTATCGAGCGAATTGGTACGCGCAACGTCCGTTGCGATTGCCGCGGCCAGTGGCCCAACGCACGGCGAGAATCTCCAGTTCCTCGTCGCGTTGCCAGCTCAGGCCGGCCTTGGCGGCCAACTGGCCGATCCAGTGCTCGACGACGTTCAGGAAGTGTTCTTGCGTAAACGGGTAAAACGACAGCCACAGACCAAACCGGTCCGACAGCGCGATCTTGTCCTCCACCGCTTCGCTGGGGTGCAGTTCGCCGTCAACGCGTTTCCAGTTTTCGTTGTCGCTTTCCTTCTCCGGCACCAGGTGACGACGGTTGGACGTGGCATACAGCAAGACGTTGTCCGGCGCCTGCTCCAACGAACCGTCGAGCACGCTTTTGAGGACGCGGTAGTCGCCCTCGCCAGATTCGAACGACAAATCATCGCAGAACAGCACAAAACGTTGTGGCAGTTTGCCGATCTGCTCGACCACCCGTGGCAAGTCGGCCAGATGGTCGCGCTCGATCTCGATCAGGCGCAGGCCCGCCTCGGCGTGTTCCGCGAGCAATGCGCGCACCAGCGAGGATTTGCCCGTGCCACGCGAGCCCCAGAGCAAGGCATGGTTGGCCGGCATGCCATCGAGAAATTGCCGGGTGTTGCGCCCCAGCTGCTCCAGCTGACGGTCGACGCCGATCAGATCGGACAGGCGCATGTCGAGGCTGACCTCCAGCGGCAGCAGGTACCCGCTGCGTCCGTCACGCTGCCAGCGCGCCGCCAGGCAAGTGCCCCAGTCAATCACCGGACGCGTTGCCGGCAACAAGGGTTCGATCCGCGCCAAAACCGACTCGGCGCGTTCAAGAAAAGCATTTAATCGGGAATCCACATCTTTTCCTCAGGCTCGTTCACAGTGATGATGGCGATCCAGCGACGACACGCAGATGAAATTCCCGCTCTGTGCCTTGTTACAAGGCGATTCGGGATCCTTGGTATCGATGCATGATCGACTATGCTTGAGCAGCGAAGGGAAACGAAAGTGGTTCAACACCCCATGGATATCAAATTCACCCACCGGCTGTCGTACAAGCAAGCCAGGCTTACCGTGCTGGTCGGGTTCATTCTGGGCACGCTGCTCAGCCTGCTGCAAATCGGTATCGATTATGCCAGCGAAGACGCCTCTATCAACCGTGAAATCCTGTCTTTGCTGGAAATCAGCCACAACCCGGCATCACGCATCGCCTACAACATCGACGCCGAACTCGCCCAGGAACTCGCTTTGGGGCTGCTGCGCTCACCGGCAATCATTTCTGCGCAACTGACCGACAACAACAATACGGTGCTCGCCAGCGTCAAACGCCCGGAGCTGCAGAGCGGCTATCGGGTCATCAGTGACTACCTGTTCGGGGCCAAGCGCCGGTTCGAAGATCGCCTGTATCTGGATCATCTGCCCAACGAATCGCTGGGCACCCTCAAACTTGAGGTCGACACCTATGCGTTCGGCAGCCGCTTTCTGCGCCGGGCCGAAGTCACTCTGCTCAACGGCTTCGCCCGCAGCCTGCTCCTGACCGGCATCCTCCTGGCGCTGTTCTATGTGATGCTGACCAAACCACTGGTGCGGGTGATCCGTGAGCTCAGCGGGCGCGATCCGCGCAGTGTCGAGCCCACTACACTGGAATGCCCGACCGGGCACGCCAACGATGAAATCGGCGTGCTGGTCAAAGTCGCTAATCAGCAATTCGAAAACATCGCCACCGAGATCCAGCAGCGACGCAACGCTGAAAACCGTCTGACCGATTATCTCGGCCAACTGGAAAACATCGTCTCGGCACGCACCGTCGAGCTCAAGACGATCAATGCCCGGCTCAGTCAGTCCAACGAAGAACTCGAGGTCGCCCGCAGCACCGCACTGGAAATGGCCGAAGCCCGCTCGGCATTCCTTGCCAACATGAGCCATGAGATCCGCACGCCGCTTAATGGGCTACTGGGGATGATCGCCCTGTCGCTCGACGGACCACTGAATGCCGAACAGCAACAACAGCTGTCGATCGCCCACGACTCCGGCAAGGTGCTGGTGGAATTGCTCAACGATATTCTCGATTTGTCGAAGTTCGATGCCGGGCAACTTGAACTTGAACACATTCCGTTCGATCTCGGCTCACTGATCGAGGACACTGCCAACCTGCTCTCGCAAAACGCGGCGCCGAGCGTCGAGCTGACGTGCCTGATTGATCCGCATTTTCCGGCGCTGGTGCTGGGGGATCCGACAAGGGTTCGGCAGATCGTCAGCAACCTGCTGTCCAACGCGCTGAAATTCACCCGTTTCGGTCGGGTCGATGTGCGTTTGTCAGCTTACAAGGAGGGTGTGCGTATAGAAGTGTGCGACACCGGCATCGGCATCGCGCAGGAAGCCCAGCTGCGAATCTTCCAGCCGTTCACCCAGGCAGGCGCCGGTATCACCCGCCAATACGGCGGCACCGGGCTGGGACTGGCGCTCACTTACAACCTCTGCGAAGCGATGCAGGGACGCTTGACCATCAGTTCAGAGATCGGCTTCGGCAGCCAGTTTTGCGCCGAGTTGCCCCTGCCCTGCCATACCCGCGCGCTGGCTCAGCCGCCCCTGCATGGCAAAATTCTCGCCATTACCGCGGCCAGCAGTGGTCTGGCGGAGTTGCTGAAGAATCTGTTGCCGGTGTGGGGCCTGACGTACGAACAACGCACCATCGACGACTCGCTGCTGGGTGTCACGCCCGATGTGGTGATCACCGATTGCCCGGAGTGCCTGTTCGGGCTGCGTCCGACACTTGTCGCGCCAATCCTGCTGGTGACCGCCTACGGCAGTTTCCTGCCCAGTGAAGAGGCGGCGGCCCTCGCCCCGTTGCAACAACAAGCGCGGCCTCTGGCGCGCAATGCGCTCTACCAGAACCTGCGGCGCACCCTGCAACCTGAAGTCGCTACCCTCAACGCCGCACAGCTCGAAACGTCGACACTGGTCAAACGCGCGAAGGTGTTGCTAGTCGAGGACAACCCGGTCAATCAGCTGGTGGCCAAAGGCATGCTCGGCAAACTCGGCTGCGATGTGATCGTCGCCGCACACGGCGCCGAAGCACTGGATCAATTGGAGTATCACGAGTTCGACCTGGTGCTGATGGACTGCAACATGCCAGTGATGGACGGCTATGAAGCCAGCCGCCAGATTCGCCAGAGCGGACGCTGGCCAAACCTGCCGATCGTTGCGCTGACCGCCAACGCCATGTCCGAGGAACGCGAGCGCTGCCGGGCTGCCGGCATGAGCGACTATCTGGCCAAACCGTTTCGCCGTGAAGAATTGGCGGCGCTGCTGGATCAGTGGATACCGACTAGGACAGTGCCTTGATCTGCACGAGCAGTTGATCAAGACCGTTACGCAGTTCGTTGAGCCGGTCCAGGTCCACCCCGCTGTCGCAGAGCAACCGGGCCTTGAGCGGCCCGACCTGATCACGCAGCGCTTGTCCTTGTGGCGTCAGGCTCAGATGCACTTCCCGCTCATCGCGCGCCGAGCGCTGGCGCTGCACGAGTTGTAACTGCTCCAGACGCTTGAGCAGCGGCGTCAACGTGCCGGAATCCAGCGCCAGGCGTTCACCCAAGGCCTTGACCGTCGGCTGCTCCGGCGCGGATTGCTGCCATTCCCACAACACCAGCATCGCCAGATACTGCGGATACGTGAGGCCGAGCTGATCAAGCATCGGCTTGTAACCACGAATCACCGCCCGAGATGCGGCATACAACTTGAAGCACAACTGACTGTCGAGCTTCAGCGAATCAACGGACGAACTGTTCATTTGAGCAGGGCTTCGATCTCGCGGCTCAGGTCCTGCGGCTTGGTCGCCGGGGCGAAACGCTTGACCAACTGGCCATCCTTGCCGATCAGGAACTTGGTGAAGTTCCACTTGATGCCTTGGGAACCGAGTACACCCGGGGCACGTTTCTTCAATTGCACAAACAGCGGGTGGGCATTAGCGCCGTTGACGTCGATCTTTTTGAACAGGGGGAAACTGACACCGAAATTCAGTTCGCAGAACTCGCTGATCGCGCCCTCGTTACCCGGTTCTTGCTTGCCGAACTGATTGCACGGAAAGCCCAATACCACCAGGCCTTGATCCTTATAGGTCTGCCACAGCTCCTCGAGGCCTTTGTACTGAGGAGTGAAACCGCACTTGCTGGCAGTGTTGACGACCAGCACGGCTTTGCCGGCGTAATCAGTCAGGGTTTTCTGCTCACCTTTGATGGTGGTGCAAGGGATATTCAGCAGGTTGTCGCTCATGGTCGGCACTCTGTGATCAGGAAGAAGAAGCAAAAATAGCGAGCAATCGAATTGTGTGCAATTTAATTATCCAAAAGGCGACCCGCAGGTCGCCCGATCACTCACTCGCGAGGCACCAGATCCAGGCACACCGAGTTGATGCAATAACGCAGACCGGTCGGTGGCGGGCCATCCGGGAAAACGTGACCCAGGTGCGCATCACAGCGGGCGCATTTCACTTCGGTGCGAATCATGCCGTGGCTGATATCGCGAATCTCGGTCATGGCGCTTTCGCCGATCGGCGCATAGAAGCTCGGCCAGCCGCAGCCCGAATCGAATTTGGTCTTGGAATCGAACAGCGGCTCGTTGCAGCAGACACAGTGATAAACACCGTCGGTTTTGGTGGCGTTGTATTTGCCGGAGAACGGTCGCTCGGTCGCACTGAGGCGGCACACGTTGTATTGCTCGGGGTCGAGCATGGCTTGCCATTCTTCCTGGGTTTTTTCCAACTTTTCCATCATCACACCTCAGCGGCTGAAAAAGCCCGATCTGTACCTTTTCCACGGATCGGGCGGCACGTATGATTGCGCCTCGTTACACGCCAGTCTGGCAGCCAGACCGGGCGCATTCAAACGGATTCTTGGAGCCACGCGCTCAAGACGTCCGTCTGCGGGTAAACGCAGGAATACCAGTACGGTTGTCCATCCGCCGCCTGGATCGTTCATTTTCGGGATCACATCGCCATGCAGTTCAGCAAATCGAACAAGCTCGCCAACGTCTGCTACGACATTCGCGGCCCGGTGCTCAAGCACGCCAAACGTCTGGAAGAGGAAGGCCAGCGCATCCTCAAGCTGAACATCGGCAACCCGGCGCCGTTTGGTTTCGAAGCGCCAGACGAAATCCTTCAGGATGTGATCCGCAACCTGCCGACCGCGCAAGGCTACAGTGACTCCAAGGGCCTGTTCAGCGCGCGCAAGGCCGTGATGCAGTACTACCAGCAGAAGCAGGTCGAAGGTGTCGGTATCGAAGACATCTACCTGGGCAACGGCGTCTCCGAGCTGATCGTCATGTCGCTGCAGGCGCTGCTCAACAACGGTGACGAAGTGCTGGTGCCGGCGCCGGATTACCCGCTGTGGACCGCCGCCGTCAGCCTGGCCGGCGGTAACGCCGTGCATTACCTGTGCGACGAAGGTGCCGACTGGTTCCCTGACCTGGCCGACATCAAGGCCAAGATCACACCGAACACCAAGGCCATGGTGATCATCAACCCGAACAACCCGACCGGCGCGGTGTATTCGAAAGAAGTATTGCTGGGCATGCTGGAGCTGGCCCGCCAGCACAATCTGGTGGTGTTCTCCGACGAGATCTACGACAAGATCCTGTACGACGACGCCGTGCACATCTGCACCGCATCGCTGGCCCCGGACCTGCTGTGCCTGACCTTCAACGGTCTGTCGAAATCCTACCGCGTAGCCGGTTTCCGCTCTGGCTGGATCGCCATTTCCGGGCCGAAACACAATGCCCAGAGCTACATAGAAGGCATCGACATGCTGGCCAACATGCGCCTGTGTGCCAACGTACCGAGCCAGCATGCGATCCAGACGGCGCTGGGTGGCTATCAGAGCATCAACGATCTGGTACTGCCGCAGGGTCGCCTGCTGGAACAGCGCAACCGCACCTGGGAGTTGCTCAACGACATTCCGGGCGTGAGCTGCGTGAAGCCGATGGGCGCGCTCTATGCGTTCCCGCGGATCGACCCGAAAGTCTGCCCGATCCACAACGACGAAAAATTCGTCCTCGACCTGCTGCTTTCCGAGAAGCTGCTGGTGGTGCAAGGCACGGCGTTCAACTGGCCATGGCCGGATCACTTCCGCGTCGTCACCCTGCCCCGCGTCGATGAACTGGAAATGGCCATCGGCCGCATCGGCAACTTCCTCAAGTCTTACCGCCAATAACTAACCAGCAGTGCGCAACGGCCGAACGTTGCGCACTGTCTGATTCAGCAACACTTCTGCATTCCCAGCTTCCGCTCGCCTTCTACACTTGCGATTCATACCGGTCACGTGCGTCTGACGCAATGGCGACGGGTCGCGAGTGTTCGTCATCCGTGTCGGTGTCTGCTGTGGGAAATGGGGTTGTGTGACGAAGAATCAGCTGTAGGACACAGTTTGAAATAGTCACCCGGTTGAATAGCCCGGTGCAGCACCTTATATACCCCGCAGTACGCTACATCTTTAGCTTGAGGAGATTTCTACAACCATGATGCGCATCCTGCTGTTTTTGGCCACTAACCTGGCGGTCGTGCTGATAGCCAGCATCACCCTGAGCCTTTTCGGCTTCAACGGGTTCATGGCGGCCAACGGGGTTGATCTCGACCTCAGTCAGCTGCTGGTTTTCTGTGCGGTCTTTGGTTTCGCCGGCTCGCTGTTCTCGCTGTTCATCTCCAAGTGGATGGCGAAAATGAGCACCGGCACCCAGATCATCAGCCAGCCACGTACCCGGCATGAGCAATGGCTGCTGCAAACGGTCGAGCAATTGTCCCGCGAAGCCGGGATCAAGATGCCCGAAGTCGGTATTTTTCCGGCCTACGAAGCGAACGCGTTCGCCACTGGCTGGAACAAGAACGACGCACTGGTCGCGGTCAGCCAGGGCCTGCTCGAACGTTTCTCGCCCGATGAAGTGAAAGCCGTGCTGGCGCACGAGATCGGTCACGTCGCCAACGGTGACATGGTGACCCTCGCGTTGATCCAGGGCGTGGTGAACACCTTCGTGATGTTCTTCGCGCGAATCATCGGCAACTTCGTCGACAAGGTGATCTTCAAGAACGAAGAAGGTCAGGGCATTGCTTACTACGTGGCGACCATCTTCGCCGAACTGGTCTTGGGCATCCTCGCCAGCGCGATCGTCATGTGGTTCTCGCGCAAACGCGAATTCCGTGCCGACGAAGCCGGCGCACGTCTGGCCGGCACCAGCGCAATGATCGGTGCCCTGCAACGTCTGCGCGCCGAACAGGGCCTGCCGGTGCACATGCCCGACACCCTGAATGCCTTTGGCATCAACGGTGGCATCAAACAGGGCTTCGCCCGCATGTTCATGAGCCACCCGCCATTGGAAGATCGTATCGACGCCCTGCGTCGTCGCGGTTGATCCAACCAGAGTAAAGACAAGAAGGCCCGCAGAGATGCGGGCCTTTTTTTGTTGCTCTGAATTATGTAATGCCTGTTCCAGCCCATTCGCGAGCAAGCTCGCTCCCACAGGGTTCTATGGTGTTTATGCCATCTGTGAAATTGCACAAATCACGGTGGGAGCGAGCTTGCTCGCGAAGAGGCCAGCGCTCCCGGCAAAAAATCTACCGCCCAGAAACCCGATAAACCCGCTCCTCCAGCCGCGTTACTCCCGCCTGCAAAAACTTCCCACTTTCCTGCAACACATCCTGCACTTGCAGCGTCTGCACCTGCCAGCCAGTACCCAGCAACTGCTGCACCTCATCATCCCCCACCGCAAACGGTGGCCCTGGAATCTGCGCCTGATCGTAATCCAGGGTGATCAGCAGCCCTTCCAAGCCTTGCGGCAGGATCTGCTGGAGCTGCGCTGCATAGCGCTCGCGCATCGGCGGTGGCAAGGCAATCAACGCTGCCCGGTCGTACAGTGCCGTGCACTCCGCCACATCGTCTGCCGTCAGGGCAAAGACATCGCCGCACCACAGCTCAATGGCGTCAGCGCGATAGACCTTGAACGCACCGTTCTCGCTAATCTGTGGCTGCAGCTGATGCTCAGTGAAAAAGTCTTCGACTGCCTTCTCCGACAGCTCAACCCCGAGCACCTGATGACCAAGCCCAGCCAGCCATGGCAAATCCAGACTTTTCCCGCACAGCGGCACCAGTACCCGCGCCGATGCGGGAATGTTCAGATCCGGCCAGTGCCGCTGTAAATACGGATTCACTTGTGGCAGATGAAAGCCGATCTGGTCCGACGCCCACTTCTTGTGCCAGAACTCATGCTGCATATATCCCCCCAAAAAATTCGATCAAAAAGCGTTAAAACTTATATTAGATTTAGATCAATGATCTGACTGAAGATGGGCCATCTTAACGCTCAGGAACCCATCATGTTTCCCAGCCTGTTTATTTCCCATGGTTCTCCCATGCTTGCCCTGGAGCCCGGCGCCAGCGGCCCGGCGCTGACACGATTGGCCGCCGAACTGCCTAGGCCAAAAGCCATCGTGATTGTCTCCGCACACTGGGAGAGCGACGAGTTGCTGGTCAGCAGCCATCCAACGCCGGACACCTGGCACGACTTCGGCGGCTTCCCCCGCGCGCTGTTTGAAGTGCAGTACCCGGCGCCGGGCGATCCGCAACTGGCCGCTGAAGTCGCCGATCGGCTGACCGCCAGCGACCTGCCTGCGCGCCTCGATCCGCAACGACCGTTCGACCACGGTGTGTGGGTGCCGCTGTCGCTGATGTATCCGCAGGCGGATATTCCAGTGGTGCAGGTCTCGCTACCGAGCCGCAGCGGTCCGGCGCTGCAAACCCGTGTCGGCCGAGCATTGGCAGGTTTGCGCGAGCAAGGGATTCTGCTGATCGGCTCAGGCAGCATCACCCACAACCTGCGCGAACTGGACTGGCATGCCGGCCCGGAAAGCGTTGAGCCGTGGGCTCAGGACTTCCGTGACTGGGTGATCGACAAACTGGCGGCCGGTGATGAGGCAGCGCTGCATGACTACCGCCAGCAGGCTCCGAATGCGGTACGCAGCCATCCGAGTGATGAGCACTTATTGCCGCTGTATTTTGCGCGGGGTGCCGGGGGAGCGTTCAGCGTGGCGCACAAGGGATTCACCATGGGCGCATTGGGTATGGATATTTACCGGTTCGGTTAAACAGCCAGAGCAAAAGATCGCACTCCCCCACTGCAGGAATTGCCGAAGGCCGCGATCTGTTGATCTTGACTCTTTGCTCTTGAAAAGCAGGCAAAAAAAATCCCCGAACCAGTCGGGGATTTTTTATGTTCGATCAATCAGCCCAAGGGCGGATCAATCTTCGCGATAGCGACGCAGCTTCAGCTGCTTACCAGCAACGCGAGTGTCCTTCAACTTGGTCAGGAGTTTGTCCAGACCATCTTCCGGCAGCTCAACGAGGCTGAAGCTGTCACGCACCTGGATGCGACCGATCGCTTCACGGGCCAGACCACCTTCGTTAAGGATGGCGCCCAGCAGGTTTTTAGCGGCGATACCGTCACGCGCACCCAGCGCGGTACGGCAACGAGCACGGCCTTCGCCCAAAGGCATTGGCGCGCGACGCTCGCGATCACCACGGTCCGGACGGTCACCGGTACGCTCAGGACGGTCGCCACGCGGTGCGTTGTTCGGCACCAGTGGACGTTCCTTCTCGATCGCAGCCAGCGTCAGCGCCTGACCATTGGTGGCCTTGCGCAGCAGAGCAGCAGCCAGAGCACGCGGCGTGCAACCGATGTCTGCAGTCAGACGATCGAGCAGCTCACCGTGAGTCGATTCAGCATCGGCAACCAGCGGCGCCAGGCTGTTGGTCAGTTTCTTGATGCGCGCATCGAGAACGGCCTGAGCGTCCGGCAGGCGAACCTCGGCAACTTTCTGACCGGTTACACGCTCGATCACTTGCAGCATGCGGCGCTCACGTGGCGTCACCAGCAGCAATGCACGACCTTCGCGACCGGCACGGCCAGTACGGCCGATACGGTGCACGTAGGACTCTGGGTCGTACGGCATGTCAACGTTGAACACGTGAGTGATACGTGGAACGTCGAGACCACGAGCAGCAACGTCGGTCGCCACAACGATGTCCAGACGGCCATCCTTGAGCGAGTCGATTACGCGCTCACGCTGGTTCTGAGCGATGTCACCGTTCAGCGCAGCGGCTTTGTAGCCTTTTGCGTCGAGGGCGCTGGCCAGATCCAGGGTCGCTTGCTTGGTGCGTACGAACATGATCAGAGCATCGAAATCTTCCACTTCCAGCAAGCTGAGAACGGCCGAAGTCTTCTGGTCAGCGTGAACCAACAGGTGAGCCTGTTCGATCGCGGTAACAGTCTGGGTCTTGGTCTGGATCTTCACGTGTTGCGGATCGCGCAGATGGCGTTCGGCAATGGCGCGGATCGACTGCGGCAGGGTCGCCGAGAACAAAACGGTCTGACGGGTCGCTGGCAGAGCCTTGAAGATGACTTCGAGGTCGTCCATGAAACCCAGTTTGAGCATTTCGTCTGCTTCGTCGAGAACCAGGTGGTTCACGGTCGACAGCACTTTTTCGTCACGACGCAGGTGGTCGCACAGACGGCCCGGAGTGGCGACAACGATCTGTGCGCCATTACGGATTGCTTTCAGTTGTGGGCCCATAGGCGCGCCGCCGTAAACGGCCACAACGGTAACGCCCGGCATTTGCTTGGCGTAGGTTTCGAAAGCGGTTGCAACTTGCAGCGCCAACTCACGGGTTGGCGCCAGGATCAGGGCTTGCGGTTCGCGCTTGGCAGGATCGATGCAATGCAGAATTGGCAGAGCGAACGCGGCGGTTTTACCCGTACCGGTTTGCGCCTGACCGATCATGTCCTGGCCGGCCATGATGATCGGGATCGATTGCTGCTGAATAGCCGAAGGCTCTTCGTAGCCAGTCGCGATGACGGCTGCAAGAATGTTCGGATTAAGATTAAAAGCGGCGAATCCGCCGGTTTCCTGGGTCATGGGTCTGCCTCTAAGTGCATCCGCAAAGACCCATGCTCCAAAGCTGCGCATGCCGTGTAAGACTCAAGAGTCGCCCTGGCAGCTTTGTCGGCGGGGATTTGCGAAAACGAATGAAAGAAAAAAAGAAACGTCCAGGAAGAGCCCGCAGTGCGGACATGCAGCCGAAGCTGACTTCGGGGAATTGCGCTACCTTGACGCGGCCTGGCTAAAGGCCGGCGCGCACTATACCGGAAATTACCGAAAAAGGGAGCTTTTTTTATCGCCCGAATCCGTCCGTCACCGTTGTGTAACGGGGTTTTGCGGATAATCGTGCGAAGGTCTATTTTCCAAGGGCCCGGCCCTGCTGAAGATACTGCTTAAACGCTTCACCGACGTGCGGCATGTGGTCGCGGCCCCCTCCCTCCCCGCTCGAGGAAATGCCCATGAATCAGTCCTGTCCTGGTCGCGTCAGCCGGGAGCGCCGTGGTCACCTGCATATGATCGGCCTGGATCGAGCGGCCAAGCGCAATGCCTTCGACCTCGACCTGCTCAATGAGCTGAGCCTGGCTTATGGCGAATTCGAGGCTGACAGCGAGGCGCGGGTGGCGGTGGTGTTCGGCCATGGCGAGCATTTTACCGCCGGTCTGGATCTGGTGAATGCAAGCTCCGCCCTCGCCCAGGGCTGGCAAGTTCCCACCGGCGGTTGCGATCCATGGGGTGTTTTCGTCGGGCCGAGGGTCAGCAAACCGGTGATTGTCGCGGCACAGGGTTACTGCCTGACCATCGGCATCGAATTGATGCTGGCCGCCGACATCAACCTGTGCGCGAGCAATACTCGTTTCGCACAAATGGAAGTACAGCGTGGGATTTTTCCTTTTGGTGGCGCGACTTTACGTTTTCATCAGGTGGCCGGCTGGGGCAACGCGATGCGCTGGTTGCTGACCGGGGACGAGTTCGATGCGCACGATGCGTTGCGTCTGGGATTGGTCCAGGAAGTGATGGCCAGCGAGGATCTGCTGCCCCGTGCGATTGAACTGGCTGAGCGAATTGCGCGACAAGCGCCGTTGGGGGTGCAGGCGACGCTGCTGTCGGCGCGACAGGCGCGGTATGAAGGCGAGACAGCGGCGGCGCAGGGCTTGCCGCCGTTGGTGAAGAAGTTGCTGGCCAGTGAAGATGCCAAGGAGGGGGTGCGATCGCTGGTTGAGCGCCGACCCGGGATCTTCAAAGGGATCTGAGAGAGGCACCTGCCGTTACGGCCTCTTCGCGGGCAAGCCGGCTCGCACCGGGTTCGCGTCGGACACAAAATCTTCTAGCCACGCAATCACTGCGGGAGCGGGCTTGCCCGCGAAGGGGTCATCACTGACGACTCAAGTCGCCGGGCGAATCGCCTTGATCAGCGACTGCAACGAGTAACCCAGCCTCGGCGCCAATGCCTCAGCCCGGGCGGCGACCGCTTCCCTATCCAACGCCTGATCGAGATCCGCCGGCACCAGCAGAATCACATTGCCCTCCTTCACCGGCAGTTCCCAGTAATGCCGGTGATAAAGCCCGCGCAACAGTGCCGCGCCCAACGGCTTGCCATCATCGGTGGCCCATTGGTTGATCACCAGCCAGCCGCCCGGATTCAGGCGTTTCTGACAGTCACCGAGGAAACTCCAGGCCAGATGCCCGACACCGGGGCCGACGTCGGTATAGAGGTCGACGAAGATCAGGTCCGCAGGCTCAGCCGTCGGCAGCAAATCAAGGGCATCGCCGACGCGGATGTACAAGCGTGGATCGTCATCCAGACCAAGGTATTCAATGGCCAGACGCGGGACGTCCGGGCGCAATTCGATGGCCTCGACATCTTCCAGAGGCAGAAACTTGAGACACGCCTGCGTCAGTGTACCCGCGCCGAGCCCAAGGAACAGCGCACTCTCCGGGTGCTCGTGGCACAACGCGCCAATCAGCATCGCCCGTGTGTAGTCATATTCCAGCCAGCTCGGATCGGCAGTGAACACGCAACTCTGCTCGATCGCATCGCCGAATTCGAGAAAGCGGTAATCGGCCACTTCCAGCACGCGAATCACGCCGAACTCATCCTGTACTTCGGCGAGCAGATGCTCGACGCGCTCCTCAGTCATCTTGTCTCCTGGTGGTCACCGGGCGCGGTGACGCGATGGCACCGCAGTTGTGCCGTGGCAAAGCGGCGATTGTCGACGAAGGGGCGGGAACAGGTCACGCACTAATTGCTGCTAACATGGCCTTCCGTGCGTAGAACCTTAGAGACCGTGATGAGCCAACCGTGGAGCCCTGATAGCTGGCGCGCCCTGCCGATCCAGCAACAACCCCAATACCCGGACGCCGCGCACCTGCGCCAGGTCGAGCAAACCCTGGCCAGTTATCCGCCACTGGTGTTCGCCGGCGAGGCGCGGGAACTGCGTCGTCAATTTGCCGAAGTGACTCAGGGCCGTGCGTTCCTGTTGCAGGGCGGCGATTGCGCCGAAAGCTTTGCCGAATTCTCCGCGGCGAAGATTCGCGACACCTTTAAAGTGTTGCTGCAAATGGCGATCGTCATGACCTTCGCGGCCGGTTGCCCGGTGGTCAAGGTCGGGCGCATGGCCGGCCAGTTCGCCAAGCCGCGCTCGGCGAACGACGAAACCATCGATGGCGTGACCCTGCCCGCCTACCGTGGCGACATCGTCAACGGCATCGGCTTCGACGAAAAGAGTCGTGTGCCGGACCCGGAACGCCTGCTGCAGTCGTATCACCAGTCCACCGCGACGTTGAACTTGCTGCGCGCCTTTGCACAGGGCGGTTTTGCCGACCTGCACCAGGTACACAAGTGGAACCTCGATTTCATCGCCAACTCCGCGCTGGCCGAGAAGTACAGCCACCTCGCCGATCGCATCGATGAAACGCTGGCGTTCATGCGCGCCTGCGGCATGGACAGCTCGCCGCAACTGCGGGAAACCAGTTTCTTCACCGCCCACGAAGCGCTGCTGCTGAACTACGAAGAAGCCTTCGTGCGCCGCGACAGCCTGACCAACGATTACTACGATTGCTCGGCGCACATGCTGTGGATCGGCGACCGCACCCGTCAGCTCGATGGCGCGCACGTCGAATTTCTGCGCGGGGTGAACAACCCGATCGGGGTCAAAGTCGGCCCGAGCATGAACCCCGACGACCTGATCCGTCTGATCGACGTGCTCAACCCGGACAACGATCCCGGGCGCCTGAACCTGATCGCGCGGATGGGTGCGAACAAGGTCGGCGATCACCTGCCGGCGCTGATCCGCGCGGTGCAGCGTGAAGGCAAGCAGGTGCTGTGGAGCTCCGATCCGATGCACGGCAACACCATCAAGGCCAGCAGTGGCTACAAGACTCGCGATTTTGCGCAGATCCTTGGCGAGGTTAAGCAGTTCTTCCAGGTGCACGAAGCGGAAGGCACTTACGCCGGTGGCATTCACATCGAAATGACCGGGCAGAATGTCACCGAGTGCATCGGTGGCGCACGACCGATCACTGAAGATGGCTTGTCGGATCGCTATCACACGCACTGTGACCCGCGGATGAATGCTGATCAGTCGCTGGAATTGGCGTTTTTGATTGCTGAAACCCTGAAGCAGGTTCGGCGCTGAGATCTTACATTTGTATCGTTTGAACAGGCGTCATCGCGGGCAAGCCCGCTCCCACAGTGACCGAGTCGTACTCAAGTTTTGTATACGACACAGATCCCTGTGGGAGCTGGCTTGCCAGCGATAGCATCAGCTCAGACAACATCAATCTGCGCCAACGCCAGCCGCAACCGCCCGGCACTCTCGCGCTGACAATTAAGCTGCACCTGCGCCAGTCCCAACCAATCCGCCATTCGCCGTAAATTCAGCGCCAGCGCCAACATCCCCTCTTCATCCAGCCCCGGCTCCTCCTCGTGTACCGCATGCACCGCCAGTCGTCCCGATCCTCGCTCGGCACGCAAGTCCACCCGCGCGGCAATTCGCTCGTTGTGCAAGAACGGCAACACGTAATAGCCGTACACGCGCTTGTCCTGCGGTGTGTAGATTTCCAGACGATAGCGAAAATCGAACAGACGCTCAGTGCGGCTACGCTCCCAGATCAACGAGTCGAACGGCGACAGCAGTGCACTGGCCGCGACCTTGCGCGGGACCTTCGGCGCCGGCAGGCAATACGCGATTTGCCGCCAACCGGCGACTTCGCACATCTGCAATTGCCCCGCCTCGACCAGCTCGGACAGTCGCGGACGTGCATCAGCGGGGTTCAAGCGAAAGTAATCACGCAGGTCTTTTTCCGTGGCCACGCCCAGCGCTTCAGCCGCATGCAGCAATAATCCACGCTGCGCCTGCGCTTCATCAGGCAACGGTTGTTGCAGGATCGCCGCAGGAATCACCCGCTCCGGTAAATCATACAAACGCTCGAAGCCACGCCGCCCGGCGACGGTCACTTCCCCGGCGGCGAACAACCATTCCAGCGCATGCTTTTCCGCACTCCAGTCCCACCAAGGTCCGGCTTTGTCCTGACGAGTCGACAGACTGCCAGCACCGAGTGCGCCCCGCTCTTCGACCAAAGCCAGCACTCGACGTACCGTTTCCTGCTGCTCACGACCGAACTTCGCCAACTGTTGGTAGATGTCTTCGCCACGCCTGGCTCGCTGCATGCGCCAACCCAGCAACGGATACATCGACATCGGCAATAACGACGCCTCATGCCCCCAATACTCAAACAGCGAACGACGTCGCCCCGAACTCCAGGCAGCCTGGTCGAGCAGATCGGGAGAATAGGAACCGAGACGGGAAAACAGCGGCAGATAGTGCGAGCGCACTACAGCGTTGACGGAGTCTATTTGCAGCAGGCCCAGCCGTTCGATCAGCCGGTTGATGTGGGGCGCCTTGACGGTCGGCGGCTGGCGCCCGTTGAACCCTTGGGCAGCCAGCGCCAGACGCCGAGCCTGTTTGAGGGAAAAGGACAGTGTCGCGGGCATGAGCATCTCCTTGTCTGCTCGCAACCTACCTCAGTCCAGAAGGTTTTGTGTAGCGATGGCCTCATCATTTATGCATCGGATCATCCCAGAACGGCCGCACTGACTCATGCTCGACGTCGGCACGACTGACCCCAATGTCTTTCAACGCTTCGTCGCTCAGGCTGGCGAGCAATTCACGCTCACGGTGAAGTTCGTACCAGCGGCTGAACTTGTGCAGCAAGTCAGAAACCATGTGGCCATGGCCGAAAACTTTTTCTTCGCCTGCATACTCTCTTTGACCTTTCATCGTTTTGCTCTCCGTTGTGGATGGCTCAAGTCTCGCGCCAGCGCTAAGATCAATCCAACGAATGTTTCTGATGGTATGCATCACGGAGATTCATCAATTGTCGGCCTACCCCAGTATCGATACCGATGTCTTGCGCACCTTTGTCGCGATAGCCGATCAGGGCGGTTTTACCCGCGCCGGCGAAATGGTCAACCGCACGCAATCAGCGGTGAGCATGCAGATGAAGCGTCTGGAAGAAGACGTGTTGCAGCGCCAGTTGTTCGAGCGTGACGGCCGGCAGGTGCGCCTGACTGCCGAGGGCCAGGTATTGCTCGGCTACGCACGGCGCATCCTCAAACTGCACAGTGAAGTGTTCAATACCTTGCGCGAGCCACACATGGTCGGCACGGTGCGGATCGGCACGCCGGACGACTACGTGATGCGTTTTCTGCCGGGGATTCTGTCGCGGTTTGCGCAGTTCTATCCGTTGATCCAGATCGAAGTGCATTGCGAATCGACCAAACAGTTGTTGCAGCGGACCGACCTTGACTTGTCGATCGTCACCCGCGAACCGGGTAATGAGATCGGCCAACTGCTGCGCAAGGAGCGTTTCGTCTGGGCCGAGGCGCAAAACTTCAGCGCCCACGAGCAGACGCCGTTGCCGCTGGCCATGTTCAACAGTGATTGTTTCTGCCGCTTGTGGGCGTGCAATGCGCTGGACGCGATGGGCCGCGATTACCGCATTGCCTACAACAGCACCAGCCTCTCGGCGCTGATGGCCGTGGTGAGCGCGGGTCTGGCGATCACCGCGCAACTGGAAAGCCTGATCACCCCGGACATGCGCATTCTCGGTGCCAATGAAGATCTGCCGCTGCTGCCCGAGGCCAGCATCATGCTGATCCGCAATCTGAACAATCCATCGCCGATCACCGAATGCCTGGCCGAACACATCGTCGAAGGCTTCAAACTTTAAAGGCGAGCATCACCGCGCACAGCACCAGGAAACCGCAGAACAGCCCACGCAGAAGTTTTTCCGGCATGGCGTGGGCGACTTTCACCCCCCAACTGATGCTGGCCAGACCGCCAATGGCCAGCGGCAAACCGATCATCCAGTCGACCTCCTGGTGTACGGCGTACGTCACCAGGGTGACGCCGGTACTCGGCAATGCCAGCGCCAGCGACAAGCCTTGGGCGACCACTTGCGTGGTGCCAAACAGGCTGGTCAGCACCGGCGTCGCGACCACCGCCCCACCGACGCCGAACAAGCCGCCCATGGTCCCCGACGCTGCGCCGAGTACGCCCAGCCATGGCCAGGAATAACGCATCTCGGCCGTCGGCGCCGGGCGCTTGCCGAACATTTTCAGCAGGTTGTAAACCGAAAGCACCACGAGAAACGCGACAAAGCCGATGCGCATGGTCTGCGCGTCGATGCCCACGGCCCAGATCGAACCGATCCACGCAAAGCAAAACCCCATCACTGCCAGCGGCAACGCGTGGCGCAGTTCGATGCGATTGCGCTGGTGATAGCGCCACAGCGCCAGCATCACGTTCGGCACCACCATTACCAGCGCCGTGCCTTGGGCGATCTGTTGATCGAGCCCGAACCACACGCCGAGCAGCGGGATCGCGATCAAGCCACCCCCGATGCCGAAGATGCCACCCAATGTGCCGAGCGCGGCGCCAAACAGCAGGAACAACAAAAACTCCATCACAGCCGAATTCCTCTGACGTCAGGCGAGTCATCCTACGCAGTCACGGCTGGCGGGGAAACGCATAGCAACGCACAATGGCTGTGCCGATTTCGCACAAGCGTTCAACAACATGAATCCCAATCAATTGACCGATCAACTCGGGCTGTTTCTCGACGTGCTGGAAAGCGGCAGTTTCTCAGCTGCGTCTCGTCGCCATCCACTGACACCTTCGGCTGTCGCGCGACGCATCGATAGCCTGGAAAGCGCGGTGGGCAGCCAGTTGTTCATTCGCAGCACCCATGCCGTACGCGCCACGCCGGCAGGTCTGGCCTTTGCCGAACGGGCGCGGCGGATCGTCGCCGAACTGCAATTGGCCCGCGCCGAAGCGGTTTCCTTGAGCAGCGCACCGGAAGGCTTGATCCGCATCGATGCACCGGCAGCCTTCGGACGCCGGCATCTGGCGCCGGTGATTGCCGATTTTCTGGTGCTGTATCCGGGCCTGGATGTGCAGTTGCACCTGATCGACAGTTTCGTCGACATGCACGGCTCGAATCTGGGCAAGGTCGATCTGGTGCTGCGCGCCGGGCAACTGGCCGACACCCGACTGGTTGCCACGCCACTGGCGAGCATGGTGCGAATCGCCTGCGCGAGCCCCGACTATCTCAAGCGGCGCGGTGTACCGAATCATCCCGCGCAGTTGGGCGAACATGACGGCCTCGACTGGGATGGCCTCGCCCCGCCCTTCGCCTGGCGCTTCGAGCAGGACGGGCAGATGCAGTTGCACCGCCCGGCGCGCATCCGCATGAGCGCCAATAACGCTGAAGCCCTGGTATGCGGGGCGTTGGCCGGGCTGGGCATCGCGCACCTGCCGACGTGGCTGGCCAGCGAATATCTGCTGCGCGGCGAACTGCTGCCACTGTTTTGCGAAAACGGCCTGCCGCAACCCGAGAGCACCGGCATCTACGCCTTGCGCATGGAGCAGCAGACAAACTCGCGCAGCCGCTTGTTGCTGGAATACCTCAAGACCCGCTTCAGCCCGGTGCCGCCTTGGGATCTGGCGTTGCAACGGGATCTAGGCAGACTCTGACGTCTGGAAAATTATCTGGCGCATTAAACATTCGAACGCTAGATTCATGAGCATTACTGATCAAGGCTTTGACATGACCACCGACCGCGACACCTGCGATGACCTGCTGCTGGATAATCAGGCTTGCTTCGCCCTGCATTCCACTTCGCTGATGATGACCAAAGTCTACAAGCCCATGCTGCAAGCCATCGGCCTGACCTATCCGCAGTATCTGGCGATGATGGTGCTGTGGGAGAAGGATGGTTTGACCGTGGGAGAAATCAGCACGCGACTGCTGACGGATCCGGGATCGCTAACACCCTTGCTCAAACGGCTGGAAGGTGAAGGTTTGCTCAGTCGCACGCGCAGCCGTGAAGATGAGCGCGTGGTAATTGTCGAGTTGACCTCGCAGGGCCGCGCTCTGCAAGACAAAGCTCAAAGCATCCCGCAATGCATCCTCGGCGCAAGCGGTTTCAGCCTGGAGCGTTTGCAGAGCCTGCAAGCCGAGTTGCAGGCATTGCGCAGTCATCTGCAAGAGAGCCTCAGCTAAACCCGGGCTGGACCGTATCCATGTAGGAGCAGCGTGCCGCAGCTCCTACAGTTGAACCCTGCGCTGTGCAATTCCCCCCTCCCCGTTCAATGCTGATAACGGCTCTGGATCAAGGGTTCTGACGCTCCTGGCGCTCCTGGCGCTCCTGCCGAACCAATGAAGCCGACTTTTTCCGAAAATTTATCTTGCGCACTAAACATTAGCGAGCTACATTCACCTCGGACTTACTTAGCGCGCAAACAATTAGCGCGATACAACACCCCAACGAGGCCCACACCATGCAAACTCTCTACACCGCAATCGCAACCTCCACCGGCGGCCGTGACGGTCGTGCGATCTCCAGCGACAACATCCTCGACGTTAAACTTGCTACCCCGAAAGAACTCGGTGGTGCTGGCGGCGCGGCGACCAACCCTGAACAACTGTTCGCCGCCGGCTATTCGGCCTGCTTCATCGGCGCACTGAAATTCGTCGCCAGCCAGACCAAACGCAAAATCCCGGACGACGCCTCGATCACTGCTCATGTCGGTATCGGCCAGATCCCTGGTGGTTTCGGTCTGGACATCGACTTGCACATCAGCCTGCCAGGCCTTGAACAAGCCGACGCACAAACCCTGGTCGACGCTGCTCACCAGGTCTGCCCGTACTCCAACGCTACGCGCGGCAATGTCGAAGTACGTCTGCACGTCACCGTGTAAACAAGGCAAAAGATCGCAACCTGCAGGCACAAAAAAGCCCGACTCAATGGTCGGGCTTTTTCTTTCCGCCAAAAACAGTGCTTATTTGGCACGGCCTTTGTAGGAACCGCCTTCGCGGGTGTCGATTTCGATCTTGTCACCGATTTCGATGAAGTCAGCAACTTGCAGCTCGGTACCGTTGGCCAGTTTGGCTGGCTTCATTACCTTGCCGGAAGTGTCGCCACGAGCCGAACCTTCGGTGTAGTCAACGACGCGCACGATGGTGGTCGGCAGTTCTACCGAAACCAGACGCTCTTCGAAGAAGATCGCTTCGCAAACATCGGTCATGCCTTCTTCAACGAAAGGCAGAACGGCTTCGATGTCTTCAGCGTTCAGCTCGTACATGGTGTAGTCAGTGGTGTCCATGAACGTGTAGGTGTCGCCGCTGATGAAGGACAGGGTCGCTTCTTTGCGGTCGAGGATCACGTCGTCCAGTTTGTCGTCAGCGCTGTAAACGATCTCGGTCTTGTAACCGGTCAGCAGGTTTTTCAGCTTGGTCTTCATGATCGCGCTGTTACGGCCCGACTTGGTGAATTCAGCTTTCTGAACCAGCCAAGGATCGTTTTCGAGACGGATCACGGTACCGGGTTTGAGTTCTTTACCAGTTTTCATTGCGAATATCCGAATTTGGATGGGATTTACATAAATCTAGGCCGCGTATCATATCCAATTTAGGTAAAACTGTACCAGCGCTGCGGCAAGATCGGCCTGCAAGCCTTGTTCCAGACACCATGCTTCGGCATTTTCCTGCAGTTCTGGCCAGTGTTTACGCGCGCTGAGCCATTGATCGCCAATCGGCTGCCCCGCACTCCACGCTTGCCACAGACCGTTCATCGCATGGGCTGCTGCCGGCGAGAGGCCTTTCGTATACAGGGCAAGGAAGGCATCGAGCTTGTCCAGATGGATGTCTTCGTCCTGCTGATAGATGTGCCACAGCATCGGCCGCCCCGCCCACTGTGCCCGGACAAATGAGTCCTCACCGCGCACCGCGTTGAAATCGCAGCACCAGAGCAAGTGATCGTATTGATCCTGACGAATGAACGGCAGCACCTGCACGGTCAGCGCCTGACGGACATCAATCGCTCCGACGGCCAGGGATTCCACCCCGAGCCATCGCGCAACGTCACCGAGAATCCGTCCTTCCGGCACCAGCAAATGGGTGGGCGTCGCGCCAGCCGCCAGCACGTCCAGCCAACTGGCCAGCCCGGCGTTCTCGTAGGCAAACAACGAGATCAACTGTGCGTCGGGCGCACGCTCGATGCCCAGACCTTGCAGGAATTGTCGCTGCGCCTGGGCATCGCGCTGAAACTTCCGTCGTTGCTCAAGCAAACCTCGTTCGCGCAGCAGTCCACCCGTGCCGGGGCAGAACCCCGGGAAGAAGAAGATTTTCTGCACCGACTTGTACTTGACCGACGGCAGGCCGTGGCACCCGGTGACCCAGTCTTCGGCGCTGAGATAGTCGAGGTTCAACCACAGCGGTGGCTTCTCCCGTTCGGCCATGACGTCCATATAAGCGCTCGGTAACTGGCAGGCGAACGCTGCGATCACCACGTCAGCGGCGTCGATGGGCAGCCACTCGCTCGGCCAGTGCCGCACCTCTACGCCTTGCTGCCATTGTTGCGCGGCATTGATATCGATCTCGGGACAAATACGTTCGAACGCACGCAGATCATCAACCCACAGCCGCACGGCCAGCGAATGCTCGGCCACCAATTGCCGGGCCAGACGCCAGGTCACGCCGATGTCGCCGTAGTTGTCGACGACGGTGCAAAAAATATCCCAGCGGGTATTCAGTGACGGCATTCAAGACTCCCGTTGGCAAAAGCACCGATTGTCCGCATTAATGAGCGGATGCAGAAGAGCCGACGGCGATTAATCTTCGTGCGACAATCGCCCCTTGCCCGCAACCATCCGCCAGGAGGCAGCCATGCCCTATCGTCCCAACCCGCGTCGGCCCTTGCCTGTTCAGCTTAGCGCGCTGCAATTGACCGGCAGTATTGCCTTGGGCCTGTGGCTGGGTTTCCTCGCGATTGCGCTGACCTGCTGGCTGCTCTCGCGTTTTGTGTTCAACGAACAACTGGCGCCGGCGGCCCAGGCAGTCCAGCAACTGGCCACTCCACCCGTTGTGCAACCGGCGCCGGACATTGCGCCGCAGAGTCCGCTGTTCGATCAGTACGAAGAAAACCTGCGCAAGAACGAACAACAGAATCGTCTCGATCAGGCACGCGACAGCCGCCGTAATCTGTCGAACCCCAAATGTCAGTTCTGGTTGCAACAGGACCAAACCGCGCCCAGCGAAAAAAGCCGCGCCAACGTTTTGCAATTCTGCGATTGATCATGAACAAACACAGCGTCCACCAACTGATTCTCGACAAGCTGCGCATCGACCTCGATATAGCCGAACGCGCCGCGCAAACCGCTTACGAAACCGCGACCCACGAAGAGAACATCGCCGAGAACAAGTACGACACGCTTGGACTTGAGGCATCGTATCTGGCGGCGGGGCAAGCGAAACGCGTGGAGGAAATCCGACAGTCACTGGCGCTGTGCCAGAACCTGACGCTGCGTCCCTATGACGAAAACCGTGGTATCGAGGTCGGCGCCCTCCTCGGCCTGGAAGACGAAAAGGGCCGCGAGCAATGGCTGTTCCTCGCGCCGGACGCCGCAGGCTTGAAAATCGATGTGGTGGGTCAGCCGATTACCGTCATCACGCCGCGCTCGCCGCTGGGCAAGAGCCTGCTGGGCAAGTTCGAGGGGGATGAGGTGGAGATTCTGGTGGCGGGCACCCGGCAACAATTTGCTGTTACCGAGGTGCTCTGAGGCAGGCGATCAGTGGACCGGCAGTTCGACACCGTCGAACAGCTCTTCCAGCTCCTGCTTGTTGTGGCAGGCGATGGCTTTGGCCATTACTTCGCGGGTCAGGTGCGGGGCAAACTTCTCGATGAAGTCGCACATGAAACCACGCAGGAAGGTGCCGCGACGGAAACCGATCTTGGTGACGCTCGATTCGAACAACTCGCTGGCATCCAGCACCACCAGGTCGCTGTCGAGTTTGGTATCGACCGCCATTTTGGCGACGATGCCCACGCCCAGTCCCAGGCGCACGTAGGTTTTGATCACGTCGGCGTCGGCGGCAGTAAACACCACTTTCGGCGTCAGACCACGATGGCTGAAGGCTTCGTCGAGTTTCGAACGGCCGGTGAAGCCGAACACGTACGTCACGATCGGGTATTCGGCCAGCGCTTCGAGGGTCAGCTTCGGCAGCTTGGTCAGCGGGTGGCCCTGTGGCACGACCACGCAGCGGTTCCAGCGGTAGCACGGCATCATCACCAGATCGCCGAACAGTTCCAGCGCTTCGGTGGCGATGGCGAAATCGACGGTGCCGTCAGCCGCCATTTCGGCGATCTGCATCGGTGAGCCCTGGTGCATGTGCAGCGCCACGTCCGGGTATTGCTTGATGAAATTGCTGATCACCGGCGGCAGTGCATAACGCGCCTGAGTGTGGGTAGTGGCGATCGACAGGGTGCCTTTCTTCTCGTTGGAGAATTCCTGGGCGATCTGCTTGATGCTTTCAACCTTGCGCAGAATCTCACCGGCGGTGGTGATGATGCGCTCACCGGCGGGGGTGACGCGGGTCAGGTGCTTGCCGCTGCGGGCAAATACTTCAACGCCGAGTTCGTCTTCCAGCAGTCGGATCTGTTTACTGATGCCCGGTTGCGAGGTGTAAAGGCTTTGGGCTGTAGCGGAAACGTTGAGGTCGTGGTGCGCCACTTCCCAGATGTAGCGCAATTGTTGAAGCTTCATATGTATCCCTCAAAGCAGGTAGACGCCACGGGCATCAGCGACGGTATATAACTATATTAATGGTTTAAAGAATAAATCTAGAACTTTTTTGTCGAAGCGCCATTATTCCTGCCTCAGCGATCTTCGCGCCGCCGCCGCTCCACCAACGGCACCAGATAAACCGGGACTTTGGCCAATTGCAGGACCCGCGCCGCCGTGCGCCCCAATGGTGTTTCCGCGCCTACCCCGTGGCTGTGGCTTCCTACGATCAGCAGATCGACAGAGAGTTTCTGTACTTGGTCGAGAATTACCTGTGACGGATCACCCTGCACCACGCGCACGGCACGAATCCGCTGCAAGTCCTGCTCGCCCTCTTCTCCAAGCTCTTCGCGAAAACTCTCCAGTACGCGCTGCTCGATATTGGCGATGACTGTTTTCAGACCCTGGCTATGGAATTCGTTCAACGCCTGCTCGTCGAGATAACTCTGCAACACCGATTCGGCGAACAGCCCCATCGGCTCCACCGCGTGAACCACGTAAAGATCGGCATTGAACGTTCGCGCCAACGCCAAGGCATGCTGCATCACCAACGGTGCGTACAGACCGAGGTCAGTGGCATACAGCATCGAACGAATCATATGACCTCCTGGCAAGCCAACATGGCGGAGATTTGATTCAGCTTAGCAGTGCCTTGACGAGTACGACGGGCGACGCAACGTCTTGAAGCACAGGGCTTTAGATCGACGGCTCGTTGCTGATGCCATGGGGCACATGGCCGGTGGCGACCACTTCCCGGGCCAGTTCGCAATGACCGGCCTGATCGTCGAAGAACACGTCGGCGGCAAACGCTTCGAGAAACGCCGATTTGGTCAGGCCACCGAGAAACAGGGATTCGTCGAGGCGGATGTCCCATTCACGCAAGGTACGAATCACCCGTTCATGGGCCGGCGCCGAACGCGCGGTGACCAGCGCCGTGCGGATCGGGCAGTCGTCGTCAGGGAACTCGCGCTGCAACAGATTGAGCGCTGCCAGAAAACCTTTGAACGGCCCGCCACGCAATGGCTCACGCGCTGACTCTCGTTCCTTGGCCTGGAATGCTTCGAGCCCACCGGACTGATAAACCCGCTCCGACTCGTCGGAAAAAATCACGGCGTCACCGTCGAAGGCGATGCGCAATTCATCGCTGGCCGCGCGACTGGCGCCTCCGGACAAAATCGTCGCCGCCGCGAAACCGGCATCCAGCGCAGCGCGCACGTCTTCGGCATGCGTGGAGAGAAACAGGTCGCAACCAAACGCTTTGAGGTAAGGATAAGGACTGCGCCCACCGACGAACGCCGCGCGAGAAATGGCCAGACCATAATGGTGAATCGAATTGAAGACGCGCAATCCGGTGTCGGCGCTGTTGCGCGACACCAGAATCACTTCGACCCGTGCACGGCCGAGACGACTGTTCAGGTTCAGGAGTTTTTCCACCAGCGGGAACGCATCACCCGGCGCGAGGATCTCGTCTTCGTGTTCGATCTGATATTGCCGGTAGGCTTCGACGCCGCTCGACAGGTAGACCTTGTGGCTCTCGCTCAGGTCGAACAAGGCACGCGACGAAATCGCCAGCACCAGTTTGTCATCAATGTTTTTCGCCATGCCTTCCCCCGCCCTGCGCAGAAAACCGACTCACGTGTTGCGTCGGTCAATAAAACTCAATGTTCGATACAACGCTTCGATGCGCGGCAGTTCACATCCTGCCGCTTTCGCCGCCGCCAGGGGCCGGGCGTAGATGGCCTCCAGTTCCAGCGGTCGCTTGTGCAGAAAATCGTGGTACATGCTCGGCCAATAGTCGGGCAGTTTCTCGGTCATCGTAAACAGGAAGTCGGCGTAACCGGGTGCCACGTCCTGGCCGCACGCCTTGGCGCCCTGCACAACCTCGGCCATCAACGCCTGGATCAGCGCGCGACTGTCAGCATCGGCCATCAGGGCCGTGGTACCTGCGCCGAGCAACACCGAGAGACCGTTGTAGGGAATGTTCCAGATCAGCTTCTGCCAACGCGCCTGATGCAGATTGGGCATCGCCTGGGAATCAATGCCAGCGCCATGGAACAACCCGCTACCCTCTTCGACGATGGCCATGCGCGCCGCGTCATCAGGGGCAGGGCCGCTGTGATAACCGACGTTGACTGCGCCAAGCGCCTGATGGGTGATCAGACCCGGGCCGTCGCGATGCACGCAAATCAGGCACAGACCGCCGAGCAGATGCAGGGAGTCAGGCAACAGTTCACGCAGGCTGTCTTCGACGTCCAGACCGTTTTGCAGCACCAGCACTTTCCCGCCTGGCTTGGCCGCCGCCATGATCGATGGCGCCAGCCCGGCATTGCTGGTGGTCTTGGCGCCGACCAGCAGCCAGTCGCATTTTGGCATGTCTTCAGCTGCCGAATAGGCCTGCACCGGATCGAGCTTGAGCGGGCCATGTACCGCACTGTCCACCTGCAAGCCACGTTCGGCGACGGCAGAAAACTCGCTGCGCAACAGAAAGTGCACATCGAACCCCGCCCGCGCCAGCATCAACCCGTAGAACCCGCCGATCGCACCGGTGCCGATAATTCCCACCACCGGTTTGTTGATTGTCCCCATTTATGGCAACTCCTCTGCAATTCGACCCAGTGCCTGCGCCAATGCCGTGTTGAGTGCGTCAGCTGTCAGGCGCGTGTGCAATGCACCAAAGAACTCGCCGTCGCGCACGACAAACAGCGCCGGCAAATGAAAGACCTGATAACGCTCGACCAGACCGCCGTTGTTGCCTGCATCGATCCAGCACAGACGATCCACCGCCAGTGTGAATTTCGGCAACACTTCGCGGGCGAAGCGGCAACTGGCGCAGCCGACGCTGGTGAAAATCACCAGCGAAACGCCGCTCATCGCCAACAGCCTTTGGTCGGCGTCGAAATCGGTCAGTTCGGATTCGACCACTATACTGGGGGAAACAATGTCAAATGGCTGACACAGGGAGTCTGTGCTCATGGGACGTTTCATTCCTCATCCGGACGAAGTACCGGTTGAACTGACGTTGCTCACGCCCGAATGTATTTCCAGGCAACAGCTGCACACTATCAGCCTCGGCGGCATCGCTTGCAATTACCACCGCGCCTGGCGCCATGGCACGGCGCTGCAAGTACGCCTGCCGACACTCAACGCCGACATGTGTTTTCCGGGCTATGTGGCGTGGTGCCTGCGCCGCAAAAAAGGTTATCTGGTGGGCATCGCCTTCACCGACGAACAGACGCTGTTCAGTGCACGAATGGGTGAGCAGGTGTGTCAGATTGAACGCTACTGCCGCATCAACGACGCCCACGATGGCCTGCAGAATATTCAAGCGGTGGCCCTGCAATGGGTCGAACAACACGCCGACGAGTTCTCCCACGACAGCGTGAGCAAGGCTTTTACCCTGCCAGTGCTGGATTAAAGCGGCGTTTGCCCATTGTCGAGCAGCGCCTGACGCGCTAAGGTTCCGCTCCCCGACGCGCTTAAATCCGCTGTGCTCCGCCGCGCGGGGATCGCTGGCGGCCGGCACCCGTGACCTGACGAGTAAACGATGGCTGATTTACCGATCAACGACCTAAACGTCGCCTCTAACGAGACCCTGATCACACCTGATCAGCTCAAGCGTGATATCCCTCTGAGCGACGCCGCCCTGCGCACCGTCACCAAGGGCCGCGAAGTCATTCGCAACATTCTTGATGGCACCGACCACCGTCTGTTCGTAGTGATCGGCCCGTGCTCGATCCACGACATCAAGGCTGCCCACGAATACGCCGAGCGCCTGAAGGTGCTGGCCGCGGAAGTCTCCGACACCTTGTATCTGGTCATGCGCGTGTATTTCGAAAAGCCGCGGACCACCGTCGGCTGGAAAGGCCTGATCAACGATCCGTACCTGGATGACTCGTTCAAGATCCAGGACGGTCTGCACATCGGTCGTCAGCTGCTGCTGGACCTGGCTGAAAAAGGCCTGCCTACCGCGACCGAAGCCCTCGACCCGATCTCCCCGCAGTATCTGCAGGACCTGATCAGCTGGTCGGCCATCGGCGCGCGCACCACCGAATCCCAGACTCACCGTGAAATGGCTTCAGGCCTGTCCTCGGCCGTCGGCTTCAAGAACGGCACCGATGGCGGTCTGACCGTGGCGATCAACGCCTTGCAGTCGGTCTCCAGCCCGCACCGTTTCCTGGGGATCAACCAGGAAGGTGGCGTGTCGATCGTCACCACCAAAGGCAACGCTTACGGTCACGTGGTGCTGCGTGGCGGCAATGGCAAGCCGAATTACGATTCGGTCAGCGTTGCGCTCTGCGAGCAGGCGTTGAACAAGGCGAAGATCAAGCCGAACATCATGGTCGACTGCAGCCACGCCAACTCCAACAAGGATCCGGCCCTGCAACCGCTGGTGATGGAAAACGTCGCCAACCAGATCCTCGAAGGCAACCAGTCGATCATCGGCCTGATGGTCGAGAGCCACTTGAACTGGGGCTGCCAGGCGATTCCGAAAGACCTCGCCGATCTGCAATACGGCGTGTCGATCACCGATGCCTGCATCGACTGGTCCGCTACTGAAAACACCCTGCGCAGCATGCACGCCAAGCTCAAGGATGTTCTGCCAAAACGCCAGCGCAGCTGATACGCGTTTTACAGGCATAAAAAAACGCCGGGCATTGCCCGGCGTTTTTGTGTGTGCGATTCAGATCTTTGCGGCGCGGCGCTGGTGACGCTCCATGTAGCGCTCGACGTAGGAGCAGGATGGAATCACCGTGTAGCCCATTTCTTCGGCATATTGCAGCGCGCTTTCGGTCAGCGCCGCCGCAATGCCACGACCGCGCAAGGCGTTGGGCACGAAAGTGCGATAGATATCCAGGGTCTGTTTCCCCAGATCCATATAGGTCAGGTAGGCACGATGACCGTCCACATTGGTCTCGAACTGATGACCAGCCTGGTCATGGTGGATGGACAACGCCTCGCTCATCACTACTCCTCGCGGGTCTTGGATTCTGACCCCTACCTTACCGATGTTTTTCCGGCGAAGGAACATCTACGCCACCCCGTGCCTGATCGACACCGAGAAGAGACACACCGATCTCGTACAACCGAGCACCTGATAAATAGTAGGCACCATTGGCAAAATTGCTCAAGGTACGCTCGTCATCAAGCGGGTTGACGCGGGTTGCTCCGATGGACGCAGGGACGGTTTGGGAGAAGATCTTCCCTGGCCGCTTACCTGAACATTGCCGGATGTTGAGACTTAAGACGTGCAACCTTTTTTAAAGTCACCTCAACATGGACAAAGATAAGCGAAGCAGCGCGCAAAATCGGAACAAAAGTGTGGACGAATTCATCTAGAAAGACTCTAGCCAACACTGCAAAAACAATACGCCACGACGGGAACTTTTTCTGATTGACTCGCTCAGCGCGGGGCTTGCAGCTGAGTGTTTTTTAAACAGCGCAGTTAAAAGTTGCTCGAAAAAGAATCAGCGCCTACAATTTTTTTTGCTTCTTGCCTTACGTCAGTTTACTTACTACAAGTAATGGGTAGTATGTACGCCGGCTATTTCCTCAATCGGAGGAGACAGCCACTTAATTGAAAGTCCTTGAAGGGGAACACGATGAACAACGTTCTGAAATTCTCTGCTCTGGCTCTGGCCGCAGTTCTGGCTACCGGTTGCAGCAGCGCATCGAAAGAAACCGAAGCACGTCTGACCGCTACTGAAGACGCAGCTGCTCGCTCCCAGGCTCGTGCAGACGAAGCTTACCGTAAAGCTGATGAAGCTCTGGCTGCTGCTCAAAAAGCACAACAGACTGCTGACGAAGCTAACGAGCGTGCTCTGCGCATGCTGGAAAAAGCTAGCCGCAAGTAATAGTCCTTCGGGATTGTTATCAAGCCGACTCATTTTTTGGGTCGGCTTTTTTGTGCCGGATGCTTTTGTCCGGGCAATAAAAAACCCGCCGACGCTCACGCATCGGCGGGTTCTTTGTTTGAGCTTACTGCTGCAGATCGAGCGGAGCGCTGGAGACCATCGGCGCCGAGGTGCCAGGCGTACCGATTTCGGTTGGCAGGCCATCTTCGGCTGCGACGACATCACGCACCACATCCCAATTCATGCGCAGGTTGTTAGTGATGTCTTCACGCTTGAGCATCGCGTTGATCACCGCCGTGTGTTTGTCGACCACTGACGGATTGCCTTTGTCGTCGATCGGCGTGTGCGCTTCCAGATAGACCTTGCCGCCACTGCGACCGAACTTGTACGCATCATTGAGAATGCGCACCGAAGTCCCGACCGGCACCATGCCGGCCATTTCCAGTACGTTGTTGTTGAACATGCGGAAGCAACCGTGGCTGGTGCGCATGCCAATGCCGAACTTCTTGTTCGAACCGTGGATCAGGTAACCCGGCGTGCCCAGGGTGAACTTGAACGGGCCCAGCGGGTTGTCAGGACCGGCCGGCACCACGTTTGGCAGCGGATCACCATCAGCGGCGTGTTCAGCCTTGATCGACGCTGGGGGCGTCCAGGTCGGATTAGGGGTTTTGGCGATGATGGTGGTGTGCGCGATCGGCGAACCCCAGCCTTCACGGCCGATACCCAGCGGGAAGGTGTACACCACGTTCCGGCCTTTGGGGTAGTAATAGAGGCGGTATTCGGCGAGGTTGATGACAATACCTTCACGCGGGCCCGGCGGCAGAATGAAACGCGTCGGCAGCACGATCTCGGTACCGGCACCTGGCAGCCAGGCATCGACGCCCGGGTTGGCCGCGACCATTTCCGAATAGCCCAGATCGTAAGTGGTGCCCAGATCGGCGAAGGTGTCTTCGTACTTGGCTTTGATCACTTGCACCTGGCCGACGATGTCTTCACCGGGTGGTGGCAGGGGAAGCTCCAATGCAGCAACGGGGCCGGCCACACACAGGGCGGCAAGTGACAGGCAGCGGGTGACGGCAGGAAAGCGCGGCAACATCCGGAAAATCCTTCGCATGATCATCAAGGGTATAAGAGCGCGATTGTACACTGCACTTTGAATATTCGGGGAGACAGGCCGATAGACCGTGCCTGCGCTCTTTTTTCTTAAAGCTCGAAACGCAACTCGGGCCAGATCGGCGAAGTCCCGCGCTTCTGCGACTCAAGAATCGCCCGGCACAGCGAGCACAGGCGCTGGTCCTGAAACACCCGGCGATCCACGCTCGACCAGCGCGGTTGCGCCGGCAGCAGGCTGCCGCACAAGGTGCGATCGGCCGAGCCACCGAGTTCGAGTTGACGGGTCACCAGATGCACCCGCACTTCCTGGCAGGCGAACAGATCCAGCTGCTCGTCAGGCTCGATCAGTTGATAGGCAAAAAGGGACCAGGCAGAACGCGACATCGGGGCCTCCGATTAAGGGGGCGCCACATTAGCCGAAAGCCTGCCGCTAGAAAAGCCTCAAAGCAGCGGTTTCAGCGTCGGCCAGACATTTTCCAGCAACTTGCCTTGAGCCCCGGCCGCCGGGTGCAGACCATCGGCCTGCATCAGCTCCGGATGACCGCCCACGCCGTCGAGGAAAAACGGCACCAGCGGGATTTTCTTGTCGTCGGCGAGTTTGCCGTAAACCTCGGCGAACGCATCGGTGTAGCGCTTGCCATAGTTGGGCGGCAGCTGCATGCCCAGCAGCAGCACCTTCGCGCCGCTTTGTCGCGAACTGTCGATCATCGCCGCAAGGTTTTGTTGCAATTGCGTTGGCGGCATTCCGCGCAGGCCGTCATTGCCGCCCAGTTCGAGGATGACCAGATCAGGCTTATGCTCTGCAAGCAGCGCGGGCAGCCGCGCCTGGCCTCCGGCACTGGTGTCGCCGCTGATGGAGGCATTGACCACTTTATCGTCGAAACCCTCCTGTTCAAGCCGTCGCTCTAGCAACGACACCCACCCCAAACGGGTATCCAGGCCGAAACCGGCGCTGATACTATCGCCAACGATCAGGACAGTACCCGCCGCTGCGTTCTGGGCCATGCACATCAAGGCCAGGCCAGCACTCAAAAACCATACACGCATCGGATTCTCCATGGGCGCAAGCATTCTCACCGCGAAGAACCTCAGCAAAGTGGTTTCCAGCGCGGAAGGTGAACTGACTATCCTGCACGAACTCAGCCTGGAACTGAACAAGGGCGACAGCCTGGCCATCGTTGGCGCGTCCGGTTCCGGCAAATCCACCCTGCTGGGCCTGCTCGCCGGGCTCGACTTGCCCAGCAGCGGCGAAGTCACGCTGGCCGGCCAGGCCCTGAGCGGTCTCGACGAAGACCAGCGCGCGCGCATTCGAGCCGAGCACGTCGGTTTCGTCTTTCAGTCATTCCAGTTGCTCGACAGCCTCAATGCCCTGGAAAACGTCATGCTGCCGCTGGAGCTCGATGGCCGCAAAGACGCCCGTGAGCGCGCCACCCAATTGCTGCAACGGGTCGGCCTCGGCCAGCGTCTGACGCACTCGCCGCGCCAATTGTCCGGTGGCGAGCAACAACGCGTGGCGATTGCCCGGGCGTTTGCTGCCGAACCTGACGTACTGTTCGCCGATGAACCCACCGGCAACCTCGATAGCCACACCGGCGAGCGCATCAGCGACTTGCTGTTCGAATTGAACAAGGAACGCGGCACCACTCTGGTGCTGGTGACCCACGACGAACGCCTGGCCCATCGCTGCCGGCGTCTGATCCGTCTTGAAGCCGGGCTGTTGGTCGCCCCTCTGGAGCCTTGATGGCACGTCTGCCGCTGTTGCGTCTGTTCAGTCTCGCCATCCGCCAACTGCTGCGCGATGCCCGCGCCGGAGAATTGCGGGTGTTGTTCTTCGCCCTCGTCGTGGCGGTGGCGGCGAGTACCGCCATCGGTTATTTCGGCGCTCGCCTCAACGGCGCCATGATGTTGCGTGCCACCGAGTTTCTCGGCGCAGACCTGGTGCTTGAAGGCAGTTCACCGGCCCGTGAGGAGCAGATCAGGAGCGGCACCGAGTTGCGTCTGAACCATGCGCAAGTGGTGGAGTTCTCCAGCGTCATCGCCACCGACAACGGCATTCAGTTGTCGAGTATCAAAGCGGTTGATCGCGCCTATCCATTGCGCGGCGAACTGAAAAGCGCCCCGGCGCCCTTCGCCACTGAAGAGTCCGGTGGCGAACCACAACCGGGCGAAGCCTGGGTCGAGGCACGTCTGCTGACTGCGCTGGATCTGAAGATCGGCGACAGCATCGATGTCGGCTCGAAGACATTGAAGCTGACCCGGGTGCTGACCTACGAGCCGGATCGCGCCGGCAACTTCTACAGCCTGACGCCGCGGGTGCTGATCAATCTCGACGATCTTGCCGCCACCGCAGTGGTGCAGCCCGGCAGTCGGGTGAGCTACCGCGAACTGTGGCGCGGCGAGCCGCAAGCGCTGGAAACCTATCGACAGTTGATCAAACCGGGGCTCGCGGCGAACCAGCGGATTCAGGATGCCCGCGACGGCAACCGACAGATTGGTGGCGCGTTGGGCAAAGCCGAGCGCTATTTGAACATGGCGAGTCTGGTCGCGGTGTTGCTGGCCGGGGTGGCCGTCGCTCTGTCGGCAAATCGCTTCGCCAGCCGTCGTTTCGATGCCAGTGCGTTGCTGCGTTGCCTCGGCTTGTCACGCCGCGAAACCATGGTGTTGTTCAGCCTGCAACTGACGGTACTGGGTCTGCTCGCCAGCCTCAGCGGCGCTTTGCTTGGCTGGTTGGCACAGTTGGGTTTGTTTGCGCTGCTGCATGATCTGTTGCCGAGTGATGTGCCACCGGGCGGCCTGTTTCCGGCCATCGCCGGGATCGGCACCGGGCTGGTGGCGCTGGCAGGGTTCGCCCTGCCGCCGCTTGCCGCTCTGGGTCGTGTACCGCCATTGCGCGTGCTACGCCGCGACATGCTGCCGATCCCATCGAGTACCTGGATGGTTTACGGCGCCGCGTTGGGCGCTCTCGGCCTGATCATGTGGCGCCTGAGCCTTGATCTGCTGCTGACGTTCGCACTGCTCGGCGGTGGCGTCGTCGCTGCGCTGGTGCTGGGTGGCCTGTTGCTGTTGTTGCTGCAAAGCCTGCGGCGGATGCTCGCCCGTGCATCGTTGCCGTGGCGTCTGGGCCTCGGCCAACTGTTGCGCCACCCACTGGCCGCAGCGGGTCAATCGCTGGCCTTCGGTTTGATTTTGTTGTCCATGGCATTGATCGCGCTGTTGCGTGGCGAACTGCTCGACACCTGGCAAAACCAGCTGCCAAAAAACGCGCCGAACTACTTTGCCCTGAATATTCTGCCGGCGGACAAGCAGGCGTTCACCGATCATCTGATCAAGGTGTCTGCGCAAGCGGCGCCGCTGTACCCGGTCGTGCCGGGGCGGCTGATCAGCATCAACGGTGAGCCGGTGCAGCAAATCGTCAGCAAGGATTCTGCCGGCGACCGCGCGGTACAACGTGACCTGAGCCTGACCTGGGCCGCGGATATGCCGGCCGGCAACAAACTAACGGCCGGATCGTGGTGGACCGACCAGCCAACCGGTGATGTACCGGGTGTGTCAGTGGAAGGCAAAGTTGCCGAGAGCCTCAAGCTCAAGCTGGGCGATCACATGGTGTTCAGTGTTGGCGGAGTCAATCGCGAAGCGAAAGTCACCAGCCTGCGCGATATCAACTGGGACAACTTCCAGCCGAACTTCTTCATGATCTTTCAGCCCGGCACATTGAAGGATCTGCCAGCGACCTACCTGACCAGTTTTTATCTGGCCGCGGGTCACGACCAGCAGATCGTCGAACTGTCGCGCGCCTTCCCGGCGGTAACCATTCTTCAGGTCGAAGCCTTGCTTGAACAGCTGCGCAGCATCCTCGCCCAGGTCACCCTGGCGGTGGAATATGTGTTGTTGTTTGTCTTGGCGGCGGGCATGGCCGTGTTGTTTTCCGGGTTGCAAGCGACGCTGGATGAACGCATTCGCCAAGGCGCGCTGCTGCGTGCCTTGGGTGCGGAGCGGCAATTGCTGATCAAGGCTCGGCGCATCGAGTTCGGCCTGCTCGGCGCGGTCAGCGGGCTGCTCGCGGCAATTGGCTCGGAAGTGGTGAGTCTGGTGCTGTACCGCTACGCGTTCGATCTGCCGTGGCATCCGCATCCGTGGCTGCTGGTGCTACCGCTGATTGGCGCAGTGCTGATCGGCGGCGCCGGTGTGTTCGGCACGCGCCGGGCACTCAACGCAAGTCCGCTGACAGTGTTGCGCGAGGGTTGATAGACTCAAGCGCTCGTCACCACAAGAAGTTGCCATGAGCCGTTATCGCCCTCCCCGCACCGCCGGCACCGCGCTGATCACCCCTGAAGGTGAAGCGCGGATGCGCGCCGAATTCCATGAGTTGTGGCACGTGCGCCGCCCGCAAGTGACGCAATCGGTCAGTGAGGCGGCGGCTCAGGGGGATCGCTCGGAAAACGCTGAATACACCTACGGCAAGAAGATGCTGCGCGAAATCGACAGTCGTGTGCGCTTCCTCACCAAACGTCTGGAAGCACTCAAGGTTGTCAGCGAAAAACCCAGCGATCCGAACAAGGTCTACTTCGGCGCTTGGGTCACCATCGAGGACGAAGACGGCAAGCCATCGCGCTACCGCATCGTTGGCCCGGATGAACTGGATCTGAAACTGGGTTTGATCAGCATTGATTCGCCGTTGGCCCGCGCTTTGATTGGCAAGGCGCTGGATGCCGAAGTGCGTGTGCAAACTCCGACCGGCGAACAATGCGTTTACATCGTGGCGATCGATTACCCGTAAGCGCGATCAGCGACGGGTAATCAGCCCCTGCCGCGCGACTCGCACCAGTTGCCTGATCATTTCAGAGGCCTCTTCCTGACTGGGTGACTGAATCACCGCCAGATCGAAACTGTCACTGGCAAAACGCGTCAGCGACTCGCCGTCCTCAACGAACTGGATCAGGAACGCGGCAGGACCGCCGCTGCGCCGTGGCCAGCCATCGAGATAACGCAACAGCGTCGGCTGATGTTTACCACCAAGGAGGATTTTTGGATTGCGCTGGGTGATATGTGCCGTGATCGGCGCGGGACGTGCTGGAGGGCGTAATGCATTCATTGGTCGTGTCTCTGCCTCAAAAGTCTGCATGGCAGGTGAGAGGCAACACCGAACCAGCGCTTTAGCGGTATTTCGAAGCCCTGTTCCGGCTTCTGACGGTGACTGATCGAGTCACCTGGCGCCCCGCAAGTAGCTGTTTAAATCGGCGCATGGGCAACATCCTAGAGAACGTGACCGATCAGTGTCAAGAATCAACCACAACAAAAAAAGGCCCGCACAATGCGGGCCTTTTGCTTGAGCCAGAGCGGTCAACCGGCGATGGCGCGATCCACCGAAAGCTTGCCGGCGCCCTCGATCAGCACCGCAAGGCTGCCACCGAGCAAAGCCAAGGCGAACTCGTAACCGTTGTTGGCCATGAACAGACCGTTGCTGATGTGCACGGTGAAGATCGCCACCAGCGACAAGACGGTCAAACCCAAGGCTGCCGGACGGACCAGCAGGCCGATGATCAGCGCCAGGCCAGCGAAAAACTCGGTACCACCCGACAGAACGGCCATGGCGTAACCCGGCGTCAGACCCAGGCTCTCCATGTACTGCGCGGTACCAGCAAGTCCATACCCACCGAACATTCCGAAGAGTTTTTGTGCGCCGTGTGCGGCGAAAATCACACCGACCACGATGCGCAGGATGGTCAGGCCATAGCCAGCGCGGGTGAACAGTACCTTGTTGATCAGAGAGCTCATGCTGAGTTCCTTGTTTTGCGAAAGTGTGTGTGGGTTGGCCGCTATATTAATCAGTTATTTTCATGTTTAAAGCGCAAATATTGCGCCATAACAATCGATTTATTTGATTATTTACGTGAGACAACTTTCTGTCCACCGGGCTCCAACGACTCCCGCTCCCGATCGAACGCCAAGTAATACTTGTTCACGCTATTAACATAGCTGACGGCACCCATTCCCACCTGCTCCATGGCAATGCGCTCGACCTGGAAGAACCACTGATTGGGATTGAGCCCACGACGCCGTGCTTCGGCGCGCATGCCTTGCACTCGCTCAGGGCCGATGTTGTAGGCCGCCAGCGTGAACGCCATGCGTTCGCGCTCGTTAAGTTTGGGGCTATTGAAGAACTTGCGGCGGATCAGCGCGAGGTACTTGGCCCCGGCCTGCACGTTTGCATCAAGATTCTGGATATTGTTCACGCCGACGCGCTGGGCGGCGGATGGCGTAATCTGCATCAGCCCGGTCGGGCCACGGCCGCTGCGGGCGTTGGGCTGCAGCGCCGACTCCTTGAACGCCAGCGCCGCCAGGTTCAACCAATCCATATTTTGTGCCGCGGCGTGTTTTTGCAGGGTCGGGCGCAGTTTTTCCAGACGCTGACGGTCGGCCTTGGCCAATGGATAGTGGACCTGATAGAGCCGGCGATAAATGCGCAGAAAGGCCGCGTCTTCGTTTGCGGGTTTCTTGTAACCGCTGATGAAGCGGTCGACGCTGGCCCGCAACATTGAAGCATCGCGGCGCACGAACCAGTTTTCCTCACCCGGCTCACTGATCACCAGTTGTCGATCAACACGCAGCTTGGGCAGGATCTTGCCCCAGCGCTCGGCAATCGGCAGTTCAACGACGGTCAGGTGAAAAATGCCGCCCTGAACCATCTCCAGCACATCCTCGACGGCCAGCGTCGGATCGACCCACTCGATCTTGATCGGCGCGAGTTTGTGCAGTGCCAGTTTTTGATTGAGCTGACTGATCGCCTCCCCTGCCGCGCTGCCGGTGGGCAACGCGAGGGTTTTACCGGCGAGTTGCTCGACCTTGGTGTAGCGCCGCTGGCCTTTGATGCCCACCAGCACCAACGGCACGTTGCTGGCGATCGGTTCACTGCTGGCCACCGCATAACCCGGTTGCAGTTCGAGCAATTCCCCGGGCGCCACCAGATCACCTTCCCCACGCTGCAACGCGCCGAGCAGTTGATCCTTGGCTTTGGGAATGATCTTGAGGGTAATTTCCTGGCCATCCCGGGCGTGGCCATTGAGGTATTGCTCGAAGGCACGCAGGCGATGGTATTCGACGCCGATGGCCTGGCCCTGGACTTCACCGGAACTGTTACGGCTCTGGTTGACCAGCACCCGCAACACGCGGCTGCTGCGAATCTCCGAAAGATCGCGGACTTTGGCGGCGGGCACGGCTTGTAGCGGCCCGGGCAGACGCGCAACCGCCGTCATTGGCAGTAGCAACGATGCACACAACAGCAGCAAAACCGAGGGACGAATCATCCACTCTCCGGAAAGGATACGGGGCGAAATCACCGCGCAACGGTTGAAATCACCGACGAAAACAGAGCGCCTGGAGCGCTGGCAACGTGCGAGAGACTGGCACAGTGATGGCATTGCTGCCAACCCACGCTGTGTCGCGGCATCAAAAGACAGCGATAACTCTTTGTAGTTCTTGGCTTTTCTTGTGAATCTACAGCTCTGGTATGCTTTCCGGCCTTCGGCCCGAGGTAGCAACCATGCAACTCATCGATATCGGCGTCAACCTGACCAACCCAAGTTTCGCCGACAAACACCAGGCCGTACTCGACCGCGCCTATGCCGCCGGGGTGTGCCAACTGGTGCTGACCGGCACCAGCGTCGAGGGGAGCGAGCAGGCGCTGGAACTCTGCCAGCAGCTGGATGAAAGCGGTCAACGACTGTTCGCCACCGCCGGGATTCACCCGCATTCGGCCAGTGACTGGAACGCTGACAGCGCCCGACGCCTGCGCAGTTTGCTGAAGGAATCCAGCGTGGTCGCGGTGGGTGAATGCGGGCTGGATTTCAACCGCGATTTCTCGCCGCGTCCGCAGCAGGAAAAAGTCCTCGAAGAACATCTGGCACTGGCCGTTGAACTGCAATTGCCGGTGTTCTTGCACGAGCGCGATGCCAGTCAGCGCCTGCTGGAGATTCTCAAGGGTTTCCGCGATCAACTGCCCGCCGCCGTGGTGCATTGCTTCACCGGCGAACAAAAGGCGCTATTCAGCTATCTCGACCTGGATCTGCACATCGGCATTACCGGCTGGATCTGTGACGAGCGCCGAGGCACGCATCTGCATCCGCTGGTCAAGGAGATCAAGCGCGGGCGCCTGATGCTCGAGAGTGATGCGCCGTATTTGCTGCCACGCACCCTGCGACCGAAACCGAAGAACGGACGCAATGAGCCGGCGTATTTGACTGAGCTGTTGCGTGAGGTGGCGTTGCATCGGGGTGAGACCGAGGAAGATCTGGCGGCGCACACAACCGCTTGTAGCCGGGCATTTTTTGCTCTTCCTGAATTGGCCTGAACATCTTTTTCATTCACCACCGGATCTGTTGACCCACATCAAATCGGCCCCCCTGCATAGCGGCACAATGCTGGCACCTTGCCAAAACTGTTTCCGCTATCAGAGAAGACCTCCATGGGTGCCTGGCTTAGCAATATCTCGCTGAAATACAAATTCTGGGCCGTCAACGCGGTCGCCTTCGTCACTACCCTGCTGCTGGTGCTGTATGCCGTTCAACTCGAACAGCAGGCGCGCAGTCACGCGGCGCAATCGTCGGCGCAAGCTCAGGCGCAGTTGCTCAAGGCCTGGCCTGCCGGGCAACCGCTGCCCAAGGCCGAGCAAGTGCTGACGTTTAAACGCGGCGAAGCACCGCGCCTCAATGATCAGCCGCTGCTGGAGATCACCGAAAGCAATGGCTGGCACGCGATCAATCACCTGCCATTGTTCGGCCACAACTTGCTGATCGGCGCCGAAGTTTTCAGCCGCGCCGACGGTCAGCAAGTCGCGGTCGTCGCTTATGGCCCCAGCCTCACTCAAGTGTTCGGGGAGCGCTTCGCCAATTACGCGGTGGCGGTGTTCATCCTGATGCTTGCCATGCTTGGCGCTTCGCAACTGCTGATCCGCTTCCTGCTCAGCCAACTAAACACGTTGAAAGACGTGATGCTCCACGTTGAAAAAAGCGGCGACCTCTGCGCCCGCGTGCCGCTGGCCGGCAAGGATGAAGTCGGGCAGATGGCCAATGCGTTCAATGCGATGCAGGCCGGTTATCAGCGCGTCGTCACCACCGTCGCCAATACCGCACGGCAACTGGATGTCGGGGCGGCGCGCCTGGCGTCGAGCATGAACGAAGTGCGTCACGGCATGCTCGGCCAGCAGAGTGAAACCGATCAGGCGGCCACGGCGATCAACGAAATGACCGCCACCGTTTACCACATCGCCCAGCACGCCGGCGCCACCCGCGATCTGTCACAAACCGCCGATGCCCTCGCCGGCAGCGGCCAGCAAGTGGTGGCGCGGGTTCAGCATTCGATTACCGGCCTGTCCAGCGGCGTGCAACAGACCGCGCAGATGATTCAACGGCTGGCCGAGGACAGCCAGAAGATCAACGGCGTGGTCGGCGTGATTCACAGCATCGCCGAGCAAACCAATCTGCTCGCGCTCAACGCCGCCATTGAGGCGGCCCGCGCCGGTGAGATGGGCCGTGGGTTTGCAGTGGTCGCCGATGAAGTGCGCAACCTGGCCAAACGCGTGCAGACCTCGACCGACGAGATCACCACCATGGTGTCGGCGTTGCAGGCCGGCACGCGTGATGCGGTAGATTTCATGCAGGAGAGTTCGTACAAGGCTGACGATTGTGTGCAGCAGGCGCAGGAGGCTGGCGAGGCACTGGCGGAAATCACGGGAGCGGTGGCGCAGATGCGTGAGAGCAACACGCAGATCGCCGTGGCGGCAGAGCAGCAAAGTCAGGTCGCCGAGGAGATGAATCGGGCGGTGGTGAGCATTCGCGATGTGACCGAGAATACCGTGCAGCAAACCGTGGATTCGGCGACGACCAGCAATGAGTTGGCGACGCTGGCTGGGGAATTGAGCAAGGCGATAGGTCAGCTGAAACTTTGAGGCCCCTTTCGCGAGCAAGCTCGCTCCCACAGGGATCTCTAGCGGACACAAATTAGTGGGCACCGCTCCCACAGGGATCTGTGGAAAACCCAGATGTTGTGAACACCAGAGAAACCTGTGGGAGCGAGCTTGCTCGCGAAGGCGCCAGTACATTCAAAATCAAAACCGGCAATGACGCCTATCGCGTTCATAGCCAAGCTTGATTCGCCGCCCTCCACGCCCCGGCCTATTCTTCACCCATGTGTTCAACACGGATCGAGGAGTAACAGACATGGGCAAACGTCACCCCAACCTTCCCGCGTGGCAATGGCGCGCGCAGCCGGGCAATCACCAGCATCCGACCCATCACGTGCTGCACTTGATCGCAGTGCCGTTGTTCATCGTGGCGTTTCTGCTGATCGTGTCCGGCGTGTTCAGCCTGAGCCTGCCTAGCGTAGTCATCGGCGTAATTGGCATCGTCGCGGCGCTGGGTTTACAGCGCCACGGCCACCACCTGGAAGCGTGAGCGCCACCGTCGGCATCGCGTCAGGCAAAGATCGTGACCGTCTGGCGACTCATGGCGATCAGTTCCCCTTGCGCGCTCCACAGCTTGGCGGCGACATGACCGTAACCATCGGCAGCGTACTCGATGTCTGCCAGATATTGGCACCAGTCCAGCGTACTCAAGTCGCGGAGCGGCTGAACGAACTCGATGGTCCAGGTCAACGTGCTGCCCGGTGCAGGCTTTTTCAGATACGGCAACAGCGCGGGTGGCCACGCATCCACCAGCGCCAGCAGATGCGCTTCACAGACCGGCTCTTCTTTCACATCCCCACGCAGACGTACCCATCCGCCCATCAGCCGCGATGGGGTGCCGGTAAACGGCATGCCGCCGGTAGTCCAGCGCATCGCCAGATGGCGCATGAACTCCGGCGTCACGCCTTTGATGTACGGCAACTCCTGGCATTCGTCCCAGTGCTTCATTTGCGGCGCGGGATAGGCTTCAACCGCTACCTCTGAGGGTCGTGAGGCACCAAAGCTGCCCTGGACGATCGTCACCACCTGACCGTTCTGCATCGCCCGGCCCAGCACCTGGCTGACGGCTTTGCCTTCTCGTAGCACATCGACTTCAAAACTAACCGGCACTTCTGGCTCGACCGGGCCGACAAAGGTGATCGCCAGCGAACGCACCGGGCGATCCGCCGGCACCCTGGCGCGCATGGCCTCGAATTGCAGCGCAGCCACCAGGCCACCGAAACTCGCGCGGCCCTGACCCCATTCGGCAGGGATAGTCAGCGTCGAGTCGCGGCGGACCGCATCAAGCAGATCGCTAAAGCGCATGGCAACCTCAGAAAACAAAAATGAATGCCGGGATCTTAACCAGCCACGCAGAGCGCCGCAGCGTCTATTCCGGTCAAATAGCCAGACAGATAGGCCTTACACCGATTTCAAACCCAATGAAAAACCCCTGCAGGAGCTGCCGAAAGCTGCTCCTACAGGGGTTCGTGTGCATTCAATTTATTTGAAGCAGGTTGCGCTGAGCTTTTCGAGCACCCGATCAGCCTTGGCTTCAGCCTTGATCATCGTTGCCTGCCAGGTCGCGACGCATGGCTGCAGGTCCGCTTCCAGCTCGGCCCGCGCCAGCCACTGCCAGCAATCGTGCCAATCACCCAAGGCCCCTTGCGCGGATTTCAGCCGTTCCAGCGCTGACTCGGGCAAGCGATCCAATTCGGGATAGGCTTCGATGCCATAACGCACACGCTTGATCAGCAGTCGCAGGCGATGCCGATCATGGGCCGGATCGTGCAGCGCTTCGTCGAGTTTTTCCCATTGTTTGCCGAGGCGTTTTTCGATGCGGTTGCCCAGACGCTTGAGCAGGCCCTGACGCTGCGAGGCACGCAAGAAGCGCGGGAAAGCGTCGAGGATCATCAGCAGCGAGGCCACTTCCTGGCTCGCCGCCAGCGCCGGATAGGCTTCGGCCATCTGCGCCATGCGCCGCTGGGCGGCTTCAGGTTGATCGTGTTCGAGCAGATACGCCGCCAGCACCTCGCGATCACGCCACGGTGTAGTCAACTGGCCGACCGCCGACGCCGCGGCTTCCAGTTGCTCGACACCCGGCAAGCCGCGCAACGGCCGCAACAGGCTGCGCAAGCGCCGCACCGTGGTGCGCAGATCGTGCAGCGCCTCAGGGTCGGTACGCGCGGTGAGGCGCGCCTGACAGGCCAGCAATCGTACTTCCAGGCTCATGACATGAGCCACCAAGCCGTCAACCAACGCAGACATCACTTGCTCCCTGATTCAAAAAGCCTGTCGACTGAGTCTGCAATGTCGCCGCCTCAGCCGACTGGTGCCAAGTCAGCAGCTTAGCGGCCGGCGCGGGATTCGCGAATATAGAAGCGCGCCTTCTCGGCCTTGTTCGCACAGCCTTCGAAGCCTTCGAATTGTTGCTGGGTCTTGGCGGCCGTCAGCAATGACAGCGCTTTGGAATAACTCACGGTGCCGGCAAAGCCTTCGGCCTTGGCCAGGTCCAGCTCATGCCACGCGGTGTCGAGCTGGCTGCCGCAGCTGTCGCGGTAAGCGGTTTTACCGGCGCAACCGGCCAATGCCAGGGCCAACAACGGTACACAGATCCAGGCTTTCATCACTCACACCTCAAAGATAGGTCAACAGTCGTGCAGGTAAGACGATAAGGCTAAGAAAAAGTGCCTTGCCGCCCCATGAATAGGCAATGGCGAAAGGATAGCGCCGAGTGGTCACACAGTATCGAAAAAACGACGTCATCGGCGCGCTGAACGACCTCGGCGATTGAGCCCCCTGCCCGATGGGTGCATTGTGCAATCTTGTCGGGAGGAAGTTTGATGAAAAAGCGTGTCGCACTGGTGCTGGGCTCCGGTGGCGCCCGGGGTTACGCCCATATCGGAGTCATTGAAGAGATCGAACGACGCGGTTATGACATCGCCTGTATTGCCGGTTGTTCGATGGGCGCGGTGGTTGGCGGGATCTACGCCGCCGGCAAGCTCGACGACTACAAGAACTGGATCGAAAGCCTGGATTACCTTGACGTGCTGCGCCTGGTGGACGTGAGTTTCCGCCTCGGCGCGATTCGCGGTGAAAAAGTCTTCGGCCAGATCCGCAAGATCGTCGGCGATATCAACATTGAAGACCTGCGTATCCCTTACACCGCGGTCGCCGCCGACCTCACCAACCAACAGGAAATCTGGTTTCAGGAAGGCTGTCTGCATCAGGCCATGCGCGCCTCGGCGGCGATTCCCAGCCTGTTCACCCCGGTGATGCAAGGCAACCGGATGCTGGTTGACGGCGGGATTCTCAACCCGCTGCCGATCGTGCCGGTGGTGTCGAGTCATTGCGATCTGATCATCGCGGTCAATCTCAACTCGACCAACCAGCGGCATTACAAGTTACCGGTGATCCAGCGCCCGCCCGCCTTCCGCTCGCGGTTCGACAGCCTGATCAATTCGCTCGGTTCGAAGATGCCGTTCCGTCGCACCCAGGCCGAGAAAATGTTGAAACTGGAACAGGAAGCGCTGCGCGCACAGGCCGCTGAAATCAATCCCTGGATTGAAGGCGCCGAACCGGAAAACCAGCAACCGGCAGCCGCCCCGGAGCGCGAAGGCGCACCGAAATCCGCGACCGGTTCATTCATCATCGATAACGTGGGGCCGGCGTCATTGCTGGACTTGATCAACCAGAGTTTCGAGGTGATGCAGACCTCGTTGGCGCAGTACAAGATTGCCGGGTATCCGCCGGACATCCTGATCAACGTGCCGAAGCGGGTGTGCCGGTTTTTCGAGTTTTACAAGGCGCCGGAGTTGATCGCGCTGGGAAGGGAAATTGCTCGGGATACCTTGGATCGGTATGAAGAGGAGCAAAACAGAGAACCCTGAGGTTCTCGGCTGACTGTCAGCCGCCCTTCGCGAGCAAGCTCGCTCCCACAGGAGACTGCATTCCGATGTGGGAGCGAGCTTGCTCGCGAAGGGGCCGGACCAGCCCACACAAAAACTACACAGTGTTATCACTCACCAGCCGATACCCGACCCCCGCCTCTGTCACAATAAACCGTGGCCGGGTCGGATCATCCGCCAGTTTCTGGCGCAAATGCCCAACCACGATTCGCAGGTAATGACTGTCCTCGGTGTGCGTCGGCCCCCAGATATCCTTGAGCAATTGCTGCTGGGTGATCACCCGTCCCGGATGCCGCGCCAGTTGCGCCAGCACCGCGTATTCCTTGCGGGTCAGCGCCACTTCGACACCATCAAGCAACACCCGTCGATAGGCCAGGTCCACCGTCAGCGGGCCGACATTTAGCGCGGCCTGCTGCGCTTCTCCCACTGGCGCCTGCCGCAACAGCGCGCGCACCCGCGCCAGAAACTCCTGAATGCCGAACGGTTTGGTCACGTAGTCGTTGGCGCCACCGTCCAATGCCTCGACCTTCTGCCCTTCGCTGGCGCGCACCGACAGCACCAGCACCGGCGCCGTGGCCCACTCGCGAAATTCGCGCAGCACTTGCTGGCCGTCCATGTCCGGCAGGCCGAGGTCGAGCACCAGCAGGTCCGGTTTATTCAGCGCCGCTTGCGCCAGGCCCTCGGCGCCGGTGCCGGCCTCGAGCACTTTGTAGCCTTGTGAAACGAGGCTGATGCGCAGGAACTTGCGGATCTGCGGTTCGTCGTCGATGACCAAAATGGTCGCGGTCTGGCTCATGAATTCACATCAACACAAAAGATTGGCAAGAGAGTAGCGCAGTCGGATTCAGGCTTCATCGTCCATCCCCGGTTGCGCCTGCAATGGCAGGTGCAAGGTGATGCAGGTACCGCGCCCGTCAATGCCATCGGCAACGCTGATTCGTCCGCCATGCGCACCGACCATACCCTGACAAATCGCCAGGCCGAGGCCGGTGCCCTGGCCGCCGCGATCACCCCGTGCGGCGGTGTAAAACATATCGAAAATCTTCGCCCGCTCGTCTTCGGGAATCCCCGGCCCCTCGTCGCTGACCGAGAAGTAAATTTCGTTGTCGTTCGCGCCGGCATTCAATTGCAATCGGCCGTCAGGTGGCGAGAAACGTGCGGCGTTTTCCAGCACATTGACCAGCGCCTGCTCGATCAACGCCGCGTGCACGTACAGCAACGGCAACTCGGCCGGCACCTCGGTGCTGACCTGCAACGGCGCGAGCACTGCGCGCAGACGATTGAGCGAACTGCCGACGATATCGGCCGGCGACACCCAGTCGCGCGCGAGTTTCAGCGCGCCATGGCCCAGGCGTGTCATGTCGAGCAGGTTCTGGATGTAGCGGTCGAGGCGTTCGGCTTCATCACGGGTGCCTTCGAGCAGTTCGCGGCGATCCTCCAGCGGGATCGCTTCGCCCAATGCCAACAAGCTGTCGATGCTGCCGCGCATCGACGTCAGCGGCGTGCGCAAATCATGGGAAACCGAGGCCAGCAGCGCGCTGCGCAATTGCTCGGTTTCGCCGTGCAAGCGCGCCGCTTCCAGATCATCCGCCAACTGCGCGCGAGCCAACGCCTGTGCCAGTGGCTGACTGAGCGCGGTCAGCAAGCGGCGACGCTGGCCGCTCAAGGTCTGGCCCTCTTTGGCACACACCCCGAGCAGTGCCAGCGGACCGTCCTCGACCGACAGCGGCCACCACCACCAGCGACCGAACGGCAGCGTGCCGGTGCCCACCCCGGCCGGTTGATCGTGCTGCCAGGCCCAATCGGCGGCGGCGCGTTCGGACTCGGTGAATTGCAGCGGTCCACCGGTTTCAACTTTCCAGCCACCCTGCCCGTCGCGATTGAGCAAGCAGATTTGCAGATCGCGCCAGCCATTGAGGTGCTGCGCGGCGGCATTGAGCACGGCCTGGCGGTCGGTGGCGGCGGTGAGTTTGCGCGACAGGTCGAGCAGCTCGGAGGTTTCTTCCTGGGTGTCGCGCAACGCCTGCAATTGCCGACGCTGACGCGCAGCCAGGTTTCCTGTGAGCGCCGCCATCAACAGAAAGAACAGCAAGGTCAGCACGTCTTCTTCACGCTGGATGCTGAACGAAAAATTTGGCGGTATGAACAAAAAGTCGTAGGTCAGAAACGACAACGCCGCACACGCCAACGCTGGGCCGAGACTGCTGCGCACCGCCACCAGTAGCACGGCCGCCAGAAACACCAGCGAGATGTTCGGCAGCGGCAACACACTCGACACGGCCCACGCCAGTGCGGTGGCCAACACCGTGGCGACCAGCGCCAGCAGGTAGTCAAACCAAACCAGTGTCAGTGGGTTTCGAGTACGCGGTTGATCCTGTTGGTGATCGCTGTCGAGGACGTTGATTTCCAGCCCACGAGCCTGACGCAACAACCGCGCGGCCAGCCCTCCACCGAACAGGTGACGGCGCAGTCGTGGCCTGGATTGACCCACCAGCACCAGACTCGCGCGGCGCTCGGACGCATGCTGGATCAGGGTTTTCGCCACCTCGCCGGCGCGCAGCAACACCACTTCGCCACCGAGGCGTTCGGCGAGTTGCTGAGCACTTTGCAGACGCAAACGTGATTGCTCGTCGCGCACGCTGCCGTTGTCGACGTGCACCAGACTCCACGGCAAATGCCGACGCTGTGCAACGCGGCTGGCGTGACGCACGAGACGCTCGGCCTGGGCATCGCCATCAATGCCGACCAGCAAACGTCCGCGCACCGCCGGCGCGGCCTGACCCATTTGGCGATAGCCTTGGGCGAGGTCGTTATCGACTTGTGCCGCTGCTGTTTGCATCGCCAGTTCGCGCAATGCGGTGAGGTTGGTCTGGGTGAAAAATGCATCGATTGCCGCCCGCGCCTGCTCCGGCACATAGACCTTGCCTTCGCGCAGCCGCTCAAGCAATTCGCGCGGCGGCAGGTCGATCAGCAACAACTCAAAGGCTTCTTGCAGCACCCAGTCCGGCAGGGTTTCGCGCACCTGCACGCCGGTGATGCCGCGCACCTGATCGTTGAGGCTTTCGAGGTGCTGGACGTTGACCGTGGTGAACACGTCGATGCCGGCCGAGAGCAGTTCCTGAATGTCTTGCCAGCGTTTCGCATGGCGGCTGCCGGGGGCGTTGCTGTGGGCCAGTTCATCGACCAACACCAGCTTCGGTTTGGCGGCGAGGAGGCCGTCGAGGTCCATTTCTTCGAGCATCACGCCACGGTATTCCGAGCGCACCAGAGGCTGCTGCGGCAGGCCGCCGAGCAACGCTTCGGTTTCGGCACGACCGTGGGTTTCAACAACGCCGGCGATGACTTTCACACCTTGACGCAGTTGGGTGTGGGCGGCCTGGAGCATGGCGTAGGTCTTGCCGACACCGGGCGCGGCGCCAAGGAAAACCTTGAGCCGGCCTCGGCCGTCGCGGGGCAGGTCTGCTAACAGTGCGTCGGCGCGGCCGGAGTCGCTCATGCTTGAAGTTCTCTCTTGCTGATGGTTATGCAGTGTTCTAGTGGCCCTCTTCGCGAGCAGGCTCGCTCCCACGAGGGGTATGCAGTCCCCTGGGGGAGCGAGCCTGCTCGCGAATGGCCGCGCCGCCGATTCAGAGTTTTTCCAGTGCCATATTCAACTCAAGCACATTCACCACCGGCGGCCCCACCAGCGGCTGCTCGATGTGCGCATCAAGCAGTTGCTGCACGGTCGACACCGGCAGGTTACGCGCTTGCGCGACACGCGCCAGTTGATAGGCAATTGCCGCCGGAGGCAAGTGCGGATCGAGGCCGCTGCCGGAGGTAGTCAGCAGCGCCAGCGGCACCGGGCCTTGGCCGGGAACCTGCAACTTGTTGGCGTCGTCGATCACGCGGGTGGCCAGTGCCGGATTGCTCGGCGCCAGGTTGCTTGCGCTACTGGAAACAGTGGCAAACGCACCGGCCGATGGGCGCGGATGGAACCACGCATCGCCAACAAAATCCTGAGCGATCTGCGATGAACCGCGGACCTTGCCAGCGGCGTCGTACACCAGGCTGCCGTTGGCCTGCTCGGGAAACGCGACCTGCGCGACTCCGGTGACGACCAGCGGATAGGCAACGCCGGTGACCAGGGTCATCAGCACCAGCAGGCTCAGGGCCGGACGTATCATTGTGGACATTTCATAATCCTCGAATTCGTTGGGCAAACTTTTGGTGGAGTGTCAGAAAAATTTCTTCCCCCTCACCCCAGCCCTCTCCCCCAAGGGGGCGAGGGGAAAGGGAGTCGATCCATGTGTTTTTCAAGACCTGAGTTCGGCTCGGTACCTCAGGTCGGTGCAACTCGCCAAAACACCTCGGTCAGTCCCCTCTCCCCCCGGGAGAGGGTTAGGGTGAGGGGCTCTTCAGCCTCACACCAGATGCAACGCCGTGAGCAGCATGTCGATCGCCTTGATCCCCACAAACGGCACCAGAATCCCGCCCACGCCATAGATCAGCAGATTGCGTCGCAGCAACGCCGCCGCACTCGCCGCTTGCACGCGCACACCGCGCAGGGCCAGCGGAATCAGCACTACGATGATCAACGCGTTGAACACAATGGCCGACAGAATCGCGCTCTGCGGACTGGTCAGGTGCATGATGTTCAGCACGCCCAGTTGCGGGTAGATCGAGGCGAACAACGCCGGCAGGATCGCGAAGTACTTGGCGATGTCGTTGGCGATGGAAAAGGTCGTCAGTGCACCACGGGTCACCAGCAATTCCTTGCCGATCTGCACCACGTCCAGCAGCTTGGTCGGATCGCTGTCGAGGTCGACCATGTTCGCCGCTTCGCGTGCGGCTTGCGTGCCGTCGTTCATCGCCATGCCGACGTCGGCCTGGGCCAACGCCGGGGCGTCGTTGGCGCCGTCACCGCACATCGCGACCAGACGACCGTCGTTCTGCTCGAGGCGAATACGCGCGAGTTTCTTTTCCGGGGTGGCTTCGGCGAGGACGTCATCGACGCCCGCTTCAGCCGCAATCGCAGCAGCGGTCAGCGGGTTGTCACCGGTGACCATCACCGTGCGAATCCCCAGTTTGCGCAGCTCGGCAAAACGCTCGCGGATGCCCGGTTTGACCACGTCCTTGAGGTGGATCGCGCCGAGCAGTTTACCGTCGACACAGACCAGCAACGGCGTGCCGCCGCTCTGGGCGATTTTGTCGATTTCCCGCGACAGGGCCGGCGCCAGATCGGTGCGTGGTTGACCGATGAAACTCAGCAGCGAATCCACCGCACCTTTGCGATAAACGCGGCCCTGATAGTCGACACCGGACAAGCGGGTTTCAGCGCTGAACGGCACAACCGTCAGGGTTTCCGGCGAAGGCTCAGGTTGCGGATGCAGACCGCGCAGGTACTCGACGATGGATTTGCCTTCGGCGGTTTCGTCACCCAGCGACGCAAACAACGCACCTTCGGCCAAGTCACGGCCCGTCACGCCAGGCGCGGCATACACCGCGCTGCACCGACGGTTGCCGAAGGTGATGGTGCCGGTCTTGTCGAGCAGCAGCACATGCACATCGCCCGCGGCTTCCACCGCGCGACCGGACTTGGCAATCACGTTCAGACGTACCAGACGATCCATCCCGGCGATACCGATCGCCGACAGCAGGCCGCCGATGGTGGTCGGAATCAGCGTCACCAACAGCGCCACCAAAAACACCAGCGGCAGGCTGCCATTGGCGAAGTGGGCGAAGGGTTGCAGGGTCACCACCACCAGCAAAAAGATCAGCGTCAGACCGATCAGCAGGATATCCAGCGCGACTTCGTTCGGGGTCTTCTGGCGTTTGGCGCCTTCGACCAAAGCGATCATGCGGTCGAGAGTCGATTCACCGGGGTTGGCGGTGATCTTCACCAGCAGCCAGTCAGACACCAGTCGGGTGTTGCCGGTGACGGCCGAGCGGTCGCCGCCGGACTCGCGAATGACCGGCGCCGATTCACCCGTAATTGCCGCTTCGTTGACCGCGGCAATGCCTTCGATGACTTCGCCGTCACCGGGGATCATCTCCCCCGCTTCGACGCGCACCACATCGCCCTTGCGCAAACTGGTCGCCGGCACAACCTGGAAGCTGCCGTCAGCCTGTTTGCGTCGAGCGCTGAGGCCTTCGCTGCCCGCCTTGAGGCTGTCGGCGCGGGCCTTGCCGCGACCTTCGGCCAAGGCTTCGGCGAAGTTGGCAAACAACACGGTGAACCATAGCCACAAGGCAATTTGCGCGGCGACGAACGTCGGCACATCAGCATCGGGAATGAAGCACAGCACGGTGGTGAAAATCGCGGTCAGTTCGACCACCAGCATCACTGGCGAACGCTTCAGTTGCCGAGGATCGAGTTTGACGAAGGCTTGCACCAGCGCCGGACGCCACAGGGCCGAGATCGCGGTTTTCGCTTGTTCCGGTGCTTTGGCGGCAACGGGTTTGATTGCGGGCATATTCATCATTGACTCCTTAGCTCCCTATACCAAAGGCAGCCAAACTCAAATGTTCAGCGATTGGACCCAACGCCAGCGTCGGCAAAAAGGTCAGGCCGCCCACCAGCAAAATGGTCACGGTCAACAGGGTCACGAACAGCGGACCATGGGTCGGGAAGCTGTTCTGGCCGATCGGTGCGGTTTTCTTCATCGCCAGGCTGCCGGCCAAGGCCAGAACCGGAAGGATGTAGCCGAAGCGACCGATCAACATGCCCAGGCCGAGCATCAGGTTGTGGAACGGCGTGTTCGCGCTCAAGCCACCAAACGCCGAGCCGTTGTTCGCACTGGCCGAGGTGTAGGCGTAGAGCAACTGGCTGAAACCGTGCGGGCCGGGGTTGCTGATGGTTGCCGCAGGGCCTGGCAGGGTGGCGGCGATCGCGCCGAGTACCAGCACGCCGACCGGCATCACCAGCAGCGTGACCACGAGCAATTGCACTTCTCGCGCCTGGAGTTTTTTACCGAGGTATTCCGGCGTACGGCCAATCATCAGACCGGCGAGGAACACCGCGATCAACACGTTGAGCAACATGCCGTAAAGCCCGGCACCGACGCCGCCGAAGATCACTTCGCCGACCATCATGTTGACCAGCGCAACCATGCCGCTCAGCGGATTGAGGCTGTCGTGCATGCCGTTGACCGAGCCGTTCGACGCCGCCGTGGTGGTCACCGACCACAGCACGGTGGCGGTGGTGCCGAAGCGCGCTTCCTTGCCTTCCAGCGGCGCGGTCTGTTCGACGGCAGCGTTGTTCAAGGTCGGATTCGGCTGGTACTCAGCCCACAGCGAAGTCGCGCCGCCGATCAGGAACAGCGCCAACATGCAGGCGATGATCGCGCGGCTCTGACGCAGGTCCTTCACGTAGTGGCCGAACGTGAACACCAGCGCCGCCGGGATCAGGATGATCGAGGCGACTTCGAACAGGTTGCTCCACGCGGTCGGGTTCTCGAACGGATGCGCCGAGTTGACGCCGAAGAAGCCACCACCGTTGGTGCCCAGTTGCTTGATCGCAATCTGGCTCGCCGCCGGGCCCAGCGGGATCACTTGATCAACGCCCTGCAGGGTCACCGCATTCACATACTGCGCGAAGGTTTGCGGCACGCCCTGCCAGACCAGATACAGCGCCAGCAGCAGGCACAGCGGCAGCAAACCGTAGAGGGTGGCGCGGGTCATGTCGACCCAGAAATTGCCCAGTGTCTTGCTCGACTTGCGGCCGATGCTACGGCACAGCGCGACCAACACGGCGAGGCCGGTGGCGGCGCTGACGAAGTTCTGCACGGTGAGGCCGACCATCTGGCTCAGGTAGCTGAGCGTCGCTTCACCACTGTAGGACTGCCAGTTGGTGTTGGTCATGAAACTGACCGCAGTGTTGAACGCCTGAGTCCATTCCTGGCCCGGCAGGTTCTGCGGGTTGAGCGGCAAGTGATCCTGAAACAGCAGAATCGTGAACAACAGCAGGAAACCGGCGAGGTTGAAGGCCAGCAGCGCCAGCGTGTATTTCTGCCAGCTCTGTTCATCCTGCGGATTGACCCCGGCCACGCGAAAACAGCCGCGCTCGACCGGACCGAGAATCGGCGTCAACCAGGTGCGCTGGCCTTCCATCACTTTGTAGTAAAAACGCCCGAGGAACGGCGCCGGCAGCAAGACCAACGCGAAGAACGCGAGGATCAGCCAATAGTCATAACTGTGCATAGCTGCTCCTAGTTCCGATCCGCGCGCAACAGCGCAACCAACAGATAAATGAACAGCCCCACTGCCAATAGCAGTGACACCCCGTCCAGAACGCTCATGGAAGATCTCCGTGTTACGGCGTATTGCCGCGTGTGGAGTGATTGTCGGGAAGGAGGCTGTAAAGGAACGAGAGCGAGGGTGCGCGCGGGGCATAAAGAAAGCGTAAAGAGTGGGTTTATGCGTTCGTTACAGCCAGGTTTTGCGGGGTCTGGACTGGCCTTATCGCGGGCAAGCCCAGCTCCCACAGGTTCGGCGGTGAAACTGGATGCGGTGCTCGACGCAGATCCCTGTGGGAGCGGGCTTGCCCGCGATGGCGGCATTACAGACGCCATCGCACCCGACTGGCGCACAAAAATGCCGACATCCACCGCCGAACATCCCGGATAACGACGCCTTTCAGCCCTTTACGACCCGCCAATACAAAATGGCACGCCCACTGCACACGCCCTTCCCCGAGCTTTCCAACCGTTCAGGGAGCAAACGCATGAACACACAACTCAAACCGACGCTGGGCACGCTGCACTTGTGGGGTATCGCCGTGGGGCTGGTGATTTCCGGGGAATACTTCGGCTGGAGTTACGGCTGGGGCGTGGCCGGGACGCTGGGTTTTTTGGTGACCTCGTTCATGGTCGCGACCATGTACACCTGCTTTATCTTCAGCTTCACCGAACTCACCACCGCTATTCCTCACGCTGGCGGGCCGTTTGCCTACAGCCGTCGAGCGTTTGGTGAAAAAGGCGGACTGATCGCCGGGCTGGCGACGCTGATCGAGTTCGTCTTCGCTCCACCCGCGATTGCGCTGGCCATCGGTGCCTATCTGAATGTGCAATTTCCGGCACTTGATCCGAAACACGCGGCAGTCGGCGCGTACATCGTCTTTATGGGATTGAACATCCTTGGGGTGAAGCTGGCGGCGACCTTCGAGCTGATCGTCTGCGTGCTCGCCGTCGCTGAATTGCTGGTGTTCATGGGCGTCGTCGCTCCGGCCTTCAGCTTCAGTAACTTCGCGCTCAATGGCTGGGCCGGTTCGGACGTTTTCGGTGCGCCAGCGATTGCCGGGATGTTCGCCGCGATTCCGTTCGCTATTTGGTTCTTCCTCGCCATCGAAGGCGCAGCCATGGCCGCCGAAGAAGCCAAGGACCCGAAACGCACGATCCCCAAGGCTTACATCAGCGGCATTCTGACCCTGGTGCTGCTGGCAATGGGCGTGATGTTCTTCGCCGGCGGCGTCGGTGACTGGCGCACCCTGTCAAACATCAATGACCCACTGCCGCAAGCGATGAAAACCGTGGTCGGCGAAAACTCCGGCTGGCTGCACATGCTGGTATGGATTGGCCTGTTCGGGCTGGTAGCGAGCTTTCACGGGATCATTCTTGGCTACTCGCGCCAGTTCTTCGCCCTCGCCCGCGCCGGCTATCTGCCCGCATCGCTGGCAAAACTGTCGCGCTTCCAGACGCCGCACCGGGCGATCATCGCCGGCGGCATCATCGGCATCGCGGCGATCTACAGCGACGGCCTGATCAACCTCGGCGGCATGACCCTCACTGCCGCGATGATCACCATGGCGGTGTTCGGCGCGATCGTGATGTACATCATGAGCATGCTCAGCCTGTTCAAACTGCGTAAATCCGAACCGAATCTGGAGCGCACCTTCCGTGCGCCGTGCTATCCGTTGATTCCGATGATTGCATTGGTACTGGCGGTGGTGTGTCTGGTGGCGATGGCGTGGTTCAACACGTTGATCGGGTTGATTTTCCTCGGCTTCATGGCGGTCGGTTTCGGCTACTTCCTGCTCACCGGCCAACTGCGCGCCAACGCCCCCGCCGACGCAATGCTCACAGGTAGCTGAAAGCGCCGACATTGATTGATGGGTGCACCGGGCATAACGGGCCTAGAATGGAACCACTGCGCGTTCACTTCGCTCAAAAGTTGTATGCAGCGGTTAACGGCGAAATCCTCGCCAACCGATCTGCCTTTAAGGAGAGCCGTTATGCCTTGGTATGCCTGGTTGATTCTTGTCGTTGCGATCGGCTCGATCGTGGGCGGGTTGATGATGTTGCGAGACACTGCCAATAAAGTCGAACTGACCGATGAAGAACGCAAGCGTGTCGCGCAACGCAATGCCGAAGCGGACGCGAAAGAAGCGCAAGACCGCTAAAGAAAAAACCCCGCCTGACTGGCGGGGTTTGTTTTTCAGGCCCGTATCTACCCTTTTGCGTGCGTTTTAGAAGTAGAAGTACAGTCACCATTTAATTTTCCATGGTTAATATGCGGGTATTGTTGCGGAGAAATCCAAATGCGTTATTCGCAGGATCATAAAGCCCAGACCCATCAACGGATCATCAAGGAAGCCTCAGCACGATTCCGCAAGGATGGAATCGGTGCGACCGGCCTGCAGCCGTTGATGAAAGCGCTGGGGCTGACCCACGGCGGTTTTTACTCGCACTTCAGATCGAAGGACGAACTGGTCGAAAAGGCACTGCAAGAGGCAGGCGACCAGGTTGATGGGCTATGCGCTGACATCTTTGCCCAGGAACAGCCGCTGCAGGTGTTTATCGACACTTACCTGTCCGAATGGCATCAGACCTCTCCACATGAAGGCTGCCCCCTTCTGACCATCTCTGCAGAACTGGGGTTGCGCGGACAACCCAGTCCCACCAGTGACGCCGTGCTCAATGCACGACTGAATCAGATCGAAGACACCCTCGAAGGTGACAATGGCGCCGACCGGGCCATCGTCATCATGTCGACCCTGGTTGGCGCGCTACTGCTGTCACGCAGTGTCGCGGATACCGAGCTCGCTCAGCGCATCCTCGGTGTCACCCGCGAGCACCTCAAACAATCCAAAGACTAAGCCTGCCAACGCTTGAACAAGACGCTGGCATTCACACCGCCAAAGCCGAACCCGTTAGATAACGCGTATTCGATTGGCATCGGCCGGGCCTGGCCATGGACGATGTCCACGCCTTCGCTGGCAGGGTCCGGATTGTCAAAGTTGAGCGTCGGCGGCACCACCTGGTCGCGAATTGCCAACAACGTGAAGATCGCCTCAAGTCCGCCCGCAGCACCCAGCAAGTGACCGGTGGCGGATTTGGTCGAGGTCACGGCGATTTTGTTCTCTGCACCGAACAACGCCTTGATCGCCGCCAACTCGCCGAGGTCGCCAACCGGCGTGGACGTCGCATGAGCATTCAGATGCTGGACCTGATCCGGCGTGATACCGCCCTGAGCCAAAGCCAGCGCCATTGCCCGCCGTGCACCACTGCCATCTTCCGGCCCGGCGGTCAGGTGATAGGCATCGGCCGTGGTGCCGTAACCGACCAGTTCCGCCAAGGGCTGCGCGCCACGAGCCAAGGCATGTTCAAGGGACTCGATCACCAACAGGCCGGCGCCCTCGCCCATGACAAAACCATCACGCCCACTGTCGAATGGACGTGAGGCTCGCTGTGGAGTGTCGTTGTAGCCACTGGACAGCGCTCGCGCAGCCGCGAAACCGGCAAGGCTGACTCGATCGATCGAGGCTTCCGCCCCGCCGCACACGGCGATATCGGCTTCACCGGATCGGATCAATCGCGCCGCATCACCAATCGCCTGAACGCCGGCAGCGCAAGCAGTCACCGGCGCCCCCAACGGTCCTTTGAGGTGATGCTGAATCGATACGTGCCCGGCTGCCAGATTGACCAGAAACGACGGAATGGTGAACGGCGACAAACGACGCGGGCCACGGCTATCAGTCGTACGCACGGCGTCGGCAATGGCACCGAATCCGCCGACACCGGAACCGATGATTGTCGCGGTGCGCTCCTGATCAGAAGCATTTTCCGGATGCCAATCAGCCTGCTCCAACGCCTGCCGCGCGGCCTCCATGGCAAACATGATGAAGCGGTCCATCTTCTTCTGTTCTTTCGGCGCGGTGGCGCGATCCGGATCGAAACCGGCCTCAGCGTCCTCTTCCAGGGTCGGCACCCGACCGCCAACACTCGTGGGCAAGTCAGCGACCACGGCTTCCGGCAAATTGCGCAACCCCGAATGCCCCTGCAGCAAACGTTGCCAAACAACCTCAACACCGCTGCCCAAGGGTGAAACCAGGCCCATGCCCGTGACGACTATTCGACGCTGATCCATACCGCGTGCACCTCTAACTGATTCAGAAGAACTTACTTGTAACGACTGGCAGCCGAACTGCGAGACAGGTTCGGCGCCATCACCAGCCGCGCTGCCACAAAGGCTTGCCACTCAGCCGCATCCGGAAGGGACGGGATGGTAATGAGCTCGCCCTGATCCAGACCTGCCAGCGCGGCATCCACCATCTCGCCAGCTTCCATGACCATTTCGGCCGGGATGCCGCTGGCGTCGATTCCCGAACGCTCCCAGATTTCAGTGCGGGTAACGCCAGGCAGCACCGCCTGGACTTTTACACCGGTGCCGTCGAGTTCAGCGTTCAGCGATTGGGTAAGACTCAGCACATAGGCTTTGCTGGCGCTGTAAGTGGCGTTGAAACGCTCTGGAAACAGCGCCACGACCGAGGCAATGTTGATGATCGTGCCGCGACCCGCCTTGGCAAAACTCGCTGCAGCGGCCGATGCCAGGCGGGTGACGGTGGTGACGTTGAGCTGGATCAGCCGCTCAAGATTCTCCAAATCTGCATTGGCCAACAGACCGTCAGCTGCAACGCCGGCGTTGTTGACCAGCAGGCTGATGCTCGAATCACTGCGCAGACGCTGCTCGAGTTTGAGCACGTCATCCTTTTGCGTCAGGTCCGCCTTGAGCACTTCGACCTGAACACCATGGGCGTCACGCAACTGGCTTGCGGCACTTTCCAGACGCTCTTGGTCGCGGGCCACTAACAACAAGTCAAAACCGCGCGATGCCAACCGCTCTGCGTAAATCGCTCCGATACCAGACGATGCGCCAGTGACGAGAGCGGTACCTTGGGACGCAACAGAATTCATGACAGGACTCCTCGAATGCTTGAGAGACAACCCTCTGGATCTCGTTGATACAGAGCGCATGGAATTATTATAGGCATAATCTCACCATAATATGATAGCCGTAATTTTCGGCGATCCGACGGGCGTGCTCTTGGTTTCCTCACTCAAACGCCTCACCCGAAAAACAAAAAGGCCGGTCAATGACCGGCCCCTTGGCGTTGAACAATAAGCTTAGTTCACTTCCAGCTTGTCGCGATTGCGATCCAGGATCGCCTTGCCGATACCCTTGACTTCCAGCAACTCGTCCACGGATGCGAACGGTCCGTTTGTTTCACGATATGCAACAATCGCCTTGGCCTTGGCTTCACCTACACCCGACAGCTCCTTTTGGAGCGTTGCCGAGTCGGCTTCGTTGAGATTGATTTTTGCACTTTTCGCAGAGACCCCAGTGTCGATCACGATCGGCGCTTCCGGCGGCACCGGCGGCGAGACAGGCGCCGCAATCGCCGCAATAGACGCGCTAGTGAGCAGTGCAAACATCAGGGAATAGAAATAACCAGTACGCATTAGTGACGCTCCATCATCATTTGAGAAAGCAGCTTTCCGAAGCTGCTCTTCAAATGTAGGTCATGACGGGCTCAAGTCAAAAACAGGTGCGTTACAGAATGTGAAACAATCAAGGCTCAAGGCGGCGTTGCTGGTAGATCCAGTCGACGATTTCGCCGTCGGGGGTATAGCCGCTGACGGTTTCGCGCAGGAGTTGGCGGACGCGGGAATAATCATCCGCGTCTACCGCCGCGAGCAAGTCTGCGAGCCGGGATTTCAAAACCTCCCAAGGCAAGTGGTCCTCGTTGGCAGTCATGATCATCGGGTGCGGTGTCGCGGCAACGTTGTCGCCGATCAACAACTCTTCATAAAGCTTCTCGCCGGGACGCAAGCCGGTGAATTCTATGGAAATATCGCCTTGGGGATTACGCTCGGAGCGAATGCTGAGACCGGACAGGTGAATCATTTTTTCTGCCAGTTCGACAATTTTCACTGGCTCGCCCATATCCAGCACGAACACATCGCCGCCCTGCCCCATCGATCCTGCCTGGATGACCAGCTGCGCCGCTTCGGGGATGGTCATGAAGTACCGAGTGATCTTCGGATGGGTGACCGTTAGCGGACCACCGGTTTTGATCTGGCGGTGAAACAGTGGGATTACCGAACCGGAAGAACCCAGGACATTGCCGAAACGAACCATGGTGAAGCGGGTTTTGTTGACTCGGGACACATTCGAGCTGTCACCGAACAACACCGGAGCAATCTCCCGACTCAGCGCCTGAAGAGTCAACTCGGCCAGACGCTTGGTACTGCCCATGATATTCGTCGGGCGAACGGCCTTGTCAGTGGAAATCAGCACAAAATTCGACACCCCCGACTGCACGGCCGCTTGTGCCGTGTTGAGTGTTCCAATCACATTGTTGAGCACGCCCTCGGCAATGTTGTGCTCGACCATCGGCACATGTTTGTAAGCCGCCGCGTGATAAACCGTATCGACTTTCCAGGTTTTCATTACATCAAGCAATTTGTCCTGTTGCCGGATAGAGCCGAGGATTGGCAACAGGCGAACGGGAACCGACTCCCGACACACCCGATGCTCCAGTTCCGACAGAATGCTGTAAAGGTTGAACTCGCTGTGCTCATACAACAACAGCGTGGTCGGGGCCAGGCTGAAAATCTGTCGACACAGCTCTGAGCCGATCGAACCGCCGGCTCCGGTTACCATGACAACCTTACCGCTGATGCAGTGCGCCAACAAATCCGGCTGGGCCGGCACGGCGTCCCGCCCCAGGAGATCGGCAATATCCACTTCTTGAATATCTTCAACCTTGACGCGCCCGCTGGCCAGATCCGTAAAGTTGGGAACACTGCGCACGTGTAGCGGAAAGCCTTCGAGCAGGTTGAGAATTTCCCGGCGTCGGGCACGGGTCGAGGACGGCAGCGCGAGCAAAATCTCCTGAGCCCCCGTCACCTCTATCATCTGTTGAATATGCTTGGGTTTGAAGACTTGAAGCCCGGAGATAGACCGGTCGGAAATACCAGGATCATCGTCCACAAATGCCACCGGGCGCATGACACGTCCCATACGCAGTGCGGCGACCAGTTGGTTGCCGGCCACCCCGGCACCGTATATCGCAACTTTGGTCATACCGTCGTCACGATTGGTAAAGGGCACATGCTGAGCGGCCGTGAACCAGTCCCCCATGAAGAACTGACGCATGCACAGACGCAACCCACCAATGATCATCATGCTCAACCACCAATAGTTGAAGATGATGGATCGCGGAACCACTGCCTGGTGATTGCTATACCAGTAAACGGCCACAGCCAGAATGAGCGAGGAGAGACTGACCGCCTTGACGATTGCAATCAGGGCATCATTACCGAAGTAACGCATGACCGCCCGATACATGCCGAAGCGGATAAACAGCGGGATGGCGATGACTGGAGCGCAAACGAAAAGCCAGAGGTGGGCCTTGAAGGGGTTGTACATGTCATCAATGCCCAATCGCACGATGAACGACAACCAGAGGGCGACCCATACCAGAACGACGTCGGTCGCCACCTGAAGCAAACGCTTTTGTTTGCGAGGCAACCCCAGCAAGACAGTCCGCACCTTATCCATTCAGCCGTCCGAGCACTTGGCTCCCTCCTCAACCAGTCGATGGCCCACATTGTAACCTCAATGCACGGGCCTTCAGCTGAATAAATGGCCACCAAAAAGGTGAATTCGCCCTCGGAGCATGCTTCCAGACGCTACGGAATTTCACCTTCGCCTTCACGTTCTCGACAACAGGGTGAAACCGGGAAGTAGTACTTAAGCGCTCGTGTTCCAGCTCCCTCGTGGGCACCCCGTCCGAATGTAATCGGCAAGTGGATTACAGCCCGGTATTTCGAGGCCATGCTCCTCGACATATAGATCTGGCTTAAAGTCGTCATGCAGTGGCTGAGACGTTATGCCGCTCGCCCAAGATCGAACATGAAGTCTGACGTCCTGTGCAGAAGCATCGGTTAAATCCGATTCAAGAATAGTTTCAACATCCCGCTTTTCCTGTTCAGCACGTCTTGCGGCATCTAGTCCGACAAGCTCAAGCTCCGCAACGTATTTATCCATGTCGAAGTAAACTTTAGACGCTTCATGACTATTATTGACTGCTTGCTCATACAAATCACTGGAGTTGGCCAGTGCGAATATTTTTTGAACAGCACTGTCGACATCGAGATAATCTGCAATACAGGAATCGCGCAATCCACAAGAGGAAAGGAAGTCGGATATACCTGTAGCCTTATCGAAGCAAAGCACAGGCAACCGCGCGTCAAAGGCGTCGATAGCGACATTGGGCAATGGATCAAGTCGAGACGAAATAAACAGCAGATCGGCTTCTTCATAAGCCGTTTCGATGGCGGACGTCTCGTCAAGCATCACGAAGCGCTCCTGCAGCCCGGACCGCTTGATCTGATCGGCAAGGTAAACCGAATAACCGTCTTCGACATCAGGGTTATAACCCTTGCCAATCCAGACAAATCGAAATCTGTCGCCACCCGGTGTAAGCATGGTTTTGATAGCGCACTGTATGAAGAGATCAGCACCCTTGCGAAAGTTGACGTAACCCGCACCCAGGACCACGAACTTGCGCTCAGTATCCGCCGCAGGCCGCATCCGTCCACGCAGGTATTCGGATTCGCGCTTCGTGTCCTTCTCAACGATCAGTTGTGCAGGCAGTACGCAACGCCCTTGGGGAATAATATGCGCCGTCAGGGACTTCAGAGCAGGGCATGAATCCTTGGCGCTTTCCCAAGTCACGTCTGCGGAAAACACCTGGTCGCTAGACCACAGCCTGGCATCGGAGAACACTGCACTGGAATTTGGATATGCAGACGCGAACTCATGAATCAGCGGAATAGCAGGCACAAAGTGCCTAGCCAGCGGTTCTAACACCACACGGCACTCCATGCTATTGACCAGCGCAAATTTAAACTCGAATTTGCTGCACAAATGCTTGATAGCAGGATGCGCGTAAGGCACGTTATTTTTTAGTCGCGCGCTCGCCATTGTTGCTACGGCAGCCTCCTCGAAAGCGCCAAGCAGCGCGCCATCCCCTAACAAAAGAGCAACTACGTTGTAACGACTGGATAAGCGCTCCACGAGGTTGAGTGCGAGTATCGGCGCCCCCGATCGCGACGCTTCATGGCTGACGACCATGACCGTGTCACGCGTGGAATCAAAGGCGCGGGTTTTGGAATATCTGATTTCTGGCAGAGTTACAATGCGCCAGCTTTCCTGGTGACCGTAATTCAAGTAATGCGCGATCGGGTCAATAGATGAGCAAAGATCCGGATTGAGATTTAGATAAAGCTCCGGATCAAAATTTTCAGGCAACAAACTCAAGTCGTATTCAACTGGACTGGCCGACGCTTCTTCGGGCAGGGTTATAATGCGCCAGCTTTCCTTGTGGCCATGGGTCAAGTAATGGGCAATTGGATCTATTGACGCATCGAGATCAGGATTAAGCTTCAGATAAACTTCCGGATCAAAATTTTCGGGCAACAAACTCAAGTCGTATTCAACTGGACTGGCCGACGCTTCTTCGGGCAGGGTTATAATGCGCCAGCTTTCCTTGTGGCCATGATTCAAGTAGTGCGCAATCGGATCTATTGACGTACCGAGATCAGGGTTGAGTTTCAGATAAACTTCCGGATCAAAATTTTCGGGCAATAAACTCAAGTCGTATTCAGCCGGACTGGCCAACGTTGCGTCGATCACTTTAACTTCAGCTACTTCAGCTACTTCAGCTACTTCAGCTACTTCAGCTACTTCAGCTACTTCAGCTACTTCGGCTACGTCAGCGACTTCAGTACGGGCGTGGCTGGATTGAACTAGGTCTGTCTCGATGACAACCAGTTTTGTAGGAATTTCTGGCTCGCCAGCCTGCTTCAGGGGTAGTTCGGTATTCTTCAGGTTTTCTGAGCGGTCAGTAAACGTTCTGAACAGCTTGGAAAAAAAGCCATTGCGAGCCAAAATCTAATCCTTCTAATTGGGCAAATATAACGTGCGCGTCCGAAGATGTTTATTGATGACGGATTCGACGTTTCCCAACATCACAGTCACCATGAAAAAATCTGCAGACGGCTGAAGCGTACTGTACGTCAACTTCGCTTTACGTCGTCAACGGGCTGGTGCGATGCTCCATGCTGTTGTACATGATACACATTTTGCATAGGTTTCCGAGATTTTTGGGAACACATCCGCGCTGGGCAAACAGCCGTAACGAGCGCCCTGAGCTACCCCGATGCCTCTCAGGGGCTGACGCACTCAACCTCTCCCGCTCGAAATTTAACTGCCAGCCAAATGAGCGGCAGATACGCCACTACCAGCGCTAACGCGCCATCGATCTTGAAATAGCTCACCCCAAGGGCAATCGGCAGTAGCCACAACACGTTGATCAGGCCGACCGCAATAGTGACGGGTAAGTGTTTGCCAAACTGCCGCGAGGCAAACTGATAAGCGTGACTACGATGCGCTTCGTAAATCTTATCTCCGCGCAACAATCGGCGCATCAATGTGAAGGTTGCATCAACGATGAATATACCCATCAGTATCAGCCAGGCCCACAGTAACCCGGGATCAACCCAGGCAGCCTGAAGCGCTAGCACGCCAAGGACGATGCCGAGAAACCCGCTACCTGCATCCCCCATGAATATCTTCGCCGGTGGAAAATTCCAACATAGAAAACCTGCGGAACATATCGCGAGCAAACCCGGGGCCCAAGCCATTTCAGCGAATCCACCAAACAAGTAGATCAAACAGGCACCCGCACAAGTCGTCACGGCTTCGACGCCCGCAATACCGTCAATACCATCCATGAAATTATAAAGATTAAGCATCCAGACCAGATAGACCACCGCCAATAGGTGCCCAAACCAACTCAGCTCAACGGCGATACCTCCGATGACTAATGGAGGCAGCCCCCCAACCCAGTAAACACCCCAGGCCGCCGCAAAAAAATGGGCCAAAAGACGCCAGCGCGCAGCAATGTGACCATGGTCATCCAAAAAACCGATAACGGCGGTAATGCCGCCAGCCCCCGTCAGTGCTATCAACGCATGTTCTGTCGTTAAGCTCAAATGGAACAAAAAGAACAACGCACAGATAAACGTCAGAACAATAGCGACGCCTCCACCGCGAGGTGTCGGAATCGTGTGAGAACTGCGTTGATTAGGTACATCGATCAAACTCCGCGATAACGCATAGCGGCGCAGAAATGCGGTCAGAGCGAAAGAAAATACCGCAACAACCGGGATAAGCCACCAGACATTCATTGTTTGCGAGATTCCAGAAATGGTTTCACTGTAGCGTCAAGGGCACATCGAAAATCTACCGGGGGCACCCAGCCCAGCAGCTGTAGATTCTTACTAATATCAACTTCAAGCGAGCCAAAGATTCGCTGTGCGACCGCATCCTTGCCGATAAGCTTTGCCGCTGCACTCATCAGGCCTACCGGCAGCGGTAATAAAGTGGCTGAACGGTTCAAAGCCACAGCGATGCAGCGTAACAACTCGGTGGTTGAAACCGCACGCCCGTCGCTGACCAGAAATGTCTGATTTGCAGCACCAGGGTGCTCAATACAGGTGACTATAAAATCAATCAGGTTATCCAGACTGACCAGACTTCGTTTGTTATGCACAGCACCGAAAGGTAAAGGAACACCGCGCTCCAGCCAACGGATCATGCTCAGGAAATTGGCTTTCACTCCCGGCCCATAAACCAGAACAGGCCGGATAATCACGACCTCCATCCCGGTAGTTGTTGCGAGCGCTTTCAACCCCAACTCTGCCTCAAGCTTGGAGATACCATAAGGGTCGACGGGAGCCGGAGTGTCATCGGCGCTAAATGCACATCCAGCGCGGGTGTATTCACCATTGACCTTGATCGAACTGATGAAGATGAAACGCTTTACCCCTGCACGCGCAGCCTGCCGAGCGAGGTTTAGTGTGGCTTCAACATTCACCCGTCGAAATTCGGCCAGCGGATCGACCGCGGATTCATGCATGACATGAACCCGCGCAGCTGAATGCACCACCACATCAACTTGCTCAAGCGCGTCTTGCCAATCGATATCACTTGCCAGGTCCGCAAACGCAAAGCGGCGAATTGATTGTGGGAGTTCACGACATTCATTGCGCAACGCGGCAATCAAGGAGTACTGCTTGCAAGCGGCAAGATAGCGCAGCAAAGCCCCTCCCAGGAAACCTGAGCCACCGGTGACGAGTACGGCTTGAACTTTCATTAATCAGGCTCGGCAAACGAAAATTGACTGCGGATGTAGCATCACAACGGTTGACTCCCATCAATCCCGGCTATGCGTGACCTTTTTCTAACCTACGGCTTCATGCACAAGAAGACAGAACCAACAATGCCTGAAAGCACGAATGCAAAGAAAGCCTCCGACCGCCTGCAGCCTTAACCGATTTCTGCAGCAACGCGAACGGCAAGATCGCGCGCATATCTCCTGAGCTCTGGAACAGCGGTCGCTTCCCAGAATTGAGCCTTGAGCATTGGCCCGACATAACTTAACCATTTGACCGGCACTGCGTGCTGGTCCAAGACAGAAAGCGACTCATCTACGCAAATACCCAGGCCGAGGCTATCCAACCGAATCAGCCCCATTTTGCGCAACTGAACGATCAAACGATCATCAACCCGAGCAAGATTTGAATTCGGCCCCGTGCAGTTGATGATATGCGAGACTTCTAGAGACTCGACCAATGCGCTACCCCGTGCCCCAATGTGAACACTCAGACCGCCAGGTAACACATCAATGCCGTGGATTCGTCCCGCCATTGGCTTGAGCCTGCCCTGTTCGATCTGCGCCGAGAACGCTGCATATGAAGCAGGCGCGACACGATGGCGATGGGCATCCCAGTACACTTGCATATGGCGCAGAAATCGTCGCCGTTCCGCTTCGCTCAAGCGCTGCCATAATTGCGCGGTGATCGGCCGCACAGCGGCGACGATATCGCGCCAGTCAACATCATCCCTGGCTGCAGCGCGCACCAACGAACGCATTTGGCGCAAATAGCTCAACACCGTCGGCGCGGAAGACAGCAGAGCCTGAACCACATCACCGGCAACGTTATCCACATGCCGCGAGCTACGATGCGGCAACGGCTGAACACCTCGCCGGGAGAGCATGTAAACCGGCCCGCTGTGCCCTTGCTGATCAAGCGTCAACGCAACGTCCAGCGCAGTCAGGCCTGCGCCAAGCAACAGCACGGGAGCCTGCGGCTTGATGGGCACTTCGATTTCACCTGACCACGGGTCTGCGAGATAGCGGCCTGCGTCACGGGGAATGGAGGTAATCGTGGGGTTGAATGGCGAGAAATTTCCGAACGCCAGAATCACATGATCGGCAATAAATTCCCGACCATCAGCGATACGGACCCGCGCCTTACCGTTCTGCTCTTCAATACTGTGCGCTTCGGTAGTGATGCGCTCGAAACTCACGCCATCACGACAGTTGTGCTCGGCGTCTGCAAGCAACCCGCATAGGTACTCGCCATAGAGCTTGCGCGGGACAAAAGATGCGGGCGTAGTTCCCGGCAAGCGAGTTTCGCAAAAGCGCAGAAAATGATCTGGCTGATCCACCAACGCCGACATGTTCCCGGCAGGTACATTCAGCAAATGCCGTGAACTACTGGTTCCGTAGGCTAATCCACGAGCCATTTCCCCAGAACGATTGAGTAAAACTACTCGAGTGCCCGGATTGCATGCCTGCAAAAACTGAACGGCTGTAACCGCACCACTGAAACCTGCACCAATGATGACAAGGGTATTCAAGGTTCGATTCGCCCTACCAGGTATTGCATGATTTTCGCCACCGACGTAGACACATCTTCCTCAAGTGTATTGATCGAGATGTCCGGATTCAGTGGTGGTTCATACAAGGAATCGATGCCGGTGAAGTTTTTTATCATGCCCGAACGAGCCTTGCCGTAGAGACCCTTCGGATCCCTGCGCTCACACTCAGGCAATGGCGTGCTGATGTAAACCTCGACGAAGAACTCATCACCGATCACCTTGCGGGCCAAAGTCCGATCAAGCCGAAAAGGCGAAATGAACGCACTGACAACGATAAGGCCCGCGTCGACCAATAATTTGGCAACTTCGGCGATTCGGCGGATATTTTCCGCCCGATCACCATCATTGAACCCCAGATCGTTGCACAGACCGAGACGCATATTGTCTCCATCCAGCAAATAGGTGTGACGACCCTGCTCGAGCAGTACCTGCTCCAGAGCGTTTGCTATCGTCGACTTGCCGGCACCGCTAAGCCCCGTGAACCAAAGAACCACAGGTCGTTGCTGCTTGAGAGCACTACGCTGCCCCCGGTCGACGACCATTTGATGAGCGACAAGATTTTCCGTCATCTAAACTATACCGCAGCTATAAACATTGACTTAAATCGGATTCCCAATGCGAGCAGAAAACATACACAGGCAGGCTTAGAATCCAAACTCAGAATTAAGCGTGAAGAATAGACCCACAGCCTCTCCTCGCCAAGGAAAACATGGACAGGACAAATATCCGACTGGTTTACACGGGTAATGTCCATATCTGCAACAACTCATCCACATAAGTAGAAACAGATTTTGGAGCAATGGAATTTAACGACAGGCGCTGCAATAAACCTCTCTCGGCGAGCAATCGCTTCAAGGCGCTTTCCAGCCCATCGACACTACCCGGATCAAACAGCAATCCGTCGAAATCATGCGTAACAGCCTCAGCGATTCCAGGCACGTCGGACGCCACAACAGGGCAACCGGCAGCTTTGGCCGAATAGACCACCAGCGGCGTATTTTCATTCCAGACAGATGGCACTACCAGCGCATCCAATCCACCCAACACAGCGAATATTTCTTCGTTGGAAAATGTGCCACAAAACTTTACTGCTTCGTTGCCACCCGCCAATTGGTGCAACCGGGCCACATAGTCAGGAAAGTCACTTTGCTTCCCGTAAATTTCAACTTGTATTTCGCGGGAAGAAAAACGCTGGATGGCCTCCAGAAGGACATGACAGCCCTTGTGTGACGCAAGGGTGCCAATGAACCCCAACACCAATGGACGCTCACCCAGCGTACGATCCCGCTTCACCACCGGCTGGTCCAGATTGATGCCATAGGACGATCTGACCACGATGTCAGACCGCACACCATTGCGCACCAACAATGCCTCGATCATTCGGTTCGGAGCGATGATTCCCTGCAGGAGATTCAGCCGTCGAACATTGCGTTCAAGGCGACCACTCAGCGCCCGCACCTCATCCACTAGAGATCCGGCAGGCATCAGAGGCGAGCGAACAACTCTTACCAGCATATCGCTGACGCTGTCCGGCACTGCTGTCACCAGCTTTCCAATCCGATCAGGAAGCTGACTGGCGGCAAAATGCACAACACAATTACCCACATCCGGACTCGGCCCGATACACGTGCGCCCTCCACAACGAAGCAGTTGCCCAGTGGGGCAAATACTCCAGAAGTCGGTGGGCGTGTAATAAGCGGGAACACCGGCATTAACCGCTTTCTCGATCAGGCCTGCGCCGAGACGATTCAGGTGAAAAAAATGAACGACATCCGGCTTGAACTCATTGAGCAAACGCTCAAAGTAGTCAGCCGCCAGATGATTGTCATAGCCGATTTCGATTTTTGATGTCTGATCGCCCATGGGCACATAAGCGTGCCGAAAGCGATCAATCAGAATTGAATCGTACTGATATTGATCGAATCGCTCCTGATCCCCGAGCGCCTCGCGTTCCGGATAGCCAGTAAAGACCCTGACCTCATGCCCACGTGATTTCAATTCGCGCGCAACGGAGAGGGTCAAAACTTCAGTGCCCGCAGAATAATCCGGGAAAAACTGATGAACCGTGAGTAGCACCCTCATCTGGAACAAACGCTATCAGCGAGCAGACAATAACTCACCCAGCCATCCTCACTTCTGCATTTCGTTTTTTGCCCATTCAAAGGTTCTAACGATCCCTTCCTTCATCGACACCTTGGGCTCCCATCCCATCTCGTCCCGCGCCAAATCATTGCTAAGCACGCTGACTGGCACATCGAAAGACCGTCCAGGTTTGTAGTTTCTCGCAACCGGCTCACCGCTGACCTCTTCGATCATCGACATGAGGCTGTTGAGGCTGGTGCCTACACCTGAGCTGATATTAAAGACACTGGCGCTGCCCGAATATGTAGCAGCCTTGGCAAATGCTTCAGCCACATCACTGACATGAAGGAAGTCGCGCTCGACACTGCCATCACCCCAGACCTCTATCGGCGATCCCTTCAAAACGTTATGGATGAATACACCGACAGCGCCCTGCGCGGTTTCGACACGCTGGCGCTCACCGTAAGGATTGGCAACCCGGAGAACAATGGGCTTTATGCCATAAAGATGGTTATACATCTGCAGATATTTCTCGATGGTCAGCTTCGTAATACCATAAGAAACTTCGGGATCTGTGGGATGTTTTTCATCAATAGGCAGATACTTCGGAGCGCCATAAACTGTGCCGCCGGAGGAAATAAAAACGATCCTGCCAACCTTGTGCGCAACCATCGCGTTGAGCAACTGCAAACTCGCAACCACATTACTCTGCACATCGTAAACCGGGTCTTCGTTCGAGCTTTTCGGCAGCGTGGTGGAGACAAGATGAAAAACAGCGTCTGCCCCTTCTACTGCTTTATTTACATCGCTGACCGAAGACAAATCACCTGTCATCCATTCGACAGATTCATGAGGTAAAAATGTACGATATTCAACTACACGCGGTCGCTCAAAAACTCGAATTGAATGGCCATCTAACAACAAGCGATCAACAATAGTCGATCCAATAAAACCGCCGCCACCAAATACTGTAATTTTCATAAAAACTCTCGACCGACATCGAAGCCGTGGCAAATAGATTGACATTAATCGTCAATAAAAATGACAAAAAAAGTAACACAAAAGCCAAAAAGCGTCAAGAAATCAGAGCTTTCAGCTTTTGCATGATCCTTTTTATAACAGGCCGTTCAAGCAAGTATTTAAACAATCGGTATTGGCGAAGTTTCGCCAATAGCAAACGCGAAATCCCGTCCTCGATCGACACCACTGTTTGCGCCTCGTTTGTCAGGCAGTGAGTGCTATAAAGATAATCCAGGTATGTCGTGACACGCCGGTTCTCCACAGCTGTCGTTGCCAGCTCCCTTGCCAAACCTGCTGGCAAAAACGGCTGGGTTGATCGTTCCCGGTTAGCCTGGGCCTCATCCAGTATTTGAAGCCACTGACGATTAGTCGCCGCCGCCGTGTAATGGGTTTCGATCAGTTGCCGGCACGCTTGCGCCTTTTGCTCGCGCATCACCGCATCATTCGAGAGGGTTAGCAGTACGCTGACATAGTGGTTCACTTCATCCTCGCCATGAGGAATAAGATACCCGGTTTCCTGCCCAACCAACTCATCCTGCCCCCCCACATCCGCAACAACAGGTACAACACCCGCCGCCATGGACTCAAGAAGCGCGACCGAAATCCCCTCATACTCCGAAGGCATCAACAGCACATCGGAAATCGCAAGCAACGAAAGCCACTCAGCATGGGACTTCGCCCCCAGCACATGAACGTTTGCAGCCAGCTCATGCTGTCCAATCAATGCTTCAAACGCCGGACGCAACTCACCATCACCGATGATCAATGCATTGAAGCGAATACCTGTCTGTTTCAGTGCCGCAAGAATCTCTGCCAATTTCAGCGGGCGCTTCTGGTTACACATGCGCCCGGCAAAAATAATGGTCAATGCATGCTCGTCCAGACCTAAGGCACGCTGAGTTTCAGTACGCTGGGCTTGAGAGAGAGAAACCGGATGAGATTTGATTCCCGTATACATAACCCGAATCTTCGTAGAGTCAGCGTTACGCTCAGCCATCCATTTGGCCAGATGGCCGGTACTGACCACATTCATGTCCAGTGCATCTTGGTAACCCACACCGAATCGCGGATGGCCGCCATTGAGCCAGTGCATTTCCTCAGTGTGGCTTAAGTCCACAAATGTCGTCTTCGGTGCCTCGGTACGCAAGTAAGGAAGGAGCTGGTAACCCAAAGTACTCCCGGCAACCAACACTGTATCAATGTTCCTGGAGGCAATGAGGTACAACAGGAAACGCGGAAAATCGGATAGCGACAGAATATTGGGCAGGATGAAGATATCCGGAGTCAGCTCCTTAAACCTGTCCAGCCAACGATGATCAGCCTCGAGCGTAGCGCAAACTGTCACGTCGGCCCCACCACTAACCAGGCCATGAATAAGATCTATATTGACTCGATCGGCCCCACCCTCAACCATCCACGGCAGCAGAAACATCACTCTTCTACCGTGCGCATTGAATTCCAGTGGATTGTCGAAGGAAACGCCTTCAGGCAGCGTCTCGTAAGCGGATGGATAGCGTCGTTGAGGACTCGGTACAGGTTTTAGAGACATCGAAAGTGCAGCATCAACGCCTTCCTGCAGCGGCAAGCTCTTGCAGGTTTGAAGGAATTCGGCAATGGTGAACCCCCAAAACCCAGCATCCGCCAACCGACTAAGCAACGACGTAGGTTCCCGACCATCTGGCAAGAGCGCTACTTGGTCAAATACTTGCAAAATGACTGATTTGCGTACGAGGATACCTCTGACCTTTGCATGAGGGTTTTCAAGATAATATTTCCCCTCACTCAAGCTCTGCTGTATTGCGCCCCCCCCCACTCCGGGCACTACGCCGAAGGAATTGCAGAAAGCAAACTCCGGGTTCGACTCAAGGCACCATATTCCCTTTTCAATAAACGTCGGATCGAACTCAATCGCTGCATCAGCCAGAACAATATATTCAGGGCTCGCCCAAATCTCATTCGCGACCGTGCAATCTGCGCCCCCCTTAATCAGGACACGTTTGTCCTCGGCCACCGCCTGAAGAAACGCAGGGTTCAATGGCTGCTCTTCAACTCCACTACAGCAAATCAGCCACTTCCACGCTTGGAATGTCTGACCTAGTAACGACCGATACAGATCGGCAAAATCTTGAAGGGCATCGCTGGAACGACTGACCACAAGAACTTTACATGACTGAAGACCGTCAGAGTGCTCTGCGGCTTTATATCTTTTGCTCATTTCGCCCGGACCCATGACAGGTGGAAAATTGTAGTGCGCGGAGTTTGACATAGTAAAAACTTACTTCCCTGCGCCGAAACGCTGAAAATCTTTAAAAAATTTAAGCACTGACAGACCGCTTACATCGCGAAGCCTTAAGAATGGTTTCTCGACAAAGGTATAGGTCAGATGAGCGAACGCATAAACGCACGCAATTAAAACTGGATAAACAAGCCATGGATTTGTATAAACACGCTCATACACCCCATATCGACTCAACATACTCATCACAAATATAAATGCAAAAGTATGACCAAGATAGATAGAGTATGAAATCAGACTGGTATATTTTACAAAACGATTAAGCATGTCCGAACGCGAAGCATGCAAACTGAAAAATGCGGGAATCAATGCCGCAAAAATTATCGCGGAGCACGTAAAGAAAATCGATTGCAGAAACTGGCTACCGGCTGTCCAAGGCAGGCCCTGTCGTGTCATGACCATCATCACTACAGCAAACACGAAGGGGACATACCAACATCTCGCAAGACGTTCAAAAATCGGACGGTGCCAAGTATATAGGTAGGCGATCACTACTCCAAAACCGATGGCATCCAGCCGGTATAGAACAACATATCGTGCATCATCATAACGCACTGATTGAATTGGCAAGCCAATACGGGCGATAAAGGGAACAATCATGAATACCATGATAACGATCATTGCCGCACGCTTGACGCCTGCACCCAGGCCAATCATTAACAACATGACTAGCGGAAAGGTGTAATAAAACCACTCTTCAACCGCCAAACTCCATGACAACCGATAAAAATCGGTCATGTTCCACGCAAAATTCTGCGCGAACACTAAATAGTGAAATTGCTCGGCGAGCGTGGTCGCACCAGCCCAGTCGAAACGCAGTGACACGAAAAAGAAAAAGATATAAAGCGGCAGGGTTCTCATCCACCGTCGATACCAGAATCCTGTAAGCCCGCCCATCTTCTGCTCGCGCCAATGCGCCGCTTCTTTCAGAAGAATTCTGCCGATCAGAAAGCCACTCAGACAGAAGAATAAATCCACGCCAAACGTCGCAAGAAACGCTAAACCCGCCAACAAAGGATGAGGATCCGAATGCCCAAGCATGTGCCCGAAAACAACGAGCAGGCAGGCAATGGTTCGACAGGCATCCAGACCAAAGGAACGATGAGCATCAGGAGGCGTGCCTATTGCTTGAAGATTATTCATCGAATTTCACGTCTTTAATCCAAAGCACTTCGCAGCAACGCCCATTCGGCATCCTGAACTGACCCAGTGAAACACGTGTGAGTACAGTCGGCGAAAACTCCACACGGTAATGGCAGGAAGCAACGCCAGCCCGATTCTGGTTCACAACTGGTTTCAGCTTCTTGAGATTGAATTGCTGACTTATGAACCCTTCAGGCTCCGCGAGCGAAGGATCGGCAGGATAAAGGTGCAGGAAAAACTCCTCGTGCAAAGCGCTGATATCACATGCTTGTACTTCAAGCGTGACTTCGCCAGTCGTCAATTTCACGTCCAACCCACGCGGAAGCACAGGCTCGGCTTGCGCCAGCACTGGCGACTCCATCACCTTGCCAACGCCTGTCCAGCGCACGAAAGCCAACACGCCTACCGCAATCAGGGCGAAAAAGAGGGCAGCAGTCACGATTTTTAGATCTACCTTCATTTACTGCCCTATCATCACAGATGCCTTTATGCGATAAGCGCCAGCGCCGCTTTCAAATCTCTGAAAGCGAAACTCTGCCCCCCTCCCTCCCCGACCGAAGTGCAGGCTTGATCGGTTATTCAGCGACCCGTGTGTTTACAATACGTGGAGTTTACGCAGGACCTTACCGGCAAAACGCCGCAACGGATTGCTGGGGATTTGCCTTGGTGCCACCGGCGCTATGGCAGCCGGGTTGAAAAAATCTTCTTGGCCAGTGAGCGCGATGAAATCGAGATAAGTAAAGCCATGCAGCGCTTCGATGTCTGCTCGTTCTTCAGAATTATTCATCAATTGATAAAGAAGCTCGACACCGAAAAGCCGGGTACCTGGGCAACCACCAATCTGGATTGCGAACATGGCCAGCAGGTATCCACTATTGGCGCCCTTCGGTGTCACCCACCTTTCACTCTCAGGAAACGCCGCAAGAACGTCAGCCAGGGACATGCCAATGTAGTGCTTCTTTTGCAAGTACCATTCCAGCCACATCCGAGCGCGCCTATCCGGCCGCTCACCGCTTTCATTGGACTGATCCGAGAAAATCCGGTGCAAAGTCAGCTTTTCCTGAACCACATGGATGTCGGCTATCATCAACAACCGTGTCCACATTTCAGCATCGTCTGTCTGCGCGTTAGCGCTTCTGTACAGACCGGCCTGTTCATAAGCACTTCGTCTGACCAGCGCACTTGGGTGGCACAACTGGTTCTCGTTAAAGAACAGGGAACGCAACCACGCTGTGCGCGGCTTGTTCGGCTGATTGAACCATTCGACAACAAGAGGACGGTTGTTCTCGTCAATGCATTGAACGTGCGAAAACACTGCGCCTACGCCGGGATTTGCCTCCAGCACGGCCACTTGCTTTTCCAGCTTGTCCGATTCCCAGGCGTCGTCCGAGTGATGAATCGCAATGTATTCACCAGTACTTTGTGATTCGACGGCACGGTTAATGTTGTAGATATAACGTCGCGTTCTGTCATTCTGAATCTTTTTGATTCTGGGATCATTGTAACTTTCGATAACGGCCCAGGAACCATCGGGTGAAACGTCATCGACGATAATAAGCTCCCAATCAGTAAACGTCTGACGAAGAACAGAATCGATCGCCTGCCCGATAAACTTCTCATGATTATAAGAAGTAAGTACAACAGAAACCTTTGCCACTCTTTATTCTCCTTTGCGCCCTTTCAAGAGCCGCCCTGCCTTGCGCAACCGATTAACCAAACCAGACTCTACGAAACGGTGAAACGACAGGTATCGCTTATGCCTAAGTGCAAATGCCTCTTGCTCAAATATCATCGATGAGATCGTTTGCTGCAACCTTATGAGCTCGTTTTTTGACCAGTCGAGTTGAGCATTGGATTGCGCCAGTTCTGAGTTAGAACGTGCAAGCTCTGAATTCGAATTAACCAGTTCAGAATTGGACTGTGCCAGTTCACTGCCGGATTGAGCCAGCTCGATGGTGGATCGAGCCAAGTCTGACTTCAATCGTGCCAACTCGGAATTTGATTGTGCCAAATCGGAATTCGATTGTGCCAACATCGAGTTTGTCTGCGCCAACTCATATTTCGATTGAACGCAATCGGCATTCGCTTGCTCCAGCTCGAACATTAAGCGAGACACGTCTGATTTTATCTCGGCTAATTCCGTCTGCAGACTGGCTGCTTCGGCATTTCGTTTGGCCAGCTCTGCTGCCAGCTGCCTGCTTTCAACGGCGCTCTCGGCCAGCTCTGCTTCAATCTGTCTAGTTTCGACGACGCTCTTTGCCAGCTCCGCTTCAATCTGTCTATTTTCGACGACGCTCTTTGCCAGCTCCGCTTCAATCTGTCTATTTTCGACGACGCTCTTTGCCAGCTCCGCTTCAATCTGTTTACTTTCGACGACGCTCTTGGCCAGTTCCTGGTTCGCGTGTTGGAGTTCGTTATTCGAATGCGCGAGTGCAACATTGGTTTGCGCAATCTCGACTTTCAACCGCTCCAGCTCCGCATGCGCCATTTCCAGCCTCTGGGCCTCTCCAGCACAGTAACCTTGCAGCTCAACTAGCTCAGTTTCCTTTTCTTTGCAAACAGCCATCCAGGTATCGCGCTGCCCCACCAGCCATTCCTTGTCTTTCAACAGTGCAGAAAACTCGGCACTGCAATGTTGCCGCATTTCGGCAATCCGCAAATGCCGGCCGCGCAAAAGCTCGATCCCCTTCAGCGCCAACGTCAAGTTCTCTTGCGAAAACTGTTCTTTGGCCGGCGGCAGCTCGGTTGAGTAGTCAAAGAATTCAAAGTCATCTGCATACAGCAGCTCAATCAGCGCTTTCGATCGTGGGCTGATAAATTCCGGTAGATAAGGAATCAGGCTCTCATTGGCCTTTGAAGAAGTGAAAGGATTAACGTAAGCGTCGCCTAAATGAGCACGTAAGGCCTCATTCAACCCACCAGTATCCTCAATCTTCGACACAGCGCTATATGGAAATAGTTGAGGTTTGAGCAATTCGTATTGCGGCGCCCAATGCCAGTCCTGGAAGTCACCGGCCTCATAGGTATTCAAATACTCCAGAAAGCATTCGAACGCTGCAGCAACATCGAGCATGGTTTCAACCGGGCATGCAACAAATGCCTGATCGAGATAGGCCTCAATCTGTAACGGTTCGCGCAGCAATATTTTTGACTGCCAAGCGGAAAAAAGTCTCTTGTATGGATTTCTCACCAGAGCGAAGCTGAAAAAACCGCCTGTCTTGATTTCCTGCAATTGCTCCTGCGAACGAAGGCTCAGTTGCGGCGCAACAATGTTCAACGAGTCATGAATGACAAGCTCAGGATCAGTCTCGGAGCTGGTTTTGAGTTGTCGAACTGCTTCGGCAACGCCTTCTAACTCAGCGAACCACCATTTCAGTGATGTACAAGCCACTTTCGGGGTCGCTACGTAGAATAATTTTCGCTCCTGTGAAACACAGCTGTTCCATGTCAGAAAATCCAGCAAAAGCTGGTCGTCAGTGCTCGTCATTACCGTCCTCTCTGGCTTATTGTTTTTTCTTAAGAACGGATACCTTGCCAACGCTGATGCACTCTTCGTACGCCTGCGTCGTGAGTAGCTCATTGATCAGAAGACGCGGCCCCAGCACAGGGTCAGAGGCATCATCAAAAGCAATACAGGCACCCTCAGCTACGTGTGGCAACCAGCATTCGAAATCACGCTTTACACCTTCATAACTGTGGTCGCCATCGATCCACAACAGACCGACCGGCTCGTTCCACTTAGGCACAATCATTTCACTGCTCATATTGATCAACGAAACAATCTCGCTGCATTCTGTGATCAACATGGTTTTGTAAAATTCGGTACGATCCTTGGAGCCAAAGACGCCGCCGAGCACACCGCCAAAGGGTTTATGTGGTTCCGCGGGAATGATGTCAGAGTAGTTCAATTGCTGGCTCATTATTAGAGACGTCCATATAACCAAAAGATCTTGTACCCTGATCCGACACAAGACGGAACATGAGTGCATCCAGAATGCGGTGACACAAGGTCGGCTCGCTTTCCGACCATACGCCTCCCCCGACAAAGTATACGCCTGGCATCATGACCATTTTGAAGCTGAAGGTGACTTTGAATGCCCGGTCTGTTCCATCGCATTCGAAGTAATGGCCTTCGTCAGGAAAGCGCTGCCCGGTAATCACAACGCCTGACACCGTCCGCACATGCGTTGCAAAAAAAACTCGAGAGACGGAGGCCGTCAACTCGCCAGTCATAACGATGTCGTAGTCACCACCAGCCTGCAGGACATTGCAGCGCCGTCCTAGCTTGTCGAAGATCTCGAAGGAGTCGATACGCGCACCCTGCTCCGGGTAGATTGTCGTGGACTCGGGAACCATTCCCGGATCGAAATACAAATCGTCCGAGGCCTTTTCCTCAGCATCCAAGGATTTGATTTCGTCAGCTTCGATCGCAACCCTCTCGCTTCCGATCTGCCGAAACTCTTCAATCAATCTCGGCTGCTCATCTACAGGGGCATAGATCAATTTTTGATACGCCCGCACGACGCTCATTGGCGAACCAGTACAGATCAGTTCGCCGCGCTCCATCAGGATCGCTCTATCACAGAGTTCAACGACCTGCGGCCCTGAATGGGATACGAACAGGATGGAAGTGCCTTTGGCTTTCAACTCATCAAGGCGAGCGAAACACTTTCGTTGAAAACGCTCATCCCCGACCGCCAAGGCTTCGTCGACGATCAGAATATCGGGATCCACCATCGCCTGAACCGCAAAGGCCAGACGAACGATCATGCCACTCGAATAAGTCTTGACCGGCTGATGAATGAATTCGCCAATGTCGGCAAAAGCTGTGATGTCGTCGTAACGCTCATCGACTTCCGAACGACTCAGGCCCAGGATTGCGGCATTCATGTAAACGTTTTCGTGCCCGGTGAACTCTGGGTTGAAACCAGATCCCAACTCAAGCAGAGCGCCTATACGGCCCACAGTCTGCACTTGGCCGGAACTCTGGTTCAATGTGCCGCAGATGACCTGAAGCAACGTGGACTTGCCACTGCCGTTGCGGCCGACAATACCGACAGTCTCGCCTCGCTTGATGTCGAACGAAACGTTCCGTAGCGCCCAGAACTCGTGGAAGTACTGCTTGCGTTGACCGGCAAGCATTTGCGCCAGTCGATCCCGCGGTTTGTCATAGATGTGGTAACACTTACTGACATCCTGCAGCGTGATTGCAATTTCAGAGGACATCGGCAAACCCCTTTCTGGTTTTCTGGAAAAAGGCAAAGCCAAGGCAAGCGACCAGTACTCCGACGCATGAATAAATTCCAAGCACTTGCCAATCTGGTTGCTGCCCGAAAAACAGAACGCTTCTGACGTTTTCGACCGCAGCGGTCAGCGGGTTAAGTTGCAGCATCCAGCGGTATTCCTCCGCCACTGCGGTGGCAGGATAGAAAATAGGCGCCAGGAACATCAGGCCGCTTGTGACTAAGCCAATGAAGTGGGCGACGTCTCGCATGTACACACCAAGGGCAGCCAACCCCCAGGAAAGCCCTAGAATGATCAACAACAACGGGGCAATAACCACAGGGAGATAGAACATTGTGACCGGTGGCATTCCAAATACAATCCAGTAGGCCACTGTCCAGACAATCAAGCTCACCAGCGCATGAAACAACGACGCGCCAGCTATCACGCACGGCAATATCTCCAGAGGAAACACGACCTTTTTAACGTAATTGGCATTTGAAATTATCAAGTTCGGCGCGCGAGTGACGCACTCGGAAAACAGGTTGAAGACCATCAATCCCGCGAAGAGTATCAACGCGAATTCCGATTTGGAATCACCGGCGCCTACCCAACGAGATTTGAAAATAAAACTGAATACAAATGTGTAGATCGAGAGCATCACGATAGGGTTGAAGAAAGACCAGAGGATTCCCATGAAAGAGCCGCGATAACGGCCAATAACCTCTCGTTTGATCAACGCGGCAATTAGCGCACGGTTGCGCCAAACGCTGGTAAACATAACACCGGGCGAAGCTGAAAATATCTGCATCAGCCAGCAACCTCAATGACACTCATAAATAAACTCCATTGATACATAATTGATCAAACCCCTTTAAAAATTACAGCGACCAGCAAACCCACATTTCCCATTAGAGTCTGACGGTAGACACCTGAGCGCCAAATACCGAATAGTCGGCCGGGGAGTTTTCGGGTGCGGGCGATTTTGAATCGCTGCAACACTTCACGATTTTGCTCTGTAAGGAGAAATTCTACCGCCTCCAGATTACTGATGTTTTGATCAATCCAGCGACCCAGCCGACCTTGAAACAGCTTCTGAATTCGTACGATAGTCGACTTGAGCCCGGTATTGGCACCGATCGAATTCGCCTCATGCTGGCGATAAAAAAGATGGGGAAACTCGTCGAAATAGAATGTTCCACCGGCTGCAGTCACCAGCAGGTAGGCCCACCAGTCGTGAGCGACGATGCTCAGACGCGCATTAGATCTCAACAGTTCACGCGCAGCACGATTGAATACCATCGTATTGCCGGCGGCAATGTTCTGAACCAAGGCGTTGGGAAATCCAAATGCGCGAGAATAAAGAGGCGTGATCCCTACCATCACGCCCTCCTCGTTCACGAGGGTAGTACGAGAGGCATACAGTGCAGGAACGTCCGCCGGCACTTCATGCAGCCACGTCAATGCGGCGCTCAGTTTATCGGTACCCCAGATATCATCCTGATCCGACCAGGCAAAGAAATCAGCACTGATATCGTCGCGGCAGGTGAGTGACATGAAGTTACTGGCGAAACCGGTTTGGGGGCCAGAAAGCAATGTTACCTTCTCGCCCCCCATACGCGCCTGGAAATCCTTCAAAAGACTCAGCGTCGAGTCGGTCGACCCATCATCGGAAACGAACAGGCGCCAATTTGTATGGTCCTGACGCTCAATTGACGCCAACTGCTCGGAAAGAAACCGTTCGCCGTTGTAGGAGCACATCAATATCGCGACGGACTCACCCACTTCTGGCACTTCGACAGCTTCGAAATCCAGGTTAGCGCTGGAGGAATCCGCGGACTGGGGGCTTGCCACTGTATGCTCCACTGCAATTAAACGCCGGTCGGCGAGCCTAAAGAATAGTCTCCAGCACTCGCGCTACTCGAGCCCCTTTCGCTTCCTTTACGAAGCGAGCGATTATAGAGAAATTTTATTGCCGATAGTTAGGCTTCGAGCGGCCATAAAAAACACAACTCATTTCAACGCCCGATCAGGTTTTCGTTCCAACAATAGCCGTCATACAACAAACGAAGAAAAATAAAAATTTGTCTCGTAATCGACGGCGGCACTGTGAGCATCGCAGGGAAAGCAACAGAAAATCCCGCCGCCTCAACATCAGCCAGCTTCTGACAAAGGGCAGGTTATCCACACCAACAAGCAATGCAATGATCCTTACCTGCCTGAACCACCAGCCCTCCCGGATGGACGCGTAACGCTGCAACAACGATGAGAGCCCGATATTGGCTCCCACCTGATTATTCTCATGCTGCCGATAAAGCATGCTGGACCGTGAATCAATGAACCACTTGAACCCATGGGAGCGGGCAAACGCATAGCAATACCAGTCATGCAAAGTGACTTGCTGTAACTGCTCCCAAACCCGGATAACTTCCTGGCGCAGCGATTTGGCAAGCACAGCACTCAACACATAAGTGCAACCTGGGCCCGCCGCTTCGAACAGGAAGTCCCAGTCGACTTGTGCTTGACTCTTGTCGAGCAGAATGGTTCTACCGTCGGGCCAAAACGCTGTGACATTACTCGAATAGGCATCAACACCGCGCGCGGCGATCACATCCATAGCGCGCGCCAATTTATCGCAATGCCAGATATCATCCTGATCTGCAAACGCCACAGCATCATAGCCATGCAGATCAACGTCTCGAATCAACCGGAAAAAATTGCGAGCCGCACCGCCAAAACGACCTGCGCGTGCCAAGAGAATCACGCGACCATTGGCGGCGGCAAGCTCCTCGCACCACGCCTCAGTACCGTCGTCAGACAAGTCAACGCTGATATGAATAGTGACATCGACGGCTTGCTGTCCAAGGATCGAAGCTACTTGCTCTTCGATCCACTGCATGCCGTTATAGGCAGCCAGCAAAACTGCAATCTTGGGATGTTTTACTGGCATGCCATTCCTGCTAACAGCGGTTGAACGCACCGATTGGGACGCTGTACTTTCGAATCAGCGAGAAGGCGTGTCCAGCAACTTTTGCAGATACTGACCGTAACCGGTTTTCTTCAAGGCTTGCGCCTGAGACGCGAGTTGCTCGGTAGTGATCCAGCCATTGTTATAGGCAATTTCTTCGAGGCACGCGACCTTCAAGCCCTGACGCTGCTCAATTGTGTGCACAAAATGACTAGCTTCCAATAGCGAGTCGTGCGTGCCGGTGTCCAGCCAAGCAAAGCCTCGACCGAGCATCTCGACACTGAGAGACTTCTGATCAAGGTAGGCGCTGTTCACATCGGTAATTTCAAGCTCACCCCGCTCGGACGGCTTGATGTTCTTGGCAATTTCCACAACATTGTTGTCGTAGAAGTACAGACCGGTTACCGCATAGTTGGATTTTGGCTTCAGCGGTTTTTCTTCGATGCTCAAGGCACGGCCGGTAGCGTCGAACTCGACCACTCCGAAACGCTCGGGATCGGAGACGTGATAGCCAAACACAGTGGCACCATGCTGCTGCGAACTGGCGGAGCGCAGGTTATCCGAGAAGTGCTGACCGTAGAAAATGTTGTCACCCAGGATGAGGCAGCAAGGGTCTTTACCGATGAATTCTTCACCGATGATGAAGGCTTGAGCAAGACCGTCCGGGCTAGGTTGTTCAGCATAAGTCAGCTTGATGCCATAAACACTGCCATCACCCAACAACTTTTTGAAGCATGGCAGATCTTCCGGTGTAGAGATGATCAGGATTTCGCGCATCCCGGCGAGCATCAGTACCGACAGCGGATAAAAGATCATCGGCTTGTCGTAAATCGGCAGCATCTGCTTGGACACACCGAGGGTAAGCGGATGCAGACGAGTGCCCGAGCCGCCGGCGAGGATGATGCCTTTACGATTTATGGTGGTCATTTGTTAAGAACTTCCCTAAGCATTCGAGTTACACCACTTTGCCAATCCGGCAAGTGTAGAGAAAAATTGTCGCGCAGCTTCTGAGTATTCAATCGCGAATTAAGCGGGCGACGAGCGGGTGACGGGTAAGCAACCGCGTTGATCGGACTGATAGTCTGCACGGCAAGCTCTTCGCCATTGGCCTTTGCGAAACCGAGCACATGGCAGGCATAACCGTGCCAAGATACCTCGCCACTGGCGGCCAAGTGATACAAGCCAGCCAACTCAGGTCGAGTCAAAGACTTCTGCAACGCGAGCGCAGTGATATCCGCGATAAGGTCAGCCCCTGTGGGCGCCCCAATCTGATCCGCAATGACGCTCAGTTCCTCACGGTCCTTGGCCAGACGCAACATGGTCTTGGCGAAATTTTGCCCACGCTCCGCGAACACCCAACTAGTGCGAAAGATCAGATGCTTGCAACCTGACGCCTGGATAGCCTGCTCTCCCGCCAGTTTGCTTTCGCCATAGTGATTCAACGGCGCGGCGATGTCGGTTTCCCGCCAAGGCATATTGCCTTGACCGTCAAAAACGTAATCAGTCGAGTAATGAATTAGCCAGGCGTCCATTTGCAACGCCTGCTCGGCCATCATCTTTACCGCCAGTGCATTGACCTGCATGGCGAGCTCGGGTTCCGACTCGGCTTTGTCCACAGCGTTATAGGCGGCTGCGTTGACAATAACGTCCGGCTTGAGCCGGGCAATCGTGTCACGCAAAGCCGACAGATCAGCCAAGTCGCCGCATAAGCCGTCAACCGTCTGCCGATCTAACGCAATCAACTCGCCAAGCGGAGCAAGGGAGCGCTGAAGCTCCCAACCCACCTGCCCGTTCTTACCCAGCAGCAGGATTTTCATGCCTTGTTAGCACGATCCGCGTAGTTCTGATCAATCCATTGCTGATAGGCGCCACTCTTGACGTGTTCGACCCACTCAGAATTGTTCAGATACCATTCAACAGTCTTGCGGATACCGGATTCAAAGGTTTCTTCCGGAGTCCAGCCCAGCTCGCGCTGAATTTTGCTCGCATCAATGGCATAACGCTGGTCATGGCCAGGACGATCCTGAACATAAGTGATCAGGTTTGCGTGTGGGCGATGCGCAGAGTCAGGACGAAGCTCGTCGAGAAGTGCGCAAAGGGTATTCACGACTTCGATATTCTGCTTTTCGTTATGCCCACCGATGTTGTAAGTCTCACCGATGACACCTTCGGTGACGACTTTGTACAGCGCTCGAGCATGATCCTCGACATAAAGCCAATCACGCACCTGATTGCCTTTGCCATACACAGGCAGCGGCTTGCCTTCCAGCGCGTTAAGAATGATCAGCGGGATCAGCTTCTCGGGGAAATGGCACGGGCCATAGTTGTTCGAGCAATTGGTGACCAAGGTCGGCAGGCCATAAGTACGAGCCCAGGCGCGAACCAGATGGTCGGAACTGGCCTTGCTGGCCGAGTAAGGCGAGCTTGGCTGATACGGAGTGGTTTCGGTGAAGAGATCCTCCGGACCTTCGAGATCACCATAAACTTCATCAGTCGAAATATGGTGAAAACGGAAGTTCGCCTTCCGCGCATCATCCAGCGCAGCCCAATAGTGGCGCGCAGCCTCAAGCAACGTGTAGGTGCCGATGATGTTGGTCTGGATGAACTCGGACGGACCAGTAATCGAGCGATCAACGTGGGATTCCGCAGCCAGGTGCATGATCGCATCCGGCTGATGGTCACGAAGGACGCGGTCGATTTGATCACGATCACAGATATCAACGCGCTCAAATGCATAACGCGAATTCTGGCTGACATCAGCCAAGGACTCGAGGTTACCGGCATAAGTCAGCTTATCGACGTTAACTACTGCGTCGGTAGTGTTGGAAATGATGTGACGGATGACTGCCGAGCCGATAAACCCGGCGCCGCCGGTTACTAAAATTTTCACGCGAAAACATACCCTTGAGCTGCGGACGGCGCCACCAACGTGCGCGGTCTAATCCATGAATGCAAAAACCCTCATCCAAGCGGCTTTTGTCAGAGTCAGTCTGAATCGATGTGGAATGTGCCAATATCGAACAAGGGGAGCATTTTACAGCTTAATGAACGTTTTACTAATGGATATAAACAGGTTGAAGCGCAATTTCGACAGACGCTCTGCTTATGACGTTTTCAGACAAGACGTTTGCGTGCCGCTCTGGACGATCGCCCCAGAAACCAGCTCAGTACCGGACCAATCAACATGCCTGCCAGCAACGCTAAAACCACCACCAGCGAAACCGGAATCCGCGGCCCGGACAAACCAAGAAACAACAAAGACACTGATTGCTGATTTTCAAGCACAAACGCCAAAATCACCAACACCAGCATAAGAATAAATACGCCGAGAAGTATGCGCTTCAAGTTACGCATGACCAGCCCCCTGAAAAATAACCACGGTCAAACCCCCTCTTCCTCTTCTTCGTTCACCCGATCGCGCAATTCCTTACCTGGCTTGAAGTGCGGAACGAACTTGCCATCCAGACTGACGGACTGGCCGGTTTTCGGATTGCGACCAACGCGCGGCGCGCGATAATGCAGAGAGAAGCTGCCGAACCCACGAATCTCGATGCGATCACCGGTGGCTAGGCATTGGGACATTTGTTCAAGCATGGTCTTGATAGCCAGCTCCACATCCTTGGATGAGAGCAGCCCTTGATGGGTGACAATTCGTTCGATCAACTCCGACTTCGTCATATTTTTCCCTTCTTTTTCAAGCAGCTAGATCAGCGCTTGAAAGGTTTTAGCACGCCCGGAAGAATTTGAACAGCCCAGGGATTGACATATCTTTCTACGCGTCGATGTGCCCGTTTTCAGGGCATCACACCTGACCGGATCATGCGAGATTAGCGACAAATCACCAACATGGTCCGAGTCACGAGCCCGGCAGGATTGAAGCCGAACGGGTAATCATCCTCATCCATGGCATCGTCAGATCGCGTAATCACTTTGTAACCTGCCCCCTTGCACTCCTTCGCCGCACGCTTTTGGCACTTCTCCCAGCCAGAGCCCAGCCCGGAGCAGTCGACCTCGATACCACTGACGCCGCGCACAGCATGGGTCTTCGCACTTGTAGTGCACCCTGCCAGCGCTAGCGCCAGCACTGCTGCAACGAAAATAAACTTGTTCATCCACTTCCTTATGCCAGGCAACTGCCCGACGACTAAACGCTTAAGACCAAGCTTAGACGTGAATAGGCGATTGATCCGATTAAAGAAACAGACCTACGAGCAAAGGAATTGGTTTCACGCGCTGAAGTGACGCACTAAATCGCAGGCACAAAAAAGGGCGACCGAAGTCGCCCTTTTTAATGATCAAGCAGAACTTAGTTCTGTTTGGCCATTGCCTGGCGCAGCAGTGCCGCCATGGTGGTGTCGCCGGTAGGAGCTTCTTCAGCCTTCAGGCTCTGGATAGCTTCTTTCTCTTCAGCATCATCTTTCGACTTGATGGAGAGCTGGATTACGCGGCTCTTGCGGTCAACGCTGATGATCTTGGCTTCTACTTCCTGGCCTTCTTTCAGAACGTTGCGCGCGTCTTCAACGCGGTCACGGCTGATTTCGGAGGCTTTCAGAGTCGCTTCGATATCGTCGGCCAGAACGATGATGGCGCCTTTGGCGTCAACTTCTTTCACAGTGCCCTTAACGATGGCGCCTTTGTCGTTCTCTTGAACGTACTCGGAGAACGGATCGCTTTCCAGCTGCTTGATACCCAGGGAGATACGCTCGCGCTCTGGGTCAACCGACAGGATAACGGTGTCCAGCTCGTCGCCCTTCTTGAAACGACGAACAGCTTCTTCGCCAACTTCGTTCCAGGAGATGTCGGACAGGTGAACCAGGCCGTCGATGCCGCCGTCCAGACCAATGAAGATACCGAAATCGGTGATCGACTTGATGGTGCCGGAAATTTTATCGCCCTTGTTGAACTGGCCAGAGAAATCTTCCCATGGGTTAGATTTGCACTGCTTGATGCCCAGGGAGATACGACGACGCTCTTCGTCGATGTCCAGAACCATAACTTCCACTTCGTCGCCGACTTGTACGACTTTCGAAGGGTGGATGTTTTTGTTGGTCCAGTCCATTTCGGAAACGTGTACCAGACCTTCAACGCCTTCTTCCAGCTCAGCGAAGCAGCCGTAGTCGGTCAGGTTGGTGACACGAGCGGTAACGCGAGTGCTTTCTGGGTAACGGGCTTTGATAGCAACCCATGGATCTTCGCCCAGCTGCTTCAGGCCCAGGGAAACACGATTGCGTTCGCGATCGTACTTCAGAACCTTAACGTCGATTTCGTCACCAACGTTGACGATCTCGGAAGGATGCTTGATGCGCTTCCAGGCCATGTCGGTGATGTGCAGCAGGCCGTCCACGCCACCCAGATCGACGAATGCGCCGTAATCGGTGAGGTTTTTGACGATACCTTTGACTTGCTGGCCTTCCTGCAGGGATTCCAGCAGAGCTTCACGCTCGGCGGAGTTCTCGGCTTCCAGGACGCTGCGACGGGAAACGACAACGTTGTTGCGCTTCTGGTCCAGCTTGATGACCTTGAATTCCAGCTCTTTGCCTTCCAGGTGCGTGGTGTCGCGCACTGGACGGACGTCAACCAGGGAACCTGGCAGGAACGCACGGATGCCGTTAACGTCGACAGTGAAGCCGCCTTTAACCTTACCGTTGATAACGCCCTTGACCACTTCCTCGGCTGCGAAGGCAGCTTCCAGAACGATCCAGCATTCAGCGCGCTTGGCTTTTTCACGGGACAGCTTGGTTTCACCAAAACCGTCTTCAACCGAGTCCAGAGCAACGTGAACTTCGTCACCGACATTGATAGTCAGATCGCCAGCGTCGTTGTAGAACTGCTCAAGCGGGATGAGTGCTTCAGACTTCAGGCCAGCGTGAACGGTTACCCAGCGAGCCTGGTAATCGATATCAACGATAACACCGGTGATGATGGAGCCTGCCTGAAGGTTCAGGGTTTTTAGGCTTTCTTCAAAGAGTTCCGCAAAGCTTTCGCTCATTTTAATTCCTGTAAATGAGGGCGAAGGATACGCCCATCTCCACACCCCAGACGGTGTGGGTTAGTTTCATATAGAAGAAGCGCCGCAGGACTATGACTGGTCCCCTGCGACCTTCTTGGTCACCCGGCGATATCGCGAATGGCGATCTCGCTCATGATGCGTTCAAGCACCTGATCGATGGACAACTCCGTGGAATCCAGCTGTATGGCATCAGCCGCCGGCTTGAGCGGGGCTACTGCGCGCTGGGTATCACGCTCATCGCGTGCACGGATCTCATCTAGCAGACTCGACAGACTAACACCCTCGACTTTGCCCTTCAACTGCAAATATCGACGGCGCGCCCTCTCCTCGGCACTGGCGGTCAGGAAAATCTTCAGCGGTGCGGTCGGAAAAACCACCGTACCCATGTCGCGACCATCGGCCACCAGACCCGGCGCCTCCTGGAACGCGCGTTGACGCTGCAGCAGCGCCTCGCGTACAGCCGGCAACGCAGCCACTTGCGAAGCGCCGGAACCGACGCTTTCAGTGCGAATGACATCGCTGACTTCGTCACCTTCCAGAATGATGCGTTGCAGCTGACCGTCGGTCGCCGCAATGAACTGCACATCCAGATGAGCGGCAAGTTTCTTCAGCAACTCCTCATTGGTCAGGTCGACACCATGGTTGTGCGCAGCAAACGCCAGCAAGCGGTAAAGCGCACCGGAATCCAGCAGATTCCAGCCTAGACGCTTGGCCAGAATCCCGGCGACCGTGCCTTTGCCCGAGCCGCTTGGCCCATCAATGGTGATGACCGGTGCAATGTTTTTCACGACTGAGCCTCTTGTGCCACACGAATGCCGACCTGAGCGCACAGCGCGAGGAAGTTCGGGAACGATGTCGCGACGTTGGCGCAATCATGGATGCGAATCGGTGCGGTAGCGCGCAATGACGCAACACTGAAAGCCATGGCAATGCGGTGATCGCCGTGACCATGCACTTCGCCGCCACCGATCTGGCCGCCGTCGATGATGATGCCGTCCGGGGTCGGTTCGCACTTGACGCCCAGCGCCAGCAAACCGTCCGCCATGACCTGGATACGATCCGATTCCTTGACCCGCAGCTCTTCGGCGCCGGTCAGCACTGTGCGCCCTTCGGCACAGGCGGCGGCCACGAAGAGCACCGGGAACTCGTCGATGGCCAGCGGAACCAGCTCCTCCGGAATCTCGATACCTTTGAGCTTGGCTGCTCGCACGCGCAAGTCAGCCACTGGCTCGCCGCCGACTTCACGCTGGTTTTCCAGCGTGATGTCCGCACCCATCAGGCGCAGGATGTCGATGACACCGGTACGGGTCGGATTGATGCCAACGTGCTCAAGCACCAGCTCGGAACCTTCGGCGATCGAAGCCGCCACCAGGAAAAACGCTGACGATGAGATGTCGCCCGGCACTTCGATATGAGTTGCGGTCAACTTGCCGCCGGACTCGACCGAAGCCGTCGCGCCGTCAACGCTCACCGGGTACCCGAAGCCACGCAGCATGCGCTCGGTGTGGTCGCGGGTTGGCGCAGGCTCGGTGACAGTGGTCTTGCCTTCAGCGTACAGACCCGCCAGCAGCAGGCAGGATTTCACCTGCGCACTGGCCATCGGCATGGTGTAGGTCAGGCCTTTGAGCTTGTGACCGCCACGAATAGTCATCGGTGGACGACCTTCGGCGGCGGTTTCGATCACGGCGCCCATTTCACGCAGCGGATTGGCCACGCGATTCATCGGACGCTTGGACAGCGAAGCATCGCCCGTCAGGGTACTGTCGAAATTCTGCGCCGCCAACAGGCCGGACAGCAGACGCATCGATGTACCGGAGTTGCCCAGATAGATCGGGCCCGGCGCAGGCTTCAGGCCATGCAGGCCGACACCGTGAATGGTCACGCGACCATGATGCGGGCCTTCGATGACGACGCCCATGTCGCGGAACGCCTGCAAGGTTGCCAGAGCGTCTTCGCCCTCAAGGAAACCTTCGACTTCGGTGACGCCTTCGGCCAGCGAACCGAGCATGATCGAGCGGTGGGAAATGGATTTATCGCCCGGTACGCGAATCCGACCGGACAGGCGGCCACCAGGTTGAGCCAGGAAGATCAGATCGTTGGAATTCATAGCGTCCACATAGGCCCTGCGGGCCAGGATTTTACTGAAATGCTCACGGGCAACCCGGGCGCGAGTGAAAACGCCCAACAATTGGTGCCCATCCCCTGCATCGACCGCGTCGCGCAAGGCGTCGAGGTCGCTGCGAAATGTATCGAGTGTGCGCAGAACAGCCTCGCGGTTGGCGAGGAAGATGTCGTGCCACATCACCGGGTCGCTTCCGGCGATTCTTGTGAAATCGCGGAAGCCACCGGCAGCGTAACGGAAGATCTCAAGGTTTTCATTGCGCTTGGCCAACGAGTCAACCAGACCAAAAGCCAGCAGGTGCGGCAAATGACTGGTTGCGGCCAACACTTCATCGTGACGCTCGACCTGCATGTGCTCGACGTCAGCCCCCAATTCGCGCCACAACCGATCAACGATCGCCAGCGCAGCCGGATCGGTTTGCTCAAGCGGCGTCAGGATCACTTTATGACGACGGAACAGTTCGGCATTGGAGGCTTCCACCCCACTCTGCTCGGAGCCGGCAATCGGATGGCCCGGCACGAACCGCGCAGGCATGCCGCCAAACGCCTCGGTCGCTGCGCGCACCACATTGCCTTTGGCGCTGCCGACATCAGTCAGAATCGCCTGCCCCAGGTCCATGCTCGCCAAACGCGCGAGGACTTTTTCCATGGCCAGAATCGGCACCGCCAACTGAATCACATCAGCGCCCTGACACGCAGCCGTCAGATCCTCTTCACAGCGATCCACTACACCCAACTCGACCGCCAGCTTGCGCGATTGCGGATCGAGATCGACCCCAACCACTTCGCGGCAAACACCGCTTTCGCGCAAACCCTTGGCAAACGAACCACCGATCAACCCCAGACCAACCACCACAAGGCGACCGATCATAGGTGCAGCATATTGCAGCGCAGTGACATCACCCACGAGCCAGAACCTTGCGCAGCGCTTCAAGGAAACGGCTGTTTTCGGCCGACAGACCAATGGTGACCCGCAGGTGATTCGGCATGCCGTAATTGGCCACCGGACGCACGATCACACCTTCGGCCAGCAAACCCTGGAACACCGGAGCCGCCACCTGAGCGAGATCGACGCAAATAAAGTTGCCTTTGGACTCGATCCAGCCCAGACCCAGCTCACGGAAACCCGCTTGCAACTGATGCATGCCGGACCCATTGAGCTGACGGCTTTGCGCCAGGTACTCCTCGTCTTTCAACGCCGCACAGGCAGCCGCAAGGGCCAGGCTGTTGACGTTGAATGGCTGTCGAACACGGTTCAGCACGTCCGCCACTACCGGAGTCGACAGACCGTAGCCGACGCGCAATGCCGCTAGGCCATAGGCCTTGGAGAAGGTGCGCGAAACCAGCAGGTTCGGATACGCCGCCAAGAAGTCCAGACCATCCGGCAAGTCGCTGCCTTCGGCGTACTCGATGTAGGCCTCATCCAAGACCACCAGCACATGCTCCGGAACGTCCTGCAGAAACTCGTCCAGCGCTTCAGCGCCGAACCAGGTGCCGGTCGGGTTGTTCGGGTTGGCGATGAACACTACGCGGGTGTTGGCATCGATGGCCGCCAGCATTGCAGGCAGGTCGTGCCCCCAATCCTTGGCTGGCACTACTTTGGCCTGAGCGCCGACCGCTTGAGTCGCGATCGGATACACCGCGAACGCATGTTCGCTGAACACAGCGTTGAGGCCCGGCGCCAGATAGGCGCGCGCCACCAGCTCAAGAATGTCGTTGGAGCCGTTGCCCAGGGTGACCTGGTTCAGCTCGACGCGGCACTGCTCGGCCAGCAAGGACTTCAGCGCGAAGCCGTTGCCATCGGGATAACGAGTCAGCTCGGCCAGCTCTTCGCGGATCGCCGCCAAGGCTTTGGGACTGGCACCCAGCGGGTTTTCGTTGCTTGCCAGCTTGACGATTTTTGCCGGGGCCAGATCCAGCTCGCGCGCCAGTTCGTCCACAGGCTTGCCCGGAACGTAAGGCGAAAGTTGTTGCACGCCCGGCTGTGCCAGAGCGAGGAAATTGCCACTCATTACTACCGCCCCTTACAGAACTGCTTTCGGGTAGGAACCCAGCACTTTGAGTGCTACTGCTTCCTGACTGATCTTTTCCAGTACACCTTTGATCAACGGATCACGGTGGTGGCCAACGAAGTCGATGAAGAACACGTAGGTCCATTTGCCGCTGCGCGACGGCCGGGTTTCGATGCGGGTCAGGTCGATCCCGTTATCATGGAAAGGCACCAGCAGCTCGTGGAGCGCGCCGGGTTTGTTGCTCATGGACACGATGATCGAGGTCTTGTCGTCGCCGGTCGGCGGCACTTCCTGGTTACCAATCATCAGGAAGCGCGTGGAGTTGTCCGGGCGATCTTCGATCTTTTCGGCCAGACGCGTCAGGCCATAAAGGCCCGCCGCCATGTCGCCGGCAATCGCCGCCGAATTCCACTCGCCTTTAACCCGCTTGGCCGCCTCGGCATTGCTGGACACTGCAACGCGCTCAACATTCGGGTAATGCGCGTCCAGCCACTTGCGGCACTGGGCCAGCGACTGAGCATGGGAATAGATGCGGCTGATGCTGTCGGTCTTGGTGTTTTCACCGACCAACAGGTGATGGTGGATCCGCAGCTCGACTTCGCCACAGATCACCATGTCGTGCTCGAGGAAGCTGTCGAGGGTGTGGTTGACCGCGCCTTCGGTGGAGTTTTCCACCGGCACCACGCCAAAATTCACCGCACCGGCCGCCACTTCACGGAACACTTCGTCGATCGCCGCCATCGGCTTGCTGATCACCGCGTGACCGAAGTGCTTCATGGCCGCAGCCTGAGTGAAGGTGCCTTCAGGGCCGAGGTAAGCCACTTTCAGCGGCTGCTCCAGCGCCAGACACGAAGACATGATTTCGCGAAACAACCGCGCCATTTCTTCGTTGCCCAACGGCCCCTGATTGCGCTCCATCACTCGCTTGAGCACCTGGGCTTCGCGCTCGGGACGATAGAACACCGGCACTTCGCCTTCGGCCAGCGAGGCCATCTTTACTCGCGCGACTTCCTGAGCGCAACGCGCACGCTCACTGATCAGCTCCATGACTTTGGTGTCCAGAGCGTCAATGCGAACGCGCAGTGCCTTGAGTTCTTGCTCGGACATCAGCCGTGTTCCTTCTCGAATTCAGCCATGTACGCCACCAGCGCGTTAACGGCGGTGATGTCGACGGCGTTATAGATGGAGGCGCGCATGCCGCCCACAGAGCGGTGGCCCTTGAGGTTGAGCAGACCACGCTCTTCGGCACCGACCAGGAACGGCTTGTCGAGACGATCATCGGCCAGACGGAACGGCACGTTCATCCACGAGCGATCCGACTTGTTGATCGGGTTGCTGTAGAGACCGCTGGCGTCGATGAAGTCGTACAGCGTGCGCTGCTTGGCATCGTTCAGCTTGGCGATGGCTTCGACACCACCCTGCTCTTTCAGCCACTGGAACACCAGACCGGACAGATACCAGGCCAGCGTCGGCGGCGTGTTGTACATCGAGCCATTATCCGCCGCAACCTTGTAGTCAAGCATGGTCGGGCACAGCGCGCGGGCCTTGCCCAGCAAGTCTTCACGAATGATGTTGACGACGATGCCGCTCGGACCAATGTTCTTTTGTGCGCCGGCGTAGATCATGCCGAAACGCGAGACATCGACTGGACGCGACAGAATGTCCGAAGACATGTCAGCAACCAGCGGCACGTCGCCGACCTCCGGGATCCACTGGAATTCCAGACCGCCGATGGTCTCGTTCGGGGCGTAATGAACGTAAGCGGCGTCTTTCGACAGGTTCCACTCGTTCTGGCCGGGGATGGCGAAATAGTCGTAAGGCTTGGCGGTGGCGGCAACGTTGACATGGCCGTAACGCGAGGCTTCTTCGATGGCTTTCTGCGACCAGATACCGGTGTCGATATAGTCGGCCGAGCCGCCCTCAGGCAACAGGTTCAGTGGAATCTGCGCAAATTGCTGGCTGGCGCCACCTTGCAGAAACAGCACTTTATAGTTCGACGGGATATTCAGCAGGTCACGCAGATCCTGCTCGGCCTGGGTGGCAATGGACACGAACTCATCGCTGCGATGGCTCATTTCCATGACCGACAAGCCCTTGCCGTGCCAATCAAGGAGTTCACCCTGGGCGCGCTGCAGAACAGCTTCAGGAAGCGCCGCAGGACCGGCGCAGAAGTTATAGGCTCGCTTGCTCACATCCAATCTCGCTCTGATTTGGTGGTATCACATATCAGTCGGCGCCGATCTCATGCGGGAGCGAGCTTGCTCGCGAAGGCGGACTGACATTAACCAGCGATGTCGCCTGATACTCCGCCTTCGCGAGCAAGCTCGCTCCCCCAAGGATCTTGATGGGCGCCGAAATTTCATACCGGACAAATAACAAGGGGGCGAATTCTCATCCGCCCCCTCGCTTGTCCGCTTATTCTTGCGGTTCTTCGTCTGCTGCGGCGTCGAGCTGCTGGTCTTCGACTGCGTCGTCAATCACGACATTGCCTTCGAACTCCTCGCCCTCTTCACCTTCGAGCTCTTCACCTTCGACTTCCGAAGGCTCCTGAACCCGCTCCAGGCCGACCAGGGTTTCATCCTTGGCCAGTTTGATCAGCGTGACACCTTGGGTGTTACGACCCAGGCTCGACACTTCGTCGACACGGGTACGCACCAGCGTGCCCTGATCGGAGATCAGCATGATCTCTTCGCCGTCCTGCACCTGAACCGCACCGACCAGACGACCGTTACGCTCGTTGCTGACCATGGCGATAACGCCCTGACCGCCACGCTTGTACTCAGGGAACTCGGTGATGGCGGTACGCTTGCCATAACCGCGCTCGGAAGCGGTGAGAATCTCGCTGCCTTCTTCCGGGATCAGCATGGAAATCAGCTTCTGACCTTCCGGCAGACGCATACCACGCACACCGCGGGCGGTACGGCCCATGGCGCGAACTTCGGATTCCTTGAAGCGAGTGACCTTGCCGCCGTCGGAGAACAGCATGATCTCCTGCTCGCCGTCGGTGACGGCCGCGGAAATCAGGATGTCGCCTTCGTCCAGCTCCAGCGCGATCAGACCAACGCTACGCTGACGACTGAAGGCCACCAGCGGGGTCTTCTTGACGGTACCGTTGGCAGTCGACATGAAGATGAACGGCGCTTTCTTGCGATCGGCTGCCTTGATGCGCGCGCGGCGCTCTTCGTCGGTCTCGTTGCTGTTTTCGATTTCTTCTACATCAGCCTCGGCGCCTTCGGCTTCTTCTTCATCAGCCTGACGCTTCATGGCTTCGAGATCGACCGGCAGCATGGTGGTGATGTATTCGCCCTCGCTCAATGGCAAGAGGTTGACCAGCGGACGACCACGGGCAGCGCGCGACGCTTCCGGGATCTCGTAGGTCTTGAGCCAGTACACCTTGCCTTTGCTGGAGAACAGCAGCAGCGTGGTGTGGCTGTTGGCAACCAGCAGGTGAGCGATGTAGTCCTCATCCTTGACGCCGGTCGCCGATTTGCCTTTACCGCCACGACGTTGAGCCTGGTACGCAGCCAATGGCTGGGTCTTGGCGTAGCCACCGTGGGAAATGGTCACGACGCGCTCTTCTTCCGGGATCATGTCACCCAGGGTCAGATCGAGGCGTGCATCGAGAATTTCGGTGCGACGCACATCGCCGTATTCGGCACGGATCACTTCCAGCTCTTCGCGGATCACTTCCATCAGGCGCACGGCGCTGTTGAGGATGCGGATCAGCTCGCCGATCTGGTTGAGGATCTCTTGATACTCGGCCAGCAGTTTCTCGTGTTCCAGACCGGTCAGACGGTGCAGACGCAGTTCCAGGATGGCTTGCGCCTGTTCTGGCGACAGGAAGTATTTGCCTTCACGCAGACCGTATTGCGGATCGAGGGTCTCCGGACGGCACGAATCAGCACCGGCACGCTCAACCATCGCGACCACGGCGGAGGATTCCCACGCGGTCTTGATCAGCGCTTCCTTGGCTTCCGACGGGGTCGGCGAAGCCTTGATCAGCGCGATCACCGGGTCGATGTTCGACAGGGCAACCGCTTGACCTTCAAGGATGTGACCACGCTCACGGGCTTTACGCAGTTCGAACACGGTACGGCGGGTGACGACTTCGCGGCGGTGACGCACGAAGGCTTCCAGCAGATCCTTGAGGTTAAGGATCCGTGGACGGCCGTCGATCAGCGCGACGATGTTGATGCCGAACACCGCTTGCAGCTGGGTCTGGGCGTAGAGGTTGTTGAGGATCACCTCTGGCACTTCACCGCGACGCAGTTCGATCACGACGCGCATACCGTCCTTGTCGGACTCGTCGCGCAGCTCGGTGATGCCTTCCAGCTTCTTCTCTTTAACCAGCTCGGCGATCTTCTCGATCAGACGCGCCTTGTTCAACTGGTAAGGGAGTTCGGTGATGACGATCTGCTGACGGCCACCGACCTTGTCGATGTCCTCGATGATCGAGCGGGCACGCATGTAAATGCGCCCGCGACCGGTGCGGTAGGCTTCGATGATGCCGGCGCGACCGTTGATGATCGCGGCGGTCGGGAAGTCCGGGCCGGGGATGTATTGCATCAGTTCATCGACGGTCAGCTCAGGGTTGTCGATGAGCGCCAGGCAACCGTCGATGACTTCACCGAGGTTGTGCGGCGGAATGTTGGTCGCCATGCCCACGGCGATACCGCTGGAGCCGTTGACCAGCAGGTTGGGAATCCGCGTCGGCATGACCGCCGGGATCATCTCGGTGCCGTCGTAGTTCGGCACCCAGTCCACGGTTTCCTTGTGCAGGTCGGCCAGCAGCTCGTGCGCCAGTTTGGTCATGCGTACTTCGGTGTATCGCATGGCCGCGGCGTTGTCGCCGTCCACCGAGCCGAAGTTGCCCTGACCGTCGACCAGCAGGTAGCGCAGGGAGAAAGGCTGAGCCATGCGGACGATGGTGTCGTACACCGCCGTATCACCGTGCGGGTGATACTTACCGATCACGTCACCGACAACACGGGCAGATTTCTTGTACGGCTTGTTGTAGTCGTTGCCCAGCTCGCTCATCGCGAACAGTACGCGACGGTGCACGGGCTTGAGGCCATCGCGCGCATCCGGCAGTGCACGGCCGACGATCACGCTCATCGCGTAGTCGAGGTAGGACTGCTTCAGCTCGTCTTCGATATTGACCGGGAGGATTTCTTTGGCCAGTTCGCCCATGAGAAGCCTGATTCCTTTTTCTGGTGAAACTTCGTCATCTCCATGTGGGAGCAACGAAGCTCGTCGGGCACGGCAGAGTGCCGTGCGCCGACTTACGACAAATCAACATTCCGGAGAGTGGATTTGCGCAGTAAAGACAGCTCCGTGGAGCGGCCTCGGAAAACGCCGGATGTTATCACAAAGGCCGCCACGCACCTATCCCCCAGACGCGCATGGAGCATAGTTAGTTGACTGGTGACAGGCTTAACGGGGACGAGAGAGGCTCAGAGCTTCTTTGAATGCAGAATTCGGCCCTGGTTTGAGGATGTTTATTGACTTTTAGGGCCTCATCGCTGGCAAGGCAGCTCCTACAGGATCGGCGGCGAGCACAAAACCTGTGAGAGCTGGCTTGCCAGCAATGATGTTCAGCCAGACGCCACAGCCAATCAATGCAGGCGCTTGCGGCACATCAACTGTGCCATTTTTGCCGTGTCCGGCCGCTCGACGATGCCCTTTTCGGTAACGATGGCATCGATCAGGTCCGCCGGTGTCACGTCAAACACCGGGTTGAACGCCTCAACGTCAGGACCAACACGCTTGCCGCCGACTTCCAGCAATTCGGCACCATCGCGCTCTTCAATCGGAATTTCGTCGCCGCTGGCCAGATTCATGTCGATGGTCGAACTCGGCGCCACCACCATGAAACGCACGCCATGGTGCATGGCGTTGACCGCCAGTTGATAAGTGCCGATCTTGTTGGCCACGTCGCCATTGGCGGCGATCCGGTCAGCGCCGACGATCACCCAGGTCACGCCTTTGGTTTTCATGATGTGCGCGGCGGCAGAATCGGCATTCAGAGTGACGGGGATGCCTTCGTTGGCCAGTTCCCATGCTGTCAGGCGCGAGCCCTGCAGCCACGGCCGGGTTTCGTCGGCATATACGCGCTCGACCATGCCCTCGAGATATGCCGCACGAATGACGCCAAGCGCCGTGCCAAAACCGCCGGTCGCCAGAGCACCGGTGTTGCAGTGGGTGAGAATCGCCTGAGCGTTGCCCTGATGCTTGCGGATCAGATCGACGCCGAGCTGGGCCATGGTCAGGTTAGCCTCGCGATCACTTTCGTGGATGGCGATGGCCTCGGCTTCCAGCGCCGCCAGCGGATCGGCATTGCCTTTGAGGCGATCGAGCCGATCGTGCATGCGGCCCAGCGCCCAGAACAGGTTGACCGCCGTCGGCCGGGATGCGGCCAGCAGGGCAAAATCCTCTTCCAGCGCCGCGTACCAGTCACCGCCCTCGGCTACCCGCGTACGCGCCGCCAGCACAATGCCGTAGGCCGCGCTGATACCGATCGCCGGTGCACCACGCACCACCATCGAACGAATCGCCTCGGCCACGCCGGCGGCGCTGGTGTAAGCGATCCAGGTTTCCTCGAACGGCAAAATACGCTGATCCAGCAGGTGCAGCGCGCCATCTCGCCAATCGATGGCCTTCACTTTCTCCGCAGCCAACAGTCGATCGCGCATCCCACACCCCGCACTCATGAACAAAAGCCGCCGATTATAGCGATCCCCCCGCGAAGACGCTCGGGTATACTTCGCCATCCTTTACAAAAGCACTGGAACCGACCCTCGATGCCGAAACCTGCCATTGCGCTCGACTTATTATTGCTGCCGACCTGGCTGGTACCCGTCGAACCCGCAGGCGTTGTGCTCAAGGAGCATGGCCTGGGCATCCGCGACGGTCGCATCGTGTTTATCGGCCCGCGCAGCGAAGCGTTGAAGTGTAACGCCACTGAAGTGCGCGAATTGCCGGATGTCCTGCTCAGCCCCGGCCTGATCAACGCTCACGGCCACGCGGCCATGACGCTGTTCCGTGGCCTGGCCGATGATCTGCCGCTGATGACCTGGCTGGAAAACCACATCTGGCCGGCCGAAGCCAAATGGGTCGATGAAGACTTCGTTCGTGACGGCACCGATCTGGCCATCGCCGAGCAGATCAAGGGCGGCATTACCTGCTTCTCGGACATGTATTTCTTCCCCAAAGTCGCCAGCGAACGCGTGCATGACAGTGGAATGCGCGCGCAGATCGCCATTCCGATCCTCGACTTCCCGATTCCCGGCGCCGCCAGCGCCGATGAGGCCATTCGCCAAGGTGTCGAGCTGTTCGGCGATCTGAAGCATCACGAGCGCATCAAGATCACCTTCGGCCCTCATGCACCCTACACCGTAGGCGATGAAAATCTCGAAAAAATCCGCGTGATCGCCGAGGAGCTGGATGCGTCGATTCACATGCACGTCCACGAAACCGCGTTCGAAGTGCAGCAAGCGGTCGAGCAGCGCGGTGAACGGCCGCTGGCCCGTCTAGGCCGACTGGGCCTGCTCGGCCCGCGCTTCCAGGCGGTGCACATGACGCAGATCAGCGATGACGACCTGGCGTTGCTGGTAGAAAGCAACACCAGCGTGATCCACTGCCCGGAATCGAACCTCAAACTGGCCAGCGGTTTCTGCCCGGTCGAGCGTTTGTGGCAGGCTGGTGTGAATGTCGCGGTCGGCACCGATGGTGCAGCGAGCAACAATGACCTCGACCTGCTCGGCGAAACCCGTACTGCAGCGCTACTGGCCAAAGCTGTCGCCGGTTCCGCCACTGCACTCGACGCCCATCGTGCGTTGCGCATGGCCACGCTCAACGGTGCCCGGGCACTGGGAATCGAGGCGCAGGTTGGCTCACTGGAAATCGGCAAGGCCGCAGACATCGTCGCCTTCGACCTGTCCGGCCTGGCGCAGCAGCCGATCTATGACCCGGTTTCGCAGCTTATATATGCCACCGGGCGCGATTGCGTGAAACACCTGTGGGTCGCCGGCAAACAACTGCTCGACGACCGGCGTCTGACACGCATGGATGAACAGCAACTGGGCGCCACCGCCCGGGCCTGGGGCCAGCGCATCAGCGGCCGCACCGAATCGTAAACACCTCGCAGCCAACCTGTGGGGCTACAGCCTTTTTCAAGTTTTAGAGGATTCAACCATGAGCAACGTCGACCACGCCGAAATCGCCAAATTCGAAGCCCTGGCCCATCGCTGGTGGGACCGTGAAAGCGAGTTCAAACCACTGCACGACATCAATCCGCTGCGGGTCAACTGGATTGACGAACGGGTCAATCTGGCCGGCAAGAAGGTCCTCGACGTCGGTTGCGGCGGCGGCATCCTCAGCGAAGCCATGGCCCAGCGCGGCGCGACCGTCATGGGCATCGACATGGGCGAAGCGCCGTTGGCGGTCGCGCAGTTGCATCAACTGGAGTCCGGCGTGAGCGTCGAGTACCGCCAGATCACCGCTGAAGACCTGGCTGAGGAAATGCCCGAGCAGTTCGACGTCGTGACTTGCCTGGAAATGCTCGAACACGTGCCTGATCCATCGTCGGTCATCGCCGCTTGCTACCGCATGGTCAAGCCGGGCGGCCAGGTGTTCTTCTCGACCATCAACCGCAACCCGAAGGCGTACCTGTTCGCGATCATCGGCGCCGAATACATCATGAAGCTGCTGCCGCGCGGCACCCACGACTTCAAGAAATTCATTCGCCCATCCGAGCTGGGGGCCTGGAGCCGCCTGGCCGGCCTGACCGTCAAGGACATCATCGGCCTGACCTACAACCCGCTGACCAAGCATTACAAACTGGCCAACGACGTTGACGTCAACTACATGATCCAGACCCTGCGTGAGGAATAAGCCGATGGCCATCAGAGCAGTTCTTTTCGACATGGACGGTACTCTGCTCGACACCGCGCCGGATTTCATTGCCATCTGCCAGGCGATGCGCGCGGATCGCGGCTTGCCGCCGATCAACGACAAGTACATCCGCGACGAGATTTCCGGGGGCGCCAAAGCCATGGTCGCGGTGACGTTCTCGATGGACCCGGAGTCGCCGGGCTTTGAGGAACTGCGCCTGGAGTTCCTTGAGCGTTACCTCGTCGGTTGCGCGGTGCACAGCAAACTGTTCGACGGCATGAGCGAACTGCTGGCCGACATCGAACAGGCCAACCTGATCTGGGGCGTGGTCACCAACAAGCCTGTGCGTTTCGCCGAGCCGATCATGCAGCAACTGGGGTTGGCCGAGCGCTCGGCGCTGCTGATCTGCCCGGATCACGTGAAGAACAGCAAGCCGGATCCGGAGCCGCTGATTCTCGCGTGCAAGATGCTTGATCTGGATCCGTCGACCGTTCTGTTTGTGGGCGATGATCTGCGCGATATCGAATCGGGGCGCGATGCCGGGACCAAAACGGCCGCGGTAACCTACGGCTACATCCATCCGGACGACAACCCGCGGCATTGGGGCGCGGATGTGGTGGTGGATCATCCGCTGGAATTGCGCAAGGTACTGGATAGCGCGCTCTGCAGCTGCTGATCAAAGTCAAAAGATCGCAGCCTGCGGCAGCTTCTACACGGGAGTTATCCAACTCACGCAGGAGCTGCCGACGGCTGCGATCTTTTAGCTATTAACGGATTGTGAGGTGTTTATGTTTGATTATTCCGCTCGCCCCGAATTGCTCAAGGATCGGGTCATTCTGGTCACCGGTGCCGGTCGTGGCATTGGCGCGGCCGCCGCGAAAACCTATGCCGCCCATGGTGCAACCGTGCTGCTGCTGGGCAAGACCGAAGCCAATCTGACGCAGGTCTACGACGAAATCGAAGCCGCCGGCCACCCGCAACCAGCAGTCATCCCCTTCAACCTCGAAACCGCCCTGCCCCATCAATACGATGAACTGGCAGCGATGATCGAGACTGAGTTCGGCCACCTCGACGGCCTCCTGCACAACGCCTCGATCATCGGCCCGCGTACGCCGATCGAGCAGTTGTCCGGGGAAAACTTCATGCGTGTCATGCAGGTCAACGTCAACGCCATGTTCATGCTGACCAGCACGCTGCTGCCGCTGCTCAAGCTGTCGCAGGATGCGTCGGTGGTGTTTACCTCCAGCAGCGTTGGTCGCAAGGGCCGTGCTTACTGGGGCGCGTACGGTGTGTCGAAATTTGCCACCGAAGGCCTGATGCAAACCTTGGCCGATGAGGTCGACGGCGTAGCGCCGGTGCGCTCCAACAGCATCAACCCGGGCGGCACCCGCACCAGCATGCGAGCGCAGGCTTATCCCGGAGAAAACCCGCTGAACAATCCGACCCCGGAGGACATCATGCCGGTCTACCTCTACTTGATGGGCCCCGACAGCACGGGTATCAACGGCCAAGCATTCAACGCACAGTAATTGCCATACGTCGCATTTGTGGCCGCGGCGGATTACTGCCGCGGCAGACATTTGCCGCTGTCGACCGTCACAATAAAGTCAAATATCCAGCACCCCTCTTCCTCAGGCAATCACAAGCCGTTGATTCATATGGGTTTAAATAAAACCGAACTGATGGCACGACTTTCGCTCTAATTTCCCACAAAGCATGCCGTGTGAAGGCAATGGGACAAGGCCTGTTTCGATAGCTTACTAATCGTCATCAGGCAGACTAAACTAACCCCAAACGTCCTACGGGACTGATGGATCAGTACGACGCGCAGCCCATAGTCGCTCTCACCCAGCCTGTAAGACAGACTTACTGCTTAGGGGCTCACGCCAAATGAAATCACCCTCCCAGACCAATGCAATTGACTTTGACAGTGCCAAATTGCAACGCCTGGGCTTCGGTCAGCTTCCTCCACTTCTGGAACGCCCGACCAGCCTGACGCAATTGCGCCAGCAAATGAGCCTGCAATTGCAAACCAGTCTCGAACCGCAACGCATACTCGGCCTGTTTTTCCGCGAGGTTCAACGCCTGGTGCCGCTGGACGCCTTGAGCTACGAGCACAAGGGCAGCGACTTGCGCCTGGAGTTCGGCGCACGCGGTCACCATTCCGTCAGCTACAGCCTGAGCCACGAAGGCGAGCACATGGGCGACGTGGTGTTCCGGCGCAATCGCCGCTTCAACGAGCAGGATCAAGGCAATCTCGAATCGCTACTGTCGTCGCTGCTCTATCCGATGCGTAATGCCCTGCTGTACCGAGCGGCCACCCAGAGCGCATTGCGTGATCCACTGACCGGCGCCGGCAATCGCATCGCAATGGAGCAGACGCTGCAACGCGAGATCGAAATGTCTCGACGGCATGTGCAACCGCTGTCGGTGTTGATGCTGGATATCGACCACTTCAAGCGCGTCAACGACAGTCACGGCCACAGCGCAGGAGATGACGTGCTTAAAGCCGTCGCTGCCTCGATCAAGAGCCAGTTGCGCAACGTCGACATGGTCTTCCGTTATGGCGGGGAAGAGTTTCTGATCATGCTGTCCAACACCAGCCGGGAAGCGGCGGCGATGGTCGGCGAGCGTCTGCGTTATGCGGCGCAAGCGGCGGAGTATTACGCCGATGGTCAACTGATCGAGCTGACGGTCAGCCTGGGTTGCTCCACCCTGCTACCGAGTGAATCGGCAGAAAGCCTGTTGCGCCGCGCGGACAGTGCGCTGTACGTGGCCAAGCGTGAGGGGCGTAACCGGTTGGCAATGGCGGGCTGAGCCCCTCCAGATAACACAAAACAGTGTGGGAGCAAGCTTGCTCGCGAAGGCGATCTGTCATTCAACAATGAGTTGCCTGACATTCTGCTTTCGCGAGCAAGCTCGCTCCCACATTAGTGTTGAGCGAAGCCGAGAATCAGTTCTCGAGCACAGCCCTGCGCTCACGGCTTACCAGCAAGCGTTCGGACGTTTCCAATTGCATGCACCGCTCCAGGAACAGGTACATGTAGTCGTAGCTCTTGCAGATGGCCTGACGCAAATCGGCCTGCAAGGCCTCGCTCGGGCTCATGCCCGCCAGGGTGCAGATGATTTCCAGCGCCTCCCATGGGTGAGCATCGTCGTACTGGGCGTGCATCTTCAGCCACTTCATCGCACGCTTGCGATCTTCTTCAGGGAATGCCGCGGCGTACACGCCATTGGAACAGACCAGCGCCGACCACTCCCCGGTCGCGCCTTCGATGGCGTAGTTGGTCGCGGCGATGGCCACAATCAGTGAATCGGCGGAACTGGTATGCCAGCACCAATGACTCAAGGCATGCAGTTCAGGCGGCACATGCTGGGCCTGAAGATCCTCAAGGCTTACACCGTGCGCGCGACTCCAGTGCACCCAATAATCGGCGTGATTGAGTTCGACGCGGATGTTGCGCATCAGCCAGCGCCGCGCCATGTCTTCGCCGGGATGACGGGCAAACCGGGTCTTGGTGAGGTTCTGCGCCATGTACAACGCGAACTGCTCAACCACCGGCCAGCCCCCGATCAGGTACTGGCGCATGGTTTTGGCGCTGAGTTTGTTATCACGCATGCGCAGGTAAAGTTCATGTTCGACAACCCGGCGCTTGCTCTCGCTGCAATCATCTATCAGCTGCTGTGCCCAGCCTGGATAACTTGCGGCTTCCATGAGTGGTCCGGTTCGGTTGAATGTGTCGATCACTGTTCGGCTCCTTTTGATTTGTGATTGTAAGGATCGGCGAAAGATTTCAACGGAACGTGCCAGGCGCTTTGAATAACAGCGGTTGCGGTCTGGCGGGCCAACTTTGCAAACTGTCACAGGTAAACAACTGCGGACGCTCAATAACATAACCTTGTGCGTAATCCACACCAATCTCAAGCAATGCCTGCTCGATCTGAGTTGTTTCAACAAACTCGGCAATTGTCTGCTTACCCATGACATGCCCGATGTGATTGATCACTTCGACCATTGCGCGGTTAATCGGGTCGTCCAGCATGTCCTTTACAAAACTCCCGTCGATCTTCAGGAAGTCTACAGGCAAATGTTTCAGATAAGCGAACGAAGACATTCCGGCACAAAAGTCATCCAGCGAGAAGTAGCAACCTAAGCCTTTGAGTTCATTAATAAATCTAATTGCACTGCCCAAGTTTGAAATTGCACTGGTTTCAGTAATTTCAAAACAAATCATTTCAGGCGGTATTGAATAGTTAACAAACTGCTCGCGCAGAAAGTTCAAAAACGCGTCATCTCCTATAGTAATGCCTGACAGATTAATCGCACACATCGCTAATGGGCCTTCATGTTCTTGCGCAATACATTGAGCAATCACCTTGAACACGTTTTGCACTACCCAGCGATCCAGCTGACTCATCAAGCCATATCGCTCTGCAGCGGGAATGAAACTGTCGGGCAGAATCATTCGGCCGGCTTCATCATGCAGACGCAGGAGAATCTCAATGTGCCCACCCTTGCCCTCACTTGGTTTAAGGGGGGCGATTTGCTGGGCAAAGAGGCAAAAACGATCCTCTTCCAGCGCCATGTGCAAGCGCTGCACCCAGGCCATTTCACCGAAGCGCAGCGACAGTTCGGAATCGTCGGCGTGATAGACCTGCACCCGATTGCGGCCCTTTTCCTTGGCCATGTAGCAGGCCATATCGGCTGCTCGCAGCGAGGTTTCGAGGGTCGTCGGGGTTTGCGTGATATGCACCAGGCCGATACTGACCGTGGTCTGGAATGGTCGCCCTTTCCATACGAAATGCAGGTTCTGCACGGTCTGACGCAGCACCTCGGCAATTTTCTCCGCCGCCTCCGGCGAGCAGTTCTGCAGCAGAATACCGAACTCGTCACCGCCAAGCCGCGCCAGCGTATCGCCCTCGCGCAGGCCTGATTGCAGCAGCGTGCAGATGTGTCGCAACAGTTCATCGCCCGCCGCATGGCCGCAGGTGTCGTTGACCAGTTTGAACTGGTCCAGATCGAGGAACATCAATGCGTGCCGCCCCGCCTGCCGCGTGAGGTTGTGCAGCGCCTGCTCCAGGCGATATTCGAACTCGCGGCGGTTAGCCAGCCCCGTCAGCGCATCGTGGGTGGCCTGCCAGGAGAGATTGGCGATGTATTGGCGTTCCTGGGTCATGTCGTGCAGCACCAGCACCGTGCCGCTGACCTTGCCCGCATTGCGGATCGGTGCGCCGACCAGCGTCACCGACAATGTGCTGCCGTCCAGGCGCTGGATCAGCTTCGAGTGTTCACTGCCGCCACCGAGTTGACCGCTGAGAATGTGTTCGATCAGCGTCAGACCTTCGGCCTGCGCGTTGTCATCAAGCAAATTGAACAGCGCCGCCAGCGGCAGGCCCGCGGCGTGCTCGGCGTTCCAGTGGGTCATGGCTTCGGCGGCGGGGTTCATGTAATCGATGGCCCCCGTCACGTCGGTGGTGATGACGCCATCGCCGATCGACTGCAGGGTGACCTGCGCGCGATCCTTTTCCAATTGCAGCGCCTCGGCAAAGGCGTGGCGCTGCTTGAGCAATTTCTGGGTGCGCAACAAGGCCAGCACGATCAGCCCCAGTGCCGTGGCCAGGTTGATCGCCAGCAGCAGACGCAGGATCATCCGCGAGCCTTCGCCCAAGGCATCGCTGAAGGCTTTCGCCGCCGGGGTCACGGCATCATTGATCGCAAAGATCTGCGCCTTCCAGCGCAGGATATCGGCGCTGCCGGCGGTATTCTCGGAAATACTGCGGTGCATCTCGCGCGCCAGATCATCCAGCTCGATCAGATAAGCGTCACCCACCGTCCAGCGGTCGATGGCAGTCTCCAGGTAACTGAAATGACGGAAGTTGAGGTACAGCCAGATCACGCTGGAGACGTCGTCCGGGTGGTTGCCACCCTTGAGGATGCCTTCGCGTGCAGCGGCCAGATCCGGCGATTGACGATCCAGTGCCAGACGCAGCTGATGACCGCCCTGAGGGACGCCTATCGCAGTCTGGTATTTGAGGAATATCTGTTCGTCACGACTGTCCGCGTACAGATTGAGGTAGTAGATGGCATCTTTCTGGCCCTTGGACCAGAGACTTTCCCCCGCAACGTAGCCGCGAACGGCCGACAGCACGTAAAGGCTCACGCCCCCCAATAACGCTTGAAACAACACGACGGCAATAAATGGCCAGACGATGCCCAACAATCGTGGCGTTGCGAAAGTCCGCTTTTGCTCCATGAGATCCCTTGCGCAAGTACTGCCCGATGAACAACCGTAAAATCCCGCTCCTGACAGCTCAGCCTAGGCTAATTTTTGATATGTCAAAGGGACAGCTTGGCCGTCTGCAACGCTGATCGTGCAACCGACTGATCTTTAGAGGCTTTCCGAGCAGGTTTGCTCAATGAGATTCTCACACTGAGGGCAAAAAGGGCTAGAGACTCAGGGACGCTGAATCTGCTGCAAATGGCCATACAACTTGGCGTACAGCCCGCCATCGGCAATCAACTGCTGGTGATCGCCATCCTCGGCCACTTGTCCACCGTCGAATACCAGCACCCGATCAGCCTGCTTCACTGCCGATAACCGGTGCGCAATGATCAGCGTGGTGCGGCCCTGAAGGAACCGTGCCATGGCTTGATGCAGGTTGTATTCGGTGGCGGCGTCGAGGGCCGACGTGGCCTCGTCGAGGATCACCACTTTTGGCTCGGCGAGGATCATCCGCGCAATCGCAAGGCGCTGGCGCTGCCCCCCGGACAAACGCACGCCGGAACGGCCAACGATGCTGTCGAGTCCATCCGGCAAGGCGCGGATCGCGGGTTCGAGCTGAGCGATTTCCAGCGCCTGCCAGCAGGCTTCGTCACTGCGCGTGCGGCCCATCGTCAAGTTGGCACGTACGGTGTCATTGAACAGCGCCGGATGCTGCAACACCACCGCGACGTTTTCCCGAACCGTCTCCAGACCGATTTCCTGCTGGGTCGAGCCGCCAAAGCGAATCGTCCCGGACAGCGGCGTGTATAGCCCCAGAAGCAATTGCACCAGAGTGCTTTTACCACCGCCACTGGCGCCGACAATCGCGACTTTCTCACCGGGCGCGATGGACAGATTCAACTGATCCAGCACCGGTTCATCGCCGTAACCGAAGCTCAGGCCTTGCACCTCGATGCCCACGGTGTCGCGGCCCTTGAACGGATCGACACCGCCCGGATACTGCGGCTCATCGGCCCGCGCCAGCAGTTCGTTGATCCGCGCCAGCGCCCCGCCCGCCGCGTAATAGGCGTATTGCAGGTTGAGCAGTTGCTCCACCGGGCCGATCATGAACCACAGGTAACTGAACACCGCGAGCATCTGCCCGATCGACAGGTCGGAGAACAGCACGGTGAGCATCGCCGCCGCGCGAAAGATGTCGATACCGAACTGGAACAGCAGGCCACTGGCACGGTTGGAAGCGTCGGTTTTCCATTGCGAATTGATCGCATAGTTACGCACCTCCTGCGCCCGCAAACCGAGCCGGCCGAGGAAGAACCCCTGACGGTTGCCCGCCCGTACTTCCTGAATCGAGTCGAGGGTTTCGCTCAGCGCCTGGGTGAAGCGCGCGGTGCTGTCGTTCTCGAGTTTCTTCAGGTGTTTGACGCGTTTGCCCAACTGCACCGTGGCGTAGATCACCAACGGGTTGAACAGCAGAATCAGCAGCGCCAGCTTCCAGTGCATCCACATCAGGATGCTCGCGGTGCCGACCAGCGTCAGCATCGCCACCAGAAACCGGCTGAGGGTTTCACCGACAAACTTGTCGAGGGTGTCGAGATCGGTGACCAGATGGGTGGTCACCGTGCCGCTGCCCAGACTTTCATATTCGGCGAGGGATATACGCTTCAGCCGTTCGATCAAGCGCACGCGGATGCGATAGACGATGTCCTTGGCCAAACGCGCAAACAGCCGCGACTGCAACACGCCAAAGCCTAACGCGCCGCAACGCAGGGTCAAGGTGACCACCAGCATCAGGCCGATATAGCCCGCCGCTTGCTGCCACATCGTCGGCAACAGGTGATTCATCACCTTCAGCGCCGCATCGCCGTGGCCGAGTAGGACTTCGTCCACCAGCAATGGCAGCAGCAACGGAATCGGCACGCTGCACAACGTGGCCAGAACGGCGACGCCGTTGGCGATCCACAGGGACTTTTTGTGAGTGAGTGCCAGTCGCCGGACTTCTGCCCAGCTCAGCCGGTCGATACGCTTTGCGGCTGGCGTGTCATCGGCCCGGTCAGGCACAGGCTGCGCGCTCCAGCCATCGGCCGAGCAATGGCGACAGTTCACTGAGCGGCTGGTAACCGTTGGTCAGCAATGCCAGCTGGCCGTTGCGTTCGGCGAGCAACGTGGGGAAACCGGCGATGCCAAGGTCCTGCACCCAGCTGAAATCGGCCTGAGTGGCTTTGTGTTGATCGGCATGGTCGAACAACGCAGCGAATTCGATGCGCGGCACGCCCGCCTGCTCCGCCAACTCGACCAGCACGCTGGCCTGAGTGACATCGCGCCCTTCAGCGTAAAACGCCTGCTGGATCAGTCCGACCAGTTTCCACGCACAATCCGGCGCCAGGCTGCGTGCAGTGACAATTGCACGGCAGGCAGGCTCGGTGTCGTAAACAAAACCCTCGGGCAACGCACCGTCAAGCTTGAACGGCTGCCCCGTGGCCTCGGTGACCGCTTGCCAGTGTTCAAGAATGTAGCGGCGGGTGGTCGGTTCCAGCGCCGAACCGCTGCCGGTGCGCAATCCGCCCACCACCAGATGCAGCTCGACGCCGGCTGCCTGCGCTTGCTCGACCAGTGCCTTGGCCACCGGAGCAAATCCCCAGCACCAGGAACACATCGGATCCATCACATAGAGCAGGCGCGCAGACATGGTTAAGCCTCGGTGGATGCTTGCTTGTAGTTAAAGCCGATCGGGTGCGGCTGGTTGCGGGCCTTGGCCAGTTCGATCTGCTTCTGCCGGTCGATGGCGCTGCGGCGAGTCTTCTCGCTCAGCGTGTTCCAGCAATGCGGGCAACTGACGCCAGCAACGTAGTGCTCGGAGGTGCGATCTTCAACGCTGATCGGTGTGCGGCAAGCATGACATTGATCGTAGTCGCCTTCGCTGAGGTCGTGGCGCACCGTCACCCGGTTGTCGAACACAAAGCAGTCGCCCTGCCACTTGGTTTCTTCCTGCGGCACCTCTTCGAGGTACTTCAGAATGCCGCCCTTGAGGTGGTAAACCTCTTCAAAACCTTCGCCCAACATGTAGCTCGATGCCTTTTCGCAGCGGATGCCACCGGTGCAGAACATTGCGACCTTCTTGTGCACGGCCGGGTCGAAGTGCGCTTTGATGTAGTCGGGGAATTCGCGAAAACTGGTGGTTTTCGGATCGATGGCGCCTTCAAAGGTGCCGATCGACACTTCGTAATCGTTGCGCGTGTCGATCAACAGCACTTCAGGGTCGCTGATCAACGCGTTCCAGTCTTGCGGATCAACGTAGGTGCCGACCTTTTTGTTCGGGTCGACGCCGTCAACACCGAGGGTGACGATCTCTTTCTTCAGTTTGACCTTGGTGCGGTAGAACGGCTGCTCGTCGCAGTACGACTCTTTGTGGTCGATGTCGATCATGCGCGGGTCGTTCTTCAGCCAGGCGAGCAGGCCATCAATGCCTTCGCGAGTGCCGGAAACAGTGCCGTTGATGCCTTCTTCGGCAATCAGCAAGGTGCCTTTGATGCCGTTGTCGACCATCGCTTGCAGCAGTGGCTCGCGCAGGTTGACGTAATCTTCGAGGGTGACGAACTTATACAGTGCCGCCACGACAATCGGTTGTGTCATGGGTATTTCTCCAGGTGGCTACCCTCGTAAAGGGTGAACCGGATGCGAAAAAAAACGCGCCGGGTGAGCGGCGCGTTGCGGATTCTAGCAAAAAAGCAGCTTCGAGCGGCGAGCATCAAGCGACAAGCCAATAGCGCTGTGCTTTAACTTGCGGCGTGAAGCTCAAAGCTTGCAGCTGCTGTTAATGCCCTCCTCCGGCACAGGTGGGCGACGCCGGGGCGGCGCCAGTCTCTGCCCATTCCTGCGGGGTGTAGGTGTGCAGCGCCAACGCATGGAACTCGCCCATCAGCTCGCCGAGCGTGCCGTAGACTTTCTGATGGCGCTTGACCCGGTTCAGCCCTTCGAACTGCGCGCTGACGACCACGGCCTTGTAGTGAGTCTGTAACCCACGACTGTGCATATGGCTTTCATCCAGCACCTGCAGATGCTCAGGCTGAAGCAGCGCCAGCGTCGATTCAATGCGTTGTTGCATGGTCATCACGAACTCCGCTTACTTCTTCTTGGCCGCAGGAGCTGCAGGAGCCAGCTCTTTGGTCATGTCTTCCAGCAGCTTGTTGACTACCGGCACGGCGCTTTCCAGCTTGGCCTGCGTCATCTGAGCCGATTGCTGAGTCAGCTGCGGCATTTTTTCCAGGACTTTCTTGCCCAGTGGCGACTTGTAGAACGCGACGAGGTCCTTGAGTTCGGACTCGCTGAAGTTGGTGGTGTAGAGCTTGACCATGTCCGGCTTGAGCTTGTTCCAGCCGATGGCCTGGTCCAGCGCAGCGTTAGCCTTGGCCTGATAGGTTTCCAGCACGGCTTTCTTGGCTTCCGGGGCTTTGGTCTGCTCAAAACGCTGGGCAAACATTTGCTGTACTTGCATGTACACCGGGGTGCCCAGTTTGTCAGCGTGCGCCAGAGTCAGGAAAGCTTCGGCACTGGCGTTGTGGCTGGCGGTATCGGCGAGGGCCTGGCCGCTGGCGCAAACCAGGGCTACTGCGGTACAGATGGCACGAAGACGAGTCATCGAGTTTCCTTTTCAGCTAGGCGAGGTAAAACCCCAAGGGCGCCCATTCTGCGCCTAACATTCATCGCGGCTCAACCCCCAAAGCCTTGCAGCGCTTGATTGGCGGGGTTTTACCGGTCAACAATCGATTCGAGGGAACCACCAGGGCCGACACCGGCCTAAACTGCGCAAACAGACCAACAGGAGTGTGCACGATGAGCCGTATCGAAACCGACAGCCTGGGCCAGATCGAGGTCCCGGACGACGCATACTGGGGTGCTCAGACGCAACGCTCGCTGATCAACTTCGCCATTGGCCAGGAACGCATGCCGCTACCGGTACTGCACGCCCTGGCCCTGATCAAGAAAGCCGCCGCGCGGGTCAACGACCGCAACGGTGACCTGCCCGCCGACATTGCCCGCCTGATCGAGCAGGCCGCCGACGAAGTCCTCGACGGCCAGCACGACGACCAGTTCCCGCTGGTGGTCTGGCAGACCGGCAGCGGCACGCAAAGCAACATGAACGTCAACGAAGTGATCGCCGGTCGCGCCAACGAACTGGCCGGCAATCCACGCGGCGGCAAGACCCCGGTCCACCCGAACGATCACGTCAATCGCTCGCAAAGTTCCAACGACTGCTTCCCCACTGCCATGAGCATCGCCACGGTCAAAGCCGTGCAAGAGCAGTTGCTGCCATCGATTGCCGAGCTGTCAGGTGGCTTGGCTGAACTGGCCGCACGGCACATGAAACTGGTGAAAACCGGCCGCACGCACATGATGGACGCGACGCCGATCACCTTCGGTCAGGAATTGTCGGGCTTCATAGCGCAACTGGATTACGCCGAGCGAGCGATCCGCGCGGCACTGCCGGCGGTGTGTGAGCTGGCGCAGGGCGGTACCGCCGTCGGTACCGGGCTGAATTCGCCGCACGGTTTTGGCGAGGCCATTGCGGCGGAGCTCGCTGCGTTGTCCGGCCTGCCCTTCGTCACCGCGCCGAACAAATTTGCCGCGCTGGCCGGTCATGAACCGCTGACCAGTCTGTCCGGTGCACTGAAAACCCTCGCCGTGGCCCTGATGAAAATCGCCAACGACTTGCGCTTGCTTGGCTCGGGCCCCCGCGCAGGTTTCGCGGAAGTGCGCTTGCCGGCCAACGAGCCGGGCAGCTCTATCATGCCGGGCAAGGTCAATCCGACCCAGTGCGAAGCGCTGTCGATGCTCGCCTGTCAGGTGTTGGGCAACGACGTGACGATCGGCATTGCCGCGAGCCAGGGCCACTTGCAGTTGAACGTGTACAAACCGGTGATCATCCACAACCTGCTGCAATCGATCCGCTTGCTGAGCGACGGTTGCAGCAACTTCCAGCAGCACTGCATCGCAGGACTCGAGCCGGATGCGCAGGTCATGGCCCAGCATCTGGAGCGCGGCCTGATGCTGGTGACGGCGTTGAACCCGCACATCGGTTATGACAAGTCGGCAGAAATTGCCAAGAAGGCTTACAGCGAAGGTCTGACCTTGCGCGAAGCGGCGCTGGAGTTGGGCTATCTGACGGATGAAGAGTTTGATGCCTGGGTACGGCCGCAGAACATGATCGAGGCTGGCGCCAAAGGCTAGAAGCAAAAAGATCGCAGCCTTCGGCAGTGTCTACAGGGGAACACATCTCCAACTGTAGGCGCTGCCGCAGGCTGCGATCTTTTGCCCTTCAAGCCATCCGCAGCCGCCTCGCCTTGAGCCCGGCAATCAACGAAGGCCCCAACGCCACCAGCGCCGAACCCAGCACCACCAGCACTGCCCCGCCATACCCCAGCGCATTGATCTGCTCGGCATGCACGTATTCCGGCCAGATCCCGGCCGCAATCGCCACCGCCACCAACGTCACCAACGGCGTGATCGCCAGCGTCGCACTGACCCGCGAAGCCTCCCAGTGCGCCAATGCTTCGGCAAACGCGCCGTAGGCAATCAACGTGTTCATGCAGCACGCCAGCAGCAGCCAGCCCTGCACCGGGCTCAACTCAAGCGCTTGGAGCGGATGCACCCACGGTGTCAGCAACAACGCGCAAAACAGGTAAATCACCATCATCACCTGCAACGAATTCCACACCGACAGCAATTGCTTCTGGCCCAAGGCGTAGAACGTCCACACGGTCGATGCCAACAGCACCAGCAATACGCCCGCGGTGTAATCCGACAATGAGGTCAGCAACTCCGCCAACCGCTGATTGAAAAACAGCACAAAACCGATCAGCAACACCGCCAGGCCAATGCCCTGCCCGATGCTGAAACGCTCCTTGAACACAAACAGACTGGCGATCAGCAACATAATCGGGCCCATCTGCACCACCAGTTGCGCGGTGCCGGGGCTGAGCAGGTTAAGCCCCATCAGGTACAGCACGTAGTTGCCGACCAGCCCGAGCACCGCCATCAGCACCAGCCAGCCGCCCTTGGGCCCGAGCACCTTGCGGCTCGGCAGGCGCTTGACCGCGGCCAGGTAAATGAACAGGCAGCCGCCGGACACCAGCAGACGAAACCAGGTCACCGTGACCGGGTCCATCACCAGCAACACTTGTTTGAGTTTGATGGGCAGGATGCCCCATAGAAACGCGGTCAGCAGCGCCAGGAACAAACCGTAGACCCAGCGCCCAGATGAAATGTGCATGCGAACCCCAAAAGCCTGCTGACTGTAGCGCTCATTCTAGGCTGCGCGCCTGATGCTACACAGGGACAGTTAGAGCCGGGCCGCAAATGAAACTGTACAGGTCGCAGCGTTAAGTTGACGCAGCGCCGTTGATCGGCCGGTCAGGCGGGCCAAGTGGTTCAGGCATAAGCTCATTCGATCCAGCCCAAGTTGCATTGACAGGGAGACCCATCATGTTAGGCATGCGCGCCCAAGACCCCGCCCCCGCCACGCACTTTCGCAGTGACCGAGTGTGTCGGGTCAATGGCGAACTGTTTTTCAGCACTCGGGAAAATACCCTTGAGGGGCCGTTTGACAGCCATGAGAAGGCTGAGCAGGAGATAAAGGCCTACATCGCGCGGATGCAACTTCAGGATTCCAATCGCTAATCCTTGGTGAACTCATTCGCGAGCAGGCTCGCTCCCACAGGGAACTGCATTCCAATGTGGGAGCGAACCTGCTCGCGAAAGCGGTAGATCATTCAACACATTTTTCCGCGTTTAACGCACCGCCTCAAACAACCCCGTCGCCCCCATCCCGCCGCCCACGCACATGGTGACGATGCCGTAACGCAAGTTACGCCGCTGCAACTCCCGCACCAGATGCCCGACCTGCCGCGACCCGGTCATGCCGAACGGGTGGCCGATGGAAATCGAGCCGCCATTGACGTTGTATTTGTCGTGATCGATCTCCAGCCGATCACGGCTGTACAGGCACTGTGAAGCAAACGCCTCGTTCAGTTCCCACAAGTCGATGTCAGCCACCTGCAAACCCTTGGCCTTGAGCAGTTTCGGCACCGAGAACACCGGGCCAATGCCCATCTCGTCCGGCTCGCAACCGGCCACGGTGAAACCGCGGAAGAACGCCTTCGGCTTGAGCCCCAGTTGCAGCGCCTTTTCCAGGCTCATCACCAGCGTCATCGACGCGCCGTCGGACAGTTGCGACGAGTTGCCAGCCGTCACCGAACCATCGTCGGCGAACACCGGTTTAAGCCCGGCAAGGCTTTCATAAGTAGTGTCCGGACGGTTGCAGTCGTCGCGCTCGACGACGCCATCGAGGATCTGCACCTCGCCCGTGTTCTTGTCCTCGACGCGATACTTCACCGCCATCGGCACGATTTCATCGTCGAACAAACCGGCCGCCTGGGCCTGAGCCGTACGCAACTGACTGTGCAGGGCGTAACGATCCTGCGCCTCACGGCTGACGCCATACCGACGTGCAACCACTTCGGCGGTCTGGCCCATCGTGTAATAGATGCCGGGGGTTTGCTGCTTGAGCACGGGGTTGATCAGGTGATCGGTGTTGACGCTTTTCATCGTCAGGCTGATCGACTCGACGCCGCCCGCGACGATGATGTCGCTGCAGCCAGAAGCGATCTGGTTGGCGGCAATCGCAATAGCCTGCAAGCCCGAGGAACAGAAACGATTGAGGGTCATGCCGGCGGTGCCGGTGCCCAGACGCGAGAGCACCGCGACGTTGCGACCGATGTTGTAGCCTTGCGCGCCTTCGTTGGAGCCGGCACCGACGATGCAATCCTCGACACTGGCCGGGTCGATGTCATTGCGCTCAAGCAGCGCGTTGACGCAATGAGCCGCCATGTCATCAGGGCGGGTCTGGTTGAACTTGCCGCGAAAGGATTTGGCCAGGCCGGTCCGTACGCTGTCGACGATCACCACTTCACGCATGGCATACCTCATTGTTGTTGTCGGTTGTGAGTGAACCTGAGCATAAGTCCACCCCATTACCGACCGCGACAATCATTCACCCCGCGTATGCGTGCCCATCGTTTCAATCCTTGTGCTTTTTGGCCTTCTTGTCGGATTTCTCGAAGGCTTCTTCCAAGGCAAGGTTGATCGTGCGCAACACTTTGACCCGCGCCCAGCGCTTGTCATTGGCCTCGACCAGCGTCCACGGCGAGATCTCGGTGCTGGTGCGATCAACCATGTCGCCCACTGCGGTGCGATAGGCGTCCCACTTGTCGCGGTTGCGCCAGTCGTCTTCGGTGATCTTGAAGCGCTTGAAGGGGATCTCTTCGCGCTCCTGGAAACGCTCCATTTGCGTGTCCTTGTCGATCGCCAACCAGAACTTGACCACGATCACGCCAGCATCGGCGAGCTGCTCTTCGAAGTCGTTGATCTCGCTGTAGGCGCGCAACCAGTCAGCCGGCGGGCAGAAACCTTCAATGCGCTCCACCAAAACCCGGCCGTACCACGAACGGTCGAACACGGTGAACTTGCCCCGCGCCGGCAGATGCCGCCAGAAACGCCACAGATACGGTTGCGCGCGCTCCTCTTCGGTCGGCGCGGCAATCGGCACGATGCTGTATTGGCGCGGATCGAGTGCCGCCGCCACCCGACGAATCGCTCCGCCCTTACCCGCCGCATCGTTACCTTCGAAAACCGCCACCAAGGCGTGCCGACGCATGCGCTTGTCACGCATCAGCCCGGACAGTCGTGCCTGCTCGGTGATCAATTGTTCTTCGTAGTCTTTTTTGTCCAGTCGTTGGCTCAGGTCCAGGCTGTCGAGCAGGTTCAATTGATCGACCGCAGTGCCCAGCGGCGCGGCGCTGACTTCGTGAGGATGAACGTCCGGACGCTTCAGAGCAGCTTGCAAACCTTCAAGAAGAATCTTGCCCACCGCCAGACTGCGATAGTTGGCATCCGCGCCTTCGATGACGTGCCACGGCGCATAGTCACGGCTGGTGCGGCGCAGCACGCGCTCGCCGTATTTGACGAACTTGTCGTAGGTCTGCGATTGGTGCCAGTCGAGCGGGCTGATGCGCCAGCTGTGCAGCGGATCGTCGGCGAGGGCCTTGAGCCGCGCCTTCATTTGTTTTTTGGACAGGTGAAACCAGAACTTGAAGATCAGCGCGCCTTCATCGCAAAGCATCTTTTCCAGACGCTCGGCGCCGGCGATTGCCTGATCCAGCCGCGGGTCCTTGAACAAACCATGCACCCGGCCCTGGAGCATCTGGCTGTACCAGTTGCCGAAGAAAATCCCCATCCGCCCCTTGGCCGGCAGCATCCGCCAGTAGCGCCACGCCGGTGGTCGCGCCAGCTCTTCATCCGTCTGCTGGTCGAAGGTGCGCACCTCGATCAGTCGCGGGTCCATCCACTCGTTGAGCAACTTGACCGTCTCGCCCTTGCCCGCGCCTTCGATGCCGTTGATCAACACGATGACCGGGAAACGCTTTTGCTGCTGCAATTCGAACTGGGCTTCGAGCAGTGCTTCACGCAGTGCAGGGACGGCAGCCTCGTAGGTGTCTTTGTCGATGGCATGACCGATTTCAGCGGATTCAAACATTGGACGGCTCCTTCCAGAATTCAGCAAGACTAGCGGATTGGGCACGGATACAGGGCACAAATTCCCACGCCACACAGACCTCCTGATTATGGAGGACCGCGATCTTCCGGGATTCCGTCAAAAAGCCAATTGCCATGGATCAAGCGCCCTGCGCCTGATCGGCTAGAATGGCCGCCTTGTCGTTGCCGAGCCTGCCATGAAACCTGTATCGCCCCACGCCCAACTCGACTGGGATGAAAACGGACGCCCGCGTTCACGTGTCTTCGATGACGTGTACTTTTCCGATCAGTCGGGGCTCGATGAAACCCGTTATGTGTTCCTTGAACAGAACCGTCTGGCTGAGCGTTTTGCGGCACTGCCGGCAGGTGGACGACTGGTTATCGGCGAAACCGGGTTCGGCACCGGGTTGAATTTTCTCTGCGCCTGGCAAGTGTTCGAACAGCATGCCGTGGCAGGTGCACAGCTGCAGTTTGTCAGTGTCGAAAAGTACCCCTTGAGCCCGGCGGATCTGCACCGTGCGCTGGCCCTGTGGCCGGAACTCAAGCCGCTGGCCGATCAGCTGTTGAAGCATTATGTGGCCATTCATCAGGGCTTCCAGCGCATCACACTGGCCGATGGTCGCGTCACACTGACACTGCTGATCGGCGATGCCCTTGAGCAATTGCCGCAGCTCGATGCCCAGGTCGATGCGTGGTTCCTCGACGGCTTCGCTCCGGCAAGAAACCCCGACATGTGGACGGCCGAACTGTTTGCCGAACTGGCACGTCTGGCGGCGCCCGGCTCGACCATCAGCACCTTCACCAGCACCGGTTGGGTACGGCGCTTGCTCAATGCCGCCGGGTTCAAGATGAAGCGCACGCCGGGCATCGGCCACAAATGGGAAATCCTGCGGGGTGAGTTCCTCGGCTGGCCCGAAGGCGTTGCGCCGCCCGCCGCCGAGAAACCCTGGTTCGCGCGCCCGAGGCCATTGACCGGTGAGCGGCGAGCGCTGGTGATCGGCGCCGGTCTGGCCGGCTGCGCCACGGCGGCCAGCCTCGCGTCACGCGGCTGGCAAGTGAGTGTGCTGGAGCGCCATGCTGGCGTTGCACAAGAAGCCTCGGGCAATCCCCAGGGCGTGCTGTATTTGAAACTGTCTGCCCATGGCACCGCGCTGTCGCAACTGATCGTCAGCGGTTTCGGCTACACCCGACGCTTGCTTGAAACCCTGCAACGCGGCACCGACTGGGACGATTGCGGCGTGCTGCAACTGGCGTTCAACGCCAAGGAAGCCGAACGCCACGCGCAATTGGCCGCCGCGTTCCCCGAAGATCTGCTGCAGTGGCTCGAACAGCCCGAGGCGCAAACCCGCGCCGGTGTCGGTCTGGCCCATGGCGGGTTGTACTATCCCGACGGGGGTTGGGTGCACCCGCCCGCGCTGTGCCAGGCACAAGCGACGCATCCGAGGATCAAATTGCTCAGCCATCAGGAGGCTGTCGAACTGCGCAGGGTCGATGACCAGTGGCAAGCCTTCGACGGCGACCATTTGCTCGCCAGCGCGCCGGTCGTGGTGCTGGCCGGCGCTGCCGAGATCAAGCGTTTCGCCCAAAGTGCCGAGCTACCGCTCAAGCGCATTCGCGGTCAGATCACTCGCCTCGCGCAAACAGTGCAAAGCCAGGCGTTGTCCACCGTGGTGTGCGCCGAAGGCTACGTTGCGCCCGCGCGACTGGGCGAACATACCCTCGGTGCCAGCTTCGATTTCAATAGCGATGACCTGACCCCGACCACTGCCGAACACCTGGGCAATCTGGCGATGCTTGAAGAGATCTCCAGCGACCTGGTTGCCCGTCTGGCCATCAACGAACTCAATGCTGAAGACCTTGAGGGGCGCGCAGCCTTTCGTTGCACCAGTCCGGATTATTTGCCGATTGTCGGCCCGCTCGCCGACCGTGAAGACTTCACTCAGGCGTATGCCGCGCTGAGCAAGGATGCCCGACAAGTGCCGGACATCACCTGCCCTTGGCTCGACGGTCTGTACGTCAACAGCGGCCACGGCTCGCGCGGACTGATCACCGCGCCGCTGTCGGGTGAGTTGCTCGCCGCGTGGCTGGACAATGAGCCGTTGCCGGTACCACGCAGCGTGGCCGAGGCCTGTCATCCCAATCGTTTTGCATTACGCCAACTGATTCGCGGCAAATGACCGTTACACCTCGGGCATCGCACAGATGCCCAGATCCACCAGGCGTATCGCGTCGTTGGTCAGGCGCTTGAGCACCGCCTCTTCGGCCTGCTCGCGCTTGAGCTTGATCGCGTCCATCTGGATCAGGTAGTCGGCGGAGGACAGCTTGCTCTCGTTTTCGAACAGCTTTTCCATGGCGGGCATGAAAACCTCATCGAGGCTGGCGAATTGTCGGGGAATTGTTCGCTTGAGGTACTCGCACCAGAACGGCTGGCGCACCATGAAAGTCAGCCATTCGGAAGACAGTTCAGCGGTAATCACCCTGTCCTTCGCCACTGTCAGATCCGCTTCAGTGACCTGGCCCAATCCGCTGAACAGCATGTGTTCCGGCTGACCCGGGAGCGCCAGTTCTTCGGCAAGCCCGATACGATATGCCAGGGTTACCTCCAGCGGATCGGCAGCCGTGTGGATGAGCGCATGTTCACGGGCAATCTGATCCAGTTTGTCCAGCCGAAACAGGCCCCGGCCTAGGGCAAGCAAAGGTTTTACGCTATTCCCACCCTTCGCCAGCCGCCGTGCGCGGCTCACCTCCACGGCAACTTCGAGATTGCTGAAGTTCACCGCAGCACTGTCAGTGCAGTTGATCGGATTGGCGGCCAGGCTCAGGACCTGATCACCGAGCGTCTCATCGGATTCAGCGGCCTCCAGCACCTCCCAAACCCGACGCCGCATATCTTCATTGACCCGTCGCGAGTCGGCGGTACTGCCCAGTTCCGCCATTAAATGAAACAAGCCCTGGGCCCGCGGGTCATCATTGAATGCAGCCCAGATCCGGTCACGTCGCGCCCAATCTTCACCCGCGCCATCGGTGAACCACAATGCTCGCGCCTGCTGCTCGTCCAGACGCACTAGATCGTTCTCCAGAAAGCCCATACCGATGCCTACATTATTTCGGTAATCCTGCAAATGCGTGCGGCTGCTCAACGACAAGGGGTTACCTCGAAGATCGAGTGCCCTGCTGAAACGTTGCGATGTGCTGAACAACCAATTGGGCAGAACCTTGATTGCGTTATCACGCAGATCCACCCACTCCAGCGAAGGCAGGCGCGCCAGGCCAAGGGGCAATTCGGTCGCGCCAGTGTCGCGCAGGGTCAGGCAACGCAGGTCGAACATGTTGCTCACGTTCGGCGTCGCCCCCAGCGGGTTGCCATTGAGGTTAAGGCTTTGCAGATCACGCAGGTAGCTCAACTTCGCCAAGGTGTACTCAGTCAACTTGATCTGGTTGTCGGCCAGGCTCAAGCGCCGGAGATCGGGCATGTGCGAAAGCACTTCAGGCAAACGGGACAGATTGTTACTGTCCAGCTCCAGCGACTCGACATGCTTGAAGGACTTGAGGAACGAAGCAATGTTGTCGCCCTGATCCATGTTTTGCAGCGACAGCTTCTTTATATGATCGAAGTTTAAACCGGCGGGTAATTCGGGCAATCGCCCAACACGAAGCCCGTCAAGACCCAGCACATAACGCGATATCCCACTTTCATCGGTCGCCTGGGAGACCCGCCGAAAACTGTCTTCGATCAATTCAGCGGTGTACCAACGGCTGCGCTGCACTTCAAGCCGCTCGCCGCCCAGCGTCTTGATGTCCGCTTGATCATTGCTCCAGACCTCCAGCACATCGCGCAGTTGCTCCAGGCCACGACGCAGCGCCCGCACTCGAGTGGCCCGGGTCATCAGGTCGTCGCCCAGTTGCTCGAGAAATGCAGTGGCCTGCGCCTCAGAGAATCGCGGGTAGAGCTTTGTGACCTTGCGCAGCAACGCACGCGGATGCGCCGTCGTCGCGGGCGCAAAATCGCCCTGAAGGCAGGCAGGTTCACTGAGCCGCGGCGCAAGCTCGCCGTCGGTCAATATCTGCGCGCAGGTCTCACGTTCATCGAGCCCGACATCGAGTAATTTTGCGCGCAGCCGCGCGCTGTCGGCGGCGACAGGGTCAGGAAAACCGGCGGCGATGCGCTGGCGCGGGGGCAGTGCCTTGAGGATAGCGGCATAGAGGCTGTCGGGGCCTGTCGCCACACGGCCGAGGGATTCACCGTCGCCGGCGAACGCTTCATAGCCCGCGCTGGATTTGACCAGCGTGCACGTATTCAAGAGGGAGGCCGACTCATCGCCGATCGCTTCCAGAACCGGCCCGGTCAATGTCCTGTCACGCACCGTCAGACGCAGCCCGGCATCCCAGCCACTCAATCGAGGCAACAACTGGATGGCCAGTTTTTCACTGTCGGGACTGGCGACCTGCGGCACATGGAACCCGCTCAGCGCGCGATCTACCCGCACCGCGGCCATGCCACTGCGGACTTTTCTTCCCAAGCGCAGAGACACCCGCCCGGTCGTTCGCAAATGTACACGGTCGACACTCGACGCCTGATCAATCAGACGTTGGGCATAACGCGCCGGGATCTCTGCAAATATGCTGCGCAACTTCCTCACTTCGTCAGCGTCACTCTGGTCGTAGCGTTGATACATGCGGTCGAAAACCCCACGACGATCAGCCTTGAAACTCGCCCCCAGCGTCTGCGCCAATGCCTCTCGCTGGCGTCCGACGCTGACCTTGGCCCCGAGCAGGGTTTCAACCCCTTTGGGGGGCAGCCCCTTGATCACAGTCTCAAGCAACCGCCCTTCCTGCAGCTGTGCCTGGCTGACCACCACACGCAGCGCAGCATCATGGGAAGCGTTGGACGGATAGGTTGCGCTGACAACACCTTCGGCATCGGTGACTTCGATGTAACGATCTGTGGGCCAGCTGCGCAGTGTCGGCAAGTCGTGCAGTTGTTCTGGCAAGGGCTGGCCGGAGTGAGTGTCACCGTTCTCCAGTTCGCGGATCAGTTGATCCAGTTGCCGCTCGATCCGAAGGCGTTCCACGGTGTCGCGCAGCCGGGGGGACAACGCCAGATTATCGATATAGGCGCGGTTTAACTCGTCATGGGTGCAGCCGCCGAGTCGCCGCATTACGTCCAGCTCCTTATCGACGAATTCACTCAGCCGTGGATCGATGCGTTTGAGGGTGTAAGGCGCGCTGTTCCATTGTTCGGGATCTTCAGCCGGGAGTCGCCAGCCTCCCTCAAGGTGTTGCTCCAGCACCGGGGAATAGGCCTGGGCGCGTGCAGGGTGTTCGAGTTGCCAGCGCTTCGTGGCCGGGTCGAAAACACCGGACAGGATCTGGTTATCGACACGACCAACGCTTTTGTCCCGAATCTGGTACAGCTCCACGGCGTCCTCCGCCACTGTGAACCCCGCGGGCAATTGATGCTCGTAAGCCTGAAGCGCAGGTTTCCACAATCGCGGCTTACCCTTCGGATCGAGAATGGCGGTGAACTGGCCGAAAAACTCCGGATGGGTCCGCCGTAATTTACGTCCCAACGTCCCCAACAACTTCTGCCCCCCGACAAAGACGCCCATCAGCGCAATGTTTTCCGCGACGCTGAGCAAGTGCGCCAGCGCTGCCTGGTGATCGCCCCGCTGCCAGTCTTCGACGCCCTCGTACACCTGCGCCAGCAGTTGCCCGACCGCAACGCCCATCATCAACTGCCCGACAACGGGAACGAACAAACCCGCAACCGTCGCCACCGTCACACCCAGTTCGAGATAATCGAGCAGGCGTTTTTTGCGCACGTCTTCATCAATATCAGCCGTCGGCACGGCGAGTTTGCGCGCATCGACCTGCAACTTGCCTACGTGGCTTTGCACCATGAATTCAAACAACGGCACGCTGATCGTCAACTGCCTGATGTGCCCCAGATCGGCGGTCTTGGCGAACGTCTTGAAGAAGTCCGCCTTGTCATCTTCGTCAAGGCTGTTGGCCAGGTATTGCTGGTAACTTTTCGCCCTCATTTTTTGCGTGAGGTATTGCTTGAACGCGGTAAAACTCGCGTACTCATACAACGGGCGTTCGGGCTCGTTTGCCATGTACACCAGGCACCATTCGTGCGGATACAACTCGAACGAGCGCTCGGAAAACACCACGACGCCCCAGATGCAACTGTCGAGTATCTCGATGCCTTGCATGATCAGTGGACGGTTCTTGTAATGCAGGGTTTTCGTAGCTATCACACCGTCAGCGGTAATCAGCCTTTGTACCGTTTGCAGGCCTGCCGATGTGAGGTGCTGCTTGAGCCCGGCCAGATGCGTGTCCATTTGCAACAGGTGTTTTTTCATCGTAGCGATGTCGCGGGTCATCGGGCTGGTTGCCACCACCTTGCCTGCTCTGTCGACGAGGCCGAACACGTTTTGAAAATGCTCCTGGTAACGTTTACCCAGATCCAGCTCACGGCAAAATTTTGCAAATGCCGCCGGCGTCAACCCGGCCATCCCCGAGGGTGAACTCACTAAACGCACCTGGCTGCCGGGGGGATAATCGTCAGCCTCTTCGTCTTTGGTGAAGTTCTGCATCGCAGCTTGCAGCAGGGTTTGTGTGATATGCGGGTAGGTTTCGATACCCGCCTCGTCGGTCGAGGTTGGCGAGCAACCGCATTCGAAACCCGGCAGGCTGAACAGATCTTTTTCAACATCAAAAACCGCCGGCCACCTGCTGCTCAGTGCGTTGGTCAATTCGCTGATACAGAAATCATGCAAGGGTTTGAGCTGGCGCAAATCCTCTTCGACTCTGAGCTGAACGGTGTAAAGGTCGCGGGCGGTTTGATCGAGAGCGATCAAGGTAGAGGCCGAGCCTTTGAGCAAACTGTCAGGCAGGCTTTTTTGCAATGCTTCGGCGCTGTCCAGATCGCCGGTGGCTTCGAGCAAGACATTTATAATGTTGCTCGGACCAGGCGGCTGCGGACCGGAGCTTTCCGTTTCGGTTTTCATGGCAATAATCCTTTATTGCAGGTTGGAGCCAATGAACCTATCGATTTGAAACCAAATTGCAACCTGACAATAACGATATATTGCAGATACATCATACGCAGCACAGGCCGACAACAATTGTGCACTACATATCTATATTAAACTTACAAAGTCTTGCACAAACCCGCCCTAAAACCATTCAATATTGCAGTTATATTTATCCATGAAACATCCGTAGGCTAGCTTCACATCCAATAGTTGAGCTTTCTTACATGACATCACTCACAGATAACGATCACGCCCCTGTAGCCGTCAACAACCGTTTCGAAAAAATCACCGATCGGGACAAAACAATGCCTGTGGAAAAATTCCTTTCCACAAAGCTGAGCAACTTTGAGCCTTCGCACAAAAGCAAGATTGATGAATATCGTGCGACACTGGAAGAAGCGTTTGTTCTTCAGAACGCTGTCGACCAATCACTTTCAACACTCGAGACACCCAGCATCTTCTGCAAGCGAAAGCTCAATATGATGATGCGAACCAAATACCCTTCTTGGGTCACGGCCAAACACAAAATCAAGCTCAAGCCCAAAACTTCCAGCGATGAGGCGGATTACAGTATTACCCTGCTGCAGGCTGCCATGTTGAACTTCACGGACACCGAAGCCGCTGCCGATTATTACTCGAGCGACAGCGAAATTGTGTTCAGTCCTGGCGACTTGTCTGATGACGATATTCCCAAGGAGAAAATCACCGCCGAGGAATTCTCTGCCCTGAGCCGCAGCCTTGATCTAGGCAACGAATACCAGAAAATGATTGAGGAAAAGTTTAATACTGCGCAAGCCCGAGCGGATGCCGTGCAACTGGCCATGCTCAACCTGAAACTGGCGGCATACACCAAATTCTTCAGCAAGGATATCGATGAAGAAAGCTGGTCGACGCTAAAGAACCTGACCGATAAAAAAGTCGACATTGCCAATGGTAGCGTCCCAGAACAAGAACGCATCCTGTTTTACAGCGTTCAACTTTTGGGCAAGTACGACACCAACACGGTCATGCTGATAGTGAGCAAAAACGATCCGACCAAAAACCAGTACATATTATATGTACCCAATGACAGGGGACCGGGCTTTTATGTGTACAACACTCCGGAGGATTTTCGTCGAAAGTTCGAATACCTGCTGCAACACGACACTCCCCTGCCAAAATTTTTAGCATCCCAGATGAACCTTGTCGACCAAGCGGCCTGCCTGGCTGAACTAAAGGAATTACAGAAAGCAAAGAATACCGGCACCGTTGACAGAAAAGAACGGAGCGTATCGACCATCGATTTGTCCGGCAGGGAATATGTAACGTTGACAAATTTGAAGGCCGAAAACCTGTTCGCCCATATTTCCACCCTGAACCTGAATACATTTATTACCGATACGAAACGAATTGCCGTGCCCGTCAATGAAGTCAATCTGCCAACCCATGCCAATCGTCGTGCACATAGTCATTTGCACCCACGCCCGCCGGTGTCCGAACAACTCACTTATTCCTTCCGCACGCGCTTGCGCTCTTCCCCTGTGGAAGCTCTGCTAAGCGAATTGTTTACCGGGGTAGAAGACTGGACAGTTAAAGAAAAAAAGGCGGGACTGCTGCAATTGCTGGATCTCAAGGAGCTGCGAAACCAGCAGCCCCCTTCCTCGACGGCTGAAGACGAAGAAAACGCCGATGCTCTAACCCGCTTACCGGATTACTTCAACGCGTTCGAGCTGGTAGGCGACCGTGAAAATGAATGCTTTTTGCTATGGAAACGCGATCTGGCCGGTTACCGACAACGAGACGTTGTGGCAAGCCGACTGAAGAATTCAGGGCAACCTTATGAAGGCGGTGCGCAGATCCTGCTCTTCAACAGCAGGTACTTTATCTGGATCAAGGACAGTGCCTATGAAGTGAAGCCGAGTCTCCTGGATTGGCGAGTCATCCACCCATTCAATAAAAGCGCTTATCGCCCGAGCGTCATGTACCGAGGTTGGGAGTTGGCTAAGTGAGCGTCCACCACACAAACACAAACCATGACCTGACCAGAACGGCACACGCGCCAGGCCCGAACGGTGACTGCCGTTTGTCTCAACGGGATGCTTATAACTTATCGTTCTAAAACTCCACTTACCGGGGCGGGTCAGTTTCTGAGTACCCGCCCTTTGGCGAGGTAGCGTTTGACCCCCTCCCCAACGGAAAAACCGGTAAGGATTTTATGTGTGGATTAGCTGGCGAGTTACGTTTTGATCATCAACCTGCAGACCTTGCAGCCATTGAGAGAATCACCCATCACCTGGCCCCTCGCGGCCCTGACGCGTGGGGTTTCCATGCCCAAGGGCCGATTGCCCTGGGCCATCGTCGCCTGAAAATCATGGACCTGTCGGACGGCTCGGCGCAGCCGATGATCGACAGTCAACTGGGTTTGTCCCTGGCCTTCAACGGCGCGATCTACAACTTTCCGGAACTGCGTGCCGAACTTGAAGCGCTGGGTTATGCCTTCTATTCCGGTGGCGACACTGAAGTGTTGCTCAAGGGATATCACGCTTGGGGCGAAGCACTGCTGCCGAAACTCAACGGCATGTTTGCGTTCGCCATTTGGGAGCGCGATGCGCAGCGTCTGTTCATCGCCCGTGACCGTCTCGGCGTGAAGCCGCTGTACCTGTCGCGCACCGGCCAGCGCTTGCGTTTCGCCTCTGCACTGCCGGCGCTGCTTAAGGGTGGCGATATCAACCCGATCCTCGATCCGGTGGCGCTTAATCATTACCTGAACTTCCACGCCGTTGTACCGGCGCCGCGCACGTTGTTGGCTGGCATTGAAAAACTGCCGCCAGCGACCTGGATGCGCGTTGAAGCCGATGGCACCACCGAGCAGAAAACCTGGTGGACCCTGCCTTATGGTCCACACGAGGATGAGAAAAACCTCAACCTCGAAGACTGGGTCGACCGCGTGCTCGACAGCACCCGCGAAGCCGTGGCAATTCGTCAACGTGCGGCGGTGGATGTCGGTGTGTTGCTGTCCGGCGGCGTCGATTCGAGCATGCTCGTAGGCCTGCTGCGTGAGGTCGGCGTGGAAAACCTGTCGACCTTCTCTATCGGTTTTCAGGATGCCGGTGGCGAGCGCGGCGACGAGTTCCAGTATTCCGATCTGATCGCCAAGCACTACGGCACCCAGCATCACCAACTGCGCATCGACGAGAAAGAGATCATCGAGCAACTGCCTGCCGCGTTCCGCGCGATGAGCGAACCGATGGTCAGTCACGACTGCATCGCGTTCTATCTGCTGTCCCGCGAAGTCGCCAAGCATTGCAAGGTTGTGCAGAGCGGTCAGGGTGCCGATGAGTTGTTCGCCGGTTACCACTGGTATCCGCAGGTGGATGGCGCAGCCGATCCGTATGCGGCGTATCGCAATGCGTTCTTCGACCGTAGCTACGACGACTACGCTGCCACTGTGCAACCGAAATGGCTGACCGCCAATGACGCTGCCGGGGATTTCGTCAAAGAACATTTCGCCCAGCCCGGTGCCGACGCCGCGGTGGACAAAGCCCTGCGCCTGGACAGCACGGTGATGCTGGTCGATGACCCGGTCAAACGTGTCGACAACATGACCATGGCCTGGGGTCTGGAAGCGCGCACGCCGTTCCTCGACTATCGACTGGTTGAACTCTCGGCCCGTGTGCCAGGCAAGTTCAAGCTGCCCGATGGCGGCAAGCAAGTACTGAAGGAAGCTGCGCGACGCGTCATTCCAAGTGAAGTGATCGACCGCAAGAAAGGCTACTTCCCGGTGCCCGGCCTCAAGCATTTGCAAGGTGACACATTGAGCTGGGTGCGCGAACTGCTGCTCGATCCAAGTCAGGATCGCGGCCTGTTCAACCCGGCCATGCTCGACAAATTGCTGACTGATCCGCAAGGCCAACTGACCCCATTGCGCGGCTCGAAGCTGTGGCAACTGGCAGCCCTGAACCTGTGGCTCAGTGAACAAGGAATCTGATTGATGAAACCTCACGCCACAGCCATCAACCAACGCCTGCTACGCGGCCAGACACCGTCGTATGAACGATTACAGGCGCGTCTGGCTGAAGACGGCAGCGAACTCAACACCGCCCCGATTGCCGTGCATTGCGGCTGGGGCCGGTTGCTGATCGGTCACACGTTTCCCGACCCTGCATCATTGGCCCAGGAACTGCTCAACGAGCAGCCGGGCGAGCGTGATATCGCCCTGTACGTCGCCGCGCCGCAGCAGATTCTTGGCCTCGAACCGACGCAGTTATTCCTCGACCCGTCAGACACGCTGCGCCTGTGGTTCAGCGACTATCGCCCCGCCACTCGCGTGTTTCGTGGCTTCCGCATTCGTCGTGCGCAAAGCGAAGCGGACTGGCAGGCGATCAATCAGCTGTATCAGGCGCGCGGCATGTTGCCAATCGACGCCGCGTTGCTGACCCCGCGTCATGAGGGCGGTCCGGTGTACTGGCTGGCCGAGGACGAGGACAGCGGCGCGGTAATCGGCAGCGTCATGGGCCTCAATCATTGCAAGGCGTTCAACGATCCGGAAAACGGCAGCAGTCTCTGGTGTCTGGCAGTTGATCCACAGTGCTCGCGACCCGGAGTCGGCGAAGTGCTGGTGCGGCACTTGATCGAACACTTCATGAGTCGCGGCTTGAGCTACCTGGATCTGTCGGTACTGCACGACAACCGTCAGGCGAAAAGCCTCTACGCCAAACTTGGTTTCCGCAACCTGTCGACCTTCGCGATCAAGCGCAAGAACGGCATCAATCAACCGCTGTTTCTCGGCCCGGGTCCTGAAGCGCAGTTCAACCCGTATGCGCGGATCATCGTCGAAGAAGCTCATCGGCGTGGCATCGATGTGCAGGTGGATGACGCCGACGCCGGCCTGTTCACGCTCAGTCACGGCGGCCGCCGCGTACGCTGCCGCGAATCGTTGAGCGACCTGACCAGCGCGATCAGCATGAGCCTGTGCCAGGACAAGAGCCTGACCCACAAAGTGCTGAAAGCCGCCGGGCTGAAACTGCCGTCGCAGCAACTGGCAGGCAACGCTGACGACAATCTGGAGTTTCTGGATGAGCATCAGCGGGTGGTGGTCAAACCGCTCGACGGTGAACAGGGTCAGGGCGTGGCCGTGGATTTGCAGAGCATCGAAGAGGTGCAGCAGGCCATCGAAACAGCGAAGCAGTTTGACAGCCGTGTGCTGTTGGAAAGCTTTCATGAAGGTCTGGATCTGCGGATTCTGGTGATTGGTTTTGAAGTGGTGGCGGCAGCCATTCGTCGACCGGCCGAAGTGATCGGCGACGGTCAGCATTCGATTGGCGCGCTGATCGAAGCCCAGAGCCGACGCCGGCAAGCGGCCACGGGCGGCGAAAGCAAAATCCCGCTGGACGCTGAAACCCAGCGCACGCTGCATGCAGCGGGTTACGACTACAGCAGCATCTTGCCGGCCGGCGAGCATTTGTTCGTGAGACGCACCGCCAATCTGCACACCGGCGGCACACTGGAAGACGTCACGGCGATTCTGCATCCAACGCTGGTCGACGCAGCAGTGCGGGCAGCACGGGCGCTGGACATCCCGATGGTCGGCCTCGATCTGATGGTGCCGGCGGCGGATCAGCCGGACTACGTGTTTATCGAAGCCAACGAACGGGCCGGTCTCGCCAACCATGAGCCGCAGCCCACGGCTGAACGCTTTGTGGATTTGTTGTTTCCGCACAGTCAGCCGGTTGTTTCCTGATTATGCGGCGCCGGAACTGACGCCTTCGCGAGCAAGCTCGCTCCCACATTTGAAATGCATTCCCCTGTGGGAGCGAGCTTGCTCGCGAAGGGGCCGCATCAGGCGCCAGACATTCTCCCTCCTCATCGAAACCATCGATGTGCTCAACCCATCAGGAGTTTCCATGACCCTCCAAACCCCCGAACCGGATCTCAACTATCTGCAAAAAGTTCTCCTGGAAATGCTCGCCATTCCCAGCCCCACCGGGTTTACCGACACCATCGTGCGCTATGTTGCCGAACGTCTGGAGGAGCTCGGCATCCCGTTCGAGATGACTCGCCGCGGCACCATTCGCGCGACGCTCAAGGGTAAAAAGAACAGCCCCGACCGCGCCGTTTCCGCGCACCTGGACACCATCGGTGCCGCCGTGCGCGCGGTCAAAGACAACGGTCGGCTGACGCTCGCACCGGTCGGCTGCTGGTCGAGCCGTTTTGCCGAGGGCAGTCGCGTCAGCCTGTTCACCGACAACGGTGTGATTCGCGGCAGCGTGTTACCGCTGATGGCCTCCGGGCATGCGTTCAATACCGCCGTTGACGAGATGCCGATCAGTTGGGATCACGTCGAACTGCGCCTGGACGCCTACTGCGCAACCCGGGCCGATTGCGAGTCGCTGGGCATCAACGTCGGTGACGTGGTGGCGTTCGATCCATTGCCGGAATTTACCGAAAGCGGCCACATCAGCGCCCGTCACCTCGATGACAAGGCTGGCGTCGCGGCACTGCTGGCGGCACTCAAAGCCATCGTCGACAGCGGTCAGGAACTGATGATCGACTGCCATCCGCTGTTCACCATCACCGAGGAAACCGGCAGCGGTGCAGCGGCGGCCTTACCCTGGGACGTCAGTGAGTTTGTCGGCATCGACATCGCACCGGTCGCACCGGGGCAGCACTCCAGCGAACACGCCGTGAGTGTGGCGATGCAGGATTCCGGCGGGCCGTACGACTATCACCTGTCGCGGCACTTGCTGCGCCTGGCCAGTGAAAACGAGTTGCCGGTGCGCCGTGATCTGTTCCGTTATTACTTCAGCGACGCGCATTCGGCGGTGACCGCCGGCCACGACATCCGCACCGCCCTGCTCGCCTTTGGGTGCGATGCGACTCATGGCTATGAGCGTACGCACATCGACAGCCTGGCAGCGCTGAGCCGCTTGCTCGGGGCGTACATCCTGAGCCCGCCGGTCTTCGCCAGCGACGCGGCCCCGGCGAATGCTTCGCTGGACCGCTTCAGTCATCAGATCGAGCACGATACGCAGATGGAAAGCGATACGCGGGTGCCACCGGTGGACAGTCTGGTGGGGCAGCGTTCAGACAGCTGATCGAGATGTTGTAGTGACATGACTGACCCCATCGCTGGCAAGCCAGCTCCCACAGCTATTTGGGTGGAACACAACTTTTGTGTACAGCATCAATCCCTGTGGGAGCTGGCTTGCCAGCGATTGGGGCCGGCCAAGACGACACAAAACTGGCAGGCGAAGATCAATCGCCGTAGCATCGCGACATTGATTTAGCCGAGGTGCCCATGCTCATTCCTTACGACGCTCTTGAAGTCGACACCCTCACCCGCCTGATCGAAGATTTCGTCACCCGCGACGGTACCGACAACGGCGACGACACTCCGCTGGAAACCCGCGTACTGCGTGTGCGTCAGGCGCTGACCAAGGGCCAGGCATTGATTGTTTTTGATCCCGACAGCGAGCAGTGCCAGTTGATGCTCAAGCATGACGTGCCCAAGCATCTGTTCGACTGAACCCTCAACGGGCCTTTTCCAGGGCCTGTTTGCGCTGGATCCGCTCATAGACTTCCGCGCGATGCACATTGACCTTCTTGGGTGCCTCGACGCCAAAACGCACACTTGCGCCGTTCACTGACAGAACGCGCACGGTGATGTCGTCACCAATTGAAATCAACTCACCAACGACACGGCTGAGTACAAGCATGAGATTCGTCCTTCAGGGTTAGCGAGCAATGAAGATGCGCGGCTTACGGCGCCGGTTCAATGCATCGCGGGCAAATCAGTAATGCCCTACAACCCTTCAGCGCGCCGCCCTTCAGACGTTTCCTGCAAATTGTTAAACAGCCCTCATCTCAAGCGGCAGAAAAGCGCGGCCCGAACAGAATCACGCTGGCACCGATCACGCACAGTGCCACGCCAATCCAGTCCGACCCCAATGGCCGAACCCGCTCGACCACGGCCAGCCAACCGATAGACGCCACGATGTAGATCCCGCCGTAAGCGGCATAGGCACGCCCGGCGTAGGCCGCTTCAACACGCGTCAACAACAGCGCAAACAACGTCAGGCTGAGCAGCGCCGGGATTACCCACAGCGCACTTTTGCCCTGACGCAGCCACATGAAGAAGGCGAAACAACCGGCGATTTCAAATAATGCCGCGAGGAAGAACCACAAGTAATTGAGCATTATCGCGTCTCGACAGGGTGACCATTGCGGCCACCCTAACGACGGGAAGTGCTACGGACAAGATCAACCGTTGTTTTGTTTGGCCTTGGCGCGCATTTTCTCGGCCATGGAGGTCATCTCGTTGTAGAGCAGTTGCGGATTCTTCTGTTTGATCGCCCACGCCATGCGCCCTTGTTCGTGGGGCAAGATCATGAATTCGCCGGCCGCTACTTGCTCATAGATGTACTCGGCGATGTCCGCTGCGCTGATCGGCGAACTTTCCAGCAACTTGCCGACCTGCGCTTTCATCGCCGGGGTCGGGCCACGGAACGAATCGAGCAAGTTCGTCTGGAAGAACGACGGGCAGACCACATGCACACCGACTTCCTGTTGTGCCAGTTCGATCAACAGGCTTTCCGACAATGCCACCACGCCCGCCTTGGCGACGTTGTAGTTGCTCATGGCCGGGCCTTGCATCAGCGCCGCCATGGAGGCGATGTTGATGATCTTGCCCTTGCTCTGCTCAAGCAGTGGCAGGAACGCCTTGCAGCCCTTGACCACGCCCATCAGGTTGATCGCTATCTGCCAGTCCCAGTCTTCCAGCGACAGTTCGCTGAAGAACCCGCCGGAAGCGACACCGGCGTTGTTGACGATGATATCGATACCGCCAAGTTTCTCTTCGCAAGCCTGGGCGAACGCGGTGAGCTGGCTGTAATCACGCACATCGCAGCGCTGGATGAAACCGTCGCCGCCAACCTCACGCACCCGTTTCAAGGTTTCCTGCAGACCGGGTTCGCTGACGTCGGACAAGGCCAGTTGCCAGCCTTCACGCGCCCAGCGCAGCGCGATTTCGCGACCCAGGCCTGAGCCCGCGCCAGTGATCATCATGCGATTTTGCATAGCAGACAGCCTTGTTGTTCCGGGAAAGATTCGCCGAGTGTAGCGAAGGAACGGTGTCCACCCACGCTCCATCAGATTGCTGAATGGTGAGGGCAAACCGTGGCGTAAAGATCAAAAGATCAACACCTTTAAAAGGAAATAAGCAAGCAATCCAAATAACTTAAAAAAACATTGAATTTTCTTTCATTCGTACCGGTCGGAATTTGTAAGCCGTCTGGAATTAGTTAGTCTCCAGTCGCCCTGGAATACCAAGACTTCTCGAACGCTATCAACAAGGAAATCACCATGGGCACAATTCTTATCATTATCCTGATCCTGTTGCTGATCGGTGGTCTGCCGGTCTTCCCGCACTCCAGAAGTTGGGGTTATGGTCCATCGGGCATTATCGGCGTGGTGTTGGTCGTGCTGCTGGTGCTGCTGTTACTCGGTCGGATATAACGATCCAGGCATAAAAAAAGAGGCCCTTTTCAGGGCCTCTTTTTTATTGTGCGGATCTTCGCAGCTGGATCAGTCCGGCTTGCCGTGGATTACACCGGCAGTGTTGTCCATCAGGCTCTTGGTCGCTGTTTGCAGGAACGCTTCGAGCTTGAGCTTCAACTCGGCAGTGCGCGGTGCATTCGGCACGACCTGGGCACCTGGATTGGCGCCCAACTGATAATTCCAGATCTTCGGCCCCATGTCCTTGTCTCTCGGCAGTACGAGGATCTGGTCAGCGGTAACGATCGCAGTGGTCTGCTCGCTACCCGACGGCTTGATCACACCGAAACCGGTATCGCCTTTTGGCAGATCGAGCAAGTCACGACCCCAGCATTGATGACGCACTTCGCCACCGAGGCGACCCATGATGGTCGGCACGATGTCGATCTGCGTACCCACGGTATGGTCGAGCGTACCAAACTTCTCCTGGATGCCTGGTGCGATCATCAGCATCGGCACGTTGAAGCGGCCCAGATCCATTTCGGTGATCTGGCGCTCGTTGCCGAAACCGTGGTCACCCACGATGACGAACAGGGTTTCCTTGAAGTACGGCTCTTTGCGCGCCTTCTCCATGAACTGGCCTAGCGCCCAGTCGGAGTAACGCATGGCGGTCAAGTGCTCGTTCAACGAGCCGCGGTCGGTCACGCGCTCAACCGGCAATGGCGTCGGCAAGGCGTACGGCGTGTGGTTGGACAGGGTTTGCAGCAGCGCGTAGAACGGCTTGCCGTTCTCCCGCGCCTTGAGCTCCTGCAGGCCACGATCGAACATGTCCTGATCGGACACACCCCACGTCGGATCGGAGAACACCGGGTTGACGAAGTCGTTACGGCCAACGAAGTTGGTCATGCCCTGGTTGCTGAAGAAGCCCGACTGGTTGTCCCAGGCAAAGTCGCCGTTATAGACGTAGACATCGTCGTAGTCACGGGCACTGAGCAACTGCGGCAGGCCAGACAGCTTGTGGCTGCCTTCCGGGGTCTGCATCAGGTATTCGAAACCCGGCAGGTTCGGGAAGCAGGCCATGGTCGCGAACATGCCCTGGTGGGTGTGCGTGCCGTTGGAGAAGAAGCGATCGAACAACAGACCTTCCTTCGACAGCTTGTCCAGATACGGGGTGATGTTACCCGGTGCACCCAATGCGCCGACCGAGTGACCGGCCATGCTTTCCATCAGGATCACGACAACGTTTTTGATCGGCAGGGTCTTGTCGGCGTCCGGCGTGTAGTCACGGCGCACGGCGGCGATGTCGGCATCGACCAATTGGTCTTGTGGCATCACCAGCATGTCGCGGACGATTTGCTGCGCCTGCTCTTGCGGCAGCGTGGCTTTCCAGATGTTATCGCGGTCCTCGCCCATGCGTGACTTGGCGGCAGCGATCAACGACAGCGTGCCGTTAAGGCCGAGCTGGTTGGCGAAGTTGGAGTCGGTGGTGTACACGTCACCCCAGCGCATTGGCGGGCCTTGACGCAGGGTGCCGCGTGCAGCGACCACGCAGATCAGCAGGCAAACCACGAACACCGCAAGACGGGTATACCACGGCGCCACCTGACGGGAGCTGACCGTGCCGCCGCTGAAAGGCCCGCGCGGACGCGTGGCCCGGTCGGCGCCTTTGAACGCCAGCGTCAGAATCACCGTGCCGATGACCCACGCCAACAGATAGCGCACCACCGGGAAACCGTACCAGAGCATGCTCATCACGGTTTTCGGGTCTTCCTTCACGTACTGGAAGACCAGACCGTTGAGGCGCTGGTGGAACTCACGGTAGAAGTCCATTTCCATCAGACCGAGGAACAGCGCGATGCTCGACGCAACGGTCAGCCACAGCCGGAAGAAGCCGCGCGCCGCCATGGCACGGGCACTGAACAACGCCAGTACCAGCGGAATGCTCAGGTAAACCACCAGGCGCAGGTCGAAACGCAAGCCGTTGGCGAACGCTTCGAGGAACGTCGCAGCCGGGGTGTCGAGGATCATCTCGCGGTTGTAGACCAGCAGCGCGAGGCGCAGCACGGAAAACATCACCATCATGACCAGCGCACAGAGCAGCGTGTAGGCCAGATGCGATTTGACGGTCGGTTGCAGCAGGCGACTGGAAGATCGCTGCTGATTCAGGGCGTCCGGGTTTGCCATGTCGTTTTAGGACCCATTGGAAGTTGAAGTTGCAAAAATACAGCGGCGCCATGCCCTCTATTGGTCATTCCAGACCCCGGGGCGTGCGCAGTGCGCAAATGTTGCACGATCACCGGCACCATTGCCATTGATTACTGCCCTGTCACCAGACACATTCAGTTGAAGTAATGACCATGGGACAGCACGGAAATAGCGCGGGCGGATTGTCTTGAACACGTTGTGAAAATTTCGTTCAACGCATATCTGGAAACACAATATAAACCGCAAAACAAAACGCCCCGAATCGATCGGGGCGTTTCATTGAAGACGGGAATTACTTCTCGGCGCGCTCTTTAAGAGCTTTAAGGGTATTGAAAGGCGCATCGACGACGAACTTGTTGGCAACCATCGCCGGGACACTGCCGCCTGGCTCGGTGTGCACTTGATAGGTCACTTCAACCTGATCGCCTTTTGGCACGAACTTCCAGAAGCCCTTGACCTGGGCCACGCGGACAAAGCCTTTTTCTTCCGGAACGTATTTCGGCACACCTTCAAGCGTGCGAGTCAGGCTGCCATCAGCGCCTTCGACGGTGGTGACATGCGTTGCCGAATCACGCGGGGTCACGGGCCACGGCGTATTGAACTGGGTGTAAGTCCAACTCTGATCACCTTCGTGCTTGAGCAGCTTCTGGGTTTTGCATTCGTAGATCCATGCACAAGCGCCCGTCACATCGTCCTGCAGTGCACGCAACTTGGCGACAGTGGTCTTCATCAACGCTACGCCCTGATAGGACTTGTAGTCCGAACCCGGGATTTCGCTCAGGGAAACCTTGATACCGTCCTCGTTCTTGGCGACTTTCCAGTCTTCAGCCTGCGCCAGCGACGTGGCCAGCACGGCGGTCAAACCACACAACACAGCAATACGATGCAGCGAACCCATAGTCTTTTTCCTTATTGTTGAAGTTCCGTTCGTTTGACACATCAGGCCGCCGTCATTTGCTCCCACCAGCCGATCAACTTGATCGCCTCTTCCTGGCTATCGCCACAGACTTCGACATCGGCGGCAAAGCCCGAACAGACAGCCGGGCGCTCCGGGCGGCCGAAAATGCTGCACAGGTTTTCGACCGAGAGTTGCACGCAACGTTCGCCGGCAGGTTTGCCATCAGGCATGCCGGGAATAGCCGAACTGATGGAGGGGGCAATGCAGCAGGCGCCACAGCCTTCACGGCATTTCATGACGAACAAATCCTCGCGAGGGGCGATGTGTGAAAGGGACAAGGACAGGGTAACCGCTAAAACGGCTGTTTAAAATTCCCTGCGCCGGGGTTTTTACGGATAAGTGAAGGTGACTGACCAGTCTCCGACAAAGCGTCTGGTTCAGGGCTCACAGATGCATTGGATTTACTGCTTGAATTCAAAATCCAGGGCTGCGCCGTCTACTTCACGACGCTCATCGTTGCGCAGTTGCAACTGCATTTCGTTGCTGAGCAAACGGCCATTGAGCTGGAACCCGCTGTTCTTCTCGCCAAACATTTGCGGCAGGATAGGTTCGCGCTTGGGCAGATTGACTGTGCCGAGTGGTTTCAACTCTTCAACCATGTCCTTGGGCAAGCTCAAGTCGAGTCCGGCTGACGGCAGTTTGGTTTTCGCCACTTCGCTGGCAGATTTCGACTTGGAAGCCACTGGCGGACGTTTCTTCACCGGCGCAGCTTTCTTCTTCTGGCCATTGGCCGGCGTATTTTTTTGGCTCCCCAGCGGTTTCTTCTGGGTCGCCACCGCGGCCGGTTTTTCCTGGACCGCAGCCGCCATGACACCCGGCGAATGACTGATCATCAGCAAGCAAAGGACAATCCCGGCGGCAGAAAAAATCGCTTTCATGAACCCAACGACACTAACGGCAGAGGGCCATATGCTCGCTTGTTGAGCGTCACAAGACAAGCCTGTCCGTACGTTCGTTCAGAAACCGACCGCCGTCTCCTGACACAGTTGGGTTGCCAACATTCCAAGGGTCATCAACGCCCGCTCCGCCTCGCGGTTCCACGGAATGCCGCAGTTCAGGCGGATACAGTGGTTGAATTGCTCGGTATTACTGAAGATCAGGCCGGGCGCGATACTGATGCCCTGCTGCAGCGCGCGCACGTGCAATTCCTGAGTATTGACCCGCCCCGGCAGACTCACCCAGAGGATAAAACCGCCCGTGGGCCGGGTCATTTGCGTGCCTTCGGGGAAGTGCTGCTGCACCGCCAACTGGAAGGCGCTGAGGTTTTTCCGGTATTCCTGGCGGATGTACCGCAAATGCCGGTCATAGCCGCCGTTTTCAAGATAGGCGGCAATCGCCATCTGCGTCACGCTGCACGCCGAATGGGTGCTGAAGGTCTGCAAGCGCTGGATTTCCTGCTGGTACTTACCGGCAATCATCCAGCCGATCCGCACACCGGGCGACAGGGTCTTGGAGAAGCTCGAGCAATAGATCACCCGATCGAGTCGGTCATACGCCTTGAGGGCCTTGGTACGACCCTGCTCAAACATCAACTCGCCATAGATGTCGTCTTCGACGATCTGGATATCGAAATCCGACGCCAGGCGCAGCAGTTGTTTTTGCCGCTCTTCAGGCATGGTGCCACCCAGGGGATTGCTCAGGCGCGTGGTCAACACCAACGCCTTGATCGACCACTGGTTGGCGGCCAGCTGCAGCGCTTCGAGGCTCATGCCAGTGGCGGGATCGCTGGGGATCTCGATGACTTTCAGGCCCAGCAGGTCGGCCAGTTGCAGCAGCCCGTAATAGGTCGGCGACTCGGCGGCGATCAGATCGCCCGGACGGGTCAGCACCCGCAGCGACATCTGCAACGCATCGACACAACCGTGAGTAATCACCACTTCGGACGGGTCGACCACCACACCGGCGTCGCGCATGCGGATCGCCACTTGCCGGCGCAGCGGTTCGAAGCCGGGACTGAACATGTAGCTGAACGCTCGCGGGCTGTGGAAGCGAGTGACTTTGGCCAGTTGCTGGTGCAGCGCCCGCACCGGCAAATAGTCCACGCTCGGCACGGCGGCGCCCAACGGAAATACGCCTTCGCGGCGCGACTCGACCAGAACCTGCTGAATGATGCTGCTGCGCGTGACCAGCCCTGGCCGTTCGACCCGGGCGATGTCCGGCGTCGGTGCCGTCAGCGCGGGCGTCTGGTGCACGTAATAACCAGATTGTGGCCGTGCGCGAATCAAGCCCTGGTCTTCGAGATTGGCGTAAGCCTGCAACACCGTCGCATGGCTGACATTGAGCTGCGAACTCATCTTGCGTACCGAAGGCACGCGCTCCCCCGGTTGATAAACACCACGGCGGATGTCTTCGGCCAGTTGCTGAGCAATACGTTGGTAGAGCAGGAGATTGGTCATGACGCAGCACTCGATTTCACGGGCATTTTATTCTTGTGTGAAACAATACCGGAACAGTTTAGAAGTGTACTGGGACAGTTGTCACCATAGACGACCATACAGTCGGTTGTCTGCCACAACTGTATTGATTCACTCGGTATTGCTCAGGCGTAAAAAAGCCCGGCACTGCAGGACAGTCCGGGCTTTCCAGAGACGCAACCCTCAACGGGCGGCGCCGAGCTGGCCTTTTTCATCGGAGAACACAATTTCCACACGACGGTTCTGTGCTCGCCCACGCTCGGAAGCGTTGGCGTCCACCGGGTATTCGTCACCGTAACCTTCGACCTGAATACGTTTGTCGTCGATGCCCAGGTCCATCAGCACGTCGGCCACCGACTGCGCGCGGTCGCGGGACAGTTTGAGGTTTTCCTGTTTGCCGCCAGTGCTGTCGGTGTAGCCCTCGATACGCACTACGCGCTTCGGATTCAACTGCAGGAACTGCACAATCTTCAGAACAACGCGGTTAGCCGAGTTTTTCAGCTCCGCTTCACCGGTGTCGAACAACACGTCACCCAAGGTCATCACCAGACCACGATCAGTCTGCGTGGTGGCCAGCGCAACAATCTGCTCTTCGAGCCACTTGCCCTGCTGTTGCACGCTCAACAGTTTTGATTCACGCAGGGCCAGTTGCAGGCGCTGACGATCCAGTTCGAGCTTGGCTGCACGCTCTTCGTTGAGCACTTGATTGGTGTGCTCGCGGGCAATCGCGCTATAACGCTGGCTCAGGTAGGCGTAGTGCACCACGTCCGAACCGCTGCCCCAGTAAGTGGACAGGCGATCGGCACGGGCCAGGGACTCACCGGCGCGGATCACGTCTTTAGGCGCGATGCGCAGCACGTTGGAATCCTCCTTGACCTTCTGGAAGTCGGCGCCGGCCTCTTGCAACGCGGACTCACTGTGCTGACCGGCGCAGCCGAACAGGCTCGCGCAACCGACGAGAATCAGACCACCGAGGACTTTGGATTTGAGGCTCATTGGGCATCTCCCAGTTGCTTGTGCAGACGGACGATGCGGGTGTTAAGCACATTCAACTGTTCTTCGCTTTTCTGGGTCAGCACTTTGGCTTCTGCCAGACGTGCGTCGAGTTCAGCCTGTTCGGAACGCATGCGCGCGTTCCGAAAGGATTCGTCTGCCATGTTGCCTTTGGCCCGGTTGTACTTGGTTTCGGCCAGTTTCATTTCCGGCACGTCATCGCCAGTGGCACCGACGGCCTTGGCCTGGGCGATGGCCTGCTCGGTCAAACGCATTTGTTCAATGGGTGCCGGATCGGTCGCGCAACCGGCCATGGCCAGAACGGCCACAGCCGCGAAAAGAGGTCGAATACTCACTAAGAATCCCTACTGTTTTGGGGCACTGACAGGCTGTTGCGGCTGTTGCTGCTGCGCCTTCCAGCGCTCGATATTGCGTTGCAGCGCGGCTTCCGTCAGTCCGGACGCGGGCAATTCTGTCATCTTTTTGGCCAGCTGTCCGCGCAACCACGGATCGTTGCACGCCGAGTTGTGGGAAACCGCGAGGAACAGACCGGGTCTGTCGATCGGTTGTTCAAACGCCAGCAGGTCATCGGCCATGCCCAATGCCTGGGCGGCGGCCATGCCCGAGTAGCGCCCGGCGAGTACATATTCCACTTCACCCAGCAGAAGTTTCTGAAAGGCCTGGGTGAGGTTTGCTGTCCGGGTCAGGGTCAATTGCTCAGCAGCGAAAGTGCCGAATGCCTGGGTCATTCGAGACTTTTCCGACACGCCACCGGTATGACCGTGCAGGTCGCTGGCTTCGCCGTAGGCCAGCGTAGAGCCTTTGCGCGTCCACACCAGATAGTCGTTTTCCAGCAGCGGCGGATGGATGTAGTCGAGGTTCTCCAGCTCATTGAGCGTCAACGACGCGTCGGCCAGCATGTCCATGCGTCCACTGCGCACCTCATCGAGGGCCTGCGAGCGCTTGCCGGCGTAGAGCAAGTCGACCTTGATGCCCAAGTCTTTGGCCACTTGCTGTAACAGGTCTGCGCTGGCACCGATCAAGTGCCTGGGGTTTTGCGGATCCTGCCACAGATACGGCGGAGCATCCGGGCTGCCGGTGACGATGAGGCGCTCGCACTTGCCCGCGGCCGAGGCCAATCCTGGCAACAGCGCCAATCCCAACAACAATCCGCAGCGCAGATCCATAGCGAAACGCTCCCACTCAAACCCGAGACAAAAAAAAGCCCGACCAAAAGGTCGGGCTCTTTATAAGTGAAGCCGCTGGATTAGACCAGCTTCTCCAGCTCAGGGATTGCTTCAAACAGATCCGCTACCAGACCGTAATCAGCGACCTGGAAGATCGGCGCTTCTTCGTCCTTGTTGATCGCAACGATCACTTTGGAGTCTTTCATACCGGCCAGATGCTGGATCGCGCCGGAGATACCGACCGCGATGTACAGCTGTGGCGCAACGATTTTGCCGGTCTGACCGACCTGCATGTCGTTCGGTACGAAACCTGCGTCGACTGCGGCGCGCGAAGCACCTACAGCAGCGCCCAGCTTGTCGGCCAAGGCGTACAGGTGCTTGAAATTGTCGCCGTTCTGCATGCCGCGGCCGCCGGAAACGACGATCTTGGCAGCGGTCAACTCAGGACGATCAGACTTCGCCAGCTCTTCACCCACGAAGCTCGAAGTACCGGCGTCGTGTGCAGCGCCAACAGCTTCAACAGCAGCCGAACCACCTTCAGCAGCAACCGGATCGAAACCGGTGGCACGCACGGTGATCACTTTGATCGCAGCAGTCGATTGCACGGTAGCGATGGCGTTACCGGCGTAGATCGGACGCTTGAAGGTGTCAGCGCTTTCTACCGAGATGATCTCGGAGATCTGGTCAACGTCCAGCTGCGCAGCAACGCGTGGCAGGATGTTTTTGCCGTTGGAGGTGGCGGCAGCCAGGATGTGGCTGTAGCCAGCGCCCAGTTCTGCGACCAGCGGAGCAACGTTTTCCGGCAGCTGATGCGCGTAAGCGGCGTTATCAGCATTCAGGACTTTGCTCACGCCAGCGATTTTCGCAGCGGCCTCAGCCACGGCGCCAGCGCCTTGACCAGCAACCAGAACGTGGATGTCGCCACCGATTTTGGCAGCAGCAGCCACGGTGTTCAGTGTGGCCGGGGCCAGCACTTTGTTGTCGTGTTCGGCGATTACCAAGATAGTCATGATTAGATTACCTTCGCTTCGTTTTTCAGTTTCTCGACCAGTTCAGCCACCGACTTGACCTTGATGCCTGCGCTGCGTGCAGCCGGCGCTTCGACTTTCAGGGTCTTGTTGGTGGAGGCGGTGGAAACGCCCAAAGCGTCCGGAGTCAGCACTTCGAGAGGCTTCTTCTTGGCTTTCATGATGTTTGGCAGGGACGCATAACGCGGCTCGTTCAAACGCAGGTCGGTGGTGACGATCGCCGGCAGTTTCAGCGAAACAGTCTGCGCGCCGCCGTCGATTTCGCGGGTCACGGCAACGCTGTCACCGGAGACTTCGACTTTCGAGGCGAACGTGCCCTGACCATAACCGCTCAGTGCAGCGAGCATCTGGCCGGTCTGGTTGTTGTCGCTGTCGATGGCTTGTTTGCCAAGGATCACCAGCTGAGGCTGTTCCTTGTCGACCACAGCCTTGAGCAGCTTGGCCACGGCGAGCGAGGTCAGATCTTCAGCGGATTCGACGAGGATGGCACGGTCGGCACCCAGAGCCAGTGCGGTACGCAGCTGCTCCTGAGCGGTGGTCGGGCCGATGGAGACGACGACGATTTCAGTCGCAACACCTTTCTCTTTCAGGCGTACGGCTTCTTCCACTGCGATTTCGCAGAACGGGTTCATCGACATCTTGACGTTGGCGAGGTCTACGCCGGAATTGTCCGCCTTGACGCGAACCTTGACGTTGTAATCCACAACGCGTTTGACAGCTACAAGAACCTTCATGGATTCCTCGTTACTCTCCGGTGAAAAGAAAGTCGCCTAGGCGAACCTGGCGGTTGATGCTCATCGGGCTACAAGGGCACCTCTAAAAACGCCGGCCTGTATACGCGGTGATTCCACGCGGCGAAGTGCTGTGACCGTTCGTCAGTGGTGACCGACGAGTCATGCCTCTTCACGATGTGTAAACTGCGCGCCGCACCTGCGCTGCGCATCACCTTGTACTGCCTACGCCCTGTCTTTAGAGGTGCTCTTGAAACCGCCAGTCTGCCTACGGCGAGCGCAAAACCGCCCGTATCTTGACCGGAACGCCTATTCCGGTCAATACAGCAAAATGACCATTCATAAGCCGCGCTTCTTTGATTTATCTGGGCTGGAGCCAATTCAAACAAACGTTTGTATTGGACGCTAGGAGTGGTGTAGATATAATGCGCCCCCTAGAGAGAAAGGTGGCTTCTCCTTTATCCCCTTGACGTTAACGTAAAGGCGTAGCGGAAGCGACATCAAACCTCCATATTAGAAAAAAAACTGTTGAGCCTTGAGTAGGAGATAGCCTGTGGAACGCGAATACATGGAATTCGACGTGGTCATCGTCGGTGCCGGCCCCGCTGGCCTGTCCGCCGCCTGCCGCTTGAAGCAGAAGGCCGCCGAAGCCGGTAAGGAAATCAGCGTCTGCGTGGTCGAAAAAGGCTCCGAAGTCGGCGCACACATCCTTTCCGGTGCCGTATTCGAACCCCGCGCACTGAACGAACTGTTCCCGGACTGGAAAGAACTCGGCGCCCCGCTGAACACGCCGGTTACCCGCGATGACATTTTCGTGCTGAAAAACGCCGAAAGCGCGCAGAAAATTCCAGACTTCTTTGTGCCCAAGACCATGCACAACGAAGGCAACTACATTATCTCCCTGGGCAACCTGTGCCGCTGGCTCGCCCAGCAGGCCGAGAACCTCGGCGTGGAAATCTACCCGGGCTTCGCTGCTCAGGAAGCGCTGATCGACGAGCAAGGCGTGGTTCGCGGGATCATCACCGGCGATCTCGGTGTCGATCGCGAAGGCAATCCGAAAGAAGGCCTGTATACCCCGGGCATGGAGCTGCGTGGCAAATACACGCTGTTCGCCGAAGGTTGCCGTGGCCACATCGGCAAGCAACTGATCAAGCGTTTCAACCTCGACAGCGATGCCGACGCCCAGCACTACGGCATCGGTCTGAAAGAAATCTGGGAAATCGATCCGGCCAAACACCAGCCAGGCCTGGTGGTTCACACCGCCGGTTGGCCACTGGAGATCATGGGCACCGAGAACACCGGCGGCTCGTTCCTCTATCACCTGGAAAACAATCAGGTAGTGGTCGGCCTGATCGTTGATCTGTCGTACAGCAATACCTACCTGTCGCCGTTCGACGAGTTCCAGCGCCTCAAACATCACCCGGTGCTGGCTCAGTATCTGGAAGGCGGCAAGCGCATCAGCTACGGCGCCCGCGCAATCTGCAAAGGTGGCCTGAACTCGCTGCCGAAGATGGTTTTCAAGGGCGGCGCGCTGATCGGTTGCGACCTCGGCACTCTGAACTTCGCCAAGATCAAAGGCAGCCACACCGCGATGAAATCCGGCATGCTCGCCGCTGAATCGGTGGCTGACGCGCTGTTCGCTGAAAAGGACGGCACTGAAGAGCTGACCACTTACGTCGACGCCTTCAAGAAGAGCTGGCTCTACGACGAACTGTTCGCCAGCCGTAACTTCGGCCCGGCGATCCACAAGTTCGGCGCGATCCTCGGCGGTGGTTTCAACTGGCTGGATCAGAACATCTTTGCCGGCAAACTGCCGTTCACCCTGCACGATAACAAGCCGGATTACGCTTGCCTCAAGCTCGCGGCCGACTGCAAGAAGATCGACTACCCGAAACCCGACGGCAAACTCAGCTTCGACAAACTCAGCTCGGTGTTCATCTCCGGTACCAACCATGAAGAAGAACAGCCTTGCCACTTGAAGCTGACCGACCCGAGCATTCCGATCAGCAAAAACCTGCCGCTGTACGACGAGCCGGCGCAGCGCTACTGCCCGGCCGGCGTGTACGAGGTGATCACCAAGGAAGACGGCGAGAAACGCTTCCAGATCAACGCCCAGAACTGCGTGCACTGCAAGACCTGTGACATCAAGGACCCTTCGCAGAATATCACCTGGGTGACGCCGGAAGGCGCTGGCGGCCCGACTTACCCGAACATGTAAGCCGAACCGCTGAACAACAAGGCTCCCGAAATGGGGGCCTTTTTGTTGCCCGCCATTCAGTGCATCACATCAAACCCTGTGGGAGCTGGCTTGCCAGCGATGGCAGTGGATCAGGCGACATCTTTGTTGAACGTGGCGGCCTCATCGCTGGCAAGCCAGCCACCACAGGACATTGTGCTATGCCTCAGGCAGCGCGTTCATCTGCGGGGCTGCGCTCGAAGTAGCGCTTGTATTCACGACTGAACTGCGACGTACTCTGATACCCCACCCGATGCGCCACTTGCGCCACACCCAATCCCTCAGCCACCAACAACGTCTGCGCTTTCAACAAACGTAAACGCTTCAAATACTGCACCGGCGACAACAATGTGCTGCGCTTGAAATGCTCATGAAAGGTCGACACGCTCATGTTCGCGCAACTGGCCAATGTCTCGACATTCAACGGTTCGGTGTAATGCGCGTGCAAATGACTGATCGACGCCGCCACCCGGGCGAACTGCCCCTGCTGCTCAACCAGCGCGCGCAACACATCGGCCTGCGGTCCGCGCAACGCGACGAACAGCAATTCGCGAATACGCGCTGGCCCCAGAATCTGACACTCCAGCGGATCGTGCAGACAACGGAGCAACCGTTCGACACAGCCGCGCATGTCATCGTCGAGCACCACCGAGGTCATCGACTCCGGCGTCTGTGCCGGAATATGCCGCCCCGGCGCCAGCCCCATGGCCAGCACCAGCTCGCCGAGCAAAACCCGGTCGATCGCCACCGACACACCCAACAGCGGCGCATCCGGCAAGGCAAAGGTTTCACACTCGAAAGGCACCGGCAGCGCCTGAATCAGATAGTGCCCGGCGCCATATTCCATGGTGCGCGGGCCGAGAAACGCCAGTTTGCTGCCCTGGGCGATGATCATCAGGCTCGGTTCGTAGATGTGCGGGCCACGGGCAACATCGCAACTGGCGCGCAGCACCTGCACGCCCGGCAGCCCGGTCGGGGAATAACCGTCGCGCAGTGCCAGCGGTTCAATCAGCGAAACCAGGGTGGCGTTGGCATCAAGGTGACGAGTTAATTGCATCGAGGTTCTTCAGAAAAAAGTAACGGAAAAAGGCATGAAAGCATCATCGCAGATCCTTTTGCCAATGCGACTGAACAAACCCGCTTGCCGGAGGATTAGGCATGAGACCCGGAGGAATCGCCATGGCCGGACAGTCGCGCGGCGCCCAAAATGCGCCGCCTCACTTGTCACTGCTTTTGCGAGGTTTCACATGTATACCGCTATCGGCTATGCCGCCCAATCGGCCACCACGCCCCTCGCCCCGATGAAATTCGAACGACGCAACCCTCGCGCCGACGACGTCGCCATCGAAATTCTATATTGCGGCGTCTGCCACTCCGACATCCACCAGGCACGCAACGAATGGGGCATCGCTGTTTACCCGTTGATGCCCGGCCACGAGATCGTCGGAAAAGTCACCGCAATCGGTGCGAATGTCACCAAACACAAAGTAGGCGATCTGGTCGGCGTTGGCTGCATGGTCGACTCCTGCCGCCGTTGCGAAGCCTGCCAGTCGAACCTCGAGCAGTATTGCCTCGAAGGCCCGACCATGACGTACGCCACCCCGGACCGGGTCGACGGCAGCAACACCATGGGCGGCTACTCCGACAGCATCGTCGTCAGCGAGCACTTCGTCGTCCGCATCCCGGAAAAACTCGCCCTGGCCAGCGCCGCGCCAATTCTCTGCGCCGGCATTACCACTTACTCGCCGCTCAAGCATTACGGCGTCAAGGCTGGCGACAAGGTCGGGATTCTCGGCATGGGTGGCCTGGGCCACATGGGCATCAAGTTTGCCAAGGCGATGGGCGCCGAAGTCACCCTGTTCACCCGTTCGGCGAGCAAAGCTGAAGAAGGTCGTCGTCAGGGCGCCGATCATGTGATCGTCTCCACCGACGCCGAGCAGATGAAGGCTGCCGCGGGTTACTTCGACTTCCTGCTGGACACCATTCCGGTGCAGCACGACCTCAACCCGTACCTCGATACCCTGCGCTTTGATGGCGTGCACATTCTGGTCGGCCTTATCGAGCCGGTTGATCCACCGGTACACGCCGGCAAACTGGTAATGAGTCGCCGCGTACTCGCCGGCTCATTGATCGGTGGGATTGCCGAAACCCAGGAAGTGCTGGATTTCTGCGCCGAGCACAACATCACCTGCGACATCGAAATGCTCGACATCCGCCAGATCAACGAGGCTTACGCCCGCATGATCGCCGGCGACGTGAAGTACCGTTTCGTGATCGATATGGCGACGCTCAAGGTTTAATCACACCTTTAAACCCAGCTCCGCCGAAAGCCGGGCTGTGACCTCTTTGATCAGGGGAATCAGCTCGGCCATTTTCTCCAGCGGCATATAGGGCACGGTGCTGGCGATGCTGATTGCCGCCACAATGCCCTTGCTCGCATCCCGAATCGGCGCCGCCACGCAGCGGATCGACGGTTCGTTGTCTTCCAGATCGAACGCGTAGCCACCGGCCACGTATTCGGTCATGCGCTGTTCAAGCTGTTCCCAGGACTGTTGGGGATGCTGCGGCCAGAACTGACTCTTCCCACCCGCCGGCAGGCTGATGTCGTACAGACGTTGCCAATCCTGCGGCGAATCATCGAGCATCAATGCCTTGCCGATCCCGGTGCGAGCCAGCGGCATACGATGGCCTACCCGCGAACGCATTTCCGGGCCGTTGCGCCCCGGGTTCTTCAGCAGATACAGCACTTCATCGCCTTCACGAATCCCCAGGTGAACCGTGTCCCCGGTCAGTGCCGACAACTCATCCAGATAAGGTCCGGCCAACGTCACCAGCGGCAACTCTTCACGCGCCTGAAAGCCCAGCTCGATCAGCTTCGGCCCCAGCAGGTAACCGACTTGCGGCACCACGCGCAGGTAGCGCTCATCCACCAGACAACTGGCCAGACGGTGGGTAGTGCTGCGCGTGGTGCCGATCAGCCGGGCAATCTCCTTGAGATCACGCGCGCCACTGGCCACGGCCTGCACCACACCCAGCCCGCGAAGCAGTGTCTGGGTGCCGGTGGGCGCGGCGTCCTTGATTTTTTCCGGGGCGTCTTCCTGCATATCCAGCCTTTACCGTTGAGCGAGGGAACGGGCGGCATTATGGTCGCCCGACGCTAAGCACTACAACTCGATACGTTCAACCTTGCCCACCAGCAGCACGTAGGACAAAGCACCGATCAACGCCAGAACCGCGATATAGGTGATCGCCGGGGCGAACGAATCCCCGCTGGCGAGGAAACCGATCACGATCGGCGTGGCAATCGCCGACAGGTTGCCGATGAAGTTGAACACCCCACCGGTCAGGCCGAGCAGGCGTGCCGGCGCCAGCGTCGACACCAGCGACCAGGTGATCGACGCCAATCCATTGCCAAAAAACGCCAGCGCCAGAAAGGCAATCACCAGCGGCGTCGACTCGACGAAGTTGGCGCCGATGATCGAAGTGGAAATCAGCAGCCCGCCAATGATCGGCAACTTGCGCGCAAAACCAATGGTGTAACCGCGACGAATCAAGAAGTCGGAAAAGAACCCCGAGCACAACACGCCTACGAACGCGGCGAGAAACGGCAACGAGGCCAGCAAGCCAGACTTGATGAAGTCCATGCCGCGATATTTCACCAGGTAAGTCGGGAACCACGTCAGGAAAAACCACAGTGTCGAGTTCAGGCAGAACTGGCCGAGGTAGATGCCCCACAACTTGCGTTTAGTGAGAACAATGCCGAGATCGGTCCAGCTGAATTTTGCTTTGACCTTGGCGCTGTCGGCCTGGATATCCACCAGCCCGCCGCCCTCGCGGATCAGCTCGATTTCTGCATCGTTGGCCCCTTTGAAATCCCGTGGCTCGCGATACACCGCGTACCAGATTGCCGCCCAGATAATGCCCACCGCACCTGTCGCGACAAACACCATGTGCCAGCCGAATTCGTGTTGCAGCCACGCGAGAACCGGCGTGAGGAAGGCCAGACCCACGAACTGCCCGGAGGTGTAGAAACCAATCGCCGTGGCGCGTTCACGCTCGGGAAACCATGTCGTCACCACGCGACTGTTGATTGGGTAGGCCGGGGCTTCCAGCGCGCCGACGGCCATGCGCAGGACAAACAGCGCGATGAAACTGGCGGCGAAACCCAGCATCACGGTGGCGATCGACCACAACAGCAACGCGACGCTATAAAGAATGCGTGGCGGCACGCGATCCACCAGCCAGCCACCGGGGATTTGCATGGCGGCGTAGGTCCAGCCGAATGCGGAGAAGATCAGGCCAACGTGAATCGGATCGATGCCCAGCTCGCTGGTCAGGGCCGGGGCGGCAATCGACAGGTTGCTGCGGTCGAGGTAGTTGATGACCACGGTGATAAACAGCAACACCATGATGAAAAAACGCTTTCGGCTGGGCGTGACTAAAGACGCCTGCCCGGTGAGGGTTTGCGGTTGCATGGGAGATGCCTCTTCTTATGTTTATTTGAGGACAGTCTTAAGACTTGCACGGAACCCTGTGGGAGCTGGCTTGCCAGCGATTGCGGTACATCTGTCACATCAGTGTTGGACGTGCCGCCGTCATCGCTGGCAAGCCAGCTCCCACAGGGATTAGTGGTGTGTCAGGCTGGACTCACCACTCGGCAAAACTGCCATCGGCATGGCGCCAGATCGGGTTGCGCCAGCGGTGACCGACGGCCGCGCGTTCGATCACGTACTCCTCGTTGATCTCGATACCCAATCCCGGCCCGTTCGGAATCTTCACAAAGCCTTTGTCGTAATCGAACACCCGCGGATCCTTCACGTAGTCGAGCAAGTCATTGCTCTCGTTGTAGTGAATGCCCAGGCTTTGTTCCTGGATAAACGCGTTGTAGCAAACCGCATCCAGTTGCAGACACGCCGCCAGCGCAATCGGCCCCAGCGGGCAATGCAGCGCCAGCGCCACGTCATAGGCTTCGGCCATGTTGGCGATCTTGCGGGTTTCGGTAATGCCGCCGGCGTGGGAGGCATCCGGCTGGATGATGTCGACGTAGCCTTCGCTCAACACGCGTTTAAAGTCCCAACGCGAGAACAGCCGCTCGCCCAGTGCAATTGGCGTGCTGGTCAGCGGTGCCAGTTCTTTCAGCGCTTCGTAGTTCTCGCTGAGCACCGGCTCTTCGATGAACATCAGTTTGTAGGGGTCGAGTTCCTTCATCAGCACCTTGGCCATCGGCTTGTGCACCCGACCATGGAAGTCGACACCGATGCCGACGTTCGGCCCGACCGCATCACGCACGGCGGCGACGTTGGCCAGGGCGAGATCGACTTTTTCGAAGGTATCGAGAAACTGCAGCTCTTCCGTGCCGTTCATTTTTACCGCGGTAAAACCACGGCTCACGGCCTCTTTCGCCGCACGCGCGGTGTCAGCCGGACGGTCGCCGCCGATCCACGAATACACGCGAATCTTGTCGCGCACCTGACCACCGAGCAGATCGCTGACCGACACACCCAGGGCCTTGCCCTTGATGTCCCACAGCGCCTGATCGATACCGGCCAGCGCACTCATGTGGATCGCGCCGCCACGGTAGAAGCCGCCGCGATACAACACCGTCCAGATGTCCTCGATGTTGCGTGGGTCTTTGCCGATCAGGTAGTCGGACAATTCCTCAACAGCCGCTGCCACTGTGTGCGCGCGACCTTCAACCACAGGCTCGCCCCAACCGGTCACGCCTTCGTCGGTTTCGATCTTGAGGAAGCACCAGCGCGGCGGAACGATGAAGGTTGTGAGTTTGGTGATTTTCATCTTGTTGTCTCTCTTGTAGATGCAGCGCTCGCAGCGCCAAAAAGTCTTAGCGAAGGGCTTTCCAGGCAGCTACATAGGCCTTGGCATTCGCCGCTACTTGTCCAACGCTCATCCCCGGTTTGAATAGCCCCGAGCCGAGACCGAAACCCTTGACGCCAGCGTCGATGAACACCTGCATGTTGTCCGGGGTGATGCCACCGACCGGCGCCAGAATCGTCCCGGCCGGCAATACCGCCAGCCAGGCTTTGACGACCGCCGGGCTCATCTGCTCGGCCGGGAACAACTTGAGAACGTCCGCGCCCTCCTCCAGCGCCGCGAAGGCTTCCGTCGGCGTGGCAACGCCCGGCGACAGGTAGAGCCCCGCCGCTTTCGCTGCGCGCAATACCTTGGCATCGCTGTGCGGCATGACGATGACCTGGCCGCCGGCCTCCTTCACCAATTCGACCTGTTCCGGGGTCAACACCGTGCCAGCACCGATCAGGCAATCGGCGGGCAAAGCCTTACGCAGGATGGCGATACTTTCGTACGGCGAAGGGGAATTGAGCGGTACTTCGATGACGCGAAATCCGGCCGCATACAGGACTTCTCCCACAGCAGCAGCTTCCTGCGGATGCAGGCCACGCAGAATCGCGATCAGACCGTTTTGCGCCAATGCTTGCTTGAGCATGTCAGGCCTCCAGTCGGGGTTAACGGGATGAGGAATCGATCAGTCCGGCGGCCAGCGCCAGTTGCCACAAGCCACGCTCGGTGGCCTGCTCGGCCAGCGTCACACTGGCGAAGCCACAGGCGTCGAGGGCACGGCTATAGCGTGTGCACAGTTGCGCATTGCCGATGAGGATGATCGAGGGAAGAGTTGGATTGTCACGGCGACGGCGCTGAGCGGTGGCAAGTGCCGCCAACTCATGACCAATCATCAGGCCGGACAAGTAATCCGCTTGCGCCGTCGGACTGAGTTCGCCGGTCAGACCCAAGGTGCGGGCACTGAACAACGTAGAGAGCACACCAAGTTCAGCGTCCGCCGACAGCGCAACCTGCACGCCGCGGTCAAAGGCCTGGCCATCGAACGCGGCGCCTTGCTGTTGGGTGCGGCCGAGAATGCTGTGTTCGCTGAGCACGGCGAACACTTCGCCGGTCATGAAGGTGTCGAAACGGGTGATGCAGCCATCGACCACTTCAACCCATTTCGAGTGACTGCCCGGCAGGCCGATCAACAGATCACCGGCCGCCTCGACAGGGAGGTTCTGCAGCACGCCCAGCACTTGAGTCTCTTCGCCGCGCATCACGTTCGGCAGACGGGAACGCTGAATCACGCCCGGCACGATATGCACTCGCGCGCCGCGAAGACTGATAACGGTTTGTAGGGAGTTTCCGAGATTGGCGACGTTCGCCGGCGTGTCGCAGTAGACGGCTTCACGCCAGCCTTGCGCGCTCCCGACCATGCCGCAGGCGATCACCGGCAGATCCGGCTGCGCCTCGAGCCAGTCGCCACAGGCCTCATCAAAGGCCAGTTCAAAACCGTCGGCACATTCGCGACCGTTGATGACTCGCGGGGTCTTCGGCAGTTGCATGATCCCGGACGACAGCGAGCGCTGTTCCAGCACCACACCGCCCGCCGCGAGTTTGTAAGCACGTAATGAGGTCGTCCCCCAATCGAGCGCGATCAATTGCGCCAGCATCGCTTCACCTGTTTTGTTTTTGGCAGTGAGTGCGACGGACTATAGACCTCTCAAGCTGAAAATCTCAATATGTAATTTTGCATCCCATATTATGGGACATATTCAATCCACGGCGTCCATCGCTCTACGGGTTGCAGTTTTTTATCGAGGATGACGCGCAGTACTTCATGTTCGCTGGCTCCGACTTCATGCGTCCGCCCTTCCTGATCGGTTACACCGGGCTCCAGGCGCCCATCCCCTCTGATGATGGTGTACGCCGCCAGCGGCGCGGGAGTTTCATCTACCTCTGAAACAAGTCGTAATTTGGTCTTGTATGGCGCGAATGAAGCGAGCATGCCGGCATAGGACACGTCGCTACATAAACCGAGACTGTCGATCTGGTCATACATCGGCGACCGTTCATAGCGCCAGCGCAGAATGCAAAGGGGGGCAAAGGGCACCCACGTTCGCGGTTGATCAGAGGGTTTGAGCGTCAGGCGTGAAGGCGCCACGCGCGGGTTTTCCACGGCGGCGATAAACCGCGAGGTGGGCAAATACATGACCTTTGAGTAATACGCCACGAACGCAAACGCAGTAATCACCACTTTGCATGGAATGTATTCCTGCGGTTTGAGGAGCTGCACCAACTCAACGGGCCTGACCTCGTTATGACCATCATTGATGACATGGTTCTCGACCCGGATACTCGCAAACATTTGATAACGACGATCACCTTCGATCAATCGCATTTCACTGACAGTTCCGGCAGCTTCAAGCGCGATTTGATGTTCGACGGAAAAGTCCAGATCGCCATCCAGCGAGCACTGGATCGAGGTGCCGATCTGACCTTGTCGCCCATGCACCTTATACAAGTCGATCAGATTTCTGTCGGATGTGAAACGCAGATCGTAATAGGAAGAACTCAGGTGATCGATCGAGACAAACTCAAGCCTGGCGGGAGGGACATCCAGATGCATGCAAGCCGCACACGATAAAAAACCACCGAACAAAAGCCATTTAAAAATTCGCAAACTCAACATTCAGCCCTCTGTTCGATAACACGCTCTAGCTCGTTGCGGCCAGCCAGAGCACGAAAAGCACTATCATCAGAAACGTACATCACATTGGAAAAACCGGCATCTCTTACTACATGTTATCCAGCTATCCTCACCTGCCGAGTGCCCTTGTAAAGTCCTCTGAAGGGATGCGCATAAACTCCGAAAAGTAGGTTTTATATTTCGTTGTATTCACTCTAAACGTACATACGACAAATGAGTGCACCCTCAAGGCACCGCGCAACCTTTCGCCCTCGAGAATAAGTTCCTTGCCCTGCACGTCTCCGGTCTCTCGAAAAATAACCCGGGCGATATATTGTCCTTTCGAAGAATTCTCACTCACCTCAACGATACCGCTACCATATCGTTTCTGGTAATGACCAATAGAAAAATCCAGATCATCATCCAGGGTACAAACCAGCTCCTCGCCGATTTTAGACTGGAATAACCCTAACAGATCCGTATCACTTGAGAACCAAACGAAAAACGAACTCCCGCTCGGCGTAATTGAAACGCTTTGAAAGTCAAGCACCGCTATTTGCCTGCCATGATTCGAGGAACATGAACTGCATAGCAATATGGCGATTGCCAAAAAAATTCTATTCACAGTCTATTTCTCCCTGAGATAACCGAGTATCGAGTCCGCCAGCAATTGACGGGCCGACTTCCCACCCTCCAGTTTTTGATCAAACATAATATCCGCATCTGCGTGATTGACATCGACTCGACCACTGACATTGGGACCTGAAGTTATCTCCCACTGTTCACCAAAGTCTGCAACAGTATCCGATATGTCCCGATTCTGGATTTTCGCCGCGCGGATATTTATCCAGAACTCCGCCTTTGGCTCAGGTTTTCGCCTGTAAATGGTTGATATACCATAGACGATCTTTCCCTGGCCCACGGGGTCTATCGTGATCAACATTCTGACTTTGTAGCCCTTATCCGTTAAAACACTGGAAAGGTGTGCACCGTTCCAACCGCCCAAACTATGCCCGATGATATAAACAGGTGTCGTTTTATCAGGAGCTTCAACCAGTACATTTTTCGCCAGATCGTCATCCGTCAAGAACTTATTATAGGCCAATGCTTTCATATCGCATTTCGACAAATAGCAAAGCGCATCAGCATCAGCCACTACTTTAGTTTGAACATGGGTCACGTTCCAGTTCGGCCCGCTCATGTAGTAACTTTCCTGATCTCCAGCCCCACCGACAAATAAAATAAATACCTTCTTCATGCTGATGGCAATGATTTTGGCGCACTTATCTTCTGGCTTGGTTAATTCAACGTTTCCTACGTCTCTTTTAGCCAAAGGTTCCAGGCACGCCGTATTTTCTCCTGCCATGTCCGTCACTCAACAAATAATTTAATCGTTTCAGGTAAATGCGAACTAACGGTATGGGTATATCCCGAAGCATCCGTAATGCCATGTTCCTCACTGCCATTGCCACGCTGAATCGTGTAGGGGTGGTAGGGCACGGGTTCTCCAGTCGCGTCATTCACCACTTGCAACCTGTCCGTAAAATGCACCGGCATCGGCAACAGCCCACTAAACGCCGCCCCTCCGCCACTCTGGCCAATAATCACCGTCCCCGAACCACCGACCACGACATTGCCGTGTCCTCCGGTGCTGTCGAGCGTTGCGGCGTTCAGGCCATTGATGAAAACGGTGCCGGAGACGGCGCCGGTGATCGGACTGCCGCAGGCCGATTTATCAGTCATGCGCGCAGCGGCGAGGCCGTCGAAGAAGACGTTCGGCGAGCCGGAAACAATCGGGTTAGTGCCGTGGCACTGGCAATGGGCATGCCGTCGGATCGGTGACGCGTGCGGCGGGTTTTCCACTCAATTCAAAGCTCCTTGCTTCAGAGGTTCCGGGTGTGGCTGGTAGATGTCGACTTCGGTCGCGGCGAAGCGCCAGCGATTGTCGACGGGGTCGAACAGTGCGTGGCGGTGCTCGTGGCTTTCGGGGGATATAGCGGTTTGCAGGTGCTGCCAGGCTTCGTCGACATGCCAGGTGAGTTCATCGGGCGTGGCGTCATCGAGTTCGTTGAGCCAAGCGTTGTAGTTTCGCAGGCGATTCAGCTCGTAGCTACTTTGCAGCAACTCAGCCATTTGCGTGCCGAGGTCCAAATGATGTTCGGCCGTCCACTGGCCGATCTCGGAGTAGACGTTCCACCCCATCGGCATCAATGCGCCATCCTTGATCAGCGAATGCCCCGCCGGAGCGACGAAACCGCAACTGATGTGCAGCGTTAGCCAGCCTTGGTGCGCGTCGATGAACGTATTCGGCTCGAAGTTGCGCAACGGGATTACGTGATAATCGTGAAGGCCTGCGCTGCGAGTCATGAGTTCGGCACCCAGTCGCGAGACAAATGCGCGGATGGCTTTGCCGCCCAGGCGATTGACCATGCAGAGAATGTCTACCGGTTGGCGCTGGGGGTTGTCGGTGTAGCCCGAGTTTTTCACCAGGCCATACAGACGTATTGACGCCCGTAGTCCGCTCATCGCCAGCCACTCATTGACGCAGCGAAGGCTCCACGGGCGTGGAGAGTTGTTGCCAGAGGCATTGCAGGTGTCGTCCGTGAGCGCGCAAAAATGCGCGCGTAGAATGCCGGACTAGAGCCTTTGCGACAATCGAATAAACACTAAATAGCCATCATCGTTCACTGGCCTTCGGCGAACTCGCGCAACACCTTGCCGTCCATGCGATAGCGCACCCATTCTTCCTGCGGTTGCGCGCCGAGGGATTTGTAGAATTCGATGGCCGGGGTGTTCCAGTCGAGTACGCTCCATTCGAAGCGCCCGCAGTCGTTGGCACAGGCGATTTTCGCCAGTTGCCGCAGCAGGGTTTTGCCCGCGCCGCCGCCGCGTTGTTCAGGGGTGATGTAGAGGTCTTCGAGGTATAGGCAGTTGCTGCCGAGCCAGGTCGAATAGCTGAAGAAGAACACCGCGAAACCGATGGGCAGGCCGTCGCGCAGACAGATCAGACCATGGGCGGTCGCGCCTTCGCCGAACAGGCTGCGCTCGATGTCGGCAACGCTGGCGATGACTTCGTGGCGAGCCTTTTCGAAATCCGCGAGTTCAGTGATGAAGGCGAGGATTTGGGGTGCATCGCTGGGAGTCGCCGGGCGGATCTCGATCGTCATGGACGGGCCTTGTCGGGGGAGGAAAACGCCATAGTAAAACGCGTTGAAGCGCTCGTCATATGGCAACAACGCATTATCCTGCTCGATGTGGCAAAACATCACCGCTCCCACAGGTTCTGCATTCGCTTAAAAGGATGTTTATGAATAACTACGCCTTCGCACCACTGCCGGCGCTCGCGGCAGAACTGCTACCCCATGCTCTGGAGCCCTCGGATGACGGCGCGCACGACCTCGCACACCTGCACCGTGTGTGGCACAACGTGCGGACTTTGCAAACCGAAGAAGGTGGCGATCTGGAAGTGCTGCTCGCCGCCGTGCTGCTTCACGATTGCATAGCCGTCGAAAAGAACTCGCCACTGCGCTCGCAAGCTTCACGTCTGGCCGCGGAAAAAGCCTCGGTGGTGCTGACCGAGTTGAACTGGGCTGACGCTAAGATCGACGCCGTCGCCCACGCCATCCAGGCCCATAGTTTTTCCGCCAACATCACCCCGCTCACCCTCGAAGCGAAACTCGTCCAGGACGCCGATCGTCTCGACTCGCTGGGCATGCTCGGCGTCGCTCGCACGTTCTATGTGGCCGGACGCATGGGGGCGGCGCTCTACGACCCGCAAGATCCGGAAGCGAGGGCGCGCGACTACAACGACACACGTTTTTGCCTCGACCACTTCCAGACCAAACTGCTGCACCTCGCCGACGGTTTCCAGACTGTCGCCGGCCAGCGCCTGGCGCAGATTCGTCATCAGCGTCTGAAGGGTTTCATGGAACAGTTCAAAGAAGAGATCGGCATCGTCTGAAGCATTACTCCGGCCTGCCGCGATCCTGACTTCGCCAACCTCGCACCTAATCCCTGACCATGGCGTGGTAAACAGAGGCTGTTCACTATCCCGGGTCAAGGAACCGCGTCATGTCGCAAGCAACACCCCAAGTGTCGAGCAAGCTGTTCGGCCTGTTCTGCCTCGCCAGTTATCTGCTGTCGCTGTCCTACGGCTCGACGTTTTTGCTGGCGCTGTTGATCGGTTCTCGCGGTGGCAATGAACACGATGCGGGCAGCGTGATTTCTGCGGCGATGCTCAGTACGTTTGTCGCGGTACTGGTGTCCGGGCATTTGTCGGATCGGCTGGGGGCGGCGCGTTCGATTGCCTTGTTTGGTCTGCTGCTTGTTGCCGCAAGCCTGGGCTTTGCGATGACGCCGGGGTTTGGGCATCTCTTGCTGTTTTTCGGCTTGATGCTCGGCCTGGGCTGGGGTGTGTTTTACACGCTGGGCCCGATTATTGTGGCGAGTCTGGTGACCCCGGCGCAGCGGGCGAAGTACTTTGCCTTGCTGTCCGGCAGCATGATGACCGGTATTGGCAGCGGTCCATTGCTCGGGCGTACGGCCAGTGCGCTGGAATTGCCGGTGACCTCGGCGTTTTATCTGGCAGCGGCGGCGAGCCTGATCGGCGTGTTGTTGTTCTGGCGTCTCGGCTCGCGACTGAAAAGCACCCAAGCCACAACAGCGGCAAGTATCACTTGGCCAGCGACGACTCAGGTGCTCGGTTCCCGCGCCGTGTTTCCAATCATCATGGTGGCTCTCGGTGGCTCCGTATTCGGCGGTTTGTCGAGTTTCCAGACCAGTTACGCTGCCGCCCATTCGCTGGATTATTCGCTGTTCTTTCTCGGCTTCATGAGCGCGGCAATCAGCAGTCGCCTGTTGATCGCAGGGTTTGTGGTCAAGCGTGATCCGTTGCGGGCGTCGTGTCTGTTGTCGGGTTTGATGCTCGGCTCGATTGTGCTGTTCGCCTTCGGCGTGCACAGCGCTTTCAGCTATCTGCTGGCGGCGGTCATGCTCGGTGTCGGATACGGCCTGACCTATTCGGTGATCAACGGATTGGCGGCCAACGAAGCGCCCGTCGGCACCACTTCGCAGGCCTTGCTGCTGTTCAGCCTGGCGTACTTTATCGGCGTGTTCGGCTTTCCGCTGCTGGCCGGAAAGATCATCGTCGAACACGGAATGGCGGCGCTGCTGTACACCGTATTGGCTGTGGCGCTGATCAACTGGCTGATCACCATCGGACGCTTGCTCTGGCGACGACTTAACGTCAGCATCGCGCCAGCGATGTAGACCGTTCGTCGCTCATCAGGCACCAATCGACGACGAGGGCAGACCAACAAAGGGTATGGATTCCAATCACTGGAGAAGCCCTATGATCCCGTCAAGGTTGACCGCTTTTGTATTCAGCGCCCTGCTCTGCCCCGCGGTGTTCGCCGCCACCGCTGCAGACACCGGCCCTACCGATCCGACACCACCGCGATCCCCCGTCATCAACAGTGCTCCCGGCATCAACACCGATGGCTCTGGCGTGCCCCTGATCAACCAGCCACCGGCCACCGGTACTGACCCGCGCACGCAGGGCAGTGATCCCGGCCGCCAGGGTGGCATGAACACCCCCGATGCCCCGGCAACCCCAGACAACGCGGGCCCGGGCATCGGTTCGAAAACCACCACCGGTGGCTCCGGTTCTGAAGGATCCGGCCAGTAGTTCGCCGACGCGAGCGTCCTATTCACACCCATGAAGAGGTAACCATGAACGTCGATAAAAACCTGGAAAAAGAAGTCCTCACCCGCCTGCTGCACGCCCACCCGAGTGGACTGGGCAAGGAGGTGCTGGACAATTACCGGGGCGAAAAAGTCGTCGCCAGCGCCCTCGCCTCATTGCAGGAACGCGGTTTGATACACCATGGCCATATCACCTGCAACGAGGCTGGCGAACACTCGCTGAATTTGCCGATCAAGCTCAGTGCTGCCGGGGTTGAAGCCGCCCGAAAGCTCGATAGCTAAAAGCCGTGCAGGCGCTGTCGCAGTGCTGCGTTCTCTGATGTTAAAAATCAACAGATCGCAGCCTCTGGCAGCGCCTGCATTGAAACGCCATCTTTCGGTGCAAGGAGAAATTCCATGCCTCGTGGAAGTAAACACAAGTACACCGCCGAGCAAAAGCGCAAAGCCGCACACATTGAAGACAGCTACGAGCAAAAAGGCCTGTCGAAGGATGAAGCCGAAGCTCGAGCGTGGGCGACGGTGAACAAACAATCGGGCGGCGGGGACAAGGCCGGCGGTGCTGGACGCAAGAAGCCAGCGAAAGCCCAGGCTGAAGATCGCAAGGAGTCGTCACGGCGCGCGGTGGCCACTCGCGACGGGCATTCGCGTAACAGCAACGCGTCGCGGGATGTGCAGACCGTTGACAGCTTGATGAAAGAAGCCCGGGCGAAACAGATTCCCGGGCGTTCTTCGATGCGTAAGCAGGAGCTGATTGAAGCGCTGCGAAAAGCCAGCTAAGTGCGGTGAGGCTGATGGCCTCATCGCAGGCAAGCCAGCTCCCACAGTTTTTCTGCTGGACGCAAAATTGTGCACCCCTCTGAGCTCTGTAGGAGCTGGCTGGCCAGCGATAACGGTGGATCAGCCGCCGCTGGATTCACGGATCAGCGCGTCCACTTCAGCAGTCCCCGGCGCTGTCGCCGGCCCCCAACGGGTCACCGCCAAAGCCGCCGCCGCATTCGCTCGCCGCGCCGCTTCATAAGCAGCCAAACCCTGCGCCAGACCCGCAACAAACACCCCGGCATGCGCATCACCGGCACCATTGCTGTCCACCGCTTTGACGGCAAACCCCGGGACATGCCGACGCTCGTCACGTTGATGAATCCAGCAACCCTGCGGCCCATCGCGCACCACCATCAACACGTCTCGCGGCAGATGTTCAGCCAAACGATCCAGTGCTACACCGATGTCTTCAGCGCCGGTAAAACGCAACGCCTCGACACTGTTGCTGGTCCACACATCAATGCGCGGCAACAGCGCCTGCATCAGGGGTGAATCCGGCGATTCCACCAACGGGCCCGGATCGAACACCACGCGGATCGTGGTGGGCAATGCCAACGTCCAGTCAAGCAGAGCCTGCGCCTTACCCTCGTGCAGCAAGCTGTAACCGCTGAGATAAACATAGTCCCCGGCCTCAAAAGCCACGCTGTTCAAATCATCGACGGTCACCTCGCCCTCGGCACCGATGTAGGAAATGAAACTGCGCTCAGCCGATGCATCGGTCAGCGCCACGCACAACCCCGTGTCGCGCTCGGCAGGCTGGCTGATACCGATGTGAATCCCCTCGGCCTGCATCGCCTGCCGCGCCAGATCGCCGAAACGCCCGGTGCCATGGCGACCGAGGTAAACCACCGGCAGGCCATTGCGCACCGCCGCCGCCATCACGTTGAAACCGCCGCCGGCCTCGAACCCGGCGGACTGCGCCAGGACGTCGCCGCCAATCTGCGGCAGTTTATCCACGGCCATGACCAGGTCGATGATGACCTGGCCGGTGTGCAACATCTTAGGCATGAGCGTTCTCGACGGGGGCGGCACGGCGATCTTTCGCCCCGCCGAGGAGGAAATAGATGCCACCGGCGACCACGAACGTCACGATCCAGCCAAGGCCGTTGTGGCCCAGCCACGAGTCGGAGAGGAAACCTTTGAACCAGACATTCTCCGCGGTGGTGCCGATGGTGGTGAAGCTGAAACCGAGCACAATGGCAATCGCCCACGCCCCGAATGCGCGCCACTCGATGCCGCCGCGATACCAATAGGCGCTGCTTGGGCTGACGTCGAGCAGGTCTTGCGGGCTGTAATAGTGACGATGAATCAAGTCGACCACGAAGATCCCGACCCACGCGGTGATCGGCACCGCCAGTAAAGAAATGAAGGTGATGAACGGGCCGTAGAAACTGTCGGCGATCAGCATGAAGTAGATCGAACCGGCGAAGATCGCAACGATGTCGACCACCACGGCGTAGACGCGCTTGACCTTGAGGCCGAGCGTCAACGTGGTCAAACCGGCAGAGTACACCGACAGATTATTCGACAGCAGCAGACCACCGAACGCCGTGATCAGGTAAGGCACGGCCATCCAGGTCGGCAGCATGTCGCGGATCGCCACGATCGGGTCAGTCGCCGAGGCGAGATCGTTGTTACCCACCGACAGCAGACCGCCAAGGGTGATCAACAGCACCAGCGGAATGCCCGCGCCGAACGCTGCGGACGCGACCAGGCGCACGGCTTTGACGCTGCGATGCTGATAGCGCGACATGTCGGCGCCCGCGTTGGCCCAACCGATGCCGGTGCCCGCCGCCATGGTACCGATGCCGATGATCATTGCGCTGACCGGCGCCGGTGTGGCGTTGAACACCGCGCTCCAGTCGATGGTGGCGCAGAGGAAGCCGCCGACCAGAATGTTCAGCGCGCCGAAGACATACGTCGCCCACTTCTGGATCACCAGCAAAGTCGCATGGCCGAGGCCCGAGACCGCCAAGGTCAGCAGCACGAAAATCGCGATGAAGAGCAGCGTCAGCACGGGTGCGCTTTTCGCCTCAACCGGTGAGCCGAACAGGATCGAGCACAGCGACAGCAGCACGAATGCAGCGGTGGTGGTGTTGACGGTTTCCCAGCCCAGACGCGACATCAGCGAGACCAGTGTCGGGCCGATATTGCCGCGCACGCCGAAGATCGCCCGCGACAAGGTCAGGCTCGGCGCGCGGCCACGGCGGCCGGCAATCGAGATGATCCCGACCACCGCGAAGGAGCCGGCGGCACCGATGATCGCGACGATGATTGCCTGCCAGATCGCCAGACCGCGAAACGCGACCAGCGTGGCACCCAGCGGCAGGCCGAGAATGGAAATGTTGGCGGCGAACCAGACCCAGAACAGTTGTAGCGGATGACCGTTGCACTCGGCTTCCGGCACCGGCTCGATGCCACGGGTTTCCAGCTGCCCGGCGCTCTGCCCGGCGTTCGATGGACTCATGAAAATGCTCCTGTTTGCCTTTTTTGTGGTTGTGGCAATGATGCGAAACGACAAGACATCGCGGCCATCCTCGGCCTGTCTGCGCGATCCATTGCGGGTAAATATTCGATTAGGCGGTGCGCCTATCGCTGGCAAGCCAGCTCCCACAGGTCCAGCGTAAACCTTAAGGTGTGCACTTTCCCTGTGGGCGCTGGCTTGCCAGCGATGGCGTCAGTTCAATCAGCGCAAGGCCAAAAGCCCCTGCACCAACGGCTCAAGCTGCAGATGGTTGACGGCTTTCACCGTATTGATCATCTCGGTCGGCCAACACTCAAGCCCCAGGCAGGCCCCGAGCATGGCGCCGAGAATCGCGGCGATGGTGTCGGTGTCGCCACCGAGACTCGCCGCCATGCACAACGCATCGAACGCGCTCATTTCACCGATGGCCACCTGCTGCGCCAAGGCGAACGAAACCACCACCGATTCCTGCGACGCCACGGAAGTGCCGATCACGTCGTAGAGCAGATCGGCGAGCAATGCCTTGTCGCTGTCGACGCTGACGCTGCGCGCCCAACTGATGCGCGAAGCGATGCGCCCACCGGCCACCCAGTGACCGTGTTCTTGCGCTTGTTGCGCAATTTGTTGGCCGAGGTTCAGCGCCTCGCCCAGATCCATGCCATTGATCCCGGCCGAGACCACCGCCGCCACCGCCGCCGCGCTGGAGATCCCCAACGTGGTGTTGTGCGTGACCTGACAGGCCTGCACCACTGCGGCGATAAACGTTTCAGGATCGCTGACGTCTGCCGCGATCCCCACCGGAGTAATGCGCATGGCCGCGCCGTTGGTCGTGCCGTAGCGCCCGGACTCTTGCGGCGAATGACCGGCGAGGATCATTTCGATGGCGCGCTTGGTCGACGGGCCCAGCAGGTCCTGCGAGCCTTTGGCCTGCATCTGCGCTTCCCACTCGATCAGCCGTTGCGCCAGGATGGCCGGCTCGATATGGCCCTTGCCTTCGACCAGCAACTCACCGACCAGAATCGCCTGTTCGGTGTCGTCGGTGATCGAGCCTTTGGGCATGTTTGCGGCGATCGGTTGCAGGGGGCCTGCGTCTTGCAGATCGGTAATCTGGCCGAAGCGCGTCTTGATCGTTTCGCGGTTCAGCGATTGCGTTGGCATGCCCAGCGCATCACCGAGGGCCAGGCCATAAAACGCACCGAGGGCACGGTTGAGCGGGGTCACTTCGATTCTCCAAATTGCAGATGCAGACGGAAATGCACCGGGTCGAGCAGGCTTTCAACCTGCTCCATGAAACGGTTCTGCCGGTCGTAGGTCGTGCGCAGGGCTTTGAGAAATACCGTGCCTGGTGGGCGGCCGAGCAATTCGGCGTCTTCGGCAGTCAAGGGTTCGGCGCCGAGCCACTGATCGCCGCGCTCGCCGATGTAACCGTAGGCGGCCAGGGTGATGGTCAGGGAGTTGTCGATCAGGCCGACACGCGGCAGGCTTTCCAGGCCGCCGTTGGCCGGCATCAGCGAGCGTTCGAGGGACACCAGTGTGCCGTCGTTGGAGCGGCGACGGCGCTCGAGCAGAATGAATTGATCGGAGCCGAACACAGCCGAAAGATCGGTCCGGGTCACGGCTTCGAGGCGCAATACTTCGGTGTTGATCAACGCGCCAGTGTCCGCCAGTGCCTGAGCCCAGCCGCTGCGTTGGTCGAGGACCACACCGTCAAAGGTGACGATGGAACCGACCCCGCTTTGCGTGGCGATGTATTTGCGCCGCTTCAGTTCGGCCAGTGCTTCGCGCAACGTGCCACGGCTGACGTTGAATTCTTGAGCCAACTGATGCTCACCGGGCAACAGAAAGCCGTCCTCCATGAGGCCACTTTCGATGCGCCGGACGAGCTCGTCGACCACCCGTTGTTTCTTGTCGAATCGTACCTGTCTAATCATGTACAAAGTGATAACCGAAACGTGCGTGGGTGGGCAAGGGAAATTTAAGGAAGATGACGGAAGGCCGGAGATCACAAGCCCCTCACCCTAGCCCTCTCCCTGAGGGAGAGGGGACTGAATGCAGGATGCTCAGGAGGTGCACCGACCTGAAAGTGCTTTGCCGAATCCATAGTCGACTGTACTTATCAGGTCGATGCAGGACGCCAGACACCTCGGTCGGCTCCCTCTCCCTCTGAGAGAGGGCTGGGCGGGCGGCGTTCCGATGAGGGGCGCCTGATCTTAGCGTTGCTTGAGGCGGTCAATAACCACAGCCAACAGCAAAATCGAACCGCGAATCACGTACTGATAAAACGTATCGATGTTCTTCAGGTTCATCGCATTCTCAATGATCGCCAGAATCAACACCCCGGCAATCACATGCCGAATCATGCCGATCCCGCCACTCAGCGACACGCCGCCCAGCACACAAGCGGAAATCACTGTCAGCTCGAAACCCTGCCCGATCATCGGCTGCCCGGAGGTCATGCGCGACGCCAGAATCACACCGGCCAGCGCACCGATCACACCGTGCACGGCAAAGATGATGATCTTGGTGCGATCAACGTTGACCCCCGCCAGCAACGCCGCTTCCTGATTGCCACCGATGGCCATGGTGTTGCGCCCGTAGGTGGTGTAATTCAGCAGCCAGCCGAAAAACAGGAAGCAGACGATGGTGATCAGGATCGGCACCGGCACGCCGAACAACTGGCCATTGCCGAACACGAAGAACGACTCCTGCGACACGCCCACCGCTTTGCCGTTGGCAAAAATGTAGGCCAGGCCACGCACGATCTGCATGGTCGCAAGCGTCGTGATCAGAGCGTTGACGCGTAACTTGGCGATCACGATCCCGTTGATCAGCCCGACGATCAAGCCCATCACCAGCGCCGCACTGACGCCAAGGAATACGCTGTCGGTGTCACGCATCACCACCGCCGCCACCACCCCGGCGCAGGCAATCACCGAGCCCACCGACAAGTCGAAATGCCCCGACGCCAGGCAATACAACATGGTGCAGGCAGCAATGCCGGTGGTGGAAATCGCCAGGCCCAATCCGCGCATGTTCAGCGGCGAAAGGAAGTTATCGATCAGCAGCGTACAGGCGACAAAAATGCCTACCGCCGCCAACAGCATGACCCAGTCATCGAGGAAGCGGCGCATGTCCAAAGGTTTGCGCTCTTTCGGCAGGGTTTCGTTTTGGGTTGTCATCATAGTCACCTCTCAGTTCGCCACGCCGTCAGCGCGGTGGCGCGGCAAAGCCAGTTGCAGCAGGTTGGATTCATTGGCCTGGTCGCGGCTGACTTCGCCGCGCAGGGCGCCTTCGCACAGCACCAGGATGCGGTCGGAAATACCCATCACTTCCATCAAGTCGCTCGACACCACAATCACCGAAATACCATCAGCAGCGAGGTTATGGATGATCTGGTAGATCTCGGCTTTGGCGCCGATGTCGATGCCACGGGTCGGCTCGTCGAGCAGCAGGACTTTCATCGGCATCGACAACCAGCGACCGAGAATGGCCTTCTGCTGATTGCCGCCGGAAAGAAACTTGATCTGCTGACCGGCGTGGGGCGTTTTGACTTTCAGCGCCTTGATCTGTTTGTCGGCGTTGCCCTTCTCCCACAAACCTCGAATCAGGCAGCCAAGACCCGAATGCGCACCGCGCGCACTGATGTTGATGTTCTCGGCAACGCTGGCCAGCGGAATAATCCCTTCTTTCTTGCGATCCTCGGGGCACAGCAGAATCCCGGCGGCAATGGCATCGCGCGGTGAGCGCAGATTCAGTTCATGGCCACGCAGTTCGAGGCGTCCGGCGGTTTTGCGTTCCAGGCCACTGAGCAAGCGAAACAACTCGGTGCGCCCTGCCCCGACCAATCCGAACAAACCAAGAATCTCGCCTTTGTGCGCCTCGAAACTGATCGGTTCACGCAGGCCCGGGCCGAGCAGGCCGTTGACTTTCAGCGCCACTGCGCCGCGTGGGCGGTTGCGGTAATCGTAGATGTCCTGAATGTCGCGCCCGACCATGCAGGTCACCAGTTGATCGTGGCTCAACTGGCTCATGTCCTCGAAGGTGCGCACGTAGCGGCCGTCCTTGAACACCGTCACCGCATCGCAGATACGGAACACTTCTTCCATGCGATGGGACACGTAAAGCACGACTTTGCCCTCGTCCCGCAGACGCCCGATGATCGCCATTAATCGGTCGATCTCGCGCGCCGAAAGGCTGCTGGTTGGCTCGTCGAAGGCGATCACATGAGCGCCACGCGACAGGGCCTTGGCGATTTCCACCAGTTGCCGTTGGCCCAGCGACAAACGCCCGACTTTGGTCTGCGGGTCGATTTCATCGGCCAGGCCTTTGAGGCAATCCAGCGCTTGCTGACGCAGCGTGCCGCGATTGATCAAACCGAAACTGGCCGGCAGATGGCCGAGGAACAGGTTTTCGGCGACGCTCATTTCCGGCACCAGATGCAGTTCCTGATGGATCACCGCCACGCCGCTGCCGATGCTGTCGGCGGTCGACTTGAAGGCCATCGTCTGCTCGCCGATCTGCAACTCGCCGCTGCTCGGAATGTAAGCGCCACCGAGGATTTTCAGCAGGGTCGACTTGCCGGCGCCGTTCTCGCCCATCAAGGCGTGGACCTGGCCGGGATGGGCGACGAAGCTGATGCCGTCCAGCGCCTTCACGCCGGGAAAGGTTTTGCCGATCCCGTTGAAGCGCAGACTGCCGCCGGCGCTGTTTTCTTGTCTTTGTAATTGCGCGTGCATTTAAGCCACCTCTTCACACCGTTCAAACGGCCCGGCTGCCCGGGCCGTCGCTACGTCAGTTCCACAAGCCGATTTTTTCCAGCTCTTGCTTGAAGTTCTCGCGGGTGATCAGGGTGACGTCGTCCATGGCGGTGTATTTCGGCGGTTCTTTGCCGGTGGTGACCCACTCGTACATCATCTCGGCGGTCTTGTAGCCTTCGATGTGTGGGCTCGGCAGCATCGAACCGAAGAAGCCGCTGTTAGGCTTTTTCAGTTCGCCGATGGCGTCGGTGCCGTTGATGCCAATGCCGATCACGTTGGCCGCGGCAAACCCGGCGGCTTCTGTGGCGCGCACGCCCCCAAGCACGGTGTTGTCGTTCATGCCGCCAATGATCAGGTTCTTCGCCGCGCTCGGCAGTTTCACCAACGCCGAGTTGGTGGCGTCCATGCTGCCTGGCACATCGAGGGTTTTCAGTGCGGCGAAGAGGATGTGATCCTTCGGCATGCCGGCGTCTTCGAGGGATTTGACCGAGCCGTCCGTGCGCTTCTTGCCGGTGTCGAGTTCGTTGTAGGTGTTGACGACCGCGTAGGTGTCTTTCCAGTCCCAGTTGCGTTTTTTCGCTTCGGCAGCCATGGCGGCGCCCTGCTTCTGACCGACTTCAAACGCGGCCATGCCCAGGTACGGCACGTCCTCCATGAACTTGCCGTTGGCGTCGACAAAACGGTCGTCGACGGCAATCACCTTGAGGTCATTGAGTTTGGCTTTGGCCATGATCGCCGGGCCGAGCGACACGTCAGGCGGGCAGATCACAAAGCCTTTGGCACCGTTGGCGGCGAGGCTGTCGATGGCCGACAGGGTTTTTTCGCCATCCGGGACGGCGATCTTGATCAGTTCAAACCCCCTGTCCTTGGCGGCTTTTTCAGCGAAGACCCACTCGGTCTGGAACCACGGCTCCTCGGCCTGCTTGACCAGGAAACCGATCTTCACGGCATCGGCGGCGAGCAGCGAACTGCTCAGGCTGAACGCGGTGACCGCGAGCGCGGCACTGCACAGGGTACGAATCCCGAAACGACGTTTCATAAGCTGACTCCTTGTTATTTTTTTTGAGCAATGTTTGAAAAGCGGTAAAGCACGGTCCTGCAAAGCCTGTTGAAAATAGTCATATCGTATGATGATTGGATTTCAGGCGGATTTCTTCGCGTGGAACCCGATCGATCAGTCGTGGTACATCACCGAGCGGCCACCATCGATGGTGATGCACGACGCATTGATGAATGGCGCTTCATCGCTGGCCAGAAACACCGCCGTCATCGCCACTTCAATCGGCTGACCAATGCGTTTGGGCGGGTGCAGGTCGAGCGCGCGTTGACGCTCGGCATGCGGGTCGGCGAAGCCGTTCCAGTAATCGACGTTCAGCTGCGTTTCGATGTAGCCGGGGGCGATGGCGTTGACGCGAATACCTTTCGCTGCGTATTCGATCCCGAGTGCGCGGGTCAGTCCCAGCAACCCGTGTTTGGCCACCGGATACGGGAAACAGCCGGGAATAATGTGCGAAGAATGGGTCGAGGCAATGTTGATGATGCTGCCGATGCCCTGCTCGATCATTTGCGGCAGGACCGCTTTGCAGCCGTACCACGCGCCGTCAAGGTCGATGGCGAAGCAGCGACGCCAGTCTTCTTCGGTCATTTCCAGCGGATCGCGGAACACATTGACCCCGGCGCAGTTGACCAGCACGTCGATGCGCCCGTGCAGTTCAACAGCGCGTCTGGCCATGGCGTGCAGATCGGGCTGGCGCGACACATCAGCCTTGATCGCCTGAACGTCAAAGCCTTGCTCGCGCCAATGGGCGGCAACCTTCTCGACTTTTTCGGCCTGAATATCACTGACCAGCAGTTTGGCCTGCTGCGAAGCGAAGGCTGCGACGATGGCTTCACCGATACCCTGAGCGGCACCGGTGAGCAGCACGACCTTGTTTTTCAGACGCTCGCCCTTCGGCGGTGCGGGCACCGGCGGCAGGGAAAGAGGTTCAGCCATGGTTCAAGGACTCCTGTTCGCAAGCGCAAAAAAACCGGGCATCTGACGATGTCCGGTCTGTAGAGCGTTTAGAACTGAACAGGCAGGCGCCACTGACGGCATTGGACCGTTGCGTGGCACGGACTCCGCGTGGGAGTGCGATGGAAATTCGCTGCATCACTTCACCTGTTTTGTTCTTTTTAAGTGTGAGTGCGTGTTACTGCTGGAGCCGACTATAAACCCGACCGCCAAATAATCTCAATATATAATTTTGCATCCCATATTTTGGGATTTAGCCAGCGAAACGCGTACAGAGCTTTCCTGCAACATCAACGCGCATCGACAGCACTGCGCCGTCCAGAGGATGGTTGTGCGGGCTTTCGGCGCTGGTGATGTACAGGGTTTTCAGGTCTTCGCCGCCGAACACGCAACTCGTCGGGCGACTGATCGGCAGATCGATTTTGCGGTCGACCTTGCCATCAGGGGCCAGTCGCAACAGACAGCTGCCGCCCCAACGGGCGTTCCACACATAGCCTTCGACATCCATCGCCGAACCGTCAGGGCCGCCCTGTTCATCCGGGCCGTACCAGAGGTTGGCGACGTCGAGGTTGCCGTCGGTGTGGATGAAGTAGCTGTACAACGTGGCGTCCATGCTGTCACCGAACACCAGCCTGGTGCCGTCGTCGCTCCACAGCAGCGTGTTGGGAATCCCCAGATTGCGCAGCAATGGCGTAACGCGTTTGTCGGGATCGATACGGAACAGGGCACCGGAACGCCGTACGATCGGCAGATCTTCGCCCTGCTCGCCGATGTTGTTTTGCATGGTGCTGAGCCACAGTCGGCCTTGTGCGTCACAGCGGGCTTCGTTGGGACGATTGCCAGGTTGCGGGTCGGCGACACAGAACAGCGTCAGGCGCGGTCCCAGTCCCGGGGAGTCGAGATCGAGACGGTAGACGCCGCTGCTTAGCGTAACCAGCGCATCGCCGCTGGCGCAGGGAATGAACGCAGAAACGTGCTCGGGCATTTGCCAGATCTGCACGTTCTGGCCGATCAGGCGCAGGGCTTGTTGGCCGGCGATATCGACCCAGTACAGCGCTTGGGTCGGCGCGTCCCAGAACGGGCCTTCACCGAGTTGGGCGCGGTGCTGGGTCAGTGCGGTCCAGGTCATTTCAACTCCTTGGATCTTGTAGATTTTTTCAATGTGGGAGCGATATTGGCTATTTAGCCGGCCTTTTTGTCAGCCATGACTTTTGGGTAAAACCGTTTGATCGCAAGGTCTGCGTTGTCGATCAGGGTCATGCAGGCCCACACTCCGCGCGCAGAATCGCGAGCGGCGATGGCGTCGGCCATGTCTTTGTGGATTGGCAAGGTGCGGCGCAGTTCATCCGGATCGGCCGCCGAGACTTCGAACGATACGGCCAACAACGCCCCGAGCGCCGGGACCATTTGTTCAATGAACTGATTATGGCTGGCGGCAAGAATGCACTCGTGGAAGGCCTGATCGGCACGGTTGTAATCGCCACCGCTGTCGACCGCGCGCTCGAGGGCGTTGTAGGCCAGTTGCACGGCGTCGATCTGCTCCAGCGTCGCCCGCTCGCAGGCCCAGCGCACGGCCATGGGTTCAATGGTGCGGCGCAGGTCGAGCAAATCATCGACGAAGTTTTCCGGCAGACCATTGCGTGACAGCCAACCGACGACCTGGGGATCGAACAGGTTCCAGCGGCGCACCGGCAACACGCGGGTGCCGACCTTCGGCCCGACTTCAAGCATGCCTTTGGCGACGAGGGTTTTGATCGCTTCACGGATGACGGTGCGGCTGACGCCGAGCTGTTCGCCCAGATCAGCTTCGACCTTGATGGTCTGCCCCGGTTTTATCTGGCCAGCGGCAATCCAACTGCCCAGCCAGTCAACCGTTGATGCATGAAAGCTGCTGGACATGAACACCTCAAAGCGGATCGCGATGGGTGATCAAGCTAATGATCATACGATTGGGTGTCAAATCAGATTTTTGTGATCACACAAAAACAATGTGGGACCGAGCATGCTCGCGAATGCGATGGATCAGTCAATGCTTTGGTCGACTGATACACCGCTTTCGCGAGCAAGCTCGCTCCACAGGGATTTATGTCAGGGTTCGAGGCCGATACGGAAGAACTCGCCGCCACTCCACACACCGAGCCAGTTCTGCCCATCGATTTTTCGACTGACCGCCAGTTCGACCAATTGGTAGAACACATTGCGATGAATCAACGCTTCAAGGTTGGTGCGCACGTGTACATAAGGCGCAGGCTCTTGAGTGACCGGATCGATCTCGACCCGAATCGGATGCTCCGGCCCAGCCTCAGCGGTTTCGTCAACGTTGGTGGTAAAGCGCAGCACCTGCGCCTCACCCTCGCCTTCAACCTCGACGGCAATCGCCACAAACGGCGCGTCGTCGACCTTGATCCCGACCTTCTCGACCGGCGTAATCAAAAAATAATCATCGCCGTCGCGGCGGATGATCGTGGAGAAGAGCTTGACCATCGGCTTGCGCCCGATCGGCGTGCCCAGGTAATACCAGGTGCCGTCCCGGGCGATGCGCATGTCGATATCGCCGCAGAAGTCCGGGTTCCACAAGTGCACCGGTGGCAGGCCTTTGGTTTTGGGGATTTGTCCCAACAGGTCATTGGCTTTTTGCGGGCCACTCATGGCGTACTCCTTGAAATTACTGGTTGCCGATCCCCAACAGGCTGCGCGCGTACTGCGCCAGCGGTGGGCCGATCAGGTCTTCGGGTTTGCTGTCGTGGAACGTCAGTAAACCGCCACGACTCTTGATCCGTGCAGTATCAATCAAATACTGGGTGCTGGTCTCGATCAACATGATCTGAATCACGCCGCCGTCAATACCGAGGCGATCCACAGCCTCCTCATCCAGCCACTCATCAGAGTTACCAATGCGGTCGTCTGCCTTGGCGAAGCGCGTGTAGAGCAGGTAATGCGCACCCGCGTCACGGGCTTCACCCATTGCCTGATCGAGGCCTGCCGGCGCGCGGGCGCGGCGAACCATCGGGAAGTATTCGATAAAGCCTTTGAACGCTTCTTCAGCGACCACGTTCGGCCGCGGATACGAACCACCCGGCGGCGCAAACGCACCCTGGGCGATGTAGATAAACGAATCCGGCTGAATACGAAAGTTGTTCACGCGGCGGCTGTCGCTGTGATCCAGCAGCCCCGCGTCGCTCATCTGATAGCGAGTGCCTTCGGCCATATCGCTGACAGTCATACAGCCGCCAAGCGCCAAAATGGCCAGCAGCAAAACCAGGCTACGCATCCTTATCCTCCAGAAGCCGGTGACGGAAAACCGGCGAATGGGCGTTGAATGCAGCTTTTGCGCCAGCTCATGAACTTCGTGGAGTTATAGATCGCATTCGCGAGCAAGCTCGCTCCCACAGGGAAATGCATTCCCACTGTGGGAGCGAGCTTGCTCGCGAATTCAGCCGCCGATGATTTTCATGATGGTTGCGCCGCCGGAAAATGCCACTTCCTGCTTGTCGCCCAAGGCCTTCACCAGCAAGCGTTGTAGTGCAGGCAGTGCCTCGTGACGCGGTTTGTCGAGCAGATCGCCGACATAGTGGCGGTTGCTCGACGACAGGCACCCATGCAGCCAACCGGTCGACGACAGGCGCAGGCGTGAGCAGGTTCGGCAGAAAGGCACACTTTCATTGGCAATCACCCCAAAATGGCCCACCCCGGCAATCGCGTAACGCACAGCCGTAGCATCGACAGGGGCATCAGCTTGCGCGTACTCATAACGCTCACCGATCAGCGCCAGCAGTTGTTGAAGACTGACAAACTGTTGCAGGAAGGCATTGGAGTCTTTGGCCAGATGGCCCATGCGCATCAGCTCGATAAAGCGCAGCTCGTACCCGCGCGCCAGGCAGTAGTCGAGCAACGGCATGACCTGATCGAGATTCTGGCCGCGCAACGGCACCATGTTGACCTTGATCTTCATCCCCGCCGCTGCGGCCTTATCCATGCCGTCGAGCACGGTGGCCAGGTCGCCCCCGCGGGCAATGCTGCGGAATGCGTCGGCGTCGAGGGTGTCGAGAGAAACGTTGATCCGGCGCAGACCGGCATCCACCAGCAGCGGAAGTTTCTTGGCGAGGAGTTGACCGTTGGTGGTCAGACTGATGTCTTCCAGCCCCATCTTGCCGACGGCGGTCATGAACGATTCAAGTTTGGGGCTGACCAGCGGCTCGCCACCGGTAATGCGCAGACGCTCGATGCCAGCAGCTTCGATGAGATACGCCACGCCGCGCGCCATGGCGTCGGCCGACAGCTCATCCTGCGCAGCCACCAACCGCTTGCCGTTGGGCACGCAGTAGGTACAAGCGTAATTGCAGGCTGAGGTCAGGCTGATCCGCAAATTGCGAAAACGCCTGCCTTGACGGTCAACGATCATGATCACTCCGGCGAAAGGAATTCGAGCGGCTAAAACTTGACTCACAAATCAAGTTTTAGCAAGCCCTATGCCTGAGTATATTCCTGCGGTACTGCGCCATGTAACGAAATCATCGCGCAATAAGGCAGCTGAATGGCTCAGCTGCTCGGCGTTTCGGGGTCGCGCTTGCGCTTGTTGCCCATGCGCACGCCGATGTCCATCAGGAACTGGAAGAAACCTTCCTGATCTTCCAGCACATTGCTCCAGAACGGCGAGTGGTACAGCGCGACAGCGCCATGCACCAATGCCCAGGATGCGCAGTAGTGGAAGTACGGCGGCACGTCTTCGAGCTTGCCTTCGCTGATGCGACCCTTGATCAACAGGGTCAGGCGTTCGAAGTTCGAGGCACGGATCTTGTGCAGTTCCTCGACCATTTCCGGCACCTGGTTGCCCTTGACCACCTTCTCTTCGAGACGATCGAACAGACGGTAGCGCTGCGGATCACGCATACGGAATTCGAAGTAGGCACGGGACAGTGCTTCCTTGTCCTTGTCGACATCGGCCGAATGCAGCAGCTCGTTCAAATCGCGCTCGTAATCGAGCATCAGGCGCAGATAGATCTCGGCCTTGGACTTGAAATGTTTATAGATCGTGCCTTTGCCGATACCTACGGCATCAGCAATCATCTCGACGGTGACACTGTCTTCACCTTGGTCGAGGAACAGCTTGAGCGCGGTATCGAGAATTTCTTGCTCGCGGCGACGAAACTCACGGACCTTACGAGGTTCTTTGTGCATAAGAAAAAGGTCTGAAGGGTCAAAATTCGAAGCCGCGTATTATGCCTAACTTGCGCAAAAATGCACGGATCATCCGACCACATCTGTGTTTCTTGTTCATTTTGAGAACGTTTTGGGCGCAATGAGAACTCAACTGAAGCGAACGTATTCCAAATTTGTTTAAAAACCACGACCCGCTAACTGGACTGCACGCCAGACTGATCAATACTTCAACTGTCGGACGGCATCTCCCCCAAGTGCCGCGCCGATAAAGGTACCAACGGACCGCGTGCCTTTGTTTTACTCCTAATGGTCTTAACCCGGATTCACCCCCCAGAACCCGGGTTTTTTTTGCCTGCGATTCAGGCTTTCACATGAGCCAGCGGGAACAGCCGCTTGAAGTTTTCGCTCGTCTGCTCGGCAAAACGCTCGTAATTCTCACCACGCAGCATCGCCAGGAACTCTGCCACTTCACGCACGTACTGCGGCAGGTTCGGCTTGCCGCGATAAGGGATCGGCGCCAGGTACGGTGAATCTGTTTCAACCAGCAGACGATCCGCCGGGACTTTGCTCGCGACATCACGCAGGGCATCGGCATTGCGGAACGTGACGATGCCTGACAGGGAAATGTAATAACCCATGTCCAGCGCAGCCTTGGCCATGTCCCAATCTTCAGTGAAGCAATGCAGCACCCCCGCCTGTGGCAACGCGGCTTCACGCAGCAGGTCGAGGGTATCGGCGCGGGCGCCGCGGGTGTGGATGATCACCGGTTTGCCCGTTTGCTGCGCCGCTTGCAGGTGCAGGCGAAACGACGCCTGTTGCAGCTCGGCGGCTTCCGGCTCGTAGTGGTAATCCAGACCGGTTTCACCGATCGCCACCACTTTCGGGTGATTGAGTTCGTGCAGCAACCAGTCCAGCGCGGGGGCGCCGCCGGGTTGCACATCGAGAGGATGCACGCCAACCGAACAATCGACATCGTCGTAACGCTCGGCGAGGGCTTTGACGTCAGCGGCGTTGTCGGCGCTCACGCCGATGCACAGAAAATGCCCGACCCCGCGCTCGCGGGCCGCATCGAGTGCGGCATCCAGCGAGCCGTCATGGGCGGTGAGGTCGAGGCGATCAAGGTGACAATGGGAATCTACGAGCATAAAAATACGGCTACTTACATCGTATGAGTGGGACGGTCGGATTTGAGGGCTCCGGCCAGATGGGTTTCGATGCGACTGCGCGCGGTGTTGTCGCCGTCGTTGAACTGCACGCCGACACCGGCTGCGCGATTGCCTTGTGCGCCTTTGGGCGTAATCCAGGTGACTTTGCCGGCAACCGGGATCTTTTCCGGCTCATCCATCAAGTTCAATAGCATGAACACCTCGTCGCCCAACTTGTAGCTCTTGTTGGTCGGGATGAACAGGCCACCGTTCTTGATGAACGGCATATAAGCAGCGTAAAGCACCGACTTGTCTTTGATGGTCAGGGACAAAATGCCGTTGCGCGGGCCCGGGCTGACGGGTTCATTCATGTTGACCTCCACTGCTGATGTTCAGAGTCTAGGCGCACACCATCGTTTTTGCGGGGTTCACCGCTGGCCTGGCAGTCCCGCCCATTGCACCAGCAGCGCTTCCAGCAACAGCGCCGGATTGAGATTGGCCTTGCTCAACACTTTCTGTCGCTGCGCGAGGATCCAGTCCTGAATATCGAGCACCTTGCCTTGGGCGCTTTTCTGCGCCAGGTACTGCACCACCTTGCGCATGTCGCTCAGACCGAGTCCGGCTTCATCCTCAGTCAGTTGATAACGCAGGATCAGGCTCGACCAGTCACAGAACCAGTCAAACAGGCGCAGCATCGGGATGTTTTTCCATTCTTCGGCCAATTGCGTTGGCGATTGCTGCTGCTTGAGCAACTTCTTCACCCCTTCGACCACTTGCGCGCGCTGTTCGCGTACGCCCTGAGACTGAAGAGTGACCGCCATCAACGGCGAACCGGCGGCCAGGGTCAGCAGTTCGACACGCTCCGCTTCGGAACACTCCGGCAGGGCCTGAGCCAGCCATTGCAGGCTCATCGCTTCTCCCGGGAGCGGGCAGGCCTGTTGCACGCAACGACTCTTGACCGTCGGCAACAAACGGCTCGGCTGGTGGCTGACCAGCAACAACACCGTATTGCCGGAAGGCTCTTCAAGGCTCTTGAGCAAGGCGTTGGCGGCGTTGATATTCATCGATTCCGTGGGCTCGATCAGCACCACCTTGCGCCCGCCCAGTTGCGCGGTCTGCACCACGAAACTGACCAGTTCGCGCACCTGATCGACCTTGATCGCCTTGTCGGCCTCTTCCGGCTCGAGAATGTAATTGTCCGGGTGGCTACCGGCCTTGAGCAGCAGGCAGGATTTGCATTCACCGCAAGCCTCCGGCGTCGGGTGCTTGCACAACAGACTGGCCATCAACCGCTCGGCCAGTGCGCGTTTGCCGATCCCGGCCGGCCCATGCAGCAGATAAGCGTGAGCATGCTGGCTCCGTCCGGCCAGTTGCTGCCAGAGGCTGTCCTGCCATGGATAGGCCTCAGCCACGGCTCAGCTCCAGCAAGTTCGGAATCAGCGTATCCAGCGATTGTTGAACCTTGACCAACGGCTGACCGGCATCGATGCGCACATAGCGCGCAGGATCGGCTTCAGCACGTTTGAGGAATGCACTGCGCACCGCCTCGAAAAATGCCCGGCCTTCCAGCTCGAAACGATCCAGACGTCCACGAGCGCTGGCACGGGCCAGGCCGATTTCTACCGGCAGATCGAAAATCAACGTCAGGTCCGGGCGCAGATCACCCTGCACGAAAGCCTCCAGCGTCGCGATACGCTCCAGCGACAAACCGCGACCGCCTCCCTGATAGGCATACGTCGAATCGGTGAAGCGATCACACAGCACCACCGCACCGCGTGCCAGTGCCGGGCGAATCACCTCGGCCAGATGCTGAGCACGCGCAGCGAACACCAGCAGCAGTTCGGTATCCGGGTTCATGACTTCGTCGGCCGGGGCCAGCAGCACATCGCGAATCCGCTCTGCCAGTGGCGTGCCACCGGGTTCGCGGGTCAGCACGACTTCGACACCGGCGGCGCGCAGACGCTCGGCGAGGTATTCGCGATTGGTGCTCTTGCCGGCGCCTTCCGGGCCTTCCAGGGTGATAAACAAGCCAGTCACGGGCAGTCCTTAATAAAAGTCATTGCGTGTTTTGTGGTGCGTCGGCGTCAGGAGTCGGCACGGATTCCTCAGTCGGAACCTGCGGCAGCGACTCGGGCGCAGTATTCGGCGATGCCGCAGGAATCGACTCCTCGGCGGCCGGTGCCGCTTCCGGCGTAGTTGCCGGCGCCGGGCTGGAGCGGTAATCGGCACGGCGCTTGAGCTGAAATTCACGCACCGCATTGTTGTGCGCATCGAGATCGTCAGAGAACACATGGCTACCGTCGCCACGGGCAACAAAGTAGAGGCTGGTGCCGCCCACCGGGTTCAGCGCCGCGTGAATGGCTTCACGCCCGACCATCGCAATCGGCGTCGGCGGCAAGCCGGGAATCACGTAAGTGTTATAGGGCGTCGGCTCCTTGAGGTGAGCGCGGGTCAACTTGCCGGTATAGCGATCGCCCAAACCATAGATCACCGTCGGATCGGTCTGCAGCTGCATGCCCAGCGCCATCCGGCGTACAAAAACCCCGGCAATCTCGCCGCGTTCCTGCGGTACACCGGTTTCCTTCTCGACCAGTGACGCCATGATCAGCGCTTGATAAGGTTCTTTGTACGGCACATCGGCAGCGCGTTTTTCCCACTCTTTGGCCAGCACTTCGTCGAGACGCTCAAAAGCCTTTTTCAGCAGCTCGGTATCAGACACGCCGCGCACGAAACGATAGGTATCGGGGAAGAAACGGCCTTCCGGGAACAGGCCCTTGTGGCCAATCTTCGCCATCACGTCGCTGTCGCTCAAACCATTGAGGGTCTGCTCGATTTTTTCATCTTTGGCCAGCGCAGCACGCACCTGGTGGAAATTCCAGCCCTCAACCAGCGTCAGGCTGTACTGAACCACGTCGCCACGCTTCCACGAATCGATCAGACCGTTGACGGTCATCCCGGGCTGCATGCGGTATTCGCCAGTGTGGATCGGCGTGCCAGCAAGGTTGAAACGCCAATAGACCCGTAGCCAGAAAGCGTCTTTGATGACGCCATCGCTTTCGAGTCCAAGGAAGGTACGGGTCGGTGTAGAGCCTTTCGGCACATCCAGCAGTTCTTCCTGCGTGATGTTCAGGGGCTGTTCCAGCGCGGAGTGAATCTTCCAGGCGCTGGCGCCCAACAGCAGCCCTGCCAGAACCAGTCCGGTTTCCAGCAGCAGCAATAATTTACGTCTCACAAATCAGGCATCCAGTAGGGCGCGGGCAATGGTTTGCAGTTTACGGGTGAGCGGGCCAACCGGCCAGCTCAGTGCAGCGTAGGCGCGTACCGGCCAGACGCCATATACGCTGTTGCAGACAAACACTTCATCGGCCCATTGCAGCTGTTCCAGGCCGATATCGACGGTTTGGGTGGGGATGGCCAATGACTCGGCCTGAAACAATATTTCCGCGCGCATCACACCGGCGACACCGCAGCGTTTCAGATCGGGCGTGATCAACACACCATCGCGCACCAGAAACACGTTGCTGAACACCCCTTCGATCACTCGACCGGCCTGATCAAGCATCAAGCCTTCAGCGTGCTCGCTGTCTTGCCATTCGGCGCGGGCGAGTACTTGTTCCAGTCGATTGAGGTGTTTGAGTCCGGCAAGCAATGGCTGCCTGGACAGACGCGTGTTGCACGGAAACAGGCGGATGCCATATTCGGCGTGCGCAGCAGGATAAGCCGCCGGCGGATTGCCTTGCAGAATGCGTCGACCCGGCGCCGCAGTGTCAGGCGCGTAACCGCGCAAACCGTCGCCACGGGTGAGGATGAGTTTAAGCACACCCTCGCCCATCGCGGCAGCGTAGCTCAGCAGTTCCTGGCGAATCAGTTCGATATCGGCAGTGATAGCCAGACGCGAGCAGCCATCGGCCAGCCGCGTCATGTGTCGATCAAGCAATACCGGCTGGCCGTCGTGCACGGCAATGGTCTCGAACAGACCATCGCCGTAAGCCAGGCCGCGGTCTTTGAGCGACAGAGTGTCTGCCGGTTGACCGTCGACCCAGCCGTCCATCAGCCTGCGAACCGACGGAACGCCAAGGTACCGTTGGTGCCGCCAAAGCCGAAGGAGTTCGACAGCACGACATCGATGTCCATGTTGCGCGCGGTGTGCGGCACGAAATCGAGATCACAGCCTTCGTCCGGCTCATCAAGGTTGATGGTTGGCGGCGCCACCTGGCTGTTGATCGCCAGGATGCTGAAGATCGCCTCGACCGCGCCCGCCGCACCCAGCAGGTGACCGGTCATGGACTTGGTGGAGCTGACCGCCAGTTTATAGGCGTGCTCGCCGAACACCGACCTGATCGCGTTGGCCTCGGCTAGGTCGCCGGCCGGGGTCGAAGTGCCGTGGGCATTGATGTACTGCACTTGATCGGCGTTGATCTTCGCGTCGCGCAAGGCGTTGGTGATGCAGCGAGCTGCACCCGCGCCGTCGGCAGGTGGCGAAGTCATGTGGAACGCATCGCCACTGGTGCCGAAACCGATCAGCTCGGCGTAAATGGTCGCGCCGCGCGCCTTGGCGTGTTCGAGTTCTTCGAGCACCAGTGCACCGGCACCGTCGGACAGTACGAAACCATCACGACCCTTGTCCCAGGGACGGCTGGCGCGAGTTGGCTCGTCGTTGCGCGTCGACAGCGCACGGGAAGCGCCGAAGCCGCCCATGCCCAGACCGCATGCGGCCATTTCGGCACCGCCGGCAATCATCACGTCGGCTTCGTCGTACATGATGTTGCGCGCCGCCATGCCGATGCAGTGCGTACCGGTGGTACACGCTGTAGCGATGGCGTAGTTAGGTCCCTGTGCGCCCAGATGGATGGACAGGAAACCGGAAATCATATTGATGATCGAGCCTGGCACGAAGAATGGCGAGATTCGACGCGGGCCCGTCTCATGCAAAGTACGGCTGGTTTCTTCGATATTGGTCAGACCGCCGATGCCCGAACCCATGGCCACGCCAATGCGTTCGCGGTTGGCGTCAGTGACTTCCAGACCAGCGTTGCGTACGGCCTGAAAGCCAGCCGCGAGACCGTACTGAATGAACAGGTCGAGCTTGCGCGCTTCCTTGACCGACAGGTATTCCTCGACATTGAAGCCCTTTACCGAGCCGCCAAAGCGGGTGGAATAGGCAGAAAGGTCGGTGTGTTCGATCAGACCAATGCCACTGCGGCCAGCCAGAATGCCCTGCCAACTGCTTGGCACATCCGTGCCCAGTGGCGACAACATACCCATACCGGTGACTACGACGCGTCTACGCGACACAGCACTCTCCTTTTTCAAATGACGACTTTGCATCAGGCCTAAAGAAAAAACCGCACGCCGTGATGGCAGTGCGGTTTTTCCATGACAGCAAGCAACGATTACAAGCTATTAAGCCTGGTGGTTTGTAACGTAATCGATTGCAGCTTGTACAGTAGTGATCTTCTCAGCTTCTTCGTCAGGGATTTCGGTCTCGAATTCCTCTTCCAGAGCCATCACCAGCTCAACGGTGTCAAGGGAGTCGGCACCCAGGTCTTCTACGAAGGAAGCGGTGTTAACCACTTCTTCTTCTTTAACACCCAGTTGCTCGGCAACGATTTTCTTGACGCGCTCTTCGATGGTGCTCATACCTTGTTTTCACTCCTAATGGACAAATTCAGGCAGCTGGCCAGTGGGTAAGTGTATAGAAAGACTTTTCAGTTTTTCAACTGAAAGCTTCACTCCTCAAACCCTGCGGCCCTCTGCCTATAAATAGATTGCAGCTTTATAACGGATTTTAGACAGCTCGTATGACATTTTTTTGAAGCAATCCGTCACATTTTACTTACATGTACATCCCACCGTTCACCGGGATTGTAGCCCCAGTTACGTATGCCGCACCGTCGGATGCAAGAAAAGCGACCACAGACGCGATCTCTTGAGCTTGTCCCAGACGACCCAGCGGAATCTGCGTCTGCAAGGCTTCACGCTGTGCTTCAGGCAATTCGCGGGTCATATCGGTGTCGATAAACCCTGGGGTTACCGAGTTGACCGTAATCGAACGCGAACCGACTTCACGCGCCATTGCACGGCTGAAACCTTCCAGACCGGCCTTGGCGGCTGCATAGTTTACTTGGCCTGCGTTGCCCATGGCACCCACCACCGAGCCAATACTGATAATTCGACCCCAACGGGCTTTGGTCATGCCGCGCAAAACGCCCTTGGACAGGCGATACAGACTGTTCAGGTTGGTATCGATCACGTCGTACCATTCGTCATCTTTCATGCGCATCATCAGGTTATCGCGGGTGATGCCGGCATTATTGACCAAAATTGCCGGTGCACCGAACTGCTCCTGAATGGTCGCGATCACTTTGCTGACGGATTCGTCGCTGGTGACGTTGAGTTCCAGACCGGTACCCTGAATGCCGTGCTCTTTGAGCGTCGCGGCAATCGCCTCGGCACCCTTGGCGGAGGTTGCGGTACCCACAACGATGGCGCCCTGACGGCCCAGTTCCAGTGCGATAGCCTGGCCGATACCGCGGCTTGCACCGGTGACCAGTGCAACTTTACCTTGCAGACTCATGCAAGTTTCTCCTGATTCAGGCCTGCGCTGCACGAGCGGCAGCGAAAGCGTCTGGGGTATTGAGGTTGGAAGTCGAAACGCCTTCGGCGCAACGTTTGTTCAGACCGGCCAGTACTTTGCCGGGGCCACATTCGACCAGATTGGTCGCGCCCCTGGCGGCCAGTGTCTGTACGGACTCGACCCAGCGTACTGGCTTGTAGAGTTGTTCGAGCAGATCGCGCTTGAGGGTTTCCAGATCGGCCGGCACTTGTGCGCTGACGTTCTGTACCACCGGGATCTGCGGCGCCTGCCAGTCAATGGCGGCGATGGATTCAGCAAAGCGCTCGGCAGCCGGACGCATCAGCTCGCAGTGCGACGGCACGCTCACCGGCAGCGGCATGGCACGCTTGGCGCCACGCGCCTTGCAGCCTTCAATGGCGCGCTCGACGGCAGCCTTGGCACCGGCCACTACAACCTGGCCCGGGGAGTTGAAGTTGACGGCACTGACCACTTCGCCCTGCGCCGCTTCAGCACAGGCCGCCAGCACGTCAGCGTCTTCCAGACCCAGAATGGCAGCCATGCCGCCCTGCCCGGCCGGAACCGCTTCCTGCATCAGCTGGCCACGGCGCTCAACGAGCTTTACCGCATCAGCCAGACTCAGGCTGCCGGCAGCCACCAGCGCGCTGTATTCACCCAGGCTGTGACCGGCAACAAATGCCGGACGCGCGCCACCTTCAGCCAGCCACAGACGCCACAAGGCGATCGATGCGGTCAGAATGGCCGGTTGGGTTTTGTCGGTTTGATTAAGCAGCTCTTCCGGCCCCTGCTGGGTCAGTGCCCACAGGTCATAACCCAGAGCAGCGGAGGCTTCTTGGAACGTTTCGAGGATCAGTGGATGTTGCGCGCCCAGCTCGGCCAGCATGCCGAGGGACTGCGAACCTTGTCCTGGAAAGACGAATGCGAGGGAAGCAGACATGTAACAAGCCCCTAATGATCTTGTCGTCGGAAAATGACGCCCCACTGGGGGACGCAAGAAACTGACAGTTGGATGGCCCTTTGAACCGGGCGGTCACATTTAAGCATTGTCCGACGAAAACGCCTAAGACAACAAATCCTCCAGACGCCCGTGAAGACGCTCTGGCAGGTTCTCCTGAATCTCGATCAGCGCACGCTGAATCGCACTCTGAAAGCCCTGAACTCCCGCCGAACCGTGGCTTTTCACCACAATGCCCTGCAAGCCAAGGAAGCTTGCCCCATTGTGTCGCGCCGGCGCCAGATCCGCCTGCAAGCGCTTCATCAATGGCAGCGCCAAGGCACCGATTGCGCGCGAAGCCATGTTCTTTTTGAACAGCGCCTCAATGCGCGCAGCAATCATCGTCGCCAGGCCTTCGCTGGACTTGAGCAGAATGTTGCCGACAAACCCGTCGCACACCACCACATCCGCCTCACCGCGATACAGGCCGTCACCTTCGACGAAACCGATGTAGTTGATGCCTCTGGCCGCCTGCAACAGCGTTGCCGCCAACTTGACCTGCTGATTGCCCTTGATGTCTTCGGTGCCGATGTTCAGCAACGCCACCCGAGGGCGAGCAATACCCAGCGTCTGTGCCGCCACCGAGCCCATCACCGCAAACTGCAACAGATGTTCCGCACTGCAATCGACGTTGGCGCCAAGATCAAGCAACTGGCAATAACCTTTCTGCGTCGGAATGGCGGCAACCATCGCGGGACGGTCGATACCCGGCAAGGTCTTCAGCACATACCGCGACAGCGCCATCAACGCACCGGTATTACCGGCACTGACACAGGCTTGAGCCTTGCCATCACGCACCAGTTCAAGGGCAACACGCATCGACGAGTCCGGCTTGCCACGCAGGGCCTGAGTCGGTTTTTCGTCCATGGTGATGACTTCGCTGGCCGCCACAATCGTCAGGCGCGCGCGATCGGCAGCCGATTGGCCGTTGATCAATTCTTCAAGAAGGGAGGGTTGACCGACGAGGGTCAGGTGCAGCGAGGGCGTAGCAGACAGGCAAGCAAGGCTGGCCTGAACAATGCTGCGGGGACCGAAGTCCCCGCCCATTGCGTCAATCGCGATGACTTGAGCAGACAAGTGATTACTCGTCAGCGCCCTTGTCGATCACTTTACGGCCACGGTATACGCCTTCTGGCGATACGTGGTGACGCAGGTGAATTTCACCAGTGGTTTTTTCTACAGACAGAGTGCTCGCCGTCAGGGCGTCGTGCGAACGACGCATGTCACGGGCAGAGCGGGATTTTTTGTTCTGCTGAACAGCCATAATTGATTAACTCCTAAACGTTTGGGTCACGCTTTAACTGCGCCAATACACTGAACGGGTTGGACCGCGTTACCTCGTCCTCGCTCGGTTCGGGCTCATCTGACCCCGCCGGCTGCTGGCATTCTTCCGGATGATGAGCAGGCACAATAGGCAAGGCAAGCAAAAGCTCCTCCTCGACCAGTGACTGCAGATCCAATGGATCTTCGCCCAGTTCCAGCACGTCATAACCTTTCGGTAACGACTGGGTATTCGCACCCTCCTTAACCACAGCGTAACTGCATTCGCTGTGGATCGGCAGGGTGACCAGCTCAAGACAACGCTGGCAAACCATTTTGACCTCGGTGTCGATAAAGCTGTGGATTACCACAGATTTACGTTCATCTCGTTCAAAAACGAATTTCGCCTGCACCGTACCGACAGTGTCGGAAAGCGGGTCGCAGAGTCTCTTCAAATCGGCCAGCAGCAGCTCACCTTGGATGGTGGTGCCACGATCAGCCAATTTGCGCGGGTCAACGTGAGGTGGAATCGGGTCATTCAACATAGGCGCAGCATTATAGGGATGCCCCCACCCATGTCAAAGGAAATTGTGCCCTGTCCGTCACTTGCGTGCCTCCGCTAGAATTCACACCTGCCTCAGGAGACGCAAATGCTGCCTTTATTACTTGCTTCAAGCTCGACTTATCGCCGGGAATTGCTCTCCCGCCTGCACCTGCCGTTCGTCTGCAGCTCGCCAGATATCGATGAAAGCCACCGCCCCGGCGAACCGGCAATCGAGCTGGTCAAACGTCTTGCCGAACAAAAGGCCCGAGCATTGGCCGACAGCCACCCTGCTCATCTGATTATTGGCTCCGACCAGGTGGCCGTCCTCGGCGACCGGATCGTCGGCAAGCCGCACACTTTCGACAAGGCCCGCGAGCAACTGATGGCCGCCAGCGGCGCCAGCGTGACCTTCCTGACCGGCCTTGCGCTGCTCAACAGCCAGACAGGGCAATGCCAGGTCGACTGCGTGCCGTTTACCGTGCACATGCGCCAGCTCGATCAGGCACGGGTCGAGCGTTATTTGCACATCGAGCAGCCTTACGACTGCGCGGGCAGCTTCAAGGCTGAAGGGTTGGGCGTGAGCCTGTTCCAGTCCACCGAAGGCCCTGACGCTACCAGCCTGGTCGGCTTGCCGCTGATTCGCCTGATCGACATGCTGCTACTTGAAGGCGTACAGATTCCTTAAAGCAAAAGATCGCAGCCTGCGAAAGCTCTTACAGGGTTCGCGTCATCGCAAATAATGCGAATGAACATCGAACCTGCAGGCGCTGCCGCAGACTGCGATCTTTTGATCGCTACAACCAATTAACGCAACGATGGCCCGTGGAAACCCATCCACATCGCCAACTGCTCGGCCACACTGGCGCCAAGTTTCTTCGAGAAGCGGTCAAACGGCGATTCCTGAACAGTAAAGTCGACCAACTCTTTCTCGCCGACCACATCACGCGCCACCGAACTGGCACTCCCCAGACCATCGATCAAGCCTAGCGGCAGCGCCTGCTCGCCAGACCAGACCAGCCCGGAGAACAGCTCCGGATGCTCTTTGTCCTTCAGGCGATCGCCACGCCCCTGCTTGACGCTGTTGATGAACTGTTTGTGCGTGGTGTCCAGCACACCTTGCCAGAACGCCGTTTCTTCAGGCTTCTGCGGCTGGAACGGATCAAGGAACGATTTGTGCTCGCCAGACGTGTACGTGCGACGCTCGACTCCCAGCTTCTCCATGGTGCCAACAAAGCCGTAACCGGCCGCTGTCACACCAATGGAGCCGACCAGACTCGCCTTGTCGGCGTAGATCTGATCCGCGGCGCTGGCGATGTAATACGCACCAGACGCGCCGAGATCGGAAATCACCGCGTACAGCTTGATCTCCGGGTGCAAGCCACGCAGACGCTTGATTTCGTCATACACATAACCGGACTGCACAGGACTGCCACCCGGACTGTTGATCCGCAGGATGACACCCTTCACCTTCTTGTCCTCGAACGCAGCGCGCAGGCTGCCGACAATGTTGTCGGCACTGGCCGGTTCTTTGTCGGCGATCACGCCGGTGACGTCGATCAGCGCGGTGTAGTTCTCGCCGCGAGTCGCGCTTTTTTCCATGTCCATCAGCGGCGTGAACAGGATCAACGCGACAAACAGGTAAGCAAACGTCAGAAATTTGAAGAAAATCCCCCAGCGCCGCGAACGACGCTGTTCCTGCACACCCGCCAGAAGGGTCTTTTCCAGCAGCTTCCAGCTCTTCTCGTCACCGCCGTCGGCACTTGCCTTGGCCGGTGCTTTCCATTCGTCGGTCATGCCATCCACCCCAGCAAAAACGTATTAAGCCTGCTGTGCCAGCCAAGCATGCAATTCGGAAAAACGGTCGATCGACAGACGCGGTTCAAACAGCTTCAACGCCTCGATCGATTGCGCGCCATAACTGACAGCCACCGAATCCATCCCCGCGTTACGCGCCATCAGCAGATCGAAGGACGAATCCCCGACCATCAGCGCCTGGTCCGCACGCACACCGCAATGAGCAAGTATCTGCTCCAGCATCAGAGGGTGCGGCTTGCTCGCAGTTTCATCGGCCGCACGGGTAATGTCGAAATACTCTTCCCAGCCGTTGGCCTTGAGCACCCGATCCAGTCCGCGCCGATTCTTGCCGGTCGCGACAGCCAGGTGATAACCCTGCTCACGAAAGGACGTCATCGATTCAACGACGCCCTCAAACAGCGGCGAAGGCACAGCCTCTGCCGCAATGTAGTGATCAGCGTAATACTCACGAAACAAGGTCATTTCGGCATCGCTGATTTCGGGATACAAGGTGCGTATCGCCTCGGGCAGGCCAAGACCGATGATGCCTTTGACGGCAAAATCATCACGCAACTCGAAACCGGAGCGCCCGGACGCCGAATGCATGGCCTCGACGATCCGATGAATGGAATCGGCCAGGGTGCCGTCCCAATCGAAAATCAGCAGTTTGTAATCAGATGGGCGCACTCAATCGCTCCACGGTCTTGGCCCACATTTCATCGACCGGCGCCTGCAAGGTCAGCTTGCCGCCATCCGGCAGCGGCACGGTCAGCATGTAAGCATGCAGGAACAGGCGCTTGCCGCCCAGATCGCGGATTTCCTTGGTGAAACCCTCGTCGCCATACTTGCTGTCGCCAGCAATGCAATGCCCGGCGTGCAGGGTGTGAACGCGAATCTGGTGGGTACGACCGGTCACAGGCTTGGCTTCGACCATGGTCGCGAAGTCGCCAAAGCGGCGCAGCACCTTGAACAGGGTCAGGGCTTCTTTGCCTTCTTCATTGACTTCAACCATGCGCTCGCCGGAACGCAAATTGCTCTTGAGCAATGGCGCGCTGACTTTCTTGATCGACGTCGCCCAGTTGCCCCGAACCAGCGCCATGTAGCGCTTGTCGATACCATCGCCGCGCAACTGCTCGTGCAAGTGACGGAGCATGCTGCGCTTCTTGGCAATCATCAGCAGGCCGGAAGTGTCGCGGTCGAGACGGTGGACCAGCTCCAGCTCTTTGGTATCCGGACGCAACTGACGAAAGGCTTCGATCACACCGAAGTTCAAGCCGCTGCCACCGTGAACCGCAATGCCCGCAGGCTTGTTGATCACGATCAGGGCTTTATCTTCGAAGACGATCGAGGCTTCGAGGCGCTGCAAAAGGCCCTGAGCCAGAGGCACCGGTTCGTCACGCTCAGGCACGCGAACGGGCGGCACGCGCACGACATCACCGGCCTGCAGCTTGTATTCGGGCTTGATCCGACCTTTGTTCACACGCACTTCGCCTTTGCGCAAAATGCGGTAAATCAAAGTCTTGGGCACACCTTTTAGCCGGGCGAGGAGAAAATTGTCGATTCGTTGGCCGGCATACTCCGGCGAGACTTCAAGCAGTTGAACGCCTGGAGTCGAAGGGGCAGTAGTTGTCATGGCGCGGATGATAACAATTTTTATGGATTTGAAGCACTTAATCATTGCTGCTATAGTCGCGAACGCCGCCAAAAGCGGCCTGGACAGCGGCACCACGGTCAAAAACCGGCCCTGACCAACGCAATTCACCAGGACGCGAGGCCGTCCTACGGGGCTTTCGCTACGTAACGGTGGAGTTTGCAGTTGTAACAAGCGCAGGTGACATAAGGCCTGAATCACACCGCCGAGCAGAGTTTTTACTCGCCTGGCAGGCAAACATTCAAGGCCAGTTCACAAAGTGCAGTCAGCTGTGAATGACCCCGAGCGAAGGCTTCGGAAACAACGCCTAAATTAGCCATGATGCGTGACCTCCCCTTTCGGAGCTCACGGTAAATGCCAACCCGTTGCGGATTCTGCGCGCGGCAGCACCCGAATTATCAGGGATACGTGTAGGGTGGAGATGCACAACCGCTGGACTGTGTAGCATTAGGCTTTATCAAGACGCTTCATCTCGTCCACAGCCACTGGTTGATTCCTCCTCCTGACTGAGTGCTTAAGTAGCCACAGCAAGCAGGACGCGTACGTCGCGGTCTCGGCCCAATTGGCCGCAATCGCTGGACACGGGAATGGCCAACCACTCCCGACGCACCTGACACCGACCGTGAGAAGTCGTGTGTGCCGAACGCCGTTTCCGGCAGCCCGGAAACCGACGGTACTACATGAAAAGAATGCTGATTAACGCAACTCAACCCGAAGAGTTGCGTGTTGCACTGGTAGATGGCCAACGCCTCTACGACCTGGACATCGAATCCGGTGCACGCGAGCAGAAAAAAGCCAATATCTATAAAGGCAAGATCACTCGCATCGAACCAAGCCTTGAGGCTGCCTTTGTCGACTTCGGCTCTGAGCGCCACGGCTTCCTGCCCCTCAAAGAAATTTCCCGCGAATACTTCAAGAAAGCCCCTGAAGGCCGCGTCAACATCAAGGACGTCCTGAGCGAAGGCCAGGAAGTCATCGTTCAGGTCGAGAAAGAAGAACGTGGCAACAAGGGCGCAGCCCTGACCACCTTCATCAGCCTGGCCGGTCGTTACCTCGTACTGATGCCGAACAACCCGCGTGCCGGCGGTATCTCCCGTCGCATCGAAGGCGAAGAGCGCAACGAACTGCGTGAAGCGCTGAACGGTCTGGTTGCTCCAGCCGACATGGGTCTGATCGTGCGCACTGCCGGCCTTGGCCGCAGCAGCGAAGAAATGCAGTGGGACCTCGATTACCTGCTGCAACTCTGGACCGCCATCAAAGAAGCCTCGCTGGATCGCGCCGCGCCATTCCTGATCTACCAGGAAAGCAACGTGATCATCCGCGCTATCCGCGATTACTTGCGCCAGGACATCGGCGAAGTGTTGATCGACAGCGTTGAAGCCCAGGACGAAGCCCTGACCTTCATCCGCCAGGTGATGCCGCAGTACGCCAGCAAGATCAAGCTGTACGAAGACAGCGTTCCGCTGTTCAACCGTTTCCAGATCGAAAGCCAGATCGAGACCGCTTTCCAGCGCGTCGTCGAACTGCCTTCCGGCGGCTCCATCGTTATCGATCCGACCGAAGCCCTGGTGTCCATCGACATCAACTCGGCCCGCGCCACCAAAGGCAGCGACATCGAAGAAACCGCTCTGCAGACCAACCTTGAAGCGGCTGAAGAAATCGCCCGTCAGTTGCGCCTGCGCGACATCGGCGGCCTGATCGTCATCGACTTCATCGACATGACCCCTGCCAAGAACCAGCGCGCCGTGGAAGAGAAAGTCCGCGAATGCCTGGAAGCCGACCGCGCTCGCGTGCAGATCGGCCGTATCTCGCGCTTCGGCCTGCTGGAAATGTCCCGTCAGCGCCTGCGTCCATCGCTGGGCGAAAGCAGCGGCATCGTTTGCCCGCGTTGCAACGGCACCGGCATCATCCGCGACGTTGAATCGCTGTCGCTGGCGATCCTGCGCCTGATCGAAGAAGAAGCACTGAAAGACCGCACCGCCGAAGTCCGCGCCCAGGTGCCGATCCCGGTTGCTGCGTTCCTGCTCAACGAAAAACGCAACTCGATCACCAAGATCGAACTGCGCACCCGTGCCCGCATCATCATTCTGCCGAACGATCACCTCGAAACGCCGCACTTCGAAGTTCAGCGTCTGCGTGATGACAGCCCGGAAGCCGCGACCAACCAGTCCAGCTACGAAATCGCTGCGGCCGCTGCCGAAGTCGAAGAAGTCCAGCCAGCCGCTGCGACCCGCACCCTGGTTCGCCAGGAAGCCGCGGTCAAGACTGCCCCGGCTCGCGCTAACGCTCCGGTTCCGACCGAAGTTGCTGCACCTGCCGCACCAGCGCCTGCTCCGGCTGCCATACCAGAACCAAGCCTGTTCAAAGGTCTGGTGAAGTCGTTGGTCAGCCTGTTCGCTACCAAGGAAGAGCCAGCCGCTCCGGTGGTGGTTGAAAAACCGGCCACCGAACGTCCGGCCCGTAACGAAGAGCGTCGCAACGGTCGTCAGCAGAGCCGCAACCGTAACGGTCGCCGCGATGAAGAACGCAAGCCGCGCGAAGAACGTGCACCGCGTGAAGAGCGCGCCCCACGTGAGCCGCGTGAAGAGCGTCAGCCTCGTGAACCCCGTGAAGTTCGCGAGCCTCGTGAAGCCCGCACCGAAGCGCCAGCCGCCCGCGAAGAACGCGCACCCCGCGCCCCGCGTGAAGAGCGTGCACCACGTGCTCCACGTGAAGATCGCAAGCCACGTGGCGAGCGTGAAGAACGTGTTCGTGAACTGCGCGAGCCACTGGATGCCGCTCCAGCTGTAGCCGCTGCCGCTGCCGTGACCGCTGAAGAGCGTCCGGCCCGTCAGCCACGTGAAGAGCGCGCACCGCGTCCACCGCGTGAAGAACGCCAACCGCGCGCCGAGCAGGCCGCTGCTGCCGTTGCCGATGAAGAAGAAGTCATCAGCAACGAAGAGCAATTGCCGGAAGACGGTTCGGAGAGCGCCGAAGGCGATCGCCCACGTCGTCGCTCCCGCGGTCAGCGCCGTCGCAGCAACCGTCGTGAGCGTCAGCGTGATGCCAATGGCAACGTGATCGAAGGTTCGGAAGAGTCCGAGTCCGACGAAAACGCTGAAGGCCCAAGCACTGCCGATCTGGCCGCTGGCCTGGCCGTGACCACCGCCGTCGCCAGCAGCGTGATCAGCGCTCCGGCTGAAGCACAAGCTCACGAGCAAGCCGAACGTGCCACCGCCGCGACTCTGGAAACTGCTCCAGTAGAAGCACCGGTTGTTGAAGCCACCACTCCAGTGGAAGTGACAGCAGCTCCGGAAGTTGAAGTAGCACCGGCTCGTGAAACCCAGGCTCAGTTTGAAGCATTTGCTGAACCTGCTGCCGAACCTGCGCCAGTCGTCGAGGCACCGGTCGTCGCTGCAGAGCCGGTTGTCAAAACCGTCGCTGAAACCGTGACCGAAACCGTGCGTGAAGTTCGCGAAGAGCAGACTGCATTCAACTGGGTAGCTGAGCCTGCGGCCGCTGAAACACCAGCGCCTGCATACGAAGCGCCAGTGGTTGAAGAAGCCAAGGTTGCCGAACCGGCTCCAGCGCCAATCGTTGAAGCGCCAGTCGTCGAGGCTCCAGTGATTGCCGAAGCACCCGCCCCAGTGGTTGAAACTGCTCCGGCCAGCGCCCTGGCACCAAACGGCCGCGCACCAAACGACCCGCGTGAAGTGCGTCGTCGCAAGCGTGAAGAAGAGCGTCTGGCGAAGGAAGCCGAGCTGGCAGCAGCTTCTGCTCCGGTCGTTGCCGAGCCAGTGGTTGCTGAAGTGGTTGAGGCAGCGCCTGCCCCGACTGCCGAAGAAGCTACGGTTGAATCGGTGATCGCTGAAGCGCCACGCTCCGTTCAGGACGCGGCACAGCAACACGAAGAGGCCCAGGAAAAAGAACACGAGCCTAAACCACTCGTCTGATTCCGTAAGCCATTAAAAAGCCCCGCCTGATTCGTCAGGCGGGGCTTTTTTTTCTCTCGATTTTTGTGGTGGGTTGTAGATCCATCCCCCTCACCCCAGCCCTCCCCCGGAGGGAGAGGGTTAGGGTGAGGGCGATTAAGCGAACACCAAAGCTTCAGGCACATCGATATCCCACATCACCCCAGGATCATCCACCGTCACCTCAACCACCCTTCCCTGCTTGAACAAGGGCCTGGCCCCGCGATCACCGCTCAACGCCAGCAACCCCGAGCCAAACGAACGTCCAAACCCCACAGGATGCCCAAACTCGCCATCCTGCACCGGCACACTCACCGCATCGTCAGCCATCGCAGCCGCCACCCGTTCGATACTCGACGGCAAGATAAACGGCATATCTCCCAGCACGATCAGCCAGCCATCAACCTCCGGACACGTCGCCACGCCTGCGGCAATGCTGTCGCCCATGCCGGTCGACTTGATCGAGACCACTTCACAGCCATAAGCCTGCGCCATGCGCATCGCTTGCGGTCGCGCTTCAGTCGTCACCAGCACGCGCTTGTCGAGACTGGCCGGCAGGTTCACCAGCACGTGCTCGATCACCGAACGCACGGCGCCATCGCGACCGGTGCAATCGGCCAGTAACTTGTCCTTGTCCGCGCCCGCCACCTGGCGAAAGCGGCTGCCCTCGCCCGCTGCCAACACGATCACCGCGATGGAATGACTCATACGCCCTCCATTGACTTCTTCTGTTTCAACTCGACTCCGTTCTTGATCGCCACGATCTCCGCGAGCAAGGACAAGGCAATTTCCGCCGGCGAGTGGCTGCCGATGTGCAGACCGATCGGCCCGTGCAAACGCTTGATCGCGTCTACTGACAAGCCTAGCTGAGCCAGATTCTCCCGGCGTTTCTGACTGTTGACCCGCGAACCCAGCGCGCCGACATAAAAGGCCGGCGAATCAAGCGCGGTGAGCAACGCCATGTCGTCCAGCCGCGGATCGTGGGTCAGCGCGACAATCGCCGTGCGCTCGTCGGTCTGAATGTTCAGCACCGCATCATCCGGCATACCCGGAACGAAACGACCGTGGTGTTCTTCCCAGCCGTAGACGAACTCGGTGCGCGGATCGCAGATCAGCACCTCGAAATCCAGCAGCCGCGCCATGTCCGCCACATACCGCGACAACTGACCGGCGCCGATCAACAGCAGACGCCAGCGCGGTCCGTAAATCGCGCGCAGGGTTTTGCCATCGAACGTCAGCGCGTCGGATTTGCTCGCGGGCGCCAACACCACGTCACCCGTTTCAATGTTCAACTCACGGGCAACGATCTCGTGGGCCTCACATCGCGCAAGCAGTTCGGCGACCCACGCCGGGTCGCCGACCCGCTCTTCTGTCAGGCGCAACGTGCCGCCACACGGCAAGCCGAACCGCGCCGCCTCTTCACGCGTGACGCCATAGGTGATCAGTTGCACCGGTGGCCCGTCGGTGGCAATGCGCCCGTCGTGCAGCCGGGCGATCAAGTCATCCTCGACACAGCCGCCGGACACCGAGCCAATTACCACGCCATCCTCGCGCAAGGCGAGCATGGCGCCGGGCGACCGCGGCGCCGTGCCCCAGGTCTGCACCACACTGAACAGCACCACCCGCTGACCGGCGCGGCGCCATTCAAGCACGCTGCGCAGGACATTCAGATCGACGCTGTCCATCAGGCCTCTGCCTTCTGCCAGCCCTGCAACTGATAACGCACCGGCAGGTTGCGGATGCGTTTGCCGGTAGCGGCGAAGATCGCATTGCACAGTGCCGGCGCAATCGGCGGTACGCCCGGCTCACCGACGCCGCCCAACGGCGCATCGCCCGGTGGCGTGACCAGATGCACGGCAACTTCCTTCGGCGCCAGCGACATGCGCGCCACTTCGTACATATGGAAATTGTCCTGCTGAACCTTGCCGTCCTCGAAACTGATTTCACCCAGCACGGCGTTGCCCAGGCCCATCACGCATGCGCCCTCGAACTGTGAGCGAATGCGTTCAGGATTGATCTGCGGCCCGCAATCCACAGCGATGTCAGCCTTGTGCACGATCAGCGTGCCATCATCCTCGACCTCGACTTCTATCACCGCCGCCACGTAAGTGACGAAGCTGTAATGCACCGCCAGCCCCAGGCCACGCCCCTTTGGCAGTTGACGACCCCAACCGGCTGCCTTGGCCGCGGTTTCGAGCACGGCGCGCATACGACCGGTGTCGATCGGATAACGCTCAGGGGATTCGCCGTAATTCCACTCTTCGCTCAAGGTGCGCGGATCGATCTGCCGGTCCGGGCCAAGCAGTTTGATCTGATATTTGAGCGGATCAACTCCGGCCTTGTGCGCCAGTTCATCGACGAAACTCTGGATCGCGAAACCATGAGGAATGTTCGACACCGAGCGATACCAGCCGACCCGTGTGTGCACCCTCGCTTCGGGGTTTTCCAGACGCACATTGGGAATGGCGTAGGCCATGTTGGTGAAGCCCATGCCCAGTTCGAACGCAGCTTCGTGGTTCATGCCCGGCGCAAACAGCGCGGTGATGCTCGGCGCCACGGTGCGATGCAACCAGCCGGACGGCATGCCGTCCTTGCCTACGCCCGCTTTCAGGTATTCAGCGGACACAGTATGGAAATACGAGTTGTGCACGTCGTCCTCGCGCGTCCACTGCACCCGCACGGCCTTGCCAGGAAACTCCTTGGCGAGGATGGCCGCTTCAATGACGAAGTCCGGTTTCGACTTGCGCCCGAAACCGCCACCCAGCAGCGTCACATTGACGGTGACGTTATCGAATGGCAGCCCCAGACGCTCAGCGATACGCTCACGCGTCACCTGCGGTGCCTGGCTCGGCGCCCAAGCCTCGCAAACGCCGTTATTGAAACGGGCGATGGCCACCATCGGTTCCATCGGTGCCTGCGCCAGATGCGGCAAATAATAAGAAGCTTCCAGGCTGCTGGCCGCACTGCTCAGCGCCTTGTCGATATCGCCGGTATTGCGCACCACTTTGCCGGGCTTCAGTGACGCGGCCTCCAGTTCCTTGCGATAAGCGATCGAGTCGTAACTGGCGTTCGGGCCGTCGTCCCACTCGATCTTCAGCGCCTCGCGGCCCTTGATTGCCGCCCAGGTGTTGCTGGCAACCACGGCCACACCGCCCAACGGTTGAAACTCCGAAGGCAGTGGACGGCCTTCGATCTGCATGACTTTTATCACGCCGGGCACTTTCAGCGCCGCGCTGTCATCCACGGATTTGACCTTGCCGCCGTACACTGCCGGACGGGCGATGGTCGCGTACAGCATGCCGTCGAAATGCACGTCGGCGCCGTATACCGCGCGGCCTTTGACGATGTCGTCACCGTCGATGGCTTTGGTGCCTTCCTTGCCGATGTAGCGAAATTCCGACGACTGCTTGAGGCGCAGACTGTCACGCGCCGGTACCGCCAACGCACTGGCCGCAGCGGCGAGCTCGCCATAACCCAGTTCACGTCCGGACGGCTTGTGAATGACTTTGTGCAATTGCGCATGGCATTCGCCCAGCGGCACTTTCCATTGCGCAGCTGCCGCTTGCTCAAGCATCGTACGGGCTGCCGCGCCGCAACGGCGCATCGGCTCGTACCAGTGACGCATACTGCGCGAACCGTCGGTGTCCTGGTTGCCGAAACGCACTTCATCGCCCGGCGCCTGCTGCACTTTGACGTGCGCCCAATCAGCTTCCAGTTCGTCGGCGACAACCATGGTCAGACTGGTGCGCACGCCCTGGCCCATCTCGGAGCGGTTGCACACAACAGTCACCGTGCCGTCGCTGGCGATGCTGACGTAGACCTTCGGATCGTCGATCCAGCCGTTGGGCATGCCATCGGCACCGAACTGCTTCGGCTTGTCTTCGGCCAACGCATCCTGCCAACCCCAACTCGCCGCCAGCACCAATGCACCGGTGGCGGTTGCGCCTTTAAGGAAGCCACGGCGACTGAGATTGCTCAGGGCGAAATCGTTCGGCAGGCGACTCATGCCTTGGCCTCCTTCAGGTGGGTGGAAGCCTGGCGAATCGCGGTTTTGATCCGGTTATAGGTGCCGCAGCGGCAAATGTTGCCGACCATGGCTTCTTCGATCTGCTCGTCGCTCGGGTCGGGATTGGTCTTGAGCAAAGCGGTGGCCGACATGATCTGCCCGCCCTGACAAAACCCGCACTGGGCCACGGCGCTGTCGAGCCAGGCTCGCTGGACGACTTGCCCGACAGGGTCGGCGTGCAGGTTGTCGATAGTAGTGACGTTCTGGCCGACTACCGAGCCGATCGGCGTAATGCAACTGCGCGCCGGCAAACCATCAATATGAATGGTGCAAGCGCCACACAGGCCCATGCCGCAACCGAATTTGGTGCCGTTGTAACCGGCGACATCACGAATCGCCCACAACAGCGGCATGTCTTCGGTGACATCAAGTGAATGGTCTTGGCCATTGAGTTTCAGGGTAATCATGGGCACGCCCGCATATTTTTGGAGGTTATGGGGTCGAGCAATCTGCCGCCGGAAAGTCAGCGGTGGGTTCGCGCAGATCGACTCAGGCTAATGGGCTCTCTTGTGCCGACGGGAAGGTCTGCACCGGGCCTTTGGTGGAGCAAATGAACGGTATCGTTAGCTCGCTAAGTTAACCCAGTATTAACAAAAAAGCCCTGCTGAGACAGGGCTTTTCAGTTGCGAGCTTTCAGCTACAAACTGCAAGGTGCAAAGTTGCTGGCTATAAGCTACAAGCTGCAAGAAAAAGCGGTTTGGCACTCATGACGCAGTGTAGCTTGCCGCTTGAAGCTTATAGCTTGTAGCTTGTAGCTGCCTCAATACCGATTGGGCTCCATTTCCAGTTCGACATTGAAACGTTCGCTAATGTCTTTCTGGATACGCTGCGCCAAATCGAGCAACTGCAGGCCGGTCGCCGCGCCGTAGTTGACCAGCACCAGCGCCTGCAACTTATGCACGCCGGCATCGGCCTCACGGAAACCCTTCCAGCCGGCACGTTCAATCAGCCAACCGGCGGCCAGTTTCATCTGCCCGTCCGGTTGGGCGTAGGCCACCAGATCCGGATGCTGCTTCTTGATCTGCGCCACCAGCGCTGCCGGCACCAACGGATTCTTGAAAAAGCTGCCGGCATTGCCGAGCACTGCGGGGTCCGGCAGTTTTTCGCTGCGGATGCTGCAGATTGCGCGGCTGACGTCAGTGGGCGTCGGTTGCTCGATGCCCTGTTCGGTCAGGCGCTGACGCACCGGGCCGTATTCCAGATGCAGATGCGCGACGCGGTCGAGCGTAAAACGCACCCGCAGAATCAGCCAACGCCCCGGCTGCTGCTTGAACACGCTGTCACGGTAGGCAAAGTTGCATTCTTCCAGGCTGAAATCGCGCAGTTCGCCAGTGTGGCGATCCAGCGCGGTGAGCCCGGCGAACACATCCTTGATCTCGACGCCGTAGGCACCGATGTTTTGCATCGGCGCAGCGCCAACGGTGCCGGGGATCAGGCTGAGATTTTCCAGCCCCGATAAACCCTGCGCCAAAGTGTGCTGTACGAAGGGGTGCCACGGCTCGCCCGCTTCGGCTTCGACCACCACGCGACTGCCGTCATCGCTGATCACGCGGATACCGCGCGTGGCCATGCGCAGCACCAGCGCCGCAATGTCAGCGGTCAGCAGCAAATTGCTGCCGCCACCGATGACCAGCAAAGGCACATCGTGAGACTCGGCATACGCCAGCGCTTCGCGGACATCGGCATCGCAGTGGGCTTCGGCGAACAGCTGCGCGTGAACGTCCACGCCAAAACTGTTGAACGGTTTCAGGGAAACCCGGGGTTGCACCAACAGACTCATAAGCGGCCCTTTACTTCGATCAGCAGTTGGTCACAGGCCGCTTCGATCAGATCCAGCACCTGCTCGAAACCCTGGTCGCCGTCGTAATACGGGTCCGGCACTTCATCGACGACACCGGCATAACGCCGCAGGAACAGATCCAGTTCGGCCTTGCCAGTGGACGGTTGCAGCGCCTTGAGGTTGCGCAGATTGCTGTTGTCCATGGCCAGGATCAAATCGTAACTGGCGAAATCGGCACAGCTGACTTGCTGCGCGCGTTGCGCCGACAAATCATAGCCGCGCACCTTGGCCGCCGCCTGGCTGCGCTTGTCCGGCGCGTTGCCAACGTGCCAGTCACCGGTGCCCGCGGAGGCCACTTCGACCTGATCCGCCAGCCCCGCTTCACGCAATTTGCGGCGCAGCACGCCTTCAGCCGTAGGCGAACGACAGATGTTGCCCAGGCACACAAACAGAACCCGCATCAGGCCCCCAGCAGGCGACGAACGCGCTCAAGGTCTTCGACGGTGTCGACACCGGTCGGCGGCGCGATCAGCGCATCGGCGACATGAATCCGCACGCCGTGCCACAGGGCACGCAGTTGCTCCAGCGATTCAGTGTTTTCCAGCCAGCACGGGCCCCAACTCACGAAGTCCTGAAGGAATCCGGCGCGGTAGGCATAAATGCCGATGTGGCGACGATACGGTACGCCATCAGGCATTTGCTCGCGGCTCTTGGCAAACGCATCGCGCGCCCACGGCAAGGTTGCACGGCTGAAGGTCAGCGCCAGACCATTGAGGTCGCTGACGACCTTGACCACGTTCGGGTTGAACAGGGTTTCCACGTCTTCGATCGGCTCGGCCAGCGTGGCCATGCGCGCTTCGGTGTGGGCCGCGAGGTTGGCGGCAACCTGATCGATCACGCTTGGCGGAATCAGCGGCTCGTCGCCCTGCACATTGACCACGATTGCGTCAGGCTCAAGGCCCAGTTTCGCCGCGACTTCGGCCAGACGATCGGTGCCGGAGTTGTGATCTTCACGGGTCAGCACCACTTCGGCGCCAAAGCTCTTGCAAGCCTCGACGATGCGCGCATCGTCGGTTGCCACTACCACACGAGTGGCGCTGCTTTTGCTCGCCTGTTCCCAGACATGCTGGATCATCGGCTTGCCGGCAATGTCCAGCAGCGGCTTACCCGGCAGCCGTGTCGAAGCGTAACGCGACGGAATGACAACGGTGAAGGCAGTGGTCATTTATCCAGACGCTCATCGGTGGTCAGGGTGCGGGCTTCGCTTTCGAGCATGACCGGGATGCCGTCACGGATCGGGTACGCCAGGCCGGCGCCCTTGCTGATCAGTTCGGTCTTGTCGGCGCTGAGCTTGAGCGGGCCTTTGCAGATAGGGCACGCGAGGATGTCGAGCAATTTGGTGTCCATGAACATTCCCTGGATAAAAGAGTTAAGGCAAAAGACGATCCGGCAACAGGCGTATCAGCTGTGTGTCGAACCAGGCCACGAAGGCCGGCGACGGCACGGCATCGACCGCTAGATACCACCAGTCGGCAGCCGCGAAGGCACGGCACTTCACCGCGTCCTTTTCAGTCATCACCAATGGCAATGACGGTGTGAAATTCAAGGCCTGCACGCTGTACTCGGCGTGATCGGCAAACGCATGGGGGACTGGCCGCCAGTCTAGCGCTTCGAGGGTATTGAAGAAACGTTGCGGATTACCGATCCCGGCCACCGCATGCAGCGCCTGCCCGGCCGCAAAATGATCAAGCGGTTTGCGTTCGCCACTGCACAGATTGATCAGCGCGGTGGGTTGCAGGCGGAAAGCGAAACCGTCTTCGCGGTCCTCGGCGGCACCGTTAAACAGCACGCCGTCAACGCTTTGCAGACGTTCGATCGGCTCGCGCAAAGGACCTGCCGGCAAGCAGCGCTTATTGCCCAGGCCACGGGCGGCGTCGATCAGCACCAGCTCCAGATCCCGCGCCAGTCGGTAGTGCTGCATGCCATCGTCGGAGAGGATCAGATCCAGCGGCTCACTGGCGCACAAGGCTTTGACGGCGGCGCTGCGATTGGGGTCGATCATCAGCGGCACGCCCGTGCGTTGCACGATCAGCAAGGGTTCATCGCCAGCAATCTCGGCGCTTTGATCGGCCTCGACCCGCCAGGGCAACTGCGGCGGTGTGGCGCCGTAACCACGACTGACCACGCCGACGCGCAACCCCCTGCGCCGGCAATGCTCGATCAACCAGAGAATCATCGGCGTCTTGCCGGTGCCGCCGACCGTGATGTTGCCAACCACGATCAATGGCACCGGCGGCTGATAGATTTCGCCTTCACCGTCGAGAAAACGCTGGCGCTTGCCGATGACGACGCGCCGATAGAGCATTTCCAGCGGCCGCAACAGCGTCAGGGCCGGGTGCCCCTGATACCACGCGGCGAGCAAGCGATCAGACAGGCTCATCAGGATTTAGGCGCCGCCTCGACCGTGGTCATGCGCAGATGGCTGAAACCGAGCTTGCCGGCAGCGTCCATGGCGGTGATCACTGATTGATGCTGGGCCTTGCCATCGGCACTGATCGACAACGGCATGCTGGTATCGCCGTTGGATTCCTTCTGCATGGCTTCCATCAGCGTCGCCAGATCGTTTTTCGGCAGAATCTTGTTATTCACCGAAAACACGCCTTCGGCGCTGATGGCGACATCCAGTTGCTTGAGTTGCTGATCTTCGGCCGGCGAGCCGCTGACGGCTTCCGGCAGATCCACGCGCAATTGGGTTTCGCGAGTAAATGTGGTGGTCACGACGAAAAACAGCAGGAGGATGAACACCACGTCGATCAGCGACGCGAGGTTGATGTCTACGGTTTCCCGGGGCTTGCGACGGAATTTCACGCGCGGCCCTCAGCCAGGTCGACGTCACGGTCGCCCTGCACCACTTCAACCAGTTTGATCGCTTCCTGCTCCATGCCCACCACCAGCTCGTCGATGCGGCGTTGCAGGAAACGGTGGAAGAACACCGCCGGAATACCGACCATCAGGCCCGCAGCCGTGGTGATCAGCGCTTTGGAGATACCACCGGCCAGAACCGAGGCATTGGTGGTCATGCCGGAACCGGTGAACGCGCTGAAGATGTCGATCATGCCGAGCACAGTGCCGAGCAAACCCAGCAACGGCGCCATGGCAGCAATGGTGCCGAGTGCGTTGATGTAGCGCTCGAGCTCGTGAATGACCCGGGCGGCGGCCTCTTCGATGCACTCTTTCATGATCTCGCGACCATGCTTGGAGTTGGCCAGGCCTGCGGCGAGGATTTCCCCCAGCGGCGAATTGGCGCGCAATTCCTTGAGTTTTTCTTTATTGAGCTGCTTGTCCTTGATCCAGACCCAGACCTGGCCCAACAAGTGCTCGGGGGTGACGCGACTGGCGCGCAGGGTCCACAGGCGCTCGGCGACAATCGCCATGGCCGCGATGGAACTCAGAATGATCGGCAGCATCATCCAGCCGCCGGATTTGACCAATTCCCACACAGTGACAGTCCCCTCGAAAAAGTGCGCCACTTTACCATACCGGTTCGCGATTAAGACCCGCCGCTCCGACGACCGTGATGTCGCCTTCACGCTTGCCTCGCTCAAGGCGAGGACAGCGGCGGTTCACGCCAGAAACGCGGGTACTGGCGCATTGTCCGCGGTGGTTTGAACGCACCGAGTTGCAGATGGATGGCACCGTGCTCGGCGCTGTCGTAAATGCACAGCCCTTGCTGGCGATAACGCGCAATGACGGTCGGATGCGGATGACCGAACGAGTTGCCCTGGCCACGGGATATCAAAACGGCGTCGGGTTTCAACGCTTTGAGCAATGCCATCGATGATGAACTGCGGCTGCCGTGGTGCGGGGCTTGCAGCCATTGAGTGGCTACGTTCAGAGGGCTTTGCAGCAAGACTCGCTCGGCGTGTTTATCAATATCGCCGGTCAGCAGCAGGCGCTCACCATTGGCCTCGATCTGCAACACGCAGGAGCGCTGATTGCTGTCGTGAGCGTCCGCCCATTGCCAGAGTTGAAAACTGACACCGTCCCACTGCCATTGCCGGCCACTTTCACACGCCTGCGCGTTCAGTTCGGCTGGCAGCCCTGGCGGATCGCCGCTGATGACTTGCTTCACCTGCAAACGGCGCGCAACGGCCAAAGCACCACCGGCATGATCGGCGTCGGCATGGCTGAGCAGCATCAAGTCCAGTGTCTCGACATTCAGTTTGCGCAGGGCCGGCAAGACAACACGTTCGCCAAGATCGAAATCGCGGAACCGCGGCCCGGCATCGTAGAGCAACGCGTGATGACGCGTACGGATCAGAATCGCCAGGCCTTGGCCGACATCCAGTTGCCAGACATCGGCCAGTCCGGCGTCCAGCCGCTCCCGGGGTGGCACGACCAGAATCAACAACACTGGCCAGCCCAGCGGACGCAGGGGTACGCCTCGCGGCAACAGCAACAGTACGGCACCGAGACTGCCGATAGCCAACGCCCAACCGGGAAGCGACGGCGCAATCCACGCCGGCCACTGCCCGGCGATCAGTGCCAGGCCCTGGAACAGCCAGTCGATCAAGCCACCCGCCAGCCACAACAGCCCTTCGCCGACAAATGGCACCGGCAATAACAGAGTCCCAAGCAACGCCGGGGGCAGCACCACCAGGCTGACCCAAGGCACCGCCAGCAAATTTGCCAACGGCCCACTGAGGCTGATCGGCAGATTCAGCGCCAACAACACCGGGCAGAGGCCGATCGCGATCAGCCACTGCGCCCGCGTCCAGGTCTGCCACCAGCGCCATGCCCCGAGACGCCCGCCAAAGGTGAAGATCAGCACCGCCACCGCCGCGAAGGACAACCAGAAACCGGGGCGCAGACTGGCCAGCGGATCCAGCAACAGCACGCCATTAAACGCCAGCAACAGTGGCCACCAGGCGCCGAGATGACGAAAGCGCAGGCGCCACAACAGCACCAGCCCGACCATCACGCAGGCCCGTCGCACCGGCACATCGAATCCGGCGAGCATCCCGTAACCGAGTGCCGCGGCGAAGGCCAGGCCACAGGCCCAAGGCAGCCATGGCCAACGCAGCGGCCACAGACCATATCGGGCCAGCCCGGCGACCAGCCAGTACATCACCGCCGCCAGCATGCCGATGTGCTGACCGGAAATTACCAGCAGATGCACGGTGCCGGTGTCTTGCAAAGTCTGCCAATCCTCGCGACTCAGGCCCGAGCCATCGCCCAGCACCAGCGCCGCCAACGCCCCTTCCCGGCCCTGCGCGTCGACCGCCAGCAAGCGCTGACGAAGGCTGTCGCGCCACGCCCATCGCGCCTCGCCAAGGCGCTGACCGTCCTTGACCGTGCCCGTTGCGCCAATGCGTTGCGCGAGTAGCCAGGCTTCATAATCAAAGGCGTCCGGATTGAGTAACCCGCTCGGGCGTTTGAGCTTGACCGCCAGGCGCCAGCGCTCGCCGCTGCTGACCGGCGGCCCGGCGTACCAGGCCAGGCGCATCAGTGACGGCAGTTTGCCGTGGCGCGAATGGGCGTCCGCCAATTCGAAACGAACCACGCCGTCGCTGTTTTGCGGCAACCCGACCACGCGCCCTTCGAGCCAACGGGTCTCGCCATCCAGCGCCACCGGCAAGCGATCCTGCAACGCCCAATGCGCGCTGACGCAAGCCCAGGTGAAACCCAACGGCAGAAAAGCCAATGGATAGCTGCGAAACGGCAGCAACATCAAAGCCACGACCGCCAGCAGCACCATCAACCAGACCGGCGGTAACGCCGGCATCAATATCGGAGCAAGCAAACCGACTGCCAGCGCCATCATCCCTGTGCGCATAAGCCCGTCCTTGAGAGTCCCGAACTTAGGCATAGCGGGTATTTGGCACGACCGCCGTCAACAATTGTCACAAAGTCTGAATGGGCCGTTCATGGAATCCAGACATACTTGCCGCCTTAACCGACCGAGAAGCCTTATGCCCCGGCGCTTATTCAAACGTTACATGCCCGACCCGACGAGCATCAGGGAACACAAATCCTTACGCTTTCTCGGCAAGTTGCTGCATGACCCAAACCTCTGGCACCTCAATCGCCACTCGGTGGCCCGAGGGATGGCGGTTGGGCTGTTCGCCGCTTTCCTGCCGATTCCCGCTCAGATGCTGGTCGCCGCGGCACTGGCCGTCGTGGTGCGAGGCAACATGCCGATTGCCGTCAGCCTGGTGTGGCTGACCAATCCGATCACCATGCCGGCAGTGTTTTTCTGCACCTATCAGACTGGCGCCTGGCTGATGGACGTGCCGGCGCGGCACTTGCCGGATGAGCTGACCTGGGAATGGATCAGCGGTGAACTCGCGACGCTGTGGCAACCGTTTTTGCTCGGCTCGGTAGTGGTCGGGCTGGTGCTTGGCGTCATCGCCTATTTCGGCGTGATGATGTATTGGCGCTGGTGGGTGTCCCGGCAATGGGCGCGGCGCAAGAAAAAACGCATGTCGTGAATGCAAAACGGCCTCCGCAATGGAGGCCGTTTGGTTTTATCGTGTTTTTGATGCCGCCTTCGCGAGCAAGCTCGCTCCCACACGGGATCTGCGGCGCTCTGAAGATCTCTGTGGGAGCGGGCTTGCCCGCGATGGCAGCGGCGCGGTTTGGGATCAGGTACGCATCCCGCGCCCACTCACCAGCAACCGCGCACAGGCGATATACAACACCACCGTCGCCACCAGCATGAACGTGATCGCGATGCCGATGCGGATATCCGACACCCCGAGAATGCCGTAACGGAACGCATTGACCATGTGCAACACCGGGTTAGCCATCGACACGGTCTGCCAGAACGGCGGCAGCAAGGTGATCGAGTAGAACACGCCCCCCAGATACGTCAGAGGTGTCAGCACGAAGGTCGGGATAATCGAAATGTCATCGAAGTTGCGCGCAAACACGGCGTTGATGAAGCCCAGCAGCGAGAAAATCGTCGCCGTCAGCACCACCACCAAAATGGTCACGCCCAGGTGATGCACCTGCAAATCAGTAAAGAACAGTGACAGGAGGGTCACGATCACCCCGACCATCAACCCGCGCAGCACGCCACCGCAGGTGTAGCCGATCAGAATCGTGTGCGGTGATACCGGCGAGACCATCAGTTCTTCAATCGAGCGCTGAAATTTGCTGCCGAAGAAGCTCGAGACCACGTTGCCATAGGAGTTGGTGATCACCGACATCATGATCAGCCCCGGCACAATGTACTCCATGTAAGTGAAGCCGCCCATCTCGCCGATCTGCCGACCGATCAGGTTGCCGAAGATCACGAAGTACAAAACCATGGTGATCGCCGGCGGCAGCAGCGTCTGCGGCCAGATTCGCGTGAAGCGTTTGACCTCGCGGTAAACGATGGTCTGGAGGGCGACGAGGTTGGGACGGAACTCGGAACTCATACCGCCACCTTCGACAGATTTTTCTCCACCAGGGACACGAATAGCTCCTCAAGGCGATTGGTTTTGTTACGCAGGCTCAGGACTTCGATGTTCTGCAACGCCAATTGGCCGAACAGCGCGGTAATGCCCATCGATTTGTCGACCTGGACTTCCAGGGTGCGCGCATCCACCAGACGCGCCGGATAGCCGACCAGTTGCGGTGCGGCAGCCAGATCACCTTTCAGGTCGAGCAGGAAGGTTTCCACATGCAACTGACCGAGCAGCTGACGCATGCTGGTGTTCTCGACAATGGTGCCGTGGTCGATGATGCCGATGTTGCGACACAGTTGCTCAGCCTCTTCCAGATAGTGGGTGGTGAGGATGATGGTGATGCCTTTCTGATTAAGTTCGGTGAGGAACGTCCACATCGAACGGCGCAGCTCGATGTCGACGCCGGCAGTCGGTTCGTCGAGGATCAGCAGACGCGGTTCATGCACCAGCGCGCGGGCAATCATCAGCCGCCGCTTCATGCCGCCGGACAGCGAACGCGACGGCACATCGCGTTTGTCCCACAGACCGAGCTGGGTCAGGTACTGCTCGGCGCGTTCCTTGGCGATCTTCGCCGGAATGCCGTAGTAACCGGCCTGGGTCACGACGATGTCGAAAGTCTTTTCGAACTGGTTGAAGTTGAATTCCTGGGGCACCACGCCAATCGAGCGCTTGAGCTGCGCAGGGTTCTTGTCCAGGTCATGACCGAAGATATTCACCGTGCCGCTGGTCTTGTTCACCAGAGTCGAGAGAATGCCGATGGTCGTGGATTTGCCGGCGCCGTTGGGGCCGAGCAAGGCGAAAAAGTCACCTTCGGCGACGTCCAGATCGATACCACTCAAGGCCTGGAACCCGTTGCCGTAGGTTTTGGTTAGCTGCCGGATGGACAGAGCGGAACTCATATCTGATTTACGCACCATGGTGAAGGGAAGAAAGAACTGAATAAGGGCGCGCGACGGCGAATTCAACCGCGGCGCAAGAGCGCAATGGTGCGTGCCGCCGCCGCACAAGTACAGTCAAGCGTGTCGATAGTAGGTATTAAGTCAACGCGGTCATAACTGCTTTGCGGTACGCCGGACGCTGCTTCAGGCGCTCGTACCAGGCTTGCAGATGCGGTTGCGGCGCGCGCTCGATGGGCATCTCGAACCAGGCATAAATGAAACTGCCGAGCGGGATATCGCCCATGCCGATTTCGTCACCGGACAAGTAGGGTGTGTCGGCGAGGGCCTGATCGGCCATGGCCAGCAACTCGGTGCAGTCCTTGATGGCGGCGCGGATGGCCGGCCAATCCTGTTGATCCGCCGGAGTACGCACCACGCCCCAGAACACGGTGCGGAAAGGGCTGGCAAAACTCGCGGTGGCCCAGTCCATCCACTTGTCGGCAATCGCGCGCGCTTGCGGATCTGCCGGGTACCAGTTGCTGGCCGGCGCATGCTTGGCCAACAAATAACGGACGATGACGTTGGATTCCCACAGCACGAAACCGTCATCTTCGATCACCGGCACCCGGCCGTTCGGGTTCATCGCCCGGTACTCAGGCGTGTCGACCACACCGAAGGCGCCACCGGCATCAACCGCCTCGTAATCGAGGCCCAATTCCTCGGCAGCCCACAGCGGCTTTCTGACATTCGATGAGTTTTTCCGTCCCCAGATCTTCAGCATGACTGCCTCTTTGCACATGAGTGGGCAGGCAGCATACGCCGGATCAGAGTCTCCTGACATCACTCTGCATGTCGCCCAACAGTGGCGGCAAGTGATCACCGAACAGATGCGGATAGCATTTTTCCAGGTGTTCGAAGAAGAAGGTTTCCGGCACATCGGTGAACTGGCCATGATCGACCAGATACTCCATCAACTGCGCGCCGTCACGGTTGAACGGGTGGAAAACACTGTCATTGATGCCGTCGAATTCCAGCGGTGCGACGTTGAACATCTCGCAGAGCTGCTGATTGAACGCCGGGGTCGCCTTGACCCAGCGACCGTTAAGCAACAGTTCCGTGTAGCCGTGCATGGCGAACACATCGCTTTTCAGCAGTTCAAGCAATCGCGGGGTCGACAGGTGATTTCTGACATCCGCCAGCCCGATGCGCGCAGGAACACCGCAATGGCGCGCGCAGGCGGCAAGCAGCGTGGCTTTGGGCACGCAATAGCTCTCCCCCGTTGCCAGCGCATAGCTGCCGCACAACGTTTGCGGGTCACGGCTGAAGGTGTAGGGGTTGTAGCGCACCGCTTCGCGCACGGCGTAATAAAGGTTGATCGCCTGCTCACGCGGATCGCGGCTGGCACCACGATGTCGTTCGGCGAACTCCACCACCGCCGGGTGGTCACTATCGATGAAGCGGCCGGGACTCAGATACTCGCGCATGACGACAGATCTCCTGGGTGAGCCTCGAGTCTAGCGACAGCTCAAGCACAGAGATAACGACGTTTCGGCCAAACTTGGACGCAAAGGCGCGGGATAAGCGAACGATTTCCCACACGTGTTGCCCACCGAACCTACGAAAACCATCCGGGGTTTCCCACGATTTCAATCACCTTGCTCTGACCACCCGGTTTCGCAGATGCCGTCTAAGCTGTGGAGGGTCGATTTGCCTTGGTTCACGGAGGACTGAAATATGCTGTTGTTGTGGATACTGGTTTTGATCATTGGTGTGGCGTACCTCGCCCACCGGCGCATCGCCCCGCTGCCCGCACTGGGCATCGTTGCTGTCTATCTGGTGGCCATGGGGATTTTCAGCCACGCGCCAGGCTTGCTGCTGCTGATTCTCTGGGTCGTATTGGCGGTCGTCGCGGCCCCTTTGCTGCTGCCTGACCTGCGCCGTAAACATTTCAGTGCGCCGTTGTTCAACTGGTTTCAGAAAACCCTGCCGCCGATGTCTCAGACCGAGCGCGACGCGATCGATGCCGGCACCGTATGGTGGGATGGCGAGCTGTTCAGTGGTCGTCCGGACTGGGACAAACTGCTGGCCTATCCCAAGGTTCAATTGACCGAAGAAGAACAGGCGTTCATTGATGGCCCGACCGAAGAACTCTGCGCAATGGTCACGGACTGGCAGATCGGTCAGTCTATGGACTTGCCGCCAGAAGCCTGGGCGCACATCAAGGAGCACGGCTTCTTCGCCCTGATCATTCCCAAGGAGTTCGGTGGCAAAGGCTTCTCGGCCTATGCCCACTCGCAAGTGGCCATGAAGCTCGCCACGCGCAGCGGCGACCTCGCTTCCACCGTGATGGTGCCCAACTCCCTCGGCCCGGCCGAATTGCTGCTGCATTACGGCACCGACGAACAACGTAATCACTACTTGCCACGGCTGGCCCGTGGCGACGATATCCCGTGCTTCGCCCTCACCGGGCCACTGGCCGGTTCCGATGCCGGCGCGATGCCCGACACCGGGATCATCTGCAAAGGCCAATGGGAAGGCGAGGAAGTTCTAGGCCTGCGCCTGAACTGGGAGAAGCGCTACATCACCCTCGGCCCGGTGGCCACCCTGCTCGGCCTCGCGTTCAAGGCCTATGACCCGGATCACCTGCTGGGCGACAAGACCGACCTCGGTATCAGCCTGGCGCTGATTCCGACCGATACAGCCGGCGTGGAAATCGGCCGTCGGCACTTGCCACTGGGGGCCGCGTTCATGAACGGGCCGAACTCGGGCAAAGATGTGTTCATCCCGCTGGACTTCCTGATCGGCGGTCAGGAAATGCTCGGCAAAGGCTGGATGATGCTGATGAACTGTCTGTCGGTCGGGCGCTCGATTTCGTTGCCTGCCGTCGGCACCGGCGCGGCCAAGTTCACCAGCCTGGTGACTGGCCAGTACGCGCAGATTCGCGAGCAATTCAACGTGCCGCTGTCGGCATTCGAAGGTATTCAGGAAGCACTGGCGCGCATCGGCGGTAACGCGTGGATGATGGACGCCGCACGGATGCTCACCGCCAACGCGGTGGATCTGGGCGAGAAACCTTCGGTGCTGTCGGCGATCCTCAAATATCACCTCACCGAACGCGGTCGCGAATGCATCAGCCACGCCATGGATGTACACGGCGGCAAGGCGATCATCATGGGCCCGAACAATTACCTGGGACGCAGTTGGAACGGTGCACCGATCTTCATCACCGTGGAAGGCGCGAACATTCTCTCGCGCAACCTGATGATCTTCGGCCAGGGTGCGATTCGCTGCCACCCATTCGTGCTCAAGGAAATGGCTCTGGCCGGTCGCGAGGACAAGGATCAGGCCCTGAAAGAGTTCGATGGCCTGCTGCTCAAACACATCGGCTTCGCCGTAGGCAATGCCGCCAGTACGCTGTTGCTGAACCTCGGCTTCGGTCATTTCGAAAAAGCACCGGGCGACAAGATCAGCCAGGGCTACTTCCGCGCACTCAATCGTCAGGCGGCGGCGTTTGCCATGCTCGCCGACTTCAGCATGATGCTACTGGGCGGCGAACTGAAACGGCGCGAACGCCTGTCGGCACGCCTGGGTGATGTATTGAGCAATCTGTATCTGGCGTCGGCATCGCTCAAGCGTTATCACGATCTGGATTCGCCGGCCTACATGGAGCCGTTGTTCAGGTGGGCCATGGAAGAAAGCCTTGGTCAGTCGGAACGGGCGCTGGATGAACTGCTCAGCAACTTCCCTAACAAGGTCTTCGGTTGCCTGTTGCGGGTGATCGTGTTCCCGTTCGGTCGTCGTCATAAAGGCCCGTCGGACAAACTCGGTGCCGAAGTGGCAGGGGTCATTGGCCGAGCCAAAGGTGACCCGGCGCTGGAAGAACTGCTTGCCGGCTGCTATCGCCCGCAATCGGCAGACGATGCTGTCGGTGCGCTGCAACATGCCAGCGATCTGTTGAATGCCGCGCAGCCGCTGCACAAAAAACTGCACACTTCGTTGAAAAGCGGCCAGGTCAAACCGGTGGCGGGCGAACACGCCATTGATGCGGCGCTGGAAGCAGGTGTGTTGCAACCGATTGAAGCGCAGAGCCTGCGCGATGCCGAAGCAGCACGGCGCAAGGTGATCGATGTCGATGACTTCGACAAAGAAGAACTGCTGCTGGCAGAGGGCAAAGTGCGCTGATCGGCGCTACCGCCTAACCGTAAGCGGTGAAAAAAGGGCGCAGGAGCTTTATACTCCTGCGCCCGTTTTGCTCTTGAGGACTTATCTCGTGTCCAACGTCGTTGCCGATCATCTTGTGTTACTCGACCATCTGCGCAGTATTCTGGTCGCCGTAGGTGAGGCCGAACAGGTTCCCGAAGAAAGCCATGCCTTGTTCCTGGAGCGCTTTGACGAATTGCTCGCTTCACTGCCCATCGAACCGATCGAAAGCCAATACCTGGGCCAGGACATCCTGACTCAAGTGATCAGCCGTTATCCGCAAATTGCCCACCTGATCCCGCGCGATCTGCTGTGGTTCTTTGCTGGCGATTGCCTGCACTACCTGTCTGATGAAGAGATCGACATGTACCAGGCGCTGGAAGAACGTCGCTTCGAAGCTGAACAGAACGATGAACCGTTCGACTGGAATCAGGAAAAGCAGCTGCTGGCGATGTCCGCTCAGGACAGCAAGCACTGATTTTTATCGGCTGAAGATCAAAAGATCGCAGCCTTCGGCAGCTCCTACAGGAGAATACGTTCCCATGTGGAGCTGCCGAAGGCTGCGATCTTTTGCTTTTGCGCTACAACAACCCCTCGCTTTCCGGTAACTCATACGCCATCGCTGCGTTGATAACGCCCCCCGTTTTCCCCGGTTTACTCAACGTCGGCTCTTTCTCCAGGCACGCCACCAGATAGTCGATAAACACCCGCAACTTTGGCGGCAGGTAGCGCGTTGGCGAATGCAGCAACCACAGCCCCCCGTGGTATGAAGCCAGGAACGTCCAGTCTGGCAGCACCTGCACCACCAACTTCTGCTCCAGTGCATAGCGCGCAGTGAAATACGGCAGGCTGCCGATACCAATGTGCTGTAACACCGCGCCCAAGCGCACGCCGGTGTGATTGGCGGCATAGCGCCCGCGCACCCCTACCGTTACTGCTTTGGCGCCCCTTTTGAATTTCCAGCGCGCATCGCTCGGGGTTTCGCCCAGATAAATGCAACTGTGATTGAGCAAATCGTGGGGATGCGTCGGCGTACCGTGCTCGGCCAGATATTGCGGGGACGCGCAGAGCAAATGATCGATGGTCAGCAGTTGCCGCCCAACCAGCCCGGCCGGTGGCCGATCCGTGATGCGGATCGCCAGATCGACATGGTCGTCAATCAGATCGACCTCCCGGTCTTCCAGCAACAACTCGACATCGACCTTGGGGTAACGCCGCAGAAACTCGGGCATGTGCGGATGAATCACGAAACGCCCCACCGCTTTCGGCACACTGACGCGTACCAGTCCCTCAGCCTCATGGGTGAACTGGCCGCTGATCTCCATCACCGACTTGGCGGCGCTGACCATCTCCTGACAACGCTTGAACACCTCTTCCCCGCCGTCACTCAGCCGCAGCTTGCGCGTGGTGCGTTGTAACAGCCGCGTAGCCAAAGCCTTTTCCAACCGAGAAATGCTGCGGCTGACCGCCGACGGAGAAGAACCGAGCTGGCGTGCGGCCTCAGAGAAGCTGCCGGTCTCCACGACCTTGACGAAAATCGCCATTTCGCCGAGCAGTGGTAGCGGGAGATTGATGCCCACAGCGCACAAGTCCTTTGAGTTTTGAACGGATTATCACGTTATTGCACGATTCATATAATAAAAATAGAACTTTAATAAGGGCATGGAATATGACGCTTCGCCTCTTTTTCCATAGTGATGACCTCAAGGCCAATGTGGAAGTCCTCGACTGCACGCCCCAAGAGAACGAATTCGCAGTAGTGCTGCGCGCCACTTTGTTTCATCCGCAAGGTGGCGGCCAGCCTTGTGATACCGGCTGGATTGGCGAAAGTCTGGTGCTGCGCGTGGTGCAGGAACCGGATCGAATCATCCACTTCGTTGACCGACCGGTACCGCTCGGTATGACCTGCATCCGCGTCGACGAACAGCGCCGTTGTTTTAATACCCGCATGCATTCGGCCGGTCATTTGATCGGGCACTTCATTCAGGCGCTGGGCTGGACGCCGATCAAGGCGCACCACTGGCCAGATGAAGGACGTGTGCAATTCAAGCCGGGCGATGACGCGCAGGAGATCGACGCGCAATCCGTTCAACTCGGTATCGATCAATGGGTCGAACACGACCTGCCACGCCTCACGTCACTGCGCGAAGGCGCGCGGGAAATCGGTTTTGGTGAGCTGCCAGCCTATGGCTGCGGCGGCACCCACGTACGTAGCCTGAAGGATCTGGGCACAGTCACGATCGCATCCCTTTCACAGAAGAAAGGCACGCTGTCCGTCCACTACAGCGTGGAATGAGCATTTCGGCCGCTGCTCTGCGCAGTGGCCGGCGCGGGGGAACCGCACGCGCGGATTCCGTTGACTATCGATAGATGGACCTAAAGAAATGATGCTAGACGTCGAGCGTCTCGATGAGACGTGCATAAAAAAACTGGCCAACGAAGAAGTCCTCGCCATCCGCGTCAGAGGCTTTTTGCCCGAGCCGCTGGCGATCCAGATTGGCGACAAGATTCTTGCTCCAGGCTTCGAGGGCTACATCAATGCACCTAGCATCGGCCGCATCGGCATGGCGTTTTATGAAGCGGAAAACCAGCCGCTACTGATCGAGGATTATTTCGAACGGGCCAGCCGCAACATCGCCGAACTGCGTCAGCGCTGTGCGCCCTACTCTTCGCCGGTCGACACGCTGCGTTGCATGCTCGACGAATCCTGGCCAGCCGGCGCACATCTGGAAAACCTTTACGGACGCAAAATGTATGTCGGTCTGTCGCGCGTGGTGAAACCCGGCGTGTGTTTCCTGGCCCACCACGACATTTTCGCCAAGGATGCGCCGGAGAGCTTTCAGGCCCGCAGCCTTGAGGCGCAATTTGCCTGCAACGTATACCTGAACATGCCGACCGAAGGCGGCGCGTTGCAAATGTGGGATGACGACATTACGCCGGATCAATTCGACGAAATGCGCGGCGACAGTTACGGCATCGATCCGGCACTGCTCGGCCCGCCAACCCTGGAAGTGCGGCCCGAGCCCGGCGATTTCATCATGTTCAATTCGCGCTGCATGCACTCGGTCACGCCGGGCGTGGCCGATCCGCGCTTGAGCCTTTCCTTCTTTGTCGGCTACCGCGGCAATGCTTCACCCCTGACCTTCTGGAGCTGAGATGTTATCGAACTACTTGGGCGAATTTCTGGCGCTAGCCACCATTCACTTTCTGGCCGTGGTCGCTCCCGGACCGGATTTCGCTGTCACCATTCGCCAGAGTGTGCGTTTTGGCCGAGTGGTGGGCATTTGCACGGCGCTGGGTATCGGGGCGGGGATTTCCGTGCATGTGCTGTACACCTTGCTGGGCGTCGGCGCCTTGATGCACACCACCCCGTGGCTGTTGACGGTGGCCAAGGTGATTGGTGGCGCCTACATTTTGTATCTGGGTGTCAGCCTGCTGCGCAGCAAGCCGAAATCGACGCTCGAGGGTGACAAAATTGCCGATGAACCCATTGCCGAACAAACGCTGTTCAAAGCCTTCAGTACCGGTTTTCTGACTAATGCCACCAACCCCAAAGCCACGCTGTTCTTCCTCGCGATATTCACCACCATCATCAGCGCCAGCACACCGCTGGAGATTCAAGCGCTTTACGGTGTGTGGATGTGTTTTGTGAATGCGCTGTGGTTTGTGGTGGTCGCGCTGTTTTTTTCAAGCAGCAAAGTGCGGTTGTTGTTCATGCGCATGGGGCACTGGTTCGAACGCACCATGGGCGTTGTGCTGATTCTGTTTGCCGGTCGACTGATGCTGTCCTGGTAATTTGCCCCCGCAACGCAAAAGGCCCACCGACTTTCATCGATGGGCCTTTTTTGCCAGGGTGGTACTTAACGAAGAATCCAAAAAAAGCGCATACAAAAACGCCGCTCATCACTGAGCGGCGTTTTTGTGAAATTGGAGCGGGAAACGAGACTCGAACTCGCGACCCCGACCTTGGCAAGGTCGTGCTCTACCAACTGAGCTATTCCCGCAAATGGCGTCCCCTAGGGGACTCGAACCCCTGTTACCGCCGTGAAAGGGCGGTGTCCTAGGCCACTAGACGAAGGGGACACGCTACCCGGAACACATGGTGTGTGTTTCGGTGTCCAGATCCAAATCCGAAGACCTGGTTCTGGTTTCACTCAGCCCCGCCCGAAAGCAGTGCTGTTTAAAAATGGAGCGGGAAACGAGACTCGAACTCGCGACCCCGACCTTGGCAAGGTCGTGCTCTACCAACTGAGCTATTCCCGCATTGGCGTCCCCTAGGGGACTCGAACCCCTGTTACCGCCGTGAAAGGGCGGTGTCCTAGGCCACTAGACGAAGGGGACACACTACAACATTCACTCCCTACCGCGTTTCGCTGTGTGCTTTACGCTGTAAGTGGCGCGCATTCTATGGATGGATTGGGAGGTCGTCAACCCCCTGATATAAATTTATTTAAATCAATGACTTCGACCCGCTTTAAGGCACCGATCCGACTTTTCCATTGCCCGACGATTGACGCCTATATTCCGGCAGTCGCCAAGACGTTATAGTCCACCGCACAGTAATGGCAATCTGCACATCATGCGCCAGCATTCATATAAGTGGTGTATGGCCGATACAGATAGAACCCGCCGCGCCAGCTCGTCGAACGGCGCTAGGCGCGTAAATGCCCAACCACTACACTCGCATGCGAACCCTATAAAGAGGTCTTACCGGTGACACCACTCATGATCACCCTGCTAGTAGTAGCCGGGATCGCAATTCTGATCGCCATTGGCTACATGAACCATGTGGTGGAAAACAACAAACTGGAAAAGGCCCGCACCAAAGTCGAACTCAACGACCGCCTGCGCCGTTGCGGCGAACTGACCGAGACCTTCCCGGGCCAGTTCATGACACCGGCCCTCAAGCTGTTGCTGACTCGTCTGGAACTCAACGTCTGTCAGCGCTTGCTGAACCTTGAGAAAACCAGCGCAGCCACCAAAGCCCGTATCACTGAACTGAATGCGCTGGTAGCCCAAGGCGAATCGATCCCGGTCAACAATCCACCGGCGCCGATCCTGACCGAAGCCAAAGCCAAGGACGTACGCTTCCTCCTCGAAGCCCTGCACGGCCAGATCACCCGCGCCGCCCATGACGGCTTCCTGCCACCGAACGAAGCCAAACAATGGATCCGCGAAGTCCGCCACATCCTGGTACTGCTGCACATCGAGTTCTTCAACAACCTCGGCCAACAGTCCTTGCAACAAAACCAACCCGGCCAAGCCCGCCTCGCGTTCGAACGCGGCGTGCAATACCTGCGCAAACAACAAGAACCGCAGATGTATGCCGAACAACTGGAGTACCTGGAGAAACTGCTGGCTCGCGCCAACGCCCAGGTCATGGACAAAATCGCTCCGGTGGAAGGTGAAGAGAACCAACTGACTGCAGGGCTCAAGGATGCTGAAGCAGATGCGGACTGGAAGAAAAAAGTCATCTACGACTGATCGCTGATGCTGAAATAGAAGCCACCGAGAGGTGGCTTTTTTGTGGGCTCGCGCGGGAGATCAAGAACCCCTCACCCTAACCCTCTCCCAGAGGGAGAGGGGACCGACCGAGTTGCTTCAAAAACGTACGCCGACCTGAACGAAAGCGCCGAACAAAAAATCAAAACCAACCCTCACCACTAGACCACCACCACCACCACCACCACCACCACCACCACCACCACCACCACCACCCACCGCGGCAAAGCCGCCCCACTCAATAGAATGAGCGTTAGCTCGACTGCAGTTCTTGATCTACAAGGCCCCGTCGGCAGGCTGAGAGGAGGGATTCATCCGGGGGATTGGCGCGTAGCGCCGTTCGACGAAGTCGGACACATCGAAAGGAGGTGCAGCGCAGCAAACCGGAAGCGATGCCCCCGGATGGCTCCCGGAACGAAGGAACCCCGAGCCCCAGCGAGCGGGCCGAACGTTGGGGCCCAGACCTTTGGTTCCTTTGGGGCGTTTGCCAAAGGGACTCGCTGTAAAAGCGAAACCGCCAGCCGCAACACCCAAAAAAACGGATATTCACCCCAACCCCCACAACATGGTCGGCCCAAAGGCCGCCAAGTCAAAAGCGTCAAAGCCGAAAATGCCCAACCATCCCCCGCAACTCACTCCCCAACTGCGCAAGCTCAATACTCGAAGCCGCATTCCCACGCATCGCAATCGACGACTGATCGGCACTCGCGCGAATACTCGTCACACTGCGATTGATCTCCTCCGCCACCGAACTCTGCTGCTCCGCCGCCGCGGCAATCTGCTGATTCATCTGCTGAATCAACGAAACCGCCGCCGCAATACTCCCCAACGCACTCTCAGTCTGCAACGCATCACTCACCGCCAGCTTCACCAACTCACCGCTGCTTTGAATCTGCTGCACCGACGAATGCGCCGCCGAGCGCAATGCACTGACCAGCCGCTCGATCTCTTCGGTCGATTGCTGCGTGCGTCGAGCCAATGCGCGAACCTCATCGGCCACCACCGCAAAGCCCCGGCCCTGCTCCCCGGCCCGCGCCGCCTCGATCGCCGCATTCAATGCCAACAGATTGGTCTGCTCGGCAACGCTTTTGATCACACCCAGCACCGTGCCGATATTCTGGATTTCGGCACTGAGACTCTCGATGCTTAAGCTGGCCGAATTCGCCGAATCCGCCAGCTGCTCGATCCGCGCCATGCTCTGGCGCACCACCTGCTGACCACTCTCGACCTTGCCGTCCGCCGTCTGCGCCGCAAACGCCGCTTCTTCAGCGTTGCGCGCGACATCGTGGACGGTGGCGGTCATCTGGTTCATGGCGGTGGCCACCTGTTCGGTTTCTTCCTTCTGACTGCTGACCTCAAGATTGGTCTGCTCGGTGACTGCCGACAGCGACTGTGCGGAGCTGGCCAATTGTTCGATACCGGCCTGCAACCCACTGACAATTGTGCTCAACCCCGCGCCCATCTGCTGCATCGCCAACATCAGCTGGCCGATTTCGTCACGGCGGGTGACTTCCACGGTCGCACTCAAATCACCGGCCGCTATGCGCTGCGCGACATTGATCACACTGCGCAACGGCGCGACGATCAGACGAGTAATCAGCCACGCCGCAATCAAACCGACCAACAGCGCCAATGCCGAAGAACCGACAATCAACAGGGAGTTCTTTTTCAGCTCGGCCTGCATGGCGGCGTCTTCGGCAACGTAAGCCTGATCCACCCGCGCCATCACTTGTGCCGCGCGCTGATGCAATTGCTCGTAGACAGTTTTTTCCTGTTCGAGCAATCCGGTGTACTCGGCCAGCTTGTCGTTGAAACCGGCAATGTGCCCCGAGACTTCATTGAGCACCGTCAGATACCCATCGTCCTTGACCGTGGACTTCAGCGCTTCGGCCTGGCTCTGGGCTTGCGCGGCCTGTTCGATATTGCCCTTGCCACCGCTGTCATCGCCCTTGCGACTTTGATCCAGACGAACCCGCGCCTCATTCATCGCTTGCAGCATCAGCCTCGACACCTGACTGATCTGGTTGGCCTGTTCGATGAACTGCGCACCGTCCTTGCCTTCGGTGTCCTTCAGGGTATACGCACCATCGTCCGCCAGCCCGGCCTGCAAGACGTCGAGGTTATTGGCCACGCTGGAGACCGACCAACTGGCCATTTCCAGCGCCAGGTCCTTGGTCTGGGTCAACGAGACAAACTCGTCGAACGCCTTGCGATAGGCGCCCAGCGACTGCTCGACATCCATCATGACCGGGACGTTGGCCGGCGATTGCGCCTTGAGTTCGTTGGCCAGGGCAATCAAGCCATCCACGCCCTCACGCAAGGCGTCGGCCGTTTTCGGATTACCGCGCAAGGCATACTCCTGCTCGAGCAAACGCACCTTGAGCAGGCGGCTATTGAGCGAGGACATCTGTTTCAGTCCGTCGAATCGGTGACTGATGGTTTGCAGGGACCAGACGCCAATCGCCGCCACCAGTGCGGTCAGCAGCAAAACCAACACAAACCCGATACCCAGTTTTTTCGCCATACCGAGGTTGGCAAAACGTCCTTGCACGGCCGAAATCATTGCGCGTAGTCCCCTGCCAAAGTCAGTTGACGAAGAGTCGCAATGGCCATGAACAAGCACAAGTCTCTGGCGTCGGAATAATGGCAAAAAGCTACGTCTGCGTCGTTTTCAGAACATTTGAGGTCGATCCGAACCGGTATGCCGAAAAAACTGTCGAGCCCGCGGATCACAGGCGTAAGCCACGTTGATGCGATGCCAGTCGCCACCCTCGCCACTGGGGCTGAAGGCGTCCGGGGCGGACAGCAAAACACCGCAACGCTGAGCCTGTGCGCGCACTCGCGCCTGATCCGCCACCCGCGCACGTGCCCAGATGAACAAGCCGCCAGTCGGTTTGCCGAACACTTCCCAGTCGGCGTCTTCCAGTGCCTGCAATGCCGCGGCGCGATCGGCATTCAGACGCTGCCGCTGGCGCTGCACCAGTTTGCGATAAGCACCGGTCGCCATCAGGTTGGCCAGCGCCGCCTCGGAAAACCTTGAGGCCCCCAGACCACTGATCATCTTGACCTGGGCAAGCCGCGCAACAATCTCGCTGTCGGCGAGAACAAATCCGACCCTTAACGAACTGCTGAGCGTCTTGGAAAAACTGCCGACATAAATCACTCGCCCTTCATCGTCCAGCGCCGCCAGTCGAGTACCGTTGCCCGTGTGCAGGTCGGCGTAGACATCGTCTTCGATCACGCGCAAATCGTAGGCCTTGCTCAATTGCACGATGCGCTGCGCCACCGCCGGCGTCAGGCAACTGCCAGTCGGGTTCTGGTGATGGCTGTTGATGAACAATGCCCTGGGCTGAAACTGGCGCAGCAACCCCTCAAGCGCGACGGTATCCGGCCCGCTCGGTGTGCGCTGCACTTCAAGCATCTGCACCCCGTGCAGCCGCAACAGGTCGAACAGCGGCGCGTAACCGGGGGTTTCGACTACCACGCAGTCGCCGGCCTTGAACAAGGTTCGAACGATCAGGTCGAGCGCGTGACTGGCGCCGCTCGTGCTCAGCAACTGCGTGCTGCGAGCCTCGATACCGAACAGTCGCAGGCGTTTGACGATCTGCTCGCGCAGTGCCGCAAGGCCCAGCGGCGTGCTGTAGTTGAACAGGCTGGCCATGTCGGTGCGCGCCACCTCCCGCAGCGCATAGCTGAGATCGTCAGGCTCGCGCCAGCTCTGCGGCAAACCGCCGCCGCCAAGTTTCAAACCACTCGCGGCCCCACACACTGCATCACACCAGGCAAGCCGCTCCTCGAAGGGCACTGACTCATCCTCTGCGCTCACCGTCGACGGCGACGCTGCCACGATAAATCCCGCGCCCTGACGGGTGGTCAGGACGCCCTGTGAAACCAGCCGCTCGCACGCCTCGACGACACACGACTGGCTGAGCAGATTACCCCGGGCGATTTGCCGAACCGAGGGCAAACGGGTGGCTGGCGGTACCCCGCTTTGCAGGATCCACTCAGTCAGCCCGTCAACAATCTGCTGTACGACGGGCACCATTGCCTGTCGGTCAATTCTCAATTCCATGAGCAAGCAAACTCCTGTCCGTTTTGCTGGCGGCAGTTAATCACAGCCACGCGGCACAGGCTGTGCGACAACGCCGTCAAAAGCGACTGTTCTAATCATTTGATACACATTGTTTAGTGGTTTAAGTGAACTCAACGCAGCCCATAAAAAAACCCGCACGAATGCGGGTTTTTTCAACCATGTGATTCAGAACGCGGTAACGCCGCCATCCACCGCCAACGAATGGCCCGTGGTGAACGCAGCACCGTCGCTGCACAGGTACAACACCGCACTGGCGATTTCCTCGACCTTGCCGATGCGCCCCACCGGATGCATGGCATTGGCGAACTCGCCTTTCTTCGGATCGGCCTCATAGGCACGACGGAACATGTCGGTGTCGATGACGGCCGGACACACCGCGTTGACGCGGATTTTCTTCTTCGCGTACTCGATGGCCGCCGACTTGGTCAGACCGATCACCGCGTGTTTCGACGCGGCATAAATGCTCATCTTCGGCGCCGCCCCCAGGCCCGCCACCGAGGCGGTGTTGACGATCGCTCCACCCCCCTGAGCCAGCAACAGCGGCAACTGATATTTCATGCACAGCCACACGCCTTTGACATTGACGCCCATGATCGCGTCGAACTCGTCCATCGAACCGTCGGCCAGTTTGCCCTTCTCGATTTCGATCCCGGCATTGTTGAAGGCATAGTCAAGACGGCCGTAGGTATTGATCACCTCGTCCATCAGATTTTTCACTTCGCTTTCGACGGTAACGTTGCAGCGCACGAAGGTAGCTTCTCCGCCGGCTGTACGAATAAGCGCGACAGTGCCCTCCCCTCCGGCAGTATCCAGATCGGCCACCACCACTTTCAGACCCTCGGCGGCGAATGCCTGGGCCGTTGCACGGCCGATGCCGTTGGCGGCTCCCGTGACTACGGCAACCTGACCGGAAAACGTCATGCTCATTGTTATGTCCTCGAACGGATAGATGCAGGGGCTGTGTAGACGTGCAGCGCCATTGCAGCATAGCGACAAGGGTTTGCCGGACGTCAGCACTATCAGAAGGCTGTTTATGCGCCCATGCGTCGCAGTGATAAATCCATGCCTATGACTATCACTGCATTGGATCGGCGTGCATTCGCCGCATCAGCCAACCTTGCGGCATCGCCCATGAAGGTCTATCAACAAGGCTTCATTCAACTTGAGTGCCTGTCATGACTTCCCAGACCAATCGCCAGTTCCTGCTCGCCAAACGCCCGGTGGGTGCCGCCACCCGCGAGACCTTCACCTATCAGGAAGTGCCGGTCGGAGAACCTGCGGCAGGACAGATTCTGGTCAAGAACGAATACCTGTCCCTCGACCCGGCCATGCGCGGCTGGATGAATGAAGGCAAGTCCTACATTCCGCCGGTCGGTATCGGCGAAGTCATGCGCGCCTTGGGCGTAGGCAAAGTCGTCGCATCGAACAATCCGGGCTTTGCCGTCGGGGACTACGTCAACGGCGCCCTTGGCGTGCAGGATTTTTTCCTCGGCGAGCCCAGAGGTTTCTACAAAGTCGATCCGAAACTGGCGCCGTTGCCGGTTTATCTGTCTGCGCTGGGCATGACCGGCATGACCGCCTACTTCGCCCTGCTCGATGTCGGCGCACCGAAGGCTGGCGACACCGTGGTGCTTTCCGGCGCGGCCGGTGCGGTGGGCAGCATTGCCGGACAGATCGCCAAGATCAAAGGTTGCCGCGTGGTCGGCATTGCCGGCGGTGCCGACAAGTGCAAATTCCTGATTGATGAACTGGGCTTCGACGGCGCCATCGACTACAAGAGCGAAGACGTGGTTGCAGGGCTTAAACGTGAATGCCCGAAAGGCGTCGACGTGTATTTCGATAACGTCGGCGGCGATATTCTCGACGCGGTGCTGAGCCGTTTGAACATGAAGGCGCGCGTGGTGATCTGCGGTGCGATCAGCCAATACAACAACAAGGAGGCGGTCAAAGGCCCGGCCAACTACCTGTCGCTGCTGGTCAACCGTGCGCGAATGGAAGGTTTTGTGGTGATGGACCATGCCGCACAATTCGCTGCCGCCGGACAGGAAATGGCCGGCTGGATGGCCAAGGGCGAACTCAAGAGCAAGGAAGATATTGTCGAGGGGCTGGAGACGTTCCCGGAGACGCTGATGAAATTGTTCAGCGGCGAGAATTTCGGCAAGTTGGTGTTGAAGGTTTAAATCAAAGTTAAAAAGATCTCAGCCTCTAGGCAGCCCATGCAGGCGCTGCCGGAGGCTGCGATCTTTTACCATTTTCAGCCATTTGCATAAGCTGAGGGCAGATCAAAAGATCGCAGGCTACGCCAGCGCCTACCGGTTTTTGTGCAGGGGTTTCAGGCGATTTCGGCGACGACGGAGGCCAACGCCTGCGCCGGATCAGCCGCCTGGCTGATCGGACGGCCGATCACCAGGTAATCGGAGCCTGCATCCAGCGCCTGACGCGGGGTCAGAATGCGCCGTTGATCGTCCTGCGCGCTGCCCGCCGGGCGAATCCCCGGGGTCACCAGTTGCAGCGACGGATGCGCAGTTTTCAGCGCCTGGGCTTCCAGTGCCGAGCACACCAGACCATCCATCCCGGCTTTCTCGGCCAGTGCTGCCAGACGCAGAACCTGCTCTTGCGGCTCGATATCCAGACCAATACCCGCCAGGTCTTCGCGTTCCATGCTGGTCAGCACGGTGACGCCGATCAGCAGCGGCTGCGGGCCGCTACGCTTGTCCAATACTTCACGGCAGGCCGCCATCATGCGCATACCGCCGGAGCAGTGAACATTGACCATCCACACGCCCATCTCGGCAGCCGCTTTTACGGCCATCGCCGTGGTGTTGGGAATATCGTGGAATTTCAGATCAAGGAAGACTTCAAAACCCTTGTCACGCAGGGTGCCGACGATTTCAGCGGCGCAACTGGTGAACAGCTCCTTGCCCACTTTGACCCGGCACAGTTTCGGGTCCAACTGGTCGGCCAGCTTCAGTGCGGCGTCACGGGTGGGGAAATCCAGGGCGACGATGATAGGAGTCTGGCAGACGGACATTGGAAGGGCTCTCAGGCAGGTCGAAATCGGCGCGCATTGTAGCGGAACCGGCGGCGGCGCGGCACCCGATGATCGGTAAAATCGTCGCGCCAGCCGAGATCAGCATAGCGCTCGCTGCTATTGTGTCGACTCCGATACACAACCGACATGCCGCCAACACGCGCCCGCGCTAGCCTCGCCAGCCGCAACACGTCCTTACATCAGCACTTCCCGCCTCACCGCCGGACGCCTATGCTGAAACCACCACCTCGCAGCCCATCTTTGTGGTTGGCGGCCTACTGGCAGATGAACAGCCCCATGCACAACACCCAAACCACCGTGACGGATGAGCAAAAAGACGACAAGCGCTGGAGCATTCGTGCACTGATCGTCGACGACGACGTCCCGATCCGCGAGTTGATGATCGACTACCTCGCGCGTTTCAACATCCATGCGAGCGGCGTCACCGATGGCACAGCGATGCGCCAGGCCATGCAAGCCGAGCATTTCGATGTGGTGGTGCTGGACCTGATGCTGCCCGGCGAAGACGGCTTGTCGTTGTGCCGCTGGCTGCGCGCCGAATCGGACATCTCGATCCTGATGCTCACCGCACGCTGCGAACCCACCGACCGCATCATCGGCCTGGAACTCGGCGCCGACGACTACATGGCCAAACCGTTCGAACCGCGCGAACTGGTCGCGCGGATCCAGACCATCCTGCGCCGCGTGCGCGATGATCGCACCGAGCAGCGGACGAACATCCGCTTCGACAACTGGCGCCTGAACAGCGTCCTGCGCCAACTGGTCGCCGACGACGGCCTGGTGGTGCCGCTGTCCAACGCCGAGTTTCGCCTGCTCTGGGTGTTTATCGAACGCCCGCGCCGGGTGCTCAGCCGTGAACAATTGCTCGACGCTGCGCGCGGTCGCTCAATCGAAGCGTTCGACCGCAGCATCGATTTACTGGTCTCGCGCCTGCGACAGAAACTCGGCGACGACCCGAAAGCCCCGCAGTTGATCAAAACCGTGCGCGGTGAAGGTTACCTGTTCGACGCCCGAGACATCGGCTGATGCGGGCGCGCTTCGACACGCTGTTCGGCCGGCTGTTTGGTGTGCTGTTCGTGGCGATCGTCCTGGCGCACTTGCTCGCTTTTGCCTGGTTCCGCCTCTACGGCCCGCCCCCGCCTCCGCCGCCACCGGAATTCTCCCAAACCATCGAAGGCCAACCGTCGCCGCACGATTCTCGCTACCCGCCACGCCCACCGCGCCCCTGGTTCGGTGGCCCGATCGTGCCGCTGACGTTTCAGTTCATCACCTTGATGGTCGCCGCCTGGTACGGCGCCAAGTTGCTCAGTCGGCCGATCCAACGCCTGAGCGACGCCGCCGAACGTCTCAGCGAAGACCTCGACAGCCCCCCGCTGGACGAGTCAGGCCCACGCGAGGCGCGGCAAGCGGCACACACCTTCAACCTGATGCAGCGGCGCATTCGTGAGCAAGTCCAGCAACGTGCGCGCATGCTCGGCGCGGTGTCCCATGACCTGCGCACCCCTTTGTCGCGACTTAAGTTGCGCCTGGAGAACATCAGCGACGACAAACTGCAAAGCCAGATGCGGCAGGATTTGAACGACATGATCGCCATGCTCGACGCCACCCTCACCTACCTGCATGAGCAACGCACCAGCGAAGCCCAGCAGCTGATGGACGTGCAGGCGCTGGTCGAATCATTGTGCGAAAACGCTCAGGACCAGGGCGCGGACGTACACGTCAGCGGCCACTGCGCACCGCTGCCGGTGCAACCGATGGCGCTGCGTTCCTGCCTCAACAACCTGATGGATAACGCCCTGCGTTACGCCGGGCAGGCGCGCATCGAATTGCACGATCAGCGCGAGCAACTGTTGATCCGCGTGATCGACCACGGACCGGGGATCGCCGAGGACAAACGTGAAGCGGTGTTTGAACCATTCTTTCGTCTGGAAGGATCGCGCAACCGCAATTCCGGTGGCGTCGGGCTGGGCATGACCATTGCCCGTGAAGCGGCGCAGCGACTGGGCGGGCAATTGAATCTGGAAGAAACCCCGGGTGGCGGCCTTACCGCCATCATCCACCTGCCGCGCGCCTGAAAACACCACCTTCCCCTGTGGGAGCGAGCTTGCTCGCGAAGGCGTCGGCTGTTTCAACATCAATGTTGAATGTACTGGCCTCTTCGCGAGCAAGCTCGCTCCCACATTTTTTCGGGTGTACACACAACTGCGTACCTGCCCAAGGTGTGAGCCCGATGATCGGTAGCGTCAGCAACTACACGAGCTATACCAGCACCCACAGCACCGCCACGCAAAACGCCCGCAGCCAGCCACTGCAGAAAGACCTGTTCGCCAGCATATCCGTTACTGCGGGTGCTGCCGCTGGCGGTTTCGATTTACAGCGAGTCCCTTTTTCAAACGCCAAGAAGAAACCAAAAGGCTTTCCCCGGCGTACGGCACTTCGCTGAGGCTCAGTGTTCCCTCGCTACGGTGTCCATCCGGGGGCAGTCGCCTGCGGTTGGCTTCGCTGCATCTCCTCTCGATGTATGCGGCTTCGCCGCACCGCTGCGCGCCTCCCCCCTGATGACCACCTTCGCTCGGCCTGCCGATGGGGCAAAAGATCAAAAGCCGAAGCAAGATCAAAAGCAAGATCAAGAGCCCCTCACCCTAGCCCTCTCCCGGAGGGAGAGGGGACTGATTGAGGTGATTGGGCAAGGTCAGGGCACAGAGCTTTTGGTTACTTTGGGCTGGGCCAGCACTCCGGCGTTTGCCAAAGTGACCCGCCGTAAGGGCGGAACCCTAATCGGCCATCACCACAAAAACGGATATACACACCTCAAAGCGACCCTAAACCCGAGCCTGACTCTTACTCCAATCCGTCAACAAACTATAAGCCACCGCCAAAAGCGTTGGCCCGATAAACAACCCGATAAACCCGAACGCAATCAACCCGCCAAACACCCCAAGCAACACGATCACCAATGGCAAATTCCCGCCTCGGCTAATCAGATACGGCTTGAGCACGTTATCCACGCCACTGATGATCAATGCCCCCCAGATTCCCAAGAACACCGCCATCCCATACTCGCCCTTCCAGGCCAGCCAGGCAGTGGCCGGCACCCACACCAATGGTGGCCCCATCGGAATCAGACTCAGCAGAAACGTGACGATACCCAGCACCAAGGCCCCCGGCACCCCGGCAATCAGAAACCCGATCAACGCCAGAACCGCCTGCGCCGCTGCCGTGCCGATCACCCCGTTGACCACCCGCTGCACCGTGCCGGCAACCAGTTCGATGTAGTACCCGGCGCGATCGCCAATCAAACGCTCCAGCAAACCGTGCACGAACGCCGCAAGACGCGGCCCGTCGCGATAGAAAAAGAACACAAAGACAATGCTCAGTGACAGTTCGAGAATCCCGCCGCCGATCTGCGCACTGCGCGCCAGCAACCAGTTACCGACCTGCCCCAGATAAGGCTTGATCGACACCATCAACGCGGCGCCCTGCTGATCGATGCTGTCCCAGATGCCGACCAGCCGTTCGCCCACAAGCGGCACACTGCCGAGCCAGGTCGGCGCCTCCGGCAAACCGTCGACCTGCACATCCTTGATGAACGCCGTCGCGTCACGCACGTGATCGGCCAGGTTGAAGCCCAGCCAGACCAGCGGTACCGCCACCAGCAACATCCAGCCCAGGGTCAGAATCGCCGCCGCCAGCGATTCACGGCCATTGAGCAGCCGGGTCAACAGACGCATCAGCGGCCAACTGGCAAACGCCAGTACTGCGCCCCAGAACAGCGCCGACCAGAACGGCGCCATCACCCACAGGCTGGCGCCAAACAACACCAGCAGCAGGATCTGCACCAGCAGTCGATCGTTATTGAGCATGTAAGGTCTCGAAAAAGTCAGTCAGGCAAAGAGTAGGCGAACACGCCGCGCGCGCTCGCCCGATGCAGCTTATCGCAACAGATCAATGCGCAAACCAACGCCATCGACATTGCCGGTTTCCATCCGCGCCGCGCGCACGCCCTGATTGATCAATGCCTGGCGCCAGACCTCGGCTTTCGGCCCGGACACTGTCACTCGCTGCGTGGTATCGAGATTCAGTGCACGGGAAATCAGGCGCAACCACGTGTCATCAGGGTCATTGACGAGTTTGGGGAAATCCAGCTCACCGGTGCTCTTGAGCTGGCGCAACAGGGTCGCTGAGGTCGGCAGCAGCTCACCCAGCGGCGCAGCCGCTTCGAACTGTTCGACATGCAGATAGGCTTTGCGATTGCCGCGCGTGATGCTGTAGAGCGCCACCAGCGTGTTATCGCGCGGCGCGGCCAGCCTCAGCAACAGGTACGCCTGTTGCTCGTCGGAACCGTACAGTTTGGCGTTGCCGAACACTTCGTTGGCCCACAGGCTGCTTTCGCCGCAGTCGCGGGCCTGGCACCAGAACAGCAACTCGGCGTCCTGCTTTTGCAGGGCCTCGCGGGCGGCGGTGAAGGCTTCGGTGGCGGCGTGTTCGGGAGGCAACTCATAAGTGACCGAGGTGGTCTGGCCACGGGCAGTGACCTGGCCGTCAAAGCGCAACTGGCCGCTGATCTTGCGGATCGAGCCCAAGGGGTAAATCCGCTCCTGCTCTGCCGGAGGGCGATAGTCGACGATTTGCGCGTCGGCCAGTCGCGGCACGATCTGCAGATCCTGACTGCCCGGCACATCGGCGGCGAACGAAATGGAACTGAAGCAGCACAGCGCCAACAGACTGAGTGATCGCATAGTCAGGCTCATCGGATCGGCATGGCTTGGCGGATCGGGGTCGTAGCGGTATAGAAATCCATCGTGGTTGTCTCCCATTTCAACCCGCCCAGCCTCGACAGTTGCCCGGTGCAAGTCAAGGAATGGCGAAGAACCGATTGAAACAGTCTGCGACAAGATCCGCACCGGCCTCGTCGTTCAGGTGCAAATGGTGCCCGCCGGGCAGTTGTTCCCGGCTAAAGGGTAGACGCTCCAGCAGCTCCGGATGTTTGGCCAGCATGCCGTCCGCCGCGACCACCAATTGCGCCGGGCAACCGATGCGCTGGACGAAGGCCATCGCCTGCTCCTGCGTCAGGCGCAGCGGCGATGGCAGGGTCAGGCGATTGTCGGTGCGCCAGGTGTAACCGCCGGGCACTGGCATCAAGCCGCGCTGGGCCAGCAATTCTGCGGCCTCCCGACTGACCGCGACCAGGCCTTTCATCCGCGCCTCGATGGCACGGTCGAGGGTGGTGTAGACCGGTTTGCGCTTCTCGCGCAGATCCAGTTGCGCCTGCAGGGCCATGCCCATGCGCTCGGCAGCGTTTTCGCCCTTGTCTGTAGGAGGAATCACCCCATCGATCAACGCCAGATGAGTGATCCGATCCGGCAACGATCCCGCCAGCACCATGGAAACAATCGCGCCCATGGAATGCCCGAGCAGGCCGAAACGCTTCCAGCCCAGTTGCTCGGCGACTTGCAGTACGTCGTGGGCGTAGTCCCACAGCGCATACCCGGCGCCGTGCGGCCGATGCCCGGAGTGCCCGTGCCCAGCCATGTCCAGCGCGATAATGCGCAGGCCTTTGAGCTTCGGCGCGAGACGGGCAAAGCTGTTGGCGTTGTCGAGCCAGCCATGCAAGGCGATGACCGGCACACCGTCCTCGGGGCCGAACATATGCGCGGCCAGTTCGATGTGCGGCAGGCTCAGGCGCACTTCTTCGAAGGTCGGGCTCATGCGCAATCCTTGTCCTGACGGTTTTCCCAGCGGCTAAACAGGTTTTTCAGCAAGCGTGCCGTGTCCTGCGGACGCTCAAGGGGAAACATGTGCCCACCGGGCATGCTCAGCGCCTCACCTTGGGCAAGCCGCGAAACGAAGCGCGTGTGATGTCGCATGACCACCCGGCTGGTGTGCCCACGCACCACCGCCAGCGGCACCTGCAACTGGCGGGTGCGGCCGGGGCTGGTGTGCGGCACGCCGCGATAAATGCTGATTTCGGTGGCCGGGTCGAAGCGCAGGCGCAGTTTGTCGCCCACCTGGTGCAAGCCATGTTGCAGGTAGGCATCGAAGCATTCCGGGTCGAACCCGCGAAACAGGCTCTTGCCGGCGAAATAGCTGCGCGCGCTGGCGAGGTCGGTAAATTCTTCACGTCGGCCAAGGGTGCGGCCGGCCGGGGTCAGTCTGTCGATGAAACCGAAGCGCTTGGCCGCGCGGATCACCCATTGGTCGGTGCGAGTCAGCACCGGCGAATCGAGCATCACTACACCGCGATACAACTCCGGGCAACGCAACGCCGCATGCAGGTGCAGCACACCGCCAAAGGAGTGACCGACGCCCCACACGGGCTGATCTTGCTGCTGCAAATGGTGGATCAATTCGTCGACAAGGTTGTACCAGTTGTCATCCGCCGGAAAACGCGGGTCGTGAGCGTGCTGCTCCAGATGCGCGACCCGATACTCGGGCGCCAGCGCCGCGAACAGCTTGCCGTAGGTGCCCGAGGGAAACCCGTTGGCGTGGGCGAAAAAGATCGGTTGCGACATGCGGGCAAATCCATGAGCGGGAAACGTGGCGTTGATTGTCCGTAAGACCGCGTTCGGCGGCAATGACCGTAACTGCCAGGAAGGGTGACAGTCTGGTCAGGGTTGCGGTGTGTCAGGGAGATCGCCCCCCCCCCTCACCAGCCCTCTCCCTCTGGACGGTCCGACGTGTCGAGAGGGCCAGAATGAGGGGCTTTTTTCGATGTCATCGTGCTGGCGGCTGCTCACCCAGCGGCACTACCGCCATGGTCAACCGCGACACACAACTGGCCTTGCCCTCGTCGCTGGTCAGGCGGATATCCCAGACATGCGTGGTGCGACCGATGTGAATCGGCTTGGCCACCGCTGTCACCCGGCCACTGCGCAGGCCGCGCAAATGGTTGGCGTTGATCTCAAGCCCCACGCAATAAAACTTGCTGGCATCGATGCACAAATAGCTGGCCATTGAACCGACGGTTTCCGCCAGCACCACCGACGCGCCGCCGTGCAGCAAGCCATAAGGCTGATGCGTGCGGTGGTCGATGACCATGCTCGCGGTCAGCGACTCTTCGTCGAACGCTTCGAAACGGATGTCGAGCACTTCGCCGATGGTGTTTTTCTGAATCGCGTTCAACTGCTCGATGTCGGGAGTATTACGCCACAAGCTCATCGCAGACTTCCTTTGTTGTTTTAGTCGTCGCTCAATCCTGCCACAGCACCGCCTCGCTGCGCGCGCTCCATTCTTCGAAACGTGCGCCGTAGGTGTCTTCGATGACGTTGCGTTTGATCTTCAGGGTGGGTGTAAGGAAGCCGTTTTCCACCGCCCAGCTGTCCTTGACCACCACCAGCCGGCGCAGTTGCTCGTGCTTGTCGAGCACGGCGTTGACCTCCTCCAGCAGCTTTTCCAGGCTCGAATGCAGGCTCGCTCGTGGCTCTTCCTGATTGACGCTCGAGAGCACGCACAGGCCCAGCGGCGCACTCAAACCATCACCGACCACACACACCTGCTCGATGCGCGAGTGCACTGCCAAACGGTTTTCGATCGGCGCCGGGGCGACGTATTTACCTTTGCTGGTCTTGAAGATTTCCTTCAGTCGCCCGGTCAGGCGCAAGCGCCCTTCGGCATCCTGTTCGCCCTTGTCGCCAGTGCGCAGAAAGCCGTCTGCGGTCAGGGTCTCAGCAGTTTTCTGCGGCTCCTTGAAATAGCCAAGCATGTTCGCCTGACTGCGCACCTGGACCTCGCCGGATGCATCGATGCGCACCTCGACATCCGGGCACGGTTTGCCGATCCAGCCCTGTTTGTATTCGCCGGGCAAACAGATGTGCGAGTAACCGCAACCCTCAGTCATGCCGTAGACCTCCAGCACATCGAGGCCGAGTTTCTGATACCAGGCGAGCAACGTCTGTGGCACAGGTGCTGCACCGGAAAGAGCCACGCGCAAAGCGTCCAGCCCCAGGCCCGCCAACACTTTGTGCCCGACCCGCTTACCGATGAAGGGCAGACCGAGCAGCCAGTCCAAACGTTTCGCCGGGATCTTGCTGTAGACGCCCATCTGAAATTTGGTCCAGATCCGCGGCACCCCGAACATTGCCGTCGGCCGCGCCCGCTTCAGATCGGTGATGAAGGTGTCGAGGCTTTCGGCAAAGAACACGGTCTGCCCGGTATAAATCGAAGCCATTTCAACGAACATGCGCTCGGCGACGTGGCACAACGGCAGGTACGACAGCAGCCGATCGTTCTCATTGAGCCCGAACAGCTGCGTGCCACGGCTGGTGGCGAACCCCAGATTGGCAAAACTGTGCATCACGCCTTTGGGCAGGCCAGTGGTGCCGGAGGTGTAAATGATGGTCGCCAGTTGCTCGGCGGCGGGACGTGGGTCGTCCTGGATCGGCGAACTGCGTTGCAACTCAGCCCAGCTGAAATCGAAATCGCCGGGCGGATGCAGCGGCAGGCTGATGGTCGGCAAGCCCGTTGGGACGCCTGTCGACATGCTCGGCCAGTCATCAAGTTTGCCGATAAAGGCGAGCACGCACTCCGAGTGATTGAGCACTTGTGCGACGGAGTCGGCCGTCAGGTTGGGATACAGCGGCACTGAAACGTGCCCGGCCATCCAGATGGCCAGGTCGGCGATGATCCAGTGCGCGCAGTTTTTCGAGATCAGGGCGATATGACTGCCTAGCGGCAACTCCCGTGCACGCAGCCAGTGTGCGGCGCAGCGAGCCTGATGGCCGACGTCGGCCCAGGTCAGCGTCTCGACCTGGCCACCACCGATGGGCTGCACGAGAAAGCGCTGGCGCGGATGCCGGGCTTCACGTTCGTAAAACACGTCCAGCGGCAAACGGAATGCGGCAGACATGCGACTCGCTCCTGTTTTTTAGGTCTGGAGCAAGCGTAGTCAACCAAGCAAGTGCTTGGTTGGAAAATTCACACAAATAATTTCATAAGATTTGAAGGCCCCATCGCTGGCAAGCCAGCGCCCACAGGTTCAGGGTGATCCTGCAATTTGAATACGCAAAAGATCCTGTGGGAGCTGGCTTGCCGGCGATGAAGGCGACTCGGTTTCAGGGATGCTTGAGGCTGTTGAGGGTCATCGAGCCAATCAGCAGTTCAGCACTCTCAAGTTCAGCCAGCCCCGCCGTGCCGACCTTCTCCGGCGGATACCCGGCGCCGTGCTGCAGATAGCTGAGCAAATTGCCCACCAGTGGGTTGTGACTGACCAGCAGCGCATTGCTCACCGAAACCAGCTGATCGGTGACTTTGTCCGGATCGACCTCCGGCGTCAGCCACTCGACCGTGCGGATCTCGGGCTCGAAGCCCAGTGCCTCGCGGACAATCTGCGCGGTCTGTTGCGCGCGCAGGTACGGGCTGGCGTAGATCGCGGTGATCGGTTGCCCGATCAACTGCGCAGCGCTGCGCAATGCTTCTTCACGGCCATGCTCGGTCAGTTCCCGTTCGGAGTCGGGGCACGAGCCATAAGGCACGGCCTCACCGTGACGCAATACCCAGAGTTTCATAGTTTGGGTTCCTCATCGCGAACCGGGTGCGGTGCTGGCGGCACGGTATGTGGCGCCTCACCTTCGGGCGTACGCGGCGCTGGCCAGTCGGCAAACGGCCAAGGCTTCTGATCGCTGTGAAAACTGCCGAAGCGGCCGATCTGCGCCAGAAACTGGCTCAGGCTGTCGCCGAAGTTCATCAGGCTGGCGCTCGGTGCGCCATAGATCAAACGATAGATCAGTTGCACCAGCACCACTGCGCCGAGAATAAACTGCGCCACTTGCCAGACCAGCAGGTAGACGATCATCCACAACACCCGCAGGAGGATGGATTCGTACCTGGCTTCGGATTTTGATTCGTTCATGTTCAGCTCCCTACCCGTGAATAACAGCAGTCAGTTGAAACCACTGGTGGAAATAAAGTCGACGTCGGTTTTCGGCTCGGCCCGCATCAACAGCTCGATGACCTGTTCCAGCGTGCGCCCCTCGAACAGGATCGCGTGCAAGCCTGCGACCAACGGCATGTAGACGCCGACTTCCTGGGACTTGGCTTTCAGCACCTTCAAGGTATTGACCCCTTCAGCGACTTCGCCGAGGCGCGATACCGCTTCTTCAAGGCTCAGGCCCTGGCCGAGGGCGAATCCGACCTGATAGTTGCGGCTTTTCGGCGACGAGCACGTGACGATCAGATCGCCAACACCCGCCAGACCGAGGAAGGTCATCGGGTTGGCGCCCTGATTCACCGCAAACCGGGTCATCTCGGCCAAGGCGCGGGTGATCAGCATGCTCTTGGTGTTCTCGCCCATTTCCAGCGCCACCGCCATGCCGGCGATGATCGCGTAAACGTTTTTCAACGCCCCGCCCAGTTCGACACCAAAACGGTCGGCGCTGGCATAAACACGAAAGGTGCGGCCATGCAGCGCGGCCTGCACCTGTTTGCACAGTTCTTCGTCTTCACTGGCGACCACCGTGGCCGTCAGCGCATGCTCGGCGATTTCCCGCGCCAGATTCGGCCCGGACAGCACGCCGATGCGCGCCTGCGGGGCAATCTCTTCGAGGATCTGGCTCATCAGCTTGAAGGTCTGGGCTTCGATGCCTTTGGTCAGGCTGACCAGCATCTTGCCGCTCAGGCGCTCGGCATGCGCGGCGAGCACTGTGCGCAGTGCGCTGGACGGCAGCGCGACAAAGCACAGATCGCAGGCGTCGAGGGTCTGCTGCAAGTCGGTGACCGCCGTCACTCCCGGCAGAATCTTGATGCCTTTGAGGTAACGCGGATTTTCGCGATTGACCCGGATGGCCTCGGCCTGCTCGGGGTCACGCATCCACTGCAGGACTTGATGGCCGTTCTCGGCCAATAAATTGGCCACGGCGGTACCAAAACTTCCGCCTCCCAGGACCGCAATCGGGCGCTGCTCAGTCATATGCAATCCGTTAATCCATACCAATGGCGATGGCGGCATTATACGGGGCGACCCGGTCGCGGCCAGCCCCTGCGTCAATAACCGACCGTTATAGGAAGAAGACCCACAAAACCTGGGAAAATGCCCGCAACGTAACTGGAAAAGTCGCTGTCCTCGGTTAACATGCGCGCCAATTCTTCGTTCGATAGGCCGCGTCGTGTTTTTCGCTCCTCCCCCACCGCGTTCTTCCCTGCTGCTGGCGCTGTTGTTCAGCCCAATGTTGCTGGCGGACGACCTGTTCATGGACAGCCAGGCGCTGCCGCAGGTACTGACGGCCACTCGGCTAAAACAGACGCCAGCGGAAGTGCCGGGGAGCATGACCGTACTCGACAGCGAACTGATCAGCGCCAGTGGCGCCCGCGACATCAGCGAACTGCTGCGCCTGGTGCCGGGCATGATGGTCGGCAACATCAGCGGCAATCAGGCGGCGGTCAATTACCACGGCACCAACGCCAGCGAAGCGCGGCGCATGCAGGTATTGATCGACGGCCGCTCGGTGTACCGCGCAGGTCTGGCCACGGTGGACTGGAGCGATATTCCGGTGGCCATGGAGGACATCGACCGCATCGAAGTCTTTCGCGGCCCGAACACCGTCAGCTACGGCGCCAACGCGCTGATGGCGGTGGTCAATATCATCACGCGCCACCCGGCCGACAGCCACGGCACGCGGCTGAAAATCACCCGCGGCCAGCGCGGCATCAACGACTTTTATGCCAGCCAGGGCACCGGATGGAATGGCGGTGATCTGCGTCTGTCGCTGTCCGGCCAGGAGGATGACGGTTTCGACAGCGATCGCACGGGCGCCGATTACCGTGACAGCCGCCGCTTGAACCGCTTCAGCCTCGCGGTCAGCCACACACTGAATGACAACCAGAGCCTCGACTGGCAGGTCAACGCGAAGGACGGCAGCAATCAACGGCCTTATACCTACCGCCCGGTGTTCTCGGGGATTACTGACAGCGGTAACAATTCCGACGTTGTGGCCAAGGACTATGCCGGCTCGGTGCGCTGGAATCTCGACATCAATCCCGAGCACAGTCTCTATGTACAAGGTTCGGCGCAGCACTGGGATCGTCAGCAGGTATGGCGCGCCTGTGATGCCGAGGTGTCCTTCAGCCCGGAGCTGACACAGCTGTGGCAGCTCAACCCGAATTACACCGAACGTTTAGCGCGCAACATCACACGCTTCACCGGCCCAGGCGCAGCGCCCGGCACGCCGCAGGAAATGGCGCTGGCCAACCAAGTGCTCGATCAGTGGCGCAACGGCGCCAGTCAGACCCTGTGCGGCGACATCGACCAAAGCGCCCGCGAGTCACGCTACGACCTCGAACTGCAAGACACCCTCAGCCTGTCCGACAGCCTGCGTCTGGTCAGCGGCCTGAACTATCGTTACGACCGCGCCAGTTCCGAGACCTACTTCAACGGCACGCTGGACGACACCACATGGCGTGCGTTCGGCCAATTGGAGTGGCGCGCCACTGACCACTGGCTGTTGCAGGGCGGTGCAATGTTCGAAGACACGCAACTGATCGGCAGTTCACTGACCCCACGCTTCGCGATCAATTACCTGATCAACCCGCGTCACGGCCTGCGCGCGGTGTACTCGGAGGCGATCCGCTCGCCGGACATGTTCGAGAACAACGTCAACTGGAGCTATCAGGTCAGCAAATTGCGACCTTCGGCGTACGGCAAGTCTTCGGCGCGCTATTTCGTCAAGACACGCGGCCCGGGCGATCTTGATCAGGAACATATGCGCTCGCGAGAGCTGGGCTACAACGGCTACTTCGCCGAGTGGGGTCTGGCGGTCGACGTCAAACTGTTCTACGACGAGATCACCGGGATGATCAGCGAACCGCTGCGCAACAATCAGTACATCGCCAGCAACGCCAACAGCTCACGTTTTCGCGGCACCGAAACCCAACTCGACTGGCGCGTGAACACGGTCGACCGCTTGCGCTTCACTTACGCTTACGTCGACGCCGAAGCGAGCAACCCGCTGGATCAACAATTCACCGCCAGTCACAGCGGTTCTGCCGGATGGTTGCGCGATTGGGGCCATGGCTGGAACAGCGCCCTCTTCTATTACGGCGACAACGCGCTCAACGGCTATCGCTTCGAGCGCGTCGACACCCGAATCGCCAAACGCATGACGCTGGGCAAGGCCCAACTGGAACTGGCCGGCGTGCTGCAGCAGCGCCTCGATCACGAGCCCACCACGTTCGTCGACAACAATTACGACGAACGCCGGGTGATGTATGTCAGCGCCGAGCTGGAGTTCTAGGATGCGCCACGGTCTGTCAAGGAAGACGCCGACCCTCGGCCATTGGCTGGCCGGACTTGGCCTGTTTCTGACCGCATGGCTGCACGGCATGGCGGTGCAGGCCGCCGACATTCTGTTGACCGGCGCCGAAGAAAGCCCCGGCGTGCAGGCGTTCGTACAGGCGCTGAGCGAATTGCGTCCCACCGACAACGTGCGTTTCCAGCCCTTGGCCAGTCTGCCCGCGCCAGGCAAATTGCCGGCCAGCCTGCGCCTGATTCTGCTCGACCTGCCGAGCCTCGACTGGCGCCTGCAAGAACCTCAAGGCCCGGCGACGCTGGTGCTGCGCCTCAGCCGTCTGCAAGCCCGACAACGCCTCGGCGCGGCGCAACCGGCGCACCTGAGTTTGCTCTGGAGTGATCCGCCGCTGAGCCGACAGCTGCAATTGATCCGGCGCATCCTGCCTCAGGCGAGCCGGATTGGCGTGTTGTTCGATGAACACAGCGAGTTCCTCCTCAAAGAGCTGCTTCTGGCTGCCGAGCCGCTGAATCTGCAAGTGGTCAGCCAGCGCTGGGACAACACTCACGACAGCCGCCCCCTGCAAGCCGTGCTGAAAAACAGTGACGTGCTGCTGGGCCTGGATGATCCGGATCTGTACAACCCGAAGACCGCGAAAAATCTGCTGCTCAGCAGCTATTCCCGGCAAATGGCGCTGGTCGGGCCAAATGCCGCGTTCGTGCGCGCCGGCAGCCTGGCCAGCACTTACAGCGACCAGAGCGATTGGCTGAGCGTTCTCGACCGATTGCTCGACCAGCCGCCGATCCAATGGCCGCGATCGCTCTATCCCGAACGTTTCAAGGTCTCAAGTAATGCCCAGGTCGCTCGTTCCTTGGGTATCGAACCGCTGAATGAAGCATCTGTCGCCAGCGCGTTGGCTGAAGGAGAAAGCCGCCCATGAATTTTCGTCGTCGTTGGGACATCAACACCCGTACCCAATTGATCAGCCTCGGCCCGGCGCTGTTGCTGACGTTGTTGCTGATCAGTTTCTTCACGTTCGTGCGCATTCAGGATTTGCGCCAGGAGCTGAACCACACCGGTCAACTGATCGCCAACCAACTGGCGCCCGCCACCGAATACGGGGTGATTTCCGGCAACAACGACGTGTTGGAAAGTCTGCTCAAAGCGACGCTGGCAACCCCCAACGTGCGCTTCCTTGAAGTACAGGACAGCGCCAACCGGATTCTGGTGTATGTCGAACAACCTGCGGATTCCCACAGTCGTCCGCATCAGGTCGAAGTGTTCCAGGCGCCGGTTCGGTTGCAACGGATTGCCCTCAACAATGATTTTTTTCAGGACGCCAACATCAGCAGCGGCGCGGCCAGCGAGGATTATCTGGGGCGGGTGATTGTCGGTCTGTCCAACGATGCCTTCAGTCAGCGCCAGCAGGAGATTCTGCTCAAGGCCGGGATTCTGGCGCTGTTCGCCCTGCTCTTTACGTTTGTCCTGGCGCGGCGTCTGGCCGGCAGCCTGTCGCAGCCGATTCGCGATATCGGCGACGCGGTCAAGGCGATTCAGGATGGCGACTTTAAAACCCCGCTGCCGATCGTCGACGACACCGAACTGGGCGCGCTGTCGCAGCACATCAACAATCTCGCTCAGGCGCTGGAGCAGGCCAGTCGTGAACAGCATCAGGCGATGGCACAGTTGATCCAGACACGCGAGGAAGCAGAAAAGGCCAACAACGCCAAATCCGACTTCCTGGCGATGATGAGCCATGAACTGCGCACGCCCATGAATGGCGTGCTCGGCATGCTGCAATTGCTGGAAACCACCGACATGACCGAGGAGCAGATCGAGTACGCCGCGCTCGCTTCGGAGTCCACTGAACACTTGCTCAAGGTCATCAACGACATCCTCGACTTCTCGCGCATCGAGCGTTCGGAGCTTGAGCTGGAACACATTCCGTTCAACCTCGCCGAACTGATCGGCGCGTGCGCCCAGTCGTTCCAGCACAGCGCAGTGCAACGTGGCTTGGCGCTCAACCTGCGGATCCCCGAAGACATGCGCGGCTTGCAGGTGCAGGGCGATCCGACGCGGATCCGGCAGATTCTGGTCAACCTGGTCGGCAACGCCTTGAAATTCACTGAACAGGGCCGGGTCAGTATCGAGGCGCAGTGGCAGTCGCTGGATCACGAATTGCTGTGGTTCACCTGCTCGGTGCGCGACAGTGGCATCGGCATTTCCTCCGAGAGCCTGGAGCTGATGTTCAACGCGTTCCAGCAGGCCGACAGCTCGATTTCGCGACGCTACGGCGGCACCGGCCTGGGCCTGCCGATCGCCCGCACACTGGCCGAACGCATGGGCGGCACATTACGAGCGCAGAGTGAGGAAGGTCTTGGGTCGGTGTTCACCCTGGAAATCCCGTTGGCGCTTTATAAGCAGGCATTGCCAAAACAGGTCGCACCGCGCGCGTTGAACGGTGACGGCCAGGGCGCTGGACGCACGGTGTTGCTGGTTGAAGACAACCCGGTCAATCAGACGGTTATTGAAGCGATGCTGCGCAGTCTGGGCTTTACTGTCAGTGTCGCCACCGATGGCGCTCAGGCCGTGCGCAGTGCCGAGGGCAGTGAGTTCGAAGTGATTCTGATGGATTGTCGCCTGCCGATCATCGACGGCTATGAAGCCACCCGACAGATCCGCAACCTGCCCGGACGCGGCAACGTGCCGATCATCGCGCTGACCGCCAATGCTTTGCAGGGGGACCGGGAAACCTGTCTGTCGGCGGGGATGAACGATTATCTGGCCAAGCCGTTCAAACGTAATGATCTGCAGCAGATTCTGCAGCGGTGGGTGTCTTAGTGTCGGCTTTTCGACCATCTGCGACTGGCATGAAAAGCGAAAGTGCGGCAGTCTTAGGCACCCGAACGAGCCTCAAAAGAGGCTTGATTAAAAATTTCAGTGCACAAGTGTACATTCATGTCCTTGGTGCTGTGACTTTCACCACAACGCAATAGTCTATGAGTAGGCTGCCGGTTCGAGGCATGAATGCTTCGAACGGTCGGGAAGATTTGCCCCACCTGCCGCATGGGATTATTGAGGAGCTCGCATGACCAAACAAAACGCCTTTACTCGGGAAGACCTGCTGCGCTGCAGTCGCGGTGAGCTGTTCGGCCCAGGTAACGCGCAACTGCCCGCCCCGAACATGCTGATGGTGGATCGCATCACCCATATCAGCGAAGAAGGCGGCAAGTACGGCAAAGGTGAATTGGTCGCCGAGCTGGATATCACCCCTGACCTGTGGTTCTTCGCTTGCCACTTCGAGGGCGATCCGGTGATGCCGGGCTGCCTGGGCCTGGATGCCATGTGGCAACTGGTTGGTTTCTTCCTGGGCTGGCAAGGTCTGCCGGGCCGCGGCCGCGCGCTGGGTTCGGGCGAAGTGAAATTCTTCGGCCAGGTTCTGCCGACCGCCAAGAAAGTCACCTATAACATTCAAATCAAGCGCGTCCTCAAGGGCAAGCTGAACCTGGCTATCGCTGACGGTTCGGTCTCTGTGGACGGTCGCGAAATCTACACCGCCGAAGGCCTTCGGGTCGGCGTGTTTACCTCCACTGAAAACTTCTAAGGGTTATCCGCATGCGCCGCGTCGTTATCACTGGTCTGGGTATCGTTTCTTGCCTGGGCAATGACAAAGAGACCGTCTCCGCTAACCTGCGTGCAAGCCGCCCTGGCATCCGGTTCAACCCGGAATATGCCGAAATGGGTCTGCGTAGCCAGGTTTCCGGCTCCATTGACCTTCCCCTCGAAGAGCTGATCGATCGCAAGATCTTTCGCTTCGTCGGCCACGCCGCGGCTTACGCCTACCTGGCGATGAAAGACGCGATCACTGACTCCGGCCTGACCGAAGAGCAAGTGTCCAACCCGCGTACCGGCCTGATCGCCGGCTCCGGCGGTGCTTCCACGCTGAACCAGATGGAAGCGCTGGACATCCTGCGCGAGAAAGGCGTGAAGCGCGTCGGCCCATACCGTGTAACGCGGACCATGAGCAGCACCGTTTCCGCTTGCCTGGCCACGCCATTCAAGATCAAGGGCCTGAACTACTCCATCGCATCTGCCTGCGCCACCAGTGCTCACTGCATCGGTACCGCCATGGAACAGATCCAGATGGGCAAGCAGGACATCGTCTTCGCCGGTGGCGGTGAAGAAGAGCATTGGAGCCAGTCGTTCCTCTTCGACGCGATGGGCGCTTTGTCCAGCAAGCGTAACGACACCCCGGAACAGGCCTCCCGTGCCTACGACGCCGACCGTGACGGTTTTGTCATCGCCGGTGGTGGCGGCATGGTCGTGGTTGAAGAGCTGGAACACGCTCTGGCCCGTGGCGCGAAGATCTACGCGGAAATCGTTGGCTACGGCGCGACGTCCGATGGCTACGACATGGTTGCCCCAAGTGGCGAAGGCGCGATCCGCTGCATGCAGATGGCGATGTCCACCGTTGATACCCCGATCGACTACCTGAACACCCACGGCACTTCGACTCCGGTCGGCGACGTCGCGGAAATGAAAGGTGTGCGTGAAGTGTTCGGCGACAAGGCTCCAGCGATCAGCTCGACCAAGAGCCTGTCCGGTCACTCCCTGGGCGCTGCGGGCGTTCACGAAGCGATCTACTGCATGCTGATGATGGAAGGCAACTTCATTGCCGGTTCCGCCAACATCGACGAGCTGGACCCGGAAGTGGCTGACATGCCGATTCTGACCAAGACTCGCGAAAACGCCACCATCAACACCGTGATGAGCAACAGCTTCGGCTTCGGCGGCACCAACGCCACGCTGGTGATGAAGCGCTGGGAAGGCAAGTAATTCCCAAGGCTTGAGCCACACCTGAAAAACGCCCCGACTGGTTTGGGGCGTTTTTTTTCGTTTGAAGAAAATAACCGGGACACCGCTGATCCCTGTGGGAGCTGGCTTGCCAGCGATAGCGGAGTGTCAGGTAACGAAGATCTTTGCTGTGCCGACGTCATCGCTGGCAAGCCAGCTCCCACAGGGTTCTATGCATGCCCTGAAAATGAAACTTCTGTCATGAAACTTATCGCCCTGCGACCGAATGTCGCGGATTCAGCGGCCTGCAGCACTGTTGTAAAAAACGCAACAACACCTTGCGCGAATAAGCCGTTTACTTAGCTGCCTAACAAATTCTATAAAAGAGTCCTGCACACGCCTTGCTGCAGATAACTTGAGATTTGGAGCTAGCAGATGACTGTAAAAGTAACTGAACGCGACGATTCACACATGTCCCATGAAGGCGTAGCCGCCGGTATTCGGATCTGGGATGTGCATCAACAAGACTTGCTGGTCGGGATGTTCCACAACGAGATTGACGCCCACAACTACAAGGCCGAACTGGAAGTGCAAGAGCAGCAACGGGATTTACGATCCGCCTGAATCAACCACAGCATTGAAAACGACAAACCCCGCGATCAGCGGGGTTTGTCGTTGTTACAGCTTGGCGATTTACCACATCAGATCGTCTGGGATCTGATAGGCCGCGTACGGATCGTCCTCGGCGTTGACCTCTTCGGTCTGCACGTTGAGTTGCACGATGCGCTGTGGGTCGCGCTCCTGGATCTTCAGGGCCGCTTCACGCGGGATCACTTCATAGCCGCCGGCATGATGCACGATCGCCAGCGAACCGCTGCTGAGCTTGTTGCGCATCAGCGTGTTGACTGAGAGGCGCTTGACCTTCTTGTCGTCAACGAAGTTGTAGTAGTCCTCGGTGGTCAGCTTCGGCAGACGCGAGACTTCGATCAATTGCTTGACCTGCGCGGCGCGCTCCTTGGCTTCGGCCTTCTCTTTCTGCTGACGGTTCAGCTCCTGGTCGCGCTTGACCTTTTCGGCCATGGCTTCCTGGGCGGCGCGCTGCTGCGAGTCGTCCAGCTCGATCTGACCTTTATGGGCCAGACGCTGCTGCTTCTGCTTGTCCTTGCTGACCTGCTTGGCCTGCTTTTGGTTGACCAGGCCTGCTTTGAGCAACTGATCGCGAAGGGAAATACTCATGGTGCTTACTCACTTGGGCAGTTGCTCAGCCACAGCTGGGCAAATTCTTTTCCTGACGTTTGGCTTCACCCCACAGGGCGTCCAACTCTTCGAGGGTGCAATCTTCTATGGGACGGTGGGTGTCGCGCAATGCCTGTTCGATAAAACGGAAACGTCTTTCAAACTTGCCGTTGGCGCCACGCAGTGCAGTTTCCGGGTCAACCTTCAGATGCCGGGCCAGATTGACCACGGAAAACAGCAGATCACCGATCTCGTCAGCCACCGCGGCGGGATCGTTTTCGGACATCGCCTCAAGCACTTCATCGAGCTCTTCACGCACTTTGTCGAACACCGGCAACGCGTCCGGCCAGTCGAACCCCACCTGCCCCGCACGCTTCTGCAGCTTGGCTGAGCGCGACAATGCCGGCAACGCGGCCGGTACGTCATCAAGCAGTGACAGTTGCTGCGGCGCGGCGGATTTCTCGGCACGCTCTTGGGCCTTGATTTCCTCCCAGCGCTGCTTGACCTGCGCTTCATTCAAACGCGGCACGTCCAGCGGCGCGTACAGGTCGCCGGTGGGGAAAACGTGGGGATGACGGCGGATCAGCTTGCGGGTGATGCTGTCGATCACACCGGCAAACTCAAAGCGCCCTTCTTCGCGCGCCAACTGGCTGTAATAGACGACCTGGAACAACAGGTCGCCGAGCTCGCCCTGCAAATGATCGAAATCGCCACGCTCGATGGCGTCGGCCACTTCGTACGCTTCTTCAAGGGTGTGCGGGACGATGGTTGCGTAGGTTTGCTTGATGTCCCACGGGCAGCCGAACTGCGGATCACGCAGCCGGCTCATGAGATGGAGCAGGTCTTCAAGGCTGTACATCATTTCACTCATTGCATAGATCCCTGTGGGAGCGAGCTTGCTCGCGAAGAGGGTGTGTCAGTCGGCACTAAACTGACTGCCCCACCGCTTTCGCGAGCAAGCTCGCTCCCACATGGGTTCAGCGTTCAACATTCGAAAACACCAACATTCACGGGGTGCGATTACGCCGCGTCTCGATGATGTTCGGCAACTGCGAAATCCGTCCCAGCAACCGCCCCAGTGCATCCAGACCCGGGATCTCGATGGTCAGGGACATCAGCGCAGTGTTGTCTTCCTTGTTCGAGCGGGTGTTGACCGCCAGCACGTTGATCCGCTCGTTAAGCAGCACCTGCGAGACGTCACGCAACAGGCCCGAACGGTCGTAGGCGCGGATAACGATGTCCACCGGATACGTGAGCACCGGCACCGGCCCCCAGCTGACCTGAATGATCCGCTCTGGCTCGCGTCCGCCCAGTTGCAGCACCGAGGCGCAGTCCTGGCGGTGAATACTCACGCCACGGCCCTGGGTGATGTAACCGACGATCGCATCGCCCGGCAAGGGCTGGCAGCAGCCGGCCATCTGCGTCATCAGGTTACCAACGCCCTGAATCTGAATATCGCCGCGCTTGCCCGGCTTGTAGCCGGTCGCTTTGCGCGGGATCAGTTCCAGCTGTTCGTTGCCGCGTTCCGGCTCGACCAGTTGCTGCGCCAGGTTGACCAGTTGCGCCAGGCGCAGGTCACCGGCCCCGAGAGCGGCGAACATGTCTTCAGCGGTTTTCATGTTGGCCTTCTCGGCCAACTTGTCGAAATCCACCGCCGGCAAGCCGAGGCGCGTGAGCTCGCGTTCGATCAGGGTTTTACCGGCGGCGACGTTCTGGTCACGAGCCTGCAACTTGAACCAGTGAACAATCTTCGCCCGCGCCCGCGACGTGGTGACGTAACCGAGATTCGAGTTCAGCCAGTCTCGGCTGGGAGTGCCGTGTTTGCTGGTGATGATCTCGACTTGCTCGCCGGTCTGCAGGCTGTAGTTGAGCGGCACGATGCGCCCGTTGATCTTGGCGCCACGGCAGTTGTGACCGATTTCGGTGTGTACGCGATAAGCGAAGTCCAGCGGTGTTGCGCCTTTCGGCAAGTCGATGGCATGACCGTCGGGCGTGAAGATGTAGACCCGATCCGGCTCGATATCAACGCGCAGCTGTTCGGCCAGACCACCGATATCACCCAGCTCTTCATGCCACTCGAGTACCTGACGCAGCCAGGAAATTTTCTCTTCGTAGTGATTGGAGCCGGATTTGACGTCGGTGCCCTTGTAACGCCAGTGCGCGCAAACCCCGAGCTCGGCTTCTTCGTGCATCGAATGCGTACGAATCTGCACTTCCAGCACCTTGCCTTCCGGACCGATCACGGCCGTGTGCAACGAGCGGTAGCCGTTCTCTTTCGGGTTGGCGATGTAGTCGTCGAATTCTTTCGGGATGTGCCGCCACAGCGTGTGGACGATACCCAGCGCGGTATAGCAATCGCGCATTTCCGGGACCAGCACGCGCACCGCACGCACGTCGTAGATCTGGCTGAATTCCAGACCCTTGCGCTGCATTTTGCGCCAGATCGAATAGATGTGTTTGGCTCGACCGCTGATGTCGGCGTCGACGCCGGTGGCCTGCAGTTCATCCTTGAGCTGGGTCATCACGTCGGCGATGAAACGCTCGCGATCAAGCCGTCGCTCATGGAGCAACTTGGCGATCTGCTTGTATTGATCAGGCTCCAGATAACGGAAGGACAAGTCCTCCAGTTCCCATTTGATATGACCGATGCCGAGCCGGTGCGCGAGCGGCGCATAGATGTCGAAGACTTCCCGGGCGACACGGTTACGCTTCTCGTCGTCGGCGGTTTTCACTGCACGAATGGCGCAGGTGCGTTCCGCCAGTTTGATCAGGGCAACCCGCACGTCGTCGACCATGGCGACGAGCATTTTGCGCAGGTTTTCCACCTGCCCTTGCGTGCCCATGACCATGGACTGGCGCGGGCTGAGACTGGCACTGATCGCGGCCATGCGCTGCACGCCGTCGATCAGTTTGGCCACCACGGGACCAAAGCGCTGGCTGACCGCCGCGAATTCGATCTGGCCTTCGCGCACACCGCGGTACAGAACCGCCGCGACCAGTGAATCCTGATCGAGCTTGAGGTCGGCGAGAATCTCGGCGATCTCAAGGCCGGTTCTGAAACTCCCGGAGCCCTCGGCCCACAGATTTTTCGCAGCATTGGACTGTTGTTCGGCCTCGCGAGCAAACTCGCAGGCTTCTTTCAAGGCTTCGCGATCCAGTGCCAGATCGACACTGACCGCGTGATCGAGCCAAGCCTCGAGATTGATACTGCCGTCAGTGTTGATCGGCTGGTGTGCTCTCACCTGTACCATCTTGCTTTACCTTCCCTACGACGCAGATTCAATGCGTCAAATCGCTGACCTTTGTTGCCCGTTTGCACTCGTGGGGCTAAAGCGAGCGCTGTACGGACGGACCAGACGGATCAGACGAGCCATCCTGGCTCGCTTCAAATAACGCCATGGCCTCGACATGTGCCGTCTGAGGAAACATATCGAGAATCCCGGCACGTTTTAACCGGTAGCCCTGCTTGATCAATTCGACCGTGTCGCGCGCCAGCGTTGCAGGGTTGCACGACACATACACCAACCGCTTCGCACCCAGGGTCGCGAGCTTGCGCACCACCTCGAAAGCACCGTCACGCGGTGGGTCCAAGAGTACCGCAGAAAAGCCATCTCCGATCCACTGAGCATGGCTCAAAGGCTGGGATAAATCGGCTTGAAAAAACTTTGTGTTATGCAAATTGTTACTGGCGGCGTTCGCAGCGGCACGCTCGACCATGGTCTGCACACCCTCCACCGCCACCACTTCGCGCACCGTTCTGGCCAGTGGCAAAGCAAAGTTGCCGAGCCCGCAAAACAGGTCCAGCACGCGCTCTTCGCTGGTCGGCTTCAGCCAGTCCAGTGCCTGCGCAACCATCGCTTCGTTGACGCCCGCGTTGACCTGTATGAAATCCCCCGGCCGGTAAGCCAGATCCAGATCCCACTGCTCCAGGCGATAACTGAGCGACTGTGTGACATCGACCGGTTGCGGCTCGCCTTCGCCGTGCAACCACAACTGCGCTTCATGAAACTGGCAGAAGTCCTTGAGGATCGTCAGATCTGCTTCGGACAACGGCGCCATGTGCCGCAGCAACACGGCCAGCGACGAGCCAGCGAACAATTCGACATGGCCCAACGCTTGCGGCTTGCTCAAACGACGGAGCATCTCAGGCAAACGGGTCATGATCGGCTGCAAGGGCTGTACCAGCACCGGACATTCGTTAATGCCGACGATGTCCTGACTGCCGGCGGCACGGAAACCCACTTCGAGTTTCTTCGCTTTCATGTCCCAGCGCACAGCAACGCGGGCACGACGGCGATAGCCGAACTCGGGACCGGTCAGCGGCGCTGCCCACTCTTGCGGTTCGACACCGGCAACCTTGGATAATTGCTCGGCGAGCATGCGCTGTTTCAGGGCGAGCTGTTCACTGTGGGGCAAGTGCTGAACGCTGCAACCACCGCAGCGACCGGCGTGCTGACACGGCGTCGGGCGGCGCAGTTCGCTGGCCTTGAACACGCGTTCGGTGCGCGCCTCGACCACTTTGCCGTGGGCGCCGAGCACTCGCGCTTCGACCTCTTCACCGGCAAGCGCGCCGAGCACGAACCAGGTCCGGCCTTCGAAAAACGCGATACCGCGCCCGTCATTCGCCAGACGCTCGATGTTCAAGCGCTGCTTCTTGCCAGTCGGGATTTGCGGGGCCTTGCTGCCGCCGGTGGGCTGGAAGCGCAGACCTCTCTCTTGCTTGGCCATCAGTTGGGCGCGTCGAAAATGCCGGTCGACAAGTATCGGTCGCCACGGTCGCAGATGATCGCGACGATCACCGCGTTTTCAACTTCCTGGGACAGACGCAGCATCGCTGCTACCGCACCGCCTGAGGACACGCCGCAGAAGATGCCTTCTTCGCGGGCCAGACGACGGGTGACGTCCTCGGCTTCGCTTTGCGCCATGTCGACAATGCGATCAACGCGATCAGCCTGATAGATCTTCGGCAGGTATTCCTGCGGCCAGCGGCGAATACCGGGAATGGCCGAGCCTTCCATCGGTTGCAGACCAACGATCTGCACCTTGTCGCTCTGCTCTTTCAAGTAGCGCGAGACGCCCATGATGGTGCCGGTGGTCCCCATCGAACTGACGAAGTGAGTGATGGTGCCCTCGGTCTGACGCCAGATCTCCGGGCCGGTGCTGGTGTAATGCGCTTCAGGATTGTCGCCATTGGCGAACTGATCCAGCACCTTGCCACGACCTTCGGCCTCCATGCGTTGGGCAAGATCGCGAGCGCCTTCCATGCCCTCTTCCTGACTGACCAGAATCAGCTCGGCACCATAAGCGGTCATCGCCGCTTTGCGCTCGGCGCTGGAGTTGTCCGGCATGATCAGGATCATCTTGTAACCCTTGATCGCGGCGGCCATCGCCAACGCAATCCCGGTATTGCCCGAGGTTGCTTCGATCAGCGTGTCGCCGGCGTGGATCTGCCCGCGCAACTCGGCACGGGTGATCATCGACAGTGCCGGACGGTCCTTGACCGAACCCGCCGGGTTATTCCCTTCGAGCTTGAGCAATAAGGTGTTGCTGGTGACACCGGGCAGGCGCTGCAAACGCACCAGCGGAGTGTTGCCGACGCAATCGGCGATGGTTGGGTACTGCAGGGTCATGGCGTATTCGCAATCCAGACGTGCGGGGGCGCCTATCATACCGGCAAACCCGCGAAGGCCATATCACGCAAAGTGCGGTGCTTATGGTTTATGGGAATAAGCAGCAATTGACTCGCCAATGGTGAGCCATTTCAGATTCAGTAAGGGTGCAAAAGGCCTCATCGCTGGCAAGCCAGCGCCCACAGGATTTTGGTGCCGCTATATACGTGTGTTCCTACAGGGCCTGGGGGTGGGTGAAGGTCGGATGAGCGACGCTGACACCTGTGGGCGCTGGCTTGCCAGCGATGGCGTCTGGGCTGGCAACACCATCATCCGCCACCAACCGCAAATTCACCCGCAACCCCGCCCCGCTATTCTGCGCCCAAAGCGTTCCGCCCTGGCGCTGCACCGCATTCCTGGCGATGCTCAACCCCAGACCAAACCCGCCATCCCCCGGGCGCGAACCGTCGAGTCGGGTGAATGGATCAAAAATCCGCTGCAGATCCGCTTCAGCCACGCCGCCGCCCTGATCTTCCAGCCACAGATGCCAGTATTCCCCGTCCCGCCGTCCTTCCAGCCGCACAATCCCGCCTTCAGGCGAATGACGAATGGCGTTGCGCAGAATGTTCTCCAGCGCCTGAGCCAAGGTGTTGAGATTGCCGCGCACCCAGCACGAGGCCTGCACCGAGCACTGCAACTGTAGGCTCGGCCAGCCGCTTTCATAACAGGCGTTGTCGGTAAGCATCTCCCACAGCGCCTGGATCTGGATCGCTTCGTCCGGCAAGGGTGAACGTTCGGTGTCGAGCCACGCCAGTTGCAGCGTGTCTTCGACCAGTCGCTGCATGCCGTCGACTTCACGACCGATGCGTTCGCGCAATTGCACCAGGCCCTGTTCGCTTTCGCTCGCTACACGCAATCGGCTCAGCGGCGTGCGCAGTTCATGGGACAGGTCTCGCAGCAGTTGCTGTTGCAGGGCGACAGTGGACTGCAGACGTTCGGACATCGAGTCGAACGCCCGGGCCAGCTCACCGAGTTCGTCCGGGCGCTGGGTGATGCCGCTCGACAGCCGCGCATTCAATTGATCGGCACGCCAGGCATTGGCTTGTTCGCGCAGATTGTTCAGCGGCACCACCAGCAGGCGATACAGCCCTACGCACAGCAGCAGGGTGAACAGCCCCGGAATCACTCCGTTGGTGATCACCCGCCAAAACAGTCGATATTTGCCCGGCAGGAAACGCTCGGGTAACTCGATCACCAGACTGCCGGCGGAAGGATCCATGGGAAACGGTACACGCAGCCCTGGCCGGCCCTTTTTATGAATCGGCCAATCGAGCCCGCGCAGAAAAGTCAGGCGCTGGATTTCCTGCTCGTTCAGCGGATCATTGCCCAGCGACTGCAAATTGCTGTCAATCACGCCGACCCAGCCAGCCTCGCGCAATTCCATGCTCTGCAGCCAACTATCGACGCCATCACGCCGACCTTGCTGCCACGCCCGCTCGGCCTCACCGGAATAACGCGCCAAGGTGCCGCGAGCCTCGTCGGAGAGGTACTGATTACGCTCCTCCATATAACGGCCCCACGACCAACTCAGCCAGATCATCAGCAGACAGAACGCGACCAGCAAACAGGCCAGTTTCCAGAACAGCGAATGACGCCCCGGCAGCTCAGACACTTTCATCGGCACCACTGAGCACGTAGCCCTTGCCCCACACGGTGCGTACTTCGCGCTCGGTGTAGCCGATGGCTTTGAGTTTGCGGCGGATCTGGCTGATGTGCATGTCGAGGCTGCGATCGTGCGCGGCGTAGCCGCGTTGCAGAACGTGCTGATAGAGGAAGGCCTTGCTCAGGACCTCCTCGTCGTTGCGATTGAGGGTTTCCAGCAAACGGAATTCGCTTCGGGTCAGGCCGGCGGGTTGCTCACGCAAGTACACGTCGCACTGTTCATCGTCGAAGCGCAGCGTGCCGGTCGCCACCGGCGCCGAGCGCCCTGGAGGACGCCGATCAAGGGCGACCCGGCGCAGGATCGCTTCGATGCGTACATGCAGTTCGGCCATGCTGAACGGCTTGGGCAGGTAATCGTCGGCGCCCAGCCGAAAGCCACTGATGCGATCGGCTTCGGCACCCAGCGCCGACATCAGCAACACTGGCGTCGAATGGCTCTGGCGCAGTTGGGTGAGCACGTTCAGACCGTCCAGCCCCGGCAAAAGGATGTCCATCAACACCACGTCGAATGGCTGGCGTTGGGCGATGTTCAGGCCTTCCTGGCCGTTCTGGCACCAGGTCACCTGAAACCCGCTGCGCCCTAGATGTTCATGAACATAGGCACCGAGGACCGGATCGTCCTCGATGGAAAGAATGCGTGGCTGGCCAACGGGAACAGGAGTCATGAGTATCTGCAAGTAATTCTCAGTTAGGCGCGATTATTCAAGATTGGCGGACACCGGGCAACCCAAGGTTGCACTGTCGGACGAACGCGCCTTGCCAGGCCGAACGACAACGCCCGTATTTTTCCGGAGATTGCCCGCGAGCAAATCGCTACACTGCGCCCATGTCGCGTGCCGGATGCACGCATGAGTCAACAGATCAGCGGGATGCAGGAGATAGGCGTGCTCAAGAAACTGGGAATCAAAGGTCGCGTGTTGTTGCTGACCTTGTTGCCGACCAGCCTGATGGCGCTGGTGCTGGGTGGTTATTTCACCTGGACGCAGCAGTCCGACCTGCAAACCCAATTGCTCCAGCATGGCGAAATGATCGCCGAGCAACTGGCACCATTGGTAGCGCCGGCAATGGGCCACGGCAATGGCGAACTGCTCGAACGCATTGCCACTCAGTCCCTCGAACAACCGGACGTGCGCGCGGTGACCTTTCTCGCGCCGGATCGCTCGCCACTGGCCCACGCTGGCCCGACCATGCTCAATCAGGCGCCGAGCGGCGACAGCGCGCATTTGCAACGACGCAGCGGCAATGACGCGACCCGTTACCTGATGCCGGTCTTCGGCAAGCACCGCAACCTCGCCGGCGAACTGATCCCGGAAGAATCCGACCGCCTGCTCGGCTGGGTTGAACTCGAGCTGTCGCACAACGGCATGTTGCTGCGCGGGTATCGCAGCCTGTTTGCCAGCCTGTTGTTGATCGCCGCAGGCCTCGCCGGTGCGGCGCTGCTCGCGTTGCGCATGGGCCGCACCATCAATCGGCCGCTGAGCCAGATCAAACAGGCCGTCGCGCAACTCAAGGACGGTCACCTGGAAACCCGTCTGCCACCGCTCGGCAGTCAGGAACTGGACGAACTGGCGTCGGGCATCAACCGCATGGCCGGGACCCTGCAAAACGCCCAGGAAGAATTGCAGCACAGCGTCGATCAAGCCACTGAGGACGTGCGCCAGAACCTCGAAACCATCGAGATTCAGAACATCGAACTCGATCTGGCGCGTAAAGAGGCTCTGGAGGCAAGCCGGATCAAATCCGAATTCCTCGCCAACATGAGCCACGAAATCCGCACGCCGCTCAACGGCATTCTCGGCTTCACCCACCTGTTGCAAAAAAGCGAACTGACCCCGCGCCAGCTCGACTATTTGGGCACCATCGAAAAGTCCGCCGACAGCCTGCTCGGGATCATCAACGAGATTCTCGACTTCTCGAAAATCGAGGCCGGCAAACTGGTGCTTGACCACATTCCGTTCAACCTGCGCGACTTGTTGCAAGACACCCTGACGATTCTCGCCCCCGCTGCTCACGCCAAGCAGCTGGAACTGGTCAGTCTGGTGTACCGCGACACCCCGCTGTCGCTGGTCGGTGATCCGCTGCGCCTGAAGCAGATCCTTACCAATCTGGTCAGCAACGCCATCAAGTTCACCCGCGAGGGCACCATCGTTGCCCGTGCAATGCTGGAAGAAGAGCACGATGACAGCGTGCAACTGCGCATCAGCATCCAGGACACCGGCATCGGCCTGTCGAATCAGGACGTGCGCGCGTTGTTCCAGGCTTTCAGCCAGGCGGACAATTCGCTGTCGCGCCAGCCCGGCGGTACCGGGCTGGGCCTGGTGATCTCCAAACGCCTGATCGAACAGATGGGCGGCGAGATCGGCGTCGACAGCACGCCGGGCGAAGGTTCGGAATTCTGGATCAGCCTGAGCCTGCCCAAGGCCCGCGACGACGCCGAAGACTTGCCCTCGGCGCCGCTGCTCGGTCGCCGGGTCGCCGTGCTGGAAAACCATGAACTGGCACGTCAGGCCTTGCAGCATCAACTGGAAGACTGCGGGCTTATCGTCACCCCGTTCAATACGCTGGAAAGCCTGACCAATGGCGTTACCGGCGCACACCAGACCGATCAGGCGATTGATCTGGCGGTGATCGGCATCACCAGTAACGACATGCTGCCCGAACGCCTGAACCAGCATATCTGGGACCTCGAACACCTCGGCTGCAAAGTGCTGGTGCTGTGCCCGACCACCGAGCAGACGCTGTTCCATCTGTCGGTGCCCAACCCGCACAGCCAGCTGCAGGCCAAACCGGCCTGCACGCGCAAACTGCGCCGCGCCTTGTCGGACCTGGCCAACCCGCGCCAGCCGCGTAACGAACCCGGCGAACCGCTGTCGAGTCGCGCGCCGAAAGTGCTCTGTGTCGACGACAACCCGGCCAACCTGCTGCTGGTGCAGACCTTGCTCGAAGACATGGGCGCCAAGGTATTGGCCGTGGAAAGCGGTTATGCCGCGGTCAAGGCGGTGCAGACCGAATCGTTCGATCTGGTGCTGATGGACGTGCAAATGCCGGGCATGGATGGTCGCCAGAGCACCGAAACCATCCGCCAGTGGGAAAGCGAGCGGCATTGCACGCCGCTGCCGATCGTCGCCCTCACCGCCCACGCCATGGCCAACGAAAAACGTGCGTTGCTGCAAAGCGGCATGGATGACTACCTGACGAAACCGATCAGCGAGCGGCAACTGGCGCAAGTGGTGCTGAAATGGACCGGTCTGGCACTGCGCAATCAGGCACCGGAGCGAGTCAGCGAAGGTGCTGCGGGCAATCACGAACTGCCAGTGCTTGATCACGAGGAAGGTTTGCGTCTGGCTGCCGGTAAAGAAGATCTGGCGGCGGACATGCTGGCGATGCTGCTGGCTTCACTGGAGGCCGACCGCGAAGCCATCCGCAGCGCGCGCGACAACCACGATCAGAATGCACTGATTGAACGCGTGCATCGCCTGCATGGCGCCACGCGTTACTGCGGCGTACCGCAATTGCGCGCAGCCTGCCAGCGCAGTGAAACCCTGCTCAAACAGGAAGACCCGAAAGCAGCGACGGCGCTGGATGAGCTGGAACTTGCGATCAACCGACTGGCCGCGCAAGCGAAGATCAGCGCCTGATCCGGCGCAATGCCGGTCAACGCCGTCACGACTACAGTGGACTTGGGTGATGCAGCCCGGTGATGCTCCAGGAGGATTTCATGCGCACGATCATTTTCAGCAGCCAGACCTACGACCGCGAGAGTTTCCTCACTGCCGATTGCCCGGCAGAGATTGAACTGCATTTTCAACCGGCCCGGCTCAGTCTCGATACGGCGGCATTGGCCGACCGGCATGAGGTGGTCTGCGCCTTCATCAATGACGACCTCAGCGCTGCAGTGCTGGAACGTCTGGCGGCGGGCGGTACCCGGCTGATAGCCTTGCGTTCGGCCGGTTACAACCATGTCGATCTGCCCGCGGCCAAACGTCTGGGGCTGGCCGTCGTGCGGGTTCCGGCCTACTCGCCGCATGCCGTGGCCGAGCATGCCGTGGCGCTGATCCTTGCCCTCAACCGTCGCCTGCACCGCGCCTACAACCGCACCCGCGAAGGTGACTTCAGTCTGCATGGCCTGACCGGTTTCGATCTGGTCGGCAAGACTGTCGGCATCGTCGGCACCGGGCAGATCGGCGCTGCCTTCGCGAGAATCATGCACGGTTTCGGCTGTGAATTGTTGGCGTACGATCCGTATCCTAATCCCGATGTTCTGGCACTCGGCGCACGTTATCTGAGCCTGCCGGACTTGCTCGCGCAGTCGCGCATCATCAGCCTGCACTGCCCGTTGAACGAGCAGAGCAAACACCTGATCAATCGCGATTCATTGGCGCACATGCAAGCCGGCGCCATGCTGATCAACACCGGTCGCGGCGGACTGGTCGACACCCCGGCGCTGATTGACGCCCTCAAGGACGGTCAGCTGGGCTATCTGGGGCTGGATGTGTATGAAGAAGAAGCGCAGCTGTTTTTCGAGGATCGTTCCGACTTGCCGTTGCAGGACGATGTGCTGGCGCGTCTGCTGACCTTTCCTAACGTGATCATCACCGCGCACCAGGCGTTCCTGACGCACGAGGCGCTGGGCGCGATTGCCGCGACCACCCTGCACAACATCGCGACCTGGGCGGCGGGATCGCCGCAGAATCTGGTCGAAGGTTGATCGCTTGACCGCTTACTTCAGCGACGACGCCAGAATCAGCAACGCCAGCCAGCCAAAGCCGAACAACCGCTGTTTCGCCGAGTGGCCGCTGCGCAGCAGGAACCAGATGAAAATCCACGGAACCAGGAACACCATGATCTTCAGCCAGCCTTCCACCGGGCGGCTGCCGTCCTCATTGACCTGCGCCGCTTGCGCGGCCTGTTGTCGACGCCGACGCCCCGCCGCGGCCGGCATGATTTTCGGCAAACCCTGCGAAGCTTGCGGCAACACCGCGGCCTCAGGCACCGCGCTGTTACGCGGCAGACTGCCGAAAGAAATCGTCGAAGCCTGAGCCGATGCGCCTGCGGTCCGCGCCCGTGCGTGGGCCTGGTGCTCCGCCATCGGAGCCCCGCAATGAATGCACGCTTTGACTTCGGAACTGATGCTCCGCTTGCATTCATAACATTCGATCAGCGCCATGTTCCGTTCCTTCAGAGTCGAGGGCGGCAGTTTGCCATGTGCGCAGGTCGATTTGAACCTGATCGAAGGTCACACGCGTGCATCATTCTGCAATCCAGCCCGTGCTAGCATGTCGCGCATATTTGGAGGACCCATGGTCGAACACGATTTCCGCTACAACCTGATGAACCCGCAACACACCCTCACCGAATGCCGCGCCCTCGTACCGGGCCGCTATCAGGTCACCGGCAACGGTGGCTCGATTCGCATCGGTGACGCGCTGTTGGTCACCCTCAAAGGCAGCAAGGATTTGTCCATGCGCCTGACCGTTGAAACCGTCCGCCACCTGATCAATCCGCCGGGCCAATGGACCGCGATGACCACAGGCCCGGTGTTCGGCGAACTCGCGATCCACACCTGGGAGGTCAATTGCGACAGCTGCGCCAAAGCGCTGAGCTTCGAGTTTGCAGTGGACGCCAAGCTGGGCAAAACGGCAGAAAAACCGGCCGCCACCGCACGCATCGCCGAGTTGGGCTGGAAAGCTGTTGGCGACAAGCACCTGTGCCCGAAATGCCAGGAGCCTGCGTGATGAAACGCTTTGCCCTGACCGCTCTGGTCGGTGTTGGCCTCGCGGGCTGCGCCGCCGAGCCTGTGCAACTGCAACAGAACCGCAGCTACATTCTGGAATGGATCGGCGAGCGGCCATTGATGGATTACAGCCATCTGACCGTGACCCTTGGCGATGATGGTCGCGCCTACGGTAACGGCGGTTGCAACCATTGGTTCGCGCCGTACACCCTGGATGGCGACAAGCTGACCTTCGGCAAGATCGGCAAGACCCGCAAACTGTGTGCACCGGCGCTGATGGAACAGGAACAACGCTTTCTGGAAGCGCTGGAACATGTCGAGCGCTGGGACATTTCGCCAATCGAGCAGATGCGCTTCTGGCCGGCGCAAGGCAAACCGTTGCGCTGGTGGCTGGAAGAGGGTTGATCGCTTGAATCGCCAAGCCCCTCACCCTGGCCCTCTCCCACTGGGAGAGGGAACCGATTGGGGGATATTGGAGAAGTCCGCCGACCTGAAAGGCTCCTGCCGAATCCAGAAGCGATTGGGTCTAGCTTCAGCGAATCCAGAATCGACCAGGTATTGCGCTGCTGAATCCAGCATCCACTTGATTCAGCTTTGCCGAATCCATAATCGACCGGATCTTTCAGGTCGATGCAGGGCGCCAGACACCTCGGTCGGCACCCTCTCCCCCCGGAAGAGGGCCGGGGTGAGGGGCTTTTGAAAGCTACTTCGTAGCCTGCAACGCCTCAAGCTTGGCCATCACCCCGGCCGCCGTCTGCTCACCCATCAGCTGTTCCCGCACCTTGCCCTTGTTGTCGATGATGTACGTCACCGGCAGTGCTTCGCTGCGTGGCAGCTCGAACAACTCCGCCGGGTCCTGTGCCAGCACGGTGAACTTGATGCCCAGTTTTTCGCTGGCGCTCTTCAGCTCTTCACCCTGCACGTTGTCGAAGTTGACCCCGAACACACCGACATTCCTGCTCTTGAGCTCTTCAGCCAAGTGGTTGAGTTCCGGGATTTCGGTTCGGCACGGGCCACACCATTCAGCCCAGTAGTTGACGATTACCCATTGCTTGTCGAGGCGCTCGGATGCGACCTTCTGACCGTTCTGGTCAATCCCGTAATCGTTGCCGCAGCCCCCCAGCATCAACGCCCCGATTATCGTCAATGCCGCTGCCAATCGCCGTGTCATGTCCTGTTCCTTGTGAAAATTTGAAAACGCCTGCGACCCATCGCCTCTGAAGGTTCTGGATTGTGCGCTGCACAGTTAGAATAGCCGCCACTCTACGCCAGAAGCGACCCGACATGACCGATCTGACGCTTTATCACAATCCGCGCTGCTCGAAATCCCGCGGTGCGCTGGAGCTTCTCGAAGCCCGCGGCCTGACGCCAAACGTCGTGCGCTACCTCGAATCCCCGCTGAATGCCGCGCAAATCAAGGCCCTGCTCGGCAAGCTCGGCATCAGCGCGCGGCAATTGCTGCGTACCGGGGAAGATGAATACAAAATGCTTCAGCTCGCTGACGACAGCCTCAGCGAAGATCAACTGATCGCTGCGATTGCCGAGCATCCAAAACTGATGGAGCGACCAATTCTCGAAGTCGGCGCCAAAGCGGTCATCGGTCGCCCACCGGAGAACATTCTGGAGTTGCTGCCGTGAGCGCGCCGTACATTCTGGTCCTCTATTACAGCCGCAACGGCTCGACCAACGAGATGGCGCGGCAGATTGCCCGCGGTGTAGAACAGGCCGGCCTCGAAGCGCGCCTGCGTACCGTGCCGGCGATCTCCACCGAGTGCGAAGCCGTAGCGCCAGACATCCCCGACGAAGGCGCGCTCTATGCCACCCTCGACGACCTGAAAAACTGCGCCGGTCTGGCCCTGGGCAGCCCGACGCGTTTCGGCAACATGGCCGCGCCGCTCAAGTACTTCCTCGATGGCACCAGCAACCTTTGGCTGACCGGCGCGCTGGTCGGCAAACCGGCCGGCGTATTCACCTCCACCGCCAGCCTGCATGGCGGTCAGGAAACCACCCTGTTGTCGATGATGCTGCCGCTGCTGCACCACGGCATGCTGATCACCGGCCTGCCCTACAGCGAGTCGGCGCTGCTGGAAACCCAAGGCGGCGGCACGCCTTATGGTGCCAGCCACCACGCCGGCGCAGATGGCAAAAAAGGTCTTGATCAGCACGAAGTGGCGCTGTGTCGCGCCCTCGGTCTGCGCTTGGCCAAGACCGCGCAGAAACTGGAGGGCTGAGGTGGCCAGGAAGCCGAAAGTCCTGCCGTCTGTCGAGTGGCTGGCGCCGCGCGTGAAGGCGATGCGGATCATCAGTTTGCTGAGCTTTTTCGCCCTCGGCGGGTTGCTGGCTGCTTATTACCTGCTGTTCGCCGACCTGCATGGTGCGCGGCCGTGGGTGATTCTGCTGGTCGAACTGGTCCCGTGGCTGATTCTCGCCCCGGCGATGATCATGGGCAGCGCCCGCGGGCATTCGTGGATGTGCTTTGTGGTGAATCTGTATTTCATCAAAGGCGCACTGGCCGCGTATGACCCGAACCGGCAGTGGTTTGGCGTGCTGGAAATGGCGGCAAGCCTGGCGGTGTTCTGCTCGGCGCTGTTGTATGTGCGCTGGCGGTATCAGTTGAATCGCAAATTGGCTGGCGAAGGGGAAATCTCAGTCGCCTGAGCTGACGCCATCGCTGGCAAGCCAGCTCCCACAGGATCTGTGTCGGGACACTAATGCGTGATCGACGCAAAACCTGTGGGAGCTGGCTTGCCAGCGAATGGGGCGACGCGGTCTTAATGATTGACGGTGTACGCGAGCATCATCGAAATCTGGCTCATCGCCCGCCCGCCACTCTGTTCATGCCACTGATTGAACGCGTCCTGCACAATCGCCAGATCACGCAGACTGGTCGGCACTCTGTCGACGATCTTCTGCGCATTCAGCGCTGCCACCACGTCATAGCTCGGCACAAACGTGTCCTTGCCGACCATGCGCAAAAACCGGGGCGCCGACAACCCCCCCAGTTGATGCCCACGCTTCTTCAGGTACGTCCACAGACCGACAATGTCGGTCACCGGCCAGTCGGCAATCAGCGCGCCAAAGCTGCCGCGTTCTTTTTCCTCATCGAGAATGAACTGCGCGTTGCGCGGCACGCTTTTGAGCTTGCCCAGGTGACGGATAATCCGCGCGTCCTGCATCAACCGTTCAAGGTGTTCGGCGCTCATCAGCACGACTTTTTCCGGGTCGAATTTGAAGAACACTTCTTCGAAAGCCGGCCACTTGGCGTCCACCAGACTGTGCTTGAGGCCGGCGCGAAACACGCGCAGGGCCATGGTCGAGAGGTAGCGGTCGTCGCTGATCTTGCGTAGTTGTGCCGCAGTCTTGGGGACGGGCAGATGGGCTTCCAGTTCAGCCGCCGAACCGAAACGGTTCAGACAGAATTCGTGCAGCCACTTGTAATCGCGCATGCCCTCTCCCGGGAATTGAAAATAAAATTTCACCTATGAACACACATCCCTGTGGGAGCGAGCTGGCTCGCGAAAGCGGTGTGTCATTCAGCACATATGTCGACTGACACGACGCCTTCGCGAGCCAGCTCGCTCCCACCAGTGAATGGGGTTACAGGTTTACAACATTCACGAAGCGCGAAGCCGCCGTCTCGTCGATCTTGAGACTGGTGAAGTCGAACAGGTTGCGGTCGGCCAGTTGTGACGGAATCACATTCTGCAGACTGCGGAAGATGCTTTCAGTTCGGCCCGGAGTCTTGCGATCCCATTCCTGAAGCATGTCCTTGACCACTTGGCGCTGCAGATTTTCCTGCGAGCCGCAGAGGTTGCACGGGATGATCGGGAATTGCTTGAGGTCCGAGTAGGCCTGGATGTCTTTCTCGCTGCAGTAGGCCAGCGGGCGGATCACCACATTACGGCCGTCGTCGGCGCGCAGCTTGGGCGGCATTGCCTTGAGGCTGCCGTTGAAGAACATGTTGAGGAAGAACGTTTCGACGATGTCGTCACGGTGGTGACCGAGGGCCATTTTGGTCGCGCCGATTTCATCAGCGAAGGTGTACAGCGTGCCGCGACGCAGACGCGAGCACAGCGAGCAGGTGGTCTTGCCTTCCGGGATCAGCTCTTTGACCACCGAATACGTGTCTTTTTCGACGATGTGATACTCGACGCCCAGCTCTTTGAGGTAGGCCGGCAGCACGTGCTCGGGGAAGCCCGGCTGCTTCTGGTCCATATTCACGGCGACGATCTCGAACCTGATCGGCGCAACCTTCTGAAAATGCATCAGCACGTCGAGCATGGTGTAGCTGTCCTTGCCCCCGGACAGGCAGACCATGACCTTGTCGCCGTCTTCAATCATGTTGAAATCGGCGACAGCTTCGCCCGCCAGACGGCGCAGGCGCTTTTGCAGCTTGTTCTGGTTGACCGTAAGAGTGCCCATGACGCGAAATCCGTGAGGTGTGACGAAAGGCCGGCATTTTACGCAAAAAAATCGTGAGGGCGAAGGGCCGTCGGGCCGCGCCAAGACCCCAGCGCGATTAAGCCCCGTGTTTACAGCGCAATTTGCTCTAAGCCCCCAGTGCCTGTGCGGTTAAGACCTTTCTATACTGCGACGTAAGGTCGCACACATCTGAAGACCTGAATTTGCTCGGCCACCTTGGCCCGTAGGCGCTCCGTTGGGGGGCGATGGCAATAACAAGAGGAGTGAATGGCATGATCCATCACGTAGTGGGGCTTTTTACCCACCCCGATCAGGAATGGAAGGAAATCCGTGGCGACCAAGAGGAAAGCATCAGCCACATGTACCTGACGCACACGCTGATTCTGGCGGCGATCCCCGCCATCTCGGCGTTTATCGGCACCACCCAGGTTGGCTGGGTCATTGGTAATCGCTCGCCGGTCATGCTCACCGTCGAAAGTGCGGCGTGGATGACGGTCATGTCATACCTGGCGATGCTCGGCGGGGTCGCGGTCATGGGTGCCTTCGTGCACTGGATGGCCCGCACTTATGACGCCAACCCCAGCCTGGCGCGTTGCGTGGCGTTTGCCACCTACACCGCGACGCCGCTGTTTGTCGGCGGGCTGGCGGCGCTGTATCCGCATATGTGGCTAGGCATGATCGTTGGCACGGCAGCCATCTGCTACACCGTGTATCTGTTGTACGTGGGGCTACCGACGTTCATGAATATTCCGTCGGACGAAGGTTTTCTGTTTTCCAGCTCGGTACTGGCGGTCGGTCTGGTGGTGCTGGTAGCCATCATGGCGTTCACTGTGATTGTCTGGGGACTGGGCGTGGGCCCCGTTTATACCAATTGACGCAATGACTCCCCGAGAAAAACAAGATCTGCCAATACAGGCCGCCGCAAGGCGGCCTTCTCGTGTAAGGGATGACCATTCGGCGGTTCGGCGATTCGCAACGCTTGAGGGTTGCGGCATACTTGACGCCTCTGGAGATCCATCAAGCATGCCCGAGCAACTCAATACTCGCGTCGAAGACTGTTACCAACTCGCTGAATCCTTTTTCAAACGTCATTTCCAACGCCCCGTGGTGAGTCTCAAGCTGCGCGGACAAAAAGCCGGGGTCGCGCATCTGCACGAGAACCTGCTGCGCTTCAACCCTCAGCTCTACCGGGAAAACGCCGAACACTTCCTCAAGCAAACCGTGGCCCACGAAGTGGCGCACCTGATCGCCCATCAGCTGTTCGGCGACCGCATCCAGCCTCACGGCGAAGAGTGGCAACTGATCATGCGCGGCGTTTACGAACTGCCGCCGGATCGCTGCCACACTTATGCAATCAAGCGCCGCAGCGTGACCCGCTACATCTACAAATGCCCGTGTGCGCAAAGTGATTTTCCGTTTTCGGCGCAGCGCCATAGTCTGGTGCGACAAGGACGGCGGTATCTGTGCCGCCGCTGCCGGAACACGCTGGTGTTCAGTGGTGAGATGCGGGTGGAATAGTCGGATTAGTGGTACAGCGACTGGCCCTATCGCTGGCAAGCCAGCTCCCACAGTGTTCAAGGTGTCTACAGATTCTGTGTACGACTCCGAAACCTGTGGCAGCTGGCTTGCCAGCGATGAAGCCAGAACAGGCACTAAAGAATGACTTTGGCCCGGCGCAGCTCTTCAATTTTCGAAGGGCTCAACCCCAACTCTCCCAATACCTCATCCGTATGCTGCCCCAACACCGCCCCGACATGCCGTGGCGCCGGCAACCCTTGGGAAAACTTCAGCGGGCATGCCATTTGCGCTTGAGTCGAACCATCCCCGCGCGGCACTTGCGCCACCAACTCCCGCGCCTGTAATTGCGGATGTTGGGTTGCTTCGCCGAGATTCAACACCGGCTCGACACACGCATCGATCCCGGCAAACAACTCGCACAGCTCGGCAAAGTCATGCTTTTCAAACTCGACCTTCAAGGCTTCCTTGAGCGCTCGCTGATGCTCGGGCTTGGGCGACAAGCCCTGCGCCGCCAATTCCGGCCGCCCCAGTGCCGCGCACAATGGCTGCATGAATGCCGGCTCCAGACTGCCCACCGACATCCAGCGACCATCCCGTGAACGGTAATAATCATAAAAACTGCCGCCATTGAGCATCTGGTCTTCCCAACCCGGCTCTGCACCACAGGCGAGAAAACCGGCACCGGCCATGGCATTCAGGCTGAATGCACAATCGGTCATGCTCACGTCCAGATGCGTGCCCTGCCCGGTTTGCTGGCGGGCGATCACCGCCGCAAGCAGACCAATCACCCCGTGCAGCGAACCACCCGCAATATCCGCAACCTGCATGCCCAACGGCAACGGCCCGCTGTCGGCGCGGCCGGTGTAACTGGCAAGCCCGGCCAGCGCCAGGTAGTTGATGTCATGCCCGGCGCGATCCTTGTACGGGCCGGTCTGGCCGTAACCGGTGATCGACACGTAAATAAGCTTCGGATTGATCGTCTTCAGGGCCTCGTAACCCAGGCCCAGACGCTCCATCACACCGGGGCGAAACTGCTCGAGGACGATGTCGTAATCGGCCAGCAACTGCTTGACCAGCTCCAGCGCTTCGGGCTGTTTCAGGTCGAGCGCGAGACTGCGCTTGTTGCGGTTCAGATAAGCGTGACTGGCCGACAGCCCCTGATCATGCGGCGGCAAGACTCGTAGCAGATCCATGCGCGTCGGCGATTCGATGCGCAACACCTCGGCGCCCATGTCCGCCAGCAACAGCGAAGCAAACGGCCCCGGCAGCAGCGTCGAGAAATCGAGAATTTTCAATGAGGCCAGCGGTGCGGACATGAGCGAACTCCTTGGACGATGCCTTCAGCCTAGGCAGCCATGGCCGGTACAGCAATCACCGTAAGTGTCACCAGCCGTGACCGTTACGCTCAAATCGCGGGCATGAAAAAACCCGCCGAAGCGGGTTTTTCCTACACGCGATGCTTACTTCAGATTGACCGGGGCTGGGCCTTCAGCCACACCCAGGTCGTCTTCTTCACGCTGGTCGGAGATACCGCGACCGCCCGAGGCCAGCTCGGATTGCAGCACGTCGGTGTCCAGCTCTTTCACCCACTTGGCGACAACGATGGTCGCAACCGCGTTACCAACAAGGTTGGTCAGTGCGCGAGCTTCAGACATGAAGCGGTCGATACCCAGGATCAGCGCCAGACCGGCCACCGGCAGGTGACCTACCGCCGACAGCGTCGCCGCCAGCACGATGAAGCCCGAACCGGTCACACCCGCCGCCCCTTTGGAGGACAACAGCAGCACCAGCAGCAGAGTGATCTGGTGGGTGATGTCCATGTGGGTGTCAGTCGCCTGAGCAATGAACACCGCAGCCATGGTCAGGTAGATCGAAGTACCGTCGAGATTGAACGAGTAACCGGTCGGGATCACCAGACCGACTACCGACTTCTTCGCACCCAGACGCTCCATCTTGATCAGCATGCGTGGCAGTGCCGATTCAGAGGACGAAGTGCCCAGTACGATCAGCAGCTCTTCGCGGATGTAGCGAATCAGTTTCAGCACACTGAAACCGTGCGCGCGGCAGATCCCGCCCAACACCACCAACACAAACAGCACGCAGGTGATATAGAAGCAGATCATCAACTGGCCCAGTTGCACCAGCGAGCCGACACCGTAAGCACCGATGGTGAAAGCCATGGCACCGAACGCACCGAGCGGCGCCAGTTTCATGATCATGTTGATGATGTTGAACATCACGTGGGCGAAGCGATCAATCATGTCCAGCAGCGGACGACCATACGAACCCAGACGATGCAGGGCGTAGCCGAAGATCACCGAGAACATCAGCACTTGCAGGATATCGCCTGTGGCGAACGCGCCGACGATGGTGTTGGGGATCACGTTGAGCAGGAAGCCGACGATGCTCTGGTCTTTACTGGCCGTCACGTAGGTGGCGATTTTCGAGGCATCCAGAGTGGTCACGTCGATGTGCATGCCGGCGCCCGGCTGCACGACGTTGACGACGATCAGGCCGATCAACAAGGCAATGGTGGATACGACTTCAAAATACAGCAGCGCATAGCCGCCGGTCTTGCCCACCGATTTCATGTTCTGCATGCCAGCGATGCCGCTGACAACGGTGCAGAAGATGATGGGGGCAATGACCATTTTGATCAGTTTAATGAACCCGTCACCCAGCGGTTTGAGGGCCACACCGGTTTGCGGATAGAAGTGACCAAGCAGAATGCCGATAGCGATGGCAACGATCACCTGGAAATACAGGGATTTGTAAATTGGCTGACGAGTCGTCATTGCAAGTTTCCTCAAGCGTCCCGCGTGGCAACATCCATCTGTCGTCAGCGAAACCTGAATTGCGAACCCTCCTGCACTGGAGGGATTTGTTGTTGGAACGGCGCTTTGCGGCAAGCAGAACGCACGCTTCTGTCACTTGTATCGCAAACGTCGTGCCACTTTGGTGCAGATGGCTACAAGCCTTTTGATATCAGGGTTTACAGGTTTTTTTCGTCACTACACGGTTACTTAAGGGTGGCGGATATCCGCCAACTCGCCGGTTCTCGTCCTACAATTTGGCGGAAATCCGCCTTGTTCCCCTGCCACCCCCCGGCTACCATCCGACGCCTGAGGAAGGATCTGCCGCTTATGCGCGAACGCACCGTTGCCAGTCATTTCGCCCGTGCCGCCCTGGGGGGCGCACGCCGCCTGGGGTTCGATTACTCTGGCCTGCTATTGCAACTGGGGATCAGCCCCGAACTGCTTGACGAGCCCCGCGCGCGCATCGCCCCGGAGCAGTTCACCCGCCTGATCCAGAGCCTGTGGCTGGCACTGGACGACGAATACCTGGGCTTCGGCAAGGCCGCGAGCAAACCCGGCAGCTTCGCCATGATGTGCCACGCCTCGATTCACTGCCGCAACCTGGAGAAAGCCCTGCAACGCGGCCTGCTGTTTTACAGCCTGTTCCCCGAGGCACCGCGCCTGACCCTGAGCCGTGAGGACGAATGGGTGCGCCTGAGCCTCGACGATTCGCAACTGTGGGACCCGGATCACTTCCTCAGCGAAAGCCTGCTGGTGATCTGGCATCGTCTGGGCAGTTGGCTGATCGGCCAGCGAATCCGCTTGGAACAGGCGACATTCAGCTATGCGAAACCTGCACACGGCGCCGAATACGACCTGCTGTTCCCCTGCCCCTTGGTGTTTTCAGCAGATCGAAGCAGCCTGCTGTTCCATAGCCGCTACCTGCCCATGCCGTTGCTGCAGGATGAACGCACCCTCAAACACTTCCTCGAACGCTCCCCCGCTGATTTGCTGTCACGCCCCGACGACGGCGACAGCCTGAGCAGCCGCCTGCGCCGCTTGCTCAGCCGCGATAGCACACGCTGGCCGGATCTCGACGCCGTGGCCGCGCACCTGCACATCAGCCCGCAAACCCTGCGCCGGCATTTGCGCGAGGAAGGCACCAGTTTTCAAGCGTTGAAGGACCAGCTGCGGCGGGATATCGCCATCTACCATTTGGGCCGCGCAGATCTGTCGTTGCAACAGATCGCTGAACAGTTGGGTTTTTCCGAACCGTCGGCGTTTCATCGGGCATTCAAGAAGTGGACGGGGCTGACGCCGGGGGCGTATCGGGCGCAGGAGTTGTGAGACGCTCGCCTGACCAAACATCTCAATCATTGATTACGTGAGGCGAGAAACCGAAGATTTTTCGTTGCCACGGATCTTGCCCGCCCTCAATTGCGAAGCTTGTTGCCCATGGAGCATGGTCGACTTGCACGGGATTTATGGCGACCTCCTAGCCGTGCCAGCAGTGGGTGTGCATTCATCGCTCAATGGTTTGATGAATGCACATTGTATTGCGTGGCATCAGCCTCCCAGGCTATCAATATATGCCTGAGTAATCTGGCGTACTCTGATTTCACCCAACTTGACATTGGACTCTCCGATTCTGCTATCGGTGTGCACATACAGCTCCAATGTTTGCTGAAGGCCTCCCGAATTTATAAATATGTGATGTTCTTTCAGGGTGCCCTCCGTCGCAAGAAGGGGCATTTCCACCCGGCCGGTATCATATTGAAGTTTCACAAAGCCAGGATGGGGAGATTCATAAGTAAAGGTAACCTGGTAGGCCTTCCCCTCTGGCAGATCTTCGAAGCTTTTACCCACTCTGGTGAAGCCATGACTACCGAGTAACGGCAGCGCTTCCAAAAAGAAAGAGCCCTTGATGTTAACGATATGAACCCGGCTATTACTCCCCTCCCACCCGTTAAAATCGAAGTTCTTAAAATCCGTAAAATCATCGAAATTATCTGTTTTGTCGTTCACTTTAAGTCCCTCATGTTTTCACCACAGTGGAAGTCCGGCCCTTCAAACGAGGTTCCGGTGCGGCACAATAACGTCGAACCGCCCCACTGACACCTGTAAGAACTGACAGGTTTTAATAACAATAGCGAATAAAAAACTTGCTATATCTCGAACTTCGATATAGCCGAGGAACCTCCGAATGACATTACTTTTTATTCATATAAAAAGATAAATGCCCCGCATTGCTACAGATCGCTGAACAGTTGGGTTTACCGAACCGTCGGCGTTGCCTGAAAGCATGTCTGAAAATGTCGATTTAACCCCTTCGTTGAAAGTGATTCAGGCAATAAAAGGCAGGTCGGGCGAGTAAATCCGGGGGGCTGCGCTCCCTCGCCTGAAACTTTGATACTTCAAACCTTTCCATTCGCCATCCTTTGAAACAGACGGGGCACTTTGCCTCCATGACGTTTCACCGCTTCTCACCGGTAAGGTTCCCGCTTCAAAAAAATTCTCCGCGACAATTGCACAGGCCAGAGAGCCTGCCTTGCACGGAGCCTTATCAAGGAACGATCATGCTTCAAATACTCAATATTTCGATCATCCCCGCGCTTGCGCTGCCGCTGCTGTTAGCCGGATGCCTGACAGCCCCCGTACCGCCCGCTATCGATCCGACGCCGTTCGAGACGCAGGAATATCAAGCCCAGAAAGGCTTGGCGATCATTCATGCTTCATCTCTGTATGCCCGTGGCGGCACCGGTCAGGGCGTGGCCGTCGCACTGATCGACTCGGGATTGAACAGCGACGTGCCGGAATTTCAGGGACGGCTGCGTGATCCGGGGTTTGATCATGTCGAAAACCGAGTCGGCACCTTTGACCGAATCGGTCACGGCACCCAGATGGCGGGCATTCTCGCCGCCAACAAGGACGACCAGGGTATGCACGGCGTCGCGTTCAACGCACAGCTGATCCCGTTCCGCTTCGGTGACGACAATGAGCCGTTTTTCTTCGACAGCGAAATTGCCCAATCCTGGCAGGCCGGTTTCGACAAAGGCGCGCTGATCCTCAACAACTCGTGGGCCAATGCCATCCCGGCGACCGAGATCAACGAAGCACGCTACAAGCAGGTCATGCCGGAGTCGCTGGCAACCGCCCGAAAACTGGTTCAGGACGGCGCGGTATTTGTCTTCCCGACCGGCAACGAGTTGAAGCGAGAACCCCTGGCAGAACCTGGATTGCCGCTCGCCCTGCCAGAACTTGAAAAAGGCTGGATCGCAGTGGTTGCACTGAAAAACGATGGCAGCGCCATCAATGCCAAATCCAACTACTGCGGCGTGGCAGCCGCCTGGTGCATCGCCGTACCGGGTGGCGACTCAGGTGCTGACCAAGGTCTGTTGACCACCAACAAGGATGGTCAATACGTGCAGACTGCCGGCACATCTCCCGCGGCAGCACTGGTCAGTGGCGCCATGGCGGCGCTGCAAAGTCGCTATCCCGAACTCACGCCACAACAAGTCCGCGCACACCTGCTGGCCACCGCCAACCGGACGGGCATCTACGCCAACAGCGAAGCCTACGGACAAGGACTGCTGGACCTGGAAGCCGCCTCCCGCCAAGCGCCGGACTCCAGCATTGATTGATGCAGTTTTGAGGGACTGACGGAGGAGTTAGGGGGAAGTACGCACCCGCGGTATATCGAACCGCGCACGCATCCAGAAAAACACCGCAAAGATCAGAATCAAAAGATCGCAGCCTCCGGCAGCTCCTACAGTTGAACCGAGTACACGCAAAAAACTGCCGACTGTCAGCCCCCCATCGCTGGCAAGCCAGCTCCCACAGTTATATTGGCGCCCCAAGCACGTGGCGCAGCCACCCCACTCAACACAATGAGCGTTAGCTCGAGTGCAGCTGTTGATCTTGATCTAAAAGGCCCGTCGGCAGGCTGAGTGTAGGGGTTCATCCGGGGAAGACATCGAAAGGAGGTGCAGCGAAGCAAACCGGAATCGATGCCCCGGATGGATCCCGGAGCGAAGGAACCCCGAGCCCCAGCGAGTGGGCCGAACGTCAGGGCAAAGCCTTTTGGGTTACCTTTTCGGCGTCTGGAAAAGGTGACTCGCCGTAAGGGCGAAACCCTAAGCCGCCATAACCGCAGCAACGGATATACACCCCCACCCCAACCCCAACCCAAAAACCAAAACCAAAACCAAAACCCCGGTCAAAACTCAAACCGCAGGAAAGTGAATCCTGAACGCCGCCCCCCCCATCGGCGAATCCCCCAACATCAACTTCGCGTTATAGCTCTCAATAATATCCTTCACCACCGCCAACCCGATCCCCTGCCCCGGATGCTGACGATCCAGGCGCTCACCACGCTCCAGAATCCGCGCCCGCTGATCCGGCGGCACACCCGGCCCATCATCCTCAACACACAACTCAACCCCGGTCAGGCTCTCACGCACACTGATGCGCACCTCACCCAGACAAAGCCGATAAGCGTTCTCCAGCAAATTCCCCATCATCTCCAGCAAGGCGCCCTGCTCGATCGGCACATAACAATGCTCGGGCAGATCAAACACCACCCGCACACGCTTATCGCGATACACCTTGTCCAACGTATCGCACAGACTTTGCAGCACCGGACGCAACCGCACCTGATGCCGCACCAGCCCACTTTTACGCAAACTCGCCCGCTGCAGCTGATAACTGATCTGCTGACTCATGCGCTCAATCTGACTCTGCAGAACCCAGGCCTGATCGACGTCTTTAGGCCGCTGAGCCATGTCCTCACTGACGCCTTGCAACACCGCCAACGGCGTTTTCAGGCTGTGCGCCAAATCATCCAGAGAATCGCGATAACGGCTGCGCTGCTGACGCTCGCTCAGCAGCAAACGGTTCAGCGAGCCTGTCAGGCGCAGCAGTTCGCGCGGGTGTTGTTCGGTAAGGCTTTCGCGAGTACCGGTTTCGATTTCGTCGAGTTCCTGACTGAGTTGGCGCAAGGCTTTCAGGCCCCAGGTCAGGCCAATCCACAACAGAGCCAGCAACACCAGCAAGGCTGCGCCGAAGCCCAGATAGAGATTTTCGCGCAGGCCTTCGAGGGTGGTTTCGTACTCGCGCACCGGTTGCAGGGCGACGATGCTGAACGCCGCACTTTTGCCGCCGAGCAGTTTGACTTCGACGTCGTAAACGAAGAACTCCTGGCCATTGGCTTCGCGTATCCGCGCGAACTCATTGCCGAGTCCGTCGTAACGCGGCTTGTAGTTGATCTGTTCTTCCTGAGTCGCTCTGGAACGCCAGACCAGGTGCCCTTCACGGTCGTAGATGTAACCGAGCAAACGGAAGTCGGTGAGGTTGAAACGCTCATCGGGCAACTGCGACGGCATCATCAGTCGCCCGTTTTCAACGCGCGCGGCAGAGATCAGCGTGGTGACGTCCGAAGCCAGGCGTTGCTCGATCGAATCCTGCAAGGCAAGGCTGAATGCGCCTTGCATCGCCGGCAGCAGGGCAAGCATGAACAACACCGCCAACGTGGTGGCGGCGAGCATCAGTCGAACGCGAAGGGAACGAATCAAGTGCAGCGCTCATTGAACAGGTAACCGAGGCCCCGCACGGTATCGATCGGCTTGAACCCGGCCGGGCCTTCGAGTTTGCGGCGCAAGCGGCCGACCAGCACTTCGATCACATTTGGATCGCGCTCGTCGTCGTCCGGATAGAGCTGCTCCATCAAGCGATCCTTGGGCACCACTTGCTGGTGATGGCGCATGAGGTATTCAAGGATGCGGTATTCGTAAGCGGTCAGCGCCAGCGGTTGCTCATCGAGGCTCGCCTGTTTGCGATTGAGATCAAGCAACAGCGGGCCGGCAACGATGGTCGACTGGGTGAAGCCGCTGGAACGGCGCAGCAAGGCATTCAGGCGCGCGTCGAGCTCTTCGAACTGGAACGGTTTGACCACGTAATCATCGGCACCAGCGGCGAGGCCTTCGACCTTGTCCTGCCAGTTACCGCGCGCGGTGAGGATCAGGATCGGAAAGGTCTTGCCGCCTGAGCGCAACTGACGAATCAGGTCGAGACCGCCCATGCCCGGCAGACCGAGATCGATCACCGCCAGGTCAAAGTTGAACTGGCCGGTCTGGTACAGCGCCTCTTCAGCATTGGCCACGGACTCAACCACGTGACCGCTCTCCGTCAGGCGGGTTTGCAGGTGATGGCGCAACAGCGCTTCATCTTCGACGACCAATAGCTTCATGACGCTCTCCCGGGCAAATCAGAAATCTCCAAAAACACACCGGTGGGAGCGAGCTTGCTCGCGAAGGCGGATAGTCAGTCAACGAAGATGTTGAATGAACCATCGCTTTCGCGAGCCAGCTCGCTCCCACAGTGTTCTACGGCGAATCACACTTTAGAAAAAGTAGTTGGCCGACAAGTACGTCTGCGCGCTGCTGGTCAGGTCCAGCGAGCCTTGCTTGCTGCCACCGCGTTCGCTCATCTCGGTGCTGGCATTGCTGCGCAGGTAACGGTAACCGAGTTCCACCGACGTGTTTTGCGAAACTTGCTGCATCACACCGAACTGGCCGCCGACTGCATAGCCGATGTCGCTGTCACGGCTAAAGCCTGGGGATTCCTGAGTCAGCTTGGTCAGACCCGCCGTCGCGCCGCCGAACAGTTTGGTGCTGCTGCCCACCGGGTAGAACAGATCGTAGCTGCCCAGCAGGTTTTCCTGACGCAGTTTAATGCCATCGTGCGAACCGGACACGTTGTCGTAGGTGGCGTAGTAGCGACCTTGCGAGTTTTGCTGACCGAGGCGTACGCCGTAGGTGTTGTTGCCGTCGATCGCGCCAGTGGCGTTCGGGTGATCAAGGTTATCGTTCAGTGCGTGGGACTTTTTGATCTTGTCGCTCGTCTGGCCGAAAGTCAGGCCAGCGAAGTTGGAAGGGGTGTCGGCATGGGCCGCGATGCTGGCGCTCATTACGGTCAATGCCAGCAGCAGTTTGTTTAAACGAGTCATGGTATTTCCTCTTTCACAGTGCTGTTTGGGTATGGCGCAAGGTTACTGACCCTCCCCTGTACCGACCCTGAACGCTCTCTGAACCTGACCTGAACCAAATCGACTAGGCTGTTTTGACCACTTATCAATAAGGAGACCACCATGCGCCTGTTCCTCGCCCTCACGTTGCTCGCTGTCAGCAGCCTCACCCAGGCTGCGATCAAGACTGAGGAAATCCCCTACCAGAGCGCCGACGGCACGAAGCTGATCGGTTACTACGCCTACGACGACGCCATCAAAGGCAAACGCCCGGGGATCGTCGTGGTGCATGAGTGGTGGGGCCTGAACGATTACGCCAAGCGCCGCGCGCGGGATCTGGCCGAACTCGGTTACAGCGCGCTGGCGATCGATATGTACGGCGAAGGCAAGAACACCGAGCACCCGAAAGATGCGATGGCGTTCATGCAGGCAGCGACCGCGGACGCCGCGGCGGCCAGCAAGCGTTTCGAAGCCGGGCTGGATGTACTGAAGAAACAGCCGCAGACCGACGTGAACAAACTGGCGGCCATCGGTTACTGCTTCGGCGGTGCGGTGGTGTTGAACGCGGCGCGTCAGGGTGTGCCGTTGGCGGGTGTGGTGAGTTTCCACGGCGCACTGGCAACCAAAACCCCGGCCACGCCTGGCAGTGTGAAAGCGAAGATTCTGGTGGAGCATGGCGCGCTCGACAGCATGGTCACACCTGACGCCGTTACCGCGTTCAAGGCGGAAATGGACAAGGCTGGCGCTGACTATAAGTTTGTCAGCCTGGACGGTGCCAAGCATGGTTTCAGCAATCCGGATGCTGATCGCCTGAGTCATGGCGAACACGGTGGCCCGGATATCGGCTACAACAAGGCCGCCGATGAAAAATCCTGGGCGGACATGAAAGCGTTTTTCGAAAAACTATTTGGCTGACCTGAAAGACCGCGGCGCGGCCTTCGCGAGCAGGCTCGCTCCCACTTTGAATCTGCGTTGATCACAAATTCTCTGTGGAAGCGAGCCTGCTCGCGAAAGCCGCACCACTGATCTCGACCTTGTCCCGACTAACCGGCAAAATGCCCGTCATGAATCCAACTCCAGCCCTCCCCGCCTGTTGCACCCCGCTCGATGCTCACTGGCCGTTGCCGACGGTATTGCCCGACACGGTGCTGCTCAGCACCCATTTCGATCCGTCACAACTGCTTGGCAATGACTTCCAGCGTAGCGCCATCGAGCCGCCGCCGAGTATTCAGCGTTCGGTGGCCAAGCGGCAGGCGGAGTTTCTCGCGGGGCGCATCTGTGCCCGCGCGGCGTTGCAGCAACTTCAGGGTAGCGGCGTGGTTCCGCCAATTGGCGAAGATCGCGCGCCGGTCTGGCCAGCGCACATCTGCGGCTCGATCACCCACAGCACCGGCCGCGCGGCGGCGATTGTCGCCAACAAGCAGCATTGGCGCGGTTTGGGCATGGACCTGGAAAACCTGCTCAACCGCGAACGCGCCGAGCGCCTGGCCGGAGAAATTCTGACCGCGCCGGAAATGCAGCGCATGGCTGCGGCATCGCCGGATCAAACGGCCCTGTGGGTGACACTGACGTTTTCGGTGAAAGAGAGTTTGTTCAAGGCGCTCTACCCGATCGTGCAGAAGCGCTTTTACTTTGAGCACGCCGAGGTGCTGGAGTGGACCGAGGCGGGCTCCGTCCGGTTGCGCTTGTTGACCGATCTGTCGGCTGAGTGGCGAAACGGCACGGAGCTGGATGCCCAGTTCGGGGTGCAGGATGGTCAGTTGTTGAGTCTGGTCAGCATCAAGGCCTGAGATTATTGTTGGCTGATGGGGCCTCATCGCTGGCAAGCCAGCTCCCACAGTGTTGGTGATAGACACAGATATTGTGGACTCACCTCAAACCTCACACCTTTGACTGAATTTATGGATCCACCTCATACCTGTGGCTGAACTTATTGGCCCACCTCACACCTGTGGCTGAGTTTATGGTCCCACCCCACACCTGTGGGAGCTGGCTTGCCAGCGATGGGGCCAGCCGGCCAGCTCAAGACTCAGCGGCGCTCCTGATTTCTCGGCCAACTCAAACTGAAGCAAGCCCCACCCAGGCTTTTGCTTTTGCCAATGATCGCCCGGCCGTCATGCCAATGGATGATCCGCCGCACAATCGATAACCCCAAGCCATGCCCGCCCGACGCCCGCGTGCGACTGTCATCCAGACGTAGAAACGGCGTGAAAATCCGTTCCCACGCCACCTCCGGCACACCCGGCCCGTCATCTTCGATATCGACCCGACAACGCAATTGCCCGACCTGATAACTCACCGTGACTTTCGAGTGCGCGTGGCGCATCGCGTTACCCACCAGATTCTGCAGGGCGCGGTGCAGATACCGAGGCTCAGCCTCAACCCAGGCATCATCGTTGTCGGCAGCCGACAGGCACAACCCACGCTGCACCGTGACCTCGGCGCGCAACGGCGCCAGTTCTTCGATCACCTGATTGACCAGTGCGTCCAGGTCAATGCGCTGAAACGTCAGCGCCGGTGAACCCTGCTCCAGCCGCGCGTAGGTGAGCATTTCATCGACCAGCTTATCGAGGTCCTCAATGTCGTGATCCATGCCTTCACGGTACTTTTCCAGTGCTTGCGGGGTGGTCGCCGAGCCGATCATCTCCAGGCCGAAACGCAGGCGCGCCACCGGCGTGCGCAATTCGTGGGACACCGCGCGCACCAGTTCGCGCTGGATCGCCAGCAACTGCTGCAAGTGCTCGGCCATGCCATTGAACGCCGAAGCCAGGCGCCCGACCGAGTCGGCACCGCGCGCCGGCACGCGGGTTTCCAGGCTGCCCTTGGCGATGCGCGTGGCCGCTGCTTCGAGACCGCGCAAACGCCGCTCCAACTGACGCACCAATAGATAAACAATGAGGCCGATCAAACTCAGGCCGAGCGCGGCGATCAGCACCAGCCATTCCGGCGGGTACGGATTCATCTGATACAACGGGCCGATTTCCAGCACCCACGGCGTGCCGACCATGCCGGCAAAGACCCGGATCGAATCGCCGCCCTTGCCCAGCGCCATCACCGTATCGCCCTCGGACACGCGCCGGCTCTGGTCTTCATCCATGTCGGCGTCATTGATCGTGACCAGCCGCAGGTCAAAACCAAAACCCTTGTCTTTCTTTATCTGCGCCAGCCGTTTCGGTTGCTCGGCCACGGGCACGCGCACCAGTTCATCAGCCAGCAGGTAAATCGTCGCCCGGGCCAGTTGCTCGCTGATCTGCTGCACTTCGCCGGTGAGGACGATTTGCTCCTTGTTGCTGACCAGTCGATAGACTTTCGCTGCATGCGGCCCGGTCTGTTCGACCAGCGCCTGGCCGCGCTGCACCCGGGCGCGCTGGGACAGATCGAGATCGGTTTCGGCAAATGTCTTCAGCGCCAGCGGAATCCCCAGCAGTCGTTCCCACACCAGCAGCGCACGATGGCGCTCGGTTTCGTTCATCGGTTGCAGGTTGTCAGCCATCAGCGAGAACGTGCCATGGGCCAGACGCTCGCGATATTGTTCGCTGCGCACCTGATTGAGCAGGTGCAGCGCCAGCACACCGAGCACCGCCACCAGAATCAGCGCTGCGCACATGCCGCCGTAAATGCGCAGAAAGATCGAGTTCACAGCGTCAGGTCTACGCAGGCTTCAGGGACAAACAGGTAGCCTTTGCTGCGGATGGTCTTGATCAGACGCGGGTGATCGGGGTCATCACCGATTTTCGGGCGGATGCGCGAGATACGCACATCGATCGAACGGTCCTGGCCGTCGTAACCGATGCCACGCAGCGCAGTGAAGATTTCCTCCCGCGACAGGATGCGCCCGGCGTTGGACACCAGCAGCCACAGCAGATCGAATTCGGCGCTGGTCAGCTCGATGCCGTTGTCGCTCAGCCAGGCCTCGCGCAAGGCGTTGTCGACCACCAGCGGACCGAATTGCAGGCGACGGCTTTTCTCCGCGCTCGGCTCGGGTGTGTCACTGCGTCGCAGCAATGCCTGAATGCGTGCCAGCAACAATCGCGGACGCACCGGTTTGCACACGTAATCGTCGGCACCGAGGTCAAGCCCCTGGATCTGGTCGGCATCGTCGGTGCGCGCGGTCAGCATCAGGATGGGCCCGTCATAACGGTCGCGCACCTTGCGGCAGATCGTCAGGCCATCTTCACCGGGGAGCATCAGATCGAGGATCACCAGATCCGGCTGCTCGGCGATGATCCGCGCCGCCGCCAGCGCGCCGTTGCCTTCGATTTCCACGCGCAATCCATTGGCTTGCAAGTAGTCCCGAGTGAGTTCGGCCAGACGTTGATCATCCTCGACTATCAATATCTGAAAGGCTTGTTGCTCCACCGGTGACCTCTGCTTGCTGTTTTTATTAATAGAAGGAAATGCCAGGGACAACACTATCCCTGTGGGAGCGAGCTTGCGCGCGAAAGCGGTGGATCAGTCGACAATAATGTGGGATTCGCCGACGCCTTCGCGAGCAAGCTCGCTCCCACAGATTCTCTGGATCCTCCCGTTCATTTGTCATGTTGTTGGAGGATAAGAATGCCTGCGCGTGAGCCGATTGTATAAACGGCGTACAGCCAGAACACAAGTCGGTAAATGCGTTCGGACAAGGCCGGATTTTGTGATAGGGTTCGCGCCCTTAAAAAACCGCTGAAGCGATTTTGTCGGCGGCAAAACAGTGACAAACGGTCTAGGTCAGCAGGTTCGCGGCCTACACGGGAATTCCAGGTTTCTTACACAATTTACGCACAGGTTTATCCACAGTCCGTACGTTGCAACACCCCTTAAAACGCATTATCTTGTAGCACGGCGAAAACAGAGACCCTACATGTAGGGTTTTTGCCTTAATAGCCCAACCACATTTCAGAGCTGAAACTCAAGCGATTTATGGTGAGTTTCAGCTTGGACACAGCAAGTTTTTCGAAGACCAGACCGCACCGGCGGACGGCACCGTTTTTATAGCCCCGAACGGGCAAAACGGTATGGGTGTTGCAGTCATTACTGTCATCCGAAAGGAATCCGGTTCGAGCCTGTGCTCGCAACCAGAAACTTCGGCAAGGATGCGGCGTCGTAGCCTTTTTCCTACTGCTCCGAAGTTGTGAATGCCGACTCTCGTCGGTTGTAGTGCTTCGGGACAGAACGGTGAGCACCATGATGGTGCCCAAACAAACATAGAGAATGTGGAGACAATCCCTCATGCAAACCGACACAACTCGCGAGAACCCGCAGGGCACCTTGCCGCAGGCCGCTGATTCGAATTCGGATCTGGCAGCCACCGCGCCTGGTCAACTGCGCGTGATCAAGCGTAATGGCACTGTCGTTCCTTACACCGATGACAAGATCACCGTCGCTATCACCAAAGCGTTTCTCGCAGTTGAGGGCGGCACCGCTGCCGCTTCGTCGCGAATCCACGACACCGTTGCCCGCCTGACCGAACAGGTCACCGCGACCTTCAAGCGTCGCATGCCTTCGGGCGGCACCATCCACATCGAAGAAATCCAGGACCAGGTCGAACTGGCCCTGATGCGTGCCGGTGAGCAGAAAGTCGCTCGCGACTACGTGATCTACCGCGACGGTCGTTCGAAAGAACGCGCGGCCCACGCCCCGGCCGAAGAAGCCGTCAACGCGCATCCGTCGATCCGCATCACCCGTGCCGACGGCAGCCTGGCGCCGCTGGACATGGGTCGCCTGAACACCATCGTCACCGAAGCTTGCGAAGGCCTGGCTGAAGTCGACGGCGACCTGATCCAGCGCGAAACCCTGAAAAACCTGTACGACGGCGTGGCCCTGACCGACGTCAACACCGCCCTGGTGATGACCGCCCGTACGCTGGTCGAGCGCGAGCCGAACTACTCGTTCGTGACCGCCCGCCTGCTGATGGACACCCTGCGTGCCGAAGGCCTGAACTTCCTGGAAGTGGCCGAGAGCGCCACTCACCACGAAATGGCCGACCTGTACGCCAAGGCCCTGCCGGCTTACATCGCCAAAGGTATCGAGTTCGAACTGCTGAACCCTGTGCTGGCCACCTTCGACCTGGAGAAACTGGGCAAGGCGATCAACCACGAGCGCGATCAGCAATTCACCTACCTGGGCCTGCAGACCCTGTACGACCGCTACTTCATCCACAAGGATGGCGTGCGTTTCGAACTGCCGCAGATCTTCTTCATGCGCGTGGCCATGGGCCTGGCGATCGAAGAGAAGAACAAAGAAGACCGTGCGATCGAGTTCTACAATCTGCTGTCCTCGTTCGACTACATGGCTTCGACGCCGACCCTGTTCAACGCCGGTACCCTGCGTCCTCAGCTGTCGAGCTGCTACCTGACCACCGTGCCGGATGACCTGTCGGGCATTTACCACGCGATTCACGACAACGCCATGTTGTCGAAATTTGCTGGCGGCCTGGGCAACGACTGGACCCCGGTCCGTGCGCTGGGTTCGTACATCAAAGGCACCAACGGCAAGTCGCAAGGCGTGGTTCCGTTCCTCAAGGTCGTGAACGACACCGCCGTAGCCGTTAACCAGGGTGGCAAGCGCAAGGGCGCTGTGTGTGCTTACCTGGAAACCTGGCACATGGACATCGAAGAGTTCATCGAGCTGCGCAAGAACACCGGTGATGATCGTCGTCGTACCCACGACATGAACACCGCCAACTGGATCCCTGACCTGTTCATGAAGCGCGTCTTCGATGACGGTCCGTGGACCCTGTTCTCGCCATCCGAAGTACCGGATCTGCACGACCTGACCGGCAAGGCATTCGAAGAGCGTTACGAATACTACGAAGCGCTGTCCCAGTACCCGGGCAAGATCAAGCTGTTCAAGACCATCCAGGCCAAAGACCTGTGGCGTAAAATGCTGTCCATGCTCTTCGAAACCGGCCACCCATGGCTGACCTTCAAAGACCCGTGCAACCTGCGTAGCCCGCAGCAGCACGTCGGCGTGGTTCACAGCTCGAACCTGTGCACCGAGATCACCTTGAACACCAACAAGGACGAGATCGCGGTCTGCAACCTGGGCTCGATCAACCTGCCGAACCACATCGTCGACGGCAAGCTAGACACCGTTAAACTGCAACGCACCGTGAACACCGCCGTGCGCATGCTCGATAACGTGATCGACATCAACTACTACTCGGTACCGCAGGCGAAGAACTCCAACTTCCGCCACCGTCCGGTGGGTCTGGGCATCATGGGCTTCCAGGACGCTTTGTACCTGCAGCACATCGCCTACGGCTCCGACGCTGCCGTCGAGTTCGCCGACAAGTCGATGGAAGCGGTCAGCTACTACGCCATCCAGGCCTCTTGCGACCTGGCTGACGAGCGCGGCGCTTACGAGACGTTCCAGGGTTCGCTGTGGTCCAAAGGCATCCTGCCGCTGGATTCGCAACAGATCCTGATCGAACAACGCGGCCAGAAGTACATCGACGTTGACCTGAACGAATCCCTGGACTGGGCACCGGTTCGCGCCCGTGTACAGAAAGGCATTCGTAACTCCAACATCATGGCCATCGCACCGACCGCGACCATCGCCAACATCACCGGCGTATCGCAGTCGATCGAACCGACCTACCAGAACCTGTATGTGAAATCGAACCTGTCGGGCGAATTCACCGTGATCAACCCGTACCTGGTTCGCGACCTCAAGGCGCGCGGTCTGTGGGACTCGGTCATGATCAACGACCTGAAGTACTACGACGGTTCGGTTCAGCAGATCGAGCGCATCCCGCAAGAACTCAAAGAGCTCTACGCAACCGCGTTCGAAGTGGACACCAAGTGGATCGTTGACGCGGCCAGCCGTCGTCAGAAGTGGATCGACCAGGCCCAGTCGCTGAACCTGTACATCGCCGGCGCATCGGGCAAGAAGCTGGACGTGACCTACCGCATGGCTTGGTACCGTGGCCTGAAAACCACTTACTACCTCCGTGCCCTGGCCGCGACCAGCACCGAGAAGTCGACCATCAACACCGGCAAGCTGAACGCGGTTTCCAGCGGCGGCAACCACGGTGAAGATTCGGTCCTGGCAGCTCCGGCCGGTCCTGCTCCAGTGCCAAAGGCTTGCGCGATTGACGAGCCGGATTGCGAAGCTTGCCAATAAGCTGAGCTGACTCAGGCGTTGCGAAACGCCTGATTCTTCCAGGCAAAAGAACCCCCGACAGACTTTTGGTTTGTCGGGGGTTTTGTTTTTTTGGGGTTGGGGGCATCGCCTTCGCTCGGTGTGCTGAAGGGGCAAAAGATCAAAAGCCCCTCACCCTAGCCCTCTCCCCGAGGGAGAGGGGACTGACCGTGGTGATGGGTAGAGACATACCGAGGTGAGTACCGAGTCGAGTTCAAGCTCTGAATAGCCAACAAGTCCGCTCCCTCCTCCTCGGGAGATGGCCGAACGTGAGGGCACAGACCTTTGGTTACTTTGGACTGGGCCGGCACTCCGGCGCTTGCCAAAGTGACCCGGACGTCAGGGCACAACCTCAAGCAGCCATCATCGCAGCAACGGATATCCCCCGCCCCCAAAACCGCCACCCACAAAAAAGCCCCTCAAAAAGAGGGGCTCCCTTTACAGCCAAAAACCCAGAATCAAGCCATCTGAATAATGGTCTGCATGATCGTGCTCTGAGTCGAAATCGTTTTCGCGTTCGCCTGATAGTTCGATTGACCCTTGATCAAATCAACCAGCTCATTGGTCAGGTTAACGTTCGACTCTTCCAGCGAGTTGGACTGAATGGAACCCAGAGTACCGGTTTTCGGAGCGTCGTAACCCGGAATACCCGAAGCAAAGGTTTCTTTCCAGCTAGTACCACCAACAGCCTGCAAACCCTGCTCGTTAGTGAAACTGGCCAATGCAACCTGGCCGATGGCTTTGCTTTGATTGTTACTGAAGTTGGCAAACAGCGTACCGGTGCCGTCGATGGTCAGGTTGGTGATCTGGCCAGTGGCGTAACCATCCTGAGTCGGAATCGTACGCGAGTTGTCCGCGTTGTACTGGGTGGTCTTGGCCATCGAAATGGTCACACCCGCCGGGTTTGCTGCTGCGCCGTTAGGAACAAAGTTACCGTTGATCACATTACCCGGCACCCAGCCTGTCATCTTCAGGTCGCTGCTGATGATCGGATTGGCCGGATCTGCCGGGTTTGGTGTGCTGACCTGAGTCAACTTGCCTGCAGAGTCAAAGGTCAGGGTCGATGCCACTGGCGGAGTGGTTTTTGGATCGCTACCCGTTGCATCCGGGTTACGACCGTCGACCAACGTGTACACCTTCCAGGTGTTCTCGCCCGTCTTCACCACATACTGATCCATGTCGTGCTTGTTGCCCTGCGTATCATAGATCGGGGTGCTGAACGACTTGGTGTAGGTCTCGACCTTGGACGGATCGAACTTGACGGCGGTGGCGCCAGTATCAACGATCACGGGGGACGAAGAGTTCAAGTTGATGCTCGATCCAACGGCCGAAGTCGACTTCGGTGCCAGGTTCGAGGTGTCGATTTTCAGATCGGTCAACACGCCGTTGATGATCTTGCCGTTGGCATCCACACCGTAACCTTGCAGGCGCGAGGTGTAATCGGTGTTGGTGATGTAACCGGCATTGTCTACTTTGAACGTACCGGCACGGGTATAGGAGGTCGAGCCGTTATTGCTCATGGTGAAGAAACCCGAGCCGTTGATGCCCATGTCCAACACGTTACCGGTGTTGTTGATGTCACCCTGGGTGAACTGCTGCGAAACGTTGGCCAGACGCACACCGTTACCGATGACCTTGCTACCGCTGCCCAGTTTGGTCGCCGAATAGACGTCTTCAAACTCTGCACGGGAAGATTTGAATCCGGCAGTCGCGACGTTGGCGATGTTGTTGCCGGTCACGTCCAGTTGTTTGTTGGCTGCATAGAGACCGCTAAGGCCGATATTGAAAGACATATTCCACTCCTTTGTGCCGGTTAGTCGGCTCTATATACCAATGGTTTGTACTTTGGACAGGGCGACGGAGCCCTTGCCGGCCAGGTTGAGCATCAGCTCGCCGCCGGTCTGGCTGATCGTCACGCTGTTGACCGTGGCTGGCAGGTAAGTCGCCAGGTCCGTCGCGGCGCCGTTGATCGGTGCGTTGGCCTTGAAGGTGTAGGTACCGACGGGTACCACGGTGCCGCTGGTGTCCTTGCCATCCCACGTGAAACTGGCGGCGCCAGCGGCGCGGCTACCCAGGTCGAGGGTGCGCACCGTTTTGCCGTCCTTGTCGGTGATGGTCACGGTGCCTTCGGCGATGGACGATGGCACGTTTACCGAACCGGTCAGGCCTTTGGTCGGATCGTCGAGCTGTGCGGTGTTGGTCTGCACAATTACGTTGCGGCCAACCAGAGACGACGCCTGCAACGCTTGCGAAGAGTTGTAGTTGCCGGCCAGCCCGCTAACGGTGCTGTTGAGCGTGGTAATGCCTTCCAGGCTGCTGAACTGCGCCAACTGCGCAACGAATGCACTGTTGTCCTGCGGATCGAGCGGGTTCTGGTTTTTCAGCTGGGTGACCAGCAGTTGCAGAAACGCATCCTTGCCCAAGGCCTGGCCGCCGGTGGCGCTGTTGGTGGCCGAAGCGATGCCGCCCGAAGTTGTGCTGCTCGTCTTCTTCGTGGAGTTCGCCAGGATGTCGTTCATGCTGACGCCGCTGGTGGTATCGGTAACGCTCATGGCAGTCGCCCCTTATTACTGACCGAGGGTCAGTGCCTTCTGCATCATGGTTTTGGCGGTGTTCATCATTTCGGCGTTGGTCTGGAAGGACCGGCTCGCGGAAATCATGTCAGCCATTTCTTCCACCACGTTGACGTTCGGGTAGTAGACGTAGCCCTTGCCATCGGCAGCCGGATGGTTCGGCTCGTAGCGCGCTTCGAGGTTGCTCTGGTCTTCGACGACACCGAGTACCTGCACGCCCTGACCCGCAGCGTCCTGGTTCTGGAACAGCGAGTTGCTGCCGCCACTCTGGCCACCCTGGAACATGGTAGCGAATACCGGGTGACGGGCACGGTAGGTCTGGTCGATGCTCGACGAGACGGTCTCGGCGTTGGCGATGTTCGATGCCACGGTGTTCAGACGCGTGGTTTGTGCGCTCATGCCGCTGCCGGCAATGTTGAAAACGCTGGACAGGGACATGAATTACTCTCCGCGCAGGGCTGAAACCAGCCCTTTGAATTTGCTGTTGAGCAGGGTGAAGCTGGCCTGGAAGCCCACGGCGTTTTCCGCGTAGTTGGACTGTTCCAGTTGGGCGTCAACGGTGTTCTGGTCGATCGACGGTTGCATCGGCGTGCGATACAGCAGCGATTCGTCGCCATTACCCAGACCTTCAGCCTCGATGTGACGGCTATTGGTCATGTTCAGGGCGAAGTGGCCGCCGCTTTTGGTTTTCTCGGTCTGTGCTTCCAGCACTTTGGAGAAGTCCAGATCCCGAGCCTTGTAGTTCGGGGTATCGGCGTTGGCGATGTTGTTGGCCAGCACTTCGGCGCGTTGGGCGCGGAAGCCCAAAGCCTTTTCGTGAATGCCGAGCGCTTTATCGAAGCTGATGCTCATGTCGGGAACCTTCAGGTGACCGGTTTTTCGTAACTGAGCTTTAGCAAGCCGCGTGCCAATACAAGAAACCCCCGTAAACCGGGGCCTTGCGGGCTATCGGCAAAGCGGCAATGCCAGAAAAGCGGCAACCGGTTTCCGCCACATGCCGCTTTTCTGCCGCTTGCCCCTCCCCTCTATCAGCCAACACTGAATCCGTGGGAGCGGGCTTGCCCGCGATGGCGGTCTGTCTGTTCAATCTAAATCGACTGACACGACGCTATCGAGGGCAAGCCCGCTCCCACAGGTTGTTTCGGTGATTACGGATTAATCGCCAGGCACAAAAAACGGGAGCCCCTGAGGACTCCCGCTCTTGTGATGCCGATGCCGGTTACTTCGCCTGGTAAATGATTCCCGGGCTGCACTGAACCATCTTGTAATGATCCGGCAACCCGTTCAGCGCTTCGGAAGCGCCGAGGAACAGATAACCGCCTGGCTTCAATGTGCTGTGAATGCGCAACAGGATGTCTTTCTTCACTTCGGCAGAGAAGTAGATCAACACGTTGCGGCAGAACACGATGTCGAACTTGCCCAGCGCTGCATAGCTGTCGAGCAAGTTGAACGAGCGGAACTCCACCCGGTTCTTGATCGGCGCCTTGATCACCCAGCGACCCGGCCCTTTCGGGTCGAAATAACGCTGCAAGCGGTCGGCGGACAAACCGCGACCGATCGCCAGGCTGTCGTACTCGCCGGTCTTGCAGTTGTTCAGCATGAGACCGGACAAGTCCGTGGCAACGATCTGCACGCCCATCTTCAACTGACCAAGATTGCTGCGCTCGAACTCATCGATCGACATCGACAGCGAGTACGGTTCCTGACCCGACGAGCACGCCGCCGACCAGATCCGCAGACGCTGGTTGGGACTGGCCTTGATGGCTTCGGGCAGCACCTTGTTCTTCAAGACTTCAAACGGATAGGTGTCACGAAACCACAGGGTTTCGTTGGTCGTCATGGCATCGACCACCTGCTCGCGCAAACCGCTGCGTGGCTGGGTCTGGATGCGCTGAACCAACTCACCCAGGGATTTGATGCCTTGCACTTCCATCAGCTTGTTGAGACGGCTCGAGACCAGGTACTGCTTGTTTTCACCGAGCAAAATGCCACAGGCTTTTTCCAGGAATACCCGGAACTGTTCGAAATCCAAATTACCCGTAGACAATGATGCCGCCTCTTAAATCGTGTTGACCGCCAGGGGCAGAAGGCCCCTAGCTGATATCTGCTGCTTTGATCCGGTCGACTACCCGGGATGCCAGGTCATCAGGACGGAATTTGGCCAAAAAGTCATCGGCACCGACTTTCTTGACCATCGCCTGATTGAACACTCCCGACAACGAAGTATGCAGGATGATATGAAGCTTTTGCATGCGTGGGTCGCTGCGGATTTCCGCCGTCAGGGTGTACCCGTCCATCTCCGGCATCTCGATATCGGAGATCATCATCAGGAACTCTTCTTCCGGCTTCTTGCCCTCGTCGACCAGCTTGCGCAGGTAATCCAGCGCCTGCTTGCCGTCGTTCAACGCCACGACTTCAACGCCGACCGTCTGTAGACACCGCGAGACCTGCTTGCGTGCCACCGACGAGTCATCGACTGTCAGCACCCGCAGCGACAATGCTTTGGTCTGGGTCTCGACATCGACCACGCCGACCGAAATCGCTTCCGGCGTCGGTGCGACTTCCGCCAGCACTTTCTCGACGTCGATGATTTCGACTAACTGATTGTCCACCCGAGTCACAGCGGTCAGGTAATGATCGCGACCCGTGCCCTTGGGCGGCGGATGAATCTCTTCCCAGTTCATGTTGACGATGCGCTCCACCGAGCGGACCAGGAAACCCTGGGTCTTGGTGTTGTACTCCGTGATGATCACGAACGGGTTTTTCTTGTCTTTCAACGCACCGGAGCCGGTCGCCATTGCCAGATCAAGGATCGGAATGGTCGCCCCCCGAATACTTGCCACCCCGCACACGACAGGACTGGACTTGGGCATCAACGTCAGCGAAGGGCATTGCAGCACTTCCCGAACCTTGAACACGTTGATCCCGTAGAGCTGCTGACCGTCGAGACGGAACAACAACAGCTCCAGGCGATTCTGCCCTACCAGTTGCGTGCGCTGGTTCACCGAATCCATTACACCAGCCATGCCAGACTCCTAAACCAACGCCAAGTGTTGTTGCGACGCACATTCATTGCTAAACGGCACGGCGCTTGCTTTTTAACTCGTATGAACGCTCAAACGACATTTTTCCGACGCCTGACATCTTCCCTCCGCAGAGGGCTTTGCGCGGTGTCCGCCATTTACTGCTGTTTCGCTGGCAGCCCTGTCATTGCTGATGCGGTTACCCTGCCTGACATGCTTATCGGCGTCACTCAGGGCTTTCTTGAGTTCACCGTAGAAGACTATCTGGCAACCAGTCAAACGGAAGGCCGCTACGAAATCGAAGTGAACCAGCTGGATCCCCGCATGCGCATGCCTATGTGCGACAAGGAATTGACAGCCTCGCTGGAGAGTCCGGCACGTCCTTTGGGGCGGGTAACGGTCAAGATTCGCTGTGAGGGCGCGTCCCCCTGGACCGTGTTCGTACCCGCTCAAGTCCGCCTGTTTCGCGAGATTGTGACCACTACCCGGCCACTCAAGCGCGCCGGAATTATCGAGCCTCAGGACGTGACATTGCGCGAGCGCGATGTCAGCACAATCAACCAGGGTTTTTTGACGTCGGTAGACGAAGCGATCGGGCAGAAATTAACCCGACCAACGGTAGCCGATCAGGTCATTACCCTGGTGCATCTGGAACAGGCGGAAGTTGTGCGCAAAGGCGATCACGTGGTCATCATCGCCCGCAGCGGCACACTCGCCGTGCGCATGCCCGGTGAAGCCCTGGCCAATGGCGGCTTGAGAGAACAGATCCGGGTGAAAAACCTCAACTCGCAACGGGTCATCAAGGCGCAAGTCACCGCGCCGGGCCAAGTGGAAGTCGCCATGTAGAAGCCCTCGTGAGAAAACTGGCGCGGACCTCGTCGCTTCCCTAAACTGTGCCGCAGCAGGACACGCGCCGGCGCATGCAGACTCATTCGCAAATGGGCCTAAAGTTTTCCAGGGGATAGCCGAAAACATGGCAAGCGTCCAAATTCCCAGAGGTTTTTATCATGGTCATCGATTTCAGCCGTTTGAACAGCTCCTCGTCACTTACGGGCAGTACGCGTACCAGCAACGCCAAGGAAACCGCCGAAAACGGCACCTCCGCGCCGCTGAATACCCCGGCCGAATCGGCCAGTACCGCCAAAAGCGGGGAATCGGTACACCTCAGCAATGAGGCTCAACAGTTGCAGAAGGTCACTGACAAGCTGCGCGATCAACCTGCTGTCGACAAAGCCCGTGTGGCCGAGTTGAAAGCCGCGATTGCCGATGGCAGCTATAAAGTCGACAGCAACCGTGTAGCCAGCAAACTGCTCAACTTCGAAGCCCAGCGCTAGGCCTTCGCCTGCGCCAGGCTTTTGGACGCTTAAAACCCAAGGCCCGCCATGCACGACACCAATTTACTGCAACTGATCAACGACGACTTTGCTCCAGCTCAACAATTGCTGGAGTTACTGCAAACCGAGGCCCTCGCTTTGCACGGTCGCGACATGCCCTTGCTGGAAGAAATTCTGGCGCGCAAACAGGCATTGATCATTCTGCTTGAACAGCATGGCCGCAAGCGCAGCGAAATCCTCGCCAGCCTGAACCTGCCGACTGACCGCACAGGGCTCGAGCAACTGGCCAGCCAGTCGAGCATTGGCGAGCAGTTGATGACGCAGGGCGATGCCCTCACTGACCTCATCAGCCAGTGTCAGGCAGCCAACGCCAAGAACGGCCAGTCGATCCAGATCCAGCAGGCCGCGACGTCCAATCAGTTGAAAATCCTCACCGGGGGCGAACCGCCAGCGCTGTATGACGCCAGCGGCACGTTCGCCAGACCCGTCAAGCCGCGCACCTTCAGCCAGGCGTGAGCCATTCGATGTGCCTGCACTATCAACACGCGGAACATGCTGGCAAAATGCTGGCCATTCATCGTCAAATTTTGTCTGGAGATTGAGAGAACGTGCCAAACGCCCTAAGCGCGGATGATGCTCCGCAGCCCCCTAAGGTGCTCACCACGCCACTGGAAATCTCCAGCAACCTGCGTCAACTGCAAGACAGTCACGACCCGCTGATCATCACGTTCCATGAACGCAGCCAGCGCTTTCAGAGCTACCTGATCAAAGTCGACCGCGACAGCGCCTCGATTGCCCTGGACGAAATGATCCCGCGCGACGGCGAACGCTTTCTGCTCGCCGGCGAACCGTTCAGGGTTGAAGGCTTCCATGATGGCGTACGCATTGCCTGGGAATGCAACGGTACACTGAACATCGAAGAATCCGACGGCGACCGTTTTTACACCGGCGAACTGCCGAGCGAAGTGGTTTATCACCAGCGCCGCAACGCGTTTCGCGCAGCACTGAAACTGACCGATCTGGTCAGCGTTGAACTGGGTGGCGAAAAGCTCAAGGCACCGATTCAAGGCAAGCTGCTGGATATTTCCGCCACCGGTTGCAAACTGCGCTTTGAAGGCGACATCACTGACCGGCTGCAACTGGGCCAGGTCTACGACCGTATGATCGCCCCGCCACTGTTCGGCAACCAGCCGATTTCCGTCGAACTGCGTTATCTGCACTTCGAAGAAAAACTCAATATCACCTTCGCCGGCCTGCGCTTCCACAACATCAGTGGCCAGGCCGCGCGCAACGTCGAGCGTTTCGTCTATCAGTTGCAACGTGAAGCACGGCGTTTCGACAAAGACGATATGTGAATCGGTCGCGCCAATAAAAAGGGCAGTCCTTGACGGGACTGCCCTTTTTTATGCGCGACCGATTTTCAAGGTCTGGCGCCACTGATATCCGGCGTGGGGGTGTCGCTGTCCTCATCCGGGCTTGTTGCTGGTTCAGGCGCGGGTTCTTTTTCAGGCTCTGGATCCGGCTCTGGTTCCGGCGGCACCGGATTCTGCATCTGCTCCTGCACCACCTGCTCATCCACTCGCGGATCGAGCGCAGCGACCAGCGGCGAACTCGACATGCTGTCCGGCATCGCCACGTGATGCAGCGGCGCGTCGTCGACCTGATGCAGATTGGTCACGGCTTTCGGGCGGATTCGCCACACCAGCACCAGCGCAAAAAAGCTGAAGAACGCATACAGGCTCTGGCTGCCGAGAAACTTCATCAGCACACCCGCCAGCAGTGGCCCGATACTGGCGCCAACGCCGTAAGTGACCAGCAGCATCGCCGTCAGCGACACGCGCCGATCGCCCTCGACGTGGTCGTTGGAAAACGCCACCGCCAACGGATACAGGCAGAACTGCACCAGCGAACAGAAGAAGCCGACGACGAACAGCACCTCCAGCGGCACCTGCGGCAAGATCGCCAAGGGCAAGGCCGCCACCGCAAGAAAACCGGCGAAACAACGGATCAGCAACGCGCGGTCATAACGATCAGACAGCCAGCCCAACGGCCACTGCACCAGCAGTCCGGCAAAGATGCAGCTACCCATGAACAGACCGACCTGCTCGGTCGACAGTCCCTGCTGCGACGCATACAACGGTGCCAGACCGTAAAACGCGCCGATGATCAATCCCGCACCGAGCACCGTGCTCAACGACTGCGGCACCCGCTTGATAAAGAAGCGCGGCTCCATCGGCGCCGGATGAAGGGGCGCCGGGTGAATCCGCCGGGTCAGCGTCACCGGCACCAGACACAGGGCAAAGCACAGCGCGACCAGCATCAGCAGTTCCAGACCCAGCCCCGGGTGCATGACCAGAATCAGCTGACCGAGCACCAGCCCCAGGTACGAGGCAATCATGTAGCCGCTGAACACCAATCCACGTTGATTGGCATCGGCCTGCTCATTGAGCCAGCTCTCGATCACCATGTACTGGCACATCATGCCCAGACCGACGATGGTCCGCAGCACCAGCCACGCCGGCAACCAATCGACCATGCCGTGGCCAAGGACCGCCGCACCGACGATCCCGGCACACGCGGAATACGCCCGGATATGGCCGACCCGGGCGATCAACCGATGGCCGATCTTGCCGCCCAGCACCAGGCCGAAATAGTTGGCCGCCATCAGCGCACCGACCCACAGTCCGTCGACATTCTCGGCCGCCAGGCGCAACGCCAGATACGTAGACAAAAGGCCCGAGCCGATCAACATCATCAGCGAGGCGAAATACAGCGCTCGAAAGGATTTCCAGATTTGGCGCATCGGCGTTCCGAGCGGCTCCTTGCAGTAAAGATCGGGCTACCAGAACGATAGCCCGGTGACGATGGTACGTCAGGCCTGGGCTGCTAGAACACGCCGTTCCCAGGGAGTTATTTCATCAAAGAAGCTGGTCAGTTCCATGGTCTTCGAAGCGATGTAGCCTTCGATGAACTCCTGTCCAAACAGTTCCCTCGCCAATTGACTACGCTTCAGACGCTCAAGCGCGGCGTGCAAGGTACACGGCAGCGAAAGATTGTCCGGCACCTCGAACTCGCCCTGGATCGCTTCACTCGGCTCAAGCTCATGCTCGATGCCATGCAAACCGGCGGCCAGGCTGGCGGCGATCGCCAGATAGGGGTTGGCATCGGCGCCCGGCAAACGGTTTTCCACCCGACGAGCGACCGGCGCACTGGCCGGAATCCGCAACCCGGCCGCACGGTTATCGTGCGACCAGCAAGCATTGTTCGGCGACGCATACGGATGGCACAGACGCTGGTACGAGTTCACGTTGGGTGCAAACAGTGCGGTGAAATCAGCCATGCCCGCCTGCTGGCCGCCGATGAAGTGGCGGAACATCGCGGTCGGCTCGCCGTGAGGGTCACTGAAGACGTTTTTGCCCGTAGCGATGTCGACGATGCTCTGGTGAATATGCATCGAGCTGCCCGGCGTGTGCGCCAGCGGTTTGGCCATGCACACCACGGTCAAGCCGTGCTTGAGCGCGACTTCTTTAAGCAGATGCTTGAACAGGAACGTCTGGTCGGCCAACAGCAGCGGATCGCCATGCAGCAGGTTGATCTCGAACTGGCTGACGCCCATTTCATGCATGAAGGTATCGCGTGGCAAACCAAGGGCCGCCATGCATTTGTACACTTCGCTGAAGAACGGCCGCAGACCGTTATTGGAGCTGACGCTGAACGCCGACAAACCGTCCTCGCGCCGGCCATCGAGGCCGATTGGCGGGCGAAACGGTTGGGTTGGATCGGTGTTGGGCGCGAACACGAAGAACTCCAGCTCGGTCGCCACCACCGGTGCCAGGCCGCGCGCCGCGTAACGGGCGATGACGGCCTTGAGCTGACCGCGGGTCGACAGATTGGAGCTTTCGCCGGTCAGCTCATCAGCATCGCAGATCGCCAGGGCACGCGGCTCGTCGCTCCACGGCAAGCGATGAATCTGGCCTGGCTCGGCAATCAGCGCCAGGTCGCCGTCATCGCTGCCGTAAAACCGCGCCGGCGGATATCCCCCCATGATGCATTGCAGCAGCACTCCCCGCGCCAACTGCAAACGCCGCCCTTCGAGGAAACCCTCGGCAGTCATTACCTTGCCCCGTGGAACGCCGTTCAAATCCGGCGTGACACATTCAATCTCATCAATGCCCGTCAGTCGCTGTGCGAGTGAACGCTGGCCATCGGTTGTCATGACGCAATCCTTGTTATTTTGCGAGCCGCGAACGGCGACCCGTACAAAATAGGCTCCGGCTGTTCGCAATATCAAGCAGCGTCAAACAAAATCCCGCGTCACGGTAGATAAAGACTGAAAACCCCGCCACCCAGCGGCCCGCCATTACCGATTTCGGTGCGCCCTTCAACGCCATTGCGCTGATGCAACGCCGCAATTCGATTGGCGAAATACAGGCCTAGCCCGGTGCTGCCGCTGCTGTGATTGATGCCCTGCACGTAGTCGGCCTGACGCTCGAGCATCTGGGCCGGATAACCGTCACCGTCATCGTTGATGCTGATGACCAATTGCCCGGCCTCGTCACTGACAGTAATCAGCAACGACTCGCGGGCGTAACGGATGGCGTTGTTGATGCAGTTGCCCAACACCGAAGCGACCAATTCACGGTCGAAGAAACCCAGCGGAATCAGCGGATCAACTTCATAGGTCGCGATGATCCCGCGACTGGCAAACACCTCTTGATGCGCCGCCAGTTGCGCCTCGATGAAATCATCGAGTTCGTGGTACGCCGGCTGCAAAGGCATCTGGTTGACGCCGAGCTTATAGAGCCCGAGCAGTTGCACCAGCATGCCGTTGAGGTGGGCGAACTCGAAGTCGATCACGCCCTGCTCCGTGCCTTCGCGTTGTCCCTGCGGCAAACGCGCCAGCCATTGGCTGTGGGCCTGCATGAGCATGGCCAGCGAGTTCTTCATGTCGTGGACGGTGGAGGCAATCACCGTGGAAAAATCGAGAGCCTGCTCGTCTTGGTTCATTCGCCAAACGCCTTGCTTTTCAGCTTCTGATAACGCGCATGACGCGCGTCGGTGTCGGGCATCAGGCCGACCATTTTCAGGCAGGCCCGACATTCTTCCAGCTCCGCCGACGGCACACTGGTGTCGGTGCCGTGCAGCAGCGACTGGGCCATGTTCAGCGCAATACTGATGTTCTTCGGTTGCATCTTCAGCGCCTTGCGGAACACCTCGCGGGCCTCCACCAGATTGCCGGTCTTGTACACGCGCACACCCTGACGGTTGAGGTCGGCGGCGGCGTTGCTGGAACTGAGGATCGTCGGGTCATCGGTGAGCTTGGCGATGTCTTTCATTACCGCCGGATCGTCGCCGTAGATTTCCGCACAGCTCTTGAGCATCGAGTTACCCGCCTCGGCCTGACCGAGCATCTGCAACTGCTTGGCGACCAGCAACGCCGCCTCCGGACTCATGAACTGCTCCATGCCGTCGAGGCGCATCATCGCCTGCTCGGTGAGCTTGTCAGCGGTTTCGGCATCGTTGAGCAGCAGGCTGGTGGCCTTCATCAGACGCGCCCGAATCTGCAGGCCCGGATCGCTCGGGTTCTCTTTGGCCACGGCGCTCAGCGTGGTGTTGATCTCAAGCCGCGTGCGGGTGTCGAGACCGCGCTCGCTGCCCTTGCTGATCAATGCGTGGGCCAGGCCGAGGTTGCTTTCCGCATCCTTGAATCGCGACTGCGCGCCTTGCGCCACGGCCTGACGATAAGCGCGCGAGGCGGTGTCAAAATCCTCGTTGGCCATCGCCAGTTTCCCCAGTAACGCCTGTCGACGCACCGCCAGTGGCGACAACCGGATCGCCTCTTCCAGCACCCGCTGCGCGCCTTTGGTATCGCCCTCGGCAACCAGCACATCGGCCATGCCGTCATACAGCGACGGCATCAGCGGGAACGCTTTCAGGGCTTTCTCGTACACACCTTTGGCTTGGGCAACCTGGCCACGCTTGAACAACAACTTGCCCAACCCGGCGAATGCCCAAGGCAGCGGCCGATCAGCAATGATGCTGTCGTACAGACGCTCCAGCGCTTCGTTCTGATTCAGGTCGCGCAGCGCATCGGCACGGTAACGCAGGCACAGCGGCGAATAGCGGATGTCCTGCTTGCACAGGGCGATGCAGGCATTGAGCACCTCGACCGGTTTGCCACGATCGAGCGCTTGCAGAATCGGCTTGAGCAACGTCTTGCGCTGCTCCAGACGCTCAAGGCGCTGAGCCAGACCCGAGCGGTTGAACGGTTTGGTCAGGTAGGCATCCGGCTCATGCTCAAGAGCACTGAGCACCATCGCCTGACTGGTCTCGGCGGTCACCATGACGAACACCGCTTCATGACTGATGAGCTTTTCCACCATCAAGTCTTCGAGGACTTGCTGGCCGTTCTTTTTACCGTCGCCGAGGTGAAAATCCTGCAGGATGAAATCGTAGGACTTCTGCGCACACATCTTCAGCGCCTGCTCGCCGGTGTCTGCCGTGTCCACGTCCTTGACGCCCAGTTCGCGCAACATCGAGCGCACGGAACTGCGAAAATCCGAGAAATCATCGACGATCAGAAAACGCTTTTGGTGATACGACAGCATCGAGGATTTCCAGGCAATTGAAGTAGATGAACCAAGGACGATTTCAGGCGCGCAGATGATAACTGCCGGCAAAATGCTATCAAGCGTTTTCACGCAAGTCTGAACTCACCGTTTGGGTTATCGGCCAGAAGTCGCGTTCCCTGAAGCGGGTGCTTCAAGATTCCTTGCACTGCGATTACTCTGCGCGCCCGCACAACTTTCACTACAAGGCTTACTTCGTGTACATCAAAGGACGCTACATCGTGTCCGCCTGTGCGCTGCTGTTTCTCCAGCAGGCAATGGCGAACGCAATGGACTGCAGCAAAGCGGCGAATGCCGTTGAAAACACTATCTGCGCGAATAAAGGTTTGTATGAACTGGATGCGCAGATGGGGACGGTTTATCGGGGGTTGATGAAGGCTTCTGTCGAGGCACAACCCGAGCTCAAACGTACTCAGCGGCTTTGGCTGAAAGCGCGCAACGGATGCGTTGAAGATGTCGCCTGCCTGGATCAACGCTACCGCGAGCAACTGAAGGTTTTGCAGGCGCAGTGGTCAGAAGTTGTCGCCCATCAGCCGAGTGGCGTCGACAAACAGGTATTGGATGATCTTCAGAACAGTATTCGGGCAATCAGTAAAAATGATCCGGAGTTTGCCCTGGAACGAGCACTCGTTTCACTGTCGTTAAAAAACACTGAAACCACATTTTCTGCAGAGCCGGACGCCGATCAATATTCTGATAAAACGCACTTCCCTAAAACCATCCCCAAAGGCGTTTCGCGAAATGAGTGGAAGGCCTTGAGCGCCACTGATTTCGAGGCTGACACCGCACTGGGCCCGACATCCTTTACGCTGCGGGATCTCGACGGTGACGGGCAACGTGACCTGATTGTTCAGACTTATAACGGCGGTACCAGTCTCTACACTTCCGTTGGAACTTATCACCGTGACGGAGATAAGTTCACCCGCAGGACACCAGCGTCGGACGGAGAATCAATTGGCGGCGTCCTCTATTCCACTAGTGATCGCGGCGCCAACCAGTCCGTGAGCTGGATCAGCATTCGCGGCAAGGTCTATGCCGCCTATCGCGACAGCGGGTACGGCATTGATGATGTCTACCTGCTCAGTCCGTTGCAGGTAAACCGCGAAGTGCCGAAGTTGACGGTTCGCTATCGCTATCGACTCAGTATCCCCCGCATTCAGTCTGATGATCACAAAACCACTTATAAGCTGAAGCCAGACCTGCACCATGCACTTGCCCAAGGCCTGGCTACCGTCGAGGAACACACGCCCGACACCGCACCAGAAAGAAAGCCCCTCTGCCCCATTCCTGAGTCCGCCACAGACAGCGAGGAGTATTACGGCTACGGAGCAGGCTATTACGCCATCGAACCAGTCGCCGACTTCCCGGTGATCATCGGTGGCGAGTGTTTTATTGCGAGGATGAATAACTGGTTCGGCACCTACAGTGCGAAGGATGGCTTGTATGCGCAAATGACTGTGCGCAAACCGGGCCAAGCAGAACAAGAACGTGACTACAAGGTTAACGGCCGTCGGCGCATTACCGAGATGAGCACTTCAATCGGCAAACCCGGAGGTGGCGCCGAGGAGTAGTCTCGATGCCCGCGCATGAAAAAGCCCCGACAACCGGCGCTACGCGGGGCTTTGCTTGATCTGAAATCATCGGCTCTTCGAAATCACATCACTCATGTACTGATTCAAATCGCGAAAATCCTTAACCGTCCAAGCGTGCGGCGCCAGTTTTACACCATTCTCTTGCAACGTCCGGGGGATCAAATCCCCATTTGGGCGAAGAATTATTGATGACACGATAACGCCCGGATAAGCCTTCAATCGTTGTTTGAAAGCGGATGTTGTCAGATCAGGCGTGGGTGGATTGCTTCTATCAGCCAATGGCCCTGTTGCTTTGAGATCTGTCCCGTGGCACATGGCGCACCGCTGGGAATAGAGGTTCTTTCCGCTGACATTATCTGCAAACGACCGCGACGGTTGCATCAGCGATAAACATCCAAGCGAAACGATGCACAGTGTTTTCAGGCCATCCATTGGCAACATCCTTAAACCGTGAAGACGAAAAAGCCCCTTCCAGATCATTCTGAAAGGGGCTTTATCTTATCCTGCAGCTGCCGCGCTGCCATAGCAGGAAACGCGGCTGGCAGAGGAGTGGCCAGAAGGCCTGAAATAGATGGTGTCCCAGGGCAGGTTCGAACTGCCAACCTTCCCCTTAGGAGGGGGATGCTCTATCCAATTGAGCTACTGAGACACTGAGTTGTCGGCAGCAGACGCTGCGCGACGGACGGCGTGCATGTTAACGGCCGGGCCCCGATTTGTCATGTCGTCCGTAGGGCTTTTTAAGTGTAGGCAGGCGCCTCGCAATGCTGAGGGAAGCTTTACCGTGCATTTTGCACTACTGCAAAATGCCAGCATTGCAGATTGCAACCCGCAACATCCGACAATGCCGCTCAAATCCTTGTTTTTAAAGGACTTAACAGCGGTTAGACTGTTGGCACGACGGCTGCTTTGTCTGTTCAATAGAAGAACAATCGGAGCACCGTCCCATGAACAGCACTCTCTTGCTTGCAAACGCAATTGCATTCGCGGTTTTGATGGGTTTTCACTTCATCCCGGAGCGAGCTGCGCCAGAGTCGGTGGCTCAACGCATGCCGCACTACTTGCAGGTGCAAAAAGCGCCGCAGTTAGCGGTGTTGAGCGACCAGCACAGTTTCGTCCCACAGGCGGTCAGCGAGCCTGAGCAGGCATTGTCAGCTCACGCTACCGAACGTCTGGTTTTTTGAAATATCTTCAGGAGTACAGCATGTCCAAGTCAGCTGCAGGATTTCTGATCCTCGCCTTAGTCAGTGGCGTTTTGCATTTATCGCTGTTCGAGGAAACCGAAATCACCCTGCCTCTGGTTGGCTGTGGCGTATTTACGGTGTTGTTCGTATTGGCACTGGTGGCCGGGCGCAAATTCAAGTTTGATCCGGTTCTGCGTTGAGACGGATAAAATCCAATAGATGGCTGACCGCGTCAGCCAAATCACCCGAGTTGTCTATCAGGTAAACAACCTCGTCGGTTGATCGCCTGTCCTTGAACAGGGCGTTGCGGGCCAGCCTCGCATCAATTTGCTGAAGCGTCTCACGGCCACGTCTGAGCAGGCGCTCACGCAAAACTTCATCCTTGACTGTCAGCAAAACCGGTAACAGCGTCGGATAGCACTCCAGGGCTTGCCGAAGGTTGGCGCGAGAGCCGTTTACCAGCACGTGCCGCCCATCCTTGAGCCATTGATCCATTTGCGCAGGAATGCCATAGGCAAGGCCATTGGCCTGCCACGCCAGGGAAAAATCCCCTGCGCGCTGACGCCTTTCGAACTCCTGCGGCATCACGCCGATCGCATCCTCGCCTACCGATTCGGCCGAGCGCGTAATCACCCGGCGTATCACTTCGCAGCCGAGCGTGCGCAATGGCTCACGCGCTGCCTCAATCAAGCTGTCTTTGCCGGAACCGGACGGTCCCATCAGATAAATAAGCCTGCCATCCATCTCGAAAACGCCCTCCGGCATGCTTCAGCGCTAGTAAATCGGCAAAATGCCACTATTCTGTGTAGATAAGGGACAAGGATCGAACGCCACATAGCATGCACCTTGTGACGTCTTTGGACATCAACTGGTGCGCGCCAGGAAGCGGACAGGGATGCGACTCAGGTCAAAGTTTTCAAACCAGTCCGCATTTCTGATAATTGGTGCTGGCATTAAGCCTTTATCCGGATCAATATTTGTCACAGAATTGACGCCAATGATCTGGCAATTTTGAGGCATGATGCGGGCCTCTTAACAATTCAGGTTGAACCATTTGGCGCAAATGCGTGTCCTACCACACATCCTGCGGCCAATCCCGAGAACCGCTCCCCTGAACTAACCGGTTAAATATATGCGCCCATTGAAACAGGCAATTTATTCCAGCCGTACGGCTGACAAGTTTGTCGTACGTCTGCCAGACGGAATGCGTGAACGCATTGCCGAGGTGGCTCGCAATCATCATCGCAGCATGAACTCTGAAATCATTGCGCGCCTTGAGCAGAGTCTTATTCAGGAAGGTGCATTGGGCGAAGAGCTGAGCATGCGCCTGGACAGCCCTGAGCTGTCGTTGCACGAACGTGAACTGCTGCAACGCTTCCGCCAACTGTCTCACCGTCAACAGAACGCACTGGTGTCCTTGATTGCACACGACGCCGAAATGGCCGCAGACGCGTCCTGAGCCCTATCGAACATGTCAAGCCAGCGTTATTGCTGGCTTTTTTTTACCCAGAATTTGGCTTGGCAGTTTTCGCAGACATAAAAAAGCCCGCCAATTGAGCGGGCTGTTTAATTGCAGCAGATCAGAGCAGGAAGATCGTTGCCAGCCCCAGGAAAATGAAGAAGCCACCGCTGTCCGTGACTGCGGTGATCATCACACTTGCACCCATTGCGGGATCGCGGCCCATCTTCGCCAAGGTCATGGGAATGAATACACCCATGAGCGCAGCGAGCAACAGATTGAGCGTCATTGCGGCCGTCATGACCACGCCCAGCGACCAGCTGCCATAAAGCAGGTAAGCGACTACGCCAATCACCCCACCCCAGACCAGGCCGTTGATCAGCCCGACTGCCAACTCTTTACGCATCAACCGTGAAGTGTTGCCGGTGCTCACCTGATCCAGCGCCATGGCTCGCACAATCATGGTGATCGTCTGATTACCCGAGTTGCCGCCGATACCCGCCACAATCGGCATCAGCGCCGCGAGCGCTACCAGCTTCTCGATCGAGCCTTCGAACAAGCCAATCACTCGAGAGGCGACGAACGCGGTGATCAAGTTGATCGCCAGCCACGCCCAACGGTTGCGCAGTGATTTCCACACGGAGGCGAAGATGTCTTCCTCCTCACGCAGACCGGCCATGTTGAGAACTTCGCTTTCGCTCTCTTCACGAATCAGGTCGACCATCTCGTCGATGGTCAGACGACCGATCAGCTTGCCGGTCTTGTCGACCACAGGGGCGGAGATCAAGTCGTAACGCTCGAACGCCTGTGCGGCGTCGTAGGCGTCTTCGTCCGGGTGGAAACTCACCGGATCGCTGGCCATCACCTCGGCAACCTGTTTTTCCGGATCATTGACCAGCAAACGCTTGATCGGGAGCACGCCTTTGAGCACGCCGTCGTAATCGACCACGAACAGCTTGTCGGTATGCCCCGGTAGCTCCTTCAGACGACGCAGGTAGCGCAGAACCACTTCAAGGCTGACATCCTCACGGATAGTCACCATCTCGAAGTCCATCAGCGCACCGACCTGATCCTCGTCATAAGACAGGGCCGAACGCACACGCTCGCGCTGCTGGTTATCCAGGCTCTCCATCAGCCCATGTACGACGTCTCGCGGCAGCTCGGAGGCCAGGTCAGCAAGTTCGTCGGCGTCCATGTCCTTGGCGGCGGCCAGGAGCTCGTGATCGTCCATGTCGGCGATCAGCGTTTCACGGACGGAATCGGATACTTCGAGAAGAATGTCGCCGTCGCGATCGGCCTTGACCAGTTGCCAAAGCGTCAGACGATCGTCCAGCGGCAAGGCTTCAAGTATGTAGGCGACGTCGGCGGAGTGCAGATCATCGAGCTTGCGTTGCAGCTCGACCAGATTTTGCCGGTGAACCAGGTTTTCCACCCGGTCGTGATGCGCGCCTTCCTGGCGGTGAGTCAGGTCTTCGACGACCCGTTGGCGCTGCAGCAACTCGACGACCTGAGCCAGGCGGTCCTGCAGGCTTTCCTGTGTTTTCTTTACTTCGATTTCAGACATAGGCGAACTCCACTCCCAGCAGCGGGGCACGCCGGAAGGATCAATCAGTCAATTCATGATTGGAAAAACGGGGTACTGAGTAGCTACTGGGTAAGTCCATGGAGGTATTCCATAAGCCCCGGCGGGGCTGACGGGCGCAATGATACACCGCCTAACGGTTTAACACGCTAAAAAATCGTGGCTGAAACAAGCGCTTGCGAGACAAACCTGAGCGCCATCCTGATCCATGTAGATGCGACGACTCATCCTGAAAAGAAAACACACCAGCGGCGAAGATTGTAGCGACTACCCTTGAACGGAGATTGTCATGGAGGACATCGAATGCCATCGAAAACTTCGCTTTTTGTACTCACCAGCCTGCTCTCCCTACCGCCTGCCAGCGCTGCAACCAGCCTGCATCGCTGCGAAGCCCCCGACGGCAGCATCACGTTCACGTCGATGAGTTGCGCGAACGGTGAAAAACTTTCAGTTCAGGAGGTTCACCCCTACCTCCCCGGATCGGTCGTGGCAATCATGCCGGAGCACAACCACGAAGAAATATCCGGTATGAAAAACACAGGCCGCGAACCGGGCATCGTTGGTCGCACACCAGACAAATGCGGAAATCTGATCAACGCCAGACAACGCCGCGAAGCGATCATCAATCGACACGTGATTGCCGGCATGAGTCAGCAGGATGTCGAAAGCGCGCTCGGCAAACCGGACAAGGTGAATATTCGGACGTCGACGACAAGCTATCGATACGACCTCAAACGAGGCCGAAGTGCTCAAGTCGATTTTGATGAGAGAGGCTGCGTCAAGGCAAAAGCCAAATCCCGGACAGCAAAAAGCCCGCGTTAAACGCGGGCTTTTCGGTATATGGTGCACTCGACAGGATTCGAACCTGTGACCGCTCGGTTCGTAGCCGAGTACTCTATCCAGCTGAGCTACGAGTGCATTTTGTGTTTTTAGACCAGACCACAACTGGCTGAAACCGAGTTACTTACATTGCTGCAACTAACTCTTAAGTGGTGCACTCGACAGGATTCGAACCTGTGACCGCTCGGTTCGTAGCCGAGTACTCTATCCAGCTGAGCTACGAGTGCATTTGTGTTTTTTAGACCAGATCACACCTGGTTGAAGCAAGTCACTTACATTGCTGTAACTGACTCTTAAATGGTGCACTCGACAGGATTCGAACCTGTGACCGCTCGGTTCGTAGCCGAGTACTCTATCCAGCTGAGCTACGAGTGCATTTGTTGCGCCGCATTATAGCCCGTCTAATCTCTATTCCAACCACTTTTTCTAGTAATTTCAACAACTTACCGAAAAAGCCAGATTACGACGTACTAAGCAAATAATGGCGGAGAACGGGGGATTCGAACCCCCGACACCCTTTTGAGGTGTACTCCCTTAGCAGGGGAGCGCCTTCGGCCACTCGGCCAGCTCTCCGCAACACGGGGCGTATATTAACCAGCTTCTTCCCCGTTTGCAAACATAAAAATCGATAAAAATTAATGGCTTGGTTCTTCGTCCTTCTCTTTCTTTATACGCAGGTAAATTTCTTCACGGTGCACGGCAACCTCTTTCGGGGCGTTGACGCCGATACGCACTTGATTTCCTTTAACGCCGAGCACGGTCACGGTGATTTCGCCATCACCGATAATCAGGCTTTCTGCGCACCGACGAGTCAGAATCAGCATACCTTTCTCCTTACGCAATTCAGTTCAGGGACAACAGTCTGCAAAAAAAAGGCACCCGACCTACAACCAGAGCGATCGTAGCCCTACATGCCTGAGTATTGACCAGCGCGAGCAAAAGAACAGATCAGGGCTCGCGCCATTCAAAAAATAAAGGGCGCGGTCAGACCGCGCCCTTCAAGAAGCGGAATTACTCGCCCTGGCGGGCCGGAGCATCCAGTTCGAAAGCCGTGTGCAGGGCGCGCACGGCCAGTTCCAGGTACTTCTCTTCAATGACCACGGAAACCTTGATTTCCGACGTCGAGATCATCTGGATGTTGATGCTTTCTTTCGCCAGCGATTCGAACATGCGGCTGGCCACACCTGCGTGGGAACGCATGCCGACGCCGACGATCGAGACCTTGGCAATCTTGATGTCGCCAACCACTTCGCGAGCACCGATCTCGCGAGCGGTGTTTTCCAGCACGGTCTGTGCGGCCTGGAAGTCATTGCGGTGCACGGTGAAGGTGAAGTCGGTGGTGTTATCGTGCGCAACGTTCTGCACAATCATGTCGACTTCGATGTTCGCGGCACTGATCGGGCCGAGAATCTTGAACGCCACACCCGGGGTGTCTGGCACGCCACGGATGGTCAGCTTGGCTTCATCGCGATTGAAAGCGATGCCGGAAATGATCGGCTGTTCCATGGTTTCCTCTTCATCAATAGTAATGAGGGTGCCCGGACCCTCTTTGAAGCTGTGCAGTACGCGCAGCGGTACGTTGTACTTGCCGGCGAATTCCACCGCACGGATCTGCAACACCTTGGAACCGAGGCTGGCCATTTCCAGCATCTCTTCGAAGGTGATCTTGTCCAGGCGCTGAGCGACCGGCACGACGCGCGGATCGGTGGTGTAAACACCATCGACATCGGTGTAGATCTGGCATTCATCGGCTTTCAGCGCTGCAGCCAATGCCACACCGGTGGTGTCCGAACCGCCACGCCCCAGCGTGGTGATATTGCCGTGCTCGTCGACACCCTGGAATCCGGCGACAACCACAACGCGGCCTGCCTTCAGATCACCGCGAATCTTCTGGTCATCAATCTGCAAGATACGCGCTTTATTGTGTGCACTGTCGGTCAGGATCCGCACCTGATTACCGGTGTACGACACCGCCGGCACACCGCGCTTGATCAGCGCCATGGCCAACAGGGCAATCGTCACCTGCTCACCGGTGGAGACAATCACGTCCAACTCACGCGGAACCGGTTGACCGTCACCACTGATTTGCTTGGCCAGATCGATCAGACGGTTGGTTTCGCCGCTCATTGCAGACAGCACAACCACCAGGTCATCGCCGGCATCACGGAACTTCTTAACCTTGTCGGCGACCTGCTCGATTCTCTCGACAGTACCGACCGAGGTGCCTCCAAATTTCTGTACGATCAAAGCCATTTCAAAGCCGCCTCAGCCCATGAAGGGCGCCCAATAATTTCTCGAACAGCCACCGGACCCGCCACTAGACTGCGGGCCCGGCGGGCCGTCTTATAAACCCTGCTCGACGAATGGGACGGTCAGCGCCAGTGCGCCATCCAGCGCGCCGGCGTCGACACCGCCGCCCTGCGCCATGTCCGGACGACCACCGCCCTTCCCGCCCACTGCCGCAGCAGCCTGTTTCATCAAATCACCGGCTTTGAGTTGGCCAGTCAGGTCCTTGGTTACGCCTGCAACCAGAACGACCTTTTCCTCATGGACACTGCCGAGCAGGATCACTGCGCGGCCGAGTTTGTTTTTCAGCTGATCGACCAGCGCCAGCAGCGCCTTGGCGTCCTGACCGTCGAGACGCACGGCCAATACCTTCACGCCTTTGACATCCAGTGCCGAAGCCGACAGATCGTCGCCCGCAGCGCTGGCAGCCTTGGCCTGCAACTGCTCGAGTTGCTTTTCCAGCAGACGGTTGCGTTCCAGCACAGCCGACAGCTTGTCGATCAGGTTGTCACGGCTGCCCTTGACCAGGCTGGCCGCTTCCTTGAGTTGTTCTTCCGCCGCGTTCAAGTAGGCCAGTGCGGCTGCACCGGTGACGGCCTCGATACGACGCACGCCCGATGCCACACCGCCTTCGCTGATGATTTTCAGCAGGCCGATGTCGCCGGTACGGTTGGCGTGGATACCGCCACACAGCTCGACGGAGAAAGCCCCGCCCATGCTCAGCACGCGCACGTTGTCGCCGTACTTCTCGCCGAACAGCGCCATCGCGCCTTTGTTCTTGGCGGTTTCGATGTCGGTTTCTTCGGTTTCAACCGCGGAGTTCTTGCGAATCTCGGCGTTGACGATGTCTTCCAGTGCCTTTATTTGCTCAGGCTTGATCGCTTCAAAGTGGCTGAAGTCGAAGCGCAGGCGCTGACTGTCGACCAAGGAGCCTTTCTGTTGAACGTGTTCGCCCAGCACCTGACGCAATGCGGCGTGCAGCAAGTGCGTCGCCGAGTGGTTGAGCGCCGTGGCGTGACGCACTTCGGCATCAACGTGGGTTTCAACCGGCGCGCCGATGGTCAGGCTGCCCGACGCCAACACGCCGTGGTGCAGGAACGCGCCGCCAGTCTTGGTGGTGTCGCGCACATCGAAACGTGCGTTGCCGGCCTGAAGGAAGCCGCAGTCGCCGATCTGGCCACCGGATTCGGCGTAGAAAGGCGTCTGGTTGAGAACGATCACGCCCTCCTCGCCTTCACTGAGAACGTCGACCGACTGGCCTTCTTTATAGATGGCAACGATTTTGGCCGAACCGCTGGTGGCAGCGTAGCCGGTGAACTCGGTGGCCACGTCAACTTTAACCAACGTGTTGTAGTCCAGGCCGAACGAGCTGGCCGAACGCGCACGCACACGCTGAGCTTCCATCTCACGCTCGAAACCGGCTTCGTCGACGGTCAGGCTGCGCTCGCGGGCGATGTCCGCGGTCAGGTCCATCGGAAAACCGTAGGTGTCGTAGAGCTTGAACACCACGTCGCCCGGCACGACGGTGCCTTTGAGTTCCAGCAGATCCTGTTCGAGAATCTTCAGGCCGTGCTCCAGAGTCTTGGAGAACTGCTCTTCTTCGGCCTTGAGCACGCGCTCGATGTTGCTCTGCTGCTTCTTCAGTTCCGGGAACGCTTCGCCCATTTCGGCAACCAGCGCCGCGACGATCTTGTAGAAGAAGCTGCCGGTGGCGCCCAGTTTGTTGCCGTGACGGCAGGCGCGACGGATGATCCGGCGCAGCACGTAGCCGCGACCTTCGTTGGACGGCAGCACGCCGTCGGCAATCAGGAAACCGCACGAACGGATGTGGTCGGAAACAACTTTCAGCGAAGACTGATCGCCATTTTCGCAGCCGATCGCTTCAGCCGAAGCTTTCAGCAGGTTCTTGAACAGGTCAATGTCATAGTTGGAATTGACGTGCTGCATCACCGCACTGATCCGCTCCAGGCCCATGCCGGTATCGACCGACGGCGCTGGCAACGGATGCAACACGCCATCGGCGGTGCGGTTGAACTGCATGAACACGTTGTTCCAGATCTCGATGTAACGGTCGCCGTCTTCTTCCGGCGAACCCGGAGGGCCGCCCCAGATGTGGTCGCCGTGATCGTAGAAAATCTCGGTGCAAGGGCCGCATGGGCCGGTATCACCCATGGTCCAGAAGTTGTCGGATGCGTAAGGCGCGCCCTTGTTGTCGCCGATGCGGATCATGCGCTCGACCGGCACACCAATTTGCTGGGTCCAGATGTCATACGCTTCGTCGTCCGAGGCGTACACGGTGACCCAAAGTTTTTCCTTCGGCAGTTGCAGAACGCCGGTCAGGAAGGTCCACGCGTAAGTGATCGCGTCTTTCTTGAAATAGTCACCGAAGCTGAAGTTGCCGAGCATTTCGAAGAACGTGTGGTGACGAGCGGTATAACCGACGTTTTCCAGGTCGCTGTTCTTGCCACCGGCACGCACGCATTTCTGGCTGCTGGTTGCACGGGTGTACGCACGTTTTTCCTGGCCCAGGAAGCAGTCCTTGAACTGGTTCATCCCCGCGTTAGTGAACAGCAGGGTTGGGTCGTTGCCCGGAATCAAAGAGCTGGAGGCTACACGGGTGTGGCCTTGCTCTTCGAAGAAGCGAAGGAAGGCTTCACGGATTTCTGCGCTTTTCATTAGGTTCTTCCACGGAGGCTGCGGCCAAAGGCCTGTTCGAAACGTCAACAGACGAAGCGACGGCAAAGGGCCGCATTATATCGGCCCTGCGCGCGGGGTACAGCGTGTTTATACGATAGAAACGGTCAATTGGACGGGTAACGCTGTCACTTGCGTGAAAACTCGACGAATGTCGCGATCACTCGTTCGATTTGCGAGTGACTGACGTCCATGTGCGTGACCATCCGCAGACGTGCCGCGGCGCTCAATTTGATCCCGCGCTCGGCGGCAAATGCCTTGAACGCTTCAGCGTTGTCGCCCATCTGCACATAAACCATATTGGTCTGCACCTGCTCGACGCTGAAACCGGCGCTACGCACGCCTTCGGCGAGAAATTGCGCGTTGGCGTGATCCTCGGCCAAACGCTCGACGTTGTGATCCAGCGCATACAGCCCCGCGGCCGCCAGCAATCCGGCCTGACGCATGCCGCCGCCGACCATTTTGCGCAGGCGCCGAGCCTTGCCGATCAACTCGACCGAACCGCACAACACCGAGCCCACCGGCGCGCCCAGGCCTTTGGACAGGCACACCGACACCGAGTCGAAGTGCTGGGTGATTTCCCGGGCATCAACGCCCAATTTGACCGCCGCGTTATACAGCCGCGCGCCGTCCAGGTGCAGTTGCAGACCGTTGTCCTGAGTGAATTTACGCGCGCGGGCCAGATACTCCAGCGGCAACACTTTACCTTGCATGGTGTTTTCCAGCGCCAGCAGCCGGGTCCGGGCGAAGTGGAAGTCATCAGGCTTGATCGCCGCCGCGACCTGCGCAAGATCCAGCGAACCGTCAGCCTGAACTTCCAGCGGCTGCGGCTGAATCGAACCGAGCACTGCCGCGCCGCCGCCCTCGTACTTATAGGTGTGCGCCTGTTGGCCGACGATGTACTCGTCACCGCGCTCGCAATGCGCCATCAACCCGAGCAGGTTGCTCATGGTGCCCGTCGGCACAAACAACGCGGCAGCGAAACCCAGCCGTTTTGCCAGTTCCGCTTCCAGACGATTGACCGTCGGATCTTCGCCATAAACGTCGTCACCGGTGTCTGCCGCGGTCATCGCGTCGAGCATGGCGGGGGTCGGTTGGGTGACGGTGTCGCTGCGAAGATCGATAACGCTCATGAACCTGGCCTCAAGTCAGCAGGGGAAATCCCTTTACGAGGGTGAATTACTGCGGTCATCGCGGCGATTAATCAAGCCCTGGACAAGGAAAAGGCACCTGACTCCTTGAGAAGGCACACCCCATGTGGGAGCGAGCTTGCTCGCGATAGCGGATTAGCAGTCAGCATCCGCGTTGAATGTTAAACCGCTTTCGCGAGCAAGCTCGCTCCCGCAGGTTCTGTGCAGGGCTGGAAAATATGTGTTAAAAACGCTGCGTCGCCCAAAAGGGGCGGCAAAAAACGTTCTCAGGGCGGGGTGCAATTCCCCACCGGCGGTAATTGCGCGCAATGCGCATAGCCCGCGAGCGCTTGGCGACGAACACGGTTTTGACCAGTGGTCGACGGCAAGGTCAGCAGACCCGGTGTGATCCCGGGGCCGACGGTCATAGTCCGGATGAAGAGAGAACGGGATTAACGCCAGAGGGCCGTCCGCGTGCATTCGTGCCAGCGTGCGCACCCTTGAATCCCTTTCGATTCATAACGCCCTGTTTTTCACACAAACAGGAGTCAGAACATGCAACCCACCGCTATTGACAGCAAAAGCAAACACCCTCACGGCGAGCGCGTCGCGTTCATCCAGGCCTGCTGGCACAAGGAAATCGTTGATCAGAGCCGTAAAGGTTTTGTCACCGAAATGCTTGCCCAGGGGTATCAGGAATCGGACATCGACTTCTTTGAAGTCGGCGGTGCCTTTGAAATGCCCCTGCACGCCAAGCTGCTGGCCAAAACCGGTCGCTATGCCGGTATCGTTGCAGCAGCCCTGGTGGTGGACGGCGGGATCTATCGTCACGAGTTCGTCGCCCAATCGGTCGTCAGCGGCTTGATGCAGGTTCAGCTGGAAACCGAAGTGCCGGTGTTCTCGGTGTCACTCACCCCGCACCACTTCCATGCCGGCGAAGAACATCAGAAATTCTTCTTCGAGCACTTTGTGCACAAGGGTCAGGAAGCGGCGAAGACGTGTGCGGATACGCTGCAAAAGATTCGTGCGCTGCGCCGTAGCGAGCCGCGCGCTCTGGCGGTCTGATCCGCTGATGAGTGAGATATCTGATCTCACTCAACACCACTGTGGGAGGGAGCTTGCTCGCGAAAGCGGTCTGACAGCCAACAGAGATGTTGCAATGACAGATTGCATTCGCGAGCAAGCTCCCTCCCACAGTTTTTTGTGTCAGCTCCAAGATCGAGTCAGGCGAGGTTTTCGTCAGTGGCCGGGACGATCAGGATGCCAGCGCGCAAGCCGTTCTTGACCTTGGGATTGGGGAAGATGATCCGCGCGCCCGGCTCTTCGATGATCCAGCGGGTATTGGCCAGGTCTTCGGCCAATACATAACCCACTTCCAGCTCCGAAAAGTTTTCAATGTCCGCCGGCAGGTTCAGGCGGAACGCATCGCTGTGCTTGATGATTTCCCGCGACACGCTAAACAACTGCAAACCGTCCAATTCTTGCGTGGTCTGCTCCGGTTCGTTGCCTTCGATAATCTGCTTCAGACGCGTTTCCAGCAACGATACGTTGACCCCGTCGTTCTGCCCGAACGGCCGCGCCTTGCCCAGTTCCAGCGTGAAGGCCTCGGCGCCGAGCTTGTCGTAGGTGTACGAGCTGAACACGATCGATGGCTTGTTTTGCAGCAACACCGCCTCCATCCCGGCCGCGCGCAGACGCGCCAGCTCGAGACGTGAATGCTGGCGACCTTCCTTCCACGGATACAAGGCGAACTGCTCGATCTTCGAGCCACGAATCGCCGTGTGCAGGTCGTAGTGCAAACGCTGGCGATCCGGCTGGCTGAAGAAAACCGCCGCCAACCGCTCCAGCTCACAGGCACGCAGCGCTTCGCTGCCACTGCTTTGCTCGTGACGGCCGTTGAACAGTCGATTGACGTCCTGTTCGATAAAGCGCTCGCCTTTGCGAATCGCCTCGGGGTTGCCGAACAGGAACAGAATGCGTGCGCGCGGCTTTAGATCGCCGCGAGCGATGTCGTGCAGCAGCCGATCAAGTAACTCGATCGGCGCTGTTTCGTTGCCATGGATGCCCGCCGAGAGCAGCAGATCCAGGCCATTGTCGCGAGCTTCGGGAGGCCGGACTTCCAGCGCGCCCTCGCTCAACCAGCGCATGCGCACGCCTTCGACAGTCAGTTGAGTCTTCTCCGCCGGTTCGCGGCCGGCGAGGGTCAGTTCAAGCAGTTTGCCGAGAGCGAGCATAGAGCGGTTTCCTTAGTGGTCGTGGTTGCAATCCGGGCCGTGCACGTGATCTTCGTCGTCGCCGACGTCGGCCGGTTCCATTTCCAGTTGCAGACTTACCAGATTAGTCGCCAATGGGCGCAACAGCAGGTTGGCGTACTCGGCATCGCCTTCTTCAACGTCTACGCCGATCAACAGCTGGCCGCGGCCGTCCTGCTGGATCCACAGCTCTTTGCCTTGCCACAGGACCGCGACGCGGGTGCAGGAAGTTTCCAGTTGCGTGCCGTCGGTGTCTTCAAGGATCAGCTGCAGGGAATCGCTCATGTTTTTACTCTCTTGTGAAGACAAGCCGCGCGCCGCGTTCAGGCGACGCGCCAGCCATCAATTGATCTGGAATGGATAAACCGCGCCCAGTTTAAGGATTTGCGTCAGTTCATCCAGTGCCGTCCGGCATTCAAGCAGCAATTGCGGGTCCGCCAGATCGGTTTCGCTCAGGCGGTCGCGGTAGTGCTTTTCAACCCATGCGGTCAACGAACCGTACAACGGGGCCGTCATGATAACCCCTGGGTTGACCGCCGCCAGTTCGGTTTCGTTGAGCGCGACGCGCAGTCGCAGGCACGCCGGGCCACCGCCGTTCTGCATGCTCTGCTTGAGGTCGAACACCTTCACTTCGCGGATCAGGCCGCCGGAGCTGGTCAGGCCTTGCAGGTAGTTCCACACGCGCTCGTTGGCCTGGCACTCTTGCGGCACGATCAACAGCATCGAGCCATCAGGACGCGACAGCAGCTGACTGTTGAACAGGTACGAACGCACCGCGTCATCCACGGTGACCGCCGAACGCGGCACACAGATCGACTGGAAATTGCTGCCGACCCTGGCGAGTTTGCCTTGCAACTCGGCCAGCATCTGCTCGGTGTCGAGGAACGCGTCCTCGTGATAGAACAGCGCTTCGCCGTTACCCACCGCGATCACGTCGTTATGGAAAACGCCCTGATCGATCACGCCAGGATTCTGCTGCGCGTACACCACGCCTTCGTCACGCAGACCGTGCAAACGCGCAACAGCTTGCGACGCTTCCAGAGTCTGGCGCGCCGGGTACTTCTGCGGCGCCGGGTAGCGGTTGTCGAAGGCACTGCGACCGAACACGAAAAACTCGACACCGGCTTCACCGTATTCACGGCAGAAACGCGTGTGGTTGGCTGCGCCTTCGTCACCGAACTGCGCCACTGCCGGCAGCGCCGCGTGATGGGCGAAGTGCTGCTGATTGGCGAACATCGCGCCGAGTACGCGGCTGGTGGTCGGGTGCTCGATGCTGCGGTGATATTTGCAGTTGAGGTTGGCGGCGGTGAAATGCACACGACCGTCAGCGGTGTCGGCGCTCGGGCTGACGGTGGCGGCGTTGGCCACCCACATGCTCGATGCCGAGCAACTGGCAACCAGCAGCGGCATCGCTTCTTTGGCGGCACGCTCGATCACTTGAGCGTCGGTGCCGCTGAAACCCAGACGGCGCAGTGCGGCCACGTCCGGACGTTCCTGCGGTGCGAGTACGCCTTGCTGAAAGCCCATTTCCATCAGCGCTTTCATTTTTGCCAGGCCTTGCAGCGCGGCTTCCTTCGGGTTCGAGGATTGCTGGCTGTTGCTCTGGGACGCGACGTTGCCGTAGGACAGACCGCCGTAGTTATGAGTCGGCCCCACTAGACCGTCAAAATTGACTTCATAGGATTTCATCAGCGAGGCTCCACGAGAATCTGTTGTTATAGGCTTCAGTAACTAACTGTTCAGTGCGACCGCGTCGCGGCCATCGCTGGCAAGCCAGCTCCTACAGGATTGGCGGTGTTCACAGATTTTGTGGACGACTCAATCCCTGTGGGAGCTGGCTTGCCAGCGATAGGCATCACACCATTTTCACGCCGGGGGTCAACGTCGCAGGCATCACCAGGCTCGGCGTTTCCAGCGACGCCACCGGGTACGCGCAATAATCCGCTGCGTAGTAGGCGCTGGCGCGATGGTTGCCAGAGGCACCCACACCGCCGAACGGTGCGCTGCTCGCAGCCCCCGTCAGTTGCTTGTTCCAGTTGACGATACCGGCGCGGCTTTCCAGCCAGAATTGCTGGTAGCGATCTTCAGAATCCGACAACAAACCGGCGGCCAAGCCATAGGCGGTGTCGTTTGCTTCGCTGATTGCCGCTGCGAAATCGGTGTAACGAATCACTTGCAGCAACGGGCCGAACAGTTCTTCGTCCGGACGCTCGGCAACCGCGGTCACATCAACAATGCCCGGCGTCAGCAGTGCGGCTTGCGTTTGCGGCTGAGTCATTGGCAGCAGCGATACGGCACCGTTGGCCAGCAAATGTTCTTGAGCATCCATCAGCGCTTTTGCAGCGCCCAAGGAAATCACCGAACCCATGAAAGGCGCGGGTTGTTGATCGAACGCACCGACTTCAATGGACGCGCTCACTTCAACCAGACGCTTGAGCAGGCTGTCGCCCCACGCGCCTTGCGGCACCAGCAGACGACGGGCGCAGGTGCAGCGCTGGCCGGCAGAAATGAACGCCGACTGAATGATCGTGTAAACCGCCGCATCCAGATCAGCAACCTGATCGACCACCAGCGGATTGTTGCCACCCATTTCCAGAGCCAGAATCTTGTCCGGACGACCGGCAAATTGCTGGTGCAGATGATTGCCTGTGCGGCTGGAGCCGGTGAAGAACAGACCGTCGATACCGGCATTCGCGGCCAGCGCGATGCCGGTTTCGCGAGCGCCTTGCAGCAGGTTCAACACGCCGGCGGGCAGGCCCGCTTCGATCCAGCACTTGACCGTCAGCTCGGCGACTTTCGGCGTCAATTCGCTTGGCTTGAACAGCACGCTGTTACCGGCCAGCAGCGCCGGCACGATGTGACCGTTCGGCAAGTGACCGGGGAAGTTGTAGGGGCCGAACACCGCCACCACGCCGTGCGGCTTGTGGCGCAATACAGCGGTGGCGTCGCCCAATGGGCCGCTCTTCTCGCCTGTGCGTTCGCGGTAGCTCTGCACCGAGATCGCGATCTTGTTGACCATGCTGGTGACTTCGGTCGCGGCTTCCCACAACGGTTTGCCGGTCTCCTCACCAATGGTGCGAGCCAGTTCGTCAGCGTGGTTTTTCAGCGCGGCGGCAAAGGCTTCAAGAACGCTGATGCGCTCTTCCAGCGAACGACGCGCCCACTCCGGAAACGCCTGACGTGCAGCCTGCACCGCCGACTCAACCTGAGCGGCAGTAGCGCCCTCCCCCGACCACAGCACTTGCTGGGTCACCGGGTTCAGCGATTGAAAGGCTTCGCCCTGGCCGGCCAGCCACTCACCTGCGATGTATAGCGAATTCATTATTTCGACTCCCGAGCAGCGGACAACGCCACGGCGCGAACCTGGTCGCCTGCGTTAAGTTGAAGACGTTTGGCAGTCTGCGAATCGACCACCAGCGTGCCGGCAGCCAAACGGGCCGGCGCGGCAGTGATGCGGCAATCTTCGCGTTTGCGGTTATGGATGATGAACGGCGTAGCGTCATCGCCCGGCGTACCAATGGCCAGCACCAACGCTTCGCTGTCACGCACCGCGCGGATCTTGCCAGTCTCGCATTCAATCCCCGGGCCGGCGTCGAAGATGTCGACGTAACCCTGATAGCTGAAGCCTTCGCTCTTGAGCATCGCCAGCGCCGGTTCGGTGTCCGGGTGAACCTGGCCGATCACGCTGCGCGCGTCTTCCGACAGGAAGCAGGTGTACAGCGGGAATTTCGGCATCAGTTCAGCAATGAATGCCTTGTTGCCGACACCAGTGAGGTAATCGGCCTGGCTGAATTCCATCTTGAAGAAGTGACGCCCCAGGCTTTCCCAGAACGGCGAACGGCCAGCTTCATCGGACACGCCGCGCATCTCGGCAATGATCTTGTTGCCGAACAGTTCCGGAAACTCGGCGATGAACAGCATCCGCGCCTTGGACAGCATGCGACCGTTGAGGCCGTTGCGGTAATCGGCGTGCAGGAACAGCGAGCACAGCTCGGAATTGCCGGTCAGGTCGTTGGCCAGGAACAGCGTCGGAATCTCGCGATAGATGTTCAGCTCTTGCGAAGCGCTGACGGTCAGGCCGACACGGAAGTTGTACCAAGGCTCACGCAGACCGACCGCGCCGGCAATGGCGGAAATCCCCACCACGCGACCGTCGTCGTCTTCGAGCACGAACAGGTAGTCCGCATCGCCACGGCCGGCTTCGCCGCGAAAGGTCTTCTCGGCCCAGCCAACCCGGTGGGTCAGGCGCTCTTCGTTGGCCGGCAACGTGGTCAGGCCGGTGCCGGTGCTGCGGGCCAGGTCGATCAGCGCGGATAAATCGCTGCTGCGTACGGGACGAACAATCATGCTATCTCCTCAAACGGGCCGCCTGCGGCCACCCGTAAAACTCGCTAAGGCGTTAAACCGCCACCAGGCGCACGCTGGCACCTTCACCGACGCCCAGGGCTTCGGCCGCTTCCAGATCCAGAGTCACCGGTTTGCCCGGCGCGTAATCCAGCTCGAGCAACACGGCGCGGTAATCCTGCAGCTGTGCGTTGGCCACCAGATACTGACGCCCGGCACCTTTGACCGGCTCGCCGATCTTTACCGGCACGACGCGGCTCTGGGCGATCGAACGGATCCCCGAAACGCGCGCATGCAGGGTCGGGCCACCGTCGAAGATGTCGATGTAGTGATCGGTCTCGAAGCCTTCGCGCATCAGGATGTCGAAGGTGATCTGCGCACGCGGGTGCACCTGGCCCATCGCCTCTTGGGCGGAATCCGGCAGCAGCGGCACGTAGATCGGGTAATGCGGCATCAGTTCGGCGAGAAACGTACGGCTTTTCAGGCCACAGAGGCGTTCAGCCGCAGCGTAGTTGAGGTCGAAGAAGTTGCGACCGATGGCATCCCAGAACGGCGAGTCGCCATTCTCGTCGCTGTAACCGACGATCTCGGTCACCACCGAATCAGCGAAACGCTCCGGGTGGCTGGCGACGAACAGCAAGCGACCACGGGAGTTGAGCTCCGACCACGGTGAACCGACCAACTCGCGCTGCACGTAAAAACTGGTCAGCAAGCTGTTGCCGGTCAGGTCGTGGCACTGCGAAAGCACGTGGATCTTGTTGTGGATCTTCAGCTCGCGGGAAGCGTGGACGAAGGTCTCGTTGCGAAAGCTGTAGAACGGCTCCGAATATCCGGCCGAAGCAACAATGGCCGAGCAGCCAACCAGTTTGCCTGTCGCGGAATCTTCGAGGACAAAGAAATAGCTCTCTTCACCGTTGAAGCTCACTTCGGCGGCGAACGAGGCTTCGCTCGCCGCGATCTTGTCGCTCAGACGTTCCACGTCATCCGGCAAGGAAGTGACACCAATCGGGCTGTCCGCAGCCAGACGCTGTACCTCGCCCAGATCAGCCATTTGCGCGGGGCGCATCACCAGCATGGTGTCACTCCTTTCTCTTATAAATTCACAAAAAAAACACCGGACACTGTGGGAGCGAGCTTGCTCGCGAAAGCGGTGTATCAGTCAGCATAGATGGCGACTGAAACTCCCTCTTCGCGAGCAAGCTCGCTCCCACAATGAATCTCACCGGCATCAAAAATTGGGTTCGACGCCTGAAAAACTCCAGGCGCCGAAGGGTTTATCAGGCTTGCGCCAGCTTCGCTGCGGCACGTTCAAAGCGGTCGAGACCGGCATCGATATCGGCATCTTCCACCACCAGGCTCGGGGCGAAACGGATCACGTCCGGGCCGGCTTGCAGAATCATCAGGCCTTCTTGTTCAGCGGCGTTGAAGATGTCCTTGGCCTTGCCTTTCCAGGCATCGCTCAGCACGCAACCGATCAGCAGACCGAGGCCGCGCACCTGACTGAACAGGCCGTACTTCTCGCCGATCTGCTGCAGACGGGTCTTGAACTTGTCGTGCTTGGCATTGACGCCGTTCAGCACCTCAGGGGTGTTGATCACGTCGATCACCGCTTCCGCCACCGCGCACGCCAGCGGGTTGCCGCCGTAAGTGGTGCCGTGGGTGCCGACGACCAGATGCTTGGCCAACGCTTCGGTGGTCAACATCGCTGCGATCGGGAAACCACCGCCCAGGCTCTTGGCGCTGGTCAGGATGTCCGGGGTCACGCCGTAATGCTGGTAGGCGAACAGCTTGCCGCTGCGGCCCATGCCGGTTTGCACTTCGTCGAACACCAGCAGCGCGTCACTCGCATCGCACAACTCGCGTGCACCTTGTAGGTAAGCCAACTCGGCCGGCAGCACGCCGCCCTCGCCCTGAATCGGTTCCAGCACGACCGCACAGGTCTTGTCGGAAACGGCGGCCTTGAGGGCAGCCAGATCGTTGTACGGAACGTGGGTAATGCCGGTGATTTTCGGACCGAAACCGTCGGAGTACTTCGACTGGCCACCGACGTTGACGGTGAACAGGGTACGGCCGTGGAAGCTGTTCAGCGCGGCAATGATTTCGTATTTCTCGCTGCCAAAACGGTCGAATGCAACACGACGGGCCAGCTTGAACGCGGCCTCGTTGGCTTCAGCGCCGGAGTTGCAGAAGAACACGCGCTCGGCGAACGTGGCGTCGATCAGCTTGTGCGCCAGGCGCAGGGCTGGCTCGTTAGTGAACACGTTGGAAACGTGCCACAGCTTGTTCGCTTGCTCGGTCAAGGCACCGACCAGCGCCGGATGCGCATGGCCCAATACGTTGACGGCGATACCGCCGGCGAAGTCGATCAGCTCGCGGCCGGCCTGATCCCAGACGCGGGAACCGGCGCCACGCACCGGAATGAAAGCGGCAGGCGCGTAGTTGGGAACCATAACCTGGTCGAAATCGGCGCGTTGTACCGCAGCGTGCTCAACGGACATCGGAGTCTCCTGATGAGGGCCACCCGCCGGAAACTGGCGAGCGATGGGGGGATTGTAAGGACAGTTATCGGCCCGGCCTTGCCGCCAGGCGACAACTTCTTATAGCGCCAACCCCGGATTTTTCCGGGTTTACGGCAATGCGACAAATAACGTCGCAAAGGCGCAGTTTAAACTGCCGCCGCCGATTTGCGGCAGGCCCGGGAGGATATCAATTCAACCCGGTGCCAGCGGTATATATATGTACCGCACCGCCATCGCATGACTCTGATTTGCTGGGGCCTTTCCAGACCAAGGAACGGTCCCGATGCACCCAATCCCAGATCGGCAATCTGCCAGGCTCCCCAAGCCACCCTATGACGACATACATGACGCGCACTTTCGCCCGCTCATAGCCGGCATCCCTGACTGGCTCGGCACCGCTTCCGCTGCCAGGCGCGAGGCCTTTGGACGTCAGGCGCCCTTCCTGCCGCCAAAACTGAAGACGCAGCCGGACGTCAGGCATCAAGCCCTCATGGCGCTGAACGCCGCGCATTGGCGCGCGCAAAACGATGTTGAGAAACGCCTTGAACACCTGCAGGACGCCAGCGCCTTCGCCGAGCCGCTGCTCAAGGCAGAGCTGAAAGAGAAATTCGATCTGGATGTGGATGTCAGGACCACGTTCGTGCGCCTTTATGTTCCGGCGAAGACGCCGTGGTTCCCGATCAAAACCGGGGCGCGCGCCTGGACGGTCTCGTTGCTCGATGCCGCGCTGCACAACTTCGAACTCGCCGAGACCGAAGACGACGCCTACGAACCCGAGTCGACCTTCATCACCCAACCCGACGCCAAAGGACAGTTTGAAACCCTGCCCTCGCTCAAGGCCAGGCTGAGCATCGTGGCGTTCACCAAACTGTGCCGCGAGCTGGATATCGGCGCCCGATACCAGACCTACCTGCGCGAAGCCCTTGGCTCCAGCCATCCCGTTGCAGCGGCGGTGCTGCGACACAAAATCGATGCAAGCCAGAAGGCCGCGATGCAGGCCGCGCTGCAATGGGCACGGATGAGCGGTGACATCAGCGAGGACTCTTTCCTGCGGATCGAGGCACTGCTCGATGCAGCACCGGCTCCGCCCGGTGATCGGCCAGCATTGAAATGCCAGGATTTGTCGATGCTGGAAACGCCCCTGACCGGCATCGTCGTCTTTGCGCCCGACTTGCTCGAGCCAAGAACGTCGGCGCACGTTGTGGCCTACATACCGGATGACCCGGAGCATCCGGTCAAGGAGTATGCCTCGCCCGCCGAGATGTACGCCGAACTGACGCGACAACTGCGCTCAAGTGATTACCAGAAATTCTTCAGCCGGTTCGTCAATCTCGAACAGCGCGGCCTGTTCTTCGCGACGTTGAACGCGCGCCTGAGCGAGATGAAATGGCACGCACCGGTCGCCGGCAGCAGCGCGCCGCCCTGGCGCGAGACTCCACTTGAGCTGCCCAAACTGCAACTGACCGCCACACCGATCAGCGCTCCACTGTGGCAGCACCTCTACCAGAGCAAGCTGAACAAGATCCTCAATGATGCGGCGATCATCGCAGTGCCCACGGCAACGGTTGATCAGAAAGTGCGCTGGGCGTTCTGGGATTCGGTCGTCAACATTGTCTCGACGATCCTGCAGACGGTCGCGTTCATCCTCGCGCCATTCGTGCCCGGCCTCGGCGAACTGATGATGGCTTACATGGCTTATCAACTGCTCGACGAAGTGTTCGAGGGCATCATTGCCTGGGCGCAAGGCCGAACCACCGAAGCGTTCACTTACCTGATGGGCACCCTCGAATCGCTGGTCCAGTTAGGCACCTTCGCCATCGGCGGGGCGATTGGCGCCGGTGAGTTCCGCAAAGTCCTGCCGACGGAAATCGTCGAGTTCATCGACCGTTTCAAACCTGTGCAAATGCCCGGCGGCCAGACCAAATACTGGGAGCCGAACCTGGCCCGGTACGAGCACACAGCGTCTCCCGCCGCAAATTCCGCACCGAATGAACTGGGCCTGCACGCCCACGAGGGCCGTCAACTGCTGCCCCTTGATAACGCGCATTTTGCGGTGAGCGAAACAGCCGATGCCGGTGAATACCGAATTGCCCACCCGACCCAGGCCGACGCCTATCAACCCTGGGTACGCCATAACGGCGAAGGCGCCTGGCACAGCGAAATCGAACAACCGCTGACGTGGGACAGACCGACGGCGCTGCGCCGCATCGGCCATTCAGTCGAGTCGTTTTCAGCCGCCCAACGAGAAACGATCCTGCAGGTCAGCGGCCTCGACGAAGAAGTGCTGCGCACCATGCACGTCAATCAGGAAACGGTCCCGCCGCTGCTGGCGGACAGCATCCAGCGCTTCAGGATCGATCAGGACCTGCAACGCTTTGTCGATGATTTACACAGCGAATGGCCCGAGGCGTATTTGCGCGCTGATCCTGTTCTGCAGTTGCAACTGTTGACCGAACAGGGTCGCTGGCCGAAGGGCCAGCGCTTACGCCTGCTCGACCCTGCGGGCGAACTCGTCTGGCAGTCGTCCAGCGATGAGAGCCTGCCGCTGACAACCCTTGGCCAAGACAGTCTCAAGGACGGCGACCTGCTCAAGACCTTGCTCTCCTGCCTCGACGAACAGCAAGCCAAGGCCCTGCTCGGCGATTCCTTCGCCGGTCCGACGCTGGCGCTGGATGTGCGAAGCCAGGCGTTGAGACAGCAGTTGACAGAGATCGCCACACAGCAGCGCACTTCAATCTTCAAATCCCGCTACGACGCCCTTCAGCGCAATGACGATCCGCTCGCCAACCTGCTCGCACAACACGATTCAGGATTACCCGCCAGCGTCACGCGCGAACTGCTCGGCACCGCGACCGGAGAAGAGCTGGTGCAGATCAGCGACGGTCAGTTGCCCCCGCGCCAACAGGCGCTCATGCAACTGGCCAACCAGGAGCTGCGTGTCACCCGCGCTTACGAGGGGCTGGCGCTGAACTCGGTCAACAGTCCGGATACCGACACCCTGGCACTGCACAGCCTTAAACGTCTGCCCGGCTGGTGCGGTGAGGTGCGGCTGGAGATTCGTGACGGGCATTACGAAGGACAATTAGTCGACAGCACTGGAAGCAAGGAGGCGCCCACTCAAAAAGTCCTGGTGCGGCAAAGCGACGGCACTTATCAACCCTATGACGAGCGAGGTCAGGAACTGCATTCAGCGACCGATTTGTACTCCGGTATTCTCTACGCCCTGCCCGATAGCGAACGCCAAAACCTGGGTGTACAGATCGGTCAGGGCGACCGCCTCAAAGTAGCGATCCGCAAGCGGCCGATGGAGCGAAGCGAGTTACGCCTCGCAATTTCTCCTGCACCGATCCCGGAACCGGCCGTGGACACGCTGCGGCTGGTGGGGCGCGGTGGCCGTAGCGGCGGCGCCGGGATTGATGCGGCTTATTCCTTCGGCGCGCCGGACGCCGCAACGACGGATGTAGAACGGGTACGGGCGATTTTTCCGACCTATACACCTGAAGATGCACGGGCATTCGCCGCGCGGTTTCAGCGTGATCCCGCCGGGCTGACCAATGAACTGTCGCGCTTGCGGACGGAATTCAGCCGACTCAAGGATGACTTGCGGCGCTGGAAGAACGAGGCGCCTGCGAATGACCCGGACACCGGGGTAGCACTGACCGACATCCAGCGCCGGGCCGCGGTGCAGAACCGTGCGCTGTTCAAGAAAGCCGTAGAGGGTTGCTGGCGTAGAGAACCAGGGGGGGCCGACACCTACATGCTGCAGATTCTGGAGCCGGTGGCGGGAGAACTGCCGACGCTGGAGGCTGACTTCAGCCATGTCACCATGCTGTCCTTCAAGGGCTGCGCCGGTACACGTGGTGTTGAGCGTTTTCTGCAGCATTTCCCGTCCCTGCGCTACCTCGACATGCATGACCTGAACGTGCCCGATTTACCGCAAAGCTTTGCCAACATGCCGAACCTGCAGCATCTGGCGCTGCGCAACTGCGGCATAAGGCTTTCAAACGTGGACGCCGCCGGCTTCCCGCCCATGGAACAGCTTTCAATCCTTGATTTGCAAGACAACCCGCTGGGCGTGCCGCCCGATATCAGCACCCTGCCTGCCTTGCACTACCTCAACCTCGACAATACCGGCATCGCCACCACGCCCCCGGGATTGCTCGACCATCCGAACCTGTTTACCGGCAAGTTCGATGGCAACCAGATCACTGAAATACCCGAAGAGTTGCTGACGTCATCGCACTATTTGACCGGGCAACTGAGCTTTACCAACAACCCGCTATCCGCCGCCAGTCGGGAGTCGGTCAAAGCCCTCTTCAACCGAACGCAGAAAAATTTCGGCGTCACGATCGAGCCGGCGGATCTTCATCGCACCACCGAACTGTTTCCAGCACTGAGCGCTGAGCAAGCGAATGACCTGCTCTACAAATTGCCCGGCACCCTGGCCGAAGGCCGAAGCCAACTCGCCAACTGGGAGGCAGAGGTCACGCAATTACGCACTGAGCTTGCTCAATGGAAAACCCGGATTCCAGAGCACTCTGCGTCCAATGGCCAACCCTTGAATCTCAATGAACAGGTCAGTGAGCGTCTGGCAAGGGAGGACTTCGCCGACAAAATGGAACACTTCTGGCGCAACAGGTCGCCTCGCCAGCCAGGAGCCAGAGACAGCCATTTAGTGGCGACCCTTGAGTTCATGGGTGACATGCCTGTGCTCAGCGCAGACTTCAGTCATGTGAACCGATTGACGTTTAACGGCAACAAGAGCATTACGGCAATGTCACCGTTCCTACAACGGTTCAAGAGTCTGACCATTCTGGAGCTGCGTTCTTTCGATCTGGAGCCGGATTTCCTGCCAACCCTTGAACTGCCCCGGCTCACCGCCCTGGAACTCAAGAGCTGCGGCTTCGTACTCACGCCTGAAAACCAGGCAGCCTTGCTGAAGATGAACCAGATCGAGATCCTGGAGCTGAGCGACAACCCATTAGGCGCCCTGTTTGATTTGAGTCTTTTGCCCATGCTCACGAGCATCGATCTGTCCCTGACCGGCATCAACGAACTCCCGCCCAGGTTGCTCGATCTCCCCGAACTGCACATCGCGGTTCTGCGCGACAACTTCATCACGGAGTTGCCGGAAGCGATTTTCAAGCTACCGCTGGACCGTACACGAGGATTCGACTTTGCTGATAATCCACTTTCAAACGAATCGCGTAACCGGATAAAAACCTACTTCCGCGAGACCAGCCATGACTTCGAAGTGTCAGCAGACACCGCCGATGTCGAAATGGCCAGAGAGCTGTTTCCGTCACTCGACGTGCAGGATGCGAGCAACATGATCTACGGCCTGCCCGGCAACCTGGCAGAGGGCAGGATTCAACTGCAACATTGGCAAGCGGAGCGGGAAACCCTGAGGGCGGATCTCTCTGCGTGGACCACCCAAGGCTCGACGCATCACCCGGTGACCGGCGAAGCTCGCACGCCCGTGGATTTTCTCAATGACTTCAGGGCGCGAGAGGACTTTCGCGAGCAGATTTTACGATTCTGGGAAAGCCGCTCGGACGGCACCGGCACGCGTAACGACTTCTTCGAAGCGAGCCTGGGCTTTTCGGGAGATATGCCAAGGTTGACGGTCGACTTCAGTCACGTTTTGACGGTGGATTTCACCGGCAATCCGGGCATCACTGAAGTCGGCGGCTTTCTAGAGCACTTCCCCTACGCGCAAGTGGTGGAAATGCGCGATTTCGCGCTGGGTCAAATGCCAGACAACCTCACTCGCCTGACAGAACTCAAGGAGCTGTCGCTGATAAATTGCGGCATTACGTTGACCGCCGACGGGCAGAGCGCTCTGGAATCATTGAGTGAACTTGAGCTGCTTGACCTGCGCAACAACCCGCTGGGGGTGGCGCCTGACGTGGAGACAATGCCGCAGCTCAATGATCTTCGCCTTTCCAATACCGGTATTTCCAGCTTGCCGGACGGGCTCGCCGACCATCCCAACCTGCGTGATGTCCGGCTTGATGGCAACCGTATCGTCGAACTGCCCGACACCTTTTTTGAGGTCCTTCCCGAGCTTGCCGATGGCATCAACCTGGCGGGCAACCCGCTGTCTGCGAGCAGTCGCAATCGAATCAAGGGGCATTACCACGCCCTCAACCATTTCGGCGTGTTCCCCGACACGGCGGATATCGCCAAAGCCAAGGCACTGTTTCCAGCACTGAAGACCAAAGACGCCGTCCACGTGATCTATTCCCTGCCCGGCTCGCTGGCGGCTGGCAGCGCTCAACTGCTGCGCTGGGAAGCCGAGATAGCGACGATGATCAGCGACCTCGCGCAGTGGGCCGAACGCATTCCCCCACGCGACCCGAGCACGGGTCGTTTCGTCGATGCATTCGAAAGAGCCACACAGCATTTTGCCAGGACGGATTTCAGCCGGGAGTTGCAGACTTTCTGGCGCAGCCGACATGTCGATAAACCTGAAATTCGCTCCAACATCTTCGTTGCCGAACTCAGGTTTACCGGCGACATGCCGACGCTGACTGCTGATTTCAGTCATGTCGCCCAGCTCTCATTGCTGGGCAACGATGCGCTGAAGGTGTCTGATGGCTTTCTGAGTGGCTTCCGCAGGCTACAGGCGTTGGAGCTGCGCACCTTCGCTTTGGGGCGGATTCCCCCGGCGCTCAATCGGATGCCTACGCTCAAATCGCTGGTGCTCAGTAGTTGCGGCATCGTCTTCGATGCCGAGGGGCAAGCTGCGCTCTCTTCACTGTCGCGACTCCGGGCATTGGATCTGCACAACAACCCATTGGTCGAAGTGCCAGACGTCTCGGCGCTGCCGGAAATGATGTTCCTGGATCTCTCCAAAACCTCGATCGACCGTATACCGCCCGGACTCTCCAGCCTGCCCCATCTGGAGGACGTAATGCTCAATGAGAACAACATCCGCGAACTGCCCGATGAACTGCTCAACCTGCCCGCCGACGTCGCCCAGAGTATCGACTTGCATGACAACCCGATCTCGGCAGTTGCGCGGGAACGGATCAAAGTCTGCTACCAGACCAGTGGCTACACATTCGGCGTGCCGGTCGAAGCGATGGACAGGGAACTGGCCCTTACGCTTTACCCAGGTTTGACTGACAGTCAGATCAACGAACTGGTCTACAGCTTGCCCGGCACGCTGGCGGATGGTCATATCGAATTGGTGCGCCGCACCACTGAACTCGCCACGCTGACCCACGAGCTCGATGCATGGGCCAACGAGACACCGCTGGATCCGGCCAGCCGCAGTCCACTGACGGGCGACGCCCTGCGACAGGAACAAGCCAACAGGCAGTCGCTCAAGCAAAGTCTGGAAAACTGCTGGCGCCGGATCGTTGCACAGGGGCAAAACGAATTCGAATTCAACCTCAACGTCCCCGTGAGCGGGGATCTGCCCACACCTACAGCAGACTTCGCACATGTGCGCACTGTCTTCCTGGTGAACGGGTCTGGCGCGCCGTCGCGTCTCGGTCAGTTTCTGAAGCTGTTTCCTAACGCAGAGAAGCTGGCGATTCAGGGTTATCAGCTCAACGACATTGCAGCAGTCGTGTCGTCCATGGAAAAACTCACTGCATTGAGCCTGTCGGGCTGCCACATCACGCTGCCCCCAGCCAGCGTTGAGGTGCTGGCCACCAGGAGCAATCTCAACACGCTGATCCTAAGAGACAACCCGCTAGGCCTCACCCCCGATCTTAGCCGCCTGGAGCAGTTGTCTTGGCTGGATCTGAGCAACACCGGCATCAGCGAACCACCGCTCACGCTCCCTGTGGAGCGTCTGGAGTACGTCAATTTCGCCAACAATGCCATTGTCGAGTTGCCCGAAAACTTCTGGAACGCCAGCACTACCGAGTTCGATTTCAGCGGTAATCCGCTATCTGCGCAAACTGCGCAACACCTGGAAAGTTATCGACTCAGAAGAATTGCCGCATTGGCAGAGCGACCAACACAGCGAGTTCCGACGCCGTCCGAGTCGACATCCGCGTCCACAGAAACGCAAGGGTCAGTCATGTCGATCGACTCATCCGATATTTCACAATGACCGCGGACGGGGGCGGTTAACCGCGCTCTGACGGCACCGATGACAATTCAAACGGGCTGCTGCTGCGCCGCTGGTTACGATCTTCCCGCGGCGTGGCACCGAAGAAATTGCGATAGGCGCTGGAGAAGTGCGGCCCCGAGGAGAAGCCACACGACAAGCCGATCTGGATGATCGACTTGCTGGTCTGCATCAACATTTGCCGGGCCTTGTTCAGGCGCAGTTCCAGGTAGTACTGGCTCGGCACGCGGTTGAGGTACTGCTTGAAGATCCGCTCAAGTTGTCGACGGGACACGCACACATGCTGGGCGATCTCGTCGGTGGTCAGCGGTTCTTCGATGTTGGCTTCCATCAGCAACACGGCTTGCGTGAGCTTTGGATGACTGGAGCCAAGGCGATTCTGCAACGGAATGCGCTGACGCTCGCCGCCCTCGCGGATGCGCTCGACCACCAGTTCTTCCGAAACAGCGCCGGCCAGCTCTGCTCCGTGATCACGGGCCAGCAATGCCAGCAGCAGATCAAGCACGGACATGCCGCCGCACGCGGTCAGACGATCACGATCCCAATCGAACAGATGGCTGGTAGCGATGACTTTCGGAAAGCGCTCGGCGAAATCGTCCTGCCAACGCCAGTGCACCGCCGCGCGGTAACCGTCGAGCAAACCCATTTGCGCCAACGGGTACACACCGGCGGACAAACCACCGATCACACAACCGGCACGCACCAGTTGCTTGAGCGCACTGCTGAGTGCCGGGGCCAGGGTAGTCGGCGGCTCATCGGCGACCAGAAACAGTTTCTGAAAGTTTTCCAGCTTGCCGGCCCACGGTTCGCCGGGCAAATGCCAGGCGCCATCAATCGGCGGCTCGGCTTGCAAGAACGACAGTTCGTAGACCACGTCCGGATGCACACGCTGAGCAACACGCAAGGCCTCCTCCGCCAGCGCCAGCGTTAACGCTTTAGTGCTGGGCCAAATCAGGAAACCAATTCGATGGGCAGTCATGGGTGGGCGATCCGAAACGAACAACGGTGATGAAGGCATGGGCCAATGCTAGCCCGTAAATGAACAAAAATCGTAAAACCTGCGCAGATCGATTGTGGGAGCTGGCTTGCCAGCCCCACAGGAATTGTAGCCAGCCTTCAGGCTGCGAAGCATGCACTATTCCGGTGCATATCGGCAGACCTGTTTACTTGAGGCTACCCGACAGGAACTGCTGCAGGCGTTCCGATTGCGGATTGACCAGCACTTCGCGCGGATTACCACTCTCTTCAACAACACCTTTGTGCAGGAACACCAACTGGTTCGACACTTCACGGGCAAAGCCCATTTCGTGGGTCACGACCACCATGGTGCGGCCTTCCTGAGCCAGCGCCTGCATCACCTTCAAGACGTCGCCGACCAGTTCCGGGTCGAGCGCCGACGTCGGTTCGTCGAACAGCATCACTTCCGGTTCCATCGCCAGCGCTCGGGCAATTGCCACACGCTGCTGCTCGCCACCGGACATGTGCCCCGGGAACGCGTCCTTGCGATGCGCCACGCCCACCTTGTTCAGGTAGTGCTCGGCTTTCTCGCGGGCTTCGGTCTTGGAAACGCCGAGCACGTGCACCGGCGCTTCCATGATGTTTTCCAGCGCGGTCATGTGCGACCACAGGTTGAAATGCTGGAACACCATCGACAGGCGCGAACGCATGCGTTGCAGCTGTTTCGGATCAGCGGCTTTCAGCGCGCCGTCCTTGTTCGCCACCAGTTTCAGCTCTTCGTTATTGAGCAGAATTTTGCCCGCGTGCGGCTGCTCGAGCAGGTTGATGCAGCGCAGGAAAGTACTTTTGCCGGAGCCACTGGAGCCGATGATGCTGATCACATCGCCGGCTGCCGCTTTCAGGGAAACACCCTTGAGCACTTCGTGACTGCCATAGCGTTTATGCAGGTCTTGGACTTCAAGTTTGTACATGCGGTCGGTTCTCACAAAAACAGTCAGTCAGTCGTTGAGCAAGCGCCCGTGACGCAGCGCTTCGCGCCCCGCCACCTTGGCCAGCCAGAAACCGGGTTGGGCATAGCGCAGCCGTTCAATGGCAAACAGCACCCCGGACGTACCAGCACACACCGTGCTGACCCGATCGGACACAGGGTCGATCACTTCAAAAATCTCGTCACCGGCTTCAACCCACTCGCCGGGTTTACGCAGAAAACTCACCACGCCCGGGTGGGGCGCGAACAGCAATTGTGTGCCTTCAAACGGCATGCCTTCGCACGCCTCGTGCGCCGCCTTCGGCCACTCGCCGGTAATCAAACCTTGCTCGGCGAGGAACGCCAGAATGCCTTCAGCATACGCCTGGGCTTCAGCGCGACCGGTATCGGCCTGACCGCCCAGCTCAATGGTCGTCGCCAGGCACGCCAATGGAATCTGCGCATCGGGGAACTGCCGCGACAGGCGCAACCACGGCAGCGAACACGCTTCGTCGAAGGAGCTGCCGCCGGAATCTTCCGCCAGCAAACCGACTTTCACATTCAGATGCGCCGCCAGCGAACGCCACTGCGGCCAGTGCTGCGGCAGCGCGTACATGTGCAGCGCGGCTTCAGCGTCGCAGTGCAAGTCGAGCACCACATCAGCGTTGCAGGCGTGGCTGAGCAAGACGCGTTGCATGCCTTGCAACTGGCTGCTCGCCGCAGGCAACGCCGCCAGATGATCAGCCATCGCCTGACGGATCAGGCGAACGTTGGCGTGTGGATCATCACCGAGGCTGTCGGCCAAAGCTGCCGCAACCGGCGCGCTCAGCTCAGCGAAATCACGGTTGAAATTCTTGCCGCTGCCCGCCTCGAAACGGCCCTGGTGATTGCCTTGCAGCAATTGCCCCAGGCCCAGCGGATTGGCCACCGGGACCAACTCGATCACGCCGTTGAGCAAGCCTTTTGCTTCGAGTTCGCCAAGGCGCTTTTTCAGCTCCCAGGCGGTGCGCATGCCCGGCAATTCGTCAGCGTGCAGGCTCGCCTGAATGTAGGCCTTGCGCTCGCCGCCTCCGAAACGGAACACCGAAATCTTGCGCTCGCTGCCCAGGTGGCTCCACGGTAATACGTGATCGATGCGTTCCATATCAGTGCTTCCGCGGGGCCAGGTAGCTCAGCCAGCGGCGCTCGGCCAGCTTGAACAGCTTCACCAGAATGAAGGTCAGGCACAGGTAGAACACGCCAGCGGTGATGTACGCCTCGAACGGCAGATAGAACTGCGCGTTGACGGTACGGGCCGCACCGGTAATGTCGATCAGGGTCACGATGGACGCCAGACTGGTGGTCTGCAGCATCATGATCACTTCGTTGCTGTACTGCGGCAGCGCCCGGCGCAGGGCCGACGGCAACAGGATGCGTTTGTACAGCTTGAAGCGCGACATGCCCATGGCCTTGGCCGCTTCGATCTCACCGTTCGGCGTGGCCTTGAGGCTGCCGGCAATGATTTCAGCGGTGTAGGCGCTGGTGTTGACCGCGAACGCCAGGCACGCGCAGAACGTTGCACTGGACAGCCATGGCCAGAGGAAGCTTTCACGTACGGCCTCGAACTGCGCCAGACCGTAGTAGATCAAAAACAGCTGCACCAGCATCGGCGTGCCGCGAATCACGTAGGTGTAAAGCCACGCGGCGCCGTTGACGACCGGGTTCTTCGAGACGCGCATCAGGCCCAGTGGCAACGCCGCCAGCAAACCGAAAAACAGCGAAAACGCGAGCAATTTGAGGGTGGTCACCAGGCCGCCGAAGTACAGCGGCAGAGCCTCCCAGATGACGTTGTAGTCGAAGATCATAGATCAGCCGCCCTTACGCCTACCGAGTAGCGCTTCTCAAGTTGACGCAGTATCAGCAACGAAACGCTGGTGATGACCAGGTACATCGCCGCCACTGCAAGGAAGAAGGTGAAAGGCTCGCGGGTAGCATCAGCCGCCTGCTTGGCCTTGAACATCATGTCTTGCAGACCGACCACGGAAATCAGCGCAGTGGCCTTGGTCAGTACCAGCCAGTTATTGGTGAAGCCCGGAATCGCCAGACGAATCATCTGCGGCACCATCACCCGGAAGAACACCTGAAAACTGCTCATGCCGTATGCCATGCCTGCCTCGGCCTGGCCTTTGGGAATGGCCATGAACGCACCACGGAAAGTTTCCGACAGGTACGCACCGAAGATGAAACCGAGGGTGCCGATACCGGCGGCCAGCGGATTCAAATCGATGTAATCGTCATAGCCCAGCATCGGCGCAACGCGGTTGAGCAAGTCCTGACCACCGTAGAAGATCAGCAGGATCAGCACCAGATCGGGAATGCCGCGGATCACCGTGGAATACAGATCGCCCAGCCAGGCCAGCCAGCGCACCGGCGACAGGCGCAACGCGACACCGATCAGCCCGAGAACGATGGCCAGGGCCATGGAAGACAAGGCGAGCTGAAGCGTCAGCCATGCGCCATCGAGGATGACAGCCCCGTAGCCTTTCAACATGATTCAGGTCCTCGAAAGTTGGGATGAAAAAATGGCGCAAACCTCAGAGATCCTGTTGCTTGCGCCATTTCGGACTTGTCGCAGAGACGTGTTACTTGCCGTAGATATCGAAGGCGAAGTACTTGTCCTGGATTGCTTTGTATTTGCCGTTTTCACGGATGGCCGCGATAGCGGTGTTGATCTTGTCTTTCAGGGCGTCGCCCTTGCGCACTGCGATGCCTACGCCGTCGCCGAAGTATTTGACGTCGGTGAAGGCCGGGCCAACGAAGGCGAAACCTTTGCCTGCGTCGGTTTTCAGGAAGCCGTCATCCAGCAGGGTCGCGTCAGCCACGGTGCCGTCGAGGCGACCGGCGGCCACGTCCAGATAGATTTCGTTCTGCGAACCGTACGGCTTGATCTCGGCACCCAGTGGGGCCAGGACTTCGCGGGCAAAACGCTCGTGGATCGAACCACGTTGCACGCCGATGTTCTTGCCCTTGAGCTCAGCCAGACCTTCGCTGACCTGAGTGCCTGCCTTCATGACCAGGCGGGCCGGAGTGTTGTAGTACTTGTTGGTGAAGTCCACAGACTTCTTGCGATCATCAGTGATCGACATGGACGACAGGATCGCGTCGATCTTACGCACTTTCAGTGCCGGGATCAGGCCGTCGAATTCTTGCTCGACCCACACGCACTTGACCTTCATTTCTTCGCAGAGGGCGTTGCCGATGTCGTAGTCGAAACCGACGATGTTGCCGTCCGGCGACTTCGACGCGAACGGAGGGTAAGCCGCTTCGATACCGATTTTCAGAGGTTTTTCATCTGCGAAGGAATTGAGCGACAGCACGGACAGTGCCAGGGCGCCAAGCAGCACAAGTTTCTTCATCTTGGGACTCCATCGGTAAAGGGCAAAAACGGCAGAGTGAGCGACAGCCCAATATGCGAATGGTGAATCGAGAAATCGGTTGCTGCATCGGTGGGAAATTTCCCATTGAAACCGTCGCAGGTTTCAACGTCAGCCACGATGAGCGGGTGATCGGCATTCTAACGACAGGCCCGAAGCCGATATTTCTTCAATGCGACAACTAATTACAGATGCACAGAGAAACCCGCTTGAGCACATTGACAGCCCCGCACTTTCATGCAAGAGCGAACGATTGTGAACCGATCTATGCTGCAAATTGCGGGCCTATTATTCGCAAACCCTTCTAATCCGGCAAGCGCAGCGTTATGTCTTATTTTTCACTGGCGGGTTTGAGGCTCTAAAACGGGGCGATGCGTTTCCCTATGCCCCGGTTTGGCGCCAGCGGTTACATATTCGGTTACGTGAATCTGGCCCGGTAACAGTGGGAAATGTCTTACGGCGCAGATCGATAATTATTGGTTGGGTGGGTTTGCGGACTGATAGCGGACTACATCGGTGCCCGACAAATTGCCTTCGCGAGCAAGCCCGCTCCCACAGGGATCTGCATTGTGTCTGAAGGTACTCGGTCAAACTGTGGGAGCGAGCTTGCTCGCGAAGAGGCCAGACCTGCCACAACAAAACCTCCAGACACAAAAAAACCCCGCCCGGCAATCACCGGGCGAGGCTTTCAATGCATCAGACCGAAGGCTTACGCCACATTCATGGTCTTGTGCGTATCAATCAAATGCTGCACCACACCCGGATCAGCCAGGGTCGAAATATCGCCCAACCCGTCGTATTCCGCCGTAGCAATCTTGCGCAGAATCCGGCGCATGATCTTGCCCGAACGCGTCTTCGGCAAGCCCGGCGCCCACTGGATCACGTCCGGCGAAGCGATCGGCCCGATCTCCTTGCGCACCCAGTTTTTCAATTCCAGACGCAGTTGCTCACTTGGCTCTTCACCGCCAATCAAGGTGACATAGACATAAATGCCCTGCCCCTTGATGTCGTGCGGCACACCGACCACCGCTGCTTCAGCGACTTTCGGGTGGGCAACCATGGCACTTTCGATCTCGGCTGTGCCCATGCGGTGGCCAGACACGTTGAGCACGTCGTCGACACGCCCGGTGATCCAGTAGTAACCATCGGCATCACGACGTGCGCCGTCACCGGTGAAGTACATGCCACGGAAGGTCTTGAAGTAGGTGTCGACGAAGCGGTCATGGTCGCCATACAGCGTACGCGCCTGACCCGGCCACGAATCGAGAATCACCAGATTGCCTTCGGCCTCGCCCTCGATAATGTTGCCAAGGTTGTCGACCAGCGCCGGCACCACACCGAAGAACGGACGCGCCGCCGAACCCGGCTTGAGCGCGTGAGCCCCCGGCAGCGGGCTCATCATGTTGCCGCCCGTTTCGGTCTGCCACCAGGTATCAACGATCGGGCAACGCGACTTGCCGACATTCTTGTAGTACCAGTCCCAGGCTTCCGGGTTGATCGGCTCGCCCACCGAACCCAGCAGACGCAGGCTGCTGCCATCAGCGCCTTCAACGGCTGCCTGACCCGAGGCCATCATCGCGCGGATCGCGGTCGGCGCGGTGTAGAGGATGTTGACCTTGTGCTTGTCGATGATCTTCGCCACCCGGGTGATGTCCGGATAGTTCGGCACGCCTTCGAACAGCAACGTGGTCGCGCCATTGGCCAGCGGGCCGTAGACGATGTAGCTGTGGCCAGTGACCCAGCCGACGTCGGCGGTGCACCAGTAAACTTCGCCCGGGCGATAGTCGAACACGCGCTCGTGGGTCATCGCCGCGTACAGCAAGTAACCGCCAGTCGTGTGCTGCACGCCCTTCGGCTTGCCGGTCGAGCCAGAGGTATAAAGGATGAACAGCGCTTCTTCAGCGCCCATCTCTTTCGGCGCGCAAACGGTGCCCGCCACTTTCATCAGGTCTTCGTACCAGATGTCGCGATGCTGGTTCCACTTGATCTCGCCGCCGGTGCGCTTGCACACGATGACTTTCTGGATGCTGCTGGTTTCCGGATTGGTCAGCGCGTCGTCGACGTTGGCCTTAAGCGGGATCTTCTTGCCGGCACGGATGCCTTCGTCGGCGGTGATCACCACTTTCGATTTGCAGTCGATGATGCGACCGGCCAGTGCTTCCGGCGAGAAACCGCCGAACACGACCGAGTGAATTGCGCCGATCCGGGTGCAGGCCAGCATGGCGACCACGGCTTCGGGAATCATCGGCATGTAAATGGTCACCACGTCGCCGCGGTGTACGTCCTGACCACGCAGGGCGTTGGCGAGCTTGCACACTTGTTCGTGCAGTTCGCGGTAGGTGATGTTGCGGCTTTCGGAAGGATCGTCACCTTCCCAAATGATCGCGACTTGATCGCCGCGCTCGGCCAGATGACGGTCGAGGCAGTTGTAGGAAACGTTCAAGGTGCCATCGGCAAACCACTTGATGTCGACATGGTGATCGTCGAACGATGTCTGTTTCACCGTGGTGAAAGGTTTGATCCAGTCGAGACGCTTGGCCTGCTCGCGCCAGAAACCGTCAGGGTTGACGACCGACTGCTGGTACATGGCTTTGTAGGTCGCCTCGTCAGTCAGCGTGTTAGCCAGAACCTCGGGACGAACGGGATACAGAGAAGCCGCACTCATCTTTCCTACCTCGGTGTAATAGTTGTTTTTGTATGACCCTGTTGTAACGGGACCGGGCCCATAGAACCATTCGACGATGGTAGTAACAAGCCCCTACAAAACGTCCAGATATCCCTCGCGCAGGCCTTACACCGCACGGTCAAATCACCGCGGCCCCTGTGGGAGCTGGCTTGCCAGCGATTCAGGCCACTCGGTCTATCAGACACACCGCTTCGCCGCAGACACGACATCCAGCGATTGTTACCAAATCTGCCAAAAGTGTTTATCAAAACCCGCTCTGTTTACCCCTGCCCTACCTCCCTAAAATTCACCTCGCCAACAAGGCAAAGCGATTAACAACGTTACAGCCCCCACGAAGGCCGTTAATCCAGCTCTCCAGGTAATGCATCAAATACTCAAGCTCCACACGCAACCCCAAAAAGGTTGCGTGACCCCACTCGACCTCAAAAAGGTAACTTTGAAATGAAAGCTTTATTGGTTCTGGCCCTCAGCAGTCTGTGCGTAACCGCCATGGCAGACGAGGTCCCGACTGATGTCGCACAGCAACAACCGATCATCGAGGAATACACTTACTCGACTCACCTGGACATCGCCAACGTTGTATCGATGAGCGAGATTCCCAATGTCTGCGAAGTGGTACCGGCGAAAATGGAGTACGACGACTCCAAAGGCCAGCGTCACATCCTGCGCTATAGCGTGATGGGCAACGGCTGCACCAATTGATGATTGAGACTGCACCGAATTGAACCGCTCTGCGCAACATTGAGGGTCGATTCCAGCCCGACTTCGGTCGGGCTCAGTTGTGTCTGAAGTCGTTTAAAAGGCTTGCAAAACACTAGATGTAGTGAAAAACGCAGTTTTTTGTACGTTTTTTGATCAAATCCACAACTGCGATATTTTTCCAAAAAAAAATCTATCCCCGGCAAAGCCCTGTAAACCCTCACTCTCCTCGAAAAACCATCCTCCTCGACCGCTCCATGTGCGGATTCGCCTCAGCACAGCCGTGTTTTTTTCCCTATAATGCCGCCCTAATCGGGACAGCAATATTCCCTTACAGGGATGAAAAGCCAGTCTGAAGCCCCGCAGCAGCGTCCAACGCTGATTGCGCCCGTCAGAGGCTCTCGGAACCCCGAACAAAATTCTGTTTTATTGCCTGCCTTAGCTGCTGCAAAAAACGATTCCTTTAGATCCAACGCGGTCTGTATGGCCGTGTGAAAAACCAACCATCAGGTTTCACACGGGCGACAGGCCCTCACGCAGGAGACGACACGTCATGCTGAGCTGGGACGAATTCGACAAAGAAGACAGTGAAGTAGCAGCAGTGAAAGGCGCCAACGCCGGCCACGCTACCGAAGCCAACATGGACCGCCTCGACAGCGCCGGCGGTGCCGCCGCCCTCGAAGCACGCGCCGTAACGGCCAGTGACTCGGCTGCCGTGGCCCGCGCCAAGGCTGCACTGAACTCCCTCGACGTCGCCGAAGGCCTCGCCGAACTCGAAGGCGCCTCCGCCCGCGTCGCCGTTGACGAAAAGCGCATGATCAACTGCCGCGCCGACCTCAACCAACTCGTGCCATTCAAGTACGACTGGGCCTGGCAGAAGTACCTGGACGGTTGCGCAAACCACTGGATGCCGCAAGAAGTCAACATGACCGCCGACATCGCCCTCTGGAGAAACCCGGAAGGCCTGACCGACGACGAGCGCCGCATCGTGATGCGCAACCTCGGCTTCTTCTCCACCGCCGACTCGCTGGTTGCCAACAACCTGGTCCTGGCCGTGTACCGCCTGATCACCAACCCGGAATGCCGCCAGTACATCCTGCGCCAGGCCTTCGAAGAGGCGATCCACACCCACGCCTACCAGTACTGCATCGAATCGCTGGCCATGGATGAAGGCGAGATCTTCAACATGTACCACGAGATCCCATCGGTCGCGAAAAAAGCCACCTGGGGCCTGAAATACACCCGTTCGATCTCCGATCCGAAGTTCGAAACCGGCACCGTCGAAACCGACAAAGAGCTGCTGCGCAACCTGATCGCTTACTACTGCGTTCTGGAAGGCATCTTCTTCTACTGCGGCTTCACCCAGATCCTCTCCATGGGCCGCCGCAACAAAATGACCGGCGTCGCCGAGCAGTTCCAGTACATCCTGCGCGACGAATCCATGCACCTGAACTTCGGCATCGACGTGATCAACCAGATCAAAATCGAAAACCCACACCTGTGGGACGCCGAGATGAAGGAAGAAGCGACCCAGATGATCCTGCAGGGTACGCAGCTGGAGATCGAATACGCCCGTGACACCATGCCTCGCGGCGTACTGGGCATGAACGCGGCGATGATGGAGGATTATCTGAAGTTCATCGCTAACCGTCGTTTGTCGCAGATTGGTTTGAAAGAAGAGTACCCAGGGACGACTAACCCGTTCCCTTGGATGAGCGAGATTATGGACTTGAAGAAAGAGAAGAATTTCTTTGAGACTCGTGTGATCGAATACCAAACTGGTGGTGCTCTGAGCTGGGACTAACTAATAGTCTCGCTCGCCACGATTTGACGATTGCTGCCTGAGTCGACAAGTCGAGAAAGCAAAAAGCCCCGATTTAATCGGGGCTTTTTTATGGGCGATGGGTAATCCGTTTCCATCCCTACACCGCAGCGCTAAATCTCCTACAGCAGTTACAGCCGCTTCAGCATTGATACCCGCTTGATGGGTGTCCATCTGAGCGAACGCATGGTCAACAAACTGGACAAGGATCAGCGTCGCGTTTAGTGGATTGAGTATTTCCGACAACCCGAAAAACAACTGATGCTCAGCGAGTCCGGCGTCTACGCGCTATTGGTGTATCACTACGTTCCGGGGAATCGATTGTTGCGTGAGTGGTTGACTCATCAGGTGGTGCCGGCCTTGCGCGATGCTGAACACTTGGGCCATTCAGATCGGCCGCTGTTGAGTTTGTTGGATTGGCCGGAGATGTCATTGAGTCTGCTGCATTGGCAGGATGAAAGTTGGATTCGGCTGCGGGACATGCCCTATCTGTTGAGCGATCAGACACCACGAAAAGCTATGACGACGAAGCCTTGGTGGCGAAGGCTCGCTCATGCGTTTCAGTCGTCGAAGCATTCAATGGGGAAAGCGATGCTCTTGTAGGATCACATGCGAGATCCTTCGCTATTTTTTGTAGGAATTTTCGTAGACAGCAGTAATGGCCACTCAGTATCGTCCGAGGGTTTTCAACCCTCGGCGACTGTATGGATACCTCGAAAGAAAAGACTGGCTGGAGCGATGAGGAGCTAGAGGCTTCGGTGGACGCTTATCTGAAGATGTTGGCTCTTGAGCAGCAAAACCAGCCATTCAAAAAGGCAGACGAAAACCGTCTGTTGCGTGAAGGCCCACTGAGCAAACGCAGTGCCTCCTCCGTCGAGTACCGCATGCAGAACATCTCTGCGGTGATGGAGCAATTGGGGCAGCAGCGAATTACTGGCTACGTTTCTGCAAAGAACCTTGGTTCTGGCGTGAGTAAACGGATCAAGGAACTCCTCGCGAAGAAGGGCATCCACGCATTACGAAAAGGCGAACAGCGAGCTGTTACATTTACTCCGCTTCAGTTGGTCGAGGTCACTGCACCTCAACAAAATGAAGCGCCAGTGGGCGTTCTTAACCCTAAAGAGACGACCTCCACTGTCGTGAGACTTGCCCGCGCCCAGAGCGTAAAGAAATGGGTACTCAAGCACTCCCAAGGCATTTGTGAAGGTTGCGGGCAAACCGCACCATTCGTTAGTGCAAACGGCCGCCCCTTTCTTGAAGTCCACCATGTTAAGCACCTTATTGATGGCGGAACCGACCGCATATGCAACACGGTCGCGCTGTGCCCGAACTGCCATCGTCGTTGCCACCATTCCCGCGATAAAAAAGAGTTCACCGCTGAGTTTTATAAGAAAGTCGAGCGGTTGAGGCCTGAATAGAGGATCAAACTTGTGCCGGGGAATCCCAGCGTCCTAAGGGCTCTGCACTGACCTCCAAATTAAACAGCGACAATTCCTAACCTGATCCAAGACCCGTCCTACAGCCTCAATGCATCACCTTCGTTAACGTCGCCCGGCTTCTTTCCGGTGCTACCGATAAATGAACGAAAGGATGATCAGTGGCTGGCAAAAAGGATATTCCCCGGGTCAGGAACCCACCTTCAGGTGACGGGCATCACGTCACCTACCGGTTCATGAACACGACCGAACTGGCCGAGCGCGAAGCCAGGCAGAACGCTTACGAGGCCATGCTCGCCCGGCAGGATGCGTTTGAGGGCAGCCTGCAGGTCGCTGTCAAAAAAGACGAGGCGGTTCGGGCCGGATGCGTGTTCGCGAAGTCTTGCAAGCTGCCGGATGCAATCATTGATTACTCGAATCCCTGCGGGATGGTGCCGACCGACAGCCTGAGGAATTACGGCGAATTCGCGTTGCTCGGTACTCGTGAGGCCGATGATGCCGGGCTGCTGAATCTGCAAACCATTAGCGGCAATACCGTTTCACTCGGCCTCGGGCGCCTTGCTCTGCGAAGCCCGACACTCGCCACGCCAGCAACAGGTCTTGGAGCCGCCATCGGCGCTACCGGTGCCGCACTCATGACCGGCATGGTCGCTTTGCTCTGGACGCCCAGCCTGGGTGACAGCGCTCTCTACACCGAGGAACAATTGCGCGCCCTCAAGCAGGCCCGCACCCGAGTTCGCCTGCGCATCGAGCAACAAACCGATGGCAGTCTCAAAGGTTATGCCTTCTACACTGGCAAGAATCGCGACTGGGAAATGGTCGATGTCGTGAAGCTGGAAACCCGCGACAGCCAGTACGTCGCCAACCTGGGTGAAGGCGTCGAGCTGATCTGGACACCCGCCGTTGACGGCTCCGACATCCTCGGCATTCCTGCTCTGGAAGCCGCCCCGCAGGCCCCGCACATCTGGGTTTACCCGCCAACAAAAGCGGCGAACGACATCCTTGTGAATCCGGTTTACCCACCGGAGTACAGGGATTTCATTCTGGTGTTTCCAGAGAGTTCGGGGGTCAGGCCGGTTTATATTGTGGTGAGTGTTTCTGATCACAAATATCATCCGGCACCGTCCGGACTTGCAGCGTTCCCGGACGCGATCAAGGCAGATCGTAAGACTTCCGTTAAAGGAGGCGGCGGGCTTAGAAAGCGATGGAAAACCAGAAAAGGACTGATTTTTGAATGGGACTCACAACACGGTACTGTCGAGATGTATGACAAACGAGGTCGCCATCTCGGTGAGTATGACCCAGCAACTGGCGCGCAAACCAAACCAGCGGACGGCACGAGGACAGTAGAACCATGATCTATCTAATCGAGGCATTTGATAAAGAAAGCAGTTTCCTGGCTTTTGAAGAGGAACTCCCAAGTGGATCAGATCAGGCGATAAAAACCATCATGGGATGGACGGTGGAACAGCAAGGATGGGAGGGATACGATCTCTCGCACGAACAGCTTGGAGCCCTGGAAAAACTACTGGGGAAAGAAATCTATAACCCTGCTTATAAATTCCAGCTCAGCTGCAATGTGTAAACGATGGTTCTGACACCGGTGAGCAGAACAAACCGGCCTCTGCAAAGAGAAGGATAGAACCATGACTCACGTAATTTATGCGTTTGATCGATCCTCCGAAGCCCTGATTTTCGAAGTGCCTATTTCGGCAGAGGCTATCGAGCAGCTGCGAGTCATCATGAAATGGAACGACGCAGAAGACGAACTCTACGGTTACGATCTTGATTTTCAGCAGCTAGCACAACTGGAAACGTTGACCGGAAAATCTTTCTACGATCCTCAATACGATTACCAACTCGCTAGCTACGGAAACTAAAAATTTAGTCGCCTATCGTGTCTTGCGAGGTTGCTGTCGGGATCGACGATTGAGTTGATCCCACCAATCGCCAGCAGGCTGGCTCCCACAGATTCCGCATCATCCTGAAAACAATCAGTGCAACCCGCGCCACCTCCCGCTATTAATACCCCTCCCCCACTCAAGGATCCGAGCCCCACCATGAAATTCGATCTCGCCTACTGCCTCAGCCTCGACGACAAGTTGTCGATCTATGACGTTCGCGATCTCAATTTCGACGAGACGGTGGCGTTCGATTCCGCCAAAGAACACTTCCAGTGCCCCAACGATGCCTGCCGCTCTGCGTTCGAGGCTTCCAACGAGTTGGGCACGTTCAACGCCAAGAACGTGAATTACGTTCGCACGCCGCACTTCAAGAACCTGCCCACGACGCAGCATGTGGTGGGTTGTCCTTATGTGAGTTTGAAAGCTTCAGCCTCGGGAGTTGAAGCGGCAGATGGCGAGGCGGATGACGGTCGCGAGGAGCACTTCCCGTCGGAGCTGTTGCTCACGCGGCGTGAGTATGTGCGCAAACCTGTCGCGCCCGCGGGAGCTGCGGATGTGTTGCGCGATGATCCGGTTCGGGTAGCGGCGGACAGTGGAAAAGAGTCCGCAAATCGTGAGTCGGCGCCGGACAAGACCAGTGTTTTCGCGCATCCGGTGGAGTGTTTTGTTTCCAACTTCGCGGACAAGGATTTGCTCAAGCGGATGCCGTTGAAGGTCGGTGAGCATTCGGCGCCGTACAGTTCGTTCTTCAAGAAGATCGAGTATCTGACGGACAACAAGGGGCTGATTTACTGGGGGCGGATCAAGAAGATTGAAGACTTTCACAGCGGCGCCAGTTTCCGGATCGATTTCGTAGACAAGGTCTGGTTCAAGAAGCCGGAGGACAGTAAGAAGAAGCCTTATGCGGTCAGTGTTTATCTGAACAAGAAGCTGATCGACAACTACCGCAAGCGCAAGGCGTTTCTGGAGGAGATCAAGCACGCCGCTGATAGCGACAAGGCGTTGTTCTGTTTTTTCTTTGGTGTGACGCCGGAGTTGAAGCAGGTGCCGGGCAAGAAGAACCCCGAAAAGCCTTTCGAGGTCTTCAATGCCAATATCGAGAACCTGGATCACTTCATTATTCGTGAAGCGCCGGGTCTGGAGTGACGGTTAACCCCGGGGCAGTTGCAGTTTGACGGCGCCGGGGTGTTGCTTGACGACGGAGTACGGCAGGATCGACCAGTCTGGCGCATCGCAAGCGCGGGCCACACGAGCAAAGTAAGGGCCGAGATAGAGACCTTTCGCGGTGAAGTACCAGGGTGAGTATCCCCAAATGCTTTCGTCGCTGTAGTCGCAAGCGTTGTCGTCGTCCTCCGCTGGTTTCTTCATTTCATTGGGGTAAAGCGTGGTGAACTGCTTGATCAGCCAAGGCACCAGCACTTCGCGCTGATAAGTTGAATACGCTTCACTTTCCGAAGCACTCAACGGCTGGTCACCTGTGCTGTCGCGGTCGGCATGTGACAGTGGCTTGCCCGCTCCGACCCATAACACGTCAGCCAAAGACAACGTATGGCCGGTTCGTACATCAAGGTTGAGGGGTGAATCGCCGAAGTCCGGATGTGCACCGCCACAGTAATAGCTGGTGGAGATGTTAAGACTGACCACCGCTGGCGAGATCATCTTCGGTTCTGCTTGTTGCATGAAGTCGGTGTTCACGCCGCCTTGCAGCAGGCAGCCGTGATAACTGATCACCTCGCGCCACAACCTGCCGAGCAACTGCTGATTGACCCGCTGAAGGTCATCTTTTGGTAAACCGGATTCCACGCTGAACAAGGAGATCTTCGACTCTGGCTCAGTCCACCACTGCAGGTCGTAGCCCATGAAGTTTTCTTTCTTCGCGGGTTTGAGCTTGAGTCCCTGTAGGCGCAAATACTCATACGGTGCACTTTGGGGCAGCGTGGCAATAAATGGCAAAGTCATTGAGGTCGGCGCTGGGAGTTTGGCCTCAGCCAGCTTCACCGGCAGTTTGTTACCCTGCGGACTTTGCCATTCACCCTGCCAGCCGTTGCCGGTTTCTTCCAGCTTCAAAGTTGGTAACGGCTCATCTTCGCCATAGCGGTTTTCACCTTCTACCAGCGTCAAAGTGCTTTCGTGCAACGAACCGCTGAGTGCCAGATCGCGATGGTATTTCTCGTAGAAATAGCGGCCATTCACTTCGTCCGGCTGCGTGGTATTGAGCTCCACCACAATCGGTGTTTTACCCAACGTACCGGTGAATACGCGTCGGCCATCTTCAGCATGGGCGGCGGAAATCAGTGTGAACAGCGCCGCGGCGTATGGCGCCAGGCGCAGCAGTCCCTTGAGCATGAGTCGATCCCTGAATGAATGAGGCTGCGAAGTATGCAGAGGATGCGCGCAGGAATCGAGGCTCTACTTGAGCAGCATCCCCAGCATCACGACTATCAACAATCCAACATAAACCCACGCATGCACCCGATCCGGTATCCGCCCGATCCATCGCGTCGCCAATCGAATCCCCAGTAACGACCCCACCGTCAACAGCGCAAACGCCAGCAGATCCACATACCCGATGAACCACGGCCCGAGATCTGTCTCGCTGATACCGGCCAGCGCCATGTACGTCAGGGTCCCGGCCACTGCCACCGGCACGCTCAGCGGATTGGCCATGGATGTGGCCTGGGACATGCTCAACCCGCAACGGCGCAGGAGCGGCACGGTCATGACGCTTCCTCCTACACCAAGAAACGTCGCGATAGCACCAATGCCTACACCGCCGCCGGACGTTTCTATCCTGCCCAATCGGCGTGGGACTGCGTCTTTAGCGTGTGTGAGGAATCCGCGTCGCAGCAGGCAATCAATGATGGTCACGCCAAGGTAGGCGATGAACGCATAGCGGATGACTTCGCCGCTGACCCACACGGCGGCGATCGCGCCGAGGATCGCGCCCAATCCGATGAACCCGCCCAACGGCCAAAGGTAATCGCGAATGAGATTGCCGGCGCGGCGGTGTTTGTCGGTGGCGATCAGTGCGTTGACGATCATCACGCAGGTCGAAGTGGCGACGGCGATGTGCATCGCTGATTGGCCGATGGGGTCGTCGGCGCCGTGGCTGGCGGTGAGCATTCGGTAGAGCAGCGGCACAACGACGAAGCCGCCACCGAACCCAAAGAGCACCGCGGTGACGCCGGTCAGGCAGCCGAAGAGTGTCAGCAGGAGATAGAACATGGTGGGTCGTCCGGTTGTGGGGAGCGGTCGACGATAAAGCGACAGGGCTTGGCCTGCTTCAGCAAGTCAGCCAATAATGTTTGCGTTTACGCCAACCACTGAGCACCACTTGATGCGCAATGTTTCGATCAATCTGCTGGATGACACGCCGCGCCCGGTGGTGGCGATCGGTACGGATTATTCCCACGGTCATCTGCTGCCCTTTCATACGCATCGTCGAGCGCAATTGCTCTATGGCGCGACGGGAGTGATGCAGGTCAGCACCCATGACGGCAACTGGGTGGTGCCGCCGCAACGGGCGGTGTGGATTCCGCCGGGGGTGGCGCATGAGGTGTTGATGCTTGGGGTGAGTACCCGAAGTTTGTACATCGAACCGGGGGCGGTTGATTTGGGCGAACGCTGTCAGGTCATCGACGTGTCACCGTTGATGCGCCATCTGCTCATGGAAGCGGTGGAGGTTCCGCTGGCCTACGACCCGAGTGGGCGCGACGGTTTGCTCATCGATTTGTTGCTGCACGAAATTACACGCAGTGCTCCGTTGCCCCTGCACATTCCGTTGCCGGTCGACGGAAAACTACTCGCGCTGTGTCAGAACTTTCTGCATCAGCCCAACGCCCATCAGTCGCCACAACATTGGGCCGAGCAGTTACACATAAGCTTACGCACCTTCAACAGAGTGTTTCGCCAGCAGACCGGGATGAGCTTCAGTGAGTGGCGGCAAAGGGCCTGCGTGGTGCTCGCGTTGGCACGGTTGGCGGCGGGTGAAGCGGTGACGCGAATAGCCTTGGACTTTGGCTACGAAAGCCACGCAGCGTTTTCGACGATGTTCCGGCGCATCCTCGGCCAGCCACCGTCCGTCTGGTTGGAGGCGACAAATCAGGCCAAATCAAAAAATGCGTTTGATCCCGACTGAAAACAACTGTACAAAAACACAGTACATTTTCAATCAGCACTCTTGAGCCCGGAGCACACCATGGCCTCTCTTGCGATGAACCACATCCTCGAACGCATTGCCCTTTTCCAGTTCACCCCGACGCACTGCGTGCAGGCCAGAGGAATGCTGGGCTGGAGCGTGGAACAGCTATCGCGGGAGGCTGAAGTTTCGGTAGGCGACATTCAACGGTTTGAAGCGCAGCAAGAGGTGGCGGACGCGGCACGCCTGGCGTTGGCCTACCGGTTTGAGTCGCAGGGGCTGGTGTTTTTTCCCGGGTTTGCGCCGGGACGTAGTGCGAGTTTGAACGCGATGGCTTCGGAATCAGCAGGGCATGGGGAATATGCGATGGCTGAGTGAGGGTTTGTGGCGACGGGATGGATTCCTCGTCACCACCAAAGTCAACATCAGCACCGACTGAAGGGGATCAGGCGTTCTGCACAACTCCCTCACTCTCCCCTTCAACCCCCAACCACCAGGCATTGCCGCGCTGCGGTTGACTGATGTTGAACGCCTCCCCCATTTGCGGCGTCGTGATCGAAATGCTGCGCTCCCAGGCCAGCGCCAGAATCCGATCGAACGGTTCATGCCAGGCATGCATCGCCAGGTCGAAAGTGCCGTTGTGGATCGGGAACAGCCAGCGGCCCTTTAGGTCAATGTGGGCTTGCAGGGTTTGTTCGGGTTGCATGTGCACATGGGGCCATTCGACGTTGTAGGCGCCGGTTTCCATCAGTGTCAGGTCGAACGGGCCGAACTGTTCGCCGATGCGTTTGAAGCCATCGAAGTAGCCGCTGTCACCGCTGAAGAAGATGCGTTTGTCGCCGTCGATCATCACCCATGACGCCCACAAGGTGCTGTTGCCGTCGAACAGGCCACGACCGGAAAAGTGCTGCGATGGGGTGGCGATGAAGCGGACACCGGCGATTTCAGTGCCTTGCCACCAGTCAAACTGGCGCACCTTGTTCGCGTCGATGCCCCACTTGATGAGTGTGTCGCCGACACCCAACGGGGTCAGGAACAGATTGGTTTTGACCGCCAGCCTGAGCACCGCCTCGTAATCAAGGTGGTCGTAGTGGTTGTGGGACAGGATCACTGCCTCAATCGGTGGCAACTGGTCGAGGCTGATCGGTGGTTGGTGGAAACGCTTCGGGCCGGCCCATTGCACGGGCGAGGCGCGTTCAGCGAAGACCGGGTCGGTGATCCAGAATTTGTCCTGCAGCTTCAGCAACAGGGTCGAGTGGCCGAGGCGAAAAACGCTGTGGTTTGGCGCTGCCAGCAGATCTTCACGGGTCAGCGGTTGCACCGGAATTGCCGCGGCAGGTCGGGTATTGCGGGGTTTATGGAAGATCATGTTCCACATGATCCGTAGCATTTTGCGCAAGCCTTCGCGTTGCACCGGCGCATGATTGCGGAACAGCCCTTGATCCTGTCGAGAGGCTTCAGGCGTGGATGTTTTATCCGGAACGGAAACTGGATTGGCCATGACTGAGTGACTCCAGAAAACCCGCGCTATTCACGGTTTTCCTCGGTGGGACGATAAATGGCCAAAGCACGCACGCATCAGCCGAAACGGTCTGTTTTTTAGGCTGCGAGGATTAACGCAACATTACACTCGACGGTGTAGTTTCTAGGTTGCATCAAACAAGATGACAAGTAAACTGCCAAGTGTAACTTCACTCTTTTCCTGCCGAAGCGTACTCATGACAGCTCCACAGCGCCTCACCGACCGCAAACGCGAAGCCATCATTCAGGCGGCGATTGCCGAGTTCCGTGCCAACGGTTACGAAATCACCAGCATGGACAAAATCGCGGCGACTGCCGGTGTGTCGAAGCGCACGGTGTACAACCATTTCCCCAGCAAAGAAGAGCTTTTCGCCGAAATTCTCAACCAACTGTGGGCGCGTATCAGCGCAGAGCAAGTCGTCACGTACAGCGCGGATCAGCCGTTGAGCGGGCAATTACGTCAGATGTTCCTGGCCAAGCTGCAATTGATGGCCGATGACAACTTCCTCGGACTCGCGCGCGTGGCGATTGCCGCGACCATCCACTCTCCAGAGCGTGCGCAGGATATGGTCGCGCGCATGGGTGAGCGGGAGGAAGGCCTGACCGTGTGGATTCGTGCCGCTCAGGCTGATGGCAGGTTGAATGTTGTGGACGCGGATTTTGCTGCGAAACAGGTGCACGGTTTGCTGAAGTCATTCGGCTTCTGGCCGCAGATTTCCATGGGCCAGCCGCCACTCGACGCGGCGATGCAAAGCAGCGTTGCCGAATCGGCATTGGAAATGTTTCTGGCGCGTTACCAACAATGAGCCACCGGCTCGCACATGACGCAGCTCAATCATCAGCAAACTTTACAATGTTTCTAAGCAGGTAAATCTTGTACAAGATTATAAAGACTGTATAAGATTTGCCCGTCAGCCTGGATGCTGGCAATTTAGCGGCAATGCTGAACATTTTTCACGCATTCGACCTGCCAGCGCGGGAACAAGGACACCAGTCACGTCTTTTTCCTACTTCCGGGGTACTGCTCACATGTTCTTCAATCGCCACAAATCCGCCCTCGACAACCTCCAGCAAATCATCACTGAACAGAATGGTCTCCTTGACGCCATCAACCGCTCCATGGCGGTGGTCGAATTCGATCTCGACGGTGTGGTGATGCGCGCCAACGAAAACTTTTTCAAGACCATGGGCTATCGCGCCGAGCAGGTAATCGGCCAACCGCATCGAATGTTCTGCACGGCCGCGTTTGGCCGCAGCGCTCAGTACAACGAACTGTGGTCACGCCTGAAAAACGGCCAGTTTCAATCCGGCACCTTTGAACGGGTCGACAGCCAGGGCCGGCCAGTCTGGCTCGAAGCCAGTTACAACCCGATCAAGGATGCCGCCGGACGCGTGGTGAAAGTGGTCAAGTACGCGATGGACGTCACGGCCAAGGTGCAGCAGGAGAGCGAGGCCAATGCCAAGTTGGACGCTATCGACCGGGCGATGGCGGTGATTGAATTCAACCTCGACGGCAGCATTATCACGGCCAACCAGAATTTTCTGACGCGCATGGGCTACACACTCGCCGAGCTCAAAGGCAACCATCACCGTTTGTTCTGCACCGCAGAATTGGTCAACAGCAGCGCGTATCAGGATTTCTGGCGACGGTTGAATCAGGGGGAGCTCTTTCAGGGCCAGTTCGAACGCGTCGACAAGCGCGGCCAGACTGTTTGGCTGGAGGCCAATTACAACCCGGTTTACGACGCCTCCGGCCGTTTGTGCAAAGTGGTGAAATTCGCTTCGGACGTCACCGCTCGGGTCGAACAACACGAGCAAGACGCGCGCAGTGCCAGCGCCGCCTATCACATCTCGGTCGAGACGCGGAAAGTCGCCGAACAAGGCACTCAGGTCATTCAACAAGCGGCCAGCGAAATGCGCGAAATTGCCGAGGACATTGCCGCGTCTTCGACGCTGATCGCCCATCTGGGTGAACGCTCGGAGCAGATCACGGCCATCGTCAACACCATTCGCGCGATTGCTGACCAGACCAACTTGCTGGCGCTCAACGCTGCCATCGAAGCGGCGCGCGCCGGTGAACAGGGCCGTGGTTTTGCGGTGGTGGCCGATGAAGTGCGGCAACTGGCGGCGCGTACCAGCGGCTCCACAGCGGAAATTTCCAACATGATCGGCTTGATCCAGAGCGAAACCCGCCAGGCGATCAAGAGCATGGACGGCACCCGCGATCGTGCGGCCCAAGGCGTGGAACTGGCGGATCAGGCGGGTACGGTGATCTTGCAGATTCGTGATGGCGCCAGCGAAGCGGTGCAGGCGGTGAGCATGTTTGCCAATGAGCGGGCGCCGAATTGAGGGTTGTGCAGAGGCGATAGACCGAGTCGCGACCTTCGCGGGCAAGCCCGCTCCCACAGGGGCTGAGTCAATCACACATGTTGTGTACGACTGCTGAACCTGTGCGGACTTGCCAGCGAAAAGGCCGGCCGCCACTACGCAGAGCTATAGTGACGGCACGTCCGAAGTCCTGCCGAGCACACCATGAATAGCGAAAAACCCGAAACATCCCCCGCCCCCATCGATCACCTGCGCTTTCACCGGCCCCACGCCCACCTGAACACGACTTTCGGCAACGACGCCTTCGCCCTGCGCGCCGAAGCCTTTGCGCGGTTCTTCGGCACGCCGCTGTTCCTTGGCGCGCAAACCTTGATTGTTGCGGTGTGGATCGGCCTCAACGTTTGGGGCGTGACTCAATTCGACGTCTACCCGTTCATCCTGCTGAACCTGGCCTTCAGCCTGCAGGCAGCCTACGCCGCGCCACTGATCCTGCTCGCGCAAACCCGTCAGGCCGCGCGAGACAAAGCGCAGGCTGACGCCGATGCGCAGCACCGCGAAGCGCTGGCACAGGCCAACACCGAACGTCAGGCTGAAGCGGCGAAGAACTCCGCGCAATTGCTGGCGCTACTGGAACAAAACACCCGCCTTACCGAAATGACGAAAAACCTCACGGAGCGCATCGAAGGCCTAACCAGCGAGCTGCACGCTCACGTGTGCCAGAACCCACAGCGTTGATCAGGGCAACCGCAAGGCTCGCCCTGGTTCACGTGACCGCCCAGCGCATGATGGCCACGATCTACGGAATTTATTCAGCAGCGTGGTCGGTCGATCTGGTATTCGGCGTTTCATACGCGGGTGTGTCGGGTGGAGCGAGAATATTGATTTGGCCAGTGAGTATTGCGATGTACTCACAGGCCCCATCGCTGGCAAGCCAGCTCCCACAGGTTAGGTGTTGCTCTGAAGATCACGCCGTACCTGTGGGAGCTGGCTTGCCAGCGATGGGGCCCTGACAGCCACAGCCAAAACCTCAGCCCCGTACCAAACTCCGCACCGCTTCAATCTCCGGCACTTCACGCTTGCTCATATACACCCGCAACGGCTCGGTGATGTTGATCCGGTCGTCAATATTCTGATCCAGCAGCAGCTGAATCAGCTCTCGCTTCAACGTCATGGTCGTTGGCGAAATCGGGGCCCAGACGAATTCGCTGGTCGGGATAATGCCGTCATCCGCTACGTCCATGCCGAATGAGTCTTCGCTGAAACGCACAATGTACTGGCCGGTCTTGCGGTTGAGGCCGACAAAGCCCTTGAGGTCGTCGGCCGCCTGGCAGATGAGTTGGGAGGTGATGCGCATGGTAAACCTCACGAAATGTTGATCGATGGTTTACACGCAGGACAACTGAACGGCGCGCCCTCTGCCGGGACGTCTGCCGAGGGCAAGCGTACTGCAAACAGCACCACAAAAGTGCAGGAAATATCGCTTTTAATAGGTTTATGTCGGTCTGGCGATAGCATGCAATCGATTCAGTTGTTAAAAGGTACGTCTTTTAAAATGCCCTGCGAAAGGAACTCGACCATGCCCGCCACTTTCACCAAAAGCGCCCTCATGCTGAGCCTGTTGCTTGGCTTCAGTCAGGCGCATGCCGCCACGCACAGCGATCCGGGCGCCGTGGCTGCGGCTCACGGCATCCCGCACCCGGCGGTGATCGCCCACCGTGGCGCGTCCTTCGATGCACCGGAATCCACCGCTGCAGCCTATAAACTGGCCCGTGACCTCGGTGCCGACTATCTGGAAATGGACCTGCAACGCAGTAAGGACGGCGTGTTGTTCGTGCTGCACGATGACAATCTGCAGCGCACCACCGACGTTGCCAGTAAATTCCCGGATCGCAAGGACAGCCCGGCCAACGCCTTCACCATGGCCGAGCTGAAAACCCTCGATGCCGGCAGTTGGTACAACACCCAATACCCGGACCGCGCGCGCCCGTCCTACGCCGGGTTGAAAATCCTCACCCTCGATGAAGTCATCGACATCGCCCAAGCCAATCCGCAGCACAAACCGGGCCTGTACATCGAGACCAAAGAGCCGCAGTTGTTCCCCGGCCTCGAAAAAGACTTGAAGGAGAAACTGCAGGATCGCGGCTGGCTCAGCCCGGCCGGCTCGAAACTGGCGAAAAGTGCGTTGGGTGTCGGTCAAGGCAAAGGCAAGGTGATCCTGCAGACCTTCGAGAAAAACAGCCTCGAGCTGCTGCAAAAGGAAATGCCGCAAGTGCCGAAGATTCTGCTGCTGTGGGTCGGCGAAGGCAGCATAGAGCCGAAATCCAAGGTGACGTTTGCCGAATCCGGTGAGAAAGACAAAAACGCTTTCTATGGCAAGCAGGAACCGAAATCCGAAGCTGAATTCAAAAAGTGGATTGATTACGCCAAGGCTCAGGGCGCTATCGGCACAGGCCCTTCGGCGAAGCTCACCCAAGGTGGCGACCAGAGCTATTCGGATCTGGTGCAACCGTGGATGAACCAGTACACCCATGACCAAGGGATGCTGGTGCATGTCTACACGGTCGATGAACCGGTGGACTTCGAAAAAGTCATGGCCGCAGGCGTCGACGGTATCTTTACCAACCGCGCCAGTGAACTGTTGAAGTTCTACAAACACCCGGCGGCCGGTAGTGTTGATCAGGTGTTAAAGCGCAACGGTTTATGATCGCTGAACAACGCGCCTTCATCGCGGGTAAAGTACGCTCCCACAGCTTCTATGCCCGCGTTGTATCAAGAGTTTGCAAATTTAAGGGTGAATTAAGTTGCGCTGGCTAATCTGAACTCACTTCAACAGAACACGCACTTAAACAAACCAAGGAATGAACTTATGAAAACTTTGACTGCCCTGTTTACCGCTGCTGCCCTGACCCTCACCGCTGGTATCGCTCAGGCTGATGTACGCGTCGATCAGATCCCTGAGTTGGTCAAGTCCGGCAAGATCAAGTCGCTGGAATCGATGAACGAGGCTGCACTGAAACTGCATCCGGGTGCGACCATCACTGACACCGACCTGGACAACCACTTCAACGGTTACGAGTATGAAGTTGAATTGAAAACGGCTGATGGCAAAGAGTTCGACGTCGACTTCGATGCCACCACTGGCAAAGTGCTGAGCGACAAGCAAGACACTTGATATACCGTTTAACCAGAGCCGCACGATTGTAAGATCGTGCGGCTTTTTTACGTCTGGGGTCTGGCCTGGATGATGTGTCGCAAGAAAAATCGCCCCCCTCACCCCAGCCCTCTCCCCCGAGGGGGCGAGGGGGAAAGGGAGCCGATCGGGGAATAGTCGAATCCGGAGCTCGACACTGAATCTTCAGGTCGATGGATGACGCGAGAACACTCCGGTCGGTCCCCTCTCCCCCCGGGAGAGGGCCAGGGTGAGGGGCCATGGCATCACGCGCTCAAGCGGGCGGTGACTTCGTTCAGTTGCCCGGACAGGCCGTGCAGATTCTGGCTGGCGCTTTCGGTGCGCTGCACATTGTCGAGGTTGGTGCTGGCGATCGAGGTGATCTCGGTCAGGTTGCGCGAGATGTCCTCGGCGACCGAAGTCTGCTCTTCGGCGGCCGTGGCGATCTGACGGTTCATGTCGCGAATCGCTTCCACCGCGTGGGTGATGCGCTCCAGCATGGCGCCTGCCTGCGTCACTTGCTCAACGCTTTCGTCGCTGCGGGTCTGGCCGCTATCGATGGCTTGCGCCGCGTCTACCGCGCCCGTCTGCACACTCTGAATGATCTGGTTGATTTCGATGATCGACTCCGCCGTGCGCTGCGCCAGGTTGCGCACTTCGTCAGCGACCACCGCAAAACCGCGCCCGGCCTCACCGGCGCGCGCCGCTTCAATCGCGGCATTGAGCGCCAGCAGGTTGGTCTGTTCGGCGATGCCGCGAATCACTTCCAGCACTTTTCCGATGCGTCCACTGTCGGCTTCCAGACGACGAATGACCGTGGCGGTGTTGGCGATTTCGCTGCGCATCAGCGTGATGGAATGGATGGTGCTTTGCATGACCTTTTCACCCTGCTGGGCGGACTGGTCAGCATCGTCGGCGGCTCGCGCGGCATCGGCGGCGTGACGCGCGACTTCCTGGGCGGTGGCGGACATTTCGTTCATCGCCGTGGCCACCTGATCAGTGCGGTTGAACTGCTCGTTGGTGCCGCCGGCCATGGTCGTGGCGATGGCGTTCAACTCGCCGCTGGCGCTGTCCAGATCACTGGCGCTGCGCTGCAAACGGGTGAACGTATCCGCGAGAAAATCGCGCAGGGTATTGGCTGCGGCGGCGAGGTTACCCAGCTCATCCTGACGGTCGCTGACCACCCGTTCGGCCAGTTTGCCGCGGCTCAGTTGGGTGACGTAGTCGATGAGGTTGCGGATCGGTTCGATCAGGTTGCGGTTGACCAGCCACAGGCTCAACAGCCCGATCAACAGACCCGAAGCGAGCATCACCAACAGCCCCAGCCATACGGTGCGATCGGCCTCGGCACTGATCAGCGCCGACTGCTCGGTGCCCTGCTTGCGCAATTCGGCGACCAGCTCGCTCATCTGATCGCTGGCGGCGCGATCGACACCTTTGACAGCGGCGTCGCCGGCAGCAGAATCGCCACCCGCGGCGACGTAGGCATCACGGCCCTTCTGGTAGGCGCCGGCCAACTGACGATGCTCTTCACGCAAGCGCTCGATGCGGGTTTTCAGGCTTGGCTCGATGCCTTTCTGGCTGGCCAGCTCGCCGAGGATTCTCTGCACATCGCGCTGGCGATCTTCAAACTGACTCCAGTACTTGGCCAGATCCGCAGGCTGCTTGCCGCGCAGCAGGACGTTTTTCCATTCCTGTACCTGCACCTTGAATTGCAGGTTGGCTTCATCGATCAATTGCGAAGTGTGCAACGGGCCGGCGATCAATTGGCTGTAGCTTTGCACGCCGTTGGAGAGGAAGTGAAAACACGCCAGCGCGATCAACAACACCGCCAGCAGGCTACCGCTCAGCAGGGCGAGAATTTGCGCTCTCAGGGATTTTTGCAGCATCGCAGATACTCAGGACAGGGATGAGGCACGCCAGTAAAAGGCGTGAAATATTGCCGGACGTCCCTGTCGGCGAACCTTGGCCAACGGCCAGTGGCGCGCAACCTAACTCACCTGAGATCGGCGCGCCAGAGCCCTTCTTGAACGAATCGCGACCGCCGGTAACACTTTGATTTGACGTCATTTAGCTGTCACACAAACGTCATGTGACATTGCGATGATTTGGGGTTGCGAGGCGGTGGGCATTTCGCAAGCGTGGGGATTATCAAGATCTTCAGATCAATAACCTCCCCTTGTGGAAGCGAGCTTGCTCGCGAAGGCGACGTGCCAAACACCATCACTGTTGAATGACACACCGCTTTCGCGAGCAAGCTCGCTCCCACACAGGTGCTTCACCGCTCTTCAGATCAGTGGTTGAGCTGACGAACCAAACACTGACCTGAGGCAGTCTCTCTGTAACATTCTGCAACGATCATGGGCGACATTCCTTCCCTCGCTCAGGATTGTCCTCTCATGGCTACTCCCTCCCTGACCGCCAGCCCAGCGTCCGCCGCCAGCGGCAGGCCATCCCTCGACAAGAAAACCAGCCCGTTCACCTACGTATTGTTTTTTGCAGTGCTGGCCATGGGGATGCTGTTCACCGCCTACAGTCTGATGCACGACGTTCAGGAAGTCGGCACGACGGTCACCACCTGGACGCCATTTCTGCTGCTCGGCGTGGCGTTGGTGATTGCGCTGGGTTTTGAGTTCGTCAACGGTTTCCACGACACCGCCAACGCCGTCGCCACGGTGATCTACACCCACTCGCTGCCGCCGAATGTTGCGGTGGTCTGGTCGGGGTTCTTCAACTTCCTCGGCGTGTTGCTGTCGAGCGGTGCGGTGGCATTCGGCATCATCGCACTGCTGCCGGTGGAGCTGATTCTGCAGGTCGGTTCGTCTGCTGGTTTCGCGATGATCTTCGCCCTGTTGATCGCAGCGATCCTGTGGAACCTCGGCACCTGGTGGCTGGGTTTGCCGGCCTCGTCGTCGCACACCCTGATCGGTTCGATCATCGGCGTCGGCGTGGCCAATGCCTTGATGCATGGCCGCGACGGCACCAGCGGTGTCGATTGGGCGCAGGCCACCAAGATTGGTTATGCGTTGCTGCTTTCACCGCTGGTGGGTTTTGGTTGTGCGGCGCTGTTGCTGCTGGCATTGCGCGCATTCGTGAAGAACCGCGCGCTGTACAAGGCACCGAAAGGCAACACCCCGCCGCCATGGTGGATTCGTGGTCTGCTGATCCTGACGTGCACCGGCGTATCGTTCGCCCACGGCTCCAACGACGGCCAGAAAGGCATGGGCCTGATCATGCTGATTCTGGTCGGCACCTTGCCGATGGCCTATGCATTGAACCGCACCATGCCCGAAGAGCAATCGCTGCAGTTCGCCGCCGTGGCGCAAGTCACCCAACAAGCCCTGGTGAAAAGTGCGCCGCAGCCGGCACCTGCCGATCCGCGCCCGATCCTCTCGGATTACGTGCGCAGCAAGGAAGCCACGCCGCAACTGATCCCCGCCCTCGCCGCCCTCACCGGGCACATTGGCGACGAAGTCAAAGGCTACGGTTCGTTGGCGAAAGTCCCGGCCGAGGCGATGGGCAACGTGCGTAATGACATGTACCTGGCCAGCGAATCGATTCGCCTGATGGACAAGAACAAGGTCGGCCACTTCGACGCCGACACCGCAGGCAAGCTGCAACTGTTCAAGCAACAGATCGACAACGCCACACGGTTTATCCCGCTGTGGGTGAAGATCGCCGTTGCTATCGCATTGGGGCTCGGCACCATGGTCGGCTGGAAACGCATCGTGGTGACGGTGGGCGAAAAAATCGGCAACACCCACCTGACCTACGCGCAAGGCGCCTCGGCGGAAACCGTGGCGATGCTGACCATTGGTGCCGCGGACATGTTTGGTTTGCCGGTGTCGACGACCCATGTGCTGTCCTCAGGGGTGGCCGGGACCATGGTTGCCAATGGCGGTGGATTGCAGATGAGGACCATCCGTAATCTGCTGATGGCGTGGGTGCTGACGCTGCCGGCGGCGATCCTGCTGTCGGGTAGCCTCTACTGGCTGTTCACCCAGATCTTCTAACCGAAAATCCCACTGCAGGAGTTGCGGAAGGCAGCTCCTACACGGAAATGAGGGTTAGCCCTGGCAGGCGTTGCGCATCAGGAAGCGCTCGCGGAGTACGTCGTAACCCCAGTGATACACATAGGTGTACGGCAGAAAAAACAGCAACACGCCGATGTCGAGCAAGAACGCCTGCCACAGACTGACCGACAGCCACCAGGCAATCAGCGGCACGCCCATCACGATCAAACCACCCTCGAACAGCAAGGCGTGAACGACCCGCACCCAAGCGTTATGGGCAACATTCATGCGCTCGAGCAGGCGGTCGAAAAACCGGTTGAACACCACGTTCCAGCCCAGCGCCAGCATCGCGATCAACACCGTCACCGCGCCCATGTCGAGCAGCGGCTTTTTCATGATCCACGCCAGCAATGGCGTGCAGATCAGAATCGCCAGCAATTCGAAACCGACAGCCTGCAAGATGCGTTCAGTGATGGATTTTTGGGCAGTCATGGCCTGACTCCTTGAGTGAAGGTGGTTGCCATGATCTGCGCCCCCACCGATACTTCAAAACCAATAACCATCGATCAAGGCGATAGTTCATGGCCTCGCAAGAAGTGCTTTTGGCGTTTGTCCAGGCGGCGACCCAAGGATCGTTTTCGGCGGCGGCGCGCAAACTCGGCCGCAGTCAGTCGACCATCAGTGCGGCGGTGGCGAGTCTGGAGATTGATCTGGACCTGGTCTTGTTTGATCGCAGCAGCCGCAAACCGACGCTGACACCCGCCGGCCACGTCATGCTGCAACGCGCCGAGGCGATTCTGACGGCCAACAGTCGCCTGGAAATGACCGCGCGGCAATTGTCCCAAGGTGTTGAGCCGAAGTTGACCGTGGCGATTTCCGACACCTATCAATCCGCGCGTTTCGAAGCGGCGCTGTTCGGGTTTGAACAGCGCTATCCGGACCTGGAACTCGAATGCCTGATTGCCGAATGCGATGACTTGATCGAACTGGTGCAGCGCGGTCGGGCGCATCTGGCGTTTGCCGAGATGCAGGACAATTACCCGCCGGACCTGGTGACCTCGACTGTGGCCGAGCGCACCGATATTGCCCTGTTCGTCAGTCGCGGCCATGCGCTGGCGACACTGGAACACGTCGATCAGCCAATCCTGGAGCAGCATCGCGAGTTGCGTCTGGCGACGATCGTCAATCCCTACGACAGTCGCGCCAAGGGCCGCGTGTGGTCGGCGCCGAGTTATCTGATGCTGATGGAAATGGCCGAAATGGGTTTCGGTTGGGCGCCGTTGCCGCGCTGGCTGGTGGGGCGTTTCGGCAATGGCACGCTGGTGGAGCTGACCGTGCGCGGCTGGCCGAAACCGGTGTTTGTCGATGCCTTGTGGTCGCGGCTTTATCCGCCGGGGCCGGCGGGGAGCTGGTTGCTGAGCAAGATGCTGGAATAGAAGCCCCTCACCCCAGCCCTCTCCCGGGGGGAGAGGGAGCCGACCGAGGTGTCTTTCGTCTTTCAGTGATCTGAAAAACCGGATTGATTGTGGGTTCGAAACAGCAACAACCAGCAAAGGGCAGAAGCCCCCTCACCCCAGCCCTCTCCCGGGGGGAGAGGGAGCCGACCGAGGTGTCTTTCGTCTTTCAGTGATCTGAAAAACCGGATTGATTGTGGGTTCGGAACAGCAACAACCAGCAAAGGGCAGAAGCCCCTCACCCCAGCCCTCTCCCGGGGGGAGAGGGAGCCGACCGAGGTGTCTTTCGTCTTTCAGTGATCTGAAAAACCGGATTGATTGTGGGTTCGGAACAGCAACAACCAGCAAAGGGCAGAAGCCCCCTCACCCCAGCCCTCTCCCGGGGGGAGAGGGAGCCGACCGAGGTGTCTTTCGTCTTTCAGTGATCTGAAAAACCGAATTGATTGTGGATTCGAAACAGCAACAACCAACAAAGAGCAAAAGCCCCCTCACCCCAGCCCTCTCCCGGGGGAGAGGGACCCGACCGAGGTGTCTGGCGGCATTCAGCGACTTGAAATACCGAGCGATTATGGATTCAAAGTTAATCGTGCAAGTCGGTGAGACTCTCCAATATTCCCCGATCGGTCCCCTCTCCCCTTGGGAGAGGGTTAGGGTGAGGGCCATTCCAGCGCCCTGAGCCGCCCTTCAATAAAACGCCGTTCAGGCGCTTGCCGGGTTAACTCCAACGCCCGCAAATAAGCCACCCGCGCCTCCTCTACCCTGCCCAACTGCCGACAAAACTCCGCCCGCGCCGAATGCGCCAAGTGGTAGTCCTGCAACTCCCCTCGCGCCAGTATCCCCTCGATCAACGTCAATCCTGCCAACGCCCCATCCCGTTTGGCCACCGCCACCGCGCGATTCAACTCGATCACCGGTGAAGGCATCGCCCGCAACAACACGTCATACAGCCCGACGATCTGCTGCCAATCGGTTTCCTCGGCGGTTGGCGCCTCGGCGTGCACGGCGGCAATTGCCGCTTGCAGGCAATACGGCCCGAATCGTCGGGTGGTCAGCGCCCGCTCCACCAACGCGCAACCTTCAGCGATCAACTCAGCATCCCACTGCGAGCGATCCTGATCGTCCAACAGCACCAATTCGCCATCGGGCGAAGTGCGCGCCGGGCGCCGGGACTCGTGCAGCAGCATCAACGCCAGCAACCCCATCACCTCGGGTTCCGGCAACAACTCCATCAGCAATCGCCCGAGCCGGATCGCCTCACGGGTCAGGTCCTCGCGGGTCAGCTCAGCACCCATCGACGCCGAATAGCCCTCGTTGAACACCAGATAAATCACCCGCAACACACTGTCCAGTCGCTCGGGCAGTTCGCTCAGGCTGGGGACTTGATAAGGGATTTTCGCGTCTCGGATCTTGGCTTTCGCGCGCACGATGCGCTGGGCAATGGCCCCCGGCGCCGAAAGAAAAGCGCGGGCGATTTCCTCGGTGGTGAGGTCGCAGACTTCACGCAAGGTCAGCGGCACTTGCGCATCCGCCGCCAGCGCCGGGTGACAGCAGGTGAAGATCAGCCGCAGGCGATCGTCTTCCACGTCTTCGTCGCTCCAGTCGGCCTCTTCGAGCTCTTCGAGTTGCGCCAGCAACAATGGCTGCGTGGCTTTGAAGCGTGCACGGCGGCGTAACACGTCGATTGCCTTGAAACGCCCGGCTGACACCAGCCAGGTGCGTGGATTGTCCGGCACGCCGTCACGCTGCCAACGCTCGACCGCGACAAAGAACGCCTCGTGCAACGCTTCTTCGGCAAGGTCAAAGTCGCCGAGCAGGCGGATCAATGTCGCCAGAATCCGCCGCGAGTCTTCGCGATAGACCTGCTCGACCCGCGCCGCGACCTCAGACATTCAACTGCCGCACGGGGCGCACTTCAACGCTGCCGACCCGAGCCGCCGGGATGTTCCCGGCGACCTGAATCGCTTCGTTGAGATCCTTGGCGTCGATCAGGTAGAAGCCGGCCAGTTGCTCCTTGGTTTCGGCGAACGGCCCATCGGTGATCGACAATTTGCCGTTGCGCATGCGTACCGTGGTGGCGGTCTGCACTGACTCCAGCGCCTCGGCGGCAACCATCCGCCCACTGCCCTGAATCGACTCGGCATAGGCCCAGCATTCGGCGTCTTCGGGGCTGTCGGGCGACGAGTGCAGCAGGCGTTCATCGCTGTAGACCAGGCATAGATACTTCATGGCGTGCTCCTGATTCGAACGGATCAACTATGGCTGAAGATCACGGTTGCACATCGAACAGCGTCGCGCCGCTCATCGGATCAAACGGTGCCGACCAGTGCTCATGGGCAATCCGCCACGCGCCGCCGACCTGCCGATAGCAGGCGGTGACGCGCATCCAGCAACTTTGGGTTTCACCCTTCTCGTTGGTGCCGCCGCAATTGGCGACCCAGTGGGCGAAGGCGATGTTGTCGGCGGTTTCGATGACGACTTCCTGAAACTCGAAAATGTGCGGGCCGGGGCACATCTGCATGCAGTCCACCCAATGCGCGCGGTAGGCCGGTTTGCCCTTGAATTGCAGGGCCTTGATCGCGTCGAACGAGACGATGTCGTCGGCGTACAGCGCCATGACTTTCTCCACGTCCTTGGTCATGACGGCGTCGCGGTAGGTATTGATCAGGGTTTGAATGTCAGCTTGTGCGCTCATGGTGTTCTCCGTGATTTTTGTTGGAAAGACACCCTTAGTCGTTCGGCACTTCGGCAGATCGACAACCAAAACAAAAAAATTCCGCAGGAGGCAAAGTCGCTAGAATCCGAAGCTCATCTTTGTAGGAAAAAGGAAATTCCCGTGTCAGCCCAACTTGTGCCGTACGACAGCCTGAACGCCCAGCAGCGTGAGCAAGTCGAGGCGATTGAAATCCATCCCGAGCAAATCAAGTTCTCCGGCGACATCCACGGCGCCCTGCACACCTTGCTGTCGAAACCCGGCCCTGGCGTGAAGGGTTTTGCACTGCTGGCTGATGAGGTGCCGGTGGCGTTCCTGCTGCTCAAGCGTCCGCCGGTGTTGCCGGCATGGGCCGATGAACACAGCGCCACGCTGCATGCGTTGCAGGTCGATCGCCGGGCGCAGGGCAAGGGTTACGGCAAGGCGTGTCTGCATGCGTTGCCCGAGGTTGCCCGCCAGGCCTGGCCTGAGATCAAGGGGCTGGAACTGTCGGTGGACGCCGACAACGAGGCGGCCATCGCGCTTTACGCCAAACACGGCTACGTCGACAGCGGCGAAGCGTACAAGGGCCGAATCGGTTACGAGCGGCGCATGGGTCTGTTTTTTTAAGTCATCGAGGGGATGCACGATGATCGATTCAATCGAAGCACTGGAAGCTATTTACGGATTGCCGCACGAACGTGCGGTGCGCAAGCAGATCACTTTTCTCAACGAAGACTATCAGGCGATGGTGCGGGTCTCGCCGCTGGTAATCGTCAGCTCGGTGGGGGCCGATGGTCTCGACAATTCGCCGCGCGGTGATGCCCCGGGGTTTGTGCGGATCGTCGATGAACGCACGCTGGCCCTGCCGGACCGCCCAGGCAACAACCGCATCGATACCTTGAGAAATGTGCTGCACGACCCACGGGTGTCGATGCTGTTCATCATTCCGGGAATTGGCGAGACGTTGCGGGTCAACGGCACGGCGTTGATCAGTGATGAACCGGCGTTATTGGAGAGTTTTGCGGTGAACGGCAAACCGGCGAAAACGGTGTTGCTGGTGAAGGTGGAAGCGGCGTTTTTCCATTGTTCGAAAGCGTTTGTGCGCTCGGATGCGTGGAACCCTGAAACGCATCTGCCGCGCTCGGCACTGCCCACGGCTGGCGCCTTTCATAAACGCCTGAACGATGGGCAATTCGACGCCGACACGTATGACCGCGAAGCGCCGACGCGGGTGCGCGACAGTCTTTACTGACGCTGAGCTACAAACACTACGAAAACCTGTGGGATGACTTACAGGGTCAGGATCATCTCGTGCCACGCCATCCCGCCGTGATCCGACTCCGACGGCTTGATATAGGCAAAGCCGAACCCGGCATACAGCGGGATGTGCGTTTCCTTGCACATCAAATGAATCGTCGCTTTATCCATTCCGCGCATACGCTCGATGAACTCGGCCATCAAGCGCTTGGCCAGACCCTGCCCCTGGTAATCCGGGTGCACCACCACCGACATGATCACCACGTTCGGCCCCGCCGGATCGTGGCCGATCAGTTCCTTGAACGCTTCATCCGACATCTGTACATCAAACGCCGCGCCTGAGTTGACGAACCCGGCGACCTCGCCATCCACCTCGGCAACGATGAAACCATCCGGCCAGGTCGCGATGCGCGTGGCGATCTTCTCGCGGGTGGCGGCTTCATCGCCTTCGTAGGCAACGGTTTCAATGGCGTAGCAGCGATCCAGGTCAGTGGCAGTGACGTTGCGGATGAGGGTAATCATGGCAGCTCGAAAATCAGTGAAAACAAGGCTGCCAAGCATAAAGCAGAAACGGCGAGACAGGTCATAGACCCGCCGCGCCGCGCGCAATTCACGCCTTGAGCGGCAGCCAGATTTCCAGCGTGCCGGTATGCAACTTGGGGTTGAAATCCTCACTGTAGCGTTCGAACTCCGGCGCATCAGCGGCTTCGCGTCCGGACTGCGGCAGCCAGGTTTTCCAGATGTACTGGAAGGTCTCTGGCAACTGATCCAGTGACCCTTTGTGCTCGAACACCGCGTAATCCTGCGGTTGCACCTCGATCCAACGGTACTGTTCCGGCAGGTCATCGAGTTTGCTGATCTCGACCCCGGCGATGTATTCGAAACCACCCTTGCCATCCGCATTGCAGCAGACGCCGAACGTCACTTCGTTCTTTTGCCCGGGAATCTTGCCCAGATGCGGGATGAATTTTTCCCACAGCGCGGGGATGCCATCGGTGGTGTCCTGAGTAAACCGTCCGCCAAGCCCTGCTATCAGCAGGAACTGCCCATGTTCGAAGCGAGGTTCTGCCACTTCGACGCGTGTTTGCTCATCCATGACTCAACTCCTGGAACGAAAAAAGTGGGTTCGGCTGGGAGTATAGAAGCCAAACCCGATTCGCAACATCAGAGCGTATGCAGGGCCTCGGCCGCACCCGACCCGACAAACTCGTTATAGCCAGATACGATCACGTACACCGCGAAATAGCAGAAGATCGCTGCAGATGCCATATAGGAGTAGCGCAGCAGCTTATCGCCCAGGAGCTTGCCACCATGGCTTGCGGCGAAGCACAAACCGGCCGACCACAACAGCCCGGCGCACAGAAACCCGCCGAGGAATAACGCCGAGCTCAAAGGCCCGCCGCCACCCGAGCGGGCGATCAATGTGCCGCCTACCGCAGCGAACCAGAGAATCGCGCTCGGCGAAGACATTGCGAGGAAGATCCCTCGCAGGAACTCCTTGCGATGGGAGTTGTGCCCCACCTCCGCCGTCTCGGCCAGTAGCGCCTCATGATGGATTGCCGAATAGATCATCTTCGCCGCAAAGTAGATCAGCAGCGCCGAACCGCCGATCCACAGCACCCAACGCACGGTTCCGTATTGCAGCAACACGGTCATCCCGGCGAGCGCCAGCACCGCGTAAATCAGATCGCCGACACAGGTGCCGAGGCCCAGCGCGAAGCCCTGGAAATAACCGCGCTGCATGGCCAGCGTGATCATTGCGATGTTGGCCACGCCGATATCCAGGCACAGCGAGAGGCTCAGCAAAAAGCCACTGGTGAATTCCATCAACCGATTTCCTTGGAAAAATTTGTTTACGCGCAGGCTGGACAGTCTGCCATCACAGCCCTTATCTTCGCCAACAGGTCACCGCAGTGACCAGCGTCGCTCGGACGGTTCCGGGCGCTTACGTTATCCGAGGCAACAATGGCTGAACAAGGTTCGCCGCGCCGCTTTGCGCGCATAGATCGACTCCCCCCTTACGTTTTCAACATCACTGCCGAGCTGAAGATGGCCGCGCGGCGTCGTGGTGAAGACATCATCGACTTGAGCATGGGCAACCCCGACGGGGCCACGCCGCCGCACATTGTCGAAAAACTCGTGCAAGTCGCCCAGCGTGACGACACCCACGGTTATTCCACGTCCAAGGGTATTCCGCGTCTGCGTCGGGCGATTTCCAATTGGTACAAGCAGCGCTACGAGGTCGATATCGACCCGGAAAGCGAAGCCATTGTCACCATCGGTTCCAAGGAAGGCCTGGCGCATCTGATGCTGGCGACCCTGGATCAGGGCGACACGGTGCTGGTGCCCAACCCCAGCTACCCGATTCACATCTACGGCGCGGTGATTGCCGGCGCCCAGGTGCGTTCTGTACCGCTGGTGCCAGGCGTGGACTTCTTCGCCGAACTGGAACGGGCGATTCGCGGCTCAATCCCGAAGCCGAAAATGATGATTCTCGGCTTCCCGTCAAATCCGACTGCGCAGTGCGTGGAACTGGATTTCTTCGAACGGGTGATCGCCCTCGCCAAGCAGTACGACGTGCTGGTGATCCACGATCTGGCTTACGCCGACATCGTCTACGACGGCTGGAAAGCCCCGTCGATCATGCAAGTGCCGGGCGCCAAGGACATCGCGGTGGAGTTTTTCACCCTGTCCAAGAGCTACAACATGGCCGGTTGGCGCATCGGTTTCATGGTCGGCAATCCGGAATTGGTCAACGCCTTGGCGCGGATCAAGAGCTACCACGACTACGGCACTTTCACACCGCTGCAAGTCGCCGCGATTGCTGCGCTGGAAGGCGATCAGCAGTGCGTGAAAGACATCGCCGAGCAGTATCGCCAGCGCCGTAATGTGCTGGTCAAAGGCCTGCATGAACTGGGCTGGATGGTCGAAAACCCAAAGGCTTCGATGTACGTCTGGGCGAAAATCCCTGAGGCTTATGCGCATCTGGGTTCGCTGGAATTCGCCAAGAAACTGCTGGCCGAAGCCAAGGTTTGCGTCTCGCCAGGGGTGGGGTTTGGTGAGTATGGTGATGATCACGTGCGCTTCGCACTGATCGAAAACCAGGACCGCATTCGCCAGGCGGTGCGCGGGATTCGCGGGATGTTACGGGCGGATGTATTAGCCCCGAAATCCAGCACCTGACACCTGTCGCCCTGTGAGAGCGAGCTTGCTCGCGAAGGCATCGTATCAGTCAAATTCAGTGCTGAATGATCAACCGCTTTCGCGAGCAAGCTCGCTCCCACAGGGATTTAGAAGGCCCTTGGAAATCATCACCCACAAAAAAACCGCATCGCTGCGGTTTTTTTGTGTCTGGCGTTTGCTGTTAGACGAACATCGACAACAGCAGGATAAAGCCCAACGCGACCACCGAGAGGATGGTTTCCATCGCCGTCCAGGTCTTGAACGTCTCGGCCACGGTCATGTTGAAGTATTGCTTCACCAGCCAGAAACCGGCGTCGTTGACGTGGGACAGGATCAACGAACCGGCACCGGTGGCCAGCACCAGCAGTTCACGGTTGACGCCCGGAACCATCCCGACCACCGGCACCACGATGCCCGCGCCAGTGATGGTCGCAACCGTTGCCGAACCGGTGGCAATACGGATAACCGCCGCCACCAGCCATGCCAGCAGGATCGGCGAAATCTGCGCGCTGACCGCCATGTGGCCGATCACATCGCCCACGCCGCTGGTCACCAGCATCTGCTTGAAGCCACCGCCGGCACCGATGATCAGGATGATCGCGGCGGTTGGCGCCAGGCTCGCATCCAGCCACTTGAGGATCTGGTTGGAACCGATGCCCTGCTTGTAGCCGAAGGTGTACAGCGACAGCAGCAAGGCCAGCAGCAGTGCCGAGATCGGGTGACCGATCATGTCCATCCAGGTGCGGAAGAAGTTACCGTCCGGCAGCGCCACGTCAGCGAAGGTTTTCAGCAGCATCAGGAACACCGGCAGCAGCACGGTGATCAGGGTGATACTGAAGCTCGGCAGGACAGCGGTATCGTTTTCGCGGGCCAGTTGATCGACCAGTTCCTGATTCGGGTGACCCGGAATGTGCTTGGCGATGAACGTACCGAAGATCGGCCCGGCAATGATTGCAGTCGGCAGCGCAACGATCAGACCGTAGAGAATGGTCTTGCCGATGTCAGCGCCAAACACGCCGATGGCCAGCAGCGGGCCCGGGTGCGGTGGCACCAGACCGTGCACGGCGGACAGGCCGGCGAGCAACGGGATACCGATCTTGATGATCGACACGCCCGTGCGGCGGGCAACGATGAACACCAGCGGAATCAGCAGCACGAAGCCGATTTCGAAGAACAACGGAATGCCCACCAGGAACGCGGCGAACATCATTGCCCACTGGACTTTGTCCTTGCCGAACGCGCGAATCAGGGTTTGGGCAATCTGGTCTGCCCCGCCCGATTCGGCCATCATTTTGCCGAGCATGGTGCCCAGAGCGAGGATGATGCCGACAAAACCGAGCACGCCACCAAAGCCGTCCTGGAACGCTTTGATGATGGTGCCGATCGGCATGCCGGACGTCAGGCCGAGGAATGCGGCGGCGATGGTCAGGGCAATGAAGGGGTGAATCTTGAACTTGGTGATCAGGATGATAAGTCCGATCACCGTGACCACTGCATCAAGCAGCAGGTAGGCGTCGTGGGACATGCCAAACATTAGGGGTGTCTCCTGGTTTGTTGTTGTTATTAAAGCGGGTTAATCAGAAGTCGTAAGGACAGCGCTGTCTGCATGAACACACTCATACCGCCTGTTTCAGGCCATTGGCCTGCCACCAGACGTGAGCTTGCTCAGCCAGTTCTTCAACGCTGTGGATCGAAGCGTTCAACGCCAGGGTCAACGGCTCGCCTTTGGGCGATTCGAGGGTGGCGAACTGGCTTTCGATCAACGTGGCCGGCATGAAGTGGCCCGGACGATGGGACACCCGCTCGGCGGCAACTTCAGGGGTCAATTCAAGGAACACGAAGCCCAGGCCCGGCAAGGCACTGCGCAGGATTTCGCGATAACTGTGTTTGAGGGCCGAGCAGGTCAGCACCGGGCGCTGGCCCGTGGCGTCAACGCGACGCAGCTCCTCGCACAGGCTGTCGAGCCAGCCGGCACGGTCGTCGTCGTTCAGGGGGATCCCCGCGCTCATCTTTTCGATGTTCGCGGCCGGATGGAAAGTATCGCCTTCAATGGCAGTGGCGCCGCTCAATTGGCACAGGGCCTCGCTGACGCACGTCTTGCCGCAACCGGCAACGCCCATGATGACCAGGGCGGTGATGGGATGATTCATGAAACACCTCAGCGCGCAGACAGCGCTACCTTTGCAAGCTATGACTCTAGTGCACAGATAGAAGTTGCCGACGCCTTCTTGTCGTTTTTTTGGGTTGCAGCAGGTTTGTTCCCGACACCAAAAAGCGAAGATCAGGCAGGACCTCGCTTACGCATTTGCAGCTGCATCAGGACAGCGCTACCTTAGTGCCTTGATTTTTGTTTGGCAAGCCGCCCGATGACCACGCCTAAAAACGATAAAAATACCCGCACCACTGGCCGTCCCACCCTTAATGAAGTCGCTCGCCTTGCCGGCGTCAGCCCGATTACCGCTTCCCGTGCCTTGCGCGGGGTCAGCACCGTGGCCACCGAACTGGTGGACAAAGTCCGCAAGGCCGCCCTCGAGCTCAACTACGTGGTCAACCCTGCCGCCCGTGCCTTGGCCTCGGCGCAGAGCCATTCTGTAGTGGTTTTGGTGCCGTCACTGTCCAACCTGTTGTTCATCGATACGCTGGAAGCCATTCATCGGGTTTTGACGCCCAAGGGCTTTGAAGTGCTGATCGGTAACTTCCACTACTCCCGTGATGAAGAAGAAAACCTGCTGCGCAACTACATGGCTTATCAGCCGCGCGGGTTTCTGCTGACCGGGTTTGATCGCACCGAAAGTTCGCGGCGGATGATCGAGGCCAGCAACATTCCCTGCGTGTACATGATGGAACTGGACAGCGCCGCCGGCGTGAATTGCGTCGGCTTCTCTCAGCTCAGCGCCGGCGAAACGGCGGCTGCGCATTTGCTCTCGCGAGGGCGCAAACGTCTGGCTTACATCGGTGCGCAACTTGATCAGCGCACGTTGCTGCGTGGCGAAGGTTTTCGCAAAGCGTTACAGAAGGCAGGGCGTTATGACCCGGATCTGGAAGTGCTGACGCCGCGCGCTTCGTCAGTGGGATTGGGTGGCGAGTTGTTTGTGCAATTGCTGGCGGCGCACCCGGATGTCGATGCGATCTTCTTCGGCAACGATGACCTGGCACAAGGCGCATTGCTGGAGGCCCTGCGCCACGGCATCAAAATCCCTGAGCAAGTGGCGATTCTGGGCTTCAACGACTTGCCGATGTCTGAGTACATGGTGCCGCGCCTGAGCAGCATCAACACGCCGCGTGAGGCGATTGGCCGACGCGCGGCGGAGCAGATGCTGACGTTGATGGCCGGGAACAAGGTGGCACGGCCGATGGAAGACATGGGCTTCGAGCTGAAGATCCGCGAAAGCACATAACCCCTGAAATTCCTGTGGGAGCTGGCTGGCCAGCGATGGCGTCCGGTCAGTCGATACATTTTTGGCTGATACACCGCTATCGCTGGCAAGCCAGCTCCCACAGGTTTTGTGGTGTTCACAAAATTCAAGGTTGAATTACAATCCCGGTGGGAGCGAGCCTGCTCGCGAAAGCGTCGTGTCAGATAAGCAATTGACGACTGACACGGCGCTTTCGCGAGCAGGCTCGCTCCCACATTGGATCTCCACCGTCTCTAGTGACTGAGCAGGTCAACGAGGGCCAATGCGCCTTTCTGTAGCGGCTGGCTCTTCAGCCAAACCGCGTGCACCGGCAGCACCAGGCCATTTTCGATGTTGCGAAAATTCAGCCGTTTCAAACGCCCGGCATCCAGTCGCGACTGCACCACCGACAGCGGGAAATTGCCCCAGCCCAATCCCGCCTCGACCATCTCCATCGCTGTTTCCAGCGTATCGGTGCGCCAGTGAGATTCAGCCACCAACGGCCGCGTCTCACTGATCGGCAAGTCACGACTGGCGACGAAGATTTGCCGTACGTGCACAAGGTCTTCCAGAAACAGATCCTGGCCCTGCAAGAGCGGACTGTCCGCCGCCAGCGTAGCGATCATCCGTTCGCTGCCGACAAACTGAAAGCGCTCCAGCACGTTCATGCTCAACCCGGCGAACGCCAGACACACACTGACGCGGCCGCTGTGCAGCATCGCCAGCACATCATCCTGCGGCGCCGTCAGCACTTCGATGTCGAGCAGCGGATGGCGCTCGGCAATAGCCTTGATCGCCGCCAGCAAACGCCGACGGTCGATGTCCGCGGTCACGCCAATCGACAACCTGCTCTCCAGCCCCAATGACAACTCCACCGCGTGCACTTGCAGTTGCTTGAGCTGCCCGGCGATCAGCCGGGCATGAGGGACCAGTGAAAGCGCCATTGCCGTCGGTTGCGGTTCGCGATGGCTGCGATCAAACAGCGAATAACCCAGTTCGGCCTCAATGTTGCCGATGCCCATGCTCACGGCCGACGGGACTTTGCCCAATGCGCGGGCGGCGGCGGAAAACGAGCCGCGTTCAATCACCGCAAGGAACAGTTCAATGCTGTCGCTGTTGAAATTCAATGGATCAACCTATCAATAAAACTGAAAGCTTCTGACTTTTTCTGTCAACCCTATTGAAGCTATCTTTCGCCGCCTCCGCCAGTCCCACTGGCAACAAATGGCAAGAAAGAGGCAAATCTGCATGCAAGGCGTCAAACGCAAACTGGTCTATGTGTCGCTCTACGAAGTGATCGGCATGACCTTTTCCGCCCTTGGTCTGGCGCTGTTGTCGGGCACCTCGCCGGGCAGCACCGGGCCGTTGGCTGTGATCATCACGACCATCGCCGTGACCTGGAACTTCATCTATACCTCGATGTTCGAGCACTGGGAAAGTCGTCAGCAGTCACGCACCCGCACCGTAAAACGACGCATCGCCCACGCAATCGGTTTTCAACTGACGTTGATCGTGTTCCTGATTCCGTTGATCGCGTGGTGGATGAATATCAGCCTGGTGCAGGCTTTCCTGCTGGATCTGGCGCTGATCATCTTCATCCCTTGCTACACGTTTGCCTTCAACTGGCTGTTTGATCGAGTGTTTGGTCTGCCCGCTTCGGCGTTGCCGGATTCGGCGGCGGCGACGTCGTAGGACTACGCCCGCTCGCGATCACAGTGGTTCATTCAACGAAGATGTTGAATGAACCAGCGTCATCGCGGGCAAGCCTGCTCCCGAAGGGTTAAGGGCTGATCAGACTCACATCAGTTCAGCTGCAAGGTCTCATTGAACTGGCTGATCGCATCCACCACATGCCGCGAGCCTTGCTGGATTTCCAGGATCACCTCGCCCGCCTCGTTCGCCAATTCAACCCCAAGCCCGGTGCGGCTCAAACTCGATTGCATGCTCGATACCGCGCTTAGCGACAAATCGTGGTTCTTGCGCACCACCTCGACAATCTCCAGCGTCGCCTGACTGGTGCGAGCAGCAAGACTGCGCACCTCATCCGCGACCACCGCAAAACCCCGCCCGTGTTCGCCGGCCCGCGCCGCTTCGATAGCCGCGTTGAGCGCCAGCAAATTGGTCTGATCGGCAATGCCGCGAATGGTCTGGACGATGGTGCCGATGATGTCGGACTGCTTGCTGACCGCATCGATGCTGACCGCCGCTTCGTTGAGATCGCGGGAAATGTCCTGAATGATCTGCACCGTTTGCTGCACGACCTGTGAGCCTTTTTGCGCGCAGGCGTCGTTTTGTACCGAAGTGCTGTGGGCCGATTCCGCGGCGTTCTGCAACGTGGTCATCTGATGGGTGATGTCGCTGGCGAACTTGACCACTTTGTACAAACGCCCCTTGGCGTCGAACAACGGGTTGTACGAAGCTTCGAGGTAAACCATCTGCCCGGACTTGTTTTTGCGCTCGAAGCGATGGGAGTGATATTCGCCGCGATTGAGCGAAGCCCAGAATGCCTTGTATTGCATCGACTCGGCTTCGGCGCGATGGCAGAACATGCTGTGATGATGGCCGACGACTTCGCTGAGCGTGTACTGCGTGGTCTTGAGGAAGTTTTCGTTGGCGGTGATCACATTGCCCTCCGGCGTGAATTCGATCACCGCCATCGAGCGACCAATCGCCGCCAGCATGCTTTCCTCTTCATGTTCCTTATTGATCCGCGCGGTAATGTCCGACGCCACTTTGATCACACTTTTAACTTGGTTGTCCTGGCCATAGACCGGCATGTAACTGGCTTCGAGCCAGACCTCCTTGCCGCCCTTGTTCAAACGCAGGAACGTCCCGCTGACCGGCTCGCCCCGGGCCAGGTCACGCCATAACTTCGCGTACTCCTCACTGCGATAAAACGCTTCTTCGCAAAAGATCCGGTGATGTTTGCCGCGCACTTCTTCGGCGCCATAACCCATGGTTTTGCAGAAGTTTTCATTGGCATCCAGAACGATGCCATCGGGGCTGAACTCGATCATCGCCATCGAACGGCTGATCGCTGCCAACTTGGCATTGGCTTCAGTCAAGGCACAGCTGAAGCGCTCGATTTCCTTCAGGTCAGCCTTGTGATGTAGGTTGAACATGGTTGTATCACCTTCCGCGCGTTCTTTTGATTTGATGAAAGTTCAGGTCTTTCAGAATCCACCACTACGTTCCACAGAACAGGCACACGCATTCCTCCACGGGAGGAAGTTGTCAGGTGATAAATGATGATTAATCGGAGCGTCCATGCAGCAACGCTCTAATCAAGACATCCTTCTCTTGATAGCCCGGTTGCGGGCCAGCCCTAACGATTTGAAGAACTTCCATTTAAATGACGCTCCTTGTTGGTTCAGTGTCGGTGCCTCGGGTTGCGCACTCTGGCAGCATGAATCACGGACTAACCCTATGCACTCGCCATGCCTTGGCATGACGGTCGACATAGTTAGTTAGGTGTCAGCATAGCCAGCGCAAAGACTGATGCAAGGCCACTAGTCGGCCAGTATCTGGCACTTTTTGCACAAAAATCGGTTCAGCCAGAAACAAAAAAAGCCTTCTGGAGGCTTTTGTGCAAGGGCGAGCGTGAAATCCGCAAATTATTTCTGATGAAGGCAGGAGCCCAGGAACCGGGCTCCCGAAGGGCGTGATCAGTGACCGAATACGTCTACCTTCTTGGCTTTTTTCTCCGCCCGCTTCTCAATCGCGGTCTTGGCCGGTTTCTTCTTCGCGGCTTTCTTTGAATCCATACCTTTGGACATGATGATGACTCCACTCACAGGGCTGTAGGCTCAGGTATACACCTATCCAGTGACGCACGTTCTTTTATAATCGCCGCCTCCTCCACCGCCAGTCCGATCCCATGCCCGACACCCAGTACAGCCTGCTCGACGAATCGTTATGGCCGTTGATGAACAAGTTTTACCGCCGCCACCAGTCTTCGATGAAAGCCGTGCGCGAGGCGCAACTGTGGGTGGCGCGACGTGGCGACATTGTTGCGGCGCTGTGCCTGCGGCCGGTGGCGGGTGGGATGTGGTTAACGGGGTTGTTTGTTGATCCGGAGTGCCGTGAGCAGGGAGTTGCTGCGCAGTTGATCAGCATTGCGGTGAAGGATGTGAAAGAGCCGGTGTGGCTGTTCTGCCATCCGGATTTGCGCGGGTTTTATGAGCGGCGCGGGTTCAGTGTCGACCCCGCCCTGCCCCAGGCGATGGCGGAACGGTTGAGCCGGTATGCGCGGAGCAAACCGATGATTGCGATGGGCTTGAACCCTTGAAACTGATAAAAACCAATGTGGGAGCGAGCCTGCTCGCTCCCACAGGGGATTATTGTGGACTCGGTTTATTCGTCCGCTGCGGGATCAAGGTCGGGGAAGATCACTTCGGTAAAACCGAACTTGCTGAAATCAGTAATCCGCGACGGGTACAAGCGGCCGATCAAATGGTCGCATTCATGCTGCACCACCCGCGCATGGAAACCTGAAGCGACCCGCACAATCGGCTCGCCCTTCGGATCAAAGCCTTCGTAGCGAATCAGTTGAAAGCGATCCACTGCGCCCCGCAAACCGGGCACCGACAGGCAGCCTTCAAAACCTTCTTCCGTCAACGTATTGAGCGGCGTGATCAGCGGATTGATCAGGATGGTCTGCGGTACCGCTTCGGCGTCCGGGTAACGTTCGCTGTGCTCGAAACCGAAGATCACCAGCTGCAGATCGACACCGACCTGCGGCGCGGCCAGGCCGACGCCGCCGACGCTTTCCATGGTCTGGAACATGTCGTCGATCAGTTGCCACAGCTCCGGGCTGTCGAACATTTCCGGCGGAACCGGCGGGGCGATACGCAGCAGGCGCTCGTCGCCCATTTTCAGAATTTCACGAATCATGATCTGGCTTCGTCAGTGTCCGGCTTGATCGAGTGATCGCGACCCAGGCCCGAGACGTGTTGTTTGGGAGTTTCATCGAGTTCGCCGGGGACTTTCTCGCCCGCGTCCTTGCCTTCGTTCGACATGTGCTCGATCACCGCATTCATCTCCGCGCCGAGCAGCAACACGGCTGCGGAAATGTAGAAGTACAGCAAGAGCACAATGATCGCCCCGATGCTGCCATACATCGCGTTGTAGTTGGCGAAGGTTTTGACGTAAAACGCAAAGCCCAACGAGGCAATGATCCATACCACCACGGCCAAGACCGAGCCCGGTGTGATGAAGCGAAACTCCTGTTCGACGTCCGGCATCACGTAGTAGATCAGTGCCACGGCGACCATCATCAGAATCACGATCACCGGCCAGCGCGCGATGGTCCACAGGGTGACGATGAATTCCTCAAGCCCCACCTGCGCGGCGATCCAGCCCATCACCTGCGGCCCGAGCACCATCAGCGCCGCCGCCACCAGCAACATGCCGGCAATGCCGACGGTGTAGACGATCGACAGCGGGAAGCGCTTCCAGACAGGTCTGCCTTCGACAACGTCATAGGCGGCGTTCATTGCGCTCATCATCAGGCGCACACCGGCAGACGCGGTGTACAGGGCAATGACGATACCCACCGAGAGCAAGCCGCCCTTGGACTGCTGCAGCTGATCAATTACCGGGTTGACCTGCTCCAGCGCTTGTGGCGGCAGCACCAGCTCCGACTGCAGGCGCAGCCAGGAGAAGAAGTCCGGCAGGTGCAGGAAACCGATCAGGGCAATCAGAAACAGGATGAACGGGAACAGCGAGAACAGCATCTGGTAGGCCAGTGCCGAGGCGTAGGTCGACATCTCGTCGTCGATGAACTCTGTGACCGTGCGCACCATCACCCGGTGCAAGGGCAGACCTTTCATGTTCGGAAAAATCATTCGCGTCTCCTTTCGCCGCAATACAGGTTGAAGTCGTGGCGACTCAGGGGCCGTTTTTTACATCACGGTAGCCTGTTTGGCGACCCTTGCAGGATAACCGCAGGCTTTTGACACAAAAACGGCCATCCTTGGATGGCCGCTCGTGTCGTTTGTTCAAGGCCGGATTACGCCTTGTCGACAGTGTTCTTCACTGCATCTTTGGCTTTGCCTACTTCTTGCTGGGCTTCGCCTTTCTTCTCTTGGATTTTGCCTTCGACTTGCAGCTTGTCATTGTCGGTAGCTTTACCGACGCCTTGCTTGACGTTGCCGACGGCTTCGTTGGCCATGCCTTTTACTTTATCGCCTGTGCTACTCATGGTGTTTCTCCTTGGTGCAATGAGGGGAAAGTCAGTACGTAATGATTGACTGGTCGGGTTTGCGCCAAGTTTCATTTATTTTTGGCGGCTCATTTCGTCGCGGCGTGCAGGTTGGGCTTTATGTTTGCTCGCCCAGCCCCGAGAATGCGCACCTATGGGCGCCGTGCGCCAGATATCCGATCCCGCAGGAATGTTATGAAACTCGATAAAAAGCTGGCCATTGCCCGTAGAAACCAGGAACTGGGCGGTGCCGTGCTCGGCGTCAACAACTGCCACTTCGCCGAACTGAACCGTAACCGCAACATCTGGTGGTTCGACCTGCCGGTGGCGCGCCTGGCCGTCGGTCAGTACGAGTGGATTCACCTGCTGATGCACACACCGGCTACCGACGAACTGCTGCACCTGAAAGTGCCGACCGTGTTTCTGCGTGAGAAGCTCGAAGGGCTGGTGATTCGCAATGAAGGCAAGCGCAAGGCTGCGTTGAGCCTGGAATTGAGTGCGGACAAGGATTCGTATCTGCAGGACATGCGTCCGACGGGGACTAACGTGAATTTCGCGCCGTTCCGGCAGTGAGACAGGGGAACGCCCTCTTCCCTCACCCTAGCCCTCTCCCAGAGGGAGAGGGGACTGACCGAGGTGTCTGGATGAGCTACACCGACCTGAAATATCTAGTCGAACTCAGGTTCTGAAATGCCCCCGATTGGCTCCCCTTCCCCTCGCCCATTGGGAGAGGGGATTGGCCGAGGCGTTTGGATGAGCTACGCCGACCTGAGAGATCAAGTCGAACTCGGGATTTGAAAAGCATGAAGATCTGCCCCCTCTCCCATTGGGAGAGGGCTGGGGTAAGGGGCTGGTTTCAAGTAGCCACATATTCCTCAAGCCGAAAGCCAAATCCTTCAGCAACAAAAAGCCCCGCATCTGCGGGGCTTCTTGTTTACGCGGCGTTTTTCGCCTTGATCTTCTTCAGCTCTTCATCGCGCAGTTCGCGGCGCAGGATCTTGCCGACGTTGGTGGTCGGCAGCGCATCGCGGAACTCCACCGAGCGCGGCACCTTGTAACCGGTGACGTTGGCGCGCATGTGTTCCATCACCTGTTCTTTGGTCAACGTGACGCCCGGTTTGGCGACGATGAAAATCTTGATCGCCTCGCCCGACTTCTCGTCCGGCACGCCGATGGCGGCACACTGCAACACGCCCGGCAGGGTTGCCAGCACGTCTTCCAGTTCGTTCGGGTAAACGTTGAAACCGGAGACCAGAATCATGTCTTTCTTGCGATCGACAATACGCATGTAGCCATCCGGCTGGATCAGCGCGATGTCACCGGTTTTCAGCCAGCCGTCACTGTCGAGCATTTCATCGGTGGCGTCCTGACGCTGCCAGTAACCCTTCATCACCTGCGGGCCCTTGACGCACAGCTCGCCGATTTCACCCAGCGGCTGCTCGACACCGGCATCGTCGATGACCTTGCACAGGGTCGACGGCACAGGAATGCCGATGGTGCCGATCTGGATGTGCTGGATCGGGTTGACCGTGGCCACCGGGCTGGTTTCGGTCATGCCGTAACCTTCGCAGATCGCACAACCGGTGACCGCTTTCCAGCGTTCGGCAGCGGCCAGTTGCAGGGCCATGCCGCCGGACAGGGTCACTTTCAGCGCCGAGAAATCCAGCTTGCGGAAACCTTCGTTGTTGCACAGCGCCACGAACAGCGTGTTCAGGCCGACGAAACCGCTGAACTTCCACTTCGACAGTTCCTTGACCATCGCCGGCAGGTCGCGCGGATTGCTGATCAGGATGTTGTGGTTGCCGATCAGCATCATCGCCATGCAATGAAAGGTGAACGCGTAGATGTGGTACAGCGGCAGCGGCGTGATCAGGATCTCGCAACCTTCGTTAAGGTTGGAACCCATCAGCGCCTTGCATTGCAGCATGTTGGCGACGAGGTTGCGGTGGGTCAGCATCGCGCCTTTGGCCACGCCGGTGGTGCCGCCGGTGTATTGCAGCACCGCCACATCACCGCTGTCCGGGTTGGCTTCAGCCACAGGCTGACCCTGGCCCTTGCTCAGCACGTCGTTGAACTTGACGGCTTTTGGCAAGTGATAAGCCGGGACCATTTTCTTCACGTACTTGATGACGCTGTTGATCAGCAAGCGCTTGATCGGCGGCAGCAGGTCGGCGACTTCGGTGACGATGACGTGTTTGACGCCGGTTTTCGGCACCACGGCTTCGGCCAGGTGCGCCATGTTCGCCAGGCACACCAGCGCTTTGGCACCGGAGTCGTTGAATTGGTGTTCCATTTCCCGCGTGGTGTACAGCGGGTTGGTGTTAACCACGATCAGCCCGGCGCGGATCGCACCGAAAACGGCCACCGGGTATTGCAGAACGTTGGGCAGTTGCACGGCGATTCGATCACCGGGCTGCAAATCGGTATGCTGTTGCAGATACGCGGCAAACGCACCGGACAATTCATACAATTCACCGTAGGTGATCGTCTTGCCCAGGTTGCTGAAAGCCGGTTTGTCGGCGAAGCGTTGGCAGGATTGCTTCAACACTGCCTGAATGTTCGGATACTCGTCTGGATTGATGTCGGCAGCAATTCCAGCCGGGTATTTATCCTTCCAAAAGTCTTCGATCATGGAAGCCCACTCCTCAGCAACGCGAATTCTTCACCGCATTTGATGCGATTATTATTGGTGTGTGTTTTGTATTGGTGAATCTGGCTTGTATATAGGCCGAGAAGTCACAAAGCGCGCCGAGAGTAGCAGCTTTGCCGAGGGTCGACTAGAGCCAAAAGCGGCCCCTACAGTCACATTGATGACTCAAGACTTTCTAGCAGTCATTTTAGAGCAAAAATCCTAGAACACCTCGAAAGCCCCCGAAATTCAGGGGCTGCACCCTGAAAGCATCGCGGGCAAGCCCGCTCCTACAGGGGCATTGTAGATCCCTGTGGGAGCGTGGCTTGCCCGCGATCCGCGCAAAGCGCGAACCTTCACTGATCAAGCGATATCGCGCAACTCACGCCGCAGAATCTTCCCGACCGGCGTCATCGGCAACGACTCACGCAACACAATGTGCTTGGGCACTTTGTACGCAGTGAAATTCTCCTTGCAATAAGCCTTCAGCTCTTCAAGGCTGACGCCGTTTTCCCGCGCCACCACGAACAACTTCACCGCCTCGCCCGAACGCTCGTCCGGCACACCGATCACCGCGCAGTTGGCGACTTTCGGGTGGGCCATGACCACGTCCTCGATCTCATTCGGATACACGTTGAAACCGGAAACGATGATCATGTCTTTCTTGCGATCCACGATACGCACGAAACCGTCCGGATCGATGACCGCGATGTCGCCGGACTTGAACCAGCCCTCAGCATCCAATACTTCAGCAGTGGCATCGGGTTTGTTCCAATAGCCTTTCATGATCTGCGGGCCCTTGATGCACAGCTCGCCACGCTCGCCCATGGGCTGCTCGACGCCGTCGTCGTTGATCACTTTCAACAGTGTGCCCGGCACTGGCAAACCGACGGTGCCCAGACGCGACTGGTCGCCGTAAGGGTTGGTGCACGCCACCGGCGAGGTTTCGGTCAAGCCGTAACCTTCGGTGATGCGGCAACCGGTGATCTGCTCCCAGCGTTCGGCCGTCGCCTTCACCAGCGCCGTGCCGCCGGAGTTGGTCAGTTTCAGTGTGGAGAAATCCAGGGTCTTGAAATCCGGGTGCTCCATCAATGCGACAAACAAGGTGTTGAGCCCCAGCAGCGCCGAAAACTTCCAGTTCTTCAATTCCTTGATGAACCCGCCAATGTCCCGTGGATTGGTGATCAGTACGTTGTGGTTGCCGGAAACCATCATGCACATGCAGTTCGCGGTGAAGGCATAGATGTGGTACAGCGGCAGCGGCGCGATCATCACTTCCTGGCCTTCGCGCAGGAGCGGCTGACCATCCGGGCCGAGTTGCGCAAGGCAGGCGCGCACTTGCTGCATGTTCGCCACCAGATTGCCGTGGGTGAGCATTGCCCCCTTGGCGAGGCCTGTGGTGCCGCCGGTGTATTGCAACACGGCGATATCGTCGAGGCCGGCCTTCAGCGGCTTGATGCCCAGACCGCGACCCATGCGCAGCGCGCTTTTGAAAGAGATCGCCTGCGGCAATGAATACGCCGGGACCATTTTCTTCACTTTGCTGACCACGGTGTTGACCAGCCAGCCTTTGGCGGTGGGCATCAGGTCGCCCATCTTCGCTTCGATCAGGTATTGAATGTCGGTGTCGGGGAGCACTTCCTGGACTTTCTGGCCGAACATGTTCAGGTAGACCAACGCCCGCGCGCCGGAATCCTTGAATTGGTGGCGCATCTCCCGCGCGGTATACAGCGGGTTGGTGTTGACCACGATCAGCCCGGCGCGCAACGCACCGAACACGGCAATCGGGTAATGCAGGACGTTGGGCATCTGCACCGCGATGCGGTCCCCCGGCACCAGATCGGTATGCGCCTGCAGGTAACCGGCGAAGGCCGCGCTCTGGCGCTCAAGCTCGGCGTAGGTCAAGGTCACGCCCATGTTGCTGAACGCCGGGCGATCCGCGAACTTCTTGCAGGAACGCTCGAACACCTCGATCACCGACTTGAACTCCCCCATGTCGATGTCCAGCGGTACGCCGGCGGGGCGTTTGTCATTCCAGAAATCAGGTTGCATTGGTCTTGTCCTCTTTACCTGAGCCGATCCGGGCCGCTTTCTGTCATTTCTGAAAAAGCGGAGCTTCACGGACACTAGCAGTTATGGCCATTCAGGCAAATATGGGCGAGGTCCTCATTGATCGTGTGAATCTTCGTGCCGTGGCGTGGGCTGATCAGACGCGCTATACAATGTGCCGACGCTGAGCAAAGGAATCGCCATGACCCACGACACCCTATGGCTGGACGCGAGTGACCGCAGCCGCCTGTACGTCAATCGCTGGCTGCCGCCCGGGCCGCTCAAAGCGGTGATCCTGCTGGCCCACGGCATGGCGGAACACAGCGCTCGATACGCCCGACTAGCCGACACGTTTTGCGACAAAGGCTATGGCGTGTACGCCCCGGATCTTCGCGGACATGGCAAAACCGCCGATAACGGCACCCTCGGGCATTTCGCCGATGACGACGGCTGGTGCAAAGTCATCGGTGATCTGGCCAGTCTCAACCAGCACATCGGCCAGCAGCATCCCGGCGTGCCGATCATCCTGCTCGGCCACAGCATGGGCAGTTACCTCGCCCAGGGTTATTTGCTGCATCACAGCGCCAGTCTGCACGGGGCGATTCTCAGTGGCTCGAACTTCCAACCGGTGGCGCTCTATGGCGCGGCGCGGCAGATCGCCCGTCTGGAGAAGCTGCGCCAGGGCGGCAAGGGACGCAGCGCGCTGATCGAGTGGCTGTCGTTCGGCTCGTTCAACAAAAAATTCAAACCGGTGCGCACACCGTTCGACTGGCTGAGCCGCGATCCGGCTGAAGTCGACAAATACGCCAACGACCCATTGTGTGGTTTTCGCTGCACCAATCAGCTGTGGATCGACTTGCTTGGCGGCTTGCAGCAAATCAGCAAAGCGTCCAATCTCGCCCAGATCGCTCCGGGCCTGCCATTGCTGGTAATCGGTGGTGAATGTGATCCGGTGAGCGATGGCAAACGTCTGAAAGATCTGGCTGATGCATTGCGCTCGGCCGGCAGCCAGAACCTGCAACTGAAGATCTACCCGCAGGCGCGGCACGAATTGTTTAACGACACCAATCGCGACGAAGTGATCGCCGATGTGCTGGCCTGGATCGACCAGACCCTGAGCCATCCACGCCCTCAGCGCAGCGAATAATTTTTTGTGGATTGATCCAATCCATCACAGGAATCGAGACCGATGACCCAGGTTACCAACATCCCTTACGAAGCCCTCGAAGTCGGCCAGACCGCCAGCTACAGCAAGACTGTCGAAGAGCGTGACATTCAGCTGTTCGCCGCGATGTCGGGCGACCATAACCCGGTGCACCTGGACGCCGAATTCGCCGCCGCCAGCATGTTCAAGGAGCGCATCGCCCACGGCATGTTCAGTGGCGCGTTGATCAGTGCGGCGGTGGCCTGCGAACTGCCTGGACCGGGCACCATTTATATCGGTCAGCAGATGAGCTTTCAGAAGCCGGTGAAGATTGGCGATACCTTGACGGTACGTCTGGAAATTCTCGAGAAGCTGCCGAAGTTTCGCGTGCGCATTGCCACCCGCGTGTTCAACCAGCGTGATGAGTTGGTCGTGGATGGCGAGGCCGAGATTCTGGCGCCGCGCAAGCAGCAGACAGTGACATTGCCGACGTTGCCGGCTATTAGCATTGGCTGAATGATTGCGCTGTGTCAGGAAAATCTTTTCCCCTCACCCCAGCCCTCTCCCCCAGGGGGCGAGGGGGGAAAGAGAGCAGATTTGTGTGCTTTTCAAATCCTGAGTTCGACTCGTTCATTCAGGTCGATGTATAGCGCAAGACACCTCGGTCAGTCCCCTCTCCCTCCGGGAGAGGGCTAGGGTGAGGGGCTTTCCCCCCGGACATAAAAAAACGCCAGACTAGCTGGCGTTTTTTTTTCAGCCTACGAACGCTTACGAGCGTGCGCGAGCCTGGTTACGCAGGGCTTTCACCTGGTCGTGGTTACGTTGCACGCCGTGGTACTGACGCTCAACCAGATCACGAATACCGACCAGGTTGTGTTTGTTGATTTTTTCGATGGCTTCACGATAAGCCTTGAGGGCGTGGTCTTCACCGCGCTCGGCTTCGTTCAGCACGGCTTCTTCGTCTTTGCCGGTAAACATGGCTTTGACGTCGACCCAGCGACGGTGCAGGTCACCGCTGACACTGGTGGAGGTTTCCGGATCGCCACCCAGTTTGCGAACTTCAGCTTGCAGCTCGGCAGCGGCAGTGGCGCAATCGGCGGAGCGAGTCGCGAACAGGGTTTTCAGTTCAGGATGCTTGATGTCTTCAGCGCAAGTCTTGAACCCTTCCTGACCGTCTTTGCTGGTTTCGATCAGGTCGTTCAGTACAGAGATGGCTTCTTTATTAACGTCGGTCATTTTTCAATTCCTTGCGGGTTGATGAAAGATGCAAGGGATATTGCAGAGTGCGTGCCAGCTTTTTTGTTTTTTAAAAACCCTTATAAATCAACAATTTAAAGATAAATGAACTATCTGTATCTCGGTAATTTGCATGATCTGTCATTTGGCCTGCATGCAGAATGCCTGTATTTTTCAATCTGATTTGAATCCAGACGAAAACCGATGAATCCAGAAAAACTCGAACTGCTGATCACCCGCGAAATGCCCTTCGGCAAATACAAGGGCCGGATCATTGCCGATCTGCCGGGCCCTTACCTTAACTGGTTTGCCCGTGAGGGATTTCCTCACGGCGAGCTCGGTGGCTTGCTGGCATTGATGCAGGAGATCGACCACAACGGCCTCTCGGACTTGCTCGAACCACTGCGCGCCAAACACGGCAAACCTGCCCCGCGCCACTGAAGCGCCCTTCTCTATCAGAGTTAAGCCGACCATGCCTGATAACACCCGCCGCACCCGTGATGAAGACTTCTGGCAAACGTTCAGCAATCGCTACGACGCTCAATCCGCGCCGATAAACCTGGAGAACGGTTACTTCGGGCGCATGTCGCGCACGGTGATCGAGGAGTATCAGCGCAACATCGAGATGATCAACAACAGCAACTCGGTGTATGTACGCCAACGCTTCGAACAGCACGATAACCTCGACATCCGCGCGCAGTTGGCCGAGCTGATCGGGGTGCGTGCGCAGAGTGTCGCGTTCACCCGCAACGCCACTGAAGGCCTGCAATCGCTGATCCGCAACTACAATCGCCTGCAACCGGGCGATCAGGTGTTGATCTGTGATCTGGAGTACGACACGGTCAAGGGGGCCATGCGCTGGCTGGCAAGGCATCGCGGCGTCGAGGTGATCGAAATCGCCCACGCGCATCCGGCCAGTTTCGACAGCCTGCTGCAGACGTATCGCGAGGCGTTCATTCGCCACCCGAAACTCAAGTTGATGGCGCTGACCCATGTTACCCACCGCACCGGCCTGGTGATGCCCGTGCAGGCGATTGCTGCGCTGGCCAAGGAACATGGCGTCGATATCATCCTCGACGGCGCTCATGCGCTGGGTCAGATCGAATTCGATCTCGAAGCCATGGGTATCTCGTTCGCCGGCTATAACCTGCACAAATGGATCGGCGCGCCGCTGACCCTCGGCTTTATCTACATCGCCCCGCAACGCCTGGCTGAAATTGATCCGGACATGGGCGAGATGCATTACCCAGGCAACGATATCCGCGCACGCACGTCGTACAGCACGCCGAACATCCCGGCGCTGATGACGCTGCCGCTGGTGTTCGAGGAACATCGTTCACTCGGCGGCGCTGCGGCCAAAGGTGCGCGGCTCAATTACCTGCGCAATCTTTGGGTCAGCGCCGTGCGCCACTTGCCCGGTATCGAAGTCATGACCCCGGATGATCCGCGACTGTATTGCGGGATCACGGCGATGCGCTTCACCCGCCATGACGATCAACAGTTGATGGCCGAGCGACTGCTCAACGAATACAAGCTGTTCACCGTGGTGCGCACCGGCGCCGCGTGCGGGCCATGCATCCGCATTACGCCGGGGGTGACCACCACCGCCACCGACATGCAGTTACTGACCCGCGCGCTCAACGCGCTGCGTTGACTGGCTTAAACCGTGTACTTGTCGAAGTCCTCGGGTTTGATCTGCGACGACACCGCGAAGGTGTCGATGCCGATGGTCAGGTGGCCGAAAAAGCCGTCCTCGTGCGACTCTCGACCGATCGGCCAGACCGTCAGCGTCGAGGCTTCACCGTTCTGGCTGGCATAGAGAACGTCCTCGCCGTTGTTCCGCGGTAATGACGCGCGCCCGCGATAGGCCTGGGCATTGAGCACTGAACGGGAAACCACCTCGGGAAAATACAGCTGGCCGACCCAGGCGACATTGCGCTCCTCCAGGTACTCGTGACCGGCGACGATGCGCACCGCCACATGGATGTGCAGCGCACGCCCGGCATAGAACCCGGGATAGACAGTGGTGAACCGTACGCGGCCCATGTGATCACAGAACTGGCTGCCGCGCAGGTAAGTGTCATCATCCGTGCGCGGGATAGAGCCGATGGCCGCGACATCGACTTCCGCGTCCGGATTGAGGCGGCTCCAGCCCGAGTACGCGCCCCGTGCGTTGCAGTGCCAGATATCCACCAGCGCACCGTTGACGGGCTCGCCGGTCATGGCATCAACGATGGTCAGGCGCAGGATCAGCGGCACCCCTTCAGCGCCTTCGCTGATGTTGCGCCGCAAGAGTTTGGGGTTGCGAAAGAATGGCCCGGCGATTTGCTCGGGGGCCAGTTGATACAGCGACTGCTGCGCGGTTGATGCGAGATCTCGCTCCATGACTACGTCCTCTCTTCCATAAGATGAACGCAAGGTTAGCGCCACGAAAAATTTGCGGTGCGGTAACTATGTATCGCTGAGTAACCACGCCTGCCGTAAGCGCAGCGGTTTTCTGTGGGCAAAAAAAAACGGTGCACCGACCAAGCGCACCGTAAAGCCGTAGAACACACAACGAAGTGTCAGGTATTGATCAGTCCAGCAGCGCCAACGCCTCGGCGGTGCATTCCTGAATGCGGGCCCAGTCGCCGTTCTTGATCCACTCAGGATCAAGCATCCAGCTACCGCCCACGCACATGACGTTTTTCAGCGCCATGTAGCTCTTGATATTGGCCGGCCCGACGCCGCCAGTCGGGCAGAATTTCACTTCGCCGAACGGACCGCCGAGGGCTTTGATCGCGGCCACGCCGCCGCTGACTTCCGCCGGGAACAGCTTGAAGCGGCGATACCCCAGACCGTAGCCTTCCATGATCCCGGAGGCGTTACTGATGCCCGGCAACAGCGGAATCGGGCTGTCGACACTGGCTTCGAGCAGGTCACGGGTAATGCCTGGGGTGACGATGAATTGCGAGCCGGCCGCTTCAGCTGCCGCGAGCATGGTGCGATCCAGCACAGTGCCGGCGCCGGTCACAAGCTCCGGGCGCTGGTCACGCAGGATCTGGATGGCCTTGAGCCCGAACTGTGAGCGCAGGGTTACTTCCAACGCGGTCAGACCACCGGCAGCGAGGGCGTCGGCCAGCGGCAGTACGTCCTGTTCGCGGGCGATGGTGATCACCGGCAGGATCCGTGCCTTGGCGCAGATGCTGTCGATCAGGGCAACTTTGTCCGCCATGGAAACGGTCGGGGATGGGGTTGTCATAGCGGCTGTTCCTTGGCTCATGGGCACCAGTAAATCTCTAACGTAGGTTGCAGAAACGCGCGCACCGGCATGGCCGCGACGTCATCGGATGCCAGCGCGGCATTCAGGGTGGTCAGTTTCGACTGACCGGAAATCGACAGAATCTTGTGTTTCGCCGAAGCCAGCAGCGCACGGCTCATGGTCAGGCGCTGACGCGGCACACTCGGCGCCAGCATCGGCCAGCAACGACGCGTGCCATCGGTTTGCAGCGCTTCGGCCAGGTTCGGGCTGTCGGGGAACAGCGACGCGGTGTGGCCGTCATCGCCCATGCCCAGCACCAGCACATCAATCGGTGGCAACTCGGCCAGCAAACGGTCAGCCTGTTCGGCAGCCTGTTCGACATTCGCCGCAGCGCTGTAGAGGCTGAGGAATTGCGCCTTGGCCGCCGGGCCCTTGAGCAGATACTGCTTGAGCAGACCGGCATTGCTGTCGGCATGTTCAACCGGCACCCAGCGCTCGTCGGCGAGGGTCACAACGACCTTCGACCAGTCCAGGTCCTGCTTGGCCAGGTGCTGGAAAAACGCCACCGGGCTGCGACCGCCGGACACCACCAGCACCGCGTTGCCGCGTGCGGCGATGGCATCGCTCAGTTGCTTGGCCACATTCAGCGCCAGACCTTCGGCCAACAGCACCGCGCTCTTGAACGCGTGGGCATTCACGCCCGCAGGCAGTTTCACATCAGATATCGCCATACCACGACCTCCCGTCCCGCGTGATCAATGCAATGGAGCTCATCGGCCCCCACGACCCGGCCGCGTACGGCTTGGGCGCGTCACCGGATTTTTTCCACCCGGCGATCAGCTGGTCACACCAGTTCCACGCGGCTTCGATTTCATCTTTACGGACAAACAGGTTCTGATTGCCGTTCATCACTTCCAGCAACAACCGCTCGTAGGCATCGGGGATCCGCGCGCTACGCCAGGTGTCGGAGAAATTCAGTTGCAGCGGACCGCTGCGCAATTGCATGCCTTTATCCAGGCCCTGCTCTTTGGTCATCACGCGCAAGGAAATGCCTTCGTCCGGTTGCAGGCGGATGATCAGTTTGTTGCTGATCTGCAGGCGCTGCTCGGGGGCGAAGATGTAGTGCGACGGTTCCTTGAAGTGGATGACGATCTGCGAGAGTTTCTGCGGCATGCGCTTGCCGGTACGCAGGTAAAACGGCACACCGGCCCAGCGCCAGTTGCGGATGTCGGCACGCAGGGCGACGAAGGTTTCAGTGTCGCTCTGGGTGTTGGAATTCGGTTCTTCGAGGTAGCCCGGTACGGATTTGCCTTCGCTGTGCCCGGCAATGTACTGGCCGCGCACGACCTGAGTGGTCAGGCCTTCCGGGCTGATCGGCGCCAGCGCCTTGAGCACTTTGACTTTCTCGTCACGGATGCTGTCGGCGGACAGGTCGGCCGGCGGGTCCATGGCGATCAGGCAGAGCAGCTGCAACAGGTGATTCTGGATCATGTCGCGCAGTTGGCCGGCCTTGTCGAAATAGCCCCAGCGGCCTTCGATACCGACCTTCTCAGCCACGGTGATTTCCACGTGGGAGATGTAATTCTGGTTCCACTGGGTTTCGAACAGGCTGTTGGCGAAACGCAGGGCGATCAGGTTCTGAACGGTTTCTTTGCCCAGATAGTGGTCGATGCGGTAGGTGCGGTTCTCCGGGAAGAACTGCGCCACGGCGTCGTTGACCTTGCGCGAGGACTCCAGGTCGGAGCCGATCGGTTTTTCCAGGACCACACGGGTGTTTTCTGCCAGCCCGACATTCGCCAGGTTCTCGCAGATCGCGCCGTACACCGCCGCCGGAGTGGCGAAGTAGGCAATCATGCGTTGCGTGCTGCCGGCCATTTCGGCCAGCGCGACGTAATCTTCAGCCTTGAGAAAGTCGACGTGCAGGTAGGTCAGGCGCGCCAGAAAACGTTCAGCGACGGCCTCGTTCAACTCTTTGCCGACGTAGCGGCGCAATTCGGCGGAGATGAATGCCAGGTGCTGCTGCTCGGTGCCGTCTTCACGGGCCAGCGCGATGATGCGCGTGTCCTCGTGCAACAAGTCAGCGCCATCGAGGTGATAAAGGGCAGGAAACAACTTGCGCAGGGCCAGATCGCCAAGAGCGCCGAACAAGGCAAAGGTGCACGGTTCAACCGTAATCGAAGGCATGATGTTTGTTCTTTTATCAAGTTAAGCTACAAATACCTTTTTTCAAGGCATCACTCAAGGGAAAATGTAGTAATAACCACAACATTTTCGCAAAATACAGATTCCGAGTGGTGGTCGGTCGGAGCCATCAGTAGGATAGGCCACCGTTACGGGCGATATCAAAGGCCCAATTTGCATAGCCCGGCGCACCTTTGCGCAGGTGAATTAGGAATTCCATATGGATCGCGTGCGAAATTTACTGGAACAGATCCAGAGTCGCCTTGAAGACCTGAACAAGGCCGAACGCAAAGTTGCCGAAGTGATCCTGCTCAACCCGCAGCAGGCCACCCGCTTCAGCATCGCCGCCCTCGCCCAGGCAGCGTCGGTGAGTGAGCCGACGGTCAACCGTTTTTGCCGTTCGTTCGGTGTCAGCGGCTATCCCGAACTCAAGCTGCAACTGGCGCAGAGCCTGGCCAGCGGCGCGGCGTATGTCAGCCGGGCGGTCGAGGCCGACGACAATCCCGAAGCGTACACGCAGAAGATTTTCGGCAGCGCCATTGCCTCACTGGACAGCGCTTGTCAGGCGCTTGATCCGAACCTGATCAGCCGTGCCGTCGACCTGTTGATTCAGGCGCGACAGATTCACTTCTTCGGCCTCGGGGCTTCGGCGCCGGTGGCCCTGGATGCGCAACACAAATTTTTCCGTTTCAACCTGGCGGTGACAGCGCATGCCGATGTGTTGATGCAGCGAATGATTGCTTCGGTGGCGCACACCGGCGAGCTGTTCGTGATCATCTCCTACACCGGGCGCACCCGCGAACTGGTGGAAGTGGCGCGCATTGCCCGCGAGAACGGTGCTTCGGTGCTGGGTTTGACCGCCGAGAATTCGCCGCTGGCCAAGGCCAGCACCTTGAGCCTGAACATTCCATTGCCGGAAGACACCGACATCTATATGCCGATGACTTCGCGGATCATTCAGTTGACCGTACTGGATGTGTTGGCGACCGGGATGACGCTGCGTCGCGGAGTGGATTTCCAGCCGCATCTGCGCAAGATCAAAGAGAGCTTGAATGCGAGCCGGTATCCGGTGGGTGACGAGTTCAACTAAAGATCAAAAGCCCCTCACCCCAGCCCTCTCCCGGAGGGAGAGGGGGCCGACCGTGGTGTCTGGCGATCTACATCGACCTGAAACACTCAGTCGATTATGGATTCACCGACATTCATTCAGGTCGGTGAATCTCTCGTATATCCCCCATTCGGTCCCCTCTCCTGAAGGGAGAGGAGCCGACCGAGGTGTCTGGCGATCTGCATCGACCTGAAACACTGAGTCGATTATGGATTCACCGACATTCATTCAGGTCGGTGAATCTCTCGAATATCCCCCATTCGGCCTCTCTCCCGAAGGGAGAGGAGCCGACCGAGGTGTCTGGCGATCTGCATCGACCTGAAACACTCAGTCGATTATGGATTCACCGACATTCATTCAGGTCGGTGAATCTCTCGAATATCCCCCATTCGGTCCCCTCTCCTGAAGGGAGAGGAGCCGACCGAGGTGTCTGGCGATCTGCATCGACCTGAAACACTCAGTCGATTATGGATTCACCGACATTCATTCAGGTCGGTGAATCTCTCGAATATCCCCCATTCGGCCCTCTCTCCCGAAGGGAGAGGAGCCGACCGAGGTGTCTGGCGATCTACATCGACCTGAAACACTGAGTCGATTATGGATTCACCGACATTCATTCAGGTCGGTGAATCTCTCGAATATCCCCCATTCGGTCCCCTCTCCCGGAGGGAGAGGAGCCGACCGTGGTGTCTGGCGATCTACATCGACCTGAAACACTGAGTCGATTATGGATTCACCGACATTCATTCAGGTCAGTGAATCTCTCGAATATCCCCCATTCGGCCCTCTCTCCCGAAGGGAGAGGAGCCGACCGAGGTGTCTGGCGATCTGCATCGACCTGAAACACTCAGTCGATTATGGATTCACCGACATTCATTCAGGTCGGTGAATCTCTCGAATATCCCCCATTCGGTCCCCTCTCCCGGAGGGAGAGGGGGCCGACCGAGGTGTCTGGCGATCTACATCGACCTGAAACACTGAGTCGATTATGGATTCACCGACATTCATTCAGGTCGGTGAATCTCTCGAATATCCCCCATTCGGTCCCCTCTCCCGGAGGGAGAGGAGCCGACCGAGGTGTCTGGCGATCTGCATCGACCTGAAACACTCAGTCGATTATGGATTCACCGACATTCATTCAGGTCGGTGAATCTCTCGAATATCCCCCATTCGGTCCCCTCTCCCTCCGGGAGAGGGCTAGGGTGAGGGGCTACGATGTGGCTGACACACTCAAGCAGCCGCCCACGCCTGCAAACTCAAATGCGCCTTCTCCCCCGGCGCCAGATGCAGACTGTCGGTGCCTCCCGCCGCCGCCTCAACACATACAAACTCCAACACCTCATCCCAGCTAACGCCCAGCAAGGGCCGCGAGCCCGGATGCCACACCACCGTGTCTGCACTGTCACCCGTATCGATGCACAACTCGCGCTGCCAGGCGTGATCCTTGAGCTGTAATTCACCGTCGTGCTGGAACACCCGCTGACAGCCACCGTCGACGCGCAACTCACCTTCCTGCTGGCAAGCCTGGCGGTTCAACTGGTCATAACCTTGCGCGCCTTCGAGCCCAGACAGCGCTATCTCACCGACATCGCCAATACGCCAGTACGCGTGCAAAGCCTGGCTCAATTGGCATGGCATGTCGTCCTGGTGCTCGGTGCTCAAGCGCAATTCCATGCGTTCGCCAAGGTGAGCGTGAAGGTCAACCTGCCAGTCGCACAATTGCAATTGCCAATGCAGGCGCACGCCATCTTCAGCGCTGCTGCTGTCTAGCAACTTCCAGTCGAGCAGACGCGCCCAACCATGGGACGGCCACGCGTTTTCGCTTGGATGGCGGCCATACCAGGGCCAGCACACCGGCACACCACCACGGATCGCACCCACATGCGGCCACTTCGCCGCACACCACAACCACGGCTTTTGCCCGCGCGGCTGAAAGTGCAGCAACTGCGCGCCCTGACGACTGAACACGGCCTGACACAGCGGATGATCGATCACCAACACGTCGCGCATCTGATAGCGCTCCCAAGCGAAAACGGGCTGTTCGCGCAGGGATTTGAAGAAGCGTTGCAGCGGATGCTCATGCATGGGACCACGGTCCTGAAATCGTCTTTCACAGGGCGGCGCCTGCCCCAAAAAAAAGCGGACAGCCTAAGGGGCGTTCTCAATTGTTTTTCCCACCGCAGCGGGTACAAACAATTGAGAACGCCCCTCGCTGTCCGCAAATATGCGCACATAGAGAGGAGCTTATCGCAGACGCGTTAGAACACCGACTGAATTTTCAGACCAGCGACCAGAGCGTTGTCCACTTCATCAACACCGCCCGGGTGGGTGATGTATTGCAGGTTAGGACGCACGGTCAGCCAGTTGGTGACATGGAAGCCGTAGTTGATTTCGTAGTTGTATTCGGTTTCACGAATTGGCGAGAACGCGGCACTGTCGTAGTCGGACACACCGCTGGAAGCGTTCAGCAGTTCAGCGTTGCGCTTCACGTCCTTGTTGACGTGGATACGCGCCGCGCCGATGCCGACGTCATCCTTGGGACGTGCGTCGAACGGGCCTTTGTAGACAAACATCACCGACTGATAGTTGTCGATGAAGTTGGTGTCCTTGTCGTGGAACGTGGCGTTGGCCGCGATGTTCAGGCCGCGGGTCGCGTCACCGTTATGGCTGGTAAGTTGCTGTTGCGCCACGAACCAGTAACCGCTTTTGCTGCTGTGGGTCTTGTAGGCGTCGCCAGTCGTGGCAGCGTCGAAACCATTGATGTCTTCACGAACATCATCAGCGTCCGCCGTGCTCTTGTAGTAACCGACGCGGTATTCGCCCGGCAGGCTGTTAACCTTCGGCGACCAGACCAGTTCGACCGGCAAAACGGTGCCTTTGGTGCCGCTGCCGCTGAGTTTGAAGCCGTTGCCGTGCTCCAGTTGCGACGGGTTCTGGTTGTACGCACCGATCTGAGCGTAGAGCTCATCATTGATGTTGTACTTCACACGGATCGCGGCCTGGCTGACGGGCCAGTTGTACCAGATATTGGTCGCCCAGTTACCCACTTGCGAACCGCAGAACGCCAGGTTTTGGAAGTCGCACGGGAAGGTGTTGAAGTCTTCGCCTTCACCGAAGTAACCGGCCTTGACGTCGAGTTTGTTGTCGAAGAACTGGTGCTGAATCCACAACTGGGTCAGACGCACCATGTGGCCACGGCCGTAGACTTCCTGCGACGAACTCAAGGTGCCGGCACGCGGATCACCAACACGGTCGTTGGAGATGTTGTAGCCGTTACGGTTGGTCAGCTGGATCTTGGCCTGAGTATTGTCCCAGCCCCACAGCTTTTGCAGATCGAGTGCCACGCCCAGACCGAACTGGTCGGCGTAACGCGCAGTCTTGTCGTCGTTGTAGCCACCATTCAGGTTGCCACCGACTTCCCCAACGTAGTCGGCCTTGATGTCGATACCCTGCTCGATCAGCTTGGTCCGCTCGCCGCCCCAGTCACCGGTCATCCATTTGGAGTCGGAGCTGAAAGCATCCGCCGCCATCGCATTGCCGGCCAGCACCAGTGCTGCCGCAGCTGACACTTGGCAGATCAACCGGGCATTGACGTGTTTCATTTTCATCCCTACATCCTCGTCTTTATTGTTATTAACTGTTTTTATCTAACGCGGTTTACCTAAAGTGCGATGGATTACAGGCAACCCACCGCGTACTCCCCACTGTGGGAGCGAGCTTGCTCGCGAAGGCGGTGTATCAGGCGACATTGATGCTGAATGTCAGACCGCTTTCGCGAGCAAACTCGCTCCCACATTTGTTCTCTACCGGCCTTTGAATTGGGCCACGTTCGCAGACCGCGCATCGGTCTGTGCTTGACCGGCAACGCCCAACCGCTCGCCCGTCTTGGCATCAAACAACAACACTTTCGACGGATCGAATTGCAGCGTCAGGCTCTCGCCCACTTGCGGCGCCACGTCTGGCGCCAGACGGCAGCAGACCTTGGTGTCGTTCAGATTGACGAACACCAGCGTGTCCGGACCGGTCGGCTCGGTAACCTGCACTTCAGCGCGAATGCTCGGCAGGCCGTTGCCCTCGCCGTTCGCCAGAACGATCTGTTCCGGGCGCAGGCCGAGGATCACTTCGCGGTCTTCAAGACCGGCGTCCTGCATGCCCATCGGCAGTTCGCAACGGGCCTGGCCGCTGTCGAGCAGCGCCAACAGACGACCGTCCTTGCGTTGCAGACGCAGCGGGATGAAGTTCATCGGCGGCGAACCGATGAAGCTCGCCACGAACAGGTTGGCAGGGTCGTTGTAGATCTCTTTTGGCGTGCCGAACTGCTGAATGATGCCGTCCTTCATCACCGCCACTTTATCGCCCAGGGTCATCGCTTCGATCTGGTCGTGGGTCACGTACACCGTGGTGGTTTTCAGGCGCTGGTGCATCAGTTTCATTTCGGTGCGCATCTCGACGCGCAGTTTGGCGTCGAGGTTGGACAGCGGTTCGTCGAACAGATAAATCTTCGGCCGACGCGCCAACGCACGGCCCATCGCCACACGCTGTTGCTGACCACCGGAGAGCTGGCCCGGCTTGCGGTTGAGCAAGTGTTCGATCTGCAACAGCTTGGCCACGCGAGCGACTTCTTCGTCGATCGCCGACTGCGGCATCTTGCGAATCTTGAGACCGAACTCGATGTTCTCGCGCACGCTCATGGTCGGGTACAAGGCGTAGGACTGGAACACCATGGCGATGTCGCGATCCTTGGGGCTCATGCCGCTGACGTCTTGATCACCGATCATGATCGCGCCGCCGGTGATGGTTTCCAGCCCGGCGATGCAGTTCATCAGGGTCGACTTGCCGCAGCCCGACGGGCCGACGAGGATCAGGAACTCACCTTCCTTGATCGACAGTTCGATGTTCTTCAGGGTGTCCGGCAGGCCGGGGCCATAAGTCTTGTTTACGTTGCGAAGTTCGAGCGTTGCCATGATTACCCCTTGACCGCGCCGGCCGTCAGCCCGCGCACGAAATACTTGCCTGCGACCACATAGACCAGCAGGGTCGGCAGGCCGGCGATCATCGCCGCTGCCATATCAACGTTGTATTCCTTGGCGCCGGTGCTGGTATTGACCAGGTTGTTCAGCGCCACCGTGATCGGTTGCGAATCACCGCTGGAGAACACCACACCGAACAGGAAGTCGTTCCAGATCTGGGTGAACTGCCAGATCAGGCAAACCATGATGATCGGCGTCGACATCGGCAGAATGATCCGCCGGAAAATGGTGAAGAACCCTGCGCCATCAAGGCGTGCGGCTTTCACCAATGCATCGGGGATGCTCACGTAGTAGTTACGGAAAAACAGCGTGGTAAACGCCAGGCCGTAGACCACGTGGATGAACACCAGGCCGGTGGTGGTGCTCGCCAGGCCCATCTTGCCGAGGGTGAACGAGGCCGGCAGCAGCACGGTCTGGAACGGCAGGAAGCAGCCGAACAGCAGCAGGCCGAAGAACAGTTGCGAACCACGGAAGCGCCAGAACGACAGCACATAGCCGTTCAACGCACCGATGGCGGTGGAGATGATCACAGCCGGGACGGTGATCTTGATCGAGTTCCAGAAATAGCCGTCGACGGTGGCCCAGGCTTTCACCCAGCCGATGCCGGTGACCACGGTCGGCCAGCTCAGCAGGTTGCCGGTGCCGATGTCTTCCGGGGTCTTGAAGCTGGTCAGCAGCATGACCACCAGCGGCACCAGATACAGAAGCACCGCGAGGATCAGCACCGCGTAGATCGCGATGCGACTCAGGCTGATGGGGGATTTTGCAGCGAGACTAGTCATTACGCTTGGTCCTCAGCTCGGAGTACAGGTAAGGCACGATGATCGCGAGAATCGCACCGAGCATCAGAATCGCACTGGCCGAGCCCATGCCCATCTGGCCGCGACTGAAGGTGAAGGAGTACATGAACATCGCTGGCAGGTCGGAGGAGTAACCCGGACCACCGGCCGTCATCGCCGCGACCAGGTCGAAGCTCTTGATCGCGATGTGCGCCAGAATCATCACGGCACTGAAGAACACCGGGCGCAGGCTTGGCAGCACGACTTTCCAGTAGATGCGCGGCATGCTCGCGCCATCGATCTGCGCGGCACGGATGATCGATTGATCAACCCCGCGCAGGCCGGCGAGGAACATCGCCATGATGAAGCCCGAGGCTTGCCATACAGCCGCGATCACCAGGCAATACACCACGCGATCCGGGTCGATCAGCCAGTCGAGACGGAAGCCTTCCCAACCCCAGTCACGCAACAATTTGTCCAGGCCCATGCCCGGGTTGAGCAGCCATTTCCACGCGGTACCGGTGACGATCATCGAGAGCGCCATCGGGTACAGGTAAATGGTGCGAATAAAGCCTTCACGACGGATACGCTGGTCGAGGAACACCGCCAGCAACACGCCGATCACCAAGGTGATGCCGATGAACATACCGCCGAACATCGCGAGATTCTTGCTCGCGACCCACCAGCGATCGTTGTCGAACAACCGCGCGTATTGCGCCAGACCGGCCCACTTGTAGTTGGGCAGGAATGTCGAGGTAGTGAACGACAGGACGAACGTCCACAGGATGTAGCCATAGAAGCCCACCAGCACGATGAACATGCTCGGCGCCAGCACCAGTTTGGGTAGCCAGCGTTGCAATGCATCGAACGGCGAGGCTTTGCTGAACACAGCAACAGAACTCATGGGGAAATCCATAAAAAAGAGAAGAGCAGCTACAAGCTGCAAGTTTCAAGCTGCAAGATAAGCAGGGCAGTGCTTTTACTTACAGCTTTCAACTTGCCGCTTGCCGCTTGCCACTAAGGCTTATTTGGCCGACTTGATCGCCGCGCCGAGTTTCTTGGCGGTGTCGGCCGGGTCGGCTTTCGGGTCGTTGATGTAGTTGGTGACTACGTCAAAGAACGCGCCTTGTACGGCCAGCGTGGTCGCCATGTTGTGCGCCATGCTCGGCTGCAGGCCGCCGGACTTGGAGTCCGCCAGGAAGTCTTTGGCAGCCGTTTGTGCGCAGGAGTCGAAACCGAGTTTCTCCATGTCGTTCAACATGTCGATTCGTACCGGGATCGAGCCTTTGTTGATGCTGAAGACTTTCTGGAAGTTTTCACCCAGCACGACTTTGGCGATGTCCTGCTGACCCGCCGCGGTGCCCGCGTCTTTCTGCTTGAACACGGCCAGCGAGTCGATGTTGTAGGTGAACGCCTTATCGGTGCCCGGGAACGCTACGCACTGGTAATCCTTGCCGGCAATTTTCTTCGCGGCGGTCCATTCGGACTTGGCCCAGTCACCCATGATCTGCATGCCGGCCTTGCCGTTGATGACCTTGGCCGCTTCCAGGTTCCAGTCCTGGCCTTTGCCGTCGGCGTCCATGTAGGTCGCGACTTTCTTCAGCTCGGTGAGCGCCTTGACCATTTCCGGGCCAGTCAGTGCGGTGTTGTCGAGGTCGACCAGGGCTTTCTTGTAGCCATCAACCCCCATGACCGAAAGCACAACGGCTTCGAACACGGTGCTGTCCTGCCAAGGCTGACCGCCGTGCGCCAGCGGGATGAAGCCCGCAGCCTTGAGCTTGTCGCCAGCGGCGTAGAATTCTTCGAGGGTGGTCGGGGCTTTTTCGATACCGGCTTTCTTGAAGACTTCCGGATTGATCCACAGCCAGTTCACCCGGTGAATGTTCACCGGCACGGCCACGTAATCACCGTCGTACTTCACGGTATCGGAGACTTTCTTGTCGAGCAGGCTGTCCCACTTTTCCGACTTGGCAACGTCCTTCAGAACGTCGGTGTCGAGCAGACCGGTCGACGCCCATTCCTGGATGTCCGGGCCTTTGATCTGGGCAACGCCTGGCGGGTTGCCGGCCACTGCACGGCTTTTCAGCACCGTCATGGCAGTCGCACCGCCACCACCGGCGACAGCGCCGTCTTTCCAAGTGAAACCGTCTTTTTCGACTTGGGCCTTGAGCACATCAACGGCAGCTTTTTCGCCACCTGAGGTCCACCAGTGCACGACTTCCACCGAACCTTTGGATTCGGCAGCGGAAACACTGAGAGGCAGAATTGCGAGCGGGAACAGGGAGGCGACAGAAATGACAGTAGCGAGGCGAGAAATCGCATTCATCTGAGATGTACCTTTCTTGTTGTTATGCATTGCAAGTCTGGTGCTTGCGCTGCACAGGAGTTTAAACAGGGCGAATCCCCTCGCAGGTAACGAAGGGACGCGCGAATGTCACCACATGGTTACACAGGAATGCTCTGGGACAAGCGCTCCAGCGCAGTGGCCATGCTCGGCGCCAAGGGTAGACGCGGAATCAGCACCGCTTGCCAGGCGTGATACAGATCGGGTTTGCCCGGCCAGATATCGGCACTTGGAATGTTTTGCGGATTGAGTTCGTGGTGCCAACTGCCGTCGCAGCGGTCGATGAAATTCACATCGCAGAAATCCCAGAACAGTCGGTACCAGGTTTCATATTGCTCATCGCCGGTGCGCTTGAGCAAAGCGCTGGCCGCAGCACTGGCCTCGGCATGCGTCCAGTGCAAGCGATGGCGGACCACGGCTTGGTTGTTCCAATCGAGGGTGTAGACAATGCCCGGCGCGCCATCAACCTCCCAACCGTAACGGCAGTTTTGCTCGAAGAGTTTCTGCGCGTCGGTGGCGAGCCAGCCGGGAGTAAGCATGCCGGCCTGCACCCGCGCCGCTTCGAGGTGCAGCAAAAGGCGCGCCCACTCGAAACCGTGTCCCGGCGTGGTGCCGTAAGGGCGGAAACCGTCGGCGGGATTGTCATGGTTGTATTCGCGCAGCGGTTGCCAGTCGCGGTCGAAGTGCTCAATGACCATGTAATCGTTGGCAGCAGCGTGACCATGGATCACTCGCTCGACGATGCGCTGGGCGCGCACCAGCCAGCGTGGGTCTTCAGTGACATCGGCCAGGGCGAGGAACGCTTCGGTCGCGTGCATGTTGCTGTTCGCGCCGCGATAGGCTTCCTCTTCGCTCCAGTCACGATTGAAGAATTCGCGCATGGCGCCCTCTTCTTCGCTCCAGAAATAGGTGTCGATGATGTCGATCGCATCATCCAGCAGCGCCTGTGCGCCAGGACGTTGTGCGACCACCGCCGAGCTCGCCGCCAGTGCAACGAAGGCGTGCAGATAGGCGTTCTTACCCGTGTTGTCATCGCGATGCCCGGCCACCGCAAACCAGCCGCCGTGCAGCGCATCGCGCAGCGGCCCGCGCAGGGCGGCAATGCCGTGATCGACCAGTTCGGCAAACCCCGGCAAACCCTGAATATGGGCCATGGCGAAGCTGTGGGTCATGCGCGCGGTGTTCATGGTTTCGGCTCGTGCGTTCGCAGGCAAACGGCCGCGTTCGTCGAGGTTGCCGAAGCCTTCGGGCAGACGTGAAGCCCTGGCGAAATCCAGCAGGCGCAGGCCTTCGGCGGCAAGCCATTGCTGGTGCGCGGGGGCATTGAGCCAGCTGCTGAAGCCGGGTTCGAAGTGATCCATGGGGGGCCTTTTTTGTTGTTATGACTGCGGGGAGTCTAAACAACGGGCCGGGGTGGGCTTGTAACGAAGGGGACGGGTTTTGTCACTGATCCGTGACATAAAAAAGATCGCAGCCTTCGGCAGCTCCTACAGGGATCGGTGTAGGAGCTGCCGAAGGCTGCGATCTTTTGATCTTCAATCCATCGACCGCGGCAACTGCAACGTCACCCGCAACCCACCCTCACGCAGGTTCTGCAACGTCACCTCACCGCCATGGCTATGAGCGATATTGCGCGCAATTCCGAGGCCGAGCCCATACCCCTGCTGCTGTCCCGCCAACCTGAAGTGCGGCTCAAACACCTGCTCCAGCCGCTGCTCCGGCACGCCCGGCCCTTCATCATCGACGTGCAGGACGAATGCACTTTCATCGTCATCAATGTGCAGATGCGCGTTCTGTCCGTACTTCAACGCGTTGTCGATCAGGTTGCCGATGCAGCGCTTCAATGCCAAAGGTTTGCCCGAATACGCCGCCAGCGCCCGCCCATGCTGGGTCACGCGACCATTACCGTTGGGCGCCAGATAAGGCTCCACCAGACAATCGAGCACATGGTTGAGATCGACCGGTTCGATGTTTTCGTGGATGTCAGTGTCTTTCACGCATTGCAACGCGCCTTTGACCAGCAGCTCCAACTCATCCAGATCACGACCGAACTTGATTTGCAGCTGTTCGTCTTCGAGCAGTTCGACGCGCAAACGCAGACGGGTGATCGGGGTGCGCAAGTCGTGGGAAATCGCGCTGAACAATTGGCTGCGTTCGGTCAGGTAACGGCTGATGCGCTCGCGCATGGTGTTGAAGGCGCGGCCGACCTCGACCACTTCACTGCCGCCGCCCTCCGCCACCGGTTCGACGTCGGCGCCCAGCGACAGATCCCGCGCGGCTCGGGCCAGGCGCTTGAGCGGTCGGCTCTGCCAGTGCACCAGCACACCGATGAACAGCAGCAGAAAGCCGCTGGTGAGGACGATGAACCACACTTGCTGCGACGGCAGGCCTTGCTCTTCAAGACTGGTGTAGGGCTCGGGCAACAGCGAGGCGATGTACAGCCACTCGCCCGGCGCCATCTGAATCTGCGTGACCAGCACCGGCGGATTCACCGGCTCAAGGGTCAGCGCGTAGTGCGCCCAGGAGCGCGGCAACTCATCGAGTTTCAGCCCGGCGTTGAAGATGCGCAGATCCTCGGGACTGACGAAAGACACCGAGATGTCGGTGTCTTGACCGAGGGACTGACGCAGCACTTCGTCGACCGCTTTCATCACCGCGGCTTTACGCGGTGTGACCGGCAGCACGTCCATGCCCAGCGGCTTGTCGTTGAGCGTTACGACAAACCGCGTGCCGCCCATGCTGCGCAACTGATCGAGCACAAGCGGCCGATAGGCCACCGGCAACGAACGAAAATAACTGACGCTGGCGGTCATCGAATGAGCAAGGCTGCGGGCGCTGGTGACCAGGCCTTCGAGCTGGGTGGCGCGTAATTGCGAAACCCAGATCACACTCGACAAGGTCTGCGCGAACAGCACCGCGAGCAAGGTCAGCAGCAACATCCGCCCCAGCAGCGAACGCGGCACCGGCACTTTGCTGGCGAGCCGGCGCAGTGACTCAGTGACCATTGCCGGCAACCACGTTGGCTGCCAGTTGATAGCCGCTGCCGCGTACCGTGCGAATCAGCCGTGGCGGCTTTTCCGTGTCACGCAGACGTTGGCGCAAGCGGCTGACGGCCATGTCGACAATGCGATCGAGCGGCATCAGGTCGCGGCCGCGAGTGGCGTTGCCGATGGTGTCGCGGTCGAGAATTTCCTGCGGGTGATCGAGGAACAGTTTCAGCAGAGCGAAATCGGCACCGGACAGAATCACTTCCTCGCCGTCGGTGTGAAACAGCCGATGACTGACCATGTCCAGCCGCCAATCGTCAAACGCCAGCACTTCACTGCCGCTGCGTTCCTGGCCGAATTGTGCGCGGCGCAGCAGCGCTTTGATGCGCGCCTGCAGTTCGCGGGGGCTGAAAGGTTTGCCGAGGTAATCGTCGGCGCCGAGCTCCAGACCGATGACCCGGTCGGCCTCGTCGGAACTGGCGGTGAGCATGATGATCGGCACCTGCGCCTGACGCGGATGCTGACGCACCCAGCGGCACAGACTGAAACCGTCCTCGTCGGGCAGCATGACATCGAGGATCACCAGATCACTCGGCGCCTCGTTGAGGGCCTGACGGAAACTGGCGCCATCGGCTGTGGCCCGTACCTGAAACCCGGCACGGGTCAGATAGGTTTCCAGCAACTCGCGTATTTCCTGGTCGTCATCGACCAACAATATCGACTTGTTGACTGAGCTCACTTCGAAGGCATCCTTGTTGTTGGAATTGGGGCGGATTATGCCTGATGAACCTTGGAAATTTGTTGTCTGTTCTGGCCCCATCGCTGGCAAGCCAGCTCCCACAAAGATCTTTGTCGTTCACACAACCCGTGGGAGCTGGCTTGCCAGCGATGAAAGCAACTCGGTATCAAGCCTGCTCGAGGGCCACGCCGGCGCCAACCAGCCCGGAATACGGTGCCGTCACCAGCCACACCGGAATGCCTTTGAAGTAATCGCTCATGCAGCCCTTGTCGGCAAAACTGCGGGCGAAACCACTTTCGAGGAAGAAGTCGGCAAAACGCGGAATCACCCCACCGACGATAAACACCCCACCCCGTGCGCCCGTGGTCAGCACGTTGTTACCGGCCACGCGGCCGAGCCAGCAGCAGAACTGCTCCAGCACTTCCAGGGCAATCGGATCGCCTGCAAGGCCAGCGGCCGTAATGGCTTCTGGCGTTTCGAGCGTCGGTTCATGGCCATCCACCGCACAAATCGCCCGATAGACACGCGGCAAACCACCACCACTCAATGCAGTCTCCGCGCTGACATGGCCGATCTCGTTGTGGATGTGCTGCCACAGCTGTGTTTCACGCGGGCTGCTCAACGGCAGATCAACGTGACCACCCTCGCCCGGCAGCGCCGCAAATCGACCCTCGCCCAGATCGAGCAAAGTACCGACGCCAAGGCCGGTGCCCGGACCAATCACCACCGAAGGACGCAACGGTTCTGGCGTGCCTTCGCAAACCACACGGAATTCACCCGGCTGCAAACGCGTCATGCCCAGCGCCATTGCCGAGAAGTCATTGACCAGCAACAGCTGCTCGACCTGCAAAATGTTGCAGAACGCTTTGCGGCTCAGCCGCCAGTGGTTGTTGGTGAACTTGAATTCATCGCCACTGACCGGGCCGGCCACCGACAGGCACACCGAACCGATAGCGCCCGGCGCCAGACCGAGCCCGCTCAGGTAGAGGCTGATGGCCTCTTCCGGGCTGGCATGGTCGGCCGTGGCCAGCACCTGAATCGATTCCAGTTGCTGGTTTTTCCACAACGCGAACCGCGCGTTGGTGCCTCCGATGTCACCGACCAAAGCCAGTTTCAATTAAGCGTCTCCAGGGCAGAAGTGAAGGCGCTGGCGCCCTGCTCCGCCGAGCTGAAGGCCACGCGCATGAAACCGAACAGTTCGCGACCGCTGCCGATGTTGTTGCCCAACAGGCCTTTGGCGGGTTCGCGCGCTGCAAATTCGTCGGCGTCCACTTTAATTTCCAAAGTGCCTTTGACGCCATCGACGCGGATGATATCGCCCTCTTGCACGCGAGCCAAAGCACCACCGACATAAGCTTCCGGGCTGACATGGATCGCCGCCGGGATTTTCCCCGAGGCGCCCGACATGCGCCCGTCCGTCACCAGCGCCACTTTGAAGCCGCGATCCTGCAGCACGCCAAGGAACGGCGTCATCTTGTGCAACTCGGGCATGCCGTTGGAACGCGGGCCCTGGAAGCGCATCACGGCGACGAAATCCTTCTCCAGCAAACCGGCCTTGAACGCATCGGCCAGATCCTGTTGATCCTGGAACACCATGGCCGGCGCTTCAACAATCTGGTTTTCCAGCGCCACGGCAGACACCTTCATCACACCGCGACCGAGATTGCCCTCCATCACCCGCAGACCACCCTCCGGCGAGAACGCGCGTGCCACCGGGCGCAAAATGTTTTCGTCGAGGCTGTCGACCGGACCTTCACGCCAAACCAGTTCGCCGTTATCGAGGAACGGCTCTTTGGTGTACTTGCTCAAGCCGTGGCCGAGCACGGTGTTGACGTCTTCGTGCAGCAGGCCGGCACCGAGCAGTTCACGGATCAGGAACGACATGCCGCCCGCTGCCTGGAAGTGATTGATGTCGGCTTTGCCGTTCGGGTAAACGTGGCTCAGGGTCGGCACGACTTCGGAGAGGTCTGCCATGTCCTGCCAGGTCAGTTGAATGCCCGCGGCCATGGCGATGGCCGGCATGTGCAGGGTGTGGTTGGTCGAGCCGCCGGTGGCGTGCAGCGCGACGATCGAGTTGACCAGCGACTTCTCGTCGACGATTTCGCCGATCGGCATGAAGTTGCCGTTCTGCTTGGTCAGGCGCGTAACTTGATGCGCCGCTTCGCGGGTCAGTGCATCACGCAGCGGCGTGTTCGGGTTGACGAAAGAGGCGCCCGGCAAGTGCAGGCCCATGACTTCCATCAGCAACTGGTTGGTGTTGGCGGTGCCGTAGAACGTGCAGGTGCCCGGGCTGTGGTAGGACTTCATCTCCGATTCCAGCAGCTCTTCGCGGGTCGCTTTGCCTTCGGCGTACTTCTGCCGGACGTCGGCTTTTTCCTTGTTGGAAATGCCCGAGACCATCGGCCCGCCCGGCACAAAGATTGTCGGCAGATGACCGAAACGCAGCGAGCCCATCATCAGGCCCGGCACGATCTTGTCGCAGATGCCGAGCATCAGCGCGCCGTCGAACATGTTGTGGGACAACGCCACCGCCGTCGACATCGCGATCACTTCGCGGCTCGGCAGGCTCAGTTCCATGCCCGGTTCGCCTTGGGTCACGCCATCACACATCGCCGGAGTGCCGCCAGCGAACTGGCCGACCGAACCGATCTCACGCAAGGCGTTTTTGATCTGCTCAGGGAAGACCTCGTACGGCTGGTGTGCCGAAAGCATGTCGTTATACGAAGAAACAATGGCGATGTTCGCCGAGTTCATCATCCGCAAGCTGTGCTTGTCTTCAGTGCCACACCCGGCCACACCGTGGGCGAAGTTGGCGCATTGCAGCTTGCCGCGCATCGGGCCGTCAGTTGCAGCGCCGCGAATCAGCGCAAGGTAAGCCTGACGCGTGGCGCGGCTGCGGGCGATAAGCCGTTCGGTGACCTCAAGGACGCGGGGATGCATGTGTAGAACTCCAGGCTAACGGAAATGGCGACCTGATTGTCTATGCTGATCAAGGGCCCGCGCATTCGGGATGACGGACGGTTTTCTTGATCATTCGGACCAGTTGATTCAGGTCACTCGTTGTAGATAAGACAAAATATTGCCACTAAAAAGGCTTGTTTTCTATTTTTATGCGAATAATCTTGTAATTCCAACAACAAAACGACGGCGGCGCTGTTCCATGACTCTTCGAATCGCAATCAATGGTTTTGGCCGCATCGGCCGTAATGTCCTGCGCGCACTGTATACCCAAGGCTATCGACAGGATCTGCAGATTGTCGCCATCAACGATCTGGGCGACAGCTCAATCAATGCGCATCTGCTCAAATACGACACCGTTCATGGCACGTTCGACGCCGAAGTGGCGCACGACAACGAAAGCCTGACCGTCAACGGCGACCGCATTGCGGTGAGCGCCATTCGCAACCCGGCCGAGCTGCCATGGGCTGCGGAAAAAATCGATGTCGTCTTCGAATGCACCGGTCTGTTTACCGACCGTGCCAAAGCCGCTGCGCATATTACGGCCGGCGCGCGCAAAGTGATCATCTCGGCCCCGGCCAAAGGTGCCGATGCCACCGTCGTTTACGGTGTGAACCACGATATTCTGCGCCAGTCGCACCAGATCATCTCCAACGCTTCGTGCACCACCAACTGCCTGGCACCGGTGGCGCAAGTGCTGCACCGCGAGCTGGGCATCGAAAGCGGTCTGATGACCACGATCCACGCTTACACCAACGATCAGAACCTGACCGACGTCTACCACACCGACCCGTACCGCGCGCGTTCGGCCACGCAGAACATGATCCCGAGCAAGACCGGCGCCGCTGAAGCGGTGGGCCTGGTGCTACCGGAACTGGCGGGCAAACTGACCGGCATGGCCGTGCGGGTGCCGGTGATCAATGTGTCGCTGGTGGATCTGACCGTACAACTGAAGAAAGAAGCCACGGCCGAGGAAGTCAACGCACTGCTCAAGGCTGCCAGCCAACATTCGAAAATTTTGGGTTACAACACGTTGCCGCTGGTTTCCAGCGACTTCAACCACAACCCGCTGTCGTCGATCTTCGACGCCAACCACACCAAATCCAGCGGCAAACTGCTGAAAGTGCTGGCCTGGTACGACAACGAGTGGGGCTTCTCCAACCGCATGCTGGATAACTGCCTGGCGCTGTGTAACGCCGAGTAATCCCCCGCCCCACCCCTGATCCCTGTGGGAGCTGGCTTGCCAGCGATGAGGCAGGCACATCCAACATGGATATTGCCTGGCCCATCGCCATCGCTGGCAAGCCAACTCCCACAAGGTCGGTTATTCCCATTCAAAATCAATACTTGACCATTCAGCTAGATGATAAGCATTATCATTCGCTTGAAATGGATCAGGTCCTCCCGTGAGTCAATCGCGCTTCAACCACGTCTTCCTCACCCAGCGCATTTCTTTGCTGCGTACGCTGGAACGGATGGTCAACAATCACAGCACCGCTGAAGACCTGCTGCAGGAGACCTATCTGCGCGTGGCACGGGCGCTGAACGAGCGGGCCATCGATCACCTCGAACCCTTTGTCTTCCAGACCGCACGCAACCTGGCGCTCGATCATCTGCGTGCGCGCAAGATCCATTCGCGAACCATGGTCGATGACGTGCCGCAAGAAATTGTGCACAGCATCGCCGCCCCGGCCAGCAGCGCCGAAGACGCCGCCCACGCCGAACAAATGCTGGAGCGTTTGAACGTGAGTCTCAGTCAACTCAGCCCGCGCCAGCAGCAGATCTTCATCCTCAGCCGCCTGCACGGGCACAGTTATCAGGAAATCGCGCAAGAACTGAGCGTGTCCCTCAGCACCGTGCAGAAAGAACTCAAACTGATCATGAGCATTTGCATCGGCGTTGCCGAGCGACACGACAGCAGCGGCAAGCTGTAAGCTTCACGCTCCCAGTAAAAACGAAAAGCAGTTCACGCGTCTGGCTTGCAGCTTGAAACTTGAAACTGCTTCGCCAGAAGCCCGAGGAAACACCGTGACGGACACCCATCGCTCGCCTTCGTCCCCGTCGGCGCAGGACGCTGCAAGTGCAATGGACCAGGCCCTGGACTGGCTCATCGTGCTCGGCAGTCCGGACGAGGAGCAGACCCGGCAGTTCCATGCCTGGCTGGCAGCGGACCCATTGAATGCCGAGGCGTTCGCCAAGGCTCAGGCAATCTGGGACGGTCCGCAAATTGCCCAGTGCGCGCAAAACCTGGCTTCAAAACCCGCGAAAGTCACCTTCCTCCAGCGGCTGCGTCCACACTGGAAACCACTGGCCACCGCCGCCGTTCTGGTGCTTGGTCTGTTCAGTTTCAGCAACCTGCCGATGCGGTTGCAGGCCGATCACCTGACCGTGGTTGGCGAACGTCAGCGCTTGCAACTGGAGGACGGTTCGCAGGTCCTGCTCAACACCGACTCGGCGTTCTCCAGCACCATCGATGATCAGCAGCGCGTCGCGCGGTTGTATCAGGGCGAAGCGTTTTTCGAGGTCGCAGCCAATCGCAATCAACCGCTGGAAATTGACGCCGGCCCGGTCAAGGCCAGCGTGCGTGACACCGCGTTCGCCGTGCGCTATCTGGACGGGATCGCGCAGGTCAATGTGCAGCGTGGCGATGTCGATTTGCGCGCCACCCACAACGATGCGCGGATGCGCCTGTCTGCCGGGGAAAGCATCCGCATCGGCCCCAACGGTTTCGATCGCCCGGCCAAACTCGACGCGGCCACCGAGCTGGCGTGGGTGCAGGGTCGACTGGTGTTCGAGAACTGCCCGCTGAATCAGGTACTGGCCGAATTGCGCCGCTACTATCCAGGCTGGATCATCAACAACAACGAGCAGTTGGCCGACGTTGCCGTGACCGGCAATTACCGCCTCGATCAGCCGCTCGACGTGGTGCGTTCTCTGGCGCACATCACCTCGGCGCGTCTGCAGGAATTCCCGGCGCTGGTCATCTTGAACTAAATGAGAATTATTTTTACTCGATAGCGTGAGCGCGTTCGTCTAGTTATAGCCAATGCAATTGATTCGCATCCTCGGATGAGAATCAGCAACTATAAAGATTCGTGCGACACGGAGCGCTATCGATGTCCCTTCGCCTTACCCGCCAGACTTCTTCCCCTTCCCGCGTATTGTCGCTGCTGACCGCGGCCATCCTCATGGCCGGCACCGCGCCACTGATGGCTGCGACCGAGCAACCGGCGCGCAACATGGGTGATTACTCTTTCTCTATCAGTCAGCAGCCGCTGGTGTCGGCGCTCAACGCGTTCACCACCGTAACCGGTTGGCAGATCGGCTTGCCGGCAGAACTGGGTCAGGGCATCTCGTCGCCGGGTGTGCGCGGCTCTCTGCCACCGGAAAAAGCCTTGGAGCGTCTGTTGGTGGGGACCAACCTGAGCTTCCGCAAGCTGAGCAACAACAACGTCGTGCTGGAGAAGCGCAGCAGCAGCGGCGCACTGAATCTGGATCAGGTGACCATCAGCGCCACCCGCCAGGAACAGTCGGTGAACAGCGTGCCAAGCACCGTCACCGTGCACACCCGTGAAGAACTCGATCGCAACAACGTCAACTCCATCAAGGATCTGGTGCGCTATGAGCCGGGCGTGTCGGTCGGCGGCGCCGGTCAGCGTGGCGGCATCAGCGGTTACAACATCCGCGGCATCGACGGCGACCGGATTCTGACCCAGGTTGACGGCGTCGAAGTGCCGGACGGTTTCTTCAACGGTCCGTACGCCAAGACCCAGCGCAATTACGTCGACCCGGAAATCGTCAAACGCGTCGAGATCCTCCGTGGCCCGGCGTCGGTGCTGTACGGCAGCAACGCCATTGGCGGCGCCGTCAGCTATTACACGCTCGACCCGGACGACATCATCAAGCCTGGCAACGATGTTGGCGCGCGCCTGAAAACCGGTTACAGCTCGGCCGATGAAAGCTGGCTGAAATCCGCCACCGTCGCCGGCCGTGCCGATCAATTCGACGGTTTGCTGCACTACAGCCAGCGCGACGGTCACGAAACCGACTCCTACGGCAGCCACAACGGCACCGGCCTTGAGCGCACCGCCGCTAACCCGGAAGACGTCAAGGCGAGCAACGTGCTGGCCAAGATCGGCTGGAACTACAACGAAGATTCGCGCCTGGGCCTGACTTACGAAAAGTACAAGGATGATCGCGATACCGATCAGAAAAGCGCGTACGGCGGCCCGTACTTCAATGGCGCGCCAACCATCCCCAACAGCGTACTGCCCGGCGGCATGTACCAGTGGCGCACCGGCAACGACACCATTACCCGTGAGCGTTTCGGCCTTGAACACCGCTTCGCGCTCGACAGCTTGCTGGTGGACAACGTCAAGTGGAGCCTCAACCACCAGATCGCCAAGACCGACCAGAGCACCGAAGAGTATTACTACCCGATCACCCGAAAAGTGCTGCGCACCCGCGATACCGTTTACGAAGAAAAACAGTGGGTATTCGACGCGCAACTGGACAAGGCTTTTGCCATCGGTGACACCGATCACGTCCTGACTTACGGCACCACCATCAAGCAACAGAAAGTCACCGGTTCGCGCAGCGGCGACGGCAAGTGCCTGGCGGTTGGCCGTGGCTGCACTGCGATCGGCGCGACCAGTACCGCTGACGTGTTGGTGAAGGCCACCGACTTCCCGGATCCGACCATCAACACCTACAGCCTGTTCGCCCAGGATCAGATCAGCTGGAATGACTGGACCTTCCTGCCAGGCCTGCGCTATGACTACACCCAGCTCAAGCCGAAGATCACTCAGGAGTTCCTCAATACCGTGGCGGCCGATGGCCAAGGCACGGTCAGCGACAAGAACAAGACCTGGCATAAAGTCTCGCCGAAATTCGGTCTGACCTATGCCCTGAGCGAAAACTACACCTGGTACGGTCAATACGCCGAAGGTTTCCGCACGCCCACCGCGAAAGCCCTGTACGGCCGCTTCGAGAACAGCACCACCGGTTACCACGTGGCGCCGAACCCGGACCTGGAACCGGAAAAAAGCAAAAGCTACGAAACCGGCCTGCGCGGTAACTTCGAGCATGGCTCATTCGATGTGGCGGTGTTCTATAACAAGTACCGCGACTTCATCAACGAAGACGCGGTGTCGCCGGGTTACAACGAGCTGACCTTCCAGTCGAGCAACATCAAGCACGCGACCATCAAGGGTGCTGAAGTCAAAGGTCGTCTGAACCTTGACGCGTTCGGCGCACCGCAGGGCCTCTACACCCAAGGCTCGATTGCCTATGCCTACGGTCGCAACAACGACAGTGGCGAGCCGCTCAACAGCGTTAACCCGCTGACCGGTGTGTTCGGTTTGGGCTACGACCAGGACAACTACGGCGGCCTGCTGAGCTGGACCGTGGTGAAGAAGAAGGATCGCGTCGACGACAGCAACTTCAAGTCGCCGGACGGCGTCAGCAGCCAGTTCAAGTCGCCGGGTTTCGGCATTCTTGATATGACCGCGTTCTACAAAGTCACCAACGACGTCACCGTCAGCGGCGGCATTTACAACCTGACCGACAAGAAATACTGGCTGTGGGATGACGTGCGCGGTTACGACAGCGTCGGCGAAGCGTCGGTGACGCAACCGGCCAACCTTGATCGCCTGACCCAACCGGGTCGCAACTTCGCGATCAATCTGATCTGGGACATCTGACCCCACCCACCTCACTGCGCGTGTTCAAGCACCGCGCCGTGAGGCTTTTTTTACTGTCCGGCGCTTGCCCGTTCGTCTTGTTATCAAGCGCCTCATTTATCAAGGACACGTCATGACCTCTTCGGAAAAAGCCCTGCGTTCACAACGCCTGAACCAGATCACCCACGAGCCGCACAGCAAACTCGACACCTTGGTCAAAGCCCATGCGCCGTTTGAAACCCGCGCCAGCTTCGCCCGTTTCGTGGTCGCGCAATACCTGTTCCAGTCGGAACTGGTTGCGCTGTACAACGATGCCGAACTGACTGCGATCGTGCCCGACCTGCCGGCTCGCTGCCGCGCCGACGCGGCCAAGGCTGACCTGGCAGATCTCGATACCGAAGTGCCGGGCCCGGTACCCGGCGCGGTGAAGAACCCGAGCAAGGCGCGGGCGCTGGGCTGGATCTTCGTTTCCGAAGGTTCGAAGCTCGGTGCTGCGTTTCTGATCAAACGCGCCGTGGCGCTGGAGCTGAGTGAAACCTTTGGCGCCCGTCATTTGAGTGAGCCTGAAGGTGGCCGTGCTGAAGGCTGGAAGCGCTTTGTGCGTACTCTCGACTCGCTGCAGTTCAGCGCCGAAGAAGAGGCTGAAGTCGAGCAAGGCGCGCTCGATGCGTTCAACCGCTTCACCGTGCTGCTGGAACAGGCTTACGCCACAGAAACCGAAATGGCCTGATCCCTGGGCACAGAACAAAACCCTGTGGGCGCTGGCTTGCCAGCGATGAGGGCTGGTCAGTCTCCATTTATGTTGCCTGACCCACCGCTATCGCTGGCAAGCCAGCTCCCACAGGGAACAGAGTAAGTCTGTAAGATCCCCGTCTCGCCTCACAGCAATCCCGAGCCCATGCCGCAACCAGCCTCCTCCAAACTCGTCCGCCTGCTGTTCGGTCTGTTGGCCTATGTCAGCCTCGGCATCGGCCTGATCGCCATTGTCGTACCCGGGTTGCCGACCACCGAGTTCATCCTCCTCGCCGCCTGGGCGGCCACCCGCAGTTCTCCGCGCCTGAGTGCCTGGCTGGAAAATCATCGGCTGTTCGGGCCAATCCTGAATAACTGGCGCAACGGCAAGATCATCGCGCGCAAGGCCAAAGTCAGCGCCACGGTGAGCATGTTGCTGTGTGCGACATTGATGCTGGTAATGCTCGATCACGGCTGGCCGATCTATCTGGCAATGGCCGGGATGGGGTTGGGCAATCTGTGGATCTGGTCGCGGCCCGAGCCACGCGCAAATCCTTCCTGAAACAACGCACTGCGTCTCACAGCTGAAACATCCCTGTAATTAATCCCCTTTTCAGCACATTCCCCTGCGCAAACGTTTAGCGCTGACCGTCCGTCGGCAAGCACCTCATGCGCTCTCGTTCCACGCCGATGAGCATTGAATGGCGCTGAATGGATTTGGCGATTCGGGTACCTCGTACCCACAGCCCCCCGTTTATTCATTCGCGAGATCGCCCCATGTTCGACTCTCTTTCCATTCGCCTGAAAATCGTTCTGCTCTCCGGTCTGTGCCTGCTCGGTGTGGTTGCGCTGATCGTCGGCATGAACATTTACCAGACTAACCAGAACGACGAACTGGTCAGCCATTCCAGCAGCAAGATGCTCACGGCCAGTGTGCAAGACTTGCTGCAGGCCAAAGCCGCCGAACAGGCGGTGCGGGTGCAAAAAACCTTCGGCGAAAGCCTGTTGGTGATCACCGGCCTCGCTGACCAGATCAAGGACATGCGCGTGATGGCCGCCAAGCGTTCGCTGGACGCCGGCGCCCTGCGTGAAGAGCTGAACCTGAGCCTGAAAACCGCCTTCGAGCGCAACGATAAAGTGCTCGGCATCTGGCTCGCTTTCGAACCCGATGGCCTCGATGGCAAGGACAGCGAGTTCGTCAACGACGCCGCGCGTCAGTCCAACGAAGCCGGGCGTTTCGCCACCTACTGGAGCCGCGCCGGTGGCGCATCACTGAACACGATCATGGTCGAAGAGGACCTGACCAAAACCACCCTGAGCGTCAGCGGTACGCCCTATAACAGCTGGTATACCTGCCCTCGCGACAGCAAGCGCACCTGCTTGCTCGACCCGTATTCCGACACCGTGGGCACCAAGGAAATGCTCATGACGACCATTTCGGTGCCATTGATCGTCGACGGTAAAACCATCGGTGTCGCTGGCGTCGATATCGCCCTCGATGCCTTGCAAGGAGCGGCCGTCGAGTCCCAGCGCTACCTGTTCAACAACGCCGGGCACATGCTGATTGTTTCAGGCAGCGGCGTGTTGGCTGCCGACAGTTCCGACGCGGCCAAGGTCGGCAAAAAGATCAGCGAGACCCTCGGTGCCGATGGCAATGAAGTGCTGCAACTGCTCGGCAGCGCAACGCCGAAAATCCTTGAACAGGGCGACCTGATCCGGGCGGTGTATCCGGTCGATCCGATTGGCAACTCGCGCGCCTGGGGCGTGGTCATCGACCTGCCCAAACAGGTGCTGCTGGCCGACTCGGTCAAGCTGCAAGCGGTGCTCGACGAAGCACAGCAAACCGGTGTGATCACTGCACTGGTAGTGGCTGTGGTCGCAGGTCTCATTGGCCTGCTGCTGATATGGCTCACCGCTTCCGGCGTCACTCGTCCCATCAACAGCGTTGCCGAGATGCTGAAAAACATCGCCAGCGGTGAAGGTGATCTGACCCAACGCCTGAACTACAGCAAGAAAGATGAACTGGGCGAACTGGTGAACTGGTTCAACCGCTTCCTCGACAAGCTGCAACCGACCATCGCCCAGATCAAACAGAGCATCACCGAGGCTCGCGGCACTGCCGACCAGTCTTCGGAAATCGCCCGTCAGACCAGTGAAGGCATGCAGGTGCAGTTCCGCGAAATCGACCAGGTCGCCACCGCCTCCAACGAAATGAGCGCCACCGCCCACGATGTCGCCAACAGCGCATCGAACGCGGCCAACGCCGCGAAAGGTGCCGACCAGTCGGCCAAGGACGGCATGTCGATCATCGAGCGCAGCACCCGCGACATCAATCAACTGGCCGATGAGGTCAGCAAAGCGGTGACCGAGGTCGAAGCACTGGCGGTCAACAGCGAGCAGATCGGTTCGGTACTGGAAGTGATCCGCAGCATCGCCGAACAGACCAATCTGCTGGCGCTCAACGCCGCCATCGAAGCCGCCCGCGCCGGTGAAAGCGGTCGCGGTTTTGCCGTGGTCGCGGATGAAGTGCGCAACCTGGCCAAGCGTACGCAGGATTCGGTGGAAGAAATTCGCATCGTCATCGAGAAGATTCAGACCGGCACTCGCGGCGTGGTTGCGACCATGCATTCGAGCCAGACCCAGGCGCACAACAACGCCGGGCAGATCCGCCAGGCCGTGGATGCGCTGGGCAAGATCAGTGATGCGGTAACCGTGATCAGCGACATGAACCTGCAAATCGCCAGCGCCGCCGAACAGCAGAGCGCAGTGGCTGAAGAGGTGAACCGCAACGTCTCGGCGATTCGTACGGTGACTGAAACCTTGACCGGGCAAGCGACGGAGTCGGCGGCGATCAGCAGCCAGCTCAATGCGCTGGCCAGTCAGCAGATGAAGTTGATGGATCAGTTCCGCGTCTAGTGGATCACCTCAAGTCCGTGTGGGAGCTGGCTTGCCAGCGATGACCGTGGATCAGTTGATACAGGGGTCGACTGACACACCGCTATCGCTGGCAACCCAGCTCCCACAGGGTCAAAGGCGCCCAATCCCTCCGGGAGAGGGCTGGGGTGAGGGTAGCGTTCTCAAAGCGACAACACACCGCTGTATAACCCATAAGCCGCCAACCCCGCGCCAATGATCACGCAGGTAAAAATCCCCTTCTCGACCGTGGTGAACAGCGGCTCGCCCTGCTCATGTTTGGCTTTGGCAAACAGGATCACCCCCGGCGCATACAGCAACGCCGACAGCAGCAGATATTTCATCCCGCCGGCATACAACAACCACACCGCATAACTCAGGGCGATGCCGCCGATCAGCAGATCCTTGGTGCGCTCGGCCGAGGCGTGTTCGTAGGTTTCCCCGCGCCCGCTCAATAACACCGCGTAGGCCGCCGACCACAGGTACGGCACCAGAATCATTGATGACGCCAGATAAATAAGACTGGTGTAAGTGCCCTCCGAAACGAGCGTGATCAGCAGGAATATCTGGATCATCACGTTGGTCAGCCACAATGCGTTGACCGGCACATGGTTGGCGTTTTCCTTTTTCAGGAACGCCGGCATGGTCTTGTCCCGGGCCGTGGCGAAAAGGATTTCGGCGCAGAGCAACGCCCACGACAGCAACGCCCCAAGCAGCGAGATCGCCAAACCGATGCTGATCGCCAGCGCCCCCCACGGCCCGACGATGTGTTCAAGCACCGCCGCCAGCGACGGGTTTTGCAGATTGGCCAGTTCCGGCTGGCTCATGATCCCCAGTGACAACACGTTGACCAGCACCAGTAGCGCCAGTACGCCGATGAATCCAATCACCGTGGCACGCCCGACATCGCTGCGTTTTTCCGCTCGCGCCGAGTACACGCTGGCGCCCTCGATGCCGATGAAGACGAACACCGTCACCAGCATCATGTTGCGCACCTGATCCATCACCCCGCCGAAACTCGGGTTGCTGCGGCCCCAGATGTCGCGGGTAAAAATGTCAGCCTTGAACGCCAGCGCGGCGATGACGATGAACATGATCAGCGGCACGATCTTGGCCACGGTGGTCACCTGGTTGATGAACGCCGCTTCCTTGATCCCGCGCATCACCAGAAAGTGCACGGCCCACAGCAACACCGACGCGCAGCCAATGGCGATCGGCGTATTGCCTTGGCCGAATACCGGAAAGAAATAACCGAGTGTGCTGAACAGCAGAACGAAGTAGCCGACATTGCCCAGCCAGGCACTGATCCAGTAACCCCAGGCGGACGAGAAGCCCATGTAGTCGCCAAACCCGGCCTTGGCGTAGGCGTAGACGCCGGAGTCCAGCTCAGGCTTGCGATTGGCCAGGGTTTGAAACACGAAGGCCAGGGTCAGCATGCCAATGGCAGTGATCCCCCAACCGATGAGGATCGCCCCCGCATCGGCGCGTGCCGCCATGTTCTGCGGCAGTGAAAAAATTCCGCCGCCAATCATCGATCCCACCACCAGAGCGATCAACGCACCAAGGCGCAGCTTTTGCGTCGGTTGCGACATTCCAGTCTCCCTTTTATGTGGTGAGCGATTATTTGTAACAACTATTAATTAGATAAATAAAGCAGGATGACGAATATCAGTTAACGCCAATAAATATATAGCGGATAAAGCTAACGCCTACCACGTTAAGACATTTTTGTGCGCTGATCCTGATAAATCAATTCTGTACTGAAAACAGAAGTGAAAAATTTGCCAAACCCGGAAAAAGAACTAGCGTCATAACTCGAAAGTAATAATAGCCATTCCCGACCACATCGCGAAAACCGTCTAGAACGGGTCTTGCAGACGGTCGCTTTATGCCTGAAGCGACTCCCTAAGTCATTCATTAACAATGGAATGTGACCATGAACTGATCTATGTCAGCTATTTGTACAGACAACAGAACTACGCTGTGATCTCTTCCTGCAATGGAGTCATGCAATGTCTGAAGCTCCCGGAAAACTAAGACTCGGCGCACTGGTTGCATTAGTCGTCGGCTCAATGATCGGTGGCGGGATATTCTCCTTGCCACAAAACATGGCCGCCAGTGCCGACGTCGGCGCGGTATTGATCGGTTGGGCGATCACCGCTGTCGGCATGCTCACCCTCGCTTTTGTCTTCCAGACCCTCGCCAATCGCAAGCCTGACCTGGACGGCGGTGTCTACGCTTACGCCAAGGCCGGATTCGGCGATTACATGGGTTTTTCCTCTGCTTGGGGCTACTGGATCAGTGCCTGGCTGGGCAACGTCGGGTACTTCGTTCTGCTGTTCAGCACCTTGGGTTATTTCTTCCCGATTTTCGGTGAAGGCAACACGGTTGCTGCGGTCATTGGTGCTTCGATTCTGTTGTGGGCGGTGCATTTCCTGGTACTTCGCGGGATCAAGGAAGCGGCCTTCATCAACCTCGTGACCACCGTCGCCAAAGTCGTGCCGCTGGTGCTGTTTGTGTTGATCGCCGTCTTCGCCTTCAAACTGGACATCTTCACCGCCGACATCTGGGGCCTGAAAAACCCGGATCTGGGCAGCGTGATGAACCAGGTACGCAACATGATGCTGGTCACTGTGTGGGTGTTCATCGGCATCGAGGGCGCAAGCATTTTCTCGGCCCGCGCTGAAAAACGCTCCGACGTGGGTAAAGCCACCGTGATCGGTTTCATCACCGTGCTGCTGTTTTTGATGCTGGTGAACGTGCTGTCGCTGGGCATCATGACTCAGCCAGAACTGGCCAAACTGCAGAACCCGTCGATGGCTGCCGTGCTTGAGCACGTGGTCGGTCCGTGGGGCGCAGCGCTGATCAGCGTCGGTCTGATCATCTCGCTGCTGGGGGCGCTGCTGTCGTGGGTGCTGCTGTGTGCGGAGATCATGTTCGCCGCCGCCAAAGACCACACCATGCCGGAGTTTCTGCGCAAGGAAAACGCCAACCACGTACCGGTCAACGCCCTGTGGCTGACCAACGCGATGGTGCAGATTTTCCTGGTCATCACCCTGTTCTCGGCCAGCACTTACCTGTCGCTGATCTACCTCGCCACGTCGATGATTCTGGTGCCGTATCTGTGGTCGGCGGCCTACGCCCTGCTGCTGGCAGTGCGCGGCGAAAGCTATGAAGGTTTCGCGGCCGAGCGGCGCAAGGATCTGATCATCGGCGGCATTGCCCTGATCTACGCGGTGTGGCTGCTGTACGCCGGCGGCGTGAAGTACCTGCTGCTCTCAGCCCTGCTTTATGCGCCCGGCGCGATCCTGTTCGCCAAGGCCAAGCTCGAACTCAAACAACCGGTTTTCACCAACGTCGAGAAGCTGATTTTCGCCGCAGTGGTCGTAGGCGCCCTGGTGGCTGCCTACGGACTGTATGACGGCTTCCTGACTCTGTAATTGCCAAACGTTTATCTCTGGAGGATCACTGCAATGACCACGGAAAAAGTTAAGTACGGCGTCCATTCCGAAGCCGGCAAACTGCGCAAAGTCATGGTTTGCTCCCCAGGTCTGGCCCATCAGCGGCTGACCCCGAACAACTGCGATGAACTGCTGTTCGACGATGTGCTGTGGGTTGCCCAGGCCAAGCGCGACCACTTCGACTTCGTCACCAAGATGCGTGAACGCGGGATCGACGTGCTGGAAATGCACAACCTGCTGACCGACATCGTCGCCATTCCCGAAGCGCTGGACTGGATTCTCGATCGCAAGGTCACTGCCGATTCGGTGGGCCTGGGCCTGATCAGCGAAGTGAAATCCTGGCTGAAAAGCCTTGAGCCACGGCACATCGCCGAATTCCTGATTGGCGGCGTGTCCGCCGATGATCTGCCGGACAGCTTCGGCGGCAAGATCATCGAGATGTATCGCGATTTCCTCGGCCACTCCAGCTTCATTCTGCCGCCGCTGCCGAACACCCAGTTCACCCGCGACACCACGTGCTGGATCTACGGCGGCGTGACGCTAAACCCGATGTACTGGCCGGCGCGTCGCCAGGAGACACTGCTGACCACCGCCATCTACAAATTCCATCCGCAGTTCACCAACGCCGAATTCGAGATCTGGTACGGCGACCCGGACAAGGACCACGGCAGCTCCACCCTTGAGGGCGGCGACGTCATGCCAATCGGCAACGGCGTGGTGTTGATCGGTATGGGCGAGCGTTCATCCCGTCAGGCCATCGGTCAATTGGCGCTGAATCTGTTCAAGAACAAAGCCGTGGAGAAAGTCATCGTTGCCGGCCTGCCGAAGTCTCGCGCCGCGATGCACCTGGACACCGTGTTCAGCTTCTGCGACCGCGACCTCGTGACGATTTTCCCGGAAGTGGTCAACCAGATCGTCGCCTTCACCCTGCGACCAGATGAAAGCAAACAGGGCGGCATCGACATTCGCCGCGAAGAAACCAGCTTCCTCGACACCGTCGCGGCCGCGCTCAATCTCAAAGCGCTGCGCGTGGTGGAAACCGGCGGCAACAGCTTCGCCGCCGAACGCGAGCAATGGGACGACGGCAACAACGTGGTGGCCGTGGAACCGGGCGTGGTCATCGGCTACGACCGCAACACCTACACCAACACCCTGCTGCGCAAGGCAGGTGTGGAAGTCATCACCATCAGCGCCGGTGAATTGGGCCGTGGCCGTGGCGGCGGCCACTGCATGACCTGCCCGATCATCCGCGACCCAATCGATTACTAAACCTCTGAGCCCTGGCCGGCACTTACAACGTGCGGCCAGGGGGATAACCGATACCGAAGGAGATCCATCATGGCTTTTAATATGCGCAACCGCAGTTTGCTGAGCTTGATGCACCACACCACTCGCGAACTGAATTACCTGATCGACCTGTCCCGCGACCTCAAACGCGCCAAGTACACCGGCACCGAGCGTCCACACCTGCAAGGCAAGAACATCGCGCTGATCTTCGAAAAAACCTCGACCCGCACCCGTTGCGCGTTCGAAGTCGCGGCCCACGACCAGGGTGCTCACGTCACCTACATCGACCCGGTGTCGTCCCAGATCGGCCACAAAGAAAGCATGAAAGACACCGCCCGCGTCCTCGGCCGGATGTTCGACGCCATCGAGTACCGTGGCTTTGAACAGGAAATCGTCGAAGAGCTGGCCAAGTACGCCGGCGTCCCGGTGTTCAACGGCCTGACCGCTGAATTCCACCCGACGCAAATGATCGCTGACGTGCTGACCATGCGCGAACACAGCGACAAGCCGATGCATGACATCAGCTACGCCTACCTCGGCGACGCCCGCTACAACATGGGCAACTCGCTGCTGATGATCGGCGCCAAACTCGGCATGGACGTGCGTATCGCTGCGCCGAAAGCCCTGTGGCCACACGCTGACTTCATCGCTCAATGCAAAGCGTTCGCCGAAGAAAGCGGCGCGCGCATCACCATCACCGAAGACCCGAAAGAAGCGGTCAAGGGTGTCGACTTCATCCACACCGACATCTGGGTGTCGATGGGTGAACCGGTGGAAGCGTGGGACGAGCGCATCGAGCAACTGCTGCCGTACCAGGTCAACACGCAGATGATGAAAGCCTCCGGTAATCCACGGGTGAAATTCATGCACTGCCTGCCAGCGTTCCACAACAGCGAAACCAAGGTGGGTAAAGACATCGCCGCGCGCTATCCGCACCTGGCCAATGGCGTCGAAGTAACAGAAGAAGTCTTCGAATCCCCGGCCAACATCGCCTTCGAGCAAGCGGAAAACCGCATGCACACGATCAAGGCGATTATCGTGTCGGCGTTGGCGGATATCTAAAAGCCTGACGCAATCTTTCCTGCAGGATCACCGATCCTGTGGGAGCTGGCTTGCCAGCGATGGGATGAACCCGGGCTTTCAGACAACCCGTGGTGACGCCATCGCTGGCAAGCCAGCTCCCACATGGATCGAGTACACATAGAAAGATTGCGTCGCTCGAAACTTCTCTGCTCAAAAGGACATGCACCATGCGTATCGTCGTAGCGTTGGGCGGTAACGCCCTGCTCCGCCGTGGTGAGCCGATGACCGCTGACAACCAGCGCGCCAACATCCGCATCGCCACCGAGCAAATCGCCAAGATCCATCCCGGCAACCAACTGGTCATCGCCCACGGCAATGGCCCGCAAGTCGGTCTGCTATCGCTGCAAGCGGCGGCCTATACCTCCGTCAGCCCTTACCCGCTGGACGTGCTCGGTGCCGAAACCGAAGGCATGATCGGCTACATCATCGAACAGGAACTGGGCAACCTGCTGGACTTCGAAGTACCGTTCGCCACCCTGCTCACCCAGGTCGAAGTCGACGCCAATGACCCGGCCTTCAAGAACCCGACCAAACCGATCGGCCCGGTCTACGAGAAAGCCGAAGCAGAAAAACTTGCCGCCGAGAAAGGTTGGGCCATCGCCGCGGACGGCGACAAGTTCCGCCGTGTGGTCGCCAGTCCACGTCCGAAACGCATCTTCGAAATCCGTCCGATCAAATGGCTGCTGGACAAGGGCAGCATCGTCATCTGCGCCGGTGGCGGCGGGATTCCGACCATGTACGACGAAAACCGCAACCTCAAGGGCATCGAAGCGGTGATCGACAAGGACTTGTGCTCCTCGCTGCTGGCGGAACAGCTTGAGGCGGATTTGCTGGTGATTGCCACTGACGTCAACGCCGCGTTCATCGATTACGGCAAGCCGACGCAGAAAGCCATCGCCGAGGCCCACCCGGACGAACTCGAACGCCTGGGCTTCGCCGCGGGCTCCATGGGACCAAAGGTTCAGGCAGCCTGCGAATTCGCGCGCCATACTGGCAAGGTCGCGGTGATCGGTTCGCTGGCGGACATCGAAGCGATTGTCCAGGGCACCGCCGGTACACGGATCAGCACGGCGAAAACCGGTATTACCTATCGATAATCAGAAACGCCGGGGGCAGGCCCAGGGCCTGCCCTTCTCCCATGCCTTGAAAGGAGAAATCCATGGCCCAGTTTGAACCTGGTCACTTGCACATTGAGCGGCACGCGTTGACCCCGGACGACGTCAGTTACAACGTGCATCTGGACTACGAGGTGTTCACCGATCCTCAAAAAGGCCGAGGCATCCAGTTCACGATGCATGGCAACCTTCAGGGCAAGGACATGAAAGAGGCCTTCTTCCTGCCCAAAGAAGAGGCCTACAACTTTGCCAACAACGTAACGAAAATCGCCGAGAAGTACGGCATTCCCAAGACGCACAGTCAGATCGGTTCGGTTCACAAGCATTACGACATGATGTTTGAAGACATCCGCAAGCAGCTGGATATGAAATCCGGCGATCCGGTGAATCTCGAGCATTTTGAGTAAACCTTCAAAAGCCCCTCACCCTAACCCTCTCCCAAAGGGAGAGGGGACTGATTGGGGGATATTGCGGTATTACGCCGACCTGATGCTGCATCACTGAATCCATAATCGACTCGATTTACCAGGTCGACGCATAGCGCCAGACATCTCGGTCGGCTCCCTCTCCCCCGGGAGAGGGCTGGGGTGAGGGTGCTTTTGATTTAAGGCATACTTGCCCCCCTCCGCACTCCAGAACCCGAAACCGTCCCATGCGTATCCACGTCAGCTTCATCGACCGCGTCGGCATCACCCAGGAAGTACTGGCCATTCTCGGTGGGCGCAACCTTAATCTGGATGCCGTGGAGATGATCCCGCCGAACGTCTACATCGACGCCCCGACCCTGAGCCCGCAAGTGCTCGAAGAACTCAAGGATGCGCTGTTTCGCGTGCTCGGCGTGGAAGCGGTAACGGTGGTCGACATCCTCCCCGGCCAGCGTCGGCACTTGCAACTCGATGCGTTGCTCGCGGCGATGACCGACCCGGTGCTGGCCCTCGACAGTGCGGGCAAAGTGCTGCTGGCCAACCCGGCATTGATCGCGTTGTACGGGCGTGAGCCGGCGGGCGAAGGCGTCTCTGAGCTGTTCAACGATCCCGGCCTGCTGGAAACCCTGCTCGAACACGGTTTTCGCCTGCCGTTGCGCGAGATCACCGTCAACGGCCAGACGCTATTGCTCGACGCTACGCCGATCACCGACGCTGGCGCCCTGCTCACGCTGTATCAACCGAACCGCATCGGCGAACAGCTCTCGGCGTTGCACCACGACCACGCTGAAGGTTTCGACGCGCTGCTCGGCGAATCCCCGGCGATCCGCACCCTCAAGGCACGTGCGCAGCGCGTTGCCGCCCTTGATGCGCCGTTGTTGATTCAAGGCGAAACCGGCACCGGTAAAGAACTGGTCGCCCGTGCCTGCCACGCGATCAGTGCGCGGCACAGCGCGCCATTCCTGGCGCTGAACTGCGCGGCGCTGCCGGAGAACCTCGCCGAGAGCGAACTGTTCGGCTACGCCCCTGGCGCCTTCACTGGCGCGGCGCGCGGCGGCAAACCGGGGCTGATGGAGCTGGCCAACCAAGGCACGGTATTTCTCGACGAGATCGGCGAGATGTCACCGTACTTGCAGGCCAAGTTGCTGCGTTTTCTCAACGATGGCAGCTTCCGTCGGGTCGGCGGCGATCGTGAGGTGAAGGTCAACGTGCGAATTCTCAGCGCGACCCACCGCGACCTGGAAAAAATGGTCAGTGAAGGTTCGTTTCGCGAAGACCTGTTCTACCGCCTCAACGTGCTCAATGTTGAGGTGCCTCCATTGCGCGAACGCGGTCAGGACATTCTGTTGCTGGCGCGTTATTTCATGCAGCAGGCCTGTGCGCAGATTCAGCGCCCGGTCTGCCGCCTCGCACCCGGCACTTACCCGGCACTGCTGGGCAATCGCTGGCCGGGCAACGTGCGGCAGCTGCAGAACGTGATCTTCCGCGCTGCCGCGATCTGCGAGAGCAGCCTGGTCGATATCGGGGACCTCGACATCGCCGGCACGTCCGTTGCGCGCCAGGCCGACAGTGACGTCGACAGCCTTGAACAAGCGGTCGAAGGCTTCGAGAAATCGCTGCTGGAAAAACTCTACGCCAGCTACCCCTCGACCCGCCAACTGGCCAGCCGCCTGCAAACGTCGCACACCGCCATCGCCCATCGTTTGCGCAAGTACGGCATCCCCAACAAATCCTGAGAACACCGCATACCTGTGGGAGCTGGCCTGCCAGCGATGACGTCGGCATGGCCACGATTGAGGGTGACTGATCCACCGCAATCGCGGGCAAGCCAGCTCCCACAGGGAATGTGACGGATTCGAAATCCGTTCAAAAACGACCTCCATCTGTACTGAAAGCGCTACAGCGGAACGATATCGCTACACTCTCCTCCCGTCACCGCTGTGCAAGGCTTTGATCCCGTTCAGCTTTTTTCCTTGCCTCATGCTGTAGCGATTTCGCTACACGCACACCGTTGACCAAATCGCCAAAAATCAATAAGCCATTGTTTTATATAGATAAATACACATTGGCCGCGATCTTGCTAATCAATTGATCATAAATAAGGGCTTCCCTGCCCAAGCCTTCCACCGCGTCCACCAGACGAGTCTGGCCCCCGAGGAGTTTCCATGAGCGAGTTGCGTTTTACTGAAGATCACGAATGGCTGCGCGCCGAAGCTGACGGTAGCGTTACTGTCGGCATCACCGCTTTCGCGCAGAACGCCCTGGGCGACGTGGTGTTCGTGCAACTGCCTGAACTGCAGGCCTACGAAAAAGGCGCCGAAGCCGCCACCGTGGAATCGGTGAAAGCTGCCAGCGGCGTGTACATGCCCCTCGATGGCGACGTGTTGGAAGTGAACCCGGCGCTGGAAGACAGCCCTGAGCTGGTCAACGAAGATCCAACGGGCCAAGGCTGGTTCTTCCGCTTCAAACCAAGCGACGCCGCCGCTGTCGGCAAACTGCTTGATCAAGACGCTTACGACCGTCTGATCAAAGCCCAAGCCGAAGCCTGAGGAGAGCCGACATGACACAAGTAAACCTGGGCACCGCCAACGAATTCATCGCCCGTCACATCGGCCCGCGCGCCGGTGACGAGCAAGCCATGCTCAACAGCCTCGGCTTCGATTCGCTCGAAGCCCTGAGCGCCAGCGTCATCCCGGAAAGCATCAAGGGCACCAGCGTGCTCGGCATGGACGATGGCCTGAGCGAGGCCGATGCACTGGCCATGATCAAGGGCATCGCCGGCAAGAACCAGCTGTTCAAGACCTACATCGGCCAGGGCTATTACAACTGCCACACGCCGTCGCCGATCCTGCGCAACCTTCTGGAAAACCCGGCCTGGTACACAGCTTACACCCCGTACCAGCCAGAAATTTCCCAGGGCCGTCTCGAAGCGCTGCTGAACTTCCAGACCCTGATCAGCGACCTCACCGGCCTGCCGATCGCCAACGCCTCCCTGCTCGACGAAGCGACTGCCGCTGCCGAAGCCATGACCTTCTGCAAACGCCTGAGCAAGAACAAGGGCAGCCACCAATTCTTCGCCTCGATCCACAGCCACCCGCAAACCCTCGACGTGCTGCGCACCCGTGCCGAGCCGCTGGGCATTGAAGTGGTCGTGGGCGATGAGCACGCATTGACCGATGTAACGCCATTCTTCGGCGCGTTGCTGCAATACCCGGCCAGCAACGGGGATGTGTTCGACTACCGCGAACTGACCGAGCGCTTCCACGCCGCCAACGCCTTGGTTGCCGTAGCCGCCGACCTGCTCGCCCTGACCCTGCTGACCGCCCCGGGCGAGTTCGGCGCCGACGTTGCCATCGGTTCCGCACAACGCTTCGGCGTGCCGCTGGGCTTCGGTGGGCCGTACGCGGCTTACTTCTCCACCAAAGATGCGTTCAAGCGCGACATGCCGGGCCGTCTGGTCGGCGTTTCGGTTGACCGTTTCGGCAAGCCTGCCCTGCGCCTGGCGATGCAGACCCGCGAGCAACACATCCGCCGCGAGAAAGCCACGTCGAACATCTGCACCGCGCAAGTGCTGCTGGCCAACATCGCCAGCATGTACGCCGTGTATCACGGCCCGAAAGGCCTGACCCAGATCGCCAACCGCATCCATCACCTGACCGCGATTCTGGCCAAGGGCCTGACTGCCCTGGGTCTGAATGTCGAGCAGGAAAGCTTCTTCGACACCCTGACCGTGGCTACCGGCGCGCAAACCGCTGCGCTGCACGACAAGGCTCACGCCCAGCAGATCAACCTGCGCGTCATTGACGCCCAGCGTCTGGGTCTGTCGGTTGACGAAACCACCGCTCAGGCTGATATCGAAACCCTGTGGAGCGTCTTCGCCGACGGCAAAACCCTGCCGGACTTCGCCGCCCTCGCCGCCACCGTGCAGAGCACTATTCCTGCTGCGCTGGTACGCCAGTCGCCGATCCTCAGCCACCCGGTATTCAACCGTTATCACTCGGAAACCGAGCTGATGCGCTACCTGCGCAAACTGGCGGACAAGGACCTGGCACTGGATCGCACCATGATCCCGCTGGGCTCGTGCACCATGAAACTCAACGCCGCCAGCGAAATGATCCCGGTGACCTGGGCCGAGTTCGGCGCCCTGCACCCGTTCGCACCAGCCGCGCAAAGCGCCGGTTATCAGCAACTGACCGATGAGCTGGAAGCGATGCTCTGCGCCGCCACCGGTTATGACTCGATCTCGCTGCAACCGAACGCCGGTTCGCAAGGTGAATACGCTGGCCTGCTGGCGATCCGCGCCTATCACCAGAGCCGTGGCGATGACCGTCGCGACATCTGCCTGATCCCGTCATCCGCCCACGGCACCAACCCGGCTACTGCCAACATGGCCGGCATGCGCGTGGTCGTGACCGCGTGCGATGCGCGTGGCAACGTCGACATCGAAGACCTGCGCGCCAAAGCCATCGAGCACCGCGATCACCTCGCCGCGCTGATGATCACTTACCCGTCGACCCACGGCGTGTTCGAAGAAGGCATCCGCGAAATCTGCGGGATCATTCATGACAATGGCGGCCAGGTGTACATCGACGGCGCCAACATGAACGCGATGGTCGGCCTCTGCGCGCCAGGCAAGTTCGGCGGCGACGTGTCGCACCTGAACCTGCACAAAACCTTCTGCATTCCCCACGGCGGTGGCGGCCCGGGCGTCGGCCCGATCGGCGTCAAATCGCACCTGACGCCATTCCTGCCAGGCCACGGCCAGATGGAACGCAAGGAAGGCGCGGTCTGCGCAGCACCGTTCGGTAGCGCAAGCATTTTGCCGATCACCTGGATGTACATCCGCATGATGGGCGGCGCCGGTCTGAAGCGCGCTTCGCAACTGGCGATCCTCAATGCCAACTACATTTCCCGTCGCCTCGAAGAGCACTACCCAGTGCTGTACACCGGCAGCAACGGTCTGGTCGCGCACGAATGCATCCTCGACCTGCGTCCGCTGAAAGACAGCAGCGGCATCAGCGTTGATGATGTCGCCAAGCGCCTGATCGACTTCGGCTTCCACGCCCCGACCATGTCGTTCCCGGTGGCCGGCACGCTGATGATCGAGCCGACCGAAAGCGAATCCAGAGAAGAACTCGACCGCTTCTGCGACGCCATGATCCGCATCCGCGAAGAAATCCGCGCAGTGGAAAACGGCACGCTGGACAAGGAAGACAACCCACTGAAAAACGCTCCGCACACCGCAGCGGAACTGGTCGGCGAGTGGACTCACCCGTACAGCCGCGAGCAAGCCGTTTACCCGGTGGCCTCGTTGATCGAAGGCAAATACTGGCCACCGGTCGGTCGCGTCGACAACGTGTTCGGCGACCGCAACCTGGTCTGCGCCTGCCCGTCGATCGAAAGCTACGCTTAATAGAATCAGGGGGCAGGCTTACCTGCCCCGACTTTCAAGAACACCACAAATCCCTGTGGGAGCTGGCTTGCCAGCGATGAGGGTGGATCAGTCTCCATCTTTGTTGCCTGACACACCGCCATCGCTGGCAAGCCAGCTCCCACAGGGGGATGTACCAAGCCTGATGTTTCGCCAATTCCTATAACAAGAAACCGGAGAACCACTCATGTCATTAAGCGTGTTCGACCTGTTCAAGATTGGCATCGGCCCCTCCAGCTCCCACACCGTCGGCCCGATGCGCGCAGCTGCGCGTTTCGCCGAGGGTTTGCGTCGTGAAAACCTGCTGACTGCTACCGCCAGCGTTCGTGTCGAGTTGTACGGTTCTCTCGGCGCCACCGGCAAAGGACACGGCAGCGACAAGGCCGTGTTGCTAGGCCTCGAAGGTGAACACCCCGACACCGTTGATACCGAAACCGTCGCCGCGCGTTTACAGGAAATTCGCGGCAGCGCACGCCTGAACCTGCTCGGCGAACACAGCATTGCGTTCAACGAGAAAGAACACCTGGCGATGATCCGCAAGCCGCTGGCCTATCACCCCAACGGCATGATCTTCCGTGCGTTCGACGCGGCGGGGATTCAGATCCGGAGCCGCGAGTACTACTCGGTCGGCGGCGGTTTTGTTGTCGACGAGGACGCGGCCGGCGCCGACCGCATTGTGGAAGATGTCACCCCACTGACGTTCCCCTTCAAAAGCGCCAAGGACTTGCTCGCTCATTGCAGCACGTATGGCCTGTCGATCAGCCAAGTGATGCTGACCAACGAAAGCGCCTGGCGTCCGGAGGCGGAAACCCGCGCCGGCCTGCTGAAAATCTGGCAAGTCATGCAGGATTGCGTGGACGCCGGCTGCCGCAACGAGGGCATTTTGCCGGGAGGATTGAAGGTCAAACGCCGTGCGGCGGCGCTGCATCGGCAGCTGTGCAAAAACCCCGAATCTGCGCTGCGTGACCCGCTGTCGGTACTCGACTGGGTCAATCTCTACGCGCTGGCCGTCAACGAAGAAAACGCCAATGGCGGGCGCGTAGTGACCGCGCCTACCAACGGCGCAGCGGGAATCATCCCGGCGGTGCTGCATTACTACATTCGCTTTATTCCCGGTGCAAATGACGACGGCGTTGTGCGTTTTCTGCTCACGGCAGCAGCGATCGGCATTCTGTATAAGGAAAACGCCTCGATCTCCGGGGCCGAAGTCGGTTGTCAGGGTGAGGTCGGCGTGGCGTGTTCGATGGCGGCGGGTGCGTTGTGTGAAGTCCTCGGCGGCAGCGTGCAGCAAGTCGAAAATGCGGCGGAAATCGGCATGGAACACAACCTCGGCCTGACCTGCGACCCGATTGGCGGGCTGGTGCAAGTGCCGTGCATCGAGCGCAACGCGATGGGCTCGGTGAAAGCGATCAATGCGGTGCGCATGGCACTGCGGGGTGACGGGCAACACTTCGTCTCTCTCGACAAGGTCATCCGCACCATGCGCCAGACCGGCGCCGACATGAAAAGCAAATACAAAGAGACCGCCCGCGGCGGTCTGGCGGTCAACATTATCGAATGCTGATCACGTAATTAACTTCCTCTCCCTCTGAGAGAGAACGCGTAATTAACGCCCTCTCCCTCCGGGAGAGGGCTGGGGTGAGGGGCTCTTGACCTTGATCTTGATCTCCATCCCCAACCACCCATTCAAGGAGTCCCGCATGTCCACCGAACAACTGTCGAAAACCCCGCTGCACGCCCTGCACATCGAACTCGGCGCCCGTATGGTGCCGTTCGCCGGCTACGACATGCCGGTGCAATACCCTCTCGGTGTGATGAAAGAGCACCAGCACACCCGCGAGCACGCCGGGCTGTTCGATGTCTCGCACATGGGCCAGATCCATCTGACCGGCGCGAACGCCGCCAAAGCCCTGGAAACCCTGGTGCCGGTAGACATCATCGACCTGCCAGTCGGCATGCAGCGTTACGCGATGTTCACCAACGAGCACGGCGGCATTCTCGATGACCTGATGGTTGCCAACCTCGGCAATGATGAACTGTTCCTGGTGGTTAACGCCGCGTGCAAGGATCAGGACCTGGCGCATCTGCAAAAACACATTGGCGATCAGTGCACCATTACGGCGCTGTTCGAGGAGCGCGCACTGCTCGCGCTGCAGGGTCCTGCGGCGGTAACAGCACTGGCGCGTCTTGCTCCGGAAGTGGCGAAGATGACCTTCATGCAATTCAACCGGGTGCAGCTACTCGGCGTTGATTGCTTCGTCAGCCGCTCCGGTTACACCGGTGAAGACGGTTTCGAAATCTCGGTGCCGGCCGCCGACGCAGAAAAACTCGCCCGCGCCCTGCTCGCCGAACCTGAAGTAGCCGCCATCGGCCTCGGCGCTCGCGATTCGTTGCGCCTGGAGGCCGGCCTGTGCCTGTACGGCCACGACATGAACACCGATACCACGCCCATCGAAGCCAGCCTGCTGTGGGCCATGTCCAAGCCACGCCGCGCCGATGGCGCACGGGCCGGCGGTTTCCCGGGGGCAGAACCTATCTTCGCCCAACAACAAAATGGCGTCGCGCGCAAACGCGTCGGCCTACTGCCGCAGGAACGCACGCCGGTGCGCGAATGCGCGGAAATCGTCAACGAAGCCGGCGACATCATCGGTAGCGTGTGCAGTGGCGGCTTCGGCCCGACGCTGGGCGGGCCATTGGCAATGGGTTACCTCGACAGTGCTTACATCGCGCTCGATACGCCAGTGTGGGCAATCGTTCGTGGGAAAAAGGTGCAAATGCTTGTAAGCAAAATGCCATTTGTTCCACAACGCTACTACCGTGGTTGATTGACTGTTTCTATAAGTAACGCGATTGCGTTATGCGTGCACTAATGTGTAACGCAATCGCCATAAAACAGTGCAGTTTCTAACAACCGATTCGAATATGAACTTTACTTATAACGTTCGAAAACATTTGAACAAGCTAATCGTCTAAGCCCGCACTAGTGGATTGACTAAGTGCCATCAAGCGCAGCAAAACCGGGCCTGCAAGGGGCTTGTTTTTCCTCCGGTAGTTGGCGTAGAGTTTCTCCACTGTGTTTGCATGGGTCAGCGTGGAATCGTGACCTGGGCAGTAGCCTACAAGTTAGCTACATCCCGTTCGACGTCTTCTTACTCTCCTGCAACCAGCCCCAGTACTCTTTCATGAGAAAGAGGCTGTCATTAATTTATTGCGTCAAAGGAAATAAGAAATGTCCACACGTCAGAGCGGTACCGTCAAGTGGTTTAACGACGAGAAAGGTTTTGGTTTTATCACTCCAGAAAGCGGTCCGGATCTGTTCGTGCATTTCCGCGCCATTCAGGGCAACGGCTTCAAGAGCCTGAAAGAAGGCCAGAAAGTGACCTTCGTTGCAGTGCAAGGCCAAAAAGGCATGCAGGCTGACGAAGTACAAGCAGAAGCCTGATCTGTGTAACGAAAAGCCCCTGATATTGATATCAGGGGCTTTTTTGTGCGCGCGAATCCGTAAAATGGCAATTCCTTAAAGCGCCCAGAGGCTGCCATGTCGAAAAACCTGCTCACTCCCCAGGGCGATTTTCCTGCCGTTGGCCTCGGCCGTCGTCTGGCCGCGATGTTCTACGATTTTCTGTTGTGCACTGCCCTGCTGATCGTGACCGGCTTCGTTTACAAGCTCATCCAGGGTTTGATCATCGGTGAAGAACGCCTGCGGGTGATGACCGATGCCGGCCAGCTCGACGGTGATCCGTTGTACTCGACCGTGCTGCTGTTGGTATTGTTTGGATTCTTCGCCAAGTTCTGGACCCATGGTGGGCAGACGTTGGGCATGCAGGTGTGGGGCATTCGCGTGCAGAACGCCGATGGCACCGCAATCAGCCTGTGGCAGGCGTTGCTGCGGTTTATGGTGTCGATTGCGTCGTGGTTGTGCGTGGGTCTGGGATTCTTCTGGTCGCTGTACGACAAGCAGAAGCGCACGTGGCATGACATTTACTCGGACAGCTGCGTGGTGCGGGTTCCGAAGAAGACCAAGTAATTGCTGACACCAGAAACCAATGTGGGAGCGGGCCTGCTCGCTCCCACAGGTTTTGTATTTTGCTGATAGATCTCAGGCGTTACCGGCCAGCTTCATACGCGCCGCCTGGGTGAAATCCAGCATCCGCTTCAAAGGTCGAATCGCCTGCGGAATCAACGCCGGATCAACAAAGATCTCGTTCGTCCCTTCCTTCAAGCTCTTGAGCGTACGCTCAAGGGTATTCATGGCCATCCACGGACAATGTGCGCAACTGCGGCACGCGGCGCCGTTACCGGCGGTTGGCGCCTCGATGAAGACCTTGTCCGGGCACAGCTGCTGCATCTTGTAGAAGATGCCGCGGTCAGTGGCAACGATCAGGGTCTTGTTCGGCAGGGACTGCGCAGCGGCGATCAATTGGCTGGTGGAGCCCACGGCGTCTGCCAGTTCGATCACCGCAGTCGGCGATTCGGGGTGCACCAGAATGGCGGCGTCCGGGTACAAGGCCTTCATGTCTTCAAGCTGCTTGGACTTGAACTCCTCGTGAACGATGCAGGCTCCGTCCCACAGCAACATATCCGCGCCGGTCTTGCGCTGAATGTAGGTGCCCAGATGCTTGTCAGGCCCCCAGATGATGGTCTCGCCGTTGTCCATCAGGCTTTCGACGATTTCCAGTGCACAACTCGACGTCACCACCCAGTCGGCCCGGGCTTTGACGGCAGCGGAGGTGTTGGCGTAGACCACCACCGTGCGCTCCGGGTGCTGATCGCAGAACGCCGAGAATTCGTCAACCGGGCAACCCAGGTCCAGCGAGCACGTCGCTTCCAGGGTTGGCATCAGCACGCGTTTTTCCGGGTTGAGAATTTTGGCGGTCTCACCCATGAACTTTACGCCGGCGACTACTACGGTCTTGGCCGGATGGGCATTGCCGAAGCGGGCCATTTCCAGAGAGTCGGATACACAGCCACCGGTTTCTTCGGCCAAGGCCTGAATCACCGGATCGCAATAGAAGTGGGCAACCAGCACCGCGTCCTGAGCCTTGAGCTCGGCGGCGATGGCGGAACGGTAATAAGCCTCTTCCTCGGCAGTCAGCGGTTTGGGCTGTTTGGCATCGAGGTGGGCTTGAACCAGAAGGCGTTCGGAAATCTGCGTCATGTTCGCAAGACCTGCAGGCGCTTTCGCGCGAAAGTCGAGTATACACCCGGCTCCGGACCGCTTGAGGGTACCGCCGGGAGAGTGAGTTTTATCAGGCACGGACAGCGTTGAAGCTGCGCAAGGCTACAGAATATCCCGGGGATACAAAAGATGATTCTGACCTGCGTCAGTGCAACTTGCACTCGAACAACGCACGTCTAAATCGCAGGCAAAAAAAAACCCGGAAATCCTCACTTGCGTGGGCCTTCCGGATTTTCTAAACCGCCAAAAATGGTGGGTCGTGTGGGATTCGAACCTACGACCAATTGGTTAAAAGCCAACTGCTCTACCAACTGAGCTAACGACCCGCTGTGTGGTGGCGCGTATAATACTGATTTTTAAGGACTATTCAACACCTTTTTGAAAATAATCAAAAATAAGGTGTTGGGTCGCTCACGCCGGCCGCTGCAAAGCCTTCTGCGCGCAGGCGGCAGCTGTCGCATTTACCGCAGGCACGGCCTTCATCATCAGCCTGATAGCAGGAAACAGTCAGCCCGTAATCAACGTCCAGCTTCACGCCCGCCTGGACGATTTGCGCCTTGCTCAGGTTCTGCAACGGCGCCTGAATGCGGAAACCATCACCCTCGACGCCGGCCTTGGTCGCCAGATTGGCCATGCGCTCGAACGACTCGATGAACTCGGGGCGGCAATCCGGATAGCCGGAGTAGTCCACCGCGTTCACACCGATGAAGATGTCGCGTGCGCCAAGCACCTCTGCCCAACCCAACGCCAGAGACAGGAACACCGTATTGCGTGCCGGCACGTAAGTGACCGGGATGCCCTCACCCAGCTCTTCAGGGATATCAATGCTGGTGTCGGTCAGTGCCGAGCCGCCCATGCCATTGAGGTTGATGCCGATCACCTTGTGCTCGACCACCCCCAGGTCGCGAGCGACGCGCGCAGCGGCATGCAATTCGGCATGGGAGCGCTGGCCGTAATCGAAACTCATGGTGTAGCAGGCGTAGCCTTCCGCGCGGGCCATGGCCACGACCGTTGCCGAGTCCAGACCACCGGACAGCAGGATCACCGCACGTTTTTCGGTTGTATTCAGTTGTTCAGTCATTTCAGCGCCCCGGCTCATCATTCCATAGATATTTATGCAGCTGCAGTTGCAACCGCACTGGCAGGTTGTCCGCCACCACCCAATCCGCCAGATCCCTTGCGTTGAGGTCATGGTGACTTGGAGAAAACAGGACTTCGCCGGCACGCCGGTCGAGCCCGTACTGGATCAGCTTGGACACCGCCCAGTCGTAGTCTTCCCGCGAGCAGATGACAAACTTCACCTGATCGTTGGGCGTCAGCAGTTCGATATTTTCGTAAAGGTTGCGATGGGCTTCTTTCGAACCCGGTGTCTTCAGATCAAGGACGCGACTGACGCGCGGATCGACCGCCGAAATGTCGAGGGCACCGCTGGTTTCCAGCGAGACCTCATAACCGGCTTCACACAGCTGTTTGAGCAAGGGAATAGCGTTGGGCTGCGCCAACGGCTCACCGCCGGTGACACAGACGTAACGCGGTCGAAATCCGGCCACTTGCTCGAGGATATCGTCGAGGGTACGCACGGTGCCGCCGCTGAACGCGTAGGCACTGTCGCAGTATTGGCAACGCAATGGGCAACCGGTCAGGCGCACAAAAACAGTGGGCAGCCCGGCAGTCCGCGTTTCCCCCTGCAAAGAGTAGAAAACTTCGGTAATTCTCAATGTGTCTTGCATAGTCGCCACGGGCGTAACAGCTAAACAGGCTGTCCGCCTCCGTCAGGCACTTCAGGCAATCGCGCCAACGCGCGGACCACAAGAAGCGTGTTTCAGAAAAAGGGCGTGAATTCTAACGAAAAAACCCGCGACAGGCGCGGGTTTCTTCTAAACGGGTGCAGCCCCTGAAAAGCTCAGGCTTACATGCGCTGCAAATCGCGCTGGGCCAACTGAGCGGCGGACGTACCCGGATATTGGGCCACCACCTGTTGCAGAATGCCTTTTACCTTGTCGGTGTGACCGAGGCGGCGCTCTACGTCAGCCAGCTTGTACAGCGAATCCGGCACTTTGTTGTGCTTGGGATACAGTTGCGAAACCTTGGCGAAAGCCTGACCTGCACCTTGCAGATCACCCTTGGCCAGGTTCACTTCCCCCAACCAGTACTGGGCGTTGCCCGCGTATTGGCTGTTCGGGTATTTGCGCAGGAATGCCGAGAAGGCCTGGCTGGCCTTGTCGAAATCCTTGGCTTTGATCAGGTCGAAAGCGGCATCGTAATACAGCTTTTCCTTGGCCGGATCAGCCGGTTCGCTACCCGCAGCAGGTGCCTGGGCGGCAGCAGCCCCAGCGCCAGCGGCGGCACCGGCAGCAGCACTTGGATCGCCACCGGCAGAAGAATTCTCAGGAGTCGCGGCAGGTGCAACGCCGGTTCCTATGCGTCGATCAAGATCCTGGTATCGCTCCAGGGATTCTTGCTTCATACGCGCAACCTGGTTCTGCAGTTCTTCAATCACACCTTGCTGGCGCGAAATCTGATCCTGCATCTGTTGCAGTTGGTTAAACAGCATGCCTTGTGCCGAGGCAGGGGCCGAAGCCGCTCCCCCGGCATAGGCGCCGTTCGTACCGTAACCCGCAGGCGGATAACTGCTCCCGCTATTGTTATAACCGGAGTTGTCATCGACCACAGGAACCGCAGCCCACACCGCAAGCGGTGCGAGACTGAGAGCCAGAACAGTTACAGCACGACGGCACGTTCGCATATCGAATTACTTACGCAGTTCGACGCGACGGTTTTGAGCCCAGGACTGCTCGTCGTTGCCGGTAGCAACTGGACGCTCTTCGCCGTAGGAAACCAGTTCCAGCTGAGCTGGGGAAACACCTTGCAGTACCAGGTAGCGTTGAACGGCTTTCGCACGACGCTCGCCCAGTGCCATGTTGTACTCACGAGTACCACGTTCGTCGGTGTTGCCTTCCAGCACAACGCGAGCGCCGTTTGCTTTCAGGTCTTTGGCGTGAACGTCCAGAGCGCGCATGGCTTCTGGCTTCAGGTCCGAGCTGTCGTATTCGAAGTAGAAGGTGGTGATTGCGCGCAGAGCAGCTTCTTCGCTCAGGGAACCGTCAACGGCACCAGTGTTTGCGCCGTAACCAGCGTTTGGATCAACAGCGCCTTCACCGGCGTTGTCGCCGCCTTTGGACGAGCAACCTACAGCTACAGCCATGGCCAGAGCCAGCGCAGCAAATTTACCAAACTTCAGCATTTCCATCGTGAAACTCCTAATGAACCCCAGTGTGTTAAGTAAAACGTGTAGCGCCCGCTCACTTCAGGTAAGGGGACCAGGACGGTTCTCTGACTTCGCCTTGAGCGGTAGGAAGCGGGAGCCTAACGCGTCCATTAATGGACACGAGCATCAAGACTCCCCGGCCCTGTTGGCGGGTGGCGTAGATTACCATGGTGCCGTTGGGCGCAACAGTAGGCGACTCGTCCAGAGTGCTATCAGTGAGAATCTTTACACTACCTCGCTGCAAATCCTGGGCGGCCACCTTGAAATTGGTGAAACCATCCTGGCGATGGATCATCACCAGCGTCTTTTCATCTGCCGACAGTTTCGGGTTGGCGTTGTAGTTACCTACGAACGTCACACGCTCGGCACCACCGCCACTGGCGCTGGTTTTGTAGATCTGTGGCTTGCCGCCACGGTCCGAGGTGAAGTAGATGGTCGAACCATCCTTGCCCCAGTACGGTTCGGTGTTGATGCCTGGGCCCGCCGTTACACGGTTGATCTGACGCGAAGCCAGATTCATCACGTAGATGTCCGGGTTACCGTCCTTCGACAACACGAACGCCAGACGATCACCATTCGGCGACCAGGCCGGTGCGCCGTTCAGGCCTTCGAAGTTGGTGATCTGCTCACGACGACCGGTGTCGATGTTCTGCATGAAAATACGTGGACGCTTCTGCTCGAAGGACACGTAAGCGATACGCTTGCCATCCGGTGCGAAACGCGGCGACAGGATCGGCTCGCGCGACTGCAACAGAGTCACGGCGCGAGCACCGTCATAGTCCGAACGCTGCAAGGTGTAACGGGTGTTCTTCTCGGAGAAGCGTTCAGCCGTCACGTACAGCAGGCGGGTCGAAAACGCGCCCTGGATACCGGTGAGTTTCTCGAACGACTGGTCAGAGATGTAGTGCGCCATATCGCGCAGCTGCTCGGTGGTACCGGAAACACTGCCGTCAGCCACTTTCTGCTCGGTGGCCACGTTGAACAGTGCCCATTGCACCTGCAGACGACCGCCCGCTGGTGCGATGCTGCCGACCATCATGTATTGAGCACCCACCGCCTTCCAGTCACGGAAGATGATTTCGCTCGGCTGGCTTGGCTGGCTGATCATGTTTTGCTTTGGAATCGGCGAGTAGTAGCCCGAGTTACGCAAATCGTTACCAATGATTTCAGCCATGTCGTCCGGCAGGACGGCGCCGCCCTGCAAACCGAACGGTACAACGGCGATCGGAGTAGCCCGATCGCTGCCGCTGGTGACCAGAATGTTCTTTTCATCAGCCATCGCGATCCCTGCCATGCAGCAGATCACGACCAGCATTCCTCGAAGAAGGTTTCTCACAAGGCTAGATCCTCAGGTGTGAATGTCATCTTGAATGAACGATACGGAGCGAAATCGCTCGGCTTCATTCCCTGCATTTCTGTCAAACGTCCAATATTCTTGACCGCCGCTACTGCCGAAGCATCGAACGGACCATCGCCACTGGATTTGGACACGCTGACCGAAGTCACCGTACCGTCCGGCAACATGCCGATTTGCAACACGACCGTCATGCCTTTGCGCGCCGAAGGTGGACGAGCCCAGCCTTCCGCTGCCCGCGCACGAATCAGGTCATCGAAACTGCCCGCGACTTCGTCACCCTGCTCATCGGCCAAGGCCTGCTGACGCTGCGGCGTGTCGGAAAGCAAATCTGCCAAGGCCTGAGCCTTTTTGTCTTCGGTAGATTTACGTGCCGCTTCCTGCGCTTTCTTCTTCGCAGCATCGGCAGCAGCTTTCTTCTTCGCTTCGTCGGCGATTTTCTTCTTCGCCTCTTCAGCTTCAGATTTCTTCTTGGCGTCTTCGGCGGCTTTCTTCTTCGCGTCTTCGACGATCTTTTTCTTCGCTTCTTCAGCAGCCGCTTTCTTGGCCTCTTCTTCAGCAGCCTTTTTGGCTTCTTCTTCAGATTTCTTCTTGGCTATATCAGCCAATTGTTTCTCTTCTGCCTTCTTGGCTTCGGCGGTCTTCTTCGCGTCATCGGCTTTTTTGGCTTCATCAGCCTTTTTCGCCTCGTCCGCTTTTTTCGACTCGTCGGCCTTCTTGGCTTCCTCGGCCTTTTGAGCCGCTTCTTCTTTCTTTTGTTCCGCAGCTTTCACCGCTTCCTGCTCGACCTTTTTCTGTTCCATCTGCTCGACTTCAGTCTGACGCGCGGCGGATTTCTTCGCCTCACCCGCAATCTTCTGATTGGTCTGGGTAGTTGCCTGACTTTTCGATTTCAGCTGGTACAGGGTCGCCTGGACAATCGGCTTGGCCGGCGGCAGCTCTGGTGTAAAGGCGAAACTGACGAACAGCATGCCGAATACCAGCACGTGCAGGACAATCGCCAGAACACTAGGCCAGAAGTAGCTTTCCGAGGCAGACGGCTCTCGCAGTGGCTGCATCAGGGGGCCTCGGTAATCAAACCAACGTTACCGACCCCGGCTTTCTGCAATCCGCCCATGGCGCCCATGACGGAACCATAGTCGACGGTTTTGTCGCCGCGGATAAACACTTGGGTACGCTTGCCGTTACCGTTGCCGGCCGCGATGATTTTTGTCACCGCGTCGGTCATCTGCGGCAGGGTCATGGCCCTGTCCTGTTGCTTCTCGGTGTCGACTTCGCTGCCAAGGTTCCAGTAATAGGTCTTGTCAGCCTTGATCGAAATGGTCAGGACCTGGGTGTTGTTGTCCTGCGGCAAGGCTTCGCTGGAAACCTTGGGCAGATCAACTTTCACGCCCTGATTGAGCATCGGCGCGGTCACCATGAAAATGACCAGCAGTACCAGCATCACGTCGATGTAAGGCACCACGTTCATCTCGGCGACCGGCTTGCGCTTTTTGCGAGCTCGAGCGATTAAAGCCATTGGAAATTACCTGCTTATTCTTCGCTGGTGTGCACTTTGCGGTGCAGGATCGCCTGGAATTCATCGGCGAAGGTGTAGTAACGGCCCAGCAGGGTTTCGCTGCGAGCAGCAAAACGGTTGTAAGCGATTACCGCAGGGATGGCGGCAAACAGGCCGATCGCCGTGGCAATCAGTGCTTCGGCGATACCCGGAGCCACGGTGGCCAGGGTCGCTTGCTGGGCGCTGGCCAGACCGCGGAAGGAGTTCATGATGCCCCATACCGTACCGAACAGACCGATGTACGGGCTGACCGAACCCACAGTGGCGAGAAACGGCAGGCTCTGCTCGAGTTTCTCTTCTTCGCGGGAGATGGCAACGCGCATGGCACGGGCCACGCCTTCCATCACCGCTTCAGGATCGACACCTGGCTGCTGGCGCAGACGGGAGAACTCTTTGAAACCGGCGCGGAAGATTTGCTCGACGCCCGAATCCGGATCAGGGTTGCTGCCGGCCTGACGGTACAGTTTGGACAAATCGATACCCGACCAGAAGCGCTCTTCGAAGCTCTCCAGGGCGCGTCGACCGGCACGCAGCAGGTTGCTGCGCTGAAAGATCATGATCCATGAGGTCACCGATGCGGCCACCAGAGTCAACATTACCAACTGCACCACGATGCTGGCATTGCTGACCAGGCTCCACATGGAGGAATGGTCGACGACGTTAGCTTCCACGCTTTATCTCCTGCTTTGAGTGTGTACCCGGGCCGACCGCGTCGGCGAAAGCCGCACGCAAGTCTTCGGGAAGGGCCCGGGGTTTCAAACTGTTAGTGCGCACACAGGCCACCAAAAACTGCCCTTCACAGAGCAGCACATTATCCGTTGCCCGCCTGACCTGCTGTTTGAAACGCAGGCTGGCACGGTTCAATTCGATTACTTCAGCACTTACCAGAAGCTCGTCGTCCAGTCGCGCCGGCGCGTGGTAACGCGCTTCGCTGGAATGCACGACAAACAACAGGTCCTCGCCGGCAAGCTGCGATTGGGCAAAGCCCAGTTCGCGGAGCCGCTCGGTTCGAGCCCGTTCCATAAACTTGAGGTAATTAACGTAATACACGATGCCGCCCGCATCGGTGTCCTCGTAATAAACGCGACAACGATGTGCGAACGGCTCAAGCCCGTTTTGCGCGCGCATACTCTAGTGCTTACTCCTCATGTTGCCAATCCGGCCAGACAACTGTTTTTCGTTGTTTCAGGGCTTTACCGCAAAAGTACCGACCTCTGACAGTACAAACCCTGAATAAATCGACAACAAATGTGTATTAATCGTCCACGGCATCGAGAAACTCGTCTACCACGGGCGTCTCACCCATTCGTGACGGAATGTTTAAACCGAAATGCAGATACGCATGCCGTGTCACTACCCTGCCCCGTGGCGTGCGCATGATGTAACCCTGCTGGATCAGATACGGCTCCAGCACGTCTTCAATCGTGTGGCGTTCTTCACTGATGGCCGCTGCAAGGCTGTCGATACCGACGGGCCCGCCATCGAACTTCTCGATCATGGTTAACAGCAAGCGCCGATCCTGATGATCGAAACCATGCTCGTCGACATCCAGCAGGTTCAGCGCCAGATCCGCCACCGCTTTGGTGATGTGGCCCTTGGCGCGCACTTCGGCAAAATCGCGCACGCGGCGCAGCAATCGGTTGGCAATTCGCGGCGTACCACGGGCACGTCGAGCGATTTCGAAGGCGCCCTCCGGGTCCAGTGGCAGGCCAAGAATATTCGCCGAACGACCGACAATCGTCGCCAGATCCGCGGTGCTGTAGAACTCAAGACGCTGGACGATACCGAAGCGGTCACGCAACGGGTTGGTCAGCATGCCGGCGCGAGTGGTCGCCCCGACCAGGGTGAACGGCGGCAGATCGAGCTTGATCGAGCGTGCTGCCGGCCCTTCACCGATCATGATGTCGAGCTGGAAATCTTCCATCGCCGGGTACAAGACTTCTTCGACGATTGGCGACAGACGATGGATTTCATCGATGAACAGCACGTCATGCGGCTCAAGATTGGTCAGCAACGCCGCCAGATCACCCGGACGCTCCAGCACCGGGCCCGAGGTGCTCTTGATCGACACGCCCATTTCCTGGGCGATGATGTTGGCCAGCGTGGTTTTACCGAGCCCCGGCGGGCCGAAGATCAACGTGTGATCAAGCGATTCGCTACGGCCACGAGCAGCCTGGATGAACAGTTCCATCTGCTCGCGCACGGTCGGCTGACCAATGTAGTCAGCCAGACTGACCGGGCGAATGGCGCGGTCCTGGACTTCTTCGCGCTCGCGCGGAATGTGCGCAGCGGCGATCAGACGATCAGCTTCAATCACTTAAATCATTCCCTTCAGGGCGCGGCGGATCATGTCTTCACTGCTCAAATTCTTGTCCTTGATGGCCGAAATTGCCTTGCTCGCTTCCTGCGGCTTGTAACCCAAGGAAATCAGCGCGCTGACCGCATCGTTCTCGGCGGTATTGACCGGCGCCGGACCGTCCGGCTGATTTGGCACCAGGGCAAACATGGCCGGCGAGGTTTCCCAGGCCTTGAAGCGATCCTTCAGCTCGACGAGCAGACGCTCGGCGGTTTTCTTGCCGACGCCCGGCACCTTGGTCAGCGCCGACGTGTCCTGAGACTGCACACAGCGGACCAGTTCATCGACTTCCAGACTCGACATCAATGCCAGGGCCAATTTCGGCCCGACACCATTGAGACGGATCAACTCGCGAAAAAAGTCTCGCTCACGCTTGCCCGCGAAACCATAGAGTAACTGCGCGTCTTCGCGTACGACCAAGTGCGTGTGCAGGGTCAGCGGTTCACCGACCGGCGGCAGGCGATAGAGAGTGGTCATGGGCACTTCCAGCTCATACCCGAGGCCATTTACATCGAGAATCAGGTGCGGCGGCTGTTTCTCAGCCAGGGTGCCGCGCAAGCGTCCAATCACGTTTCAGATCCTTGAGCGTTGGCCAGCCGTGGGCTGGCGACTGACGGAGAGCGTGCTTCAGGCCGACGACCCAGGCGCGAAACCCGCATTCCGGAAAATTTGATTGCTGATGCTATCAGAGACGCAGGCGCCCGCCACGACTGCGTGCCGCTCCCAGCCCATGCGGCAGCAGACTGGAACGGGTGTGAGCGTGGCAAATGGCAATGGCCAGGGCGTCCGACGCATCGATTTGCGGTTTGCTGGTCAACTTCAGCATGTGCATGACCATCATCTGCACCTGCTCTTTATTGGCCGCGCCCGTGCCGACCACGGCCTGCTTGACCTGGGTTGCTGTGTACTCGGCAATTTCCAGGCTTTCTTCGGCACCGGCAACAATCGCCGCGCCACGGGCCTGCCCGAGTTTGAGCGCCGAGTCGGCGTTTTTCGCCATGAACACTTTTTCGATGCCCATGGTGACCGGGCCGTAGGTCTGAATGATTTCACGCACGCCGCGATAGACGATTTGCAGTCGTTCATGCAGTTCGCCAGCGCCGGTGCGTATACAGCCCGAGGCGACGTAGATGCAGCCGCCACGTCCGGTATCGCGAACAATGCCGTAACCGGTGATGCGCGAACCGGGGTCGATACCAAGAATTAAAGTCATAACGCCTGCGGGTTCGGAAAAAGCACGAAATTCGATACAACAAATAACAAATGTGGGAGCTGGCTTGCCAGCGATGACGGAGTGTCAGACCCCATCATTTTCTGATGTGCCGACGCCATCGCTGGCAAGCCAGCTCCCACATGAAAGCCTAGTCGCTCTTAACCGAGCTGAGCGGCCACGTCCTCCGGAATATCGGCGTTGGAATAAACGTTCTGCACGTCGTCCAGGTCTTCAAGCATGTCGATCAGCTTGAGCACCTTCTCCGCGCCCTCCAGGTCCAGTTCGGCGCTGGTGGTCGGCAGCATGACGATTTCCGCGTCATCACCCTTGAAACCGGCGGCTTCCAACGCGTTACGCACGGAATAGAAACCGGCGAACGAAGTGAACACGTCTATCGAACCATCTTCGTTCGTCACCACGTCATCGGCGTCGGCTTCCATCGCCGCTTCGATCAGTGCGTCCTCATCAACGCCCGGGGCGAAGGCGATCTGGCCCTTGCGCTCGAACAGGTACGCTACCGAACCGTCGGTGCCCAGGTTACCGCCGCACTTGCTGAACGCATGGCGCACAGCCGCTGCGGTGCGATTGCGGTTGTCGGTCATGCACTCGACCATCACCGCCACGCCGCCCGGGCCGTAACCTTCGTAACTCAGCTCGACCATGTCGTCGGTGTCGGCGGCACCGGCACCACGAGCAACCGCGCGATCGATGATATCGCGGCTCATGTTCGCACCAAGGGCCTTGTCCAGGGCCAGGCGCAAACGCGGGTTGGAACCCGGATCACCGCCCCCCTGACGGGCAGCGACGGTCAGCTCACGAATCCACTTGGTAAAGATTTTGCCTTTCTTGGCATCCTGACGTTCTTTGCGGTGCTTGATGTTCGCCCACTTGGAATGACCCGCCATAACTCGCTCCGAATTCTCTTTGAAACGTTGCCCGCCCTGCACTTGCAGCGGCCGGCAAACAAAAAATCTTGAACAGCTTTCAAACCATAAGAAAGAAAAAAGGCGCATCCGAAGATGCGCCTTCAGGCCCGTCTTACTCAGCCTTTGGCGTTTCGCGCAAACGAATGTGCAATTCGCGCAATGCCTTGGCATCCACTACACCCGGTGCTTGCGTCATGACGTCGGCAGCGCTCTGGGTTTTCGGGAAAGCGATCACTTCACGGATCGACTGGGCGCCGGTCATCAGCATCACCAGACGGTCCAGACCGAAGGCCAGGCCACCGTGCGGCGGTGCGCCGTACTTCAGGGCGTCGAGCAGGAAGCCGAACTTCTCTTCCTGCTCCGCTTCGTTGATGCCCAACAGACGGAACACCGACTGCTGCATTTCCTTGCGGTGGATACGGATCGAACCGCCACCCAGCTCAGTACCGTTCAGCACCATGTCGTACGCGCGGGACAGAGCAGCGGCCGGGTTGGCTTCAAGCTCTTGCGGCGTGCACTTCGGTGCAGTGAACGGGTGGTGCAGCGCAGAGAAGCTGCCGTCGTCGTTTTCTTCGAACATCGGGAAGTCGACGACCCACATTGGCGCCCACTCGCAGGTCAGCAGCTTCAAGTCGTGACCGAGCTTGATGCGCAGTGCGCCCAAGGCTTCGCTGACGATCTTGGCCTTATCGGCGCCGAAGAACACGATGTCGCCATCGACTGCGCCAACGCGATCGAGGATCACGTTCAGCTTGTCTTCCGGGATGTTCTTCACGATCGGCGATTGCAGGCCTTCAACACCGGCAGCGCGCTCGTTGACCTTGATGTACGCCAGGCCCTTGGCACCGTAGATGCCGACGAACTTGGTGTAATCGTCGATCTGCTTGCGCGGCATGCTCGCCCCGCCTGGAACGCGCAGTGCGGCGATACGGCATTTCGGATCGTTGGCCGGGCCGCTGAAGACCTTGAAATCGACTTCTTTGAGTTGATCGGCAACGTCGACCAGTTCCAGCGGGTTACGCAGGTCTGGTTTGTCGGAACCGTAGCGGCGCATGGCTTCTTCGAAAGTCATGTGCGGGAATTCGCCGAATTCCAGACCCAGCACTTCCTTGAACAGGTTGCGGATCATTTGCTCGGTGAGGCCCATGATCTCTTTTTCATCGAGGAAGCTGGTCTCGATGTCGATCTGGGTGAATTCAGGCTGACGGTCGGCACGCAGGTCTTCGTCGCGGAAGCACTTGGCGATCTGGTAGTAACGGTCGAAGCCGGCCACCATCAGCAGTTGCTTGAACAGCTGCGGCGATTGCGGCAGTGCGAAGAACGAACCGGCGTGAGTACGGCTTGGCACGAGGTAGTCGCGTGCGCCTTCCGGAGTTGCACGGGTCAGGATCGGCGTTTCAACGTCGAGGAAGCCGTTTTCGTCGAGGAAGCGACGGATGCTGGTGGTCATGCGCGAACGCAGACGCAGCTTCTCGGCCATTTCCGGACGACGCAGGTCGAGGAAGCGATAGCGCAGGCGGGTTTCTTCGCCAACGTCGGAGTATTCGTTGAGCGGGAACGGCGGGGTTTCCGACTCGTTCAGCACTTCCAGTTCGTAACCCAGCACTTCGATCATGCCCGACGCCATGTTGGCATTGGTTGCACCGGCCGGACGCAGACGCACCTTACCGGTGATCTTCACGACGTACTCGCTGCGCACGCGATCGGCGGCGGCGAAGCTCTCGGCGCGATCCGGATCGAACACCACCTGGGCCAGACCGTCACGATCACGGATATCGAGGAAAATCACCCCGCCGTGGTCGCGGCGACGGTGAACCCATCCGCAAAGGGTAATTTCCTGACCTTCCAGGCTTTCGTTCAGTTGGCCGCAATAGTGGCTGCGCATCATGGTAGTGGTTCGCTTCTCGTAATTCGAAATTCGGTGGAGATCCCGTCGCACTCAAGCATTGTGCGACCCGTGGAAACTCACGCGTGTCGTTCGACCTGGGCCTGAACCCTAGTCAGATTTGTCGCTACCGGCCAGGTTCTTCTTGGTTCCGGTCTTGAAATCGGTTTCGTACCAACCGCTGCCGCTGAGGCGAAAGCCGGGCATCGACAGCTGTTTCTTGAGCTCTGGCGCCTGGCAGGCAGGGCAGTCGACCAGCGGTGCATCGCTGATCTTTTGAATGGCTTCCAACTGATGACCACAGGAAGCACATTGATAATCGTACATCGGCATGGGGGTGTCTCGGCGATCAGATTGCCACCGCGCGCAGGGCTTTGCGGCGAAAGAGCGGGATTATATCCATTAAATGCGGCCTGTGCAGCCGTAAGACTGCACAGGCCGCAACCTCCTTTGCAACCGCTGTTTCAGAGCGATTTCGCTGACTCAGCGACTTTGATCCCGTTCATGACACACACCACTCGTACCAGCGCACTGAAATTTTTCACCCCGCCGTGACGCAAATGCACCTCACGGTCAACGTGGGATAACAGAGAGCTGATCGAACAGCAGTTGTCTTTGGCCATGGCGCCGAGGATGTTCCAGTACACCTGCTCCAGCCGCAGGCATGTCGCGTATCCGTTCAAACGCACGGATCGGGACAGTGGCTGTACCAATGACATGTCGAATTCATTGACGAACGGATCGAACTTCAATTCATGCTGCAAGCCGACAATCCTGTCGACTCGCCTGTCTCCCTCTATCATATCGGTGACACTCCTTTGCCATCTCTGCGTGTTTTTCCAAAGTCACATCCTGTGACTTCATAAAAACGCAGACGCAAAGTTATATCCAGATGACTAATTGACCATCCCCGTAGGATAAGCCAACGATAGAAGTAAGACTTTGGACAGCGCGAGCACCCCCAAGGCCTGCCCGCGCACCCGGGTCAGGCTTCGAGCAATGCGCGCAACATCCACGCGGTTTTTTCATGGACCTGCATGCGCTGGGTCAGCAGATCGGCCGTCGGCTCATCGCTGACCTTGTCGAGCAGCGGGAAAATGCCGCGCGCGGTGCGTGTCACGGCTTCCTGACCGTCGACCAATTGCTTGATCATGTCCTCGGCGCTGGGCACACCCTCCTCCTCTTTGATAGAAGAAAGCCGCGCATACGTGGCATAAGCGCCTGGAGCCGGGAAACCAAGGGCGCGAATGCGCTCGGCGATTGAATCGACGGCCAGTGCCAGCTCGTTGTATTGCTCTTCGAACATCAAGTGCAGCGTGCGGAACATCGGGCCTGTGACGTTCCAGTGGAAGTTATGGGTTTTCAGATACAGCACGTAGGTGTCCGACAGCAGACGCGACAGCCCCTCGACGATGGACTTGCGGTCTTCTTCACTGATACCGATATCGATTGCCATGTTTACCCCCTAACGGCGATTTGAATTCATCCAAGGTACCGCCCCACTCTAGCAAGGCTGTCGATCCCTCGCAGCCCCGAATCGACACTCGCACTGCGACAAATCGACCACTGTGCTGCCGCTGGCCGGCCTGATTTGAGTAGCTGCAGGCTTTGCTGTTAAATAGGCAGTGTGTCGCTATGCCCCATTTTCCGGGGATTTGCGCATAGGCTGATGCTGCGTCCGTGTCCACCGCCTCTTATTTTGTCCCGAAGCGAACCGTGCGCCTCCAGCTCTTCCTTGTGAGCCGTTAATAACGTGAGCCAATCAAAATGTTGAAAATCGTCCACCTGCTAATGGGCGCAGCGGCACTGCTGCTGTCGTTCATACCTAGCTTGAAATCCGAAGCCGTTCCCTACCTGCAACAACCCGATGCACTTTACCTGGCCTTTTTCGGCCTGCTGAACCTGGTCATTGCCCCAGTGATCCCTTACTGGAACAAAGGCCCGCGCCAGCATCTGCAAAATCTGGTCAGTGCTCTTCTGGTGCTGACTGTCGTCCTCCAAACCTTGACCCTGATCGCGCCGATGCCTGTCATCGCCGGCCAGCCAGCCGTGTTGTTCAGCCTGGTGATTGCCCTGGTTGCCGTGGTCCTGCACCTGGCCGTCAGCTTTTATCGATCTTCACCGGCCGCCACGCCAACCACCTACGACATGACCAACCGCGATACCGGTACCGTCAAGTGGTTCAACACATCCAAAGGCTTCGGCTTTATCTCCCGGGATTCCGGTGATGACATTTTCGTGCACTTTCGCGCGATCCGTGGCGAAGGCCACCGCGTTCTGGTTGAAGGCCAGCGCGTGGAGTTCTCGGTGATGAACCGGGACAAAGGACTGCAAGCCGAGGACGTGATCGCCGCGCTGCCGCGTCGCTGATCCAAGGCATAAAAAAACCGCGAGCAGCGTGCTGTTCGCGGTTTTTTTACGCCTGTTGAAAACACTTAATAGTGTGGCGGGGGTGCTTCTTCCTCGAAGGATTCGAACTGCCCGACCATCTCTTCCTGACGCTTGAGCAACGCAGCCATTTGCAATTGCAGACGCTCGACCACCCGCTGCTGCGCTACCAGGATGTCGTTCAATGTCTGGATAGTGTCGTCCTGAAACGCCAGACGGCTTTCCAGATCGTTAACGCGTTCTTCCAGGGTCATGACTCAGCCCTCCAAAAAGGTGAAATCTTCGGTCAGCACCACACGCAACTGCGCGCGAATGGCAGCCACCTGTTCGCTGTCATAAGGCTTTGCCGGATGCTTGCCCCAGACCGGCGCAGGCCACGCCGCGTCGTCGCGTTTGCGCACGATCACATGCATGTGCATCTGACTGACCACGTTGCCCAGCGTCGCGACGTTCATTTTGTCGGCGTCGAACAAGTCTTTGAGCAACTCGGCCAGCGCGGTGGTTTCCAGCCAAAGCTGTTGCTGATCGGCGACATCCAACTGAAACAATTCGCTGATACCGTTGCGGCGTGGCACCAGGATGAACCACGGGTAGTTGGCGTCGTTGGACAGCAACAGTCGGCAAAGCGGAAAGTCGCCGATGGTCAGCGTGTCCTGTTGTAGTCGTGAATCTAAAGCAAACACTGCGCGCACTCCCGGCTGATCTACGTAATTTCGCTTGGCAGCCCACCCGACAGGCAGCGCACCAAGCGACAGAACCGCAGCATACCTGCGAATGCGCCCGCCTTCACGACGACTGTGAGCTGCCATCCTCCGGGCGCCCCGACATGTGACATTTTGAGACACCCCGCACCAGCACGGAACCTGAACCGATGATCATCACACTCAAATGGCCGGAATCCCTTGAGGTGCTCACGATCATCCGCAGCCTGAACTGTATGAATCCGGTACAGCGTGTAAATTTTTTGCACCAAAACCGCACAGTGGGTCTACGCTCAGTGCGTCGGGCATCCGCCGAATACTCACTGGCAGGGTGAACCGGTAACGTTTTTTGATGTCAGGCGCCGATTGCTGCGTGGCAACACCATACGAACAATCGCGTCAAGCCCTTACAAAAAGCGGCTTGGTGCCCAGTATTTATGAGGCTTTTACAGGTAAAGACAAGCGTATTGAAAAATAACCGCAGCGAAATTGCAGTTTGTGCACGCTTGTTGCATTCGTACTCACATGGACTATAAGCGCACCACGGGATGTGGGAGCCTTAAGCCCGACAAAAAAAGTGGCAGGGCTGCCCGATGGAGATTCAAGTGTTTTGCCAGGGACTCTTTTTTAACGATGCAAAAGGCTACAAAAACAGCGAGAAAGTTGTCGGTCCGATTGCATCGGTACTGTGAATTTGCGACATCTACCAAGCCATCTGCGACAGCGTCGTAAAGAAGCTGAAAGGTTAGATTTGCAAGTATCGCCAACAATGGCGGCGTGATATAAGTTTGCGCCGACACAAAAAGAAAGAGCCGCCCAGATAATAAAACAGGTGGGACGGCAGTACTCTTCTAAAAACCAAAGGAGCAAATCACGATGCGCGTGATGAAGTGGAGCATGATCGCACTGGCTGTTTCAGCAGGCACCTCGCAGTTCGCAATGGCGTCCGCCCAGGATGAATCCAAAGGCTTCGTTGAAGACAGTACCTTCAATGTAAAGACCCGCATGCTGTATATGAACCGTGATTTCAAGAATGAAAACTTGAAAACCAGCCCATCGGGTGAGCGCCAAGGTTACCGCGAAGAAACCGGTATTGGCATGCACGCCATCTTCGAATCCGGCTTCACTCAAGGCACCATCGGTGTTGGTGTTGACGCTTTCGGTCTGGGCTCGATCAAGCTCGACAGCGGCCGCGGTCGCACTGGCAACGGCCTGTTCGCTGCCGATAGCGATGGCACACCTGAGGACACTCAGTCCAAAGCCGGTGGCGCAGTTAAATTCCGCCTGTCCAACACTGTCTTGAAGTATGGCGACCAATTCGTCGCCAGCCCGGTTTTCTCCACCGACGACAGCCGTTTGCTGCCTGAAGCCACCACCGGCACCTTGCTCGTATCCAAGGAAATCCCTGGCCTTGAGCTGAGCGCTGGTCGTTTCACCGCGATGAGCTCCCAGACCGGCATGGGCCATGACACCATCGTTGACGGCGGCCTGCCGTCCGCCAATATCGGTGGTGCCACCTATCAGTTCACCGACAACTTCGTCGCCGGTGTTGCGGCTTCCGACGTGGATGACCACTTCAAGAAGCAGTACCTCAACGCCAACTACACCCTGCCGATCAACGATGAACAGTCGTTGAACTTCGACTTCAACGGGTACAAGAGCAAGAGCCAAGGCCAGGAACTGTCGGGTGATATCGACAACCGCATCTGGTCCCTGGCTGCCGCTTACAGCATCGGCGCCCACAAATTCACCCTCGCTCACCAGCGTTCGACCGGTGATACCGGTTACGTATACGGCGTAGACGGCGGCGGCACCATTTTCCTCGCCAACTCCGTGCAGTACTCCGACTTCAACGGTGCAGACGAGCGTTCGTGGCAGGGTCGCTACGACCTGAACATGAAAACCTACGGCGTACCGGGCCTGAGCTTCATGACCCGTTACATCAAAGGTGACAACATCTCTACCGGTGCTGAAGAAGGCAAGGAACACGAGCTGGACTTCGAAACCAAGTACGTCATGCAGAATGGCCCGGCAAAAGACCTGTCCTTCCGCCTGCGTAGCGCCTGGTACCGCTCCAACACCGCTTATAACGGCGGTGACAACAACGATCTGCGTCTGATCGTTGAGTATCCGCTGAGCATCTTGTAATCCGGATGTAGTTCAGCAGTACTGTAGAGCTCTGCTCTAATTAGAACCGCTCACCCTGACAGGTGGGCGGTTTTTTTTGCTTATTCAATAGCCGCCTAAGCATATTTGAATAGCAAGCTAATTATGTAGACCGATGCGGGCTTACTGCGAACAATAAAAAACCCAAGAGACTTTGCAGCTCTTGGGTTTAATTGCCTTACTTGACCCTCAGGGCCAATAATCGATCGCTTACTGCGGTGCGCCTTCCTGGACCACACGAATAACGCGCTGCGGAAACGGAATATCAATGCCTGCAGCTTTTAAACGATCGCGGGACTGTTCGTTAAACATGAACATCACATCCCAATAGTCTGCGGTTTTAACCCACACACGCAGGGAAACCGTGATCGAACTGTCGCCCAGTGTCGAAATCACGGCCTGCGGCTCAGGATCTTGCAGAACACGCTCATCCTTGGCCAGATCCAGCAGCACCTGACGGGCCTTTTGCAGATCGGCTTCGTAATCCACGCCCACATCGAACACAACCTTGCGGGTTGGCTGACGGTTGGTATTGGTGATGATGCCGTTCGACAGGTTGCCGTTTGGCACGATGACGGTCTTGTTGTCGCCGGTGCGCAGGACGGTATGGAAAATCTGGATGCTGTCGACGGTACCCGCCACGCCTTGCGCTTCGATCCAGTCACCGATGCGGAACGGACGGAAGAGCAGAATCAGTACGCCGCCGGCGAAGTTTGCCAGGCTGCCCTGCAACGCCAGACCGATGGCCAGACCCGCAGCACCGATCGCTGCAACGAACGAGGTGGTTTCGACACCGATCATCGAGGCCACGCTGACGACCAGCAGCACCTTGAGAATGATGTTGGCCAGGCTGCTGATAAAGCCTTGCAGCGCCAGGTCAGCGTTACGCAGGGCCAGCAAACCACCGAGTTTTTGCGTGACCTTGTTGATCAGCCACCAGCCGATCGCCAGGGTAATCACTGCCAGCAGCACGCGGCTGCCGTATTCCATGATCATCGGGATCCACGCCTGGGATGCCTTGACCAGGTGGTCTACTTCAGCATTCAAATCCATGTTCTATCTCCTGATTTCCGGCTACCCGGGATGTGCACAAATAAATGTGGGAGCGAGCCTGCTCGCGAAAGCGCTGTGTCAGTCAACTTATTGCTGAATGACACAGCGCTTTCGCGAGCAGGCTGGCTCCCACAGTTTCCACGGATAACGCTTAGTCGCGGAAGTTGTTGAACTGCAGCGGCATGCCGAATTCCTTGGCACGCAAGGCCGCGATGGCTTCTTGCAGGTCGTCGCGCTTCTTGCCGGTCACACGCACCTGCTCGCCCTGAATGGCAGCCTGCACCTTGAGTTTGGCGTCCTTGATGTGCCCGACGATTTTCTTCGCCAGTTCCTTGTCGATGCCTTCCTTGAGTACAGCGTCCTGCTTCATCAGCTTGCCCGAGGCGTACTCATCCTTGACTTCAAGGCACTGCACGTCGATCTTGCGCTTGACCAGGGCCAGCTTGAGGATTTCGATCATCGCTTCCAGCTGGAATCCGGCTTCAGCGGTCAGACTGACAGTCAGGTCCTTTTCCTTGAACTCGAAACTGCCTTTACCTTTCAGGTCATAACGACGATCGAGTTCCTTCACGGCGTTCTCGACCGCGTTGGTGAGTTCGTGTTTGTCCAGTTCGGATACCACGTCGAACGACGGCATGTAATTTCTCCAATAAAAAGGCGCGCCCGATGTGGATGGAGCGCGCTTGGCTTGCGGTTAAAATCGGGCTCATTATAACGGGTCTTTTCCTGTCGACACGCGAGCCGCGCATGCCTGTCCCCAATCGAGCAAAAAACTGATGTCTACCCCTTGGCACATTCTCGGCGCCGGCAGTCTCGGCACACTCTGGGCTACGCGGCTGGCTCGGGCCGGCCTGCCGGTGAGGCTGATCGTGCGCGACGTGACGCGTTTGCACAGCTATAACGCAGCCGACGGGTTGACCCTCGTAGAAAACGGACAAGCCATCACCTATGCAGTTCCCGGCGAGACCCCGGACAATCCCGAACCGATCCGTCGCCTGCTGGTGGCCTGCAAGGCCTACGACGCCGAAAACGCGGTGGCCCGGCTCACCCCGCGCTTGACGCCCGATGCGGAAATTATTCTGCTGCAAAACGGCCTCGGCAGTCAGGACGCTGTCGCCGCGCGAGTACCGCATGCGCGCTGCATCAGCGCTTCGAGTACCGAAGGGGCATTCCGCGATGGCGACTGGCGTGTGGTGTTCGCCGGTCACGGTTTTACCTGGCTCGGTGATGCCGCTCATCCGGTGGCACCGATCTGGCTGGATGATCTTGAGGCGGCGAAAATCCCCCACGAATGGAGCACCGACATCCTCACACGGCTGTGGCGCAAACTGGCGCTCAACTGCGCGATCAATCCGCTGACGGTGCTGCACAACTGCCGCAACGGTGGCTTACAGGCGCATCATTGCGAAGTCGCCACGCTCTGCGCTGAGCTTGCCGAGCTGCTGCAGCGCTGTGGCCAACCTGCGGCGGCGGACAATCTGCAACAGGAAGTCGAACGGGTGATCCAGGCCACCGCGGCCAATTACTCATCGATGTATCAAGATGTCGCCAATCAGCGCCGCACGGAGATCAGCTATCTATTGGGCCACGCCTGCAAAGTCGCCGCACGCCACCAACTGAACCTGCCGCACCTCAATCAATTGCAGCAACGCCTGATCACTCATCTGCGCAGCCTCGGATTGCCCAGCGACTGAGCAGCGGCTACGCTGGCGACTTGTTCCTTTGCTGCGAAAAACCCGATGCCATTGCGCCAGCGCCTCGAAAACCTGCCGGTCGGCCAGAAACTCCTGGCCGCCCTGCTGGTGCTGTTGACCACTGTGTTGCTGGTTGCCAACCTGACTTTTATCAGCGCCGCCTACTACATTTCCCAAGAGAGCATGGCCCCGCAGGCCTTGCAGACCATCGGCCGCCTGATCGCCAACCCGAGCCTTGTGAGTGAAGCCCTGCAATCACCGCAAAGCGCCGAACGCCTGCTCAAGGAACTCGACAGTTATTCACCACTGCGCGCCGCCGCCCTGTATGACGGCAAAGGCGAACGGCTGGCGCAATTGCAACACGGCGACAAACTCCACCTGCCGGAACGTTACCGGCACATCGAAGCCTGGCAACTCACCGAATTTCGCACCAATCAGGTGATCACCCTGCCCCGCCCCGGCACCGAGCCGGGTCATCTGCTACTGGTCGCCAGCAGCGAACTGCCGATGGCGTTCTACACCGGCACGCTCACGGCCAGCCTCGGCATCCTGATTTTCAGCGTGCTGTTGTGGCTGGTGATTGCCCGGCAGATCAAACGGCTGATCACCCGCCCTATCCATCAGTTGGAAGAGCTGTCGCGTCAGGTCACCCGCGAAGAGAACTACGCGTTGCGTGCCTCACGCGGCAACCATGACGAAATCGGCAGTCTCGCCGAGGCGTTCAATACCATGCTGTCGCGTATCGAAGCCCGTGAACAGCAGCTCAAACGCGCCCGCGATGACTCGCAAGCCGCTTACGATCAGGCGCAGGGGCTGGCTGAGGAAACCCGCCACACCAACCGCAAGCTTGAGCTGGAAGTTCAGGTGCGCAGCAAGATCGAAAAGAAACTCACCGGTTTCCAGAATTACCTCAACAGCATCATCGACTCAATGCCTTCGGCGCTGATCGCGCTCGATGAGCAGCTCTACGTCACCCAATGGAATCAGGAAGCCAGCGCCCTCTCCGGCACACGCCTGGACGAAGCGCTGAACCAGCCGATCTTCCTCGCGTTCGAACCGCTGAAACCGTTTTTGCCGCAGCTCAAGCAGACGGTCGAGCAGCACACCGTGGCGAAGATCGAACGGGTGACATGGTTCAAGGACGAAGAGCCCAAACATTACGCGCTGACCTTCTACCCGCTGATGGGCGGTACCGGGCGTGGCGTGGTGATCCGAATCGACGACATCACCCAGCGCCTGTCGCTGGAAGAAATGATGGTGCAATCAGAAAAAATGCTCTCGGTCGGCGGCCTCGCAGCGGGCATGGCCCATGAAATCAACAACCCGCTCGGTGCAATCCTGCACAACGTGCAGAACATCCGTCGGCGCCTGTCTGCAGACCTGCCAAAGAATCTCGAAACCGCCGAGCAACTGGGCATTGAGCTGGACACGGTCAACCGCTACCTGCAAGGCCGGGAAGTCCCGAAACTGCTCGACGGTATTCAACAGGCGGGCGCGCGCGCAGCGAAAATCGTCACCCACATGCTCAGCTTCAGTCGCCGCAGCACTCGTCAGATGGCGCCGTGCGATCTGCCGGCCCTGATTGATCAAGCGGTGGAAATCGCCGGCAACGACTTCGACCTGGCCATCGGTTTTGACTTCAAGGGTCAGGCGATCATCCGCCAGTTCGATCCGGCGCTCGGCCCGGTGCCGGGCACCGCCAACGAGCTGGAGCAAGTGCTGCTCAACCTGTTGAAAAACGCCGCGCAGGCCATTCATCAGCGCGAAGAGGACAGCGAGCCAGGCCGGATCATCCTGCGCACCCGGCTCAATCCGCCGTGGGCCGAGATTCAGGTCGAGGACAACGGCATCGGCATGAGCGAGAACGTGCGCAAGCGCACCTTCGAACCGTTTTTCACCACCAAGGAAATCGGCCAGGGCACAGGGCTCGGCTTGTCGGTGTCGTATTTCATCATCACCAATAACCACAAAGGGCAGATGGAAGTGCAGTCGGCGCCGGGGCAAGGAACGTGTTTCACTTTGCGTCTGCCGCTGGCCCAACCGCAGCCTGTCGCTGCTCAACCCATCAATTGACGAGGTAACCCATGGGCTTTCGCCTGTCGAAAATCTACACCCGCACCGGCGACAAAGGTGAAACCGGCCTGGGCGATGGCCGCCGCGTACCCAAGGATCATCCACGCATTGAGGCCATTGGCGAGGTCGATACGCTGAACAGTCAGGTCGGCGTGTTACTGGCCGGTTTGATGGCCGAGCGTGAGACGTATCCAGGCTTGAACGAGCTGATCGAGGTGTTGGCACCTTGTCAGCATCGGCTGTTCGACCTCGGGGGCGAGCTGGCGATGCCGGAATATCAGGCACTGAACGCGGCGGAAATCGAGCGGCTGGAAGCTGCGATTGATGTCTGGAATGAAGAGTTGGGGCCGCTGGAGAATTTCATCTTGCCGGGCGGTTCGATGCTGATTGCTCAGGCACATGTGTGCCGGAGTCTGGCAAGGAGTGCCGAGCGGCGGTGTCAGCATTTGAATGCTGAAGAACCCTTGGCCGGGGTTGGCCTGGCGTATATCAATCGGTTGTCGGATTTGTTGTTTGTCGCGGCACGGGTGATTGCGCGGCGTCAGGGGGTTGCGGAGATTTTGTGGCAGCCGGCGGCGAAGCCTCAGGATTATTAGCGCCAGGCAGGACGCCTTCGCGAGCAAGCTCGCTCCCACAGTTGATTGCGTTCATCCAGTGAGAATGCAGTCAAATGTGGGAGCGCGCTTGCTCGCGAAAGGGCCGGCAGCATCACCGCATAATCAGGCTTCAGGCCAGAACGCCCGAATCCCTGCCACACCCTGCGCGCCGACACCCCAGGCCTTTTCGCGCTCCGCCGGGCCAACTCCCCCCAACAAAAACACGGGTTTGCTGAAGCCCTCGATCAACGTCGAAGCCTGCTCCCAGCCCAGTGGCTGTGCATCAGGATGGGTCAAGGTCGGCTGGACCGGCGACAAGGTCACGAAATCCACACCCATCTGCTCGGCCAGCGCCAGTTCTTCGGCGTTATGGCAAGACGCCGCGAGCCAGCGCTGCGCCGGCAACGGACGCCCCGCCGCTGCATATTTACGCAACTGCGCGGACGTGATGTGCCACCCGGCAGACGGAAAATCGCCGAGCCATTCGAATGGCCCCTTGATCATCAACTGCGCCTTGCCCGCACACAGCCCTGCGGCGTCCACCGCCAGATCGCGGTACTTCGGGTCATAGCCATTGGGCGCGCGCAGCTGGATCAATTTGATCCCACCGGCAATCGCCTTCTGAATCCCGCGCAGCAAGGCCGGGGTTTCCAGATCTTCCGGTGTGATCAGGTACTCGGCCGGCAAACGTGCGGCTGCGACGATCGGCTGGTTGGCGGCAGGAAACTCGTAGTTCGCCAACTCCTTCGCCGTCACCCAGGCCAATGGCTGGCCTTCGGCGCCGTGCGGCTCGCCGCTGAAACCCGACACTTCCCAGACATCCAGCAACACCTGCTTGTCCGGGTAATCGTGACGCACCTTGATCAACGGCCGAGCGGCATCCACGGTGATGCCCAATTCTTCTTGCAGCTCTCGGCCCAGCGCGGTTTCGACCGATTCGTCGGCCTCGACCTTGCCGCCGGGAAACTCCCACAAACCACCCTGATGCTGGGTGTCGGCACGGCGGGCGATAAGGATTTTGCCACTGCTGTCACGAATGACGGCGGCGGCGACGTGTACGCGTTTCACGGGTTCAATTCCTCCAGTCCTGCCTTTTGCCACGCCTTGAAGGCGGGCCATTGGTAGACGGTTTCAACATAGGCTTCGTCGGCGTCCGGCAGTTTCACCTGATAGGTGCGCAGGCGCACGGCGATCGGCGCAAAAAACGCATCGGCCAGGCTCACACGGCCAAACAGGTAAGGCCCGGACTCGGTGGCGACGGCACGGCATTCTGCCCACAGCGCGAGCATGCGCTCGATATCGACCTTGACCTCGGGCGGCACCGGATTCAGCGGCGCGTCGTGGCTCAGGTTGAACGGCATGTGGTTGCGCATGGCGAAAAAGCCGCTGTGCATCTGCGCACAGGCTGATCGCGCTTGGGCGCGGGCGGCGATATCGGTTGGCCAGAGTTGCTCGGAAGGAAACTGCTCGGCCAGGTATTCGGCAATCGCCAGCGAATCGGCAACGGTGCCGCGGGCGGTTTTCAGCAGCGGTACCTTGGCGGTCGGCGAATGCTTGAGCAAAAGCGCACGGGTGTCCGGCTTGCCGAGTTTGATCAACTCTTCGGTGTAGGGGGCGCCGGTCAGCTCAAGCGCCAACGCGGCGCGTAACGACCAGGAGGAAAGCAGTTTGTCGCCGATGATCAGGTGCAGGGGCATGGTGTGGCGCCTTTTCGTCAGTGGAAAAGCTCTGGGACTTGTAGTGCCTGGACCGCCGCCTTCGCGGGCAAGCCCGCTCCCACAGTGATCCCGGATACTCACTAATGTTGTGTACACCAGTGAACCCTGTGGGAGCCAGCCTGCTGGCGATGCAGGTGACCCGGTCTCAGATCAGGTCCGGTACTCGGCGTTGATCTTCACATATTCGTGCGACAGGTCGGTGGTCCAGATGGTTTCGCTGCAATCGCCGCGACCCAGTTCGATGCGGATGGTGATCTCTTCCTGCTGCATCACCGCCGAACCCTGCGCTTCAGTGTAGGTCGCGGCGCGGGCGCCATGGCTGGCGATGCACACGTCACCGAGGAACACGTCGATCTTGCTCACGTCCAGATCCGGCACGCCGGCACGACCGACAGCCGCCAGAATACGGCCCCAGTTCGGGTCGGAGGCGAACAGCGCGGTCTTGATCAGGGGCGAATGCGCCACAGTGTAGCCAACGTCCAGGCATTCCTGATGATTGCCGCCGCCGTTCACTTCAACGGTCACGAACTTGGTCGCGCCTTCGCCGTCACGCACGATGGCCTGGGCCACATCCATGCACACGTCGAACACAGCCTGCTTCAACTTGGCGAACAGTTCACCTTCGGCACGGGTGATTTCCGGCAGCGCAGCTTTACCGGTGGCGATCAGCATGCAGCAGTCGTTGGTCGAAGTGTCGCCGTCGATGGTGATGCGGTTGAACGACTTGTTGGCGCCGTCGAGCATCAGGTTTTGCAAAACGTCACGGGAGACTTTGGCGTCGGTAGCGATGTAGCCCAGCATGGTCGCCATGTTCGGGCGGATCATGCCCGCGCCTTTGCTGATGCCGGTGACGGTGATGGTCACGCCGTCATGCTGGAACTGGCGGCTGGCGCCCTTGGGCAACGTATCAGTGGTCATGATCCCGGTGGCGGCCGCTTCCCAGTTGTTTTCCGACAGATCGTCCAGTGCGGCTTGCAGTGCACCTTCGATCTTCTCGACCGGCAGTGGCTCGCCGATGACACCGGTGGAGTAAGGCAGAATCTGGTTTGCATCGACGCCGGTCAGCTCAGCGAGCTTCGCGCAGGTGCGCTCGGCGGCGGCCAGACCCGGCTCACCGGTACCGGCGTTGGCGTTACCGGTGTTGGTCAGCAAGTAGCGCACATCGTTCTGTACGCGCTTCTTCGCCAGGATCACCGGCGCTGCACAAAAGGCGTTCAACGTGAACACGCCCGCCACCGTCGAACCTTCGGCGCAGCGCATCACCACGACATCTTTGCGCCCGGGGCGCTTGATGCCGGCCGAAGCAATACCGAGTTCAAAACCGGCAACCGGGTGCAACGTTGGCAAAGGACCAAGACCAACAGCCATGAATGCGCTCCTTACTCAATGATGTCTGCACCGCCCATTTGCAGGCAGTGGTTTAAATGGCAAAACGCCGCGACGGCAGGAGCCGGTCGCGGCGCGGGGTATTTCAGCGGTTGAAACGGGTTTTACTGGATCTGCCCGTGGCAATGCTTGAATTTCTTGCCCGAACCGCAGTAGCACAGTTCGTTGCGGCCCAGCTTCTGCTCGTTGCGAACCGGGGCGGTAGCGAGGGCCACATCGACCTCTTCACCGAGCAATTCCGGTTGCTCCAGACCTGGCGCTTCGGCGTGTTCGAACTGCATGCGGGCGGCCAGTGCTTCGGCTTCCTGACGCAGACGTTGCTCTTCGGCTTCCGGATCTTCGCGGCGGACCTGAACGTGCGACAGCACACGGATCGAGTCGCGCTTGATCGAATCGAGCAGCTCGGAGAACAGCGTGAACGACTCGCGCTTGTATTCCTGCTTCGGGTTTTTCTGGGCATAGCCACGCAGGTGGATGCCGTGACGCAGGTGATCCATGGTCGACAGGTGGTCTTTCCACAGATCATCCAGCACACGCAGAACGATTTGCTTCTCGAAGGAGCGCAGTGCCTCGGCACCGGCCTGATCTTCTTTCTCGTTGTACGCGGCCATCAGCTCGGTCATGAGCTTCTCGCGCAGGGTTTCTTCGTACAGGTGATCGTCTTCGTCGAGCCACTGCTGGATCGGCAGCGCCACACCGAAGTCGCTCTGCAGCGAAGCTTCCAGACCGGCGACGTCCCACTGCTCTGGCAGCGATTGCGGCGGAATGTGCGCGCTGACGGTGGCGTTGAGTACGTCCTGACGGAAGTCAGCGATGGTCTCGCCAATGTTGTCAGCGGCCAGCAACGTGTTACGCATGTGATAGATCACTTTACGCTGTTCGTTGTTGACGTCATCGAACTCGAGCAGTTGCTTGCGAATGTCGAAGTTACGGCCTTCAACCTTGCGCTGCGCCTTCTCGATCGCGTTGGTCACCATGCGGTGCTCGATCGCTTCGCCCGGCTGCATGCCCAGGGCTTTCATGAAGTTCTTCACCCGGTCAGAGGCGAAGATGCGCATCAGGCTATCTTCCAGCGACAGGTAGAAGCGGCTGGAACCGGCATCACCCTGGCGACCGGCACGGCCACGCAGCTGGTTGTCGATACGACGCGATTCGTGACGCTCGGACGCGATCACCTGCAAGCCGCCGGATTCCAGCACTTGTTGGTGACGCTTCTGCCAGTCGGCCTTGATCTGGGCGATCTGCTCAGGCGTCGGGTCTTCCAGCGACGCCACTTCAACTTCCCAGTTGCCGCCCAACAGGATGTCGGTACCACGACCGGCCATGTTGGTCGCAATGGTCAGTGCGCCCGGACGACCGGCCTGCGCGATGATCTCGGCTTCTTTTTCGTGGAACTTGGCGTTCAGAACCTTGTGTTCGATGCCTTCCTTCACGAGCAATGCGGACATGTGCTCCGAAGTTTCGATGGTGGCAGTACCCACCAGCACCGGACGACCGGCCGCCATGCTTTCCTTGATGTCAGTCACGATTGCCGCGTACTTCTCTTCGGCAGTCAAGAACACCAGGTCGTTGAAGTCCTTACGCGCCAACGGCTTGTTCGGCGGAATGACCATCACCTCCAGACCATAGATCTGGTGGAATTCGAACGCTTCGGTGTCAGCGGTACCGGTCATGCCGGACAGCTTGGTGTAAAGACGGAAGTAGTTCTGGAACGTGGTCGATGCCAGGGTCTGGCTCTCGGCCTGAATGTTCAAGCCTTCTTTGGCTTCGATGGCCTGGTGCAGACCTTCGGACAAACGACGGCCCGGCATGGTACGACCGGTGTGTTCGTCGACCAGTACGACCTGACCGTCCTGCACGATGTATTCAATGTTGCGATTGAACAGTTTGTGCGCGCGCAGACCGGCATAAACGTGGGTCAACAGGCCCAGGTTATGTGCCGAGTACAGGCTCTCGCCTTCAGCCAGCAGGCCGACGCGGGTGAGCATGTCTTCGATGAACTGGTGACCGGCTTCGTTGAGTTCGACCTGACGGGTCTTCTCGTCAACGGTGTAGTGGCCAGCCTTGGTGACTTCCCCTTCGACTTCTTCAACGTGCAGTTCCAGCTGCGGGATCAGTTTGTTGATCTCGGTGTACAGCTTGGAGCTGTCCTCGGCCTGACCGGAAATGATCAGCGGGGTACGTGCTTCGTCGATGAGGATGGAGTCGACTTCGTCGATCACGGCAAAATTGAGTTCGCGCTGGAATTTTTCTTCCATGCTGAACGCCATGTTGTCGCGCAGGTAGTCGAAACCGAACTCGTTGTTGGTGCCGTACGTGATGTCCGCCGCGTAAGCCTGGCGCTTCTCTTCCGGCGGCTGGAACGGCGTCACGACGCCGACAGTCAGGCCGAGGAATTCGTACAGCGGGCGCATCCAGTTGGCGTCACGACGCGCCAGGTAGTCGTTCACCGTCACAACGTGCACGCCCTTGCCGGACAGTGCGTTGAGGTAAACACCCAGGGTCGCCACGAGGGTTTTACCCTCACCGGTACGCATTTCGGCAATCTTGCCTTCATGCAAGGTCATGCCACCGACGAGTTGCACGTCGAAGTGGCGCATACCCATGACACGCTTGCCGGCTTCGCGGGCAACCGCAAAGGCTTCTGGCAACAGCTTGTCGAGGGTTTCCCCTTTGGCGATGCGGGCCTTGAACTCTTCAGTCTTGGCGCGCAATTGATCGTCCGAAAGGGCTACCATTTGCTCTTCGAAGGCATTGACGTTCTGTACCGTCTTGAGCATGCGTTTGACTTCACGCTCGTTCTTGCTTCCAAAAAGTTTCTTTAACAAAGGCGCAAACATATCGGCAGGATCTTCCACACTAAAGGGATGGAGGGCGGCCCCGTGAGTCGCCCGAGCAGCCCTCATGGCCGCATGCGAACGAGCATTCTACCCGGAAACGGTGGTGAGGAAAGTGGCGATATTCCACGATGCTGGCACTGCGCTTTGACGGGGCTCACTTAAAATAGGGGCGTTTTGCTCAACTTCAACCCACACGGGAAAGAAGTTAGTCGTTGATTTAATGGGTAAAGCAGGGGCAAAAGCAATGGGCGAGTGATTTCGTTGCTTTCTGCTACCATGGCGCTTCTGTTACTTCAGGTGTTCGATCATGGCATTTCGCCCTCTTACGGCCAAAGCACCCGCCGTTTTGCTACGCGAAGCCAAGCCGCTCAAAGCCATCCTCGGCCATGCCCATCGACTGGGTCATCTGCAACGCCTGCTCGAAAGCCAACTGCAACCCGCTGCCCGCGAACATTGCCATGTAGCCTCGTGGCGTGAAGGCAATCTGCTCTTGATCGTGACCGATGGCCACTGGGCCACGCGCTTGCGCTATCAACAAAAACGCCTGCAACGGCAATTGCAGATGTTCGATGAGTTCGCCAGCCTGACGCGGATTCTGTTCAAGGTGCAGCCGCCGACGGTTCAGCGCGGGGCGACCGGGCACACGATGGATCTGTCGACGAACGCGGCGGCGACCATTCAGGCCACGGCCGACGGGATCAGTGACCCGGGCTTGCGCGCGGCACTGGAGCGGTTGGCGGCACACGCAAAGGACAAAACCTGAAAGCCCAACCCTGTGGGAGCGAGCTTGCTCGCGAAAGCGGAGTGTCATTCAACCTACATGGCGTCTGACACGGCCCCTTCGCGAGCAAGTTCGCTCCCACAGTTAGATCTGCAGCCACACCATTGAATCAGCGGCGCTTGCTGCCGCCGAGCAGGGAGCCCATCAGGCCGCGCACCAGTTGTTTGCCCAGGTTGTTGGCGGCCTGGCGCATGGCAGACTTCAAGGCCTGGCCCGCCGCCGTGCCGAGAAATTCTCCGGCACGATCAGCCAGGCTCGGTTCCTCGGCCGCAGGTTTGCCCACGGGTGCCTCTGCCTCCGGCGCCAGGCCTTTACGCCCCATCAGGATTTCATACGCTGACTCGCGATCGATCGGTTTGTCGTAGCGCCCTTTGAACGGTGACCCGGCAATCAGCACCGTGCGCTCGGTTTCCGTCAGCGGCCCGATCCGCGACTGCGGTGGCGCCACCAGCACGCGCTGAACCATTTCCGGCGTGCCTTTTTCCGTCAGTGTGCCGACCAGCGCCTCGCCGATCCCCAACTCAGTCAACACCGACAGACTGTCGAATGCCGGATTGGGCCGGAAGCCGTCCGCCACCGCGCGCAGGGATTTCTGCTCCTTGGCGGTGAATGCGCGCAAGCCGTGCTGAACGCGCAGGCCCAACTGCGCCAGCACGTCGTCCGGCAAGTCGGCTGGCGATTGGGTGACGAAATACACACCCACGCCCTTGGAACGAATCAACCGTACCACTTGCTCCAGCCGTTCCTGCAACGCCTTGGGAGTGTCGCCGAACAGCAAATGCGCCTCATCGAAAAACAGTGCCAGCAGCGGTTTGTCGGCATCGCCGCGCTCCGGCAACTGCTCGAATAATTCGGCCAGCAGCCACAACAGGAACGTGGCGTACACCTTCGGTGCCTCGTGCACCAGACGACTTGCATCCAGCAGATGAATGCGCCCACGGCCATCGGCGGCCGGTTGCAGGATGTCTTCGAGCTGCAGCGCCGGCTCGCCGAACAGGGCTTCGGCGCCCTGCTGTTCCAGAGTTGCCAGGCGGCGCAACAGCGCCTGGCTGGAACCGGTGGTCATCAGCGCCGCGTCTTCGCCCAGCAACTGCGGGTTGTCCTTGAGGTGGTTGAGCAGCGCTTTCAAATCCTTCAGATCCAGCAGCAACAGCCCTTCGCGATCCGCGACCTTGAATGCGGCATACAACGCCGACTGCTGACTGTCGGTGAGCTCCAACAGACTGCCGATCAACAGCGGGCCCATTTCGCTCAACGTGGTGCGCAATGGATGACCGGACTCGCCGTGAATATCCCACAACGTCACCGGATAAGCCTGCGGCTGATGATTGAGCCAAGGCATGCCGGCGATGCGTTCGGCGACCTTGCCCTGAGGGTTGCCGGCAGCACCGAGGCCGCACAGGTCGCCCTTGATGTCGGCAGCAAATACAGCGACGCCGGCGTCGCTGAAGGCTTCGGCCAGGCGCTGCAAGGTCACGGTTTTACCGGTACCGGTGGCGCCGGCGATGAGACCGTGACGGTTTGCCAGGCGCAGGGCCTGTGCGATCGGTTGCCCCGCGAGATCGGCGCCGATTACGAGTTGCGATGAGTCAGGCATTTTGTCACCCAATGGTTAATCTTTAATGCGCGATGGCCGATAGATAAAGGCGTAGACCTGACTGAAAAGTCGGTAGGACATTTCCCTAAGGAGAGACGGAAATATCAGCTTTTATTCACCTTTGCCCATATTGCGCGTCTTTATAAAAGCACGCCCAGGACATTAAGACCTTAGCGGAACCCCAAGCCATGAACAAAAACCTGCGCTTCAGCCATAAAATTTTGCTTGCCGCCGCCCTCATCGTCGTCGCCGCTTTTGCCTCGTTTACGCTTTACAACGACTGGCTACAGCGCAACGCGATTCGTGAAGACCTGGACAACTATCTAAACGAGATGGGCGAAGTCACTGCCGGCAGTATCCAGACCTGGCTCAGCGGCCGCATTATGCTGGTCGAGAACGCCGCCCAGAACATCGCCATCAACCCCGAACCCGCCAACGTCGCCAGTCTGCTGGACCAGAAAACCCTGACGTCGACGTTTATGGCCACCTATCTGGGCGATGCCACTGGCCACTTCACCATCCGCCCGGACGTGAAGATGCCCGACGGTTTCGATCCGCGGGTTCGCCCTTGGTATAAAGGTGCCGAGAGCAGCAGCACCTCGACCTTGACCGAACCGTACATCGATGCGGCCACCGGTCAGTTGATCATCTCCGTCGCCACCGCCTCGAAAAAATCCGGCCAGAGCGTCGGTGTGGTCGGCGGCGACCTGAGCCTGCAATCACTGGTCGACACCCTAGCCGCCCGGGATTTCGACGGCATGGGTTATGTGTTCCTGGTCAGCGCCGACGGCAAGATTTTGGTGCACCCGGACAAAGCCTTGGTGATGAAATCACTCAAGGAAGCGTATCCACAGGACACCCCGCGCATCAGCAGCGATTTCAGTGAAGTCACCGTCGATGGCAAAACCCGCATCGTCACCTTCGCGCCGATCAAAGGCTTGCCGTCGGTGAACTGGTACATCGGCCTGTCGGTGGACAAGGACCAGGCCTTCGCGATGCTCAGCGAATTCCGCACCTCTGCCGTGATTGCGACCATCATCGCCGTCGGCATCATCCTTGCCCTGCTCGGCATGTTGATCCGCATCCTGATTCAGCCTTTGCACGTCATGACCCGTGCCATGGAAGACATCGCCGATGGCGAAGGTGACCTGACCAAGCGCCTGACTATCGTCAATAACGATGAATTTGGTGTACTGGGGACGGCGTTCAACCGCTTCGTCGAGCGGATCCACGGTTCGATCCGCGAAGTGTCATCGGCCACCGGCCAAGTCAACGAAGTCGCTCTGCGCGTGGTCGCTGCGTCTAATTCGTCGATGTACAACTCCGATCAGCAGGCTTCGCGCACCAGCAGTGTCGCCGCCGCGATCAATCAGCTGGGCGCCGCCGCACAGGAGATCGCCCGCAATGCCGCCCAGGCCTCGAATCAGGCCAGCGACGCCCGCGGCCTCGCCGAAGACGGCCAGCAAGTGGTGGATCGCAGCATCAAGGCGATGAATCAACTGTCGAGCATGCTCAGTGCGTCGAGCAGCAACATCGAGTCGCTCAACAGCAAAACCGTGAACATCGGGCAGATTCTCGAAGTGATCACCAGCATTTCCCAGCAAACCAACCTGCTGGCGCTCAACGCGGCCATTGAAGCGGCGCGTGCCGGTGAGGCCGGTCGTGGTTTTGCCGTGGTCGCGGATGAAGTGCGTAACCTGGCGCACCGCACGCAGGAATCGGCGCAGCAAGTGCAGACCATGATCGAAGAGCTGCAAGTCGGTGCGCGGGAATCGGTGAGCACCATGAGTGAGAGCCAGCGTCACAGCCAGGACAGCGTCGAGATCGCCAACCTGGCCGGTGAGCGTCTGAACAGCGTGACTCAGCGGATCGGCGAGATCGACGGAATGAACCAGTCGGTGGCGACCGCGACCGAGGAGCAGACGGCGGTGGTCGAGTCGATCAACGTCGACATCACCGAGATCAACACGCTGAACCAGGAAGGCGTGGAGAACCTGCACGCAACGCTGCGTGCGTGTTCGGATCTGGAGCAGCAGGCTTCGCGGTTGACGCAATTGGTGGGCAGTTTCCGCATTTAAGATCAAGAGCTCACCCCCCTCACCCCAACCCTCTCCCCCAGGGGGGCGAGGGGGAAAGGGAGCCGATCCTCAAGCTGTTCAAATCTGAGTTCGGCTCAAAAGTTCAGATCGATACAACAAGCCCACCCCTCTCCCCCGGGAGAGAGTTAGGGCGCTTTTCAAGACGTTCAAATCCTGAGTTCGACTCGGAATTCCAGGTTGACGCAACAACCCCAACCACCCCGATCAGTCCCCTCTCCCTCCGGGAGAGGGTTAGGGTGAGGGCGCTCTTCGTTCCAGCGCATAAATCCCGACCGAACATCTATTCTTCATAAAGGTCAACCAAGGGAGAACAACAGCGGAGGGATGATCACCGTGCACATTGCCGACATCACCATGTTCTACGCCCCGGCCAGCGGCGGCGTGCGTACTTATCTGGATGCCAAGCACCGTCGGCTGGGCATCAAATCCGGGATTCGCCACAGCTTGCTGATTCCCGGCGCAAAATTCGGCGAACACGATGGTGTGTACACGGTTCCCGCCCCCGCCCTGCCCTTCGGCAAGGGTTATCGCTTTCCGGTACGCCTGGCCCCGTGGCGAAATGTCCTTCAGGATTTGCAGCCGGACCTGATTGAAGTCGGCGATCCGTACCTCACAGCGTGGGCTGCTCTGGATGCCCGGCGACAGCTGGATGTGCCGGTGATCGGCTTTTATCATTCCGACCTGCCGCTGTTGGTCAGTAACCGCATGGGCCAGTGGGTCACGCCGAACATCGAGGCTTACGTCACCAAGCTCTACGGCAACTTTGACCGGGTTCTCGCGCCCAGTCAGGTCATGGCTGACAAACTCATCGGGCTCGGTGTGCGCAACGTCTTTGTGCAACCACTGGGTGTCGATCTGCAAACCTTCAACCCTGCCGCCCGTGATTCAGGCCTGCGCGCCGAGCTGGGGATCGACGAAGACACGCGTCTGCTGATCTTCGCCGGGCGCGGTTCGAAGGAGAAAAACCTGCCAGTGCTGCTCAAATGCATGCAACGCCTCGGCCCACGCTATCACTTGCTGTTGGTCGGCTCGTCGATGCCCGCCGTGGTGCCGGATAACGTCAGTGTCATCAATGAATTCTGCACCGCAGCGACCGTGGCACGGTTGATGGCCAGTGCCGATGCGCTGCTGCACGCTGGTGATCAGGAAACTTTCGGCCTGGTGATCCTTGAGGCCATGGCTTGCGGTATTCCGGTCGTGGCGGTGGCGGCCGGGGCGTTTGAAGAAATCGTCGCCGATTCCTGCGGCCTGCTCTGCGCACCGAATAACCCGCAGGCGATGGCCAATGCCGTGCGCGAATTGTTCAGTCGCGGCGTTTGCAAACTTGGCGCTCAGGCGCGCCAACATGTCGAACACCATTACGCCTGGGACACGGTCGTCGATAGCCTGCTGAGTCACTACCACGCGGTCCTCGGCCAGGCGATTCCTCGGGTGGCTAATGGCTGATCTCCTGAACCAACCCGCTGTGCTGCTGGTGTTGCATGATGTGGCGCCATCGACCTGGGCGGATTATCAACCGTTTGTCGAGGCGGTCGATGCACTCGGCAACGTGCCGATGACCTGGCTGGTGGTGCCGGACTTCCATCGCCACGACAATCTCGATGCGCACGCGGATTTTCGGCAGTTGCTGAGCGAGCGCGTCGCCCGTGGCGATGAATTGGCCCTTCACGGTTTTTTCCATGATGACCCGGAGCCTCGACCGCACACACCAAGAGACTGGTTCATGCGGCGCGTCTATACCCATGAGGGCGAGTTCTATCATTTGTCCCACGAGGCTGCCCTCGCCCGTTTACGCGCCGGCATTGAAATGTTCCAGCGCTACGACTGGCCATTGCACGGCTTCGTCGCTCCGGCCTGGTTGATGAGCGAAGGTACGCGCCAGGCGCTGCGCGAATTGCCGTTGCGCTACACCAGTGATCCACAGCATCTGTATCGTTTGCCCGATTTCACCCCTATCGACGCACCGGGTTTGGTCTGGAGTGCCCGCAGCGCCTGGCGTCGTGGCCTGTCAAAAATCCTCAGCGACCAACGTGAACAGCGCTGGCGCCAAGCGCCGGTGATTCGGCTAGGATTGCACCCGGTGGACATGCGCCACGGGTTCTCCCGCGACTATTGGCGCAATACCCTTGAACGGCTCCTGACGGATGGACGAGTACCGATGACCAAAATCAACTGGCTGGCCCAACAGCGCGGTCAACTGGAACGCGCCGCATGAACCGCGGCATTGTGCTGCTGATCGGACTGCTCGCTGCGGTGCTGATCCCGCTGCTGCTCGGTGGCAGTGACATCTGGGCGCGCCTGCAAAGTTTTCCCCTGAAGTGGCTGCTGATCATGTTTGGCATGATTCTGCTGTGCTGGGGCATCAACACCTTGCGCCTGCGGTTGCTGCTGGGCGATCAACGCGATCGCGTCACGCCGCTGAAAAGCCTGGGCGTGGTCATGGCGGCCGAGTTCGCCTATTGCGCGACACCCGGCGGCAGCGGCGGACCGCTGACGATCATGGCGCTGTTGGCCCGCTGCGGCGTACGACCGGCCCGTGGCAGTGCGGTGTTTGCCATGGATCAACTCAGCGATCTGCTGTTCTTTCTCTGCGCTCTGAGCGGAATTCTGATTTACGCCCTGTTTCAACACCTCAGCGACCGCATGGAATGGCTGCTGATTATCAGCGCCGTGTCGCTGTTCGGCGGGTTGTGCAGTTGTGTGCTGCTGGCGCGCTACCACCGTCGGCTGATCCGCCTGAGCGGCCGGGTGCTGGCACGCATGAACGTGCACCCCAGCACCCGTCGCCGCTGGGCACGCAAGCTGCTGCATTTTCTCGCGGCATTTATCGATACGCTGAAATTGCCATGGCAAACCTTGAGCAAAGTCTTCGCCCTGACCTGTGTGCATTGGCTGCTGCGCTACAGCGTGCTGTATCTGGCATTGCGCGGACTGGGAGCGGATTTGCAGTGGGCCTGGAGTTTTCTGGTGCAGATGCTTTCGCTGGGCGCCGGGCAGTTCAGTCTGTTGCCCGGCGGCGCGGGCGCTGCGGAGTTGACCTCGGCGGCGCTGCTGGCACCCATGGTCGGCAAATCGACAGCAGCGGCGGCGATTCTGATCTGGCGGGTGGTGACGTTTTATTTTTATCTGGTGGTGGGTGGGCCGGTGTTTCTGCTGATGCTTGGGCGACCGCTGCTGAGGAAACTGATGAAAGTCAGGCAGGCTTCTTAGCCTCTTCCTGTTCATCATTGAGTTGTTCCCACAACTCGGCCGCACCGGGAAACTCGGTGCCATCCTCCGGGCTCATATCATCCGGGTCATAACGACTCAAACAACCCTCGCCCACAGTAGCGGGTGCTTTGGAAGTGGCTTTGTCCAGTGGATCGCTCATGGCTTTTCCTCGGATCAAAAAACGGCAACGGGACTTATACGAAAAAGGGCCTGGACGATTGAACGCCCAGGCCTTTCCTTTTTCAAGCATCCGTGAGTTCGATCAGAACACCACAGTCTTGTTGCCGTGCACTAGCACTCGATCTTCGAGGTGATAACGCAGACCGCGCGCCAGAACCATCTTCTCGACGTCACGACCGAAACGCACCATGTCTTCGATGCTGTCGCTGTGGCTGACGCGCACAACGTCCTGCTCGATGATCGGCCCCGCGTCCAGCTCTTCGGTCACGTAATGGCAGGTCGCGCCGATCAGCTTCACGCCACGCAGGGACGCCTGGTGATAAGGCTTGGCGCCGACGAACGACGGCAGGAAGCTGTGGTGAATATTGATGACCTGATGCGCATATTCGCGGCACAGCGCCGGCGGCAGGATTTGCATGTAGCGCGCCAATACGACAACTTCGGCGTCGTGTTGTTTGACCAGACGCGACACTTCGGCGAAGGCCGGTTCCTTGTCCTGCGGATTGACCGGAACATGGTAATAAGGAATGCCGTGCCACTCGACCATGCTTCGCAGGTCGTCATGATTGGAAATCACGCAGGATATTTCGCAATCCAGTTCATCGCTGTGCCAGCGGTGCAGCAGGTCAGCCAGGCAGTGTGATTCGCGGCTGGCCATCAACACCACGCGTTTTTTCTGCTCGGTATCGGTGATGCGCCAGTCCATCGAGAACTCTTCGGCGATTGGCGCAAACTTCTCGCGCAATACTTCAATACCGAACGGCAGCGAATCGGCACGGATCTCGTGACGCATGAAGAACCAGCCAACCTGATTGTCGGAGTGGTGGCTCGCTTCGGTGATCCAGCCGTTGTGGGATGCCAGAAAATTACTGACTTTGGCAACGATGCCAACGCGGTCCGGGCAAGAAATCACCAGCCGAAAAGTGCGCATGAGGGGGTAACTCCAGAACTTCGCAAAGGCCGCCATTCTAGCGACTGCGCAGGAAAACTGCAGTATCGATGAACGCGCGCGCGCGACGGCCCCCGCAGCATGACGTTTTTTCACAGGATCACCGTCAACTTGCCCACCCACCAGTGGCCCTCTTGTGCCGGTCACTGTGAATATCTGTGATGACTGCATCACACTATTAAACTGAACATTCAATTTGCTGCTAATTCTTGTAACTCATTTAAATAAAAAACCCGGTTAAATGTTTACTTGATGAAACAGCCTGACTATTATTGCGCCACTGTCCCCTGCAATTCAGCACTCTACTAAGGTAGTAATCATGTCCTTGATCAACGAATATCGCGCCACCGAAGAAGCAATCAAAGAGCTGCAAGCCCGTTTGAAGAACCTGTCGCAAGACGACAAACTGCAAACCGAGCTGGAATTCGAAGGCAAACTGCGCACCCTGATGGGCGAATACTCCAAATCCCTGCGTGACATCATCGCGCTGCTGGATCCGGAATCGAAAACCAAAGCACCACGCGGCGGCGCAGTCAAAACTACCGGCACCAAGCGTGCTCGCAAAGTTAAACAATACAAAAACCCGCACAACGGCGAAGTCATCGAAACCAAAGGTGGCAACCACAAAACTCTGAAAGAGTGGAAAGCCAAGTGGGGCGGTGACGTGGTTGAAGGCTGGGCTACCCTGCTGGGCTAAGCCGCAACGCCTTCGCAGAGCAATCCGCGAAAACAGAAACGCCAGCGAATGCTGGCGTTTTTTTATGCTTGGAATTTGCTCCCGGCCATGTTCGATTTCAAAGATTCAAACGTTTGCGTAATGCCTGGACATAATTCTGCCATTCATTGAGCACCTCTTTTTGCATCGGTGTCGCACTTAGCAACCATTGCTCTGCGGCCTCCGTAAAAGATTTCAAGGTATTGGGTGCACCCCATTCAGGCTCGGACAAACGCTGCCGCGAAAATATTTGCCAGCGTTCCTGCTCTTCAGGATTCAACGTCTCTGGAAAGTTGCGTGCTCGATATCGAAAGAGTAATTCAGGCAAACGTTCATCATCGAAAGGCCATTGCTCTTGCGCCAATTGAGCAGGATCGGCCGCTCTGACTTGCTCACATAGACGCCGGTCGCGGTCACCGATAAATCCGTCGTACAACTGTTGTTCCGGATCCTCGCTCGGGGTGAAATCTTCACCGGCATAAATCGTCGCAACTTTATCTTTCCAAACTTGTTGTGCGTCAGTTAGTCGCAGCGTTCGTTCCTGATAAAGCGCCATGTCCAGGCCCAGCCGTTGCTGATCCTGCGCACGCAATACCGTCAGCGGTGCCACCACCGGGCAACGGTTTATATGAATCAGCTTGAGCGGCACCGGCAACTCGCCTTCCAGCAAATCGTCACGGCGGGTGTACAAACGCTGGCGCAGGGTTTGCGCATCCAGATCGAGCAAGCCCTGCGGATCGAGGTGCAAGTCGCAGACGATCAAGGCGTTGCGGTTTTTCGGGTGCCAGGCCAGCGGCAGCACAACGCCGACATAACTGCGCGCCGCGGAGAAGCGTCCGCTGATATGCACCATGGGCTGTAACAGGCGAATCTGATCCATGACCTTTTGCTTGCTGCGCAACTGGAACAGCCAGTCGTACAGCTTAGGCTGCTTGTCACGGATCAACCGCGCCAGCGCGATGGTCGCACGCACGTCCGACAAGGCTTCGTGGGCATGCCCGTGATCAATGTTGTTGGCGGCCGTCAGGCGGTCGAGCTTGAGGGTCACCCGCCCTTCGTCATCGGTCGGCCAGACCAGCCCGTCCGGACGCAAGGCATACGCGGCACGCACCACGTCGATCAAGTCCCAGCGACTGTTGCCGCCCTGCCATTCGCGCGCGTACGGGTCGAAGAAATTGCGATACAAACTGTAGCGGGTCATCTCGTCGTCGAACCGCAAGGTGTTGTAACCCGCACCACACGTGCCGGGAGCGGCCAGTTGCGCGTGCACCCGGGTCATGAAATCGGCTTCGCTCAAACCCTTTTCGGCGAGCTGGCTCGGGGTAATGCCAGTGATCGCGCACGCGGCCGGGTGCGGCAGGATGTCTTCGCTGGGCTGACAGTAGAGATTGACCGGCTCGTCGATTTCGTTGAGCTCATGGTCGGTGCGAATCCCGGCAACCTGCAGCGGCCGGTCGCAACGGGGATTGATGCCGGTGGTTTCGTAGTCGTACCAGAAGATGGAAGTCACGGGCGGTTCCTGAACTGAAGATCGGCGAAGTCTAGGCGCTCAACCGCGGTCGCGGCCAGCCTCGCGTCATTCAACCACCGGGCGACACACGATGTGCAATACATAGTTATGTCGTTTTCCCCCGAGAGGCTGCTAGCATCGACCCCACTTGCATCCCGAACAGGCGAACATCAGGTAGCCCATGCTCGAACCCACAGCACCGCCAAGGAAAGCACCGCTGGCCCCCCCGCTGGATACGCGGTATCAGGTCGAAACGCCGGAGGGTATCGACTTGCCGTTGCGTCCTGCCGGGTTGATGGTGCGAGCCATCGCTTTCGCGATCGATCTGGGGATTCGTGGCTTGATCATGGGCGTGCTGTTTATTGTGCTGGCGTTGCTCGGCAGACTCGGCATGGGCCTTGGCTCGCTGCTGTTGTTTGCGATCAGCTGGTGGTACATGGTGCTGTTCGAAGTGCTGCGTCAGGGGCGCTCGCCGGGTAAACAATGGATGGGATTGCGGGTGGTGCACGACGACGGCACCCCCATCGGCTGGTCGGCCTCCTTGCTGCGCAACCTGCTGCGTTTTGTCGACCTGCTGCCGTTCGGCTACTTCCTCGGCGCCATCAGTTGCCTGCAACACCCGACCTTCAAACGTCTGGGCGATATCGCCGCCGGTACGCTGGTGGTGTACAGCGAACGCCCGCTGACCCGCCCGCAATTACCCGACGCCGAACCCCGCCGCGCGCCCGTGCCGCTCACCCTGAGCGAGCAACGTGCTGTGCTCGGGTTTGCGGAACGCCAAGGTGAACTGTCACCTGCACGGGTCAATGAGCTGGCCGGTTTGCTGGCCCAGCCGCTGCATATTTCCGCCCCCAAAGCCGTCGCCGAACTCAACGGGATCGCTCGCGGTTTGTTGGGCCCGACATGAAGCAAAGTCTTTTCGAAAGTCGCCACAAGGCCGAATGGGAGCGTTTTGCGCTGGCCCTTGAACGCCTCGAACGGGGCAAGGAAACCTCGCAAGTGGCGGGTTTCCCCAAGGCATATCGACGCCTTTGCCAACACCTGGCGCTGGCGCAGGAACGCGGCTACAGCAGTTTTCTCATCGACTCTCTGCAACAACAGGTGTTGCGCGGCCATCAACAGCTGTACCGGCATCGCAGTCGACTGGGCGCCAACCTGATCGGCTTCATCCTCGCCGGCTTCCCCCGACTGGTGCGCAGCGAATGGCCCTTCGTGCTGGTCGCCGGCCTGCTGTTTTTTGGCAGCCTGATCGGCGTCGGCGTGCTGGTCTACATGTTCCCCGAGTTGGTTTACAACCTCATCCCCGCCGATCAAGTGCGTGAAATGCAAAGCATGTACGACCCGGTGGCCGGCCACCTCGGGCGCCCGGCCGAACGAGCTGCCAGCGAAGACTGGGTGATGTTCGGTTACTACGTGATGCACAACATCGGCATTGCCTTTCAGACGTTCGCCAGCGGTTTGCTGATGGGCGTGGGCAGCGCGTTTTTCCTGTTCTACAACGGTCTGGTCATCGGCGCCGTGGCCGGGCACCTGAGCGACATCGGTTTCGGCCAGTCTTTCTGGTCATTCGTCATCGCCCATGGCGCTTTCGAACTGACGGCCATCGCCCTGGCCGGCGCCGCGGGGCTCGAACTGGGCTGGGCATTGATCGCACCGGGGCGCCTGACCCGTACAGAAGCGTTGAAACGCGCCGCCCGCAAGAGCGTGTTGCTGATCTGTGGGGTCATGCTGTTCTTGCTGATCGCAGCGTTCATCGAAGCGTACTGGTCGTCGAAAACCAGCGTCGCGCCGCTCACCAAATACCTTGTCGGCGCCGGTCTGTGGATATTGGTCGCAAGCTATTTGCTGTTCGCCGGAAGGACCCGTCATGCGCCTGAGTGATGCCACCGTGGTGATCCGCCCGCGCACAACATGGGAAGCCATGGATCTGGGCGTGCTCATGAGCCAGCAACACCGGCGCCTGTTGATGACCAGTTGGGCCATCGTCACCCTGCCGCTGTTCGCTTTGTTGAGCGTGTTGCTATGGGACTCGCCGTCCCTGGCGGTGTTTATCTTCTGGTGGCTGAAGCCGGCCTACGAACGCCTGCCGCTGTACATTCTGTCCAAAGCCCTGTTCGGCGAAACCCCGACGCTCAAGCAAGCCCTGCGCGAGTGGCCGCGCCTGCTCAAGCCACAATTGCTGGCCAGCCTGACGTGGCGACGGCTGAGTTTCAGCCGCAGTTTCCTGATGCCTGTGGTGCAACTCGAAGGCCTGGACGGCAGTGCACGGCAACAACGTCTACAGGTGCTGCTGCAACGCAACGCCGGCGCCGCGCAGTGGCTGACCATCATCGGCGTGCATCTGGAAACGGCGCTGTGGATCGGCCTGCTGGTGCTGTTCTACCTGCTGTTGCCGCAGCAGATTGAAACCGATTGGGACTGGCAGTCGTTGATTCTCGCGGCGGATCACGAATGGCGCTGGCTGGAGCACCTGACCAATGTCTTCTATGCGCTGGTGCTGGTGGTGTGGGAGCCAATCTACGTGGCCTGCGGGTTCAGCCTCTATCTGAACCGGCGCACGCAACTGGAAGCGTGGGACATTGAACTGGTGTTCCGACGCTTGCGCCAACGGCTGAGCAGCAGCGTGCTTGGTGTGCTGCTGGCGGTGTGTCTGTTGCTGCCACCTGTGCAACCGGTCTGGGCTGCCGAGCCCGTTGATGCGCCGGACGCTCCACGTCTGTTGAATCAGCCACTGACCAGTCAGGCATCGCGCGACAGCATCAAGGCATTGCTCGAGCAACCGCCCTTCAAGAACCCGGAATCCCTCACCCGTTACCGCTTTGGCGATGACCCGGCAAACACCGCCAAAGAAGAACAACCCGGTGAAGCCCCGCAGTGGCTCAAAACCCTGCTGGGTTGGCTGGATGGCCAGCACTTCAACGCCTTGGCCACGATCATCGAAGTATTGCTGTGGGGCACATTGATCGCTGCGCTTGGCTGGCTGATCTGGCGTTACCGCGAGTTTCTGCAAGCGTTTGTCAGCCGCCGTCCGGCCCTTCCCGCCCGGGCAAAACGGCCCGCGCCGCAGCAAGCCTTCGGCCTGGATCTGAACCGCGACTCCTTGCCCGACGATATCGCCGCCCACGCCGAACAACTCTGGCAGAGTCAGCCACGCGCGGCCCTGAGCCTGCTCTATCGTGGCCTGCTCAGCCACTTGCTCCACGACTTCGATCTGACCCTGAAAGCTGCCGACACCGAAAATCAGGTGCTGGCGCGAGTCGAACAACTCCAGCGTCCGGAGCTACTCGCTTTCAGCCGCACCCTGACCACCCATTGGCAGAACATGGCCTACGGGCATCGCGTGCCGGCAGTGCACCTGCAACAACAATTGTGCGATGGCTGGCGCGCGTTATTCGGCCATGGAGCGTCCCGTTGAATCGGCGCACGCTGTGGTGGGTCGGCGCATTGCTCATCGCGCTGCTGAGTGCGCTGGGGGTTTTTCTCTTCCTTGTGGCCAAGCCTTATCAGGAACAGATCGATCACGGCCCATCGCCCGCCGCCCAGGCCAATCCCTATCTGGCGGCGGAAATGTTCTTGCGTGAGCGCGGCATCAACGTCAGCCATGCCGAAAGCCTGGCTGTGCTGCCGGATATCGAACCGCACGGGCACACCCTGCTGCTGTTCAACGACCGATCGCGGATGACTCCGCGTCAGGTCGATCAAGTCTTGAACTGGACGCGGGCGGGCGGACGGCTGGTGTTCGTTGCCGAATCGTTGTGGGATGAACAGTCAAAACAGAGCAACGACCTGTTGCTTGATCGGGTGCAACTGCATCAATCCCTGAGCAAGGATCTGAAGGATTCGCCCGCCGATCAGGAAAAAGATCCGTACCCGAAATTGACCAAGTTGTATCTGGAGGACGAAGACGCCCCGGCCTACGCCGGGTTCGACACCGACTTCCACCTCGACGACCCGAAGAATCTTGCGCAAGCCTGGGCCAACAGCGCCAAGGCCACACACATGATGCAACTGGCCTACAGCCTCGGTTCGATCACCGTGGTCACCGATGCCGAGTTGTGGAAAACCACGGCGATCGCCCAGTACGACAACGCCTGGCTGCTCTGGTACCTGAGTGCCGACACCGATGTCACGCTGATCTACAACACTGAACACGATGGCTTGCTGACGCTGCTCTGGCGCTATTTCCCGCACGCCATCGTCGCCCTGCTTGCGCTGATCGGTTTGTGGCTCTGGCAGGCCGGCGTGCGCCATGGCCCGCTTCAGGCGCCAGCCGCAAATGGCCGCCGGCAGTTGCAGGAACACTTGCGCGCCAGTGCCGATTTCATGCTTCGGCACAACGGTCAGCAAGCGCTGTTGCAGGCGCTGCAACAAGACGTGTTGCGCCGCGCCCGTCGTCGCCATCCCGGTTTTGATCAATTGAACGTTGCCGAACAATGGCTGGCGTTGTCGCGTCTGACCCGACAACCCACCCGCGCCATCAGCCAGGCCTTGAGCCCGGTGCCGAACCGGCGGATGTCCAGCGCCGATTTCTGCCGCCAGGTCGCCCACCTGCAAACCTTGAGGAACACGCTATGACTGAACAGATCGAGCCCGGCAGCGCCAGCCACGCCGCCCAGCAACGCCAGCGCGCCAGTCAACTGGCGCAAGCGGTGCGCAGCGAATTGCGCAAAGCGGTCATCGGCCAGGACCCGGTGATTGATGACGTGCTGACGGCGTTGATCGCTGGCGGCCATGTGCTGCTCGAAGGCGTTCCCGGATTGGGCAAGACCTTGCTGGTACGGGCGTTGGCGCGTTGCTTTGGCGGCGAATTCGCACGCATTCAATTCACCCCCGATCTGATGCCCAGCGACGTCACCGGCCATGCCGTGTATGACCTGCACACCGAGCAATTCAAGCTGCGCAAAGGCCCGTTGTTCACCAATCTGCTGCTGGCCGACGAGATCAACCGCGCCCCGGCGAAAACCCAGGCGGCGCTGCTCGAAGCGATGCAGGAGCGCCAGGTCACGCTGGAGGGACGCGCCCTGCCGATCGCTCAGCCATTCATGGTACTGGCGACGCAAAACCCGATCGAACAGGAAGGCACCTACCCACTGCCCGAAGCCGAACTCGACCGCTTCATGCTCAAGGTGCGCATGGACTACCCCGACGCGGAACAGGAACTGAGCATGGTGCGGCAGGTCAGTCGCTCGACCCGCGCCGACATGCTTGATGTGCAGCCGTTGCGCACCGTGCTGCAAGCCAAGGACGTGCAGGCCCTGCAACGTATCGCCAGTGATTTGCCGCTGGATGATCAGGTGCTCGATTACGCCGTGCGCCTGGCGCGCAGCACTCGCACCTGGCCAGGCCTGACCCTCGGTGCCGGGCCTCGCGCCACGATTGCGCTGGTGCGGTGTGCCCGCGCCAGAGCCTTGTTACGCGGCGGTGAGTTCGTGATTCCGGATGACCTCAAGGGCTGCGCGCTGGCGGTGTTGCGCCATCGTGTGCGCATTGCCCCGGAGCTGGACATCGAAGGCCTGCAAGTCGATCAGGTGCTGCAGCAACTGCTCGACCAAGTCCCGGCGCCGCGTCTGTGAAACCCTCGAAACTCTTATTGAGCTGGGTCGCCGTGCTGCTGGCCATCGGCATCGTGCTCGGCACTTTGCAGGCATTGCAAATCGAGCTCCCGGCCAGTCTGCTGTCGATCAACTGGGGATTGCTGCTGGCACTGTTGGCGTTGGCGACACTCGACGCAGTGCGCCTCAAGCGTTTGCCCACCGTGCGGATCAAGCGACAGATGCCCGGCAGCCTCGCATTAGGACGCTGGGGTGAGGTGCAGCTCAAGGCTGAACACCATTTTTCCGAGCCGTTGAACATTCAGATTTTCGACCATGTACCCGATGGCCTGAGTTTTGAAAACCTGCCGTTGAATGTTGCGCTGCAACCGGGTCAGCACAGCCAGATCAGCTATCGTCTGCGCCCGCTCAAGCGCGGGCATTTCAGTTTCGAACAGTGCGAAATCAGCCTGCCGAGTCCACTGGGTTTATGGTCGGGCAAACGCCTGCTCAGCGTGATCGACAACACCCGGGTTTATCCGGATTTCGCGCGACTCTACGGCGGCCAATTACTGGCGGTAGACAACTGGCTCAGCCAGCTCGGCGTGCGCCAACGGCAACGTCGCGGCCAAGGGCTGGAGTTTCTTCAACTGCGAGAATTCCGCGAAGGCGACAGCCTGCGCCAGATCGACTGGAAGGCCACCGCCCGCCAACGCACACCGATTGCCCGCGAGTATCAGGACGAACGCGATCAGCAGATCATCTTCATGCTCGACTGCGGCCGACGCATGCGCAGTCAGGACGATGACCTGTCGCACTTCGATCACGCGCTCAACGCCTGCCTGCTGCTCAGTTACGTGGCCCTGCGCCAGGGCGATGCGGTGGGCTTGAGCACCTTTGCCAGTGATCAACCGCGCTACGTTGCGCCGGTGAAAGGCAATGGCCAACTCAACGTACTGCTCAATAGCGTCTATGACCTCGACAGCACGCAACGCCCCGCCGATTACCAAGCCGCCATCAACCAACTCCTGGCGCGACAAAAACGCCGGGCACTGGTGGTGCTGGTCACCAATTTGCGCGATGAGGACGATGAGGAACTGCTCAACGCAGTCAAGCGTCTGAGCAAGCAACACCGAGTGCTGGTGGCGAGCCTGCGCGAAGACACACTCGACATATTGCGTAAGTCGCCAGTGCAAACACTGCCCGAAGCATTAGCCTATTGCGGCACCGTGAGCTATTTGAACGAACGGGCAGAACTGCATGAGCGGTTGAGTGCTCATGACATCCAGTTTTTGGATTCGCGCCCCTTTGAACTAGGGGTTGGATTGGTGACACGGTATCTGGCACTCAAGAAGGCGGGTAATTTATAAGCGCTGAGCAAAACACCCTTTCTCAGTGAAAAGGTGCTTATTGCTTAGCCGCCCTACAAGCCGTGTCAAACGATCGTTCCGTCGTATCGGTTGAGAATTTCCAACTGCCCGCCTCCTTGTGAGGCAATATCTGTAGCGGCCTCACCCAATAAATTAGTGCGTTTGTAAATCTGATTGGAACCGGCTTTATTGACCGGAACACGCTCTGCCCTCTTTCCCGAAAAAACCGATGTCGCTCGAATATGACGCTGTGTCCAGTTTATATCCGGCCATTGGAACTCTGGCGTCGTCCATCGCTCAACCGTCACAAGATTATGGGCCAACGACAGGGTTAATGGCGATGACGTAATTCCCCATTCGACTAGCATCAGCTGCAAGGAGAAATCACCTGACTCGTTACTGTGGAGACAGTCCAGTTCCCAGGTTTTTCCTTCCACTGTCAACAGCTCCTCTTTCCCCAGAGCAGGTGCAATCGTCACGGCGAGGTCTGCGCCAGGCTCCCTCCCCCAAATCAGTTTTACAGGCTTGTCCAGCAAGGTGCTGGAGGGTTTGGGCCGAACGGTAAGCGTGTGCTTTGCGCCAAGACATGGAAAAGCGCCACCTCCGAAGGCAACATCAGATTCGTCAAACTTGATTTCCAGTTCCTGCGCCAAATTCACTATCTTCCCCGGCACGGTGGGTGACACCGGTAGCTCGGGAAGTAAAGGCAGGGCAAATTCCAATTTAAAAGCTCCGCTGGGTGCGCCATTTGTTCTGATAGTCCAACTCAGCGAAGTGGTGTCCTCGGCCATTTCAATCAACTGCCCTAAAGGAGGATCGAAAACCAGCCCTTGTCCCTCTTGGCCGGACTGGTATCGCATAGTAATAAAGGCGTCCGGATCGCCGATCAGCCAACTGTATTCATAGTCCAGTGTCAGTGTGCATTCGTCGTTGTCCAATAAATTCAGCGCCAGGTCAGGCCACCTCACACGTTGACCATTAACGTAGGGCGCAAACTCTTGCAGCCAGGTATTTGAGTGGGGCATCGCATTAGTACTCATGCTTATAACTCCCTTGTAAAACGCCAGAGCAAACTAACTAAATAGATGAATGACTTCCCCCAATAAGGTCAGTCAGCATTCGGCACCAGCACAAACTCAATCGACCGAACTTGCCATCCGGCAAACCCACCCTTGACAGAGGCCTGGAGCCACGCACGTCTTATGCCTGGTAATCTGAATTCGACCCGTGCATCGCCGTGGACATCTGTTCTGGTCGGCGCAAGAATTCTGTCAGGGTATTCCCACTCCACTTCGACGTCAGGCAATGGCTCACCGGTAAGGGCCGAAACGACATTGACGACAGCTGAAACCCGCTCTCCGACCTGGCCACTGGGCTTTGGACTGGTGAGTGAGTGAATTTGCCGGGGCTCATTAAGGAAGAACGGCAACGTAAGTGTCTCCGAGTACTGCGCATCGCCAACCGTAGCCGTCAACTCAAACGCCCCCGGTGTGACGGGAACAAAACGAATCCTCGCTTCCCCATAAAAATTGCTTTCGGTTGTGACTTCCCCAAGATCAGGACTGCGCAAGGTGACGGTCATGCCCGCCATCGGTTTATCCGTAACCGAGGAGACCACCGTGATCTGTTCAAACACCTCATCACCCCAGAACAACGTCTGGTTGACGGTCTGACGCTCGGCAATTTTTACCACCTGCGAGCCTTCCCCCAAGGACATCGCGTTCACCGGGGACAAGTTCGCCAGTCGATCGGAGGCCAAGCACAACCCGAAGCTGCCATCCACAACGCTATCGACGATGAATTGACAATCGAACCCTTCCGTCAAGAATGGAATCGGCTTCCCGAGCGCAGGTTCAAGAAAACGTATGCCTAACTGCGCAGGCCCGGTGCCCGTCATCCCCAGCGCGAGCTGGTGATTGAACAGTTCACTGTTTTGCGCTGCCGTGACTCTGAGCGTGTAGATGCCTTTACGCCGCGGGAAGTAGGTCTTTTCACCCCACGCCTGGGCCGGCTGGCCTTCATAGCTGACCATCAACCCGTCCCACGGATTTCTCGCCAGCGCTTTGACCTGAATTGAGCCCGAGTCTGTGTAGCCATCGAAATCGCTGTCTACCAACGCGATCACCGAATGCTCGCCGGGCGTTGTCGGTGCAAAGGGGAAACGGCTCCACCCTTCATCATCGGTCGGTGCAATGTCACCGCCGACGCCGTCCCGCCATTTCACGTTGGCTTGCCCCACCGGCCGGCCGGTGTAGTGCGAAAAGACCTGTGCCCACAACCACACCGGTTCTTGACCAACGACCAGGTCCACTGCCGATTCGAGCACGGTCTGAATCCTGACTTTGTTGTGATACAGCTCCATCGGTTTAGCGACAGCAACAAAGTCCAGTTCAGGCACGCCGACGGTCAGATCGAAACGCCCCCGCTGCTCGCTGGCGGAAAAGTCCAGCGTCCACGCCACGCCACCATCATCCAAGGTTCGAGCAACATCCAGCGCCGGCTCAACCGTTGCACCCAGCTTCTCAGCGGAATCTCCCGTCCATTTCACTTCAGCCTTCAGCCCCACTAACGGACTTAGGGCATTGGGCAAGATTTTGAAATGGTGAATGGCCCCCAGACACGGATAAAACAATTGTTCGTCCAACTGCGCCCGAACTTGATCGAGCATCAGTTGCACTTCTTTATTCAGGTCCGCCGCCAGCAACCTCCCGGGCAGCGCTCGAACAGCGCTTTCGCCATTAAGGCGTAACTCCAGATCGAACAAACTGCTGGTACTGTTATCTACCGCAGACTCCAGGGTCCACTCCGCGCCTGTTTCCCCGATCCCCTGCCATTGTCCAAGGTCAGAGGGGGTCAACCCGATGCCCGGGTCACCGCCACGCCAATTCAACCTGATGAATTGGCCGATCCAGGGGCTGTTGGCGACTGGCTCGACCTTCAGAGTATGGGTCTGCCCACGTCGGCAGAGCAGACCGACCGATTTCAGATCGACTGTCTTGCCGTCGAGCAGGATCTGCACATGGCTCTTCCAGGGGCTGGTCGCAATGGCGTGAACGGCGAAGTCTCGAGTGATCGAGGCCGCTTCGGGATGTGCCTTGATGTAGGCGGTGACCACAAAGTCGCCTGCGGTTTTCGGCGTGTACAACAAGCTTGCCCAGCCACCCGCGCCGGTCACGCACTCTATGACCTCACCTTCAGGTGTTCGCCAGTCCACCAGCGCATTGCTGACCGGAGCGCCATCGCCCAAGGAGGCCTGATACAGCACCTGCACCCGCAACAGCACACTTTCTTCTTCGTCCACGATCGGCGACTTGTTGGCCTCATGCACCTTGCCGATCTTTACCTGGTTGCGCGCCAGCGACATCGGTTTTGGCGGCGAGAGGTGCAACAGTTTCGAACAGCGCAGTGTCAGCTGGAATCGCCCATCGATTTTGTCGTCACAGATCAGCTTCCACGCCAGATCTCCCGATGTCACAGGCACCGGAGTACCGAGCGCCGGGCTGACGTCAACGCCGAGTTGATCAGCGCTATCGCCTTGCCAAAACATTGAAAGTTCGGTGCCGGCGAAGAGGCTGTCCTCAGCAAATCTCAGCTGAACCGAATGGGAACTGCCCCGGTTCGGATAACCTTGCGCCTCCCAGGCCGTCAACCTGCCATCCACAACGGCCTGCAGCTCTGGCCACGGATCCTTCGCGAGCACCGTGACCTGAAACGTTCGAATGACGACACCATCGGTGTAATAGGGGCTGGCAACCGACGCGGTGACATCAAAATCACCGGCAGCGGTCGGCTGATAGACATAGTCACACCAGCCGTTTTCATCGGTGACGGTCGAGTCTTTCAGACCTTGCCCTTCAACCGACCAGGTGACTACCTGGCCAGCCATAGGCTGCCGTGTGTAATACGACACCACCCGCGCACCCAGCCTTACATTCTGCCCGTGCTCCAGCACCGGGTAATGGGCAGCTTCGCGCTCATCCGTGAACGCCAACCGGTGATGCCCAAGCAACACCGGGATAACGTAGGGCATGGCGCTGTAGCGGTTATCCAGGGTCAAATCAAATTCATGACTTTGCTGATCTTCGATCCGCGGGCTATCGAGCAGCCATTCTGCTTCCACCGACTGATTCACCCCCCAGGCGGGTTTGGCGGTCACCGCCTCCTGCGGATTGCGCTCAGCATTCAGCGACGCGCCACTGCCCAGCCAGATACTGTCGGATTCGGGCAAGAACTTCAGTTTATGGGGTTGCCCAGCTTCTTTCGTTCCCAAGCACAGGTATAACGGGGCGCCTGGCAGCAGCGTCTGCCCATCGAGTTGTATTTTTTCCAGCGTCAATGGCGTCAGATGCAGCAGCAATTTTACGCGCGTTATACGGATGTTCGATTGCCTGTCCGAAGGGTCATTCTTCGGGCTGGTGATCTCGATGGTCAGTTCATCATCCCGTGACACTTGCACGAGTTCCTGAACATATTCAATCGGTTGGAAATACAGTGGCTTTCCGCCTACAGGAGAAGACGGAGCTTGATCCAGACGGTTCGCCCCCCCGGGTTTAAGCTCGATAGCGAGTAATTCATCCCCCTTTCTGAGGATTCGCACCCAACCTGACTGGACATGTCGCACCTCACAAAGAAAGCTCAACGCATATCGCGCATTGACGCTTGGCTCCATGGGGATTTTGATGGTCTGCCGAACCCACCCCCCGTTGGTGGCTTCTAGAAGATTGACGCGGTCCAATCCATGAAAATCCGCTGTAATGCCGACCAGCCCACCGATTTTCCACCCCGTCAGACGTCTGAAATCCCCATTGACCACCAGACTTTCATTCGCTTGAATGACGGGTTCATCCATGATTGCGTGCTCCTTTGCCGGACTTGCCTTGTTCGGGATTTTCGATTGCGTTGACCAGATCCATCACCTGTCTGACAAACGATGCATCACCGGCTTTGCACTTGATGTTCAGGCTCACGACGGCATCGATCAGTGTTTCCAGCACCCCAGATTGCGAGAGGCTTGCCGACCACGGGAACTCCAGTTTCCAGGTGGATACGGCGCCCGTGTTTTCGAAAGAATTGAGCAGGCCTTCGTCGGGTTTCATCGCCGTCATGCCGGCGTCGGCGATGCCCGATGACAAGGCGATCTGCTGGCCGCTGCGCAAATTGAACAGCACATCGGAAGGCGCGACTCCTTGCGGATTGTGCAAGTACTGCACCGATTGCGTGGTGGCCCGGGTCGCCGTTTTGCTACTGATCTGCAGCAGCGTGGCTCGAACATCCTCGTAGGGCCCGAGCAGAACCGGCAGATTGACTTCTACCGAACTGATCTGGCGGCAGTAATGCCCCGGATGATCGCGGTCGAAGAGCAACTGCGACAAGCTGAACTCCAGCGAACCGGTTTCGCGCAACTGCTTGAGCGCTTCAGCCCAGCTCCCTGCACTTTTCTGTCGTTCGATCGGGTCGTCAAACAGTTTGCGCAGCGACACTGTTTTCGTCAGTTCGAGTCGCCGCTCATAGCGCTGCAGGTATTCGCGCTCCATGCGCAGCAAGTGCCCACGCAAATGCTCGCCTGCCGTGAAGCCATGCCGCTGGTCGAACCACACTTGAGGCATGGGGATTTGCGTATCGTAATCGCCGGTTTCGGCATTCATCGAGTTCTGCGCCGTCAGGCACAAACTCACGACCGCGTCGTAAGCCTGGTAATGCAAAGCCTTGAGCTGACCGAGCAGCCAGCCGAACAGCTCCGCATTGGTCGCGCGTTTTTTCAGGTAGTTGTAAATCGTCAACGCCTGGTGATTGGCTCGCAAGGTTTGCGCCAGGCTGGTTCGGGCAGCCGTAACTGCATGACGTTGCGCCTCGATTTGCGCATCGATGGCATCGACTTCCAACAACGCCTGATCTCGTTGCAGTTGCCAATCATCACGGCGTCGACGATAGGCTTCGGTGGTTGCCTGCTTGTCGGCGTCCATTTGCGCCACTGACGAAGCAATGCCCAACCCAAAACTGACGGCCTCAAGCGCCTGATCAATCCGATGCCCGCCATTGGCAAGCCCGATGATATTCGGCAGCGACGCCATCACCGCCGCCGCAGGCTTGATGGCGGAGGACGCCAGCGAGAGCTGTTTGGACTCGTACAGACTGTCCATGACTTCGTATTCGACAGCCGACACGTTTTCGTCATAGTTGCGTGCGTACGCCTCAGCGCGGTGCTGCGCCACGGCGCGACTTTGCTCAAGCGCCGTCACGCTGGCTTCCAGTTGCGCAATGGATTGTTCCTGCACGGTTTTGGCGTAATCGCCCAATTCCACCAGATGGGTTTGCTGCAATTCCTCCTGCTCGGCGCGATCACGCCGTTCAAGCATGCTTAGCACCTGGCCACCCAGGTCCTGCAGCGCCTGCACGGCACGCAATGCCACTTCGTAGCTAACGCGCCAGCGAAACGCGTTAACCACCAGCCTGCCGCCCATCGGCCGAGGGCCAGCGCCGCCGCCGGCTGCGAGATCACGCAGCAACTGGTTCGGATCGGTTGGCGGGCTGAACAGCGGAATCAACAGCGGTTTACCGTCAATGGTGAGGTTGTTGCGCAGGTTGTCCAGACGTTGCTGTGGCAGCGCAAACAGATCCAGCAACGGTTGATTGATCGGCTTCTTGAACGGCCCGCAGGCCAGCATGCCCAGCATGGGCGCCACATCGGAGCCAGAAGCCACGTCCGCGAGGCTGAAGTTCAGCGCCTGCTCAAAGGCTTCAAGCTCTGGGCGGGTTTCGCACTGCTTCAACAGTGAGGCAACCGTCATGGTCTGCCAACGCGACACCGTGCGCGCAGTGGGTGCCTTGCCCATCAGGAATCCCGCTTGCACGTAGCACAGCTTGGCCGCCACAAGGCTATCGCGGGTCATCTGCCGATAATGCCTGTCGCCCCAGTTCACGAGATTAATCACGTATTCGCAGAACATCAGAATCTTGAAGTGATCGGGTTTCGAATAGCCGATGGCATCCGGATCGGTGGGGGCCAAGGCTTCGCAGCCCGGGTTACCCTGGTTGTTGGCCAGCGGTCGGCAGCGCCAGTAGCGTGGTTTGCCATTAACGTCAGACTCATCCGCCGTCGCCTGTGGGTCGAACACGTAATGCAGCCAGCTCTGCGAATCGGCAAAGCGCTCTTCGTTGCCCAAGAGCTTGGCTACCAGATGCGGCAGATGGAAAAACAGCTCCCAAAAAAACAGCCCGTTGGCCCCGTCAAACGCCCCGTTGGGCTCCTTGAATATCGGATCATTTGCCGGTGGCGGTTCGACGATGAACTGAGTCTCCAAATCCAGTACCGCAGCCACGGAATTATCGGAGAGCTTGACCAACTCAGGCCCGAACAGTGAATTCAGACGGACGTACTTCAGGTACGGCGTCGGCAGGTTAAAGCCGAGAAACTGCGCCGCGTCAGCGCTGTTTTTCAGCAGGGTCGGCGCAGTGAAGTCCGACAGATTGACAATCGTCAGATTGAACTCTCTACCGCCAAAACCGGCAGTTTTCGTAGCTAGCCCGAACGCAGTGGGTTGCGCCCATGAGCCTTTGTCACGGCACACCGTCAGCGGTGTGGTTACCCAGCCACCGGCGGGGGAAAGGTGAACCTCGAGTTGTTCATCGGCCCCCGTTCCCTCTATCAACCCCATTACAAAGGGAAGCGTTGGCGGGGTGTTTGGCAATCCTGTGGGTTCACACAAACCGATCACTGTGACCTTATCAACGTTGCCTTCACGCACGGCGGTGGCCTGCAGACTCAGAAAAGGCGACAGGGACCCCTCGGGTTTGCTCACGCTAGTCATCGTTACTTGATGGCCCAATGAATGCTGAACGGTGTCCGGCGAGTCAAACCGCTCCCGTGCCACCTCCAGCCGAGTGCCGACGTCAATTGTGTCCGGGCGCATCAGCACATCGAAAATCATGTGCTTGTTCAACACATATGGCTTTTGACCCGCCGTGATCAAAACCCCCAGTTTGCCCTTCGACGAGGGACTGTCCATCAGCACCGTGGCAACCAGACGAAAATGCTCCGGTTCATCGTCGGACCTGGCATCTTCACTGTAGATATCCAGCGGCGCCGACCACTGCCCACTCTGCGTCATGAACGCGAGCTTGACACTCAAATGAGCCGGCAGAAAATCATCAGCTTTTTGGCCGGCCACCTTGTCCCGCCATTCAGCCCAAACCAGGCACAAGCGACCGTTCCAGAAAACCGGGCGCATTTCCAGCACCCGATGGGCCGGCTGAATACCAATCTCCTGCCATTCACTCCAGGCCGCGGGATTTACGCCAACGCAGGTGGACGTCAGTTCGATCTCGGCCTTGCGCCAGTAGTACTGGAACGGCTGCGCTCGCTGGCGCCCAATAAAATAGTAATCGGCCAGGTCAGGCGTGGCGCCGTCCATGTAGCAACTGAGCACATCCAGATCACAGGTCTGCTCGAATCTATGCAGGTACCCCTGCAGCGCGGTTTGCACCGAATCATTATTCAAGCGGCTCTGGTTGAGGTCGTTTTCAAGGCTCTTGAACAGGCTGGACTTGCGTTGCCGGACAAAGGGGTTGATGTAGTTTTCCGGGTAGATTGCAATCAACTGCACCGCTGCCCAGTCCGGATAGTTGTTGTATAGCTGCCATTCGGCCAGGTCACGCGGCGGGAACTGATGCGTGGTGAAGCCAGGTTCCAGCTTGCGATACACCGCATGTATGTATTGCTGCACACAACTCGTCGCCTCGGCCACCCAGGAGCTCTGCACCGCAAACGTGTCCAGCGGGTCCATCCGCAAGAGTTCGAACATATCGGCGGGCGTCTTCACAAACCCGTATTCCGCTTTATTGACTTGACCGATGCTGTATTCGAGCAGTGCAGAACGACGTTTTTCCAGCAAAACGCCAATGTCACTCAGTGCCATGATCCTTGCTCCTTGGGAAAACCCGATACAAATCCTTGGTGAGACGAGCGCTTACTCCGGGGCCTTATCGCCCTCGAACGTGATGGGGTTGAATACGGCCTCTTCCTCACTGCCCTGGCTGAGCACACTGAATTCAAAGGTTCCTCCGGTAGGACTGGAGACGAACACCCGCGTGAGCCCTTGCTGATTGGTGAAGGCTTGTGAGGGCCGCACGATCGCAACAGGTCTTTTTGAGTACTCGACGCTCGCTACGAGCCAGTCCACCAACATGTCCTGACCAAGGTTTCCATAGCAATCCATCATCGTGGCGTAGAGCTCGACCTCCCTCCCCCTCGGCACCACTTCCGATGGCACGGGGGATCTGTAGAAGAGCGGGAACCCCATGGTCTTGGAATCAGCAATAATGTTGATGGTCGGAGCGTATTCGGGATCGAAAAGATCCAGCCAATACTTCGGCGTCTCCGCGCCCAGATGCCTGCCGGGCCTGTATTCGGACTTCAGCGTGCCTGTGATGTCGGTAATGCCGTTCTCTAGAGTGCCCAGCGTGGTCTGCCAATAAACCGTGATCCCCTCAAGAGCCTGTCCCGCGGCATTCTTCACCGTCACCGTGAAGGTGGCTTTCTCATCGGCGTTCCTGGCAATGAGTTCTGTGTTGTCGACGACACACGTTGTCGTGACCAGCTGTTTCAAATCAGTCGCCATCTCGACGCGTGGTGCGTGTTTTCCGGTTTCGCTCAACAAGGCGCGCTCGGCCGCGTCGGCATACGCCTTTTTGGAATCGGAGTCGTTCACTGTCGCGGGCAAGGTACCGATCTGAAAAATCGTCTGGGCATCAATACCGGTCTTGGTGGACAACACCAGGACCCGCATCAACAGATCCAGTTGTTTGAGGTTCTTGAGAATCGACAGAGCGGGGTCAATGCGTTCGGCACACTCGCGCACCTCCTGCACGCTCCAGCCGAAATACTCGGCGAGTTTGATGGTCGACGCCTGGTACGCCAAAGCCCTGGCGTGATCCGACAAGGTTGGCAGTGCATTGACCTGACGCAGGTAGTCGAGCAGTTTGTGCGGCGGTTGTTCGCTGAGTGCAAATGCCCGCTTGAGTACCGACAGGTAATAAAGCGTGTTCAGTGAAATCGTGTATTTATCGGCTTGACCGAGCCAGGCCAGATGGCCGTAATCCAGATAGTCCTGCAACAACTCCGCAGTGAGCTCCAGGGTCGAAGCCACCGCACTGCGCCGTCGCACCTCGGCCAACAGATCGATCAACGAATCGGTTTCGACATTGCGCCTCTGCTCCTGGGTGTCGCCCGTCAAACCGATCCGCTGAATCAATAGCTTCAACAAACGGAACACCGTAGTGCCGGCCCAATTGATGACCGGAATCGCAAGTTCCACCGCAACGCCGGCATAAACCGCCAGCGTTTCTTTCACCACAGACACCTGCGCGTCACGGGCTTCCAGAAGCACGTTGAGCATGCTCTCAACGAGAGCGTCGCGTTGAGGAGCCCAAGTGGCGCCAAGCGCATTATCGACCGCCCAGCCAAGCCGTTTACGGGCAAAGCTCAGGTATTCGTCCGGCGTCCCGACGGGTGCCAGCACCAAACCGCTGGGATCAACAATCGGCCCCAATGGCTCGGAATTCCCATCAGGTAGCGGCAGGTCGACGCTGTGCGTCAGAAAGTCCAGCCAGTCTGATCCTCCGGCAGGAGGCAGGCCGGCCATCAACAAACCGGCATTGGTAAAAAGCGCGTTCGGCAGCAGATTGCGTATTTGCTCGAAGAGCGCCAGATCTCGCTCCCACGCCTCTCGCCCTGGCGACAATTCAACCGCGTGCTGCATCACCCACAGCACTGGCAGTTCACTTTGCTCGCACCATTGCACGCAGGCGTCCATGACACTGATAAGCGTCAATATGTCCGGAGTAGTACCGCTTCCAGACTGGATCGCAGGCTTCCCCGCAAGACCATTGACCCAGGCATCGCCGCCCAGCAATTGCAACATCAGCACGCCTTCGAGCGGTGTCATGCGCAACACCCGAGGCAACCATACCAGCCGGTAGAAGCTCGAGATGATCGGCAGACTGCGTTGCAATGTGTTGTTGTGCAGGTTGTGCGCGCGGGCAACGGCCACCGCTAGATACTGATAAGTATGCAAGTCGATCCGCAGGCCGGCGCACAGTTGGTTGATCGTCAGATCATCCGCACCCGGTTCCGGCACAACCGGGAATGTCCCCCCATCAAGCTTCATGGGCTGGCGATAGTTCGCTTGAGCGTTGAACACCTGATCAAACTGCGAGAACGCTTCGCCGCGACCGTAAATCGACATGCCATCAAGGAACACAGCAAAGTCTGCGGCTGTGCATTTGTAGCGTTGGCGCAAGATCTGGAATAACCCGAGCGCATGGACAGTTTTGTCCGAGATCAGCCATTTGCCATCGACGCTCGAATCGCCACGCCCCTCGGCCCGCAGTGCGGCCACCAGTAAGGCGTCCACCTCATCGCTGGGCAATTGCAGCCAGATATCGAGACGTATCTTGCGGTTCATCCGGTGGAAGACGATCCGGTCCTTGGCGATACCGGGGTTCAGGGACAATTTGTTCAATGAAGAAGCGGTTTCGGTGGTGATAAACACACCAGGATGGCTATTGGCATTGATGTAAACCGAGCCGGATCGACCGCTTTCAGATTCTTGCGCAACCTGCGGGTGTTCATAGGTTACGTTGGCCGAACGCTGCGGAGCGAATGCCTTGACCGATAACAAACTTTCGAGCGTCAACGTGTCGAGTTTGGTTTGCGCGGCGAAGTACGGAACATCGTGCAGAGCCTTCCACTCCTCCCCCCGTGCACCGAAGTTAACGAGATAAAACGTTTTCCAGGCGTCTTCATCGGCAGGCACCGCTTCCGTCAGCAACTCTCGCTGGTAAGGGCCCAGACGCGAAGCATGTGAAAGCGCCCGAGTGGGGCGGGCAGCCTTGGAACCGCCTAGAAAATAGGGGTAAGACAGATCCACAGCGTCTACAAAGTCGCCCACCGACAGCGCTTTGAGCTCAGCGATGCCGTCGATCGTGACCCAATGTTGGTAATAGGGCAGGCCGTTGGGATAACGCGATGTGATCAAGGCGTCTTCGATGTCGGTATTCGGCGGGTTCGCAACGATAAAGGCTTCCAGCACCGACGTGATGATGTCGACCGAGGACACCGATTGGTACACCGCATTGAAGTCGACCGACAACGTCATCAAATCGGTACGGCGCTTATCGAGCGCGATCTTTTGACTGTCGCCTTGAGGCTCGATACGGTCGCGAACCCAGACCAGCAAATCGATCAGATACGCCACCGGTGAAATGCACGATTCCAGCGCGTCCGGCGGGCTCATTGTTTCAAAAGCGGTTTTGAAAATGTCTTCGTATTTCGGGCCGTCGACCATCGACAACAGCCCTGAAGAAGGATCGCCCTGCCGGCTTCGGTCAGTGACAAGGGTGTGCTCGATAAACTGGCGGCGCACATACGTGGCCATACTGTTGGCCCGACGCAAAAAACGCTGCGCATCTTCGACGCTCAGGCCGTATTCCCTGACGAGGCCGGGTACGCCCTTTTGCACCAATGGAAAAATCGAACCGCCCTGCACAAGGTAAGTCTTGAGGTTTTGCAGACCGATGCCATGTATCTGTTGCTCTTCACTGAACAACTGCTCGTACAGTTGCACTGTCGGGCGGATGGCTTGAGCCATGATCCTGTTCCTTGAGTCGATAACCGTCTGCTGCAGCCTTACGCGATGGCGTCAGGCTGCAATGTCTTGGTTTAGATTTGGCGCCGATTCAAGGCCGAGATCTACTGTCAGATCTGACAGGTTTGATGACCGCTTGTCGGATTTAGAGGTCAGCTTTTCCCGATATCTCGGGTTCCACCTCAAAACGCGGACTGATTACCCAGGCCGAGTGTGACCCTTCATTTCCTCCGGCCAGCGTCTGGCTGAACCGCACCCATTGCCCGCCCACGCGCAGGGGTTTCACGGCCTGGCCTTGCCATCCATTGCCCGTGACTGGAACATCCGCAAGCCACTTCTGATCCGGGTCGTACCAGCTCACTGCCTCACCGACACCTGTACGCCCTCGTCCGGCCAACAGCAGCGGATTCTCGACCCGACGCCCTGCCGCCGGGATATCGATGGACGGCAGAAACGAGCCCAACAGCACTGGACGCAGTGCGGCTTCAGATTCGAATTCATCCAGCGCCGACGTCACCTCCAGGCTGTGGATTGCGCCGGTTTGAGTGAGCACCAGCGTCACCGACCAGGTACGGTCCGCCATGACGGCAGCACTGGCTTGTGCGGCGCCGAGTTTCACCGTAACGGTGTCGCCCGGCACGCCAAAGCCCGACACCACCACCCGCTGCCCGATGAGCTGACCAGCAACCGGCGTCTCGACAAAGGGCGCCGCCGGAGCGACGCTGTATTGCACAGCCTCCGTGAACCCGGAATGGTGCGGTTTGCCGCCCTCTTCGAAACTCTGCCGGGCCTGGATGGTTTTGACGCCCACCGGCAATGTCACCTCGCACTCCCACTCACCGTCCGCCCTCACGACAATGTTCTCGAGCCATGGCTTGGTGGCGTCCACCATCCAGACCTGCACCCGCGCTCCTGGCCTGCCCCGCCCTTTAAGCTTGCCGGTTCGGGGCAGTGTCCCGCCCGCTGTCGGCTGAGTGATTTGCGGCGGCAGCACCACCACGTTGAAGTTGAGCCGCTTACTTTTGGAGACGCGGTTCTTGTCGCTCTGATGGGCTTCGATGCCGTATGACCTGAGATTCAGGCTGCGGACAGGGACCTCCCAATCCCCATCCGAACTCAGCACTTGGGCCGGAGACAAATTTTTGTCGTACACCACATCACGCACCTGCATCGTGGCGCCTTTCATTCCGCCGGAGCCTTTGATCATGAGTTCGTGACCCACGTTACTGCCTTCGCTCGGGTGCGTGATGACCGCAGTGATCATGGGCCGCCGAATCGTGAAAGATTCCGTCGCGACAGGTGAGGTCTGGGTAGCAACGGTTTGACTGACGGTGATCGTGTAAGCGGTGTCGTGATCGAATTCGGTGGGGCGGCGCAGGGTCCAGATACCTGCGTTCTCGGTCGCTGGGTAGGCCGTGGCGTCGTCGCTGAAGCTGACTGTCACCACGGCACCCGACCAGCAGGTGCCACTAAAGGTGGGCGACAGACCGTCTTCGACTGGCAAATTAATAGTCGGCGCCTGGGGCGGAATGGTAACGGGATGCTTAACCCAATTAAGCGACTGATGCGCGTCCAGAAACTGCTTGATATGCACTTCCCGTTTGAGCGTCGGCCCCCACTGTTGACTGGCTCTGCTCAGCCATTCCCCATTCTCCACGACCACGTCGGGAGCAGCCAGACTGCCGCCGCCGGGGTTGAAAATCTTCACGGTGGCACCGGTAAAACCCTTACCGCTGAAGGTCGGCTGATAATCATCAGTGGAACTCACGGCATACACGTCGGGCAGTAAATTGTTGATGTCGAAGTTGTATGGCAACGACTCGATCCAGCCGCTGGCATTGTCGGATACCTTTTGCACAATACTTGCCGGGTGCTTGCCGATCGGCCAGTCAGTCGCCTTGATTTCCCATTTGCCATCCGCGGCAACAATCGGCTGTGGCAGAGTGACCGGCGAACCTGGAACGGTGATAACGACCGTTGCACCGGGGTAGCCAGTGCCAGAGAAGGTTATCGATTTGTCGATAATTTCGACTTTGACGTCGCCCATTTGGGCGGGGCGGATTTTGAAGGCGCGCGGTGCGCTACGTTCGGTTCTTTTGCCCGAGGCTATCTGCTCAACCGCTAATGAATGATTGCCTGGCTTGAGCGTGACCTGCACCTCCCAAATTCCGGCGGCTCCCACCGTTCCACTTCCAACCATTTGCGAGTCAAAGAATACCTCGACCCTACTGTTAAAACCGCTTAGCCCGTTATCACCTTTAAGGGCGAAGGTTCGATCCTGAACTGAAGACACAGCAGGCGCGGTTATGCGAGGCGTGCCTAGCACATAGAAGCTGACCGCTGGCGAGTAACCATGAGGCACACCTGGAAACTGGTACTGCGCTTCAATCGTCAAGGGCCCACTGGGCAATACCACTCCTTTTTTCAGTGCCAGTTGCCAATTTTCGATTTCAAAGGTCTCACGCTCGCTATATACAACAGAATGATTCTGCGCATTGACCACGATGATGGAAGAACCTGGTTGGCAAGTGCCTTTGAAAACCAACTGCGAAGGAAAAACCAATGCATTATTTGTAGGCGATGAGATAGTTGCAGGGGCTGGCTGGATTAGTACTATCTTCACGGCATCCGCATTATCAGATGTCACGTTTTTGAATGTCTGTCGACAGGTCAGAATGTTCTCACCCAGCGCTAATCCGCGAGATTCAATGCTCCATTTACCATCCGCACCTGCAATGCTCGTTCCGTATGAAACTTGAGAATCATGTTTGAACAGCGTCACTTGCGCATTGGGTAAAGCGCCCGTTCCTTCGATGGTGGGCGTGAGCCCGATAAAGGGCCCACGACTGGTTATAACTGGCTTTCGAACGATGTAAAAGCGAGCTGAGGCAGAAGGCGCCGGAAAATTCACATGGTAGGTAGTCGTTAAAAGACACTCGACTCCAGCAGCCTCGATTATTTCAAACTCATACCAGGAACCACTGTGTCTACCGTAATACTCCCATTGATTGGCGACTGGTGGGTTTTTAAGCGTAGCCCACCACTCTCCCTGCGCGGTAGCAGGAAAGGTCATTCTGACTCTGAGAGGAAGTTTTTGCGCGGACCCCTCAAACGAAGGAGGGAACGTGGGTGCTGGTACCGCGACTCTCGATTCATCAGAGTTCAGCTCATTGCCGAACTCGGAATTAATTGAACCTGACTTTTTATTCTGGATTAAATTGGTTTCTCTATCGTCATTTTCCACAACCGTATTCCCTCGCCCTGTCAGTCAGTAACCTTCTTACATCGCAATCCCTTCCACTTCCTACCTGTAAAACCTGACAGTCCCGACGAACGGTAGCTAACCCACCACGTCGTAATCAGTGAGAGGTCAACGCTGTTCAGGTCATTCGCTCACGACATCAAAACGCTCACTGACCAGCGAGCTCGAAACAGGTACACCCGCCGCATCGTGGACCTGGCACAACAGCCAATGGGCACCCTCGAGCAATGATTGCCCGGCCCTGCCCTGCCATTGGCCGTTGCTGACAGGCAGCTGAGCCACCACTTCGTCCGGGTTGTACCATCTCGCCAGCCGCGCGATGCCCGACCGCCCCTGTCCGGCCAGTGCTATCGGGTTGCTGACTGATCTGCCAGCAGCGGGTCGGTCAATAGACGGTGTGTACTGCAACTGCCTGACCCGACGCAGGGTGACTTGTGACTCAAACCCCTCGCACGTGGCCACGACGAGCAGGGAATATTCACCGTCCGCAGGTTCCACCTGCAGCTTGAGAAACCAGGTTCTGTCCTGCGCAATTACCATCGACACGCCGTTCACGCTAATCGTGTCACCCGGCACACCGAAGCCGGCAACGGCTATTTGCTGCCCGATGAACATCCCTTCGACCGGCGTCTCGACAAAGGGCGCTGCCGGAACGACGCTGTATTGCACAGCCTCCGTGAACCCGGAATGGTGCGGTTTGCCGCCCTCTTCGAAACTCTGCCGGGCCTGGATGGTTTTGACGCCCACCGGCAATGTCACCTCGCACTCCCACTCACCGTCCGCCCTCACGACAATGTCCTCGATCCATGGCTTGGTGGCGTCCACCATCCAGACCTGCACCCGCGCTCCTGGCCTGCCCCGCCCTTTAAGCTTGCCGGTTCGGGGCAGTTTCCCGCCCGCTGTCGGCTGAGTGATTTGCGGCGGCAGCACCACCACGTTGAAGTTGAGCCGCTTACTTTTGGAGACGCGGTTCTTGTCGCTCTGATGGGCTTCGATGCCGTATGACCTGAGATTCAGGCTGCGGACAGGGACCTCCCAATCCCCATCCGAACTCAGCACTTGGGCCGGAGACAAATTTTTGTCGTACACCACATCGCGCACCTGCATCGTGGCGCCTTTCATTCCGCCGGAGCCTTTGATCATGAGTTCGTGACCCACGTTACTGCCTTCGCTCGGGTGCGTGATGACCGGAGTGATCATGGGCCGCCGAATCGTGAAAGATTCCGTCGCGACAGGTGAGGTCTGGGTAGCAACGGTTTGACCGACGGTGATCGTGTAAGCGGTGTCGTGATCGAATTCGGTGGGGCGGCGCAGGGTCCAGATACCTGCGTTCTCGGTCGCTGGGTAGGCCGTGGCGTCGTCGCTGAAGCTGACTGTCACCACGGCACCCGACCAGCAGGTGCCACTAAAGGTGGGCGACAGACCGTCTTCGACTGGCAAATTAATAGTCGGCGCCTGGGGCGGAATGGTAACGGGATGCTTAACCCAATTAAGCGACTGATGCGCGTCCAGAAACTGCTTGATATGCACTTCCCGTTTGAGCGTCGGCCCCCACTGTTGACTGGCTTTGCTCAGCCATTCCCCATTCTCCACGACCACGTCGGGAGCAGCCAGACTGCCGCCGCCGGGGTTGAAAATCTTCACAGTGGCACCGGTGAAACCCTTACCGCTGAAGGTCGGCTGATAATCAGCAGTGGAACTCACGGCATACACGTCGGGCAGTAAATTGTTGATGTCGAAGTTGTATGGCAACGACTCGATCCAGCCGCTGGCATTGTCGGATACCTTTTGCACAATACTTGCCGGGTGCTTGCCGAGCGGCCAGTCAGTCGCCCTGATTTCCCATTTGCCATCCGCGGCAACAATCGGCTGTGGCAGAGTGACCGGCGAACCCGGAACGGTGATAACGACCGTTGCACCGGGGTAGCCAGTGCCAGAGAAGGTTATCGATTTGTCGATAATTTCGACTTTGACGTCGCCCATTTTAGCGGGGCGGATTTTGAAGGCGCGCGGTACACCACGCCCAAATCGCACGCCGTTTACAACCGTCTCAGGTACAAGCGATATAGGTCCTGGCCGCAAGTCAAGACGCACATCCCAGCTAGGGGTCGCCGCTTTCCAAGCCAATGTGCCCCCCCCATCCTGCAAGATTTCGATGACTGCGCCTCGGACTCCACGGTCGCCCGAAATAGTAGCGGCCATTTCAAGCGTTGATCCGGAGGCTGGATGAGTTATTACTGGCAACCCGAACGCCTGCACGGTATATGGCTTCGAGTAACGGAGTTGCGACCCCTTGATTTGGAACTGCAATTGAATCTGCAATTGCTCCCAAGACAGTGGTGCATCTGGCCTTAGCGGGAGCGACCAGTTCGAACCCACAACTTTGCGCTCTGACAATTTGAAAGAATGATCAGACGCCTTAACCACCACTAAAGTAGTACCGGCGGCAGCTGTTCCTTTAAATTCCGTCATCACTGCAGTTTCTACTGGACTGGTTAACACGGGCGCAGCTAATTCGACACAAACCACCGACGGCGAAATCCTTTCAATCAAGCCAGGTAACTTCTCATAGACTCTGAAAACGCCTGGCACGACACCCGAATTCAAAGTCAATGTCCACTTACTGTCAGAACCAACAGTAACAACATCGGTTATTTGTTGCCCCGTAATTTCCCATACAAGGTATACAGTACTGCCCGACACAGCAGTACCTGTGAGCTGTCTTTGGATGATATATCCATCATCGAAAGTGGCCGGCGGCTTCACAAGAACACGTTGAATTCCTGCTTTCGCAGGTCCCCCCCAAATACTCCAATAACCCTCAAATTGACCAGCACCGTCTTTCAGTCCGGAAACGTAAATCGAATGCCACTGACCCGCCTCGAACAACTGAGGTTTAAGAACAGTTTCGACATTTGGCCCACTACGATAATTTATCCATACCTCATACTTTCCAGCGAAACCCGAAGGAATGTGAAATTTAAGCTGCATATTACTGCTGACCAGCATTTGAAAACTGTCATGATAAAACCTTAAGGGTGGGGCCGAATTAGCGGTAACGACTGCCGCGACAGTATCAACATTGTCGATATAACCGTCAGGCCCAACCACGGGCAAACCCTCTAGATCATTGGCTATTACTGGGTTTGGAATAACTGTTACTTTGATATCCGACATAGCGCAGTTCTCTATTCGTACTTTTGAGCGGGACGACTTTCAATAAGCATTTAAATACGCCAAAAAACGTGCACTCCACACCTGTAAAATCTGACAGTCCCGACCAACGGTAATTAATCCCACAACACAATCCGGTGGCGTCCTTCAGCTATCAACACGCGGCTACGTTGCCTTGCGCCTTTGCCTACACATCCCTCAGAATCCGCCGGCTTGTGCGCTTTGCTGATGCCCCGTAACTTGGTCCGTGCCGCTGCCCATCAGTGGTCGGGTTTAGTCGCCCGGTAGGTATACGAAGCTGCATAAGCGTCATCAAGTCGGGTATTCCCTATCCCCGCACTCGATGGTGGCTGTGCGCAGGGCGCCCTCGGGCGCGCCGGTTTTTTCGTGTTCCTCCCGGTCGACTAACCTGCGTCCAGCCGCCACCCTCGCGCAATTCCGTGGATCGCGGCATGCAGATGTTCATGATCGCCCCCGATCTCAATCCCGAAGCCGTCGCCATTCAGACGTACGAGACGTTTTCGTCGGTGAGCATTCTGTTGCTCGATCTGGCAGACAGCCTCGAAGACAAGCCGCGTCATCTGGCGATGGCGATTTATCAGTTGAGCGAGATGGGTTTGTTGCTGGCGGAGAAGACGCTGGATAACGAGCGGGCGATAGCGGTTACCTGATCGCCAGCCTGCGGCGCCTCGACTGACGCGATTGCGGGCAAGCCCGCTCCCACCGGCTCAACGAGCAGAGACAGCCGCTCTGAACGACGCAAACCTTGTGGGAGCTGGCTTGCCAGCGATAGCAATAATGAAGGCGCCGCTCAAATCAGGCAGAGGCCGGCAACGACTGGAAGCTGAAGTACTGGCGCAACGCCTCGACCAGTTGCCCGTATTCCGGGGGCGGTCGTTGCAGGATGAAGCCGGCGTCGTAGTGCAGTGGCGTCGCGTCTTCGTGACACCACAGGCAGCAAGCGGTGAAGTCGATCACCTGCTGACAGCCATCGTCGCCGGGGATTTTCAGGCGCAGATTGAAATCCACACCGATCATCATCGGCAACTGGCTGATCAACATCAGCCCGTCCGCGGACACATTGCCGAGAAAGCCGATGGGTTTGTCGGTGACGCTATTGAACACTCTGAGGAAATACGGCAGCTGATGCCGTTCGATCCGGCGGTCGGTAAACATGCGCAGTTCGCCATGCAAGGCTCCATCACAGAGCCGCGCTTTTGCTTCGGAACGTGCTGTACAACAGAGACGACACAGGCACGCTCTCCCCGCTTCCGGTGTGACGGTCGCTACCTCGCCGCCACATTACAACTGACCAGTCGCAGGTGTTGCCCCGGATTAGAGACTCGGCTCTAAAACCGGATCATTCGACTATAGCTGAGGCTGTACAATCGGCCAGATTTTGTATGACAAATGCCATCAGAAACGGGTTGGCCGCACCACGGCTGCCGCACTGCGCGTCGGGTAGTGGCCCAGGCTCTGCAGGGTTTCCAGGCGCGCACGGGCGCGGTAGGCGTATTCGCTGTTGGGATACGAAGCGATGATGAATTGATAGGTCTGCGCCGCATCGACAAACATCTTCTGTCGCTCCAGGCACTGGCCGCGCATCATCGACACTTCCGGCCACACGTACGGGCGGGCACGGCTGGCGCGTTCGACCTTGGACAGCTCGAGCATCACTTGCTCGCAATTGCCCCGGTCATAGGCGCTGTAGGCGTTGTTCAAATGATGGTTCATCGACCAACGGGTGCAGCCCGTCACGGCGAGGACGCTGAGGGCAAGGGCGGCAATGGGCAACAATCGCATGGGGGTTCTCCTGTCTTGAGCTCTGTATCGACCCATGGTCGGAAATCTTCAGGTGCGTTTGTCCCAAAGTTGCCAGGTTCAATAAAGAAAACAATAAGTAGTGCAAACGAACAATGACTACACCCTCGGAGCATAGTAGCCTCTGCCTGCGCTTGAACTCAGGAGTCTTTGCATGTCCGTCCGTCGTACCAAAATCGTCGCTACCCTTGGCCCGGCCAGTAACTCGCCGGAAGTTCTCGAACAGCTGATTCTGGCTGGTCTGGACGTCGCCCGTCTGAACTTCTCCCACGGCACCCCCGACGAGCACAAGGCTCGCGCGAAGCTGGTGCGTGACCTCGCTGCCAAGCACGGCCGCTTCGTTGCCCTGCTGGGTGACCTGCAAGGCCCGAAAATCCGTATCGCCAAATTCGCCAACAAGAAGATCGAGCTGAAGATCGGTGACCCGTTCACCTTCTCCACCAGCCATCCGTTGACCGAAGGCAACCAGCAAGTGGTCGGTATCGACTACCCGGATCTGGTCAAGGACTGCGGCGTGGGCGACGAGCTGCTGCTCGACGACGGCCGCGTGGTGATGCGCGTTGATACCGCCACGGCCACCGAACTGCACTGCACCGTGACCATCGGCGGCCCGCTGTCCGATCACAAAGGCATCAACCGTCGCGGTGGCGGCCTGACCGCACCGGCCCTGACTGAAAAAGACAAGGCCGACATCAAGCTCGCCGCTGAAATGGAAGTCGACTACCTCGCGGTGTCCTTCCCGCGTGACGCCGCCGACATGAACTACGCCCGTCAACTGCGCGACGAGGCCGGCGGCACTGCCTGGCTGGTGGCGAAGATCGAACGTGCCGAAGCCGTGGCCGACGACGAAACCCTCGACGGTCTGATCCAGGCGTCCGACGCGGTGATGGTTGCCCGTGGTGACCTGGGTGTGGAAATCGGCGACGCCGAGCTGGTAGGCATTCAGAAGAAAATCATTCTGCACGCACGCCGCCACAACAAGGCTGTGATCGTAGCGACCCAGATGATGGAGTCGATGATCCAGAACCCGATGCCGACCCGTGCCGAAGTGTCCGACGTGGCCAACGCCGTGCTCGACTACACCGACGCCGTGATGTTGTCCGCAGAATCGGCTGCCGGTCTGTATCCGCTGGAAGCTGTGCAAGCAATGGCGCGTATCTGCGTCGGCGCTGAAAAGCACCCGACCGGCAAGACCTCTAGCCACCGCATCGGCAAGGAATTCACCCGCTGCGACGAGAGCATTGCGCTGGCGACCATGTACACCGCCAACCACTTCCCGGGCGTCAAAGCGATCATCGCGCTGACCGAAAGTGGCTACACCCCGCTGATCATGTCGCGCATCCGCTCTTCGGTGCCGATCTACGCGTTCTCGCCGCACCGCGAGACTCAGGCGCGCGCAGCGATGTTCCGTGGCGTGTACACCGTGCCGTTCGACCCTGCATCGCTTGAGCCGCACGAAGTGAGCCAGAAGGCGATCGACGAGCTGGTCAAGCGCGGCGTTGTGGAAAAAGGCGACTGGGTCATCCTGACCAAGGGCGACAGCTACCACACCACCGGCGGCACCAACGGCATGAAGATCCTGCACGTGGGCGACCCGCAGGTCTGAGTGATCAACTGCCGAACAAAAAACCCGTCATGAGAATGACGGGTTTTTTTTGGCCTGGCATGGCAGTCAAGGTGTTGCGGGCGCGACGGCACGATGTGGGTGAGAATCGGTTTTTTGTTGCATTCAAACTGGCTTCACTCTTTGGAATTCGCCCCTGTCAACTGTCATGTCTGACAGTAGAAGCAACCTGTTTTTAGGTATCCACTGCATGTTCCTGCGGCGATTTTCGTCGAAGCCACAGGATCCTCTTTATGCAGAAGGAGCCGCTCATGAACATGCAACAGTTGAATAATGCAGGGAAGCTCGATCTGGACTTTGGTAAAAACGGCGTTATGCGAATCGACGTACCGGGTCACCCAGATATCTACCTTTCAAGCGTAAGAATCGGACCGGACGGGAAAATATATTTCGCCGGCGTCACCACCCCCTTCCTAGGGGAGCGCCTATACCTCATCGGCCGGTGCAATTCAGACGGCAGCATGGACAGCGAGTTTGGTACTGAGGGCTTTGTCACGGGTGTGATTGACGGTTTTGAGGTTTTTTTTTGCAAGGGTTTCACTTTTCAGGCGGATGGAAAAATACTGATCGCCTACCTTTTAGGAAACGAACGGGCCCCAGAAGGGATGGGCGTTTCCAGGTACGACATGTCAGGCCAACTGGACCGGGAGTTCGGTACCAACGGTCGTACGCTGATCGATATTCAACTGTCGCCGTTGGCCGCAGAAGCACCACCAGAAGAGAAGCGCGCAATGGGCAGCAGCGGGGCCAGTGCCAGTGGTATCCAGGCGCTGGCAGACGGAAAAATGCTGGTCTTCCAATCCACCGGGCTCAACGGTCTGAAAATGGTCGGGCTGATAGCCCGCGTCGACGAAAACGGCGCTCTTGACCTGAGTTTCAATCAGGTTGGCTACGTCACCGTCGCTCATCCCGGCGCCCTTACATACAACACGATTTTGCGAAGCATCATGGTCCAGGCCGATGGCAAGTACCTCGGCTGCGGGAATGTATTTGACGATGCGAAAGACGCTGGCATGTTCGTGCGCTACGACACCTCGGGGAAACTTGACCCGACATTCGGCAACGGCGGGTTTGTCCTGGTGGAGGACGCGCAGTCACCCATGTTCAACGCCATGGCTCAGCAGCCCAATCAGCGAATTCTCGGCGTAGGCGAAACATATTTAAGAGCTACCGGTGATAGCGCCGCCGTGATGCTCAGCCTCGAACCCGATGGCAGCCCGAACATTCAGTTCAACCGTGGCAAGCCACTGTTTACCGATCTGGGCGAAGGAGCCGTTACCGGCTGGTTGGGGGCGGGTATCCAGAAAGACGGCAAAGCAGTCGCAGTCGGGGGGCTCGGCGAGCCGTTTGCAGAAGTTGACATCGCCTTGATGCGCACGATTGATGGCACGCTGGATCCGACTTTCAATGACGGTCAGGGATGGGTAACCACTCACCTGGAGAGTGGCGTGGAGGTGGCAACGGGCATGGCCTTACAGGACGACGGCAAGATCCTGATCTGCGCAGACATGCCCAACAGGAAGGGGGCGCTGTTGCGCTACCACGGCTGATCATCTCGGGGACCTGCGTCATTGCAAAAGCCTCGCTGTTTGACGGCGGGGTTTTTCAATCCATGGACGCACCTGATGATCGACTGATCCGCCCCTTTTGCGAGCCACATCGTGCCAACCTGTGGCAGCTGGCTTGCCAGCGATGGCACCGGCCAGAGCAGCAAAACTTCAACGCCGTTTGATAAACCCGGTCAACGCCGCCAGCGCTTCCGGCGAGCGCAGCCGCTGGGTGAACAAGGCGCCCTCCTCCTCGATCACTTTGCGGATCAACTCTCGATCCGGCGCTTTCATCAGTTGCTTGCTGATGCGCACCGCTTCGGCGGGCAGTTCATCAAAGCGCAGCGCCATCTCGCGGGCCCTGGCCAGTACCGCTTCGCCGCTGCCCAATGCCTCTGTCGCGATGCCCCAGTTGGCGGCCTGTTCACCGCTGAACCCTTCGCCGAGCAACAGCAGTTCGCACGCTTTGGCGTGCCCAAGCATGCGCGGCAAAATCAGGCTGGAACCAAACTCGGGGCATAAACCAAGGTTGACGAACGGCATGCGCAGTCGCGCATCGCGGCTGACGTAAACCAGATCGCAATGCAGCAACAGTGTCGTGCCAATCCCCACCGCCGCCCCCGCCACAGCCGCGATCACCGGTTTGCGGCATTCAAGCAGGTTGAGCATGAAGTGGAAGACAGGGCTGTCGAGATCGCCAGGCGGCTGCTGGATGAAGTCAGCGATGTCATTGCCGGCCGTGAAGCACTCGGCGCTGCCGGTGATCAGTACGGCGTTGATTTCGGGGTCGCTGTCGGCCTGCTTCAACGCCTCGGCGAGACGGCTGTACATCGCACGGGTGAGGGCGTTTTTCTTGTCGGGACGGTTTAGCCGCAGGGTCAGCAGACCGCGTTCGCGTTCCAGCAGGATGATTTCGGTCATGGCATGTCTCGCTACGAAAACAAGCGCTCAACCACGGCTGAGAAATACATCGGCCAGCAATTGATTACGCGGCAGTCCGGCCAGGTACAAACGCTTGGCAAAGGCGTCGACGCTGGCTGTTGAGCCGCAGACTAAGGCCAGGGTTTGCCGGGAAACAAGGCGCAGTTGCGCCAAAGCGGCGGCTGACTCGGCCGCCGTCCACAGGTCGATCGTGAGGTTTTCACGCTGGGCAGCCAGTGCAACAAGGGGTTTGGCCAGATAGTGCTCGCTGGCGTCATGGGCCAGGTGAATGACGCGGATGGCGCCTTGGTGATCCTGGCGCAAGGCTTCGCGCAACACACCGAACAACGGGCCGAGCCCCGTACCGGCAGCCATAAGCCACAACGGTCGGGTGTGCCAGTCGGGGTCGTAATGCAGCGCACCGCCGCGCAATTCGCCGAGGCGGATCGGGTCGCCGATTTGCAGGCGTCGCGCCGCATCGCAGAAGTCGCCGGGTTGGCGACAATCGAGGTGGAATTCCAGAAAACGATCTTCTTGCGGCAGGCTGGCCAGCGAATAGGGCCGCGCGATGTGGTTGATCCACAGCACCAGATGCTGTCCGGCGCTGTAACGCAACGGCCGTTGCACACTCAGGCGCAAACGCAGGACGCTGTCGCTGAGCCAGTCCAGCGCTTCGACAATGGCCGGGCGGCCGTCCTCGATCGGGTCGAACGTGTGCACCTGCAAATCTTCGATCACCTGACACTGGCACGCCAGACGCCAACCCTGCTGACGCTGCTCGGCGCTCAGGGCATCCGGGCGATTATCCGCCGGCAAGCCTTGCACGCACTGCACCAGGCACGCGTGGCAACTGCCGGCGCGACAACTGTAGGGCACGGCCACACCGTTCTGATTAAGGGCGTCGAGCAAATTGCCGCCCGCCGCCACCGACCATTGCCGGTCACCGACGCGAAGTTCAGGCATCAAGGTTCTCCCACGCGGCCGCACAGCGATTGCGCCCGTCACGCTTGGCCCGATAAAGCGCCTGATCGGCGCGTTGCAGGGCGTCGTCGAGGTCATCACCCAAGGCCAGCAGCGTCATGCCAGCCGACAGACTGAGATTACGCACGTTCAGGCCAACCAGTTCAACATCGGTGAACGCAATGCGCAGACGTTCACAGCAAGCAGTGAGACGCTCGGCATCGCAGTCTGGCAGCAAGACGACAAATTCCTCGCCCCCGTAGCGCGCCAGTACGTCGCCGTCGCGCAGGCACGCCTGGGCGACACCGGCAAACGCCTGCAATACCTGATCGCCAGCGGCGTGACCGTAGAAGTCGTTGATGCGTTTGAAATGGTCGAGGTCGATCAGCGCCAGACCGTGCACGGCATCATTGTCCATCGCGTTCAGTTCACGCGAGGCCAGACGCAGGAAGTGCCGACGGTTGAACAGGCCAGTCAGTTCGTCGGTGGCTACCAGGTCTTCGAGTTGACGCATCATGCCGCGCAAGGTGTCCTGATGCGCTTGCAAGGCAAACCGGCGCTGGCGCATGCGTTGACGCGACACCTGAACAAATCGCGCGTAAAGCACCAGCCACGCCAGCACCATCGCCAGGATGCACACCTGCAATGCCGCGAGCGCAGGCTCCGGCAAGCGCATGTGGTAAGCGTCCCACAGGGTAATCGCACAGAAACTGAAGAACACCAGCAACGCACAGCGGATGAACGCCCGCCGGCTCAGGTGAAACAGTCCAAACAGCAGGATCAGCACGTAGAACACCAGAAAGGCGCCGCGCGCTTCGTCCAGATGAGCGATCAGCCAGGTCTGCCAGCCGAGTCCGAGCAACACTTGCGTTTCGGTCAGGCTTGGATCGTCAAAACGCTGGTTACAGCCCGACCAGAACAGGCCGAACAGGATGGCTTGGCTGATGACCACGAGCGCGCTGCCAACGGCAATCGTGCTCAAGGACTGGTCGTAGTGCCCGGTAAAAAACGCCAGCCACAGCAGCAGTAAAGCCAATCCATAGGTGGCTGCAGCGAGGGCAAAGCGTTTGAGCAAAAGACGTTGAATGGCGTTATGGGTCAATCGTTGACTCACCGTGCGTTTGGAGGCTGACCGAGTGTCCTACCCTACAGACCGGCTGCCACTTTAGTGGCGTAGTCGATAAATGACCACCGATTTTCGGGCTCGAAATTTGACGTCAAAAGTGTGGCCCGCATGCACTGCCAGAAGCCCTCACCCTAGCCCTCTCCCAGAGGGAGAGGGAACTGACCGCATTGTTCTCACAAGCTCCATCGACCTGCGATACCGAGCCGAACCCAGCTTCAAACAACACCAGGATCAGTGCCCTTGCCCATTGTCCTCTTGGGGGAGAAGGAACTGACCGCGTTGTTCTCACACGCTACACCGAACTGCGATACCGAGCCGAGCTCAAACTCTGCAACCCGCACAGATCGGCTCCCTTTCCCCCTCGCCCCCTTGGGGGAGAGGGTTGGGGTGAGGGGGAGCGGATTTCAGGTTGCACACACAATCCCCCTCAACTCGCCAACCCATGCGACCAACGAATGACTGCCGGCGCGTGTATGCCCCACCGAGGCGCGGTATACTGCCGCGCCTTTTTAGCGTCGCGCCAGCAGCCCCGGCGTGCCCGGCCCGAAGGGCCAGCTTCAAGTGGCAAGCTCCAAGCCGCAAGCCGAAGCAGTCCGCGTACTGCTTTGAACTTGCAGCTTGAAACTTGAGGCTTGTAGCTGCCCCATAGAATGTTCCCGTCTTTTAGAGGAGCGCGACTCATGACCGTGATCAAGCAAGACGACCTGATTCAGAGCGTTGCCGACGCCCTGCAGTTCATTTCCTATTACCACCCGGTGGATTTCATCCAGGCGATGCACGAAGCCTACCTGCGCGAAGAATCGCCAGCGGCCCGTGATTCGATGGCACAGATCCTGATCAACTCGCGCATGTGCGCCACTGGCCACCGCCCGATCTGCCAGGACACCGGTATCGTCACCGTATTCGTGCGGGTAGGCATGGACGTGCGCTGGGATGGCGCCACCATGAGCCTGGACGACATGATCAACCAAGGCGTGCGCCAGGCTTACAACCTGCCGGAAAACGTCCTGCGTGCCTCGATCCTCGCCGACCCGGCGGGTGCTCGCAGAAACACCAAGGACAACACCCCGGCCGTCATTCACTACTCCATCGTCCCGGGTAACACCGTGGAAGTGGACGTGGCGGCCAAGGGCGGCGGTTCCGAGAACAAGTCGAAAATGGCCATGCTCAACCCGTCCGACTCGATCGTTGACTGGGTGCTGAAGACCGTTCCGACCATGGGCGCCGGCTGGTGCCCACCGGGCATGCTGGGCATCGGTATCGGCGGCACCGCCGAGAAAGCGGCGGTGATGGCCAAGGAAGTGTTGATGGAGTCCATCGACATTCACGAGCTGATCAAGCGTGGCCCGTCCAGCCGCATTGAAGAAATGCGTCTGGAGCTGTTCGAGAAGGTTAACCAGTTGGGCATCGGCGCCCAGGGCCTCGGTGGCCTGACCACCGTGCTCGACGTGAAAATCATGGACTACCCGACTCACGCCGCCTCGCTGCCGGTGTGCATGATCCCGAACTGCGCCGCCACCCGTCACGCGCACTTCGTGCTCGACGGTTCCGGCCCGGCCTCGCTGGAAGCGCCACCGCTGGACGCCTACCCGGAAATCGTCTGGGAAGCCGGTCCGTCGGCTCGCCGCGTCAACCTCGACACGCTGACCCCGGAAGACGTGCAGAGCTGGAAGCCGGGCGAAACCGTCCTGCTCAACGGTAAGATGCTCACCGGTCGTGATGCTGCGCACAAGCGCATGGTCGAGATGCTGAACAAGGGCGAAACCCTGCCGGTAGACCTCAAAGGTCGTTTCATCTACTACGTCGGCCCGGTTGATCCGGTCGGTGACGAAGTGGTTGGCCCGGCTGGCCCGACCACTGCAACGCGGATGGACAAGTTCACCCGTCAGATCCTTGAGCAGACCGGCCTGTTGGGCATGATCGGCAAGTCCGAGCGTGGTCCGACCGCGATCGAAGCGATCAAGGACAACAAAGCCGTGTACCTGATGGCTGTCGGCGGCGCCGCTTATCTGGTCGCCCAGGCGATCAAGAAATCCAAGGTATTGGCGTTCGCCGAGCTGGGCATGGAAGCGATCTACGAGTTCGAGGTCAAGGACATGCCTGTCACCGTTGCGGTGGACAGCCAGGGTGAATCGGTACACATCACCGGTCCTGCGATCTGGCAAAAGAAGATCAGCGAGAGCCTGGCAGTAGAAGTGCAGTAAGCGCTTTACCGTTGTAAAGAGAGGCCGGCCCGTCATACGACGGGCCGGCCTTTTTTGTGTCTGCTGCTCACCGCTCGTGACGTTTTAGCAATAAAAACCGATGCAAAGCACACAAATTGATCTTGTGCACCTGTCAGATCTGACAGGTTACGGCCCGAGCCATTATTGGTAGCGTCGATTCAACCACGCCACTGCAACTGCACCGGACGCAATCATGGCTGACCAAGAACTGAGCATCGTTACTCCGTCCATCGCCAAAAGCGCGACGATCGCCACTATCGGCAAGAGTTGGGGCTCCGTGGGTCCGACCGGTGCAGCGTCGTTCGAGCTGCCCATTCCGCTGTCGAGCGGATGGGGGGCCGCTCCGCAATTGTCCCTGACGTATAGCAGCCAGAGCGGTAACGGGCCGTTCGGTATCGGCTGGAGTCTGGGACTCAACCAGATTAGCCGGCGCACCCACAATGGCGTGCCACGTTATACCGAGCACGACGAGATCATCGGCCACGAGGGTGAAGTGTGGATGCCAGAGCTGGAGGCCGATGGCACGATCAAGTCGCGCCTTGAATCGACCTACGACGGTAAAGACATCGGCCCGCACCGCGTGGTGCGTTATTGGCCACGGATTGAAAGCGACTTCGCCCTGCGCGAACACTGGCAGCGCCTGCCCTCTGCGAAGGACGTCGCGGCGCCCGCGTTTTGGCTGATTCATGGCGCCGACGGCTCGCTGCACGTTTACGGCAAAACCGCCGCCTCCCGCCGTGCCGACCCGGATGACCCTCTTCACGTAGGCGCCTGGTTGCTCTGCGAAAGCATGACCCCGCATGGCCAACACATTTGTTTCGTTTACAAAACCGATGATCAAGATCCCGACCCGATTCATGACTACCGCGCCCAGCGCTATCTGGAACGGGTGTGTTACGGCAATTTCAAGGCGAGCACCTATCTGTTCGCCTGGACCGTGGAAGACCCGACCGATCTGGATTGGCAGTTTCAGCTGATTTTCGACTATGGCGAGCGCACGACGTCACTGAGCGAAGCTCCGGCGTATGACGCCGACACACTCCGGCCATGGCCTGTTCGTCCGGACCCCTTTTCGACATACGGACAAGGTTTTGAGATCGGCACTCGCCGACTCTGTGGGCAAGTGCTGATGTTTCATCAAAACCCCGCCAACCTCAGTGCAAAACCGCTGCTGGCGCGACGTCTGCTGCTGGAATACCAAACCCCGCAGAACGTCACGCAATGGGCCTACAGTCTGATCACCGCCGCGCACTATCAGGCTTTCGATGCCAGCGGCAAGGTCGTACACACGCCACCGGTGGAGTTCGACTATTCAACCTTCGAGATCAACAAAACCCCTCAGCGTTTGCTTGAGGCTGACCACCAGCCGGGCGTCGAAGATGGCGGGTTTTACCAGTGCGTCGACCTGCACGGCGAAGGCCTGCCGGGGTTTCTCTGCCGTTATGACCAGGCCTGGTACTACCGTGAACCGCTGCGGGCAACGGCGGGAGGTGATGAAATCGACTACGGCCCCTGGACGGCGCTGGCGCAGACTCCGGTGAGCGATCGTCACCGTACGGTCCAGCAACTGCTCACCGACCTGACCGGTGACGGGCGTCTCGACTGGGTTACCGCGCAGCCGGGCAGCAGCGGTTTCCGTACGCTGAATGCGCAGCGCGACTTCGCCGATTTCCTCCCGTTCAACCGGTTCCCGCTGGAGTTTTTCAACACGCTGTCGACGCTGGGCGACTTGTGCGGTGATGGTCTGAGTTCGATTGCCCTGATCGGCCCGAATTCGGTGCGCCTGTACGCCAACCGCCGCGAAGAAGGCTTCGCAGCAGCACAGGACGTACCGCATGTGCCGGCCGATGATCGTTTGCCCTTGTTCAGTCACTCACCGACTGAACTGGTGCTACTCGGCAACCTGATGGGCAGCGACATGCCGGAGCTGTGCCGCATCCGCCATGACGAAATCCGCTGCTGGCCCAACCTGGGTCATGGCAGGTTTGGCGAGGGTCGCAAGATCAGCGCCCTGCCCTTCACGTATGAGCAATTCGACGCATCGCGGGTACGTCTGGCCGACCTTGATGGCTCCGGTGCACCGGCGTTGATCTATCTGAAATCCGATTCGTTCGAGATTTATCTGAATCGCGGTGGCAATGGCCTGGAGCAGATCCCCGTCACCGTGCCTTGGCCCGAAGGCGTGCGTTATGACCGTTTGTGCCAGGTGAGCTTCGCCGACCTTCAAGGTCTGGGCTGTGCCAGTTTGATCCTGACAGTGCCGCACACCACACCGCAGCACTGGCGTTACGATTTCGTTTCGGCCAAACCCTATCTGTTGAGCGCCAGCAACAACAACATGGGTTGTAACACCCGCGTGGTCTACCGCAGCTCCGCTCAGGAATGGCTGGATGAAAAACAGCACATCCTCAAGCGCAAACGCCTGCCGGTTTCGCATTTGCCGTTCCCGGTACCGGTGGTCGCCAGGCAACAGCAACTGGATGAGATCACCGGCAACTGCCTGACGCAGCTGTTTGCCTGGCGTGAAGGCGTTTACGACGGCAAGGCGCGCGAATTTCGTGGTTTCGGTCTGTTGCAGCAAACCGACAGCGAAAGCGCCATTGGCGCTGACGACGTCGGTTTCAGCGAGCCGGTGCGGGTGTTCACCTGGTTTCACACCGGGCAATCGATGAATCGCTCCCGCGAGCGCTATTTCAACCAAGACAAGGACGCCATTGCGCTGGGCGAGACGTTGTTCAGTCTCACGCCGCCCAAGGAAGAGTTCGATCAACCGATTGCCCCGCATGACGCTGATACCGACTACCAGATTTCCCGAGCGCTGGTCGGTTCGATCTCGCGTATCGAAACCTATGCCGACGCAGACATGGATAAGCCAGGAATCGCCACACCTTTTGCGGTGCAAGAGCTGCGCTATCTGGTACGCGAAGTCCGGCCTCAGGGTCAGTACGCCGCCGCCGTTTTACTGCCGTTGACGCTGGAAAAAATCAGCTACCAGTACGATCGGTTTATCGACGATCCGCTGTGCCGTCACGAGGTCGGCCTGCGCTGGAACGAATACGGCTCGCCAACTCAGGCCCTGACTGTGAGCTATGCGCGCCGCCTGACAGACAAAAGCCCCCCACCCTTCAGCGAGCCAGATGAGCAACAGTGGTGGCGCGACGCCCATGACGAAGCTCAGCAGTCGTATTACCTGAGCGAAACCCGTGCGCAGTCCATTGACCTGATTGACTCTCAGCACTGGCGCCTGGGCTTGCCGTATCGGCAACGCGGTAATGCACTGGTGTTGCCCAAAGGCACACTGCCGACCGGCCTTTCGCCTGCGCAGGTGTCTTTTGAAGAGCTGGGGCGTCACCAGGATTCGCCGCACTGGAAGACCGGGCGGGTGTTGACCACCCAGTCCGTGCAGCGTTACGTGAAAACCGACGGCACACCACTGGCCGATGGCATTGCCGAATTTGAAGCACTGGCAGGCCCTCTGGAAATGGCGCAACTGGACCAGACCGCACTGGATGCCTACGACGTCCTGCCGCCACCGTTCAACATCCATACGGAACTGACCAACATCGGTTATACGGCGATGCGGTTTCTGTTTGAGCCGCCTCCCCCGGCCGGGGCCGAACCTGCACTTTACTCCGCGCATTTCGGCTTTGCCGAGTACGCCGGCCTCGATGGCTTCTACAAAGTCCTGCGCTACAGCGAAACCCCCAGCCACGGCCACACAGAGGCCCGATACGACGACTACAACCTCGCCATCACCAGCGTCGTGTTGCCCGATGGCTGTACCACGCGCATCGTCTACGACTACCACGCCCTGCAACCGCAGAAAATCATCGACGCCAACGAGAACACACAAGAGGCCATTTACGAACCTTCTGGCCAGCCGCTGGCGACCAGTTTCTGCGGCACTGAAAACGGTGAACGGGCAGGCTTCTGCCCGCTGAGTGAATACCAACGTCCCGAGGATCTGCGGCCGGACACGGCCATAGCCGATCCGGAGGGCGCGGTGCAAAAAGCCGCCAGCACCCTGCGCAAAGACTTGTTCAGCTGGATGGGGCAGATTCCCCTCAGCGACAGCTCCAGCAGCGCATGGATCGCCAGCGGCTATCTACTGCCCAGCGGCCATATTCGCGCCAGCGCACGCCAGCGGCTCGCGCATCGCAGCACGCTGAGCGCGGCAGAACAGGCGTTGCTCCAAGCGATCACATCGGCCTGGCGCGAGCCTGTGCACAGCGTCGTGCTCAGCGCCGACCGCTACCCCTATGACGAGGTGAAGGCACAAATCCAGATCATCAAGACCTGTGTCGACGGCTTCGGCCGAGCCCTGCAAACCCAGCAACTGGTTGACCCGGGCATGGCCTACAAAGTAGTGAATGGTGCGCTCGTCATTGAAGATGGCAAGTATGTCGAGGTATACGCCGACCCGAGGTGGCGCATCAGCGCTCGGGTCGAATACAACAACAAGGGCTTGACGGTCCGCGAGTATCGACCGCTTTTTGTCGATACCCATGGCTACGTCAACGACGAGTCACTGCACGAACGGGGCTATTTCGATCAACTGTGCTACGACCCATTGGGACGCATGATCAAACTGATCAACGCCAAGGGCGACTTCTCGTGCGAGACCTATCATCCGTGGTACCACACCAGCCTGGACTTCAACGACACCGCTGAAGCAGCACCCGACATTCGGTTTTTACGCTGATGCCCGCCAGCGTGCATCAGCGCACGCCATCACTCACGGTGAATGATGGTCGTGGCCTGCCGATTCGCCAGGTCAGCTACCTGCGCAGCGTCGCCGGGGAGCCTGCAACCGCGCTGATCACCCGCCAGGGTTTCGATGTGACCGGGCGCAACGTGACGCAACGGGACCCGCGCTTGCCCGTGCCGAACCTTGTGAAGGTTTACGGGTTGGGCGGCGAGGTGCTGAAAGTCGACAGCGTCGATGCGGGCTGGCGCCTCAATTTGCCGGGGTTGGCCGGTGAGCCCCTCGCGCGCTGGGACGAGCGCTGCAGCCATTGGCGCACGACCTTCGACACACAGTTGCGCGTGGTGACAGTGGAGGAAAACGGCCAGGCCGATGGCGATATTTTCACCTACGCCGATGCCTCGGCGGATCCCGAGCAAAACCAGCGCGGGCAGTTACTGGCACGAAAGGACGCGTCTGGTACGTTGCACATGGACAGCTATGGTCTGCTCGGCCAACCGCTGAGAGAAACCCGCACTTTTGTTGATGGCGAGGCGTTCACCAGCCAACGTATTTTCAGTCCACTGGGCGCAGTGCTGGAACAGACCGACGCCGGCGGGCATCAGCAGCAATCGCGCTATGGCCTGACCGGGCACCTGAAGCAGGTGCGATTGCGGCTGAGCGCTAACACCGATTGGCAACCGGTGATACTCGATATCCGCTTGAACGCTGCCGGGCAGATCACCGAGCAACACGCTGGCAACGAGGTGATCAGCCAGTGGACTTACGATCCGGCCAATGGTCGCTTGCAGAGCCAGTCCAGCCGCAAAGGCAGCGATCCGCTGCTGCAAAGTTTCGAGTACAGCCATGATTGCGTCGGCAACATCATCCGTATCGAGGACCGCACCTTCCAGGCGGTGCATTTCGCCAACCAGGTCGTCGACGGCCACCGCGATTTCACTTATGACTCCCTCTACCGACTGACTCGCGCAACCGGCTACGACGACGGCCCGCCATCAGACATTCCTGGCTTGCCGCAGCCAACCGATCCGAATAAACGCCTCAATTACACCCAGACCTATCAATACGACAACGGCGGTAATCTGCTCGAACTGCGCCATGTGCGCGCTGAAGCCTGCTACACGCGACGAATGCGCATAGATCCGAACAGCAACCGTGGCGTGCGCTGGCAACCGAACGCTCCTGAGCCGGACTTCGATCAACTGTTCGACCGGCACGGCAACCTTCTGGCCATACAACCCGGCCAGCCACTGAAATGGAACGCTCGTGACGAACTGCAAAGCGTCACCCGGATTCGCCGCGAAGACGGTCGCGCCGATGCCGAGCATTACCACTACAGCGCGGGTGCACGGGTATTCAAGCGCGATGAAACCTTTACCGGGACCACCGGACACTTTCATCAGGTGCGTTACCTACCGGGGCTGGAGATCCGCACGAAAGACAATGGCGAAGAACTGCACGTCATCAATGCAGGCAGTGCGCGTTGCCTGCACTGGGTAAAAAATCCACCCCCAGGCGTGCCTAGCACTCAACTGCGCTACAGCCTTGTCGACCACTTGGGCTCCTCTGTGATGGAACTCGATGAGCACGCAAAAACCATCAGCCACGAAGGCTACTACCCGTTTGGCGCCACCGCGTGGCTGGCCGAAAAGTCGGCGATTGAGGTCAGCTACAAGTTCGTGCGTTATAGCGGCAAGGAAATGGATATCAGCGGTTTGTATTACTACGGTGAAAGGTATTATGCGCCCTGGTTACAGCGCTGGATAAATCCTGATCCGTCAGGCTCGGTAGACGGTCTGAACCTTTACAGCATGACGGGCAACGACCCGATCAACTTTATCGACAGGCAAGGGACGACGAGGACAGCGGCGGGAACAGTGACCCTTACAATCAGTCCTGATCCCTCGACACCCCCGGAATTAGTGAGCAATCCACGCGACAATCCGCCTCCACTGCCGCCCCCTGAACCAAGGAAACCCTGGAAAGAGATTGCCAGGGACACCGTCCGCAGCGCCGTCAATTCGAGAGTCGGTCTGGCACTGCTTCCAACCGGTGGATCATCGCCGGCCACTGGAGCCGTGGTTACAGCAATGGTCGCCAGTGTCGGGCAGGTGATCGTGCATTCCACGCTTTTCAATCCGGGCTGGTCCCCTCCCGGAAGCTGGGATCCGGCAACCGGTGGCGGCTTGCCGCCTGCAGAAGTCACTCAGGATGCCAACCGACAGTTCAACCAGATCAACGTCGCTGCCACCGTTGTCGCCACGTTGGCAGGAACGATGCTGGGACCGATAGTGGGAGGTTATGTCGACGAATTGAGAGACACTCAAAATATAAAAGCAAAGAGCGCCAAGGCAGAAAAAATGATCGACAGGATCGACGGTCTGATTGCCGAACACCGCGTGATGGACCAGGTATCAAAGAAGGCGCAAAACGCACTGCGTGATCAGGTGCTGGAAGTTGAAGAGCTGACGGGAATTACCTGGGACTCCATGAATCAGCTGGAAAAAATAGGCCGATTACGTCCTCAAGAAGGCGCTTGCGACGTGTCCACGCAAACGGCTGCCTTTGATCGACAAGTACGTTTTCGCGTCCCGATGAAAGCGCGCAAATCAGCCAGGCACTGAGGGTTACAGAAGTTTCAGTGTTCTTGTTTCTTGCGACGGGCGCCATGCTATGGTGCCCGCCCGACTCCTACCTGCTCGCTCCCGTATGCCGCCGACTTCCCGTACCCTGCGTCTGTCGTTGTATACCCTGCTGATCATCGCCGGTGCGGCGCTTGCCGCCACGCTTGCCATCCGCCACGCCGAACGTCAGGCGCTGGAAGAAGACGCGGCCCGGGCCAATCAGCAACTGGCGCTCTATGCCAATTCGCTGCACACCCTGATCGACCGCTATCGCGCCCTCCCCGCGGTCCTGGCCCTGGACCCGCAATTGCGCTCGGCACTCGCCGGCCCCGTTGATGCCGAGGTCCAAACGGCACTGAATCTGAAACTGGAAAAGATCAACGGCGCGGCGCAGTCCTCGACCCTTGAACTGCTCGATCACACCGGCCTCGCCGTCGCCGCCAGCAACTGGCGTCTGCCCAGCAGCTATGTCGGCCACAATTATGGCTTTCGACCGTACTTCAGGCAGACCCGCACCCAGGGCACCGGGCGTTTTTACGCGGTGGGCGTGACCAGCGGAATTCCCGGTTACTTTCTCTCCAGTGCGGTGCTGGGCGACAACGACCAGTTCCTCGGGGCGATGGTGGTCAAACTGGAGTTTCCCGAACTTGAGCGGGAATGGAGCCAGGGCAACGACACCTTGCTGGTCAGCGATGCGCGCGGAATCATTTTTATCGCCAACCAGCCCGGCTGGCGCTATCGCTTGTTGCGCCCCTTGAGTGCCAGCGATCAGGCTGAAATCAAGACGACGCGTCAGTACGACAAACAGTCGCTGACGCCACTGACTCATCTGTCGTTGCGCCGCTTTGATGACAACAGCGATCTGCGCCGCGTCGAAGGCCCGCAAGGGACGGCGGACTATCTGTGGGAGTCGCTGCCACTGACCACCGAAGGCTGGACCCTGCATCTGCTGCGCCACCCGCAAGTGGCTTTCGAAGACCTGCGCAACGCCGGCCTCGCGGCTGCTGGCGTATGGCTGGCGCTGGTGTTTCTGTTGCTGTTCCTCAATCAGCGCTGGCGCCTGTCGAAGGTCCGTCAACGCAACCGCGAAGAACTCGAGCAACTGGTCGAAGAACGCACCCGCGAACTGCGCACTGCGCAAGAAGGCCTGGTGCAGTCAGCAAAACTCGCCGCCCTCGGCCAGATGTCCGCCGCCCTGGCCCATGAAATCAACCAACCGCTGACCGCTCAGCGCATGCAGCTGGCGACTTTACGTCTGCTGCTCGACCATGGCCGCGTCGATGACGCCTACAAGGCCCTGAAACCGGTGGACGAGATGCTCACGCGCATGGCCGCCCTCACCGGTCACCTGAAAACCTTCGCACGCAAGAGCCCCGGTGGTTTGCGCGAGCGTCTGGATCTGGCGACGGTGGTCGATCAATCGCTGCAATTGCTCGACGCGCGCCTGCGTGACGAGCAGGTCAGCCTGGTGCTGCACCTGACCCGCCCGGCGTGGGTGCGCGGTGATGCGATCCGTCTCGAACAGGTGTTGATCAACCTGCTGCGCAACGCCCTCGATGCCATGCAGGGCAAACCGTGCAAGCGCCTGGAAATCCGTCTGCAAGCCGACGAGCAATTGTGGCGTCTGAGCGTCATCGATAATGGCGGCGGCATTGCCGAAGAACATCTGGGCCAGGTGTTCGACCCGTTCTTCACCACTAAACCTGTCGGTGACGGCCTCGGCCTGGGGCTGGCAGTATCCTTTGCCATCGTGCACGAATCCGGCGGCCGTCTGAGCGTCGAGAATGGCGACAGCGGTGCAACGTTCATCCTGACTCTGCCGATTGATCTGGAGGCACACAACTGATGCTCAACTCGGTGATGGTGGTCGATGACGAAAGCAGCATTCGCAGTGCCGTCGAGCAGTGGCTGAGCCTGTCGGGATTCGAGGTACAACTGTTCAGCCGCGCCGAAGAATGCCTCGCCGCCCTGCCCGCGCACTTTCCCGGGGTGATCCTCAGCGACGTGCGCATGCCCGGCCTTAGTGGCCTGGAACTGCTGGCCGAGGTGCAGCGCCGCGACGCCGACCTGCCGGTGATTCTGCTCACCGGGCATGGAGATGTGCCGATGGCGGTCGAAGCGATGCGCGACGGTGCCTACGACTTTCTGGAAAAACCGTTCAGCCCGGAGACGTTGCTCGGCAGCCTGCGCCGGGCGCTGGAGAAACGCCGACTGGTCCTGGAAAACCGCGCCCTGCACGAGCAGGCCGATAACCGCGCCAAACTCGATTCGACGTTGCTCGGCGTGTCCCGTGGCTTGCAGACGTTGCGCCGGCAGGTATTGGATCTGGCAACGTTGCCGGTCAATGTGTTGATCCGTGGCGAGACCGGCAGCGGCAAGGAACTGGTTGCGCGCTGCCTGCATGACTTCGGCCCGCGGGCGGACAAACCGTTCGTGGCGCTCAACTGCGCGGCGATCCCTGAACAGCTGTTCGAAGCCGAGCTGTTCGGCCATGAGAGCGGCGCGTTTACCGGCGCCTCCGGCAAGCGCATCGGCAAACTGGAATACGCCGATGGCGGCACGCTGTTTCTCGATGAAATCGAAAGCATGCCGCTGGCCCAGCAAGTGAAATTGCTGCGGGTATTGCAAGAGCAGAAGCTTGAACGACTGGGGTCGAACCAGAGCATTCGCGTGGACTTGCGGATTGTCGCGGCGACCAAACCGGACTTGCTCGACGAGGCGCGTGCCGGGCGTTTCCGCGAAGACCTCGCGTATCGCCTCAACGTTGCCGAGCTGCGTTTGCCGCCGCTGCGCGAACGCCGCGAAGACATTCCGTTGCTGTTCGAATCATTCGCCCAAAGTGCGGCGCAGCGTCTGGGTCGCAGCTTCCCACCGTTGACGGGTGCGCAGTTGAGTCATCTGCTCTGCCATGACTGGCCGGGCAATGTGCGCGAACTGGCGAACGTCGCCGAACGACAGGTGCTGGGTCTGGATGAACCGGCACCGGGAATCGATCCGGGGCAGTCGCTGGCGGCGCAACAGGAAGCGTTCGAGGCGCAGTGTTTGCGCGCGGCACTGACGCGGCACAAGGGTGATGTGAAAGCGGTGCTTGAAGAGCTGCAACTGCCGCGGCGTACGTTCAATGAAAAGATGCAGCGGCATGGGTTGAGCCGGGAGATGTTTTTGCTGGATTGAATGCCGCCTGGGATTTTCGGTGGGGCTGAAAACCAGCCCCTCACCCCCGCCCTCTCTCAATGGGAGAGGGGGAAAGGGAGCCGATCTTCAAGTTTTTCAAACCTGAGTTCACCCCGATTTTTCAGGTCGACGGACCTCGAAAATTCAACCCGGTCAGTCCCCTCTCCCCCCGGGAGAGGGTTAGGGTGAGGGGCTTGTGATCTTCGCTGCAATAAGCGGAAATCCGCTCAAGCGCTCCACACCATAAGCAACAATCCGCTCACCCAACCCCGCCAACCCTTCTAAACCGCCCCTCCCCCCGTTGGCACAGCTCCTGCTATAGCCCCCGCAGGCTGCGTTTTAACGCGCTCCACAAAAACAATTAAACGAAGGATCCTTCAATGGATAACTCCAACGCCCTGCCACTTGGGTCGGCTGCCGCGCCGGCCAAAGAAAGAACCACCGCGAGCCGGATCAAATCGATCTTCAGCGGTTCCGTTGGCAACATGGTCGAGTGGTACGACTGGTACGTCTATGCCGCCTTCTCGCTGTACTTCGCCAAGAGCTTTTTCCCTGCCGGTTCCTCCACCGCACAATTGATGAACACCGCTGCGATCTTCGCCGTGGGCTTCCTGATGCGCCCGATCGGTGGCTGGCTGATGGGCCTGTACGCTGACAAGGTCGGACGCAAGAAAGCGTTGATGGCCTCGGTGTACCTGATGTGCTTCGGCTCGCTGATCATCGCGTTGAGCCCCAACTACGCCACCATCGGCATCGGCGCACCGATCCTGCTGATCTTCGCCCGTCTGTTGCAAGGCCTGTCGGTCGGCGGCGAGTACGGCACCTCCGCAACGTACCTGTCGGAAATGGCGACCAAGGACCGTCGCGGCTTCTTCTCCAGCTTCCAGTACGTGACCCTGATTTCCGGCCAGCTCATCGCCCTCGGCGTGTTGATCGTGCTGCAACAGACACTCACCACCGAGCAGTTGTACGCGTGGGGCTGGCGCATTCCGTTTGCCATCGGCGCGCTGTGCGCAGTGGTCGCGCTGTACCTGCGTCGCGGCATGGAAGAAACCGAGTCGTTCACCAAGAAAGAGAAGTCCAAGGAAAGCGCAATGCGCACCTTGATGCGTCACCCCAAGGAGCTGGCCACCGTGGTTGGCCTGACCATGGGCGGTACGCTGGCGTTCTACACCTACACCACCTACATGCAGAAGTACCTGGTCAATACCGTCGGCATGAGCATCTCCGACTCGACGACCATCTCTGCCGCCACGCTGTTTTTGTTCATGTGCCTGCAACCGATCATCGGTGGCCTGTCGGACAAGATCGGTCGTCGTCCGATCCTGATCGCCTTCGGTGTGCTCGGCACGATTTTCACCGTGCCGATCCTGATGACTCTGCACACCATCCAGAGCTGGTGGGGCGCGTTCTTCCTGATCATGGCGGCGCTGATCATCGTCAGCGGTTACACCTCGATCAACGCGGTGGTCAAAGCAGAGCTGTTCCCGACTGAAATCCGCGCCCTGGGCGTCGGCCTGCCCTACGCACTGACCGTGTCGATCTTCGGCGGCACCGCCGAATACATCGCGCTGTGGTTCAAGAGCATCGGTATGGAAACCGGTTACTACTGGTATGTGACAGCGTGCATCGCCGTGTCGTTGCTGGTGTACATCACCATGAAGGACACCCAGAAGCATTCGCGGATCGTCACTGACTGATTGACTGACTGAACGTCACGCAAGATCAAAAGATCGCAGCCTTCGGCAGCTCCAACAGGGGTTGTCGGAGGCTGCGATTTTTTGTTTCCGGCGATTAATCACCGGTTAATTCTGCCTCGGCATCCTGTGCCTACCTGATCGATTACCTGCGCGACGTTCGCTCCTGATGATGGAAGCCATTAAATGCGTCGCCCTTAACATCAAGTTAATCGATAGTTTTTAGCATTATTTTGCGCTTTTTAATCAATTTAGTTGGCGTAGCATGAAACCCATGCAAGACACACCCGCCAACGAATCTGGAGTAACGAACATGAAAACCAAACTGATCCTCGCCCTGACCCTGTCCGTACTGGCCGCCAACACCTTTGCTGCCGATGGTTTTGATCGCACCGGCTCGGCCGTTGCCGCCGATGGTTACGACCGCACAGGCTCCGCCACTGTTGCTGCCGACGGTTTCGACCGCACCGGTTCCGCCACTGTTGCCGCTGACGGTTTCGACCGCACCGGTTCCGCCACTGTTGCCGCTGACGGTTTCGACCGCACCGGTTCCGCCACTGTTGCCGCTGACGGTTTCGACCGCACCGGTTCCGCCACTGTTGCTGAAGATGGCTATGACCGTACTCAATCCGCTTCCATCAGTTAAGCGCCGCTGCACAGCGCACAGCCCGGCCTCGGCCGGGCTTAGTCATTTCTGGAGGATGGCAATTTTATGAAATCACTGGAGAACCTGTGGGAGCTGGCTTGCCAGCGATGGCGGACTGTCAGTCGACATTAACGCCGCATGAAAAAATGCCATCGCTGGCAAGCCAGCTCCCACAGATTGCTCATTAAATGGAATATCTGTGGCTGACTGGAAATTGCCTCAATGTGCTTGCACTATTAGCCGCCAGCCCCAGCCCCTCAGGAACACACGCCATGCCCGATGACATCCACTTCTACGAACCCGCCAACGGCCACGGCCTGCCGCACGATCCGTTCAACGCCATCGTCGGCCCACGGCCCATCGGCTGGATTTCCTCGCAGGATGCCAACGGCCAGTTGAACCTGGCGCCGTACAGCTTCTTCAACGCCTTCAACTACATTCCGCCGATCATTGGCTTCTCAAGCGTCGGGCGCAAAGACAGCCTCAACAACATCGAGCAGACCGGCGAATTCGTCTGGAACCTCGCCACTCGCCCGCTGGCCGAACAGATGAACCAGAGCTGCGCAATGGTCGCGCCAGAGGTCAACGAGTTTGAACTGGCAGGCCTGACGACCGTGGCGTCGAAAGTGATTTCAGTGCCACGCGTCGCCGAAAGCCCGGTGTCCTTCGAGTGCAAGGTCACGCAGATCATTCAATTGCAGCGCGCTGATGGCGAAACCGTGCCGAGCTGGCTGATCCTCGGCGAAGTGGTCGCCGTGCATATCGCCAAGTGGCTGTTGAAAGACGGGGTCTACGACACCGCCGCGGCAGAACCGATTCTGCGCGGCGGCGGGCCGGCGGATTATTTCCAGTTGGGGCCTGAAGCCCTGTTCAAGATGTGGCGTCCGGGCGCGGCGAAGTAACGAATTACCAGATCAACTCGGCGTCTTCGGTGACGCCCTTGAGGCGGTCCAGCTCATTGATGGCGGCCTCATCGGCCGCGATGGCGCCGGGGAAGACCTGATCTTCCAGCAGTTTGTGAAAGCGTGGCGCACCGCCGTCGACCAGGGCCTTGACCGCGATTGCCGCGTAATAGCCCTTGTTGCCACCCAGCTCGACGGGGACAACTGCGGATACTGCTTCGAAGTGTTCGAACTCTTTACGTGCCATGTCGCAAGTCCTGGCTCAGTCAATTAAGCGGGACATTAAACCCTCAACCGACGAGTTTGTGTATCGGTGCTGCACACTGGCCGAGCGCCTGTGCCGCCGAGACATCCTTGAAGGTGTGGAAATCCAGACTGTTGACCACCAGTTCCTGCACCAGCTCGGCGAAGATTTCCATCGCCGGACTGTTGAAGTAAGCGGTCATCATCTGCTGATTGCTCCAGAAACCGGAGACCAGCCACAACTCGGGATCACACTGCGAATGCTGCAAGGCAAAGCTCAGGCAACCGGGGGCGGCGCGAGAAGGATCGATCAACGCGCTCAGGCGTACACCGAGTTCTGCCGAGCGTCCGGCGCGCGCTCGAACGAAGGCCATGTGACTGACGGGAATCTGCTTGGACATGTTCAACCCTCCCAGGGAGTTGCGTGGCAGCCGGGGGGAGGCTGCGACAGGATCCAAGGTTAAGGCGCAGACGCGAGGTGCCGTTAGTCAATTTCTGCCGCCCTGTTGCACAATCCTGCGAAAGTCGTTGCAACAACCGTCACACAGGCTTTGTGCAGGAGCTGCCGAAGGCTGCGATCCTTTGACCTTTAAAAATCAACAGATCGCAGCCTTCGGCAGCTCCTACAGGGTTCGACGACAAATCAACGCCGCGACCCCGTGCAGAATCAGGCAAGCATTTGGCAGGATGTGTCTACCGCTGACGCTTGCACAAACATATGCTCTGCTCCATTCCACCTCCCTTGCCGAGGATGCCGTGCATGACGTCATTCGATCGTTTTCAAGCCGAACCCAGTGCTGACATGGAAAAGCAGCGTGCGGAACTGGCGGCGATCATCCGCCGCAACACCACCGACGATGGCAGCTATCAGACCGCTGTCGGTTCGCTGTTCATGTCGCGCCACACCCGATCCCACGATTTCGCCCCGGTGCTCGCGCAACCGGCGCTGTGCATCATGGCGCAAGGTCGTAAAGAGGTGCGGCTGGCCGATGAGTTCTTCAATTACGACCCGCTGAATTACCTGGTGGTCTCGGTTTCGATGCCGTTGAGCGGGCGAGTGGTTAACGTGTCGCCTGAAGAGCCGATCCTGGCCGTACGCCTGGATATCGACCCGGCAGAAATCACTGCACTGATCGCCGACGCCGGCCCCATGGCCGTGCCGACCCGGCCGACCGGACGCGGCTTGTATGTCGAGAAAATCGACAGCGCGATGCTCGACGCGGTGCTGCGTCTGGCGCGTTTGCTCGATGCACCGAAAGACATCGCCATGCTCGCGCCGCTGATTCGCCGGGAGATTCTCTATCGCCTGTTGCGCAGCCCGCAGGGTCATCGTTTGTATGAGATCGCGATTGCCAACAGCCAGAGCCATCGCATCAGTCAGGCGATCAAGTGGCTCAACGGCAACTTCGAACAGCCGCTGCGTATTGATGATCTGGCCAAAGAAGTGAACCTCAGCGTCTCGACCTTGCATCACCGTTTTAAAGCGATGACGGCGATGAGTCCGCTGCAGTATCAGAAGCAGTTGCGCCTGCAAGAGGCGCGGCGCTTGATGCTGGCCGAGGGGCTGGAGGCTTCGGCGGCGGGGTATCGGGTGGGATATGAAAGCCCGTCGCAATTCAGCCGCGAATACAGCCGATTGTTTGGGGCGCCGCCGTTGCGGGATCTGGCGCGGTTGCGCTTGTCGGTCTGATCCAGATTATTTGCTGCGGCGACGGACCTTTTCGCGGGCAAGCCCGCTCCCACAGGTTCATTGGTGTGCACACATTTTATGCACGACAGCGATTCCTGTGGGAGCGGGCTTGCCCGCGAAGAGGCCAGTCCAGTCAACACATCTGTGTGATCAAACCGCCCGGATCACGTGTTTGATTTCCTGAAACGCCGCCAGCCCCCACGGGCCCAATTCACGACCGATGCTGCTCTGCTTGTAACCGCCCCACGCGGCTTGCGGGAAAATCACCTGCGGTGCGTTGAGCCACACAAGACCCGCCTGCAGGGCGTTGGCGACACGATCGGCGGTCTCGACATCACGGGTCACCACACTGGCGACCAGACCGAACTGGCTGTCATTGGCCAATGCAATCGCCTCGGTTTCGCTGCTGAAACTGCGTACGCAAAGCACCGGCCCGAAAATCTCTTCGCACCACAGCGCACTGTCCAGCGGCACGTCAGTGAACACGGTCGGCTGCAAGAAATATCCACGCGGCAAATGTTCAGGACGATGGCCGCCGCAGAGCAACTTCGCGCCAGCACTCAGCCCACGATCAATATGCCCAAGCACTCGCTGGTATTGTGCCTGATTGACCAGTGCGCCCATTTCTACTTCCGGGTCGAACGGATCGGCCACGCGAATCGCTTGTGCACGTTTTTGCAGGCGAATGAGGAATTGTTCCTCCAACTCTTCGGCGACCAGCACGCGACTGGTGGCCGAGCACATTTGCCCGGCGTTGAAGAACGCGCCGCCGCAGGCCAGTTCAACTGCGAGATCAATGTCAGCATCCGCCAACACCAGCAGCGAGGATTTACCGCCCAATTCGAGGCTCACGCCCTTCACGGTTTCGGCGGCCCTCTGCATCACCTGCACGCCAACCGCATTGCTGCCGGTAAAGGAGATTTTGGCGAGACGCGGATCTGCCGACAGCGGCGCCCCCACTGCCAGACCAGTGCCGCAGACCAAATTGAACACACCGTTCGGCAACCCGGACTCAGCCATGATCGCCGCCAGTTCCAGCTCCGGCAACGGCGTGACTTCCGACGGTTTGAGCACCACGCAGCAACCGGCGGCCAAGGCTGGCGCAAGTTTCCATGCCGTGGTGACCATCGGGAAATTCCACGGCACGATCAACCCGACCACACCGCACGGCTCGCGTCGCAGGCGTGCGCTGAAATCATCGCTGGGCAGCGGCACGTTGCTGTCCTGTTGCGCATCGAGGCCTTCGGCGAGTTCGGCGTAGTACTCGAACGTGGCGATCACGTCATCGACATCGATGGCCGCTTCGAATAGCGGTTTGCCGTTGTTGCTCGACTGCAATGTCATCAAGTGCTCGCGACCGTTGCGCACCCCGTTGGCGATGTTGCGCAGGATCGCGCCGCGCTCGGCGCCCGTGGTTTGCGACCAGCTCTTGAAAGCTTCAGTCGCCGCGCTGACGGCTTGAGCGACTGCGCGCTCGTCACCGCCGATGACCGTGGTCAGCAACGCTTCGGTGGCCGGGTTGATCACTCGCAGATGTTCACGGCCGGCCGACCATTGGCCGTTGATGTAGAGGCCATCGAGTGTGGTGGGGAAAGTCATCATTGCGCCACCGCCTGCATCCACTGGCTCTGGTCGATTTCAATCACGGTCGGGCCTTGGCGATCGGTTGCAGCCCTGAGTGCGCCACGCAACTGTTCAACCGAGCTGATCGCTTCGGCCGCACATCCCAGGGCCTTGGCCACGCCGATGAAGTCCGGGGTGTAGATGTCCACGCCAACCGGCTCGATGGCACGGTTGACCATGTACTTCTTGATCTCTTCGTAGCCCTGGTTATTCCACAGCAGGACGATGACCGGGGTGCGCGCTTCAACGGCGCTGGCCAGTTCCGGCAAAGTGAATTGCAGGCCACCGTCGCCGATCAGGCAGACTACTGGCGGGCGAACCCCGCTCTCGGTGCTGCCGCCGAGCCACGCACCGATGGCCGCAGGCAGTGCGTAACCGAGGGTGCCGTAACCGGTCGACGAGTTGAACCAGCGACGCGGGCGCTGCGGGTTGAACGTGAGGTTGCCGGTGTACACCGGTTGTGTGGAGTCACCGACAAATACTGCCTCCGGTAATTCGTGCAGCACGGTTTCGAGGAACCGCGTCTGGGCCCGCGTCGGTGCGTCCCAGGTGGCGGCCAGATCATCGCGCAGACGCGCAGCACGCACCTGTCCCCAATCACTGCTGCGCTCGGCCAGTGGTTTGTGCGACAGCGCACTCAGCAATGCTTGCGCGGCGTTGCGCGAGTCGGCGACCAGGGCGACATGCGGCGGATAGTTGCGCACGGTCTGATCGGCGTCGATATCGATGCGCAGCAGCTTGCCGGGAATCCCGAAACCCCCGGCGAAAGTGACGTCGTAATCGGTCTCCGCCAGTTCGGTGCCGATCGCCAGAACCACATCGGCATCGGCGACCAATGCGCGGGTGGCGACGAGGCTTTGCGTTGAGCCGATCAACAGCGGGTGACGGGACGCCAGCATGCCTTTCGCGTTGATGGTCAGCGCTACCGGAGCGTCGAGCAACTCGGCCAATTCGGTGAGTTCGGCGGCGGCATCAATGGCGCCACCGCCAGCAAGAATCAGCGGACGTCTGGCGCCGGCCAGCAGCTCGGTCATGCGGCTGACGGCCGCTGGGGCAGCACCCGCGCGGTCGATGCTGACCGGGACACTGGCAAGCAGTTCATCGGCCTCTTCTACCAGCACATCCAATGGAATTTCGATGTGCACCGGACGCGGACGGCCGGCCTGGAACAGGGCAAAGGCGCGAGCCAACACGCCGGGCAACTCCGCCGCCGACATCAGCGTATGGGAGAACGCGGCAACGCCGCCGACCAGTGCGCTCTGGTTCGGCAGTTCGTGGAGTTTGCCGCGACCGCCGCCCAACTGACTGCGCGATTGCACGCTGGAGATCACCAGCATCGGGATCGAGTCGGCATAGGCCTGGCCCATGGCGGTGGTGATGTTGGTCATGCCTGGGCCGGTAATGATGAAGCACACACCCGGTTTGCCGCTGGTGCGCGCATAGCCGTCAGCCATGAATCCGGCGCCTTGCTCATGCCGTGGAGTGACGTGGTTGATGCTCGAACGGGCCAGCCCGCGATACAGTTCCACGGTGTGCACCCCTGGAATGCCGAACACCTGCTCGACCCCATAACCTTCGAGTAACTTGACCAATACTTCGCCACACGTCGCCATGTCGATTGCCCTTCTTTTTGATCGATACGCTGAACCCATGTGGGAGCGAGCGTGCTCGCGAAGGCGTCGTACCAGTCAACCTCCATGCTGACTGTCAGTACGCATTCGCGAGCAAGCTCGCTCCCACAGGGTCCATGGAATGACCTCATTGGAACGGTGCGCAGGTAGCGGCAACAATCGATTAAAAGTCATACTAGCCATGTCCTCACGTCATAGCTTGGATCCACATGAAACGACTGCCGCCCCTGCCCGCCCTGCACACGTTCTGGATCACCGCCCAGTGCTGCAACTTCACCCGGGCTGCCGAGCAGTTGCACATCACGCAGGGTGCAGTCAGCCGACAGATCGCCGGGCTGGAAGAGCATTTGGGTTATCCGCTGTTCATTCGCCTGGCCCGAGGGTTGAAGCTGACAGCTGAAGGTGGGGAATGGATGTTGCGCGTGCAACAGATGTTCGGCCTGCTTGGCGAGGCCGTTGAGCAGATCGGCGTGCGCCGTCAGACCCTGCAACTCAAGGCGCCGAGTTGTGTGATGCGCTGGCTTTTGCCACGGTTGCTGCAATGGCAGAAGGAGCGCCCGGACGTGCCGGTAAAACTGACCGCGTCGTTGCAACATGGCGTCGACTTTCAACGTGAGCAGTTCGACGCGGCGGTGATTTATGGAACACCGCCCGACAACTCGCCGGGGGCGTTGCATCTGTTCGATGAACAACTGACGCCGGTCTGTTCGCCACTGCTGCTCAAAGGCTCGCCGGCGCTGAAGACACCCGCCGACCTGCAGCAACATCTGCTGCTGCATCCAACGCACGATGTGCAGGACTGGTCGGTGTGGCTGAGCGCCGCCGCACTTCAATTGAACAATGTCAGCAGCGGTCAGCATTTCGAAACGCTGGATCAGGCCATGTCGATGGCGTCCCATGGGACGGGGGTGGCAATCGGTGATTGGTCACTCATCGGTGATGACCTGCACGCGGGAAGACTGGTGATGCCGTTTGAGCTGAAGGTGAAGACAGGGCTGGCTTATTACGTTGTGGTGCCGCCGGGCGGGGAAACTTCGCCGCCACTTGAAGAGCTGATGCTGTGGCTGGTTGAGCAGGCGCATTTGCGCTGAGGCCTTCCCCCTCACCCTAACCCTCTCCCAAGGGAGAGGGGACTGACCGTGGGATGTTTAAGAGATACGCCGACCTGGCAATGCTTTACCGAATCCGTAATCGACTCGATTAGCTCAAGTCGATGCAGCACGCAAAACACCTCGGCCAGCTCCCTCTCCCCGGGGAGAGGGCTGGGGTGAGGGATGTTTGAGAGATACGCCGACCTGACAGTGCTCTACCGAATCAATAATCGACTCAATCTTTCAAGTCGATGCAGCACGCAAAACACCTCGGTCGGCCCCCTCTCCCCCCGGGAGAGGGCTGGGGTGAGGGGCAACCGCCTCAATACCCAACAGTAAACCGCTGGCGCGAATGCTTCGGCGCCTCCACCTCGTCGATCAGCGCAATCGCGTAATCGGCAAAGGTGATCCAGCTCCGCCCTTCTTGACTCACCAACAGGTGATCCTCGCCGACGCGAAACTTGCCGCTGCGCTCACCTTCGATAAACTCCGCCGACGGTGACAGGAAGGCCCAGTCCAGATCCTGCTCCTGGCGCAACGCATCAAGAAACGCAGCACCGGCACTGGCCTCGGTTTTGTACTCCGCCGGGAACCCCGCACCGTCGATCACCCGAGTGTCGTCCGGCAGCAACAGCGAGCCGGCACCGCCGACCACCAACAAGCGTTTCACACCCGCCTGCTTCACCGGCCCGACAATGGCGCTGGCCGGCACCGTGGCGAAATGCGCGGCGGTGATCACCACATCGTGTCCCGCCACCGCATCTTGCAGCGCTGCTGAATCCAGCACATCGACATTCTTGCTGACCACACCGGCACGCGAACCGATCTTCGACGTATCGCGGGCAATGGCAGTGACGCTATGACCGCGACGCAGGGCTTCTTCCAGCAGTTGGCTACCGGCACGACCGGTGGCACCAATGATTGCGATTTTGCTCATGACATTCTCCAGTTGGCTTGAGAGTGCTGCTTTTTCAGAATCGGGTTACCACTGCATCTCACCCTTGGCGACTTTGGCGCTCAGTTCCAGCGAGCTTTCTTCGCCCAGCGTCGGGTAGCGCTTTTTCATCGCGGCGATCAGTGCAGCGGCGTCCTTGGCTTTGGCGGTTTCTGCGTCGAACGCCTTAATGTAGTCGGCGGTGAATTTAACGCTCGCCGGCGAACGGCTGCCATCACCCAGGTAATGTCCTGGCACCACGGTTTTCGGTTTCAGGGTTTCGATCGAGTGCAACGTTGCCAGCCAATCGGCGTGGGATTGCGCGGTCTGGGTGTCGGCCATCCAGACGTGGATGTTCTCGGCGACGACCACGCCACCGACCACGGCCTTGAGCGACGGAATCCACACGAAGCTGCGATCCGGTTGTTTGCCGTCCAGCCCGATCACCTGCAACTTCTGCCCTTCGAGCATCAGGCTGTCGCCCTTGAGGACGCCCGGCACGATGGTTTTGGCGGGCACGTCAGCGCCCATTTTCGGGCCCCAGAACGCGAGTTTTCCTTCGACGGTCTTGTTGATGTGATCCACGGTCGGCTGCGAGGCCAGCACCTTGGCGTCAGGGAAGGCTTTGGTCAGGGTATCGAGGCCGAAGTAGTAATCCGGATCACCGTGGCTGATGTAAATGGTGCTCAGGTGCTTGCCGCTGGCGCGGATCTTTTCCACCACCTGTTCAGCCTGGGATTTGCAGAACTGCGCGTCGACCAGAATCGCGTCTTTCGCGCCGCTGACCAGCACCGAGGTCACCGGGAAGATTGCCTGGGCGCCCGGGTTATAGACATCGAGGGTAAGGCTGGCAGCGGCCGCGTGGGCAGCGAAGCCGAGGGAGGCCGTGGCGAGTAAAACGCGTTTGATTGTGGTGAAGCCTATCATCTGTTGCTCCAGGGTCCGAAATGCCGTGTCTGGCGATGGGACAGAGCTTAGTTGCCTGACTCAGTACAAAAAATGCGATGCTTGAACATAGTTTGTTTCTGAAAGCGGGCAAATCATGGATCGTCTCCAAGCAATGCGAGTATTCGTCACGGTGGTGGATCTGGGCAGCCAGTCGGCCGCCGCCGATCATCTGGACCTCTCACGCCCGGTGGTTTCGCGTTATCTGGCAGAACTGGAAGACTGGGTCGGTGCACGCCTGATGCACCGCACTACGCGCAAATTGAGCCTGACCGCTGCCGGCAGTGAAATCCTGCCGCGTTGCCGACAAATGATCGAACTGTCGAGCGACATGCAAGCCGCCGTCAGCGAACCCGACGATGCGCCGCGCGGGTTGCTGCGGATCAGCGTCAGCACCTCGTTCGGCCAGGCGCAACTGGCCGATGCGATGGCGGCTTACGTCAAACGCTATCCGGGCGTGAGCATTGACCTGCAGATGCTCGATCGCACGGTGAATCTGGTGGATGAGCGGATCGACCTGGCGATTCGCACCAGCAACGATCTTGACCCCAACCTGATTGCCCGGCGCCTGACGGTGTGCCGCTCGGTGGTCTGCGCGAGCCCGGCGTATCTGCGTGAAAATCCGCCGCCACAGCGCGTCGAAGACCTCAGCCGGCACAACTGCCTGACCCACTCGTATTTCGGCAAGAGTCTGTGGCACTTCGAAGAGGACGGCGAGCAGGTGTCCGTGCCGGTGCAGGGCAACATCAGCGCCAACGAAGCCAGCACGCTGTTACGCGCGACCCTGGCCGGCGCCGGGGTGGCGATGCTGCCGACGTATCAGGCCGGGGGGCCTATTCATGCGGGTGAATTGATTCGGCTGCTGCCTGGTGTCGAGCCGCGACAGCTGAACATCTACGCGGTCTACGCCTCACGCAAGCACATGCCGACGGCGTTGCGCAGTCTGCTGGATTTTCTGGTGGTGAGGTTTCCCGAGAATCCTGAATGGGATGTGGGTCTCTAACAGGGATCCATCACTGTTCTGAATGTCGCGTTACATGTGCCATCGCGCTGGCTGGCAAGTCCTTGGCGCTGACCTATGCTGACAGTAATACCGCAGAGTATTCGTTCAGAGGTCGAACACCATGAACATCAAAACAAAAAGGTACTGCGCAATTTTCATCACCTGCGCCGCCACGCTCGCGCTGTATGGCACTGCCGCCTGGCGGGTCGAGCAGCAACGACAACTGCCCCGTGAATACGCGAGTTGCAACTACGAGCGCTGCATTCCGCACAATGCCACGCTGAACGCATTGCGCTGATTCAGCTGACTGGAATGACATCCTGTGGGAGCTGACTTGCCAGCTCCCACAGGTTTTTGCAGCGCCTGTGACGCTACTGCTCGGCCTTCAACCGGTCGCGAAACGCCTTCGGCGATATCCCCACCCGACGCCTGAACAACCGCGTGAAGTTGGTCGGATCGGAAAACCCCAACAATTCCGACATCTCATAAATCGTCATGCTGGTGTAAGTGAGCAAGCGCTTGGCTTCCAGCAACTGACGCTCGTGCATGATCTGCAACGCCGGTTGCCCCGCCAGCTCACGGCAGGTGCCGTTGAGGTGCGACACCGAAATGCCTAGCCGATGCGCCAGGTCCTCAACCTTTACGTGCTGGCGATAAGTCTCTTCCACCAGTTGGATAAAGCCATTGAGGTATTCGCGCTGGCGCTGTGGCCGCTGGCTGGCCTTGTGGCGAACAATGGCCTGACGACTGACCCAAACCATGATCACGCTGACCAGCGCATGCATGAGCATTTCCCGCGCCGGTTGATGACCGTTGTACTCAGCCTGCAACGCTGAAAACAGGCTGTTCAGATAATCGCCGTCGGTGCCCGCCGAATAGGCATGCGCCTGCGCCAACGCGTGCACCGCGTCGCCCAGTTGAGCCTGCAAGTGATGGATCAGCGGCGTTGCGAGCGTGACGATGAACCCTTCAACGTCCTCGGAAAAGCGAAAGCCATGCACCGACAACGGCGGCAGGACCTGAATCGCGGGTGTTTCGAGCAGGGTGCGCTGGCCTTCGATTTCAAGCTCTGCCTGACCTTTGAATACGAAGAGCAACTGACACAAATCGGCGTGGCGGTGGGGTTTGATTTCCCATTGATGTTCGCGACTGCGTGAGGAAATGGTTTCACAGTGCAGCAAGTCAGGGGTTGGCCAGTCCAGGCTTTCACCGTAGAGCTTGAACACCGGAATCGAAGGCAGCTCGGGCTTGTTCATCACTTCAATTCAGGCCTCTTGTATTGCGGGCGATAATCGCCCCGATTGGCAGAATGTACAGGTATCGGCTCAGTTTTCACCTTCAATTGACAGACCCGCAAGGGAAAAATGCAAGCACTCGATCCATAAAAATCATTCACCGGCGAATGTCGCGTGAAGCTTGCGAGTCATAAGAACAATGAAAACGCTAAAAACCCAAGTCGCCATCATCGGCGCCGGTCCGTCTGGATTGCTCCTCGGCCAACTGCTGCACAACGCCGGCATCGATACCCTCATCATCGAGCGTCAGACACCTGACTATGTGCTCGGGCGGATCCGCGCCGGTGTGCTTGAACAAGGCATGGTAGAGCTGTTGCGTGAGGCGGGTGTCGGTCAGCGAATGGATGCCGAAGGGTTGGTGCACGGAGGGTTCGATCTGGCTTTGAACGGGCGCCAGGTGCACATCGATCTGCACGCTTTGACCGGTGGCCAGAGCGTGATGATCTATGGCCAGACCGAAGTCACCCGCGACCTGATGGCCGCTCGTCGGGAGGCAGGGGCGACGACGATTTACGCAGCGAGCGATGTCGTTCCTCACGGCATGAAAAGCGACGAAGCTTTTGTCACCTTCGAAAAGGATGGCGAAACCTGGCGTGTCGATTGCGATTACATCGCCGGTTGCGACGGTTTCCACGGTGTCGCCCGCCAGTCGATTCCGGCTGATTGCCTGAAGGTGTTCGAGCGGGTGTATCCGTTCGGCTGGCTGGGGATTCTTGCCGATACCCCGCCCGTGCATGACGAGCTGGTCTACGCCCGCCACGCGCGTGGTTTTGCCCTGTGCAGCATGCGCTCGGCGACTCGCACCCGGTATTACCTGCAAGTGCCCGCAGACGAAAACGTCGACGACTGGTCCGACCAGCGCTTCTGGGATGAACTGAAAAGCCGCTTGCCCGTAGAGCTTGCAGAGAAACTGGTCACCGGTCCGTCGATTGAAAAAAGCATCGCGCCGCTGCGCAGTTTTGTCGTCGAACCGATGCAGTACGGGAGAATGTTTCTGGTCGGCGATGCCGCGCACATCGTCCCGCCCACCGGTGCCAAGGGTTTGAATCTGGCGGCCAGCGACGTCAGCACACTGTTCAACATTCTGCTGAAGGTCTATCGCGACGGCCGCACGGAGCTACTGGAGAAATACTCCGAGATCTGTCTGCGCCGGGTGTGGAAGGCCGAGCGTTTTTCCTGGTGGATGACCTCGATGCTGCATCGCTTCGACGATCACGATGCTTTCAGCCAACGCATCAGCGCCTCGGAACTGGACTACTTCGTCAGTTCAGAAGCCGGTCGGAAAACCATTGCAGAAAATTACGTCGGACTTCCGTACGAGGCTATCGAATAGCCTGCTACCGACTTACACTGGCGAGCATCCCCGCTCGCCTGACGATCTGCGGGACTTCCACTGCCCGCAGGTTTGCCCGTGACCCATCTCAATCATCCCGAAACGCCCAAACCGGCCATTCGCAGCGTGCTGGTTGCGCTGATGATGGCGATTTTTCTGGGCGCGCTGGATCAGACCATCGTTGCCGTGTCGATGCCGGCCATCTCCGCACAGTTCAAGGATGTCAGCCTGCTGGCCTGGGTGATTTCCGGATACATGGTGGCGATGACCGTGGCGGTGCCGATCTACGGCAAACTCGGTGATTTGTACGGGCGACGCAAACTGATGCTGTTCGGCATGGGCCTGTTTACCTTGGCCTCGTTGTTCTGCGGCATGGCGCAAAGCATGGAGCAACTGGTGCTGGCGCGGATCCTTCAGGGGATCGGTGCGGGCGGGATGATCTCGGTCAGCCAGGCGATCATCGGCGACATCGTGCCGCCGCGCGAACGCGGCCGCTATCAGGGTTACTTCAGCAGTATGTACGCCGTCGCCAGCGTCGCCGGCCCGGTGCTGGGTGGCTACATGACCGAGTACCTGTCGTGGCGCTGGGTGTTTCTGATCAACCTGCCACTGGGCCTCGGGGCCTGGTGGGTGGCCAATCGCAATCTGCGCGGGCTGCCGATTCCGCAGCGTAAACCGGTCATCGATTACCTCGGCACGCTGCTGATGATCATTGGCCTGACGGCATTGTTGCTTGGCATCACGCAGGTCGGTCAGGGCCATTCGTGGCGCAGCAGCGAAGTGCTGGGGTTGTTCGCTTGTGCGGTCGTGGTGTTGGCGATTTTCGTCTGGCACGAGCGTCGCGCACGGGAGCCGTTGTTGCCGATGCATCTGTTTGCCAACCGTAATGCGTTGCTGTGCTGGTGCACGATTTTCTTTACCAGTTTCCAGGCGATTTCGCTGATCGTGTTGATGCCGCTGCGCTTTCAAACCGTCACCGGTGCCGGCGCCGACAGCGCCGCGCTGCACTTGCTGCCGCTGGCCATGGGGCTGCCGATCGGGGCGTTTTTTGCCGGCCGGCGCACGTCCATCACCGGGCGCTACAAACCGCAAATTCTGACGGGTGCGATCCTGATGCCGATCTCGATCGTCGGCATGGCGTTCAGCCCGCCCGAAGCGACGCTGATGAGCGGGTTGTTCATGGTACTCAGCGGTATTGCCGGCGGCATGCAATTCCCGACTTCATTGGTCGGCACGCAAAACTCGGTGGAGCAACGCGACATTGGCGTCGCTACCAGCACCACTAACCTGTTCCGTTCGCTGGGCGGCGCGGTGGGCGTGGCGTTGATGTCGGCGCTGTTGCTGGCGTTGCTGCAGGATTCGAATTTCGTCCATTTGGCGAGCAGTTCGCTGATGGCCGAGGGACATTCCGGCAACGTGCTGCTGGACGGTTTGAACGCGGCGCCGGGTGATGCGCAAAACGCCTTGCGCGCGGAGCTTGCGGTGACCTTCCGGCATTTGCTGTGGGTCAGCGCGGCGGTGTCGCTATTGGGGCTGGCGGCGGCGATTGCGATGCCAAACAACCTGCTGCGCGGACGTGAGCACGGCGCGAAATAGCACACGCACGGCAAAAACCTGTGGGAGCGGGCTTGCCCGCGCCCACAGGATCTGTGTGATCAGGGACTGTAATACCCAACCGCCACCAGAAAATGCCCGACCTTCTTCAGGTACGCATGCTTGTCTTCGACCTTCCCGGTCACCGGGTTCTTCCAGCGATATTCGTATTCGCCATCATCCTGCTTGCCAATCAGCGCCAGAATCGGCTCGCCCACCGGTTTGCCTTCCGGGTCCTTGATCTTGCTGAAGTCGGTATTGATCAGGCGCAGATTGGTGCCGTGGGCAACGTAGCGCTGGTTATTCAGATCGACCACGAACACATACAGGTCATCCTGCAGATAACCGCCCTTGAGCGAATTGATCGCCGTCAGCGTGCCTTTTTCGTCTTTGCCAAGATCCGTGGCGGCTTTGTCGAGCAACGCCTTGGCTTGTTCTGCCGACGCACGGGGCAGGTAGTAACCGACCGCGAGGATGCGCTGGCCGATGCGCTGATAAAACACGTGCTTGCGCTCGACTTTGCCGTCGGCCCAGTTCTGCCAACGGTATTCGGCCTGCTGGATGCCATTGCCTTCCGGCACCCGCAACGCTTCCTTGAAGGCTTTTTGCAGATCAGGGCCGAGCACTTCGCTGACATCGCGGCCGATGAGCGCCGATGACGGGCCGCCACTGGCGAGCATCACGCCTTTGGTGTCGACCACGAACACGTAGCGGTCCTTGTCGACAAACTCGCCCTGGCGACTGAACGCGGCGAACGCCTTGTCACCGTTGTCGTGGTAATAGGCCAGTGCTTTTTCCAGCAGGGCAATAGCGGCCTTGCTGTCATCCTTCTCGGTGGTCGCGGCGCTGGCTTGCCCCAACCCCATGAACAGCATCACGCCGAGCCAGGCCACTTTATGCAAAAACCCCATGACGCATCCCTCGTTCTTGTTGGTGTTACAAGAGCGTAGACGGGTTGGGGTCATGTATGGATATTCAGAATGATGCAGGGGATTGCAGAGCCCAGTGCGGTGAGGGGAATCGATGCCCTCACCGCAAGGGCTCTTCGCTGCAGTTGATCAAGCGTTACGGCCGCGCATTGATCTGCTGCTGCAGGTTCTGGATCTGCGCCGACAGCGTGTTGAGGTTGCGGGTCATCTGGCCACGAAACGCATCGAACTCCGCCGTATTGCCGCCCCCCTGTGGCGTGGCCGGACGGTTGTCCTGCATGCTTTTGAGGACGACGATTTCCTGCGCCAGACGATCAATCTCGGCGCTCGGGTTACCCTGCTTCTTCAAGGCCGCGATATCCGCGCCAAGGCTCTTGAACTGCGCATCGAAAGCCTTGAGCTGAGCGTCGACCTTACTGGTGTCGGCCGGCGTGCTTTTAATGGTTGCCAGCTCTGCGCTCAGGGCTTTTACCTGCGCTTGCAGTTGAGTATTGGCAGCCTGCTGCTCGGTGGTCTGGGCACTCATCTGCGCCAGACGCTTGTCCAGATCACTGGCCTGCCCCGCCACACCCTGCTGCTGTTTGCCTTGATCGAGCAGCTTGCTTTCCAGCTGTTTGATCTGCAGCTTCAAGGCTTCGCTGTCGGTGCTGACGTTGGTCTGGCTGGCGACAACCTTGCCGGAAATATCCTGCAAGCGCCCTGCCGCTTCCTCGCTGATCCGCGCGAAACTTTCCTGGGTGGCCACCAGTTGCTGCTCCATCAGCGAGATCTGCTGAAAACTCCACCATGCCAAGCCGATGAACGCGAAGAACAGTGCGCCGACCAACGCCCACAGCGGCCCGGTGCTGGCGGCCTTGACCGTGACCACCGGCGGTGTACGCGAGTGCACGGCGGTGCGGGAAGTGGTCGGAATGTCATCGTCGTCGAAGGTGTCGGCACGCAGGCTCGGTACATCATCGAAATCGTCGTGGGCATCATTACGCATGGACATTGAGGCAACCTTTGTGAATCGCGGTGATGGCTAAATGCTGCGAAGTATAACCGCCGCAGCCGCAGGATTGACCCTAAAGCGCCGATGCGGTTCATTGCCGGCCGGCCGATAGGTATCAACGCGTTTCAGCGAATGTCCTGAGCTTTCCACCAACCGCAGAACTCGTCGAGGGCCGTCCACAGGCTGACTTTCGGATCGTAGTCCAGATAATGCCGTGCGCGGCTGATGTCGAGGGTGAAGTTTTTCTTCATGACCTGCATGCCCAACCGCGACAGCGTCGGCTCGGGACGCCCCGGCCAGAGTTTGCAGGCACCTTCGTTCAGCGCCGCGACACTGTAGGCGAGCCCGTAGGATCGGTACTTGGTGACCTGTGGCACGTCCATTTTGCGCATCACGTAATTGACCACGTCCCATAAAGGCACGGGCGCGCCGTTGCTGATGTTGTAGGCCTTGCCCAGCGCGGAGCCCGCCGCCAGCAGACTGCTGAGCAGCGCTTCGTTGAGGTTGTGCACGCTGGTGAAATCGACCTTGTTCAGGCCGTTGCCGATGATCGCCAGACGGCCCTTGCGCTGCATGTTCAGCAAGCGCGGAAAAATGCTCATGTCGCCGGCGCCCGTCACGAAGCGCGGGCGCAAGGCGATGGTTTCCAGGCCGAATTCCTGTGCGCCGAAGACTTTTTGCTCGGCCAGGTACTTGGTCGCGGCATAGGGATGCTTGAAGCGTTTGGGCACCTGTTCTTCTGTCAGGCCCAGGTGATCGCGACCATCGAAATAAATCGATGGCGAGGACAAATGCACGAGACGGCGAACCCGTTGTTTCAAGCACGCTTCGACAACGTTTTCGGTGACCTGCACATTGCCCTGATGGAAGTCTTGATAACGGCCCCACAATCCGACGGCGCCAGCACAATGCACCACGGCCTCGACGTCGGCGCAGAGATCGCGCACCCGTTGCGGATCGGTCAGATCACCGGGGACGAACTCGGCGCCACGGCGCACCAGATGCTCGACGCTCTCGGCGCGGCGGCCGTTGACCCGCACGTCCAGGCCCTGCTCCAGGGCGAAACGCGCAAAGCGCCCGCCAATGAAGCCGCTTGCGCCGGTGACCAGAATTTTCATGTAGAGCTCCAACAAAACCAGCTGCGAGCTTCAAGCTTCGAGCTGCAAGATAAAAACAGTGCGCAAGCTTCACTTGCCGCTTGCAGCTTGACGCTTACAGCTGCTTCAAGGGCACCAGCCATTGCGCTGAAGAACGTACCAATTGCTCGGTCAGCAAGCTCAGCAGTTGACCGCCATTGCGCCAATGATGCCAGTACAACGGCACATCAATCGGTTTATCTGGCAACAGTTCGCGCAACACGCCGCGTTGCAATTGCTCGTGCACTTGCAGTTCTGGCACAAGGCCCCAGCCCAGACCGGCCTCAGTCAGCCGGATAAAGCCTTCGGAGGACGGGCACAAATGGTGCTCGAAACCGCCATCCACGCCCAGCGATGCCAGATAGCGATGCTGAAGGAAATCGTCCGGGCCAAACACCAGCGCCGGGGTGCGCGGCAGTTGTTCGGCGCGCACGCCATCGGGGAAATGTCGCTCGATGAACGCCGGGCTGGCCAGTGCGCGATAGCGCATGGCGCCGAGCAAGACACTGCGCGCGCCTGCTACCGGACGTTCGCTGGCGCACAGGCAAGCGGCGACTTCACCGGCGCGCATGCGTTTGAGGCCGACGGTCTGGTCTTCGACGATCAGATCGAGCAACAGATGGTGTTCGGCGCAGAAATCCCCCACCGCTGGTGCCCACCACGTGGCGAGGCTGTCAGCGTTGAGGGCAATACGCAGGCGTTCCGGCAGCCCTTCTTCATCCAATGCAGGCACGAGGGTCTGCAAGTCGCGCTCAAGCAAGCGTACCTGCTGCACATGGTTGAGCAGACGCCGGCCTATCTCGGTAGGCGACGGCGGTGTGCCGCGCACCAACACCGGTTGGCCGACCCGCGCTTCCAGCAGTTTGATGCGCTGCGAGATCGCCGATTGCGACAAACCCAACACCTGCGCTGCGCGTTCGAATCCGGCCTGCTCGACCACGGCGGCCAAAGCGGAAAGCAATTTATAGTCGAACATCAGTTTTCCTAATGAGCGATCAGCATTATTGGTTTTTCTTATACAGCTTTCGACCGGACAATAGCCAGCAAGCACTCTTTATCAAGGACTACCCAATGGCTGGCGAAACCTCGCTCTCGACCTTGCTGCGCAGCATGAGTCCGCAACTCAATGCCGGCGACTACGTGTTCTGCACCCTGCGCGACAGCCAGTTGCCGAGCGGTCTGGAGATCGTCGGCAGCTTTCGTGAACAGGAAGGGCTGACCGTGATTCTCGAACGTTCCCACGCCGAGCAGGCCGGTTTCAGCTTTGACTACGTGGCAGCGTGGATCACCCTCAACGTGCATTCGGCGCTGGAAGCTGTCGGTCTCACCGCCGCGTTCGCCACCGCATTGGGCAACGCCGGAATCAGTTGCAACGTGATCGCCGGTTACTACCACGATCATGTGTTTGTCGGCCAGGCCGACGCCGAACGCGCCATGCAAGTGCTGCGCGATCTCGCAGCCAACGCGGAGTAAATCTTATGTGGCAAAGCTATGTGAATGGTTTGCTGGTGGCGTTGGGGCTGATCATGGCGATCGGCACGCAAAACGCCTTTGTCCTGGCGCAAAGCCTGCGACGTGAACACCACCTGCCGGTGGCGGCGCTGTGCGTGGTGTGCGATGCGCTGCTGGTGGCGGCCGGGGTGTTCGGTCTGGCGACGATTCTGGCGCAGAGTCCGACGCTGCTGGCGATCGCCCGCTGGGGCGGCGCGACCTTCCTGATCTGGTACGGCAGTCAGGCGCTGCGCCGGGCGTTCTCGAAGCAAAGCCTGGATCAGGGCGGGAACCAGACCGTGCGTTCGCTGCGGGCGGTGATGCTCAGTGCGCTGGCGGTGACCCTGCTCAACCCGCATGTTTATCTGGATACGGTGTTGCTGATCGGCTCGCTCGGTGCTCAGCAGTCGGTGCCGGGAGCCTACGTGGTGGGTGCGGCGAGTGCGTCACTGCTGTGGTTTTTCACACTGGCGTTGGGTGCTGCGTGGTTAGCGCCTTGGCTGGCACGTCCGGGCACATGGCGGATTCTCGATCTGGTCGTGGCGCTGATGATGTTCACCGTGGCGGGTCAATTAATTATCGCGGGCTGATTTATTCCAAAAGGCTCTGGAACCTCTATCCCACACAGTTGTTGCGTGGTTAAGCCGCAACCCCGGTGCTATGATCCGAACCCGCGCCGCAAAGAGTAAAAACTCGTCGGTGCATTTCTGGCCGCCCGTGATCGGCCTTGCGCTCACCGCAACAGACCTGATTAGGAGAATTATCATGGCTTTCGAATTGCCGCCGCTGCCTTACGCACACGATGCCCTGCAGCCGCACATTTCCAAGGAAACCCTGGAATACCACCACGACAAGCACCACAACACCTACGTCGTGAACCTGAACAACCTGGTGCCAGGCACCGAGTTCGAAGGCAAGACCCTGGAAGAAATCGTCAAGGCTTCCTCGGGCGGTATCTTCAACAACGCCGCTCAGGTCTGGAACCACACTTTCTACTGGAACTGCCTGGCGCCAAACGCTGGCGGTCAACCAACCGGCGCACTGGCTGAAGCCATCAACGCAGCCTTCGGTTCGTTCGACAAGTTCAAGGAAGAGTTCAGCAAAACCTCGATCGGCACCTTCGGTTCCGGCTGGGGCTGGCTGGTGAAAAAGGCTGACGGTTCCCTGGCTCTGGCCAGCACCATCGGCGCCGGCAACCCGCTCACCAGCGGCGACACCCCGCTGCTGACCTGCGACGTCTGGGAACACGCTTACTACATCGACTACCGCAACGTTCGTCCGAAGTATGTCGAAGCGTTCTGGAACCTGGTCAACTGGAAGTTTGTTGCTGAGCAGTTCGAAGGCAAAACCTTCACCGCTTAAGCTGCATTGCACTATTGCTGTGGGCTGACTTGAAGAGTCGGGAAACAGCGCAAGAAAAAACCGAAGCCCTGAACAGGGCTTCGGTTTTTTTTTGCCTGCAGAAAAACGCTTGAGTACACATCGATCTGATATTCGAAACCTTCATCTAGAAAATCCCCACTATTCCAAATCACTATAAATAACTGTCAGTTCTGACAGTTACCTGTCGTCATGTTTTTGCGTACGTTCAGATCTCCATGAAGGCCCTGATTGTTCAGGGCAACGCATCTATAGGGAGATTAAACATGGCGCATAATCCAATGGGCACGGATCCGGCCAATTACGCAAGCGATCCGGTCTTCAACGCCACCACCCAGAGTTCCAACATGGTTAACCCTCGCACCGGTTTGTTTGAGGCGTACCTGAAGATGCCCTCGGTAATCGGCAATTCCGGCAGCGGCCCGATAGTCGATATGAGCCTGTTCTATAGTCCATTAAGTAATAACATGTTCGCACTGGGTGACGGCTGGGAACACAATTTCGCTATCTATAGCGAAGAGCACGAAATGCTGACGCTGCACACAGGAGAGAAGTTGGACCTGAAAAAAGGCGAAGACCTAAAAAACTTAGTGCTTATCGCTGAATGGGGCACCGACGGCAAACTGACTATTTACCGCAAGGGTGGCAGAACAGAAGTATTGACAAAGTTAGGAGATACTGATTTTTATCTACCCGAATCACTGACAACTGACGGTTATAACTATGTAACCTTTAGCTGGACCAGCACTCCTCATGTTATAGACTGGAGAATTTACCATCAAATCATGCTGCTAAGCATCCAGGATAAAACCCGCACGCTGATTGAACTGAACTACACACTTGCCGAAGATGAAAATCAGCCCAGCGCGCCTGTCACCGTGACTTATTGGCCCGATGATCCCACGGAGACGCTACGCTATCAGCTGACCATTGAAGACTACGCTCTTAGATCAGTGAAACTCGCTGAAGGTATCGAAGCCACTTTCGGATATATCGATCACAAAAATGCGGGCTGGTTAATGAATGAGTTCAAGGGTTGGGAAGGCCTTGTCGAGGCGATTCAATACGATGACAAGGGCGTGCCCTTCCCGCCCCCCGCTTTCGGAGGGATTCCCTGCGTCGAAGAATATAAAAAGATTCCTAATGGCGGCGCGCCAACGTGTCGCGCCTCTTATAAATATAGCTACAACTTAACTGATCTGTATTACGAAACAAAAAAAATCGAACCCACTAAAGCAACCACTTACAGGTTCAAAATACTCGACAACGAAATCATTTCAGAAACCGTGCATTTCGAAGGCATCGGGGAATATAAAACAGACTACCGAATATCCACCACGGAAAACAACTTGCAAAACAGCAGGAACATGACTTACGACAGCCATGGTGAATCTCGAAAAATACCAATTCACAACAAACTCGACAAGAATGGCGGCCTGATTGAAAGCAGACAAGACGGGATAATTAAAAACTTCACATATATTGATGGAGAAAAATTCCTTTCAAACTATATAAGTAAAGAGTCTACGAAAGCAGACACCCTTCTGGACCGTACCCTCATCACAAAAACTTACGAGTACATCAGTGTAAGCGGGATGAGCGAGCTCAAGCCCGCCGTCATTGTTGAAAATTTTAATCCATTCGGTTCGCCAATCGACCGCGCTTCGGAAATCCAGAAAATCGTTTACTACGACGAAAATGATTTTCGTAAAGGCCGCCAAAAGAAAGTCACCCGCACGCGCAACCAAATCCATGAACCGCAACGTTCCTTCGTGTATTCGCTCGGAGGGCCAAACAATACAGAACTGACGATCGAGATAATCGAAGAAGTTGAGAGCTTTGACACGAGTACGCGGAAATCGTCACACACGCAAAGTGTCCTGAGCGGACGTCTCATTCGCCAGGTAGATACAAACGGCAATCGGGCTGAATATAGTTATGACGCTTTTGGAAGAGTGACCAGCCATACCCTGTGCGCCCAAAGTTCAACCTATAAACAGACCACTACATACGCTTACCCGTCTCCCGGAAAAGTGAAGATCACTGAGCCAAATGGACGAGTCCTTTTAAATGAATACGATGGCCAGGATCGTCTGCTCAGGGAGTACGAATACGTTTCCGCAGGCACGCAGCGACTGAACAAGGAGATCAGCTACGACGACTCCGGGCGCGAACTGCGCAGCACCCAATATGATTACCAGGACGGCACGGTAATGGTCGTGTGGAGCGAGAAAAAATATGATCCGTGGGGTGAAGACGGTGGAACACGCTACAGTGATGGTCGAGAATATTTCATTCAATACGACCCGATAGAGATGGTTCGGCAAGAGTGGAGCGGAAAGTCGACAGACAAGCACCGCAAGATCACAAGTTACAATCGGGACGAGACAATCAAGAAAGTCGAGTGGGTTGGACAAGACGGCAAGGTCTACCAAACCAAGATCGCTACTTATGACGCCAAGAATCTCTTGCAGCATTTACGGACAACGGGAGAATACGGCGTTACCAACATCGACTATGACTATGACGCCTTCGGACGCGTGCTAAAGGAGGACCATCAGGAAATAGATAACGTTGTCCTTCTTCCCCCATCACAGAATTACACTTATGAATACGCTTATTCCAGGCATTCACCGAATGACGACCCTGAGCACATCGCGATCAGGTCTGGGGCGCGATATCAATTATTGGGCTCCCGTTTGTTCGATCAATGGGGGCGTACCATCAATAGGGGCTCAGCAGGCGTCACGGAACAGTACACGTACGAGGGAGCCAGCCCGGTACCCACCTCCACCACTAAGCCTGACGGTGTCGTCCTGTTGCATGAATACATCAAGGAATTTGGCAATAAACCGAGCAAAGTCAGCACTCAAAATGGAAGTCAGCAAAAAACCTTCACGTATGCCTACGGGCAGCAGCGAGTCTCCAACGCAAGCGAGGGAGAACACTTTCTCGAATATACCCGTGACCGCGATTTAAAAATCACCCAACAACGCGTTCAGACTCGACCAGGCGAAGAGAAGAAACTGTCCTACTCGTACTCACCAAGGGGGCGCTTGCTCAGTGTGATGGACGCGTCCGGAAAACTGACGAAGTTTGTTTATAACGACAAAGGGCAGCGCATCCAATGTGTCAGCCCCGACCATTCCACGACATTCAGTTACACCGACCAGGGGCAATTACGTGAGGAAGCCGTTGTAGATACCGCGGACGGTGCTCAGAAAACCGTCAACGTAAGTTATACCTATGACGCGGAACAACGTGAAACGAGCCGCCGGTTCATGTTCGCTGGCAACGACCAAGCGAATCTGGAAATCGCAACTGCTTACTACGCAGATGGAAAAATCAAATCGGTTCAGCTGAAAAATGGCGCCGATATAAAAGGTTCGCGCAGCTTCACTTACAACGCGGGCGGTCGACTCAAGTCATGCAAGACCACGGGGGTATGGAGTCCACTGACCCCCAAGGGCACACCCATCAGCGAGGAACAGTTCGCTTACGACATACGGGGTAATGTCGCCGACTGCATCACCACCTTCGTCGGAGGCAAGAACACCGCCACTTATAGCTACGATCGGAACACCGGTTCCCGCCTGGAGAGAATCAAGAACAGCCATCAGGACTACACTCGCGATGCGAGCCTGTATTACGACAAGGCTGGTCGGATGGAGAGGGATCAGGTCGGAAAAACATACAGCTACGACTGGTTGGGGCGACTCATACAGGCAGGAGGCACCCGATACACCTACGATCCCACCGATCGGCTAATGACGTATGACCACGGGAAGGGCGAGGGTAAACGTCAAACCCTTTATAACGAATTGCAGATTAATGGCGACTACGCACTCGGCACCAACGACAGCAATCGTCACCTTGAGCCGGGCAGTGCCGCCTGCACCATACAACGTGTCAGGCGTTCAGGCGTGAATCGAACATTGTTCGCATTGCGCGACCTCGACGGCACCGTGTGGATGACTCATGACGTGCAGGCCGGAACCTCAAAATTTCATGCCTATTCCCCTTACGGCGAACTCTTCCTTCCCGAACCGGAATCGTTGCTGGGTGCCAAAGGTGAATTGCGTGACGCCGTCAGCGGACAGTATCCACTGGGTGCCGGGTACCGATTTCTTGACCCTGCGACCCGACAGTTCAATGCCCCCGACTCGGCCAGCCCCTTCGACGCGGGCGGTCCCCACGCGTACGGTTATTGCAATGATGGCGAACCCGTCAACTATCACGATCCGAGTGGCCACTTCTCGGCGAGTAGAGCATTGAGCAACATTTGGGGGGACAACCTCCCGCAACCATTGGGTCTTGGGGAGTCGGGGCCGATTATGGTCACGGCTATCTGGAGCGGTGTTGGTGTATTAATGGCGATCATGACAGCGGGTGCGAGCCTGGTAGTCGCTAGCCTCTCCGTCGCTTTCGCCGTTATTTCCGCAACAATGTCCGTCATATCGGCAGTCATTGCTGACACCAATCCAGAATTGTCGTCCGTATTGGCTTGGGGAGGGATGGTATTTGGAATGGTCTTTGGATTTTGGACCCTAGGATCGAAGATTGTGCAGAATGCAGTCCAATTTGCCAAATGTTTGGCTAATACGGCACGGGCTATCGGCAACAGCATTTTCCAACGCACGGCGACACTTTCATCTGCCGGTAAGGCATTCCTCAAGGCCCTCGGCGGGGGGACGAAGAATATGACCGGAGCCGGGAGTCTGTTTCAGAGCGGAAGGTTCAACACCAAGGCATTTACAAAATCATTTCAAGCATTCAACTTTGAAGACCTCAACACCATGGCTTCCAGCATCTTGGGAATCCTGGAAAATATCGGATCCAGTCCGGAGCCGAACTCGGATTCTAATTCGGACTACACCGATCTATTGGCTTCGTATCTCGGGTATGGCACCTCTTTACCTCATGGTAACTGGGCTGCACTTTGGACCGCCGTTCGGTAGCGCTGATTGGTAACCCGTATCCGGTTCCGATGATACCTACCTACCAAAACCCGGCTATGCCGGGTTTTCTTTCACTTTGGCTTTTTGCAGGCGCTGCCGAGGGCTACGATTTTGTGCTGTTCAATGTCAAAAATCGCGGCCTTCAGCAGCGCCAACAGGCAAATAGCGTTGTTCTCACGCTCAAAGCCGCCACGCGCCGCTTGCCGCCGTGCCACAGAGGACTAACATCCAACAGAAGAAAATTTGTCCCGCGTCGCTCAAGTTGAGGGCTAAAACTACCGACACAGTACGAATAGGGCTAATACTCCAGATAGCTGCATGCTGGCCAGCCCTGCAGGCAAGTTATCCTGTGCCTGATTGTCCCTTTGACTGCCAACCCGGGATTGCCAATACTCATGGCAAATTGACGCTACCGCTCGGAACAAGGAATAACCCTTTGAAGCTGGAACTCAAGAACAGCTTGTCGGTGAAGTTGCTCCGGGTCGTGCTCCTGTCAGCATTGATCGTCGGCGTTGTCTTGAGCTGCGCGCAGATTGTTTTCGACGCCTACAAGACCCGTCAGGCGGTGGCTGGTGACGCCGAACGGATACTCGACATGTTCCGCGATCCGTCGACTCAGGCCGTTTACAGCCTCGATCGTGAAATGGGCATGCAGGTGATCGAAGGCTTGTTCCAGGATGAGGCCGTGCGCCAGGCGTCCATCGGCCATCCCAACGAAGCCATGCTCGCGCAAAAGTCCCGCGACCTGCAGCATTCCAGCAGCCGCTGGTTGACCGACCTGATCCTGGGTCAGGAACGCACGTTCACCACGCAACTGGTGGGACGCGGCCCCTACAGCGAATATTACGGCGACCTGAGCATCACCCTCGACACCGCCACCTATGGCGAAGGCTTTATCGTCAGCTCCGTGATCATCTTCATCTCCGGCGTTTTGCGTGCATTGGCCATGGGCCTGGTGCTGTATCTGGTTTATCACTGGCTGCTGACCAAACCGCTGTCGCGGATCATCGAGCACCTTACCGAGATCAATCCGGACCGTCCCAGCGAGCACAAGATCCCGCAGCTCAAGGGCCACGAGAAAAACGAGCTGGGCATCTGGATCACCACCGCCAACCAGTTGCTCGAATCGATCGAGCGCAATACGCACCTGCGTCACGAGGCGGAAAACAGCCTGCTGCGCATGGCCCAGTACGACTTCCTCACCGGTCTGCCGAACCGCCAGCAATTGCAGCAGCAACTGGACAAGATTCTGGTCGACGCCGGCAAACTGCAACGCCGGGTCGCGGTGTTATGCGTGGGGCTGGACGATTTCAAAGGCATCAACGAGCAGTTCAGCTATCAGACCGGTGACCAACTGTTGCTGGCGTTGGCCGATCGACTACGCGCCCACAGCGGTCGCCTCGGCGCCCTCGCCCGTTTGGGCGGCGATCAGTTCGCCCTGGTGCAAGCCGATATAGAACAACCCTACGAAGCGGCGGAACTGGCGCAAAGCATTCTCGATGACCTGGAAGCAGCATTTGCCCTCGATCATCAGGAGATCCGTCTGCGCGCGACCATCGGCATCACCCTGTTCCCGGAGGACGGCGACAGCACCGAGAAGCTGTTGCAGAAGGCCGAACAGACCATGACGCTGGCCAAGACCCGCTCGCGCAATCGTTATCAGTTCTACATCGCCAGCGTCGACAGCGAGATGCGCCGCCGCCGTGAACTGGAAAAAGACCTGCGCGATGCGTTGCTGCGTGACCAGTTCTACCTCGTCTATCAGCCACAGATCAGCTATCGCGATCACCGCGTGGTCGGTGTCGAGGCGCTGATTCGCTGGCAGCACCCGGAACACGGCCTGGTGCCGCCAGACCTGTTCATCCCGCTGGCCGAACAGAACGGCACGATCATCGCCATCGGTGAATGGGTACTCGATCAGGCCTGCAAGCAATTGCGCGAATGGCACGACCAGGGCTTCGCCGATCTGCGCATGGCGGTCAATCTGTCCACCGTGCAATTGCACCACGCCGAGCTGCCACGGGTGGTCAACAACCTGATGCAGATGTACCGCCTGCCGCCGCGCAGTCTGGAACTGGAAGTCACCGAAACCGGCCTGATGGAAGACATCAGCACCGCTGCCCAGCACTTGCTGAGCCTGCGTCGCTCGGGTGCGTTGATCGCCATCGACGACTTCGGCACCGGTTATTCATCGCTGAGTTATCTGAAAAGCCTGCCGCTGGACAAGATCAAGATCGACAAAAGCTTCGTGCAGGATCTGCTGGACGATGACGACGATGCGACCATCGTTCGCGCGATCATCCAACTGGGCAAAAGCCTTGGCATGCAGGTGATCGCCGAGGGCGTGGAAACCGCCGAGCAGGAGAGCTACATCATCTCCGAAGGCTGCCACGAAGGTCAGGGCTATCACTACAGCAAACCGCTGCCGGCGCGGGAGCTAAGCGTTTATCTCAAGCAGGCGCAGCGCAGCAACGCGGCAATCCTCTAGAAGATCAAAAGATCGCAGCCTCGTTTCACTCGACAACTCCTACATTTGACATGCGCTCCGCTGTAGGAGCTGCCGCAGGCTCGTGCCGCGATCGGACGATCTTTTGATCTTGATGCGCGAATAAGAAATATTTCCAAGCACTGCCCTTTACACATAATGCGAAAGATTTGCATTATGTCGCAGTTTTGCGCCTCCAGCGCGAGTTCACTCAACTACCGAAGCAGGATGTTCGCCATGATTCGTATGCCTCTGGCTACCGCCAGTTTGCTGGCCATCGCTATTTCTCTCGCCGGTTGCGGCGAAGGCAAAGACAAAGAAAAAGCCTCCGAAATGACGCCGGCTTCCAGCAGCGCTGCTCCAGCCCCTGCCGCTGCGCCTGCGCCTGCTGCCGGTAAAGTTGACGATGCCGCCGCCAAGGCTGTGGTCGCGCACTATGCCGACATGGTCTTCGCCGTTTACAGCGATGCCGAATCCACCGCGAAAACCCTGCAAACTGCGATCGACGCCTTCCTTGCCAAACCGAATGCCGACACCCTGAAAGCCGCCAAGGCTGCCTGGGTCGCCGCTCGCGTTCCATACCTGCAGAGCGAAGTGTTTCGCTTCGGCAACACCATCATCGACGATTGGGAAGGTCAGGTTAACGCCTGGCCACTGGACGAGGGTCTGATCGACTACGTCGACAAATCCTACGAGCACGCACTGGGTAACCCGGGCGCCGCTGCCAATATCATCGCCAACACCGAAGTCCAGGTCGGCGAAGACAAGGTCGACGTCAAAGACATCACCCCGGAAAAACTCGCCAGCCTGAATGAACTGGGCGGTTCCGAGGCCAACGTCGCCACCGGCTACCACGCCATTGAATTCCTGCTGTGGGGCCAGGACCTCAACGGTACCGGCCCTGGCGCTGGCAACCGTCCTGCTTCCGACTACCTGGAAGGCGCCGGTGCCACTGGCGGTCACAACGATCGTCGTCGTGCTTACCTGAAGTCGGTGACCCAATTGCTGGTCAGCGACCTGGAAGAAATGGTCGGTAACTGGAAGCCGAACGTGGCTGACAACTACCGCGCCACCCTGGAAGCCGAGCCGGGCGAAACCGGTCTGCGCAAAATGCTCTTCGGCATGGGCAGCCTGTCCCTGGGCGAACTGGCGGGCGAGCGCATGAAGGTTTCTCTGGAAGCCAACTCCCCGGAAGACGAACAGGACTGCTTCAGCGACAACACTCACTACTCGCACTTCTACGATGCCAAAGGCATTCGTAACGTTTACCTGGGCGAGTACACCCGTGTTGACGGCACCAAGATGACCGGCGCCAGCCTGTCGTCGCTGGTGGCCAAGGCCGATCCGGCTGCCGATACCGCACTGAAAGCCGATCTGGCCGCGACCGAAGCCAAGATTCAGGTCATGGTTGATCACGCCAACAAGGGTGAGCACTACGACCAGTTGATCGCGGCGGGCAACACGGCCGGCAATCAGGTCGTGCGGGACGCCATCGCGTCCCTGGTCAAGCAGACCGGTTCGATCGAAGCCGCTGCCGGCAAACTGGGCATCAGCGACCTGAACCCGGACAGCGCTGATCACGAGTTCTGATCAAGCGCGTCTGACTGAAAAAGGCGACCTTCGGGTCGCCTTTTTCATGCCTGCCATTGGCGGTGATGCTGATGGCGCCATCGCTGGCAAGCCAGCTCCCACAGGTTTCTCAGCGCTCGCAAGATCTGTGTACGCCAACAATCCCTGTGGGAGCGAGCGTGCTCGCGAAGGCGCTGGATCAGATACAGAAGCATCAACCGACACAGCGCATTCGCGAGCAAGCTCGCTCCCACCGTTTTCTGCGCTGTGCTTCACACCTGAGCCCCCCTGCTCCACATCAAGCAAACGATAATTCCTCTTATTCAAACTCCCTCGCCCTGTTAGACTTTGCGCCTTTGTTTTCGCCCGTCCGCAGGATGTCTGATGCCCTCGCTGCCTCTTCGCTTGTCCGCACTGTTTCTGGCCCTGGGCCTGAGTGCCTGCGATGACGCCCCGCGTTTCACCAAGGCTGAGCCCGGTGAAGCACGCTCGGGCGGTGCGGCGACCGTGCGCAAGAGCGATCAGAACGCATTTTCCCTGCCCTCGGCCAACCTGCCGCCGTCGCGGCGGGTGGATTTCAGCGTCGGCAACAGTTTCTTTCGCAGCCCTTGGGTGACCGCGCCATCGACCACCACCGCGCGCGACGGCCTCGGCCCGCTGTTCAACACCAACGCCTGCCAGAACTGCCACATCAAGGACGGTCGCGGTCATCCGCCACCACCAGACGCGGCCAACTCGGTGTCGATGCTGGTGCGCCTGTCGATCCCCGATGCGCCGCAATACGCCAAAGTCATCGAGCAGCTCGGCGTAGTGCCGGAGCCGGTGTACGGCGGGCAGTTCCAGGACATGGCCGTGCCGGGCGTTGTGCCGGAAGGCAAGGTGCGCGTCGAGTACACGCCGGTTTCGGTGCGTTTCAAGGACGGCAGCGAAGTCGAACTGCGCAAACCGGTGTTGCAGATCACTCAGCTCGGCTACGGCCCCCTGCACCCCGACACACGTTTCTCGGCACGTGTCGCCCCGCCGATGATCGGCCTCGGCCTGCTTGAAGCGATCCCCGAAGACGCGATCCTCGCCAACGCCGCCGCGCAGGCCAAAGACAAAAACGGCATCAATGGCCGACCGAACCGCGTTTGGGACGACGAACTGCAAAAAACCGTCATCGGTCGATTTGGCTGGAAAGCCGGGCAACCCACCCTCAATCAACAGAATGTTCACGCGTTTTCAGGTGATATGGGCCTCACCACCCGCCTGAGACCGTTCGATGACTGCTCTGACGCGCAAACCGCCTGCAAACAGGCGCCGAACGGCAATGGCCCGAATGGCGAGCCGGAGGTCAGCGATAACATCCTGCGACTGGTGCTGTTTTACAGCCGCAACCTGGCCGTGCCCGCGCGCCGAGGCATTAACGACGAACAAGTGCTGGCCGGCAAAAACCTGTTTTTCCAGGCCGGTTGCCAGTCGTGTCACACACCGAAATACACCACCGCCGCCAACGCGGCCGAACCTGAACTGGCCAATCAAGTGATTCGCCCGTACAGCGATCTGCTGCTGCATGACATGGGCGACGGTCTGGCCGACAACCGCACCGAATTCCAGGCCTCCGGCCGCGACTGGCGCACGCCGCCGTTGTGGGGGATCGGCCTGACGCAAGCGGTCAGTGGCCACACCCAGTTTTTGCATGATGGTCGCGCACGCAATTTGCTCGAAGCGGTGCTCTGGCACGGCGGCGAAGCCCAAGCTGCGCAGCAAAAGGTTTTAGCTTTCAATGCCGAGCAGCGTGCCGCGCTGCTGGCGTTTTTGAACTCACTTTAAATACAGATAAAGATCCGGGAGCCCGACATGTTCCGTCCCAAGCTGTTGTTCACCAGCCTTGCCGCCCTCGCCCTCGGCGCCTGCTCGCCGCAGGATCCGCAAGCCGTTACCTCGGCTGCCATCGCCAAGTCGGTGATCCTGCCGACCTATACGCGCTGGGCAGAGGCCGACAAGCAACTGGCCGTCAGCGCCCTCGCCTACTGTCAGGGCAAGGAGACGCTGGAAACCGCCCGCGCCGACTTCCTGCACGCGCAGAAAGCCTGGGCTGAGCTGCAACCATTGCTGATCGGGCCACTGGCCGAGGGCAACCGTTCCTGGCAGGTGCAGTTCTGGCCCGACAAGAAGAACCTCGTCGGCCGTCAGGTCGAGCAACTGGTCCTCGCGCAACCGCAGATCGACGCCGCCGCACTGGCCAAATCGAGCGTCGTGGTGCAAGGCCTGTCGGCGTACGAATACATCCTGTTCGACGCCAAGCCAGACGTCGCCAACGCCGAGCAGAAAGCCAAATACTGCCCGCTGCTGATCGCCATCGGCGAACGCCAGAAGCAATTGGCCGAAGAGATTCTGCAAGGCTGGAACAACACCGACGGCATGCTCGCGCAGATGAGCAAGTTCCCCAATCAGCGCTACGCCGACTCGCACGAAGCGATCGCCGATCTGCTGCGTGTGCAGGTCACCGCACTCGACACCCTGAAGAAAAAACTCGGCACGCCGATGGGCCGTCAGAGCAAAGGTGTGCCTCAGCCATTCCAGGCCGATGCGTGGCGCAGCCAGTCGTCAATGACCGCGCTGCAAGCCAGCCTCGCCGCCGCCAAAACCGTTTGGGAAGGCGTCGACAACAAAGGCCTGCGCGGTCTGTTGCCGGCTGAGCAAAAGCCACTGGCGGACAAGATCGATGCTGCCTACGCCGCGTCGCTGAAACTGTTCGACAGCACCCAGCGTTCGCTCGGCGAAATGCTTGAAGACGACGCGGGTCGTCAGCAACTCAACGATATCTACGACAGCCTGAACGTCGTCCATCGCCTGCACGAAGGCGAACTGGCCAAGGCGCTGGGCATTCAACTGGGCTTCAACGCCAACGACGGTGACTGATGAGGGCAAGTGCCATGCTGCGACGCCAGGCTCTGACTTTAGGTAGTTTGCTGCTGGGAGCAGTGACGCTGGGCGGCTGGACGCTGTTCAAACGCAAGGATCAGAGCCCGCTGCTGCTGTCGGCTCGCGACGATACCGACGGCAAACACTACGCCGTCGGCTATCGGCTGGATGGCACGCGCGTGTTCGCCACCCAGGTGGGGCAGCGCTGCCACGACATCATCAATCATCCGACGCTGGCGATTGCGCTGTTCGTCGCCCGCCGGCCGGGGACCGAAAGCTACCTGATCGACCTGCGCGACGGCACGTTGCTGCAAACCGTGACGTCGCAGCCGAACCGGCATTTCTACGGCCACGCCGTAGTGCACAAGGACGGCGAATACCTGTACGCCACCGAGAACGACACCACCGATCCGGGTCGTGGCCTGCTCGGGGTGTACAAATTCGAAGGCGCGCGGCTGGTGCACAGCGGCGAGATTTCCACCCATGGTCTCGGTCCGCACCAGGTGTCGTGGATGCCCGACGGCGAGACGCTGGTGGTGGCCAACGGCGGGATTCGGACCGAGGCCGAAAGCCGCGTCGACATGAACCTCAGCGCCATGGAACCGAGCCTGGTCCTGATGCAACGCGACGGCACCCTGCTGAGCAAGGAAACCCTCGCCCAGCAGATGAACAGCGTGCGCCACCTGGGGATTGCCAGCGACGGCACCATCGTCGCCGGTCAGCAATTCATGGGCGCGTCACACGAGCGCTCGGAGCTGCTGGCGATCAAGCGTCCGGGGCAACCGTTCGTGGCGTTCCCGGTGCCGGAGCATCAGTTGCAGTCGATGGGTCACTACACCGCCAGCGTCGCGGTGCACAGCGACCTGCGACTGGTGGCGCTGACCGCCCCGCGTGGTAACCGCTTCTTCATCTGGGATCTGGACAGCGGCGAAGTCCGCCTCGACGCACCGCTGCCCGATTGCGCCGGCGTTGGTGCGGTGCAGGACGGCTTTGTCGTGACCTCGGGTCAGGGGCGTTGCCGCTACTACGATTGCCGTCAGGCTGAACTGCTGGCCAAGCCGCTGGAATTGCCGGCAGGGCTCTGGGACAACCATCTTCATCTGATGGCGTGACGCGCGTTTAAAAGATCGCCGCCTTCGGCAGCGCCTACAGGGGATCACGGTCTCCTGGAGCGCGGCAGACGGCGGCGATCTTTTTCCATTCCCTATAAAAACTGCCAGTTGGAATCCCCCCTGAACTCGGAGTAATGTTGCCCGCCTGTCTCACCTGATTTATCCAAGGAACTGGAAATATGCTGCGTCGCCGCATGCTGATCATGTTGGGTGTTGTTTTGCTGATTGTCCTGGTGCTGGGCGGTTACAAAGCCTTTTCGATTTACACCATGGTTCAAGGCTTCTCCAAGCCGAAACCACCGATCAGCGTTGCCGTGGCCACTGCCAGCGAGCGCCCGTGGCAGATGCGTTTGCCCACCGTCGGCAGCCTCAAGGCGCTGCAAGGCGTCGACCTGAGCCTGGAATCCTCCGGCACCGTCACCGAGCTCAAATTCGAATCAGGGCAGAAGGTCAAGGCCGGGCAACCGCTGCTGCAACTCGACAGCGCCGTTGAAGCCGCTCTGCTGGAGACCGCCAAAGCCGACCTGGGCCTGGCGCAACTGGACTTCGGTCGTGGCAGCCAACTGATCGACAGTCGCGCCATTTCCAAAGGTGAATACGACCGACTCTCGGCGGTTCTGCAAAAGGAGCGGGCCACGGTCAATCAGCTCAACGCAGCGCTGGCGAAAAAACGCATCCTCGCACCGTTCAGCGGCACCATCGGCATCCGTCAGGTCGACGTCGGCGACTACCTCGCCAGCGGCACCAAAATTGCCACTTTGCAGGATCTGAGCAGCCTCTACGCCGACTTCTATGTGCCCGAACAATCGGTGCCGAAACTGGCCATCGGCCAACCGGTGAACATCTCGGCCGCCGCTTACCCCGGGCAGGTTTTTCAGGGGAAGATCAGCGCGATCAACCCGCTCGTCGAAAGCACCACGCGTAACGTGCTGGTCCGCGCCACCCTGGCCAACCCCGACGGCAAATTGTTGCCGGGCATGTTCGCCAGCCTCGAAGTGCTGCTGCCTGATCCGCAGAAACACATCGTGGTGCCGGAGAGCGCGATCACCTACACCCTCTACGGCAACTCGATTTACGTGGTCGGGCAGAAGAAAGCCGAGGACGGCAGCCTCGAAAAAGACGACAAGGGCCAACCAGTGCTGGTCGCCGAGCGTCGCTTCATCGAAACCGGTGAACGCCGCGACGGGCTGGTGATGATCAACAAGGGCGTGCAGAACGGCGAACACGTGGTGACGGCCGGCCAGATCAAACTGGACAACGGCGCCCACATTGCCATCAGCGACGACAAGACCCTCGGCGAGCAGAACAGTCCGCCCCGCGCCGACTGATCAAGGAATCCCCATGGCTTTTACCGACCCGTTCATCCGCCGCCCGGTGCTCGCCACCGTGGTCAGCCTGCTGATTGTGCTGCTGGGCTTCCAGGCCTGGAGCAAGCTGCCGCTGCGCCAATACCCGCAAATGGAAAACGCCCTGATCACGGTGACCACCGCCTACCCCGGGGCCAACGCCGAAACCATTCAGGGCTATATCACCCAGCCGATGCAGCAGAGTCTGGCCAGCGCCGAGGGCATCGATTACATGACGTCGGTCAGTCGGCAAAACTTCTCGACGATTTCGATTTACGCGCGCATCGGTTCCAATACCGACCGCCTGTTCACCGAGTTGCTGGCCAAGGCCAACGAAGTCAAAAACCAACTGCCACAAGACGCCGAAGACCCGGTACTGAGCAAGGAGTCCGCCGACGCCTCGGCGCTGATGTACATCAGTTTCTTCAGCAAAGACCTGAGCAACCCGCAGATCACCGACTACCTGTCACGGGTGATCCAGCCAAAACTGGCAACCCTGCCCGGCATGGCCGAAGCGGAGATCCTCGGCAATCAGGTATTCGCCATGCGCCTGTGGCTTGATCCGGTGAAGCTCGCCGGTTTCGGCCTCAGCGCCAGCGACGTGACCAATGCCGTGCGCCAGTACAACTTCCTCTCCGCCGCCGGCGAGGTAAAAGGCGAGTACGTGGTCACCAGCATCAACGCCAACACTGAATTAAAGTCCGCCGAAGCCTTCGCGGCGATTCCGCTGAAGGTCAGTGGCGACAGCCGCGTGTTGCTCAGCGATGTCGCTCGGGTCGAAATGGGCGCGGAAAACTACGACTCGATCAGCTCGTTCGGCGGCACGCCCTCGGTGTATATCGGCATCAAGGCCTCGCCGGGAGCCAACCCGCTGGATGTGATCAAGGAAGTGCGCAAGATCATGCCGGAGCTGGAGGCGCAGCTGCCGCCGAACCTCAAAAGCGAGATCGCCTACGACGCCACGCTGTTCATTCAGGCCTCCATCGATGAAGTGGTGAAAACCCTGTTCGAGGCGGTGCTGATCGTCATCGTCGTGGTGTTCCTGTTCCTCGGCGCACTGCGTTCGGTGGTGATCCCGGTGGTGACCATTCCACTGTCGATGATCGGCGTGATGTTCTTCATGCAGATGATGGGCTACTCGATCAACCTGCTGACCCTGTTGGCGATGGTGCTGGCCATCGGCCTGGTGGTCGACGATGCGATTGTCGTGGTGGAGAACATCCACCGACATATCGAGGAAGGAAAAACCCCGTTTGACGCAGCGCTTGAGGGCGCGCGTGAAATCGCCATGCCGGTGGTGTCGATGACCATCACTCTGGCGGCGGTTTATGCGCCAATCGGTTTCCTCACCGGGCTGACCGGGGCGCTGTTCAAGGAGTTCGCGCTGACCCTGGCCGGCGCCGTGGTGATTTCCGGCGTCGTCGCCCTGACCCTGTCACCGATGATGTGTGCGTTTTTGCTGCGTCACGAGGAGAACCCCACAGGCCTGGCGCATCGACTCGACCGCATCTTTGAAAGCCTCAAGCGCCGCTACCAGAGCACCCTGCATGGCACGTTGAACACCCGCCCGGTGGTGCTGGTGTTCGCCTTGATTGTGCTGTGCCTGATCCCGGTGTTCCTCAAATTCACCAAATCGGAACTGGCGCCGGACGAAGACCAGGGCATCATTTTCATGATTGCCACCGCTCCGCAGCCGACCAACCTCGATTACCTGAGCACGTACACCGACGAATTCATCAAGATCTTCAAGGAGTTTCCGGAGTACTACTCCTCGTTCCAGATTAACGGTTACAACGGCGTACAGGCGGGCATTGGCGGGTTCCTGCTAAAGCCCTGGAACGAGCGCGGCCGTACCCAGATGGAAATCCTGCCCGAGGTGCAAGGCAAACTGCAGAGCATTCCGGGCTTGCAGATTTTCGGCTTCAACCTGCCCTCCCTGCCCGGCACGGGTGAAGGCTTGCCATTCGAGTTCGTGATCAACACGGCCAACGACTACGAACTGCTGCTGCAAGTGGCCGACCGGATCAAGAAACGCGCCATGGAGTCAGGCAAGTTTGCCTTTGTCGACCTCGATCTGGCGTTCGACAAACCGGAAGTGGTGGTCGACATCGACCGCGCCAAAGCGGCGCAGATGGGCGTGTCGATGCAGGATCTGGGCGGCACCCTGGCGACGTTGCTCGGGGAGGCGGAAATCAACCGTTTCACCATCGAAGGGCGCAGCTACAAGGTCATCGCCCAAGTGGAACGCCCCTTCCGTGACAACCCGGACTGGCTGAACAACTACTACGTGAAAAACACCCAGGGCGAGTTGCTGCCGCTGTCGACGCTGATCAAGGTCAGCGACCGCGCACGACCGCGTCAACTCAACCAGTTCCAACAGCTCAACGCGGCGAAGATCTCTGGTTTCCCGTTGGTGAGCATGGGCGAGGCGATCGACACCGTATTGCAGATCGCCCGGGAAGAGGCGCCGGCCGGGTTCGCGTTCGACTATGGCGGCGCATCGCGACAATTCGTGCAGGAAGGCAGTGCCTTGTGGGTGACGTTCGCGCTAGCGCTGGCGATCATTTTCCTGGTGCTGGCGGCGCAGTTTGAAAGTTTCCGTGATCCGTTGGTGATTCTGGTGACGGTGCCGCTGTCGATCTGCGGAGCGCTGATCCCGCTGTTCCTCGGCTGGTCGAGCATGAACATCTATACCCAGGTCGGCTTGGTGACGTTGATCGGGCTGATCAGCAAGCACGGCATCCTGATCGTCGAGTTCGCCAACCAGTTACGCAAGGACAAGGGCCTGTCGGCGCGTGAAGCGGTCGAAGAGGCCGCAGCGATTCGGCTACGCCCGGTGTTGATGACCACGGCAGCGATGGTGTTCGGCATGGTGCCGCTGATTTTGGCGACCGGCGCGGGGGCCGTCAGCCGCTTTGATATCGGGATGGTGATTGCGACGGGGATGTCGATCGGGACGCTGTTTACGCTGTTTGTGCTGCCGTGTATTTACACACTGCTGGCGAAACCCGATCCCAAACAAACCCAATAACCCTGTGGGAGCGAGCCTGCTCGCTCCCACAGGGGCTGGGGTGAACCTTGATAAAGCACAATAAAAAAGGCCTCGCATCTGCGAGGCCTTTTATTTGGGCTTCAATCGGTTCAACTCTGTGGCCTCATGCCTTGAGTCAGTCCGAACATGAATAACAACAAATCATGATCGGGTTGAGTTGCCACGGAAGCTTTCGCTATCCGTGGTACTGCACAGTGCGCATCCGTCGTGGATGCGCCGAGAACCTGCATGCGCGGCTGCTCCCAGGCAGCCACCGCCAGTGAAGCAACTGCCAAGGCTCCTACCAAGAACAAACCTCGTGCAATTTCGAGTTTCATCGCTATAAACCTTTGATAGCGCTGCCAAACGCCGTCTCGTAAAAGTAGACGAGTTTCTTCCAGTCGGCATCGCGGAACGACGAATGGCGACGCAATTGCTTCATGTCATGGGAGGCGGCGCGATAGGCGGTCAGACGTTGGCGGCATTTCTCAAGATCGATCAACGCCACTTCGACGGTGGCCGACTCGCCTTCGCCCGTCACCCGCACAAAAACGTGCTTGATGTAGATGCAACTGTGCTGCCAGCGGCCCTTGTGCATACGCGCCAGGTTTTCGGCCAGATCCTTGAGCACACGCTCATAGACCGCGTCGCCGCACTGATCGCGACCACCGGCAGACGCCAGCCAGTGTTCCAGTTCCTGAAAACCGTCCAGAGACTTGGTTACCAGCAGAGCCCGCCACTTGTGCTGCGGATCAGGCTGGGCACCGCAGAAAACGATTTGCGGCACGCGAACGCCGAGCTTGCTGACACCGGTCAGGGCATCCAGCTCGCGCAGTACAGTCGGGCGTCCGAACGGATGCAGCCAACTGCGATAAATGTGACCGGTCTGGCGTTTGGCATACAGCAACTGGCCATCGCGGCCGACAATCCGTTGCACGCCGCTTTCGCCGCCACGGCGCACATTGGGTTCTTCGACCCACTCACCACGCTGACTCCAGTAGTAGTCGAAACTGTCCTGAGGAGTCACTTGCGCTTCTGCTGCCATTTGCACTGCCATGCTTTACCTCTTGCGTAATACGTAAACTCGCCACATCGCATAGAGCGGAATAAAGTCGAGTTGTTCCTGAATGCGGAAACCCGCTGCTTCAAATTCTTTTTCGACCGTAGCCGCCGGAATCAAAAAGCGATTCTGGTAATCACGGTTGGGACGATCCTTTTCCGCACGCTTGCGTTTCCAGGCCTTGAAATTGCCGTCGACCCACAGCGACACGATCACGCTGTCACGGGTCACGCGCTCGAACTCGCGCAGAATCGCCATGCGGTGCTCGGCTTCTCCGATGTGGTGGAGCAAGCGCATGCAGAAAATGCTGTCGACGGCGTTATCCGGCAAAGCAATATCGAAAGCGGAGGTGTGCAACGGTTGCACCCGTTTCACCACATCCGCCGGTTGTCCTTCCAATGCGGTCTTGATCATCGACTCGGAGTTGTCCGCACCGATAATCACCCGATTGGGCTTTTCCGCCAGCAACGGCCAGAAGCGTCCGGCACCGCAAGGCAAGTCCAGCACCAGACCGGGTTCGCCCGCCAGTGTCAGAGCCTTGCGCGCCATCTGCTCGTCGCGCAGATGGGAAAGACGACGTCCGAGGCTTTCTTTATGTTTGCGCAGATATTTCTTAGCGTGTTGATCGTCGTACTTTTCGGAAAAATCGAGCTTGATCGGGCCGGTCATCACCAGGACTCCTGAATTACTGATGGCACCACCTTAGGGAGCGGCGTGTCAGCAGCAGGTCATCCAAATGTGAAAAAAATGTCAGGTACACCGACAAATTATTACAACGTTATACAGGATTTAGACAGGTTGGCGGGAGTAGCCTGAAGCCACTATTTGCGTCCGAAATGGCCAAGATCTACCTCGAAGCGGCAGCCATTGGGTTCCATCGTGCTCAGGCTCACAGTCCAACCCTGGTTTTCGCAGATGCGCTGTACCAGTGACAGACCCAGCCCCAGACCTTCCCCGCGCTTCTCGCTGCCACGCACGAAAGGCTCGAACATGGCCTCACGTTTCTCTTCAGGAATGCCGACGCCGGAGTCTTCGACGACAAATCCATTGGCGGTGAGCGTCAGCCGGATGAAACCGTGCTCGGTGTAATGCAATGCGTTGCGCAGCAAGTTGCCCATCACGGCGTTCAGCAGGGTGGCGTTATAGCGGGTATCCGCTGGGTTACCGGGATCAAGGGTGAGGGTCAATCCCTTGCGCTCGATCGGCTCGCGCCACAGGCACACCAGACTTTCTGCCACTTGCGTCAGGTTTTGCTGCGGTGCCGCCCCGGCTTCTTCATTCTGTGCGCGGGCGAGCATCAGGAAGGTCTGCACCAACTCGCGCATTTCCTCGCTGGCGCGGGCAATACGCTCGACCTGGGAACGGCCGCGCTGGTCGATTCCCGGGTTTTCCAAGAGCAGTTCGCAGGAGCTCGCCAGCACCATCAACGGCGTGCGCAACTCATGGCTGACGTCACTGGTGAACAGTCGTTCGCGGGTCAGAGCCTGGCGCAAACGCCCCAGCGTGGCATCGAACGCCACCGCCAGCTCACCGACTTCATCGGCCGCGTAGTCCGGCGCCAGCGGCGGCGCCAGACCCAGCAATTGATCGCGATGGCGAACCTGACGAGCGAGGCGCACCACCGGCGCCATGACCTTGCGCGCGAGCACCCAGCCGAGGAATACCGCCAACGCCAGGCTGAGCACAAAGCCCACCAGCACCACGGCAAACAGCACACGCTCACGTTCTTCGAAATCGCTTTGATCCTGCAGCAGCACATACCGCCGCCCATCCACGACTTCGACCATCGCGTGGTACGACAGCTGCTCGCGGAAAACTTCGTGGAAACCCGCATCCAGATGACGCAGATCCTTGGGCAAGTCGAAGTCGCCGGGGCCACCACTGAAGTAGAACAGTTGATCCGGCTCCGGGCGATGGCTCCAGTCAGAGACATTGTCCATCAGCAACAGGCGCTGCAAATCGCCGCCCAGCCCTGCCGAAATCAGTTTTTCCTCGACCAGATGCACCGTCGCGACAATGCCCATGGCGAAGGCGCCGGCAACCAGTGCGCTCATCAGCGCAAAGGCGATGATGATCCGTTGGGAAAGGCTTTGCTTAAACTCCATCACGCCCCTCGGCCAAGCGATAACCGACGCCGTGCACGGTGTGCAGCAAGGGTTTGGCAAACGGTTTATCGATCACCTGACGCAATTGGTGGACGTGGCTGCGCAGGCTGTCGCTGTCCGGGCAGTCATCCCCCCACAGCGCCTCCTCGAGAATTTCCCGACGCAGCACGTGCGGGCTCTTCTGCATCAATACCGCCAGCAGTTTGAGGCCGACCGGGTTGAGCTTGAGCAGCTTGCCTTCGCGGGTCACTTCCAGGGTGTCGAGGTCGTAGCTCAGATCGGCGACCTGCAAGGCACGCCGGCCGCCGCCCTGCGCCCGGCGCATGACCGCTTCGATCCGCGCAGCCAGCTCGGACAAGGCGAAAGGCTTGATCAGGTAATCGTCGGCGCCGGACTTGAAGCCCTGCAAACGGTCGTCCAGTTGATCGCGAGCGGTGAGCATGATCACCGGAGTGTCACGGCGGGCGTCCTCGCGCAGGCGTTTGCACAGGGTGTAGCCGTCGATGCCGGGCAGCATGATGTCGAGCACGATCAGGTCGTAGTGCTCGGTGGCCGCCAGATGCAGGCCCGACAGACCGTCCTGGGCGCAATCGACCGTATAGCCTTTAAGCCCCAGGTAATCGGCCAGATTGGCCAGGATGTCGCGGTTGTCTTCGACCAATAGAATTCGCATGGGCACCTCTTGCGTACACGGTTACCGCCGTCATGGCACGCGCAGCTTACGGCCAACGGTGGCTCAGGGCTAGGCATGAAGCGGGATGTTTATCGATAAACCGGTCGTTTGTGCCGGCCAACGATTTTTTCACTTTCGATTAACAAATCACCCACGCACGCGGGCGCAGACTGCGCGCGATTACGCCCCTCACAACATTTGCCGACCAAGGAATTGCCATGGTGTCGACCTCTGCCCGTCCCGTTTCAAGGCCTCTGAATTTCTGGTTGTGCCTGGGCATTCCTGCCTTGGCTGCACTGGTGCTGATGCTGCTCGAACTGACCGATCTGGACATGGATCTGGCCAGGCTGTTCTACGATCCGATTGCGGGGGACTTCATCGGCCGGCACAGCTTCTTCCTCGAAGACATCCTGCACGACCGCGCCAAGCAGGTTGTGATCGCATTTTCGGTGTTCGCCATTTTCGGTTTCATCGGCGCGTTCTTCATCAACAAGCTCAAGCCGTTCAAGCGCGAGTTGGGCTGTCTGGTGCTGTCCCTTGGGCTGGCGACTTCGTTCGTGACGCCGGTCAAAGCAGTGACCGCCGTGCAATGCCCTTGGAGCCTGGAGCAGTTCGGCGGCCATGAAACCTACAGCAAACTGATGGATCATCGCCCGCCGACCGATAAACCCGGGCGTTGCTGGCCGGGCGGACACGCGGCCACCGGGTTTACTCTGTTTGCGTTGTTCTTCGTGTTGCGTGACCGGCGTCCGCGCCTGGCGCGACAGGCGTTTATCTTTGCCTTTGCGCTGGGCTCGGTGTTCTCGATCAGCCGGATGATGCAGGGCGCGCACTTCTTTTCGCACAACGTGTGGACGGCGATTTTCTGCTGGCTGATTTGTCTGGGATCGTATTACTGGGTGCTGTATCGCCCGTCGGTGAAGGCTGAATCGGTGATCAACACACAACCGGTCAACGCCTGAACTGACGCCTTCGCTGACAAGCCAGCTCCCACAGGGATCACTGCTGCTCATGGCATCTGTGAACACTGGAGATCCGTGTGGGAGTCTGGCTTGCCAGCGATGGCCGCGCTCAGGTTTCAGGTGAATCTCAAATCAGCGGCAATAAAAAACCCCGCCTGCTTATCGCAGGCGGGGTTTTTGCGTTACAGGGTAAGGCTGGCTTACATCATGCCGCCCATGCCACCCATGCCGCCCATGTCTGGCATACCGCCGCCAGCCGGAGCGTCTACTTTTTTGTCAGCGATTGCAGCTTCGGTGGTCAGGATCAGGCCACCGATGGAAGCTGCTGCCTGCAATGCCGAACGAGTCACCTTGGTAGGGTCCAGGATGCCCATTTCGATCATGTCGCCGTACACGCCAGTTGCAGCGTTGTAACCGTAGTTACCTTTGCCGTTCTTGACTTCGTTGACCACGACGCTTGGCTCATCGCCGGAGTTGGCAGCGATCTGGCGCAGCGGCGCTTCAACGGCACGACGCAGTACAGCGATACCAACGTTCTGGTCAGCGTTGTCGCCGGTCAGGTTGCTCAAGGCTTCCAGAGCGCGGATCAGCGCAACGCCACCGCCAGGTACCACGCCTTCTTCAACGGCTGCGCGGGTTGCGTGCAGGGCGTCTTCAACGCGGGCTTTCTTCTCTTTCATTTCAACTTCGGAACCAGCGCCAACCTTGATGACTGCAACGCCGCCGGACAGCTTGGCCAGACGCTCTTGCAGTTTTTCACGGTCGTAGTCCGAGGACGTTTCGGCAACCTGAGCACGGATCTGAGCGATACGCGCTTCGATGTCGCCAGCTACGCCAGCACCGTCAACGATGATGGTGTTTTCCTTGGAAATGGTCACACGCTTGGCGCTACCGAGATTTTCCAGGGTGGCGCTTTCCAGGCTCAGGCCGATCTCTTCGGAGATAACGGTACCGCCGGTCAGAACGGCGATGTCCTGCAACATGGCCTTGCGACGGTCGCCGAAGCCTGGAGCCTTGACGGCTGCAACCTTGACGATGCCACGCATGTTGTTCACAACCAGAGTCGCCAGGGCTTCGCCTTCAACGTCTTCGGAAACGATCAGCAGTGGACGGCCGGCTTTGGCAACGGCTTCCAGTACCGGCAGCATTTCGCGGATGTTCGAGATCTTTTTGTCGACCAGCAGAACCAGTGGGCTCTCCAGTTCGGCAACCATGGTCTCAGGCTTGTTGACGAAGTACGGGGACAGGTAGCCACGGTCGAACTGCATGCCTTCTACAACCGACAGTTCGTTTTCCAGGCCAGTGCCTTCTTCAACGGTGATCACGCCTTCTTTACCGACTTTTTCCATGGCTTCGGCAATGATTTCGCCGATGGAGCTGTCGGAGTTGGCCGAGATGGTGCCGACCTGAGCGATGGCCTTGGTGTCAGCGCATGGCTTGGACAGGTTTTTCAGCTCAGCAACAACGGCGATGGTCGCCTTGTCGATGCCGCGCTTGAGGTCCATCGGGTTCATGCCGGCAGCGACAGCTTTGTAGCCTTCGTTGACGATGGCCTGTGCCAGCACGGTAGCGGTGGTGGTGCCGTCGCCTGCGTCATCGTTGGCACGGGAGGCAACGTCTTTGACCAGCTGCGCGCCCATGTTTTCGAAACGGTCTTCGAGTTCGATTTCTTTGGCGACGGAAACGCCGTCCTTGGTGATGGTCGGAGCGCCGAAGCTCTTCTCGATGATCACGTTACGGCCTTTCGGGCCCAGGGTCGCTTTTACAGCGTCAGCCAGGACGTTGACGCCCTTGAGCATTTTCTTACGGGCGGAATCGCCAAACAGAACTTCTTTAGCAGCCATGATCGATATTCCTTAAATACTTTGTAGTAGCGGGAAAATGGACGGGGGTAATCAGCCTTCGATAACGGCGAGAATTTCGTTCTCGCTCATTACCAACAGGTCTTCGCCGTCGACTTTCACAGTGTTGCTGCCGGAGTAAGGACCGAACACAACCTTGTCGCCTTCCTTAACGGACAGTGCGCGCACTTCGCCGTTTTCCAGAGCTTTGCCCGGGCCTACAGCGAGAATCACACCGTGGTTGGCTTTTTCAGCAGCCGAACCTGGCAGGACGATACCGCCAGCGGTTTTCTTTTCTTCTTCGCTGCGACGGATTACGACGCGGTCATGCAGAGGACGAAGCTTCATTGTCGATCTCTCCTAATTGTGGTTTTCATCGGCCGGTGTAGTCCCGGCGGGTTTAACAAATCCGGCCTTCGCCGGGTGCGCCTCGTCGAGCGAGACGCGGAAGTCTGACTGGCGCAACTGCCAGAAACCTTTCGGTGACCGTTACATAAGGGCGCACAAGCTTATTACAAGGGCGGACGCAGAAAATTTTTCATCGCAACGCCCGGATGCAGCCCACATAAAAACCCGGCACCCGAGGGTGCCGTGTCGATCCAGGTGTCACTTGGTGTCGCGGTGCTCGAACTCGCCTTCGATCACGTTGGGCTCACGGCCCAGCGTATCGCGTGGGGCAGGCCCGCCGCGTGGTTGCAGATCGTCAGCGAACGCACGCTGGCGCATCGCCTGATCTTCGGCGCGCTGGCGCATTTTATTGGCCAGCAGTCGACGCGTGAACGGCAGCAGCATCACCAGACCGACCACGTCGCTGATGAAGCCCGGCAGAATCAACAAACCACCGGCCAGTGCCAGCATCAGACCTTCAAGCATGGTTTGCGCAGGCAGTTCGCCGCGGTTCAGGCTTTCACGGGCACGCAGTGCCGTGGCCAGACCGGCGACGCGCAGCACGAAGACCCCGAACATCGAGCCGAGAATGATCAGCAGCAGGGCCGGGAAGAACCCGATAGCCCCTGCCACTTTGACGAATACGAACAGCTCCAGCACCGGAAACAGCAGAAAGAGCAACAAAAAAGGGCGCATCTAACTTTCCTCTACGCAAGAAATGCCTTGCAGTAAGCCTTAGATGACGTCGCCCTTTCGTGAATTCAAGCGTCGGCCACTGCATTTTTTGGCCAATGCTCGGCGTGAGCCAGAGAAACCAAGGCTTCGCGCACTTGTATCGGCGTATGACATGGTGCTTGAAACGGCAACCAGTACAGCGCCTGACCGATGCGCAGGTGCATGCCTTCGGTGTCGATTCCGGCCAGTTGCGCCGGCACGGTTTTCGGCAGCCCGGCGAGATCGACGTAATGCGCGATGGCTTTGGCGTGGTCGCTGTTCATGTGTTCGACCATGCTGATCTCGGCTTTGCCGGCGAACGGGTTGGCCAAGGTCAGTTGATCGACCCAGTGAATGGCGCCGAAACCACCGATGTAGCGATGGCGCACCGGATTCAGCACCCAGAAATCGAATTCGTGAGCCTTGTGGTAGTTCTGCGAGTCGGGGAAGTAGCGGTAATAACGCTCGGCCGCCGCTTCAATGCAGGCGGTGTCTTCAAGCTTTTGCGCTTCGGCCAGATAGGTCAGGCGACCAACGGCCTGCACGTCATCTGCCTCGCGCTCACCCACCAGCATCGAGCATTTCGGGTCTTTTTGCAGATTGTGCGTGTGCTGGGCGATGCGGCTGATCAGGATCAATGGTCGGCCCTGCCCGTCCAGGCAATACGGCACGACGGAGCCAAAGGGAAAACCGGGCATGGATTTGGAGTGGGTCGAGAGCACTCCACGGTATTCCTTGAGAAGCAATTCTCGGGCATTCTTCGCCACTTCAACGCTCAATTTATGACTCCTTAAATAGAATCCGTCGAAAAAACGGACAGGTGCGCGGGATATGTTCCGCTCACCCTCGGGCAATTCTCAGGTGCAGCCAGGCCACATCCGGCGCAGATCGAGAGGCGCTCTGAAGGAAATCCACTCTGACCTGCTATCGGGGCATGCGAATGCAACTCAACGACAAAGTAATCATTATCACTGGCGGTTGCCAGGGTTTGGGCCGTTCGATGGCCGAGTATTTCGCCGGCAAAGGCGCGAAGCTGGCGTTGGTCGATCTGAACCAGGAAAAGCTCGACGACGCCGTCGCCGCCTGCAAAGCCAAAGGGGTCGAGGCCCGCAGCTATCTGTGCAACGTCGCCAATGAAGAACAGGTGGAGCACATGGTCGCGCAGGTCGCCGCCGATTTCGGCGCGATCCATGGTTTGATCAACAACGCCGGGATTCTGCGCGACGGCCTGCTACTGAAGGTCAAGGACGGCGAAATGACCAAGATGAGCCTGGCCCAATGGCAGGCGGTGATCGACGTCAACCTGACCGGCGTATTCCTCTGCACGCGCGAAGTCGCGGCGAAAATGGTCGAGCTGAAGACCAGCGGCGCAATCATCAACATCTCGTCGATATCCCGGGCAGGCAACGTTGGCCAGACCAACTATTCCGCAGCCAAGGCTGGTGTAGCGGCGGCGACCGTGACGTGGGCCAAGGAACTGGCGCGTTATGGCATTCGCGTAGCGGGCATTGCGCCGGGCTTCATCGAAACCGAGATGACCCTGGGCATGAAGCCGGAAGCGCTGGAGAAGATGACCGCGGGAATTCCGCTCAAGCGTATGGGCAAACCGCAAGAGATCGCCCATTCGGCGGCGTACATCTTCGAGAACGACTATTACACCGGTCGGATTCTGGAGATGGATGGCGGGCTGCGTATCTAACTATCGACACAAAACAACTGTGGGAGCGAGCTTGCTCGCGAAAGCGGTGTGTCATTCAACTCATCAGTTGTCTGACCCAGCGCTATCGCGAGCAAGCTCGCTCCCACAGGTTTTTCCGTGTTGCTGATGTATCAATCGTCGCTGATGGTGATGTTCGGCATCGCGGGTGTCGCCGCTTCCTGCAACACAATCCGCGCGCCAACGTGACGGGCCAGTTCCTGATAGACCATGGCAATCTGGCTGTCCGGCTCGGCGATCACCGTTGGCTTGCCGCCATCGGCCTGTTCACGGATCAGCATCGACAACGGCAGCGAGGCCAATAGCTCGACGCCGTACTGCGTCGCAAGCTTCTCACCGCCCCCTTCACCGAACAGATGCTCGGCATGGCCGCAATTGGAGCAGATGTGCACGGCCATGTTTTCCACCACGCCCAACACCGGAATGTTGACCTTGCGGAACATTTCCACGCCTTTGCGCGCGTCGAGCAAGGCCAGATCCTGCGGTGTGGTGACGATCACAGCGCCTGCCACCGGGACTTTCTGCGCCAGGGTCAACTGGATGTCGCCGGTGCCTGGCGGCATGTCGATCACCAGATAATCGAGATCGCCCCATGCGGTTTGCGTAACCAGTTGCAGCAATGCGCCGGAGACCATCGGCCCACGCCAGACCATTGGCGTGTTGTCGTCCGTCAGGAACGCCATCGACATGACTTCGACGCCGTGGGCCTTGAGCGGCACGAACCACTTCTGATCCTTGATTTCAGGGCGAGTGCGCTCGGGAATGCCGAACATGATGCCCTGACTCGGGCCATAGATATCGGCATCGAGAATCCCGACCCTGGCGCCTTCACGGGCCAGCGCCAACGCGAGGTTAGCAGCGGTGGTCGACTTGCCGACACCGCCCTTGCCCGACGCCACGGCCACCACGTTCTTGACGTTGGCCAGCCCCGGGATCTGCGCTTGAGCCTTGTGCGCAGCGATCACCGTGTTGACCTCGACTCTGGCAGTCACTACGCCGTCGAGATTTTCGATCGCCAGTTGCAGCAATTGCGCCCAGCCGCTTTTGAACAGACCGGCGGCGTAACCGATTTCCAGCTGCACATTGACGCGGTCACCGACGATCTCGATGTTTTTCACGCAACCGGCGCTGACCGGGTCCTGGTTCAGGTAAGGGTCGGTGTATTGGCTGAGGACGGCTTCCACCGCTGCGCGAGTGACGGCACTCATGGGCAACTCCGATAACAAGACTGGGAAAAGATGGCGGGTATCGTACCTGAATGAAACAGGTGCACAGGGTGAAAAATATGCGCCAGCGCTTTATAGTGGCCGACCTCCGTTTCATCAAGTAGCGAAGCCCTACATGTCCGAGCCACGCAAGATCCTCGTCACCAGCGCCCTGCCCTACGCCAACGGTTCGATCCACCTTGGCCACATGCTGGAATACATCCAGACCGATATGTGGGTGCGCTTCCAGAAGCATCGCGGCAATCAATGCATCTACGTCTGCGCCGACGACGCCCACGGTTCGGCGATCATGCTGCGCGCAGAAAAGGAAGGCATCACCCCGGAACAACTGATCGCCAACGTGCAGGCTGAACACAGCGCCGACTTTGCCGAGTTCCTGGTCGAGTTCGACAACTTCCACTCCACTCACGCCGAAGAAAACCGTGAGCTGTCGAGCCAGATCTACCTCAAGCTGCGTGACGCCGGGCACATCGCCCAACGTTCGATCACCCAGTATTTCGACCCGGAAAAGAAAATGTTCCTGGCCGACCGCTTCATCAAGGGCACCTGCCCGAAATGCGGCACTGAAGACCAGTACGGCGACAACTGCGAAAAATGCGGTGCGACCTACGCACCGACTGATCTGAAGGATCCGAAGTCGGCCATCTCTGGCGCCACCCCGGTGCTCAAGGATTCCCAGCACTTCTTCTTCAAACTGCCGGACTTCCAGGACATGCTGCAAACCTGGACCCGCAGCGGCACCTTGCAGGACGCCGTGGCCAACAAGATCGCCGAATGGCTGGACGCCGGCCTGCAACAGTGGGACATCTCCCGCGATGCGCCGTACTTCGGTTTCGAGATCCCGGGCGAGCCGGGCAAGTATTTCTACGTCTGGCTGGATGCGCCAATCGGCTACATGGCCAGCTTCAAGAATCTGTGCGACCGCACGCCGGAGCTGGACTTCGACGCGTTCTGGGCCAAGGATTCCACTGCCGAGCTGTACCACTTCATCGGCAAGGACATCGTCAACTTCCACGCCCTGTTCTGGCCAGCCATGCTCGAAGGCGCCGGTTACCGCAAACCGACCGCGATCAACGTACACGGCTACCTGACCGTCAACGGCCAGAAGATGTCCAAGTCGCGCGGCACCTTTATCAAGGCCCGCACGTACCTGGATCACCTGTCGCCGGAATACCTGCGCTACTACTACGCAGCCAAACTGGGCCGTGGCGTCGACGACCTCGACCTGAACCTCGAAGACTTCGTGCAGAAGGTCAACTCCGACCTGGTCGGCAAAGTCGTCAACATCGCCAGCCGTTGCGCCGGTTTCATTCAAAAGGGCAATGCCGGCCTGCTGGTCGACAACAATGCCGCGCCTGAACTGACCGAGGCTTTCCTCGCCGCCGCGCCAAGCATCGCCGACGCTTATGAAGCCCGCGACTTCGCCCGTGCCATGCGCGAAACCATGGCCCTGGCCGACCGCGCCAACGCGTGGATCGCCGACAAGGCACCGTGGTCGCTGAACAAGCAGGAAGGCAAACAGGATGAAGTCCAGGCGATCTGCGCCACCGGGATCAACCTGTTCCGCCAACTGGTGATCTTCCTCAAGCCGGTGCTGCCGCTGCTGGCCGCCGACGCCGAAGCGTTCCTCAACGTCGCCCCGCTGACCTGGAACGACCACACCACCCTGCTGGCCAATCATCAGCTCAACGAATTCAAGCCATTGATGACCCGCATCGACCCGGTAAAAGTACAAGCGATGAGCGACGCCTCGAAAGAAGACCTGACCGCCAGCCAGACCGATACCGGCGCAGCCGCCCCTGCGGGCAACGGCGAGCTGGCCAAGGACCCACTGTCACCGGAAATCGACTTCGACGCATTCGCTGCGGTCGACCTGCGCGTTGCACTGATCATCAAGGCTGAAGCCGTGGAAGGCGCTGATAAGCTGTTGCGCCTGACCCTGGATATCGGTGACGAGCAACGCAACGTGTTCTCCGGGATCAAGAGCGCTTATCCGGATCCATCCAAGCTCGACGGTCGCCTGACCATGATGATCGCCAACCTCAAGCCGCGGAAAATGAAGTTCGGTATTTCCGAAGGCATGGTGATGGCGGCAGGTCCTGGCGGTGAAGAAATCTACCTGCTGAGCCCGGACAGCGGCGCCAAGCCAGGTCAGCGCATCAAGTAAGACTCTGCGGCAAATCGATCCCACAGGCGTGCGCGCATGCCTGTGGGATTTTTCATATCTGGCCCACTCACCGTCGCTGCCGGATAATGCCTAACCTTATGAGACATCCGCCCGTTTCGCCGGCAGCCCCATGACCGAACTCGTGCTTACGCTTATCAGTGCTGCGCTGCTCAACAACTTCGTGTTGCACTGGCCGCTGGGCGTCGATCCGCTGTTGGCGGGCAGTCGTCGGCAGGTGCATGCGCTGGGGCTGGCGACCTTGTGTCTGATGGTGATCGTCGGCGTGGTCGGCTACACAATCTGGCACTGGCTGCTGGTCCCCCTGCAACTGCAAGCGCTGCGCCTGTTCGTGTTTTTGCCATTGAGCGTGTTGCTGATCGCGCCGCTGCTGAAACTCTTGGCGCGTGGGTTGCCGAACCTGCCGTTCGAGGGTTTGTGGCCGCTGTTGCTGGGCAACGCCGGCGTGCTTGGGCTGGCGCTGATCAATGCGCAGAGCGATCAAGGCCTGTTGCACGCGGCAGCAATGAGCCTCGGTGCCGGGCTGGGTTTCTGGCTGGCGCTGAGCCAGTTCAGCGATTTGCGTGAGCGTACAACCGACAACGATATTCCCCTGCCCTTTCGTGGCCTGCCGATCGACCTGATCGGCGCCGGACTGATCGCAGTGATTTTTCTCGGATTCAGTGGACTGATCAAAACATGAGTCTGATTCAACGCATCGACGCCCTTCTGCCGCAGACACAGTGCGGCAAGTGCGGTCATCCAGGATGCAAACCTTACGCACAGGGCATCGTCGACGGCGAGCCGATCAACAAGTGCCCCCCGGGTGGTGATGAAACCATCGCGGCGTTGGCCGAGCTGTTGAAAGTGCCGGTGCTGGAGCTGGACGTCAGTCGCGGTTCGGCACCAGCGCAGGTGGCTTACATCCGCGAAGCCGAATGCATTGGCTGCACCAAGTGCATTCAGGCCTGCCCGATTGATGCCATCGTCGGCGCGGCGAAATTGATGCACACCGTTCTGATCGACGAATGCACCGGTTGCGACCTGTGCGTGGCGCCCTGCCCGGTGGACTGCATCGAAATGCATCCCCTGCCACCGAGCACACTCCCTGTGGTCGGTGGCCTCGCGTTCAGTCTTGAAGAACAGCGCGCGCGCGCCGCCAAACGTGATCACGCCCGCCAGCGCTTTGAACGACGCAATGCCCGCCTGCAACGCGAAGAACAACACAAACAGGCTGAGCGCGAGGCGCGAGCCAAACGCGCCGCTCAATCTGAAGTGACAACGCCCGACCCAGTGCAAGCTGCACTGGAACGCGTGCGCGCGCAAAAATCCGCAGGCGCCGACGCCGCATTGAAAAAAGCCAAGATCGATGTCGCGATGAGCCGTGCGCAACTGCATAAATCGCTGAAAGCCTTTGGTCATCCGCCGACCTTTGAACAGCAGTCGCAATTGATCGTGTTGCAGCAGCAATTCGAAGTGGCTGAACAGGCTTTGGCCAAACTCGAAAGCAGCGCACCCGCCACTCCGGCAGCGCCAGCGCCGGCGAAAGACGCGGACCTGAAACGGGCAAAAATTCAATTGGCCATGCGCCGCGCCGAACTGAAAAAGGCCCAGACCGCCGAAGCGCCGACCGCGCAGATTGCCACGCTGGAACAGGCGTTACGTGACGCCGAGCAAGCGCTTCACGCCGCCGAAGCGGCCAGCGATCAGCCTGCGCCTGACCTGGTGCGCGTGGAAAAACGCCCGATCGACAGCCAACTTCGCCAGTTGAAAACCGAATTGGCCTACGCCCGCGCTGACCTGAACAAACTCGAACGACGCGCTGACACCCCGGCCGAAACCCTCGACAAGGCCCGCGCGCGCCTGCAGGACGCCGAGCGCCAGGTGCAAGATCATGTCGCGCCTTGAGACACCCGACGATCGCCTGCAACAGGCGATGAGACTGGTGCTGCTTGCCATGCTGCCGGGGCTGCTGAGCTTGTTGTGGTTTTACGGATGGGGCGTATTGATCAATCTGATCCTTTGCGTCGCCTGCGCACTGGCGGTCGAGGCAGGCGTCGCACGCCTGCGCGGGCAAGTGTTGCAGCCGCTGCTCGGTGACGGCAGCGCACTGGTCAGCGCGACTTTGTTGGCCGTCACCCTGCCGCTCTATTGCCCTTGGTGGCTGACGATGACAGCGACCGCCGCAGGTCTGCTGTTTGGCAAACATCTGTACGGCGGCGTGGGCAAAAACCCGTTCAATCCGGCCATGCTCGGTTTTGCCTTGGTCATTGTGATGTTCCCGCAGCCAATGACCCAATGGCCGGCCCATGGCATGGCGCTGCTCGACGCCTCGCAACAGGTATTCAATCCGGGGCAGGCCCCGGACGCCTGGGTTCAGGCCACAGCCCTGGACAGCCTGCGCATCAATAAAAGCCTAACCATCGATGAATTGTTCGCCGTCAACCCGGCCTTCGGGCGCTTCGGCGGGCGTGGCGTGGAGTGGGTCAATCTGGCGTTTCTCGTCGGCGGGCTGTTTCTGCTGCAAAGGCGAGTATTCGGCTGGCACGCGCCCGTCGGTATGCTCGCCAGCCTGTTTTTAGTCAGCCTGCTGTGCTGGAACGGCTCGGGCTCGGACTCCCACGGCTCGCCGCTGTTTCATCTGCTGAGCGGTGCCACCATGCTCGGCGCGTTTTTCATCATCACCGAACCGGTATCCGGGGCAAAAAATGCGCTGGCGCGTGTGCTGTTCGGCGCCGGAGTCGGACTGCTGACTTACCTGATCCGCACCTGGGGTGGTTACCCGGACGGCGTCGCGTTCGCGGTGCTGTTAATGAATCTCTGCGTGCCTGCACTCGAGCGTTTCGCCGTGCGCCGACAGACACCGGTGCGCCCATGAACCGCACAAAGAGCGCACTCACGCTGCTGCTGTTGGCTTTCGTCGGCATCACGGCGACGTATCTTGTGCAACGCAGCAATGCGCCGCAGATTGCCGCCGAACAACGTCTGCTCGACAGTCGCAAACTGCTCGACGTGCTCGCCCCGGACAGCTACGACAATCAACCACTCGAACAGCCGCTGGCCCTGGCGGACGTTGCCTTGCGCCACAGCACGCTCACCGGCGGCTATCGCGCGAGCAAAGCCGGGCGACCGGTCGCGGTGTTGCTGCGCAGCCGAAGCAAGGGTTATGCCGGCAGCATCGAACTGCTGATTGCCATTGATGGTCATGGAAAATTGCTGGGGGTAAAAACCCTCACGCAAAATGAAACGCCCGCGCTCGGCGGACATCTGGGCGAATGGCCGAATGCATGGCTGTCGGTGTTTATCGGGAAATCGAGTGACGAGCCGACGGATGCCGGTTGGGCGCTGAAAAAGGATCAGGGGCAATTCGATCAAATGGCCGGTGCGACCATCACTTCCCGCGCGGTGATCAACGCTGTTCATGACGCTCTGCGTTATTTTGACCAACAGCGTGTGGCATTGCTGGGGAGCCCACCATGAACCGCACGGCGCACGTGGCGAATTCATTGATGCTCATGCTTTTGCTCGGGACGACGAGTTCGTTGGCTGGCGCGCTGGGCGCGATCTTGATGTTCGCGGTGGTAGTGGGCGCCTATGGCTTGTGCATGTCTTTTTTACGCTCGCACCTGACGCCTGCGGCCACCTGGTCAGCAGCCCTGCTACTCGCCGCGACGCTGACCAGTTGTGCCGAGGTCTTCGCGCAACGCTGGTTTCTTGCGTGGCATCAGGCTTTTGGTCTGTATGCGGGGTTGATTGCCTTGCAGTGCCTGGTACTCGAACACAACGGATTTTTCCGCCAGACACCGAGCGAGCGCCTCAAGCTAAGCGGTATGTTCAGCGCCTTGATGGTGATACTCGCCGTCGTGCGTGAGCTCGCAGGCCAGGGTCGCTTGGGCCGAGGACTGTCAGAACACTGGCAAGGTCTGGTTTTATTCAGCGAGGGCCTGCCTCTGGCAACCCTGGTTCCCGGCGCACTGATTATGTTGGGGTTGCTGCTCGCGGCCCGTCAGGCGTGGACTCGCTCGAACTCTATCCCCAAGGAAACGCATCGCCCATGAATGCCGCAAAACGTCTTGAGATTTTCCGCCGACTGCACGAAGACAATCCCGAGCCGAAAACCGAACTGGCCTACTCCTCGCCCTTCGAATTGCTGATTGCGGTGATTCTTTCGGCGCAGTCGACCGACGTTGGCGTAAACAAGGCGACGGCCAAGCTGTACCCGGTCGCCAACACCCCGGCAGCGATCTACGCGCTGGGCGTCGAGGGGCTGTCCGAATACATCAAGACCATCGGCCTCTACAACAGCAAGGCCAAAAACGTCATCGAGACGTGCCGCTTGCTGGTCGAACGCCACAACGGTGAAGTGCCGCAAACGCGGGAGGAGCTCGAAGCGTTGCCCGGTGTCGGTCGAAAGACCGCCAACGTGGTGCTCAACACGGCGTTCCGTCAGTTGACCATGGCCGTAGACACGCACATCTTCCGGGTCAGCAACCGCACGGGCATCGCCCCCGGCAAAAATGTGGTCGAGGTGGAAAACAAGCTTATGAAGTTTGTACCAAAGCAATTCCTGCTCGATTCCCACCACTGGCTGATTCTTCACGGACGCTACGTGTGTCTGGCGCGCAAGCCGCGGTGCGGCAGTTGCCGAATCGAAGACTTGTGCGAATACAAACAAAAAACATCGGACGATTGATCAGTTATAGAAATAAATGAGTGATCGATTGAAAAAATCTTTTTTACCCGCCGCCGGAATGTCGATATAAGGGGCGCCAACGGCAGTCTTAGGGCGGGAGTCAATCTGATGAGTACTGATAAAGAGGAACTGGAACTGGAAGTGGATGATGACCCCACGGACGACGCCGAACCCGTGGTTGAAGTCGCCAAGACCAACCTGAGCAAACGCCGCACGATCGACAACCTGCTGGAGGAGCGCCGACTGCAAAAGAAGTTGGCCGATTACGACTTTGATTTCTGATATTTGAAAGCCTCCCGAAACGGAGGCTTTTTCGCTTTTGATGGCTAGCTGAATTCGATCGGCCCATGACCCCGTCAGCGACTGAAGTATTCAGACAAGCCCGTTTCGCTGGGCCAGCTCGATCAGATCAACCAGTGAACGCGCATTGAGTTTCAGCAACAAGCGGGTCTTGTAGGTACTCACTGTCTTGTTACTCAAAAACATTCCATCGGCGATTTCCTTGTTGGTCTTCCCCCGCGCCAACTGTTGCAACACCATCATCTCGCGCCCGGAAAGGCGATCCACCATGTCTGCTTCACTGGCATTGCCCAAGCTGGTACGTACGGTGTGCAACGCCTGATTGGGAAAATAACTGTAGCCAGATAAAACAGCTTTGATCGCACTTAGCAATTCGGTCAAATCCTGCTGTTTGCATACATAACCCGCCGCCCCCGATTGCATGCAACGCATTGAAAAATGACCCGGCGCCTGGGAAGTCAATACCAGGACTTTAATAGGCATTGCGACCGACGTCAGTCGTGCAATGACTTCCAGACCATCAAGTTTCGGTATTCCAATATCCAGAATGACAATATCCGGCATTTGTTCGCGAGCCAGTTGTAATGCATCCACGCCGTTATCCGTTTCTGCAATGACTTCGTAGCCATGACGTTCCATCAGCATACGTACCGCAAGACGAATGACGGGGTGGTCATCCACGATCAGCACTTTATTCATGGGCAAGTCCAGTTTCGCTGTTCGAATTTTTAGAACACGCACAATAGCCCAGCCCTTTGCTCTATGGCATGTCAGGTCTCTCATGCACTTGCATCGAGAGACGTCCCCTACAGCCATCGAGGAATAATCCTACAAAAAACCGGTATCGCTATAAACACCCGACAAAAAAACACTCAACCCATCTGCAAAACTTCCGATTTTCACTTGTAACAGTGCGCGACCCATATCGGCCGAAGAGCCGCCTCGAGAGCCGTTTTCATGACCGTCAATCGGCAGCTCGGTGCGCAATGCCCGCATCACACCTGAAATATTGCGCAAATCAGAAACATCAGGCAATGACGGCAATCTCCTACAAACCTCCGCTACACGTCAGAAAATCATAAACACTTGAAACAAGATATTTATATTCAAATAAGTACTTTTACTATAAACAGAAAACAGCAAACCTCAACTTACTCACGCATAAAAACATACAACCCACTCATAAGGCCCCACCTGAACAGGAGAGCAAGAGCATGTTAAAAATCAGAAAGAGAATTACTAATCCGATGACGGTTATCGCCATATTTGCCGCAATTTCGGAAGGCTCCGCCGCGGTATCTTTACCGTTTCTTGACAACGAAGATCGGGAGATCTATGTGTGGTTTCTTATCAGCTTCCCTTTTTACTTGTTATTTCTTTTCTTTATTACTTTGAACTTCAATCATCGCACGCTCTATTCACCCTCGGATTTCGGAAAAGACAAAAGCTTTTTAAAAGTCATCGACAACGATGACCGCGACAGCAAACGGCACGCACCGCCGCATGAGCCCGATACACAGGCGACTTTCGGCCTATCAAGTCATATCGTCGCCAGCGAAACCTCTGCTGCACGGCGCAGGGACTCGTGCAAAGTCCATAACGCATCTGACCCGCCGCCTGGCATCAGTGCGAAGGCGCCCCTGAGGGTTCAGCACAGCATTCAGCTGTCCGAGTCTTTCAGCAACCTGCACATCATTGATGCACGAGATATTGATGTGTCGAGAGAACTCGCCACAATTCTGGAAAAAATCCCACGAACCGACAGGAAAACGGTGCGGGTGATCATGTTTCTTTCCAACCATGTGTCGGACGGCTCACTGACGAAAAGAGCGTTACTGCGGATCAGGCATGCGAATAAAGGCTCAGGCACAACACTCTGTATTATCTACAACCTGTGTTCACAGACGGTCACGCTGCTGGGAAGCGCTTGAAGCATGGGGGATAGCAGCGCAAGCAAACGCAAAAGGGACATTGCAGGTAAGCGTCGGACAAAAGAATTCTATAAAAAAGGGCGGCCCGTCTCGAAGACGGGGCCGCCCTTTTTAGTGCGCGTCAGTCTGAAAATCAGAACAGCTTGCGGCCCTTGTTGGCAGCAATGCGCATACGCAGCGCGTTGAGCTTGATGAAGCCCGCCGCGTCAGCCTGGTTGTAAGCACCGCCATCTTCTTCGAAGGTCGCGATGTTGGCATCGAACAGCGAATCGTCGGACTTGCGGCCCGTCACGATCACGTTGCCTTTGTACAACTTCAGGCGAACCACACCATTCACGCTGGTCTGGGAAGCGTCGATCATCTGTTGCAGCATCAGACGCTCAGGGCTCCACCAGTAACCGGTGTAGATCAGGCTGGCGTACTTCGGCATCAGCTCGTCTTTCAAGTGAGCGACTTCGCGGTCCAGGGTGATCGATTCAATGGCGCGGTGAGCACGCAGCATGATCGTGCCGCCCGGAGTCTCGTAGCAGCCGCGAGACTTCATGCCGACATAACGGTTTTCGACGATGTCGAGACGGCCGATACCGTGAGCACCACCGATCTTGTTCAGCGTCGCCAGCACGGTGGCCGGGGTCATTTCGACGCCGTCCAGCGCAACGATGTCGCCGTTACGGTAGGTCAGTTCCAGGTACTGCGGGGTGTCGGGCGCCTTCTCCGGGGAGACGGTCCAACGCCACATGTCCTCTTCGTGCTCGGTCCAGGTGTCTTCCAGCACGCCGCCTTCATAGGAGATGTGCAGCAGGTTGGCGTCCATCGAGTACGGGGATTTCTTTTTGCCGTGGCGCTCGATCGGGATCGCGTGCTTCTCGGCATAGTCCATCAGCTTCTCGCGGGACAGCAGGTCCCACTCACGCCACGGCGCGATCACTTTCACGCCTGGCTTGAGCGCGTACGCACCCAGTTCGAAACGCACCTGATCGTTGCCCTTGCCGGTGGCGCCATGGGAAATGGCGTCAGCGCCGGTTTCGTTGGCGATTTCGATCAGGCGCTTGGCGATCAGTGGACGTGCGATGGAAGTACCCAGCAGGTACTCGCCCTCGTAAACGGTGTTGGCACGGAACATCGGGAACACGAAGTCACGCACGAATTCTTCGCGCAGATCGTCGATGTAGATTTCTTTGACGCCCATGGCCTGAGCCTTGGCGCGGGCCGGCTCGACCTCTTCGCCTTGACCGAGATCAGCGGTGAAGGTCACCACTTCACAGTTATAAGTATCCTGCAGCCACTTGAGGATCACCGAAGTGTCCAGGCCGCCGGAATACGCCAGAACGACCTTGTTTACGTCCGCCATGCCATCACTCCACGGGGTTCTACGGAAAGCCGAGGAGTCTACCGCCCAAACGCGATAATTTACAGAGGCGCGACAGCTTAAGACGACAAAGCGACAGAATCTGTCGAGGGCGCGACGATGACCAGCGGGTCAGGAAGTTGCCGCAGCGTTCGCCGGCGTGCTGGCAGTGGGTGCAGGTGCGGTCGTCGGGGCTACTCGCGCAAGGTGCACGTTGACCCGACGGTTCTTCGCGCGGTTGCTCGCATTGGTGTTAGGAACCAATGGGTAGCGCTCACCATGGAAACGTACGGTGATTTGCGATTCCTGAATGCCATTGGCCTTGAAGAAATCAACCACGGCCAAGGCCCGACGACGAGACAGTTCGCGATTGGTCAGACGATTGCCGCTGTTGTCCGAGTGGCCATCGAGTTCGATGTGATTAACCGTCGGATCAGCCTTCATGTACTCAAGCATCACTTGCAGCTTGGCCTTGGCAGCGGCATCGAGCTCGATACCTTCGCCAGGGAAGCCGATCTGCGATCGTTTAACCTGTTCGAAATTCTGCGGCAGCAATTTCGCCACACAGCTCTGGTAATCGTTGAAGGCCTTGCTGAACCTGACCGGCAACAAACGCACTTCCGAGACCCGACCATCGCCCGAGGCGCGACGGACAACAGGACTGCGCCCATCCATCAGACCACTGATCAAGCCGCCGGCCTGAGACTGCGAGCTGTTGAACAGGACGTTGCCGCTGCCCAGTCTTACAGTGCCCAGGTTGATGTCGCCACGCCCCGGCTGCCAAGGTGCTGCGGCGGCGAGCAACGTTGCCGAACCGCCGCCGAGCATGGCGTTGTAGGCATTCAGACGGAAGATCGCCTGCTCACCGGCCTTGCGCACGAACTCACCCGAGCCGAAATCCGTGATCGGTTGTGTCAGACGGCACTCGAACTTGTCGCCCGCGACCGTCCACTCAATGTTCTCCAGGCGAGTCTGGTACGTAAGCGCCATCGCAGGAAAACTGGCAAACACACTGAGCAAGGCTAAATATCGCTGGCGCACGGGAGGCTCCATTGGCTTCTGAAACACAAAGACCGATTCACACTACGTTTACGGCATACCTACGGGATATCGGAAGGTTCCCGCAAAACTTGATAGCGAGTGCCTGCAAGAGTCTTTTCCGGTAGCATTCCCCTCAGTTTGACCCGCCTGGAATCCCCTCATGTCCGACCGCCTGACCCTGCTGCGTCCCGACGACTGGCATATTCATCTTCGCGATGGTGCCGTGTTGACCAATACCGTTGCCGATGTTGCGCGCACGTTTGGTCGCGCCATCATCATGCCCAACCTGGTACCACCGGTGCGCAACGCCGCTGAAGCCGACGGCTATCGCCAGCGGATTCTCGCTGCCCGCCCGGCCGGCAGTCGCTTTGAGCCGTTGATGGTGCTGTACCTTACCGACCGCACCCAGCCCGAAGAAATTCGCGAGGCCAAGGCCAGCGGTTTCGTGCACGCCGCCAAGCTGTACCCGGCCGGCGCCACCACCAATTCGGATTCTGGCGTCACCAGCATCGACAAGATCTTCCCGGCAATCGAGGCCATGGCCGAAGTCGGGATGCCGTTGTTGATTCACGGCGAAGTCACCCGTGGCGATGTCGACGTGTTCGACCGCGAAAAAATCTTCATCGATGAGCACATGCGTCGCGTGGTCGAGCGTTTCCCGACGCTCAAGGTCGTTTTCGAACACATCACCACCGCCGATGCCGTGCAGTTCGTCAACGAGGCCCCGGCCAACGTTGGCGCGACCATCACCGCGCATCACCTGCTGTACAACCGCAACCACATGCTGGTGGGCGGTATTCGGCCGCACTTCTACTGCCTGCCGATCCTCAAGCGCAACACCCATCAGGAAGCCCTTCTCGATGCCGCCACCAGCAGCAGCGCGAAGTTCTTCCTCGGCACCGACTCGGCGCCGCACGCCCAGCACGCCAAGGAAGCCGCTTGCGGCTGTGCTGGCTGCTACACCGCGTACGCCGCCATCGAGATGTATGCCGAAGCCTTTGAACAACGCAATGCGCTGGACAAGCTCGAAGCCTTTGCCAGCCTCAACGGCCCGCGCTTCTATGGCCTGCCGGTGAACACCGATCGCATCACCCTGGTTCGTGACGAATGGACCGCCCCAACCAGCCTGCCCTTTGGCGAGCTGACCGTTATCCCGCTGCGCGCCGGTGAAAAACTGCGCTGGCGCCTGCTGGAGGAACACGCGTGAGTGAAGACCATTTCGACGACGAACTGGACGGTCAAAGTGGCGGCGGCGGTTCCCGTCACCCAATGGCAGCACGCTTTCGCGGCTACCTGCCGGTTGTTGTCGACGTAGAAACCGGCGGCTTCAATTCGGCCACCGATGCGTTGCTGGAGATTGCCGCGACCACTATCGCCATGGATGAAAAGGGTTTCGTTTATCCGGATCACACCTACTTCTTCCGTGTCGAGCCGTTCGAAGGCGCCAACATTGAAGCAGCAGCGCTGGAGTTCACCGGCATCAAGCTGGATCACCCGCTGCGCATGGCTGTCAGCGAAGAGACGGCTCTGACCGACATCTTCCGCGGCATCCGCAAGGCGCTGAAGGCCAACGGCTGCAAGCGCGCGATTCTGGTCGGTCACAACAGCAGCTTCGACCTTGGCTTCCTCAATGCCGCCGTTGCACGACTGGACATGAAGCGCAATCCGTTCCACCCGTTCTCCAGTTTTGACACGGCGACGCTGGCCGGTCTGGCTTACGGCCAAACCGTACTGGCGAAAGCCTGTCAGGCGGCCGACATTGATTTCGACGGTCGTGAGGCGCACTCCGCGCGTTACGACACCGAGAAAACCGCTGAGCTGTTCTGCGGCATCGTCAATCGCTGGAAACAAATGGGCGGCTGGGAAGACTTCAACGACTGATCCTCGTCGATCTACCGCTCATAAAAAAACCGGCCACGTGGGCCGGTTTTTTTGTACCGCAACGTTGCGCCTTACAGGGCAGCAGCGTTCTCGGTCAGGTAAGCCGCAACGCCTTCTGGCGAAGCGTTCATGCCTTTGTCGCCTTTTTTCCAGTTGGCAGGGCAGACTTCGCCGTGCTCTTCGTGGAATTGCAGAGCGTCGACCAGACGGATCAGCTCTTCCATGTTACGGCCCAGCGGCAGGTCGTTGATGATCTGCGAGCGGACAACGCCTTTGTCGTCGATCAGGAAGGCGCCACGGAAAGCCACGCCGCCTTCGGATTCAACATCGTAAGCCTTGGCGATGTCGTGCTTCATGTCGGCAGCCATGGTGTATTTCACCTGGCCGATGCCGCCATTGTTCACTGGGGTGTTGCGCCAGGCGTTGTGGGTGAAGTGCGAGTCGATCGACACAGCGATCACTTCAACGTTGCGTGCCTTGAAGTCAGCCATGCGGTTGTCCAGAGCGATCAGCTCGGACGGGCAGACGAAGGTGAAGTCCAGTGGGTAGAAGAACACCAGGCCGTATTTGCCTTTGATGGCCGAGGACAGGGTGAAGCTGTCAACGATCTCGCCATTGCCGAGTACGGCCGGGACGGTGAAGTCTGGGGCTTGTTTGCCTACGAGTACGCTCATTGATATCTCCTGGTGTAGAAACTTGAAGTTCAGGGTCCGGGCCAGCCTGCCACCCTCAGGCGACAGCCCTGTGACACGAACCCCCTTCGCAAGGGCCGACCATCATACACTGCGTTTTTGGCCTGTCCTTAACGGTTTTTCGCAGTGGCCGATCACAGGGCTGCATTTACAGGGCCAGGCAGATCGCCAGTCATCACCGTTCGTCAGTCATGGGCCAATTCGGTGAAAAGGCCTCGCAAAGCACTTTGACAATCATTCTCGTTATTATTAAGATCCATCGCAATTGAGTCACAACCAGCGACGGTTCTCACTTATGTATGTTTGTCTCTGCACTGGCGTCACCGACGGACAGATCCGCGAAGCGATCTATGAAGGTTGCTGCAGCTATAAAGAAGTCCGCCAGGCCACCGGCGTCGCCAGCCAGTGCGGCAAATGTGCCTGCCTTGCCAAGGAAGTGGTTCGCGAAACTCTGACCAAGCTGCAAACCGCCCAGGCCGCGATTCCTTATCCAGTAGAATTTACTGCTGCGTAACTACCCCTATTCCAAAGAACCGGACTTATGTCCGGTTTTTTTATGCCTGTAAATCAAGCGCTTAGGCTCCAGACGCGGAACACAAACATTCTTATTCCGATTAATTTTCATATATTATTCAATAACTTAGGTTTGACACTTATAAGTACGAAGCTCAAACTCCGCCTTATATACAGCTATTACAGGGCAGGACTCCGATCATGAAAGGCGACATTACAGTCATCCAGCATCTCAACAAGATCCTTGCCAATGAGCTGGTCGCGATCAATCAGTACTTCCTGCATGCGCGCATGTATGAAGATTGGGGCCTGAACAAGCTGGGCAAGCACGAGTACAAAGAATCCATCGACGAGATGAAGCACGCGGACAAGCTGATCAAGCGCATCCTGTTCCTCGAAGGTCTTCCAAACGTGCAGGACCTGGGCAAGCTGCACATCGGCGAGCACACCCAGGAAATGCTGGAGTGCGACCTGCGTATCGAGAAGACCGGCCACGCTGACCTGAAAGCCGCAATTGCCCATTGCGAAACCGTTGCCGACTTTGGCAGCCGTGAGCTGCTCGAAGATATCCTCGAATCCGAAGAAGAACATATCGACTGGCTGGAAACCCAACTGGGCCTGATCGGCAAAGTCGGTCTTGAGAACTACCTGCAATCGCAGATGGGCGAAGAGTGATTTAACACTCGCCAAACTCAAGCCATTAAAAAGCCCCGCCCTCTTTCGAGGTGCGGGGCTTTTTATTGCCCTTTGTGGGAGCCTGGCTTGCCAGCGATGCAGACGCCGCGATTTTACAGAAACACCGCGTCATCGGTTTCGCGAGCAAGCTTTGCTCCTACAACCAAGGCATCAAGCTTCGGACTTGTTCGCAGCAGCCGCTTCAACAGCAGTCTTGATGGTGGTTTGCAACGAACCGTCTGCAGCCATCTCGGTCATGATATCGCTACCGCCGACCAGTTCACCGCCGACCCACAGTTGCGGGAAAGTCGGCCAGTTGGCGTACTTTGGCAGGTTGGCGCGGATTTCCGGGTTCTGCAGGATGTCCACGTACGCAAACTTTTCACCACACGCCATCACAGCCTGTGCAGCTTTCGCGGAAAAGCCACATTGTGGGGCATTCGGCGAGCCTTTCATGTAAAGCAGAATGGTGTTGTTGGCAATCTGCTCTTTAATCGTTTCGATGATATCCATGGAGCACCTCGGCTGAACTTTCCGACTCACGGGTCGGCACGGTGGCGCATTGTAACGGAATCCCGAGCGCCATGCTCGGTCTCCCCGACAGACATGCTCAAGCCGCCGCCACGGTCACCGGCACACCATTGAGCGCCGCGTTGCCGGACAGCTCGTCGAGCTGACATTCATCGGTCAGGTCATTGGCGCTCGACCCCGGTTGACTGCTGGCAATCGCCATCTGCACACCCGGACGCGCATGCCCCCAACCGTGCGGCAGGCTGACCACGCCTTTCATCATGTCGAGGCTGCCGAGCACTTCCACTTCAATCTGCCCGACCCGCGAACTCACCCGCACAAGCTGCCCATCGGTGAGCCCACGGCTGGCCAGGTCGTCCGGGTGCATCAGCAACTGGTGACGCGGCTTGCCCTTCACCAGACGGTGATAGTTGTGCATCCATGAATTGTTGCTGCGCACATGCCGGCGACCGATCATCAACAGTTCATCAGCGGCCGGTGCCTGCAGGGCGGTGAACCGCGCCAGGTCAGCGAGGATCTCTGGTGGCGCAGCCTGTACGCGTTGACTCGGCGTTTTCAGGCGCGCGGCCAGATTAGGCTTCAACGCGCCCAGATCCATTCCGTGGGGATGATCGAAAAGAGTCGCCAGGGAAAGTTTTTGCTCTGAGGCGTCACCGTACATCCCCATGCGCAGTCCCATGTCGATCATCTTCGCCGGCGGCAGGGTCGGCTTCAGTTCCTTGCCGGTTTTCTCGGCGAAGGCCTTGGCCAGACCGACAAAGATTTCCCAGTCATGCAATGCGCCCTCGGGCTTGCCGAGGATCGCCCGATTGAAACGGGTGACGTTGCGCACCGCGAACAGGTTGAACGTGGTGTCGTAGTGGTCGTTCTCCAGCGCCGAAGTCGACGGCAGAATCAGGTCGGCATAGCGCGTGGTTTCGTTGATGTACAGGTCAATGCTGACCATGAACTCCAGACCGTCCAGCGCTTGTTCGAGCTGCCGTCCATTGGGCGTCGACAGCACCGGATTGCCGGCCACGGTGATCAGCGCACGAATCTGCCCTTCGCCTGCGGTGAGCATTTCTTCAGCCAGCGCCGACACCGGCAATTCGCCGCCATATTCAGGACGCCCGGAAACACGACTTTGCCATTTGTTGAAATGCCCGCCCGAGGTCGACGCCACCAGATCCACTGCGGGCTCTGTGCACAGGGCCCCGCCAACGCGATCCAGATTACCGGTGACCAGATTGATCAACTGCACCACCCAGTGGCACAACGTGCCGAACGCCTGGGTGGAAACGCCCATCCGTCCATAACACACCGCACTCGGCGCGGCAGCGAAGTCGCGGGCCAATTGGCGGATTTGCTCGGCGGGCACCGCGCACAGCGGGCTCATGGCTTCGGCGGTAAAAGTCGAAACGGCCGCGCGCACTTCGTCGAGGCCATCCACCGGCAAATGGCTGTCACGGGTCAATCCCTCGCTAAACAGCGTGTTGAGTAACCCAAACAACAACGCCGCATCGCCCCCGGGACGCACGAACAAATGCTGATCGGCGATGGCCGCCGTTTCACTGCGTCGCGGATCGACCACCACCACTTTGCCGCCGCGTGCCTGAATCGCCTTAAGGCGTTTTTCGACGTCGGGCACCGTCATGATGCTGCCATTGGACGCGAGAGGATTGCCGCCCAGGATCAGCATGAAATTGGTGTGATCGATGTCGGGGATCGGCAGCAGCAAGCCGTGGCCGTACATCAGGTAACTGCTGAGGTGATGGGGCAATTGATCGACCGATGTCGCGGAATAGCGGTTGCGGGTTTTCAACAGGCCGAGGAAGTAATTGCTGTGGGTCATCAGCCCATAGTTGTGCACGCTCGGGTTGCCTTGATACACAGCCACTGAATTCTGCCCATGCCGCTCCTGGATCGCCGCCAGACGCTCGGCCACCAGTGCAAACGCCTCGTCCCACTCGATCGGCAGCCATTCGCTGCCAACCCGTCGCATCGGCTGGCGCAGGCGATCCGGATCGTTCTGAATGTCTTGCAGGGCCACGGCCTTGGGACAGATGTGCCCACGGCTGAAGGTGTCGAGGGCATCACCCTTGATCGACGTGATCGCGACAGCGCCATCGGTTTCGGTGGTCTCGATGGTCAAGCCGCAAATGGCTTCACACAGGTGGCAGGCACGGTGATGAAGAGTCTTGGTCATGGCCAGTCTCTGTTTTGTTCTGGGCAGGCAACAACGCCTGCGGGAACAAAACTATGGCCCGTGTGCCAAAACGGCGCCAGCGACGTTCGTCTTGTGAATCGGCGGCCATCAGGCGAGCCGATAGCCCGACGCGATCAATTGATCGGCAGAGAGGGTGGCGGTGCCAACTGGATTTCCTGAATGGTTTCGATCTGCTCGTGGGCGATGTGCACGCCGGTGAGTTCGCCGATCAGGCGCCAATGCTCGTCGAGCCCGGCACTGATGGTCGCCATGCGATCAATCATTTGACGGCTGGCGGCCTTGACCACTTCGTCCTCGCTGCGCAGCAGTTCAAAGGACATTGAGGTCATTGAAGCGGTGAGATGGGTCAAGGAGCGAGCCGTGTGGCCCAGCAAATCCATTAACAGTTGTTCTTTCGATTCCATGCGGAGGCTTCCTGCGTCGCTCGAAGGCTATTTATAACTCAGCACTTTGCTTTAGCAAATGTTTCAACGCGAACATCCGACCAAGCGATTGCGCGATCACCCGGTATTAAAGCGACCAGCGTGGCGCCATACCCGCCACGCCTGATTGCCAAGCCCGGTAAGGCCAGTGTACAAAGAGGTTCGCTGCTGTCCTGAACCCGGCTTCAAATGCGCGACTGCAACTTGCCGTCCGCCCTCCGAATCCCGCAAAAACCGTAGCCTATTGGAAAAACGCGACATTTAATGTCAATATCGCGCCTTCCCCTATTTCGTCGCCCTGTGCGGCTTACGCCGCAGGTCTCGCCCGTTGTTCCGATAAACAAGGCTTTGAGCATCTGCGGTTTGTAGCAAAAGGTAGTCAATGATGAGCGCAAGGCACTTTCTCTCCCTGATGGATTGCACGCCCGAAGAGCTGGTCAGCGTGATCCGTCGAGGCGTTGAGCTCAAGGACCTGCGTAACCGCGGCGTACTGTTCGAGCCTCTGAAAAACCGCGTGCTGGGGATGATCTTCGAGAAATCCTCGACCCGCACCCGGATCTCGTTCGAGGCCGGCATGATCCAGCTCGGCGGCCAGGCGATCTTTCTCTCGCCGCGCGACACGCAACTGGGCCGTGGCGAGCCGATCGGCGACTGCGCCATCGTCATGTCGAGCATGCTTGATGCGGTGATGATCCGTACGTTCGCGCACAGCACTCTCACCGAATTTGCCGCCAACTCGCGCGTGCCGGTGATCAACGGCCTGTCCGATGACCTGCACCCGTGCCAGTTGCTGGCCGACATGCAGACTTTTCTTGAGCATCGTGGCTCGATCCAGGGCAAGACCGTCGCCTGGATCGGCGACGGCAACAATATGTGCAACAGCTATATAGAAGCGGCGATCCAGTTCGACTTCCAGTTGCGCATCGCCTGCCCGGAAGGCTACGAGCCCCACCCGGAATTCGTCGCCAAGGCCGGCGATCGTGTGACCATCGTCCGCGATCCAAAGGATGCCGTGCGCGGCGCGCACCTGGTGAGCACCGACGTCTGGACCTCCATGGGCCAGGAAGAGGAAACCGCCAAGCGCCTCAAGTTGTTCGCACCGTTCCAGGTCAATCGTGCCCTGCTCGACCTCGCGGCCGAGGACGTGCTGTTCCTGCATTGCCTGCCCGCGCACCGTGGCGAAGAAATCAGTCTCGACCTGCTGGATGACCCGCGCTCCGTCGCTTGGGATCAGGCAGAAAACCGTCTCCACGCACAGAAGGCCTTGCTCGAGTTCCTCGTCGAACCGGCATATCACCACGCATGAGCCATGAATTACTGCTGAACCTGCGCAACCTCGCTTGCGGCTATCAGGACCAACGTGTGGTGCAGAACCTTAATCTGCACCTCAACGCCGGTGACATCGGTTGCCTGCTCGGCTCATCCGGCTGCGGCAAGACCACCACCCTGCGCGCGATTGCCGGTTTCGAACCGGTGCACGAGGGCGAAATCACCCTGGGCGGCGAGACCATTTCCAGCGCTGGCTTCACCCTAGCGCCGGAGAAACGCCGGATTGGCATGGTGTTTCAGGACTACGCGCTGTTTCCGCACCTGAGTGTCGCGGACAACATTGCCTTTGGCATTCGCAAGCACCCGAACAAAACGCGTGTCACCGAAGAGCTGCTGGAACTGGTCAACCTGAAGAACCTCGGCAAGCGCTTCCCGCACGAGCTCTCCGGTGGCCAGCAACAGCGCGTCGCCCTCGCCCGCGCCTTGGCGCCAGAGCCGCAATTGCTGCTGCTTGATGAACCCTTCTCCAACCTCGATGGCGAACTGCGACGCAAGCTCAGCCACGAAGTGCGCGACATCCTCAAGGCTCGTGGCACCAGCGCGATTCTGGTGACCCACGACCAGGAAGAAGCCTTTGCGGTGAGCGATCACGTCGGCGTTTTCAAGGAAGGTCGACTGGAGCAATGGGACACGCCGTACAACCTGTATCACGAACCGGCCACCCAGTTCGTGGCCAGTTTTATCGGTCAGGGCTACTTCATTCGCGGCCAGCTCGCCAGCCCGGAATCGGTACAAACCGAACTCGGCGAACTGCGCGGCAATCGGGCTTATACCTGGCCGATTGGCGGCGCGGTGGATGTGTTGCTGCGTCCGGATGACATCGTGTATGCACCGGATAGCGCGCTGAAGGCGCAGATTGTCGGCAAGACGTTCCAGGGCGCATCGACGCTGTATCGCCTGCAACTGCCGACCGGAGCACAACTTGAATCGATTTTCCCGAGCCACGCCGATCATCAGGTCGGTGCCGAGGTCGGTATTCGCGTTGCGGCCGAACATCTGGTGCTGTTCCAGGCCTCGGGTAGCACAGCGGCGCAGATTCCCGCGGTGGAAACCGGCGTTCGGCGCTACAGCACTGCTCTCTGACCTAAACATATCGACGGTGGGAACTCGCTCCCACCGTTGGTTTTGCATCAACCGAGCAATAGCGTGCCGCTCGCAACCAGCGTCGCATTTCCGCCAATCTTCACCCGCTCCCCCTCGAACCGACAGAACAACTCCCCGCCTCGTGCCGAACGCTGACACGCGGTCAGACTCGATTTGCCCAGACGCTTCGACCAGTAAGGGATCAGGCTGCAATGAGTCGAACCGGTCACCGGGTCTTCATTGATGCCAATCGCCGGAGCGAAATAACGCGAGACGAAATCGTGCTGATTGCCGCGCGCCGTGACGATAGCGCCCAACCACGGCAGTTTGGCCAACGCGACCATGTCCGGCGTGCACTCGAGCACCGCCTGCTCCGATTCAAGCACCACGAACAGTTCGTTGGAGCCCAGCACATCCACCGCCTCGACACCCAGCGCACGCTCGACATCCAGCGTCACACCAATCTCCGACGGCACAATCGAGGGAAAATCCAGCCACAGACGACCCTCCTCACGGCTTACGCTCAGCGGCCCGGACTTGCAGGTGAAGTCGATACGTTCAGCACTTTCCTTGTAGATTTCGAACAGCACATAAGCGCTGGCCAGCGTCGCGTGACCGCACAACGGCACCTCGGTGGTCGGGGTAAACCAGCGAATATGCCAAGCCTGGCCTTCTCGCACCATAAATGCGGTTTCCGCCAGATTGTGTTCGGCGGCGATTTTCTGCATCAACTCATCGGCGAGCCACGCGTCGAGCCGATAGACCATCGCCGGATTGCCACTGAACGGCCGATCACTGAACGCGTCGATCTGATGAAATTCGAGCTGCATAACCTTCTCCCTAAGTCAGTCGGCAGAGCATGCAACCACGATGAAATCAGCGCCAGTGACAGATCCGGCGAAATTTCTTCATACAGCGCAAATGAATCTCACGCTCGGCCGATATCGGCAAATTTCGCTTGGGTGTGTTCAGCAAGTATTGTCGGCGCCAACTCGACTTCCAGCCCTCGCCGACCGGCACTGACATAAATAGTCGCAAAGCGCTGAGCTGAATTGTCAATAAAGGTGCGAAGGCGCTTTTTCTGCCCCAAGGGGCTGATACCACCCAACAAATACCCGGTGGAGCGCTGAGCCGCCGCCGGGTCTGCCATCTCGGCTTTTTTCACGCCAGCGGCATGGGCCAAGCCTTTGAGGTCGAGGCTTCCGACGACCGGCACCACCGCCACCAGCAGTTCGCCTTTTTCACTGGCCGCCAGCAGCGTCTTGAACACCTGCGCAGGTTCAAGGCCAAGCTTCTCTGCGGCCTCCAGCCCATAAGACGCGGCCTTGGGATCATGTTCGTAACTGTGCACGCGATGTTCGGCACGAACTTTTTTCAACAGGTCCAACGCAGGGGTCATAGCAACTCCAGGCTCGGCAGTGGCGGGAAATTCCTGCGCCGAATTCTAGGCCATCACATCACAAAAGGCTCTATTACAAGCCACGTTTCCCGCGGCCTGCCGGCATTCCGAGCACGCATCTCGGCGGTGACGGCACAGAATCATTCACACCACGAATAGTTACATTGTGACCGACAGTTCACTTTCGACCTTTGACAGGTTTGTTTCTTGTCTATATTTTTTCGAATCTGAATAATGTAAAAATTGCGGTCATCGCAGCACCCAGCAGTAAACCGGGAACAGGATGGGGATCCTGCCTCGGAGAAAATCGCGCCTTGCCCTGTCGGCAACGCGCCAGACAACAACAAAAATCGAGGTTTTCAATGACAACTGCTTTACAGCAACCATCGCTCTCAGGCCAATGCATGGCCGAGTTCCTGGGTACTGCACTCCTGATCTTCTTCGGCACCGGTTGTGTCGCCGCGCTCAAAGTCGCGGGCGCCAGCTTCGGCCTGTGGGAAATCAGCATCATCTGGGGCGTCGGCGTAAGCATGGCGATCTACCTCACTGCCGGGGTTTCCGGCGCGCACCTGAACCCGGCCGTGAGCATTGCCCTGACAATCTTCGCCGATTTCGAAAAGCGCAAACTGCCGTTCTACATCCTTGCGCAAATTGCCGGCGCCTTCTGCGGTGCGCTGTTGGTTTACACGCTGTACAGCAACCTTTTCTTCGATTTCGAACAAACCCATCAAATGGTTCGTGGCTCGGCCGCCAGCCTTGAGCTGGCGTCGGTGTTCTCCACCTTCCCGAACCCGGTGCTTTCCACCGCCCAGGCGTTCCTGGTCGAGATGATCATTACCGCGATCCTGATGGGCGTGATCATGGCCCTGACCGATGACAACAACGGACTGCCACGCGGCCCGATGGCACCGTTGCTGATCGGTTTGCTGATTGCGGTGATTGGCAGCTCGATGGGCCCGCTGACCGGTTTTGCGATGAACCCGGCGCGTGATTTTGGTCCGAAACTGATGACTTTCTTCACAGGCTGGGGTGAAATTTCCTTCACTGGCGGCCGTGATATTCCGTATTTCCTGATTCCGATTTTTGCACCGATTGTCGGTGCCTGCCTCGGCGCTGCCGGGTATCGCGGGCTCATCGCCCGTCACCTGACCGGCGCCACACCTGCTACAAAGGATGCAGAACCGGCCATTGACGGCAAACCAAGAACTTCTTGAAACAGTCGGCGCAGGTTCCTGCCCTATAGAACCTGCGCCACGGCCCACTCTCCCTTATTTCGTCCAAGGCAATCGACATGACCGACATTCAGAATAAGAACTACATCATTGCCCTCGATCAGGGCACGACCAGCTCCCGCGCGATCATTTTCGACCGCGATGCGAACGTGGTCTGCACCGCGCAGCGCGAATTCGCCCAGCATTACCCGCAAGCCGGCTGGGTCGAACACGACCCGATGGAAATCTTCGCCACCCAGAGCGCCGTCATGGTCGAAGCGCTGGCCCAGGCCGGTCTGCATCACGATCAGGTCGCCGCCATCGGCATCACCAACCAGCGTGAAACCACCGTAGTCTGGGACAAGACCACCGGCCGTCCGGTCTACAACGCCATCGTCTGGCAGTGCCGCCGCAGCACCGAGATCTGCCAGCAGCTCAAGCGCGATGGCCACGAAGAGTACATCCGTGACACCACGGGCCTGGTCACCGACCCGTACTTCTCCGGCACCAAATTGAAGTGGATCCTCGACAACGTCGAAGGCAGCCGCGAGCGTGCGCGCAACGGCGAATTGCTGTTCGGCACCGTCGATAGCTGGCTGATCTGGAAATTCACCGGCGGCAAGGTGCACGTCACCGACTACACCAACGCCTCGCGCACCATGCTCTTCAACATTCACTCGCTTGAGTGGGACGCGAAGATGCTGGAGATCCTCGACATCCCGCGCGAAATGCTCCCGGAAGTGAAAGCCTCGTCCGAGATCTACGGCCGCACCAAAAGCGGCATTGCCATCGGCGGTATCGCCGGTGACCAGCAAGCGGCGTTGTTCGGCCAGATGTGCGTTGAGCCGGGCCAAGCGAAAAACACCTATGGCACCGGCTGCTTCCTGCTGATGAACACCGGCGACAAGGCAGTGAAATCCAAGCACGGCATGCTCACCACCATCGCTTGCGGCCCGCGCGGCGAAGTCGCTTATGCGCTGGAAGGTGCGGTGTTCAACGGTGGTTCGACTGTGCAGTGGCTGCGCGATGAGCTGAAAATCATCAACGACGCCCACGACACCGAATACTTCGCCAACAAGGTCAAGGACAGCAACGGCGTGTACCTGGTACCGGCCTTTACCGGTCTCGGCGCTCCCTACTGGGACCCGTATGCCCGTGGCGCGCTGTTCGGCCTGACTCGCGGTGTACGCGTGGATCACATCATCCGCGCCGCGCTGGAATCGATCGCCTACCAGACTCGCGACGTCCTCGACGCCATGCAACAGGACTCCGGCGAACGCCTCAAAGCCCTGCGCGTAGACGGCGGCGCGGTGGCGAACAACTTCCTCATGCAGTTCCAGGCCGACATCCTCGGCACCCAGGTCGAGCGCCCGCAAATGCGCGAAACCACGGCACTGGGCGCGGCGTATCTGGCCGGTCTGGCGTGCGGCTTCTGGGGCAGCCTGGATGAACTGCGTGGCAAAGCAGTGATCGAGCGAGAGTTCGAACCGAGCCTGGACGAAGTCGAGAAAGAGAAGTTGTACAAAGGCTGGAAAAAAGCCGTCAGCCGCACCCGTGACTGGGCGCGTGAGGACGCTGAATAAGCCAGTCTGAAGACTGACTAAAGCTGGAAACTGGTCGGGAGGAGATTCCTGCGGCATCATGGGCAAATTTTGCACGGCAGCCCAAAGGAAGCCCCATGAATCTGCCTCCCCGTCAGCAGCAAATCCTCGAGCTGGTCCGCGAACGCGGCTATGTGAGCATCGAGGAAATGGCCACGCTGTTCGTTGTTACCCCGCAAACCATCCGCCGCGACATCAATCAGCTCGCGGAAGCCAATCTGCTGCGTCGTTACCACGGCGGCGCTGCCTATGATTCCAGCGTCGAAAACACTGCCTATGCGATGCGCGCCGATCAGATGCGCGATGAAAAACAACGCATTGGTGAAGCCATCGCCGCACAGATTCCCGATCATGCCTCGCTGTTTATCAACATCGGCACCACCACCGAATCGATTGCCCGCGCCCTGCTCAACCACAACCACCTGAAAATCATCACCAATAACCTGCACGTGGCGTCGATGCTCAGTGCCAAGGATGATTTCGATGTGCTGCTGACCGGTGGCAATGTCCGTCGCGATGGCGGTGTGGTGGGTCAGGCGAGTGTGGATTTCATCAATCAGTTCAAGGTTGATTTCGCGCTGGTCGGTATCAGTGGTATCGACGAGGACGGCAGTCTGCTCGACTTCGATTATCAGGAGGTACGGGTTTCACAAGCGATCATTGCCAATGCACGCCAGGTGATTCTGGCAGCGGACTCGAGCAAGTTCGGACGTAACGCGATGATCCGGCTCGGACCGATCAGCCTGATTGATTGCCTGGTGACCGACCAGCAACCGGTGCCGGCATTGGCGCAGTTGTTGAGTCAGCACAAGATTCGGCTGGAAGTGGTTTAACCCCCCCTAATCTTCATTTGCTGCGCCGACGCCTTCGCGAGCAGGCTCGTTCCCACATTGGAATGCATTTCAAACTGTGGGAGCGAGCCTGCTCGCGAAGGCAATCGAGTAAACAGCACACCTCTAGCGCCCCTTCGCGCATTTAATGTTCGGAAATTTTCCTTTGCCGGCCCTTCGATGAGTTTTTTCAATCGAATGCGACTGGCTGTGCGCGTGTTTATGGGCTACCATTTTCGCAAATGAACATTAATGTTCGAATTCAAATATAGAAAATCAAAAGAGCCCGAGGCCAGCCGATGTCTACATCTACCTTGCGTACGCCCCCTATCTCCGAGATCTACGATATCGCCGTCATTGGTGGCGGGATCAATGGGGTGGGGATCGCAGCGGATGCCGCCGGTCGCGGCCTCTCGGTGTTCCTTTGCGAAAAGGATGACTTGGCCAGCCACACCTCGTCGGCCAGCAGCAAGCTGATTCACGGGGGCCTGCGCTATCTCGAACATTACGAGTTCCGCTTGGTGCGTGAAGCGCTGGCTGAACGCGAAGTGTTGCTTGCCAAGGCCCCGCACATCGTCAAGCCGATGCGCTTCGTACTGCCGCACCGTCCGCACCTGCGTCCGGCGTGGATGATTCGTGCCGGTCTGTTCCTGTACGACAACCTCGGCAAGCGCGAAAAACTCGCCGGTTCGCGCAGTCTTAAGTTCGGCGCCGACAGCGCACTGAACAGCGAAATCACCAAAGGCTTCGAATACTCCGATTGCTGGGTCGACGACGCCCGCCTCGTGGTACTGAACGCCATGGCTGCGCGGGAAAAAGGCGCCCATGTGCACACTCAGACCCGTTGCGTCAGCGCCCGCCGCGCCAAAGGCTTGTGGCATCTGAATCTTGAGCGCGCCGACGGCAGCCTGTTCTCGATCACCGCCAAAGCACTGGTCAACGCCGCGGGCCCATGGGTTGCCAAGTTCATTCGCGATGACCTGAAGATGGAATCGCCATACGGCATCCGTCTGATTCAGGGCAGCCACATCATCGTGCCGAAGCTGTACGAAGGTGAACATGCGCACATTCTGCAAAACGAAGATCAGCGCATCGTTTTCACCATTCCGTACCTCAACCACTTCACCTTGATCGGTACCACCGACCGCGAGTACACCGGCGACCCCGCCAAAGTGGCGATCACCGACGGCGAAACCGATTACCTGCTGAAAGTGGTCAACGCACACTTCAAGAAGCAAGTCAGCCGCGACGACATCCAGCACAGCTACTCGGGTGTGCGTCCGCTGTGCAACGACGAGTCCGATAACCCGTCGGCCGTGACGCGCGATTACACCTTGGCATTGTCCGGTGGCGGTGAAGAAGCACCGCTGTTGTCGGTATTCGGCGGCAAGCTAACCACCTACCGCAAACTCGCCGAGTCGGCGATGGCGCAGTTAATGCCGCACTTGACCCAGATGCGCCCGAGCTGGACGGCTTCGGCGACCCTGCCCGGCGGCGAAGACATGACCACCCCGCAGGCCTTGAGCGCGTTGATCCGCGACAAGTTCGACTTCGTGCCAACCGAGATCGCCCGCCGCTGGTCCACCACCTACGGCAGCCGCACCTGGCGCATGCTCGAAGGTGTGGAAAGCCTCGCGGACATGGGTGAACACATTGGTGGCGGGCTCTACACCCGCGAAGTCGACTACCTGTGCAGCGAAGAGTGGGCAACGACCGCGCACGATATTCTGTGGCGCCGCAGCAAGCTGGGGCTGTTCACCACTCCTGCCGAGCAGGAGAAACTGGCGGCGTATCTGGGTAAGGTCGAGCAGAATCGCAAGATTGAAGCGGCTTGATATAACCATCGCTTAAATGAAAGCCCCTGAATTGTGAGATTCAGGGGCTTTTTTTATGTGGGTTCAGTTGCCTCACCCCGGCCCTCTCCCCTCTGCGCGGTCCAACGTTTCGGAAGGGCCAGGGTAAGAGGCCTCCCAACCATTCGGTTTTCCGAACGCGACTTTGCGGTCGATTCGGTTAACCGGATCAGATACGCCAAAAAAATCCGCCACAAAAGTTTAATAGCGTTATAAATCAGAGCTTTAGGTGTTATCGACTGGTATGGCACGACTCATGCTCTACACTCTCTCGACGAATGCCTGTTGTGCCAACACTTCAGGAGCCGTCAGGCATTCGAAGCACAAAAGGGCCGACAAACTGGCTCCATAAAAAAAACAATGTCGAGGAAAATTTGATGCGCATCGTTCCCCATATCCTGGGCGCAGCCATTGCTGCCGCTCTGATCAGCACGCCAGTTTTCGCCGCCGAACTCACCGGCACCCTGAAGAAGATTAAAGAGTCCGGTGTCATCACCCTGGGCCACCGCGATGCCTCCATCCCGTTTTCCTACATCGCTGACGCCTCCGGCAAACCGGTCGGCTACTCCCACGATATCCAGCTGGCTATCGTCGAAGCGATCAAGAAAGACCTCGACCTTCCAAATCTGCAGGTCAAATACAACCTGGTGACCTCGCAAACCCGTATCCCGCTGGTGCAGAACGGCACCGTGGACGTCGAGTGCGGCTCCACCACCAACAACGTCGAGCGTCAGCAGCAGGTTGACTTCTCCGTCGGCATCTTCGAAATCGGTACCCGTCTGCTGTCCAAGGTTGACTCCAAGTACAAAGATTTCGACGACCTCAAAGGCAAGAACGTCGTGACCACCGCCGGCACCACGTCCGAGCGCATCCTCAAGGCGATGAATGCCGACAAGCAGATGGGCATGAACGTCATCTCCGCCAAAGACCACGGTGAATCCTTCCAGATGCTGGAATCGGGCCGTGCCGTTGCGTTCATGATGGACGATGCACTGCTGGCCGGCGAAGCGGCCAAGGCCAAGAAAGCCACCGATTGGGCCGTGACCGGTACTCCACAGTCCTACGAAATCTACGGCTGCATGATGCGCAAGGGCGACGAGCCGTTCAAAAAGGCTGTGGATGACGCCATCAAGGCGACCTACGCATCGGGCGCGATCACCAAGATCTACGACAAGTGGTTCATGGCGCCGATTCCACCAAAAGGCCTGAACCTGAACTTCCCGATGAGCGACGAGCTCAAGGCTCTGATCGCCAATCCGACCGATAAAGCGGCTGACGACAAGAAATCCTGATTTCTGACTAACCTTATCTCCTGAAGGGGCTCGGCCCTTTCAGGAGTTTGTCACTCCCTGCTGGCACATTCTGGAAACACTCGAACCGGTGGCTGTCGAGCCGATCGCGTGTGCCTGATCTTCACGATCAGAGGGAACGGAGTTTCCCAGGCGGGCACTTGTATATCGATCGAATCGAGGGGAGACCCTAATGAATTACAACTGGGACTGGGGCGTGTTCTTCAAGTCCACCGGCGTGGGCAGCGAGACCTATCTCGACTGGTTCATTTCCGGTCTGGGCTGGACCATCGCCATCGCCATCGTGGCCTGGATCATCGCTCTGCTGCTGGGCTCGATACTGGGCGTCATGCGCACCGTGCCGAACCGCATCGTGGCGGGCATTGCGACCTGCTATGTCGAGCTGTTCCGTAACGTGCCGCTGCTGGTACAGCTGTTCATCTGGTACTTCCTGGTGCCCGACCTGCTGCCCGCCGATCTGCAAGAGTGGTACAAGCAGGACCTCAACCCGACCACCTCGGCTTACCTGAGCGTGGTCGTGTGCCTGGGTCTGTTCACCGCTGCGCGTGTTTGCGAACAAGTGCGTACCGGCATCCAGGCGCTGCCGCGTGGCCAGGAATCGGCCGCCCGTGCGATGGGCTTCAAACTGCCGCAAATCTACTGGAACGTGCTGCTGCCCCAGGCCTACCGGATCATCATTCCGCCGCTTACCTCGGAATTTCTGAACGTCTTCAAGAACTCCTCCGTGGCCTCGTTGATCGGGCTGATGGAGCTGCTCGCGCAGACCAAACAGACCGCTGAGTTCTCAGCCAACCTGTTTGAAGCGTTCACCCTCGCTACCCTGATTTATTTCACCCTGAACATGAGCCTCATGCTGCTGATGCGCGTGGTCGAGAAGAAAGTTGCCGTGCCCGGCCTGATCTCCGTGGGGGGTAAATAATGGAATTTGATTTCAGTGGCATCGTCCCGGCCATTCCCGGTTTGTGGAACGGCATGGTGATGACCCTCAAGCTGATGGCGATGGGCGTGGTGGGCGGGATCATTCTCGGCACCCTCCTGGCGCTGATGCGTTTGTCCTCGAGCAAACTGCTGTCGCGGGTTGCCGGCGCCTACGTCAACTATTTCCGTTCGATCCCGCTGCTGCTGGTGATCACCTGGTTCTATCTGGCGGTGCCGTTCGTGCTGCGCTGGATCACGGGCGAAGACACCCCGATCGGTGCGTTCACCTCATGCATCGTCGCGTTCATGATGTTTGAAGCGGCTTACTTCTGCGAAATCGTCCGCGCCGGTGTGCAGTCGATTCCCAAAGGTCAGATGGGCGCGGCGCAAGCGCTGGGCATGAGCTACGGACAGATGATGCGTCTGATCATCCTGCCACAAGCGTTTCGCAAGATGACCCCGCTGTTGCTGCAACAGAGCATCATTCTGTTCCAGGACACCTCACTGGTTTACACCGTGGGCCTGGTCGACTTCCTCAATGCCTCGCGCGCCAGTGGCGACATCATTGGCCGCTCCAATGAGTTCCTGATCTTCGCAGGTCTCGTGTACTTCACAATCAGCTTTGCCGCCTCGCTGCTGGTCAAGCGTCTGCAAAAAAGGTTCGCCGTATGATCTCTATCAAGAACATCAACAAGTGGTATGGGGACTTCCAGGTGCTGACTGATTGCAGCACCGAGGTCAAAAAAGGCGAAGTGATCGTGGTTTGCGGCCCGTCGGGCTCGGGCAAGTCGACCCTGATCAAATGCGTCAACGCGCTGGAACCGTTCCAGAAAGGCGACATCGTGGTCGACGGCACTTCGATTGCCGACCCGAAGACCAACCTGCCGAAACTGCGCTCGCGCGTGGGCATGGTGTTCCAGCATTTCGAACTGTTCCCGCACCTGACCATCACCGAAAACCTGACCATCGCGCAGATCAAGGTGTTGGGCCGCAGCAAGGAAGAGGCGACCAAAAAAGGTCTGCAACTGCTGGAGCGCGTCGGCCTGTCGGCTCACGCCCACAAGCATCCGGGCCAATTGTCCGGCGGTCAGCAACAGCGCGTGGCGATTGCCCGTGCGCTGGCGATGGACCCGATCGTCATGCTGTTCGACGAACCGACCTCGGCGCTCGACCCGGAAATGGTCAACGAAGTACTCGACGTGATGGTGCAACTGGCCCAGGAAGGCATGACCATGATGTGCGTGACCCACGAAATGGGCTTCGCGCGCAAAGTGGCTGACCGCGTGATCTTCATGGACGCCGGCAAAATCATCGAAGACTGCCCCAAAGAAGAGTTCTTCGGCGATATCAGCGCCCGCTCCGAACGCGCGCAGCACTTCCTCGAGAAAATCTTGCAGCACTAAAAAACTCTGCAGTACCTGTGGGAGCGCGCTTGCCCGCGATGGGCCTTGTCAGTTGAAGATGATGTCGACTGATAGACCGCTATCGCTGGCACGCCAGCTCCCACAGGGACAGCGTACTTGCTGCAAGTGTGCTGGTTGACCCAAGGCATCTGTGATGAAATGCGACCCCAATCTCTATCGCGCAGCAACGCCATCACTTGCCGTGAAGCCCCGTCTGATTCGTCACCTGTTCTTGCCGCCGCTGATCATCGCCCTGATGGTCGGACTGGGTTTTATCGGCTTCTGGACCAGTGAACATTTCGGCATCCGCAGCCTTGGCGAGAACGGCCAGCGTCAGCTTGAACTGCACGCCCGCGCCGTCGAGAGCGAAATCAGCAAATACACCTACCTTCCCAGCCTGCTGGAACTGGAAACCAGTGTCCCGCAATTGCTGGCCGACCCGACTCCGGAGCACCGGAAAACGGTCAACGATTACCTTGAAGGCCTGAACCGGCGCAGCCGCAGTCGGGCAATCTACGTGATGGACACCACCGGCCGCGTGATGGCCACCAGCAACTGGCGCGATGTCGACAGTTATCTGGGCGAAGACCTGTCCTTCCGTGCCTATTTTCAGAAAGCCATACGCGGTGAACCTGGCCGTTTCTACGGGATCGGCAGCACCAACGGCGAACCCGGCTACTACCTGGCCCATGGCCTGGAAGAACACGGCAAGATCATCGGTGTCGCCGTGGTCAAAGTGCGCCTCGAAGCCATGGAAGAACGCTGGCAACGGGCGCGCCTTGAAGCGTTTGTCAGCGATGAAAACGGCATCATCATTCTGTCCAGCGATCCGGCCAGACGCCTCAAATCGGTCATCCCGCTGAGTGACGAGGTCAAAGAGAAACTCGCCCGCAGCTTGCAGTATTACTGGTTCCCGCTCACCGAACTGCAACCGCTGGCCCGGGAAACCCTGGCCGAAGGCGTAGAGAAACTCACTTTTCCGGCCAACAGTGAAGTGCAGTCTGACGAAGACGACATCCGTTATCTGGCGCAGACCCGGCTTCTTAGCGACACACCGTGGAATTTCACCCTGCTGACGCCGCTTCAGGATTTGCGTCGCGAAGCGATCAACCAAGGCATTCTGGTCGCCGTCGCATTTGCCCTGGTGGCGTTCCTGCTGATTGCCTGGAATGAGCGGCGCAAGGTCATCGCCACCCGCCTCGCCGCCCGCGAAGCCTTGCAGGAAGCCAACAATCAACTGGAGCGTCGGATTACCGAACGCACCGCCGACCTGCGTGCCAGCAACGACCGACTCAAGAGTCAGATCCGCGAACGCCGGCAGGCTGAAGAGACGCTGCGCCGGGCCCAGGATGAACTGGTGCAGGCCGGCAAACTCGCCGCCATCGGCCAGATGTCCACGAGCATTGCCCACGAATTGAACCAGCCGCTGGCGGCCATGCGCACGCTCTCAGGCAATACCGTGCGTTTTCTCGAGCGCGGCCAGCTCGATGTCGCCAGCACCAATCTGAAAACCATCAACGACCTGATCGACCGCATGGGCCGGATCACCGCCAGCCTGCGATCGTTTGCCCGGCGTGGTGACAATCAGGGCCAGGCCAGCCTCGGCAAAGCCGTGGACGCGGCGCTGCAATTGCTCGGTGCGCGCCTGGAAAATCCGGCACTGCAACTGCACCGGCAATTCATTGATGTGCAGTTGCACATCGACCAGACCCGCCTCGAACAGATTCTGGTCAACCTGATCGGCAACGCCCTCGACGCCATGCAGGCGCAACCGCTGCCGCAACTGTGGCTGGAAGGCGAAGAGTTCAATGGCAAATATCGCCTGCGGGTGCGCGACAATGGCCACGGAGTCGACGTCGAAGCGCGCAAGCATCTGTTCGAACCGTTCTTTACCACCAAGCCCGGCGAACAAGGCCTGGGCCTGGGCCTGACGCTTTCCGCCAGCCTCGCCGCGGCCACGGGCGGACATTTGGGTGTCGAACACCCGGGTGGCGGCGGTACCACTTTCGTTCTCAGTTTACCGTTGGTAAGCCCTACCCCTGCCGAGCCAATATGAACCAAGACCTCAGTGTATTGATCGTCGAAGACGACCCCCATGTGTTGCTCGGCTGCCAGCAAGCGCTGACGCTGGAAGACATTCCCAGCATCGGCGTCGGCAGTGCAGAAGAAGCGCTGGAGCGCGTCGGCGACAACTTTGCCGGTATCGTCATCAGCGACATTCGCCTGCCCGGCATCGATGGCCTGGAACTGCTGACCCGGCTCAAGCAACGCGACCGCAGTTTGCCGGTGGTGCTGATCACCGGGCACGGCGACATCTCCATGGCCGTTGGCGCCATGCAGAAAGGCGCTTACGACTTCATGGAGAAACCCTTCTCACCGGAGCGCCTGGTCGATGTTGCACGCCGTGCGCTGGAGCAACGCAGCCTCGCCCGTGAGGTCTCGTCGCTGCGCAGGCAACTGGCCGAGCGGGATTCGCTCGAAGGCCGGATCATCGGGCGCTCGCCGGCCATGCAGAACCTGCGCGAATTGATCGCCAACGTCGCCGACACCTCGGCCAACGTCCTGATCGAAGGCGAAACCGGCACCGGTAAAGAACTGGTTGCCCGCTGCCTGCACGACTTCAGTCGGCGACACAGCAAGCAGTTCGTTGCACTGAACTGCGGCGGCTTGCCGGAGAACCTTTTCGAAAGCGAGATCTTCGGTCACGAGGCCAACGCGTTCACCGGCGCCGGCAAACGCCGCATCGGCAAGATCGAACACGCCGACGGCGGCACGCTGTTCCTCGATGAAGTGGAAAGCATGCCGTTGCCGCTGCAAATCAAACTGCTGCGCGTGTTGCAGGAACGCACCCTCGAACGGCTCGGTTCCAATCAGAGCGTCGCGGTGGACTGCCGGGTGATTGCAGCGACCAAATCCGACCTCGACGAATCGAGCAAGGCCGGCGAATTCCGCAGTGACTTGTACTACCGCCTCAACGTGGTGACGCTGGAGTTGCCGCCATTGCGCGAACGCCGCGAAGACATCCTGCAACTGTTCGAACACTTCACCCAGCAATCGGCCCTGCGCTTCGACCGTGCACTACCGGAAATGGACAACCAGACCCTGTCGCACCTGATGAGCCACGACTGGCCGGGCAATGTGCGAGAACTGCGCAACGTCGCCGAGCGTTTTGCCCTCGGTTTGCCCGCCTTCAAAAAAACCGGTGCCGGCAGCGCGGGCCAGGGTTTGGCATTTGCCGAAGCGGTGGAAGCCTTCGAACGCAACCTGCTCAGCGACGCGCTACAACGCAGCGGCGGCAACCTGACCCAGGCCAGCCTGGAACTGGGCATGGCCAAGACCACACTGTTCGACAAAGTGAAAAAATACGGGTTGAGCCACTGATGGATCTGTTGCTGAAAGCGGCACTCGGTGCCGCGGTTGTGTTGATTCTCGCGGCGTTGGCCAAGACGAAAAACTATTACATCGCGGGGTTGGTGCCACTGTTCCCGACCTTTGCGCTGATTGCTCACTACATCGTCGGCAAGGGGCGCTCGGTTGATGATCTCAAGACCACCATCGTGTTCGGGATGTGGTCGATCATTCCGTACTTTGTGTATCTGGCGACGTTGTATGTGATGGTCGACCGGATGCGGCTGGAGGCTTCGCTGGCCGTCGCCGCCGTGGCTTGGTTGATGGCGGCGACGGTGTTGGTGAGTGTGTGGGTACGGGTCCACGCCTGACATCGCAGGTACATGCAGGTCGATCAAGAGTTCGGTCTGGCACGCGCAGTTCGATTGTGGATTCCCCGCAGAACGTTCACGTCGGTGTAGTTGCGTAATATCCCCCGATCAGTCCCCTCTCCCTCCGGGAGAGGGTTAGGGTGTGGGGCGCTTCACAAACACTGCAAAACCACCCGTTACAGCAGATTCCGCCCCACCACCGGCTCAATCTGCGCCCAATGCGAATTGTCTTCACGATGCGCCTGCAAATACGGCAATACCGCCGCCAGTAACGGTTCCTTGAATGCTTCCTGAAAGCGGTGGGCCAGCCCTGGAATCAGCTTCAACTGACTACCGCGAATGTGCGCGGCCAAATGCACGCCATGCATGACCGGCAGCAGCGGATCGGCCGTGCCGTGCACCACCAGCGTCGGCACGCGCAACTGGTTGAGCAGCGCCACCCGACTCCGCTCGGCCAGTATCGCCATGATCTGACGTTTCACGCCTTCGGGATTAAACGCGCGATCGTAAGAAGCCGCCGCTTGCTCCAGCAATGCCTGGCGATCATCGCTGACCGCCGGGCTGCCGAGTGCCGCGAGTAAATCCGCCTGCTGCTCCAGCGCCATCTCCCGGTTCGGCGCACCGCGTTGCGCCAGCAACTGCACCAGGGCCGCGCTGGGCGCCGGCAAACCTTCAGCGCCGGAACTGGTCATGATCAGCGTCAGACTCTCAACCCGCTGCGGCGCCATGGCCGCCATGTGCTGAGCAATCATCCCGCCCATGCTGGCACCCAGCACATGGAATTGCTCGACATGCAGGGCCGTCATCAACCCCAGCGCATCGTCGGCCATGTCGGTCAGGCTGTACGGCGCCGCCACCGGCAGACCGAGCTTGTAACGCAGCACTTCAAAGGTCAGGTTGGCCTCCGCCGGTGCCTGACGCCAGGTCGATAACCCGACATCACGGTTGTCATAGCGAATCACTCGAAAACCCTGCTGACACAGCGCCTCGACCACTTCGTCCGGCCAGTGGATCAATTGCCCACCCAGCCCCATCACCAACAGCAATGCCGGATCCGAAGCACGGCCAATGCTCTGGTACGCCAGGCTGACCTGCGCCAGATCGACACGCTCGGTGGGCACATTCACATCGCATCGCGACGCCGCAGACGCCGGCACGCCGAAAAAAATCGCGGCCAGAACAGCCGCGATCAAACACCATCCTTTCATCATCAAAAACACCGAAACACAGAACCCCAGTAGAGCGCGAGTCTGATGAAGTTTGTACAAGCGCGCTGCCACAGTTACATGACAGTTTGATGAAGAGTGCCGAGCGGTCATCCGGCTTGAGGATAACTGCACGCCATGGGCAAGGTGCGATAACTATGTACCGCCATCTGCGCCGTCGACTGCCTTTGAATATCCGCCACTGAGGGGCGGATCCGCCGCCCCGGCACCGAGTTTTCTGCCCATGGACGCTGCTCTGTTATTGACCAGGCCTGAACCCACCTCCGTTGTCTGGCCTACCTTCAAACTCAATGCCCCCCTGCCCGATGAAAGTCTGGCGCTCAGCGCCATCAGTCAATGGCGACAAAGCACCGACGGCTTGCGCGAAGTGTTGAAGGCCACTCCGGGCATGCGCGACACGCTCAACCGACAGCTGCGCGAAAAACTCGATGTGGACGGCGAGAACACCGGGCTGCTGTTTCCTGCCACGGATCAACAGCCTGAACGCTTTATCAGTTTCACCCAGGCCTGCGCCTTCACCTTGCAATATCCGCAGCTGGACGCGGATCTGAACCAGCAGTGTCGCGTGTCCGGTATCGATCAGGCGCACCCGCTGCGGTCGCTGCAACCGCAGCAATGGCTTGAGCGCCTGAAGATGCTTGGCATTCAACAGGCGCATGCGCAGCGCTGGCGAACGTTCTGGGACAGTCGCGCGCCCGGCACCGCGCATGCCCGGCGCGAACAGGTCAAACAGCTGTATCGACTGCATTTCGAAGCCACCGTGCACCTGGCCCAAGCCCGCAAATCCCTGAGCGCCGAGCAACTCCAACTGTTGCTGCTGGTCCTTGATCCCCCGGCCGGGGCGTTACTGCTGAACATGCAGCCGGTCTACACCGAGCAACTGACGCTGGTGCTCAAAAACCAGCACAAGGTCCGGCTCAGCGGCGCGTGGGTAATTCGCGCCGGCGCCGATGCCGACGTCAACCTCCTGCTCTACCTGCCCTGCCGCGCCGTTGCGATCCAGGCGTTTGCGCGGCGCAGCGAGATGCAAGCGTGGCTGCTCGATCAGGCCCTCGTTCCGGCCGACCTGCCGACCGACGATATCCGCTTCGAATAAAGTCTCAAGACTGACGCCATGGCGCTGGGCAGCCACGATCTGCTTGCGCACCGCCAGCAATCGCAGATCACCCTGCTGACCACCCCCAGCCGCCGCGACGCGACCTTGGCCGCAGATGCCGGGCAATCCCTGTCCACGGTTGATCTGACTGATCAACAACGCAGCCACGACGAGCTCATTGCGCCACCACCGAGACCGGAGCCACCGCCGCCCCGTGTCGATGACGATGCCCTTGCAGATGAGCAGGCATTGTTCGGTAGCTTGTTCGCTGATATTCCCCGGTCGTTACGCCAGGCTGCCCTCGACAGCCAGCGCCGTGCGTTCGAAGAACGGGATGCAGGCGAGGGAATGCAGGCGATAAAGGAATCGCTCGAGGCACTGGAAGTGGCAGAAAAGGCCGCCGAAACGGCTGCTACCGCGCTGCTCTATCGTGAACGGCAATCGGATCTGCGCACCTTCCAACACGAGTTCACCGCGCTGCACGCCGCGCACAAGGCCGGGCTGCACGCCGAATGCGCCTTGCAACAAGCGCTGGGGCAACTTAGCGAAAACGAAGGCAACGCGTTTCGCACCGTGCTGGATGCAGCGCAGACAACCGGCGCCGCCGCGGTGGCTGCCAGCGTGAGCCTGTCGATGAGTACACAGACCGCTGGCCAGACCACGCTTACCACGCAAGCACTCGCCGGCGTCTGGGTCGTCACCCAGCCTTCCGCCCTCGTCGACCCGACTTCCCCCCACAGCCTGGTGCTCTACTGGCCCGGTGCAGGCGGTGGCTTGCAGCGCTTCGCCCATCGTCGCGAACTGGAACGCAAGCTGTTCAGGATCGATCCGGCAGACCGCACACTGACGCTGCAGCTCAAGCAGATTCGCGGCGATGCGTTGCGCCATGGACTCAATCAACTGACCAGCGAATTCGAAGAACACGCCGCCACGCTACGCCAGCGCCATGCCGCGCCGGCCGACACCGAGCGACTCGGCGAAGAACTGCAAGTGCTGCGCAACCAGACCCTGGCCCGATTGCAGGTACCGGTGCACGCCGCCAGAAGCCTGGCATTCACTCAGTTGCTGGAACAGGACCGAAGTGCCGCGCTGGTTTCCCACCTGCCCGACTGGCTGAAAACCATGACGCAGGCCGACCGCGTAACGCTCAAGGATTTGATCATGGCCTACCTGGCGGCGATGCAGCGCAGTCACGCCATCATGACGCTGCTGCTGGAACCACGCGATGACTTCACCCGCAAACACCTGCATGCCCGGTTGAGCAAAGACTTTGCACTCGAGGGCAGCTTCCAGATACAACTGGATCTACCCGATTCGACGAAATGGGAAACCCACTTCTTTGCCGCGCCCGGTGCGCCTTCGACGCCGGAGAGACTGGTCCTGCTGCCCAGTGCGGCGCGTAGCAACATGAGCCTCGAAGACCTTGCGCAGATGAACATCGACAATACACCCTCAATGAACCTCGAGCCGCTGGCGCTACGGTTGCGCTTTTTGAAGGTGACGGTCAGCGGACTCGACGATTCGCAGCGGCTGCGCCTGACGTCTGGTATCACGCGCGAATACCTGACCCGCGTGCTACCTGAACTGAACCTGCCGCAATCGTATGAACAACTGATCCGCGACACCTTTAACGGTAAGCAGAGCGAGTCGGCATTTGCCCGCGCGCATCGACGCGAATGCCTGACCGAGCCCTGGCGGCTCATGCTCCGGATGCAGGGTGAATGCGCCCTCATGCAACGGCATATCCACAGCACCGACCTGCACACGCTGAACATCGCCATCGACGCCAACACCACTCAAGCGTGGCGGCCCACAGGCAAACGCGTGGTGTTGCTCCCGGCCTATCTGAGTGCCGGGGGCAAGGACACACCCTATGAAGGGCCGGTGACACTCTCAGGCGTGACCTTTATTGAAGAACAGGTCAGCGGCGTGACCTTGCTGTACCTGCCCGACAGCCCCGACGGGCAATTCCTGCGCCGCTACGACAACCTTGAAGCCGCGCGCAAGGGTCTGTTCAACCTGTCGCTGTTCGACAAATGGGTCAAATACCTGGCAGGCCGCGCCCTGCAGGGCAACGTGCGCGCGCATGAGAGCCGGCTCAACCAGGCCTGGGACAGACATTTCGACGCGATGATCGGCGTCGGTCTGCCCTGGCCATCCACCACCTCGCTGAGCGAGCATTTGCTCAACGCGCATATGGGGCGGCTGATCGAAGCTCATCGCGGCACGTCTCGTTCAAACGATGCGCTGTACCTGGAGCGCCATGCGCTCAAGGGCCCGCGTGCCTTCAACTACCTGAAAATGGCCCTGGGACTGGTGCCGTTTGTGGGCACGGCACTGTCCATTTACGATGCATGGACAGCGGCCAATCAGGCGGTGGCGGCGTTTTTGCGCGGGGAGATCGGCGACGGGTTGAGCGAGCTCAAATCGGTGCTGACGTGTCTGATCGACGCGGCCATGGACCTGCTGCCGGGCGAGATGCCGAGCTCGTTGTTGTCGCGCACGGCCCGCCAACTCACCCGTACGCGCCAGTTGCGCCGACTGGCGCGCAACGCCGCCGCCTTCCATGACACATCGCAACGGCAGGCCCGGCATGTGGTGCAACGCTTCATGGGCTACGAATACGAACAACCGCTTTCCCTTTCGGGTCTGCACCCGGCCACCAACGGCATTTATCGCGGGATCTACCGGCATGCCGACGGCGACTTCATCGTCCGTCAGGGGCGAATCTACGCGGTACAGCGCAGTCAGGATTCGCGTAACTGGCGCTTGCTGGGCAATAGTCGAAAAACCTACAAACAGCCCATTGCCCTGGACGAAAACGGTGAGTGGGATACTTGGTTCGGTGTATACGGCACTACTTTCGAAGGCGGCGGACTCGGTGGCGGGCAAGTGCTCGGCCACCTGGCCGACGCGCTGGATCCGCTCTGGCCGCAGGCGATTCGTCAGCAATTGCCGCGTTGGTGGGCCGACCACGCGTTTCGCCGTCATCATCGTTTGACCGAAGCAGCCGATGACCTGGCGGATCAGATTCATGCCAGAGGCCGGGTAAGCGATGCGGCGATCAACCGGTATGGCAATGCCGCAGTCGAAGATCGTCCAGCACTGGTCGCGGCTGCCGAAACAGCGTGTCTGGGTGATATCGAACTGGCCAAACGCGCTTTTCAGACACTGGATGAATTGATCCCCCTGGCCAGCGGCAACAAAAAACAGGAGGCCAGGCTGTTCCGCAGCAAGACCGCCTGGCTGTTGACCGATCGCTATCGTCGCCTGGCCTACTTCACGTCACACAGCGTCCTGCCCATCACCCATAAAATCGACGAGTTGGCGCTGGCCCTGGACAATCTGCCACTCGACAACATCGCCCGCCGGATAACGCTGCTTGAGGAGATCCGCCTGCTGCGTTTGCAATTTCTCAGCAAACTGGATCGGATGGAGCGCCTGAAGATCGAGCTCAACCTGTGGAACGATCGCATTCAAGTCAGGGCAGACAAGCTGCAGGTCGCCACCGAAGTCAACGATATCAACAGCAAACACAGTGACGCCAATCTGCTGTACCTGCGCACCAGTCAGCGGCTGGAAACCGTCAAGCACTACGGCCAGATCAATGATGTGTCGTGGTTTTATCTGACGGGTCAGGCGAGCAAAATCCGCATTGATGTCGATCGCGCTCTGTACACGCAATACATCTTGCCGACCCTCACCGCGACCGCGGCCCAACGCAGCCAGATTCTGCAAAACTGCCTCGACCTGTACACCCGTTTTCGGCGCGAGATGAACATCTGGACCCATCGTTACCCACAGCACTTTCACCTTGATCAGGTAGAACCGCTGCTCAGCGGTATCGAGAAACTAGGCGAACGGGCACGCAAGGGGATTATCGATCCGGCGGTGGCGGCACCGACTGGGGAATCTGCCCAGCGCGTTTTCACCACCGCCGACAATCAGCTGATGTATGGCGTCGAGCGTTGGGAGCCAACGACGCAAAAACGCCAATATGTGTCGACGGGCCGGAGCGGCCATGAAGAAATCTGGGAACAGGGCAACGATGGTCAATTCCGCTTGTTGAACCCGCGCCCCGTCGAACCGAACATTTCCACGCACCTGACGCTGGCGGCGCTGTTGACTGATGCGCAGCAGCGCCTCGACACCCTCCCCGGTTATCGCACCAAGGTCCAGTCATACGCGGAGCAGAATATGCTCCCGGTCGATCTGGAGCACATGATGATCAGCGAAGCAGCCGAACTCAATCGACGCGCCGACCGCATCGCGAACCTCGATGCGCAGAACCCGATCATCACGACACTGCGCGACAAGGCCAGTGACCTGACCAGCAGCGGTCGCGCACTGCGAACACGGCAAGCGCTGGCCAGCCAGAAACCCACCGACGGCATGCTTGAGGATCTGCTTGCCCAGCAGGTGGTCGAGCTTCGCAAGACCACCGCGATCAAACACCTGGGCAAATATCGTGGTCGCAACGATTACCTGCAGGAATACGAGGTGTGGAACATGACGCCACCTTCGCCACAGTTGCTGTGGTACGCACATTTCCACTACCGCAATCCGACGCCGGTGTTCGGGCAATTCGAGAAGGCGCACTTGAAAATGCCGCAGCACCGTTTCCTGACCCATGCGGATGACGCCGCTTTGCCCTACGCGGACATCGGTCAAACGTCGGCGGTCCTGCCCCACTTCCAGGCGCTTTGAGTGAGTGCGCCCGGCCCGCAAAAATGCGGGTTGGGCGCAGCCTTTGCGTTGTTGCCGGATGGACGGATTGAACCCGGGATTGAGCGCGTGACTGATTTCGCCTTCATCGTCGACTACGGCTCCAACGGGTACTGAGAGCGAATCAACAGCCCCTCACCCCAGCCGTCTCCCCAAGGGAGAGGGGGCCGACCGAGGTGTCTGACGCTATGCGTCGACTTCAAAGACCCGGTTGATTATGGATTCGGTGAAGATTGTTCAAGTCGACGTATTTCGCCAATATCCCCCAAACAGTCTCCTCTAGGGCCGCCCCTGCTCCAGGTGTCAGGCCAGTTGACCGCGCAACTGTCGCGCCGCCGCCACCATGTTCACCAGTGCGGCTTCCGTCTCCGGCCAGGCGCGGGTTTTCAGACCGCAATCAGGGTTGACCCACAGACGTTCGGCGGGAATTCGCTGCACCGCTTTGCTCATCAACTTGACCATCTCGGCAGTGTCCGGCACCCGCGGCGAGTGGATGTCGTAGACGCCGGGGCCAATGTCATTCGGGTAGTCGAACGCTTCAAAGGCCTCGAGCAACTCCATGTCAGAACGCGAAGTTTCGAGGGTGATGACGTCGGCGTCCATGTCGGCGATGGCCTTGATCACGTCGTTGAATTCGCTGTAGCACATGTGCGTGTGAATCTGCGTTTCGTCCTGCACGCCGGACGCCGTCAGACGGAACGCCTCGACCGCCCAGTCCAGATAGGCCTGCCAATGCGCACGCCGTAACGGCAGGCCTTCGCGAAACGCCGCTTCGTCGATCTGCACGATCTTGATGCCGGTGTTTTCCAGATCAACCACTTCATCGCGCAGGGCCAGCGCCAGTTGCTGCGCCTGAATTTTGCGCGACACGTCTTCACGCGGGAACGACCACATCAGCATCGTCACGGGGCCGGTCAACATGCCTTTCATGACCTTGTCGGTCAGGCCTTGTGCGTAAGTAATCCAGTCGACCGTCATGGCGTGCGGCCGGCTCAGGTCACCATAAATCACTGCCGGTTTCACGCAGCGCGAACCGTAGCTCTGGACCCAGCCGAACCGCGTGAACAGGTAGCCGTCGAGTTGCTCGGCGAAGTACTCGACCATGTCGTTGCGCTCGGCTTCACCGTGTACCAGCACGTCCAGCCCGAGGCGTTCCTGAATCAACACGGCGTGGCGGATTTCACTGCGCATGGCGTCGTGGTAATCGTTGGCCGACAGCTTGCCCTGCTTGAACGCCTGACGCGCCAGACGGATCGCACCGGTCTGCGGGAACGAGCCGATGGTGGTCGTCGGGAACGTCGGCAGCTGCAGACGCGCCTGTTGCTTGGCGATGCGTTGGGCAAACGGCGAATGACGCTGACTGTCGCTGGCGTTGATCGCCTTGATCCGCGCCTGCACCACAGCCTTGTGAATGCGTGGCGACTGCGCACGGCTGGCCTGAACAGCCCGGCTCTCAGCCAGCGCCGTTTGCACCTTGGACGCCTGCGGATCATTCAGCGCATCACGCAACACGGAGATTTCGCTGCACTTCTGCACGGCAAACGCCAGCCAGCTTTTGAGTTCCGGATCGAGTGTGTCTTCACGCTCGACGTCCACCGGACTGTGCAGTAACGAGCAGGAACTGCTGACCCACAGGTTGTCACCGAAACGCTCCTGCGCCGGTTGCAATTGCGCCAGCGCCTGCTCGAGTTCGCAGCGCCAGACGTTGCGACCGTTGACCAGACCCACCGAGAGAATCTTGTAGGTCGGCAGGCGATCGAGCACCTGACCGAGTTGCTCCGGCGCGCGCACCGCGTCGATGTGCAGCCCCTGCACCGGCAGACCCACGGCCAGACCGAGGTTGTCTTCCAGGCCACTGAAATACGTCGCCACCAGTTTCTTCAGCGGTGAATACTGGAGGATGTGATAAGCGCGTTCGAAGGCGCTTTTCCAGGCTTGCGGCAGATCGAGGGTGAGGATCGGTTCGTCGATCTGCACCCATTCCACGCCTTGCTCGGCGAGGCGCACGAGGATTTCGTTGTACACCGGTAGCAGGCGTTCGAGCAGCTCGAGTTTGTCGAAATCATTGCCTTTAGCCTTGCCCAACCACAGATAAGTCAGCGGGCCGATGATCACCGGTTTGACGTTGTGGCCCAGCGCTTTCGCTTCTTCGACTTCATCGAACAACTGGTTCCAGCTCAGCTTGAACTGCTGATCAGCGCTGAATTCCGGGACGAGATAGTGGTAGTTGGTGTCGAACCACTTGGTCAGTTCTTGCGCATATTGAGTCTTGCCGTGCTCGGCGCCGCAGCAGTTGGCGGACGCACCACGGGCCATGGCGAACAAGGTGTCGAGGGTTGGCAGGCCGCGCTCGTCGCGCGCGTTGCCGAAACGCTCGGGGATCACGCCGAACATCAGCGAGTGAGTCAGCACCTGGTCGTACCAGGCGAAGTCGCCGACCGGCAGCAGATCGATGCCGGCGTCTTTCTGCAACTGCCAGTGGCGGGCACGCAGTTCACGACCGACCTGATTCAGGGTGGTCTGATCGAGATCACCGTGCCAATAGGCTTCGAGGGCTTTTTTCAGTTCGCGGTCGGCGCCGATGCGCGGGAAACCAAGGGTGTGGGCCACGGCCATGTCGAATGTGCTCCATTGCATAAAAGATGGCGCCATTGTCGACAGTCAAACCAACATGAGACAAACTCAACCTTTTCGTGTTGATCACAAGTTTTCCTCATGGAGCCAGCCGGTGCTTGAAATCCGTCACCTGAAAACCTTGCACGCCCTGCGCGAAGCCGACAGCCTGGTCGATGCCGCCGACCGTCTGCACCTGACCCAATCGGCACTCTCGCACCAGTTCAAGGAGCTTGAGGAAAGGCTGGGCATGCAGTTGTTCGTGCGCAAAACCAAACCGGTACGCTTCACCAGCGCTGGCTTGCGCCTGCTGCAACTGGCGGACGCAACCCTGCCACTGCTGCGCGCCGCCGAACGCGACATCAGCCGCCTGGCCGGTGGCACTGCCGGGCGTTTGCACATGGCGATCGAATGCCACAGCTGCTTCCAGTGGCTGATGCCGACCATCGACCAGTTCCGCGATGCCTGGCCGGAAGTAGAACTCGATCTCGCATCAGGCTTCTCCTTCGCGCCGTTGCCGGCCCTGGCGCGTGGTGATCTGGATCTGGTGGTGACCTCCGACCCGCAGGAAATCGCCGGCATCACCTATGTGCCGCTGTTCACCTACGAAGCCATGCTCGCGGTGGCCAATCAGCATGCGCTGGCGAGCAAACCGTACATCGTGCCCGAAGACTTGCTGACTGAAACGCTGATCACCTACCCGGTAGAACGCGACCGACTGGATATCTTCACCCGCTTCCTCGAACCGGCCGACATCGAGCCGGCGCAAGTGCGCACCTCGGAACTGACGGTGATGATGATGCAACTGGTCGCCAGCGGCCGTGGCGTCTGCGGCATGCCGCACTGGGCGCTGCATGAATACAGCTCGCGCGGATACGTGAAAGGCAAGCGGCTGGGCGAGAAAGGCTTGTTTGCCACGCTGTACGCCGGGATACGCGCCGACATGCTCGATGCGCCGTACATGCGCGACTTTTTGCTGACGGCCAAGGACACGTCGTTCTCGACACTGGATGGGGTCAGCGCCGTGCGCTGAACCCAGCCCCCCCTGTGGGAGCGAGCTTGCTCGCGAAAGCGGTTTAACATTCAACGAATGGGTTGTCTGATACACCGCTATCGCGAGCAAGCTCGCTCCCACAGGGTTCTGTGTGTGGGTTCAGATCTGGCGCCACATGTGGATCTTGTCGAAGTAGTCTTCGCCGACCCGCACCGCCAGCGGCTCAAGTCCAAACTGGATAAAGCCGCAGCGCTGGTACAACGTGAACGCTGCATCGTTGCCAGCGGTCACCGTGAGCTGGACAAGCTTGAGCTCGGGATGATTGTGCGCCTCGGCCAGTGCCGCTTGCACCAGCTCAAACCCCACACCGTGCTGACGAAAATCCGCCGACACATACATGCCGAACAGCGTGGCCTTGTGTCGGGCCTTCTCGCGTGGCTCGAATGCCAAACCGACAATGCCAGCCAGCGTGCCACCCTCGAATGCGCCGAGCACCACATCAAGCTGGCTGGTCAGACGCGCTTCCCACCAGCTCAACGGCATCACTGCGCGTTCACGCACGCTGGAGGTAAACGCCTGCGGATGCCGGTCGTAGGCTTCGAGCATCAGTGCCCGATAAGCCAGGGCATGGCTGGCGTCCAGCGTTTCGATCCACATCTCAAGCGGCTCGCCGTTGCTCAAGCATCAAGCGAATGGCCAGACCGCCCAGCACCAGGCCCATGAAATAACGCTGCACCGCCAGCCACGTGGGGTTGCGCACGAACCACGACGCAATGCCCGCCGCAAACAATGCAATCAGCAGATTGACGCTGAAACTGACGCTGATCTGGGTCAGGCCGAGGATGAGGCTTTGGACGAACAGCGAGCCGTGTTCAGGGCTGATGAATTGCGGAAACACCGAAAGATAGAACACCGCAATTTTCGGGTTCAGGGCACTGGTGAGAAAACCCATGGTGATCAGTTTGCGCGACGAATCCGGCGGCAACTGCCGGGCTTCGAACGGCGAACGCGCGCCGGGTTTCAGCGCCTGCCAGGCCAGCCACAGCAGGTACAGCGCACCGGCCCACTTCAACACTTCATAAGCCATCGGCACCGCGAGAAACACAGCGGTAAGCCCGGCAGCAGCGGCAAACATATGCACAAAGAAACCCGCGACCACACCCAGCAACGACGTGACGCCCGCCTTGCGCCCCTGACAGATCGAACGCGAGATCAGATAGATCATGTTCGGCCCCGGCGTGAGGACCATCAGCAACGCGGCGGCAGCGAAAATCAGCAGGTCTTGAAGCGGGATCATGGCGGGCGTCCCTTGCGTTAATGATCAGGCGATTTGGGTCAGCGAGGCTCGATAAAACGGCAGGATCAGGTCGCGTGTCAATGGCGCCAGTTCGAGCGCCGGATCAGTGGCCGGATCGACCCAGATGACCTCTTCGATTTCAGCCGCCGGGGCGACTTCGGCATCGATGGTCAGTTGAAAGATTTCTGCCTGTACGACAAATCCCGGTTCATTGGCGGCGGGTGCTGAAAACTGGCCAAGGAACGTTGCCTGGGTGGGATCGATGACCAATCCCAACTCTTCTTCCAGCTCACGGGCCAGTGCCTGCACCGGCAATTCATCGGCTTCGATCTTGCCGCCCGGTTGCATGAACGCCGTGGTGGCGCGTTTGCGTACCAGCAAGGTCTGGCCGTCGGCGTTGAGCAACAGCGCGGCGGCAATATGGATGATGCGAGGTGAAACGGCGGATGCACACGTCATGGGTCAGCCACGGTCCTGGGGAAAAACCGCAAGGATCCCACGCCTGCCCCGCCAACGTCACCTCACACGCCATCACCCTTGTTCCTGAAGCGTCCCTTCTGCTTCCTGCGGCACCTTCACGAACACTTTGTATTTGGCCCCCTCCATGGCCTCGAAGCTGATCAGCTTGTCCACCAGCAGTTCGCTCAAAACCTTGCCGGCATTGAGTAGCAACATGCCGTTGTCGGCATTCAGATTGCGCGCCAGAATCATTCCCGCCGCCAGCTCCCGCGTGCCCAGCACCTTGACGTCCGGGTCGGCCAGCACCACGTCGCTGAGGAACGCCGCGCACACCTGAATGAAATCCTCGACCAGCTCGGGATCGTAGAGTTTGCCGGCGTACTGACGCAGGTATAGCAACGCCTCGTCGCTGTTCATTTGCCGCTCGAGAATCAGCCCGCGCTGCAGTTCGACGAAGTCCACCGCCAGTTTGAGCAGTCGCGAACCCAACGGGATAGCCTCGCCCTTGAGCCGATCCGGAAAGCCGCTGCCGTCCCAGCGTTCCTGATGATGCAGGATCAACCGGGCGGCATCCTTCATCGGGTCGAGGGTCATCAACAGCGATTCGCTCTGTTTCGGATAATCGCGATAGCGATCGCGCTCGGTATGGCGAAGCAAATCCGAGGGGGTGACCATCATGTTGTCGGTCCAGCTCAGTTTGCCGATGTTGTACAACGCAGCGGCCATGGTCAGGTCACGACGGCTGGCTTCATCGATGCCGTGCATTTTGCAGTAGGCGCGCACCAGTTCGATGATCTGCCGATTGGTCTGCTTGGCCGGCGGCAAACGCAGGTTGGCCAGCAACGAGAACACTTCGGTGCCAGTCACGTAACTGTGTTTGAGTTCCTCGTAGGCCAGATCAAGCATGTCGGCGGTCTGCTGCAACTCGGCGGTACGCGCGGCGACGTGTTTTTCCAGGGTGCTGTTGAGCAATTTGAGCTGATCGTTCTGCACTTGAGCCAACCGCTCCAGGCGCTGACGTTCACGCTCGGAATGCTGATGCTCCAGCGCCTGACGCAAGGTCAGGAGCATTTCTTCGTCGTTCCAGGGTTTGCTGATGTAGCGATCGATCCGCCCTTCGTTGATGGCTTTGATGATCGCCGCAGGATCGGCATAGCCGGTGAGCATGATCCGCGTAGTCGCCGGATAGCGTTCATGGACGTGAGCCAGCAATGTAGCGCCGTCCATATTGGGCATGCGGGCGTCGCTCATCACCAGGTCGACGGGCTGTTGGGTCAACATTTCGAGCGCCTGGGCACCGCTGGTGGCCAGCAGCACGTCGTAAGGCTGACTGCGCAGCAGGCGCCGCAGGCTGTTGAGGATCGATTCCTCGTCATCGACCAGCAACACCGTCGGCCGGCGCGGTGAAATCGGGGCAGATTGTTCTTCCATGGGGTCGCCTCAAGCGAAACAGTGAACCTGACAGGCGCGCCGACAGACGTCCTGACTTGCCTGCGCTTGAGGGCAAGGCTAGATGATTTTCGCGGGGTTCACGCGATGCATCCGTTACACACCTGCAAGCGAAGTGCTCTGCGGCCAACTATGCTCAAGAGGTCGAACGACACAAACGGCCTGCGTGCGGGCATGCAAGGAGGGGAAAAAGGATGCTCCCGAGCAACAGCGAGTCTGGATCTGGCGTGGCGCCGTGAGTGCGCAAGTCGGGCCGATCAACCGCCGCATACTCATCGTCGACGATACCGCGTCGATTCATGCGGATTATCTGAAAATACTCAGTCCGGGCAACGCAGGCTCCGACAGCCTCGGGGAAACTGAAAACCTGCTGTTCGGCACCCCGGCCGCCGCACCGAAAGAGCACTTTGAACTGGACTCGGCCTTCCAGGGAAGCGAAGCGCTGAAAAAACTGCAAGCCGCCATGGCCGCCCAACGCCCCTATGCCATGGCGTTCATCGACATGCGCATGCCGCCGGGCTGGGATGGCCTGGAAACCATCGAACGGCTGTGGCAGGTCGACCCCAAGCTGCAAGTCGCGTTGTGCACGGCCTACACCGATTACTCCTGGGAAGATATCGATCAGCGGCTGGGGCTGACCGATGGTCTGTTGATTCTGAAAAAACCCTTCGACGCGATCGAGATCCGCCAGATGGCCAGTGCCCTCACGGTCAAATGGCAGATGACCGAGAACGCTGCGCTGAAGATGACTCAGCTCGAGGTGGCCGTTCAGGCGCGTACTCGAGAGCTGTCCGACGCCAATATCATCGTGCAAAACAGCCCGACGATCCTTTACCGGTTGCGCGGCGACCCCTCGTTCAAACTGATGTATATCTCGCACAACATCACGCGATACGGCCATGTGGCGGCCGATCTGGTGGGATCGGCAAACTGGGCACAGGATCTGATTCATCCCGACGATCAGGCTGGAGTAGATGCCGCCATGGCCCGGGTGCTGGACCGACACGCCTTAGGTGCTTCGATCGAGTTTCGCCTGCGCACCGGAGAAGGCACCTGGCGCTGGGTAGAAAACCGCTACGTCCCGGTCCGCGACCACGAGGGCCGGTTGCTGGAGGTCGAAGGCATCATCCTCGACATCACCGAGCGGCGCGTGGCCGAGGAGAAGCTCGCCTTGCTGGCTCGCACAGACGGCCTCACCGGGCTGGCCAACCGCGCCACCCTGATCGAACGGCTGCATCAGGCGTTTGCTGGCGCACGCCGGGGCGCAGCGCCATTCGCGGTGTTCTATCTGGATCTGGACCACTTCAAGCGAATCAATGACAGCCTCGGTCACCCGATCGGCGATCTGCTTTTGCAGGAAGTGGCGCGGCGGATCAAATCGAGTGTGCGGGAAAACGACGTCACGGCGCGCCTGGGCGGCGACGAGTTTGCGATCCTGCAGCTGGACGTCAGCGATCCGACCCGTTCCGCCGCCATGGCCACCAATATCCTCGATGCACTGATGGCGCCGTTCCACCTCGCGGGCAATGACGTGCATATTTCAGCCAGCATCGGTATCAGCACCTACAGCGACGCCAGCCACGACGCCGACAGCTTGCTGGGGCAGGCGGACATGGCGCTGTACCGCGCCAAGGACACGGGCCGCAATCAGTATCACTTCCACTCTGAGGCAATTACCCAGGAAGTGGCCGAGCGCATGGCCATTGTCGCTGAGTTGATGATTGCGCTGGAACGCGATGAACTGGAGTTGAAATACGCGCCGGAAGTCGACATGCACAGCGGCAGGATTTTAGGCATGGAAGCACAGGTCGGCTGGAATCACCCCGAGCGCGGCCCGCTGCCGGCGGGTGCGTTTGTCCCGGCCGCGGAAAAAACCGGTGCCATTATTCACCTCGGCCGCTGGGTGCTGGATCGCGCTTGCCGGCAAATGAGCCAGTGGCGCAAGGCGGGGGTGGCGCCACCGGTGATGGCGATCAAGATTTCGCTGGCCCAGCTCAAAAGTGGTTCCGAGCTTATCTACGATGTATTGCGCATCACCGCGCGCTATGAGCTCGCCCCGTGGGATCTGCGCTTTGATGTCACCGAAGCGACGCTGGCCCAGACCAAATGGACCCACAACGATGTGCTGCCGAGATTGAGCGAGCTGGGGGTGAAAATCGCCATTGATGATTTTGGCACCGAATACTCATCGTTCGACTACCTGAAAACCTACCGGGTCAATCACCTGAAACTCGCCCAGTCGTTTCTGGACAGTGCGGCGCAGGACATGGCCGGGGCCAACACGCTGAAGGCGATCATCAATTTTGCCAGGGATCTGGGTATCGGCATCATTGCCGAAAGCGGCCAGCAGCCGGGGCACATGCCAACGTCCGGCGCTCCGCTGGTTGCGGCTCAGGGCCTGTACTTCAGCGAGGCGCTCAGCCCCGAGCACGCGGCCCGGATGCTCACGGCCGCCAGCAACGAGTCGACCGGCACAAGGGGGAGTGAGGGATGAAAACGCCCTTCCCCCAGACCAACCGCCGGATTCTGATCATCGACGACACCCCGGCGATACACGCTGACTTTCGCAAGATACTCACCCCGGACACCAGCGGCGAAGCCGATCTGAACAGCCTGGAACAGACGTTGTTCGGCACCCGTCAGGCACCGCACCTGGCCTTCCAGGTCGACTCCGCCTATCAGGGGCAAGAAGCGCTGAAACTGGTGCAACTGGCACTGGAACAAGGCAGGCCTTACGCGCTCGCATTCACCGACATGCGCATGCCGCCCGGTTGGGATGGTCTGGAGACCATCGAAAGACTCTGGCAAGCCGATCCGCACCTGCAAATCGCGTTATGCACCGCCTACACCGACTACAGCTGGGAGGCCATGGCCGAACGGCTGGAGTTCGGCGATCAGTTATTGATCCTGAAAAAACCCTTCGATGCCCTGGAAATTCGCCAGATGGCCAACGCCCTGACCTGGAAATGGCAACTGGCTCAGGACGCCGCACTGAAAATGCTCAACCTCGAACAGACGATCGAGGCACGGGTCCACGAATTACTCAAGGTGTCGCACCTGTTGCAGTACGACACCCTCACAGGTCTGCCCAACAGCACCCTGCTCGGTGACCGCCTGACTCAGTACATTGCTGCCTGCCGACGCCATGACAAAAAACTGGTGGTGCTGTTCCTCGGTCTGGATCGCTTCAAACGCATCAACAATGCGCTGGGGCATCCGGCCGGCGACGAAATGCTCAAACGGGTGGGTCAGCAGTTGCTCAAAAACGTGCGCGGATCGGACTCGGTTTTTCGCTACGGCTCTGACGAGTTCGTGGTGATCCTCACCGATATCAACCACCCCCAGCAGACCCGCAGCATCGCCGAAAAACTGCTGGACGTCATTCGCACCCCTCAGATGATCGCGGGGCATGACGTCAGCGTCACCGCCAGCATGGGTTTGAGTGTTTATCCGGACGACGGGCTCGAGGCCATCGACTTGATCAAAAACGCTGAAACGGCCATGCGTAGCGTCAAGGACTGCGGTCCGGACAATTTCGGTTTTTTCATCGAGGCGATGAATGCGCGCGCACGGGAACAGCAGAGTATCGAATCAGGTATTCGCCAGGCGTTGCAGAGAAACGAGTTTGTCTTGCACTACCAGCCAAAAATCGCCCTGCAGAGTGGTCGGATTGTCGGTGCCGAAGCGCTGGTTCGCTGGCAAAAACCGGGGCATGGCTGGGTCTACCCGTCAGACTTTATTCCAGTGGCCGAAGACAGCGGGCTCATTGTCCCGCTGAGCAAGTGGGTGTTGGCCGAAGCCTGCCGCCAGGCGCGGCAATGGCAAGCCGCAGGATTGCCGCCGATCCGCATGTCGGTCAACACCTCGGCCATCGACTTTCGCCAGCGCCACTTTGTCGAGAGCATCGAACAGGTCCTCGCAGACACAGGGCTGGACCCGTGCCTGCTGGAGCTGGAAATCACCGAAAGTGTGCTGATGCAGAACGTCGACGCGACCATGAGCGCGTTGCAACGGTTGAAAGCACTGGGGATCAAGCTGGCCATCGACGACTTCGGCACCGGGTATTCAAGCCTCAGCTACCTGCGCCGCTTTCCCATCGATGTACTGAAAATCGATCAGTCATTCATTCGTGGTCTGAGCAGTGACAGCAGCGATGCCGCGCTGGTCGGCGCGATCATCAGCCTGGGCAAGAGTCTGAACCTGAACGTCATCGCCGAAGGCGTGGAAACAGCAGCGCAACTGAAATACCTCAAGGATCACCATTGCGAAGAAGCTCAAGGTTTCTATTTCAGCGAAGCCTTGCCGGCGCCGGCGTTTGCCCGGCTTCTGAGCGCGGGGTTTGCTGCGCCCTGGGCCGATCCATCGACCCCCAGCGACAGCCCGGCGACCCGCACGAAGGACCATCTTCAATGATCCTTTTGCGTTACGTGCTGGCCCTCCTGTTTTGCGGGGTGTGTGTCCACGCTGCCAGCGAGCCATTGAACCAGCCACTCAAGCCCTTGCCCGAGAGGGCTCCCGTCAATCGCGAACGCGTCGCGCTGGGTCGCCAATTGTTCAATGATCCGCGGCTATCGGCGAACAACACGCTGTCCTGCGCCAGTTGCCACCAACTGGACAAGGGGGGAGCCGACACCCGTGCCCGGTCTCTGGGGTTCGATGGCAAACCGGTGCCGTTCAACACGCCCACCGTGCTCAACGCCAGCCTCAATTTCCGGCAATTCTGGGACGGACGGGTCGAGACGCTGGAGGAGCAAGCCGACAATGTCATCACCAGCCCCCACGAAATGGGCGGTGACTGGAAAACCGTCGTGCAGCGCATCACCGACGACCCCGACTACCGCAAGGCCTTCGACGGCGCCTACCAGGACGCCGTGACCCAAGCCAATATCCAGAATGCACTCGCCTCCTACGAGCGCACCCTGCTATCCCCCGGGTCGCGCTTCGATCAATACCTCTTGGGCAATACCGACATCCTCACCCTTGAAGAAAAGTACGGTTATCAACGCTTCAAGGACTACGGCTGCATCGCCTGCCATCAGGGCGTGAACATCGGCGGCAACATGTTTCAGAAGTTCGGCGTATTCGGTGATTACATCGCCGATCGCGGCAACCCGACGGTAGCTGACCAGGGACGATTCAATGTCACCGGTGACGAAGCTGATCGCGCGGTCTTCAAGGTGCCGAGTCTGCGCAATGTCGCCCTGACCGCGCCGTACTTCCACGACGGTTCAGCCCCCGACCTCGAACGGGCCGTGGACGTCATGTTCCAGTATCAGCTGGGGCGCACGCCGAGCGCAGAAGACAAAACGCTGATCATCCTGTTTCTCAAGACCCTGTCCGGACAATGGGAGGGCAAGCGATGAAGAAGATGTCACGCAGAACCAGTCTGCTGTTGGTCACGCTGCTAGCCATTCTGCTGGCCTCGACGCTGTTGTTTCTCTATCTCAAGTCCAGCTCCGAAAAGACCGTCACGTACACCGAATCGCGCGACCTGATCCGCCAGATCACCCAGCAGGACGCGCGGTGGGAAAACGAGATACTCAAAGCCCGGGTGGCGATTTCCCACAACTACGACCCGCTGGTGTCTCCGGTGATCGAGATGCGTCAGTTGTGGGAGCGCTTCGCCACAATGGAATCGGGGCATGGGCGCAAAGCCTCCAGGCAATGGAACGATGCGCACGAAGGCTTTCTCAAAGCGATGCAGGAAAAGACTCGCCTGGTGGAGCAGTTCAAGTCACACAACGCCTTGTTGCGTAACTCCCTGGCCTTCCTGCCGACCGCCGAAGACGATATCCAGGCGCAATGGGCGGACCTGTCCGACCTCGACAAGCTGCAGGTACAAAACATCGCCACCGACACCTACGACTTGCTGCTCAGTGCCCTGGAGTTCGCCCAGGTCACGTCGGCCGACAAGGCTGCGGATATCGAAGTGGGGCTGAACAAACTGGCGGTTAACGCGCAACGCTTGCCGGAAGAATTTCATGCCCCGGTGAAAATCCTCAGCAATCACGTCGCGCTGATCTTGCGCGAGCAGCCCATCGTCAACGAACTGCTGGAAAACATCGAAGCTGTCCCCGTGGCCGAACGTCTGGACGCCATCAGCCACATGCTCAACCAGGATCAGCAACGGGTCGAAAAAATCGATCGCGAGTACCACTTTTACATGCTGCTGTTCTCTGTGCTGCTGATGCTGTCACTGCTATGGCTGGCCGTCCGGTTGATCCGTAGCTTCGCCGAGATTCACCGGGTCAACAACGCCCTGCAAAACGCCAACGATGTGCTGGAGCAACGGGTCGAAGAGCGCACCCGGGAACTCAACAACGCCCAGAGCGAACTGCTCGACGCCGCGCGACAGGCGGGCATGGCTGAAATCGCGACCAACGTGTTGCACAACGTCGGCAACGTACTCAACAGCGTGAATATCTCCTGCGAGCTGATCGGGCGAAAACTGCGCAGCAGCAAGGCACTTGGCCTTGGCAAGGCCATGCAATTGATCAACGCACACCCCAACGATCTCGGGCATTTTCTCAGTGAAGACGACAAGGGCAAATTGCTGCCCGGCTATCTCAATCAACTGGTCAGCGCCATTGCCCAGGAACAGCAGGAAATGGCCGATGAACTGGGTCAGATGAACAAGAGCGTCGACCACATCAAAGACATCGTCGCCACCCAGCAATCCTACGCGGGGGCCAACAGCATGACCGAACCGCTGTACATCGACGAACTGCTGGAAGACGCCCTGCGCATGAATGCCGGCGCACTGACTCGCCATCACGTCACCGTGGTCAGGCAATACAGTGAAGTGCCCCAGGTAATGGGTGACAAACACCGCTTGCTGCTGATTCTGATCAACCTCATCAGCAACGCCAAATACGCGATGACCGACCTCAGCAACCGCCCTCGGACAATGACCCTTGGGGTGGAAATCGTTGACCAGGCCTTTCTGCAAATCAGCGTCCGGGACGATGGTGAAGGCATCGCCCCGGAAAACATGACACGGATCTTTGCTCACGGCTTTACCACGCGCAAAGAAGGCCACGGTTTTGGCCTGCACAGTTGCGCGCTGGCGGCGATCGAAATGAATGGCCACCTCACTGCGCACAGCGACGGGCCTGGGCTGGGCGCCTTGTTCACCTTGCAACTTCCGCTGATCACCGTGACGGAGAACGCATGAGCGAACTGTCGAACCGCCGCATTTTGCTGATCGACGACATGCCGTCGATTCACGAAGACTTTCGCAAGATTCTCACCCCGCCCCAAGCGCACTCGGCAGAACTGGACGAGATGGAAACGGCGCTGTTCGGTGCTCAAGCCCGCCCGCAACGACCGAATTTCGTACTCGACTCCGCTTATGGTGGCGAGGAAGGACTGGCCAAACTCAACCTCGCCCTGCAGGAGCAATGTCCCTATGCCGTGGCGTTTGTCGACATGCGCATGCCCGACGGCTGGGACGGCGCGAAAACCATCGAACACCTTTGGCAGCAGGACCCGCAATTGCAGGTGGTCGTCTGCACGGCGTATTCCGACTATTCCTGGGACGAGCTGCTCGATCGCCTTCAGGCTCACGACCGTCTGTTGATCCTGAAAAAACCCTTCGACAACATTGAAGTCCAGCAAATGGCCAACACGCTGTTGACCAAGTGGCAGATGACCGAACGCGCATCATTGCAAATGCATCATCTGGAGCATCTGGTGGATCAGCGCACCGCCCAGTTCAAACACGCCAGCGTGGCCTTGCAGCGCGAGATCGACGAGCGCAAACACCTGGAAGGTCAGTTGGTGCAGTCAGAAAAGCTCGCCTCGCTCGGACAACTGGCGGCCGGGGTCGCCCATGAAATCAACAACCCGATCGGCTTCATTTCCTCCAACCTCGGTTCGCTGGACGGTTACTTTCAGCAAATGCTGAGCATGCTCGACGCCTATCAGGCCGCCGGACAAACGCTGCCACCCGAACCCGCCGCGCAGCTGCAAAAACTGCGCGAAAACCTCGAGCTGGATTTCCTGCTTGAGGATATTCCCGTGCTGATCAGAGAATCCACGGAGGGCATCGGTCGCGTCAGCCGGATCGTCAAGGACCTGAAGGATTTTTCCCGGGTCGACACCCAGCAGCAATGGCAGTGGGCCAATCTGCAACAAGGCATCGAATCGACCCTGAACATTGTCGCCAGCGAACTCAAATACAAGGCCGATGTGGTCAGGGAATATCAGAAACTGCCGGACATCGAATGCCTGCCGTCACAGATCAATCAGGTGATCATGAACCTGGTGGTCAATGCCGCGCAGGCCATGGGACCTGAACGCGGTGTCATCACCCTGCGCACGGGGCTGCAAGGGCAAGCCGCGTGGATCGAAGTGGCTGACAACGGGTCGGGCATTGCCCCCGAAACCTTGCAGAAGATCTTCGACCCGTTCTTCACTACCAAGCCGGTGGGGCAAGGGACAGGGCTGGGTTTGTCCGTGTCCTATGGCATCGTGAAAAAACACGGCGGGGATATTTCGGTGCGCAGCGAACTCGGCGCTGGCACCACGTTCCGCGTGCGGTTGCCGCTGCGTCAGTCTGTTGCCTGACGCCGCAATAGACAGAAGGTCTCCCTGTTCACGGTTTCTACGTTGGCGCAGAATCCCTGCCTGCCCTACAAAGTCCGAACCAAGGAAACCGTATGAGCCTGTCCCTCCTGAGCCGCTACGCCTTCTTTGCCGTCTGCGTGATGTTCACCCTCGCCAGCCTGCCTTTTCTCGAACATGACTGGCTGTGGCCGATCACCGCCGTCACTGCCGTGCTAAGCCTGCTCGGTCTGTTCGATCTATTGCAAAGCCCACACGCGGTACGCCGCAACTACCCGATTTTGGGCAACATCCGTTATCTGGTCGAAGGCATCCGCCCGGAGATCCGCCAGTATTTGCTGGAGTCCGACAGTGACGCCCTGCCCTTCTCGCGCGCTCAGCGTTCGCTGGTCTACTCGCGGGCAAAAAATGAAAGCGCCGACAAACCGTTCGGCACGCTGATCGATGTGTACCAGTCCGGTTTCGAATTCATCGGCCACTCGATGCGTCCGGCGCCGTTGAGCGACCCGGGCAGTTTCCGCGTCACCGTCGGTGGTCCGCAGTGCACGCAGCCTTATTCGGCGTCGGTGTTCAATATCTCGGCGATGAGCTTCGGTTCGCTCAGCGCCAACGCCATCCGCGCACTGAACCAGGGCGCGAAGCTTGGCAACTTCGCCCACGACACCGGCGAAGGCAGCATCAGCCCCTATCATCGTGAACACGGCGGCGACCTGACCTGGGAGCTGGGCAGCGGCTACTTCGGTTGCCGCACCAGCGACGGCCGATTCGATCCGGAACGCTTCGCCACCCAGGCGCAGAACCCCCAAGTACGCATGATCGAAATCAAGATGAGCCAGGGCGCCAAACCGGGCCACGGCGGGATCCTGCCCAAGCACAAAGTCACCAAGGAAATCGCTGAAACCCGCGGCATCATGATGGGCGAAGACTGTGTGTCGCCGTCACGCCACAGCGCGTTTTCCACGCCGATTGAACTGATGCAGTTCATCCAGCAACTGCGTGAACTTTCCGGCGGCAAACCGGTGGGCTTCAAGTTCTGCCTCGGCCATCCATGGGAGTTCATGGGCATCGCCAAAGCCATGCTGGAAACCGGCATCCTTCCCGACTTCATCGTCGTCGACGGCAAGGAAGGCGGCACCGGCGCCGCACCCGTGGAGTTCACTGACCATATTGGCGTGCCGATGCGCGAAGGGCTGCTGTTCGTGCACAACACGCTGGTCGGTTTGAATCTGCGCGACAAGATCAAACTCGGCGCCAGCGGCAAAATCGTCAGCGCCTTTGACATCGCCAGCGTGCTGGCCATCGGCGCCGACTGGGCCAACTCCGCACGCGGTTTCATGTTCGCCATCGGCTGCATCCAGTCGCAAAGCTGCCACACCAACAAATGCCCGACCGGCGTCGCCACCCAGGACGCTCTGCGCCAACGTGCGCTGGTCGTGCCCGACAAGGCGCAGCGGGTCTACAACTTCCATCGCAACACGCTCAAGGCGCTGGCGGAAATGCTCGCCGCCGCCGGCCTCGATCACCCCTCGCAACTGTCGGCCAAGCATCTGGTACGACGCATGTCGGCGACCGAGATCAAGCTGTTCTCGCAGTTGCATGTCTTCCTGAAACCGGGGGAGTTGCTCACCGGAGAAGTGAATGGCGAGTTCTATTCGCGGATGTGGCAGATGGCCCGGGCGGACAGTTTTGAACCGCAGGAAGTGGCGGCGGCCTGAATACAGGAAGCGCCAGCCTGACGCACCGGCCGGCGCATTTGCACCCATGTTTGATCTACAAAAAAGCCCCGATCTCTCGACCGGGGCTTTTGTGTTTCAGCGCTTACAATTTACGAAACCGAACGCACCGCACCTTGCGACACATTGGTCGGTTGTAGCTTGAACACGTAGAACAACACCGTCAGCAGCACCAAAAATGCCGGGCCCACATACAGCGCTACTCGTGTGTCCGGGAAGTACGCCATCAGGCCGACCACCAGCACCAGGAAGGCCAGCGCGAAGTACGAACTGATCGGGTACAGCCACATTTTGTATTTAAGTGCGGCGCGTTCGCTGGCGCTCAGGCCTTTGCGGAATTTCAGCTGCGCCAGCAGGATCATCACCCAGGTCCAGATCGCGCCGAATGTCGCAATTGAGGTTACCCAGACGAAAACTTTTTCCGGCACCAGATAGTTGAGCAGCACACCCAGCAACAATGCACCGATCGACAGCAACAGTGCACGACGCGGCACGCCGTTGTTCGAGGTCTTGGCGAAACCGGCCGGCGCCTGGCCATTCTGCGCCAGGCTGTAGAGCATGCGCCCGGTGCTGAAGATGCCGCCGTTGCACGACGACAGCGCAGCGGTAATCACCACGAAGTTGATGATGCCGGCGGCCGTCTTGATGCCAAGACGCTCGAAAGTCATCACGAACGGACTGCCCTGGGTGCCGATCTCGTTCCATGGGTAGATCGACAGAATCACGAACAGTGCGCCGACGTAGAACAGCAGAATCCGCCAGAACACCGAGCCGATGGCGTTGGGGATGGTCTTTTGCGGGTTCTTCGCTTCACCGGCGGTCAGGCCGATCATTTCCACGCCGAGGTAGGCGAACATGACCATTTGCAGGGACATCAGCACACCGGTCACGCCATTGGGCATGAAGCCGCCGTGGGCCCACAGGTTGGAAATCCCCAGTGCCACGCCGTCATTGCCGAAACCGAAAGCGATGATGCCGATGCCGCCGATCACCATGGCGATGATGGTGACGATCTTGATCAGGGCGAACCAGAATTCGAATTCACCGAAAGCCTTCACCGCGATCAGGTTGATCGAGCCCATGCTGACCAGCGCCGCGAGGGCCCAGATCCAGCGCGGCACATCGGGGAACCAGATGCCCATGTACACCGCGACGGCGGTGATTTCCGCAACGCAGGTCACCAGCCACAGGAACCAGTAGTTCCAGCCAGTGAGAAAACCCGCCAACGGGCCGAGATAATCTTGCGCATAGCGGCTGAACGACCCGGCTACCGGGTTGTGCACGGCCATCTCGCCGAGGGCGCGCATGATGACCAGGATCGCCAGACCGCCAAGAATGTAGGAAATCATGATCGCAGGGCCGGCCATTTCGATGGCTTTGGCCGAACCGAGAAACAGACCGACACCGATACAGGCACCGAGCGCCATCAGGCGAATATGCCGTTCGCCGAGTTCGCGTTTGAGCGGACCGCCATTAGCGGTTTCGCCGTGAGGCAGGTGATTGCCAACTGGCATAGGGATACAACCTCGTCTTGTTATTGGATATGACCACCGAGAGTCGAAGCGTCGGCCGATAGGCCTTGGCTTGAATGAAACCGCGCCGGCTTCGTGGGCGGACGCGTCTCGCAGGACAACCTGCGAGATCAGCGGGGCGTGCAGTATAAAAAGCTTATGGCAGGGCTTTTCACTCTATAAATCACAAGATTCAGCGCAAGGTCTCGCATTAACAGCAGATGATGACAAACATCACCTGAGACCTGTGGGGAAGCTCGCCGCCAAAACGGCGGCGAGTATTGCACAACAATGGTGCAGCGTCATTGCCACACACGTCATGAAACAGCGGCGCGACAGTTACGCTTTTGTGGAAGTGAGGCGTCCAGAAGAGCGCGCCGTGACCACGGGTTTGCTCATGGATTTTCGGACCATTACTCGCTCAAATACCGTGGCGCGGGATGCCGACTGCCCGAACAGGCCCGGCCTGGTAGTGGAGTAACGGAAAATAGTCGGCGTGCCCAGAATGGCCTGATAGTGGATATTCCAGACGCCGCGCTTGCGGTCATATTTCATAAAGGCAAAACCACCCAACAGGGTGTCGAGGTTACTGTTTTGATCCGCAACGATTCCGTAATCCCGATACTCCATGGCTGCACTTTGGCCCCAGCCATGCTCGTGGGTCGCCAGCTTGTTGTACTGCGCATCTTCTTTGCCGCCTTCAACATGCCTGACGCGCAGCAGATTTTCCTCAAGTTGATCAACCACCAGTGAGCAACCCCCGAAGCCTGGGGTGAATACGTGATCGGGTTCACCCCAACCAGGATTGGCCGGTATGTCGACATACCCTCCCTGAGGAGCCCAGAAACCTGACACCGCATTGGATTGGTCAGGTATTTCACCGGCATCAATGTCGACGATTTTGATCGCGTTGAACTCGCCTTTCACCGCTGCGGAGTATTTGACACGCTGCATCTCGAAGACAAAGCTTGCGCCTCCCTGGCGATTTGCCAACTGAGCGCCGACGGCCTTCGAGTAGGGAATTCTCACAGGAGAAAACAAATCCGTATTGATCGGTATTCGTGAAAATTCCGAGACCGACAACGCATTGTTGATCTGAGTACGTTCGGCAATGAATGGCACGTCATGGCGGGGTCCCCAATCAAGCGGGAGACCTTCCGCGCCACGCTGAACACCGGTCGCGATAACCGGCTCCCAGAGACCGTTCGGCAGTCGTTCACGGGTCAATGACGGGGTGGCCGTCGCCAGTATTTCGTCAGTGATCACACGGCCAAAGTCCCCTCTCACAGTGTCGCCGGTCACCTCGCCTTCAACGTCAGCCTCTGGGCGACTGCCGCCGCCCAGAGACAGTGGCTGCCATTGGTCCGCCGCGACTTGTATGAGCCGCGGTCCTTGAGCCCGATTGATGTCGGGATCGACGATCACCACGTCGACAATGTCGCTGTTTATCAGGAAGTCGGACCTGATCCCGTACACGGCCACCTTGCCTGTGGCATCGACATTGCGAATGAAAAAGCGCCCGTCGGGACTTCTACTGATGCCTTTGCTGCTTGGGGTCAGATCGCCAATGTCGGACGGTTTGATGGCATACCGACGAAATGCGTCATTGCCAAAGCCCACGGGCTTCGATGCGTCCGGTGGCGGCAAGCGGGTCAGCGAATGGTGCCATTGACCCGCCTCATCCTGCTCAAGGAACGGCTGGTAGGCCTTCGGATTGCTCGGATGAGCGATCCGCGACTGCCCGCTGAGCGGATCGACGACTTTCTCGAAAACAGCATCATCCAGCCGAATGTAATGCTTGCCATCAACCCGATATTGCCCCAGGCCATCAGGCTGCAAACCTTCCAGCGATACATGGCTGCGGTAAGGCGCAAGGTCTGGCTTCCACAAGCGCTTTTGCCCTGCTGCGACTTCAATCGCCGTGAACTCCGTATGCAGGCCGACAAACAAAGGCAGCGTCGCCACGCTGACGCCGATGTTTTCCAGCAGGTCGGTGATGTGCTCCCACCCGGCCTCCTTATCGCCCTTGCTCAACGCCTCGAAACCCTCGAGCAATTCGTACATCAACTGCACGGCCGAGATACTCAGCATCACCACACCCAGCGGCGGGACGGCGAAGGACAATAAATTCAGTGCGACCAGGCCTACGTCCAGAAGTGTTTCGAGCAGCGAATGAGCATCACGGCCATCGGCATCTTCAGTGGACACGATCGCGTCGGCAGCATCCTGAAAAATCCGTTCGTCGAACTCCCTGCGCAGCGTTGTCCACAGGTCGTAGTGTTGCGCCCATTCATCTCCGGAAGGGTCCAATACCCTGAACTGCAACAGGAAGTCGATCTCCTTTTTTTGCTGGCGAATACGGTGACCGTACAGCGGCACGGCACCGCTCGGTGTTGGAGCCTCTTCGGTAAAACTGTAGTAAAACTTCGCTCGATCCTTATGGCCCATGAACCGACTGAAGAATTGCTGATAAGCCGACGGCGCCTTGGCGGGATCACTTTCAGCGCGACGTAGAAACTGCTCGATCAACCGGGTCTTGAGTTCCGTTAGCGTTTTGTAATGCTTGACCGGATGATCGGGATCATCGGGGATGTAGGCAATGAAATCATTTTTGGCGTAGCCGTCGACCGTGGGTAACAAAGCGTCCCAGACCCCTTCGTCATCAGGGTCGGCGATTTCGAACATGGTGCAACTGTGTACAGGCATGCCCGTGACACTCAGGCTCCGATACCAGACAGGTTTTCCATCGATCCTGACGTTTTTATCACCTTCGACGATCGCCGCCAGTGCGTCGTAGTGCTTCTGTTCGATATCCTTTTTGCACAGAGCAACGTAACTCGCGGCCTTCAAAGCCGATTTCTGATAAACCACGAACAGATCATTCAGGCGTTCTCGCGCATGGGGCTCATCCCAATTCAATGCCTCCCTTATATGTGCCTGGTACTTTTTACCCAAATCGAGCTGCCGGCATAGACCGACAAATATATTAACATCCAGTTTAATATCCATTACCGTGCCGTCTGAATTGACGGCAAAGCAGTTGGGAAAGAGGAAATACACCCCCATGTCTGTTTCCGGAAAATTATGTAACGCCGCTTCCAGAAGTGTGACACTCGACAAGTTCCTGTTATCCCACAACTGGCTGACAGACAGATTTACTCGAACTTTATTTACATCGACGTCCAGCCCTACTTTGTCTTTGATAGCCTTTCTCAGCAGAGGCGCTGCAAATTCCTGCTCCGCGCTGACGGCCTCCATGCGCTCGTTGAAGGCGGTGTGGGCGATAACCGCATTTTCGATGAGCTGTTGCGCATCAGTGCGTTGTCTGGCCGGCAGGCTGGCTAACCAGTCAGGTTGTTCAACCGGAACCTTTTTCAACATGCGCAGATTATCTTTCGACATTTGCTTTATCGACAAAGGCGTGACCGACCTCACAACTTCATAGTTTTCAGCGAGCGCAGATACGTGATCACCGTTGTCAACATCAAGCGCTGCCACCGGAGAATAGCGAGTGACAAACTTACAACATTCCTTGTTCATCAAATTGAATAGCGAGTGAACAACGAAACGTTTTAACCACATAGCGCGCGTATGTAACCAGAACTAACTAAAAGACAAGAAACAACTTACCAAGTTACGTTTGCCATAACTTTCCATTCCCCCGTATCAGATCGTTACAGGCTCGCCGCTGCCAGCGATGAGACTGAGCCTCGTTCGCGACTGGTGTGAACCACACAATTTTTTCACCAGCGCCAACCACCGTCTAAGCTTCAGACAAGTCCGATCAATCTGCGTGAATGGATCAATCGACTATGGGCGCTTTGTGGCAAACCGATTCGAGTAAAGCCGTGGTTCCGACTGAACGTGTGGATGATCAAGCGCCTGTCCCTGAAAAACCCCGCCGCAGCCGGCACGGGTGGAAGGCTTTCTGGTTGTTGCTGCTGATTATTGCGGTGGTGGTAGGGCTCGGTGCGTCCAAAGAAATGCGCACCTCGCGCTTTCAATCCCGTGAACTGAGCCAATATGCCGCCTCGCTGACCTACAAACTGGAACCCGGCCCCAGTGAAGCGATTCGGTATCCAGGCAACGGCCCGTTCGATTTGCGCCTGGGTTACAGCTCACTGGATGAATTCCTGCCGCGCCTGATCAAGCGCAATTACGTGATCACCGAGCAGACACGTTTTTCACCCGCCCTGCTCAGCTACACCGACAAAGGCCTGTTTGTGCCGTATTCGGAGAAGATCCAGGCCGGGTTGTCGATCACCGACTGCCGCGCCGCGCCGCTGTACAGGTACAACTATCCGCAGCAACTGTATTCGAATTTCGCAGCGATTCCGCCGGTGGTGGTCAGCAGCCTGCTGTTTATCGAAAACCGCTTTCTGCTCGACCCCAAACAACCGCTGGCCAACCCGGCAGTGGATTGGCCACGGTTCGGCATGGCTGCCTGGTCGCAAGTGGCGAAAGTGCTTCACCTGCCCGGGCAATCGGCGGGTGGCAGTACGTTGGCGACACAACTGGAAAAATATCGGCACTCTCCTGAGGGCCTGACGGCGTCCGGCGCCGAGAAGATCCGTCAGATGATTTCCGCCAGCGTGCGTGCTTATCAGGACGGTCCGCAGACCCTGGGTGCACGGCAGAACATCATTCGCGATTATCTCAATAGCGTGCCGTTGTCCGCCGTACCGGGCCACGGTGAAGTGCACGGCATGGCTGAAGGTTTGCGGGTCTGGTACGGCACCGATTTCGTCAAGGCCAACGAGCAGCTCAACAGCCCGCAGACCGACCCGAAAACCATGGCCGACAAAGGCCTGGCCCTGCGCGAAATGCTCTCGTTGATGATCGCCCAGCGCCGCCCTTCGTATTACCTGACCAGGGGCCGTGAAGAACTCGCCAACCTCACCGACAGCCATTTGCGGCTGCTCAAGCAGAGCGGCGTGATCGACAGCGCGTTGGCCGATGCTGCACTGGCCAGCACCGTCAGCTATCGCGACTGGCAGACCCAACCAACGATTCAGCCCATCGAAACCAACAAAGGCATCAGCGCGGCCCGCAGTCGTCTGGCGAACATGCTCAATCGGCCCCTGTACGACCTCGACCGCCTCGACCTGTCGGCCACCAGCACCTTGCAAGGCGAGCTGCAAACCCAGGCCACCGCCTACCTGAAGAAACTCGCCGACCCGGCCTACGCCGCAGAAATCGGTTTGCTGGGAGAGCGCTTGCTGACGCCGACCAGCACCACTCAGGTGCGCTACAGCTTCACCCTGTTCGAGCTGACTCCGGACGGTTCGCGCGTACGGGTGCAGACCGACAGCACCGACCAGCCGTTCGACATCAACGAAGGCAGCAAACTCGAACTGGGCTCGACGGCGAAAATGCGCGTGCTCACCACCTACCTGCAAATCATCGCCGAGTTGCACGACAAGTACGGCGCCATGGGCGTGCCGGAACTGAAAAAGGTCGAAGTGCCGGAGCAGGATCGCCTGAGCCGCTGGGTAGTCGATTACCTGATCCAGAACAAGGATCACGATCTGTCGAAGATGCTCAGCGCTGCACTGGATCGCAAATATTCGGCCAGTCCCGGTGAAGCGTTTTTCACCGGCGGCGGGTTGCACACGTTCAATAATTTTCGCAAGGAAGACAACGGGCGCCTGCCGACCCTGCGCGATTCCCTGCGCGAGTCGATCAACCTGCCGTTCATTCGGCTGATGCGCGATATCGTGCGCTACACCACTTACTCCGGCCCCAATAGCAGCGCCGAGTTGCTCAAGGATGATCGGGACCCACGGCGCCAGGAATACCTGGCGAATTTTGCCGATCGCGAAGGCACCTCGTTCCTGCTCAAGTTCTGGAAGAAGTACCGAAACAAAGACACCCAGGCGCGGCTCGACACGTTCCTGGACGGCATGCGCCCGACCCCGATCCGCATGGCCGCCGTGCACCGTTATCTGTTGCCGAACGCCAGTCAGGAAGACTTCAACACGTTCGTGCGTTCACACCTCAAAGGCGCCAAGCTCGACAAGAAACTGACCGACGACCGCCTCATCCGCCTCTACGACGCCTACGGCCCGGGCAGCTACGATTTGCCCGATCAAGGCTTCATCGCCAAGGTCCACCCGCTCGATCTGTGGCTGATCGGCTATCTGCTGAATCACCCGGACGCGACCTTCACCCAGATCGTCACAGCCAGTCGATTTGAACGTCAGGAAGTCTACAGCTGGCTATTCAAAAGCAAACACAAGGGCGCGCGCGACACTCGCATCCGCACCATGCTCGAGATCGAGGCGTTTCTTGAGATTCATCAACGCTGGAAGCAAGTCGGCTACCCGTTCGATCACCTGGTGCCGTCGCTGGCCACCGCCATCGGCAGCTCCGGCGACCGTCCGGCAGCGCTGGCCGAACTGATCGGTACCATCCTCAATGACGGCGTGCGCATGCCGACCCTGCGTATCGACAGCCTGCATTTTGCCGCCGACACCCCTTACGAAACCCGACTGGTCAACGACCCGCACGTCGGCAAACGAGTCATGCCGTCCGAAGTCGCCAACGCCATGCGCGAAGCGCTTTCGCAAGTGGTAGACGCCGGTACAGCCAAACGTGTTTCCGGCAGTTTCAAACTCGCGGATGGCACCCCACTGGCCATGGGTGGCAAGACCGGTACCGGTGACAACCGCATCGAAGCCATCGGTTCGGGCGGACGCATCCTCAGTTCGAAGTCGATCAACCGCACCGCCACCTTTGTGTTTTACATTGGCGATCACCATTTCGGCACCCTCACCGCTTTCGTTCCGGGGCGTTCGGCGGAGAACTTCAAATTCACCTCGGCCTTGCCGACGCAAGTGCTCAAGGGCATGGCGCCGATTCTCACGGCGTATCTGCAACCGGGTGGCGACTCGCAGTGCCGCCCGGTTGAAGGTTCAAGCGTTGCACGCCTGGAGCAACACTGATTGGCGCCCCGGCAGGTGGTAGTCGGTTATTTTTCAGATTCAAATACTCCTCGGATAAACGGGTAAAAGCGCCGCTGGGGCGGCAACTTTTAGACTATTGTTTTGCCCTCCAACAGATAGGCTGGTCATCCTCAAACAATCAAGGATGATTGCCATGTCTGATACTTCCAGGCCTGACCCAGACAAAGGTCGGCACTACGATTTCATACGCTCTACCCTGCCCGAAAACGTCAAAACCGCGAGCCTCGTCCGCGGCAAGGCACTGGCGAGCACCGCACTCAAGATCGAGCCCTGGTACAACACCGCGCCTGCTGCCCGACACGCCCAATTGAAAACCGCCAACCTGAAGGCCTGGGGCTCTCAGAACAAAGTCGACCGGCTGTTCGAAAAACTCCAGGACGTACGGACATTCGCGGCGCCTCTGCTCCAGGCGAAGCTCAAGGAACAATACGCCGTCACCCATGACGTCAAGACAACCTGCCTGCACCTGTACATTCCCAAGGAAGGACCTTGGTACACGATCGATACCCTGGGCGGTGTCACGACTCGAACCGTGTCCCTGCTGGACGCCGCGTTGCACAACTTCGCCGCCAACGAAACGGTGCTTGCCGACTCGCAATACATCAGCCAACCCGACGAGCGCGGGCACTTCGATATATTGCCGATCAAGGCAAAGATGACCATCAGCCAGTTCCAGACGCTGTGCAGGGAACTGGACATCGGCAAACGGTACAACCAACACCTGCAAAGCTACCTGCTGCCCAGCGAACCGGTGGCCGTCGCCGTCATGAAGCACAACGTGACGCAAAGTCTGAAGGACGCATTAAGCGCAGCGGCCGAATTGGCATTGACCACCGGCGACATCCAGCCCGACGCCTACAAGCTGATCAACGCGCTGGCCAATGGCGCCCCTCTGCCGCTGCTCAATGGCCAGCGCATGCAGTGCCGTGATCTTTCCATAATGGAGACACGCCTGACCGGCGTTCTGCTGCTGATTCCTGCCGTGAGAGACAGCCGAGGCATTCACCAGCTTATTGCCTACGTCCCCCATGATCCGGAGCATCCGCTGAAGCAATACACATCACCCGATGCCTTCATGACTGAGCTGACTCGGCAACTGCGCGAAAACAAAACCGGCGCTGCCTCGCAACTCAGTTACCGCCAGTTCTTCAGCCAGTTCGTAGATCATCAACAGCGTGGGCACTTCTTCGCCGACATCGAGCAGCGCCTCAGCCACGTGGTCTGGCACGAAAAGGTTGATCCGGCGGATTCGCGTCCGGTATGGCGTACAGAAAACGCGCGCGATGCGCACCTGAAGTTCGAACACCTGCCACTGCCCCACGATTACTGGACACATGCCTATCAGCAAAAACTCAACAAGATTCTCAACGACGCCAAGGAAATCGCCGTGTCCACCGCCGACACGGACACCAGGACACGCTGGGCCTGGTGGGACAATTTCAAGAAAATCGTCTCGGACATTTTCAACGTAGCCTTGCTGATAGCAACACCCTTCGTACCGGGCCTGGGCGAATTGATGATGGCTTACACGGTTTATCAACTGACCTATGACGTGATCGAAGGCATTGTCGATCTTGCCGAAGGCCTGGGCCTTGAGGCGGCCGAGCACGTCGTCAGCGTGGTGACGGATGTCATTCAACTGGCGGCATTTGCAGCCGGGGCCGAGATTGCGGGCGCGTTCAAGTTCAAGCTATCGCCACTGATCGAGGGCATGAAGCCCGTGCAGCTGCCCGATGGTCGTGACACCCTCTGGCACCCGGACCACGCCCCCTATGAACAGCGAACAATCGATCTGCCGAAGGACGCCAAACCCGACGCAACAGGCGTGCACGCCTACGACGGCAAGGAAATTCTGCGTGCGCAGGACAAACACTACGAACTCACGCGCGATACACCAAGCGGCACGACTCGTTTGAGACACCCTGAGCGCACGGAAGCCTATCAACCGCACGTCACGCTCAACGGCGCCGGTGCCTACGTGCTCGAAGGCGAGCAACCGCGAACCTGGGACGACGCCACTTTATTGCGTCGCATTGGCCCTGCCGTGGCGGATCTGAGCGATGCCCAGCTCGAAACCGCGCGCAGGATCAGCGGCACCGACCCCTCTGAATTGCGCGGCATGTATGTCGAGAACCTGCGCCCTCCCACTCTGCTGACCGACACGATAGAGCGCCTTGATATTGATTCGGACATCCGTTCGTTCATCGACTCCCTGAGCAGCGACGACCCGCTGGTCTATGGAAAAGCCGACCCCGTCACGCAACTTCAGATACTCACCGCTCATGGCATGTGGCCCGAAAAAGCCTCCATGAGGATTATTGACGTCAAGTACAAAACGATCTGGGAACACACAGGCAAAGAGGCTTCGGCAGGTCAAAAGCTGATTGTTCAACTCCAGGACCGGCAATTGTTCAATGGCGAACTGTTGAAGATCGTGATGCAGACACTCGATGAAAACGGTACGGCGATCATTCTCGATGTCCCGGCAGATGTCCTTCCGGCATCGCTGGACGCGCGTGTTCGCGCTTTGCGCAAACGCATCGTCGCCGTCACTGAGAACGGCCGCGGCAAATTGTTCAACGAAGATTACGCCAGCCGTGAAGTATTCGAGAATGAAAGCCTGGCGCCACTGATCCGCGCTGCGTTTCCCGACATTCCGGCCCAAGGCATCGACAATCTCCTGGCCACCGCCACCCACGCCGAACGGGCGATCATGCTCGCCGAAAGTCGCCTTCCCCTGCGCCTCAAACGCATCGCCCGCGAGCTGCAACTGGAAACGCGAACCGCACGGGCGCATGAAGGTTTTTATAGAAGATCGCTGACCAGCGTCGATACCGAACGCTTGACGCTTAACGCGCTGCGCCTTTACAGCAATGCACTAGAAGGTGTGCGCATCGAGCTGCGTAACGCAGGTTTCGATGGCGAACTGGCTTGCCAGGTGGGCCCGGAGGATGCCGCCACCGTACGAATTCTGGTCAAGGGCAGCAACGGCCGTTATGAAGTTCACGACGCCCAAGGCACAAGGTTGTATGCGCCCACTGATCTGTATCAAAGCGTTTTGCAGGCGCTGCCTGACGAGCAATTGAAAACGCTGGGGTTGCGCCGCAGCGAAGGGAACCGATTCAAACAGTGGGTCATCACGCAGACCACAACGCCGGCCGAACGCCGGATCGTCCTTGATGATCGAGGCCGTGTGCCTGAATGCCCACGAGAGGATTTACTGTTGCTTCGGGGGCCCAAGCAGTCCAGACATGGCGCTAACCTCACCTCGCGAGTAGAGGATTTGTATCCCCATTTCAATCAACGAGAAGTCAGGCAGTTTGTCCAGTCGCTGAGTACCCGGGACGATCCGATTGCCACACTCATGCACTTGGAAACAGAGCTCGACGACCTGCGTGTGCGCCTTCGCAGGTGGCAATGGGACCAACCGGATTACCCGATATCAGACCCACGCAACTTCGTCGGCGGTGGCGGCCAACACATCGCAGACCAACTGATCGAATGTTTTAAACGCAAAGCAAAGTTCCTCGACAAACGCAGCGCCCACCTGGACGAGGGATATACGCTGGACCTGTCGACGGACTTGTTACCGAGCGATCTTGTACGGTGGTGGAAAAAGCTGCCGGACCTGGGCAAGTACCTTGAACAGATCACCGCGCTGAATATTGATAACTGTCGCTTCAACGTCGGCACCAAAGGCCTGCTCAAAGACTTTCGACAGTTGCGCCATCTGAGTGCCAGACACTGTCAGTTGACTCGATTGCCCGAAGGGATTGGCGATATGCATATGCTCGAGACGCTGCGCCTGAGTGACAACCTGATTGAACTGACCGCCGCCGACGTCGAGCGTCTGCGCAACCTGACGCGCCTGGAAAGCTTGCGGCTCGACGGTAATCCGTTGGGTCGCGCGGTAAATGTCGAGCGCATGCCACGCTTGAAGGTATTGAGCCTGAACAACACCGGCATCGATGGCTGGCCGGAGGGGATTTTCAAAAAACGCCGGCCCAGAGGTTTCTTTCTGGACATGCAGGGAAACCCCATCAGGCGAATCCCGGAGGTGACCGCAGGTTCCGATCACGCGCTGCTCATTGCCCGTACACGCCTTGATGGCGAGGATCTGTCTGAAGCCAATCGCCTGGCTTATTACGAGTATAGAAAATCGGTCGGCATCGACCCCCAGCACTACTACAGCAATCTGGCCGAGCAGGATCTGGCGCTCTGGCGTCTGTCTGGCATGACATTCTGGGGCACGAGCGAGTCCGGGCGCGGAACGTTCAGGCGCGAAGCCTGGCACGACCTGGCGACAGAACCCGGTTCCCTGGGGTTCTTTCAGGTCATCGAAAAACAGCTGGATTCTGCCGACTATCGAAACGGTGGTGACGCTCGCAAGCAACTCACCGATCGCGTCTGGCGCATGATCGACGCCGCTTATCTCGATCCCAAAATACGCAACGAACTGTTCACTGAATCTACGGCGCCGACGACCTGCGCCAATGCCGGCGCGCAGATGTTCAACAACATGGGCATCAAGGTACTGGCCTCAGAGGCGTATTCGTATTCGACGTCCCAGGCAGAACTGGAAGGCAAACTGGTGATACTGGCAAAAGGCGCGGCGCGTCTTGAGCAAGTCAACGAAGTCGCCCGTGCCGACATGGCCACCCGCGCAGGCCGACCGGATGAAGTGGAGGTGCATTTAGCCTATGAAACCGGACTGGCCGAGCGCCTGGAGCTGCCTTGGCAGTCTCAAGGCAGGCGCTGGTCACAGGTCGCCGGCGTCGATCAGAAGGCCATCGATCAAGCGTATGACACGGTTATTGCGCTGGAAGAGGGCGACGGTCTGGTCAACAACATGCTCGAGCAGATTTTCTGGATGGAGTACTTGCGCGACACTTACCCGGGCCAATTTGCAAACAACGCGCGGATCTACGAAGGCAAAGCCGAGCAACTGGACGCATTGCGTTCAGCGCAACAAGCCTGGGCCGATGGCAAAGATTTGCCCGAAGCGCAAAAAACAGCGCTGAGGGAGGCATTGCGAAACCTTGCCCGACAGCTATCGGTGCCCGACTCAACGGTGCTCACCGGTGAAGCCATGACCGAAGCGGTGTACGAACGGCTGTACACCGACATCGGCAATGAAGAACAGGCGCTGGGCAGACGATTGACCCGCACAGCGATGGCCAACGCTGGGATCTGAAACCGCATCCACAGCCGCTCTTCGGGGTATGGCGACGATGGTCGTCATACCCGCGTCTCGCCCGACTGCAACCTGCGATGTCGGGACAAGGCTCAGACCTGTGAATCCCAAATCACGGTGACGTTGCCTGAGTAGTGGCGGGCGGTCCCCTCCTTGATCATCTCTTCAACGTCGTCACGCGGCACTTCGAAATGCAACGTGCCCGGTTTGCGGTCGACGTAAATACCAGGCTGAAACAGCTGCGTACCGACACCATCGCGACGCAATGGGCGACGATTTACCGGCTGGTTCGACGCGTCGGTCAATCCGCTGGGCAACGTGACGCTGACTTCGAGCGGCACAGCATGGCCGGCATTTGGCTCCCAGAGTGCGCAGTTGTTCCCGCTGGCGTACTGGCATTCCAGGTTCATCTTGAAGCGCGAAGAAGCCGACAGGTTAAAGGTCTGGTCGCGGAACAATCGCGTGGGTTTGCGCCCCTGATTCAACCAGGCTTGCCAGCCACCCTGGGGCAGCAACTCGACCCGCTGCCCACCGGGCGGGACTTCAACCTTGAGGGTGTGTTGCACCGACAAATTGAAGTTGAAGGTGTAGAGGTTGTCGGCAGGAATCACGACATCACCGAAGTCGAAATCTTGTCCCGGGCCCATGGTATAGGTGATAGAGCCGGTGTAGTTGCCGGTGGACATGGTTAACGGATTGGGCGTCCTGAGCTCGTAGGCGTATTCAAGGTGGGTATACCAGAACCTGGGGATTTCAGTGCCAGGTGCCATCCCGCACGCGCCGGCATTTTCAGGGACGAGCCAGAAGAACAGCACCATAGAACTGCCCGCGGCGATGTACTTGGTCCCTACACAAGGAGCAACGCCGTCAAGCCACCGCCGATTCCAGGGAATTTCTGGAGGTCCTGGCAAGGTCCACGCAGAAACCCCCGGCGGACGGGGCAAATCCCACCGGTGGCCGATGCCGGCAATACGCACCTCGACGGTTTCCACCTCGCCGGTTATTTCGTGGGTAACAGCTAACGGCCGCCATTGAGACGGAACCTTGAACATCGCAGCCTTTCTCAGATCGGCGCCGGGCAGAATGGGCCCGATCGATTCAGCGCGAAAGGCCGTATCCCGAATCGAGAAGATGTTAAGCGCCTTGCATTGCGCCGGAATATGCCACGCACAGACCCCGGATATGGGTGTGTCGTTGCGAAACTTGTTCATCTGCGGGTTTGCCGCATCGGGTCGAAACGACGCGTCGATATTTTGCGTAAGCGCCTGCGCCGGCAGGCTCAGTGACGCAGACAGCGTGATGCCCGCTACCAGACGCTTTAACGCATTGTTGAATCGGTGACTGCTTTTCATTTTGACAATCCTTGTGACGAGACCAGAGCCGAACGACGCCCGCACAGCTGACAATTACCCAACCAACGGCCCGGATGCCGGCCAGCGCAGTGATGTCCTCCCGGATGAACGTTCAAGGCGCCAGCGCTTCAAAAATCATGTGCACGCTGCCGTAGTAATTGCCTGGCCGATAAGCGTCCACCGGTAACGCCGCGGCTATTTCCAGGCCCACCCGCTGGCCTGCCTGGCCATCCAGTGCAGTGATGACAGGCTCGGCAACAAGGCTCAGGCGTTTGCGGTTGAACGTGACGGTCAACGGGATGTTGTCCGTGTCCCTGCCATTGCTCAGGTAGGGCTCGGTACTCATACGGGCCGTAATGCCGCCATTGACGTTTTTCACATCGAAGTTCTTGCGCAGCGGGGTGAACCTCCCCGATACCGGATTGAACGGCAGCGCCTGCTCCTGATGAATCCAGTCGGGGTCGGAGGGGATTACATAAAACTCCGCGCTGGGGATACTCACCGAGACTTCAAACGTTTCACGTTCGGTGATCGCATTCACAATGCCGCTCACGGGTAACATCAGCGCCAGTGACAGGGCGGCGCGTGTGGGGTTTGACATCTTCATCACCTTTTACGTCCGGGCATCAACCCTTGACCTCGATCGGTTTGCTCGACTTGCCCTCGATCAACATGAAGTTGTATTCACGGCCGCTTTGTTTATCGAACTTGAAGGAGCGGCCAGGCAATACGTGATGTTTCGTGGTCGGTTGGCAGTCGCGTTCATCGTTGGCCGAACAGTTTCTGAACTCGTCGACCACCACCGTACTGTTGCCACTGTTGCGCACTTCATAGCGGGTCGCTTCGTTGCTGATCACGCTGTTGAACCGAGTTTCCCTGGGCCGCACGAAGAACACCGTGCCGTACCCGGCCAACACGTTGACGCCTGCCGACAGGCCTTTTTTATATTCATCGCGCTCCTCTTCGGCCACCGCAAATTCATCTTCTTTTTCCGGCACGACCGGAACGAATCGCACGCGGAAATAACGTTCCTGTTCCCGTTCGCCCATGAACACCAGACGACTGCCCTGCATGCCATTGGCGGGGACGATCAGTCGCGCGGGGCTGGCCATCAAGCCATCACGGGCATTGGCTTCGGTCTGGTTGACCAGCGGAATTTCCCGCGCGGTGCCGTCGGCGTCGTAAACAATTTCGAGGATGTTGATCTTGACGAACGCCGTGGCGTCGCCGCTGTTGAAAACCCGCTTCAGGTAGGTGCTCTTATCACCGTCGAGGTAGTCGTAGACCACGCCAACATTGATCGCGGGCCCGGCGTGGGAGATAAGCGGTAGCCAGCCTGCGAGTAGCAGTGCCAGTCGATAATTCATGGTCTAAGCCTCTGGATGTGGAACGGTGGACGAAACACGCACGGGGGTTATCAGGTTTGCCAGTCCCAGCTCACGGTGACGTTGGCGGTGCAGTTCTTTCCCTCTGCGGGGAGCAAACGTCTGTGCAGCCATTGCTCAACCTGCCGTTCGCAGAGGTGGCGTGGTGTCTGCCAACGTATCCGGTGTGCACCGCAGATCGCCGATCATCAGCACATCGTTTTCACTGCGCGCATTGGCCGTGTCGAGACGGAACTGGCACAGCAACTGTTCACCGGAGCGCACTTCGAGGGTCGGTGAACCGGCGTTCATTTCCATCGAGAAGAAGCCGTCTACCTCGCTGACACCGCGACTGGCGTGGTTGATGATGTGGTGGCCCTTGAGCGGTTTGCCTTGCGGATCGAGCAAGCGTCCGAGCACTGTCAGGGTTCTGCTCACGGTGAGCTTGCGATACCCCACCCCGCCCTTGTTCATGTGATAGCGGGCGCGCTGCGGTTGAATGCTGGCGGACGGTACGTGGTTGCCTTCAAAGTCGAAGCTCACCGAGCTGTTTTTATAGGCGGTCAGCGAGACGTAATTGCGCCCCGGACGCAGGGTTGTGCTGCCGCCACTGAGGTCGTCGGCGCGCAGGGCGATGTCGTCGAGATCGGTTTCGACGTCGATGATCATCCCGGCACCGCCACTGGCGTGCTGGCTGGTCATGACGATCTTGTCTGCGCCCACGGCCACGGTGCTGTCGAGGTTGAGACCGCCGGTGTAATTGCCGTTATAGGAAGAGCGCTGAATAAACGCATCGCCATTGAAAGCATCGGTGCGGAAACTGCCGAGGCCTGACACGCCGACGCCATAGGTGTCAGCGAGCGCCGTCACCGAGACGTTTTGCAGCACGTGATTTTCCAGAGTTTTGTTGTAGGTCAGTGACGCATTGTTGTCGCGGCCACCCTCGCGAGCCGTGCGCGTGCCGATGCTGCCCGACCACTGTTCGCCCTGGGCGCCGAGGGCCAGGCTGACGCTCAAATCGACGCCGCGATTGCGCGCCTGCCCGCTGCTGAAACTGGCGGGGCGATCGAACACCGAGAAACGCCAACTGGCATCGCTGCCGAGCAACAGGCTTCGTTGCGTCCAGCCCAGATCGATACCGACGCCCTCGACATTGCCCTCGCTATGGGAAATCCGGCCATTGAGCGATTGCTTGCTGTTGAGTCGATGGTTGATCGCCAGCGACGTGTTGGCGGTCTGGCCGATATACACGTTGCGTTGGCGGACCCGTGTACCGTCCGGCAAGGTCTCATAAATATTGGTGGTGTCCAGCCAGCTGCGGTTGTGCGTGGCGAACAGGTTGCCCGACCCGTAATTGTAGATGCCTTGCAAATCCATCCCGGTGCCGTGGTCTTCGGTCTGATACACGTTGGCGTACAGGCTGGTGTTATTGGCCAACGTCCAGTCGACCGACGAAGCCACCTGCTGCTTGCCCTGCAGTTGCCGCGCCGAGAGACCGAGGATCACCCGCGGGTGCAGCAGATAATTGAGCGCTGCACCGGCCGTCATGTCGCCACGAGACTGCACGTCCCAATTGCTCAACAATTTGCTTTCCTGGCCGGCGAACAGGCTGTAGCGCCAGCGCTCTTCGTGATTGCGCCAGTTGCTGGGTTTGTACACCAGCTCCTGCGTGGTTGAGGTGATCTGACCGTCTTCGATCAGCCGCACTTCGACTTCGTAGATACCCCCGGGCAGCGGCCGGGTGTCGAGGGTTTGCAGGCCGGCACTGATCGCTTGTGTGTTGACCAGCAGACCATTGCGATAAATTTCCACCGATGCCTGGCGGTTGGCCGTGACGTAAATCGGATAGACGCTGGGCGTAGGATTGTTGATCGCCAGACTGTCGGAGCTGCCAAACATCACACCCGCCGCCGTATCGGGGCTGGCGCCAAATGAACGCAACTGCCGCGTCAGCCCCTCGGAGCTGGGGGTGAAATAGCCCAGGCGCAGAAAATTGCCCTGCAATTCACGCTGGCCGTACAGCTCGTGCACTGCGTGATAGAGCTTGTCGTCAGGTCCGCCCAGGCGCGCCACTTGCAGGTTGACGCGCTGCGTCCAGTTGCCGAGGCTGCTGCTCGCCTCAAGGCCATAGCGACCACCGAGGTCTTGCTCCTGACCGCCGTTGAGGTTCAGTTGATTACGCAGGATCAACCCGGTGCTGCCCTTTTCGGGGAGAGCGTAATAGCGTAGAGCGTCACTGCCACGCTCAGCATTTTCGGTCGCGATCGATACCAGCGAATTCTGCAGGTTGTAATGCACCGCCAGTACTTGTTCAGGGCAACTGCCCTGACAGGCGCCCAGGCTTACCCCCTGCTTCAAAAAACTGCCCAATACATCCCGTTCACTGGCCGGGATCTGGCTGTCGCCGGTGTCGGTAAACTCCAGCAGAGTGACGCGATCATCCTTGCTTAACACGACCATCGCCTCACCGAGAAATTGTTGATCACGCTCAACCCGAACGGCTAATGGCACATCGAAGAAATGTTCTTCGAATTCGGCCGGCAAGCCTTTGGCCTGAGCGAGCAGACTGCGCGGCGTGTTAGCGTTATTAGTGGGCGCGGCCAAGGCACTGGCACTTAAAAAAAGTGCGAGCGCTGCCGCGATGGGCGTCATCGGGAACATGATCTTTAATACTCAAATTACTTGATGAGCAGGGCATCCACTGATCATCGAAAGATGACCAGTGGGCCAAGACTATTGAATAAGCATTGCGTTATTCAAAAAGTTGTTTCACGGTTTCAAAACAGGCTCGAATACCACAGCGAAGCTACCCGAGTAGTTACCCGATTGAGTAGCCGCTGGCGAGGCTGCCTTGATGATCATTTCCCGCTGCACGCCAGGTACAGAGTCGGTTTCGTTCACGATTTCGGTGGAGACGCTGGTCACTTCCACGCCACCGATCTTGACGCTCAACGGGATGCTGTCGCGGCCGTTGTACAACGCAGCGGTGCCGTCGAGCACGGCATTGATCGCGCCCTTGTTATCGGTATGCTTCATGTTGAAAATTTCACTGATGGTGCTCAGTTCGCCGCTGCCCAGTTGGGTCATGGTTTCATCAACACCGAAGCCAGGCGTCTGCGGGGCGACATTGAACAGGGAAGTAGGCACGAAGGCCTTGATGTTGATCGTCTGGCTAATCGGGTCTGCGGCAAACGCCACGGAAGAACTCAGTGCCAGGATGGCCATCGGGGCGGAGATTGCAAACTTCTTGAACATGATCAGTACCTGCTTTTGATAAGGATTGGCGCGTGGAAACTTTTGTCGGTTGCCGACTTAACTTTCAACGCGGAGGCATGATCAAGTAATTCAACCACAAAGTAAGTAGGAAATTTCACCACTACCCGTAGTTACTGATACCCATGTAAAAGAGGAAAAAAACTGCTTTTAGCAATTAAGAGAACAGTGACTCTCAGAACTATACTACATACAGTTTTTAGCAAAAAAACATACAGATTCAAAACTATCCAAAACGCTTGTTATTACTGGCCCACGCGCTAATAACGAAACTAATATTCGACTTCACACTGTTGTAATTAGCACAATTACTCTAGAAAAAACCAACATTCATCCCGCATCAGCGAGGGCGGTCATTTTCGTTGCAGCGCCGCCGCGACCATTGATCCGAATGTCTTGCATCGGCCATAAGATATATCTTAAGTTGTATCTAAACACGACGAGAGAAGACAGAAATGAGAGACCATCATTCCCCCCACCGCGAGCACGGCGACGGCCGCGACGGCTTCGAGAAGCGCCCCGGCCGTGAGCGCGGCGGGCGCGGCCCGCGAGTGTTTGCCCCGGGCGACCTGAAATTGCTGCTGCTGGCACTAGTTGCCGAACAACCCTGCCACGGGTATGACCTGATCCGCCAGATCGAAGGCATGTTCGACGGCGCCTACAGCCCGAGCCCCGGCGTGATCTACCCGACCCTGACCTTTCTGGAAGAAAGCGAATTGATCAGCGGCGACGCCGAGGGTGGCAAGAAACGCTACCGCGTGACTGACGCCGGACGCCTGTCCCTGAGCGAGCAAACAGTGGCCCTCGATGGTGTGCGCATGCGCATCGACGTCAGCAAGCGCTCGCTGCGCGGCCATGACCGGCCGCCGGAAATCCATGAAGCGGTGCACAACTTGCGCCACGCTTTGCAGTTGCACCACGGGCGCTGGAGCCCGGAAGAAATCCTGCGCGTACGGGATCTGCTCAACAACACCGCCAAAGCCATTGTCGACGGCCCCGCCGTGACCACAGCCCCGGAGAAAGCCGAATGACCACAGTCGATACCCAAACCATTCACCGCGTGATGCATGAAATCAAACGCCGTCGCCTGCAAGTGCTGCGTGTGGTCGACCTGACCCCGCGCATGCGCCGCATCACCCTGGGTGGGCCCGAATTGGCCGGGTTTATCAGTCTGGGCACTGACGATCACGTCAAACTGCTGTTCCCGCAGAACGCCGAACAAACCGCCGCACTGGAGACAATGGTGCTCGGCGGCAAGAACGAAGGCCCGATGCCCGAGATGCGTGATTACACCCCGCGTCGCTATGACCTCGAGACACTGGAGCTGGACATCGATTTCGTCCTGCACGGCGACGGCCCTGCCTCGACCTGGGCCGAACAGGCCACGCCTGGCCAATTCCTGCACATCGGCGGGCCGCGCGGGTCGATGATCGTGCCGGATATATTCGACAGCTACCTGCTGATCGGCGACGAAACCGCCCTGCCCGCCATCGCCCGTCGCCTTGAAGGCCTGGCTGCCAATCGCAAGGCGCTGGTGGTGATCGAAGTGGCAAACGGTGCCGAGCAACAACTGCTGGAAAGCGCCGCGCAGGTCAATGTGATCTGGGTACTGCGCGATGGCGGCACGGATAACCTGCTGACCACCGTCAAGCAACTGCAGGTGCCCAAGGGCAATCTCTATGCGTGGGTAGCGACGGAGACCAAAGTCTCGCGGCAGATCCGCCGCGTGCTGCTCGATGAGCACGGGCTCGACGAGAAACTGGTGAAAGCCGTCGGCTACTGGCGCGCCGAAGGCTCTGAAGAAGAGTGATACCCGCTGTAGGAGCTGCCCCAGGCTGCGATCTTTTGATCTTGTCGTATCAAGCCACAGTCAACAGATCGCAGCCTGCGGCAGCTCCTACAGATACTTTAACTAGGTGCGGGAGCGCCAATGGTCAAGGCCGATCATCGCCAGGCCAATCCCCACAAACCCCGCCAATATTCCCCCGGCATTGATGAACACCTGTGGATAACCCAACACCGCCACATCAATGAACGGATACGCATACGCCCCCAGCAAACCCCCGCGCAGCAATGCGTAAGCGAAATACACCAGCGGATAAACCAGCCACACCGGCAGATGCCACAGGCGCAACGTGCCTTTCGGCACGCAAAACCACCAATAGCCCAGAAACACCAGCGGCATCACGTCGTGGAGCAATTCGTCGGCGATGAATTGCCAACCCTCGGGATGCCATAAATGCCGCAGCAAAACACTGTAGGCGAGGCCGACCACAACGATGCTCACTGTCACACCGCTACTGACCCAGGGTTGCAGAAACCAGCGCCTTGCAGCGGATTCGCGCGGGGTCACGGCGCAGGTCAGCACGGTGGCCACCAAGGTATTGGTCAACACCGTGAAATAGCTGAAGAAACTCACCAATCCGCCCAGCAGACTGGCATCGACGCTCAAACGCGCGATAAAAATCAGGTACAGCTGAATGCCCAACCCCGCCCAGCCAAGGGTGGCTGCGAGGGTGATCAAGCGATGGCGCCACACGGCGTCCATCTCAGAGTGGTCGCTTGGTGCGCATCAACTTCACGTACAGACGCTCGACTTTCTCCCGCGCCCACGGGGTTTTACGCAAAAACGTCAGGCTCGACTTGATGCTCGGATCGCTCTTGAAGCACCGAATGTCGATACGCTCGGCCAGCCCCGACCATTCGTAGTGGGCCACCAGCGCGTTGAGGATCTGTTCGAGGGTTACGCCGTGCAGCGGATCGGGGGTTTGTTCGTTCATGCCTGGCCTTTGGGCGAAGTGAAAATGCAGAAGCCGCGCACCTTAGCCGAGGGGCTGACCGGGTGGAAGTGCTTCCTTCAAATGTAGGTCAACCCGCGAAGATCGCAGCCTCGCAGACGCCCGACAATGCGCCCGTTTGCCGCACTGTTACCAAATACGAAACGCTGCATGTCGACAAAAGCACTTTGTCTTTTTGTTACAGATCATTATCCTGCCGCCCTTCCGCTGAATCGCTTCACTGCCTGCGACAAATCGTAGCGGCCAGCTTATCCCCAGAAAAAGACCCAGAAAGACCCTTTTTTATGCCCGATTTTCCGTTGTTTCGAGATAGCGCTATCTCAACCCTGCGCCTGATTGGCGGCTGCACCGCCCTCGGCCTCGCCACCTGCGCCCAAGCCGCTCCCGCGTTCGACAGTGAATCGCCGTACATGCTCGGTGACTGGAACGGCACGCGTACAGAACTCTCGGAAAAAGGCTACGACTTCAAGCTCGATTACACCGGCGAAATGGGCAGCAACCTGCACGGCGGTTACGACCACGATCGCACGGCGCGCTACAGCGACCAGTTCGGCCTCGGCACGCACCTGGACCTGCAAAAGATCCTTGGCTGGAACGATGCCGAGTTTCAACTGACCATCACCAAGCGCAGCGGCAACAACATCAGCAACGACCGGATCAACGATCCGCGCGTCGGTGGCTTCACGTCGGCCCAGGAAGTCTGGGGCCGTGGCCAGACCACGCGTTTGACGCAGATGTGGTACCAGCAGAAATTCTTCGATCAGAAACTCGACATCAAGGTCGGCCGTTTCGGTGAAGGCGAAGACTTCAACAGCTTCCCGTGCGACTTCCAGAACCTGGCGTTCTGCGGCTCGCAGGTCGGCAACTGGGTGGGCGGCATCTGGTACAACTGGCCCGTCAGCCAGTGGGCGATGCGCGTCAAATATCACCTGACGCCCGAGCTGTACGCACAAGTCGGCGCTTACGAGCAAAACCCGTCAAACCTCGATCGCGGCAACGGCTTCAAGTTGAGCGGCAGCGGCACCCAAGGCGCGATCCTGCCGGTTGAACTGGTGTGGACACCGAAATTCAACGGCCTGCCGGGCGAGTACCGTGCCGGTTATTACTACAGCAACGCCAAGGCCAGCGATGTCTATAAAGACAGCAACGGCCAACCCGCCGCCCTCAGCGGCGAAGCCTACCGCAGCGCCTCCAGCAAACACGGTGTGTGGCTCGGCGTGCAGCAGCAGATCACCAGCATGGCCAGCGACAACTCGCGGGGCCTGAGCGTGTTCGCCAACGGCACGATGCACGACAAGAAAACCAACGCCATCGACAACTACGTGCAAGCCGGCCTCGTCTACAAAGGCCTGCTCGCCAGTCGCGCCAAAGACGACATCGGCTTCGCCATGGCCCGCGTCCACGTCAACCCGGCCTATCGCAAAAACGCCGAGAAGACCAACCAGGCGCGCGCCGTTTATGACTACGACGACCCATCGTTCCTGCCGCCGCAAGACACCGAATACAGCGCCGAACTGTATTACGGCGTGCATGTGACGAACTGGCTGACCGTACGCCCGAACCTGCAATACATCCGCCATCCGGGCGGTGTGGACAAGGTTGATGACGCACTGATCGGCGGGATCAAGATCCAGTCTTCGTTCTAACCAACACCGAAAAAACCTGTGGGAGCTGGCTTGCCAGCTCCCACAGGGCTTTATGAAATTAGCTAGCTAGACAAGTTTTTTATCTGAACCATGCCCACGCTAAATCGTCATCTACAGTGACTACAGCGCGGGACTACATAAACGTCACGGAGAATCACACTATGAGCACCGAAAGTGCTTCGAGTCGAGGCCGTCTGCTACCGAGCCTGCTCGGCATCCTGCTTCTACTGATGGGTCTGGCCATGTTGGCCGGAGGGGTCAAGCTGAGCATGCTCGGCGGCTCGCTGTACTACCTGCTGGCCGGTATCGGCATCGCGCTGACCGGCATTCTGTTGCTGCTGCGTCGTCGCGCGGCGTTGGGCCTGTACGCCATCGTGCTGTTTGCCAGCACCGTTTGGGCGCTGTGGGAAGTCGGTCTGGACTGGTGGCAACTGGTGCCGCGTCTGGCCATGTTGTTCGCGCTGGGCCTGGTCATGTTGCTGCCATGGTTCCGCCGTCCGCTGCTGCTCAACGGCCCTGCCCCGATGGGCACCGGCGCCTTGAGCGTGGCCGTGGTGCTGGCCGGCCTGACTGCGCTGGCGAGTCAATTCACCAACCCGGGTGAAATCAAGGGCCAACTGGACCGCGACAGCGTCGAAGGCATGACCAACACCGCCCCGGCCATGCCCGACGGTGACTGGAATTCCTACGGCCGCAGCGCCCACGGTGACCGTTATTCGCCACTGGCCCAGATCACTCCGGCCAACGTGAGCAAACTGGTTCCAGCGTGGACCTACCGCACTGGCGACATCCCTGGGCCGAATGATCCGGGTGAAACCACTGCCGAAAACACCCCGCTGAAAGTCAACGGCATGCTCTATGTGTGCACGCCGCACAGCCAGGTGATTGCCCTTGATCCGGATTCGGGCAAGGAAATCTGGCGTTTCGATCCGAAGCTGAGCACGCAGAACGCGGCCAACTTCAAAGGTTGGGCGCACATGACCTGCCGTGGCGTGACTTACCACGACGACGCGGTCTACGCGTCCGAGCAGAGCCCGACCGGTTCGGCCAGCCCGGCCCCGGCCAGCGCTTGCCCACGCCGCATCTTCCTGCCGACCGCCGACACCCGTCTGATCGCCCTGAACGCCGACACCGGCAAAATGTGCGAAGACTTCGGCGACAAGGGCCAGGTTGACCTGTCTGCCAACATCGGCGGTTTCAATGCCGGTGGTTACTACTCCACCTCGCCTCCAGCGGTCACCAAGGATCTGGTGGTGATTGGCGGGCACGTCACCGATAACGTTTCCACCGACGAGCCTAGCGGCGTGATCCGCGCGTTCGACGTGCACACCGGCAAACTGGTGTGGAACTGGGACAGCGGCAACCCGGACGACACCACGCCGATTGCCGAAGGCAAGACCTACACCCGCAACTCGCCCAACATGTGGTCGATGTTCGCGGTGGATGAAAAACTCGGCATGCTCTACCTGCCGATGGGCAACCAGACCCCGGACCAGTTCGGTGGCGCGCGTACCCCTGAATCGGAACTGCACGCAGCCGGCCTGACCGCGCTGGACATCGCCACCGGTAAAGTGCGCTGGAACTTCCAGTTCACCCACCATGACCTGTGGGACATGGACGTTGGCGGCCAGCCAACCGTGATGGACATCAAAACTGCAGACGGCGTGAAGCCTGCGGTGCTGGCGTCGACCAAGCAGGGCAGCATCTACGTGCTGGATCGCAACACTGGCAAAGCCATTGTGCCGATCAACGAGATCCCGGTACCGCAAGGCGCGGTGGAAGGCGACCACACGTCGCCAACCCAACCGAAATCCGACCTGAACTTCATGCCGCCGCCGTTGAAAGAACGCGACATGTGGGGCGTTACGCCGTTCGACCAGATGCTGTGCCGGATCGACTTCAAATCCCTGCGTTATGACGGCCCGTTCACCCCGCCGTCGCTGCAAGGTTCGATCGTTTATCCAGGCAACTTCGGCGTGTTCGACTGGGGCGGCATCTCGGTCGATCCGGTTCGCCAGATCGCGTTTGTGAACCCGAGCTACATGGCGTTCCGTTCGAAACTGATCCCGGCCGCTGATATCGCCAAGCAAGGTCCACGTGTCAGCGAAACCGAAGGCGTGCAGCCAAACAAAGGCGCGCCATACGGTGTGATCCTCGAAGCGCTGCTGTCGCCAATGGGCCTGCCATGCCAGGCGCCAGCGTGGGGTTATGTTGCCGCGGTCGACCTGACCAACAACAAAACCATCTGGATGCACAAAAACGGCACCGTGCGCGACAGCTCGCCGGTTCCGATTCCACTGAGCATGGGCGTACCTAGCCTGGGCGGCACGTTCACCACTGCCGGTGGCGTTGCATTCCTGAGCGGTACCCTCGACCAGTACCTGCGCGCCTACGACGTGAAAAACGGCAAACAACTGTGGGAAGGCCGCCTGCCAGCAGGCGCGCAAACCACACCGATGACCTACACCGGCAAGGACGGCAAGCAATACGTGCTCGTCGTTGCTGGCGGCCACGGTTCGCTGGGCACCAAGCAAGGTGACTATGTGATTGCGTACAAACTGTCTGAGTAAGCGTTAACGGCAGTTGAACAAAAGGCGATGTCCCGTGAGGGGCATCGCCTTTTTTGTGCACGCCAATTTTGAATCCTCTGGAGAAACCTGTGGGCGCTGGCTTGCCAGCGATAGCGGTGGATCAGGCAGCAAATAGGCCGGGTGACAGATCGCCATCGCTGGCAAGCCAGCTCCCACAGTTTGATCAGCGTTGGATGTAGGAATTTTGCTCGTCCTACAGAGGCCGGGAATTGCGCGGAGTTTTCCGACAAGTCGCGTCGGTTGTGCGTCGGAAATGGGGTGGATAGGCTCGGTGGGTCGCTGCAAATTCAGCGACCGGGCGTCGCGGCCCGAGCAGTTCATTCGATTTGATGCATAATCGCCAGCCCAAACTGGAGCGCCCAGCGCTTTTTGTCTGGTTTGATGGTGGCTGTGCGCGGGATACCTTCGGGTATGCCGAGATTGCCGAATGGCTCGGTCCGCGAACCCGCGTACAGCTGCCACCCTCTGTCGCGTCGCGGTGATTGAGAGTGAAAGCCCCACTTATCATTCGGAGTTTCACTATGAAAAAGCACACACCCAACCCACCAGAAACCAACGACACCTCGCCCTACCAATCCCCCGATTCGAAGAAATTCCACGAAGCCGCCGAACGCGCCCTCGACCACTACCTCAAACCCAACGCACTCACCCTGCGGTTCCACAAACCCAGCACCATGTTCCAGGTCGCGCCAGACCAGGACAGCGAAAGCCTGCTGGTCCACGCCTGCGAATCCCTGGCACAAGCCAGCCTCATGAGCAGCGACATCGCTGCCTACATCGACCTGCCGCAGCGGCGGACGATCCTGGCGATCCAGCAAATCATCATGCTCGCGGAATTGGCGGTGAATCGGGTGCTGGATAACCTTGAGATCCCTGCAAAAGGTTGATGGCCCGGTGTGCCGTGCGCACGAGGGTGGACGCGATGACACTGCATCACACCCTCCCGCGCACGGCTTTGCTCTTTATCAGAGAGCAGGCGCGGTTTTGGCATTCCCTGCCTTAACCAAATCAAATCTACACAGAATATCCATAGGGCCGACTCCCACTCCCTTGACGATTCCATTGAAAGACGCTTGGTAGAGTCCTTTCTCAATATCGAAATTGATATCGACCGATATCGCTTCCCTTGCTTCAGCCTTTTCCAGAGTGAACTCAGATAGCGATCGATAGATCAGCTGATAAAAAGTCGGAGCCTTGGTTGCCCCGTTATTTTTGAAGAGAAAGTAGAGGCTTCTAAACTTTCGAGCGCTCTCTTCCTGTGCGCCGTAGACGTGAATAAACTCGCCATCATAATGAACACCGCAATCATTCACTTCAAGATCGGGACGCTCCTCAATCTTCGCGGTAAATTCTCCCGTCACACCGGGTAAGACAATGCGCTTGCCAGTCATATTCAACTCCATTCAATCGCTAAGTGGAGTGGCAATAGTGTGGGTGGCCTGAAAGTAATGTAACTGTCAGGTTTGACAGGTTTTTAGATCGATTTCATTGAACGGGTGTTATGGAAAGAACCCCAGCCCAGCCACCCTAACCTCACTCTCCGAGAGAGAGAACTGACTGAAAGCGTTGGGATAGATAAAACAGCGTGAAATACCCTAAGCGACCACTCGGCGGGGCCAGCGGCCCGTTTAAGCAGAACGGATACCAGTGCCGCGTGAAGCGGCACTGATAAAGAATTAAACAGCCAGCAACAATTAGGCGCTACGGGTGCTTTCATTCGCCACGACGGCGAAGGTATTCCGCGAAAAGAGGAACGGTGAAATCAAGGTAACCATGGTCGGTGCTGTAGATCATACCTTTGGAAATGATATTGGCCCTAGCCGGGCCTAGCGATGACTGATCGCGCGCCATCTCCCTGGCGATACCTGCCATTGGATAAGGGCCATCACCAAGAGCAGCCATCGCCATTACAAACTGGATCTCGGCCTTGGTAAGCCGGTCATACCGAACCTTGAAGAAGCCTGCATCAAGACCCGAGAGAGTCTCTGGATAGGCGCGTTCGACATCACCGAGCGTGATCGCAGGGCCAGATGCAACATCCCATGAGGTTGATCCCCATTCCTGCAAGAAAAATGGATAACCCTTGGTTCGCGCAAAAATAGCGTCGAGAGCAGCATCTTCAATGGTTTGCTCCTCCTCCTCGACGGGTTTTCGTACTGCAAGTTTTGCCGCTTCTTCATCAAGCGCGCCTACAGGTGGGTACAGGAACAGCCGCTCCGCATACGACTTTGCCTCGCCAGCCAATTTAGCTACCTGCGGCAGTCCCGCTCCAACCATAACCACAGGCAACCCGCGCTGAGCCATTCGATGCATCGCAACAATGAGTGCGGATAAATCGTCTTCGGAGAGGTACTGAACTTCATCGATGAGCAGAATCCACCCCTTGCCAGCGGCTTTTGCGCCTTCGCCAATAACGGTGAACAGGTCTGGGAGGTCGTGCTGCAGATCGCCACTATCCGCGAGCCCAGGCTCTGCACCTTCCGCACCGACCTCAACGCCACCGATGTCAATTTTAAAAATCGAGGCAAAGTTGCGCAGGGCGCCCATCCCCCGACTGGCAATCTGCTTAGCCGCTTCAAATCCCGAAAGTGAACGCATCACGCGCCGTAGTTCTGGGTAAAGCAGAGTAGAGAGTGTGTTTTTCTCCGGAGCCTCAAGCTGAGAAACGAGCATCTCCTGCTGTCTCGCAATATTTCCGATTTCGTTCAATAAAACCGTCTTGCCAACGCCACGAAGGCCCAGAAGCATCAGCGACCGCGCAGGTTTCCCTCTCACTGCTCGCCCGCAGGAAATACGAGCCATCTCCAGGATGGGGTCTCGGCCAGCGAGCTCCGGTGGTGGAAAACCAGCCCCGGGGGCGAAGGGATTACGGTAGGGATCCATTTAGAACCTCATTCGGAAATTAGCGTTAAATAACCATAGATAGCGTTTTTTACTATCTTTACATAGATATCGGTACAGTCCAATCAAAGGGCACAAGTACCGTCCTGAAGAGGAGCTGGCGTTATCGGGCTACAAGCTTGGTCGGCTCCAAGGCCGCCAAGTCCAAAGCATGACCCCTGTCAAAACCCTGAACACAAACAGAAACACTCCCCCACCATTGAAACCACTCACGCCCTGCCCCATCTAACACCCATACCCAATTGCGCAGGTGCCCCATGAGCGACCAGCAAGAATTCCCCGATAACCCCGACGACTACACCGAAGCCAGCGAAGACCACATCGAACACACCACCTCCGGCAAAGGCCTGGCCCTGCCCGGCCAGAACCTGCCGGACAAGGTCTATATCATCCCGATCCACAACCGCCCGTTTTTCCCGGCGCAAGTGCTACCAGTCATCGTCAACGAAGAACCGTGGGCTGAAACCCTCGAACTGGTCAGCAAATCCGAACATCACTCCCTGGCCCTGTTCTTCATGGACACGCCCCAGGAAGACCCGCGCCACTTCAACACCGACGCCCTCCCCGAGTACGGGACACTGGTCAAGGTGCACCACGCCAGCCGCGAAAACGGCAAACTCCAGTTCGTCGCCCAGGGCCTGAGCCGCGTCCGCATCAAGACCTGGCTCAAGCACCACCGCCCACCGTATCTGGTGGAAGTCGAATACCCGCACCAGCCGACCGAGCCGACCGATGAGGTCAAGGCTTACGGCATGGCGCTGATCAACGCGATCAAGGAACTGCTGCCGCTCAACCCGCTGTACAGCGAAGAGCTGAAGAACTACCTCAACCGCTTCAGCCCCAACGACCCGTCGCCACTGACCGACTTCGCCGCCGCCCTGACCTCGGCCACTGGCGCCGAGCTGCAAGCCGTGCTCGACTGCGTGCCGATGCTCAAGCGCATGGAAAAAGTCCTGCCGATGCTGCGCAAGGAAGTCGAAGTCGCGCGCCTGCAGAAAGAAATCTCCGCTGAGGTCAACCGCAAGATCGGCGAGCATCAGCGCGAGTTCTTCCTCAAGGAACAACTCAAAGTCATCCAGCAGGAACTCGGCCTGACCAAGGACGACCGCAGCGCTGACCTCGAACAGTTCCAGCAGCGTCTGGAAGGTAAAGTCCTGCCGGCGCAGGTGCAGAAACGCCTCGACGAAGAAACGCACAAACTGTCGATCCTCGAGACCGGCTCGCCGGAGTACGCGGTCACCCGCAACTACCTCGATTGGGCAACGTCGGTGCCGTGGGGCGTTTATGGCGCGGACAAACTCGACCTCAAGCACGCGCGCAAGGTGCTGGACAAACACCACGCCGGCCTCGACGACATCAAGGACCGCATCCTCGAATTCCTCGCGGTCGGTGCCTATAAAGGCGAGATCAGCGGTTCTATCGTGCTGCTGGTGGGCCCGCCAGGTGTGGGTAAAACCAGTGTCGGCAAATCCATCGCCGAATCCCTCGGCCGCCCGTTCTACCGCTTCAGTGTCGGCGGCATGCGCGACGAAGCCGAAATCAAGGGCCACCGCCGCACTTACATCGGCGCACAGCCAGGCAAACTTGTGCAGGCGTTGAAAGACGTCGAAGTGATGAACCCGGTGATCATGCTCGACGAGATCGACAAAATGGGCCAGAGCTACCAGGGCGACCCGGCCTCGGCGCTGCTGGAAACCCTCGACCCGGAACAAAACGTCGAATTCCTCGACCACTACCTCGATCTACGCATGGACTTGTCGAAAGTCCTGTTCGTCTGCACCGCCAACACGCTTGATTCGATCCCCGGTCCGTTGCTCGACCGCATGGAAGTGATTCGTCTGTCGGGCTACATCACCGAAGAAAAAGTCGCCATCGCCAAGCGTCACTTGTGGCCGAAATTGCTGGAGAAGGCCGGCGTGTCCAAGGGCAGCCTGAGCATCAGCGACAGCGCCCTGAAGACCTTGATCGACGGTTACGCCCGTGAGGCCGGGGTGCGTCAGTTGGAGAAACAACTGGGCAAACTGGTGCGCAAAGCGGTGATGAAACTCATCGACGAGCCAAAAGCGGTGATCAAACTCGGGCCGAAAGATCTGGAGGCTTCGTTGGGCCATCCGGTGTTCCGCAACGAGCAAGTGCTATCCGGCACGGGCGTTATCACGGGGCTGGCGTGGACCAGCATGGGCGGCGCCACATTGCCGATCGAAGCGACGCGGATTCACACACTCAATCGCGGTTTCAAACTCACCGGGCAGTTGGGTGACGTGATGAAGGAATCGGCGGAGATCGCCTACAGCTACGTCAGCTCGAACCTGAAGCAATTCGGCGGGGATGCGAAGTTCTTCGACGAAGCCTTCGTCCACCTGCACGTACCGGAAGGCGCGACACCGAAGGATGGCCCGAGCGCCGGCGTGACCATGGCCAGCGCTTTGCTTTCCCTGGCGCGCAATCAAGCGCCGAAAAAAGGCGTGGCGATGACCGGCGAACTGACACTGACCGGGCATGTACTGCCGATTGGCGGGGTCCGTGAAAAGGTGATCGCGGCCCGGCGGCAGAAGATATTCGAGTTGATCCTGCCAGAACCGAACCGGGGCAACTTCGACGAACTGCCGGACTACTTGAAAGAAGGCATTACCGTGCATTTCGCCAAGCGGTTTGCAGATGTGGCGAAGGTGCTCTTCTGAACATGAAGTAGCGACTGCACTACCGCTATCGCTGGCAAGCCAGCTCCCACGATGTTCATTGGTGCTCACAAATCTTGTGCTCTACCGAGAAACCTGTGGGAGCTGGCTTGCCAGCTCCCACAATGTTCATTGGTGCTCACAAATCTTGTGCTCTATCGAGAAACCTGTGGGAGCTGGCTTGCCAGCTCCCACAATGTTCATTGGTGCTCACAAATCTTGTGTTCTATCGAGAAACCTGTGGGAGCTGGCTTGCCAGCGATGGCGTCCTCGACAACACCGCCAAACCGCCCGACGGTCACACTTTGTCTCATCTTCGGTTATGCTCGCCGTTCGTCGCAACGCCGGAGCCGCTGACCTTATGTCCCCCATTCGCCTGTTTATCCCAATCGCCCTTTCCTTGCTGGCCGCTTGCGCCACGCAGCCGAAACACAACGTGACCGTGGAGAAACAAAGCGAATGCCCTGTGCGACTCACCAATGGGCAAAACCTGATCGTGATGCTGCCAAGCAATCCGACCACGGGGTATCGCTGGGCGATTCAGGATTCCGCCGGCGGCGTCTTGCGCGCCCTCAGCCCCGAGGTCTATAGCAACCCGGAAGATGCGGGCGTGGTCGGTGCTGCCGGGCTTTCCACCTGGCGTTTTCAAGCGTTTGCTACCGGCACCGGACGCCTGCGCCTGACCTCGCAACAACCCTGGGCACCGGAAGTGCTGCCGGTAGAGACCTTTGACTGCGCCATTTCGGTGAACTGATCGTGGGCTGGCTGATTCTGGCGCTGATGGGCGCGGTGACCTTTCTCTATGGCTTGAGCACCCACGCCACGCTGCTCTGCCTGTTGGTCAAACCACTGCCGGTGCTGGCATTGCTCGGCTGGCTACACGACGCGCCGCCCAGCGACTATCGCCGCTGGATCAGCCTCGGTCTGATTTTTTCCCTGCTGGGCGATGTGTTGTTGGCGTGGCCAGGGGATCTGTTCGTGTTCGGGCTCGGCGCATTTCTTGTTGCGCATCTGGCGTATCTCAAGGCTTATCTCAGTGACTGCAAACGTCTGGCGTTGATGCCACTGATGCTCGCGCTCGGCGTGGGTGCCGTGCTGTTGGGGATGCTGATTTCCAGTGGTCTGGGCCCACTGCTAATACCCGTGATCGTCTACGGCACAGCAATAAGCGCCATGCTCTGGCGTGCTCTCGCTCGCCTCGGCACCGACGTGCCCAAGCGTTCGGCGTTGCTGGCAGCGGGAGGTGCGCTGGCATTTGTGTTCTCTGACAGCGTGATTGGCATCGATCGGTTTGTAGCGCCGTTCCATGCCGCGCCTTACGTCATCATCCTCAGTTACTGGCTGGGCCAATGGGGCATTGCTGCCTCGGCGTTTAATAAAGACGAACAATCTGGCGATGTGTCATAACCATAAACATCTGGTTCTATCTCAAAACGTTATAAAAACCTGTCAGGTCTGACAGTGCCTCGAATTTCTTCCGCTGATTACCATTGCGTGGCGTTATCCAAATCACGAATGTCAGCCAAGGAAGAACATCATGAACGTATTCAAAAACAAAAATTCGGCAAATGCACCGGGTCCCTTTATCTCCGTCAACTGTGATCTCCAGGCCTCGATTTCAAACCGCGTGCATTTCAATACGCAAAATATCGAGTTCCAACAAGACGCTAACAGCAATCGAATCGCGTTTATTGCCCGCTCTTACGAAAACGCTCTTATGAATACAAGAAAGGGAATGATGTTTATTTTTCCCAGCGACATTAAATCCGGCAGTTACAAACCAACAGATGCAGACTTCCCGTTTGGCACATTCCAATATTATGAAATTGGCGTTAACGACAACTTCTCAACTTCTTATGATTACAGTCCGAAAAGCGGCACTGTTGATATCGAAGTCATTTCGAACGATTCTGAGGCACTTTGCTACGTAATCAATTTTGAATACGTTGGTGGAGGCGACGAGACAGAAGAGCTGCACATCACTGGCAAAGCCGAATTCAACGTTTTCATGCGCGCCTTCTGATCTCAGCCGTCAATGACCAGGTCTTATGTTGACCTGGTCATTCACTGCGCTCTCCAGATGATCCTGCGCCCCCGCCCTCTGTACGCTGCGCGCCAATTCCCCACGCTTTATCAGACAACTCAAGCATCCCCGCGCCACTTTGGCTAAAATGCCGGCCTTTTCCACCGACACCGCCGGAAACCGCCGTGAGCAAAGAACCCGATCGCATTTTCGCCCAGCCCTTGGACAAGGTGCCTGACTTCGCCTTCAACGAAGACGTGGTGCGCGTGTTCCCGGACATGATCAAGCGTTCGGTGCCGGGTTACCCGACCATCGTCGAAAACCTCGGCGTGCTCGCCGCTCAATTCGCCCAGCCGAACAGCGTGCTCTACGACCTCGGCGCCTCCCTCGGGGCAGTGACCCAGGCGTTGCGCCGTCACGTGCGCACCGACGGTTGCCGGGTAATCGCGGTGGATAACTCGGCCGCCATGGTCGAACGTTGCCGCGAATACCTCAACGGGCAGGACTCGATGTTTCAGGAGTTGCTGCCGGTCGAAGTGATCGAAGGCGACATCCTCGCCCTCGATTTTCAGCCCGCTTCGGTGGTGGCACTGAACTTCACCCTGCAGTTCATCGCCCCGGATCAGCGCACCGCATTGTTGTCGCGCATCCGCCAGTCATTGCTGCCCGGCGGCGCACTGATTCTGTCGGAAAAACTGCGCTTCAACGATGCCGAAGAACATGCATTGCTCACCGATCTGCACGTCGCGTTCAAACGCGCCAACGGCTACAGCGAACTGGAAATCGCCCAGAAGCGCAGCGCCATCGAAAATGTCATGAAGCCCGACAGCCTCGAAGAACACCGCGAACGCCTGTTGGCCGCCGGGTTCTCGAAAGTCGTGCCGTGGTTCCAGTGTCTTAACTTTGCCTCGTTGATTGCCTTGCCATGATTGATCTGTCCCCCCTCGCCCGCCGTCTGGCCGGTACACCGCTGGCCGACTGGGCCAACAGCCTGCAGCGTCAACTCGACAAGAAAATGGAGAAGGGCCACGGCGATCTGGAGCGCTGGCAAAGTGCGCTGGACGCCTTGCCGAAGATCCAGCCGAGCGAAGTCGACCTGCTCAACGGCTTGAAACTGGACACCGATTGCGACGAAGAAACCCGCGCGCAAATGCGCACCGCGCTGATGGGCCTGTCGCCATGGCGTAAAGGGCCGTTCGATCTGTTTGGTGTGCACGTCGACACCGAATGGCGCTCGGACTGGAAGTGGTCGCGGGTCGCCCCGCATCTGGACCTGAAGGGAAAACGCATCCTTGATGTCGGTTGCGGCAACGGCTACTACATGTGGCGCATGCTTGGCGCCGGTGCGGACAGCGTGATCGGCGTTGACCCGAACTGGTTGTTCTTCTGCCAGTTTCAGGCTGTGCAGCGTTATTTGTCTGAGCCAAACGCGTGGCACCTGCCCTTCCCGTTCGAGGATTTGCCGCCGAATCTGGAAGGTTTCGACACGGTGTTTTCCATGGGCGTGTTCTACCACCGCCGCTCGCCGATCGAGCACTTGCTGGCGCTGAAGGATTGCCTGGTCAAGGGCGGTGAACTGGTACTGGAAACGCTGGTGGTTGAAGGCGACAAGCACCAGGTGCTGGTGCCCGAAGATCGTTATGCGCAAATGCGTAACGTGTGGTTCCTGCCGTCAGTGCCGGCGCTGGAGTTGTGGTTACGGCGTGCCGGGTTTACCGATATTCGTTGCGTGGATGTCAGTACGACGACGATTGAGGAACAGCGCGGTACTGAGTGGATGAAGTATCAATCGCTAAGTGACTTCCTTGATCCGGATGATCACAGCAAGACGATCGAAGGGCTGCCGGCACCAATGCGTGCGGTCATCGTCGCCCGCAAGTGACTAAAACGCCCTGACACCGCGGTGAGCCCACCCCTCACCCCAGCCCTCTCCCCAGGGAGAGGGAGCCGATCTTTGGGCGTTTCAGGATCCGAGTTCAACTCGATATCCCGGTTGCCGCACCTCTGCCAATCACCTCGGTCAGTCCCCTCTCCCTCTGGGAGAGGGTTAGGGTGAGGGGCTTTTGGCTCGGCGGGCTCTGAAGAACTCGGTCAACACCGCCCCGCACTCCTCTGCCAACACACCGCCCTCATACAACACCCGGTGGTTCAAAAAACCCTGGGTGAAAAACTGCCCCTGGCTTTGCACGATCCCGGCTTTTGGCTCCAGCGCGCCATATACCACCCGCGCCACCCTTGAATGCACGATCAAACCGGCGCACATGCTGCACGGCTCCAGCGTCACGTACAGCGTGCTGCCGGGCAGGCGATAGTTATCCACCGCCTGCGCCGCAGCGCGGATCGCGACCATTTCGGCGTGAGCGCTCGGGTCGCTGGCACTGATCGGGCAGTTGAAGCCACGACCGATGATCTCGCCATCCTGCACCAGCACCGCGCCCACTGGCACTTCGCCGAGCGCTGCGCCTTGCGCTGCAAGGGCAAGCGCTTCACGCATGAAGTCGCGGTCACGGCTGCGGTCGATGATCGCTGTGGGGCGAATCTGGCGCATCACTTCACCTCAATGGCGGCCATCAGGCCGGTTTCCATGTGGTCGATCACGTGGCAATGAAACATCCATACCCCCGGGTTATCCGCCACCAGCGCCACTTGCGCGCGCTCGTTCTTGCCCAGCAGATAGGTGTCGGTGAAGTACGGGATGACCTTGTGCCGGTTCGACGCAATCACCTTGAAGCTCATGCCGTGCAGGTGAATCGGGTGCTGATACTGGGTCATGTTCTTCAGTTCGAAAATATAGCTCTGGCCCAGTTTGAGACTGGCAATCGGCCGGTCAGCGCACGTCTTGTCGGTGATGTCCCAGGCCTTGCCGTTGATCTGCCACAGACTCGGCGGCTTGCCGTTGTCGACGTTGACCGACACCGAACCGACCCATTCGAAATTGAAGTTGAGTTTCTCGGCATTGGCCAGGTCCGGTTCGGCCACCGGGTTAGCGGGCAGTGCCGGCGGCCACTCGGGCGGCGCGTCCGTGCTGGCCACCGAGCGCAGAGTGCCCAGACGCACCGGGCCGTTGCGCAGCGACAATTCTTCGCCTGCCGCCGGTGCCTTGATCGCCAGGCAAATACGCATGCCGGGGCCGAGCCAGTATTCCTTGCCCAGCGGGCGCGGCTCAACCGGATTGCCGTCCAGCGCGTAGATTTTTGCCTCAACACCAGGAATGTTGATGCGGTAAGTCAGGGTGTTATCGAGATTGAGCAAACGCACGCGGGTGATCTGCCCGGCCGGCAGGTCGATCACCGGCAACGGCACGCCGTTGATGGTCGACAAACGCCCCGCCGTACCACCGCGCGCGGCTTCACGAGGGATGCTGAATTCGACGAAATTGCCTTCATCGTCGATGTGCCAGTTCTTCAGGCTCAGGGTCTTTTCGTAGTTGAAACCGGTCGGCTCGCGCTCTTCGATGATCAGCGGCCCAACCAGTCCGCGCCCCAGTTCTTCGCTGCTGCTGACATGCGGGTGATACCAGTAGCTGCCGGCGTCCGGCACGCGGAATTTGTAGTCGAAGTATTCGCCCGGCAGCACCGGCAATTGCGACACGTACGGCACGCCGTCCATTTCCAGCGGCAGGCGAATGCCGTGCCAGTGGATGGTGGTCGCCACCGGCAGATGGTTGATGAAGCGCACCCGCAGCCATTCGCCCTGACGCACCCGCAACTCGGTGCCCGGTGCCGACGGGCCGAACGCCCAAGCCTCGGTCTTGTGCCCCGGCACCAGTTCCACATCCAGGGGCGCGGCGATCAGCTCGTAGTCGTGGCCCGCCTCGGCGTCAGCCATCTTGCCCAGCCAGTAACGCGACGCGCCCCCCGCTCCAACGCCTACGACAACAAGACCGGCCAGGCCACCGAGGATTTGGCGACGGGTAAAGGACATGAACTCAACTACCTCACGTATCAGCGACAGGCCCTGAAGGCCCGTAAAAGGCGAATACGATACACCTGCGCTTGAGAAACAGTAAGGGTGACCTGAGGCCGCACATCCCTTCAGACTTAAGGCGGACTTAAGGCCGCAAGCCGGTAATCAAGTGCACCACCCCATCCTCCAGGGGCATGACGCCCGCGACACCGGCGTCGCTCAATGCCTGACGGTCCATGCGCGACACCTCACGCAACACCACCCGCACCCGGGTCAACGCCACCGGTTGCTGCGATTTGAGGTTATCCCCTCCACCCAACGCCGCAACGATGTCTGCGCTTAACCCCTCGGCAGGTTCGACCGGCATTTTCGGCTCGTCCGGCACCAGATCCGGGGTCAGGGCCTTCCAGAACGCCTGCTGCAATTTATTGAACATGTCAGTTCTCCAGAACCAGTGAAGTATCGACCGTTGCCTCGTGATACAGCCGCAGTGCTTCGCGCACTTCCTCAGCGCTCTCCAGCCCCTGTACCTGTTCGGCGATGGCCTTGCAGTCGAGCAGGTCCACCTCACGCACTGCCGCTTTGATCGCCGGAATCTGCGGCACGCTGACCGACAACTCATCCACGCCGAGCCCCAGCAACAGCGGCACGGCCAGACGTTCCGAGGCCATCGCGCCACAAACGCCGACCCATTTGCCATGGGCGTGCGCGCCTTTGACGGTCATGGCAATCAGGCGCAACACCGAGGGGTGGAAACTGTCGGCCTGACTGGCCAGGCGAGGATGATCGCGATCCATCGCCAGGGTGTATTGCGTCAGATCGTTGGTGCCAATCGAGAAGAAATCCACGTAGGGCGCAAACACATCGGCCATCAGTGCCGCCGCCGGCACTTCGATCATGATCCCCAGTTTCGGCCGTTCGACCAGGTTCAGTGCCTGCGCTTCCTCCTCCAGCATGTGCCGGGCCAGATGCAGCTCCGAGATTTGCGTGACCATCGGCAACATGATGTGCAGGCGCGTCAGACCGACACTGCCAAGGATCGCCCGGAACTGCTCACGCAACAGTTGCGGGCGCTCCAGACACAGCCGAATCCCGCGCAGTCCTAGGAACGGATTGGTTTCGCTGTCCATCGGCACGTAGGCCAATGGTTTGTCGCCGCCAACATCCAACGTGCGCACCACCAGATTGTGCGACGGCCCCACGGCCTGGGCGATGGCGCTGTAGGTCGAGACTTGTTCGTCGAAAGTGGGCGCGTGGTTGCGATCCAGATAAAGAAATTCGGAGCGCAAAAGCCCGACGCCGGCACCGCCCAGGCCCATCGCCTGCTCGGTTTCACTCAGGGAGGAGACGTTGGCTGTCACCTCGATAAAGTGCCCGTCGCGGGTGCAGGCGGCCAGCGTTGCCTGGGCGTGGTCATGTTGATGACGCAGGCGTTGTAGCTCGAGTCTGGCCTGCAATTGCTCGATGGCGAGCGGATCGGGATTGAGTTGCAGTTCGCCCTTGTCGGCATCGAGCAGCACCGCGCTGCCGTTCGCCAACGCCAGTACCTGCGCCGGCACCCCGCAAATTGCCGGCAGGGCAAAGGCCCGCGCAAGAATGGCGACATGACTGGTGGCGCCACCACCGACCGTGACGATGCCAAGCACCTTTGTCACATCGAGCCCCGCCGTCTGTGACGGCGTCAGTTGATCGGCGATCAGGATCGTCCCGTGCGGCAATGTCAGGACCGGGTCCTGCAGGCCGAGAATCAACTTGAGGACTCGCAAGCAGACGTCCCCCAGGTCTGCCGCACGCTCAACCAGCAACGGACTGGCCGATTGCCGAAACAGCGCCGCGGTCGACTCGGTTGCAGTACGCCAGGCAAACGCCGCGCTTTTGCCCTCGGCAATCAACGCTTGGGCCTGATCGAGCAGGCTCGGGTCATCGAGCAGTTCCTGATGAGCCTTGAAGATGTCCTCCTGAGCGCTTCCTCCCGCCGTGTCGCGCAAGTGCTGCAACGCCATTTGCGCCTCGATCAGCGCGTTCGTCAGCGCCTTCTGTTCCGTTATCACCCCGGCGCCGGTCTCTTTTATGTCGAGGCTTGGCTCAGTGATCTGCATGACCTGGCCCACTGCCGAACCGGGCGATGCACAGACTCCACGCAGAACCGTCAGCACCTCAGGTTCGATGCTCTCGGAAGGCTGCGACACAGGCAACGGCGTGACCGATTCCCCGCACCCCTCGGCGAGCAACCGCGACAGTGTGCTGATTGCTGCTTGCGCGTCTTCGCCCACGGCGCTCACTTGCACGCTGTCACCCAAAGCGGTCTGCAACGCCATGATTGCCACCAGTGACTTGGCGTTGGCTTCGGCCTGCTGTTTATGCAGATAGATCTTTGCCGAAAAAACCTTCGCCGCTTGTGCGAACACCGCCGCCGGACGCGCATGCAGACCGTTGGGATTGGGCAGTTTCAGCACATCTGAGAAAATCACTTCGCCTGTTGGCGCGCGCTGTTCTTCGCCAATGGCATGCGCACCGCTGAGACTCAGCAGAGGCTGACCGGTTTCGACCAGCCCCGTCTGCGCGGCCGTCCAGGTGAATGGCTCACCGCTGACCACCAGCATCAGGGTCAGCAGACTGCGCGCGTGCAGGGCGATGTAATCGGCATCGAACTCGATCAGCGTTTCGCCAGCCACCACCCGCTGACCTTCTTCAACCAGGCGGGTGAAGCCCTGACCGCCCAGATTCACCGTATCCAGACCGATGTGCAGCAACACCTGAACGCCATGGTCACCGGTGATGCTCACGGCATGCCCGCTGGCCTGCACGTTGCTGATCACCCCGGCCAGCGGAGCGCACAAGGCAGATGAAGTCGGGTCGATGCACAGGCCGTCGCCGATCACGCGATTGGCAAACACCGGGTCGGGCACTTGATCCATTGGGATCAGCACGCCGGACAAAGGCGCCAGCAGTTGCAATTGTTGGGGTGTGGCCATGATGTCACCTGCGGTTTTGTTCTTGGAAGTACCCGTGGAGCGCGCCGCCCCACCAGCATCGCTTATTTCCACCAGTATTCGACCTGCAATCCAACGTTCGCTCCGTGGCGAGCGGTACCGAAAGCGCCGGTATCGGACAGCGCCGACCCTTGGGCCAGTTCGTTGGCCGCGCGTTTGGCTGCCTCGTTCCAACTGGCATAGGTGTAGTACAAACGCACCTCGGGGCGCGCCCAGAATTCCGGGCCCTTGGGCGACCATGTCGGCGCAACGGTGAACTTGCTCAATTTGCGCGTGCCGCCCGGTGCCTCGACTTGATCATGGCCCAGTTCGGTGACCAGTTTGAATTGTTCGGTAAGCGCATAGGTCGGACGCACGCCCAGCGATAGCCAGTTCTGGTCAGCGCCGTCCGGGCGAATGTCTTTTTGATACACCGCCTCGATTTGCCCGCCAAAACGCGGCGTCAGTTGCCAGTCGAAAAACTCGACAATCCGATAACTTTTATTGCTGTCGTCCAGTTTGACGTTACCGGTATAACCCAACCCGGTGCCAGGCCCTTCGCCGTACTGGAAGGCCAGTTTGTTTTTGCCACCGAGAAAGTCCTTCTGCACATGCTGCGTGGTGATCGCCCAGCCGCGATGCGCATCGCGGCTGTCGGGTTTGTCGATGTAGCTCAAGCCAAACTCAAGCTCGCCGCCGGGATTGGTGGCGAACCCGGCGACGTTGAAGTCGTGCCGGTTGATGTAGTCCTTCTGATAGAGGTTGTCCTTGCGCGAAAAGGCGTAGCTGTATTTCAGATCGCCGATCAGCACGTCCTCGATCCCGCCACCGGTAGCGCTCTGGTTCCAGTAGTAGAAATCGGAAATATGGATGTCATTACGTTTGTAGTAGCGGCGACCGGCCCAGAGCGAACCGCCATTGAGCGCGGGCATGTTCGACCACTGTGCATAGGCCTGCGGCAGACGCACCGAGCCGTTGTCTTCCTTGAACGTGAGGCTTTGGTTGTAGCGGTTGTACAGCGAGACCATGCCATCGACGCTGAGTACCGAGCCATCGTCGAGGGTGTACAAATCCTGGCGCAACTCAAGCTCGCCGTACTGCTCGCATTCGTTGCCCAAGCGGTATTTGGTCTGCGCCCCCGGCAACTGGAAACACGATTGGCTACCGCCCTTGGTCGCGTTGCCAATCCCACTGCGCAAGTAACCGCCGAACTCCAGCGCTTGTGATGTCTGTGGTAACGCGAGGCAGAAACCTGCGACTGCAAGGCTGCGATTAATTGTTGTTTTCATAAGCCACCCCATTATTTTTATTGTGTGTTTCCATGAATTCGGCGCGCAAAACTCCCCCGCGCAGTGCTCTGCGTGTTTTTTCAAATGTTGGTTTTCTAGTTAGGGATCAGGGATCGATCAGGTGCAGGACGAACGATTCATAAGGTCGCAAACTCACCTGTCGATTGCGTGGCGGACAGTCCGGGTAATTACTGATCAGTAGTCGCTGGTTCTGCGTCTCATCGATCTCTATCGGCAGTTCGATTTCACACGGTGTCGCGTAGAAGTTGTTCACGATCAGCAGACGTTCGCCCACGCCTTCACGCAGGTAAGCCCAGACTTGTGGGTGCTCGGGCAACAGCTGTCGATAGACGCCCTCGGTGATGAGCGCCTCTGTACGCCTCAACGTGATCAGACGACGGTAATGATGCAGGACGGATTGCGCGTCATCGAGCTGATGGGCAACGTTGATTTGCGATGCGTTTGCCGGCACCCCGATCCACGGTTCGACGCGGCTGAAACCCGCATGCTGTTCCGCGTTCCAGTGCATCGGCGTACGCCCGTTGTCACGGGACTTCTGCATGATCGCCGCCATGTTGTCGAAGTCGCTGGTGCCTGCTTCACGCTTGAGCCGAAAGATGTTCAGCGTCTCGACATCCCGGTACTGATCGATACGCTCGAAACCCGGATTGGTCATGCCCAGTTCTTCGCCCTGGTACACGAACGGCGTGCCCTGCAACAAGTGCAGCGCCGTACCGAGCATTTTCGCCGAGAGCTCACGATATTCGCCGTCATGGCCGAACCGCGAGACCACCCGAGGCTGATCGTGGTTACACCAGAACAGCGCGTTCCAGCCGCCACCGGCCTGCATGCCGGTCTGCCAGTCGGACAGAATCTGCTTGAGCTGGAGGAAATCGAAATCGGCACGAACCCACTTTTCCAGGTTTGGATAATCGACTTTCAGATGATGAAAGTTGAACGTCATCGACAGCTCTTGCGACTGCGGATTGGAATAACGAATGCAGTGCTCGAGGCTGGTGGATGACATCTCGCCGACGTTGATCAGGTCGTGGCCGGCGAAGACCTCACGGTGCATCTGCTGCAAGTACTCATGGACGTTCGGCCCGTCGGTGTAAAAGCGCCGGCCGTCGCTGTTGTCCTCGGCAAAATCCGCAGGCTTGGAGATCAGGTTGATCACGTCCAGCCGGAAACCACCCACGCCCTTGTCCCGCCAGAAGCGCATCATTTTGAAGACTTCGGCGCGCACCTTGGGGTTGTCCCAATTCAGGTCAGCCTGGGTATGGTCGAACAGGTGCAGATAGTACTGACCGGTCTGGGCCTCGTACTCCCAGGCCGAACCGCCAAACTTGGACTGCCAATTGTTCGGCTGATCGCGCCATATATAAAAGTCGCGGTAGGGATTATCGAGGCTGCTGCGCGCCTGCTGAAACCACACATGCTCGATCGAGGTGTGGTTGACCACAATGTCGAGCATCAACCTGATCCCGCGCTTGCCTGCCTCGGCGATCAGCAACTCGCAGTCGGCCATGCTGCCGTAACTGGGATCAATCGCGTAGTAGTCGCTGATGTCATAGCCGTTGTCACGTTGCGGCGAGCGCAGGAATGGCGTGATCCACAAGCAATCGACACCCAGCCATTGCAGGTAATCAAGCTTGGCCACGACGCCGAGCAAATCACCTGTCGGGTTGCCGGCATGGCTGTGAAAACTCTTCGGGTAGATCTGGTAGATAACCGAACGCTGCCAGTCTTGCATGGCACATTTCCTTCTTGATTTTTAAAACCGGCAAACCCTGCGACAGCCCCTGCCGATATCAGGCAACCCGATAGCCGGGGCGGACAATTTTCATGCTCAGCGCACAGGTCAAAACAAAAGGCACAACCATGGCGATGATCATCCCGATCACGAACATCGGAATGAACTGCGGAATGATCGAGATAAACCCGGGCAAGCCGCCGACACCGATGGCCGAGGCTTGAATCTTGTTAATCGACAGGAAGATGCAGCCCAGCGCCGAGCCGGTCAGCGCGGCGTAGAACGGAAATTTGTAACGCAGATTGACCCCGAACATGGCGGGTTCGGTGATACCGAAATACGCGGAAATCGCTGAGGTCGACGCCATGCTTTTGTCGCGCGCATTGCGTGTCATGTAGAACACCGCCAACGCAGCGCTGCCTTGTGCGAGGTTGGACATGACGATCATCGGCCAGATGAACGTGCCGCCCTGAGTCGAGATCAGTTGCAGATCGACTGCGAGGAACATGTGGTGCATTCCGGTGATCACCAGTGGCGCATACAGCAGTCCGAAAATCGCCCCACCGACCATCGGCGCCAGGTCGAACAGCATGACCACGCCCTCGGTGATGTAGATGCCGATATGACGGGTTACAGGCCCGATCACCGCCAGCGCCAGAACGCCCGTGACGACAATCGTGGTGATGGGCACCACCAGCAATTGCACTGCGTTGGGCACGCGTGCCCGCAACCATTTTTCGATGACGCTCATCACGTAAGCGGCCAGCAATATCGGCAGGATCTGCCCCTGATAACCGACCTTCTCTACCTGGAACAACCCGAGGATGTCGAAGTACGGCATCTGCTGACCGTCCAGACCGGCCACCGCCTTGCCATAGTTCCAGGCGTTGAGCAGATCCGGGTGAACCAGCATCAGGCCAAGTACGATGCCGAGAATCTCACTGCCGCCAAAGCGCTTGGCCGCCGACCATCCTACCAATGCCGGCAAGAACACGAACGCGGTGTTGGCCATCAGGTTGATCAGGCTCCACAGCCCCTCGAGTTTGGGGTAGGCATCCAGCAGGGTCTGACCTTCGATAAACATGCCTTTGGCGCCGATCAGGTTGTTGATACCCATCAGCAAACCGGCAACGATCAGCGCCGGCAGAATTGGCATGAACACGTCGGAAAACACCCGCACCAGACGCTGCATGGCGTTGATCTTCTCGGCGCTTTTGTGTTTGACGTCGGCAATGGTCGACGCCGCGAGACCGGTCTGGCGGCGCAATTCGGCGTAGACCTTTTCCACTTCTCCGGGACCGATCACCACCTGATACAGACCGCCGGTGAAGAACGAGCCTTTGACCAGATCGATCTGGTTGAGCGAGGCGCTGTTGACCAGGGCTGGATTCTTCAAGGCCAGGCGCAGGCGCGTGACGCAGTGCGCGGCCTGTTCGATGTTCTCGCGACCGCCAAGGCTTTGCAGCAGCGCATTGACGATGTTCGGATAGTCGTGGCTCATGCTAGTTCTTCCGCTGTGGATTGTTGTTATTGGCAGCACGTGGAAACGGAAAGTACTCGTCTGTACGAGTTATTGCAACAACTCGTACAGACGAGTTTGTTTTTGTTTGTTTTTGCCAGACAAGCAAAGAAATGTCCTACCGCGACTTCAGTTGATTCCACTCCTCACATGGACAAAGCCCTACCCTACCCTTAAGGTTCAAAGCTTTGAGCAGAGCCGGCACAGAGCCTTACCATGAGCAAATACAACCAGATCTATAGCGATCTGCTGGCCAGTATCACGACCAAACGCCTGGAACGCGGCGCCCGCCTGCCTTCAGAGACTGAACTGATGGACAGCTATGAGGCTAGTCGCGGCACTGTGCGCAAGGCCATTGAGCAGCTTCAAGAGCGCGGCTTTGCCCAGAAAATCCATGGCAAAGGCACCTTTGTACTATCGACCAACCCGATCGAGTTTCAGCTCGGTGGCATTGTCAGTTTCCAGGAAACCTACCCGCGGCTTGGCGACAACGTCAGCACCGAGGTTGTCGAGCTGACGCAGATTCCCCTTGAAGGTACGCTGCTCGAGCACATCAATGCTGAGCCCGGCAGCCTGATTACGCGCGTCAAACGTGTGCGGCGCATCGACGGCAAGCGGGTCATTCTCGACATCAACCATTTCATCAGCACGGTGATTCCCGGCCTGTCGCCGGATATCGCCGAGCAGTCGATCTATGCCTATATCGAACAGACTCTGCAGCTACAGATTGCCTATGCCCAACGCACCATCGAAGCGCGGCCGCGCAGCAAGGACGATCTCATGCATCTGGATCTCGACGGCCAGAGCCACGTGATCGTCGTCAGCAACCAGACATTCCTTCAGGACGGCCGTCAGTTCGAGTACACCGAATCGCGGCATACCCTCGACAAGTTTTACTTCTCCGACGTGGCACGGCGCTGACCCGCACACGTTACGCACAGCGGTGTGTGGTACACAGGTAGTGCACCTCTCTTGAGATAATCGCCCATGCTCGGCGTCCGTTTCTCAAGGAAGGTGAAAGCATGAACGCTGTTGAACAACGTCTACTGCCGAATACGGCGGACAAAAACACCCTTAAAATCATTGCCGCGGCCGTCGTGCAAACGTGTCCGGGCCTGTATGACACGGCGCATCAAATCGCCAGCGAATTGCTGGTGCGCAAGGGCATTCCAGACGTCGACCCGGATCGGGTTTATTTTCACCGCTTCAACACTGCGCAGAGCAGTAGCCAGTCGTTTACCGGCTGGGAGCACACCGGCGAAAAACCCTACGAATCACTGACCCTCACCCAATTGATGATTCATCGCTTTCGCGCAACCGATCAGGACAATGCCGACCTGCTGGACCTCTATGACGGTTTCTATACCGGCGGGCCCGAGGCGGAGTACTTCGACCACCGCAATGAAGTGCGCCTGCATGGCAACGAGGTGCTCGAAGACTTCTGGAATATAGATTTCAGCTCGCGCTACGAGGAAAAGTTGACCGCCTTCTGGAACAGGCACGCGGATGATTTTCGCACCTTGGCCAAGTGCAATTTTCTCAACCTTGCAGTGCAGGCACTTGAACTCAAACAACTGAGTGGCAGTGATTTTCAGTGGATCGTCGGCGCGGTTATCGGGCCTGTCACCTGGCCAGTGACGCTGGCCATGTTGCAATCACCTCACGATGCCTCCAGTGATGTGCGCGCCTTCGATATCGCCGGGCATGTCGCCAGCAATCTCCTGCGCATCGTGGCTCCTGACGGCCGGCAGATCCTTTATCTACCGGGGGCAGCGCCAGCGTTTGTCCTTATGGAGACTCCGGCTGACATGCACTGGTGGGTACTCGAACAGATGAACGAGGCCTCCCGGCGAGAAGCGCTGCTCAGCCACTTCACACTGGCAGATCGGCAGCAGTTTACCGAGGGTCTCACCCACTTGATGAACCAACTGGTCGGCACCTGGGGCCGCGCCGATCATCACCTGATCAATCAGCAGGACCACGCGATCAGCGGTGACGCATTCCGGTGGCTGGGCGAGTCGACGCGCACCGCAATGTTTGCCGAAGCCAGGCTGTCCCTGACGTCAAACGGTGACTTGCGCAAAAAACTCTGGATCGGCTACCTGAGCGCCGGCCTCAAGGTATTTGGTCCGATGGCCGCTGCAGGCTGGCCGGTCGCTCTGCCAGTGATTGGCGCCAGCATCGCCAGCATGGGCCTGAATATCGACCAGGCGGTCAATGGCAAAACCGCCAGTGATCGCAAGGCCGGGGTACTGGGGGCGGTGATAAGCGGCATCGACGCGCTGTTCAATATCCCTTTTCTCAAGGGCTCTGGCGCGATGCTGGAAACTGGCGTTCAGGTGGAGGCCTCTGAAGCCGCGGAAATGGCCGACCTCAGCGGCTCCGATTCGGCACTGGATCCGCCGCAAAGTGGCGTCGTCGAGGCGCCAGACCTCATCGAGCCAGCGCTGGAAGTCCCCGGATTGACGCCGGCAGAGCATGCAGTACCCCCACCGATCCCGGACAAATACCTGTGCAATGAGCTGCTCGACGGACTGTACGCAGACAATGCTTCGGGACAATTTCAGAACATTTTTCGACTCGACGGCGATCCACCTTTCGCCATCCTGATGAACGACAACCCGTACTACGTGCGCTATTTCGGCGATTCGAGCGAGGGAGGTTACTGGGCGATCGTTGACCCGCAGCGGCCCAACCAGTTTGTCCATTCCCTACCGGTCCGCTTGAACGCCGAAGGCTCATGGGAGCGCATGCCAGCCCTGCGACTCCGGGGCGGTGGCCAATGCATGGGCAAACCCTGCGCCCCCACTATCGAGCTCGATAGCGCCGAGACCACCGAAACCACGGAAAGCGCCTCGCCGCCACCGCAGGTCGAACCCCAAACTCCGCGAACACGCCGGTTGCAGATTGTGCCCTCGGCCTACGATATCGACCCCACAGTGCGCCGTTCTATAAAAGCCTGGGCGCTGAATCTGAATGAAACCCACGCAGAACTGACACCCGCCGCCGACGGTGCCTTAGGTATGGAGGATCCTTTCGAGCGATATGCTGCAGGCAGGCTCAAATCGCTGCAGGTCGCGGCGAGACAATTCTTCAACGAACTTCCATGGATCACCTCGCCTGCGCGCCCGGCAATCACCGTCAGTCCACAGATGTCGATCGCCGAACTGGCCGACCACCTCTTTGAATCGGCACACGGCCTGGTGGTGGGCGAAACCCTCGACCGTATCGCCAGCATGCGTTTCATGATCGAAAACATGCCGGCACTGGCCCGCCATGCCAAAACCCTTTATATGCGCGGCGTACTCAGTGACTTCGCGCAAGTGGACCTGAACCGCTACTTCATCAGCGGCAACCTGTCGGCGGACCTGCGAACCTATCTGACTAGTCTGGGCACCGATCCGACGGGACGCTTCAATGCTCTGGAACTGGTCAGGGTGGCCAGGGAAAACGGCGTGCGGGTGCAGGGCATCGATTGCGCGGCGAGCTACAAGATGAAGTCGCCGTCCTCGCCCTACGACGAGCAAATGATTGGCACGTTTCTGGCCAATAACGTCATGAGAAGTGACGCCTACATCAACAGCCCTGGAAAATGGATGGTGCTGACCGGCGCGCAGAACACCAACACGTTCAGGGGCCTGGACGGTCTCAGCGAAATCAAGGGCGGCATCGGTCTGCGCATTGAGGAAGCGGGTATGGGAGAGCCCATGGCGGTCGATGTCGATCCGGGCGTGGAAGTGCATCAGGGGGCGCTTTCCGATGAAGCTGCAGCCCCCATCAATAACGACGTACTTCGCGCCGATCTGCGCCTGAGAATGCCGGCAGGGACCGTGATCTGGACTGAGGACAGTCTGGAAAATCTGTTACATCGACGTGGCATGTTCATCTTCACAAAGATCAACGGCACCTGCACTTTGCTGCACCGCAGCAAGCAAGACGTGCTCGTGCGCACACACGTGACACAACTGGCCGAGGGTGGCGTTTCCCTGCATCGCCCTGGCTGGCCAAGGGTCAACGACATCCGCTTCGCCAACCTCAAGGAGCTGTCCCAACGCCTGACCGCAATGGGCCTGTCGCTGCAGAGCCGCCTGCCCGACTGACACCCGTTCCAGGCAGACAAAACCCATGGCGCAAGCCATGGGCGATGGGCAATACATAGTTAGTGCCTGCGCCCTCAACCAATCGTTCATGCTCGATCTTCGTTTCCCCCATGGATGGACAAGTGCATGAACGCACCCGAACGCCGCCAGTTGCCCAACGTGGCCGACAAGGCCAGCCTCAAGGCAATCGCCACAACCCTCGTGCTGGTATGTCCTGGCCTTCAGGATGCGGCCCGAGCCGTCGCCACTCAGTTACTGACCGATAAAGGCCTGTCGGACGCCGATCCGGACCACATTTACTTCCATCGATTCAGGACCGCGCAGAGCAGTGCCCTGACGTTCACCGGTTGGGAACACCCGCAGGAGAAACCGTACGAGTCGTTGACCCTCACGCAACTGGTGATCCAGCGATTTCGCGCCACCGATCAGGACAATGCAGACCTGCTGGCGCTCTACTGCGGCTTCTACTCCGACGGGCCGGAGGCTGAGAGCTTCGATCAGAGCAATGAAGTGCGATTGCTGGGCAGTGATGTGTTGAATGAGTTCTGGAACATCGATTTCAGCACGCGCTACACCGGGGAGCTGATGACGTTCTGGCAGGCCTCGGCGGACGACTTCCGCACGTTGGCCAAGTGCAATTTTCTTGCCCTGGCGGTGCAGGCACTCAAGCACGGCCACCTTGACGGGACAGATTTCCAGCGCGTGATCGACGCGGTGACAGGCCCCATCACCTGGCCCGTCACCCTGCCAATGTTGCAGGCAAGCCACGCGGCCAGCGGCGAAGTACGTGCATTGGAAATTGACGGACACGTCGCGATCAATGCGCTGCGCCTGGTGCAGGACAGTGGCCGGCAGATTCTCTATCTGCCCGGCGAAGCCCGAGCTTTGCGGGTCATGGAGGACGACGCGGATCTGCACTGGTGGGTGCTCGAACAGATGAACACCGAAGGCAAGCGCAAAGCCTTCCTGAATCGGTTCCCGCTGGCCGATCGCAACGCGATGAACGAAAAGCTGACCGATCTGATGAACCGCCTGGTGAGCACCTGGGGTCGCAGCGATCATCGGCTGGTCAATGGCAGCAGCGTCGCTATCAACGCTGACCCGTTCACCTGGCTAACCGATTCGACCCGCAACGCCATGTTTACCGAGGCCCGTCTGGCGCTGACCTCCAACAGCGATCTGCGCAAAAAACTGTGGATGGGTTATTTGAGCGCGGGTCTGAAGGTCTTCGCCCCGATGGCCGCCGTGGGTTGGCCGCTGGCATTACCGGTGATTGGCGCCGGCATCGCCAACATGAGCCTGGACATCGACCTGGCCGTTAACGGCAGGACTCCCGCCGAGCGCAGGGTCGGCACCCTGGGCGCGGTGCTCGACGGTATCGAGACGCTGCTCAACGTTCCGTTCCTCAGCGGCTCCGGTGCGCTGCTGGAAGTGGGCCCGCAGGTTGAATTTGCCGAGGCCGAGGAAATGGCCGGGTTGATCGAGTTCACTGCGGCGAACGAGCCATTTCTGCCAGCGCTCGATGCGCCGCAAGCCGTAGCCGACGCCGACGCGGGCGAAACGGCAACCGGACTGTCGGATGAGGCCACAACCCCTTCGCCCACTCGCGAGATGCTCGCCCCCACTGCACCGCCAACGTCTTCGTCACTGAGGATCCCTGTCCGGTATCAGTGTGACGCCGTGCTTGAACACCTCCACGCCGAAACCGAACCGGGGAGGTTTCAGGGCATTTACCGCCTCGACACGGAGCCGGCGTATGCCATCAGCCTCGATGGCAAACCGTACTACGTGCGTTACTTCAACGCCTCCGAGGGCACTGGCAACTGGGCAATCGTCGACCCGGAACGACCCAGCCAGTTCGCCTATTCCTTGCCGGTTCGCTTCAGTGCCGACGGCACTTGGCAGCGCATGCCGGGGCTGCGTCTCAAAGGCGGCGGGCAATGCCTGGGCACCTGTGGCCCCGACGAGAGCACGTCGATCCCCTCACTGGAGCCAACGACAGACGAATCGCTGGTCCTGTCGCCCGCGACAATTTCCCGCCCGCTGCGCCGCGTGCGTACGCTCTACGACGTGTACGGTACGGACATGCTCAACCTGAGAAAATGGGCCATGAACCTGCCCGACGATTCAGCCGATGCAGGCGCCGGCGCCGCCGGCAATGGAACGGTCGACCACGTGTATGCCACCCATTTCAGCCACCGACGCACACAGCTTCTGAGTGAGGCCAAGGAGTTTTACGCCGAGCTCGACTGGAACAACCTGCCGGTACGGCCGAAACAGCCTGCCATCACCCGCACCATGCCAACCGGCGAACTGATTGATGGCATCTTTGAACACGCCGAAGGCCTGGCCGTTGGCGAAACCCTTGATCGCATCACCAGCATGCGCTTCATGATGGAAAACATGCCCGCGCTTGCCCGACATGCCAAGACGCTCTATGTGCGTGGCCTGCTCAATGATTTCGCTCAGGTCGATCTGAACAACTTCTACACCCGCGGGCAGATGTCCGAAGATTTACGCCTTTACCTGACCAGCCTCGGAACCGATCCGAACGGGAGGTTCAACATGCTCGAGCTGGTCAGGACGGCTCAAGTCAATGGCATACGGGTGCAAGGGATCGATTGCGCGGCGAGCTACAAAATGAAGGTGTCGCTCACCTCGATTGAAGAGCAAATGATGCACACCAGTCTGATGTCGCAAATCATGTGGGGGGATGATGTGCTCAACGGCCCCGGAAAATGGATCGCACTGATCGATGCCCAGAACACCAATAACTTCAGGAACCTGCCCGGCATCAGCGAACTGCGGGGCGGCATCGGGTTGCGGATAGAAGAGGCCTTGCCGTCAGAGGAGGTTGGCGTGGACATCGACCCCGGCATCAAGGTCGCTCGCGGCCCCTTCGACAATGGCGCAAGCACACGCGACTCGTTCGACTATCTCTACGCCGACCTGCGCCTGCAAATCGAAGCGCCCCCCGTGACCTGGACCGAGGAAACGCTGGATCGGCTGCTGCATCGCAATGGCATGTACCTGCTGGAAAAGCCCCAGAACACTTACACCCTCATACGCCGCAATAGCTCGGGCAACCTTGTCCGAACCCCGGTGAATCAGACAGTGGACGGCCAGGTGTATGTCTGGGTCCAGGCCATGCCGCGGATCAGTGGCGTATTGTTTCCTGATGTCGCCGCACTCTCCCAGCGCCTGACGGAGATAGGGCTGAAACTGCAAAGCCGCCTGCCCCTCTGAACGTTTTCGCGCACCTGAAACGAAAAACCCCCGGCCGAGGCCAGGGGTTTTCAGTCACTTGATGCAGGCATTCAAGTGCAGCGGGATCATTCCCACTCAATGGTCGCCGGCGGCTTGCTCGACACGTCGTAAGTGACGCGCGAAATGCCTTCGATTTCATTGATGATGCGGCCGCTGACAGTTTCCAGCAGTTCGTAAGGCAGGTGCGCCCAACGTGCGGTCATGAAGTCGATGGTCTCTACGGCACGCAGGGCAACGACCCAGGCGTAACGACGGCCATCGCCAACCACGCCAACCGATTTCACCGGTTGGAACACCACGAACGCCTGGCTGACTTTGTGGTACCAGTCGGCTTTGCGCAATTCTTCGATGAAGATGTGGTCGGCACGACGCAGCAGGTCGGCGTATTCCTTTTTCACTTCACCGAGGATGCGCACGCCCAGGCCCGGTCCCGGGAACGGGTGACGGTAGACCATGTCGTACGGCAGGCCCAGTTCCAGACCCAGACGACGGACTTCGTCCTTGAACAGTTCGCGCAGTGGCTCGACCAGTTTCAGGTTCATCTCTTCCGGCAGGCCGCCCACGTTGTGGTGCGACTTGATCACGTGAGCCTTGCCGCTTTTGGCGCCAGCCGACTCGATCACGTCCGGGTAGATGGTGCCCTGAGCGAGGTACTTGATGTTGTCCAGTTTGTTCGACTGGGCATCAAAGACGTCGATGAAGGTACGACCGATGATCTTGCGCTTCTTCTCTGGGTCGGCTTCGCCGGCCAGATTGTTCAGGAACTGCTCTTCAGCGTTGGCGCGGATCACCTTGACGCCCATGTTCTCGGCGAACATGGCCATCACTTGCTCGCCTTCGTGCAGACGCAGCAGACCGTTGTCGACGAAGACGCAAGTCAGCTGGTCGCCGATGGCTTTGTGCAGCAGCGCGGCAACCACCGAGGAGTCAACGCCGCCGGACAGACCCAGCAACACGTTGTCGGTACCGACCTGTGCGCGGATGTTGGCAATGGCGTCTTCGGCAATCTTCGACGGCGTCCATAGTGCTTCGCAGCCGCAGATGTCGAGGATGAAGCGCGACAGGATGCGGCCGCCCTGTTTGGTATGGGTCACTTCCGGGTGGAACTGCACGCCGTAGTAGCCGCGATCGTCGTTGAACATGCCAGCGATCGGGCAGCTTGGGGTGCTGGCCAGAATGTGGAAGTCTTCCGGCATCTTGGTGACCTTGTCACCGTGGCTCATCCATACGTCGAGGCCGAACAGGCCGTCGGCGTCGATGTGGTCTTCGATGCCGTCGAGCAGACGGCTCTTGCCGACCACGTCAACGCGGGCGTAACCGAACTCACGCAGCTCGGAACCTTCAACCTTGCCGCCCAGTTGCTCAGCCATGGTCTGCATGCCGTAGCAGATACCGAAGACCGGCACGCCGAGGTCAAACACGGCTTGCGGGCAGCGCGGGCTGTTGGCTTCGTGCACGGACTCCGGGCCGCCGGCGAGGATGACGCCTTTAGGTGCGAATTCGCGGATCGCATCTTCGTCCATGTCGAACGGGTGCAGTTCGCAGTAAACACCGATCTCGCGCACGCGGCGGGCGATCAGTTGCGTGTATTGCGAACCGAAGTCGAGGATCAGGATGCGGTGAGCGTGAATGTCGAGGGCCATGATTCAGTCTCGTCTAAGTAATTCAGAAACAGTCGTGATTCAGAAACAACTCGGGGCTGAATAACACAGCCCCGGTTGCTTAACGATTTGCTTGAAGGCTCAACCTACGCGGTAGTTTGGCGCTTCTTTGGTGATCTGCACGTCGTGAACGTGGGATTCGGCCATGCCGGCGCCGGTGATCCGCACGAACTCGGGCTTGGTGCGCATTTCTTCGATGTCGGCGCTGCCGGTGTAACCCATCGAGGAACGCAGACCGCCCATCAACTGGTGAATGATCGCGCTCAGGGTGCCTTTGTACGGCACACGGCCTTCGATGCCTTCCGGAACGAGTTTCTCGGCGCCTGCCGAGGAGTCCTGGAAGTAACGGTCGGAGGAACCTTGAGCCTGGGACATGGCGCCCAGCGAACCCATGCCGCGATAAGCCTTGTACGAACGGCCCTGGAACAGTTCGATCTCGCCCGGCGCTTCTTCAGTACCGGCGAACATCGAGCCCATCATCACGCAGGAAGCACCGGCAACGATGGCCTTGGAAAGGTCACCGGAGAAACGGATGCCGCCGTCGGCGATCAACGGCACGCCTGTGCCTTCAAGGGCAGCGGCGACGTTGGCGATGGCACTGATTTGCGGAACGCCGACACCGGCGACGATGCGGGTAGTGCAGATCGAGCCAGGGCCGATACCGACCTTGACCGCATCGGCGCCCGCTTCGGCCAGGGCCTTGGCGGCGGCGCCGGTGGCGATGTTGCCGCCGATCACCTGCACGTCAGGGAAATTCTGTTTGACCCAGCGAACACGGTCGATCACACCTTTGGAGTGGCCGTGAGCGGTGTCGACCACCACCACGTCCACACCGGCATGAACCAGTGCAGCGACGCGGTCACCGGTGTCTTTACCGGTACCGACGGCAGCACCCACGCGCAGACGACCTTGATCGTCCTTGCTGGCCAGCGGGTAGGCTTTGGCTTTTTCGATGTCGTTGACGGTCATCATGCCTTTGAGGGCGAATTTGTCGTCGACGATCAACACGCGCTCGATGCGGTGCTTGTGCAGCAGTTCGCGTGCTTCGTCCTTGCTGGCGCCTTCCTTGATCGTGACCAGACGCTCTTTGGGCGTCATCACTTCACGGACGGTGGCTTCCAGACGGCTTTCGAAACGCACGTCGCGGGAGGTGACGATGCCGACCAGGTCGCCATCGTGCAGGACCGGAACGCCGGAGATATTGTGCATGCGGGTCAGTTCGAACAGGTCACGCACCGTGGCGTCAGCCTCGATGGTAATCGGATCCTTGACCACACCGGCTTCGAACTTCTTGACCTTGCGCACTTCGGCAGCTTGCTGCTCGATGGTCATGTTCTTGTGGATAATGCCGATGCCACCTTCCTGAGCCATGGCGATTGCCAGACGGGCTTCAGTAACGGTGTCCATGGCGGCAGAAACCAGAGGAATGTTCAGTTCGATGCCACGGGTAAGACGGGTCTTGAGACTGACTTCGTTAGGAAGCACCTCGGAATAACCAGGTACTAAAAGAATGTCGTCGAAGGTCAGAGCTTCTTGGCTGATACGCAGCATCGCGGGGGCTCCCGAGCGGGAAAATGGAAGCGCGCCATTATAGTCAGACACCCCCTGCTGTTCAATGTAAAACTCAGCCTTATATAAATGTTGCTGATATACGGGAACGACGGCTGCTACAGCTCCACCTTGACCCAAGAGACAGGTTGATCGAGCCAATCGGCAAATTCGTCGATAAAGCTCTGTTTGAAACCCGCTTCCAGCCAGTTGTTGAAGATGAACCCGAGGTTGGAGAACGCGCACTCCTGCAAGAACAGAAAGCCATTGATGTCGTCTTCGTGGCCGCATTCTGGGCAGGTGAAGTTGTCGGTGCGTGCCGGCATCCATTCCTCAAGGCTATCGAACAGCGCTTCGCCGATTTCCCGGCGACATTCGGCGCAACCTGCTTCTTCAAGAAAACCTTTGGCCGGGGTGAAGATGCAGCGCTTGGTGACGATTTCCAGGCCATTGACCGGCTCGCCGAATGGCAGCGCCTCAGGGTGCAGCACCACCGCGCGGGCGCCATCAGCGATCGCGTAGGCCATGCGGTTGCCGGTGCGCCCGCAGGTACTCAGCTCTTCCTTGACGATGTTCTTGCGCACCAGCCAGCGCACGATCGCCCGCGCCCGGGGCTCGTGCACCGGCAGGGTGGAAATTTTCGGGACGATGATGCTTTGCGAATTCATGATGCAGCCTGCGACGTCAAATGGAAGTTCTGCGGTGCTCACGCCACCGCCATCGCGGGCAAACCCACTCCCACAGGGTCTGAGGCGAATACAAACATTGTGATCGACTCAAATTACTGTGGGAGCGGCTTGCCCGCGATGGCGTCAGTGCGGCCGGCAGCTTAATCCCTGACGAAATCCGGTCAAGTGCTGAAGTAGCGCACGATCAACGCAATCCCGCTTGCCAGCACCAGCCACATCACCAGTCGCACAAATGCCTCGCGGGACAAACGCATCGTCAGCCGCCGACCAGCCCACAATCCCAATGCCATGGCCGGCAACAAACACAGCGCCAGCATCAACAAGGGTAGCTCGGCATACACACCTGCGATGGCGAACAGGCTCAAACGCACCACCGTGCTGCAACTGATCAGTGCACTTTGCGTCGCCCGCGCGGCCTCTTTCGGCAGACGACTATTGAGATAGATCGCATATAGAAAGCCGCCACTGCCAAACAACGCCCCGAACAACCCACCCACCGTGCCCATCGGCAGCGCCCACCCGGCGGACAACTGCGTGGGCCGCGTTCTGACCCACAAGCTGTAAACGGCATAGGCGGTGATGAAAAGCCCCATCAACAGCAACAACAGATCCGATTTTAGGTTGAGCAGAAATATCACCCCCAGCGTACAGCCCACCGCCATGCACGGCAGCAGCCGAAACAACTCGGTTTTAGCCACATCCCGGCGCGACGGCAGCAGATTGCCAAACGCTGCGACAAAATCCAGCAACACCAGCAACGGCACGATCTTCGACAGCGGCATGAACAGAATCAGAATCGGCCCCGCCACCAGTGCCGTACCAAATCCGGCAATGCCGAACACGATATAGGCCAGCACAATGCTCAGCCCAATAACCGCCCACCCTTGCAGACCCCACGACCACTCACTCAACCATCCAGCCACACTCATCGACTTGCTTCCTTTTTAAGCCCGTGATGACTTTAGCCATTGCGGTGTGTTGCGACTAATATCTTCAAAGCCCACCACCCATCTCGAAAAGGCATGACTCGTGCTGCCCCCCCCCGTCAACTGCGTTAGTTCGTCGAAATCGCCTGGGCGTGCCGGCAGTTCACCGATTGGCGACCTTCAATACCTCGACCTGACACAACTGAAGGACGAAGCATTCATTTCGATCCCACACCGCCCCTGATCCCGACTGACTCCAACTCCTGAAGGAGCTGCCGAAGGCTCCTGCACGGGATCGTGCATTGATTGGGGGAATGCCTTTAAACTGCGCCCCATGATTAAAGATCCTTTTGCAAGACTTGGCCTGGACCGTGAAGTCCTGACCGTCAGCCAGCTCAACGGCCGCGCGCGGGTGTTGCTTGAAGACGTGTTCAGTAACATCTGGGTCGAGGGCGAAATCTCCAACCTCGCCCGTCCGGCGTCCGGCCACATCTATTTCACCCTCAAGGACAACGGTGCTCAGGTGCGCTGCGCACTGTTTCGTCAGAACGCCGCTCGGGTGCGTCAGGCGTTGAAGGACGGTTTGGCGGTGAAGGTGCGCGGCAAGGTCTCGCTGTTCGAGGGCCGTGGCGACTATCAATTGATACTCGACACCGTGGAACCGGCCGGTGACGGTGCGTTGCGCCTGGCCTTCGACGCGCTGAAGGAAAAGCTCAGCGCCGAAGGTCTGTTCAGCGCCGAACGCAAAGTGCCGCTGCCGGCGCATCCACAGCGCATCGGCATCATCAGCTCGCCGACCGGTGCGGTGATCCGAGACATCATCAGCGTGTTCCGACGCCGGGCGCCACAGGTACAGCTGACGTTGATTCCCACCGCCGTACAGGGTCGCGAAGCCACCGCGCAAATCGTCCGCGCCTTGAAACTGGCGGACGCGCGCGGTTTTGATGCCTTGATCCTCGCCCGTGGCGGTGGATCGCTGGAGGACCTCTGGTGCTTTAACGAAGAAGCCGTGGCCCGTGCGGTCGATGCCTGTGTGACGCCAATCGTCAGCGCCGTCGGCCATGAAACCGATGTATCGATCAGTGACTTTGTCGCCGACGTGCGTGCGCCAACGCCTTCCGCTGCCGCCGAGTTGCTCGCCCCCGACTCCAGTCATCTGATCCGTCAGGTCGAAAGCCTGCATCGTCGTTTGGTGATGCGTATGCGCGACCGCTTGATGCGCGATCGTCTGCGTCTGGAAGGCATGGCTCGTCGTTTGCGTCATCCCGGTGAGCGTCTGCGCCAGCAGGCTCAGCGCCTGGATGATCTGGATATGCGCATGCGCCGGGCTTTCGAGCGCCAGCTCAATACCCGCCGCGAACGCCTGATCCGTCTGGAAACCCGCCTCGCCGGACAACATCCGGGACGGCAGCTGGCGATGTTGCGCCAGCGCCTCGACAGCCTCGCCGAACGTCTGCCCCGGGCCATGCGCGAAGGTCTGAAAAACCGTCGACTGCAATTGCAAAGTCAGATGCAGACGCTGCATGTGGTCAGCCCGCTGGCAACCCTCGGCCGCGGTTACAGCATTTTGCTCGACGAGCGCGGCAACGCGATTCGCAACGCCGCGCAGACACACACCGGCCAGCGCCTGAAAGCCAAACTCGGCGAAGGCGAACTGCAAGTGCGCGTCGAGGACAATCACCTGACGCCCGTCACCCTTTCTTTACTGGACTGATCCATGTCGCGTTTTCTGGCTCCATTGTTTTTGCTGTGCCTGACCTTCAACGCCCACGCCGACAGTTACATCACCCGGCTGCTGAACAAACCGGTGCCCGGCGGCGTGGCCGTGGTTGATCTTGGCGCTGCCGCTCAGGCGCCGAAAGCCACGTATCAGGGCAAACCAGTGCTGGTGGTGAAAGAGCAGAACAACTGGCTGGCGATTGTCGGTGTGCCGTTGACGGTCAAGCCTGGCGGACAGCAGATCAGCAGTGGTGGTCGAACCTTGCCGTTCACCGTTGGCAACAAAAAATACCCGGAACAGCGCATTACCCTGAAGAACACCCAGCAGGTCAACCCGAACCCGGCCAACCTCAAGCGCATCGAGGGCGAGTTGGCCGAGCAGATCAAGGCTTATCGCAGCTTCAGCCCAAACATCCCAAGCAATCTGCTGCTGGACAAACCGGTCAACGGACCGTTATCGAGCAAGTTCGGCGTGCGCCGGTTCTTCAACGGTGAAGAACGCAATCCTCACGCCGGCCTCGACTTCGCCGTACCGGCCGGCACGCCGATCAAGACCCCGGCGGGGGGCAAAGTGATCCTGACCGGCAATTACTTTTTCAATGGCAATACAGTGTTTGTCGATCATGGTCAGGGCTTTATCAGCATGTTCTGCCATATGTCGAAAATCGATGTGAAGGTTGGCGATCAGCTGGCTCGCGGGGCAGTGGTTGGCAAGGTCGGCTCGACTGGCCGGGCGACCGGGCCGCATATGCACTGGAACATCAGCCTGAATGATGCGCGAGTGGATCCGGCGATTTTCATTGGTGCGTTCCAGCCCTGAATCTTGATTGAGGCATCCGGCCTCTTCGCGAGCAAGCTCGCTCCCACATTGATGGGTGTGACTACAAATTGTTTGTACACCGTTGATCCCTGTGGGAGCGAGCTTGCTCGCGAAAGCGGCCTCGTTGCCACGCAAAACTCTGGATTGCGCCTCCCTTCCACCTTGCGCAAACAGTAGAAACATCCGACGGTATTCACACAATAAAATCGCGCAAAACCCCGCTTTTCGAGGATTCCTCTCAATTTTTTTCGACCGCTTGCCAACCTCTGTCCTCGCGGTTAGGGTTGAGGGCATGAAAACCTCTCATACCCTTATTCAGCTTCGCCAGCACAGCAGCCTGTGCCTCGTCAGCGCACGACTGCCAGGCTGAATCGCGGCGCCTCGTCCTACGCTTTTCCCAACACATTCGTTGTACCGGCAGGCCGCCTCTTTTCGGCCCAGACAATAAGGAATTTCCCGATGAGCATGCTCAAAGATCCGTCCTCGAAATACCGCGCGTTCCCCGTCATCAATTTGCCTGATCGCACCTGGCCGTCGAAAACCATCGACACCGCGCCGATCTGGTGCAGCTCCGACCTGCGTGACGGCAACCAGTCGCTGATCGAACCGATGGACGCGGTGAAAAAACTGCGCTTCTGGAAAACCCTCGTGCAAGTGGGCGTGAAGGAAATCGAAGCCTCGTTCCCGGCGGCTTCGCAAACCGACTTTGACTTCGTGCGCACCCTGATTGAAGAAGGCCACATCCCGGACGACACCACCATCCAGGTGCTGACCCAGGGCCGTGAAGACCTGATCGAGCGCACGTTCGAATCCTTGCGCGGCGCGAAGAAAGCCATCGTTCACCTGTACAACGCTACTTCGCCTTCTTTCCGTCGCATCGTCTTCAACCAGGACAAGGACGGCATCAAGGCCATCGCCGTCAACGCGGCCAAGCTGTTCGTCAAGTACGCCGCCCTGCAACCGGACACCGAGTGGACTTTCGAATACTCGCCGGAAACCTTCAGCGCCACCGAACTGGAGTTTGCCAAGGAAGTCTGTGATGCAGTGATCGAGGTCTGGAACCCGTCGCCTGAGCACAAGATGATCCTCAACTTGCCGGCCACTGTTGAGTGCGCGACGCCGAACATCTATGCCGACCAGATCGAATGGTTCAGTCGCAACATCAACCGTCGTGACAGCGTGATCATCAGCCTGCACACCCACAACGACCGTGGCACCGGCGTGGCCGCCACCGAGCTGGGCCTGATGGCCGGCGCCGATCGCGTCGAAGGCTGCCTGTTCGGCAACGGCGAGCGTACCGGCAACGTCGATCTCGTTACCGTCGCACTGAACATGTACACCCAGGGTCTCGATCCTCAGCTGGACTTCTCCGACATCGACGGCGTGCGCAAAGTCGTTGAAGAGTGCAACCAGATTCAGGTTCACCCACGTCACCCGTACGTGGGCGATCTGGTCCACACCGCATTCTCCGGTTCCCACCAGGACGCCATCCGCAAGGGCTTCTCCCAGCAGAAACCCGATGCCCTGTGGGAAGTGCCGTACTTGCCGATCGACCCGGCCGATATTGGCCGCAGCTACGAGGCGGTGATTCGCGTCAACAGCCAGTCGGGCAAGGGTGGCATTGCGTACTTGCTGGAGCAGGAATACGGCATCAGCCTGCCGCGTCGCATGCAGATCGAATTCAGCCAGGTCGTGCAGCGTGAAACCGATCGCCTGGGCCTTGAGATGACAGCCAAGCAGATCCACTCGTTGTTGATCAGCGAGTACCTGCAAGCCAACACCCCTTACGCGCTGGTCAGCCATCGCCTGCAGGAAGAAAACGGCAACAGCGCCGTCGAAGTTGAAGTGGCGAGCAAGGGTCAGGGCGAAACCAACCTGCATTGGCGCGGCAAGGGCAACGGTGCGCTGGAAGCACTGGTGGCCGGCTTGCCGATTCCGGTGGAGATCATGGACTACAACGAACACGCGATTGGCGCAGGCACCAACGCCAAAGCGGCGGCTTACATTGAGCTGCGCGTGAACGGCGAACGAGCGGTGCACGGCGTGGGTATCGATGAAAACATCACCACTGCCAGCTTCAAGGCACTGTTCAGTGCGTTGAATCGCTCGTTGAGCCAGCCGGAAGCGAAAGCGGCTTAATCCACCGCTGACATGCAAAAAGGCCCCGAAGTGAAAGCTCCGGGGCCTTTTTTTGCCTGATGGTTTTGTGCTGAATTCAATGACCCCTTCGCGAGCAAGCTCGCTCCCACAAGGGATTTGTGTTGTACACGGTCCAATGTGGGAGCGAGCTTGCTCGCGAAGGCAGCCTGTCAGGCACCGCAAACCTCAGGTGAATTCGAAGGTGTCGGCATCCAGATTTGCCGGAAATCGCTCGCGATAAGCCGCCAGTGGCGCCGCTTCCAGCACTGCCTTGAACACCCCGTCCGCCTCCCCCGCCGCCAGCAAAGTCTCGCCCTGGAAATCCAGCACTTGGCTGTCGCCGGTGTAGGCAAAGCCTTTGCCATCGGTGCCAACGCGATTCACCGCTGCCACGTAACAGAGGTTTTCGATGGCGCGCGCCGGCAACAACCGATTCCAGTGCAGCCGCCGCGCACCCGGCCAGTTGGCGGTGTACAACAGCAGATCGGTGTCCTGCGCATCACGGCTCCACACCGGGAAACGCAAGTCGTAGCAAATCAGCGGACGAATTCGCCAACCCTTGAGTTCGAACTGCACCTGCCGCTCGCCGGGTGTGTAGTGGTTGTGTTCGCCGGCCATGCGGAACAGGTGACGCTTGTCGTAATGCAGCACTTCACCGTCCGGCCGCGCCCACAACAGGCGATTGCGATGGCTACCGTCGGCCGCTTGAATAATCACGCTGCCGGTAATGACCGCATCGAGCCTGGCGGCCTGAAGCCGCAGCCATTTGCTGGTCGGACCATTCTCGGCTTCGGCGAGGGTTTCCGACTCCATGGAGAAGCCAGTGGTGAACATCTCCGGCAGGATGATCAAATCCGCCCCACGCGCCTGTTCCAGCAACACCTCGAAATGTTCGAAGTTGGCCTGGCGGTCGTGCCACGCCAGGCTGGTCTGGATCAGCGCCAGATTAAGGTCAGGTAATGCACTCAGATCACGCATAGTTTTGCCGCCGCTTCACGCAGCGTCTCCTCGCGTTTGGCAAAGCACAGGCGCACGAGGCGCTGGCCTTCAGGTGGGCTCTGGTAGAACACCGAGATCGGAATACTCGCCACGCCGTGCTCGCGGGTCATCCACAGGGCCATCTCGACGTCGTTCAGGTCAGGACGAATCTGCGAGTAATCGACCAGCTGAAAATAGGTGCCGGCAACCCTGTTAAAGGTGAAACGCGACGGTGCCAGTAAATCACAGAACAGATCGCGCTTGGTCTGATAGAACCCCGGCAACTCCTCGACATGCTCCGGATGCTCGGCCATGTAATCGGCCAAGGCGTATTGCAGCGGCGTGACACCGCAGAAACTCACGTACTGATGCACTTTACGCAGTTCAGCCGTCAGGGCTGGCGGTGCGACGACATAACCGGTTTTCCAGCCAGTAACGTGGTACGTCTTGCCGAACGAACTGATGACGAAGGCGCGCTGATACAGTTCTTCATGACCCAGCACGCTGACATGCGGCACGCCGTCAAACACCAGGTGCTCGTAGACTTCGTCGCTGATCAGATAGATGTCGCGATCGCGGATCAGTGCCGCCAATTGATCCAGTTCGGCACGGCTGATCAGCGCACCGCTGGGGTTATGCGGGGTGTTGAGGACGATCATGCGCGTGCGCGGGCTCAGGGCGGCGGCAAGCTTGTCGAAATCGATGGAGAAATCGTCGGGGCTCAGTTGCACATGCACGCAGCGACCGCCAGCCAATTGCGTTGCGGGGTCGTAGCTGTCGTAGCACGGGTCAAACACGATGACTTCGTCACCGCTGTGGATAACTGCCTGAATCGCACAGAAGATCGCCTGGGTGGCGCCGGGCGTCACGGTCACTTCATGTTCGGCATCCACCTTCACGCCATAGCTGCGGGCGATCTTCGCCGCGATCTGCTCGCGCAGTGCTGGCAGGCCGGTCATCGGCGAATACTGGTTATGCCCACTGGCAATGTGCCGACCAACCGCATCGCGCAGAGACTGCGGGCCGTCGAAATCAGGAAAACCCTGGGACAGGTTGATGGCGCCGGTCTGCGCCGCGAGCTGAGACATCTGAGTGAAAATCGTGATGCCGACATTCGGCAGCTTACTGGTGATCATCGGTAGCCCCTTGCAGGTGAGCTGCAAGTTTCAAGCTGCACGCCGCAAGTTTCAAGCAGCAAACTGTCGGACACAAAAAAGGGCTCTGAAAAGAGCCCTTTTTGCTTTTACTTGAAGCTTGCAGCTAAAAAACCAGCAGCTGCTTGTTTATTTTTTGTCGCGGCGTTTCTTGTCGGCTTTCTTGGTGTGCGACATCATCCGACGCTTCCTGTTGACCTGGCGGTCAGTCAGCGTGTTTTTGTTGCCTTCGTATGGGTTTTCGCCGCCCTTGAACTCGATGCGGATCGGCGTACCGACCAGCTTCAGCACACGGCGGTAAGTGTTTTCCAGATAGCGCACGTACGACTTCGGCACTTTCTCGATCTGGTTACCGTGGATCACGATGATCGGCGGGTTCGCACCACCCAAGTGGGCGTAACGCAGCTTGATCCGGCGGTTGTTGACCATCGGTGGCGCGTGTTCGCCAACCGCGTCTTCCAGAATCTGGGTCAGACGGTTGGTTGGCCAGCGGGTGACCGCCGACTTGAACGAGTTCTGTACGGAAGCGTAGAGGTTGCCCACGCCAGTGCCGTGCAGTGCCGAGATGAAGTGGATGTCGGCGTAGTCAACGAAGAACAGGCGACGCTGAAGTTCGACCTTCACGAAGTCCCGCTCGCTCGGCGTCATGCCGTCCCACTTGTTGATCGCGATCACCAGCGCACGCCCCGACTCGATGGCGAAGCCCAGCAGGTTGAGGTCGTGATCGACCACACCTTCGCGGGCGTCCATCACGAAGATCACCACGTTGGCGTCTTTGATCGCCTGCAGGGTTTTGACCACGGAGAATTTTTCGACTTCCTCGTGAATCTTGCCGCGCTTGCGCACACCGGCGGTGTCGATCAGCGTGTACTTCTCTTCATTCCGTTCGAACGGGATGTAGATACTGTCGCGGGTGGTGCCGGGCTGGTCATAAACGATGACCCGGTCTTCACCGAGCATGCGGTTAACCAGCGTCGACTTGCCAACGTTCGGACGACCGATGATGGCGATTTTGATGCCGTCTTTTTCGCTCGGGCCAGGAATGCGCTTGGCTTCCTCGCCTTCGGCAACGGCTTCTTCTTCGCCGTCTTCCGGCTCTTCTTCGTCTCTCGGGAATTCGCCCAGGGCGATTTCCAGCATCTGAGTGATGCCACGGCCGTGAGCACCGGCGATAGGAATCGCGTGGCCCATGCCCAACGGAGCAAATTCAGCGCGGGCCATTTCCGGGTCGATGTTGTCGACCTTGTTGGCAACCACGTAGGAACACTTGTTACGTTTGCGCAGGTGTTCGGCGATCATCTGGTCGGCGGCGGTGAAACCGGCCTTGGCATCTACCAGGAACAGCACAACATCTGCTTCTTCAATGGCCAGCAGCGACTGCTCGGCCATTTTTTCGTCCATACCGTGCTCGTCACCGGAGATACCACCGGTGTCGACCAGAATGTAGGAACGCCCTTGCCACTTGGCCTCACCGTACTGGCGATCACGGGTCAGACCGGACAAGTCGCCGACGATGGCGTCGCGAGTCCTGGTCAGGCGGTTGAACAAGGTGGACTTGCCGACGTTCGGTCGGCCCACCAGGGCGATTACGGGAACCATGCGGCTCTCCACTTCGTTATTTCAGAAAATACAAAAGCCGCTGCGAGGCAGCGGCTGGTGCTCGGGGCAACACTGCGGGGTGAACAGGTTCACTCCCACAAGTGAAGCTGCCTGGGGTGTTATCCCCAAGCATAGTTGTTACTTGATGGTCAGGGCTTCCAGTTTGCCGCTGTTGCCATACACATAAATCGTGTCCCCCACCACCAGCGGACGGGCACGCAGGCCGTCGCTGTCGATGCGCTCACGGCCGACGAAACGACCGTCAACCTGACTCAGCAAATGCAGATAACCTTCCAGGTCACCTACTGCAACATAGCTGGAGAACACTTCTGGAGCCGACAGCTGGCGGCGAGCCAGCGAATCGTTGCTCCACAAAGCCGTGGTAGAACGCTCGTCGACGCCTTCAACGGTGCCCGAAGACAGGCTCACGTACACGCTGCCGAAACCTTGAGCAATACCGGCGTAGCTCGACGCATCGCGCTGCCACAGTTGACGACCGCTCTCCAGATCCAGTGCCGCCACGCGACCCTGATAGCTGGCAACGTACAGCGTGCCGCCGGACAGCAGCAGACCGCCGTCGATGTCGACCACGCGCTCCAGTTCCGAACGACCCTGTGGGATCGCAATGCGTTGTTCCCACACCGGAACGCCATTGGAAATATCCAGGGCGACAACTTTACCGGTCGACAGGCCAGCCACCGCGAGGCGGTTGGTCACGAGCGGTGCGCTGGTGCCACGCAGGGTCAACACGGCTGGAGTGCTGTCATACACCCAGCGTTGAGTACCGGTAGAAGCATCCAGACCGATCAAGCGATCGTCCTGAGTCTGCACCACGACCACGTCGCCGTTGTTGGCCGGCGGCGCGAGGACTTCGCTGTTGACGCGAGCACGCCACTTCTCTTCACCGTTGATGGTGTCCAGAGCGACGACTTCGCCACGCAGCGTACCAATCAGAACCAGACCGTAACCCACGCCAACGGCGCCGGAGACAGGCAGTTCAAGATCCTGATCCCACTTCACGTCGCCGTTGCTGCGATCCATGGCCATTACCACGCCGGTCACATCGGCCGCGTAGATGGTGTCGCCGTCGATCGCCGGTACCAGCATGTTGTAGGTTTCGCCCTGACCGTCACCGATCGAACGACTCCACTGCTTTTGCAGAACCACTTCTTCTTTGAAGTCGGTCAGCTCGGCCGGTGGCAATTCTTTTTTGCTGTTGCTGCTGCAACCCGCGGCCAAAATGGCCAGAGCCAGCAATGCTGCATGCTTCCAACGGATCACGTCACGCATCCCCTTTGGCCAGGTCGTCGAGCTTGATTTGAAGGCCACCGACCGCCGCTTCATCCGACAGTGCTGCCTTGGCTTTTTGATACGCCTTGTTCGCGTCGTCGGTACGGCCCAGCTTCACCAGCAGGTCGCCCTTGAGTTCTTCGCGAGTGGCCAGGAACGCCGTGTCGGCGTCGCCGTCGAGCAGTTTCAGAGCGTCATCCGCCTTGTCCTGCGCGCCCAGCACCTGCGCCAGACGCTGACGGGCGATTTCGCCCAGCGCCGGATTGGCCGGTTTGTCGACGACGGTTTTGAGTTCGGTCGCGGCATCGTCCAGCTTGCCGCTGTCGACTGCAACCTTGGCCACGAACAGGCTGCCGTACTGCGCGTAGGCAGTGCCGCCGAATTCGTTCTTGAGCTTGCCGGCCAGATCCGCAACGCGGGCAGCATCAGGCTTGCCGTCAGGCGTCAGCGTGGTTTCCAGCAGTTGCTGATAGAGCACCGAGGCGCCTTGCGACTGGTTGCCCTGATATTTGTGATAAGCCTGCCAGCCGAACACGATGACCAGCGCCAACAGGCCGCCGGTGACCAGAGGTTTGCCGTTGCGTGTCCACCAGTCCTTCAAATCCGCCAACTGTTCGTCTTCGGTACTCGACACCCCAATACTCCTTAATCGCTAAATCGGCTGTTAGGACAGCTTCAACCCTGCACGACGCAGGTGGCCAGGTGAGCGGCAAGCGCATCCCAGGCAATGCTTTGTTGTTCGCCCTGGCCACGCAGGGGTTTGAAACCTACCACTTGCTGGGCCATTTCGTCGTCACCGAGGATCAGTGCGTACAGCGCACCGCTCTTGTCGGCCTTCTTGAACTGGCTTTTGAAGCTGCCAGCGCCGGCATTGACTTGCAGACGCAGGTTTGGAAGCTGATCACGTACACGCTCGGCCAGAGCCAGACCGGCCAGCTCGGCTTCTTCACCGAAGGCACAGAGGTAGACGTCGACCTGACGGGAAATTTCTTCCGGGATCTGCTCGAGGGTTTCGAGCATCAGCACCAGACGTTCGATGCCCATGGCGAAACCAACGCCGGTGGTCGGCTTGCCGCCCATTTGCTCGACCAGACCGTCGTAACGACCGCCCGCGCACACAGTGCCCTGGGCACCGAGCTTGTCGGTGACCCATTCGAAGACGGTTTTGCTGTAGTAATCGAGGCCGCGTACCAGCTTCGGGTTGAGCACGTACGGAATGCCGACGGCATCCAGACGCGCCTTCAAGCCTTCAAAGTGTGCACGGGACTCGTCGTCCAGGTAGTCGGCCATTTTCGGCGCATCGACCAGCACGGCCTGGGTGTCGGCATTTTTGGTGTCGAGCACGCGCAGCGGGTTGGTTTTGAGGCGACGCTGGCTGTCTTCGTCGAGCTTGTCGTGATGCGCCGAGAGATACTCGACCAGTGCTTCACGGTAGCGACCACGGGACTCGCTGGTGCCGAGGCTGTTGAGTTCGAGCTTGACCGCATCACGGATGCCCAGCTCGCCCCACAGGCGCCAGGTCATGGTGATCAGCTCGGCGTCGATGTCGGGACCGTCGAGGTTGAACACCTCCAGACCGATCTGGTGGAACTGGCGATAGCGGCCTTTCTGCGGACGCTCGTGACGGAACATCGGCCCGATGTACCAGAGTTTCTGCACCTGGCCACCGCCCGTGATGCCGTGCTCAAGTACAGCACGTACACACGCTGCGGTGCCTTCCGGACGCAGGGTCAGGGAGTCGCCGTTGCGGTCTTCGAAGGTGTACATCTCTTTTTCGACGATGTCGGTCACTTCACCGATCGAGCGCTTGAACAGCTCGGTGAACTCGACGATCGGCATGCGGATCTGCTTGTAACCGTAGTTATCCAGCAGACGCGCAACTGTGCCCTCGAAATAACGCCACAGCGGGGTCTGTTCGGGCAGGATGTCGTTCATGCCACGAATGGCTTGCAATGACTTGCTCACTTTAAATCCTTAAATTCGTTCGGCTCTGTAGGCTCAGCCGCGCGCGATAACCGCTGCGTCAGCTTCGACCTTTTCGGCCGCTTTCTGGCGGATCAGCTTTTCCAGATGATCCACCAGATTGTCATTCGTCAGTTTCTGCGCCGGCTTGCCGTCGATGTAAATCAGGTTTGGCGTGCCGCCGGTCAAGCCGATGTGGGCTTCCTTGGCTTCGCCGGGGCCGTTGACCACACACCCGATCACCGCGACATCCAGCGGCACCAGCAGGTCTTCAAGGCGCCCTTCCAGCTCGTTCATGGTCTTGACCACATCGAAGTTCTGCCGCGAGCAGCTCGGGCAGGCGATGAAGTTGATGCCACGGGAACGCAAATGCAAAGACTTGAGAATGTCGTAACCGACCTTCACTTCCTCGACCGGGTCGGCCGCCAGCGAGATGCGGATAGTATCGCCAATCCCCTCGGCGAGCAGCATACCTAGGCCCACGGCGGATTTCACCGTGCCAGAGCGCAATCCACCCGCTTCGGTGATGCCCAGGTGCAGCGGCTGGACAATTTCTTTCGCGAGCAAGCGGTAGGCTTCGACGGCCATGAACACGTCGGAGGCCTTCACACTGACTTTGAAGTCCTGGAAATTCAGGCGTTCGAGGTGCTCAACGTGGCGCAGCGCCGATTCGACCAGCGCTGCCGGAGTTGGCTCGCCGTATTTCTTTTGCAGGTCTTTTTCCAGCGAGCCGGCGTTGACGCCGATGCGAATCGGGATACCGCGGTCACGAGCGGCATCAACCACTGCACGCACGCGATCTTCGCGACCGATGTTGCCCGGGTTGATACGCAGGCAGTCCACACCCAGTTCCGCTACGCGCAAAGCGATCTTGTAGTCGAAGTGAATGTCGGCAACCAGCGGCACCTTGACCAATTGCTTGATCTTGCCGAATGCCTCGGCGGCGTCCATGTCGGGCACCGAAACGCGAACGATGTCGACGCCGGCCGCTTCCAGACGATTGATTTGCGCAACGGTGGCGGCTACGTCATTGGTGTCACTGTTGGTCATGCTCTGCACAGCGATAGGCGCATCGCCGCCTACCGGTACGTTGCCGACCCAGATCTTGCGCGAAACGCGACGTTTGATTGGAGATTCGCCGTGCATGACTTATTGACCCAACTTCAGGCGAGCAGTCTCGCCACTGGTGAACGGAGCGGTATCGACCGACTGGCCGTTGTAGCTGACCTGTGCGCCACGGGCATAGCCCAGGCGTACGGCAAATGGAGGCTTGCCGGCAACAGACAGGCTATCGCCTTTACGCTTGAGACCACTGAACAGAACCTTGCCGGTGCCATCGGTGACTTGAGTCCAGCAGTCAGCAACGAATTGCACAGAAACCTGACCTTCACCCGCAACTGGCGCAGCCGCTTGCGCGGTTGGCGCTGGCGTCGCAGGAACCGCCGGAGCGGCAACGGTCGGCGCAGGAGTAGCCGGTACATTCGCTGTCGGCGTGGCCGGTGCAGCGACAACCGGAGCCGGCGTTTGAACCGGTGCAGTTGGCGTCGCGGCCGGTGCTGCTGGAGCCGTGGCCGGAGCAGCAGGCTCGGCGCCGGTAGATTCGGCGGAGGTTTCCGATTGCGGCAACGCCAAAGCAGTCGCGCCCTCGGCCTGACCTTCGGCAACGGCCTGGTCTTCCGGCTCGTCAATCGGGTGAATCTGCGTGGTGCCGTCGGCGCCTTCGACTTCGACGTGCTCAGGAGCGAGGCTGGTCAAGTCTTTGGTGCGCTGCGAAGTCTGATCCTGCCACCAGACGAAACCGCCGCCGATGACCGCGATCAGCAACAGCAGGCTGACGATGCGCAAAATGGTGTGGGAAACCCGCACCGGCTCTTCGATACGACCCAGCGCATGCACGTTGCTGCCCTGGGAATCGGTGCCGGTGGACTGGTCAAATTGCTGAACCAGAACGGTCTGGTCCATGCCGAGCAACTTGGCATAGGCGCGAATATAGCCGCGAGCGAAGGTGTGCCCCGGCAGCTTGTCGAAAGCGCCGGCTTCAAGATTGCTCAGGGAAGTCACGGTGAGGTTGAGCTTGAGGGCCACTTCGGCCAGCGACCAGCCATTGCTTTCGCGGGCCTGGCGCAAGGTCTCACCGGGGTTAACGCGATTCGCTGCTACAACTTCGGGATGCGCCGCTTTCATCATTGCTCCGACAGGTATTGCTGATATTCCGGCGTACCGGGATAGAGTCGTTTTAATTGCAGGCCATAACTGGCGGCCTTGTCGCGATCTTCAAACACTTTCGCCAGCCGAACGCCGAGCAATAGACTACGTGCATTTTGTTCGGTTAGCAGGCTGAAACGGTCGTAATAGTCACGTGCGGGCACATAATGCCTGTCTTCGAAGGACAACTCAGCCATTTCCAGCAATGCGCGCGGTTGTTGACGATTCAACCGCAGGGCTTTTTCCAGTTGCTGCTGTGCCAGATCACGCTGGCCGAGCTTCGCCGCCGTCATGCCGAGGCTCTCGAACACGCGCGAGCGCTCAGGATACAGGGTATCGGCGGCGGCCTGTTCAAAACGCTCGTAGGCTTCCTTGTAACGCTGTTCTTCGTAGAGAAAACTGCCGTAGTTGTTGAGGGTGCGGGCATCGGCGGGACGTGAAGACAAGGCCTTGCGAAAGTGTTCGTCAGCAAGTGCAGGCTCCATCTCGGCCTGGAACACCAGACCGAGCGCAGCATTGGCGTCCGGGTCAGAGCTGTCCAGGTCCAGGGCCTTTTTCAGCGGCACCTTGGCGCGCTCGGTCATGCCCTGCTGCAAATACCCCAGCCCCAACTGCACATAAGCGGCTCGCGCTTCATCGCGGCCCTTGCTGGTCTTCATCGGGTTGTAGTCACCCGACAGGACACAGCCAGCACTCAGGCTGGCCAACAGCAACAGCAGCGCAAAGCGCAGGGACATAGAGATCCTCTCTTAGTTTGTATTCGCGGCGTTCTGCGCCAGATCGCCGTCGGCGTTCAATTCCCGCACGGCAATGTAACGTTCGCTGCGACGGGTGCGATCCAGCACCTGTCCTACCAATTGTCCACAAGCCGCGTCGATGTCTTCACCACGGGTGGTGCGCACAGTGACGTTGAAGCCTGCCTGATGCAGTTGATCCTGGAACCGGCGGATAGCGTTGTTGCTAGGCCGCTCGTACCCAGAGTGCGGGAACGGGTTGAACGGAATCAGGTTGATCTTGCATGGAATGTCTTTCAGCAACTCGACCATCTCAATGGCATGTTCGACTTTGTCGTTGATGTCTTTGAGCAAGGTGTACTCGATGGTCAGCACGCGCTTCTCGCCCAGGGACGACATGTAGCGCTGGCACGACTCGAGCAGCATCTTAAGCGGATATTTCTTGTTGATCGGCACCAATTGGTTACGCAATGCGTCATTCGGTGCATGCAGGGACAACGCCAGGGATACGTCGATGTGCTTGGACAGCTCATCGATCATCGGCACCACACCCGACGTGGACAGGGTCACGCGGCGCTTGGAGATCCCGTAGCCGAGGTCATCCATCATCAGATGCATGGCGGCGACGACGTTGTCGAAGTTCAGCAGCGGCTCACCCATGCCCATCATCACCACGTTGGTGATGGCACGGTCGACGGTCGCCGGGACGCTGCCGAAAGATTTGTTGGCAATCCACACCTGACCGATGACTTCGGCGGCGGTGAGGTTGCTATTGAAGCCTTGCTTGCCGGTGGAGCAGAAACTGCAGTCCAGGGCACAGCCTGCCTGGGACGAAACGCACAAGGTGCCGCGTTTGCCCTGGGGAATGTACACGGTCTCGACGCAGCTGCCGGACGCCACGCGCACCACCCACTTACGGGTGCCGTCGGTGGAGATGTCCTCGCTGACAACTTCGGGACCACGGACCTCGGCAATTGCCTTGAGCTTGTCGCGCAAGGCCTTGCTGACGTTCGTCATGGCGTCGAAATCATCGACGCCAAAGTGGTGAATCCATTTCATTACCTGACCGGCACGGAAACGCTTCTCCCCGATTGAGTCGAAGAATTTTTCCATTTCCGGCTGGGTCAGACCCAGCAGGTTGGTTTTAACAGTCGATGTAGTCATGGATTCACCTTCACTCTTAAGCCAATGCTTAGCGAGTGGTTACTTCAGTAGCTGCGAAGAAGTACGAGATTTCACGAGCAGCTGCGGCTTCGGAGTCCGAACCGTGAACAGCGTTGGCGTCGATGGAATCAGCGAAATCAGCGCGGATGGTACCGGCAGCAGCTTCTTTAGGGTTGGTAGCGCCCATCAGCTCACGGTTCAGAGCGATAGCGTTTTCGCCTTCCAGAACCTGAACAACAACAGGACCGGAGATCATGAAGGAAACCAGGTCGCCGAAGAAACCACGAGCGCTGTGCTCAGCGTAGAAGCCTTCAGCTTCAGCTTTGGACAGTTGCTTCAGTTTCGAAGCTACAACGCGCAGGCCGGCTTTTTCGAAACGAGTGGTGATTTCGCCGATGACGTTTTTTGCAACAGCGTCAGGCTTGATGATGGAGAAAGTGCGTTGAACAGCCATGGTGTAACTCCAGAAACGGTAATTTGTGAAAAATTAAACCCGCGAATTATACGCGGGTTCTTGGGTATTGCCTAACCTGCGAGGACGATCAGTCCAATTCTTCGGCCCAGAGCGTCTGAACCGCTTCCAGCACTTTCTCGCCAACGCGACCAGAGGTGTCATCAAAGTCAGGCAGATTCATGATCATCTGCTGCAGACGGACGAAACCTACAGAATACGGATCGATACCGGGGTGGGTCTCGGCCAGCTCTTCTGCAATACGTTGAACATCATTCCAACCGTAGCTCATGACAGTCTTACCAGTCAGTGCGGCGCTTCGGCCGCATGGTTAAGCGAATATTTCGGAATCTCGACGGTGATGTCTTCTTCACCCACGATAGCCTGACAGGCCAGTCGCGATTGCGCTTCCAGACCCCAGGCACGATCAAGGAAGTCTTCTTCCAGCTCGTCCGCCTCTTCCATCGAGTCGAAACCCTCGCGAATGATGCAGTGACATGTGGTGCAGGCGCAGACGCCGCCGCAAGCACTTTCCATCTCGATGTGGTGTTCGTGGGCCAGTTCGAGAATCGATGTGCCGGGCGCAGCGTCGACCACCATACCCTCAGGGCAGAACTTGTCGTGGGGCAGAAAAATGACCTGCGGCATCAGATATCCTCGATTTCATTCAGATTGCGCCCCGACAGAGCGGCTTTCACCGTCAAATCCATACGGCGGGCAGCAAAAGCATCGGTTACTTGCGACAGACGCTTGGTCTGCTGCTCGATGGCGTAACCATCGGTACCTTTCATCAGTTCGGCCAGCTCCTGCAACTGCAGGTCGATGACCATGCGCTCTTCGGCGTCGAGCAAACGCTCGCCATCCACCTCAAGAGCACCCTGCACGGCTTCGATCAGACGCTGGGCATCGACCTGCTGTTCACGCAGAACGCGAGCGACCTTGTCGTCATTGGCGTGCTGGAACGAGTCCTTGAGCATCTTGGCGATTTCGCCATCGGTCAGACCGTAGGACGGTTTGACCTGAATGCTCGCCTCAACGCCCGAACCGAGTTCGCGGGCGGAAACACTGAGCAGACCGTCAGCGTCGACCTGGAAGGTCACACGAATCTTCGCCGCACCCGCGACCATCGCTGGAATGCCACGCAATTCAAAACGCGCCAGCGAGCGGCAGTCACTGATCAACTCACGCTCGCCTTGCAGCACGTGAATCGCCATGGCCGACTGGCCATCTTTATAAGTAGTGAAGTCCTGAGCACGGGCGACGGGGATGGTGGTGTTGCGCGGAATCACCTTCTCCATCAGGCCGCCCATGGTTTCCAGCCCCAGGGACAGCGGAATCACGTCGAGCAGCAGCAGTTCGCCGCCATCGCGCTTGTTGCCAGCCAACGTATCAGCCTGGATCGCAGCACCGATGGCCACCACTTGATCCGGGTCGATTTCGGTCAACGGCTCACGACCAAAGGCTTCGGCAACCGCTTCGCGAACGCGCGGGACGCGAGTCGAACCGCCGACCATGACCACGGCATGCACGTCTTCGAGCTCGATGCCGGAATCACGAACAGCGCGGCGGCAGGCTTTCAGGCTACGCGAGACCATCGGTTCGATCAGCGCACCGAAGGCTTCGCGGGTCAGCGGTGCTTTCCAGTCGCCGTAGACAACTTCAACACTGGCCGCATCGGTCAGGGCTTCCTTGGCCGCGCAAGCGGTTTGCAGCAGATTACGTTGCGCGCCAGGATCGAGATCGGCGGACAGGCCCGCGCTCTCGATGATCCAGCTGGCAATCGCATGATCGAAATCATCGCCGCCCAGCGCGCTGTCGCCGCCAGTGGCCAGAACTTCAAACACACCGCCAGTCAGACGCAGAATCGATATATCGAAAGTGCCGCCGCCCAGGTCATAGATCGCGACCAGGCCTTCGGCGTGTTGATCCAGACCGTAAGCCACAGCGGCCGCCGTAGGCTCATTGAGCAGGCGCAGCACGTTCAGACCGGCCAATTGGGCCGCATCTTTGGTGGCTTGGCGCTGAGCATCGTCGAAATACGCCGGAACGGTGATCACCGCGCCAACCAGTTCGCCGCCCAAGGTCGCTTCAGCACGCTGGCGCAACACTTTAAGGATTTCAGCGGAGACTTCGACCGGGCTTTTCGGGCCCTGCACGGTATCGATGAACGGCATGTGCGATTCGCCGCCGACAAAGCGGTACGGCAGTTGCTCGCCCAATTGCTTGACGTCGGACAGACCACGACCCATCAAGCGCTTGACCGACAGCACAGTGTTCAAAGGATCGGAAGCGGCAGCCAGTTTGGCCGACTCGCCGACTTCGACGTGATTGGCGTGGTAACGCACGGCAGACGGCAGGATGACCTGCCCGCTTGCGTCGGCCAGCGGCTCGGAAAGACCACTGCGCAACGCAGCGACCAGCGAATTGGTAGTGCCCAAGTCGATCCCCACAGCCAGACGACGCTGGTGCGGTTGAGGACTTTGGCCGGGTTCGGCGATCTGCAGTAGGGCCATCGTGATCAGGACTTATCTGTATATCAGGCGTGCGACCGGAGCGGCACTGGGTTAATCGTCGAGGCGCTCTTCTAACTGGCGCACTTCGTAGGTCAGCTTGTCGAGGAACTGCATGCGCCGCATCAGGCGTTCGGCCTGATCACGTTGCGCTGCATCATCCCAACAGGCTGCAAAACTTTCGTTGAGTTCTTCCTGGGCCACTTTCAAGCGACGCTTGAATACCGCGACGCCGTCAAGGTCAGCACTGTCCTGGAGGTCTTCGAGCTCTTCGCGCCATTGCATCTGCTGCAAAAGAAACTCGGGATCATGGACCGTGACTTCCATTGGCACTTCATGCCCACTGACCTTCAGCAGGTAGCGCGCACGCTGGGGCGGGCTCTTGAGTACCTGATAAGCCTCGTTGAGGCCAGCAGATTGCTCAAGCGCCAACCGCTGCTCGCGCTCGGAAGCATCGGCAAAGCGGTCAGGATGAACACCACGCGCCAACTCACGGTAGCGCGTGGCCAACTGCTCGAGATCCAGACGGAAGCTCGGTTGCAGCTCGAATAAAGCGAAATGACAAGGAGTACCCACGACAAGCCTCAGATGTTGAAGCTTTCGCCGCAGCCACACTCACCGCGTACGTTGGGGTTGTTGAACTTGAAGCCTTCGTTCAACCCTTCCTTGACGAAATCGAGCTCGGTGCCGTCCAGGTAGGCCAGGCTTTTTGGGTCGATAATCACTTTTTCGCCGTGACTCTCGAACACCTGATCCTCTGCAACCACCTCGTCGACAAACTCCAGCACGTAGGCAAGGCCGGAACAACCTGTGGTGCGAACACCCAGACGAATCCCTTCACCTTTGCCGCGCCCGTCGAGGGAGCGCCGCACGTGTCGAGCAGCCGCTTCTGTCATGCTGATAGCCATCGGTGACTCCTTACTCGTCGCCAAATCCTGAAAGTCAGATCAAGCCTTTCTTCTGCTTGTAATCGCGAACAGCCGCTTTGATAGCGTCTTCAGCGAGTACCGAGCAGTGAATTTTCACTGGCGGCAGGGCCAGTTCTTCAGCCAGCTGGGTGTTCTTGATGGTTTCCGCTTCGTCCAGGGTCTTGCCCTTCATCCACTCGGTAGCGAGGGAGCTGGAAGCGATTGCCGAACCGCAGCCGTAGGTCTTGAACTTGGCATCTTCGATGATGCCCTGATCGTTGACCTTGATTTGCAGACGCATCACATCGCCGCACGCTGGTGCGCCAACCATGCCAGTGCCGACATCCGGGTCTTCGGCATTCATCTTGCCGACGTTACGCGGGTTTTCGTAGTGGTCGATGACCTTTTCGCTGTAAGCCATGGTTCTAATCCTCACTCATCAGGGCCGCTCTTGAGGCCCTGTAGCTGCGCTGCGTCAGTCGCCGCGTCGCTACAGGATCTGTATCCGGCGGCTTCTATATTTAGTGTGCCGCCCACTCGATTTTCGAGATATCGACGCCGTCTTTGTACATGTCCCACAGCGGCGACAAAGTGCGCAGCTTGGTAACGGCCTCGCAGACTTTCTGCGCGGCGTAGTCGATTTCTTCTTCGGTGGTGAAACGGCCGAAGGTGAAGCGGATCGAGCTGTGTGCCAGTTCGTCGTTGCGGCCCAGGGCGCGCAGTACGTACGAAGGCTCAAGCGATGCCGAGGTGCACGCCGAACCGGACGAAACCGCCAGATCCTTGAGCGCCATGATCAGCGACTCGCCCTCAACGTAGTTGAAGCTCAGGTTCAGGTTGTGCGGAACGCGGGCAGTCAGGCTGCCGTTGACGTACAGCTCTTCCAGATGCTCGACCTGCTTGTAGAAACGGTCGCTCAAGGCTTTGATGCGCACGTTTTCAGCAGCCATGTCTTCCTTGGCCACACGGAACGCTTCGCCCATGCCGACGATCTGGTGGGTCGCCAGAGTACCGGAACGCATGCCGCGCTCGTGACCGCCGCCGTGCATGGTCGCTTCGATGCGCACACGCGGCTTGCGGCTCACGTACAGCGCGCCGATGCCTTTAGGGCCGTAGGTCTTGTGCGCAGAAAACGACATCATGTCGACTTTCAGTTTCGACAGGTCGATGTCGACCTTGCCGGTGGACTGAGCAGCGTCAACGTGGAACAGGATGCCTTTGGCGCGAAGCATTTCGCCGATGGCTTCGATGTCGTTGATGGTGCCGATTTCGTTGTTCACATGCATCGCCGACACAAGAATGGTGTCTTCACGCAGCGCGGCTTCGATCATTGCCGGAGTCACCAGACCATCGGTCTGCGGCTCGAGGTAGGTCACTTCGAAACCTTCACGCTCCAGTTGGCGCATGGTGTCGAGGACAGCCTTGTGCTCAATCTTGGTGGTGATCAGGTGTTTGCCCTTGGAGGCGTAGAAATGTGCCGCACCTTTGATCGCCAGGTTGTTGGACTCGGTGGCGCCGGAGGTCCAGACGATTTCACGCGGGTCGGCGTTGACCAGATCGGCCACCTGACGACGAGCGTTTTCGACGGACTCTTCAGCTTTCCAGCCGAACACGTGGGAACGGGACGCCGGGTTACCGAAGTTTCCGTCGACCAGCAGGCATTCACTCATTTTTTGCGCAACGCGCGGATCGACCGGGGTGGTCGCAGAGTAATCAAGGTAAATCGGCAATTTCATGGACTATCTCCTAAATCAGGGCTGGCGTGCCGCTGGCTCTACGGCTGTCATTCGACGGCGGACGCTTCAATCTTGTCCAGGCGTGGCGCCTTGCTGTTGCAACGGCGCTGGTCCTGACGCTGGGCTACTTCTTGCACCTCACGGCGAGTCACAAGATCAGCCAAGCTGATACCACTTAGAAATTCGTGAATCTGCAGGCTCAGATCGCACCACAGATGATGTGTCAGGCAAGTGTCGCCGGAATGGCAATCACCCTGCCCCCCGCACTTGGTGGCATCGACCGACTCGTTCACCGCGTCGATCACCTGGGCGACCTGAATGCCCTGCATGTCGCGGGACAACTGGTAGCCACCACCCGGACCGCGAACACTGGAAACCAGGTTACTGCGGCGCAGCTTGGCAAAAAGCTGTTCGAGATAGGACAGGGAAATGCCTTGGCGCTCGGAGATATCGGCCAGGGACACCGGCCCGTGCTGCGCGTGCAACGCCAGGTCAAGCATGGCGGTCACGGCGTATCGGCCTTTTGTAGTCAGTCGCATGGACAATTACCACGGAGTTCAGAATGGGGCGAGTATGCAATTCCCGAGTATTTAAGTCAACTATAAGACCTAGTGCTTTAGTCGGGTTTACCCGCGAAAGAGCGCGCGCATCATAGCAAAGGCAGGCGGCGTACAGCCAGCAGTACCGCGTGATCGTTCTTCGCGAGCAAGCCCGCTCCCACAGGGAAATGCATGCAATGTGGGAGCGAGCTTGTTCGCGAAGGCAGCACCGCTTTTAGCTGGCTTGACTCTGATCCTTGCCCTTCACGCAGGCGAAGTCTTCTTCGCGCAGCTCAGGCAGATCTTTCGCACAGTAATTACTGCCCAGATCCTTCAATGCGCCGCACATCCCCTCCAGCCGCCCGTCCACCGCTTGCAGGTGGTCGAGCAACTGACCGATGGCGCGCGCCACCGGGTCGGGCATGTCCTCGCTGACGCCATAGGCATCGAAACCGATCTTCTCGGCCATGGCCTTGCGCTTGGCGTCCTGCTCCTCATCGGATTTGACGATGATTCGACCAGGAATGCCCACGACGGTGGCGCCCGGCGGCACTTCTTTGGTCACCACCGCGTTGGAGCCGACCTTGGCACCGGCACCGACCGTGAACGGACCGAGCACCTTGGCGCCAGCGCCCACGACAACGCCGTCGCCCAGTGTCGGGTGACGCTTGCCCTTGTTCCAGCTCGTGCCACCCAGGGTCACGCCCTGGTAAATGGTCACGTCATCACCAATCTCGGCAGTTTCACCGATGACGATGCCCATGCCGTGATCGATGAAAAAACGCCGACCGACCTTGGCCCCCGGATGAATTTCGATCCCGGTCAACCAGCGACCGAAGTTCGACACCAGCCGCGCCAGCCATTTCAGCTCGTTGCGCCAGAGCATGCCCGCCAATCGATGAATCCAGATGGCGTGCATGCCGGGGTAGCAGGTCAGGACTTCAAAAGCGTTACGCGCCGCCGGGTCTCGATGGAATACGCTCTGGATATCTTCACGCAAACGCTCAAACATCATTCAGTCCTTCCGCTTTAGAAGCTCACCACGGGCCGCTTTCTGGGTTTCCGTGAGGATGCCACGCAATATATTCATTTCCGCCCGGCTGACCGAGCTGCGTCCGTACAACCGGCGCAGGCGCGCCATCAAGTGCCGCGGTTTTTCCGGATCGAGGAATTCGATAGCGACCAGCGTCTGCTCCAGATGCTCATAGAATCGCTCCAGCTCATCCATGGTCGCCAGCTCGGCGCTTTTCACCGAGGCCACTTCTTCTTTCTCGATCTTGCTCGGCTGACCTTGTGCCGCCAGCCAAGCCATACGCACTTCATAGCTCAACACCTGCACCGCCGCCCCGAGATTCAGCGAACTGAACTCCGGATCGGAAGGAATATGCACGTGAAAGTGACATCGCTGCAGCTCGTCATTGGTCAGGCCGGAATCTTCACGACCGAACACTAACGCGATTTCCGCGCCCTGCCCGGCCTCCTCAACCACTTTGGTTCCGCATTCGCGCGGATCCAGCAGCGGCCAGGGGATACGGCGGTCACGAGCACTGGTGCCAAGCACCAGATTGCAACCGACCAAGGCATCTTCAAGAGTGGCGACGACTTGGGCATTTTCAAGGATGTCACCGGCACCGGAGGCGCGAGCATCGGCCTCGTGGTGCGGAAACAGGCGCGGCTCGACCAGCACCAAGCGCGACAGACCCATGTTTTTCATGGCGCGCGCGGCCCCGCCGATGTTGCCGGGGTGGCTGGTATTGACCAGGACGACACGAATGTTCTGCAGCAAGGGAGGCGCTCTCGGACACAGGAAAGGGGTGCAAATCTTACAGAACAGCCTACCGTTAAGCTATGAAAGCGAACAGCGACCTTCACCTGAAGAAAAGTTCTGATAGAATGCGCGGCTTTCTTTAACAACCTTAGGTGACACATCCATGCAGCCCATGCTGAATATCGCGCTGCGCGCCGCCCGCAGCGCCAGTGAACTGATCTTCCGCTCCATCGAGCGCCTGGATACCATCAAGGTCGACGAAAAAGACGCCAAGGATTATGTATCCGAGGTGGACCGCGCCGCCGAGCAGAAAATCATCGACGCGCTGCGCAAGGCTTACCCGAACCACTCGATCCGTGGCGAAGAGACCGGCATGCACGCCGGTACCGGCATCGAAGGCGAAGAATACCTGTGGATCATTGATCCGCTGGACGGCACCACCAACTTCCTGCGTGGCATTCCTCACTTCGCTGTCAGCATCGCCTGCAAATACCGCGGTCGCCTGGAACACGCTGTTGTTCTGGACCCGGTTCGCCAGGAAGAATTCACCGCCAGCCGTGGTCGCGGCGCTCAACTGAACGGTCGCCGCCTGCGCGTCAGCGGTCGCACCAGCCTTGACGGCGCTCTGCTGGGCACGGGCTTCCCGTTCCGTGACGACCAGATGGACAACCTTGAGAACTACCTGGGCATGTTCCGCGCCCTGGTTGGCCAGACTGCCGGCATCCGCCGTGCTGGCTCCGCGAGCCTCGACCTGGCGTATGTGGCTGCCGGTCGTTTCGATGCATTCTGGGAGTCGGGCCTGTCCGAGTGGGACATGGCTGCAGGCGCCCTGCTGATTCAAGAAGCTGGCGGCCTGGTGAGCGACTTCACCGGCGGTCACGACTTCCTCGAAAAAGGCCACATCGTTGCCGGCAACACCAAATGCTTCAAGGCAGTACTGACGGCGATCCAGCCGCACCTGCCGGCTTCGCTGAAGCGCTAAGCTCCCGGCGAAATGAAAAAGCACCCTTCGGGGTGCTTTTTTTATGCCTGAAATTCAACTCAGCACTCAACACTGTGGGAGCGAGCTTGCTCGCGAATCCGGCTGAACATTTGACGTTGATGCGGTCTGACACACCGCTTTCGCGAGCAAGCTCGCTCCCACAGTGATATGTGGCACAGCTAAAATTTCGGGCACAAAAAAGCACCCCGAAGGGTGCTTCCTTTTAAAACAGTCGATCTTTACTGAGCCGGCTCATTCTGCGACAGGACCAGCTTGCCTTCCTTGTCGACCGGAATCTGGTTGCCCGGATCACGATCCATGCGCACTTTACCTTCCTTGCCATCGAGCGAGTAACGCACGTCGTAACCGACAACCTTGTCACTGATGTCGTTTACGGTGTTACAGCGAGTCTGTGTCGTGGTGTAGGTGTCACGACCCTGCATACCTTCCTGAACCTTGTTACCGGCATAACCGCCACCGACCGCACCAGCGACTGTGGCAATCTTCTTGCCGTTGCCGCCGCCGATCTGGTTACCCAGCAAACCACCCGCTACGGCACCGATGGCGGTACCGAGAATCTGGTGTTGATCCTTGACCGGCGCCTGCCGGGTCACTGCTACGTCCTTGCACACTTCACGTGGCGTCTTGATCTGTGTTTTGACCGGTTCAACGGCTAATACTTGCGCATACTCAGGGCCGCTTTTAACCAGGCTGTAGGTGGCAACAGCACCCCCGGCAGTCACACCGACAGCACCCAATACCGCACCAACCAGCAACGACTTGTTCACATGAACCTCCTGACCATCACATGCGGGACGGGCCCGCGCTTCTCCCAGCCTTGGAGCATAAAAAAAGGCGCGAGTTCAACTCGCGCCTTTTTTGGCTGATAACCGGAAAAACGATGGCCGCTTATGGACGGTCGTCGATTTCCTTCTCGGTGTTAGCCGGTGGAATCAGGTCTTCGGTCGTCAGGTTTAGCCAGATCAGCACCACGTTAGCGATGTAGATCGACGAGTACGTACCCGCCAGAACACCGATGAACAGGGCAATCGAGAAGCCGAACAGGTTGTCGCCTCCAAAGAACAGCAGTGCCGCGATCGCCAGCAAGGTAGAGATCGACGTCGCCATGGTGCGCAGCAGGGTCTGGGTGGTCGAGATGTTGATGTTCTCGATCAGCGTTGCCTTGCGCAGTACACGGAAGTTCTCACGAACCCGGTCGAATACCACAATGGTGTCGTTCAGCGAGTAACCGATGATCGCCAGCACCGCTGCCAGTACCGTCAGATCGAAAGTGATCTGGAAGAACGACAGGATACCGATGGTCACGATCACGTCGTGGATCAGCGAAACGATAGCGCCGACCGCGAATTTCCACTGAAAGCGAAAAGCCAGGTAGATCAGGATGCCGCCGAGCGCCAGCAGCATGCCGAGGCCACCCTGGTCGCGCAGCTCTTCACCGACCTGCGGGCCGACGAACTCGACACGCTTGACCATCGCCGGGTTGTCGCCGCCAACCTTCAGCAGCGCTTCCGCGACCTGATGGCCCAGCTGCGGGTCTTCACCCGGCATCCGCACCAGCAGATCGGTCGTCGCACCAAAGCTCTGCACGACGGCTTCGTGGTAACCCGAACTCACCAGCTGCTCGCGCACCTTGGTGACATCGGCCGGACGCTCGTAGGTCAGCTCGATGAGCGTACCGCCGGTGAAGTCCAGACCCCAGTTCATGCCCTTTGTAGCGACACTGAACAGAGCCAGCAGGGTGAGGAATACTGTGACGCCGAACGCGAAGTTGCGAACGCCCATGAAGTTGATTGTACGTAACATGGCAGCCCCTTAAATCCACAACTTCTTGAAGTCACGTCCGCCGAAGATCAGGTTAACCATTGCGCGGGTCACCATGATGGCCGTGAACATCGAGGTAAAGATCCCGAGGGACATGGTCACTGCGAAACCTTTGACCGGGCCTGTGCCCATCGCAAAGAGAATCCCGCCGACCAACAGAGTGGTCAGGTTGGCGTCGAGAATCGCGGTGAATGCCCGGCCGAAGCCTTCGTTGATTGCACGCTGGATGGTCATGCCGGCGGCGATCTCTTCACGTATCCGCGAGAAGATCAGCACGTTGGCGTCGACCGCCATACCCATGGTCAAAACGATACCAGCGATACCCGGCAGGGTCAGCGTTGCACCCAGCAGCGACATCAAGGCCAGCAGCAGCACCATGTTTACCGCCAGCGCGACGGTGGCGATAATGCCGAAGAAGCGATAGATCGCGATGATGAACAGCGACACGAACAGCATGCCCCACAACGACGCATCGATACCCTTGGTGATGTTGTCAGCACCCAGGCTCGGGCCGATTGTGCGCTCTTCAGCGAAGTACATCGGCGCTGCCAGACCACCGGCACGCAGCAGCAACGCCAGCTCGGACGACTCGCCCTGACCGTTCAGGCCAGTGATACGGAACTGAGCACCCAGCGGCGACTGGATGGTCGCCAGGCTGATGATCTTCTTCTCTTCCTTGAACGTCTGCACCGCGACGTCTTTTTCGACGCCATTCACCATTTGCTTGGTGTAAGTGGTGACCGGACGCTGCTCAATGAAGATTACAGCCATGCTGCGACCGACGTTGCTGCGGGTCGCACGGCTCATCAGCTCGCCACCGTGACCATCCAGACGGATGTTCACTTCAGGTGTGCCGTGCTCGCCGAAACCAGCCTTGGCGTCGGTGACCTGGTCACCCGTGATGATCAGGCCGCGCTCGATCTGCGCCGAAGGACGATTGCCTTCACGGAACTCGAAAGTTTCGGAAGTGGCTTTCGAAGCGCCAGGCTCTGCCGCCAGACGGAACTCAAGGTTGGCCGTCTTGCCGAGAATACGCTTGGCTTCGGCAGTGTCCTGCACGCCCGGCAGCTCAACCACGATGCGGTTGGCGCCCTGACGCTGGACGATCGGTTCGGCAACACCCAGCTCGTTGACGCGGTTACGTACCGTGGTCAAGTTCTGCTTGATCGAGTATTCACGGATTTCCGCCAGCTTGGCCGGGGTCATCGCCAGACGCAGCACCGGTTGACCATTGAGGTCGGCCGGAACAATGTCGAAATCGTTGAAGTTCTTGCGGATCAGCGCACGGGCCTGTTCGCGGGACTCTTCATCGCTGAAGCCCAGCTGAATGGCACCATTGAGCTGCGGCAGACTGCGATAACGCAGCTTCTCTTTACGCAGCAGGCTCTTGACGTCGCCTTCGTAGACTTTCAGGCGTGCATCGAGGGCTTTATCCATGTCCACTTCCAGCAGGAAGTGCACACCACCGGACAAGTCCAGACCCAGCTTCATCGGGTGCGCGCCCAGATTGCGCAGCCATTGCGGGGTGGTCTGTGCCAGGTTCAGCGCGACGACGTAGTCATCACCCAATGCCTTGCGCACAACGTCTTTGGCCGGCAGCTGATCTTCAGCTTTGGTCAGACGGATCAGACCGCCCTTGCCGTTCGCCGCCAGCGTGGCAGCCTTGACGTTGATCCCGGATTCTTTCAGCGCGGTGCTTACGCGATCCAGATCGGCCTGATTGACCTGCAGTGCCGTGCTGGCGCCGCTGACCTGAATGGCCGGGTCATCAGGATATAGATTGGGAGCGGAATAAATCAGACCGACCGCCAGCACCGCCAGGATCAGAATGTATTTCCACAGAGGGTATTTGTTCAGCATCACGCCGCCCGTTATGAACGCGGGGCGCCTTGCGCGCCCCGTCGATTGAGTAGAAGTTGGAACCTTAGATCGCTTTCAGCGTGCCTTTTGGCAGCGTGGCGGCGATGGCGCCTTTCTGGAACTTCATTTCCACGGTGTCGGAAACTTCCAGAACCACGAAGTCATCAGCCACTTTGGTGATCTTGCCGGCGATGCCGCCGGTGGTGACCACTTCGTCGCCCTTCTGCAGGCTGCTCAGCAGGTTCTTCTGCTCTTTGGCGCGCTTGGCCTGTGGGCGCCAGATCATCAGGTAAAAGATGACCAGGAAGCCGACCAGGAAAATCCACTCGAAGCCGCCGCCCATTGGGCCTGCAGCAGCCGGTGCAGCAGCGTCAGCCATGGCGTTAGAGATAAAAAAGCTCATTTAGCACTCCAGTTGCAAATGTTGAATCTTGGGGTCAGAAAACTCAGTCCAAAGGCGGAACGGGGAGCCCGCGTTTGGCGTAGAAGGCATCGACAAAGGCGGCCAATGTACCCTGTTGAATAGCCTCGCGCAAACCAGCCATCAGCACCTGATAATGGCGCAAGTTATGGATGGTATTGAGCATGCTTCCCAGCATTTCGCCGCACTTGTCCAGGTGATGCAGATAAGCGCGGGAGAAGTTCTGGCAGGTATAGCAATCGCAGGTCGGATCCAGTGGCGATTCATCATGGCGATGGAACGCGTTACGGATCTTCAGCACGCCTGTATCAATGAACAGATGCCCGTTGCGGGCATTACGGGTTGGCATCACGCAATCGAACATGTCCACACCGCGGCGCACACCCTCAACCAGATCTTCCGGTTTGCCAACGCCCATAAGGTAACGAGGTTTGTCAGCCGGCATCATGCCCGGCAGATAATCGAGCACCTTGATCATCTCGTGCTTCGGCTCGCCCACCGACAGACCGCCAATGGCCAGGCCATCAAAGCCGATCTTGTCGAGGCCTTCGAGCGAGCGCATGCGCAGATCCTGGTGCATGCCGCCCTGGACGATGCCGAACAGTGCAGCGGTATTCTCGCCGTGAGCATTCTTCGAACGCTGAGCCCAGCGCAACGACAGCTCCATCGACACACGGGCGACGTCTTCGTCAGCCGGGTACGGCGTGCATTCGTCGAAAATCATCACGACGTCGGAACCAAGATCGCGCTGAACCTGCATCGACTCTTCCGGCCCCATGAACACTTTCGCGCCGTCGACCGGAGAGGCAAAGGTCACGCCCTCTTCCTTGATCTTGCGCATGGCGCCGAGGCTGAATACCTGGAAGCCGCCGGAGTCGGTCAGGATCGGGCCCTTCCACTGCATGAAATCGTGCAGGTCGCCGTGCTCCTTGATCACTTGGGTGCCAGGACGCAGCCACAGGTGAAAGGTGTTACCCAGGATCATTTCCGCGCCGGTGGCGACGATGTCACGCGGCAACATGCCCTTGACCGTGCCGTAAGTACCGACCGGCATGAAGGCCGGGGTCTCGACGGTGCCACGCGGGAAGGTCAGACGACCACGACGGGCCTTGCCATCGGTGGCAAGCAGCTCGAACGACATACGACAGGTGCGACTCATACTGTTTCCTCTGGGTCCGATTCACTAGGGGCAGTCGGCGCGGGATTTCGGGTGATGAACATCGCATCACCGTAGCTGAAAAAGCGGTAACCGTTTTCAACGGCAGCCTTATAGGCGGCCATGGTTTCGGGGTAACCGGCGAAGGCCGAAACCAGCATCAACAGCGTGGATTCAGGCAAATGGAAATTGGTCACCAGGGCATCGACCACATGGAACGGTCGGCCCGGGAAGATAAAGATATCGGTGTCGCCACTGAACGGCTTGAGCACACCATCGCGCGCCGCACTCTCCAGTGAACGCACGCTGGTGGTGCCCACGGCGATCACTCGACCACCGCGCGCACGACACGCGGCGACGGCATCGACCACGTCCTGGCCGACTTCCAGCCACTCGGTGTGCATGTGGTGATCTTCAAGCTTCTCGACGCGCACTGGCTGGAACGTACCGGCGCCCACGTGCAGCGTAACGAATGTGGTCTCGACGCCTTTGGCGGCAATCGCCTCCATCAAAGCCTGATCGAAATGCAGCCCCGCCGTCGGCGCCGCCACCGCGCCCAGGCGCTCGGCGTACACCGTCTGATAACGCTCGCGATCCGAGCCTTCATCCGGGCGGTCTATATAAGGAGGCAACGGCATGTGCCCGACGCGATCAAGCAGCGGCAACACTTCTTCGTCAAAGCCCAACTCGAACAACGCGTCGTGACGCGCGAGCATCTCGGCTTCGCCACCGCCGTCGATGAGAATCTTCGAACCCGGCTTCGGCGACTTGCTGGAACGCACATGCGCCAGTACGCGATGCGTATCGAGTACCCGTTCGATGAGGATTTCCAGCTTGCCACCGGACGCTTTCTGCCCGAACAGCCGCGCCGGAATCACCCGGGTATTGTTGAACACCATCAAATCGCCCGAGCGCAAATGCTCAAGCAAATCAGTGAATTGACGGTGTGCCAGAGCACCGCTGACCCCATCAAGGGTCAACAGGCGACTACCGCGACGCTCGGCCAAAGGGTGGCGGGCGATCAGCGAATCAGGGAGTTCGAAGGTAAAGTCAGCAACGCGCATGATGGGGTTCGTCTAGCAGGGGCCGAAAGTCTAGCGGAAATATCGAAAATTGACCATGAAACGTGATTGACCAACGGTAATCTCATCTCTATACTTCGCCGCCATTGAGCCCTGATGGCGGAATTGGTAGACGCGGCGGATTCAAAATCCGTTTTCGAAAGGAGTGGGAGTTCGAGTCTCCCTCGGGGCACCAAAATTAAGAAAGGTCTTGCTTAGGCAAGGCCTTTTTTTTCGTCTGCGATAAAGTGCTTTCCCCCTCCCCTTCCCCCATTCACTCTCACCGCGGGGATGCTACGCGCTGCGTTGCTTACCAGAAAGTTTGTACGGTTCCCGGCTATTCAATTTCAAACCCTGCACCAATCGCCCGCCATCTACTTGTCACCTCAAGACCTATCGTCGACCGAAATGGGTATTACGCCTACTTAATAAACGTCGGCCTAAGCGCATGCTCGACGCGTTACCCACTTACACCATATGTACGCCAACGCTTGGCTAAACGAACGTGGCGGCGCCGGTAATTTCGAGGGCGATGCGATATCGGCGAGGCTGCGACAGTTCATCGAGCGCTTCGGCGAAAGCCGCTTCACCCGCTGGGAATCGACTGCAGCCAAGATCGACGAACACGGCCCGCGCACGATCGACCGCCTCGGCTTTCGCAAGACGCTGGAGCACGGCATGGGCGACACCCTGCACACCACAAATACCTACTACGTGCTGACCGAGGCTTGGAGCTCGGAGATCTTCCGGGGCATGAACCTCACAGCAGTAAACAAGGAACTCTTGCAACGCGGTGTGCTGGAGCCAATCAGCGACGGCAAGGCATCAAGCTTGGTGCGATTGCCCGGCTTAGGCCAACAGCGCTGCTACATCGTGAAGGCAATTCCGGGAACGGATGACAGCGAGGCTCGGGCTGCCTGAGGGCATCTCAGCTGATCGAGGTAACGCCGGCTCACTCCCGGCCTCGCCAGCCACTTCCACTAAATCAAAACTGATCAAGGACAATGAACATGAAAATGAATGAATTGAAACAGCAACAAAACGCTTTAATCGCTGAGCGCGAATCTATAGAAAACAGTCTTCCAGTTTTGGACGCCGCTTGGCGCAATGCACCCACCAACTACAGCCCAATCGGCAACGTGATTGGAGGCCCCGAGAAGAGTGCGGCCACGGATCGGTACTCCTCTGCCGAGGGCCGCTTGCGAGCTATCCCCTATGAGCTTGAACGTATCGAATCAAAGATCGCGTATTTGGAACGCATGGAACAGGTTGACGAAATTAAAACGCATTCGATCCAAACCATGTCCGTAGTTGCCGCTGAGATTGAAGCATTGGAGCGCACACGCTCGCACTTGGGAGAGCGACTTCAGTCGATTCAATCGGATGCGGAGCAGTCACTGGAAAAGGCGCAGCAAGCAGAACGAGACGCTGCAAGCCTGTATGCCAGAAGTCTTGCCAGTGGCGATAGCGAAGGCGAAAAAGCTGCCAACGGCGAAATTCAGAAGGCAGCCAAACAACTCGCAACAACAGATGAGCACGTTAGAAGGCAGGAGCTCATCCTCGTAGCTTTACAGGCGGAACTTGACTCCCTTGAAGCGCAAATCTCAAACGCCAAGCAGCGAGCAGACGACGCCAAAAAAGCGGCCCTGAGCGCAGTAGGACTTACGTTAGACGAAGAGTGGAATGTCGCCACGAATCACTTAGTAGCTATTGGTGCACGGATACTTGCCGTGGACTACCAACAAGGGAACTCGGGATACGGTTTCTCCAACCTAGATGTACCTCGATTCGGTCCTTTTCATTCGGATATTCGTCGTGAGGAGCTTGCCGCCGCTGCCCGAAATATCACATTAGAGGAACTGTTGGCAGCTTAAACCCGAAATAGCCCGCCGACGCGGGCTGTTTAGAAACCCTCGGGTTAAGTAAATCATGATTACCACTATACAAAACAGCGCTAGCTGGACTGACACCCTGAAAGCGCGCAAAAGCTATTTGACGGCGCTGATTAAGGTCGTAGATATCAAAGCTGGAAAAGCCTCTAAAGTTCAGGGACTAACCGTGAACTTGATCAAGAGCGAAATGAGCCTCATCGAAAGCCAGCTAAAAGGTCGAAAGTAACCTGAACTCTATGCTGTAATGCTATTCAGATAGATATCTTCAAAAACAGATCAGGAAGCAATAATGTCAAAACTTGCCGAATACCGTCAGTTGGAAAAACACTTGGCCGAACAGCTTCAGGCACTCGAAGCATTGAAGGGCGACGGAGCACTGAAAAAAGAGATCGAGTTTGAAACCAAGCTCCGTGAATTGCTCGCCCAGTACGGCTTCAGCCTTAAGCACATCGTCAACCTACTAGACCCACAGAGCAGCGCACGCGGCAAAGCGCCTGTTCAAGCACCAGGCACGCGTAAACCTCGAGAGCTGAAGACGTATAAGAACCCGCACACTGGTGAAGTGATTGAAACCAAAGGTGGCAATCACAAGACACTAAAAGAGTGGAAAACCCAACACGGTTCCGACGTGGTTGAAAGCTGGCTGAAAAAGTAAGATCGCTTCACCTGAAAAAGGGCCCAGACGGGCCCTTTTTGTCATTTTAGTATTCCTGATTTACCTACAACATCAAGCACGGTCGTACTGGAAAGCAGCACCATGGCGCTCCACTGCATAACCATACCTGTCGCAGCACCACCAGCTACTCCACCAATGAAGCTACCGTCCTCGGTGTATTTGATCTTTTCACGGGCTCCTATGTTGCCTGCTGCCCAGACATTTTGAACCTTCTTATAGGATGCGCCACCTTCCTGAGGCTGAGCCGATCCAGCTTCCGTATTCTACAACCGTTGCAGCCTTGCGACGCCCTCCGCTGACTGGCATAACCAAGAGGTTGACCTGGAGCACTGTTCGGCTGATAACCGCCCTTCACGAACGTCTCCTATCGGGCAAAAGCAGCCGATGGTAACGGGCAGAAAACGGCCAAAAGCTGCCGCGTACTAACAACCGCTTTCGGGCAGACGCCGGCACTCGTAGGGTTTGTAAAATAGGAGGCCCACCTGACCCTGCAGTGTCAAACAAGTCTTTGCTATCCAAAAAAACGGTATTTAAAAACACATCGGACAAAAGGGTTCTACGCTTCATCTCCAGAGTCCTGGCCTTCAGAGCCAGGGAAACAAGGAGAAAGCGATATGCATGGATTAACCCAGATCCACATTCAAAACTTTCGGGCCTGTAAGAACGTATCTTTATCCCTAGGCAACTTCACTCCTCTGGTGGGGCAAAATAACGTTGGTAAATCCACAGTACTAGATGCAATCCGAATTGTTCTAGCGCCCAAAGCGTTCGCAAAAAATGATGCCTCTGACCCGGCGCTGCCAATAGTGCTCAGCGCCTGTATTTCTGGAATAACTCCAGAATTGATCGCGTTAATTCCAGAGCCAAGACATCGCCTAGCTATTGAACCCTATTGCGTTAACGGAGAGCTATGGATTCGCACCACAGGCACAGGCACCTCTAAGCCAGTTCAGGAAATTTGGCAACCTGATGAAAAGGACGCAAATGGCATTCCTACAACTTGGCGCGTATACCCGACGGGACTGCCATCAGTTGTTTCTGCTTTGCTTCCGGAAGCTCTTCATATTCAAGCTATGGACGATGTGCCGGAGGATCTAGGAAAAGGAAAAGCTGGCAGCACTATTCGCGGGCTGCTAGATGAAATCATGACGCCAATCCTCACAGCACATATCGAAGTCACACAAGCATTGGAAGCAGTTCGACGTATCTTGAGGGTTGATGGCGATCAGAGATCACCTGTATTAGCCGGCTTTGACAATAACGCTACCGCTGCGCTTGGAGAGTTCTTTCCAGGATTGCGCTTGGATTTAGACGTCCCCTCAATCGATGTAAAAGAATTCTTCAAATCGGGAGACTTGCACGTTACCGACGAAGCGTCCGGTGATCGTCGACGATTTGACCAGGTAGGAAGTGGCGCACAACGAGCGATTCAAATGGCGCTGATTCGGTTGCTGGCAGATTTGCGCCAAATCACCGAACCGGGAATTTCTAGGCGGATGCTGCTAATTGATGAACCGGAACTTTTCTTACACCCTCAAGGAGTCCGCAAGCTTCGAGAAGCGCTTAAGCAACTTTCAGTTGCGGGCTTTCAGGTAGTATTCACCACTCATTCTCCCTTAATGCTTAACAGGGATAACGCTCCAGATACAGTCATCGTTCGTAGGCATCCTGTTGATGGCTCTGTCGTCCGCACACAGTTACGCGAAGCTGTTACTGCTGCGATGGAGGAAGCTCAGGCTCAATCGCGGACTCTTTTCGAGTTAGGCAACGTTGCTGACATTTACTTCGCTGAGAAAGTAATTCTTTGTGAAGGTAAAACCGATCAACGTCTGCTGCCATTGGTGTACGAAAAGCTGTATGGATCGAGGCCAGAACTTGATCGCATCTGTTTTGTGGCGCTAGGCAGTTGCTCCAGCATCCCTAAAGGTGTTTCGGTACTCTCAGCTATGGGTATTACCTGTGGAGTAATTGCAGATTTGGATTTTGCTTTCACACACGCTCGAAGTGGTGCAGAGTCTTGGTTATCAAAAGACGGTGAGGATATGGCCAAAGTGAAAAATGTGTTGGCCAGAGTTGGAGCAGAACACGGTGTACCGCTGGGTGGGAACGGCCTGCCCGTCAATGCTAGTGGATTTAGAGCCGCAGATACCTGGGCGCTTTTTGCACGGGACGCTGAAGGCCTCAAATTAGCGGAAGCAGTACATCACCAACTTCTGACCCGAACTACATGGGTATGGCCTATTGGATGTATCGAAGATGTATTCGGTATTCACGAAAAAGGTGAGGAAGCCATTCTTGAGCAAGAGGATTTTCTGCGCAGTGCTGATGGTGCATCGACTGAAGCTAGGGCACCGTTGCTGAAGGCTTGCTTGGAATGGTTGAGAGCAATTGAGTAAACGCAATCCGTCGATGGCTACCTTGTCGAACGCCTTATCTGACCGACTTCCACCTGTCTGGCACGAAAGGCGGAAGTCGGCCAAAAGCAGCCGCTTAGTCACCGTCTATTACCTTGAAGAAGACGTACCTCAGTTGCCCTACATGGAAAGTACGCTGTCATCGGTTTGAGGTTATGAGCGATCTACGAGAAGCGAGTTATTCAATTAGAGAAACAACAAGTCTAAGACTTGCAAAATCGCCGACCTAAATAGAATTGCCCTTCTGTATTTCATGCAGCATAAATAGAGATTTTATTGCATATGTATCAGCAGGCTCCGCTTGCAACCAAAAATTCACCTTACCTATAAGAGAGTCAATATAAAAAGGTTTTCTTATTTTCTTTTTTGACAAATGGGATTGATAGCCATATTTCTGAATAAAATGCAATTCTTTCTTTAATTCGCGCTTAAAACTTCTCGGTATGCTTATTGACTTACCAGCAACAGATAGACCTGTGACAATTTTCTGATTTCTATCTATTTGCAGCCTGGTTTTGTCAGTATTAACTTCTAATCCATAGTCGGACACTATCGAGTCAACAACCTCAATAACTGCATAGGGGATATATTCACCAGAAAAAGTCAAGTCATCTGCATAGCGAGTGTACTTCATGCTATAACTTTGAGCGAGCTTATAAAGCCTGTGATCCAACCCACGCATCAATATATTTGTTAAGTAAGGGCTGGTTGACGCCCCTTGAACAAGACAACCATCCTTACAGCACAAGGCCGCCAAGTAGAATGATACGTTATCGGCATATCCTAGCTGGTTAAAAAAATTGGCGACCCAGTCAATCTTAATCGAAGGGAAAAAATTTTTTACATCCATCTTCAATATGCACTTAGAATTCAAGTGCGGGGTAGCATTAGTGAATATTGATCTACCAGGTACATATCCGTGAACGCAAGAGTGGACTGGTATATTTAATAGTATATTTTTATATATCCAATCTTGGCAAATAAGCAAAGAGGGGAACGGACTGCTTATTTCACGTAGCCCGCCTAGTCTTTTTTTGATATGAAAGTTTCTATAAAAAGAAGAGCTTGAATTCACCATTGCACGGAAACGAGTCTGATCGATTCCTATCAATCGAGACAAATGTTCAAACTCAAAAATGACAGGAACTGAATTACCTATAAGAGTCCTAATATATTCTGCATAGACATCAACAAGCGGTCCCGACACCCCTCTTTTTCTGAAGTGTGCAAGCCATTGTTTTATAAGAGTTTCATTCATAAGAAAACCTGCAGAGGCTACCTTCTTTACTTTAGCAGCTTGGCTTTTGACTTTGTTTTACCCATCTGTAATTTCGCGCAGCGAAATTGCGGATGGGTGGAGCAACGTCAAAACGCGAAGCGTTTTGTAAGTGTAGTGACTTCAGTGCGCTTCATCGCTGAAGTCACTACAACTTGGTTATCGGGAACCTTACCCGGGGAGCGACTACACTCCAACGTACTAGCCTCTGCAGGCCGCGAGATGATACTGCATTCCTATTTCGGTTGAAAGCGTTTTTTGCTTAAAAGGTCCACGTTAGGTATGTAGTAATCATCCAAAAGCTTCGGACGTAAAAAATCCGGAGGTGCTTCGCGCCACTCTTTTTTTATTGAAACTAATCTAGGCAATGCTGCTTTAGCATTTATCTCGCCTGCCACTGACAAGCGCGCCACACCTAAATTTTCGACAATCAAGTTTAACTTTAGAAGTCGAGCATACCTTTCAAGAAAAAACTTTAGCGAAAACCTACTCCTACGATAAATAGTGAACGGTTCCAATCCGCCTGACGACGCCAAAATAATGTATAACAACTTTACATCGGCAAGTATGAGATCGCGTTGCACTTCAGGACTGAAATTCATGCATCCCCCATAGCCCTAGTCATTAATACATGTCTATCTTCGCCATCACTATTGAAAGCCCACCAGAAAATAGGAAAAACACTATTGGGGGCGTTTCCATCCTCTCGGCAGTATGTTGCTTGGGCCTCATTATAACCGAGGCTCGGCATTGCTCTGCCTTCATACTCAGTGGAAAGATTTCCCTCAACAAGTCGCATTAAATCGCGATGCCGAGCAGCCTCTACTGATGGGTAATAGTCATCAATACCCTTTTTGACAAGCCTTTGCGCAGTCATATCGATACCAGCGGCAGTCACATTCCCCAGACCAAACTCAGTAGAGACTAATACTTTCACCGCAATAGAATAATCCACGACCCCAGCATTTGTTAACTGCCTATGGATTGACGCAACTCTACCTAAAACGGTTTGCCCCGAGCCAACGAACTCATCGATTAGCACTATTTGGTTGTGTTTGGTTTTTTTGTATTGTTTGTATACATCTCCAAAATCATTAATTATCGCATGATGTCGCCACTTTTTTTTCTCCATAATCGGCTTTAGAGTGTAGGCTACAAGTTGCGAGCTGTCAGTTGCGGAGCCGGTACCCATCGCAGTTATTAGCGTACTAGCTTCCCGACCATAATACTTAGCAACTATTTCGCTGGCGAGGTTATCTATAAGTCGATAGTTATCTTCTCTATTTATATAAAGAAATCTATCTATTACGTCAGAGATAAGCTGTCTTGATGTATCGCACTGACAATCAGAAAAAAGAACATGTTCAAGCTCATCAATCTTTCCTTCCAGCCATGGCTGACTTCTGATTATATTAAGCATCAAATTAAAGTGTTCTTTTTTCATTGGTGCGCTACACGCCTGAGCTGATCATGCCTTGACAAGAAACGGCATCATAGCAGTTAAATTAATAGCCACAAGCCATTATAGCGCTGATCAATACCTTCCAAGGTGCGTTCGATAATGCTGAAACGCCCCGGGTTTCGTTGACACTTCTAAGCCTCAATACAGACCTGCTAGGGCACCCTGCGCAACAGTCTGCTTTTGGCCGGTAGCGGTCGCTTGCCAACGTCCGCTTCTCGCCGCTTGCAGGCGGTCGTTGCGGTCCGCTGCCAGACGCGAAGCTGCCGCTCAAAACAGATCCACTAAGTCGAAAGTCGCCAGAGCGGATGCCTTTCCGTAGGCACTCGGAGCCAGCTATTCGGCCTGAGCCCGGCTGATGAGGTTTTTGTTAGAGATCGCCCAAGCTGGGTAAATGTAATTAGAAGATGGTCTTGATGACCTTGTCGACGCCATTGATTAGGTCAGTTACTTCGTCGGCAGTGGGATCCGTTGCGTTCTTGTGACCGCACTTATTTCTTACATCACCAAGGAACTGGATGTGCCGATGTTGAGGCAGTCCGATGACGTCGGCTCCCTTGAGGGCGTCGTTGAGAACCGCGATGGTGCCGGATTTCTTCGGTAAGCTGTGATTGTCACATACGTGCTTCAGGTGACCTTCCAGGACAACGCCGGCCACGGCTCCTGCGGCGCGAGCGAATCCTGCCTTCAGTAAGCCCTTGGCGGTATCAAGCTCGGAGTCGAAGAGGTCGGCTTGTACGAGCTGCTTGATATCAAACAGCGAACTCTCGAAGCGACGCTTGATCGCTTCTACTATCGCGATCTGTTGTTCTAACAGATTGATTGCAGTCTTGGGGTCCACCGTCACCAGACCGCCCCGCGTACCTGACAACCCCTGGCATGCGTCCTCGATACGATACGAGGCATGGGTTATCTCCTTCCGGGTCTTGGGTCGTTCATAAAGACGAATAAAATCCGCGAGTCGATCTGGTAGAAGCTGCCTCACAAGTGGCAAAGCTTCCGAATACCAGTGATGATAAATCTTCTCGAAAGGTTGCACGCTCTCGATCTCTTCGTTGGCTTTTTTCTCGTCTCCCTTGTGCTGGCGTAAGACGGCGTCGCGATACACCTGGCCGTAAGCCATTTTATAAAGCGAGATGCTTGCGCTGGCACCCTCGCGGAGCAGTTTGTCCAGATCGTCCCTGTACTTTTCTAAATTCGATATCGTCATAACATTCCTTGCTTGCTGGGCTGAAATTCGCTCCATGAGCGCCTAGCGGTTGAGAGTAGTGTCAACAAGCCTTATCGCAAAGCGGGATGCCATTACTCGTGACTTTTGCGGCCGGTTTACTCATAAGCCGGGTTGTTCAGGGTGAGATACTTCAGAAATTTCTGGGGCAACGTCACCTGAACAAATAGGGACACCGATATTGGTGATGCTAACCGTCCGAATCTGGCCGAAAACAGTCTTTTGCGACTGCCTGCGAATTGCTGACACAACTGACGGCCTGATGCCAGGTGACTACCGACGGCTAACCATTAATAACGGGCGGTCAACCCCATGGAGCGCCCTGCCTTCATCTGAAACTGTTACACGACTTGACTCAGTTACACGCTTGAAAATTGGTGTGTCAGATCGGTGTAACCCAAATAAAACCCAATAGATACAATGAGTTATAGATTTTTGTTACACGAGTTACACGAGTTACACAGCGTTTCAAACAGATACGAACCCCGCTCCCCGGTAGCACCACGCCCTCCAGCGAACTTCAGGTGCATCTCCCGCGATCTGCCGGGGGCCCCTGAGGTTTTCATTGAGACACGGGGTCGGAAACCCGCCGGACTTTGTTAGCGGACAGGTGCGCAGCTTAGTGAACTGGTGAACCGGGTGAACACACAGCTCACCAGTGCAATTGCACAAGGTGTTGAGAGGTAGCCGGGGACCCTGAGCATTTCTGAATGGCACGGGGCATAAAACCCGCGTGATCTTGGCAGTGGCTGATTTTTGTACATTGGTTGACAGGTTGACGGCCCAAGGTGTCCATAATCATCAACACAAAAGGCCATCGTTACCGCTGCGGGAACGATGGCCTTTTTTCAGCAAAATTCTTTCGATTTCAACGGCTGAAATTTCAGTAACTTTGAAATCCTCCCACTAACACAGTGCTGCGGGTTTCCGACCCCGTGCAACTACAAAGCTCCCAGGGTCCCCGGCACCTAATTCGAACTGAAGATCGGATGACCTTGAAAATCGAACCCCGGCAAGGCCCGCTCCAAATATCCGAGGGTTCGCGATTCTAATAGGGCTTTGGCATCGGGCAGCAGTGCATGTACCTCACCTCTCGTGGGCGCTCTATCCAACCGCTTGTTCTTCACCAGTTCCACCAGCTCAGTACGAAGACGTGTAGCCGCCTGTTTTGGACCAATCCTCGCATAGACCGAATCTCTCACCAGAAATGTCGGGAACGCCTCTTTGTACACTTCAACCAACGCATTCCAACGTAGGTCGTGAAACTCCTTACCTACTAGCTCTTTCACCATGGCAAACGCCTGCCTATGCTTTTCTCGTGATGCATCCCCATCGGCGTAGCTGTCGGCCATGTACTGCGCTTCCTGCTCGTCTTCTAGTTCGCGACTACGGTTAATGCTGTCGAGAACCTCTTGTGCCTGGGCGATCAGTAACGAGTCATTCGTTATGATCCCGACATCCAGAGCAAGAAGAGCGGCGCCATGGGCGATGCCTTCGCTTTCGTAATCATCCCTTTCGCGCTGCTCGAAAGCACCGAATCTAATTTGCAAAGCTTGGCTCACTGCCTGGTTGGAATGCATTGCTGAACACTCTTATCTGGAATTTTGAAAAGCGTCACACCGGTAGAGACCGGTTATAGCAGAACCTTCCACCGGCGCAGCTACATTCGCCCATCCATAAAACGCATGAGGGGGCTGACATGCAGCAAAAACTCGACAGCTACAAAGGCCCACTTTCCATTACTCAAATAGCTGATGGAATGAATGCCGCTTTACGAAACGCGGCACGTCTCGCCAAAGATGCCCGATTGCTTTTTGACGCTGATCGGCTCCCTTCAGCCGTATCGCTCGCGATCCTTTCCATTGAAGAAGCCGGGAAGATTTCAATTCTCCGCGCATTGGCTTTTGCCGGGAACGAGCAGGATCTAAAAACGGAGTGGAGGAGATATCGGTCTCATACCAGCAAGAACCTACAGTGGATTTTTCCACAACTGGTGGTCGCGGGAGCTCGATCTCTCGATGACATGCGCCCACTGTTTGACGAGGATTCGGATCATCCGCAGGTGCTGGATCAACTGAAACAAATCGGTTTCTATACTGATTGTTTGGGGAGCAAAGCTCATTGGTCACTTCCGGAAGAGGTCATCGACCTCGATCTGGCAAAAATGCTCGTAAATACAGCAGAGATCTTAAGCTCTGGCTCCCACACGACTGAGCGAGAGATCGCATTGTGGGTTGAACATCTCGGGCCTGTTTGGAAACAGAGTGACCGACAAATGAAGCAGGCTTTGGTCGATTGGTATGGAGCTATGCAAGCAGAAGGTTTGAAAGAAGCCGGACCAAATAAAATGGAGCAGTTCGCTCGCGGTGGACTGGTCGATTGACCAGTTGGGGCCTCCGGCTTACCCTTTCTTAAAGCACAGCACTTATGACCGTGTATCCCTACATGTATCCCTTGAAGCATAAAAGGGCTACACACCACGGATTATATGGAACGCTCGAGTCTCCCTCGGCACCAAAATTAAGAAAGGTCTTGCTTAGGCAAGGCCTTTTTTTTCGTCTGCGATAAAGTCCTCGCCCTTGTAGAAGCTGTCGCAGGCTGCGATCTTTTGATCTTCAGCTTCTTGATCAACAGAAATCCCAAGGATCCACCCCATGGAAACGTCACTGGAAACAGTCGCTCTCTTCTCCCTCAAGCTCGCTTACGAGGAAGAAGGCCTGAGCCCGATTTTGCGGGACGACATGGTCATGGGGGATTACCAGAAGGACATTTTCGAGTTGCTGGTGCGGCGGGGTGATGTCGAGACCATTCAGTTGAAGATGAACGAATGTCTGGCGCTGGCGATGGATGCGCTGGGCGGTGTCGAGAAACCGTTGGGGCGTGAGCTGCACAAGTTGTCTGCCGACCTCCGCCAGGCGCAATCGCTGGAGCAGCTTGATCAGCCGCTCCTCGCGCTCAAGGGTTACTTGAAAGATATTCTGTGATTGTCCGCCCCGGGCACTCTTACAAAATCCCGTCCCTATCGATGCTCTCGCCTCTTTCCACACTTTCCCCGCCCGGCACCGCGACCTCCTTACAGACTGCGCAACTGCCCTCATCAGGATGGGCGGTGCAGATCACATAGGGTTTGACGTACCCCACGGCGCGAACATGGCGGCCGCAGCCCCAGTCGACCGTGATCATCAACGTCTTCAGATTCGCCTCGCCATCCATTTCCGAATGTTGGTCGAGTTCGCCGACGTCGGCGAAGCCCAGAGAGCGGGCGCAAGGCCGAAGCAGTAGTCGACATGTGTAGTCCATTACGGGAATCAAGCGTGTGGCACGACGCTACTAGTTTGCTATCTTGCCGTCCACTTTAAGACGGAGCGCGCAAATGGCAGCTCCACTGACATTGTCATCAAGGAACGAGCACGATGGAATTTCTGTGGGCCATGGCAATCACGGCCGGCATGTGGACTTGGGTTGTAAAAAGCCGAGGTGAATGGAACCTGGTTCTCGCCAACCTTGCGGGGCTCGGCAGCGGCTTGATCGTCTACGTGGTATCGGCTGTGGTTTTAGAGGATGTGTTCGATCTTGAAAACCCGAAGAACCTGGCTTACAGCATCATTGCGCTCATGACGAGTCTGGGTGCCTTGTTCGGCGTGTGGATGTGGATCGCGAGTCAACCTCAGCCGGAACATGCAGTCGCGCGACACTTATTGGGCGCGCTTGGTGGTCTAGTGGCCGGCGTAGTCATGATGAGTATCTTTGCTCTCAATGATTAGTCTGTTTTGATATCGTGCTGCGCCTCTTCGCGGCACTCTGCGAATGCCTGTTGTCGGTTATTGAAAGTTAAGGAAAGGATCAAATGGAGTTTTTGCGTTTTCTGGCGTTTGTCGCGGCTTGGGGTTTCATGTGGCGCTGGGTGGTCAAGAACCGTGGCAGCTGGAATATTTTCTACGGCAACATTGTTGGCGCGGCCGGTGGTTTTATTGTGGCCATGGTGGTGTTGTCGATCACCCTGTCGCTGTTTCCGTCTTCACCTGATTACGAAACCGTGCAGACGCAGGAGGCCGAACCCACTTCGCTGTTGCCCGAAGCCGAATCAGTCACCCCTCCCGCTGCGCTGAATGATGCGCCGGTGTTTGCCGCCATCGAACCGGATGACAAACCTTCGCCCGCCGACTCTGCCTTGCTGCCGAACTACGCCAGCCGAGCGCCGAAGTCGATGGCGGTACAAACCGTGCTGGACCAGAGTGACGACCAGGGGCGCAAAGCCCTCGCGGCGTTGAGCAAAAAGTTTCGCAGCGACGCACAAGCCGACAAGTCGATGCTCGCGTATGTCATGTGCAGCCCGTTCGTGACCGGCACGTTGCGCTTCCCTGCGTCGGCTCGCTTTGCTGACAGCAAAAGCCTTGTCAGCCACCGTTTCAAGGATCAGGTTTACACCTTCAGCAACACCGTCATCGCTCGCAACATGAACGGCGACGATGTCACCTACCGTTTCGATTGCTCCTTGCAAGAGCTGCCGAGAGTTGACGCGACACCTCCTGAATGGCGTCTGCTGGGCCTGAAGCTGCAGAAAGCGGACTCTTAAGCCTCACTTAAGCGTTCAAGGCGCCGGCTGCGCTATCATCGCCGGCCGTGCGCCTTGAGTCTTGTCCCCGGATGTCTCCACCACTTGATGAACTGATCCCGCTGCCACCGGTTTTGGCCGGCCCGTTGTTGCGACGGCTTGAGCCCAAGCGACTGGTCCTGTGGCTGGTTGGCACGCGCCAACTGTCGCTGACTTTGCGCGTGCAAGGTGTAGGAGACATTCCTCTGGATGCCGAGAAATGCACGGTCATTCCCGTAGGCACTCGCGCATTCGTTCATCTCATTGATGTCAGCCTCGAAAACGCCCTGCCCCTCGACGAATGTATCGACTACGACCTGCTGATCGATGGCCAGGAGGGTATCGCCGATTGGGCGCCACATCTGTTGTACGGCGGCGCTACGTGTCCAGACTTCGTCGTGCGCTCGCGGATCGATCAGTTGCTTCACGGTTCCTGCCGCAAGCCGCACCATCCGGCGGTGGATGGTTTGCTCTGTGTCGACCAACTGCTGGCCGCCGAAACCGACCCGCAGCAGCGCCCGGCGCTGTTGATGATGAGTGGTGATCAGGTCTACGCCGATGACGTCGCCGGACCGACGCTACGAGCGATTCATGACTTGATCAGGCGCCTCGGCCTGTTCGACGAACACCTCGAAGGCGCCGTGGTCAGCGACAGCGCCAAGCTCTACGAACACCCGGCCAGCTACTACCACCGTGCGGATTTATTACCGGCGCTAGAGAGCAACGAGACTCTGCGTGAGCGATTTTTCGGCGGCGCGCGTAAGCCGATTTTCACCAGCAGCAGCGCCGACAATCATCTGGTGACGTTTGCCGAAGTCATGGCGATGTATTTGCTGGTGTGGTCGCCGGTCGCGTGGACACTGATCAACCCGACAGCGCCAACGCTGACGCCCGAACGGCTCAAGCGCTATACCCTCGAACAGACGCGTATCGACGCTTTCAAGTCAGGGCTGGGCAACGTCGCCCGGGCGCTGGCGCATTTGCCGAGCCTGATGATTTTCGACGACCACGACATCACCGATGACTGGAATCTGTCCGCGCAATGGGAGGAAACGGCCTACGGCCATCCGTTCTCCAAACGCATCATCGGCAACGCGTTGATCGCCTATATGTTGTGCCAGGGCTGGGGCAATAACCCGGACGCTTTCAAGGATGTGCTGGTGAAGACTCGACGTCTGATTGCCAGCGGCGATGACCATTACCTCGACAGCCCGGTGCAGGATGATCTGATTGATGAACTGCTGCGCTTTCAGCACTGGCATTTCGTGCTGCCCACCAGCCCGGCGCTGGTGGTCATCGACACCCGGACCCGACGCTGGCGCAGCGAAGTGGCGCTTAAGCAACCCTCAGGACTGCTCGACTGGGAAGCGTTGAGCGAACTGCAACAGGAGCTGCTCGATCACCCATCGGCGATCATCGTTTCACCCGCGCCGATCTTCGGTGTGAAGCTGATTGAAACCGTGCAGAAGATCTTTAGCTGGTGCGGTTTTCCACTGCTGGTCGATGCCGAAAACTGGATGGCCCATCGGGGTGCTGCGCAGGTGATCCTGAACATTTTCCGACACTCGCGCACACCCGGAAACTACGTGGTGCTGTCCGGCGATGTGCATTATTCCTTCGTCTACGAAGTGCTTATCCGACACCGCAAGGCCGGTCCGCGCATCTGGCAGATCACCAGCAGCGGCATCAAGAACGAGTTTCCGCCTACGTTGCTGGAGTGGTTTGATCGCCTCAACCGCTGGCTTTATTCACCACGCTCACCGCTCAACTGGCTGACCAAACGCCGCCGCATGCGCATCGTCCCGTATACGCCGGAACACGCTGAGGCCGGTGAGCGCCTGTGGAATTCGGCGGGGATCGGTCAGGTGTTTTTCAATGAACAGGGGCAGCCGCGAGAGATCATTCAGCACAACTCGAACGGCGCGCCGAAAACGCGGATGCTGGCGCCGGATTTGGCGGATTATCCGGACTGAACTTATCCAGGCAACATCCTTTCGTGTGGGAGCGCGCTTGCTCGCGAAAGCAGCAGGTCAGTCGACATCCATTTTGAATGATCAAACGCATTCGCGAGCAAGCTCGCTCCCACAGGGTTATCGCGTAGCGATCAAATCGCGGTCACAGCCCGCGCAACACCCCGAACAATCATCCCCACCTCCCGCTCATCAATCGTCAGCGGCGGCAGCAGCCGTATCGTCTTGCCGCGCGTGACGTTGATCAGCAGCCCATGATCCCGCGCTGCGATCAGTGTCAGATCCCGAATCGGCTGTTTCAGCTCGATGCCGATCATCAATCCCAGCCCTCGAATCGCCAGTACATTGGGGTTGTCCGCCAACTCTGCGCGTAACCGCGTCAACAGGCGCTCACCCTGCACTTGGGCATTCTTCAGCAGGCCTTGTTCTTCGATGATATCCAGCACGGTGCAGCCAACCCGACAGGCCAATGGGTTACCGCCAAACGTGCTGCCATGACTGCCCGGTGTAAACAGATCCGCCGCCCTGCCCCGCGCCAGACACGCGCCGATCGGCACGCCGTTGCCGAGTCCTTTGGCCAACGTCATGACGTCCGGAACGATACCTTCGTGCTGGAAGGCAAACCACTGGCCAGTGCGGCCGATGCCGGTCTGGATCTCGTCAAGCATCAACAACCAGGCATGCCGGTTACAGATGTCGCGCAGGGCTTTCAGGTAACCGGGCGGCGCCAGTTGCACGCCGCTTTCGCCCTGAATCGGCTCGACCAGAATCGCCGCGATCCGCTCGCCATGCTTGCGCTGAACCTGCTCGATTGCGGCGAGATCACCGAACGGGACTTTGACGAAATCACCCGGCAGTTCACTGAAGCTCGAACGCACCGCCGGCCCGTCGCTGGCAGACAGCGTGCCGAGCGTGCGGCCATGAAATGCGTTGGCCATCACCACCACCAGCGGTTGCTCGATGCCTTTGCGCCAGCCGTAGAGCCGTGCCAGTTTCAGTGCAGTTTCATTGGCCTCGGCCCCGGAATTGTTGAAGAACGCGCGCTGCATCCCCGACAGTTCGGTCAACCGTTTTGCCAATTGCTGCTGCCAGTCGATGCTGTACAGATTTGAAGTGTGCAGCAGCAGTCCGACCTGCTCGCTGATGGCCGCCACGATCCGCGGGTGCGAGTGGCCGACGTTGGTCACGGCGACCCCAGCGACCGCATCCAGATACTCGCGACCCGCCTGATCCCACAGTCGAGTGCCCAGGCCCTTGGTGAAGCTCAGGGCCAGTGGTTGGTAGGTGTTCATCAGGGCGGCGGTCATGACTTCAAACTCCAGTGAAGGTCGGTGTGTTTGCAGTATGGTTAGCCACCAGAACTGGATAAACTCGGTAAAACTTCAATCATTTAGAAGCTGGGCTTGATAATGGATGTGTTCCAGTCAATGAACGTCTACGTCAAAGTCGTTGAAGCCGGGAGCATGACGGCGGCCGCGTTGCAGTGCGACATGTCGACGACGATGGTAGGCAATCATCTGCGCGCGCTGGAGCAACGGCTCGGTGTGCAATTGCTGCAGCGCACCACCCGGCGTCAGCGGCTCACCGAATTCGGCAGCGTTTATTACCAGCGTTGCCTGGATGTATTGGGGCTGGTGGCGGACTCCGAACGCCTCGCCGAACAGGCGCTCGATGAGCCGCGCGGCATCCTGCGCATTACCGCGCCGCTGACCTTCGGCGTTGAACGGCTGGCGCCGGCACTGAGTGAATATTCGCTGCAATGGCCGAAGGTCAAACTCGACGTGGTGCTGACCAACAGCCGCCCGGATCTGCTGGAAAGCGGCCTCGACGTCGCCTTTCGACTGGGCCACTTCGAGCAATCCAACCTGATTGCCCGGCCGCTGATCGATTACACACTGACCGTCTGCGCGTCGCCGGACTATGTGGCACGGCGCGGCATGCCGCTGACGCCCCAAGACCTGCAACAGCATGACTGTCTGTCCTTCGCCTACCCCACCGGCGATGACTGGCAATCGGTGGAGAAGCGCTGGCGCCTCAGCGGCCCGGACGGCGAAATCATGGTCGATGTCAGCGGCCCGATGCTGATCAACAGCTCTGCCGGTTTGCATCAGGCCGCACGCACCGGCATGGGCATCGTGATGCTGCCCGATGCACTGGTGGAACAGGACCTGCGCGATGGCAGACTGGTGACGGTCATCCCCGACTACCAGCCGCCCAGCCGTCCATTGCACCTGTTGTACGCCCCGGATCGGTATCGATTGCCCAAGCTCAGACGTTTCGTCGAGTTTGCCATGACAGCCTGGGGCAGATCCTGATTCAGATAACCATTAACCTGACCTCGAATGATCACCGACAAGGAGTCGCCCACCGATGAACACCAACCCGAACGTACGCGACATGCTGCCCGCCGAAGCGGAGTCGGTTCGACGATTCCTTGATCAAAATGGCTGGGAACACCGGGCAGGCTCCAGCAAGTACTTTGCGCAACTCGTCAGAAATTCCCAACGCACTGCCGTCGCGTTGGATGGCCAACAGATCATCGGCTTCGCGCGTGGCATCACCGATGGTTTGTCCAATGGTTACCTGTCGATGGTCGTGGTCGACGGGGAACATCGACGCCGAGGGGTTGGCCGGGCGTTGGTCGAGCACATCATGGGCGACAACCCGGACATCACATGGGTGCTGCGGGCTGGCCGTGAAGGTGCGGAAGCGTTTTTTGCCGGTCTGGGTTTTGAAACATCCATGATCGCGATGGAACGCAGACGGTTGAAGTAGCCCTCAATTCGTCAATGAAGAGTCGGAGCGCAATGGATGTCTTTTGATCTCCTCTATAAGCAGACCTGACCTCTATCTCCGAAATACATGTAGGAAATTTCGTTATCCTTTTTTTCGAAACAATTGGCACCTGACACCTGAATACAATCCGTCGCCTCCACGGACGTCGAACGCGACAAGGCGACTCATGACCTTCAGCTCTCCAAAATTTATCCTGATCTTCCTGCCCATTGTCTTTTTCGTGTACTTCCTCCTCAATCGCCAACGGCTGATCACTGCGGGTAAATGGTGGCTGGTTATCGCCAGCCTGGTATTTTATGGACACTGGAGTGTGATCTATATCCCCCTCCTGTTGCTGTCAATCTCTTTTAACTTCACCGTCGGAAAAAGGCTTTCCTCGACTGATGAAAACAACGTTTCGACCATCCCCCGAAAGACCCTTCTCTGTATGGGTATCGGCGCCAACCTGTTACTTCTTGGCTACTTCAAATATACAAATTTCTTTATCGACAATATCAATTCCACTTTCGGCACTAATCTATTCTTTGAGCAAATCATTCTACCGCTTGGAATCAGCTTTTATACATTTACCCAAATCGCATTTCTTGTGGACTGCCACAGAAACCTGGCCAAAGAGTACAACTTCATAAACTACGCGCTCTTTGTGACCTTCTTCCCGCACCTCATCGCCGGGCCGATCCTTCATCACAAAGAAATGATGAGCCAGTTCCAGTCCAGATGGACACTCGCCATTCGCCATAGAAATATAATGATGGGGCTGTCCATATTCGGCATCGGCCTGTTCAAAAAAGTTGTAATCGCCGACACATTGGCCGTCTGGGCCGATGCAGGATTCGCCAGCGGTGTCAGCCACAACTTCTTCAGTGCCTGGACAACCAGTCTTTCCTACACGTTTCAGCTCTACTTCGACTTCAGCGGCTACTGCGACATGGCGATTGGCGCTGCCCTGCTCTTCAACATCTGGCTGCCGGTCAACTTCAATTCTCCTTACAAATCGCTTGATATTCAGGATTTCTGGCGACGCTGGCATATGACGTTGAGCCGCTATCTGCGTGATTATTTATACGTCCCTCTGGGTGGTAACCGCTGTGGTCGACAACGATTGTATTTCAACTTAATGGCCACATTTGTACTTGGCGGACTTTGGCACGGTGCAAGCTGGATGTTTATCATCTGGGGCGCGTTGCATGGCGGAGCCATTGTTACTCATCGAATATGGAAACTGTCCGGACTGTCAATGCCTCATTGGGCCGGCTGGTTTTGCACCTTCATGTTCGTGAATGTGACGTGGGTATTTTTCAGAGCCACCTCAGTGCCCGACGCCATTCTTATACTGCAAGGCATGATTGATTTTGACTCGATTCGCAGTTTGCCTACGAACTTGATTCCAACGGCGAATCTGGCGTGGGGAGGAACCTTGTCCGATCAGTTACTTTATTTACTGCCCGACGGCGTTGCTGCCCACTTGTGGCCGATATCAATGATCGTGGTCTGCCTTATCATCATCCGTCAAAAAAATGCATTTGAGCTTGCCATTCCCCTACAAGCTGAAAAAGCACAGACGCTCAGAATGTCTATTATATTTTGCCTGGCTCTGTACTCCACCATTCAAAGCAACAGCTCCATCTTTCTTTATTTTAATTTTTAAGGCTGCTTTTTTATGAAAAAGAGTCTGTACTCAGCGCTTATCATTTCAATGTTGTTTATGTGCATAGTCCCCGCCATTAATCTGCACCGCGTACTGACAACCCAAAGCGAAGTTAAATGGTGGAAACGCAAAGTGCTGTACAACATGGATTTCATTTATGCAGCAATCAGTCGATTAACCTATCCCTACGGGGTGTCGATTGACCCATCGCGGGCAATCATCGGCAAGGAAGGCTGGCTGTTCCTGGGCGACGATTTCGCCGATTCGATCACTTCGAAACGCATGGGTCTTGGCGCCCAGGATTCTCGAGTACTTGAGACAGTCGCAGAGTCCGCCGTGGCCTGGGATCATTGGCTGACAGGTATGAACGTAGCGGCATTTCGCATTGTGGTAGGTCCGGACAAAGACTCTGTTTACCCGGAATATCTCCCCGACTGGTACGCGCATGCCATCGCCCGGCCGACCGATACGCTGATCCGCCGCGTCAGCGCGAACATCTATATCGACCCGACCAAAGCGCTAATTCAGGCCAAGGCAGAATACTCAGAGCCGCTGTACTACAAGACCGACACTCACTGGAACAATCTGGGTGCATTGATCGCTTTCGATGAGTTGCGCAAAAATCTGGCCGAGAGCGCAATCCAGTTGAGCTGGCCACAGACCCGGGAAAACCTGCTAGCCGACAGCGTCGAACGCAACGGCGGCGACCTGGCCAAATTCCTGCGGATTCAGGAGCAATTGACCGACCGCGAAGTGGTGCTGAATGTCGATGCGGTGTACACATTGCAGGTCGAACACCATGATTTCGACAAAGGGCAAATCGCTTTCTCGGGCCACAACCTTGGCATCGCCTCCCCTGAAACACCGTTACTGGTCAAATCTAAGCACGCCCTCAATCGCAAGAAAGTACTTTGGCTGCGCGATTCGTTTGGCTCGGCAATGGCGCCGTTAATGGCTGCTACGTTCACCGAGACGCTGCACGTCTACTATCCGCTGCTTAAAGCACAAGGATTGGCGGAGCTGGTTGAACGCTACCAACCAGACCTTGTATTGGTCACAGCGGTTGAGCGCGATATGCGCAGTGATTTTTTCCAAACCGTCCCCCCTTTGCCGACCGATGGATAGCAAACCGCCGGACAACGGAGGGCGCAGGTAAATAGTTGGGACCACCGGCCCGTTGCTCCGTGACAACGTCGCCCCGCTCCCCTAAATTAGTCGACCTGAAAAAGCCCCGTGCTTGCTCATCCCCACTCAAGTTAAAAAGTAGTGAAATTTCAATGTCCGATTTCAACACCGCTGAATCCGTAGTCACCGAATCGTCCAAAGCGGAATACGAAAACTCCATCAATCTTTCACAACACCTGCCACAAGCCAAAATCATCAGCGAGATGGTGCTGGACGCGTTCCAGTCGAGCCGCGAGAGCGACCAGATCCGTGAACTGCGCACGGCGATCCGTGAAGCTCACGACCGCTTCGATGACGACAAGGCCTACGAACTGATGGGCGAACTCAAGAGCCTCAAGGATGCCGAGGCTGCCGACATCGCCGCCCTCGAAGACCTGAGCAGCAAGTTCTCGATCGGCCGCATCCTCTCTAGCTTCAAGGACGATCCGGCTTTCCAGGAAATCGTTTACGGCCTCGCGCTCAAAGTGCTGAACCAGACCCATCAGGCGATCAGCAACCCGAGCGGCGGCAAGAGCAAAGCGGCACGTGCGAAGAAAGAAGTCGAAATATTCACCATCAGCAAGGATGGCAGCAGCGTGACCCTGCCATTGCGCACGCCACGCTCGCGTCTGAATGTTGACCGAGAAGCGCTGGAGTTCCTTGGTTTCACCTTCGTCGGTGAAGGTGAGGAAGCCGAAATCGATAGCGAAACCTTCGTCGACAATGCCGGCACCGAACAGGCCGTCAACCGCAAGAACATCATCACGGCCCTGCAGCAGCAGACCGCATTTGATGGCTACAGCATCGCCGCGCAGTAATCCGGCCACGCTGACGAAAAAGCCCCGCACTGAGTGATCAGGCGGGGTTTTTAGCTTTCCGGCGCGAGGATTATGCGCCCGAGTGCAACGCCACAATCATGTCGACTTCAATCGCCGCATTCTTCGGCAACTGATAAACACCCACCGTGGTGCGCGTATGCCGGCCAGCGTCGCCGAGCACATGGCTGAACACATCCGATGCGCCGTTGGCCACTTCACTCAGGTCAACAAAGTCTGGCGTGGACTTCACGTACACCGTGACCCGCAACAACGCCCGGATCTTGTCCAGTGAACCGACCGCATCGACGATCAGCGCCAGACAACGCATCGCGCTGATGCTCGCGGCGGCCTGTGCATCCTTGAGCGTCAACTCCAGGCCAACCCGACCGGGGTACTGAATCTTGCCGTGGGTACGGGGCACCATGCCGCTGATGTACAGCTCATCGTGATGACGGATCAGCGGCGCATAGTTGCCGCCGGCGGTGTTCTCACCGTGGATGTCGTAGTTCAGCTCTTGTGCCAGGGCAATGAAGCGCTCGTCGCAAGACATCCTTTCAGTCATTTCGCCCAGCCTCGTTATCGGTGCATGAAGAACAGTTGAGCATCCGGAAAATGGCATGACGCTATCACTGTCGTGGTTGGATCCGAATCTAGGGGGTTTGCACTCGACTCGCAACCCTCACCCTAGCCCTCTCCCAGAGGGCGAGGGGACCGAGCGTGGGATATTGGCGCAATACACCGACTTGCACGCGCTGTAACGAATCCATCATCGCCACGAACTTTCAGTTCGACGGAGGACTGAAGACAACGGGGGCGGCTCCCTCTCCCTCGGCAGAGTGCTGGGCGGGCGGCGCTTCGATGAGGGGGAAGCCGCTCAGCAACAAAAAACCCCGCACATCTCTCGATGGCGGGGTTTTTCTTGAAGCGTCCAAACCTTACGGCGCGTACGTCAGCAACAACTCGCTCGGCACCTTGAAGTCCAGGGACATCATGACGCTCAACGCAGTGATGGTGAAGATCGAGAACACGAACAGCTTGCGTGCCCAGACCGTGTCATCCACTGCCTTGTAGCCGGTCCAGGCCATGTACAACCAGTACATGCCCATCGCGGCTGCGACGGCGAGGTAGCTCATGCCGGCGTAGCCACTGAAGGTCAGCATCAAGGTCGCCACGAGGAACGCCAGGATGTAGAGCAGGATGTGCTTCTTGGCCACTTTAATCCCGCGCTTCACTGGCAGCACCGGAATCGATGCGGCCAGGTAATCGTTGAAGCGGAAGATCGCGATGGCGTAGGAATGCGGCATCTGCCACAGGCTGAACATCACCAGCAGAACCAGCGCGGCCATGTCGAAGCTATTGGTTACAGCGACGTAACCGATCACTGGCGGCATGGCGCCCGACAGACTACCCACCAGCGTGCCGTGAACCGACTTGCGCTTGAGGTACAGGCTGTAGAAGCCGACGTAGATCACGAAGCCGATTACCGCGAACAGGGCGGCCAACGGATTGGCCACCTTGTACAACAATGCAACGCCGAGAACACCAAGGATGGTCGCGTAGACCAGGGCCAGTTTCAGGGAGATCAAGCCCTGGACCAGCACCCGGTTCTTGGTGCGTTCCATCTTCAGGTCGATGTCGCGGTCGATGCAGTTGTTGAACACGCAACCGGAGGCTACAACCAGGGAGGTGCCGATCATGGCTGCCAGAAACACCGCCAGATCGACATGCCCTTTCGAGGCCAGGAAGAACCCGCCTGCCACAGAAAGCACGTTACCGAAAATGATCCCCGGTTTGGTGATTTGGATAAAGTGCTTGAGCGACATCGGGTCTACCTCACTTCGCCATCATGTACGTGTGAATGCTGAACATGATCCACAGCGACAGGCCAACCAGCAGCACGATCACGATGGCCGTGAAGACGAACGCAATCACGTTGTTACGCTGAGCAATGGAACGGTCCAGGTGCAGGAAGTAATACAGGTGAACAATCACCTGGATCACTGCGAACAGCAGGACGATTGCCAGTGTCGTCATCTTCGGCAAGGTCGGGTACATCACCAGGCCGAACGGAATGACAGTCAGGATTACCGACAGAATGAAGCCAATGGCGTACGACTTGGCGCTGCCGTGGCCAGCATCGTGGCTGTCATGGGAGTGTGCGTTAGCCATTACAGAGTCCCCATCAGGTAAACAACGGTGAATACGCAGATCCACACCACGTCCAGGAAGTGCCAGAACAGGCTCAGGCAGCTCAGACGGGTCTTGTTGGTCGCCGTCAGGCCGTGCTTGTTGACCTGGTACATCATGATGCCCATCCAGATCAGACCTGCGGATACGTGCAGACCGTGGGTACCGACCAGGGTGAAGAACGCGGACAGGAAGCCCGAACGGCTAGGACCGAAGCCCTCGGAGATCAGCAGGTGGAACTCGTTGATCTCCATGGCGATGAAGCCAGCGCCGAGCAGGAAGGTCATGAACAACCAGCCCAGGACCTGCTGCTTCTTGCCTTTGTACAACGCCAGCATGGCGAAGCCGTAGGTGATCGAACTGAACAACAGCAGAGCGGTTTCGCCCAGCACGTAGGGCAGTTCGAAGATGTCGTGGCCCGACGGGCCACCGGCAACGTTGTTTACCAGTACCGCGTATACCGCGAAGATCGACGCAAACAAGATGCAGTCGGTCATCAGGTAGAGCCAGAAACCGTATACGGTCATCTCGCCCGAATCGTGGTGATGGTCATCGTGCCCATGTTCGCCATGGGCGTGTCCAGCATTGGTCACTAAATTCGACATGGTTTAAGCCTGTTCCAACGAGGTTTCAACACGGGTGGCACCGGCCGGGATTTTCCCTGCCGCAACCAGACGCTTGTGCTGCTCGGCTTCGATGCGCTCGATCGTTTCAACCGGAACCATATAGCCCTGGTCGTCACGTGCAGCGTGGATCACGAAGTAGACGACAGTGCCTACCAGGCTCGCGATTGCCAGCCACCAGATGTGCCAGATCATGGCAAAACCGAAGACGGTCAACAGCGCGCCCATCACAACGCCAGTGGCGGTGTTGTTCGGCATGTGGATCGGCTCGTACTTGGCCGGACGCTGGTACGCGGTACCGTTTTCCTTGGCTTCGGTGAACGGGTCGATGCAGTCAGCCTTAGGCAGCACAGCGAAGTTGTAGAACGGCGGTGGCGACGAGGTCGACCATTCCAGGGTGTGTGCATTCCACGGGTCACCGTGATCGCAAACGTTCTCTGGCTTGTTGCGGTCACGCACACTGACGTACAGCTGGATCAGTTGGCAGGCGATACCGACAGCGATCATCACCGCACCGAACATGGCAACGTACAGGTACGGTACCCACTCAGGGTTGGTGGTGGCGTTCAGACGACGGGTCATGCCCATGAAGCCCAGTGCATAGAGCGGCATGAACGCGACGAAGAAGCCCGAGATCCAGAACCAGAACGCTGCTTTACCCCAGCCTTCGTGCAGCTTGAAGCCGAACGCTTTCGGGAAGTAGAACGCGAAACCTGCGATGTAACCGAATACCGCACCGCCGATGATCACGTTGTGGAAGTGAGCGATCACGAACAGGCTGTTGTGCAGAACGAAGTCAGCACCCGGGATGGCCAGCAGTACGCCAGTCATGCCGCCGATGGCGAAGGTCACCATGAAGCCCAGCGTCCACAGCACCTGGCTGGTGAAGCGCAGACGGCCCTGGTAAATGGTGAACAGCCAGTTGAATAGCTTCACACCCGTCGGGATGGAAATCAGCATCGTCGCCAGACCGAAGAAGGCGTTGACGCTGGCACCCGAACCCATGGTGAAGAAGTGGTGCAGCCAAACCATGAAGCCCAGTACCGAGATCGCGCCCGAGGCGTAGATCATCGAGTGGTGGCCGAACAGTTTCTTGCCGGTGAAGGCCGAGATGACTTCCGAGAAAATGCCGAATGCCGGCAGGATCAGGATGTATACCTCAGGGTGGCCCCACGCCCAGAACAGGTTGACGTACATCATTGGATTGCCACCAAGTTCATTGGTGAAAATGTGGAAATCCATGTAACGGTCAAGGGTCAGCAGTGCCAGGGTAGCGGTCAGGATCGGGAACGAAGCCACGATCAGAACGTTTGCCCAGGTGCAGGTCCAGGTGAAGATCGGCATGTCCATCAGTTTCATGCCAGGGGTACGCATTTTCAGCACGGTGGCGAGGAAGTTAACCCCCGTCAACGTTGTACCCAACCCGGATAACTGTAGCGCCCAGATGTAGTAATCCATCCCCACGCCCGGACTGTATTGCAGGCCCGACAGCGGTGGATAAGCAACCCAACCGGTCTTGGCGAATTCGCCAACGCCCAGCGACAGGTTGATCAGCACAACGCCGGATACCAGCAGCCAGAAGCTCAGGGAGTTCAGGAACGGGAAGGCAACGTCACGCGCGCCGATCTGCAGCGGCACTGCAAGGTTCATCAGGCCGGTGAAGAATGGCATCGCCATGAAGATGATCATGATCACACCGTGAGCGGTGAAGATCTGGTCATAGTGTTCAGGTGGCAGGTAGCCAGGCGAACCCTCGGTGGCCATGGCCAACTGGGTACGCATCATGATGGCGTCGGCAAAACCGCGCAGCAGCATGACCATGGCGACGATGATGTACATCACGCCGATTTTCTTGTGGTCAACCGAGGTCAACCACTCGGTCCACAAGTACGTCCACTTCTTGAAGTAAGTGATTGCAGCGAACAGTGCCAGACCACCCAGCGCGATCATGGCGATGGTCACCATCACGATCGGCTCGTGGAAAGGAACCGCTTCCCAACTTAATTTACCAAACATTGTTTACTCCTCTGCCCCGGCAGCTGAATGCGAACTCGAGTCAATTTCCGTGGCCGCCACTTCTTTCTCTTTCTTCTCGTGCTTCAGCGGCTTGCCCGGCTTCATACCTTCGTACTTGTCGACGATGATCTGGAACTGGTTCGGCGTGACCGAGGAGTAGAGCTCGACTGGGTTGTTCTGGCTCGGTTTGGCAAGGGCTGCGTATTCAGCTTGATCAAGCTGTTTAGGTGACTTCTTGACTTCACTTACCCAGGCGTCGAAATCTTCCTGAGTTGTCGAGATGGCTTTGAACTTCATGCCGGTGAAACCTGCGCCGCTGTAGTTGGCGGAGATACCGTCCATTTCAGCGTTGCGGTCAGCGATCAGGTGCAGTTTGGTCTGCATGCCCGCCATCGCGTAGATCTGGCCGCCCAGGCCCGGGATGAAGAACGAGTTCATCACGGCGTCGGAGGTGATCTTGAAGTTGATTGGCGTGTGCGCCGGGAACACGATCTTGTTGACCGTGGCAATGCCTTGTTCCGGGTAGATGAACAGCCACTTCCAGTCCAGCGCAACCACTTCGATGGTGATCGGCTTGACGTCGGATTCGATTGGACGATACGGGTCCAGTTCGTGGGTCGAAATGTAGGTGATGTAACCCAGCGCGATGATGATCAGAACCGGAATGGTCCAGACGGCCACTTCGATCTTGGTCGAGTGCGACCATTTCGGCGTGTAGATGGCGTCTTTGTTGGAGGCGCGATACTTCCAGGCGAACAGGAAGGTCATGACGATAACCGGCACGACGACCAACAGCATCAGCAGGGTCGCGGTGATGATCAGGTTGCGCTGTTCCAGGCCGACCTGGCCCGTTGGATTGAGCAGGGTCATGTTGCAGCCTCCCAGCAACAACGTGCCGAGCAGCGGCGCTAGGCCTAGTAATCTGGGGTACCTGTTTTTACTCATCTCACGACCTCTAAAGCAGCTTGCGCAATGCAGTTGGGTTTTGATCGCCAACACTTCACCCTGCCAAGGGTTGGCATTTTCTTTGGATTGAATAAGGGCCGCCCGTCGCGCGTCAGACGCTCGACAAAACCTGGGACAGCGGTAAGTTCTTATTCGAATTCGTGGTCAAAGGCCTTGTTACAGACCAATTCCATTTGGTGCGGAAAGTTGGAAGGCACCGACACCTGGGTGTCTTGAAAGCCTCACAGCCTGCTCGACACCCGACTTCCTGCTCGCCTCCTTAATAAAGGCTGAACAGCGCCGGGAATTCAGTGCGGGCGATTGTAGATAGGTAGCGCCCTATACACCATGTCTTATCCCGAAATAATTTTTATCCGTTCGAGCAACAATCCATCGCCATTTTTGCAAAAGTTCCGCATGTTATCGAAATAGATTCTCAACAAAACGCCAAAATTTGTAGGTGTATCCGCCTCAGTTCAGACAGCTCCGAAGGCTTTTTCCGAGGGCAGGATCGGCGCAAAGCCCGATACCCCAAGGCTTCTGGCCATTTGCCCGCGCTTGTTAAAACTGCCTGATCTGGCACTCGCGTTCAAAAGCCCAAAAACACCAAAACAGACCAATCCTTTTTTGTAACAGTGCGCCAATCCGGGTAGGTGGATCGGCTTGCGACACCGCCTGTGTGACAACATGTCGCACACCTGCCACACCCTTCCTTGCCGTTCGTCACGGTGTTTTCACAAACACTCTGAAATGCAAAACGCCCCGATTTGCTGAACCGCAAATCGAGGCGTTTTCTGTATCGGCAGTAACGCGCGATAGTTGACTCAGCGCAGTGCTTTTCGATTACGCGAGGCCAGCAGCGGAACCAGGATCACCACCAGCACGAACGCTACCAGCGCCCATTGCGCCAGCGACAGACCGAGGATCGGCGGGTACGGCGTCGAGCAGAAACCGTCGACCTGGAAGCCCAGCGGGAAGATCTTCGCCAGCGGCAGATCATCAACAATAGGCTGCAACACATCGATGCCACAGCTGATCGCCGGATAGAACTGGGTGTACACGTGATGCCCGGCGACTGCCGCCCCGGCAATCGCACAGATCACCACCAGGACTTCGAATACGGTGATGCTGCGCCGGGTGCGCGTGGCCGCACCGATAAAGGCAAACAGCGCGATCAGCAGCAACGCATAACGCTGCAGGATGCACAGTGGGCACGGCGCCTCGCCGAGCACGATCTGCATGTACAGCGCGCCGCCGATCAACGCCAGGCAGATGATGCCCAGCAGCACCAGAAAGCGTCGCTCACGTCCCAATCGAATTGTTTCCTCGCTCATCGCGTTTCCCTTATATGTCCATGGTTCAGCCGTCTGGCGACTGAAAGTTGTCGCAAGTCTACACCGGGGAAATAAACGATAAAGCGGTTAAGGAACCATTAACCTCAAGCTCGATTGATAAATTCACACCGCGTAACGGCCTTCGCGAGCAAGCTCGCTCCCACATAGGATTTGCGGCGAACACAAATCGTGTGGGAGCGAGCTTGCTCGCGAAGCAGACAACTCAGTCTCGACTATCTATTCCAAAGCAGCAGCCGGCCCGAAGAACTCATACCGGCTCTGTTTCTCCGGCACACCCAGCGCTTTCAGATGCCGCTTGATCGCGCTCATGAAACCTTTCGGCCCAAGGAAGTAGGCGTCGACATCACGCTGCTCCGGCAGCCATTGAGCGAGCAACTCCTGGCTCAGTATCCCGACCTTGTCTGCTGCCGGGCTCACGCCGTCGTCTTCGGCGTAGCAATAGAAACGCTTGAGTTGCGGATGACGCGCAGCCAGGCCGTCGATCCAGTCGCGGAACGCATGCACACTGCCATTGCGCGCGCAGTGGATGAAGTGCACTGGGCGCTCGGTTTCCAGCGCCGCTTCGAGCATCGCCAACGTCGGGGTGATGCCAACGCCGCCGCTGATCAACACCAGTGGTTTATCGCTGGCAGCCAGGGTGAACTCACCCGATGGCGGGAACAGCTGAATGCTCGCGCCGACATGCAACTGATCGTGCAAGTGATTGGACGCGCGGCCACCCGGTTCGCGTTTGACGCTGATACGGTACTGACCTTTATTCGCCAGCGCCGACAGCGAATAGTTGCGGCGGACCTCTTCGCCATCCAGCACCAGTTTCATGCCGATGTACTGACCCGGTTCGGCCGCCAGAGTCGGGCCCTTGTCCGCAGGCTCAAAGTAGAAGGAGGTGATTTCCGCGCTCTCCTCGACCTTGGCCGCAACGATGAATTCGCGCGCCCCGCGCCAGCCACCGACGGCTTGCTCTTTCTGGTCGTAGATGGCGGTTTCGGCGCCGATCAGGATGTCGGCCAGTTGACCGTACGCCGCGCCCCAGGCACTCATCACTTCGGGCGTGGCGATCTCCTCGCCGAGCACTTCAGAGATGGCGCGCAACAGGCAGGCACCGACAATCGGGTAGTGCTCCGGCAGGATCTGCAAGGCGACGTGCTTGTTGATGATCTTCGCCACCAGATCGCCCAACTGGTCGAGCTGATCGATGTGCCGGGCGTACATCAACACACCGTTGGCCAGCGCACGCGGCTGGTCGCCGCTGGCCTGATGCGCCTGGTTGAACAATGGGCGCACTTGCGGGTATTCGGAGAGCATCATGCGGTAGAAGTGCGTGATCAGCGCCTCACCGCCGCTTTCCAGCAGAGGCACGGTGGATTTGACGATGGCACGATCCTGGACGCTAAGCATAAAGGTGACTCCTGCTTTATTTGAAAAGTTAACCTGGCTTTATCAGATTTCGTGCCAACTATTTTTCTGTTTTAAATCAGTCACTTGAAAATATCGTAGTCATATCGACTCAAAGCACCTTATAGTCACTCCGACTACATCTTGTCTCTTTGACTACACGACCATGATCGCCAAATCCTTGCTGACCGCTCTACTGCCGCTGGTCTCCGACCTCTCCCGCGAATTGCCGGAGGGTGAGCGTTATCGTCGACTGCTCGAAGCCATGCGCGCCCTGTTGCCTTGCGATGCCGCCGCGTTGTTGCGCCTCGACGGCGAATCGCTGGTGCCGCTGGCGGTGGATGGCTTGAGTACGGACACCCTCGGCCGTCGCTTCAAGGTCAGTGAGCACCCGCGCTTTGAAGTGTTGCTGGCAGGGTCCGGGCCGACCCGGTTTGCCGCCGACAGCGACTTGCCCGACCCTTACGACGGTTTGATCGACGGCCTCGACGATCACCTGGAAGTTCACGACTGCCTCGGCTGTCCACTGTTTGTCGATGAAAAACTGTGGGGGCTGATCACCCTCGACGCGCTCGATCCGGAGCGCTTCGAGCCGATCGAACTGGACGTATTGCAAGCCTTCGCCAGCCTTGCCTCGGCCACGGTCAACGCCGCCGAACGCATCGAGCGTCTGGCGATCCGCGTTGAAGACGAGCACCAGCGCGCCGAGATTTACCGTCAGGCCAGCGGTCAGCAGGACCGCGAAATGATCGGCCAGAGCAAGACGCACAAGCGCCTCGTGAAAGAGATCAACCTGGTCGGCGGTAGCGACCTGACCGTGTTGATCACCGGCGAAACCGGGGTTGGCAAGGAGTTGGTGGCTCAGGCGATCCACGCTGCCTCGGCGCGCGCCGACCAACCGATCATCAGCCTCAACTGCGCGGCACTGCCCGACACCTTGGTGGAAAGCGAGTTGTTCGGCCACGTGCGCGGCGCCTTCACTGGCGCTACCAGCGACCGCCGCGGCAAATTTGAACTGGCCAATGGCGGCACGCTGTTTCTCGATGAGGTGGGCGAATTGTCGCTGACCGTCCAGGCCAAACTGTTGCGCGTGCTGCAGAGCGGCCAGTTACAACGTTTAGGCTCGGACAAGGAGCATCAGGTCGACGTGCGCCTGATCGCTGCGACCAACCGCGACCTGGCCGAAGAAGTGCGCAGCGGTCGCTATCGTGCCGACTTTTACCATCGCCTGAGTGTCTACCCGCTGCGAGTGCCGGCCCTGCGTGATCGCGGGCGTGATGTGTTGTTGCTCAGCGGTTTCTTCCTCGAACAGAACCGCTCGCGCATGGGCCTTAATAGCCTGCGGCTGAACAGTGACGCCCAGGAAGCCCTCCTCGCCTACACTTGGCCAGGCAACGTGCGCGAACTGGAACACTTGATCGGGCGCAGCGCGTTGAAGGCCTTGGGCAACTGCAAGGTGCGGCCGAAGATTCTCAGTTTGAGTGCAGCGGATCTCGATTTGCCGCGTGAGGTTGTGGATAACCTGCCTGAGCCGCTTGCCGGGGTTGTGGCGTCGGCGCCATTGATCAGCGGGGATTTGCGCAGTGCTACCGAGGCGTACCAGCGCCAGTTGATCAGTGCGGCGCTGGAACGTCATCAGGATAATTGGGCGAGTGCGGCGCGGGAGTTGGGGCTTGATCGGGCGAATCTGGGACGGATGGCCAAGCGGTTGGGCATGAAAAGCTAAAAGCCCCCTCACCCTAACCCTCTCCCGGAGGGAGAGGGGACTGAGTGGGGGATATTGGAGCACTGCGCCGACGTGAGCGTGCAGTGTCGAATCCATAATCGACTGGGTCTTTCAGGTCGATGTATTGCGCAAGACACCTCGGTCGGCCCCTTCTCCCGGAGGGAGAAGGACTGATTGGGGGATATTGGAGAGCTATGCCGACGTGAGCGTGCAGTGTCGAATCCATAATCGAATCGGTCTTTCAGGTCGATGTATGGCGCAAGACACCTCGGTCGGCCCCCTCTCCCTCCGGGAGAGGGCTGGGGTGAGGGGCTTTGGCTCTGGAACGCAACGCCATCCGACAACTGACCTAAAGCCCACCCCATTAGCGCCGATAACCCGGCATCAATAGTTTCTGGCGATTTCCACCCTCGCCCATCACCTTTTTCCACAGAAGGTTTTTATGTCTTCCAACAAAGCCCGCGCAGATTCACTTTCGCTTCTGCTATTTACCTTGCGCAGCGGCAAGCTGATGGCGATCAACCTGCTGAAAGTCAGTGAAATCATTCCCTGCCCGCCGCTGACCAAGCTGCCGGAATCGCATCCGCACGTCAAAGGCATCGCCACCTTGCGCGGTGCCGCGCTGTCGGTCATCGACCTCAGCCGCGCCATCGGCGAGCGACCGCTGGAAGACCCCAATGGTGGCTGTCTGATCGTCACTGACGTCAGCCGCTCCAAGCAGGGCCTGCACGTTCAAGCGGTGAGCAAAATCGTCCACTGCCTGACCACCGACATCAAACCACCGCCGTTCGGTTCCGGCGGGCCGCGCGCCTACATCACCGGTGTGACCTCGGTGGACGGCACGCTGGTGCAGGTGCTGGACATCGAAAAAGTCATCCACAGCATCGCCCCGGCGCAGATCGAAATGGCCCCGACCGACCTGACCATGGAAGACGCCGACGTTCTCGGCAACGCGCGGATTCTGGTGGTCGACGACAGTCAGGTGGCGCTGCAACAATCGGTGCACACCCTGCGCAATCTCGGCCTGCAATGCCACACCGCACGCAGCGCCAAGGAAGCCATCGACTGCCTGCTCGATTTGCAGGGCACTGCCCAACAGATCAACCTGATCGTCTCCGACATCGAAATGTCCGAGATGGACGGCTACGCCTTCACCCGCACCCTGCGCGAGACCCCGGATTTCGCCCATCTCTACGTGCTGCTGCACACCTCGCTCGATAGCGCGATGAACAGCGAAAAGGCACGACTGGCCGGCGCCAACGCAGTGCTGACGAAGTTCTCCTCGCCGGAGCTGACCCAACGTCTGATCGAAGCGGCCAAACACGTCGCGGCCAACGGTTATTGACTCTTGGGCGAGATTTACTGCTTTTTGCTGCGGCGCGATCTGAGTGCAGACGTGCCGGATGTCGTCTGGCCGCAAGGTGTTGAAATCAGCACCTATCGCCCGGAACTGGCTGGCGCCGTGCATGCCTTGATGCAACTTGGTCACCGCGAAGGCGGCGGCCGGGTACCGGCGCTGGAGGTTTGGCAGCGACGGTTTGAACGCGATCCGGAATATGACCCGGCGCTGTGTTTCATTGCCATTGATGCCGAGGGTGTCGTGGGTGTGGCGCAGTGCTGGACCAGTTCATATATCAAGAGCCTTGTGGTGCATCCGCGTGCCCAGGGACTTGGTTTGGGCCGGGCCTTACTGCTCAATGCATTCAAGGTGTTTCAGCAACGGCGCGAAGGATTTGTTGATTTGAAGGTGCTGGAAGATAACCTTCGGGCGCAGCGCCTGTATGAGGGGGCCGGGATGTATAGGGTTCGCCTTGAGTTAGTGCACGACTGATCCACCGCCATCGCTGGCAAGCCAGCTCCCACAGAGATTGGCGGCGCTCACAAAACCTGTGTGAGCCGGCGTGCCAGCGATGGCGGCCCCAAAGACAACTTTTCGCTCTCAGGCATACTCCAACCCTTGCCACTACAAGGATGCCAAAACCATGAAAGCGACCACCCTGAGCTTCATCTGCCTCACCGCCCTCGCCTCCAACGCCCACGCGTCCAGCCCTGACGCCTGGGCTGCCTACGACAAAACCGTGCTCGCCAGTTGCACCAAAGCCAGCGGTTTGAAGAACGCCAAACCGGTCGGCAATGCCGCGCAATTTGACGACCGTGTCGGCTACACCGCTGTGTTGCTGCAAGGCCAATATCCGCAGAAACACATGAAAGGCCAACAAGGTACCGAGCTGTGCCTGTACAACAAAAAATCGAAAACCGCATTCGTCACCGAATGGGATTCGATCCGCCCGACCGCCAAAACCCAATGAATGGCGCATAACTTGCTTCGATCGGTGATCCCATGGCGGCTTTACGTCGCTGATTCACACCTGATTGAAGATTGATCGTTCAATGAATACGACGTTTTCCTGCGTAGGCTGCGGCAAGTGCTGCACCGACCACCATGTCCCCCTGACCCTAGCCGAAGCCCGCATGTGGGCGGCCGACGGTGGTCAGGTGATCGTGCTGGTAGAGGCTTTTCTCGGCAACGGTCTAGGCTTGCCGGCGCAGCAGCGTGAACATGCCGAACGGCGTTCGGTCGCGGTGCGCAGCGGTGAATCGGCGGCGCACGTGGCCATCACTTTCGCCGCGTACAATGTCGGACCTTGTCGGAATCTTGACGATGACAAGCGGTGCCGCATCTACGAGCGTCGACCGTTGGTGTGTCGGATTTATCCGGCGGAGATCAATCCGCACATCCCGCTCAACCCTGCCGCCAAGGATTGCCCGCCCGAATCGTGGGAACAGGGGCCGCTGTTGATCGTCGGGGGCGATCTGGTCGATCAGGAACTGATCGAGCTGATTCAGCGTTCCCGTCAGGCTGATCGTGATGACATTCGGACAAAGGATGCGATCTGCGCTGCGCTGGGTATCCGGACCACGGCGCTCAAGGGCGACGGGTTTACCGCGTATCTGCCGAATATGGAGGCTTTTGCGAAGGTAATTGATCAGGTGAACGCGCAGTCACTGGATGAAGTGGCCAGTGAATGGCTGTTTCATTTGTCCGGAGAGGATGTGGCCGCGCAAGTGCGGGAGGCGGGGGCGCGGGTGGTGACGGAGCCGGCGCTGACCTACGCGTTTATTTCGTTGCGGGCGGCTTGATACAGATACTCGAGTGGTGTTCGGGCCTCATCGTTGGCAAGCCAGCTCCCACAGGGTTGTGGGTCGTGCATCACTGAAGTGAACAACCGGAAAACCTGTGGGAGCTGGCTTGCCAGCGATGGGGCCAGTGAAGACGACCTCAATCCCAAACCTGTCGCCGCCCCTCAAAAACCCGCGCAAGCCAATGCAATTCCCCGAAGGAAACTCAGCGCTTGCCCATCGAACGACGGGTGCCCGGCGGCGCCATGCCTGGGCTCTTGGTATGGCCGTTCTTGGCGCCGTTCTTGTACCACGGCTGGTTAGAGCCTTTGGCACCTGCCAGTTCGCCCGGTTTGAACGGGAACTTGAATGCCGGGATCTCGGCTTTGGAATCGCTGGCGTCGGCCATATCGGCCGGGACATCGCTCACGGCGTCGTCAACCGGCGGTTGGATCGGGGAAGTCATGAAAGCTCCGCAAAACGAAAAGTCGCGCCCGGTAAGTGAGCCGCGAAGGCGCGCAGTATACCTATGTACCGACGGCCGGCATCTGAAGATTTAAGCCTTACGCCGAACGGCTGACAGGTAAGCGGTGGTCACGATGCCGTCCACGCAGCTCTATCGTCATGACTAGCGGGCTGGCTGCCACCATTGCAACACCAGGTCGAACTCGCGCTTCGGCGCCATGCATCAAAAGCCCCTCTCCCTGGCCCTCTCCCAGTGGTAGAGGGGACTGACCGAGGTGATTGGAAAAGTGACCCGCCGTAAGGGCGGAACCCTAAGTGGCCGTTACCACAGCAACGAATATGTACACAAAACGAAACTGACAGCGCTGACAGCTAGCCGTCACCCTCCTGACCCCCACACTGGTTTATAACCGACCCAATCTGCCCGAACTCCAAACCTTGGCGCCCTAAAGCATGCGAATCCAAAAGCACAAAGCCCTGCTAGCCATCCTGTTGATTACCTTGGCAGCCGCAGGCCTGTGGCTTGCAACCAGACCCGCCCCGACCAAACTCGCCACCCCTACCGCCATCCCGGTGCGCGTGATCGCCGTCAGCGAAAAAGACGTTCCCCGCTACACCAGCGGCATCGGCTCGGTGCTGTCCCTGCACAGCGTGGTCATACGCCCCCAAATCGACGGCACCCTCACCAAAATCCTCGTCAAGGAAGGTCAGTTAGTAAAAGCAGGCGACCTGCTCGCCACCATCGACGACCGCTCGATCCGCGCCAGCCTCGACCAGGCCCGCGCCCAACTCGGCGAGAGCCAGGCGCAACTGCAAGTCGCCCAGGTCAACCTCAAGCGCTACAAACTGCTCAGCGTCGATGACGGCGTCTCCAAGCAGACCTACGACCAGCAACAGGCTCTAGTGAACCAACTGAAAGCCAGCGCCCAAGGCAACCAGGCCTCGATTGATGCAGCGCAGGTACAACTTTCCTACACGCAGATTCGCTCCCCGGTCACCGGCCGCGTCGGTATTCGCACAGTCGATGAGGGCAACTTCCTGCGCATGACCGACACCCAGGGCCTGTTCACCGTCACCCAGATCGACCCGATTGCCGTCGAGTTCTCCCTGCCACAACAAATGCTGCCGACCCTGCAAGGCCTGATCGCCGACCCGCAACACGCACAGGTCAAAGCCTACATCGGTGCCGACACCGATGGAGAAACCGGCAACCTGCTCGGCGAAGGTCACCTGACCCTGATCGACAACCAGATCAACGCCAACACCGGCACCATCCGCGCCAAAGCCGAATTCGCCAACGCCAGCCAGAAGCTCTGGCCGGGCCTGCTGGTGACGGTAAAAATTCAGACGGCCCTCGACAAAAATGCGCTGGTCGTACCGCCCACCGTCGTACAACGCGGTCTCGACCAACACTTCGTTTACCGAGTGAATGGCGACAAGGTGGAAGCCGTGCAAGTGCAGATGGTTTATCAGGGCAGCGGTCAGGACATCATCAAAGGTGTGAAGGCCGGTGACGTGCTGGTAACCGATGGCCAGTCGCGGCTCAAACCCGGTTCGACCGTGCAAGTCATGACCGAGCCGCCGCAAGTGGTGCAGGCGGAGCCGAAACCATGAAGGCGCACAAAGGGGTTTCGACGTGGTGCATTGATCACCCGGTGGCGACGATTCTGCACACCCTCGCACTGGTGCTGGTCGGCATCCTTGCTTTCCCGCGCTTGCCAATTGCCCCACTGCCGGAAGCGGAATTTCCTACGATTCAGGTGTCCGCAAAATTGCCCGGCGCCAACCCCGACACCATGGCCTCGTCCGTGGCCACGCCTTTGGAGGTGCAATTCAGCGCCATCCCCGGCATGACCCAGATGACTTCCAGCAGTGCTTTGGGCTCGACCCTGCTGACCCTGCAGTTCAGCCTCGACAAAAGCATCGACACGGCCGCGCAGGAAGTCCAGGCGGCGATCAACACCGCCGCCGGCAAGCTGCCCAAGGACATGCCGACGCTGCCGACCTGGAGGAAGGTCAACCCCGCCGACAGCCCTGTGCTGATCCTGAGTGTCACTTCGACGCAGATGCCCGGCACCGAACTCAGCGATCTGGTGGAAACCCTGCTGGCCCGTCAGATCAGTCAGATCGACGGTGTAGGCCAAATCAACATTACCGGTCAGCAACGTCCGGCGATTCGCGTTCAGGCTTCGGCAGATAAACTCGCGGCCATCGGTCTGACCCTCGCCGACATTCGTCTGGCGATTCAGCAAACCAGCCTCAACCTGGCCAAAGGTGCGCTGTACGGCGAGTCGAGTATTTCCACGCTGTCGACCAACGACCAGTTATTCCATCCCGAGGATTACAGCCAACTCATCGTTTCCTACAAGAATGGCGCCCCGGTCCACCTAAGAGATGTCGCCAGCGTCGTTAACGGTTCGGAAGATGATTATGTGCAAGCGTGGGCGGGTGATCGACCGGGGGTAAACCTGGTGATCTCGCGCCAACCGGGCGCCAACATCGTCGAAACCGTGGACCGGATTCAGGCCGCCCTGCCCGCCCTCGAGGCCATGCTGCCGGCCTCTGTGCAGGTCGACGTACTGATCGACCGCACCCAGACCATCCGCGCCTCCCTGCACGAGGTCGAGATCACCTTGTTGATCGCGATCCTGCTGGTGGTGGCGGTGATGGCGCTGTTTTTGCGTCAGTTGTCGGCAACGTTGATTGTCTCGGCAGTGCTCGGTGTGTCGCTGATCGCCAGTTTCGCGCTGATGTACATCCTCGGGTTCAGCCTGAACAACCTGACCCTGGTCGCCATCGTGGTGGCGGTGGGATTTGTGGTCGATGACGCGATTGTGGTGGTGGAAAACATTCACCGGCACCTGGAGGCCGGCGATGATATGCGCGAGGCGGCGATCAAAGGCGCAGGCGAGATCGGTTTCACCGTGGTCTCGATCAGTTTCTCGCTGGTGGCAGCGTTTATTCCGCTGTTGTTCATGGACGGCGTGGTCGGGCGACTTTTCAAGGAGTTTGCCCTGACCGCCACCTCGACCATCATGATTTCCGTGGTGGTTTCGCTGACGTTGGCGCCGACCCTCGCGGCGCTGTTCATGCGCAAACCGGTGCATCACGCCCACGCGAAACCGGGTTTTAGTGAACGCTTGCTTGGTGGGTACGAGAAAGGCCTGCGCCGCGCCTTCGCCCACCAGAAATTGATGATCGGCGTGTTCGGTTTGTCCCTTGCGTTGGCCATCGCCGGCTACATCCTTATCCCCAAGGGTTTCTTCCCGGTGCAGGACACGGGCTTCGTGCTCGGTACGACTGAGGCTGCTGCGGACATTTCCTACGGCGACATGGTGAAAAAACACTTGGCCATGGCCGAAATCGTCGCCGCCGACCCGGCAGTACAGGCGTTTTCTCACTCGGTGGGTGTTTCCGGCAGTAACCAGACCATCGCCAACGGGCGCTTCTGGATCGCCCTGAAGAAACGCGGCGACCGTGACGTCAGCGCCAGCCAGTTCATCGACCGGATTCGTCCGCAACTGATGAAAGTCCCCGGCATCGTGCTCTATCTGCGTGCCGGCCAGGACATCAACCTCAGCTCCGGCCCAAGTCGCGCGCAGTACCAATACGTACTCAAAAGCAACGACGGCGCGACGCTCGCCACCTGGACCCAGCGCCTGACCGAAAAACTGCGCAGCAACCCGGCGTTTCGCGACATTTCCAACGACCTGCAACTGGGTGGCAGCATCACTCACATCAGCATCGACCGCAGCGCGGCGGCGCGTTTCGGCCTGACTGCCAGCGATGTCGACGAGGCGCTGTACGATGCGTTCGGCCAACGCCAGATCAATGAATTCCAGACTCAGGTCAACCAGTACAACGTGATTCTGGAGCTGGACACCAAACAGCGCGGCAAGGCCGAAAGCCTTAACTATTTCTACCTGCGCTCGCCGCTGAGCGGGGCAATGGTGCCGCTGTCGGCGCTGGCCAGATTCGATGCACCGACCATTGGCCCACTGTCGATTGCCCATGACGGTATGTTTCCGGCCGCCAACATGTCGTTCAACCTGGCGCCCGGCGTGGCGCTGGGCGATGCGGTGATTCTGCTCAATCAGGCCAAGGCCGAAATCGGCATGCCGACCGCGATCAGCGGCAACTTCCAGGGGGCGGCGCAGGCATTCCAGAGTTCGCTGGCCAGCCAGCCGTGGCTGATTCTCGCGGCGCTGGTGGCGGTGTACATCATTCTCGGTGTGCTTTATGAGAGCTTCGTGCATCCGCTGACGATCATTTCGACTTTGCCGGCAGCGGGTTTGGGCGCGGTGATCATGTTGTGGATCTGCGGCCAGGATTTTTCGATCATGGCGCTGATCGGGCTGGTCTTGCTGATCGGCATTGTGAAGAAGAACGGCATCCTGATGATCGACTTCGCCCTCGAAGCCCAACGTCAACGCGGGATGTCACCTGAGGATGCGATTTTCGAAGCGTGCATCACGCGGTTCCGGCCAATCATCATGACCACTCTCGCCGCGCTGCTCGGTGCCTTGCCGCTGATGCTCGGCTACGGCACCGGCGCCGAACTGCGCCAGCCGCTGGGGATCGCGGTAGTGGGCGGCTTGCTGGTCAGCCAGATGCTGACGCTGTTTACCACGCCGGTCATATACTTGTGGCTTGAGCGACTTTTCCATAGACCCAAACCTGCGCCCGTACCGGCGTTGGCGACCACAGACTGAGGCGGGTCATGCGCGTTCTGATTATCGAAGACGAGGAAAAAACCGCGGACTATCTGCACCGCGGTCTGACGGAACAGGGTTACACCGTGGACCTGGCCCGCGACGGCGTCGAAGGCCTGCACCTGGCGCTGGAAAGCGACTACGCGGTGATCGTCCTCGACGTCATGTTGCCGGGCCTCGACGGCTTCGGCGTGCTGCGCGCATTGCGTGCGCGCAAGCAAACTCCGGTGATCATGCTCACCGCCCGCGAGCGGGTTGAAGACCGGATCAAAGGCCTGCGCGACGGCGCCGATGATTACCTGGGCAAACCCTTTTCCTTCCTCGAACTGGTCGCGCGTCTGCAAGCGCTGACCCGGCGCAGTGGCGGGCATGAGCCGGTACAGGTGAGCATCGCCGACCTGTGGATAGATCTGATCAGCCGCAAGGCGACTCGCGCCGGCACGCGCCTGGACCTGACCGCCAAAGAGTTCTCGTTGCTCAGTGTCCTCGCCCGCCGCCAGGGTGAAATCCTCTCGAAAACCGCCATCGCCGAAATGGTCTGGGACATCAATTTCGACAGCGATGCCAACGTCGTCGAGGTGGCAATCAAACGCCTGCGCGCCAAGCTCGACGGCCCGTTCGACGAGAAACTGCTGCACACCATTCGTGGCATGGGTTATGTGCTGGAGAGTCGTGGTGTCCAGTAACTCGATTGCCCTGCGCCTGAGCGGAATGTTCACCTTGGTGGCGCTGCTGGTGTTTCTGTTGATCGGCGGCGCGCTGTATCAACAGGTGGATAAAGGCTTGGGATTGCTCCCGGAAGCCGAGCTGGATGCGCGCTATAGCGTGCTCGAATCCACCGTTGGCCGCTTCGGCACTCCAGAGCACTGGGTGAAAATCAACAACAAACTCAAGTTGCTGGGCGAAGAGGATAAACGCATCAGCTTCTGGATCAGCAGCAGCGATCCACAGTACGAATACGGCAGTTTGACCCCGCAGATCCGCGAGTTTGCCAATGGCCCGCTGGGCATGCGTGACCTGCAATTGCCGGATCAGCCTTTTCCGCTGAAAGTGCTGGTCAGCCAGTTCCCTGCCAAGGATCAGCGCCCGCCGCTGCGTTTTATGATCGGCATCAATACCGAGACCTTTCACCAGACCCAGCATCATTTGCTGATCGCCTTGATCAGCCTGGCAATTGTCGGCGTGCTGTTGGCCTCGGCGCTGGGGTATTGGGTGGCGCGGATCGGCCTCAAGCCGCTGATCAAACTGTCCCACGAAGCCCAACGCCTGACCCCGCCGCTGCGAGCCGGTCGCTTGCGATTGTCGCCATTGCCACCGGAGCTGGAACAGTTCGTCAACTCGTTCAACTCGACGCTGGAGCGGGTCGAAATGGCCTATTCGCGACTGGAGTCGTTCAATGCAGACGTGGCGCACGAACTGCGTTCGCCGCTGACCAATCTCATTGGCCAGACCCAGGTAGCATTGACGCGCGGGCGTTCGGCTGAACATTACTTCGAAGTGCTGCAATCCAATCTCGAAGAGCTGGAGCGGCTGCGCTCGATCATCAACGACATGCTGTTTCTGGCCAGTGCGGATCAGGGCAACAAGGCGACCAAACTGACGTCGACATCGTTGGCCGATGAAGTGGCAACCACGCTGGAGTATCTGGATTTCATTCTCGAAGACGCGCAGGTTCAGGTGCAGGTCAGCGGCGATGCGCAGGTGCAGATCGAAGTCGCGCATTTGCGTCGGGCATTGATCAATCTATTGAGCAACGCAGTGCAACACACCGGGCCGGGTCAGGTGATCAAGGTGCGGATTGAGGTAGAAGAACATCTAGTCAGCATCGGCGTCACCAACCCCGGCTCGCCGATTGCCATTGAGCATCTGCCACGGTTGTTCGAGCGCTTTTATCGGGTGGATGCTTCGCGCAGCAACAGTGGGAACAACCATGGGCTGGGGCTGGCGATCGTGAAAGCGATTGCGCTGATGCATGGCGGGGATGTGTTTGTGCGCAGTGATCGGGGGATGAATACGTTTGGGATTTGTTTGCCGGTTTGAAAAGCCCCTCACCCTAACCCTCTCCCGGAGGGAGAGGGGACCGACCGCGTTGCTCTCCCGAGTTACACTGAACTGAAATATCCTGTCGAACTCAGTTTCTCAAAAGCCCCCGATCGGCTCCCTTTCCCCCTCGCCCCCTTGGGGGAGAGGGCTGGGGTGAGGGGGTAGGCTCTTGGCACCAACGCAGGGTTCGACTTTTACCTCCTGCGCAATAGTCATTTATGAAAATCACGCTGTTTCCCAAGCCCCGGCAACCTTATCTTTGCCCGCACCAAACAGCACTTGCCAAGCAAGAAGGTTTTCAAGATGTCCAACAGTATGGGTATTGCCAGCGCTTTCGTTTTGTCCTCACTGATCCTGTCGCCGATGGCGATGGCTGAAGAGTCCCCGGCGTTCGTTGCGCACAACAGCGCTCGGGCCCAGGCGTATGATCAGCATCAGACAGAAATGATGGCCAAGGCCAAAGACGCGACGCAGACCCCTCAGGCTGCCGCAACCCAGGCTCAAGCCTCCGAGAAAGACAGCTGAGTCGCACATCGCTCCGTTTCCCTCGACGCGGCTGTTTGGCTCTTCCCGTTCAACCGTCGTCATTCCAGGCCGCTGCCATTCAGCGGCCTTTTTTCGTTGTGGTCTGAAAGCTGTTTGGTGCGTCTTTTACAACAAGAAACATTTCGCGCCTCGGAACATTGAGGTGCCGTTGACCCAAGGAGCTTTACCGCACGTGCGTTACCCAGTCCGTTTCACTCCACTGTTCATTGCAATTGCCGCAACGATTGCCCCCGCCGTTCACGCTGATGAGCCCGCGCCAGAAGGTTTTATCGAAGGCTCGAGCCTCAACCTCAACGCCCGCAACTACTACATGAATCGCAACCGCCTGCAGAAGGCGGACGACAACATCGAGTGGGGTCAGGGTTTTCTCGGGGTATTCCAGTCGGGCTACACCCAAGGCACAGTCGGTTTCGGCATTGATGCCCACGCCATGCTCGGGCTGAAACTCGACGGCGGTGGCGGCACGGATGGCTCCAGCATCCTGCCGATCAGCGATGGCAACGGTAAGGCACCGGGCGCGTTTTCGACAGCCGGCGGTACTTTGAAAATGCGTGCGTTCGACACCGAATTGAAGGCTGGTGACTTGTTCCTCACCAACCCGGTGATTGCCGGCGGCGACACGCGCATGCTGCCGCAGACGTTCCGTGGCGTCAGCCTGACCAACCACAGTTTCGATGGCTGGTTGATCGAAGGCGGCCAGGCCAGTTTCACCAAGCCTTACAACCAAAGTGGTCACCAGCGCATCGGCACTTCGTACGGCACGCTGGCCGAGGGCGACGAAAGCCGCCACCTGAACTGGGCCGGTGTGGCCTGGAGCGGTGCCGAAGGCTTGACCAGCAGCCTGTATGCGTCCGAGCTCAAGGACATCTGGAACCAGTATTACTACGACCTGGATTACACCTGGCAGCTGAACGACCAGGTCAGCCTCAACCCGGGCCTGCACTTCTATCACACCCAGGACACCGGCGACGCGCTGCTCGGCAACATCGACAACAACACCTACAGCCTGCATTTCACCGTCGGCATCGGCAGCCATAGCGTCACCGCCGCTTACCAACGGGTCAACGGCAACACGCCGTTCGACTACATCAGCCAGGGCGACAGCGTTTACCTCGACAACTCCCAGCAATACTCGGACTTCAACGGCCCGAACGAGCGCTCGTGGAAGCTCAAGTACGCCTACGACTTTGCCGGTGTCGGCGTGCCGGGACTGACCTCGGCGGTGTCCTACTCGCGGGGGAAGGTTGATTTGAGCAAGGCTGACCCGAGCAGCCTGGGGTATTCCAATTGGTACAGCGCCGACGGTAGCAACGCCAAGCACTGGGAACGCGATCTCGACTTGAAGTACGTCGTACAAAGCGGTCAGGCGAAAGACCTCGCAGTGCGCCTGCAATGGGCCACTCATCGGGTTGGCAACGGTTATGGCGGAATTGATTCGGACACAGATGAATATCGCGTGATCGTCGACTACCCGATCAACGTCTTCTAAGATCGGCGCTATAACACCGTCTGGAATGTAGTGATGTACCCTGTGGGAGCGAGCAGACTTGCTCCCACGTTGGGAATCGATTCTGGCTTTGGCTGCCGTGTTTGCCCTACTACGCTTATAAGACTCCCCAACCGATAACCCCACCATGATCGCGAGCCGTACCCCACCTGTTGCGGGCAAGACCGGACGCCCCGAGCGGCTCCTGATTGTCGGCAGCCTGCTGAGCGTGATCGCGATCGCGTGCATCGTCACGTTCCTGTTGATTCGTGAGCACGCCAGCGCTCAGGAGTCAGGCACCCGCAGCGCCGCCACCATCGCCCAGTTGATCGACGCCGACGTACTGCGCACCGTCGAGTTATACGACCTGACGCTGCAAGGCCTGATCGCCACGTCGCAGCGTGATGACCTGCGTGACCTGACCCCACAGATCCGCCATCTGGCACTGTTTGATCGCTCGACCACTGCGCGCTTCAAGGGCGATATCCTGTTGCTCGACAAGCTCGGCAATGTGGTTGCCGACTCATCGCAGCTCGTGCCGAAACCGGGCAACTTCGCTGACCGCGATTACTTTCTCGCCCATGCCTTCAACCGCGATGTCGGCATGTTTATCAGCCGACCGTTCAAGACCCGTTGCGACTGCGATGAGGCCAATCAATGGCGCCTCAGCTTCAGTCGACGTATTTCCTCGGACACCGGCGAGTTCGTCGGCGTGGCCGTGGCATCGTTGAAGCTCAATTACTTCGACCAATTATTCAACACCCTCGACATCGGCAATGGCAGCACACTGAACATCATCGACAACGATGGCGTGTTGCTGGCGCAGAAGCCATACCTGCAAAGCGACTCCGTCGGTAAAAGTTTCGGCAATCGACCCAATGTGGTGCGGATTCTGAACGACAGAAGTGGCAACGGCAGTTTTACCAGCACGTCGAGCATGGATTATCAGCAGCGGCTCTACACCTATTCGCGGGTCGGTAACCTGCCGCTGACGGTGATCGTCGCGTTGTCCAGCGACGAGGTATTCGCCGCCTGGCGTCGCACCGCAATACTGATCAGTGGCGCCACCGGCGTGCTGTGCCTAGGCCTGCTCTGGCTGACCTGGCTGCTCGTGCGTGAACTGCGCCTGCGTCACCGCGCCGAACACGAACTGGCGCAATTGGCCGCCACCGATGCGCTTACCGGGGTGGCCAACCGGCGAATGCTCGATCAGTCGCTGCGCCATGAATGGTTTCGCGCCCAGCGCTCGGGCAAACCGCTGTCGGTGATGATGATCGACGCCGATCACTTCAAGGCGTTCAACGACCGGCACGGCCATCAGGCAGGGGATCAGGCGTTGCGCGAATTGGCCAACGTGATCACGGCGAATGTGCGACGGCCGACGGATCTGGTGGCGCGTTACGGCGGCGAGGAGTTTTCGGTGATTGTTGCCGAGACCGACAGTGCGGGCGCGCAGCAGATTGCCGAGCATATTCGGCTGGCGGTGGAACAATTGCCGTTGGTCGCAGGGGCCGAGTGGCCGATGACGGTGAGTATCGGTATCGCTTCGTGGACGACAACGAGCGAGATGACCCTGGAGCAGTTGCTGTTCGCGGCGGACAAGGCGTTGTATCAGGCCAAGGAAAGTGGGCGCAATCGGGTGGTGGTGGCTGCCTGATTAATGCTTTGCCCGTATCGGCCCCATCGCTGGCAAGCCAGCTCCCACATGGATTTGTGGTGCTGTGGATATCTATGGAAAACGAAGAAACCTGTGGGAGCTGGCTTGCCAGCGATGAGGTCAGCTCAGGCAACACAAAAACACCAGGCATAAAAAAAGGCCATCCGCAGATGGCCTTCAAAAAACTAGAGAGGTTTTTTACTTACACCGCCGCAACAGGGCGCATGTAAGAGATGGGTGCGGTACTGGCGTCTTCGAACGTCACCACTTCCCACGCATCTGTCTGCTCAATCAATTTGCGCAGCAGCTGGTTGTTCAGTGCATGACCGGACTTGAAGCCTTTGAACTCACCAATCAGGCTATTGCCCAGCAGGTACAGATCGCCAATGGCATCGAGGATTTTGTGCTTCACGAATTCGTCTTCATAGCGAAGGCCGTCTTCGTTCAGTACGCCATCGGCATCGACCACGATTGCGTTTTCAACGCTGCCGCCGAGTGCGAGGTTGTGCTTGCGCAGGTACTCGATATCACTCATGAAGCCGAAAGTACGGGCGCGGCTGACTTCTTTTACGAACGAAGTGCTGGAAAAATCCACGCTTGCACTCTGGGTGCGGTCCCGGAAAACCGGGTGATCGAAATCAATCTCGAAGCTCACCTTGAACCCTTCGAAAGGGACGAAAGTGGCGCGCTTGTCGCCGTCTTCCACTGTCACTTCACGCAGGATGCGGATGAATTTCTTGGCGGCGTCCTGTTCTTCCAGGCCAGCCGATTGAATCAGGAATACGAAGGGTCCAGCGCTGCCATCCATGATCGGGACTTCGGACGCGGAGAGCTCGACGTAGGCGTTATCGATGCCCAGGCCAGCCATGGCCGAGAGCAAGTGCTCTACCGTGTCCACTTTGACGTCGCCGTTTACCAGCGTCGTCGACATAGTGGTTTCACCGACGTTTTCCGCGCGGGCAGGAATCTGCACCACAGGGTCGAGGTCAGCGCGACAAAACACAATGCCAGTGTCGACAGGCGCAGGCTTGAGGGTCAGATAGACCTTCTCACCGGAGTGCAGGCCTACACCTGTGGCACGGATAATATTTTTCAGTGTGCGTTGTTTAATCATGGCTTGGGCCGCTTCAGCGCAAATTGCGAACTGGTATCAACAAAGGCTGGCGATAATAGCAGACCGAGCCTTTGCTGAACACCAATCACCTTCATAGCCCTGATACATTCCATCAATCGGCCTGACGACGCAGGAATGCCGGGATGTCCAGGTAGTCCAGGTCATCTTGCGGATTCATCTTCGCGGCAGCCGCAGCACCGGCCTGAGCCTGGTTGCGCATGACGGTCGGACGATCCAGATCGCGGTAGTTCACCGCTGGCGCTTCCTGACGGGACGGAGCCGGTTGCTGAACCTGAGAAGCCGCCATGGACGTGTGAACGGTGTTGTCGATGACCTTCACAGGCTTCTCGATTTTCGCGCCCAGACCGGTGGCAACGACGGTGACGTGCAGCTCGTCACGCATGTCCGGATCGATAACGGTACCGACCTTGACCATGGCGTGCTCGGATGCGAAGGCTTCGATGATGCTACCCACGTCGGAGTACTCACCCAGGGACAGGTCAGGACCGGCGGTGATGTTCACCAGAATGCCGCGTGCGCCTTGCAGGTTCACGTCTTCGAGCAGCGGGTTGCGAATTGCTGCTTCGGTGGCTTCACGTGCACGGTTCGGACCGCTGGCGCAGCCAGTGCCCATCATCGCCATGCCCATTTCGCTCATCACGGTACGTACGTCGGCGAAGTCGACGTTGATCATGCCCGGACGCTTGATGATGTCGGAGATACCGCGAACGGCACCGGCCAGTACATCGTCGGCCTTGGCGAAAGCCGACAGCAGGCTCGCGTCTTTACCGAGGATGGTCAGCAGCTTCTCGTTAGGAATGGTGATCAACGAGTCGACGCTTTCAGACAGCAGACGGATACCTTCGTCGGCGATCTGCATGCGCTTGCGGCCTTCGAACGGGAACGGACGAGTCACGACCGCAACGGTCAGAATGCCCATTTCCTTGGCCACTTCGGCGATGATCGGCGCAGCACCGGTACCGGTACCACCGCCCATGCCCGTGGTGATGAACACCATGTTGGTGCCCTGCAGGACTTCGGCAATGCGCTCACGGTCTTCGAGAGCGGCCTGACGACCTACTTCAGGGTTGGCGCCAGCGCCGAGACCTTTGGTCACGCCGGTGCCCAGTTGCAGGATGGTCCGCGCGCCGATGGATTTCAGCGCTTGAGCATCCGTGTTGGCGCAGATGAATTCAACGCCTTCGATGTTGCTCTTGACCATGTGATTGACAGCGTTGCCGCCGCCACCGCCAACACCGATAACTTTGATTACCGGGCTTGCGGGGATGTTGTCTACGAGTTCGAACATTTTCCCTCTCCTTACATTCTCTAGTTTTTTCGCCTACTGCTGTTTGTTGCCGTGTATCTACTGCTGTTGCTTGCCGCTTGAAGCTTGTCGCTTCGCGCGGCTTTTAAAAATTGCCCTGGACCCACTTTTTCAGTCGGTCGAGCAGCGGCGCCTGAGGCTCTTCGCTGCTGTAGCTGTCGCGGCTGCCGATGCCGGAGAACGACACTCCGTCGGACTGCTTTTGCAGGCCGTACATCAACAAGCCAACGCCAGTGGAATAAATCGGGTTGCGCACCACGTCATCCAGACCTTTCACACCGTGCGGGACACCGAGGCGTACCGGCATGTGGAAGATTTCTTCGGCCAGCTCAGTGGCGCCTTCCATCTTCGACGTACCGCCGGTCAGGACGATGCCGGCCGGAATCAGGTCTTCGTAGCCGCTGCGACGCAGTTCGGCCTGGATCAGGGTGAACAGCTCGTCGTAACGCGGCTCGACCACTTCGGCCAGGGCCTGACGCGACAGTTCACGCGGGGGACGGTCGCCAACGCTTGGCACCTTGATGGTTTCGCCGGCGCCAGCCAGTTTGGCCAGGGCGCAGGCGTAACGGATCTTGATCTCTTCGGCGTACTGGGTCGGGGTGCGCAACGCCATGGCGATGTCGTTGGTCACCTGATCACCGGCAATCGGGATCACGGCCGTGTGGCGGATCGCGCCTTCGGTGAAGATCGCGATGTCGGTGGTACCGCCGCCGATGTCGACCAGGCACACGCCCAGCTCTTTCTCGTCATCGGTCAGCACCGAATACGCGGACGCCAGTTGCTCCAGAATGATGTCGTCGATTTCCAGACCGCAGCGGCGCACGCATTTTTCAATGTTCTGTGCGGCGTTGACGGCGCAGGTAACCACGTGAACTTTGGCTTCCAGACGTACGCCGGACATGCCCAGGGGTTCGCGAACGCCTTCCTGGTTATCGATCACGTAATCCTGCGGCAGGGTATGCAGCACACGCTGATCAGCCGGGATCGCGACAGCCTGGGCGGCGTCGAGCACGCGCTCAAGGTCGGCCGAGCTGACTTCGCGATCACGAATCGCAACGATGCCGTGGGAGTTCAGGCTGCGGATGTGATTACCCGCCACGCCGACGAACGCCGAGTGAATGCGGCAGCCCGCCATCAGTTGGGCTTCTTCGATCGCGCGCTGGATCGATTGCACGGTGGACTCGATATTCACCACCACGCCTTTTTTCAGGCCGCGGGACGGATGTGTACCGATACCGACGATTTCCAGCGTGCCGTCGTCCGAGACCTCGCCTACCAGCGCCACCACCTTGGAGGTGCCGATATCCAGACCGACGATCATTTTGCCGCTTTGCACGTTTGCCATGGGTCCTGCCTCTTCTTAATTCTTTGCGACAGCGGGTTGGGCTGCCGTCGGCGCTACTGGTTCCCGCCAGCCAACAGCAAGGCCGTTGGCGTAGCGCAGATCGATGCGCGCAATGTTCGTAATCTGTTCTTTAAGCGTCTTGTCATAGATGGCGATAAAGCGGCGCATCTTTTCCACGAGGTTGCCGCGTCCCAGCAGCAATTCGATGCCGGGGCCGGAACTGCCGGCACCGGTGGTCAGGAACCAGCTACCTCGCTCACGCAATTCCAGGCGTGCAATCGAGAAGCCCATAGGCCGGAGCATCTGGCTCAGCACCTGGTATTGCTGCATCACTTGCAGCTGAGCCCGCTGTGGGCCGAACAGTTGTGGCAGGTGTTCGTAGTTCGCCAGCTCCCTGGGCGTAAACGCCTGGCCCTGGTTGTTGAGCAATGACTCGTCGCCCCAACGCGCTATCGGCAGTTGCTCTTCGAGGCGGATCACCACTTGATCCGGCCACACCCGACGCACTTCGGCATGGGCAATCCAGGGCATTTGCTCAAGCTCTTTACGCATGCTGGCCAGGTCGATGGTGAAGAAGCTCGACGCGACGAACGGGGCGATTCGCTGCTGCACCGCTTGCTGGCTGATGTAGCTCAGGTCGCCCTGCACGGCGATTTTGGCGATCGGCCGGTCGGCGTAAGGCAGCAACCGCTGCGCACCTTCGTAAGTACCGAACCCGAGCACCACCAGCAGCACTGGCCAGAACAGGCTTTTCACAAAACCGAAGTTGGCTTTTGGCAGGCGCGCGGACATCGGCTCTTTGGCCACCATTCGGCTGGCACCCCGCGGCACCGGCTTGCGGCCGGGTGCGGGTGGCTGATGTCTGAGCTGTGCGCCTTGCATCGTCTTAACCTCGCGCCTCTTCTACGCTGGCAGCCAGAATGGCCAGTACCAGTTGCTGGAAATCCAGACCGGCAGCACGGGCCGCCATCGGCACCAGACTGTGATCGGTCATGCCCGGTGCGGTGTTCACTTCCAGGAACCAGAACTGCCCGTCGGCGTCCTGCATCACATCCGCCCTGCCCCAACCGGCGATACCCAGCGCCTCACAGGCCTTGGCCGTGAGATCCATGAGTTCTTTTTCCTTGGCGGCATCCAGCCCGCACGGAATGCGGTACTGGGTATCGTTGGCGATGTACTTGGCGTCGTAGTCGTAGAACGTGTGCGGTGTACCCAGGGCGATTGGAGGCAACACCTGGTCACGCAGGGTGGCGATGGTGAACTCCGGACCTTGAATCCATTGCTCGACCAACACTTGCGAATCGTAGGTACTGGCCGCTTTCCATGCGTCGATCAACTCGGACGCAGAACTCACTTTGGCCATCCCGATACTTGAACCTTCATGCGCCGGTTTGACGATCAAAGGGAAGCCCAGTTCCGTCGCTGCCAAAATACAATCGGCTTCGCTGCACAACACGGCGTGACGCGGCGTCGGAATCCCGAGGCTGTGCCAGACCTGCTTGGTGCGCAGTTTGTCCATCGCCAGTGCCGAAGCCAGAATGCCGCTGCCGGTGTAGGGAATGCCGGCGACCTCGAGCAGGCCCTGCATGGAGCCGTCTTCACCGCCACGACCGTGGAGAATGATGAAGGCGCGATCGATTTTTTCGCTCAACAGACGCTGCAGAATATCGTCGCCGACGTCGATGCCGAACGCGTCCACGCCAGCGCTCTGCAGCGCCTCGAGCACGGCGTTGCCGGATTTCAACGACACCTCACGCTCGGCACTCAGGCCACCGAACAGCACGGCGACACGGCCGAAGTCTTTCGGCGCGATGGTGGAGAACAGATTGGCGTAGGCAGCAGTCATTTCAACTTCCCCTCGACCGGCGCGGCCACGGCGCCAGCGAACAATTCACTTTTCAACAGCTTCGGCGCGAGACCGCCGATATCACCAGCGCCCTGGCACAGCAGGATGTCGCCGGCGCGCAACAGCGGCTTGACCAGCGGCGCCAGATCGACGCCCCGCTCGATGTAGATCGGGTCGAGCGCACCGCGCTGCCGAATGCTGTTGCACAGCTTGCGGCTGTCGGCGCCCGGGATCGGTTCTTCACCGGCCGGATAGACTTCCATCAACAGCAACACGTTGGCGTCAGCCAGCACATTGACGAAGTCGTCGTACAGATCGCGGGTGCGGCTGTAGCGGTGCGGCTGGTAAACCATCACCAGACGGCGCTCCGGCCAGCCACCCCGCACGGCTTTGATCACGGCCGCGACTTCGGTCGGATGGTGGCCGTAGTCGTCGACCAGCATCACACTGCCGCCGTCCACCGGCAGTTCGCCGTAGACCTGGAAACGTCGACCGACACCCTGGAAGCCCGACAGGCCCTGAACGATGGCTTCATCGCTGACGCCCTCGTCGGTGGCGATGCAGATGGTAGCCAGCGAATTGAGCACGTTGTGGTTGCCCGGCATGTTCACCGACACATCCAGCGGCTCTCGATCAGGGCGCAGCACGGTAAAGAAGGTCTGCATGCCTTGCTGACGCACGTTGATCGCACGGATGTCGGCGTCTTCACTGAAGCCGTATGTCACGGTTGGACGTTTGACCAGCGGCAGGATTTCGCGCACGACCGGATCGTCCAGGCACATCACCGCCAAACCGTAGAACGGCAGGTTGTGCAGGAATTCGACGAAGGTTTTCTTCAGTATGTTGAAGTCGCCGCCGTAGGTCGCCATGTGATCGGCGTCGATGTTGGTGACCACGGCCACCAGCGGCTGCAAGTGCAGGAAGCTCGCGTCGCTTTCATCGGCTTCGGCGATCAGGTAACGACTGGTGCCGAGTTGCGCGTTGGTGCCGGCAGCGTTCAGACGCCCACCGATCACGAACGTCGGATCGAGACCACCGGCGGCGAACACAGAAGCAATCAGGCTGGTCGTGGTGGTTTTGCCGTGGGTACCGGCAACGGCGATGCCGTGGCGATAGCGCATCAGCTCAGCCAGCATTTCGGCACGCGGCACCACCGGGATGCGGCGTTCCAGTGCAGTCGCCACTTCCGGGTTGGAAGTGTTGACGGCGCTCGACACCACCAGCACATCGGCGGCGGCGGCGTTCTCGGCGCGGTGGCCGATGAAGATCTTCGCGCCGAACGATTCCAGACGCTCGGTGACCGGCGAGGCTTTCAGGTCGGAACCGGACACTTCATAGCCCAGGTTCAACAACACTTCGGCGATGCCGCACATGCCCACGCCGCCGATACCGACGAAGTGGATGCGACGGATGCGGCGCATTTCCGGTTGCGGCATGGCTTTCTGATTCTCAACCATGGACCACCTCCAGACAGGTATCGACCACGCTACGGGTGGCATCGGGTTTCGCCAGACGGCGGGCCGCTTGGGCCATTTCTTCGAGTCGTTGCGGTTGCATCAAGACCTCTGTCAGGCGCGCGGCAAGGTCCGCGGCACCAGTCGTTCTTTGCGGCATCAGGAAGGCAGCGCCTTCACGGGCCAAATAATCGGCGTTGCGGGTCTGGTGATCGTCGATCGCATGGGGCAAAGGCACCAGCATCGAGGGCAGACCGGCGGCAGCCAGCTCACTGATGGTCAACGCGCCTGCACGGCACACCACCAGGTCAGCCCAGCCATAGGCCTGGGCCATGTCTTTGATGAACGGCTGCACCTGCGCTTCCACGCCGGCGGCGCGGTAGCGCTCTGCAGTCACTTCATCGTGGTTTTTGCCAGCCTGATGGAACACTTCCGGACGCAAATCGACAGCGACTTGCGCCAGCGCTTCAGGCAGCAACTTGTTCAACGGTTCTGCGCCAAGGCTTCCGCCCAGGATCAGCAAACGCGCTTTGCGACCGGCCAGAGCAGGTCGCGGTGTTTCGAGGAACAGCTCGCTGCGCACCGGGTTACCGGTGGTACGGCGGCTGTCCGACAGAGTAAAGGTGTCGGGGAACGCTTCACACACTCGGGCGGCGAACGGCACCAGCAACCGATTGGCGGTGCCGGCGACGGCGTTCTGCTCGTGAACGATCACCGGCACACCGGCCAGTTTCGCCGCGAGACCACCGGGGCCGGTCACGTAGCCACCGAAGCCGACCACACACACCGGACGCAGCCGACGAATGATCGCCCGTGCCTGCCAGACCGATTTGAGCAGCATGAGCGGCGCCTTGAGCAGCGACAGCTTGCCCTTGCCACGCAGGCCACTGGCGTTGATGCGGTGCAGCTCCAGCCCGGCGGCCGGCACCAGTTCGTTCTCGATCCCGCGTGGGGTGCCGAGCCAGTGCACGGTGTAGCCGCGCGCCTGAAACTCGCGGGCACAGGCCAGCGCCGGGAATACGTGGCCGCCGGTTCCGCCGGCCATGATCAATACGTTAGCGCCCATGATTCGGCTCCTCGGCGAAGTCGCTCTCATGGAATTCCATCTCTTCACTGCCCAAATGGGTTCGACTCTCCCACTCGATCCTCAGCAACAGGCCAAGGCAGGCACAGCAGATCACCAGCGAACTGCCGCCGTAACTGAGAAACGGCAAGGTCAGACCCTTGGTTGGCAGCAGGCCGACGTTCACACCGATGTTGATCAGGAACTGACCAATCCACAGGAATGACAGGCCGTATGCCACATAAGCAGCGAAGAACTGCTTGGCTTTCTCGGCCCACAGACCGATGTACATGCCGCGGATACACACGAACACGAACAGCGCCACGGTGCACAGCGAACCCACCGCGCCGAGCTCTTCGGCGAGTACCGAGAACACGAAGTCGGTGTGCGCTTCCGGCAGGTAGAACTGCTTTTGCACGCTGTTGCCCAGGCCCACGCCCAGCCATTCACCACGACCGAACGCGATCAGCGCTTGCGACAACTGATAACCGGCGCCGAACTGGTCGGCCCACGGGTCGGCGAAGTTGGTCAGACGCGCCATCCGGTAAGGCTGCATCTGAATCAGCAAGACCACGGCCCCGACCGCCAGCACCACCATCAGCGAGAAGCGGAACAAGCCGACCCCGCCAAGGAACAGCATCGCCGCCGCCGCACCCATCATGACAACGGTGGCACCGAAGTCCGGCTCCATCAGCAACAGGCCGGCCATTGGCAGCAGCACGATGAACGGCTTGAAGAAACCCATCCAGCTCTCGCGCACTTCTTTCTGGCGACGCACCAGATAACCGGCGAGGTAAATCACCACGAATACCTTGGCGATCTCCGAGGGCTGCACGTTGAAGAAGCTGAAACCGATCCAGCGCATCGAACCGTTAACCTCACGGCCGATCCCCGGGATGATCACCATGATCAGCAGGCCGAACGCACCCAGCAGCATCAACCAGCCAAGGCGTTGCCAGGTGGCGATCGGAATCATCATGGTGATGATGCACGCGCCCAATCCCAGCACCACATAGATAAGGTGGCGGATCATGTAATACAGCGGACTGCCCGACTGCGCGGCTGCCACTTCGGTGGAGGCCGAAGCGATCATGATCAGGCCCAGGCCGAGCAGCGCCAGGCAACCGGCGAGCATCGGGAAGTCGAGATCGATGCCGCGCCCGGTAATCAGCGGCGACGGGTACGGTTTGATGATGTTTCTCAGGTTCATGCCAATTCCTCCACGGCGCGGACGAACTGGTGACCACGGTCTTCGTAATTCTTGAACATGTCGAAGCTGGCACAGGCCGGCGACAGCAGCACCACATCACCCGGTTGGGCGGCGGCGCGGCATTGCGCGACAGCATCCACCAGGGAAGTTGCGCGAATCAGTGGCACGCCATCGCCGATGGCCGCGCCGATCTTGTCGGAGTCGCGACCCATCAGGATCACGGCGCGGCAGTTGGCTGCCACCGGATCATGCAGGTCGTTGAACTCGGCACCTTTGCCATCACCACCGGCGATCAGAATGACCTTGCCGTCGATGTCCGCACCCAGGCCTTCGATCGCCGCCAGTGCGGCGCCAACGTTGGTGGCTTTGGAATCGTTGTAGTAAGCGACGCCGTCCAGATCACGCACCCATTGGCAGCGATGTTCGAGACCGGCGAAGGTGCGCAGGGCCGCGAGCATCGCGTCGAATGGCAGGCCGACCGCATGGCCGAGCGCCAGCGCCGCCAGTGCGTTGGACTGGTTGTGCGCACCACGAATTTTCAGCTCGCGGACCGGCATCAGGTTCTGGAATTCGAAGGCCAGGTACTTCTCGCCCTCTTCTTCGCGGATACCGAATGCCTTGAAATCAGGTTTGGTCAGGCCGAACGTCCAGCATGGCTGGCCCTCGCCCATCAGCGGACGGGTCAGTGCATCCTGACGGTTGACCACGAACTGCCTGGCACCGCGGAAAATGCGGTGCTTGGCCAAGTGATACGCCGGCAGGCCACTGTAGCGATCCATGTGGTCTTCGCTGATGTTCAGCACGGTCGCCACTTCAGCGTTGAGCTGATCGGTGGTTTCCAGCTGAAAGCTCGACAGCTCCATCACGTACAACTCGACGTCGTCGCTGAGCAGATCCAGCGCCGGGGTACCGAGATTGCCGCCCACCGCCACACGTTTGCCGGCCGCAGCCGCCATCTCGCCGACCAGGGTGGTGACGGTGCTTTTCGCGTTGGAACCGCTGATGGCCACAATCGGCGCTTTCGCGTTACGCGCGAACAGCTCGATGTCACCGGACAGTTTCACGCCACGGGCCGCAGCGGCTTGCAGGGCCGGGGTCGCCAGCGCCAGGCCGGGGCTCACGTAGAGCTCGTCGGCACGGCAGAGGAATTCAACGTCCAGCTCGCCACAACGCACTTCCACGTGCGGATAGTCACGCTTGAGCGTGGCCAGTTCCGGTGGATTCTCCCGCGTATCGGCCACGGCAAACGACGTGCCCCGGTTCGCCAGGAAGCGAACCAGGGACATGCCGCTCTTGCCGAGGCCGACAACGATGCGGAAGTGGTCAGAAGCGATCAGAGACACTCGTTCTACCTCAGCTTCAGGGTGGCAAGGCCAACCAGCACGAGAATCACGGTGATGATCCAGAAACGGACGATCACGCGCGGCTCGGGCCAGCCCTTGAGTTCAAAGTGGTGGTGTATCGGTGCCATGCGGAAGACCCGGCGACCGGTCAGCTTGAAGGACGCCACCTGAATAACCACTGACAGGGTTTCCATCACGAACACGCCGCCCATGATGAACAGGACGATTTCCTGACGGACGATCACCGCGATGGTGCCCAGTGCAGCACCCAGCGCCAGTGCGCCGACGTCACCCATGAAGACTTGGGCCGGATAGGTGTTGAACCAGAGGAAACCCAGCCCGGCACCGATCAAAGCACCGCAGAACACAATCAGTTCGCCTGCGCCCGGCACATACGGGATCAACAGGTATTCAGCGAATTTCACGTTACCCGACAGGTAGCAGAAGATGCCGAGACCACCGCCAACCATCACGGTCGGCATGATTGCCAGACCGTCGAGGCCGTCGGTGAGGTTGACCGCGTTGCTCGAACCGACAATCACGAAGTAGGTCAGCACGATGAAACCGAAGCCCAGCGGAATGCTGTAGTCCTTGAGCATCGGCAGGATCAGCGTGGTTTCCACCGGCGTCGAAGCGGTCATATAAAGGAAGATCGCCGCGCCCAGACCAAACACCGACTGCCAGAAATACTTCCAGCGGCTCGGCAAGCCACGCGAATTTTTCTCGATGACTTTGCGGTAATCGTCGACCCAGCCGATGGCGCCGAACAACAGGGTCACCAGCAGCACGGTCCAGACATAGCGGTTGCTCAGGTCAGCCCAGAGCAACGTACTGACGCCGATAGACGACAGAATCAGCGCGCCGCCCATGGTCGGTGTACCCGACTTGGACAGGTGCGATTGCGGACCGTCGTTACGAACGGACTGGCCGATCTGACGGTTCTGCAGAGTGCGGATCATCCACGGGCCATAGCACAGCGACAAAACCAGCGCGGTCAGCACACCGAGGATCCCGCGCAGGGTCAGGTACTGAAAGACCGCGAAGCCTTTGTGGAACTGTTGCAGATACTCCGCTAGCAGCAGCAGCATTAATGTTTCTCCAGACTGGACCCACACAGAGCCGCAACGATGTTTTCCATCGCTGCACTGCGCGAACCCTTGATCAAAATGGTGGTGTTTGTGTCCTGCTCGGCGTCCAGGGCCTGGATCAGTTCGGCCTGTGTGCCGAAGTGATGCGCCTGCTCACCGAATGCGTTGACGGCGTGAACCATGTTCGGTCCGACCGCGTAAAGCGCGGATACCTTGCCCCGGGCGTACTCACCCACGTCGCGGTGCCCCTGCTCCGCCCAATCGCCCAACTCGCCGATATCTCCGAGCACCAGGACGGTGCGGCCGGAAAAGCCGGCGAGTATATCAACGGCCGCGCACATCGAGGTGGGGTTTGCGTTGTAAGTGTCATCAATCACGCGCATGCCGTTTTTCGCCAATTGCGCGACGGTGCGACCCTTGACCGGTTGCACCGCGCCAAGGCCAGTGGCGATGCCGAACAGCGACACACCCAGGGCGTGGGCAGCAGCGGCGGCGGCCATGGCGTTGGCAACGTTATGGGTGCCGAGCAGGTTCAGTTGAACGCGCTCGCTACCTTCAGGCGTGTGCAGATTGAAGGCCGGGCAACCGCGTGCATCAGTGCTCAGGTCGCTGGCGTAGAAGTCCGCTTGAGTGTTGCTCAGCGCGAAGGTCAGCACCTTTCGACCGGCAGCGCGGGTCTTCCAGATACCAAAGGCCTTGTCGTCAAGGTTGAGCACGGCGATGCCATCGGCCGCCAGCCCTTCGATGATTTCGCCTTTGGCTTCGACGATTTTTTCCGGGCCACCGAACTCACCAACGTGAGCGGTACCGGCATTGTTCAGGATCGCTACGTGCGGCTTGGTCAGCCCGACGGTATAGGCGATTTCGCCCAGACGCGAGGCGCCCAGTTCGATCACGGCGGAGGTGTGTTCCGGCGCGAGTTCGATCAGGGTCAGCGGAACGCCGAGGTCATTGTTCAGATTGCCGCGTGTGGCCAGCACCGGACCGCGCGTGCGCAGGATGCTGGCGAGCATTTCCTTGACCGTGGTCTTGCCGCTGGAACCGGTCACGGCAGCCACTGGCTGAGTGAACGCGGCACGGTTCAAGGCCCCCAGCTGGCCCAGGGCCTGGCGGGTGTCCTTGACCAGCAATTGCGGCAGGGTGCTGTCGTCGACTTCGCGCTCGACCAATGCAGCCACGGCGCCTTTGCCGGCAACGTCGTTCAGATAATCATGACCGTCGAAACGCGGGCCAGTCAGGGCGATAAACAGTTGGCCGGGTTTGATACCGCGGCTGTCGATGCTCACGCCGTCGAAACTGGCATCGGCGCTGATCAGGCGTGCGTCGAGCGCGTTGGTCAGTTCGCTGAGTGTCAGGGCCTTAAGCATGGGCCATCTCCCAAGCGGTCAGCGCGTGATCCGCTTCGACCAGATCCGAGAAGGCATGACGCTCGCCGTTGATTTCCTGATAGTCCTCGTGACCTTTACCGGCCAGAACGATCACGTCATCCGCTGAAGCGTCGGCAATCAATTGCGCGATTGCCTGACCACGACCGGAAACGAAGATGACTTTATCCACAGCCGTGAAACCGGCGCGGATGTCATCGAAAATCACTGCCGGGTCTTCGGTGCGCGGATTGTCATCGGTGACAAGCACTTGATCGGCCAGACGCTCGACCACTTCAGCCATCAACGGACGCTTGCCGCGATCACGGTCACCGCCACAGCCGAACAGGCACAGCAACTGACCTTTGACGTGCGGGCGCAAAGCCGTCAGGACTTTTTCCAGTGCATCCGGGGTGTGGGCGTAATCGACCACCACCAACGGCTGAGTGCCGCCGCCAAGACGCTGCATGCGTCCGGCCGGGCCTTCGAGTTTCGGCAGTACCTTGAGAATTTCGTCGAGCGCGTAATCCAGGCCGAGCAAGGCGCCAACGGCTGCCAATACGTTGCTCAGGTTAAAACGGCCGAGCAGCGTGCTGCGCAGAAGATGCTCGCCCTGCGGCGTGACCAAGGTGGCGCGCACGCCATGATCGTCAAACTGCGCTTCGCGGCAGTACAGGTAAGCGCTGCTGTCGAGCAGGCTGTAGGTGATCAAACGCGACTCGCGTTTTTCGGCGGCCAGTTGCCGGCCGAAATCGTCGTCGAGGTTGACCACACGGCACTTCAGATCATTCCAGGCGAACAGCTTGGACTTGGCCTGCGCGTAAGCCTCCATCGTGCCGTGATAATCCAGATGATCGCGGGACAGATTGGTCATCACGGCAACGTCGAACGCCAGCGCGGTGACGCGGCCCTGATCCAGGCCGTGGGACGACACTTCCATGGCCACGGCTTTGGCGCCGGCCTTTTTCAGGTCGCCCAGAGTCGCTTGCACGGCGATCGGATTCGGCGTGGTGTGCAGCCCGCTTTGCAATGCGCCATAGAAGCCGGAACCGAGGGTGCCGACAACGCCGCAATGCTGGCCGAGCAGATCCAGCGCCTGCGCGACCAGTTGGGTCACGCTGGTTTTACCGTTGGTGCCCGTCACCCCCACCAGGTTCAGGTGATGGCTTGGCTCACCATAAAAACGCCCGGCAATGTCCGACAACTGCGCTGCCAGGCCCTTGACCGGAATCAGCGGCACATCAGTGATTGGCAGCACCGTGGCGCCTTCCACTTCATAGGCCACAGCAGCGGCGCCACGTTGCAAGGCATCGGCAATGTGCGCACGTCCATCGAATTTACCGCCCGGCACCGCGAGGAACAGGTCGCCCGCGCGTACGTTACGGCTATCCAGCGCCAATTCACGGATCAACAGATCGTGACCGGCGTGGGGGAATATCTTGTTCAGACTTAATGACATCAGCCGCGCCCTCCATTGGCTTTCAGCGGAACGACCGGGGTGGCGTTGGCCTGTTGTGTGGTCGGCAGGTTATCCGGGGTCACGTTCATCAAGCGCAGGGTGCCGGACATCACGCGGCTGAACACCGGCGCGGAAACCAGACCACCGAAGTAACCGGCCTTGCTTGGCTCATCGATCACCACAACGATGGCGTAACGCGGATCGCTCATCGGGCCGAAGCCGGCGAACAGCGAACGGTAGGAGTTTTCGGCGTAACCCTTGGTGCCCACCGAGGTCTTGCGCGCCGTACCCGATTTGCCCGCCACGTGATACGCCGGCACCTGCGCACGGAACACACCGCGCGGGGCCTCGATCACCTGGGTCAACATGCCCTGCATGGTTTTCGCGACCGTTTCCGGCAGCACTTGCGTGGTCTGCGGCATCTTGTCGGTTTTGATCAGCGTCAACGGTGCGAGGCGACCGTTGTTGGCCAGCGCCGAGAAGGCGTGAACCAGTTGAATCGCGGTCACGGAAATACCGTAGCCGTAGGACAGTGTCGCAGTTTCGGCCTTGCGCCAATCGCGGTAGTTAGGCAGGTTGCCGACGCGTTCGCCCGGGAAGCCGAGGCCGGTGTCCTGGCCGAGACCGACTTTCTGCGCCAGGCGGAAAATCGTTTCACCGCCGATATCGAACGCGACCTTACTCATGCCGACGTTACTGGAATTGATCAGGATGCCGGTCAGATCGAGTACCGGACCTTCGGACCGGGAAACGTCCTTAATGGTGTATTTGCCGATCTGCAGCGTGCCTGGATAAACCTCGACGGTATCGCTCGGTTTCCAGCGACCGGTTTCGATCGCGGCGGCCATCGAGATGGCTTTCATGGTCGAACCCGGTTCGAACACGTCGATCATCGCGCGGTTACGCATCATTGCCGGTTGCAGGTTGCGACGGTTGTTCGGGTTATAGGTCGGCTGGTTGACCATGGCGAGGATCTCGCCGGTCTTCACGTCCATGATCACCAGGCTGCCAGCCTTGGCGCCGTTCTCGATGATCGCGTTACGCAGCTCGCGGTTGGCCAGATATTGCAGGCGCAGGTCAATGGACAACGCCAAGGGCTTGCCGGCCTTGGCGTTTTTGGTGACCTGGACATCCTTGATCAGCCGCCCGCGCCGATCCTTGATGACTTGTCGCTTGCCCGGCACACCGGCCAGCCATTCGTCATAGGCCAGTTCGACACCTTCGCGCCCGTGATCATCGATGTCGGTGAAGCCGACCATGTGCGCGGTGACCTCACCGGCAGGGTAGAACCGGCGGAATTCTTCGATGCCGTAAACGCCCGGCACTTTCAGGTCGAGCACGGACTGGCCCTGCTCAGGGGTTAGCCCGCGCACCAGGTAAATGAATTCTTTATTGGCCTGCGCCTCAAGGCGTTCGGTCAGGGCTTTAGGGTCCTGACCCAGTGCGGCGGCCAGTGCTGGCCACTTCTCTTTGGCCGTCTGCATTTCCTTGGCGTTGGCCCACAGGGTGGTCACCGGGGTACTGACGGCCAAAGGCTCGCCGTTACGGTCGGTGATCAGACCACGGTGAGCAGGAATCGGGATGTGACGAAGACTGCGCGCATCGCCCTGACCCTTGAGGAAGTCACGGTCAACTACTTGCAGGTCAATGATGCGCCAGCAGATCGCGGCCACCATCAAACCGAGCAGCGCCACCATCAGGCGGAAGCGCCACGGGAACAGTGCGCCTTCAAGTTTCATCATGGCGCCACCATCTTCACGTCAGCCGCGCCTGGGATATGCATTTTCAGTTGTTCGGTGGCCAGCACTTCGATCCGGCTGTGCGCGGTCCAGGTGCTTTGCTCAAGAATCAAGCGCCCCCACTCGGCCTGCGCCTTGTCGCGCACGCTGAGTTCGTTATAAAGATTGTTGAGCAACTGACGGTTCCAGTGCGCGCTGTACGACACTGCGATAGCCGACACGAGCACGGCAACAAACAGCAGCAGCATGAAAAAGCTGCCGCCGGGCAGTGGCTTGGCGAAAAGCTTGCTCAACGCAATTTCTCCGCGACGCGCATGACGGCGCTACGGGAACGTGGGTTGGCTTTGAGTTCGGCGTCGGAGGCCGTCTGCGCTTTGCCATGGACTTTGATTTTCGGCTCGAACGCCACATGGCGAACCGGCAGGTTGCGCGGCAGGTTATCGGCTTCGCCTTTCACCAGCTTGCGCATGAACAGTTTGACGATGCGGTCTTCCAGCGAATGGAAGCTGATCACGACCAGACGGCCGCCCACTTCCAGGGCTTCCAGCGCTGCTTCGAGGCCGGCTTCCAGATCGCCCAACTCGTTGTTGACGTGAATGCGCAAACCCTGGAAGGCACGGGTGGCCGGGTTCTTGCCCTTTTCCCATGCCGGGTTGGCAACCTTGAGCACTTCGGCCAGATCGGCGGTACGCTCGAAAGGTTTGATATCGCGACGCTCGACGACGGCACGCGCCATGCGACCGGAGAAACGTTCTTCACCGTATTCCTTGAACACCCGGGCGATTTCTTCAGCCGGCGCGGTGTTGACGAATTCAGCGGCGCTGATGCCGCGGGACGGATCCATGCGCATGTCCAGCGGGCCGTCGTTGAGGAAACTGAAACCGCGCTCAGCATCATCGAGCTGCGGCGAGGACACGCCCAGGTCGAGCAGAATACCGCTGACCTTGCCGGCCAGACCGCGTTCGGCGATTTCCGAACCGAGCTCGGCAAAGCTGCGCTGCACAACGACAAAGCGGCCGTCTTCGGCCGCTAGCGTTTGCCCGGTGGCAATCGCTTGAGGATCTTTGTCGAATCCGATGAGTCGACCGTCCGGTCCGAGCTGGCTGAGGATCAACCGACTGTGTCCGCCGCGCCCGAACGTGCCGTCCAGATAGCAGCCATCAGGACGTACGGCGAGAGCCTCGACGGCTTCGTCAAGCAGTACGGTGATGTGGTTAAAGCCGCTATCAATAGTCACAGGATCAAATCACGCAGTTCATCAGGCATCGCGCCCGGTTGTTGAATGGCAGCAAGGTCAGCGGCAGATACCGCATTCCATGCATCCTCGTCCCACAATTGGAACTTGTTCAGTTGGCCCACCAGCATCGCTTTCTTATCAAGCTTTGCGTATTCGCGCAGACGCGGTGGAACCAGAAAACGACCACTGCCATCGAGTTCGAGATCGACGGCATTACCAATCAATAAACGCTGCAAGCGGCGGTTCTCTTCACGAAGCGAAGGGAGCGCGCGCAACTTGGTTTCAATAATTTCCCACTCGTCGAGCGGGTAGACACAAAGACAGGGATCAACGGCATCAATGGTGACGATCAATTGGCCGGAACTACGCGAATCCAGCTCGTCACGGTACCGGCTCGGCATAGCGAGACGGCCCTTTGCATCGAGACTGATAGCGTTAGCTCCGCGAAACACGTCTGCGTTTCTCCAATTTTTATCGTTTTGAGCTCAAAAAACCCACTTCATGCCACTTTCCGCCACTTGTGCACACTATAGGAATGCGGCCACCACACCGTCAAGGCGCGGATTAAAGGAAAAGCCTTACAGAACGGAGATTTAGGAGCATAAAAGGAGGAGTAACGAGAATCTGACGGAGACTTTTGACCCATAACTTGATGCAGCACTGAAAGCTGCGCTCGAAAGTTAAAGTAATTTGTTAAGAGTAAGATTTTTTCGGTATTACAAAAGCGCTTCTGCTGTTGATTGAAGCAGGGTGGGAAAAGGCTATTACTGCAATTGCCGCTGCCGAACTTTCAGAGCAGGCCTGCTGATATTACACAGCCCCGATGCCATTGATTCAAGCAGGGAAAGAAAAAGGTGGAGAGTCGATCTGTAAGCCGGGTTCTGTCTTGAACAGTCATTCGTCTACGATGGCCATCACTGGACATCTTTAGCAACCTACCCGGTCCCAGCGCGGGCCACGCCTTGGGACCCTATTTGGTCTTGCTCCAAGTGGGGTTTACCTAGCCACGAACTGTTGCCAGACGTGCGGTGCGCTCTTACCGCACCTTTTCACCCTTACCGGCGCCGAAGCACTTAGGCGGTTATTTTCTGTGGCACTTTCCGTAGGCTCACGCCTCCCAGGCATTACCTGGCACTTCGCCCTATGGAGCCCGGACTTTCCTCCCCCCCCTAATTTTCATAGAGGGCAGCGACTGTCCGATCGACTCTCCGCCGCGAAGGTTAACGGCAGAGCGAGCGAAGAACAAGCGCTAAAAGCCTCAAGACCGCTATGGGCGACGGCTTACACGTCTTTCTGTTTATCCAGCGCGACCTGATACAGGACGTTTTTACGCTCACCGGTGATCTGCGCTGCCAGCGCGGCGGCACGCTTGAGCGGCATCTCTTCGAGCAACAGATTGAGGATGCGCATAGCTTCGCTGCTGACCGCGTCCTCGCTCTCAGGAGCGGTCCAGCCGGCGACCAGCACCACGCATTCGCCGCGCTGCTGATTGCTGTCGGACTCGACGAATGCGCGCAACTCAGCCAGCGGCAGCCCCTTGAGCGTTTCAAAAGTCTTGGTGATTTCACGGGCCAGCAGTGCCTGCCGCTCGCCACCGAACACTGCTTCCATGTCCTGCAGACATTCCAGAATGCGGTGCGGGGCTTCGTAGAAAATCAGCGTACGCGGCTCTTCCTTGACAGCTTCAAGTCGCGCCTTGCGCCCAACTGACTTGGCCGGCAGAAAACCTTCGAAGATGAATCGATCAGACGGCAGGCCCGCTGCCGACAATGCTGCGATCAAAGCGCAGGCACCCGGCACCGGCACCACATTGATCCCGGCAGCACGGGCCTGACGCACCAGGTGATAACCCGGATCGGAAATCAGCGGCGTGCCCGCGTCGGAAATCAGCGCGACGCTATCTCCCGCCAGCAGACGGGTGATAAAGCGGCTACCTTCATCTCGTTCGTTATGTTCGTGGCAAGCGGCCAACGGCGTCGAAATACCGAAGTGCTGCATCAGTCGTTGCGAGTGACGCGTATCTTCGGCAGCGATCAGCGCCACTTCACGGAGGATTTTCAGTGCCCGGGCGCTGATGTCGTCCAGGTTGCCGATGGGCGTCGCCACCACATAAAGCGAGCCGGCAGCGGAATTCAGGGAACCTGGAGCAGTCAAAGCGCACACCTCATGATCGGTAAAAACCGGCATTGTAACGCGTCACGAGGCTTGCGACGTCCTCTGCTGGCCTGCGGTTTTTGCGCGCAGTCATGCGACGCTGCAACATTTACTTCAGCTAAATTGACCGATTCACGCCAGCAACATCGCGCCCCGGCCAGTGCTTGGGTACAATTCCACGCTAATTTGATCGAGTATCAGGAACACTTACATGATCGCTTGCCTGCGGCTGTTCACTGCCCTCTGCCTCGCTGCCCTTTTGGCGGCTTGCGCCAGCTCCCCTTCCTCCAGCCTTGGCGAACTTCCACGGACTCCGGACGCCAGCATCGAGCAACTGCTCGAACAGGCTTCCCAGGCTAAAACCCCGGAAAAAGCTGCCCTGTTACGCTTGAGCGCAGCAGACCTGGCTTATCGCCAAGGCAATGCCGGGCAGTCTGCGCAGATCCTGCAACAAGTGCCGGTGGAGCAACTCAAGCCGGGCCAGCAGATTTTTGCCGTTACGCTGTCCGCCGAACTGGCGATGACGCGTAATCAGCCAAAAGCGGCGCTGACCGCCCTGAGCCATCCAAGCCTGCAGAAACTGGGTGAAATGCCGGAAGAGCAACAGGTCCGCACCGGCACCGTTCATGCCCGCGCCCTTGAAGCCGATGGCCAGACCCTGGCTGCCGCCCGCGAGCGCATCTTCATTGCGCCGATGCTGAAAGACGAAGCGGCGAGCAAGAACCATGAAGCGATCTGGACATTGATCGCCTCGCTGCCAACCGATCAACTGCAGCCGAACACCACAGATGACCTCGGCGGCTGGATGGGTCTGGCGCTGGCCGTGAAAACCGCCGGCACGCTCGAACAGCAACAAGCTGCAATCGATACCTGGCGCGCGCAGAATCCAAAGCACCCGGCTGCAATCAACTTGCCGCTGCCGCTGACCAAGCTCAAGGAACTGGCCAGCCAGCCGTTGAGCAAAATCGCCCTGCTTCTGCCACAGGACGGCCAACTGGCGTCGGTCGGCAAAGCACTGCGCGAAGGTTTCATGGCGGCGCACTATCAGGCCCAACAGGCCGGGCAGAAGCCACCAGCGATCGAGTTTTATGACAGCTCGAAACTGACCTCCATGGACGAGTTCTACCGCAAGGCTCAGGCAGACGGCGTGCAACTGGTCGTCGGCCCACTGGAAAAAACACTGGTCAAACAACTGAGCACCCGCCCGCAACTGCCGATCACCACCCTCGCGCTGAACTACAGCGAAGGCGATCAAGGTCCGGCGCAGCTGTTCCAGTTTGGCCTTGCCGCTGAAGACGAAGCCCGCGAAGTATCCCGCCGCGCCCGCGCCGACGGCCTGCACCGCGCCGCGATCATGGTGCCGAAAGGCGAATGGGGCGAACGCGTCCTGCGTGCGTTCAGCCAGGATTGGCAAGCCAATGGCGGCAGCATCGTCGCCACCGAGCGTGTCGACCAGCCAGTGCAACTGGCCCAGCAAATTGCCGACATGTTCCAGCTGCGCCAGAGCGAAGCCCGCGCCAAGAGCCTGCAAAATGCGGCAGGCACCAACGTCGCCGCTCAGCCATCGCGCCGCCAGGACATCGAGTTCATCTTCCTCGCCGCGACCCCGCAACAGGCGCAGCAGATCAAGCCGACCCTGAATTTCCAGTACGCCGGTGACGTCCCTGTCTATGCGACCTCGCACGTTTACAGCGCCAGCGGCGATGTGAACCAGTACAACGACATGAACGGCATCCGCTTCTGCGAAACGCCTTGGCTGCTGGAAACCAGCGATCCGCTGCGCCAGCAAGTCACTGCGCAGTGGCCACAAGCCGCCGGCAGCCTTGGGCGCCTGTACGCCATGGGCGTCGATGCTTATCGTCTGGCACCGCGCCTGGGCCAACTCAAAGCCTTGCCGGACAGCCGCATCGAAGGTCAGTCAGGCAGCCTCAGCATGACTCAGACTCAGCGTATTGTGCGCCAGTTGCCTTGGGCTCAGTTTGTCAGTGGTCAGATTCAGCGCCTGCCGGACACCCAGCGCTGATGCCTGACAGGTCACGCTCGCAAAGCGGTAAGGATGCCGAGCGCCAGGCGCTCGAACATCTACAAAATCAGGGCCTGCGCCTGCTGGCGCAGAACTGGTTATGTAAACGCGGCGAGCTTGATCTGGTCATGCTTGATGGCGATACAGTAGTATTCGTTGAAGTTCGCTACAGAAAAAACACTCAATGGGGTGGTGCGCTCGCTAGCATCGATGGGCGCAAGCAGCAGAAACTGATTTTCGCTGCGCAGTATTTTCTTCAGCGCGAGTCGCGTTGGGCCAATTCCCCCTGCCGCTTCGACGTGGTGGCCATCGATAGCCATCCGAGTCAGCTGAACTGGTTGCAGAATGCTTTCGACAGTTGATTGCTTGCCGCCAACCCGGATATCTCCACCCGACAACTTTTGCTCTTTGCTTTGCGGGCTGCACATTCATGTGCCGAACAGCCGCGCTACTTAAGGTCACACAGATGGACATGCAATCGCGAATTCGCCAGCTTTTTCAGGCCAGTATCGACACCAAGCAACAGGCGATGGACGTACTTGCACCGCACATCGAGCAAGCCAGCCAGATCATGGTCAACGCCCTGCTCAACGAAGGCAAAATGCTTTCGTGCGGCAACGGTGGCTCTGCCGGCGACGCCCAGCACTTCTCCTCGGAACTGCTCAACCGCTTCGAGCGCGAGCGCCCGAGCCTGCCGGCCATCGCCCTGACCACCGATACGTCGACGATCACCTCGATCGCCAACGACTACAGCTACAACGAAGTGTTCTCAAAGCAGATCCGTGCACTCGGTCAGCCAGGCGATGTTTTGCTGGCGATTTCGACCAGCGGTAACTCGGCGAACATTATTCAAGCGATCCAGGCCGCACATGATCGCGAAATGATTGTCGTAGCTTTGACCGGACGCGATGGCGGCGGCATGGCGTCACTGCTGTTGCCCGAGGACGTCGAGATTCGCGTACCGGCCAACGTCACTGCACGTATTCAAGAAGTCCACTTGCTGGCGATCCATTGCCTTTGCGATCTGATCGACAGCCAACTGTTCGGGAGTGAAGAATGACCCCTAATCGCCTTGGCCTTCTGGCCTTGACTCTGTGCCTCGGCATCAGCGGCTGCACTTCGGTGGTGAATGCCAGCCGTGAAGCGCCGATTGATGACGACCGCGGCACTCGCACCTTCGGCAGCAAGATCGATGACTCGCTGATCGAAACCAAAGTGGGCGTTAACGTGGCCAAGGCCGACCCGGCGCTGGACAACGACTCGCACGTGGTAGTCACCAGTTTCAACGGCGTCGTGCTGCTGGCTGGCCAGACACCGCGCGCAGACCTCAAGGCCAAGGCCGAACAGGCCGCTGCCAACGTTCAGCGCGTGAAGAAGGTGCACAACGAGCTGCAAGTGCTGCCACCCTCCTCCCTGCTGGCGCGGCAGAATGACACGTGGCTGACCACCAAGATCAAGACCCAGATGCTCACCGACGCCAGTATCCCCGGCTCGCGCATCAAGGTGGTGACCGAGAATGGCATCGTCTATCTGCTGGGCCTGCTGACCAAGCAGGAAGCCACTCAGGCGACCAATCTGGTGCAGGGCGTGTCGGGCGTGCAGAAGATTGTGAAGCTGTTCGAATACATCGACTGATTTCTTCCTCGCAGGAGCCGCCTTCGGCAGCCCCTACAGGTTTGAAGCAGGCAATAAAAAAGGCGATCCATCTGGATCGCCTTTTTTATTACTTCACCACCTTCAGACTTGGCCGGCCGCTTGGGCGCGGTGGCTCGCTGTCCGGTGGCGGCAGGTCATCGTCCTGCTCGATATCGTCTTCGTCACCCATCGGCGACTCGATATCGAACACCATGCCCTGACCGTTCTCCCGAGCGTAAATACCCAGGATGGCGCTGATCGGCACATACAGACTGTGCGGGACACCACCGAAGCGACCCTCGAAGGTCACCACGTCGTTGTCCATGTGCAGATGCCGCACAGCGCTTGGCGAGATGTTCAGAACAATCTGCCCGTCACTGGCGAAACCCTGCGGCACCTGCACGGCTGGGTACTCGGAATTAACCAGCATGTGCGGGGTGCAATCGTTATCCACAATCCACTCGTAGAGCGCGCGGACCAGATAAGGTCGACTGGAGTTCATAACGGCTCCTTAAGCCTTAGCGCATGTCGCGTTCGACACCAGACAGACTCGCCTGGAAAGCCTCACGCGCAAACGAGCGCTCCATGTAATCAAGCAACGGCTTGGCAGGCCGCGGCAGTTCAATACCCAGAATCGGCAAACGCCAGAGTATTGGCAATAGGCAGCAATCCACCAGACTTTGTTCCTCACTCAGGAAAAACGGCTTGTCGGCAAACAGCGGCGACACGCCAGTCAGGCTTTCGCGCAATTCCTTGCGCGCCACGACGCGCGCGGCCTCCTTGCTTTTAGGATCCAGAATCAGATCCACCAGACCACACCAGTCACGCTGAATGCGATGAATCAGCAGTCGGCTGTTGGCACGTGCCACCGGGTAAACCGGCAGCAACGGCGGGTGCGGGTAACGCTCATCCAGATACTCCATCACCACGGTCGACTCCCACAACGCCAGGTCACGATCGACCAGCGTCGGCAGACTTCCGTAAGGGTTCACCTCAATCAGTTTAGGCGGCTGACGACCAGCTTCCACATAAATGATCTCGGCGCTGACACCCTTCTCTGCAAGCACGATGCGCACTCGGTGGGAATAGTGGTCGGCGGGGTCGGAGTAGCAGGCCAACCGATTGGTCACGCCCATGGCGATCCTCCTCGCTTGTTGAAATTATCGGAACCGGAAAAACGCGCGCGCCCAGAGGGCGCCTCCCGCAACACCTGGCTTACCAGGCGCTACGTTGTCGGAGGCGCCCTTGGGCGCGCGCGATTAACAGCAATGCTTGAAGCGTATCAGTGCACGTCTTTCCAGTATTCACGCTTGAGCAAATAGGCGAACACAAAGAAGAACGCCAGGTACAGCAAAACGTAAGTACCGATGCGCTGATGTTGCAGCTTAACCGGGTTAGCCGAGTAAGCCAGGAAGGTTACCAGATTCTTGACCTTCTCATCGAACTGCTCTTCATTCAGAGCACCGGATTTCGGCACGATGGTCAGTTGATCGCACGCTTCATGAGTCAGAGGCGTACCGGTCAGCGGATCATATTGCTTCTTGCCGTTCTCGACGATCTGCACCTGTTTGCAACCTACGACCTGACGACCTTGCAGGCCGACCAGCACGTTAGGCATGCCAACGTTCGGGAAGACCTTGTTGTTCACGCCCCATGGACGTGCAGGGTCTTCGTAGAACGACTTCAGGTAACCGTAAAGCCAGTCAGTGCCACGAACGCGAGCCACCAACGTCAGATCCGGCGGCGCTGCGCCGAACCAGGTCTTGGCGTCGGCCGGCTGCATGCCGATGTTCATGTGGTCACCGATCTTGGCGCCAGTGAACACCAGCTTCTCCAGCATCAGTTCGTGGGGCACGCCAAGATCATCGGCAACCCGCTCGTAACGCTGGAACTTGGCACTGTGGCAACCCATGCAATAGTTGGCAAAGGTACGCGCACCATCCTGCAGCGCAGCCTTGTCGCCGACGTCAATGTCGACTGTTTCCAGCTCCGGACCACCGTGTGGTGCCGCGAAAGACAGAGCAGGCAAAGCAGCAAAAATCAGAGCAAAAAATAACTTTTTCATCAGCCAGTCACCCTATCCGGAACCGGTTTGGTCTTCTCGAGCCTGGTGTAGAACGGCATCAGAATGAAGTAGGCGAAGTACAGGAAGGTGCAGACCTGCGACAGCAACGTGCGACCCGGGGTTGGCGCCAAAACGCCGAGAATGCCGAGGATCACGAACGAAATGCAGAACACCACCAGCCAGATTTTGCTCAGCCAGCCTTTATAGCGCATCGACTTGACCGGACTGCGATCAAGCCACGGCAGGACAAACAGCACTGCAATGGCCGCGCCCATGGCGATAACGCCCATGAGTTTGTCCGGGATCGCCCGCAGGATCGCGTAGAACGGCGTGAAGTACCAAACCGGCGCAATATGCTCTGGCGTCTTGAACGGGTTGGCCGGTTCAAAGTTCGGCTTTTCGAGGAAATAGCCGCCCATTTCCGGGAAGAAGAACACGATAAAGCAGAAGATGAACAGGAACACCACAACGCCGACAATGTCTTTCACGGTGTAGTACGGATGGAAAGGAATGCCATCCAGCGGGATGCCGTTTTCGTCTTTGTGCTTCTTGATATCGACGCCGTCAGGGTTGTTCGACCCCACTTCATGCAGCGCCAGAATGTGCAGCACCACCAGACCGAGAATCACGATCGGCAAGGCCACAACGTGCAAGGCGAAGAAGCGGTTCAGGGTGATCCCGGAAATCAGGTAGTCACCACGAATCCATTGGGTCAGGTCGTCGCCGATCAGCGGAATCGCACCGAACAGCGAGATGATCACCTGCGCCCCCCAGTAGGACATCTGTCCCCACGGCAGCAAATAACCCATGAAGGCTTCGGCCATCAGCGCCAGATAGATCAGCATGCCGAACACCCAGACCAGCTCACGCGGTTTCTGGTACGAACCGTAGAGCAAGCCACGGAACATGTGCAGATAGACCACGATGAAGAACGCCGAAGCGCCAGTCGAGTGCAGCAGACGCAGGATCGAGCCGTACTCGACGTCGCGCATGATGTATTCAACGGAAGCGAACGCTTCTTCTGCCGACGGGGTATAGCTCATCGTCAGCCAGACACCGGTGACGATCTGATTAACCAGAACCAGCAGCGCCAGCGAGCCGAAAAAGTAGAAGAAGTTGAAGTTTTTTGGAGCGTAATACTTGCTGAGATGGTCTTCCCACATTTTTGTGGCGGGGAAGCGCGCATCAACCCAATCCATGAACTTGCTCATCACGCTTTCTCCGTATCGACGCCAATGACAATCAGGTCATCGGTCTCATAGGAATGCGGGGGAACTGGCAGGTTCAAAGGCGCAGGTTGCGACTTGTAGACGCGGCCAGCCAGATCGTAGTGGGAACCGTGGCAAGGGCAGAAATAACCGCCCACCCAGTCTTTACCCAGATCCGCAGGTGCCACTTCGGGACGGAAGGTCGGTGAGCAACCCAAGTGTGTGCAAATCCCGATCAGCAGGAGAATTTCCGGCTTGATCGAACGCACCTCAGGGTCGACATAGGTGGGTTGCGTGGAGTTTTTGGAGGTCGGATCGGAGAGTTGCCCCTCGATCTTTTTAAGATTCCCCAGGATTTCCTCGGTACGGCGGACAATGAACACCGGCTGGCCGCGCCATTCAGCAATCATCTGCTGTCCTGGCTCGATTTTGCTGACATTCACTTTCACCGGTGCACCAGCGGCTTTCGCCTTGGCACTGGGAAACCATGACCCCACGAACGGGACCGCAGCCCCCACCGCTCCTGCAGCACCCACCACGGATGTGGCTGCTACCAAGAAGCGACGCCGGCCTGCATTCACGCCGTCATTGCTCATTCAGTCCTCTCCCATCAGCTTTTGTGGCCTGTTAAATCAGGCGTCTACTAAATAAATCAATGTTACTTATAAAAATTTTGCCGAGATGGTAATGAAAAGCCCCAGTTCTGACAAGGGAATTACCCGGAGCTCTCCCCCTCAAGCCTTGCAGTATAGGGGTTCTACGAATGTGGCAAGTTGTCACAGCGCAATTCTTTTGATAAATCGCAGGCATAAAAAAAACGCCCGCTTCCGTGAGGAGGCGGGCGTTCTTTTGAACGCGGAAGCGGAATTAACGCTTCGAGTACTGCGGACGCTTACGCGCTTTACGCAGACCAACTTTCTTACGTTCAACTTCACGGGCGTCGCGAGTCACGAAGCCAGCTTTGCGCAGAGCGCCACGCAGGGTTTCGTCGTAGTCCATCAGAGCGCGAGTGATGCCGTGGCGGATTGCGCCAGCCTGACCACTTACACCACCACCGATCACGGTGACGTAGATGTCGAACTTCTCGACAGTCTCAGTCAGCTCCAGCGGCTGACGAACTACCATGCGGGCAGTTTCGCGGCCGAAGAAGTTTTCCAGCGAACGGTTGTTGATGGAGATATTACCAGTACCCGGACGCAGGAAAACGCGTGCGGTTGCGGTCTTGCGACGGCCAGTGCCGTAATTTTGAGTCGCCGACATAATGTACTATTCCGTTAAAACTTCAGTTCTTGGGGCTGCTGAGCAGTATGTGGGTGTGCAGCGCCCGCATAGACTTTCAGCTTACGGTACATGTCGCGACCCAGCGGGTTTTTAGGCAGCATGCCTTTAACCGCGGTCTCGATCACGCGCTCAGGGGCTTTAGCGATCAGCTTTTCAAAGTTGATCGACTTGATGCCGCCCGGGAAACCGGAGTGGGAGTAGTACATTTTGTCAGTGGTTTTAGCACCGGTAACACGAATCTGCTCAGCATTGATTACGACGATGTAGTCGCCGGTATCAACGTGAGGAGTGTACTCAGGCTTGTGCTTGCCACGCAGACGGCTCGCGATTTCGGTGGCCAGACGACCCAGGGTCTGACCAGCAGCGTCGACGACAAACCAGTCGCGCTTTACTGTTTCTGGTTTAGCAGTAAAAGTTTTCATTCTTTATAGCCTCAGGGGCCGCCCTGTAAATTAGACGGCGGATCTTACTGAATAGTGCGTACTTTGACAAGTCAAAGGCAGCCGGATACAGACGCTTTCGGGGGCTCGGGTCGGCGCGTCCGTTCAACGGCAAGATTCTTCGGCGGCGGCGCATCACTTCCACTGCAGAAAGAGGTCGGCAATTATGCAGATTGCGAAAAATATTTCAACCTGCTTTTATGATTGTTTTGCCCAAGGAGCACCCGATGGACTATCGCCAGCTAGGCCGTACCGACCTGAACGTGAGTGCAATCTGCCTCGGCACCATGACCTGGGGCGAGCAAAACACTGAAGCTGAAGCCTTCGCCCAGATCGAGCGGGCCAAAGAAGCGGGGATCAATTTCATCGACACCGCCGAAATGTATCCGGTGCCGCCGAAAGCCGAAACCTACGCCACCACCGAGCGTTACATCGGCAATTACTTCAAAAGCCGTGGTGATCGCGCCGACTGGATCCTGGCCAGCAAGATCGCCGGCCCCGGCAACACCATCGACTACATCCGCGACAAAAACCTGCGCCACAACCGCCAGCACATCACGGAAGCGGTGGATGCCAGCCTCAAGCGTCTGCAGACCGATTACATCGACCTCTACCAACTGCACTGGCCGGAGCGCAGCACCAACTTTTTTGGACAACTGGGCTACAAACACAAGATCGAAGCCAGCCTGACGCCACTTGAAGACACCCTCGAAGCACTCGACGAGCAAGTGAAGGCCGGCAAAATCCGCCACATCGGCCTGTCCAACGAAACGCCGTGGGGCACCATGCGCTTCCTCGCCCTGGCCGAAGCACGGGGCTGGCCACGCGCCGTGTCGATCCAGAACCCGTACAACCTGCTCAACCGCAGCTTCGAAATTGGCCTGGCAGAAATCGCCATCCGCGAACAATGCGGCTTGCTCGCCTATTCGCCGCTGGCGTTCGGTTTCCTGTCCGGCAAGTACGAAGGTGGCGCGCGCCCACCAAAAGGTCGTCTGAGCCTTTACAGCCGCTTCAGCCGCTATTTCAACGCGCAATCGGAGGCGGCGTGCAGCCGTTATGTCGCGCTGGCCCGTGAACATGGTCTGGATCCGGCGCAAATGGCCTTGGCGTTCGTGACTCAGCAGCCGTTCGTCACCAGCAACATCATTGGCGCGACGACGCTGGAACAGCTGGACAGCAACATCGCCAGTTTCGATCTGAAGCTGTCGGATGAACTGCTGGCGGGGATCGAGGCGATTCACAAGGATCATCCGAACCCTGCGCCGTGATCGTTTGATGCACTGCCTTCGCGAGCAAGCTCGCTTCCACGGGAGATCACCGTACCTGTGGGAGCGAGCTTGCTCGCGAAGGGGCCTGTCAATTCACTGCAAAACTCAAAGCGACCGCGCAATGATCTCCTTCATGATTTCATTGGTGCCGGCATAAATCCGCTGCACCCGCGCATCCGCCCACGCCCGAGCCACCGGGTATTCCCACATGAACCCGTAACCGCCGTGCAACTGCACGCATTCGTCGAGCACCTTGCATTGCAGGTCAGTGCCCCAGTACTTGGCCATCGCCGCCGTCGGCACGTCGAGTTTGCCTTGCAGATGCAACTCAAGACAGCGATCAACGAACACGCGACCGATCTGAATTTCCGTGGCCATTTCCGCCAGTTTGAAGCGGGTGTTCTGGAAATCGGCAATCGCCTTGCCGAATGCCTTGCGATCACGGGTGTAATCGATTGTCCACTGCAACGCGGCTTCTGCCGAAGCGAGACCGCCAATCGCTACGGTCAGGCGCTCTTGCGGCAATTCCTGCATCAGGTAAGCGAACCCTGCCCCGGCCTGCCCCAGTAAATTTTCCTTCGGCACGCGTACGTCCTGGAAGAACAATTCCGACGTATCCTGGGCCTTCATTCCGACCTTCTCCAGGCGTTTGCCCTTCTCGAAGCCCGGCGTATTCGCTTCCACCAGAAACAGGCTGGTGCCCTTGGCGCCGGCCTTTGGATCGGTCTTGGCGACGACAATCACCAGATCAGCGAGAAAGCCGTTGGTGATAAAGGTCTTGGAGCCATTGATCACGTACTCGTCACCGTCCAGCACGGCGGTGGTCTTGACGCCTTGCAGATCGGAACCCGCGCCGGGCTCAGTCATGGCAATGGCCGTGACCATCTCGCCGGACACCAGTTTCGGCAGGTATTTGTGCTTCAGCGCTTCGCTGCCGTAGTGCAGGATGTACGGCGCAACAATGTCCGAATGTAACGAGAAACCGATGCCGGTCAGACCCAATCGCCCAACCTCTTCGATCACCACCGCGCTGTAAAGAAAGTCCGCCCCCAAGCCTCCGTACTCTTCCGGCAGATGCGAGCAGAGCATCCCCGCCTCCCCTGCCTTGTTCCAGAGTTTACGGTCGATGTGGCCTTGTTTCTCCCATTCCCCGTGAAACGGCACCGCCTCTTTTTCGAGGAAGGTTCGTACGCTGTCGCGGAACAATTCGTGCTCGGAACTGAACAAGGTTCTGGGGATCATGCGGCACCTTTCATTCTTGTTGGAGGGCTGTGACCTTCAGAGACTAAGCCTACCCTCCGATAGAGGACACTGGACACATCCGACAAAAAATAAGACGATCCAGCCGTCTGGTGACCACTTTCCCTTATAAAAACAAAACAAAAGTTGAATTATGTCCAAGCACGTCTCCACGCCCTTGCGGCGCGTCAGCATCCTGGCGATCGACCAGGTTTTCGCCTACACACTCATGCAAGCCAAAGACTTCTTCCATGTGGCGAGCCTGCGTTACGGCAAACAACTGGGCCAAGGCCTGACTCCGGCGTTCGAAACCCGCCTGGTCAGCCCCGATGGCAAACCGGTGAAAAGCTTCAGTAATGTGGTCATGCCAGTGGACGGCGGCCTGGAAAATACCGATATCATCATCCTCCCGGCGTTCTGGGACGATTTCGACACGCTGTGCACCCGCTACCCGCAAATCCTGCCGTGGCTGCGTGAGCAACACGCTCGCGGTGCCGTCCTCTGCGGAGAAGCCACCGGGGTGTTCTGGCTGGCCGAGGCCGGCCTGCTCGATGGCAAGGAAGCTACGACCTACTGGCGCTTTTTCAACGCTTTCACCGAGCGCTTCCCGAAGGTCTACCTCAATCAGGACAAACACCTGACCGACGCGGACAATCTCTACTGTGCCGGCGGTACCACCTCGGCCTGCGACCTCTACATCTACTTGATCGAGCGCTTCTGCGGCGCCAACGTCGCACAGGCTGTAGCGCGCGACATCCTCTACGAAGTACAGCGCAGCTACTCGCCGGGCCGCATCGGTTTTGGCGGGCAGAAGCTGCATCAGGACGTGATCATCCTGCAGATCCAGCACTGGCTCGAAGAGCACTTCGCCGACAAGTTTCGCTTCGAGGATGTCGCGCGCGAGCACGGCATGAGCATCCGCAATTTCATGCGCCGCTTCCAGACCGCCACCGGGGACAAACCCCTGCACTATCTGCAACGCCTGCGCATCGAAACGGCCAAGGGATTGTTGTCCGCCAGCCGCAAGAGCATCAAGACCATCAGTTATGAAGTCGGTTATGACGATGCGAGCTTCTTCGCGCGGCTGTTCCGTCAGCACACCGAATTGTCGCCGAACCAGTATCGGCAGCAGTTTCAGCAGGCTGCATAAACACAATCAGACAGACGTCCATGTGCGAGTAGTGCTTTCACATGGACGGCTCCTGGCGTTTTTTTTCCCACATAAACCAGCGAAAACAGATCAGCTTCCCGCCCTCTTTTACGACTGTCCATACATGGCTTCGCCGCACAGACTCCTTCACATGCACACCGCATCAAGGAAGATGAACAGTGACCATCGGATCCAGTTACAACTACCCATCACAGGCCGCTGGCGTTGAGGTTCGCAAAAAACGCTCAACGCCATCCAAATGGAAGCCCCGCTTTCCCAATCCTCCCGACTTGTGCTTTGACTATCGCGCATTGGTCGAACAAAAAGCCGGCATCGCTCGCGCCACTGACCCACAACACCGGATCTGCATCATTGGCGCTGGCGTCACCGGGCTCACAGCCGCCCGAGAGTTGCTGCGCTGCGGCTTCAGGCATATCACGCTGATCGAACAATCCTCCCGCATAGGCGGCAGGCACCTGACCGTTCCGGGCAGCCCTCAATCCAGCGCGAGTCATACGCCGTTTGAAATGGGCGCGATGCGCATGCCGCTGTTCAACCGCGAAGGCGAGTTGCCGACTGAGGGTCGATCGCTGATGGCCTATTACGCGAAGACCTTTGACTTGTCGCTGTCGGACTTCGCCAACCCTGGCAGCCAGTGGGTCAAATCAACCGGCATTTACCTGCGCGAGGGCTGTCTGGCGGTCGAAGCGGCACCGCAAATGCTGATCTGGAAAAATACCGACGGCCAGACGCCGCCTCCCAGCGATGAACTGCAAGCGGTGTACGCCAAGTGGAGGGCTTTCGCCGACCGCATGACCCGGCATGTCGCCGAAATGTACGCGGGCGAGCACTGGGAGGCCGCTTGGGCCGCAATCGTCGAAAAATACCATGCCGTATCCTTCCGCGAGCTGGTTGGCATGCCTGCCTTGCAGCGCTGGAATCGCGACGCCCCCGGTGACTTTGGCGGGATGGGCATGTCGGCAAAGGAGTCGGCCATTTTCTATGCCATCGGGATTGGCGACGGTAGCTGGGGAGCCTTCTATGACGTGTGCGCGTTATATCCTCTGCGCACGGCCATATTTGGTTTCAGCAGCCAGTTGCAATTAGTGCATGGCCGAGTGGATGAACAAGGCGACCCGTTGCCTGACTCACCCCTTGTGAACAGCAATGCGGTGTTCGATTCGACTGGCCTGCCGTTTGATAAACCACGCTATCTGGGGCTCGCTGCGTTGAGTGAATGCCTGATGTTCATCAAGGCCGACGAGTCCACTCAATCGTTTTATGAGCACTGCCAGCAAAGCAGTGAAGGCCTGTTGACCGACTGCGCCGTCAGCAGATTGAAAAAACTCGGCAGTGGAAAAATCCGCGTCTACTTCAACCGCAAACATAGCCAGCCCGAGTTGACCCAGGAACACTTCAATGACTTTGATTCAGTGATCATGACGCTGCCCTCATGGTTGATCGAGACCCGAGTCAAGCTGGAAGACTTCACGCCTCAGATGCTGCCGTTCGAAACCATTAACGCGTACAAAACCGCGCACTGGGAAACCAGCTGCAAGGTCTACGCACCGCTGAAAAAATCCTTTTTGTCGGGCAATACCACCATTCCCCAAGTGATTGTCACGGACAGCTTTATCCATGACGTTTATACCTACCGCTACAACGAGAACTACAGCTACGACTGCATTCTTTTGAGTTACACCTGGGAGGACGATGCAACCAAACTTTCCTGCTTCAGCGATAAGGAACTGGTCGCAAAGTGCGCAGAAGAACTGGACAGAATCCTCATGAACTCCAGCAATATTCAACAACGTATTTCCCCGTACATTGGCCTGCAGCAAGCCGTCGTACAGCGCTGGATGACTGATAAAAATTCGTTGGGGTGCGCCAAGCTTTACCGTCCCGGGACTTACCACGATGCCGTCCGCTTGCTGAAATACAACCGAGACTATTCAAAGTCTTCGGGCCTGTATTTATCGGGGGAGTCATTTTCGGTCGATGCCGGTTGGACCGAGCCCTGCTTTCGCGGCGCAGTAGATGCAGTCATCCATATTTGCGACAAGACCGATGCGAGTTTCAACGGCGGCTTCACCATGAATGACTACCCGCATTTTCACCACACCACCTGATTTTCTGCGCACGCCATCCACTGTTCACGAACGTCCCGGCAGCAGGCCGAAGATTTTGTGTGAACGCAGGACTACGCGTCCTAGGAGAAAGACTACGACTTAACCGGAAACCGCCGACTTACGCTTTGCGCTCGACTCGACTCTTATGACCCCGCCATTCAACGGCGTGAAAACAATAATAAGAGGTCATGAAAAATGAGTGAATCCACAAGCCCTGTTCGTGTTGCGGTCGTGCAATTCGATCCGCAGGTCGGCACGCAAAACCGCGCGGCAAACTTGAGTACCAGTCTGGAGTTGGCGCTGGAAGCGGTTAACAACGGCGCAAACCTTATCGTTTTGCCCGAACTGACCAACACCGGTTATTTCTTTCAGAACCGGCAGGATGCGTTTGACCATGCCGAAGCGGTTCCAGAAGGGCCGAGTGTCGGCAGTTGGGAAGATTTCGCCCGTCATCATCAGGTTTATCTGGTAGCCGGGCTGACCGAGCGCGAGGGATCGAAGCTTTACAACACTGGCGTGCTAGTGGGGCCTGACGGGTTTATCGGCAAGTACCGCAAGGCTCATCTCTGGAACCTGGAAAAGCTCTGGTTTACTGCCGGCGACTCGGGCTTCCCGGTCTTCGACACGCCTATCGGTCGCATTGGATTGCTGATCTGCTGGGACATCTGGTTTCCCGAAGTCCCGAGGATTCTGAGTCAGCAAGGCGCAGACATCATTTGCAGCCTGAACAATTGGGTCTGGACTCCACCCCCGTTGTTCGATGACGCCGGCAAATGCATGGCCTCGTATCTGACCATGACCGCCGCGCATGTCAACAATGTGTTTATCGCGGCGGCGAGTCGAATCGGTGAAGAGCGCGGCGCTCGATACCTTGGATGTTCATTGATCGCCGGCACCAACGGCTGGCCGATCGGCCGCGTGGCATCTGCCGACCAGCAGGAAATTCTCTATGCCGATATTGACCTGACCAGCGCTCGCAGCGCGCCCATCTGGAACGACTTGAACGACCTCCATCGGGATCGTCGCTGCGATGTCTACGACCGAATGCTCGGCTACACCCAGCATCCGTGCCTTCCGCGCTAACCGGGGGGCCGAGCAATGGGAACTATCCACGCAAAACCACGGAAACAAATCGCCGCCAGAACAGTGCTCGACAGCATGATGATCGGATTGCTGCTGAGTGCTACAGCGCTGATTGTCTGGCTCTCAATGAACAATCACTCACTTTGGTCAGCACACTGGCCGGATTATGGCCACATGGTCTCGAGTCTTCCTGAACCGACCGCCTGGCTGCGCTGGGTGTTGGGAGATATCAGCGAGGTGGCATTTTATAAACACGAGTTCGCATCCATTGGCCTTTTGGCAGGTGCTTATCTGGGTTACTGGGCGAACCGAACGGGGAAATCCTGGCAAGGCTTTACCATCTGTTACGGCAGCGGACTATGGCCGTGGCTCGTCACCAGTTCGTTGCTGGGTCTGGTACTGAGCAATCTCCTGTGGGGCTGGACCGTCACCGCCACGAGCTGGCAACCCACGTTTGCGGCATTTGTGTCGTTGCCCGCGGCGATGGTTCTGATGTTTGGGGGTGGCTGGAAGGTCGCGATCAATGGCGCAATCATGGGAGCCCTTTTCGTGACGCCCATGTGCATGCTGATCGTGAATTACGTCTGCAATCCCCTCGGACTGCCCGTGGTGATCGGCAATGTATCGGGCATGGCAATCGCCAGCATCGGCGCCTTCATACTCTGCCGCTGCGTGCCGAGTCTGGTGACATCCGCGGCGCCCGAACAAGTCGCCGAGGAAGCCAGCAGCCCTGTGACCGCCAAGGCTCCCGATTATGGTGTGGTCTGGAGCATTCGTCGGGTCTTGGCGGACTTCTCCGAAGCGCCTTTTTTCGGCAATGAATGGGCCAGTCTGGGGCTGATCGTCGGCGCATTGCTGGCGTTTACCCTGAACCCGCTGAGCCCTGCCTATGGCACCGGTTTGCTGCCGCAACTACTGGCGGGCCAGGCATTGACCTCGGCACTGGGCGTGCTGATCTGGCGCAGACAATGGATAGCCCGAGGCTGGTACCCGACCTATGTGCCGCTGGTATCCGTCGTTCCGGCAGCGATTTTGACCTACGGCGGCGACTGGCAAGTGATTGCCTCAAGCGCATTGCTCGGCGCCCTGATCGCGCCACCGCTGGCTTGCGCCCTCGCGCAGCGAGTGCCGGGGCACATGCACGGTTTCATCGGGAATGTGTTGTCCATGGCCATCAGCACGCTGCTGATCCTTCCGCTCGTCGGCTGGCTGGCAAGCCGCTGACGTCCCCCTTCCCGGCTGGCGCTTGAATCCAATTCAGGAGCCGCCGGTTTCCTTTGCGAGGTATCACATGGACTTGCCCAAACTGGCCATTGCCGCACTCGGCGGTACTGTCAGCATGCAATCGCTACAAAGCGGCGAAGGTGTCGTTCCATCGGTGTCCGGCGAGGCGCTCCTGAACACGGTGCCGGAACTGAAAACGCTTGCGCAGTTGACGGTTGAGACGCTCGGACTGTTGCCCGGCGCCTCACTTGATTTCGAATATCTGCTGAACGTGTTGTGCTGGGCGAACTTTCAGATCAATCAAGGTGCGGCAGGCGTCATCATTGTTCAAGGCACGGACACGCTGGAGGAATCCGCCACTTTTTTTGATCATCTGTGGGAACACGACGAACCGCTGGTGCTGACGGGGGCCATGCGCTCGGCGGCCCAGGCGGGTGCCGATGGCCCGGCAAACCTGCTGGATGCCGGCCGCGTCGCACTGGCGCAAAGCAGTCGGAGACGCGGCGCCCAAGTGGTTATCCAAGGGCAGATTCACCGGGCGAGCGCCGTGCGCAAAGTCGACGCCATGGCGCTGCACGCGTTCGCATCGCCTGTGACCGGTCCTGCCGGCCTTCTAATGGAAGGTGTTGTGCGTTATTTGCAGCCGCCGTTTGCACGCCAGGTCTTGCCCGTGCCGCAAAACACCAACCAGACAATCGCCTTGCTGGAAGCGTCGCTTTCTGCGGACAGCCTGCTGCTGGAAAATGTCGTCGCGCTGGGCTATGACGGGCTGGTGATCGCCGGATTCGGTGCCGGACATGTGTCCGCACACTGGGCCAACGTCATCGAAACCATCGCCCGACACATTCCGGTGATCATCGCGACACGCACCGGCGGTGGCTCCACGGCACGGTCAACCTACGGCTTTGAGGGCAGCGAAATCGATTTGCAGCGCAAGGGTGCCCTGATGGCCGGGTTCGCCTGCCCGCGCAAAGCGAGGATTTTGCTCTGGCTGCTGGTCGGGTGCCGACAGCAACAGCATCTGGCGTCTTACCTCGATCAAACCGGTTGACCACACGCGCAAAAAAAAAGGCCTGCAATTGCAGGCCCTTTTTCTGAATTCGAGATCTACTTAAGGCTTGTGCGCCCGCGACAGGAATTCGTGCGACTGCATCTCCAGCAGGCGACTCAACGTGCGCTGGAACTCGAAGTTCAGGCGCCCGCCGGTGTACAGATCCTTCAACTCGACTTCAGCAGAGATGATCAGCTTCACGTTCCGGTCGTAGAACTCGTCAACCATGTTAATGAAGCGGCGAGCGATGTCGTCGGTGGTGACGCTCATCTGCTCGACACCGCTGAGCAGGACGGCGTGGAAGATTTTGCCCAGTTCGATGTAGTCGTTCTGGCTGCGCGGGCCGTCGCACAGTTCGCGGAAGTCGAACCAGGCCACGTCATCACACGTGCGCAGGGCGCGGATCTCACGATTTTCAATGATCAGCACGTCGTTTTCCACCGCCGCCGTGCATTCCGGTGTCAGTGCCTTGAAGCTCTTGCGCAGGCTTTCGTGAGCGGCTTCGTCGAGCGGATAGTGGAACAGCTCCGCTTGTTCGAGGTGACGCAAACGGTAGTCGACGCCGCTGTCGACGTTGACGATTTCAGTGTGCTGCTTGATCAGCGCAATGGCCGGCAGGAAGCGCGCGCGTTGCAGGCCGTCCTTGTACAGACCATCGGGAACGATGTTCGAGGTCGCGACCAGGGTCACGCCGTTCTTGAACAACTCTTCCATCAGCGTGCCGAGGATCATTGCGTCGGTGATGTCAGAGACAAAGAACTCATCGAAGCAGATGACCCGCGACTCAGTCGCGAAACGCTTGGCGATGATGGTCAGCGGGTTTTTCTCGCCGCCGAGGGTTTTCATCTCTTCGTGCACACGCTTCATGAAACGGTGGAAGTGCGTGCGGGTCTTTTCCTTGAACGGCAGCGCTTCGAAGAAGGTGTCGACCAGGTAAGTCTTGCCGCGACCCACGCCGCCCCAGAAATACAGACCCTTGACCGGCGTCTGATCCTTTTTGCCAAACAACTTGCTCAAAAGACCCGGCTTGCTCTGATCGGCGGCAATCAGATCCTCGTACAGGCGCTGCAAATGACGCACAGCAGTTTCCTGCGCGGCGTCATGGAAGAAGTCCGGGCGTTTCAGATCAGCTTGATATCGTTCTAGGGGCGTCATAATTCGTTAGCAAGGCAACAAAAACGGGCCGTCACTGTAGCGACGGCCCATGGGAATGGCAATCAGCCCTTGGTCGGGCCGAGCCGCTGATTATTCCTGTACCGGGGTCAACGCGATGCGCAGGGCCTCGATGGCCGCGTCCCGCGCCGTGCTGTCAGCGAATGCCGGGCTGTCGCCAATGCACTCGCCTTCCAGCCACACGCTGAAGCTCAAGTCTTCGCTGCGCACGTCCAGAGGCTGACCGGATTGCAGTTGCTTGGTCACCTGGCCAGCGGTTTTGCCATCAGCGAAGTTGCGCGACAGCAGCAATTGCTCGCCATCGGCCGCCAGCAGACGGAAACGGAAACTGCCGTCGTCTTCGCGGAAACTGACGAAGCGCGCGGCTTTTACGGCTTTCTTCTTGGTGGTCGCAGCCACCTGAACCTGATTGACAAACGAACGCAGGCCCACGGCTTCACGCAGTTCGTTGAGGAACGGCGTTGCCACGGCACGGGCCTTTTTCGCGCCTATCTGCAGGATGTCTTCCAGATCCGCGGGACGCTCGATCAACTGATGATACTTGTCGCGCGCCTCGCCCAGTTCGTTGTCAAGCAACTGGAACAGGCGGTTCTTCGCCTCGCCCCAACCCAGGCCACCGAGCAGTTGACTGCGGAATTCGTCAGCCTGTGCTGGCGTGGCGAAGGCCTGAAACAGAGTGAACAGGTGGGAGTTGTCCGGGTCCTTGGCTTCGCCTGGCGCTTTGGAGTCAGTGACGATCCGCGAGATCGCGTCCTTCATCTCTTTGGCGCTGGAGAACAATGGAATGGTGTTGTCGTAGCTCTTCGACATCTTGCGACCGTCGAGGCCAGGCAACGTCGCCACGCTTTCTTCGATCAGCGCTTCAGGCATGGTGAAGAATTCTTTGCCCTGACCAAACAAGTGGTTGAAGCGCTGGCCGATGTCGCGGGCCATTTCCACGTGCTGGATCTGGTCACGACCGACCGGCACCTTGTGCGCGTTGAACATCAGGATGTCCGCGGCCATCAGCACCGGGTAGCTGTAAAGCCCCATGGTGATGCCGGCATCCGGGTCTTCACCGGTTTCGACGTTCTTGTCCACCGAGGCCTTGTAGGCGTGCGCACGGTTGAGCAAGCCCTTGGCGGCGACGCAGGTCAGCAGCCAGGTCAGCTCGGGAATTTCCGGGATGTCCGACTGACGGTAGAAGGTCACGCGGTCGACATCCAGGCCACCGGCCAGCCAGGTCGCAGCGATTTCCAGTCGCGAGCGCTGGATGCGCAGCGGGTCATCGCATTTGATCAGGGCGTGGTAGTCGGCCAGAAAGTAGAACGAATCGGCATTGCTGTCGCGGCTGGCGAGGATCGCCGGACGGATGGCGCCGGCGTAGTTGCCAAGGTGTGGCGTGCCGGTGGTGGTGATGCCGGTGAGGATGCGGGTACGGTTCGTCATGGGTAATCGCTTGTCAGACTGCAATCAATTCGAGAGACGCGGCAGGATCAGATCCTTGAGATCGGTCAACTTGCCATGAAAAAAGTGTCCGCATTCTGCCACTTTCAGCAGCTCATGGGGGCGCTGGAGTTCGTCCGACCAGTCATAGACCAATTGCGGATCGATGACTTCGTCGGTTTCCGGCTGGATCACGGTCAACTCGACATGCGCTGGCAGTTGATCCTGCTCGCCCAGACGCATCACCGCCGGCGCAACCATGAACAGGTGCTTGAGTTGCACGCCCTGGGCTTCGAGACGGCCGCCGAGACTTGCTGCAACAAATCCGCCGAAGGAGAAACCGAACAGGGTCAGTGGCAGATTCGGGTGTTTTTCCAACAGCCATGCGGCGGCGGCTTGAGCGTCGTCGACCTCACCGGTGCCCATGTCGTGGCTACCTTCGCTGGCGCCGACGCCGCGATAATTGAAGCGCAGCGTTATCAGACCGGCGTCGCGGGCCGTGCGCTGCAGGGTCGAGACGACCTTGTTGAGCATGGTGCCGCCCTGCACCGGGTTCGGATGGCAGATCAGCGCGATGCCGCGCGGCTGCTCGTTATCCAGGTAAAGAGCTTCAATTTGGCCGACTGGGCCATCAATCACTACAGGGGTTTCACGCATCAGCAAGGAAGGAACTCCGTGACCTCGAATCGGGTCGACTCGTCTAGCAAATTGTCTGTGCCAATCTATTGCGAGTGAATCGCGGTATACAGCGCAGGTTCGAGCCGTTAACGTAAAGCAAAGCCGTTTATAGAGGAAGGACTCGTGGAACACTCGCTCTTAGTTTGGTTGTTACCGACTCTTGCCCTGGTTGTGGGTGTCGCCATTGGATTCCTGATCGCGCGCGTTGCGCCGAACGCTGCGCCGAGCCGTACGCAGCGTCAACTGGATGATATCCAGGAGCGTTTCGACAGTTATCAAAACGAAGTGGTCACCCACTTCAACAGCACCGCGATGCTGGTCAAGAAACTGACCCAAAGCTATCAGGAAGTGCAGGATCATCTCGCCGAGGGTGCCAATCGTCTGGCCCTGGACGAGCAGACTCGCCAGCGCTTGCTCGCCTCGTTGCACTCTGAATCGGTGCAGGCCCCACGCGAGCGTCTGACGCCACCGCGCGATCAGGAGCCGCCACGCGATTACGCGCCGAAGACTCCGAACGCGCCAGGCATGCTCGATGAGCATTATGGCTTGAAGAAGTAATCAGTCGCAGCGACAAGCAAAAGCCCCCGGACAATTCCGTTGTCCGGGGGCTTTTTTGTGCCTGAGGATTTTACGGTGAATGCACCGGCCCCATCGCGGGCAAGCCCGCTCCCACAGGTTCTTGGGTGTACCCAAAATCTGTGTCCCACGCATAACCCTGTGGGAGCGGGCTTGCCCGCGATGGCGCCAGCGCCGGCCACACAAAAAAATGCCCGATCACCGGATCGGGCATTTTTTCATTCAGGCAATCCGTTACGGATACTGCTGAACCGTGCCCGGCTGTTGCTGACTGCCATACTGCTGGCCCGGAATCGCCTTCAGGTTGACCTCAACGCGACGGTTCTGAGCCCGGCCATTGACGTCGCCGTTGCTGGCAATTGGATTATCCGGACCGGCGCCACGGGCCGACAGGTTGGCGCCGCTGACACCTTGCGACGTCAGGTAGGTCGCCACGCTCTGCGCACGACGCTGGGACAGGTCCATGTTGTGCTGGCGGCTGCCGGTGCTGTCGGTGTAGCCGACGATTTCGATCTGGTTCTGGCTGAACTCCTTCAGGGAGCCGGCGAGATTGTTCAATGGCTGATAGAAGCTGGAAGCGATGTTCGCCGAATCGGTGGCGAACGTGATGTTGCCCGGCATGATCAGCTTGATCTGATCGCCCTGGCGCTGCACTTCAACGCCAGTATTGGCCATGCTCGCGCGCAGTTTCTTCTCTTGCTGGTCGGCGTAGTAACCATAACCGGCCGCCGAAGCACCCACCACGGCAGCACCGATCAAGGCACCCTTGCCACGGTTATCGTGACCGATAGCGGCACCGGCCAGTGCACCGGCCAGAGCGCCGAGGCCGCCGTACTTGGCGGTTTTGCTCATGCCTTGGGAGCCGCCGTCGGCCTGGCCCTGATTGTCATAAGGGTTAGGCGAGGCGCAGCCGGACAACAAGGCCACGGCAGTAGCGACAATAATCAAACGACGCTTGGTGAACATGAAGAGCTCCTACTTTTCTGCATTCTGTGATGCAGCGGCCGGTTGGCAATAAACCTCTGCGGGCGTTGGATCATGACAATGGACAAAAATTCCGCCGCCCCCCATGACAAACATTTACGCCCGCACGAAAGGGTTTTCGCGCATTTCATCACCCAGACGCGTGTCCGGACCGTGCCCGGTAACCACCGTCGCATCTTCGTCCAGCGTGTACAGCCGCTGCTTGATCGATCGCACGATGGTCGCCTGATCGCCACCCCATAAATCCGTGCGCCCTACCCCGCGACGAAAAAGTGTGTCGCCGGCAATCAACAGCTTAGCCTCGGAAAACCAAAAGCTCATGGAACCGGGCGTATGACCCGGCGTATGCAGTGCCACCCCGCAACCGCAAGCCAGCTCCTCATCGTCGGACAACCAGCGATCCGGTGATGGCACCGGAACGTAGGGCACGCCGAACATCTGGCATTGCATCTCGAGATTGTCCCAGAGGAACTGATCTTCCTTATGCAGATGCAGCGTAGCGCCGGTTTTTTCTTTCATCTGCCCGGAGGCAAGGAAGTGATCGAGGTGCGCGTGGGTATGGATGATGCTGACCACTTTCAGGCCCAGCGCATCGAGGCGCGCCATGATCAGGTCGGGATTGCCACCGGGATCAACGACGATGGCCTTTTTCGTGATCGGATCACCCATTATCGTGCAGTTGCATTGCAATGGGCCGACGGGGAAGGTTTCGCGGATCAACGCGGGAGCTGTAACTGTCATGAAAGATCCTGAGCCGGTAATCGGAAGGGCACATATTGATTCAGGATTCTACGCCACTCGCCGATGAATTCACCGGAGGCGCTATTCGACGCCACCAGTCAGAAAGTGATGGCCAAATGCTGCTATTCGTAACCTTTCTGATGCAAAATTGCGCATCCGTAGCGGTCGCATCGGGAAGGACCGCAGCTCATTCAGGAAAATTTAATGCCTAGCCCAACCGGTATCACGTTCAGTCTTTCTTCCAAATTGACGGGCATCAGTGCGCTCGACAGCTTGCTTTCCGGCACCTACTGGGCAGGCGCCAATTGGCCACTCGATGGCCCGACCCAACTGACGTACAGCTTTATCGAACCCAACACCTCGTACTTCGCGACCAACTACAGTGCCGATAACGAGTACAACGCCATTTACACGCTGTCCGACAGCCAGAAGAGCGGCATCATTAATGCCCTGGCCTCCTGGAGCGCTGTCGCCAACATTACTTTCACTCAGACCACCGACGACATTTCAAACGTCGGCGACTTGCGTTTTGGTGGCTATGGCTTGATGGGCAATGAGGCGGCCGCCTGGGCTTACACCCCTTCCAACACCCCTCGCGGCGGTGACGTATGGATCGGCGATCCAACCACCGAGTACGCCACCAAGGGTACTTACGACTACATGACCTTTATCCACGAAATCGGTCATGCCCTGGGACTCAAGCACCCTTTTTCCGCCAGCAGCGCGAACACGACTATTCTTGATCCGGCGCTGGACGATGTCCAACTCACGGTGATGAGTTACAACAATAATTACTCATATCAGCCGATGACGCCGATGGTGTTGGACATCCTTGCCATACAAGCGCTTTACGGCGCCAACATGACCTGGCAAACCGGTGACAACGTTTACTCCTGGAAAGCCTATCAACCGATTTTCGAAACGATCTGGGATGCCGGCGGCAACGACACGATCGACGCAAGCTCTCAGGCTGATCGAGTCGACATCAACCTGAACGAAGGTGCCTATAGCAGCATTGGTTTACCCAATCTCACCGGAGGCTCCATTTTCCATAGCGGCCTGGCTATTGCCTATGGCGCCAAAATCGAAAATGCCATTGGCTCGAACTTCAACGACATACTGCGCGGGAATGACCTGGATAACGTCCTCAATGGCGGAACAGGTAACGACTCGATGTATGGCGGTGCCGGTAATGACACTTACTACGTCGACAGCCGCGACGACAATATTATTGAAACCAGCAACTCGCCCAGCGAGATCGACGCGGTATTCTCGACGGCCAGTTTCAGCCTGTTGTACAACGGCGAGAATGTGGAGAATCTGACGCTGTTGACCAATGCCAATATCAATGGCTATGGCAACGCATCGAATAACGTAATCACAGGCAACTCCGGCAACAATATTCTCGACGGTGACGCCGGCGTCGACACCCTGATCGGTGGCACTGGCAACGACACCTATGTGGTCGACAATGCAGCCGACGTCATCCGTGAGACCAGTACCCTCGCTAGTGAAATAGATACCGTACGCGCATCGATCAGCTGGACGCTGGGCGACAACCTGGAAAATCTCGAACTCAGCGGCAATGCCAACATCAATGCCTTCGGCAATGGTCAGAACAATGTGCTGACCGGCAACTCCGGCCACAACGTTCTTAATGGACTGGGCGGTCTGGATACCCTGATCGGTGGCGCCGGCAACGATGCCTATGTCATTGATCAGGCCGCTGAACTGGACTTGGTCAAGGAGAACGTCAACGAGGGCAACGATACGCTGGTTCTTGAATACGGCGTGCAAACCAGCACCCTGATCGACTTGAACAGCAATACGCTGAGCAATTTCGAAAACGTTACCGTGAACGGTACAGGCACTTTCAATGTGCTTGGCAACGACCGGGGCAACTCCCTCGTCGGCAATGCCTTCGCCAACAATCTGCAGGGCGGCGCCGGTAATGACATGCTCGACGGCGGCGCCGGTAGTGACACACTTATGGGTGGCACTGGCGATGACGTTTACATCATCAACAGCCTGGAAGACTCACTGGTCGAATTCGCGAACGAAGGCACGGATCTGGTTCGCACATCGGTCAGCTATACCCTCGGCGCCAACATCGAATACAGCGAACTGCTGGGCACCGCGTCGCTGAACCTCACCGGTAATGAACTGAACAACGCTCTGACCGGCAACGCTGGCAACAATATTCTCGACGGTGGACTGGGCGCCGACAGAATGATCGGCGGCGCAGGTAATGACATTTACATGGTCGACAATATCGGCGACGTTGTCGTGGAAAACGGCTTTGCCAACTACGACGAAGTGTATGCGTCCGTCAACTACACCCTGACGACCGATATCGAGTCCTTGTACCTGATGGGCTCAGACAACCTCAACGGTACGGGTAACTACAGCGATAACCGTATTGCCGGTAACAGCGGCAATAACGTTCTGGATGGTGGTTACGGTACGGACACGCTGATCGGCGGCCTGGGTAACGACACTTACATCGTCGACAATTCTGGCGATCAGATCATCGAGGAGACTAACGAAGGCTACGACGTCGTGCGTGCTTCGGTAAGTTACGCCCTGAGTGCCAACATCGAAGAAGCCGTACTGCTGGGCAATGCATCGGCAGTTCTTGCAGGTAACGACCTCAATAACGTGCTGACCGGCAACAGCGGCGACAACACCCTCAACGGTGGCATCGGTGCCGATACCATGACTGGCGGCGACGGCCTCGATACCTACTACGTCGACAACGTCGGCGACGTGGTGATTGAAACTGACGCTTCGCCGACTGCCCTTGATCGGGTTTTCTCGTCGATCAACTACGCCTTGGGCGCCAATGTCGAAAACCTGATCCTGATCGGCAACGCTGATCTCAAAGGCACCGGTAACGCCGCCAGCAACCGCATGACCGGTAACGATGGCAACAACGTTCTCGACGGCGGTCTCGGTGCCGACCTGATGATCGGCGGCCTGGGTTATGACACCTACATCGTCGACAACGTCGCCGATACCATCAGCGAAACCAGCACGGCTTCCTACGAGATCGACACCGTTTGGTCGTCGGTAACCTGGACCTTGGGCGCCAACCTGGAATACCTCTTTCTCGCCGGCACCGACAACCTGAACGCCACCGGCAACAGCCTGGACAACACGCTGACCGGCAACAGTGGCAACAACATTCTCGACGGCGGTGCCGGCAACGACACCCTCAACGGCGGAATCGGCGCCGACAGACTGGTCGGTGGCACCGGCTATGACACCTACATCGTCGACAACGTCGGCGATACCATCAGCGAAACCAGTACGGCTTACTACGAGATCGACACCGTTTGGTCGTCGGTCACCTGGGCCTTGGGCGCCAACCTGGAATACCTCTTTCTCGCCGGCACCGACAACCTGAACGCCACCGGCAACAGCCTTAACAACATGCTGACCGGCAACAGCGGCAATAACATCCTTGATGGCGGCCTCGGTGCCGACAGCATGGCCGGCGGCTTGGGCAACGACACTTACATCGTCGACAACATCGGCGACAGCGTCAGTGAAACCAGCACGCTGGCGAACGAGATCGACACGGTGCGTTCCTCGGTCGACTGGACCCTGAGCGCCAACCTGGAAAACCTGGTCCTGACTGGCAATGCAGTCAACGGCACCGGTAACGCACTGAACAACACTCTCACCGGCAACGCCGGCGCCAACACTCTGGATGGCGGCACCGGCGCTGACGTCATGACTGGCGGCGACGGCCTCGATACCTACTACGTCGACAACGTCGGCGACGTGGTGATTGAAACTGACGCTTCGCCGACTGCCCTTGATCGGGTTTTCTCGTCGATCAACTACGCCTTGGGCGCCAATGTCGAAAACCTGATCCTGATCGGCAACGCTGATCTTAAAGGCACCGGTAACGCCGCCAGCAACCGCATGACCGGTAACGATGGCAACAACGTTCTCGACGGCGGTCTCGGTGCCGACCTGATGATCGGCGGCCTGGGTTATGACACCTACATCGTCGACAACGTCGCCGATACCATCAGCGAAACCAGCACGGCTTCCTACGAGATCGACACCGTTTGGTCGTCGGTAACCTGGACCTTGGGCGCCAACCTGGAATACCTCTTTCTCGCCGGCACCGACAACCTGAACGCCACCGGCAACAGCCTGGACAACACGCTGACCGGCAACAGTGGCAACAACATTCTCGACGGCGGTGCCGGCAACGACACCCTCAACGGCGGAATCGGCGCCGACAGACTGGTCGGTGGCACCGGCTATGACACCTACATCGTCGACAACGTCGGCGATACCATCAGCGAAACCAGTACGGCTTACTACGAGATCGACACCGTTTGGTCGTCGGTCACCTGGGCCTTGGGCGCCAACCTGGAATACCTCTTTCTCGCCGGCACCGACAACCTGAACGCCACCGGCAACAGCCTTAACAACATGCTGACCGGCAACAGCGGCAATAACATCCTTGATGGCGGCCTCGGTGCCGACAGCATGGCCGGCGGCTTGGGCAACGACACTTACATCGTCGACAACATCGGCGACAGCGTCAATGAAACCAGCACGCTGGCGAACGAGATCGACACGGTGCGTTCCTCGGTCGACTGGACTCTGGGTGCCAACCTGGAAAACCTGGTCCTGATTGGCAATGCAGTCAACGGCACCGGTAACGCACTGAACAACACTCTCACCGGCAACGCCGGCGCCAACACTCTGGATGGCGGCACCGGTGCTGACGTCATGACTGGCGGCGACGGCCTCGACACCTATTACGTCGATAACGTCGGCGATGTGGTGATTGAAACTGACGCTTCGCCGACTGCCCTTGATCGGGTGTTCTCGTCGATCAACTACGCCTTGGGCGCCAATGTCGAAACCCTGATCCTGATCGGCAATGCCGACCTCAGAGGCACCGGTAACGCCGCCAGCAACCGCATGACCGGTAACGATGGCAACAACGTTCTCGACGGCGGTCTCGGTGCCGACCTGATGATCGGCGGCCTGGGTTATGACACCTACATCGTCGACAACGTCGGCGATACCATCAGCGAAACCAGTACGGCTTACTACGAGATCGACACCGTTTGGTCGTCGGTCACCTGGGCCTTGGGCGCCAACCTCGAAAACCTTTACCTGGCCGGCACCGACAACTTGAACGCCACCGGCAACAGCCTTAACAACATGCTGACCGGCAACAGCGGCAATAACATCCTTGATGGTGGCCTCGGTGCCGACAGCATGGCCGGTGGCTTGGGCAACGACACTTACATCGTCGACAAGATCGGCGACAGCGTCAGTGAAACCAGCACGCTGGCGAACGAGATCGACACGGTGCGTTCCTCGGTCGACTGGACGCTGGGTGCCAACCTGGAAAATCTGGTACTGACTGGCAATGCAGTCAACGGCACCGGTAACGCACTGAACAACACCCTCACCGGCAACGCCGGCGCCAACACTCTGGATGGCGGCACCGGCGCTGACGTCATGACTGGCGGCGACGGCATCGATACCTACTACGTCGACAACGCCGGCGATGTGGTGATTGAAACTGACGCCTCGTTGACTGCCCTTGATCGAGTGTTCTCATCCATTGATTACACGCTGGGCAGCAACGTCGAAAACCTGATCCTCATCGGCAACGCCGATCTCAAAGGCACCGGCAACGCCGTCAGCAACCGCATGACCGGTAACGCTGGCAACAACGTCCTCGACGGCGGCCTCGGGGCTGACGAGATGATCGGTGGGCTGGGCAACGATACCTACGTAGTCGACAACGCCGGCGACTCCGTAAGCGAGACCAGCAACCTGGCCAGCGAAATCGACTCTGTATGGTCGTCGATCAACTGGACTCTGGGCGCCAACTTCGAGAATCTCGTCCTTACCGGCCATGACAACCTCGTCGGCACCGGTAACGAACTGAACAACGAGTTGCACGGTAACAACGGCAACAGCACGCTCTACGGTGGTGCCGGTGACGACACTCTGATCGGTGGTTTGGGCAACGACATCATGATCGGTGGCGACGGCGCCGACCGTTACCACGTCAATAACACTGGCGATCAGGTGATCGAGACTGATGCGTCGCCAACGGCTATCGACGAAGTCATCGCGACGATCGATTACGCCCTTGGCGTCAACCTCGAAAACCTCACACTCGCCGGCAACGCCGACCTGAATGGCACGGGCAACGGCTATAACAACGTTATTACCGGCAATTCCGGCAACAACGTTCTCGATGGTGACCTGGGCACCGATACGCTGATCGGTGGTTTGGGCAATGACACTTACATTGTCGATAACGTCGGCGACACGATCGTTGAAAAAAGCACCTTGCGGAGTGAAATCGACACTGTGCGTTCATCGATCAACTGGATCCTTGGGGCCAATCTGGAAAACCTTGTGCTCACCGGCAGTGCAGTTAGAGGCACCGGCAACGATCTGAACAACATGCTGACTGGCAACAGTGAAAACAATACGCTCCAAGGAGGGGCCGGTGACGACATCCTCGACGGCGGCTCGGGTAGCGACCTGCTGATGGGCGGCGCTGGCTCAGACACCTACTACGTCGATGACGACTTTGACTTCGTCATGGACATGGGGGGCGAGGCGAACGATGTCGACCAGGTCATGTCTTCCGTCAACTACACCCTTGGCTCCGACCTCGAAAACCTGACACTTGTCGGTATCGCCGACCTAAACGGTACCGGTAACGAGAAGAACAACGTGCTGACTGGTAATGACGGCAACAACACCCTCAATGGTGGGGATGGCAACGATATCCTTAACGGTGGTGCCGGGATGGATACCATGATCGGTGGTAGCGGCGATGACACCTACATTCTTGATCAATCCATCGAATTGTCGCGGGTCAAAGAGGCGGCTGACAGTGGGCAGGATTGGGTGGTTATCGATTTTTCTACTGAAAATCAGAGCAGTTTTATAAACCTGGATACGCCTTATCTAAAATACGTGGAAAACCTGAAAATCAATGGCACAGGTGCTTTCACACTATGGGGCAATTTTTTTGACAACAAGCTGATCGGTAATGCCGACGACAACATAATGGACGGTGGCATCGGCGACGATTTGCTAGATGGGGGGGCTGGGGCCGATAGATTGGTCGGCGGACCCGGCAAGGACACGCTGATCGGTGGGACTGGCAGCGACCAGTTTGCCTTCATCCACTTGGAGCATATGGGGCTTGGCAGTTCGAGGGACGTCATCAACGACTTCAGTAGCCTTGAGGGTGACAAGATCGATTTCAGAATGCTTGATGCCAACCTGCTGCAAAATGGCGTCAACACGTTCTCCTTCATTGGTGCGGACACCTTCACGGGTGCGGGTCAATTGCGTTTCGTTGACCACATTTTGTCGGGCAACGTCAGCGGCAACGCCGGTGCGGACTTCGAAATCCAGTTGTTGGGGGTGAACTCCTTCAGTGCCAACGATCTGATGGCCTGACCTTCTTCTGCACGACCCGGCCGACAAAATCGACCGGGTCACCTTCAAAAAAAACGCCCCGATCAATCGGGGCGTTTTTTATCGACCGCCGTTTGTCGCGGCTAGCTCAAAACCCCCAACTCCTTCGCCCGCGCCACTGCCTGCGTCCGCCGCTCAACCCCCAACTTGCTGTTGATGTGGCTGGCATGGGTTTTCACCGTGTGCAGCGAAATGAACAACTGCTCGCTGATTTCCTGGTTCGAACAACCTTGCGCGATCAGCCGCAGTACCGCCAGTTCACGACTGCTGAGCTGTTCGGTCGTGCTCGATTCCACCGCCGGACGCGATGTCGCTGGCGGAAAGTGTTGCAGCAGTTGCTGTCCTGCCAACGTTGGCGACGTCAGCAATTGTCCGCGCAACCAGTCCACGTGTGCTTTGACCAAAGCCTCGAACGGCTGCAGCACGCCCCCCGCCGCTGCCTCCAGCGCCTGACTCAGCGCTTTGCGCGCCTCCGCTTCGCGCCCGCTCGCCAACAGCAACGCCACCTTCTGCGTCAACGCCATCACGCTGAGCAACTGACGCCCGGTTTGCTGGCCGTTTTCGTGCAATACGTTCAAGCGCCCTTCGGCGAGCATCGGTTGCCCTTGAATCACATCGAGCAGTGCCTGTTGCAGTTCGACATGCAAAGGCAGTTGTGGATGAAATTCCGGAGGCGCCGCCGCACGTTCGCCCGTATAGGTCTGTCCCAGCCGCGCGAGCCAGGCTTCGGCCAGATCGGTGCGGCCCTGCGCCAGCCACAGTTCACATTTGACCAGGGTGATCATCGCCAGATAGTAAATCGGCGGCACGTCCCAGATGTGCATCAGCCGCTCGGCTTCGGCGAGTTCGGCGAAGGCTTTGGCGAACTCACCGCTGGCGCCATCCAGACGCGCGATCACGCAGTGACCGATCAACACGCTGATATCACGACAGGCCCGCGCTTCACTGAGCCCGGCCAATAACCGCACGCGTGCGAGCTGCGGCTGCAAGCGCATCGCCAACAGAAAACCTTCGTACAGCGTCAGTCGCGCGCGCACGGCATAGAGGCGTTGCGGGGAAAGCCCGCGCAACCGTTCCAGACCCTGATGGACTTCATCGAGCGAGCGCAGAATTTCACCGCGAGCCTGCAAAACGCGGGCGCGATCGTAATGCGCCAGTGCTTCAAATAACGGGTTACCGACGCGTTGCGCCAACTCAAGGGACTCACGGTTCAATCCCCGCGCGCGCCACAGATCACCGTCGGCAATCGCCAGGTTGGATAACGTCGACAAGCACATCAACCGCTGGCCGTAGCGCTTGGCCGGCAGACTTTCGAGCGCTTCGCTGCAGTACTTGAGCGTCAACTCGCGATGCCCGCGTCCGCGCGCGATGATCCCCCTCAACGCCAGCCATTGCGCCAGCATCGACTTTTGCGCCGTAGCGGACGGCGCCGGCAGGAAGCGGCTCAGATGGCTGGACAATTCTTCAGCCGCGTCGAGCTGACACGCCAGCCCCAGCGCCCAGCTGTACAGCACGATCAAGCGCGGCGTGCTGATCAGCAAGCTGTCGGGCAAGTCCATCTTCCAGCGCAACAGCATGCCGACATTCTGCTCGGCCAGCAGTTGCTCCTCCGACAGGTTCTGCACCAGATTCGCCGCCACATCCAGATGGCCGGCACGTAATGCCTGCTCCACCGCTTCGTCGAGCAAACCCTGAGCGTTGAACCAGCGACAGGCGCGCAAATGCAGCGTTCCGGTGGGCACCAAGGCCTGAGCAACCGGGCGACTGCGCAACAGGTCGGAAAACAAGTGGTGATAGCGATACCAGTGACCATGCTCATCCAGCGGCACCAGGAATACCTGATGCGCCTGCAGGAAACGCAGGATCTCGGCACTGTCATGGGCTTCGCGGACGGCATCGCACAGCTCGCTGCAAAAGCGCTCCTGCGGTGCGGTGTCGTAGAGAAATGATTGCACTTCGATGGGCAGGCAATCGATGACTTCTTCAAGCAGATAGTCGCGGATCAGCCCTTCCCCGCCGTTCAGCGCTTGCGGCAATGCCGCTTCACTGCCGGCTTCGGAGGCTGCCAGCAGCCAGAAACGCAGCCCGGCGACCCAGCCTTCGCTGCGCTGGATGAGGTTTTCCAGCGCTTCGCCGCGCAGAGAAGTGCTGTGGCGATCGAGCAATGTCAGGGCTTCGTCGTGGGTCAGGCGTAAATCCTGCTCGTGCAGTTCCAGCAATTGCCGCGACAGTCGCAAGCGCGCCAGGTGCCAGTCAGGGCGCTGCCGACTGGTGACCATCACCAGCAAACCCTCGGGCAAGTGGTTGAGGAAAAACTGCAGGCAACGGTCGAGCACCGGGCCTTGGGCGAGATGATAATCGTCGAGCACCAGCAACAAGGGTGTCGCCGGATCAAGGTGCTGTGTCAGTTCGTCGAGCAGCCCGTCGAGCCATTCTTCAAAGGCAAACGGCTGGTGGCGTTGACGCATCTTCAGCAGGCCGAGCGCGCGGCTGCCCAGTTGGGGGAAATAGTCCTGCAGGCCTTCGAGCAAGCGCTCGAGAAAACGACCGGGATCGCTGTCCCGTGGGCTTAGACCCAGCCAGAGACTTTGCCAATGCGCCGGTAGACTCTGGCAAAACTCCACGGCCAGCGAACTCTTGCCGAAGCCTGCGGGGGCGCTGACCAGCAACAGCCGTCCACCGAGTCCTGCTTGCAGGCGCTGGCAAAGGCGTGGTCGCAAGACGTGTCCGTCAGGCAGCGGCGGGCGAAAAAAACGCCCGTCCAGTACCGCGACGGCAACGCTTGCGGGACCCGGAAGTGGGGACAGATCAGTCATGGCCGGCTCTTGTTCGAATTGCTGTTGGCGGCGTTGCAGATGTCCGCAGACTAGCCTTAAACGAACCGGTAATGAAGGTAGTTGCTACAAATGGCTACAAAAAGGCTACAAGGACCTGCACGCCAAATCCTGTAGGAGCTGCCAAAGGCTACGATCTTTTGACGTTGGAGTTTCAGAATCAACAGCAGGATCAAAAGATCGCAGCCTTCGGCAGCTCCTACACAAAGCGCTGCAAAAATGATCAGCAAAAAAAAACGCCCCGAACCAGTCGGGGCGTTTTCACGAGGATGCGGCCTCGGGTTTACAGCGGTTTAACGAACACCTTCCTGACGCAGAGCGGCCGGGGTGAAGTCGCTGGTGGTCGCGGTGAAGCCGAAGTCATACGCGCTCTTCTCTTCGTTCTTCATGCCCAGCGCCAGGTAGCGGCCGGACTGCAGGTCGTAGAGGGTTTCCAGGGCATACCACGGCACTTGTTTGTCGTAGTAGTTCTCGGCATGCGCCTCGGCCACACGCCACAGCTGACCACGACCGTCGTAATGGTCGATGACCGCTGCTTGCCAGGTGTCCTCGTCGATGTAGAAGTCACGCTTGGCGTAGATGTGGCGCTGACCTTCCTTCAGGGTCGCAACCACGTGCCAGACGCGGCGCAGCTCGTAACGCGCCAGATCCTGGTTGATGTGGCCGGCCTTGATGATGTCGGCGTATTTCAGTTTCGGATCGTCGAGCTTGTAGCTGTCGGAGGCGATGTACATCTCTTTCTTGCCTTCGAGCTTCCAGTCGTAGCGATCCGGCGCGCCGTTGAACATGTCCAGGTTGTCGGAAGTCCGCAGACCGTCTGCCGCAGTACCCGGGCCGTCATAGGACACTTGCGGTGCGCGGCGCACACGGCGCTGACCGGCGTTGTAGACCCACGCCGAACGTGGCTCTTTAACCTGGTCGAGGGTTTCGTGCACCAGCAGCACACCACCGGCCAGACGTGCCGGCGCGGTCACTTTCTGCTTGAAGTAGAACAGGATGTTGCCCGGGTTCGCCGGATCGTAGTCTTTCATCTTGTCGCGGAACACGAACTGATCCTGGAAATAAACCAGGCTGTACGAGCCGTTCGGTTGCGGCGTGGCCTGGGTCACCAGACGCGTCACGCTGCCGCCACGATAGCGGGTGATGTGGTTCCAGATGACTTCGACGCCGGTTTTCGGAATCGGGAACGGCACAGCCGTTTCGAAGTTTTCCAGACCGTTGCCGCCCGACACCAGCGTGGTGGTAGTGGCGTTTTTCTTGATGGAGGCGAACACCTCATCCGGCACGGTAGCGCCGCGATGCGATGGATAGACCGGCATCTTGAAGGTTTCCGGGTAGCGCTTGAACATCGCGTACTGGCCCGGCGCAAGTTTGTCCTTGTACTTGTCGACATCCTTGGCGGTGATGGTGAACAACGGTTGCTCACTGGCGTAAGGGTTGGACAGGAAACCACGCGCATCGACCGTACCGGCATTCTTCGGCAACGGCTTCCAGGCCGGGATCGAGCCATCGGCGTTACCCGCCATTTCTGCGCCCATCGGGGTCAGGCTCTTGCCCAGCTTGTCCGCTTCGCCAGCAGGCACTGCGGCCATGACGCCGGTCGCCAGCAGCGACAGCCCCAGAACACCGGCGTGGAACAGACTTTTTGTTATTTTCATAAATTCGTTCGTCCTGAAATGCAGTGCTTAGAAGTTCACGCCGAAGCTGAGCGCAACGAAGTCGCGGTCATCCACGGTGGTGTACTTGCCGTCGAAGAAGTTGGTGTAGGCCAGGCTCGCGGTGTAGGTGTTCTGGTACTCGGCATCGACGCCCAGACTGACCGCTTTGCGACCTTCCTCGAAGTTACCGCCAGGGCCAGGCGAGTAGCCGCTGACGTCATGGGACCAGGCTACGTTCGGCTTGAGGTTCACACCGGCGAAGACGTCGTTGTAATCCCAGATGGCCCGACCGCGGTAGCCCCACGACATCGAAGTGGTGAAGCCGTCGTTGTCGCAATTGCGGCTGCGGTTGTTCTGCGGTGAACCCGGCCCTGCGCCATTGATAGTGCTGGCGTTGAGAATGTTGGCGCAGGTATTGATACCGCCAGTGGCCGGCAACTCACCCGGACCAAAAACCGGATCCCGGCCATAACGCTTGTCGGAACGGCTTTCCAGCCCGCCGACGTAGGTCGCGCCGATTTCACCCACCAGTGTCATACGGCTGGCGCCCATGACCTGATCGAAGAAGTGCGTGAAGGTCGTCTGCAGTTGAGTGACTTCCTTGCGCTCATAGCCATGCAGGTCCTGGCCAGGAACGCCAGTGAGCAGCGAAGCGTTGGTCAGTGCGCCGCCCAGCGGGCGTACACCGGCGAAGAGGATGTCGGTGGAGTTCAGTTGCACCGGAGCATTCGGCCGGTAGCTGATTTCACCGCTCCACGCCGTACCGGTAGGCAGGGTGGTGGAGAAGCTCAGCCCGTACAGACGGATATCTTCCGGGTATTCGACGAAGTAGTTCGAGTTGCCCGCCACCAGCAACGGTGCGAGAGCAGCGAACGGCCCGGGCAGACCGGCGGCAGTGTTGTAGATCGACTGCGGTGCACCGGTAGCGCTGAAGATCGGCGCACGGCTGTGGTAGTTCATGAAGTACGCACCGAACTCGGTATCGAGCGGTTCGAACATGTATTTCAGAGACGCGCCCCACTGGCCGCTGTCGCGAGCATCACGATCCGGGCCACGACGGACCAGCACGCCTTCATTGTTGACGTCGACGCCGTTGGCAGCCAATGGCCCCAGGGCGATCGCTGGAATGGTCGAGCGCTTGTTCAACACGCGCAGGTTGTTTTCGCAACCGTCGGCGATGATGTCTGGCTGCGAGAAGAAGGTGCCGCAGTTATCGACGACGGTCTGGTCCCATTCGAGCTGGTAGAAGGCTTCGGCCGACAGGTTGTCGGTCAGGCTCTGAGACACGTAGAACATGTTGACCGGGATCAGGCCTTCCTTGATCTCGGCACCTGGGCGGCGGAATGCAGACACGTCGATCGGGTTGATCGAGTTGATACCGCCACCGATGAAGGTACTTTCACCCCAGCTCACTACCTGCTTGCCCAGACGCACCGAGCCCGGCTGATCGGCGATGGCGTAGTTGTGGTAGACGAAGGCGTCGAGGATCTGCCCGCCGGAAGACTTGGCGCCTTCCTTGCGATTGCTGTCGCTGATGTCCTTGAACTGACGGCTTTCGTCCTTGAGTTCGAAGTCGTACCAGTATTTGCCACGGACGAACACGCCGGTGTCGCCGTATTTCAATTCAAGGTCATGGATGCCCTTGAAGATCTTCGAAAAGGTTTCGCCGCTCTTGAAGTTGGCGTGGCCATCGTCAGAAGTCTGCGACAGACCGTGACCACCATTGTTGACGCCGATGAGGTTCTTGTTCGGGCTCTGGGTAGACCAACTTGCGCCGATCGACAGGGATGAATCGAACTGACCTTCGATTTCACCAACGTTGAAACTGACGCCGAATGCAGGCCCGGCGAGCGAAGAAGCAAGACTGACCGCCAGAGGCAGTTTCGCCCGGCGCCAGAACTGGTTTACTGAGGTCATCGACGCTACTCCATGTGCATTATTGTTATGGCAGTGAGTACTTTTAAAAACGTCTGGAGGACCGGATGCCAAAGGCTGTCCGACGTCACTCCAAAGATGCATCGCCCCGTCTTGTGCGTGTGCCACGTTCTTAAAAATCCTTAAGTGGACTATAGCCAGCAGGTTGTAGAGCTTGATCCCTCTAAAGTGTGATTTGCAGCTGCCGACCACTCTGGAACAGTCCTTTCGCCAGGCCAACACGTGTCGGCATGGCAAGGATGGCTGAAATTTTCGATTTCACAAGGCAAGCGCTTGCTTGGCGGGTCTGGCGCGCCGTTTTCGGCGCGCCAGCAGGCACTTAAAGGGTCGAGAGGAAGGTACTGTTATTGGCCTGCCATTCAGTGATGTCGAGACGGATGCGCTTCTTGTCGAGCTTGCCGACGCTGGTCTTGGGAATTTCCGTAACAAGCGCGATCTGACTCGGAATCGCCCACTTGCTCAGATGCCCCAACTCCACAAATGGCTTGAGGTGCTCCTTGAGCTCTCGTGCCCCGATTTCATGCCCTTCACGGATCACCAGCAGGGCAAACGGGCGCTCGCCCCACTGCGGATCGGCGATGCCCACCACTGCTACTTCGCGTACCGCGACGTGACGGCTGATCAGGTCTTCGAGGTCCAGTGAGGAAATCCATTCGCCACCGGTCTTGATCACGTCCTTGATCCGGTCACGAATGTCGATCACGCCCATGCTGTCGAGCGTCGCGACGTCGCCGGTATGCAGCCAGCCGCCGGCCCACAGTTCGGCGCCTTTTTGCGGTTCGTTGAAATACCCTTCGGTCAGCCACGGCGCACGCAGCACCAGTTCACCCTGGGTTTCGCCATCGGCCGGGAGGAAGTTGCCTTCGGCATCGACAATCGCGGCTTCCACCAGCGGGCCCGGCACACCGGCCTTGATTCGATAAGTGGTGCGTTCGTCCTCGGTGCCGGCCATCAGCTCGTCGTTGAGGTGCGCGCACGATACCAATGGTCCGGTCTCGGACATGCCATAGGCGGCGGTCAGTTGAATGCCGCGAGCCTTGGCGGTTTCGTACAAGGTACGGTTGAGTGCGCTGCCGCCAATGACGATTTTCCAGCCGCCGAAATCGGTGTTCTGCGCACCTTTGGCGTTGAGCAGCATTTGCAGAATGGTCGGCACGCAATGGGAGAACGTGACCTTCTCCTTGCGCCACAGCTCCACCAGAAACTCCGGATCGTAGCGCCCCGGATAAACCTGTTTGAGCCCGAGCATGGTCGCCACGTAGGGCAGGCCCCACGCATGGACATGGAACATCGGCGTGATTGGCATATAGACGTCGTTGGTGCCGAGCAGGCGCACGCTGTCGATGGAGCCCATGATCGTCGACACGCCCATGGTGTGCAGCACCAGTTGCCGATGGGTGAAGTACACACCTTTCGGGTTGCCGGTGGTGCCGGTTGTATAGAACGTGGTGGCGACCGAGTTTTCGTCGAAGTCCTCAAAGTCGTACTGCGGGCTGGCGGCGGCCAGCAGTTGCTCGTACTCGCCCACCAGATTCGGCAGCTCGGCGGTTTTTTCCGGCAGATCGGTCAGCAGCAGGGTGTTCTCGACCGTGGTCAGTTGCGGCGCAATCGCCTGGTACAGCGCGACGAACTCGCTGTTGACCAGCACAAAGCGGTCCTCGGCGTGGTTCATGGTGTAGAGGATCTGCTCCGGCGACAGGCGCACGTTGATGGTGTGGATCACCGCGCCGATCATCGGAACGGCAAACATGCATTCCAGGTAACGGTGACTGTCCCAGTCCATCACCGCCACGGTGTCACCGGCCTTGACGCCGGCAGCCGTCAACACGTTGGCCAGCCGCGCCACGCGTTCGATCAGGGTCGGGTAGCTGTACCGCAACTGGTCACGGTAGATGATCTCGCGGGTTTTCTCGTAACGGGCACCGGACATCAGCAGCCGCTTGATCAGTAATGGATACTGGTAGGCCCCATCGGCTGGGGGAATGACGCGAGTCTGCAACATAAGAATCCCTTTTCTGACGGCTCGGTGTTGGCGTAGAGATTTGTACTCTAAAACCCTTATACGCCAGCCAAATCAGCCAAAGGAATGATTTGCAGAGCCGTACAAATGCTAGCTTTGCGCCAGCATTTGCCGGTTTCTCATCGATCAATGCATTTCGGTGAACGCGATTTTCACACCGAGGGCGATCAGCACCGCGCCCATGGTGCGGTCGAACCAGTGGCCCATGCGGGCGAAACCGGCCCGTACGCGTTGCTGGCTGAACAACATCGCCACCAGGCAGAACCAGAAAGCGGTCGCGAAGGCGAGGTAAACGCCGTAGCCGGCCTGCATCGCCAGGGGCGTGTGCGGGTTGATCACCACGGTGAACAACGACAGGAAGAACAGTGTGGCTTTCGGATTCAGGCCGTTGGTGACGAAGCCCGAGGTGAACGCACCACGGGCGGTGCGCTCGCCCGCTTCCTTGTGCAGGTCATCACTGACGGCTTTTGCCGGTTGCGCACGCAAAGCCTTGAAGCCGATGTACAGCAAGTAAGCTGCAGCGGCCCATTTCAGCGCGTTGAACAGCACAATCGACTGCGACACGATCAAACCGATGCCCAGCAGCGAATAGCCCACATGCAGGAAAATCGCCGTGCCCACACCCAGCGCCGTCCAGGTACCGGCGCGTCTTCCATGGGTGACGCTCTCGCGCACCACCACGGCAAAGTCCGGGCCGGGGCTGGCGACGGCCAGCAGGTGGATCAGTGCAACGGTCAAGAACTCGGTCCAGTACATGGGGGCTCCTCTGGAGTTGATCAGTCAAATCGGACTCAGAGCGCGGATACTTTCCCCTGTGGGAGCGAGCTTGCTCGCGAAGGCCGTGTGTCAGACGACCACTGCTCGCCTGATACGCCCTCTTCGCGAGCAAGCTCGCTCCCACAGATTTTTCGAGTACCTCTGGCGCTGAGTAACCAATTGTTTCATCTGGTAGGCTCGGCAGATTACGCCTTCCGTTCACAGCACAAAAGGTACAGTTGATGACGAACCCGCGCCGCGCCGTATTCCTTGATCATCCTTCACTGGATCTTGGCGATCTCGACCTCAGCCCGTTGCGCGCCTGCTTCAGCGACTTGCAATTGTTCGCTCAGACCTTGCCTGAACAGGTTGCCCAACGCCTGCAAGGTGCCAGCGTGGCGATCAGCAACAAGATCCTGATCGACGCCGCCGCCATGGCCGCTAACCCTGACCTGAAACTGATCCTGATCAGCGCCACTGGCACCAACAACGTCGATCTGGTGGCCGCTCGCGCCCACGGCATTACGGTGTGCAACTGTCAGGGTTACGGCACGCCATCGGTGGCGCAACACACCATCATGCTGTTGCTCAACCTCGCCACCCGCCTGGCCGATTATCAAAAAGCCGTCGGTGAAGGGCGCTGGGAGCAGGCGAAACAGTTCTGCCTGCTCGACTACCCGATTGTCGAACTGCAAGGCAAAACCCTCGGCTTGCTCGGTCATGGCGAACTCGGCGGCGCCGTTGCGCGACTGGCCGAAGCCTTCGGCATGCGCGTATTGCTCGGGCAGATTCCAGGTCGCCCTGCCCGGGCGGATCGTTTGCCGCTGGATGAATTGCTCCCGCAGATCGACGCCCTGACGTTGCACTGCCCGCTCAACGAACACACTCGCCACTTCATCGGCGCTCGCGAACTGGCTTCGATGAAACCCCGCGCGTTCGTGGTGAACACCGCCCGCGGCGGGCTGATCGATGAACAAGCGCTGGCCGATGCCTTACGCGCCGGTCATCTGGGCGGCGCCGCCACTGACGTGCTGAGTGTCGAGCCGCCCACTCAGGGCAATCCGCTGCTGGCCGCCGACATTCCGCGTCTGATCGTCACGCCGCACAACGCCTGGGGTAGCCGTGAGGCCCGGCAGCGCATCGTCGGTCAATTGACCGAAAACGCCGAAGCGTTCTTCAGCGGTAAGGCGCTGCGGGTCGTCAGTTGATAAACTGCGGCACTTTTTTTTGAGGAGCAGATATGGATCCGCGCAGTGAAGTACTGCTTCGTCAGCCCGAGTTATTTCAGGGTTCGCTGTTGTTGGCCGGTTTGCCTGCCGACGATTTGCTCGGTCGCCTGCCCAACGCCTTTGGCTGGTGCTGGCATGCCGGTGATCAAAACGCCCTGGAGGCGCGCTTCGAAGGGCGTAGCCATTTCGGCGTGAGCATCCCCGAGCGCGAGTTCGACAGCGCCGTGGTGTTCCTGCCCAAGTCCAAGGATCTGACCGATTACATCCTTAATGCCGTGGCCGCGCGCCTGGCCGGGCGGGAAGTTTTTCTGGTCGGGGAGAAACGCAGCGGCATCGAAGGCGCTTCCAAGCAGCTCAACCCGTTCGGCAAGCCGCGCAAGCTCGACAGCGCGCGGCACTGCCAGCTCTGGCAAGTCACGGTCGCCAATGCCCCTGAAGTGAAGTCGCTGGAAAGCCTGGCACAAACCTATGAATTGCCGCTGGCCGAAGGTCCGCTGAAAGTCATCAGCCTGCCGGGCGTGTTCAGCCATGGTCGACTGGATCGCGGCAGCGCGCTGTTGCTGGAGCATCTGGACAAACTGCCGAGCGGCCACCTGCTGGATTTTGGCTGTGGCGCTGGCGTGTTGGGGGCTGCGGTAAAACGTCGCTACCCGCACAACCAGGTCACTTTGCTCGACGTCGATGCTTTTGCCGCCGCCAGCAGTCGTCTGACCCTTGCCGCCAACGGCCTCGAGGCTGAAGTACTGACCGGTGACGGTATCGATGCTGCACCGATGGGTCTGAGTGCGATTCTGAGCAATCCGCCGTTCCATGTCGGCGTCCATACCGATTATTTCGCCACCGAGAACTTGCTGCGAAAAGCGGCCAAACATCTGAAAAACGGTGGCGAACTTCGCCTGGTTGCGAATAGCTTCCTGAAGTATCAACCGCTGATTGAAGAGCACCTTGGGGTCTGTGCGATCAAGGCCGAGGGGAACGGTTTCCGGATTTACCGGGCTAAGCGCGGCTGAAAATTTGTTCTTGCTCTATCGGATTTGCGAAGGCAGAATCCGCTCCGTCCTAGGGGAGTAGTCTCCCACGAGCACCAAGCTCGTCCGGCATACGTCAACATACTTGATCCTCAGATCATGGCGTATGCGACCCAAGCGTCCGCATCAGACGGATTGCAGGGTTTGACAAGACCTATGACACGCACACCTTACCCGGGGCGGGAAGGCTGTACGTGTCATAGCCGTGTCGACCCGCCCCTTAGGAAAATCCTGATGCTGGACTCGTTACTCGTTCCCACCGCCATCGTTGCCTTGGCCGAAATCGGCGACAAGACGCAACTGCTCGCGCTGATTCTGGCCGCTCGCTTTCGCAAACCCTGGCCGATCATTGCCGGCATCGTCGCTGCGACCCTGGCCAACCACGCAGCAGCCGGTGCGGTAGGCGCCTGGTTTGGCAGCTTCTTCTCCGACTCCGTGTTGCACTGGATTCTCGCCGCAAGCTTCGCTGCCACTGCGCTGTGGACATTGGTCCCGGACAAAATGGATGACGATGAAGCCAGCACCGCGCGCAAGTTCGGGCCGTTCCTGACCACGCTTATCGCGTTCTTCCTCGCCGAGATGGGCGACAAAACCCAGGTCGCGACGGTGATGCTCGCCGCGCAATATCCGGAGTTGTGGCTGGTGATTATCGGCACCACGTTGGGCATGCTGATTGCCAACGTGCCGGTTGTACTGGCGGGTAATTTTGCCGCGGACAAACTGCCGCTGACCTTGATCCGACGCCTGGCAGCCTCGGCATTCCTGATTCTGGCGCTCGTGGCGGTGTACAAGGCGATGCAGAGCAGTGGCTGGATTTGACGGCGTAAGCCGATAGACCGAGTCATCGTTCGTCGCGAGCAAGCTCGCTCCCACAGGGGTTTGCGGCGCTCACAGATTATGTGGACACCACCCAACCTGTGGGAGCGAGCTTGCTCGCGAAGGGGCCATCAGCCTCGCGGAAAGATGATCAGGACTTCGGAGCTTTTTCGTAGAGCGGCATCACCTTCGGAATCGCCGCCTGCAACGAAGCGATCCGACTGGTCGACGCCGGGTGTGTGCTCATGAACTCTGGCGGCGAACCTTCCGACGCCTTGCTCATCTTGTTCCATAGGGTGATCGCGGCGTTCGGGTTGAAGCCGGCGCGAGCAGCCAGCTCCAGGCCGATCAGGTCGGCCTCGTTTTCGTTGGCGCGACTGTTGGGCAGCGTCATGCCGTAGTTGGCCACGGTGTCGGCCAGCGCCAGGCTGTCCTGGCCAAGACCGAGCAATGCGCCCGCGCCCTGTTTGGCCATTTCAATGCCATAGGCCTTGGACATCGCTTCACGACCATGCTCGCGCAGCGCGTGGGCAATTTCATGGCCGATGATTGCGGCGATTTCATCGTCGGTGAGTTTCAGTTTGTCGATCAGCCCGGTGTAGAAAATGATCTTGCCGCCGGGACCGCAGTTGGCGTTGAGCTCGTCGCTCTTGATCAGATTGACTTCCCACTTCCACTGCGCCGAATCAGGACGGAAATTCGGTGCCTGGGCGATCAGACGGCTGGAAATGGCCTGAACCCGCTTGGCGTCGTTGCTGGTTTTGTCCAGCACACCCTGGGTCGACGCCTCGCCCACGGTCTTCTGATAGGACTGGGCATACATCTGATCGACTTCTTGCGAGGACAGCATGCTGAACATGTATTGCTTGCGCTCCACACCCACGGCGCCGCCGCTGGTGGTGTTGACCGACTGACAACCGGCCAGCAACAGCGCTGCACTCAGCGCACTTACAACCAATGTCTTGTTCATTCAAAAGCTCCCTGAAAACCTGTCGCGTATCGTAGGTGGGTAATTGTATTGACGCCAGATACAACGGACGTGTTGCAGCGACTTTCAGACATATCCCGTCAGAGCAAAAGCCCCTCACCCTAACCCTCTCCCAGAGGGAGAGGGGACTGATTGGGGAATGCTTCAGAAATAAGATGACTTGAACGCTCTGCTTTGAATCCATAATCGCCTGGTTTTTTCAGGTCGATGTATAACGCAAAACACCTCGGTGGATCCCCTCTCCCTCCGGGAGAGGGCTAGGGTGAGGGGCTCTTGATCTACGCGGCCTAACCCGGCGTCAGACACTCCGGCCCATTGAGTTTCGGATCATTGACCATGTTCGCCAACACCCGCTCGCGCAACGCGGCCGGTTCACTGGCGAGCAAGGCTTGCAAGGCATGCAGCGGCGTCGCGGGATCAAGCCACGCCGCCTGCCCCGCTTCATCCAGAATCAACGGTCGACGCTGACTGGCCGCTGATTGCGTGATCACCGCCGTGCTCAACCACACCTGCTCCTGCACCGGGTACGCTTCCCAGATCGCCGCAAAAAACAGCGACGCCCCCTCGCCCGGCGTCAGCCAGTACGGGCGCTTGCGCTGGGTGCCGCGCCATTCATAAAAGCCGTTGGCCGGCAGCAGGCAGCGACGCAAACGCAGCGCCTCGCGAAACATCGGTTGCTCGGCCACGGTTTCGGCGCGGGCATGCGCCGGCGTGCGTGACAAGTCCGTCAGCCACGGCGGCGTCAGCCCCCAGCGGGCGCGGGCCAGCGTGCGCTCGCCGGCTTCACCGGCACGCAGCATCAACACCGAATCGTTGGGGGAAATGTTCCACTGCGCCAGTTGATCGGCAGGAAAACCTGGCAGGGCCGCGAAGTCGCGGTTCCAGCGAAACAGGGCATAACGTCCACACATGGGGCAACACGACTCAAAAAATAAAACGAACGCCAGCCTAACAGACCAGCGTACCGGGGAAGCTCTCCGGTTCGTCGCCGGGCAACGGCAGCGCGGCATTGTACGCGGTGATCAGTTCGAGGGCGTATTGGGCCTGATCGTTATCGACCGACAGCCCCAGCAACCCGAAAATCGGCAACTCGCCCGCGCCGCCGAGCAAATCCCGGCCCACCAGATGCGCCTCGATTCCTTCGCTGGCGAGCATGCCCTTGAGCATTTCGCCTTCCAACAGGTTTTCCGGCTCGTAGATTCGCTGCATGGGCGCCCCTCACTCGTTTTCGCTGAACACTTCCAGATGCCATTCCTCACCGTGAACCTGCAATACAAACGTGATCGGGCGACAACACACCTGGCAGTCCTCGATATAAGTCTGATCGCCGCCGGACAAGTCCACCGACGTCTCGACCTGCTCCCCACAATAAGGACATTCATACAGTGCGGCTTCCAGCATCGCGGTCTCCCAAGTGACTTGTGCGTATAATCGCCGGTCTATTTGCAGGGCTATTTTTGTCTGGCTATTTTTTCAGACCGTGCCCCGTTGGTTTTCGATCAAAACCTTTACTTACCCTAGCCGTTTCCAACAAGAGAGCATGATGGGCGAATTCGATGCCATCCGACCTTACGACGACAGCGAAGTACCCGTGGTACTGGCAAGACTGCTCGGCGACAAGGCGTTTCTAGATATCCTCACCCACTTCCGCTTCCCGCGTTTTGCCGGTCCATTCGGCTGGATGCTCAAACCCCTTATAGCCCATCGGCTGCGTCGTGAGTTCGCCGACGTGACATCGGTGGCAACTTTGCAGGACAAAATCGAAGCGTACGTCGACCACACCATCGAGCGCGCCACCGACGGCGTGACCTACACCGGGGTCGAACAATTCAAGTCCGGCAGCGCGTATCTGTTCATCGCCAACCACCGCGACATCGTTATGGACCCGGCGTTCGTCAACTACGCGGTGTACCACGCCGGCCTGCCGACGCCGCGTATCGCGATTGGTGACAACCTGTTGCAGAAGCCGTTTGTCAGCGACCTGATGCGTCTGAACAAGAGTTTCATCGTGCATCGTTCGATCACCGGTCGTCGCGAGAAAATGGCCGCGTATCAGTTGCTGTCGGCGTACATCAACCATTCGATCCGCAATGACTGCGCCTCGATCTGGATTGCCCAGGCCGAAGGGCGGGCGAAGGATGGCGACGACCGCACCGAGTCGGCGATTCTCAAGATGTTCCACATGAGCCGCAAGGACGAGCCGTTCGGCGAAGTGATTCAGTCGCTGAATGTCACCCCGGTGTCGATCAGTTACGAATACGATCCGTGCGACCAGGCCAAGGCCCGCGAGCTGTACATCCGCGCCACCACCGGCACCTACAGCAAAGTGTCGGGCGAAGATGACGTGAGCATTGCCAAGGGCATCACCGGCTATAAGGGCCGGGTGCACGTGAACTTTGCCGCGCCCATTACCGAGCTGTTTGAAGACACCAAGCAATTGGCTGTCGAAATGGACAAGCAGATTCTCGGCGGCTACCGGTTGTTCCCGGTGCATTACCTGGCGTATGCGCAGTGGGCCGACGCTGACCCGCAACTGAATGTGCCGAAAGCTGCCGAGGTGTTCCCGGCGGATGAGCTGGCCAAGGCGCAGGAAGAGTGGCAGTCACGGCTGGACGCTTGCCCTGAAGCGCATCGTCCGTATCTGGTGCTGCAATATGCAACGCCGGTGCGTAACCAGTATCGGGTCAAGGCTGGGTTGCCGTTGTAAGCGGCTTCGATCCGACGCAAAAACGGCGCCCTCGGGCGCCGTTTTTTTGCCTGACACCACATGACGGTGGCGAGGGGTTTTGCATTCAATTCAGAATTGGGTGCTGATCCAGGAAATGACCAGCGCCAAGCCCAGGCAGGCAAAACCGAAGCGATAGAAGAAGCGGTTCATGCGCAACGTCGACCAATCGAGAATCGGTTCGGCGTTCGGCTGAGCCTGGCGCTGTGCGGCGAGGCTGGCCGATGCGCGTTGTTCGCGGCGGCGGGTCGCGTGCAGCAGCCAACTGCCGGGGAACGCCAACAACAGCGCCAGCAGATTGATCAATTTGGCGGGATGGTTGGTAAACAGCGTCATCAAATGCAGCGACATCACAGACCTCAAACTTAATCAGTGTGGCAGACGCCAGACAGACGACCGCGCCAGGATTCTACCGAAACCTGTCCCCGACGCCTCTTCTTTACGACAAATAACCCGGCAATCGACCGATGGCTGTCCTGTGTCACGGCTTCGTCATGTGGATGCACCACCATGCGCGCCTCGAAACACACATGGAACGCGTCATGCTTCACGCTGAAAACCAGGATCGTCTGTACCTCATCACCCCCTACGACGAGCAGCAAAGTCTCGTTGGCGGCCTCGCCTTCAATGTTCAGGACCGTCATTGGCTGGTGTATTGCGCGCTGGGCGGGCATCAGCATGCGGATTTGCCCGAGACGGATTTGCTGACGGGGGTCAGCGTTCTCGATTTTTATTCGCAGGCTGCGTGAGTCAAGGGCCCTCACCCTAGCCCTCTCCCAGAGGGAGAGGGGACCGACTGAGGTGAATATTCGAGTGACCCCGACCTGAAAGTTCGACGGTGAATGCAGCTCCCGCAATCGACCCAAATCGGCCCCCTCTTCCCCTGGCCCCCTTGGGGGCGGTCCGACGTTTCGGGAGGGCTGGGGTGAGGAGGATGGATCTTCCCGACAACCCGAATTCAAAACCTGCACACATGAAAAAGCCCGGAACCATCACTGGTCCCGGGCTTTTTCACATCAGGCGATCCGCTTATTCAGCGAGAACCTGACCCACGGTCGGATCCTTGAACAAACGCGTCAGCGCATCGCTCAACACATCACTGACCAGTTTGGTATTGGTTTCCTGGTTCGGCGCCATGCCGAAGCGCTGGTCCAGCGAAGCGCCGTAACGGCCGCTGTAGCGACGGTTGGCGTTCTGCACGTCAGAGCGGAAGGTTGCGCCGATGGTCGCCTCAGTCACGTACATGCCTTCTTTGGGCGACTGATATTTCAGCTCGGCCAGGGTCACAGTCAGTTGCGGAGCGTTGGGCGCGTTGTTGGTCGGGGTGAACCCGAGCAAACGCACGGCGGCTTCAGCCTGAGCCTGCAACTTCGGCAGGATCTGCTCGCGCTGCACGGTAATGGCACTGGTCTCAGGGTAAAGACCGCCACGGGTGCCCAGCGTTGGCGACGGACGACCATCAACCACACGTACGACGACTGGCTGGCCACGGCCGACCGCAGGCAATTGCGTGGTCAGCTTCGGTTCCGGACTCAGTTGTTGCGGGCTGTGGGCGCAGCCGGCCAGAGTCAAACCGGCCACAGTGATCAAACCGAACAACAGGCGTTGCAACATGCTCTTCTCTCCAGAATCAGGCACTAACAGGCCGGCAGTATAGCGGTGGGCCACTGCGGGTAACCAGCGCCGCACAGTGAATACTGAAATGTCTGACAAACCCTGTCGAAAGCGGTTCCTGTCACAGATTCTTCACCCGCCATACATGTGCACGTCACGGCTCGCCGACATCCTTCAAATCAGTCCTCCAACAAGGTACTCGGCCATGCGTTATCTGATCTCGTTATTCGCGCCACGCCCGCTGCATCGCAGCTTTGCTTTGCTCGACCGCAACGGTCACTGCCAGGCCTTCAAGCAGTGCAGCCTGCAACCGATGGGCGATGGCTGGGTGGAAATAGAAGAAATCCGCCTTACCTGGTTGAACCAGCCGCTGCCCGCCAGCGCCCGGGTGGTACCGCGTCAAATGCGCGCACGGGCGCAGGTGCAGTTGAGCATCTGACCGGATGCCTAATAAAAGTCATTAAACTCGACCAACTCCGCGCATTTCTTCGATACAATCTCCCCCCGATTATAAGGACGTCTCCTGATCGGGCCCCGCAACACCGTCAATGCGCTTGCATTGGCATCCAAAATCGCCCACAGAGAGTCGCCCACACAGATCGAGTGAAGTTGGCGAGCTTGCCTGTTCTTCCGGCAAAACCCCCGCTTTTCGCGAATCTGCAGAGCTGTCATGACGCTCGGCCACCGCGTTGTTTTGCCTTTGCGGGCAGGGTGCCAGGCTTGGACAGCCCTTTTTTGAGGTTCACGTCTTCAAAAGAGCGTGAAAAAAACGGGTTTTCACAACTTCACAAGAGTGTGGCGAGCAAATGAATAGTTTTGCGTCTGAACATGCACCATTAGCGTCTGAAACAGCCCAACGACACAGGACCGGGTATACCTCGAATACCGGAGCCTGAAGCCTGTCCGCTACGGATTTGGTTGCACAAAAACGGATGTCTCGACCATAAGTCGAATTGCCAGCCGGGCGCTGAAATGAGTTCATGGAGCTCTGGAAGCCACGCCGCACGCATCCGTCAAAGTTGCGAAAAATTGCGAAGATTCGGACATGGCGAACCTGACCACGGATAACCGGGACACAACTGACCTGTCCCTGAATGCCTGGCAGCCATGCCGACAATTTGGTGCTGCAGATTTTGGAGACGCGTTAAATGGCGCATAACGAAGCAGTCGACGTAGTACTGGTTGGGGCCGGCATCATGAGTGCCACCCTTGCAGTGCTGCTCAAAGAGCTCGATCCGGCGATCAAACTGGAAGTTGTCGAGCTGATGGACTCCGGTGCTGCGGAGAGTTCCAACCCGTGGAACAACGCCGGTACCGGCCACGCGGGCCTGTGCGAGCTGAATTACACGCCGCAAGCGGCCGACGGCAGCGTCGATATCAAGAAAGCCGTGCACATCAATACCCAGTTCGAAGTGTCCAAGCAGTTCTGGTCGTACCTGACCAAAAAAGGCACCTTCGGCTCGTGCAAATCCTTCATCAGCCCGGTGCCGCACCTGAGTTTCGTGCAGGGCGACAGTGGCGTGTCCTTCCTCAAGTCACGCTTCGATGTGCTGAGCAAGCACCACGCCTTCGCCGACATGGAGTACACCGAAGACAAGGCCAAAATGGCCGAGTGGATGCCACTGATGATGCCGGGGCGTTCGCCGGACGAAGTGCTCGCCGCGACCCGCGTGATGAACGGCACCGACGTCAACTTCGGCGCCCTGACCAATCAGTTGCTCAAACACCTGACCAGCGCGCCCGACGCCCAGGTCAAGTACTGCAAGCGCGTCACCGGCCTCAAACGTAACGGCAGCGGCTGGACCGTCAGTATCAAGGACGTCAACAGCGGCAGCAGCCGTGAAGTCGATGCCAAGTTCGTCTTCCTCGGCGCCGGTGGCGCAGCCCTGCCATTGCTGCAGGCTTCGGGCATTGAAGAAAGCAAAGGTTTCGGCGGCTTCCCGATCAGCGGCCAGTGGCTGCGTTGCGACAACCCGCAAGTGGTCAAACAGCACCAGGCCAAGGTTTACAGCCAGGCTGCCGTAGGTTCGCCACCGATGTCGGTGCCGCACCTGGACACCCGCGTGGTCGATGGCAAGAAATCCCTGCTGTTCGGGCCATACGCCGGTTTCACCACCAAGTTCCTCAAGCACGGTTCCTTCATGGACCTGCCGCTGTCGGTTCGCGCCGGCAACATCGGGCCGATGCTGGCGGTGGCAAAAAACAACATGGACCTGACCAAGTACCTGGTCAGCGAAGTGATGCAGTCGATGGAACAGCGTCTGGATTCCCTGCGCCGTTTCTACCCGGAGGCGAAAGCCGAAGACTGGCGCCTGGAAGTGGCCGGCCAACGGGTACAGATCATCAAGAAAGACCCGAAAAAGGGCGGCATCCTGCAATTTGGTACCGAACTGGTTGCGGCCAAGGATGGTTCCCTGGCGGCCCTGCTCGGCGCATCGCCCGGTGCGTCGGTGACCGTTTCGATCATGCTGGAACTGATCGAGAAGTGCTTCCCGGGCAAAGCGTCCGGCGAGTGGGCTGGCAAACTGGCGGAAATCTTCCCGGCCCGTGAAAAGGTTCTGGAAACCGATGCTGCGCTGTATCGCAAGATCAACACGCAGAACAACATCGCGTTGGAACTGGTTGAAGAAAGCAGCGAGACGCCAAGCTACGCTTGATCGTGCCGCATAAAAAACGCCCCGCAGCTCAGTGAGTGCGGGGCGTTTTTTTATGCCTGATTGAAAAGTCTTTTGACTTTAACCACGAGCCTTGTCGATCAGCTCGATGTACTCCGGGGCGTTGCGCTGATCCTTGATCTGATCAACAAACGTCTGGCCCTGCTCGTCCTTGCCATCGACGTCGTACCCAGCCGCCACAAAGAATGTCAGAAACCGCTCGAAATCGTCGATTCGCAGACCACGGTAAGCCTTGATCAGTTTGTGCAACGACGGCGAAGTGGCGTCGACCGGTTCAAAATCGAGGAACAGCTTGATCTGCTCATCGCCGATCTCGTCACCAATCACTTGTTTCTTATCTTTACGCATTGCCGACTCCAGCTCGCAGACATGACACGGGGCGGGCAGTTTACCCCTGCCCTGCCGCTCGGCTCAACGCGCACGCACGCTGGCGGTGTGCAAATCGGCCCAGACACTGTGCATCGGCGCGGCGGACAGAGGCAGGCTGAGGGTGAGCAACAGGGCGGCAAGGCTGCGGATCAAGAGGCTCATGGCAGGCTCCGGAGGGCGGGGCCAAGCACTCCAGCATGGGTGTGCAAGCGCGGATCGTTGAACACAGATCCCTGTGGCAGCGTGGCTTGCCCGCGATAGCGTCGGCACATCCAACCTCAATGTGTCTGGTAGACCGACATCGCGGGCAAGCCCGTTCCCACAGTGATTCGGCGCGATTACATGCCTTTAACGGCAAAGATCCCGTTGGCGTTGCGCCAGTAGCCTTTGTAGTCCATGCCGTAACCGAAGATGTAACGGTCGATGCACGGCAGGCCGACGAAGTCTGCTTTCAGGTCAGGACGCGCCTTGCGGTCGTGATCCTTGTCGATCAGCACGGCGGTGTGCACTTTGCGCGCGCCGGCGTGTTTGCAGTAATCGATGATCGCGCCGAGGGTATGCCCTTCGTCGAGGATGTCGTCGATGATCAGCACGTCACGGTCAAGGAACGAAACTTCTGGCTTGGCCTTCCAGAACAGGTCGCCGCCGCTGGTTTCGTTGCGATAACGGGTCGCGTGCAGGTAGGACGCTTCCAGCGGGAAATGCAGATGAGTCAGCAGCTTGCCGGAAAAAATCAGCCCGCCGTTCATCACGCAGAACACCACCGGGTTGCTCTCGGCCAGTGTTTCGTTGATTTGTGCACCGACGCGGGCAATGGCGGCCTCGACTTCAGACTCGGTGTACAGGCAGTCAGCCTCTCGCATGATTTGACGGATATGCTCGAGATCAGCGGACATGGCGCTCTCCGGGGGGTGGTTGAAGGGGGGGATAGTCGCGAAAAGCGGGCAAAGGTACGCATCTCGCACGGCTGAATCAAGCCTTTATGGACTAACGTACTCTATGTCCTATAGGACATCACCCTCGGATAGATTAATCTAGGCCGGTTTTTTTGCCCGCCGCCGGAGCCTTTCCCCATGTCCATCCAAGAGATCCGCCATCCGCTGATCCGTCACAAACTTGGCCTTATGCGCCGCGCAGACATCAGCACCAAGAATTTCCGCGAGCTCGCTCAGGAAGTCGGTGCGTTGCTGACCTACGAAGCGACTAAAGACCTGCCGCTGGAAACCTACGATATCGAAGGTTGGTGCGGCACCGTGTCGGTCGAGAAAATCGCCGGCAAGAAGATCACTGTCGTGCCAATCCTGCGCGCCGGCATCGGCATGCTCGAAGGCGTGCTCAGCCTGATCCCGGGTGCCAAGGTCAGCGCTGTGGGCGTTGCCCGCAACGAAGAAACCCTGCAAGCCCACACCTATCTGGAAAAACTGGTACCGGAAATCGACGAACGTCTGGCGATGATCATCGACCCGATGCTCGCCACCGGCAGCTCGATGGTTGCGACCATCGACCTGCTGAAAAAGGCTGGCTGCAAGGAAATCCGCGCGATGGTGCTGGTTGCTGCGCCGGAAGGCATTGCCGCTGTAGAAAATGCTCACCCGGACGTGACCATCTACACCGCCTCGATTGACGAACGTTTGAACGAACACGGTTACATCATCCCAGGGCTTGGCGATGCCGGTGACAAGATCTTCGGCACCAAGCAGAAGGACGCGTGACCATGCAACAAGAGTTCAACGATCCGCTCTGGCGCACGGTGCTGTCCGGCGCCCAGATGCTGTTCGTGGCTTTCGGCGCTTTGGTGCTGATGCCGCTGATCACGGGCCTCGACCCGAACGTGGCACTGTTTACCGCAGGTCTGGGGACGATTCTGTTCCAGATCGTCACTGGCCGTCAGGTGCCGGTGTTCCTGGCGTCGAGCTTTGCGTTCATCACTCCGATCATTCTCGCCAAGGGCCAGTTCGGCCTGGCCGCGACCATGGGCGGCGTGATGGCGGCCGGTTTCGTCTACACCTTTCTTGGTCTGGCCGTGAAGATCAAAGGCACCGGTTTTATCGACCGTCTGCTGCCGCCGGTGGTTATCGGTCCGGTGATCATCTCCATCGGCCTGGCCATGGCGCCGATTGCCGCGAACATGGCGATGGGCAAGGCTGGCGACGGTTCCGAACTGATCCATTACCAGACCGCGATGATGATCTCGATGCCAGCGCTGCTGACCACGTTGATCGTGGCAGTGTTCGGCAAAGGCATTTTCCGCCTGGTGCCGATCATTTCCGGCGTACTGGTCGGATTCGCCATGGCGTTCTATTTCGGTGTGGTCGATACCGCGAAAATTGCCGCAGCACCGTGGTTCGCGATCCCGCATTTCACCGCGCCGGAGTTCAACTGGCAGGCGATTCTGTTCATCGTTCCAGTGGCATTGGCCCCGGCGATTGAACACATCGGCGGCGTGATTGCAGTCGGTAGCGTGACCGGTCGTGACTATCTGAAGAAGCCGGGCCTGCATCGCACTCTTCTCGGTGACGGCATCGCCACCACCGCAGCCGGGATGTTCGGCGGCCCGCCTAACACCACTTATGCCGAAGTGACTGGCGCCGTGATGCTGACCAAGAACTACAACCCGAAAATCATGACCTGGGCGGCGATCTTCGCCATCAGCCTGGCGTTTGTCGGCAAGTTCGGGGCGCTGCTGCAAAGCATCCCGGTACCGGTGATGGGCGGGATTCTGTGCTTGTTGTTTGGTTCGATCGCGGCGGTGGGCATGAACACCCTGATCCGCCACAAGATCGATCTGGGCGAGGCACGCAATCTGGTGATTGTTTCGGTCACGTTGGTGTTCGGGATTGGCGGTGTGCTGGTTGGCACTGGCACCGGTCCGGACGACTTCGGCCTCAAAGGCATCGCGCTGTGCGCGGTGGTGGCGATTGCGCTGAACCTGCTGCTGCCGGGCAATGATGGCTGGAAGAACAAGAAGCCGGATGAGCCGCTGCTCTAATCAAGTTGTAAGTTTTTGGTTGTTTGTGCAAATGTCATCGCGGGCAAGCCCGCTCCCATAGGAATTGCACTGAACCTGTGGGAGCGGGCTTGCCCGCGATGCTTTTAGAGGGCCAGAGGCGCTCTTTCGCACAAGGTAGCCAACGCCTTCGCCCATTGCGGGTCGTCATTCAGGCACGGCACCAGCACCAGCTCCTCGCCCCCCGCTTCGCGGAACTGCTCCTTGCCGCGATCACCGATCTCTTCCAGCGTCTCGATGCAATCGGCCACAAACGCCGGGCACATCACCAGAAGCTTCTTCACACCGCTTTTCGCCAACTCGTCCAGCCGCGCTTCGGTGTACGGCTCGATCCATTTGGCACGACCCAATCGCGACTGAAACGACACCGACCATTTGCCGTCCGCCAGCCCCATGCGCTCGGCGAACAGTGCCGCCGTGCGCAGGCATTGCGCGCGATAGCAGGTAGCCAGAACCGCAGGGGATGCGTTCTTGCAGCAATCTTCGTTCTTGAAACAGTGCTGCCCGGTCGGATCAAGCTTGGTCAGATGCCGCTCCGGCAAACCATGGAAGCTCAGCAGCAGATGGTCATAGTCCTGCTGCAAATGCGGCCTGGCGCTGGCGACCAGCGCGTCGAGGTATTCCGGCTGATCGTAGAACGGTTGCAGGATCGACAACTTCACATCGAGGTTCTTCGCACGGATGACACGCCTGGCCTCTTCGATCACCGTGGTCGTCGTGCTGTCGGCGAACTGTGGATAAAGCGGCGCCAGCGTGATGCGCTTGTGCCCTGCCGCGACCAGTCTTGTCAGGCACGTTTCAATTGAAGGTTCGCCGTAACGCATCGCCAGGTCGACCGGGCCATGCTTCCACTGCGCCTTCATCTGCTCTTGCAAGCGACGGCTGAGCACCACCAGCGGCGAACCTTCCTCCCACCAGATCGAGGCGTAGGCGTGGGCAGACTGCTCGGGGCGCTTGATCAGGATCAGCGACACCAGCAAACGCCGCACCGGCCACGGCAGGTCGATCACGTACGGGTCCATCAGAAATTGATTGAGGTAGCGGCGTACATCGGCCACCGAGGTGGAGGCCGGGGAACCCAGGTTGACCAGAAGCAAGGCGTGATCGGTCATGCAACGTCCTATTTCAGAGGCGGCTGGAAAGATCATCCAGAGCCGCGCGTAAATCCGTGAACTGGAAAGTGAATCCCGCTTCCAGCAAGCGGGCCGGCGTGGCCCGTTGGCCGCCCAGCAACAGCAGTGACAACTCGCCCAGACCGACCTTCAGTGCCAGGGTCGGCATTGGCATGAACGCCGGACGATGTAAAACACTGCCCAGCGTCTTGGCAAATTCGCGATTGCGCACAGGTTTTGGCGCGCACGCATTATAAGGACCACTGGCCTGATCACGATGCAGAAGAAAATCAATCAGGGCGATTTGGTCATCGATATGAATCCACGGCATCCACTGCCGCCCATTGCCCAGAGGCCCGCCCAACCCCAGTTTGAACGGCAGCAACAGCCGCGACAAAAAGCCGCCTTCGGCCGACAGCACCAGACCGGTTCGCACCAGCACCACGCGAATGCCCAACGCTTCTGCGCGCTGGGCAGTCTCTTCCCAGGCAATACACAACTGACTGGCGAAATCGTCGATGACTGGCGGTGAGTCTTCGGTCAACTCGCGCTCACCACCGTCGCCGTACCAGCCGATGGCCGAACCCGAAATCAGCAGCGCCGGTTTCTGCGCGCGTGTTTCGAGCCACGCCAACAAGGTTTCCGTGAGCGTGATGCGGCTGCTCCACAGCAACGCTTTACGTCGATGCGTCCACAGTCGGTCGGCAATCGGCGCGCCAGCAAGATTGATGATTGCATCGACGGGTTCTTCGCCCAGCTCTTCCAGCCTTGCGATGGCGCGCACCTGCGTCCCGCAGATTTTCGCAACCGCTTCCGGGCGTCGACTCCAAACCGTCAGATGATGCCCCTGTCCCGACCAGTGTCGACAGAGTTGGCGTCCGATCAAACCAGTACCGCCGGTCAGCAATATGTGCATGACATCTTCCTCGCGTGGCGTTTTAGCCGGATCACTAGTCTATTTTTAAAAGCAGGGATCTTTTCAATCGGGCAGGTTCTATTGTTTAACCATAGGCCAAGCTGCCAGAACGAGAACGCTAGAAGTTATACCAAAAAACAAAATTGTACAGGTTTCAACGACGGCGTAGTCTGTACAGAAAGGTAAACGAGGCCCCTATGACTGTACCTATCGCAATCATCGGCACCGGCATCGCCGGACTTTCGGCAGCTCGGGCTCTTACGGAGACTGGGCACACCGTCCAATTGTTCGATAAAAGTCGCGGCAGCGGCGGACGCATGTCGAGCAAACGCAGCGACGCCGGTTCGCTGGACCTGGGCGCGCAATATTTCACCGCCCGCGATCGTCGCTTTGTCACCGAGGTGCAGCGCTGGCAAAGTCAGGGCTGGGTCGCCGAATGGACACCGCAGCTCTACACCTTCCAGGGCGGCCAACTGAGTCTGTCGCCGGACGAGCAGACCCGCTGGGTCGGTGCGCCACGGATGAGCGCCATCACCCGCGGCTTGCTCGAGGGTCTGGAAGTGCAATTTGCCTGTCGGATTACCGAGGTCTATCGCGGCGAAGAACATTGGCATCTGCAAGACGCCGAAGGCTTCACCCACGGTCCCTTCAGCCATGTCGTGATCGCCACGCCCGCACCGCAAGCTACCGCGTTGCTGGCCGCCGCGCCGAAACTCGCCGGTGCCGCCGCCGGGGTAAAAATGGACCCGACCTGGGCCGTCGCCCTCGCCTTCGATACGCCGCTGGATACACCCATAGAAGGCTGCTTCGTGCAGGACAGCCCCCTCGACTGGCTCGCGCGCAATCGCAGTAAACCCGGACGTGACAACACCCTCGACACTTGGGTACTGCACGCGACCAGCGCCTGGAGCCGCCAGCACATCGACCTGCCCAAGGAAGCGGTGATCGAGCAACTGCATGGCGCGTTCGCCGAATTGCTGCACAGCGCGATGCCCGCGCCGACCTTCAGTCTTGCCCATCGCTGGCTCTACGCACGCCCGGCGACGGGCCACGAATGGGGCACGCTGGCGGATGCTGACCTGGGCTTATATGCCTGCGGCGACTGGTGCCTGTCAGGACGCGTCGAAGGTGCCTGGCTCAGCGGCCAGGAAGCTGCACGCCGCTTGAATGAGCACTTGCAATGAATCGCCTCAATCCACGCAAATTGCTGCTGTCGAAATGGACAGCAGCCCACCCGCAAAACCGTGAAAAACATTTCCTGGTGACTGAGCTGATCTGCGATGAAGAGGGCACGGTGCTCGAAGTCGAGTTGCAGGCGGTGCTGACCAAGCGCGCCGAACGATTGGATTGGCAGATCCTGAAAAATAATTCCGAATGGCAACAAGGCTGGAAGTGACAACGCTCCCACGGTGAAATCAGACTCAACGCGGAAAACTTATACAAATGATTTGACTTGTACAGCTATGAATCTATGCTTAAGAAATGTTGTACAGAGATCAATCTCTGTACAGGTATAGATTCGAGAGGTATCCATGTCAGACCTTTCCATGTCCCGGCCGAAAATCGCCATCAGTGCCTGCCTGATGGGCGCCGAGGTTCGCTTTAACGGCGGTCACAAGGAATCACGCCTGTGCAGCCGCACCCTCGCTGAACATTTCGAATTCGTCCCGCTGTGCCCGGAAGTGGCCATCGGCATGGGCATCCCCCGCGAACCGATCCGGCTGGTTGGCGATCCGCAAAGCCCGCAAGCCGTCGGCACCGTCCATCCCTCGATGAACGTCACCGCGCCTCTGGCCGAGTACGGCGAGAAAATGGCCGGCGAGCTCAATGACATCTGCGGCTACATCTTCATGCAGCAATCACCTTCCTGCGGCCTGGAACGGGTCAAGGTCTATCACGATAACGGCGCGCCGGTGAATGGCGGTGGCCGGGGCATATACGCGCAGGCCTTCTGTGCGCGGCACCCGGACTTGCCGGTGGAAGAAGCCGGACGCCTGAACGATCCGGTGCTGCGTGAAAACTTTATCACCCGGGTTCTCGCCTACAGCGACTGGCAGCAAGTGCTTGCCCAAGGTCTGAGCCGCCGTGTGCTCACCGAATTCCACTCACGCTACAAATACCAGTTGATGGCGCACAACCCGCTGCAATACAAGGCGCTAGGCAAGTTGCTGGGCAACATGGCGCAGAGCGACCCTGCCGAACTGGGCCCGCGTTACTTCAGCGAATTGATGGCAGCGCTAAAAAAATGTGCGACCCGCGGCACCCATAGCAATGTTCTGCAGCACATCACCGGTTACTTGAAACAGGCAATCAGCGCCGAAGACAAGCAGGAGATGGTGCATGTGATCGGCCAATATCGGTTGGGCATCGTTCCGCTCGTGGTGCCGCTGACGCTGCTCAAGCATCACTTTCGCCAACACCCCGATCCGTACATTGCGCAACAGGTTTACCTGCAACCGCACCCGGAAAACCTCAGCCTGCGAAACCTGATTTGATGAACGTGAGCCCCGACACCAGCGCCCAGGAAGACCTCGGCGCCGATTTCAAGAAAGCCCTCGACGATGGCTGGTTGCCGATCCGCGAAGTAGCGCGGCAAACCGGCGTCAATGCGATCACGCTGCGTGCGTGGGAACGGCGCTATGGTCTGATCGTCCCGCAGCGCACACCCAAGGGTCATCGGCTGTATTCGGCCGAGCACGTGCAACGCATCCTGACGATCCTCACCTGGCTCAACCGTGGTGTCGCGGTCAGCCAGGTCAAGCCGCTTCTCGACACTGCACAAGACCCCAGCGAGTCGGTGGAAAACGATTGGCAACGCTTGCGCCAGACCCTGCTCATGGCGGTCACGCAACTCAATGAACGCACCCTTGACGACAGCACCAATCAAGTCATGGCGCTGTATCCCCCGCGCACGCTGTGTGAGCAGTTGCTGCTGCCGCTCCTGGCTGAACTTGAACAGCGCTGGCAGGGCCAGTTCGGCGCGCAGATGGAACGGGTATTTTTTTATTCGTGGTTACGCAGCAAATTTGGCGCACGCATCTACCATAACAATCGTCAATTGCACGCCGCGCCACTGTTGCTGATCAATCATTCCGACCTGTCGCTGGAACCTCATCTGTGGCTGTGCGCGTGGCTGATCAGCAGCGCCGACTGCCCGGTGCAGGTGTTTGACTGGCCACTGCCGGCCGGAGAGCTGGCACTGGCGGTCGAACACCTGCAAGCCCGCTGCGTACTGCTGTATTCCAGCAAAGCGATGCAGCTTGCGCAGTTGCCAAAACTGTTGGCTGGCGTCACTTGCCCGAAAATCATCGTCGGACCAACGGTTTGCATCCACCAGGCCGAGTTGTCCGCAAGAACCTTGGAAACTGCTGATTTGTACCTGGCTGAAGATCCGCTTTCAGCACATCAGGCACTCGTTCAGCGTGGGCTGATTTAATGGACGCGACGACGACCGATATGCAATTGATCTGGCTGCGCAGCGACTTGCGCCAACATGACAACACCGCGCTCGCGGCTGCCGCAGCGCGCGGTCCGACTGTTGCCGTGTATCTGCTGAGCCCGCAGCAATGGCAAGAACATGACGACGCGCCCTGCAAGGTCGACTTCTGGCTGCGCAATCTGCACGAATTGAGCAAAAGCCTCGGCCAACTGAATATTCCTTTGTTGATCCGTACGGCGGCGCATTGGGACCAGGCGCCGGCAGAACTGTGCAAACTCTGTCGCCAACTGAATATCAAGGTCGTGCACGTCAACGAAGAGTATGGCTTGAACGAAAGCCGACGCGATGCGGCCGTGGCCGAGGCATTGCAGGGCGAGGGCATCGAATTTCACAGTTATCTCGATCAATTGCTGTTCAAGCCTGGCACCGTACTGACCAAGACCGGAACTTACTTTCAGGTGTTCAGCCAGTTTCGCAAGGTCTGCTACGAACGCCTGCATCGCTCGATGCCGGCGCTGGTGGCCGCGCCCGGCAAACAGTCGCCGCTGGACATCGACAGCGATCCGGTGCCTGCCTCCGTCACCGGCTTCGCCACGCCCAGCGAAACCCTGCGCGATCTGTGGCCTGCCGGTGAGAAAGAAGCCCGACGTCGCCTCGATACCTTCGCTGACGCCCAAATCGATTACTACAAAAGCGAACGCGACTTCCCGGCCAAGCCCGGCACCAGTCAGCTGTCAGCGTACCTGGCCGCTGGCGTGATTTCGCCACGCCAATGCCTGCACGCCGCCCTGCAAAGCAATCAGGGCGAATTCGAAAGCGGCAAGGTGGGCGCTATTACCTGGATCAATGAGCTGTTGTGGCGCGAGTTCTATAAACACATTCTGGTCGGCTACCCACGGGTCTCGCGCCACCGCGCCTTCCGTCCGGAAACCGAAGCGCTGGCCTGGCGCGACGCCCCGGACGAACTCGCGGCGTGGCAGGAGGCGCGTACCGGACTGCCGATCATCGATGCGGCCATGCGCCAATTGCTCGAAACCGGCTGGATGCACAATCGCCTGCGCATGGTCGTGGCGATGTTCCTGACCAAAAACCTGCTGATCGACTGGCGCGAAGGCGAGCGGTTTTTCATGCGTCATTTGATCGATGGTGATCTGGCGGCGAACAACGGCGGCTGGCAATGGAGCTCGTCGACCGGTACCGATTCGGCGCCGTACTTCCGCATTTTCAACCCGTTGAGCCAATCGGAGAAATTCGACAGCGAGGGCCTGTTCATCAAGCACTGGCTGCCGGAACTTGCCGACCTCGACAAAAAACAGGTGCATAACCCGGCCAGTGCCGGCGGCCTGTTCGGCGTAGTGGATTATCCGAAGCCGATCGTCAACCTCAGTGCATCGCGGGAGCGGGCGCTGACTGCGTTCAAGAACCTGCCCTCCCGCCAACCAGCCGGGGTCGATCATGAGTGAATTCCTGCGCAACTTCGCCCGGCAATTTTCAGCGCTGAACAAAGACAACCTGCAACGTCTGGGCGAGCTCTACAGCGAGGACATTCACTTCACCGACCCGTTGCATGAAGTTCAGGGGCTGGCGCAGTTGCGCGATTACTTCGGTGAGCTGTACGCCAATGTCAGCGAGCTGCGCTTCGATTTTCACGGCTACGACCAGATTGGCGAGGGTGAAGGCTACCTGCGCTGGGTCATGAGTTATCGCCACCCGCGTCTGGCCAGTGGTCGGGAGATCCGCGTCGGCGGCTGCTCGCACTTGCTGTGGCGCGACAAGGTTTACCGTCACCGGGATTATTTCGATGCCGGGGCGCTGCTGTATGAGCACTTGCCAATATTGGGCCGGGTGATCACCTGGCTGAAAAGGAGAATGGGATGAGTCGTACACCTCCACGGCGTTATTGGTTGACGGGTGCCAGCAGTGGCATTGGCGCAGCATTGGCAGAAAGCATCCTCGCCACCGGCGCGCACCTGGCCGTCAGCTCGCGCCAGGTCGCCGCGCTCAAAGTGTTGTCGCAACGCTATCCGGGACAAGTACTGGTGGTGCCGGGCGATCTGACCAATAGCCAGACCGTGCGTGAAATCGGTGAGCAGATCGCTGAGGACTGGGGCTCGCTGGATACGGTGATCCTCAATGCCGGCACCTGTGAGTACGTCGATGCGCGGCAATTCGATTCTTCCATCGTCGAGCACGTGGTGCGCACCAACCTGCTCGCCAGCGCCTACTGCATCGAAGCCGCCCTGCCGCTGCTGCGAAAAGGCACCGCGCCGCATCTGGTGGGGATGGCGAGTTCGGTCACTTACCTGCCGTTGCCACGGGCTGAAGCTTACGGCGCATCGAAGGCCGGGCTGCGTTATCTGTTCGAGTCGTTGCGCATCGACCTGGCCGATGAGGGCATCAACGTCACAGTCATCAGCCCCGGTTTTGTCGAAACACCGCTGACCGCCAGAAACGATTTCCCGATGCCGCTCAGTTGGCCCGTGGATAAAGCTGCGCGGCATATCTTCGCCAAGCTCAAGGATCGACCACTGGAGATCGCCTTCCCGGCGCTGTTCATGGCCGCGCTGTGGCCTTTGTCGAAACTGCCAACGGGTCTGCAACTGGCAATCGGTAAACGCATGGTGCGCAAACCGCCACCGCAGCGGGATCCAGTATGAAAATCGCCATTATCGGCAGCGGCATCGCAGGACTCACCTGCGCCCACCTGCTCAATCGCCGACATGACGTCACGGTGTTCGAGGCCGGCGACTGGGTCGGTGGCCACACGCACACGGTGCAGGTCAGCGTCGAGGGTCGCCAATACGACGTGGACACTGGTTTCATCGTGTTCAATGACTGGACCTACCCGAATTTCATCCGCTTGCTCGGCCAGCTCGGCGTGAGCTTCAAACCGACCGAAATGAGCTTCTCGGTCAGCGATCCGGACAGCGGCCTGGAATACAACGGCAACAACCTCAACAGCCTGTTTGCCCAGCGGCGCAATCTGCTGTCGCCGGGGTTCTGGGGCATGCTGCGCGACATTCTGCGGTTCAACAAACAAGCCCAGCGCGACCTCAACGAGCTGCGCATCGACGCCGACATGACCCTGGACGATTACCTCAAGGCCGGCGGCTACGGCGAGCGTTTCATCCTGCATTACATCGTGCCGATGGGTGCGGCGATCTGGTCAATGCCGATGGCCGAGATGCTCAATTTCCCGCTGCAATTCTTTGTGCGCTTCTTCAAGAACCATGGCTTGTTGTCAGTCAGTGATCGGCCGCAATGGCAGGTTGTCGAGGGCGGTTCCAGCGCTTACATCGCGCCACTGACCGCCGCGTTCAAGGACAGGATTCGCCTCAATTGTCCGGTGAAGCGAGTGGATCGTGACGAACACGGCGTGGTTATCCACAGCCCGGCGGGGATCGAGCACTTCGACAAAGTGGTGTTCGCCTGTCACAGCGATCAGGCCCTGCAAATGCTGGCCAGCCCGAGCGAGGCCGAACGCGCGATCCTCGGTGCCCTGCCCTACGCCGACAACGAAGTGGTGTTGCACACCGACACACAACTGTTGCCCACGCGCAAACTGGCATGGGCCAGCTGGAACTATCGCCTGAGCGGCGCCGGTCACACTCACGCGGCCGTCACTTACGACATGAACATTCTCCAGGGCATCGAAAGCGACACCACGTTCTGCGTCAGCCTCAACCAGAGCGCCGGTATCAACCCCGACAAAGTGCTGGCCCGCTTCACTTATGCCCATCCTCAGTTCAGCCTCGGCGCAGTGGCGGCGCAGAACCGCTGGGCCGAACTGGATGGCGTCCGGCACACGCACTACTGCGGCGCTTATTGGGCCAACGGTTTTCATGAAGACGGTGTGGTCAGCGCATTGCGCGTGGCGGCCGCGTTCGGCGAAACCCTATGAACAGCGCCCTCTACAGCGGCTGGATCGGCCATCGGCGCTTCTCCCCGCGCCGACACGAATTTCGTTACCGGATCGGTTTGCTGTACCTCGACCTGACCGAACAGGACGCGTTGTTCGGTCTGTCGGCGTTGGCCAGCCGCAGTCGCTTTGCGCCGTTTTCATTTCGCGAGACCGACTACCTCAAAGCCTTCACCGGCACCGGCATGCGCTTGATCGACGCCGTGCGCCAGCAGGTCGGCATCGCCATCGGCCATGAACCGCAAGGGCCCGTATGCCTGCTTACGCAACCGCGCAGTTGGGGGCTGGCGTTCAATCCGGTGAGTTTCTTTTATTGCCATGAAGCCGACGGGCAACTGGCGGCGATTGTCTGCGAAATCACTAACACACCGTGGCGCGAGCGCTATCACTATGTGTTGCCAGCGCGCGCGCCAATCAATCTACAGAGCGCTCATCAGCATTTCGCGGTGGCCAAGGCCTTTCATGTTTCGCCGTTTCTGCCGCGCGATCTCGAATACCGCATGAGCTTCAGCCCCGCTGCGCAAACCCTCGGCGTACACATGGCCGACTGGCAGCGCGAACACAAACTGTTCGACGCCACGCTCAATCTGCAGCGCGAAACGCTTGATCGTCACAGCCTGCACCGCTACTTGCGTCGCTTTCCGTGGATGACCGCGAAAACCGCGCTGGCGATTTATTGGCAAGCCGTACGCCTGCTGTTCAAACGCGCGCCGATCTTTGCTCATCAGGCTGCCGATGGCAGCTTTCAAACCGCTACCGTGCCTCCCAAGGAACACCACCATGAAATCCTCTAGTTTGTCGGTCAGTCGGCTCAGCACCAATGGCTTGACCGGTTCGCTGCTGCGTCGTGGGGTGTTGCGGCAAATGGCCCGGCTCAAACATGGGCAGCTCGTGGTGGTCGAGGATGGCGAGCGGATGCTGTTCGGCGCACCCGGCAGTGCCTTGGTGGGCGAGATCCATATACTCGACGCCGCCGCCTGGGGCATGGTCGCCAGCAACGGCTCGATCGGCGCAGGCGAAGCGTTTATCCACGGGTATTGGAGCTCGCCGGACTTGACCGCCGTGGTGCGAGTGTTCGTCAGCAACCTCGATGTGCTCGATGCGATGGAAGGAGGGCTGGCTCGTGTCGGCCGGCCACTGGTGCAAGGCTTGCACTGGCTCAACCGCAACACGCGCAAAGGCTCCCAGAAAAACATCGCCGCGCACTACGACCTCGGCAACGATCTGTTCGAACAGTTTCTCGACCCGACCATGATGTATTCGGCAGCGCAGTTCCTGACCCCCGAAGACGACCTGGAACAGGCGCAACTGAACAAACTGGAGCGCATCTGCCAGAAACTCGCGCTCAAACCCAGCGATCACCTGCTGGAAATCGGCACTGGCTGGGGCAGCATGGCGCTTTACGCGGCGCAAAATTACGGCTGTCGCGTGACCACCACCACGTTGTCGAAAGAGCAGTACGCGTTTACCGCAAAACGCATCGAACAACTGGGCCTGCAGGATCAAGTGACGTTGTTGCTCAAGGATTACCGCGACCTCACCGGCGAGTACGACAAACTGGTGTCGATCGAGATGATCGAAGCGGTCGGCCACCGCTTCCTGCCGACCTACTTCAAACAATGCGCGCAGTTGCTCAAGAGCAATGGCCTGATGCTGCTACAGGCGATCACCATCCGCGAGCAGCGTTATGAGCAAGCCAAGCGCGGCGTGGACTTCATCCAGCGCTACATCTTCCCCGGCGGCGCCCTGCCCTGCGTGCAGAAGATGCTCGAAATCGTTGGCCGCGACACCGACATGAACCTGCTGCACATGGAGGATTTCGGTTTGCACTACGCCAAAACCCTGCGCCTGTGGCACGAGAATTTTCGCCGCGCCCACGGCCGCTTGAGCGAACTGGGCTACGACGATTACTTCCTCAGGCTGTGGGAGTTTTACCTGTGCTACTGCGAGGGTGGCTTCCTGGAGCGCACCATCGGCACCGCGCAATTGTTGTTGGCCAAACCGGCCGCCATGCCCGCGCCGCTGCTCGGACGCTTCGATGCTTAAGTCGATCGCCAATGCCGTGCTGTTCCAGATCGGCTGGCTGGCCTGTGTGCTCGGCGGCAACAGTTTGTGGCTGTTGCTGGCGCTGGCGGTGCTGGTGATTCATCTGCGCTGGATCAGCAATTGGGCGGCGGAGGGACGTTTGATCCTCAGCGTGGTGATTGTCGGTACGGCAGTGGACAGCGGTTTGCGCAGCCTCGGTGTGTTCGCGTTTGAGGATGCGTCACCGCTGATTCCGTTGTGGCTGATGCTGCTCTGGGCATTGCTGGCGACCACGCTGCGCCACTGTCTGCAATGGACTGCGCGCCCATGGTGGCTCGCCAGCGTGCTGGGGGCCGTCGGTGGTGCGCTATCGTATTACGGGGGCGGGCGCCTGGCCGGCGTGCAATTTCCCTACGGCGAGGTCCCCAGTCTGATCGGCATCGGCCTGCTCTGGGCGTTGCTGTTCCCGCTGCTGCATCTGATGGCTCGACGCCTGGCTCATTGAGCGTCTGTCAGCGCGTTCACACACGCAGCATCCACTGCCTTACACTGCCGCCCATGAAGACCATTCCCCACCAACAAATCGCTGAACCGGCGGTCACCTGTTCGACCTGCGCAGCCTGCTGCTGCCAGCTCGAAGTGATGCTGATCACCGACACCGGCGTGCCTGATCGTTTTATCGATACCGATGAATGGGGCGGCGAAGTCATGCTGCGTCTGGACGACGGCTGGTGTGCGGCGCTGGATCGCGACACGATGATGTGCACGATCTATGAGAAGCGTCCGTTGATCTGTCGCGAATTCGAGATGGGCGCGCCAGAGTGCATCGACGAACGCCGGGGCATTGCCACGGTATATCGCTGATCTTTCAACGAGCCTGAGCGATGAACCGCCATCGCTCAGCCACCTGTTTCCGGTCGAGGACGGCTGGCGCTGGAGATCCTTTTGCAAATGGACCAGGCAAAAACCTGCTGCCCTGCAGGCCCATCAGTTCCTACGCGTGTTGCCGTCATTTCCTGCCGCCCCTGTCTACCTTTCTGATCTCATTCAGTATCTCCAGTCGATATCGTTCACGTCCTCGATCGAGGGTGCTGATCGCGTCAAGAGACACCGCAAAATACGCCGATATTCGACGGCTTTATCTCGGTATCAGTTTGAGCAGGCTGGTCGATTGCTTGCCCGTCTGGTGCGAAACGATCGATAGCAGAATCGCTGTCCCAACACGTCAATCGGCAGGATGCCGAATGACCGAGCCTCGCAAGCGCCGAGGGCAATTTTTCAAGGATGAAGACCTATGGCAGCAAAACCACCTCGCGGTGGCAAAACCCACGTAGAGGCCGATGTTCACGTCAGCCCCAACCGGCAATCAGAAGGGGACTCAACGCATCCTGACGGGGTGAATCAAAACGGCTTCGATCCCTGGACGCTCAAAGTGGATTCGGCAACGCGGCCCAGCGCCGTGAATGAGATCGATCTTGATGCGATTCTGCCAGCGGCGGTCGTTACGGTGCAGCAGACTTCAATGGCCTATCAAACCCGTCCCTCCACGCAGCCGTTGTTAGAGCACTACCTGATCGATACGCAGATAAAACTGCCGCATGCCGACAGTGATGGCTTCAGGGTGTACAACAAACGTCAGTATGTGGATTTGTCCGACGGCGGCATTGTTCTTGTCGCACTCGACGCCAAAACTGGCCTGTACCGTGCCCGACGCGCAAACGAATTGCAGCCGTCCGGCCCGGAGCTACAGCGCAATCCCGATACCGGCCTCTGGCATGCGCGCAATGACGCTGCGCCAGACACCGCACCACTGACTGAAACCCGTCTGCAGGCGTTTCGCACCGAGCTGGATTTCAGCTCGGCCGAAGCGGATAGCGACGGTCTGTATCGCCACGACGGCAAGCGCTACGCAGTAATCTTCAATCACGCGTATCAGGCGCTGCAGGATCTTGATGCGTCCACACCCTCGAACAAGGTGTGGCGCATTGTTAAACCCACTGATCCCGTTGCCAGCGATAGTGCCAACCTCTACCGCGCCAGTCGAAGCGGCGAGAGCCTGGCCATTACTCGCAACGAGGACAACGCCTGGATTTCTATCTTCGTGGGGTTGAGGGGAGGCATGCGGCGCCATGAGCCCGGGCCGGGCAACCCGGGCAATTTGCACCGACCCTGGCTCGACACCACCCCAGGCCCCTCAGGCAGGCACGCTCCGGCCGTTGTCGGCACCACACGCGCGCAGGTCAAACGCTATTTTCCCGAGGCGACTGATCAACACGCCGATGACTTCATCGCTCGATTCGGTGCCGCGGACGCCGCAGAGATGGAGCTCGAACGGCTGCGGCTTGGGCTGCCTGAGCTGATCCGTGAACTCAGCGCCTGGGAAGCTGCTTATAAAGGCGGTGATAGCGAAGAGCGCATCAGGCGACTGGCGATTTGTGACACGTTGCATCGACTGTACAAGTGGCAAGGCGACGCTTCGGAGAGGGTCTATCGCGATGGTCAATTGGTGGGTTTCAAACTGGAACTGGACCTGGGCAACCGTGCCAATCTACAACCGCCGATTCTTTCCACTCGAGTCGACTCCATTGTTTCTCTGAGTCTGAAGGGAACGGCCGTGCAGAAACTGGATGCACTGTTTTCGAGGTTTTCTCATGTTGAAGCACTGGAAGTCCGGAACCTGGCGGGCACCGGCAAAGAACTGTTTGCGGCAATGAACAGGTTCACTGAGCTGAAACTGCTGGAGATTCATCAATGCACGCTTTTTCCGCCGACACCTGAAGGGACGAACTTCTCTGAATTGCCCCGCCTGCGCGAGCTGACTCTGATCGATTGTCAGGTCCATTTTAGTATTTCAGTGCGCGGCCTGACCGAATTGCGGGTATTGAGAGTTCGAGGCAGTAACATGCAGTTTCCACCTGCGGGACTTACCGATAGGCCGGGTCCATCACGCCTGGAAGTGCTTGATCTGAGCACAAACCCATATTTGGAAAGCCTGCCTGACCTTACCACTCTGCTGTTTTTGCGCGAGCTGGACCTGTCATTTAATGCTCAAGACGCACGCCTTGTCGGATTGGACGCGAATGTCTGGCGGGAGCGGCTTGAAATATTGAGACTCGAAAACACTCGGCTGACAGGTGAGCTGTCACTCAGAGGCATGACCGGTTTGCGGGAGTTGAATCTGGCAGGTATGGGGTTAACCCGCTTGCCTGATTCACTGAGGACACAGGACGGGCCGATGCGTCTGGAAATATTGAATCTGGCCAGAAATCGGCTCGATGACGCACCGTCACTCAGAGGAAGAACCGCCCTGCGGGAGTTGGATCTGGCAAATACCGGCATAACCCAGCTGCCCGAAGGGCTTGGCACGGAGAATGGGCCCCTGCGTCTGGAGATATTGAACCTCAGCGCAAATCCGCTGTTCGTTGCGCCGTCGTTCAGGGGAATGACTGCATTGCGCGAAGTCGATCTTCGCGAGACGCATATCGACAGCTTTCCGCAAGGCGTCACCTCCGAGATTCCCCAGACATCACTGAATCTTGCCGACAACTTCATCTCATCAATTCCCGAGTCTCTTGAGCTCAGAAAGGGATTTAACCTGGCGGGTAATCCGCTCCTGGATGCAGCGTCCCAACGGCGATTCATTGCAGCGCGTCACCAGACCGGCAGCGACATCTGGCTGGGAAAGATGGATCCCGACACCTCGGCGAATCTCTGGTTACACAATGTGCCAGAAGCAGATAGACGCGAAAAACTGGAGCTTTGGAGCGCTTTGGGAGCAGACACAAACCCGGTAATTCGCCGACTGAGTATGACGCCGGAGTTCCGGATCGAGCGTCAGCAGTTGCAGCGCCGCGTCTGGGCCATGCTTGAGGGCTTCAGCAGGGCTGAACCTGATGAGAAAAGCCAACTGAGAGCGATTATGAGGAGTGAGCCCTGCCCCGGAAAAATGCTCGACAGGCTGGAAGAGGTCATTAAGAAGTTTGATCCGACGCGACAAAACCAGCCTGCGCATCATCTATACAAGCGCCCAGGGTTTGATTAGTCGGCGCTGATGAACTGAAACCTGACAGTGCCCAGGCTCATTAGCAAAAGCGGTGTGTCAGTCGATATGCATCTCGATTGACACACCGCTTTCGTGGGCAAGCCCGGCCCAGCGCAGACGATGTGCTTACAGCGGCATCGTGTAATGCAGCGCGTAGCTTTCTACACCATCGTTGTCGCTGGACAGGCCGGCGTTGGAATAGTGCGTGGCACGAATCCCGATCTCATGCCCGCCATTGAAGCGCACGCCAGCACCGATACGGTCTTCGAACTGGAACGAACCGCCGATATTGTTCGACTCATATTTGGTGTTGGAGAACGCTGCAACACCAATCCCCGCCTCGATGTACGGCTTCACCGACTCACCGGCGAATTCGTAAACAAACACTGGCGAGAACGACAGGCTGTTGTTGCTGGAGGTCTTGTCACCCTCCCAATAGGTGTAAGCACCGCTCCAGTAACCGGTCAGGCGACCGACGTCGCTCTGCAGCCAGCTCTTGTCCCAGTCGAAATTCATGCCCAGGCGATACGTCATGGTCGAATCGCTGGTAGCGCCAACGGCGAATTCAACGCCGGCAGCTTGTGCGGTAATACTTTGCCCCATCAGTGCGGCCGCAATCGCGGCCAAGCAGAATAGTCGCTTCACTTTGAAACTTCCTTTTCCGGAACGATCGTTTGGTTTTCTGAATAACTCACCGCTATAGAAGCTAGCGCTTGATCAGAAGTTCAGCTGATTTTCGGTTATTTCACATTTTTTTTACAAACTGAATTTTTGCACATCGAAGGCGGTTTGCCCCAACAGCGGCAGGGTTTGGCTGAAATGCTTCGCGTCACCACTGGTCCAGAATCTGACTGGTCGGTCAGGCCCTGCGGCGAGCAGATCGCGTTCGGCCAAAAGGCGCTGGAGTTGTCGCGCTACAGCGGCACCGGTATCAATCAGGCTGATGGTCTCAGGGATCATCGACGCGAGCATCGGCTTGAGGAAGGGATAGTGCGTGCAGCCGAGAATAATCGTGTCGCAACCGCTGGCCAGCAGCGGATCGACATACCCCTGCAGCAACGTGCGCAACTCGGCACTGTGCAGATCGCCGCTTTCAATCAACTCAACCAGACCGGGGCACGGTTGAGTGATCACGCGCACATCGGTGGCGAAGCGGTCGAGCAAGGCTGCGAACTTGGCACTCTGCAAAGTGCCCGTAGTGGCAAGCACACCGACCACGCCGCTGCGGGTAGCGGCGGCGGCCGGTTTGACCGCAGGCTCCATGCCGACAATCGGCCAGTCGGGAAAGTCGTGGCGCAGATCGGCAACAGCCGCCACGGTCGCGGTATTGCAGGCAACCACCAACGCCTTGGCGCCCTGCTCGCGGAAAAAACCGGCCATGACATTGCAACGCTGACGGATGAATTCCGGGGTTTTCTCGCCATACGGAATGTGCCCGCAATCGGCGAAGTACAGGAGCGACTCTTTGGGTAACAAGCGCTGAATTTCAGCCAGTACCGACAAACCGCCGACACCGGAATCGAACACGCCGATCGGCGCCTCACGCATGCTGCGATCCACAGACGCTGCAACCCGGATCACGTTTGACGCGCAATTCACGAAAGCGCGAACCCAGCGCATCGATCAACAGCAAGCGGCCCACCAGCGGTTCACCAAACCCGACCAGCACCTTCAATGCCTCAAGCGCCTGAAGACTGCCGACCAATCCCACCAGCGGCCCGACCACGCCGGCTTCGCTGCAGGTCAGTTCGGCTTCGCTGCCGTGCCCGTATAAACAGTGGTAGCACGGGCTCTCGGCGCGACGCGGGTCGAACACCGACAGTTGCCCTTCGAGGCGAATCGCCGCGCCGCTGACCAACGGTTTGCGCGCCGCCACGCACGCGGCGTTGACAGCTTCGCGTGTGGAAAAATTATCCGAACAGTCGAGCACCAGATCGACTGCCGCCACCGCCGCCGCGAGGGAATCCTCGTCCAGCGCCTGACGATGGGCAATCAGTTGAATCTCTGGATTGATCGCGCCCAGACGCTTGAGCGCCGAGTCGACTTTGCTCATGCCGACGCTGTCGGTGTCGTGGATGATCTGGCGCTGCAGGTTGGTGAGATCGACCGTGTCGAAGTCCGCCAGATGCAGTTCACCGACACCCGCCGCCGCCAGATACAACGCAACCGGTGCGCCGAGACCACCCAAGCCGACGATCAGGACGCGACTGTCCTTGAGCTTCAACTGGCCGTCGATGTCGATGTGTTGCAGCAGAATCTGCCGGCTGTAGCGCAGCAATTCCTGATCGTTCAGCACGGCAGGCGCCCCAGGCTGATGCGTTGATGGCCGCCCAGATCGGTACGGCTGTGGACGTCTTCGAAACCGCGACCGAGCAGCAGATCGCGCACGGCTTCGGCTTGATCATAGCCGTGTTCGAGCATCAGCCAGCCACCGGCCTCCAGATGCGCGGGGGCTTGGGCGACGATCAGACGCAGATCGTCGAGCCCGTCCTCACCGGCCACCAAGGCACTGGCGGGTTCGAAGCGCACATCGCCTTCGATCAGATGCGGATCGGTCGCGGCAATGTACGGCGGGTTGCTGATGATCAGCTGAAAACGCTGACCTTCAAGCGCACTGAACCAATGACTGCTCAGCACCTTGGCATTGTTCAAATGCAGGCGTTGGCGATTACGCTCGGCCAGCGCCACGGCTTCGAGCACGCGATCCACAGCTGTGACCTGCCACGCGGGACGCTCGCTGGCCAGGGCCAAGGCAATCGCGCCACTGCCAGTGCCGAGGTCGAGGACTTTGGCCGGTGTCGCGGGTAGCAATTCCAGCGCCGCCTCCACCAACAACTCGGTGTCAGGGCGCGGGATCAGCGTGTGCGGTGCGACTTCCAGATCCAGTTTCCAGAAACCCTGCTGGCCGAGGATGTAAGCCACCGGCTCGCCCCCGCGGCGGCGTTGCAGGTACTCGGCAAACTTCAGCGCGGCGTCAGTCGGCACGATGCGCTCGGGCCAGGTGTGGAGAAAGCTGCGCGATTTGCCCAGCGCCGCGGCCAGAAGCAATTCGGCGTCCAGACGTGCGGTCGGTGAATCCGGCAGGTCGGCGGCGCGCAACAGGCTGGCAATGATGGTCATTTATTCACCTATCGCCGCGAGTTGGTCGGCCTGGTATTCGGCCAGCAGCGGCTCGATGACCGCCTCCACGCCACCGGCGAGAATTTCATCGAGCGAATACAAAGTCAGGTTGACGCGATGGTCGGTCACCCGGCCCTGAGCAAAGTTGTAGGTGCGAATCCGCTCGGAACGGTCACCGGAACCGACGAGCAATTTGCGCTCGCTGGCGATGGCATTGGCCGCGGCAGCGGTTTGCTGATCGTTGAGTTTGGCCGACAACCAGGCCATCGCCCGCGCACGGTTCTTGTGCTGCGAACGTTCCTCCTGACACTCGACAACGGTGCCGGTCGGCAAGTGCGTGATGCGGATCGCCGAGTCGGTCGTGTTGACGTGCTGGCCACCGGCCCCGGAGGAGCGGAACGTGTCGACGCGCAAATCCGCCGGGTTGATCTCGATGGCTTCACGCTCGTCCGGCTCGGGCAACACCGCCACGGTGCAGGCCGAGGTGTGGATACGGCCCTGGGATTCGGTGGCGGGCACACGCTGTACGCGGTGCGCGCCGGATTCGAATTTCAGCTTGCCGTAAACGTTGTCGCCTTCAATGCGCGCAATGACTTCTTTATAGCCACCGTGTTCGCCTTCGTTTTCCGACAGGATCTCCACACGCCAGCCACGTCGTTCGGCGTAGCGCGAGTACATGCGGAACAAATCGCCGGAGAAGATCGCCGCCTCGTCGCCACCGGTGCCGGCGCGAATTTCGAGGAACACGTTACGCCCGTCGTTGGGATCCTTGGGCAGCAACATGCGTTGCAGATCGCCTTCCAGCGTAATCAGCGATTCTTTGGCTTCGCGGACTTCTTCCACAGCCATTTCACGCATGTCCGGGTCGCTGTCCTTGAGCAGCGCCTGCGCGCCTTCAAGATCGCCTTGTACGCTGAGCAGTTTTTTATAGGCGTGTACGACCGGCTCAAGTTCGGCGTATTCCTTGGAATAGGCGCGGAATTTAGTCTGATCGGAAATGACTTCGGCATCGCCGAGCAGCGCGGTCAGTTCCTCGAAACGGTCCTGGAGGATGTCCAGCTTATTGAGCAGTGACGCTTTCATTGCGGTTTTTTATCCGAAAAGCTATCCGGTGAGCCCTCTAGGGCAAAGAGTTCCTGAGCCATGGCCAGCGCATCGAGGCGGCCTTCGGCAGAAAGCTTTTTCAGTTGCACGCTGGGCGCATGCAACAGTTTATTGGTCAGGCCGCGGGCCAGTTGCCCCAGCACATCTTCGGCATTGCCGCCGTTGGCCAGCAGACGCAGGGCTTTTTGCAGCTCCTCGTCGCGCAGGCGTTCGCTCTGTTGACGATAGGCCTTGAGCACATCAACCGCTGCCAGTTCGCGCAGGCGCACCATGAAATCGCTGGCGCCGACCGAAACCATTTCTTCGGCCGCTTGTGCTGCGCCCTGACGACTCTTGAGGTTTTCGGCGACCACTTCGTGGAGATCGTCGACGCTATAGAGGTAAACGTCGTCGAGCTCGCCGACTTCCGGCTCGATATCCCGGGGAACGGCAATGTCGACCATGAAGATCGGCTTGTGCTTGCGCAGCTTCAATGCGCTCTCGACCGCGCCTTTACCGAGGATCGGCAATTGACTCGCGGTCGAACTGATGACGATATCGCTGCGCACCAGTTCCGCCGGAATATCCGACAGCAACACCGCGTGGGCGCCGAACTGCTCAGCCAGAAGGCTGGCGCGCTCCAGCGTACGGTTGGCGACAACGATGCGCTTGACCCCCAGCTCATGCAAATGGCGGGCGACCAGGGTGATGGTCTCGCCGGCGCCGATCAGCAAAGCCTGACTGCGTTGCAGGTCACTGAAAATCTGTTTCGCCAGACTGACCGCCGCAAACGCCACGGACACCGGGTTTTCACCGATGGCGGTGTCGGTACGCACCTGTTTGGCGGCATTGAAGGTTGCCTGGAACAGACGCCCGAGCAGCGGACCGATGGTGCCAGCCTCGCGGGCCACGGCGTAGGCCGATTTCATCTGGCCAAGAATCTGCGGTTCGCCCAGCACCAGCGAGTCGAGCCCGGAGGCGACGCGCATCATGTGACGAACTGCCGCATCATCTTCATGCACATAAGCACTCGCGCGCAGCTCTTCGAGGCTTAAATGGTGATAGTCGGCCAGCCAGCGCAGCACGATATCCGCTGACAGCTGATCCTGTTCTATATAAAGCTCACTGCGATTGCAGGTGGAGAGGATCGCAGCTTCGCGGCTGTCGGTAAGTCGGCAGAGCTGCTGCAACGCCTCAACCAGCTGCTCAGGGGTAAAAGCCACGCGCTCGCGGACGTCTACTGAAGCAGTCTTGTGGTTGATACCGAGTGCAAGGAAGGCCATTCAAGGTCGCTGATAGTGACGTGAAGCCGGCAATTGTCCACCTTCGTCAGATTCAGAACAACTACCGCTGACTATTGTCCCAATTGTCGGCCCCTATAATGGGCACAATTGAGACTCGGTTATGTTTGGCCGAAGGCTTGTGTCATGATGATCCGACCGCAGGTTAGTCGTCCTCTTCCTATATGAATAGATCCTCCGCGTTGCTCCTCGCTTTTGTCTTCCTCAGCGGCTGCCAGGCCTTGGCCCCCGTGTCGCCGGACGGTACGCCGCCGGTTGAAGACACCACCCCTGCGCCTGAAAAACCCAAGGTTTACAGCTCGTTCAGTGAAGAAACCGTGTTCAGCCTGCTGAGCGCCGAGCTCGCCGGCCAGCGCAATCGTTTCGACATTGCCCTGGACAACTATGTGACTCAGGCCATCAACACCCAGGATCCGGGCGTCTCCGAGCGCGCGTTCCGCATCGCCGAATACCTCGGTGCGGATCAGCCTGCGCTGGATACCGCATTGATCTGGGCGAAAAACGCGCCGGACGATCTCGATGCACAACGCGCCGCTGCCGTGCAACTGGCGCGTGCCGGGCGTTACGACGACTCGATGGTCTATATGGAGAAAGTCCTGCAAGGCAAGGGCGACACCCATTTCGACTTCCTCGCGCTGTCGGCGGCTGATACCGATCAGGAAACCCGCAACGGTCTGATGAAAAGTTTTGACCGCTTGTTGCAGCGTCACCCGAACAACAGTCAGCTGATTTTCGGCAAGGCCCTGCTCCTGCAACAGGACGGCGACAACAAAGCGGCGCTGGCACTGCTCGAAGACAATACGCCAGAGGACGGCGAAATCGCCCCGATTCTGCTGCGCGCCCGTCTGCTCCAGCTGTTGAACCGTGGCGACGAAGCCCTGCCACTGCTGCAAAAAAGCATCAAGAAATATCCGGACGACAAACGTCTGCGCCTGACTTATGCGCGGATGCTGGTAGAGCAGGACCGGATGGACGACGCCAAGGCCGAATTCTCCAGTCTCGTTCAGCAGTACCCGGAGGATGACGAACTGCGTTATTCGCTGGCGCTGGTATGCCTGGAAGCCAAGGCCTGGGATGAGGCCAAAGGCTATCTGGAAGACCTGATCGCTCGGGAAAGCCATGTCGATTCGGCGCACCTGAACCTGGGGCGCATCGCCGAAGAACGCAACGACCCGCAGGGCGCATTGATCGAGTACGCCCAGGTAGGCTCGGGCAACGACTATCTGCCGGCACAACTGCGTCAGGCCGATATCCTGATGAACAACGGCAAGACCGCCGAAGCCCAAAGCAAACTGGCGGCCGAACGCGATGAACAACCGGATTACGCGATTCAGCTGTATCTGATCGAGTCGGAAACCCTGTCTGCCAACAAACAGGACGACAAGGCCTGGAAGGTATTGCAACAAGCCTTGCTGCAATACCCCGACGATCTGAATCTGCTGTACACCCGCGCCATGCTCGCGGAAAAACGCAACGACCTGGCGCAGATGGAAAAGGACCTGCGCCTGATCATCAAGCGGGACCCGGACAACGCCATGGCGCTGAACGCTTTGGGTTACACCCTGTCTGATCGCACGACCCGCTACGCTGAAGCCAAGACGCTGATCGAGCAGGCACACCAGATCAATCCGGAAGACCCGGCGGTACTCGACAGCCTCGGCTGGGTGAATTTCCGCCTGGGCAATCTGGACGACGCCGAGAAATATCTGCGTCAGGCGCTCGAGCGTTTCCCTGACCACGAAGTCGCCGCACACCTGGGCGAAGTATTGTGGGTCAAGGGCAACCAGCGTGAAGCCAAACAAATTTGGGGCAAATTCCTCAAGGATCAGCCCGACAGCACCATTCTGCGCAGCACCATCAAGCGCCTGACCGGATCCGAGACTCTTTAACTCATGTTTTTGCGCCACGTTATTGTTTTCAGCTTCATCGCCCTGCTCGCCGGTTGCGCGGGTTTCGGTGCTCGTGAATCGGTCGAGGGCCACGGCAGCCCGGCCCAGTGGGCGGCGAACAAACAACAGCTCACCGGCCTCGACGGCTGGCAGATCGACGGCAAGATCGGCATCCGGGCACCTAAAGATTCCGGTAGCGGCACCTTGTTCTGGCTGCAGCGTCAGGACTATTACGACATTCGCCTGTCCGGCCCGCTGGGTCGTGGCGCGGCACGCCTGACCGGGCGTCCGGGCAAGGTTTCGCTGGAAGTCGCCAATCAGGGCCGTTACGAATCGCAATCGCCGGAAACCTTGCTCGAAGAGCAGCTGGGCTGGAAATTGCCGGTGTCGAATCTGGCCTGGTGGGTCCGTGGCCTGCCTGCGCCGAACAGCAAAAGCCGACTGAATCTGGATGCCGACAGCCGCCTGGCCAACCTTGAACAGGATGGCTGGAAAGTCGAATACACCGCTTACACCGAACAAAACGGTTACTGGTTGCCCGAGCGCATCAAGCTGCACGGCACCGACCTCGATGTGACGCTGGTGATCAAGACCTGGCAACCGCGCAAGTTGGGGCAATAACGCATGACCGCTGCACGCCTGACCCTGCCCTCGCCGGCCAAACTCAATCTGATGTTGCACATTCTGGGTCGCCGTGAAGACGGTTATCACGAGTTGCAGACCTTGTTTCAGTTTGTCGATTACGGCGATGAAATCACTTTTGCCGTGCGCGATGACGGTGTTATTCAACTGCATACCGAATTTGCCGGCGTGCCGCATGACAGCAATCTGATCGTGCGTGCGGCGAAAATGCTTCAGCAACAGTCCGGCTGTGCGCTGGGCATCGACATCTGGATCGACAAGGTTCTGCCCATGGGCGGCGGCATTGGTGGCGGCAGCTCCAATGCCGCGACGACTTTGCTGGGTCTCAATCATCTGTGGCAACTGGGCTGGGATGAAGATCGGCTGGCGGCACTGGGTTTGTCGCTAGGCGCCGATGTTCCGGTATTCGTCCGTGGACACGCGGCGTTTGCCGAGGGCGTGGGCGAGAAACTCACCCCCGTCGACCCTGAAGAACCGTGGTATCTGGTACTCGTGCCGCAAGTCTCTGTAAGTACGGCAGAAATTTTTTCCGATCCTTTGTTGACACGTAACACGCCGCCCATTAAAGTGCGCCCCGTTCCCGAGGGAAACAGTCGAAATGACTGCTTGCCGGTGGTTGCAAGGCGTTATCCAGAAGTACGTAACGCATTGGATTTGTTAGGTAAATTTACCGAAGCAAAGCTCACCGGAACTGGAAGTTGTGTGTTTGGGGGCTTCCCAAGCAAAGCTGAAGCTGATAAAGTCTCGGCCCTTCTGACAGAGACCCTTACAGGGTTTGTAGCGAAAGGAAGCAACATTTCGATGTTGCATCGCAAGCTGCAAAGTCTGCTCTAAAGGAACCAGGTGCTCGGCACTTGATGCAACAGATACAGGGGCGTCGCCAAGCGGTAAGGCAGCAGGTTTTGATCCTGCCATGCGTTGGTTCGAATCCAGCCGCCCCTGCCATTTTCCATACTCATCCAGGTTACCCTCAGCCTCTAGGTACTGCGCGTGTCCAAGATGATGGTCTTTACGGGGAACGCTAACCCCGATCTGGCTCGGCGTGTTGTACGTCAGCTGCATATCCCTCTCGGTGACATCTCTGTCGGCAAATTCTCCGACGGCGAAATTACTGCCGAGATCAATGAAAACGTTCGCGGTAAAGACGTTTTCATTATTCAGCCGACTTGCGCTCCGACCAACGATAACCTGATGGAACTGGTAGTGATGGCTGACGCCTTCCGCCGCTCCTCGGCTACTCGTATCACTGCTGTTATTCCTTATTTTGGTTATGCCCGTCAGGATCGCCGTCCGCGTTCCGCACGTGTGGCTATCAGCGCGAAAGTCGTTGCTGACATGCTTACCGTAGTCGGCATCGACCGTGTTCTCACGGTTGATCTGCATGCTGACCAGATTCAGGGTTTCTTCGATATTCCGGTAGATAACATCTACGGCTCCCCGGTTCTGGTGGATGACATTGAAGATCAGCGCTTCGAAAACCTGATGATTGTTTCCCCTGACATTGGTGGCGTCGTGCGTGCACGTGCTGTTGCCAAGTCGCTGGGTGTTGATCTCGGGATCATCGACAAACGCCGTGAGAAAGCCAATCACTCTGAAGTGATGCATATCATCGGTGATGTCGAAGGGCGTACCTGTATTCTGGTCGATGACATGGTCGATACCGCCGGCACTCTGTGCCACGCGGCCAAGGCCCTGAAAGAGCATGGCGCAGCCAAGGTCTTTGCCTACTGCACACACCCTGTGCTGTCGGGTCGGGCCATCGAGAATATCGAAAATTCCGTGCTGGACGAGCTGGTGGTGACTAACACCATCCCGCTGTCCGCTGCAGCACAAGCCTGTGCACGTATCCGTCAACTGGATATTGCACCGGTAGTTGCCGAAGCGGTTCGCCGCATCAGCAATGAAGAATCGATCAGCGCGATGTTCCGCTAAGGGCCCTGCCCTTCTCGAAATGTCTCGTTGACGAAAAGCGCCCCGCCCCGGCATTCCTGTCGGGGCGGGGCTTTTTTGCCCATACCGTGTTAGGCGCTGGTCGCAAACGCCGCTCGGTCATGGCTATTTTGGAGATACAAAATGAACGATTTTACTCTGAATGCTGAAGTGCGTTCCGACCTGGGGAAAGGTGCGAGCCGCCGCCTGCGTCGTCTCGCCGCTCTGGTTCCAGCTGTTGTTTACGGTGGCGAAAAAGCCCCTGAATCCATCAGCATGCTGGCCAAAGAAGTTGCCAAACTGCTCGAAAACGAAGCGGCTTACAGCCACATCATCGAGCTGAACGTTGGTGGCACCAAGCAGAACGTCATCATCAAAGCGCTGCAACGTCACCCGTCGAAAGGCCACGTTCTGCACGCTGACTTCGTACGCGTTGTAGCAGGTCAGAAACTGACCGCTATCGTGCCTGTACACTTTGTTGGCGAAGAAGCTCCAGTGAAGAAAGGCGGCGAAGTCTCGCACGTTACTTCGGAAATCGAAGTGACCTGCCTGCCGAAAGACCTGCCTGAGTTCATCGAAGTCGACCTGTCGAAAGCAGAAATCGGCACCATCATTCACCTGTCGGACCTCAAAGCTCCTAAAGGTGTTGAGTTCGTTGCTCTGGCACACGGCGATGACAAGGCTGTTGCCAACGTCCACGCTCCACGTGTTGCTCCAGAAGCTACCGAAGAAGGCGCAGCAGAGTAATTCACTCTGTGACGCCGGAGTGATCAAGTAACATCGCGGACTGGAACGTAGCGAGAAAGCGGGCGAGAACGCGGAGTTTACATCTATGGTAAATGAGCTTTTTTCGTCCACTTTCGCCGCTCTCCCTGATTGCGGCGATGTTATCCACCACTCCAAGGAAGGGCCCCTATCGTGACTGCCATCAAACTGATCGTTGGCCTGGGAAATCCAGGCGCTGAATACGAACAGACCCGGCATAACGCAGGGGCCCTTTTTGTTGAGCGCATCGCCGCTGCACAAGGCGTGAACCTTGTCGCCGATCGCAAATATTTCGGCCTGACCGGGCGCTACTCGCATCAGGGTCAGGATGTTCGTCTGCTGATTCCCACCACCTACATGAACCGCAGCGGCCAGGCCGTGGCGGCACTCGCTGGTTTCTTTCGCATCAAGCCTGAAGAAATCCTGGTGGCGCACGACGAACTCGACCTGCCTCCGGGCGTCGCCAAGCTCAAGCAGGGCGGCGGCCATGGCGGTCACAACGGGTTGCGCGACATCATCGCGCAACTGGGCAATCAGAATACTTTCTACCGTCTGCGGCTTGGCATCGGCCACCCGGGCGTCGCCAGTATGGTTTCAAATTTCGTCCTGGGTCGTGCGCCACGCGCCGAACAGGAAAAACTCGATGCCAGCATCGACTTTGCCCTCGGCGTGCTGCCGGATATCCTCGCCGGAGAATGGAACCGTGCGATGAAAAACCTGCACAGCCAGAAGGCCTGACTCTTATCCGAGGGGAAACACCATGGGATTCAATTGCGGCATCGTCGGCCTGCCTAACGTCGGCAAGTCCACCCTGTTCAACGCGCTGACCAAATCCGGTATCGCGGCCGAGAACTTCCCCTTCTGCACGATCGAGCCGAACAGCGGCATCGTGCCGATGCCCGATGCACGTCTGGACGCACTGGCGGCCATCGTCAATCCCAAGCGCATCCTGCCGACCACCATGGAATTCGTCGACATCGCAGGCCTAGTTGCCGGCGCCTCGAAAGGTGAAGGCCTGGGCAACAAGTTCCTCGCCAACATTCGCGAAACCGACGCCATCGCTCACGTGGTGCGCTGCTTCGAAGACGAAAACGTGATCCACGTTTCCAACAGCGTCGACCCGAAACGCGACATCGAAATCATCGACCTGGAACTGATCTTCGCCGACCTCGACAGCTGCGAGAAGCAACTGCAGAAAGTCGCGCGCAATGCCAAGGGCGGTGACAAGGACGCGGTCGTTCAGAAGGCTCTGCTGGAGCAACTGATCGCTCACTTCACCGAAGCCAAGCCTGCTCGCAGCCTGATGAAGTCCATGAGCGCTGACGAAAAAGCAGTGATCAAAGGCTTCCACCTGCTGACCACCAAGCCGGTCATGTACATCGCCAACGTCGCTGAAGACGGATTCGAGAACAACCCGCACCTGGACGTTGTCCGCGCCATTGCCGAAGAAGAGGGCGCCATCGTTGTTCCGGTCTGCAACAAGATCGAAGCAGAGATCGCCGAGCTCGAAGACGGTGAAGAGAAGGACATGTTCCTCGAGGCCCTGGGCCTGGAAGAGCCGGGCCTGAACCGCGTTATTCGCGCCGGTTACGAAATGCTGCACTTGCAGACCTACTTCACCGCTGGCGTCGAAGAAGTCCGCGCCTGGACCGTCAAAGTTGGTGCCACCGCACCTCAGGCTGCTGGCGTGATCCACACCGACTTCGAAAAAGGCTTCATCCGCGCCGAAGTGATCGCCTACAACGACTTCATCCAGTACAAGGGCGAAGCCGGCACCAAAGAGGCCGGTAAATGGCGTCTGGAAGGCAAGGACTACATCGTCAAAGACGGCGACGTGATGCACTTCCGCTTCAACGTATAAAATCTGCACCCATGAAAAAGCCGCGTTCTAGACGCGGCTTTTTTGTGCCTGAAATAATCTCAGAACACCACCTGACGACTGTGGGAGCGAGCTTGCTCGCGAACGCGGTGTTTCAGCTACAGATCCGTCGGCTGACACGCCTTCTTCGCGAGCAAGCTCGCTCCAACAGGGGGGATGATCAGGACTTTTGGGTGCGCGGCAAGAAAATCGCCAACACCCCAAACAATGGCAGGAACGAGCACAGGAAATACACGTATTCAATCCCGTGCACATCCGCCAGATGCCCAAGCAACGCAGCGCCAATCCCGCCGAAACCGAACATCAGACCGAAAAAGATCCCGGCAATCATCCCGACATTGCCCGGCACCAGCTCTTGCGCGTACACCACAATCGCCGAGAACGCCGAGGCGAGGATGAAGCCGATTATCACGCTGAGCACACTGGTCCAAAATAGATCGACGTGAGGCATCAGCAGCGTAAACGGTGCCACTCCAAGAATCGAAAACCAGATCACAGCCTTACGCCCGATCTTGTCGCCAATCGGCCCGCCGAAGAACGTGCCAGCCGCCACCGCACCAAGGAACAGGAACAAGTGCAACTGCGAGCTGGCCACCGACAGGTCGAACTTCTCGATCAGGTAGAACGTGAAATAGCTGGTGAGGCTGGCCATGTAGAAGTACTTGGAGAACACCAGCAGGCCGAGTACCACCAGCGCACTGGTCACCCTGCCCTTTGACAGCCCGTGAGTCGCCGCCTGGCCTGCCTTGAGCTTGAACAGGTTCAAGTGATGGGCGTACCAGCGACTGATGCGGTACAGCACGAACAGCGCAAACACCGCGAACAAACCGAACCACGCCACATTGCCCTGACCGAACGGAATGATGATTGCTGCCGCCAGCAATGGACCGAACGCGGAACCGGCGTTACCGCCGACCTGAAAGGTCGACTGTGCCAGACCAAAGCGCCCGCCCGAGGCCAGGCGCGCGATCCGCGATGCCTCGGGATGAAAGGTCGAGGAGCCGATGCCGATGAGCGCCGCCGCCAGCAGAATCATTGGAAAACTGCCGACCACCGACATCATCACGATGCCGATCAGCGTACAAATTGAGCCCGCCGGCAACAGCCATGGCTTCGGATGCCGATCGGTGTGATACCCGACCCACGGCTGCAGTAGCGAAGCGGTCAGCTGGAAGGTCAGAGTGATCAGCCCGATCTGGGTGAAGGTCAGGCCGTAGCTGGCCTTCAGCATTGGGTAGATCGACGGCAAAACCGACTGGATCAAGTCATTGATCAGATGCGCCAGCGCCACCGCGCCGATGATGCGCATCACCAGTGGGCTGCTTTGGGGTGGAGCGGACGCCGAAACAGCGGCGGTCGGAGCGTTGCTGATAACCATGGAAGTTTCCGGACAGCAGATGAGTGCACGCAGGCAGGTGCGTCAATGTGCCATTTTTCGGTGCGCCAAGGCTATCCCCTTAGCCAGCTAACTAACTGACTGTTCGTCATTGGCCAGGTGATAGCGCAACGCCATGGTCTGAATCTTGCCTTGCTTCTTGGCTTGAACGCGGTCGCCTTACAAAGGTGATCGACAATGGGAAGTTTCGCTACAAAGTTTGCCCACAGAGCGAACGAGAGTGAACTTTCGAGGCCTTTTAGCAGGGCACAACATCAACGTCGACCGACCGCGATGCACGCCATTGGTGCGTGGTGTCCAGAGGAGTCATGGGGCATGCAGTCTTTCCTTTCACCGGGGATCAAGTTGCTGGGGCGGTTTGGCTTCGCACGTAAATTCCAGTTGTTGTTTCTGCTATTCATTCTGCCGTTGGCCGGCAGCCTGTTGATGATCGGCCAGGACTATCGCGACAAACTCAATCTGATTTCCGGCGAACGTGCCGGCGTGCGTCAGTTGCTCGCGCTGGATGCGCTCGACAACTTGCTCGCCGCCCAGCGCGACCGCGCGGCCCGTTGGCGTGCCACGGAAACCAATCGCCAGCCGACACCCGCGACGCTCGCCGCCATGGCTGCGTTCGATGCTGTGCAGCCAGCTGTCCAGCAAGCCACCACTGACTTGGGCGATGCGCTGAATAACGAGGGCGCCGAAGGCGAAACCCTCACCCGCTATCAGGCGTTGCAAACCGCGCTCGGCGGCCTGGACTCGAAAAGCCTCAGCGGCGTCGGCTGGTGGCCGGACGGTTACGACCGTTTCACCAACGCCCTCAGCGCCCTGCAAGCGCTGCGCGAGCAAATCGTCATGGACAATCGCCTGACCCTGGCGCCATGGCTGGAAACCTATCTGCTGACGCAGATTTCCACGCAGCATGCACCGGACCTGATCGAACGGGTCGGGCGCCTCGCGGCGGTCGGTCAGGCGTCGGTGGTGTCCGGTCAGTTCACTTTGCAAAGCCGCTTGCAGTTGCGCGACCTGCGCAGCCGTATCGGCGATGCCCGTGAGCAGTTGGTGAAAACCGCAAGCCTGCTGGAAGCGCGCCTGCCCACAGGCCTGCAATCCTGGGCCAGCCAATACCACGACAGCCTCAAGCGCCTGGACAGCGGCCTCAAAGTGCTGGACGACGGCGTGTTCGGTGGCAGCATCAATCTCAAACCGGAAGACTTCGAGCGCAGCCTTGACGCGTTGCTGGCTGACCTCGCCTCCCTGCGCCAGCAATCACTGTTGTCGCTGGATCAGCGCCTCGAAGACCATCATGGCTCGGCGGTTCGCCAGCTGATCATCGTCGCGGCGGTATTCGGCTGTCTGCTGCTGGCGGCGCTGTACCTGTTCATCTGCCTGCAAGCCTCGATCCGCCGCAGCGCCAGCGGCATCACCGTCCTCGCCGAAGCCCTGCGCGACGGCAATCTGAGTCTGCAAGTACCGGTCGTTGGACACGACGAACTGGCGGCGATCAGCACCGCACTCAATGTCGCCGTGGTGCAATTGCGCACCAGCATGATCGGCGTCGATCACGAGACGTCACAACTGAGCAACGCGGTGCGCAGCCTCAACGATCATTCCAGCGGTGCCCTCAGCGAAGTCGAAGCACAGCAGTTGCAGATCAGCCAGATCGCCGCTGCGGCCACGCAACTGGCCGCGACCTCCCAAGGCGTGGCACAGAGCTGCGAGCAGGCCTCTGGCAGCGCTCAACACACCCGCCGCATCGCCGCCGACAGCAGCCGCGACAGTCAGCGCACCACAGCGAGCATTCAACAACTCAACCAACGCTTGAACGACACCGCCGCCGCGCTAGGCCGGGTCAGTGAGCAAGGGCAGCAGATTCAATTGGTGGTCGACACCATTCGCGGTGTGGCCGAGCAGACCAACCTGCTCGCGCTCAACGCAGCCATCGAAGCCGCGCGCGCCGGGGAACAGGGCCGCGGTTTCGCCGTGGTCGCCGATGAGGTGCGTAGCCTGTCGCAACGCACGCAATCGTCCACCGCGCAGATCGCCGGCACAGTCGACAGCCTGCGCGCCACGGTCAACGAAGCCGTGAGCCTGATGGAAGCCGCCTGCGGCCAGGCACAAACGGACGCCGAAGCGGTGACCGGGCTGGGCGAACGCCTGGGGGAAATTGCCAGCGCCGTGCAAAGCGTCACCGACACCCTGGCGCAGATCGCCACGGCAGTTGAAGAGCAAGCGAGCACCGCCGACGAGGTCAGCAGCAATATTCAGCAAGTCGACCAGGCAGCAGTGCGATTGCTGGAAGGCGCGCGCGCGGTGAATCTGGCGGCGGACACCTTGAGTCAGGGTAGTCATGCCTTGAGCGCCAACACCGCCAGATTTCAGCTGCGTTGATGCCCTGCCCGGCACGATTTTCGGGGCCGGAGGATAAGCGGTTGAAAATAAGAAGAAATATTTTAAATTTACGCTTGACGCTTTTCCATTTCAGGGGAATAATGCGCGCCACTTGGCTACATAGCTCAGTTGGTTAGAGCATAGCATTCATAATGCTGGGGTCCGGGGTTCAAGTCCCTGTGTAGCCACCAAGTACTAAAAACGGCTTACCGAAAGGTAGGCCGTTTTTTTATGCCTGTAGAAAAGTCTCGGTAATCACCTGTTACGCCAGGCCGAGAAAGCACCGTAGGAAACGGATTCGATTCAGGTACGAACTGGATTTTTCGTGAAGCCAGGCGCCTGTAACTCAACCGTTCGGTTCGCCCGACTCCCTTATTGACCGACAAGCTCCCCCGGCTCGATTCAAATCCCTCTTCGACGAAGACTGGCCTTGGAAGCATCCGCACGGCGGCGGCTCCTGGACCGCATGGAATCCGGCAGGACAACGGAGCCCGCCAGCAACTTCGGCAAGATCATGGTCGCCAGCGCCATGCTTTTGCCCTCTGCCAGCACCGCGGTCGCGACGGCGATAGGTGCCGATCTGGCCCTGGGCCGTTTGGCGGGCGGTGGCGTTCTGCAACAACGCCTCAACTGGGCCATACGCGGCGCAGGCGGGCCGGCCAGCGTGTTAATACTCGCAATGCTGCCGACCAAGATGAGCGACGGCACGCTGCAGACAGACGAACAGCTTGGTTTATTGCAAGAAATATTCATTTCTAATGGGGATGGCACGCCAGAGACTGTGTTGGCGAATATGTTAGATAATTTCTGTGAACTCGCCGAGCATCCCGCTGGTACTGACCTGATCAACTGGCCGGAGGATGATGTGAATTGCACTCCTGAAGGCCTCACCGAAACGCAACGAAACTCAAGCTTGTCTGTGGCCCCTCACCCCGCCAACGCCGCCAACCCCTTCACCCAAATCTGCCGAGTCCGCAAACCCACCATCGCCCGCCAATCCGGGTCAGCCGGATAAAACTGCTCCAGCAGATTCAGTTTGATCACCCTCCCCGTCGCATCCAGTGGATCACCATGCAGATGCAGCCAATGATCATCGCGCAGATGCCGATGCACATCCGCCCCCGGATACGTCCCGCACTCAATCACGAACGGCATCAATTGCACGCCCGGCAACGCATTGAGCAAAGCCTGCGACGTATAGCCGGTAGCGGTGGCCGCAACACCGGTTTCACTCAGGGCATCGGCGCCGGTGTGCAGCGTGTAAAGCCACGGCCCGTAAATCTGTTGGGCCTGCCCTAGCGCCGGATAAGGCGCTTCAGTAATCGTCAGCAACATCGGATGGCCATATTCACCGGCGCCGGTGTGCAGGTCGAAGCACATCACCGTTTCAGCTCCCGTCAGATGCTCAGCGATGATTTGCTGCAACGTTCGATTCGACCAGCTCGGCGCACGGCCGCCATAGAACAGCCCATCGGGATGACTGTGCTGACCGCCCTCGACAATCGACATCACTGCGGGCCAGCCATGCTCGCTGATCTGCGCATCCAGCAACGCATCGGCGCGCAGCCGCTCGGGGCCATTCAAGTCGGTGCACGCATAGATTTCATGCAGTGCGGCGTACGCACGGTTATCTGGGAGAGGCCGGGTGAAATCCAGGTGATTACGGTTGAGGTCGATGTTGTCTTCGTTGACCCGGCGCAACCACGCCGTGCCCCAGGGATTGATCAGGTGCACCATCACCACGGCAACATCCTTGGGCAGCGAACCCGGCACGAACGTTTTCAGCCAGTCGATCTGACAGTCAGAGCCGTAATAACCCTCCACCCCGTGCGTGCCGCTGAGCGCTACCAGTCGGCGTTTGGCCTGTGGATTGCCGAGCACGGCGACGTCGGTGCTCAGGAGTTCGCCAAAGGGGCCGCAGCGGGGATGGACGTAGGAGGTAAGCGTGGCTCCGGCGGCATTGGCCGCGGTGATGAACTGTTCGCGTTGGTCGCGGTAGCTGGACTCGGTGGGGAACTCGCTGTGCATTATTGGCCTCTTGTAGGTTTTGTATTGGTGGGAGCGAGCCTGCTCGCGAAGCGGTGTTTCATTCAATATCAAGGCTGGCTGATACACCGTACTCGCGAGCAGGCTCGCTCCCACAGGCGCTTGTTTCAATTCGATGAATTTGACATTGACCCTAGCGAACATCCGCCCTGAAAAGAAAGACAAAAATGCCCACCGGTTTGCGTCGCGACCGGTCGGTCGATAAAGTCCCTCAGACTTTTTATCCACGGACGGAGAGCCCGCGTGTTTTTAGCCTTGCCCTTGAGCCGCTTTCGCCTGCCTGCCCTGACGCTGATCATCAGCGCCCTGTCACTCACCGCGTGCAACGCCCCGCCCTCCTCGACCCTGCCGCTGGCACCGGAAGCCGCTTCCGGTTATCGCACCGACCTGCAACCCCGTCACGCCAGCAAATACATGGCGGCAGCGGCCAATCCGCTGGCCGCTGAAGCGGGTCGGGAAATGCTGCGTCAGGGCGGTTCGGCGATTGATGCTGCGATTGCGATGCAAGCGGTGTTGACGCTGGTGGAGCCGCAATCTTCCGGCATCGGTGGCGGTGCGATGATTGTGTTGTGGGATGGCAAACAGGTGCGCACCTATGATGGCCGCGAAACCGCGCCGGCCGGCGCCACCGAGAAGCTGTTCCTGCAAGCGGACGGTAAACCGATGCCGTTCCCGCAAGCGCAAATCGGCGGGCGTTCAGTGGGTACACCGGGCGTATTGCGTGCACTGGAGATGGCGCATAAACAGCACGGTCGCCTGCCCTGGGCCAAGCTGTTTGAACCGGCGATCAAACTGGCCGAACAAGGTTTTGCGATTTCCCCGCGCCTGTATTCGCTGCTGGCATCCGATCCGGTGATCCGCCGCTCGCCAGACATGGCGGCGTACTTCCTCAACCGCGACGGTAGCGTCAAAGCGGTCGGCACGCGCCTGCAAAACCCGGCGCTGGCTGCGGTACTCAAACGCATTGCCAGCGAAGGTGCCGATGCGCTGTACACCGGCCCGATCGCCGAGGAGATCGTCGCCAAGGTGCAGGGCCACGCCAACCCCGGCAGCCTGTCGTTGAACGATCTTCAAGGTTACAAAGCCAAAGAGCGCGCGCCCTTGTGCACTGACTACAAACGCTGGCAGGTCTGCGGCATGCCGCCACCGTCATCGGGCGGGATCGCCGTGGCGCAGATCCTCGGTACCTTGCAGGCACTGGAAACCCGCGATCCGCGCCTGGCGCTGGCACCGTTCAAACCGCTGAAGACCGACAAACCCGCCGGCTTCGAACCGGCGCCGCAAGCCGTGCACCTGATCGCCGAGGCTGAACGCCTGGCCTATGCCGACCGTGCGCAATACGTCGCCGATTCTGACTTCGTGCCGGTGCCGGTCAAAGGCCTGGTCGATCCGGGCTATCTCGCCAGCCGCGCCAGCCTGATCGGCGAACGCAGCATGGGCAGCGCCAAACCGGGCACACCGCCGGGCGTGCAAGTCGCTTACGCACCGGATCGCTCACCGCTGCGCATTTCCACCTCGCAAGTGGTCGCGGTGGATGACCTCGGCGGCGCTGTGTCGATGACCACCACCATCGAAGCGGCGTTCGGTTCGCACTTGATGGTTCAGGGCTTTCTGCTGAACAACCAGATGACCGACTTCTCGTTTATCCCCGAAGAGAACGGGCAGAAAGTCGCCAACCGCGTCGAACCGGGCAAACGCCCGCGCTCATCGATGGCACCGACGCTGATCTTCGACCGCACCAGCGGCGAATTCCTCGCCAGTGTCGGCTCGCCCGGTGGTTCGCAAATAATCGAATACGTGGCCAAAACCACCGTCGGCCTGCTCGACTGGAACCTCGACCCGCAAAGCGCCATCAGCCTCCCCAATTTCGGCAGCCGCAACGGCCCCACCGAGCTGGAAAAAGGCCAGTTCAGCCCGGCGCTGATTCAGGCTTTGAAAGACAAGGGCCACACCGTTAACGAAATCGATATGACCAGCGGCACTCAGGCCATCGTGCGGGTCAAGGATGCGCAGGGAAATGCATCGCTGGAAGGTGGCGCAGATCCACGGCGCGAGGGAGAAGCGCTGGGCGATTGAGATCAGCGAAACTCAAACCGCCAGGGTCTTGCCGTCCACCGGCTCGCCTATCGTCAGGAAGTGCCCGCCGGCCACATGGTGCAAAGTGCGCAGGCCGTCATGCCCTTCGAAATGCCAGCGTCCTTCGCTGAACACCCGTTCATCGGCATGGGCGGCGATGACTTCGGCGAGGAACAGATCGTATTGTTCGTGATTGCGCGGCTCAGGCAGCAAGCGGCATTCGAGCCAGGCGACACACCCCTCGAGCAGCGGCGCATCGATTTGTTCGCCGGTAAAGGTCTGCAAGCCATATGCTTGAAACTTGTCCTGCCCTTGGCTTTGGCTGATTTCCAGACCCGACGTATTGCCCACGGTCTGCACGATATCGGCCTGATTGACGCAAGGAACGTTGAGTACGAAGGTGCCGGACGCCTCAAGCAACTGCCGGGTCCAGGTGGATTTGTCGAGGACGACGGCGACTTTCGGCGGTTCGAAGTCCAGTGGCATCGCCCACGCGGCGGCCATGATGTTGCGCTGGCCGTCATGGGCGGCGCTGACCAGTACGGTCGGGCCGTGATTGAGCAAACGGTAGGCTTTGTTCAGGGCAACCGGGCGGCGGTATGAATCGCTCATGGGGATCTGCTCCGGGAAAAAGGAACAGATTGTAGCGCTGCCACTAAGGAAACACAGAACCTATGGGAGCGAGCTTGCTCGCGAAGGCGTTGGCTCAGTCACATCATCGCCGAATGACACACCGCTTTCGCGAGCAAGCTCGCTCCCACAGGAAATGAGTGAAGGTCAGTGCGAGAGTTGATTGGCGAACTGACCCACCGCGTCCACAACTTTCTGCGCGCCGTCCTGAATCTCGACGATCACTGTGCCGGCCTCGGCCGCCAGCGCCAGCCCTTGTTCGGCCTGGAGCTTGCCGTCGGTCATCAGTGCCACGGCGTTGCGTGCCATTTCCTGGTTTTGCCTTACCACCAAGACAATTTCATCGGTGGCCTGGCTGGTGCGCGACGCCAGTTGCCGCACTTCGTCGGCGACCACGGCAAAACCACGGCCCTGCTCACCGGCACGGGCCGCTTCGATCGCGGCGTTGAGCGCCAGCAGGTTGGTCTGTTCAGCGATACCGCTGATGGTTTTGACGATCGTGCCAATCACCAGCGACTGCTCGTTGAGCGCTTCTATGCCTTCACCGGCGGCCTGCATGTGCCGTGACAAATCGCGCATCACGTTGACCGCTTCGGTCACCACGGTCGTGCCGCGCTGGGCAGTGCTGTCGGTTTGTTGCGAAGTGCTGTAGGCAATGCTGGCCGCATCGGCGACGGCTTGTTCGCGGTTGACCTGATCGGTAATCACCGTGGCGAACTTCACCACTTTGTACAGTTTGTTGTTGGCATCGACCACCGGGTTGTAGGACGCCTCCAGCCAGACTGTACGACCATGGCTGTCGACACGTTTGAAGCGGTCAGCCACGAATTCGCCGTTGTTCAAGCGACGCCAGAAATTCTGATACTCGGCACTGTTGTACTCTTCGGGCGTGCAGAGCATGCGGTGATGTTTGCCCTTGATCTGCGCCAGGCTGTAACCCATGCCGTTGAGAAAGCGCTCGTTGGCGTTCAGCACGTTACCGTTCAGATCGAACTCGATCACGGCGGTGGAACGTACGAGTGCGCCGATCAGGTTTTCATGCTCGCGGGAGGCTTCGATCGTGCGGGTCAGGTCGCTGGAGAAGATCGAGAAGTGCTTGATCCGCCCCTCCGAAGAACGTACCGGCTGCACGATCGAGCGCAACCAGGCCTCGTCACCATTGCCACGCAGCAGTCGCACGGCACCCGCGAAATGCTCGCCGCGAGTCATGGCGTTCTTGAAGCGCTGATGGAATTCATCGGATTTCACATGGGCCGGCACGATGTCATCGATGGCGCGGCCAATCAGGTCATGGCTCTTGTAGAACATCTCGTCGAGGAAGTTCTGGTTGACCGACTGAACCCGTCCATCCGGCTCGAGGGTCAGCACCATCATCTCGCTTTCCAGGCTTTCCTTCACTTGCACAAGGCTGGAGAGTTCTTCACGAAGAGCAGCCAGCTCTTGCTTCAAGCGTTTATTGAACATGGGAAAGCACCGATGGGCAGGGTGGAAAGCGGGGTACAGCCTAGCCATCGGCCTTGGACAGCTTTTCTGAAGAGCGATTGAGACTCGTCAGTCAAAAATAGTTCGGACTCGGCGAGTCAGGCCGTTCCGGCAACCTGACACGGCCCCGTACGCGGCATCCGCGCGCCAAAATACGCCGCACTCAGCACACCCACGGCGCCCATCACCGCGCAGAAGATTACGCAGATCCACGGGCTCCATGGCATCAGACCGATCAGCAACAACGGCGTGATACTCGCCCAAGCGGCGTAGGCAATGTTGTAGGTGAAGGAAATGCCGGAGACCCGAATACGCGCGGGGAACAACCCGACCATCACCGACGGCACTGCACCGACAACGCCACAGGCAAGACCGGCTACGGCGTACGCCAGACCCAGCCAACTGCCGCCCATGATCAAGCAGCTGTAAAGCAATCCAATGCCCAGCGGCAGCAGCACGCTGTACAGCATCACCGTGCGCCAGGCACCGATGCGATCCACCAGCAACCCGGCGATCACGCAACCGATGTTGAGGAAGACGATGCCCAGGGCGCTGAGCGCAAACGTGTGGCTGGCGGTCATGCCGAAGGTTTTTTGCATCATGGTCGGGGTGATGACCACGAACACCACCACTGCCGATGTCAGCACGCAGGTCAGCAACATGGCTGGCAGCATTGCCAGTCGATGTTCACGCAGCACTGTACGCAGCGGCAGCTCGACCCGCGCTTCGCGCTGCGCTTGCATCGCCATGAACACCGGGGTTTCACTCAACCAGCGGCGCAGATAGACACCGATCACACCGAACACGCCGCCCAGCAGGAACGGATAGCGCCAAGCGTAATCAAGAATTTCCGCCGGGGTGAATACTTGTGCCAGGAACGTCGCGGTCAGCGCGCCGATCAGATAGCCGAAGGTCAGACCGGCCTGCAAGAAGCCCAAGGCATAACCGCGATGCCCGGTCGGTGCGTGCTCGGCAACGAATACCCAGGCACTCGGCACTTCACCGCCAACCGCCGCGCCTTGCAAGATGCGCAGCGCCAACAACAGCAGCGGAGCGAAATAACCGATCTGGGCGTAAGTCGGCATGATCCCGATCAGCAGGCACGGCAGCGCCATCATCAGGATGCTCAGGCTGAAGACTTTTTTGCGGCCCATCCGGTCGGCGAAATGCGCCATCAGAATCCCGCCCAGCGGCCGCGCCAGATAACCGGTGACGAAAATCCCGAAGCTTTGCAGCAGACGCAGCCACTCGGGCATTTCCGGCGGGAAGAACAACTGGCTGAGGGTCAGGGCGAAGAATACGAAGATGATGAAATCGTAGATTTCCAGGGCCCCGCCAAGGGCCGCAAGGCCCAGGGTCTTGTAGTCGGAGCGGCTGAACGGCACCGGTTTGGCCGTGTTTTGGGCAGTCATGGCAAAGAACTCTGGCAGGCAAAAAACCAAGGCGCACATGGTCTACGCAAATGCGCCGATGGACAACCCGTTAGACCATAGTCCCGATTTTGCAAAACCTGCTCACAAAACAGCCTGGCTTGAATTATTGTTGAGGCCTGTCCAGAGGGCACAACCCCAACTCCAACTCGCCATATGAACGCCTGTGGGAGCGAGCTTGCTCGCGAAGAGGCCAGTACGTTCATCATCGATGTCGACTGACCTGAAGCCTTCGCGAGCAAGCTCGCTCCCACAGTAATGGTGATGTGCCTGAAATTGGGGGACTTGTGGACCACAAAATAACCATAAAAAATCCGAGGTACTCCCGTGGCCGTTGATATCGAAGATAGCCGCTCTGCACGCTTTGCCCTGCGCTGTTCAAGCTTTGCCGAACGCTGGTTCCCCGATTCCTGGGTCTTCGCGGCGTTGGCCGTGATCATCGTTGCGCTGGCCACCATGGCCATGGGCGCCAAACCCACCGCCGCCGCCATGGCATTCGGCGACGGGTTCTGGAGCCTGATCCCGTTCACCATGCAAATGGCCTTTGTGGTGATCGGCGGCTACGTGGTCGCCAGTTCCCCGCCCGCCGTGAAACTGATTGATCGCTTGGCGCGCATCCCGAAAAACGGCCGCTCTGCCGTGGCCTGGGTCGCGTTAATCTCGATGGTTGCCTCGTTGCTGAACTGGGGCTTGTCGCTGGTATTCGGCGGCTTGCTGGTCCGCGCCCTCGCCCGCCGCACCGATCTGAAAATGGATTACCGTGCCGCTGGCGCCGCCGCGTACCTGGGGCTTGGCGCGGTGTGGGCACTGGGGCTGTCGTCGTCGGCGGCGCAGTTGCAGGCCAACCCTGGCAGCCTGCCGCCGTCGATTCTGTCGATCACTGGCGTTATCCCGTTCACTGAAACCATTTTCCTTTGGCAGTCCGGCGTGATGTTGCTGGCGCTGATCGTGATTTCGATCATCATTGCCTACGCCACCGCCCCCGGCCCTAACTCTGCGCGCAGCGCCGAGGCCTGCGGGATCGATCCTGCCTTCAACCTGCCGCCGCTGCAACCGCGCACGCGCCCCGGCGAATGGCTGGAACACAGCCCGCTGCTGATCATCGTGCTGGTGCTGCTGGCGGCAGGATGGCTGTTCCACGAGTTCTCGACGAAACCGGCGATTACCGCTATTTCCGGGCTCAACACCTATAACTTCCTGTTCATCATGCTCGGCGCATTGCTGCACTGGCGCCCGCGCAGCTTCCTCGATGCAGTCGCCCGCGCGGTGCCGACCACCACCGGCGTGCTGATCCAGTTTCCGTTGTACGGCTCGATTGCCGCGCTGATGACCACCGTCAAAGGCGCCGACGCGCAAACCCTGGCCCATCACATCTCAACGTTCTTCGTCAGCATTGCCTCGCACGACACGTATGCTCTGCTGATGGGCGTGTACTCGGCGATTCTCGGTTTCTTCATCCCGTCCGGCGGCGGCAAGTGGATCATCGAAGCGCCGTACGTGATGCAAGTCGCCAACGATCTGCAATACCACCTCGGCTGGGCGGTGCAGATCTACAACGCGGCGGAAGCCTTGCCGAACCTGATCAACCCCTTCTACATGTTGCCGCTATTGGGCGTGCTCGGCTTGAAGGCGCGGGACCTGATCGGTTTCTCGTTCGTGCAATTGCTGGTGCATACACCGCTGGTGCTGCTGTTGCTGTGGGCGCTGGGGACGACACTGGCGTATACGCCGCCAGTGATGCCGTAAAGCGTTCGGCCTCACACCATAAAACCAACGTGGGAGTGAGTCTGCTATCACGAGCAGGCTCACTCCCGTTTTTGTAATGAATCCCTCGATAACTTTTCTACTGCCACTAGACCCCGCCACACCCGTGGTTTCAGTATGTACTCGCCCCGCAACCGGGAACCACGCTGAAAAGGATCTGAGCATGTTCAAACTTGCAGGACTTAGCCTCGCCGCGCTGACACTGAGCGCCGTCGCCCACGCCGATGTCGACCTGAAGCTGGGCAGCACCGAGCGCGTCACTCGTCTGTTCGCCTACCCCAACAATTGCAGCGTAATCTGCTTCCGCAACTGGACGCTGGAGCAGACCGTCGCGCACTACCTGACCCAGAGCGTGCAACGCGACGGCTATGCCAATGCGAAGGTTCTGGTGAAAACCGATAACGACCAGATCTACGCCGAGATCAGCGGCGTGCCGCAGGGCTACGACAAACCGCTGTCGGCGCTGCTGGACGCGGGAGATCTGGCCTACACCGGCGCCAGCAAGCTCAACGCCGATGGCAAATGGGCGTATAGCTGGTACCTGTTCCTGCCGTTGGGCATGGCCCTGGAAAACCGTAAAAGCGTCGAGTTATTGCACTTTCCGCCGGATTACTCGCTGACCCAGGCTCAGGATTATCTGCGCTCCAATACCACCGACCGCTGGGCAACACTGTTGACGGCCAATGGCATCCCCGCCGATCAGACCCCGGCCTATCAGACCATCATCGACATCGCCCCGATCGCCGCGCCGTCCAACGCCGGCAGTGATCTGGAAGGTGTCTATGACTACTTCAAGGACTACCAGACCACGCTGGTCAAGCAGTTCAGCCAGACAGCCAGCGGCAAGACGCTGCCGATGGTGGCGTTCGGTGCACCGGTGAGGAACTGGATCAAGCAGCAATACGGGCCGACCGTGAACGTCCTCGGCCTGGCAACCATCAGCCCAAGCACCGGGGTGAACGTGCCGGTGCTGGGTTCGAACCACCCCAGTTACATCTGGTACGCGGCCGACCCCAAAAGCTATACCGGCGACGATGCGCAAGCCAAGGCTGACGCGGCAGGCCTGAGGGTAATGGGGCAGGATTTGAGCGCCGCCTGCTGGCAGGCCGACATGGGTAGCCAACCGGGCAGCGACGCACAGAGCACGCTCAGTACGTGCACGCAAACCTGGCAAGTCACGCAAAAGGTCAAAACCTGCGAGTTGTTCTACACCTCGATTCGCGACCTGACCCCGGAGCAAGCCGCCACCCAGTGCGCCACCCCACCCGTCAAGGCTCAACTGCAACAGCTCAAAGCCCCACTGCCCGCCACTGCGGCCCCCGCTCCGCACTTGTAACCGGGTCGCTGTCACTCCCGTGTCAGCCATGGCTGACGCGGGAAAGCGTCTATATCGCCTGTCAGGTCTGACAGTAGACCGTCTATAACCATTACGACTAGATTGGATCCAAGCATAGTTTTGCCGTACTGACAGGACGTCAGCTAAAGGAAGTCGCGCCATCTTTGCGACAAGGACTGTTATGAATACCCATGCGATTGCTGGATCTGTTCCACGCGATACTGAGGGCATTTACCCCTTCGCCGGCCTCCCGGTACGCCTCGGGTTCCCGTCCAGCGCCGACTTTGAAGTCTTCCACGATGAGCACGGCACCCCGACAGGCGTCGCAGCGCGTCGGGAGTTTCAGCGCACCAGCCGAATGTGCAGGGTGTCTGGACAGTTACTGCCCTACCGCTGTCGACAGACCCGACAGCTGTTGAACGGTATCCACGTCTACGATCCACGCTTTTGCGGAGCACTCGAACACGCCTGCGACCCGAACGTGTATCTCGACATGAGCGAACTGTGGCTGTGGGCGTTGAAAGATATCCACAGGGGTGAGCGGCTGACCATGGATTACGCCGCCACCGAAGACAAACTGCTGCGCCAGTTTGCCTGCGGTTGCGGTTCTGCTCGTTGCCGTGGGTGGATCACCGGTTACAACGAACCCCCGAGCATCGAGGGCCAGCACTTTTTACAGCGCTGGCGCCGGCAAGATTCACGCTGATCCACGCGGGCAACCTTCGGCGGCTACGGCGCCCCGACCGGACGCAAGCGATACTGCGGCGGCAATTGCTCGAAACCGCTGATGGTCGCGTTCAGGCTTTTCCAGCGGCCATCCTTGATGCCGTAGATGCAACCGTGGATCGACAGGCTCTGCCCGCGATGCCAGGCATTTTGCACAATGCTGGTGTGGCCGACATTGGCCACTTGCTGGATCACGTTGAGCTCGCACATGCGATCGACCCGCTCTTCTTCGGTCGGCAGCTTGGCCAGCTCGTCACGCTTGTCGTAATAGAGGTCACGGATCGAGCGCAGCCAGCCGTCAATCAGACCGAGCTGACGATCCTGCATCGACGCCCGTACTCCGCCACAGCCGTAGTGGCCGGTGACCAGAATGTGTTTGACCTTGAGCACATCGACCGCGTACTGGATCACCGACAGGCAATTGAGGTCGGTGTGCAGCACGACGTTGGCGACATTACGGTGTACGAACAAATCGCCCGGCAACATGCCGACGATTTCGTTGGCCGGCACCCGTGCGTCGGAACAGCCAATCCACAGATATTCAGGGGTTTGCTGACGCGCCAGCTTGGCGAAGAAATCCGGGTCTTCCTTGGTGATCGCGTCAGCCCAACGCTCGTTGTTATCAATCAGGTCTTGTAAGTCATGCATGCTGTAAGGCCTCAAGAAAGATGCGCTGCTTTGACAGACGACCGTCAGTCGGGGTCACGAAAGGATCGCAAGTGTTTTTCGTGGGAATTCTCGTGTGCCCGGCGAGTCCACCTTAGTAAGGCCCACACTATGAGGATTTGCCATGACTGATTCACGACGCCCTTACGATGCGGTGCAACCGGAACCCATCGATGATAACGAAGATCGCATGGGTTCGATGCATGAGCTCGATTTCGACGACGAGCAGCCCAGCCCGAAAATCGGCGACGAACTGCCGGAACAGGAGCGCGAGCAACTGATGCCAGAGGAGCGTGTGCGTGAAGCGGGTCTCACGGGCGCGTCGACCGCCGACCATGAGCCGACCGACGACGATATGAGCCCGGAAACGCTGATTCATGAGGATGGCGCACGGGATGCGAAAGAATCCGGTGAAGACAATCCGGCGGACTGGGATTTGAGCGTGGTCGATGAAGACGATATCGGCGGCGGCAATGGCCTGGATGAAGCAGAGCTGGCGCGGCGTAAACCGCTGGATGGCAATCGCTGATTGGCTGCCTGACAAAACGCAATCGCGGGCAAGCCCGCTCCCACAGGGATCTGAGTTGTGCCCAGCTCCCTGTGGGAGCGGGCTTGCCCGCGATTTTTTTGTGGCTCAATCCACCAAGGTGCAGGCCATGACAACAGCGTCTTCACGCCCACCCACCGCCGGATAATAATCCCGACGCCGGCCAATCTCATTGAAGCCATAACGCTCATACAAACGGAACGCCGACCGGTTGCTGTCACGCACCTCCAGAAAACACTCTCGCGCCTCGGCGGCATACGCCCGCGACATCAGATGCTCCAGCAACGTCAGCCCCAGCCCACGCCCCTGATTCTCCGGTTTGACCGTGATATTGAGCAGGTGCGCCTCATCCAGAATGATTTGCACCACGCCGTGACCGACCTGCTGCTGACCTTCGAACATCAGCCAGATCTGGTATTTGCCCAGGCCGTCGAGAAAAATCCCGCGGGTCCACGGGTGGCTGTAGGCGGCGAATTCAATCTTCAGCACAGCGTCCAGGTCCGCCTCGGTCATCGGGCGGAACGTTACAGCGTCACTCATTCGATTCTTTCCAGCGCGCCATCAGCCGACGCATGGCTTGCCACACAGCGGCTTTGCGCTGTGGCTCTTCCATTAACAATTCCAGACCGGGAATGGCCCAGGCAGCGCCCAGACCTTCGATCTGCAATTCACGATTGAACGCTTCGGCGTCCGCCTCACCGGCAAAACGCACCGCCGGCAGGCCGATCAGCCACAGGCAGGCGCAGGGCGCCGCTTCCATTTGTACCGAAAGAAAACCTTGCACGAAGTCACGCGCCGCTTCCGGGCCCTGATCCATCGTGCCGCGATTCAACCACGGCCAGCGCACCGGCTCGCCGACGATCTGCGGCGCATCCGGCAGTCCGGCGGCACGCAGCATGTCCTTGAGCAAGAGATACGCTGGATCGCGGCTCTGGAAGGATTCACCTGTGGGTAACTCCACCAGCAGCAGGCAACGCCCGGCGCGCAGCAGTTGCAGGGCGAAACGCGGGGGGGGCACTGGCGCAGGTTTGGCGACCACCGGCGTGTCGTCCGCCTCTTCGGCCGGTTTTGTGCTGGCTCGAGTACTCGGTGACGAAGGCCGCGGCACTTCGATCTTCTGTCGCTCGGTCGGGCGCACGGCAGGCTGCACCGGGGTTTCGGCCTGGGGCGCAGCCACCAGCGGCGCCTCGATTTCGGGCTCGGGCATGTCCAGCAGCTCGGGCCGCGAAGGGGCGGCGAAGGGCAATTCGGTGCGCGGCAGCCAATTGACCACCTGCATGGCGTTCAAATAGGCGCGGCGGCGGGACTCGATAAGCAAAGGTCGGCCACTTGTGGATAACTGAAGTGCGCCGATTCTACCGCCCTTCGCTCAAGATCGCTCGCTGTTGATCGACAGTCTTGAGCCTGGCGCTTTATCCATGCTCTTTAGCTTAGAAAAAGCGACAGCCCGTCCCGAGAGTGAATCGCATCCTTCGTGATGCAGTACAATCGCGGCTTTTAATCGCCAACCAGCCGGCCATTCCGATGATCGAACCCAAGCGCGTCTTGCGCGCCCTCGCTGAACACTGGGCACTTCTGGAGCCACTGTGCGAGCACTTCGACCAAGGCACACTGAGCCTCAACGAACTGCGCACGCAACTGGCCGCCCAACAACTGGACAGCACGCCGCAGGACATCACCAGTCTGCTCGACGTGTGGATTCGCCTCGACATTCTGGTGCCCGTGGCGAAAAGCCCGAACCGTTTCGAGCTCAATGCGCAGATTCACGACTTCCTCGCCTACCTGCGCCGTGAGCACCGTTTGGGCCTGTGCCTGGAAATCGAAGCGTATCTGCGGCACCTCGAGCGCCTGGCTGGTTATATTCAGGACGCATTCGATATCCGCGATGGCCACGACCTGGCCCGCCAGTTGCGCTTGCTCGATATGCGCGTACGCGACGTGCTGAAGAAGCTCGACAACGACGAGCAGGCGCTGGTGGCCGTGGCCGAACGCGCGAAGACCAGCGACCGGCAGATTCCACTGCGTCAGCGTTACGCCGAAGTTCTGGCGACCTGGGACGAATACGTCGAGCCGATGATCGATCTGGTCAACGCCGACGGCGCCTTCGAACAAGGCGTGCGCAAGGTCGAAACCGTACTGCTGAAGATGCTCAGCGAACAGCAACGCCTCGGCCATCTGGTCGATGACGACATGCTGCTGCGCACCCACGCGCGCATCCTCGAAATGCAGACCAGCGCCCAACTGACCCTGCGCCATGCCCGTGAATTGCTGTTGCCGCTGCGTGAAGAAGCGCGCCGTCATAACGCCGTGACCCGTGGCGCCGCACTGGCGCTGGCCGCGATCCGCCGCAAAGGTATCGATGCCGTGCCGCAAGCCGCGATGCCGCTGTTCACCCGGCCGCAAAGCACCTTCCTCGGCAGCGCCAGTCAGGTCGAAGCCTACGTTTATGCACTGGCGCGTTTCGAGCCCAAACCGGCGCGCTTCCCCAAGGCCCACAAAACTCAAAAAGGTGGCGAAGCTCCACGTGCGCCACGCACGGTGCGCGAAATGCTCGAGCGCTGCGAAGATGCCCTGCCGATGCCCGACCTTATGGTCTGGCTGCTGGAGCAGGAACCGGACGGCGCCACCGACGAATTGCTTTACTGGTTCTCGCGCCTGTCGCGGGAAAAACGCTTCAAGCGCGAACGTCTGGAACGCCGCGAATACCACACTCACGAGCACCAGGTCAGCCTGCGCTCCTTCGCCCTGCTCTCGGCCCGCGACCCCGCCGCCGAGGATTCTGCGAGCACCCCAAATGCATCTTGATCTCTCCGAACTGTCTCAACTCGCGCCGATCTTCCGCGAACTGTTCAAGGGCTACCACGTCAGCCGCCGTGATCCGGAGCTGTACGCGCAACTGTCGAACTTCCAGGATCAGTACCGCACGCTGTTCAAGGCCCTGGGCTTTGAACTGGTCTGCGACACCCGTGGTTTCTACTACTTCGTACCGGACCTGGCCGCGGCGGCGGTGAACAAGACGGCCCAGCGTCTGGCCCTGTTTACCTTCATCCTCGTCGAGCATCTGGCCGATCAGGGCCGCGACCCGATTGCTGTGCTTGATGGTGGCAGCCTCGGCCGCGAAGAGCTGCCGTCGTTGCTGGAGAAGTACCGCGATCTGTTTATTCAGGCCGAAGTACAGACCGTTGAAGAGCTGGAAGAAAAGATCATGCGCCGCATGACCCAGCTCGGCTTCGCCGGCGAAGAGAACGGGGTGTACCGTTTCCTGCCGCCGATGCACCGATTCCTCGATGTGTGCCTGTCGGTTCAGCAAGACCGCGACCTGGCCGCGAGTGTGCACAGCGTTCTGCCGCTGCCAGCGCCCGTGCTGATCGACGAAGCCGCCGAAGCCAAATTCCTCGAAACCGACGATCCGCTCGATCTCTCGGAATTTGAAGAAGAGGGCGAAGAAGACGCACTGGCCCGCGCCATTGCCGAAGAACAGGAGTCCGACGCATGAGCCAGGAACGCTACGGCATCCGCCGCTTTGCCCTTTTGAACACCGCCGGTTACAGCCTCGGCCTGTTCCCGCTGGAAGAACCGCTGTCGGTTTATGGCGCGAACAACCTCGGTAAATCGGCCTCGATCAACGCCTTGCAGTTCCCGATTCTGGCGCGCATGTCGGACATGAGTTTCGGCAAGTACAGTCTGGAACAATCGCGGCGCTTCTACTTCGCGACCGACACCAGTTACATCCTTGTCGAAGTCAGCCTGCCCCACGGCCCACACGTTATCGGTGTGGTTGGTCGCGGCCCGGGCGGTGGTTTCGGTCACCAGTTCTTCGCCTACGCCGGCAAACTCGATCTGGCCCATTACCAGAAAAACGACACGTGCCTGCGTCAGAAAGAGCTGTTCAGCAACCTTGAGAAAGAAGGCCTGAAAGCCTACGAACTCAAGCCTGACGAACTGCGTCGCTTGCTGGTGGGCGGTCACACGTCGATCCCGCTGGACCTGACCCTGATCCCGCTGCGTTCCACCAGTGAGCAGAGCCTGAAGACGTTCCGCGCACTGTTCATCAACCTGCTGCACATGCGCGAAATCACCGCGGCCAAACTCAAGCAACTGTTCCTCGATGCGTTTGAGCACAGCTTGCGCTCGGGTAGCGTTGATTACATCGCCGCGTGCGAAGAAGCGTTCCGCGACGTACGCCGCATGGAACAGGACTACAACTCGCTGGTCGCCGCTGGTCCCTTGGTCGAAGCCTTGGCCAATGGCGTGAAACAGCGCGACGTGCTGCGCGGCAAACTGCATCGCCTGTCGCCGCTGCTCGACTCCTTGCTCGGCACTTGGTCGGATTACGCCGGTGCGCGCAAGGAAGAGCTGACGATTCAGGCCGATCACTACCGCGGCGAGCAGGATGCACTGCAAAACAATCAGCGTGGCGGTACACAAGAACTGATGCGTCTGGAACGGGAAATTTCCGGCATCCAGCGCTGGCTCGGCGAACTGTCGGTGTTGAAAAATCGCTTTGCGCTGGTCGATGACGTCAAAGTGCTGGAGCAACAACTGCTCGCTGCCAAAGACGCTCACGACGAGTTGGCCGGAGCCTTGGCGCAATCGCGTCAGTTCAGCGCCGAAGATCTGGAAGAGCGTCTGCGCGATCTGGAAAAACGCCTGAAGTCGGTGAAGCAGCAACTCGATCACGCCGACAACAACAGCTACGCCCGTCTGCGTGAGGAATTCTCGCAGCCTGACGTCGAGCGTTTGATGCGCCTGTTCAACAGCGCGCTGTTCAGCTTGCCGCTGGGCGAGCACGGCATCACCCTCGACGACAATGGCGAGTGGGTCAAATCGGTTGAGCTGATTCTCGACGGTTTCAAAGGCGAGCGCTTCGAAGTGCCGGGCCTGTCGATCGACCTCTCGCACATCGAGCCGCCGGCCCTGCAAGCCTTGGCCGACCGTGCCGCGCTGCGCGATCAGAAAGAGCGTCTTGATAAGGAGCTCAAGCAACTGAAAACCCAGCAAGCCGTGGCCGCCGACCGCGCCGCGAGCAAGACCCAGACCGAAGCGCTGTATCAGCAGGTGCTGGATGCGCAAAAGGCGCTGGAAGACTTCCGTCGCTGCCAGACCCTGAGCGCCGAAGAAGGCGACAAGCTTGAGCAACTGGCGCAGATGGAAGGCGCGCAAGACGAACTCAAACGCTCCAGCGATGCGTTCACCGAGCGCGTCCAGCAGCTGTCGGCCAAGCTGCAACTGGTTGGCCGGCAGATCGCCGATATGGAAGCCAAGCAACGCACCCTCGACGACGCCCTGCGCCGCCGTCAGTTGCTGCCGGCGGACCTGCCGTTCGGCACGCCGTTCATGGATCCGGTCGACGATTCGATGGACAACCTGCTGCCGCTGCTCAACGACTATCAGGACAGCTGGCAGGGGCTGCTGCGTGCCGATGGCCAGATCGAAGCACTGTACGCGCAAGTGCGCCTCAAAGGCGTGGCCAAGTTCGACAGCGAAGACGACATGGAGCGCCGCCTGTCACTGCTGATCAACGCCTATGCGCACCGCACCGACGAGGCGCTGACCCTCGGGAAGGCGCGGCGTGCGGCAGTCACCGATATCGCCCGGACCCTGCGCAACATTCGTAGCGACTACGACAGCCTCGAGCACCAACTGGCGCTGTTCAACCGCGAGATCAACAAGCGTCAGGTGTCCAACCTGCAGAGCTTCCGTATCGTCCTCGCGCCGAACAAGGAAGCGCTCAAGCACATCGATCAGATCATCCACAGCGCCGGTCAGTACGAAGAAGGCGAAACCCTGTCGGTGTTCGACCTGAGCCAGAGCGCCGAGCAGGACAACAAGAACGAAGAGGCCAAGGAATACCTGGCGCGGTTGGTGGCGGCAAACCACAACCAGCTCGGCCTCAAGGACTTGTTCGAACTGGCATTCGAGATCACCAAGGTCAACGGTCAACCGGTTATCCACACCGACATCGACGGCGCGGCGTCCAACGGCACCACCATGACCATCAAGGCGCTAACCAACATGTACTTGTTGCTGCACTTGATGGACCGCGATCAGGCCGGTCGCGTACGCCTGCCGTACTACCTCGATGAGGCGGCGGACATCGACGAGAAGAACCAGGCAGCCTTGCTGGAAACCAGCCTGCAACTGGGCTTCGTGCCGATTCTGGCGAGTGTGAAGCCGCAGGTCTGCGCCAGTGTCGCCATCGACCTGGAAGGCGGCAGCGGCCCGGCAGGGATCTACATCGACGAGGCGGACTGGAAGTACATCCGTCGCCACGATGTGGTCAAAGCCACGGTGAATGTTGAAGCGGATGAGCCGGAGCTGGATGCAGTTTGATCGGCGTTAACTGAAGGCAATAAAAAGGGCCGCGATCCGATTGGATCGCGGCCCTTTTTTATGGCTTGGGGGTTTTGTTGTGGGTTTTAAGGCCTCATCGCTGGCAAGTCGAATCGTCGCACCGCAGCTCCCACAGGTTTTGCGTCGAACACGGATTGTGTGAGCACCGCCGCCCACTGTGGGAGCTGGCTTGCCAGCGAAGGCGTCCTCCCAGACACCTCATAATTCCCGGATTACTTACCGAGCTGGATTTTCGGCGCCCACGTCAGCCACTCATCCTCGAACTTATCGAACAGCGGGAACGTCTGCTCAGCCCGAGCGGGGTTGCCCATGCGCTCGCCATCCGGCGTGGCAAATGCGATACCACCCTGAATCGCCGTTTCAAGCGATTCCGTACGTACCGTCAAGCCGTTGAACAAGCCGATATCGAAGCCCACACCGCTGGTGTTCCAGAACCGGCTGCCACTGCGTACCAACGGTGCATATTTCGGCTCGATCAGAATGTGCACCAACACGCGATCAGCGGTCTGGCCCAGTTCATAACCGGTGACTTTGCCCACGGTAATTTCACGGTAAGTCACTGGCACACCCGGTTTCAGCGAGCCACGACGCGCCGCGCTCAATACCAGACTCAAACCCGCCTCTTGCCTGGCCACTTCCGGGGCATTAGCCAGTGCCACAAAGTTCTTTTGCGGCCCGAGGTTCTTCGCCGCCGGTTGCACTTCGATGTATTGCCCGGTGACCAGGGTTTCCAGATTGGAAGTCTTGATCAACCCCAACTCCGGTTTGACCACCCAGAACTGACTGCCAACCCGGGCAATTTTCTCCGGCACTTGCGTGATGCGTGCGGTGAGGATGACCGCTTGCAGATCGCTGGTCAGATCGACACTTTCAATCTTGCCGACATCCAGCCCTTTGAAGCGAACTGGCGTACCGCTGCGCAAACCATCGGCGCGATCAACCTTGATCGTCACGACATCGCCCTTTTGATTGGCGTCGTCATGGCTGGCAAACAGGCGGAAGCGCGGAATACGTTTCTGCAATGGCGCCTTGGGCTGTGGCGTTTCGAAGGCAATACCGCCGGCCATCAGCGTCTGCAGTGATTCACTCTTCACTTGAATGCCGCCCGTCAGGCCACCGGTCAATGTAATACCGCTGACATTCCAGAAACGGGTCGAGGCGTTAACCAGATTTTCGTATTCCTTCTCGATGTGAACACCGATAACCACTTGCTTTCGGGTTTTGGAAAACTGGTAGCTCTGTACCGAACCGACCTTGACCTGTTTGTAAAGAATCGGACTGCCGACCTCGATCGAACCCAGGGCATCGGTGAACAACACCAGGTGCAGGCCCGGCGAACGCAGGTCCAGCGGCGGGGCCTTTGGCCTGGCCTCGAACTCACGTTTCGGGGCAGCCCCTTTATCACCAGGGCGCACGGCGATGTAGTTACCTTTCACCAGTGCTTCCAACCCGGTGATACCGGCCAGGGAAATCGACGGTTTGACCACCCAGAATTGCGTGCCATCGACCAGATAGTCTTCAGCCAATGGATCAAGAGTGAGTTCTGCAGTGGCGCTGTTCAGATCCGCATCGACCTTCAACGCCTTCAGATTGCCGACCTGAATACCTTTGTACATCACCGGCGTACGACCGGCCTGCAGACCTTCAAAGTCGCTGAGTTTGACCTTCACGCGGATTCCGGCAGCGGCCGCGTCGAAGTCTTCATAAAGACGGAACGGCAAGCTCGGATCGGTCGCCGGGCTGTCCTTGCGATTCTCTGGCGTGGCGAAGGCAATACCGCCGGCGACAATACTCGCCAGCGATTCGCTGCGCACTTTTACCCCAGACAGGTTGGCGTCGATGCTGATGCCGCTGGCGTTCCAGAAACGTGTGTGTTTACGCACCAGTTTGGCGTAGGTCGGCTCGATAAAGACCTTGAGCTCGACGGTACTCTGGTCTTCCGAAAGCAGATAGCTTTTGACCTGGCCGACCTTGATCTGCTTGTAGAACACCGGGCTGCCGCGGCTCAGCGAGCCGAGACGATCTGCCTTGATGGTCAGGTGCAGACCAGGCTTGGCATCAGACAGCGGCGGCTCTTCAGCCAGCGCCTTGAACTTGCGCAACGGCTCGCCTTCGCCGGGACTGATGGCGACGTAATTACCGGAGACCAGTGTTTCCAGCCCGGTAATACCAGCCAGCGTCACGCTTGGCTTGACCAGCCAAAAACGGGTGCTGGTCTTGAGGTATTGCTCGACGTCTTTATTCATCTCGACCGTGGCGATCACTCCTTTGGAGTTCCCTTCATCGTCGAGCTTGAGCGTCTTGACCTTACCGACCGACATACCTTTGTACATGACCTCGGTCTTGTTGGCCTGGATGCCTTCGCCGCTCTCGAAGCGAATCTGGACCTCGATACCGGTTTCGGAGTAAGCACGCCAGCCGAGCCAGCCACCGATGATCAGCGCAATCAAAGGCAGTACCCAAATGGCAGACCAGTTCGAGGCCGGTCGGGTTTTCGCTACAGGCAAATCAGTCATGGTCGTCATCCGACTCCGTGTTATCCCAAATCAGTCGGGGATCGAAAGTTACTGCGGCAAGCATCGTCAGAATCACCACAGTGGCGAAAGCGATGGCGCCAAGATTGGCCTCGACACTGGCAAGCCGGCCGAAGTTGACGACCGCCACGAGGATGGCGATCACAAAAATATCGAGCATCGACCAGCGGCCAATGAATTCGATAAAACGGTACATCCAGATGCGCTGGCGCGCGGACAACGGCTGACGTCGTTGCACCGAAAACAGCAACAGTGCGATGCCCACCAGTTTGAAAGTCGGCACCAGAATACTGGCGATGAACACGACCGCAGCAATAGGGATCATGCCGTGCTGCACCAACTGGATCACCCCGGACATGATGGTGCTCGGATCACCTTGCCCCAAAGAACTGACAGTCATGATCGGCAGCACATTGGCCGGGATATAGATAATCGCTGCAGTGATCAGCAGTGCCCAGGTTCTGGCCAGGCTGTTCGGACGGCGCGGGTGAACAAGTGCACCGCAGCGCGTGCAGGTTTGCGCGTCGGTATCCGCTTCTTGCCTGTTCAACTCGTGGCATTCGGTACAAGTCAGAATGCCCGCATCAATCGCCCGCATGAGCATCCTCTCCAGATAACGCCTGCCAGATCTGATGCGGCGACATCACCACTTCCAGCCAGACCTGAATCAACAACAAGCCGATGAAACACGCCAGACCGAGGCCGACGGTGATGGCCGCCATGTCCGCCAGTTTAACGATCGCCACCAGTACGCCCATGAGGTAGACCTCGAGCATTCCCCAGTCTTTGAGGTGGTGGTAAATGCGATAGAGCAGCAGGCCGTAGCTGCGCCCAAGGTTCAAGCGGATCGTCAGCAATACCGCCAATTGGCACAGCAACTTGATGAGCGGAATGGCCATGCTGCACAGGAACACCACGATCGAAACACCTTGCATGCCGGTGTTGAACAACCCCACAACGCCGCTCCAGACAGTGTCGTGCGACGACTGCCCGAGAAGATTGAGCTGCATGATGGGTAAGAAGTTCGCTGGCACGTAGAGCAAAAGTGCTGCAATGACCAAGGCAAGGCTGCGCTGCACCACATTATGGCGGTGGGCGTACAACTCGTAACCGCAGCGTGGGCACAGGGCTTTTTCGCCGTGGGCAAGTTTCGGCTTGCGCATCAACAGGTCGCACTCGTGACAAGCCACCAGGTCTTCCAGCGGTAAATCTGACAGCCCTGGGGCGTCAACCGGATCTGACATAAAGGCTCTGGCTCCGAAAAAGATGGGGCTATTCTAGTGTTCTGATACGAAAATAACTGTGCAAATTTGTTCGGTGGTGCGAACAAAAACTTTCCTGCGGGCAAAACAAAACCCCAACTGCTTTCGCAATTGGGGTTTCGGAATTTAATCTTGACGATGACCTACTCTCACATGGGGAAACCCCACACTACCATCGGCGATGCATCGTTTCACTGCTGAGTTCGGGATGGGATCAGGTGGTTCCAACGCTCTATGGTCGTCAAGAAATTCGGGTACTGAGTCGTGACCAAGTGGTCTCGCTTCAGCAAATTGGGTATGTGAAAGCTTTCGGTGTTTTGTGAACATCGAACTTTCGGTTCGTTTCGTCTTCACACACCGCAATCTGATGCTCTTTCGAGTAGTCAAATTGCTTGGGTGTTATATGGTCAAGCCTCACGGGCAATTAGTATTGGTTAGCTCAACGCCTCACAGCGCTTACACACCCAACCTATCAACGTCGTAGTCTTCGACGGCCCTTTAGGGAACTCAAGGTTCCAGTGAGATCTCATCTTGAGGCAAGTTTCCCGCTTAGATGCTTTCAGCGGTTATCTTTCCCGAACATAGCTACCCGGCAATGCCACTGGCGTGACAACCGGAACACCAGAGGTTCGTCCACTCCGGTCCTCTCGTACTAGGAGCAGCCCCTCTCAAATCTCAAACGTCCACGGCAGATAGGGACCGAACTGTCTCACGACGTTCTAAACCCAGCTCGCGTACCACTTTAAATGGCGAACAGCCATACCCTTGGGACCGGCTTCAGCCCCAGGATGTGATGAGCCGACATCGAGGTGCCAAACACCGCCGTCGATATGAACTCTTGGGCGGTATCAGCCTGTTATCCCCGGAGTACCTTTTATCCGTTGAGCGATGGCCCTTCCATACAGAACCACCGGATCACTAAGACCTACTTTCGTACCTGCTCGACGTGTCTGTCTCGCAGTCAAGCGCGCTTTTGCCTTTATACTCTACGACCGATTTCCGACCGGTCTGAGCGCACCTTCGTACTCCTCCGTTACTCTTTAGGAGGAGACCGCCCCAGTCAAACTACCCACCATACACTGTCCTCGATCCGGATAACGGACCTGAGTTAGAACCTCAAAGTTGCCAGGGTGGTATTTCAAGGTTGGCTCCACGCGAACTGGCGTCCACGCTTCAAAGCCTCCCACCTATCCTACACAAGCAAATTCAAAGTCCAGTGCAAAGCTATAGTAAAGGTTCACGGGGTCTTTCCGTCTAGCCGCGGATACACTGCATCTTCACAGCGATTTCAATTTCACTGAGTCTCGGGTGGAGACAGCGCCGCCATCGTTACGCCATTCGTGCAGGTCGGAACTTACCCGACAAGGAATTTCGCTACCTTAGGACCGTTATAGTTACGGCCGCCGTTTACCGGGGCTTCGATCAAGAGCTTCGCGTTAGCTAACCCCATCAATTAACCTTCCGGCACCGGGCAGGCGTCACACCCTATACGTCCACTTTCGTGTTTGCAGAGTGCTGTGTTTTTAATAAACAGTCGCAGCGGCCTGGTATCTTCGACCGGCATGAGCTTACGGAGCAAGTCCTTCACCCTCACCGGCGCACCTTCTCCCGAAGTTACGGTGCCATTTTGCCTAGTTCCTTCACCCGAGTTCTCTCAAGCGCCTTGGTATTCTCTACCCAACCACCTGTGTCGGTTTGGGGTACGGTTCCTGGTTACCTGAAGCTTAGAAGCTTTTCTTGGAAGCATGGCATCAACCACTTCGTCATCTAAAAGATAACTCGTCATCAGCTCTCGGCCTTAGAATCCCGGATTTACCTAAGATTCCAGCCTACCACCTTAAACTTGGACAACCAACGCCAAGCTGGCCTAGCCTTCTCCGTCCCTCCATCGCAATAACCAGAAGTACAGGAATATTAACCTGTTTTCCATCGACTACGCTTTTCAGCCTCGCCTTAGGGACCGACTAACCCTGCGTCGATTAACGTTGCGCAGGAAACCTTGGTCTTTCGGCGTGGGTGTTTTTCACACCCATTGTCGTTACTCATGTCAGCATTCGCACTTCTGATACCTCCAGCAAGCTTCTCAACTCACCTTCACAGGCTTACAGAACGCTCCTCTACCGCATCATCCTAAGATGATACCCGTAGCTTCGGTGTATGGTTTGAGCCCCGTTACATCTTCCGCGCAGGCCGACTCGACTAGTGAGCTATTACGCTTTCTTTAAAGGGTGGCTGCTTCTAAGCCAACCTCCTAGCTGTCTAAGCCTTCCCACATCGTTTCCCACTTAACCATAACTTTGGGACCTTAGCTGACGGTCTGGGTTGTTTCCCTTTTCACGACGGACGTTAGCACCCGCCGTGTGTCTCCCATGCTCGGCACTTGTAGGTATTCGGAGTTTGCATCGGTTTGGTAAGTCGGGATGACCCCCTAGCCGAAACAGTGCTCTACCCCCTACAGTGATACATGAGGCGCTACCTAAATAGCTTTCGAGGAGAACCAGCTATCTCCGAGCTTGATTAGCCTTTCACTCCGATCCACAGGTCATCCGCTAACTTTTCAACGGTAGTCGGTTCGGTCCTCCAGTTAGTGTTACCCAACCTTCAACCTGCCCATGGATAGATCGCCCGGTTTCGGGTCTATTCCCAGCGACTAGACGCCCTATTAAGACTCGCTTTCGCTACGCCTCCCCTATTCGGTTAAGCTCGCCACTGAAAATAAGTCGCTGACCCATTATACAAAAGGTACGCAGTCACAGAACAAAGTCTGCTCCCACTGCTTGTACGCATACGGTTTCAGGATCTATTTCACTCCCCTCTCCGGGGTTCTTTTCGCCTTTCCCTCACGGTACTAGTTCACTATCGGTCAGTCAGTAGTATTTAGCCTTGGAGGATGGTCCCCCCATATTCAGACAAAGTTTCTCGTGCTCCGTCCTACTCGATTTCATGACTAAGAGATTTTCGCGTACAGGGCTATCACCCACTATGGCCGCACTTTCCAGAGCGTTCCGCTAATCTCAAAGCCACTTAAGGGCTAGTCCCCGTTCGCTCGCCACTACTAAGGGAATCTCGGTTGATTTCTTTTCCTCAGGGTACTTAGATGTTTCAGTTCCCCTGGTTCGCCTCTTGCACCTATGTATTCAGTACAAGATAACCATCTTATGATGGCTGGGTTCCCCCATTCAGACATCTCCGGATCAAAGTCTGTTTGCCGACTCCCCGAAGCTTTTCGCAGGCTACCACGTCTTTCATCGCCTCTGACTGCCAAGGCATCCACCGTATGCGCTTCTTCACTTGACCATATAACCCCAAGCAATTTGGTTATACTGTGAAGACGACATTCGCCGAAAATTCGATAATACTCAATTCAGAGTAACTCACAAATTTTACCTTAGCCTGATCCGTTACCAGTGAAAGTAACGTTCAGTCTATCTTTCTATCACATACCCAAATTTTTAAAGAACGATCTAATCAAAAGACTAGAAATCAATATTCAGCGCGAATATTCATTTCTAAACTCTCAAACTTTCGAAGCAGTTTATGGTGGAGCC
>NZ_CP162590.1:0-2302500 GCF_044218865.1 Pseudomonas sp. B21128 | reverse complement strand
GCATATGCAGCAATCCCAACCCAAGAATCACATAGACCAGCCGATGCAGCTTCTTCCAGCGAGCACCCAAACGGCGCTGACTGTATCGATTTGAGGTGACCGCCAAAGCCAACAATCCGAGGAAACCCAACGCGCCGACAATAATGTATGGCCGCTTGCGCAACTCGACACCTAGTTGAGACCAGTCGAAACCCAGGATAAAAGCCATATAGCTGCATAGGTGCAAAACCACATAGGCAAAACACCAAAGGCCCAACTGCCGCCGAACAGCAATCCACCCCGCCCAACCGGTCAGTTTTTGCAAAGGCGTCATGCTCAAGGTGATCAACAGCAGCGCCAACGTGCCAAGGCCCAGCCTGTCAACCAGCACCTTGCCAGGATCCGGCCCAAGCAGATCCGCGAAAGCCTGATAGAACCACAGCATCGGCCAAATCGCTGCAGCAATGAAAACCCCCACCCGCCAGACCGGATATCGCATCAGTAATTCTTCCGCAGATCGAGCCCTGTATATAAAGAAGCGACTTCTTCCGAATAGCCGTTGAACATCTGGGTATCGCGCACATTCGGCTTGAACAGACTGTTCGGCAGCCTCCGCTCGCGCGCTTGCGTCCAGCGCGGATGATCGACAGTCGGATTCACATTTGCATAGAAGCCGTATTCGTCCGCCGCAATGCTTTGCCAGGTCGTTTTCGGTTGCTCACTGACAAGACTGATACGCACGATGGATTTGACACTCTTGAAGCCGTACTTCCATGGCACCACCAGCCGCAGAGGAGCTCCGTTCTGATTCGGCAATTCGCGGCCATACATGCCCACCGCCAGAATCGCCAATGGATTCATTGCCTCGTCCAGACGCAAGCCTTCTACATAAGGCCATTCGATCAAGGCAAAACCTGATCGCTGCCCGGGCATGCTTTTCGGATCCTGTAGGGTTTCAAACCGAATGTATTTGGCCTTGGAGGTCGGCTCGACCTGTTTGAGCAGCGCCGCAATGGGAAAACCGATCCACGGAATGACCATCGACCAGGCCTCGACGCAGCGCAGGCGATAGATACGCTCCTCCAATTGGTACGGTTTCATGAAGTCTTCCAGCGCATAACGCCCCGGCTTACCCACCTCCCCGTCCACCACCACACTCCACGGTTCGGTTTTCAGCGAACCGGCATTGGCGGCCGGATCACCCTTATCGGTGCCGAACTCATAGAAATTGTTGTAATGAGTCGCGTCTTTATAAGGCGTGATCGCCTCATCCTTGACGTTTACAGCCCCCCATTGAGTAGAGAGGAGTTTTTCAGCAAACCAGGCAGGCGCCTTGCCAGGTTCGACATCGGCATATCGCGCCGCATCGTCAGCATTGGCCCAGCGCGGAAGAGTGCTCACGGCGATGCCGGCCACGGAGGCTCCGAGCAGCTGGCGGCGAGACAGATAGATAGACTCAGACGTGACGTCCGACTCATGGCAGTCAGACGCTTTGGGAATGTTGATGAGCATGGCAACTCCGCAGCTTTGGAGGACAGATGCACCCATAGACTGCGGAGTATGCTGGAAATTACATCACTCGGCGTTTTTGTGACGACGAAGATGCAATAGATACTGAATGGGGCCTGAAGCCGCATAAGCGAGGAACACCAGCAGCAGAATGCGCGGTGGATCGCTGAACACAACAGCGAACACCAGCACTACCGCGAGGATTGCCACGAAAGGCACGCGCCCTTTCAAATCCAGCTCCTTGAAGCTGTTGTATTTGATGTTGCTGACCATCAGCATGCCGGCAGCTGCGACCATCAGTGCAACCAGAAACGACATCTTCGAACCCTGGATGCCGTAATCGCTGAACGCCCAGACAATACCCGCCACCACGCCAGCAGCTGCCGGACTGGCCAGCCCGATGAAGTAGCGCTTGTCGGCTGTCCCCACCTGAGTGTTGAAACGCGCCAGACGCAACGCCGCGCCCGCTACATAAATGAAGGCGACCATCCAGCCGACCTTGCCCATGTCACCCAGTGCCCAGCCGAAGGCCAGCAATGCAGGGGCAACACCGAAGGCGACCATGTCGGACAGCGAGTCATACTCGGCGCCGAAGGCACTTTGCGTGTTGGTCATGCGCGCGACACGACCGTCGAGGCCGTCGAGCACCATCGCGACAAAAATCGCGATTGCGGCGAACGCGAAATACTTGCTCGCATTGACGGAATCACCAGCGCTTAACGCCGCCTGCGCGCTCATCGAGTTGATGATGGAGTAAAACCCGGCAAACAGGTTCGCAGTGGTGAATAGATTCGGCAGCAGATAGATACCACGATGCCGGACTTTACGGCCTTCTGCGTCATGCCCTTCTTCGATGTGCTCATCGATGGGCAGCAGGCTTTCGGCGTCTGAAGCCTTGTTCGGCTCTTCGGGACGTTCGCTCATGGACATTACCTTGCAACGGTTTGGAAAAATTCGACAGGTGCCTGTGGACGACAGTTCGGCCACAAACGATGCAGCTTTATACCAGAACCACCGCCCCAAACGAAAAAACGCGGCCGAGGCCGCGTTTTTCGTACAAGGGACGACGACTTAGTTTTTGGCTTTGTCGACGATCTTGTTGGCACCGATCCACGGCATCATGGAGCGCAGTTGCTCGCCGATGATTTCGATACCGTGAGCGGCGTTGTTACGACGCTTGGCGGTCATCGAAGGGTAGCCGGTTGCGCCTTCGCTGATGAACATTTTGGCGTATTCGCCGTCCTGAATACGTTTCAGGGCGTTGCGCATGGCCTGACGGGACTCGGCGTTGATCACTTCCGGGCCGGTCACGTACTCGCCGTATTCGGCGTTATTGGAGATCGAGTAGTTCATGTTGGCGATACCGCCTTCGTACATGAGGTCAACGATCAGTTTCAGTTCGTGCAGGCACTCGAAGTAGGCCATTTCCGGCGCGTAGCCAGCTTCAACCAGCGTTTCGAAACCAGCTTTCACCAGTTCAACGGTACCGCCACACAGAACGGCTTGCTCGCCGAACAGGTCGGTTTCAGTCTCGTCCTTGAAGGTGGTTTCGATGATGCCGGTACGACCGCCACCAACGCCGGCAGCGTAGGACAGTGCAACGTTTTTGGCGTTGCCGGAAGCGTCCTGGTAGATCGCGATCAGGTCAGGAATACCGCCGCCTTTCACGAACTCGGAACGTACGGTGTGGCCCGGGGCTTTCGGCGCGATCATGATGACGTCGAGGTCGGCACGCGGAACAACCTGGTTGTAGTGGATCGCGAAGCCGTGGGAGAAGGCCAGGGTGGCGCCTTTCTTGATGTTCGGCTCGATTTCGTTCTTGTACAGAGCAGACTGGAATTCGTCCGGGGTCAGGATCATGACCAGGTCGGCAGCAGCAACAGCGGAAGCAACGTCGGTCACTTTCAGGCCGTGAGCTTCGGCTTTGGCAACGGTGGCCGAACCTTTACGCAGACCAACGGTAACGTCGACGCCGGAGTCTTTCAGGTTGCACGCCTGGGCGTGGCCCTGGGAACCGTAACCGATGATGGCAACTTTCTTGCCCTGGATGATCGACAGGTCGCAGTCTTTCTCGTAATAAACTTTCATGAAATTCCCCTATATATCCAGGCCGTTCAGGCCATTCGCTAATTTGGTTTAGATGCTGAGTACTTTGTCGCCGCGGGCAATACCGGTTACGCCACTGCGGACGGTTTCCAGAATCGATGCGGTGCCGATGGACTGAATGAAGCTGTCGAGCTTGTCGCTGGTACCGGTCAATTGAACGGTATACACGCTGGCGCTGACATCGACGATCTGTCCACGGTAAATATCGGTGGTGCGTTTGATCTCGGCGCGCTGGGCGCCAGTGGCCTTGACCTTGACCAGCATCAGTTCGCGCTCGATGTGAGCACTTTCCGACAGGTCCACCAGCTTGACCACTTCGATCAGCTTGTTCAGGTTTTTGGTGATCTGCTCGATGACTTCATCATGACCCACAGTGGTCAGCGTCAGACGCGACAGGGTCGGGTCTTCGGTCGGGGCCACGGTCAGGCTTTCGATGTTGTAGTTGCGCTGCGAGAACAGGCCGACTACGCGAGACAAAGCGCCGGGTTCGTTTTCCAGAAGCAAGGAAATAATGTGCCGCATGATTAAGTACGCTCCGTCTTGCTCAGCCACATATCGCGCATGGAGCCGTCTTTGATCTGCATCGGGTAGACGTGCTCGCTGGTATCAACCGAAACATCGATGATCACCAGACGATCCTTCATGGCGAACGCTTCGGCCATCTTCGACTTCAAATCTTTCGATTCGGTGATGCGTACGCCGATGTGGCCATAAGCTTCAGCCAACTTGACGAAGTCAGGCAGCGATTCCATATAGGAGTGCGAGTGACGGCTGCCATAGCTCATGTCCTGCCACTGACGAACCATCCCCAGAACACCGTTGTTCAGGATGACGATTTTCACTGGCAAGCCATATTGCAGGCAGGTCGACAGTTCCTGGATGTTCATCTGGATACTGCCTTCGCCGGTGACGCACGCAACGTCGTCGTCCGGAAAGCTCAACTTGATGCCCATGGCTGCGGGGAAACCGAAGCCCATGGTGCCCAGGCCACCGGAGTTGATCCAGCGGTTAGGCTTGTTGAACGTGTAGTACTGCGCAGCGAACATCTGGTGCTGACCGACGTCGGAGGTGATATAGGCATCGCCCTTGGTCACTTCGCACAGGGTTTCGATAACGGTCTGCGGCTTGATCTTGCTGCCGTCGCCCTTGTCGTAAGGGAACAGGCCGCGATCACCGCGCCATTCATCAACCTGCTTCCACCAACTGGCCACGGACTCCTTGTTCGGGGTCTCGCCGATTTCCTTGAGGATCGCGACCATTTCGGTCAGGACGCTTTCCACCGGACCAACGATAGGCACGTCAGCCTTGATGGTCTTGGAAATCGAAGCCGGGTCGATGTCGATGTGAATGATCTTGGCGTTCGGGCAGAACTTCGCCGGGCCGTTGATCACTCGGTCATCGAAACGTGCGCCAACTGCCAGGATCACGTCGGCATGGTGCATCGCCAGGTTGGCGGTGTAGCTGCCGTGCATACCGAGCATGCCGATGAACTGACGATCAGTGCCAGGGAAAGCGCCCAGACCCATCAACGTGTTAGTCACCGGCAGGTTGAGCATTTTCGCCAGTTCGGTCAGCGGAGCGGAACCGTTGCCCAGAATGACGCCGCCGCCGGAGTACAACACTGGGCGCTTGGCCGCCAGGAGCATTTCTGCTGCCTTGCGGATTTGCCCGGAGTGCCCTCGAACGGCCGGGCTGTAGGAACGCAGCTTGGCTTTCTTGGGGAAGATGTATTCGAACTTTTCGGCCGGGTTGGTCATGTCTTTCGGGATATCGACCACGACCGGGCCAGGACGACCGGATTGCGCCAGGTAGAACGCTTTCTTCATGACTTCCGGGATTTCCGAGGCGTGCTTGATCATGAAGCTGTGCTTCACGATCGGCCGGGAGATACCGATCATGTCGGTTTCCTGGAACGCGTCGGTGCCGACCATGGTGCTTGGCACCTGACCGGAAATGATCACCATTGGAATCGAGTCCATATAGGCAGTGGCAATACCGGTGATGGCGTTTGTGGCGCCTGGACCGGAAGTCACCAATACCACGCCGGCTTTACCGGTGGCACGGGCGTAGCCGTCAGCCATATGGGTTGCCGCTTGTTCGTGACGAACCAGGATGTGAGTCACTTCCGGTTCTTTGAACAGGGCATCGTAAACATGCAGGAGAGCACCACCCGGGTACCCGTAGATATATTTGACGCCTTCGTCACGCAAGAAGCGGACGAGCATCTCACCGCCAGATAAAAGCTCCACGTTGTTCACCTCTAAAACGCCAGAATACCGCCCACGAAAATGGGACGGGTCTTAATAGGTTTACTTCTCGGCAGAGCATGAGCGACGGTGGTCGCCGACTACGTCAGCACTGACTGAGCAAGTATTGGGATCGTCCCAAGTGTTGCGGGCCTTTCCCACCCAGCGCGAGGTAACGCGTTGCGGGTGTAACAGGTCGGCGCGGGTATGCGCCTCATGATCTACCGAGTGGGTCTGCTTCTGGCAGTCCCTCTACAGCGGACTTTGGATTCTTCTGTTTCGCCCTCTCCAAGTCAAGTCGTCTCTGTGGTTAATTGTGGGTAAGCACATGAGAACGCAAGAAAAAACCTGAAAACAGCTACTCTGTTAGCGTCAATTGCGCAATTTTGCCAAGGAATCAGCATGCGAATGCTTCTGTTAACCCTGCTGATCGGCCTCAGCCCATGGTGCACAGCCGCTCAGATTTACAAATGGGTCGATGCCCAAGGTGTGACGCACTTCGATGCGCAACCTCCGCCGGGCCAACCATCCACCACGGTACACACGCCCTCCCCGGCCCCGGCAAAACCTGCAACAACGCCGGGCAGCGGTGTGCTGGGCGATCAGAAAGCCATCGACGACAAGGTCAAGAAACAGGTCGCCGACCAACAAGCGCAGCTCAAGGCATTTTGTGAGCAGGCACGGACGAATCTTGCGCAATTACAGAACAATCCGCGGTTGCGAGAGGACGTGGGGGGAGAATTGCGGCGGCTGGATGATGCACAACGGCAGGAGCGCATTGTCGAAGCGCAGAAACAGATCAAAGAGAACTGCCAGTAAAACCTGGCAGTTTTCGGTTCAGCGGGAAGCGGTGATCAGCAGGTCAAACTCTTTGAGCAGCACCTGCAGTTGACGATCCCGCCCCTGAACGTTGCGCTGGGCGAAGACCATTTCCGCCATTTCCTGAATACCCGAGGCGTTCGGCAGCGGCAGATCCTGCTCAAGGATCATCTTCATGCGGGGCAGGAAGATCCATTGCAGCCACTGCTCGAAATCGAGCGTATCGACCGAAAACGGCTCGACACTGCTCAAGGCCTCGGCCGAGGGCGAGACCTCATCCCACCAACCCTGCGTACGCAGCTCACGCTCGATCAGCAATAGCTGATCGGCGATTTTCGGGAAGCGCGCATCCATCACAGCGTTACCTTGGCCTTTTGACGGGCCAGGGCAGCGCCGGCGGAATCACCTTGTTTCTCACGGGACTGAGCGATGATTTCCCACAGATTGGCCTGCAAATCCGGACGACCATTGGCCATGGTCAACGCACGACGGGCGAACTGCTCGGCCTGCGGCGCATCGCCTTGAGCCATGCGCACCTGAGCCAGACGATAGAGCACTTGCGGCTCACGCGGCGCAACACGCTGCGCGCGCTCCAGGCTCGACGACGCACCGTTGAGGTCGCCACCGGCCTGTTGCTGTTGAGCAGTCGTCAACAAGGCGAGCACCGGACCATCCAGTTGCTCGTCCGCCGACAAACCACCGCCACTGCTGGCCGAAGGAATGCCGCTCGGCGTCGAGGGCATGCTGTAGCTGCCGGAGTTGATCGGTGCCGACTCGACTGGCGACGGGTTATAGGGTCCCGCCGAAATACCCCCGGATGCCGGGCCCGGCACAATTGGCGCAGCGCTGATCGGTGCCGACGTTGTCGCGCCACCGCCCGGCACCATCACTACGACGCCGGTATCGCCTTGCGGGATGGCTTGAGGCTGGCCCTGCACAGGACGCTTGACCGTCGTCTGACGGAAACCGCCATTGGCGGAAATGCGTTCACTGTTGGACACGGCTGTGCCCGAATCCACTACAGGGATCGAACCACGCTGAACGGTAGAGCAGCCGCTGAGCAAAGCCACGGCGGTCACCGCTGGAATCAACCACTTGTTCACTTGAAACCCTCTTTGCTTAATTCATCCAGCCCTTGACCCAATCCATCACCGACTCGCCAGATGCAGGCGTCTCGCTTGCACACGCAGCGCCGGGTGGTGGTTCGCTGCCGCGAATATACGGCATCTGCACCGCCCCCGGGCAGTTGGCGTCAGAACCTTGCCCGGTACGCGAATCCACCCAGGCCTGCACGACGTTGTCCGGCTGCGGCATGTCCAGCGGCAGCGGATCGGCCTTGCGCATGAAACTGCTCCAGACCTGCAACGCACCGGTCGCGCCGGTGAACGGCGTCTTGCCGTTGTCATCACGGCCCAGCCAGACCACTGCCAGCAAGTCCTGACTGAAACCAGCGAACCAGCTGTCGCGCGAATCGTTACTGGTACCGGTCTTGCCGGCCAGCGTCAGAGTCTTTGGCAACACGTTATAAACCGAGCTGCCGGTACCTTCGCGCATCACACGCTGCATGGCGTTCTGGATCAGATAAATCGAGGCCGGATCAAACCGCTGCTCGATCTGGAACGGATAGCGCTTGAGCGGCTCCCCTTCGGCGGTCAGTACACTGCGAATGCCGCGCATCGGCGTATTGAAGCCACCGTTGGCCAGCGTCTGGTACATGGTCGCCACTTCCATCGGCGTCATCGCGCCCGCACCCAGCAACATCGAAGGGAACGCCGGGAACTCGCGGGTCACACCCAGACGGGCAAGCGTCTTGAGGACATTCGGCACGCCCACTTCCAGACCCAGGCGCGAGGTCGACAGGTTGTAGGAATGCGCCAGCCCCTGATACAGGAACACGGTGCCGTGGGAACGACGATCGTAGTTCTGCGGCTTCCAGACTTGACCGTTCGCGCCTTTGACCGACAACGGATCATCCGACAGCCAACTGGTCAGCGTGTACTGGCTCGGTTTCTCCAGCGCAGTCAGATAAACCGCCGGTTTGATCAATGAGCCGATTGGCCGCACGGCATCCAGTGCCCGGTTGAAACCGGCATAACTGGCCTGGCGGCTGCCGATCATGGCCTGGACTTCGCCGGTCTCCGGATTGGTCACGACCATCGCCGCTTCGACGTCATCGGAGCCCTTGCGACCGGCCAGACGCTTGAAAGTGTCGTTGACCGACGCCTCGGCTTTCATCTGCAGAATCGGGTCGAAACTGGTGAAGATCCGCAGGCCTTCTTCCGTCAAGTCTTCGTCGCGATAGTCTTCACGCAGCTGACGTTTGACCAGGTCGATAAAGCCCGGGAAGGAGCTATCGGCCAGTTTGCCGCGAGTGGTGACACCCAGCGGCATACTCTTCGCGGCGGCCACTTGCTCGGCAGTCGCTACGCCTTGCTGCTCGAGCACGTCGAGCACCAGATTACGACGTTCCAGTGCACGTTCTGGATTGCGGCGCGGGTTGTAATAGGACGGGCCTTTGACCATGCCGACCAGCATCGCGACCTGATGCAGTTTGAGCTCGGACAATGGCTGACCGAAGAAGAACTGACTGGCCAGACCAAAACCGTGCACGGCGCGCTGACCGTCCTGACCGACAAAGACTTCGTTGAGGTACGCCTCAAGGATTTCCTTCTTGTCGTAATGCAGTTCCAGCAACATCGCCATCATTGCTTCAGTGAGCTTGCGGCTCAGGCTGCGTTCGTTGGTCAGGTAGAAGTTTTTCACCAACTGCTGGGTCAGCGTACTGCCGCCCTGAGTCATCTTGCCGCCAGAGGTGTTCACCCAAATCGCCCGGGCAATCGACTTCGGCGACACGCCCCAGTGGCTGTAGAAATCCCGGTCTTCGACGGCGACCAGGGTTTCCAGCAGATACGGCGGCACCTGATCCAGCTTGATCAGGATGCGGTCTTCGAGGTTCTTCGGATAAATCCCGCCGATCAGAACCGGCTCCAGACGTACCACGGACAGTTTCGAACCGTTGGTCGCCGACAACTCGGCCACGTAATCGCCCGAGAAGCGCACGCGCACGGGTTGCGCCTTCTCAAGGCCTTCATAGAACTGAAAGCCACGGGTATTCAGGTCGACGGTGTTTCCGGAAACTGCGGCAGCGCCGGGGCCATTGCTCACGGCTTCGCGGCGATAGCCGAGAGCGTCGAGTTCGGTGAGGAAATCTTCCTTGCTGAGTTTCTGTCCGACGAACAGCTCAAGCGGGCGCGCGTATACCTTGGCCGGGATGGTCCAGCGCTTGCCGGAGAACTTCTCCTGCACCACGGCATCGAGGTAAACGGCGAAGCCAGCCAGCACTACAAGGCCGACCAGACTGAGTTTAATGGCCCAGCTCATCCATGGGCGCAGGCCCTTGGAGGGTGGTTTTTTCTTGGTACGGGGAGATCGAGTTCGAGTCATGGCGGCGGATTATACGCACTTTATTCAGACTCAACAGGCGCGCTCGGAGGTTTGCGTCAGGCGGGCGAGCGGCCATAATGGCGACCTCGAATTTCCCCCAGTCTCTGAAGGATCGCCCGTGAGCCAGTCTCTGATCGCTGCCCTGCAAAACCCGGCCCTGTATCCGCACCCCGTCGAAGGGTTCCAGGTCATCGAAACCCATATTTCGTGGGTGATCCTCACCGGCCCCTTTGCTTATAAAGTGAAGAAGCCGGTGAATTTCGGCTTCCTCGACTTCACCGGCCTCGATCAACGCGAACACTTTTGCGCTGAAGAGCTGCGTCTGAACCAGCGTTTGACCGCCGATTTGTATCTGGAAGTGTTGCCGGTGACGGGCAGCGTCGACGCCCCGCAACTGGGCGGCGACGGCCCAGCGATCGATTACGTGCTGAAAATGCGCCAGTTCCCACAGTCCGGTTTGCTCAGCACCCTGCAAGCCAACGGCGAGCTGACCACCCAACACATTGATGAAATGGCCGAGCAGATCGCCCACTTCCACCTCAACGCGCCGAAAGTCCCGGCCGAACACGACGCTGGCACCCCGGACAGCGTGATGGCGCCGGTCCGCCAGAACTTCGAACAGATTCTGCCGTTCCTCAGTGACAAGAACGACCTGCTTCAACTCGACGCTCTGCAAGCCTGGGCCGAAAGCAGCTTCGAGCGCCTCAAGCCTCTGCTGGCTCAGCGCAAGGCCGAGGGTTTCACCCGCGAATGCCACGGTGACATCCACTTGGGCAACGCCACCGTCATCGACGGCAAAGTGGTGATCTTCGACTGCATCGAATTCAACGAGCCGTTCCGCTTCACTGACGTCTACGCCGACACCGGTTTCCTCGCAATGGACCTGGAAGACCGCGGCCTGAAGTCGCTGGCTCGCCGCTTCATCAGCCAATACCTGGAACTGACCGGCGACTACCAAGGCCTGGAAGTGCTGAACTTCTATAAAGCCTACCGCGCACTGGTTCGCGCCAAAGTGGCCCTGTTCAGCATGCCCGCGGACGCGACTCCGGTGCAGCGCGCCACTACCCTGCGCCAGTACCGCAACTACGCCAACCTGGCGGAAAGCTACAGCACCATTCCTTCGCGTTTCATGGCGATTACCCACGGCGTGTCCGCTGTCGGCAAGAGCCACGTGGCCATGCGCCTGGTCGAAGCACTGGGTGCAATTCGCCTGCGCTCCGACGTTGAACGCAAGCGTTTGTTCGGCGAGCAAACCGTGGCCAACGATGTGCAGGCCGGCATTTACAGCGCCGACGCCAGCGCCAAAACCTACGCGCGCCTGCATGAAATTGCCGAGGTCATCCTGCACGCCGGTTTCCCGGTGGTGATCGATGCGACTTACCTCAAGCGTGAGCAGCGCGATAACGCCGCAAAAATCGCTGAAGCGACTGGCACACCGTTCCTGATCCTCGACTGCAACGCACCGCAAGCCGTGATCGAGAGCTGGCTGGCGATTCGTCAGGCCGATAAACAGGATCCGTCCGACGCCACGTTGGCTGTGATCGAAGCGCAACAGGCCAACCGCGAAGCGCTGACGCCGGAAGAGATTCTGCGCAGCAAACGCGTTCAGACCAATGAATCCGGGACGCTGGACACCGTTGTCGCGCAGATCCGTCAGCGCCTGCCAGGCTTGTAAGAAACTATTTCGGCCGTGAAGCCCTCGCTCGCTTCACGGCCGCTAAATAGTGGCACTATACTGGCGTCATAAAACCAACAGGTGATGTGACATGAGCCAGCCGAAACTTCTCGACACCCCGCTGTATGCCTTGCTGCATAAAGATGACATCACAGGTTTCAACAAGGAACGCCCACAAGACGGCCCGATTGACATGGTCGGTGGCGACTTCCGTGGCCTCGATTTGCGCGAATTGAACGCCGATGGCGTAGATTTCCGGGACGCGTATTTCCGTTCTGCCGACTTGCGTGGCATTGATTTTCGCAACGCTTCGCTTGAAGGCGCCAGCCTGGCCCACGCGCAGATTTCCGGAGCGTACTTCCCGCCGGAACTGAGTGCTGACGAGATTCTGATGTCGATGAATTTCGGCACGCGCCTGCGTTATCGCACTCGCTGATATTCGTAGTCCGCCACTGTGGGAGCGAGCGTGCTCGCGAAGCCGTTGTCCCAGTCAACATGAATGTGGAAGTTGAACCGCTTTCGCGAGCAAGCTCGCTCCCACATTCGTTGCGCGCTTCCTCCCCTCCTCCTGCATTCGCAGACCTTTCGCCCCCTTCAACACGTCCTTTCTTAGAAGCGTTTGCGTTGAATCCGACCAAACAACCACGCTTTTCCTACTGATGGCTACACTCCTGAGAAGCTCGCCCACGCACCATTCGGCCGTCGCAAGGAGGCTTGATGAATGATGAACTGCAACACCTGAAGAATCTTGGGAAGACGTCGGCGCAATGGCTGCATGCCGTGGGCATCCACAGCGCCTCGGACTTGCGTCGCCTGGGCGCAGTGGACGCCTACCGGGCCGTGCGTACCCGCGGGTTTCGCGCGTCGAAGGTGTTGCTGTATGCGATCGAAGGCGCGTTGATGGATGTGCACTGGAACGACATCCCCGCCGAACGCAAGGACGCCCTGAACAAGCAGCTCGAAGCCATTTCCACACGCCACAAAAACTGAACGGGCGCTAACTGCCATGTACCTGCTTGGGGAACAATCGGCATTGGCCGACGCAATGATCAACCGTTTGCAGCATCTGCCTGCACAGTGGCTGGAAGGCCTTTTGTCGTGCGGGCCGGCGATTGAACTGGAAGCGACTGATGACCTGGCGGCGCAGTTGCCCGACGATCAAGTGTTTCTACTGGCAGAAGGGGTGATCAACGGTTTCATCGGCTCGCGCGCACTGTTCTATTGGCAGGAAGGCGACTTGATCGGCCTCCAGCAGCGTGACGCCTGGGCGGATTGCCGGTTGCGCAGTGACGGGCCGTTACGGTTGCTGCCTTATCGGCGCAGTGATGTTTTCCAGCATCTATTTGCAGACGCCCGCCGTGCGGAGCAATTTCTCGAGTATCTGCTGGGGCAAATGGCCCTCCTCGCCCACGCCGTGGCCGAACTGAAACCGCGGGAGTTCCGCAGTACCAACGGCTTCAAACGGGTCGAGGCCGGGGAAACCCTGATTCACCAGGGCGACCCCGCCGATCACGTGTTCGTGATCATCGACGGGCATGCCGAGGCGTTTGTCGATGGGCACAAGGTCGGTGAGGTGCCCAAGGACGAGATCTTCGGCGCCATGGCGCTATTCACCGGGGAGCCGCGCAACGCTACGGTGGTGACGAGAGAACCTTGCACAGTCATGCTGATTCCCGGGGATCAATTCTTGAGCATGACCAGCAGTAATCCGAAGATCGCCCACAGCCTGATCGCGAGCATGGCGCGGCGCATCGGCCAAATGAACCAACAGATCGCCCGTTTGACGGCTGACAAAGGGTAGCGCGAACTCCTTTATTTACGGGGCGTTCGAGCCATTGCAGAGATCAGATCAAATAAATACAGAATCAGCGATTGACATGGTAATGAGAATCGCTATGATTATCACAACTGGTCGCGAGATCAGTCGATATTCTGAAAAGCCCTTGGTTCGGACTCTCAGATTATCTCCTCATCAGGCTAATCACGGTTATTTGACCCGGTTTTTACCGGGTCTTTTTTTGCCTGTGGAAAAGTCATTTGCCGGACTGTTTACGCATCTCTTCACAGTAATCGCGCTTCGCCGTGGCCGGGGTGTACCAGACGTAATCGGCCATTGCCTCAGTCACCTCATCGCCCTGCTCTGCCAGCATCAGCACCGTCGGTGCTCGGGACTCGCCCACATCCACGACGTGCAGCGGCACCCCGACATCCTTGCGCGCATGCCACGCCCCGGCCAGCAGCAAGGACGGAGTCGGCGCCGAGAGCAAACGCTCTGCCATGCGTCGATCCCGTTGCTGCTGAACCGCCAGCATCGCCGGCATCTGTGAATCCGGCAGCAGACCACAGTGAGAATCGCCGATCTGCCCCAGCAAAATTGTTTTCACTGCTTCAGCATTGCTGCGTTCGCCGCTCAAAACGGGCGGATTGCGATAGAAGGCACGGATTTCGCCGTTATCCAGGTTGGCGGCCAGCAGCGGATACGGTTGCGTGAGGGCGAATCGGACAATTGGTCCGTAGAGTTTCCAGTCCCAACCCTCCTGCCAAGCCAATGCGCCGGAAAGGTCAGAGGGAGGCGAGACGGACTGACGAACCGCAGTAACTTTGGCCTGTTGATCCGGCGTGAGCATTTCCAGCAGCAGGCTGCCCTGCGGCCGTAGTTCGCCAAGCGACTGTAAAAGCCATAACTGCGCAGCGTGATGGTCGGCGTTGTCATGCTGCTCACCGACGATCACCCGATCAGGTTCGGCGAGGCGTGCGAGCAATTGCTGCGCGGTCAGCACCTGACCGCTGTGCAGATCACGAATCTGACCACCGATAGGCGGCGGCGCAGCAACATGCTGACACCCGGCGAGCAACAACACAGCCAACAGCCACATCCCACGCATGCGATCACCTTGATAAGAAAGTCAGCGGGCGATGATCAGCGGATGCCCACGCTCCGGGTGCGGCTGCACCAATACCTCAAGGCCGAACACGGCTTTGAGTGTATCCGGCTGCAATACCTGTTGCGGCGTATCCAATGCTACCGGACGCCCGCCTTCAAGCAGCAACACGCGATCACAATAACGTGCTGCCAGATTCAGATCATGCAGGATCACCAGCACGGCGGCGCCGCGATCGGCAAACTCGCGCACGGCCTGCAAAGTGGTGTGTTGATGCAGCGGATCAAGCATTGAGGTCGGCTCATCCAGCAACAGCGTTTGCCCCGCCTGCCCCGGCCAGAGTTGCGCGAGCACCCGCGCCAGATGCACGCGCTGCCGTTCGCCACCGGACAACGCCAGATAACTGCGACCGCTCAGATGCCCGGCGTCTGCGGCCGCCAGTGCCGCGGCGACAATCTCGTCATCGCGCACCCGGCCACTTTGATAAGGCAAACGCCCCATGCCGACCACTTCTTCGACGCGAAAGGCAAAATCCAGCGTCGACACCTGCGGTAACACGGCCAGGCGTTGCGCGCGCTGGATGCCAGTCCAGTGGCTCAACACGTGCGCGTCGAGCGAGACCTCTCCCTCACTGGCCGTCAACTCACCGCACAACGCGCCGAGCAAGGTACTTTTTCCGGCGCCATTCGGACCGAGCACACCGAGTACTTCACCCGGTTCAAGCTCAAGGGTGATACCGCTGAGCACGGTTTTACGACCACGGCGGATGTGCAGATTGTGCGCACGCAACATCAGGCACGCCCTCGCAGCAGGAGATAAAGGAAGAACGGTGCACCGATAAACGCCGTGACGATACCGATCGGCAACTCCGCCGGCGCCAGGGCCAGTCGCGCCACCAGATCAGCCAGCAACAACAGACTCGCCCCGGCTAACACCGAGGCCGGCAGCAAGACCCGGTGATCAGGGCCGGCCAGCAATCGCACCAGATGTGGCACCACCAGCCCGACAAACCCGATCATCCCCGCCGCCGCCACTGCCGCGCCGACACCCAGCGCCGTACAAAAAACCAGTTCACGCTTGAGCCGTTCGACATCGATGCCCAAATGCCCGGCTTCGGATTCACCCAGCAACAAGGCGTTCAGTGCTTTCGCCCGACGCGGCAACCACAACGCCACACCGGCACTGATGATCAGCAATGGCCACAGCCGCGCATAACTGGCGCCATTGAGGCTGCCGAGGTTCCAGAACGTCAGCGTGCGCAGGGTCGCGTCGTCTGCCAGATAAGTGAACAGGCCAACCGCCGAACCGGCGAGTGCCGTCAGCGCGATCCCCGCCAGCAACATTGTCGCGACATTGGTTTGCCCATTGCGCCGACCGAGACGATAAACCAGTGCCGTAACACCGAGCCCACCAATAAACGCGCACGCTGACAACAGATAAGGCCCGAACCCTTCCGGCAAGCCACCAATAAAAGAACCGCCGACAATCGCAATCGCCGCGCCCAGCGCCGCGCCACTGGAAACGCCGACCAGACCCGGGTCTGCCAACGGGTTGCGAAACAGTCCCTGCATCGCGACCCCCGACAACGCCAGCACGCCGCCGACCGCCAGTCCGAGCAAGGTTCGCGGCAGACGAATCTGCCCGAGAATCAGCTCAGCCTGCTCCAGCCCTTCCGGTGCCAGCGGTACGCCGATCATACGCAACGCCGCGCGCAACGTATCGAACAGTGGCAGGCTGACCGGCCCCAACGCCAACGACAACCAGATCGCCAGCAGACACAGAAGTGTCAGGCCGATAAACAGGCTGCGGGGTTTTACCAGTGTGGTCATTGGCCGCTCTTGGCCGGGTAAAAATCGTCAGACAGGGTTTTCAGCGCTGCCGGCAAACGTGGTCCGAGCCCGCCGACCAACAGGGTTGGATCGAGCTCCAGCACCCGGCCGGCCTTGGCCGCGCGGCTGGCGTTGAGAATCGGGTTTTCCTTGAACAACGCGGTTTTGGCCGCCTCACCAGTTAACGCTCGGTCGGAGAACACCAGCACTTCTGGATCAAGGCTGGCGAGGGATTCCACAGAAAACGGCTTGTACCCGGTGTGGGTGGCGAGATTACGCCCGCCTGCCTGTTGCAGCAGCCAGTCAGCGGCGGTGTCCTTGCCAGCAATCAGCGGCTTGCCACCGGCATGCCCGAGCAACAGCAGCACGCCGGGCGCCTTTTGTCTGGATTGCGCGTCAGTCACCCGCGTTTTTTGCGCGTCGAGTTGCTGTTGATAACTCTGCAGCAGTTGCGTGGCCTGTTCTTCCGCGCCAAGTAGCCGGCCCAGATGGGTGACGTTTTTCTCCAGTGTCGGCAAATCCGGTTCAGCCGAGAACAATTCCACCTGAACCCTTGCCGCTTTCACCTGCGCCAGCACTGGTGGCGGGCCCATTTCCTCGGTACCGATCAGAATGTCCGGACGCAAACTGAGGATGCCTTCCGCAGACAGACTGCGCTGATAGCCGATGCTCGGCAGGGCCTTCAAGGCTTGCGGATGCTGACTGGTGGTATCGACGCCGACCAGTTTCGACTCGCCACCCAGCGCACTGACCCACTCCGACAGAGAACCGCCGGCACTGACCCAACGTTGCGGCAAATCAGCCGCTGCAGCCTGGTGACTGACGAAAAGTCCGACACACAGCACAGCAACGTGGGTACTCAGGCGCATACACAGCTTCCTTGAACAAGGTTTTCCCAGGCGTCAGGATGTCAGGCCAAGTATCCTCGGCATCTGTCCGGCGCCTTCGGGTGAAGGCCGCCATTTGATAATTGTTTGCATTTAAACGTCAAGCTCGGACATATCCCGACACGACACTAGAGGATAGCCATGAAGTTTCTCTGCGCGGGCGCCGATCTGGCCGAGGCCGGCAGTCGCGGTTTTGATGTCGACGGGAAAAAACTGTTTGCCGTGCGTCGCGACGGTCAGGCGTATGTCTATCTCAATCGCTGCCCGCACCGCGGTGTAGGGCTGGAATGGCAACCCGACCAGTTTCTCGACCCGAGCAATAGCCTGATCCAGTGCGCCACTCACGGCGCACTGTTTCTGATCGAGGACGGTGAATGCGTTTCCGGGCCCTGCGCCGGACAATCCCTGACCGCCATACCTTGCCGCGAAGATGCGCAAGGCCTGTGGATAGATGTTTAACCGTTGAGCAGCACGTCGAGGCGACGGTCGATCACCATTTCTTCATGGCTCAGGCGAACGCCGTAAGCCAAAACCTCAACACCGCAGGCGACCGCTTCACGCAAAGCCTCGGCGTAGGCCGAATCGATTTCTTCGGCCGGACGCACCGCTTCAATCCCGCTGAGATTCACGCAATACAGCTGCACTGCACGAATCCCGTCCCGCGCCAGGTGCGCCAACTCACGCAAATGCTTGGCGCCACGCTGGGTCACCGCATCGGGAAACGCCGCCACGTTCGTGCCATCGAAACCCAGCGTGACGCTTTTCACTTCGACATAAGCCGGGCCGCTCGGGTATTCGAGGCGGAAATCAATGCGGCTTTTTTCCTGTCCGTAAGCCACTTCTCGCTTCAACGCGGTAAAGCCGTTCAACTCGGTAATGACGCCGGCCTGCAACGCCTCTTCAACCAACCCATTGGCCCGTGCGGTATTCACGCAGAACAACCGTCCTTGCGGGGTTTCACCAATTTCCCAAGTGCCGGGTAATTTGCGCTTCGGGTCGTTGGAGCGGCTAAACCAGACCTGCCCGCCCTCGACCTGACAATTGAGCATCGAACCGGTGTTCGGGCAGTGAATAGTCAGCAACTCGCCGTTAACGGTCTCGATATCGGTGAGAAAACGCTTATATCGGCGGATCAGTCGCGCCTCTTCCAGAGGAGGATAAAACCGCATCAGGCTTGCCAGCTCTTCAAGCCACGGGCAATCCGTTCCACCGCTTCCTGTAAGCGAGGGAGGTTTTGCGTGTAGGCAAATCGCACATGGTGACTGGCCTGATAACGGCCAAAGTCGAGACCCGGTGTGAACGCAACGTGCTCGGTTTCGAGGAAATGACGGCAGAACGCGAAGGCATCGCCGCCGAACTTGCTGATATCCGCATAGAGATAAAACGCGCCTTCCGGCTCTACCGCAATGTTGAACCCCAACTCGCGCAATGCCGGCAGCAGGAAATCTCGACGTCGGCCGAATTCGGCGCGGCGCTCCTCGAGAATCGCGATGGTATCCGGCTCGAAACACGCCAGCGCCGCGTACTGGGCCATGCTCGGTGCGCTGATGTAGAGGTTCTGCGCGAGTTTTTCCAGCTCACTCACCGCCGCATCTGGTGCGACCAACCAGCCGAGACGCCATCCGGTCATGCCGAAATATTTGGAGAAACTGTTGAGCACAAACGCGCTGTCATCAACTTCCAGAACGCTGGCCGCATCGGTGCCGTAAGTCAGGCCGTGATAGATCTCATCCACCACCAGATGCCCGTGTCGCGCCTTGATGGCTGTGGATAACCCGGCGAGTTCATCGCGGGTCAGGATCGTCCCGGTCGGGTTGGCCGGCGATGCCACCAGTGCGCCGACACTGTCGTGATCCCAATACCGCTCGACCAGGTCCGGAGTCAGTTGGTAACGCACCTCCGGCCCTACCGGAACAAGCTGCGCCGCGCCTTCGACCAAGCGCAGAAAGTGCCGGTTGCACGGATAACCCGGGTCCGCCAGCAACCAGTGTTTACCGGGATCGACGAGCAGAGCACTGGCCAGCAGGAGGGCCCCGGAGCCACCCGGCGTGATCAGGATGCGCCGCGGATCAATGTTCAAGCCGTATCGCGACTGATAAAAACCGGAAATCGCTTCGCGCAGCTCGGGGATACCGCGCGCGGCGGTGTAGCGCGTCTTGCCCGCCGTGAGTGCCGCATGTCCCGCCTGGATGATCGGCTCGGCCGTGGTGAAGTCCGGCTCGCCGATTTCCAGGTGGATCACATCGTGCCCTTCAGCCTGCAATTCATTGGCCCGCGCCAGCAGCGCCATCACATGGAACGGTTCGATCGCACGACTGCGCGCACTGTAGGGCTGAGCCATTGGCCTTCCTTCGACGGGGAAAAGAAACGATTCTACCCATCTGCCGGAACGAGCGAGAACCCGTAGCGGTCACAGCCACAAGAACGCTGGACTGTAACGATAAGAACGTACGCTCCAGGATTGACTAAAATCAGTGATTGAACAGGTCTTCAACACCGCCAGACATGGCTAGGCAAACATTTCCAGGCACCATCGGCCGCAGCCTCGACATCCGGGAGTAGCGCGGGCCGAATTGATCTGGTAAGTTCGCCCGCTTGCAGCCGCAGGGCCGGCAGGTGTCGGTGATGGAGCAATCCTGCGCAATGGATTACAAGAGTAGAGGCGGTCCATTTCATGCCCACCCAAGCAAAGCAACAGGCTAATCCGACCGTCAGCGGTTTCGAACCTTATGTTCAGGCCAAAGACGAAGAGTACATGGGCGCCCCAATGCGTGCCCACTTCACCAAGATCCTGAACAAGTGGAAACAGGACTTGATGCAGGAAGTCGACCGTACTGTCGACCACATGAAAGACGAAGCGGCCAACTTCCCTGACCCGGCCGACCGGGCCAGCCAGGAAGAAGAATTCGCTCTGGAACTGCGTGCCCGCGATCGTGAGCGCAAGCTGATCAAGAAGATCGACAAGACGCTTGATCTGATCCAGAACGAAGATTACGGCTGGTGCGAATCCTGCGGCATCGAGATCGGCGTCAAGCGCCTCGAGGCCCGTCCTACCGCCGACATGTGCGTCGACTGTAAGAATCTGGCTGAAATCAAGGAAAAGCAGGTCGGCAAGTAATATCGACCTGAACGAAAAACGGAGCGTGCGAACGCTCCGTTTTTGTTTCTGCCGTTTGCCCTGTGGGAGCCCATGTGGGAGCGAGCTTGCTCGCGAAGGCGCTGGATCAGACACCTCAATGCTGAATGACACACCGCTTTCGCGAGCAAGCTCGCTCCCACAGGGTGTTGTGTACAACCCCGGAAAGTAACATCGCCGCCATGACTGCCAAGACTCCTCCCGCCTACATCGGCCGTTTCGCCCCGACACCCAGTGGCCACTTGCACTTCGGCTCGCTGGTCGCTGCCCTCGCCTCTTACCTGGACGCGCGTGCGGTCGGCGGCCGCTGGCTGGTGCGTATGGAGGACCTCGACCCGCCGCGCGAAGAGCCCGGCGCGCAGGTAGCGATCCTCAAGGCCCTGGAAAGCTATGGCTTTGAATGGGATGGCGACATGGTGCGTCAGAGCGATCGACATGACGCTTATGCCCAAGTGCTCAACAGCCTGTTCAATCACGGCCTGGCGTACGCCTGCACTTGCTCGCGCAAACAACTGGAGCCTTATCACGGGATTTATCCGGGGTTGTGCCGCAACGCCGGCCACGACCAGCAAGACGCGGCGATCCGCCTGCGCGTGCCGGAGCTGGAATATCACTTCATTGATCGGGTGCAGGGCGAATATCGCCAGCATCTGGGCCGCGATGTCGGCGACTTTGTGATTCGCCGTCGCGACGGCCTCTATGCCTACCAACTGGCCGTGGTGCTCGACGATGCCTGGCAAGGCATTACCGATATCGTGCGCGGTGCCGATCTGCTCGACTCCACGCCGCGCCAGCTCTATCTGCAAGAACTGCTGGGCTTGCGTCAGCCGCGCTACCTGCACCTGCCGTTGATCACCCAACCGGACGGCAACAAACTCGGCAAGTCCTACCGCTCGCCGCCGCTTGAGGCGGATCAAGCCACGCCGTTGCTGCTACGGGCCTTGCGTGCATTGGGGCAAAACCCCGGCGCCGAACTCGAACACGCCACGCCGCAGGAACTGCTGAAGTGGGGCAGCGCGCACTGGGATGCCACCCGGATCCCGCGCACACTGACCCTGCCCGAAGCGCAACTGCTATGACGACACTTGCAGTCGTGCTGCCATCCGTTACCATCGGCGCACGTTTTCGGGCACGCGCATAAAAAAGAGAGGCCGGGATGTACATCTATCGCTTGGTCCTGCTTTTGGTCGTGGGGATCTATCTGTTTTCGCCCGCCATCATGGATTGGTGGATCGACGCTACGGGCGCCTGGTATCGCCCCTATCTGCTTTGGCTGATCCTGATTGTCGTGACCTTCATCCTGCAGAGCCAAAAAGATGCCGATGAGCTTTAGCCTGACCCAGATGCTGCTGATCAGCGCCGCCTACTTGGCCGCACTGTTTGGCGTGGCCTGGATCAGTGAGCGTGGAATGATTCCACGGGCGATCATTCGCCATCCGCTGACTTACACTTTGTCGCTGGGGGTTTACGCCAGTGCCTGGGCGTTCTACGGCACGGTGGGCCTGGCCTATCAGTACGGCTATGGCTTTCTGTCCAGCTACCTCGGGGTGTCCGGCGCATTTTTGCTGGCGCCGGTGCTGCTCTATCCGATTCTGAAAATCACCCGCACCTATCAACTGTCGTCGCTGGCGGATCTGTTTGCCTTCCGCTTTCGCAGCACCTGGGCCGGGGCGCTGACCACGATTTTCATGCTGATCGGCGTGCTGCCGCTGCTGGCGTTGCAGATTCAAGCGGTGGCCGATTCCATTGGTATCCTCACCGGCGAGCCGATTCAGAGCCGCGTGGCGCTGGCGTTCTGTGCGCTGATCATTCTGTTCACGATTTTCTTCGGCTCCCGGCATATCGCCACTCGCGAGAAGCACGAAGGGCTGGTGTTCGCGATTGCTTTCGAATCGGTGATCAAACTGATCGCCCTCGGCGGCGTTGGCCTGTATGCGCTGTACGGCGTATTCGACGGCCCGCAACAGCTCGAGCTGTGGCTGCTGCAAAACCAGACCGCACTCGCCGCGTTGCACACGCCGTTGCAGGAAGGCCCGTGGCGCACGCTGCTGCTGGTGTTCTTCGCTTCGGCGATCGTGATGCCGCACATGTATCACATGACCTTCACCGAAAACCTCAACCCGCGCTCATTGGTCAGCGCAAGCTGGGGTTTGCCGCTGTTCCTGTTGCTGATGAGCCTGGCAGTGCCGCTGATTTTGTGGGCCGGCCTCAAGCTCGGCGCCACCACCGACCCGGAATATTTCACCCTTGGCATCGGCATTGCCGCCAACAGCAAGCCGCTGGCATTGCTCGCCTACGTGGGTGGTTTGTCGGCGGCCAGTGGCCTGATCATCGTCACCACCCTGGCACTGTCGGGCATGGCGCTGAACCACCTCGTGCTGCCGCTGTACCAGCCGCCCGCCGAAGGCAATATCTATCGCTGGCTGAAGTGGACCCGCCGGGCGCTGATCGTCGCGATCATCATGGCCGGGTTCGGCTTCTATCTGATGCTCGGCGCCGGTCAGGATCTGGCCAACCTGGGCATCGTTGCTTTTGTGGCCACGTTGCAATTCCTGCCGGGCGTGTTGTCGGTGCTGTACTGGCCGACTGCCAATCGTCGCGGTTTTATCGCCGGTCTGTTGGCGGGAATTCTGGTGTGGGTGGTGACCATGCTCCTGCCGCTGGTCGGCAATCTGCAAGGTTTCTACATCCCGCTGCTGAACATGATTTACGTGCTGGACGACACCAGTTGGCACATGGCGGCGATCGCCTCGCTGGCCGCCAACGTGCTGATGTTCACCCTGATCTCGCTGTTCACCAACGCCAGCCCCGAGGAAGCGTCCGCAGCCGAAGCCTGCGCGGTGGACAACGTGCGTCGCCCGCAACGCCGCGAACTGCATGCCGCCTCCCCACAGGAGTTCGCCACGCAACTGGCCAAGCCGCTGGGCGCCAAGGCTGCGCAGAAAGAAGTCGAACAGGCGCTGCGTGATCTTTATCTGCCATTCGATGAACGCCGCCCGTACGCCTTGCGCCGTTTGCGCGACCGTATCGAAGCCAACCTTTCCGGTCTGATGGGCCCAAGCGTCGCTCAGGACATGGTCGAAACCTTCCTGCCGTACAAGGCCGGGGGCGAAAATTACGTCACCGAAGACATTCACTTCATCGAAAGCCGTCTCGAGGACTACCACTCGCGCCTCACCGGTTTAGCCGCTGAACTCGATGCCCTGCGCCGCTACCACCGCCAGACCTTGCAGGAACTGCCGATGGGCGTCTGCTCGCTGGCCAAGGATCAGGAGATCCTGATGTGGAACAAGGCCATGGAAGAACTTACCGGGATCGCGGCGCAACGCGTGGTCGGCTCGCGCCTGAGTACCATTGGCGATCCGTGGAAAGAATTGCTCCAGGGCTTCATCAACCTGCCCGATGAGCACTTGCACAAACAACACCTGGCCCTCGACGGCCAGACGCGCTGGCTCAATCTGCACAAAGCAGCGATTGACGAACCGCTGGCCCCCGGCAACAGCGGTCTGGTGCTGCTGGTCGAAGATCTCACCGAAACCCAGATGCTCGAAGACAAACTGGTGCACTCCGAGCGCCTGGCCAGCATCGGTCGCCTGGCTGCGGGCGTGGCCCATGAAATCGGCAATCCGATCACCGGCATTGCCTGTCTGGCGCAGAACCTGCGCGAAGAACGCGAAGACGATAGCGAGCTGACCGAAATCAGCGGGCAGATTCTTGAACAGACCAAACGCGTGTCACGCATCGTCCAGTCGCTGATGAGCTTCGCCCATGCCGGCAGCCATCAGCACAGCGACGAGCCCGTCTGTCTGGCCGAAGTCGCGCAGGATGCGATCGGGCTACTGGCGTTAAACCGACGCAACTTTGAAGTGCAGTTCTACAACCTTTGCGATCCCGATCACTGGGTCGAAGGCGATCCGCAGCGGCTCGCCCAGGTGCTGATCAATCTGCTCTCCAACGCTCGTGACGCCTCGCCGCCGCACAGCGCGGTGCGGGTCAAGAGCGAAGCCGGCGAACACACGGTCGATCTGATCGTGGAGGACGAAGGCAGCGGTATTCCGAAGAACATCATGGACCGATTGTTCGAACCCTTCTTCACCACCAAGGACCCTGGCGAAGGCACCGGTCTGGGCCTTGCACTGGTCTATTCCATCGTTGAAGAGCATTATGGACAAATCACCATCGACAGCCCGGCTGATGTACAAAGCCAACGCGGCACCCGTATCCGGGTGACCTTACCGCGTCATGTCGAAGCGACGTCCGCTGTGAACTGAGACCGTCGAGAGTATCGAATCAATGCCGCACATTTTGATCGTCGAAGACGAAACAATTATCCGCTCCGCCTTGCGCCGCCTGCTGGAACGTAACCAGTACCAGGTGAGCGAAGCCGGTTCAGTGCAGGAAGCACAAGAACGCTTCACCATTCCTACGTTCGATCTGATCGTCAGCGATCTGCGCTTGCCGGGCGCTCCTGGCACCGAGCTGATCAAGCTTGGCCAAGGCACCCCGGTGCTGATCATGACCAGTTACGCCAGCCTGCGCTCGGCGGTGGATTCGATGAAGATGGGCGCGGTGGACTACATCGCCAAGCCTTTCGATCACGATGAAATGCTCCAGGCTGTCGCGCGAATTTTGCGTGATCGTCAATCGGCGCCTGCTGCCGGTGAGGCGGTTACCGCCAAAACCGCCAATGGCAGCGGCAAATCCGCCGTCGACAACAGCAATGGCGAAATCGGCATCATCGGTTCGTGTCCGCCGATGCAGGATCTTTACAGCAAGATCCGCAAAGTCGCCCCGACTGATTCCAATGTGTTGATCCAGGGCGAATCCGGCACCGGTAAAGAGCTGGTGGCGCGTGCCCTGCACAACCTGTCGAAACGCGCCAAGGCGCCGATGATCTCGGTGAACTGTGCGGCCATCCCGGAAAGCCTGATCGAGTCCGAACTGTTCGGCCACGAAAAAGGCGCGTTCACTGGCGCCAGCGCCGGGCGCGCTGGCCTGGTCGAAGCCGCGGACGGTGGCACGCTGTTCCTCGACGAGATCGGCGAACTGCCACTCGAAGCCCAGGCCCGCTTGCTGCGTGTGTTGCAGGAAGGCGAAATTCGCCGGGTGGGCTCGGTGCAGTCGCAGAAGGTCGATGTGCGCCTGATCGCGGCGACTCACCGGGACCTCAAGAGCCTGGCGAAAATCGGCCAGTTCCGCGAAGACCTTTATTACCGCCTCCACGTGATCGCGTTGAAACTGCCGGCCTTGCGCGAGCGCGGTGCTGACGTCAACGAGATCGCCAGCGCCTTCCTCGCCCGCCAGAGTGCGCGCATCAACCGTACCGACCTGACATTTGCAGCGGATGCCGAACAGGCCATCCGTCACTATTCCTGGCCGGGTAACGTGCGTGAGTTGGAAAATGCGGTCGAGCGCGCGGTGATTCTCAGCGAGAGTCCGGAAATTTCCGCGGAGCTGCTGGGCATCGACATCGAGCTGAGCGATCTGGAAGACGACGAGTTCATCGGCCTGCCACCGCAAACGGGCGGTAACGCCAGCAACAGCAGCCACGAGCCGACTGAAGACCTGTCGCTGGAGGACTACTTCCAGCACTTTGTCCTCGAGCATCAAGACCACATGACCGAGACCGAACTGGCGCGCAAACTGGGCGTCAGCCGTAAATGCTTGTGGGAACGCCGTCAGCGTCTGGGCATTCCACGGCGCAAGACCGGGGTTGCCAGCGAGAGCTGAGCGTTACCCGTCGAATGTGCGGGTAACGTTTAAAGATGTGAAAAAACTGTTACCTCAGTCCATTCACGTAACAGAAGCCGGGGTTATCGGTAACGAAACCCCGGTTTTTTTCGTCCCAACAAAACGGTTATATCGACCTAACCCCTTGTTTTATTGGGCCTCGCAAAAGTTGGCACGCCCCCTGCTATATGTTTGGTACAAGAACAATAACAAGCAATGCACAAGACAATAAAAATAAGACGAATCGACTCACGCACAACAAAAACAAGACGGCGAGAGGCGCAGCTAACTGATTCTTTTGGAGAGGCGTTGTATTTGGGGCTTGCCCCACGACCAGGCCGAGAACAACAAAAACTGTCCTAAGACAGAGCCTGTACTGGTTGGATCGAGAGATCACTGCAATTCAGCGACCAAAGCAATCCGTTTGCTCTTGGCTCCCGATTGGGAGGGTCATGAAGGAAAAGCTTCATGGCGAGGGCACTCAACAAAAACAAGAAGCCCGAATCAATAATAAAAAGAGCACGCAACTACTTTCTTGGGGAGCTTCGGCTCCCCTTGTAGTTTCTCCCGTCTGTAAAAATCGCCCTTTTACTCCCGCTTCACCCTTGTAGCTTGCGACTTTCAGCTCGAATCTGCTGTCTCCTACACCATCCCCTGACTAAATGCTAGAATCTGCGCCCATCATGCGGTCATTCTTTGGTATGGCCGAACATTCCTTCAAACAGTGCATCCCATGCTGAAGAAGTTGTTCCAGTCATTCCGAACTCCCGTGCGTCGTACGCAACACATCCGTAGCACCCCTGAAGTGCTCAACAGCGGTCAACATTCGCTGCAGAAAACGCAATTCAGCCGCTACGCGGTCAATATTGTCGAACGCTTGCAGGGCGCCGGTTACCAGGCCTATCTGGTCGGCGGTTGCGTGCGTGACATGCTTTTGGGTATCACCCCCAAGGATTTCGACGTCGCCACCAGCGCCACGCCTGAGCAAGTCCGCGCCGAATTCCGCAATGCGCGGATCATCGGCCGCCGCTTCAAACTGGTGCATATCCATTTCGGTCGCGAAATCATTGAAGTCGCGACCTTCCGCGCCAATCACCCCGTAAACGAAGACGATGAAGACAGTAATCAGTCTTCGCGTAACGAAAGCGGGCGGATTCTGCGCGACAACGTCTACGGCACCCTGGAAGAAGACGCGCAGCGCCGCGACTTCACCATCAACGCCCTGTATTACGATCCGGTCAGCGAGCGCATTCTCGATTACGCCAACGGCGTACACGACATTCGCAATCACCTGATCCGCCTGATTGGCGATCCAAAGCAGCGTTACCAGGAAGACCCGGTACGCATGCTGCGGGCCGTGCGTTTCGCCGCCAAGCTCAATTTCGGCATCGAAAAGCACACCGTTCAGCCGATCCGCGAACTGGCACCGATGCTGCGCGAGATTCCCTCGGCACGCCTGTTCGAAGAAGTGCTCAAGCTGTTCCTCTCTGGACACGGTGCGATCACCTTCGAGATGCTGGTCGATCTGCAACTGTTCGCCCCGCTGTTCCCGGCCAGCGCCGACGCACTGGATCACAACCCGGATTACACCCACACGCTGATCAGCGAAGCGCTGACCAACACCGACTTGCGCATCAAGCAGAACAAACCGGTGACCCCGGCGTTCCTGTTTGCCGCAATGCTGTGGCCCGCCCTGCCGGCCCGCGTGTTGCGTCTGCAAGAACGTGGCATGCCGCCGATTCCGGCAATGCAGGAAGCCGCGCACGAGCTGATCGCCGAACAGTGCCAGCGCATCGCGATTCCAAAACGCTTCACCATGCCGATCCGCGAAATCTGGGACATGCAGGAGCGCCTGCCGCGGCGCAGTGGCAAGCGTGCCGACTTGTTGCTCGACAACCCGCGCTTCCGCGCCGGTTACGACTTCCTGCTGTTGCGTGAAAGCGCTGGTGAGCAGACCGACGGCCTGGGTGAATGGTGGACTGACTATCAGGATGCCAACGACAGCGAACGTCGCGACATGATCCGCGACCTCAGCGGCAAGGGTGACGATGCCAGCGGTGCTCCGCGCAAACGTCGTCGCAGCGGCGGTTCCAAGCGCAAGCGCGCCGGTGCCCCGAGCGCCACGGGCGAGTAAGGCATGGAACGCATCTACATCGGCATGGGCAGCAACCTCGCTGACCCTGCCGAACAATTGCGCAGCGCGGTCGACGCGCTGGGGCGATTGCCGCAGACCGCACTCGTCGGCGTTTCCGCCTTCTATCAAAGCGACTCGCTGCTGCCGGGCCAACCGCGTTACACCAACGCGGTCGCCGCGCTCGACAGCGCATTGGCCCCGCTGGATCTGCTCGACGAGCTGCAAGCCATCGAAAACGATCAGGGCCGCGAACGCCTGGAGCGCTGGGGTCCGCGCACGCTGGATCTGGATATTCTGCTGTTCGGTGATCGACTGATTGACGAAGCACGTCTGAGAGTTCCGCACTACCAGATTCAGGAACGCGCGTTCGTCCTGTATCCGATGGCCGAACTGGCTCCAGCCGATTTGCTTCTTGCCGATGGCCGCCGCCTCGCCGATCTGCTGGCAGCCTGCCCGTTCGTCGGCCTCGAACGTCTTCCCCAAGCCTGAAACAAATCCCCCTGTAGGAGCTGCCGCAGGCTGCACCCACCTGGATAGCGTGCGACATCGCTATTTTTGTCCGACAAAAAAACCGCGAATCAAGCCTGCCGCGCCGCTGAATCGCATCAGTAACGCCGGTAACACTCCCCTCGTAACAACGCGGTAACACACGCAATTGACTTCCGCTTGGCTCCTCACGACTATAGGCGTCCCGCTGCCGCCAACCCGGCACATACGGGCGCAATCCAGGCCTTATAAGCACGACAAAAGACCGTGCGCCTGAGTAAATAAAGAATCACGCGCGTTACTCGCAGTAGTTTCCAGAGCGCCTGAACGAGGATTTTTTACATGCCAGCCATCACCCTGACCACGCTCCAGAGCCTCAAGCAGAAAGGTGAAAAGATCACCATGCTGACCTGCTATGACGCGACTTTCGCCCACGCCTGCAACGAGGCCGGTGTCGAAGTGTTGCTGGTGGGCGACTCACTCGGCATGGTCCTGCAAGGTCACGACAGCACCCTGCCGGTGACCACCGCAGAAATGGCCTATCACACTGCCTGCGTCAAACGCGGCAACCGCGACGCCCTGATCATGGCCGACCTGCCGTTCATGGCCTACGCCACGCTTGATCAAACCATGACCAACGCCGCCATGCTGATGCAGGCCGGCGCGCACATGATCAAGGTCGAAGGTGCATTGTGGCTGGCCGAGTCGATCCGTCTGCTTGCCGAACGCGGTATCCCGGTCTGCGCGCACATGGGCCTGACGCCGCAAGCGGTGAACATTCTTGGTGGCTATAAAGTGCAGGGCCGCAACGAGAACCAGGCACGGCAGATGCGTGCCGACGCCATTTCACTGGAACAGGCGGGCGCGGCCATGCTGCTGCTCGAATGCGTACCGAGCGAACTGGCTGCAGAAATCAGCCAGGCGGTGAAGATTCCGGTCATCGGCATCGGCGCCGGTGGTGCTACCGATGGTCAGGTCCTGGTGCTGCACGACATGCTCGGTCTGTCGATCTCCGGCCGCGTACCCAAGTTCGTGAAAAACTTCATGCACGGTCAGGACAGTATCGATTCGGCCCTCAAGGCCTACGTCAGCGAAGTCAAAGCCGTCACGTTCCCTGGCATCGAACACGGATTCTCTGCATGAACACCGTCAAAACCGTACGCGAACTGCGCGCTGCTGTAGCCCGCGCCCGTAGCGAAGGCAAGCGCATCGGCTTCGTGCCGACCATGGGCAACCTGCACAGCGGCCACGTCGCGCTGGTGACCAAAGCCACCCAACGCGTGGATTTCGTGGTCGCGAGCATTTTCGTCAACCCGCTGCAATTCGGCGCCGGCGAAGACCTCGACAAATACCCGCGCACCCTCGCCGCGGATCAGGAAAAACTGCTGGAAGCCGGTTGCTCGCTGCTGTTCGCGCCGACCGTCGAAGAGATGTATCCCGATGGCATGGCCGGGCAAACCCGGGTCAGCGTGCCGCAACTTTCCGAAGGTCTGTGCGGCGCCAGCCGTCCGGGTCATTTCGAAGGTGTGGCGACAGTGGTCAGCAAACTGTTCAACATGGTTCAGCCGGATCTGGCGATTTTCGGTCAGAAGGATTTCCAGCAACTGGCGGTGATCCGCGCACTGGTGCATGACCTGAACATGCCGATCCAGATCATCGGCGAACCGACAGTCCGCGCTGACGATGGCCTTGCCCTGTCGTCGCGCAACGGTTTCCTCAGCGAAGAACAACGCGCCGTAGCTCCAATCGTCTATCGCACCCTGAGCACGATTGCCGAGTCGATCAAGCACGGTGAACGGGATTTCCCGGCACTGATCAGCGCGCAACTGCAACAGCTCGAAGCCGCTGGCCTGCGCCCGGATTATCTGGAAATCCGCCACGCCGTGACCTTGCGTCCGGCGACGGCTGAAGACCGTGACCTGGTGATTCTGGTGGCGGCGTTCCTCGGTACTACGCGGTTGATCGATAACCTGCACCTGAATCTCGATACGCCAACGTAAGCATCACCGCACCACCCAGTGGGAGCGAGCCTGCTCGCGAAGGCGGTGTGTCAGCCTGGTTGTTGACTGACTCACCGCCTTCGCGAGCAAGCTCGCTCCCGCTGTTGCTTTCGCTTCGCTGCTGGTGTGTATTGGCCGTTTGTCGCCTCGTTCCCGGTATCAATGTTAAAAAAGTACAGGGATCGGGTCAGACAAAGTCAAGACAGATTGCAGCGCGAGGTTTACTGTATTCGCCCTGTGTCCAAAAACCGTGACAACGCAGTTGGCCCACGCCCAAACATGGCGTGCAGGCCTGTTCAGTGTTCAAAAGGCCGTTCAAGTAAAAAGGAAAACCGCAGCGATGGCGTATTACCTCAATCCTCAAGACGTTACCGCTCTGCCCGCCTGGCAAGCGTTGAAAGATCACCGCCAAGCCATGCAGGATTTCAGCATGCGCGAAGCCTTTAACGCCGATCCGCAGCGCTTCAATCAGTTCACCCTCAGCAGCTGCGGGCTGTTTCTCGATTATTCGAAGAATTTGATCAACGCCCAGACCCGCGATCTGCTGGTGAGCCTGGCCAATGAAGTCGATCTGAAGGGCGCTATCCAGGCGTTGTTCAACGGCGAAATCGTCAATACGTCTGAACAGCGCCCTGCGCTGCACACCGCTCTGCGCCGTCCGGTCGGCGACAAGCTGTCGGTCAACGGCGTCAACGTGATGCCGGAAGTGCACAAGGTGCTGAATCAGATCACCGATCTGGTCGGCCGCATCCACGACGGTCTGTGGCGTGGTTACACCGAGAAGCCGATCACTGACGTGGTCAACATCGGCATCGGTGGCTCGTTCCTCGGCCCTGAGCTGGTGTCCGAAGCCTTGCTGTCCTACGCGCAAAAAGGCGTGCGCTGCCACTACCTGGCAAACATCGACGGCAGCGAGTTCCATGAACTGACGCAAAAGCTGCGCGCCGAAACCACGCTGTTCATCGTTTCGTCGAAGTCGTTCAACACCCTCGAAACCCTGAAGAACGCGCAGGCCGCACGCGCCTGGTACCTGGCTCAGGGTGGTTCGGAAGCCGAGCTGTACCGTCACTTCATCGCGGTGTCGAGCAACAACGCCGCGGCCGTGGCGTTCGGCATTCGTGAAGAAAACATCTTCCCGATGTGGGACTGGGTTGGCGGCCGTTATTCGCTGTGGTCGGCCATCGGTTTGCCGATTGCCCTGGCCATCGGCATGTCCAACTTCAAGGAACTGCTGTCCGGTGCCTACACCATGGACCAGCATTTCCAGACCGCGCCGTTTGAACAGAACATGCCAGTGCTGCTGGCCCTGCTCGGCGTGTGGTACGGCAACTTCTGGGGCGCGCAGAGCCACGCGATCCTGCCGTACGACCATTACCTGCGCAACATCACCAAGCACTTGCAGCAACTGGACATGGAGTCCAACGGCAAAAGCGTGCGTCAGGACGGTACCCCGGTCTCGACAGATACCGGCCCGGTGATCTGGGGCGGCGTCGGCTGCAACGGTCAGCACGCCTACCACCAGCTGCTGCATCAAGGCAGCCAACTGATCCCGGCCGACTTCATCGTGCCAATCGTCAGCTTCAACCCGGTGTCCGACCACCATCAGTGGCTGTACGCCAACTGCCTGTCGCAGAGCCAGGCGCTGATGCTCGGCAAAACCTTGCCGGAAGCCGAAGCCGAGTTGCGCGAAAAGGGCATGAGCGAAGACCAGGTGTGCAAACTTGCTCCGCACAAGGTGATCCCGGGCAACCGTCCGAGCAACACCCTTGTGGTCGAACGCATCAGCCCGCGTCGTCTTGGCGCACTGGTGGCCATGTATGAGCACAAAGTGTTCGTGCAGAGCGTGGTTTGGGGCATCAATGCCTTTGACCAGTGGGGCGTGGAACTGGGCAAGGAATTGGGCAAGGGCGTTTACAATCGCCTGGTCGGCAGCGACGAAACCAACGCTGACGATCCGTCTACCCAGGGCTTGATCAACTACTTCCGCGGTCGTCACCGCGGTTAATCCGTCACTGCGCGCCAGGCCTGAGCGACTGCTTGCGGTCTGAGCGCGACGCTGATTGATAGAGAGCCCCTGAAATTCAGGGGCTTTTTTTCGTCTGGCGTTTGGCGTCGATTCAGCCTTGGCTCAAAGACCGTTTCCCCCTCACCCCAGCCCTCTCCCGGAGGGAGAGGGGGCTAACGGAGGTGTCTGACGCTATCCATCGAATATCCCTCGATCAGTCCCCTCTCCCTCCGGGAGAGGGCCAGGGTGAGGGGCTCTTGGCGATGCGAGCTGTTCGCAGGTCTTGAACCCTTCCACCCATCGGCGCATCTTTATCCTTGTGCACACAAGAATAAGGAACCGTCATGTTCGATATCAGCACGTTCCCCCAAGCCGATGCCGTACGTCGGGCTGCTCAGTTGAGTCAGGACGACTATCAGCGCCTGTATCGCGAATCCATTGAACATCCCAGCAGTTTCTGGGCCGAACAGGCCACCCGCTTCCTCGACTGGAGCACGCCGTGGCAGACCGTTCAGCGCTACGACCTGAAAACCGGTGAAGCCGCCTGGTTTGCCGGCGGCAAACTGAACGTCAGTTACAACTGCATCGACCGGCACCTCGAACAGCGCGGCGATCAGACGGCGTTGCTCTGGGAAGGCGACGACCCTGCCGAATCGGCACAAATCACCTACAAAAAACTCCATCATCACGTCTGCCGACTGGCCAACGTGCTAAAAAGCCGTGGCGTGAAGAAAGGCGATCGGGTGTGCATCTACATGCCGATGATTCCCGAGGCCGCCTACGCCATGCTCGCCTGCACCCGAATCGGCGCCGGTCACTCGGTGGTATTTGGCGGCTTTTCCCCTGACTCCATGCGCGACCGTATCCTTGATGCCGATTGCCGCACCGTGATCACCGCCGACGAAGGCGTGCGCGGTGGCAAATTCGTGCCGCTGAAAAGCAACGTCGACAAAGCCCTGCAAAGTTGCCCTGATGTCAGCACTGTCATTGTGGTCGAGCGCACGCAAGGCAAAGTCGATTGGGTCGAGGGCCGAGACCTTTGGTATCACCAGGCCGTGCGCGACGTCAGCGACGATTGCCCACCGGAACCGATGGACGCCGAAGACCCGCTGTTCATCCTCTACACCTCCGGCAGCACCGGCAAACCCAAAGGCGTTCTGCACACCACCGGCGGCTATCTGCTGCAAGCGGCGATGACCTTCAAATACGTGCTCGATTACCGCGACGGCGAGGTGTTCTGGTGCACGGCCGACGTCGGCTGGGTCACTGGGCACAGCTACATCGTCTACGGCCCTTTGGCCAATGGCGCGACCACGCTGATGTTCGAAGGCGTGCCGAGCTATCCGAGCAGCTCGCGCTTCTGGCAGGTCATCGACAAGCACAAGGTCAACATCTTCTACACCGCACCGACGGCACTGCGCGCGTTGATGCGCGAAGGTGCCGAACCGTTGAAGGAAACTTCCCGACAGAGCCTCAGATTACTCGGCAGCGTCGGTGAGCCGATCAACCCGGAAGCGTGGGAATGGTATTTCAACGTGGTCGGCGAACAACGCTGCCCCATCGTCGATACCTGGTGGCAGACCGAGACCGGCGGCATCATGCTCAGCCCCTTGGTCAGTGCGCAGCGGATCAAGCCGGGCTGCGCCACGCAACCGATGTTCGGCGTGCAACCGGTGCTGCTCGATGAACACGGCAAGGAGATCAAAGGCGCCGGCAGCGGCGTGCTCGCCATAAAATCAAGCTGGCCGGGGCAGATCCGCAGTGTCTACGGCGACCCGCAACGGATGGTCGATACCTACTTCAAGCCCTACCCCGGCTACTACTTCACCGGCGACGGCGCCCGTCGCGACGAAGACGGCGATTACTGGATCACCGGACGTATCGACGATGTGATCAACGTTTCCGGCCATCGTATCGGCACCGCCGAAGTGGAAAGCGCGCTGGTGCTGCACAACAGCATCGCCGAGGCCGCAGTGGTCGGTTATCCACATGACGTCAAAGGCCAGGGCATTTACGCTTTCGTCACGCCGATGAACGGCACCGAGCCCAGCGATGAATTGAAGAAAGAGTTGCTGGCCCACGTCAGCAAGGAGATCGGCAGCTTCGCCAAACCGGATCTGATCCAGTGGGCGCCGGCCTTGCCGAAAACCCGCTCAGGCAAGATCATGCGGCGCATATTGCGCAAGATCGCCTGCAACGAACTCGACAGCCTCGGTGACACTTCGACCCTGGCCGATCCGAGCGTGGTGCAAGGCCTGATCGACACGCGCCTCAATCAGTAACCCTGGCGGGCGCGGCCAACCGAGCGCGCCCCTTCTCTCTCACTGAGTGCTCATGGAATTCATCCGCAGCCGTATCGAAAACCAACTCATGAGCCTGACCGGCCTGTCCCTCGGCCAGCTCGATCTGGAAAACCCCAAGGGCGACCCGGGGCTGTTTGGTCCCGACTCGGTCAGTTGGCAGGTGCACGGCGACTTCAGCAGCATGTTGATCGGCGGCATCAGTGCGCTATTGCTGCAGGCGCTGCATCCGCTGGCGCTGGCCGGGGTCTGGGATCACTCGAACTTTCGTGAAGACATGCTCGGGCGTTTGCGCCGCACCAGTCAGTTTGTCTCCGGCACCACTTTCGGTTCACGCCGCGACGCCGACTGGTTGATCGAGAAAGTCCGCACCATTCACCTGCAAGTGGTTGGCACGGCGCCAGATGGCCGGCCTTATGCCGCCAGCGATCCGGATTTGCTGACGTGGGTGCATGTGGCGGAAGTCAGCAACTTTCTCGCGGCGCATCTGCGTTATCGCAATCCCCAGTTGTCATTGGCCGATCAGGACCGTTATTACGCAGAAATCGCCGTGGTCGCCGAGCGTCTCGGCGCCCGGGATGTGCCGAAATCGCGGCAGGCCGTGGCGGATTATCTGCAACGCATGCGCCCGCAGTTGCTCTGTGATGAGCGCAGCCGCGAAGTGCTGCGTCTGCTGCTTGAAGCCCCGGCCCCCAGCCTGATGGCGCGGCCATTTGGCGATCTGATGATGAAGGCCGGCATCGATCTGTTGCCCGACTGGGCCAGCGACATGCTCGACGCCCGACAGCATCCGCTGCAACGCCAACTGATCCGCGCCAGCGTCAAGCGCAGCGCGCCGATGCTGCGCTGGGCGATGCGCAATGGCTCGGTGCAACGGGCAAAGCGGCGGATGGGGCTGCTTCGCTGACGCTCAGAGCTGCAAGCTGCAAGCTGCAAGCTGCAAGTTTTGAGCTTGAGGGGTTGAAGCTTGGAGCTTGCAGCTCAGTAACTGTTAAACTCCCGCGCCCCAATTCTCTCCAGCAAGGCGCCCGCATGTCTTCCTTGAATCAGGCGCTGCGCGCCGCCCTCGATCAACGTCAGGACTTGCTCTCTGTACTGCACAGCCAGGGCACCGATTGCTATCGCCTGTTCCATGGCAGCCAGGAAGGCGCTGGCGGCCTGACCATCGACCGTTACGGCCCGCAGCTGCTGGTGCAAAGTTTTCACCAGACACTGGAGCGTGACGATCTGTTGCAACTGCACGCCATCGTCAACCAGACCCTGGGCCTGGAGACTTTGCTGGTCTACAACGACCGCTCCCGCGGCAACTCGCGTATCGACCGCGAAGACCACGTCTACCGTGCCGACGACGCCGCGCTGGTGGATCTGGTCGGTCACGAATGGGGCCTGAAGTACCGGGTACGCGGGCGCCATGCCGGGCAGGATCCGCTGCTGTTCCTCGACCTGCGCAACACCCGCGGCTGGGTCAAGGATCACGCCAAAGGCAAAAGCGTGCTCAACCTGTTCGCCTACACCTGCGGCGTTGGCTTGAGTGCCGCGGCCGGTGGCGCCCGTGAAGTGTGCAACCTGGATTTTGCCGAGGGTAACCTCGCGGTCGGTCGCGAAAACGGTTTGCTCAATCCGCAGTTGCCGGAAATGGCGTTCGTCCAGTCCGACTACTTTCCGGCCATCCGCCAACTGGCCGGTCTGCCCATCAGTCAACGACGCGGGCAGAAACTGCCGAGCTATCAGCGCCTGGAACAGCGTCAGTACGATCTGGTACTGCTCGATCCGCCGGCCTGGGCCAAGAGCGCGTTCGGCACCGTCGACCTGCTGCGCGATTATCAAAGCCTGCTCAAACCGGCCCTGCTGACCACCGCCGACAACGGCGTGCTGATCTGCTGCAACAACCTGGCAAAAGTCAGCATGGAAGACTGGCGCGAACAGGTTCTGCGTTGCGCCGAGAAGGCCGGGCGCCCGGTGCGCGAATGGAGCGTGATGACCCCGGGCGCAGATTTCCCGTCGCGGGACCAACAGCCGCCGTTGAAAACGCTGATCCTGCAGCTCTGACGCTCACCCACGAATACCACACTCCACTGTGGGAGCGAGCTTGCTCGCGAAGTCGTCATGTCAGTCGGCCTATTTATCAACTGACCCACCGCTTTCGCGAGCAAGCTCGCTCCCACAATATTGGGTGATTGCAGACTAATCTGAACAATCCTGTCCCTCGCCAGGTACTTCGGAACCAGAATCGCGTGCCATACTCCAAGGCACTCCGATTACGACAGATGAAGCCGCACATGCCCAAAGGATTGATTCGCGCGATTGGCGCACTGTTGACCGCTCTGGCCCTTTACAGCTTGCTGGGGTTTCTGATTTTACCGGGCATCGCCTTGCGTGTTGCCAACCAGCAATTGGCCAACTACGCGGCGGTGCCTGCGCATATCCAGCGCATCGAACTCAATCCGTTCAGCCTTGAAGTCACCTTGTGGGGCCTGGTCATCGGCGAGCCCGGCAAAGAACAGGTCGGGTTTGAACGCCTGTACGCCGACCTGCAGCTCGACAGCCTGTGGACGAAAGCAGTCCATCTGTCCAACATCGAACTGGACAAACCGAAGACCGAGATCCTCTTCGCCAAAGACGGCAAGCTCAACCTGCTCGGTCTGTTCAACATACCCGCCAGTGAACCGACACCCGCCGATCCCGATGCCAAACCGTTTCCTCTGCGCATCGACCAGATCAAACTCGCCAACGGTGTCGTGCACTTTGAGGATGTGCGCCCGAGTGAACCCATCGAATTCCTCTACGACGATCTCAACTTCGAGCTGAAAAATCTCAGCACCCTGCCCGAAGACAGCGCCGACATGACGCTGGTCGCGATTGGTCCCAACGGTGGCCGAATCGACTGGAGCGGCAATTTCAGCCTGATCCCGATCACCTCCGAAGGCACGCTGAAAATCACCGACGGCAATATGAAAGCGTTTTGGCCTTATGTGCGAGATGCGGTGCCCCTGGTTCTTGAAAACGGCGTGATCAACCTCAGCACCAACTACACACTCAATCTGTCGAAACAAACCGAGCTGCAACTGAACAACGTTGCAGTGAGCATCGCGCCGTTCGCGATCAAGGCACCCGACGGGCGCCCACTGGCGAAACTCGAACGTCTTGACGTCAGCGAGACCTCGGTAGACCTGGCGAAACAGCACGTGGTGGTTGGCAAGATTCGTAGCCAGAAACTGGAAACCTGGGCCGCCCTTGAGGCTGACGGGCAACTGGACTGGCAGAAACTGTTCGCCAGCCAACCTTCGAAACCCGCCGCCAAAGCCGCCGCCGAACCGGCCAGCACACCCGCAACCGCCGACTCGCCGAAACCTGAACCAAGCGCGCCGGACAAGCCATGGCAAGTACTGCTCAAAGATGTGCAGCTGCGCAACTACACCGTCCATGTGGCTGACCGGTCGGCCAATCCACCGGTGACACTGGATGTCACCCCGCTGAACGTCGACCTGCAGGATTTTGACAGCCTCAATGGCTCACCCTTCAAGCTCAAACTCGATACCGGGTTAGGCAAACAGGGCAAGATCCTCGCCGATGGCACGGTCAATCTGGCGCCGGTCAACGCCCAGCTCAACGTTAAAACCCAGGACATCGACCTGCGTGTCGCGCAGTCCTACATCAATCCGTTCATTCGTCTCGAATTGCGCAGCGGCATGCTCGGCAGTGACCTACAGGTCAACCTCAAGAGCACCGAACCGCTGGCGCTCAGCGTGACCGGCCGCGCGCAGATCGATCAACTGCACACCCTCGACACACTGAAAACCCGCGACTTCCTCAAGTGGCAGCAAGTGGTCGTGGAAGGCCTGAACTACCAGCACGGCGACAGCCTGTCGATCGACAAGGTCAACCTGTTTCAGCCGTACGTGCGCTTCATGATCAACGATGACCGCACCACCAACATCGATGATCTGCTGATTCCGCAGCCTGCCGACAGCGGCACGGCAACCGCCGCCGCCAAACCGGCCAGCAAAGACAAACCCTTGGGCATTCGCATCGGCGGTATCGCTATCAACGACGGCTCGGCCAACTTCGCCGACTTCAGCCTGACGCCGAATTTCGCCACCGCTGTCCAGCAACTCAACGGCCAGATCGGCACCATCGACAGTCGACAGTCGAAACCGGCCACTGTCGATATCAAAGGCAAGGTTGATCGTTATGCGCCGGTGACCATCAAGGGCGCGGTCAATCCGTTCGACCCGATGGCCAGCCTCGACATCACCACCAGTTTCAAACGGGTCGAGCTGACCACCCTGACGCCCTACTCCGGCAAGTTCGCCGGATACCGCATCCGCAAGGGCCGGCTCAACCTCGACCTGCATTACCTGATCACCAAGGGCCAACTGAAGGCCGAGAACAAAGTGGTGGTCGAGCAATTGCAGCTGGGTGAGAGAGTCGACAGCCCGGATGCGACAAGCTTGCCGTTGAAACTGGCGATCGCGTTGCTCAAGGACGTCGACGGCAAAATCTCCATCGAGTTACCCGTGACGGGCGACTTGAACAATCCGCAGTTCAGCGTGATGCCGATTGTCTGGCAGACCCTGCGCAATCTGATCGTCAAAGCCGCTGCGGCGCCATTCAAAATGATTGGCGGTTTGGTCAGCGGTGGCGGCTCCCAGGATCTCGGCACGGTGTCCTTCGCGCCGGGCTCCAGCGAGCTGAACAAGGATGCCGAGGGTGCGCTGATCAAGCTGTCCCAGGCACTCAAGGAGCGTCCGGCCCTGCGCCTGGAAATCGAGGGCGTCGCCGCCAAAAGCAGCGACGGCCCATTGCTTGCCGAACAGCGCCTGGAACGTGAATACCAATACAACTACTACAAGATGCTCCAGCGCCGCGGCGATAAAGTCCCGGCTCAGGCGTCCTTGATTGAAGTGCCGGACAGCGAGAAAGGCCCGCTGCTCGAAGGCATTTATCGCACGCGTCTGAAGACTCAGCCGCCGGCCGAATGGAAGGATCTGGGCAAGGAAGAACGCACAGCGAAAATGCGCGAAGGCGTGATTCAGTTCTGGAGTTCCAGCGATGTGCTGCTGCGTCAGTTGGGCCAGGACCGTGCCAGCAGCATCAAGGATTTTCTGGTGGACAAGGGCCAACTGGCTGACGACCGCGTGTACTTCATCGACACCAATCTGGGCGAGGCTGAAAGCGACGGTAGGGTGGTGACGCAAATGCACCTGGATGCCGAATGAGCAAACACAAATGGCTGGCAGCGATGGCACTGACATTCGTTGTTGGCCAGGCGTCAGCCTCCGATACGTTGCGTTGCGGCAGCCAACTGATCAGCCTTGGCGACCGCGCAAGCGAGGTGCTGAACAAGTGTGGCGAGCCTGTCAGCCGCGATGTACTGGGTTACAAGCGCAGCGCCAATCGGCGGGAAGAGTTTCAGGTCGAGGAATGGACCTACGGCCCGAACAACGGCATGTATCAATACCTGCGCTTTGAAGGCAGCCGCCTGAAGCGGATCGACAGCAAACGCGGTAACTGATCCTCATCCGACACCGTACCTGAGGGATCGAGCTTGCTCGCGAATGCGTCAGGTCAGTCAGCCTATTAATCAACTGACAGATTGCATTCGCGAGCAAGCTCGCTCCCACCTTTATTTCTTTTTTCGCCCTGAAATAAAACAGGCCCCGATACAAAGTGCCGGGGCCTGTAATGATCACATCCGTGTGATCGTTCGCATGAACTCTAAAGTTGCGGCAGACGTATTGCTCGGCCCGTCTGTCGCCTCTTCTCCCGGTCCAGGCGAGAAGTCATGCCTTACTCGGCTTTCAGGCCGTCAGCGGAGACCGCTTTAACGCCTTTGATTTTCTTGGCGATGGCTACCGCTACGTCTTTCTGCGAATCGGTTACAGCAGTAGTCGACGACAGCGATACAACACCTTTGTTGGTTTCAACTTTGATGTCGGTGCCTGGAATGCCTTTTTCGGTAACCAGGTCAGCTTTGACTTTGGTGGTGATCCAGGTATCGGAAGTATCTTGTTTCATCTCGGTGACTTCACCGGCTGCCAGAGTCATTGGAGCCTGGGTAGCCTGAGCCGATTGTGCGAATGCACCGGAAGCCATGGTCAGGGTCAGCGCGGTTGCAGCAGCGGCAGTGATAGCGAACTTCTTCATACGAGTAACTCCTGTTTTTCTGGAAAGTCTGCTGGATGTCTTGTCAGCAGGGTTACCGTAGATATTGCGAACGCTGTGCCAACTTTTCAGATAACATAAAACCTATATAAATCAATAACTTATAAATAAGGCAAATTTCCGGATTCATGCAAAATGCATGAGTGGCTGAATATTCACATGCAAGTTGCGGCTTTTTGAAAAGTTCCTAAGGCGCTGAAATTATTGAAGCTTTTATGAAGCGCTGCGCAATGAAAAATGCCCCGCATTGCGGGGCACTTAGCCAACAAGACAAGGACAACCTTATGTACCGCTAGCCGTGCAGCCTTTTGGCGAATAGTCAGGTGCAACGGTAGTGCCGCAAGTCCAGAGACCCGCGCCCGTGCCAGAGGACCGAGTGAGGGTGATGGTTTTGTCCAATACTGGGCCTGGCGCATTTTTGATTGTGCAAACAATCGTCCCGGCACCCGATGATGCGGTGCCCGATGCGGTCACAGAACAGTTTGAGGTGGTAACCGTCGCACTGCCCGCCACGTTAGTCAGTGTGGGATCAGTCCCTTGGTTAATGACGTCCTCGAATGGCACTTTCATCGCACTGATCTCTGCCAACCCCGCCGTCACCTTGGACCGCGCCTGATATTTCGAATACTGCGGCAGGGCGATCGTCGCCAGAATCCCGATGATCGCCACAACGATCAGCAGCTCGATCAGCGTAAAACCTTGTTGTCTTTTCATAGAAACGCTCCATGCATGAGTCGAAATCTCATGATCTGAGAAGAACCGAGCACAGCCCATGCCAAGCGCCTAAAGCCCTGCAGGTAAAGCGCGAGCAACGCTCTACGCTGTTTCCTACAGCCAGCAACCGCACTATCTGACACTTTTTGTCACCTGCATCGACCGTGTTAGGCGCTGTCACTTGACTAGGCTATAAGTCATGAACTGCAAGCGTGCGGAATCCCCATGAATGACATCGCTCTGAGCGGTCTGGCCAAGCAATTGGTGCAGGCCGAACTGCTCACAGAAAAAAGCGCCCAGCAGGCCTGGCAACAGGCCCAGCGCAATCGGCTGTCGCTGGTCAGTTATCTGGTGCAGAACAAACTGGTTAAGAGCGCGCAGGTCGCCGAGATCGCCTCCGAGCACTTCGGCATGGCGTTCCTCGACCTTAATTGCCTGGACAAGGAAACCCAGCCCAAAGGCCTGGTCAGTGAAAAACTGGTGCGCCAGCATCACGCCCTGCCCTTGTGGCGACGCGGCAACAAGCTGTTCGTGGGGATTTCCGACCCAAGCAATCATCAGGCAATCAGCGACATCCAGTTCAGCACCGGGTTGAGCACCGAAGCCATCCTGGTGGAGGACGACAAGCTCAGCGACGCCATCGAAAAATTCTTCGACACCCACGGCACCGGTCTCGAAGACATGGCCGACGTCGATCTCGACGGCCTCGATGTCGAATCGATCGACGACAACAAGCAGGACGCCATTGGCGGACAAGACGCCGACGATGCGCCGGTGGTGCGTTTCGTCCACAAGATGCTGCTCGATGCGATCAAAAGCGGCTCCTCTGACCTGCATTTCGAGCCTTACGAAAAAAACTACCGGGTACGGGTGCGCACCGACGGCATTCTGCGCGAGGTGGCCAAGCCACCGATCCAACTGGCCGGGCGCATCGCCGCACGGTTGAAAGTCATGGCCAGCCTCGACATCTCGGAACGGCGCAAACCGCAGGACGGGCGGATCAAGATGCGCCTGTCCAAAAGCAAGTCGATCGACTTCCGGGTCAATACCCTGCCGACCCTGTGGGGCGAGAAAGTGGTTATCCGGATTCTCGACCCCTCCAGCGCGCAAATCGGCATCGACGCCCTCGGCTATGAGCCTGAGCAGAAAGACCTGTATTTGGCAGCCCTCAAGCAGCCACAAGGGATGATTCTGGTCACCGGCCCCACTGGCTCGGGCAAAACGGTGTCGCTGTACACCGGGCTGAATATTCTCAACACGGTCGACATCAACATATCCACCGCCGAAGACCCGGTGGAGATCAATATGGAGGGCATCAACCAGGTCAACGTCAACCCCAGACAGGGGCTCGACTTTGCCCAGGCCTTGCGCTCGTTTCTGCGTCAGGATCCGGACGTGATCATGGTCGGCGAGATCCGCGATCTGGAAACCGCCGAGATCGCGATCAAGGCTGCGCAGACCGGCCACCTCGTGCTTTCGACACTGCACACCAACAGCGCGGCGGAAACCCTGACGCGACTGCATAACATGGGCATCCCCGGCTTCAACATCGCCACTTCGGTCAGCCTGATCATCGCCCAGCGGCTGGCGCGCAAGTTGTGCAGCCACTGCAAGAGAGCCATCGAGATTCCGCGCGAAACCCTGATCAAGGAAGGCTTCCCCGAGGAACGCATCGGCAGTTTCACGATCTACGAGCCAGTCGGTTGCGATCACTGCAATGGCGGTTACAAGGGACGCGTGGGAATTTATGAAGTGGTGAAGAACACAGCAGACCTCCAACGACTGATCATGGCCGAGGGCAACTCGCTGGAAATCGACATCCAGATGCGCCGCGACGGCTTCGACGACCTGCGTACCTCAGGCCTGCGCAAGGCCATGCAAGGCATTACCAGCCTGGAAGAAATCAACCGGGTCACCAAGGACTGAACATGGCGGTCAAGGCAGCGAAAATCAGCGTCTACGCCTGGGAAGGTACGGACAGGAAAGGCAGCAAACTCAGCGGCGAATTAAGCGGGCAGAACCCGGCACTGATCAAGGCTCAACTGCGCAAGCAAGGAATCAGTCCGGGCAAGGTGCGTAAAAAAACCGCCTCGCTGTTTAGCTTCGGCAAACGCATCAAACCCCGGGACATCGCCCTGTTCACGCGGCAGATGGCGACCATGATGAAGGCTGGCGTGCCGCTGCTGCAGTCGTTCGACATCATCGGTGAGGGCTTCGAAAACCCGGCCATGCGCAAACTGGTCGACGAGGTGAAGCAGGAGATCGCCGCCGGCAACAGTTTCGCCAACGCCCTGCGCAAGAAGCCGCAGTATTTCGATGAGTTGTATTGCAACCTCGTGGATGCCGGCGAACAGTCCGGTGCCCTCGACACGTTGCTGGAACGGGTCGCGACCTATAAGGAAAAAAGCGAAGCCCTCAAGGCCAAGATCAAGAAAGCCATGACCTACCCCACCGCCGTGGTGCTGGTTGCAGCCGTGGTGACCGGGATTCTGCTGGTGAAAGTGGTGCCGCAGTTCGAGTCGGTTTTTTCCGGTTTTGGCGCCGAATTGCCGGCCTTTACCCTGCTGGTCATCAGCCTGTCGGAGTTCATGCAGCAATGGTGGTGGGCGATACTCGTTGCGCTGGTGGCCGCTTTTTTCGGCACCCGCCATGCGCTGAAAACATCCCAGGCCATGCGCGATCGCAAAGATACCTGGCTATTGAAACTGCCGTTGGTGGGCACGCTGATGTACAAATCTGCCGTTGCACGCTTCGCCCGGACCCTGTCGACCACATTTGCTGCCGGCGTGCCGTTGGTGGAAGCGCTCGACTCGGTGGCCGGCGCCACGGGCAACGTGGTGTTCAAGCGCGCGGTATTGCGCATCCGCCAGGATGTTTCCACGGGCATGCAGCTGAATTTTTCCATGCGCACCACCGGGGTTTTTCCCAACATGGCGGTGCAGATGACCGCCATCGGCGAAGAATCCGGTGCGCTGGACGAGATGCTCGACAAGGTCGCCGGGTTTTACGAGGACGAAGTGGATAACATGGTCGACAACCTCACCAGCCTCATGGAGCCGTTCATCATGGTCGTCCTGGGGGTGATTGTCGGGGGTCTGGTGGTGGCGATGTACCTGCCGATCTTCCAACTCGGCTCAGCGATCTGACATGCCTATCGACGAACTGTTTGCCGTTTACCCACTGGCCTTTGTCTGCACGGCGCTGCTGCTCGGTCTTATCGTCGGCAGCTTTCTCAATGTGCTGGTCTGGCGCTTGCCGAAAATGCTCGAACGCGATTGGCGCCAGCAGGCGCAGGACGTGCTCGGTCTGCCCGGCGAAACGCCGCTGCCGACCTACAACCTGATGCTGCCGCACTCCGAGTGCCCGCACTGCGCACATCGAATTCGTGCGTGGGAAAACATCCCGCTGCTCAGTTATCTGTGCCTGCGCGGACGCTGCTCCGCGTGTGCAGCGCCGATCAGCAAACGCTATCCGCTGACCGAGCTGAGTTGTGGACTGCTTTCGGCGTTTATCGCCTGGCAGGTGGGTTTTGGCTGGCCGGCCTGTCTGTTGATCTTCCTCACCTGGGGCTTGCTGGCGATGAGTCTGATCGACACCGAGCATCAATTGCTGCCCGATGTGCTGGTGCTGCCGTTGTTGTGGCTGGGGCTGATCGTCAACAGTTTCGGGCTGTTCGTGCCGCTGCACGATGCAATGTGGGGCGCGGTGGCCGGTTACATGGCGCTGTGGTCGGTGTTCTGGCTGTTCAAACTGCTGACCGGCAAGGACGGCATCGGTCACGGTGATTTCAAGCTGCTGGCGCTGCTCGGCGCCTGGGGTGGCTGGCAGATTCTGCCGCTGACGATCCTGCTGTCTTCGCTGGTGGGAGCGATTCTCGGGGTGATTTTGCTGCGTGTGCGCGAGCAGAAAACCTCGACGCCGATCCCCTTCGGCCCCTATCTGGCAATTGCCGGCTGGATTGCCTTGCTCTGGGGTGGTCAAATAACCGACTTCTATTGGCAGTTTGTCGGTTTGAAATGAATACCCCTGTGGAAAAACCCTGGATTCTCGGCCTGACCGGCGGCATCGGCAGCGGCAAAAGCGCCGCGGCCCAGCACTTCATCGACCTTGGCGTCCATGTGGTCGACGCTGATCACGCAGCACGCTGGGTGGTCGAACCGGGTCGCCCGGCGCTGGCCAGGATTGCCGAGCACTTTGGCGCCGGCGTGTTACAGGCTGACGGCACGCTGGATCGTGCCGCCCTGCGCAAGTTGATCTTCGAAGTCCCGGAGCAGCGCCGCTGGCTCGAAGCCCTGCTGCATCCGTTGATCGCCGAGGAAATCGCCCATCATCTGGCGCTGGCAAAATCGCCCTATGCGATTCTGGTTTCGCCACTGTTAATCGAATCCGGGCAATACGCGATGACCCAGCGAATCCTGGTGATCGACGCTCCGCAACAACTGCAGATCGAACGCACCTTGCAGCGTGACCAGACCAGCGAACAGCAGGTTCAGGCGATCCTCAAGGCCCAGTCGAGCCGTGAAGACCGCGTGAGCCGTGCCGACGACGTGGTAGTCAACGACCGCGACCTCGCCTGGCTGCACAGCGAGGTCGAGCGCCTGCATGACTTTTACCTGACTTTAAGTGGAGGCCAATCATGAGCCAGATCCCAACCGTAGAATGCCCAACGTGTGGCGCCCCCGTGGAATTCACTCCGGCTAACAAATTCCGGCCGTTCTGCTCCGATCGCTGCAAATTGATCGACCTCGGCGCCTGGGCCTCGGAAGAGCACAAGATCCCTGTTGCACCGGACGCCGAGGATGAACTGTTTTCCGGCGATTTCGATCCGCGCCACTGATCCCGTCAGGGCCGCATGAAGCCGTAGTCCTGATGGTCGTCGAGGTTTTCCGCCAGAAAGCGCAACTCGTCGGCCAGGTCTTCGGCGTTGCGCACGGTCTTGCTTTGTTGCACCACCGCACTGAGCAAGGCGCGCAGGCTCAACCCCGGATCGAACCCCACCTCTTGCGCCATCTCCAGACTCTTGCGGGTTTCCTGCCGCGCCCACTCGTAAACACTCATATTGCCGCTCCTGAAGGGATTTGACCGAGCATGAAATGCCGCGCGCGTGGCGGGTTTGATGTGGATCAAGACTTGGGATCGTCGTCCTTCCAGGGTGCCGAAAGGTAGCGCGTGCGATTGAACGTCTCCAGCCATTCCGGGCTGAACACCACCAGTGCGCTGACCACCATGCCGTTGATGAACGCCTCGGGGAATATGATCAGCCACAGGTAGCCGATGAAGTCTTCCAGCCATTCGGGCATGGCAAACAGGCCGTCGTACCAGAGCAATGTCAGGCTCAGCAGTAGACACAGCAACGCCGACAGCGCGGCGGCGAGAAACCCGGAGCAGAAGATGTACACAAAGGGATTGCGTGGCTGGGCGCGCTCGACGAGGATCGCCACGCACTCGGTAATCAGCACCGGCAGCAGAATGAACAACGCACCGTTAACCCCCAGCGCCGCTAGATCCTGACGCCCGAGCAGCAACAGCCCGACCTGCGCCACCAAGCCGCCGACAATCGCCAGCGGCCAGTCGAGCAGCAACGTCACCGCCGTCATGCCAATGAAGTGATAAGACACTCCGGTGTCGAAATCTCGGCGCACCAGCCACAACAGAAACAACGCGAACACCGTGCCGAACAACAGATGCTGGCGACGGCTGTCACTGAACAACTCGACCCAAGGAGCACGAACAATCGCCCAGAACAGCATCGGCAGATAGATCAGCCATCCGAGCGTCAGACTTGTGGATGACAGCAGTTCGGCGCCGATCATAGGTGATCCTTCGCTGACGCCTGGGGCCGCGCCAGCCAAAGATCGAGCAGCAACACTGTTATATTTTTCACGCGGTTCTCCCGTCGAGGCAGATCTCAGTCTATACCGCCGTTTGCGACTCGCCGTATCACGCTTCTGCGCGTGGCGCGCAGAGAATCCGGAGGAGAGAAAAAGTTACGAAAACTTTACGGGACGAGACAACAGGCCCGCCGATACTGCGCGGCGCTAACAAAAAGGCGTTACATATGTCCATTGCGGTATTACGACTCATCAGCTTCATTCTGGGAATTATTCTGATCACGCTGGCGGTGAGCATGCTGATACCCATGCTGACGCTGGTGATCCATGATCGCAAAGATGATATGTCGGCCTTCCTGTGGTCGAGCTTGATCACAGCGCTGTGCGGGCTGGTGATGATTAACAAGGGTCGTCCCGAGAACGTTCAGTTACGTCCTCGCGATATGTACATGCTGACGACCGCCAGTTGGGTGGTTGTGTGCATATTCGCCGCATTGCCTATGGTGCTTATCCAGCACATCAGCTACACCGACGCGTTTTTTGAAACGATGTCAGGCATCACCACAACTGGATCGACCATCCTTACCGGGCTGGACACGGCATCTCCAGGATTGCTGATCTGGCGATCGATGTTGCATTGGCTGGGCGGGATCGGCTTCATCGGCATGGCGGTGGCTATCCTGCCATTACTGCGGGTCGGGGGCATGCGGCTATTCAAGACCGAATCGTCCGACTGGTCGGAAAAGGTCACGCCGCGCTCCCATGTCGCCGCCAAATATATTCTGGGGCTTTATGTCGGGCTTACCGGTCTTGCTACGCTGGCCCTGTGGATAGCAGGGATGACGCCGTTCGAAGCCATCAACCATTCAATGTCATTGATTTCCACGGGAGGATTTTCGACCTCCGATGCCTCGCTGGCACATTGGACACAACCGTCCATTCATTGGGTGGCGGTCGCTACCATGATTCTGGGCAGCCTCCCTTTCACGCTGTACGTGAGCACGCTTCGCGGCAATAAACGGGCCTTGTTCAAAGATCATCAGGTACGCGGGTTCATTGGCTTTTTGCTCATTACCTGGGTGCTGGTCGGTACCTGGTTGTGCTTGCACAGCGAGTACGGCTGGTGGGAAGCGTTTCGGATCGTGGCGGTCAACGTGACATCGGTGGTCACGACAACCGGCGTAGCACTGGGGGATTACACGTTATGGGGCAGTTTTGCCGTATTGCTGTTCTTCTATCTGACCTTTGTCGGGGGCTGCTCCGGTTCCACCGCTGGCGGTCTTAAAATATTCCGCTTTCAGGTGGCTGGCACGCTGCTAATGGGCAGCCTGAATCAATTGATCCATCCTCGCGCCGTGATCCGAAAAAAATACAACAAACACCCCATCGACGAGGACATCGCCCGTTCGCTGCTGACGTTTTCATTCTTTTTCACCATCACTATCGGGGTGATCGCCATGGGTTTGGCGCTCATCGGCCTGGACTGGACAACTGCATTGAGTGGCGCGGCTACCGCCGTCTGCAACGTCGGGCCTGGCGTTGGCTCGATCATTGGCCCGGCGGGAAACTTTTCCACATTGCCCGATGCTGCCAAATGGCTGCTGACTGTCGGCATGCTGTTGGGAAGACTGGAGATCCTCACCGTCCTGGTGCTGCTCACACCGGTTTTCTGGAAATACTAGTCTCGACAACCAATTGAGATTTATTGCCTAGACTCCTCTTGTCCACCGTGCAAACGCTTTTGAGTCATGAGCCGCACGAGAACTAAAACAAGAGGAACATCTCAATGCTTAAATCATTGCGCAACGCAGTCGTCTGCGCACTTGCGCTGGGCGTATCGGGCCTGGCGCTGGCGGCCGATCCAATCGTTATCAAGTTTTCCCATGTAGTCGCCGAGCAAACGCCCAAGGGTCAAGGCGCCCTGCTATTCAAGAAACTCGTCGAAGAACGCCTGAAGGACAAGGTCAAGGTTGAGGTCTACCCGAACTCTTCATTGTTTGGCGACGGCAAGGAAATGGAGGCACTGCTGTTGGGCGATGTGCAACTCATTGCTCCGTCGCTGGCAAAGTTCGAACAATACACACCGAAATTGCAGCTATTCGACTTGCCGTTCCTGTTCAACGACATCTCCGCCGTTGACCGTTTCCAGCGCAGCCCTCAAGGCCAGGAACTGCTCAAGTCGATGGAAAGCAAGAACATCACAGGCCTGGCTTATTGGCACAACGGCATGAAGCAGTTGTCCGCCAACAAGAAGCTGGTTGTACCGGGCGATGCCCGGGGTCTGAAATTCCGTGTACAGGCGTCGGCCGTACTGGATGAACAATTCAAAGCAGTGAAAGCCAACCCGCGCAAGTTGAGCTTCGCCGAGGTGTATCAGAGCTTGCAGACCGGTGTCGTGAATGGTGCGGAAAACCCTTACTCGAACATCTTCAGTCAGAAAATGCACGAGGTGCAGAAGTTCATCACCGAATCCGACCATGGCTTGCTCGACTACATGCTGATCACCAATACCAAGTTCTGGAATGGCCTGCCGCCGGATGTGAGAACCGAACTGGACAAAATAATCGTCGAGGTTACCGCCCAGGTGAACAAAGACGCCGAGAAGCTCAACCAGGACGCCAAACAGCATATCGTCGACGCCAAAACCACTGAAATCATCCTGCTGACTCCGGAACAACGTGGCGAGTGGCGTGAAAAAATGAAGCCGGTCTGGGCGAAGTTCGAAGGTGCTATCGGCGCCGACCTGATCAAGGCCGCCGACGCCTCAAACCAGGCTCAGTAAATCTGCCCGCATGTGCCGCCTCAAAAGGGCGGCACCTGTTTCATTGTCGTCACTCGATCGGGAGCAGTTACTCATGAATGCCTTGCGGCGCATCTGGGACCACTTCGAGGAAGGCTTCATTGTTTTCCTGTTGGCGGCAATGACGCTGGTGACGTTCGTTTACGTCATCCTGAACAACCTCTATAGCGTTTTCTACAGCTTCGCTGAGCAATGGCAAGGCGCAAGTGAACCGTTATTCGCGATTGGCGACAGCATCATGGGGATGGCCCAGGCCATGACGTGGAGCATCGCGTTGACCAAAGCCCTGTTTGCCTGGCTGATCTTTTTTGGCTTGTCCTATGGCGTGCGCACTGCAGGGCATATCGGCGTCGATGCCTTGGTGAAGCTGGCCAGCAAACCGGCTCAGCGCATCATCGCCATCATTGCCTGCCTGTGCTGTCTCGCCTATGCGGGGCTGCTCAGTGTCAGCAGTTTCGAATGGATTCAGACGTTGTTCATCGCCGGTATCGGCGCCGAGGATCTCGGTCACTACGGCATCATGCAGTGGCACATCGGGCTGATAGTGCCTGTCGGTTTCGCTCTGGTGTTCATTCGCTTTGCCGAAATCCTCGTGCGCATTGTGCAACACCGTCAAACCGGTCTGGGCCTGGCCGATGAAGCCGCAGATGCGATGAAACTGACCGAACATGAGGATGACAAGAAATGACCATTCTGTTCCTCTTCGTCGCCCTGTTCGTGCTGATGTTCATCGGCGTGCCGATCGCCATTTCCCTGGGTTTGGCCGGTTCGATGACGATCATTCTGTTCAGCCCCGACTCCGTGCGCTCACTGGCCATCAAGTTATTCGAGACATCCGAGCACTACACGTTACTGGCGATCCCGTTCTTTTTGCTGGCCGGCGCGTTCATGACCACGGGCGGCGTCGCGCGACGCCTGATCGACTTTGCCAATGCGTGTGTCGGTCATATTCGCGGCGGTCTGGCCATCGCAGCCGTCCTCGCGTGCATGTTGTTCGCCGCGCTGTCCGGCTCGAGCCCTGCAACGGTCGCGGCCGTGGGTTCCATCGCAATTGCGGGCATGGTCCGCTCCGGTTATCCACAGGCGTTCGGTGCCGGCATCGTGTGCAATGCCGGTACGCTGGGCATTCTCATTCCACCCTCCATCGTCATGGTGGTATATGCCGCTGCGACGGAGACCTCGGTCGGCAAGCTGTTCATGGCCGGAGTCATACCGGGTTTGCTGCTGGGTACCGCGCTGATGGTGGCTATCTATGTCGTCGCCGTCAGGAAAAACCTGCCCGCCATGCCACGTGCCACCGTTCGTGAATGGTTTACGGCAGCACGCAAAGCCATCTGGGGCCTGTTGCTGATGGTCATCATCCTGGGCGGCATCTACTCAGGAATGTTCACCCCGACCGAGGCGGCGGCAGTCGCGGCGGTCTACTCGGCATTCATTGCACTGTTCGTCTACAAGGACATGACGTTCCGTGAGACACCGAAAGTGCTGCTGGAATCCGCCAAGCTGAGCATCATGCTGATGTTCATCATCGCCAATGCCATGCTGTTCGCTCATGTGCTGACCACCGAGCAAATTCCGCAACAGATCACCGCCTGGGTCATCGGCGCGGGGCTGACGCCGGTGACGTTCCTGCTGGTGGTGAACATCGTATTACTGGTGGCGGGGGCGTTCATGGAGCCTTCGGCAATCATCCTGATCCTGGCGCCGATCCTGTTTCCGATTGCCGTGCAGTTGGGGATCGACCCGATCCACCTGGGCATCATCATGGTGGTGAACCTGGAGATCGGGCTGATTACTCCGCCCGTGGGGCTGAACCTGTTCGTCACGTCGGCGGTGACAGGCATGTCGCTGGGTGCCACCATCCGTGCGGCGATGCCTTGGCTGATTATCCTGTTACTGTTCCTGATATTGATAACCTATGTACCGTGGATTTCGCTGGCCCTGCCAAACTGGCTGGGGATGACGTAACCGGGAAGAGTTTTCCTGGCCACTACTTCGATCACATTTGAACGCTAAGCTTGGCCTATGGATGACTCAGATTACTTACGCCTGCTGACCATTGCGGCCGAGCAAGCCAACGCGTTCCTGTCCAATGCCCGCAAATGGGAGCGAGAGCGTTGGGTCTGCCAGCGCCTGCTGCAAGGCCTGAACATTCCTTATCGCGCCGACGAGTTCGCGCCTGCCGGCGAGCCGCCGGACGTGCTGTTTCGCGACGCCAACTTCGAAGTATTCTTCGTCCTCGACGAGGGGCGCAGGCTTAACGACGAATGGCGCGATGAACTGCAACGTCGGCGCAGCGCGTTTTCCCTCAGTCAACTGGTGCGCCGCGAAGCCAAGCCGAAGCGGATTCCGGCCAACGAATTTCTGTTACGCCTCGCGCCGACCCTGCGCAAAAAAGCGCACAACTACAAGGAACGCGGCATGGATCTGGGTGAGCTGGACATCATTGCCTTCGCCAGCCTCAAACGTGAAGTGCTGGACCTCAACAGCCACTTTCCACCGCCAACCGAATATTTGCGTCAGGGCTGGCGTTCGCTATCCCTCGTCGGCCCGACGTTCGCCCGCGTGCTGTTTGCGCACCCCGATGCACCGGACTTTCTGCGCAGTAACCTGGGGCGCAGCATCGTCTTCGATGTCGGGATCAGCCTGTGACACCCCTTCAGCAATTGATCGCCGATGTCCCGCAAACCGGCACGGTGCGCTGGATCGGCGTGCGCCCTGAATCCCGTGGACCGATGATCGAACTCGATGCCGTTGAAGCACGCCTTGAAGCCGGACTGACCGGCGACCACGCCCGCCCTGGGGTGCGCAACGCGCGGCAAGTGACGCTGATTCAGTGGGAACATCTGGCCGTGATCAGCGCATTGATGGGGCGCCCGCACGATCAACCGGTAAAACCTGAAGATCTGCGGCGCAATCTCGTTATAAGCGGGATCAACCTGTTCAGCCTCAAGGGCAGGCGCTTTCGTATCGGTCAGGCGATTTTCGAAACCACCGGCTGGTGCCAGCCCTGCGCACGCCTGCAGAACAACCTCGGCCCCGGCACCTTTCAAGCGGTACGCGGGCATGGCGGAATCACCGCGCGGGTGTTACAAAGCGGCATCATTCGCCTCGACGATAGCCTCTGTGTCAAACCGGTTCCGGACAGCGGCTATGCTGCGTTCAACCCCGGTTGAAAACCGCTGTAGCTTCTGCACATTCAGCAACGTCTACCTGACGAGGCCTTTATGACCAGCCGCCTGAAACCCGAAGACCAAAAGCATGTCGAAGAGTACCTGCAACTGTCCCAACACCGTGTCGAGCGCCGGCCTTTCCGGCCGTGGATGCTCCTGGTGCTGGTGTTGGCGGTGACCATTGGTCTGGGCCTGTTGAGCCGATTTATCAGTTACCTGACGCTATGAGCAGCATCGCGCTCGCTCGGGTAACCGCACCGATTTCCTTTAAAAACCTTGCGAGTTATCCCTATGTCCCATCGTATTGTTATTGTCGGCGGCGGCGCCGGCGGTCTGGAGTTGGCTACCCGCCTGGGTAAGACTCTGGGCAAGCGCGGCACGGCCAGTGTGATGCTGGTCGACGCGAACCTGACACACATCTGGAAACCGCTGTTGCACGAAGTGGCGGCTGGATCGCTGAACTCTTCCGAAGACGAACTCAACTATGTAGCCCAGGCCAAATGGAACCACTTCGAGTTCCAGCTCGGGCGCATGAGCGGGCTTGATCGTGCGGCGAAGAAAATCCAGCTGGCCGCCACCTACGACGAAAACGGCGTCGAACTGGTACCCGCCCGCGAAGTGGCGTATGACTCGCTGGTGATCGCAGTCGGCAGTACCACCAACGATTTCGGCACTCAGGGCGCGGCGCAGCACTGCCTGTTCCTCGACACCCGTAAACAGGCCGAGCGTTTCCACCAGCAACTGCTCAATCACTATTTGCGTGCACACGCCGGACAAACCGATGTGGTCCAGCAGATCAGCGTGGCTATCGTCGGTGCCGGTGCTACCGGCGTCGAGCTGGCGGCAGAATTGCACAACGCGGCGCATGAACTGGCGGCGTACGGCCTCGACCGCATCAAACCGGAAAACATGCACATCACCCTCATCGAAGCCGGGCCGCGGGTTCTGCCTGCCCTGCCGGAGCGCATCAGCGGGCCGGTGCACAAGACGCTGGAGAAACTCGGGGTCAACGTGATGACCAACGCGTCGGTCAGCGAAGTGACGGCCGACAGCCTGATTACCGCCGATGGCAACGAGATCAAGGCCAGCCTGAAAGTCTGGGCGGCGGGCATTCGTGCACCGGGTTTCCTCAAGGATCTCGATGGCCTGGAAAGCAACCGCATCAATCAACTGCAAGTGCTACCCACCCTGCAAACCACCCGCGACGAAAACATCTTCGCGTTCGGCGATTGCGCCGCATGCCCGCAACCTGGCTCCGACCGCAACGTGCCGCCGCGTGCGCAAGCCGCGCACCAACAGGCTTCGCTGCTGGCCAAGTCGCTGAAACTGCGCATCGAAGGCAAGACCCTGCCGGAATACAAATACACCGACTACGGCTCGCTGATTTCGCTGTCGCGCTTCTCGGCTGTGGGTAACCTGATGGGCAACCTGACCGGCAGCGTGATGCTCGAAGGCTGGCTGGCGCGGATGTTTTACGTGTCGCTGTATCGCATGCACCAGATGGCGCTGTACGGGCCGTTCCGCACGGCAATGCTCATGCTGGGCAGCAAGATTGGTCGCGGGACTGAGCCGCGTCTGAAGCTGCATTGATGCAATAAAAACTGTGGGAGCGAGCTTGCTCGGGAAGGCGGCGTGTCAGTCGACATTAATGTGGCTGATCCGATGCTTTCGCGAGCAAGTACGCTCCCACAGGGTTTTCTATTGCTCTTAAGAGATGTGTCTGACTGTATCCTCCCCCACTCCCCCCACCTTCGCTTACAAACTCCCCGCTCCACGACACAGACGCGATACACCGCCACCGCCTAATGGCCCCACCCGAGCACACCTGCTCCGGCTGATCGTCCTTAACGTGTGGTTGCGCTGTGCAACCGTAGGAGAATGCAATGTCCCATCACTCGACTCTCGGCAAAAAATCCATTGGCCTGTTCGGCGCTGCGCTGGCGGGAGGTCTGATGCTGTCCGGCTCGGTATTCGCCGCGCAGCCGCTGGCTCAGGGCTATATGGTCGCGTCAGCAGAAACCTCGGTAAAAACCCCGGAAGGCAAATGCGGTGAGGGCAAATGCGGGGATGCCTCGATGGCCAAGACTGACAGCGATGGCGACGGTAAAGTCTCGCGCGCCGAGTTCATCAAAGTCGCGCCGAAATCCGACTTCGACAAGATCGACACCAACCATGACGGCTTCATCGATGAGCAAGAGGCCTACAACAACGTCAAAGCCAACTTCGAAGCCAACGGCAAGAAAATGCCCAAGGGCCTGTTCGAACACCTGAAAGATCAAGACGGCGCCTGAGTCGACCGAGGGTGAAGCCGCGTCTTTCTTTGGAAAACGCGGCTTTTTTACGCCCCAAACAACCACTGCTGCTGTTGGGCTTATAAATGCCGGACAAAAAAAATCCCCGTATCTTTCGATACGAGGATTTTTAATATGGTCGGGGTAAGGGGATTCGAACTCCTGACATCCTGCTCCCAAAGCAGGCGCGCTACCGGACTGCGCTATACCCCGGTAAAAAAAAGGCGACCTTTCGATCGCCTTCTTCGATCAGCGCTTTTGGCCTCTGATCTTAAGATTCGATCCCAGCGTTAACTGGTTTCAAAAATGGTGGGTCGTGTGGGATTCGAACCTACGACCAATTGGTTAAAAGCCAACTGCTCTACCAACTGAGCTAACGACCCAAAAATGGTCGGGGTAAGGGGATTCGAACTCCTGACATCCTGCTCCCAAAGCAGGCGCGCTACCGGACTGCGCTATACCCCGGTTTGAAATTGGCTCCGTGACCAGGACTCGAACCTGGGACCCAATGATTAACAGTCATTTGCTCTACCGACTGAGCTATCACGGAACTACATATTTCAATTTACAACGGTGAAACTTGAAGCTTTCAGACTCCGTTCGCATCGCTGCGTTCGTGTGTCTGAGGCGCGCTATTCTACAACCTAGAACACCTCTGTCAACCCCCTAAATCGCTTTCAAGTTAATGATTTGCAACTTATTTCAGATTTCCGCTCAGTGAGCTGAAACCCTTGTGGGTGACTGACTGCGGGGCGCACTTTACAAGCCTTTTCCTTTTAGTTCAACAGCCTGGCGAAAAAAAGGCCTCGCAATGCGAGGCCTTCCTTATTTCATTGACGCTGCGGATCAGTGGAAAACGATTTCGTCGTTCTCCACGGCACCTGTTGCTGTCGCGCCAGGCAAGAAATGCCCGGACAGGATCAGTTGCGCCAACGGGTTTTCGATCCAGCGCTGGATCGCCCGCTTCAGAGGACGTGCGCCATAGACCGGGTCGTAGCCGACGGCAATCAGCTTGTCCATCGCCTCCGGACTCAGTTCCAGCTTCAGCTCGCGCTCGGCCAGACGGCTGCGCAGGCGGCCCAACTGGATCTCGGTAATACCCGCGATCTGATCCCGCGCCAAAGGCTCGAAGATCACCACCTCGTCGACCCGGTTGATGAACTCCGGACGGAAGTGGGAAGTCAGCGCGTCCATGACGGCCGCACGTTGTGCCTCATGATCACCGACCAGTTCCTGGATCTGCGACGAGCCGAGGTTAGAGGTCATGACAATCACGGTATTGCGGAAATCGACCGTACGGCCATGACTGTCGGTCAGACGGCCATCCTCAAGCACTTGCAGCAGAATGTTGAACACATCCGGATGCGCCTTCTCGACTTCGTCCAAGAGGATCACCGAGTAAGGCTTGCGCCGTACCGCTTCGGTCAGGTAACCGCCCTCTTCGTAACCGACGTATCCCGGTGGCGCACCGATCAGCCGTGCCACGGAATGTTTCTCCATGAACTCGGACATGTCGATCCGCACCATCGCCTCTTCAGTATCAAAGAGGAACTCGGCGAGAGCCTTGCACAGCTCGGTTTTACCAACACCGGTCGGGCCGAGGAACATGAACGAGCCGCTCGGACGATTCGGGTCGGACAACCCGGCGCGCGAACGACGCACCGCATTGGAAACCGCCACGACTGCTTCTTCCTGACCGATCACGCGCTGGTGCAACAGGCTTTCCATCTTCATCAGCTTGTCGCGCTCGCCTTCGAGCATTTTCGACACCGGGATGCCGGTCCACTTCGACACGACTTCCGCGATTTCTTCCTCAGTCACCTTGCTGCGCAGCAACTGGTTTTCGCTCTTGCCGTGCTGGTCGACCATCTGCAGGCTGCGTTCCAGGTCCGGGATGACCCCGTACTGCAACTCCGCCATGCGGTTCAGATCGCCTTTGCGGCGCGCGGCTTCCAGTTCCTGACGGGACTGTTCGATCTTCTGCTGAATCTGTGCAGAACCCTGTACCTCGGCTTTTTCCGAGTTCCAGATTTCTTCCAGGTCCGAATATTCGCGCTCAAGACGGACGATTTCTTCCTGAAGTTTTTCCAGGCGTTTCATCGCCGCTTCATCGCTTTCTTTCTTCAGGGCCTGAGATTCAACTTTCAGCTGAATCAAACGGCGCTCCAGACGATCCAGCACTTCCGGCTTGGAATCGATCTCCATGCGGATGCGGCTGGCGGCCTCGTCAATCAGGTCGATGGCCTTGTCCGGCAACTGCCGATCAGTGATGTAACGGTGGCTGAGCTTGGCCGCTGCAATGATCGCGCCGTCGGTGATCGCGACTTTATGGTGAACCTCGTAACGCTCTTTGAGGCCACGCAGGATCGCGATGGTGTCTTCTTCGCTCGGCTCTTCCACCAAAACTTTCTGGAAGCGCCGTTCGAGGGCCGCATCCTTCTCTATATATTGGCGGTACTCGTTGAGCGTGGTCGCGCCAACGCAATGCAACTCGCCGCGAGCCAGCGCAGGCTTGAGCATGTTGCCCGCATCCATGGAGCCTTCGCCCTTACCCGCGCCGACCATGGTGTGCAGTTCGTCAATGAACAGAATGATCTGCCCTTCCTGCTTCGACAGCTCATTGAGCAGCGATTTCAGGCGTTCTTCGAACTCACCGCGATACTTGGCACCGGCAATCAGCGCGCCCATATCCAGCGAGAGCAGACGCTTGCCCTTGAGGCCATCCGGCACTTCGCCGTTGATGATGCGCTGGGCCAGACCTTCGGCAATCGCGGTTTTACCCACGCCAGGCTCACCGATCAATACCGGATTGTTCTTGGTGCGACGCTGCAGAACCTGGATGGTGCGACGGATTTCGTCGTCACGGCCGATCACCGGATCAAGCTTGCCATCTTCGGCCCGCTTGGTCAGGTCGACGGTGTATTTATCCAGCGCCTGACGCGACTCTTCGTGGTTGGCGTCGTTAACGGCTTCGCCACCGCGCAGGTTGTTGATCGCGTTTTCCAGAGCTTTCTTGCTCACGCCCTGGCCGAGCAACAGCTTGCCGAGCTTGCTGTTTTCGTCCATCGCAGCGAGCAACACCAGTTCGCTGGAAATGAACTGATCGCCCTTCTGCTGGGCCAGACGATCAGCCTGATTGAGCAGGCGCGCCAGATCCTGCGACATATTCACGTCGCCAGTCGGGTTCTGGATTTTTGGTAACTGATCGAGCTCTTTGGTCAGCTCTTTTCGCAGACTGTTGACGTCAAAGCCTACTTGCATCAGCAGAGGTTTGATCGAACCACCCTGCTGTTCAAGCATGGCCTGCATCAAGTGCGCCGGCTCGATGGCCGGATGATCGTGGCCGACAGCCAACGACTGGGCGTCGGACAAGGCCAACTGTAATTTGCTGGTTAAACGGTCTATACGCATGGGGTCACCTTCCTTTTGAGCAGGCCGGACCTGAAAACCATCCTGAATAAAGAAACCTGCCAGATACCACTGTAGATGCGGTCGATTCTGGGAGATTCAAGCGTCGGAGAGTTGATGCAGATCAGAGAGTTTAGCGGGTGAGCCAAACAAGGGAGGCGAAACGACCGGTGCGCGACGCACGGCGGTAAGAAAAGAAGCGCGGATCGGTCACGGTGCAGAAACCGCCACCATAAACAGCCGTAACACCCCGTTCAGCCAGACGCAGGCGCGCCAGCATGTAGATGTCAGCCATGAACTTGCCTGCATTGTCGCTCGGTACGAACGCTTCTGCTGCTTCAGGCAATTGATTGATGAAGACTTCCCGCACTTCCGGGCCGACTTCAAAGGCTTTCGGGCCAATGGCTGGACCGAGCCAGACCAGCACGTCTTCGGCCGGGACATCGAGCGTGTCGAGCGTGGCTTCGAGTACGCCCGCCGCCAGACCTCGCCAACCGGCATGGGCTGCTGCAACACGAGTGCCCGCACGATTGCAGAACAGAGCCGGCAAACAGTCCGCTGTCATCGCCGCGCAGGCGATACCGGGCGTTGCAGTCCAGCTGGCATCGGCCGTCGCCACAAGGCGTGGGTCAGCCTGTGCCACGGCAATTCCGTGGACTTGCTGCAACCATGCAGGCTTTATAGAAAAGTGATCGGTCAGACGCCGACGATTCTCGGCTACAGCCTCGGGACGGTCATCAACATGATCGCCCAGATTGAGGCTGTCGAACGGCGCCTCGCTGACACCTCCCTCGCGGGTGGTGACACAGGCCCTGACGCTGGCCGGCGCAGGCCAGTCCGGCGTCAGCCAGTTCATCCGATGAACGCCTCGCGATCCTGTTTGAGCAGGGTCAGCAGCCAGACGAAATCTTCCGGCAACGGCGATTCCCAGCTCATGCGCTGACCGGTCGTCGGATGATCCAGCTCAAGGAAACGCGCGTGCAGTGCCTGACGCGGGAACTGCTTGAGGGTTTCGACCATGTTCACGTTGGCGGCTGGCGGAATGCGGAAGCGACCGCCGTACGCCGGATCGCCGACCAACGGGAAGTTGATGTGCGCCATGTGCACGCGAATCTGGTGAGTACGACCGGTTTCCAGTTTGACCCGCACGTGAGTGTGGGAACGGAAACGCTCCAGCACGCGATAGTGGCTGACGGCAGGCTTGCCGCCCTCCATCACCGCCATGCGCTGGCGCTGCTGGCCGTGACGACCGATCGGGGCGTTGATCTTGCCCCCGGCGGTGACCACACCAATCACGATGCACTCGTAGATCCGGCTGACGCTGCGACTCTGCAATTGCGTAACAAGCTTTGTCTGCGCCTGAATGGTCTTGGCCACCACCATGAGACCGGTGGTGTCCTTGTCCAGACGATGCACGATACCGGCGCGCGGGACATTGATGATGTCCGGCACATGGTGCAGCAAGGCGTTGAGCAAGGTGCCATCAGCGTGACCGGCAGCCGGGTGCACCACCAGGCCCGCAGGCTTGTTGATCACCAGGATGTCGTCATCTTCGTAGACGATATCGAGCTCGATGTCCTGGGCGATCCACTCACCCTGAGCTTCCTGCTCGGCAGTCAGTTCAAGGATGGCACCGCCATGAACGATGTCGCGCGGGCGGATGACCGCCCCGTCCACAGTCAGGCGACCTTCTTTGATCCAGGCGGAAAGGCGCGAGCGTGAGTGCTCAGCGAAGAGTTGGGCAGCGACTTGATCGAGGCGTTGGCCGCCCAATTCGGACGGCACCTCTGCGCGAAGTTCAATTTTATCGGACATGCTCTGACTGTGCGTCGGCACAGCTTTTGGTTTCGGCTGCGCGCTTGTGGTTAAATACGGCGTCTTTTGCCCCGAGGCTTTTCAACGGGGCGCTCATCATAACAGGACGGCCCCGCCCAAGACAGCGGCCGTCATAGGGACGCAAGCCGCCATGCAAGTGAAACACCTGCTGCTGATCGCCATCCTCGCATTGACCGCTGCTTGCTCATCGAAGGAAGTCGTAGACGAAAACCTGAGTGAAGCCGAGCTGTATCAGCAGGCTCAGACTGACCTGGACAACAACAGCTACACCAGCGCCACAGCCAAGCTGAAGGCACTGGAGTCGCGTTATCCGTTCGGTCGCTACGCTGATCAGGCACAACTCGAACTGATCTACGCTAACTACAAGAACGCCGAGCCGGAAGCTGCAAAGTCTGCCGCCGAGCGTTTCATTCGTTTGCATCCGCAGCATCCGAACGTGGATTACGCGTATTACCTCAAGGGTCTGACTTCCTTTGACCAGGACGTCGGCCTGCTGGCGCGCTTCCTGCCGCTGGACATGACCAAGCGTGACCCGGGCGCTGCCCGCGACTCCTACAACGAGTTCGCACAGCTGACCAGCCGCTACCCGAACAGCCGCTACGCGCCGGACGCCAAGCAGCGCATGATTTACCTGCGCAACCTGCTGGCCGCCTACGAAATCCACGTAGCCGACTATTACCTGACCCGTCAGGCTTACGTCGCCGCCGCCAACCGTGGCCGTTATGTAGTGGAAAACTTCCAGGAAACCCCATCGGTCGGCGACGGCCTGGCGGTGATGACCGAGGCTTACCAGCGTCTGCACCTGGACGAACTGGCCAACACCAGCCTGGAAACCCTGAAGCTCAACTACCCGGATCACCCGGCCCTGCAAGACGGCCAGTTCGTGCCACGGGTTGCAGAAGCCGACAACCGTTCGTTCCTGAGCAAGGCGACCCTCGGTCTGATCGAGTCGCGTCCGCCACTGCCGCCGGGAGAGACCCGCGCCAACCAGGACGTGCAGAAGCAGTTCCAGGACGCGAAAGATTCGATCCCGAACGAGCTCAAGCCTAAAGACGAGAACGGCGACGTGATCGAAGAGCCGGAGCCGGAATCTGCCGACACCGACCGCTCGTGGTTCAGCTACATGACTTTCGGCGTGTTCGACTGATCACACCGGCGGCACAGAAAAGGGAGATCTTCGGATCTCCCTTTTTCATTACCGCCCTTAATAGCGCTGTGCGCTTGTCAGGAGCTTGGCTAAACTGCCGAATCATCCGTCGAAAAGCCGCTCATCATGCTTCGTTTATTGTTTTGGATTGCCCTGATATTTGCTGCGATTTGGTTGTGGCGCAAATTCAAGGCCCCTGCTTCGTCCGCCCAGTCTCCTCGCGAGCAGGATGCTGCACCGATGGTGCGCTGCGCCCATTGCGGCGTGCATCTGCCCCGCGACCGCGCGCTGAGCCTTCAACAACAGTGGTATTGCAGCCAGGCTCACCTCGAGCAAGGCCCAGGTTCCAGTGATCGCTGAGGCCTCCCACGCCGACAGCAAACAGGCTCAGCGTCTGCTGCGCCTTTATCATCTTTACCGTTTAAGTATCGGCATCACCTTGGTGCTGCTGATCTCCAGCAACATGGACAACCGCCTGCTGACGTCGGCCAACGACGATCTGCTGCGCAACGGCAGCTGGCTGTACCTGGTGCTGAACATTTTGCTGGTGGTGTTCCTGGAGAACACCCGACGCCCCGCGCAATTGTTCAGCCTGGCGCTGGTCGACGTTCTGATGCTGTGCGGGTTGTTCTACGCGGCTGGCGGCGTGGCCAGTGCGCTCGGCAACTTGCTGATCGTTTCTGTGGCGATCAGCAATACCTTGCTGCGCCGCCGCATCGGTCTGCTGATCGCCGCCATCGGCGCCATCGGCATTGTCGGATTAAGCTTTCTGCTGAGTTTCAGCCACCCCCTGAGCGCCAACGAATACCTGCAGGCCGGCACCCTTGGCGCGTTGTGTTTTGCCGCTTCATTGCTGGTGCAGGGGCTGGTCCGGCGGCTGGAGGTCAGCGAAACCCTGGCCGAGCAAACCGCCAGCAAAGTGGTCGGCCTGGAGGCTCTCAATGCGCTGATCCTGCAACGCATGCGCACCGGGATCCTGGTGCTCGACGAACAACGCCGGATACAACTGGCCAATCACAGCGCGCAGACCCTGCTCGCGCAATCGCACCTTCAGGGCCATTTGATCGACGATTATTCGACCGCGCTGGTCGAACGCCTGCAATTGTGGCTGAACAACCCGACACTGCGCCCACAAAGTCTGAAAATCCCCGGCAACGGTCTGGAACTGCAGCCTAGCTTCATCGCCCTCGAACAAAGCCCCAATCAACAAACCCTGGTGTTTCTCGAAGACCTCGCGCAGATCGCTCAACAAGCCCAGCAACTGAAACTTGCCTCGCTCGGACGTTTGACGGCCGGCATTTCCCACGAGATTCGCAATCCGCTGGGCGCCATCAGTCATGCCGCGCAGTTGTTGGGGGAATCCGAGGAACTCGATAGCGCGGATCGGCGTCTGACGCAGATTATTCAAGACCACTCCCAGCGCATGAACCGAATTATCGAAAACGTCCTGCAACTGTCCCGCCGTCAACAGAGCGCTCCACAACGGCTGGACCTCAAGCCGTGGCTGGAAAACTTCGTCACTGAGAGCCGCATGCAAGCTACCGAGCGGCAGAAGATTCATCTGCGGATCAACTCGGGCGACTTCGCCACCCTGATGGATCCCAACCAGCTCACACAAATTCTCGACAATCTTTTACGCAACGGCTGGCGTCACAGCGCCATGCTGCATGATCAGGCCGAGGTCTGGCTGGCCCTGTTCATCGACCCCGAAAGCCAGCTGGCGGTGCTCGAGGTTCAAGACAATGGCCCCGGCGTACCGCTTGATCAGCAAGCGCATCTGTTCGAACCGTTCTTCACCACCAGCAGCCAAGGCACCGGCCTGGGGCTTTATCTGTCCCGTGAGCTGTGCGAAAGCAACCAAGCGCGCCTAGACTTCAATCCACGCCAAGGCGGCGGCTGCTTTCGCATCACCTTTGCTCACGGACGGAAACAAAGTTGAACACGAGCCCACGGCAAAAAATCCTCATCGTCGACGACGAACCCGATATCCGCGAACTCCTGGAAATCACCCTGGGACGGATGAAACTCAACAGCTACAGCGCACGCAATCTGGGTGAGGCCCAGGCGCTGTTGCAGCGCGAGACCTTCGACCTGTGCCTGACCGACATGCGCCTGCCCGATGGCACGGGGCTGGAACTGGTGCAGCATATTCAGCGACGTTATCCACAACTGCCGGTGGCGATGATCACCGCGTACGGCAGCCTGGAAACGGCAATCAATGCGTTGAAGGCGGGCGCTTTCGACTTTCTGACCAAACCGGTAGATCTCACCCGACTGCGGGAATTGGTCGCCACTGCACTGCGCATGCCCGCCGCTGGCGACGCAAGCACCTCAATTGATCGACGCTTGCTGGGTGATTCGCCGCCGATGCGCAACCTGCGCAAACAAGTCGACAAACTCGCACGCAGCCAGGCACCGGTGTACATCAGCGGTGAATCCGGCAGCGGCAAAGAGCTGGTCGCACGACTGATCCACGAACAAGGGCCTCGCGCCGGCAAACCGTTCGTGCCGGTGAACTGCGGGGCAATCCCCTCGGAACTGATGGAAAGCGAGTTTTTCGGTCATCGCAAAGGCAGTTTTACCGGCGCGGTCGAGGACAAACCGGGCCTGTTCCAGGCTGCACAGGGCGGGACATTGTTTCTCGATGAAGTGGCGGACTTGCCACTGTCGATGCAGGTAAAGCTGCTGCGGGCGATTCAGGAAAAAGCCGTACGCAGCGTCGGCGGTCAGCAGGAAACCGTGGTCGATGTGCGCATTCTCTGCGCGACGCACAAGGACCTCGACGCAGAAGTCGCCGCCGAACGCTTTCGTCAGGATCTTTATTACCGGCTAAACGTGATCGAATTGCGTGTGCCGCCCTTGCGCGAGCGACGGGATGACATTGAGGTGTTGGCGGCGCACATGCTTCAGCGTCTGGCCAAAGACACCGGCCAACCCGCGGCACGCCTGCATCTGCACGCTTTGGAGGCTCTGAAAAACTATCGGTTTCCGGGGAATGTGCGGGAACTGGAGAACGTGCTCGAACGGGCGCATACCTTGTGTGAGAACCGTACGATCGAGGCTGAAGATTTGCGCTTGAGCGAGGGCAACTGTGCGGCGGATGGCGCGATTGCCGATCTGACGCAGATCGACAATCTGGAGGATTATCTGGAGAACGTCGAACGTAAACTGATTTTGCAGGCGCTGGAGGAGACCCGCTGGAATCGGACGGCGGCGGCGCAGCGGTTGAGTCTTTCATTCCGGTCGATGCGTTACCGACTGAAAAAGCTCGGTCTGGATTGAGGGCCCTATCGCGGGCAAGCCCGCTCCCACAGGTTTTGTTGGTGTACAGGGATTCGACGAACACACCGAACGCTGTGGGAGCGGGCTCGCCCGCGATGGCGATCTAACAGACGCCTGGAAAATCCACGGCTAAATACGGCCTTCAGGCGCATACGCCGCCGGATCAATAATCGGCGCTCGCCCCAGCATCACATCGGCAAACAACTGACACGATGCCGGCGCCAACACCAATCCGTTGCGGTAATGCCCGCAATTGAGCCACAAACCTTCAAACCCTGGCACTCGGCCAATATAGGGAATCCCTTCAGGCGAACCCGGACGCAACCCTGCCCAATGCCCCACCACTTCGGCATCCGCCAGTGCCGGCAACAGCTCAACCGCCGAAGCCTTGAGGCTTTGCAGCGCCACATCGGTCGGGGCTTTGTCGAAGCCTTCATGTTCCAGCGTGCTGCCAATCAGTATGTGCCCGTCGCGACGCGGAATCGCATAACGCCCCTTGGCCAGCACCATGCTCGGCAGAAAGTCAGCCGCACACTTGTAGAGAATCATCTGGCCTTTGACTGGCTCGACGGGCAACGTCAGATCCAGCGTCTTGAGCAGATCACCGCTCCACGCGCCAGCCGTCAGCACGACCTGATCGCCAGTGATCACGCCAGTGGAAGTCTGCACGCCAACAACCCGCTCGCCCTCACGAACAAAACCGCTGACTTCGCACTGCTCGTGCATCGTTACGTTCGGCAACGCCAGCAAGGCTGCTTTCAGGGATTTCACCAGGCGTGGATTTCTGACGTTGGCCACATCGGCCATGTAGATAGCCCGCGAGAACCCACCACCGAGCACCGGCACCGCATCATGCGCTACCGAGATGTCCACAGCCCGCAACGGACGGTTTTCCCGCTCAGCCCACGCCAGCGCGTCGGCTTCGTCATCCAGATCCAGCCAGTACAAACCCGTGGTGTGGACTTCAGGGTCAACGCCGGTGTCGGCAAACAAACGCTCGCCGAGCTGTGGATAAAAATCTTGCGACCAATGCGCCAGGGCGGTGACCGCCGGGCTATAGCGCCACGGATACAGCGGAGAAACAATACCGCCGCCCGCCCAGGATGATTCCTGGCCGACATTCGAGCGGTCCAGCAGCACCACGCTGCGCACTTCGGAGGCGAGATTGTAGGCCGTCAGCAGGCCAATCACCCCGCCACCGACAATCACCACTTGCTGTTGCCTGGTCATGTTTGATCCAACCGTAAAAAAGACAGTGGGCGCAAAAGGCGCCCGAAGATAAGCGCCTCAGCGGCCCCAGCAATCCTTGGTGGTCAGCCCGGTGGTCGCGTTGTTCATGCTTCTGACACCGGTGTTGGTCAGGGTGAAATCCCCGCACTTGTCGGTGGCCATGGCCGTGCCCGTTTTACGGGCGGCCGTCAGCAGGAAGGTCTGATCAGTGATCGTCGGCGTAAGGGTGTAGAAATCATTGCCCGCGCTCAAACCGGTGATACCGGTGTAGACATTGTTCTTGGTGTAGAAACGTTCGAGGCTCTGTGCCTGTTCCGAGAGCAGCGACACCACTTCGGCGCGGCGGCCTTTCTTCACGTATTCGTTGTAGCTTGGAATGCTGATGGTGAGCACAATCCCGATGATCGCAATCACGATCATGATTTCGATCAGGGTGAAACCTCGGTTGGATCTGCGCATGCCTCAAACTCTCACTTACTGTATTTGTCGCCACATGATACGACGACTGCCGCCGCCGCCCTTTTCCACAATGATGGAGATGGTGCCGCTAGTGTCGGTCGTGCCTTTGCGTTTGCCGTCACTGGAGATGAAGTTCAGCGTCGGAATGCCGCCAGTGAATATCACGCCACTGGAGATCGTGTCATTGCTGTCCACCAGGTTGTCGGAATTGGTGTCGAGCACGGCATAGTTGAGCATCTTACCGCTGAACGCATCGAGTTCGACCAGCTTGCCGGTACCGAAACTCGCACAGGGATCGGTGGTGTCGACGCTGGCCGTGGTGAAGACGATACGGCCCAGCACGATACTCGCTTGATTGATGACTCGCTCGCCGGTCAGCACGTTGTTATACACCAGCGGCAAGTACCAGCCCTTCTCCCCCGGATACGTCGTGTCGTTCTGCGTGGTGGTCAGGAATTGCCCGGAACTGCCAGAGAACGATCCGGTCATCGCCTGCGGCTGCAAGTTGCTGACAGTGAGCTGCCCGGACCCGCCATCGGCATCCCACACTGAATAGAACGCCTGCAAATCCTTGTTGGTCTTGTCGGCGGTTTCATTGAATTTACCGGTACCGACGAAGATCTGTTTGCCGCCCGCTGCATTGTCCGCCAGCAAAGGTTGCGCCGTGATCGGCTGCGTCGCCCCGCCCGCCGTGGTGAACAGCGGCTTGCCGGAAAACGCCACGCCCCAGCTGTCAGGCGCAGTGGCGCTGAGGTCGAACTTCCACAACCGCCCTTTCAAGTCACCGCCATAGGCTGCCTGCACCACATTTTGCGAGTTGACCTTGAGCTTCACCGAGGACAAACCGTTGCTGGTGTCCGTACTGTCGACAACGATCTTTTTGATCAGCGAACCGTCGCGTACATCCAGCACATACAACGCTGCCAGCCCCGAATGGCTGCCATAACCATTGGAGATAAACGCCGCCCAGCGACCATCGGCCAAGCGTGCCACTTCCGGTCGCGCATAGGCATAACCCAGATCATTAAAAGCATTGCCGGTGTTGGCGATGGCCGGTGCGCTGACTTCCCACAACGCACGCATCACGTTGCCTGCGGAGGCATCGAACAGTTGCAGCGCGTAGAAGGTTTTGCCACCCGCACCGGTGCCGCCAATGGCCAGGGTTTTCCAGGCGTTGTTGAGTTGCGCGTCATACACGCCGACCTGGCCGTCGACCAGAAACTTGTGGCTGACGCCATTGATGTAGTTCGGGTCGGCGATCAAGCGCAACGACGGCAACACACTGGATGGCATGTAGGCGTAACGCCGGGTGCCGTTGGCCGAGTTGATGACGTTGACGAAACCATCGTTGGCATTCACCACCAGGCTGGCGCTCATGTTCGCCGCTTTGGTCGTCAGGTAAGTGCTGTAAGTGGTGTCGTTCGACAGGTCGGAGGCGGTTTTGTCTGTGGGCGCGGCCAGCACCAGTGGCGAATTGATGATGTCGCCGAGCAATACACTGCGAGCCCTGAGTCCGCTTTTGTTGGTGCCCTTGCTCCACTCCACCAGATCAATGCCGGTGATACCGGTGGGCAGGCCCTGACTGAGTGTCGTCTGCTGCGCGGCGGAAAAACTACCGTAAGCCAGCGTGACGGCGGCGTTACTGGAGGTGTTCCAGGATTGGTAAGTCGGCGCCGTGGCCCCGGGAACAATTGTGGTGTCGGTGTTCCAGAGTGCCGTCGAGGTATTAACGGTTCCGGCCGATGTAAAGCCGAATGCCTTGATCGTGCCGCGCCAGTCCTTCGGGTCATAGGTGGTCTGATAGAAACTGCTGCTACTGCTGAGCGTGGCTCCGCTAACGGCACCAGCACCGCCCGAACCGGCCTTGGAGGTGATGTCGCTCAGCGCCGACGACAACGCCGCATTGAGGCCAGTGCTGTCGGTTGCCTGATAGTACCGGCCCTGCCCGTAACTCGCCGCGTCCGAGAGCATGTCGTTGTCAGCGGCGAAGCCTACGGTGTAGGTGTTCATGTTCTGCTTGGGGAAATCCACTGCGTTCCAGCTCTTGCCTGCTGCGTCGGTGCCGGTGGAGCGCATGTCGATGTCGTAAGCAAATTTGGCGATGTCATCCAGATACAACGTGTCGCCCTCACCGTCGCCGTTAAGGTTGTTACCGTCATTGTTGACGCCGTCCCAGTTTGGCAACCGGTTTGTGCCCAGCGGGTCATTGGTCGGGAAGGTCCGGTCGAACGTCGGCAAGCCGTCAGTAATTACCACACCGTAATTTTTCTGGCAGCGGTACTGGATCGGGCTCGTGTAGGTGCTCGGCGTGGTGTTGTAGTACGGCGCCATGCCGCGCATGTAGCGAGTGATCTCGTAATAGGTTTCCGCCAAGGGCGTGTTGGCCACGGCGCTCAAGTTGTTGATCGAGGAGATCAGCACGTTGTAATTGGAGTCAGCCTGGGCCTGGGTCACGCTGCCGGCGACCGGTGACAGATCAGCAATGGAACGCGCAATGTAACCACCATTGCCAGAGTTGGTGCTGGTCGCCGGGTTGAACGTCGACAGCCCCATGCGCAAAGTCCGGTTGCTGCTGACCAATGCCGTGGATACATTGCGTGCGACGTTGATTCGGTAATCGTTGGGGATCGCTCCGGTGGTGAAGTCGCGGGTGCCATTGTTGATAGCAAGACTGACCACGTACGAAATGTAATCCCCTGAATAGCGGGTATTACCGCCACCCACCGGGTCCGGCAGTTTCAGGCAAAGCGGCGCAAGGCTGTTGTTGTAAAACGCATAGGCACCGCCAGGGCAACCTGAGGTCGGCAGACTCGACAAGAACACGTTATCGCCCGTAATTGCCGGCGCATTCAGGCCTGAGCACAACCCCAGGAACGCATTGCACTCCCGGGCGGGCGTGCGGTTGAGCGTCGGATCGAATCCCGCCGCATAGATGATGCTGTTCATGCTCCCTGAATCGTCAATCAGCAACATCACGTTCGGTGGCACCGCCGCCGCACTCAGCAATGGCGAGTCAGACGGCGTGAACGCATAAGCCGGCGCGGCCAGATAGAAACTCAGCAGCATGCCGGTCAGCAGAGATGCGCAGCGTTCAAAACTTCGCATAGATACTCTCCACAACGCTACGCGAAGTACCGGCGATGCCGACAGCGGTCACCCGATAGAGCGTCGCCGACGTGTTGCTCGGCACATTCACGGCGGTCAGCGTCGTACCTATGTTCTGTACGCCATAGAAGCCGTTGCCTGCGGCGATCCAGAGTACCCCTGAGGTCGAATTGAGCCCCGCCGTACTCACCACCGATGACTCGGCTGGCGGCGCACATTGCGTGGTGCCGCTGCACACTGCCAACGCAAAACTGTCCAGTTGCACCGCGCTCTCGCCCACACGCAACGCCGCTTCGGCGGTCTGAAATGATTGATTGCGCAGGCCTACGCTGCCAGCCATTTTTTCCTGCAGGTTGGCACTCTGCATCGATGACAGGCCGATCATCGTCATCAGCAACAGAAACACCAGACTGACCAACAGCACCATGCCGCTTTGCGTCTGCCGCTGATGGAGAGAAATCCTCATCGCCCTGCCCCTCACTGCAAGCGGTTGCGCAAAGCGGCAACCACGTTGAAGGTTTGATTGCGCACCCGGTTGTTGGGGTCGGCAAGGGTCAGGCTCAGGCGCACGCTGCGAATACGTGCCGGATCGCCCGGATTGGTGCTGTAGGTCGAGGCTGCGACATCCGTCGCGGAACTCGCCAGACCGAATGTCACGTTGAACGCACTGACGTTATTCACCAGCACCTGTTGCGCCGGGTTGCCGCTGCCAGTACCCATCAATATCTGGTTGTTGCTGAAGCTGTAGATCAGACGTCGTATCGGGAATGCGATCTGCCCGGTTGCCGGGCTTCGCAACCCGGTGTAGGCCGTCGCGCTGTTGCGGCAATCGGACAGCACCGTCCAGGTGGGTGTGCCGCCGCTACCACCAATATCCGCCGTGACCAACGTCAGTTTGAGATTGGCGTTATCCCAATTGATCGGCGTGATCTGCGCCGCATTGAAGTCGCCGGCATTGCTTGAATCGGTGATGGTGCCAAGGCAGCCGAACATCCCGACCATGCGGATTTCCTGGATCATCTTGCTCAACACGAAGCGCGCGTCTTCCTGCATGGCAGCAGCGCTGTTCTGGCTGACATAGGTGTTTTTTGCGGCGATAAAAATCTGCACCACGCCCAACACCACGATCAGCCCCAACGCCAAAGCGACCAGTAATTCGATAAGACCGAAACCGCGGTTCTGGTGCTTCATGGCGTGACCACCGGATCAACGGCGGCGCGACTGCTCAGGACGAAACTGCGTTGAGCATTGGCCGTGTTGGCCGCGCGCGCGTCACTCCAGGTGATGGTGATGGTGTAAACCCGCTGGTTGAGGGTGATGCTGCCCGTCGCGGTCGGCCCGCCGAAGTTGACGATACTGGTGGTGAAATCGTAGAGATCCTGATCCCGGGCGTTGCCAGGGTTGGCCGAGGTCGGTGGCGTAATTGTGTAATTCGCACCGGAGTTGGCGCGGATGCGGTCCATCATGTCGTAGGCGATGAAACTGGCCTGGCTGGTCATGCGTGAACTGTCGGTGTATTTCAGTGCATTCAGTTGCACCGCCGCCGCCCCTAGCAGCCCGACCGTCAGAATCAGCAACGCGACCAGCACTTCGATCAGCGTCATACCCTGCTGTACGCCTTTGCTCCCTGCCCTCATCCGCAACTTCCACCCAGTTGAATTCGTCCGTTCAAACACACGTTAAGCGTCCTGCTCTGCGTTCCCAGCGTGTAACTGATGACCACTGCCGTTGAGGGTGCGGCCAGACCGCCGAGGTTGTTGAAATCCAGCGCGGTCACTCCTGAGGTTAGCGTCAGAGTGGCGCCGCTGCTCATCGCCGGAACAACCCGCAACACATTGGCCACTGTGCCAGTACTGTCGTAGACAGCCAATTCACCGGTCCAGCCGCTGCCCCCGGCGGTCGGACGCAGGCGCAGCGTCGTGCCGCGGTCAATCGCTTCGAGCCTGGCGAAATTGATCGCCCGTTGCAGATCGCCCATTTCGGTATCGGCCTTGCTGCTTTGTATCGATCGGGTGAAAGCGGGCACCGCCAGTGTGATCAGGACCAAAAAAATCGCGATGGCGACCAGCAACTCGATCAGCGTGAAACCTTTTGTACGATGATCCATCGATGCCCTCCGTTGCCGTCGGCTATACCTGCTTCTACACGCTAGAACATTCAATCAATACATGTCGGTGATTTACTCGCAGCGGCGCAGGGAACGCGTCGCTGATCACACTCCAGGGAGGGCGTTTTCATGTCGCAACAAGGCTTCAGCCTGATCGAACTGCTTATGGGACTGGCGATTGGCGCAATTGTTCTGCTGCTGGTCAGTCCGGCATTTGCCACGCTCACCGAATCGAACCAGCGCGACCAGGCAGCGCAGTCATTGATCGAGGGTATTCGTAACGCCCGCACAACAGCCATCACGCGTAATCAGACCACGGTGATTCACGGCATCAACGGCGATTGGAGTCAGGGCTGGCGGATCATTCTGGATATCAGCGGCAAGGGGCCGGCGGACAGCAGCAACCCATTGCTGCTGGAGCATGCGAGTGACGCGAAGGTACCGATTGTCGGTAATTGGCTGGTGAATCGCTATGTGCGGTTCAGCAGTCTGGGGCAACCGCTGATGCCCGGGCGCAAGTTTCAGGCCGGGACGTTACATATCTGCTCGACTCGCGAGGCGGTCAGCCAGCGCCAGATAGTGCTGGCGGCGACCGGTCGCGTGCGCCTGAGCAGCGAAAAGACTGAACAGGCGCTGTGTCAAAAAGCCAAAAGCATTAGATCGAACGGACGCGCAGCTCTTTAGGCATGGAGAAGGTAATGTTCTCTTCGCGCCCCGCCAGCTCATCGGCACCAGTAGCGCCCCACGCGTGCAATTGCTGAATAACGCCGCGCACCAGCACTTCCGGCGCCGAAGCACCGGCAGTGATGCCGATACGCTCGACGCCATCGAACCAGCTCTTTTGCAGGTCTTCGGCGCCGTCGATCAGGTAGGCCGGCGTGGCCATGCGTTCAGCCAGTTCACGCAAGCGGTTGGAGTTGGAGCTGTTCGGGCTACCGACCACCAACACCACGTCGCACTCGTCGGCCAGTTGCTTGACGGCGTCCTGACGGTTTTGCGTGGCGTAGCAGATGTCGTCCTTGCGCGGGCCACCAATGGCCGGGAAACGCGTACGCAACGCATCGATGACACGACTGGTGTCGTCCATCGACAAGGTTGTCTGGGTGACGAAGGCCAGTTTCTCCGGGTTGTGCACTTGCAATTCGGCGACGTCTTTTTCGTCTTCGACGAGGTAGATCGCGCCGCCATTGCTGGCGTCGTACTGACCCATGGTGCCTTCGACTTCCGGGTGACCGGCGTGGCCGATCAGGATGCATTCACGACCGTCGCGGCTGTATTTAGCGACTTCGATGTGCACTTTGGTGACCAGCGGGCAGGTAGCGTCGAACACTTTCAGGCCACGACCAGCGGCTTCGGTACGCACGGCTTGCGATACGCCATGAGCACTGAAGATCACGATGACGTCGTCCGGTACCTGATCCAGTTCTTCAACGAAGATCGCACCACGACTGCGCAGGTCTTCGACGACGAACTTGTTGTGCACCACTTCATGACGCACGTAGATGGGTGGCCCGAAGACTTCCAGGGCGCGGTTGACGATTTCGATCGCCCGGTCCACACCGGCGCAGAAGCCACGGGGGTTGGCGAGTTTGATTTGCATGCTATGCCTCGTGTCTTGCGCGCGAAAATAACAGTGAATAACGACTGTGGGAGCGAGCTTGCTCGCGAAGGGGGTATCACCTGCAACCTATCTGTTAGCTGACACACCGCTTTCGCGAGCAAGCTCGCTCCCACATTTGACCTTATACAGTCAGTTACAGCGCTTTGACGGAGAAAATTTCCACATCAAAGGTCAACGTCTTGCCCGCCAGCGGGTGGTTGAAGTCAATGGTCACTTGCGCGTCATCGAACTCTTTCACTACGCCCGGCAGCTCAGTATTGGCCGCATCGTTGAAGATCACCAGCAAACCGGGAGACAGTTCCATGTCGGCAAACTGCGAGCGCGGGATGATCTGCACGTTCTGCGGGTTCGGTTGACCGAAAGCGTTTTCCGGCTCGACGGTCAGGGTGCGCTTGTCGCCGGCCTTGAAGCCGAAAAGCGCCGCTTCAAAACCCGGCAGCAGGTTGCCGTCGCCGACCTTGAAGGTCGCCGGGGCCTTGTCGAACGTACTGTCGACGGTGTCGCCGTTCTCCAGGCGCAATGCAAAGTGCAAAGTGACTTCCGTGTTCTGGCCAATGCGTTGCTCAGCCAATACTTGTTCAGTCATGAGCGGCCTCTTCGGTTTTCTTGGATTTGAACATGTCCAGTGCCAGCATTACCGCGCCAACGCTGATAGCGCTGTCGGCGATGTTGAACGCCGGAAAATACCAGCGGTTCTGCCAGTGCACCAGAATGAAATCGATCACATGGCCCAGGGCCACGCGGTCATACAGATTGCCCAACGCACCACCCAGCACCAGCGCCAAGGCGATGGCCAGCCAGGTTTCGTTGCGGCCCAGACGCTTGAGCCAGACCACCAGCACCGCACTGACCACAATTGCGATCAGGGCGAACAGCCAGCGCTGCCACCCGGAGCTGTCAGCCAAAAAGCTGAAGGCTGCGCCGGTGTTGTACGCCAGGGTCCAACTGAAGTAATCGGGGATGATCACGATCTGTTGGAACATTTCGAGCTTGTTTTCAAAGTAGAACTTGCTGGCCTGGTCGATGACCAGCACCAGCAAGCTCAACCAGAGCCAGCCCAACCGTCCGAAACGGCCAACGGCATTAGGCATAGTGACGAACCTCGCCAGCGCCGCTGATGTTGTCGACACAACGACCGCAGATTTCCGGATGCTCCGGGTTCACGCCGACGTCTTCGCGGCAATGCCAGCAACGAGCGCATTTCGGGAAGGCCGATTTGACGATCTTCAGCTTCAGGCCGCTGACTTCGGTAGCCACTGCGTCGGCCGGAGCCTGCACGAATGGTGCAACACTGGCGGTCGAAGTGATCAATACAAAGCGCAGTTCGTTGCTCAGCTTGGCCAGGTCGGCCGTCAGAGCCTCTTCGGCAAACAGCGTCACTTCGGCTTGCAGGTTGCCACCGACAGCTTTCGCTGCACGCTGGATCTCCATCTCTTTGTTGACCGCGACTTTCACTTCCATGATGCGATCCCAGTACTCACGACCCAGCTCGAAGCCTTCCGGCAGTTCGGTCAGACCTTCGTACCAGGTGTTGAGCATGACGGATTCATTACGCTCGCCCGGCAGGTATTGCCACAGTTCGTCGGCAGTGAAGGCGAGGATCGGTGCGATCCAGCGCACCAGCGCTTCAGAGATGTGGAACAGCGCAGTCTGGCACGAGCGACGTGCCTTGCTGTCGGCGCCGGTGGTGTACTGGCGATCCTTGATGATGTCGAGGTAGAAACCACCCAGCTCCTGCACGCAGAAGTTGTGGATCTTGGAGTAGACGTTCCAGAAACGGTATTCACCGTAGTTCTCTTGCAGCTCGCGTTGCAGCAACAAGGTGCGATCCACCGCCCAACGATCCAGCGCGAGCATTTCTTCAGCCGGCAGGATGTCGGTGGCCGGGTTGAAACCGGTCAGGTTGGAAAGCAGGAAGCGCGCGGTGTTACGGATCCGGCGGTAGGCATCGGCACTGCGCGCCAGGATCTGCTCGGACACGGCGATTTCGCCGGAGTAGTCGGTCGAAGCCACCCACAGACGCATGATGTCGGCGCCCAGGGTGTCGTTGACTTTCTGCGGCGCGATCACGTTGCCCAGGGATTTGGACATCTTGCGGCCCGCTTCGTCGACGGTGAAACCGTGGGTCAGCAGTTCGCGGTACGGCGCGTGGTTGTCGATGGCGCAACCGGTCAGCAAGGAGGAGTGGAACCAGCCACGGTGTTGGTCGGAACCTTCCAGGTACAGGTCGGCACGCGGGCCGGTTTCGTGGCCCATCGGGTGCGAACCGCGCAGGACGTGCCAGTGCGTGGTCCCCGAATCGAACCAGACGTCGAGGGTGTCGCTGATCTTGTCGTACTGCGGCGCTTCATCGCCCAGCAGTTCGGCGGCGTCCATCTTGAACCAGGCTTCAATGCCTTCGACTTCAACGCGCTTGGCCACTTCTTCCATCAGTTCGACGGTGCGTGGGTGCAGCTCGCCGCTTTCCTTGTTGAGGAAGAACGGGATCGGCACGCCCCAGTTGCGCTGACGCGAGATGCACCAGTCGGGACGGTTGGCGATCATCGAATGCAGACGCGCCTGGCCCCAGGCCGGAACGAACCTGGTTTCTTCGATGGCTTTGAGCGAGCGAGTACGCAGGGTGTCGCCGCTGACCGGCTCTTTGTCCATGCCGATGAACCACTGCGCAGTAGCGCGGTAGATCAGCGGGGTCTTGTGACGCCAGCAGTGCATGTAGCTGTGTTCGATGACGGTGGTGTGCATCAGCGCACCGACTTCGGTCAGTTTTTCAACGATGGCCGGGTTGGCCTTCCAGATGAACTGACCGCCGAAGTATTCCAGCGTCGGCACGTAAACGCCGTTGCTCTGAACCGGGTTGAGGATGTCATCGTTGACCATGCCGTACTTCTTGCAGGTCACGAAGTCGTCTACGCCATAAGCCGGGGCGGAGTGAACCACACCGGTGCCAGCGCCCAGTTCGACGTAGTCGGCCAGGTACACCGGCGACAGACGATCATAGAGCGGGTGACGGAAGTTGATAAGCTCAAGTTCTTTACCGGTGGTGGTCGCAACCACCGAGCCTTCCAGGCTGTAACGAGCCAGACAGGCTTCGACCAGCTCTTCAGCCAGCACCAGCAACTTGTCGCCGACATCAACCAGCGCGTAGTTGAATTCCGGGTGAACGTTCAGCGCCTGGTTGGCAGGGATGGTCCACGGGGTGGTGGTCCAGATCACGATCGAGGCAGGCTTGGCCAGCGACGGCAAGCCGAACGCGGCAGCCAGTTGGGCTTCGTCAGCGATCGGGAATGCCACGTCGATGGTCGACGACTTCTTGTTTTCGTACTCGACTTCCGCCTCGGCCAACGCCGAACCACAGTCGAAGCACCAGTTCACAGGCTTGAGGCCCTTGAACACGAAACCGCCCTTGACGATTTCGGCGAGCGCGCGGATTTCACCGGCCTCGTTCTGGAAATTCATGGTCTTGTACGGGTTGGCGAAGTCGCCCAGCACGCCGAGGCGGATGAATTCGGACTTCTGCCCTTCGATCTGCTCGGTGGCGTAGGCACGGCACAGTTCGCGGGTCTTGTCCGCGCCCAGGTTCTTGCCGTGGGTCACTTCAACCTTGTGCTCGATCGGCAGGCCGTGGCAGTCCCAGCCAGGCACGTACGGCGCATCGAAACCCGACAGGGTTTTCGAGCGGATGATCATGTCCTTGAGAATCTTGTTCAGAGCGTGACCGATGTGGATCGTGCCGTTGGCGTACGGAGGGCCGTCGTGCAGGACGAACTTCGGACGATCCTTGCCAATCTCGCGCAACTTTCCGTACAGGCCAATACTGTCCCAGCGCTGCAGAATCTGCGGTTCGCGCTGTGGCAGGCCGGCCTTCATTGGGAAGGCGGTGTCCGGAAGGTTTAACGTGGCTTTATAGTCGGTCATTTAAGGCTCTTCATTAGCGATGGGCGCTAGGTGCGGCTAGTGCACGGGCGGTGGCGACATCCGCATTGATCGCCGTTTTCAGCGCCTCCAGAGAGGCAAATCGCTGCTCTTCACGCAGCTTCTGGTGGAAAACCACCGTCAAACGCCGGTCATACAGATCGCCGGCAAAATCTAAAAGATGGACTTCAAGGTGGGCCTTGCCATCACCTTGCACCGTGGGCCGTACGCCAATATTGGCGACGCCGGGCCAGGTCTTGCCGTCGATGTCGACATCCACCAGATACACCCCGGTGAACGGCACGCGACGACGTTTGAGTTGAATATTGGCAGTGGGCGTACCCAATTGCCGGGCCAGCTTCTGGCCATGCAGCACCCGACCGGCGATGCGGTACGGGCGACCGAGCAAACGTTCGGCCAGGGCAAAATCGGCGGCGGCCAAGGCGTTACGCACCTGAGTGCTGCTGACGCGAATGCCATCCAGCTCGACGGTTTGCGCGGCTTCGACGGTAAACCCGTGAACCTGCCCGGCCTGCAGCAGGAAATCGAAATCGCCGAGGCGGTCGCAGCCAAAGCGGAAATCGTCACCGACCTCCAGATGCTGCACGCCCAGCCCGTCCACCAGAATGGTGTCGACGAACTCACTGGCGCTGAGTTTGCTCAGACGCTGGTTGAAGGCCAGACACAAGACCCGGTCGACACCTTCGGCGGCCAGCAGCTGCAGCTTGTCGCGCAACCGGGCCAAACGCGCCGGGGCGGTGTCGGGGGCGAAAAACTCCCGTGGCTGCGGCTCGAAAATCACCACGCAGCTGGGTACGCCCAACTCGAGCGCACGCTCACGCAGTCGGGCCAGGATAGCCTGGTGACCACGGTGAACACCGTCAAAGTTGCCAATAGTGGCGACGCAGCCCCGATGCTGGGGGCGCAAGTTGTGGAGGCCTCGAACCAGCTGCATAACGCGCTTCTTGCTCATAAAGTGGTCGATTATAACCACACCCGACGGTCGACGACAGGCAACACCGTAACGCAAAGTGATCGAGCCGACAAAACTGCCGGCCCGCGCCCATTCATAAAGAGTAAAACCTCAGCTCAAGGCCTTGCGATTGAAGTCGCGCAGACGGAAACCGAGCAGCAGCAACATGCCGAAATACGCAACCACGCCAGCCACCACCAATGCGCCCAGACGCAGGAAGCGCTCAAGCATGTGGCCCTGATCCCACGCCGGCATGAAATGCATGCCGATCAGCAACACCACCGACATCACCGCCACTGCCACGATCAGCTTGAAACCGAATTTGGCCCAACCCGGTTGCGGCTGGTACATCTGCTGTTTGCGCAACTGATAGAACAGCAGCCCGGCGTTGAGGCACGCACCGGCACTGATCGCCAAGGCCAGCCCGGCGTGGGCCAGCGGACCAATCAACACCAGGTTGAACAACTGAGTGCATACCAGCGTGAAGATTGCGATTTTTACCGGCGTACGGATGTTCTGCTGCGCATAAAAGCCCGGCGCGAGCACTTTGATCACGATAATCCCGAGCAGACCGACAGAATAGGCAATCAATGCGCGCTGAGTCATTTCGGCATCGAAGCCAGTGAACTGACCATACTGGAACAACGAAACGGTCAACGGCTCGGCGAGGATCCCCAGCGCCAATGAGCACGGCAGCACCAGCACAAAGCACAGGCGCAGGCCCCAGTCGAGAATCCGCGAATATTCGTGGCGATCCTTGCTGGCGTAGGTTTTGGCCAGCGTCGGCAGCAGAATCGTGCCCAACGCCACACCCAGAACGCCCGATGGCAATTCCATCAAACGGTCGGCGTAATACATCCAGGACACTGAACCGGCGACCAGAAACGAAGCAAAAATGGTGTTGATGATCAGCGAAATCTGGCTGACCGATACGCCAAGGATCGCCGGCAGCATCTGCTTCATCACCCGCCATACGCCGGTATCACGCAGATTCAGGCGCGGCAGCACCAGCATGCCAATCTTTTTCAGGTGCGGCAGTTGAAACAGCAACTGCGCCAGCCCCCCGACCAATACCGCCCAGCCGAGTGCCATGACCGGCGGATCGAAGTACGGCGTGAGGAACAGCGAAAACACGATCATGCTGACGTTGAGCAAGGTCGGTACGAACGCAGGCACCGAGAAGCGGTTCCAGGTATTGAGGATCGCACCGGCCAGCGAGGACAGGGAGATCAGCAATATATAAGGGAACGTCACCCGCAAGAGGTCAGAGGTGAGCTGGAATTTTTCCGGGGTATCGGTGAATCCCGGGGCGGTGGCCCAGATGACCCATGGCGCGGCGATCATGCCCAGCGCAGTGACCAGCGCCAGCACCAGTGTCAGCAACCCCGACACATAGGCGATAAAGGTGCGGGTCGCTTCTTCGCCCTGCTGGCTTTTGTATTCCGCAAGAATGGGCACGAACGCTTGGGAAAAAGCGCCTTCGGCGAAGATCCGCCGCAACAGGTTGGGCAACTTGAAGGCGATGAAAAAGGCATCTGTTGCCATTCCGGCGCCGAATATTCGAGCGATCAGCGTATCGCGAACAAACCCGAGAACCCGGGAAATCATCGTGATAGAGCTGACGGCGGCCAACGATTTGAGCAGATTCATTGAAGGAGTTTGTGCCTGTCGATAAACAGCAGGCGAATAAAGCGCCTACTTGTGCGATACTCCGCGCCGCAGCAGCACAGAGCCAAAGCTCGCGAGTTTACAGGTCAAGCGCCGGAAATAAATATCCCGCCTCTTTATACCTACCACTTAGCGGAACGATTCAAGTGCCCTTGACAAGACTTCTCTTCATCGGCATGATTCGCGGCCTATTTTGTTTGCTATTTCCTAAAAAGTCTTTCGAGGAGCTCGACGGTGGCCAACTCACCTTCCGCCAAAAAACGTGCAAAACAGGCTGAGAAGCGTCGCAGCCACAACGCCAGCCTGCGTTCCATGGTTCGTACCTACATCAAGAATGTAGTTAAGGCCATCGACGCAAAAGACGCTGAAAAAGCTCAAGCTGCATACGTTCTGGCTGTGCCAGTTATCGACCGTATGGCCGATAAAGGCATCATCCACAAGAACAAGGCTGCTCGTCATAAGAGCCGTCTGAATGGCCACGTCAAGGCACTGAAAGAAGCTGCCTAAGCGACGTAGTCATTAGAAAACCGACCTTCGGGTCGGTTTTTTATTGCCTGCGATTTGACGCCCTTCTCATTACAACCCCGCAAACAGGCACGCACCCGGTCAAGGGTACGCACCCGACTCACCGAGTCTACTCAGAAAAATTGAACATGACCGGCTTCGGTGGAGGACACCCTTCTGGCGGCGGAAAGTTCTGCACGCCCGACTCATCGTACCCGGTGTAGCAGCCGACCAGCTCGCCCCCCTTAAAGTTGAAGCGACGCTCAACTACACCGGTCGAGTAGTAGCAGACCATTTCACCTTCACGCTTCGCATAGGAATAGTCTTTGTATTCCCGCCCCTCAACGGTGATCAGACGATATCCCTGCATGGGCTCGGAGCACTTCAATTGCCCATTGGGGTAGTAATCGTTGTGTATCACACGATCATCCGCACCCAACAGCACCTCCTCGACCTTTCGCCCCTCGTAAGACTCGTGACGCACACTTTGCCTGACCCCGAACAGGTAATCGGCCTCGAAGTAGGCAACCCCATCACCGCGAAAACTACGCTGCAGGCCACATGGCTTGATTCTTGTGTACTTGCCATCGACCACATGGCAGTAATTTCTGTCTGAAATCAATGCCCCAGCCTCATTAAACGACTGGTCGTTACCGATGGGCTCATCCGCCTCATAAATGGCCACCCGGTCTAACCGACCATTTGAGTGATAGGTGCGAAAGGGCCCCTCTCTATTTCCGTGAAGCCAGGTGATGTCAGACAGCAGTACCGCACCGTCATCGGTATAGGTCAGCGCACGCCCCTTGATCTGCCCCGCCACGTAGGTCGCGGTATAGGTCAGTTTGCCGTTTGCAGCATAGATTTCCCTCAAACCATCCAGCGCACCAGCCTTGTAGTGCTCGAGCAGTCTCAGCACACCCGCAGCATCAACCTCGCGCAGCTCTCCATCCTTTTTACCCGCGACAAACGACAAGGTTTGAACGCGGTCGCCGCCCACTTTCAGCGTCCAGGCGCCCTCCCTGGCACCTGACACGTAACTGCCCTCACCCTCACCACTGATCCAATGACCGTTCTGCCGCCCCTTCAGGTATTCGCCGCGCGAGATAACCTCACCTCCTCTGACTCGCTCTGTCGGACCGTCCAGAACATCGTGCTTATACGTGTCAAATCCGGAGATATCTTCATCTTTATCGTACGCAGTGATCGTCCAGCGTCCCTCACGCAAACCATCGACGAACAAACCCTCGGAAACACTATCGCGCTCGTCGATCACCCAGGTGCCCTGCCTCAAACCATTCGCATAGGCTCCCGCGGCCTCGGAGACCGCTGCATCAAACTCGATCCAGTCCCCCGTCTTCTTGCCCTGAACCATCGTGCCTCGCTCCAGCACACGATCACCCCACAACTTAACGAGAGGTCCGTCCTCCGAGCCCACATAACGTTTCGGGTCAGACTCGCACGCCATTTGCGTTACACGAAAGGCCGGAGCGAGCTCACCCTCCTCCATCGGCGTGCGTTCGTAGGTCAGCGTCAACCAACGCCCTTCGCGCTGCAGAAAGGTTTTCTTGTAGGCGTCATACACACCATCTTCTGACGGCTCACCGCCCTCCGAGGCCGGAACGCCACCCACACCGAATTCACCCACTAACGTGCCAGCCGTGGGATCGAGCGCATCGAACTCGGGGATGCCAGTTGTCGCCATCTCATAACCGTAGTCATAGGGCAGCAACTTGTTCAGCTCACTCACTACCCGTGCGGCATTGAGCTTCTTCTGATTGCTCGCAATGCGATCCAGAACCGGCTGCAGACTGCTCAGCTTGCGATATCTGCCCGATCGCTCACTGAATCGATAGCCATGGAGCGCATTTCGCCCACCCTCCCGGGACAGCACAATCAAGGTCTGTATATCGCTATCGAGACTGCCGTAGAAGACTGACTCGATGCTCGAATCACCGAAATTGTCGAGCACCTGCGGCACCGCTGTCGGCCCATCACACATGCACGCATACCCCACAACGCCCGCCGGCTCACGAACAAACGCCAACGTCGCGCCACTCTCCTGAGACTGAATCACCGGGTGCGCCAATGATTTGCCGGCATAAAACGGTTCGGCCTGCACTTGCATGGACAGCGAGCAACACACCATCAGCGACATAAAAAAAGAACGCATACGAATCCCTTCGCGCCTGAAGCACATCAATTCAACAATGAGAAACAAAAAGGCGAGCCGAACGGCTCGCCCTCAATCATTCAACCAATGGGCCCCGAAAACCAACTCGACCCTGTAATGGTTTTCAGCCTTATGGCTGAACCGGCACCCACGGCAAAATCGGAATGGCCGTCACCGCATTCTGCGGACTGCCCTCGATCACACGATCGCTATAGACCAGATACACCAGCGTATTGCGTTTCTTGTCGAGGAAACGCACCACCTGCATCGTCTTGAACACCAACGATGTGCGCTCCTTGAACACCTCATCACCGTCCTTCAGCTCGCCCCTGAACTTGATCGGGCCGACCTGACGGCAGGCAATCGAGGCTTCGGCGCGATCTTCCGCCAACCCCAGACTCCCCTTTACGCCGCCCGTTTTCGCACGCGACAGGTAGCAGGTCACACCTTCGACCTTGGGGTCGTCGAACGCCTCGACCACGATCCGGTCGTTCGGACCAACAAATTTGAACACCGTCGACACCTGACCGATTTCCTCGGCCGAGGCCAGCAATGGCAGCGCCATCAACAAACCCAATAATCCCTTTGCTACGCGCATCGAATTTTCCTTAAACCAGAATCAGGTTGTCACGGTGAACCAGTTCCGGCTCAGCCATGTAACCCAGCAAACCGACAATCGCATCCGACGACTGACCGATGATTTTTTGAGCTTCCAGCGCGCTGTAGTTGGCCAGACCACGGGCAATTTCACGACCGTCCGGCGCCACACAGACCACCATCTCACCGCGACGGAAACTGCCCTGCACCAGCTTGACGCCCACCGGCAGCAGGCTCTTGTTACCTTGAGACAGCGCCGACACAGCACCATCATCCAGCACCAGCGTGCCACGGGTTTGCAGATGCCCTGCCAGCCATTGCTTGCGCGCCGCCAGCATGCCGCGCTCGGGCGACAGCAACGTACCGATGCGCTCGCCCGCCTTCAGACGATCCAGCACACGCTCGAGACGACCACCCACAATGATGGTGTGCGCACCGGAACGCGCCGCCAGCCGTGCTGCGCGCAACTTGGTTTGCATGCCGCCGCGCCCCAGCGCCCCACCGGTGCCACCCGCCACCGCATCCAGGCTCGGATCATCGGCGCGCGCCTCATAAATCAGCTGCGCTTGCGGATTGTTGCGCGGATCGGCATCGAACATACCGTCGCGATCCGTCAGGATCACCAGCAGATCAGCCTCAACCAGGTTGGCCACCAGCGCCGCCAGCGTGTCGTTGTCGCCGAAACGGATTTCGTCGGTCACCACCGTGTCGTTTTCGTTGATCACCGGGATGACTTTCAGCTCGACCAGCGCTCGCAGGGTGCTACGGGCATTCAGGTAGCGCTTGCGATCGGACAGGTCGTCATGGGTCAGGAGAATCTGCGCGGTGTGCCGGCCATGCTCGGCGAAGCTTGATTCCCAAGCTTGCACCAGCCCCATCTGACCGATAGCGGCGGCAGCCTGAAGTTCGTGCATCGCACTGGGTCGTGCGGTCCAGCCCAAGCGACTCATGCCGGCCGCTACCGCACCGGAGGACACCAGCACCAACTCGACGCCAGCCTCATGCAAGGCCACCATCTGCTCGACCCAGACACTCATTGCCGCACGATCCAGCCCTTTGCCATCAGCCGTCAGCAAAGCGCTGCCGATCTTCACGACCCAACGCTGCGCACCTGTCACCTTGCTCCGCATCATTTTCAACCTTAGCTTGAGGGCGGCGCGACCTGGCACCACCCGTGACGTTAATCGTGGCTATTCCCTACCAACTACTGACATCCAGATACCAAAACGCCGCTCGATTGAGCGGCGTTCAAGTTTATCGCAACGGATCAGTCACGCACGTAAATGATTTCCGGACCGTCTTCGTCATCCACATCTTCTTCGTCCCAATCATCGTCGCCGATGTCGTGGACCGACTTCACGCCACTGCGACGCAGGGCACGCTTGTCATCCAGCGCCTGCAGTTGCGCACGCGCTTCGTCTTCGATGCGCTGATCGAGATCTGCCAGCTCTTCCTTGTAGGCAGGGTCGTTGGCCAGGCGGTCGGCACGATCTTCCATGTAACGCATGATGTCGTGACACAGACGCTCGGTACCCAGCTTGGAGATGGCCGAGATCACGTAGACCGGACCAGTCCACTCCAGGCGATCAACGATCTCCTTGACGCGCTCCTCGTGCTCTTCGTCAAGGATCTGGTCGCACTTGTTCAGCACCAGCCAACGATCGCGCTCAGCCAGGGACGGGCTGAACTTGATGAGTTCATTGACGATCACTTCAGCAGCATCCGGCGCGCTGGCGTCATCCAGCGGCGCCATGTCGACGAGGTGCAGCAGCAGACGCGTACGCGCCAGGTGCTTGAGGAAGCGGATACCCAGGCCGGCGCCATCGGAAGCACCTTCGATCAGGCCCGGAATATCGGCAACGACGAAGCTCTTCCAGCGATCGACGCTGACCACGCCCAGGTTTGGCACCAGCGTGGTGAACGGGTAATCGGCAACTTTCGGCTTGGCTGCCGAGACCGAACGGATAAAGGTACTTTTACCGGCGTTCGGCAAGCCCAGCAGACCTACGTCGGCGAGCACTTTCATTTCCAGTTTCAGGTCGCGCTGCTCACCCGGCTTACCCGGAGTGGTCTGGCGCGGCGCACGGTTGGTACTGGACTTGAAACGGGTGTTACCCAGACCGTGCCAGCCGCCCTGCACCACCATCAGTTTCTGACCAGCCTTGGTCAGGTCACCGATGACCTCCTGAGTCGCGGAGTCGATCACGGTGGTGCCGACTGGAACGCGCAGGATCAGGTCTTCACCTTTTTTACCGGTGCAGTCGGTGCTGCCGCCGTTGGAACCACGCTCGGCATCGAAGTGCCGGGTGTAACGGTAGTCGACCAGGGTGTTGAGGTTTTCGTCGGCCATCATGTAGATGGAACCGCCGTCACCGCCATCACCACCGTTCGGGCCACCGTTCTCGATGAATTTTTCCCGACGGAAACTCATGGCGCCATTGCCGCCATCACCAGCCTTTACTCGAATCGATACTTCATCAACAAACTTCATAACCAACGCCTCTCGCCATACGGACGAGCCGAAAAACAATCAAGACATAAGACTCTTGCAAAAATGAGCGCAGCGACCCCAAAACACGACCTGTATCGCACGCCGACAGCCCATACAAACAGTTTTGCAAGAGACTCACCCCACAAACGAAAAAGCCCCGTCGCAAGACAGGGCTCTTCCAGCGATCTCGCGATTAAGCCGCGACAACGCTCACGTAACGGCGGTTGAACGCGCCTTTTACTTCAAACTTGATCACGCCTTCGATTTTCGCGAAGAGGGTGTGATCTTTACCCATGCCAACGCCGTAACCAGCGTGGAATTGGGTGCCGCGCTGACGCACGATGATGTTGCCCGGAATAATCTTCTGGCCGCCATACATCTTCACGCCAAGGCGCTTGGCTTCTGAGTCGCGACCGTTACGGGTACTACCACCAGCTTTTTTGTGTGCCATGAGTTCAATTCTCCTAGTGAGGAATTAGGCTGAAATTAAGCCTGAATACCGGTGATTTTGATCTCGGTGTACCACTGGCGGTGGCCCATACGCTTCATGTGGTGCTTACGACGACGGAACTTGATGATGCGGATTTTATCGTGACGACCTTGGGAGATCACTTCAGCCACAACAGTAGCGCCAGCAACAACTGGAGCGCCGATGTTTACGTCGTCGCCATTGGCAACCAACAGAACGCGATCAAAGGTAACGGATTCGCCGGTAGCGATTTCCAGTTTTTCGATCTTCAGGTATTCACCTGGGGCGACTTTGTACTGCTTGCCGCCAGTAACGATTACTGCATAAGACATGGTGTTTCTCCGATAATCCTGCTCACCCAGCTCTTTATAAGAAGAGGTATTGGCTGGCATGGCTGCATGGGGCTGGAAGGCCCTCTAGCAATTGCGTAAGGCAGGTGCTGCCCAGGAAGTTCAGGGTGCGCGATTGTACGCAAGCTATCGCAGGCTTGCAAGTAGCCGTCCATCGCGCCTTGACAGGTCTGGACGGGGGTCCTAGCATGCCGCGCAACCCTTCTGGAGCGACTCTCGCTGATGCAACCCCAAGCTTTCTACCGCGCGGTGGCGGACGATTTTAGCGCCGTCGACGGCATCATCAAGAAGCAGCTGACTTCCCGAGTGCCGCTGGTATCGAAAATCGGCGATTACATCACCTCGGCCGGCGGCAAACGCCTGCGTCCTTTATTAGTGTTGCTATGTGGCAAGGCCCTGGGTCGCGAAGGCGATGACATGCGCCTGCTCGCCGCCACCATCGAATTCCTGCACACCGCGACTTTGCTGCATGACGACGTGGTCGACATGTCCGGCATGCGCCGTGGCCGTTCGACTGCCAACGCCATGTGGGGCAACGCACCAAGTGTGCTGGTGGGCGATTTCCTGTACTCGCGCTCTTTCGAAATGATGGTCGAACTGGGCTCGATGCCGGTGATGAAAATCCTCTCGCAGGCCACGCGCATCATCGCTGAAGGCGAAGTGCTGCAACTGTCCAAGGTCCGTGACGCGAGCACCACCGAAGAAACCTACATGGAAGTCATCCGCGGCAAGACCGCGATGCTCTTCGAAGCCTCGACCCACAGCGCCGCCGCGCTGGCCGGTGCAACCGCCGAGCAGAGCGAAGCCCTGCGCACCTTTGGCGATCACCTGGGCGTGGCATTCCAACTGGTCGACGATCTGCTCGACTACAAGGGCGACGCGGAAACCCTGGGCAAGAACGTCGGTGACGATCTGGCCGAAGGCAAGCCGACCCTGCCGCTGATCTACACCATGCGCGAAGGCACGCCTGAACAGGCTGCACTGGTGCGCCAGGCGATCCAGAAAGGCGGGATCGAAGACCTGGAAAGCATCCGCATCGCCGTGGAAGCTTCCGGCTCGCTTGAGTACACCGCGCAATTGGCCCGCGATTATGTGGCCCGTGCGATCAAGTGCCTCGAAGCGCTGCCGGCCAGCGAATACCGTGATGCACTGGTGGAATTGAGTGAGTTTGCGGTCGCCCGCACACACTGATTCAACCCCCTGTGGGAGCGAGCTTGCTCGCGAAAGCAATGTGCCAATCGACATCAATGTCGACTGACCTGACGCCTTCGCGAGCAAGCTCGCTCCCACAGTTGTTTCTGCGCTATGCCCGCCTGCGCGTAAAACCCTATACAATGTGCGACTTTTAGCGATCCCCTCTCAAGGAGCCCTAGTGAGCACGTTGCCACCCTGCCCGAAATGCAATTCCGAATACGGCTACGAAGACGGCACCCAACTGGTGTGCCCGGAGTGCGCCCACGAGTGGTCTGCCAATGGCGAAGCCGAAGCAGCCTCCGATGATGCGGTGAAGAAAGATTCGGTCGGCAACGTCCTGCAGGACGGCGACACCATCACCGTGATCAAGGACCTCAAGGTCAAAGGCACGTCGCTGGTGGTCAAGGTCGGCACCAAGGTCAAGAACATTCGCCTGTGCGATGGCGACCACGACATCGATTGCAAGATCGACGGCATCGGTCCGATGAAGCTCAAATCCGAGTTCGTCAGAAAAGTCTGAACCTGCTGTCATCCATCCCGCGCCCGCCGTGGGATGGAGCTTCACCCTCCCCTGTTCCCTCAACAAACCCACGCAATAGCCAAGCGCCAGCCGTTTTGACCTTACGCAATCTTTACCCTGAAAAATCTGCAATCCGCCAATAGGCACTTGCTATTTGATGAATAAGAATTATTCTCATTGAAACCCTTTCAATGGAGATGAGAACCATGACTTATTTGATCGACGCCTGGCTGGATCGCCCACACCCCTACCTCAGAATCCTGCATCGGGAAACCGGGGAAGTCTGTGCGGTGCTTGAAGAAGAAGCCCTGCATGAGCTGCAGGATCAGGGTGATCTGGATGTGAACAGCCTGAATTCCAGCGAACCGCTGGTGCTCAAGGAGCTGGTGCGCAATCTGTTCCTGTTCTGCTACGCCCGGGCCTTGCGCCCGACGAATGAACTGCATCACAAGATAGAACTATGAAAGTCACGGAAAAAACGGTGGGAGCGAGCTTGCTCGCGAAGGCGTCAGTACATTCAACAGAGATGCTGGATGAAATACCGCTTTCGCGAGCAAGGTCGCTCCCACATTGCTAACCCGTCACATGGACAGGCCAGGTCTTACAGAACGTCCAGCAGCTCGACGTCGAACACCAGAACGCTGTGCGGCGGGATGCTGCCAACGCCTTGAGCGCCGTAAGCCAGTTCGCTCGGCACGTACAGACGCCATTTGCTGCCGGCATTCATCAGTTGCAGGGCTTCGGTCCAGCCGGCGATGACGCCGCCAACCGGGAATTCTGCTGGCTGGCCACGCTCGTAGGAGCTGTCGAACACAGTGCCGTCGATCAGGGTGCCGTGGTAGTGAGTACGCACTTGATCTTCACGGCTTGGCTTGGCGCCTTCGCCCTGGGTCAGCACTTCGAATTGCAGGCCGGAAGCCAGAGTGGTGATGCCGTCACGCTTGGCGTTTTCAGCCAGGAATGCCAGGCCTTCGCCTGCTGCAGCTTCAGCCTTGGCAGCCGCTTCGGCTTGCATGATCTCGCGGATCACTTTGAAGCTGGCGGACATTTCTTCCTGACCCACACGGCTTTCCTTACCGGTGAAAGCGTCGGTCAGACCGGCCAGAATGGCGTCAAGGCTGACACCCGGTGGCGGGTTGTCGCGCAGCTGGTCACCCAGCTGACGGCCGATACCGTAGCTGACGCGAGTTTCGTCGGTGGACAGATTTACTTCGGACATGACACTGCTCCGCTGTGCGGACGACCAACAGACGTGCCGTGCGTACACAGCGCGTCCCGGCGCGCCCGGAACCAAAAGGGCGAGCAGACTAGCACAGATGCCTTGGCGTTTGGGGCGCCGGGTCTACAGTGCGGAACGCCAGGCGAGCGGCACTTTCAGACTTTCCTCGCCACTGGCGCCGAGGCCACACATTTCATCATGTACCGAGGTGTGTACGAGGTTGAATGGCAATACCGGGAAGCTATGCAGCACATCCCGGGCATGTTCGACCGAGCGTAGCGTCAACATCTGCCCTTGAGGGTTGCTGAGCGGATACGCCGCGCCACGCATACGCGCTTCGAGCAAGTAAATGCCACCTTCCATGGAGATCAGGTTCAGCTCATCGACCTTGCCGGCGATGGCATACGCGTTCAACTCTTGCAGGTTCATGAACACACCTCACGCAGGGCGAGCCAGTAGGTCTACAGGGATATGCCCGCGGGCAAAAAAGCACAAGCCACAAACGACACCGCCCGTCTGTTTCGCAACAGACGGGCGGTTTGGCAGCACTCAAGGGATGATCAGTGCTTGGTAAGCTTATCCAGATAACCCATGGCAAATGCCGAAATCACAAACGTCATGTGGATGATCACGTACCACATCAGGTGCTCGGGATCGACGTTCTTGGCGTCCATGAAAATGCGCAGCAAGTGGATCGAGGAAATCGCCACGATCGAGGCCGCCACTTTCATCTTCAGCGACGAGGAGTCCATGGTGCCCAGCCAGCTGAGCTTCTCTTTACCTTCGTCGATGTCCAGTTGCGAGACGAAGTTCTCGTAGCCGGAAATCATCACCATCACCAGCAGGCCCCCGACCAGCGCCATGTCGATCAGCGACAGCAGGACCAGAATCAGATCCGACTCGGCCATGGAGAAGACGTTGGGGAGGATGTGGAAAACTTCCTGGAAAAATTTCAGTGCCAACGCCAGGAGCCCGAGAGACAGCCCGATGTAGATCGGCGCCAGCAGCCAGCGCGTGGCATACATTGCATTTTCGATAAAGCGTTCCATTGAATCTCACACAAGGGGGGTTGTAATGGGGGGCGAGTATACCAGCCCCCTGTGACAGCCAGAAACTGCCTGAAAATCCGCTACCCGCGCGCGTGTGCGGCATTTTTTTCTGCTAGTGTCCAAACCATTGACGGCCCAGCGAAAGCGGACAGGAAAAGTGGAAATGGATGTGCGATTGCCGATAACGATTGCCGGAATTTGCTTCACCCTGCTCCTTGGCGGTTGCTCGCAAGGTGACGACAAGCGCACGGTCAGCCTTGAAGAAAAAACCGCAAAATTCGAACAGTCACTGGACGCCATCACCGATCCGAAGCTCAAGAACGCCGTCACCGAACTCGGCGGTTCGCTGCTGTTGCTCGAACGCGCACAGTTCAAGCTCGACAGCAATCCGGCACAAACCGAATACGGCGAAGACGCCCTCGGCGTGCTCAAGCACTACCCTACCCCGCAAGCGCTGGTTGATACGTTTATCAAGGGTCTGTTCGTGCTGCACAAAGATGCCAGCTCCGATTACCTCACCGACCTGCAACCGGTTTTTCCTTTCAACCTGAATATCCCCGGTGGTTTCCTGTTCCCGCATGGCGTGGAATGGCATTCAGTAACGTTGAGCAACAAGCGCGTCATTGCTTATCAGCCGGAATGGTCGGAAACCGATCCGGGCATTCAGCTCAGCCCGTCCAGCTCCAACGTTACCAATCCCGATGACCTGACCGTGACCTACCCGTTCATCGAGGGTCTTGGGGTGGACAAAAAGACCTTGCCGCAACCGGTGAGCCTGCAAGGCCAGGTCGAAGTCATTGCGCCGCGCCGCTTGTACAGTTTCGACCTGACGCAGAAAGATGTCGGTCAGACCCGCACCAACGACAATCTCAGCGTCAAACTGCTCAAGCTTGAAAAGAACTACGCCGAAGTCGAATTCAGCAACAACCTGCCGCTGGCCCCGGAAGTCGCTGACGCCCAGCTCAATCCGCTGATCGTTCAGGCGCGCGATGGCACTGGTCAATACCTGGTGCGTGCCGGTTCGATCAACGAAAGTCCGGAGCAGGTTAACTTTTACCAAAAGCAACTGACGCACCTGCAACAGCAAAAAAACTGGAGCGACGCGCTGGAACAGCAGCTCAGTGCCGACCAACTGGCGTTCGAGCAACAACACCCGCGCCGCTACAACAAGGTCTACTTCAATGGCCCAATCGAGACGCTGGAAGTCAGCCTGCTGGATTTTTCCTCGGCAACCGTGACACGCAAAGCGCTGGATCTGCCGATCCGCACGTTCAACCCGCACACCGTGGAAAAAACTGTCCAGCCATTGGACTTGCCGATTGTGGTGTATGACGATCTGGCCGCGAACTGGCTCAAAGGCGCGAGCCTGACCGAGGATCAGTTGAAGGCCGGCGTGCGTATTCAACAATCGGTGGAGGACTCGAGCGCTGCGCGCATCGAGTTTTCTCACCGCCGCACCTTCAACGACGAACTGCTCGGGGACGACTTCAACCCTGGGGTCAGCCCGGTGACGTTCTTCACCGAAAAGCGCAGCGGCAAACTCGATGAACCGATCGAGCTACCGCCCGAGGCTTATCAGGTCGATCCACTGCAAGCGACGATCACCTACGATTTGAACCTGTTCCCGGATACGCCGGCGATTGCCGTCGGCTCAATGCCGCTGTTTCTCGCCTCGGTCGAGAAAAAAACCTACGACGCCAAGTCGTTACCCAAAGGTCTGGAGATCAGGAACAACACGCTGGTGGTCGACATGAAGCTATTCCCTGCCGATGAATGGCGATTCTTCGTCAAGGACGACAGCGGCAAATACCTCAAGCAGATTCTCTCGGTCAGCCACGATGCGAGCGCAGAAGGCCCGGCGCTGTTTGGCGTGCACTACTTCTATGGCCGTCCTGCCCACGTGGAAACCTATCAGCGAACCCACCTCGCCACCGTGCAATACGGTTTTGAGGTCAAGCTCGACAAGGCGCAGATGCCTGACACCGCGCCCTAGCCGTTGAGGCTACGGCCACGCCCACCGTTGATCTGCCGAAGCTGGGCTTGCAGGTGCAGGCTCCAGATCTGCGGGTCGTCGGCCAGTTCATAGCCGTGCAGCGTCAAACTCTCAACGATGGTGTCGAGAATCGACTCGGCGGCAATCGGGCCGTGGAACGGTCCCTGGGCTTTGATGGCGGAAGGTTGTTCGCCGGCCATGCCGGCAGCGAAGAGCAGCGTCCACATGCCGTTATCGCCGGCCAACGGTTTGATGGCACATTCGATACGGGTCACGAGACCCAGGCATTGACGGGTGAGGCAGAGGTTGCGCGACATGGCGGCGACCCTCGGTGAAGCCGGTATTCAGCCCTCTCGGGAGGACTGGCTCGATCCAGTGATACTGTCGATATCCTTGAGCTGAGAATAGAAGAAAAGTCCGCCGCGCAAGCCATATGAAACCAGAATGCGCCGAATGGTCATTGTGTGAATATTGGCGTCAGAGTGATGGCACTTATCACGAAGATCAGCGCAAATGCCAATGTGCAGAAAACAATGTGGGAGCGAGCTTGCTCGCGAAAGTGATGCATCAGACTACAAACCTTTCGACTGAGCTGACACCTTCGCGAGCAAGCTCGCTCCCACAGAGGCTTTAAGCAGGTTTGGCTTCTACCAATGCCTCCTGCGCCAATTCCTTCTCGGCTTCCTTGAGGTCGTCTTCGCTGATCATCTCGGCAATATCGCGCAGGCGTTCCACGACTCGCGCATTGATGCTGCCCTCCGGGAATTCACCCTCGGCATTCGGCTCACCGGCCGGCTCGCCGACCAGCAGGCTCAGCGCTTCGTCGGCCTGACGCACCGCGTACACGTGGAATTGCCCCGCGCGCACAGCCGCCAGCACTTTCTCATCGAGCATCAATGTAGCGACGTTGGCCTGCGGAATGATCGCGCCCTGCTCGCCGGTCAGGCCGCGTGCTTCGCAGAGGCGGAAGAAGCCTTCGATCTTCTCGTTGACCCCGCCCACCGCCTGCACTTCACCGAACTGGTTGATCGAACCGGTGATCGCGAAGCATTGCTTGAGCGGGGTTTTCGACAACGCCGAAATCAGCGTGCACGCCTCGCCCAGCGACGCACTGTCGCCGTCGACGTAACCATAGGATTGCTCCAGCGCGATGCTCGCGGAAATCGCCAGCGGGAATTCCTGGGCATAACGGCTGCCCAGATACCCGGTGAGGATCATCACGCCTTTGGAGTGGATCGGCTGGCCAAGGTTGACCTCACGCTCGATGTCGACGATACCGCTGCCGCCCGGGTACACCGTGGCGGAAATCCGCGCCGGCACACCGAACGCCGAGTCACCGACTTCCAGCACGGTCAGCCCGTTGCACTTGCCGACCGCCGCGCCATCGGTGTCGATCAGGATGATCCCGGCAAGCATGTCATCGAGAATCCGCGCCGACACACGCCCGGTGCGGGTGGCCTTGGCTTTCAGGGCGCGCTCGATGTGACCGGCATCGGTCATTTCGTCACCGGCCAGATGCCGGATGAAATCAGCCTCGCTGACCAGTTGGAACAGATCACCGATGCGCGCCGACAACCGTCCCTGGTGTTCGGCCAGACGTGCGCTGTAAGTTGCCAGACGCGCGACCGCATCGGCCGTCAGCGGCGCCATGCCTTCTTCCGAAGTACGGGTTTTCAGCAGCTGGGCAAATTGCTCCAGGCTCTCGTCGACCATCGGGATGTCTTCGTCGAAATCGACCAGAACGCGGAACATCTCCTGGAAGTCCGGATCAAGGTCCTGCAACGTGTAATACAACGACCGCGCGCCGATGATGATGACTTTGACCTGCAACGGGATGTGCTGCGGGTTGAGGGTCACGGTGGCGAAGCGGCCCATCTCGCCCAGCGGTGACTCCATTTTCAGCTTGCGCGATTGCAGGGCGCGTTTGAGCGCATCCCACACGAACGGCTCGCTGAGCATTTTTTCCGCTTCAAGAATCAGGAAACCACCGTTGGCGCGGTGCAAGGCACCCGGACGCAACTGCCGGTAGGTGGTGTAAAGCGCGCCTTGATCAGTGGTGTACTCGATGCGACCGAACAGGTTTTCGTAGGTCGGGTGCGGCTCGAAAACCACGGGGGCGCCACCGCTGACCGGATGACCGACCACCAGACTCGGCGCGTATTGCTCTTCCAGCAGCTTGCGGGCGACGGCGTCGGTCTTGCTGTCGTCGACCAGTTGCTCGACCACGGTTTTCAGCAGGTACACCTGCATCGCTTGCAGGTAACCGCAGACCGCTGCGTTCTCCGCGTACTTCTCGGACAACGGCGCCAGCAATGGCTGCAAGGCCAGGGTAATGGTTTCTTCATTGAGCGAACGCAGCTGATTGTTCGACTCGCGCTTCCATTGCGGCAGGCTGGCGAGTTCTTCGTTCAGGCGTTCTTCGAGACCGGAAATGTCTTCGTGAAAACGCTCGCGATCGGCTTCCGGCAACTGGGCGAACTCAGCTTCATCCAGGGCCTTGCCGTCGAGCATCGGTGTGAAGGCGATGTTGCTGCTGTCGCGATACAGGGCAACGTCTTTTTCCAGGGCCAGACGTTCGATGATGTCGAGGGCCTTGTCGTAGCGCTGGTTGAAGGCGCGGTCGATGGCGCTTTTCTTTTGCTGGTAGGACGGGTGTTCGAAGACCGCCGGAAAAGTCGCCAGCAGGTTGTCGATCAAGCCGTTGATGTCACCGATGAACGCGCCGGCCGTGCCCGATGGCAGCTCCAGTGCCCGCGGTTCGCGCGGTTCATCGAAATTATTCACATAGACCCAGTCCGCCGGGGTCTGCAGGCGCTTGCCTTCGGCTTTGAGGTAGCGTTTGACGAACGAAAAGCGACCGGTACCGGGCTCGCCCATGACAAAGACGTTGTAACCGGGGCGTGGCATGGCCACACCGAACTGCAAGGCTTCGACCGCACGTTCCTGGCCGAGCACACCGCGAAAGGGCTCCAGATCATTGGTGGTAGTGAAGCTGAACTGTTCAGCGGAAAACGGACGGGTCAGCGCTTCGGGCGCTAGACGCAAGCTGGCAGCAACAGGATCAGGCATCGGGCTTCCTTAACAATCAGGCGGGGCAGATAGCGGCATTCTGGCGCTGCCCGTACCCCACTGGCAAGGCGCGCCATGTGACAAAGCATAGACAAACGCCCGGCCCGTGACCCGCCCCCTTGAAACCGGGGTTTATTCCAAATATTTTGCAAAAACTCACGGAACCCCAGGAACGTGCCTAAACTCCAAACTGCGCGGCTGGAACTAATACCGGCCCACTGGCACCGTCAGGCGCCAGAACCCTGTCCATTGGTATGCACATAAAGAGAACAAAGCTATGAAACGGATTCTTCTCGGTACTCTCTTCACCGCTGTATCCATCAACGCAATGGCGCAAGCTCCAGGCGGCCCGGATTGCGGTTGGGGCAACATGCTGTTCGAAGGTCAGCGTGGCACCCCGGCTCACTTCCTGGCATCCACCACCAACGGCACTTCCGGTAACGCCACGTTTGGTATGACCTCCGGCACCAACGGTTGCTCGACCAACGCGTCGCTGACCTATGGCGGCAAATCCTGGTTTGCCATGAATGGCATGATGAACGAGCTGTCTGAAGACATGGCCAAGGGCAACGGCGAAGCGCTGACGACCTACGCCGTGGTACTGGGCGTGGCGCCGGAAGACCGTGCGCACTTCGCTGCTGTGACTCACGAGCACTTCCAGCAGATCTTCAGCAAGGCTGACGTGACCGCTGAAGACGTGCATACCAACACCCTGTCCGTACTGAAATCAGACGCACGTCTGGCCAAGTACGCAACGCAGGCTTAAGCTCGACCCTGCCCGCTTCCTTCGGGGAGCGGGTTTTTATTTTTTCGGCCCGTCCCTCCTTGGGCTTTTGTTTTTTTCCTGTTTAAGTTGCCGACTATGCTCAAACGCCTTGCCTGGCTGGCGCTCTGTGTCTGCGCCCCGCTGTCCGCCGCGCCAAACATCGATCCTCAACGTTTGCAGCAACTGGCCAATGACCGCTTCTGGATTTCCCTCGGTCATTACGAAACCGCCAAGCTTGGCGGCTGGCGCAGCTATGTCAGCGACAAGAAATTCTTTCTCGCGCCCGATGGCAATGAACACCCCGACCGTGAGCTGGCTGCCACCGTGCAGGCGCTGTACGCCCCGGCCAGCCTCGGTGAGCAGCACGCGCAATGCGTCTATCCGGCCCGCACCCGTTGGTTGAAAACCCAGCTCAACCTGACCGACCTGCCGATGCCGGCGTGTGCCGAATACAAAAAGTGGTTCAAGGACGTCTCGCCGCACAGCGCGGTGATGATCTTCCCGGCGGCGTATCTCAACAGCCCGTCGTCAATGTTCGGCCACACGCTGCTGCGTATCGATCAGGCTGACGTGCAAAGCGACAAGACCTCGCTGCTCAGTTACGCGATCAACTTCGGCGCCTACATCGAAGGTTCGGACAACAGCATTCTTTACGCCTGGAAAGGTTTGATGGGCGGCTATCCAGGGTTGTTTGCGCTGGTGCCATATCAAGAAAAACTCTCCGAATACCGCAGCCTGGAAAACCGCGATCTGTGGGAGTACCGGCTCAATCTGACGCAAGAAGAAACCGCGCGCATGGTCGAGCATGTGTGGGAGTTGAAGCAGATCCAGTTCGACTATTTCTTCTTCGACGAAAACTGCTCCTACCGTCTGCTCGAACTGCTGCAAGTGGCCCGGCCGAGTCTGCGCCTGACCGAACAATTCCCGCTGACCGCCATCCCCACCGACACGGTCAAAGCCGTAAAAGAAGCGGGTCTGGTGGAAAGCATCGAATACCGCCCGTCCCGTGAACGTGAATTGCTCAGCCGCGCCGAACCGTTGACTGACGAAGAACAGCAATGGGTGCTGAAAGTCAGCGCCGATCAACAGGTGTTGCAAGAGCCGACTTTCAAGGCCCTGCCCCGCGCCCGGCAAGCGCTGATCATCGACGCCGCGTATCGGCTGGAGCGCTACCGCGCCAACGGTCAGGAACGTGATCCACAACGGGCTCAGCGCAGCTTTGAACTGCTGCGGGCGATTAACAAGAACCCGGCACCGGAGCTGGAAATTCCTCGTCCCGGTCTGCCGGAGGATGGCCACGAGTCGCGCACCTGGCAGGCCGGCCTCGGTACTCGCGGCGACCGTGCGTTCGCCGAGTACGGCTTGCGCATGGCGTATCACGACCTCAACGACAACGCCGAAAGTTTCCCGCTCGGCGCGCAAATCGAAATCCTGCAGATGAAGCTGCGCCAGTACGAAGGCAATCACTGGCAGTTCCAGCAACTGGATCTGGCGACCATTCGCTCACTGACGCCACGTAACGAGTTGCTGCAGCCGCTGTCGTGGCAAGTCACGGGTGGTCTTGAACGCGTACCGGGCAAGCATGATGACGAAACCCTGGTCAGCCACGTCAATGGCGGCGGTGGCGGTACGTGGCAATTGGGTGAAGACGTGCTCGGTTTTGCCCTCGGCACGGTGCGCGTTGAACACAACAATGACTTCGCCGAGTTCGTTTCCCCCGCCGGCGGTTTCAATACCGGCGTGCTGTGGAAAAACCCGCTGGGCAATCTCAGCCTCGAAGCCAAGGGTGATTATTTCTTCAATGGCGAGGTGCGCCGCAGCCTGAGCCTGAATCAGCAGTGGGAGTTGTCACGCAATCTCGGCCTGCGCCTGAGTGCGCAGCGTGAGTTCAGTCATGTGGCAACACCTGAGACTGAAGTGATGCTTGAGGTGAAGTGGTATCACTACTGAAACTGCGGGAGCGGGCTTGCCCGCGATAGCGGGCTCTCAGCCAACAGAGATGTTGAATGTGATGGCCTCATCGCGGGCAAGCCCGCCCCCAAAGGAATCTCCACTGGTTAACGAATTACTCACACACCTTTCACCAACACCCAACGAATCCCCTTCTAGACTCACCCCATAAGCCGTGTGACGGCTCGGAGAGTGCGATGTGGCGGTGTGTGGTTTCGCTGGGTGTTTTGCTATTGCTGAGCGGTTGCCAGACCACTCATGAGGATTTGATCGCCAAGGGTTATCCACCGGCCTTCGCCGACGGGTTTGATGACGGTTGCGTCAGCGGCCGACAAGCCGCCGGATCGATCAGCGGCGAGTTTCGCAAGAATGTGCCGCGCTATCTCAAGGACAAGCAATACGCCGAGGGCTGGACCGACGGTTTCCGCCAGTGCCAGGCGATGCTGGAAAACAAGGATCGCAACGACTATCGCAACGAGCACTGGGACGAGCGCGAGCGCGCCTGGCAGCAGCAGAAGGATCAGGGCGCCGCGCGGGCCTATCGCTCGCAATAGGTCGTTTGCAGACATCCGATGAAACCAAATCCCTGCGAGCATGGCCCAACCCATTAACGGGGAGGACACCATGAGCCGTGCTTTCGTCAACGAAGACAACGCCGCCGCGCAAGCCGATCAGCCAGTCGAACGGCAGGTCAGCGCGCAGCCCAATTACGTCACTCAGCAAGGTCTGCAACAGTTGCAGGAGAAAGTCGCCGAGCTGCAAGCCTCGCACGCCGAGCAAACCGCAAAAGGTGAACAGGCCGACAAACAACGCCAGGCCGATCTCGAACGGGATTTGCGTTACTTCACTCAGCGCCTCGGCAGCGCACAAGTCGCCGTCGCCGCGACGTCTACAGACACAGTGCAAATCGGCAGTTGGGTGACCTACGCCGACGAACACGACACCGAACGCCGCGTGCAACTGGTCGGTGAAGATCAGGCCGACGCCGCCAAAGGCCTGATCAACTGGGGCTCCCCGCTGGGCCGGGCCCTTCTTGGCGCCCGGCTCAACGACGAGGTGCTATGGCAGCGCCCCGCCGGCGATCAAATGATTGAAGTGATTCGCATCGAGCCGAATCAGACCACACCCTGAGCGAGCATCGCGTCGGCGACTTTGACGAAGCCGGCGATGTTCGCGCCTTTGACGTAGTTGATTCGCCCGTTCTCTTCGCCGTAATGCACACAGGCGTGGTGGATCGACTGCATGATCGCGTGCAACTTGCTGTCCACCTCGCCCGCCGTCCACAACAGGCGCATGGCGTTCTGCGACATTTCCAGACCGCTGACGGCCACGCCGCCCGCATTGGATGCCTTGCCCGGCGCGAACAGAATCCCCGCCTCGATAAAGATATCCACAGCCTCCAGCGTGGTCGGCATGTTCGCGCCTTCGGCCACACACACGCAGCCGTTGCGCAGCAGCACGCGGGCGGATTCGGCGTCGAGCTCGTTTTGCGTGGCGCACGGTAGCGCTATGTCGCAGGCCAGCGACCAAGGCAACTGACCGGCGCGGAACTCCAGGTTGTAGGCTGCCGCCAATTCGCTGATCCGTCCGCGCTTGACGTTTTTCAGTTCCAGCAGCGCCAGCCACTGTTCTTCGCTCAACCCGGCTTCGCAATACAACGTGCCTTCGGAGTCGGACAGGGAAATCACCTTGCCGCCCAGATCCATGACCTTGCGCGCGGCGTATTGCGCAACGTTGCCGGAACCGGAGATCGCCACGCGTTTGCCTTCAACGGTCTGCTCGCGACGCTTGAGCATCTCTTCAGCGAAATACACGCAGCCAAAACCGGTGGCCTCCGGGCGAATCAAGCTGCCGCCGTACGTCATGCCCTTACCGGTCAGCACGCTGGTGAACTGGTTGCTCAGGCGCTTGTACTGACCGAACAGGAAACCGATCTCCCGCGCGCCGACGCCGATGTCACCGGCCGGCACGTCAACATCAGCGCCGATATGGCGATACAACTCGCTCATGAACGCCTGGCAGAACCGCATGACTTCGGCGTCGCTCTTGCCCTTCGGATCGAAGTCCGAGCCGCCCTTGCCGCCGCCCATTGGCAACGAGGTGAGCGAGTTTTTGAAAGTCTGCTCGAAGGCGAGAAACTTCAGCACGCCCATGTTCACCGATGGATGAAAACGCAAGCCGCCCTTGTAGGGGCCGATGGCGCTGTTCATCTGGATACGGAAACCGCGATTGACCTGGACCTTGCCCTGATCGTCGACCCACGACACGCGAAACACCACCGCGCGCTCCGGCTCACAGATGCGCTCCAGAATCCCCGAGGTGAGGTAACGCGGATTGGCCTCAAGAAACGGCCACAGACTGCGCAGGACTTCTTCGACAGCCTGGTGGAATTCGGGTTGATCCGGGTCGCGTTGTTTCAGGCGTGCGAGGAAGGATTCGACGGATTCGATCATGGAAAAAGTCTCGGCAAATTTATTATCGTTGGAAGAGATTGAGCCGGACTGTAGCAAACGAAATGCGCACAGGAACAGCGCAAGATGTCGCAGATATGAAATTAAATGGTGCACAGGATATAAATCAACGCGTTTTTGAACCGTTTCTGCACCCGACTGGGGAGGCATAATCCAAGTGACGCACCAACAGTTACACCGCCTTCGCGAGCAAGCTCGCTTCCACATTTGAAACGCAGTCCTCTGTGGGAGCGAGCTTGCTCGCGAAAGCCGCGACTCGGTCTCACTTTACAAAAAGGCAAAAAAAACGGAGCCCGAAGGCTCCGCTTTTTCATGCAACCAACCCGAATCAGGCCAGTTTTTTGTGGCGTACCCGGTGTGGCTGGGCCGCTGCTTCGCCGAGGCGCTTTTTGCGGTCGGCTTCGTACTCGGTGTAGTTACCTTCGAAGAAGATCGCTTGCGAGTCGTCTTCGTACGCCAGGATGTGGGTCGCGACGCGGTCAAGGAACCACCGATCGTGAGAGATCACAATCGCGGCGCCCGGGAAGTCCAGCAGGGCCTCTTCAAGCGAACGCAGGGTTTCAACGTCGAGGTCGTTGGACGGTTCGTCGAGCAGCAGGACGTTGCCGCCCTCTTTCAGAGTCAGCGCCAGGTGCAGGCGACCGCGCTCACCACCGGACAGGTCCTTGACGAACTTCTGCTGATCGCCACCCTTGAAGTTGAAGCGACCGACGTAGGTACGCGACGGGATTTCGTAGTTGCCGATGCGGATCTGGTCAGAACCGTCGGAGATCTGCTGGAACACGGTTTTGCTGCCATCGAGGTCTTCGCGGCTCTGGTCGACGCACGCCAGTTGCACGGTTTCGCCGACTTCGATGCTGCCCGAATCCGGTGTTTCCTTGCCCATCAGCATACGGAACAGGGTCGATTTACCGGCACCGTTACCGCCGATTACGCCGACAATGGCGCCCTTCGGCATCGAGAACGACAGGTTGTCGATCAACACGCGATCGCCGTAACCCTTGGAAACGTTCTTGAATTCGATGACCTTGTCGCCCAGACGCGGACCGGCCGGGATGTAGATTTCGTTGGTTTCCGAACGCTTCTGGAATTCCTGCGATTGCATTTCTTCGAAGCGTTGCAGACGAGCCTTGGATTTCGACTGGCGGGCCTTGGCGCCTTTGCGCACCCACTCCAGTTCTTCTTTCATGGCTTTTTCGTGAGCCGACTGCTGCTTGGATTCGGCAGCCAGACGATCGGACTTGGCTTCAAGCCAACCCGAATAGTTGCCTTCGTAAGGAATGCCCGCGCCGCGGTCGAGTTCCAGAATCCAGCCAGCAACGTTGTCCAGGAAGTAACGGTCGTGCGTGATCGCAACCACGGTACCCGGGAAGTCGTGCAGGAAGTGCTCCAGCCACGCCACGGAGTCAGCGTCCAGGTGGTTGGTCGGTTCGTCGAGCAGCAGCATGTCCGGAGCGGACAGCAGCAGACGGCACAGGGCCACACGACGTTTTTCACCACCGGAGAGGAATTCGACCTTGGCGTCCCAGGCCGGCAGACGCAGCGCGTCGGCGGCGACTTCCAGTTGACGGTCCAGGTTATGGCCGTCGCTGGCTTGCAGGATCGCTTCGAGCTTGGCCTGTTCGGCAGCCAGTTTGTCGAAGTCGGCATCTTCTTCAGCGTAAGCCGCGTAGACCTCGTCCAGGCGGGCCTGGGCGTTCTTGATCACGCTGACCGCTTCCTCGACCACTTCACGCACGGTCTTGGTCGGATCAAGTTGCGGCTCTTGCGGCAGATAACCGATGTTCAGGTCCGGCATCGGACGGGCTTCGCCTTCGAACTCGGTGTCGACGCCGGCCATGATTTTCAGCAGCGTGGACTTACCCGAACCGTTGAGGCCGAGCACGCCGATCTTGGCGCCGGGGAAGAAGGACAGCGAAATGTTTTTGAGGATTTCCCGCTTCGGCGGAACAACTTTGCCCAGCCGATGCATGGTGAAGACGTATTGAGCCATGGAGAACCTTGGGTCAGTGACAGATGAATGATTGGAGCGCAGGCGATGCCCGGCCAGACCGATGCGCGTCGTTCATTTGATAGTCATCAATGCGTGCGCGCAGAAAAAGTCTGATTGTAGGAGCTGGAACGCTCCCGCGTAACCGGCAAAGCTACCTTAATGATAGAAGGCAGTCCACCCGCTAGGGGCTGGCACTTCGCCACGACTCGAGGCATGCTAGCCCCCCTCTGGGCGTCCGGCTTATAGTGCACGTCGCGCCAGTCCAGCCAGACCGCAGGATTACAGCTTGTCCAATGTCACTCCGCCAGCCTCTGTGAGCAGCACCCAACCGGCGCCAGGCTCGCCCCTGCGCGGAACATTAAAGGGTGCGCTGGCGACACTCGTGCTTTTGCTGTTGGCATTGCTGTTCTGGCAATTGCTCGACCAATTGCGCGAAACCCAGAAAAACCAGCGCCAGTACACCATCGATTACACCGCCGATCTCGCCTCGCAGGTTAGCCTGAACATGGCGCTGAACGCGCAAATCGCGCTCAATCTGCTACCGATCGTCGAACAGCCGCAGTCAGCCGACGAAACGCAGGCGTTGCTGCGCAAGCTCCAGCAATCGTTGCCCGGTCTGCGCAGCATGGCGCTGCTCAGTCCTTCCGGCAGAATCATCAGTGACAGCGCAGCGGACAGTTCCGACGCCAACTACCTGACTGAACTGGTGCGCCGAAGCCGCTCCCAGGCGCATTACTTCAGCAACGCGGACGACGGATCTCTGGTGCATTTGCTGCTGCACCAGGCCAGCGGCAACTCACGCGGCTACTGGGTCTTGCGCCTGGCGCCGAGCTTCTTCGACTCGCTGACCAAACAAAGTGAAACCGGCCTGCGTCCACTGTGGCTGGTGGAAAACCGTCTCAACCATCAGATCATCAGCCGCGATGAGGCACCGTCGGCGGCCAAGCCCGGCGTGCTGAGCCCGGATGATCTGGCCAACACCGTGCTCACTGTGCCGCTGAGCAGCAGCGACTGGCAGTTGCGCGGCCTGTTCGACCGTCAACGTGTGCTTGAAGAATTGCTGCCCGCGTTCATCGGCAAATGCCTGCTGGGCCTGGCCTTCTCGATGCTGCCGGTGATTGCGCTGCTGAACATGCGCCGCCGTCAGCGCCAACTGCATGAGGGGCGCCGCCGTTATCAAGACATTTTCGAGGGCACCGGCGTGGCCCTCTGCGTGCTCGACCTGTCCGGTCTCAGGCAATTTTTCGACAAGGTGCAGATCCAGACCAGCGACCAGCTCAAGGCCTGGCTCGATCAGCCGCAACAGCGTCAGGAATTGCTCCAGGAACTGCGCGTCACCGAGGTCAATCAGGTGGCGCTGCAACTGCTCAACGTCAACTCCTGTGACGACGCCTGGCAACTGTTGATCGACGGCCATCCGCACCGTCACTGCGCGATCGGCCATCAGATCCTGGATGCCGTGCTGCAGCAGCAAAAGCAGCTGGAACTGGAAATCAAACTGCCCGACATCAAGGGTCGCGACCAGCATCTGTGGATGGTGCTGCGCCTGCCGAGCGAGCAGCATGACTACAAAGCCGTGATCCTCAGCATCAACGACATCACTAGCCGCAAACTGATCGAACTGTCACTGCTGGAACGCGAAGGTTTCTGGTCCGACGTGGTGCGTACCGTGCCGGATCACCTGTACGTGCAGGACGTGATCAGCCAGCGGATGATTTTCAGCAACCACCACCTCGGCCAGACACTCGGTTACAACCGCAGCGAACTGCATCAGATGGGCGAGTACTTCTGGGAAATCCTGCTGCACCCCGAAGATGCCGACTATTACCATCGCTCTCGCCAGATGCAGCGCCACGCCGGTTACAGCCAGTTGCTGCAATGTCAGTTGCGCTTCCGCCATCGCGACGGCGAATGGCGGCGCTTCGATATCCGTGAACAGGCACTGGCCCGCGACAAGCACGATCAGGTGACACGGATCATCGGCGTGGCCAAGGACATCACCGAGCAGATCGAGGCCAGCGAATCCCTGCGCGACAGCGAGCAGCGCTATCGCATGCTCGCCGAAAGCATCAGCGACGTGATCTTCTCCACCGACAGCAAGCTGTCGCTGAACTACGTCAGCCCTTCGGTGCAAGCGGTACTGGGATATGACGTCGAGTGGATTTTTCAGAACGGCTGGCAATCGACCATCGCCAACCCGCAGCAACTGAATGGCATCCACGCCCTGATGGATCGGGTCAGCAAGGCTTTGGACAACCCCGAGCAACTGGCGCTGTTGCGCAACCAGGTCCAGACCCAGCTGTTCCTGTTTGACTGCCTGCGCGCCGACGGCCGCAAGATCCCGATCGAGTTGCGCCTGGTGCTGGTGTGGGACGAACACGGTGCGTTCGAAGGCGTACTTGGCGTGGGACGCGACATCAGCCAGCAGCGCCGCGCCGAAAAAGACCTGCGCATGGCCGCCACGGTTTTCGAACATTCGACTTCGGCGATCCTGATCACCGACCCGGCCGGTTACATCGTCCAGGCCAACGAAGCCTTCAGCCGGGTCAGCGGTTACGCGGTGGCCGAAGTTCTCGACCAGTTGCCGAACATGCTCACCGTCGACGAACAACAGGACGCACACCTGCGTTACGTGCTCAAGCAATTGCACCAGCACAGCACGTGGGAAGGCGAGGTCTGGCTCAAGCGCCGTAACGGCGAGCATTACCCGGCGTGGGTCGGCATCACCGCGGTGCTCGATGACGAGGGCGATCTGGCCAGTTACGTGTGCTTCTTCAGTGACATTAGCGAGCGCAAGGCCAGCGAACAGCGGATTCACCGTCTCGCCTACTACGACGCCCTGACCCATCTGCCGAACCGCACGCTGTTCCAGGATCGTCTGCATACCGCGCTGCAATCGGCCGAGCGGCAGAAGTCGTGGGTGGTGCTGATGTTCCTCGACCTCGACCGTTTCAAACCGATCAACGACTCCCTCGGCCACGCGGCCGGTGACCGCATGTTGAAAGACATGGCCACACGCCTGCTGGCCTGCGTCGACAATGACGACACCGTGGCGCGCATGGGCGGCGATGAATTCACCTTGCTGCTGCAACATCGTTCCAACCGCGAACTGGCGCTGAACCGGGCGATTCATGTCGCCGAGCAGATTCTCGCCAGTCTGGTGCGACCGTTCGTGCTCGAAGGTCGTGAGTTCTTTGTCACCGCCAGTATCGGCATCGCCCTCAGCCCGCAGGACGGTAACGAACTGAGCCAGTTGATGAAGAACGCCGACACCGCGATGTATCACGCCAAGGAGCGCGGCAAAAACAACTTCCAGTTCTATCAGGCCGACATGAACGCCAGTGCACTGGAGCGTCTGGAGCTGGAAAGCGACCTGCGCCATGCTTTGGAACAAGACGAATTTGTCCTGTATTACCAACCGCAATTCAGCGGCGACGGCAAACGTCTGACCGGTGCCGAAGCCCTGCTGCGCTGGCGTCATCCGCGTCGCGGACTGGTGCCGCCGGGTGATTTCATTCCGGTGCTGGAAGAGCTCGGGCTGGTGGTCGATGTCGGCGACTGGGTGATCAGCGAGGCGTGCCGTCAGCTCAAGACCTGGCACCAGAACCGTGTGCGCGTGCCGAAGGTGTCGGTGAACATCTCGGCGCGGCAGTTCTCCGACGGCCAGCTCGGTACGCGGATCGCTACGATCCTGCGCGAAACCGGCCTGCCACCGGCCTGTCTGGAGCTGGAACTGACCGAAAGCATTCTGATGCGTGAAGTCAGCGAGGCGATGCAGATCCTCGCCGGCCTGAAAAACCTCGGCCTGAGCATCGCGGTCGATGACTTCGGCACCGGTTATTCATCGCTGAACTACCTCAAGCAGTTCCCGATCGACGTGCTGAAAATCGACCGTACCTTCGTCGATGGCCTGCCGTCCGGCGAGCAGGACGCGCAGATCGCCCGGGCGATCATTGCCATGGCTCACAGCCTTAATCTGGCGGTGATTGCCGAGGGCGTGGAAACCCATGAACAACTGGACTTCCTGCGTGAGCATGGCTGCGATGAGGTTCAGGGGTATCTGTTCGGGCGACCGATGCCGGCGGGACGGTTTGAGGCGCAGTTCAGCAATGATGCGCTCTTCATGTTTGACTGAGTGTTTGGGGTGAGGCTCCTGGCCTCATCGCTGGCCAGCCAGCTCCCACAGGGATTGATGTCGATCACACAACCCAGCGGCCACCCCGGTTACTGTGGGAGCTGGCTGGCCAGCGATGGGGCCAGCAAAAGCACCGCACATCTGTGATGAGCGCCACTTGTCTGCGACATGATGTCGTTTCATATGCCATCCAAAAGCGGTTGGGTTAGAATGCCCCCCTTTTCTGCCCCCGATCCTTGAGGACCGCCATGTTCAGCCGTGATTTGACTATTGCCAAGTACGACGCCGATCTCTTTGCCGCCATGGAGCAAGAAGCCGTGCGCCAGGAAGAGCACATCGAGCTGATCGCTTCGGAAAACTACACCAGCCCAGCGGTGATGGAAGCTCAAGGCTCGGTACTGACCAACAAGTACGCCGAAGGTTATCCGGGCAAGCGCTACTACGGTGGTTGCGAGTACGTCGATATCGTTGAGCAACTGGCCATCGACCGCGCCAAAGAACTGTTCGGTGCCGACTACGCCAACGTTCAGCCGCACGCCGGTTCGCAAGCCAACAGCGCCGTGTACCTGGCCCTGCTGTCGGCCGGTGACACCATTCTGGGCATGAGCCTGGCCCACGGTGGTCACCTGACCCACGGCGCCAGCGTTTCCTCCTCCGGCAAGCTGTACAACGCGATCCAGTACGGCATCGACGCCAACGGCCTGATCGACTACGACGAAGTCGAGCGCCTGGCGGTTGAACACAAGCCGAAAATGATCGTGGCCGGTTTCTCTGCCTACTCGCAGATCCTGGACTTCCCGCGTTTCCGCGAAATCGCTGACAAGGTTGGTGCTTACCTGTTCGTCGACATGGCTCACGTGGCCGGTCTGGTGGCCGCGGGCGTTTACCCGAACCCGGTGCCTTTCGCTGACGTCGTGACCACCACCACGCACAAGACCCTGCGCGGTCCACGTGGCGGCCTGATCCTGGCTCGCGCCAACGCCGACATCGAGAAGAAGCTCAACTCCGCTGTATTCCCGGGCGCCCAGGGTGGCCCGCTGGAGCACGTGATTGCCGCCAAAGCGATCTGCTTCAAGGAAGCGCTGCAGCCTGAGTTCAAGACTTACCAGCAACAAGTGGTGAAAAACGCCCAGGCCATGGCCAGCGTGTTCATCGAGCGCGGTTTCGACGTGGTGTCCGGCGGTACTGAAAACCACCTGTTCCTGCTGTCGCTGATCAAGCAGGAAATCTCCGGTAAAGACGCCGACGCTGCTCTGGGCAAAGCGTTCATCACCGTGAACAAGAACTCCGTGCCTAACGATCCACGCTCGCCGTTCGTGACTTCCGGCCTGCGCTTCGGTACACCGGCTGTGACCACTCGTGGCTTCAAGGAAGCAGAGTGCAAAGAGCTGGCCGGCTGGATCTGCGACATCCTGGCAGACCTGAACAATGAAGCGGTGATCGACGCCGTTCGTGAGAAAGTCAAAGCCATCTGCAAGAAACTGCCGGTATACGGCGCTTAATTGCGACGCTAAACCCGCAGCATGAAAAACCGGCCAAGTGATTGGCCGGTTTTTTTTCGCCTGAAATATTTTCAAACGCCTGAACCGCTCAAGAATGGGACTCACCGCACAACTGGTCAGACCGGTCATGCCAATTCGTCATTTTTCACTTGCGATTGATAAAAAACAGCGCCTAGACTGCACCCGCACTGGACATACCGGTAAGACCACAATAATTAAGTCCTGAATCTGATACGCCCCGCGTTCGGCAGCCAGGACACCGACCAGGATTTCTCCCATGCTCAGATGGTGCTCGCGTTCAATCTTCCTCCAAGTGGTTCTCGGACTGGTGCTCGGCATCGTCTGTGGGCTCACCCTTCCGGAATACTCGGCCCAGCTCAAACCGCTCGGCGACGGCTTCATCAAACTGATCAAGATGCTCATCGGTCTGATCGTGTTCTGCGTAGTGGTCAGCGGCATCAGTGGCGCGGGCGACTTGAAGAAGGTCGGCCGGATTGGCCTCAAGTCGGTTATCTACTTTGAAGTGCTGACCACCATCGCGCTGGTGATCGGTCTGATATTCGCCTTCAGCACCGGCATCGGCAGCGGTGCGAATATCCACCTGGAGCAATTGTCCACGGCTGACATGGGCGATCTGGCCGAACGCGGCCAGCACATGCACACCACCACGCAGTTCCTCATGGACCTGATCCCGACATCAGTGATCGGCGCCTTTGCCGAGAACAACATTCTGCAAGTGCTGCTGTTCTCGGTACTGTTCGGCAGCGCTTTGAATCTGGTCGGCGAAGCGGCCTCCGGCATCTCGCGACTGATCAACGAACTGAGCCATGTGATCTTCCGGATCATGGGCATGATCGTGCGTCTGGCGCCGATCGGCGTGTTCGGCGCCATCGCCTTCACCACCAGCAAATACGGCATCGATTCCCTGCAACATCTGGGCAGCCTGGTCGGCTTGTTCTACCTGACCTGCATCGCGTTCGTCAGCGTGATTCTGGGCCTGGTGATGCGTGCGTCCGGCCTGCGGATGTGGCCGCTGCTCAAGTACCTGCGCGAAGAACTGCTGATCGTCATGGGCACTGCATCCTCGGATGCCGTGTTGCCACAGATCATGCGCAAACTTGAACACCTGGGCATCGGCAGCTCGACCGTCGGGCTGGTGATTCCCACCGGCTATTCGTTCAACCTCGACGGTTTCTCGATCTACCTGACGCTGGCCATCGTCTTCATCGCCAACGCCACCGGCACGCCTTTGGCCATGACTGATTTGCTGACGATTCTGCTGGTGTCGCTAATTACCTCCAAAGGCGCTCACGGTATTCCCGGTTCGGCCTTGGTGATTCTCGCGGCGACGCTGACGGCAATCCCGGCGATTCCGGTGGTCGGCCTGGTGTTGGTGCTGGCGGTGGACTGGTTCATGGGCATCGGCCGCGCGCTGACCAACCTGATCGGCAATTGCGTCGCCACCGTGGCCATTGCCCGTTGGGAAAAGGACATCGATGTGCAGCGAGCCAATAAAGTACTCAGCGGTCAGCAGGGCTACACCTTTCAACCGCGTAAAACAGCAACTCCGGCGCACCAGCAGGAGTTCTGATTTCAACCCTGTGGGAGCTGCCGCAGGCGTCGATCATTTGTTGGTCGTCTGCGGCCGCCCTCACAGGCATATGGAGCAAGACAAGTGATTACCACATCCACCGTCGTCAACTCAGTCGTAGAAAAACTCCGCGCCGCACTGGCCCGTGGTCAGTGGCGCTCCGGCGACATGTTGCCGGGCCAGCGCGAACTGGCCGAACAGTTGGGTATCAGCCGCCCAAGCCTGCGCGAAGCGGTGATCGTCCTGGAAACCCTTGGCCTCGTCCGCTCAATGCCGGGCAAAGGTGTGGTGGTGCTCGACGCGCAACTCAGCGACAGCCAGAGCCACGACAGCGCGGTGGCCGGCGCCAGTCTCGAAGACGTGCTGCAACTGCGCTACACCCTCGAACCGTTCATTGTCGGCCTGGTGGCGCAGTCGATCAGCAGCAAGGAAGTCGGCCAGTTGCGCCTGACGCTGATGGACATGCGCGAAGCCCTTGAAGCCGGCGACAGCGAAGCCGGAGTCAGCGCCTACGTTGCCTTCCATGAAGAGCTGTTCACCCTGACTTCAAACCCGATTTTCCAGAGTGTGGTGCAGCAGACCAGCAACGCCCTCAAGCAAAGCGCCGAAGTGCTGCGTAACTCCCCGGAACACCTGGCCGAACGGCTGGAAGAAAACGAAGCCGTGGTCCGTGCGATTCGCAGCAAGAACAGCGCCCAGGCCAGCGCTGAAATGCGCCGGCACATTCTGCGTGAGGCGCAGCGGATGGGCATCGAGATGAACATTCCGGACGACCACTTGAGCAACTGAAATATTTCACACTGGAGACCGGCCATGAACAGCCTTGCCTCGCCGTCGCACCCTCGCCAGATGTCAGCCGCCCTGCCCTTCTCCCGCCTGCGCGCGCCGGAGGATGATCTGTATCCGCGACTGTTCGACGCGATTCTGGAGCAGCGCATCGACCCGAGCAGCCGCTTCACCGAAGACAGTCTCAAGCAGATGTTCGGCGCCAGCCGCGCCGATGTTCGGCGGGTACTGACGCAGTTGTGCAACGAACACGTCATCGTATTGCGCACCCATCATCGGCCGCGGGTGGCCGAGCCGGATGCGGAACAGAATCGACAGACGTTGCATGCGCGGCGACTGGCTGAAAACACGCTGGTGCGCCTGGCATGTCAGCGCCCACAGGCTGACGGTTTGAAACGTCTACGAGCGCTGATCGAGCGTGAACGCCAGGCGGTGGAGCAGAACCGGCGGGGCGCGGCGATTCGCTTGTCCGGAGAGTTTCATCTGCAATTGGCGCGGATGGCGGGGAATGCACCGCTGGCGCATTTTCTTGGCAGTCTGGTGCCGCTGACGTCACTGGCCATTGCGCGGTCTGGCGGCACTACGCACAACTGTTGCGCGTGGCAGGAGCACTTGGCACTGGTTGAGGCGGTGGAGTGTGGGGATGTTGGCAGAGCCAGCCTGCTGATGAATCAACATCTGGATCATCTGGAGCAGGCTTTGCTGAGTTCAACCCTTGGGCATTGTGTTGTCGGTTAAATTGCCTTCGCGAGCAAGCTCGCTCCCACAATGGATCTGCACCAACTCGATCCAATGTGGGAGCGAGCTTGCTCGCGATAGCGTCATCACTGACGCTGAAGATCCATCAGCTCGCCACCACTTTGGAAAACCCCGCCCGAATCTTCTCTTCCGGCAAATCATCGGCAATAAACACAATCACACTCTCGCGTTTCTCACCCTCGCCCCATTCGGTGTCCCAGTCGAAACCGTAGAGTTTCAGCACGCCCTGAAACACCAACCGGCGATCTTCCCCGGCAATGTTCAGCACGCCTTTGTAACGCAGCAATTGCTTGCCATGTTCTTCCAACAGTTCATTCATGAACTCACTGAGCTGATCGATATCCAGCGGCTGATCGGTGCGCAGTACCAGGCTTGAGATGCGATCGATCGAAGGTGCTTTGCTCACCGGGCGCAGACTCAGGCCGCCACCGAGATCGGCATTGAGGTTGAAGCCGCGCACATCCAGCAGCTCGGCCAGATCGATGTTGCCATGCTCGACCACGCGGATCGGCGCACGCCGGTTGATTCGGGTCAGACGTTCGCTCAGCGCGGTGTAGGTGGCTTCGTCCACCAGATCGGTCTTGCTCACCAGCAAACGGTCGGCAAAACCAATCTGCGCCTGAGCGATGGTCTGGGTCAGGTGCACGTCAGCGTGAGCCGCGTCAACCAAAGTGATGATGCCGTCGAGCAGGTAACGCTCGCGCAATTCCTCGTCGATGAAAAAGGTCTGCGCGACCGGTGCCGGATCGGCCAGACCGGTGCACTCGATGACCAGACGATCGAAGACGATCTCGCCGCTGTCCAGGCGTTCAAGCAGCAGGTACAGGGCCTTGGTCAGATCCGTGTGGATGGTGCAGCAAACGCAGCCATTGGCCAGGGTCATGACCTGCACCGGCTCGTCACCCAGCAACTGGGTGTCGATACCGGCATCGCTGAATTCGTTCTCGATGACGGCGATTTTCAGGCCGTGCTCGGCTTTCAGGATATGGCGCAGCAACGTGGTCTTGCCGGCGCCGAGGAAACCGCTGAGCACCGTGACCGGGATGGGAGAGGACAAACGCTTTCTCCTTCACAAAATGAATGAACAACACAAAAACAAATGTGGGAGCGAGCCTGCTCGCGATAGCGGTGTGTCAGTCAAATCATTCATCGACTGATACTCCGTATTCGCGAGCAAGCTCGCTCCCACCGGGGGCTTGCTTCAACCTCAGGCTGTCAGATCAACAGCACTTCGGCCCACCCTTGCCACCGTAACGGGCTTCCTGACGTTCGCGAAAGAACATCTCGTAGCTCATCACCGGTTTGTCCGGGTGTTTGTTTTGCATGTGCTCGACGTAAGTGTCGTAGTCGGGCATGCCGACCATCAGGCGCGCGGCCTGACCGAGGTATTTACCGAGGCGACTCAGGTCATTGAACATGCTGCAATCCCCTGGTTACGCATCCGGCAGAGCCTGGAATGGCGATTCTTTATCCGTACGCTCTTTTTTGCCCCAGGCAGCGATGCCGACCTTGAGCGCATAGAACAGGATGCTGAATACCACGAACAGGAACAGCACCGTCAGCGTGGCGTTGGTGTAAGCGTTGAAGATCACGTGCTGCATCTGCTCGACGCTTTTCGCGGGAGCAATCACCTGACCATTGGCCAGTGCATCGCTGTACTTCTTGGCCAACGACAGGAAGCCGATCGCCGGGTTGGCGTCGAACAGCTTGATGAAGCCTGCGGTCGTGGTGCAGATCAACAGCCAGGTTGCCGGCAGCAGCGTGACCCAGATGTAGCGCTGGCGCTTCATCTTGATCAGGACCACGGTGCCGAGCATCAGCGCGATACCGGCCAGCATCTGGTTGGAGATACCGAACAGCGGCCACAAGGTGTTGATGCCGCCCAGTGGATCGATCACGCCCTGATACAGCAACCAGCCCCACATCGCCACACAACCGGCAGTGGCGATCAGGTTGGCGGTCCAGGATTCCGTACGCTTGAGCGCCGGAACGAAGGAGCCGAGCAGATCCTGCAGCATGAAACGCCCGGCACGAGTACCGGCGTCGACTGCGGTCAGGATGAACAGCGCTTCGAACAGGATCGCGAAGTGGTACCAGAACGCCATGGTGTTTTCACCCGGCAGGACACTGTGCAGGATCTGCGCAATACCCACCGCCAGGGTCGGTGCACCGCCGGCACGGGCGAGGATGGTGGTTTCGCCGATGTCATTCGCCACGGCTTGCAGCGCCTCAGGCGTGATCGCAAAACCCCAACTGGTGACCACCTGCGCAACCGACACCACGTCACTGCCGACGACGGCCGCCGGGCTGTTCATGGCGAAGTACACGCCTGGCTCGATCACCGATGCAGCGACCATGGCCATGATCGCCACGAACGACTCCATCAGCATGCCGCCGTAACCGATGTAACGGGCGTTGGTTTCGTTATCCAGCAGCTTGGGCGTGGTGCCCGAAGAAATCAGCGCGTGGAAACCGGAGACCGCACCGCAAGCAATGGTGATGAACAGGAACGGGAACAGACCGCCCTTCCACACCGGGCCGGTGCCGTCGACGAACTGGGTCAGCGCCGGCATTTTCAGCTCGGGCATGGTCACCAGAATGCCAATCGCCAACGCGACGATGGTACCGATCTTGAGGAACGTGGAGAGGTAGTCACGCGGCGCCAGAATCAGCCAGACCGGTAGCGAGGCAGCGACAAAACCGTAGCCGACCAGCATCCAGGTAATCTGCACACCCGTGAAGGTGAACGCCTTGGCCCACACCGGATCAGCGGCAATCTGCCCACCCAGCCAGATCGAACCCAGCAGCAGCAACACGCCGACCACGGAGATTTCGCCGATGCGGCCCGGGCGGATGTAGCGCATGTAGATGCCCATGAACATCGCGATCGGGATGGTCGCCATCACGGTGAAAATGCCCCACGGGCTTTCGGCGAGTGCCTTCACCACGATCAGCGCCAGCACCGCAAGGATGATGATCATGATCAGGAAGCAGCCGAACAGGGCAATGGTGCCGGGAACACGGCCCATTTCTTCACGCACCATGTCGCCCAGGGAACGGCCGTTGCGTCGGGTCGACATGAACAGCACCATGAAGTCCTGCACCGCGCCCGCCAGCACCACACCGGCAATCAGCCAGAGTGTGCCGGGCAGATACCCCATCTGCGCCGCCAGCACCGGGCCGACCAGAGGCCCCGCGCCAGCAATCGCCGCGAAGTGGTGACCGAAAAGAATGTGTTTGTTGGTTGGAACAAAGTCCAGACCATCGTTGTTGAGCACGGCGGGGGTGGCCCGACGCGGATCGAGTTGCATCACATGGGTTGCGATGAACAGGCTGTAGTAACGGTACGCAACCAGATAAATGGCCACGGCAGCGACCACAATCCACAAGGCGTTAATGGCCTCGCCTCGGCGCAATGCCACTACGCCCAGGGCGCACGCTCCTACGATTGCCAGCACTAGCCAGGGTAAGTGGCGTAGCAGGCTATTATTGTTTTTCATTTTATTATTCCAGCCAGGGTGGACAAGAAAGACAGCCACCCCGAGTTTAGCGCTTACGGCGACAAAGGCCATACCCCGACATAGGTCTAGACGCCTTGATCGTTGGCTGCACCCGGCTGGTCGGGTCTATAGTCAGCAAACCTTCGAGAGGATTGCGCCATGAGCGAGCACCCAGCAGAGCGTCGCCGATTCAAACGTATCGCGTTCGATGCCCGAACTGAATTGAGTCAGGGCGAGTACATCTGGCCGGTCAAGTTGATCGATCTATCGCTCAAGGGGCTGTTGATCGAAAAACCCGAACCGTGGCTGGGTGATCGGGAACGGCATTTCCTCGTGGAGATTCATCTCAATGATGAGATCGGCATCAAGATGGATGCGCAACTGGCCCACGATGACCGCGGCCAACTGGGCTTCGTCTGCAAGCACATCAGCCTGGAGTCGATCGAACGCCTGCGGCGCTTGATTGAGTTCAATCTGGGCGATCCGCAGGAGCTGGAGCGGGAATTGGGTGCGCTGATCGAAACCTGATAAAAGCCTGCCCCCGCAGGAGCTGCCGAAGGCTGCTCCTGCGGGGAATTGTGGTTATTCGAAAAGCGCGTCGAGGGCTTGTTCGAGGCGGGTCACGGCAATGATCTGCAGCCCCGGCGGTGATTCCTTCGGCGCATTGCCCTTCGGCACGATGGCGCGTTTGAAGCCATGCTTGGCCGCTTCTTTCAACCGTTCCTGACCGCTTGGCACCGGGCGCACTTCGCCGGACAACCCGACTTCGCCAAACACCAGCAGGTCATGGGGCAACGGCCGATTGCGCAGGCTCGACATCACGGCCGCCATCAGCGCCAGGTCAGATGCGGTTTCCAGCACCTTCACCCCACCGACCACGTTGAGGAACACATCCTGATCGTGAGTCGGTATGCCGCCATGGCGATGCAAAACAGCCAGTAGCATTGCCAATCGGTTCTGATCCAGACCCAGCGTCACCCGGCGCGGGTTGGCCAGATGACTGTCATCGACCAGCGCCTGCACTTCCACCAGCATCGGCCGGGTGCCTTCCCACGTCGCCATCACGACACTGCCCGGGACTTCTTCCTGAGCGCGTGTGAGAAAAATCGCCGAAGGGTTGGAGACCTCTTTCAAACCCTTGTCGGTCATGCCGAACACACCCAACTCGTTGACGGCGCCGAAGCGGTTCTTCACCGCCCGCAGCAAACGCAGTCGACCATCGGATTCGCCTTCGAAATACAGCACGGTGTCGACCATGTGCTCAAGCACGCGCGGGCCGGCCAGTGCGCCTTCCTTGGTCACGTGGCCGACGAGGAAAATCGCCGTGCCGCTCTGCTTGGCATAGCGCACCAGCAACGCCGCACTCTCGCGCACCTGTGACACGCCGCCGGGCGCCGATTGCAGTTGTTCGGTGAAGATCGTCTGGATCGAGTCGATCACCATCACCTTGGGCTTTTCCTGACGTGCCGTGGCGATGATGGTCTCGATGCAGGTTTCGGTCATCACCCGTAGCTGATCCTGAGGCAAACCGAGGCGGCGGGCGCGCATGGCCACTTGCTGTTGGGATTCCTCGCCGGTGACGTACAGCGCCGGCATGCTCTTGGCGAGGTTGCACAGGGTCTGCAACAGAATCGTCGACTTGCCGATACCCGGGTCGCCGCCGATCAACACCACCGAGCCATCGACCAAGCCTCCGCCCAGTACCCGATCCAGCTCACTGGAGGCAGTGGAAAACCGTGGAATCTCTTCAACGCTGACTTCGGCCAGGGTTTTGATCTGCGCCTGCTGCCCGGTCCAACCGGTGCGTCCGGAGGGCGCCGTCGCGCCGCCGCTCTCGATCATGGTTTCGGTCAGCGTATTCCAGGCACCGCACTCGCCACACTGGCCGGCCCACTTGGGAAAGGTTGCGCCGCACTCGGTGCAGCCGTACATGCGCTTGGCCTTGGCCATCAGAACCCCCGACAAAAACCGCGATGATAACGCACGCGCCGCCGATCAGCGCGGCGCTGCGGTACGGATCTCGCCGCTGGCCAGACGTGCGGCGCTGTTACCCAACGGATCTTCGGCATTAAGGTCGGCGCCTTTGGCTTTCAGCGCGTCGAGCAATTCAAGGCGTTTGAACAAACCCGCGTACATGGCCGCCGTCTGACCGGCACCGTTACGTTGATCGGGGCTGCAATCGGTGGCCATTAACCGACGGGCGATCTGCAACTCACCCTTGAAGATCGCGCCCATCAGCGCCGTGTTGCCGCGCTGATCCTGGGCACAGGCATCCGCACCAGCGGCGAGCAAGCGCTCCACGGCGGGCGCCTGACCGTGATAAGCCGCCAGAATCAGCGCGGTGTAGCCCTTGTCGTCGCGAGTGTCGAGTGAATAACCGGACTCGATGAAGGTATCGAGCATGGGTACATCACCGCGCCGGGCGGCGTCGAAATAGTAATCCTGCAGTTGTTCTTTGAGCGCATCAGGGCTTTGCACGGCCGGTGCCGCCAGCGCACCACAGGACATAAACCCGAACAATAGAAACAGATAAACACGCATCAGCAGTCTCCCTCAGCGAAACGGGGCCTGACTCAGGCCCCGCGTGACGTTCTGTGGAATCAGTCGACCAGTTTGGCTGCCAGTGCCTTGACCCGGCTCAAGTCACCTTTGGCCACTTCGGTGACACCGGTGCCGTACTCGGGATCAGCCTTATAAAGGAAGGACAGGATGATGTGCTTGCTCTCGTCATCGGTGGTGGCCAGCGAGCCACCAAAGCTGTCGATCAGGTCGCGACGCTCTTTCTTGCTGAACGAGCGGTACAGATCGCCTGCCTGCTTGAAGTTCTGCTCACGCTGGATCTTCGCCTGCTGCGTGCTCCCCGACAGCGCCATCTGGCTGTAGCGCGCGGTTTGTGTTTCTTCACGCGGCTGCAGACGGCTCGGTTGATAATTCACTCCGGAAGCGCTGGCACCGAAGTTCATTGCACCATCCTGGTTGCCATTGTTCACCGCAACTTTCGGTGCGTTGATCGGCAATTGCAGGGCATTGGCACCGAGGCGGTACATTTGTGTATCGGCGTAAGAGAACACTCGACCTTGCAGTAAGCGGTCTTCCGAAGGTTCGATACCAGGAACAATATTGGCCGGCGCCATGGCGACTTGTTCAGTTTCCTGAAACACATTTGCCGGATTACGATTAAGGACCATTTGTCCAACTTTTCGCTCCGGGATACCCGGCCAGATCTTTGTTGCATCCAATGGATCGAAATCAAACTTGGACAAATCTTGTGGTTTTAGCACCTGGATGTACAAGTCCCACTTCGGGAAGTTGCCCTTGTTTATATTAGTAACCAAATCATTAGTCATATGACTGTAGTCTTGCCCCTGGACGTTGCCGACTTGCTTGGGCGTCAGATTGTTGATGCCCTGCAAACTCTTCCAGTGAAACTTGACGTAATGCACTTCGCCTTTGGCATTGACCAACTTATAGGCATGCACGCCATTGCCATCCATCTCTCGATAACTGGCCGGAGTACCCGAGTTGGAATACAACTCGGTCAGCGTACGCGTGGCTTCCGGTACATGGGAGAAGAAATCGAACCGGCGCGAATCGTCATCAAGGTTGGTGCGTGGGTCAGGCTTGAACGCGTGCACCATGTCCGGGAATTTGATGGCATCGCGAATGAAGAAGGTCGGGAAGTTGTTGCCAACCAGGTCCCAGTTACCGTCGGCCGTGTAGAACTTGGTGGCGAAACCGCGCGGATCACGCAGGGTTTCCGGTGAGTGATTACCGTGAACCACAGCGGAGAAACGCACGAATACCGGAGTGGTCTGGCCGGCAGCGAACACCTTGGCCTTGCTCAATTCGCTGAGATCGTTGGTCACTGTGAAGGTGCCGTGGGCACCAGTGCCCCGTGCATGTACCACGCGCTCGGGAATGCGCTCGCGGTCAAAGCGCTGCAGTTTCTGGATCAGTTGCACATCCTGCAACAGCACCGGGCCATTGGCTCCTGCCGTCTGCGAGTTCTGGTTGTCACCTACCCCGGCACCGTTGTCGCGAGTCAGCGGGGCGGCATGCACGGAAAAGCTCAGCAGGCTGGCGGTGATGACCCCAAGCGTGCGGCGATGGGGAAAAGCCCCTAATCCAATAGCGGAATTCATATCAGGATCCTCTGTTTTTTTTGAGCGCATCCAGGTGCGCCAACACAAGGCTAGAGGCCCGCAACGCTGAACATAAATAGAAAGAACGTAACGCAATGATTGAAAAAAATTCCTTCCAAGTCATGTGGTTATGGCGTAATTCGCGCGCGATTAGTGGCACTTTGAAAACTAATCGTCTATTCATGTGTCGATAAAAACGTGCATTGTAAGAAGGTGTTTCGCGCAGTATGCGTTTTGCTGATTTACACTGCCCACACCAAACTCATCTGTAACAAGGAAATAACCTATGGGCGTGCTTAACGAGTTCAAGGCCTTCGCGGTCAAAGGCAATGTGGTCGACATGGCCGTCGGTATCATCATCGGTGCCGCCTTCGGCAAAATCGTTTCATCCTTTGTCGGTGACGTAATCATGCCGCCAATCGGTCTGTTGATCGGCGGAGTGGACTTCAGTGATCTGGCCATTACGTTGAAAGCGGCTCAGGGCGATGCGCCTGCGGTGGTGCTCGCGTACGGCAAGTTTCTCCAAACCGTTCTGGACTTCGTGATCGTTGCTTTCGCGATTTTCATGGGTGTCAAAGCCATCAACCGTCTGAAGCGCGAAGAAGCCGTTGCGCCTAGCCTGCCGCCGGTTCCGACCAAAGAAGAGGAATTGCTGGGCGAGATCCGCGATTTGCTCAAGGCTCAGAACAATCAGCCCTGAATCAGCCACACCCAAAAAAAACGGCGCCTGCGAGGCGCCGTTTGTTTACCAGTAGTTTTCCACCGCCACCTGGCCAGGCCGCCGAGCAAGGCTCAGGCTCATGTGCCGCTGTTTGAGCAAGGCACGTGTGTCGTCGATCATCTGCGGATTGCCACACAGCATGACGCGCGAGTGTTCGGCATACAGTTCCACACCGGCGGCGCGTTCCAGCTCACCGTTCTCGATCAGCGTCGTGATCCGCCCGTTCAGCGCACCGGGATGCGTCTGGCGAGTGACCGTGGGAATGTACTGCAGCTTGTGGATGTGCTCTGCCAGATAATCACGCTGTGCCAGTTCGGCGATCAACGACTGGTAAGCCAGTTCGCGCGCTTCCCTGACGCTGTACACAAGGATGATCCTGTCGAATTTTTCCCAGACCTCGAAATCCTGAAGGATCGACAGGAATGGCGCCACCCCCGTACCGGTCGACAACAGCCACAAATCGCGCCCGTCGACGAAACGATCAAGGGTCAGATAGCCATAGGCCTGACGTTCCACCATCAAGGTATCGCCGACCTCCAGTCGACTCAGCTCACTGGTGAACTCGCCTCCAGGTACCACGATAGAAAAGAACTCAAGAAACTCGTCGAACGGTGAGGACACCATGGAGTAGGCGCGCCACACCGTGCTGCCATCAGCCTTGAGTACACCGAGTCGCGCAAACTGACCGGCACGAAAGCGAAAACCCGCATCACGGGTGGTCCGCAACGTGAACAGATTGGGCGTCAACGGTTGCACGTCAAGCAAGGTCTGATGGGTGAATTTGTCTGTGCTGGCAGTCATTGGGCACTCCATTCAACGGTTAACCAACAGTCTCGCGCAAAGTCGCCTGCTTAAATACCTCTGATTTGTAGTGTTAATCAGGATGTCTGCCTTTTAACAGCGCTCGTATCTTTTCCATGTCTTGCTTATAAGTAAAATTTTGTAACAGTGACAGGTCAAATAAAAACACTTTGTACTTAATAACCTGTCATCCAAGTAACCCTCCGTTCCAAGATCAAAATAATCAGAGCATCACGTGGGAAACGTCCTACACTCGTTTTCGTGCGGACTGGATTGGATCCAAGAAAGCACTACAGAAATTGGACGGAGAATTTCTAATGGAAACGTGGAAGGAGTCGCAGTTGAAGCAGCTGACTTTCGCCAAGAGCGTCGATACTGCATATCCGATATTGCTCAGATTTGCCGAAAATCTTGGCTTTAACTTTTGTGCAGTCACCGTTGCAATGCCGCAACAGGTTACATCGCCAAACACCTTGCAAATCAATAACTACCCCGAACAATGGAACACTCAGTATGAACAGAAGAAATTCATTTCAATTGATCCGGTAGTAGCACACTGCAATCATTCAATGATGCCGATTGTCTGGGACGAAACACTCTATGCGAAGGCTCCACATGTGTGGCAAGCCCTGCAGCAACAAGGCCTGCAACATGGCTGGTCGCAATCTTTTCATCATAAGGAAAGCGGCTTGTGCAGCATCCTCAGTCTGGCGCGCAAGCACTGCCCGATCAGCCCACTGGAACTGTATGAACATTTTGGCTACATCTTTTATGCAGCCAGTCATTTGAGCGAATTGTTTGCTCGTACGCTGCCAAAGCAGTCAATCAGGCCCGACCAGCCGCATCTTTCGCCACGCGAACTGGAGGTTCTGCAATTGTCGGCTGGCGGAAAAACAGCCTATGAGATTTCAAAAATCCTCAGCCTGAGCGAGCGCACCGTTAACTATCACGTACAAAACGTGATTGAAAAACTCAACGTCTGCAACAAGATTTCTGCGGTTATCGCCGCTGCCAGAGCCGGCATTATCTGACACCGCCGCTTGGCGTCCTTCAAAAACTTACGGGTAATCCACTGGAAAAAAACGTACCATTCAGCCCTTTCCCGAGTGATGACGCTGTCTGTCAGAGTCGCTGTCCACTGGGACGGGTTCCGCCGCAAGAGACCCAGCCGCGCAACACACCTTGATCACCCTGAGTCCCCGCCCCATGCCCTTGCTTGACACGCCCTTCGCCCAACTCGACCTGATTCGCCAGCCCGAACAGCAAAATGAACCGCTGCAAGCTTTCGACGCGGCCGATGAATATTTGCTCAATTACCTGGCGGCGCAGCAACCGGTGGCCGGCACACGGGTACTGGTGCTCAACGACAGCTTCGGCGCGTTGGCCGCCAGTTTGCTGGGCAAGGTTGAAGTCAGCAGCAGCGGCGATTCATTTCTGGGCTTTCAGGGCCTGGAAAAGAACCTGCTGCGCAATGGCCAGGCCTTCGATGCGATCCAGGGGATTGCGGCGAGCGAGCCCTTGGTCGGGCCGTACGACCGAGTACTGATCCGCGTACCGAAAACCCTGGCCTTGCTGGAAGAACAACTGATTCGCCTGCAAGGGCAACTGGCGCCCGGCGCAGAAGTGATCGCCGCCGCCATGGTTAAACATCTGCCGCGCGCTGCAGGCGATTTGCTGGAACGCTACATCGGCCCGGTACAGGCGTCACTGGCAGTGAAAAAAGCACGCCTGTTGATTGCCACCCCTGAAGCGAAAGAACCAGCGGTGTCGCCCTACCCTTCGCGTTATCGTCTCGACACGCCGGCCATCGAACTGATCAACCACGCCAACGTCTTCTGCCGAGAAGGCCTGGACATCGGCACCCGTGCCTTTCTCCCGCATCTGCCGAAGAACCTTGGCAGTGCGCGGGTCGCCGACCTTGGCTGCGGTAACGGCGTGCTGGCGATTGCCAGTGCCCTGCAAAACCCCGACGCGCACTACACGCTGGTCGACGAATCGTTCATGGCGGTGCAGTCGGCTGCCGAGAACTGGCGCGCAGCACTGGGTGATCGCGACGTGATCGTGCGTGCCGGCGACGGTCTGGCCGGTCAGGAAGCGCAATCGCTGGACGTGGTGCTGTGTAATCCGCCGTTCCATCAGCAGCAAGTGGTCGGTGATTTCCTCGCCTGGCGCATGTTTCAGCAAGCGCGCGAAGCGTTGGTGGTGGGCGGTGCGTTGTACATCGTCGGCAACCGCCATCTGGGCTATCACAGCAAACTGGCGCGACTGTTCCGCGGTGTCGAACAAGTGGCGAACACACCGAAATTCGTGATTCTCAAAGCCCGCAAGTAAAACGGCAGGCAAAAAAAACCCTCCGTACGGAGGGTTTCAAATCCACGCTTCGAGACCAGACGTTTCAGTGAGTGGTCAGACCTGCGGCGTTCATGAACATGCGCATCAGGCTCGCGACGATAAACAGTGCGCCGACGCTACCCACCCAGATCATCGCCAACCAGCCGAGCCGCTGCCACAGCGGCTTTTTCTCGGCTTCTTTAATGTCGTGCAGGGAATGTTTGCCAGTCATTGCATCGATCCTCAGTTAGCTCAATGGCGCCGCCGACGCCATTGTCGCAACGCCGCCCGGAACACGTCCGCTCTCACAGTTCTAGTGATAACCGTCTTCATGGGTAACCTTGCCGCGGAACACGTAGTAGCTCCAGAAGGTGTAACCCAGGATGAACGGGATGATGAACAGTGTGCCGACCAGCATGAAGCCCTGACTTTGTGGCGGTGCGGCGGCGTCCCAGATCGAGATCGACGGCGGCACGATGTTCGGCCACAGGCTGATACCCAGACCGCTGTAGCCGAGGAAAATCAGCACCAGCGTCAGCAGGAACGGCATGTAGTTGGCGTTACGCGCCACGGCGCGGATCAAGCCGTACATCGTCACCAGTACCAGAATCGGCACCGGCATGAACCAGAACACGTTCGGCATGCTGAACCAGCGCGTCGCGATGTCCGGGTGGGCCAGCGGTGTCCAGATACTGACAATACCGATCACCGCCAACAGCACGAAGGCCAGTGGTCGCGCGAGGTTATGCATCTGCTCTTGCAGCTTGCCTTCGGTCTTCATGATCAGCCATGTACAGCCGAGCAATGCGTAAGCCACCACCAGTGCCGCGCCGCAGAACATCGTGAACGGCGTCAGCCAATCCAGTGAACCACCGGCGAACTGCCGATTGACCACCGGCAACCCATCGATGAACGCCCCGAGCGCCACGCCCTGAAAGAACGTCGCGGCCACCGAGCCACCGATGAATGCCTTGTCCCACAGATGGCGCTTGTCGTCCTTGGCCTTGAAGCGAAACTCGAACGCCACGCCGCGGAAAATCAAACCGATCAGCATGAAGATCAGCGGCAGGTACAACGCCGACAACACCACCGAATACGCCAGCGGAAAGGCGCCAAACAACGCCGCACCGCCGAGCACCAGCCAGGTTTCGTTACCGTCCCAGACCGGGGCGACGGTGTTCATCATCACGTCACGGTCGACCTTGCCCGGAATGAACGGGAAGAGGATCCCGATGCCCAGGTCGAAGCCGTCCATGACCACGTACATCATGATGCCGAAGATGATGATCACGGCCCAGATCAGCGGAAGATCAATACCCATGAGTCAAATCTCCTTGGTCAGGGTGACGTCGTCGCCGTGGTCGGCATCGGACGAATCGTCGGCTGCGGACAACGGACGGGCCGGTGTGCGTTTCTTGCCAGGCCCACCATCCGGTGTTTCCTGGCCCTCGCTGATCTTCGGCCCCTTGCGCACCAGGCGCATCATGTAACCGAGACCGGCACCGAACAGCGCGAAATACACCACCACAAACATGATCAGCGTGATGCTCATCTGCGCGAAGCTGTGATTGGAAGACGCATCAGCCGTGCGCATCAGCCCGTAAACCACCCACGGCTGGCGGCCGATTTCAGTGGTAAACCAGCCTGCGAGGATCGCAATCAGACCGGACGGCCCCATCCACAGCGCCAGATATAGAAACGGACGCGAGGTGTAGAGCGTGTCGCGCTTGCGCAGCCACAGGCTCCACAGGCCGGTGAAAATCATCAGCAATCCAAGGCCAACCATGATCCGGAAGGACCAGAACACGATGGTCGAATTCGGCCGGTCTTCGGGTGGGAAGTCCTTGAGCGCCGGTACTTGCTTATCCAGCGAGTGCGTAAGAATCAGGCTGCCGAGATACGGAATCTCTACGGCAAACTTGGTTCTCTCTTCCTTCATGTCCGGCCAGCCGAACAGGATCAGGGGTGTTGCTTCGGAACCCTTGTTTTCCCAGTGGCCTTCAATTGCAGCGATTTTTGCCGGTTGATGCTTGAGGGTATTGAGACCGTGGAAATCACCGATGACAGCCTGGATCGGCGCAACGATCAGCGCCATCCACATCGCCATCGACAGCATGGTGCGGATCGCCGGATTGTCCTTGCCGCGAAGCAAGTGCCAGGCCGCTGACGAGCCGACGAAAAATGCCGTCGCAACAAACGCCGCAGTCGCCATGTGCATCAGACGGTAAGGGAATGACGGGTTGAAGATGATTGCAAACCAGTCGGTGGGGATCACCTGACCGTTGATGATTTCGAAACCTTGCGGGGTCTGCATCCAGCTGTTGGAGGCCAGAATCCAGAAAGTCGAAATCAACGTACCGACCGCCACCATCACCGTGGAGAAGAAGTGCAAGCCGCGGCCGACCTTGTTCCAGCCGAATAGCATCACGCCCAGGAAACCGGCCTCAAGAAAGAATGCCGTGAGCACTTCATAGGTCAGCAGCGGCCCCGTGACAGCGCCGGCGAAGTCCGAAAAACGGCTCCAGTTGGTGCCGAACTGATAGGCCATGACCAGCCCGGAAACCACGCCCATACCGAAGTTGACGGCAAAGATCTTTGACCAGAAGTGGTAAAGGTCACGGTAGGTGTCGTTATGGGTTTTCAGCCACAAGCCTTCGAGCACCGCCAGGTAACTCGCCAGGCCGATGGTGATGGCCGGGAACAGGATGTGGAACGAGATGGTGAACGCGAATTGAATTCGGGCGAGATCGAGTGCCTCTAAACCGAACATATGGCTTCCTCTGTCAGGTAATACCGGCTGCGGACCCGGAGGCCTGCACCTACTGCCCCCACGGATATGGAGTGCGGCGAATTCCGATTCGTTCTTTTTTTACAACCATCGCAACGCAGGGAGTCTGGCCAACGGGCCACCAGAGCATGGCCCGGGAGGGTCTTGATCTGGATCAAGCAACGTTGAAAGAGTAGTCCCATTTCCGACGAAGAACTGCGTGGTCGTTTGCCGCGTGACAAGTTGACTCATCGCCGCAGCAACCCTTTGCGACGCCCTTCCTCGGCACACGCCGTCAGGCAACGGTCAAGATCGATGTCTGGCTAACTAAATTTTTTGTCATAGCAACTTCCTGTTACAGACTGGTGATAATCTCGCGGTTCCCCTCGAGCCAGACCTGCCTTCAGATGCCCAGCCAAGAGCCCCTGCTGTTACGTCACCATCGTCCGTTCCTGGCGTTCTGGTTCGCACGGATTTTCACCGCCAGCGGTTTCCAGATGCTCACCGTGGCCATCGGCTGGAACCTCTATCAACTGACCGGCAACGTCCTCGATCTGGGTCTGGTCGGCCTGGTCGAATTCGCCCCGCGCGTGCTGTTCATGCTGCACACCGGGCACGTCGCCGACCGCTACGACCGGCGCAAGGTCGCGGCCATCTGTCAGTCGTTGCAGGCGTTGATCGCCCTTGCGCTGGCGATTGGCAGTGCCACCGATCACGTCACCCGCGAACTGATCTTCATCCTCGCCTTCCTCCTCGGCGCGGCGCGCTCGTTCGAAATGCCGACCACTCAGGCGCTGTTGCCGAGCATCGTGCCCGGTGCGCTGTTCCCGCGGGCCGTCGCGGCGGCGCAATCGGCACAACAGTCGGCAACCATCGTTGCCCCGGCGCTTGGCGGTCTGCTCTACGCGTTTGGCAGCGTCTGGGTCTATGGTCCGACCGTGCTTCTGTACGTGATTGCCTGCACGCTGATGCTCAACCTGCCGGCCCGTCAGACACCGTTGAACAAAGGCAAAGCCACGCTGGATTCACTGCTGGCGGGGATTCGCTTCATCCGTAGCCGCCCGGACATTCTCGGTGCGATATCTCTGGATCTGTTCGCGGTGCTGCTCGGTGGCGCCACGGCGCTGCTGCCGGTGTTCGCCAAGGATATTTTGCTGACCGGCCCGTGGGGCCTGGGCCTGCTGCGCTCGGCGCCAGCAGTCGGCGCGCTGGGGATGTCGCTGTTCCTCGCGCGCTTTGCCGTGGAGCGTAACGTCGGCCGTGTGATGTTCACCGCGGTGGGCATCTTCGGCGTCGCGACTATTGCCTTCGGGCTGTCGACCTCGTTCTGGTTCTCGCTGGCCGTGCTGATAGTACTCGGCGCGGCGGACATGATCAGCATGGTGATCCGCGCCTCCTTCGTGCAACTGGAAACCCCGGACGAAATGCGCGGCCGGGTCAGCGCGGTCAACGGCCTGTTCATCGGCGCCTCGAACCAGTTGGGCGAATTCGAATCCGGCGTCACTGCCCACTGGTTCGGCACCGTGCCGGCGGTGGTCATGGGCGGCATCGGCACGCTGGTGGTGACCGGGACGTGGATCAAACTGTTCCCGACGCTGGCTAACCGCGACCGGATGCATGTGCCGGTGGAAGAGGTGAAGGTTTGAAGCTATTCAAACCACCAACTCCCCCGCCACTTTCGCCCGTAATGCCTTGCCACTCAGTTGCTCGACCAGCGTCAGTGCGAACTCCAGCGCGGCGCCGGAGCCTTGGGCGGTGATGCAGTTGCCGTCAACGACAACGGGTTGATCAACAAACGTGCAACCCGACAATTGATGGCTGGCGCTCGGCAGACAGGTCATGCGTCGCTGGCGTAAGACACCGAAAGCTTGCAGGGCGACAGCCGGGGCTTCGGCGATGGCGGCGAACAGGCGTCCGGCGCTGGCTTGGTCCTTGAGCAGTTGTTGCAGCGGTTGATGCGCCGCCAGGTGTTGTGAACCGACGGCACCGCCGGGCAGGACGATCAGGTCGAAGGTCTGCGCCAGCACATCAACCAACATGCCGTCAGCGGTGAGGCGCGTGCCACGGGCGCAGGTCAGCATGCGGCGGCCTTCGATGCTGGCCGCCATCACTTCGATGCCGGCGCGGCGCAGTACGTCGATCAGGGTCACGCTGTGCAAATCATCGATGCCCTCGGCGAGGGTAATCAGGGCTCTAAAGGTCATGGGCGCTTTCCGCTGGGTGATCTTCAAAGCGTAGTCAGCTTCGCCCGGATCGCGCAGCAACAGCCGTTACTTGATGTAAAGCTGCGTCGACATTGTGTTGCGCGGAGCGTTGATCGAGGTGTTGCTGAAGGTGAAGGTACCTTCCTGCTTGCCCGCCAGATCGAAGGTATACAGAGAGCCGACGGTTTTGCTGCCGGACGTGCATTCAGTCAGATTGCCGGTATCAAAGGCACAGACCGGCGCCCGAGTGCCGTTCACTTCGAAACCGTCCAGCGCAGCCTGCGGCTGGTTCTGGCCATAACCGACTTCCAGCACGTAGACCTTGATGCTCGCGCCGTTGTGATTGCACTGGGTTTGCGCCTGACCATCGGCAATGTCTTCAAGGCCGCAGGCCGAAGATTGCACCTTGATGACTTTGACTTGCGACAAGGGCGCCGCCGACGCTGCCCACACTGCCGGCGTCCCGACCATCAGGCCTGCGATCAATCCAAAAGCGTTAAACCGGCACTTGCTCATGCGTCCCCCATCACCAAAAAACTGCGCGCAGTATGGCGCAGTTGACCACAGCGCAAAACTTCGCCGACGATCGACACCAACATCCGCCATATTCCTCACGCTGCTGGTATGATGCGCGGCTTTTTCCGGCCCACCACAATTTCTCAGGCGCTTGCGACGGTCTGTGCTTTGCTGTTGAGGTCGATACATTCACGGCGCCACGCGCGCCACGGGGAGCGGACATGCTGGAAAGGCTGTTTCAACTCAAGGCACACAACACCAACGTGCGGACCGAGATTCTGGCGGGCATCACGACTTTCCTGGCCATGGCCTACATTCTGTTCGTCAACCCGAGCATCCTCGGCGAGACCGGCATGGACAAGGGCGCGCTGTTCGTCGCCACCTGTTTGGCAGCCGCCATCGGCTCGGCGGTGATGGGTCTGATCGCCAACTACCCGATCGCCCTCGCACCGGGCATGGGTCTGAACGCCTTCTTCACCTACACCGTCGTCCTGCACATGGGCCACACCTGGCAAGTCGCGCTGGGTGCGGTGTTCATTTCCGCAGTGCTGTTCTTCCTGTTGTCGATCTTCCGCATTCGCGAATGGATCATCAACAGCATCCCGCTGCCCCTGCGTTCGGCAATTGCTGCCGGTATCGGCCTGTTCCTGGCGCTGATCGCCCTACACAACGCCGGCATCGTGGTCAGCAACCCGGCGACCATGGTGGGCCTCGGTGACCTGAAACAACCTGCACCGATCCTCGCCACCCTCGGCTTCGCCCTGATCGTCGCCCTCGAGGCGCTGAAAGTGCGCGGCGCCGTGCTGATCGGCATCCTGGCGGTGACCATCACCTCGATCGCCATGGGCTTCACCCCGTTCGGCGGCATTACCTCGATGCCGCCTTCGCTGGCGCCGACCTTTCTGCAACTGGACATCAAAGGCGCACTGGACATCGGTCTGGTCAGCGTGATCTTCGCCTTCCTGTTCGTCGACCTGTTCGACAACTCCGGCACCCTGATCGGCGTTGCCAAGCGCGCCGGCCTGATGGGCAAGGACGGCCACATGCCGAAAATGGGGCGCGCACTGATCGCTGACAGCACCGCGGCCATGGCCGGTTCGCTGCTGGGCACCTCGACCACCACCAGCTACATCGAATCCGCTGCTGGCGTAAGTGCTGGTGGCCGTACCGGCCTGACGGCCATCGTCGTGGCGATTCTGTTCCTGCTGGCGTTGTTCTTCTCGCCACTGGCGTCCAGCGTTCCGGCGTTCGCCACTGCACCGGCACTGCTGTTCGTCGCCGTGTTGATGACTTCGGGCCTGGCGGAAATAGACTGGGATGACATCACCGTCGCCGCGCCGGTCGTCGTGACTGCGCTGGCCATGCCATTCACTTACTCGATCGCCAACGGCATCGCGTTTGGCTTCATCTCCTGGACCGCGATCAAACTGCTGTCGGGCCGTGCTCGTGAGCTGAACCCGGCGCTGGTGATTCTGTCGATTCTGTTCGTGATCAAGTTGGGTTGGTTCAACGCATGACTTTCGATTCCAAAGCTTACGCCGAACAACTTGAAGCCAAGGTCACGCGCCTGCGTGATCTGCTGGCGCCCTTCGATGCGCCCGAGCCGACCGTGTTCGACTCGCCGCTCGCGAATTTCCGCCTGCGCGCTGAGTTCCGCCTGTGGCGCGAGGGCGGTGAGCGGCATTACGCGATGTTCTCCCAGGACGACAAGCGCACGCCGATCCTCATCGAAGAGTTCCCGATTGCCAGCCTGCGCATCAATCAGTTGATGCCGCAATTGAAGGCGGCGTGGCAGGCGAGTTCGGCGTTGAGTCACAAGCTGTTTCAGGTGGAGTTCCTGACCACGCTGGCCGGCGACGCGATGATCACCCTGTGCTACCACCGTCCGCTGGACGAGCATTGGCACGCAGCGGCGACCCAGTTGTCGGCGGACCTGGGCGTCAGCATCATCGGTCGCTCCAAGGGCAAACGCGAAGTCATTGGCCAGGATTATGTGGTCGAGCAACTTGAAGTCGGCGGTCGCACCTTCAGCTACCGCCAGCCGGAAGGCGCGTTCACCCAGCCTAACGGCACGGTGAACCAGAAGATGTTGAACTGGGCATACGAAGCGCTGGGCGATCGCCCTGACGATCTGCTGGAGCTGTATTGCGGCAACGGCAACTTCACCCTGCCGCTGGCGACCCGCGTGCGTAAAGTACTGGCCACCGAAATCAGCAAGACGTCGGTCAACGCGGCGTTGAGCAACCTCAGCGAAAACGCTGTGGATAACGTCACACTGGTGCGCTTGTCCGCCGAAGAGCTGACCGAAGCGCTCAATGAAGTCCGTCCGTTCCGTCGCCTGCACGGTATCGATCTGAAAAGCTACGAGTTCGGTAGCGTATTCGTCGATCCACCGCGCGCCGGCATGGACCCGGACACCTGTGAACTGACCCGGCGTTTCGACAACATCCTTTATATCTCCTGCAACCCGGAAACCCTGGCGGCCAACATCGCCCAGTTGCACGACACGCACCGCATTACCCAGTGTGCGTTGTTCGACCAGTTCCCGTGGACGCATCACATGGAATCGGGTGTGCTGCTGACCCGGCGCTGATTGCCGATGCTGGATACAGGAAAGCCGTCGTGATGACGGCTTTTTTGTGGGCGACGATTTTTGATCTGTGCGATCACCGAACAAAAAACGTTATGCGACAAACCGTTCAATTGACCCATGTAACCATCTAGTACATTTTAGCTCCACAGGCCGAAACCCTCGGCCAAAGCCAAAAACAATAAGTGGAGTTTCCTCTCATGCGCCCTATCGTTCTGGTGCTCAACGGCCCGAACCTGAATCTGCTCGGCACCCGTGAGCCAGCAACTTACGGCCACGAAACCCTCGCTGACATCTCTGCCCTGTGCGGTCGTGCCGGTGAAGAGTTCGGCCTGACCGTGGAGTTTCGCCAGACCAATCACGAAGGCGAACTGCTCGACTGGATTCACGCCGCCCGTGGCCGTTGCGCCGGGATCGTGATCAATCCGGCGGCCTGGACGCACACCTCCGTGGCGATTCGTGATGCATTGGTGGCCAGCGAACTGCCGGTGATCGAAGTGCACCTGTCCAATGTCCATGCACGCGAGGCATTCCGGCACCACTCCTTCGTTTCAGCCATCGCCACAGCGGTGATGTGCGGGTTTGGCAGCCACGGCTATCGTCTGGCCCTGGAACATTTCAGCCAGCGGCTGAAGGGATGCGCGGCATGATTCGCAAAAACGTAATACTGGCCGGGCTGATCGGTGCCGGCATTCAGGCCTCGCGCACGCCAGCGCTGCATGAGCACGAAGGCGACGCACAGGGCCTGCGTTATCTGTACCGGTTGATCGACCTCGACCAACTGCACATGGATAGCAGCGCCCTCCCCGACTTGTTACTCGCCGCCGAACGGATGAGTTACACCGGGTTGAACATCACCTTCCCGTGCAAGCAAGCGATCATCCCGCTGCTCGACGAACTGTCTGACGAAGCGCGCGGCATCGGCGCGGTGAATACCGTGGTGCTGAAGGATGGCAAACGTGTCGGCCACAATACCGATTGCCTCGGGTTTGCCGAAGGTTTTCGCCGTGGCTTGAAGGACGCTGCACGCGAGCGGGTGGTCCAGATGGGTGCCGGTGGCGCTGGCGCGGCAGTGGCCCACGCGCTGTTGAGCGAAGGCGTACGGCACTTGAGTATTTTCGACGTAGACCGTGAACGCGCCGAGCACTTGGCGAACAACCTCAACCAGCATTTCGGCGGGGGGCGAGCAGTGGCCGGGCATGAGCTGTCGAGCTCCCTGAACCTGGCCGACGGCCTGGTGAATACCACGCCAATGGGCATGGCCAAACTGCCGGGCATGCCGGTGCCTGCGGCGCTGTTGCGCAAGGAGTTGTGGGTGGCGGAAATCGTTTATTTCCCGCTGGAAACCGAATTGCTGCGTAATGCCCGCGCGCTGGGCTGTCGGACACTGGATGGCGGCAACATGGCGGTGTTTCAAGCGGTGAAGGCGTTTGAGTTGTTCAGCGGCGTGGTGCCGGATGCGCAGCGGATGCTGGCGCATTTTCAAAGCATGAATGGCTGAAGATCAACACGCGCCCCTGTGGGAGCGAGCTTGCTCGCGAAGGCGGACAGTCAGCTAATGCATCGGCTGCCTGACACACCGCTTTCGCGAGCAAGCTCGCTCCCACCGTGGATTGTGTCAGGCTTGCAGATAGCGCAACACCGAATCGCAAATCATCTCGCGATGACGCTGCTTGATGCTTTCGTCCGGCAGATCAATCTGAAAAATCTCACTGAACGTGTGGCGGTTCGACACGCGATAGAAGCAGAACGAACTGATCAATAAATGCACATCCAGCGCATCGAGCCCGGCGCGGAATACACCCTCCTCGGCACCCCGGCGCAGAATCTCGCCGAGTGAATCGAGGATCGTGTTGTTCATCGCCTTGATCGCGTCGGATCGCTTCACGAACTCCGCGTTGTGGATATTTTCGATGCACACGATGCGCACGAAATCGACGTTGCGATCATGGTGATCGAACGTGAACTCCACCAGTCGCCGAATCGCCACCACGGGCGGCAACTCAGCCAGGTGCAGGCGGTTTTCGGTGTTGCGGATATCGCCGTAAAGTTTCTCCAGCACCTCGACGTACAACTGCTCCTTGCTGCCGAAGTAGTAATAGATCATGCGTTTGGAGGTGTGGATGCGCTCGGCAATCGCGTCGACGCGGGCACCGGACAATCCCTGCTGGACGAACTCGACGATCGCCTCCTGCAAGATGTTCTCACGGGTCTTTTCCGGGTTGTTCTTGCGACTTTTGCGCGGCTCTGCGACGGACTCGACGGGGGCTGCGGAAAGTTCTGAATTTATTGTCATTGCGGGCTCACGGCCATCACTGCACAGGCTGGCGATTATGGGCCGAGCCGCACAGTGAAGGAAGCCGCGCGACCCGTGTTTAATCCCGCGTTTACGAATTACCTACAACTTCGCCTGACGCACCGCGCCACTGCGTGATTTGGCCATCGCGGCCAAACGCACCGCAACGTTCGCCGCGCCATACCCGGCATAGCCATTTTTGCGCTGGATGATCTCGAAGAAGAAGCGCCCTTCAAACGGCTCGGTGTAGACGTGAAACAGCTCGCCACCCTGCGCGTCGCGGTCATACAGCATGTTGTAATACGCCAGCTCACTGAGGAATTCGTCGCCAAAATCAAAACGCGCGGCGAGGTCGTCGTAGTAGTTGAGCGGAATATCCAGCAACGGCACCCCCGCCTCTTTGGCCCGGCTGACTTCGGCGAAGATGTCATCACAATCGAAGGCGATGTGATGCACACCGGAGCCGCGATAGCTCGACAGTGCGTGGGAGATCGCCGTGTTGCGGTTCTCGGAAATGTTCAACGGCAAACGGATCGAGCTATCGCGACTGCGCAGCGCACGGCTCTTCACCAGACCATACGGGTCGGGGAGGACCACTTCGTCGTCGGCCTCAAAATCCAGCAGGCTTTTATAGAACAGCACCCAACTGTCGAGGCTGTCCGCCGGCAATGCCATGGCCATGTGATCGATGCGCTTGAGGCCGCCCCGTCCCGGTGCGTCGGGCAGCAGATTGAAGTCGGTGCCGTAGACATCCGCTTGTTCATCCACCAGATAAATCAGGCTGCCGTCCGGCGCGCGTACCGCCGCCAATTCCAGCTCGTTCGGCCCGACCAACCCGCGATAGGGCTGACCTTTATAGGCAACGGCACGGGCCAGCGCGCTGGCGCTGTCCTTGACTCGCACGGCGGTGGCGCACAGCGATGGACCGTGGGCCTCGAAGAAACTGTGCGCAAACGAGTACGGTTCAGAATTGAGGATCAGGTTGATATCACCTTGGCGCAGCAGGCTCACACTCTTGGAGCGGTGCTGCCCGGCCTTGACGAAACCCAGGCGTTCCAGCCAGTTCGATAGCTTGGCGCCGAGGCTGTCATCGACGGCGAACTCAAGAAACTCGACGCCGTTGTACTCGCTGGCCTTGGGCGTTTCGAAGAGGATTTCGCGATTGGCAACGGGGGTCGCGTCCTGCTCCAGGCGCAGCCGAGTCTTCTCCTCCAGGTACAGCAATGAACGCAAACCGTCCGCCGCGTTAGCCCGTGGCGGCGCGGCGCGAAAGCCATCGTTGAAGATTTCCAGCGACAGCGGCCCGGTGTAACCGCTCTGAATGATCGGCGCGAGGAAGCCCGGCAGATCGAATTCGCCCTGCCCCGGAAAACAGCGGAAATGTCGGCTCCACTCCAGCACATCCATTGCCAGGATCGGCGCATCAGCCATTTGCACGAAAAAGATCTTGTTGCCGGGAATGTCGGCGATCGCAGACGGATCGCCTTTCAGCGACAGGGTATGAAAGCTGTCGAGCAATACGCCAAGGCTTGGGTGGTCGGCCTGACGCACGATGTCCCAGACCTGTTGATAAGTATTTACGTGTCGACCCCACGCCAGCGCTTCATAACCGATGCGTAAACCGCGTGCCCCGGCGCGCTCCGCCAGAAGCCGCAGGTCATCTATCAGAATTTGCTGATCGCCAACGCTGTCGGCCGAGGCGTTACTGCACACCAGCACCAGATCGGTACCCAATTCCTGCATCAGATCGAACTTGCGCTCCGCCCGCTCCAGATTGCGCGCCAGCCGATCGCGGCGGCAGCCTTCGAAATCACGGAACGGCTGGAACAGGGTGATGGCGATGCCGAGATCGGCGCACATCTGTTTAATTTCCCGCGGACTGCCGTCGTAGTACAGGAGGTCGTTTTCGACGATTTCCACCCCGTCGAACCCGGCGGCGGCGATGGCTTCGAGTTTTTCCGGCAGGGTGCCGCTCAAGGAAACCGTGGCAATGGAACGCTGCATGCTTCAACTCCCGGACTGCGCCGTTGGTGACGGGGATCATTTTTATCGTGGTGAAATTATTGGCTGCATCACCTCGCGCAGCAATTTAAAGTGTACTACCCGGTTAGTTTTGCGGGCGATTATCGAACACAATGGCGGTTTGACGAATTGACGATTTTTCGCTCACTGCCCAACATCGACTGCACATTGAGTCCGGACATCAACCACCGGTCACAGTGTTCGACAACAAAAGAACACCAAATAACAAATCCAAAAACGGGTGGAACACATGATTCCTTCACAGACTTCCCGCATGGCCCCGGCCATGAGCACTGCCAACGGTGGCATCGGCGACAAGATCCGCGGCGCCATGGCGGTCGGCAAAACCCGTTGGGGCATGCTGGCGCTGGTGTTTTTCGCCACCACCCTGAACTACATCGACCGCGCCGCCCTCGGGGTCATGCAGCCGATCCTCGCCAAGGAAATGAGCTGGACGGCGATGGATTACGCCAACATCAACTTCTGGTTCCAGGTCGGCTACGCCATCGGTTTTGTCCTGCAAGGGCGGCTGATCGACCGGGTCGGCGTCAAACGCGTGTTCTTCTGCGCCGTGCTGCTCTGGAGCCTGGCCACCGGCGCTCACGGCCTGGCCACCTCGGCGGTCGGCTTCATGGTCTGCCGGTTTATCCTTGGCCTGACGGAAGCGGCGAACTACCCGGCCTGCGTGAAAACCACGCGCCTGTGGTTTCCCGCCGGTGAACGTGCTGTCGCCACCGGCATCTTCAACGCCGGCACCAACGTCGGCGCCATGTTCACGCCGATGCTGTTGCCGCTGGTCCTTCATGTCTGGGGCTGGCAGGCGGCGTTTCTGTGCATGGCGGCGCTGGGCGGGATCTGGCTGTTGTTCTGGGGTTTGAAGTACTTCAACCCGGAAGATCACCCGAGCGTGAAACAGTCCGAACTCGACTACATCCAGCAGGAAGTCGAACCGGAACAGGCTCGCGTGCCGTTCTCGAAAATCCTGCGCATGCGCGGCACCTGGGCCTTCGCCCTCGCCTACTCGCTGACCGCGCCGGTGTTCTGGTTCTACCTGTACTGGCTGCCGCCGTTTCTCAATCAGCAATACAACCTGGGCATCAACGTGACCCAGATGGGTATCCCGTTGATCATCATCTACGTCACCGCCGACTTCGGCAGTGTCGGTGGCGGCATCCTGTCCTCGTTCCTGATCGGTCGCGGCATGAACTCGATCAAGGCGCGGTTGCTGTCGATGTTGCTGTTCGCCTGCTGCATCATCGGGGTGGTCATGGCCGCCGGTTCCGCCAATCTTTGGGTTGCGGTGGCTGCCATCTCCCTGGCGATCGGCGCGCATCAGGCCTGGACCGCGAACATCTGGAGCCTGGTGATGGACTACACGCCCAAGCACATGATGAGTACGGTGTTCGGTTTTGGCGGCATGTGCGCGGCGATCGGCGGGATGTTCATGACCCAGATCGTCGGCCACATCCTCACCGTCACCAACAACAACTACACCGTGTTGTTCACCCTGATCCCGGCGATGTACTTCCTCGCGCTGACGTGGATGTACTTCATGGCACCGCGCAAGATTCCAACGATCACCGAGTGATCCCCCCCTGTAGGCGCTGCAGCACGCTGCGCCTACAGGGGTTTTGTGTCGCTACTTGCGGCTCTGCTGCCACGCCGCCGCCAGGCCGCTGCAACAGATCACCGCAATACCGATCACCGTCAACCCACTGGGCGTGTGATTGAACAGCAGCCAGCCCAACAGCCCCGCAAACACAATCTGGCAATACCCGAACGGCGCCAGCAACGCCGGCGCGGCATGGCGGAACGCCTGGGTCAGAAACAAGTGCGCGGTCATCCCGCAACTGCCCAGCGCCAGCATCAGCCCGGCATGGGCCAACGTTGGCACCTGCCAGAAGAACGGCACCAGCGCACTCATCACCAACGTGTTGCACAACCCGGCGAAGAAATTGCTGGTGGTCGGGCTGTCGACTTCGGCGAGCTTGCGCGTGAGCAGTTGGTAAAAGCAGAAAAACAGCGCCGAACACAGCGGCAGCAAAACAGCCGGCGTGAACAGTTCGCCACCGGGATGGACGATGATCAGCACGCCGATAAAACCGCAAATCACCGCGATCCATTGACCACGGGTCACTCGCTCCTTGAGCAGTGGCACCGATAACGCGGTCACCAGCACCGGCGCCAGGAAGTTCACCGCCGTGGCTTCCGCCAGCGGGATGTACATCAGCGCCGTGGTGAAGAACAGACTGGTGCCCAGCAGGCAAAGTGCGCGGATCAACTGCCACAAAGGCTTCTTGGTGCGCAGGACACGCAACCCGGATTGCGGCAGAAAAATGCCCGCCATCAGCAGGGTGTGCACCACGTAGCGTGCCCACACCACCATCACGATCGGATAAAACCCGGAGAGGTACTTCGACAGCGCGTCATGACTGGAGAACAGGAAGGTCGCCACGACAATCAGCATGATCCCTTTGAAGGGTTGGTTGACGCCGGACAACGGTGTACTGACGGTCATGGGCACTCCTTTTAAACACTGCCAAACAATCTAGAGCCAGGCGTCAGACTCTCACAGAGAATATTCATAATAGTGGGCGAACAGCGCACCAAATGGTTCAACACCGGCTTCAATGATAACGAGCAACACTGCAGAACTTTCGATGACGCGAAGTTATAGTCCTTATCCTGCACATGAACCCGGATTCACGCGCCAATAGAACCGCCGGGGCAACCCGGGTGTCTGACGACCGGACTGGCGCCATACTCACGCACCAGCAACACTCATCATCACGTTCAATAGAGGATTCCCACATGCTATGGAAAAAAGGCCGACGCAGTGACAACGTCGTCGATGCCCGTGGTGATGACGCCGGCGGTGGCGGTGGCATGCGCTTTGGCGGCGGCAAGGGCCTGAGCCTTGGAGCAATTCTGCTGATCGTCGGCATTGGCTGGATCACCGGGCAAGACCCGATGCAGATCCTCGGCCAGCTCACCGGGCAAATGTCCGAGCAACCGGCAGCCACTTCGCAGACCCGCCAGGCACCGCCGGCCAACGATGAACAGGCAGAGTTCGTCCGCTCGATCCTCGGCGATACCGAAGACACCTGGGGCACGATTTTCCAGCAGGCCGGCCGGCAATATAAAGATCCTACCCTGGTGCTGTTCAGCAATCGGGTCAACTCCGCGTGCGGTATGGCCACATCGGCTACCGGTCCGTTCTACTGCCCGGCAGACCAGAAGGTCTATCTGGACATGGCGTTCTTCCAGGAAATGTCGCAACGCTTCAAGGCGTCCGGAGACTTCGCACAAGCCTACGTGATCGCTCACGAAGTCGGACACCACGTGCAGACGCTTCTCGGTGTCTCGGCGAAAATTCAGACGGCCCGCCAGCAAGGTCGGCAGATGGAAGGCGACGGTGGCTTGCTGGTGCGTCAGGAACTGCAGGCCGATTGCCTGGCCGGCGTCTGGGCCTACAGCGCGCAAAAGCGCCTGAACTGGCTCGAACCGGGCGACATTGAAGAGGCCATGAACGCGGCCAACGCCATCGGTGATGATCGCCTGCAACAACAGGGTCAGGGCCGTGTGGTGCCAGACTCGTTCACTCACGGTACGTCGGCGCAAAGGGTGCGCTGGTTTAAAACCGGATTCGCGCAGGGCCAGGTAAGCCAGTGCGACACCTTTGCGGCGAAAAACCTGTAAATGCACAAATGGCTTTTGGCTTTACTGATCGTTGGCAGCACCGCGCAGGCGGCTGGCGTCGACGCAATCAGCCCCGGGCGATTGCAACTGAAGGCCGGGGAAATGGCGGTGGGTATCGGCCCTGCGCCGGAGAAAATCGAGCGCGTGCTGATCGTCATTCATGGTCGCCTGCGCAACGCCGAGACCTATCGCAAGAGCGCCGAAAGCGCGGCAGAACTGGCGGGGAAAACCGCGCACACGCTGGTGATCGCCCCGCAGTTTCTCAATGAAAGTGACGTGCCGTTGTACTCATTGCCCGCGACGGTGTTGCGCTGGAAAGGCAACGAGTGGATGGGCGGCGGTTTCTCCACAGGTCCGAATCCATTGAGTTCCTACGCGGCGCTGGATGAAATCGTCGGCCGTATCACCGATCGCAAACAGTTTCCGGACGTCAAGCAGATCGTGATTTTTGGCCATTCCGGCGGAGGTCAGGTGGTGCAGCGTTATGCCCTGCTCGCCAAGGATCAGCCTGCGCTCAAGGCCAACGGCATTCGCCTGCGTTACGTGGTAGCGAACCCTTCCTCGTACGCCTATTTCAACGAACAGCGGCCCGTGGCATTCGATCACGCGCAATGTCCGGGCTTCAATCGCTGGAAGTACGGTTTGTCAGACATGCCGGTGTATGCCGGTGGGCAAACGCCGCTGCAGCTTGAAAGCAGTTACATCAAACGTGAGGTGATTTATCTGCTCGGGCAGCAGGACATCGACCCACAGCATCCGGCCCTGGACAAGAGTTGCTCGGCAAAAGCGCAGGGGGCGTATCGCCTGGAGCGAGGCAAGCTGTTTTTCGGTTACTTGCTGCGCCGCCATCCGGAAGGCGTGAATCAGCGCTTGGTTGAGGTGCCGGGGGTTGGGCATAACGGCGATGAGATGCTGACGTCGCCGGAGGGGCAGAAGGCTCTTTTTGATCAGTAAGTAGTTTGGTGAAAGTTCCGGCCTCATCGCGAGCAAGCTCGCTCCCACATTCGATTGTTGTGAATACATATCCACTGTGGGAGCGAGCTTGCTCGCGAAGGCGTCACTCCAGACACCCAATGAATCAGGCTAAAAGCATCCGCCGCAACTCGACACAATCCTGCGCATGCCAATCCGTCAGCTCCGGCCACGGGTTATCCGGCAGATTCACCAGCACCGTGCGCGCGCCCGCCGCACGGCCGCAATCCAGATCAAAGCGGTAATCGCCGACCATCACCATCTCACTGGCCGACACGTTCCACGCCTCGGCCAGTTTCAGCAAACCACCCGGGTGCGGCTTCGGTGGTGCTTCATCGCGGCCCAGCACATCGTCGACGGCAAAGCAGTCAGCCAGACCGATTGCCTCCAGGGTCACATGCGCCAGTTCGCGCGCGTTGCGGGTCAGAATGCCGAGGCGATAACCGCGCGAGTGCAGATCACGCACCAGCTCCACTGCACCCGTCGCCGGGGTCGAACCCAAGGCCAGGTCGCGCTCGTGTTCAAGCAACCATGCATGCTTGGCCGCGGCTTCATCGGCCGGCAACGCGGCGAGATGGGTGAGGATGTCATCCTCGGGCGGAATCGCCAATGCCACGCGAATCGCCGCGAAGTCATGCACCGCGACGGTCAGGGTGCCGTCCATGTCGAACACCCAATGACGGACTTCAGCCAGGCTCATGCCCAATCCTTGCGATGCCGAATCAGGCCTTCCTGGGTGACCGAAGCCACCAGTTGCCCAGCGCGATTGAACACGCTGCCACGGGAAAAACCACGCGAGTTGCCGGCCCACGGGCTGTCCATCGCGTAAAGCAACCAGTCATCGGCACGCAGGTCATTGTGGAACCACAGCGCGTGATCAAGGCTGGCAACCTGCATGTCTTTCTGCCAGACCGATTTGCCGTGAGGCAGCATCGAGGTGGTCAGCAGACCGAAGTCCGAGGCATAGGCCAACAGGTATTTGTGCAGCGCCGGAATGTCGGCCAACGCACCGTCGGCGCGAAACCACACGTATTTCACCGGGTCCGCTGGCTGCGGGTTGTACGGGTCTTTTTCGGTGACCGGGCGTACTTCGATCGGCTTCGGACACAGCAGTTTTTCGCGCATGTGCTCGGGGATCAGGTGCGCACGTTGCTGAGTCAGCTCCAGCTCCGACGGCAGGTTTTCCGGGCCGACCACAACCGGCATCGGGGTCTGGTGCTCGAAGCCTTCTTCGTCGTACTGAAACGAAGCGCTGCACGTGAAGATCGGATGGCCCTTCTGGATTGCCGTCACGCGACGAGTGCTGAAGCTGCCACCATCGCGCACGCGATCGACCGAATAGACCACCGGCAACTTGGCATCGCCCGGACGCAGAAAATAACCGTGCATCGAATGCACATGGCGGGTTTCTTCAACGGTCTGACTGGCCGCCGACAGCGACTGGCCAAGCACCTGACCACCGAACAACTGACGGAAACCCAAGTCCTGGCTACGGCCACGGAAGAGGTTTTCTTCGATCGGTTCCAGGGTCAGCAAATCGACCAGATCTTCCAACACTTGGCTCATTCAGGCTCTCCTCACACAAAGCTATACCGCGCAGTCTTGGCTACGGCGGTCGATTCAGATTCTGGCGCAGGCCAATGATTTGGCGGCCATTGTAAACGTCCGTGTCGGCTTATCCATGCAAGGTTTGCAGCCATTGTTCCCGGGTGATGCGATACAGCACATGCCTTCTCAACGGGTGATCGACGGGGAGTTTCGGATGATCAAAGTCATCGGCCGGCGCGTGATGCATGCCGATCGCCTGCATGACTTTCTCCGAAGGCAGATTGCTTTGTGCGGTGAAAGACACGATCTCTTTCAAGGCCAATCGATCGAAGCCGCAGCGCAGAGCGGTCCACGCCGCTTCACTGGCGTAACCCAGCCCCCAATGTTCCTTGGCCAGACGCCAGCCGATTTCCACTGCTGGCGTGAATGGCGCGTCGAAACCGACGACCCCCAACCCGGTGAAACCGATGAACTCGCCGCTGTCCTTGCGCTCCAGCGCCCACAAACCGTAGCCATGCTCGGCAAAATGTCCGCGTACCCGGCCGATCAGCGCGGCACTTTCCAGTCGGCTCAAGGGTGACGGAAAGTAGCGCATGACCTGTGGATCGGCACACATCGCCGCAAATGCCGGCAAATCCTCGTCCTGCCACTGACGCATCAGCAGGCGTGCGCTTTCCAGTTGCAGTATCGGCTCCATCGTGCCCCTCCGTTTCCATGCCGCAAGTCTACATCGCTGGTAGGATCCTTCACTCTTTCCAACGTTCCCACGCGAAAAAGCCATGCCATTGCCGCTGATCTACCACGAAGACTACAGCCCCGAGTTCCCAGCGGATCACCGCTTTCCCATGGACAAGTTTCGTCTGTTGCGTGATCACCTGGTCGACAGCGGCCTGACCCGTGACGCCGATCTGTTGCGTCCGCAGATCTGCCCCAACGACATCCTCGCGCTGGCGCATGACCGTCGCTATATCGAACGCTACATGAGCGGCGAGTTGTCCCGCGAAGACCAGCGGCGCCTCGGCCTGCCGTGGAACGAAGCGCTGGCGCGGCGTACGGTGCGGGCGGTCGGCGGTTCAATCCTCGCCGCGGAAAAAGCCTTGGAGCATGGCTTGGCCTGTCATCTGGCGGGCGGCACCCATCACGCGCATTACGACTACCCGGCGGGGTTCTGCATCTTCAATGATCTGGCGATCATCAGCCAATACCTGCTGCAAAGCGGCCGGGTCAACCGCGTGCTGATCTTCGATTGCGACGTGCATCAGGGCGACGGCACCGCGCGCATCCTGCACGACACACCGGAGGCGATTACCGTGTCCCTGCACTGCGAGAAGAATTTTCCCGCACGCAAAGCCGAAAGTGACTGGGACATTCCGCTGCCCAAAGGCATGGGCGATGCCGACTATTTGAAAGTCGTCGACGACACGCTCAACTATTTGCTGCCGCTGTATCAACCGGATCTGGTGCTGTATGACGCGGGCGTCGATGTGCACAAGGACGACGCCCTCGGCTACCTGCAACTGACCGACGAAGGTGTCGCCGCCCGCGATGAAAGCGTGATGCGCCATTGTCTGGGCCGCGACATCCCGGTGGTCGGCGTGATCGGCGGCGGCTACAGCAAGGATCGCCACGCCCTCGCCCGCCGCCACGGCATTCTTCATCACAGCGCGCAGCGGGTCTGGACGTCACACGGTTGTCATTGAGCTGTGCTGCGTTACCCACAATCGCTGTGGAACTGCCTGTGGATAACCTGAGTGAAAGGGACTACAGGCCACAGCGAACATAGCGTACAGCGCGGCGGTTGTTTTTTAACCAACATTTGAATTGCTCCACAAATCCCCTGTGGGAGCGAGCCTGCTCGCGAAGAAGTCGGTCCTTTCAATATCAAAAGTGACTGACCCACCGCTTTCGCGAGCAGGCTCGCTCCCACAGGGATCTCCTCCATTGTCCTGCGCTGTTAGAATGCGCGCCTTATCCCGCCATACCGCAGCGCACGCCATGACTCAGAACACCGCCTCCTCCCCCGCTCACGTCGCCATCATCGGCGGCGGCCCTGCCGGCCTGATGGCCGCCGAAGTGCTGAGCCAGGCCGGAATTCGCGTCGATCTGTACGACGGCATGCCCTCGGTTGGCCGCAAGTTCCTGCTCGCTGGCGTCGGCGGCATGAACATCACCCATTCCGAAGCCTACCCGGCGTTCCTTTCGCGCTACGCCGAACGTGCACCGCAAATCGCCCCATTGCTTCGCAGCTTCGATGCCGATGCGTTGTGCCGCTGGATTCACGATCTGGGCATCGAAACCTTCATTGGCAGCTCCGGCCGTGTGTTCCCCACCGACATGAAAGCCGCGCCGTTGCTGCGCGCCTGGCTCAAGCGTCTGCGCGACAGCGGCGTGGTTATCCACACCCGCCATCGCTGGCTCGGTTGGAATGAACACGGCGCGCTGCGCATCAACAGCCCGGAAGGCGAGAAAACCCTAAAACCCGACGCCACGCTGCTCGCCCTCGGCGGCGGCAGTTGGTCGCGACTCGGTTCCGATGGCGCGTGGATGTTGCCGCTTGAGCAGCGTGGTGTAGGACTGGCGCCATTGCAGCCAAGTAACTGCGGCTTCGATGTGCAGGAATGGAGCGACTTGCTTGTCAGCAAATTCGCCGGCGCGCCGCTGAAAAATATCGCCATCGGCTTGAACGACGACATTCCGCGCTTGGGCGAATGCGTGATCACCGCGACCGGGATTGAAGGGAGCTTGATTTATGCGCTGTCGGCGCCGATTCGTGAGGCGATCAATCAATATGGCGCGGCGGTTATTCACATCGATCTGTTGCCCGGCCGACCTGTGGATAAATTGCAGGCAGCGTTGAGCAAGCCACGCGGTTCGCGCTCGATGGCCAAGCATCTGCACAGTCAGGTCGGGATTGATGGGGTGAAAGCGGCGCTGCTGCGCGAATTGACTGACGCTGCAACCTTTGCCGATCCGGCGTTGTTGGCCCGGGCGATCAAGGCATTGCCACTGACATTGATCAAAACCCGCCCGCTGGACGAAGCGATCAGCAGTGCCGGGGGCGTGACGTTCGAGGCGATGGACGAGCGCTTGATGCTCAAGGCGTTGCCGGGGGTGTTCTGCGCGGGCGAGATGCTTGACTGGGAAGCGCCAACGGGCGGCTATTTGCTCACGGGGTGTTTTGCCAGTGGGCGGGCGGCGGGGTTGGGGATTGTGCAGTGGCTTAAAAGCAGCGCCAGGTTTTAAGCCACAAGCTGCAAGCTAAAGCACGGCGCTTTTAACTTGCAGCTTGCAGCTATCCACTCGAAGCTGCTTTTACGGCTTGCGCTTGCGCGGCCCAGTGTTGAACACCGGCACCTTGCGCACAGGCTTGATCGAAGGCGCCTGCGTCTCGCCGCTGTCGACCCATTTACCCAGATTGCGCTTACCGCCACCGCCGGAAGCTTTCGGCTTTTTCGGTTTCTTCGGCTTCTTGATCACCTGACCGCTGGCATCGGTATCCGGCACGCGGTGCTCGGGTTCGAAGTCCGGCTCGTTCTGCCGCGGCAAGGTCTGACGCGTGAGCATCTCGATCGCCGACAGCATGTTCACTTCGTCCGCGCACACCAGCGAAATCGCTTCGCCCGTCGCACCGGCACGGCCAGTACGGCCGATGCGGTGAATGTAATCCTCGGCCACGATCGGTAGATCAAAGTTGACCACCAGCGGCAGGTCTTCGATGTCCAGACCACGGGCCGCGACATCGGTGGCCACCAGAATCTGCACTTCGCTGAGTTTGAAACGATCCAGCGCACGCTGACGGGTCGCCTGCGGTTTATCACCGTGGATGCCGTCCGCGTTGACGCCCAGGCCCTGGAGTTTTTCCACCAGCGCGTCCACGCCGTTACGGGTCTTGGCGAACACCAGCACCTGCTTCCACTTGTTCTTGCGCATCAAGTGCACGAACAGTTCGGCCTTGCGCTTCTTGTCCACCGTCACGATCCACTGCTTGACGGTGTTGGCAGCGACGTTACGTGGGCTCACTTCGACACTCAGTGGGTCGTTGAGCATCTGCCCGGCCAACAGGCGAATATCGTCGGAGAAGGTCGCGGAGAACAGCAGGGTCTGGCGCTTTTTCGGCAGCATGCGGTAGATGTTCGCCAGCTCTTCGGAGAAGCCCAGGTCGAGCATACGATCGGCTTCATCCAGCACCAGGGTTTGCAACTGATCGAGTTTCAGCGCGTTCTGGCGGAACAGGTCGATCAGGCGACCAGGCGTGGCGACCAGCACATCGACGCCGCCGCGCAGCTTCATCATTTGCGGGTTGATGCTGACGCCGCCGTAAACCGCATAAGTGCGCAGCGGCAGGTTTTCGGCGTACTGGCGCACAGACTCATGAACCTGCTCGGCCAGCTCGCGGGTCGGCACCAGAATCAGCGCACGCGCCGAGTTCGCGGTGACTTTTGGGCCTTCCATGGCCAGCAACTGCAACAGCGGCAAGGCAAAACCGGCCGTTTTGCCAGTGCCGGTCTGGGCCGCTGCCATCAGGTCGCGACCGGCCAGAACGGCCGGTATGGCTTGCGCCTGCACAGGCGTCGGGGTCTGGTAGCCGAGCTTCTCGAGGGAGCGCAGCAAAGGTTCGATCAGGCCAAGGGAGGCGAAAGTCATGGGAGTACCGTAGGAAAATTCAGCGCAATTGTGCGACACGAGTGTGCAATGCCGCGCAGTTTACCCTAATTCGTACGCTGTTCCGCGGGAACGGCTGTCGGCGCTGCGACTGGCGGCAGTACTGGCCGGCGCCACTGCGGCAAGCCAATCAACACCACAGCGCTGATGATCACCAACATCGCCAGCGCCTCTTCAATGCCGATGGTCTCGCCAACAAACACGATCCCCAGCAACACCGCCACCGCCGGGTTGACGTAGGCATAACTGGTCGCCGCGGCCGGGCGCACGTGCTTGAGCAGGTACATGTAGGAATTGAAGGCGATGATCGAGCCGAAGAAAATCAGATACGCCAGCGCCAGCCAGCCTTCAATCGGCGGCAGCGCTTGCAGATGTTCGCCGCTCAGCGTGCTACCGATCAGCAGCACCACACCGCCGACCAGCATTTCCACGGCACTGGCCATCGCACCCTGCGGCAGCGGCAGATGCCGGCTCCACACCGAACCGAAAGCCCAGGCCGCCGCAGCAAAAATCAGCAACGCCGCACCCAGCGGACTCGATTGCAGGTTCGAGCCCATGTTGAGCATGGCGATGCCGACAATGCCCAAGCCCACCCCGGCCCACTCGAGACGGGTATTACGCGCGCCCCAGAAATAACCGAAGAGCAACGTGAACAACGGCACCGTCGCCACCGCCAACGCCGCCACGCCCGAAGCCACCCCCGAGTGCTCGGCCACACTCACCGCACCGTTACCGAAGCTGAGCAGCAAAATCCCGATGATCCCCGCCGCTTTCCACTGCGCCCACGTCGGCGCCGGTGCCCCGCGCCAGCGCAGGAAGCCGTACATCAACGCGCCGGCAATCACAAAACGCACACCGCCCAGCATCAGCGGCGGCCAGTATTCGACGCCGATGCGGATGACCAGGTAGGTCGACCCCCAAATCACATACAACGCGAAAAAAGCGGCGATCAGCGGCAAGGAAAAACGGCGCAGGGCAGACATGAGCAACTCGACAGTCAGCGTCAGAAGACTGGGTATTCTAGGAAGGCCAGCCGGCAAAAATAAGCTACAAAACCTGTTTATCGCGCCGGTACACTTTGGAAATCACGGAGATCAACGGGATAAACCGCGATTTCAAAAGTCTGCCGATTTCAGGAGTTCAGCCTTGGACAAATACGACCGCATGCTGCTCAGCGCCCTACTCGAAAACGGTCGAGCGTCCTACGCCGACCTGGCGCGCAAAGTGAACCTCTCCGCCCCCGCCGTCGCGGAGCGTGTGGCCAAGCTTGAAGCAGCGGGAGTGATCACCGGATATGAGGCAAAGATCGATCTGGCGAAAATCGGCCTGCCGATTCAGTGCGTGATCGAACTGCGTCTGCACCAGAACGGCAGTCAGAAGGTCTACGACGAACTGGTGAAAATCCCCCAACTGACCGAGTGTTTTCGAGTGACGGGCGATCCGTGCGTGATCATGAAGGGCGCGGTAGGCTCGATGCCAGAACTGGAGGAGTTGATCAATCGCGTGGCGAAATTTGGCTTTAGCAAGACGTCGATTGTGTTGTCGAGCGCCATCGAGAAGCGCGTGCCGTTGGGGTACATCGAAGGCAACGGCAAGTCTTGAGGCAATGATGTCCACTGTGGGAGCGGGCTTGCCCGCGAAGAGGGAGTGCCAGACAACACCTTTCTGAATGACACACCGCATTCGCGAGTAAGTCCGCTAGCGAGAAGCCTTCAACTTAGCTACGACTTTCCTGAGTCAGCAAGTGCGGCATATCTCGCATGCGCATCCATGGCTCATTGCGCCAATGCAGAAGTCTCAACGTTTCCCCTGCGCACATCATCAAACGCAGATGCGGATCTGAAACTGACTCCGAGCCCTGACGAAGCATCGGCACGACTTCATGGGTCAGCCAACGACGCAAATGACGGTTCTCCGGGGAGTAGTGGTAAACCAGCATTGCGTAAACGCCGGACTCGCTCAACATCAAGGTCTCTTGAACACCATCGCCTCCCGATAGATACATTATCCGCCGCTGATCTTCATCAAGCTTCAGAACTTGTCGCCCATTGATTTCCAACCCCATGAGACGACCAAAATCACGGGCACAAAACCAGGCTTCGCCATGTACCAGAGCGGCTTGCAGCTGTATGTGATGGCGGATGAAGGTTTGGGGGTCTACGAGTGACTCACGACTGAATGACGAGCCGGAGTTTTTTGGAGCGGGAGTTACTTTAATCATGGCAAATTACCTAACGAATGTTGGAGCCGCCTGCATCACTTGCAGATGATGGGTGGCGGCTGTGAGCGGGTCTGCAAGACCGAGTCGTTAGGCAACCTCGGCAGACCCGAAGGTCTCCCGCACACAGCCACCATAAAATCGTTGGTCGCCAAAAGAGCGACGAGATTATAGGTGCACCGGTCAGTGCCTAACAAATTATCGGCGGGCTTGCAGTCCCGGTCGCTGAATTTGCAGCGACGAGAAGAGGTTAGCGGCGGGACTATCGGAGCTCAAGACGGATTATCCCTAAACTTCAGTAGGATGCTTCGTCGAACCCTACACGCAGTTAAACAGCCCGGTTAGGCAAGACTTTTGTGCCGGTGGACGCCACCAAGCGCAACAGCTAATGCCCTCACAGATGCCGACAATCGGTCTTTCTCAAAAAATAAAAAACCGATAGAAATGAAAGGAGCTCAGAAATGACTTGGAAGGGAACCCTACGCTCAATGCAGGCGTCAGCAAGAAGAGCCGAGCGTAGCTCGAAGCGGCGCCAACGGGAATTGCAGGTGCGAGAGAAAGAGTTCGCAAAAATGGAGGCCCTTGAGCAGGCCGCGTACGAAGTAGAGGTCTACGAAAACCACATAGATCTGCTGCTGTCCGTGCATAAAGATTGTGGCGAGGGGATCGACTGGAGTGAATTCGCAAATCAACCGCCACCGATAAAACCCACAGCACTCAATACACATGAAAAAAAAGCCAGGGCGAAACAGTCCGGTTATAAACCTGGCTTCATCGTGCGCACTTTAAAACTTGAGGCCAGACAACGTAGAAAACTTGAATTAGCCATTCATGCAGCGGTTGCCAAAGACACGCAGGAGTTAGCTCAAGAGTTAAGCGATTGGGAAGCGCAGCATCAGGATTGGAAAGTAGATCACGATCTTGCGTTGGAAATACTCGCCGGTAATGCCCAATCGAAAATTGATGCAGTCCTACGAGTGAATCCGTTCACGGATATTTCGCACTTGGGCACATCAATTAATTTCTCTGTTACAGACGCAGGCATTCTCGAGTGCACGCTCTCGGTACAAGGAACCAAAGTGATCCCTCAAGAAATCAAGTCGCTGTTGCAGAGTGGGAAACTATCGGTAAAGAAAATGCCGATCAGCAAATTCAATGAGCTGTTACAGGACTACGTATCCAGCTGTGTTTTACGTGTAGGGCAGGAACTGCTGAGTATCCTTCCCGAGCGCCTCGTCATCGTTACAGCTGTTGACTCACTCCTCAACTCCGCAACCGGCCATCTCGAAGATCAACCGATCCTCAGCGTCGCACTCGCACGCGAGACGCTATTCAAACTCAACATGCAAAGTATCGATCCATCCGATTCGATGAAGAACTTCGTACACACGATGAATTTCAAGAAAACAACCGGTTTTTTGCCGGTAGACAAGGTTGATAGTCAACAATTCGCCAGTCTGGCCTGACGTAAAAAGATTGCAGCCTTCGGCAGCTCCTACAGAACTCGATTGTGTTGTCGAGCGCCATCGAGAAACGCGTGCCGTTGGGGCACATCGAAGGCAACGGCAAGTAGAGTTCTCCTGTAGGAGCTGCCGCAGGCTGCGATCTTTTGATCTGGCTTTTAAAAACAAGATCAAAAGATCGCAGCCTCGTTTCACTCGACAGCTCCTACAGGGAAGCTACTGCGATTGAGGGATCAGCGATAGCGCTGTAGATGTTCGCTGACTTTAGCGGCTGGGACTTTCTGTAATTTGCACAACAGGTCGTGATTCAGCTCACGCACCCCATGCTTGTGCCGCAGCTCTTCAGCCAAGTGCGCCATCAAGTTCGCCGCCATCTCCGCATCCGCCATTGCCCGGTGAGCCTGACCGGTGTGCGGCAGACGCGCAAACGTGGTGAGGGTGCCGAGTTTGTGATTCGGCGCGGCCGGCATCAGTCGGCGGGCGAGTAACAGCGAACAGGCGAAGTTTTGCAGGCGCGTGCGCTTGATCCGCCCCAGCTCGAAGTCCCAGAACTTTTGGTCGAACGAAGCGTTGTGCGCCAGCAGCGGCGTGCAGCCGACAAACTCGTTGACCTCGTTCATCACTTTTTCCGCCGGCGGCGCGGTGCGCAGCATGGCGTTGCTGATGCCGGTCAGTTGTTCGATGAACGCGGGGACGCGTACCCCCGTGTTCATCAGGCTCTGGTAACGCTCGACGATGCGGCCGTTTTCCAGCATGACCACGGCGATTTCCGTGGCGCGACAGCTGCTGTTTGGCGAGAGGCCAGTGGTTTCAAAGTCGATGACTGCAATGCGTTCCAAACCGGGTTCAACTCCGTACAAATCAATTCTTCAGTAACCGCTCAATTCTTCAGTAGCAGTGCGCCATCGATCGGCACATAACGGCTGGCGGCGCGGATCAGCGAGTTGGCGGTGAGGCCGGGAACGCCGTAAGCGACCGCTTGCACCCCGTGTTTGCTGATGATGCGTTCCAGCAGCATGTCGAAATCGCCGTCACCGGACGCCAGGACAACTTCGTCGACGTGGTCGGCGGCGTCCATGATGTCGAGGGTGATGCCCACGTCCCAGTCGCCCTTGGCCGAGCCGTCGCTGCGCTGGATGTACGGCTTGAGCTTCACGATGAAGCCGAGGTTGCGCAGGATCTGCTGGAACTGCTGCTGCTTGCTGTCGCCACGGTCGATCGCGTAGGCGTAGGCCTCGACGATCTGCCCGTCCTTGCTGATGTCTGCCCACAGCGCCGCGTAGTTGAAGTGGCAACCATAGGCCTGACGCACGGTGTAGTAGAGGTTCTGCACGTCGGCGAACACTGCGATTTTTTTCACCGGAGTTCCTGTGAGCGCGCAAGCGCACGAAGCGGGATCAGGCGCCAGGCCCGAAAATGGCGCTCAGTATGCCAGCCCGAAGGAAGGTGACGCGAATAATCGGTCCGGAGCCCGCAGGGGCTCCGGACGAATGGTGAGTCAGACGAAGGAATCGTCGTCATCGAAGAACGATGAGTTGTCATCGCTGTAGTCGGTATCGGCAACCCCACCCTGGTCGTTTCCGGCCATGCGCGGGTCATCGCCCCAACCGCTGTTGCTCTGGTCTGCAACCTGCGCCGGCCCTTCCTTGATCACTTCAACAATTTCTTCCGGCTGCTGATTGTGATGAAACAGGCTGCTGATGCCCTGCGCCAGCATCACACCGCCGGCCACGCCAGCGGCGGTTTTCAAGGCGCCACCGAGAAAGCTGTTGCCTGCCGCCGGAGCCGCTTGTTGCGCGTAGTTAGGCGACTGTGCGCCAAAGCTCTGTTGCGGCGCGGGCGCGGTGAAGTTCTGCTGCGGTGCCGGTTCACGCCAGCCGCCAGTGGATGTCGGGGTGCTCTGGGCCGGTGCCGGACGCGAATTGCCGCCACCAAAGATGCTCGACAGAAAACCACCGCCACCGCTCGGCGTCGACGCCGCACCTTGGGCCTTGGCCGATTGCAGTTCGGCCTGCAACTGCTGGACTTGCCGGGTCAGTTGCTTGTTCTGTTCGTCGAGGCTCTTGAGCGCTGCCTCTTGCACCAGAATCGCCTGGGTCATGAAATAACCTGCCGCCGGTTGGCGTGTCAGGTGTTCCTTGATCCGCGTCTCGGCCTGGGCATCGCGCGGGGCTGCTTCCGTTTCGGCCTGTTGCAGCCGGGAAAACAATCCATCGATCAGGGTTTGCTCTTCGCTGTTCATGGCGACCTCGTAGATTGCCGGGGAAAACATTGCCCTCGTCCACACTGGACGGGGTGCTCACCTGTAATGGCGACGGTGACAGGATGTTTCAACGACCTTTACCGAATGTTTACGTTTGTGCCGCGCCGCACATCATCGGTTAAAGTGAGCCACTGTTTTCGACCTGCGATACCGACTGATGAATGCCTTCGAAGTGCTGCGCGACTCTCTGTATTTTTTCAAACGCCATTTGGTCAGCATCGTGCAGCTGTGCCTGCCGCTGGTGATCGTCGAAGCCTTTTTGCAACAGGTGGTCGATCGCGCCACCGGGCCGGAAAGCTTTGCGGCGAGCAGCATCATCGTCGGCCTGGTGATTTATCCGTTGTATACCGCCGCGCTGATCCTGTTTCTCGATGCCCGCAGCCGTGGCGAGTCGCCGCGCAACCGCGACCTGCTGGCGATGGCTGCCACCCTGTGGCCGCGCTTCGCCTTGCTGACGGCGCTTAATACCTTGCTGATCCTGCTGGGCATTTCGCTGTATTTCCTGCCGGGCCTGATCCTCATGGTGATGCTGGCGTTCGGCGAATACCTGCTGGTCCTGCGCGGCCTCAATCCATTGCACGCCATGAAAGAAAGCCTGCGCCTGACCCGTGGGCATTTCTGGCGAATCCTGCTGTGCATTCTCTGCGTGATGACGCCGCTGTGGTTGCTCAAAGGAGCGAGCCTGGCGGTTTATCCCGAGCCGCAAAACCCGGTGATCGCCGTACTGATCGACAGTGCCCACAGCTTCCTGCAACTGTTCACCAGCGTGGTGCTGTTTCGCCTGTTCATGCTGATCAGCGAACTGCCTGACAAACGTAGTGGCGCGGTCTGATCGCTTTGGCCTTGGGCGACGGGCGCGCACTCGGGTATGCTCGGGGCCACTTTCTGTAACGCTATAAGCCGAGCCATGACCCGTCTGCTGCGCTACACCCTGTTGCTTGTTGTGCTCGCCATCGCGCTGATCGGCGTGCTGTTGTTCAGCCTGACCTGGCGCCCCGACACCCGGGAAACCCTGCCGGTCAGTTGCACCGGCACCCCGCCTGCGCTGGTGCCCGGGCAAGCGCTGAAAGTCATGACCTGGAACGTGCAGTACCTGGCCGGCAAGCGTTACGTGTTCTGGAATGATCTGGCCCAGGGCAACGACGAAGCGCCGACCCTGGAAGACATGGCCTTCAGTCTCGATGAAGTGGCGCGGGTGATCCGCGACGAGCAACCCGATGTGGTGCTGTTGCAGGAACTGGATAACGGCGCCAAGGCCAGCGACTATCAGCATCAACTCAACTTGTTGCAGGAGCGGGTCGCCGATCTGTATCCGTGCAGCGTCAGCGCGTTTGACTGGAAAGCCGACTTCGTTCCCGAACCACGCATCTTTGGCAGCGTCGGACGACAACTGGCGACACTGAGCCGCTACCGCATCGAACACGCCGAACGCCTGCAATTACCGGTGGCTTCGAGCAATTTCATCAGCCGCCAGTACCAACCCAAAAACGCCCTGCTCGCGACCCGTCTGCCGCTCAGCGATGGCGGGCAACTGACCGTATTCAATACGCATCTGGAACGCGCCAGCCAACCGAATGACACCCTGCAGGCGCAGGTGACGGCCGTGGCCAAGGTACTCGACAAGTATGAAAGCCAGGGTGTGCTGTGGCTGGTCGGCGGCGACTTCAACCTGCTGCCGCTCGGCCAATATCGCCGTTTGCCCGCCGAGCAGCGCACGCCCTACGCTGCCGACAGCGAGTTACATCTGCTGTGGGACAAATACCCGATGATCCCGACCAACAACGAAGCCAGCGGCATCAATCGCGCCCAGTGGCTGACGCACTACCCCAACGATCCCGGCCTCAACGGCCCGGATCGCACGGTCGACTATCTGTTCTACAGCCCGAAGATCAAACGGGTTGAAGCGATGGTGCGCCAGGACGATACCCTGCGCATTTCCGATCACTTGCCAGTGATCGCCCGCTTTCTGCTCCCGGCCACCCCATAGCAATGGCATTGCTCCAACGGCCCGATTACACGGCTTCGGCCTTCGAATTTACAACATGGAAGACGCATGAAAATCTTGTTGATGTGCAAGGACATCGGCGGTTATGCCCGTAAACTGGCTGACCATCTGAGGAAGGATAACGACGTGTGCTTCATTGATACGTCGGCGATGGCCAACACGTTCGATCGAGCCCCCAAGATCATCCGTCGTCCGCTCAAGCGTTGGGCTCAGTTGCGCCAGGTCAAACGCGCCATAGGTGCAGGCGGGCGATTCGACGTTGCCCTCATCATCAACCCGGCGCAAATCGATCCGGAGCAGTTAGCAACGGGATTGCGCGCCTCAGAGCGCAAGATCGCTTATCTGTACGACAGCTTCAGTCGCTGGCCGATGAGTCGCGAAGCGCTGGCCAGGTATGACGAGGTGTTTTCATTCGACCCGGAAAACGCCAAGAGCCACGGTCTGAAAAAACTGCACAATTTCATTTACGACGATTATGTGGCCGACGGTGCGCCCGGCGATTACTCGGCGTTTGTGGTGATGGCCGGCAGGGACCGGGTGCCGGCACTTGAAGGTCTGGCGAATGAGTTCGATCGACTCGGCATTACCGATTACAGGTTTCTGGTGCAGTGCAAACCGATCCCGGGGGCTCATCCGGGCATTACGTTCTTCGAGCAGCGAATGTCGCTGGAGTCCGTGGGCGAGTTGGTCAAGCGCTCGCAGATCATTCTGGACATTTCCAAGCCGGGTCAGACCGGTTTGAGCTTTCGCTTTTTTGAAGCCATGGCCTCGCGAAAAAAGGTCATCACGACCAACAAGAGTGTGGTCGATTATGACTTCTACAATCCGGCAAACATTCTGGTCATCGACGAAAACAGCCCGGTGATTCCGGAGCACTTCATCACAGCCCCGTACGTGGACATCCCTGCCCCCATCTATGAGAAATACACGCTGCAAGGTTGGGTGAAGACGGTTTTCTCGCAGCAATGAATTGTTGGCCGATTCACATCCTGCAGGAGCTGCCGCAGGCTGCGATCATTTGATCTTCAGGTGCCACGAGGTTTGGCCCGGGCAGTGGCCTCCGCCACCAACGGATCATCCGGCCAATAATGCTTGGGATACCGTCCCTTCAAATCCTTCTTCACCTCGGCATAAGTGCTGCGCCAGAAGTTGGCCAGATCCTGCGTCACCTGCACCGGACGCCGTGCGGGTGACAGCAGATGCAGCTTGACCACCTGCCTGCCGCCAGCGATTCGCGGGGTTTCGGCCAGCCCGAACAACTCCTGCAGACGCACCGCCAGAATCGGCGGAAACTCGCTGTAATCCAGACGAATCGACGAACCCGACGGCACGCTCAGATGATGCGGCGCCAGCTCATCCAGCCGTTGCGGCAGCGGCCACGGCAGCAGATTGCGCACGATGCTCGATAGATCCAGATTGGCGAAATGACTGAGCCGCGAAACTTTGCCCAGATACGGCATCAGCCAGTGTTCAAGGGATTTCATCAGCGCGGCATCGCTGACGTCCGGCCATTGGCTTGCGTCTTGAGTCTGCAGATCCAGCTGCCGCAACAGGGCGACACGCGCCTGCCACTGACGCAGTTCCGGGGTCCACGGCAGCAACTCAAGCCCCTTGCGTCGTACCAGATTGACCAGTGCCTGACTGCGTGCACTTTCATCGAGACCGGTCAACGGTTCACGACTGAGGATCAGCTCACCGACCTTGCGCTGACGCTCGGCGCGCAACACCCCTTCGCGCTCGTCCCAGTCCAATTGATCGACGCACTGCACCTGCTCGGCCAGCACCGAATCAAACAGCGCCGGATCAAAATCCGTCGCCAGATAAATCCGTTCTTCGCGCTGCCCCTGACGGCTGCCGAGGTCGGCAATGACGATCCACGGTTCTTTCATCAGGCTGTCGGCTTCGGCGAACAGCGCGGCGCGGCCGTTGGCCAAGCGATACTCAGCGCCACCGGCCCGGCGCTGTTGGGCGACACGGTCTGGATAGGCCAGCGCCAGCAAAGCGCCGAGCCAGCGCGGATGATCCGGATCGTTGACCGGTTCACTCGCCTTACCGCGCAGGTAACCGCGATATTGCCGCGCCAGTTGCCGCGCACGCTGCACGCCGCCCTGCGCCCCACGGGTGGCGCGCGCTTCGCCCGAGAGCAGAACCAGTCGGCTGTGCAGGTCGGCCCCGGCGCCGCGCAAGATATCGCGCTCGCCCAGCAGCGCGGCGACATCACAAGCCATCGTCGCCAGCCCCAACGCCTGACCGCGCAGCAATAAGTGGCCGATACGCGGATGCGCCGGCAGCTCGGCCATGGCTTGACCGTGCGCAGTCAGCGCCTCGCCGTCCAGCGCACCCAGACGCTGCAACAAATCCTGTGCCTGTGCGTAAGCCGCCGCCGGTGGCACGTCGAGCCAGACCAGCTCGCCCGGTGTCACGCCCCAGCGCCCCAGTTGCAACGCAAGGCTGGCCAGATCTGCCGAGAGAATTTCCGCACTGCCGTAGGCCGCCAGTTGCTCGTGTTGATCCTGCGACCACAGGCGATAACAAACGCCCGGCTCCAGACGCCCTGCCCGGCCTGCGCGTTGGGTGGCGCTGGCCTTGGAAATGCGTTGAGTGTCGAGGCGGGTCATGCCGCTGCCCGGATCGAAACGCGGCACCCGCGCCAGCCCGGCATCGATCACCACGCGCACGCCGTTGATGGTCAAACTGGTTTCGGCGATGTTGGTCGCCAGCACCACTTTGCGCTGACCGGGTGGAGCCGGATCGATCGCGGCTCGTTGCGCGTTCAGATCAAGCTCACCGTGTAACGGACAGAGCAACACGTCGCTGCGCCCACCGATGGCGTCGCTCAGCTGTTGATGGACGCGACGGATTTCCGCCTGCCCCGGCAGAAACACCAAGACGCTGCCGGTTTCATCATTGAGCGCTTCGAGTACCGTCTGCGTCACACGTTGATCAATGTATTCGCCGGGCTGAAACGGCCGGCCCCAGCGCATTGCCACCGGATACATGCGGCCCTCGCTGCGCAAGATCGGCGCGTCGTCGAGCAAACCGGCCAGGCGTTCGCCTTCCAGCGTTGCGGACATCAGCAAAATCTTCAGCGGCTGTTCAGCGCGAAACAGTTCGCGACCGTTCAAACTCAGGGCCAATGCCAGATCGGCGTCGAGGCTGCGTTCGTGGAATTCGTCAAAGATCAGCAGACCCACGCCTTCCAGTGCCGGGTCGTCCTGCAAGCGGCGGGTGAGAATGCCCTCGGTGACCACTTCGATGCGGGTATTAGGACCAACCTTACTGTCGAGACGGATGCGATACCCGACGGTCTCCCCGACCTTCTCGCCCAACTCGCTGGCCAGTCGCTCCGCTGCGGCACGCGCCGCCAGACGACGAGGCTCAAGCATGAGGATGGTTTGCCCATCGAGCCACGCTTCATTGAGCAGCGCCAAGGGCACGCGGGTGGTTTTACCGGCGCCGGGCGGTGCTTCGAGCACGGCTTCGTGGCGTGTCGCCAACGCTTCACGCAGGGCGGGTAAAACTTCATCGATCGGCAAAGAAATCATGCTGGCTCCCCAGGGCGTGCCCACAGTAAATTGCGACTCGCGTTAAAGATGTGAGCGTGCCAGGCAAGGCGCGGGACGCAGGTAAGGGTCGTTTCCTTGCCAAGTCCCGCAACGCAGCATGGCGCGCTCACAGCTTTAGCCCGGAGGGCCGAACCCCGACAGGACTCATCAGCCTTCACGCGGTGTCGATCTGGAGAAAACAACTTCAATCCTCAACATATTTCGGTAGGGGTGAGACGAGGCCGCAATTTACTGTGGGCACGCCCTGCCAGCGGCGAGTATAACGGCGAACTGCTTGGCGTTCGTCAAGGTCTTAACTTCACTCGACGACGCTTCGTTTACAAATGACTCAGGAGATTTCCCATGCGTTTACCTTTTCGCCTGATCGGCGGCGTGCTGGTCGCCACCCTGCTCACTCAAATCACCGCGTGCGGCTCGATTTTCTATCCGGATCGTCGCGGCCAGATCGACGGCAAGATCGACCCGGCGATTGCCGTGCTCGATGCCGTCGGGCTGCTGTTCTACGTGATCCCCGGGCTGATTGCGTTTGCTGTCGACTTCGCCACTGGCGCGATCTATTTCGAGCCAGGTCATACCGCACAAATCGATCCGGCCAAGCTCAAGCAAGCCGTCGGCCCGGACGGTCAGGTCGATAACCAAAAGTTGCAGGCTATTCTCGAAACGGAACTGGGGCGCAACTTCCCGCTGGACGATCCACGCCTGATCCAGCACAAGGGCAGCACTCAGCAACTGGCGATGTTCGGCCTGCAACCTGCCGCATAAGGAATCACCCTGCCCATGATCTCCAAGCCCGAACACGCCCGCCTGCTGCGGTTGGCCACCCGCGCCTCGGTGGCGGTGGCCTGCACGCTGATCGTCGCCAAAGCCATCGCCTGGTGGCTGAGCGGTTCGGTGAGCATGCTCGCCGGCCTCACTGACTCGGCGCTGGACGGCGTCACGTCGTTGCTCAATCTGCTGGCAGTGCACTACGCGTTACGTCCGGCGGACGACGATCACCGCTATGGCCACGGCAAGGCGGAGTCGCTGGCCGGCATGGCGCAGGCACTGTTCATTGGTGGCAGTGCGGTGTTGATCGCATTTCAGGCGTATGAGCGGTTGAACAATCCGCAGCCGCTGGGCGCGCCCTGGCTGAGCATCGGCGTGATCGTGTTTTCCCTGCTGCTGACGCTGGCGCTGCTGGTGTTGCAGCATCGGGTGATCAAGGCGACCGGCTCCAACGCCGTGCGCGCCGATTCGCTGCATTACCGCTCGGACATGCTGCTAAACGGCAGCATTCTGATTGCGCTGATGCTGGCCGGGTTTGGTTTTGAGCAACTGGATGCGTGGTTCGGTCTGGGGATTGCTGTCTACATCTTGTGGAGCGCGGTGCAGATCGCCCGAGAAAGTTTCTCAGTGTTGATGGACGAGGAACTACCGACGGACGTCAGCCAGCAAATGCTCGAACTGGCGTGCAGTGTGCCGGGGGTGCTGGGCGCGCATGACTTGCGCACACGGATCTCGGGCAACCACTGGTTTGTGCAATTGCATCTGGAATTGCCGGGGGAGCTGACGTTGTCCGTCGCGCACGGCATCAGCGATCAGGCCGCCGATGCCATTCACAAAGCCTACCCGCGAGCCGAAGTGCTGGTGCACGCCGACCCGATCAAAGCAGCTACAAGCCGCCAGCCTCAAGATTCAAGCTTGTAGCTCGAAACTTGCAGCTCGTAGCGGCTTCTATCTGACCTGATAACCGCGACTGCTCAGGCAATTGCCCTGGGCCTGACGGTAGGCCTGGACCACCTCGGGCGCCGGTTGATACGTCGCGGTGCGCGGATCGAAACCGCTTTGCTGCACCGCGTACTGATAACACTGGTACCCGTCCTGCTGCACCTGCTGCGGCGACTGTCCATTGGCCGGATAGGCCTCGACGTCGTAGCCCTGGGATTGCGGCTGTTGCTGCTGCACGGGCGGCGCGACCACGATGTAATCCTGCGTGTCTTGCTGATACGCGTAGTAAGAGCCGGCAGCGAGGAACAGCAGCGACCCACCGACCCACACTTCACGGGCGTAATCCGGCAAGTACTGCGTACGAATTCCGCGCGGCGGTTGCACGACGATGTAGCGCGGGCCTTGCGGGCGATACCAGTAGCCGCCGGAATAGAAGTAATCCTGACCGCGATACGGCACGCGATAGTCACGATCCGGGAAGCGATCGATCACATGCCCCGGGCGATATTGCGGGCCGGGGCCCCAACCATTGCCGTGACCGTCCGGACGTCCCGGCCAGCGATGGTCGTTGGGCCGATTGCCGGTCTGCCAATGCTGATTGCTGTAGCCGTTTTGCGGACGCTCATCGCGGTAGTAACCCTGACGTGGCTCCTGGGTCTGGCGCACGGCGTCGGGGCGCGGCTGGATCGGCAGGCTGTTGGCCGGGAGCTGCGGCGGTGGAGGGGGCTGGCGCACCGGGTTGGGGTTGTAGGCCGGGCGGTTCTGGTTAAGGCCATTGTTTTGCTGACCGTTGTGCTCGAACTGGCGGCTGTTGTCGCCACGAATGATCTCGTTGCTCTGCGGGCGCGGCTGATTCTGCTGCTGCGGATTATTCTGCCCGCGCTGCTGATGGTCGCCGCCATGGCCCTGATTATTGCCTTGATGCTCCGGCCCGCGGCCGCCGCCATCCGGGCCACGATTTTGCGCCTCATCGGCCAGTGCCTGCGCACTGATATTCATACACAGCAAACCAACACCGGCCAACTGCCAGATGCGCGACTTCATGAAATTCCTCACTGCGGCTCAGAGCCCTTGATTGGAGTGGCCTGTAGCTAAGACCGGGGAAATACACACCGGGTTCTGCAACAGGTTATCAGTCACGCCACTTATTTATTGAGCGGCGCAGCAGTAAATCGCGCACAAGAAAAAAGGGAGACCCGTCGGCCTCCCTTTAGAGAACTTCGTCCTGGCTCGACGCTTTTGACGTCGGCTCACCTCACGCCGTCTTATGGACAGTGCGTAGCTCGGGAGCCGGCCCAACCCCGGTGGGGGTGGCGGCCGCGGCAGGCCTGATTGGGCGGGCCGCGTGGACTGTGTTACCGAGCAGTGATTCTGGTGATAAGAATAAGCCTGAGGCCGCGACAGAGGATTGCGAAGATTGCTCAAATAAACATCACTTGCGCAATTTTTCACCCTGGATAGATAATCCGCCGCAATAGTTACAACCAAGGACAGATTGATGAGCAAACTCGACCGTTACGACCTGAGCATTTTGGCGGAATTGCAACGCGACGCCCGCATCTCCAACCAGGAGTTGGCCGAGCGCATCGGTCTGTCACCCTCGCCTTGCTCGCGCCGGGTCAAACAGCTGGAAGACGACGGCTATATCTCGCGTCAGGTGGCGCTACTGGACCGCAAGATGCTCGGCCTGAGCCTGACGGCTTACGTGCTGATCGGCATGGACCGGCACACGCCAGAGCGTTTCGAGAATTTCGAAGCGGCGATTCGCACGTTGCCGCAGGTGCTGGAGTGCAGCCTGGTGACGGGGGTGGATGCTGATTACCAGTTGAAAGTGGTGGTACCGGATATGGATCACTATCAGAAGCTGTTGCTCGGTCACCTCACCCGCATTGATGGCGTAACAAGCGTTCGCTCAAGCTTTGTGCTGAATCAGGTGCTGAACAGCACCGAGTTGCCGCTGACTCATTTGCGTAGCTGATCAAAGGCCTCCTCATCGGAACGCCGCCCGCCCAGCCCTCTCCCTGAGGGAGAGGGTTAGGGTGAGGGAAAGATTCGGGATCAGACCCAGATCAATACCACGCCCAAATCCATAGCGTATAATCGCCGCCGCCCTTTACCCCGCCCCGCGCCGGAGATGTCCGATGGATCCTGCATTACTCGAAGAGTGGATGATGACCGGTCTGGTCAGCATCCTGATCATTTTCATGGGTTTCATCGTCTGGGATCTGGCGAAGAAGTCCAAGGCCGGGCGCTTCGGCTCGCTCATTCTGTTCTTCGTGCTGGGCCTGGGTGTGGCCGCGTTCATCATCAAGAGCGTGGTGATCGGCCTGATCGAATCCGGCGCTCTATAAGCGCGCCGGCACCTCCGCCCACTGGCCCTGATCGAGACCGTCGATCGTCCAGTCACCAATCCTGACCCGCACCAACCGCAGCGTCGGCAGCCCGACCGCGGCAGTCATGCGCCGTACCTGACGGTTGCGCCCCTCGCGAATCACCAGTTCAAGCCAACTCGTCGGCACGCTTTTGCGAAAGCGCACGGGCGGGTTGCGTGGCCACAGCTCAGGTTCATCGAGTTGGCGCGCCTCGGCGGGCAAGGTCATGCCGTCATTCAACTCGACGCCATCACGCAGACGCTGCAACTGCTCGTCCGTCGGCTCGCCTTCGACCTGCACCCAATAGGTTTTCGCCAGCTTGTGTTTCGGGTCTGCGATCCGCGCCTGCAACTGGCCGTCGTTCGTCAGCAGCAGCAAACCTTCGCTGTCACGGTCCAGACGCCCGGCCGGGTAGATGCCCGGCACGTCAATGTAATCCTTGAGCGTCGCCCGCCCTTCACCGTCGCTGAATTGCGTCAGCACATCGAACGGCTTGTTGAACAGGATCAGCTTCGGCTCGGCCGGCGGCGCCTTGGCGACACGGCGAGGGGCAGAAGACGGGGGCTTCGCGCCGGGACGGCGGGAAGGTGGACGCGGGGGACGGGACATGGGCAAAACTACATCTGGCGATCTGGGCTGACAATGCTAGTGCCCGGATCGCCAAATGACCACGACTAACCGTTAACGGAACGGCGGTTCGTCGAAACTGCGCAGTTTGCGCGAGTGCAGCGAATTGAGTTCGGTGCGCAGCAGATCGACCGCTTCAATGCCGATCTTCAAGTGCTGGCTGACCGCGCGTTCGTAGAAGGCGTTGGCCGAACCCGGCAGCTTGATTTCACTGTGCAGCGGTTTGTCCGAAACGCACAGCAACGTGCCATACGGCACTCGCAAGCGATAACCCTGCGCGGCAATCGTGCCGCTTTCCATGTCCACCGCCACGGCGCGGGACAGGTTGATCAACGGCCGCTCCTGAGCCCAACGCAGCTCCCAGTTGCGATCGTCGTAAGTCAGCACGGTGCCGGTGCGCAGGCGTTTTTTCAGATCGTCGCCCTTCTCACCCGTCACATTGGCTGCCGCTTGTTGCAGCGCCATTTGCACTTCGGCCAGAGCCGGGATCGGAATGTTGGGCGGCACCACCCGATCAAGAATACCGTCGCGACGCATGTAGGCGTGTGCCAGCACGTAATCGCCGATGGTCTGCGACTGACGCAGGCCGCCGCAGTGACCGATCATCAGCCAGCAATGCGGACGCAGTACCGCCAAATGGTCGGTGATGTTCTTGGCGTTGGACGGGCCGACGCCGATATTGACCAAGGTCACGCCGTGGCCATCGCTGGCGATCAGGTGATAGGCCGGCATCTGGTAGCGGTGCCAGACCACACCGGCAGCAATCGCCGAAGCTTCGCCGTGATCCATGCTCTTTTCGATGATCACGTTGCCCGGCAACACCATGCGCACGAAACGCGGGTCGCTGCGCAATTGCTCCAGACCATGGACGATGAACTGGTCGACGTAACGGTGATAGTTGGTCAGAAGGATCCACGGCTGCACATGACGCCAGTCGCTGCCGGTGTAATGCACCAGACGGCGCAGCGAGAAATCCACGCGCGCCGCATCAAACAGCGCCAATGGCAGCGGATCGGTGTTTTCCCAATCGTAGAGACCGTCGGCGATGCCATCGGTGGCGGCAGACAAATCGGTACTCGGGAACACGCGCGCCAGCACCGCGGCCGTCACGCCGGAGCCGGCCAGTTCGTCGCCCTGTTCGACCACGTAGGGATACGGAATGTTTTGCTGGCTGACGCCGACTTCCACGGTCACGGTGAAGTCGTGCATCAACGGCACAAGTTGTTCGAGCAGGTATTTGCGAAAGGCCGCCGGGTGGGTGACGGTGACGCTATAAGTGCCAGGCAGTTGCACCTTGGCGTAGGCGCGGGTGGTCTGCGGGACTTCGCCCTGGCAGTGATAGGTCAGACGCAGTTCGGGATAACGAAACTGGGCACGCTGCTCGGCGTCGGGCTCGACGCGATCCTTGAGGTACCGCTTGAGCGCCGAGTTCAGCGCAGAGGTGGCCCGCTCATGCAGCTCGGCCAGACGATCCACGGCTTGTTCGGCGGTTTGAACGACAATAAACGCTTCGGTCACGATCAGCTTCCTGTGTTCTGACTTGCAGGGCTTCATCTTGCCTGCATCGTGGCGTGACGGGAACAGTGGCGTTGTGGCTACACCCAAATCTTTCAGACAACCCGAATCCCTGTGGGAGCTGGCTTGCCAGCGATGAGGGCGTCACATTCAACATCGATGTCGAGTGACAGAACGCCATCGCTGGCAAGCCAGCTCCCACAGGGTTTTGTGGTGTTGGGGAGATTGGGGTCAGAAACCTTGCGGGGTCGAGCGGGCGACGATGGCTTCGACGTCCAGTCCACGCGGCAGCGCGCCATAAACTCGTCCGCCACCACTCAGACGACTGGCAATAAAGGCATCACTGACCGCCGCATTCCCCGCCTCCAGCAACAGCTTGGCCTGTAGCCCAAGCGCGATATCCTCAGTCAACTGCCGCGCCCGGTATTGAATGTCGCTCGTATCCTTGAACTGCGCCTGCAACTGCTGAATATGCGCGGCCAGACGTTTATCACCATGGCCGTCACCGAGCTCGCTGAACAACACATCCAGCACGCCCGGCTCTTTGGACAAGGCACGCAACACGTCGAGGCACTGGACGTTGCCCGAACCTTCCCACGTCGAGTTGACCGGCGCCTCGCGGTATAGTCGCGGCAAGATGCTGTCTTCGACATAACCCGCACCGCCCATGCATTCGGCGGCTTCGTTGATCATGGCCGGCGCACGTTTGCAGATCCAGTATTTGCCCACCGCCGTCACCAACCGGGCGAATTGCGCTTCATGGCGATCATCCAGATGATCGAGCGCTTTGCCCATGCGCAGGCTCAGGGCCAGTGCGGCCTCGCTTTCAAGCGCCAGATCGGCCAGCACGTTCTGCATCAACGGCTGTTCGCTCAGCAGTTTGCCGCCGACCTTGCGGTGCGCGCAGTGATGGCTGGCCTGGGTCAGCGCCTGACGCATCAGTGCGCTGGAGCCGACCATGCAATCGAAACGGGTCATGGCCACCATCTCGATGATGGTCGGCACGCCGCGCCCCTCTTCACCGACCATCCACGCCAGCGCCCCGCGAAATTCCACTTCGCTGGAGGCATTGGACTGGTTGCCGAGTTTGTTTTTCAGGCGCTGGATGTAGAACTGATTGCGCGTGTCATCGGGACGATGGCGCGGCAGCAGAAAACAGGTCAGGCCTTTGTCGGTCTGAGCCAGCGTGAGGAACGCATCGCACATCGGCGCCGAGCAGAACCACTTGTGCCCGACCAGCTCATAGGCCTCGCCCGGCCCGCTGGCACCGACCGGATAGGCTTTGGTGGTATTGGCACGCACGTCGGTGCCGCCCTGTTTCTCGGTCATCGCCATGCCGATGGTGACCCCGGCCTTGTGCGCCATGCCGACATTGCGCGGATCGTATTCAGTGGCGAGGATTTTCGGCAGCCATTGCTGGGCCAGGTTCGGCTGCAAATGCAGGGCCGGAACGCTGGCGAACGTCATGGTCAACGGGCAGCCACTGCCGGCCTCGGCCTGGCTGTGCAGGTAACTCATGGACGCCCGAGCAACATGGGCGCCGTCCTGCGGATGCGCCCATGGCAAGGACGTCAGGCCATGCTCGATGGCCGTGCGCATCAGCTCGTGATAAGCGGGATGGAATTCCACCAGATCGATGCGATGACCGTAGCGGTCATGGCTGGCGAATACCGGTTTGTTCTGATTGGCGAGGAACCCGGCTTCCATCAGCGGCCCGCCAGCAATAGCACCGTAGGCGTCAATTCGCGATTCGGCCCAACCGGAGCCAAACCGGCGCGACCACTCCTGCAACGGCAGATCAATGCGGTACAGGTTGCTGCCGTCCAGCGACGGCGGCTGGTTGGTGACTTCGTGGGTTTCGGCGAACTGATGCAGGTTCATGACGGGTTCCTTCTTCAGCGAGAAGGTCAGTTAAGCACCGCCCCCCCGCCGAACAAAGTGTCATATCCGCCGTTTTCGCGGCGCTTTTACCCTGTCAGCAGCACAGCACACGCCGCTCCAGCGCTGCCTGCAACTCTTCGAATTTCACCGGTTTGTTCAGGTAATCGATCACCGCGCCAGGGCTGCACATCTCGCGGTCGGCACTCAGCGCCAACATGAACACCGGCAGATGGGCGCAACCCGGCAAAGCGTGGATCTGGCAGCCCAATGCCGCACCGTCCTGGGCAGACGACTGGCAATCGATCAGTACTGCGTCGAAGCTCTCGCGCTGCAGGCAATCGAGCGCTGCCGCACTATTATCGGCGGCGCGCACGCGGAAACCGAGCTTGAGCAGCATGCCGCGCATCACCAGTTGATTAACGCTGTTGTTATCGACCAACAACACCGTGCAGTCCTGCGGTGCGCGTATGCAATCGCGGGCAGGCGCCGCTATTGGCGCAGGCTCGACCACCGGCAATTCGAACTCGACGTCCAGCTGGAAACGGCTGCCGCGACCGGGTTCGGAACGATGGGTGAGCTTGCCGCCGAGCAATTCCACCAACTGTCGGCAAATCGCCAGACCTACGCCCAAGCCGCCGTACTCACGGGTCATCGACCCGTCGAGCTGGAAGAAGCGCTGGTACATCGTTGCCTCGCCCAGATCAGTGAAGCCGATACCGGTGTCGATCACTGCAAAAGACAACGCCATACGATTGTCCGTCGTCGGTTTGCCGGTAACACGTAGTGCCAGACCGCCCACGCGAGTGAACTTGATCGCGTTATCCAGCAAGCACTCCAGGCATTGCGCCAGTTTCGTGCTGTCGCCGTTCAGGCGATCCGGCAGGGTCGGTAGCACGTCGACTTTGAAATCCAGCGACTTGCTCGCCGCATTACTTTCAAATTGCACGCGTAATGCCTCGACCACGCCGCGCAGGCTGAAGCTGCCCGGTGTCGCCTTGAGCTTGCCGGCCTGCAATTCGGTCAGGGTGAGGATGCCGTTGACCATGCGCATCATGTCGCGGGCGGAACCGGCGGCAGTTTGCTGGTATTGCTCAAGCTCCGGGTCGAGGTCGACGGTCTGCATCAGTTCCAGCGAGCCGATCACACCGTTCATCGGCGTGCGCAGTTCGTGGGTCAGGGTCGCGAGGAATTCATCCTTGAGCTTGTTGCTGCGGGCCAGTTGCTGGTTGAGCACTTCGAGCTTCTGCCCGGCATCGAACAGAGTCTGCGCCTGTTGTTCGCGCATCGCATTGATGCGATCGGCCAATGCCAGCGACAGCAGCGCCACCTCGATGGCCGAGCCGATCTGGCTGGCATACATGGTCAGGAACACGTTCGGCAGCAAGCCCAGCACCATCAGTGTGTTGATCACACCACCGAGCAGAAATGCCGACCAGGCGATGATGAAGTAGCGCGCTACCCGCAGGCCGCGGCACCAGGCCAGAATCCCGGCGGCGAAAATCACCACGGTGAAAGTCAGCGCCAACGTTGTTGCCAGGCGCAGGGCCAAGGCGTAACTGGCCATCAACGACAGACCCACCACCAGCGCACCGAATGCGATCAGGGCGATCAGCAAGCGGTCAAGCCAGCGGCTGTGCATCCTGGTCTGCAAAAAGCTGCGGGCGAACTGGCTGCCGAACAGCCCCGCGCAACCGATGAAGAACGGGGTGGCGGCGTTGGCCCACCACGGATTGTTCGGCCAGAAATACTCGACCGCCGCGCCATTCACCGACAGCTGATAGAGCCCGAACGAGGCAATGTAGAAGATGTAATAGAGGTAACTGGTGTCTCGCACGCTCAGGTAGATGAACAGGTTGTAGACCACCATCCCCAGCAGCACGCCATAAATGATACCCAGCACGTACAGGCGCACCGGCTGATCTTCGAGATACGCGGTGCTCGACCACAACGTCACCGGCGCCTGGATCGAGCCTTCGCTGGCGAGTCGCAGGTACACGGTTTGCTGTTGATCCGGCGCGAACGTCAGGTCGAACAGATAGTTGTTCTGGCGGATCTCACGACTGGCGAACGGCAAGGCATCGCCGGTTTGCCGGATCAGGTGAAAGTCGCCATGGGCGTCGGGCAGATACAGGTCGAGATGGTCAAGCGGCGGGTACGCCAACTCCAGCAGCCAGGTGCGCTGGGCACCTGGGTTGCTCGGGCGGTAATGCAGGTCGATCTTCAGCCAGAATGCCGAGCGTGAGTACCCGGCATTGAGCGTGGCGTTGTCGTGGGTTTTGAAATTGCCGGCAGCAGCCTGCGCGCGGACATCGGCAATGCTCGCCTGACCGCTTGGGTCTTCGAACACTTGCAGTGACCGGCCCAGAGGGAGGCTCTGGGTGAATTCGTCGAATTCGACGGCGCTCGCCATGAGGGGCAAGCAGAACAGCAACATCAGCAGATAGCGCATTGAAGCCCCAGCGTGGCTCGTCCGGTAGTGTCAGGAAGCCCCCCATTCCTTTTGAGTAGACGTAAAACCGGTGTTACCTGTTATTGGTTTGGATCCAGACTAGCATAGCCGTTGATGGCCATTGAGCACCATCGGAATTTTTCCTACAAAGGCTCTAGAACGGGCGTTCCAGAGCAAAGCAGCGAGCTAGAGCTGTTTGATTGGTCAGGTAGATCAAAAGATCGTCCAACGACTCGGGCCGCGATCGGACGATCTTTTGATCTTGCTGCGCCAGCCACACCCGAAAATCAGCTTTGGTGGTAAGCTCGCGCACCATGAATATCTACAGCTCCCGCCCCGTTGTCCTCTGTCTCTCCGGCCACGACCCCAGTGGTGGCGCCGGCTTGCAGGCAGATATCGAAGCCCTGCTCGCGCAGGGTTGCCATGCGGCTCCGGCCGTCACCGCCCTGACCGTGCAAGACACCGTCAACGTCACTGACTTCCGCGTCCTCGACCGTGAGTGGGTGTTGGCCCAGGCCAATGCCGTGCTCAACGACTCCGAAGTCGCGGCGGTCAAACTGGGCATGCTCGGTTCGCTGGAAATGGTCGACACCGTTGTCGAACTGCTGTCCGCGCACCCGCACTTGCCGGTGGTCTGCGACCCGGTACTGCGCGCCGGCGGCGGTGGACGTCTGGGCAAGGACGAAGTCGGCTATGCGATGCGCGAACGTCTGCTGCCACTGTCGATCATCGCGACCCCCAACCTTCCCGAAGCGCGCATCCTTGCCGAACTGCCCGAAGGCACCGCGGATGAGTGCGCTGAAAAACTTCTGCCGTTCGTCAAGAACCTGCTGATTACCGGTGGCCACGGCGACGAAACTGAAATCCACAATCGCCTGTACAGCCGCGACGGTCTGCGTGAAACCTTTTACTGCCAGCGCTTGCCGGGCAGTTATCACGGTTCTGGTTGCACCCTAGCCAGTGCCTTGGCCGGTCGCCTGGCGCAAGGTGAAAACCTCGCCAGCGCCGTGCGCAGTGCACTGGATTACACCTGGCGCACCCTGCGCGATGCCGAACAGCTGGGCAAAGGCCAGTTTGTCCCGCGTCGCCTGCCGCTGGATTTCTGCTCGTAACGTCGTGAGGTCTGCCTGATGAAACTACGTGGCCTGTACGCCATTACCGACAGCCAGTTGCTGGCCGGCAAGTTCCTGTCGTACGTGGAGGCGGCGCTGGAAGGCGGCGTGACCCTGCTGCAATACCGCGACAAGAGCAGCGACGAGGCCCGCCGTCTGCGCGAAGCCGAGACGCTGCGCGATCTGTGCGAACGCTACAAGACGCAGCTGATCATCAACGACGACGCCGAACTGGCCGCGCGCCTGAACGTCGGTGTGCATCTGGGCCAGACCGACGGCCCGCTGTCACCGACCCGCGCCCTGCTCGGCTCGAAAGCGATCATCGGCTCGACTTGCCACGCGCAAATCGAACTGGCGCAACAGGCTGCCAAGGAAGGCGCGAGTTACGTCGCCTTCGGTCGTTTCTTCAATTCCAACACAAAACCCGGCGCACCGACCTGCAGCCTTGATCTGCTCGACGAAGCCAAACGTGCGCTGCATCTACCGATCTGCGCGATTGGTGGCATTACCCTCGACAACGCTGCGCCGCTGGTGGCCCACGGCGTCGACTTGCTCGCTGTGGTCCACGGTTTGTTTGGTGCCGACAGCACCGCCGAAGTGACCCGCCGCGCCCGCGCATTCAATGAATTGTTCAAATCCTGATTTTTGAGAGCCCGATCATGTCTCGTTCCGAAACCCTGTTTGCCAATGCCCAGAAACACATTCCCGGGGGCGTGAACTCACCGGTTCGCGCGTTCAAGAGCGTGGGTGGCACGCCGCTGTTCTTCAAACACGCCGAAGGCGCCTACGTCACTGACGAAGACGACAAGCGTTATGTCGATTACGTTGGCTCGTGGGGCCCGATGATTCTTGGCCACAGCCACCCGGACGTGCTGGACGCGGTGCGCAATCAACTGCAACACGGCTTGTCGTACGGCGCGCCGACCGCGATGGAAACCGAGATGGCCGACCTGGTCTGCTCGCTGGTGCCGTCGATGGACATGGTGCGCATGGTCAGCTCCGGCACCGAAGCGACCATGAGCGCCATCCGCCTGGCTCGTGGTTACACCGGCCGCGACAGCATCATCAAATTCGAAGGCTGCTACCACGGTCACTCCGACAGTCTGCTGGTCAAGGCCGGTTCCGGCGCACTGACCCAAGGCGTTCCGAGCTCGGCGGGTGTACCGGCCGCGTTCGCCAAACACACGCTGACCCTGCCGTTCAACGACATCGACGCCGTGGAAAAAATGCTCGCCGAAGTCGGTGAAGAAGTCGCCTGCATCATCGTTGAGCCAGTGGCCGGCAACATGAATTGCGTGCCGCCAGCGCCGGGCTTCCTCGAAGGTCTGCGCTCGCTGTGCGACAAGCATGGTGTTGTGCTGATTTTCGACGAAGTGATGACCGGTTTCCGCGTGGCCCTCGGTGGCGCGCAGGCTTACTACGGCGTGAAACCAGACCTGACCACTTTCGGCAAGATCATCGGTGGCGGCATGCCGGTCGGCTGTTTCGGCGGCAACCGTGAAATCATGGAACGCATCGCGCCACTGGGCCCGGTGTATCAGGCCGGTACGCTGTCGGGTAACCCGCTGGCCATGGCTGCCGGTTTGACCACTCTGCGCCTGATCAGCCGTCCGGGTTTCCACGACGAACTGACCGATTACACCACGCGCCTGCTCGACGGCCTGCAACAACGCGCTGACGCTGCGGGCATTCCGTTCGTGACCACTCAGGCCGGCGGCATGTTTGGCCTGTACTTCAGCGGTGCCGACGACATCGTCACCTTTGAAGACGTGATGGCCAGTGACGCTGCCCTGTTCGGTCGCTTCTTCCACCTGATGCTGGAAGGCGGCGTGTACCTGGCGCCGAGTGCATTCGAAGCCGGTTTCACCTCTATCGCCCACGGCGAAGCCGAGTTGAAGTTGACTCTGGAAGCAGCCGTGCGCGCCTTCGCCAAACTGAAATAATCGCCGAACCGCTGACGTTGGCCATTGCCAGCGTCAGCTTTCACCTACACCCGAGCTGTTTTTCCGACGCCTCTGCTAAATATCCGCCTAAAGCGGGCGATATATTCCCCGCGCAGCAGAAAAACGAGTAAAGACTTTGTAAGGATGGCCCTGCTTATTTCATAATGCGCGCTTATTGGATCCCTCGATGGGTCCGCGTGCCCTTCAGAGGTAAGTCGATTCCCATGAACCGCACCGGCCGCACCCTTGCCTTGGGCTGCCTGTTGCTCCTTCAGCCCCTGCTCGCGCATGCACAAGCAGGCGGCAACTCGTTGTTGATCCCGGCGATGGGTCGTTGCACCCTCAATACTCAGCCGCAAGACGTCACGCAGGCACTGGCCGCCTGCCAAAAGGCAGCGGATGAAGGGGATGCGCAAGCGCAATACGAGTTGGGTGAGTTCTACTACGACGGCAAGAATGCGCCGCGCGACCTCAATCAAGCCCTGAGCTATTTCGAAAAAGCCTCGCTGCAAGGCCATGCCCAGGCGCAATTCAAGCTCGGCACCATGTTCTTCCACGGCGAAGGCGTACAGGCCAACAACATTCAGGCGTACATCGTGCTGAAGATGGCCGCGGTCAACGGCGCCGAAGAGGCGCTGGACACTGCCGACGAAGTCTCTGAAAAAATGTCCCGCGAAGACCTCGAAACCGCCACACAGGTGCTTGGGCAAATTTTCCGTAAATACCTGATGGAACTGCAGAGCGCCGATGGGCGTACGCCGTTTTCGCCTCTCCCCTGATTTCTGAGCCGATCTTGCTCGCGAATGGGCGACGCGGTCTTGAAACTTACTTCTCAGGCATCGGCATCGGAAACGGCATCACATTGCCGACGGTGCCGCGGGCTTCGCTGATTTTCGGTGTACCCAGACGCTCAACCTCGTCGATGCGCACGATCGAATGCATCGGCACAAAGCTGCGCACCACGCCTTCGAATTGCGCCTTGAGCTTTTCTTCGCTCGGATCGACGACCATCTGCGTGCGCTCGCCAAAGACGAACTCTTCCACTTCCAGGAAGCCCCACAGATCACTTTGATAGATCTGCTTGGCGTACATTTCGAACACCTGGCCCTGGTTGAGGAAAATCACCTTGTAGATTGGAGCTTCGCGTTTGGTCATGGCGGGCGGATAACATCGGGGATAAAAATGAGGGCGCGAACTATAGCATAGCCACCGGACGCACAACGGTAGGAACATGGAGACATGTTCCCTATAATGCGCGGTTCTTTGAATCACGTGACGATCCTAATCCATGGCCAAGAAGCTTTACATCGAAACCCACGGTTGCCAGATGAACGAGTACGACAGCTCGCGCATGGTCGATCTGCTGGGTGAACATCAGGCCCTGGAAGTCACGGCTCGCGCCGAAGATGCCGACGTGATTCTGCTCAACACCTGCTCGATCCGCGAACGCGCCCAGGACCGGGTTTACTCGCAACTGGGCCGCTGGCGCGAACTGAAACTGGCCAACCCGGACATGGTGATCGCCGTCGGCGGTTGCGTGGCCAGCCAGGAGGGCGCGGCGATCCGTGATCGCGCACCCTACGTCGACGTGGTGTTTGGCCCGCAGACCCTGCACCGCCTGCCGGAAATGATCGACGCCGCACGCGTCACCAAATTGCCGCAAGTCGACGTCTCGTTCCCGGAAATCGAAAAATTCGACCACTTGCCCGAGCCGCGCATTGACGGCCCGAGTGCTTACGTGTCGGTGATGGAAGGTTGCAGCAAGTACTGCACGTTCTGCGTGGTGCCTTATACCCGCGGTGAAGAAGTCAGCCGCCCCTTCGACGACGTGCTCGCCGAGATCATTCATCTGGCCGAAAACGGCGTACGTGAAGTGACTTTGCTGGGGCAGAACGTCAACGGCTATCGCGGCGCAACCCATGACGGTCGTCTGGCCGACCTGGCGGAATTGATCCGCGTGGTCGCCGCCGTCGATGGCATCGACCGCATTCGCTACACCACCTCGCATCCGCTGGAGTTCTCCGACAGCCTGATCCAGGCCCACGCCGACGTACCGGAACTGGTGAAGCACCTGCACTTGCCAGTGCAATCGGGCTCTGACCGGATTCTGGCGGCGATGAAGCGCAACCACACCGCGCTGGAGTACAAATCCAAGTTGCGCAAGCTGCGCGCGGCGGTGCCGGGGATTTGCATCAGTTCGGACTTCATCGTCGGCTTCCCGGGTGAAACCGAGAAAGACTTCGAACAGACCATGAAGCTGATCGAAGACGTCGGTTTCGATTTTTCCTACTCGTTCGTTTACAGCCAGCGCCCGGGCACACCGGCCGCCGATCTGGCCGATGACACGCCGGAAGCGCTCAAGAAAGAACGCCTGAACGCGCTTCAGCACCGCCTGAATCAGCAAGGTTTCGAAATCAGCCGACAAATGGTCGGCTCGACCCAGCGAATTCTAGTGACCGATTACTCGAAGAAAGACCCGGGCGAACTGCAAGGGCGCACCGAGAATAATCGTATCGTCAACTTCCGTTGCGACAATCCAACCCTGATCGGCCAGTTCGCCGATGTGCACATCGATGCGGCGCAACCGCACTCGCTGCGGGGCTCTCTGATCCAGTAAAAAATATCAGGAGCATAGAGAATCCTGTGGGAGCTGGCTTGCCAGCGATAAGGCCATCAGCCCCGACAAATATGTCGCCTGTTGCACCGCTATCGCTGGCAAGCCAGCTCCCACAGTGGACTGCACTGTTACTGAGATTGTGTTCATCAATTTAAGAGCTTTCGCACCCACGACTCTGGCGTTATCCTTGATTTCATCTTAATTGCCCCAGGGCGGCTAAATACGACCTTGAACGCTCCCATAGAACCACATCGTTTTATTCTCGAGCCCTTTGAGGCTCATCGCTTCGCCAATCTGTGCGGGCAATTCGACGAGCATTTGCGCTTGATCGAACAGCGCCTGAGCATCGAGATCCGCAACCGCGGAAACCAGTTCGAGCTGATCGGCGACTCCAAACACACCACGTCTGCGGAAAATCTGATTCGCCGCCTGTACCGCGAAACCAAGGGTACGGAGTTGTCGCCAGATATGGTTCACCTGTTTCTGCAGGAATCAGCCGTCGTCGAACTGGACAACCACGCCCCCGCGGAAGCCTCCGTCGCCCTGCGCACCAAAAAAGGCATGATTCGCCCTCGCGGCTTGAATCAGTTGCGCTACGTGAAGGAAATACTCGGTAACGACATCAACTTCGGCATAGGCCCGGCCGGTACCGGCAAGACCTATCTGGCCGTGGCCTGTGCGGTCGATGCACTGGAGCGCGAGCAGATCCGGCGCATCCTGCTGGTGCGCCCGGCGGTTGAGGCGGGTGAAAAGCTCGGCTTCCTGCCCGGCGATCTGTCGCAGAAGATCGACCCGTACCTGCGCCCGCTCTATGACGCACTCTACGAAATGCTCGGCTTCGAATACGTGGCCAAGCTGATCGAACGTCAAGTGATCGAAGTCGCGCCGCTGGCCTACATGCGCGGTCGTACGCTGAACAATAGCTTCATCATTCTCGACGAAAGCCAGAACACCACCGTTGAACAGATGAAGATGTTCCTGACGCGTATCGGTTTTGGCTCTACCGCGGTTATCACGGGGGACATCACCCAGGTCGACCTGCCGAAAGGCACCAAGTCGGGCCTGCACCACGTCATCGAAGTGCTTAAAGACGTGCCGGGCATCAGCTTCACGCACTTCATGCCCAAGGACGTTGTGCGCCATCCGCTGGTTCAACGCATCGTCGAAGCCTACGAGCGCTTCGAAAATCGCGTGACTGATGAACCTGCGAAGGACGCTCGCCGCGATGCTTGAGCTTGACCTGCAAATAGCGACCGAAGCGTCCGCTCCCAGTGAAACGGAGTTCCGCAAATGGTGCGAACTGGCCCTGCGCCAGCGCACCGCAGACTCGGAAATGACCATTCGTCTGGTCGACGAGGAAGAAGGCCGTGAGCTCAATCACACCTGGCGCCAGAAGGATTACGCGACCAACGTCCTGTCGTTCCCGGCCGACGTGCCCGACGAGTTTCTCGATATCCCGCTGCTCGGCGATCTGGTGATCTGCGTGGCCGTGGTTGAGCGCGAAGCCGCCGAACAAGGCAAGGAACTAAAGGCCCACTGGGCACATCTGGTCATTCACGGCTGCTTGCATCTGCTTGGTTACGACCATATAGATGACGAAGAAGCCGAAGAAATGGAAGCACTGGAACGCGAGTTGCTTGCTGAACTGGGCTATCCCGATCCGTACGCGGACGACGAAACCGAACCCTCCCCTATCGTTACAACAAAGGATTCAGAGTAATCGCTATGAGCGAAGATCGATCGAGCAACGGGCAGAAGTCATGGCTGGGTAAACTGACCCAGGCTTTTGCCCACGAGCCGAAGAACCGCCAGGAGCTCCTTGAGCTGCTGCGCGATGCACATCAGAACAAACTGCTGGACAGCGAAGCGCTGGCCATCGTCGAAGGCGCCATTCAGGTGGCTGACCTGCAAGTACGCGACATCATGGTGCCGCGTTCGCAGATGGTCAGCATCAAGGCGACCCAGACACCGCGTGAATTCCTCCCGGCCGTGGTCGACTCCGCCCACTCGCGCTATCCGGTCATCGGCGAAAGCCATGACGACGTGATGGGCGTGCTGCTGGCCAAGGATCTGCTGCCGCTGATCCTCAAGGAAAACGGCGACAGCTTCAACATCAAGGACCTGCTGCGCCCGGCCACCTTCGTGCCGGAGTCCAAGCGTCTGAATGTGTTGCTGCGTGAGTTCCGCGCCAACCACAACCACATGGCCATCGTCATTGATGAATACGGCGGCGTGGCAGGTCTGGTGACCATCGAAGACGTGCTGGAACAGATCGTCGGCGATATCGAGGACGAGCACGACGTCGAAGAAGACAGCTACATCAAGCCGCTGCCCAGCGGTGACTTCCTGATCAAGGCACTGACGCCGATCGAGAACTTCAACGAGTTCTTCGACAGCGAGTTCTCCGACGACGAGTTCGACACCGTCGGCGGCCTGGTGATGAGCGCGTTCGGGCACTTGCCAAAACGCAACGAAACCACTGAAATCGGCGCTTATCGTTTCCGCATCCTGAACGCCGACAGCCGTCGGATTCACTTGCTGCGACTGACGCCTATCGCTCGTTAAATCTAAGGACTGAAATGCGCTGGACAACCCGCCCCGGCTGGCCCGGTAACCTGCTGGCCGTGGCGGCCGGTGCAATCACCACGTTCGCTCTGGCACCCTTCGATATCTGGCCGCTGGCTCTGCTGGCGGTCGGTTTGTTCTATGCCGGCTTGCGTGAGCTAAGCCCCCGTCAGGCACTCGGCCGTGGCTGGTGCTTCGGTTTCGGCCTGTTCGGCGCCGGTACCAGTTGGATCTATTACAGCATTCACCACTTCGGCGGCGCTTCAGTGCTGCTGGCCGGATTCCTGATGCTGCTGTTCACTGCGGCGATTGCCTTTTTCTTCGCCCTGCCCGCCTGGCTGTGGGCGCGCTGGCTGCGCCGTAACGAGGCACCGCTGGCCGATGCTTTGGCATTCGCCGCGCTGTGGGTCGGCCAGGAAGCCTTTCGCGGCTGGTTCCTCACTGGCTTCCCTTGGCTTTATTCCGGTTACAGCCAGCTCGACGGTCCATTGGCCGGTCTCGCGCCGGTCGGCGGGATGTGGCTGGTGTCGTTCGTTCTGGCGTTGACGGCTGCGCTGATCTACAACGCACCGCGTCTGCTGCAATCCGGCCGTAAAGCGTTTGTTGCCGTTGGCTTGCTGTTGCTGGTCGGGCCATGGGTGGCGGGGATTGCACTCAAGGGCCACGCCTGGACCAGTCCTTCCGGTGCGCCGCTGACCGTTGCTGCCATTCAGGGTAACGTCGAACAAAGCATGAAGTGGGACCCGGCGCAGCTCAACGCGCAACTGGCGCTGTACCGCGATCTGAGTTTCCGCTCCAAACCCGTGGACCTGCTGATCTGGCCGGAAACCGCGGTGCCGGTACTCAAGGAGTCCGCCGAGGGCTACCTGAGCATGATGGGTAACTTCGCCGCCGAACGTAAATCGGCGCTGATCACCGGCGTACCGATCCGCGAAACGGTGCACCACGAAAGACGCTTCTACAATGGCATCACTGTGGTGGGCGAAGGCGATGGCACTTACCTGAAACAGAAACTGGTGCCGTTCGGTGAGTACGTGCCGTTGCAGGATGTGCTGCGCGGACTGATCGCATTCTTCGACCTGCCGATGTCGGACTTCGCCCGCGGTCCCGCCGATCAGCCAATGCTGCAAGCCAAGGGTTATCAGATCGCGCCGTTCATCTGCTACGAGGTGGTGTACCCAGAGTTTGCCGCCGGCCTGTCGGCGCGCAGCGACCTGCTGCTGACGATCAGCAACGACACGTGGTTCGGCACCTCGATCGGCCCGCTGCAACATTTGCAGATGGCGCAGATGCGCGCGCTGGAAGCCGGACGCTGGATGATCCGCGCCACCAACAATGGCGTGACCGGCCTGATCAACCCGTTCGGGCAAATCACCGAGCAGATTCCGCAGTTCGAACAAGGCATTTTGTATGGCGAAGTGGTGCCAATGCACAACCTGACGCCTTACCTGCAATGGCGATCGTGGCCGCTGATCGTCCTGTGTCTGGGGCTGTTCGGTTGGGCGTTGATGGCTAGCCGGATGTCCAAGACCCTGTAAAGCAAAAGATCGCAGCCTGCGGCAACGCCTACATGACTTTATCTGTAGGCGTTGCCGCAGGCTGCGATCTTTTGATCTTCAACGATAGAAAAGCGAATACCCCACCTGCCCCACCGCTTCATTCAGCAACTGTCCGCTCTGCCAGATCGATTTGAACTCCGGCAGCCAGCCACCAAACGGCCGAGCGTTGTCTGTCCCCAGGAAGCCCACTGGCGCGGGCACCACTTCAAATCCTGCCGCCTGAAAACTCCACACCGATCGCGGCATGTGCCAAGCCTGCGTCACCACGACTACGCGCTTGATCCCCTGCGGCAACAGCATATCGGCACTGAATCTGGCGTTTTCCCAAGTGGTGCGACTCTGCCCTTCCTGCCAACGCACGGTCACGCCGAAATCGTCCAGCAATGAATCGGCCATCAACTTCGCCTCGGTCGGAGGCGTACCGTAGTGCAAGCCGCCACTGGTCAAAATCGGCAGTCCCGAGGCTTTCGCCAATCGCGCCGCATAGCGCTGACGCTCAAGTCCCACGCCGGTCGGTTGATCGTCGCCCCAGGCCAGATCACCCCGCTCACGCCCGGATCCCAGCACCACAATCGCATCGGCACGCTGCGCCAATGTCGCCCACTCTTCGCGGGCCAGTGGCGGCTCTCGCTCGAGGGCTTTGGCACCCCATTGCACCACCACCGGCAGGCTCATCAGCCAGAATCCGCCAAAACCGAGGGCAAAACATAATCCAGCCAGTCGCGGCCGTGAGCGGCGCAGCCACCACGCGGCCAGCAACAGCAGCAAAAGAATGCCGGGCGGCAATAGAAGTTGTTTGATGAAATAACGTAAAGGCATCGGGCATCTCCAAAGATGCCCGAAGCCTAAGTGGGTTAATACAACGCGACAACCGATAGGGTGGGATCCTGTTGAAAAAGATCCGTTTCTTGACCTGCCATGCGCTTACTTGGCCCGCAAAGCACGCACCTTCACGGTGTCTTTGCGCGGCGCCTTGTCCTTGAGCCAGATGACCTTGGCCGAATGTGTAGCATCGAGCTGCTTCACTGCCTGCGACAAACATCCGTGCGTTTCACGTTCACTGCGATCCAGATAGGCCTTGACCAGTTTGAACTCGGCGGGGCTCAAGCCACGCAATTCCAGTTCCAAGGGGCGCTCATCGCGCAGCCGGTCTGCGGTTTTTGCGGCGTCCAGAGCCATGCCCAGACGGTCCATCAACCGCTCGTACAACTCAGGTTTCGTGACGCTTCTTTGCTGTTGCTCCACCATCCCTCACCTCATTGAAGATCAGACTCACTCCCCAGTTAGAGCTTAGCTTCGCTGCACGAACCGGCTGCACGCCGCGACCAACGGCCCTCGCCGTCCATTCAGCGGGCCAAACAGCTGCAATCAGGGTTTCCCTAGGCCAAGCGCGGTCATGTATGCTACGGCGCTTCCTGTCATTCCACTTCCAGCTCGTCCGGGCCAGCCCGAATGCCGCGTTGAAGAGGATTAGGCCACCCCTATCCAGTACAAAAGTAGCCATGCACGAACAATATCAGCCCCGTGAAATCGAAGCCGCCGCCCAGTCGTTCTGGGATGAGCAAAAGTCCTTTGAAGTCAGCGAACAGCCAGGCAAGGAGACTTTCTACTGCCTGTCGATGTTCCCTTACCCCAGCGGCAAGCTACACATGGGGCACGTGCGCAACTACACCATCGGCGACGTGATCTCCCGCTACCAGCGCATGCAAGGCAAGAACGTTCTGCAACCGATGGGTTGGGATGCCTTTGGCATGCCGGCGGAAAACGCCGCGATGAAAAACAACGTGGCGCCCGCCAAGTGGACCTACGAAAACATCGCCTACATGAAAACCCAGCTGCGCAGCCTGGGCCTGGCGGTGGACTGGTCGCGTGAAGTCACCACCTGCAAACCTGATTACTACCGCTGGGAACAATGGCTGTTCACTCGCCTGTTCGAAAAAGGCGTGATCTACAAAAAAAGCGGCACCGTGAACTGGGACCCGGTCGATCAGACCGTTCTGGCCAACGAACAAGTCATCGACGGTCGCGGCTGGCGTTCCGGCGCGCTGATCGAAAAGCGCGAAATCCCGATGTACTACTTCAAGATCACCGCTTATGCGGATGAGCTGCTGGAGAGCCTCGATGAACTGACTGGCTGGCCTGAACAGGTCAAGACCATGCAGCGCAACTGGATCGGCAAATCCCGCGGTATGGAAGTGCAGTTCCCGTACAACGTCGACTCGATCGGCACAGCCGGCACCCTGAAAGTCTTCACCACCCGTCCGGACACCCTGATGGGCGCGACTTACGTTGCCGTCGCTGCCGAACACCCGCTGGCCACCCAGGCCGCGCAGAACAACCCTGAGCTGCAAGCGTTCATCGCTGAATGCAAGGGCGGCAGCGTGGCTGAAGCCGACGTCGCCACTCAAGAGAAAAAAGGCCTGCCGACCGGCCTGTTCGTCGAGCACCCGCTGACCGGTGAAAAACTCCCGGTCTGGGTCGCCAACTATGTGCTGATGCACTACGGCGACGGCGCGGTCATGGCGGTGCCAGCGCACGACGAGCGTGATTTCGAATTCGCCCACAAGTACGACCTGCCGATCAAATCGGTAGTGCGCACCAGCTCCGGCGAGACCAACCCGGCCCCGTGGCAAGACGCCTACGGCGAGCACGGTACGCTGATCAACTCGGGCGAGTTCGATGGCCTGGATTTCGCCGGCGCGTTCGACGCGATCGAAGTGGCGCTGATCAAAAAAGAACTGGGCGCCTCGCGCACCCAGTTCCGCCTGCGCGACTGGGGCATCAGCCGCCAGCGCTACTGGGGCTGCCCGATCCCGATCATCCACTGCGACGCTTGCGGTGACGTGCCGGTACCGGAAGATCAACTGCCCGTCGTGTTGCCCGAAGACGTGGTGCCGGATGGCGCCGGTTCGCCGCTGGCACGCATGCCTGAGTTTTACGAGTGCAGCTGCCCGAAATGTGGCCAGCCTGCCAAGCGTGAAACCGACACCATGGACACCTTCGTCGAGTCGTCGTGGTACTACGCCCGCTACGCCTCGCCGCACTTTGAAGGTGGCCTGGTCGAGAAATCGGCGGCCGACCACTGGCTGCCGGTGGATCAGTACATCGGCGGTATCGAACACGCGATTCTGCACCTGCTGTACGCACGTTTCTTCCACAAGCTGATGCGTGACGAAGGCCTGGTGAGCTCCAACGAGCCATTCAAGAACCTGCTGACCCAAGGCATGGTCATCGCCGAAACTTACTACCGTCGCGAAGCCAACGGTGCCTACACCTGGTTCAACCCGGCGGACGTAGAACTGGAGCGCGACAGCAAAGCCAAGGTCATCAGCGCCAAGCTGATCGCCGACGGCCTGCCGGTGGAGATCGGCGGTACCGAGAAAATGGCCAAGTCGAAGAACAACGGCGTCGACCCACAGTCGATGATCGATCAGTTCGGCGCCGACACCTGCCGCCTGTTCATGATGTTCGCCTCGCCACCTGACATGAGCGCCGAATGGTCCGACTCCGGCGTGGAAGGCTCGCATCGCTTCCTCAAGCGTGTCTGGCGTCTGGCGCAAGCCCACGTTACCCAGGGCCTGCCGGGCAAACTCGACGTTGCCAGCCTGAACGACGAGCAGAAAGCCGTTCGCCGCTCGATCCACCTGGCCATCAAGCAGGCCAGCCACGACGTCGGCCAGAACCACAAATTCAACACCGCCATCGCTCAGGTCATGACGCTGATGAACGTGCTGGAAAAAGCCGCGCAAGGCACCGAGCAGGATCGCGCGCTGGTGCACGAAGGTCTGGAAGCCGTCACTTTGCTGCTGGCTCCGATCACGCCACACATCAGCCATGAGCTGTGGAATCAACTGGGGCACGCCGACGCCGTGATCGACGCAGGCTGGCCTGCAGTGGACGAGAGCGCACTGGTGCAGGACAGCCTGACCCTGGTTATCCAGGTCAACGGCAAGTTGCGTGGCCAGATCGAAATGCCGGCGAGCGCGACGCGCGAAGAGGTTGAAGCCGCCGCTCGCATCAACGAAAACGTGCTGCGCTTCGTCGACGGTCTGACCATTCGCAAAGTGATCGTTGTGCCAGGAAAACTGGTCAACATCGTCGCCAGCTAAATTGGATTGGGCGTCAGGTTTGCCTGACGCACTGTAAAACCTTTCGGGCCGCCAGGTCGGCCCACATGGTTTCAAGGGGAGCAACACAATGATCAAACGCAATCTGCTGGTGATGGGCCTCGCTGTTCTGCTGAGCGCCTGCGGTTTCCAGCTGCGTGGCACTGGCAGCAACGAACTGACGATCAAGGAACTCGACCTGAGTGCCCGTAACGCCTACGGCGAGACCGTCACTCAAATGCGTCAGGTACTGGAGTCCAGCGGCGTCAAGGTTTACAGCGGTGCGCCGTACAAGCTGTACCTGGCTGACGAACAGGAAAGCCAGCGTATCCTCAGCTATGCAGGTGCCGGTCGCACGGGCGAGTATCAGCTCAGCACTGTCCTGAGCTACGACATCCGCGGTGAAAAAAACCTGTCTCTGCTCAGCGACAAGCTTGAAGTGCAGAAAGTGTTCATCCACGACGGCAACAACCTCGTCGGTTCCGATCAGGAAGCCAACGACGCCCGTCGCGATATCCGTCGCGATCTGGTTCAGCGCATGATGCTGCGTCTGCAACAGCTGACCCCGGGTCAACTGCAGCAACTGCAGCAGGCCGCCAACGACCGCGCCAGGGCAGAAGCCGATGCGCTGGAAGCGGCGCAAAAGATTGAGGCGGAAACCCCGCGTCAATCGCCGCTCGAAATCCCGCAGCAGTAAGACGTTCGGGGCGCTCAGGCGCCCCGTTCGACCTCTCTTATGAAGCTCGCTCCCGCGCAACTCGGCAAACACCTGCAAGGCGCGCTCGCGCCCGTCTATATCATCAGCGGTGATGACCCGCTGCTGTGTCAGGAAGCCGCCGACGCCATTCGCAGTGCTGCCCGCCAGCAAGGTTTCGACGAACGCCAAGTATTCGCCGCCGACGCCAATTTCGATTGGGGCACGTTGTTGCAGGCCGGTGCCAGCATGTCGTTGTTTGCTGAAAAGCGTCTGCTGGAGCTGCGTTTGCCATCGGGCAAACCCGGTGACAAGGGGGCTGCCGCATTCATCGAGTACTGCTCGCGTCCCGCTGAAGACACGGTGCTGCTGATCAGCCTGCCCAAGCTTGATGGCAGCGCGCAGAAGACCAAGTGGGGCAAGGCGCTGGTTGAAGGTCAGCAGACCCAGTTCATCCAGATCTGGCCAGTGGATGCCAATCAGCTACCGGGCTGGATCCGTCAGCGTCTGTCGCAGGCCGGGTTGTCGGCCAGCCAGGACGCGGTCGAATTGATTGCTGCACGTGTGGAGGGCAATCTGCTCGCCGCCGCGCAGGAAATCGAGAAGCTCAAGCTGATGGCCGAAGGTGGGCAGATTACTGTCGAAACCGTACAGGCCGCTGTGGCAGACAGTGCACGATTCGACGTGTTTGGCTTGACCGACGCGGTCCTTAACGGTGAACCGGCCCACGCCCTGCGCATGCTCGAAGGATTGCGTGGTGAGGGTGTCGAACCTCCAGTGATCCTCTGGGCGCTGGCGCGGGAGTTGCGCCAACTGGCCAATATCGCGCTGCAGTACAGCCAGGGCACACCGCTGGACAAGTGCTTCAGTTCAGCGAAACCGCCGGTGTGGGACAAGCGCAAACCCTTGATGAGCAAAGCCCTGCAACGTTACTCGGCGCAACGCTGGGCGCAGTTGCTGCTCGAAGCTCAGCGTATTGATGCGCAAATCAAAGGTCAGGCAGCCGGATCACCGTGGATGAGCCTGAGCCGGTTGGCGCTGTTGATGGCAGGCCAGCGTCTGTCACTGCCTGCCGAATAAGGTCAAAAGGTCGCAGCCCTCTGTAGGAACTGCGGCACGCTGCGATCTTTTGACTTCGTTTTCCTACAAACACCACCTGCATTTGCCCTATAGACAGACGCCCGACATCGGCAGATTATTTCCCCCGCAAAACCCACTCACTCGAGAGAACCCTCATGAGCAAAAAGCCATCGAAACATGGCCCGAACAAGGCCAAATCCATCATCGCCCAACCCCTGTTCCGCAGCCGCCAGGAACAAGCAGCCAAGGGTAAAGGCAGCTACCGCCGCGAAGCCTTCCAGTCTAATAGCTGGGAGGCTTCTTACTTTCTGGCCGCTTAAAGCGCAGCACCCCCCGGTCATGTTAAGGTCTGCACCTGATTCGTATCCTCTGGAACTGTGCATGCCCTTTAGTCTTTCCCGTCGTTGGCCTGTTCGCCAATTGATCGCTGCCTCCAGCTTCATTCTGCTTGTCGCCTGTGCGGAGAAACCTACCGCCGCCGATGCGCAACCTCTTCAAGCCGCCCCTGTCGCCACGGCCCCAGCGATTATTCCGCCGGTAGTGCCGTCCGCCGACCCACTTGATCTTCAGCCGACCCAGACCTTTGCCGAATGGCAGGCAAGTTTCCGCAAGGATGCCTTGGCAGCCGGGATTCGCGCCGAGCTGTTCGATCGTGCATTTGCCAATATCAGTTTCGACGCCAGCGTGATTCGCGCCGACCGCAGTCAGCCGGAGTTCTCCCGCCCGGTGTGGGAATACCTCGACGGCGCACTGTCGCCGCTGCGCGTGCGCAAGGGCCAGGCGCTAATCATTCAGTACGCCGATATCCTGCAAAGCATCGAGCAGCGTTATGGCGTTGACCGGCAGGCGTTGGTGTCGGTGTGGGGCATGGAAAGCAACTTCGGGCAGTTCCAGGGCAGCAAGTCGGTGATCAACTCGCTGGCCACTCTCGCCTACGAAGGTCGTCGCCCGGGGTTTGCCCACGCGCAACTGATTGCCGCCCTGCAGATTCTGCAACAGGGCGACATCACGCCTGAGAAGATGCTCGGCTCCTGGGCTGGCGCCATGGGCCAGACGCAGTTCATCCCGACCACCTACAACACCCATGCCGTTGATTTCGACGGTGACGGGCGCCGCGACATCTGGGGCAGTCCAGCCGACGCGCTGGCCTCGACCGCGCACTATCTGCAAAGCTCCGGCTGGCAGCGTGGCCAGCCATGGGGCTTTGAAGTGCAATTGCCAGGCAGCTTCGATTACACACTGGCGGATGGCACCCTGCGCAAAAGCGTCGCCGAATGGCGTCAGCTGGGCGTGATGCTGCCCAATGGGGCTCAGGCGCCCGCCGGAACCGAACAATTGTCCGCCGCCCTGTTGCTGCCGGCCGGTTATCGTGGGCCGGCGTTCCTGGTCCTCGACAACTTCCGGGCGATCCTCAAGTACAACAATTCTTCGTCGTACGCGCTGGCGGTGAGCCTGCTGTCCGAGCGCTTTGCAGGCGGTGGCTTGATCAACGGCAGCTGGCCCAAAGATGATCTGCCGCTGAGCCGTACAGAGCGCATCGAGCTGCAGACCTTGCTGAGTGCACGCAACTACGATGCCGGCACGGCAGACGGGATCATCGGGGCCAATACACGCAAGGCGATTCGCAGTGCACAGCAGTCGTTTGGCTGGCCGGCGGATGGGTATCCGACGCATAAGCTGCTGGAAAGCCTGCGTAACCAATAAAGCAAAATCAAAAGATCGCAGCCTGCGGCAGCTCCTACAGGGTTTACGTTAATCCCGTGTAGGAGCTGCCGCAGGCTGCGATCTTTTTGCATCACCCGCAATTATCGGCGGGTGACCACATCCTGCTCCAGCATCAGCTCCTTCTTCCCCGCATCCAGTCGAACCAATGCCCCCATCGGCAACGTCAGGTTCGGATCGCAATGGCCGCTGCGCCACCCCGACAGCACCGGAATCCGCAAAGGCTCGAACGTCTGCTTGAGCAGGCGGTTCAATGCCGCGACATCCACCCCCGCGACATCCCCAACCAGAACTCCGCGCAATTTGGCCAGTTTGCCGGCCAGGCGCATCTGCGTCAGCAGTCGGTCTATCCGGTACAGCGGCTCGTTAATATCCTCGATGAGCAGAATCACCCCCTCCACATCGATTTCGTAAGGCGTTCCCAGTGTCGCAGCGATCATCGCCAGATTGCCGCCGAGTAAACGCCCGTGGGCGATGCCGGGCTCAACCGTCGTCAACGGATACGCCGCCGGATGGCTTAGCACACTCCCCGCCTTCATTTGCCCGCGCAGCATGGCGAAGAACGAAGTGACGGTTGGCGGCTCCTTGTCGCCCAACAGGTCAGCGTTGAGCAGCGGCCCGTGAAAGGTCACGAAGCCTGCGTATCGGCTGATGGCCAGGTGCAGCGCGGAGATGTCGCTGTAGCCAACGAATGGCTTGGCATGGCGGCTCAGCAGGTCGAAATCGATCCGGTCAAGCAGCCGTGGCGTGCCGTAGCCGCCACGCAGGCAAATAATTGCATCGACTTCGGGATCAGCGAACGCCGCATGAAGATCGCGCAAGCGCACGTCGTCGCTGCCGGCCAGATAGCCATCCTTTTCATAAACGCCGGGGAACACCTTAAGCCCATAACCCCGCGCGCGCATCCATTGCACCGCCTTATCGGTGTCCAATACACCCGGGCCGGCTGGTGCAATGACGCCGATCAGCCCTTCTGAGGGCAACGCGGGCACGGCTTTGTGCGGGCAAAGTGTGTGGGTTGGTCGAACGGTCATCCTTGGATCTCCCTGTGAGTCATGCACACACAGTAGTCAGGAACGGCGGTAAACAGAAGAGGCTCGGCCACGCCGCAGATTGCAGGAAAAATCAGCATTGAATGTAAGACAGGCAAAAAAATGCCCGCCGGGCGTTAAAGCCTCGGCGGGCATTTTTTCATTCAGCGCCGGATCAAGAACCCATCAGCTCAGCCTTGACCAGCTTCGCCTGCTCATCGGCATGGTACGAGGAACGTACCAACGGCCCGGACGCAACGTTCTTGAAGCCCATCTTGTAACCCTCCTCGGCGAACCAGGCGAAGGTGTCCGGGTGCACGAAACGCTGCACCGGCAAGTGGCTGCGCGACGGTTGCAGGTACTGGCCGAGAGTCAGCATGTCGATGTCGTGTTCGCGCATGCGCTTCATGACTTCGATGACTTCTTCGTCAGTCTCGCCCAGACCCAGCATCAGGCCGGATTTGGTCGGAATGTGCGGCATCATCTGCTTGAAACGTTGCAGCAGGGTCAGCGACCACTGGTAATCCGAACCCGGACGCGCAGCCTTGTACAGACGCGGCACGGTTTCCAGGTTGTGGTTGAAGACATCCGGCGGCTCGGCGGCGGTGATTTCCAGGGCGACGTCCATGCGGCCACGGTAGTCCGGAACCAGGGTCTCCAGCTGCACGTTCGGCGACAACTTGCGGATTTCGCGGATGCAGTCGGCAAAGTGCTGGGCACCACCGTCACGCAGGTCGTCGCGGTCAACCGAGGTGATTACCACGTACTTGAGCTTGAGGTCGGCGATGGCAATGGCCAGGCTTTGCGGCTCGTTGACATCCAGTGGCTTCGGACGACCGTGGCCCACGTCGCAGAACGGGCAACGACGGGTGCAAATGTCGCCCATGATCATGAAGGTCGCGGTGCCGCCGGAGAAGCACTCGCCCAGGTTCGGGCAGGATGCTTCTTCGCAGACGCTGTGCAGCTTGTGTTTGCGCAGCAGGCTCTTGATACGGTCGACTTCCGGCGAAACCGGGATGCGCACACGAATCCAGTCGGGTTTCTTCGGCAGCTCGGTGGTGGGAATGATCTTTACCGGGATGCGTGCAACCTTCTCGGCACCGCGCAGCTTGACGCCGGCTTCAACCTTGGGACGCGGGGCCGGGCGCTCGGTCACGTCGAGCGTCGGGATCATGGTTTGCACTGCATCAGTAGTCATATCAGTCGATTCCGCCCGTCAGGGTCGTCTGCTCAGCATAGTCGAGGTGTTTGACGAGCTGCGCGCGCAGCCGGGCACTTACCTCGGCAAATTCAATCGATCCTGCGTGATCGCTCAGCTGGGTCATCGCCAGCCCGGCGTAGCCGCAGGGATTAATCCGTCGAAACGGTTCCAGGTTCATATCCACGTTCAGGGCCAGTCCATGAAAGGAACAACCGTGGCGAATCCGTAAACCCAGAGAAGCGATTTTCGCTCCATCTACATACACACCGGGAGCGTCTGGCTTGGCCGTTGCGGTCACACCGTAACTGTCCAGAAGTTCGATCAGGCAGAGCTCCATGCGACTGACCAGATCACGCACGCCAAAACCCAGCTTGCGTACATCCAGCAACAGATAAGCCACCAATTGGCCGGGGCCATGGTAAGTCACCTGCCCGCCGCGATCGACCTGCACCACCGGAATTTCACCCGGCAGCAGTAAATGTTCGGCCTTGCCGGCCTGGCCCTGCGTGAACACCGGAGGGTGCTCGACGAGCCAGATTTCGTCGGCGGCATCGCTGCCGCGTTCGTTGGTGAAGCGTTGCATGGCATGCCAGACCGGCTCGTAAGCCATCTGACCGAGGTCGCGAAAGCCCAGCGTGCCCGGCATCACAGCACCATGTGCACGAAACCGGTCGCCCGCAGTTCGCTATTGATGTTGTACAGCTGATCCTGATCGGTCGCGACGATGTGCAACTGAATCGTGGTGTATTTGCCGTTGCTGCTCGAACGCTCGTCGATGCGCTCATCATTGATGATGGCGTGCTTCAGGACGATCTCGATGATCTTGTCCTTGTTGCCAACACCCGTATCGCTGATCACCTTGATCGGATAATCAGTCTGCGGGAATTCGATCTTTGGCGCCTTTACTTCGGTATCGGTCATGGCGTAACGGCCTCTATAGCGCAAGCCGTGGTAACGCACATGGCCCCGCACCGGATCGGGGCGGGGCCATGCAGGTCAACACAAATCAGTTGAACAAGCCGTAGAAGAATAGACGGATGCTATCCCACATGCGGCGGAAGATACCACCCTCCTCGACGCCATCCAGAGCGATCAGGTCAGCGCTGTGCACGACCTTGTCTTCCAGTTTGACTTCGACTTTACCGATTACGTCGCCCTTGGCGATTGGCGCGGTCAGTTGCGGGTTCATGGTCATGCTGGCAGCGAGCTTCTTCAGCTGGCCTTTTGGCAGGGTCATGGTCAGGTCTTGCGCCAGGCCGGCCTTGACCTGGCTGGTGGTGCCTTTCCACACCGGGGCCTGAGCCAGTTCGGTGCCCTTCTGATAGAAAGTCTGGGTTTCGAAGAAGCGGAAGCCGTAGGTCAAGAGCTTCTGGGTTTCAGCGGCGCGAGCCACATCGCTGTTGGTGCCGAACACCACGGCGATCAGGCGCTGACCATCACGGACAGCCGAGGACACCATGCAATAACCCGCCTCTTCGGTGTGACCGGTTTTCAGACCGTCAACGGTCTTGTCGCGCCACAGCAACAGGTTGCGGTTAGGTTGTTTGATGCCGTTCCAGAAAAACTCTTTCTGCGAGTAGATCGCGTAGTGAGCCGGGTCTTCGTGGATGATCGCGCGAGCCAGGATCGCCATGTCATGAGCCGACGAGTAATGGTCAGGGTTTGGCAGACCGGTCGGGTTCATGAAGTGGGAGTTGGTCAGGCCCAGCTCGGTGGCCGTCTTGTTCATCACGTCGGCGAAGGCGTCTTCGCTACCGGCGATGTGCTCGGACAGTGCCACGCTGGCGTCGTTACCGGACTGGATGATGATGCCGTGCAGCAGGTCGCTGACAGTGACTTGCGAACCGACTTTGATGAACATCCGCGAACCGCCGGTACGCCAGGCGTTTTCGCTGACGGTCACCGGATCGTTTTCACCGATCTGGCCACGACGGATTTCCAGAGTCGCGATGTACGCGGTCATCAGCTTGGTCAGGCTGGCCGGAGGCAGACGCTGGTCGCCATTGTTTTCAACCAGCACGTTGCCGCTGCTGGCATCCATGAGCACATAGGACTTGGCGGCCAGTTGTGGTGGCGAAGGCACCATCTCGACCGCGAACGCGGCGGGTGAGAGGAGCAGCGGGACTAGCAGGAAAAGGCGTTTGGCAAAGGTGGTGATGTTCATCCGTCTCTCGAAATCGCTAATGCAAAATTTAATCAGATGACTTTCTGACGAGTCATCGCGTGTTCAGCTGCTCACTCCAGTCACCCTTGCCGGGCTTTTGTTCTTCGACGAGCCAACAACCTGGTTCACCCCCCGATACCGCAGGTGAACCGTCAATCAAGTTCTACGTTTTACTCGGTGACCACACTTGGCGAACCAAGGTTGGCCAGGCGCACGCTATTCTGCACCTGGGTGATTTCACCCGGCGAGCCGATCGGCCCCAGGCGTACCCGGTGCAGAGTCTGTTGATTGCGCACGATCGAGCTGATGAACACCGGAGCGCTCACCATCCCGCTGAGCTTCGACCTCAGGAGTTCTGCAGCGTCCGGGTTGGCGAAGGCGCCCACCTGCAGATACTGGCCAGACGCTGTTGCAGAAGCGTTTTTTTTTGCATCAATCTGCACTGGCACAACGGCCGCGGCGTGTTGCTGCGGCGGTGGGGTCCATTGCTCGACGGTGCCAGCCGAGGCCGTGATCACCGGGGCGCTGTTCTGCGCAACTTGCGGCTCATTGAGCATCAACGGCGCCGGACGGCCCTTGGCGGCCCACCATTGCTGCGGGTCGATGCCCTCGACCTTGACCCGCGCAGTGCCGGTTTCGGCATAACCGAGTTTTTTTGCCGCCGCGTAGGACAAGTCGATGATCCGGTCGGAATAGAACGGCCCGCGGTCGTTGACCCGCAGAATCACTGTGCGGTGGTTGTCCAGGTTGGTCACCCGAACGTAACTTGGCAGTGGCAACGTCTTGTGGGCAGCGCTCATGCCGTACAGGTCATAAACCTCGCCATTGGCGGTGTTCTGCCCGTGAAACTTGGTGCCGTACCAGGACGCCGTGCCCGACGCGACGTAGGTTTTGGATTCCTGTATCGGGAAGTAGGTCTTGCCCAGCACCGTGTACGGGTTGGCCTTGTACGCACCGGTATGCAGGGTTGGCGTGGCATCGGGGATACGCGAAACATCGACATCCCACCACGGTGCGCCATCTTTGTGCGCGCGGTTGATATCAAGAACCGGCTGCTTGCGCACAGCGGTTGTGGGCGCCTTCTGAGTCGGGGTACGGCTGGTCGAACAACTGGCGACCAGTACCGCCAACGCAGCAAATGCCACCAGCTTCAGGGGTTTATTGTTAGGCAATGCCCGCATTACTTGACGCCCCGTGCTTGTACAAGCTCTTCAGACAGCTGATGTACGGCCATGGCGTACATCACGCTGCGGTTATAACGCGTGATCGCGTAGAAATTCTTCAGGCCCATCCAGTATTCGGGGCCGTTCTCGCCTTCAAGGCGAAATGCAGTAACCGGCATATCATCGCGCAGCGCATCATGACTTGACCAGCCCAGCGCCCGCAACTCCGCGACGGTCTTTGTCGGCTCGATGCCAGTGGTCAGGCCTTCATCGGCCTGCTCGCCACGGACATCGGCGCGGCTGACCACAGGTTCCCCGGCGACCCAGCCGTGACGCTTGAAATAACTGGCGACACTGCCGATCGCATCATCCGGGTTGTTCCAGATATTGATGTGACCGTCACCGTCGAAATCCACTGCATAGGCGCGAAAGCTGCTCGGCATGAACTGCGGCAAGCCCATCGCCCCGGCGTATGAACCCTTGAGCGTCAACGGATCAACCTGCTCTTCGCGCGCCAACAGCAGAAACTCGCGCAGCTCCTTGCGGAAAAACTCGGCCCGGGGAGGATAGTCGAAACCGAGCGTCGACAATGCATCGATCACCCGGTAATTGCCGGTATTACGTCCGAAAAAGGTCTCAACGCCGATGATCGACACGATGACTTGTGCCGGCACGCCGTATTCCTGCTCGGCACGGGCCAGCGTGGCCTCGTGCTGACGCCAGAAGTCCACACCTCGCGCAATACGCGCGTCAGAGATGAACATCGGGCGGTATTCTTTCCACTGCTTGACCCGCTCGGCAGGTCGGGAGATGGCGTCGAGAATCGCCTGTTTACGCTGAGCCTCGCGAAACACACCCATCAGTTGCTCACCGGCGAAACCGTAGTCGCGGGTCATTTCACCGACGAATTCGGCCACCTGGGGTGAGCCTTCATAATCGCCGGCCAGCGCTTCCTGCACGCTGCCAAGGAGGCCTACCAGGCCAACCCATGGCGCGCATCGAGTCGCCCAGCCACGCATTACTTGCATTGAACTCTTCACCTTATTCAAACCTGTGCGATCCACTTGCGATGGGTATGGATCGACATCAAAACCCCAAACGCTGACAGCAGTGTCACCAGCGAAGTTCCTCCGTAGCTAATGAACGGCAACGGAACCCCTACAACCGGCAACAGGCCACTGACCATACCGATGTTGACGAAAACATAAACAAAAAACGTCATGGTCAACGCGCCAGCGAGCAATTTACCGAACAGCGTCTGTGCCTGAGCGGTGATGACCAGACCCCGGCCAATCAACAGCAAATAAATCAGCAACAGCGCGCAGATGCCCACCAGGCCGAACTCTTCGCCGAGCACGGCAATGATGAAATCGGTGTGGCTTTCCGGGAGGAAGTCCAGGTGCGACTGGGTACCGAGCAGCCAGCCCTTGCCGAATACGCCGCCGGAACCGATCGCAGCTTTCGACTGAATGATGTTCCAGCCGGTGCCGAGCGGGTCGCTTTCCGGGTCGAGGAACGTCAGTACGCGCTGCTTCTGGTAGTCGTGCATCACGAAGAACCACATCGCGACCGACACCGGAATGGCCGCGGCCAGTACGCTGACGATCCAGCGCCAGCGCAAGCCGCCCATGAACAGCACGAACGCCCCGCCGGCCAGAATCAGCAGCGAAGTGCCGAGGTCCGGTTGACGGACGATCAGCGCAAATGGCACGCCGATCAACATCAGGCTGATGCCAACATGCTTGAGCTGCGGGGGCAATGTCCGTTTGGACAGATACCAGGCGATGGTCGCCGGCATCAGGATTTTCATGAATTCCGAGGGCTGGAAACGAATCACACCGGGGATGTTGATCCAGCGTGTGGCGCCCATGGCGTTGTGCCCCATGATATCGACCACCAACAGCAGCAGCACGCCGATCACGTAGCCCAGCGGCACCCAGCGCGCCATGAAACGCGGTTCGAACTGGGCGATGACGATCATCGACACCAGACCGATACCGAACGACGTGGCCTGTTTGCCCAGCAGATCCCAGCTCTTGCCGCTGGCCGAATACAGCACGAACAGGCTGCCGGCAGCGAGAATCAACAACAGGATCAGCAGCGGCCCATCGATATGCAGTCTTTGCAGCAGCGTCGCGCGGCGGCGCATCACATCCTCACTGGAGAGCATGCGATCAAAGTTATTCATCACGGGCCGTAGCCTCCGCACTGGTTGGGCTGGCGTATTCGGCCTTCAAACGTCCGTCCTGACCCAGAAGCCAGGCGTCCATGATCTGACGTACCACGGGCGCGGCGACGCCGGAACCGGACTCACCGTTCTCGACCATCACCGAAACAACAATTTTCGGGTCATCGGCCGGAGCGAAGCCGACAAACAAGGCGTGGTCACGATGGCGTTCCTGAACCTTGGAGCGGTCGTATTTCTCGCCCTGCTTGATCGCCACGACCTGGGCCGTACCCGACTTGCCGGCGATACGGTATTGCGCGCCAATGGCCGCTTTGCGCGCGGTCCCCCGGGCGCCGTGCATCACTTGCTGCATGCCGTGGTTGACCTTGGCCCAGTCAGACGGATCGCGCAGGATGATGTCCGGTATCGGATTTTCGTCCACCGGCTTCACCCCATCGAGGGATTTGGCCAGGTGCGGCCGGTTCCACACGCCTTTGTTCGCCACCAGCGCCGTGGCCTGAGCCAACTGCAGCGGGGTCGATTGCATGTAGCCCTGGCCGATCCCGAGAATCAGCGTTTCACCGGGGTACCACGCCTGTTTGCGGGTCGCGCGCTTCCACTCGCGGGACGGCATCAGGCCGGGAGATTCTTCGAACATGTCCAGCGAGACCTTCTGGCCGATGCCGAACTTGTTCATGTAGGCCGACAACCGGTCAATGCCGAGCTTGTGGGCCAGGTCATAGAAGTAGGTGTCGTTGGACCGCATGATCGCCGTGTCGAGGTCGACAAAGCCGTCGCCCGTACGGTTCCAGTTACGGTATTTGTGATCGTAGTTGGGCAGCATGTAATAACCCGGGTCGAACACCCGGCTCGACGCGGTCACCACACCCGAGTCGAGGCCTGCGATTGCCACGGCAGGTTTGATCGTCGAACCCGGCGGATACAGGCCGCGCAGCACGCGGTTGAACAGTGGCCGGTCAATGGAATCGCGCAACTCGGCGTACGCTTTGAAGCCGATGCCGGTGACGAACAGGTTCGGGTCGAAGCTCGGCTGGCTGACCATCGCCAGCACTTCGCCGGTCTTCGGATCGAGCGCAACCACCGCGCCACGACGACCGCCCAGCGCAAGTTCGGCGGCTTCCTGCAATTTGATGTCCAGGCTCAGGACGATGTCCTTGCCGGGAATCGGATCGGTACGCTTGAGTACTCGCAGAACGCGGCCCCGAGCGTTGGTCTCGACTTCTTCGTAACCCACCTGCCCGTGCAGTTCCGGCTCGTAGAAACGCTCGATGCCGGTCTTGCCGATGTGGTGGGTGCCGCTGTAGTTGACTGGGTCGAGGGTTTTCAGCTCTTTCTCGTTGATCCGCCCCATGTAACCCACCGAGTGCGCAAAATGCGCACCCTGCGGATAGTGACGGACCAGTTGCGCGACGACTTCCACGCCCGGCAGCCGGAACTGGTTCACCGCGATGCGGGCGATCTGTTCTTCGCTGAGTTCGAACAGGATCGGCACCGGCTCGAACGGCCGGCGCCCCTGGCGCATGCGCTTCTCAAAGATCACCCGGTCTTCCGGCGTCAGTTCCAGCACTTCGACGATCACGTCGAGCACTTGCTGCCAGTCGCCGGAGCGCTCGCGGGTCATGCTCAGGCTGAAGCTCGGACGGTTGTCCGCCACCACCACGCCGTTGCGGTCGAAAATCAACCCACGGGTCGGCGGAATCGGCTGCACGTGAACACGGTTGTTTTCCGAAAGCGTCGAGTGGTACTCGTACTGGATCACCTGCAAGTAATACAGCCGCGCAATCAACACGCAAATCAACAGCACGACTGCAATGGCCCCGAACACGACGCGGCTACGCACCAGGCGTGCGTCCTTTTCATGGTCCTTGATGCGGATCGGCTGAGACATGAGGGCAGGATTACTTGTGGTAAGGGTGACCGGACAGCACGGTCCAGGCACGGTACAGCTGTTCGCCGATGAGGATCCGCACCAGCGGATGCGGCAAGGTCAGCGGCGACAACGACCAGCGCTGATCAGCGCGGGCACAGACTTCCGGCGCCAGCCCCTCGGGGCCGCCAACCATGAAGTTGACCGTGCGCGAATCCAGCCGCCAACGGTCGAGTTCGACCGCAAGCTGCTCGGTGCTCCAGGGTTTGCCGTGGACTTCCAGCGTAACCACCCGCTCGTTCGGCCCAACCTTGGCCAGCATGGCTTCGCCTTCCTGGCGGATGAAACGGGCCACGTCGGCATTCTTGCCACGGGTATTGAGCGGTATTTCCACCAGTTCCAGCGCCAGCTCGGACGGAAGACGCTTGGCATATTCATGCCAGCCTTCTTCCACCCACTTGGGCATGCGTGAACCGACGGCGATCAGTCGCAGTCGCACAGCAATCCCTTACAGCTGGTCTTTGTTGAGCTTGGTGAAATGCTCGTGGGTGTTTTCCGGGCTGTGGTGCTTGGCGTCTGCCGCACGGCTTTGCTCGGCACCGGCCCACAGGCGCTCCAGGTCGTAGAACTGACGCGCCGAGGCGGTCATCATGTGCACGATCACCAGGTCGAGGTCGAGCAGCACCCAGTCGCTGTCGCCCTTGCCTTCTTCGCCCAGCGGCTTGGCGCCCTGCTTTTTGACTTCTTCGCGGACCTTGTCCAGCATCGCGTTGATCTGGCGATTGGAAGTACCGGTGGCGATGATCATGTAGTCGGTGATGCTCTGCTTGTCGCGAACATCGATGATCTGGATGTCTTGCGCCTTGACGTCTTCAAGAGCGGCAACAGCAAGCTTGACCAGTTCGTCGCCTTTGAGCGGCTCGTTGGTGTTCGCCACTTCCGGCAACGGCGCGCTTTTGAATGTGCCTTTACGTTTTACTTTAGGTAGGTCTTTGTCAGTCATATAAAACTCGTTTTGCTCATATATTCGGCGGCTTGGCGACACGTGGATTCGTATCAGTTAAGCACGCCTTGTTCAGTTCGACGCACGGTACAGACCGTGCGCATCGATGTAGGCCAGGACCGCGTCGGGCACCAGGAAACGTACCGACTTACCGCTGGCCAGCAGTTGACGGATCTGGGTGGCAGAGACCGCGAGCGGTGTCTGCCAGACGAATGCAATCTGTCCGCTCGGCCCTTTCAGGGCCAGCGGGTCGCTCACCGAACGCGCTGCCAGCAGGTTGCGCAAGGCATCCGGCGGTTCGCTGTCGGCGTCCGGGCGCTGTAGCACCAGGATGTGGCAATGCTGGAGCAACTCTTCCCAGCGGTGCCAAGTGGGCAGGCCGCAAAATGCGTCCCAGCCCAAAAGCAGAAAAACCTGGGTCTCGGCGGCCATTTCGGCACGCATCAACTCCAGGGTATCAATGGTGTAGGACGGTTTGTCCCGCTGCAATTCGCAGGCATCCACCACCAGCGGCGGCACTCCGGCCACCGCGCACTCGACCATCGCCAACCGGTCCTGCGCCGACACCTGCGGCGTGCCGCGATGCGGCGGGCGCGCGCTCGGCATCAAACGCAGCTCATCCAGCCCCAGCGCTTCGGCGACTTCCAGCCCACCGCGCAAATGGCCGATGTGCACCGGATCGAACGTGCCACCCAGTACGCCAATGCGCCGAGGACGGGGTTCGTTGCCGGGCGCAGGCGTTGTCAGGTCGAGGTCGGTCAATTCAGACCGTCGCCTGGCCGCGCAACTGGCCATCACCGACCACGATGTACTTCTCGCAGGTCAGTCCTTCGAGGCCCACCGGGCCGCGGGCGTGCAGCTTATCAGTAGAAATGCCGATCTCGGCACCCAATCCGTATTCAAATCCATCGGCGAAGCAGGTCGGGGTGTTGATCATCACCGACGCCGAGTCGACTTCAGCCACAAACCGCCGGGTGTCAGCGAGGTTTTCGCTGACGATCGAGTCGGTGTGGTGCGAGCCGTAATGGTTGATGTGTTCGATCGCCTGGTCCAGCCCATCAACGACGCGGATCGACAGAATCGGCGCCAGATACTCGGTGTTCCAGTCGTCTTCACTGGCCGCCACGGCGTCGATGATCGCCCGGGTGCGCTCGCAGCCACGCAGCTCGACGCCTTTTTCGCGGAACTGCGCCGCCATCGACGGCAGGAAATCCTGGGCAACCGCCTGATCGACCAGCAAGGTCTCCATCGCCCCGCAGATGCCATAACGGTAAGTCTTGGCATTGAACGCGATGCGCTGGGCTTTGGGCAGATCGGCGTGGGCACTGACGTAAACGTGGCAGATGCCGTCCAGATGTTTGATCACCGGCACACGAGCGTCGCGGCTGATGCGCTCGATCAGGCCACGACCACCGCGCGGAACAATCACATCGACATACTCGGGCATGGTGATCATCGCGCCAACGGCGGCGCGGTCAGTGGTTTCGACCACTTGCACGACGGCAGCCGGCAGTTCGGCTTCGGCCAGACCGCGCTGGATACACGCAGCAATCGCACGATTGGAATGAATCGCCTCGGAGCCACCGCGCAGGATGGTCGCGTTGCCGGACTTCAGGCACAGGCTGGCGGCATCGATGGTCACATTGGGCCGGGATTCGTAGATGATCCCGATCACACCCAGCGGCACGCGCATCTTGCCGACCTGAATCCCCGACGGGCGAAAGCTCATGTCACGGATCGCGCCGACCGGATCCGGCAGCGCAGCCACCTGACGCAGGCCGACGATCATGCCGTCGATGCGCGCCGGGGTCAGCTCCAGACGCTCCAGCAATGCCGGCTCCAGACCACTGGCGCGACCGGCGGCCAGATCCTGTTCATTGGCTGCCGCAAGCTCGGCGCGAGCCGCATCCAGGGCATTGGCCGCAGCCTGCAAGGCGCGGTTTTTCTGCGCGGTGCTGGCACGGCCGATGACCCGGGAAGCTTCGCGGGCGGCGCGACCCAATCGGGTCATGTAGTCAAGAACGGACTCAGTCATGGTCTGCTGGGGTCTTGGCAAAGAGGAAAGCGGCAGATTATAGCTGTCGCGTCCCGGGACTAACAGCGGTGACGGGCGGATGGTCGAAATGGACTACAAATTGCCAACGTTCAGCGGTGATTAAGACTCAAATTGTTATCATCGCGACCTCTTCAGCCTGGATAAACATTGCCTGCCATGTCCAACCTGACCATTGCCAGCCAAGCCGCACACTTGCCACAGGGGCTTGCGGACAGTTTTTTCGACCGTGACGCGCAAATACTGGCGCGGGATCTGCTCGGCAAAGTCATCCGCCATCGGGTCGGAGATCTGTGGCTGAGTGCGCGAATCATCGAAACCGAGGCCTATTACTGCGCCGAAAAAGGCAGCCATGCGTCACTCGGCTACACAGAAAAGCGTAAGGCTTTGTTTCTGGATGGCGGACACATCTATATGTATTACGCCCGTGGCGGCGATTCGCTGAACTTCAGCGCGCAGGGGCCGGGCAATGCCGTGCTGATCAAATCGGCTTATCCGTGGGTCGATGAAATCAGCGGCCCGGCGAGTCTGGCGCAGATGCTGTTGAACAATCCTGATGCGCAAGGTCGGCCGCGGCCATCGCAGAAGCTCTGCGCCGGACAGACCTTGTTGTGCAAGGCGCTGGGTTTGAAGGTGCCGATGTGGGACGCCAAGCGTTTTGATCATGAACTGTTGTTGGTGGAAGATACCGGACCGGCACCCGCGCACATCATTCAGACTACGCGTTTGGGTATTCCCCTTGGCCGTGACGAACACCTGATGTACCGCTTCGTCGACGCCGCCTACGCGCAATGGTGTACGCGGAACCCGCTGCGCCGGGGTCAGGTCGAAGGCCGGGACTATTTCCTGCTGTAAATTAAAACCCCGTAGGAGCTGCCGCAGGCTGCGATCTTTCGCTTTGAAGATCAAAACATCGCAGCCTGCGGCAGCTCCTAAGGGGGCAATCAATGAAATGGAGTTTTTGGTATGGGCCCATGGCTCGATAGCGTGACCGGATGGCTGGCGGCCAATCCACAGTGGCTGGCCATCGCAGTGTTCATTGTGGCTTTTGTCGAATGCCTGGCAATTGCCGGTTTAATCGTGCCCGGCACGGTGTTGCTGTTTGCCGTCGCGGTGCTGGCCGGCAGCGGCGCGCTGTCGTTGAGCGAAACCCTGTTGCTGGGTTTTCTTGGCGGCATTCTCGGCGATGTGATCTCGTACTTCCTCGGTCGGCATTTCCACCAGAACATCCGCAGACTGCCGGGGCTGCGCCATCATCCTGAATGGATGAGCGGTGCCGAAAGCTATTTCCAACGTTACGGCATCGCCAGCCTGTTGGTCGGGCGCTTCATCGGACCGCTGCGACCGATGCTCCCGATGGTCGCCGGCATGTGCGACATGCCTTTCCCCCGCTTCGCTGCCGTCAGCCTGCTGGCCGCGGCCGGCTGGACACTGGCCTATCTGCTGCCGGGCTGGGCCACGGGCGCGGCGTTCCGCCTGCCATTGCCCGAAGGTTTCTGGCTGGAAGCGGGGATCGTCGCCGGCACCATCGCGGCGATGATCGGCCTCAGTGTCAACAGCAGCCTGCGCCGTCATCGCCGCGCAACGATCTGGATCAGCAGCATGAGCCTGTTGATTCTGATTGGCCTGTTCATCGGCTTTCCGTACCTGACGGCACTCGATCAGGGCGTGATGACGCTGGTACAGGAGCATCGCCAACCGGTGCTGGATGAAATCGCGGTCACCTTCACCTTGATCGGCGAGTTCCGCAACATGCTGATGTTCAGCGCCCTGCTGACTGGCCTGTTGCTGCTCTGCCGACAGTGGCGCCACGCCATTTTCGCTGGCGGCACCCTGCTCTTCACCGCACTGGCGAACACCGCGACCAAACATTTTTTCGCCCGTGTACGCCCGGAAGTGCTGACCGACCCTATTACCAGCTTCAGCATGCCCAGCGGCCATTCATCGGGCGCGTTCGCGCTGTTCCTGACACTCGGCGTGCTGGCCGGGCGCGGGCAACCGCCACGCATGCGCCTGACCTGGCTGCTAATCGGCTGCATACCGGCGCTGTCGATTGCCCTGTCGCGGGTGTATCTGGGGGCGCATTGGCCGACCGACGTACTGGCCGGCGCCATGCTGGCCTCGTGCGTGTGCGCGGCGGCGTTGTGGTTGAGCCAGCGCAAAACCCCGTTGAACGCCATGCCCTTCAAAGTCTGGTGGCTGATCCTGCCAGCACTGGTGGTGTTGTTCAGTTTCTTCGCGTTTCGTCATCTGCCTCACACCTTGATGCGGTACGCCTACTGACGTCGACGGAGCATTGGTCGCCGTCAAACACGCCCCCCGCTTTCACTCCTCGCTCTCTCGGGTTTGCGCCCAGAGAGCGTTTTTTTGTGCATCAGCGAATTGCCATTTGGGCATTCCCTGGATTTCCACGTCCAGACTTTGAAATAAAAACCGCGTTACATATCAATTGCCCAAATTCAACTTCCATGCCTGCCACAATTTGATTATTCAATTAGATTGATACGCAAACCCATTCTTCTCCACTGTTTTATAAAACCATTAAACACAACGCCGCTTAATTAACCCGGCAACAATTTTTCATCTATGTGCACATTAATAATTCATTCCAAATAATTCATTATCGACGAGTAGGTCATGAGTCCTAAAACACCACGCAAGTCCACGTCAGCACCGCTGCACAAATCACCCGAATCCATTGCGGTCACCGACCCACCCGAGGCACGACTTCCGGCATCTCGGGTCCGCGCGACCGGACCCGATGTCTATGCAGCTGACGCGCACCCCCGGCCTGTGCCGACCACGCAACCGGTTGCCTCCGGCAGCGTCGGGTCGGCCGTTGTGATAACCCCCCTGCAAGGCCAAGGCCAAGGCCGAGGCACTTCGGTTTTTACTGACGCACTGGTGGGTGAATACTGGTTGTCCGCGCCACTTGTACGCGGCATGGGCGAACCGAATGAGGAGGGTTTTATTTATGTCGTCGAGCGCAAGTTTGTCCAGGTTGAACATCAAGGGCAGTTGCAAATGGCGCATGTCGACTTCGATAGCGAAACAAGTGCCTATCGGTTAAAAAAACTGAGTGAGCGTAATCCCCTCGGCCCGCCGGTTTATAAAAACCCCACAGGATCGACCTGGAGGCTGAACGAATCACCCGGAGCCATCGAAGGTGTGGAGGCCTTCAGCAGCGCTGCGCAAAAACGCGCCTTAGCCGACGAAAACCAGCCAACTGAGGCCAAACGTGCTCGCCCGACCCACCCGCCACGCCGTATTGATACAGCCCATTTCGCTCAGACCTGGCGCTCGCCAGACCGCCAGGGTTATTACGAATTCGTGTCGCGCGGGCAGGCACATTCAGGTGCATCGCAGACGCTGTTTGCTTTTGCCGACGGTCAAGGCGGCTGGACTCAGGTCGAACCACCTGTTGCAGGTTTCGACGCCCAACCGGTTTATCTGAAGCAGTGGACGGATAAGGAAATCTGGGACCTGTACGGTATCGAAGGGCAAGCGATCGAACGGTTTCGCAGCCAGGCGCAGGCCAGTGGGCAAAGGCCGGACTGGGTGACCCCAAGCAAAGTGCGCAACCCGGCAACGGCACTGGTTCGTGATTCGCTCAGGTGGCTGCACCCCGATAGGTCCTCAGCACAACGCGAAACATGGCTGCAGTCTTACAACCTGTTACCCAGCCAATTGACCCGCTTGCAGCAGCACATGAGTACGCAGTTGCTGATGCCTGAATGGGCCGCGACGCACAAACGCGCGATGGAGGATGACACCGCGCCGCGGCACCTGACGCAAATCAGTGAGCAATTCGCCGCCGAACTGAACCTGAAAAGGGGCGCCAGACACCCATGGTACGACCCGGAGAAGAGTCTGACCGTCTCATTCCGTGCAGCACTACTGACGCGGCTGGGCTATTTGCGCAACCAAAACAACTGCCTTTATCGAACCGATGTCCCGGGTCTGTTCCGGGGTGATGATCGCACGCCGTTCGAACTGGCGAACGACAACGCCATGCTGCCCCGCTATGCGCACACCGCAGGCGCAACCACGGATAAACCGATCAGTGCCACCTTCAGCCTCAACGAAGCACGCCTGTATGGCAGCGCGCCCGACCCCGAATACCTGAGATTCAATACTCAGCGAAACAGACACCCCGGTCGGCCAAACGACGACTCATCGTCCGACAGCAATACTTCCTCGACCGACTCGGACAGCGACGACTCGATCGACTGGGATCACGAGCGGCGATATCCAACCACCCGCGACCGCCAGCAGGTGATGTTCATCTATGCACTCGACACGCGCGGCCTGGAGGTGGTGCCACGTGAGGAAAATTATGCGTTCAACTCCGGCGCCACCGACAACCCGCCGACATGGTTTCCCGATGACAACTTTGAGGGCCTGGTTTCGGTCGGTAAAAAAGGCATCGAAGCCGAGCGAATCTGGCTACTCGATTCCTCATTGAGCAAAGGCGCCAAAATCAACGACATCAATGAGCAGGCCGCACACCGCGCCGAGCACATCGAAGAAATGACCCACAGTGGAAGTCGTAACACATCCGAATACGACCAACTGATCGACGCCATCGAAGCCCTCGGAAAACCGATTTTGAAACTGTCGGGCAACAAGGATGAGTTCGCCGACGACATCGTCTGGCCGTAACTCAAACTTTTTCCTGTAGCGACATGCCGGCCTTTACAGCCGTCACCCTCAGCCCCCCATTCAAAGGATTGAATTGTGGCAAAACCCATTGACTCTTCCCATTTGCAACGACCCGGCCAGGCCATATATGTCACGCCGATCGACGCGCCGCCCCTTCTGCAAACGCCCGCCACGGGCCAACCCGGAACACCACCCCCGCCTCCCGAAGCGCCAGCCGGTGACGCAGAAACCTCCTCTTCGCGCACACTCAAATCGCTCGACAAACGGCTGGGTGCCTTACGCATCGGTGAGTTTGCCATCACCCGTGTCGAGCTTGAGATCATGGGAGCCAAAATCGCTGGTCGCGCGATCAACGCAGACAACGCGAACATTAAAACCGCCGACCAGGCTTTTCTCGACGCATTGAGCTTCAACCCGGATGCCGTCGAATTGCGGATCAGATCCTCCGAACCGACTGACAGCACCGCGGCAACCTTCCTCTTCGAACTGGCCTGTAAACGTTCCATCGGTGCGCCGCCGGTGTTCGACGCCGGCGAGCCGCTGGCCCCTGGTAGCCCGATGGAGCGCTTCAACAGACTTGTCGACGCCGCGCAGAAAATCGATATTCATCGTGTCGATGTCTATGACCATCTCCCCCCTTGGGTCAGTAAAGCCAAAAGCTCGGTACTTAGCGGCGCAGGTGTCGGGCTGCAGGCCTATGGCATTTACAGCGGGATGGCCGGCGTCGCGGACGCGATCAAGACCGGTGACTGGGGCGAAGCGGTGTTCAACGGCGCAGCAGTCGCCACGGAACTCGGCTCACTGATCATCGAGCGCGGCCTGACCAAGACCGGCGAAGCGATGCTCAAGAGCAACGGGGTGATTTTCCAGCGGTTCTCGACCACATCGGCGGGCAAAGTGCTGGGACGCGGTGCCGGGTTATTCGCCAGCGCCATCACCCTGCCCTTCGACATCATCGGCGCGGTGAAATCCTTCAACGCTGCGGCGGCTTCGCAGGGCAAGGAAGCGCAGGATCACTACGTCAGCGGCGCGATGAGTGTGGCTGGCGCAGGCGTCAGCATCGCCCTCGGTCTGGCAGCGCTGGCCGGTTTCGGCAACATCGCAGGCCCAGCGGGAATTGTGGCCGCGGCGGTGCTGGTACTTGGTGCGGAAATTTATCGCGCGGCGCGGATCGTTGACGATATTGACGACTACATCGAACTGAGTGCGCATCAACGGTTACGCTCGGGCTGGTTCGCATTCACTCGCCAGGAACTGGATCAGGACGTGTTGGATCGCTACAAGGTTGCCAAGGCATTGAGTGATCACGGCCGACAGATCGAGCGCTCCGCCAAGGCACTGCTTGAAGGTGCGTACCGTAACTACGTCGAACACGTGGTGAACGGCAGTTTCAACGTCACCCTGCAACCGGTGAAACACTGGAAGCATCAATGGGATCCGGCCGCAGGCGAACAACCGTTTACCATCGCTCATGAGCCGGTTGTGCTGGAAACCATCGATGTCATCGACGCCCGCGATGGCTTGCCGCAGAATCTCGACGGCTTGGTCACCGGTACGCGGGGTGACGACAAAGGCATTCTGTGGCGCCTGGGCGATGGCCATGACCGGATCACCGGGGTCAAAAAAAAGTCCAACTTCTTCATATACCGAGGTGACCCGAAAACGCTCGTCGGCGGTGACAAGGACGACGAACTCCACTACGAGGTGACCCACGCCGAACTGGATCGGGAATTACCACCGGCAGCCATCAGCCATCTTGACGGTGGCGACGGTTCCGATCTGCTGTCCTTCACCGGCAGGCGTCCTGCCACGGATACCCGCCAGCAAGGTTACGACATCAATCTGCAAAGAGGCGACGTCAGCCTGCACAGTGCCGGGTCAGCGACAGCGGAGATAAAGATGGCTCAGATCACTTCCATCGAGAACGTCTCGACACTGACCGGCGGCGCGAGCCGGGTAACCGGCAGCGACACCGCCAACCGGATCACCGCCAACGGTCTGGATATCGTTGATGCCGCCGCAGGCGATGACACCATTATCATCCGCGGCACACATTGCCGCGTGACCGGCGGTGCCGGCCAGGATCGATACTTCATCACCGACACCTGCGTCGAGACAACGATTATCGAGGATGGCGAGCAGTCGAGCCTGATCGAATTCGGCTGGCCGCTGGCGACCATTCAGCGCTGGCAGGTCATCGGCACTTCGCTGGTGGTGCGTTCTTTGCGCGGTGAAGACGGCGAACTCCCCGAGCATGTCCTGACGATCGAAAATGTTTATCAATACCTGAACGGCCAGCGCTCGATCCGCAATCATCAGTTGCTCTTCAAGACCCGCGACGGTTATGAACTGTTACCCGTCCTGCCCGCTTCGCTGAATGACGCCGATGACCATGATGTTGAGGCAGCGCTGACGGTGCAGGGGCGGCTTGCGCCCGCCTTGGGCATCCTCAACGGAGGGAAAGTCTCGGTTACCCACACCAGCGCCAGGCATTACTTCGTGCCACGGGGCGACGGCAAGATCGTGTTTGACGCAAGTGCTGCCCAGAAGACGACCACAACGGTCTACCTCGACTGTAATCATGCGGACGTAGGCGACGTTCACATCAACTACGATACGGCCGTACGGCAAGGGGTCTCCGGTTACTCGTCGCTCATTTACAGCAACGTCAACCTGAGCCTGTTCATTCCCAACCGGGTGATCAACTTGGTCGGTGTCATCAGCGAGCGGCATGCTGCGACGTTCAATAGCGGCGGCGGCATTTTCACCAATGGTTTGCACATGGCCAACCAGGTTGTGCTGATCTTCCGGGATGGAAAGTCCTGCCGCGTAATTGCTCCGAGGCTGGACTATGCGCAGGATGTCAAACGCGCAGGTCTGCAGGGGCACAATGCTCGCGACTGCCTGAAACTGCGCCATGGGCAGTATTCCTTCCACGCGCCACGGATCACCGAACAGAGCTTGCTCCCGGCGCACAACGCCCGGATCGAGATCAAGGCGGACACACCTCAAGGCATATACGCACTGCAAGGTCAAAGTGCCGAGTACGAAGTATTCCCTGCCAGCAACGCGATCATCAGCCTGACGACCCCGGGTGCAGACGCGAAAACCGCCGACGCGTCGACCTGGACGATTCACACCGCAAACATGAAGGAAACGATCACCGGCAGCGAAATACGGCTTAAGGGGACGACCCTGTATCTGGGGAGCGTCATCGTCCAGCTACCGAACACCGAAGACCCCGATGTTCCGGTCGAGACCGTCCATGTGGTCAGCTCCAGCGGCGATATCTATGACATCAACCTTGTGTTCGAGGTGGTGCGTCTTCACGAGCTCAATGCGCAGGCCTACACCAGCGTCAAAGCGTTATGCGAGGACCTCGACGCACGCCGCGCACGCCACCCTCTGGCGGGGGTGGTCAGGGTTCGCAATATCTTCACCGACAAGGCTGTCGGCGCGAATGTGTTGTACAACGCCACGCACGATTACTGGAGCGTCGATAACCCGCCGGGTTACCGCATCGCCCCCGCAGACCTCAGCATCGACCTTGAATCGATCAGGTTGCCGCGCGTCCCGGGCAAATAAAAACGACCCTCACGCGAACAACTCACCTTGCAGTTCATCGAGCAGCGCCTGGATAGCATCCAGTCGCTGCTGCGGATCGTCGAGTTGCAGCAGGTCAATCTTGTCTTCTTCGGCGAACGGCAGCAGGTAGGCCAACTGATTGGCCAATGACTGCTGGCCGTGCGCCTCGGTGCCCATGTTCAACGCCTCGACCATCGGGTGCTCGGCCAGCGCCTTGAGCAGCGCCACCAGATCGGCGTCCTCGTCCTGCAAGGGTTGCTCGGGTTCATCGTCCAGCCACTCGACGTCGGCGAGGATCAACTGGTCGCGCTGCACTTCGGTGCGCAACACATGGAAACGCCGCCCGCCTTGCACGCGAATACCCAGCAAGCCGTTGTCCTGCTGCTGGAAATCGGTAATCCGCGCTTCACAGCCGACCAAAGCGAAACCTTCCGGCGCGGCGCCGACTTCGCTGCCCTGAAGAATGCATACCACGCCGAAACCGCCGCCCTGTTTCATGCAGCGGCCAATCATGTCCAGGTAGCGCGCCTCGAAGATCTGCAAGTCGAGGTTGCAGCCGGGAAACAGCACTGTGTTCAACGGGAAAAGCGCCAGACTCATAGACATTTCCTTACACCACCATCGACACCGCCAACGGCAGGAACACCGCCGTGGCCACGCCCATCAGACTCATCGCCAACGCCGCGAAGGCGCCGGTCTCATCACTTTCCTGCATCGCCACCGCCGTGCCGACGGCATGCGCGGTCATGCCCAGTGCCATGCCGCGTGCTTCGGGGCTGTGCACCCCGAGCCGATTCAACAGTGCCGGGCCGAAGATCGCACCGATGACCCCGGTGATCAGCACGAACACCGCCGCCAGCGCCGCCACGCCACCGATCTGCTCGGCCACCAGCATCGCAATCGGCGAGGTCACCGACTTCGGCGCCATGGTCATCAGGATCATGTGATCAGCACCGAACCACCACCCCAGCAAGACACCCATGCCCGTGGCGACCACCCCGCCTATCACTAGCGTAGTAAAAATCGGCCAGAACAATTGGCGAATGCGCCGCAGATTGAGATACAGCGGAACCGCCAGCGCGACCGTCGCCGGCCCGAGCAGAATGCTGAGGATCTCGGTGCTCTTGCGGTACTCGGCGTACGTCAGACCGCAGCTGACCAACACGCCGATCACCAACAGCATGGAGACCAGCACCGGTTGCAGAAAGATCCACCGGGTTTTCTCGAACGCCGCCAGCACCAGCTGATAGGCACCGAGGGTAATGCCGATGCCGAACAGCGGATGGTGAATCACCGACGCCCAGGCGCCGTGCCAATCGAAGAGCATCAGGACTCCTCCGACGGCGGCGCGTGACGCTTGACCAGGCGCTGCATCAGCACACCGGCGAAGGCCATCGAGAGAATCAGCGATACCACCAGCGCACCGACAATCGCCCAGAAATCCGCGGCAATCGCCGTGGCGTACACCATCACGCCCACTGCGGGCGGCACCAGCAGCAACGGCAAATAACGCAGCAGGCTGCCGGCCGCCAGATTCAGCGGCTCGCCGACTTCACCGCGAATAATCAGGAACACCAGCAACAGCAGCAGACCGATGATCGGCCCCGGCAGCACCGGCAAGAGCAAATGGTTGAGTGCCGTGCCGAGCAATTGGAACAGCACCAGCAGGGTCAGGCCACGTAACAACATCTGACATCTCCGACAGAAAGCGCCCGGCATTATAAGCATGCCTGCGCTATGGATCGGCATTCGCCAAAAGCATGGTCGGTTGACCTGAGCAAATTGCCATGATGATCTACAGTGGTTCGCAGGGCGGTCAAATCCCCCACCTGAAAAACTATAAAACAGATGAACCCAAGGAGAGTCTCAATGCCCTATGTTCCAGTTGCAGAGCTCAAAGATTACGTCGGCAAGGAACTCGGACGTTCCGAATGGCTCACCATCGATCAGGAACGCATCAATCTGTTCGCCGAAGCCACCGGTGATTTTCAGTTCATCCACGTCGACCCGGTCAAAGCCGCGCAAACGCCTTTTGGCAGCACCATTGCCCACGGTTTCCTGTCATTGTCACTAATGCCCAAACTGATGGAAGACATCCTGATCCTGCCCGAAGGCGTGAAGATGGTTGTCAACTATGGCCTGGAGAGTGTGCGTTTCATCCAACCCGTGAAAGTCGACTCGAAAGTCCGACTCAAGGTCGACATGGTTGAAGTGACCGAGAAAAAACCTGGCCAGTGGCTGCTCAAAGCCACCGCAACACTTGAGATAGAAGGCTCGGACAAACCGGCCTACATCGCTGAACCGCTGTCGCTCTGCTTCGTTTAAGCGCCGGGATGCGAAGCGGCGCACGCTGTTTCGCATCTGCTTCCCCTGAGCGGCTGTATAAGGTCACATAGCTGCGGCATACTCGGTCGCCTAATTGCCCGGATCCCGCTATGCGCTCACTCGCTCGTCTTGCACCCCTTGCCTTGACCCTGTTGCTTGCCGCTTGCGGCGACGGCGAATCGCTGTTGCCCCCGGATGCGCGCCTGCCGGACGGCGGACGCTATCGCGGCGAGTTGGTCGATGGCTTGCTGCAAGGTCAGGGACGTGTCGACTACCCCAACGGCAGCTGGTACGCCGGGCAGTTCGACAAGGGGCAGTGGCATGGGCAGGGCGAATGGCATGGCAGTAATGGCGAGATCTATCGCGGCCAGTTCCAGCAAGGTTTGTTCGACGGTCAGGGCAGCCTGACCACCAATGCCAGCAGTTACACCGGCGGCTTCAAACAGGGCCGGCGTGACGGCGAAGGCACGTTGAAAGAAAACGCCATGACCTACCGTGGCGAATTCAAGGCTGATCAATATTCCGGGCTCGGCCGTCTCGAAATGGATGACGGCAGCTCTTATCAAGGCCAGTTCGCCCACGGCAAACCCAATGGCGAAGGCCAGCGCGGTGATTCCAGCGGCAACTCGTTCACCGGCCATTTCGTCAACGGTCAGCTTGAAGGCAACGGTACGTTCAACAGCGCTGACGGCGACATCTATGTCGGTGGCTTCAAGAACAATCAACTGCACGGCAAGGGCCGCTACGAAAACGCCGACGGCGACGTCTGGCTGGGCCAGTTCAAGGAAGGCGCGCTGACCGGCAAGGGCGAATTGATCGGTGCTGACGGCAGCCATTACATCGGTTCGTTCAGCGACTGGCGCTTCAGCGGTCAGGGTCGCTTGAACCTGTCCGATGGCAGCTTTTATATCGGTGGATTCGACAACGACAGTTATTCGGGGCGCGGCACACTGGTGCTCACCGACGGCAGTGTCATGAGCGGCACCTGGATCAACGGCCAGCGCGTGCGTGATGCCGACGGCAAATTGCTGCCCGACACTCTCGAACTCGGCTTGCTCGCTCAGGGCCGTTTGCTTGATGAGGCATTGGCGGCGATTCCGCCCTCCACGCCTGCGGTCGAGCTGTACACCCTGACCCTCGGCGGCGACGGCAAGCAGAGCGTGTTCCTGCGCGAATCCGACTATGTCGCCAACATGCTCAATACGCGTTTCGGCGCCCATGGCCAGATCCGTCTGGTCAACCACCGCGACCACCTCGGCGACCGGCCGATGGCCACTCGCGAGAACCTGCGCCGCGCTGCACTGACCCTGGCCGAACGCAGCGGCCCGGAAGATTTGCTGTTCATCTACCTGACCAGTCACGGCACCGCCGAACACGAACTGGTGCTCGACCAGCCGCGCATGGAACTGGCCGACCTGCCCGCCGACGAACTCGCCGCCGTGCTCGCGCCGCTGAAAAACCGCGACAAGATTATCGTGATTTCCGCGTGTTATTCCGGCGGTTTCATCCCGGCGCTCAAAGACGAGCGCACGCTGATCATGACCGCCTCGCGCGCTGATCGCGTGTCCTTCGGTTGCTCCGAAGAAGCCAACTTCACCTACTTCGGGGATGCGCTGTTCGCCCAGGCATTGAACCAGACCGACGATCTGGAGCAAGCCTTCAAACTGGCCAGGGCCACCGTCGCCGAGCGTGAACTGGCAGACAATTTCGAAGCCTCGGAGCCGCAGATCTGGGCACCGAAAACCGTGCTGTCGCACTGGCAGCAACTGCGTAAACAACAAGCGCGAAAAGCTTTGCAAAGTGCTGCGTTGAACGACGGAGCGATAAAGAGCAACTAAGCTGAACAGTATCAAGGGAGAGACACTATGTACTTGACGCCTCAGCACGTATTGCTTGCCGGAGCCACCGGTTTGACCGGTGAACATCTACTCGACCGTTTGCTCAACGAGCCAACGATTTCTCGCGTCCTCGCCCCCTCCCGTCGGCCACTGGCCGAGCATCCGCACCTGGAAAACCCGGTCGGCGACCCCCAGGCCTTTCTGCCGCAGCTCAGCGGTCGTGTCGACATCGCCTATTGCTGCCTCGGCACCACCATCAAGCAGGCCGGCTCCGAAGCGGCGTTTCGCGCAGTCGATCTAGACATGGTGGTGGCGTTTGCCAAACGCGCGAGGGAGATGGGTGCGCGGCATCTGATCGTGATCAGCGCCATCGGCGCCGATCCGAAATCGTCGGTTTTCTACAACCGGGTCAAAGGTGAAATGGAGCAGGCATTGCGCGCGCAAGACTGGCCGCAGCTGACCATTTGCCGGCCGTCGCTGTTACTCGGCGAACGTTCCGAACCACGCTTGGGCGAGCAGCTTGCTGCGCCGTTTTCGAAGTTGATTCCGGGTAAGTACCGGGGGATCGAAGCGTGCCAATTGGCCCGGGCAATGTGGCGGCTGGCGCTGGAGGAGCAGGATGGGGTTCGGGTGATCGAATCGGATGAACTGAGGAAACTGGGCAAATAACGTTGTGGTGTCCGGGCCGGCCTCTTCGCGGGCAAGCCCGCTCCCACATTGTTCTTCAGCGAGCACAGTAGGGGTGAACGACATCCAAACCTGTGGGAGCGTGGCTTGCCCGCGAATGGAGTGCACAGCGCTCCCCTACAACCCACCCGTCGCCTGAAACCCCACCCCGATCACGGTCAGTAGCGACAACGGCAACAGCAGCGTATCCAGCAAAGCACTCGCCGGCAGGTCCACACCCGGATAACTCGGCGCCTCGGCACCGAATCGGTCCATCGCACAACAGCCTCCATTCAACGCATACAAATCCAGCCGCGTCCCGGCATACACCACCGGCGCGCCCGGTTTGGCCGCGTCCAGCGTGCGCGCAGTGGCGCACCCGGCCAGTTGCAGCGCCAGCACCATCACCAACAGCTTATTCATCGCTGCTCAAATGATGCTCACCCCAACGTGGCAGCATGTCCTGGGGAATGCCCAGCAGATTGAGAATCCGCGCGACGACGAAATCGATCAGGTCATCGATGGTCTGCGGCTGGTGATAGAAACCGGGTGAGGCCGGCAGAATCGTCACGCCCATGTTCGACAGTTTGAACATGTGCTCCAGATGAATGCTTGAATACGGCGCCTCGCGCGGCACCAGAATCAACTGGCGACGCTCTTTCAAAGTGACGTCTGCTGCGCGCTCGATCAGGTTGTTGCAGGCACCCGTCGCGATGGCCGACAGCGTCCCGGTCGAGCACGGCACCACCACCATCGCCGCTGGCGCGCCAGAGCCCGAGGCCACCGGCGACATCCAGTCTTCCTTGCCGTACACGCGGATCTGCCCGGCGGCGGCCCCGGTGTATTCGGTCAGGAACGCCTGCATCATCTGCGGCTTGGGCGGCAGCGAGACGTCGGTTTCGGTGGCCATGACCAGTTGCGCGGCTTTGGAGATCAGGAAGTGCACCTCGCGATCTTCCCGCACCAGACAATCGAGCAGGCGCAAACCGTACTGCGCGCCCGAAGCACCGGTCATCGCCAGCGTGATGCGTTCCGGGCCGCCGTTCTGCGAAAAAGTGTTCATTGCAGCGCCTCGGCGAGTTTGCCGTGCAGGCCGCCAAAGCCGCCGTTGCTCATGATCACCACGTGAGTACCGGGCTGAGCCTGGCTTTTCACGCGTTCGATGATGCCTTCCAGCGTATCGCTGACAATCGACGGCACTTTGCACAGCGCAGCGGTAGCGGCCAGATCCCAGCCAAGGTTGGCCGGGGCGTACCAGATCACCTGATCGGCATCGTTCACGCTGTCCGGCAAACCGTCACGGTGCGCGCCGAGTTTCATCGAGTTGGAGCGTGGTTCGATGATCGCGATCAACGGTGCATCACCGATGCGCTTGCGCAGGCCATCAAGCGTGGTGGCGATCGCCGTCGGGTGATGGGCGAAGTCGTCGTAAATGGTGATGCCGCGCACTTCCGCGACTTTTTCCATCCGGCGTTTGACGTTCTTGAACGCGCTCAACCCGGCGATGCCCATCGACGGCACCACACCCACATGACGCGCAGCCGCCAGCGCAGCCAGGGCGTTGGCGACGTTGTGCTGGCCAGTCAATTCCCACTCGACCGTGCCTTGGGACACACCTTCGAACATCACTTCAAAGGCCGAGCCGTCTTCGCTGAGCAATTTGACCTGCCACTGACCGCCAGCACCGGTGGTTTGCACCGGGGTCCAGCAGCCCATCTCGATTACCCGCTGCAGGGCAGGCTCGGTGGTCGGATGGATCACCAGGCCTTCGCTCGGGATGGTTCGCACCAAATGGTGGAATTGCCGCTCGATGGCCGGCAAATCGGGGAAGATGTCCGCGTGATCAAACTCAAGATTATTGAGAATCGCGGTGCGCGGGCGGTAGTGCACGAACTTCGAACGCTTGTCGAAGAAAGCGCTGTCGTACTCGTCCGCCTCGATCACGAAAAACGGCGTACCGCCCAGACGGGCGGACACCGAGAAGTTCTGCGGCACGCCACCGATCAGGAAACCCGGGCTCATGCCGGCATGTTCCAGCACCCAGGCGAGCATGCTGCTGGTGGTGGTTTTGCCGTGGGTCCCGGCAACGGCCAGCACCCAGCGACCTTGCAGCACGTGATCAGCCAGCCACTGCGGACCAGAGACATACGGCAGGCCTTTGTTCAGCACATATTCCACCGCCGGATTGCCGCGCGACATGGCGTTACCGATCACCACCAGATCCGGTGCCGGATCGAGCTGAGCCGGATCGTAGCCCTGCGTCAGCTGAATGCCTTGGGCCTCGAGCTGCGTGCTCATCGGCGGATAGACGTTGGCGTCGGAGCCGGTCACGTGATGACCCAGCTCTTTGGCCAGAACCGCCATAGAGCCCATGAAAGTCCCGCAGATACCCAGAATATGAATGTGCATAGTCGACCTCGTAAAACATGGCCGCAGGTTAGCGTAGGGAGGGGGAAATCGCACTCTTTAGGTGATGGGGCGGGATTGGTTGGGCGCAACATTTCGGTATGGCTCAGGATTGCTACCCTCACCCCAGCCCTCTCCCGGAGGGAGAGGGGGCCGATCTCTGTGGCTTTCAAATCCTGAGTTCGACTGGATCTCTCAGGTCGGCGTGATTCGTCAGCACACCTCGGTCAGTCCCCTCTCCCTCCGGGAGAGGGTTAGGGTGAGGGGGTTTCTAACTGACACACCGCTCAATCCCATGCTTGCGCAGCTTTCTATAAAGGGTGTTCCGGCTGACGCCGAGCTGCTGCGCGGTATGCGTCATATGCCAACGGGTCTGCTCCAAAGCATTGAGCAATGCCGAGCGCTCGGCGTCTTCCAGCGGATGATCGGATTGCATGACCTCCAACTCTCCCGCCGGCCGCACCTGCCGAATCATCGCCGGCAAATCCTCGAACCCGATCCTTCCCTCATCACACAATGCCGCCAGCGTGCGCAAGACATTACGCAACTGCCGCACATTCCCCGGCCAGTTGAACGCCAGCAAGGCCTGACGCGCCGGCTCATCAATCACCACTACATCCCCGCCCGCCTCTTCGGCCAGCAGAAAATCCAGTAGCTGCGATTTATCACTGCGCTTACGCAACGCCGGCAACGCCACTTCCAGGCCGTTGAGCCGGTAATACAGATCCTCGCGAAAACTGCCGTTCTCGACCCGCTCCAGAAGATTGCGGTGAGTCGCACTGATGATCCGCACGTTGACCGCTTCCGGCTCGCCGCCGATCGGCACCACTTGCCGATCCTCAAGCACCCGCAAGAGACGGGTCTGCAAGGCCAACGGCATGTCGCCGATTTCATCAAGGAACAATGTGCCGCCATCGGCTTGCTGAAGTTTGCCGCGCATGCCGTCCTTGCGCGCGCCGGTAAAACTGCCTCCGCGATAGCCGAACAGCTCACTTTCGATCAGGCTTTCAGGAATCGCCGCGCAATTGAGGGCCACGAAGGCTTTGCTCGCGCGCTGACTGGCCTGATGCACAGCCTTGGCGAAAGCCTCTTTGCCAGAGCCCGTTTCACCATTGATCAACAGCGGCACATCACGCTCGAAAACCCGCAGGGCTTTGCGAAAGTCCGCCTGCAACGCCGCGTCGCCGAGACAAATACCCGACAGGCGCGGAGCCTGCGCCACGACCGGCGCGGGCATGATCGGCGTCGTTTTGCGCGACTCGCCGCGTAACACCGCATACAGATTTCGCCCATCGCGAGTGCGTAACGGCCAACTGGCGCTGGCATTGGCACTCGCACGACCGAGCAATTCATCCAGCGAACAATCGAAAAACGCCTCGACCGGTTTACCGAGCAAGCCGCCGCGGATGTGCCCAAGCAGGTTCAGCGCGCTCTGGTTGACTGCGCTGATCCGCCCTTCTCCATCAAACGCCAGCAGCCCTTCGCTGAACAGCCCGACGGACTCGGCCTGCAAATGAAAGCGCAGCAACCATTGATTATCGAAACAGCGCAGGAAGTAACAGCTCTCGATCATCTTCGCCGACAGATTGACCAGCGCCATGGTGTGGAACTGGCTCTGCCGCGAGACGTCGTGACGGGCCGAGGACACATCAAGCACCGCCAGCAATTCGCCGTGCGGATCGAACACCGGGCTCGCCGAGCAGGTCAGGCCGGTGTGGCGCCCGCGGAAATGTTCATCCTGATGAATGGTCAGCGCCTGGCGTTCGACCAGGCAAGTGCCGATGCCATTGGTGCCTTCACAGGCTTCGCTCCAGTCGGCGCCGAGCCAGAGGCCGGCACGCTCGAAAATCTTGCGTTCGGCCGGCGCGGTAACGCAGTTGAGGATCACCCCACGGGCATCGGTCAGCAGCACCGCGTGTCCGGCGCCGGAGAGTTGCTGATGCAGGCTGCTCATCTCATTGCCGGCAATCTGCAACACCTGTTGCAGACGCTCGCGGCTTTCAAGAACGCGCCCATGTTCAAGTACGGTAGGGGCCATGCTCAGCGCTGGGTCGAGGTGATAGTCCTCAACACAGCGCAGCCACGAACGGGCTATCGACGGATCGGCTCCGGGCCCGTGCAGATGCGGTTTGCCTTGGGTAACGGTGAGCACCTGTCGGGCATGGCGACTCAAATGATTGTTGTGCATTTCTTATTGTTCTCCCCGAAGCTCGACGGCCCAATGCTGAGGTGACGCCCAGCATCCTCCAGCCAACCAGTGTTTGCAATGCTGGCAAGACTGCCCGGTCACTGGCTGTGCCAAAAGCGGTACAAACTGTCACTCAGGCTGTACCGAAACCGTCACAGCTGTGTTCCGCCCGTCTGACAAAAACCACGCAACGCCTTGATTTACCTGTCCCGCACGGCGGTGGCCCGACCTTTGCTCTACGCTTATAGCAAGCGCACTTGCGCGTTTCTCTAATAAGTACAAAGCCAAGGAGAACATCATCATGCGTTACGCTCACCCCGGTACTGAAGGCGCCAAAGTCTCGTTCAAGAGCAAGTACGGTAACTACATCGGCGGCGAGTTCGTCGCGCCTGTCAAAGGTCAGTACTTCACCAACACTTCGCCAGTCAATGGCCAACCGATTGCCGAATTCCCCCGCTCCACTGCCGAAGACATCGACAAGGCACTGGATGCCGCCCACGCCGCCGCTGACGCTTGGGGTGCAACCTCGGTGCAGGCGCGTTCGCTGGTCCTGCTGAAAATCGCCGACCGTATCGAACAGAACCTCGAACTGCTGGCGATCACCGAAACCTGGGACAACGGCAAAGCCATCCGCGAAACCCTTAACGCCGATATCCCGCTGGCTGCCGACCACTTCCGCTACTACGCCGGTTGCATCCGCGCTCAAGAGGGCAGCGCTGCCGAAATCGACGGCAACACCGTGGCTTATCACATCCATGAACCACTGGGTGTGGTCGGCCAGATCATCCCGTGGAATTTCCCGATCCTGATGGCCGCCTGGAAACTCGCGCCAGCGCTGGCGGCAGGTAACTGCGTGGTGCTCAAGCCTGCCGAGCAAACGCCGCTGGGTATTTCCGTGCTGGTCGAACTGATCGGCGACCTGCTGCCGCCGGGCGTGCTGAACGTTGTGCAGGGCTTCGGCAAAGAAGCCGGCGAAGCGCTGGCGACCAGCAAACGCATCGCCAAGATTGCCTTTACCGGCTCGACGCCGGTGGGCTCGCACATCATGAAATGCGCTGCCGAAAACATCATTCCGTCCACCGTGGAACTGGGCGGCAAATCGCCGAACATCTTCTTCGAAGACATCATGCAGGCCGAACCCACCTTCATCGAAAAAGCGGCCGAAGGTCTGGTGCTGGCGTTCTTCAACCAGGGCGAAGTCTGCACCTGCCCGTCTCGCGCACTGGTTCAGGAATCGATCTACGACGAGTTCATGGCCGTCGTGATGAAGAAAGTCCTGCAAATCAAACGGGGCGATCCGCTGGACACCGACACTATGGTTGGCGCCCAGGCGTCCGAGCAGCAATTCGACAAGATCCTGTCCTACCTGGAAATCGCCAAGGGCGAAGGCGCGGAACTGCTGACCGGCGGCAAAGTGGAAAAACTCGAGGGCAATCTGTCGACCGGCTATTACATCCAGCCGACCTTGCTCAAAGGCACCAACAAGATGCGCGTGTTCCAGGAAGAAATCTTCGGCCCGGTGGTGAGCATCACCACGTTCAAGGACGAAGCCGAAGCCCTGGCCATCGCCAACGACACCGAGTTCGGCCTCGGCGCCGGCCTGTGGACCCGCGACATCAACCGCGCCTACCGCATGGGCCGGGCGATCAAGGCCGGTCGCGTCTGGACCAACTGCTACCACCTGTACCCGGCGCACGCCGCGTTCGGCGGGTACAAGAAGTCCGGCGTTGGTCGTGAAACCCACAAAATGATGCTCGATCACTATCAGCAGACGAAAAACCTGCTGGTGAGCTACGACATCAATCCGCTGGGCTTCTTCTAAAGCGTCAGGGCGAGGCAGGTGTTCCTGGCTCGCCCTTTCGACCGCTTTCGCGAGCAAGCTCGCTCCCACAGGGGTCTGTATTAGATCTCAATGTTGAGCTAACCACGGAAATCTGTGGGAGCGAGCTTGCTCGCGAAAGCTGCGTGCCATTCAACCCGATAGTTCCTGACGGAACAGTCGGGCCAATACAACAATAAAAATGGTGAACCCTATGCCTGGCGAATCTCCTGCTGACGCTCCGGCGACCGGCTCCTCCGTCGATTTTGAAAAAGTCGGCTCGGACTACTTCCAACAACGCGAATTGAAAAAAGGCGCCGCCGGCTGGGTTCTGCTGGTGGGGCTGGGCGTCGCGTATGTGATCTCAGGCGACTATGCAGGCTGGAACTTCGGCTTGGCGCAGGGCGGTTGGGGCGGGATGTTCCTCGCGACGCTGCTGATGGCCACCATGTATCTGTGCATGTGCTTTTCCCTGGCCGAACTGTCCTCAATGATTCCCACCGCCGGTGGCGGCTACGGCTTTGCCCGCAGCGCGTTCGGCCCGTGGGGCGGTTTCCTGACCGGTACCGCGATCCTCATCGAATACGCCATCGCACCTGCGGCGATTGCGGTGTTCATCGGCGCCTATTGCGAGTCACTGTTCGGCATTGGCGGCTGGATGATTTATCTGACGTTCTACGTCATCTTCATCGCCATCCATATCTTCGGGGTTGGCGAAGCGCTGAAGTTGATGTTCGTCATCACGGCCATCGCCGCGCTGGCGCTCGGCGTGTTTCTGGTGGCGATGGTGCCGCACTTCGACGTTGCCAACCTACTCGACATCCCGGTGACCAGCGCTGCCGGCGCAAGCCCTTTCCTGCCGTTCGGCTATGTCGGCGTCTGGGCGGCGATTCCTTACGCGATCTGGTTTTTCCTCGCCGTTGAGGGCGTGCCGTTGGCCGCCGAAGAAACCAAAAACCCGAAACGTGATCTGCCACGCGGGCTCATCGGCGCCATGCTGGTGCTGCTGGCCTTTGCCCTGCTGATCCTGATCGTCGGGCCTGGTGGTGCGGGTGCCAATTCGCTGCTGACGTCGGGCAACCCGCTGGTTGAGGCGCTGAGCAAAGCCTATGGTGGCTCGACCTGGATGGGCGGTTTCGTCAATCTGGTGGGCCTGGCCGGGTTGATCGCCAGTTTCTTCTCGATCATCTATGCCTACTCGCGGCAGATTTTCGCCTTGTCGCGCGCAGGCTACCTGCCGCGAAAACTCTCCCAGACCAACAAAAGCAAGGCGCCCGTGCTGGCGCTGATCATTCCAGGGATCATCGGTTTTGGTCTGTCGCTGACCGGCCAGGGCGACCTGCTGATTCTGGTCGCGGTGTTCGGCGCGACCATTTCCTACGTACTGATGATGGCGGCGCACATCACGCTGCGCATCCGTCGCCCCAAAATGGATCGGCCGTACCGCACGCCCGGCGGCATTTTCACTTCCGGTGTGGCGCTGGTGCTGGCTTGCATCGCCGTAATCGCGGGATTCCTGGTCGACCCACGGGTCGTGATCGGCGCCGCTATCATCTATGGAGTGTTAATTGCTTACTTTGCTTTCTACAGTCGACATCACTTGGTAGCAGGTACGCCGGAAGAAGAATTCGCGGCGATTCAGAACGCTGAAAAAGCCCTGCACTGACTGCCGAAAACCACGGCGCAGGGCATACCTGCGCCGTCACGGAGAATTCTGTATGGCGAGTTTCGCTCACACGGTCGGCGCCCAGACCTACCGCTTCGACAGCCTCAAGGACGTCATGGCCAAGGCCAGCCCGGCGCGTTCCGGGGACTTTCTCGCGGGTGTAGCCGCACTTAACGACGGCGAACGCGTGGCCGCGCAAATGGCGCTGGCCGACATACCGCTGACGCATTTCCTACAGGAAGCGCTGATCCCCTACGAAGCCGATGAAGTTACCCGACTGATCATCGACACTCACGACAAACAGGCCTTCGCTGTAGTGAGCCACCTCACCGTCGGTGGTTTTCGCGACTGGCTGCTCAGCGACGCCGCTGACGAAACCAGCCTGCGCGCCCTCGCCCCCGGTCTGACTCCGGAAATGGTCGCCGCCGTGTCGAAGATCATGCGCGTGCAGGATCTGGTGCTGGTGGCGCAGAAGATCCGCGTGGTCACAAAGTTTCGCGGCACTCTCGGTTTGCGCGGACGTCTGTCGACCCGCCTGCAACCGAATCACCCCACCGACGAGCCCTCCGGCATTGCCGCGAGCATTCTCGACGGCCTGCTGTACGGCAATGGCGACGCGATGATCGGCATCAACCCGGCCACCGATAGCATCGCCTCGATCTGCGCGATGCTGGAAATGCTCGACGCGATCATCCAGCGCTACGACATCCCGACCCAGGCCTGCGTGCTGACCCATGTCACCACCTCCATCGAGGCGATCAACCGTGGCGTGCCGTTGGATCTGGTGTTCCAGTCGATCGCCGGCACCGAGGCGGCCAACGCCAGTTTCGGCATCAACCTGAATGTATTGCAGGAAGGCTACGACGCCGGGTTGAGCCTGAACCGCGGCACCCTCGGGCAAAACCTGATGTATTTCGAAACAGGGCAAGGCAGCGCCCTGTCGGCCAACGCCCACCACGGCGTCGATCAACAGACCTGCGAGACAAGAGCCTACGCCGTGGCGCGACATTTCAAGCCGTTCCTGGTGAACACCGTCGTAGGATTCATCGGCCCGGAATACCTCTACAACGGCAAACAGATCATCCGCGCCGGCCTCGAAGACCACTTCTGCGGCAAATTGCTCGGCGTGCCGATGGGCTGTGACATCTGTTACACCAACCACGCCGAAGCCGATCAGGACGACATGGACACCCTGCTGACCCTGCTCGGTGTGGCGGGGATCAACTTCATCATGGGCATCCCCGGCTCCGACGACATCATGCTCAACTACCAGACCACCTCGTTCCACGACGCGCTCTACGCGCGCCAGACCCTGGGCCTGAAACCAGCCCCGGAATTTGAACAGTGGCTGGCGAACATGGGCATCTTCACCCAGGCGGACGGCAAGGTCCGCTTCGGCAACAACCTGCCACCGGCCTTCCGCCAGGCCCTGGCGCAACTGGGATGAGCCTGATGGATAAACCGCCTGTCGACCCACAAAACCCATGGCTGGAACTGCGTCGCCTGACCCCGGCGCGAATCGCCCTCGGCCGCACCGGCACCAGTCTGCCGACCAGCGCGCAACTGGACTTCCAATACGCCCACGCTCAGGCGCGGGATGCGGTGCATCTGCCGTTCGATCATGCCGGGCTCAGTGCGCAACTGAGTGAGCGCGGGCGCGAAAGCCTGCTTTTGCACAGCGCAGCGGTGGACCGCAACAGCTACCTGCAACGCCCGGACCTGGGACGCAAGCTCAGCGATGAGTCAGCGCAGGCCTTGCGCGAATACGCAGCGGCCCACCCGGGTGGCGTCGATCTGGCGATTGTCGTGGCTGACGGTCTGTCGGCGCTGGCGGTGCATCGGCATACGCTGCCGTTTCTGCTCCGGCTGGAAGAGCAAATGGGCGGCGACGGCTGGTCGATTGCGCCCCTCGTTCTGGTAGAACAGGGTCGTGTTGCCGTCGGCGATGAGATCGGTCAACTGCTCGGCGCAAAAATGGTCGTCATGCTGATCGGCGAGCGCCCGGGCCTCAGCTCCCCGGACAGCCTCGGTTTATATTTCACCTACAATCCGAAAATCGGATTGACCGACGCCTATCGCAATTGCATTTCCAACGTACGGCTTGAAGGCTTGAGCTACGGCATGGCGGCGCATCGCTTGCTGTACCTGATGCGCGAAGCCTGTCGGCGACAGCTGTCGGGAGTTAACCTAAAGGACGAAGCACAGGTTCAGACGCTGGAGTCGGACGCAGGAGCGGACATGAAAGGAAACTTCCTACTCGATCCGCCCCGAGCCTGAACCGTTTCCGCATTGCGTTTCTGCGCTGGTTTAAGGCAGGATCGACGCACGGCCGCCAGGGTTTCCCATCGCCGTCAGAGCAGTTGAAGACAGCCACTTGAAGACGAGACCTATCATGCGGATTATTCAAGCGACCCTCGAACATCTGGATTTGTTGACTCCGTTGTTCGTCAAATATCGCGAGTTCTACGGCTCCCTGCCTTACCCGGATTCCTCCCGCGCGTTTCTCGAAAAGCGCCTGCGCCGCAAAGAGTCGGTGATCTATCTGGCCCTCGCCGATGATGACGACAAAAAGCTGATGGGCTTCTGTCAGCTGTACCCAAGCTTCTCCTCGCTGTCGCTCAAACGCGTGTGGATCCTCAACGACATCTACGTCGCCGAAGACGCTCGGCGCCAACTGGTCGCCGATAACCTGATCCGTACCGCGAAGAAAATGGCCAAGGAAACCCAAGCCGTGCGCATGCGTGTCTCCACCAGTGCCAACAACGAAGTGGCGCAGAAAACCTACGAATCGATTGGCTTCAAGGAAGACACCGAGTTCAAGAACTACGTGCTGCCGATCAGCGACGAGCTATAACGCCCGTTTGACGAGTCTATTTGTGGCCTGGGGAGCTCCCTCGCCACAAAAACTCACGCCGCCACAACGCCGTATCTCTGACAATTCCTCACACCTCGACATCCCGCGCTACAAAACCAACACGCGCGTCATCATTCAAACCGTATAATCCCGATCTTCCCGGCTTGTAAGAAAAACTACATCCCGCTGTAGGCTTACACGAAGTCATCCGCACAGGCCCACTGAGTAGGGCCGCCATACAGGTGCCCCCATGGATTTCAACCCACTCGACCTTATCCTGCATCTCGACGTTTACCTCGACTTGCTGGTGAACAACTACGGGCCGTGGATCTACGCCATCCTGTTTCTGGTAATTTTCTGTGAAACCGGTCTGGTGGTGATGCCATTCCTGCCGGGCGATTCGCTGCTGTTCATTGCCGGCGCTGTTGCGGCTGGCGGCGGCATGGACCCCGTGCTGTTGGGCGGTCTGCTGATGCTCGCTGCGATCCTGGGCGACAGCACCAACTACGTCATCGGGCGAACGGCTGGCGAAAAACTGTTCAGCAACCCGAACTCGAAAATCTTCCGCCGCGACTATCTGCAAAAGACCCACGATTTCTATGACAAGCACGGTGGCAAAACCGTAACCCTGGCGCGCTTCCTGCCAATCATCCGAACTTTCGCACCGTTCGTCGCCGGTGTAGCGCGGATGCCGTACCCGCGTTTCTTCGGTTTCAGCGTGCTGGGCACCATCCTCTGGGTGGGCGGGCTGGTGACCTTGGGTTACTTCTTCGGCAACGTACCGTTCATCAAGAAAAACCTGTCGTTGCTGGTGGTCGCCATCATTCTGCTGTCGCTGGTTCCGATGATCATCGGCGTGGTGCGCAGCCGTTTCGGCGGCACTAAAGTCCAATCGCACTAAGCCGATGTGGTCGCTGAGCGCCTGGCGCCGCCGGCGCATTCTGGCCAGGCACCCGATTGCCGACGAGATGTGGCAACGGGTGCGCCATCACCTGAGCTTTCTCGATGGCATCACGCCCGCTGAAGATCAGTGGCTGCGCGAAGCCTGTGTGCTGTTTCTCGAAGACAAACACCTGAGCGCCCTGCCCGGCGTCGAATTGCATCAGGAGCAACGCCTGCTGCTCGCCGCCCAGGCGCAATTACCGCTTTTGCATCTGGGCGATCTGAACTGGTATCAGGGTTTTCACGAAATCGTTCTCTATCCCGACGACTTCCTCAGCCCACAGCGTCACCGCGATGCCAGTGGCGTCGAGCACGAATGGGACGGCGAACACAGTGGTGAAGCCTGGCAGCAGGGGCCGATCATCCTCGCTTGGCCGGGCGTGATGGCCAGTGGTGGCTGGGAGGGCTACAACCTGGTGATCCACGAACTGGCGCACAAACTCGACATGCTTAACGGTGACGCCAACGGCCTGCCGCCTCTGCACACTGACATGCGCGTCAGCGACTGGGCCGATGTGATGCAGACGGCTTACGACGATCTCAACCGCCAACTCGACGACAATCCCGACGCAGAAACCGCCGTCGATCCCTACGCCGCCGAGAACCCGGCCGAGTTCTTCGCCGTCACCAGCGAGTACTTCTTCAGCGCCCCGGATCTGCTGCACGAGGCTTATCCGCAGGTCTACGCACAACTGCAGCTTTTCTACCGGCAGGACCCGTTGGGCAGGTTGCGGCAACTTCAGGCCAGCGACCCGGTCTATCAGGCGCACAACTAAGTTCTGCACGACTTTAGGTTCATGGCGTCGACGGCAGAATATGCCTATAATCGCCGCCACTTTTTGGTCAATCCGGCCAAGTGTTTTTGGTCAACTACGGGGGCAACGCCCAATGAGCTACAGCAAGATTCCGGCTGGCAAAGACCTGCCGAACGACATCTACGTCGCGATCGAGATCCCGGCCAACCACGCGCCGATCAAATACGAAATCGACAAAGACAGCGATTGCCTGTTCGTTGACCGTTTCATGGCCACCCCAATGTTCTACCCGGCCAACTACGGTTACATCCCGAACACCCTGGCTGACGACGGTGATCCGCTCGACGTGCTGGTTGTGACCCCTTACCCGGTTGCGCCAGGCGCAGTGATCCGCGCACGCCCGGTGGGTATCCTGAACATGACTGACGACGGCGGCGGCGATGCCAAAGTTATCGCAGTGCCACACGACAAGCTGTCCCAGCTGTACGTCGACGTGAAGGAATACACCGACCTGCCACCGCTGCTGATCCAGCAGATCGAGCACTTCTTTGCGAACTACAAAGATCTCGAAAAAGGCAAATGGGTCAAGATCGAAGGCTGGGCCGGTGCAGACGCCGCCCGCGAAGCGATCACCAAGTCGGTTGCTGCCTACAAAGGCTAAGCTTCACGACTTGCGACACGCTTGAAAAAAACCCGGTTAATCCGGGTTTTTTTTCGACCTGCCAGCCCGACTTAAACAGCCTGTTTATTGCGGACTACAGAAAAGTTTTAACCTGTGTAATTTCCCACAAGCACGTCTTACATCCAGTCGCAAAATTCAGCCCGTTTTTGAACGTCAGGTTTATTCAAACCCCTGTAGCACGGCCGTAGACTCCGTGTTTATGAGAAAGAACACTAGCGGTCCAAGATTCAAGGCACTCCTGGAAAAAGCGAACATCTCCACCACGGGTTTCGCGAAGTTCTGGGGCACGGAAGCCCAAAATGTCCACAACTGGTACACCCGGGGCGTCCCGGCGTATCGCATGGAAGAAGTCTCACGCCTGTTGTCCGTCAACAGCGAATGGCTGAAAACCGGCGAAGGCACCCAAGAGATACCAAGTCTGACCCCGCCCGCGAGCAACGGGGACACCTTCGACGCCCAGGCCATCCGTGGCGTCTACACCGTCATCGACCCCAACGACATCGATCTGGCGTTCTTCAAAGAAACACCGCAGACCAACGGCTCTGGAAAAACCCACGTCATCCAGGACCCGGACCTGTCCATCCGCCTGCTGCGCGCGCACCTCGATCAACTGGAAATCCGCCCAGGCGACGCTATCTGCGCACACATGATCGGCAACAGCATGGCCGACCGCATCGATGACGGCTCCATCGTCGCCATCGACCGCGGCCTCACCCAAGTCGTCGACGGCGAAATCTACGCCATCGAACACGACGGCATGCTACGCATCAAATACCTGCATCGCATGCCCGGCAACGGCCTGCGCCTGCGCAGCCACAACAGCGCTGAATATCCGGACGAAGTCTTCCGCCCCGCACAAATCGAAGAGCAGCGGATCCATATATTGGGTTGGGTGTTCTGGTGGTCGACGCTGAGCAAACGGCGGCCGGTGGTGCCATTTCTCTGAGTTGCTTTGGCTGATTCCGGATTCACACAGAACACTGTGGGAGCGGGCTTGCCCGCGAAGAGGCCCGGAAAAACAGTACAAAATCCTGATTTGCACCGCTGCAGTCGCTCTAACCCGCACTTCACACTGGGAATCCAAAGCAAAACTCAGTATCCTGCGCCCCACATTTGCGCATCGCCCCGCTCCCGCGGCTCAGATGACGCCCGACGCGGCAGACCAACGTCTGACCAAGTCCCACAGCCGGACGCAGATCCGGGTGTACGTTTTGAAGGCTGGCAAGGCTTACCAAAAATAGGCCAAGTCAGTCCCCGAGAAGCCGGCCACAAGCCGGCTTTTTAATGCCTGCCTAAAGTCGGACCTACCGCGCAAAACCTGAATCGGGTGCCACTCCTCTGCGGGTAACGGTAAGGCTGGATGACCTATAACTCTCTCGCCCAGTGATGACTAGGTCTGAAATCGGTCAGCAGCCTGCTAACCGATTCAATTGGGCAGCAACCTGCTGCCCAATTCCCCCTCACGGATAACTAAACGACTTCACCAACGTCAACTCCCCCGCCGTCCGCATCGGGATCAAGAAGGTCTCCATCTTCTCGCTCGGCGTGCCTTCTTCGGTAATCACCGTCACCTGCGCCGTCGTCAGCGCCTGCCCGGCTTCATCCCCACCTTCGTCATCTGCGCGGTACCCGCCGCCGTAGTAATTCACATACACCAGATACTGCCCCTTGATCGGCGCCGGCATGGCGAAGATTTCCGGGCCGTAGCCGGTGGTGACGTCGACGTCGAGGGCGCCGCCGTTGGGGGCGGTGCGGTTGCCGTACCAGATGTGGCCGCCGTCGGGGGTGACGAGGTGCAGGTCGAGGTCGGTGCCGTCGCTGTCCCACGCGAGCAGGACGCGCAGTTTGGCCGGGGTGGCGCCGCCGCTGGTGTTGAGGAATTGGGTGCGGTGGCGTTGTTTGCCGTCAGGGCTGCGGACTTCGACGCTGTTGCTGCCGTTGGGGAAGGAGAACGGGCGGTCGAAGCGGCCGGCGTCGTCGATTTTCAGCGGCATGCTGACGCCGTTGACGATGAGGCGGCCGGGCTCTGGGCTCTTCGGTGTGGCTTTGATTTCGCCACTGATGCGTGCGGTGTTGGCTTGGCCGATCGGGGTGTTCACCGAGGAGGCTGGGTAGTTGACGGTCTGGCGGAAGCTTTCACCCTCGCCTTGCGGCGCGCCGCTACGCCAGCCGCCGACCGGGGTATCGAGTTTGACGCTGTCGGCGGCGATGGCCGGCGACAGCGCGGTCAACGTGCAGAGCAGCAGCAAGACCTGTGGATAACGGAGTGTCATGGTCTATTCCAGCAAGAGGTGACGGGCGAGCCCTTCGATGTAGGTTTCATCCTGGCCGTTGGGATGTGCTTCAAAAGCCAGGTGCAGGTATTCGTGGGTGAGGTCGAGGCGATCCTGCAGGGTGAGTACGCCCCGCACGTAGATTCGCTGACGCTCGCGGTCGACGAAGGGCCTGCCAAAAGCCAGTTTGCACACGGCGAACGTGCTGACTTCGTTGTAGCCGTTTTCGCTTTCAAGCTTCGGGCGCCAGCCGGGTCGTTGCTTTTGCAGCCAGGCTTGGGCGGCGGGCAGTGCTTCGCAGGAGGCGACTGGGTTGTCCCAACGGCTGAGGCTGGCGCGCGGATAGGCGTGGAGCAGAATCGCGTCGTAGCGCTGGCCAGCATTGGCCTGCTCGACGGCTTGTTGCCAAGCGAGTTTGTCCGGGCCGGGTTGGTCTGAGTGATAGGTGACGATACTACCGGCCAGCACCAGATGCGCGGTCCATGCGGCGATGTTGCGAGACTCCGCCGAGGCCGGACGCGGGGCGACGCGTTGGCGGGTACTGCTGTCATCAATGCTCAGGCAATCGCCGCTACGCGCAGCGTTTTGCAGCAGGTAGGTGCGGATCGCCACGGCCAGCGCTTTGGCGGCTTCGGCGGGTTCGGGTTTGGCTTCGCGATCCAGCACCCGAGCGACGTATTCTTCGCGATCAAGCCTGGCGACGAGTTTGTGGTTGAGCAGAAACAGTTCGCCTTCGCTGTGGATATCCAGCGCGTTGCCATTGGCGAATTCGACGCGGTAATCGCCCCGCAACGGGCCGGAAGTTACCGCCCGCCCACCAGCCAACACACGCGCAACCGGATAGCGCGAGAACAGCCCGACTTCGACACAACGACCCGTCTCTGCTGGCCAGAACGTTGGCAACACCGTCGCAATTGCCTGACCGTAATTTCGTAGAACCATTTGACTGGTGCCACGTCCTCCCGCCCAAACCGGCGAGCCATCCACCGTCCAACCGGCAAATCCGCCCTGCCTCGATTGCGGGTCCTGATCGCCGAGCCAGCTCCAGGTTTTCACCCGCAAGCGCCCGCCCAATTCACCCACGACGTTGCCATCCGCCGCATTCAGAACGACATCAAGCAACACGCGGCGCATCTGGTCTTGAGCTGGCAGCGAAGACAACACCTTCAACAAATCAGCCACAGAAACTCGCGTGGCCGGTTGCACCAAGGGCAGATCCAGCAACCACGACGGTCCCTGCCGCGTCTGCCAATACGTGCGCCAATCGGAAGAGGAAATTCCCAACCGCGCAGGCTCAAAATACAACCCACACGACTTCACCAACGCCTGATCACGTTCAATCTTGCCGCCAGCGCTGCAGCAATAAACCTCTTCCTTCGACTGTCCGCGACATTCATAAGCGGGCTCGCGAGCGCCGGTATCCACCAGCCACGCATAAACAAACAGCTTCCACAGACTGCCCAGCGGCGCATCCAGCGAAGGCGGCAACGGCTCGCGAGCGATCAGTTGCGTCTGGCTCAACGACAACAATTCACCCTTGTAGGCCACGCGCAAAGGCTCATCCTGCGCCGTTGCCAGCGCGGGAATCACACACAACATCAGCCACAGCAGCGCCCGCTTCATGTCAGTTGACCGTGACCTGACCGAGGGCGGCTTTCGCTTCCTGAGCCTGATGTTGCGGCGCGTAGACCTGAGTGAAACGCACCGGCGGCAAATTGAACTGCCCCTTCTGCGAGAAACGCACGAGATGGCGCAGGCGCAATTCGCCACTCAGCGCATCCACCGGCACCGCGTAGGCCAGTTGTCCCGGCTCAAAACGCGCTTTCTCCAGTGCGGTCGGTTCGGTGCCGTCCTTGCCCTGCAACTTGATGCCCCACGTTGTGCGCTCGACATCGGCGCCCGGTGGCAGCGGCACTTCCAGCATGCCGTAGCGCAGCGGTTTCGGCGCTTTGCTGGTGAGGATCACTTCATCCAGATAGAGGCTGTCGCTGGACAGCGGCTTAGTGCCGACCGGTTCCAGTTTGAAGGTGAACGCTTCATCGCCCGGCACCAGTCGCGACAGACGCCGGGTGACGGTCACGGCCATCGGATCGATGGCCGGCTGTTGAGTCTGGAAACTCAGCGCCGCGCGCAGCGGACGCTCCTGAGTACCAGAAACCGTCAACACGCTCGGCACCGGCGTCGCCCCCTGCCACGTCCAGAACATCTCGCCACTGGCGCCGTAGCTTTTCTTCCAGCCCTCACCCGGCGTCAGCGCAATGGTCGGCGAAGCCTGGGCGATGCTGCGTTGCAGCCAGGTCAGCGCCAGTGCGCGTTCGAGCGTCGATTGCTGCGGTAACAGGCGTTGCAGCAAGGCTTGCGCGCGAGCCTGATCGAACGGTTGTAGCGACAGATTCAGCGCTTCGACAAACGGCTGCGAACTGACTGACAGACGCTGTTGCGCAGCGCCCAGCTGGCGATTGAATGCGTCAGGCAACGCGACTTTCGCCTGCGTGGCCAGCGATGCGGTCAACACTCGCGCCGCCGCCAGACCGAGCGCCGACTCCGGATCGCTCATCACCAGGCTGTCTACACCATCGTCCATCAGGGTTTCGGCATTGCCTTCACCCGCCTTCGCCAGATCTTCCATCAACCCGGTCAGCAGCGTGTTCACCGGCAAATGCATCTGCCTGGCGAACGACAGAATCAGCGCCCGTTGCAGCAACGGCGTGTTCGGCGCCTGTTTGGCGTAAACCTCCAACACACGCTGCCAATGCTCCGGCGGCAGCGTCAGATCCAGTACCTGGCTTGCATTCCAGTCGGCGAAATAGGCGTAAGCGGTGAGAAAAGCATCGGGCTCACCGTCGTAGCCCCACCAGGTGAAGCTCGCCGACGGCCCGGCCATTTGCACCAGACGCAGACGGCTGTTCTGCATGATCAGGCGCAGGCGATCGCGGATCAGCGGGCTCGATGCCAGCGAAGGATAGGCAATGCTCAGCGGCAACAAGCGACTGGCAGTCTGCTCGACGCCGCCGTACGGATAGCTGAGCAGATCATCGAGCGCCGAGCGGAACAGTGCTTGCGGACTGTCATCCAGACGCAGACGAATGTCGGTCGCGTCCGCTGGCAAGCTCAGCGCTGTGTCACCGCTGGCCACGTCGAGGCTTTGCGTCTGCGTCACTTGCCAGCCGTCACCGGTTGCGCTCAAGCGTACGGCCAGAGAATCAGCGGTTTTGCCGTCCTGCACCAACTCCGCCGTCCACTCGCCGGAAGCCAGTGCGAACGCCGGCAGCGGCAGGTAATTGATGCCGTTGTTCAGGGTCACCGGCAGGCGTTGTTCGGTGCCGGCGTAGTGGGTGACCAGCTCTGCCTTGACCGGTTTTTCGGCTTGGCTGAACGCGAAAATACCGAGTTGCGGCTGATCGCCCTTACGGAATTTGCTCGGCCCGCTCCACTTCAAGTACAGCGGTTTTTCCGAGCGGACAAACTGCTTCTTCTGGCCGACCTGACCGTCATCGGCGATGGCGCGGGCGGTGATGCGCCAGCGAGTCAGCGAGTCGGGCATCTTGAAGGTGAAGCGGGTTTTGCCGTCGGCACCGGTCAGCAATTCCGGTTGCCATGCGGCGGTATCGACGTCTTCACGACGCGGCCGCTCCAGCACTTTTACCCCGCGTTCACTGCGGTTGGCTTTGCCCGGCGCACCGGGGCTGCCCGGCAGTGCGACGTCGTAACTGATGAACGACAGGCTGGCGCTGGTGCGCACGTTGTTGCGCCGTGGATGGTAGAAGAACTGGTCGATGGTCGGCGCGACTTCCGGCTGCAACGCGTAAACCATTTCGTCGACAACACTCACCGTCAGATGCGCCGGAACAGCTTTGCCGGCGAACTGCGTAGTCAGGTCGACGGTCACCGTGTCACCCGGCAGATACACCTGTTTGTCGGTGTTGATCGCCACGTCGATTTGCGGCGCGATCACTTTGATCCCGGCATTCTGGAAACTGTACTGACCGCCCTTGGTGTACAGCACGGAGAAGGTCAGGTTCGGCGCGAAGTTATCCTTCACCGCAATGCGTGCGCGGTATTGGGTGTCGCTGAGTTTTTCCAGTTTCAACCAGTCGCCGCCCTTCGCCAGCAGCGCGGTGGCTTCGACCTTGTCGCGCTCCAGCGACAGCAGTGCATCATTGACCGGCTCAGGGAAGGTGATCAGCGCCAGCGCTTCATCGCCGGCCTTGTACTCAGTCTTGTCGAGGACGATTTCGACGGTGCCCGGCACAGCTCTGACGCCGTCACCGGTGACCGCATGACCGGTGGCGCCAAGGACGCGACCGTGTTGATCCTTGAGCATCAGGTTGTAAGTGCCCGGACGTTCGAAGGCCAGACTGAAGCCTTTGTCAGTCGCCGCGAGTTTGCCTTCGCCGGTGCTCTGGTCTTCCAGACGTACCCAGCCGTAAGTGCTCGGGGTGACCGCTTTGCTTTGCTCGGTGCCGCCCTCATTGGCGTAGCTGAACGCGACCTTGTCGCCGACCGCACTGAAACGCTGCGGCGCACTCAAGCGAAAACTCGCGGCGCCACGGTCAATGAGGATTTCCTTGGTGGTCTTGACCCGATACGCCGCGCCATCGCTGGCGAACACGGTGAGCATGTAGCGGCTCGGTTTGTCGGCGGCCGGCAGGTCGAGGGTGGCGTTGCCTTTGCTGTCGGTGGTCAGTTCGGTGCTGGTCAGTTCCACCGGGAATTGCCCGAGGTATTGCAGTTCGTTGTCGACCATCGACAGTTGCTGCGCGCGCAGGCTCAGGGTCAGTTTGGCGTTCGCCACCGGTTTGCCGTCCGGGTACAACAGCACCAGACTGCCCTTGACCGGCTCGCCGGTGCGGTAATCCTGCTTGGCCAGATTCAGCGAAATCTCGAAGTGTGGCTTGATGTACTCAGCCACGCGGAAGGCGCTGTTGTAGGCCTGATCCTTATAGTTGAAGCGAATCTCGTAACCGCCCGCCACCGCGTTATCCGGTAGCTGGAAGCGGCCCTGAGTGCCGGCCTTCGAATCGAGTTTCAGATCAAGGCGTTGCAGCTCGGTGCCAGTGGCATCGAGCACGCTGACATTGACGTCTGCGGCGCCCGGCAGCACCGAGTCCCGCGCATTCTTGAACTCGCGGCCGACGATTTTCAGCGACACCCAATCACCTGGGCGATAAAGCGGTCGGTCGGTAAAGGCATAGAGTTTGGTGTCGTAGATTTCGCTGTCGTAGTAGAAGTTTTCCGAGACGAATACACCGCCCTCCTCGTCCTCGCCGATGACGAAAGAACGCTCGGGGCTGACGTGTTTCAGGCGCAGCAAACCATCGGCATCAGTGGCGCCACTGCTCATCACGCCGAGGCCGTCGGTCCACAGCACATTGACCTTCGGCACCGAACTGCCTTCGTGTTTGCGCGCGGCCCAGACCAGCAATTCATCACCGGCAATCTTGCTCACTGCCACGGTGTTGGAAACGAAGACCATGGTGGTCGCGCGGTACTTGCCGATCAGCGCTTCGACCAGATAAAGACCCGGTTTCAACTGACCCAGCGGGATGTAAACGTTACCCGGCGCGACGCTGACAAAGTCGCTGGAAGACCCGGCCAGATTGACCCCGGCTGGTGGCTGTATCGGCTTGGCCTGCCACAGCGGATAACGGAACTGGCTGACAACCGGCAAGCCCGGAATCAGCGCGAATTGCGGCTGCGCGTCGTACGGTGTCGGCGCGACGATGGCGTTGCCCATCTTCAGTTCCGGCACTTCCTCGGTGACCTGTTTGCGCGACTCATAGGAGAACGCTCGCTGCATCACCCGACGGGATTTTCGGTACCAGTTGTCCCACAGATACGCGAGGGTGTTAGACAAGCCTTCACCCTTGAACTGACCGTCGCTGACCACACGGTGCAGGTTTTTCTGGCGTTTGAGGAAGTCCAGCGGCTTGTCGATGCGGTACACGCGAATGTCGGCGCCGCCGTAAGGCTCCATGCGGAAACGCCGATAGTCGCGGCCCGGCGCTTCGAGGCGAACCATGGCCTGCTCGTCGGCAGCGAAACTGCTGTCAGCCAACAGGAAAAAACTTTCGCCGGACACCGGCGTGTAGCCGCTCGGCTCAACAGTGTCTTCGGCGTTCACGGCCGAAAATGGCAGGGCTAATACCAACAGCAGAGGCAGTAAACGCAACATGCGGGCACCGGTCATTGGGAGAGAAAGTTCAGTCGATAGACGCCGATGAAGTTGGGGTTGGCTGCGTCGGGTATCCATCGGGTGTCCTTCCATGTCATGAGTTGCTGCAGGCTTGCCGAACGCATGCCGTTGTCAGTCGGGGTGGTGGTGCCGGTGTGATAGGCGATGTAGCGGCCCATCCAGATCATCAGGTGCTGGTCGTCGCCCTGATCGAAAAACATCAGGTCACCGGGACGCGCCTGGGACACGTCGCGGCTGACCAGATGACTGTTGAACTGAATCAGTTTGATTGCGTTGACGTACGGCCCGATCTTGCCGCCGCCCTGCTGCCATTGCTGGGCGAGCTTGCGCTGATCGTCGCTCAGCGACAGTTCCGGCGGCAGGTAACGATTGGACAGGCCATTGCTGCGCAGCCATTTATCGTCGTGGACTTTCAGCGCTTCGTTGGCAGCGAAGCGCACCAGCCCGGCGCAATCCTGTTGATACCAGCGCGGGCTCGGGCCCTGGCTCAGTTGCTCCTGGGCGATGCGCACGAACCAGGCGCGAAACACTTGGGATTGTGCAGGATCGAGCGCAGGCGTTTCGATGGCTCGGGCGCCCGCGCTGAGTAACAGCGCGAGCAAGCCGAGGCTGCGGATGAGTGCCGTCACAGCGCTTTCCACTCCAGCGGCAGCCACTGCCAGTGACCATCCGGCTCGCTGCCTTCTGGCAAGGTCAGGGCATATTTGCCGTAGCCGCCGAGAGTGCGAAGTTTTGGGATCAGATAGGTTTGCGCAGCGTTGTAGAACACCGGTTCCATGTCTTGCGGCAGGCTGTCGAGGGTTTCCTGCTGCATCAGTTGCGCCATCGAATCCGGGCCGAAATAGATCGGCATCAGCACGTCTTTGGGCAGCACATCGGCCATCGGCGGGAAGCGTTTGTCGAGGGTGCCGAGGGCTTTGTCGACCAGTTTGTCGTCGAGGGAAAACAGCAGCGTCGAACCGTGACGGGCGAGGCTGACCTTCATGAACGCCTTGCCGCTGATTGCATCCGGATTCTCGGCGTCTTTGGCCGCGTAGGGACCGAAGCTGGAGCTGACTTGACGCTGCCAGACGTGGCTCTGGCCTTCCTGTTTCTCCACCACAGGGAATACTTTTTCTTCGACGTTAGACTCGAAGGCGCCGACCATCGAACCGAACAGTTTGCCGAGATCACCGTCGAGCTTGCTGCTGTCCTCGTCCTTCAGACTGGCGACCAGCAATGGCGTGTACAAACGCGAATCGGCATACCAGCACAGGCCCGCCGCGCCAGCCACATGTTCAGTGAGTGCTTGCGCCACGGCGTCTTCGGCGCCGAGTTTTACCAGCAACGGTTTTTGCGGTTCGGCAGCTACCGGCAACGTTACGCAGGCACTGGCGCCCAGCGGCATGGCTTGCCAGACCGGTTTGAAATCGAAGTCCGGCTGGTTTTCCAGCTCGTCCATGGCGAGGTAGCTGTGCCAGCCCTTGTCGTCCATGTCGAAACGCAGGCCGGCGAAGTTCGGAATGAAGCGCTGGTAGCCCATGGCGAGGACGCTGGAATTCACCGAGAGTCGCTGTCTGGTTTCCGGGGTTTTAGCAGGCAGGCCGAAGGCTTCGGGGAACAGCTTTTCGCCGTTGAGCAATGCCGCCAGTGCTTGCGGTGAAACGTGGCCGGACTCTTCGGACACGCCGCTTTCAGGGTCGTGGTACTTGGCCGGATTGGACAGCACCACCAGTTTGTCGCCGCGCGAAGCGAACAGCAGCGATTTGCTGGCGTTGTAGCTCAATCGGTACAGGGGCACCTCGTCACTGCCAACCTTGAGGTTGCCGAAAACGCTGAGCTGCGTGTCATCCAGCGCCACTTTCGCCAACGGCTCCAGCAGCTTGGCCAAACCACCGCGATCCATTACCAGCAGAAAGTCCTTCAGCCGACCATCGGCACCGCGCCACAGCGCGACATCGGCGGGCTGATCGAAAAGCTGTTCGATCAAGCTGTCCTGCAACTTCAGGTCATGCTCGTAAATGATTCGGCGCAGACTGCCGATCAAGCCGAGGCGATCAGCGTGGGTTTCGTAATAGAAGACGAAATCTTCGGTAAGCGTGGCCTTGAGGAACGGCACCGTCAGCAGGTCTTTGGGCAACTGGCTCAACGAGCGGGTTTCCAGCAATGCATCCGGGCGGCTCAGGCCAAGTTTGTCACCGGCAAGCTCGACCGGCGGCGCCTTGGGTTTGAGCAGCAGCCAGCCAAAACCGCCTGCTACGCCAGCCACCAGGCACAGCCCGGCCAACAGCAACGGCCAGCGCCGGGAAGGTTTGCCAGCAGGTGTTTCGGCAGCAGGGGTAACAGTGTTATCGCTCATCTTCACGCTCATTCCCAACGCTCACGATTTCATCCATGGCGGGATACTTAATAGTTGAAAGTCTTGACCAGCAGCAGATCACCAATCGCCCGCAGGGGCACGATGAACGTCTCGCGTTTTTCGTCGACGGTGTTTTCATTGAGCACCAGCGTGATTTGCGAGGTAATCACCTCGTTCTGATTGCTGGTCTCCTCGAAGTTATAGCCGCCGTTGCCGAAATTGCCCCAATAGTTGACGTAAACCAGATAGGTGCCGTGCAGCGGCGCGGTCATGGTGAACATCTCAGGGCCGGGGCCATCGACGCCGTCGGGGTCGAGGCCGCCGCCGTTGCTCAATGCCGGCCGCGCCCAAAAAGCATGTTGGCCATCGGGTGTGACTATGTGCAGATCCAGCTCAGCCTTTGGATCGTCCCATCCCAAGACCAGACGAATTCGCGCCGGCGTGCGCAAATTATTTGCTTCATAAAATTGCACGCGCTTGAGCGACTGGCCCTCGGCGCTGATCACTTCGACGCTGTTGGAGCCGGCACCAAACGCATATGGCCGGGCGAAACGGCCCTGATCGTCGGTGTACAGATTCAGCGGATTGCCATTGACGGCGAGGCTGTGCGGCGGGCGCATATGACCGATGGCTTTGAGCTGGCCCTGGATCATCGTGCGATTGCGCTGGATGCCACGATCGATCGGTGGCGTCGGATAGGCGACTTGCGGGTTTTCCGTGCGATCGAGCAAGCCGTGATAACGCCAGCCACCCACCGGTTCCGACAGCTCGGCACTCGGTGCGGCCAGCAGCGCGGGGGCGCAGACCATCCCGATCAACAGCAAAATGAATGAACGCATGTAATGCCTCCTGCCATGCCTGAACGAAACCTTGCACCCGATCCTCGGTACTTCACAGTGGTTGAAACTGCGTTTCGTCTGAAAGACCCGTGACTATCGGGTCGTAGAAGGCGCGAAGATTAGCCATTCGGCTTTTTTTTAACAATCGGATACATGGGCTATCGCTGTAGGAATTACGCGTATTTGTTGTGCGTGAGCCGAATAGCGGAATTATTCGGCTCACAGAATGAGCCGAATACACTGTCACCCTCCTGGAATCCCCCTATATCCCCCTGCTCCCTCGCCACAGAAATACGGGGCGGAGATAGCCCGCTCATTTGCCCATACCCCCCCTATCTGCTAGTGTCGCGCCGGTTTAACGTCTACCGGAAACTGCCGCCATGGCCCGCAAAAAAGCTGCACTGGATTTCGAACAGTCCCTCGCCGACCTGCAAACATTGGTCGAGCGTCTGGAGAACGGTGAATTGTCGCTGGAAGACTCACTGACCGCTTTCGAGCAGGGCATCGGGCTGACCCGTGACTGCCAGGCAGCGCTGGCTCAGGCCGAGCAGAAGGTACAAGTGCTGCTGGAGCGCGATGGCGAACTCGCCGAGGAACCCTTCGACGCGGAACAGCCAGAATGATTGCAGCGTATTCGGCGACCAGCCAGGCCCGGGTCAACGCGGCACTGGAAAGCCTGTTCAACGCCCCGTTGCCGGAGCTGGCGCGTCTTTACGAGGCTATGCGCTACAGCGTGATGAACGGCGGCAAACGCGTGCGCCCGCTGTTGGCTTACGCCGCGTGCGAAGCCCTCGGTGGCAAGGCTGAGCAGGCTAACGGCGCGGCCTGCGCGGTGGAGCTGATCCACGCCTATTCGCTGGTGCACGACGATTTGCCGGCGATGGACGACGACGACCTGCGTCGCGGCCAGCCCACCACTCACAAGAAATTCGATGAGGCTTGCGCGATTCTCGCCGGTGACGGCTTGCAGAGTCTGGCGTTCAGCGCCTTGCTCGATCCGCGCCTGAGCGACCTGAGCGCCGATATCCGTTTGCAGATGGTCAGTGCGCTCGCACTGGCCGCAGGCCCGGCCGGCATGGTCGGCGGTCAAGCCATCGACCTCGGCTCGGTCGGTCTCAAGCTCGATCAGCAAGCCCTTGAACAGATGCACCGACACAAGACCGGTGCGCTGATCGAAGTCAGCGTCAAACTCGGTGCCCTGGCCAGCGGCCGCGCCGAGCCGGATGAACTGCAATCCTTGCAGACTTACGCACAAGCCATCGGCCTCGCCTTCCAGGTGCAGGACGATATCCTCGACGTCGAAAGCGATACCGCCACCCTCGGCAAACGCCAAGGCGCCGATATCGCCCGGGACAAGCCGACCTACCCGGCGCTGCTCGGCCTGGACGCGGCCAAGGCCTATGCGCTGGAGCTGCGCGATCAGGCTCTCCACGCCCTGCGACCGTTTGACGCGGCAGCCGAGCCGTTGCGCGAGCTGGCCCGGTATATCGTCGAGCGCCGCAGCTGACGGCGAATCGGCCAAAAAAGATCAACGCGTGGGCAGTGGGCGATGCATCAGGTAAACTGCCGCATCTTTTATACCTATAACGATTCGCCTGATGCCCACGACGTTTCATGAGATTCCCCGCAAGCGCCCGACCACGCCCCTGCTCGACCGTGCGAATACGCCGGACGGCCTGCGCCGGTTAGCCGAAGCCGAGCTGGAAACCCTGGCTGATGAGTTGCGCCTGGAATTGCTCTACACGGTCGGCCAGACCGGTGGGCATTTCGGTGCCGGTCTGGGCGTCATCGAGCTGACCATCGCGTTACATTACGTCTTCGACACCCCGGACGACCGGCTGGTGTGGGACGTTGGTCATCAGGCTTATCCGCACAAGATCCTCACCGGTCGCCGTGAGCGCATGGAATCGCTGCGCCAGAAGGACGGCATCGCCGCTTTCCCGCGTCGCGCCGAGAGCGAGTACGACACCTTTGGCGTCGGCCACTCCAGCACGTCGATCAGCGCAGCGCTGGGCATGGCGATTGCCGCCCGCCTGCAGAACAGTGATCGCAAGGCGATTGCCGTGATCGGCGACGGCGCATTGACCGCCGGTATGGCCTTCGAAGCGCTGAACCATGCGCCGGAAGTCAACGCCAACATGCTGGTGATCCTCAATGACAACGACATGTCGATCTCGCGCAATGTCGGCGGACTGTCGAATTATCTGGCGAAGATTCTTTCCAGCCGCACTTACGCGAGCATGCGTGAAGGCAGTAAAAAAGTGCTGTCGCGCCTGCCCGGCGCCTGGGAAATCGCCCGTCGCACCGAAGAATACGCAAAAGGCATGCTGGTCCCAGGCACCCTGTTCGAAGAGCTGGGCTGGAACTACATTGGCCCGATCGACGGCCACGATCTGCCGACCCTGATTGCTACGCTGCGCAACATGCGTGACCTGAAGGGCCCGCAATTCCTGCACATCGTCACCAAGAAAGGCAAAGGCTTCGCCCCGGCGGAAGTGGACCCGATCGGTTACCACGCCATCACCAAGCTCGAGCCTGTCGACGCGCCGGCCGCTGCGCCGAAGAAAACCGGCGGGCCGAAATATTCGGCGGTGTTCGGCGAATGGCTGTGCGACATGGCCGCGGCCGACCCGCGCCTGGTCGGGATTACCCCGGCGATGAAGGAAGGCTCGGATCTGGTGGCGTTCAGCGAGCGCTTCCCGCTGCGTTATTTCGACGTGGCGATTGCCGAGCAACACGCGGTGACGTTCGCCGCCGGCATGGCCTGCGAAGGCGCAAAACCGGTGGTGGCGATCTACTCGACGTTCCTCCAGCGCGGTTACGACCAACTCGTTCACGATGTGGCGGTGCAAAACCTCGACGTGCTGTTCGCCATCGACCGCGCAGGCCTGGTCGGCGAAGACGGCCCGACCCACGCCGGCAGCTTCGACCTGTCGTACCTGCGCTGCATCCCGGGCATGGTCATCATGACCCCGAGCGATGAAAACGAGCTGCGCCAGATGCTCACCACCGGCCACCTGTACAACGGCCCGGCGGCAGTGCGTTACCCGCGCGGCAATGGCCCGAATGCGGCTATCGAGAAAGACCTCGAACCGATCGAAATCGGCAAAGGCATCGTCCGTCGTCAGGGCAGCAAAGTCGCCCTGCTGGTGTTCGGCGTGCAACTGGCCGAGGCGCTGAAAGTCGCCGAGAAGCTGGATGCGACAGTGGTCGACATGCGCTTCGTCAAACCACTGGACGAAGCTCTGGTGCGCGAGATTGCCGGCAGCCACGAGCTGCTGGTGACCCTCGAAGAAAACGCGATCATGGGCGGCGCCGGTGGTGCGGTCAGCGAATTTCTCGCCCGCGAGAATATCCTTAAGTCGATGCTGCATCTGGGCCTGCCCGATGTTTACGTCGAGCATGCAAAGCCTGCGCAGATGCTGGCCGAGTGCGGGCTGGATGAAGCGGGGATCGAAGCGTCGATTCGTCAGCGTCTGGCATTGCTCAACCGCTAATCAGCTAAACACACACTATCCCTGTGGGAGCGGGCTTGCCCGCGAAGAGGCCGGCACATTCAACATCAATGTTGACTGTGCCGACGCTTTCGCGGGCAAGCCCGCTCCCACAGTGTTTTGTGTAGCTCCACAATGTGTGTACACCTGAAATTCCCGATGGATTGCCATGAAACTCTCGCGCCTCGCCCTGCCCTTTTTCCTGCTGCCATCCGCCAGCGCTGTCGCCGACACTTTCGAGCGGGATCAAGCGATGAAGCTGCCGGACGTTTTGATCAGCGCCAACCGTCAGGTCGAAGCGCGCAATGACAGCAGCGCCGCCAACACCGTGTTCACCCGCGAAGACATTGATCGTCTGCAACCGAGCAATGTGCCGGATCTGCTGCGTCGCGTGCCGGGCGTGCAAGTGGCGCAGACCGGCGGGCGCGGCAGTCTTCCGGGGATCTACATCCGCGGCACGCAATCGGCGCAAAGCCTGGTGCTGGTCGACGGCCAGCGCATCGGCAATTCCACTTCCGGTGACAGCAATCTGCAGCACCTGAACATCGAGCAGATCGAGCGCGTGGAAGTGCTGCGCGGTTCGCGCTCGGTGATCTACGGCAGCGATGCGATTGGCGGGGTGATTCAGATTTTCACTCGCCGTGGGACCGAGCAAGGCTTGCAACCACGCATGCATGTCGGCTTCGGTAGCCATCAAACCTGGGAACGCAGCCTCGGCCTGTCCGGTGGCGACGACAAAACCCGCTTCAACCTTGGCGCCAGCCTGGATGAAACCGCCGGGATCGACCGTACTCATGAGTCATACCCGAGCGACGGCGATCACGATGCCTACCGCAACAAGTCAGTGAGCCTGAGCCTCAGCCATGCGCTGACTGATGACATCGAAGTCGGCGCCAACCTGCTGGATAACCGTGGCAAAAGCGAGTTCGACAATCCGTTCGGACGCTTCGACATGACCACGTTCGAATCGGTCCAGCAACAGCCCTACAGCGATTTTAACGTCAGCAGCGTCAGCAGTTACGTCGATGCCCGGGTCAACGATATCTGGAAAACCCGCATTGAATTCGGCCACACCGAGAACCGCGAAAAGACACTGGATAAGCTCAGCGACGAGCGCACGGTGTTCAACACTTACCGCGATTCGGTGAACTGGCAGAACGACTTGACCCTGGATGCACGCAACAGCCTGATCCTCGGCGGCGACTGGTACGAAGACCGGATCAATAGCAGCACCGCGTTCGACGAGGACAGCCGCTGGAACCGCGCGGCGTTCATCCAGCATCGTTATCAGGCTGACAGTTTCTCCACGGAGCTGGGTTTGCGTCACGACGATAACCAGCAGTTCGGCAGCCAGAACACCTGGAGCGGCACGTTCACTCTACCGCTCAATCCGGACAACGATCTGCTGCTCAGCTACAGCGAAGGCTTCCGCGCACCGACCTTCAACGACCTGTACTACCCGGATTTCAGCAACCCGAGCCTGAAACCGGAAACCTCGAAAAGCTACGAGCTGCAATGGCGCAGCCAATTGAGTGAAAGCAGTCGCCTGGAAGCGTCGCTGTACCGCACGGATCTTGAAGACGCGATCATCTTCGGCAGCAACTCACGCCCGGAAAACGTGGCTTCGGCACGGATCAACGGCTTTGAAGCGGCGCTGAAGCAGGAACTGTTCGGCTGGCAGAGCAACCTTGGCGTGGCGATCATCGACCCGCGCGACCGTGATACCGGCCGTACGTTGGCGCGACGGGCACGGCGGACGTTGAGCTGGGATCTGGATCGGCAGTTTGATCGACTGAGCGTCGGCGCCAGTTGGCAGGCGGTGAGCAGCAGCTATGACGACCTGAACAACAGTCAACCACTAGGTGGCTACGCGTTATTCGGTCTGCGCAGCAGTTGGGCGCTGAACCGGGAGATCAAGCTGGATCTGAAGGTGGATAACCTGCTGGACAAGGGCTACAGCCGGGCGAACTACAGCTATGACGGCAGCCAGTACGGTTATCGCGAGGAAGGCCGGGCCTGGATGTTTGGGGTGACCTGGACGCCTGAACTGCGCTGAAACTTCTGAAGTTGCTGATGCTCCCTGCGCCAGCTCCTGCAGGGGTTAATTGTCAGGCTGGATGAGGTGGCAGAGCTTGGCGGTGGCGTCGATCATCTGGCCACTTGGGCGCTCCAGACCTTTGTCGGCTACCAGCAGCAATGCCCCGTGCTTTACAGCCGCCACCTGCGGCCATGCCTTCCACGCCTCCAGCTGCGCCTGATCACTGGCCAGAATCACCTCGGGATCTCGCTGCAAGACGGCCTCAATGCTGACTTGCGGCGCCGGCAGACTCAAGTCGCCGAACACATTGCGCGCACCGCACACCTCAAGCGCATCGCTGATGATCTGCCCCCCGCCGACGGTATACAGCGGCTTGTCCCACACCTGATAAAACACCTTAAGTGGCGTGTCCCGGTGATAACGCTGGCGCAGGTTGTCGAGTTTCTGGCGAAGATCCGCTGCCAGTTTCACCCCACGCTCGGGCCGGCCCAGTTGCCCGGCGATGGCTTCGATCTGCGCAGACAGCTGTTCGAGGCTGTGCGGTTCGGCAACGTAAGTCGGGATGTTCAGCCGCTGGAGCTGATCGCGCTGCGCCGGCCCGACACTGCCGGGCCAGAGCAACAACAGATCAGGTTTGAGACTGAGCAAACGCTCCATGTCGAGTTGGCCATAGCGGCCCACCGAGGGAAGATTCGCGATCGCAGCAGGTCGCTCGCCCGCCTCCAGCACGCCGACCAGCAGATCGGCGGAATCCAGTTCAACGACGATTTCAGAAAGCGACGGCGCGAGGCTGACCACGCGCAGAGCGGCGAACACAGGGCCATTGATGGCCAGCAGCAGAACCGCCAGCCAGAGACGGCGCATCAGCCGAGTTGACGCGGGATACGATAGAGGTAAAACAGCACGACGGTGGACAGCGCCAGCAACATCAGCGGTATGGCTTCAAGGTCGACAAATACCGCCATTGCACCGATCCATGCGGGCAACGCGGCCACGAGAAATGCCGCTCGGCGGCTTGCTGCGAGGGCGATCCAGGCTGCCGGCTCATCCGCCGTATCAAGGGCTTTTTGCGTGGCGATCAGTGCATGTTTATAGCGGCCAAAAAACTTCAGGCTGACGAACATCGACGCGACACCGGCAATGAACAGCGGCATCGCCAACACCGGCAGAATCGCCTCGCCCTGACCAAACACGGCATTCAGCACGAACAGCGGCACCAGCGCTAACGCCAGGTATTTCCACCAGTCGACGCTGAGGCGACGCTTTACCTGACCGCGCGTCACGCCCTGTCTACCTCACCCTGATGCTCATTGCCCATCATGTGGTCGAGCTTGCTGGCCTTGGTCGCCAGATACAGTTTGTTGTGCGGGTTGTGGCCGGTGTGCAGCGGCACGCGCTCGGCGACGACGATGCCCATGTCGGTCAGGGCTTTGACCTTGCGCGGGTTGTTGGTCATCAGACGCAGGGCCTTCACGCCCAAGTGTTCGAGCATCGGCAGGCACATGGCGTAGTCGCGTTGGTCGGCGGCAAAGCCCAGACGTTCGTTGGCTTCAACGGTATCGGCGCCGCCATCCTGCAATTCATAGGCGCGGATCTTGTTCAACAGACCGATGCCGCGACCTTCCTGACGCAGGTAGAGCAGCACGCCACGACCTTCGCGAGCGATGGCCTTGAGCGCGCCCTCAAGCTGCGAGCCGCAGTCGCAGCGTTGGCTGAACAAGGCGTCGCCGGTCAGGCATTCAGAATGCAAACGGCCGAGTACCGGGGCACCGTCGGTGAAATCACCCAAGCTCAGTACGACGTGCTCGCGGCCGGTGGCTTCGTCGAGAAAACCGTGCATGGTGAATTGCGCAAAAGGCGTTGGCAGCTTGGAAGCGGCAACAAAAACGACAGGCACCGGTGTGCTCCTGATCTGAAAAAGTCTGAAGATTCGCTGGGCGGCATTGTAACAGCAGGTTCCTACGCACGCTTAGGCTGAATTATCGGGCATAACGATCAAAAAGTTTGATGACTCTCCCGACAACATGAATCCCTGTGGGAGCTGGCTTGCCAGCGATTGCGGTGGGTCAGCGAATAATATTGCGATTGATACACCGTCATCGCTGGCAAGCCAGCTCCCACAGGGTTCAGTTTCGAACCGACCGATCCGCGTCACGGCTGCTCGAACGGATACGGCTGCTTCCACTTCTCGAAAATCGGTTTCAGCTCGCCGCTCTTTACCAGTTGATCCATGCGCCGGTCAAACAGCGCCATCAACGTGCGCGCCTTGGGGGTATTGGCGAAGCACAGGTACAGCGGCAACTCGACGACATGGGTCGTGCGAAACAACGACGGATCCCGCGCCCGACTCAGCACGTAAGTGATTTCAGTCAGGGCGTCGATGTAATAGTCGGCGCGGTCGTGGGTCAGCATCGACAGGATTCCGGTGCGCCGGATGACTTCGTTAAAGCGCTGCACATTGGGCAGGTAGCTCTGGTAGTCGTAGCCGCGCACCCAGGCCAGTCGATAGCTGCCCAACGTTTCCAGCGTGGGTGCCGGGTTGCTGGCAAGGCCCAGCGCATAGACGTGATCGGTGTCGAAATTCCAGCGCGGATAGAGCAGATCACTGAACTCTTCGTGATAGGAGCCCACGCAAGCATCGACTTCAGCACGCTGCGCCAGCCCTACAGAACGCGTGTAGGGTTCGCTGCGAATATCGAGTTTTACCCCGACCGGTTCGAACACCTTGCGCAACACATCCCAGGCAAGACCATGGCCATCGGCAGCGGTGTAGTCTTCCCAGACTTCGCTGGCCAGATGAATCACCGACGGCGACGGCGCGGTTTCCTGCGCACTGGCGACAGTGCCCAGCACCGCCAAAACCACTCCTGCCAACCAGCGCCAAGACATCCTCAGTACCCTCTCTAACCTGACAACCCACGAATCAGGCAAATACCCACACCAGCCCCTGCATCGCCAGCCAGGCGAACACGCCAGCCAGCACGTCGTCGAGCATGATGCCGACACCGCCATGAACATGCCGGTCGATCCAGCGAATTGGCCACGGCTTGAGAATGTCGAAGAAGCGGAACACCAGGAACCCCGCGAGCAACCAGTACCAGCCTTCCGGCACCAGCCACAGGGTGATCCACATCCCGACCATTTCGTCCCAGACAATGCCTTCGTGGTCATGCACGCGCAGATCGTCGGCCACCTTGCCGCACAGCCAGAAGCCGAACAGCATGGTGATGCCGAGCATCAGCCAGTACCCCCAGTCGGGCAACATCTGCCACAACGGGATAAAGGGTAGCGCAACGAGCGAACCCCACGTGCCCGGCGCTTTGGGCAAGGTGCCCGAACCGAAGCCGAAGGCGAGGAAATGCCAGGGATTGCGCCAGACAGAAGGCGGAACGAATTCGGCCGGAACCTGTTTCGGGTGATCTGTCACGGTGACTCCTGAAAATGTTGATAGCCCCGAATTTGCGGGGTGACGTCGTGCCCTTCGCGGTCCAGCAGCGCCACGCCCTGCCCCTCTAGCACGCGACCGATCACATGGATCGGCCAACCCTCGGCCAGCAGCGCCGGCAACTCGACGGACGGCAGCGTGAAGGCCAACACGTAATCATCGCCACCGCTCAACGCCGCACGCTCGGCACCGCGCTGACCAAGAAACGCCACTAGTGCATCCGACAGCGGTACACGCTCGCGTTCAATTTGAAGTCGCACCTTCGACGCCAACGCGATGTGCCCGCAATCGGCGAGCAAACCGTCGGAGATATCCAGCGCTGACGTGGCTTTGCCGCGCAGCGCCTGACCGAGCCCGAGTTGCGGTTGCGGTGACCAGTAGTGATCGAGCAGCGGCTGGGCGATGTCCGGCGCGGCGTCGCGCTGGCCCAACACCAGCGGCAATGCACCCGCGGCATTGCCCAGTTCACCGCCGACACACAGCCAATCACCTGGCTGCGCGCCACTGCGGGTCAAGGCCAGTCCGGTAGGGACGCGACCGAACACAGTGACGGTGAGGCTCAACGGCCCGCGCGTGGTGTCGCCACCGACCAGAGTCACGCCGCAGCTCTGCGCCATGCGGTTCAAACCGCGGGCATAGGCTTGCAGCCAATCGGCGGTCACCGTCGGCACAGTCAGGGCAAGGGTAAAGGCAACGGGCGTGGCGCCCATGGCGGCCAGGTCGCTGACCGCAACGGCCAGCGAGCGCTGACCGAGCAGATACGGATCGCAAGGATCGGCGAAATGCACGCCGGCCACCAGCGTATCGGTGGAGATTGCCAGCTGTTCCCCGGGGGGAACCGCCAGCAAGGCGCAGTCGTCGCCGATCCCGAGAGCAACGCCCTCGCCGCCCTGCGCACATGGCGCGGCGGCGAAGAAATTGCGGATCAGCTCAAACTCGCCCATTGGTTATCAAGCGCGTATCAGCGCTTGAACGCCTTCACTTCAGCTTCACGCAGACGCGGGGCCAGCTTGTCGAGCACACCGTTGACGAACTTGTGGCCGTCGGTCGAACCGTAGACTTTCGCCAGTTCGATGCCTTCGTTAATCACCACACGGTACGGCACGTCGACGCGCTTGAGCAGTTCCCAGGTGGACAGGCGCAGCACGCACAGTTCAACCGGGTCCAGCTCTTCGATGGTCAGGTCCAGGCACGGCGCCAACGCAGTGTCGATCTCGGTCTGGTTAGCCGGAACACCGTGCAGGATGTCGTGGAAGTAGCTGGCATCGGCAAAGGTAAAATCGTTGTCGACGCGAAACTGCGCTTCGATTTCGTTCAGCGAAGCGCCGGCCAGAAGCCGCTGGTACAAAGCCTGAGTCGCCAACTGACGGGCAGCGCGGCGCTTTTCGCTTTTCGAAGGCTTGCCGGCGTCCGCTGGACGTGGGTCGCGCGGGTTGAAACGATCGCTTTCGTCGCTAATCACTTGGCCTCCAACTGTGCCAGCAGGCTGACCATTTCCAGTGCGGACAGGGCAGCTTCAGCACCTTTGTTACCGGCCTTGGTGCCGGAACGTTCGATGGCTTGCTCGATGGAATCAACGGTCAGGACGCCGAACGCAACCGGAACGCCGAACTCCATGGACACCTGGGCCAGGCCTTTGGTGCACTCGCCAGCCACGTATTCGAAGTGCGGAGTACCGCCACGAATGACCGCGCCGAGGGCGATGATTGCTGCGAACTCGCCTTTCTGAGCGACTTTCTGCGCAACCAGCGGGATTTCGAAGGCGCCAGGAGCGCGGATGATGGTGATGTCGCTTTCGCTCACGCCGTGGCGAACCAGGGCATCAACTGCACCGCTGACCAGGCTTTCAACAACGAAGCTGTTGAAACGGCCCACTACCAAAGCGTAGCGGCCTTTAGGGGCGATGAAGGTACCTTCGATGGTCTTCAGGGTCATTCGTCAATTCTCTTAAAGAGCCGGGACGCGTCTGTTACGCGTCCCTCAGTGATTTATTTGCCGCGAATTCAGGGCCGGAAACAACCGGTCATTATTCGGAGGGCACGTATTCTACAACTTCCAGATCGAAACCGGATATCGCATTAAATTTCATGGGTGCCGACATCAGGCGCATTTTGCGCACACCGAGGTCACGCAGGATCTGCGAACCGGCACCGACGATGCTGTAAGTGGTCGGTTTTTTCGCCGGTACCTGATCGCCGGTTTCACGAATATGCGCCAGCAACACGTCGCCATCCAGTGGGTGACCCAGCAGCAGCACCACGCCGCTGCCGGCCTCGGCAACCGCAGCCATGGCGGCGCGCAGGCTCCAGCGACCAGGTTGCTTGACCATCAACAGATCGCGCAGCGGATCCATGTTGTGCACGCGAACCAGGGTTGGTTCTTCAGCGCAAACAGTGCCCAATGTCAGGGCCATGTGCACGTCGCCTTCCACCGAATCACGATAGGTCACCAGGTTGAATTGGCCCAGTTCGCTGTCCAGTGGCTGCTCGGCAATCCGCTGAACGGTACGTTCGTGGATCATCCGGTAGTGAATCAGGTCGGCAATGGTGCCGATCTTGATGTTGTGTTCAGCGGCGAAGGCTTCCAGCTCAGTGCGACGGGACATGGTGCCGTCGTCGTTCATCACTTCGCAGATCACGCCGCTTGGCTCGAAACCGGCCATGCGCGCCAGGTCGCAAGCGGCTTCAGTGTGGCCGGCGCGCGCCAGGGTGCCGCCAGCCTGAGCCATCAGCGGGAAGATGTGGCCGGGGCTGACGATGTCTTCAGCCTTGGCGTCTTTCGCGGCGGCAGCCTGCACGGTGCGTGCACGGTCAGCGGCGGAGATGCCGGTGGTCACGCCTTCGGCCGCTTCGATCGACACGGTGAACTTGGTGCCGAACCCGGAACCGTTACGTGGCGCCATCAGCGGCAGCTTCAACAGTTCGCAGCGCTCGCGGCTCATCGGCATGCAGATCAGGCCACGGGCGTGCTTGGCCATGAAGTTGATGTGTTCGGCCTTGCAGCACTCGGCGGCCATGATCAGGTCGCCTTCGTTCTCGCGGTCTTCGTCATCCATGAGGATGACCATCTTGCCTTGGCGGATGTCTTCAACCAGTTCTTCGATGCTATTGAGCGCCACAAGGCACCCCCTTCAGTCAGGAATTGAGGTAGCCGTTGGCGGCCAGAAAGCTTTCGGTAATCGTGCCACCAGCGCTCGGCTCGGCGGCTTTGTCGCCCAACAGCAGACGCTCCAGATAACGCGCCAGCAAGTCGACCTCCAGGTTCACCCGACGACCCGGCTTGTAGGAAGCCATGATGGTTTCGCTCAGGGTGTGCGGAATGATCGTGAGCATGAACTCGGCGCCATCGACTGCGTTCACGGTCAGGCTGGTGCCGTCGACAGTGATCGAGCCTTTATGGGCGATGTACTTGGCCAGGTCTTTCGGTGCACGGATGCGAAATTCCACGGCGCGGGCATTATCGGCGCGGGAGACGATTTCGCCGACACCGTCGACGTGACCGCTGACCAGGTGACCACCCAGACGAGTGGTTGGGGTCAGGGCTTTTTCCAGATTGACCGGGCTGCCGCTTTTCAGGTCATTCATGGCGGTGCAGTCCAGCGTTTCGCGGCTGACGTCGGCGGCAAAGCCGTTGCCCGGCAGCTCGACAGCCGTCAGGCAGACGCCGTTGACCGCGATGCTGTCGCCGAGTTTGACGTCGCTCAGGTCGAGCTTGCCGGTTTCAACATGCACCCGTACATCGCCGCCCTTTGGGGTCATTGCTCGGATGCTGCCGATGGATTCGATGATGCCGGTAAACATGGGGTTCTCCTTGAGAACGAAGCCAGCGCTAACGAGATGGCCGGGAATTATACGCTCGCCGTAAGGACAGGGATGGCAGTGACTCGCCAGTCATCGCCCACCGCACGGATTTCAGTGATTTTCAGCTCCGGCGCATCCTTCATATAGGCCAGCGGCCAGTCCAGCAATGGACGCGCCGTGGAGCCAAGGAACTTGCCGGCGATAAAGATCACGAACTCATCAACCAGACCGAACTGGGCAAACGCCCCCGCCAAACGCGGCCCGGCCTCGACCAGCACCTCGTTGACGTCACGGTTGGCCAACTCGACCAGCAATTGATGCAGGTCGACCTGACCGTCATCACCCGGCACGATCAAACATTCCGGGCCGTTGGCGTATTGCTCTTCGACGGCCATGCAGGTCGCGACCAGCGCCGGGCCAGCCTTGAAGAACGGTGCATCAAGCGGCACCCGCAGGCGCCCGTCGATCAGCACCCGCAGCGGCGGACGGCTCATGGCCAATGCGGTTTGTTCGGCATCCAGACCCAGTTCGTCGGCGCGAACCGTCAAGCGCGCGCCATCGGCCAGCACGGTATCGGCGCCGGTGAGCACCACGGCCGCCTGAGCGCGCAAACGCTGCACCGCCGAACGCGCGGACGGGCCGGTGATCCACTGGCTCTCGCCGCTTTCCATCGCCGTGCGACCGTCCAGACTCATGGCCAACTTGACTCGCACGAACGGCAAGCCGTGCTCCATGCGCTTCAAAAATCCGTGATTGAGCTTGCGCGCTTCGGCTTCCAGCACGCCGCTTTCAGTCGCAATGCCGGCATCGGCCAGACGCTGCAAACCGCGCCCGGCCACTTGCGGATTCGGATCACGCATTGCCGCAACCACTCGACCGACACCGGCAATGACCAGCGCTTCGGCGCACGGCGGCGTGCGCCCATGGTGGCTGCAAGGCTCAAGGGTGACGTAGGCCGTAGCGCCGCGGGCCAGTTCACCGGCGGCGCGCAAGGCGTGGACTTCGGCGTGAGGTTCGCCGGCGCGCTCGTGCCAGCCTTCGCCGACAATCTGCCCGTCCTTCACGATTACACAGCCAACCCGAGGATTGGGGTGCGTGGTGTAGTGACCTTTGCGCGCCAGTTCCAGCGCCCGCGCCATGAAGTGGGCGTCAAGGATGGCCTGCTCGGCGACGGTGGTCATTCTTTCACCGGTTCGCGGGCGAGGCGGTCGATTTCTTCGCGGAACTCGTTGAGGTCCTGGAAGCGCTTGTACACCGAAGCGAAACGGATGTAGGCGACTTCATCAAGCTTTTGCAGCTCGGCCATGACCAGTTCGCCGACCACGAGGGATTTGACCTCGCGCTCGCCGGTGGCGCGCAGCTTGTGCTTGATGTGGACCAGAGAGGATTCGAGGCGCTCGACGCTCACCGGACGTTTCTCCAGAGCGCGTTGCATGCCCGCGCGCAGTTTTTCTTCGTCGAACGGTTGGCGGCTGCCATCGGTTTTGATCAGGCGCGGCAACACCAGTTCGGCCGTCTCGAATGTCGTGAAACGTTCGCCGCAGGCCAGGCATTCACGCCGGCGGCGCACCTGTTCGCCCTCGGCGACCAGACGCGAGTCGATGACCTTGGTGTCGTTGGCACCGCAGAAGGGACAGTGCATGGTGGCTGGCAACAAAAAAAGGGAGGGCCATGGTAGCGCATCCCGGTGGCAAGACAAGACATAGGGTTTGCGGTATACAGACGGGCATGATCGTTTGATCCATGGATTTCATTTTGCCGGAGCTGCCAATGCCTTTACGTCCGCTCGTTTTGCTCAGTCTTTTCAGCCTGCTGGTGGCCTGTGGCAGCGATGCGCCCAAGCCGCAACCGCCCACCCCAGGCCCGGCGCCGCAGCAGGCGCAGAAAAAAGCCAGTCAGGCCGCCGCCCTCGGCCCGCTGCCAGCCCATCAACGCGAACTGAGCGGCACCCTGCAAGGCGTGCCGGCCGGTGCCGAAGTCGAACTGGCGCTGCTGGTGATCGATGCAAAGGATCGCCCGCAACAACTGCTCGCCAGCTCCAGCCTGATCGGCAACAACCAGATCCTGCCGTTTCACGTGCGCTTCAACCCCGAGGCCTTTCCGGCGGGGGCGCGGGTTGAGCTGCGTGGCCGTGCGAGTCAGTCCGGCCAACTGATCCTGCATCTACCGTCGCAAACCATCACCCAGCCGACCACACAGGCGTTGGGCCAGCTGCAATTCGTCAAAGCACCATGAATGCACCGCTCGACCTGCAACAGGCATTGGGTGAATTGCTCGGCGACGCCAGACTCAAGGCCTGCGCGTTGCCGGGCACCGATTTACAGCTCTGGCTGATCGACGGCGACAACATGGCGCGTGAATTCAGCCAGGACGAAACCCAGCGCATCTTGCATGAGCCGCCGTACTGGAGCTTTTGCTGGGCCAGCGGTCTGGCGGTGGCGCGCTATCTGGTTGAGTTTCCCGAATGGGTGCGCGGCAAGCGCGTGCTGGATTTCGGCGCCGGTTCTGGCATCGCCGGGATTGCAGCGGTGAAGGCCGGCGCGCTGGAAGTGGTGGCCTGTGATCTCGATCCGCTGGCGATTGCCGCCTGTCGGGCGAATGCCGCACTCAATGATGTGCAGATGAGTTATTCGACGGATTTCTTTGCCGAGGCGGATCGCTTTGATCTGATTCTGGTCGCGGATGTGTTGTACGACCGGGCGAATCTGCCGTTGCTGGATGCGTTTCTCAGCCGTGGCCGCGAGGCATTGGTGGCGGATTCTCGGGTCCGGGATTTTCACCATCCGTTGTATGAACGCATTGAGATGCTGGAGGCGATGACTTTGCCGGACCTGGCTGAGCCTGAAGAGTTTAGGCATGTCAGCCTCTACCATGCGCGGCGTTAGCTAAAAGCATCGCGGGCAAGCCCGCTCCCACATTGGTTCTGTATCGATCACAAATGCCCTGTGGGAGCGAGCTGGCTCGCGAAGGCGTCCGCCCACACAACACATATCTCAAAATCTGCCCCGCTTCCGGCCACCCCCCACCAAGCCGTATAGTTGCCCCATCCACGCTTTTACGAGATCCCCCATGAGTCAGCAAACGCCGTACATCTTCGACGCCACGACTGCCGATTTCGACCAGTCGGTGATCGAGGCTTCTTTCAACAAACCGGTGCTGGTGGATTTCTGGGCCGAGTGGTGTGCGCCGTGCAAGGCGTTGATGCCGATGCTGCAAGGCATTGCCGAGAGCTATCAGGGCGAGCTGCTGCTGGCCAAGGTCAATTGCGACATCGAGCAAGACATCGTCGCCCGTTTCGGCATTCGCAGCCTGCCGACCGTGGTGCTGTTCAAGGACGGTCAACCGGTGGACGGTTTTGCCGGCGCGCAACCGGAATCCGCCGTGCGTGCGTTGCTCGAACCGCATGTGCAGATGCCGCCGCCAGCCGCAGCCGATCCGCTCGAACAGGCTCAGGCGCTGTTCGATGACGGGCGCTACGCAGACGCCGAAGCGGCGTTGGTGGTGATGCTTAATGAAGACAACACGAACGCCAAGGCGCTGATTCTCTACGCGCGATGCCTGACTGAACGTGGTGAACTGGACGAAGCGCAAACCGTGCTCGATGCGGTCAAGAGCGATGAGCACAAAGCCGCACTGGCCGGGGCCAAGGCCCAGATCAAGTTCCTCGGCCTTGCCCGCGATCTGCCGGACGCCGCCGACCTGAAAGCACGTCTGGCGAAAGATCCGCAGGACGACGAAGCGGTGTATCAATTGTCGATCCAGCAACTGGCGCGTCAGCAATATGAAGCGGCGCTGGATGCCTTGCTCAAGTTGTTTATCCGCAATCGCAGCTATGGCGAGGGGTTGCCGCACAAGACGTTGTTGCAGGTTTTCGAGTTGTTGGGCAACGAGCATCCGCTGGTGACTGTTTACCGTCGCAAGATGTTTGCTGCGCTTTATTGAAGATCAAAAGATCGCAGCGTGCCGCAGCGCCTACAGGGGATCGCGGGCACCCTGCCGTTTTGCGGGTGAACGCTGAACCTGTAGGCGTTGCCGCAGGCTGCGATCTTTTGTTTATGCGGCCTACTCGATCCAGCTGTAAAGCGGCGTATCCCCGCCGCTCACCACTTTCACATCCGCACTATGCCGCAGCCGCACCAGCAGGCGCTTGCCTGACACCGCGCTGCCGGTCAGCCCTTCGAGCTGTTCCAGCAGATCCGGCCCACTGAGTTGCCCGGCCTTGCGCAACAGATCCTTGGCGAGCTGCCACAAGGCATCGTCCTGGTTCAGCGGTTTCACCGCTGGCGTCGTCGCAACGCCTTCAGGTTGAGCAATCGGCGCCTGCGCATTCAAGGCCGAACCGAGCCTGGCCCAATCGCTGTCATCCAGTTCCACCGTCAAATCCACCGGCAAGTCGCCGACGGTTCCGCGTATCCGCAACATTGAGTTCGCTCCCGCACATTTCTGACCTGCATGCTCCCACGGGACTTGTGTAACGCCAAGCGCACTACATCACCGGCCTCTGGTTTCTATCGAGCAATCGTCTACATTGGTCTCTTTTCTATGGGAAGGATGCCCATGTCTTCAGGACGAAAACTGGCCTCGAAGGGAGGCCCGACCTCAACGGGCGGCGTGATTCTTGAGGGGAACGAAAACCTCAATATCGAAGGAAAGATCATCGCTTCCATCGGACAATTGGCCAGTTGTCCGGTATGCGGTCCCGGCAAAGGCCCGATCGTGGCGGTGGGTGAAAGAACACTGATATTGCCTGCTGGCCCGGCGGCATTGGTAGATGACTATGTCGCCTGCGGATGCCCGCCCATGTCCAACAAGTTGTTGCCCCAACAACACAGTGGTTTTGCCGGAATAGGCCGCCCTGCCCCGATTGACATGGGCCCGCCAATTGCCGCGGTGACTTCGTATCGTTATCTACAAGTGATCATCGAACGCTTGGACGACACCGAAAAACCCGGACTGGCCTACAAACTCAAGGACAAGAAAAAGGTGGCTGTCTTGCAAGACAGCACCTGTAGCGCCACAGGCGAGGGCTGCGAACACCCTGTAGAAAACCACGCGGATTACGACACCCTGTTGGTCGGGGAAGATTCCGACTGGACGTTTTACGCCTACGAAGAACCTCTGAATCAGGACCTGCCATGAAATCGGAAATCAAACTGGTCTTTAAAGACTTTCTGATGCAGCCACCGCAAGGCGTTAAATTTCAGTTGCTGGTGGATGGTCTGGTGATTGATGACAACATCATTCAGAACGATGACAAACCCCGAGTTTACTCACTCATCTCTGACAAGGGGCAAACCGGAATCACCCTCTCGGGTACAAAGAAATTGCCGTCAATAAAAACCAGCGGTAGTCACGAAGTCTCCGTTCAGATCGTGGGTGCATCCGGGGCGACAAAGGCGATGCACACGGCCTCGCTGACAGAGGGTAAATCTTTGTCGATCGTTGCCGTCTCTCCATGGGTGAAAGTGCCCCTGTCCACCAGCGGTGCCGTTTCGAATGACACCTTTTACGAGGTGGAATACGGGGTCAAACGCAAAAACGAGACCCGCACCGTAAAAGTGGTCATCCAGGACATGCCGCGCCGAATACTGATGGAGGCGCTTTCACACCGAGGATCCACGCAATGGGCGGGCAACAAGAGCAAAAAGTCTTTGTCGCATCCAACGCTAAAGCAAAGTGTGGAATTCCCGGCAGACACGAACAAATGCAATCTGTTTGTATATGATGTCCTGACTTCGATCGGGGTCAACGTAGCCTTGATCGAACATGGAAAATCCAAATACCTGCCGTATTTTTCCAAGGTCAGTCCACCGCTGGCAGGTGAATGGGCTGACAGTTCACGACTTCTCAACAGTTGGAAAGTAGAGCGTTCCCCTCTGCCGGGCGACGTCGGTGCCTATGCTGTCAACTACTCGGATGCCAGCGGTCACGTCGGTTTTGTCCTGACTCAGGGCGTCTGCATTTCCGCAGGCTGGGACAAAGTCGAGGTCAATGATGCAGGCTTTCGTAATGCCTCGGGCAATGCGGTAGGCAGTGACCATGACTTCACCATTTTCCGGCGCTATAAACACAGCAAACCACAATGAACCGACTCTTCTGGATACTTCTGACAATCCCGCTTCTGCTGATCGTGGCCTGGCGCTTTTGGTCGCCTGCCGATCTTTCATCCTGTGCGAAAGATGCCAAGGCAACAGGGACGATTACCGTATTCATTCGTGACTACTTTGAGCGCAACGCTCGTACCGACTGGCGGGAGATGGACGACCGCTTCGACGTGCTATCCACGCCGGAAGGCCAAAAAATTGCTGGCCAACCACGGGTGTATGTCTGCGAAGCGTTGCAGATACTGCGAAGCCCATCCTTCAGTCAGAGCGAAAAAATCTACACCACCGCCCTGATGTTCCAGTTGCCGATCAGTCAGTACATGGGCTTCATGGATTACAGCCATCAACTCTATGTAGAAGAAAGAATCGATAGGGAAGTGATGACACTGGTCGTACTTCCACGCGGAACGGCCATCAATTACTGGTGGCTGCCAGCATGGCGCCAGCGCTTCTCTCGCGATGCACCGAACGTGCTCGACGCAGATCTGATCAACCATGTCCTATCGGGACACTATTGGTTCGAATATCCCGGCGCAGGCTTCTGACTCTAAGAATGTGCCCTCCAATCTACGCGCCGCCCCGGAACCCATCCCGGGCGGTGCTCAGTCATGTCTTGCGCAAAGCGGAACAGCCGGGCAAACTCTGCGCACTTTCGTTATAAGATTACATAACAAACTTTTCATTTTACTGTTCGGAGACCGTCATGCGCCGTCTGCTGCTCGCTTTGCCGTTTGCCCTGTTGCCGCTGGCCATCGTCCATGCTGCCAATGAGCATGACCACGACCATGAACACGGTAGCCTCGGCGCGCATGAACATGGCGTTGGCCGTCTCAACGCTGCACTGGATGGCCAGACGCTGGAACTTGAACTGGAAAGCCCGGCGATGAATCTGGTGGGTTTCGAACACGCCGCCACCACGGATGCCGACAAGGCCAAGGTTGCCGCTGCCCGTGCGCAACTTGAAAAGCCATTGGCCCTGTTCAACCTGCCGGCCGCTGCCGGTTGCAAAGTGGTCAGCCAGGAACTGGAAAGCCCCTTGTTCGGTGACAAGCCCGACGCAGACGACCACGACGATGACGCGGGCAAGGACAGTCACGAGCATCACCACGACCACAGCGAAATCCACGCGCACTATCAGTTCAGCTGCGCGACTCCGGGCGCCTTGAAGACGCTGGATCTGGCGACTGTCTTCAGCACCTTCCCGGCGACTCAGAAAATTCAGGTACAACTGATCAGCGCAAGCGGCCAGCAAGGTACGGAAGTGACGGCGAAGGCTGCCTCGCTGAAATTCTAAAAACACCGAAAATCCCCTGTGGGAGCGAGCCTGCTCGCGAATGTAATCGAACAGTCAACATCGTTGCTGACTGATTCACCGCTTTCGCGAGCAAGCTCGCTTCCACAGGGGTTCCGTGTTCAACCATGAAATTGGTGTCATGACCCAAGCACTTATCGAACTGTCCGACCTGGGCTTCAGTTGGCCCGGTCACCCACTGCTGCTGGACATCCCGGCGTTTCGGCTGGAAGCGGGTGAAACCCTGTTCCTCAAAGGCCCCAGCGGCAGCGGCAAGACGACCCTGCTCGGCTTGCTTGGCGGTGTGCAGCAACCCGATCGCGGCAGCATTCGTCTGCTGGGCCAGGAGCTGACCGAACTCTCGGCCGGTGCCCGCGACACATTCCGTGTCGACCACACCGGCTACATATTCCAGCAGTTCAACCTGCTGCCGTTTCTCTCGGTGCGCGAGAACGTCGAGTTACCCTGCCACTTCTCGAAATTGCGCGCTGAACGGGCGAAACAGCGTCACGGCAGTGTCGATCAAGCCGCCGCCACCCTGCTCGCGCATTTGGGGCTGAAGGACGAAAGCATCCTCAGTCGCCGCGCCGACTCGCTGTCCATTGGTCAGCAACAACGAGTCGCCGCCGCCCGTGCGTTGATCGGTCAGCCAGAACTGGTGATCGCCGACGAACCGACCTCGGCGCTGGACTACGACGCCCGGGAAAACTTCATTCGCCTGTTGTTCGCCGAATGCCGCGAGGCCGGTTCCAGCCTGCTGTTCGTCAGCCATGACCAGAGTCTGGCGCCGCTGTTCGACCGTCATCTGTCCCTGGCCGAGCTCAATCGCGCCGCCACGTCTGCCGAGGTCTGAGATGTATCTGTTTCGTCTGGCCATGGCCAGCCTGGCCAACCGCCGCTTCACCGCGTTGCTCACTGCATTCGCCATCGCCCTGTCGGTCTGCCTGCTGCTCGCCGTCGAGCGAGTGCGCACCGAAGCCAAAGCCAGTTTCGCCAGCACCATCAGCGGCACCGACCTGATTGTCGGCGCCCGCTCCGGTTCGGTGAATCTGCTACTGTACTCGGTGTTTCGCATCGGCAACGCCACCAACAACATCCGTTGGGACAGCTTCGAACACTTCGCCAACAACCCGAAAGTGAAGTGGGCGATCCCGATGTCGCTGGGCGACTCCCACCGCGGCTACCGCGTGATGGGCACCACCGAAGCCTATTTCGAGCATTACCAATACGGCCGCCAGCAGCATCTGGCGCTGGCCGACGGTCGCGCCTTTGCCACCGATCCATTTGAAGTGGTGCTCGGCGCCGAAGTGGCCGACGCGCTGCATTACAAGCTCGGCGACAAACTGGTGCTGGCCCATGGCGTGGCCGCGATCAGCCTGGTCAAACACGACGACAAACCGTTTACCGTGGTCGGCGTTCTCAAGCGCACCGGTACGCCGGTGGATCGCACGCTGCACATCAGCCTTGGCGGCATGGAGGCGATTCACATCGACTGGCACAACGGCGTGCCGGCCCGTGGCAATGGCCGGATCAGTGCGGATCAGGCGCGAAACATGGACCTGACGCCGCAAGCGATCACCGCGTTCATGCTGGGCCTCACCAGCAAGATTTCCACCTTTGCCCTGCAACGCGAGATCAATGAATTCCGTGGCGAACCGATGCTGGCCATCCTGCCGGGCGTGGCCTTGCAGGAACTGTGGAGCCTGATGAGCACCGCCGAAAAAGCGCTGTTCGTGGTCTCGCTGTTCGTGGTGCTGACCGGGTTGATCGGCATGCTTACGGCGATTCTCACCAGCCTCAACGAGCGGCGCCGCGAGATGGCAATCCTGCGTTCGGTGGGTGCGCGACCGTGGCACATTGCGAGTCTGCTGGTGCTGGAAGCCTTTGCCCTGGCGTTGACCGGAGTGATCGCCGGACTGGCGTTGTTGTACATCGGCATTGCGGCTGCGCAGGGTTACGTGCAGGCCAATTACGGTTTGTTCCTGCCGCTGGCGTGGCCGAGCGAGTATGAATGGACGCTGCTCGGTGGCATTCTGGCGGCCGCGCTGCTGATGGGCAGCGTACCGGCCTGGCGCGCCTATCGCCAATCTTTGGCCGATGGCCTGTCGATCCGTTTATGAGGATGTTCACCATGCCCCGCGCTCTGCTCGCGCTGTTATTGCTGGTCGCCCTGCCCGTGTGGGCAGCCGCGCCAAAAGATCTGACCTGGTCGGAAATGATCCCGCCCGACGCCGCGCCGGAAGTGCCGAACATGACGCCTCTGCACGACCTGTCGAAAATGAGCGATGCGTTGTCGGCTGAGTCGGCGCCAGCCGCCAAACAGGACTTGCCGAATGCGCCGGTGGTGCAAAGCCTCGACGGCCAGAACATTCGCCTGCCGGGCTATATCGTGCCGCTGGAAGTCAATGAAGAGGGGCGCACCACGGACTTCTTGCTGGTGCCGTATTTCGGCGCCTGCATCCACGTGCCGCCACCACCGTCGAACCAGATCGTGCATGTGAAAAGCGAACTCGGGGTGAAGCTCGATGAGCTGTATCAACCTTACTGGATCGAGGGACCGATGCAGGTCAAGGCGTCCAGCAGTGAACTGGCGGATGCCGGGTATCAGATGGAGGCAGACAAGATTTATGTGTATGAGCTGCCGGAATAACTCCGCGGTTTCTGTGTTGTTTGTGAGGCCCCTATCGCTGGCAAGCCGGCTCCCACAGGTTTCTTCGATGAAACATGATTTGTGAACGACTCGATCACTGTGGGTGCTGGCTTGCCAGCGACGAGGCCGGTAAAGGTTCCACAAACACCCGCCCCTTCACTGTTTCATTGAGCTGAGTCAAAAGACCGGATCAGACGGCTCCATACAATAGGACATCAGAAAATTTTAATGTCCTTTTGGAGCCCCCATGAACAAGTCCTTGCTCAGCGCTTCGCTGGTTGCCCTCGCGCTTGCAGCCCCGCTCGCCCACGCCCACGAAGCCGGCGACATCCTGATCCGTGCCGGTGCGATCACCGTCAACCCGAAGGCCGACAGCTCCAGCGTCAAGGTCGATCAGGGTCCGTTGAGCGGCGCCAATCTGGGCGGCAAGGCGACCATGAGCAGCGACACTCAACTGGGTTTGAACTTCGCTTACATGCTCACCAGCCACGTCGGTATCGAGTTGCTTGCAGCCACGCCGTTCGAACATGACGTGAAGCTCAAAGGCACTGCCCTGCCAGCGGCCAATGGCAAACTCGGCACGCTGAAACACCTGCCACCGACCCTCAGCGTCGTCTACTACCCGCTGGATTCGAAGTCGGCTTTCCAGCCGTATGTCGGCGGCGGCATCAACTACACCTGGATCTACGACGAACACGTCGGCAGTGAAGCCAGCGCCAACGGTTTCAGCAACTTCAAGGCGAAAAACTCCTGGGGTCTGGCGTGGCAGGTCGGTGCGGATTACATGATCACCGACAACATCATGCTCAACGCGCAAGTGCGTTACATCGATATCGACACCCGCGCGACCGTTGAAAACAACGCTGTTGCACCGGGCACCCGGGCACGGGTGAATGTGGATGTGGATCCGTTCATCTACATGGTCGGTTTGGGCTATAAGTTCTAAGCCGGATGTACAGAACGTTCACGTGGTGGTGAATGAGGCTTGGTGGTGAGCAGGTTGAAACTGAAGGCGACTGATGTGCAGTCGATCGGGGAATAAAATTCCCTTGCCACAGGAATTGAGAAAAATTCCGGCCGTGAAAAAGGCGCCTGTTGAAGGGCGCCTTTTTCATGCCTGGGAGATTTGTGGAGTTTGATAGATCCAGCCCCCTCACCCCAGCCCTCTCCCTCAGGGAGAGGGGGAAAGGGAGCAGATCTTCGAGCTGTTCATGACCTGAGTTCGACTCGATATTTCAGGTCGGTGTACTTCGCTAAAACAACCCGGTCAGTCCCCTCTCCCTCTGGGAGAGGGTTAGGGTGAGGGGCTTTTCAGGCGCGCCCCAACAACCGTGCCAAACCCACATTCATCGGCGTTTGGGATGGCATTTCGAATCGCTCGAGCAACCGCCGATTGTTCGCCCGCGAATGGCGGATGTCGCCCGAGCGCGCCGGGCCGTAGCTGATCGGCGGCAACTCTCCGACAACCTTTTGCAGCTCGGCGAGCATCTGCTTGAGGCTCATCGCCTGGTTCCAGCCGACGTTCACCGCGCCGATGTCGACTACAGGCTTTTCGATTGCCTGCACCAGAATGTCGACCAGATCCTCGACATAGAGGAAGTCGCGCGTCTGCTCGCCATCGCCGAACACGGTGATCGGCAAGCCGTTGTGCGCGCGTTCGCTGAAGATGCTGATGACCCCCGAGTACGGCGAGGATGGATCCTGGCGTGGGCCGAAGATATTGAAAAAGCGGAAAATCGCTGGTTCAAGGCCATGCTGGCGGCGGTAGAAATCGAAGTAGTGCTCGCCGGCCAGTTTGTCCGACGCGTAGGGCGTCAACGGGGCTTTTGGCGTGTCTTCGTCAATCGACTCGCCCTCGCCGTTGTTGCCGTACACCGCTGCGCTGGAGGCGTACAACACGCGCTTGACCCCAGCCAGACGCATGGCTTCGCAGACGTTCAAGGTGCCGATGAAATTGCTCTGGTGAGTCTTCACCGGATCATCCACCGACGCCTGCACCGAGGCCACGGCCGCCAAATGCGCGACTGCGCTGCAGCCCTGCACCGCTTGGGCAACCAGGGCCGCATCGGCGACATCGCCAACCATCAGTTCCACCCGAGGATTGTCCAGCGGCAGGTTGCTGCGTTTGCCGGTCGACAGGTCGTCCAGTATCCGCACCGAATGACCCTTGGCGAGCAAGGCGTCAGTCAGGTGCGAGCCAATGAACCCGGCGCCGCCGGTGATTAAGACAGTGCCTTCAGCCATGGCGATAAAACCTATCCAGTAAGCCCGGGAGCGCGGCACGCCAGGCGCGCGGCTTGATCCCGAAAGTGTGCAGAATTTTCTTGCAGGCCAGCACCGCGTGTTGCGGTTCCTCGGCAGCGTCCGGCCGTGCGGCGTGAGCCTGGGCGGTCGGCGCTTCGATGGCCAGCGCGTGGAGGCTGCGGGCCTCGGTCAGAATCGCCTGACCCAGCGCCAGCGGTGTGGTCGCCTCATGCCCGGCGTAGTGATACGTGCCCCACAGCGGCGCTGCGCAATCGAGTTGCTTGAGCACCGAGATGATCACCCGTGCGGCATCGTCGACCGGCGTCGGATTGCCTCGGCGATCATCGGCCATGAGCAACTCTTCCGGCAGTTCGGCGCGGGCAAGGAAACGCCCGAGCGTGCCTTGCGCGCTGTCATCGAGCAGCCAGCCGAAACGCAGCAACACATGCTGTGGGCAGGTGGCGCGAACGCTTTGCTCGATCCGCCACAACGCCTGACCGCGCAGGCCCAGCGGCACCGGTTCGTCTTTTTCGCTGTACGCGGTCGCACGCGAGCCGTCGAACACCCGATAACTGGACGGTTGCACGAGGACGATATTGTGGTGCTGGCACAGTTCGGCCAGACGTTCGATGGCGCGCTCCTGCCCGGCCATGCGGCTTTCGCTGACCGTTTCGGCCTGGAACCAGTCGAAATAGTAGGCGAGGTTGATCAACGCATCCGGACGAGTGTCGTCAAGCAGTTGCGTCAGGCTCGCGGCATCCCAGCCGTCTTCTGGCGGGCGGGGGGCGAGGAAACCGATGTCTTCTTCCGCACCGAGGCGAATCAGCGCCTGCCCAAGGGCATTTCCGCCGCCCAGTAACATAAGGCGCATTCGCATAAAGTCAGCAGGCCCAGTCTGATTGGAACGATGGCTTTGGCGACGATGCTAACGGCACCGTCGTCGATAATTGCCGGAATCGTTGCATTTTGCGGGTTTAGTGCGCAACCGTCACTTTTAAAGTGCAGATCGCCAAAAATTGCCTCCCTGTAAGTGGCCTCATCGCTGGCAAGCCAGCTCCCACAGGTTTCGTGGTGTCTCCAAATTCTGTGGGTTGAGGCAACAACGGGGTGGAGGTGTTCACAAATCCTGTGGGAGCTGGCTTGCCAGCGATGAGGCCCCCCGTGCCAGCCGAGCCCCCCAGCGGTACTTGCATCTTCCCGCCCTCGCCCGCATAACTTGTCCCATGAATCTGCCCCTCTCCACGGACGCGGCCCTGGCAGGCTTTCACCCCGCCGTCAGCGCCTGGTTCAGTAACACTTTTGCGACGGTCACCGCCGCTCAGGCCCGCGCATGGCCGTTGATCCGGCAGCGCCGCTCAACATTGATCGCCGCACCCACGGGTTCAGGGAAAACCCTCACCGCGTTTCTTGCCGTGCTCGACGACCTCGTCCACCGCGGCTTGCAAAATCCTGCCGGCCTGCCCGACGAAACCCTCGTGGTCTACGTCTCGCCGCTGAAGGCGCTGTCCAACGACATCCGCATCAACCTGCAAAATCCGCTCGCCGGGATTACCGAACAGTTACGACAGATGGGCTTGCCGCAACTGGAAATCACCACCGCCGTGCGCACCGGCGACACCCCGCAGAAAGAACGCGCCGCCATGCGCAAAATCGCGCCACACATTTTGGTGACCACCCCGGAATCGCTTTACGTGCTGCTGGGTTCAGAGTCGGGACGCAAAATGCTCGGCACCACGCGCACCGTGATCATCGACGAAATCCACGCCATGGCCGCCGGTAAACGTGGCAGTCACCTGGCCCTGAGCCTGGAACGCCTGCAAGCACTGTGCGCCGAACCGCTGACCCGCATCGGCCTGTCCGCCACGCAGAAACCGGTGGAAGCCGTGGCGCAGTTTCTCGTCGGCCATGATCGGACCTGCGACATCATTGATATCGGCCATGCACGCCCACGGGATCTGGGCATTGAGGTGCCGCCGGTGCCGTTGTCCGCCGTCATGGCCAACGACGTTTGGGAGTTGGTCTACGATCGCCTCGCCGAACTGGCCCGCGAGCACCGCACCACGCTGATTTTCGTCAACACCCGCCGCCTCGCCGAGCGCTTGAGCCGCCACCTCAGCGAACGCTTGGGCAAACACGCAGTGGCCGCGCACCACGGCAGCCTCGCCAGGGAATTTCGCCTCGATGCCGAACAGCGGCTCAAGCGCGGTGAGCTGCAAGTGCTGATAGCCACCGCGTCGCTGGAGCTGGGCATTGATATCGGTGAAGTCGATCTGGTCTGCCAGATCGCCTCGCCCCGCTCCATCGCCGGGTTTCTGCAACGAGTGGGTCGCTCCGGCCACCAGGTGGGCGGCACGCCCAAGGGCCGACTGTTCGCCACCACCCGTGACGACCTGATCGAATGCGCCGCCCTGCTTGACTGCGTACGCCGTGGCGAACTCGACACCCTGCACATCCCCGAAGCACCGCTGGACGTGCTGGCGCAGCAGATCATCGCCGAAGTCAGTTGCCGGGAATGGTCGGAAGACGCGTTGCTGGCGATGTTTCGCCAGGCCTCGCCCTATCGAAATCTTGACGAAAACCACTATCAGGCCCTGCTGACGATGCTCGCCGAGGGCTTCAACGGCCGCCAAGGCATTCGCAGCGCCTACCTGCACCGCGACGCTGTCAGCCGCACCTTGCGTGGCCGTCGTGGCGCGCGACTGGCAGCGGTGACCAGCGGCGGGACCATTCCGGACAACGCCGACTACAGCGTGATGCTTGAGCCGCAAGGCCTCAACATCGGCAGCGTCAACGAAGACTTTGCCGTGGAAAGCATTGCCGGCGACGTCTTTCAACTCGGCAACACGTCCTATCGCATCCTGCGGGTGGAAACCGGCAAAGTGCGGGTCGAGGATGCGCAAGGACAGCCGCCAAGCATTCCGTTCTGGCTTGGCGAAGCACCGGGGCGCAGCGATGAGTTGTCGGCCGCCGTGGCGCGTCTGCAAGCGACGCTCGACGAGTTGCTCGGCGCCAGCCCCGGCAATCTGCAACCGGCGCTCGACTGGCTCATGCAGACCCTTGGCCTGAACCTCGCCAGCGCCGAACAACTGGTCGAATACCTGGCCCGCGCACGACAGACCCTCGGCGCCCTGCCGTCGCAAGACACGTTGCTGATGGAGCGGTTTTTCGACGAGTCCGGCGGCACGCAACTGATCATTCATTCACCGTTCGGCAGCCGCATCAACCGCGCCTGGGGCCTGGCCCTGCGCAAGCGTTTCTGCCGCACCTTCAATTTCGAATTGCAGGCGGCAGCCAGTGAAGACGCGATCGTGCTGTCACTGTCGACCAGCCACAGTTTCGAACTCGATGACGTCTGGCGCTACCTGCACAGCAACAGCGCCGAACACCTGCTGATTCAGGCAGTGCTTGATGCACCGCTGTTCGGCGTGCGCTGGCGCTGGAATGCCGGGGTGGCGCTGGCGTTGCCGCGTTTTACTGGGGGGCGCAAAGTCGCGCCGCAGTTGCAGCGCATGAAGAGTGAAGACCTGATCGCCAGCGTGTTCCCCGATCAGATCGCCTGCCTGGAAAACCTCGCAGGCGAGCGGGATATTCCCGCGCATCCGCTGGTGGAACAGACCCTCGACGATTGTCTGCACGAGGCGATGGACTGCGAAGGCTGGCTCACCCTGCTACGGCGCATGGAGGCTGGCGAGGTGCGTTTGATCAGCCGCGATCTGCCAGCGCCATCACCGCTGGCGGCGGAAATCCTCAGTGCCCGGCCGTATGCCTTTCTCGACGATGCACCGCTGGAGGAGCGCCGCACTCAAGCGGTGATCAACCGTCGCTGGAGCGATCCGCAATCCACCGATGACCTCGGTGCGCTGGACGCCGACGCCATTTGCGCTGTGGGTGAAGAAGCCTGGCCGGCGCCGGGCAATCTCGATGAAATGCATGAGGCGTTGATGAGCCTGGCGTGTATCAGTGACCTGGAGGTTGAGGCCAACCCACAGTGGCGCGAATGGCTGGATGCACTGACCAGCGCTGGTCGCGCCTGTTTCCTGAAGGCCAACCCACAACGTTCGTTGTGGCTGGCGCGAGAACGACTGACGTGCCTGCAAGCACTTTATCCACAGGCCACGCTGCAACCGCAGCAGCAAGCCCTGCCCGGTTTCGATGAAGCCTGGACTTTGGATGAAGCGCTGGTCGAGGTTATTCGTGCGCGGCTCGGTGCATTCGGCCCGCTGCCGTTAAGTGCCATCGCCGAACCTTTGGCGCTCGCCGGCGCGCAAGTCGCACAGGCGCTCGCTCATCTTGAGCGCGAAGGTTATGTGCTGCGCGGCCAGTTCACGCCGGGCGTGGCAGTTGAAGAATGGTGCGAGCGGCATCTGCTGGCGCGCATCCACCGTTACACGGTCAAACGCCTGCGCCGGGAAATCGAACCGGTGGCGCTACAGGACTTCATGCGTTTTCTGTTTGACTGGCAGCATCTGTCGCCCAGCACGCAGGGCCAGGGCAGCGCCGTGCTGCCGGCGATTGTCGGCCAGTTCGAAGGTTACGCAGCAGCAGCGTCGGCATGGGACAGCGACATTCTGCCGACGCGCCTGAAGGACTATTCACCGAGTTGGCTGGATGACTTGTGCCGCAACGGCAAACTGGTGTGGACACGCCTCAGCGCCCGCCAGAAAGTCAGCGGCACGGCGTTGCGCAGCACACCGATCGTGCTGCTGCCGCGCAGTCAGGTCGGTTTGTGGAGCGGGCTCGCCGAGCAGACGCCGGTTAGTGAACTTTCGGCAAAAACGCAGAAAGCATTCGAAGCCTTGAGTCAGCACGGCGCGTTGTTTTTCGACGAGTTGATTCACGAAGCGCATCTGCTGCGCACCGAGCTGGAAATCGCCTTGCAGGAACTGGTGGGCGCCGGTCTCGTGAACGCCGACAGCTTCGCCGGCCTGCGTGCGCTGATCACCCCGGCGAGCAAGCGCCAGCAACGCAGCAGTCGGCGCGGGCGCGGAGCGTTTATCGGCGGCATGGACGACGCCGGGCGCTGGGCATTGTTGCGGCGCGGGCCGGTTGTGGAGAACCCGAGCCTCCCCGCCGAAACACTCGAACACGTCGCCATGACCTTGCTACGGCGCTACGGCGTGGTGTTCTGGCGCTTGCTGGAGCGTGAGGCCGACTGGTTGCCGAGCTGGCGCGAATTGCTGCGTACGTTTCATCGACTGGAAGCGCGCGGCGAGATTCGTGGCGGACGCTTTGTCAGTGGTCTGGCGGGTGAGCAATTTGCCTTGCCAGAGGCGATTCCGTTGCTACGCGAAGTGCGGCGCCGGCCGCCTGACGGCAGCTTGATTACGGTGTGTGGAGTTGACCCGCTGAATCTGGCCGGGACGTTGTTGCCGGGGGCAAAAGTGCCGGCGCTGGCGAGCAATCGGCTGGTGTATCGGGATGGCCTTCCTGCTGCGGCGGTGATTGCCGGCAAGCAGCAGGTTTGGCTGGAACTGGATCAGGAAAACATGCTTGAGCTACAGCGCGAGCTGATCCGGCATTGATATCGACGGGGCAGGCCTCATCGCGGGCAAGCCCGCTCCCACAGGTTTCTGGGTGATGCCTTGATAGCCGTCACACCATAAACCACTGTGGGAGCGGGCTTGCCCGCGATGAGGCCTGCAATCCCGGCGCAACACTGCTGTCAGGTCCGAGAAGGCTGTGGCAACACCACCGGCGAATTCTCAGGCGGCGCCTCCTGCACGACCTCCCCTTGCCGTTGCGGCAACAAAACCTGCTGTGGATAAGTCTGCGCGAAGTGCACCGACGGGCTGTTATCCACAAGCTTCTTCAAACGCTGATTGAACGCCCTGCTCACGGCATATTGCCCGCCGGACACCGTGCGGAATTGCGCCGTGAGCACCACGCCGTTGAGATCCATCTTGTCCACGCCAAACACATCCAGCGGCCCTTGCAGGTTGTATTTGAGGAACGGGTCTTCGCGGATCGAATCGCCGGTCTCGCGAATCAACTCGATGGCCTTTTCGACATCCGTGTCATAGGTGAACTGCACCGAAAAGAACGCGAACGCAAACTGCCGCGATTGATTGGTCACAGCCTTGATTTGCCCGAACGGCACCGAGTGCACAAAGCCCTTGCCGTCGCGCAGGCGCAACGTGCGGATGGTCAGCCCTTCAACCGTGCCGGCATGCCCGGAGTCGAGCACCACCCAGTCGCCGATCGACAGCGTGTCTTCGATGATGATGAACAACCCGGTGATCACGTCCTGCACCAACTGCTGCGAGCCGAAGCCGATGGCCAGACCGACCACCCCGGCACCGGCCAGCAGTGGCGCAACGTTGATGCCCAGATTGGCCATGGTGGTGATTGCGCAAATCACCACGAGGATGATTTTGATCGCATTGCGCAGCAGCGGCAGGATGGTTTTTACCCGGGTGCTGGGCTGGCGCGCCCCGCGCTTGCTGACCGGCGGTTTCAGTGCTTCTTGAATCGCCGTGTCGAGCACCACCCACAGCAGCCACGTCACCAGGAAAATCAGGCCAATGCTGCTCAAGGCATTACTGATCGCCCGGCCGACCGTGCTGCTCTGCGCGAAATCAAGCAGCGACACGCCCCAGATCCGCCCGAGGATATCGATGAAGGCAATGGCGATGACGATCCGCAGCAACGCATGCAAAAGGCTCAGGAAACGTTCTTTGTAAGCACTGCTGTGTTTGATCGTCTCGGCCTTTCGCGACTTGAACAGGTGCTGCAGGACGGTGCTCAAAAACACCGTCCCGATCAGCAGCACCGTGGTGAACAACGCGCAGCGCAGGGCCTTTTGATTGTCCTCGCCGATGCCGATCAGATTGATCGCCGACACCAACACCATCAGCACAATCGGCCAATACCACAACCCGGAAAAAATCCGCAGCGACTCCTGCAATGACGGCTGTTTCAGACGCTGGCTCAGCGAACGATTGCGGATCAGATGCGCCACCGGGCGGCGCAGGCGAATCACTAATAAACCGAAGATGATCGAAGCGATCAATCCGGTGAACACCGCAATACTGCTGGTGATGTTGCCGCCCAATTGCCGCGCGATTTGCGGGCTGGTCAACGCATCACTGAGCGCAGCCAGAAAGCCGATCAGAAACAGGGGTCGCGGACAGTAATCGCGGATGATTTTTGCCGCCGGGCGTTTGTGCCCGACATTGAACATCACCACCACGCACAACAGCATTGACGTGGAAAAAATGCCGCTGCTGGTCGCATAAGCCAGACACAGGGCCAGCGCACGCCCTGCCGACGCTTGCAGGAAATGGCTGACGTACAGCGTCAACGGCAGGCAGATCAGCGCCGGCAACGTGTAGGGCAACAGATAGCCGAGCAGATCCTGGCAGCGCGGGTGCGTGCGAAACCAGCGACCTTCGCGCAGACGTTTAGCCAACAGGCTGCCGAGCACGGTCAACAGGGCGAATGTGCCGAGCCACACCCCGGACAGTGTAAGGAAGTCCCCGGCGACGCTCCAGCCAGAGCGGTTCGACGGGTGATTGACCAGTTTGTCGACCTCATTCGCGGCACGGTCGGCGCGCAGGCGCCAGGCATCCACCAGATTTTCGTTGAGGTCGAGTTTTTCTTGTACGTCGTCGATGCTCGTACTGATGGCACCGAGCAACCCGCCCTGCACAATCGGTTCGGGCTTGGCCGGCTCTTCAGTGGCGGCCGGCAACCCCGGCAGTGTCGCGGCTTCGAGCTCGCTGGCACCGAGAAACAACAATGCTCCCAGCAGAATGGCGATCCTGAACTTCATCAAAACTGCGATCTCCCGTTGGCTGAACCTGTAAGGAACTGATCGGCAATTGCACGGCAAGTTCAAGAGCCCCCTCACCCTGGCCCTCTCCCGAGGGAGAGGGAACTGATCGAGTTGAGTGCTGGAGGTACGCCGACTTGCGAGTTCTCAGCGAACTCAGACCTTGAAAACCATGAAGATCAGCTCCCTTCCCCCTCGCCCCCTTGGGGGAGAGGGTTGGGGTGAGGGGGAGCGCTCTTGATCTTCGTGCTGAAGGCATATATAGGATCTACCGTCCGTAACACCGCCGAAACTTTCCCGAACCGCCCGCAGTCATCAACAGACAGAGGCTGTACGAGGACTTTCAACGGGAGGGCGGCATGGCAACGATTCACATCGGTATTTCAGGCTGGCGCTACGCCCCGTGGCGCGGGGATTTCTACCCCGATGGACTGGCGCAGAAACGCGAATTGCAGTTCGCCTCGCGAGCGGTCAACAGCATAGAGATCAATGGATCGTTCTACGCCCTGCAACGACCCGAACGCTACGCACAGTGGTACGCCGAAACGCCCGACGACTTCGTCTTCAGTGTGAAGGCGCCGCGTTTCATCACCCACATCCGCCGCTTGCGCGAGATAGAAAAGCCATTGGCGAATTTCTTCGCCTCAGGTGTACTGGAGCTCAAGGAAAAGCTGGGGCCGATCCTTTGGCAGTTCCCACCGAACTTCAGATTCGACGCCGAACGTTTCGAGCATTTTCTCGCACTGTTACCGCACGACACCGAAGCTGCCGCCGTCCTCGCCCGTCAGCACGACTCGCATCTGCATGGCCACGCCAGCCTGAAAGTCTGGCGCAAAAAACCGCTGCGCCATGCCGTGGAAATTCGTCATGACAGCTTCATCGATGTCGACTTCGTGCGCCTGTTGAAACGCCACAACATCGCGCTGGTGATTGCCGATACCGGCGGTAAATGGCCGTATCGCGAAGACGTGACCAGCGACTTCGTCTACCTGCGCCTGCACGGTGCCGAAGAACTCTACGCCAGCGGTTACAGCGCGCCGGCACTCAAGCGTTGGGCGGATCGGATCGAAGCCTGGCACCACGGGAAACAACCGGCAGATGCCCATCTGATCGCCCCGCGCCTGAAGCCTCGAGTACGCAAGTCACGCGAAGTGTTCTGCTATTTCGACAACGACATCAAAGTCCGCGCGCCCTACGATGCCCGCAACTTGCTGCAGCGTTTCGACCTCGACCACGACTTGGCCACCACGCCCGGTGAGCCCGCGGGCGAAGGAGTGCTGGCATGAGTATTTCAGAGCCGGTCGGTTTCACCGACGAGGGTGCCGAGGCCGAGTCATCCGTGCGCAGCTTCACCGTGCTGACGGTCAATACCCACAAGGGCTTCACCGCGCTCAACCGGCGTTTCATCCTGCCGGAGTTGCGTGAAGCGGTGCGCAGCGTCGCTGCCGACGTGGTGTTTCTGCAGGAGGTGCACGGCACTCACGAGCACCACCCCAAACGCTACTCCAATTGGCCGACGATGCCGCAATACGAATTCCTCGCCGACAGCCTCTGGCCGCAGTTCGCCTACGGACGCAATGCGGTGTACCCGGATGGCGATCACGGTAATGCCGTGCTGTCGAAGTTCCAGATCATCCGCCACGACAATCTCGACGTTTCAATCAGCGGTCACGAAAACCGAGGCCTGCTGCATTGCGTGCTGCGCATGCCCGGCGACGGCAAAGAGGTGCATGCGATCTGCGTGCATCTGGGCCTGCGCGAGAGCCATCGCAACGAGCAACTGGGCTTGCTAATGCAACGCCTTGCAGAACTGCCGGACGACGCGCCGGTGATTGTTGCCGGCGACTTCAACGATTGGCGCCAGCGAGCTGATGCGCTGCTCAAACCCTGCGGTCTGCGTGAAGTGTTCGCCGAGCATCACGGCAAACCGGCGCGCAGTTTTCCAGCACGTTTGCCGACGCTGCGCCTCGACCGCATCTATGTACGCAACCTCAAGGCCAGCCAGCCGAAAGTGCTGGCGAACCGGCCTTGGTCACACCTTTCCGACCACGCCCCGTTATCGGTGGAGATTGAACTATGAGCAGCGCACCGATGGAAAAATCCGCGGTGGAACCGATAAGCATCAACCCGCCTGTGCGCCAGCCGGGTCAGGTAGATGTCGAGTATCACTGGCAGGGCGGCAACCGCGTGGAACTGCTGGAAAACGGCGAGGAATATTTCCCCCGCGTGTTTGCCGCAATGCGAGCGGCGAAGAGTGAAATCCTGCTCGAGACGTTCATCGTCTTTGAAGACAAGGTTGGCGCCGAATTGCAGGAGATTCTGATCGACGCCGCCAAGCGCGGTGTGCGCACCACCGTCAGCCTCGATGGCTTCGGTTGCGGCGAGTTATCCACCGGCTATCTCTCGGCGCTCAGCGATGCCGGCGTGCATCTGCAAATCTTCGACCCGGCCCCTAAACACCTCGGAGTTCGCACCAACTGGTTCCGCCGTTTGCACCGCAAAATCGTGGTAGTCGACGGCTTGGTTGCGTTCATCGGCGGGATCAATTTTTCCGGTGATCACCTCGCCGATTTCGGCCCTGAAGCCAAGCAGGATTACTCGGTGCAAGTGCAGGGTCCGGCGGTGGCCGACATCCATCATTTTGCCCTGCTGCAAAGTGGTCGCCCAGGCCGGGCCAGGTTTTGGTGGCAACGTCGCCGCCAGCGCCGCGCAGAGATGGCTTTCACCGATCACGACGGCCAGGTGCGCCTGGTGTTTCGCGATAACGACCAGCACAGCACCGACATCGAAGATGTGTATATGCAGGTGCTGCGCCGCGCCAAACATCGCGTGGTCATCGCCAACGCTTACTTTTTCCCCGGCTATCGCTTGCTGCGCGAAATGCGTAATGCGGCGCGGCGCGGGGTTGATGTCAGGCTGATTCTTCAGGGCCAGCCAGACATGCTGGTGGCCAAACTCGCCGCGCGGATGACCTATGACTATCTGCTCAAGGCCGGCGTGCAAATTCACGAATATTGCCAGCGCCCTCTGCACGGCAAAGTCGCACTGGTAGACGAAGAATGGAGCACCGTCGGTTCGAGCAATCTCGACCCGTTGAGCCTGTCGCTGAACCTGGAAGCCAACGTGTTGATCCGCGACCGCGCGTTCAATCAAATGCTGTTCGAGCGTCTCGAAGACCTCAGCCAAAACCACTGCAAAGCCATGGATGCCGCCAAGTCGCCGCGCGGACGCATCTGGCACATGACCGTGGGTTTTTTGGTATTCCACTTCCTGCGGCACTTTCCGGCCATGGCCGGCTGGTTGCCCGCGCACAAACCCCGGCTCAAGCCATTTCGAGGTGATCGCTCATGAGCCATTCCGACGCGCCATCCGCCAGCCATTCGGCGCCAGCAACCCACTCGCGCTGGAGCAAATGGAAACGTCCGCTGACGGTGGTGTTCTTTCTCGCGCTGATCGTGCTATTGACGATGTTCGCCACACGCATCGAATGGGCCGAGGTGCTGCAAACTCTCGCCGATTTCAAGGTGCGCGCGCTGATCATCGCCGCCAGCATCACCCTCGTGAGTTTTCTGACCTACGCCAGCTTCGACCTGATCGGCCGCACTTACATTCGCCAGGACCTGACCTGGAAGCAGATTCTGCCGGTGGGCATCATCAGCTACGCGTTCAACCTCAACCTCAGCGCCTGGGTCGGCGGAATCGCCATGCGTTACCGCCTGTATTCACGGCTCGGCGTGAGCAAAGGCAACATCGCCAAGATTCTTGGCCTGAGCCTGGCGACCAATTGGTTCGGCTACATGACCATTGCCGGCGTGGTGTTCAGCAGCGGGCTGGTGAGCATGCCGCCGGGCTGGAAAATCAGCAGCACGGCGTTGCAGGGGATTGGCGTGTTGTTGCTGTTGATCAGTGCCGGCTATCTCGCGGCGTGCCAGTTTTCCAAACGCCGCGAGTGGTCGATTCGCGGGGTGGAAATCAACTTGCCATCGCTGCGCATGGCAGTGCTGCAACTGCTGCTCGGCGCGTTGAACTGGTCGCTGATGGCCGCAGTGATCTTCACACTGCTGCCAAGCAAACTGGATTATCCGTTAGTGCTTGGCGTGCTGTTAATCAGTGCGATTGCCGGAGTTATCACGCACATTCCGGCGGGGCTTGGGGTACTGGAAGCCGTGTTCGTGGCGCTGCTGCAACACGAGGCCTCGCGAGGCAGCCTGGTGGCGGGGTTGCTGGCGTATCGAGCGATTTATTTCCTGTTGCCGCTGCTGATCACGCTGGTGATGTACCTGGTTGTGGAGGCAAAGGCCAAGTCGCTGCGGATCGAGAAAACACCGTCCTGACTCTGTTTTGCAGCTGCCGGCCTCTTCGCGAGCAGGCTCGCTCCCACATTTGAAATGCGCCCCCTGTGGGAGCTGGCTTGCCAGCAATGGCGCCGGAAAGAACACCACAGTCTATGAAGACTGAATAATGCTCAACCGCTCGCCAACGACCATCTCGGTAATCCAGTCCACCAGAATCGACGTGTACGCCTGCTGCGAAACCGGCTCGCTAAGCGCATGATCCGCGCCATCAATGATCCGGTGCGTCAGCGAATGCGTCTGCTGACACGCGGCGCGGTAACTCATGATCGTCGCGTGCGGCACGAAATCGTCGGTTTCCGATTCCACCAGCAACACATCCCCAGTGAATTGCGAACACGCATGCAGTGCACGGTTGTTGTCGGCGCGAACCAGTGCGCCGCGATAATCGCGCAGGTCAGCCTTGTCCAGATCGCGTTTCGGCGTGTGCCATTGCTCATCGCGGTACAGCGCCGGCACCCGTAGCGCCAGCCAGCGCACCGGGCGCAACGAGGTAAGGATCGACGCAAGGTAGCCACCGTAGCTGGTGCCAACCACGGCGATGGCCGATGTGTCGAGCGCCGGGTGGGAGAGCAAGCGGTCGTACGCCGCCAGCAGATCACGCAGATTGTCTTCGCGGGTAACCCGACTCAGCGAAATTCCGCTGCCGCCAGTGTGGCCGCGCAAGTCGAAGGTCAGACACACACAGCCGAGTCCGGCGATCCCTTTCGCCCGTTCAAGATCACGCTCCTGGCTGCCGCCCCAACCGTGGACAAACAACACCCCCGGCACCTTCGATTTAGGACTGAGAAACGTCCCGCTCATCTGTTCATCATCAATGTCGATTTGAATGCTTTCGCTTCTAGCCGTCATAAGATTTGACCATTACGTATTTGAGGAGAAATTCGCTGTTCTCAGCCGGGCCGCGATACACCTCGATGGCGTCCGCCGGCAGCGGCTGATCAGTATAGGTTTCCACTGAAGATACGCGGATTGCGCGCATTGCGGGGTCGTTGACGAAACTTTGCAGTGCCGCCACTTCTGCGCTGCTGGCGCCGCCCATGCGCCAGGATTGTTCCAGTACGCCGCTGCGGGTTTGGCCGCTGCTGTCCAGCCCTTGGGCGATGTCGTAGTTGCGGCGCGAGGCGTAGAAACGCGGATAGGCCTCATCGGCGGCGCTGTCGAACACTTGCGCTTGCTCGATGGCCAAACGCACGTCATCGGGCAATTCCAGCGCCAGCAAATCCTCATACCCGCCCTGCACCACCAGCAGATTCGAGCCGCCGTAGACGTCTTCGCCGTGAGCATCTTTGGTCAAGTATTGATCACCGCAGTAACTGAGCACGCTGTCGCCGATGAATGACTGGCCGACGCTGTGGGTGATGACCTCGCTCAGGTCTTGCTCCAGCACCACGCCTTCGCTGAACAGCGCGTGCGCTTCAGGTCGAGCGAGAATTTCGTCGAAGGCGTCGAGACTTTTTATGACTTCCTGACCGCGACCGGCGCAAGCGTGAATCGGCTTCAGACGGATCGGCCCGCTGTACAACAAATGCTCGGCAGCAGGCCGCGCATCGTCGAAGGCGAACACGCTGAGACCGTCAAGCACCACGCTGCGCACGCGTTCAGAGAACAGCGGCGACCAGCCTTGCGGTGCGTGGCCCAGATGACTGCGCAGGCCGTGGCTGATGGCTTTGGTGCAGATGAAGTCGTATTCGACGTAGCCGCCCCACAAGTCATCGGGGCCTTCTACCCCAAGTGCCTGCGCGTTGGCGGCGCCGACAAGGGTTTGCGTCGGCAACAGATACAGGTCACTGCCGCGATGTTTCGCGGGGTCATAAGTGCCGCCGAATTTTAACCCGAGAATCTGCGCCAGCCAGCGCGCCAAGGCCTTGTTGGTCTCCACCTCGTGCTGCGGCGCATCGGCGCGAACTGAGTGGGCAACCACGGTTTTTTTGCGGGGTTTCGGTGTCATGCATCCCCCTTCAGGCAGTCCGATGAATGTGGACAGGATAGGTGCAGAGATCAGGCCAACGGCAAAAGCATGGAAATCCTCGAAGAATCAATGATTTGCTAAAACCGTGATGGCACTGCGATCGTTTCAATCTGCACGACGGCTCACAAATTCCCGGCAAATTGCACGATCCCAACGCTTTGCAGATAACCCTGTGGAAGCTGGCTGGCCAGAGATTGCGACGGCTCAGCCAGCGACTTGCCCAACTGTAAGACCGGATCGCCGGCAAGCCCGCTCCCACAGGGATCCAGACAGTCTCTGATCAACCGGCCAAACCAAACCGGCCCCGATACTCACTCGGCGCCAGCCCGGTGATCTTCTTGAAGATCGCACGAAATGCCCCCGGATCCTGATACCCCACCGTCCACGCGATATGGTCGATCGTGCCATTGGTGAACTCGAGCATCTCCCGCGCTTTGCCCACCCGCAGGTGCTGGCAATATTCGGTCGGTTTCAACCCGGTCGCCGCACGAAACCGACGCAGAAACGTGCGCTCCTCCAGCCCTGCCCGCTCGGCCATCGCGGTCAGCGAAACATCCGTCGCGCCGGTGCCTTGCAACCAGTGCTGCACCTTGAGAATCGCTGCATCGCCATGACTGAGGATCGGCGCGAAATTACTTCCGCACTCGCTGGCGCTGTCGCTGTGTTCCACCACCAGAAACCGCGCCGTGGCGGTGGCGATACTTGGCCCGAGCAGGCGATCGACAAGCCGCAACCCCAGCTCCGACCACGCCATCAAACCGGCCGTGGTGATCAGGTCGCCGTCATCGACAATCGGCGTGTCGGCCTTGAGCCTGATCTTCGGATAACGCTCGGAGAATGCCTTGGTCGAGGTCCAGTGGGTGGTCGCGCTGCGGCCGTCGAGCAGACCGCTTTCGGCGAGCATCAGTGAGCCTACGCAAACCCCGCCGAGCGTCGCACCACGGGCGTGTTGCTCGCGCAGCCACGGTGCCAGAGCGGCGGGCATGTGTGACGCAGAAAATCCGCCGATCGAGGGCGGTATCAGCACCGCCAGCAAATGGCTTTCGGTGCCGGGAAGGCTGTCGTAAACCCGCACCGGTGGCTGGTCACCTTCGACCTGCCAATGGCTGACGCGCAACAGCGGCAATTGCGCAGCCTGATGCTCGCCAGCGATCCGGTTGGCCACCGCGAACAGATCAGTCAAACCATGCACCGCCGCCATCTGCGCGCCGGGATAAATCAGCACACCGATTTCAGCCACGGCGGCCCTTTCTGCGCCCATTGTCAGTTTTCCCCTGTCTATTGTCGGTGCGGCCAATCCTCGAATCACCGGCCAGCGCCAATACTGAAGCCACTTTCAACCCATCCTTCAAGGACACACCCATGGCCAAGCAAGCGCTCATCGTAGTCGATATCCAGAACGACTACTTCCCCCAAGGCAAGTGGCCGCTGGTCGGTGCCGACGCCGCTGCCGACAATGCCGTCCAACTGATCGCCGCGTTCCGTGATGCGGGGGACTCGGTGATCCATATCCGCCACGAATTCACCTCCCCCGAGGCCCCGTTTTTTACGCCAGGTTCCGACGGCGCGAAGCTGCATCCGAAAGTACTCAACCGCGCCGACGAACCCGTGGTGCTCAAGCATTTCGTCAACTCGTTCCGCGAAACCGAACTGCAATCGATTCTGGAAGAACAGGGCATCAAGGAATTAGTGGTGGTCGGCAGCATGAGTCACATGTGCGTCGACGGCATCACCCGTGCGGCGGCCGATATGGGTTACAGCGTCACGGTGATCCACGACGCCTGCGCCAGCCGTGATCTGGAGTTCAACGGTCTCACCGTACCGGCGGCGCACGTCCACGCCGCGTTCATGTCGGCGCTGGGTTTTGCTTACGCCAGTGTGGTGTCCACCGACGAATTCCTCGCCGCCAATCGTTAAAACCCTGCAGCGCGATACTTCTCAACAACAAGGCCCGCCTCGCTGCGGGCCTTTTTTCGCTTGCCATGAAAATCTCACGCGTGAGTCATTGATGGCATTTTGAATTGGTTGTAGTGTGGCTCACGCGTGAGACATTCATAACCGAGTCACTGCCATGAAAAGCCGCTCCCCCACTGTTGCATCAGAAAGCCCAAAGGGAGAGCGGTCGAAACCGTCCGCAAAAAAACCGTCGAGTTTCTACATGAAGCAGATGCGCGCGGGCCTGGCTGCCGCCGGTTATGTGAAACACGAAACTTGGGTGCTTCCCGAAAACCGAAGCTTGCTCAAGCAGATGGAGCAACAGCTACGCCAACCGATTCTGGCTGGCTCATTCATGTCGGAGAATTACATGAGCGCAGGCAACAACTGGAACATCGATAGCCTCTTCAACGCCCTCAAGGCACTGGACGAGGTGGCTTCGCAAGAGATCACGCTGTCTCTGATCCAGAGCTCCGAGCCCAGCATCAAGCTGGAAATGAACGATTTCGGCGGCCTGCCGATTCACATCGCCCTGGCCGGTCAGCAGATCATCGTCGACACCGTGCTGGTGGACAGCGATTCGATCATTGACGTCCAGGCCTTCAACGACGCCGTATTGCGCAGCCGGGAAATGTTTCCGCTGTCGTCGATCGGTATCGAGTCGATGCCTAACGGCCAGACCGTTTACAACATGTTTGGCGCACTGAGCGCCGACTCGAGCCTGACCAACGTGGTCACCGAGGTGAAAACCCTGGTCGACAACGTGCAGCGCGCGAGCGAAGCCTTCGAACACTTCTTCAAGTAATCAACAGGGAATATCCAATGACTCAGTCCATCTGGAGCAAGTTGTTCACCGCACTGCGCGGCGGCGCCAGTGAAGTCGGCGAAAGCATCGTTGACCAACAGGCCTTGCGCATCCTCGATCAGGAAATTCGCGACGCCGATACCGCGCTGTCGAACGCCCGTCGTGAACTGGTCACCATCATGGCCAAACACAAACTGGCTGCTGACCGCGTGAGCGAGTACGACGCCAAGATCAAGGATCTGGAAGCCAAGGCTGTCTCGGCCCTGAACGCCGGCCGTGAAGACCTGGCCCTGGAAGTGGCCGAAGCGATTTCGACCCTGACCAACGACCTGGATGTCGAGAAGAAACAAAGCGACGAGTTCGGCACCTACGCCGCCAACATGCGCAAAGACATCAACAAGGCCGAATCGCGGATCAAAAGCCTGCGCCAGCAAGTCGACATGGCCAAGGCCCGTGACAGCGTGCAAAAAGCCCAGGTCAGCGCGTCCATCGCCAGCGGCGGTGCCAACGGCAAACTGGAAACCGCAGTCGGCACCTTGAACCGTCTGCAAGCCAAACAGCAGCAGCGTGCTGCCGAACTGAGCGCCGCGGACGAACTGGCTGATGCCGCGACCGGCAACGATCTGGACCGCAAACTGCGCGACGCCGGTATCACGCCGAACGAGGGCAGCGCCAATGCGATCCTCGAGCGCCTGAAGCAGAAATCCGCTCAGTAAACACTGCGCCAAACCTGTGGGAGCGAGCCTGCTCGCGAAAGCGGTGTACCCGTCGACATCTACGTTGACTGACACGCACCATTCGCGAGCAGGCTCGCTCCCACAGGGTTTATCGGCTTCAAATCCTTCTGCTCGTTCACCACGCAGCCCGGTACACTAGCGACGTTTTTTTGCCAACGAACACCTCCACCCGCTTCAAGGAACGTACCCATGGGATGGTTTAAAGATTTGCTGGGCACCAGCAACTGGCAGACCGCTGCGCCAACGCCAACCGTTGCCAGCGGCCCACTCGGCATGGAGCAAGGCAAGGGTGTCAGGTTCGATTCGACCCTTTCGTTGCTGCTCGATGGTTCGACTTCGGTGCGTGTGCCCTTCGATCAGGCGGTCTGGAGCGCAGGGTGGGTCGATCTCGGCCAGTCCAACAAGCTGCACCGCTATTACATGAATGACGAGGATTTCTGGGTGCAGATCCACGTCACCGGCGATGACCAGATCGAATCGGTCACGCTGTTCAACTACCTCACGTACGTGACCGTCAACAGCGATGCCGAACTGCAGCGCCTGGCCGGCCCCAACAGCCTGATCGGCCTGCCGACCTACACCCACGAAGGTGTCGAATACACCCGCGAGTGGGGCACCGAACAAGGCCAGACCGAACTGGTGCCGATGACCGAACACGTGGTCAATGTGGACGAAAGCTACACCATCAACCACCACTCGATGCTTTACGCACGCGAGACCGGCCTGACCGATCGCCGCGAACTGTTGCTGTTCTCCGTCGAACAGGATGAAGAAGGCACCGTCAGTTTGAGCACCTCGCTGGGCATCTCGTTGTACACGACTGACCTGAGCACCATTTAAATAAGGAAGTTTTCCATGCTGGAAGTGCTGGCCGTATCCCTTAACAAGACCGCGTTGACCGGTTTCATCGTCTACCTGATCGGCGCCGTGCTGCTGTTCATGCTGTTTCAATTCGTCTACACCCGCGTCACTCCGCACAAAGAGTTCGAGCTGATTCGTTCCGGCAACACGGCCGCTGCCGTCGCGCTGGCCGGTGCAATCATCGGTTTCGCCATTCCCGCCAGTAACGTCATTGCCTTTTCGGTCAACGTTGTCGACTTCGTGGTGTGGGCGGTGATCGCCGCAGTGGTGCAACTGCTGGCGTTCCTTGGCACGACCCTGGTGCTCAAAGGTACTTCCCAGCGCATCGCCAACGGCGAAATCGCTGCTGGCATCTACGTCGCCGCCGTAGCGATCAGCGTCGGCATGCTCAACGCTGCGTGCATGACGCCGTCCAACTGATCGGCAGGAAGCCTTAGATGAAACGAAGTAAATACGTTCAATTGTCCCTCGCAGCGTCGGTGGCCATGGCCATCTCTGGCGAAGCGGCGGCAGTCGATCAGCCACGCCATTTCCAGAGCGTGGAACAGTGCGTCGATGCCGAAGTCGCCGCTGATGTTTGCTCCAATGCCTACGTTGCGGCCCTGACCGAGCACCGACGCATCGCTCCGGCGTACGACGACAAAGCCAAATGCGATGCGGATTTTGCCGCCGACTGGTGTCAGAAAAATTCCGACGGCCGCTTCGTGCCGAAACTCGGTGGCTTCAAAGTGCCGCAGCCCGGTGAAGCCGCGCAAAATCTCGATGCCATCGCCGACGCGCAGATGCCGGCGGGTGACACAACATCCAGCAACGCGACCCAAAGCACTTCGCACTATTCCGGTGGTGGTGGGGGCGGCGGCAATGGCATGTTGACCGGATGGCTGATCGGCAATGCGATGAGCAACAACTCCAACCGCACGGTTTACCGCGACCGCGATACACGCCAGACCTACAACACTTCGACGCAGTACCGCAAAATCGAATCGGCACCGCGCAGCCAACCGGACTACGAGAGCACCAGAAGCAAACCGGTGAACGTCGCCTCCTCGACTTCCCGTGGCGGCTTCGGCAGCCAGTCCAGCGCGCGCAGCGGATGGGGTGGCTGGGGTAGCAGTTCCGGTCGTTCGAGCAGCTGACCATGAAAAAGATCCACTGCGCCGAGCGCCCCGACTGGAAACAGACAGCCGAGCGCCTCGGCTTCATGTTCCACACCATCGACGACGAGCCCTACTGGGACGAAAGCGCGTACTACCAGTTCACGCTCGCGCAGATCGAAAATGATCTGGAGGACCCGACCACTGAACTGCACGAGATGTGCATGGATCTGGTCGACCGCGTGGTGCGCAGCGAAGCGTTGCTTGATCGGCTGAGCATCCCGCCTGCGTACTACGACATGATCCGCACGTCCTGGCTGGAAGGTCATCCGCATCTGTACGGACGCATGGACTTTTCCTACAACGGCAACGGTCCGGCAAAACTGCTGGAGCTCAACTACGACACGCCGACCAGCCTCTACGAAGCGGCGGCGTTCCAGTGGGGCTGGCTGGAGCAATGCATCGAGCGCGGCACGCTGCCGAGCCATGCCGACCAGTTCAACAGCATCGACACCAAACTGCATCAAGCCTTCGCCGAGTTGCAGCTCAAACGGCCGTTCTACTTCGCCTCGATGAAAGACTCGGTTGAAGACAAGGGCACCACGGACTACTTGCGCCTGATCGCGGAAAAAGTCGGCATCGAATCACGGCACATCGACATCGAGGACATTGGCCTCAGTGCCGACGGCCGTTTCGTCGACCTGCAGGATCGCTGGATCCCGCACCTGTTCAAGTTGCATGCCTGGGAGTTCATCTTCCACGAGCCGTTCGGCACGGCGATTGCTGCGTGCGATACGCAGTTTTTCGAGCCGGCGTGGAAAGCGATCCTGTCGAACAAAGGCGCGTTGCCGTTGCTGTGGGAGTTGCACAAGGGCCATCCGAATCTGCTCGCGGCACATCTCGATTCGAATCCGGCCAGCGCAGTGCCCAGGGGCTGGGTGCGCAAACCTTACTTTTCCCGGGAAGGCGCCAACATCGAGCTGCAAACCGCGGACGGTCTGATCGTCAAAGAAGACGGGCCTTACACCGATGCACCGTTCATCCTGCAGGAATTTGCGCCATTGCCGAAGTTCGACGACAGCTACACGCTGATCGGCTCCTGGGTCATTGGTGACCAAGCGGCCGGGATTGGTGTGCGCGAGGACAATAGTCTGATTACCAAGGATTCGAGCCGGTTCCTGCCGCACCTGATCCTGGACTGAGCCGTTAAAGCGCACATTTTCAGCAACAAAAAACCCGTAGCGTTAAAGCGCTACGGGTTTTTCGTTTCTGGCCCGGTTATGAAAGCTCGGTAGAGCGAGCCGGCGTATGCGCCAGAGGCGTTTCCTTGTGCGCCTCGTGGGTGCCGATGCTGGCCATTCTGCGACGCGAGATTTCCGCCCCCCGACGGCGCAGTGGCGTCTCGACGAAGCGGTAGTTCAACTCACTGCACACGGCCATGATCGCCAATGCGGTGAGCACCATTTGCACCGTGAACTCTGGGCCCAGCACCACGCCTCGCTCGCTAGCCACGCGGCTCCAGATTTCAGTGCTCAAGTGGTAGGCGAACATGTGGATGACGTACAACGCATAGGAGCGCGACCCCAGCCATTGTCCGAACCCGCTCAACATCGCCGGGCAGTAGATGTAGCCTTTTTGATAACTGGAGAGCCAGACCAGGATCAATGCATTCAGCGCAATCAACCCGACCGCGATCGGCATGGAGATCATCTGGCCGGCAATGGCGCCAAGCATGTAAAACAGAAACAGCGTGATGCCCAGTCGCTTGAACAGGCTGTCGCCCAGCGCCACAGGCTCGATTTGCTTGTACAGGGACGTGCGCGTGAACAGGCACAACAGAATGCCCCACATCATCGCGTCCAGCCGGAACGAGAAAAGCATCGGGGCGGGTGGCGCGCCAAAGCCATTGCGATCCAGAGGAAACTGCACGGCAATCAGCGCGATCAAGGCGATTACCCGCCAGCGCGTAGAGGTGATCAGCAACAGGAACAGCGGGAAGATAAAGTAGAACTGCTCTTCCAGCGCCAGGCTCCAGTACACCGAATTCGGCCCCAGCAGCACGCCATACTGGTTTGCCAGATTGCCCGAGAATGTAGCGACTGCGGTAAAGCTGCGCAGGTTCTCGAACCACGACTGGAATGCATTCGACTGGTTGAAGAAGATCGAGAACGCCAGCGGTATCAGCACCCATAGCCACGCGGTGGGCAGCAGACGATAAGCCCGACGGATCCAGAAAGAAGTAGCGGCAACGCCGAACCGGTTCTGTTCGCGATGCTTGTCAAAGTAATCGAGATAGGCCTTGCTGACCACGTAACCGGAAATACAGAAAAACAGATCCACCCCTGACCAGGGTGAGTACACATTCAGCAAACTCCCAAAGAACCCTGCATGGAACGGCAACATCAGAGTGAGGTGAGCCAAAACCGTCATCAGGATCGCCACGCCGCGCAGGTACTCGATTTCCTTGTTCTTGCTACTGCTCATGGGTTTCTCTTGTTGTTATGGAACAGCCCCTACACCGGGGGATCTGTTCTTGCAGAAAATCGACTGGATCGTCAGTCGCCGGGACGGATCATGGATCGGCTTGGCCCCGCCTTCAAGGCTCAGCACAAAACTTTACTGCCGCAATCGCCGGGACCGTTCGGTCACCTCATGGAGCGTCCGCCACTTTCAGCCCTGCCAAAACGACAAAACCCCCGCAATGCGGGGGTTCTGAGACTAAATCCGGAGCGATTCAGGACACAAATCAAAACGGTTATGCCTACCTTAAAACAGCAAGCATTGCGATTTATCCTTCTAAAACAATAAGTAAGCTGCATAAACAGCACTTCTGTTCAGTTTTTTGTCAATAAATCGGATCATTCACGCGTATTTGTTTACATCTCGTCTTGCGTATGAGACGTGGCGGTGATGGGGATAGGTGGGATAGGTCAATGAAGCGACTCTCCTTGAAAAAAGGGAGACGCACCATGGGAAGGATCCCGATGGGTAGTTTAGCGATGCGGGTGATGCGAAGGTTGGGTGGCTGTTTATTTGAGTAGACCAGCGTTCTACCGAGTTAGCCGATCTCAAGACCGGCTAGCAAGCATTTATATTTTTAACAGAGGACGCGGGATCGTCAACAAAAACTTGAAAATGAAAATGGGCACCCGCCTCGCAACCTGCTCGGTATTCCGCAACTGGTCAATCCGACCTCATGAGGTGACAGGCAAATATCGGCCAATAGCAGTCACCCAAGGCCGGCGACCAAAGTTCGGCAGAATGAGCATTGTGGTTTTCCCCCCGAATCCCTTACGAAACTTCGCATAGTTCTGATCAGACCGATACCCCGAGATCGGCAGGTACCCGGCTCTAGCCCAGTCCCTAGTATGCTCTGGATCTGTACAGGGAATGTACCGTCAAAGTCGAGAGCCAATTGCATATCTGGTTTAGTATCTAGCCACTTCGATACTGCGCAGCGTGCCGCACTTCGCTGCTTTGCCCAGAGCCAAACCCATGTCGATCACACCCATTTCTGTTTTCGGGAACCCTTCTCAGGTTTGGAGCGTTCCACCAGAAGACTTGATCCGGCAAGCAACTGCCTCGCTTCGTGGATATGTCTACCAGCTCCACGCTTCGGCTGCCGCGTGGCTGGAGCTGAGCGTAGACGATGACCTCTACCTAGAGGTCGCCGAGGACTTCACCGAGCTTCTCCGTGAGCCGGGTAGGATGGATGATGTTCTGAGGGCCACGCAGGTGAAGGACACGCGCGAGTCCGGGGCTGTGACGCTGAACTCGCCAGATGTACTGGCAGCAATTGAGTCTCTGCACAGGCTGCGGGCCTGCAATCCTGGCCGCGAAGTAAGGTTCGTATTTCTGACCACATCGCGCATCGCACAGGAACGGAAGAATGCGTTGCCTTCCGGCGTGGCCGGCCTGACCGCGTGGGAAGCGGCTGCTTCCGGAGGTGGCGTTGAAGAGCTTCGCGTAGCTCTTCTTCAGCGGGCGCTTTCTGAGGAGCTTCGAACCTTTGTAAGAAATAGCCCTCCCGAGCAGCTTAGAGCTGAGCTTTTCAGTCCAATGGTCTTTGCGTGCGGCGCACTGGAATGGCGCTCTCTTGAGGAGAGCAATCGCCGCGCTATCGTGAATCGCCGACATCAGCTCCGGTCAACCACAGACATGGCACATCGCGCATACGATGCTGTGTTCCGCGATGCCGTTGCTTGTGCGCTCGGCCCGAATCCGCGTTGCTTAAACGGAACACAGCTTCTGGCTTGTCTAGAGCGCGCGACCTCAATCGCAATTCCGTCAAGCGTCGCCGTAGACATATTGGGTGAGCGCTCCGAACGACCAAGCACTGCGCTGTCCATTAAAGAGTTACGCGACTTGGCGGAGGTGCTAGTTGAGACTGGCGCACCGCCATCGATCGACCTGCTATTCCCTGGAGCCAAGTCCTCAGCCAGGGACGCCCTTGTGGACGCATTCTCAGTGGAGCCCCGTCTCACCGAAATCAAGTCGAATGGCGTTCCCACGAGCGCATCTTTATTAGATCTCATTGGGCTCCCAGAAAAAAAACACCTCATCGTCGGTCAGCCTGGCTCAGGCAAGACGCATGCTCTCTGGCACGCAGCAAATAAGTTGCTCGCAGCCGGCACGATCATCCCGCTCTATCTTCCGGCGGGACAAGCGACAGGTTGGCACGATCTAGAGGAGATGGTCACGGAGGCGGCTCCGGGAGTCAAATTATCTACTTTGTTCCAAGATCCACGAATTTGTATTTTCGTCGACAGCTGGTCCGAATTCGCGGGCACTACAAAGGTAGGTGAGAAGCGACGCGCGCTGCGCGCTCTAAGAAGCGCACGCCTAGTTGCGACGGCTAAATTCGCTGACATGGACGACAGCACCCTTAAGCAGTGGAACCTCGATCTGCTCCCGCCCGACCGGGTAGAGCGCGCAGTTGCAGCCGCAACCCCAGACGAAGCGCTTCCACCTAGTCCGGTGATTGACCTTCTGAGACTGCCCCTCCTTTTGGCCATCCAAGTTCTTTCGGACGCACGCTCTGCGACGACTGGCGACCTCCTGCGTCAATTCCATGCGCACCTTATGCGTGGGCTACCCGAGCGCTTCACAGAAGCACTCGCCGGAGCTGTGTCCGACCTATCTCTGGCGGGAACGCGTTCATTTGGTCGCCTCGTGGATGAGCTCCAAACTCGATCAGCTAAGTTGGAAATTACTGACCCGGCCAGGCTACTAAGGAACCTCGGCACTATTCTAGAGCGCGGCGGTCAGGCAGTCCCGTGCCACGACCTTTACTGGAGTTGGCTCACCGGACGCGGCCTTCTGGCCGACGCTGTCGCCGAACGAGCAATAGACCCACTCCGGACGCGCGAGAGCTATGCCCTGGCTATCCAGTCGGGTGGACGCGCAGCAGACAGCGACGTAAACGCAACAGTTAGGGAAGATTTAGTGCTGGCCGCCGCACTCGAGATAAGCCGCGGTGCAGATCGCCCCGTGCCAGCCCTGACAGAAGCGTTTCGCCGCGCTCTGGCAGATCCTCGCTTGGCTGTGCGCAATCGCGCCGCCATTGGTGCACTGGAGGGGGGGCGCCCGGAGCTTTTTCGCCCCGCTCTGGAGGTGCTCGCTGATCTAGGACGATCCAGCATGTACCCATCGGAGTGGAAGCAAGCCCTCCGCCCAAAAGCCCTTTATGCGCAGCGGGCTACGCTCGCCGACTGGCTAGGGGCACCGAATAGCAGTCTCGTCCTCGATGCAATTGCCGAAGGTGGTGGGCCGGAGTGGAGTCTTTGGCTAGAGCAAGTTGCGGCTAACGGCCAGATAAGTTGGGCAGAGGCGGCCGCAACCGCGCTTGGTTGCTGTGGCGATGTACCGCAATGGGTTCGCCCGCATCTCGACACTGTCATCGCTTCGCATGCTTGGTTACTTCGGCCAGCCGCAACAAGACGCGCCAACAGAGCCCTGGCTCGGTTCATTGCTATCGAATACGAACGCTTGATTGAATCTGTCGTAGAGCTAAATTCCAGCGGGTGGATCGAAATCAACAGAGTGCTCGTCGGTTGCGGTGATGACGACGTGTTCGGTCTTCTACTCTCACACTTCCCGGCCATGAGGCCACGTGCGCAAGAACTTCTCGGATTTGCTGTCGTGGAATTTGGCGCACCATGGGTCGCCCGCTTTCAGCGAGTGGCTTTAGCAACTGGCGCCCCTCATCATCACAAGCTCGCCAAAAAATTCTCGCCTGAAATTGATGACGAAACGGCGCGGGCCTGGATTACTGCGGGTCATGACGAGGCTGGCTGGCGGGTATTAATCGCGCGTCATGGCGAGGGAGTACTGCCTGAGTTGATCAAACAATTGCCACCGTCCTTCGCGGGTGTCCACCACATCCCCGCACTTGCTTACATGCGCTGGCTTCCGAGTGCTCCTGTTACGCTCATCGACGAGATCTGGCGTCGACTAGGCAGTCCAATGCAGCCGAAAGCGACGCAAGACTTACTAAACGCTATTGCTCGAGTCTATCCAATGGGGATTCCCCACATTGTAAGTTTTATCGCGGAGCAACCCAACGCACTTTCGGCGTATCACCTCCGTCAAGCCCTTTTGCTGTATAGGGACTGGCAAAAGAGATCTGGTGATATGCTCGTGGTAAAGACGACTGATGGTATCGAGCGTCCTTTTCCCGATTGGATCGCGCTTCATTGTGTGATGAGCCAGTGGGAGGACCATTTCACACCAGAGTTGTTAGCCCTTACGCCAGAATTAGCCATCGAATATGTCGTGAATCATCTCGACGACAAGCGCGCGGCAGCGGTACTGACGGTGTTAAAAGGGGTCGCGGCCTACAATGCTCCGCTGCTGGATCGCATGCTTGCCGTGCCTGCCCTCGCCGTGCTCATTCCACAAGTATTCGCCGAGAGCTTTGATTTGTTTCCTATCGATGCTCTCCGACGATGCATTGCATCGAGCGATATCGACCAAGAAAGTTTGCTCTACCGACTAGCCGCGACGGCGAATCCCCTGCATCGTGCCGCGCATGAGAACCTTCTCGAACGCGTCCTCACGTGTTCACCTAAATGGCATGACCTGCATCATGTCGCGGATATGCTGAGAGCATACTCGCGTGAGGAGGTCCTCCAAATTATTGATGCAGTACCTCATAGCCGTGAGGATTGCTGGTTTTGGTTTGTTCGCTTGGTAGAGGCTACGAGGGGCGAGCGCTTGATCAACGAGGACGGCTCTGTCCGGCATTAATCAGCCTCAAGTTACCGTAGAAAATGCTGTCTGGGCTGGCCCTGATTTTTTTGTCAGTGACCGCTCCTGGCCGATTTCTGCCGTTCGTGACGGGCGGCAATCGGCCAGAAGCGGCCCTTTCTATGAGGGCTACATTCGACCCAATGCTGCCAATGGCGAATAGCAGAAAACACCCATTACTGCCCGTCATGAAGGTCATGAAATCAATCATACATAGTCATATTGTTTTTTGTGCGAGTTGGCGGAGCAGGCTTAGGGTTTCATTGACCGGTAACGTTGTAACGAAAGTCCCACTCATAACCGAGCACCCAACGAATGGCGCTCAGTTTTCCAAACATGATTCCGTAATCTAAATCGTCCCAAGGGCCAAGATTTTCTAAACCGAATTTTTCCTCCACACGCTTGGCTTCCTCAAGTGAACCAGCCCATCCGTCATCCGGGACAATGTCATCATGACCTTCCGAAGTAAACCATTCGTTAAAAGGAACCACCTTAATGCGGCCTTGCTTAATCGCATCGCGTTGCTGTCTATGTTGGTGATACCATACCTGTCGACTTAGTCTGCGTTCGGCCTCTGCCAATTCAGAAAAACTGCGCGGTTCATCCTCATATTCGTATTCTGCTTGAAGTTCCTCAATCCAATATGCAGCTAAATCATTAAGAAGCAGGTTGAGATTTACGGAGTAAATCGAACTACTGCCATCGAATAGCCCTGCTATGTCTGGATGGGGCACCCGCTCATCCGTTGAGCCTGAGCTAAAGTCATGCTTATTGTGCGTTACAAAGGCGTATTGCCCATCCCTCTCCCTTCCATCATTCAGCTCCGCAGCATAAAGCTCGATTAGAATGGCGTCGCCAATGCTATTCTTCGATTTATGAAATGGTGCACGCTGGTGTATAGCGCGCTGTGCCGCAGCCACTAAAGCTGAATCATTAGTTCTTATTTTTTTTGACACAGCGAATAACGCTTCAATGCTCCCAACGGATTCACTCACCACCTCGCCCAGCGTAGAGATTCGATGGTCCAAATCCTTGAGTTGCACAAGGGCTTCCTTACATCCGTCAGACTTACCGAATTGTTTAATTGCATCGCCTACCCGTCGGAAGGTACTTGATAAGCTCTTAGTACTCTCTTTGATAACGCGATTTTTGTTGCGTTCGAATTCATCAATGACTTGTTGTGGTACCAGCAACTCTACCACATCAATCCGAATCAACTCCTCTAATGCACCAATCGTGGCACGCTGCCGATAATCCTTTGCGAGATCTAGCCACACACAGGTATCTATCATGAGGTGAAGCTTGCGTTTTACCTTTTCAATCGATTGTGTCACTTCCGTCATATACCACCATCCCGGCTTTGCACTAAATTCCAATACTAACTGCCGCTCCGCGACAAAGCTTAAAGCGCAACTGTTCTATTAGCAGCTATACTATAACTCCCTTTGTTGGTTGAAACTTACTCGTTGGGTTCAAAGCCTAAATATATTCTGCCGGCAGACTACTGCCTTGCCAGTACGACGTCCACTGGATGCACTTGAGGCTGAGGATTCAACTTTAGGATGAGACTGGCAGCTAAGGGGCTACTTTACCCCGTCGTGATGGTGGAGAGCATTCAAGAACGACCGTCTAATCAAGCACTCTGGTCAGAGTGATGAAAATGAAATGACCGCCCCCTTTTTTCAAAGGCGAAAGTCAGAGCCTACCCCGCTCTAACCTGCTAGTTTTACTGGAACACTCGCGTAAGTACATGCCGTATGTAAACCACGCCGAGCGGCATTGGTGGGAACCTGGGAGCGCAGAGTTTTTGCTGACAAGCATGCCAGCTCGGCACATTGCAGAAAACTAAGCCCATGACCAATTTAAAGGTTATGGGCTCAGTGGGTGGGCTTTTGAGCGGGAAGGCGGTTGGCATTCCCGATTTTCTGACCAGGACCGAAGGAAAGGCTACTGCACACCAGAAGGGTGGCCTTGCTACCCCCATGATGGTTACGCGGCGGCAATGACGGAACTGGCCATCGGACGACACACAGGTAAATAGTTAAAGCGCACCAGATACGCCAAGCCCAGCCATCGAGTTGGGCATCGGCAGTAGAAGAGGCGCGGTTTTCGCGTCCGCGACAATCAAGGCATGAACATGACAATCAGTCCTGTAATACCGGTATTTAAGACGCCGCGCGATATAGCTCTGAAACTATTTCGTGAAGCTGGCCGCGCCTGGAATGCGGGTAGCTTGGAAGAGATGGGGGATCACCTCTTCAATTTCTGTGTTACCAACTCCTCATTGCGGGACTGGCTCCTTCAGTCAAGGAACGAAAATGGCGATAAGGCCTTTCATAGTGCCTGGAGAGCAAAGGCCGATGGTCTGTTTGGTGAGTGTGCGGATATTGCCAATGCCTCCAAACACTTGGTGGTTAAACGTGTATCAGTTGATATTGGCAATCAGAAATTATCAGCGCTAGGTCCCAATGGCGTCATCAAGGGCCTTGAGAAAGAAAGGCAAGCTTTTAGCATCGTACGTTCAAGCGGCGAGGACATCGATTTGTTGATGTTTTTCTTCAAGATCTGCAGGGCATGGGAGGAGCTTTTCGCTGATGATCCATCCCTAGAAGCTCTACCTTTTCATGGTGAATTTCTACTCACCACGGCATAGGAAAAGGCCATGACGATGATTGATATGGACCAGCTCAAGCCCGCTAGCGATGCCGCCCAAATGGCTTTTCAAGAATGGATCGAGGCCGGCAAAGTGCAGGCGAGGGCGCGCGAGCGTGGAGATGTTGTAGGGGAGACGCGGGCCAAGGCCACGGCTGAGCGGAACGAAAAGCTCTACGATCAGGCTGCCCGGAGTTTGGCGACACAGGTGCACGCGGCGATCGGCAAGGCCGAGCGCGAAGCCACCCAGCCGTAAGTCTGGCGTTGCGCCTAACGAACACTCCCAACGGAAGGTATGACTAGATTTGTCGTCTACCACATACGGAACACTGGCCCAGGTTACTTCCTGACTGGCGATGAAGGCGGCTTATGGGCACGTACAGCCGCACCGAAGCGAGCAAGTTCAAAATCAAGGCGGCAGCCGAGAAGGTTGCACGCAACTACGGCGCAGTAAGGACTGAATGCAATGTCCTGCGGCGAACCGGTGAAAGCTTCTAGGAGTTTGCTATGTCACCTCAAACGGACTTGATTGATGACCAACCTTCTGCCCTTGACCCACGGCAGACAACGCGAATTGAGGCTGTCCATCGTGGCTTCCTTTACCAGCATCTTTACGCCGTTGGCTGTCTTCTGCTTGCAGAAAAGCACAACGTAACCTCAGTTTCGGTTGAGCGCGACGAAGATATCGAGCTTCAAAATGCGGGGCGGATTTACGTCCAGGTCAAAACCCGAATCAAACCGATCATACCCAGTGACATTGCTGGAGCGCTTGCGCGCTTCGATACGTTGCGTGCAGACCATGAATCAGGCCTTAGACGAGGTAAAGCTCAGTTTTTCGTTGTGATGAACCAACCACCTGGCCCACAGCTGCTTCAAGCCATCCATTCCGGACAAATGTCTGCGGATGTGAAATTGATTTGGCCTGGCTCTGAAGCTCACGCAATGCCGGCGTTACCTCCAGCTTGGAGCGGCATTGATCAAGCAGCTGAGTGGTGCGCCCAACTCGCAACAAAACTACCCTATTCCCTGATCTCACCGGAATCGCTTGTGTGGAAGTTGGCAGGTTGCGTGCAGCTGGCGTCAAGTGGCTCAGTACCTTATTCAACACATACATTCAAAAGCGATGATTTGAGGTCCTTATTCGAGCAACTGATAGTTAAAATGCAGGCGTTTCCTACCCCGCCAGCAGCGTATCGCCCGCAACGAAATGAGCCCTCGTTAGACAAAGCTGAAAGGATCAGAATCATCTGCGCCTTTTCAGGCTCAGGGAAAACGTCTTGGGCTTCAGAGTCAGCTATACACTCCACAAGCACCTGTGCCTACTACGATGTAGGGGATCTGCCTGGACCTGCAATTGCCTCTTCTCTTGTAAGAGAGCTGGCGCCACTTGTGCTCGATGTCGATAGTCCGGAAATCAGAAGGGTGCTTACCTTAGGAAGTACCGGACACGAATCTCTACAGGTGCTTGATGAGCACATTGGTCGTCACAACATTTCGGCTCTGGTGGTACTGGATAACGCCCACCGTGTTCCCGCAGAAAGTCTTCGCATTTTGGTAGAAAGCACCAGGTATTTGAAACTAGTCCTGCTCTGCCAACCCGGCCCTAGCATTCATGAGGTAGCAGCTTTACTTGGGTTAACTCAAGAAACCCTTTTGGGGTGGGACGTAGATTCGATCGCTGCGGAGGCTCAGCGCCTTGGCGTTAAGGGAAGCGCCAGCTCTTTCAAAAAGCTCAACTCGCTGACAGCAGGTTTGCCCCTCTACGTACAAAGCGCCCTCAGGCTCTGCAAGACGCATTACAGAGGTGACCTTGCGAAGCTTTGCTCTGAGGTGTCAGAACAAAGCAACGTCGCTGAGACAGCCCAAGAGATCATCCTTTCGAAGTTATTCAACTCACTTTCAGAAGCCTCACGCAAGGCGCTATCTGTTTGGAGCCTGGTAGACGTGGGCATGACCAAAGATGAGGTCTGCAATCTGTTGAAAGCAAGCGTTGGCATGACCAACCAACAAACGTTGGCACTGCTTAGGACGTTGCGTGCCCAAGGGATTGTCCAAGCTATTGATGCCGATCAGATGAAGATACATGACTCACTGAGGCTCTTAGGGCGTAGGCATTTGCACACGCTCGACCCAGCAGTCACACAGGATGCTTTGCAACATCTCAGGATCATGTTGTTTAAGTACTTGGCAGTACGGCGCGAACCATCGCGTTTGGCGACACTAATTTCAGTCTTGCTTCAGTTGGAGGACGTGGAAGCCATCATAGAGTTTGCTGGAGAAGAGTTATTCCACGAGATGGGACCGAGCATTGAATTTATGTCGTACCTGGACCAAATCGCGATCTCACCTCAGATAGAACCTACGCAGCGGTTTTGGGCATTGGATGGCTTGGTCTTCTCAGATGTAAAAAACGGACGGCACGAGAAACTGGCTGAGCGCTTCGATCAAATGCGGCGACTCATCGCAGATCATTCCCTAGATAGTGAAATTCAAGCTACGTATTACATGAAGTTGATGCTTCATCATGCTCAGTTTGGCCGTGCCGATTTGGCCCTTGAAGCCTTTTCCCAAGTGAGAGACCTGCTTCCTGACAAGCCAGTTGAACGGCGAGTGCTTCAGTACAACGCCGCTACCTCATTTTGGCAGCTAGGCAACCGCGAGGACTCACTCCAGATGTTGGAGCCAGTCATTGAGGAATATTTCGCATCGCTGGACTTCGACCTGCCAGATATTGCAGCACTCAATCCAGAACAACTCTGGGAGCGGGTTACTGGATTGCGCCATGCAGGCGACAACATCAAGCGCCTTGCCGATGCGTTAGAGCTGCGCGCGAAACTCTGTAGCGACACGGATCCAGATCAACTGGTTTACAGGTACAGCGCCTTAAATCTGTATGAAATGGTTGGCGCTATCGACTCACAGATCCGAGTGGGCCAAGACTTAGCTGACGACATGTCAGCTCGAGGCCGCTATGACCAAGCAAAGCAAGTGATCGAGAGGTTCCTCCTACCCTTACTGGCTGAGCACGGCTTGGTAGATCAAGCCATCGGAGTCAGGAGCCAATACGCCGTGTTCTTGGCATATTGTGAAGAGTTTGATGCAGCTGATGCTGAGATGGCCAGGCTGATGCCCTACTCGGCAGGATTCACTGAAAGACAGCGGCATGAAATTCAAGAGCAACTGAAAATCATCCATAACAGCAAAGCGCTACACGCATTTCGAGCTGATGGAGTACTTCCGAGCACAGTGGAGGATGGATCTGCGGACTGTCCTTGCGGCTCTGGAAAAGCCTTTTCGGCGTGTCACGGAGACATCTCTTGACCGTTATCTGTTTACGATTCTAGGTGCGAAAATCGTAGTTCTCAGGTTCAAGCTTGGGTGTGCCTAGTGTGACGTTCCTCGGTTTATCGTCGTAGTGACTGTCATACCACGACCGTCGCCGTACGCTTTCAGACCTCCGTCTGCTCCGCCATCTCCAATGCTAGGCTCTGATCGTGAACAGCCTGTCACGCGTCTTACTCAGGTTCTGGATCACGCGCGGCCCTTTTGAGCGACTGGATCAGGTGCTTGAAACCCTTGGTTTGAGCAAACTTTTTATAGAGGGCCGGGGTTATTTCAGACAACTTGGCAACAGCTTCCCCCCATCGTATTCCTGAGCTCTGTCGAGTACCTGAGCACGTCGATCAAGGCATCGCCGACAGCCGCGATCGACTGTACGGGCACTTCATTGCTCACTATCCCATTCAGGAGTGCCTGGTGCTATTTGGCCCCTGTCGAGATGATCTGAAATGAATCTGCAGGAACTGGATCAGCCACCCGGTCTCCATGGAATCGCCAAGGGTGGCACCCAGTTCGCTCCGCAGTACCAGTTCGTACATGCCAGGTTTGGGAGAAATATTCTTCCGCGCTGGAGACGGCTTCAATAGCCGGGTGGCAAGGTCTGTAGGTGCAATCGTTTTCGAGAGTATGGGCTGGGCACATAGTGAATCACTCCCGGTTTTATCGGCAGTGAGTGTCCACAAGCAATTCACTTAGATCCAGGCGCTGATCAATGGCACGCAGATGACCGATCACTGGCCAACACCAGAGGCAGCTATGGATCGCAAGCGGCCTGTCCGGGCATGGACGCCTCAAGCTAGGCCCAAGCAAGCCTCTTGACGGGCAATATTAAAACACCTGAAGGGCAGCAATCGGCCAAAAGCGGCACTCGTGCTTAGATTCCACAGCGGTCATTTGACTCGAATGCGGTATCGAGAACACGTATTTAGGCTCAAGTTGTCGGCGAAGCGTCAGTAACTCCCTCAGCCGGTCTGCGCGCGCTTAGAAGCGGCCAACTAACACCAGAGGCGAAATTTGGGTGACGCGGTTCGTCTTCAGGCAGCCCGTGTATGTCTCTGATTTCATCAATTTCTCGCAGGTATCGTGCAGCCACGTCGGACGGACCACCGTCCGTGCACATTGCCAAGAGATCTCGCCTCAGCTCAGCGACAGGTGCGGGCAAGATTTCGAAACCCCCTGACCAATCGCGTGAGGGAATACGCTCAGTTGCAACATATTCGACCGCGCGATAGCCCGCGAAATTTCGGCCCGTCGAGATCTCTGCCCGCACAAGCAGCAAAAGACCCGGCATATCGGGCGCTTCGGATATCGCTGTCGCAAGAAGCACCAACCCCGGCGTTGTGGGACCATCTGCGAGCAGTGCATATGTATGGCCCCGGACGTCGGCATGTACTTCTAGCAATCCAGCGATTTCGCGTGCGATGAACCAGTGATCTAGCCCCTTCTGCTCGAAAACACCATGCGCAGTAAGATCTATCAGTTGATGCGCAATATCTAGAGAACCCGTAGCCAATCGGAAAATTGTACGGAGCCAACTGTGATCACCGTAAAGGGCAGGAACCAACACTGCTAGCCTGAACAGGCAACATCCGCCCTCATCCTCGGTCAGGCTCCCGCATGCAAACACAACATCCTCGAGCATGTGAGGCTGGAGGAACGAATCAGGTAATGTTGTCAGCAAATCGAACCCATCGAGTGCGTTGTCCGTAAACGGTAAAAGCTGCAACCATTGCTTGAGTTCATACCCATTGCTTTGAGAGAGGATCCATGTTTGCAACTTGGCATCTTCCAGTGTGTCGGAGATGCCGCGTGTAACTTCATCAAGCGGGAGAATCTCGCCTGAAAGACAGAGATTCACGAGCAACGAGCAACGAGCGCGCGGTAGGGCCAATTCAAGCAGTTGTTTAACCACGCTGCTCCACCTACCGTGAGGAAGGCGCGCAGCTCGTGTGCCAAGCGCAACGGCAAGCCGATGCTGATCGTCGCTATTTCCTTCGAGCAACCTTTTGACCACCGCGAATATGGTGTCGGCCTCCTCGCAAGTTTCTTCGGGATTGCCGATGCGCGTTGCCCGTCGCGCAGGAACATCTGAAAAATCGAGCCTGCCAAACAGGCGAGTTTCAACCGGCTGAGGTTCGTTAGTGAGCCGCCAATGCTCGACAAGTACACCTGTGGCCTCTTCGCCAAAATTTAAATCGTCAAGATAGCCGTACAGGATGTGCCTAGTTTCCGGAAGCTTTAGCGCTCGAAAAGCCCGCGCATATTCATGGGTATGAGGCGTGCGCGCTTCATCCACTGCATTCCCAGGCCGCCACCTCTCCGCTTCTGCCTGCTCGCGGAATACTCGAAGGCGCTGAAGATTGTCATCGAGCAGTGCCTGAAGGACTGGCAAGAGTTGGCCAGATGGCGCACAGGTGGCAAGTTTCACGAGACTCGCCGTCTGCATCCTCGTCGCATCGCCGGACGCCAGCATTCGGTATGCCCACTCCTCCATAAAACCGGCGACACAGCTTTTTACTGTGTCACTGAAAGGTCGATCGTGACTCGATTGCTCTCCGCGACATCGGATCAACACCTCGGCCATCAGCGCCATCTGCGAAACCGAGGCTGGCGCAGACCGCGCCTGTACAGCCTCAAGAATACTTTCGGCAGGTGCGAGCGCTAGTCTTGCTTCGAGGCCATAAAATAGCTTATTCACCTCAGGGTCCCACGCGCCGTTCACCTTACGACTTGGTCCAAGTTCGAACAGCATGTCAAGCAACACGGCTGACGAGCGAGGGCCAAGCACCGCAGCAGCGATGGAGGCACGCTGGCTGTACTGGCCTAAGTCGTCCTGTGCGATCCTCAGCAGCGAGTCATCATCCTCAACGACCCCTCCAGTAGAGACAATTTCTGCAGCGTGGTGAAATAGCGACCGTCCTTCAAGCACCCGGGCTACGAGGGCTTTCGCTACAACGAAGGGATAATGTGTCCGCAACGTCTCAGCAAGCGAGCTCACGTCTCGGTCCCCGCGCTCAAATTCCATAGTTGACAGAATTCTGTACAACTCAGGCTCCAGCTGCTCATCGCGTGGTGTACGCGCAATTCGATGCAGCTTCTCGTAATCCGTTTCCGCCTCAATTGAGCGATGCTGCGCCTGTGCAAGACGTTCGCGACACTGAAAATCTGCGACTTCTTCAACATCCAGAATCTGTCGCCTAACGATCTGATCCAATGTGGCATCTGAGACAGCCCGAAGGATCTCGGCTATATGAAAATCAGCTCGTCGAAACGACAGCGCACTAACCACAGACAACTGCACGTCAGTATGAGGATCCATCTTTGCGAGGTCTGTTGCGAGACCGAGTCCCTCCACATCACCGTGCATAACCATTTCATGCAGTAGAACCTCCCGTGGGCTGTCTGGTAGCGCGGCGATGGCACCCGCAGCGTCCCCTCCAAACACCGCCCGCCGAAGCTGTCGGCAGTTACGCAGCGCACGCAGGCTATTTTGCTCACCCTCGTGAGTCACAAGCGGCCAGATTACTGCGAGGAACTCTGGTCTGCCGGACGTGAGCATGAACCTGAGTGCGCGATCAACAGTGCCGGGCACATGCCATGCCCTCACGAAGCGCTGTACGTCATCCGAGACCAATGCCCAAATTTCATCCGACGACCGATAAATCATTTCGGCTGCGAGCAATGGATCAACCTCCAGGGCCGCCAGTACTGATCGTGCACAAACCGCCTTTTGCAATTCGTCGGTACTACGCGCGAGCCGCTCGACCGCGAACAGGGTTGCCTCTTCCCAAGCAGGTTTGTCAAATATTTGCGCCTGCAGAGCCTTCAATTCGACCGGATCCTCTGAGGCCAACCGCATGCGATCTTGGACCATGTGCGACGCGTACCACTCTTGAAATTGCTGATGCTGGAACGAGTAGCCGGGGGTGTCCCCTAGCCGTAGCAGAACATGATTGCTAATCAGAGCTTCAAGAGCATCGTGCGGTTGAGGTAACGTCGTCACCTGCCCTTCCGCCATCAACAACCTTCCGGTATCGCTGATTGACCGACGGGCCTCTACCTCCGAGAGTGCAACCGCAAACGCGCTAGTTGATCGCACAGCCAGATCACACAAGTAGCGGTCGTGCAGGCCTGCCAAAGCTGCGCGCAATGCTTCTGCGTGCTCCGGCGTAGCTTCATGCGCTTCCACGAAACGGCGTAGAAGTTCTTCCTTCGTTGTCGGGAAGGCTGAGCCGCGCGGAAGTGACAAGAGCACTGTCAAGTAAAGGGGGATGGAGACTAACTCGCGAATTCCGGGCGTTCGCCAGGCCTCATCCACTATGCGAACTCCCGACTCGCCATACATATCGCGTGCTATTTCTTCCTGCTGACTGTAGTTGAGAGGCAGGAGATCGACGCGCAGCGCTTCGATGGGGACATCAAGTGACTGTCGGCGTGTCGAGATAATGATGCCGAGGTTGGGCAGCTCGGCCTTCAAGGAGATCAACTGGACACGGGCGCGTCGACGCGCTGCAGTGTCAAGTTCATTCCAGCCATCCAGCAGCAGCACTACACCAGGTTCTGCTGCTGCCGCACGAAAAATTTCTTCTGATATACCTCGGAAGGATGGCCGACGCAGGATGGATGCTAGCAATTCCATGTCATCCGTTGCCCAGTCACCAAGCGAGGCAAACATTGGAATTCCTGTTGGTTCTGCAAGCAGCCCCTCGGCTACTTGAAGCAGCACTGTCGTCTTTCCCATACCGGGAGGTGCCACGATCACGAGATCATCAAGTGATCCAACGGCTCTTGCCAGTGACTTTGTTGTAATGGACTCGTTGACACCCTCGATGGTCAAAGCGAGCTCAATCGACGAGGCTGGCCATCGCGCGGTTCGGCGAAATACTTCAATATCGGCAGATGCTGCGACACGAAGATCTCCTGCATCTTGGAATTCTTCAGATACAGGCCGTGCAGTGCCCTCTAAAACACGCTTTCTTGATTCTGTCTCGGCATCTTTCTTCCAAGTGCGCAACAGCTCGGTAGTGAACTTCGAATCTGGCGAGTCGATAGCTGTGCCGTGATTTCGGCACATCCAAATCCCATTGGTCACCGAGCGACGTTCGTCCATCGTCATCTTTTCGTCGTAGCGTGGTCCACCGGGCGCAGCGGCGCAGATGTGAGAAGCGGTGCCCACGCTCATGCGCCCGTTCTCGTCCGAGGTCGCACCTTCGGTAAAGACGCGACAGCCTGGAAAACTGCATAGCCATCCAGCGCGCTGTCCGATCTTACGCCTGGTGCACTCTGTGAAATCGTCTCGGTTCTTAGCCATTTGCCCTTCGCCTGCTGTCCGCTCCCGCATACTGTGCTGCGCGCTCACCCAAGTGTCCATTAGATCGCGCGCTGCCAGTTCAAGACCTCCATCTCCAAGCATCCTTCTCTTAGACTCTGTAGAGGTGACTGCTTTGGGTCCAGGCTGTGTGAAAACATATTTTTAGAACGATTCGGCCATGGGGGCATTCGACAAGGTTTTGAGGCTATTGGCGCCGATGCCGAGTTGACCCATTTTCCGAGATTTCACTGATCCATTCTGACTCCGCGTTAATCATTGTCTGTGATCGATTGTTGCAGTTTTAGAGATGGGACAGTCTTGCGTCGGCAATTGGGTCAATCCGGGGTCAGCATCAACAAGCTGGGACTCATATTTAGACACTTTATCGAAATTCACTCGAATCTTAAGTTAGATTTTTATCTTGGTTAGGATCAAGTTTCTATGTTCGCTGCTCCCACCAAAATCAGAAATCGGTTACAAGCTTTAAATCCCAATAATCTTTCGCTCAGGTGCTTCCTGGCATATGCCAGAACGAAGAGCTACCGCTGCGCGGATATAGCAAAATTCTTGATGGTCGGTCCTATCAGAATTTTTTCAAGATTCAGTTGTTGACTTGCTAGCTACAAAAAACACTGATCGGGAGCGCAGTGCGAACACCTAGCTCAAACTAGATGTTTAACCAGCTAAAATAAGGTAGATTGTCAGCCGTGTAATTTAAATTCCTAACCAGCACCGATAGGGGCTGGCCTTGCGTGCTTTTCGATTTAGGAACAGAAGTTGGACATTTCGACTATTTCTCGATTTCTTTTTTCGCTGGCTAGCCCCGTAGTTATGTTGCTCAAGAAACCTTGGGCTGAACGTACTGCAGCCCATAATCCGTCGGCTGCAGCTCACTCGCCAATCGAAGAGTTGGACCAAGAGACATTCGTGCATTTGGGTGTCACCTCATCCACCGAAGAAGGGTGGAAACGAATACTCGAAATGTTCGGGCATCAGTTGGTGAAGTCAGAACCATTTTCTCTGCCGCATGTGTGTGAATGGTTAAACTCCAGCACCACGAGATACCAGCTAAGACAACTCGCGCATGCACGTATCACCTCATCTATGGAGCCGTCCGACGTTCTCTGTGCGCTAATCGATAGCTACTCGCTGATGTCAGGAGAACACCATAATCGGGCAAAAAACATCATTGACCACGCCGTAAATGTACTAGTTGCAGGGGTGTTGGGTGCGACCAAGGATCGCGCCATGGCAGGTTTGATTGAAGTTAACATGCAGGCTCTGCAACAACGTTTCGATGAAATCAACATGCGGCTTGATGCGCAGAGTTTGCCGGAATCAGACTGGTCTCTTGATATTGCATTCAAAGCCAATACCGATTGGCTGCTGAGCGCTTTCTCCAATCGCGCCAAAGCCAAAGTTCGGCTCGGTCAGCCGCTATGTCCTGCTGACACAGCGGCTTCTATCATATATATGTCTAGAGGCGAGTTGGTTGCGCGTTTCGAGTCCCTGCTTGTCGAATCGACTGTTGGCGGTGTAGTAGCTCTTACTGGAGATGAAGGCAACGGCAAATCTTGGCTCGTCGCGCAAGCGTGGCTCTCCTTGGAAGAAAAGCCATTGACGCTGTTTTTAACCGCGGAAGAAATAGGCGAGCAGGCCATCACCCCTGCCACCCTCCTAGCGCAAAAGCTATGCGTACAGACTGATAGGCAAGGCTCTGAACGCCACCAGGAGTTTTGGACTACTCAACTTAGCGAATGGCGCAAACAGCGTAAGGGCCCTGATCAAGGGTTTCTTGTGGTCCTTGATGGCTTGAACCAACGCCCTCGAACAGAATGGGCTCGTGTGATTGACCAGCTCAGCGAAGAGTTAGAATGCATCAGTGGCAAGCTTATTCTCACGTCGCGAAGACGTTATTTTGACGAGATAATAAAGCCGCGTTTAGTTTCATCCTACCGTGTCTTGTCAGTGCCAGAGTGGTCACCTTCGGAGCGGGATGAATTGCTCTCCTCACAAAACATGCGCGGCGGCCAACTGCATGAACGTGTTGCGTCAGCCCTTCGCAACCCTAGATTACTATCCATTGCTCTAACCCTTTTGGACAGCGAGCAGCTTAAAAAGATGGAGGAGTTAAGCATTCCCTTTTTGTTGTTCGAGCATCTGCGGGCAAGCCAACGTGACAGTTACGATCAATCCGCTGAGCACTTCAAACGCAACCTGCAGCGACATGCAAAGGAGGTATTGCAACGGCTGAGTAGGCAGCAACGCGATGACCTAAAGGTATTTGACGGTGGATTAGATGCCGTAGTGGAAGGACGATTCTATGTTCCGTTGACAGAAGACCCGACGCGCTACTCCGTAAGCGAAGAGGGGCTTGGCTTGGCATTAGGGTTGGCAATTCTCGAAGAGCTCAACAAAGCCCATCGCAATGGGCACAATCTAGACGAAGCTCTGGCTGTCATAGCGGAACCGATCGCCGCGCTTGATCAAACTTCGGAGGCAATACTGGCATCACTCACCGTGGCGTGTATGTCTGAAGAGAATTCAACTGCAATTGGTGCAGCAATCCTGACCGGGTTCGCTGGCTTACAAAATCTAGACGATGGCATTTCCAATTCTATCACCGCGTTGGCACGCATCCGGACGCCTGTTTTTCTTGAGGCGATGAGGTCTCTTGCATTGCAAGGTGGTGTAGCGATCAATTTTGATTGCGTCGAACTGGCTTTGCATAGCGCTAAGGTTGACGATCAAGCTTGGACAGCCATTGCATCGGAGCTCAATAGCTGGCTGACGCATGTAACTCTAGATGTCGAAAAACATGTAAATCCATCTGGTAGAAGCGCGGACGATCTCACATCACGCCGTCTTGAACTAAAAAACGAATTGGCAGAGAAACTCGAGAAACTATCTCCAAGTGAAAAGGACATTTTTGATCAACTGCAGCGCGTCGAAGTTCAAGACGTTTCAGTACTCGGGACAGTTGCTTTGAGACTGATGGCCGGCAAGCCACTAGCAGATTTCGCACACGCATTCGTGCAATGGAGTTTTGCTAAAAGTCTCAACGTTAGTCACTTATCACCTACGCAAGATTTTCGCCATTTAATTCGCTTCAACAGCATTGATTGGGAAGCCACCCGTGCCGAGCTTCTGCTTTTTAGCCAAAGATTGGCCGATGGAAAGCCGTCAAATGTTGGTCAATGGGCTCTAGTAACATTACTTCAGTCGACCGGACACCCGGATGACGCATTGCGTGCGCAGAAACTAGTCGACGACCTGAGCGTAGATCTACCGAAAGGCGGGGGCTGGAGACTTGTTGAAAACTATTGCAGCACCGATCCCTGCGATCCTAACAATGAAGAACCTGAGAATGTCGCGAAAACTGCAACACAGTATGCTGCTGCCGATGTCACCAGCATTTCGTTGAGTAAAGGAATACTTCCACAGGACTACTTTTTCAATGATGCGCGGCCTGCCATTAGCCGCTTTTATCCAGAGATCGCGATCAACCAGCATCGCTCGCTCTTTGATGACGTACTGCGACGCAACGCTTTACCTCTACGGCAAGGAGTAGTCGGTCTACTCGATCACTCTGCCCTCGTTACACATCAGCAAGCACTAAAGTTCGTCGGTCGCTCGTGCGGGGACGGAGCTGATGTCGAGGCTTTGCACTCGCTAGGAAACGAGGCCCAGATCTGGGCACAATTTCAATTGCAAGTTGTCTTTCCCGCGCTAGAGGCCTCCGAGCAGCTCGACTCACTCTTGAAGGCCCGGCTAGGCTATCGGCTACAAAAAAATTTGGTTGAAACCATTAAGCCACTCGACGTGCAAACCTTCGAAATGAGGCTAGCGGCTGCAGTGGCAGATCAGAACGAAGAGTCACAGTTCATAGTGCTGCTGTTCGCCCCCTTTGTTAATAGACCGTTGTCGCCATCAGTTCTAAATCATCTTCCAGCCTTGCTAAGCAGTGCGTCAACATCCGTACGTGCTCATGCATTGGCAATGGTTGCGAAGTCCGCGGATTCCGCAGCGCTACAAATAGCTAAGGAAAGTGGCTGGAATGCCAATCAGTTAAGCAAGGATGAGGCGCTGGAGCGCTGGTTTGGTTCAGACGTATTGGTAGCGGCTGCGATACAGAACGTCGCTTCCTGGGATAAATTTATAGCGGACATGGACTTTCAACATTTAGGACAACTATCGGCGCGTATCGGTGGGGAAGTATCGCTCCATGTTGCATTGACTATAGACGCCCTGCTTCAGCGCTCGCTGGAGTTACCAGTCGAATCGGACATGCTTGAAATTGAGCTCATGTATCAATCAAAAGACACCTCCCGAAAGCCCTGCTTCACCTTGCGCGAGCGCCAGCTTTCGTCGCCTGATTCCGAAAAATCTTGGCTGCGAGCACTCGAAGATGAAGACAGCTTTAATGAGCGTCAAAAAAAGCTGCATTCCAGCTTCGAAGCTTTGCTTTCGCATTTAACGCGTATAGATGCAGAGAAACTGTTGGAGCAAATTGGTACCGAAGATTTCGCAAGTATCGCCGCGGCAGATACCACCTTGACCGAACGCTGGTGCGATTTGCTGCTCAGCCAATCAAATCATGCGAATCTGGTAGCATTTCGTAATATCGGTATGCAATTAGCGCGATTCGTTTCGACGTATGACCCTATTCGTGCGGTTCAACTGTTCGAAAAATACGACCCTATCGCTCCCCTCGTGCGTGTAGTTTTTGGCCGCGCAGCTATTGAGTTGGGGGCAACGTGTATCTGGTCCGCTAGAGAGAGCACCGAGTTGAATGCTCTGCGTTCGCGCCGTCTCGACTGCGCCACAAATAACGATGTGCTCGCTTGTGAGGTATGGGCTGCTTTGTGGAGCGGAAAATCTTTCCAGCTAACTCAGTACATTGAGGAGGGCTTGGCCTCCACGCGGCCAGCTAAACAGGCACGTGCCATCTTGGTCGCCGGACTGATGGGAGAGAACTCATGTAGCGAAAGAGTTTTATCTCTATTTGCCGGGGTTCCAGGATTTCTTGGGGAAACACAGCGCCTTGCTAAGGCTCTATATGAGCGACACATCTGGGCTGCGCACTGGCTTACCCTCATGCGCGATGCGTCCTCTTCAGAAAGCTTTTGGCGTGCTGCCGTACTGTTTCTCGTAGTGGCGGACGGCCGTATTGAGGCATTGAAGCTCACAGAGGGGAAAGCCCAAGAGATTTTTCACTTACATTGGCCTAGCATCGAACGCCGATTGCAGAGTCGTTTTGATAAATTACGGACAAAATGGAAAGAGCATTTTCTTTCTGAGAAGCATCCTTGGCCACTTTTTTTGGTACGCCCAAAAAGTGACTAATGAAATAGACCGTGGCGCGCTCAAATGGTCAACATTTGGAACCCGGCAAGCGAAAGCGTAGTTTTGCGGGTACGTGAGCGAAGCGAACAAGGTTTGCTGGCGATGTAGAGCATTTCTGCTATCGGGAGGATGTTGTGATTGAGGATTGAGGCGGCGCTCGCGGGCGACTCGCGTAGTGAGAAAAGCGCCGTCGTACATCCGTACCGAGTGCAAGATACGTACGGGCATCTCCCCGGGCATCGTCGCCTATACACGCATCGTCACCAAGCAGACACTGCAGTTGGCAACGAACGACAAGGGTGAACAGGTCATGGTATATGCCATGGTTGGCGACCCGGACGTGCAGAACACCACAGACATCGCGACTTAAGTTGTGGTCACCAAAGCAATCCTCAGTGCAATTGCCGCTGTTGCCACCGTGATAGCCGGCGGGGGGGGGGGCAAAACCATGGCGCTAATCGTAGGCATCATCGCGGCGAAAGTAGTGGCCATCGTCAGCATTGTTATTCACGTAAATATCGAACGCGCGGTAGCTGGCGGATGACCAACAATATTCCGTCCATAGCGCCAATGGTCAAGGTGGCGGCGAACCAAGTGAAATGGCCATTCTGTGAACCGGATGCCTTTGTCCTGACAGACATCACCTATTCCGGCGCTATAATTTTCGGAGGATCACTCAAACTGCTCGAGAAGTTCCGCATCCAGGAAAGACGTCTTGCGCTGACGCTTGCCGCCTGAGCCCCGTGTTACAGCCTCGGGCCTTGCGCCCGGGGTTGCTTCACCCACTTCTCATTCCTTTAGACCAGGTCCCGACGATCGGGGGCGGCCCTGTCATCAGCAAAAACATGGATCTACCAACTTAGCAAGGAGTAACAATGACTGTAATTGCACTCATAAACCCCGAGACCGATCCGCACTTAATAGCGGATTGTCTAATAAGCGCGGACGGCGAAGACCGTAGAGACAAACAGTTAGTTTGGCTACCGTCTCTAGGACTAATACGAACTGGCTGGCAAGAACCTAAAGGCCCGTGGCATATCGTACGAATGGGTAGAAAAACGATTATTCTACCTAATAACGGCGGCATACTGGCTTTTGCTGGGGACTGTAAATCAGCTTTTGAGTTCTGGATAAGTCTTTCCGATACCATAAACAATAAACACGGCTATAATCCAGATGCACGCGTAGATAGCGGGTTAATTGACCTAGTCTTGTCCGGCATGGGAGTGGCAGCGCTTAAGTTTCACATGCTAGGCGTATTGATCGACGAGGGCGGAGTGCGACGCCCATTTATCCATAATTCTGAAAAAATTGTTGAAACCTCCAATTTTGGCACATGCTACTTTGCAGGATCCGGAACTAATAAGCTTTCCGCCGCAGTAATTTCAGAGGACGAAAGACATTCAGCCATCTCTGATTGGCCATGGAACAAAATATCTCCAACTGAAGAATTAGTAGAGTCACTCTGCTCAACCATGCTCTATTTCGAGTCAGATGCCCGCTATAATATAAACCCGGATACACCATTATCTGATAGATTTGGCGGCTTTTATGAATGGTACGGAGTTAAAGAGAACGGCATTCGCTTTATGCCTACCAGGATAGACCTAAACCTACTAGTAGAAAACGATAAACTATTCGTAACGCGCCTACATCTCTATGAACCGATCCAACCTCGCGATCCTAAAAAAACCATATTCAAAGGCCAACAGGCTGTTTTGTCCGTACTGACGTTTTGCAGCAAGTTAATAGAAATCCCAGTTGAGGATCTTTTCAAAGACAAGCTTGAAATCACTGTTAAACAAGTGGACGCCGTTCTAATCGAACGAATGTTCGCGAGTTACGATCGCCCTTCCAATATAGACCCAAGATTCTCCGGAATTGTGCCCACCGAAGTGCTCGCAGATAGTTTCGCCGATCCCGTTGAGATTAGAAGGGTTAGGCTAGTCATCAGCATGAATGGAAACGGAATAGCAAAAGGCCTTACAAAAATTGACGACGACTTCGCACTCGCCAATATCGTCCACCAGGATGGAAATACAATAATCACTCTATTTGAAGGTACAACGATGAATGTTGTAGATCTGATTTCAAGGCACAGCACTTAAAAACCAATACTTTAATACCTCTCCCCATGGTGGGGCCAGCAGGCCTCATCACCGGCGCGGAGGCACAAGCGAATGCGATCCAACCCTCCAAGGCAGCGCGGCATTGCAGATGTCAGCAGATCTCGTAAAGTGAGTTCAAGGCTAGCTGTTAGAATTGCACTGGTTTAGTGATCGGGCCCTTGAGAAGCAGCATGAACGAAGAATGGACCGAAGAAGAGATGCGCCAAGCGTTGTTCGGCGACGCTGAAATATCTGCTCCGGTGAGCACTGCCCCCGTGGAAGAAATCCAGCCGGACGTCACTGCCGTGCCCGTATCAAAAGGGGCGAAACAGAAAGCCCCCAAAGCTTTTAATCCGAGGATTCTAGTGACTCTCCTTGTGAGCAATGAGTTTGAAGGAAGGACGTTTGAGATCGTCCATGAAGCCGATACTCTGAGTACGCTGCTGGCAGAGCAGGAAGCCACCAGAGCAGCCAGGAAAAAATTCCGGTATGTGGAAGTGGTATCGGTCAAATCAATGTAAATCATGTTTCCAAGAGACCAACGGGTTGGTGCGGTACTTCGGAGAATGGCATACCCACCCGCAAGAGGTGCCTAGCCCTTCACACATCGATTTGGATGAATGGGAAACTCTAGCCACGAGTCGCACGGATCGACGCCCGCTGTTGGCTGGTGGTCGGACGACAGAATCTTCATGTGGAGTTGATGCATGCAGATGGCATACGTCAGGAGTTTATTCAGCGATGATGCCATTCGACTCGAGAGCCCAGTCCCGCTTTAGGTCTTTTCAGCGCTACCGCTCGGGCTGACTGTGAGCAGCTCTGAGTTACGCCAGAAAGCCCAAGGGTCAATGCCCCAAGGAAGTAAGGAGTCGGCCGAAACCGCAAAAGTGAAGAGCCAGAAACGGCGAATCCCGCTCTAGACGGGATTCTCAGCCGTCGATTGCATGCGTTCGACGGGGCAGGACGCTGTTACCTGGCACTGGGCCATCTGACTTTCATCAAAAGCGGGGTGCGATCCAAAGATCCCTGTAACCACCCGGTGGTTCACGCCTAAGCGCGTATCAACAGTAGCCAATCGACAGTCATTATGTCAATCATGACGTCACATATTGGATCACCGCCGGTCACTCATCAGCGACATAAAAACAACTGCAACCCTGAAGCGTCGGAAGCAAAAATCAACTCACTAACCTGGGGATTCCACGCGCACTTGGACACCCATTCCACGAACACTTGGACAGCGACTCCACGCTGACTTGGACACTCATTCCACGGCCACTTGGACACTGATTCCACAAGCACTTGGACAGTGATGTCCCACTGATCCGATCCATGCTCAGGCAGGCAGCAACGCAGGATTATTCACTACCATCGACCTCTTTTCTCGAAGCGAAGAGGTCGTCGTGGAGCGTATATCCATGCGTAAAATCCGAGAGGTACTACGCCTAAAGTTCGACGCAGGCCTGTCCGTGCGCAAGATCGCCGCCAGCCTGCGCATCAGTAGCGGCAGTGCGGGCAATTACTTGCACCGCTTCAACGCTTGCGGGCTGACTTGGCCGATATTGTTATCGGATGCCGAACTGGAGCGATGCCTGTTCCCTCCAGCACCAACAGTTCCCAGCGATCAACGTCCGATGCCTGACTGGGCATGGGCGCATGCCGAGCTGCGTCGCCCCGGCGTAACTCTGGCCCTGCTTTGGCAAGAGTACCGACTCGCTCACCCGCAAGGCTTCCAATACAGCTGGTTCTGCGAGCACTACCGCCTCTGGGCCGCCAAGGTCGACGTTGTCATGCGCCAGGAGCACCGTGCCGGCGAAAAGCTGTTCGTCGATTACGCCGGACAGACCGCGCCCATTATCGACCGACAGACCGGTGAAATCCGTCAGGCCCAGATCTTCGTCGCCGTCCTCGGCGCGTCCAGCTACACCTTCGCCGAGGCCACTTGGTCGCAGAAACTGCCCGACTGGCTGGGCTCGCACGCCCGCTGTTTTGCTTTTTTCGGTGGCACATCGCAGATCCTGGTGCCCGATAATCTGCGCAGTGGCGTCACCAAGGCGCATCGCTACGAGCCGGACATCAACCCCAGTTACCGCGATCTCGCCGAGCATTACGGCGTAGCCGTACTGCCCGCGCGTTCGCGTAAACCCAAGGACAAAGCCAAGGTTGAAGTGGGTGTGCAAGTGGTCGAGCGCTGGATCCTGGCAGTGCTGCGCAACCGCCAGTTCTTCTCGCTCGGAGAACTCAACACGGCAATCAGCCTGCTGCTCGAACGCCTCAATCAAAAGCCCTTCAAGAAGCTGCCCGGCTCACGCCGGTCAGCCTTCGAGACCCTTGACCAACCGGCGCTGCAACCGTTACCGGAGCATCCGTACGTCTACGCCGAATGGAAAAAAGTACGCGTCCACATCGACTACCACGTCGAGGTCGACGGCCACTTTTACTCGGTGCCGTACCAGTTAGTGAAGCACCAACTCGAAGTGCGGCTCACGGCCCAGACCGTCGAGTGTTTCCACGCCAACCAACGCGTGGCCAGCCATCTGCGCTCGCCGCACAAAGGCCGCCACACCACCCAGACCGAGCACATGCCCAAGAGCCACCGCGAACACGCTGAGTGGACACCGCAACGACTGATCCGCTGGGCCGAGCAGACCGGGCCCAACACCGCGGGCGTTATCGCCTACATCCTCGAACGCCGAATCCATCCGCAGCATGGCTTCCGCGCCTGCCTGGGGATCCTGCGCTTGGGCAAACAGTACAGCGAAGAGCGGCTGGAAGCCGCGTGCCAGCGTGCGCTGGCACTGGGTGCATGCAGTTACAAAAGCCTGGAATCGATCTTGCGCCAAGGCCTTGAACGCCTGCCGCTGGCCCAGCAAAACCTGCCGCTGCTGCCCGACGAGCACATCAACCTGCGTGGCCCCGGCTACTACCACTGACCTGAAAAAGGATCACCAAAATGCTACCCAACCCGACGCTCGACAAGCTGCAAACCCTACGCCTGCACGGCATGATCAAGGCGCTGAGCGAGCAACACGCAACGCCCGACATCAACGACCTTGGCTTCGATGAACGACTCGGCCTGATGATCGACCGCGAACTGACCGAGCGAGAAAACGCACGTCTGACGACGCGCCTCAAAGCCGCCCGACTGCGCCACAACGCTTGCCTGGAAGACATCGATTACCGCAGCCCGCGTGGCCTGGACAAGTCCATGATCCTGCAACTGGGCAGCGGCCAGTGGCTGCGCGATGGCTTGAATCTGATCATCGGCGGCCCGACCGGTGTAGGCAAAACCTGGCTCGCCTGCGCGCTGGCCCACAAGGCCTGCCGGGACGGCTACAGCGTGCGCTACTTACGTCTGCCGCGCCTGATGGAGGAACTGGGCCTGGCTCACGGAGACGGTCGCTTCGCCAAATTAATGGCCGGCTATGCCAAGACCGACCTGCTGATCTTGGACGACTGGGGCCTAGCGCCGTTTACCGCTGCGCAAAGGCGCGACATGTTGGAACTGCTGGACGACCGTTACGGCAACCGCTCGACGCTGGTCACCAGCCAGATGCCGGTGGACAAATGGCATGCGCTGATCGGCGACCCGACCTTGGGCGATGCGATCCTCGACCGGCTGGTGCACAACGCTTATCGAATCGAACTGAAGGGCGAATCGATGCGCAGACGCGCAACGAAATTGACGGCAACAGGGACTTCAGACTAACAATGCAAACCTGCGTCGCTGCGCTCCGACTGCCTGTCCAAATGGGCGTGGATCAGGTGTCCAAGTGAGCGTGGAACGAGTGTCCAAATGATCGTGGACTGGGTGTCCAAGTGTCGTGGAATCCGCACACTAACCCTTGCAACTTACTGCCAAACGTAAAAGCTAATCATCAGCCCCACCTTCAAATACTAAAACCTCGCTTGACTCTATACGATCAGAAATGCAGCCAACTCCGCTAGAAATGTAGCACCCTCCTCCTAAAACCCTATACACATAGTAGCAGTCACCAGACACAAACTTACCCTTGGAGATACTTAACAACTGCTCCATCAACCAAGATCCGCTTTTATTAAAGTATCCAGGGCTGACTAATTGTATCTCTTCAACCTTTACCAACTCAGACCGAGAAAAAACCAAACCTTCAAGACTAACAACATCAGACAGCATCAGCATATCTCGATACTTACCGTCTTTAGTTATTTTAGCCAGCGTCACATAAAACCAGGGCTGATGAAGACCATGCTCAATATAGCGCCACAGGTGACAATCTGATCCGAAAGCCTCGCCAATCTGAATTTCAGCATCCGCGTAGGTACGAAACATAGCATCACTCCACTTTATACTCTATCGAGTATAGCACTTTCATTCCTGTAAAGGCCTTATCGTTCCTTTTGCGAGTAATGCACATTGGAACTGAAATACGCATTTGGTAAGGCCCTGCGAGAAATCAGAATGAGCAAGGATCTGTCGCAGGAAAGCATAGGGGCGAGTCAAAGCTACGTGAGCGACGTCGAGCGCGGCCTGAAGACGCCATCGATTGAAAAGCTGGATGAATTTGCGTCGAACATCGGGGTTCATCCGGTGACCATTCTCGCTAAAAGCTACCTGCTTAAAGACGAATCATTGCAACCAGAGATCTTGATCGCCCGCCTGCGCGAGGAACTAGGTCTAAGCGAGATTTAAGCTTAGCCGAGAAATGGTCTGCCCCGTGGGTAGGTGTTGCAGATGTGATTTTCCGGGCCATGATCCACACGCGGGGGATCTGAATGCAATTCACCCTGATCGTTTTTCTGGTTTACGCCCGGCCACAGTAGTTCGCTCTCTATCCACCCCAGGGAGGGGCGTATTTAAATATTCTTTTGTCAGCCCCTTCAAATGCGCGTTATAGGCCCAAGTTACGAACTGCTCAAGCAGTCTGTCACCTTCAACCTTAAGACGACTATTCTCAGCCTCTAGTCGATAAAGACGCTGTGTAATCACCCCAACCTCCACGGCGGTAAGTTTTTGATGGCGCCCGGAACGTGGAGCCCCACTAAGCCGCTTTTTAGCATCTTGGTATGCCGTTTTTATACGCACGCGCTTGTCGAGTGCCTGGCGCGTATAACGAACACGCAGGCGCCTCTCAATTACATCAATGAACAGATCCCACGTGAGCTTGCCGGACCATCCATCCAGCATACCCACAATGAGTCCGATGGCATCGTCACTAAGATTTTTCGCCCGCCCCTTAGTCATGTTTGCCTCCCTTAGGCCGGCGGCGGCTGGCAATATCCAAAAGTTTTATAGGTGAACGGCCATCTATTGCAACGCGATCTTCCAACGCTTGCTCTATGCCCCATGACACAACGGGAACATCAGTCAGTTGGATTACAGAGCCGACTGGAACCGCTGGATTATCGAGGATCTCTATAAGCTGGGTTAGCCGCAGTACCGTCTTCTTATGGTGCTCCATCCAACGGTCCGCTCCGTAGTAGCCTTTGAGGGTCGCAGCTTCAGCATGCGCCAGCAATTCTTGCGCCTCTTGTAGCCGACGTTTCACCATCAGGGTCTTGCCTTCGTCGCCCTTCACACAAACATGCTCGTAGCAATTGACGCAGTCGGCATGCCGGTCGCATGGCATCATTGAGTAGTCATGGACACAGAAGCCGAAGTCAGTCGTATGGGCCGTCGGAATTTTGAGCCGTGCAAATTCATCTCGTGAAATCGGGATATTCTTTGGCAGCTTTGCCAGCGGGCCGAACATATGGGACTCGTCGCCAATAGACTCGCGAAACTTCGCCACCATTTGATCTGCGCTCACATGGTCATACACCTCGTTCTGCCGAACATCCACGCGCCCAGACCACTTCGCAATATCTAACTGACTCATCCCGCCCGCCTGCGCCAAAGTATTGAGGTAGTGACGGAACTGATGGGTAGATACTCGGATATGGCTGCCGTCTGGCTCTTTGAAACCCAGCCGCCCAAACATTGACTCAAAGCCATGTTCACTTCTGGTGCCGAGTGCTGTGTTCACCTGATTGGTAGTGACCGGTTCAATGACACCGCCAAACGTACCTTTTGCAGAATGCAGTTCATTACGCCGCACTACGATAAGCGCTTCTGAAAACTTAAGGCCCATCTCCGCGTTGAGCAGTGGGAATCCCGCTGGAAGTAGAGCTATTGCGGCTCTTTCGACATCAGCAAATCGCACACATACTTTACGTCCTTTTTTTTCCAACAACACATGATTTGCTGTACACCAAAGTCGAGCAAATGAAGGCGCGCCCTCATCCAGCAAAATCACCTGCTGAACTTCATCCAGTGTCAAAAATTCTTGGCTTCTCAGGTACTCCAGATGCTGAGGTAGATAAAGCTTTTCTGAATTCAACTCGTACCATTGAGCAATACGTCGAGCGGCTTGCGTCAAATGCCTGATTTTGGCAATGGCCTCAGCGACAACGGGCGCCATAGAGGGAATGATCCATTTAACCATTGGATCAGCTCGCTTTGCCGGCTGCCATCGTAGGCCGTAGGCATCTTTACCGCCTGACGTTTTGTCATAAACCTCACAGTTCTCGGTTAGCAGCAGCACTTCGTTGATGCGATCAGGCGCAGAGCAGAGAATCGCGGCAATCGAGGAGAACAAAACGTCATTAGGTTGGGTCGCCAAGTAAAACGTCTTAGGAAGCGCTTCCAATGCGGCTTGGGATGGCATTTTCGCGTTCCGGCGTTTGTCAAATTCCTGCCCGACACGAACTGTATCGATCGGTCGATTGATAGGACTACGCCACGAAAGGGGAATCGCTGTGAGACGGTGTTCCGACATGAACTTGGCAATTAACTCGAGCTGAGCACCTACTCGATAGGCCGTAGATCCTGAAAGGCGCTCAGCGATAATTCGCGCCGCTCGATTAAACGTGTCGCCATCCATCATCACCGGGATCAAGTGACCGCTCATTCTAAAAGCAGCATCAAGGGCGCGCAGCGCAGTGACTCGAAAAGCAGGATTCTTCGTTGGCCGCATACCCTGCATGTAGCGGACGTAAGCTTTGGCAAAAGACACAAACGGCTCAGACATCTGCGTTGGCAGTACGTCATTTACCGTTTCTTGCGTGGAGAAGCAGATGCGCACCCGATTCTTACCATGCGCCTTCAGCTGCGTCGTGTCGGTGACATCCCATGCCATATCGTCAAAACGAAGACCAGCACCGAAAATAGTCAGGTTAGACCGGCTCATCGCGATAAACTCGCGCAAGTTTTCTGCGGCATCCCGCTCTGCCCTGGGGATGAACACCACGAGGCTGTCAGGCATCCTTCATCTCCCCACGCTTCTTCCGAGTGAGTTGAACCACCTCGGCAACGGCGAGAATTGTGCGGTCATTCACTGCCGCGATACGGTCATCTGCCACTGCGATCAAACGTTCACGCTCGACCAGCAGGTAGTCCAGCACCGCTTCATGAGGACCATCGACCCAGGCTTCGAAGTTTTTACAGGTGTAGCACGCAATAGGCGCCATAAACCCACAAGGTCCGCCGCGACCACAGTTCCCCATCGGCTTCATTGTTTCGTCAAAGCGAGGATCGACAATACGACTCGTTGGGTCACCGCCGCGGCTCGCCGCCGACTCCTCACTAATGACGATACCGGCAAACGCATGAGCAAGCGGCGCCATTCGAAGCGCCACGGCACGGTCGATCCGCTCAATGATTTCCGGTGTGGCCTTCACATAAATACCGACGTTTTGAGTGTCGCTGTGATCGAGCAGTTCAGCGATGATCAGCTCGCCGTGCCCCTCTCTTGCCGCGGACGTGGCCATCGTATGTCGCAGCCGTTTAGAGGTCACCTTGAGGGGTTCACCGGTTCGCTCCGAATACACCTGCAAAGCTTCAAATACCGAACTGATTCTGCCGCCAATCTCATCAGGCGAAGTGTGATGGTGAAATCCTGGACGATTTCTTTTCGTCGTCATCCTTTGAGGAAACAAAGGCGCTTGCGACGGCACAATGGAGAATTTTCCGTCACGTGCGAATCGTTTGCGTACAGTACTCGCGTAGCTAATTAGCATTTTTCCGATGCTGGGCGTTATCAATCGCTCCTTGAATTGCTCCCGTCGCGCCTGGGCACTTACTTGCTTAACCCTAGGCACTCTTAGTACGTACTCGTAGCTCCCATCCGCTTTCGCAATCTGTTTGACATCGCAGACTTTCAACATTGCGAACTGGATATTTCTCTGCCCCAAGAGCAAAGAAAGCCAGCTCAGAAGATAGTCATCCAAGGCGATCTTCTTGGCGGCAAAGGCATCGTTCAGCGCCGCTTGCGTGGCCGAGCGTTCAATGTCCGTAAGCGGCCCCTTGAGCGGATCCATCGTCAGGACTGCTGCGCCCTTGCGGTTCCCTTTGAGGCGAATGCTTTTCAGAAAGCGCACGGCGGCGTTCGTTACGCCTGGCACGCCCAAACTATTCCATTTTTTGAGAAAGGCGCTCAAGGCGCCGAGCTTCCACTCGGTATCCGTTGTGAGGGAAGCTCGAAAACTCGCGAGCTGCGGCGCGTCAATGTCTCCAACAACCTGGCCCTGCGCAATCGATACGGATTCGAGAAACCGCCTCAGATGGTCAAAAAGTGAGACTACAGTTGTTCCTTCAGCGTTTTCGGCATACCAAATCAAAGGGAACTTCGCTGCCGCGATTAACTCGTCCGCGGCACATCGACTCAATCGTTCGAAATTCACACTGATTGAATGAAGGCCGTCATGGTACGACCATCGTTTGGCGCTCGGATCGAACACCGCTCCGCTAAGTGCCCTAACAGTAGGCGGCAGAGTCAAACCGCCCAACGAATGACGGGAAATCGCTCTTTTTTCAGTCATCGCTCGCCACCCCGTCTACTTGCCTGGCTTGCATTGCCAAGGACACCTGCTGAGCTTTCAGTCGTACGTGCCGGCGGGTGTAATTGACAGAGGTCTTCGAGGTCGGTGCCCAGCCCATCAAGAACGATCGCATGCGCTCTTCTTCGGCTTCAGAAACTTTCGCATTGTCCATGACGTCCGAGAAGCGGTCGTTCCACGTGTGGCGAAGAACATGCGGGGTCACCGCATCGAATTCACCATTAAAGGCATTCCGCAGCTCGGCGAAAATAGCATTCACAGCACTGAGCGAGAGAGGCGCGCCGGTACCCATGGCGATGAATAGGTAGGGGTGCCGCCTTGCACCTTCAGTGGCTCGGCGTGTGTTGGTTATGTATTCGTGCGTCAGCTTGCAAAGGCCTGGGGATAATGGAATCTTTCGGTCACGCGTCTTAACCAGTGGCTGATCCTTTCGAGGGTCTTGCGGATCGTCTGCTCGCCTGACAACCGTCAGCTCCTCAGACTGGAAGTTAATGTCGGAAATCTTGATGTTTAATACTTCTCCACGCCTTAGCCCAAGCTCGTAGAACCAGCGAACTAGGAGAGCATTTCGAATGCGTGTGCCCTTCCCCTTCCAGGGGTTCTCCGGTGATGTTGGCGACGTAACACTGAGAAGTCTCTCTGCTACCTCTGGCTGAAGCCCTTCCCGCTGCCCAATAGTATTTCTCCCTTTATGGCGCGGCAGTCGCGCGCCCAGCGCATCCTTGCAAGACGTCCACTCATTCCAAAGCTGCGCTCTCTCAGTTGCACTCGAGTGATAACGGGCCATGTGGTATCGCACGAGCCAATCGAGATAGTCCCGGATGACCCGAATACGGTTAGCTGCGGTATGACCCGCCACCTCTGTTGGTGCAAGTTTTCGTTGAAATAGGCGCACGCTTTCAGCGGCGCTTCTACGAGCGGATGGATGGGATGGGGAAATCGAATCGCACTTCAGTTGATCAGCGACAGGGCGCCTGCAGAACCGAACAAGCTCGTCAAGCTCGCTTAAACGAAAAACACCGCCCTTTCGGATGCGCTGCTCAATATCAATCCGATTGGAGTCGAGGAATAGATGGAGCACCATGATTGACCTCAAGATCTGGTCAATCGTATTGCTCGCTCTGTTGGTCGCCCGAATCTCGCTGAGGACGTAAACGGAGGGCTCGAATAAGGGGGCGCCGGAGGCCAGTGCAATCAGCACAGGCAAGCGCTCCCCCGAGCCCAAGACAATCATCTTTACCGCATACGGGTTCAGAGTCATTTGTTTACACCTTCGAGAGGTAAACACTTAACAAATGTAGCTCTTACTCCGCAAAAATCTGTAAACAATAAAAAAGCGAAGCCAAATCAATGGCTTCGCTTTTAATGTTTACCGCTCTTAAAAAACTACACTTCAGAACGGAATATCGTCATCAAAGCTGTCGAAATCCGGAGCCGGTTGCGGCGCGGCTTGCTGTGGAGCCGGGGCCGAACGCTGTTGCGGAGCCGACTGCTGCGGGCGCGGAGCCTGCTGGCGTGGTGCTGGAGCGGACTGCTGATAGTTGTTGCCGCCGCCTTGTTGCTCGCCCTGTTGTGGACGGCCGCCGAGCAGTTGCATGGTGCCTTGCATGTCGACCACGATTTCGGTGGTGTAACGCTTGATACCGTCTTTTTCCCACTCACGGGTCTGCAGCTTGCCTTCGATGTAAACCTGCGAGCCTTTACGCAGGTATTCGCCAGCGATCTCTGCAACCTTGCCGAACATCGAAACACGGTGCCATTCGGTCTTCTCGACCTTCTGCCCGGTTTGCTTGTCGGTCCACTGTTCGCTGGTTGCCAGACTCAGGTTGGTCACGGCGTTACCGTTAGGCAGGTAGCGAACTTCGGGATCCTGGCCGCAAGTGCCGACCAATATGACTTTGTTAACCCCACGGGCCATAACGTTCTCCTAGGCTTCGCAAGCAGCCCCGGCCGGGTTGTTCACCAGGCGTTCGAGGGTGTCGCGATCCACTAATTCTTTGTCCAGTTTGATGTAAACAGCCGCTTCATCAGCAACTATCACTGCATCGGTTACCCCTACGAGGGCCTTGAGGCGCTCGACCAGACCCGCTTCGCGGATCGCCTCGGGCGACAACGGCAAGCGCAGGCTCGTCACGTAGGGAGGTTCGCGCATGGTAACAGCAAAGGCCAGCCATATGGCAGCCAGCCCGGCACATCCAAGGAACACAACCGACAGACCGCCATGCTGAAACAACCAGCCGCCGAGTATCCCGCCAAGAGCCGAACCGAGGAACTGGCTGGTGGAATACACGCCCATGGCCGTGCCCTTCCCGCCCGCCGGTGAAACCTTGCTGATCAGCGACGGCAATGAAGCCTCCAGCAGATTGAACGCGGTGAAAAACACCACCGTGCCAATCACCAGAGCCCGCAAGCTGTCACCGAACTGCCAGAAGAATAGCTCAGTCAGCATCAGCGTCATGACGGCGCCGAGCAAAACTCGTTTCATTTTGCGTTTCTTCTCGCCATAGATGATGAACGGGATCATGGCGAAGAACGAAATCAGCAGTGCGGTCAGGTAGACCCACCAGTGCTGCTCCTTGGGCAAACCGGCTTTTTCCACCAGTGCCAGGGGCAACGCGACGAAGCTCGACATCAACATGGCATGTAACACAAAGATGCCCAGATCCAGGCGCAACAGATCCGGATGTTTGAGTGTCGGCAGCAACGCCTGCCGCGCTACACCCGATTCACGGTGCTGCAATGGCCCGGTGGATTTCGGCACCATGAACATGACGATCACGATTCCGACCAGCGCCATCGCGCCAGTGGCGAGAAACAATCCGGACAAGCCGAAGGCACTGGTCAGCAGCGGCCCGACCACCATGGCCACGGCGAATGACAGGCCAATGGTCATGCCGATCATTGCCATCGCTTTGGTGCGGTGTTGTTCACGAGTCAGGTCAGACAGTAACGCCATGACCGCAGCGGAAATCGCCCCGGCGCCCTGCAGGATCCGACCGGCGATCACGCCCCAGATCGAGTCGGCCTGAGAAGCCAGCACACTGCCGAGGGCGAAGACGATCAGCCCCAGGTAAATCACTGGCCGGCGGCCGATGCGGTCGGAAATAAACCCGAACGGAATCTGGAAAATCGCCTGTGTCAGGCCGTAAGCGCCAATAGCCAACCCAATCAGGGCCGGGGTCGCTCCTGCCAGATCCATGCCGTAGGTCGCCAGTACCGGCAACACCATGAACATGCCAAGCATACGGAAGGCGAACACCAGGGCCAGACCGCTCGCCGCGCGGGTCTCGCTGCCACTCATGCGTTCGCTGTGGGGATCGTGCATGGAAAAACCTCGTGTGAACCGGCGGCGATTCTACCAGTCCCATCGAAAGACGGGGTATATCGCGACGCTTTGCCACGCATAGATGAAACTCTCTTCATACAAGGCAAAAAACGCTTGGTTTGATAGTGTGCATCCATCCAGTATTTGCCCGTATACTCCTACGTTTTCGACGCCCGCCGAGCGAGGCCACTTTGGACAAGATCCTGATACGTGGGGCCCGTACCCACAACCTGAAGAACATCGACCTGACCCTGCCACGGGACAAACTGATCGTCATCACCGGCCTGTCCGGATCCGGCAAGTCGTCCCTGGCCTTCGACACCCTGTACGCCGAAGGTCAGCGCCGCTATGTCGAATCCCTGTCGGCCTACGCCCGGCAGTTCCTGTCGATGATGGAAAAACCTGACGTCGACACCATTGAAGGCCTGTCGCCGGCAATCTCCATCGAACAAAAGTCGACCTCGCACAACCCGCGCTCCACGGTCGGCACCATCACCGAAATCTACGACTACCTGCGCCTGCTCTATGCACGCGTCGGTACGCCGCGCTGCCCGGATCATGATATTCCGCTGGAAGCGCAGACCGTCAGCCAAATGGTCGACCTGGTACTGGCGCAACCGGAAGGCAGCAAACTGATGCTGCTGGCACCGGTGATTCGCGAGCGTAAAGGCGAGCATCTGTCGGTTTTTGAAGAACTGCGTGCGCAAGGTTTCGTCCGCGCCCGGGTCAATGGCCGAATCTGCGAACTCGACGAACTGCCGAAACTGGATAAACAGAAGAAGCACTCGATCGATGTAATCGTCGACCGCTTCAAGGTTCGCGCCGATCTGCAGCAACGTCTGGCCGAGTCCTTCGAGACCGCACTGAAACTGGCGGACGGTATCGCCCTCGTGGCGCCGATGGACGACGAACCGGGCGAAGAGATGATCTTCTCCGCACGCTTTGCCTGCCCGATCTGTGGGCATGCGATCAGCGAACTCGAGCCCAAGCTGTTCTCCTTCAACAACCCGGCCGGCGCTTGCCCGACCTGCGATGGCCTGGGCGTTAAGCAGTTCTTTGACATCAAGCGACTGGTCAACGGCGAACTGACGCTGGCCGAAGGCGCGATCCGCGGCTGGGACAGGCGTAACGTCTATTACTTCCAGATGCTCGGCTCGCTGGCCTCGCACTATGGTTTCAGTCTGGAGAAGCCGTTCAACGAACTGCCGGCCGATCAGCAGAAGTCCATCCTGCACGGCAGCGGCTCGCAGAACGTCGACTTCAAATACCTCAATGACCGTGGCGATATCGTCAAACGTTCGCACCCGTTCGAAGGCATCGTGCCGAACCTGGAGCGACGTTACCGCGAGACGGAATCGGCGAGCGTGCGTGAAGAGCTGGCCAAGTTCCTCAGTACCCAGTCCTGCCCGGATTGCCGTGGCACCCGTCTGCGTCGCGAGGCGCGGCACGTCTGGGTCGGCGAGAAGACTCTGCCGGCGGTGACCAACCTGCCAATCGGCGATGCGTGTGAGTATTTCGGCACGCTGAAGCTGACCGGTCGTCGTGGCGAAATTGCCGACAAGATCCTCAAGGAAATCCGCGAGCGTCTGCAGTTCCTGGTTAACGTCGGGCTGGACTACCTGTCGCTGGACCGCAGCGCGGACACCCTTTCCGGTGGTGAAGCCCAGCGGATTCGTCTGGCCAGCCAGATCGGTGCTGGCCTGGTGGGCGTGCTGTACATCCTCGACGAGCCGTCAATCGGCCTGCACCAGAGGGATAACGACCGACTGCTCGGTACGCTCAAACATCTGCGCGATATCGGCAACACGGTGATCGTGGTCGAACACGATGAAGACGCCATCCGTCTGGCCGATTACGTGGTCGATATCGGTCCGGGCGCTGGCGTGCATGGCGGCCATATCGTCGCTGAAGGTACGCCCGCCGAAGTCATGGCGCACCCGGATTCGCTCACCGGCAAGTATCTTTCGGGCCGGGTGAAGATCGCAGTGCCAGCCAAGCGCACGCCACGCAACAAGAAGCTGACCCTGTCACTCAAGGGCGCGCGCGGCAACAATCTGCGCAATGTCGATCTGGAAATCCCGATCGGCCTGCTGACGTGCGTGACCGGTGTGTCCGGTTCGGGCAAATCGACGCTGATCAACAACACGCTGTTCCCGCTGAGCGCTACGGCACTCAACGGTGCGACCACGCTGGAAGCAGCAGCTCACGACAGCATCAAAGGTCTGGAACATCTCGACAAAGTCGTCGATATCGACCAGAGCCCGATCGGCCGTACGCCGCGCTCCAACCCGGCGACTTACACCGGCCTGTTCACGCCAATCCGCGAACTGTTCGCCGGCGTGCCGGAATCACGCTCGCGCGGTTACGGGCCTGGGCGTTTCTCGTTCAACGTCAAGGGCGGTCGCTGCGAAGCGTGCCAGGGCGACGGTCTGATCAAGGTGGAAATGCACTTCCTGCCGGACATCTATGTGCCGTGCGACGTGTGCAAGAGCAAGCGCTACAACCGCGAAACCCTTGAGATCAAGTACAAGGGCAAGAACATCCACGAAACTCTCGAGATGACGATCGAGGAAGCACGGGTGTTCTTCGATGCGGTGCCGGCACTGGCGCGCAAGCTGCAAACGTTGATGGATGTGGGGCTGTCGTACATCAAGCTCGGGCAGTCGGCGACTACGCTGTCCGGCGGTGAAGCGCAGCGGGTCAAGCTCTCTCGCGAGCTATCCAAACGCGACACCGGCAAGACCCTGTACATCCTCGATGAGCCGACCACAGGCCTGCACTTCGCGGATATCCAGCAATTGCTCGATGTTCTGCATCGCCTGCGCGATCACGGCAACACCGTGGTGGTGATCGAACACAACTTGGACGTGATCAAGACGGCTGACTGGCTGGTTGATCTCGGGCCTGAAGGCGGTTCCAAGGGTGGACAGATCATTGCCACCGGCACACCGGAGGAAGTGGCCGAGATGAAGCAATCTCACACCGGTTACTACCTCAAGCCGTTGCTGATCCGTGATCGTGCCTAAACAGCGGGCATGAAAAAGCCCCTGTCACTTCATCAGTGACAGGGGCTTTTTTATATCTTTGCAATCAGGACGTATGCGACTGCAGATAGTTCTCGAGACCGATGAGCTTGATCAGGCCCAGCTGCTTTTCCAGCCAGTAGGTGTGATCTTCTTCGGTGTCGTTCAGCTGAATTCGCAGGATCTCACGACTGACGTAGTCTTTGTGTTGCTCGCAGAGCTCGATGCCTTTGCACAGCGCAGCGCGGACTTTGTACTCAAGGCGCAGATCCGCTTCGAGCATCTCCGGCACCGTAGTGCCGACATCCAGATCATCCGGACGCATACGCGGTGTGCCTTCAAGCATCAGAATCCGGCGCATCAACGCATCGGCGTGACCCGCCTCTTCTTCCATCTCGTGGTTGATTCGCTCGTAGAGCTTGGTGAACCCCCAGTCCTCATACATCCGCGAATGAACGAAATATTGGTCACGCGCGGCCAGTTCGCCGGTCAGCAACGTGTTGAGGTAATCGATAACATCTGGGTGGCCTTGCATCGCCCTACATCTCCCTGCTTGAAAGGCTGTAGTTTGAACCAACCTGACTGGAAGGTCACCCTTTCTACGCAATAAAAGCGAAGATATTCTGAGAAAAGCGGGCTAAATAACGCAAAAACCGCCCAAATGAGGGCGGTTCTGCTTCTCGTTTAGACTTCGTTAAGCTGTACGTTGAGCAGCGTTGCGATTGCTTCTCCATACGCCGGATCAGCTTTGTAAAAGTGCTGCAATTGGCGGTCGACGACATCAGGCGAAACCCCGCCCATTGCCCCGGCAATGTTGCTGACCAACAGAGCTTTTTGCTCGTCACTCATCAGGCGGAACAGTGCGCCGGCGTGGCTGTAGTAGTCGGTATCTTCGCGGTGATCGTAACGATCAGCCGCACCGCTCAAGGTTAGCGCAGGCTCAGCATAATGCGCCGCTTGCTTTGGCGACTCGATGTAGCTGTTCGGCTCGTAGTTGGGCGCCGCACCACCGTTGCTGCCAAAAGCCATCGAGCCATCACGCTGATAAGTATTCACCGGACTGCGCGGAGCATTCACCGGCAATTGCTGGTGGTTGGTGCCAACACGGTAGCGATGGGCATCAGCGTAAGCGAACACACGACCTTGCAGCATGCGGTCAGGCGAGAGACCGACGCCTGGAACCATGTTGCTTGGGCCGAATGCGGCTTGCTCGACTTCGGCAAAGTAATTCAGGGGATTGCGGTTCAGCTCCAGCTCACCCACTTCGATCAGCGGGAACGCTTTCTGTGACCAGGTCTTGGTGACATCAAACGGGTTCTCGAAATGCGCCGCCGCTTGAGCCTCGGTCATGATCTGGATGCACACGCGCCATTTCGGGAAGTCACCGCGCTCAATCGCTTCGAACAGGTCACGCTGGGCGTAATCCGGATCGGTGCCCGCCAGACGTGCAGCATCTGCCGGCGCGAGGTTTTTGATCCCTTGCTTGGTCTTGTAGTGCCACTTCACCCAGTGACGCTCGCCCTTTGCATTGATCAGGCTGTACGTGTGACTGCCGAAGCCATGCATGTGACGATAGCCGTCGGGAATACCGCGATCAGAGAACAGAATTGTGACCTGGTGCAGCGCTTCGGGTGAGTGCGACCAGAAATCCCACATCATCTGCGCACTTTTCAGGTTGCTTTGTGGCAGACGCTTTTGAGTGTGGATGAAGTCTGGAAACTTCAGGGGATCACGAATAAAGAACACGGGCGTGTTGTTGCCAACGATGTCCCAGTTGCCTTCTTCGGTATAAAACTTCAAAGCGAAACCACGAGGATCGCGCTCGGTATCAGCCGATCCACGCTCGCCACCGACAGTGGAGAATCGCAAAAAGGTCGGGGTTTGCTTGCCCACAGACTCGAACAGCTTGGCGCTGGTGTACTGGGTGATATCGCCAGTAACGGTGAACGTACCGTATGCACCCGAGCCCTTGGCATGCACGCGGCGCTCAGGAATGTTTTCACGGTTGAAATGGGCGAGCTTCTCGAGCAGGTGGAAATCGTCGAGCAGCAGCGGGCCACGCGGGCCGGCAGAGCGAGAATTCTGGTTATCAGCGACGGGGGCGCCACTGGCGGTCGTAAGGGTTTTGCTCTGGTTCATACGGTATTCTTCCTCTTTCAATCTTCAACTGCCGGCTAATCGGCTTGGTGGGAAGTATCGATCATCAACATAACACCTACAAATTCATTAACATTGATGAATCGATAGAGAATTACTAATGACAATTTCCCGCGCATGATGACTAAAGAGCAGAGTCGCAAGCTTGTACGAATCAATCATTTTCTTTCAGGCACAAAAAACCGGGCACTAGGCCCGGTTCTTCGTTTCAGACTGACGTCTTACTCAGCGGATACAGCTTCACCGCCGGTAGCACGATCAACCAACTCGACGTACGCCATAGGCGCGTTGTCGCCAGTGCGGAAGCCGCACTTGAGGATGCGCAGGTAGCCACCCTCACGGGTAGCATAACGCTTGCCCAGGTCGTTGAAGAGCTTACCAACGATAGCTTTCGAACGAGTACGGTCGAAAACCAAACGGCGGTTAGCCAGGCTGTCTGTCTTGGCCAAAGTGATCAGCGGCTCAGCAACGCGACGCAGTTCTTTAGCTTTCGGCAGTGTAGTTTTGATCAGCTCGTGCTCGAACAGCGACACCGCCATGTTTTGGAACATGGCCTTGCGGTGCGAGCTGGTGCGGCTCAGGTGACGACCACTTTTACGATGACGCATGGTTCATTCCTTACCAAACACTACGTTCGGTGATTACGACGATCAGGCAGTCGCCTTGTCGTCCTTCTTAAGACTTGCAGGCGGCCAGTTGTCGAGGCGCATGCCGAGGGACAGACCGCGGGAGGCCAGAACGTCCTTGATTTCAGTCAAGGATTTCTTACCCAGGTTCGGAGTCTTCAACAGCTCTACTTCGGTACGCTGAATCAGGTCACCGATGTAGTAGATGTTTTCCGCCTTAAGGCAGTTAGCCGAACGTACAGTCAGTTCCAGATCGTCAACCGGGCGAAGCAGGATCGGATCGATCTCGTCTTCCTGTTCGACAACCACTGGCTCACTGTCACCTTTGAGGTCGACGAACGCAGCCAACTGCTGTTGCAGAATGGTTGCAGCGCGGCGAATTGCCTCTTCAGGATCCAGAGTACCGTTGGTTTCCAGATCAATAACCAGCTTGTCCAGGTTAGTACGCTGCTCGACACGGGCGTTTTCCACCACGTATGCGATACGGCGAACCGGGCTGAACGAAGAGTCAAGCTGCAAGCGACCGATGCTGCGGCTTTCGTCTTCATCGCTCTGACGCGAGTCGGCTGGTTCATAACCACGACCACGAGCTACAGTGAGCTTCATGTTCAGGGCGCCGTTAGACGCCAGGTTAGCGATTACGTGATCGGGATTAACGATCTCGACATCATGATCCAGCTGAATATCGGCAGCGGTAACCACCCCCGAACCCTTCTTCGACAAGGTCAGCGTAACTTCGTCACGACCGTGCAGCTTGATGGCCAGACCTTTAAGGTTCAACAGGATTTCAATTACGTCTTCCTGTACACCTTCGATGGCGCTGTACTCGTGGAGCACACCGTCAATCTCGGCCTCGACTACTGCGCAGCCGGGCATTGAGGACAACAGGATGCGTCGCAGCGCGTTGCCCAGGGTGTGGCCAAAACCACGCTCGAGAGGCTCGAGAGTGATCTTGGCGCGGGTTGGACTGACAACCTGCACATCAATATGGCGGGGTGTCAGGAACTCATTTACCGAAATCTGCATGGATGCACCTATTTTCTAGCCCTTACTTGGAGTAGAGCTCGACAATCAGGCTTTCGTTGATGTCGGCGGACAGATCACTGCGAGCAGGAACGTTCTTGAAAACGCCCGACTTCTTCTCAGTGTCTACTTCTACCCATTCTACGCGGCCACGTTGGGCACACAGATCGAGAGCTTGGACAATGCGAAGCTGGTTTTTTGCTTTCTCGCGAACTGCAACCACGTCACCAGCACGAACCTGATACGACGGAACGTTTACGGTCTGACCGTTAACGCTGATCGACTTGTGCGATACCAGCTGGCGGGATTCGGCACGAGTCGAACCAAAGCCCATACGGTATACAACGTTGTCCAGACGGCATTCGAGCAGTTGCAGCAGGTTTTCACCGGTTGCACCTTTCTTGCCAGCAGCTTCTTTGTAGTAGCCGCTGAACTGACGCTCGAGAACGCCGTAGATACGACGGACCTTCTGCTTTTCACGCAGTTGGGTGCCGTAGTCGGACTGGCGACCGCGGCGTTGGCCGTGGATACCAGGTGCTGCTTCAATGTTGCACTTCGATTCGATCGCGCGCACGCCGCTCTTCAGGAAGAGATCGGTGCCTTCGCGACGAGCGAGTTTGCATTTTGGACCAATGTAACGAGCCATTCTTTACAATCTCCTGGATTACACGCGGCGCTTCTTCGGCGGACGGCACCCGTTGTGCGGGATTGGCGTCACGTCGGTGATGCTGGCGATCTTATAGCCACAGCCGTTCAATGCACGGACAGCAGACTCACGACCTGGACCTGGACCTTTGACGTTAACGTCGAGGTTTTTCAGGCCATATTCCAGCGCAGCTTGACCAGCACGTTCAGCAGCTACTTGAGCAGCAAACGGGGTGGACTTGCGGGAACCGCGGAAACCCGAACCACCGGAGGTAGCCCAAGAAAGCGCGTTACCTTGACGGTCGGTGATGGTCACGATTGTGTTGTTAAAAGAAGCATGGATGTGGGCGATGCCATCAACCACTGTCTTTTTAACTTTTTTACGAGGACGAGCAGCAGGTTTTGCCATGATTAATTTCCTGTCGATTCGCGTGGGCGATTACTTGCGGATCGGCTTACGCGGACCTTTACGGGTACGCGCGTTAGTCTTGGTACGCTGACCGCGCACTGGAAGACCACGACGATGACGCAGACCGCGGTAGCAACCGAGATCCATCAAACGCTTGATTTTCATGTTGACTTCGCGACGCAGGTCACCTTCAGTGGTGAACTTCGCCACTTCGCCACGCAACTGTTCAATCTGCTCGTCGCTCAGATCTTTGATCTTAGCGGCTGGGTTTACCCCAGTCTCTGCGCAAATTTTCTGCGCAGTAGTGCGACCAACACCATAGATGTAGGTCAGCGAGATAACAGTGTGCTTGTTATCTGGAATGTTAACGCCTGCAATACGGGCCATTCAGTGGGACTCCAATTGACAGCTACCTACGCCCCGGAAGCCAAGAAATAGGGCGCGAGATAATATCGCTGTAATAACAAATAATCAACCCGGCAGCGCACTAGCTGCCGGGCTTCAAGCGGATCACACTCAGCCTTGGCGCTGTTTGTGACGCGGTTCCGCGCTGCAAATTACTCGAACAACACCTTCGCGGCGAATAATTTTGCAGTTACGGCACAGCTTTTTCACCGATGCACGAACTTTCATCACCAACTCCTCGAACCTTATGGGTACTCAGCGCAACATGCCGCTGCCGTAACCCTTCAGGTTGGCTTTCTTCATCAGGGATTCGTACTGGTGCGAAACGAGGTGCGATTGTACTTGGGACATGAAGTCCATCACAACCACGACCACGATCAGCAACGAGGTCCCGCCAAGGTAGAACGGAACGTTTGCCGCAACCACCAGGAACTGGGGCAACAGACATACGGCCGTCATATATAGAGCACCGAACAGGGTCAAGCGGGTCAGAACACCATCAATATAGCGCGCCGACTGCTCGCCTGGACGGATGCCCGGAATAAAGGCACCGGACTTCTTCAGGTTTTCCGCTACGTCTTTCGGATTGAACATCAACGCCGTATAGAAGAAGCAGAAGAAAATAATCCCTGCACTAAACAGCAGAATATTCAACGGCTGACCAGGAGCGATCGACTGCGAGATGTCCTGCAACCAGCCCATACCTTCAGACTGACCGAACCAGGTACCCAACGAAGCCGGGAACAGCAAAATGCTGCTCGCGAAAATAGCCGGAATAACACCGGCCATGTTCACCTTCAGCGGCAAGTGGCTAGTCTGCGCAGCAAAGACCTTACGGCCCTGCTGACGCTTGGCGTAGTGAACAGCAATACGACGCTGACCACGCTCAATGAACACCACAAAACCGATAATCGCTACTGCCAGCAAACCGATCGCAACCAGGGCAAAAATGTTGATGTCACCCTGACGCGCAGACTCGAAAGACTGCCCGATCGCTCTCGGAAGACCGGCGACGATACCTGCGAAAATCAACATCGAGATACCGTTGCCAACACCACGTTCAGTAATCTGCTCACCCAGCCACATCATGAACATCGCACCAGCCACAAAAGTGGATACCGCGACGAAATGGAAGCCAAAGTCACCAGTGAACGATACGCCCTGCCCCGCCAGACCAATGGACATGCCAATAGCCTGAACGAGAGCGAGAACGACAGTGCCGTAGCGGGTGTACTGAGCAATCTTGCGACGCCCAGCTTCACCTTCCTTCTTCAACTGCTCCAACTGCGGGCTGACGGCTGTCATCAGTTGCATGATGATCGATGCCGAAATGTACGGCATGATCCCCAGTGCAAAGATGCTCATCCTTTCCAGCGCGCCGCCAGAGAACATGTTGAACAAGCTAAGAATGGTCCCCTCATTCTGTCGAAACAGTTCTGCGAGTCGGTCCGGGTTGATACCTGGAACCGGGATGTGTGCGCCTATTCGGTAGACGATAATCGCCAGGAACAGAAAACGCAGACGAGCCCAGAGTTCAGACATACCGCCTTTGCCGAGCGCAGAGAGAGCACCTTGCTTAGCCATTTATTCCTCGAACTTGCCGCCAGCTGCTTCGATAGCCGAACGCGCACCTTTGGTGGCGCCGATTCCCTTGCCGATAGTGACAGCGCGAGTCACTTCACCGGACAGCATGATTTTCACACGCTGTACGTTGACGTTAATCACGTTGGCATCTTTCAGGGACTGCACGGTGACGATGTCGCCTTCCACTTTAGCCAGCTCGGACAGACGCACTTCTGCGCGATCCATAGCCTTCAGGGAAACGAAACCGAACTTCGGCAGGCGACGATGCAGCGGCTGTTGACCGCCTTCAAAGCCTGGAGCAATGGTGCCACCGGAGCGGGAGGTCTGACCTTTGTGGCCACGGCCACCAGTCTTACCCAAACCGCTACCGATACCACGGCCCGGACGATGCTTTTCACGACGGGAACCCGGCGCTGGACTCAGATCATTGAGTTTCATCGATTAACCCTCGACACGCAGCATGTAGTAAGCCTTGTTGATCATCCCGCGATTCTCGGGAGTATCCTGGACTTCTACAGTGTGACCGATGCGACGCAGACCCAGACCCTTAACGCACAATTTGTGGTTAGGGATGCGGCCGGTCATGCTTTTGATCAGCGTTACTTTAACGGTAGCCATGATCAGAAGATCTCCTTGACGGTCAAGCCACGCTTGGCGGCAATAGACTCAGGAGATTGCATGGCTTTCAGACCCTTGAAAGTGGCGTGAACCACGTTTACCGGGTTAGTCGAGCCGTAGCACTTGGCCAGAACGTTCTGAACGCCAGCAACTTCGAGGACAGCACGCATAGCGCCACCAGCGATGATACCGGTACCTTCAGAAGCAGGCTGCATGTACACCTTCGAAGCGCCATGAGCGGACTTCATTGCGTACTGCAGAGTGGTGCCGTTCAGGTCAACTTGAATCATGTTGCGGCGAGCAGCTTCCATTGCCTTCTGGATCGCAGCAGGCACTTCACGTGACTTGCCACGGCCGAAGCCAACACGCCCCTTACCATCACCAACCACGGTCAACGCGGTAAAAGTGAAGATACGGCCGCCTTTAACGGTTTTGGCTACGCGGTTAACTTGAACCAGCTTCTCAATGTAGCCTTCGTCGCGCTTTTGGTCGTTATTTGACATAACTTAGAACTCCAGCCCAGCTTCACGAGCAGCATCAGCCAGCGCTTTAACGCGGCCGTGATACTTGAAGCCAGAGCGGTCGAAAGCCACTTGCGAGACGCCAGCGGCCTTAGCACGCGTAGCGACCAGCTGGCCAACCTTTGTGGCCGCGTCGATGTTGCCAGTGGCACCATCACGCAGTTCTTTATCCAAAGTCGAGGCGCTTGCCAAGACCTTGTTGCCGTCGGCCGAGATGACCTGGGCGTAGATGTGCTGCGACGAGCGGAACACGCAGAGACGCACGACTTCGAGTTCGTGCATTTTCAGGCGTGCTTTGCGAGCGCGACGCAGTCGAGTAACTTTTTTGTCGGTCATTTGCTATGCCCTACTTCTTCTTGGCTTCTTTACGACGGACGACTTCGTCCGCGTAGCGCACACCTTTGCCTTTGTACGGCTCTGGTGGACGGAAGTCGCGGATCTCAGCGGCCACTTGACCTACCAGCTGCTTATCGATGCCCTTGATCAGGATATCGGTCTGGCTAGGAGTCTCAGCGGTGATGCCTTCCGGCAGTTCGTAATCCACTGGGTGCGAGAAGCCAAGGGCAAGGTTCAAAACCGTGCCTTTTGCTTGCGCTTTGTAACCAACACCGACCAGCTGGAGCTTACGCTCGAAGCCTTGGCTTACGCCTTGGACCATGTTGTTTACCAACGCACGCGTGGTACCGGCCATTGCGCGAGTTTGTTGATCGCCATTGCGAGCAGCGAAACGCAGCTCACCAGCTTCTTCAACAATCTCAACGGACGAATGGATGTTCAGTTCAAGAGTGCCCTTGGCACCCTTCACCGAAAGCTGTTGGCCTGCGAATTTTACTTCGACACCGGCTGGCAGCTTAACGGGGTTCTTAGCGACGCGAGACATGCTTATCCCCCCTTAGAACACAGTGCAAAGAACTTCGCCGCCGACACCGGCAGCGCGCGCAGCACGATCCGTCATCACACCTTTGTTGGTGGAGACGATAGACACGCCAAGACCGCCACGAACTTTCGGCAGATCTTCAACGGACTTGTACTGACGCAGGCCTGGACGACTAACGCGCTTCACTTCTTCGATAACCGGACGGCCTTCGAAGTACTTCAGCGAGATGGACAACGACGGCTTAGCGTCGGTGGTGATCTGAAAATCCGCGATGTAACCTTCGTCCTTCAGGACTTTTGCTACAGCCACCTTCAGCGTGGAAGACGGCATGCTTACGACAGACTTTTCAGCCATCTGGGCATTACGGATTCGAGTTAGCATGTCCGCTAACGGGTCCTGCATACTCATGGGCTAGACGCTCCTAATACAGAAAAATTAGCCTTGCGGCTACTACTTGTCGCCGAGAACTTCCGGGCATGAAAAACACGGGCTCAGGCGAGCCGGTCATTCTAGACACACCCCAGAAATGAATCAAGCCCCAAAAGGGGCTTGATTCAAATTCAAGGCCACCGATGGTCAGACTCTTGCAAATCCGACCATCAAGGCTTTGACAGCGATTACCAGCTGGCTTTAACCAGACCTGGAACGTCACCACGCATTGCAGCTTCACGCAACTTGTTACGGCCAAGGCCGAACTTGCGATAAACGCCGTGCGGACGACCAGTCAGGCGGCAACGGTTACGCATGCGCGAAGCGCTTGCGTCACGTGGTTGCTTCTGCAGAGCTACGGTAGCTTCCCAACGCGCTTCTGGACTTGCGTTCAGATCAACGATGATAGCTTTCAGCGCTGCACGCTTGGTGGCGTACTTGGCAACAGTGAGCTGACGCTTCAGCTCACGGTTTTTCATGCTCTTCTTGGCCATTTTCCTACTCCAATCAGTTGCGGAACGGGAATTTGAAAGCACGCAGCAGAGCGCGGCCTTCGTCATCGTTCTTGGCAGTGGTGGTCAGGGTAATGTCCAGACCGCGGAGAGCATCGATCTTGTCGTAGTCGATTTCCGGGAAAATGATCTGCTCTTTTACGCCCATGCTGTAGTTACCACGACCATCAAAGGACTTGGCATTCAGGCCGCGGAAGTCGCGAACCCGAGGCAGGGAGATCGACAGCAGACGATCCAGGAACTCATACATACGCTCACGGCGCAGAGTCACCTTGACACCGATCGGCCATCCTTCGCGGACTTTAAAGCCAGCGATGGATTTACGAGCGTAGGTCACAACGACTTTTTGGCCGGTGATCTTTTCCAGGTCAGCAACAGCGTGCTCGATGACTTTTTTGTCGCCGATCGCTTCGCCCAGACCCATGTTCAGGGTGATTTTGGTAACGCGCGGAACTTCCATCACGTTCGAAAGCTTAAGTTCTTCCTTAAGCTTCGGAGCGATTTCCTTCCGGTAAATCTCTTTTAGTCGTGCCATGGTCTTCTACCTAGCAGTGTTCAAGCATCAACCGCTTTTTGGGTCGACTTGAAGACACGAATTTTCTTACCTTCTTCTACTTTGAAACCAACGCGGTCAGCCTTGTTGGTTTCGCCATTGAAGATGGCTACGTTAGAAGCGTGCAGTGGCGCTTCTTTCTCGACGATACCGCCTTGTACGCCCGACATCGGGTTAGGCTTGGTATGACGCTTGACCAGGTTCAGACCACCAACAACCAGACGGTTGTCAGCAAGAACCTTCAGCACCTTACCGCGCTTACCTTTGTCTTTGCCGGCGATCACGATGATCTCGTCGTCACGACGAATCTTTTGCATGTCGGATCTCCTTACAGCACTTCTGGGGCGAGCGAGACGATCTTCATGAACTTCTCAGTACGAAGCTCACGGGTCACTGGCCCAAAGATACGGGTGCCGATCGGCTCTTGCTTGTTGTTCAGAAGAACAGCAGCGTTGCCATCAAAGCGGATAATGGAGCCATCAGCACGACGTACGCCGTGACGAGTGCGGACTACAACAGCAGTCATCACTTGGCCTTTTTTCACTTTACCGCGAGGAATTGCTTCCTTCACGGTAACTTTGATGATGTCACCGATACCAGCGTAACGACGATGGGAGCCACCCAGCACCTTGATGCACATAACACGGCGAGCGCCGCTGTTATCGGCCACATCGAGCATGGATTGAGTCTGAATCATATAATTTCTCCGACCCCTAGTCCTTAGACTTCCACAGCGCGTTCGAGAACATCAACCAGTGCCCAAGACTTGGTCTTGGCCATCGGACGAGTTTCACGAATAGTGACTTTGTCGCCGATATGGCACTGATTGGTTTCGTCGTGCGCGTGCAGCTTAGTCGAACGCTTAACATATTTACCGTAGATCGGGTGCTTAACGCGACGCTCGATCAGAACGGTGATGGTTTTGTCCATCTTGTCGCTGACAACACGGCCAGTCAGCGTACGGACAGTTTTTTCGGCTTCAGCCATGATCACTTACCTGCCTGCTGGTTAAGCACAGTCTTCACGCGAGCGATGTCACGCTTAACTTGCGAGAGCAGATGAGACTGCCCCAACTGGCCAGTTGCTTTCTGCATACGCAGATTGAACTGGTCGCGCAGCAAGCCGAGCAGTTGCTCGTTCAGCTGCTGTGCGGATTTTTCACGAAGTTCATTCGCTTTCATCACATCACCGTCCGTTTAACAAAGGCGGTGGCGAGCGGCAGCTTTGCAGCAGCCAGGGCAAAAGCCTCACGCGCCAGCTCTTCAGTTACACCCTCGATTTCATACAGGACTTTGCCTGGCTGAATCTGGGCTACCCAGTATTCCACGTTACCCTTACCTTTACCCATCCGAACTTCGAGGGGCTTTTTGGAGATCGGCTTGTCCGGGAATACACGGATCCAGATCTTGCCGCCACGTTTAACGTGACGGGTCAGAGCACGACGCGCTGACTCGATCTGACGAGCGGTGAGACGACCACGAGCTACAGACTTCAGCGCGAACTCGCCGAAGCTGACTTTGCTACCGCGCTGAGCCAGGCCACGGTTGTGACCTGTCATCTGCTTGCGGAACTTCGTACGCTTAGGTTGCAACATTTGGCGTACCCCTTACTTAGCAGCTTTTTTACGAGGCGCTGGTGCTTGTGGTTTCAGTTCTTCTTGGCGACCACCAATTACTTCGCCTTTGAAGATCCAAACCTTTACACCGATCACACCGTAAGTGGTGTGAGCTTCGTAGTTGGCATAGTCGATGTCGGCACGCAGGGTGTGCAATGGCACACGCCCTTCGCGATACCATTCAGTACGTGCGATTTCAGCACCGCCGAGACGACCGCTCACTTGGATTTTGATGCCTTTGGCACCAATGCGCATGGCGTTCTGAACAGCGCGCTTCATAGCGCGACGGAACATTACGCGACGCTCCAGCTGCTGAGCTACGCTCTGCGCAACCAGCATACCGTCGAGCTCCGGCTTGCGGATCTCTTCGATATTGATGTGCACAGGCACACCCATTTGCTTGGTCAGGTCCTGACGCAGTTTCTCAACATCTTCACCTTTCTTCCCGATAACGATACCTGGACGAGCAGTGTGGATGGTGATACGTGCAGTTTGCGCCGGACGATGGATATCGATACGGCTTACGGACGCGCTTTTTAGTTTGTCTTGGAGATACTCACGCACCTTCAGATCAGCGAACAAATAGTCCGCATAAGTCCGACCGTCTGCGTACCAGACGGAGGTGTGCTCCTTGACGATTCCCAGGCGAATGCCAATGGGATGTACTTTCTGACCCATCTCTTCGACTCCGTTACTTGTCAGCAACCTTGACAGTGATATGGCAAGACCGCTTGACGATGCGATCAGCACGGCCTTTGGCACGTGGCATGATGCGCTTCAGCGAACGCCCTTCGTTGACGAAAACGGTGCTGACCTTCAGGTCATCAACGTCTGCGCCTTCGTTATGCTCGGCGTTGGCTACGGCCGACTCCAGCACTTTCTTCATGATCTCGGCGGCTTTCTTACTGCTGAAAGCCAACAAGTTGAGCGCTTCGCCCACCTTCTTCCCGCGAATCTGGTCGGCGACCAAGCGGGCTTTCTGGGCGGAGATTCGAGCGCCCGACAACTTAGCGGCTACTTCCATTTCCTAACCCCTTAACGCTTGGCTTTCTTGTCTGCCACGTGCCCACGATAAGTGCGGGTACCGGCAAACTCGCCCAGTTTGTGGCCGACCATGTCTTCGTTAACGAGAACTGGGACGTGTTGACGACCGTTGTGTACTGCGATGGTCAGACCGACCATTTGTGGCAGGATCATCGAACGACGCGACCAAGTCTTAATTGGTTTGCGATCGTTCTTTTCCGCCGCCACTTCGATCTTCTTCAGTAGGTGAAGATCAATAAAAGGACCTTTTTTCAGAGAACGTGGCACTGTCGTATCCCTCTATTTACTTGCGACGACGGACGATCATTTTGTCGGTACGCTTATTACCACGAGTCTTCGCGCCCTTAGTCGGGAAGCCCCATGGCGATACCGGATGACGACCACCAGAGGTACGACCTTCACCACCACCATGTGGGTGGTCAACCGGGTTCATGGCAACACCACGAACGGTTGGGCGAACGCCACGCCAGCGCTTGGCACCAGCTTTACCCAGCGAACGCAGGCTGTGCTCGGAGTTCGAGACTTCACCCAGGGTCGCACGGCATTCAGCCAGGACTTTACGCATTTCACCGGAGCGAAGACGCAGGGTAACGTACACACCTTCACGAGCGATCAGCTGAGCCGAGGCACCAGCGGAACGAGCGATCTGCGCGCCTTTACCTGGCTTCAATTCGATGCCGTGTACGGTGCTACCAACTGGAATGCTGCGCAGTTGCAACTGGTTGCCTGGCTTGATCGGAGCCAAAGCACCCGAAATCAGCTGGTCGCCAGCGCTCACGCCTTTAGGGGCGATGATGTAACGGCGTTCGCCGTCTGCGTACAACATAAGAGCAATGTGAGCAGTACGGTTTGGATCGTATTCAATACGCTCAACAGTGGCTGGAATGCCATCTTTGTCGTTGCGACGGAAGTCGACCATACGATAATGCTGCTTATGACCACCACCTATGTGACGGGTAGTAATACGGCCATTGTTGTTACGACCACCAGTCTTCGATTTTTTCTCGAGCAGCGGTGCGTGAGGAGCGCCTTTATGCAGCTCCTGGTTGACCACCTTGACCACAAAACGGCGGCCAGGGGAAGTCGGTTTGCATTTAACGATTGCCATGATGCACCCCTTCCTTACTCAGCACTGCTGCTGAAATCGAGATCTTGGCCTGGCTGAAGGGAGATAACTGCCTTCTTCCAGTCATTACGCTTGCCCAGACCGCGAGCCGTGCGCTTGCTCTTACCCAAAACGTTCAGGGTAGTAACACGCTCAACTTTCACGCTGAACAGGCTTTCGACGGCCTTCTTGATTTCCAGCTTGGTTGCGTCAGTTGCAACCTTGAAAACGAACTGGCCCTTCTTGTCAGCCAGAACCGTAGCCTTTTCGGAAACGTGCGGGCCAAGCAGAACTTTAAATACGCGTTCCTGGTTCATCCCAGCAGCTCCTCGAATTTCTTCACGGCCGACACGGTGATCAACACCTTGTCGTATGCGATCAGACTAACTGGATCGGAACCTTGAACGTCACGTACATCTACGTGCGGCAGGTTACGAGCAGCCAGGTACAGGTTCTGATCAACAGCGTCCGACACGATGAGAACATCGGTCAGGCTCATGTTGTTCAGCTTGCCCAGCAGATCTTTGGTTTTCGGAGTTTCAACAGCGAAATCCTGAACCACGACCAGACGATCAGTACGCACCAGCTCAGCAAGGATGGAACGCATTGCTGCGCGGTACATCTTCTTGTTCAGCTTCTGGGAGTGATCCTGCGGACGAGCTGCGAAAGTGGTACCGCCGCCACGCCAGATTGGGCTACGGATAGTACCGGCACGAGCACGGCCAGTACCTTTCTGACGCCATGGGCGCTTACCGCCACCACGAACGTCGGAACGGGTCTTTTGCTGCTTGCTACCTTGACGGCCGCCGGCCATGTAGGCCACGACTGCTTGGTGAACCAGCGTCTCGTTGAATTCGCCGCCAAATGTCAGTTCGGAAACTTCGATCGCTTGAGCGTCATTTACATTTAATTGCATGTCAGCTTCCCCTTAACCGCGAGCCTTGGCTGCTGGACGTACAACCAGGTTGCCGCCAGTAGCGCCAGGAACAGCGCCCTTGACCAACAACAGATTGCGTTCAGCGTCCACGCGCACTACTTCCAGGGACTGCACGGTCACGCGCTCAGCGCCCATATGACCGGACATTTTTTTGCCCTTGAATACACGACCAGGAGTCTGGCACTGGCCGATAGAGCCTGGGACGCGGTGGGATACGGAGTTACCGTGGGTGTTATCTTGCCCGCGGAAATTCCAACGCTTGATCGTACCCTGGAAACCCTTACCCTTGGACTGACCGGTTACATCAACCAGTTGGCCAGCGGCGAAGATTTCAGCGTTGATCAGATCGCCAGCCTGGTAGTCGCCTTCTTCAAGACGGAACTCCATGACAGTGCGACCAGCGGCAACGTTCGCCTTAGCGAAGTGGCCAGCCTGAGCAGCTGTAACACGCGAAGCACGACGCTCGCCTACAGTGACTTGCACTGCACGATAGCCATCGGTCTCTTCAGTTTTGAACTGGGTGACGCGATTCGGCTCGATCTCAATGACCGTGACCGGAATGGAGACACCTTCTTCGGTGAAAATACGGGTCATACCGCATTTACGACCGACTACACCAATAGTCATGTTGTAAACCTCATGAGTGTACGGGGCTTTCACCCGCTATGGCCGCCCATTTCAGAGCGTTACACGACTAAGACCGAGTCTTAGCCGAGGCTGATCTGCACTTCCACACCGGCCGCAAGATCAAGCTTCATAAGTGCATCAACGGTTTTATCCGTTGGCTGGACGATGTCCAGTACGCGCTTATGAGTACGGATCTCGTACTGGTCACGCGCGTCTTTGTTGACGTGCGGGGAGACCAGAACGGTGAACCGCTCTTTACGGGTAGGCAGTGGAATTGGACCACGCACTTGAGCACCAGTACGTTTCGCGGTTTCCACGATTTCCTGGGTGGATTGGTCGATCAGGCGATGGTCAAAAGCCTTCAACCTGATACGGATTTGCTGATTTTGCATTGGATTTCAGACTCCGGCTGCTATTCCCACCGAGCGCAATACGCCCGTTAAAAGGAGGCGCAATTCTATAGACGCCCCAGATTGGTGTCAACCCAATAAAAAAGCCCCCGCTAAGCGGAGGCTTTCTTCAATTCATCATTTAACTCAAAAGAGTTAGGCGATGATTTTGGCTACGACGCCAGCGCCGACGGTACGACCGCCTTCACGGATAGCGAAACGCAGACCGTCTTCCATTGCGATGGTCTTGATCAGGGTGACAACCATTTTGATGTTGTCGCCCGGCATTACCATTTCAACGCCTTCCGGCAGTTCGCAGTTACCGGTCACGTCAGTGGTCCGGAAGTAGAACTGTGGACGGTAGCCTTTGAAGAACGGAGTGTGACGACCGCCTTCTTCTTTGCTCAACACGTACACTTCAGCTTCGAAGGTAGTGTGCGGCTTAACCGAACCCGGCTTAACCAGAACCTGGCCACGCTCTACGTCGTCACGCTTGGTGCCGCGCAGCAGCACGCCGCAGTTCTCGCCAGCACGACCTTCGTCGAGCAGCTTACGGAACATTTCAACACCGGTGCAGGTGGTGACAGTAGTGTCACGCAGACCAACGATTTCCAGTGGATCCTGAACGCGAACGATACCGCGCTCGATACGGCCAGTTACAACAGTACCGCGACCCGAGATCGAGAATACGTCTTCGATTGGCATCAGGAACGGCTTGTCGATTACGCGAACTGGATCCGGAATGTAGCTGTCCAGAGTCTCAACCAGCTTACGAACGGCAGAGGTGCCCATTTCGTTGTCGTCTTTGCCTTCCAGAGCCATACGAGCCGAACCGATGATGATCGGAGTGTCGTCGCCTGGGAAGTCATAGGTGGACAGCAGGTCGCGAACTTCCATCTCAACCAGTTCCAGCAGCTCAGCGTCGTCTACCAGGTCAGCCTTGTTCAGGAAGACCACGATGTACGGAACGCCAACCTGGCGGGACAGCAGGATGTGCTCACGGGTTTGTGGCATCGGACCATCAGCGGCCGAGCAAACCAGGATTGCGCCGTCCATCTGAGCAGCACCAGTGATCATGTTCTTCACATAGTCAGCGTGACCTGGGCAGTCAACGTGAGCGTAGTGACGGATCAGCGAGTTGTATTCAACGTGCGCGGTGTTGATGGTGATACCACGAGCTTTTTCTTCTGGTGCGCTGTCGATCTTGTCGAAGTCAACGATTGCGGAACCGAAAACTTCGGAGCAAACGCGAGTCAGAGCAGCAGTCAGAGTGGTTTTACCGTGGTCAACGTGACCAATGGTGCCAACGTTGACGTGCGGTAGGGAACGATCAAATTTTTCTTTAGCCACGACAATTAACTCCTAGCCTAAAGGGGCTGAATCAGCCTTGTTTTTTGGTAACAGACTCGACGATGTGCGACGGGGCTGTATCGTATTTTTTGAATTCCATAGAGTAGCTTGCGCGACCCTGGGACATGGAACGAACGTCGGTCGCATAACCGAACATTTCACCCAGCGGAACTTCGGCACGAATTACTTTGCCGGAGACCGTGTCTTCCATACCCTGGATCATGCCGCGACGACGGTTAAGGTCGCCCATCACATCACCCATATAGTCTTCAGGCGTAACAACCTCTACAGCCATGATCGGCTCGAGCAACTCACCACCACCCTTCTGGGCCAGTTGCTTGGTCGCCATGGAAGCAGCCACTTTAAACGCCATCTCGTTGGAGTCGACGTCGTGGTAAGAACCATCGAACACGGTAGCCTTCAGGCCGATCAGCGGATAGCCGGCAACAACGCCGTTCTTCATCTGCTCTTCGATACCCTTCTGGATAGCCGGGATGTATTCCTTAGGAACCACACCACCTACTACTTCGTTCACGAATTGCAGACCTTCCTGACCTTCGTCAGCAGGAGCAAAACGAATCCAGCAGTGACCGAACTGGCCACGACCGCCGGACTGGCGAACGAACTTGCCTTCGATTTCGCAGTTCTTCGTGATGCGCTCACGATAGGAAACCTGAGGCTTGCCGATGTTGGCTTCGACGTTGAACTCACGGCGCATCCGGTCAACCAGGATGTCCAGGTGCAGCTCGCCCATGCCGGAGATGATCGTTTGACCAGTCTCTTCATCAGTCTTAACGCGGAAAGAAGGGTCTTCCTGAGCAAGTTTGCCCAGAGCGATACCCATTTTTTCCTGGTCATCCTTGGTCTTAGGCTCTACGGCAACCGAAATAACCGGCTCCGGGAAGTCCATACGAACCAGAATGATTGGCTTGTCAGCGTTGCAGAGGGTTTCACCAGTGGTGACGTCCTTCATGCCGATCAGGGCCGCGATGTCACCAGCGCGCACTTCCTTGATCTCTTCACGGGCGTTTGCGTGCATTTGCACCATACGGCCCACGCGCTCTTTCTTGCCCTTAACCGAGTTGATCACGCCGTCGCCGGAGTTCAACACGCCCGAGTAAACGCGGACGAAGGTCAAAGTACCCACGAATGGGTCGGTAGCGATCTTGAACGCCAAAGCCGAGAACGGCTCCGCATCGTCTGCGTGACGCTCCAGCTCGATTTCCTCGTTATCCGGGTCAGTACCCTTGATAGCAGGAATATCGGTTGGCGCAGGCAGGAAGTCGATAACGGCGTCGAGAACCAGGGGAACACCCTTGTTCTTGAAGGAAGAACCGCAAACGGCCAGAACGATTTCGCCGGCGATAGTACGCTGACGCAAAGCAGCTTTGATCTCTTCGATCGTCAGCTCTTCGCCTTCCAGGTACTTGTTCATCAGCTCTTCGTTGGCTTCGGCAGCAGCCTGAACCATGTTGTCGCGCCATTCGGCAGCCAATTCCTGCATATCTTCAGGAACAGGCTTACGAACAGGAACCATACCTTTATCAGCATCATTCCAGTACACAGCTTCCATGTTGATCAGATCAATCTGACCCTGGAAGTTGTCTTCCGAACCGATAGCCAACTGGATCGGCACCGGAGTGTGACCCAGACGCTTTTTGATCTGTTCGATCACGCGCAGGAAGTTCGCACCAGCACGGTCCATCTTGTTTACGTAAACAAGACGTGGAACACCGTATTTGTTGGCTTGACGCCATACGGTTTCCGACTGAGGCTCAACACCCGAAGTACCGCAGAACACAACGACAGCGCCGTCGAGTACGCGCAGGGAACGTTCAACTTCAATGGTGAAGTCTACGTGGCCCGGGGTATCGATTACGTTGAAGCGGTGCTCGTCTTTGTACTGCTTAGCAGAACCTTTCCAGAAGGCGGTAATGGCAGCAGAAGTAATGGTAATACCACGCTCCTGCTCCTGAACCATCCAGTCTGTGGTCGCGGCGCCGTCATGCACCTCGCCCATTTTGTGACTTTTGCCAGTGTAAAAAAGGACGCGCTCGGTGGTGGTGGTTTTACCAGCATCCACGTGAGCGACGATACCGATGTTACGGTAGCGACTAATCGGAGTAGTACGAGCCATAAAGCCCTCGCAAAATTAGTGAAGCTAAAATTAGAAGCGGTAGTGCGAGAAAGCTTTGTTGGCTTCTGCCATACGGTGCACGTCTTCACGCTTCTTAACAGCAGCACCTTTACCTTCAGCAGCATCCAGCAGCTCGCCAGCCAAACGCAGAGCCATAGACTTCTCGCCACGCTTGCGCGCGAAGTCTACCAACCAGCGCATTGCCAGAGCGTTACGACGGGAAGGACGAACCTCGACCGGAACCTGGTAAGTAGCACCACCAACGCGGCGCGACTTCACTTCGACCAGCGGAGCGATGGCGTCGAGTGCTTTTTCGAAGAGTTCCAGGGGATCGGTGCCAGCCTTACGGGTTGCAACGGTTTCCAGGGCACCATAAACGATACGCTCGGCAACGGCTTTCTTGCCGCTTTCCATAACGTGGTTCATGAATTTGGCGAGGATCTGGCTTCCGTATTTCGGATCGTCCAGAATCTCACGCTTTGCTGCTACGCGACGTCTTGGCATGATAAGCCCTCAAGCGGTCTTCAGGTTAGCTCGGGACAGATCCAAAGGATGCGTGCCCGACCTTACTCTTATCGACTCAATAAAATAAAAATCTGCAAAACGACCGATTACTTCGGACGCTTGGTACCGTACTTCGAACGACCCTGGTTACGACCTTTAACGCCGGAAGTATCCAAAGAACCGCGAACGGTGTGGTAACGAACACCTGGCAAGTCTTTTACACGGCCGCCACGAATCAGTACGACGCTGTGCTCTTGCAGGTTGTGGCCTTCACCGCCGATGTACGAGGAAACCTCGAAACCGTTGGTCAGACGCACACGGCATACTTTACGCAGTGCCGAGTTAGGTTTTTTCGGCGTGGTGGTATACACACGGGTGCATACGCCACGACGTTGCGGGCAGTTCTGCAGCGCAGGCACGTCGGATTTCTCGACGATACGCTTACGCGGCTGACGTACCAGCTGGTTGATAGTTGCCATCTACTAGCTCCACTGTTGTCTTGCGACGCTATTGTCTTGCAAGAAAAGCAAAATGGCAGGAACGAATTCCCGCCAAATTTAGGGGTACAAGAGTCTAAAGAGGATCTTGTCCCCAGTCAAGGCAAGGCCCCGACCTCCCCACTCATCGAACCTCGACAAATTGTCTCGATTCGATGAACGGTGCGATCAGGGCCTTACGCTCATATGTCGCAGAACTCAGTTACCGCTCGAGTTCAGCGCTTCGGTCAGTGCAGCTTCCACTTCACTGGCGCTTACGCGCAACGGCTTGTCTGCTTCACGACGACGCTTGCGCTCGCTGTGATATGCCAGACCGGTACCGGCCGGGATCAGACGACCCACGACTACGTTTTCTTTCAGGCCGCGCAGGTAATCGCGCTTGCCGGTAACGGCCGCTTCGGTCAGTACGCGGGTGGTTTCCTGGAAGGAAGCCGCCGAGATGAACGATTCGGTCGACAACGACGCCTTGGTGATACCCAGCAGAACGCGAGTGAACTTGGAGACAAATTTGTCTTCCGCGCCCAGACGCTCGTTCTCTACCAGTACGTGAGTCAATTCCATCTGGTCGCCCTTGATGAAAGTCGAATCGCCGGATTCAGCGATCTCAACCTTACGCAGCATCTGACGCAGAATGGTCTCGATGTGCTTGTCGTTGATCTTCACGCCTTGCAGACGGTAAACGTCCTGGATCTCGTTAACAATGTACTTGGCCAGCGCGCTCACACCCAGCAGACGCAGGATGTCATGCGGATCGCTAGGACCGTCGGAGATAACTTCGCCGCGGTTTACCTGTTCGCCTTCGAACACGTTCAGGTGACGCCACTTCGGAATCAGCTCTTCGTACGGATCAGTACCATCGTTCGGGGTAATAACCAGACGACGCTTGCCTTTGGTCTCTTTACCGAACGCGATGGTGCCGCTGACTTCAGCGAGGATCGACGCTTCTTTCGGACGACGAGCTTCGAACAAGTCGGCAACACGCGGCAGACCACCGGTGATATCTCGAGTTTTCGAAGTTTCTTGCGGGATACGAGCGATAACATCACCGATCGCAATCTTCGCACCATCCGCAACACCGACCAGGGCGTTGGCTGGCAGGAAGTACTGAGCGATAACGTCAGTGCCTGGCAGCAACAGATCCTTGCCGTTGTCGTCGACCATCTTCACTGCTGGGCGAATTTCTTTGCCGGCAGCTGGACGATCTTTCGCGTCGAGTACTTCAATGTTGGTCATACCGGTCAATTCGTCAGTCTGACGCTTGATCGTGATGCCTTCTTCCATGCCCACGTAGGTCACGGTACCTTTCATTTCGGTAACGATTGGGTGAGTGTGCGGATCCCACTTGGCCACGATTGCGCCAGCGTCGACCTTGTCACCCTCTTTAACCGAAATCACAGCACCGTATGGCAGCTTGTAACGCTCACGCTCACGACCGAAGTCATCAGCGATTGCCAGCTCACCAGAACGGGACACAGCAACCAAGTGACCATCCACTCGCTCAACGTGCTTCAGGTTGTGCAGACGGACGGTACCGCCATTCTTCACCTGAACGCTGTCGGCTGCGGAAGTACGGCTTGCCGCACCACCGATGTGGAACGTACGCATCGTCAGCTGGGTACCCGGCTCACCGATGGACTGGGCAGCGATAACGCCGACCGCTTCACCGATGTTCACCTGGTGACCACGAGCCAGATCACGGCCGTAGCACTTGGCACAAATGCCATAGCGGGTTTCGCAGCTGATCGGCGAACGCACGATCACTTCGTCGATGCTGTTCAGCTCGATGAACTCGACCCACTTCTCATCTACCAGAGTGCCGGCAGGAACGATAACGTCCTCGGTACCTGGCTTGAATACGTCACGGGCAATAACACGACCCAATACGCGCTCACCCAACGGCTCTACAACGTCACCGCCTTCAATGTGCGGAGTCATCAACAGACCGTGTTCGGTGCCGCAATCGATCTCGGTTACAACCAGATCCTGCGCCACGTCTACCAGACGACGAGTCAGGTAACCGGAGTTCGCAGTTTTCAACGCGGTATCCGCCAGACCTTTACGAGCACCGTGAGTAGAGATGAAGTACTGAAGTACGCTCAAACCTTCACGGAAGTTCGCAGTAATCGGCGTTTCAATGATGGAACCGTCCGGCTTGGCCATCAGACCACGCATACCGGCCAGCTGACGAATCTGTGCTGCGGAACCCCGCGCACCCGAGTCAGCCATCATGTACATCGAGTTGAAAGATTCCTGGTCGACTTCGACGCCATGTCGGTCGATGACTTTCTCTTTCGAGAGGTTGGCCATCATCGCCTTCGAGACTTCGTCGTTCGCTTTCGACCAAAGGTCGATCACTTTGTTGTACTTCTCGCCCTGGGTTACCAGGCCGGAGGCGTACTGGCTCTCGATCTCTTTCACTTCGTCGGTGGCAGCACCGATGATGCGGGCTTTTTCATCCGGGATAACGAAGTCGTTAACACCGATGGAAACGCCGGAGATGGTCGAGTAAGCGAAACCGGTGTACATCAACTGGTCAGCGAAGATCACGGTCTCTTTCAAACCAACCACGCGGTAGCACTGGTTGATCAGCTTGGAGATCGCCTTTTTCTTCATCGGCAAGTTGACGACGTCGTAAGACAACCCTTTCGGCACAACCTGGAACAGCAGCGCACGGCCGACAGTAGTGTCGACGATACGGGTACCGCTCACACTGTTGCCGTCACGGTCGTTGACGGTTTCGTTGATACGTACTTTAACCTTGGCGTGCAGTGCGGCTTCGCCAGCACGGAACACACGGTCAACTTCCTGCAGATCCGCAAACACACGACCTTCGCCCTTGGCGTTGATCGCTTCGCGAGTCATGTAGTACAGACCCAATACAACGTCCTGCGACGGAACGATGATTGGCTCACCGTTGGCTGGCGACAGAATGTTGTTGGTCGACATCATCAACGCACGCGCTTCCAACTGAGCTTCCAGTGTCAGCGGTACGTGCACGGCCATTTGGTCGCCGTCGAAGTCGGCGTTGTACGCGGCGCAGACCAGAGGGTGCAGCTGAATAGCCTTACCTTCGATCAGTACCGGTTCAAACGCCTGGATACCCAGACGGTGAAGGGTCGGTGCACGGTTGAGGAGAACCGGGTGTTCACGGATCACTTCAGCGAGAACGTCCCAAACCTCTGGCAGTTCGCGCTCGACCATCTTCTTGGCCGCTTTGATGGTGGTCGCGAGACCCCGCATTTCAAGCTTGCCGAAAATGAACGGTTTGAACAGCTCGAGAGCCATCTTCTTCGGCAGACCGCACTGGTGCAGACGCAGGGTCGGGCCTACGGTAATTACCGAACGACCGGAGTAGTCAACACGCTTACCGAGCAAGTTCTGACGGAAACGGCCTTGCTTACCCTTGATCATGTCAGCCAGGGATTTCAGAGGACGCTTGTTCGAACCGGTGATAGCGCGGCCACGACGACCGTTGTCGAGCAGTGCATCGACAGCTTCCTGCAACATACGCTTTTCGTTACGCACGATGATGTCCGGTGCGGACAGATCGAGCAGACGCTTCAAGCGGTTGTTACGGTTGATCACTCGACGATACAGATCGTTGAGGTCGGAAGTCGCGAAACGACCACCATCCAGCGGAACCAGTGGACGCAGATCTGGCGGCAGAACCGGAAGAACGGTCAGCACCATCCATTCTGGAAGGTTGCCGGAACCCTGGAAGGCTTCCATCAACTTCAGACGCTTGGACAGCTTCTTGATCTTGGTTTCGGAGTTGGTTTGCGGAATTTCTTCACGCAGACGGCCAATCTCGTGCTCCAGGTCGATAGCGTGCAGCAGTTCGCGGACAGCCTCGGCACCCATGCGGGCATCGAAATCGTCACCGAACTCTTCCAGCGCTTCGAAATACTGCTCGTCGTTCAGCAGCTGGCCTTTTTCAAGGGTGGTCATGCCCGGATCGATAACGACATAGCTCTCGAAGTAGAGAACACGTTCGATATCACGCAGGGTCATGTCCATCAGCAAACCGATACGCGACGGCAGCGATTTCAGGAACCAGATGTGGGCAACCGGCGAAGCCAGTTCGATGTGCGCCATGCGCTCACGACGAACCTTGGCCAGTGCAACTTCAACGCCGCACTTCTCGCAGATCACACCACGGTGCTTCAAGCGCTTGTACTTACCGCACAGGCACTCGTAATCCTTTACCGGGCCAAAGATCTTGGCGCAGAACAGACCGTCACGCTCAGGTTTGAACGTACGGTAGTTGATGGTTTCCGGCTTTTTAACTTCGCCGAACGACCATGAGCGGATCATCTCAGGCGAGGCCAATCCAATACGGATGGCGTCGAACTCTTCGACTTGACCCTGGTTTTTCAGCAAATTCAGTAGGTCTTTCAAGGCCTTTCCTCCTGGCGGAGCAGAGAGCGGGCAATCCTGCCCCGCTCTCGATTCGCGTCACGTGTTATTCGGTTTCCAGATCGATATCGATGCCGAGGGAACGAATTTCCTTGATCAACACGTTGAAGGACTCGGGCATGCCCGGCTCCATACGGTGATCGCCATCCACGATGTTTTTGTACATCTTGGTACGGCCGTTCACATCGTCCGACTTCACTGTGAGCATTTCTTGCAGAGTGTAAGCGGCACCGTAAGCTTCCAGTGCCCAGACCTCCATCTCCCCGAAACGCTGACCACCGAACTGTGCCTTACCACCCAGCGGCTGCTGGGTAACCAGGCTGTACGAACCGGTAGAACGAGCGTGCATCTTGTCGTCTACCAAGTGGTTCAGCTTCAGCATGTACATGTAGCCAACGGTAACTGGACGCTCGAACTTGTTGCCGGTACGGCCGTCAGTCAGCTGCATCTGGCCGCTTTCCGGCAGGTCTGCCAGTTTCAGCATGGCCTTGATTTCGCTTTCCTTGGCGCCGTCGAACACTGGGGTGGCCATTGGAACACCGCCACGCAGGTTCTTCGCCAGATCCAGGATTTCCTGATCGGAGAAGCTGTCCAGATCTTCGTTACGACCGCCGATCTGGTTGTAGATCTCGTCCAGGAAAGTACGCAGTTCTGCGACTTTACGCTGCTCTTCGATCATACGGTTGATCTTCTCGCCCAGACCTTTGGCCGCGAGGCCCAGGTGGGTTTCGAGGATCTGACCAACGTTCATACGCGAAGGTACGCCCAGTGGGTTGAGGACGACGTCGACCGGGGTGCCATTGGCATCGTGCGGCATGTCTTCAACCGGCATGATCACGGAGACCACACCTTTGTTACCGTGACGACCGGCCATCTTGTCGCCCGGCTGGATGCGACGACGGATTGCCAGGTAAACCTTGACGATTTTCAGCACACCTGGAGCCAGGTCATCGCCCTGCTGCAGTTTGCGCTTCTTATCTTCGAACTTGTCGTCCAGCAGACGGCGACGATCAACGATGTAGGCCTGAGCCTTCTCGAGCTGCTCGTTCAGAGCATCTTCAGCCATGCGCAGCTTGAACCACTGGCCATGCTCAAGACCGTCGAGCACTTCGTCGGTGATGTCCTGACCTTTCTTCAGACCTGCGCCGCCTTCAGCCTTGTGGCCTACCAGAGCGGAACGCAGACGTTCGAAAGTCGCGCCTTCAACGATACGGAACTCTTCGTTCAGATCCTTGCGGATCTCGTCCAGCTGAGTCTTCTCGATCGACAGAGCACGAGCATCACGCTCAACGCCGTCACGGGTGAAGACTTGAACATCGATGACAGTACCTTTAGTACCGGTAGGTACACGCAGGGAGGTGTCTTTAACGTCGCTGGCTTTTTCACCGAAGATTGCACGCAGCAGTTTTTCTTCCGGAGTCAGTTGGGTCTCGCCTTTCGGAGTGACCTTACCTACCAGAATGTCGCCTGCGCCAACTTCAGCACCTACGTAAACGATACCGGCTTCGTCCAGTTTGTTCAGTGCAGCTTCACCCACGTTAGGGATGTCCGCAGTGATTTCTTCTGGCCCAAGCTTGGTGTCACGCGCCACACAGGTCAGTTCCTGAATGTGGATCGTGGTGAAGCGATCTTCTTGAACAACTCGTTCCGACAGGCAGATGGAGTCTTCGAAGTTGTAACCGTTCCAGGCCATGAACGCGATGCGCATGTTCTGACCCAGTGCCAGCTCACCCATATCGGTGGACGGACCATCAGCCATGATGTCGCTACGCTGAACCCGATCACCTTTACGCACCAGCGGACGCTGGTTGATGCAGGTGTTCTGGTTGGAGCGGGTGTACTTGGTCAGGTTGTAGATGTCGACACCAGCTTCGCCGGTTTCAACTTCGTCATCAGCAACACGAACCACGATACGGCTGGCATCAACGGAGTCGATCACGCCGCCACGACGAGCCACGACGCAAACGCCGGAGTCACGAGCTACGTTACGCTCCATGCCGGTACCGACCAGCGGCTTGTCAGCGCGCAGAGTTGGTACAGCCTGACGCTGCATGTTCGAACCCATCAACGCACGGTTGGCGTCATCGTGCTCGAGGAACGGGATCAGCGACGCTGCAACCGAAACTACCTGCTTCGGCGAAACGTCCATCAAGGTGACTTCTTCAGGCGCCTTGACGGTGAATTCGTTCAAGTGACGAACAGCTACCAGCTCGTCGATCAGCATTTTCTTGTCGTTCATCGCGGCCGAAGCCTGAGCGATCACGTGATCAGCTTCTTCGATGGCGGACAGGAACACGATCTCGTCGGTAACCAATGCGTCTTTCACCACGCGGTACGGGCTTTCCAGGAAGCCGTACTGGTTGGTGCGCGCATAGGCGGCCAAGGAGTTGATCAGACCAATGTTCGGACCTTCCGGCGTTTCGATCGGGCAAACACGACCGTAGTGCGTCGGGTGTACGTCACGAACCTCAAAGCCTGCGCGCTCACGAGTCAGACCGCCAGGGCCGAGTGCAGATACACGACGCTTGTGGGTGATCTCGGACAGCGGGTTGTTCTGGTCCATGAACTGAGACAGCTGGCTGGAACCGAAGAACTCTTTCACCGCCGCAGCCACTGGCTTGGCGTTGATCAGGTCTTGCGGCATCAGGCCTTCGCTTTCAGCCATCGACAGACGCTCTTTGACCGCACGCTCAACACGTACCAGGCCAACGCGGAACTGGTTCTCGGCCATTTCGCCTACGCAGCGAACACGACGGTTACCCAGGTGGTCGATGTCATCGACGATGCCTTTACCGTTACGGATGTCGACCAGAGTCTTCAGTACCGCGACGATGTCTTCCTTGCACAACACGCCCGAACCTTCGATTTCGGTACGACCGATACGACGGTTGAACTTCATCCGGCCGACCGCAGACAGGTCATAACGCTCAGGGCTGAAGAACAGGTTGTTGAACAGGGTTTCGGCTGCGTCTTTGGTTGGCGGCTCGCCTGGACGCATCATGCGATAGATCTCGACCAGCGCTTCCAATTGGTTGCTGGTGGAGTCGATCTTCAGCGTGTCAGAAACGAACGGACCGCAGTCGATGTCGTTGGTGTACAGGGTCTCGATGCGAACAACCTGAGCCTTGGCGATTTTGCCGAGGATCTCAACGTTCAGCTCGGTGTTGCACTCAGCCAGGATTTCGCCGGTGGCCGGATGCACGATGACCTTGGCGGTGGTGCGACCGAGGACGTAGTCCAGAGGCACTTCCAGCGTCTTGATACCGGCTTTTTCGATCTGGTTGATGTGGCGCGCAGTAATACGACGGCCCGCTTCAACGATGACCTTGCCTTTTTCATCCTGGATATCCAGAACGGCAATTTCACCACGCAGACGCGATGCAATCAGTTCCAGGCTGAGGGTTTCGCCGCTCAGGTGGAATACGTTGGTGGTGTAGAACGCGTCCAGTACTTCTTCGGTGGTATAACCGAGCGCGCGCAGCAGTACCGATGCCGGCAGCTTGCGACGACGGTCGATACGCACGAATACGCAGTCTTTCGGATCGAACTCGAAGTCCAACCACGAACCGCGGTAAGGAATGATACGCGCGGAGTACAGCAGTTTGCCGGAGCTATGCGTCTTGCCGCGGTCGTGATCGAAGAACACGCCCGGGGAACGGTGCAGCTGGGAAACGATTACACGCTCGGTACCGTTGATTACGAAGGTACCGTTCTCAGTCATCAGGGGGATTTCACCCATGTAGACTTCTTGCTCTTTGATGTCCTTGATCGCTTTGTTCGACGATTCTTTGTCGAAAATGATCAGGCGCACTTTTACCCGCAAAGGTACGGCGAAAGTTACACCGCGCAATACGCATTCTTTGACATCAAATGCCGGCTCGCCCAGGCGATAACCGACGTACTCCAGCGCAGCATTGCCGGAGTAGCTGATGATCGGGAAAACGGATTTGAAGGCCGCATGCAGGCCCACGTCGCGGAACTGATCTTTAGTCGCTCCCGCTTGCAAGAATTCACGATACGAATCCAGCTGGATGGCCAGGAGGTAAGGCACATCCATGACGTCCGGCAACTTGCTAAAGTCCTTGCGGATACGTTTTTTCTCAGTATATGAGTAAGCCATCAGCGTTCCCCAGCTTGGTCACCTGCTTGTTTGGCCCCTCCCGACGGGAGCAGCCAGAAAATCGTGCAAACCCCATGGTTTGCTCCACCACATCGGGTGGTTACAGCACGTTATCAGCACCGACCCAGTCGGCTGCCAATAACGGAAAAAGGCCGGTGGCAAGAGCCACCAGCCATCAGCCTGTCGCTTGACGCTCGGGCTGGAGGAGCAAAGTCGATGCTTACTTCAGCTCGACTTTAGCGCCTGCTTCTTCCAGCTTCTTCTTGGCGTCTTCAGCAGCTTCTTTCGAAACGCCTTCCAGAACAACCTGAGGAGCGCCGTCTACTTTCTCTTTGGCTTCTTTCAGGCCAAGACCGGTCAGCTCGCGAACTGCTTTAATGGCGTTTACTTTCTTCTCGCCAGCTTCCAGCAGAACAACGTTGAACTCGGTTTGCTCTTCAACAACAGCGGCAGCAGCAGCTGGACCAGCAGAAGCAGCGGCAGCGGATACGCCGAACTTCTCTTCCATTGCCTTGATCAGCTCAACGATTTCCAGAACCGATTTTTCGCCGATTGCGTCGATGATTTGTTCGTTAGTCAGAGACATGACTTATTTCCTGAATTGGGGGACAGCCTGCAGGCCATCGAAATAAACAAAAATACGCGAGAGTTGAAACGCTGAGCCTTAAGCTGCAGCTGCTTCTTTCTGGTCGCGAAGTGCCGCCAGAGTACGAGCCAATTTGCTGGTAGCGCCTTGAATCACGCTCATCAGCTGAGAAATTGCTTCGTCACGGGTCGGCAGGCTTGCCAGCACGTCGATCTGATTAGCTGCGAGGAACTTGCCCTCGAACGCAGCTGCCTTGATCTCGAACTTATCCTGACCTTTGGCAAATTCCTTGAACAAACGGGCAGCAGCGCCAGGATGTTCGTTGGAGAATGCAATCAAGGTCGGGCCGGTGAACACGTCGTTGAGAACACTGTATTCAGTGTCAGCAACAGCGCGCTTGAGCAAGGTGTTACGTACAACACGTACGTAAACGCCAGCTTCACGAGCCTCTTTACGGAGTCCGGTCATTGCGCCTACTGTTACGCCACGTGCATCAACCACGACAGCGGACAGAGCGACTTTGGCAGCCTCGTTGACTTCAGCGACGATGGCCTTCTTGTCTTCGAGATTAATTGCCACGGGTTTAACTCCTGCTTGTTACCGTTTCATTCGATCGAAACCGAATGTCGTTTTGGTGTCTGATTCGGTAAGGAACCGGGAGCACCATCTGCGTAGGCTTATGGTTTAAGACTTGCGTCGCCTACGGTCTTGGATAGCCCCCGCCAGGCAGGGACCCCAATCTTTCAACTGGCGCGAATAACCGCGCCAATTTTTGTCTTACGCGTCCAGCGAGCTCTGATCAATGATCAGACCTGGGCCCATGGTGGTGCTCAGGGTAACGCGCTTGACGTAGATACCTTTCGAAGAAGCTGGCTTGATACGCTTCAGATCAGCGATCAGGGCTTCAACGTTTTCCTTCAGCTTGACGGCGTCGAAGCCCATCTTGCCAACGGAAGTGTGAATGATGCCGTTTTTGTCAGTGCGATAACGAACCTGACCAGCTTTTGCGTTCTTAACCGCAGTAGCTACGTCTGGAGTTACAGTACCAACCTTAGGGTTAGGCATCAGACCACGTGGACCAAGGATCTGACCCAACTGACCTACAACGCGCATGGCATCCGGGGATGCGATCACTACGTCATAGTTCAGGTCGCCGCCTTTCATTTCGGCAGCCAGGTCGTCCATACCTACACGGTCAGCGCCGGCAGCCAGAGCGGCCTCAGCAGCAGGACCCTGGGTGAACACAGCAACGCGAACGGTCTTGCCAGTGCCGTGTGGCAGCACAGTAGCGCTACGAACAACCTGGTCAGATTTACGCGGGTCTACACCCAGGTTTACAGCAACGTCGAACGACTCGCTGAACTTGACAGTCGACAGCTCAGCCAGCAGAGCAGCGGCGTCTACAATGTTGTAGGCCTTGCCTGCTTCGATTTTGCCGGCGATAGCCTTTTGACGCTTGGTCAGCTTAGCCATTACACACCCTCCACGTTAAGGCCCATGCTACGAGCAGAACCGGCGATAGTACGCACGGCTGCATCCATATCAGCTGCAGTCAGATCCGCGTTTTTGGTTTTCGCGATTTCTTCCAGCTGAGCACGGGTAACAGTGCCAACCTTAACGGTGTTAGGACGAGCGGAACCGCTGGTCAGACCGGCCGCCTTCTTCAGCAATACCGAAGCAGGGGTGGATTTTGTTTCGAAAGTGAAGCTACGGTCGCTGTAGACAGTGATGATCACTGGAGTCGGCAGACCTGGTTCAATACCCTGAGTACGGGCGTTGAAAGCCTTGCAGAACTCCATGATGTTCACGCCGTGCTGACCCAGAGCAGGACCAACAGGTGGGCTTGGGTTAGCCTGAGCGGCCTTCACTTGCAGCTTGATGTAAGCGGTAATTTTCTTGGCCATGAGGCACTCCAATTACGGGTTCAAACGCCTCGAAAGGCTCCCCGGTTACTTGCGCGTATATCCCAGTGACGACAAAACCCCACAGCCTAAGGCTGCGGGGTTGGGATGCTTGCTCAGCTAGACCTTTTCGACCTGACTGAACTCCAACTCTACCGGGGTAGAGCGACCGAAAATGAGCACCGCCACCTGGATCCGGCTCTTTTCGTAGTTAACTTCTTCAACGACACCATTGAAATCAGCAAATGGCCCATCGTTGACTCGTACTGTTTCACCTGGCTCGAAGAGAGTCTTCGGCTTAGGCTTGTCGCTACCATCAGCAACGCGACGCAGAATTGCTTCCGCTTCTTTATCAGTAATCGGCGCAGGTTTATCAGCAGTACCGCCGATAAAACCCATCACCCGAGGAGTATCCTTGACCAAGTGCCAAGTACCCTCGTTCATGTCCATCTGTACCAGCACATAGCCTGGAAAGAATTTACGTTCGCTTTTGCGCTTCTGGCCATTACGCATTTCAACCACTTCTTCAGTGGGAACCAGAATTTCGCCGAAGCCATCTTCCATGCCAGCCAGCTTTACTCGCTCAACGAGCGAGCGCATGACATGCTTCTCGTAGCCCGAGTAAGCATGCACAACGTACCAACGCTTAGCCACGGGACACCCTTAGCCGACAATCAAGGAAACAAGCCAACCGAGCAGGGAATCAAGCCCCCACAACAGCAACGCCATAACCAGAACAACAGCCACCACAATTAGGGTGGTCTGCGTGGTTTCTTGGCGAGTTGGCCACACGACTTTACGAATCTCGGTACGAGCTTCCTTAACCAGTACAAAGAAAGACTTGCCCTTCGCAGTCTGCAGGCCTACAAAGGCAGCTACAGCAGCAATGACAAGCAAAGCCAGTACACGGTACAGGATCGGCGAAGCAGCGTAATACTGATTGCCAACGACGCCTACAACTACCAAAGCGACTACTACAAGCCACTTGAGCAGATCGAAGCGAGAGCTTTGTGCTTCAGCCTTAGGAGTCATCTATGAAGATCCTGTGAAAAGAAAGCCAGACACACCGAGTGAATCTGGCAGGTCAGGAGGGAATCGAACCCCCAACCTACGGTTTTGGAGACCGTCGCTCTGCCAATTGAGCTACTGACCTAAAACAAAATCAGGCCGACCATTATGCCGGCCCGAAAAATACATTACAACCGCTTATTCGATGATTTTAGCTACGACACCAGCACCGACGGTACGACCGCCCTCACGGATGGCGAAACGCAAACCGTCTTCCATTGCGATGGTCTTGATCAGGGTGACAACCATTTTGATGTTGTCGCCCGGCATTACCATCTCAACGCCTTCCGGCAGTTCGCAGTTACCGGTCACGTCAGTGGTCCGGAAGTAGAACTGTGGACGGTAGCCTTTGAAGAACGGAGTGTGACGACCGCCTTCTTCTTTGCTCAGAACGTAAACTTCTGCTTCAAACTTGGTGTGCGGCTTAACCGAACCCGGCTTAACCAGAACCTGGCCACGCTCTACGTCGTCCCGCTTGGTGCCACGCAGCAACACGCCGCAGTTTTCACCAGCACGACCTTCGTCGAGCAGCTTACGGAACATTTCAACACCGGTGCAGGTGGTGACAGTAGTGTCACGCAGACCAACGATTTCCAGCGGATCCTGAACTCGAACGATACCGCGCTCGATACGGCCAGTTACAACAGTACCCCGACCCGAGATCGAGAATACATCTTCGATCGGCATCAGGAACGGCTTGTCTACTACGCGAACCGGATCCGGAATGTAGGTATCTAGAGTCTCAACCAGCTTACGAACGGCAGTGGTGCCCATTTCGTTGTCGTCTTTACCTTCCAGAGCCATACGAGCCGAACCGATGATGATCGGAGTGTCGTCGCCTGGGAAGTCATAAGTGGACAGCAGGTCGCGAACTTCCATCTCAACCAGCTCCAGCAGCTCAGCGTCGTCTACCAGGTCAGCCTTGTTCAGGAAGACCACGATGTACGGAACGCCAACCTGGCGGGACAGCAGGATGTGCTCACGGGTTTGTGGCATCGGACCATCAGCGGCCGAGCAAACCAGGATTGCGCCGTCCATCTGGGCAGCACCGGTGATCATGTTCTTCACATAGTCAGCGTGACCTGGGCAGTCAACGTGAGCGTAGTGACGGATCAGCGAGTTGTACTCAACGTGCGCGGTGTTAATGGTGATACCGCGAGCTTTTTCTTCCGGGGCGCTGTCGATCTTGTCGAAGTCAACGATTGCGGAACCGAAAACTTCGGAGCAAACGCGAGTCAGAGCAGCAGTCAGAGTGGTTTTACCGTGGTCAACGTGACCGATGGTCCCAACGTTGACGTGCGGTAGGGAACGATCAAACTTTTCCTTAGCCATCGATATCACCCCTATCAGAAAAATTAAGCAAACAACAAAAGCCATTAAAACAAAGGCAGATATTTTCATATCTGCCTTGTTATATGGAGCTCTTGAGCGGATTTGAACCGCTGACCTCACCCTTACCAAGGGTGTGCTCTACCAACTGAGCTACAAGAGCGTAACACTTTGCACAACCTGCAAACTTGGAGCGGGTAGCGGGAATCGAACCCGCATCATCAGCTTGGAAGGCTGAGGTTCTACCACTAAACTATACCCGCAGAGCTTGCAGCTCACGCTCAAATCTGGTGGAGGGAGAAGGATTCGAACCTTCGAAGTCGTAGACGTCAGATTTACAGTCTGATCCCTTTGGCCGCTCGGGAACCCCTCCTAATCAGGCCGGCATTCTATACTATGCCAAACCCTTGTCAAGCAATTTCTCATTTAAAAACCTGAGGTTAGCTGCTTTGACGTCACTCTACTTCGTCAACCCTTGAAAGGTCTTCACTGCGGAGCGGGCGCCATTCTATTCAAACTATTCAGCAGGTGCAACCCCCTCACACCGCATTATTTTATGTTTTAACTCATTGAATTCGTTGGAAAGGTTTTGCAACTGCGCATCCCCCAGCAAACGCTGGCTTTCAGGTGCAATACGCATCCAGAAACCCGCCGTAGGAGAACCCTCAAGCGATGGCTGAGCCTTGATATCCATTTGAGCCAAACGCTCGCCTAGCACCGCAACCACCTCCTGACGGGCAAAGCCACCGAGATACAGGCACTGACTTTCAGTTCTTTGCGGACCAGACTTCTCCTTGGAGGCCCTTCCCCCTTCACTCAGCAGACGAATATCCTGCTGCGAACCTTTGTACAAACTCAACGGCGTTACGTCCTTTGCCCGCAATGGCGCTTCCTGTTGGTGCCAGACGTAGTAGAAAATATTGAGAACAAGAAGCAGCAGGAACATCCAACGCATACATACCTCAAGACAAAGGACACGCCACAGCTAAACCGACGAATACAAGATCGGGAACAAACTTGGCCCCGGGCGCTACACCTGCAACCAGATCCGCATCGCCACCTGTAATAAATACAGTGAAGCCCTCCCCCCAATAGGATCGCGCCATTTCCAACTGGGTAAGCACGAACCCCCTCAACATCAATGAGCATCCACGCTCTACAGCCTCAACAGTACTTCGCCCAGGCGCCTGGCTTGTCAGCGCACGCTCAGCGGCAACATCGTCATAGCGAATTTTTCGAGTATGGGTGCGCAACTGGTTGCGCATCAACGGCATTCCAGGACAAATGAACCCACCAAGATGATCCCCATCCATCGCGATAAAATCCGCCGTCACTGCTGTACCAAAGTCCAGCACGAGACATGGGCCTTTAGCCAGATGGAAAGCACCCAGCATGGCCAACCAGCGATCCAGCCCTAGCCGCTCGTAATCTTCGTAACCGTTTCTAACACCTGACATTTCACGAGCAGGCTTCGCACAGATAACCGAAACACCGAAGTCTCGCTCAAGCATCTCAATTAAGGCACAAGTCTCCGCAACAGTACGAACACTCACCATGCGACAACGTCTTAGCGACAGCCCACTCAGATCGCGCAAGCTTTCGCAGAGCGCCAGGTCCGAATCAACCACCCCCTCCGCGACCAACCCAACAGCCTCAGCACCACTCAGCACTCGCCATTTTATGAAGCTGTTTCCGCAGTCGAGCTCAAGAATCATCACGCAACCTCAGACTGAGCTCGCCGCCACTAAAGACCTTTTCCACGCCATTCACCTTTAATCGCAGCGCACCCTGATTATCAATTCCGAGCACTACTCCATCTATTTGACTGACACCAGCAATCAAGGACACCGATCGCTCTTGCCACAAATGATTTTCTTCCCACTCAGCCTGAAGAGCCGAGAAACCATCTATTTGTTGGCGCTGTATGTATGCCAGCAATTGCTCGCCCAACTCAGCCACTAGAATATTGCGATCACAGCTTTTACCGGTCTCAAGCCGCATGGACGTCCATTGCTGATCAACCTCTTCTGCAACCTGCATATTTACGTTAACGCCTATGCCCAGAACCACGTGACAGACATCCGCCGGATCTCCAACCAGTTCGAGCAGGATGCCGGCAATCTTCTTATTGCCAACCAGAACATCATTGGGCCACTTCAAACCGGCGCCAGTCACTCCCAGCTTTCGCAGGGTTTGCAAGACTGCCAGCCCAACGACGAGGCTGAGCCCCTCGAGCTGGCGCATACCTCCATCAATCCGCAGAACAAGACTGAAATAAAGGTTTTCGGCAAACGGGCTAACCCACTTGCGACCCCTGCGCCCACGCCCGGAGGTTTGCCTCTCGGCAAGCACCAAAAATGGAGCCTCTTGCCCCAAGCCAATGGCGCGCAGCGCCTCAGCGTTAGTGGAGTCGGTAGAGTCCAGGACTGTGGTTGGCCAGACTGCTTTCATTCCAGCCATTTTAAGAGAATCGAGCAACATCAACGGAGCAGCTAGCTGATAGCCACGCCCCCGAACTTTGTGGATTGATAGCCCAAGCTCAGCCTCAAGGTGCTGAAGCTGCTTCCATACAGCACTTCGACTAACTCCCAAGGCAGCGCCAAGGTCCTGACCAGAATGAAACCGTCCATCCTTCAGAAGATTCAACAACGTCAGCATGCAAGTCTCGCCTCACAATGAGGCCCGAATGATAACTATGCCCCGGGCCGTTGCATAGAAATCAAGCAGGCACATTTCCTGCGGACAAAACAAAACCCCAACTGCTTTCGCAATTGGGGTTTCGGAATTTAATCTTGACGATGACCTACTCTCACATGGGGAAACCCCACACTACCATCGGCGATGCATCGTTTCACTGCTGAGTTCGGGATGGGATCAGGTGGTTCCAACGCTCTATGGTCGTCAAGAAATTCGGGTACTGAGTCGCGACCAAGTGGTCTCGCTTCAGCAAATTGGGTATGTGACAGCTTTCGGTGTTTTGTGAACATCGAACTTTCGGTTCGTTTCGTCTTCACACACCGCAATCTGGCCTTTCGACGCAAATTGCTTGGGTGTTATATGGTCAAGCCTCACGGGCAATTAGTATTGGTTAGCTCAACGCCTCACAGCGCTTACACACCCAACCTATCAACGTCGTAGTCTTCGACGGCCCTTCAGGGAACTCAAGGTTCCAGTGAGATCTCATCTTGAGGCAAGTTTCCCGCTTAGATGCTTTCAGCGGTTATCTTTCCCGAACATAGCTACCCGGCAATGCCACTGGCGTGACAACCGGAACACCAGAGGTTCGTCCACTCCGGTCCTCTCGTACTAGGAGCAGCCCCTCTCAAATCTCAAACGTCCACGGCAGATAGGGACCGAACTGTCTCACGACGTTCTAAACCCAGCTCGCGTACCACTTTAAATGGCGAACAGCCATACCCTTGGGACCGGCTTCAGCCCCAGGATGTGATGAGCCGACATCGAGGTGCCAAACACCGCCGTCGATATGAACTCTTGGGCGGTATCAGCCTGTTATCCCCGGAGTACCTTTTATCCGTTGAGCGATGGCCCTTCCATACAGAACCACCGGATCACTAAGACCTACTTTCGTACCTGCTCGACGTGTCTGTCTCGCAGTCAAGCGCGCTTTTGCCTTTATACTCTACGACCGATTTCCGACCGGTCTGAGCGCACCTTCGTACTCCTCCGTTACTCTTTAGGAGGAGACCGCCCCAGTCAAACTACCCACCATACACTGTCCTCGATCCGGATAACGGACCTGAGTTAGAACCTCAAAGTTGCCAGGGTGGTATTTCAAGGTTGGCTCCACGCGAACTGGCGTCCACGCTTCAAAGCCTCCCACCTATCCTACACAAGCAAATTCAAAGTCCAGTGCAAAGCTATAGTAAAGGTTCACGGGGTCTTTCCGTCTAGCCGCGGATACACTGCATCTTCACAGCGATTTCAATTTCACTGAGTCTCGGGTGGAGACAGCGCCGCCATCGTTACGCCATTCGTGCAGGTCGGAACTTACCCGACAAGGAATTTCGCTACCTTAGGACCGTTATAGTTACGGCCGCCGTTTACCGGGGCTTCGATCAAGAGCTTCGCGTTAGCTAACCCCATCAATTAACCTTCCGGCACCGGGCAGGCGTCACACCCTATACGTCCACTTTCGTGTTTGCAGAGTGCTGTGTTTTTAATAAACAGTCGCAGCGGCCTGGTATCTTCGACCGGCATGAGCTTACGGAGCAAGTCCTTCACCCTCACCGGCGCACCTTCTCCCGAAGTTACGGTGCCATTTTGCCTAGTTCCTTCACCCGAGTTCTCTCAAGCGCCTTGGTATTCTCTACCCAACCACCTGTGTCGGTTTGGGGTACGGTTCCTGGTTACCTGAAGCTTAGAAGCTTTTCTTGGAAGCATGGCATCAACCACTTCGTCATCTAAAAGATAACTCGTCATCAGCTCTCGGCCTTAGAATCCCGGATTTACCTAAGATTCCAGCCTACCACCTTAAACTTGGACAACCAACGCCAAGCTGGCCTAGCCTTCTCCGTCCCTCCATCGCAATAACCAGAAGTACAGGAATATTAACCTGTTTTCCATCGACTACGCTTTTCAGCCTCGCCTTAGGGACCGACTAACCCTGCGTCGATTAACGTTGCGCAGGAAACCTTGGTCTTTCGGCGTGGGTGTTTTTCACACCCATTGTCGTTACTCATGTCAGCATTCGCACTTCTGATACCTCCAGCAAGCTTCTCAACTCACCTTCACAGGCTTACAGAACGCTCCTCTACCGCATCATCCTAAGATGATACCCGTAGCTTCGGTGTATGGTTTGAGCCCCGTTACATCTTCCGCGCAGGCCGACTCGACTAGTGAGCTATTACGCTTTCTTTAAAGGGTGGCTGCTTCTAAGCCAACCTCCTAGCTGTCTAAGCCTTCCCACATCGTTTCCCACTTAACCATAACTTTGGGACCTTAGCTGACGGTCTGGGTTGTTTCCCTTTTCACGACGGACGTTAGCACCCGCCGTGTGTCTCCCATGCTCGGCACTTGTAGGTATTCGGAGTTTGCATCGGTTTGGTAAGTCGGGATGACCCCCTAGCCGAAACAGTGCTCTACCCCCTACAGTGATACATGAGGCGCTACCTAAATAGCTTTCGAGGAGAACCAGCTATCTCCGAGCTTGATTAGCCTTTCACTCCGATCCACAGGTCATCCGCTAACTTTTCAACGGTAGTCGGTTCGGTCCTCCAGTTAGTGTTACCCAACCTTCAACCTGCCCATGGATAGATCGCCCGGTTTCGGGTCTATTCCCAGCGACTAGACGCCCTATTAAGACTCGCTTTCGCTACGCCTCCCCTATTCGGTTAAGCTCGCCACTGAAAATAAGTCGCTGACCCATTATACAAAAGGTACGCAGTCACAGAACAAAGTCTGCTCCCACTGCTTGTACGCATACGGTTTCAGGATCTATTTCACTCCCCTCTCCGGGGTTCTTTTCGCCTTTCCCTCACGGTACTAGTTCACTATCGGTCAGTCAGTAGTATTTAGCCTTGGAGGATGGTCCCCCCATATTCAGACAAAGTTTCTCGTGCTCCGTCCTACTCGATTTCATGACTAAGAGATTTTCGCGTACAGGGCTATCACCCACTATGGCCGCACTTTCCAGAGCGTTCCGCTAATCTCAAAGCCACTTAAGGGCTAGTCCCCGTTCGCTCGCCACTACTAAGGGAATCTCGGTTGATTTCTTTTCCTCAGGGTACTTAGATGTTTCAGTTCCCCTGGTTCGCCTCTTGCACCTATGTATTCAGTACAAGATAACCATCTTATGATGGCTGGGTTCCCCCATTCAGACATCTCCGGATCAAAGTCTGTTTGCCGACTCCCCGAAGCTTTTCGCAGGCTACCACGTCTTTCATCGCCTCTGACTGCCAAGGCATCCACCGTATGCGCTTCTTCACTTGACCATATAACCCCAAGCAATCTGGTTATACTGTGAAGACGACATTCGCCGAAAATTCGATAATACTCAATTCAGAGTAACTCACAAATTTTACCTTAGCCTGATCCGTTACCAGTGAAAGTAACGTTCAGTCTATCTTTCTATCACATACCCAAATTTTTAAAGAACGATCTAATCAAAGACTAGAAATCAACATTCACCATCTTTCAATGGAATGCTCATTTCTAAGCTTTCATACGTCAGAAGCAGTAGTGGTGGTGGAGCCAAGCGGGATCGAACCGCTGACCTCCTGCGTGCAAGGCAGGCGCTCTCCCAGCTGAGCTATGGCCCCGTATTTCTACAGGCGTTTCCCACACAAAATTGGTGGGTCTGGGCAGATTCGAACTGCCGACCTCACCCTTATCAGGGGTGCGCTCTAACCAACTGAGCTACAGACCCAATTTCGGGCTGCTTCTTATCGTCTTCTTCAATGAATCAAGCAATTCGTGTGGGAGCTCATGGAGCAGCTGATGTCGTCGATTAAGGAGGTGATCCAGCCGCAGGTTCCCCTACGGCTACCTTGTTACGACTTCACCCCAGTCATGAATCACACCGTGGTAACCGTCCTCCCGAAGGTTAGACTAGCTACTTCTGGTGCAACCCACTCCCATGGTGTGACGGGCGGTGTGTACAAGGCCCGGGAACGTATTCACCGTGACATTCTGATTCACGATTACTAGCGATTCCGACTTCACGCAGTCGAGTTGCAGACTGCGATCCGGACTACGATCGGTTTTATGGGATTAGCTCCACCTCGCGGCTTGGCAACCCTTTGTACCGACCATTGTAGCACGTGTGTAGCCCAGGCCGTAAGGGCCATGATGACTTGACGTCATCCCCACCTTCCTCCGGTTTGTCACCGGCAGTCTCCTTAGAGTGCCCACCATTACGTGCTGGTAACTAAGGACAAGGGTTGCGCTCGTTACGGGACTTAACCCAACATCTCACGACACGAGCTGACGACAGCCATGCAGCACCTGTCTCAATGTTCCCGAAGGCACCAATCCATCTCTGGAAAGTTCATTGGATGTCAAGGCCTGGTAAGGTTCTTCGCGTTGCTTCGAATTAAACCACATGCTCCACCGCTTGTGCGGGCCCCCGTCAATTCATTTGAGTTTTAACCTTGCGGCCGTACTCCCCAGGCGGTCAACTTAATGCGTTAGCTGCGCCACTAAGAGCTCAAGGCTCCCAACGGCTAGTTGACATCGTTTACGGCGTGGACTACCAGGGTATCTAATCCTGTTTGCTCCCCACGCTTTCGCACCTCAGTGTCAGTATCAGTCCAGGTGGTCGCCTTCGCCACTGGTGTTCCTTCCTATATCTACGCATTTCACCGCTACACAGGAAATTCCACCACCCTCTACCATACTCTAGCTTGTCAGTTTTGAATGCAGTTCCCAGGTTGAGCCCGGGGATTTCACATCCAACTTAACAAACCACCTACGCGCGCTTTACGCCCAGTAATTCCGATTAACGCTTGCACCCTCTGTATTACCGCGGCTGCTGGCACAGAGTTAGCCGGTGCTTATTCTGTCGGTAACGTCAAAACACTAACGTATTAGGTTAATGCCCTTCCTCCCAACTTAAAGTGCTTTACAATCCGAAGACCTTCTTCACACACGCGGCATGGCTGGATCAGGCTTTCGCCCATTGTCCAATATTCCCCACTGCTGCCTCCCGTAGGAGTCTGGACCGTGTCTCAGTTCCAGTGTGACTGATCATCCTCTCAGACCAGTTACGGATCGTCGCCTTGGTGAGCCATTACCTCACCAACTAGCTAATCCGACCTAGGCTCATCTGATAGCGCAAGGCCCGAAGGTCCCCTGCTTTCTCCCGTAGGACGTATGCGGTATTAGCGTTCCTTTCGAAACGTTGTCCCCCACTACCAGGCAGATTCCTAGGCATTACTCACCCGTCCGCCGCTGAATTCAGGAGCAAGCTCCTGTCATCCGCTCGACTTGCATGTGTTAGGCCTGCCGCCAGCGTTCAATCTGAGCCATGATCAAACTCTTCAGTTCAAACATCTTTGGGTTTTTAAGAAACCCTAAACTTGGCTCAGCAATCGTTGGTTACATCTTTGATTTCTCGCGGAGTAACTTGTGATGCTGATAATCTTGTTGACTATCAGTCTGACTCCACAAGCACCCACACGAATTGCTTGATTCAGTTGTTAAAGAGCGGTTGGTTAAGATCTTTCGTCTCAACCGAGGCGCGCATTCTACAGCAGCCTCATTTGCTGTCAAGTGATTATTTTCAGAAGTTTTCGAAGAATTCTTCAACAACTTCAACCACTTGCGCTTCCGATCTCTCGTTAGCGGGAGGCGAATTCTACAGCGTTACTCGCTGCTGTCAACACCTCTTTTTCTCCGCTTTCGACCGAGAAGATCGAACCGTTAAAAGAGCCGAACATCACCGCCCTTTCAACTCCCTCCAGGCCTCGATGAACTGAAGCGACCCGCTCTCGAAACCTACTTAACTCATTGAATCTCAAGGAGTTTTCCGTTTCGACTGCGCCGGAAGTGGGGCGAATTATAGACGCCTGGAATCTGCCGTCAACCGCTATTTTCGATTTTATTCAGATTTCAGCGTGATACGTGCGAAAGCCTTCTTGCCAGCCTGGCAAACGTGGGTCGCACCCACTACATATATAAAGGAGCGGTCAACGACCTCACCATCTATACGCACACCGCCGGACGCCAGAAGATCACGCGCCGCTGCCGAGTTCTTCACCAGACCTGCCTTATTAAGGACGGCGGCAATCGGCATATCTTCAGCAGAAGCCAGTTCGATCTCCGGCAGATCATCCGGGAGCTCGCCATCCTTCATACGATTACCCGCCGCGCGGTGAGCGCTCGCCGCAGCCTCTTCGCCATGGAAGCGCGCAACGATTTCTTCAGCCAGTTTGATTTTCACATCACGCGGATTGGCGCCTGCTTCTACATCTGCACGCAACGCATTGATCTCGTCCATCGAGCGGAAGCTGAGCAATTCGAAGTAACGCCACATCAGCGCATCCGGAATCGATACGAGCTTGCTGTACATGACGCCCGGCGCCTCTTGAATGCCGACGTAGTTGCCCAACGACTTGGACATCTTCTTCACGCCATCGAGACCTTCGAGCAGAGGCATCGTCAGAATGCACTGAGCTTCCTGACCATAACCACGCTGCAGCTCACGCCCCATCAGCAAGTTAAACTTCTGGTCGGTACCGCCCAACTCCACGTCCGCACGCAGAGCAACCGAGTCATACCCCTGAACCAGCGGATAGAGAAACTCGTGAATAGCGATTGGCTGATTGGTGGTGTAGCGCTTGTCGAAGTCATCGCGCTCAAGCATGCGCGCGACGGTGTACTGCGAAGTCAGACGAATGAAGTCCGCTGGCCCCATCTGATCCATCCAGGTGGAGTTGAAAGCAACTTCGGTTTTCGCCGGATCGAGAATCTTGAACACCTGAGTTTTATACGTCTCGGCGTTTTCCAGAACCTGCTCACGAGTCAACGGCGGACGAGTGGCGCTCTTGCCGCTCGGATCACCGATCATCCCGGTGAAGTCACCTATAAGGAAGATCACCTGATGCCCCAGCTCCTGGAACTGACGCAGCTTATTAATAAGCACGGTATGACCCAAATGCAGATCCGGAGCGGTTGGATCAAAACCAGCCTTGATACGCAGCGGTTGGCCGCGCTTGAGCTTCTCGATCAGCTCGGACTCGACCAACAGTTCTTCCGCACCACGTTTAATCAGCGCTAGCTGCTCTTCAACCGACTTCATAACAGACCCGCAAGGCTCAGATTCAAAGGGAACCAACCATACAAGATCGCGCACCAATTACAAGTTTTGCCCGGCGCACGGACACCAATCCACAGACGCGATGTCTGTAGACTTGCTTCAGAGATGATTTGGTTATATTTTATACAGTTATTTCATCTTCATCATGTCATTCATCTTTTCCAATTCATTACTTTTCAAAGTCAAAATTACCTATGACCACCGAACCGTCTAAAGCGCCACCGCTTTACCCGAAGACCCACCTGCTCGCTGCAAGTGGAATCGCCGCCCTTCTCAGCCTGGCGCTTCTGGTATTTCCTTCCAGTGATGTAGAAGCCAAAAAGACAACCCTGAGCCTTGAACTGGAAAGTCCTGCTGAACAACTGACACAAGATCAAGACGCTGCAGACGCCGCTCAAGCCACAAATGAGCCTGTGGCCTCGCCGTTCGCCCAAATCGAAAACAGTGAAGAAAACGCACCGCAAACCGCTGAAGTCGCGCCCGCCACAGCTCCGATCGCTGAAAAACCTACAGCCCCCGGCCATCGAGAAGTAGTAGTCGCAAAAGGCGATACGCTATCAACCTTGTTCGAAAAGGTCGGTTTGCCTGCAACCGCCGTGCATGAAGTTCTGGCCAGCGACAAACAAGCTAAACAGTTCAGCCAGCTCAAGCGCGGCCAGAAACTCGAGTTCGAACTCTCCCCTGAAGGTCAACTGACAAGCCTGCACAGCAAGGTCAGCGACGTTGAAACCATCACCCTGACCAAGAATGACAAGGGCTTCGCTTTCAACCGGGTTACTACAAAACCTATCGTTCGCACCGCCTACGCTCACGGTGTAATCAACAGTTCGCTATCGCAATCCGCCGCCCGCGCCGGGCTTTCCCATAGCATGACCATGGATATGGCCAGTGTCTTCGGTTACGACGTCGACTTCGCTCAGGACATTCGCCAGGGCGATGAATTCGATGTGATCTACGAACAGAAAGTGGTTAACGGTAAAGCTGTCGGCACCGGCCCCATCCTGTCGGCACGCTTCACTAACCGCGGCAAGACCTACACCGCTGTGCGTTACACCAACAAACAGGGTAATAGCAGCTACTACACTGCCGATGGCAACAGCATGCGCAAGGCGTTCATCCGCACTCCGGTGGACTTTGCCCGCATCAGCTCCAAATTCTCCATGGGCCGCAAACACCCGATTCTGAACAAGATCCGCGCCCATAAAGGCGTGGATTACGCAGCCCCGCGCGGCACGCCGATCAAGGCTGCCGGTGACGGTAAAGTGCTGCTGGCCGGCCGCCGCGGGGGCTACGGCAACACTGTTATCATTCAACACGGCAATACTTACCGTACGCTTTACGGCCACATGCAGGGTTTCGCCAAAGGTGTGAAGACCGGCGGCAGCGTCAAACAGGGCCAAGTGATCGGTTACATCGGCACGACTGGCCTGTCGACCGGCCCGCACTTGCACTATGAGTTCCAGGTCAATGGCGTTCACGTCGACCCTCTGGGCCAGAAGCTGCCAATGGCCGATCCAATCGCCAAAGCCGAACGCGCCCGTTTCCTGGCGCAGAGCAAACCACTGATGGCGCGTATGGACCAAGAGAAGGCCACCATGCTGGCTTCGAGCAAGCGATAAGCCATGGCTCTCTACATCGGTGTGATGTCCGGAACCAGTCTCGACGGGCTGGACATCGCCCTGATCGAGCAAACCACGGCGATCAAACTGATCGCCACGCACTACACTCCCATGCCTGAATCCCTGCGCGCCGAGCTGCTTGGCTTGTGCGCAAGCGGCCCCGACGAGATCGCTCGCTCGGCGATTGCCCAGCAAAAATGGGTAAGGCTCGCGGCGCAGGGCATCCATGCCCTCCTCAGCCAGCAACAGCTCAAACCTGAAGCTATCCGTGCGATCGGCAGCCATGGCCAGACTATTCGCCACGAGCCGGCGCGCGGTTTCACCGTACAGATTGGTAACCCGGCCCTGCTGACAGAGCTGACGGGGATCACGGTGGTCAGTGACTTCCGCAGCCGCGATGTCGCTGCCGGCGGTCAAGGCGCGCCTCTGGTGCCGGCCTTCCATGAAGCTTTGTTCGAAGAGCGTAGCGGTAATCAGGCGGTCTTGAATGTCGGCGGTTTCAGCAACCTGAGTCTGATTGAGCCGACCAAGCCTGTAGCCGGTTTCGACTGCGGGCCTGGGAATGTGCTGATGGACGCCTGGATTCAGCAGCAGCGTGGCGAGAATTATGACCGTAACGGCGATTGGGCAGCCTCCGGTACCGCTGAACCAGCGCTGCTGAAAGCATTGCTCAGCGATCCATTCTTCGTGACCAAAGGCCCGAAAAGCACTGGCCGGGAAGTGTTCAACCTGCCTTGGCTGGAACGACACCTTGCCAGCCTGCAGGCGTACCCAGCTGAAAACGTACAGGCAACGTTACTCGAACTGACTGCGCTGACCATTATTGAGTCGCTGAAAAGCGCTCAGTCGGATACCCGCGAACTGTTGGTCTGCGGTGGTGGCGCACACAACGCGACACTGATGAATCGTCTTGCCGAGTTGCTGCCAAACGCGAAAGTCGCCAGCACTGCCACTCACGGTGTAGATCCTGACTGGGTAGAAGCCATGGCTTTCGCCTGGCTGGCTCATTGCTGCCTCGAAGGCATCGCCGCCAACCGCCCGAGCGTCACCGGCGCCAAAGGCCTGCGTGTACTCGGTGCCATCTACCCCAACTGAGTAGATCGCCGGCCAATAAAAACGCCGCAGAACCGTGAGGCTCTGCGGCGTTTTATTGTCTGCAGCGAAGTGCGATCAGATCGAAAACGACGAGCCGCAACCACACGTGGTGGAAGCATTCGGGTTCTTGATCACGAAGCGCGAACCTTCCAGACCTTCCTGGTAGTCCACCTCCGCACCGGCCAGGTACTGGAAGCTCATCGGATCAACCACCAGACTAACGCCTTCGCGCTCGACAATGGTGTCGTCCTCGGCAACATCTTCATCGAAGGTAAAACCGTATTGAAACCCTGAACAACCGCCGCCCGTAACAAATACGCGCAGCTTCAAGCGATCATTCCCCTCTTCATCGACCAGGCTCTTCACCTTGTGCGCAGCACCTTGGGTGAATTGCAAAGCCGTGGGGGTGAAGGATTCGACGCTCATCCTGACTATCTCCCGGCGTTACGCCGCCATAATGCGTGATGACGCGCATTATCCGCTTGTCCGAGAAAATCGGTCAACTATTGTTACGGTATATCAATAAACCCGACGAGCTGTTCAGAATGCAAAAAGGCCCGTTGAACGGGCCTTTTTACTGTGCGAGTTAAAGTGTTACGGCAGCATACCGGCGTGAGACAAGCCGAAACGCTCATCCAGCCCGAACAGGATGTTCATGTTCTGCACCGCCTGCCCCGAGGCGCCTTTGACCAGATTATCGATCACCGACAACACCACCACCAGATCGCCATCCTGTGGACGGTGAACTGCGATGCGACAGACGTTCGCGCCACGCACGCTACGGGTTTCCGGATGACTGCCAGCCGGCATGACATCAACGAACGGCTCGTTGGCGTAACGCTTTTCAAACAGCGCCTGAAGATCAATCGAGCGATCAACTACCGTCGCGTACAGCGTGGAGTGAATGCCACGGATCATCGGAGTCAGGTGCGGCACGAAGGTCAGGCCAACATCCTTGCCCGCTGCACGACGCAAACCCTGGCGAATTTCCGGCAGATGACGGTGACCTTTCACCGCATAAGCCTTCATGCTTTCCGACGTCTCGGAGTACAAAGAACCTACAGCCGCGCCGCGACCGGCACCGCTGACACCGGATTTGCAATCGGCAATCAGACGCGAGGTGTCGGCCAGACCTGCTTCAAGCAGCGGCAGAAAACCCAATTGCGTAGCGGTCGGATAGCACCCCGGCACGGCGATCAAACGGGCCTTCCTGATTTGCTCACGATTGACTTCCGGCAGACCGTACACCGCCTCATCCAGCAACTCTGGGGCACCGTGCGGCTGACCGTACCACTTGGCCCACTCCTCAGCGTCTTGCAGACGGAAGTCTGCCGACAGATCGATGACCTTCGTGCCTGCCGCCAGCAGTTCACCCGCCAGCGCGTGAGCGACACCGTGCGGCGTGGCGAAGAACACTACATCGCAAGCGCCGAGGGTTTTGATGTCCGGCACGCTGAAGGCCAAGCCGTCGTAATGACCGCGCAGGTTCGGGTACATATCAGCCACGGCCAGACCGGCCTCGGATCGGGAAGTGATGACTGCCACTTCTGCCTGCGGATGCTGTGCCAACAGACGCAGCAGTTCGACACCGGTGTAACCCGTGCCGCCGACGATACCGACCTTGACCATAAACCTGCCCTCTACGAACCCACTGGAAAGCCGTCGATAATAGGGGCCGCGCGCGCCTGCGACAACCGTCAAGGTGACGTGCGGACGCTCAAGCCTCTACTATCCAGACTACCGTGAACCTGGGAATAACTAAAAATGCTCTATCTGTGGATCAAAGCGTTTCATATCGTCAGTCTTGTGTGCTGGTTTGCCGGGCTGTTCTACCTGCCACGACTGTTCGTTTATCACGCACAGAGTGAAGACACGATCAGCAAAGAACGTTTCAGCGTCATGGAGCGCAAGCTCTATCGCGGCATCATGGGCCCGGCGATGATCGCCACGCTGATCTTCGGTGGCTGGCTGATCTACCTCAACCCGAGCATTTTCAGCATGGGCGGCTGGATTCACGCCAAGCTGACCCTTGTCGTCTTGCTGATCGGCTACCACCACATGTGCGGCGCGCAGGTAAAACGTTTTGCCCGTGGCGAGAACACCCGCAGCCATGTCTTTTATCGCTGGTTCAATGAAGTGCCGGTTCTGATGTTGATTGCTATTGTAATTCTGGTGGTGGTCAAGCCGTTCTAACTTCAACCATTACAAATCTTTGGGGTGTTCATAATGTCGCTGCCCGCTCTGCTCGAACAACGCCTGCGTCTGCCTGTGGTGGCGGCACCGATGTTCCTGATTTCCAACCCGGAACTGGTATTGGCCTGCTGTCGTAATGGCGTGGTCGGCAGCTTCCCGGCGCTGAACCAACGCGAAAGCAGCGGATTCAAAGCCTGGCTGGAACAGATCGAGGCGGGTCTGGCGACACTGGACAATCCGGCGCCGTATGCGGTGAACCTGATCGTTCACAACAGCAATCCACGCTTGCAAGCGGACCTGGATATTTGCGTCGAACATAAAGTGCCCATCGTGATCACCAGCCTTGGCGCGGTGAAAGAGTTGGTCGACGCTGTGCACAGTTATGGAGGCTTGGTCTTTCATGATGTCACCACTCGCCGCCATGCCGAGAAAGCCGCCGAAGCCGGCGTCGACGGTTTGATCGCCGTCGCGGCCGGCGCCGGGGGTCATGCAGGTACGTGGAGCCCATTTGCGCTGATCGCCGAGATTCGTCAGTTCTTCGACAAGACCTTGTTGCTTGCGGGATGTTTGAACCATGGCCACGAGATTCTGGCCGCTCAATTACTCGGTGCGGATTTGGCCTACTTCGGCACGCGATTTATCGGCACCACCGAAAGTCATGCGCCTGACGCTTACAAGGAGATGCTGCTGACAGCCAAAGCAGCCGACATCATTCATACTCCAGCGGTGTCGGGGGTGCCGGCCAGCTTCATGCGCCAAAGCCTTGAGGCCGCGGGTTTCGACCTGGCGACGCTGCAAGGCAAAGGAGAAGTCAATTTCGGCGAAAAGCTAAAGCCGATCAGCGATGAAGCCAAAGCCTGGAAAACTGTCTGGTCTGCCGGCCAGGGTGTCGGGCAGATTGATGATCTGCCGAGCGTGGATCAGTTGATCGCCCGCCTCGACACTGAATACCGGCAGGCTCAGGAGCATGCCGCGCAGTTGCCGCAACGCTGGCCGCGCTAAGAAAAAATCAGGCCAGTCGCCGGCGCGCTGGCCTTACACTGACGACCTTTCAATCTATCGCGACAAGGATGCCTCGGCCATGAGCGACCCCCGTTACAAGATCGTTTTCGACGGAGCTCTACAGCCCGGTGTCGATATCACCACAGCCAAGCTGAATCTCGCAGATCTGTTCAAAAGCGAAGTGGCCAGCATTGAGCGGCTGTTCAATGGCAGCACCGTGGCACTCAAGCGAGATCTGTCTCACAGCGATGCGCAGACCTACCTGCAAGCCTTGAACAAAACCGGGATCGACGCCCGGATCGAAGCCGAAACAGCCATCGAGCTGAACCTCTCGGACGTACGCGAGCAATCCGCTGCCGTGGCAGAACCCTCCTCGCCTTATGCGCCACCGCGGGCCAGCGTAGGTCAAACCTTCGCAGCGTTTGCACCGCTCAAACCGCTTGGTGTGGAAGGGCGGATCGGGCGTTTGCGCTTTCTGGCCTGGACGATGGTCGTGACATTGGTAAGCCTGCCGATCATCAGCATTTTTGCGCTGATTGCCGTGGGGCTGGTCAGCGCCGAATCCACCAGCGGACTGATCATCGGCGGCATCGTCGCGCTCTTTCTGGGTTTGGCGCTCATCGTCATCAGCATTTTCTTCACCGTGCAACGCCTGCACGATATTGGCTGGTCCGGCTGGCTGTGGTTGCTGACCCTGGTCCCATTCGTGGGCAGCATCTTCCCTTTTGTAATCATGGTCGTGCCGGGCAATACCGGTGCCAACCGATACGGGCCACCACCTCCGCCCAACACAACAGCAGTCAAGGTTTTGAGTGCACTGTGGATCGTCTTTATCGGGTTGTTTTTCATGGGCGGGATACTCGGCGGGATTTCGGCCATCCAGCAGGAGTACGAAACAAGCCTCGAAAGCAGCTACGACAGCGGCTCGGTGACCACCGATGAGGTTGAAGTAGAGGACGCACCCGCAGCGAATTCCACCGACGAAGCAGCCGAAGCGCCGCAGGCCCCTGTAGACTCTGCGCAAGAATGAACAGCGCTCCCCGCCGTGACACCCGCGTCGCTGGCGCGGAGCTGTTGCGAGGGAGAATTGCATGACCCGTTACGCTCTGATCACTGGTGCCTCCAGCGGCATCGGCCTGGCCATGGCCGAAGCGCTGGCCCGGCGCGGCCGCAGCCTGATTCTGGTGGCACGACAGCGTGATCAGCTGGAAAGTATTGCTATCGAACTGACCCAACGCTTCGGCGTCGAGGTCCTGTTCCGTGCCTGCGATCTGGGCGAACCGCTGCGCCTCTCCGGTTTCTTGCTGGAGCTGGAAGAAGGTGACCGGCAAATCGACCTGCTGGTGAACTGCGCCGGGATCGGTACTTGCGGCCCTTTCCTGGCTCAGGACTGGATGACCGAGCAGGACCTGATCGAAGTAAACATCCTCGCCCTCACCCGTCTGTGCCATGCGATTGGCAACAGCATGGCGCTACAGGGTGGCGGACAGATTCTCAACGTTGCCTCGGTGGCGGCGTTCAATCCAGGCCCGTGGATGAGCACGTATTACGCCAGCAAGGCGTATGTGCTGCACTTCTCAGAAGCATTGCGGGTTGAGCTCAAACAAAGCGCGGTCAAGGTTTCGGTGCTCTGCCCAGGCCCGACCCGCACGGCTTTTTTCCGCACCGCGCAGTTGAACAGTGACAAACTCAAAGACAGCAAAATGCTGATGAGCCCTGAAGAAGTCGCACTCTATACCGTTCGCGCGCTGGAGAAAAATCGCGCGATCATCATTCCGGGACGGCGCAATCGCTGGTTCGCGTTTTTACCGCGACTGGGTTCGCGCTGGCTGAACCGCACCATCGTCGGCATGGTCAACAAGGCTTACTGCCCGCGCTGATCTGTCCTACGGCAAAACACTGGGCGGGTTCAGTCCCCATGAGTACACTCAGACCAGCCCAAACAACGGAGAAAACAGCAGTGGATACTCTGTTCACCAAGATCATCAACCGGGAAATCCCGGCCAAGATCATCTACGAGGACGACCAGGTTCTGGCCTTCCACGACATCGCCCCTCAGGCACCGGTGCATTTTCTGGTGATCCCGAAAAAACCGGTGCGCACCCTCAATGACCTGACCGAAGACGACAAGGCACTGGCCGGGCATATCCTGTTTACTGCGCAACGTCTGGCACTGGAGCTGGGCTGTGAAGAGGGCTTCCGTGTCGTCATGAACTGCAATGAAAAGGGTGGGCAGACCGTCTATCACATTCATATGCACGTACTCGGACAACGCCAGATGAACTGGCCACCGGGCTGATGTAACGCAAAAGCTGTGGGAGCGAGCTTGCTCGCGAAGGCGGAGTGTCAGGCGCTGAAGCTTTGAGTGTGCCGACCTTCGCGAGCGAGCTCGCTCCCACAACAGCATGACCGCATGGCTAATGACCCAGCGCAAACCTTCTCCGGCCGATTCGGTTAAACTGGCCGCCGAGATTCTTCCCGGAGGTCAGCATGACTACCCAACGTCACTACTCGCCGATTGACCGTCTTCTGCTGCAGGCCGATGCCGCGATGCGTACCCTGCTGCCCTTCAGCGGCCAGCCGTACCGTCCGTCACCGGCAATTCTGCAGCCGGAAACCCAGATGAGCGACGAAGACACCCGCCTTGTCGCCGGGCTGATGCGCATCAACCATACCGGCGAAGTCTGTGCCCAGGCGCTGTATCAGGGGCAGGCGCTGACCGCCAAGCTGCCACAGGTGCGCGAGGCCATGGAGCACGCAGCCGAAGAGGAAATCGATCATCTGGTCTGGTGCGAACAACGCATTCACCAGTTGGGCAGCCATACCAGCGTCCTCAATCCGCTGTTCTATGGCATGTCGTTCGGGATTGGCGCTGTGGCCGGTCTGATCAGCGACAAGGTCAGCCTCGGGTTCGTTGCGGCGACCGAGCATCAGGTATGCAAGCACTTGAACGAGCACCTGGAGCAACTGCCAGTCGAGGATGAGAAGTCTCGGGCGATTCTTGAGCAGATGCGCATTGATGAAGAGCATCATGCCGAGAGTGCGCTGGATGCGGGTGGTTTCCGGTTTCCGGCACCAGTGAAGTTCGGGATGAGTCTGTTGGCCAAAGTGATGACCAAGAGTACTTATCGGATCTGAAGTCTGCATCGTCAGACAGGGACTTGTCGCTGGCAAGCCAGCTCCCACAGGGTCCGGTGATGGAATGAAAAAGGCGACCGAAAGGTCGCCTTTTTTTGTGCCTGAACGTCTTACGCTGGCATGTTGCGCGCGTAGAAGATTTCCAGCATCTCGTGTTTCACACGGTCAGTCACCTGGGCACGTTGCTCGGACGACAGGTTGCTGGTGGCGTCGCCGAACAGGTAGTTGTCCAGTTCGAAGTTTTTCAGCAGCATTTTGGTGTGGAACAGGTTTTCCTGGTACACGTTCACGTCGGTCATCTGGTACGCGTCGCGAGTGTCTTCGGAAAGGTAGTTCTGGATCGAATTGATCTCGTGGTCGATGAAGTGCTTGTTGCCTTCAACGTCACGGGTGAAGCCGCGCACACGGTAATCCACGGTCACGATGTCCGAATCGAACTGGTGAATGAGGAAATTGAGCGCTTTAAGCGGTGAAATGACACCACAGGTCGACACATCAATGTCTACACGGAAAGTCGCAATACCGGCGTCCGGATGGATTTCCGGGTAGGTATGCACCGTGATATGACTCTTGTCGAGGTGGGCCAGGATAATTTCGGGCAATGGACCTGGCGACTCTTCGATCTGGCTTTCAGTCGGGGTCACCGGCTCTTCCGAGATCAGAATCGTGACGCTGGCACCCTGAGGCTCATAGTTCTGACTCGCAATGTTCAGAATGTTGGCACCAATGATTTCTACAACTTCCGTGAGGATCTGCGTCAGACGTTCGGCGTTGTACTCTTGATTGATGTACTCGACGTACGCCTGCTGGTCTTGCGGGGTTTCCGCGTAGCAGATGTCATAGATGTTGAAGCTCAAGGTCTTTGTCAGGTTATTGAACCCGTGGAGCTTGAGTTTGCTTTTCACCGTTAAAAACTCTCTATGTATGCGGCACAGCCGCGTGATCAAGCATGCCCGTCAAATGCGAACAACGCACCTGCGTAGGACGGTTAACACCTCTTCGCGATGGCGATTTTGGTTATCTGTTCAGGCGGATGACCCGTCGGCTGACCGATCACTGCCCTGAAAAAAGTGGCGCATTATGCAGACGTCAGCGGGGGATCGCCAGAGTCTGCACTGCTTTTATGATAGTTGAATGTCGCTTCAACCGAGTTCGACGATTTCGTAATCGTGGGTGATCGCCACGCCAGCCGCGCCAAGCATGATCGAAGCCGAGCAATACTTCTCGGCAGACAGTTCGATGGCGCGTTTGACCTGGGCCTCTTTCAGGCCTCGGCCCTTGACCACAAAGTGCATATGGATCTTGGTGAACACCTTCGGGTCTTCGGTCGCACGCTCTGCTTCGAGGAAGGCTTCACAGCTTTCAACGGCCTGACGGGACTTCTTCAGAATGCTGACCACGTCGAAGTTGCTGCAACCGCCGACACCCAGCAGGAGCATCTCCATCGGGCGAACACCCAGATTACGACCACCGGCGTCCGGCGGACCGTCCATGACCACGACATGACCGCTACCGGATTCGCCGAGGAACATGGCTTCGCCAGCCCATTGGATGCGTGCCTTCATCGCCCAGACTCCACTGTAAAAAAAGGGTCGCCAGCTTAGCACAGGGGATTGCCCTGACAGCGAGCAGCATTCCTAGGACGAATGCTCCAACTGTGTAGGTAATTTCTCGAATTTGCGACGAAGTGTCTGTTAAGCTGGCGCCAATTCGCTGGCGCCTATGCCAGCTGTGTAGCGACCGCCTTCAGCGCCTCCTAAAAAAATCAAACATCACCGTGCAGTCTTTTCGGGATACAACCATGGTTGCTATTACCCCCACACCCAAAATCAAGCATCTCGACAAGCTGCTGATGCATTGTCAGCGTCGTCGTCACGCAGCCAAGAGCAACATCATCTGCGCCGGCGACCGTTCGGATACGTTGTACTTCATCATCAAGGGTTCGGTGACGATCCTGATCGAAGACGACGACGGGCGCGAGATGATCATCGCTTACCTGAACGCCGGGGACTTCTTCGGTGAACTGGGTCTGTTCGAACAGGCTGGTCAGGAACAGCAACGCAGTGCCTGGGTGCGGGCCAAGGTTGAATGCGAAGTTGCGGAAATCAGTTACGTGAAATTCCGCGAACTGTCGCAGCAAGATCCAGACATTCTTTACGTGCTCAGCGGACAAATCGCACAACGTTTGCGCAACACCACGCGCAAGGTCGGCGATCTGGCATTCTTCGACGTAACCGGTCGTGTCGCCCGTTGCCTGCTGGAACTGTGCAAACAGCCGGACGCGATGACCCACCCGGACGGCATGCAGATCAAGGTAACGCGTCAAGAAATCGGCCGAATTGTCGGCTGCTCGCGAGAGATGGTCGGTCGCGTGCTCAAGGATCTTGAGGAACGCAACCTGGTCGATGTGAAAGGCAAAACCATGGTGGTCTTCGGTACGCGATAAGCTGGAAACTCAGCCGCTGTACATCTGCGCCAGCATCAACCGAAACAGCTCATCAAGACGCGCCAATGCCTGTGGCGCGTTGAATTTTTCATGCAGGGCAATGTGGCTTTGCGCACGTACCCGCTGCTCGAGGCCACAAGCTTCGTTGAAGCGATTGACCGCCCCCACCATCGATTCGCGCTCGTTATCCATCAACATCGCACCGTGCACCAAGCCCACAGGACGCTGCCCTCCCTGACTCTGACGCCAGCGTTGGGCGGTGCCGACCATTTTGCGGCCGTCGAGATTGACGTTGAAGCGACCGTCGCAGAACGCACCGTCAATTTCGCCCAGCGACGACGTACCGCCCAACTCATCCAGTAACTGACAAATAGGATCGCAAAGACGCCGGTAACCCGTTTCGATGCGATTCAGATCACCTTCACTGCGCGGTGGTGCGTAGACCAGCGCGATGTTGATGGTCGAGGCTGATTGCGGGACAGGTTCACCGCCCGTCTCGCGAAGGAGCACCGGCCAGCCAGCGGCGGCGGAGACTTCGCAGGCGTGATCGAAACCGGGTAGACGATTGAGGCGGCGAGGCATGACCAGGGCGCGGTCATTGGGCTGCCAGAATAGAAGGCCGAACTCTGAGTCGCCGGCACAGACTGAGGCAAGCAGGTCTTGTTCGGCCTGGAGGCCCGCTTCGATGGTGAGGGAGATTGGCAGCGACATTAACGACTCCGGCAGGCTTGGAATCTCTTTTGGTTTTGAAGGCCTATTCGCGAGCAAGCTCGCTCCCACAGGGGAATGTTATCCAATGTGGGAGCGAGCTTGCTCGCGAACGGGTCGACTCGGTCTAACGGTAGTCAGTCGAGGGTCGAACCGCTGATGGCGACACCGCGCTCAGGGAAGAACAGACGCTGCAATTCAGTGCCCGGACTTTCCGCACGCATAAATGCCTCGCCGACCAGGAACGTATAAACGTCGCTGATTTCCATCAACTCGACATCGGCACGATTGAGGATGCCGCTCTCGGTGATCACCAGACGATCGCGCGGAATACGCGGCAACAAATCGAGGGTGGTTTCCAGGCTGACGTCGAAGGTATGCAGGTTGCGGTTGTTAACGCCGACCAGTGGCGTGTCGAGAGTTTTCAACGCGCGCTCCAGTTCATCACCGTCGTGCACTTCCACCAGCACGTCGAGACCGACGCCTTTGGCCACCGCGGCCAGTTCGGCCATTTTCACATCGTCCAGCGCGGAGACGATCAGCAGCACACAGTCGGCACCCAGTGCACGGGCTTCGACGATCTGGTACGGATCGATCATGAAGTCCTTGCGGATCACCGGCAGCTTGCAGGCGGCGCGAGCCTGTTGCAGATAGGCGTCGGCGCCCTGAAAGTAATCGATGTCGGTCAGCACCGACAGACAGGTCGCCCCGCCCTTCTCGTAGCTTTTGGCGATGTCGGCGGGAACGAAATCTTCGCGAATCACGCCTTTGCTCGGCGAAGCCTTCTTGATTTCGGCAATCACAGCCGGTTGTTTCTGCTTCGCCTGCGCCAGCAATGCCTGGGCAAAACCGCGTGGTGCATCGGCCGCCTTGGCCAGACTTTCCAGCTCGCTCAGGCTCACGCGGGCGCTACGCTCGGCGACTTCCTGAACTTTGCGGGCCAGAATGTTTTCCAGAACCGTCGGTACACTCATCCTTCATTCTCCACTCTGAATACCGCGGTAAAGGCACCCAACTCCTCGAGTTTCTCCCGAGCGAGGCCGGTATGCAGGGCGTCGTGCGCAAGCTCCACGCCCTGTTTCAAACTGCTGGCGACGTCGGCGGCGTAGAGCGCTGCACCGGCGTTGAGCACAATCATTTCAGCGGCTTTCTGGCCATTTTCGGTTTTGCGCTTGCCCAGTGCATCGCGGATCAGCGCCAGCGACGCTTCCGGGCCGTCGACCGACAAGCCGTGCAGGCTCTGGCTTTTCATGCCCAGATCTTCCGGCTCGACCCAATATTCGGTGATTTCGTTGTGTTTCAACTCGGCGACATACGTCGGCGCGGCGAGACTGAACTCGTCCAGACCGTCCTTCGAATGCACCACCAGCACATGTTTACTGCCCAGACGCTGCAAGACTTCAGCCAGTGGCCGGCACAAGGCCTGAGTAAACACGCCCACCACCTGATGTTTAACTCCGGCCGGATTCGTAAGCGGGCCGAGCATGTTGAACAGCGTACGCAGGCCGAGATCGCGGCGCGGGCCGGCGGCGTACTTCATGGCTTTGTGATGGGTCTGGGCAAACATGAAACCGATGCCGACGTTGTCGATGCAACGGGCGACTTGAACCGGCGTCAGGTTGAGATAGATACCGGCCGCTTCGAGCAAATCGGCGCTGCCGCTCTTGCCCGATACCGCGCGATTGCCGTGCTTGGCCACGGTGCAGCCGGCTGCCGCCACAACAAAAGAAGAAGCGGTCGATACGTTGAAAATATTGGCGCCGTCACCACCGGTGCCGACTACATCGACCACGCCGTCGAGGGTCTTGAGTTCGACTTGATCGGCCAGCTCACGCATGACCGACACGGCGCCGACGATCTCATCGATGCTTTCGCTCTTCATGCGCATGGCCATCATGAACGCGCCGATCTGCGCGTCGCTGCATTGGCCGGTCATGATCTCGCGCATCACATCGCGCATTTCATCGGTGCTGAGGTCGAGGTGCTCAACGATACGGCTCAGGGCTGTCTTGATATTCATGGGAAGTCCTTAGCGCGTGCCGCCGGTTTGTTTGAGGAAGTTGGCAAACAGTTCATGGCCCTGTTCAGTCAGGATCGACTCGGGGTGAAACTGTACGCCCTCAATGTTCAGGGTCTTGTGACGCAGGCCCATGATTTCGTCGACTGAACCGTCATCGTGTTGCGTCCACGCGGTCAATTCCAGGCAATCGGGCAAAGTATCGTGCTTGACGATCAGGGAGTGGTAGCGGGTGACTGTCAGCGGATGATTCAGACCGGCGAAAACGCCCTTGTCCTCGTGGAATACCGGACTAGTCTTACCGTGCATTACCTGACGCGCGCGCACCACGTCGCCGCCATAGGCCTGGCCGATGGACTGGTGGCCGAGGCAGACGCCAAGAATCGGCAGTTTGCCAGCGAAGTGCTTGATAGCCTCGATGGAAATACCGGCTTCGGTCGGCGTGCAAGGGCCGGGAGACACCACGATGCGCTCGGGGTTAAGCGCTTCGATTTCGGCGATGGTCAATTCGTCGTTGCGCACCACTTTGACTTCGGCACCCAACTCGCCGAGGTATTGCACAACGTTGTAAGTAAAGGAGTCGTAGTTGTCGATCATCAGCAACATGGCGTTTCGAACCTCTTGAATTCTGACTTGAAGACAGCCTTCAGATGACTTGCCCGCAGGGCGCTGCACGATGTCGGACGCACAAGGGGCGCCAGCAAAGCGGCAATTCAAACGAGCAAGGAAGGCAGAGCGATACAGATCCGGCCGAGCCGGCAGAAAAGATTCAGGCGCGCCAACGCCAACGGGCGTGTGCCTTGATGACTTGATCCAGAAGTTTGCTGGTGATCAACACGGGGAAGGTCTCGTTCATACGTTCGGGCACAGTAACTTAGCTGGGCGGAGCGTGCAATATGGCCGGGCCTTTGGTGGATAAATCCAGGGGAGGAATCGCGACCGATGGCAAAAGGCCGGAAGTTTTTGGTACTGTCGTTTTGTTCACCTACAACAATAAATAAACGGACTTGCTCATGATCAAACAGACGTTGTTTGTACCGATGGCCAGCTGCTTGCTCGCATTGGCCTGCGCCCAAGCGAATGCCGCGCCCAATCCTTATTCGAATTTCATTGTGTTTGGCGACAGCCTCAATGACGCCGGCACGTTTAGCGACAGCGGCGGCCCGGACGGCGCCACTCAGCGCTACACCAACCGTACCGGCCCGGTGTATCTGGATGGCAGCGGCGAATTGCGCTCGCTCAACGCGACGCAGATCCTCGGTGGCAAACTGGGGTTCTCGCCGGATCAGACGGCGTCCTCGTCATCGGCTGTACGCGCCGGCGAAGGCCTGGCCGATGGTAACAACTGGGCAGTAGGCGGCTATCGTACCGACCAGATTCTTGATTCGATCACCACGCAATCCGCCACCGGCGAACGCACTCGCGCCGGTTACCTGCCGTCGAACGGCTTTCGCGCCGATCCCAATGCGCTGTATTACCTGTCGGGGGGCGGCAATGACTTCCTTCAGGGCCGCGTGACCAGCCTGCCTCAGGCCAGCGCTGCGGCGGATCGTCTGGCGAGCAGTGCGCAAACCCTGCAACAAGCCGGCGCCCGTTACATCATGGTATGGCTGCTGCCGGACATCGGCTTCACCCCGGCCTTCAATGGCTCTCCCCTGCAAGCGTTTACGTCCCAGCTCAGCAGTCAGTTCAACACCGAACTGGTCAGCCAGTTGCAGCGCGTCAACGCTAACGTGATTCCACTGAATATTCCGGTGCTGCTCAAAGAGTCGTTTGCCAATCCGGGTCAGTTCGGCCTGGCCACCGACCAGAACCTCAGCGCCACCTGTTTCAGCGGTAACGGCTGCACCGAGAATGCCCGGTACGGGATCAACAGTGCGACGCCAGATCCGACCAAGCTGATCTACAACGATGCAGTTCACCCCACCGAAGCCGGCCAGCGCCTGATCGCCGATTACGCTTACTCGTTGCTGGCTGCACCGTGGGAAGCGACCCTGTTGCCAGAGATGGCGCAAGGCACCCTGCGCTCGCATCAGGATGAACTGCGCAACCAGTGGCTGGCCGACTGGCAAAACTGGCAAGGCGTTGGCCAATGGCGCGCGATTGTCGCTGGCGGCGGCCAACACCAGGACTTCGACGGCCAGGACAGCGGCGCCAGCGCCGACGGCAATGGCTACAACTTGAACATTGGTGGCAGCTACCGCCTCAACGACGCCTGGCGCGTTGGCCTGGCGGCAGGGTTCTACAACCAGAAACTCGAAGCGGGCGAGCACGATTCCGACTACAAGCTGAACACCTACATGGGCACCGCTTTCGCCCAGTACCAGCAAAACCGCTGGTGGGGTGACGCGGCCGTGACCGCCGGCCACCTGGATTACGACAGCCTCAAGCGTAAATTCCAGTTGGGGACGAACGAGCGCGGCGAGAAGGGCGACACCGACGGTTATGTCCTGGCGTTCAGCGGACGCGTGGGTTACGACATCGCGCCAGAGGCGAGCAGCCCATGGCACCTGTCACCCTTCGTGAGTGCTGATTTCGCCAAGGTGGAAGTCGATGGCTATTCGGAGGACGGCGCTGACTCCACCGCGCTGACATTCGATGACCAGTCGCGCATCTCCCGGCGTCTCGGTCTGGGGATTCAGGGCAAATACCAGATCACTTCGCAAACTCAGGTGTTCGGCGAATTGGCTCACGAACGTGAGTACAACGATGACGCTCAGGATGTGACGATGAATCTCAACAGCCTGCCGGGTAACCAGTACACCCTGGAAGGCTATACCCCGCAGACCAACCTCAATCGCCTGAACCTGGGCGTGAGCCACAACCTCACCAAAGACCTGGCGCTACGTGCCAGCTACAACGTCCGCAAGGATGACGACTTTACCCAGCAAGGCATCAACGTCGGGGTGAGTCTGGACTTCTAAATCGCAGGTACAAAAAAGCGGCGCACTCACAGGCGCCGCTTTTTTATTGGTTACACACAAATCGAATGTGGGAGCGAGCTTGCTCGCGAAGAGGGCGTGTCAGTCGCCATTAATGTCAACTGATGCTCCGCTTTCGCGAGCAAGCTCGCTCCCACAGGTTGTGGTGCAGGCTCAGACGTCCGGGGTTTGCTCGGCCAGGGCCACCGCGCGGAACATCGCGCGGCGCTTGTTCAGGGTTTCTTCCCATTCCAGCGCCGGCACCGAATCGGCGACGATGCCACCACCGGCCTGCACGTGCAGCTCGCCGTTCTTGATCACGGCGGTGCGAATCGCAATCGCGGTGTCCATGTTGCCGTTCCACGCGAAGTAACCGACCGCGCCGCCATACACGCCACGCTTGACCGGCTCCAGCTCGTCGATGATTTCCATCGCACGAATCTTCGGCGCACCGGACAAGGTGCCCGCCGGAAGAATCGCTCGTAGCGCGTCCATCGCCGTCAGGCCTTCCTTCAGCTGACCGGTAACGTTGGACACGATGTGCATCACGTTGGAATAACGCTCGATGACCATTTTTTCGGTGAGTTTCACCGAACCTGTTTCCGAGACGCGCCCCGTATCGTTACGACCCAGATCGATCAGCATCAAGTGCTCGGCGATCTCTTTGTCATCCGACAGCAAGTCTACTTCCAGCGCCAGATCCGCTTCTTCGGTAGCCCCGCGAGGGCGAGTACCGGCAATCGGGCGCACGGTAATCAGGTTGTCTTCAACCCGCACCAACACTTCCGGAGAACTGCCGACGACATGGAAGTCGCCGAAGTTGAAGAAGTACATGTACGGCGTCGGGTTGAAGCAACGCAGTGCGCGGTACAGGTCAATCGGTGCAGCCTTGAAGTCGATCGACATACGCTGCGACGGCACGACCTGCATGCAGTCACCGGCAAGGATATATTCCTTGATGGTGTCGACGGCTTTTTCGTAATCGTTCTGGGTGAAACTGGAGCGGAACACCGGGTCGGCCGACTGCTGCTTGCTGAAGTCCAGACCACGACGCGGCGTGATCGGCTGGCGCAGTTGCTCAAGCAATTGCTGCAAACGCGCCTGACCTTGCTCGTAGGCATCGGCCTGCGCCGGGTCAGCCAGCACGATCGCGTGCATTTTGCCGGCAAGGTTGTCGAACACGACGACCGCATCGGAGACCATCAGCAGAATGTCCGGCACGCCCAGTGGATCCGGATTCGGGCATTTGCCCAGACGTTTTTCGACATAACGCACGCAGTCGTAACCGAAATAACCGACCAGACCACCGTTGAAACGCGGCAGACCGGCGATGGTCGGCACGTTGTAGCGGGCCTTGAAGGTTTCGACGAAAGCCAGTGGGTCTTCGACGTCGTGGCATTCGGTCTCGACGCCATCGACGGTGATGCTGACGTGATAGTCGTGCACCCGCAGCACGGTGCGGCACGGCAGGCCGATGATCGAGTAACGGCCCCATTTCTCGCCGCCCTGCACCGATTCGAGCAGGTAGGAGTTGGGCTGGTCGGCCAGTTTCAGGTAGATCGACAGCGGCGTGTCGAAGTCAGCCAGGGTTTCGCAGGCCAACGGGATGCGGTTGTAGCCGTCAGCGGCCAAGCGCAGGAATTCTTCGCGGATCATAAGGTGCCTCGTGGTGTGAGGTTTTATCAGTCAGGTGTGCAAACGCGCCGGCAGGCCGGCCAGGAACAAGTCAGGCGCGCCAACGCCAGCGGGCCAGGGCCTTGATGACTTTCATCCAGAGTTTGCGGGTGACCACCACGATGGCGTTTCCAGAAGGGGGTTGAACAGCGTCGGGCAACGTTATCCCACCGGCCAGATCCAGGCAACCGGGAATTAGCTTGCGCAGATCGTCAATCACCAGCGCCGGGGATTCCTCGGCAATCGGTCGGCCGTGGTTGTAGCCGTAGCTGAGCGCCACACACTTGACCCCCGCCGCCTTCGCCGCCAGCACGTCACTGCGCGAGTCGCCGACGAACAGCGATTGCGAGGCCGGGATATTGGCCATTTTCATCACGAAGAACAGCGCCGCCGGATCAGGTTTCTGCTGCGGCAGGGTATCGCCGCCGATGATCCACTTGAAGTAGCGGCCGATCTTCATCTGGTCCAGCAACGGCGCCACGAAGCGCTCCGGTTTGTTGGTGATCAACGCCATGGCCACGCCCTGCTTTTGCAGCCATTTGAGGGTGTCGCGCACACCGGGATAAACCACGGTCAGTTCATGGCTGGCGCCGTAGGCTTGCATAAACACTTCCAGCGCGTGTTCGGCCTCGACGTCATCCACCGCCGAATGGTCGATGCCACCGGCCAGCGCCCGACGCACCAATACCGGTGCGCCGTTGCCAACCCACTCGCGCACCGAATCCATGCCTGCTGGCTGGCGGCCAAGGCTGAGCAGCATCGTGTCCACCGCTGCCGCCAGGTCGGGAACCGAGTCGATCAGCGTGCCATCCAGATCGAACATCACCAACCGTGGCAGTTTGCCCGGGAACAGCTGCTCAAAACCGCTCATGGGCGAGTCAGCGCCAGTTCGGAGCGCATCTTGTCGATGACTTCCTGATAGTTCGGCGCGTTGAAGATCGCCGAGCCGGCGACAAAAGTGTCGGCGCCCGCAGCAGCGATTTCACGGATGTTGTTGACGTTGACGCCACCATCGATTTCCAGACGGATGTCACGGCCCGACGCATCGATGATCGCCCGTGCTTCGCGCAGTTTGTCGAGGGTGCCGGGAATGAACTTCTGCCCACCGAAACCCGGGTTGACGCTCATCAGCAAAACCATGTCGACTTTGTCGATCACGTACTTGAGCACGTCCAGCGGGGTCGCCGGGTTGAACACCAGACCGGATTTGCAGCCGCCCTCGCGGATCAGTTGCAGCGAGCGATCGACGTGCAGCGTGGCTTCCGGGTGGAAGGTGATGTAAGTCGCGCCGGCCTCGATGAAGTCGCCAACGATGCGATCCACCGGGCTGACCATCAGGTGCGCGTCGATTGGCGCGGTAACGCCGTACTTGCGCAGTGCCGCGCACACCATCGGGCCGATCGTCAGGTTGGGCACGTAGTGGTTGTCCATGACATCGAAGTGGACGAAGTCGGCACCCGCGGCCAGAACATTGTCTACTTCTTCGCCGAGGCGGGCGAAGTCGGCAGAGAGAATCGACGGAGCAATTACGAAGGGCTGCATGACGCACCTTTTCTGAGCTAAATCACGATGGCGCGCATTGTATACCTCAAGTTTCCGCGCGCGCACCGTGACTGCGATGATTGGGTTGTGCCATGACCGGTAGTCGCCGACGGATCAGTACGCCGCGCGGTAGATCTTCTCGATATCCACGGCGCTGAGCTTGCGCGGGTTGTTGCGCATCAGCCGCTCGATGCCTGCGGCTTCCACGGCCATGGCCGGGATCGCGTCTTCCGGCACACCGAAACTGCGCAACCCTGCGGGAATTTCCACCGCCGCGCACAAATCGGTCATGGCCTGCACGGCTTTGTCCGCTGCTTCAGTGGCGCTCAGATGAGCCGTTTTCACCCCCATGGCTTCGGCAATATCCTGCATCCGCTCGACGCAGGCCATTTTGTTCCAGGTCATGACATACGGCAGCAACAAGGCATTACTGACGCCGTGCGCAATGTTGAATCGCCCGCCCAGCGGATACGCCAATGCATGCACCGCACCGACCCCGGCATTGCCGAATGCCATGCCAGCCATCAGGCTCGCGGTGGCCATGTCTTCGCGCGCTTGCAGATTGGCGCCGTTGGCGTAGGCCTTGGGCAAGGCGTTGGCGATGAGTTTGATTGCGCCAATGGCGAGGGAGTCGGTAATCGGTGAGGCATTCACCGACAGATAGGATTCGATCGCGTGCACCAGCGCATCGACGCCACTGGCAGCAGTGACACTGCGCGGGCAGGTCAGGGTCATTTGCGGACTGACCAGCGCCACGTCCGGTAACAGATAGTCGCTGACGATGCCCTTCTTCAGTTGCGCGACCTTGTCCGAAAGAATGGCGACATTGGTCACTTCCGAGCCTGTGCCGGCGGTGGTGGGGATGGCGATCAGCGGCGGGCCTTTACGCGGCACCTGGTCGACGCCGAACAGATCCTCCAGCGCGCCGTGGTAACCGGCATACGCCGCCACACTTTTGGCGATGTCGATGGCACTGCCGCCGCCGAGGCCAATCAAGCCGTCATGCCCACCCTCGCGGTACACGCGCATGCAATCTTCGACGATGGCGATTTCCGGGTCCGGCAGTACACGGTCGAAAATCTCGTACTCGCGCCCGCCCAATTGGCACAGCGCCAGCTCGACGGTGCCGGACTTGACCAGCGCGGCGTCGGTGACGATCAGCGGATTATCGATATCGAGGCGAGTGAGTTCGGCCGCCAGTTGCTCGATGGCTCCGGCGCCGGTGATCAGTTTGTGAGCGATTTTGAACTGGGAAAGACTCATCGTGCGCAGCCTCTTATAGATGTGGGAGCTGGGCACAAGATTAGCTGGGGATTTGAGGTTGTCTGCTATTCAGGTGGTGAATGGTCAATTGATAGCAAGATCAACAGCCCCTCACCCTTGCCCCCTTGGGGGAGGGTTGGGGTGAGGGGGTAGCCTTTGATCTTGCCTTTAAACCTGAGCAGTACGCAGTTTTTCGCTGCGTCCACGTAACCATTCCAGCGTCAGCAAGAGAATCACAGAGAACGCGATCAGCAGCGTCGCCGCAGCCGCAATCGTCGGGCTCAAGTTCTCACGAATCCCGCTGAACATCTGCCGAGGCAACGTCGCCTGCTCCGGCCCCGCGAGAAACAGCGTCACCACCACCTCATCAAACGACGTCGCAAAAGCAAACAGCGCGCCGGAAATCACCCCCGGTGCAATCAGCGGCAGGGTCACGCGACGGAATGCGGTCAACGGCGAAGCGCCAAGGCTCGCGGCGGCACGCACCAGGTTATGGTTAAACCCCTGCAACGTCGCCGAAACAGTGATGATCACAAATGGCACACCCAGCACCGCATGCACCACGATCAGAGAAAAGAAGCTGTTGCCCAGGCCCAGCGGCGCGAAGAACAGATAACTCGCCACGCCGATGATCACCACCGGCACGACCATCGGCGAAATCACCAGCGCCATCACCAGCGCCTTGCCGGGGAAGTCGCCACGGGTCAGGCCGATGGCCGCCAGCGTACCGAAGATCATCGCCAGCACGGTCGCGGCCGGGGCGACGATGATGCTGTTCTTCAGGGCGCGCATCCACTCGGCCGAAGCGAAAAAGTCGTGATACCACTGCAGCGAGAAGCCCTGCAGCGGGTACACCAGAAAGCTGCCCGAGTTGAACGAGAGCGGAATGATCACCAGCACCGGCAGAATCAGGAACAGCAGAATCAAGCCGCAGAGAATCCGCAAGCTGTAGAACCACACCCGTTCGATGGGCGACATGTAAGGACTCAGCATTTCAAACTCCCCTTAGCTCAGGCGCAGGCGACTGGCGCCCACCAGCCAGCTGTAGATCAGATAAAGCACCACGGTCGCCAGCAGCAACAAGCCGCCCAGCGCAGTGGCCATGCCCCAGTTGATGCTGGTGTTGGTGTAGAAGGCGACGAAGTAGCTGACCATTTGATCGTTCGGGCTGCCGAGCAGCGCCGGGGTGATGTAGTAGCCGATGGCGAGGATGAACACCAACAGGCAGCCGGCGCCGACGCCTGCATAGGTCTGCGGGAAGTACACCCGCCAGAAACTCGCGAACGGGTGGCAGCCAAGGGAAATCGCGGCGCGCATGTAGGTTGGCGAGATGCCTTTCATCACGCTGTAGATCGGCAGGATCATGAACGGCAGCAGGATGTGCACCATCGAGATGTACACGCCGGTGCGGTTGAACACCAGTTCCAGCGGCTTATCGATGATGCCCATCGCCATCAGCCCGCTGTTGATGAGGCCGCCCGATTGCAGCAACACAATCCACGCCGCCACTCGCACCAGAATCGAAGTCCAGAATGGCAGCAGCACCAGAATCATCAGCAGGTTGCTTTGACGCGACGGCAGGTTCGCCAGCAGGTACGCCAACGGATACGCCAGCACCAGGCAAATCACAGTGATGACCAGGCCCATCCAGAAGGTACGGGCGAAGATGTCGAGGTAGATCGCCTGGTCCGGGGTCGCCGGGGCGACTTCACCGAGGTCGTCGATACGGTGGTCGACCGACGCCAGCAAGTAATACGGGGTGATGCTACTGGTATTGCGCTTGACCGCTTGCCAGTAGGCCGGATCGCCCCAACGTTCATCGAGGGCTTCGAGCGCTTCTTTATAAGAGGCCGGTTCGCTGGCGAATGGCAACGCCCGGGCCGTTTTGGTCAGCAGGCTGCGATAGCCGGCCAACTCCATGTTCAAGCGCTTGGACAAATCGCCCAAGGTCTGGTTTTTTCGCGCCTCGGCGAGGTCTTCACTCGCCGCTTTATAGACGGGTTCAGCGGGCAGGCCACGGCCGTCCCAACTGGCGATGGCCGCCACGGTGCGCGGCAGGCCGCCGACCACTTCCGGGTTACCGACGCTTTTGTAGAGCAGCGCCACGATCGGCACCAGAAACACCAGCAGCAGGAAAATCACCAGCGGCGCAATCAGCGCCTGCGCTTTCCAGCGGTTGACCCGCTCGGCGCGCTTGAGCTTCTGCTTCAAGGTGGGGCTGGCGCCCTCGTTCAGGGGAACGGCGATGGCCATGACGTACTCCGCAAAACTTTGATCGTTACAGAGGTGGCGAACCACCTCGTTCGATTGATGCACACAGATTCAAATGTGGGAGCGAGCTTGCTCGCGAAAGCAGAGTGTCAGTCGACATCAATGGTGCATGTACTGACGCCTTCGCGAGCAGGCTCGCTCCCACAGGAGGACGAGCCCTGGGATTATTTCGCCGCCCAGGCGTTGAAACGCTGCTCAAGTTGCTCGCCGTTGTCAGCCCAGAAGCTGACGTCGATCTGCACCTGGTTGGCGATGTTTTCCGGCGTGGTCGGCATGTCTTTCAGGACGTCCTTGGCCAGCAGCGGTACGGCTTGAGTGTTGGCCGGGCCGTAGGCGATGTTTTCCGAGTAAGTCTTCTGCTGCTGCGGCTGTACCGAGAAGGCGATGAATTTCTTCGCCGCTTCAGCACGCTTGGCGTCCAGACCTTTCGGGATAGCCCATGCGTCGAAGTCGTAGATGCCGCCGTTCCACACCACTTTCAGGTTGGATTCTTTCTGCACCGCAGCAATCCGACCGTTGTAGGCCGAGCTCATGACCACGTCACCGGAAGCGAGATACTGCGGCGGCTGCGCGCCGGCCTCCCACCACTGGATGCTTGGCTTCAGCTCATCGAGTTTCTTGAACGCGCGATCCTGACCACCCTTGCTGGCCAGTTCTTTGTAGACGTCTTTCGGCGCCACACCATCGGCCATCAAAGCGAACTCAAGGGTGTACTTGGCGCCTTTGCGCAGGCCACGTTTACCCGGGAATTTCTTGGTGTCCCAGAAATCGACCCAACTGGTTGGCGCGGTTTTCAGCTTGTCGGCGTTATACGCGAGCACGGTGGACCATACGAAGAAACCTACGCCGCACGGCTGGATCGCGCCTTTGACGTAGTCTTCGGTCTTGCCGAACAGCGCAGGATCCAGTGGCTCGAACATGTCTTCGTCGCAGCCACGGGACAGTTCTGGTGACTCAACTTCCACCAGATCCCACGACACGCTCTTGGTGTCGACCATGGCTTTGACCTTGGCCATTTCACCGTTGTACTCGCCAGCAACGATCTTGCCGTTGCCCGCCGCTTCCCACGGTGCATAGAAGGCTTTGACTTGCGCAGCCTTGTTCGCCCCGCCAAACGACACCACGGTCAAATCCGGGCCAGCGGCCATTGCGCTTGCCGCACCCATCAGGCCCAGGGTAAGGGCGGTGAACTTCAGGGATCTCAACATTTATTGTTCTCTCCACGTGCAGGGTTGGTGTTGGTATTGCGGGGGGCGATCAGTTCGCCTCTAAAAGAGGATCAAGCGCGCGAACGTGCTCGACCTGCCAGCCAAGCGGAACCACGTCGCCGACGCTGAGCCCTGGATCGAGCTCGGCAATCGGTTGTTTCACGAAGAAGTCGGTCTTGCCGCAGACTTCCAGGCGCACCCGGACGTGGTCGCCCAGATAGATGAATTCCGCCACCCTCCCTGAGAAGCGGTTAACGCATTGATCACTCGAACCGTTGAGGCTGACGCGTTCCGGACGGATCGACAGCGTCACCGGTTCGCCGGTCTGGCCGACGTTGACCGCCAGCGCCTCGACCTTCTCGCCACGACCCAACTCGACCACGCAGCGTTCGCCGTTCTGGCTGAGCAACCGGCCGTTGAGGCGGTTGTTCTCACCGATGAAGTTGGCGACGAAGGTGTTTTTCGGTTCTTCGTAGAGGCTGCGCGGCGGCGCGATCTGCTGGATTTCGCCCTGATGGAACACGGCCACGCGGTCGGACATGGTCAGTGCTTCGCCCTGATCGTGGGTCACGTAGACCACGGTCACGCCGAGGCGCTGGTGCAGGTGTTTGATTTCCATCTGCATGTGTTCACGCAGTTGTTTATCGAGGGCGCCGAGGGGTTCGTCCATCAGCACCAGTTGCGGTTCGAACACCAACGCGCGGGCCAGCGCCACACGTTGCTGCTGGCCGCCGGACAACTGCGCCGGATATCGCTGGGCGAAGGCATCGAGCTGGACCATGCTCAGGACTTTTTTCACCTTGTCGCTGACGTCGCTCTTGTTCAGCCCGCGCACACTCAACGGGAACGCGAGGTTTTCGGCCACGGTCATGTGCGGGAACAAGGCGTAGTTCTGGAACACCATGCCGATGTCGCGCTTGTGCGGCGGCACGTTGTTGATCGAGCGACCGGCCAGCAGAATTTCACCGGCGGTCGGGGTTTCGAAACCGGCGAGCATCATCAGGCTGGTGGTCTTGCCGGAACCGGACGGCCCGAGCAGGGTGAGGAATTCGCCTTTGCGAATGTCCAGGTTGAGGTCTTTGACGATCAGGTTCTCGCCGTCGTAGCTCTTCTGCACTCCACGAAAGCTGACCAGCACATCACTGGCACCTGCGCTTGTATCGACCTGGCTCATACCCACACCTTTGTTGTTGATGACTGCTTGTGTATCCAGCCTAGTGGCTGGCGGCAGCCACGCAAATCGGGGCGCAGGAGAGAATCGCCTCAGCCGGATGGAAGGTTGGGGGTAGGGATCGCCCTACAAGGATGGCGCGCATTGGCAAGCGAGCGACGAGCGACAAGCTGCGAGCCGCAAGAACCAAGCAAAAGCGCCTGTCGCTAACAGATATGCCCACAATCGCAGGCTACACAGGGAACCCTGTGGGAGCTGGCTTGCCAGCGAAAGCGGTGGTTCAGCCGACATTAATGTGACTGACTTGCCTTCATCGCAGGCAAGTCGAATCGTCGCACCGCAGCTCCTGCAGGTTTTGCAGTGGACTAAAGAAGTTTGTGTTCCATCGCGTACTTCACCAGTTCCGCCAGTGAAGTGATATTGAGCTTCTGCATCAGCCGCGCCTTGTGCGTGCTGATGGTTTTACTGCTCAGGGCCAGTTGCTGGGCGATGTCGTTGACGTTGGCGCCCTGGGCCAGGCGCTCGAATACCGAGAACTCGCGTTCGGACAACAGCGAATGCAATGGCCGCGAATCCGTCAGGCCGACTTCGAAGACCATGCGGTCAGCCAGATCCGGATCGATGTAACGCCCGCCCGCCGCCACCTTACGAATGGCAGTGAGCAGCAGCGCCGGATCACTGTCCTTGGTCGCGTAACCCGCGGCGCCGATCTTCAGCGCACGCGCGGCCATTTGCGCTTCGTCGTGCATCGACAGCACCAGAATCGCTGGCGGATTATTCAGCGCGCGGATTCGCGGTATCGCTTCCAGTCCGTTGACCCCGGGCATGGAGATGTCGAGCAAGACCACTTCGCACGGGACATGGCGCAGGGTCTCGAGCAATTGTTCGCCATTGCTCGCCTCCCCCACCACCAGCAGATCCTTGGCCAGGCCGATCAATTGCTTGATGCCTTCGCGGACGATGGTGTGGTCTTCGGCTACCAGTACTCGGATCACGTTCTTCTCCACTTCAAAATTCGCGAGCAAGCTCGCTCCCACAGGGACACGCATTCCAAGGTGGGAGCGAGCCTGCTCGCGAAGAGGCCAGCATCAACACCACTCAACCATCAGGCTTCATCCACTGGCACCCACACCATCAGACTGGTGCCTTCCCCCGGCTCACTTTCAAGCGCAAACCGCCCGCCCATGATCAGCACCCGCTCACGCATGCCTACCAAACCAAACGAAGTCGGCCGGCCAGCAGCGGCGACAAATCCTACGCCATCATCGCTGACTGTCAGACACAATTCGTCGCCTGCCAGCACCAGCGTGAGTTCCACAGTATGCGCCTGGGCATGACGCATCACATTGGTCAGCGCCTCTTGCAAGATCCGGAACAAGCCAATCGCCTTGGCATCACTGAGCGGTGGCAGATTGTCCGGCACCTGCACCAGACACGGAATCTGCGTCCGCGCCTCAAATCTTCGCGCCTGCCACTCGATTGCCGAGGCAATCCCGGCATCGAGAATCGGCGGCCGCAACGCCGTCGCCACATCACGCACCAGCTGAAACAACTGGGCGATCAGGCGCTTCATGCTGTTCAGCCGCTCATGCAGACCGGGATCGAGTTGCGCGTAGGCCAATTCGCACATCGACGTCTCCAGTTTCAGCACCGTGAGCATTTGCCCCAACTCATCATGTACCTCGCGGGCAATCCGCGCCTTCTCTTCCTCGCGCACGCTTTCAAGGTGCGCCGACAGTTCGCGCAGTTGCTCGCGCGATGACGCCAGTTCCAGCTCGATGCGCTTGCTCTCGGTGATGTCCCAGACAATGCCATCCCAGACATAAGCGCCGTCTTCAAGCTGTCGGGTGATCGCCTTGATTTCGGCCCAACGCTGCACCCCTTGGCGCGTGAGGATTCGCCCCTGCCACGACCAGTCGCTATCGGTGTCCAGCGCCTGATCCTGGGTCTGGTGATAACTGGCCTTGTCGTCCGGATGCACCAGACTGCGCAGGCCCATGTCGCGGTGAGCGATGGCCGCCGGGGCATAACCAACCAGACTTTCGCTGCCCTCGGATATATAGGCAAAGTCGATTTGCCCGGTGACCGGCGCCCGCTCCAGACGGAACACCAGCCCCGGCACGTTGGCGGCGATGCCTTGCAGTCGCGCCTCGCTTTCCTGCAACGCGGCCAGTGCACGACGACGGTCGGTGACGTCGGTGAGGTAAACCACCAGATATTCGCTGTCACGAAAGCGCAAGAAACTCAGCGACACGTCCGCTGGCAAAACACTGCCATCCGCGCGCAGGCAACTGGTTTCGAAACTCTGCGGCCCTTCTTCACTGGCCCGCGCGCGTTTCCACAGGTTGAGCCAACGGTCCATGTGCAGGCCCGGTTCGAAGTCGATCAACGGCCGTTCGATCAGCCCACCCGAGGGGTAACCGAGCATGTTTTCTGCCGCCCGATTGGCGTACCGCACGTGGCTGTCCCAGTTGACCCAAAGAATGCCGACGGTGCTTTGATCGATGGAAAACTGCGTCAGCCGCAAGGCTTCTTCGCTGGCTGCGCGCAGGGCAATGTCTTCGCGCGCGGCGAGCAGACGCTGTTCTAGACTGCGCTGCTGACGCCGCTGCCAGAACACAATCGCCATGCAACTGAGCAGCATGACGGCGAACAACAGACTGAGGTTCTGCCAAAACCCAGGCGACTCCGACAGCCGCGGGTATTTCGGTTGCAGCCATTGATTGTGCAGGCGTTCCAGATCCTTGGCCGGGATCGCACGCAATGCGCTCTGGACGATACCGGCCAGCTCCGGCCAATCGCGCCGCGAAGCCACGCGCAGCAGTTGCGGCAGACCGATGTCGCCAACCACCACCAGTTCGGCGAACTCCGGCTCCACTGACAGCCGACCGAGCTGCGCTTCATCAACCACCGCGTAAGACGCCTGCTGACTCAACAACAGCTGCAGCGCCTGACGCTCCAGCGGCACGCCTTGCAGGTTCAGATGCGGATAGTTGCCGCGCAAATAGTCGGCAGTGGTACTCGGCATACGCACGGCGACGCGGGTCTGGCCGTCGAGTTTTTCCAGATCCACCCCGCCGCTGGCCTTCTGATCGCTGACCACCAGTTGCGGCACACGCATGTACGGATCGGAAAACTGCCACAGGCGCAGCGCACTGGGTGTCTGGGTCAGCCCTGGGGCGATATCGACTTCGCCATCGCGCACCGCCGCTTCCAATTGCGCCAGATCCTGAAAATTGCGCCAGCTCAGCTCAACATTGAGTGCCTGGGCGAGCAACTTCATCAGTTCGACATTGGCCCCGGACAACCGCTGCAAGCGTCGGTCGTATTGCGCGTACGGCGCCTGCAGCACCAGGCCGACGCGCAATTCGTTGTGCTGCGCGAGCCATTGCTGCTCACTCGCCGATAATTGCGCGACGTGCGCGGGTGGCGCAGGCGCCGCCCAGCCCATCAAGGGAAACCATAAACAGCCGATAACCCACAGGCAGTAAAATCGCTTCATTGAAGTCTCTTGAACTGACAAATTCTGACCAACCCATTAGGCTGCCGGGATACTTTCTGGCCTGGAATAACCGATGCCCTCTGTTTACCGCCTGGCAATGCCAGCATTGTGCCTGTCGCTGATCCTGCCTTGTGCGTTTTCCGTCAACGCCGCCGATCCGGCCCCGGCTGCTGCAGCGGAAAAACCTGCTGAAGAAAAACCGGCCGAACGTCAGCCACTGCTTGAGCGTAGTCAGGAAGAAGCCGCAGCACTTGAACGTAAAGTGCCGGCGCAAGAACAGCAACAGTTGCAGGCGGCCAGCGAGACCTTCCTGGCCTTGTGGAAACCGGCCAACACCGCCGATCCCAAAGGCGCGGTGATTATCGTCCCGGGCGCCGGCGAGACCGCTGACTGGCCTCAGGCTATCGGTCCTTTACGGCAGAAGTTGCCGAACGCGGAGTGGAGCAGCCTGAGTATTACCCTGCCCGATCTGCAAAGCGATGCGATCGCGCCGCGTGTAGTAGAAGCCACAGCGGCGCCGAAAGCGCCGGAAACGGGCAGTAAGGATGCCACCACGGCGCAACCCATCGAACAGGCCGCAGGCGGTGAGGCGGAAGTCGCCGATCAAGTGGTGGCCGAAACGACTGAAGAACAGTCCAAAGCCGATGCCGAACGAATCTTCGCGCGGATCGACGCAGCCATTGCCTACGCCGAACAGCAGAGCGCGCGACGCATCGTTGTGCTCGGTCACGGCACCGGCGCCTATTGGGCAGCGCGTTACCTGAGCGAGCGGCAGACCGCGCAGGTGGAGAAATTCGTCATGGTCGACGCGCAGGCACCGGCCAAGGCCAAACCGCCACTGGCGGAACTGACGCCAACGCTGAAGCTGCCGACGGCGGATATCTTCTATATGGATAAACCACTGGATCGCCATGCGGCGTTGGAGCGCATGCAAGCGAGCAAGCGTTTGAAGACGCCGGCATTCAGCCAGGTGGCGCTGAGGGCGTTGCCGGACAACAAGGCCGAGCAGGAACAGTTGTTCCGTCGAGTGCGCGGCTGGTTGAATCCGCAGACTCCGGACTGACCAAAGCAAAAGATCGCCCGAAGGCTCGGGCCGCGATCGGACGATCTTTTGCTCTTGAAAATGCCTAACGAAAATCCCGCCGTTCACGAATCAACGTATAGGCACTGTGCAGCTCCCGAGTCCTCTCGGTCGCCTCACGCACCTGCGCAGGGGTCGCGCCGCTGCCAGCGATCTTGTCCGGATGATGACGACTGAGCAGTCGTCGATAAGCCCGTTTGATCTGCGCCGGCTCGCTGCTCGCCGACACGCCGAGCAAACGCATCGCTTGCTGATAAGTCACCGCGGCACTGACGATGGGCCGCTTACCCGGTTCGTAATCGCTGGCCAGCGCGTGCACCTGCTGAGGCGTCCAGCCCAGCCACTTGCCCCACTGCGCCAACAACTCGCGCTCACTGACGCCGGCCCGGCCGTCAGCCCAGACCATGCGCCAACAGGCACGCAACACACCTTCGGTAGCATGCGGTTGCGCACTCAGACGCCGCAGATACCCGCGCAGATTATCGCCACCCGACTTGCCGCGATTGAACGCAGCGATCGCCCGACGCATTGCCGGCTCGCTCATTTCCAGCGCGCGCATCTCGTTACGCGCCTGCTGGATATGCCCGTCCCTGACTTGCCCGTCGCTCTTGGCCAGACGTCCGAGCAACACAAACAGCAGTTCGTCGTTGCGCAACACCGGCCGGCCGCCGAGCTTTTCCCTTAAATGCCCCCAGCTCTGCAAGTGCAGACGCCGATCCAGCGCCTGCCCCAACAACGCCCCAAGCATGGCCCCCGGAATGCTGGCGATTGCAAAACCCGCCCCGGCTCCAATCAGAGTCCCTGGCCACAACATATCAGCGACTCGCTTCTATCAAGGTTTCAGCTTCGGCCAGACGCTCATGCGTACCGACATCGACCCAATGGCCTTTCAAGCGCTCGCCCGTCACCTCACCGTCCGCCATGGCTTTGCGCAGGAGCGGCGCCAGTTTGAAAGCCCCGTCCGCGCAGCCATCGAACAACTGCGGATGCAGCACGGCGATGCCGCTGTAGGTCAGTGTCGCCTCGTTCGGTTGGCCGTCGATGACCTGCCCTTCCACCAACGAAAAATCGCCGGTCGGGTGATGCGCCGGGTTATCCGCCAGTACCAGATGCGCCAGACCGTTGATCGGCTGATGCAGCACGCTGAAGTCGTAATCGGTCCAGATATCACCGTTGACCACCAGAAACGCATCGCCGCCAAGCAACGGCAGCGCGCGGAAAATCCCGCCACCGGTTTCCAGCGGCTCACCTTCCGGCGAGTACTGGATGCTCACCCCAAACTGCGAACCGTCGCCCAGATAATCCTCGATCTGCTGGCCGAGCCAGGCGTGGTTGATCACGATTTCGTTGAAGCCGGCCGCCGCGAGGGCGCGCAGGTGATATTCGATCAGCGGAACACCGCCGGCACGCACCAGCGGTTTCGGAGTGGTCAGGGTCAGCGGGCGCATGCGCTCGCCTTTGCCTGCCGCCAGAATCATGGCCTTCATGCCGTCGCTCCGCCACGCAGGCTGGTAAACAGCGCTTGCAGTTCTGCCAGTTCGGGACGTCGGGCGATCACTGCTTCTATATAAGAGAAGAAGCGCGGCACATCGGCGAGGTAGCGTGGCTTGCCATCGCGATGGCAAATCCGCGCGAAGATGCCGATGACTTTCAGGTGACGCTGTACGCCCATGAGGTCGCTGGCGCGCAGGAAGTCTTCGAAGTCCGGCTGCACCGGTATGTTCAGCGCCGAGGCTTGCTGCCAGTAGCTTTCCAGCCAGCCGCGCACGCGCTCTTCAGGCCAGCTGAGGAAGGCGTCCTTGAACAGGCAGGTCACGTCGTAGGTGACCGGGCCATAGACTGCGTCCTGAAAGTCCAGCACGCCGGGGTTCGGCTCGCTGAGCATCAGGTTGCGCGGCATGTAGTCGCGGTGCACCAGCACTTTGGGCTGCGCCAGCGCACTGTCGATCAACAAGTCGCTGATGCGCTGCCACTGCTGCTGTTGGGTCGAATCGAGCTCGACGCCCAGTTCACGCTTCACGTACCACTCGGGGAACAGTTCCAGCTCGCGGCGCAGCAATGCAACGTCGTAACTCGGCAGCGGCGCGACCATCGGCAACTGCTGAAAAGCCAGCAGCGCTTGCAAGGCATCGCTGAACAATGCGTCGGCATTTTCGCTGTCGATCACGTCCAGATAGGTCTTGTTGCCCAGGTCATTGAGCAAAAGAAATCCACGTTCGAGGTCTTCGGCGTAAATTTTTGGCACATTTATCCCGGATTTCGCCAGCAAAAATGCGATATCCACGAACGGTTTGCAGTTTTCCTGGGGTGGCGGCGCGTCCATCACGACGAAGCTGCGACCCGCGCCTTCCCAACGGAAGTAACGGCGGAAACTCGCGTCGCTACTGGCCGCGGTCAACGTGGCCGGGGGCACGGCGCCCCAGCCCTGATCTGCAAACAGGATTGCCAACTGCTCATCGAGCCAAACTTTCAGGTGTTGCAAGCGTACATCTTGGTCAGGCATTGCAAGGGTCTCCGACGGCGCTAGCCGTCAAGCGGGTCATGCTTTATTATCCAGCATCTTTTTCAGACCATCGAGAGGCGTGCGGCCCACCACCGCGGGCAGATGGCACGCAGGAAGCCCGGACTAATAAGATGGCATTGAAATCCCCCGCGTTTCGTAAAAAATTTCCATTGTTGGTAACCGGCAGTCTGCTGGCTATGCAACCTCTGGCCAGTCAATTCGTTGTTGCCGCCGAGCAGTATGACTGCTCCGTATCGGCTTCGGGTGGTTGGGACTGTGCGCCCAAGACGTCGGCGGCTGCTTTGCCACCACGTCCAGTGCATGACGGCAGTGCCGTCAGCGCCACCGGCGATGCCCCGAGCGATAAAGGCTCGGTCGCCGACAATGGCGCCAAGCCAACGCTGGTCACCGAAGCCAAAGGCCGTGGGTTGAAATCCCGTAGCGAAGACTTCAGTCACCTCGACTGGGTTCCGCGCGAGAAGCTCACCGCCGCCCAACTGGCCGAAACCGGCCCGTACTGCTCCGGTGCCTACATCGAACCCACTCGTCCTGGCATGAATGACAAGACGAGCAAAAGCGATGCTCCGACCTTTATCGGCGCAAAAGCTTCGCGCTATAACACCGATGATCAAGTCGGTACGCTGGCCGGTGATGTCGTCCTGCGTCAGGGCAGCATGCAGGTCGAGTCCGACGAGGCCAGCCTGTATCAGGCCGAGAGCCGCGCCGAACTCAATGGCGATGTGCGTATCCGTGACAACGGTGCACTGATCGTCGGCGACCATGCCGACGTGCAGCTCGACACCGGTGAAGCCAAGGTCGACAACGCCGAATACGTGATGCACAAATCGCGCATTCGCGGTAGCGCCCTGTACGCCAAGCGTGCAGAGAACGCGATCATCCGCTTGAAGGACGGCACGTACACCACGTGCGAACCGAACAGCAACGCCTGGCAGCTCAAGGGCAACAACATCACCTTGAACCCGGCCACCGGCTTCGGTACCGCGACCAACGTGACGCTGCGCGTAAAAGACATTCCGATCCTGTACACGCCGTACATCTACTTCCCGATCGATGACCGTCGCCAGTCGGGCTTCCTGCCGCCGACCATTGGCACCAGCACCGATACCGGCTTCACGCTGGTAACTCCGTACTACTTCAACCTGGCGCCGAACTATGACGCTACGTTGTATCCGCGCTACATGAGCAAGCGTGGCATGTTGGTGGAAGGCGAGTTCCGTTACCTGACCAAGTCGAGTGAAGGCCAGTTCGGCGCTGCTTACCTGAATGATGACGACACCGAGCGCAGCAAGCAGACCGATTACGAAAAAACCCGCTACATGTATAACTGGCAGCACAAGGGCGGTCTCGACTCCCGCGTGCTCACCGAAGTTGACTACACCAAGATCAGCGATCCGTATTATTTCCAGGATCTGGAAACCGATCAGATTGGCGTGAAATCCAGCGACTTCGTGAATCAGCAGGGATCGGTCACCTATCGTGGCGACAGCTACACCGCACGTTTGAATGCTCAGCAGTACCAACTGGCCACTGTTGCGAGCATCACACCGTATGGTCGTTTGCCGCAGATCACTTTCAATGGTCAGCTGCCGTATCACCCGGAAGGTTTGAATTTCGATTACGAGACCGAGATTGTGCGGTTTGATCGTGATTTGAAAACCGGCAACTTCCTCGACGAAGACGGCGGCCCGATCAATGCCGACGGCACCTTCGGCACGCCGCGTCTGGATACCAACGTTGCAGGTCTGGCGCGCGCCAACGGCGATCGCCTGAACCTGAAGCCTGGCGTCAGCCTGCCGATGAACTGGACTTATGGTTTCCTGAAGCCATCGCTCAAGTATCAGTACACCCAGTATCAGCTTGATCTGGATGGTAAGGGCAAGCGCGATATCGCCGGGCAGACCGCGGAGCAGAACAAGCTCAACGGCACTTTCGACAGCAACCAGAATCGCGGCGTACCTATTGCCAGCGTCGATAGCGGCCTGTATTTCGACCGCAATACGTCTTTCTTTGGCAAAAACTATCGCCAGACTCTGGAACCACGTCTGTTCTACCTCTATGTACCTGAGGTTGACCAGGAAGACATCCCAGTGTTCGACACCAGCGAATCCACCTTCAACTACGCGTCGCTGTTCCGTGACAACCGTTTTGCCGGCTCCGACCGTGTCGGGGACGAGAACAAGTTGTCGCTGGGCGTTACCAGCCGCTGGATCGAAGATGACGGTTTCGAACGCCAACGCATCAGCGTCGGTCAGGCCCTGTACTTCAAGGATCGCGAAGTTCAACTTCCAGGTATTGCATTCAAGGATCGTGACGACGCGAAATCCAACGTTTCGCCGTACGCCCTGGAATACGAATACCGCTGGAACCGCGATTGGCGCACCACGGCCGACTACAACTGGGATCCGGACAGCCGCAGCCCGCGTTCGGGCAGTGCGATGTTCCACTACCAGCCTGAAGACAACCCGAACAAGGTCATCAACGCTGGCTACCGTTATCGCAACGACCAGATCCGTTATGACCAAACTACGGGCAAATGGCAGATGGGTGGCGACTACGGCACCGCTGGCCAGCCTGGCTACGTGAAGGACTACTACAAAATCCAGCAGCATGACTTCTCGGTCATCTGGCCGATCGTTCCACAGTGGAACGCGATCAGCCGCTGGCAGTACGACTACAACCGTAACCGTACTCTGGAAGCCTTCGGTGGTTTCGAGTACGACAACTGCTGCTGGAAATTGCGCCTGATCAACCGTTACTGGGTTTCCTACGACGAATTCAGTCAGGATGCTCCGCAAAACGAAAAAGGCGACCATGGCGTCTTCCTCCAAATTGTTCTGAAGGGACTCGGCGGCCTCACTGGCGCCAAAGTAGAGAGCTTCCTCGACAAAGGCATCCAAGGTTATCGTGAACGTGAAGACCAAGCTTTCTGATTGTCTGCGCCCGCTGATGCTGGGCGCGCTGTTCCTGGGTACTGCGGCCAACGCCGCAGTACAGTCCATCGATAAAGTGGTTGCGATCGTCGACAACGACGTGGTCATGCAGAGCCAACTGGACCAACGCGTCCACGAAGTTCAGCAGACCATCGCCAAGCGTGGTGGCGGCTCCCCGCCACCGGGCGTTTTGGATCAGCAGGTGCTCGAGCGCCTGATCGTCGAAAATCTGCAACTGCAGATTGGCGAACGTTCCGGTATTCGCATCACCGACGAAGAACTGAACCAGGCGGTTGGTACCATCGCCCAGCGCAACAACATGAGCGTGGATCAGTTCCGCGCTGCTCTGTCTCGCGACGGCCTGTCTTATGACGACGCTCGTGACCAGATCCGCCGCGAGATGATCATCAGCCGTGTGCGTCAGCGCCGTGTAGCCGAACGCATTCAGGTGTCCGAGCAGGAAGTGAAGAACTTCCTCGCTTCCGATCTGGGCAAGATGCAACTGTCCGAAGAACTGCACCTTGCCAACATCCTGATTCCGACCCCGGAAAGCGCCAACTCTGAAGCGATTCAGAACGCCGCGCGTCAGGCCATGGAGGTTTACCAGCAGCTCAAGCAAGGCGCTGACTTCGGTCAGATGGCCGTGGCCAAGTCTGCCAGCGACAACGCACTGGAAGGCGGCGACATGGGCTGGCGTAAAGCCGCGCAATTGCCACCTCCGTTCGATCGCGAACTGAGCAGCATGGCCGTCGGCGACATCACTCAGCCTGCACGCACTCCGGGTGGTTTCATCATCCTGAAGTTGCTGGCCAAACGTGGCGGCGAAGCCCAAACGCGTGACGAGGTGCATGTGCGCCACATCCTGGTCAAGCCGAGCCCGATTCGCGACGAAGCGAAAACCAAAGCCTTGGTCGAGTCGCTTTACTCTCGTATCGAAGCTGGCGAAGACTTCGCCGCACTGGCCAAGAGCTATTCGGAAGACCCGGGGTCCGCCCTCAACGGCGGCGACCTGAACTGGATCGACCCGAACGTACTGGTTCCGGAATTCCGTCAAGTGATGGCCAATACCCCACAAGGTCAGCTGTCCAAACCGTTCCAGACCCAATACGGCTGGCACGTTCTGGAAGTCCTTGGCCGTCGCGCCACCGACAGCACTGAACAGGCCCGCGAGCAGCAAGCCATGACCGTACTGCGTAACCGCAAATACGACGAAGAGCTGCAAACCTGGCTGCGTCAGATCCGTGACGAAGCGTACGTAGAGATCAAACTCCCTGGTGCAGACCAGGCAGCGCAGTGAAACCCAAGCGTTTCGCGCTGACACCCGGCGAACCAGCCGGCATCGGTCCCGACCTGTGCCTGCTGCTCGCCTCGCAAGTCCAGCCACACCCCCTGATTGCCATCACCAGCCGCGACCTGCTCCTTGAGCGGGCCGCGCAGCTGGGGCTGGCTGTCAATCTGCTGGACGTCAGGCCGAATCACTGGCCCGATGCCCCGGCACCGGCTAACAGCCTCTATGTCTGGGATACACCGCTCAGCGCCCCTGTGGTCGCCGGACAACTGGACAAGGCCAATGCCGCTTTCGTCCTCGAGACCCTGACCCGCGCCGGCAACGGCTGCCTCACCGGCGACTTCGCCGGGATGATCACCGCGCCGGTCCACAAAGGCGTGATCAACGAGTCGGGTATCGCGTTTTCCGGACACACCGAATTTCTGGCTGACCTGACCCATACCTCCCAGGTGGTGATGATGCTTGCCACGCGTGGTTTACGCGTAGCACTGGTCACCACTCACCTGCCCTTGCGCGAGATTGCCGATGCAATAACGCCTGAGCGGCTGGAGCGGGTCACGCGGATTCTGCATGCCGACCTGCAAGAAAAATTCGGCATTGCCCAGCCTCGCATTCTGGTGTGCGGCCTCAACCCGCACGCCGGTGAAGGCGGACATCTGGGCCATGAAGAAATTGACATCATCGAACCTACATTAGAGCGCCTGCGCGGCGAGGGCATGGACCTTCGTGGCCCGTTGCCAGCTGACACTCTGTTTACCCCCAAATATCTGGAGCACTGCGATGCAGTGCTGGCGATGTACCACGACCAGGGCCTGCCCGTACTGAAGTACAAAGGCTTCGGCGCTGCGGTCAACGTGACCCTGGGCCTGCCGATCATCCGCACTTCGGTTGACCACGGCACCGCCCTCGATCTGGCCGGCAGCGGCAAGATCGACACCGGCAGCCTGCAAGTCGCCCTGGAAACCGCCTACCAGATGGCCGAGACCCGTTTATGACCGAGCAATACCAACACAAGGCGCGCAAACGCTTTGGCCAGAACTTCCTGCACGATGCCGGCGTCATCGACCGCATTCTGCGCTCCATCAGCGCCAAGCCTACAGATCGCCTGCTGGAGATCGGCCCGGGCCAGGGCGCATTGACCGCCGGCCTGCTGAATTCCGGCGGGCAACTGGACGTGGTGGAACTGGACAAGGATCTGATCCCGATCCTTAACCAGCAGTTCGCCGGCAAGATCAATTTCAACCTGCATCAGGGCGATGCGCTGAAGTTCGACTTCAATACGCTCAACGCCGAGCCGAACAGCCTGCGTGTGGTCGGCAACCTGCCGTACAACATCTCCACGCCGCTGATTTTCCACCTGCTGAACAACGCCGGCATCATTCGCGACATGCACTTCATGCTGCAGAAGGAAGTGGTCGAGCGTCTGGCCGCGGGCCCTGGTGGTGGTGACTGGGGTCGTCTGTCGATCATGGTTCAGTACCACTGCCGCGTAGAACACCTGTTCAACGTCGGGCCGGGCGCGTTCAATCCGCCGCCGAAGGTCGATTCGGCCATCGTTCGTCTGGTGCCGCACGCAGTACTGCCGCACCCGGCCAAGGATCATCGTTTGCTGGAGCGCGTCGTGCGCGAAGCCTTCAACCAGCGCCGCAAGACTCTGCGTAACACGCTCAAGCAATTGATGAGCAATGCCGAGATCGAAGCCGCCGGCGTCGATGGCAGCCTGCGCCCGGAACAACTCGACCTGGCGGCCTTCGTGCGCCTGGCCGACAAGCTCAGCGAGCAAGTCCCTGAAGCTCCCGTCGCCGACTGACCGGCGATGAACGCTATCGGGCAGGACGCCACTCTGGTTTACTGCCCGATACTTGCCTAGACTGAATCCCCATCAGCTACGCCCCGCGTTCCGCTTTGTTTAAGGCCTCTTGCATGTCCGATTCCCGTTATCAGGTCGATGTCAGCGTCGTTACCCACTATCTGGCAGACCAATCGCAACCCGAGCACGACCGCTTCGCTTTCGCCTACACCATCACCGTGCAAAACAACGGCGAGATCCCGGCGCGATTGATTTCGCGGCACTGGGTGATCACCGACGGTGACGGGCATAAAGAAGAAGTTCGCGGCGCAGGTGTAGTCGGCCAGCAACCGTTGATCGACGTCGGCAAAAGCCATACCTACAGCAGTGGCACGGTGATGACGACCAGGGTCGGCACCATGCAGGGCACCTACGAAATGGTCGCCGACGACGGCAAACATTTCGATGCCGTCATCAAACCCTTCCGCCTCGCCGTGCCCGGAGCCTTGCACTGATGGCAACGTACGCAGTCGGTGACCTGCAGGGCTGTCTCGAACCGCTCAAATGTCTGCTCAGGCAAGTGGCGTTCGATCCTGCGCATGATCGGCTCTGGCTGGTCGGCGATCTGGTCAACCGCGGCCCGCAGTCACTGGAAACCCTGCGTTTTCTATATGGCATGCGCGACTCGCTGGTCTGCGTCCTCGGCAACCATGATCTGCACCTGCTCGCCGCGGCGAAAAACATCGAACGCCTGAAGAAGTCCGACACCCTGCGCGAGATTCTCGACGCCCCCGACTGTGACGAACTGCTTGAGTGGGTCCGCCAACAAAAGCTCATGCACTACGACGAGACGCGTGACGTTGCCATGGTCCATGCCGGCATCCCGCCGCAATGGTCTGTGCGCCGCGCCCTGAAATGTGCCAATGAAGTCGAAACGGCCCTGCGTGACGACAACCTGCTTCCCGCGTTCCTCGACGGCATGTACGGCAACGAGCCGGCAAAATGGGATAGCGAACTCAAAGGCGTCACCCGCCTGCGCGTGATCACCAACTATTTCACCCGCATGCGCTTCTGCACGGCCGAGGGCAAACTCGATCTTAAGAGCAAGGAAGGTCTCGACACCGCCCCACCCGGTTACAAACCGTGGTTCCAGCATAAAGAGCGCAAGACCAGAGGATCGCGGATCATCTTCGGACACTGGGCGGCACTGGAGGGCAATATCCATGAGCCCGGTATCTCCGCTCTGGACACCGGCTGCGTCTGGGGCGGCAGCCTGACCCTGATGAACGTCAACAGCGGCGAACGTCTTTCCTGCAAATGCGATGAACATGGCGGCGCGCTGTCACCGCTCACACCACTTATCCCCGAAACTTCGCCAGTCAGCGCCCCGCGTTAGACTGCGCAATCAGCCGAGCAACAGGAACCCGCCATGAGCGAATTCAAACGCATCTCCCCGGAACAGGCCCAGGCCCTGCGCGCGCAAGGCGCGGTGATGGTCGATGTCCGTGATCCCGCTACTTTTGCCGCACTGCATATCAGCGGCTCGCAGCATCTGGACAACGTTTCCATTTCTGATTTTATCCGTGCCGCCGACCTTGATGCACCGACGGTAGTGGTCTGCTATCACGGCAACTCCAGCCAGAGCGCCGCCGCGTACCTGATCAGTCAGGGCTTCTCCGACGTCTATAGCATGGACGGCGGCTTTGAGCTGTGGCGTACGACCTACCCTTCGGAAACGGCGCAAGGCACCACCGAATAATTTTTTTGTCACGCGCAGGCCCCGGCTCCCGCGGGCCCGCGCGTGACAGACGAACGGTCTGCCACAACTAATTACGTATCTCGCCTTTACCTCCCGAATTCCCAACTATCCTTAAGCCCAGGCCATCCAAAACAGGGGAGAGCCGGTACACCGGCGCACGGGTCATCGGGAGTGACTTTCAAGGTTGTCGACCGCGAAAGTGTTCTGGGGGGTAAACAAGTGGCCAGCACGGCTGCTTGCCAGCATCGACTGAGTGATCCGGCGTCGGCTCCACGTATCGAGCGAGGTGACGTCATGAGTATCTTTAGCCACTTCCAACAACGCTTCGAGTCCACACGCCAGGAAGAACTCTCGCTGCAAGAGTACCTGGAGCTGTGCAAGCAAGACCGTAGCGCCTACGTTTCCGCCGCCGAGCGTCTATTGCTGGCCATCGGCGAACCGGAACTGCTCGACACCTCGACCAACTCGAGGCTGTCACGCATCTTCTCCAACAAGGTGATTCGTCGTTATCCGGCCTTTGAAGACTTCCACGGGATGGAAGAATGCATCGACCAGATCGTGTCGTATTTCCGCCACGCCGCCCAAGGCCTGGAAGAGAAGAAACAGATCCTCTATCTGCTCGGCCCCGTCGGTGGCGGTAAATCGTCCCTGGCCGAGAAGCTGAAACAGCTGATCGAGAAAGTGCCCTTCTACGCGATCAAGGGCTCGCCGGTATTCGAGTCGCCGCTGGGTCTGTTCAACGCCACCGAAGATGGCGCGATCCTCGAGGAAGATTTCGGCATTCCCAAGCGCTATCTGAACACCATCATGTCGCCTTGGGCGACCAAACGCCTGGCCGAATTCGGTGGCGATATCAGTCAGTTCCGCGTGGTCAAACTGTATCCGTCGATCCTCAACCAGATCGCCGTGGCCAAGACCGAACCGGGCGATGAAAACAACCAGGATATTTCGGCACTGGTCGGTAAGGTCGATATCCGCAAACTCGAGGAATACCCACAGAACGACGCCGACGCTTACAGCTACTCCGGTGCGCTGTGCCGGGCCAACCAGGGCCTGATGGAATTCGTCGAGATGTTCAAGGCACCGATCAAGGTGCTGCACCCACTGCTGACTGCCACTCAGGAAGGCAACTACAACAGTACCGAAGGTTTGGGCGCGATTCCGTTCACCGGGATTCTGCTGGCCCACTCCAACGAATCGGAGTGGCACACCTTCCGCAACAACAAGAACAACGAAGCCTTCATCGACCGGATCTACATCGTCAAGGTGCCGTACTGCCTGCGCGTCAGCGATGAAGTAAAAATCTACGACAAACTGCTGTTCAACAGCTCCCTGGCCAAAGCGCATTGCGCGCCCGACACCTTGAAGATGCTGGCGCAGTTCACCGTGCTGTCCCGTCTCAAGGAGCCGGATAACTCCAACATCTATTCGAAGATGCGCGTGTACGACGGCGAAAACCTCAAGGACACCGATCCAAAGGCCAAGTCGATTCAGGAATACCGTGACTCGGCAGGCGTCGACGAGGGCATGAACGGTCTGTCGACCCGGTTCGCGTTCAAGATCCTGTCCAAGGTCTTCAACTTCGATCCGCATGAAATTGCCGCCAACCCAGTGCATCTGCTGTACGTGCTGGAACAGCAAATCGAGCAGGAACAGTTCCAGGCAGAGACGCGCGAGCGTTATCTACGTTTCCTGAAGGAGTATCTGGCACCGCGCTATATCGAATTCATCGGCAAGGAGATTCAGACCGCTTACCTGGAGTCCTACAGCGAATACGGCCAGAACATCTTCGACCGCTACGTGCTGTACGCAGATTTCTGGATTCAGGATCAGGAATACCGCGATCCGGAAACCGGCGAGATTCTCAACCGTGTCGCCCTCAACGAGGAACTGGAGAAAATCGAAAAACCTGCCGGCATCAGCAATCCGAAGGATTTCCGCAACGAGATCGTCAACTTCGTGTTGCGCGCCCGGGCCAACAACAACGGCAAGAACCCGACCTGGCTCAGCTACGAAAAATTGCGGGTGGTCATCGAGAAGAAAATGTTCTCGAACACCGAGGACCTGCTGCCAGTCATCAGCTTCAACGCCAAGGCCAGCAAAGAGGACCAGCAGAAACACAACGACTTCGTTACACGAATGGTCGAACGCGGCTACACCGACAAACAGGTACGGCTACTTTCCGAATGGTACCTACGGGTCCGCAAATCGCAATAAAGCAGCTGCAAGCCGCTAGCGACAAGCTGCAAGAGAACAGCAAAAACCGGTCTCGAGAGCGGGTGAGCGTTCACTTGCAGCTTGAAGCTTATGACTTGAAGCTCCCCGGAGGGGCCTATGAGCTATGTGATCGACCGACGTCTCAATGGCAAGAACAAGAGCACGGTAAACCGCCAGCGTTTCCTGCGGCGTTATCGTGACCACATCAAAAAGGCTGTCGAAGAGGCGGTCAGCCGACGCTCCATTACTGACATGGAGCACGGTGAACAAATCAGCATTCCCGGTCGCGACATTGACGAGCCGGTGCTTCACCACGGTCGCGGCGGCAAGCAGACGGTGGTTCATCCCGGAAACAAGGAATTCACCGCCGGCGAGCACATCGCCCGACCTCCGGGAGGGGGCGGCGGACGCGGCCCGGGCAAGGCGGGTAATTCTGGTGAGGGCATGGACGAGTTCGTCTTCCAGATTACTCAGGAAGAATTCCTCGAATTCATGTTTGAAGACCTCGAACTGCCGAACCTGGTCAAACGTAACCTGACCGGCACCGACACCTTCAAGACCGTGCGCGCAGGGATCAGTAACGAAGGCAACCCCTCACGCATCAACATCATCCGGACCCTGCGTTCAGCTCACGCGCGGCGCATTGCCCTGTCCGGCAGCAGCCGGGCAAAACTGCGCGAAGCCAAAGCAGAACTCGAGCGGATCAAACGCGAAGAGCCGGACAACTTCGGCGATATTCAGACACTCGAAGCAGAAATTGAAAAACTCAGCGCGCGCATCCATCGCGTGCCATTCCTTGATACTTTTGACCTCAAATACAACCTGCTGATCAAGCAACCCAACCCAAGCTCCAAGGCTGTCATGTTCTGCCTGATGGACGTTTCCGGGTCCATGACCCAGGCAACCAAGGACATCGCCAAGCGCTTCTTCATCCTTCTGTACCTGTTCCTGAAGCGCAACTACGACAAGATCGACGTCGTATTCATCCGCCATCACACCAGCGCCCGGGAAGTGGACGAGGAGGAGTTTTTCTATTCCCGGGAAACCGGCGGCACCATCGTCTCCAGCGCCTTGAAACTGATGCAGGAGATCATGGCAGAGCGTTATCCGAGCAACGAATGGAACATCTACGCCGCGCAAGCTTCAGACGGTGACAACTGGAACGACGACTCTCCCATCTGCCGCGACATCCTGATCAATCAGATCATGCCGTTTGTGCAGTACTACACTTACGTGGAGATCACCCCTCGCGAACACCAAGCCCTCTGGTACGAATACGAACGCATCGCCGAAGCCTTTTCCGATACGTTTGCCCAGCAGCAATTGGTCTCGGCCGGGGATATCTATCCGGTCTTCCGTGAACTCTTCCAGCGCAGGTTAGTGACATGACCGCCAAAGAGCAGAAACGCCAACCCATCTCCACCGGCTCCGAATGGACGTTCGAGCTTATCCAGACCTACGACCGCGAAATCGCCCGTATCGCGGCCGGCTATGCGCTGGATACCTACCCTAACCAGATTGAAGTGATTACCGCAGAGCAGATGATGGATGCTTATGCCTCGGTCGGGATGCCGTTGGGTTACCACCACTGGTCCTACGGCAAACACTTCCTCAGCACCGAAAAATCCTACAGTCGCGGGCAGATGGGGCTGGCTTACGAGATCGTGATCAACTCGGACCCGTGCATCGCCTATCTGATGGAAGAGAACACCATTTGCATGCAGGCCCTGGTCGTGGCCCATGCCTGCTACGGGCACAACAGCTTCTTCAAAGGCAATTACCTGTTCCGCACCTGGACCGACGCCAGTTCAATCATCGATTACCTGGTGTTCGCCAAGCAGTACATCATGCAATGCGAGGAACGCCATGGCATTGATGCCGTGGAAGACCTGCTCGATTCCTGCCATGCGCTGATGAACTACGGGGTCGACCGCTACAAGCGCCCGTATCCGATTTCCGCCGAAGAGGAACGCCGTCGGCAGAAAGATCGCGAAGAGCATATGCAGAAACAGATCAACGATCTGTGGCGCACCATTCCCAAAGGTGCGGACAAATACAGCGACAAGGACAACGCACGCTTCCCGGCCGAGCCGCAAGAAAACATCCTCTACTTCATCGAGAAACACGCACCGTTACTGGAGCCCTGGCAGCGGGAAATCGTGCGGATCGTGCGCAAGATCGCCCAGTACTTCTATCCACAACGCCAGACTCAGGTAATGAACGAAGGTTGGGCGACGTTCTGGCACTACACGTTGATGAACGACCTGTATGACGAAGGGCTGGTCACCGACGGCTTCATGATGGAGTTCCTGACGTCGCACACCAGCGTGGTGTTCCAGCCAGGTTTCGACAGCCCTTACTACAGCGGGATCAACCCTTATGCACTCGGCTTTGCCATGTACCGCGACATCCGGCGCATGTGCGAAGAGCCTACCGAGGAGGATCGCCACTGGTTTCCCGACATCGCCGGGACGGATTGGCTGTCGTCCATCAAATTCGCCATGAGCAGCTTCAAGGACGAAAGCTTCATCCTGCAGTACCTGTCACCGAAAGTGATCCGCGATCTGAAACTGTTCAGCATCCTTGATGATGACCAGAAGGATGACCTGTTGGTACCCGCCATCCATGACGAAACGGGCTACCGGACTATCCGCGAAACCCTCGCAGCGCAGTACAACCTCGGCAATCGTGAACCGAACGTGCAGATATACAGCATTGATCGCCGCGGCGACCGCTCGCTGACACTGCGCCATCAGCAACATGATCGCAAACCACTGGGCGACTCCACCGAAGAGGTGCTCAAACACCTGCATCGCTTGTGGGGTTTCGACATTCATCTGGAAACGCTGCAAGGCGACCAGATCATGAAAACCCATCACGTTCCGCCGCGCGGTGAACACAGCGAAGGGGATTACGGTCGGCTCGACCTTGCCGTCATTCATCTTTGATTCGGTTCTGGCCTCCGAAAGTTCGACGCAAGGGTTATCCTGTCGGGCTAACGGAGGTTTTTTATGCAGATTTTCAAGGTTGGCGGTGCGGTACGTGATCGCTTGCTGGGCAAACCGGTCACCGACATCGACTGGGTCGTGGTGGGCGCCACCACCGAAGAAATGCTCGCTCAGGGCTATCGCCCGGTCGGCGCGGATTTCCCGGTGTTTCTTCACCCAAAAAGCGGCGCGGAATACGCCCTCGCCCGTACCGAGCGCAAAAGCGGTCGCGGTTATGGCGGCTTCACGTTTCACGCCAGCCCTGAAGTCACGCTTGAAGAAGACCTGATCCGCCGTGATCTGACGATCAACGCCATGGCCGAGGACGACCAGCAAAATCTGACCGATCCTTATCACGGCCAGCGCGACCTCGAGGCCCGGGTCCTGCGTCACGTTTCGCCGGCATTCGCCGAAGATCCGCTGCGAGTACTGCGTGTTGCCCGCTTCGCCGCTCGCTACGCCGATTTGGGTTTTACCGTTGCGCCCGAGACGCTGGAGCTGATGCGTCAGCTCAGTGAGTCTGGCGAACTTGAGGCACTGACAGCCGAACGCAGCTGGAAGGAAATCTCCCGGGCACTGATGGAAGACCAACCGCAGGTGTTCATTCAGGTGCTACGCGATTGCGGCGCACTGAAAGTGCTGATGCCGGAAGTCGATGCGCTGTTCGGTGTGCCGCAGCCAGAAATCCATCACCCGGAAATCGACAGCGGCATCCACACGCTCAGCGTGCTGGAGCAATCGGCGCGGCACAAACAGCCACTCACCGTGCGCTGGGCCTGCCTGCTGCACGACCTCGGCAAAGGCCTGACGCCAGAAGAGGAATGGCCACGACACATCGCCCACGAACACAAGGGGCTGAAGCTGATCAAAGTGGTCAACGCACGCTTCAAGGCGCCGAAGGACTGTCAGGAATTGGCGCTGCTGGTCGGCCAGTACCACACCCACGGCCACCGCGCCTTGGAGTTAAAGGCCTCAACGCTGCTGGAGCTGCTGCAAAGTTTTGATGTCTATCGCCGGCCGCAACGGTTTGAAGAGTTTATCGCTGCGTGCGAGATGGATGCTCGAGGCCGCAAGGGGCTGGAGGAAAGGAGTTATCCACAGGCTGATTATTTGCGTGGCGCGGCCAGTGTGGCGCGTGGCGTAGCGGTGCAGCCACTGCTGGAGAAAGGATTCAAGGGCCCTGAACTGGGCGAGGCGCTCAAGCGCGAACGGCTCAAGGCTTTGAAGGCTTACAAAGAGGCGGCGTCAGCCTGAAAAGCTTCGCGAGCAAGCTCGCTCCCACATGGGTCGCGCATTACTGTGGGAGCGAGCTTGCTCGCGAAGGCGTCAGGCAGTTCAAACCAAACTCGATGGCGTGAGCTGCTCGCTCCGCCACTCGAACGCCACCGGTGCCAACACCTGATCAATCTGCGCTTCGGCCCACAGTGTCGCGAAGCTTTTTCCCACAGCCGGATGCACGCGATCTGGCGCAATCAGCGACAGTGGCCACAACACGAAGGCGTTTTTCAGTATCTCGGCGCGCGGTAGAACCAAACCGTCGAAATTGCCCACCAGATCGCCGTACAACAGCACGTCGATATCCAGCGGCAACCCCTTGCGGTCCGGCGCATACCGACCGTTATCCGCCTCGATGAACTTCAAGCGACGATCGAGCTCCATCAACGGCAGGTCGGTAAACGCCGACACCACGAAGTTGAAGAACGGACCACTCTTGATCCCCACAGGCTGGCTTTCGAATACCGCTGAACAGCGGATATCCACCAAAAAAGTGGCCAGCGCATCCAGACCGGCGCGCAAATGGGTTTCGCGCTCGATATTGCTACCGAGCCCGAGATAGACCTGAGTCAGCGACATCCGCGCTCGATCTCCACACCCACGCCACCCTTGGCGGCCGGCACGGCGCCTGGCTTGGTCAGTTTCAGGCGGACCCAGGTGATCTTGAATTCGTCCATGAGTACCGCGACCAGACGCTCGGCAAAGGTCTCGACCAGTTGGAACTGCGCCTGTTCGGCAAACGCCTGGATACGCGTGGAAACGCTGGCGTAGTCGAGCGCCAGGGTCAGGTCATCACCGGCCGCGGCCGGGCGATTGTCCCAGGCGAAGCTCAGATCAAGACGCAGACACTGTCGGATGCCGCGCTCCCAGTCGTACGCACCGATCACGGTGTCGACTTCCAGGCCCTCGATAAACACTCTGTCCACGCACTTTTCTCCGCTGCACGACAAGGGCGCAATGCGCCGTTAGAATCAGGGCGTCCTCGCCCGGAATAGTAAGCATGTTTTGGTTACTGGCGACTCTCGCCTACCTGCTCGGCTCTCTGTCCTTCGCCATTTTGCTCAGCCGCCTGACCGGAAATCCGGACCCGCGAATGAGTGGCTCGGGCAATGCCGGCGCCACCAACATGCTGCGCGTGGCCGGTCGCAAACTCGCGATCCTGACCCTGCTGGGTGATCTGTGCAAAGGCCTGCTGCCGGTACTGCTCGCTGCGGCTATCGGCCTTTCGCTGCAGGATCAGGCCTGGATTGGCGTGTGCGCCGTGATCGGTCACCTGTTCCCGCTGTATTTCCGTTTTCGCGGCGGCAAGGGCGTCGCCACCGCTGCCGGCATGCTCCTGGCCCTGTATCCGCCTGCTGCGCTGCTGGCGGTGTGTGCCTGGCTGCTGACGTTCTACCTGACCCGCACCAGTTCTCTGGCAGCGCTGATCGCCACACCGCTGACCCTGCCGCTACTGGCCTGGCAAGAACCGGAGGCACTGCTGCCGATGAGCGCATTGACGCTGCTGATCGTCTGGCGCCACCGCGGCAATCTACGCGACCTGTTTGCCGGGCGCGAACGGCATTTCTGAATACCGTTCATGAGCGCGGCCCATCAGAGCGCCGATAATTGCTCCATCGGCCAGCGCGCCTGCACGCTGATCGCCAGACTTTCCTGCTGTCCGGCCTGCAATCGCTGGCAACCGGCGAACGCGATCATCGCGCCATTGTCGGTGCAGAACTCAGGACGGGCATAAAACACATCGCCCTTCATGTCGCCGAGCATTTTCTCCAGCGACACGCGGAGCGCCTTATTGGCGCTGACACCGCCAGCAATCACCAGACGCTTCATGCCCGCCTGTTTCAGGGCCCGCTTGCACTTGATGGTCAAAGTCTCCACCACGGCCTGCTGGAACGCCAGCGCGATGTCGCAACGGGCTTGCTCGTTGTCGTCCCCGGCGCTGATGCGTTGCTGCCAGGTATTGAGCGCCGAGGTCTTCAGACCGCTGAAGCTGAATTCCAGCCCCGGGCGATCGCACATCGGACGCGGGAAAGTGAAACGTCCTGCGACGCCCTTCTCCGCCAGCTTGGCGATTTCCGGCCCGCCGGGGTAATTGAGGCCCATCATCTTCGCCGTCTTGTCAAAAGCTTCACCGGCCGCGTCGTCGAGCGTCTCACCGAGCAGCGCGTATTGACCGATGCCATCGACCTGAACCAACTGCGTATGACCGCCGGAGACCAACAAAGCGACGAACGGAAATTGTGGCGGTTCTGGCTCCAGCATCGGTGCCAGCAAATGACCTTCCATGTGATGCACGCCGAGTGCCGGAATACCCCAGGCAAACGCCAGTGCCTGAGCGCAGGAAGCACCCACCAGCAGCGCCCCAACCAGGCCAGGACCCGCGGTGTAGGCGATCGCGTCGATCTCGGTCGGCACACAGCCAGCCTCGGCCAACACCTGACGAATCAAGGGCAGCATGCGTTTGACGTGGTCACGCGAGGCCAGCTCTGGCACCACGCCGCCATAGGCGCGATGCAGGTCAATCTGGCTGAACAGTGCATCGGCCAGCAGACCTCGCTCACTGTCATATAATGCGACGCCGGTTTCGTCGCAGGAGGTTTCTAATCCCAGTACTAGCATGGGTTTGCGCCTTGTTTAGGCTGAATTCGAAGGCGCGCATAATAGTCCCCACGTGATGCCCCGACCAGCGGTTTTCGATCAGAGGCTTTGCATTCCGAGCGATGAGGGGTTAACATCCGCAACCCTTAAAAACCGACGACCTCAGCCGCGAATTTTTTGCGACGAGAACGTTGATCCCGGTAATGAAAGAAGGTAGCTCTGGATGCCAGCCGTCAAAGTTAAAGAGAACGAACCCTTCGACGTAGCTCTGCGTCGTTTCAAGCGCTCCTGCGAAAAAGCCGGTGTACTGGCTGAAGTTCGTAGCCGCGAATTTTACGAGAAGCCAACTTCTGAGCGTAAGCGTAAAGCAGCAGCCGCTGTTAAGCGTCACGCCAAGAAAGTTCAGCGCGAACAGCGCCGCGCCGTTCGTCTGTACTAATACACAGACGTTCGTAGCAAGCTTCTGCCAAGCCCGGCCCTCAGCCGGGCTATTGGCATTTGCGGATATCGCTTGATGCTTCATCGTCGACGCCGCACACGCGACCGAGACAAATCTGCTTCAAACGTCAGACCTGGCTCTTTTGCCAGCGGTGCACGTCTTTTCTGACGAGCCTTTCAAGGCTACTGACGAGCACACCCACTGATTCCTCTTACGACGATCAGCCCAAGGCACCTGCATGCGTGCCCGCTTTATTGAGCTATCCGAGGTCTTTAACCGGCCGTCAGCGGATTCAGCGCAACACTTTCAAATAGTCGAAGGCTGATTGGTACTAACGTCAGTGGATTTTCGGCAGATACACTTCCCGACAGCGATAACGCAGACGACACCGGTCGAGCCGCACATTTTGCGCGCTTCAAACAACGACCCGCGTCCGGCCGCCCTTCGCATCGGACTTATTACAGCGCAGACAACGAGCACGCCATGGCCGGGCTGATTCCCCAGAGCTTCATTGACGACCTGCTGAACCGCACCGACATCGTCGATGTGGTCAGCTCGCGCGTGCAATTGAAGAAGGCTGGCAAGAACTACACCGCCTGCTGCCCGTTTCATAAAGAAAAAACCCCGTCGTTCAGCGTCAGCCCCGACAAGCAGTTCTATTACTGCTTCGGTTGCGGTGCCGGCGGCAACGCGCTCGGCTTCCTCATGGATCACGACAACCTGGATTTCCCCCAGGCTGTTGAGGACCTTGCCAAAGCCGCCGGCATGGAAATCCCCCGCGAAGAAAGTGGCCGACCGCACAAGCCGCGCCAGCCGACCGATTCGCCGCTGTATCCGCTGCTCACTGCTGCCGCTGAGTTTTATCGGCAGGCACTCAAGAGCCACCCATCGCGCAAAGCCGCCGTGGATTACCTCAAGGGCCGCGGCCTGACGGGTGAGATTGCCCGAGACTTCGGTCTCGGCTTTGCTCCGCCGGGCTGGGACAACCTGTTCAAACACTTGAGCAGCGACACCCTTCAGCAAAAAGCCATGATCGACGCCGGCCTGCTGATCGAGAACGCCGAAACCGGCAAACGCTATGACCGCTTCCGCGATCGCGTGATGTTCCCGATCCGCGACAGCCGCGGGCGGATCATTGCTTTCGGCGGTCGCGTACTGGGTGACGACAAGCCCAAATACCTGAACTCACCGGAAACCCCGGTTTTCCATAAAGGCCAGGAACTCTACGGCCTCTATGAAGCGCGCAAGAACAACCGCAACCTTGATGAAATCATCGTCGTCGAAGGTTATATGGACGTCATCGCCCTCGCCCAACAAGGCCTGCGCAATGCCGTCGCAACGCTGGGCACCGCGACCAGCGAAGAACACATGAAACGCCTGTTCCGCGTCGTGCCCAACGTCTTGTTCTGTTTCGACGGCGACCAGGCCGGCCGCAACGCCGCGTGGCGCGCATTGGAGGCAACGCTTTCATGTCTGCAGGATGGACGTCGCGCGCGATTCCTGTTTCTGCCCGAAGGCGAAGACCCGGACACCCTGGTTCGTACCGAGGGCACTGACGCCTTCAAGGCCCGAATCAATCAGCATGCGCAGCCGCTGGCAGATTATTTCTTCCAGCAACTGACCGAAGAGTCCGACCCCCGCTCGCTCGAAGGCAAGGCCCACATGGCCACCCTCGCCGCACCGTTGATCGACAAAGTGCCAGGTGCCAATCTGCGCATTCTGATGCGTCAGCGCCTGACCGAAATCACCGGCCTGAGCAGCGAAACCGTCAGTCAGCTTGCGCAAAACGCACCGCAGGAAGCGCCGCCCGCCTACGATCCGGGCTTCGATTACGACGCAATGCCCGATTACAGCGACTACCATCAGCCGCAGGCGCAGGACATGTACGTGCCGCAGCAGGAGTGGACGCCGAAAAAACCCGGTGCCGGCGGCAAGAAGTGGGACAAAAAACCCTGGGATAAAAACGGCAAGCGTGGTGGCGATCGCGATCAGCAGCGGCCACGAACGCCAATCGGCGTCGAGTCGCCGACCCTGACCGCCCTGCGCACACTGCTTCATCACCCGCAATTGGCCAAACGCGTCGAAGATGCCGGGCACATTGCGGACGAAAACCAGACCAACGCCCAGCTGCTTGTGGCGCTGCTCGAAGCCGTACAGAAGAATCCCAAGCTAAACTCATTTCAGTTGATCGCGCGATGGCACGGCACTGAACAGGGGCGATTGCTCAAGGCACTGGCAGAAAAGGAATGGCTGATTGACGGAGATAACCTTGAACAACAGTTTTTCGACACCATTACTAGCTTGTCAGCCCGCCAACGCGAGCGAAATCTGGAACAGTTACTCAGGAAAGCGCGTCAAAGCGAACTGAGTATCGAAGAGAAAAATCAACTGCGCGACCTTTTAAGTCGCAATGTTTCCGCATCAAGCCCGACCTCAACTGGCGCGTGAGGTCATAGCTCAGGTATAATCCTCGGCTTGTTTTTTGCCCGCCAAGACCTTCAGTGGATAGGGTGTTATGTCCGGAAAAGCGCAACAGCAGTCTCGTATTATTGAGTTGATCAAACTGGGTCGTGAGCAGAAATATCTGACTTACGCCGAGGTCAACGACCACCTGCCCGAGGATATTTCAGATCCTGAGCAGGTGGAAGACATCATCCGCATGATTAACGACATGGGGATCCCCGTACACGAGAGTGCTCCGGATGCGGACGCCCTTATGTTGGCCGACGCCGATACCGATGAGGCCGCTGCGGAAGAAGCAGCAGCCGCGTTGGCAGCGGTGGAGACCGATATCGGTCGCACGACTGACCCTGTGCGCATGTATATGCGTGAAATGGGTACCGTTGAGCTTCTGACTCGTGAAGGCGAAATCGAAATCGCCAAGCGTATCGAAGAGGGCATCCGTGAAGTGATGGGCGCAATCGCGCACTTCCCTGGCACGGTTGACCACATTCTCTCCGAGTACACCCGCGTCACCACCGAAGGTGGTCGCCTGTCTGACGTCCTGAGCGGTTATATCGACCCGGACGACGGCATTGCGCCGCCTGCGGCAGAAGTGCCGCCGCCGGTCGATCCGAAAGCCGTCAAGGCTGACGACGACACCGACGACGATGAAGCCGACGCTTCCGATGACGAAGAAGAAGCCGAAAGCGGTCCCGATCCGGTCATCGCGGCCCAGCGTTTTGGCGCTGTGTCCGATCAGATGGAAATCACCCGCAAGGCGCTGAAGAAGCACGGTCGCAGCAACAAGGCAGCGATTGCCGAACTGCTGCTACTGGCCGAGCTGTTCATGCCGATCAAACTGGTGCCGAAGCAATTCGAAGCCCTGGTCGAGCGTGTTCGCGGTGCTCTGGATCGTCTGCGTCAGCAAGAGCGCGCGATCATGCAACTGTGCGTACGTGATGCACGTATGCCACGCGCCGATTTCCTGCGTCAGTTCCCGAGCAATGAAGTCGACGAAAGCTGGTCCGACGCACTGGCCAAAGGCAAGAGCAAATACGCCGAAGCCATCGGCCGTGTTCAGCCGGACATCATCCGTTGCCAGCAGAAACTGATTGCGCTGGAAACTGAAACCGGTTTGACCATTGCTGAAATCAAGGACATCAACCGTCGCATGTCGATCGGTGAGGCCAAGGCCCGCCGCGCGAAGAAAGAGATGGTTGAAGCGAACTTGCGTCTGGTGATCTCGATCGCCAAGAAGTACACCAACCGCGGCCTGCAATTCCTCGATCTGATCCAGGAAGGCAACATCGGCCTGATGAAAGCGGTGGACAAGTTCGAATACCGTCGTGGTTACAAGTTCTCGACTTATGCCACCTGGTGGATCCGTCAGGCGATCACTCGCTCGATCGCCGACCAGGCTCGCACCATTCGTATTCCGGTGCACATGATCGAGACGATCAACAAGCTCAACCGCATTTCCCGGCAGATGTTGCAGGAAATGGGTCGCGAGCCGACCCCGGAAGAGCTGGGCGAACGCATGGAAATGCCTGAGGACAAGATCCGCAAGGTATTGAAGATCGCTAAAGAGCCGATCTCCATGGAAACCCCGATCGGTGATGACGAAGACTCCCATCTGGGTGACTTCATCGAAGACTCGACCATGCAGTCGCCAATCGATGTTGCCACTGTTGAGAGCCTGAAAGAAGCGACTCGCGAAGTGCTGTCGGGCCTCACTGCCCGTGAAGCCAAAGTACTGCGCATGCGTTTCGGTATCGACATGAACACCGACCATACGCTCGAAGAAGTGGGCAAACAGTTTGACGTGACCCGTGAGCGGATCCGTCAGATCGAAGCCAAGGCGTTGCGCAAGCTGCGCCACCCGACGCGAAGCGAGCATTTGCGCTCCTTCCTCGACGAGTGATACCAGAACCCCCGGCCCAGGCCGGGGGTTTTGTTTATGTAGCAGATTAAATTCTCCGCACCACCCCTCCCCCGCATACCCCGTCTACACTCGAAACAACCACCCCCGAGCCATACCGAGAGCGCTATGCCCAGATTGGCGTCCGTGCTAATTCTGCTGTCACTGATGATCTGGACCGCAACGGCTGACGCGCTGACTCTGACCGATGAAGAACGTAGCTGGCTGACGGCTCATCCAGACTTGCGCCTGGGCGTCGACGCGTCGTGGCCGCCCTTTGAGTTTCGCGACGATCAGTCTCGCTATCAGGGCCTGGCAGCTGACTACATAGACGCCATACGCCAGCGTCTGGCGATCAAACTCACCCCGGTCGAACCCGTGAGCTGGACGGTGGTGCTTGAGCAGGTCAAGCAGGGCAAGATAGACCTGCTGCCCGGGATCATGTCGACACCGGAGCGTCAGGAATATCTGTCGTTCACTCGTCCTTACCTCGACTTTCCGATCGTCATCCTTGCCCACGTGGGCGGCGCACAACCGCGCAAGCTTGACGATCTGTACGGCCTGAAGATCGCCGTGGTGGAAAACTACGCGCCCCATGAACTCCTGCGCACCCACCATCCCGACCTGAATCTGGTCGCCATGCCCAATGTCAGCTCTGCCTTGCAAGCGCTCGCGACCGATGAAGTCGACGCCGTAGTGGGTGATCTCGCGTCCAGTGTATGGAGCCTGCGTCAGTTGAAGCTCGACGGCCTGTACGTCAGCGGCGAAACCCCGTATCGCTATCAGCTGGCGATGGGCGTACCCCGTGACAACAAGATGCTGGTGGGCATTCTGGACAAAGTCCTGGCGGACATGTCCCCCGCTGAAATCAGCGCGATTCAAGAGCACTGGGTTGGCAACGTGCTTGACCACCGGACATTCTGGTCCGATCTGCTGGTTTACGGCCTGCCTGGCCTGCTGATCCTGATCATCGTGCTGGCGGTGGTTATTCGCATCAATCGTCGCCTGAGTTCAGAGATCGCCCGCCGCATCGACCTCGAACAGGAATTACGCAGCAGTGAGTATCACTATCGCGGCCTGGTAGAGAGCTTGTCGGCCATCGCCTGGGAAGCGCGAATGAGCGACTTCACCTACAGCTATGTGTCACCCCACGCTGAAGACTTGCTCGGTTATCCGCTGTCGCATTGGCTGATTCCGGGGTTCTGGCGCAACATCATCCACCCGGCCGACCTGACCCGCGCCCAGCGCTTCTGCGATCACGAAGTGCTGGCCGGACGCGATCATAGCCTCGATTACCGGGTGATCACCGCCGACGGTCGCTGTCTGTGGGTACGCGACATCGTCAGTCTTATCGAACACGGCCATGAACCGGTAATGCGCGGGCTGATGATCGACATCAGCGAGACCAAACGTACCGAGGAGGCGCTACGCCTGTCCGAGCAGAAATTCGCATCGGTATTCCAGCAGTGCCCGGACATTCTGCTGATCGCGCGGTTGTCCGACGGTTGCTTGCTGGAAGTAAACGAAGCCTTCGAAGAGCAGATCGGACTGAAAGCCGTAGAAGTCATCGGTCAGACCGCCACCAACCTCAACATCTGGGGCATTCCCGGCGTCGGACCGGGGCTGTTGCAACGGTTGCAGGCCGGAAGCATTCGAAACCTGGAAATGCCCTTTCGCCGTAACAATGGTCAGGTGTTTACCGGGCTGATTTCCGCCGAACCCTTTGATCTCGACACCACGCCCGCACTGGTTGTGGTGGTGCGCGACATCACTCAGCTCAAGGAAACCCAACAGCAACTGCAAACGTCGGAAGAAAAGTTTGCCAAGGCATTTCATGCATCACCGGATGGCTTGCTGCTGTCGCGTCAAAGCGACGGATTGCTGCTGGAGGTCAACGACGGCTTCAGCCGGATCACCGGGTTCAACAGCGCCATGTCAGTGGATCGTTCGGCGTTGGACCTGGGGATCTGGGTCAACCTCAACGAACGTAAACAGATGCTCGATCTGCTGCACCGCGACGGCTTCGTCCGCGATTTCACCTGCCATATCCGCCGCAGCGATGGGCAGATTCGCCTGTGCGAAGTGTCTGCCCGACCGCTACCGATCGGCGAAGAAGACTGCATGCTGACCATCGCCCGCGACATCACCGAACGCCACCTGATGCAGGAGAAGCTGCAACAGGCTGCAACTGTTTTCGAAAGCACTGCCGAAGGCGTGTTGATCACTGACACTCAACAGCACATCAGTGCGGTCAACCGGGCCTTCACCGAAATCACCGGTTACAGCGAAAGCGAAGCCCTCGGACATACACCGCGCCTTCTCGCCTCGGGCCTGCACGACAGCGCGTTTTACGCAGCGATGTGGCACCAGTTGACCGATGAAGGTCACTGGCAGGGCGAGATTTCAAACCGGCGCAAGAATGGCGAGTTGTACCCGAGTTGGCTGACCATCAGCGCAGTGCGCAACCGCGACAAACTCATCACCCATTTTGTTGCGGTGTTTGCCGACATCTCCAGCCTCAAGCACGCCCAGGCCAAACTCGATTATCAGGCTCACCACGACCCACTCACCGGCCTGCCGAACCGCACGTTGTTCGAAAGCCGTTTGCTCACGGCACTCAATAATCAGCAGGAAAACGGCGGTCTGGGTGCCGTGCTGTTCCTCGATCTCGACCGCTTCAAACACATCAATGACAGCCTCGGTCATCCAGTCGGCGACCTGCTGCTCAAGGGCATCGCCGTACGACTCAAGGAACAGTTGCGCGACATTGATACCGTCGCACGCCTGGGCGGCGACGAATTCATCATCCTGTTGCCCGGCCTGCAACAGGCCAGCGACGCCGATCATATCGCGCTAAAACTGCTCAATTGTTTCGGCGCGCCGTTTCAGGCCGGCGAACACGAGTTTTTCATCAGCGCCAGCATCGGCACCAGCCTGTACCCCCGCGATGGTGGCGACGTGGCCACACTGGTGAAAAACGCCGATGCGGCGATGTACCGCTCCAAGGCCAAGGGCCGCAACCGCGTCGAGAGTTACACCCGCGACCTCACCGCGCAGGCCATTGAGCGCGTGGCGCTGGAGCACGAACTGCGCCGTGCCATTGAGCGTGAGGAGTTGCATCTCTATTACCAACCGAAAATCAGCCTCGACGACCACAGCCTCGTCGGCGCCGAAGCGCTGATCCGCTGGCGCCATCCAACCTTTGGCGAGGTGCCGCCGGAGCACTTCATTCCATTGGCCGAAGAGAACGGGATGATTCTGCAGATCGGCGATTGGGTGTTGGAGACCGCGTGCCGGCAGATGTTCGAGTGGAACCAGATCTACGACAGCCTCGGGCCGCTGTCGGTCAACCTCGCCGGGGCGCAGCTGCGTCAGCCGAATCTGCTTGGGCGCATCGAGCAACTGCTCAAGGACAACGGTCTCAGGCCGGATTTACTGCAACTGGAAATTACCGAAAACTTCATCATGAGTCAGGCTGAAGAAGCACTGACAGTGCTGCATCAACTCAAACACCTGGGCGTACAGCTGGCGATCGACGACTTCGGCACCGGTTATTCTTCGCTTAGCTACCTCAAGCGTCTGCCGCTGGACATCCTCAAAATCGACCAGTCATTCGTTCGCGGACTGCCCGACGACCCGCACGATGCGGCGATTGTCCGCGCCATCATCGCCTTGGGCCGAAGCATGCAATTCACCGTCATCGCCGAAGGCGTGGAAACCCAGGCGCAACAACAATTTCTCGCCGCCGAAGGCTGCGAACAGATCCAGGGCTACATCGTCAGCCTCCCACTGCCACCGGAGGAATTCGCCGCGACATTTCTGCGTATTACCGTATCGGATTTTTCGGATAGCACAGCGGCGAAACCGTCGCTATAATCCGCGGCCTACTGAGGGCCTATAGCTCAGTTGGTTAGAGCAGAGGACTCATAATCCTTTGGTCCACGGTTCAAGTCCGTGTGGGCCCACCACTTTGAAAGCCGCGCATTGCGCGGCTTTCGTCGTTTCTGGCATTTGAAAAAACTGGTCGCCTGGATTGCACAAAATGCGTTCCATCCAAGATTCGTCCAATTCAGTTTTTGGACGGGCCTTCACGCCACTTCTGCGACCACAGGTTTCGCTGCCAAGATACCGGCCAGCGGATTCAAAGTCACAAACTCCGCCATGTGGCCAGGACTGAAGTGCGCGGACGTCTTTGTCATGGCCAGCGTTGCATGCCCGAGCACTTTTTGAAGCGTCAGGATAGCCAGCTAGCTGCGCACAAGCATGGACCAACACCGCCGCCAGACAATGCCGGAGAGTTCGTACGCAATGCCACCAGCGCGCGGTCGTTGAGCGAGAAATTAAAGCCCATCATCGGATAGCAAAAACCCGCCAATTGGCGGGCTAAATATGCAGCGACTTAGCGACTTACCAACTGCCGTAAGGGATTCCGTACTTTTCGACATATAGTTTTGACGCATCCTGCAATGGATAGTAAGTACCACCTGAAAGCCCTAAATCAGGCCCCTTTGGCTCTATTTCTACTTGAGCGCGTGCGACTTTGATTGCTCGCCGACACTCGTCCAGTGCCCACACTTGGACGATACCGCCGGGAGCTAGCCCCAGCCGTACAGACGCACGCTTGGGAAGAAAAGTAGTATCAGGAACACTTGAGCACTCTTTGGTCAGGGCATTGCGCATGACCTGCCGTGCACTTTCGGGTATCTCGATCCAGCCTTGGTAGGTTTGTGGCTCGACAAGCGATTGCCAGCGAACATAGATACGTACCGGAAGTTTTGCATCTACCACATGTCTTTCTTTGCCTCCTCCAGTAACCAGCCAGCCACTTGCTCCCTGAGTGCCGTTTTTCCTCCCTCCGGAAGAGCTGCTTCCAATCCTACGGTACATGTTCCCGTCGACATCGACAGTGGCACTGTCCTCAACCCAGCCGTCCATGGCGTAGGGAGTGATAAAGCCCAGCGCCCACGGGCCGGTGGCCAGATCCGAATGTCCCGAAGCTTGGCAACCGCCCGTTAAAAGTGCTCCTAACAAAATCCATAGTGTTCGCACGATTGTTACTCCTAGTCGGGTACGTTGGGATGCTGTACGCGGATCCCGTCCGTGGTAGGGGCGTTAAAATAAACCAATCCCGTGCGTGGCGTGGTGCCTTGCAACTTCCTGGGAGGGTTCCAGTTGGCTGAGGTGTGAATATACTTCAGCTTGAGCAACTGCTCTTCCGCTGGCGTCGTGCTGTAGTCACCAGATACAAAGCGATCACAAAGTGCTCGAAGCTCTGCCGGAATGGCATAGCGCGAAGACTTATCGTTGATTGGTATGAATCGTACTCCCTGTTGCTTGGCCAGTTCGTACATGACCCGCAGGTAAACCCGCGACAGCTCACCTCGTACTGGTCGCTTAAGCTGCAACGCCGCGTAGACACGCTTGGTAGGGCTCAAGCGATCCTGCTGAGACGGAGGTAAGCTCCGAACATAGGGTGTAACGATCTCCAGCATCTCTGCCGGCCAACCTTTGGCCTCCCACTTCGCCTTCACTTGTTGGGCATCGCGATAGATTGAGGTGTATTTCACATCGGTCGTTACGGCAACGTCCAGCGCTTGCATGGGACTGATCAGCAGGAGCTCTTCAGACTCGGGGTAGTAACCGCCGCCAATGTCCGAATGCACACCGGGCAAGTTGAATTCAGGATGATCGGCTTTCACGCGGGTCAGCGGGAAGTTGGCGCGTACTTCATCACGAGCCGCCAACTGGACGACTTTGGGGAACAAGCTGCGAGGCAGATAGAGATTAAGCCAAGGCGCTTTCTGACTTCGCACATAACCCAGATTAGCTAGGCCACCAACCGACGCCACCGTGTCGAACAATCCGATAAATCCCACTTGGATATCTCGCTGGTACTCACCGCCGAAAGCCTCTTGAAACGCTCGACGAAACATCTTGATGGTTTCACCCAGAGGCCCCTTCTGTCCCTGCGCGACTTCATTGGCAAAGTGCCGCGCAGCAGCTGCTCCCCGACTGAAACCAAAAGTGTCGAAGGTCAGATTCACAATCCTAGAATCCGGGTTGGTTTGCGAAAAGTCATAGATGATTCGCCCAATTTCTCTAAAGGCCCCTTCAACTTTAGCTGTCACGCCCGTTGCTCCGCGCCCCATGGCAGCTCCCATCATGCTGTCTTCTTCGCCGGATGAAGTGCCTATACCCTCTATGTAGAGTGCCTGGAAAAAATGGCGCTGTTCGCCTTCGCCCTGAATCTCATCGGATGAGAAATACAAATCACTGAGTTTTTTGACGTTCGACTCATCATTCGCATAACTGCTGTCAGGATCACTCATGTACGGTTTGCAGGCCGCATCTAGGTCTTCAGGTTTGATGGGGTGATTGGCACCGCACAGCACCCCCAATATGCCATTGTTTGCGTTGTTCAATGTTCCGTCAAAAAACACGCCAATGCGCAGAGTAATCGCGACAGAACTGTCTTCCTCAAGCTCCTCCTCTTCTTCCTCTTCCTCCAGACTGGAGTTATCCACAAGGGCGGCAGGCTCCGGCGAAGGCGCCAGGACCGAGTCGGCGGGTACATAGCTGGAGGGGTCGGGCAGATGAGCAGGCATCGGACTAACGGGAGCGACCGGTGCAGGCGTGGAGCTGTTACCGATGATGATGCTCGATGAACCGCCGGTGATGGTGTCGCCATGCGTACCTTGCGAACCAGTGACTAAGGCGGCTTGGCCATTGATCTGCACCGAGGACATCGCGGCCATGGTCAAGACACTGCCGCAGGTGGTGCAGTCCGTTACACGTGCGGCGGGTAAACCATCAAAAAACACATTGGGTGAACCGGACTCGATGGCCGTACCGCCGCAACGAGGGCAGCTAACGGTATCGGTTTTGCGAGCAGCGGGTTTGCCGGACATTGCCGACCTCCATGTCAGTGTTGATAGAGGCAGCACCATGCTGACGCTCTTTGTAAAAAACAATCAGACATTTCCCAAAGTCCCAACCAGGTACAAAGATCGTATCCAGTGGGTGAGAACACTTGGGCCAGCCAAGTTCCTCAGCCAACAAAAAAACATCCGAAAAAGCACTTATCCCCCTCCTGCCGACGGCCGCGCAAATGCGCGGCTTTTTCTTGGGTGATGGTTTGGTGTTTTTCAGTCTTGGCGAGCTTCATCGCCTGTAACATGCCCTGATTAACGACCCGCACCAATGGAGCCCCCCTTGCCCGACATCCGCCCGCCCGTCCTCGACGAAATCGACCGCCAGTTGATTGCAGCCCTGCAAATCAATGCCCGCGAAAGCGTGGCCATGCTCGCCCGGCAGTTGGGGATTGCCCGCACCACGGTGACGTCACGATTGGCGCGGCTGGAAAAAGCCAAGGTGATCACTGGTTACGGCGTACGGCTGGGGCAGCGTGTGGTCGATGGCGGTTTGCAGGCGTATGTCGGGATCAAGGTTCAGCCGCGCTCCGGCAAAGAGGTGTTGCGCCGCTTGAGTGCCATGGCGCAGGTGCAGCAGCTGTGTGCGGTGAGTGGCGAATTTGATTATGTGGCGTGGTTGCGCACGGATTCGCCGGAACAGCTGGATCAGTTGCTGGATCAGATTGGCAGTGTGGATGGGGTTGAGAAGACTACGACTTCAATTATTTTGAGTAGCAAGATTGATCGGGGGCAGCCGGTTTGATTTTCCGGCATTGATATCCTGGATGTCAGATAGGGCCTCTTCGCGAGCAAGCTCGCTCACACAGGGAACAGAGTGAAGCTATAGCTCGTCATTTTGATCGGTAAACAGGCAAAACGACGACACTTTGCGTCTTATTAACGTGTTCCACGCTCCCTAGAATGGCTGGCATCTTTTCCTATACTCAGACGCGCATTCCACGTCGGGTCGCCAGCAAGGTCAGCCATGAACAAGAACAATCGCCATCCTGCAGACGGTAAAAAGCCCATCACCATTTTCGGCCCGGACTTTCCTTTCGCCTTCGACGACTGGATCGAACACCCGGCCGGACTCGGTAGCATCCCAGTGCAAAATCATGGCGCTGAAGTGGCGATTGTCGGCGCCGGCATCGCAGGTCTCGTGGCCGCTTACGAGTTGATGAAACTGGGCCTGAAACCGGTGGTTTACGAGGCGTCGAAACTGGGTGGGCGCCTGCGCTCGCAGGCATTCAACGGCACTGACGGTATTGTCGCTGAGCTCGGCGGCATGCGTTTCCCGGTATCTTCCACCGCGTTCTACCACTACGTCGACAAGCTGGGTCTGGAGACCAAACCGTTCCCGAACCCGCTGACACCGGCGTCCGGCAGCACCGTGATCGACCTGGAAGGCAAAACCCATTACGCACAGAAACTGGCGGATCTTCCTGCGCTGTTTCAGGAAGTGGCTGACGCCTGGGCGGACGCGCTGGAAGCCGGTTCGCAATTCGCCGATATCCAGCAAGCCATCCGCGACCGTGATGTGCCGCGCCTCAAGGAACTGTGGAACACCCTGGTGCCGCTGTGGGACGACCGCACGTTCTACGACTTCGTTGCCACCTCCGAGGCCTTCGCCAAACTGTCGTTCCATCATCGCGAAGTGTTCGGCCAGGTCGGTTTCGGCACGGGTGGCTGGGACTCGGACTTCCCTAACTCGATGCTGGAAATTTTCCGCGTGGTGATGACCAACTGCGACGATCACCAACACCTGGTGGTCGGCGGTGTGGAACAAGTGCCGCAAGGCATTTGGCGTCATGTGCCGGAACGTTGCGTTCACTGGCCAGAAGGCACCAGCCTGAAATCCCTGCACCGAGGCGCCCCGCGTTCCGGCGTGAAAAAAATCGCCCATGCAGCCGATGGTCGTTTCGCTGTCACCGACAACAACGGCGATACCCGCGAATACGCTGCCGTCCTGACCACTTGCCAGAGCTGGCTGCTGACCACCCAGATCGAATGCGACGAAACGCTGTTCTCGCAGAAGATGTGGATGGCGCTCGACCGCACGCGCTATATGCAGTCGTCAAAGACTTTCGTGATGGTCGACCGGCCGTTCTGGAAAGACAAGGACCCTGAAACCGGTCGCGATCTGATGAGCATGACCCTCACCGATCGCCTGACCCGTGGCACCTATCTGTTCGACAACGGCGACGACAAGCCAGGGGTGATTTGCCTGTCGTACTCGTGGATGAGCGACGCGTTGAAAATGCTCCCGCACCCGGTAGAAAAACGTGTAGAGCTGGCGCTGAATGCGTTGAAGAAGATCTACCCGAAAGTCGACATTGCCGCGCGCATCATCGGCGATCCGATCACCGTGTCGTGGGAGGCCGATCCCTACTTTCTCGGCGCGTTCAAGGGTGCCCTGCCCGGCCACTATCGCTATAACCAGCGCATGTACGCGCACTTCATGCAGGACGACATCCCTGCCGAGCAACGCGGGATTTTCATCGCCGGTGACGATGTGTCGTGGACGCCTGCGTGGGTTGAAGGCGCGGTGCAGACTTCGCTCAACGCGGTGTGGGGGATCATCAAACATTTCGGCGGCGCGACACATAAAGAGAACCCAGGCCCGGGTGATGTGTTCAAAGACATTGGCCCTATCGCCCTGCCCGAGTAAGAGGAATCCCTGATGCGTGTAGCCCTTTACCAATGTCCACCGCTGCCACTGGACCCCGCCGCCAACCTCCACCGCCTGCATCAACTGGCGATGGAGGCCAAAGGCGCCGACCTGTTGGTGCTGCCGGAAATGTTCATGACCGGCTACAACATTGGCGCCGAGGCGGTCAGCACATTGGCCGAGGTCTACAACGGTGAATGGGCGCAGCAGATCGGCCGGATCGCCAAAACCGCTGGCCTGGCGATCGCCTACGGTTATCCCGAGCGCACTGCTGACGGTCAGATCTACAACGCCGTGCAGCTGATCGATTCCCACGGCGAGCGCCGGTGCAATTACCGCAAGACCCATCTGTTCGGGGATCTTGACCGGTCGATGTTCAGCGCCGGTGGAGACGAGGTTCCTGTGGTGGAACTCAACGGCTGGAAGCTCGGTTTCCTGATCTGCTACGACCTCGAATTCCCGGAGAACGCGCGACGACTAGCCCTCGCCGGCGCCGAGCTGATTCTGGTGCCGACGGCGAACATGATCCCGTTCGATTTCGTTGCCGATGTCACCGTCCGCTCCCGCGCCTTCGAAAACCAATGCTACGTGGCCTACGCCAACTACTGCGGCCATGAGGGCGACATCCATTATTGCGGACAAAGCAGCATCGCCGCGCCGGACGGCAGTCGTATTGCTCAGGCCGGCCTGGACGAAGCGTTGATCGTCGGCGAGTTGGATCGGCAGTTGATGATCGACTCCCGTGCGGCCAATCACTATCTCAGTGATCGTCGGCCTGAACTTTACGGCGCGCTCAACAAGCGCTAATCCGCTAGCATTGGCACTTCACTGTTCTGGAAGTGCCCATGCCTGCGCCGACTCGCCCCCGCCCCCACACTGAAACCCTGGCCAACGGCTTGCGCGTGACCCTGCGTCATGTGCCTGGCCTGAAGCGCAGCGCTGCCGCACTGCGGGTGGCCGCAGGCAGTCATGACGTACCGCTGGCGTGGCCGGGACTGGCGCATTTCCTTGAGCATCTGCTGTTTCTCGGCACTGAGCGTTTTCCCGCGAGCGAAGGGCTGATGGCCTACGTGCAGCGTCACGGTGGGCAGGTGAATGCCAGCACTCGCGAGCGCACCACCGATTTTTTCTTTGAGTTGCCGACATCGTCATTCGCTGCGGGGCTTGAGCGTCTGTCAGACATGCTCGCTCAGCCGTGTATGAATCCGGACGAGCAGTTGCGGGAACGGGAAGTGCTGCAGGCGGAATTTGCCGCTTGGTCACAAGATCCGACGGCGCAGCAGCAGTTTGCGTTGTACGAAGGTTTACCGGCTGATCATCCATTGCGCGGCTTTCATGCTGGCAATCGAGACACTCTCCAGGTCGAGCAGCCGAAGTTTCAAAAGGCTCTGACAGACTTTCATCAACAGTTTTATCGCACCGGGCAAATGACCTTGAGTCTGGTTGGGCCGCAAAGCCTCGAACAGCTACGCGAGTTGGCGGAAACGTTCGCGGCGGCGTTGCCGGCCGGGGATAACGTTGCGCAAGCCGCGCCGCCGCCGTTAAAGGTGAAAAGTTATCAACAGGTCGCCGGACGCCAGTGCAATCTGCTGTTTGCATTCGACGCCTTGCCTGATTCATCCGCTGAAGCGTTGGCGTTTCTTTGCCACTCGTTGAACAGCGCCAAGCCCGGTGGATTGCTTGCGTATTTGCAGCAGCAGGGCTTGGCTGACAGCTTGAAAGCGGCGCCGCTGTATCAGTTTGCTGGCCAAGCCTTGCTGCATCTGACAGTCAATACATCCTCCGAATCGCTTGGCAGCATTGGCGAGCCGGTGCGGGACTGGCTGAGCTTCTTCGCGCACCAGGACTGGACGCCGCTGCGTGAAGAATACGCAGCCATGCTTGCGCGTCAGCAGCAAGTCAGCGGCGCATTGCAATTGGCGCGGCTCGACAGCGAACTATTGGAAACAGGCCTGAGCGCAACCGGCGTTGCGGCCTTCAAACATATCCTTGGCGAGATCGGCACTGTGGATAACTTCAGCGCCCATTGGCGTTTGCCGACTGCCAATCCGTTTTTGCGCGCCAACGAACCGGTCGCCAACGCCGGACTGATCCGCGGACAAACCAGCGCTCACCGAGGTCTGCGCACGTTCGCGCAGGATCGTTCGCGCGGCCGTCGCGAGCGCTCGCCGATGCAGTTCAGCCAGGCATTGCCAGACAACGGAGATGAAGGTGCGATTTATCTGCGCTGGCAGATGGAAGCGGCAGCCACCGCTCGCCTGCAAGCGCAACTGCAGCGCAGCCTTCGGGAAACTCAGGACGACGCACGTCAGGCCGGGGTGGAAGTGTCATTCAGCGCAACCGGCAATCAATGGCTGCTGAAACTGACGGGTCTGCAAGAACCAATGCCGATTGTCCTGGAGCATGCGCTGAAATGTCTGGCGCAAGTTGACGCCGATTCCGCGCGAGGAGAGCCGGAAACGCCGTTGCTACCGATCCGCCAATTGCTCAAGGCATTGCCTGAACAATGTCCGCCCTCTGTAGAAACATCCGACAATGCCCAGCACCTGTGGACAACTTCCCGCTGGGATGGCCTGGCCTTGGGCCTCGGTGCGCAAACCCAATCAGCCATGGGCTTGGCCCTGAGCCGTATCCCCGGCACACCCGACACTCAACTACCGGCTCCGTCGGCGATCAATGGCCAACACCTGTGGCGCCACATCGACACCGCGTCCAGCGAACACGCGTTGTTGCTGTTCTGCCCAACGGCCAGTCGCGAGGTCGCTGATGAAGCCGCTTGGCGCCTGCTCGCGCAGTTGTGCCAGACGCCGTTCTACCAACGCCTGCGGGTCGAGTTGCAGTTGGGTTACGCGGTGTTCAGTGCCGTGCGGCAGATGCACGGACAGACCGGGTTGCTGTTCGGCGTGCAATCGCCGACGTCCGCACCAGTGCAACTGCTCCGCCATATTCAGCAGTTTATTGAAGCGCTTCCTGCGCTCATCGATGCGACTGACCTCGTCCAGCAACGGCAGAACCTCGCCGATCAATTCAGCGACGAAAATCTATCGACCAAAGATGTGGCGGAATTGCTTTGGCAGGCCAGACTTGCCGGCCACTCGTCGGATTATCTGCCGCAACTGGTCAGCGCGATCGATTCGCTGGAACGTCCAGCATTACTGGCAGCCGCGCAACGACTGAACCGCGCCGAAGGCGGCTGGCTGTGCCTCGCCAGCGATTCGCCCCTCGGCGCTCCGTGGCAAGCGGCAAAGTGATCATTACCGAGGCTGCAACGAGCTTTCTCGAATATTCACGGGCAATCACGTTGAAATTTTGAGTAACATAGCCGCCTAACTATTTGGAACATCCCTGCGCTGCCGTGGACTATACCTATGGACAGCGCTATCCCATCCACCACCTGAGGAGTAACCCTATGTCCTGGACAAAACCTGCTTACACCGACCTGCGTATCGGCTTCGAAGTCACCATGTACTTCGCCAGCCGCTGAGTTCTGCCTCGTCAGAATTGCAGTGCAACGCCTCGGTTCGCCGGGGCGTTTTATTTTCAGCGTTGAAATGATGGAGCGTTCATGTTCGTCCAGATTCTGGGTTCGGCCGCCGGTGGCGGATTTCCGCAGTGGAATTGCAATTGCGTCAACTGCGCAGGTTTTCGCGACGGCACCCTCAATGCCAAGGCCCGCACCCAATCGTCGATCGCGATTTCCGATGACGGCGTGAACTGGGTGCTGTGCAACGCCTCGCCGGACATCCGCGCGCAGTTGCAAAGCTTTGCCCCGATGCAGCCGGGCCGCGCCCTGCGCGATACCGGCATCAGCGCGATCATCCTGATGGACAGCCAGATCGACCATACCACTGGCCTGCTCAGTCTGCGCGAAGGCTGTCCGCATCAGGTCTGGTGCACGGACATGGTTCACGAAGACCTCAGCACAGGATTTCCGCTGTTCAAGATGCTCAACCACTGGAACGGTGGGTTGAACTGGAACCGCATCGAGCTCGACCAGAGCTTCACCGTTGCCGCGTGCCCGAACCTGCGCTTCACCCCGCTGCCATTGCGCAGCGCCGCGCCGCCCTACTCGCCGCACCGCTTTGACCCGCACCCAGGCGACAACATCGGCCTGATCGTCGAAGACGTGAATACCGGCGGCAAACTGTTTTACGCGCCGGGCTTAGGCAAGGTCGACGCGCCGCTGCTGGACATCATGGCCGGCAGCGATTGCCTGCTGGTGGATGGCACGATGTGGGATGACGATGAAATGCAGCGTCGTGGCGTTGGCACCCGCACCGGGCGCGAGATGGGCCACTTGGCGCAGAACGGCCCCGGCGGCATGCTCGAAGTGCTGGAGCAATTGCCCGAACAGCGCAAAGTGCTTATCCACATCAACAACACCAACCCGATTCTCGATGAGGATTCGCCGGAGCGCGCGGAGCTTGCGCGGCGTGATGTTGAAGTGGCTTTCGATGGCATGAGTATTGTGCTGTAGCTGATGGCCCCATCGCTGGCAAGCCAGCTCCCACAGGGCTCTGTGGCGTACACAGAAACTGTGGGAGCTGGCTTGCCAGCGATGACGTCCAAATAGACACCAGAGATTCCAACGGTTGTTCCCCGGAGAACCGCAATGACCGACACCCCGCTGTCCCCCGCCGAATTCGAAGCGGCCCTGCGCGCCAAGGGCGCGTACTACCACATCTACCATCCGTACCATGTGGCGATGTACGAAGGCCGCGCCACCCGCGAGCAGATTCAGGGCTGGGTCGCCAACCGCTTCTATTATCAGGTGAACATCCCCCTGAAAGACGCGGCGATCCTCGCCAATTGCCCGGATCGTGAAATCCGCCGCGAGTGGATACAGCGGTTGCTCGACCATGACGGCGCTCCCGGTGAAGACGGCGGTATCGAAGCCTGGCTGCGGCTCGGCCAGGCGGTCGGCCTCGATCCGGATCAACTGCGTTCGCAGGAACTGGTGTTGCCTGGCGTGCGTTTCGCCGTCGATGCCTACGTCAACTTCGCCCGCCGCGCCAGTTGGCAGGAAGCCGCCAGCAGCTCACTGACCGAACTGTTCGCGCCGCAGATCCATCAGTCGCGTCTGGACAGCTGGCCGCAGCATTACCCGTGGATCGACCCGACGGGATACGAGTACTTCCGCACCCGCCTCGGCCAGGCACGACGCGATGTCGAGCACGGCTTGGCGATCACACTGGAACACTACAAGACACGCGAAGGCCAGGAGCGCATGCTGGAAATTCTCCAGTTCAAACTGGACATTCTTTGGAGCATGCTCGATGCCATGAGCATGGCCTACGAACTGAACCGCCCGCCGTATCACAGCGTGACTGAGCAACGCGTCTGGCATAAAGGAATCACCTTATGAGTTTCGACCGCAGCAAGACCCCTACCTGGCGTCCCGGCTACCGGTTCCAGTACGAACCGGCGCAAAAAGGCCACGTGCTGCTGTACCCCGAAGGCATGATCAAACTCAACGAGACGGCTGCGCTGATCGGTGGTTTGATTGACGGTGAACGGGATGTCGCGGCGATCATCGCCAAACTCGACGAGCAGTTCCCCGGCGTGCCCGAGCTCGGTGACGACATCGAGCAATTCATGGAGGTTGCCCGTGCGCAGCACTGGATCACTCTTGACTGATCTTCCGCCCAAGCCCGAGGTCGGTCTGCCGCTGTGGCTGCTCGCCGAGCTGACGTATCGCTGCCCGCTGCAATGCCCGTACTGCTCCAATCCACTGGATTTTGCCGAGCAGGGTAAAGAGCTGAGCACCGAACAGTGGATCAAGGTGTTCCGCGAAGCGCGGGAGATGGGCGCGGCGCAGTTGGGCTTTTCCGGCGGTGAGCCGCTGGTGCGCCAGGACCTCGCCGAGCTGATAGCTGAAGCGCGAGAATTGGGTTTTTACACCAACCTGATCACCTCCGGCATCGGTTTGACCGAGCAGAAAATCAGCGACTTCAAGAAGGCCGGCCTCGACCACATCCAGATCAGTTTCCAGGCCAGCGACGAGCAAGTGAACAACCTGCTCGCCGGCTCGAAAAAAGCCTTCGCGCAGAAGCTGGAGATGGCCCGTGCAGTAAAGGCCCACGGCTATCCGATGGTGCTGAACTTCGTCACTCATCGGCACAACATCGACAAGATCGACCGCATCATCGAGCTGTGCATTGCGCTGGAAGCCGACTTCGTCGAGCTCGCCACTTGCCAGTTCTATGGTTGGGCGCAGCTCAATCGTGTCGGTCTGTTGCCGACCAAGGAGCAACTGGTCCGCGCCGAACGCATCACCAACGAATACCGCGCCAAACTGGAAGCCGAAGGGCATCCGTGCAAGCTGATTTTCGTGACCCCGGACTACTATGAAGAACGCCCGAAAGCCTGCATGAACGGCTGGGGCAGTATTTTTCTGACAGTCACACCGGACGGCACCGCCCTGCCTTGTCATGGCGCCCGACAGATGCCGGTACAATTTCCCAATGTGCGCGACCACAGCATGCAGCACATCTGGTACGACTCGTTCGGCTTCAACCGCTTTCGCGGTTACGACTGGATGCCAGAGCCGTGCCGCTCCTGCGACGAAAAGGAAAAGGACTTCGGCGGCTGTCGCTGCCAGGCATTCATGCTGACCGGTGACGCGAGCAACGCCGACCCGGTGTGCAGCAAATCCGAACATCACGGTGTGATCCTTGCGGCCCGCGAAGAAGCCGAGCACGCCACCCAAACCATCGAACAATTGGCCTTCCGCAATGAACGAAACTCGCGCCTCATCGCTAAAGGCTGAGCCTTTCAGCGCCGCCCAGGCCGTCGCTGCCGGTATGGATTTTGCCGAACTGCAACTCGGCGACACCGGTTTGTTCTGGAACGAATATCGCCCGGAAGATGCCGCGTGCCGAATCTGGCACTGGCGCGACGGCGTGGCGAAATGTCTGACACCCACGGGGTTCAGCGTGCGCAGTCGGGTGTACGAATATGGCGGCGGAGCGTTTTGTCTGACGCCTGACGGTGTGGTTTTCGTTAATGAGGCCGATCAGCAGCTTTACCGGCAAACGCTGGATAGCTCGCCCGAGGCGCTGACATCAGGCGAGTGCCGCTATGGCGATGTGAATTTCGCCGATGGCCAGATTTTGGCAGTCGAGGAAAATGGCGATCAGCATCGACTGGTCGCAATCGATCTGGCCGACGGTACGCGCCGTCTGCTGGCCGAAGGTGCGGACTTTTATGCCGCACCGGTTATCAGCCCGGATGGCGCAAGGCTGGCGTGGATCGAGTGGAGCCGTCCGCATCAACCATGGACGTCAACCCGGTTGATGGTGGCCGAGCGTTGCGGACAAAGCTTTGCAGCGCCCCGCTGCGTGGCGGGCGATGCCATTGAAGAGTCGATTCAACAGCCGCGTTTCGACGCGAAAGGACAGCTTTACTGTCTGACCGACCGCGCTGGCTTTTGGCAGCCTTATGTCGAATCAGTGGATGGATTCCAGCCATTGCCCAGCGTGCAAGCGGATCACGCGCCAGCGCCCTGGCAAATGGGCGGCTGCACCTGGTTGCCACTGGGTGACGGCTATCTGGCCAGTTGGAGTGAGAGCGGTTTCGGTCGCCTCGCGTTGAACGACGAAGACTTCACCGGCGATTACAGCCGATTCCGGCATCTGGCACTGGATGAGCGATTCATCTATTGCATCGCAGCCTCGCCGATCAGCCCTTCGGCGGTGATCGCCATTGATCGCGTATCCCATGAAGTAACAGTGCTGGCCGGCGGCGTTGCGCCGCTGGCCGCAGAACGCATCAGCCGCCCGCAAACCCTGCGCTACCCAAGCGGTTCGGGCGAGGCTCACGGGTTCTTTTATCCGGCGATGAGCGGTGAAACGAAGCCGCCGCTGGTGGTGTTCATCCATGGCGGCCCGACCTCGGCCTGCTACCCGATGCTCGATCCGCGCATCCAGTACTGGACGCAACGCGGCTTCGCGGTCGCCGACCTCAACTATCGCGGCAGCAGCGGGTATGGCCGGGAATATCGGCAGGCGTTGCAGTTGAGTTGGGGTGACGTTGATGTGGAGGACGCCTGCGCCGTGGTCGATTATCTCGCCAAGCAGGGCCTGATTGACGGTGAACGCGCGTTCATTCGTGGCGGCAGCGCTGGCGGCTACACGACCCTGTGCGCTCTGGCCTTTCATCAAGTGTTCCGCGCCGGCGCCAGCCTCTACGGGGTCAGCGATCCGGTCGCCCTTGCCCGGGCGACGCATAAGTTCGAAGGCGACTATCTGGACTGGCTGATCGGCGATCCCGAACAGGACGCGGAACGCTACGCTGCCCGCACACCCTTGCTGCACGCGAGCAATATCCGCGTACCGGTGATTTTCTTTCAGGGTGAACTGGACGCCGTCGTCGTCCCGCAGCAAACCCGCGACATGGTCACGGCACTGGAGCAGAACGGCGTTCCAGTCGAGGCGCACTACTACGCCGACGAACGCCACGGCTTTCGTCGAGCGGTGAATCAGGCGCACGCGTTGGAGCGCGAGTGGACGTTTTATCGGCGGGTGATGGGATTGGCGGACTGAGGTTCACCTCCCCACCTCTCGGATCCGTGTCGCCCCCATCGCTTGCAAGCCAGCTCCCACAGGTGCTCTGGTGTACACGCAAGGTGTGAACAACCGAGACCAATGTGGGAGCGAGCTTGCCCGCGACAGCGATCTACTTGGCGCCGCAGAACTCAGCGCTTGGCGATGATGTAAACCGCGTGCACGATCCCCGGAATGTAACCGCACAACGTCAGCAGAATGTTCAACCAGAACGCCCCGCCAAATCCGACCTGCAGAAACACACCCAGTGGCGGCAACAGAATGGCGATGATGATACGAATGAAATCCATGGGTCAGCTCCTGATTGGGGGTTGGCTCACCTGAGCCATACACGCTAATGACCCGTGCCGTTCGTCAGGGTTCAGTGCTTCCGCCATTTGTTCGCCACCATCGCACGCAAAAAAACGCCCCACGCCAAAAGAATCAGGCGTGGGGCGTGCGTTATACCGCGAGACGGTTCTTGAATTCGGGTAAGAAACTTCGGCTTAGACGGCAATCCCTTTGCGGCATTGCAGTTGTGCGGTGCGAACTCGGGAGAAGGCCCGGGCCAGGCGCAGGAGCATTTCGTCGATGTTGGCCTTGCTGACCGTAAGTGCCGGGGTGAAGCGCAGGCAATCGGCTTGTGGGGCGTTGAGTATCAGGCCTTCATGCAGCGCTGCTTTGACTACGGCATCTGCTGAATCATCCGACAGGGTCAACCCCCAGAACAGCCCCTGACCGCGCAGGTCGCCGTGCTCATAACGGTGCGCCAGCCGTGCGAGGCCGTCATGAAGATGCTGACCGTTGTTCCGGACCTGCTGAAGGAAGGCGCGATCCTGAACGCTGTCGAGCACCACCAGCCCTGCCGCGGTCATGAGTGCGTTGCCATGATGCGTGCCGCCCAACTCGCCCGCGTCGAAACAGCACGCTTTGCCACGCGCCAGCAGCGCCGCCAATGGCACGCCACCGCCCAAGCCTTTGCCAAGCACGACAATGTCGGCACGCACGCCGTAGGACTGTTCGGCAAGCAAGGTGCCGCAACGGCCGATGCCGGTTTGTACTTCGTCGAGGATCAGCAGAATCCCCAGTTCGCGGCACAGGCGTTCGACACCTTTGAGATAGCGATCGGTCGCAGGGACAACCCCGGCATCGCTCTGGATCGGCTCAAGCAGGATCGCCACGGTTTGCGCATCGACGGCGTCATGCAGCGCGGGCAGATCGTTGAACGGCACCAGATCAAAGCCCGGCAGCAGCGGTGCAAAGCGATTGAGCAGGTTGCAACTGTCTGACGCCGAGATCGTCGCCAGGCTACGGCCGTGACAGCCCTGCCTTGCCACAATGATTCGCGAGGCGCCGCCACGATGCAGTTGACCCCACTTGCGTGCCAGTTTGATCGCCGCTTCGCAGGCTTCGCTGCCGCTGTTGAGCAGGTACGCCTGATCGCTGGAGGTGCTGGCACACAGCCTTTCGGCGAGGCTGAGCATGCCGCGGTTGTGCAGATTGAAACCGGGGTTGATCAACGCCTGGGCCTGACCGGCGATGGCTTTGACTAACGCTGAAGGACTGTGGCCAAGGCTGTTGGCGCCGCCGGCCTGGGAGAAGTCGAGGTAGGCGCGATCGTTGCTGTCCCACAGCCACGACCCCTGACCCCGAACGAAAACCTGCTGCGGCCGTTCAACGCTCGGCATCAGGCGACCGCTATTCAGACTGTCATCCGCATCGGAATGCTCGGCATCGAAGACAAGGTCATCGAGGCTTGGCGCAGGGCGCCGCAGATTGAACAGATTCATTGGAAAAAACCTCGTCCGAGGTTTTTTGAACTGCCTATGCAAACACTGTCGCAGCAAAAGCTATTCATCGCGCGCTCTGGCCCTGTAAGCCTTGTGATTGCGGTTAGACTAGGCGCACTGACGGCCTCGGGCCATTTCGATTTATCAGCATTTTCGATAAGCATTACTTATGGATTTCAAACAACTGCGTTATTTCGTCGCGGTCTACGAGGAAGGTCATGTCGGGCGGGCTGCCGAACGCCTGTCGATCTCCCAACCCGCGCTGTCACAGCAGATTCGCCAACTCGAGCAAAATCTCGACGTCACCCTGTTCGAACGCAGCAGTAAACGCCTGCTGCCGACCCTCGCCGCGCACACGCTGTACAACCACGCGCTGCCATTGCTCGACGGGCTGCAACGCGCGCGCGAAGCGCTCGGCAACTTCAAGGGGCAGGCTTTGCGCACCTTGGCGATTGGCGTACTGCAAACCGTCCATACCAGTCTGGTGCCGCAAATGCTTGAGCGAGTGCGCAAAGCGCAACCGCATCTGGTGGTGCAAATTTATGAATTGACCGGGCTGGAAATCGAACGGCGTTTGCTTAACGGCTCGCTGGACATCGGTATCAGCTATCTGCCGCCACGTCAGCCAGGGCTGCATGGCGTGATGCTGTACGAAGATGAACTGACGCTGGTCATCCCGGCGGACCATCCGTTGCGTGAATTCAAGAAGGTTTCGATTCGCCAGGCGGCCGAATTGCCAATGCTGTTACTGGGCGAGGAGTTTCAGATCCGCCAGATCTGGCAGGCGCAATTGACCAGCCTTGGCCGTCGCCCGCAAGTGCAGGCCGAGTTGAACAATATGCTGGGGATTCTCGACAGTCTGCCGCACACCAAACTGGCGACGGTGCTGCCCGGGCACTCGCAAAAAGAGTACGACGATGAAGATCTGCTGTGGAAGCCGCTGAGCGAGCCACGGGTGCCGTTGAAAGTCGGGCTGGTGTGTCGCGACGTGCAACGTCAGCAAGCTTCGCTGGCACTGCTGCAGACATTGCTGGAAGAGGTCATGGGCCGCGATGAGAAAGCACGCAAAAGCCCGCCACCACTGGATTCCCTGACCTGAAAACTTTTCTTCAGGCAAAAGAAAACCCCGCCGAAGCGGGGCTTTGCAGACTGTTTCCCTGACATCCATTTCACTCCGCCACCCTGGCAGAATCCTACGTGTCCGTGTTGTTGCTTTGCGCTTCCTGCGCGACGTCCATGAAATGTAGATTAGCCGTGGATCCAATCTACGCCTATGGGAGAACAGCAGCACGTCATGTAAGCGATTGCTTACATGACGGCATTAGATCAGAACTGAGCTGCATCCAGCAGGTACAGCGACTCACTACCGGCCTTGACCGACGCGCTCAACGAGTGAATGCGCGGCAGGAGACGGGCGAAGTAGAAGCGCGCGGTGCCGAGTTTGCTGGCATAGAAATCTTCCTGCGCCTCTTTGCCCAGTGCGGCTTTGGCCATCAATGCCCACATGTAGGCGTAGGCCACGTAACCAAACGCCTGCAGATATTCGACCGACGCCGCGCCGATTTCGTGCGGATTGCTTTTCGCCCGATCCAGCACCCACGAAGTCAGCTCGTCGAGCGTTGTGACGGCGTCGTTCAGCGGCTTGGTGAATTCGCCGAGATCTGCACTGGCAGTCGCGGTGAAGTGGCGGATTTCGTCAGCGAACAGTTGATAGAACGCGCCGCCACTGCCGACGATCTTGCGACCCACCAGGTCCAGCGCCTGAATGCCGTTGGTGCCCTCGTAAATCTGGGTGATGCGCACGTCACGTACCAGTTGCTCCTGGCCCCACTCGCGGATGTAACCGTGGCCGCCGAAAATCTGCTGGCCGTGCACAGTGGTTTCCAGACCCAGATCGGTGAGGAACGCCTTGGCAACCGGCGTCAGCAACGCCACCAGGTCTTCCGCCCGCTTACGCGTCGCCGCGTCTTCGCTGAACTTGGCGGTGTCGAGTTGCATCGCCACGTAAGTGGAGAATGCGCGGCCACCTTCGTTCGACGCTTTCATGGTCAGCAGCATGCGACGCACGTCCGGGTGGACGATGATCGGGTCAGCAACTTTGTCTTTGTTTTGCGCGCCCGTCGGCGAGCGGCTTTGCAGGCGGTCGCGAGCGTATTCGACGGCGTTCTGGTAGGAGCGCTCGCCAGTGGCAAGGCCCTGGATGCCGACGCCCAGACGCTCGTAGTTCATCATGGTGAACATCGCCGCCAGGCCTTTGTTCGGCTCACCGACCAGATAACCCACCGCTTCGTCGAAGTTCATCACGCACGTCGCGGACGCCTGGATGCCCATCTTGTGTTCGATCGAACCACAGTTGGCCGGGTTGCGCGCGCCCAGGCTACCATCGGCGTTGACCATGAACTTGGGCACGAGGAACAGCGAGATGCCTTTCGGACCCGCCGGTGCGTCCGGCAGTTTGGCCAGCACCAGGTGAATGATGTTTTCGGTGAGATCGTGTTCACCACCGGTGATGAAGATCTTGGTGCCGCTGACCTTGTAGGAACCGTCGGCCTGAGGTTCGGCTTTGGTGCGGATGATGCCCAGGTCGGTGCCAGCGTGTGGCTCGGTCAGGCACATGGAACCTGCCCAAACGCCGGCGTACATGTTCGGCAGGTAGGTGGCTTTCAGCTCTTCGCTGGCGTGGGCGTTGATCGACAGGCACGCGCCGGCAGTCAGCATCGGGTACAGACCGAAGGACAGGCTCGCGGAGTTGACCATTTCTTCGACTTGCGCCGACACGGCTTTGGGCATGCCCATGCCGCCGTATTGCGGATCGCCACCAACGCCAACCCAACCACCCTCGGCGTAAGTCTGATAAGCCTGTGGGAAACCGGCCGGCGTGGTGACGGCACCGTCCGCCCAGTGGCAACCTTCTTCATCAGCGGCACGGCTCAGCGGCGCGATGCTTTTGCTGGTGACCTTGCCGGCCTCTTCGAGAATCGCTTCAACCGTCTCGGCGTCGACCGTCTCGGCCAGCGCCGGCAGTTGCGCCCAAAGTTTGGCGACCTCGAACACTTCATTGAGGACGAAGCGCATATCGCGCAGCGGCGCTTTGTAGTCAGCCATGGCAAACCTCGCAAGATCTAAACAGGTGATTCGTGGGAATGTATTCTCGTTGAGCCGGAGTGTACCTCAACAACTTTTGCGACACATAGGGTCAACCAGTGACTGATTTGTTATTTTTAGTCACCAGAAAAGTTCGCAGCCTTCACCCACTTCCACAGGTAAAAAGCGATCCCGTGCAGGAGCTGCCGAAAGCTGCGAGCTTTTGATCGACCTTAAAGCGCAAACATTTCGGCCGGCAGCTTCATCAAACAATCACTGCCCGCCTCAATCGCCGCACGATGCGCCGCGGTACGCGGCAGCAACCGCTTGAAGTAAAACTCGCAAGTGGCCAATTTACCCCGAAGGTAATCAGCCTCCCCCTCGCCCGCATCCAGTTGCGCTTGCGCCACCAGCGCCATGCGCAGCCACAGATAGCCGAGGATGATGTAACCGCTGTACATCAGATAGTCCACCGACGCAGCGCCGACCTCGTCCGGATTCTTCATCGCCGCCATGCCGACCTTCATGGTCAGATCGCCCCACTGCTGGTTGAGCTCATTGAGCTGCGTGACAAAGCTCCCCAGTTGCGGATGCCCCTCGTTCGTCGCGCAGAACTTGTGGACGATTTTGGTAAAGCCGCGCAGCAGCTTGCCCTGACTGCCGAGCACCTTGCGCCCAAGCAGATCGAGCGCCTGAATACCGTTGGTGCCTTCGTAGATCGGCGCAATGCGGCAATCGCGCACCAACTGCTCCATGCCCCACTCGCGAATGAAACCGTGACCACCAAAAATCTGCATGCCGAGATTGGTCACTTCCAGCCCCGAGTCGGTCATGAATGCTTTGCAGATCGGCGTAAGGAACGCCAGCAGGTCTTCGGCATCCTGACGCGCCTCGGCATCGCTGCCTAAATGGGCGATATCGAGCAGTTGTGCGGTGAAGTAAGTCAGCGCGCGATTGCCTTCGTTGAAGGCTTTCATGGTCAGCAGCATGCGCCGCACGTCCGGGTGGACGATGATTGGATCGGCCGGTTTGTCCGGGGCTTTGGCGCCGGTCAGCGAACGCATCTGCAGGCGGTCGTTGGCGTATTTGATGGCGCCCTGGAAACTCGCTTCGCCTAGGCACAAGCCCTGCATTCCGGTGCCGAGCCGCGCGTGGTTCATCATGGTGAACATACAGTTCAGGCCCTTGTTCGGTTCGCCGATCAAAAAACCTTTGGCGCTATCGAAGTTCAGCACGCAAGTGGCCGAGGCCTTGATGCCCATCTTGTGTTCGATCGAGCCGCAGGAAACGCCATTGCGCTCACCCGCTTCGCCCGACGCATCCGGGAGGAATTTCGGCACGATGAACAACGAGATGCCCTTTGTTCCCGCGGGCGCATCCGGCAGCTTGGCCAACACCAGATGGATGATGTTTTCGCTCATGTCGTGCTCACCGGCAGAGATGAAAATCTTGCTGCCCGTAACCGTGTAACTGCCGTCCGCCTGAGGCACGGCGCGAGTTTTGATGATGCCCAGATCGGTGCCGCAGTGGGCTTCGGTCAGGCACATGGTGCCGGTCCACTGGCCGGCGGTGAGTTTACTCAGGTAAGTGTCTTTCTGATCGGTGGTGCCGTGGGCATGGATGGCCGACATCGCGCCGTGAGTCAGGCCCGGGTACATGCCCCAGGACGTGTTGCTGGAGCCGACCATTTCGCTGATCACCAGCCCCAGGGAGCTCGGCAAGCCTTGGCCGCCATAAACCGGATCTGCCGCCAGACCATGCCAGCCGCCCTCGACATATTGTGCGAAGGCTTGCTTGAAGCCTGTAGGCGTTGTCACCACCCCGTTGTCGAAATGGCAGCCCTCTTCGTCACCGCTGCGATTGAGCGGTGCCAGAACGTTCTCGCAGAACTTCGCGCCTTCTTCGAGGATCGCGCTGATCATGTCCGGGCTGGCGTCATCGGCGTCGAGGGCGGCGTAGTTGGTGTGGAAATCGAAGACGTGGTCGATCAGAAAACGCATGTCGCGCAGCGGGGCTTTGTACTCGGGCATGATGGCTTCTCCGTCAGCAGGTTTCCTTGAAACTACTGCCGGCCACCACGCGCCACAATCACTGTCCAGACGCTGAATGCGCCGTCATCACTCAACCCGCAGCGGTGTCCATGCGCACCGCGCCACGGCGGTTCTGGCCGAACGCGACCACGCAGTTGCGCCCCGCACCCTTGGCACTGTAAAGCGCCTCGTCCGCGGATTTGAGAACTTGCTCGGGGTTGCGCTGCTCCACCCGCTCAGCGACGCCGATACTCACCGTCACCGACACGCTGGAAGCACCGGAACCGGCGCGACGCTGGCGACCTTGCTGATCGTCGTTCGGGCGGTTTTCCTGATTGCGCAACTGGATACTGTAGGACGCAATCGACTCGCGAATGACTTCAAGGTGCGGCAGGCACTCCTCAAGGGTTTTGCCTGCGAACACCAGGGCAAATTCCTCACCGCCATAGCGATATGCCCTACCGCCTCCGCTGATTTTGGACAGCTTGCTGGCGACCAGTCGCAGCACCTGGTCACCGACATCGTGGCCGTGGGTGTCATTGAATTTCTTGAAGTGGTCAACGTCGCTCATTGCCAGCACATAGTTGCGCCCCAAGCGCTGCATGCGTTCATTGAGCGCGCGGCGACCCGGCAGACCGGTGAGTTCGTCGCGGAAGGCCATTTGATAAGCCTCGTGCGCCACGGCGGCAGCAATCATCAACATCACCTGGCTGCACATGATGTTCAGGGTAAACGGCAGGATGAAGGTTTTTGGCAGCATCCAGAACACCCCGAGCAAACCGACCAGTTGCGCCGCATGCAGTGGCCTCGGGTTGCGCCAGTACTGCCAGGCCAGCAGCAGGAATGCCGAGATAAACACCGGATACGACAACTGGATCAGGCTCATCCACGCGCCGTGCAGCGCCGGCCAGCGAATTTCCGAAAGCCACATCAGCAACGCCTGTGGGTAACTTTGCTCAAGCCCCAGCGCCACACTGCCGAAGGCAAGCAACACGGCGAACCGCGCGACCATGTCCTGAAACAGGTGTGTGCGCTCCTGCCACGCAGCAAACAGACCGAACAACAAGGGCAGCAACAGACAGACGAGATGGAAGACCACGGCGGCGTCTTCTCGCACTTTGCCGTTGTCGCGGTAAAAGTCGGTCTGGGTGTCGAGCAGAAAGTAGGCGATGTACACCGTGAGCATCAGAAACAGTTCGCGCTGGCGTCGGTAAACTGCGCAGTAAGCGCCACCCAACAGTAGGACCAGCGTCGGCAACACGTTGAACAGGGAAGTGAAGAACACGCTGAGGTCTTTGACATACGCAGCCGCCAACCCCGCAAGCAACAACAGCAGAGAAGGCAGGAAATGGCTGAAACGTACAGCGGAAGAACGTGGCAAGGGTAAAGCTCCGACCCGTCATGGCAAAGAGATGGCATTGTGCCTGCAATGTGGCCAGTTAAGCACACAGAATGTGATCCAGATCACATACAGTCTCTTTAACGGCCGCAAACACTGATTTCTGAGCCTTCAACCAGGATTTTTTGCCCCCTTGGAGATGAAATTTCCTTCATGGCCATCATGCTTGATGGCCACGTCGGGAATTTCTTTCAGAAATACCCACGGCCGGAGGAAATTCGCGCATAAAAAAACCGCTGCTCCCGAGGGAGCAGCGGTTTTTCAACAGACCGCGTTAAGGCTTAGTAGCCCAGTGCGAAGTCTTCTTCTTTCATGTCCATCAGGTTGTTGGCGCCCGACAGCATGGTGGCCACGTGGGTACGGGTACGCGGCAGGATGCGCTGGAAGTAGAAGCGCGCAGTTTGCAGCTTGGCGGTGTAGAACGCCGCGTCGCCCGTGCCTTCTGCCAGCTTCTCGGCAGCAAGACGCGCCATGTCGGCCCAGAAGTAGGCCAGGCAGGCATAACCGGAGTACATCAGGTAATCCACGGAGGCCGCGCCGACTTCTTCGCGATCTTTCATGGCGGCCATACCGACCTTCATGGTCAGCTCGCCCCATTCCTTGTTCAGTGCAGCCAGCGGCGTGACGAACTCTTGAACCGCTTCGTTGCCTTCGTGGGTCTGGCAGAACTTATGGACGATCTTGGTGAAGCTTTTCAGAGCCTCGCCTTGAGTCATCAGCACTTTGCGGCCCAGCAGGTCGAGTGCCTGGATACCGGTGGTGCCTTCGTACAGCATCGAAATGCGGCTGTCGCGAACGTTCTGCTCCATGCCCCACTCGGCGATGAAGCCGTGGCCGCCGTAGATTTGCACGCCGTGGTTGGCGGACTCGAAACCGACTTCGGTCATGAACGCTTTGGCGATTGGCGTCATGAAGGCCAGCAGTGCGTCGGCTTTCTTCTTCTCTTCTTCGTCCACGCCGTATTTGACGATGTCGACCTGTTTGGCAGTGAAGTACACCATCGCGCGGTTGCCTTCGGCGAATGCCTTCATGGTCAACAGCATGCGGCGTACGTCAGGGTGCACGATGATCGGGTCAGCGGCTTTTTCCGGCGCTTTCGGGCCAGTCAGGGAGCGCATTTGCAGGCGATCGCGAGCGTATTTCAGGCCACCCTGGAAACCGATTTCGGCGTGGGCCAGACCTTGCAGCGCAGTCCCCAGACGAGCGGTGTTCATAAAGGTGAACATGCAGTTCAGGCCTTTGTTCGCCGGGCCGATCAGGAAACCGGTGGCGCCGTCGAAGTTCATCACGCAAGTGGCGTTACCGTGGATGCCCATCTTGTGTTCAAGCGAACCGCAAGTCACAGCGTTGCGTGCACCGACGGTGCCATCCGCATTGGGCATGAACTTCGGAACGATGAACAACGAGATGCCTTTGGTGCCAGCAGGCGCATCCGGCAGGCGGGCCAGTACGATGTGGACGATGTTGTCGGCCATGTCGTGTTCACCGGCCGAGATGAAGATCTTGGTGCCGGAAACTTTGTACGAACCGTCAGCCTGAGGTTCGGCCTTGGTGCGCAGCATGCCCAGGTCGGTGCCGCAGTGCGGCTCGGTCAGGCACATGGTGCCGGTCCATTCGCCGGATACCAGTTTGGTCAGATACGCTTCTTGCTGCTCAGGAGTGCCATGCTCGGAGATGGTGTTCATCGCGCCGTGCGACAGGCCTGGGTACATGCCCCACGACCAGTTGGCTTCGCCCACCATTTCGCTGACGGCCAGACCCAGCGACTCAGGCAGTCCCTGACCACCGTGCTCGACGTCGTGTGCCAGGCTAGGCCAGCCGCCTTCAACGAATTGCTTGTAAGCCTCTTTGAAGCCCGTCGGGGTTTTCACGCCGGACTCGCTCCAGGTGCAACCTTCGATGTCGCCCACGCGGTTCAGCGGCGCCAGTACCTGCTCACAAAACTTGGCGCCTTCTTCGAGAATGGCGTCAACCATGTCCGGAGTTGCGTCTGCGCAAGCCGGAAGGCTCTGATAGTGCGCTTCGTATCCGAGCAGCTCGTCACGAACGAAGCGAATATCACGCAAGGGGGCCTTGTAGTCAGGCATAGCGATAAACCTCTGCTGATGTAACCGGGAATGAACGACCGTGTTGATTTGTTGTGACGGTCAAACAGTTGTTTGAAACATACGTTTACGCCGAAATCTTGTCAAGCGTCGATCTTTTGCCGTTCGTCTTCACGTCTTCCAAACGCCGGACACAGCAAACCGCCATCGACTCGATCGAGTCATGGACGATAAAAAGAAGATTAGTTGAGCGAGAAGGACTTACAACGAAAAACGCCGCGACGATGCGCGGCGTTCAGCATGATGGAAGCAATGAAAATCAGGCGAATGTATCGATGATCGTACCGAGCACTTCGTCGGATGCCTTGACGACTTTCACGCCCAGCTCAGCCTGGAACTTGCCCTGAGACATCTCGACGATGTTGCTCGCTACATCTGACTGCTGCGCACGATCCAGTCCACGCAGACGATCGACCTGCACTTGCGAAGACTGGCTGGTGACCGAACGCTCAATGGTGTTGTTGGCGATCTGGCTGGCCGCCTGATCGACGCGATTCTGCCCGGTCTGAATCGAGCTCAAACCCGCATAAAAAGCTGTGTTACCGGAGATTTCCATAACAGGTCTCATCCTTGGGAAGGATCAATAGTCGCCATTGAACCAGAGGCGCCAGAAAAACACCCGTCAAAAACACTAATGGCACAGTGCCTGCCCATAGGCAAAACCTTAGTCGAGCAGATCAAGTTGCAAATGCTCAGCCACCGCTTCGGCGCTCAATGCCTTGAGCTTGGGCACTCGGCCAAGACACGGCGCGGGAATCCGCTCGGCGAGCGTCGCCAGATTCTCCTCCAGCCGCGAAGTCTTCGGATCGATGATATTCGCCACCCACCCCGCCAGTTGCAGGCCATCTCGGGCAATCGCCTCGGCTGTCAGCAACGCATGGCTGATGCAACCCAGCCGCACACCCACCACCAGAATCACCGGCAGGTTCAACGCCATCGCCAAATCCGAGAGATTGTCCTGATCTGCCAACGGCACCCGCCAGCCACCCGCGCCCTCTATCAGGGTGAAATCTGCATTCATCGCCAGAATCTCGCGCATCGGTGTCAGCAGCGTTTGCACCGTCAGCGCGACACCGGCCTCGCGAGCCGCCAGATGCGGAGCAATAGCCGGCTCGAACGCTATCGGATTGACCTGTTGATAACTCAGCGGCAACGAACATTCGGCCAGTAAGGCCAAGGCATCCGAGTTGCGCAAACCCTTGGGCGTGACTTCGCACCCGGAGGCAACCGGCTTACCCGCCGCGGTGCTCAACCCTGCCGAACGCGCCGCATGCAGCAATCCGGCGGCGACTGTCGTCTTGCCAACGTCGGTGTCAGTTCCGGTGATGAAATAGGCTGCGCTCATACGGGTTTCTCCAACACGGCGTAGACCACTTGATAAGTCGCCGGCAACCCCGACGCCTGTCGTAACTGCTCGTAAGCCTCGACCAAACCCAGAATCCGCGCCCGCCCGGTCAATCCACCCGGGCGACCAGGATTCAGATTGTGCGCCCCCAGCGCCTTCAGCTCATGGGTCAAACTGCGCACATCCGGGTAATGCAGCACATGCGCCTGATTCTCCAGACTCACCGTGCGCAGGCCACTGGCCGCACACAACTGTTCATATCGCGCGAACTCGCGGAAGCGATTCACATGCACCAGACCATCGACCTGACGCCAGCTGTCGCGCAACTCAACCAATGTCCCGACACAAAGACTAGCAAACGCGAAAATACCGCCAGGCTTCAGCACACGGAAAGCTTCACTGAGCACCGCATCAAAATGCCCACACCACTGCACCGCAAGGCTGGAGAAGATCAGATCGCAGGTTGAATCGCGCAACGGCAGACGCTCCGCATCACCGGCGATGAAATGCTCGGCCCCCCCCAACGGACGCGCGTGATCAAGCATGCCCTCGGCAATGTCCAGCGCCAGCCCTTGGCCATGGGCAAAACGCCCGGCCAATGCACGACTGAAATACCCGGTGCCGCAGCCCAGATCCAGCCAGCGCGACGGCACGAAATCCGCCGGCAAGCGCTGCAGCAACTGTGTACCGACATCACGTTGCAACTCGGCGACACTGTCGTAGCTGGCCGCCGCGCGGGAGAAAGAGGCCGCGACCTGACGCTTGTCAGGCAAGCCGCCGGGCAGCGCCGCATGGGACAAATCAGTCATCACCGCACTCATGTAAAAAAGCCTGGATCGCACCCGCCACTCCATGGGGGTCCTCCAGAAGAAACGCATGACTGGCCTGTTCGATCAGACCAATTTCAATATCCGGCAACAGGGCGAACAATTCGCCCGCCGCCTCTGCCGGCACCAATCCGTCCTGCCCGGCGAACAGATGCAACTGCGGGCCACGAAACGCCTGCAACGCTTCGCGTGTATCCAGTTGCGCGAGCAACTCCAGTCCGGCCATCAGTGCCGACGACGACGTATTCGGTGCGCCGCCGAGCATCAGCCGCGACAAGCCGCGCGGGTCTTGCGCGCCCTGAGCACACAGCAGCGAGAAACGTTTGAGGGTCAGCCGTGGATCAGCAGCGCAACCGGCAAGAAACGCATCGAAGGTCTCGCCGGGCATCGCGCTCGGCCATTGTTCATGAGCAACAAAGGAAGGATTGCTCGCCAGTGTCAGCAGGCCGCAACACCTGTCGCCCCGGCGCGCTGCCAGTTCGGAAGCGAGCATCCCGCCGAGCGACCAGCCGCCGAGCCACACGTCTTGAGGAATGCGCTCATCGAGGTCATCGAGCCAGTCTTGCAGGTCGCAGGAGTCGAGTTCCGGCAACGGCTCGACCTCGACGTGCAGGTGCTCGTCGAGCCCTTGGAGCGCAGCGGCCAAAGGCTCCATCGGCGAAATACCGAGGCCCCAGCCGGGCAGCAGAATCAGGCGATCACGCATGGCTGGGCTCCGACGACAGTTGGGCAAAGCAATCGGCCAGTCCTTCTAACAATAGCTGCACCTGCGCCTCGCTGTGGGCGGCGGTCAGGGTTACGCGCAGACGTGCACTGCCGGCAGGCACGGTCGGTGGACGGATCGCGGTGACCATCAAGCCGCGTTCGCGCAACATCTGCGACAGGCGCACAGCTCGGCCGGCATCGCCAATCATGATTGGCTGGATCGGGGTGAAGCTGTCCATCAACGCCAGGCCGATCTGTTCGGCACCGCGACGGAACTGGCGGATCAGCGTCTGCAAATGCTCTCGACGCCAGTGTTCGCTACGCAGCAGTTCGAGACTTTTCAACGTCGCACAGGCCAGCGCCGGCGGTTGGCTGGTGGTGTAGATATACGGACGCGCGAACTGGATCAGGCTTTCGATCAACTCTTCGCTGCCGGCGACGAACGCGCCCGCCGTGCCGAAGGCCTTGCCGAGCGTGCCGACCAGCACCGGGACGTCGTCCTGACTCAAGCCGAAATGCTCGACGATACCGCCGCCATTAGCACCCAACGGGCCGAAACCATGGGCATCGTCGACCATCAGCCACGCACCTTTGGCCTTGGCCTCACGGGCCAGCGCCGGCAGATCGGCAAGGTCGCCATCCATGCTGAACACGCCATCGGTAACCACCAACGTATTGCCGGTGGCCTTCTCGAGTCGCTTGGCCAGACTCACCGCGTCGTTATGCAGATAACGATTGAAGCGCGCGCCGGACAACAGTCCCGCATCCAGCAACGAGGCGTGATTGAGCCGGTCTTCCAGCACCGTATCGCCCTGCCCGACCAGCGCGGTGACCGCACCGAGATTGGCCATGTAACCGGTGGTAAACAGCAGCGCGCGCGGCCGACCGGTGAGATCAGCCAGTGCTTCTTCCAGCGCGTGATGCGGGCCGCTGTGGCCGATCACCAGATGCGACGCCCCGCCGCCCACGCCCCAACGCTTGGCACCGGCGCGCCAGGCTTCGATGACCTGCGGGTGATTGGCCAGGCCCAGATAGTCGTTGTTACAGAACGCCAGCAATGGCTGGCCGTCGACCACCACCTCAGGCCCCTGCGGGCTTTCCACCAGCGGTCGCTGGCGGTAGAGATTTTCGGCACGTCGGGCAGCAAGGCGTGCGGCGAGATCGAAAGACATGCAGGCCTCGATGTTCAAATAGACAGATCCCCTGTGGGAGCGAGCCCGACCGCATTCGCGAGCAGGCTCGCTCCCACAGGGGTTTGCATTCCTTCAGAGGAGTTTGCGCAAGTCTTTACACCGCGGCGTTGTAGAACTGCTCGGTACTCTTCTGCTCCACCAACGCCTGTTCGATCGCGGCCTGATGCACTTCGTCGGAGTGCTCTTCGCGGGCTTCCGGCGCAATGCCCAGACGCGCAAACAGTTGCATGTCCTTGTCCGCCTGCGGGTTGGCCGTGGTCAGCAACTTGTCGCCGTAGAAAATCGAGTTGGCGCCCGCGAAGAACGCCAGAGCCTGCATCTGCTCGTTCATCGCTTCGCGGCCGGCCGACAGCCGCACGTGGGATTGCGGCATCAGGATGCGCGCCACGGCGAGCATGCGGATGAAGTCGAACGGGTCGATGTCCTCGGCGTTTTCCAGTGGCGTGCCGGCGACTTTCACCAGCATGTTGATCGGTACCGACTCGGGATGCTCCGGCAGGTTGGCCAACTGGATCAGCAGATTGGCGCGGTCATCCAGCGACTCGCCCATGCCCAGAATGCCGCCGGAACAGATCTTCATCCCCGACTCACGCACGTAGGCCAGCGTTTGCAGGCGCTCGCTGTACGTGCGGGTGGTGATGATGCTGCCGTAGAACTCAGGCGAGGTGTCGAGGTTGTGGTTGTAGTAATCGAGGCCGGCGTTGGCCAAGGCTGCAGTCTGTTCCTGATCGAGACGACCGAGGGTCATGCAGGTTTCCAGGCCCATGGCTTTGACGCCTTCGACCATTTTCAACACGTAAGGCATGTCCTTGGCCGACGGATGCTTCCACGCCGCGCCCATGCAGAAACGCGTCGAGCCGATGGCTTTGGCGCGGGCAGCCTCTTCGAGGACTTTCTGCACTTCCATCAGCTTTTCTTTTTCCAGGCCGGTGTTGTAGTGACCGGACTGCGGACAATATTTGCAATCTTCCGGGCAGGCGCCGGTCTTGATCGACAGCAGCGTGGAGACTTGAACGCGGTTGGCGTTGAAATGCGCGCGGTGCACCGTCTGCGCCTGGAACAGCAAGTCGTTGAATGGCTGTACGAAGAGGGCTCTGACTTCGGCCAATGACCAGTCGTGACGCAGGGTGGCGGTGGTGCTCGCGCTCATGGGTATTTCCTTGGTTATGCTTGGCTGGCGGCTGCGGGAACGGAATACCCACAGGCGCTACACGGATGTTCGGCATATTTAAGGAAGTGTCATGCGCTGTCAACCACGAGACAAAGATCAGGTTTACATCTGTTTAAAAAACGTACAGAGCTGCTTATTGTGCGATGAGCCAGCAGAAGCAGAAATGCCAATTTGCGTCGCCTGCGAAGCCGAGATGCCATGGCTGGGCGAGCATTGCCAGACCTGCGCATTGCCGCTGGCCACGGCCGGTCTGACTTGCGAAGGGTGCCTGCTAGAGCCTCCGGCGTACGAACAGGTCGCCGTGCCATGGCGCTACGACTTCCCGGTGGACAGTTTGATTACCCGTTTTAAACACAACGCGAAATGGCCGTTTGGTCATCTGCTCGCCGACGTTCTCAGCCAATACCTGCAACATCGCTTCGATGAAGACTTGCCGCGCCCCGATGCGTTGTTGCCGGTGCCATTGGCCGCTAAACGGCTGCGTCAACGCGGATTCAACCAGGCAGCGATGTTGGCGCGCTGGTTGAGTCGGCAGCTGGATTTGCCCTGCGAGGAGAATGTCGTGCGCAGGATTCAGGACACCAGCGCCCAACAGGATCTTGATGCCAAGGCGCGCAAGCGCAACCTGCGTAATGCCTTTGCCCTGACGACAGATGCGCACGTAAAAGGTCGGCATCTGGCGTTGGTTGATGATGTTTTGACCACCGGCGCCACGGCCCAGGCCCTTGCACGATTATTGATGAATGCAGGCGCCGCAAGGGTCGACGTGTATTGCCTGGCGCGCACGCCAAAACCCGGTCAAGCCACTTAATCAAATTCACCAGAAAAACCTGTGGGAGCGAGCTTGCTCGCGAAGAGGCCCGTACATCCAATATCAATGTTGAATGGCACACCGCTTTCGCGAGCAAGCTCGCTCCCACAGGGAATTGCGCACGGCTTGACTCTCGCAGCGCAAGCGGCCAACTTCACCTTCCACCGCCACAGCCAAAAAGCCCCCCATTCATGTCCATGCCTTCCCTGCTCTCCCAGCACATTGTCCGTCGTCCGCAGCGCATTGCCTTGCTGCAACACATCGCCGAACAGGGCTCGATCACCCGTGCAGCGAAAAGCGCAGGTTTGAGCTACAAAGCGGCGTGGGACGCCATCGATGAGCTGAACAACCTGTCGCAAAAGCCGCTGGTCGAGCGTGCCGTCGGCGGCAAGGGCGGCGGCGGCGCCAAACTGTCCAGCGAAGGTCAACGGGTGCTGCGCCTCTATCAAAAGCTGCAAGCCTTGCAAGCGCAGGTGCTGGAAGCCGCTGAAGACGCCAGCGACCTCGACCTGCTCGGTCGCTTGATGCTACGCACCAGCGCTCGCAACCAGTTGCACGGCCAAGTCGTGGCGATCAAGGCTCAGGGGCGCAATGACCTGATTCGTCTGGAGCTGGCCGAAGGCTTGTGCCTCGACGCGCAAATCACCCACGACAGCACCGTGCATCTGGAGCTGCAAACCGGCTCGCAAGTGGTGGCGCTGATCAAGGCCGGCTGGCTCGAATTGCTGGTCAGCGATCAACCGGCAACGCCAGGGCACAATATTCTTGAGGGCACCATCGAAGTGATTCTCGACGCCGACGACGGCCCCAGCGAAGTGCGGATTTCCCTGCCCAACGGCCACACCCTCTGCGCACTGGCCGAACCGCAGGACGTGCGCAACCGTGAGCTGGCAGTGGGGCAACCGGTGCACGTGCAGTTTTCACCTTCGAATGTTCTGCTCGGCACGTCACTTTAATCGCGGCCTGCAACAAAAGCGTCATCGACGCTCATTAAGGTGACTGCCAAAACCAAGCAGGAAGCCTGATGTGAGCCTATTAGAAGAAAACCAATCGACTGATCTGGAAAAAATGGTCGGACTCAGCCGTCGCGGTTTCATCGGCGCCGGTGCACTGTGTGGCGCAGCGATGTTCCTGGGCGGTAGCCTCCTGAGCCGCAGCGCGTTGGCCACCGGCGTCAGTGCTGGCAACAGCAGTCTGCTCGGCTTCGAAAGCATTCCCGCGGCGACCACAGATGTCATCAGTCTGCCTAAAGGCTACAAATCTTCAGTGCTGATCAGTTGGGGCCAGCCCCTGCAAAAGAATGGCCCGGCGTTCGACCCGAGTGGCAATGGCACCGCGGCCGCACAGGAAGTGCAGTTCGGCGACAACAACGACGGCATGAGCCTGTTCGCCTTCCCGGACGACAGAAACCGCGCGTTGATGGCGATCAACAACGAATACACCAACTACCGTTACCTCTACCCGCACGGCGGCATGCCGCAATCGGCCGAAGACGTGCGCAAGGCCCTGGCCTGCGAAGGCGTTTCGGTGATCGAGGTGCAGCGCAAGAACGGCCAGTGGCAATTCGTCCAGGGCTCGCGTTACAACCGCCGCATCCATGGCAACACGCCGCTGCGCATCGCCGGCCCCGCCGCCGGCCACGACCTAATGAAAACCGCCGCCGACAAACACGGCAATAAGGTCCTCGGTACCTTCCAGAACTGCGCCAACGGCAAAACCCCGTGGGGCACGTACCTGACTTGCGAAGAGAACTTCACCGACGTCTTCGGCAGCAGCAACGCTTCGCAGCAGTTCGACGCGGCGCAAAAGCGCTACGGCGTCTCGGCCGCCAGCCGCGAGATCAACTGGCACCCTCACGACCCGCGCTTCGACATGGCGAAGAACCCCAACGAACTCAACCGTCATGGCTGGGTGGTCGAGATCGACCCGTTCGATCCGCAATCGACCCCGGTCAAACGCACGGCGCTGGGCCGCTTCAAACATGAAAACGCCGCACTGGCCGAAACCAACGACGGTCGCGCCGTGGTGTACATGGGCGACGACGAGCGTGGCGAATTCATCTACAAATTCGTCAGCCGCGACCGCATCAACCACCGCAACGCTAAAGCCAACCGCGACATCCTCGATCACGGCACCCTGTACGTCGCCAAATTCGATAACGGCGACAGCAACCCGGATCACCCGAAGGGCCAGGGCCAATGGATCGAACTGACCCACGGCAAAAACGGCATCGATGCCAGCAGCGGTTTTGCCGATCAGGCTGAAGTGCTGATCCACGCGCGCCTCGCCGCCAGTGTGGTCGGCGCCACGCGCATGGACCGCCCGGAATGGATCGTGGTCAGCCCGAAGGACGGCCAGGTTTATTGCACCCTGACCAACAACGCCAAGCGCGGCGAAGACGGGCAACCGGTGGGCGGGCCGAACCCGCGCGAGAAGAACGTCTACGGGCAGATTCTGCGCTGGCGCACCGACCGCGACGATCATGCATCGAAGACCTTCGCGTGGGATCTGTTCGTGGTCGCCGGCAACCCGGGCGTGCACGCCGGCACGCCGAAGGCCGGCTCGAAAAACATCACCCCGCAGAACATGTTCAACAGCCCCGATGGCTTGGGTTTCGACAAGGCCGGACGCTTGTGGATTCTGACTGACGGCGACTCGAGCAACGCCGGGGACTTCGCCGGCATGGGCAATAACCAGATGCTCTGCGCTGACCCCAAGACCGGCGAGATTCGCCGCTTCATGGTCGGGCCGATTGGTTGTGAAGTCACCGGGATCAGCTTCTCGCCGGATCAGAAAACATTGTTTGTCGGGATTCAGCATCCGGGGGAGAACGGCGGTTCGACCTTCCCTGAGCATCTGCCGAATGGCAAGCCACGGTCTTCGGTGATGGCGATTACCCGTGAGGATGGCGGGGTCGTCGGCGCCTGATAAACCGCTTTCGCGAGCAGGCTCGCTCCCACAGGGGATCGCATCCCAAATGTGGGAGCGAGCCTGCTCGCGAAGAGGCCCGACCAGACACCAACCAACTCCCCCGCCGCCATCTGCGCTACCATGCTGGGCCGGACGCGGCAGCCTGCTGCGCGCAGGAGTCAGCATGGCCCATCCGTTTGAAACCCTCACACCCGACCTCGTACTCGATGCCGTAGAAAGCATCGGGTTCCTGAGCGATGCGCGCATTCTGGCGCTCAATAGCTACGAAAACCGCGTCTATCAGGTCGGCATCGAAGACTCCGAACCGCTGATCGCCAAGTTCTACCGACCGCAACGCTGGACCAACGAAGCCATCCTCGAAGAACACCAGTTCACCTTCGAACTGGCCGATGTCGAAATCCCGGTGGTCGCGCCGATGATCCACAACGGCGAAACCCTGCACGAGCACGCAGGCTTCCGCTTCACCCTGTTCCCGCGTCGCGGCGGCCGGGCGCCGGAGCCGGGCAATCTTGATCAGTTGTACCGACTCGGTCAGTTGCTCGGGCGCATTCACGCGGTCGGCGCGACCAAGCCGTTCGAACACCGCGAAGCCCTCGCCGTGCAGAACTTCGGCCATGCCTCGCTGACCACGCTGCTCGAAGGCAACTTCATCCCCAAGAGCCTGCTGCCAGCTTACGAATCGGTAGCGCGCGATCTTCTCAAGCGTGTGGAAGACGTCTACGCCAACACGCCGCATCAGAACATCCGCATGCACGGCGACTGCCACCCCGGCAACATGATGTGCCGCGACGAGATGTTCCACATCGTCGACCTCGACGACTGCCGCATGGGCCCGGCGGTGCAGGACATCTGGATGATGCTTGCCGGCGATCGGCAGGAATGCCTGGGGCAATTGTCGGAATTGATGGACGGCTACAACGAGTTTCACGATTTCGACCCGCGCGAGTTGGCACTGATCGAACCGCTGCGCGCGTTGCGCCTGATGCATTACAGCGCCTGGCTGGCGCGGCGCTGGGATGACCCGGCGTTCCCGCACAGCTTTCCGTGGTTTGGGACTGAGCGTTATTGGGGCGATCAGGTGTTGGCGTTGCGTGAGCAGTTGTCGGCGCTTAACGAAGAACCGCTGAAACTTTTCTGATTCACCAATATCCATGTGGGAGCGAGCCTGCTCGCGAATACGGACTGACATTCAACACTGATGTTGACTGAAACGACGCCTTCGCGAGCAGGCTCGCTCCCACAATTGTCCGCTGTTCACAATTTCCCGACCATTGCACTACGGCATTCTTAGACAAACCTCCTTACAATCCCCTCTTTTGTTAGCTGCCTAAGCAAGGATTCTGCATGCAAGCTGCCAACCCGCGCCGCGGGTACATCCTGGGCCTGAGTGCCTACATCATCTGGGGCCTGTTCCCGATCTATTTCAAAGCCATCGCTGAAGTACCAGCGGTCGAGATCATCATCCATCGGGTGTTGTGGTCGGCGCTGTTCGGCGCGCTGCTGCTGATGGTCTGGAAGCACCCTGGCTGGTTGCGCGAATTACTCGACAACCCGAAACGTCTGGCGATTCTGGCGCTGAGCGGCACGTTGATCGCGGCCAACTGGCTGACCTATGTGTGGTCGGTCAACAACGGGCGCATGCTTGAAGCGAGCCTCGGTTACTACATCAACCCGCTGATCAACGTGCTGCTGGGGATGGTGATTCTTGGCGAACGACTGCGGCGCATGCAATGGATCGCCGTGGGGCTGGCGGCGATTGGCGTGGCGCAGCAGGTGTGGCAAGTCGGCAGTCTGCCGTGGGTATCGCTGGTGCTGGCGCTGACGTTCGGTTTCTACGGTTTGATCCGCAAACAGGCGCCGGTCAAGGCATTGCCGGGACTGGTAGTGGAAACCTGGATGCTGGTGCCGATTGCCATCGCATGGCTGCTGTTCAATCAAACCGCAACCAGTATCCAACCCGAGTTCTGGACGACTTCGCAAGCGTGGTGGCTGGTCGCCGCAGGCCCGGTGACATTGATTCCGCTGGTGTGTTTCAACGCGGCAACCCGGCATTTGCCCTACACCACGATCGGCTTCCTGCAATACATCGCGCCCACGCTGGTGTTGTTGCAAGCGGTGCTGTTGTTCGGTGAACACATGTCATCGAGCACGTTGATCGCTTTTGCCTTTATATGGGCCGGCCTCGCCGTCTACAGCGTCGATGCGTGGATAAGTTTGCGCCGACGCAGCTGATCAAAAAACGCACAAACAGCTACAGGCCACGTTGCTCGCGGCCTATAGCGTTCCTTCCCAAGGTTATCCACAGCGTGATCCCCGCCGTTTGTGCGCAAGTCACTGAATGCTGGCGGTTTTTTGATCAACTCTCGCAGAGCCACAGTAGACGTGGCCTGGAGAGCAGTCTCTACAGGTTATCCACAGGCAGGTGCACGTTTAAACTGGATAACCCCAAGCGTTAAACCTCTGTGCGTAACACCAGATCCACCATCAGGTCGTCCGCCAGGGTTTCCAGCCGCGATTGCAGGACATCCAGCGACAACGTCAACGGCACCGCCAGAATCGCCTCGGCGTGAAACAGCGGCTCGCTGCTCATCGGTGCCGGGCGCACTTCGGTCACCAGTCGCTCCAGGTTGACGCCCTGCTCGCTCAGCAGGCGGGTGATGTCGCGCACAATCCCCGGGCGGTCATTGCCCACCAGTTCCATCGCGATCGGTTTCCACGTGCAGGATTGCTCGATACCGCTTTCGGCGATCAGCACGCGAATGCCATGAGTCGACAGTGCTTGTAGGGAATCGACTAATTCGTCGTAAGCCTCCGCCGGCACACCCACCCGCAGAATTCCGGCGAACTGCCCGGCCATTCGCGACATGCGACTTTCCAGCCAATTACCGCCATGTTCGGCGATGCATTGGGCGATGCGCTCGACCTGCCCGGGTTTGTCCGGGGCGAAAACAGTGAGTACGAGATGGTCCATGGCGCAGCCCTCTTGTCATGACTTTTGTTACGGAAGGGCAAGTATAGGCAAGCAAGCCTGAGGCGTCGTAGCGACTGCCCTCTTCGCGGGCAAGCCCGCTCCCACAGGGGATGCGCCGGCCATGTGGGCGCCGCCCGATCTGACGCGAAGATAAATCGTGTACAACTTTCGATATTTAACTGGAACAATCCAATGGTTTTTTGAGAACATCCTGTTCCGCGCCGTGACCGCAATGCGTCATGGGGTCGCAGAACGACGTAATTAGTCTGATTTTCACAAGCGCAACTCATCATGTAGTATGCCGCAGCGCGCACTACATAACGCTGGATCGATGTCTGCCCAAGGCATGTTCGCAATCCTGAAAGCCCCGTCAGCAAGGCCCCAAGCCGTTGATTGGTCCCAGCCCAGCCGCCAGCAATGGCATGTACTGGTCGGCAGGTTTGTGGTTTAAATGGCCAGAGGCTTCATTGGTAAATTGAAGAGCTGAAAAGCGAAATAGCTGAGCAGAGTGAGGCAAGCAATGACTGAACACGTTCAAGTCGGTGGCCTGCAGGTCGCCAAAGTCCTGTTCGACTTCGTGAACAACGAAGCCATTCCCGGTACCGGCCTCACCGCCGAAAAATTCTGGGAAGGTGCCGACAAGGTCATTCACGACCTGGCACCGAAGAACAAAGCCCTACTCGCCAAACGCGATGACTTCCAGGCTCGCATTGATGCCTGGCATCAGGAACACGCGGGCCAGGCGCACGACGCCGTGGCGTATAAAGCCTTCCTGCAAGAAATCGGTTATCTGCTGCCAGAAGCGGCTGATTTCCAGGCAACGACGCAAAATGTCGATGACGAAATCGCCCGTACCGCTGGCCCGCAACTTGTTGTGCCGGTGATGAATGCGCGCTTTGCCCTCAACGCCTCGAACGCTCGCTGGGGTTCGCTGTACGACGCCCTCTACGGCACCGACGCGATCAGCGAAGACGGTGGCGCGGAAAAAGGCAAAGGCTACAACAAGGTGCGTGGCGACAAAGTCATCGCCTTCGCCCGTGCTTTCCTCGACGAAGCCGCGCCACTGGCCGCGGGTTCCCACGTCGATTCGACCGGCTACAAAATCGCTGACGGCAAACTGGTGGTCACCCTCAAGGGCGGCAGCAACAGCGGTCTGCGTAACGATGCACAGCTGATCGGCTTCCAGGGCGACGCCAACGCGCCAATTGCGATCCTGCTGAAAAACAATGGTCTGCATTTCGAAATCCAGATCGACGCCAGCACCCCTGTCGGCCAGACCGACGCGGCCGGCGTCAAAGACGTGCTGATGGAGGCCGCGCTGACCACCATCATGGACTGCGAAGACTCCGTGGCGGCCGTCGATGCCGACGACAAAGTGGTGATCTACCGCAACTGGCTCGGCCTGATGAAGGGCGATCTGTCGGAAGAAGTCGCCAAGGGCGGCCAGACCTTCACTCGCACCATGAACCCGGACCGCAGCTACACCACAGTCGATGGCGGCGAAGTGACCCTGCATGGCCGCTCGCTGTTGTTCGTGCGCAACGTCGGCCACCTGATGACCATCGACGCGATCCTCGACAAAGACGGCAACGAAGTACCGGAAGGCATCCTCGACGGTCTGGTGACTTGCCTGGCGGCGATGCACAACCTCAACGGCAACACTTCGCGCAAGAACACTCGCACCGGCTCGGTCTACATCGTTAAACCGAAGATGCACGGCCCGGAAGAAGCCGCGTTCACCAACGAACTGTTCGGCCGTATCGAAGACGTGCTTGGCCTGAAACGCAACACCCTGAAAGTCGGGATCATGGACGAGGAGCGCCGTACCACGGTCAACCTCAAGGCCTGCATCCAGGCGGCCAGCGAGCGCGTGGTGTTCATCAACACCGGTTTCCTCGACCGCACCGGCGACGAAATCCACACCTCCATGGAAGCCGGCCCGATGGTGCGCAAGGCCGACATGAAGGCCGAGAAATGGATCGGCGCCTACGAGAACTGGAACGTCGATATCGGTCTGAGCACTGGCCTGCAAGGTCGTGCACAAATCGGTAAAGGCATGTGGGCGATGCCCGACCTGATGGCCGCGATGCTCGAACAGAAAATCGCTCACCCACTGGCCGGTGCCAACACCGCCTGGGTGCCATCGCCGACCGCCGCTGCGCTGCACGCGCTGCATTACCACAAGGTCGACGTGTTCGCTCGTCAGGCCGAATTGGCCAAACGTGCTCGCGCGTCCGTGGACGACATCCTGACCATTCCGCTGGCGGTCAATCCGAGCTGGACACCCGAGCAGATCAAGAACGAACTGGACAACAACTCCCAGGGCATTCTCGGCTACGTGGTGCGCTGGATCGACCAAGGCGTGGGTTGCTCGAAAGTGCCGGATATCAATGACGTCGGCCTGATGGAAGACCGTGCGACGCTGCGTATCTCCAGCCAGCACATCGCCAACTGGCTGCGCCACGGTATCGTCACCGAAGCGCAAGTGATGGAAAGCCTCCAGCGCATGGCGCCGGTGGTCGATCGTCAGAACGCCAACGACCCGCTGTACCGTCCGCTGGCTCCGAACTTCGACAGCAACATCGCCTTCCAGGCGGCGGTCGAACTGGTGATCGAAGGCACCAAACAGCCGAACGGTTACACCGAGCCGGTTCTGCACCGTCGTCGTCGTGAGTTCAAGGCTGCCAACGGCCTGTAATTCTGCGTAGACGCTGGATATGAAAAAGCCCTGATCGTTGGATCAGGGCTTTTTTTGATTCTTGATCGTTCACACGCTCCGCGTTGGAATGATCGGGTGGCGCTAAGGCTCAATCCCCAATTCATGCTTGACCAACCCCAGCAACTTGGCGGTATCAATCGGCTTGAGCAGAAAGTCCACCACACTCAAGTGCATCGCCGCGATCGCGTCTTTCACATCGGCATCGCCCGACACAATGATGATCGGCATCGCCGCCCGCACCGATTCGCGCACCTGACGAACCAGGTCCAGTCCACCGACGTTGCCCATGCGCAGATCAGTGATGACCAGCCCGATCGAAGGTTTCTCATCGAGCATCTTCAGTGCGGTTTCGCCACTGGCAGCGGTCATGCAGCGAATGCCGTCCAACGCCAGAATCTCCGCGAGCAGCTCGCGGGCGTCCTTGTCGTCATCGACGATCAGTACACGCTGCGGCGGCAGGTCGGGTTCGAGCATTACAGCGCTGAGCGCTTCACGCTCGGCGTCGCTCAAAATATCGTGGTCGGACATGGCGTTCTCTACATTTCCCAATCAATCACCTGGCTCAGTCGTCAGACATCGCCAGGCAGAGCTTCAATGTGCACTTCGTCGGATTTATTTCCAATAGCCGGGCGGGCGAATTTCCGACTGAATGTGTAGGTCACTTCCCAAATATGCCCAACGGCATCGCCAACCTAGACTTACGTCCAATGGGCACCCCGGCCGCAGGGGTCGACCATGGCTGCAACGATCCGACAACAACAATTCGAAAAAGACTGCGGTAATGGTTATGAGTAAAGCGGACGCCTTCACCCAGGCAGGGAAAACCGCGGTATTGCAGAACATTCAGGGCACTCTGCAATTCCTCCAGCGCTTCCCGCCCTTCAATCAGATGGAACACGCCCACCTCGCCTATCTGGTGGAGCAGTGTCAGCTGCGGTTTTACGGTCAGGGCGAGAGCATCATCAAACCTGCCGACGGCCCGGTGGAATACTTCCATATCGTCAAACAGGGCCGCGTGGTCGGCGAACGTCCGCACACGGCCAAGGGCGGCACTGAAACCACGTTCGAAATCACCACCGGGGAATGCTTTCCCCTGGCCGCGTTGCTGGGTGAGCGGGCAACTCGCACCGAGCATCTGGCCGGTGAAGATACTTTCTGCCTGCAATTGAACAAACAGGCGTTCATCAAACTGTTCGCCCTCTCCAGCGCCTTCCGCGACTTCGCCTTGCGCGGGGTCAGCAGCCTGCTCGATCAGGTCAATCAGCAAGTCCAGCAGAAAGCCGTGGAAAATCTCGGCACCCAGTATTCGCTGAACACCCGCCTCGGCGAGTTGGCGATGCGCCATCCGGTGACGTGCAGCCCCGACACGCCACTGCGCGAAGCGGTGAAATTGATGCACGAGCAACAGGTCGGCAGCATCGTTGCGGTGGATGAGCACAAGGCGCCGCTGGGCATTTTCACCCTGCGCGATTTGCGCCACGTGGTGGCCGAAGGTGTCGGCGATTTCAGCGAAGCCATCGAACGCCACATGACCCGCGCGCCGTTCTATCTGTCGCCGGACCACAGCGCCTTCGATGCCGCCATTGCCATGACCGAACGGCACATCGCCCACGTCTGCCTGGTCAAGGATCAGCGCTTGTGCGGCGTGGTGTCCGAACGCGATCTGTTTTCCCTGCAGCGGGTCGACCTGGTGCATCTGGCCCGGACCATCCGCAGCGCCCAACGCGTCGAACAACTGGTGACCCTGCGCGGCGAGATCGGTCAATTGGTCGAACGCATGCTGGCTCATGGCGCGTCCTCGACGCAGATCACGCACATCATCACCCTGCTCAACGATCACACCGTGTGCCGGGTGATCGAACTGACCCTCGCCGAAAAAGGTGATCCGGGGGTGCCGTTCAGTTGGTTGTGTTTCGGCAGCGAGGGCCGCCGTGAGCAGACGCTGCACACGGATCAGGACAACGGCATTCTCTTTGATGCCCGTGATGCGGCGCATGCCGCGGAAATTCGCGGCAAACTGCTGCCGATTGCCCAGCAGATCAACCAGAGCCTGGCGCTGTGCGGCTTCACGCTGTGCAAGGGCAACATCATGGCCGGCAACCCCGAGCTGTGCCTGTCCCGCGCAGAATGGGCGCGGCGTTTCGCGTCGTTTATCCGCGAGGCGACACCGGAAAACCTGCTGGGGTCGAGCATCTATTTCGATCTGCGCGTGGTGTGGGGCGATGAACAGGGCTGTGCGCAATTGCGTCGGGGGATTCTCGATCAGATCGGCGATAACCGCTTGTTCCAGCGCATGATGGCCGACAACGCCCTGCGCAATCGCCCGCCAGTGGGACGCTTCCGTGAGTTTGTGCTGGCGCGCAAGAACGGCGAGAAAGCCACCCTGGATCTGAAAGTCCAGGGCCTGACGCCGTTCGTGGATGGTGCGCGATTGCTCGCGCTGGCCAACGGCATCGATGCCAACAATACGTTGGAACGCTTCCGTCAGTTGGTGGAGAAGGGAGTCATCGAGCGACTCGACGGCGCGGCATATGAGGAGGCTTATCACTTCATTCAGCAAACGCGCATGCAGCAGCATCAGATCCAGAGTCGCGAGAACCTGCCGTATTCCAACCGGGTCGATCCCGACAGCCTCAATCACCTGGACCGGCGCATCCTGCGTGAATCGCTGCGTCAGGCCCAACGCCTGCAAAGCAGCCTGACGTTGCGGTATCAGCTATGAGTCTGTTTTCGTGGCTGCGTCCGGCCAGCCCGGTGGTGCCGGCTGATCTGCAACAGCGTCTGGCGAGCCTGCCGGCGATCAATCAACTGGGCGATTGCAGCCTGCGCGAACAGCGCTGGGTGGTGCTCGACCTCGAAACCACCGGGCTGAACCTGAACAAGGATCGACTGTTGTCCATTGGCGCCGTGGTAATCGAGGACGGCGCGATCGACTTCAGCCAGCAGTTCGAACGCACGCTGCAATGCTCGGAGGTGAAGCTCGGCGCCAGTGTGTTGATTCATGGCCTTGGGCCGAACGCGATCGCCGCTGGCAGCGACCCGGCCGAGACGTTGGTGGAATTCATGGAGTTTGTCGGTGACAGCCCGGTGTTGGCGTTTCATGCCCCGTTCGATCAGCACATGCTCGGACGGGCGCTGAAGGAACATCTGGGGCACAAATTGCAGCATGTGTTTCTGGATGTCGCCGACATTGCGCCGTTGGTGTGCCCACAGGCGAACATTCGCGAGGCCGGGCTGGATGAGTGGATCGAGTGGTTCAAGCTTGAGGTCTTCGAGCGGCACAACGCGAGTGCCGATGCGCTGGCGACGGCGGAGTTGGCGTTGATACTGTTCAGTCGGGCGCGGGGGCAGCAGATTCATAGTCCGTTGAATTTGCAGCAGCGATTGAGCCAGTGGAAACGTCGGCAGCAGGCGCCCTCTTTCTGAGTCTCTAGATCAATCAAAAGCCCCTCACCCCAGCCCTCTCCCGGAGGGAGAGGGGGCCGACCGAGGTGTCTTGCGCTATCCATCGACCTGAAAGTCCGCGGCGATTATGGATCAGCCACGGCATCAGACCTGGGTCGGTTGTGGATTCGGCACAGAACGCTCAGGTCGGTTTATCTCCGGAATATCCCCAGATCAGTCCCCTCTCCCCCTGGGGGAGGGTTAGGGTGAGGGCCTGCCCCTAAGCAACAACCACCCGACCAGTGGCCAATTGCTAACCATTCCCACCTCTGCCACAATCGCGAACAGTTCGCGTTAGTTAATATTTCCCAATCGGTGATGTCCGGTGTCGTCAGTCCCAAGCCCTCACAGTGAGCTCGTCGGTGCGATGTATCGCGACCATCGCGGTTGGCTGCTGGCGTGGCTGCGGCGCAATGTGGCGTGTCCGCAGCGTGCCGAAGACCTGAGCCAGGACACTTTCGTACGCCTGCTCGGCCGCGATGAACTGCTGACACCGCGCGAGCCCCGGGCCTTCCTGGTCGCGATCGCCAAAGGTCTGCTGTTCGATTACTTCCGCCGCGCTGCGCTCGAACAGGCTTACCTCACCGAACTGATGCTGATTCCCGAAGGTGAACAACCATCGGTGGAAGAACAGCAACTGATCCTCGAAGACCTCAAGGCCATCGACCGCCTGCTCGGCAGACTGTCGACCAAGGCCCGCGCTGCGTTCCTTTATAACCGCCTCGATGGCCTCGGCCATGCCGAGATCGCCCAGAAGCTCGGTGTGTCGGTGCCCCGCGTGCGCCAGTATCTCGCTCAAGGCATTCGTCAGTGCTATATCGCGCTGTACGGTGAGCCAACATGAGTCCGGCCAGTTCCAGATCGGTGCCGGCGCATGTGCTGGACGCGGCGATAGCCTGGCAACTGACGCTCGATTCCAGCAGTCCGCTGGAGCGCGAAGAATTCGTCAAGTGGCATGCGGCCCATGAAGAACACGCCCGCGCCTGGCGCCAGTTGGGCATGCTCGATCAGCGATTCAGCGTCGCCAAAGGGCCAGCCCGCAGTGCGCTGCTGCAATCACGCGAAAGCATTCGCCGCCGCGTACGCAAATTGGGGAGTGGTCTGGCCAGTGTTGTCGCGGTGGTGGGTCTGACCTTGTTTGCCGGTGAACGCTATCTGCCGCTCGATTACTGGCTCGCCGACCAGCGTACCGCCACCGGCGAACAGCGCATTGTGCGGTTGGCCGACGGCACGTTGCTCAACCTCAATACCCACAGCGCCGTGGATGTGCGTTTCGATGAAAAGCAGCGCCTGATTGTTTTGCAGGAAGGCGAAATCCTCATCGAAACCGCTCACGGCGATACGCGACCTTTCATTGTCGAGACTCGCGAAGGCAGCATGCGCGCGCTCGGCACACGGTTCCTGGTCAAGCGCGAGGAACAAGGCACGCGCCTGAGCGTGCTGCAATCGGCGGTGGCGGCACATACGCAATCGAACCCTGAAGAACAGATCCTTCGCGAGGGCCAGCAAGTGCTGCTGCGCAGTGACGGGCTCGGCTCGATTGTCGCCCTCACTCCCGGCGCCGATGCCTGGACTCGCGGGATGCTGGTGGTCGACAACGCGCGACTGAGCGATCTGGTCCATGAACTGGGTCGCTATCGCCGCGGGCATTTGGGCGTGGCGCCGGAAGTGGCCGATTTGCGCATTACCGGCAGCTTCCCGTTGCATGACACCGATAAAGCCTTGAGCGCGCTGTTACCGACCCTGCCGGTGCAGATCGAGCAGCACACACCGTATTGGGTCACCGTGGCGAAGGCTGATACCACACCTGAGTAATTGGTTGCCTGAGCTGCCGCCATCGCTGGCAAGCCAGCTCCCACAGGGTTTGTGCTGAGGATGAGTTTTGTGTATAGCCCTGAAAAATGTGGGAGCTGGCTTGCCAGCGATGAGGCCCGCACAGTCTCCATTTCCAGTTAATCGAAATTATTTTCATCCAGCCCTATCACTTTTTGATTTTCATCCGGCACACAGGCAATTGAGAAATATTTTCATTCAGGAGCCTCCGTATGTCCCGTTCGCTAGACACCTTGTTGCGCCCCAGTTTGCTGGCGGTTGCCATTGCCCTCAGCGCTCCGCTGGTCAGCAGCCAACTGATCGCCGCTGAACAAGCGTCCAGCGTTCGCGCCTACAACCTGCCGGCCGCGCCGCTGTCGACCACCCTGAACCAGATCGCCAGTCAGGGCGGCCTCGCGCTGTCGCTGAACCCGGCGCTGGCGGCGGGCAAAACGTCAGCGCCCGTGAGCGGCCAATACGACGCCGCCGGCGCTTTGCGTGCAGCCCTGCGTGGCACCGGCCTGCAACTGGAACAAAGCAGCACCGGCACTTACACCTTGGTGGCTGTGCCGGAAGGCGTGATGGCGCTGCCGGAAACATCGGTCATCGGCGTAGAGAATCTGGAAACAGCCTGGAGCCCGGTCGAGGGCTACACCGCCACCCGCACCGCCGCCGGCAGCAAAACCGACACAGCACTGGTCGAAGCGCCACGTTCGATCTCGGTAGCGACCCGTCAGCAAATGGAAGACCGAGGCGTGCACAGTCTCGATGACGCCGTGCGGTACATGCCGGGCATCACCGCCAGCAGCTACGGCAGCGACACTCGGGCCGACTGGCTGCGCGTACGCGGCTTCGAGCCGACCCAGTTCCTCGACGGTCTGCCGCTGCCAAAAGGTGTGTACGCCAATCCGAAACAGGAAACCTGGAACCTCGACCGCCTCGCCCTGCTCCGCGGCCCGGCGTCGTCCGTCTACGGCCAGACCCCGCCGGGCGGCTTGCTGGACATGGTCAGCCGTCGCCCAAGCGACGTCGCCAGCAGTGAAATCCAGTTGCAGTACGGCAGCGACAACCATCGCCAGATCAACTTCGCCAGCACCGGCAAGATCGACGAGGCCGGTCAGTTTCTCTATGGCATCAGCGGCGTGGTGCGTGACAGCGGTACGCAGGTCGACCACGTCGACAACAAGCGCTACAACATTGCGCCGAGCCTGACCTGGAACATCGACGACGACACCAAATTCACCCTGCTGTCGCAATTCACCCGCGACGATACCGGCATAACCAGCCAGTTCCTGCCGATTCAGGGCACCAAAATCAAATCGCCATTCGGTGATATTTCCCATCACAAAAATCTCGGTGATCCGGATTGGGAATATTACGACCGCACCTACTACGCGCTGGGTTATGCCTTCGAACATCGCCTGAACGACACCTGGCAGTTCAAGCAGAACCTGCGTTACACCAAGTCGGACCTGTCGTTCCAGGCACTCACGGTTGGCTCGTATCCATTCACTGAAGTCAATGACCAGGGCAACGTCGGTCGCTCGTCAACGAGCGTCGATGAGGACATCAGCCAGTTCGCCGTGGACAATAACTTCCAGGCCGACTTCACGACGGGTGACATCCGCCACACCCTGCTGCTGGGTCTGGATCATCAGCGCAGCAACACCAACTACACCTCGATTTTCGGCTTTTCGGATACCACCCCGGGCACCAACGTGATCAACCCGATCTACGGCCAGCCAATCGTGCGTCCGGCGCGCTCCACGGCGTTCTACGACTACAACCAGAAGACCTACCAGACCGGCCTGTACGTGCAGGACCAAATGGCCCTCGACCAGTGGCGCCTGACCCTCGGCGGGCGTGAAGACTGGGTCCACACCAGCACTCAGTTCATCAACAGAGGCGATGCCACCAACACCCAGCGCGACAAGGCGTTCAGCGGCAACGCGGCGCTCAGCTATGTATTCGATTCGGGTTTCGTGCCATACCTGTCGTATGCCGAATCCTTCCAGCCGACCACTGGCGCCGACGCCACCTCCACCGGTTCGCTCAAGCCCACCGAAGGCAAGCAATGGGAACTGGGCATCAAGTACCAGCCGCCGGGCAGCAAGACCCTGCTGAGCGCCGCCGTGTATGACCTCACCCAAAAGAACGTCTCGGTCAACACCTTCGTCGACGGCGTGTCGATCACCAGCCAGACCGGCGAAGTGAAAGTCAAAGGCCTGGAGCTGGAAGCGGTCTCCGACGTCACCGAAAACCTGAAAGTCATCGCCGCCTACACCTTGGCCAAGTCTGAAGTGCAGAATGGCGCCGACAAGGGCAATCGCCTGCAACTGATGCCGAACCAGCAGGCCTCGCTGTGGACCGACTACACCTGGCACACCGGCGTGCTTGACGGTTTCGGCGTGGGCGCCGGCGTGCGTTACACCGGCAACACCTACGGTGACAAAGCCAACACCTGGCTGGGCAAGGCGGACGCTTACACCGTGTTCGACGCGAGCGTGCATTACGACCTCGGTCGTCTGGACAACAGCCTCAAAGGTGCGTCGCTGGCACTCAACGCGACCAACCTGTTCGACAAGGAATACATTTCCACCTGCGACAGCTTCTATTGCTACTACGGCGACACGCGCAGCGTCGTCGCCAGCGCCACCTACAAGTGGTAAGCGACTGAGCTGAAACAGGCCCTTTACCCTCCGTGAGGGCCTCTTCGCGAACAAGCTCGCTCCCACAGGATTTGCGCCCTTCAAAAATGGCGCATGACCCTGTGGGAGCGAGCTTGCTCGCGAAGACGGTCTGTCAGACGACAAAGATCCGTTCCCTGTGGACGGCTTTGGTGTTTTTGAAGGTCATGCAATGAAAAGTAAAACAATTCGCCGCTGGTCGTTCGTTCACACCTGGACCAGCCTGATCTGCACTGTGTTTTTGCTGATGCTGGCATTGACCGGACTGCCGTTGATTTTCAGCCACGAAATCGACCATCTGCTGGGTAACGCCCCCGAGTTGCGCGAGATGCCGGCCGACACGCCGCAGCTCAACCTGCAACAACTGGTCGACGCCGCGCAGAAGCATCGCCCGGGCGAGGTCATGCAGTACTTCGGCTACGACGACGAAGAGCCGAATGCCGCATTCGCGATCATGGCGAAAACCGCCGACACCGAACCGAACTCCTCGCACACCTTCATGCTCGACGCGCGCACCGGCGAAGCGCTGGAAACGCCTTCGGCCAACGGCGGTTTGATGCTGTTCATCCTGCGCCTGCACGTCGACATGTTCGCCGGGCTGCCGGGCAAACTGCTGCTGGCGTTCATGGGTTTGCTGTTTGTCATCGCGATTGTTTCGGGGACGGTGTTGTACCTGCCGTTCATGCGCCGGTTGAAATTCGGCACCGTGCGCCAGGACAAATCCACGCGCCTGCGCTGGCTCGATCTGCATAACCTGATCGGCGTCGTCACCCTCACGTGGGCGCTGGTCGTGGGCGTGACCGGCGTGATCAGCGCCTGCGCCGACTTGCTCATCGCCGCTTGGCGCAACGATGCGCTGACCACGCTGGTCGCACCCTATCGCGATGCACCGCCGCTGACGCACCTGGCACCGGCCACACGCTTGCTCGATATTGCGGCGGAAGTTGCCCCAGGCATGAAGCCGGATTTCATCGCCTTCCCCGGCACGCGTTTTTCCAGCGAGCACCATTACTCGGTGTTCATGAAGGGCGGTACGCATTTGACCTCACACCTGCTGACGCCGGTACTGATTGACGCCACGACGTTGAAGGTCACCGCCGTGGCCGAACGCCCGTGGTACATGGACGCCATGGGCATGTCGCAGCCGCTGCACTTTGGCGACTATGGCGGCATGCCAATGAAAATCCTCTGGGCGACGCTCGATGTGCTGACGATCATCGTGCTCGGCAGTGGCGTGTACCTGTGGGTGGTTCGGCGCAGGGCAGCCAAGCCTGTGCTGGACACTGCGGAGGCCTGCGCATGAAGCCGCGTCAGTCGAATTTCTGGAAGGTGTTCAGCACGCCGCTGGTGATTGCGTTGCTCAGTGCGGCGGGGTTGTTCGCGGCATTGTTGGGTGATGGCCTCTGGGATGCGTTGAGCTGGATCGGGCTGGGCGTGCCTGCGGTTCTGGCCATAAAAGGATTGCTGCAGCACGGGTGATTTTCAGGTTGCCCGTGATGGCCTCATCGCTGGCAAGCCAGCTCCCACAGTGAGCACCAGTGAACCCGGAATTTGCATTGAGCACAAAACCTGTGGGAGCTGGCTTGCCCGCGATGGCAATCTCAGGGGCACCCTCAAACTCCTCGCCAGCTACGCGGCTTATGACTAGGCTAACCTCCTGCTCTTCGACGACCACCGAGGTTTGCCAATGTCCGCCCCCAGCATGACCCTGTTCCACAACACGCTCTCCCCGTTCGTACGCAAAGTGATGGTGTTGCTGCATGAGACCGGTCAGCAGGATCGCGTTGCGTTGCAAGACTGCGTCCTCAGCCCGGTCAGCCCGAGTGCCGAGCTCAACGCCGACAACCCGTTGGGCAAGATTCCGGCCCTGCGCCTGGCCGACGGCACCGTCATCCATGACAGCCGCGTCATCCTCGAATACCTCGATCACCAGCATGTCGGCAACCCGCTGATCCCCCGCGAAGGCTCGGCCCGCTGGCGGCGCCTGACCCTGGCCTCGATGGCGGACGGGATCATGGATGCTTCGGTCATGGTGCGTTATGAACTGGTGCTGCGCGCGCCAGAAAAACACTGGGACGAGTGGCTCGAAGCGCAACGCGAGAAAATCCGCCGCGCTCTGGATCTGCTGGAGAACGACGCCATCGCCGAGCTGACCAGCCTCTTCGACATTGCCGCGATCAGCGTGGCCTGTGCCCTGGGTTATCTCGACCTGCGCTTCCCGGACCTGGGCTGGCGCGAGGCCAACCCGCAACTGGCCAACTGGTTCTTTGAAGTCAGTCAGCGACCGTCCATGATCGCGACCATGCCCAAGCCCTAGATCGGCGATGTCTGTTCCGGCCTCATCGCTGGCAAGCCAGCTCCCACAGTGGATATGGGTGTAACAGAGATATCTGTTTCATCACAGAACCTGTGGGATACAGGTATGGCAGAGATATCCGGTACGGCACAGAACCTGTGGGATCCAGGTGTGACAGAGAAATCTGCTTCAGCACAGAACCTGTGGGAGCTGGCTTGCCAGCGATGGCACCATCTCGGTTCCGGCGGTAGTGACGCAACAATCAGCGTCACCAGCACCTCAGCCTCCCGCTGATCCTCTCGCAATCCACTCATTGCATCGCCTCCACATCAAACTCCAGCGACTTGGCCGGTTTCTGCCCGATCCCGTACCAATCCAGTCTGCGCGTCAGCACCATGAATACCCCCAACAAGCCAAACAGCAGCAACGAGCCCATCAACAGCGCATAGTCCTCGGCGCTCAACAAGCCATAGAGCAAGCCATACAACGCCGCCAAACCCGCCGAAAAACTCAAGCCATGCCGCACGCTGTGCAGCACATGGCAGACATAGAACCCGATCAACACCACACAACCGCTGGCCGATAGCAGATACGCCGGGCCAAAACCGATGTGCTCCGACAGCGACAGCAACAACAGATAAAAGAACGCCAGCGCCACACCCACCAACGCGTACTGCACCGGGTGCACCGCCAGGCTCTTGAGCACTTCGAACAGGAAGAAACCGGCGAACGTCAGCACGATGAACAGCAGCGCATATTTGATCGCACGGTCGCTCTTCAGGTACTGATCCACCGGATCGATGAAACTCACGCCAAAGCTGCGGGCGTTGAAGGCCTCGCAATCATTGCTGCTCACGCAGCGGCTCATGGCGTCCTGCAAGTTGGTGGAGAAGAACGTGGTCTGCCAGTCAGCGCTGAAACCGGCGTCATTGATTTCACGTTTGGCCGGCAGGAAGTTGCCGATAAAACTTGGATGCGGCCAATTGGCGGTGAGGCTCACGCTGCTGCTCTTGCCCACCGGCAGCACTTGCAGCGAGCCGGTGCCTTGCAGGCGCAGATCAAAGCCGAACGCCAGTTCCGTGGTTTTGCTGGCGTCGAGCGGTGGCAACGTCACCCGTACCCCTTCGCCTAGCCAGCCGACTTGCGTACCGGGAACGAAGTCCAGGCGCTGGCCGTCGAGTTCCAGTTTCAAGGCGTTTTCGATGCCGCGAATGTCGCTGATGCCGACCGCAAGAAACGGTGCATCGAACTGGTAGTCGACGAAGTCTTCCTTGATGCCCAATTGCGCCGGCAGGGAGAAATGCCCGTTGATGCGGTTATCGGCGTGGAACAGCCGCGCCTCGTAAATGCCCCGCGCGCGCAGTTCGGTTTGCACCTGACCATCGAGCTCGAAGCGTTCCGGCAGGAAGTACAAACGCCCGCGCTCTTCGCCAGGCTCGTCATACCGCTGATTGGTCTTGTCGTTGATCTTCCAGTTGTGCACCACTTTGCGATACGGCACCACCATCACCGGCCCGCTCAACTGCTGGCTGTAACTGGCGCTGCGGGCGATGTCTTCAAGCACGCCGTCACGCAGTTGCTGACGATCATCGATGACGCCGTCAATCATCAGCAACGGCACCAGCAACAGCAGGATCAACAGGCCAATGGCCCCGAGTTTTATGGTCAGACTTCGGTTCATAAGGACGCTCCCTTGTTGGAATGGGATCGAGTCTGAGAGCGCTGCATGGTTTTGTTATGGAGGTTGTGTGGGATTTGCGTGGAAATACGTGTAGAACCCGTTTCTCGGCAAGCGCGGTTTATTTCAAACCGGCTCACCTGGAACACTCTTTGGGTAAAGGACTATCACGTTGCACAACAACTCATTCGATTTGATCAGGCACATCGCTGCGTTGCTGGTGCTGGTCAGTCACCACTTTGTACTATCGGGCCGGGAAGAACCGGGTATTGCCGGTTACAACTCGCTGGGCGGCATCGCCGTCACCGTGTTTTTTGCGATATCCGGCCTGTTGATTACCCAGAGCTACATCAATGCGCGCAGCTTCGGCGATTACCTGAGCAAACGCGTCGCGCGAATCTTCCCCGCGTTGATCCTATGCGCGTTCGTCATGACTTATATCGCTGGCAGTCTGTTCGCCGAAGGTTATGTCAGCGGTTCAAGTGCCTTGATCGACTTCATGCGTATTTCGGTTTTTGGCAGGGCCGACATCAGAGAAATTACCGACGGCTTTATTTTCGCCGACTCCTTTAATGGCAGTTTGTGGACACTGAAAATCGAGTTCGGTTTTTATCTGCTGCTGGCGCTCGCGCTTGGACTCTTCCGACGATCTCTGCTGCCTTGGATTCTGTTGGCGATGTTTGTGATGGCCACCTACGTTCTGGGCAATCACGTGACGGGCGCGCTGGCGCAGAAACTGGCGGTGTACAGCACGGCCGGCATCGCGTTCTTTGCCGGGGCCGTGATGGCTTTCTATAAACAACACTTGAGCGACCCGCGCGTGCTGGCTATCACGCTGGCAGCCGGGATTGGCCTGGTATTGGTCAGCATCGGGACGACGTTGGCCGGTGTACTCGCGACGCTTGGCTTTTGTATCGCCACCGTGAGTATCGGCTTACTGTATGTCGACCAAAGCATTCGCGGGCGCTTCGATATTTCCTACGGCATTTATCTTTACGCATTCCCGGTACAGCAACTCGTGATAAACAAAACGTCGCTTGGTTTTGGTTGGTCGATGCTGGTGTCCACGCTGATCGTGATTGCGCTGGCAACCGTGTCCTGGCGTCTGGTCGAGCAACCGGCGCTGCAATATATCCATCGCAAGCATCGTCAGCGCGCTGTACAGGCATCGGCGCCAACCTGAGCCTGCGCAATGCCTCTAAGGCAGGCGCACTGTCACTTGCACACCGCCCGGCACATTGCAGATCGCGAGTTGGCCACCATGCAACTTGACCACTTCTTCAACGAAATTGAGCCCAAGCCCGGTGCTCTTGCGCCCACTGTCCGGACGCGGCAGCGAGTAAAAACGTTCGGTCAAACGCGGTAAGGCGTAATCAGGAATCGGTGAGGTTTCATTGAACAAGCGCACTTCGATCTGTTCCCCCAACCGTTCGGCACTCACGCGCAGCAAGCCCTGACGCGGGGTGAAATCCAGCGCATTCTCCAGCAGATTGCCCAACGCCTGACGCAGCAGAAATGGCTCGCCGATCAGCAACAGATCCGCCGCGACCGCTTGCTCAACGCGCAACTGTTTGCCTTCAATTCGCGCAGCCTGGGCGTGCAACAACTCATCGACCAATACTGCCAGCGGCACGGCCACGCGTTCCTCCAGACCCTGGCGCTGCTCCACTTGCGCCAGATTCAGCAAGCGCTCGATCAACTGCTGCATTCGTGCACTTTCGCTGTCGATGTTGCCGACAAAACGCAGGCGCTGCACCGGTGCCATCTCACCTTGCAACAACTCCGCCGCGCCACGAATCGCCGCCAGTGGACTTTTCAGTTCATGGGTAAGTGTGTGCACGTAACGCTCGACGTAGGCCTTGCCCTCCAGTTGCGTGCGCATCTGCTCCACCGCTGTCGCAAGCTGCTCCAACTCACCACCGCGATAGTGCGGCACTTCCACCCGCCGCCCTTCGCTGACGGCCTGAGCGTAACCGGTCAAGCGATGCAGCGCGCGACTCAGCCACCACGATAGCAATGCGCCGAACAGCAGACCGAGGCCGATCAACCCGGCGCCGTAAAGCAACAGGCGCCGCTCGGTGCGATCAACATACGGCTGCAAAGAGCTGTTGGGCTTGGCCACCGTGACCACACCGATAATGCGGCCGTTGTCACGAATGGGCGCGCCGACGTGCATCACCGAAGAACTCGGGTCATCCGCATCGCTGCGACTGGAACGGGCACCGTATTCACCGCGCAGGGTCAGGTAGACGTCGTTCCAGCGCGAATAGTCCTGCCCCACCGCCACGCCATTGGAGTCCAGCACGACAATGCCATTGGCGTCGGTGACATAGATGCGGTGGTTGACCTGATTCTTCGGCAAGCCCCAGATCGTCGCTTGCGGCTGGCGTTCGCCGTAAGCGCGGAGCAATTGCGGCCAGCGATTCTCACTGAGGGTGCCGGCCTTGAAGTCGTCTCGCAGGATCTCCGCCATCAGGTTGGCGGTATCAACCAGCGTTTCTTCGGTGGACTGACGTACACCGGGGCGGATTTCTTCCATCACTGTGTTGAGCACGAAATAACCGGTCAGGCCGACAAACAGCACATACACCAGAAAAATTCGCAGGCCCAACGACATCAGCTATGCCTCGGGCTGTAGCTGTAGCCGAGACCACGATGGGTCTGGATCGGCTCGGCTTCAGCGCGGACCAGGCGCAATTTGGCGCGTACGCTTTTGATATGGCTGTCGATGCTGCGCTCGTATCCGGCATCGGCGGCCACGCCCAGCGCATCGAGTAATTGTTCGCGACTGAACACCCGCTCCGGTTGTTCGAGCAGGCATTGCAGCAGGCGGAATTCATGGCGCGTAAGGCTCAATGTCTGATCGCGATAGCTGATCTGGACGCGCTCGGGATCAATGCGAAACAGTGTCGAAGTGGCCTCAATGACAGGACGCGGCGCCATACGCTTGAGGATTGCCCTCACCCGCGCCGCGACTTCCCGTGGGCTGAACGGCTTGACCACGTAGTCGTCAGCGCCGATTTCCAGCCCCACCACACGATCAATCTCGGCATCGCGAGCACTGAGGAACAGCACCGGCACTTCACTGAAACGCCGCAGCTGTTTGCAGGTTTCGAAACCACTGATGTCCGGCAGGCCGATGTCAAGGATGATCAGATCGGCCGGCGTCTGCCGTTGATGCTCAAGCGCCGCCTCGCCAAGGCTCACCCACGTGGTGGTGAACCCCTCGCCCTGCAAGGCAAAAATCAGCGTGTCGGCAATCGCCGCTTCGTCTTCGACAATCAGGATATGAGGCATGGCATCCGAGCCCGTGGGTTATGTGCGCGAACGTTGCCCCAAGCCTGACGTTACGTCAATGAGACCACTTAGCAGTCAGGCTTGTCAGCCGTGTAACGACGTGCCGGGTTTACTGCCGCGTCAAACTCACGCAAGGCTTTGGCCCCGATCAGCAGCGGATAGTTGAAATGGCTGCGGTCGGTCAGGTTGACCTCCACGGTACGCTTGACGTTACCCAGGCACAGCTCCAGATCCACCACCGGGCGTTTGGCCGCTTCAGTGGTTTCGCGCTCCTCGTCGTCCTCGTCGGAACGGCTTTTGATCTTGCTGATGCGCGCGACCTTGTGTTCATAAACCTTGTTGCTGGCATCTTTGGTGGCGAGACGGAAACGAACCCAATCGTCGCCATCGCGGGTGAAGGTCTCGATGTCCTTGGCCGACAGCGAGGCAGTCAGCGCGCCGGTATCCATCTTGGCCTTGAGCACTTCACCACCGATTTCCGGCAACGCGATGTATTCATAGCGCCCGTAGAGGGTCGGCTCAGCGGCCATGACCGGCAGAGCGACAAGGGCAAACAGTGCAAGGAGGGATTTCACGTAAGGGACTTCCTTGGGTGAGTTAGGCAATGGGATTTTAGACCGTTGTCTTTGAATTCGTTCGGCAAACCCAAGATCAAAGGTGAAACACTCGTCAGCGCAAATTTGGCCTGTCGCCCGAAGCTGCTTATCATGGCGAGCACATCCGTCTTCAAAGAGTTGCTTATGCGCCGCCTGCTCACCGGCTGTTTCGTCACCCTGCTGCTGTTGCTCAACACCCTGATCCTGATCGGGCCGTTGCTGGTGTTTGCCTTGCTCAAACTGATTGCGCCCGGCCGCTGGCGCGATCATGCATCAGCGGCAGTGATGTGGATCGCCGAGACCTGGGCGGAAATCGACAAGCTGATTTTCCGCCTGTGCATCCCGACTCAGTGGGACATTCGCGGTGGCGAAAACCTGCGCCGGGACACCTCGTATCTGGTGGTCAGCAACCATCAGTCGTGGGTCGACATTCCGGCACTGATCCAGACCCTCAACCGACGCACGCCGTTCTTCAAGTTCTTCCTTAAAAAGGAGCTGATCTGGGTGCCGTTCCTGGGTTTGGCCTGGTGGGCACTGGATTACCCGTTCATGAAGCGCTACACCAAGGCTTTTCTGGCGAAAAACCCGGAGCTGGCGGGCAAGGATCTGGACATCACCAAAGCCGCCTGTGAGCTGTTCAAGCGCCAGCCGGTGACGGTGGTGAATTATCTGGAAGGCACGCGCTACACGGCGGCCAAAAGCAGCCAGCAGCAATCACCGTTCAACCAATTGCTCAAGCCCAAGGCCGGCGGCGTGGCGTTTGTGCTGGCGGCGATGGGTGAACAGCTGGACGCGATTCTCGACGTCACCGTGGTTTATCCACAGCAGAAGATTCCGGGATTCTGGGACTTGATCAGCGGCGGCGTGCCGCGAGTGATCGTCGACATCCAGACCCGCGAACTCGACCCCGCGCTGTGGCAGGGCGATTACGCCAACGATCCGGTGTTTCGCGAGAAGGTCCAGAACTGGGTCAACCAACTCTGGACGCTCAAGGATCAACGCATCACCGAGTTACGCGGCCAGCGGAGCTGATTCAGCTACCGGTGCCGGTGCCCCAGATGCTGCCAAGGCTGCTCAACAGCGAACCACCGACGCCCTGCTGACCGAGGTATTGCAGGATCACCGGGGCAAATTGGCCGATCATGCCGCTGTCCATGCCCAACGCGCTGAACGCATTGTTCAGGTCATGGGTGTCCTTGACGTTGCCCAGCGCGTTTTCCAGACCGGCGGATTTGCCCGACGAACCGAGCAAACCGCTCAATGCCGCCAGATTGCCGCTGCCACCCGAGAGCTTGTCGATGCCCGGCACTTCCTTGGCCAGCTGCGAGTAGTCAGTGCTGCTCAGCTGGTTTTTCGCCAGGCCCAGCATCGCACTGGTGCCACCCACGGCTTGCTGCGGCGTGACGTCCAAAGCGCTAAGCGCGCTCAACAGACCGGCGGTTTCCGAGGTCGGCGCCGCGGCGGCAGCCTTGTCACCGCCCTGCATGCCCGAAACCGCCCCCGCTACATCGTTGAGGCTGAAACCGGCAAGCGCGGGGCCTGCGGCCAGCGCCATCAATGAGGCCAAGGCAAAACCGCGTGCAATCTTCATTTCAGACATCCTCTTGTGGCGTGAGAACCACCCATCACGGGCGGTGAAAACTGCCGTTTTGACCGGAAGTCCTCCGGCATGTTCCGAAGCAGTGCGTCCATATTTACCGCGCTCGCGTATATAAATCGTGAAACCAGCGAGTGCCCTCACCCTAACCCTCTCCCAGAGGGAGAGGGCTGGGGTGAGGGGTCGCTCCTGATCTGATCTTCCAATAAAAACGGCGACCCGAAGGTCGCCGTTTTTCGTTGCCTGATGATTACGCCGCACTGAACAACTTGTGCGGATCAATCACAAACTTCTTCGGTACACCCGCATCGAACTCGCCGTACCCTTCCGGCGCCTGATCGAGGCTGATGACCTGCACGCCAACCACTTCGGCAATGTTGATGCGATCCCACATGATCGCCTGCATCAGTTGGCGGTTGTACTTCATCACCGGCGTCTGGCCGGTGTGGAAGCTGTGGGATTTGGCCCAGCCCAGGCCGAAACGAATGCTCAGGCTGCCCATTTTCGCCGCGGCGTCGACGGCGCCCGGATCTTCAGTCACGTAAAGGCCCGGGATACCGATCTTGCCGGCCACGCGCACGACGCCCATCAACGAGTTGAGTACGGTGGCCGGGGCTTCGGATTTGACGCCGTCGTGACCGTGTCCACGGGCTTCGAAGCCAACGCAGTCCACCGCGCAATCCACTTCCGGCTCGCCCAGCAGCGCGGCGATCTGTTCGTGCAGCGGGGTGTCTTTCGACAGGTCGACGATCTCAAAACCCTGCGCTTTGGCGTGGGCCAGGCGGATGGTGTTGACGTCGCCAACGATCACTACCGCTGCGCCGAGCAGGCGTGCCGATGCGGCAGCGGCCAGACCGACCGGGCCGGCACCTGCGATGTAAACCGTGCTGCCCGGACCTACGCCCGCGGTGACTGCACCGTGATAACCGGTTGGCAGGATGTCGGAGAGGCAAGTCAGGTCGCGGATTTTCTCCATGGCCTTGTCGCGGTCCGGCAGTTTCAGCAGGTTGAAGTCGGCGTACGGCACCAGCACGTATTCAGCCTGGCCACCGGTCCAGTCGCCCATGTCGACGTAACCGTAAGCGCCGCCGGCACGGGCCGGGTTGACGGTCAGGCAGACGCCGGTGTGTTGCTCTTTGCAGGAACGGCAGCGCCCGCAAGCCACGTTGAACGGTACGGACACCAGATCGCCGATTTTCAGGTTTTCGACGTCGGAGCCTTTTTCGATCACTTCGCCAGTGATCTCGTGGCCCAGCACCAGACCGGTCTGCGCCGTGGTACGGCCGCGCACCATGTGCTGGTCGGAGCCGCAGATGTTGGTGGAAACCACTTTGAGAATGACCCCGTGCTCGATCTTGCGACCGCGCGGGTCCTGCATTTTCGGATAGTCGATTTTCTGTACTTCGACCTTGCCAGCGCCGAGATACACCACACCACGATTGCCAGACATGCTTTCACCTCGCTGTTGTTTTTATGGAACCGCGTTGCCCAGACAGGCAGCGCGTTGAGTGCTCGGGTACAGATGCTGTGTATGTGTTGCCTGTTATGGCCTCATTGCTGGCAAGCCAGCTCCCACAGGATTCGGGTTGGATTGAAATTTTGTAACCAACAAAAATCCCTGTGGGAGCTGCGGTGCGACGATTCGACTTGCCAGCGATGGCGATCTAAAGGACGACCGTACGATTGGCGTTAAGAAACACCCTGCGCTCTATGTGATAGCCAACGGCGCGGGCCAACGTCAGGCCTTCGATATCCCGCCCCTTGGCAATCAAATCTTCCGGGTAATGGCTGTGATCCACCGCCTCGACACCTTGGGCAATGATCGGCCCTTCATCGAGATCGTTGTTGATGTAGTGCGCCGTCGCGCCGACCAGTTTCACGCCCTTGTTGTAGGCCTGGTGATACGGTTTGGCGCCCTTGAAACCCGGCAGCAACGAGTGATGAATGTTGATCGCCTTGCCATCGAGCTTGCGACACAGCTCTGGCGACAGCACCTGCATATAGCGGGCGAGGATGACCAACTCGGCGCCAGACTCTTCGATCACCTGCCAGACCTGGCGCTCTTGCGACGGTTTGTCGTTGGGATCGAGAGGGAAATGGTAGTAGGGAATCTGGTGCCAGTCGGCCAACGGCTTGAGATCCGGATGATTGGACACCACCGCTGCCACGTCCATCGACAATTGACCGATGCGCTGGCGGTAGAGCAAGTCGTTGAGGCAGTGATCGGCCTTGGAAACCATGATCACCACTTTCGGCCGGTAGTTCGGCGCGGTCAGTTCGAAGATCATGCCAAACGCCTGACCCCGTTCTGCGAGGCCGGCGCGAAAGGCTTGTTCGTCGAAGCCGTCGGGCTGGCGAAATTCCACGCGAATGAAGAAGCGGCCGGAGAGCCGGTCATCGAACGAGTGGTGCTCGGTGACGTAGCAACCCTGCTCGAACAGAAAACGCGTGACCGCGTCCACAGTGCCGAGGACGCTGGGGCAGTCGGCGGTCAGAATCCATGTGTCTGGGGCGCGGCTCATGGTGCGGTGACTCCTGTTCTTTTGTGCGGGGTGTCAGGTTTTCCCCTCACCCTAGCCCTCTCCCGGAGGGAGAGGGGACTGACCGAGTTGTGCTTTCGAGCTACGCCGACCTGAAATTCCGAAAGTGAATGCAGATCGCAAAAACACCCGAGATCTGCTCCCTTTCCCCTCTCTCCCTTGGGGGCGGTCCGACGTTTCGGGAGGGCTGGGGTGAGGGGGAAAAAATCTCCAGCCCTACACGCAAGCACGCTCAACGCAATTCACTTCAAGCCTGAACACTAAGCCCGTATTCAGCCGAAGCATCCTGCAACCACAACCACCAGTAATCCGAGAAACTACGACGGATCAGCAACTCCCAAGTGTCTTCAGCAGTATGGCGAATCATCAGTTGCGACTTGGCGAACACCGTGCCCACCGCTTTACCGACCGGGAAGCTGTTCGGATGCACGTCGTAGCTGGTGGACTTCATCAGCACCTGACGCACGTTCGGCCCGCTCAGTTCGAGCAATTGCTGGCCACCGCTGACGTTGACGATCGCGATGTGCAGATCGCCCAACGCTTCACGCAGTTTCTGTTCGGCGGCGAATTCTTCACCGCTTGGCACGATCAGCAGCCACTCATCCGGGCCCATCCATTGCAGGCTGGTTTCGCCTTTGACGATCACGCTCAGGGCGCCGGGCAATTCGATGCCCAGGGCTTTGTGCACGCCAGCGGCGAACGCTGCATCGTGACCATCGCCACGAATGGTCAGATGGCCGAGGAGTTTACGCTCGCGCACGATCACGCCGGCGTTCTTGCGGCCCTTGCCGACCAGGCTGGCGAGGTCGGCATGGTGCAGCGACGACTCGGCACGGGCACCGGTGGTGGGGCGTTGTTGGTACACGTTGGCTGTGGTCATAAAGCACCTATATCAATTCTGTTGGTTCCGGCCCTTGGGGTGGCTGCTTTGCCGCCTTCGCGAGCAAGCTCGCTCCCACACTGGACTGATGCCTGACACAAATCCCATTAACAACCCGAAACCTGTAGGAGCGAGCTTGCTCGCGAAGGCGATATCCGCCACCCCACAGGACCCGAAGCCATCAAATATTCTGGCGATCACCCTTCGGATCGAAGAACACCGAAGAAACGATTTCCGCCTCGATCACGCTGCCATCCGCCAACGGTGCAAACACCCGCTCGCCAAGACGCTTCAAACCGCCCTTCACCACGCCCATCGCAAACGAATAGCCCAGGGAGTTGTGCGCATAGCTGGAAGTCACGTGGCCGACCATGGTCATCGGGATCGTCTGTTTAGTGTTGAACACCAACTGCGCGCCTTCCGGCAGCCATTTGGTCGGATCGATCGGCTTCAGGCCCACCAACTGCTTGCGCTGATCACGCACGCAGTCTTCACGGTTCATGCCGCGCTGGCCGATCCACGAGAACGGTTTGGTGCGACCGACACACCAGCCCATGTTCAAGTCGTCCGGGGTCATCGAGCCGTCAGTGTCCTGGCCGACGATGATGAAACCCTTCTCGGCGCGCAGGACGTGCATGGTTTCGGTGCCATACGGCGTCAGGTTGTACTGCTTGCCCGCCTCGACGATTTTCTCCAGCACGCCCATCGCGTAGTCGGCCTGCACGTTGACTTCGTACGACAGCTCACCGGTGAACGAGATGCGGAACACCCGCGCCGGCACACCGCCGACCTCGCCTTCTTTCCACGTCATGAACGGGAACGCTTCGTTGCTCAAATCGATATCGGTGACCGCGCTGAGCAGCTTGCGGCTGTTCGGGCCGGACAGGGTCATGGTCGCCCAGTGGTCGGTGACGGAGGTGAAATACACCTTCATGTCCGGCCATTCGGTCTGGTGGTACAGCTCCAGCCACTGCAGCACGCGCGCCGCGCCGCCGGTGGTGGTGGTCATGACGAAATGGTTGTCCGCCAGGCACGCCGTCACGCCGTCGTCGAAGACCATGCCGTCTTCTTTGCACATCAAACCGTAACGGGCCTTGCCCACATCGAGTTTGGTCCAGGCGTTGGTGTACACGCGGTTAAGGAACTCGCGGGCATCCGGGCCTTGAATGTCGATCTTGCCGAGGGTCGAGGCGTCGAGCAGGCCGACGCTGTCGCGCACGGCTTTGCATTCGCGCTTCACCGCGGCATGCAGGTCTTCACCGTTTTTCGGGAAGTACCACGGACGCTTCCACTGGCCGACGTCTTCGAACTCGGCGCCGTTTTTCAGGTGCCATTGATGCAGTGCGGTATAACGCACCGGCTCGAAGATGTGCCCGCAGTGGCGGCCGGCGATCGCGCCGAAAGTCACTGGCGTGTAGTTCGGGCGGAACATCGTGGTGCCCATCTGCGCGATGGTCACGTTCAGCGAACGGGCGGCGATGGCCAGACCGTTGACGTTGCCCAGCTTGCCCTGATCGGTGCCGAAGCCCAGCGCGGTATAGCGTTTGACGTGCTCGACCGATTCAAAGCCTTCGCGGGTCGCCAGTTCGATCCCGCCTGCGGTGACGTCGTTCTGTAAATCGACAAACTGCTTCGGCGCACGCGCAGAATTCTTTTCATGCGGCACCTGGAACAGCGCCAGCGTCGGCTCTTCGTGACGGCTCAAGGCTTTTGGCAGCACGCCTTCAACGGTCTGGAAACCGGCTTCGGCAGCGGCGCGCACGCCACCTTCAAAACCGTCAGCCAGCGAATCGCCAAGACCGTAGACACCGTTGATGCCACCGACGCACACGCGTTTCTGCGGTGCTTCACCCGGTACGAAACCGAGGATGTCTTCGCGCCAGGTCGGCTTGCCGCCCAAGTGCGAGGCCAGGTGAACCACCGGGCTGTAGCCGCCGGAACTGGCGACCACGTCGCAGTCGAGCCATTCGCCCGGACTGGTCACGGCGTGCGCTTTGACATCAATCGCGGCGACGCGGGCAGCAGTGACGCGCTTGCTGCCTCGGGTCTCGATCACGGCGCTGCCGGTGAGGATGCGGATGCCTTTGGCGCGAGCCTCTTCAACCAAGGCACCACGCGGATTGCTGCGAGCATCGGCGATGGCCACCACTTGCAGGCTGGCATCGAGCCAGTCCAGCGCCACGCGGTAGGCGTGATCGTTGTTGGTCGACAGCACAAGCTTCTTGCCCGGCGCCACGCCGTAACGGCGCACGTAAGTCGAGACCGCACCGGCGAGCATGTTGCCCGGCACATCGTTGTTGCCGTAGACCAGTGGACGCTCGCAAGCGCCAGTGGCCAGCACCACACGCTTGGCGCGAACGCGGTGGATGCGCTGACGCACCTGACCGATCGGCGCACGGTCGCCGAGGTGATCGGTGAGGCGTTCGTGAATGGTCAGGAAGTTGTGGTCGTGGTAACCGTTGACCGTGGCCCGCGGCAGGATCAGCACGTCCGGGGTATTTTTCAGTTCGGTGATGACGCTGGCAACCCACTCAATCGCTGGTTTGCCGTCGAGGCTTTCGCGCGAATCGAGCAGGCTGCCGCCGAACTCTTCCTGCTCATCGGCGAGGATCACGCGAGCACCGCTACGCGCAGCGGCCAGTGCTGCAGCGAGACCGGCCGGGCCACCGCCAACAATCAACACGTCGCAGTGCTGGTTCATGTAGTCGTAGGTGTCCGGATCATTCTCGGTCGGCGAGCGGCCAAGACCTGCAGCCTTACGAATGTACTTCTCGTAAGTCATCCAGAACGATTGCGGGTACATGAAAGTTTTGTAGTAGAAACCCGGCGGCATCAGCTTGCCGCCAACCTTGCCGAGAATGCCCATCATGTCGTTGTTGACGCTCGGCCAGCCGTTGGTGCTGGTCGCGACCAGACCTTGATACAACGCCTGTTGCGTGGCGCGCACGTTGGGGATCTGCGTGGCTTCGGTAGCACCGATCTGCAGCACCGCATTCGGCTCTTCGGCACCGGCAGCGAAGATCCCGCGAGGACGCGAATACTTGAAGCTGCGGCCGATGATGTCGACGCCGTTGGCGATCAGCGCCGAGGCCAGCGAGTCACCCTCGAAGCCTTTGTAGCTCTGACCGTTGAAGGTGAAGCTCAGCACTTTGTTGCGGTCGATCCGTCCACCGTTGGACAGGCGATTGGTCTGGCTCATACCTTCTCTCCCAGCGCCGTCGTGGCTGTTTTCGCAGCATCAGCCTTGTCGGTGAATTGCGGCTTGGTGCCGATCTTGTAGGTTTCGAGAATCTCGTAGGTCACGGTGTCGCGGGTGACGTTGAAGTACTGGCGGCAACCGGCAACGTGATCCCACAGCTCGTGGTGCAGACCGCGCGGGTTATCGCGGAAGAACATGTAGTCGCCCCACTCCGCATCGGTGCAGCTTGCAGGGTCCAGCGGGCGCGGAATGTGCGCCTGACCGGAGGCATGGAATTCCTCTTCAGAGCGCAGCTCGCCGCAGTGAGGACAGAAGATATGCAACATGGGATTTCTCCTGTTAGTGGGCGACAGCCGCAGCGCCGTGTTCATCGATCAACGCACCGTTGTGGAAACGGTCGATGGAGAAAGGGGCGGCCAACGGGTGCATTTCACCCTTGGCCAGGCTCGCGGCAAACACGTTGCCCGAGCCAGGTGTTGCCTTGAAGCCACCGGTGCCCCAACCGCAGTTAAAGAACATGTTCGGCACCGGGGTTTTCGAAATGATCGGGCACGCATCCGGCGTGGTGTCGACGATGCCGCCCCACTGACGGTTCATGCGTACACGCGACAGCACCGGGAACATCTCGACGATGGCCTGAATGGTGTGCTCGATCACCGGGTACGAACCGCGCTGGCCGTAGCCGTTGTAGCCGTCGATACCGGCGCCGATCACCAGGTCGCCCTTGTCGGACTGGCTGATGTAACCGTGCACGGCGTTGGACATGATCACACTGTCGATAATCGGTTTGATCGGCTCGGACACCAGCGCTTGCAGCGGGTGGGATTCGATTGGCAGACGGAAACCGGCGAGTTTGGCCATGTGCCCGGAGTTACCGGCCGTCACCACGCCGACGCGCTTGGCGCCGATGAAACCCTTGTTGGTTTCAACGCCGATGCACACGCCGTTTTCCTTACGGAAACCGATCACTTCAGTCTGCTGGATCAAGTCCACGCCCAGAGCATCAGCGGCACGGGCAAAGCCCCACGCCACGGCATCGTGACGGGCGACGCCGCCGCGACGCTGGACGGTTGCGCCGAGCACTGGGTAGCGAGTGTTTTTCGAGCAATCGAGGTACGGAATCTCGTTGGCGACTTGCTCAGTGTTGAGCAACTCGCCGTCGACGCCGTTGAGGCGGTTGGCGCTGACCCGGCGTTCGGAATCGCGAATATCCTGCAAGGTGTGGCACAGGTTGTAGACGCCGCGTTGGGAGAACATCACGTTGTAGTTCAAGTCTTGCGACAGGCCTTCCCACAATTTCATCGCGTGCTCGTACAGATGCGCCGACTCGTCCCACAGGTAGTTGGAACGCACGATGGTGGTGTTGCGCGCGGTGTTACCGCCGCCCAGCCAGCCCTTCTCGACCACGGCGACGTTGGTGATGCCGTGCTCTTTCGCCAGGTAATAAGCAGTTGCCAGACCGTGCCCGCCGCCGCCGACGATGACCACGTCGTAGACCTTTTTCGGGGTCGGCGTGCGCCACATTTTCTGCCAGTTTTCGTGATGGCTGAGCGAGTGTTTGAAGAGGCCGAAGCCCGAATAGCGTTGCATAGTCATGTACTCCAGAACGCTCAGCGATAAACCGGGAAATCAGCGCACAGGGCCGCGACGTTTTTCGCCACATCCGCCTCAACATCGGCATCGCCAAGGTTATCGAGGATGTCGCAGATCCAGCCGGCCAGTTCAGTGCACTGCGTCACTTTGAAGCCGCGAGTGGTGACGGCCGGGGTGCCGATGCGCAGACCGGACGTCACGAACGGCGACTGCGGATCGTTCGGCACCGCATTCTTGTTGACGGTGATGTGTGCACGGCCAAGGGCGGCGTCGGCGTCTTTGCCGGTCAGGCCCTGACGGATCAGGCTGACCAGAAACAGATGGTTGTCGGTCCCGCCGGACACTACATCGTAGCCACGTTTGATAAATACGCTCGCCATCGCCTGGGCGTTGTCGATCACTTGCTGCTGATAAGCCTTGAAGCCCGGCTCCAGCGCTTCCTTGAAGCACACGGCTTTACCGGCGATTACGTGCATCAGCGGGCCGCCCTGAGCGCCGGGGAACACCGCAGAGTTGAGTTTCTTTTCAATTTCTTCGTTGGACTTGGCCAGGATCAAGCCACCACGCGGGCCGCGCAGGGTTTTGTGCGTGGTGGTGGTGACCACGTCGGCGTACGGCAGCGGATTCGGGTACAGACCGGCCGCGACCAGACCGGCGACGTGAGCCATGTCGACGAACAGCAGCGCACCGACCTTGTCGGCGATCTGGCGGAAGCGCGGGAAATCCAGCGTCTTGGAGTAAGCCGAGAAGCCGGCGATGATCATTTTCGGCTGGCACTCGACGGCCAGACGCTCGACCTCGTCGTAATCGATCAGGCCGGTATCGGTGTTGATCCCGTACTGCACGGCGTTATAGAGCTTGCCCGAGGACGACACTTTGGCGCCGTGGGTCAAGTGACCACCGTGGGCCAGGCTCATGCCCAGAATGGTGTCGCCCGGCTGGATCAACGCCAGGTACACGGCGCTGTTGGCCGAGGAACCGGAGTGCGGCTGGACGTTGGCGTAATCGGCGCCGAACAGTTGCTTGGCGCGCTCGATGGCCAGCGCTTCGACTTTATCCACATGCTCGCAGCCGCCGTAGTAGCGCTTGCCCGGATAGCCTTCGGCGTATTTGTTGGTGAGGCCGCTGCCCTGGGCTTGCATCACGCGTTTGCTGGTGTAGTTCTCCGACGCGATCAGCTCGATGTGATCTTCCTGACGTTGCTCCTCGGCATTCATCGCCGCCAGCAGTGCATCGTCGTAACCCTGGATCTGGTCTTGCTTGCTGAACATCGCGTCTCTCCCAGCGGCGGCGGTGCGCCATTCGTCTCGGTCAGGCACCTGCGTGCCCTTTGATGCGATGGTATGACCGGCGCAGACAGCTCAAATGCCTACGGACGCCACGCAAAGGTGCGTTTACGACATGGCCGGAAATGCCCTTGCCAGACTCGATCTCAAAAACACCAGAGAACCTTGTGGGAGCTGGCTTGCCAGCGATGGCGGTGACACATCAGGCATCGATGGCGGCTGACCCAACGCGATCGCTGGCAAGCCAGCTCCCACAGGGTCAAGCGGCGATCTGGCGGATAAGGAGTAACAGCAGGAAATGTGCCGGATACAGGGCATAGGCCCAGCGCCGCATGGGTGGCGGCTGGGTCGTTCGGGCATGTCGCAAAAGAACCCTCCCAAGCAATGGCGCAATCAGGCAAATGATGAGGCCGAAAATCGCCAACTCATTGCCGAACCGCGCAGATTCGAACAACACCCGCCACTGATTCGCCACCAGGCACACCAGCCCCGGCAACAGCGCGAAATGCCACGGGCGACGAATCACCCACAACGTCGCCAGCGGCAGCAAAACCCCAAAGAAACCGAACATCAGCCGTTCCGAGAACAACACAGAAACCAGCAACGCGCCGGCACCGAGCACGCGCGATGCCAAGGCCCGATCCTGCCAGCCTCGCGCCACCAGCAATCCCAACGCCAGCGTTGGCATGACGTTCAACGTGTCGGGATCAGGAATGTACAACCGATACGGAATCTCGCTGATCAGGCTGAACAACAGCAACCAGCCCAGATACCGCCACTCGGTCTGGCGCGCACCCGCACGATCAAGATTCGCCGCCATTGCCAGACAAAACCATGGAAACGCCAACCGCCCGGGCACATACAGCCAATCGACGGAGAACCCGACATATCGCAGGTGATCGAGCAACATGCTCAACAGCGCCAGCCACTTGAGCAGATCCAGCGCGCCGTCGCGTTTTCTCAGGTGCATAATCGGCCCGTGTCCTTGTAGAGTTTTGACAGCGACATCTCGTGTGCTCCCCGGAAGATCTTCGGTAAAGTGCGCACCATCATTGACCAACGAAGCGCCACAAGCGTTTCGATCACGGAAGCCGGCCATGACCGACAAGAGCCAACAATTCGCCAGCGACAACTATTCCGGCATTTGCCCTGAAGCCTGGGCTGCCATGGAACAGGCCAACCACGGCCACCAACGCGCTTACGGCGACGACGAATGGACCGCTCGCGCGGCCGACCATTTCCGCAAGCTGTTCGACACCGATTGCGAAGTCTTCTTTGCCTTCAACGGCACCGCCGCCAACTCGCTGGCCCTGTCGTCGCTGTGCCAGAGTTATCACAGCGTGATCTGCTCGGAAACTGCCCACGTCGAAACCGACGAATGTGGCGCCCCGGAATTCTTCTCCAACGGCTCGAAACTGCTGATCGCCGGCACTGAAAACGGCAAGATCACCCCGGCCTCGATCCGCGAAGTCGCGCTCAAGCGTCAGGACATTCACTACCCTAAACCGCGTGTCGTGACCCTGACCCAGGCCACTGAAGTCGGTAGCGTCTACACCCCGGAAGAAATCCGCGCCATCAGCGCCACCTGCAAAGAGCTGGGCCTGAACCTGCACATGGACGGTGCGCGTTTCTCCAACGCCTGCGCGTTCCTCGGCTGCTCGCCAGCGGACCTGACCTGGAAGGCCGGTGTTGATGTGCTGTGCTTCGGCGGCACGAAAAACGGCATGGCCGTCGGTGAAGCGATCCTGTTCTTCAACCACAAACTGGCCGAAGACTTCGATTACCGCTGCAAACAGGCCGGACAACTGGCCTCAAAGATGCGCTTTCTGTCGGCACCGTGGGTGGGCATCCTCGAAAACGACGCCTGGCTCAAATACGCCCGCCACGCCAACCACTGCGCGCAACTGCTGGCCGAATTGGTCAGCGACATTCCGGGCGTCGAGCTGATGTTCCCGGTCCAGGCCAACGGCGTGTTCCTGCAACTGTCCGAGCCCGCCATCGCCGCACTGACCGAGCGCGGCTGGCGCTTCTACACCTTTATTGGCAAGGGCGGTGCACGCTTCATGTGCTCTTGGGATACCGAAGAAGAGCGCGTACGCGAACTGGCCCGCGACATCCGCGAAGTCATGAGCGCCTGACCTGACACAACCCCCTCTCCCTGTAGGAGCTGCCGCAGGCTGCGATCTTGAATCGCAACCTGCGGCAGTTCTGCACGGCCCCTTCGTCGATTGCCTTTCTGCGCTTGGTCTACATTGTCTGTCGAGCCCTCCGCTCACATAACAATAAGCAGGAGCATCGGCATGTCGTTACAAGGCAAAACCCTGTTCATCACCGGCGCCAGCCGTGGCATTGGCCGTGAGATCGCGCTGCGGGCCGCGCGGGACGGGGCCAATATCGTGATTGCGGCGAAAAGCGCCGAACCCCATGCCAAGTTGCCCGGCACCATCCACAGCGTCGCCGCGGAAGTCGAAGCGGCGGGCGGCAAAGCCTTGGCGTTGCAGCTGGATGTGCGTGACGACGACGCGGTGCGCCAGGCGTTAGCGCAGGCCAACGAACATTTCGGCAGCATCGATGCGCTGGTGAACAACGCCGGGGCGATCAAATTGACCGGCGTGCAACACATCGAACTCAAGCGTTTCGACCTGATGCACCAGATCAACACCCGCGCAGTACTGCTGTGCAGCCAAGCCGCCCTGCCCTATCTGAAGAAATCCGCCGGGCACATTCTCAACCTGTCGCCGCCACTGAACCTGGCGACCCAGTGGTTCGCCCAATACAGCCCCTACACCGTGACCAAATATGGGATGAGCATGCTGACACTGGGCATGAGCGAGGAATTCGCCGGGTACGGGATCAGCGTCAATTCACTGTGGCCGCAGACGATGATTGCCACGGCAGCGATTGAGTTTCAGCTGGGCAACAGAGAGTCGTTCAAGCATGCGCGCACGCCCGAGATCATGGCGGATGCGGCGTATGTGATTTTGAGTAGCAGCAAGCGGCAGATCACGGGGCGATTGCTGATTGATGAGGAGATTTTGCGCGAGAGCGGTGTGAGCGAGTTTGAGCACTATCGCTTTGAAGCGGGCAGCAGCGCGGCGTTGATGACGGATTTGTTTGTTGACTGAAAGAGCCCCTCACCCTAGCCCTCTCCCGGAGGGAGAGGGGACTGACCGAGGTGTTTGGTCGAGGTACGCCGACGTGAAATACCGAGTCGAACTTAGATTTTGAACAACATAAAAATCGGCTCCCTCTCCCTCGGGAGAGGGCTGGGGTGAGGGGCAAGCCGAGCGCAGCAGCCCGCCCCACCGCCAATCAGAACTCGATACGGACGTCGCCCTTCGGCACGCTGCAGCACGACAAGATAAATCCTTCCGCCTCGTCGTCCTCGGTAATCCCGCCGTTGTGCTCCATCTCCACTTCGCCCCCAAGCTTGAGCACCTTGCACGTCCCGCAAATCCCCATGCCGCAGGCTTTCGGGATCATCAGGCCAAGCTTGGCCGCCGCCGCATGCACCGTCTCGCCCGGTGCCACGCGAATACTCTTGCCGGACGAAGTGAATTCCACCTGATGCAGATCCGCCGCGTCGATTTCCGGGGCGTCGGCTGCCTGCTCGGCCTGTTCGACAGCATCGGCGCGAGCCTCGGGTGGCGTGGCACCGAAGGATTCTTCGTGGTAGCGCGACATGTCGTAACCGGCGGCTTCCAGCAGCCGCTTGACGGCGTGCATGTACGGCGTCGGCCCGCAGCAGAACACTTCGCGCTCGAGGAAGTCCGGCACCATCAATTCAAGCATCTTGTGATTGAGGTAACCGCGATACCCGGCCCACGGCTCACCCAAGCCATGCTTCTCGCAGATCAGGTGCAGGCTGAAGTTGTCGATCCGCGAGGCCATGTGTTCCAGCTCGCGGTGGTAAATGATGTCTTTGGGCGAGCGCGCGCTGTGGACAAAGGTCATGTCGACATTGGCGTTGGTGTCGTAGAACCAGCGCGCCATCGACATGCATGGCGTAATACCCACGCCGCCGCTGAGGTACAGGACTTTCGGACTCGGATAGTCCATGGCATTGAACAGCCCGACCGGCCCGTGCACCGCCAGCTCCTGGCCTTCATGCAGCGTGTCGTGCAGCCAGTTGGAAACCTTGCCGCCCGGCACCCGTTTGATCGTCACCGAAAAGCTGTAAGGCACCGACGGCGAACTGGAAATGGTGTACGAACGCATGATCGGCTGGCCTTCGATTTCCAGCTCCAGGGTGACGAACTGCCCGGGCTTGAAGAAGAACAGGATCGGCTGATCGGCCATGAAGCAGAAGGTGCGCACGTCCCAGGTTTCCTGGATGACTTTGACGCAACGGACAATGTGTCGACCATTGGCCCAGGTCTGGGTGGTGACCGGATTCAGGAAGCTGTTGGACATGCTGTTCTCCACGGCCGACTGTCGGCCTTCATGTGGCGATTCTGCGTATAGCGCAGACCGCCCGTTTACCTATCCGCGACATCGGCATACTTATCGCGACCAGCCCCCAACCACCGGGGGTTGCGCGTCGGGAACAGATTGCACCATGTCGCCCATGGATAAGGTTCCGCCCAGCGCCGGGCCCACACTCGCCCCAACACCAAGACAGATTCTTTACACCTTGCGTAGCAACCGTTAGCAGCACACCTGATTAGCCACTTTCGCCGGCCACGCAGATGGCCATGAGGATCACATCGATGGACGTCACCGCAAAAATCAGCCTGGGCGATCCGCTGGAACCCGCACGCAAGGCCACCGCCCAAATGTTGCAGGAGCGCGAGCGCACCTTCTCGCTGCCGCAACCGTTCTACAGCGACGAGCGGCTGTTCGATATCGACATGCAGGAGATTTTCCAGAAAGAGTGGTTGATCGCCGGCATGACCTGCGAAATCCCGACCAAGGGCAACTACCTGACCCTGCAGGTCGGCAAAAATCCGATCATCGTCATCCGCGGCGCCGAAGGTGTGGTGCATGCGTTCCATAACGTCTGCCGCCACCGTGGCTCGCGCCTGTGCACCAGTGAAAAGGGCAAGGTCGCCAAACTGGTCTGCCATTACCACCAGTGGACCTATGAGCTGGACGGTCGCCTGCTGTTCGCCGGCACCGAAATGGGCGCTGACTTCGACATGAAGCAGTACGGCCTCAAACCGGTAAACGTGAAGACCGCTGGCGGCTACATCTTTATCAGCCTGGCGGAGAATCCACCGGCCATCGATGACTTCCTGTCGACGCTGAACCACTACATGGAACCGTACGACATGGAGAACACCAAGGTGGCGATCACCACCACCCTGGTGGAAAAGGCCAACTGGAAACTGGTGCTGGAAAACAACCGCGAGTGCTACCACTGCAACGCCTCGCACCCGGAACTGCTGAAAACCCTGCTGGAGTGGGACGACGTCACCGACCCGCGCGCCGATCAGGCGTTCAAGGATCACGTTGCGGCCTCCGCAGCGGCCTGGGAAGCCGAAAAGATCCCGTACGCCCACGCCAGTTTCGGCCTGCGCAACCGCATCGTGCGCATGCCGCTGCTCAAGGGCACCGTGTCGATGACCCTCGACGGCAAACAGGGCTGCGCCAAACTGATGGGCCGCATCAAGAACCCGGATCTCGGTTCGATGCGCATCCTGCACCTGCCGCACTCGTGGAACCACTGCATGGGTGATCACATCATCGTCTTCACCGTGTGGCCGATCAGTGCCCAGGAAACCCTGGTTACCACCAAGTGGATCGTGCACAAGGACGCGGTCGAAGGCGTCGATTACGACGTAGAACGCATGCGCCAGGTGTGGGACGCGACCAATGATCAGGATCGGCGTCTGGCCGAAGAAAACCAGCGCGGCATCAACTCCACGGCGTACCAGCCGGGGCCGTACTCGAAGACCTATGAGTTTGGCGTGGTGAATTTTGTCGATTGGTACAGCGAAAGACTGCTGAGCAATCTCGGCGCAGAACCTGCGCCTTACCTCAAAGGCGTCCCTGTCCAGGGTTAAAGCAAGATCAAAAGATCGCAGCCTTCGGCAGCTCCTACAGGTTTTTGTGTCGCTCACAAATTCGGTGAACACCAACAACCCTGTGGGAGCTGGCTTGCCAGCGATGGCGTCCTGACATTCACCTTTGACATCCAGTGGATGAATTTTGATCAACCACGCCACACACCATACCCACCAAGCCCCCCAGCCTTCCGCAAACAACTTATCCACATACCCACCCACAGCAAATGGGGACAACTGTGGATGACTCGAAAAATATTCCACTGGTTTGCCAAGAAAAACCGTGACTTATGCAGAACTACGGTTTGGGACAGGTATTGGGTGTTTTTTGATCACATCTCTGCATGCAGCGGTTTGTATGGCTTGCAGAGGATGACGAACACCTTATCCACAGAAGCGCCGACAGAGATCGGGGGTAACTTTGCTGACGCTGTGGAAAACCATCCAAAACCTTCATAAACCGAGGCTTTCAAGGTTTTAATCGGAATTCGGAAGCACATTGATCACTATTCAACCAAATGGTCCAAGGCCTTCATATACAAGGCCTGTGGCCAATAGCGAACATCTTATCCACAGAAGCGCCAACAGACTTTGGGGGCAAATCGAAAATAAGCAGGAGCCTTATCCACACAAAAAAACCCGCAAAAACCGTGGGTTAGCCTGATCAGTTTTCATACAGCAGGCTACAGGCCCCGCTTTACGTGCCCCACAGAGAACCACAAACAACTTATCCACATGCGTGTGCACAGCGATTGTGAGTAACATGCTACCGGCTTGAAAATCGCGCGAAATCACTCGGGCCAAAAGTTCATCTACACTCACTTTTGCAGTTATATCCAATGGCCTGGGTTAATGCAGAAGTCCTTGGCGTTATAAAAGGAGGTAGACCAGTGATGTGGCAGGGCACGCCCAGCCATCACTGCGCCAAAAGTTTTACGCTGATTGAATTACTACTGACGCTGGCCTTACAGGCCACGTTTTCGACAGTGGCCTATCTGCTGACGGCGTTGATGGATAAACGCAACCGGGGACTTGACCTGCAACGCTGGTTGCGGGAAATACGCCGTGCGGTTGACGCCTGTAAAGAAGCCAGCCACGACAGTCGCCTTGAAAAAACTGTCAGTGGCAGCGTCCACCCGCCCTCTTTGAGGGTATTAATCGAGAGGGGCACGCCCCAGCACTTGCGCCTGCACACCAAAGCCCGGCAAGCCGTGCTGCGTAATCACTCGTCCTCCATTCGCCAAACACTGGGCCCATACCGCGCGCCCCCACTCTCTGCAAATCCTTCTGGAGCGCCGCTCCCTGCGTCGGGCCTTTGCTCGCCCACTGGCCGGCACGGCCAACTGGGGTGGCGGGCGCCAAGCCATTCGCGCCAATCAACTCTCAGTCATCAATCACAGCTTTACAGGGCAAGGCTGTTATCAAGGGTGGATGTTTCTGTCTGGCCCTGGGCAGAACAACTCTGCAACTTGCATCACTCCCATGGGAGATCAGCTAACCCCTGATGCCAATTGAACCAGCACACTGATCGTTCCAGCAGTTCGGAACTTGTTTATCTGAATTGAAGGTGGACTAGAGCATGAATAAATACGCGAAAGGATTTCTCCAATGGACGCTGGCAGCTTTTTGTTTGGCGCCGACCTTGAGCTGGGCCCATGGCGCCCTGGATTTCCCGGCATCTCGTGCGGTGAACTGTCAGGCTACCGGAGGCTACTGGCAATCAGAAGATGGCTCCTCCATCGTCGATAAAGGTTGCCGAGAATCAGCCAAACTCTTTAATACCCCTGCCGAAAAAGCATTCGCCGCCCAACAATGGAATGAGGTTGCACACATCCCGGAGATTGATAATCCATCGTTGGATCAGATCAAGGCCATTATCAAAGATGACCAGATCTGCGCCGCGAATGACCCCAGAAAAGCCAGCCTGGATTACCCCACACCCTTCTGGACCAAGACCGACGTTGTATCCGGGCAGGCACTGACCCTGCGGCTTATTGGCACCGCCCCCCATGTCCCCAGCAGGTTCTATGCATTTACCAGTAAACCAGGCTTCAACTCGGCAACTGACAAACTAAAGTGGAGCGATCTGGTGCAGTTGGGCCAAGAACAAGTCTTTACCGTGGCTGAAACAAACTGGGGGGAGCTACCCAAACTACCCGCATCAGGATATTTCGAGATAGTCAGAACTATCCCTGACGGGCTTTCAGGGAATGGGCTGGTTGTCGGCATCTGGATACGGAACGACCCGAATGGCGAGTTTTTCATTTCGTGTTCGGACGTGAGCTTCAAAGGTGGAGGTGTACCCGAAGAACCTTACAATATCGGCAGCTTTATCAACGGCGATATGGCTGCCCTCAAGCCGGGCGACTCTGTGCACTTTCGGATCTTTGGTAACGATGGGGCAAAAAAAGAACTGGTCGATATCATTCATAAAATCAGCGCAGCTAATTTGCCGCCTGCTCAATGGGGAAAGGAAATAGCTGACCAAGTCGACCCCGCTATCGCCCGTATTGGCGAGCTGGACGGTTCGACCGTTACTTACAACGTGCAAAACCCTTCAAGCAACTCGACATATGCCACTCAAAAAGGTTACAGCCAGGCCATGTCGATCATCACAGGCGAGGACCCAGGCCCTGTTAATCCGGCGCCACCGGTCGCGCGCATCACCGGGCCTGCGACATTGAAGACGGGACAACCTTTCACGTTCAACGGCACGTCATCATCGGCAAGTAATGGTGCCCTGCTCTTTCAGTGGGCCGTTCCAGGGATGACAGGCGCACAGAACGGCCCGACCGTCAGCGGCATCGCATTACCCGTCACACAGCCCAGCAAGTTCACGGCCCGCTTGAATGTTCGCGATCCGAAAAATGGCAAAACGGACCAAGCAGAGTTCGAATTTACCGTAACGCCAGCCAGCGACGGCGGAGAGTACCCGCCCTACAAAGAAGGCACCCCGTACAGGGCCGGCGATATCGTGACGAACGCGGGCAAAAACTATCAGTGCAAACCCGAACCTGTTACTGCCTGGTGTGCCGGCGCCGCGTGGGCTTATGCCCCAGGGGCAGGCTCTTCATGGAAAGAGGCCTGGGATGAAGTTGAGTGAATCATCAGCCCGCAAGTACACGTCGCATAGCGCCTTATTTCGAGCACCACTGTGGACCATGGACTTGAACTGCAACAGGCCGGGCGCGTTATCCACATGAAGATCAGCTTGCCGGCGATGGCGGTGTAACGGTCAGCTATATTTTGACTGTTGTGCCGCTATCGTCGGCAAGCCGGCTGCTACGAGGGTTGGCGTGCCCATGAATTAACGGATCACACCTTCTTCGATCAGCAGCTTGAGAATCGCCTGAGCGCCCTCTTCGGCGCTCACGCCCTTGAGCACCTGTCCCCCGCCACCACTGGCCTTGGCCGTGGCGGCTTTCATGCGGTCGGCACCGCTCTTGGCTTTGATGACCTTTAAACGTTTTGGCCGAGGCTTGGCCGGTTGCAACGTGGCGACAGACAAAAGCTCATCGTCGATCACTTCGACGTTATCAGCCTCCAAGAGCCCGCGCCGCGCCGGTCCATAGGCACTCTGCCTCGGCTTCGGCGCCGCGTTATCCACAGTGGCCAGAAACGGCAGCTTCACCTTCAACCGTCTCCGTTGCCCACGCGGTAGCGCTTGCAACACCAATGCCGAGCCATCATTGATCGACTCGACCTGAGCCAATCCGACCACCAGTGGCCAGCCCAAACCTTCGGCCAGAAGGAACGGCAACATGCCCGAGCCCTCGCCGGTTTCTGCCTGGCTACCGGTCAGCACCACTTGAGCACCGGCCTCACGCAGATACGCCGTCAGCGCCGGCAACGCGTCCGCGCCCGCCGGTTGCTCCAGCACATGCATCTGCTCCAGGCCCATGCCCAGATAGGCGCGCAACGCCGGTTCGGCAACGTCGCCGGCATGCAGCACTTGCAGGTTATCCCCAGCCAGTTGCAAACCCAGTTCCACTGCCCGTGCATCCTGCTCCGCCCGGCGTGGGCGGCCGGAGGTTGGATGGGCGCCGATTGAAACCAGACTGATGATTTTTGTGTTCATAGCGTTTCCTTAAGCCGCATCGCGCTTGGCGTCGTTGCGGTAGGCCGCTACCGCCGCGATCAAGGCTTGAAGAATCTCTGCGCTCTCGCCGATCACCGACAGGTCGGCACGTTTGATCATGTCGCAACCCGGATCAAGGTTGATCGCCACCACTTTGTCGCAGGCGCCAATGCCTTGCAGATGCTGGATCGCACCGGAAATCCCCACCGCCACATACACCCGCGCAGTGACCCAGGTACCGGACGCGCCGACCTGACGATCACGCGCCATGTAGCCGTCGTCCACCGCCACCCGCGAAGCGCCTTCGGTGGCACACAGTGCGGCAGCAGTCTGGTGAAACAGCGCCCAGTCCTTGACCCCGTTACCGCCAGAGAAGATGAACTCGGCCTCGGCCATCGGAATGGCCGCCGGGTCCACCGCCACCGCGCCCAGATCCTCGATTCGCGACAAGCTGCGCGCAACGCTTGTGGATAACTCCACGGGCAGCGCTTCGTGGCGGGTTTCGCTGACCGGTTCGGCACATTCGGCCGAGGCCAGAATCAATCGTGCGACCGGACGCGCGAGGTCTTGCAGCCCCGCACCGGCGCGGCCGATGCATTGCTCATCCTTCACCTGCCAGACCCGTGTGGCCGGGCGTTCCCCCAACGCTGCAGCAAAGCGACGGCCGAGTTCACCGCCACCGCTGCGACTGTCCGGCAGCAGCCAGTGACGCGGATTGAACTGGTTATGCACAGCCCGCAGGCCCTGCACCCGTTGTTCCGGTGCATAACCGTTGAACGCTTCGCCATCGAGTACCAGCAAGCGATCAACGCCCGCCGTGGCAAATGCGCTTTCCTTGTGCTCGCCGAACACCACCGCCAGCACCGCCCCATCCTTGCCGGCCAACTCATGGGCAAGCCCCAGCAAGTCGCGGTCGTGGCTGCTCAAGCGGCCACCGACCATGTCCGGCACCACGCTGATGTAGAAGGCCGGGGCCGGCACCTGATGCAGGGGCAATTGCACCTCTACAGCGGCGGATCGTTTAGTCGCCCCGCCCTGTTGCGCGCCGCTGCGGTCAATACGCTTGATGCCGTTGGGGCCAATAAAACCGATGCCGTGCAGGTTTTTACGGATGACGCCGTTCGGCCCCATCCAGCTGTGTTGTGCCGGTTGCATCGCCGCGTGCAGCGGATGCAGTCGGTTGCGGGCGATCCATTCGGCGCGCGGATCGCGGCGGATAATGTCGCTCATCAGTGGGCCTCCGCGGGTTCACGTTTGGCCGGCGTGGTCGGCTTGCTTGGCGCGGCGTCTTCGAGCAGCGCGTCGGCAACCAGTTCGGCAATGTCCTTGATCAGCGGACGCGGTTCGACCACGCCTTCGAGCATCGCCGTGCACTGTGGACAACCCACGGCCACCAGTTCAGCGCCGGTTTCGCGGATGTCGTCCATGCGCATGTCGGGGATACGCTGTTTGCCCGGAATGTCGGTGATCGGCGCACCGCCACCGCCGCCGCAGCAACGCGAACGGAAGCCGGAACGTTGCATCTCTTTGACTTCGATACCGAGCGCACGCAGCACCTCACGCGGCGCTTCGTACTCGCCGTTGTAGCGGCCGAGATAGCATGGATCGTGATAGGTCACGCTGTTGCCTTTGTGCTGCCCGAGGTTGAGCGCGCCGGCCTGAATGATTTCCGCCATGTAGGTGCTGTGGTGCTGCACCCGGTAATTGCCGTCGAACGCGCCGTACTCGTTTTTCAGCACATGAAAACTGTGCGGATCACAGGTGACGATGCGGTTGAAGCTGTACTTGGCCAAGGTCTGGATATTGCGTTTGGCGAGCTGCTGGAACGTCGCTTCGTCGCCCAGACGACGGGCCACGTCGCCGCTGTCGCGTTCCTCAAGACCGAGTACGGCGAAGTCGACTTTCGCGGCCTTCAGCACTTTGACGAAGGCGCGCAAGGTGCGCTGGTTGCGCATGTCGAAGGCGCCGTCGCCAACCCAGAACAGCACGTCGGTGGATTTCTTTTCGCTGAGCAGGTTCAGGTTCAAATCCGCCGCCCAGTTCATCCGCCCGCCCGGTGCGAAACCGCCGGGGTTGTCGGTGGCGATGAGGTTTTCCAGCACCTCGGCGCCCTTGTTCGGCGTTGCGCCTTTTTCCAGGGTGAGGTGGCGGCGCATGTCGACGATGGCATCGACGTGCTCGATCATCATCGGGCACTCCTCCACGCAGGCGCGGCAGGTGGTGCACGACCACAGGGTCTCGGCGTCGACCAGACCGTTGACGATCGGTTGATGCGGATTGCCTGCATGCTCGCCGACGGGTTTGCCTGGATACGGGCTGCCTGCGAACTTGGCATCGGTGCCGCCAGCGAGGCCGACGACCATGTCCTGAATCAGTTTTTTCGGGTTCAGCGGCTGGCCGGCAGCGAACGCCGGGCACGCGGCTTCACACTTGCCGCACTGCACGCAGGCATCAAAACCGAGCAACTGGTTCCAGGTGAAATCCTTGGGTTTTTCCACACCCAGCGGTGCTGTCGGGTCGTTGAGGTCCAGCGGTTTCAAACCGGTGGAACGACCGCCGCCAAAACGTTCGGCGCGACGGTGCCAGGCCAGATGCAGGGCGCCAGCGAAGGCGTGCTTCATCGGCCCGCCCCAGGTCATGCCGAAGAGCAATTCCGACACGCCCCAGAGCACGCCAATCCCGAGAATCACTGCCAGCAGCCAGCCACCGAAGTGCTCCGGGAGTATCCCGGCCACCGGCAACGTCACCAGAAAGAATGACGCCGAGAAGGCCAGCAGGCTTTTCGGCAGGCGCATCCACGGGCCTTTCGACAGCCGTGCCGGCGGGTTGCGCCGACGCAGATAAACGAAGATCGCCCCGACGAACATCACCGCCGACATCAGCAGCAAGGCGTAACCGAGGATGCGGTTATGCAGGCCAAAGCCGTGCACCAGAATCGCCAGCACAATCGACGCCACCGCGCCGCCGGCCGTGGCCACGTGGGTATTGGCGATGTATTTGTCCCGCGCCACCACATGGTGCAGATCGACCATGTAACGCTTGGGCATGGCCAGCAGGCCGCCGATCAGATCGACCTTCGAGGCTCGGCCCCGACGCCACATCGCCACCCGCCGCAACGCGCCAAGGACAGCGAGGCCCAGGGCTGCGAACAACAGGATTGGAAGAAGGGTGTTCAACATAGGTGAAGCTCCCAAAGACCTCGGGTCTTGCAGGTCGAGATGCCTTACTCGGTTCCTGTGGGAGCGAGCTTGCTCGCGAAGGCGGACTGACATTCAACATCGATGTCGACTGACCCACCGCTTTCGCGAGCAAGCTCGCTCCCACAGGGTTGTGTGCAAGCCTTTAGAAGTCTTTGCACAGTCTGAGTGCGTCGTAGATCGCGGCGTGTGTATTGCGCTGCGCCACGCAGTCGCCGATGCGGAACAGCAAGTAGCCGTCCCCCGTGGTGCTCAGCGATGGCTGCGGCTTGATCGCAAACAACGCATCGATATCGATCTGGCCTTTGTTGCGCGATCCTTCCTTGAGCCCGTAATACAGCTCTTCGTCCGGACGCACGCCGTTTTCCACGACCACCTGATCGACCACCCGCTCCTCTTTGGCACCGGTGTATTCGTTCTCCAGCACCGCGATCAGTTTGTCGCCCTCGCGGTAGACCTTCTCGAGCATCATGTCGCCGGTCATGATCACTTCTTTCGGATACATGCTGCGGTAGTAGGTCGGGAACGACGTACCGCCAACGGCCACACCCGGTTTGATGTCGTCGGTGACGATCTCGACCTGGCTGCCCTTGTCGGCGAGGAAGTCGGCAACCGACATCCCGGTGAACTCGCAAATGGTGTCGTAGACCAGCACGTTCTTGCCCGGCGCAACCTTGCCGTCAAGCACGTCCCAACTGCTGACCACCAACCCTTCGGCCGCGCCCCAGTGTTCGTTCTGCTCAAGAAACGGATGTCCGCCAACCGCCAGCACCACCACGTCCGGACGCAAATCCATGATCGTCGCGGCATCAGCCGCAGTGCCCAGACGCAGGTCGACTTTCAGCCGCGCCAGTTCCAACTGGAACCAGCGGGTAATGCCGGCGATCTGGTCGCGCTGAGGTGCTTTCGATGCAGTCGTGATTTGCCCGCCGATGAATTCTTTCTTCTCGAACAGCGTCACGTCATGGCCGCGTTCAGCGGACACCCGCGCCGCTTCCATCCCGGCCGGGCCGGCACCGACGACCACGACTTTGCGCTTGATGCCGGTGGATTTTTCGATGATGTGCGGCACGCCCATGTATTCACGGGACGTCGCGGCGTTCTGGATGCACAGCACGTCCAGACCTTGGTATTGACGGTCGATGCAATAGTTGGCGCCGACACACTGTTTGATCTGGTCGATCTGACCCATCTTGATCTTGGCGATCAGGTGCGGGTCGGCGATGTGCGCGCGGGTCATGCCGACCATATCGACATAACCGCCCTCGAGAATCCGGGTGGCCTGGTTCGGGTCCTTGATGTTCTGCGCATGCAGAACCGGGGCTTTCACCACCTCTTTGATACCGGCCGCCAGGTGTAGAAACGGCTCCGGTGGATAACTCATGTTGGGGATAACGTTGGCCAGGGTGTTGTGGGTGTCGCAACCTGAACCGACCACGCCGATGAAGTCGAGCATGCCGGTATCGTCGTAGTACTTGGCGATCTGTTTCATGTCCTCGTGGGACAAGCCGTCCGGGTGGAATTCGTCGCCGCACAAGCGGATGCCGACGCAGAAATCGTCGCCGACTTCCTTGCGCACAGCCTTGAGCACTTCCAGACCGAAACGCATGCGGTTCTCGAAGCTGCCGCCCCATTCATCGGTGCGCTTGTTGACGCGCGGACTCCAGAACTGGTCGATCATGTGTTGGTGCACGGCGGACAGCTCAACGCCGTCCAGACCACCGGCCTTGGCGCGGCCAGCAGCGGTGGCATAGTTGCCGATCACCCGCCAGATCTCTTCCGGCTCGATGGTTTTGCAGGTCGCGCGGTGCACTGGTTCACGGATGCCCGACGGCGACAGCAGGGTTGGCCAATGCTCACCGTCCCAGCGTGAGCGACGGCCCATGTGGGTAATCTGGATCATGATCTTGGCGCCATGCTTGTGCATGGCGTCGGCCAGGTTCTGGAAGTGCGGGATGATCCGGTCGTCCGCCAGGTTTACCGATTTCCACCAGCCTTGCGGGCTGTCGATGGCCACACTGGACGAACCGCCGCAAATCGCCAGGCCGATGCCGCCCTTGGCTTTCTCTTCGTAATACTTGACGTAGCGGTCGGTGGTCATGCCGCCGTCGGTCGCGTAGACCTCGGCGTGCGCGGTGCTGAGCACACGGTTGCGGATGGTCAGTTTGCCGATCTGGATCGGCTGGAACATTGCTTCGAAAGCCATGACGGGTTCCTCGACTTACAACGGCTTGACGGTGAACAAGCCGTCTTCGTGGCCTTCTTCGGAGCCACCGTACACTTGCTCGGCAACCGTGCGAATCTTGCTGCCGCGAGCCTCAAGAATCTGATCCATCGCGCCGGCAAACCAGCCGGTGAACATGTAGTCGACCTTGCGCCCGACCTTGCCGTAGACGTAGACAAACGCCGAGTGTTCGAGCTTGACGCTGGCGGTGCCTTTATCGAGGTCGATGTCCTGAATCTTGAACAGACCCCAGCCGCGCTGCGACAGACGCTTCATGTAATGTTCGAACACCGCAACGCCTTCCAGGCCGTGGCATTCAGCCTCTTTTTCACACCAGTGCCAGGCAGATTTGTAGCCGGCCTTGTAGAGGATCTCGGCGTAGGCTTCGGCGCCCAGCACTTCCTCGATGCCCATGTGGTTATTAACGAAAAAGTGACGCGGCACGTACAGCATTGGCAGGGCGTCGGAGGTCCAGACACCGGTTTCGCTGTCGACTTCGATAGGCAATTGCGGGGCGATCTTGGCCATGGAAACTTAACTCCAGAAAAGTTTTGGATTCAGTGTTGGCCGCAGCCCTCACCCCAGCCCTCTCCCGCAGGAGAGGGGGCAGTTCGGCGGCGGTCTTGGAAAGCGTTACTCGCCCCAGACGTCTTTCAAGACGTTGACCCAGTTTTCGCCCATGATCTTGCGCACCACACGTTCGGGATGGCCGCGCTTGAGCAGGGTTTCAGTCAGGTTCGGGAACTCGCCGACGGTGCGGATGCCCAGCGGGTTGATGATCTTGCCGAAGCTGGTCAGACGGCGGGCGTAGCCCTTGTCGTGGGTCAGGTATTCGAAGAAGTCCTGGCCGTGGCCCTGAGTGAAATCGGTGCCGATACCGATGGCGTCTTCGCCGACGATGTTCATCACGTATTCGATGGCTTCGGCGTAGTCGTCGATGGTCGAATCGATGCCCTTGGCGAGGAACGGCGCAAACATGGTCACGCCGACAAAACCGCCGTGGTCAGCAATGAATTTGAGTTCTTCATCGGACTTGTTGCGCGGGTGCTCCTTGAGCCCCGACGGCAGGCAATGGGAGTAGCAGACCGGTTTTTTCGATTCGAGGATGACTTCTTCGGAAGTCTTGGAACCGACGTGGGACAGGTCGCACATGACACCCACTCGGTTCATCTCGGCGACGATCTCGCGACCGAAACCCGACAGCCCGCCATCACGCTCGTAGCAACCGGTGCCGACCAGATTCTGGGTGTTGTAGCACATCTGCACGATGCCGACGCCGAGCTGCTTGAACACCTCGACATAGCCGATCTGGTCTTCAAACGCATGGGCATTCTGGAAGCCGAAGAGGATGCCGGTCTTGCCCTGTTCCTTGGCGCGACGGATGTCGGCGGTGGTGCGCACCGGCATCACCAAGTCGCTGTTCTCGCGGATCAGCTTCTGGCTGGCGGCGATGTTGTTGACGGTCGCCTGAAAGCCTTCCCACACCGACACAGTGCAGTTGGCCGCCGTCAGACCGCCCTTGCGCATGTCTTCGAACAGCTCGCGGTTCCATTTGGCAATGATCAGACCGTCGATAACGATGCTGTCGGCGTGTAATTCGGCTGGGCTCATCAGGCGTCCCCTTATTGGCGATTCATGCGCCGAATCGTCTGCCGGCGCTTTGGGGCCAGCATATGCCTCGGTGCAGGGGCGACCGGGTGCAAAAACGACAGGGGAATTGCCGAAAGCGTCAATCCGCGACAAAGGGTCGTCAGGCGGCCCGACCAGCCACCTGTTCAAGCCCGCAAGCTTGAGCCAGAATCCCCGCATCTTGGATACACCACTGGATGAGAGCGGCGACCTCAATGAAATCGATCTTCCTGGCCCTGGCACTGATTGCGACCGGCGTACATGCCGCCGAAGAGTCCGACAACAACCCGTGCGACGCAGTCGAAAACGACGTGCAGACCCTGGAATGCTCGACCTACAGCCGCACCACGGCCGAAGACCTGCTCAAGGACAACTACGCCAGCCTGACCGAACGCATGCAGACCGCGTACGGCAAAAACCCGACGCAATTGGCGGACATCACCGCCAAACTCAAAACTGCCCAGCAGCAATGGTTGAAGACGCGGGATGCGGATTGCGCGGTAGAAGCCTTCCCGGCGACGGATGGCAGCAAGGCATTCAAGATCGCGCAAAACGATTGCGTGGCGCGGATGAGTGACGAGCGGTCGGAGTTTTTGGAGTCGATTGGTCAGGAGTGAGTGTCTGATCTGTAAGCTGCACATCTATAGCTAATCAAAGGACACCCATGAACATCTGCGGCATCGAAATCAAAGGCAGCGAAGCGATCATCGCCGTGGCCGCTCTCGACGGTTCGACCCTGAGCCACATTCCTCTGGCCACCAAGAAAATCGCCCTCGACGATGACGATGAGGCAGCCAACGTCAAACGCTTCGCCGCGCAGGTCGCGTCGTTTGTGCGGGAGAACTCGATTGACCGGATTGCGATCAAGAAGCGCAGCAAGAAGGGTGAATTTGCCGGTGGGCCGACGACGTTCAAGATCGAGGGGGTGTTTCAGTTGCTCGATGGGTGTGAGGTGACGCTGCTGTCGCCGCAGACGATCAATGCACAGGCCAAGAAGCACAATTTCGAGCTGCCGGGGACGCTGAACAAGTATCAGCATGAGGCTTATAAAGCGGCGTGCTCGGCGTTGGTGAAGAAGTAACACCACTTCCCGAAATCGCATCGAACCCTGTGGGAGCGGGCTTGCCCGCGATAGCGGTAGGTCAGTCAATATCAGTGTTGAATGTGCCGCCCTCATCGCGGGCAAGCCCGACTCCCACAGGTTGATCGGGTATTGCTGAAATTGGGTCAGCCCTCTGATCAGGCTTGTTCCCTGCGGCGGTCTTCTCGCGGACAGCGTGCGAACTTCGCCCGGTAGCTACGGGTGAAATACGACGGTGATTCAAACCCGCAGGCAATGCTGACTTCGAGCACGCTCATATCCGTCTGGCGCAACAACTGCCGAGCCTTCTCCAGCCTTAAGCGCAGATAGAAATTGCTCGGCGTGTCGTTCAGGTGCAGCCGAAACAACCGCTCAAGCTGTCGCCGCGTGACTTTGATCGATTCCGCCAGTTGCAGCGTGCTCAGCGGCGGTTCGCTGTGCTGTTCCATCTCGCCAATCACCTGCACCAGTTTCTTGTTGCTGATGCCATAACGCGTGGCGACCTCCATGCGCTGGTGGTCTTTGCGCGGGCGGATGCGGCCTAACACAAACTGCTCGCTGACCTGGATCGCCAGTTGCGGGCCGTGGGCCTGGGCGATCAGATCGAGCATCAAATCGATGGAAGCGGTGCCACCGGCCGAAGTGATGCGCCGCCGGTCAATCTCGAACAGCTCCTGCGTCACGCTGAGTTGTGGATAAGATTCCTTGAACGCGTCGATCGCCTCCCAATGCAAGGTCAGGCGATGGCCCTCGAGCAGGCCCGCCTCGGCGAGGACGAAGCTGCCGGTGTCGATGGCGCCAAGGGTGACGCCTTCGTTATCCAGGCGGCGCAGCCAGTGCTCAAGCGTCGGCGTGGCGAATTTCAGCGGTTCGAATCCGGCGACCACCAACAGCGTCGCGCCCTTCTTCAGCGGCTCCAACGCCGCGTCGGCGTTGACCGACATGCCATTACTCGCCAGCACTGCCCCGCCATCGGCGCTCAGAACATGCCAGCGGTACAGCTCGCCGCGAAAACGGTTGGCCACCCGCAGCGGTTCGATCGCGGAGATAAAACCAATGGCGGAAAACCCCGGCATCAGCAAAAAGTAAAAATCCTGGGACATGGGCGCACTCGGTTGGCGGGTCGCGTGGGTCGTTGATACGCCGATTGTCGTCAGCGTTCAAGAGCACAGGTCGCTACAGTGCAAGTGCCAGTCGCCGTAGTGCGCTTTCACGGGCGCATTGCTGCGTAACTTTGCATCACCGGCGCATCAGACGCCGGGACCCACAATAAACGACCTGCCGAGGAACCCGACATGAAACGACTGATCAGCAGCTGTGTTCTTGCACTCAGCGGTACCGCTTTCTTGAGCGCCAGCGTCATGGCGGCCGAACCCGCGTCTTGCCAGAACGTACGCATGGGCGTGGTCAACTGGACCGACGTGATCGCTACCAGCGCCATGACCCAGGTCCTGCTCGACGGCCTCGGCTACAACACCAAACAAACCAGCGCGTCCCAGCAAATCATCTTCGCAGGGATCCGCGATCAGCGCCTGGACCTGTTCCTCGGCTACTGGAACCCGCTGATGACCCAGACCATCACCCCGTTCGTCGACGCCAATCAGGTCAAAGTCCTCGAAGCGCCAAGCCTCAAAGACGCCCGCGCCACGCTCGCCGTACCGACTTACCTGGCTGACAAGGGTCTGAAAACTTTCGCCGACATCGCCAAATTCGAGAAAGAACTGGGCGGCAAGATTTACGGCATCGAGCCAGGCTCGGGCGCCAACACGCAGATCAAGGCAATGATCGCCAAGAATCAGTTCGGTCTCGGCAAATTCCAGCTGGTCGAATCAAGCGAGGCCGGCATGCTCGCGGCGGTTGATCGCGCCGTGCGCCGCAAAGAGGCTGTGGTGTTCTTCGGCTGGGCGCCGCACCCGATGAACGTCAACGTGAAGATGACTTACCTCACTGGCAGCGAAGACGCCCTCGGCCCGAACGAAGGTATGGCCACCGTATGGACGGTAACGTCGCCCAAATACGCCGAACAGTGTCCGAACATCGGTCGACTGCTGACCAACCTGACGTACACCGCCGAAGACGAGAGCCGGATGATGCAACCGCTGCTCGATCACAAGGACGCCTTCGAATCCGCCAGGCAATGGCTCAAGGATCACCCGCAAGACAAACAGCGCTGGCTCGAAGGTGTGACGACTTTCGACGGCAAACCGGCGGCTGAAAACCTGAAACTGACCAGCAAGTAAATCACCCCTGAATCATCGCTTCGCAGCCCGACAAGGGCTGCGGACAGACCCATCACGCCTGAAGGAAACCGCCTCATGAACCACGACGTCATCATCACCTGCGCACTCACCGGTGCTGGCGACACGACCGCCCGCAGCCCGCACGTGCCGGTCACCCCGAAACAGATCGCCGCTGCAGCGGTGGAAGCCGCCAAGGCTGGCGCGACGGTCGTGCATTGCCATGTGCGCGATCCGCAGACCGGCAAGTTCAGCCGCGACGTGGCGCTGTACCGCGAAGTGATGGAGCGGATCCGCGAGGCGGACGTCGACATCATCGTCAACCTCACGGCCGGCATGGGTGGCGACCTGGAAATCGGCGCGGGCGAGAACCCGATGGAGTTCGGCCCGAACACTGATCTGGTCGGCCCGCTGACCCGCCTCGCGCATGTCGAAGAACTGTTGCCGGAAATCTGCACCCTCGATTGCGGCACGCTGAACTTCGGCGACGGCGACACCATTTACGTATCCACCCCGGCGCAACTGCGCGCAGGGGCCAAACGCATCACCGAGCTGGGTGTGAAGGCCGAACTGGAAATTTTCGACACCGGCCACCTGTGGTTCGCCAAGCAGATGATCAAGGAAGGTCTGCTCGACAACCCGTTGTTCCAGCTGTGCCTGGGCATCCCGTGGGGCGCGCCGGCCGACACCACCACCATGAAAGCCATGGTCGACAACCTGCCCGCCGATGCTGTTTGGGCGGGGTTCGGCATTGGCCGCATGCAGATGCCGATGGCGGCGCAAGCGGTGCTGCTCGGTGGCAACGTGCGAGTCGGCCTGGAAGACAATCTGTGGCTGGACAAAGGCGTGCTCGCGACCAACGGTCAACTGGTCGAACGCGCCAGCGAAATCCTCAGCCGCCTCGGCGCCCGCGTGCTGACCCCGGCTGAAGGCCGCCAGAAGATAGGCCTGACCCAGCGCGGTTAATTCGAACTTACCCATGACCTTGTGGGAGCGGGCTTGCCCGCGATGACGGCTGTTCTACCGACAGATTTTTTCAGTAGTGCCGACGCCATCGCGGGCAAGCCCGCTCCCACAGGGTTCTGCGAATTCTTTAGGACATGACCAATGAGCTTTATCACCGAAATCAAAACCTTCGCCGCCCTGGGCAGCGGTGTCATCGGCAGCGGCTGGGTCGCGCGTGCCCTCGCCCACGGCCTCGACGTGGTGGCCTGGGACCCGGCGCCCGGCGCTGAAGCGGCATTGCGCAAACGCGTCGCCAATGCCTGGGGTGCGCTGGAGAAAAACGGCCTGGCGACCGGCGCCTCGCAGGATCGTCTGCGCTTCGTCGCGACCATCGAAGAATGCGTGCGTGATGCCGATTTCATTCAGGAAAGCGCGCCGGAACGGCTGGAACTGAAGCTCGAGTTGCACAGCAAAATCAGCGCATCTGCCAAGCCGAACGCGTTAATCGGTTCCAGCACTTCTGGCCTGCTGCCGAGCGAGTTTTACGAGAGCTCAACCCACCCGGAACGCTGCGTGGTCGGCCATCCGTTCAATCCGGTCTACCTGCTACCGTTGGTGGAAGTGGTCGGCGGCAAGAACACCGCGCCTGAAGCCGTGCAAGCGGCGATGAAGGTCTACGAATCCCTCGGCATGCGCCCACTGCATGTGCGCAAGGAAGTGCCAGGGTTCATCGCTGACCGTTTGCTTGAAGCGCTGTGGCGCGAGGCGCTGCACCTGGTCAACGATGGCGTTGCCACAACGGGCGAGATTGACGATGCGATCCGCTTTGGCGCGGGTCTGCGCTGGTCGTTCATGGGCACGTTTTTGACTTACACGCTGGCCGGTGGTGATGCCGGGATGCGCCACTTCATGTCGCAATTCGGCCCGGCCTTGCAGTTGCCGTGGACCTATCTGCCGGCCCCGGAACTGACTGACAAGTTGATTGATGACGTGGTCGATGGCACCAGCGAGCAGTTGGGCGAGCGCAGCATTTCGGCGCTGGAGCGCTATCGTGATGATTGTCTGCTGGCGGTACTGGAGGCGGTCAGGACTACCAAGGAAAAGCATGGGATGAGTTTCAGCGAGTGATGGGTTTGGCATGACATTGCTGCCCTCACCCTAGCCCTCTCCCAGAGGTAGAGGGGACTGACCGCGGTGCTCTTGCGAGTGACGCCGACCTGAATTACCGAGCCGAACTCAAGTTTTCAATCGCATAAAGATCGGCTCCCTTTCCCCCTCGCCCCCTTGGGGGCGGTCCGACGTTTCGGGAGGGCTGGGGTGAGGGGGTAGCTCTTGATCTTCACCACCAACCTTCTGCTGGAACCCAATCATGCCCGCCCTCACCACCTACCAAACCCGCATCATCCCCGACTGGGTCGACTACAACGGCCACCTGCGCGATGCCTTTTACCTGCTGATTTTCAGCTACGCCACCGACGCCCTGATGGATCGCCTCGGCATGGACAGCAACAACCGCGAAGCCAGCGGCCACTCGCTGTTTACCCTCGAACTGCACCTCAACTACCTGCACGAAGTGAAGCTCGACGCCGAGGTCGAAGTGCACACGCAAATCATCGGCCACGACAGTAAGCGCCTGCACCTCTATCACAGCCTGCACACAACCGGCGATCCCCAGGAACTGGCCGGCAACGAGCAAATGTTGCTCCATGTTGATCTCGCCGGCCCACGCTCGGCGCCGTTCACCCCCGACACGCTGCGTCACCTGCAAGCCATCGTCGCCGCGCAAGCCGATCTGCCTGCCCCCGCTTACATCGGCCGCGTCATCGCCCTGCCGCCTGCCCGGTAGACCGCATCATCGTTCATCGCGGGCAAGCCCGCTCCCACAGGGTCAGGCGTTGGTCAAAACCTGTGGGAGCGGGCTGGCCCGCGATGAATCCACTTCGGTCTTGCTGATTCACAGCCAAAAAAAACCCGATACCAGCCGTGACTGGATCGGGGCAGAGGCTACTGTTGAGGAGCTGCGATGCGAGGGTGACCAAACCTTCGTGTTGCAAGCTGAGTCCAGTGTGCCTACTCGCCTGAACACCGAGTTAGCCGAAAACGACCTGTTCATAGCCGTTGCGGCCACTGCGACAAATCGCTCTTGCCGTCACTTCAGCCGCCTACCAGAATCGAACCACGACCTCCGTTGCCGAAGAAGGATTCGCCTCATGATGTACGCCGACTTGATTGATCAGGAAGACCTGTTGGGACAGCTCAAGGCATTGGGGTTTCAGGTGCCGATCGGCTCCACGGCTGAGCAGGCCTGCGAGTGTGCGGTGCGTGGGCTGGATAATGTAAGGGCATCCGAGCTGCGCAAGATGGTCAAGGACATGTACACCAGTGGCGCCAGTATCCAGCCCGCCGTGCGTCAGGCCATCGACAAACAGTTGCTGCCAGCGTTGGCGGATTACCAGCAAAGCCATAGCGCCTGACAGGCCGCCATCGCTGGCAAGCCAGCTCCCACAGTGATCCGGGTGAACACAACATTTGTGTCCAACACAGATCCTGTGGGAGCTGGCTTGCCAGCGATGAAAGCGCCTCGGTCTACAGCCTTACACTGGCAAACGTCGACTCATTGCGCGCCTGGCTCAACGCCGACATCGGCCCCGACAGCGGCGACATCACAATCGCTTGCGGCAGCGGCAGCATCGCCACTTGCTGGGTGGTGTTGGACCCTACGCGCTCGTCACGCGGCGGAATGCCGAAATATTCGCGGTAGCACTTGGAGAAGTGCGGCGTCGACACGAAACCACACACCGACGCTACTTCGATGATCGACATCGGCGTCTGCTTGAGCAATTGCCGAGCGCGAATCAGGCGCAGCTTGAGGTAGTAGCGCGACGGCGAACAGTGCAGGTATTTCTGGAACAGGCGCTCAAGCTGCCGACGCGACACGGCGACGTACACCGCCAGTTCATCCAGATCGATCGGCTCCTCCAGATTGGCTTCCATCAGCGCGACGATTTCCTGCAGCTTCGGCTGGTTGGTGCCGAGCATGTGCTTGAGCGGCACACGCTGGTGATCCTGCTCGTTGCGGATACGCTCGTAGACGAACATCTCGGAAATCGCGGCGGACAGTTCACGGCCATGATCGCGGCTGATCAGGTGCAGCATCATGTCCAGCGGCGCGGTACCGCCGGAACTGGTGAAACGGTTGCGGTCGAGGGTGAACAAACGAGTGCTCATCGCCACGCGCGGGAAAGCTTCCTGCATCGCCGCCAGACATTCCCAATGCACGCTGCAATCGAAACCGTCGAGCAGGCCGGCGCAGGCCAGGGCCCAACTGCCGGTGCACACGGCACCGAGACGTTTGGACTGACGCGCCTGGCTTTGCAGCCATGAGACGTGTTCACGGGTAACGGTGCGCTGGATGCCGATGCCACCGCAGACGATCACGGTGTCCAGCGGCGGCGCTTTGTGCATGGAGGCGTCAGGGGTGATTTGCAGACCGTCACTGGCCCACACCTGGCCGCCATCGACGGTGAGGGTGCTCCAGCGATACAGCTCGCGACCGGACAATTGGTTGGCCATGCGCAGAGGTTCAACTGCGGAGGCCAGAGAAATCAGCGTGAAATTGTCCAGCAGCAGAAAGCCGATGGATTGAGGCGCACGGTTCTGGGGTTGGGCCCCGGAGTTGAACGACGTCATCGCGGTATCTCCTCACACAAAGCGGGTGATGGCCTCAGGCGGAGGCTCTTGTTATTGCCGGCGTTCTCACAGGGGAGACGGGCTTTGTTATGACAGAGCAATTGCCATGCCTAAATTTGAATGGCCGTTCAACAACTCCTGAAAACGACGTCGCGACGTGTCTATTCGAGACGTCCGACGAAGGGTATTTCGAAGTGCCATCGCCGCCATTGAAAGCCCTGCCCCGAGGGGTGTGAGCATATCGGTATCACTTGTGGGAACTGGCCTGCGCACGGTTGTCGGGGAGTGTCACCTAAGGCACGGGTGACGGACGGTAGGAGTGCCGATCGCCGATAACAGCTGGGAAAGACGCTTATCTGATTGCGACGCGCTAAAAGGTGGCGCGTTTGCTCAGCTGTGTTCACTTGGTGAGCAGTTTTGACTGGTCTGGCCCCTTCGCGAGCAAGCTCGCTCCCACAGTAGATCTCCAACGAACACAAAATCTGTGAATGCCTGGTTCCAATGTGGGAGCGAGCTCGCGAAGAATTCACCTCGGTGTCACTGACTCAGCACTCGACCGCGCTCACCGCCAACCCACCGCGCGACGTCTCTTTATATTTGTCATGCATATCGGCGCCGGTATCGCGCATGGTGCGAATGACCCGGTCCAACGAGATAAAGTGCTGCCCGTCGCCACGCAGCGCCATCTGCGCGGCGTTGATTGCTTTCACCGCCGCAATCGCATTGCGCTCGATGCACGGCACTTGCACCAGGCCACCCACCGGATCGCACGTCAGCCCAAGGTTGTGCTCCAGGCCAATCTCCGCCGCATTGCACAGTTGCTCGGGTGTGGCGCCAAGAATCTCCGCCAGCCCTGCCGCCGCCATCGCGCACGCCGAGCCGACTTCGCCCTGACAGCCGACTTCAGCACCGGAGATCGACGCATTCTTCTTGCACAGAATCCCCACTGCCGCCGCACCGAGGAGGTAATCGACGACATTGGCGTCAGTCACCGCCTCGCTGAACTTCATAAAGTAGTGCAACACCGCCGGAATGATCCCCGCCGCGCCATTGGTCGGCGCCGTGACCATGCGCCCACCCGCGGCGTTCTCTTCATTCACGGCGAGGGCGAACAGGTTGACCCACTCCATTGCGCTCAGCGTCGAACCAATCACATTCGGTTTGCCCAGCTCCTGCAGGCTACGGTGCAACTTCGCCGCACGCCGCCGCACATTCAACCCGCCGGGCAAGATGCCCTCGTGTTTCAAGCCCTGCTCGACGCAGTCCTGCATCGCCCGCCACAGCTTCATCAGCCCGGCACGGATCTCTTCTTCACTGCGCCAGACTTTTTCGTTGGCCAGCATCAGTTCCGCCACACGCAGGTTGTGCTTCTTGCACAGTTCCAGCAGCTCGACGGCGCTGGAAAAGTCATAAGGCAACTCAGTGCGATCCAGATCCACCACACCGCTGGACGCCTGCGCCTCATCCACGACAAATCCACCACCGACCGAATAGTAGGTGTCGCGATGCAGCTCACCGTGATCGCCTTCGGCAACCAGGGTCATGGCGTTGGGATGAAACGGCAGGTTTTCCTCGATCAGGCGCATGTCGCGGGCCCAGACAAATGGCACCGACAAGCGACCATCCAACAGGAGTGTGTGGGTTTCACGCAGGGCCTGGATGCGCGGGCCGATCTGCGACGGATCAATCGCGTCCGGCCACTCGCCCATCAAACCCATGATCACCGCATTGTCGCTGCCGTGTCCGATACCTGTGGCCGACAGCGAACCGAAAAGCTGAACCTCAATGCGCCGCACCTGTTCCAACTGATGCCTGTCGCGCAACGATTCGACGAACAATGCCGCCGCGCGCATTGGCCCGACGGTGTGGGAACTGGAAGGGCCGATGCCGATTTTGAACAGGTCGAAAACGCTGATAGCCATTGCTGCAGAGCTCCTGAGGATGCTGATCCGGGGCGTGAAGCGCCCGCTGGCGGAGCTGCTACGCTCAAGCTGCGATCCGCCGGAATGCCCGCATCATCAGGCTTTTGATAGCTCGTACGGCGTCTGGCACCGACGCACTCATGCTCACTAACGCCGTAGCGGTTTGCACGCCTGTTTGCGCCGTTTTTATGCAGTTCAGATGGCCAGACAGGGCAGAAAAAAGCTGTAAACGACGTCACTGACACTGGATGCGACCATCCCTGTACTGGATACGACCCCCCCTGTAGGCGTCAGATTTTCACTGGTACATGATCGTTATGACTCGATTGCAAGGCGACGTGGTAGAGCTGTCTCCAGAACGCCATCCAACCGCAACCCATAAGTGCGGTGGTCCAGTCGGAACACTGCCAAAAAAAACACCAAGGAGTCCATCCATGAAAGGTTCCCCGTCGTTGTTGTTGGCCGCGATGCTGAGTCTGCCGTTACTGGCGCAAGCTGCAGAACCGGCACAGTGCAGTACCGTAAATTTCTCCGATGTTGGCTGGACCGACATCACCGCCACCACCGCTACCACCTCCGTCGTCCTCAACGCCCTCGGCTACAAGACCAAAACCACCATGATCTCCGTGCCCGTGACCTACAAGTCGCTGGCCGACGGCAAGAACATGGACGTGTTCCTCGGCAACTGGATGCCGACCATGGAAAACGACATCAAGGCCTACCGCGACGCCGGCACCGTGGAAACCGTGCGCACCAACCTTACCGGCGCCAAGTACACCCTCGCCGTGCCGCAAGCCCTGTATGACAAAGGTCTGCATGACTTCGCCGACATCGCCAAATTCAAGAAAGAGCTCGACGGCAAGATTTACGGCATCGAGCCTGGCAACGACGGCAACCGTCTGATCCAGAGCATGATCGACAAGGACGCCTTCGGCCTGAAAACCGCCGGGTTCAAAGTCGTCGAATCGTCTGAAGCGGGCATGCTCTCGCAGGTCGACCGGGCTTCGCGCCGTGGCACCGAAGTGGTGTTCCTCGGCTGGGCGCCGCACCCGATGAACAAGCGGTTCAAGATTCAATACCTGACCGGCGGCGACGAGTTCTTCGGCCCCGATTTCGGTGCGGCCACCGTAGCGACCAACACCCGCAAGGGTTACGCCACGGAATGCAGCAACGTCGGTCAGTTGCTGAAGAATCTGGAGTTTACCGTCGACATGGAAAGCGAACTGATGGGCAACATCCTCGACGACAAGATGAAGCCTGACGCGGCCGCCAAGGCCTGGCTGAAAAAGAATCCACAGGTGCTCGATACCTGGCTCGCTGGCGTGACCACCATTGACGGTAAGCCTGGCCTGGAGGCCGTGAAAGCCAAGTTAGCTCAGTAATCGCTTATGCCGGGCAGGTTCGCCTGCCCGGGCTGTTTATTTCCTTGCATGCGGACGTTCACTACCATGCTGATTGATCAGAAAATACCTTTAGGCCAGTACATCGCGGCATTCGTTGAATGGTTGACGCAACACGGCGCCAACACCTTCGACGCAATCGCCGTGACGCTGGAAACGATGATCCACGGCGTGACGTTTGCGCTGACCTGGTTCAACCCGCTGGTCTTGATCGGCCTCATCGCCCTGATTGCGCATCTGATCCAGCGCAAATGGGGGCTCACCGCTTTTGTCGTCGCATCGTTTTTGCTGATCCTCAATCTGGGGTACTGGCAGGAAACCATGGAAACCCTCGCCCAGGTGTTGTTCGCCACTTTTGTCTGCGTGCTGATCGGTGTGCCGCTGGGCATCATCGCCGCGCACAAGCCGATGTTCTACACGGTGATGCGCCCGGTACTCGATCTGATGCAGACCGTACCGACTTTTGTTTACCTCATTCCTACCCTGACCCTCTTCGGGCTGGGTGTGGTGCCGGGCCTGATCTCCACGGTGGTGTTCGCCATCGCGGCGCCCATCCGCCTGACCTACCTGGGCATCCGCGATGTCCCGCAAGAACTGATGGACGCCGGCAAGGCCTTCGGCTGCTCGCGTCGCCAATTGCTCTCACGGATCGAACTGCCTCACGCCATGCCGAGCATCGCTGCCGGCATCACCCAATGCATCATGCTGTCGTTGTCGATGGTGGTGATCGCGGCACTGGTGGGCGCCGACGGACTCGGCAAACCGGTGGTCAACGCACTGAACACTGCTGATATCGCCCTGGGCTTCGAAGCAGGCCTGGCGATCGTACTGCTGGCGATCATGCTCGACCGTATCTGCAAACAACCCGACGCCAAAGTAGGGGGTGACGCATGAGCATAATTCGCTTCGAAGACGTCGACGTAATCTTCTCCAAAGATCCGCGCGAGGCACTCAAGCTGCTGGATCAGGGCATGACCCGCAACGAGATCCTGAAAAAGACCGGGCAAATCGTTGGTGTGGAAAAAGCCACGCTGGACATCAACAAAGGCGAAATCTGCGTGCTGATGGGCCTCTCGGGTTCCGGCAAGTCGAGCCTGCTGCGCTGCATCAACGGCCTCAACACCGTCAGCCGCGGCAAGCTGTTCGTCGAGCATGAAAACCGCCAGATCGACATCGCCTCCTGCACGCCTGCCGAACTGAAAATGATGCGCACCAAACGCATCGCCATGGTGTTCCAGAAATTCGCCTTGATGCCTTGGCTGACGGTGCGCGAGAACATCAGTTTCGGTCTGGAAATGCAGGGGCGCCCGGAGAAGGAACGCAAGAAACTGGTCGATGAAAAACTCGAACTGGTGGGCCTGACCCAATGGCGCAACAAGAAGCCTGACGAACTCTCCGGCGGTATGCAGCAACGTGTGGGCCTGGCCCGGGCGCTGGCCATGGATGCCGATATTCTGCTGATGGACGAACCGTTCTCGGCACTCGACCCGCTGATCCGCCAGGGTTTGCAGGATGAACTGCTGGAGCTGCAACGCAAGCTCAACAAGACCATTGTGTTCGTGAGCCACGACCTTGATGAGGCGCTCAAACTGGGTAGCCGCATCGCGATCATGAAGGACGGCCGGATCATTCAATACAGCGTGCCGGAAGAGATTGTGCTGAACCCGGCGGACGACTATGTGCGCACCTTCGTCGCGCATACCAATCCGCTCAACGTGCTGTGCGGTCGCAGCCTGATGCGCACGCTGGACAAGTGCAAACGCATCAACGGCTCGGTGTGTCTCGATCCGGGCGGTGATTCGTGGCTGGACCTGGCCGAAGGCAACACCATCAAAGGCGCGCGGCAGAACGGCACGGCCCTCGACTTGCAGAATTGGGCACCGGGGCAAGCGGTGGAAGGGCTGGAGCGCCGGCCGACGCTGGTCGACTCGAATATCGGCATGCGCGATGCCTTGCAGATTCGTTACCAGACCGGCAACAAACTGGTGCTGCACGATAACAATCATGTGGTGGGGATCCTGGGCGACAGCGAGCTGTATCACGCGTTGCTGGGCAAGAATCTCGGTTAAGGCGGGATAAAAAAAGGGATCGCGGTTAGCGATCCCTTTTTTATTGGGTCAAGGAAAAAGCCCCTCACCCTAGCCCTCTCCCCGAGGGAGAGGGGACTGATCGGGGGATACTGCAGCGGTACGCCGACCTGATTCTGCTTCACCGAAGCCATATTCGACTCGATCTTCAAGTCGATGTACAACGCCGCACAACTCGGTCAGCCCCCTCTCCCTCCGGGAGAGGGTTGGGGTGAGGGGACTTTTGACTTTAGCTGTACACCCGGCCAAGGAGCTGCCGATGGCTTTCAAACTGATCGAGCACATCCCGCGTGATCTGATCCTGCGTGAAGCCCATCAGGTCGTAATCCTGGCTGCCGTTGTGCAGGTACACCTCGGCGCGGTAGTAGCGCTGGCGCGCCTCTTCCGAGTCCGCAGATTCAGTCGGCGTCGCGAGGTAGCCCTCCAGGCTCACCTCATAAACGAAAGGGTTCCCCTCTTCCATTTCGATGCGCACGCCCATGCAACGCTTGGATTTACCCAGCAGCGTCTGTACTTCCAGACCCTGCGCACGCATTTGCGCGGCCGCATCTTCCAGCGCCGGGCTGACTTGCTTGTCCATGAAACGCTGAACCACCGATTGGCTCGGCTGCAGATCCAGTTGCGTCAGACGCTCACTGAAACCACGACGACCACGCTCGGCCAGTTGCGCTTGCTCCTGTTCGATCTGCACGTCCTGACGCATCGCCTTGTGCAGGCCGAACATGAAGAACACCAGCACCACCGAGAACGGCAGACCGGCCAGCACCACCATGGTTTGCATGGCTTCGAAGTTACCGGCAAACAGCAGACCGATGGTCACCAGCGTGATAACTGCCGACCAGAAAATCCGCAGCCAGTGCGGTGCATCTTCGTCGACGTTGCCGCCCTTGCACGAAAGGTTGGCCATCATCACCGCACCGGAATCGGCCGGGGTCAGGAACAGTACGAAGCCCACGAAGATCGACACACCAATGACAATCTTCGACGCCGGGTAATGCTCGAGCAACTGATAGATCGCCATCGACGGCTGTTCCAGCGCCGTCTTGCCGAGTTCCACCGCCCCATGGTTCATCACCAGATCCAGTGCCGAGTTACCGAAAATCGACAACCAGGCCAGCGTAAAGCCCAGTGGAATCAGCAGCACACCGGCGACCAGTTCACGCACGGTCCGACCACGGGAAATCCGCGCGATGAACATGCCGACGAATGGGGCCCAGGAAATCCACCACGCCCAGTAGAACAGCGTCCACAGGCCCATCCAGCGTTCGGTTTTCTCGGCGCTGCCCTCATACACGTAGAGGTCGAAGGTTTTCAGCACGATGCCGTTAAGGTAGTCGCCGATGTTCTGCACGAAGCCATTGAGCAAGTGCAAGGTCGGGCCGAACAGCAGCACGAAAATCAGCAGACCGCTGAACAGCACGATGTTCAGGTTGGACAGACGGCGGATGCCGTTTTCCACACCCGACACCGCCGCGATGGTCGCCACGGTGCTCATCACAATGATCACGATCAGCAGGTTGGTGTTGCTGTGTTCCATGCCGAACAGGTTTTCAAGGCCCGACGACACTTGCAGCGAACCAATCCCCAGGTTGGTCACCAGCCCCAAAAGGGTCACGAACATGCCGAAGCCGTCCACCGCGTGACCGGCCGCACCTTTGACCCAACGCTCGCCTACCAGCGGATACAGCGCCGAACGCAGCGCCAGCGGCTGGTTATGACGGTAAGCAAAGTACGCCACGGCCAGACCGACCAGTGCATAGATCGCCCAGCCGTGCAGGCCCCAGTGCAGGAAAGTCAGCTGTACAGCCTGACGCGCCGCCATGTTGGAGCCGGCAGTGCCTTCCGGCGGATTGAAGTAGTGATCCAGCGGTTCGGAGGCGCCGAAGTACAACAGCGAAATACCGATGCCCGACGAGAACAGCATCCCCGCCCAGGCGCCGTAGCTGAAATCCGGGGTGTCGTCCTTGCTGCCCAGTTTGAGTTTGCCGTAGGAAGAAAACGCCAGGCCCACCACAAACACCAGGTAAGCGGCGATCACCACCATGTAGTACCAGCCGAAGCTGCGCGACAACCAGGCCTGAGCCACACCCAACATCCTGCCGGCCTCTTGCGGGGCGATAATCAGAATGGCGGTCAACAACAGAATCAGCGCGGTAGAGGTGTAAAACACCCAACCGTTGACCGTCACCTTCTCGGGCGGGGTCTTTATTAGCGAGGCAGAACTCATGGCACAAATGCTCCAGGCAGTGCGAGAGAAGAACACAAGGCAACACGGAACCCGACCAATCGGTTAGTTGGCAGCCGACCGGCGGGTGATATAAAGACACCCCGAAAAAAGCCTGAACCTGCCGAAATGGCGCTGCAAATCGCTAGCGTGGCCGAAGATGTACGAACGTTCATCCGAAACCTGGCCGTGAGCGTCTTGCCCTTTCAACACGTCCTTCGAATAGCGAACCGCGCCATGCCCCATACAGGTTTCGAGCATTTTTGGATGTCGGTTTTATCGCCACTTACACGTAGGAAAAATCTGTAGGCAGCGACGATTTGTCGCAGATCTTATTCTTTGTTGATTGAACGTTCAATCAAAACAAAATAGACTGGCCCTCAATCCGATAAGCGTTATTCGCCCGTCGGAAGGCCTAAGGAGATGTGCAAGATGCCCAAGGTCGGTATGCAACCCATCCGCCGCCAACAACTGATCGAAGCCACTTTGCAGGCGGTCGATCAGGTCGGAATGGGGGACGCCAGCATTGCGCTGATCGCCCGTTTGGCCGGTGTCTCGAATGGCATCATCAGTCACTATTTTCAGGACAAGAATGGCCTGATTGCCGCCACGATGCGGTATCTGATGACCGCCCTCAGCGAGAGTGTCACCGCACGTCGTCAGGCGTTGGCAGATGACAGCCCACGGGCGCATCTGCAGGTGATCATCGAAGGCAACTTCGACGCCAGCCAGGTCAATGGCCCGGCAATGAAAACCTGGTTGGCCTTTTGGGCCACCAGCATGCACCAGCCGTCTTTGCACAGGTTGCAGCGGATCAACGATCACCGCTTGTATTCCAACCTGTGCTGCCAGTTCCGCCGTGTGTTGCCGCTCGAAGATGCGCGCAGCGCCGCCCGCGGTCTGGCAGCCCTCATTGACGGGTTGTGGTTGCGCGGCGCGCTGTCGGGAGACGCTTTCGACACCGCGCAGGCGCAACAGATCGCTTACGAATACATGGATTTCCAATTGGCCAAGCAGGTGAGCTAGAGCACTCGAAAAAAGCTCGGCCCCTGAACTGTCACCGACCAGCGATGCCACAGCTATATGGCTCACCCGGTGACCAACGCCAACCACTTATGCACTTGCGAGGACACTATGGCCCGTTTCGAACTGCAAAAACTCTACATCGATGGCGCTTACTCCGACGCCTCCAGCGACGCCACCTTCGAAGCCATCAACCCGGCAACCGGTGAAGTCCTCGCACAAGTACAACGTGCGACCAAAGAAGACGTCGAGCGCGCTGTGGTCAGCGCCGAAAAGGGCCAGAAGATCTGGGCCGCGATGACCGCCATGGAGCGTTCGCGCATCCTGCGTCGTGCCGTCGACATCCTGCGCGAGCGCAACGATGAACTGGCCGCGCTGGAAACCCTGGACACCGGTAAAGCCTTCTCCGAAACCAAGTACGTCGACATCGTTACCGGCGCTGACGTGCTGGAATACTACGCAGGCCTGGTACCTGCCATCGAAGGCGAGCAGATCCCACTGCGTGACACCGCATTCGTTTATACCCGTCGCGAGCCGCTGGGCGTTGTCGCTGGTATCGGCGCGTGGAACTACCCGATCCAGATCGCTCTGTGGAAATCCGCTCCAGCGCTGGCCGCCGGTAACGCGATGATCTTCAAGCCAAGCGAAGTCACCTCGCTGACCACCCTGAAACTGGCTGAAATCTACACCGCAGCCGGCGTTCCGGCTGGCGTGTTCAACGTACTGACCGGCAGCGGCCGTGAAGTCGGCACCTGGCTGACCGAGCACCCGCGCATCGAGAAAATCTCCTTCACCGGCGGCACCGACACTGGCAAGAAAGTCATGGCCAGCGCTTCGGCATCGTCGCTGAAAGACGTGACCATGGAACTGGGCGGCAAGTCGCCGCTGATCATCTTCGACGACGCCGACCTCGATCGCGCCGCCGACACCGCGATGATGGCCAACTTCTACAGCTCGGGTCAGGTCTGCACCAACGGAACTCGCGTGTTCGTGCCGAGCCACCTGAAAGCTGCTTTCGAAGCCAAGATCGTTGAGCGCGTTGCGCGCATCCGCATCGGCAACCCGGAAGATGAAAACACCAACTTCGGTCCGCTGGTGAGCTTCGCGCACATGGAAAGCGTGCTGGGCTACATCGCCAAGGGTAAAGAACAAGGTGCCCGCGTCCTGTGCGGCGGCGAGCGTCTGACCGACGGCGAATTCGCCAAAGGCGCGTTCGTGGCGCCGACCGTGTTCACCGACTGCACCGACGACATGACCATCGTCCGTGAAGAAATCTTTGGCCCGGTCATGGCGATCCTGTCTTACGAGACCGAAGAAGAAGTGATCCGCCGCGCCAACGACACCGACTTCGGCCTGGCCGCCGGTATCGTCACCAAAGACCTGAACCGCGCACACCGCGTGATTCATCAGCTCGAAGCCGGGATCTGCTGGATCAACGCCTGGGGCGAGTCCGACGCAAAAATGCCGGTTGGCGGTTACAAGCAGTCGGGTGTTGGCCGTGAAAACGGGATCAGCTCTCTCAATAACTTCACGCGCATTAAGTCCGTGCAAGTCGAACTGGGCGATTACGCCTCAGTGTTCTGAGGAGCCACCAGCGGCAAGCTTTAAGCTGCAAGTAAAAGCAGTTTGGGCTTGCCGCCCTCCCCCGATTTCGAAGACACAGCTCGCTGCTTTTTCTTGCAGCTTGAAGCTTGTGACTTGTAGCTCCCCCAGGAGAATTTATGACTACAGAATACGACTACATCATCATAGGGGCCGGCTCTGCAGGTAACACACTTGCGACCCGTCTGACTGAAGACGAAGGCGTCACCGTTCTGCTGCTCGAAGCAGGCGGCCCGGATTATCGTCTCGACTTCCGTACGCAAATGCCGGCCGCACTGGCGTTCCCGCTGCAAGGCCGTCGCTACAACTGGGCTTACGAAACCGATCCAGAGCCACACATGGACGGTCGCCGGATGGAATGCGGTCGCGGCAAAGGCCTTGGCGGCTCTTCGCTGATCAACGGCATGTGCTACATCCGCGGCAACGCGATGGACTACGACAACTGGGCCAAGCTGCCGGGCCTTGAAGATTGGGATTACCTGAACTGCCTGCCGTATTTCCGCAAAGCGGAGACCCGTGACATCGGCCCGAACGATTACCACGGTGGCGATGGCCCGGTCAGCGTGACCACGCCTAAGGCTGGCAACAACCCGCTGTTCCACGCGATGGTCGAAGCAGGCGTGCAGGCCGGTTACCCGCGTACCGAAGACTTGAACGGTTATCAGCAGGAAGGCTTCGGCCCGATGGACCGCACTGTAACGCCGAACGGCCGTCGTGCTTCCACCGCCCGTGGTTACCTCGATATCGCTAAAAAGCGTTCGACCCTGACCATCGTCACCCACGCCCTGACCGACAAGATTCTGTTTGAAGGCAAGCGTGCCACCGGTGTGCGTTATCTGGTGGGCGACGCTGAAGAGCGCGTTGAAGCCAAAGCCCGCAAGGAAGTCCTGCTGTGCTCCGGCGCCATCGCCTCGCCACAGGTTCTGCAGCGTTCCGGCGTAGGCCCGGCAAAACTGCTGGAAAGCCTCGACATCCCGGTCGTACACGATCTGCCGGGCGTCGGTGAAAACCTGCAGGATCACCTTGAGCTGTACCTGCAATACGCGTGCACCCAACCGGTTTCGCTGTACCCGTCGCTGCTCTGGTACAACCAGCCGGCTATCGGTGCCGAGTGGCTGTTCAACGGCACCGGCATCGGCGCCAGCAACCAGTTCGAGGCCGGCGGTTTCATCCGTTCGCGTCCGGAATTCGAATGGCCGAACATCCAGTACCACTTCCTGCCGGTAGCGATTAACTACAACGGCAGCAACGGTGTGAAAGAGCACGGTTTCCAGGCGCACATGGGTTCCATGCGTTCGCCGAGCCGTGGCCGCATCCAGGTGAAGTCCAAGGATCCGCGTCAGCACCCGAGCATCCTGTTCAACTACATGGCCACCGAGCAGGACTGGCAGGAATTCCGTGACGGCATCCGCCTGACCCGTGAAATCATGCAACAGCCGGCGCTGGACCAATACCGTGGTCGTGAAATCAGCCCGGGTATCGACGTGCAAACCGATGAGCAGCTGGACAAGTTCATTCGCGAACACGCCGAGACTGCGTTCCACCCGTCCTGCTCGTGCAAGATGGGCACCGACGAAATGGCTGTGGTCGATGGCGAAGGCCGCGTGCATGGCATGCAGGGTTTGCGAGTGGTCGATGCATCGATCATGCCGATCATCACCACCGGCAACCTGAACGCGCCGACGATCATGATCGCCGAGAAAATCGCCGACAAGATCCGTGGCCGCCAGCCGCTGCCGCGCAGCACCGCCGACTACTACGTAGCGGGCGATGCGCCGGTGAAAGGCAAGGCGATGCGTGATATCACGCCTGTTGCTCAGTAATACTTGATACCGCGTCACGGCTAATCGCTGGCAAGCCAGCTCCCACAGGTTTTTGCGTCGTTCACAGATAGTGTGGTCACCGAGAAACCTGTGGGAGCCTGGCTTGCCAGCGATGAGGCCCTACAATTCAACACCCCTCCCCCTGATTCACAGTAAATCCCCCTACACCCCTCTTCACTTGATCCTACCCCCACGCAGGCCTACTCTAGACCTCGCGCAATCGTTTCACCCCTCCCCGCCGTCGCTTTACCGCTTCCCCCCTAACAAGGAGGTTCCCGAATGTTCGATTTCCACCCCCAGCTCAAGCAGCGCTTTGCTGCCTTGCGCACGGGCGCCGAGTTCTTTTCCCTGCGGTATGTACGCGAGTCCGGCCAATACCTGTCGGTGCGCAAGAACGTTGCCGAGCCGCCGAGCCTGAGCCGCGACGAAGGTGCGATGCTCACGGTGCGGGTCAACGGCGTCGAAGCCTACGCTGCGACCAATGACCTCTCGCAACGGGGCCTGCAAGCCGCCCTTGAGCGCGCCGAACAGCAGGCCCGGCGGCTCAAGCCCCACGCCTTGCTCGACCTGCGCGATCAACCGGTCTCCAGCGACCGCGCGGATTACTTTTCGCCCCATCTCGAACAACCCTTCCCGTCGCTGAGCGAATGCTTTGAGCTGCTCGGCGCGGAATCCGCCTCGGTGCCAAAGGATGAGCGCCTGGTGAATTGGGAAGTCAGCATTGGCATCACCCACGTCGAACAGATCTACCTGAGCAGCGCCGGCGCCGAATTGCGCCAGGCCCAGCGCTTTGTCTACCCGAGCCTCGACGTCACCGCCTACGACGGCAGCGACAGCCAGACTCGCAGCCTCGGCCGCGAGAACTCCGGCCAACAGGGTGGCGCAGACGTGATCAGCCGTTGCGGGCTGATCGGTGCCGGCCCGCAGGTCGCCGATCAGGCGCTGCAGCTGTTGCTCGCGCCGAACACCCCGCAAGGCCCGCGCGACCTGCTGCTGATGCCTGACCAGATGATGCTGCAGATCCACGAATCCATCGGTCACCCGCTGGAGCTCGACCGCATCCTCGGCGACGAACGTAATTACGCCGGCACCAGCTTCGTCAAAGCATCTGACTTCGGCAGCCTGCAATACGGCTCGAAACTGCTCAACGTAACGTTCGATCCGGGCATCCCCGAGGAACTGGCCAGCTACGGCCATGACGACGACGGGACCAAAGCCAGCAAACAATTCCTGATTCGTGATGGTCTGCTGCTGCGTCCACTCGGCGGTGCGCTGTCGCAGTTCCGTGCCGGAATGGACGGCGTCGCTAATAGCCGGGCCTGCGGCTGGAACCGTCCACCGATCGATCGCATGGCCAACCTCAACATCGAGCCGGGTGATCAGCCGCTGAACAAACTCATCGAAAGCGTCGAAAACGGCATCCTGATGAGCACCAACCGCTCATGGTCGATTGACGATGCGCGCAACAAATTCCAGTTCGGCTGTGAATGGGGCCAGTTGATTGAAAACGGCGAACTCAAAGGCGTGGTCAAGAATCCCAACTATAGGGCGATTTCTGCGCACTTCTGGAAAAGCCTGCGCGCCGTCGGCGATGCCAACACCGTCAAGGTGCTCGGCACGCCGAACTGCGGCAAGGGCGAACCGAACCAGGTGATCCGCGTCGGCCACGCTTCGCCGGCCTGCGTATTCAGCAACGTTGATGTATTTGGGGGAGACGCCTGATGAGCATTTCGAAGAGTCAGTCCGACGCCTTCAAGGACATGGTCAATTGGCTGCGCGACAGCGTCCGCGAGCCGGAACAGTTCACCCTCAGCTACGCCGCTGAATCTTCGGCGTTCGTGCGTTTCAATCACGCCAAGGTGCGCCAGGCCGGGCAGGTGCAACAAGCCAACATCGTCCTGAAACTGATCAACGATGGTCGCCACGCCGACCTGCAAGTCACCCTCTCCGGCGATCAGGAAGGCGACCTGCAGCGGCTGGCCGAAGGCCTGCAGCAACTGCGCGAAACCCTGCCGCTGCTGCCGCAGGATCCGTATCTGCTGCTCAACCACAATGGCTGGCAGAGCAGTAAAGTACAGGACCATCCGCTGCCGGATACCGAGCAAGTGGTCGACGAAATCTGCGCCGCCGCTGAAGGGCTGGATCTGGTGGGTTTCTATGCCGCAGGCCCGATCAGCCGTGGTTTCGCCAGTTCCTCAGGCGCGTTTGGCTGGCATCAGGCCAACAGCTTCAATTTCGACTTCAGCCTGTTCCACGAAAATGGTGAAGCGGTGAAGGCCAGCTACGCCGGGCACGACTGGAGCAGCGAAGACTTCGCCAAGCGCTTCCGGCAGGCTCGCGAACAACTGGAGTTTCTCGGTCGCCCACTGCGCACCTTGCCGCCAGGACAGTACCGCGCTTATCTGGCGCCAGCCGCGCTGGAAGAAATCATGGGCATGCTGAGCTGGGGCGGCTTCTCCGCGCAGTCGATTGCCAGCAAAAGCAGCCCGTTGCAAAAACTGTATGTCGGCGATCAGGCTTTCAGTCCGCTGGTATCGCTGGATGAGAAAGTCAGCGACTCGCTGAGTCCGGCGTTTTCCGGCGAGGGTTATCCGCGCAGTGATTTGCGCCTGATCATCGAGGGCAAGGCTGGAGATCAGTTGGTCGGTTCGCGCAGTGCGGCCGAGTACGGTCTGGCGGCCAACGGTGCCAGCGGTGGTGAATCACCCAGTGCGCTGAACATGGCCGCCGGCGATTTGCCACAAGCGCAAATCCTCAAGCAGTTGGGCACCGGGCTGTACATCAGCAACCTGTGGTACCTGAACTTCTCGGATCAACCGGCGGCACGCATGACCGGCATGACGCGCTTCGCGACGTTCTGGGTCGAAAACGGCGAGATTCAGGCGCCGGTCAGCACCATGCGATTCGACGACAGCGCCTACAGCCTGCTGGGTCCGCAGCTGGAAGCGTTGACGGCCGAGCGGGAGTTGCTGCTGTCGGCGAGCACGTATAGCCAGCGCAATACGTCGTCGGCGTTGCTGCCGGGGGCGTTGGTGAGCCGACTGACTTTAACCTTGTAACACCGCAGCACCTGTGGGAGCTGGCTTGCCAGCGATGAGGACGGCAGATTCAACATCGTGCTCGTCTGAAAGTCCGCCATCGCTGGCAAGCCAGCTCCCACAGGTTCGCATTCCGCCTGACCCATACTCTTAGAGGTTCCATGCCCGACCGCCCGCCTCTCGACGCCATCACCGCCCGCTGGTTGCCGTGGGTCGTCGCCATTGCGTTCTTCATGCAGTCCCTCGACGGGACCATCCTCAACACCGCCCTGCCGGCCATGGCCCGGGATCTGGCCGAAGACCCCTTGCGCATGCAGGGCGTGGTCATCGCCTACATGCTTACCGTGGCCCTGCTGATCCCCGCTTCCGGCTGGATCGCCGACCGTTTTGGCACCAAGAAAATCTTCTTCGGCGCGATCCTGCTGTTCAGCATCGGCTCGCTGCTTTGTGCACTGTCGAGCACCCTGAGCATGCTGATCGGCGCCCGGGTGATTCAGGGCCTGGGCGGTGCATTGATGTTGCCGGTCGGGCGACTGGTGGTCTTGCGCGCTTATCCGCGATCCGAGCTGGTGCGGATCATGGGGTTCATCACCATTCCCGGATTACTCGGTCCGCTGCTCGGCCCGACCATGGGCGGGTGGATGGTCGAATACCTGACGTGGCACTGGATCTTCCTGATCAACCTTCCGGTGGGCGTCATCGGCTGCTACGCGGTGTGGAAATTCATCCCCGACCTGCGCGGCAGCGAACGCACGCGCTTCGACAGCCTCGGTTTCCTGTTGTTTGGCGCAGCGATGATCCTGATCACCATCGCCATGGAAGGCCTCGGCGAATTGCATCTGCCGCACTTGCGCGTGATGTTGCTGCTGTTCGGTGGCTTTGCCTGTCTGGCCGCGTACTGGCTGCGCGCCGGGCATATCGAAAACCCGTTGTTCTCACCGTCGCTGTTCAAGACCCGCACGTTTGCCGTCGGCATTCTCGGCAACCTGTTCGCCCGTCTCGGCAGCGGCGCCCTGCCGTTTCTGGTGCCGTTGCTGCTGCAAGTAGCGCTGGGTTACTCACCGTCGCAAGCGGGGATGAGCATGTTGCCACTGGCCGCTGCGGCGATGATCGCCAAGTGGGTCGCGCGACCGCTGATCGAACGCCTCGGCTATCGCATCGTGCTCACCGGCAACACGCTGCTGCTGGGGATCATGCTGGCCAGCATGGGCCTGGTCAGCGAACAGACACCGTACTGGCTGCTGCTGTGCCTGCTGGCGGTTCTCGGCGCGATCAACTCGCTGCAATTCACCGCGATGAACACCGTGACCCTGATCGACCTCGACGACGCCAGTGCCAGCAGCGGCAACAGTTTGCTGTCGGTGGTCGCGCAGTTGTCGCTGAGTCTGGGGGTTGCCTGCGCCGGTGCCTTGCTGGGCGGGTTTACCGCCGAGGTCGGCAACGACGGTGTCGAGACGGTGCTGGGCGCATTCCAGTTGACCTTCGTGACCGTCGGGATCATGGCGATGCTCGCCGCGACGATTTTCTCGCAACTGTCGAAAGAAGACGGAAGGCGCGCAAAACGGCCGCAAGAACACATCGAACATTAAGCGCTGTTCGTCCAGAACTTTCGAGAAAAGTGGCACGGGGCTGCTACACTGCGCGACATTTTGTTTTGCAGGCCCGTCCCGTGACCACCATCGCCACCGCTTTTAACACTCTGCCGCTGTCCGCTGCCATGCTGGCTAACCTCGAATCACTCGGTTATGCGCAGATGACGCCGATCCAGGCGCAGAGCTTGCCGGTGATCCTCAAGGGGATGGACCTGATTGCCCAGGCCAAGACCGGCAGCGGCAAGACCGCTGCGTTCGGCATCGGCCTGCTCAACCCGATCAACCCGCGCTACTTCGGTTGCCAGGCACTGGTGATCTGCCCGACGCGCGAATTGGCCGACCAGGTGGCCAAGGAAATCCGTCGCCTGGCCCGTGCCGAAGACAACATCAAGGTCCTGACCCTGTGCGGCGGCGTGTCGTTCGGCCCGCAGATCGCTTCGCTGGAGCACGGCGCGCACATCATCGTCGGCACCCCGGGGCGCATTCAGCAGCACTTGCGTAAAGGTTCGCTGGTACTCGATGGCCTGAACACGCTGATCCTCGACGAAGCCGACCGCATGCTCGACATGGGTTTCTACGACGCCATCGAAGACATCATCGTCAAGACCCCTGAGCGTCGTCAGACCTTGCTGTTCTCGGCAACCTACCCGGTGGGCATCAAGCAGCTTGCGTCGAAGTTCATGCGCGATCCGCAAACGGTGAAAGCCGAAGCGTTCCACGATGACACCCAGATCGAGCAGCGCTTCTACGAGATTTCCCCGGATGAGCGCATGAGCGCGGTGACCAAGGTCCTGCACCACTTCCGTCCGGCATCCTGCGTGGCGTTCTGCTTCACCAAGCAGCAAGTGCAGGAAACCGTTGACCACCTGACGGCCAAAGGCATCTCCGCCGTCGGCCTGCACGGTGATCTGGAACAGCGTGACCGCGACCAGGTGCTGGCGATGTTCGCCAACCGCAGTACTTCGGTACTGGTCGCCACCGACGTTGCCGCCCGTGGTCTGGACATTGATGCCTTGGACATGGTGATCAACGTCGAACTGGCGCGCGATTCGGAAATCCACATTCACCGCGTTGGCCGTACCGGTCGTGCGGGCGAGAAAGGCATTGCCATCAGCCTGGTTGCACCGAGCGAAGCGCACCGCGCGCAAGCCATCGAGCAACTGCAAAAGTCGCCGCTGAACTGGGATCAGGTAGACAACCTCAAGTCCCAGGGCCTGGCTCCGCTGCAGCCGCCGATGACCACCCTGTGCATCGGTGCCGGCCGTAAAGACAAAGTGCGTCCGGGCGACATTCTTGGCGCATTGACTGGCGATGCCGGCATTCCGGGCGCACAGGTCGGCAAAATCGCGATCTTCGACTTCCAGGCCTACGTGGCCGTGGAACGTACCGTGGCCATGCACGCCTTGCAGCGCCTGAACGACGGCAAGATCAAGGGCCGTTCGTTGCGCGTGCGTATTTTGTAAAAACAACGTACTCCCCTGTGGGAGCGAGCCTGCTCGCGAAGGCAATCTGTCAGCCAACATCAATGTTGAATGGCATACCGCTTTCGCGAGCAGGCTCGCTCCCACAATTGGTTTTGTGGTGAAATTTCAGAGGACACCGTTTTGCGCTCTACCGAAGTCGTGATCATTGGCGCTGGCGCCGCGGGTTTGATGTGTGCACTGACCGCCGCCGGGCGCGGCCGTCAGGTATTGCTGCTCGACCATGCGAACAAGGCCGGCAAGAAAATCCTGATGTCGGGCGGTGGCCGCTGCAATTTCACCAACATGTACACCGAACCCAGCAATTTCCTCTCGCAGAACGCGCACTTCTGCAAATCCGCACTGGCGCGCTACACCCAGTGGGATTTCATCGGCATGGTCGGCAAGCACGCGGTGCCGTATCACGAGAAGAAGCTCGGTCAGCTGTTCTGCGATAACAAATCCAGCGACATCCTCGAAATGCTCCTCACCGAATGTGATCAGGCCGGCGTCGAGCTGCACCTCGACACCTCGATCCAGACGATCGAGAAAGTCGAAAGCGGTTACCTGCTCGACACCACCCTCGGCCAGATCCAGTGCCAGTCGCTGGTGATCGCCACCGGCGGCCTGTCGATCCCGACGTTGGGCGCCACCGGTTTCGGCTATCAGGTGGCCAAACAGTTCGGTCACGAACTGCTGCCGACCCGCGCCGGGCTGGTGCCGTTCACCATCACCGACCAGCTCAAGGAACTGTGCACAGAGCTGTCCGGTACCTCGGTGGATTGCCTGGTCAGCTGCAACGATCAGAGTTTTCGCGAGAACATCCTGTTCACTCACCGCGGCCTCAGCGGCCCGGCGATTTTGCAGATCTCCTCGTTCTGGGAATCCGGCGACACGGTGGAGATCAACCTGCTGCCGGATCACGACGCCGCCAGCTGGCTGCAACAGCAAGTGGCCGAGCGTCCGAACAGCGAACTGAAAACGCTGCTCGGTGAGGTCTTCACCAAGAAGATGGCCAATCTGCTGGCGGATAACTGGTTCGTGTCCAAGCCGATGAAACAGTACACCCATGCGGAGCTGGCTGAGATCGCCGAGAAGCTGGGCAGCTGGAAAGTCGTGCCGGCAGGCACTGAAGGTTATCGCACGGCCGAAGTGACACTGGGTGGTGTGGACACGCGCGAAGTGTCGTCCAAGACCATGGAATCGCTGAAAAGCCCGGGCCTGTATTTTGTCGGCGAAGTGCTCGACGTCACCGGGCATTTGGGCGGTTTCAACTTCCAGTGGGCCTGGGCCTCGGGTTACGCGGCTGCGCAGTACGTCTGATCCACGTGTTTCAAATGTGAAATGCAATCCCTGTGGGAGCTGGCTTGCCAGCGATGAGGCCGGCACATCCAACATCGATGTTGAACGCCAGGACGCCATCGCTGGCAAGCCAGCTCCCACAGGATTTTGTGCCAACCCCCAAATTGAGTTCGGCATAAAAGCAGTAAGGAACACTTTTTGCTGTCAGATGTGATCGGCGCCATTGCGTCGGCGTCATTACTGGCTCAATTTAGCGGCATCGCCTCGGAAGGCCCTCGCACTTCATGTCCTCGACTTCGTTTCGTCAGTCTTTGCGGCGCCTGTGGGCGCTGGATAAATTCAGTTATAGCGTGCGGGTGTTCATCGCCCTGACCGGCAGCATGGCGTTGTGTTGGTATCAGGATGAAATGGGCCTGCTGATCCCGTTGTTCCTGGGGATTATCGCCAGCGCCCTGGCCGAGACCGACGACAGTTGGCAGGGTCGCCTCAACGCACTCGCCGTGACGCTGGTGTGTTTCAGCATCGCCGCACTGTCGGTGGAATTGCTCTTCCCTTACCCCATCATCTTTGCGATAGCGCTGGCGCTGGCCAGCTTCGGCCTGACCATGCTCGGGGCGCTGGGCGAGCGTTATGGGGCGATTGCCTCGGCAACCCTGATCCTTTCCGTGTACACGATGATCGGCGTCGACCAGCGCGGCGGCGCGGTGCTCGATTTCTGGCATGAACCGATGCTGCTGGTGGCTGGCGCCGCGTGGTACGGCTTGCTCTCTGTGCTGTGGCAGGCGCTGTTTTCCAACCAGCCGGTGCAACAGAGTCTGGCGCGGCTGTTCCGTGAATTGGGTTTTTACCTGAAGCTGAAATCGTCGCTGTTCGAGCCGATCCGGCAGATGGACGTCGAGGCCCGACGCCTGGAACTGGCACAGCAGAATGGTCGCGTGGTGGCGGCACTGAACAGCGCCAAGGAAATCATCCTGCACCGGGTCGGCAACGGTCGCCCCGGCTCGAAAGTCAGCCGTTACCTGAAGCTGTACTTCCTCGCCCAGGACATCCACGAACGCGCCAGCTCTTCGCACTATCCGTACAACGCGCTGGCCGATGCATTTTTCCACAGCGATGTATTGTTCCGCTGCCAACGCCTGTTGCGCCAGCAGGGTAAAGCCTGCCGGGCGCTGGCCGAATCGATCCAGATGCGTCAGCCGTTCATCTACGACGCCAGTTTCGCCGAAGCCCTGAGCGACCTCGACGCCTCCCTCGAACACCTGCGCATCCAGAGCAACCCGGCATGGCGCGGCCTGCTGCGCTCACTGCGCGCACTGGCGGCCAACCTTGGCACCCTCGACCGTTTGCTCAGCGATGCGAGCAACCCCGATGCCTTGGCCGACGCCACCGACAGCAGCCTGCTCGACCGTTCGCCGCGCAACTTCAAGGACGTGTGGATTCGCTTGCGCACTCAGCTGACGCCGACCTCTTTGCTGTTCCGCCATGCCCTGCGTCTGCCGCTGGCCTTGAGCATCGGCTACGGCATGGTGCATTTGATTCACCCGTCGCAAGGCTACTGGATCATCCTCACCACGCTGTTCGTCTGCCAGCCAAACTACGGCGCGACGCGGCGTAAACTCGGCCAGCGGATTCTCGGTACCGCCATCGGCCTGACCGTGGCGTGGGCGTTGTTCGATCTGTTCCCAAGTCCGCTGGTGCAGTCGTGCTTCGCCATCGCCGCCGGGGTGGTGTTCTTTACCAACCGCACCACTCGCTACACCCTGGCGACCGCCGCGATCACCATCATGGTGCTGTTCTGCTTCAATCAGGTCGGCGACGGTTACGGGCTGTTCCTGCCACGGCTGTTCGATACCTTGCTCGGCAGTCTGATCGCCGGTCTGACGGTGTTCCTGTTCCTGCCCGACTGGCAAGGCCGTCGCCTGAACAAAGTGCTGGCCAACACCCTGACCTGCAACAGCATCTACCTGCGCCAGATCATGCAGCAATACGCCGCCGGCAAGCGTGACGACCTCGCCTATCGCCTGGCCCGACGCAACGCGCACAACGCTGATGCAGCGCTGTCGACGACGCTGGCGAACATGCTCATGGAGCCTGGGCATTTTCGTAAGGAAGCGGACGTCGGTTTCCGCTTTCTGGTGCTGTCGCACACCTTGCTGAGTTATCTGTCAGGGCTGGGAGCGCACCGCGAAACCCAATTGCCCGCCGATGTGCGCGAGCAGTTGATCGAAGGCGCCGGGGTGAAACTGGCGGCGAGCATCGATGAAATCGCCCAAGGCCTGGCGAGCAAACAACCGATTGCGATTCAAAGTGACGAAGAAGAAGCGCTGGCCAATGAGCTGGAGCAGATGCCGGATGAAATCGATGAAGGGCAGCGACTGGTGCAGACGCAACTGGCGCTGATCTGCCGACAGTTGGGGCCGCTGCGGACGTTGGCGGCGCATTTGATCAAGGACACCTCTGAAGCTTGAGTTGGCCCGACTGGCCCCATCGCTGGCAAGCCAGCTCCCACAGGCTTCTTTGGTGAAGCACAATTTTGTGAATCAACCCGACCCAATGTGGGAGCTGGCTTGCCAGCGATGAAGCCCTCAGCAACAACACAACTCCGGGATCAGAAATCTACATCCCATGCTGGCGAAGCAACTTGTCATAACTGCCATCCGCCTTCATCGCCGCAATAGCCCGATCAAACCCCGCGACAATCTGCGCATGCTGCGGATTCTTCAGACTCACCAATATGTGCAGGCTGTTCTCGCTCAACGGCTTGGGCAAAAACTCCACCGCACTGCGTACCTTCGATGATTCCCGCGCCAGGTAATAGCGCGCGACATATTCATCCTCCAGCGTCAGCTTGACCCGATCCGCCGCCAGCATGCGCACGCCCATGGCAAAGTTATGCACAGGGACTTTCTGTAACGCCGTGTCGGCATCAAAGGGTGGCGAGTAGGCGTAACCGCGCACCACCGCTATGGGATACGTGTGCAGTTGCTGCAGATTGTTGTATTCGAGTGGCGTGTCCTTGCGCTTGAGAAAGCGGATGCGGTTGACCAGATACTCACCGGAAAACTGCCCCAGTTTCGTCCGGTCCTCGTTGTACCAGGCATTGACCAGTATGTCGTAACGCCCTTCGCCAACGCCGAGCAGCGCCCGTGCCCAAGGCACTTGCTGATACCCGCTGGCAAACCCGGCCCGGGCCAGCGCGGTGGTGACGATGTCGGTGGCCAGGCCGCCGTTGACCAGTGTGTCATCGGTAAAGGGTGGCCAGATATCAAACACCAGCCGCAACTTCTGCGCCGCTGCGGTCTGAGCCAGCAAGAGTAATCCGATCAAAGCAAAGGCTTGATGCAAACGCGGCATGCTTGAAAATCCTTAGCGGGCCGGAGCCCTGCATGTTTTCAGTCAAAACCCCAAGGCCCCTTACCGGCAAAACCCAGGCACTAACATTAGCTCAAGGGAGCCAGTGCACAGGGCTCACCCGCAGATTACACAAAGACGCCCGTGCTGCGCGAAAGGAATGATGGCATTTTGACCTTTGTCACAGACTCTTACGCCATACAGACATCTGCGACCGGTGCGCTTAGTATCGGACGACGTATTCAAGGAATCGGAAAATGACAATCGAGTGGGTCTGCAAACATCACAGCGATCTGGGCAAAGAGCAGCTGTACGCGCTGTTAAAGCTGCGGTCAGAAGTGTTCGTGGTTGAACAGAAATGCGCCTACCCCGACCTCGACGGCCAGGATCTGGAGGGCGACACCTATCACCTGATGGGTTGGGAGGATGATCAGTTGAAGGCTTATCTGCGTTTGCTCGATCCGCAATCTCAGGGTGGCGACGTGGTGATTGGCCGCGTGATCACCGCGCCGCAAGCCCGAGGCCAAGGGGTGGGCCACGAAATGATGGAGCAGGCGCTGAAGCAGGCCGAGAAACACTGGCCGCAGGTGCCGATCTATCTGTCGGCGCAGGCGCATTTGCAGGGGTATTACGGCAAGTACGGTTTCGTAGTGGCGGGTGAGGAATATCTGGAGGACGACATTCCGCATATCGGGATGCGTCGTTCCTGAAGAGCCCCTCACCCTAGCCCTCTCCCAGAGGGAGAGGGGACTGACCGTGGTGTCTGAAGCCAGACGCCGACCTGAAAAAACAGTGTCGATTATGGATTCAACGGCGCTCGTTCACGTCGGTGTAACTCTCAAATATCCCCCAATCGGCCCCCTCTCCCTCCGGGAGAGGGCTGGGGTGAGGGCATTCAGGGATACTCAAGCACAGCCTTGATCTGCCGCAAATTACGCTCGATCCACCCCCGATCAATCGCCCCCCACTCACGAATCCGGTAACGCCCGGCATGGTTGCGGGCGCCCTCTTCCTGCTCGAACTCGCAAATGATATCCAGATCCGCCAGCGCGGCGATCGTGTCCTGCGCCGTGCGCCGGGGCATGCCGGTCACTTCGGTCAGCGCCGGCACGCTTGGGGCCAGACCGCTGTCGATCAGGTACGCGACGTACAAGCGTCGATAGAAACTGCTTTTGGTCTTGCTGACGTCCATCCACACCTTCCTGGTTGCGACTGTTGTTATTGCATATCTCGCCAGGTCAGATACACCCGCAGATCAAACTCGACCTGGTGATAACCCGGCAGCATGTGTTCGCACAATTTATAAAACGCCTTGTTGTGATCCGACTCTTTGAAATGCGCCAGTTCATGCACGACGATCATTTTCAGAAAGTCCGGCGCAGCGTCCTTGAACAGCGAGGCGATACGAATCTCTTTCTTGGCCTTGAGTTTGCCACCCTGAACACGCGAAACCGTGGTGTGCAACCCGAGAGCACGGTGGGTCAGGTCGAGGCGGTTGTCGAACAGCACTTTGTCGATGGCCGGGGCGTTGCGCAGGTATTCCTGTTTCAGGTCCAGCGCGTAGCTGTACAGCGCCTTGTCGCTTTGCACGTCGTGGCGCCCCGCATAACGCTGGTCCAGGTATTCACCCAGACGCCCGTCGGCGATCAATTGGCGCACCTGATCCTGGAGTTGCGCGGGATAGGCCTGGAGGTACTTCAACACAATCATGGACGGGCGACACGGTTCGAAAAAGGTGCGCCAGTGTAGCGAATTCAGCCGGGCAACGCGCTCCAGTCGAAAGGCTCGGCAAAGCTGGCGGCGTCTTCGGCAATCATCGGACGCGCCACGAGAAAGCCCTGTACGTACTCGCAGCCGTGGGCTTGCAGCCATTGATATTGCTCGATGGTCTCGACACCCTCGGCAATCACAAGCAAACCGTAGTGCTTGCACAGATTGATCACCGTGCTCACCAGGTACGCATCCTTTTTGGAGTCCGGCAATCGAGCGATCAGATGGCGATCGAGCTTGAGTGTGTCCAGTTCCAGGTCACGCAAATGCGTCAGCGAACATGGTCCGGAGCCGAAATCGTCGAGCGCCACCCGCACCCCGAGATTGCGCAGCAAGCGCAGCTGCTTGCGTGTCTCGTCGGGGTTTTGCATCAAGGCCTCCTCGGTGACCTCGACCTCCAGTTGCCGTGGCTGCAAGGCATGCCGCTCCATGACCTGACGCAATTCGGTGACCAGATTAGGCAGGCTGAACTGGGTGTTGCTCAAGCTAACGCCGAGCACCAGGTCTTCGGCAAACAAGGTTTCCCAAGCCTTTCGCTGCCCAGCGCCACGGTGATAAATCCAGCTGCCGAGGCGACTGATCAGCCGCGCCTCCTCCAGCAACGGCAGGAACAACCCCGGCGGCACATCACCCACGCTTGGGTGCTGCCAACGCAGCAGTGCCTCGAAACCACGGATCTGGCCGCTATCAATCGCCACCTGCGGTTGATAGACCAGATTGAAATCACGGTTTTCGATGGCCGTGCGCACACTTTCTTCAAGCATCAACCGCGAGCGCGCACGGCCGTTCATTTCATGATCATAGAAACGATATTGCTGACGCCCGGCGCGTTTGGCTTCGTACATGGCAATGTCCGAGGCGCGCAGCAATCCGTCGAGGTTCGATCCGCAGTCCGGAAAAGTGGCGATGCCGATACTGGCGCCGAGGGCAATATCCATCCCTTCAAGTTGCTGACAGATCGAGACCCGTTCGATCAGCTTCTCGGCAATCTTCGCCGCCTGCTCGGGGAACTCCAGATCCAGCAGCGCAGTAAATTCATCACCGCCCATGCGCGCAAGAATATCGAACGGCCGCAAACACGCCTTCAACTGTTCAGAGACCCAGCGCAACACGCGGTCGCCGGCGTCGTGACCGAGGGAATCGTTGACGCGTTTAAAGCCGTCGAGATCCAGATAAAGCAGCACCCAACTGCCGTCGCTGCGTTCGCCGCGCAGCAGCAGGTTTTCGACGGTTTGATAAAAGCCGCGACGATTGAGCAACCCGGTCAGCGGATCAGTGACTGCCTGATATTCAAGTTGCTGGTGCAAATGACGCACCACCGACATGTCGAGTACCGTCACCACCATCGCATGTTGCTCGGCAGGTAACGGCGCGCAGGACAGCGCCACCGGCACTTGCTGTCCGGGCGCGGTACGCAGCAAAGCGTCGCGCAGACGCAAGGTTTCTCCGCGCTGGTAACTGCTTTTGAATTCGGAATCGGCCCACAACGGGATGTGTGGTTTCTGCAGGTAATCAAGAAACTCCTTACCCTCCAGTTCTTTCACTGGCGCATTGAGCAGCCGTGAAATCGCCGGATTGGCAAAGCGGATCAAGCCGTCCTCGCACAGCACCAAAATGCCTTCGGCAGCGTTATCCAGCACCGAGGCATTAAAAGCCCGCGCCACCTCCAGATCGTGAGTCAGTTGCTGCAAGGCGCGGCGATTGCGCTGGTGCTCCAGCAGTGCTTGCACCTTGGGCTTGAGGATCTGCGGGTCGAAGGGTTTAAACAGGTAATCCACCGCACCACTGGCATAGCCCTTGATCACGGCATCCTGGGATTGCTCGTTGGCGGTGAGGAAGATGATTGGCGTGAGGCGCGTGCGCTGGCTGCCGCGCATCAGCCGCGCGACTTCAAAACCGTCCATGCCCGGCATCTGCACATCCAGCAGGACCAGATCGACGTCGTGTTCGAGGAGAATATTGAGCGCCTCGAACCCGGAGGCGGCGGTCATGACGTGCCAATCCTGACGCTGCAGCAACGCGTGCATGCTGATCAGGTTTTCAGGGTAGTCATCTACGATCAACAGGACGGAGCTGCCTTCACTTGGCGGGGGTTGCGCGCATTCCATGCTGCTTCTCTTGTCGGGACATCAGGTCGTTTCCGGTAAAAACCGCACACATACTGCGCCTTCACTCTAGTCTTGGATCCACAAAAGCAGTAGCTGTCATCAGGCCATCATTTAACGAATGGCAGGTTTAGCCGACTAACGGTCACGCTGGAAGTCCCCTGAAACCGGGAAAGGTGGCATTTCGACAGGATGTTGACGTCAACCGTCCGCCGGACGGCCGTTAACAAATTTTCCCTCTACGCTTATAAAGGCCGCCCCAAAACGCACGGCCTAGAGCATCTGGCACGTGCGTGCAGCGAAACTTGAGTGGAAGAACCGACATGATCGATCTCGCAACCTGGAACCTCAGCGTTCCCGTTGGCAGCCCGCCATATACCGTCGAAACCTCCAAACTGGTGAAAGGCTTCAAGGATCAATACTTCCATTCCGACACCGGCACCCTGTTCTTCTGGTCACCGGTCACCGGGTCAAAAACCGAAAACGCCATCTACCCGCGTACTGAACTGCGGGAGACCTACAGCAACGGCACCCTGCGAAACTGGTATTACCCGGACGCCGACAACCTGCTACGCGCGACCGTTACGGTGAACAAAGTGCCAAGCTCCGGCAAAATCGTCATCGGCCAGATTCATGCTTATGAAAGCCAGAAGCCAATGCTCAAGCTCGAGTACCAATACAAGACTAAAACCGAAACCGGCAACCTTGTAATCAAAGTCCGCATGCGCCCCGATGACGACGAAAGCCGCGTCATCACCCTCGCCACCGGCATCAAACTGGATCGCGAATTCAACTACCTCATCCACCTCAGCCCCGGCGGCGCGTTGGGCGTGAGTGCAGCGGGTTATCAGTGGGATTCACAGATCAGCGCGACGTGGCGCAACAAGCCGCTGTATTTCAAGGCCGGGGTGTATGTGCAGGACAACACCGGCTACACCAGCGAAGGTGGGCAGGTGACCTTCAGCAAACTCGATATCGATCACGACAAATAAACCGCGTTCTCCTGTAGGAGCTGCCGAAGGCTTGGGCCGCGATCGGACGATCTTTTGATCTTGTTTTTGATGCTAGAAAGACAAATCAAAAGATCGCAGCCTTCGGCAGCTCCTACATTTAAACAGGGTTGTTTAGATTGGTCGGCGGTTACTTCCCGAAGCCTACAACAGCTTGCGTCGTTGCCTACGGGTACGCCAGAATCCGCCGGCTTGTGCGCCTGGAGGGCCATCGGTAACTTGATTCGCGTCACTGATTTCCAGTGATCGGGTTTAGTAGCCCGTGGTCACGCGATGCGCATTGGCACCATTCAGTCGGGAGTATCCCGCGCTTGATGGTAGCTGTTCGCAGGGCGCCTTCGGGTGCGCCGGTCGCGTCTCCCCGGTCTACTAACCTGCGTTCAGCTGCCACCCCTTCGTTTAGTAGCGATCCGGTGTCGGCTCCATTTACCGGAGACGAAATATGACCAAATCAACGCCACACCCGCCGGTCACCGACCCGGCCTCCCCGTACGAATCCCCCGACTCAAAAAAACTCAACGACGCCGCCGAACGCGCCCTCGACCACTACCTCAATCCCGCCGCCCACATAATGGCGAGCACCAACAACCCCGAACCCATGTACCTCGCCAACCCGAAGTACAACACCGAGTCCCTGCTGGCCAACGCCAGCGAAACCTTGGGTTCAGCGAGCGAAATGCTCAACAACTTCGCCGCGATGCTCGATACCTCGCACCGCAAGACCGCGCTGGGCATTGCGCAAGTCGTCATGCTCGGTGAACTGGCGGTGAATCAAGCGCTGGATCATGTTGAGTTGAAGGAATAGTCACCCACAAAAAACCCGCCTCTCGGCGGGTTTCTTGATTCAATGGTTTAACGCTAAGGCTTAGTTAACCTTGGCGTTCAACTCACCCTTCAGATAACGCTGATACATCGCTTCCAGCGAGATCGGCTTGATCTTCGAAGCATTGCCCGCAGTACCGAAGGCTTCATAACGAGCGATACATACGTCGCGCATTGCAGTCACGGTGGCGCCGAAGAATTTACGTGGGTCGAATTCGCTCGGGTTGGTGGCCATCAGGCGACGCATTGCGCCGGTGGATGCCAGGCGCAGGTCGGTATCGATGTTGACCTTGCGCACGCCGTACTTGATGCCTTCGACGATTTCTTCAACCGGTACGCCGTAGGTTTCTTTGATGTCGCCGCCGTACTGGTTGATGATCGCCAGCCACTCTTGTGGCACCGACGAGGAACCGTGCATCACCAGGTGGGTGTTCGGGATGCGTTTGTGGATTTCCTTGATGCGGTCGATGGCCAGCACGTCGCCGGTCGGTGGCTTGGTGAACTTGTAGGCGCCGTGGCTGGTGCCGATGGCGATGGCCAATGCGTCGACCTGAGTGCGTTTGACGAAGTCAGCGGCTTCTTCCGGGTCGGTCAGCATTTGGCTGTGATCCAGAACGCCTTCGGCGCCGATGCCGTCTTCTTCACCGGCCATACCGGTTTCCAGGGAACCCAGGCAGCCCAGCTCGCCTTCAACCGACACGCCGCAGGCGTGAGCCATGGCTACGGTCTGCTGAGTGACGCGGACGTTGTAGTCGTAGTCGGTCGGGGTCTTGCCGTCTTCGCCGAGGGAGCCGTCCATCATCACCGAGCTGAAGCCCAGCTGAATCGAGCGCTGGCAGACGTCAGGGCTGGTGCCGTGGTCCTGGTGCATGCACACCGGGATGTGCGGGAATTCTTCGATCGCGGCCAGGATCAGGTGACGCAGGAATGGCGCGCCAGCGTATTTACGGGCGCCGGCCGAAGCCTGGACGATCACCGGGGAGTCAGTCTTGTCAGCGGCTTCCATGATGGCGCGCATCTGCTCAAGGTTGTTGACGTTGAAGGCTGGAACGCCGTAGCCGAACTCGGCTGCGTGGTCCAACATCTGGCGCATGCTGATAAGTGCCATTGTGTGTGTCTCTCCCGGTTTGGGTCGTTAATCGTGCCAGCCTGCCGGAGCGGCGGCGGCTATTCAAGTGATTGCAGATCGGGGGTTGAGGCCCGGCCTGGTGATTCGATAAAGCAAATTTCGGAAACCTGCACAGTCCTTGTGGGAGCGAGCCACTAGTCGGCTTTGCAGCCGCGGCCGATCAGGTCATTGGTGGCGACCCAATACACCAAGCCTTCCTCACCCTTGACGTGAAACGCCAGCATGCCATCGCTGTACAGCGCGCCCGAGGCGCCCGGCTCTTCTTTCAGGCGATAGACCTGATCACCGCCGCCCAGTCGAACGTCGACTTCCTTCTGGCCGGCATCGGCATAACGCCAGAGCACTTTGGCCTGGCTGTCGCAGGTCCAGGTGGTCCAGTCATCCGCAGGGGCGGACGACTGAAACAGGTTCAACTGCGCGCAACCGCCCAACAATGCCAATGCCGCAATGGCGATCAAGCCTTTCATCCGTGTTCCTCGACTGACGACGCACGCCGCCAGTCCTGAGTTAAAGAGTCAGACCCGTCAAGGACAACCATGTTCCTTGGCCGGGGTTTGCGTCTCGTATTTGTCCAGACCGTCCGGCCCGGAACGCTTGTTCAGCACCGGGTTGGTCTCGGCCTGCCAGTCGGCCTGATAACAGCCTTTCTGCACCGCGTCTGGCGCAGGCGTAGGCTCGGCCTTCGGGTTGCTCCCGCAGGCCGCCAGCGTACCGGTCAGCAACAACAATGCTAACGACTTGACCATGTGAACACTCCTTTGCCTGGCCAAACGGGCGGCCTCAGGCCTTGGCCCGGCTTTCCAGGACTTCAACGGCTGGCAGCACTTTGCCTTCGACGAATTCGAGGAACGCGCCGCCACCGGTGGAAATGTAGGAGATCTTTTCAGCCACGCCATATTTATCAATGGCCGCCAGGGTGTCGCCACCGCCGGCAATCGAGAACGCATCGCTGTCGGCGATGGCCTGAGCCAGCACTTTGGTGCCGTTGCCGAACTGATCGAACTCGAACACGCCGACCGGACCGTTCCACAGAATGGTTTTCGATGATTTCAGCAGTTCAGCGAAGTTGGCTGCGGTTTGCGGGCCGATGTCCAGAATCATGTCGTCAGCGGCAACGTCAGCGATGAGCTTGACGGTGGCTTCAGCGGACTCGGCGAACTCCTTGGCAACCACAACATCAACGGGCAGCGGCACGCTGACCTTGGCGGCGATGGCGCGCGCGGTGTCGAGCAGATCCGGCTCGTACAGCGATTTGCCAACCGGATGACCGGCAGCGGCAAGGAAGGTGTTAGCGATGCCGCCACCGACGATCAGTTGATCGCAGATCTGGCTCAGGCTGTTCAGCACGTCGAGTTTGGTCGAGACCTTGGAGCCGGCAACGATGGCGGCCATTGGTTGCGCAGGCGCGCCGAGCGCCTTGCCCAGTGCATCCAGCTCGGCGGCCAGCAGTGGGCCAGCGGCGGCGACTTTGGCAAATTTGGCCACGCCGTGGGTCGAACCCTCGGCGCGGTGAGCGGTGCCGAACGCATCCATCACGAACACGTCGCACAGGGCGGCGTATTGCTGAGCCAGTTCGTCAGCGTTCTTTTTCTCGCCCTTGTTGAAGCGCACGTTTTCGAACAGCACGATGTCGCCGGCCTTGACGTCAACGCCGCCCAGGTAATCGGCTACCAGCGGCACTTCACGGCCGAGAGCCTTGCTCAGGTAGTCAGCGACTGGCTTGAGACTGTTCTCGGCGGAGAACTCGCCTTCGGTCGGACGGCCAAGGTGCGAGCACACCATGACGGCGGCACCTTTTTCCAGGGCCAGCTTGATGGTCGGCAGCGAAGCCAGGATTCGCGCATCGCTGGTGACAACACCGTCCTTGACTGGGACGTTGAGGTCTTCGCGGATCAACACGCGCTTACCTTGCAGATCGAGGTCGGACATCTTCAACACGGTCATGGGTCGCACTTCCTACGGTTTTTTTGAAGTTGCTGTCTGCAGATAGTGTTCTGCAACGTCCAGCATTCGGTTGGCAAAACCCCACTCGTTGTCGAACCAGGCCAGGATGTTCACCAGCCGTGGGCCGGAAACGCGGGTCTGACTGGCATCGACGATGGCCGAATGTGGGTCGTGGTTGAAATCACAACTGGCGTGAGGCAATTCGGTGTAGGCCAAAAGTCCCTTGAGCGGGCCGCTGGTGGCGGCTTCACGCAGGATCCGGTTGACCTCAGTAGCGTCGGTCGCCGTGGCGGTCTGCATCGTGATGTCGAGGCACGACACGTTGACCGTCGGCACGCGTACGGCTTTGGCTTGAATTCGGCCGGCAAGTTCCGGCAGCAGGCGCTCGATACCGCGCGCCAGACCAGTGGACACCGGGATCACCGACTGGAACGCCGAACGGGTGCGGCGCAGGTCTTCGTGGTGATAGGCGTCGATGACCGGCTGATCGTTCATCGCCGAGTGAATCGTGGTGATCGACACGTAATCAAGGCCGATCGCCTTGTCGAGCAGGCGCAACAGCGGCACGCCGCAGTTGGTGGTGCAGGAGGCGTTGGACACCAGCAATTCGTCGCCGGTCAGGCAGTCCTGATTGACGCCGTAAACGATGGTGGCGTCGACATCCGCCTCGCTGGCCATCGGCTGCGAGAACAGCACGCGCGGCGCGCCGGCGTTCAGGAAACGCTGGCCGTCTTCACGGGTGTTGTAGGCGCCGGAGCATTCGAGCACCAGATCGACGTCCAGCGACGCCCAATCGATGCCTTCGGGGGTGGCACTGCGCAGGACCTTCACGCAGTTGCCATTAATATGCAGACAATCGCCCTCGACCCGCACTTCGCCGGGGAACCGGCCATGGGTAGAGTCGAAGCGTGTCAGGTATTCGATGCTGGCCATGTCGGCCAGATCGTTGATCGCGACAATTTCAAACCCGGCTTTCTCGCCTCGCTCAAACAACGCACGCAAGACGCAACGACCAATCCGGCCGTAGCCGTTGAGTGCAACTTTGTAAGGACGCGGTTGAGGCATGGGGTTCTCGATAGTACGCAGGCAGACGTAATGTTTGTTGCAACACAACCCTTGTGGGAGCTGGCTTGCCAGCGATAGGGCCATTCGCATCAACATAAATGCTGACTGAACGGACGCTATCGCTGGCAAGCCAGCTCCCACATGGAACTGCGGTGACCGTTAGATCACCGCGCTGCGCCTTAGTCTTCCAGCAGTTCTTCAGCCTGCCCCAGAATGTTTTCCAGGGTGAAACCGAATTCCTCGAACAGTGCTGGCGCAGGCGCCGATTCACCGTAAGTGGTCATGCCGATCACGCGACCTTCCAGACCCACGTACTTGAACCAGAAGTCGGCGTGAGCCGCTTCGATCGCGATACGCGCGCTGACCTGCAACGGCAGGACGGCTTGCTTGTAGCCCGCATCCTGAGCATCGAACACGCTGGTGCAAGGCATCGAAACCACGCGCACCTTGCGGCCCTGCTCGGTCAGTTTGTCGAAGGCCTGAACAGCCAGGCCGACTTCCGAACCGGTCGCAATCAGGATCAGCTCAGGCTCGCCTGCGCAGTCCTTCAGCACGTAGCCACCGCGGCTGATGTCGGCGATCTGGCCAGCATCACGGGTTTGGTGCTGCAGGTTCTGACGCGAGAAGATCAGCGCCGATGGACCGTCCTTGCGCTCCAGAGCGTTTTTCCAGGCCACAGCCGATTCAACGGCATCGGCTGGACGCCAGGTGTCGAGGTTCGGCGTAGTGCGCAGGCTGGTCAGCTGCTCGATCGGCTGGTGCGTCGGGCCGTCTTCGCCCAGACCGATGGAGTCGTGGGTGTAGACGTGGATCACTTGCTTCTTCATCAGCGCCGACATGCGCACAGCGTTGCGAGCGTACTCCATGAACATCAGGAAGGTCGCGCCGTAAGGCACCAGGCCGCCGTGCAGGGTGACGCCGTTCATGATCGCGGTCATGCCGAACTCGCGCACGCCGTAATACATGTAGTTGCCGCTGGCATCTTCAGCGCTGACGCCCTTGCAACCTTTCCACAGGGTCAGGTTGGAACCGGCCAGGTCAGCCGAACCGCCGAGCAGTTCCGGCAGCAGCGGGCCGAACGCGTTCAGGGTGTTCTGGCTGGCTTTACGGCTGGCGATGGTTTCGCCTTTGGCAGCGACTTCAGCGATGTAAGCCGAGGCTTTTTCGGAGAAGTCTGCTGGCAGTTCACCGCTCAGACGACGGATCAGTTCATTGGCTTCGGTCGGGAATGCAGCGGAGTAAGCAGCGAAACGCTGATCCCACTCGGCTTCTACAGCGCGGCCGGATTCTTTGGCATCCCACTCGGCATAGATGTCGGCCGGGATCTCGAACGGGCCGTGGTTCCAGTTCAGCGCCTGACGGGTCAGAGCGATTTCCGCGTCACCCAGTGGGGCGCCGTGGCAATCTTCTTTGCCTTGCTTGTTCGGCGAACCGAAACCGATGGTGGTCTTGCAGCAGATCAGCGTCGGCTGCGCGCTCTTGCGAGCGGTTTCGATGGCAGTCTTGATCTCTTCCGGGTCGTGACCGTCAACGTTGCGGATCACCTGCCAGTTGTAGGCTTCGAAACGCTTCGGCGTGTCATCGGTGAACCAGCCTTCGACTTCGCCGTCGATGGAAATGCCGTTGTCATCGTAGAAGGCGATCAGCTTGCCCAGACTCAACGTACCGGCCAGGGAAGCGACTTCGTGGGAAATGCCTTCCATCATGCAGCCATCACCCAGGAACACATAGGTGTGGTGGTCAACGATGTTGTGGCTCGGACGGTTGAACTGCGCCGCCAGGACTTTTTCTGCCAGGGCGAAGCCGACAGCGTTGGCCAGGCCCTGACCCAACGGGCCAGTGGTGGTCTCGACGCCTGGGGTGTAACCGAATTCCGGGTGACCCGGGGTACGGCTGTGCAGTTGACGGAACTGCTTGAGGTCTTCGATCGACAGGTCGTAACCGGTCAGGTGCAGCAGCGAATAGATCAACATCGAGCCATGGCCGTTGGACAGCACGAAGCGGTCACGGTCGGCGAAGGATGGATTGCTCGGGTTGTGCTTGAGGTAGTCGCGCCAAAGCACTTCGGCGATATCTGCCATACCCATAGGTGCACCGGGATGGCCGCTGTTGGCTTTTTGCACGGCATCCATGCTGAGGGCACGAATGGCGTTGGCACGCTCACGACGGCTAGGCATCGCTGATCTCCTGGGTGTGAATAGATTGAAACGGAAAAAAGGAGGGCATTTTCCCTCACCGGAGCGCCTCGGGGCAATGACAGATAGTCATCCGGCAGCGTTTTTCCAATGGATAGCAGCGGATTAGGCAGGTGAAACCTTTCCGCTATTCGTTTGTAGAGTTAACCATCCCGTGAGAAGTGCCATCTATCGAGCAATATCAAAACTTTTTGATATTGGCCTTGCGGTGCTTTGAGGCCGTCACTAGACTGCCCACCCTATGAACTTACGCGTGCCTTCCATTCGCCATGACGATTGCGACGAGCTGGCGGCCCTGTGCAAGGCCGGCGGCGATCCGCTGCGCCTGAATGTATTGCGCGCGCTGGCCAACGATTCGTTCGGTGTACTGGAGCTGGCACAAATTTTCGGCATCGGTCAGTCCGGCATGAGTCATCACCTTAAGGTATTGGCGCAAGCCGATCTGGTGGCCACCCGCCGCGAAGGCAACGCGATTTTCTATCGCCGCGCCCTGCCCCACACCGAATTGCTGGGTGGCAAGTTGCACGCCGCATTGTTAGAAGAAGTCGACAACCTGGTGCTGCCTGACGACGTTCAAGCACGAATCACTCAGGTTCACGGGCAACGGGCTGCGGCCAGCCAGGACTTTTTCGCCCGGGTAGCTGAGAAATTTCGCGCCCAGCAAGACTTGATCGCAGGCCTGCCGCAGTACCGCGAAAGCGTGCTGGCGCTGCTCGACAAACTGAATTTCGATGGTGCTGCCACGGCCATTGAAGTCGGCCCCGGTGATGGCGCTTTCCTGCCGGAACTGGCGCGTCGTTTCAGCACCGTCACCGCGCTGGACAACAGCCCGGCGATGCTCGAACTTGCGCGTCAGGTATGCGTTCGTGAACAACTGGCTAACGTCAGCCTGCAATTGGCCGATGCATTGAACGGCACCAGCCTTCAGGCCGATTGCGTGGTGTTGAACATGGTGTTGCACCATTTCGCCGCGCCGGCCGAAGCGCTCAAGCACATGGCCGACTTGCTGCAACCGGGCGGTAGCCTGCTCGTGACAGAGTTATGTAGCCACAACCAGAGTTGGGCCAGGGAGGCCTGCGGTGATCTGTGGTTGGGGTTTGAACAGGACGATTTGGCCCGTTGGGCCACCGCTGCGGGACTCGTTCCCGGGGAAAGCCTCTATGTAGGCTTACGTAATGGTTTCCAGATCCAGGTCCGCCACTTTCAGCGACCGGCTGGCGACACTCACCATCGGTAAATTCAGGAAAAAATCGAGATGAGCGAATACTCCCTCTTCACCTCCGAGTCCGTGTCCGAAGGGCACCCGGACAAAATCGCCGACCAGATTTCCGATGCGGTGCTGGACGCCATTATTGCTGAAGACAAGTTCGCCCGTGTGGCGTGCGAGACTCTGGTAAAGACCGGCGTTGCAATCATCGCCGGTGAAGTGACCACGTCGGCCTGGGTCGATCTGGAAGAAATCGTGCGTAACGTCATTCTGGACATCGGCTACAACAGCTCCGATGTCGGCTTCGACGGCGCAACTTGCGGCGTGATGAACATCATCGGCAAGCAGTCCCCAGACATCAACCAGGGTGTTGACCGTGCCAAGCCTGAAGATCAGGGTGCCGGCGACCAGGGCCTGATGTTCGGCTACGCCAGCAACGAAACCGACGTTTTGATGCCAGCCCCGATCACCTTCTCGCACCAGCTTGTTCAGCGCCAGGCCGAAGCCCGTAAATCGGGTCTGCTGCCTTGGCTGCGCCCGGACGCCAAGTCGCAAGTGACCTGCCGTTACGAAGGCGGCAAGGTTGTCGGTATCGACGCTGTCGTTCTGTCGACCCAGCACAACCCTGACGTGTCGTACAAAGACCTGCGCGAAGGCGTGATGGAGCTGATCGTCAAGCACGTGCTGCCTGCCGAATTGCTGACCAAAGACACCCAGTTCCACATCAACCCGACTGGCCAGTTCATCATCGGCGGCCCGGTTGGCGACTGCGGTCTGACCGGTCGCAAGATCATCGTCGACAGCTACGGCGGCATGGCCCGTCATGGCGGCGGTGCGTTCTCCGGCAAGGATCCATCGAAGGTTGACCGTTCGGCTGCCTACGCGGGCCGTTATGTGGCTAAAAACATCGTCGCTGCCGGCCTGGCCGAGCGTTGCGAGATTCAGGTTTCCTACGCGATCGGTGTGGCCCAGCCTACCTCGATCTCGCTGAACACCTTCGGCACCGGCAAGATCAGCGACGACAAAATCGTCAAACTGGTGCGTGACGTGTTCGACCTGCGTCCATACGCGATCACCACCATGCTCGACCTGCTGCACCCGATGTACCAGGAAACTGCAGCCTACGGCCACTTCGGTCGCACGCCAGAAACCAAGACTGTTGGCGAAGACACCTTCACCACATTCACCTGGGAAAAAACCGACCGCGCCGACGCACTGCGTTCTGCTGCCGGCCTGTAATTCCCTGGCTGCATGAAAAACCCCGCACGGTTTGCGCCGTGCGGGGTTTTTTTATGCCTGACCCAGACCTTGCTCGCGAAGAGGCCCGCACAGCCGACATCAATTTCAAATGGAAACACCCCGCAAAACACCCGCCCCACCGTGCTCAAAATCCTGACTAGCCTTGAGGAACCCCCATGAGCAAGGACGCTCACGATGCGTTTGTTTTTGTTTGTTTTGCTGAACCTCATGTACCTGACGGGCTACGCGTCTCAATGTCCGAACTGGGCCCTCACCCAGGCCCAGCGCGAAATCACCACCCTGCAAAAACAGATCGACCAATGGGACGACGCCTACCACCGTGAAGGCCGTGCATTGATTGCCGACGAACTCTACGATCAATCGCGCCTGCGGCTAAACCAATGGAGGCAGTGTTTCAAATTACCAATGGCGCCCGAGTCTTTGCGCACAGCCTCGGGCGCCATTGCGCACCCCATTGCCCACACGGGACTGGACAAGCTTCATAAAGCCGAGGCCGTGGAGGCATGGCTGAGGAACCGCAAGGACGTCTGGGTACAACCCAAAGTTGATGGCGTCGCCGTGACACTCATCTATCGCGCCGGGGTGTTGCAGCAAGCAATCAGTCGCGGCGACGGCGTCAACGGGCAAGACTGGACGGCATCGGCGCGCAACATCGACGCCATTCCTCAACGCCTGAAACAACCGCTGGATGTGTTGGTGCAAGGCGAACTCTATTGGCGTTTGAACGAGCATGTTCAAGCACGCGCCGGCAGCGTCAACGCACGCGCTGTCGTTGCAGGCTTGATGGGCAGAAAATCCCTGAGTACAGAAGAAGGTGCCGGCATCGGCTTATTCATCTGGGACTGGCCACAAGGGCCTTCGGATTTGCCTGAGCGGCTATCCACACTGGCGGCGCTGGGCTTCGCCACAACGGTGCCCTACAGCTATCCCGTCCAGCAATTGGCAGAGGCGCAAAAATGGCGCGAGCACTGGTATCGCTCACCCCTGCCATTTGCCACTGACGGCATCGTTCTGCGCCAGAGTCAGCGTCCTCCCGCCGAACGCTGGCAGGCCCGCGCACCTTACTGGGCGATCGCCTGGAAATATCCGTTTGCCCAGGCATTGGCCGAAGTACGCAAGGTGCATTTCAAGATCGGTCGCACCGGCCGCATCACGCCGGTACTCGAACTGATACCCGTCATGCTCGATGACCGGGAGATCAAACGGGTCAGCGCCAGTTCACTCAAGCGCTGGCAGGCGCTGGATATCCGCCCCGGCGATCAGGTGGCAATCAGTCTGGCCGGCCTGACGATTCCGCGTCTCGACAGCGCTGTATTGCGCACCAGCGAGCGCGCAGCAATCAATGTCCCGAACGCCAAGGATTTTCATGCCTTGAGTTGCTGGCAGCCGACGCCCGGCTGCGAAAGCCAGTTTCTCTCGCGCCTGACCTGGCTCAGCGGCAAACAAGGACTGGCCATGCAGAATGTCGGGCGCGGTACTTGGGAGAAACTTCTCGAAACAGGCCGCGTGAAACACCTGCTGGATTGGTTGACCCTCGACGAGCCAGAGCTTGCTAACATTGCCGGCTTCGGCGAGCGCAGCAGCGCGCGCCTGATGCACAGCTTTCGCAGCGCCCGCCAACGACCGTTCGCACAATGGCTCAAGGCGCTGGGTATGCCGCCAACGGGCGGGGCAAATCTCCCCGACTCGTGGCAGGCACTGGCACAACGCGATACCGAACAATGGCAGAAGGAAGTCGGTATCGGCGCCGGGCGCGCAGCGCAATTGAGCGCATTCTTCCGCGACGCGCAGGTGCTAGCCTTGAGTGAAATTTTACGCACCGCCGGAATCGACGGTTTCTGAACATGCAATCCCGGCTCACCGGGAACCCAACGGTCGCCGAGGCGCTCCAACAGCGCAGCGCCTCCCGACCCGAATGCCTTTGCACATGGAGCTTTTATGAAATTTTTCGCACCACTCGCCCTGCTGACCCTTTGCGGCGTCATGGCCGCTCCCGTGATGGCTGCCGAGGACGCTCCCGGCCTGACAGGCTGCGCAGCCAAGAAGCAGGGCATCGTGAACCAGATCGAGCAGGCCAAAGCCCGCGGCAACGCCGATCAGCAGGCAGGTCTGGAAACCGCTCTGCGTGAAGTCACTGAACATTGCACTGACGCCGGCCTGAAAAAGGAGCGCGAAAACAAGGTCCTCGAGGCCAAGCATGAAGTGAGTCAGCGCCAGGCCGACCTCGACAAGGCCATGAAGAAAGGTGATCCGGAGAAGATCGACAAGCGCAAGAACAAGCTCGCCGAGTCGCGTAAAGAGCTGCAGGACGCGCTGGACCAGATCGACAAGTAAATGGTGGTGAATTAGGCCGCCATCGCGGGCAAGCCCGCTCCCACAGGAATATCTTATGTACAGCAGAGAAATTTGTGGGAGCGGGCTTGCCCGCGATGGCGTCAGATCAGCCAACAAGTATCAATGATCGCGAAACTCTTTATGGCAAGCGCTGCAGGCATCTTCAACCTTCTGCACCGCAGGCCCCAGGTTGCTGGCCGTGTACGGCTGGACCTTGCTGGCGACCACCAATTCACCGGTGGCGGCTTCAAGGTTGCGGGCCATTTCCTGGAAGCGCGCCTGTTTTTGCCAGACATCGTCTTTGGCGCTCGTGTGATCTTCTTCGCGCACTTGCGGGAAATGTTTCCACGGTTCGCGGGACAACGTATCGAGCTTCACCGCACCTTCGGCAAACTTCGGCCCGTCGAACGGAATGCGTCCACGCAACATGCCGCCCAGCTCTTCGCCGGTCTTGAGCATCTGCTTGAAGATCGTCTTGCGTTGGCCCAGCGGAGAATTCGGGTCGACACCGCCGCAGGCGGACAGGGTCAGACAGGCCAGCAATACAACAGCAATTCTTTTAAGAGTCATGGTGGCTTCAGGTCACGGAAATCGGCGGCCAGTATCCCCGCGTCACCGACAAACACCAATAGCCCTATTAAAAATACGGGTTGCCGGAGCGCATGGAGCACTCTGGCGACCGGCACAGGAATCACTCCATGAACAGCCGTTTCAAGGCCTGGCGTCATCCGCTGATCACCACGCTTCCAATGCTGGCGATTCTCGCCGGTTGTACCGGTGGCGACAGCGACAAGCCGAAAACCCATGCGCTGGCCACTTATTCCAGCGCGACGTGGGAAGCACTGCCGGCGGTGTCCGATAGCGACCTGGTCGCCGGTTTCGGCTCGTGGCGCAGTGCCTGCACCCGCCTCAAGTCCGATGCGGTCTGGGGCACGACCTGCGCCGCAGCAGCCAACGTGCCGCAAAGCGCCAGCGAGATTCGTGCTTTCCTCAAGCAGAACCTCGATGTCTACGGCCTGCGTGCTGAAAACGACAATCCCAATGGCTTGATCACCGGCTACTACGAACCGGTGTACCCCGGCAGCCTGACGCCTACCGATGTGGCGAATGTTCCGGTGTACGGCGTGCCCGAGGACATGATCATCGTCTCGCTCGACAGCATTTATCCCGAGCTCAAAGGCAAACGCCTTCGCGGTCGACTTGAAGGCCGGGTGCTCAAGCCCTACGACGACGCCGCGACGATCGAAAGCAAAGGCGTGAACGCGCCAGTGGTTGCCTACCTTACCGATCCGATGAACCTGCAATTTTTGCAAATCCAGGGGTCCGGGCGGATCCAGACCCAGGACGGCAAGCAGCTACGCATTGCCTACGCCGACCAGAACGGCCACCCGTATCGACCGATTGGCCGTTGGCTCGTCGAGCAAGGCGAACTGAAGAAAGAAGACGTAACGATGGGCGCGATCAGCAACTGGGCCAAGGCCAATCCGTCGCGCATCCCGGAACTGCTGGGCAGCAACCCCAGCTATGTGTTTTTCACCCGCAATCCGGACAGCAACGAAGGCCCGCGCGGTTCGCTGAACGTGCCACTGACCGCCGGCTACAGCGCGGCGGTGGATCGCAAGGTGATTCCTTTGGGTAGCCTGTTGTGGTTGTCGACGACGCGCCCGGATGGCACGGCGCTGGTTCGCCCGGTGGCGGCGCAGGACACGGGCGGTGCGATTGCCGGTGAGGTTCGCGCAGATCTGTTCTGGGGCACTGGTGATGCGGCCGGGCAATTGGCCGGGGACATGAAACAGCAGGGGCAGATCTGGATGCTCTGGCCTAAAGGTGCAGCGTTGCCACAAGTGCCGCAGGTGGCGGATGCACCCAAGAAAAAATCCTGAGAGGTCTTTGCCTGATCAATCGCCATCGCGGGCAAGCCCGCTCCCACAGGCTTATTTGGTGTACACCGAAGTTGTGCTCACCGTTGCTACCTGTGGGAGCGGGCTTGCCCGCGACGAGGCCATCAAAAACAGCAGGGATCAGACAGACACAAAGAAGAACGAAGCAATCAACCCCATCCCCACAAACCACACCAGCGACCGCAGCATCGCCCAGTCCGCCAGATAGCAAATGATGTACAGCAGGCGACTGGTGATAAACAGCACCGCCAGCACATTCACGGTGACCAACTGTGCCGTCCCCACCAGATGCGCAACGATCACCGCAGCGGCAAACGCTGGCATCACTTCAAAGCTGTTCATCTGCGCGGCATGTGCGCGCCTGGCCACACCGTCAACGCTGTCGAGAAAATCCCGCGGATCGTGATTGTCCCGAAGCTTGAAGCCGCCGGAAATCTTGGCCACGATCGTGCACACGTACGGCAAAAAGATCGCGATCAACACACACCAAAGAGCCACCGTCATAACGCCATCCTTTTTTCGAGTTATAGAGTTCGCGAGCCGTCAGAACTTCATCACCAGTATGCCGATCAGCACCAGCCCACAAGCTAAGAGCCGCGACCTGCCGAAAGGTTCTTTGAGGTATCGCATACCGAACAGCACCACCAGAATCACGCTGATCTCGCGCAACGCTGCTGCTTCGGCAATCGAGCCCAACTGCATCGCCCACAGCACCAAAGCGTAGCTGAACAATACGCAAAACCCGACCGTCAGCCCCAGCTTCCACTGCTCACGCCAGAACTGCATGAACGCCGGACGTTTGGCGATCCACGCCAGCAACGGAAACGGCCAGGCGCTGAGCAGCGTGACCCAGACCAGGTAATCCAGCGGATGCGACCAACGCCGCAGCGCCTGGCCGTCGATGTAGGTGTAGCAGCCGATGCACAGCCCGATCAGCGCAACCACCGGCAACATCGACCACGGTAAATGTTTGCCTCCGCCGCCCTGCCACAGCAGACACGCCATGCCAAACGGAATCAGCATGATCCCGAAGATCTGCTGTGTGGTGAGCACTTCACCGGCAAAGATCAGCGTCAGTGCCAGCACCACCAGTGGCGACAAACCGCGCATCAACGGATAGACCAGTCCGAGATCGCCAACGCGATAGGCCTGAATCAACAGATAGCGATAGAGCAGTTCGAATGCTGCCGACGCGAGAATCCATGGCCAGATGTCCATGGGCGGCACGTTCACGAAGGGCAACGCGATGGCGACAACCAGCAGCGCCACGGTGTCCATGCACGCCACCACCAGCAGCCGTTCGGCACTGAACTTGATCAGGGTATTCCACGCCGCATGCAGCAGCGCCGCTACCAACACCAAACCTGTCGCCAACACGTCTTACTCCTTATTATTTTTCACTGTTCCCTGCAGTAATAATCGAATAGTCAGATTATTGATTCTCGATGTGTCAGCAGCTGTTTATACTGCAAGCGACCACGCCGCACTCAATTGCGCACAGACTAATTCCAATAATTGCTGCCTGCCCCGCTCTCTTTCGAGACCGGTCGTTGGCCTGCGTATGCCTGATCACAGCGTCAAGACTACACCGACAGAGACCTTGCGCATGCCACTCGCCTTGTTTGCACTCGCTGTTGCCGCATTCGGCATCGGCACCACTGAATTCGTCATCATGGGCCTGCTGCCCGACGTCGCCCGCGATCTTGCGGTAAGCATTCCTCACGCCGGCCTGCTGATCACCGGTTATGCCCTGGGTGTGGTGTTCGGTGCGCCAATCCTTGCCATCGGCACCGCCAACATGCCGCGTAAAGCCACGCTGTTGGGCATGACGCTGATGTTCATCCTCGGCAACGTGCTCTGCGCGCTGGCGCCGAATTACGCCACGCTCATGGCCGCCCGCGTGGTCACTGCGCTGTGCCACGGCGCGTTTTTCGGTATCGGCTCGGTGGTCGCTGCCGGATTGGTAGCGCCGAACAAACGCGCGCAGGCGATTGCAATGATGTTCACCGGTCTGACCCTGGCCAATGTGCTCGGGGTGCCGCTGGGTACTGCGCTCGGGCAATACGCCGGTTGGCGCTCGACCTTCTGGGCGGTGTCGGTGATCGGTGTTGTTGCCGCCCTCGCGCAATGGTTGTGGTTGCCCAAGCACATCCCGATGGACAAGGCCAACCTCGCCAGCGAGTTCAAAGTGCTGGGCAAGATCAACGTGCTGCTGGCGCTGGGCATGAGTGTGCTGGCGTCGACCAGCCTGTTCAGCGTGTTCACTTACATTGCGCCGATCCTGCAGGACATCACCGGCGTCAGCCCGCACGGCGTGACAGTGATGCTGTTGCTGTTCGGCGTCGGCCTGACCGCTGGCAGCATGCTCGGCGGGCGTTTGGCCGACCGTCGTTTGCTGCCGTCGCTGGTGGGTGTGGCAATGGCGGTGGTGCTGGTTCTCGCGGCGTTCACCCAGACCAGTCACTCGGTGATTCCGGCGGCGATCACGCTGGTGCTGTGGGGGATTTTCGCCTTCGCGCTGTGCCCGATCCTGCAACTGCTGATTATCGATCAAGCTCATGAAGCGCCGAACCTCGGCTCGACCCTGAATCAAAGCGCTTTCAACCTCGGCAACGCGGCCGGTGCCTGGATTGGCGGGTTGGTGGTGGCGAGCGGTGCCGATCTTGCGCAGTTACCGTGGACCGGGGCGCTGGTGGGTGTGTTGACGGTGCTGACGGCGCTTTGGTTTATCTACCTGCAACGTCGCGGGGCTGCTGCGGTCAATGTGTCTGGCTGATCGAGTTGTGCCAGACATTGCCCTCACCCTAACCCTCTCCCAGAGGGAGAGGGGACTGACCGCGCCGTTCCGTAGAATTACGCCGACCTGAAATCGCGAGTCGAGCTCAGTTTGAAAAGCCTGAAGATCGGCTCCCCTTCCCCCCTCTCCCTTTGGGAGAGGGCTGTGATGAGTGGGCTCCTGGTCTCAGCTCAGATTTCCACTGTGTCTTCAGTTGCCTCCAGCCCATCAAACCCCTGCACCAACGATGGTGCGCTTTCTTCCCACCCCTCATCCAAAGGACCCCGGATGCTTGAACTTGTCGCCGCTTTCATCTGCCTCACCACCCTCCTCACCTTCGTTAACTTCCGCTTCATCGGTCTGCCGCCGACCATCGGCGTGATGGTCACCGCGTTGCTGTTTTCCCTGCTGCTGCAAGGCTTGAGCGTGCTCGGCTATCCGGGCCTGGAAGAACGCGTACAGCAACTGATCGGCCAGATCGATTTTGGCGATCTGCTGATGAACTGGATGCTCTCGTTCCTGCTGTTCGCCGGTGCCTTGCACGTTAACCTGAATGATCTGCGCAGCTATCGCTGGCCCATCGGCTTGCTGGCGACTTTCGGTGTATTGATCGCCACGGCGGTGATCGGCAGCCTCGCGTATTACATTTTTGCCCTGTTCGGCTGGCACGTGAGCTTCCTCTACTGCCTGTTGTTCGGCGCGCTGATTTCCCCGACCGACCCGATCGCGGTGCTCGGCGTGTTGCGTACAGCCAACGCCTCGAAACCGCTGAAAACCACCATCGTCGGCGAGTCGCTGTTCAACGACGGCACCGCTGTCGTGGTGTTTACCGTGTTGCTGGGCATCGCCCAACTCGGCGAGACCCCGACCGTCAGTGCCACCGCCATGCTATTCGCCCACGAAGCCATTGGCGGCGTGGTGTTCGGTGGGCTGATCGGTTATCTGGTTTACCTGATGATCAAGAGCATCGAGCAGCACCAGATCGAAGTGATGCTGACCCTTGCGCTGGTCATCGGTGGTTCGGCGCTGGCCTCCGAACTGCACGTTTCCGCACCGATTGCGATGGTGGTTGCCGGCCTGATCATCGGCAACCTGGGGCGCAATCTGGCGATGAACGACATGACCCGAAAATACCTCGACGGCTTCTGGGAACTGCTCGACGACATGCTCAATGCGCTGCTGTTTGCGCTGATCGGCATGGAGCTGTTGCTGCTGCCATTCAACTGGCTGCACCTGGCGGCGGCGAGCTTGCTGGCGGTGGCGATTCTGCTGTCGCGTCTGCTTACCGTGGCCCCGGCAATCCTGCTGCTGCGGCGCTGGCGCACAGTGCCGCGCGGCACGATCCGGGTGCTGACCTGGGGCGGTTTGCGCGGTGGGGTTTCGGTCGCACTGGCGCTGTCGCTGCCACTGGGCGAGCAGCGCGACTTGCTGCTAAGCATCACCTACATCGTGGTGTTGTCGTCGATTCTGATACAGGGCCTGACCATTGGCCGGGTTGTCCGTGGCGTAACGGGCCAGCAAGAAGTCAGCGCTGAAAATTCCTCACACTGACGCGTCACACGGCGCCGTCGCGGAAATACCTCCACGACGGCGCCCCTTCAATTAGCCCGCAGCACCGAATCAACCTCTTGCGCAGCACGCAACAGATGGCTGTCGTCTCTAAACCCTCCAATCATTTGCAGGCCAACGGGTAACGCCCCGGCATTGCGCACGAGCGGAAGGTTGATTTGCGGCAAGCCAAACGCCATCCAGAACTTGCTGAAATCGGAAGGTCCGGTGGCTTCAAGGCCCAACGGGGCGACGATGCCACAGCTCGCCCCCAGGACAGCGTCGAAAGGCTGGAATATCGGCTCCAAAACGGTGGCCAACTTGGCCAGACGCTTCTTTGCCGCTGACTCTTGTTCCCAAGTTGTCAAACGGGCGCGTTCGATCATGGCTAGCAGTTCATCACTGAGTTTGTCCGGATGCATTTGCAGTTCTTTGGACAGTGATCGGGCGCCCTCGCAATCGTTTATCAGCAGATGGTCATCAAAGACCGCCGCAAACTCCTCCGGCAGCAACACCTCGCTCACCTGATGTCCGGCTGAGCGCAGCTCTTCAACTGCAGCTTCCAGAGATCTGGCGACGTCTTCGTCTACCTGATCCCAACGCGCCGTACGACAGAAGCCGAACGAGCATAAATTGCGTTCATGAGCACGCTGCGGGAAACCAGGTATCAAGACCTGAGCCATCACCTCCAGATCGCGAACAGACCTGCCATACCAACCCACCGTGTCAAAGCTCGGCGCTAACGGTTTGACCCCCTCCAGAGAAACCAGACCATAAGAAGGCTTGAAGGCATACAGTCCGCAATAGGCCGCCGGTTTGATCAATGAGCCGGCCGTCTGAGTCCCCACCGCAAGCGGGAAAAACCCGGCCGCCATCCCCGCTGCCGACCCGGCACTCGAACTGCCGGGGGTTCTGGCAAGATCATGGGGATTGCGGGTTGGACCTGTGTGCATATAGGCGAATTCGGTGGTATGGGTCTTGCCCATGATGAGGGCCCCGGCCTGGCGCAGCAGCGCAACGACATGGGCGTCACGCGAGGGACGGTTTTGCTCATAGATAGGCGAGTAAAAACGGGTGGGATGATCGACCGTGTCATAGACGTCTTTGATCCCCACGGGCACACCTGCCAAGAGGCCTTTCGCGTTACCGTTTTTCAATGGGCACGCCTGACTGCGCACCGCGTCCGGATCGAACGAAACGAAGGCCTTTATGCTGCGCTCACCCGCTTCGACACAGCCAATAAAGTGCTCGGCTACTGCCTCTGCGCTCACGACATCCGCACGAACCATTTCAGAAATTGCGGCGGCATCAGCTTGATTGAAATTGGGCATATCGCTCCTTGGACTTCCCTTCTAAAGGCACTTGAGGGAAGTGCGCTTTTTGGACGTTTCAAGTTGCATAAACCGATTGCAAGTCAGTGAAGCCTTTTATCTCGATAGGGTTTCCGGCGGGGTCCAGGAAGAACATGGTCGCTTGCTCGCCGGGCTCTCCCGGAAAACGAATGGTGGGTGAAAGAACAAATTTCACTTGGCCTTCGATCAAACGGTCCTTCAAGGCAACCCAGTCCGACATCTTCAATATCACCCCAAGGTGGGGCATCGGCACGTTGTGCTCACCTACTTTCCCGGTGTTCGTTACCGCAAACGGTTCGCCCAGATGCAACGACAACTGATGCCCGAAAAAATTGAAGTCAACCCAGGTCTCGGTGCTGCGCCCTTCTTCACATCCCAGAAGATCACCATAGAACTGGCGGGAAACCTGCAAATCGCGGACGTGAATAGCGAGATGAAAAATTGACTGCATCGGTAGCTCCTGAACGTCGCCGGTAAGTGAGAATGACTGGCTGAGCTGAAGACTGTGCGGTTTTCATCAAAAGAGATAGCATGTAATTTTTTCGCTATCGAAAGAATTTTTTATGGATACGCGTTATTTGAAAAGCCTCATTACAGTCGTGGAATGTGGCTCCATCGCACACGCCGCGCGCGTGGAAGGTTTGACGGCAGCAGCGATCAGTCAACGAATTCTCGCGCTGGAACGGCAGCTCGGCTTTGAACTGCTATCGCGCGTTGGGCACGCAGCCAAGCCGACTCACGCCTGCCTCGGTTTACTGCCGAGGGCTAAACGCATCGTTCGCGAGATTGCATTGCTGGCGGGAGATGCCGACGAGGGCGGGCTTACGGGGCAGTTACGAATAGGCGCTATTTCAACTGTGCTGACCGGTCTGCTACCCGGCGCATTGCGCGCACTGACCGAACTGGCGCCGGGGCTGACGCCGGTCATCGTGCCGGGGACATCGCGCGCGTTGTATCAGTCGCTTCTCTGCGGGGAAATCGACGCGGCCATCCTGGTGGTTCCGCCGTTCGAATTGCCGAAAGCCCTGCAGGCGGTATCGCTTCGCAAGGAACCTCTGGTTTTTCTCTCAAAGGAAAAATCCTCGGAGAGCATCCCGGCTCAACTGAAAACCCAACCGTATATCCGCTACGACCCTGACTCGTGGGGCGGAAGGCATGCCGAGCACTATCTGGCGGACAACGGATTACTGCCGACGCCGCTGGTGGATCTGGATGCACTGGAGACCATTGCCATGCTTGTGACGGAAGGCCTGGGCGTGAGCCTTGTGCCTTACTGGTCCGGCTTCGAACACTGGGGCCACAAGTGTGTTGTGACCCCGCTTGGCAACGATCGCTACGACAGAGAGATCGCGCTGATCAGCCACGTTCAGACTGACCGGCCCAGGATGATGAGCGCTTTGTCCAACGTGCTTTCACTGGCACAAGCCTGACGGGATTCAATCTGGCCTGGACTCGGCATGTTCCTTCTCAGGGCTATCCGCTTTCGGCGCCCCGCTTTCGCTGCGGATCTGCGCATGGCTGATCAGGGCGAAGATAAAACTGCCGCCGATGATATTGCCGGCCAGCGTCGGCCCCGCAAACACCGCCCAGAAATCGCTCCACGGCAACTCGCCAGCAAACACCAGATAGGACACCTCCGCCGAACCGACGACGATGTGGGTGAAGTCACCGAGCGCCATGAAGTAGGTGATGAGGATGATGATCCACATCTTCGCGCTCTCCATCGACGGGATCATCCAGACCATGGTGGCGATCATCCAGCCGGAAACAATGCCTTTGGCGAACATCTGGCTGGCGCTGTGCTCCATCACCTTGCGGCCGATTTCGAGGAAGGCGTGGTCGGTCTTGGCGTCGAAAATCGGCAGCTCCAGCATCACGTAAGCCACCAGAATCGTGCCGCACAGATTGCCGGCCAGCACCACTGTCCAGAGGCGGATGAGCCGTCCGAAGTTAAGCAGCGTGGGTTTGGTCATGACCGGCAGCACCGCGGTCAAGGTGTTTTCGGTGAACAGTTGCTGGCGGGCGAGGATCACCGCGAGGAAACCTGCGCAGTAGCCAAAACTGGCAATCACCTTGAATTCGTCGCCCTCGGGCAATCGCGAATTGAGCAGGCCCATGCCCATCAGCGACAGGCCCATGGTCAGCCCTGCAGCGAGCGCCGACCACCATAGCGCAGCGATACTGCGTTCAAGCTCCTGATCGCCTTGGGAGCGGATGATTTCATGCAGAACCGCCGCGCGGGGCGGCTGGCTTTTCTCGACTTCGTGTTGCTCTTTGGCCGAGAGATCGGGGGTCTTGCCGTCGGTGGGCGTGGTCATGGCGTGGGAACCGGTGGGGGGTGGTGTTTACCTACGACCCCGGCGGTTCAAGGCTGTTCAGTGGCCAGATGAATCTTCGGTGACAGGACAATCGCTTTCGCGAGCAAGCTCGCTCCCACAGGTACAGGGTGATCCTTGTGGGAGCGCGCTTGCTCGCGAAGAAAGCGGCGCCGATGTTATTGGGTGACTAACTCATCGTCCTGGAACTGGTCTTTCACATACCTGATCTCGGTCCGCCCGTGCGGTGCCGGCAGGCCGTCTTCACCGAGGTTGACGAAAACCATCTTCTCCACAGTCAGAATGCTCTTGCGGGTGATCTTGTTGCGTACTTCGCAGGTCAGGGTGATCGAGGTGCGGCCGAACTCGGTGGCAGTGATGCCCAGTTCGATGATGTCGCCCTGGCGCGAGGCGCTGACGAAGTTGATTTCGGAAATGTACTTGGTGACCACGCGCTGATTGCCCAGCTGGACGATGGCGTAGATCGCTGCTTCCTCGTCGATCCAGCGCAACAGACTGCCGCCGAACAGGGTGCCGTTGGGGTTGAGGTCTTCGGGTTTTACCCATTTGCGGGTGTGGAAATTCATGTTCACTCCTGAGCGTTTGCCGAAAGATGGGCGGTATCTTGGCAGACCGAGCGGTCATGCTCCATGAGCCTTCTACTATGGTCGTGATTGGTGATCTTCATTTGGCCGACAGAAAGCCTTTGGAAGATCAGTCTAGACGGCTATAATCGCCACCGTTTCAAAACGGTAACTTCCACTTGATACCGTTTTCCCGCCACCTGTCCGAGGGGCGCTGCAGCAGGTTCAACCTGTCAGGCTCGGATGGGGCGTTGACTGGCCTAGGCCGGACACTAAACGCACAACGGCGCCCATTCGCATACATTACGAATGGAGGCTCTTCATGAGCGCTGTTATCACGCCTGCAGATTTTAACGATTACAAAGTTGCCGACATGTCCCTGGCTGCCTGGGGCCGTCGCGAAACCATCATCGCCGAATCGGAAATGCCGGCTCTGATGGGTCTGCGTCGCAAGTACTCCGGCGAACAGCCGTTGAAAGGCGCGAAGATTCTCGGCTGCATCCACATGACCATTCAGACTGCCGTGCTGATCGAAACCCTGGTTGCCCTGGGTGCCGAAGTACGCTGGTCGTCCTGCAACATTTTCTCGACTCAGGATCAGGCTGCTGCCGCTATCGCTGCTGCCGGCATCCCGGTTTTCGCCTGGAAAGGCGAAACTGAAGAAGAGTACGAGTGGTGCCTGGAGCAGACCATCCTGAAAGATGGCCAGCCATGGGACGCCAACATGATCCTCGACGACGGCGGCGACCTGACCGAGCTGCTGCACAAGAAATACCCACAGGTTCTGGATCGCGTTCACGGCGTGACTGAAGAAACCACCACTGGCGTACACCGTCTGCTGGACATGCTGGCCAAGGGCGAGCTGAAAATCCCGGCCATCAACGTCAACGACTCGGTGACCAAGTCCAAGAACGACAACAAGTACGGCTGCCGTCACAGCCTGAACGACGCGATCAAGCGCGGCACCGACCACCTGCTGTCCGGCAAGCAAGCGCTGGTCATCGGTTACGGTGACGTGGGCAAGGGCTCCGCCCAGTCCCTGCGCCAGGAAGGCATGATCGTTAAAGTGTCCGAAGTCGACCCGATCTGCGCCATGCAGGCTTGCATGGACGGCTACGAGCTGGTTTCGCCATTCATCGACGGCATCAACGACGGTACCGAAGCGAGCATCGACAAAGCGCTGCTGGGCAAGATCGACCTGATCGTGACCACCACCGGTAACGTCAATGTTTGCGACTCGAACATGCTCAAAGCCCTGAAGAAACGCGCCGTTGTCTGCAACATCGGTCACTTCGACAACGAAATCGACACCGCTTTCATGCGCAAGAACTGGGCATGGGAAGAAGTGAAGCCGCAGGTACACAAGATTCATCGTACCGGTGCTGGCGCTTTCGACGCTCAGAACGACGACTACCTGATCCTGCTGGCCGAAGGCCGTCTGGTGAACCTGGGCAACGCTACCGGTCACCCGAGCCGCATCATGGATGGTTCGTTCGCCAACCAGGTGCTGGCACAGATTTTCCTGTTCGACCAGAAGTACGCCGACCTGTCGCCAGCCCAGAAAGCCGAGCGCCTGACCGTTGAAGTACTGCCGAAGAAACTCGACGAAGAAGTGGCCCTGGAAATGGTTCGCGGCTTCGGCGGCGTGGTCACTCAACTGACCAAGCAACAGGCTGACTACATCGGCGTCACCGTCGAAGGCCCGTTCAAGCCGCACGCTTACCGCTACTAAGTTTAGAGCAGCTGCGAGCATCCAGCTTCAAGCGGCAAGCGAGGTCAAAAGCCGGACTTGCCGTGTAAAGCGTGAGGCTCTGCCCCTATTTCAAAACAGTGTCAGGCAGCAGGCTCCAGGCACAAGAGACAAGCGCACCTCCGCTTCTCTTGCAGCTTGAAGCTTGCCGCTTGTAGCTGGAGGTCCCCTCCGATGTCCCAAGACCGTCGCTACAGCTTCGAGTTCTTCCCGACCAAGACCGATGCTGGGCATGAAAAGCTGCTCAACGTTGCCCGTCATTTGGCAACGTACAATCCCGACTTCTTCTCCTGCACCTATGGCGCAGGTGGTTCGACGCGTGATCGCACCCTCAACACCGTTTTGCAGCTGGAAAGCGAAGTCAAAGTACCGGCCGCACCGCACCTGTCGTGCGTCGGCGACAGCAAGGACGACCTGCGCGGCCTGCTGAACGAGTACAAGGCTGCCGGCATCAAGCGCATTGTTGCCCTGCGTGGCGACTTGCCGTCCGGCATGGGCATGACCAGCGGTGAGCTGCGTCACGCCAATGAACTGGTTGAATTCATTCGTGAAGAAACCGGCGACCATTTCCACATCGAAGTCGCCGCTTACCCGGAGATGCATCCGCAAGCGCGCAATTACGAAGACGATCTCGCCAACTTCGTGCGCAAGGCTCGCGCCGGCGCCGACAGCGCGATCACCCAGTATTTCTTCAACGCCGACAGCTACTTCTACTTTGTCGATCGTTTGCAGGCGCTGGGCGTGGATATTCCGGTGGTGCCGGGGATCATGCCGATCACCAACTACAGCAAACTCGCGCGCTTTTCCGATGCCTGCGGTGCGGAAATCCCGCGCTGGATCCGCAAGCAACTGGAAGCCTATGGCGATGACACTCAAAGCATTCAGCGCTTTGGTGAGCAAGTCGTCAGCGAGATGTGCGAACGCCTGTTGCAGGGCGGCGCACCGGGGCTGCACTTCTATTCCATGAACCAGGCTGAACCTAGCCTGGCGATCTGGAATAACCTGAAGTTGCCGCGCTGAAGCAGCTACACGCTTCAAGCTGAAAGCTACACGCCAGATCAAAAGATCGCAGCCTGCGGCAGCTCCTTGGGATTTAGTTCTCCCGGCAGGAGCTGCCGAAGGCTGCGATTTTTTGCTTTTAAAGGCCCGAGGCAGAGCTTGTAAAGGCCGTTTCTGGCTCTTTATGGTTTCTCGTCGTAATCTCAAGCCATGCCTTTGATCACGCAACTATTCGCCGTGCTGGTTTTTGCTTGCCTGAGCTTCGCCGCTCGGGGCGAGAAGCTGCGTATTGTCACCGAGCCGTGGGCGCCTTACGTCTATGAAGAGAACGGTAAAAAGCTCGGACTGGACTACGAAACCACCGCCATTGTGTTCAAGCGCCTGGGCATTGAAGTCGAATGGCAGTTCCTGCCGTGGAAACGCTGCCTGTCGATGCTCGAAGCCGGCCAGGCCGACGGTGCGCTGGATATTTTTCACAGCGACGAGCGCGACGCCACCCTGCTCTACCCCAGCGAGCCGCTGTCGGATGTCGAGTTCGTGATGTTCTACGCCAACGAGCGACCCCACCCGTTCACCAAGCTCGACGACCTCAAAGGCCTGACCATCGGCACTTCACCGGGCTATCTGTACAGCCCCGACTTCAGCGAATCGACCCTGTTTACCCGCGAGCCCGCGCCGACCCATGAAGCCAACTTCGGCAAACTGGTGCGAGGACGCATCGATTTGTTGATCACTGATCGCCGTGTCGGCCAGCATTTGCTCGATGAGTTGAATATTCGCGATCTGATCAGCGAAAACCCCACGGTTATTAGCCGCCAGAGCCAGTTTCTTGCAGTTCGGCGCAATGCCGGGATGGATTTGCTGGTCCAGCGCTTCGGCGCCGAACTCAAGCGTTTCAAGCGCGAACCAGCCTACGCCGAGCTGAGCGCACGCTATGGCGCAGCCCCTGGCCAGACGGTGCCATTGAGTAGTGCGTCGGCGGACAGCCAAACCGTTGAGCAGCAGGAAAGCGGCGCGCAGTGATTGCTCTGTTATACTCCGGCGTTCCCGCCAGGCTCACGCCCGGACGCCCGGAACCTTAACAGGCCTCTCGACCCGCTACAGCGCAGCTTTCAGCCCGCGCGAGCACTCCAGACGTGTCTTTGGAACCGCAGCAGGACCGGACGGGATTGCGTCCTCTTAAACGTGATTCGCGCCAGGCAAGATTCCCATTGGGCCAAGCCCTAACTAAAACAGGATTACTCATGTCCTTTGCTTCCCTCGGTCTCTCCGAGGCTTTAGTCCGCGCCATCGAAGATGCGGGCTATACCGAGCCTACTCCGGTGCAACAGCGGGCCATTCCCGCCGTGTTGCAAGGTCGCGACCTGATGGTTGCGGCGCAGACAGGTACTGGTAAAACCGGCGGTTTCGCCCTTCCGATCCTGGAGCGGTTGTTCCCCAACGGTCACCCGGACAAATCCCAGCGTCACGGCCCGCGCCAACCGCGCGTACTGGTCCTGACCCCGACCCGCGAACTCGCGGCCCAGGTTCACGAGAGCTTCAAGATTTACGCCCGTGACCTGAAATTCGTCAGCGCCTGCATCTTCGGCGGCGTCGGCACGAACCCACAGGTTCAGGCCATGGCCCGTGGCGTCGACGTGCTGGTGGCGTGCCCGGGTCGTTTGCTCGACCTGTGCGGCCAGGGCAGCGTCGATCTGTCCCACGTTGAAATCCTCGTCCTCGACGAAGCCGACCGCATGCTCGACATGGGCTTCGTGCACGACGTGAAGAAAGTCCTCGCACGTCTGCCGTCCAAGCGTCAGAACCTGCTTTTCTCGGCGACGTTCTCCAAAGACATCACCGACCTTGCCGGCAAACTGCTGCACAACCCGGAACGCATCGAAGTCACGCCGCCGAACACCACGGTCGAGCGCATCGAACAGCGCGTATTCCGTCTGCCGGCCAGCCACAAGCGTGCGCTGCTGGCGCACCTGATCACCGCCGGCGCGTGGGAACAGGTGCTGGTGTTCACCCGTACCAAGCACGGCGCCAACCGTCTGGCCGAGTACCTCGACAAGCACGGTCTGCCGGCTGTCGCGATTCACGGCAACAAGAGCCAGAACGCTCGCACCAAAGCCCTGGCCGACTTCAAGGCTGGCGACGTGCGCATTCTGGTTGCCACCGACATCGCCGCGCGCGGTCTGGACATCGACCAGTTGCCACACGTGGTCAACTTCGAACTGCCGAACGTCGATGAAGACTACGTGCACCGTATCGGCCGAACTGGCCGTGCCGGTCGTTCGGGTGAGGCGATCTCGCTGGTCGCACCGGACGAAGAAAAACTGCTGAAAAGCATCGAGCGCATGACCAAGCAGAAAATCGCCGACGGCGACCTGATGGGCTTCGACTCGAGCACCATTGAAGCCGAGAAACCGGAAGTGCGTGAACGTCCGGACGTGCGCAACCCGCGCAATCCTCGTGGCCCGCGTGGCGACGGTCCGAATGGCGGCGGCGGTGGCGGCGGTCGTAAAGACAAGGGCAAGGAAAAGAGCAAGGAAAAGCCAGCCGGCGAACGCGGCGAGCGTCCTGCCCGTCAGCAAAAGCCTCGCGAAGGCACACCGGTCCGTGACCAGCGTCCGAGCCAGCCGCCACGTGCTGCTGCTGACCGCGCTCCGGACGAGTTCCTCGACGACGACGTGGATAACTTCGGCAACCGCGTTGACTACGTGCCCAAGCCAGCCCCTGCCGGCGGTCGCGGTCGTCGTCCAGGCGCACCGGCCCAGGGCGCAGGCGCAGGTTCGGGCGCACCACGCGGCGGTCAGTCGCAGGGTCGCCAGAACGCTCCGCGCAACACCAACGGCTCGAGCACCGGCACCCCGCCAGCCAAGCGTAGCGGTCCACGCAATGGTGCACCGCGTGACGGTCAGTCGGGTCGTCGCGACGACTCTTCCTCGTCCTCGCGCAACCGCCGCCCGGCCCGTGACGATCAGCCTCGTAGCGAGCCAGCCGTGCAGGCCCCGCGCAGCAATGGCCCGAAGATCATGCACAAGGAATCGAAAGCCGACCGCTTCCCGACTCCTGAGCAGCTCGATCAACTGCCAAGCCGCCCACGTGGCGAAAAACCGGCCTTGCTGACGCGCAATCGCTGATGTGATGCCGCAATGAAAAAATGCCCCGGTTCGCAAGAGCCGGGGCATTTTTTATGCGCAACGCCAACCCTGTACACACCTCCCACAGGGGGATGTGTGTGTGGCAGGCAATAAAAAACGCCCCCGGCTTTCCAACCGGGGGCGTTTTTGTGTGGCTGGCGAAAAATTACTTCGCTTTCACGCCTTCAAACGAAACGTACAGCTCGACCGCGTCGGACTTGGGACCCAGGTCTTTTTGCTTGCCGAAATCGGAACGCTTGATGCTGGTGGTGCCTTCGAAGCCGGCACGGTAGCCGCCCCATGGATCCTTGCCTTCACCCAGGAAAGTGGCTTTGACAACCACTGGCTTGGTGACGCCCAGAAGGGTCAGGTCGCCAGTCACGTCAGCGGTGTTCGCGCCGGTGGACTTGACGCTGGTGGAGACGAACGTCGCTTTGCCAAACTTGCTGGCATTGAGGAAGTCTGCGCTGGCGATGTGCTTGTCGCGTTCGGCGTGATTGGTGAACACGCTGGCGGTGTTGACGTTGAACTCGATCTTGCTGTCTTCAGGCTTGGCCGCGTCAAAGCTGAACTTGCCGTCGATGTCCTTGAAAGTACCGGTGATGAAGCTGTAGCCCAGGTGGCTGATCTTGAAGTCGACGAAGGCGTGCTGGCCTTCTTTATCAACGACGTAGTCAGCTGCCATTACGTTGGCGGACAGAACGGCAGAACCGATTGCCAGAGCGGCCAGAGTCTTTTTCAACATGCTTTGTTTTCCTTTGGAGTCGAGGTTGAATTTCAGGCTTTGCGACCGAGCATTCGAGTGAGGGTCGCATCACGATCGATAAAGTGGTGCTTCAATGCTGCCAACGCATGGAGACCGGAAAAAATTACCAGCGCCCACGCGAGCCAGAGATGAATCACCCCAGCGGTATCTGCCTGATCCGGTAGCCCGGAAACCAGTGCAGGAACTTCAAACAGGCCAAACACCGGAATACCGACACCGTCTGCGGTGGAAATCAGGTAACCGGCAAGCATCACAGCGAACAGCGCGAGATACAGAAACCCGTGGCCGAATTTAGCGCCGATACGGGTCATGCGGCTGTAGCTTTGCAGCGTCGGCGGCGGTGGGCTGATAAAACGCCACAACACCCGCAACACCATCACAGCCAGCAGCACCAGACCAATGCTCTTGTGCAGATCCGGCGCGTCTTTACGCCAGGTGCTGTAGTAATCCAGCCCTACCATCCACAGGCCCAGCGCGAACAGTCCGAAGACCACCAGCGCCACACCCCAGTGCATGAAGATGCTGACCCAACCATAGCGCGAAGAAGAGTTACGTAGCTGCATTGCCCAAATCCTGTGAGAACTGCGAACCAAGACTAGCGAGTTATCTATCGAATTAAAGCGGAAAATTTCGCTTTGAAATATCGAGAAATACGATGAAGAGTCTGAAAGTGGCGTGTTAAGGAAAGATTAAAGGAGAAAGGGTGGCGGGAGGTTAGGTGGCAGACCCTGATGATTCGCTGTTTGGACAGGCCTCATCGCGGGCAAGCCCGCTCCGACAGTGGTCGCTGGCGGGCATAAATTCTGCGTTCATCGCAAAAATCTGTGGGAGCGGGCTTGCCCGCGATGAGGCCCTTACAGGCAAAAAAAAGCGCGGCATAAGCGCCGCGCTTCTTCATTTACCGCAAGGCTTTACTGCGCCTTGGTCTCGGTCGTTGCCGCAGGCTTGGCTGCTGGCTTGGCTGCTGGCTTCTTCGCCGGTTCAGCCTTTTTTGCCGCCGGTTTGGCCGCTGGCTTTTTCGCTTCGGTTTTCGCCGCAGGTTTCTTCGCTGCTGGCTTGGCCGCCGCTTTCTTTGCAGGCTCGGCTTTTACCGGTGCGGCTGGCTTCGGTGCTTCCACCGGCGCTGGCGCAGGGGTCGGCGCAGGCGCTGGAGCCACTGGAACTGGAGCCGGCTCTGGAGCTTTCACAGGCTCTGGCTTCCTCTCATCATCCGAACCACCGAACAGATTGCTGAAGAAGTTGCCCTTCTTCGCTGCCACGGCACCGGCCGCGCCCGCCGCTGCTGCCGGGATCACTTTGGCCGGTTCAAATGATTTGCCTGCCGCCAGATCTTCAACCTGGCTGGCCGCACGCTGACCGGTGCGCAGCGCGCCTTCCAGAGTGCCCGGGTACAAGGTGTCGGTGTGTTCGCCGGCAAACGCTACGCGTTGCAGCGGACGCTCCCAGACGCGCCAGAACTTGCTGATCTGGCCCGGGCCGTAGGCGAGGTACGCGCCGCCCATCGACGGGTCGGTGCTGTAGCGACGGATCTCATAACCGGTGAACGAGCCACGGGCCTGTGGATAAAACGCGTGCAGACGAATCAGCACCTGATCGACCATCTGCTTGTCGCCAAATGCCTGCATCACGCGGGCATTGTCGCCGGACAGGTTGATCACCACGTTGGCGCCGCCCTTCAGCGCGGGCTCGATCCACAACATGCCGAGACCGGTGTTGCTGTAGATCTCGCCGGACATGCGCGACTTGCTTTCCCACACCGGCGTCTTGAACTTCAGCATGATCTGGTCGCGCCAACCGTAGTTGGTGCCCTTGATCGCCGCCAGACGCTGAGCATCCAGCGCCGGGGTCAGCTGAATCTTGTTCAAGGCACGCAACGGTACAGCCAGCACGACGTAATCGGCCTGGTAACCGACGCTGCCGACCTTGACGGTCACGCCGTCCTTGTCCTGATTGATGGCCGATACCGGCGAATTGGTCTTGATGACCTTGATCTGTTTGACGAACGCTTGCGCCAGCACCTGACTGCCGCCGACCAGACGCGAGGCGCGCAGGTCACGGTCGGAGACGCCGCGATACACGCGGTTCTGCTGGGCGAAATACAGCAGCGACAGACGCGAAGGCTCGTCGTAGTGAGTGCGGATGTCCTGGTTGATCAACTGTCGCGCAGTGGCTGGCAGATTCTGTTTGTCGAGCCAGCTCGACACGGTGATCTGGTCCAGTGCGTGCAGGGTGTTGGTCGCTGCCGGGTTCTGTGGATCGTCGATCGAGCGCGCCAGATCGTCGAGGGTTTTCTGATAGCGCTTGAGCGCATCGGCGGTGGCTGGTTGCTTGGTCGCCAGGTCGGCAGCGGAGAAATACTCGCCGTCGATCAGATAACCGGGCGTGCGCACGAATTCCGGCGCAGGCGTGGTGCCGAGCTTGAACGTCGAGACGTACTTGTTCAGTACCGGCTGGGTTTTGTCATTGCCGATCCACTCGCTGGTGGCCATGCCCGAGCGACCGCCCAGGCTTGGTTTGGCTTCGAGCAGCGTGACCTGCCAGCCTTTGTTTTGCAGCTCATAAGCAGCGGTCAGGCCCGACAGGCCGCCGCCGATCACGATTGCAGTTTTATCCTTGGCCAGCGCCGTAACGCTGAACAGCCCCAACATCACCAGCGCACAGGCGCGCAGCCAACCGACAGACATTCAGCGAACTCCGGAAATACACAGAAAAAAGCAGTTGTGCGGGTCAGACGACCCAAAGAACCGCGAAGAATACGTTAGCCATCAAAACGCCGCCAGCGACGTCTATCGGCTCATACAAAGTAGCTCAATCGACACAATGGGTTGTTCCCGCGCGATGCATTGCATAGGCTTGCGCGATTGTTTGCCCGCGCCTGTCGCGAGCCGCCTCGAGGAGACTGTAAATGGGCCTTAATAATCAGTGGATGCAACGCGATCTCGCGGTGTTGTGGCATCCCTGCACCCAGATGAAAGACCACGAACAACTGCCGCTGATCCCGATCAAGCGCGGCGAAGGCGTCTGGCTCGAAGATTTCGAAGGCAAGCGCTACCTCGACGCAGTCAGCTCGTGGTGGGTCAACGTGTTCGGCCACGCCAACCCGCGGATCAACCAGCGCATCAAGGATCAGGTCGATCAACTGGAGCACGTGATTCTCGCCGGTTTCAGCCATCAACCGGTGATCGAGCTGTCCGAGCGTCTGGTGAAAATGACGCCGGAAGGCCTGAACCGGGTGTTCTACGCCGATAACGGTTCGTCCTGCATCGAAGTCGCGCTGAAAATGAGCTTTCACTACTGGCTCAACCGCGGCATGCCGGGCAAGAAACGCTTCGTCACCCTGACCAACAGCTACCACGGCGAAACCATGGCGGCGATGGCGGTCGGCGACGTGCCGCTGTTCACCGAAACCTACAAAGCCCTGCTGATGGACACCCTCAAGGTGCCGAGCCCGGATTGCTACGGGCGTCCGCAAGGGATGAGCTGGGAAGAGCACTCGCGCAACATGTTCGCGGCAATGGAACAGACATTGGCCGAGAACCATGACAGCGTTGCGGCAGTGATCGTCGAGCCACTGATTCAGGGTGCCGGCGGCATGCGCATGTATCACCCGGTGTACCTCAAGCTGCTGCGCGAGGCCTGCGACCGTTACGGCGTGCACCTGATCCTCGACGAAATCGCCGTCGGCTTTGGCCGCACCGGGACGATGTTCGCCTGCGAGCAGGCCGGCATTCGTCCGGACTTCCTCTGCCTGTCCAAGGCCCTGACCGGCGGCTACCTGCCGCTGGCCGCGTGCCTGACCACCGACGATGTCTACAGCGCGTTCTACGACGACTATCCAACTCTGCGCGCCTTCCTCCACTCGCACAGCTACACCGGCAACCCGCTGGCGTGTGCGGCGGCGCTGGCGACGCTGGATATCTTCGAGCAGGACAACGTGATCGAGAACAACAAGGCACTCGCTCAGCGCATGACGTCGGCGACGGCGCACCTGGTCGATCACCCGAACGTCAGCGAAGTGCGTCAGACCGGCATGGTCCTGGCTATCGAGATGGTCAAGGATAAAGCCACCAAAGAAGCCTACCCTTGGCAGGAGCGCCGCGGTCTGAAGGTGTTCCAGCATGCGCTGGAGCGTGGCGCACTGCTGCGTCCGCTCGGCAGCGTGGTGTACTTCCTGCCGCCGTACGTGATCACGCCGGAGCAGATCGACTTCCTCGCCGAAGTCGCCAGCGAAGGCATCGACATCGCCACCCGTGACAGCGTCAGCGTGGCCGTGCCGAAAGATTTCCACCCCGGTTTCCGTGATCCGGGCTGATCTATTTCACTTAAGCTTCAGCGGTGACCGAACTACCGTCATCGCTGGCAAGCCAGCGCCCACAGGGTCTGCGCAAGTCCTTGTGGGAGCTGGCTTGCCAGCGATGGGGCCGCCAGACTTTTACACTTTTTACAGAGACCCCGCATGAGACTGTCCCGCTTCTTTATCGATGCCCCGCTAAGCACCGGCCAACACGAACTGCCGGAAGCGCAGGCGCATTACATCAGCCGCGTGCTGCGCATGGCCGAGGGCGATGCGGTGCAGATGTTCGACGGTTCCGGCCATGAGTTTCGCGGTTCCTTGCTGGAAGTCGGGAAGAAACGCGTGGTAGTGCAGATCGACGAGCAGTTCGCCGGACAGATCGAATCACCACTGCACATCCATCTCGGCCAGGGCCTGTCCCGCGGCGAGCGGATGGACTGGGCGATCCAGAAAGCCACCGAACTGGGCGTCAATGAAATCACGCCGATCTTCAGCGATCGCTGTGAAGTTCGCCTCAAAGACGAGCGCGCTGACAAACGCCTGCAGCATTGGCGTCAGGTGGCGATCAGCGCGTGTGAGCAATGTGGTCGTTCGCGGGTCCCGGTGATTCATCCACCGGTACTGCTGGCGGACTGGATCAAGCAGACCGAAGCCGAGTTGAAACTGGTGCTGCACCCGGTGGCCGAGCCACTGGTGAGCCATGCCAAACCTTCGACACTGGCGTTTCTGATCGGGCCGGAGGGCGGCTTGTCCGAGGCCGAGGTCGAGCAGGCCAAAACCAACGGCTTCCACGCTGCACGCCTCGGTCCGCGCGTGTTGCGGACCGAGACGGCGCCGGTGGTTGCGTTGGCGGTGGCACAACAGTTGTGGGGTGATTTCTAGGACCCCATCGCTGGCAAGCCAGCTCCCACAGGGTTCAGTGTTGTTCACAAATGTTGTGGCCAACAACGCACCTGTGGGAGCTGGCTTGCCAGCGATTAGCCGCGCCTCGGCCTACAGGACGTAAAACATGATCGCGACAAAGTGCAGCAGGCTCCCGGCAATCACGAACAAATGCCAGATCCCGTGGGCATGCCGCAGACGATGATCCAGGGCAAAAAAGATAATCCCCACGGTGTACAGAACCCCGCCCGTCGCCAGCCACGCGAAACCCGTCGCGCCTAACGCCGCCAGTAACGGCTTGACTGCCACCAGCACGATCCAGCCCATCACCGCATAGATCACGATGGACAGAATCCGCGCCTCGGAACGCGGTTTGATCTCTTGCACAATGCCGATCAGCGCCAGCCCCCAGACAATCCCGAACAACGTCCAGCCCCACACCCCGCGCAAAGTCACCAGACAAAACGGCGTGTAGCTGCCGGCGATCAGCAGATAGATCGAAAAGTGATCGACCTTCTTCATGATCTCTTTCTTGCGCCCGCGCACGCTGTGGTACACGGTCGATGCGCTGTACAACACCAGCAGGGTAAACGCGTAAATCGCCACACTGACGATCTTCCATGGACTGCCATCGAGGCAGGCGATGACCAGCATCCACACTCCACCGATAAAAGCCGCCACTGCCCCGACCAGATGCGTCCAGGCGTTCAATCGTTCTCCGTGATACATCTATTGCTCACCTCAAAATTCATTACCGCAGTGCGCAAGGCTCGGGCCTTGAGCGTAAAAGCGCAATGTTTCCGTTCAACATGAATCCGCGTAGGAGCTGCCGCAGGCTGCGATCTTTTGATCTTCAAAGGCAAAAGATCGCAGCCTGCGGCAGCTCCTACAAAGGGCCGCGTTTACCGTGCACAATCGGCCGATACCAAAAAGAGTCCGCGCCATGCTGATCGACGAAGAGTTGACCCTGAAAAAACTCGAGGTGTTCCTCGCTTTCATGCGCACCGGCAATCTCGCCCGTGCCGCTGCCGAGTTGCAAACCAGCAACGTCAGCGTGCACCGCGCGATTCACTCGCTGGAAAACGCCCTGCGCTGCCCGCTGTTCAAACACGAAGGCCGCAACCTGACGCCGCTGGAAAGCGCCTATGTACTGGAGGAATGCGCGCAGAAGCTGATCCAGGACGTGGTCGAAAGCGTACGCCTGACCCGCGAGGCCGCCGGGTTCTCCGCCGAACGCTTCAAGCTCGGCTCGCTGTATTCACTGACCGTGAAAACCGTGCCGCAACTGATCATGGGCCTGAAGATCCGCCGCAGCGAACTCAACATCGACCTGATTCTTGGCTCGAACATCGACCTGCTCTACAAGCTGAAAAACATGGAAGTCGACGCGATTCTGGTGTCGCTGGACGACAGCATCAACGACCCGGATTGCGAGCAGATTGCGCTGTTCTCCGATGACATTTTCCTCGCCACCCCTGCCGATTCAAGATTTGCCCAGCGCAGTGAAGTTGATCTGGCGGACGTACGCGATGAAACCTTCATCACCTTGACCCAGGGCTTTGCCACGCATCAGGACGGCAATCGGGTGTTCAGGCAGGCGGGGTTCGAGCCGAAGGTGGCGATGCAGGTGAATGACATCTTCACGCTGCTGAGCATGGTCAGTTCCGGGGTAGGTTATGCGTTGCTGCCGGGGCGGATTGCGGCGGTGTACGAGAACCGGGTAAAGCTGATTCCGCTGCAGGAAAAGTATCGGTTGCAGCAGCACATCGGCGTGGTGTTTTTGAAGGCCAAGGAGCGCGATCCGAATTTGCTCGCGTTGTTGGCGGAGTGTCGGATGTATGCCAATCGCCAGGTCTGAAACCGAGTTGTCTGAATCGCTGGCAAGCCAGCTCCCACAGTGTGTTGCGCCGCACAATAAATCTGTGTTCAACACATCGCCCTGTGGGAGCGGGCTTGCCCGCGATGGCGTCAGCTCAGGTAACAAACAACCAAAGCCCTACCCCACCAACCCCCGCATCACCAAAAACAACACCGAAGGCCCAAGCAAACACCCAAGCGCGGTATAGAACGCCGCCGTCAGACAACCGTAAGGCACCAGCTTCGGATCCGTCGCCGCCAGCCCGCCAGCCACGCCACTGGAAGTGCCCATCAACCCGCCGAAGATCACCGCGCTGCGCGGGTTGTTCAAGCCGATCATCGGCGCTACGAACGGCGTCATCACCATCACCAGAATGGCCTTGATCAACCCCGCGGCAATCGACAGCGCCATGACTTCAGAACTGGCACCAATCGCCGCACCGGTCACCGGGCCGACAATGTAAGTCACCGCCCCCGCGCCGATGGTGGTCAGGCTCACCGCATCGGTATAACCGAATGCCATCGCCACACCTACACCGGCGACAAACGACGTGCCCACCCCGACAAACAGCGCCAGTACACCGACAAACCCGGCTCGTTTGAGCTCTTCAACACTCACGCCGAACGCCGTGGCAACGATGGCGAAATCGCGCAGCATCGCTCCGCCCAGCAAACCGATACCGGACAACAGTGGAATATCCACCACGCCTTTCTGTCCACCGGTCAGCGCACCGCCAACGTAGGACAACACCAGCCCGAGCAGAATGGCGATCGCCGAACCGTGCAACCGGCCCTTGGTGAAGGTGTTGGACATCCAGTAGGACACCCACATGGTCAGGCCGACAATCAGGAAACCGCTGATCAGGCCGTAACCGGTGATGACTTTCATCAATGATTCGTACATGGCGATCACCCCACAGTCTTGGGTGGAATGACGGCGGTCGACTCCTTGTTACCAAGGCGTACCAGCACCGGCACCATGGCAAACGCAATCACCACAGCCAGCGTCCCCGCCAGAATCGCCATCGGCCCGCCCTTCAGTGCGCCGTAAACGTTTTGCTGCGCCGCCATGGCGACCACGATCGGAATGTAGATCGCACTCCAGAACTCGACTCCCTGTTCAGTCTTGCCCTTGAGCCAGCCGGTTTTGTTCAGATAACTGCCCAGGCCGATCAACAGCAGCATCGCAATGCCCACGCCGCCGACGTTGGCCGGCACGCCGATCAGCTTGCCGAGCAGTTCACCGACCCAGATACCCACCAGCGTACAAAAGGCGAGAAACGCCACACCGTAAATAATCATTGTTGTAGTCCTCAAAGTGCATCGTCGAATGTTGTTTTTGTTGTTCGAAGCTTGAGTCGGCGTTTTAGGTTCGGCGGCTTCCCTCCTCACGCAACAGCGCCTGCAAGGTGTCGAGGCGAGCACTGTCGAAGGCAGTGACAGTGCCTGATTCAAACACCCGGCGCGCCAGCCCGGTCAGCACCGCACCGGGCGGCAGTTCGATCTGTAGCCGCACGCCGCGCTCGTAGGCGCTTTGCACGGTGCCGCGCCAGTCCACTACGCGGCACATGTTGAAAGCGAGGTCGTCGCGCAGGGCATCGACCTTAGTCACCGGGCGCGCCCGGCTGCCACTCAGGTAAGCGATTTGCGGGGTTTGCAGTTGTATTTTGGCGAAGGCTTCAGCGAGGGCCTGAGCCGGGTGATCCAGCAGCGGACAATGCGACGGCACGCTGACCGCCAGACGTTTCGCCAGCCCCGCGCCACGACTGCGCGCCAGTTCGGCAACCGCTTGCATCGCCTTGTCACTGCCAGCAATGACCGCTTGGTTATCGGCGTTGATGTTGGCCAGATAAACCGGCGTTTCGGCGCTATGAACCTGCACCAGCAACGCTTCGACTGTGGACAACTGCAAGCCGATAATCGCGGTCATGCCAAAGCCCTGTGGATAAGCCTGCTGCATCAACTCACCGCGCAGGCTGACCAGATGCAGTGCATCGCTGAAGCTCAAGGCACCCGCCACCACCGCTGCCGGGTAAGCGCCGATGGACAAACCTGCGACGTAATCCGCCGTCAGTCCGTGCTGCAGCAGTTGCCGCGAAGCGGCTGTGCCTGCGATCAACAGACACAACTGAACCGCCCTTGTCGTGCGCAACGCTTCGGCAGAGTCGAGCAGCAACACGTTTTCGCCGAGCACATCGCTGGCCTCGACTAAGGTTTCCCGAGGCAACCGCTGGAGCATGCCCGGTTGCTGCGCGCCTTGGCCTGGGAACACCAAAAGGCTGCTCACGCTGCCTGCTCCTGCACATTCCATGGATCTGCCACCAGACACGCCTGATGGGCGTTTTTCAGCAGCACCCGCGCTGAGGGGCCAGCCCATTCGCGCAGGGCCACCGCGCCGAATGGCGTCTGCAATTGCATGTCGACCCGGCAGGCTGCCTGATCGAAAAGCGCTACCAGTTTGCGCGCCTGATTACGCGCCAACAGGTGCGGCGTACGCAGGATCAGATCGAGATCGCTGCCCTCATGCATCGCCGCAAAGCCACTGGCCAGTTCAAACCCGGCACTGCCACTGACGCCCCAGACCCAACCGCAATCATCGAGCATCGGCCGCAACCGTTCGAGCGCGCGCAGGGCCGGCACGTCGCGATCACTGTCGACATGACAAAGCGCTTCCGGACTGACCCGACAGGCAATCGAATCGACTGCCATGAACGCCGCCAACCGCTGCTCGCGCAAAACACCGCGCACGCCAACGGCAACAAAACCATCAGCGCTCATTGCCCGGCGCACCACCACCGGTTGCCCGACCCTGAGCGATTCAACCGCCCACTGCGGCGCATCCACCGGCAACTGCGCAGGCGTCATGCCCCAGAGCAGATCGTGGGCCAGAGGCATGTTCACCACTGCGCCCTCAGCAGTTCGCGCACGCGGCTGGAAGCTTCACGATTGTTCGCACCGAGACGACCGCTCAGATCATTGATGCTGACATCGTTGATCGCTTGGTTCAGGCATCCAGTCACCCGGGCCAGATCCTCGGCTGTCGGCTGTTCGATCTGCTGCACCGACAGGGTTTCCCAGAGCAAGCCGAGGCTGGCGTAGCTGTCGATGTCATAAGCCATCGGCGGCACGCTGGCGGCCAGTGCTTCGAGTTCTTCGACGCTGCGCAACGTGACCCGCGCCGCCGACGCCTTGCCCATCGCGTGCACCATCACGCCGGGATCGCGCAGGGCAATCAAACGGTTGGCCTGATAACCGTGGGCAAGAAACGCCCCGGACATCGCTTTGCCCACCAGAAGCCCAATCACCGGATGCCCGGCCAAACGTGCGCGGGCATAACTGTCCGCAGCACCGGCCAAAGCCTGATGAATGCCCAGCGCTTCTTCGCGACGACCATAGGCCTGGCTTGGTACATCGACGATGGCGATCAGTGGGCGCTTCTGTGATTTGTCGCGGTCAGCCGTGATCGCGTCATCCACAGCCTTGGCCAAACCCCAGCCTTCCAACAGCCCGACTTCACCGTTTCGAGCACGGGGAAAACGATTGTGCGGGTCAGCGACCACGGCGATAAAACGCCCGAGCTGGCCATCGGCAACTTTCAACGATGACGGCAACCCTTCGACCTCTACGGCGCCAGCGCTCAACGCGTTGAACCAGTTCAAACCGCGCACGGAATAGCTACTCATGAGCGCTCTCCTTGATACAGATCGCGAACCACCGAAGGCTCGATTTGCTTGTCAGTGTCAAGGCTGGCCAGACGCTGCAGGAACCACTCGGCACGCTGACTGCGCGGTTGCGTCGGCAATCCTTGCTGCAGTAATTCGCCGACCTGCTGACGAATCTGCGCCACATCATCGGCGACATAACGATCCACCAACCCACTGGCGAAACGCTGCTCGCCACCGGTCAGGCTCCAGATAAATGGCCGGTCGCGTGAGTCGTATTCTTCGATCCCGGCTTCCTGCTCGATCACTTGCGGGCCGTTCAGGCCAAGGCGTGCTTCCTGGGTCACCAGCAGATAGCTGCACAGCGCAGCGGCAATCGACATGCCGCCAAAGCAACCCACGCTGCCCGCCACCACACCGACGACCGGTTGGTACTGCTGCAAATCGACAATTGCCGCGTGAATATCGGCAATCGCCGCCAAGCCGAGATTGGCTTCCTGCAAACGCACGCCACCGGTTTCCAGCAGCAATATGGCGCGGGTCGGGATGCCTTTGCGGTTGTCCTCGGCGGCCAGCTCCAGCGCGCCGGCAATCTTCGCCCCGCCGACTTCGCCGAGGCTGCCGCCCTGAAACGCGCCTTCGATGGCGGCGATCACCACCGGCAGCCCATCGACGCTGCCCTTGGCGATCACCACGCCGTCATCGGCCTGCGGCACCACGCCCTGGCGTTCAAGCCATGGCGACATGACGCGCTGGAACGGGTCAAGCAATTCGCGGAAGGTACCGGCATCGAGCAAGGCTTTCGCCCGTTGCCGCGCGCCGAGTTCAACGAAGCTGTGTTTGTGCAAAAGCGCTGCGCTGTCAGTCATGGCCGATCTCCTCGAAACCTTGCTCCAGACGCAACCGCACCACACCCGGCGTCGCGCCGAAATCGTGGATATCGATGGCCATGGCGGGCGGCGTGGTGCCGTCGAACATCCGCGCAAACAAGTGCTGCCAGCGCTGCTGCGCGCCGTTGACCGAGGTCTGCACGTTGATCGTCAACTTGCCGGCCAGTCCCGGTTCGATCAGCACTTCCAGATCGCCCGAGCCAACACAACCGACCAGCGCGCGACCGCGTGGCGGCTGCCCGGCGGGGAATTCAAACGATAGGGTTTCCATCAAAACGCTCCCTGAAAGAGGCCTTCGCGCTCGATTCGGTCGAGCAGTAGCGTGGCGGCGAGCAAGTCGGCGGCGCCACCGGGCGAGGCATTCAATGCGATGAGTTGTTGATCCAGTTCGTGCAGTCGACGGCGGCCGGTGAGGCTGGCGCTACCGCCGGCATCCAGCACCGCTTGCGCGCCTTGCTGCATGGCTTGCAACCCCGCTTCGCCGGCGCGATAGAGCACGCAGGTGTCGGCCAGGTCAGTCATGATCGCCAGCAAGGCGTCGAGTCGGGCGTTCTGTTCGCCCTGACCACAGGCGCGACTGCTTTTGAGCTGCGGCAAGCCGCGTTGCAGCACCGACGGAAAACCCAGTTGCGCTTCTTCGCGAGCACCGCGTGCGCCGTACCGCAGTGCGACTTGCGCGCCGTGACTTAGCGGGCGCGGTGCGTAGCGATCATCGAGCAGCGCCAGACGTGCGGCCCTGACGGAAACAGCACCAACCGTGCTGGATTTCACGTCCAGTGCCGCCGCTGTCACGATCAGGCCCAACGCCCAGATCGCGCCGCGATGGGTATTCACGCCATCAGTGGTCGCGAGCATCGCTTGCTCGCCTTCACGGCCAATCCGCCCAATCGCTTCGCGCAACGGCAAAGCGACTTCGCCGATGTCGACAGCCGCTTCGGCCATCTCCTTGAACGCTGGCCACAACGACAGCGCCGAAGCGTGCATCAGGCCCAGGTGCAGATCGGTGTGCGCGCCGTTGCCACGACGATCCACCAGTGCCGGTTTCGGTGACAGATCCGCTTCGTCGATCAATGCGTCGACCGCCAGATCCGCCAGTCGCTCGGCCAGGCTCAGAGGTTTCGTTTGCAGGTTGAATGCGTGCATTACCAGCTCCTGAACTTGGCGGGCGGGTTGTAGAGGCCGCCGGACCACTCGACCAGATCGGCCACGCTCTTCGCCGCCAGCAGTTCGCGGGTGGCGTCGGTGCGGCGGATGCCGAGGTCTTCGGGCAAGGCGATCAGGCCTTCGCGGCGCATGCGTTCGGTGTCTTTGGGGTTGTGGCGCAGGCCAATGGCGGTGACGCCCGCAACGGCTGCGATCATCGCTTGGCGCTCTTCCAGCGAACGCGCTTTATAGAGGTAAGCGATGCCTTCTTCGGTCAGCAGGTGGGTCACGTCGTCGCCGTAAATCATGATCGGCGCCAGCGGCATGCCGCTCTTCTTCGCCACTTCCACCGCATCGAGGGTTTCGACGAAGGTCGGTTTGCCCCCCTCCTGGAACGTCTCGACCATTTGCACCACGAGTTTCTTGCCGCGTTCTAGCATCGGTTGCTGCGAGTCGTCGTGGCGCATATCGAGCCATGCAGGCGTGCCATGGCGGCGGCCACGCGGGTCGTGGCCCATGTTCGGTGCGCCACCGAACCCGGCGAGTCGGCCACGGGTAACGGTGGAAGAATGGCCGTCTCCATCGACCTGCAGCGTCGCGCCGATAAACAGATCCACCGCGTACTGCCCGGCTAGTTGGCAGAACATCCGGTTGGAACGCAGCGAGCCGTCGCGACCGGTGAAGAACACGTCTGGCCGGGCGGCGATGTAATTTTCCATGCCCAGTTCGGTGCCGAAGCAATGCACGCTTTCAACCCAGCCACTTTCAATCGCCGGGATCAGAGTCGGGTGCGGGTTGAGGGTCCAGTTGCGGCAGATCTTGCCCTTGAGGCCAAGGGATTCGCCGTAGGTCGGCAGGATCAGTTCGATGGCCGCGGTGTTGAAACCGATGCCGTGGTTGAGCGACTGCACGTTGTGTTTTTCGTAGATGCCGCGGATCGCCATCATCGCCATCAACACATGCACAGGCTTGATGTGACGCGGGTCGCGGGTGAATAGCGGTTCGATGTAGAAAGGCTTGTCGGCCACCACCACAAAATCAACCCATGACGCCGGAATGTCCACGCGGGGCAGCTCGCTGACGTCGTCGACCAGTTGATTGACCTGGACGATGACGATGCCGTCACTGAACGCCGCCGGTTCGATCAGCGCCGGGGTGTCTTCGGTGCTTGGGCCGGTATAGATGTTGCCGGCGCGGTCGGCCATGAACCCGGCCGAGAGCACGACGTTGGGGATCAGGTCCACCACCAGCCGTGCGTAGAGTTCGATGTAGGTGTGGATCGCGCCGATTTCCAGCAACCCATCTTCAAGCAACTGGCTGATGCGCAGGCTCTGGGTGCCGGCGAAGGAGAAATCCAGCTTGCGAGCGATGCCGCGTTCGAACAGGTCGAGGTGCTCGGAGCGGCCGACGCTGGGCATGATCATGTGCAGGTCGTGGAGCTTTTCGGGATCAGCCTTGGCGAGAGAGCGGGAGAGGAAATCCGCCTGCTTCTGGTTATTGCCCTCCAGCACTACACGGTCTCCCGGCAGGATCAACGCCTCAAGCGCCGCGACGATCTTGTCGGTGGGCAACACCACACCGTCGGCCAGCCCACGCACCTTGTCGAGACGGCGCTGCTTCTCATCGCGCCGCCGCGTCCAGCGCGAGTCGGGGGAAATTGTTGTTGTCATGCTCACTCCACGGGTTCGCTGTCGTGGAGCTAAGTTAGGCGTGTGGGGTGGGTCCATCAATCAAGCAGGGTGGTGAATCATTACGCTTGGCGTAATGATCAAGAGCACCCTCACCCTAGCCCTCTCCCGGAGGGAGAGGGGACCGATTGGGGGATGCTCAAGAAATATGCCGACCTGACTGTGCTTTACCGAATCCATAATCGACCGGGTTTTCAGGTCGGTGCATAACACCAGACACTGCGATCGGCCTCGTCTCCCTCCGGGAGAGGGCTGGGGTGAGGGGCTTTTGGCTTACTCGGTTGGCACTAACCTGTCCTGCACCCGATTAACCGCCAGCTCCGCCAGCATCACCACTTGCGCGATGCCTTGCAGGGTTTTGCGGTGGGTGCCTTCGACCATCGCCACATGGTTGTGCAGCATGACGGTGGCCGAGCCGAGGGTTTCGCTGGCATCTGCCAAGAGAGACTCGGTATCAGCTTCGGGGTCTGTCATGTACAGCTTGTTGGAGGTTCCCGGGCGTAACACCGAGTGTCTTTAAACATCAGCGCCGGAAAGGGTTTATTGCACTACAGAAATTGCGGATTTGCCTGTCGGCATCTAGCGACGCGACTGGCCTCATCGCTGGCAAGCCAGCTCCCACAGGATTTTGTGTGGTTCACAAGACTCGACTACAACTCGGACACTGTGGGAGCTGGCTTGCCAGCGATAGGGCCATTCAGAGCACCACAAAGGCTGGATTAATGGACAAGCCCCGCCTCCACCAACAACTTCTCCAACCCCAACAAATCCGGCACCTTCGCCACTTGGTCGCCGACCTGCACCGCTGCCTGTTCCAGCGCACACAACGGCACATCAACATAGCTCAACTGGCTATCAAGCTTGTAAGAACGCGGAATTCCCTGCACCAGCAGCGCAATAAACTTCAGCTCCGGCAACCCGCCCAGCGCATTGAGGATGACGATCCTTGCCCGCTCGCCAATCACGATTTTTTGCCCGCAGGCGGACTCAAAACTCAACAGCGGAATCTGCCGCTCGCGCCACGTCACGCGCCCCAGGTACCACGGTGGCGTATCCAGATCGAAGGCGCTGGCCTGATAGTCGATCAGCTCCGCGACTGCCACGTTCGGCAGGATCAGATTGCGATCCGCCAGCGGCAGCAGCAGCCCGGTAAGTTGGCTGGTGCGCGGGTTGTGCCGGCGCTCATGCATGTTTCTTGCTCCAGTGGGCAATGCTTTCGAGCAGCACCGATTCCTGATACGGCTTGCCGAGGTAGTCGTTGACGCCGATGGCCATGGCGCGGTCGCGGTGTTTCTGGCCGGTGCGCGAGGTGATCATGATGATCGGCAGGTGTTGCAGGCGCGCGTCGTTGCGTACCTGGGTCGCCACTTCGAAACCGTCCATGCGCGGCATTTCGATGTCGAGCAGCATCAGGTCGGGCATGTGTTCTTCGAGCAGGAGCATGGCGTCGACGCCATCCTTGGCGGTCAGCACGTTCATGCCGTGGCGCTCAAGCAAACGGCTGGTGACCTTGCGCACCGTCACCGAGTCGTCGACGACCATCACCAGCAGCGGTTTCTGCGGTTCGCTGTCGATTTCCGGGAGCGTCGGATGCTGCGTAACGCGCGCCTGCATCGCGCGGATCGGCGCGAGCAAATCAAGAATCAACACGACCCGACCATCACCCAGAATCGTCGCGCCGGACACGCCCTGCACCGCCGCGAACTGCGCGCCGAGGCTCTTCACCACAATCTCGCGAGTACCTGCCATGGCATCAACCTGCACCGCAATGTGCCGGTCGTTGTAATGCACCAGCAGCACCGGTAATGGCAGATTCTGGCCGAGCAGTTTCGGCCGTGGCGCGGTTTTCAGCAGTTCGCCCAGATAGCACAACTCATAGCGCTGTCCGCCGTATTGATAGCTCGGCGGGTCGAGACGGAAATGCCCTTCGAGGTCATTCGGCAAGACACGGACGATGCCTTCAATGGTGTTCAGCGGAATCGCGTATTGATCCTCTGCGCACTGCACCATCAACGCGCGATTGACGGACACCGTGAACGGCAAACGGATGCGGAAGTGCACGCCCTGCCCCGGCACCGAGTCGATGCTCATGCTGCCGCCAAGTTGGCGGACCTCTTCGTGAACCACGTCCATGCCGACGCCACGCCCGGAAATCTGGGTAATTTTTTCGGCGGTGGAAAACCCCGGCTGAAGGATGAACTGCAACACATCGCGGTCGCTGATCTCGGCGTTGGGTGCCAGCAAGCCACGTTTTATCGCCTTGCGCCGCACGGCTTCCAGCGGCACGCCTGCGCCATCGTCGCGAATGTCGAAAACGATGTCGCCACCCTCGCGAGACAGGTCGAGGCTGACCTGTCCTTGCGCCGGTTTCCCGCCGGCCAGGCGCACCTCGGCAGATTCCAGACCATGGTCGACGGCGTTGCGCAGCATGTGTTCCAGCGGCGCGACCATGCGCTCGAGGACGTTGCGGTCCATCTCGCCTTCGGCATTGCCGACGACGAACGCAACGTCCTTGTTCAGCTCTTCAGCCACCTGACGGACGATGCGTTTGAGGCGCGGCAACATGCGTTCGAAAGGCACCATGCGCGTACGCATCAGGCCTTCCTGCAATTCGGTGTTGATCCGTCCCTGTTGTTGCAGCAGGTTCTCGGCGTCGTGGTTGCGACGGTCGAGGGTTTCCTTGAGGTCGAGCAAGTCCGAGGCGGATTCGAACAGCGCTCGCGACAGTTGCTGCAACTGCGAATGACGGTCCATTTCCAGCGGATCGAATTCTTCATAGCCAAGGCGCTCGGCATCGACCTGCTGCCGGCTGAGAATCCGTCCCTGGGTTTCGGTGTCGAGGCGACGCAGTTGATCGCGCATGCGCTCGATGGTGGTTTCCATCTCGTTGAGCGCTATCTGCGCGTCGTTGACTTGCTGTTCGATACGCCCGCGGAAAATCGAGGTTTCCCCGGCCAGGTTGACCAGTTCGTCGAGCAGTTCGGCGGAGACCTTGACCATGTCAGCGCCGGCGTCGACGGCAGGTGGCGCGGTCTCGGTCTTGACCGCAAGCGGCAACGGCGGTGGGGTTTGCGGCGTCGCTGGATGACTGAAATTGCGAATCGCATTGATCAGCCGATCCGCCGGCGGGCACGGTTGTCCGGCGCGCACGGCATCGAGCATTTGCGCCAGTCGGTCATGGCCACGCTGGACCAATGCGAACAACTCGGTTGACGCTTGTAGCGTGCCGGCGGAGAGACTTTCGTAAAGGTATTCCAGCTCATGGGCAAGGTCGCCGATCGGGCCGATCTCGACCATCCGCGCGCCGCCCTTGAGGGTGTGCAGATCGCGCAGCAGGGTTTCCACTTCCTGGCGATTGCCCGGTTCGGCCTGCCAACGCAGCAGCGCGGCGCCGGAGTTTTCGATGATGTCGAAACCTTCCCCGAGGAAGATTTCCAGCAACTCCGGATCGTGCCCGGCACCTTCGTGATCGACGGCAGGCTGCGTTGTTTCGACACTGGCGCACGAACCTTGGCGAAATTGTCGAATCGCCTCAATCAGATCCTGCGCCGGGTTCAGCGGTTGATGGTTTTGCAGCTGTTCCAGCAGCAGCGCCACACGCTCATGGCTCTTGTGCAGCAAGCGACCGAGGGCTTCGCTGTGGCTGTGGCGCCGATCAACCAGGTCTTCGTAAAGGCTTTCCAACTCTTGGGCCAGGTCCCCAATGGCTTCGACTTCAGCCATCCGCGCGCCACCCTTGAGGGTGTGCAAATCGCGCTGCAACGAGGACAGCGGCGCGGCGTTGTCCGGGTCGTTCAACCAGCGCTGCAAGGCTTGCCCGGCGCTGTCGAGAATGTCCACGGCCTCTTCGAGGAAGATGTCGACGATCTCGTCGTCCGGCGCGGGAACAGACGTGGATTGTGCAAGCTCAGCGGTCGCGGCGCCCAGTTCGCGGATGCTCAAGGTGCGGCTGCCGTCGCTGCGGATCAGGCCCATGGACGAAGGATCAAGACTTTCATCAAGCAGGTCGTGCAATGCACGAATCCGCGCAGGCTGCGGCGTGACTTCCTGGCCGGCGGCCAGCTCGTCGAGCATGTTGATCAGCGCTTCGTGGGCGTTCTGCGCTTCGTGGAAGAACCGGTCGCTGACCGCCAGGCTGCTTTCTTCCACAGCGCCATACAGATCGAGCAAGGCTTCGCACAACACATCGACCGGCAGCAGATCCGCCAGGTGTGCGCCTTCGCCGAGGGTAGTCAGCTCATCCAGCAGCGCGCTCAATTCCTGCCGTTCGCCGGGGTGTTGCTGCCAGCGCTGCAAGAGACTTTCGGCGTCGAGCAGGATGTCCATGCCTTGCGCGAGGAAGTTGTTGATCAGTTGCGGATCACGCTTGATCCGAAGACCGGTGTTCGGCGCATTGAGGATCGATTCCAGACGCTCGGCGAGCAGCGCTTCGGTGCGTTTGATCAGTGACTGCGCGCCGACAATCGGCGCCAGCGGGTCATGCTTGAGCTGACGTAATCCGACACGGAACAGGCCCTCGGCTTCGAGGAGCAATTCCACTTCATCGAGGTCGAGCGGCAGTTGATGCGCCTTGAACTCGCGGGCCAGTTGATCGAGCGGCGCGGCCAGTTCGGCAATCGGCAACACACCCGCCATCGACGCGCTGCCCTTGAGCGTGTGCAAGGCGCGCTGCAATTCGTCGCTGGCTTGCAGCGGCACGTGTTCAGCGGCCTGATCGAGAAAGCGGTTGAGGCTGGCGAGATGGGTTTCGGCTTCGTTGCGGAAGATCTCCAGCAACAATGGATCGAGCGCCGCGACGTCATCAACGTCCTCGGCGGCCAGTGGTTCGTCACCCTTGGCCAAAGAATGAGCACGCGCGGCGAGTTGATCGACATCGCTGCGCTGACGCTGGCGGTTGGTGGCGAACTCGTTGATCAGTTCCGGCAGCAACAACACCGTGTCGGTCAACAGTTGCTGGACTACCGAGCCGGGTTCGACGCTTTGTTCCAGCACGCGGTTGAGCAAGTTTTCCACGGCCCACGCCAGTTCGCCGAGAATCAGCGCACGCACCATGCGTCCGCTGCCCTTCAAGGTGTGGAAGGCGCGGCGCAGTTCGGTCAGCGCGGCGTGATCCTGCGGATTGGCCGACCAGCGCGGCAAGTATTCGTGAAGGACCTCGAGAACCTCGTCGGTCTCTTCGAGGAACACTTCGCGCAGCTCGTCATCCACCGGTTCTTCATCCGCCGGTGGCGGCATCAGGCTGCCGGGCGTGATCCGCGCGGGCGGGTTGAGCACCGACACCGGGCTGGCCAGGACCTCGGCCAGCGACTGCACGACTTCAGGATCGTCCAGCGCCTGTGCGTCCTGCATCACCAGTGCTTCGCTGGGACTGAGCACGTCGTCGAGCACCGGTACAGGTATCTCGCCGGGCTGCTCGCTGGGAAAGAAACCGAGGCTGGCGAGGCTCTTCTGGGCGATATCCAGCAGTTGCTCGCCGGGCGCCAGCGGGTCGTCGGTCAAGCGTTCCAGATAGTACTCAAGACTGCTGATGACATCGGCCAGGTTGTCCAACTGCTCCCAACCCGGTTCATGCGGATCGAGCAGCAGATGTTCGCGAATAAAACCGTTGCAGGCCTCGACCAGGCTCGCCGCACGCGCAAGCGGAATCATCGCCAGTGCACCGCGCACTTGAGTCAGCAGTGCAGGCAGTGGTTGCAAGTGCTGGCGGTCCCAGTCGGCGTCAATGTAGTCGACGATCATGTCCTTGGCCTGTTGCAGGCAGATGCGTGCTTCCTTGATCACGATCTGGTGAATCTGCGTGAGGTCGGTGGTCGGCAGGCGCGCGTCTTCCGGACTTTCCGGTTCGACGGTGCCGACCATCCCGGCCAGGGTCGCTTCGACGTAGAGCAAGGCACCGGCGACGTCCATCAGGACGGCGTCGTTCGGTTCACGCTGGCCTTGGGCGATGCTCAAGACCACCGCCAGTTGGTCAATGATGACTTTGCGCGGCTGGCCGAAACCGAGCACGGCCAGGGTGTCGGCGATCTGCCGCAGTGGTGCCAGCAGACTTTCCAGATCGGACGTATGTTGGCGGTCGCTGCGCACGAACAGGTCGAGCCGCTCCTTGACCCGCACCAGTTCTTCGCACAGTGCCGCGAGCACCGAGCGCATCGCATCGCGGTCGGGACCGGCCAGGCGCGCGCGCTCTTCGTCGACCATCGCGCTGTCGGGCAAGGCATCGTCCAGCGAGTAGCGATCTTTCATGGTCAGCATCTGCCCGGTGGGATGTTCGGCTTTGGCAATATAAAACAACAGGCTTTTGAGCAGCTCCGCCGGCGGCGGTTGATTGAGTCCGCGCAGGCCTTGTTCGAGCAGGCGCTTGAGCTCCTTGTCGGCATCCTTGAACAGGCTGCGTAGCGCCGGGCTGTTGGCGATCACACCCTCACGCATGCCTTCGACCAATGCCGATGCAACTTGCCACAACGGACTCAACGGCGCATCGCCGCTCAGTGCTTCGAGGCGGCTGAAGACCTTGGCCAGATAATCGAGATGCGTCTGATCATCCTGCTCACGCAGCAGCCCGACCAGCGCCATTTGCAGCATCTGACGCAACTTGCGCAGTACGTTCGGCAGTTCGGCCGGCTCCAGCAGCGCCAGCGCTTCTTCACTCAGCGGCGCCAGTTCCGGCAGTTGCGGGCTGAACAGGCTGGTTTCCGAGAGCAGGCTTTCGCCGCGGGCGCTGCGCAAATCATTGATCAGCGGCAAGACCACCAGCGGCAGATCGCGACGGGCGCTCTGCACACGTTCAAGGTAAATCGGCAATTGCCCCAAGGCTTGTAACAGCAGGTGCAGTGCTTCGTCGCGATGGCTGACGCGCTCGTGCTGGAGGGCTTCGACCAGATGCTCCATTTCTTCGGCGAGCAACGCCGCGCCGTAGAACTCGACCATCTGCAAACTGCCGTGGACCTGATGGATGTAACCCAGGCACTCGTCGAGCCCGGGAAAGGCCTGCGAATCATCGAGCACGGCTTCGATCGCCTGATGCGCCTGTTTCAGCGTTTCGGCAATTTCGCCCTTGACCCATTCGAGGGCCACGTAATCGTGCCGATCACCCATAACCGCTCCAATCACACTTTATCCGTCGCCGACGCGAACGCCGCCGGCAAGGTGAAACCGGACACCGAACGGCGCAACTGACTGGCCATTTTCGCCAGATTGCCAATGCTTTCGGCGGTGGCCGTGGAGCCGGACGACGTCTGCGACGTGATCTGCTGGATCACGTTCATGGTCAGGGAAATCTGCCCCGCCGAAGACGTCTGCTGTTGCGCCGCGTTGGAGATGCTTTGAATCAGCGCCGCAAGCGTCTTGGATACGCCTTCGATTTCTTCCAGTGCCACACCGGCATCCTGCGCCAGTCGCGCGCCGCGCACCACTTCGGTGGTGGTCTGTTCCATCGAAATGACGGCTTCGTTGGTGTCGGTCTGAATCGCCCGCACCAGGGTTTCGATCTGGCGTGTGGCGGCAGATGAACGCTCGGCCAAGCGCTGCACTTCGTCGGCGACCACGGCAAATCCGCGCCCGGCATCCCCGGCCATCGATGCCTGAATGGCGGCGTTGAGGGCGAGGATGTTGGTCTGGTCGGCAATGTCGTCGATCAGGCTGACGATGTCGCCGATTTCCTGAGACGACTCACCGAGACGCTTGATGCGTTTGGCGGTGTCCTGAATCTGTTCGCGAATGTTGTCCATGCCGTGGATGGTGTTGTGCACCACCTCGTTGCCCTTGTTGGCGATTTCCACAGAACGCTCGGCCACCGCCGAGGATTCGGCAGCGTTGGCCGACACCTGATCGATGGACTGGGCCATATCGCTGATCGCCGTCGACGCTTCGGAAATCTGCTGGGCCTGATGTTCCGAGGCTTGGGCCAGATGCATGGCAGTGGCCTGGGTTTCCTGCACGGCGGCGGCGACCTGGCCGGCGGTGAGGTTGATGGTCGCCACCAGATCGCGCAGTTGGTCGACGGAATAGTTGATCGAGTCGGCAATGGTGCCGGTGAAGTCTTCGGTCACCGAAGCGGTCACGGTCAGGTCGCCGTCAGCGAGATCTTCGATTTCGTCGAGCAAACGCATGATCGCGTTCTGGTTGCGCTCGTTCTTTTCCGCCGTTTCGCGCAGTTGCCGATTGGTCTCGCGCACCATCACCAGACCGATAAGGATGATCGAGGCCAGCGCCAGCAAGCCGAGCACGTAGCCGCCGATGGTGTCGGTGCTGCGCCCGCCGGCGAGGTTTTCGAAACCGTTGGCCAGGTGTGAGGCTTCGTCGAGCAGGGTTTGCGAGAGGCTGAAGATGTTGCTGGCCGACTCACGGACCTTGAACAGCTCCGGTGAGGTTTCGAGGATTTCATCCACAGAGCCGGAGACGAACTGGAACAGCTCGGAGATTTCACTCAGGCGAGCACGGGCGTCGCGGTCTTCGACCTGGCTGATTTTCAGCGCCGGGTTGCCCTGGAGCATGCCATTGAGCACCTGACCGAAACGCGTGGCATCGCGGCCGAAGGCATCCGCGGCTTGTTGCGAATTTTCGTCGCCAGCAAGCACGGTGTTGACCGCGCCGAGGATGCGCTCAGCCAACAGCGACTGACGCTGGGCCATCGCCACTTGCGTTGCGGGAGCGCCGCGCTGCAAGAGAATTTCGACGACTTTTTCGTATTCGATCTGCAACTGCGGCACGGTTTCAGCCAGGGTCGCGGCGACCTGATGCAGCGACAGCACGGTCTGTTCACTGGAGAGAATGGCGTCGGTGTTTTTCAGCAGGCGCTCCCAATCGAGCTGCACGGCGCGCATTTCCGGGCGCACGGTGGACGGCGCCGGCGGCAGGCCGGTGGCCGGGTCGCCTTTTTTCAAGTAACCCCAGCGCTGGGCGAAATCGTTGCGGGCGTCACTCAGCAGTTTGAACGCGGCAGCCTTGCCGGCGGCGGCTTCGGTGGCGTTCTTGGCGATGCGTTGCGAGAGCACGCGCAGTTCACCGGCATGGCCGATGTACTGCTTATCGTAATTCGCCTGGGTGTTGAGGTACGCGAAGTTGGCGAACAACAGCATGATGAACACGATCAATGCAATAAACAGCACGATGATCTGCGAGCGACTGCGCGATCCCTCTGCTGACTTGCCTGTTTTTGCTTTTGTCATCGGTCCTCGCCTATTCCCGCGCCATTTGAAGCTCACCGAAAACCCTGTGGGAGCGGGCTTGCCCGCGATAAGGCCGGCACATCCGACATCTATTAGCGACTGATCTGGTGCCATCGCGGGCAAGCCCGCTCCCACAGGGTTGGGTGGTGTTTCGACTAAATTGCTACGCTCATGAACACCGGGGATCTGGCCAGCGCAAACAAACTGAACACCCGCCAGTTCTGCTCGCGCCGGAAATAGCCTTTGACGAACTCGGCCTTCGAGCCCTGGCGTTTGCTGATCGACAGCGGTTCAAAACTGTCTTGTTCGAAGTGCTGCAAGCCGATGACTTCATCGACCATCAACCCGGCAAACACCTCCTCATGCTCGACCACCAATACCCGCCGCTGTTTGCGTAGCGGTGACAGTTCATGCCCGAAGAAACCGCACAGGTCCATGATCGGCAGCAAGCGCCCACGCAGGTTGGCCACACCCTTGACCCACGGTTTGACTCCGGGTAGTTGGGTGAAGCGCGGTTCGTGCAGCACCTCGCTGACTTCGCCCATCGGCGCGACATACCAGTGTTCGCCGAGGCGAAACCCGATACCGCTCCAGCGATCCTGGCGCGCGGGTTGCGACGGCAGGTCCGCCGCCAACAAGCGGCAGCGCTGGTCGATCTGCCAGAGCAGTTCGAACGCAGTCAGTGTTTCGCTCATGGCTGCGCGATCAACCGTTCAGCACGTTGTTCAGGGTTTTGATCAGGGTGTCTTCGTCGACCGGTTTGGTCAGGTAATCCTTGGCGCCCTGGCGGGTGCCCCAGACCTTGTCGGTATCCTGATCCTTGGTGGTGATGATGATCACCGGGATATGCCCGGTTTCCGGATCCTTGGTCAACTGACGAGTCGCCTGAAAACCGTTGAGGCCGGGCATGACGATGTCCATCAGCACCGCGTCGGGTTTCTCCTGACGGGCCAGTGCTACGCCGTCGGCGCCGTTTTCGGCCTTGAGCACTTGATGGCCATGCTTTTCGAGCATGCCGGTCAGTTTGTACATTTCAGTCGGCGAATCATCGACGATCAGGATACGTGCCATGGTCTTCCCCATTTTTCTTGCCGACACCCGGCCCGCTGGCCGAGCGTCTCAGTGCTTTTCTTACTGCGGCAAAACGGCGGCGAAGCCCGGAACATGGGCCTGGATCGCGCTGAGCAGTTCTTCCTTGCTGAAAGGCTTGGTCAAAAATTGATCGGAGCCGACAATCCGCCCCTTGGCCTTGTCGAACAGTCCGTCCCGGGACGACAGCATGATCACCGGCGTGGCCTTGAACGCATTGTTGTTCTTGATTAAAGCGCAGGTCTGATAACCATCCAGACGCGGCATCATGATGTCGACGAAAATGATTCCGGGGTGGTTGTCGGCGATCTTCGCCAAAGCGTCGAAACCGTCGATTGCCGTGATGACTTCACAACCGACATTCTTCAACAAGGTTTCGGCGGTACGGCGAATCGTTTTCGAGTCGTCGATCACCATGACCTTCAAGGCGCTGGACTGCTGTTCCATAAGAGGGCTCTACCGTCGCCTTTGCGAATCAATTTGTCCGTTTTGCTATCAGTAATGGCCGGAAACCCTTGATGTTCAAGGGCCGGCACTGCATGGCAGCCTTTTTAGCACAGTCTCCAGATGCAATCTATCGACGGGTTTTCCCTTGACCGAAAACCCTGCCGGCGCCACTCTGGCGGCACTTTTTTCATACCGATCCGGTAGCCAATTTTCGAGGAAAACCCAATGAGCGTTCGCGTCGGGATTGTCATGGACCCTATCGCCAGCATCTCCTATAAAAAGGATAGCTCGCTGGCCATGCTGCTGGCCGCGCAGAAGCGCGGCTGGGAACTGTTCTATATGGAGCAGCGCGACCTGTATCAAGGTGAAGGTCAGGCACGGGCGCGCATGAAGCCGCTGAAAGTCTTCGCCAACCCGGAAAAATGGTTCGAACTGGACGCCGAGCAGGACAACCTGCTGAGCGATCTGGACGTGATCCTGATGCGCAAGGATCCGCCGTTCGACATGGAGTTCGTCTACTCCACCTACTTGCTTGAACAGGCCGAAACCGCCGGCGTGCTGGTGGTCAACAAGCCGCAGAGCCTGCGTGACTGCAACGAAAAGCTGTTCGCCACTCTGTTCCCGCAGTGCACGCCGCCAACCGTAGTCAGCCGCCGCGCCGATGTGTTGCGCGAATTTGCCGCGAAACACGGCGACGTCATCCTCAAACCGCTGGACGGCATGGGCGGCACTTCGATTTTCCGTCACCGCGCTGGCGATCCGAACCTGTCGGTGATTCTGGAAACCCTGACCGCACTCGGCGGCCAGCAGATCATGGGCCAGGCCTATCTGCCGGCGATCAAGGACGGCGACAAGCGCATCCTGATGATCGACGGTGAGCCGGTGGATTATTGCCTGGCGCGGATTCCGGCCCAGGGCGAAACCCGTGGCAACCTGGCGGCTGGCGGTCGCGGTGAAGCCCGTCCGTTGACCGACAAGGATCGCTGGATCGCCGCTCAAGTCGGCCCGACCTTGCGTGAAAAAGGCCTGTTGTTCGTTGGCCTCGATGTGATCGGCGAGCATCTGACCGAAATCAACGTCACCAGCCCGACCTGCATCCGTGAAATCGACAACGCTTTCGGCACTGACATTGGCGGGATGCTCATGGATGCTATTGAAAAGCAGCTGCAAGCTATTAGCCGCAAGCCACAAGCCTGAAGCCAAGCGACAAGCTTCTTACTTGCAGCTTGTAACTAGTAGCTTGCAGCTGCCCCTGTGCATCTTGTCGCTTGAAGCTAGTCACTTGCAGCTAAAAACCAACATTGCGTTATCATGCCGTGCCTTTAAAAACGCGATGTTGGTTTTTCTGTCATGACCCTCCCGTCCGATCTGCCCACTGAACTCGCCCATCGTGGCGTGCGCCCGGCCGATCGCCTCGGATTTACCCTATTCCTCGCCGCGCTGATTCATTTGGCGCTGCTGCTCGGCGTCGGTTTCACGATGGTCGAGCCGAAACAGATCAGCAAAACCCTGGAAATTACCCTCGCCACCTTCAAGAGCGAAAAGAAGCCCGAAAAAGCTGACTTTCTCGCTCAGGAAAATCAGGAAGGCAGCGGCACGCTGGACAAGAAGGCGACGCCGAAGACCACCGAGATCGCGCCGTTCCAGGACAATCAGGTCAAAAAAGTCACCCCGCCACCGGCCGCCAAGCCGCAAGTGCAGGAAGCCGCGCCCAAGGCTGCCGTGACTACGGTTGCGCCGAAGCCAAAGAAGGCTCCGACCAAGAAAGAAGAAACCAAAACCGAAGTCAAACCGTCGGTCGACGCGCCGACGTTCGACAGCTCGCAGCTGTCCAGCGACATCGCCAGCCTTGAAGCCGAGCTGGCCAAGGAACAACAGCTTTATGCCAAGCGCCCGCGAATCCACCGTTTGAGCGCTGCCTCGACCATGCGCGACAAGGGTGCCTGGTACAAAGACGACTGGCGCAAGAAGGTCGAACGTATCGGCAACCTCAACTACCCCGAGGAAGCACGGCGCAAGCAGATCTACGGCAATTTGCGCCTGATGGTGTCGATCAACCGCGACGGCTCGCTGTATGAAGTGCTGGTGCTGGAATCGTCCGGCCAGCCGCTACTGGATCAGGCCGCGCAGCGCATCGTGCGACTGGCGGCGCCGTTTGCCCCGTTTACCGGGGATCTGTCGGATATCGACCGACTGGAAATCATCCGCACCTGGAAATTCGCCCGGGGCGACAAGCTCTCAAGCAATTAAAGAACACCGCAGAACCCTGTGGGAGCGGGCTTGCCCGCGATGGGGCCGGCACATGCGGCATTGATCGTGACTGATCCGACGCCATCGCGGGCAAGCCCGCTCCCACAAAGATCAGCATCGCTCACGGCTTTTGCAGCATTTCCCAGACATCCTCAGCTTGTCAGTTCGCCCCTTGAACGCCACACTAGCGCACATGAAAAACGTCAGCCCCAGCTACCTCAAGCATCAATTCCTGATCGCCATGCCACACATGGCCGACCCGAACTTTGCCCATACCTTGACCTACATCGTCGAGCACACGGCCAATGGCGCCATGGGGATCGTGGTCAATCGACCGCAAGAGCTGAATCTGGCTGACATCCTCGAGCAATTGCGCCCGGACATCGATCCGCCGGCCCTCTGCCAGCATGTGCCGATCTTCATCGGCGGGCCGGTACAGACCGATCGTGGTTTTGTTCTGCACCCGGCGGGCAAGACCTTCCAGGCCACCGCCGAGCTTGAGGGCGACCTGGCACTGTCCACCTCGCAGGACGTGCTGTTCGCCATCGCTGACGGCATGGGGCCGGCCAAAAGCCTGATCGCGCTGGGTTACGCCGGTTGGGAAGCCGGGCAACTGGAGGCCGAAATGGCCGACAACGCCTGGCTGACCTGCCCGTACGACGCCGACATCCTGTTCAACACCAGCAGCGAACGGCGTCTGGAAGCGGCGGCCAGGCACTTGGGGATCAACCTCAACCTGCTGACCAGCCAGGCAGGGCACGCCTGATGGCCCTGCGCCTGATTCTCGGCTTCGACTACGGCACCAAACAGATCGGCGTAGCGGTCGGCCAGGTGATCACCGGCCAGGCCCGTGAGCTGTGCACCTTGAAAGCGCAGAACGGTGTTCCCGACTGGAACCAGGTCGAAGCGCTTATAAAGGAATGGAAACCCGACGCCGTCGTCGTCGGCCTGCCGTTGAACATGGACGGCACCCCCAGCGACATGTGCGTGCGCGCCGAGAAATTCGCCCGCCGCCTCAACGGCCGCTACAACCTGCCCTTCTATACCCACGATGAACGCCTGACCACGTTCGAAGCCAAGGGCGAGCGCCTGGCGCGTGGCGGTCAGAAGGGCAGTTACCGCGACAACCCGGTGGACGCCATCGCTGCCGCTCTGCTGTTGCAGGGCTGGCTCGATGAAAACACTGCTTTATTTGAATCCTGACAAGCGCTACGGCGCTTTTCTTTTGGCTAAAACCTCGAGCCACCTCCGGCAGGACGGAGCTCGGGGCGAAGAAGGAGCAACCATGAGTCTGCCCAATCCCGCCGATCTGATCAGCCAGATGGCGATCCGCCTCAAGGCGCACCTTGCTCAACGCGGCATCAGCGAACCGCGTTACATCGGTATCCGTACCGGTGGCATCTGGGTCGCGCAGGCGCTGCTCAAAGAACTGGGCAGCGACGCGCCGCTGGGCACGCTGGATGTTTCCTTCTACCGCGACGACTTCAGCCAGAACGGCCTGCACCCGCAAGTGCGCCCATCCGCCCTGCCCTTCGAGATCGAAGGCCAGCATCTGGTGCTGATCGACGACGTGCTGATGAGCGGGCGCACCATCCGCGCCGCCATGAACGAATTGTTCGACTACGGCCGCCCGGCCAGCGTGACGCTGGTATGCCTGCTCGACCTGGAAGCTGGCGAACTGCCGATCCGCCCGAACGTGGTCGGCGCGAGCCTGTCGCTGGCCGCTCACGAGCGCGTGAAGCTGTCCGGTCCCGAGCCGCTGACGCTCGAACTGCAAGATTTCACCCTTTAATCCGCCCTATTGAGAGTCCCCCTCGCGATGACGCCTCTAGATACCAAGCGCCCGCTGCAGCTCAATGATCAGGGCCAGCTGCGCCACTTCCTCTCGCTCGACGGTCTGCGCCGCGAGTTGCTGACGGAAATCCTCGACACGGCCGACTCGTTCCTTGAAGTCGGCGCCCGGGCGGTGAAAAAAGTCCCATTGTTGCGCGGCAAGACCGTGTGCAACGTGTTCTTCGAAAACTCCACCCGCACCCGCACCACCTTCGAACTCGCCGCCCAGCGGCTGTCGGCGGATGTGATCACCCTGAACGTGTCGACCTCGTCGGCAAGCAAAGGTGAAACCCTGCTCGACACCCTGCGCAACCTGGAAGCCATGGCCGCCGACATGTTCGTCGTGCGCCACGGTGATTCCGGCGCTGCGCATTTCATCGCCGAGCATGTCTGCCCACAGGTGGCGATCATCAACGGCGGCGACGGCCGTCACGCGCACCCGACGCAAGGCATGCTCGACATGCTGACCATCCGTCGGCACAAGGGCGGTTTCGAAAACCTCTCGGTGGCCATCGTCGGCGACATCCTGCACTCGCGGGTGGCGCGCTCGAACATGCTCGCCCTGAAAACCCTCGGTTGCCCGGACATCCGTGTGATCGCGCCGAAAACCCTGCTGCCGATCGGCATCGAGCAATACGGCGTCAAGGTCTACACCGACATGACCGAAGGCCTGAAAGACGTCGACGTAGTGATCATGCTGCGCCTGCAACGTGAGCGCATGACCGGCGGCCTGCTGCCGAGCGAAGGCGAGTTCTATCGCCTGTTCGGCCTGACCACCGCGCGCCTGGCCGGGGCCAAACCCGATTGCATCGTCATGCACCCGGGGCCGATCAACCGTGGGGTGGAAATCGAGTCGGCAGTGGCCGATGGCCCGCACTCGGTGATCCTCAATCAGGTCACCTACGGCATCGCGATTCGTATGGCCGTGCTGTCCATGGCCATGAGCGGGCAGACTGCCCAGCGCCAATTCGAGCAGGAGAACGCCCAGTGAAGCTCAGCATTCTCGGCGCACGCGTCATCGATCCAAGCAGTGGCCTGGATCAAGTCACCGACATTCACATTGAAGCTTGCAAGATCATCGCCCTCGGCGCGGCGCCGGCCGGTTTCAGCGCGGTGCAAACCATTGATGCCATAGGCCTGGTGGCCGCTCCGGGCCTGGTCGACCTCAACGTCGCCCTGCGCGAGCCGGGCTACAGCCGCAAAGGCTCGATCGCCAGCGAAACCCGCGCCGCAGCGGCCGGCGGTGTGACCAGCCTGTGCTGCCCACCGCAAACCAAACCGGTGCTCGACACCTCCGCTGTGGCCGAACTGATCCTCGACCGCGCCCGCGAGGCCGGTAATACCAAGGTGTTCCCGATTGGCGCCTTGAGCAAAGGTCTGGACGGTGAGCAGCTCGCCGAGCTGGTTGCCCTGCGCGACGCCGGTTGTGTGGCGTTCGGCAACGGACTGGAGAGTTTCCGCAACACCCGCACCCTGTGCCGGGCGCTGGATTACGCGGCGACGTTCGACCTGACGGTGATTTTCAACTCGCAGGATCACGATCTGGCCGAAGGTGGCCTGGCCCATGAAGGCGCGGTGGCCAGTTTCCTCGGCCTGCCGGGGATTCCGGAAACCGCTGAAACGGTGGCGCTGGCTCGGGACCTGTTGCTGGTCGAGCAGACCGGCGTGCGCGCGCACTTCAGCCAGCTGACCAGTGCTCGCGGTGTTGCGCTGATCGCTCAGGCTCAGGCTCGTGGTTTGAAGGTGACGGCGGATGTGGCGCTGTATCAGTTGATTCTGACCGACGAAGCGCTGATCGACTTCAGCAGCCTCTATCACGTGCAGCCACCGCTGCGCACCCGCGCTGACCGCGATGGCCTGCGCGAAGCAGTGAAGTCGGGGGTGATCTCGGCGATTTCCAGCCATCACCAACCCCATGAGCGTGACGCCAAACTGGCACCGTTCGGCGCGACTGAACCGGGCATCAGCAGCGTTGAACTGCTGCTGCCGCTGGCGATGACGCTGGTTGAGGATGGTTTGCTCGATCTGCCGACCTTGCTGGCTCGCCTGAGCGCCGGCCCGGCCGAGGCACTGCGCCTGCCGGCGGGCAAACTGGCGGTGGGCGGTGCGGCGGATATCGTACTGTTCGATCCGAAGGCATCGACGGTGGCCGGTGAACACTGGCTGTCGAGAGGCGAGAACTGCCCGTTCATGGGTCACAGCTTGCCGGGTGTGGTTCGCTATACGCTGGTGGATGGGCGGATCAGCCACCAGGCGTAAAACCGAGTCACTGCATTCGCGAGCAAGCTCGCTCCCACAGAGGATTTGGGGCTGGCACAAATTTTGTGTCCACGACAGATCCAATGTGGGAGCGAGCTTGCTCGCGAAGGCCTACTGAAAGGTGCCGCGGTTCTGCGCGTTGCGCACCGAGACCTGATCATTCAGTGTCCAGAAGTCATACAGCACGCCAACGAAGAACAACCCGCCGGTCAGTAGATACAGCAAGCCGCTGATCCACTTGCCCTGGTACATCCGGTGCACGCCCAGCACGCCGAGAAACGTCAGCAGAATCCACGCCACGTTGTACTCGATCGGCCCGTCGGCAAAGCGCAGATCTGCTTCACGATCCATTGCCGGGATCAGAAACAGGTCGATCAGCCAGCCAATTCCCAGCAAACCGAAGGTGAAAAACCAGATCGTCCCGGTCACCGGCTTGCCGTAATAAAAGCGGTGGGCACCGGTAAATCCGAAGATCCACAGCAGGTAACCGATGATTTTGCTGTGGGTGGTTTTTTCCTTCACACGGGGTAGCTGATAGCTGTTCATGAAGACCTCGATGCACTCGATAGATAAATATTCTTGAATTCTTTGTGACTTTTTTACAGGTAGCCGACGTATGGCAAATGTTACCGTCGCTACCGTGAAAGCCTTATAGCACCGGACCTCTGTCCGACAATCGCGTCAATTTGCCGCTTATTTGGTTCCGTTGCCTCCCGTTTGAATCGACCAACGGCCTCGGAAGTCACAAAAAAGCTGTTATAAAGTTGCGCGCTATCACTTAAGAGCCACGCCTAATGCGACCATTTTTCAAGACATGGCTAACTATTTGCCTATTAATGCCACTGGCCGCCCACGCCACCAATCGTGAGCAACGTCTTCCCAACGTTAACGGCTTTACCCCTAAATCCCATGCTTCTGCCCCATCGAGCAAAAGCAAACAAAGCAAAATCACCACGCTGAGCAGCAAAAGCCGCAGCAGTCTGGTGCCGCCAATGGCGAGCAAGGAAAGCAGCAATGTCCTGAGCCGCGCCGTAAACGTCCTCGGTACTCCTTATCGTTGGGGCGGCAGCAGCCCAAGTAAAGGCTTTGATTGCAGCGGCCTGGTGAAATACGCGTTCAACGACGCCACATTCGATCTGCCACGCACCTCCAATGCCATGGCCAGCGGCCACGGTGAGAAAGTCGACCGCAAGGATTTGAAACCGGGCGACCTGATTTTCTTCAAACTCAAGAGCCGTCGGGTCAATCACGTGGCCATCTACATGGGCAACGACCGCTTTATCCACGCGCCACGTCGTGGCAAGTCGGTGAGCATCGATACGCTGAACAAGCCGTATTGGCAGAAACATTACGTGGTTGCCAAGCGTGTATTGCCCAAAGAGCAAAGCCAGATGCGCGTGGTTCAGCGCTAAAGGTCAAAAGATCGCAGCCTTCGGCAGCGCCTACAGGATTTTGTGTTCATCCCCGATATGTGGACGATCTGACCTGTGTAGGAGCTGCCGAAGGCTGCGATCTTTTGCTTTTAAAAGTTATCCGGCGTACGCGCCTTCTCCCGCGCATGCTCGCGACTGATCAAGCCCTTGGTCACCAGATCTTTCAGGCACATATCCAGTGTCTGCATCCCCAGCGACCCACCGGTCTGAATCGCCGAATACATCTGCGCCACCTTGTCCTCGCGGATCAGGTTACGGATCGCTGACGTTCCCAGCATGATTTCGTGCGCCGCCACCCGCCCGCCGCCGATCTTCTTGATCAACGTCTGCGAGACCACTGCCAGCAGTGACTCCGACAGCATCGAACGCACCATGGATTTCTCGTCACCGGGGAACACGTCCACCACACGGTCGATGGTTTTCGCGGCAGACGTCGTGTGCAGCGTGCCGAATACCAGGTGCCCGGTCTCGGCGGCAGTCAGCGCCAGACGAATGGTCTCCAGGTCGCGCATCTCGCCCACCAGGATCACGTCCGGGTCTTCACGCAGCGCTGAACGCAGAGCCGTAGCGAAACTGCGGGTATCGCGGTGGACTTCACGCTGATTGATCAGGCATTTGCGCGATTCGTGAACAAACTCGATCGGATCTTCGATGGTCAGGATGTGATGGTGGCGATGGGTGTTGAGGTAGTCGATCATCGCCGCCAGCGTGGTCGACTTGCCGGAACCGGTCGGCCCGGTGACCAGCACCAACCCGCGCGGAGCATCGGTGATCTTGCGGAAGACGTCGCCCATGGCGAGATCTTCCATGCTCAGCACTTTCGAGGGAATGGTGCGGAACACGGCACCCGCGCCACGATTCTGATTGAAGGCATTGACCCGAAACCGCGCCACGCCGGGGACTTCGAAGGAAAAGTCGGTTTCCAGATGTTTCTCGAAGTCGACCCGCTGGGTGTCGTTCATGATGTCGTAGATCAATTCGTGCACCTGCTTGTGGTCCAGCGCCGGCAGATTGATCCGCCGCACATCGCCATCGACGCGGATCATCGGCGGCAGACCGGCCGACAGGTGCAGGTCGGAAGCGCCCTGTTTGGCGCTGAAGGCCAGCAGTTCAGTGATATCCATAGCGCTCCTCAATTCCAGTAGAATGCCGCGAACCTTCAGACCCACGGCGCCTCTTGATGTCCACGATAGCAGACAACATCCTTCAGGTTAGTTCGCGCATCCAGGCCGCCACCGCTGCTGCCGGACGCGCTGAAAACAGCGTGCAGTTGCTGGCCGTGAGCAAAACCAAACCTGCCGAGGCGCTGCGCGAAGCTCATGCCGCCGGCCTGCGGGACTTTGGCGAGAACTATCTGCAAGAGGCGCTGAGCAAACAGCTCGAACTGGCCGACCTGCCCTTGATCTGGCACTTCATCGGCCCCATTCAATCGAACAAGACTCGCGCGATTGCCGAGCATTTCGAATGGGTGCACTCCGTGGATCGTCTGAAAATTGCCCAGCGCCTGTCCGAACAGCGCCCGGCCGACCTGCCGCCGCTGAACATCTGTATTCAGGTCAACGTCAGCGGTGAGGCCAGCAAGTCCGGCTGCACCGCGGCCGACCTGCCGGCGCTGGCGAATGCCATCAGCGCCCTGCCACGCCTTAAGCTGCGCGGCTTGATGGCGATTCCCGAGCCGACTGAAGATCGCGCCGAACAGGACGCCGCGTTTGCTGCCGTGCAACGTTTGCAGGCCAGCCTGAATCTGCCGCTCGACACACTTTCCATGGGCATGAGCCATGACCTTGAGTCGGCCATTGCCCAAGGCGCCACCTGGGTGCGGATTGGTACCGCCCTGTTTGGTGCGCGCGACTATTCCCAATCTTGAAATTTTCCAGATAAGGACCTGACATGAGCAACACACGTATTGCCTTCATCGGTGCCGGCAACATGGCCGCCAGTTTGATCGGCGGCCTGCGGGCCAAGGGTCTGGAAGCTGCACACATCCGCGCCAGCGACCCGGGCGAAGAAACCCGCGCCAAGGTCAGCGCCGAACACGGCATTGAAACTTTCGCCGACAACGCCCAGGCCATCGAAGGCGTCGACGTTGTCGTGCTCGCGGTCAAACCCCAGGCGATGAAAGCCGTTTGCGAAGCGATTCGCCCGAGCCTCAAGCCCGATCAACTGGTGGTCTCCATCGCCGCTGGCATTACCTGCGCGAGCATGACTGCATGGCTCGGCGAGCAGCCGATCGTGCGCTGCATGCCCAACACCCCGGCGCTGCTGCGTCAGGGCGCCAGCGGTCTGTACGCCACCCGCGAAGTAACCGCCGAGCAACGCCAGCAAGCCGAAGAGCTGCTGTCCGCCGTCGGCATCGTGCTGTGGCTGGATGAAGAACAACAACTCGATGCGGTGACTGCCGTTTCCGGTTCCGGCCCTGCGTACTTCTTCCTGCTGATCGAAGCCATGACCGCCGCCGGCGTCAAACTCGGCCTGCCGAAAGAAACCGCTGAACAACTGACCCTGCAAACCGCACTGGGCGCCGCGCACATGGCAGCGGCCAGTGACGTCGATGCTGCCGAACTGCGTCGTCGCGTGACCTCGCCGGCCGGTACCACCGAAGCCGCGATCAAATCGTTTCAGGCCGGGGGCTTCGAGGCTCTGGTGGAAAAAGCACTCGGCGCCGCCGCGCACCGCTCGGCCGAAATGGCCGAACAACTGGGCAAATAAGGAGCCTTACATGATTGGATTGAACACTGCAGCGGTTTACGTGCTGCAAACCCTCGGCAGTCTGTACCTGCTGATCGTGCTGCTGCGCTTTGTCCTGCAACTGGTGCGGGCGAATTTCTACAACCCGCTTTGCCAGTTCATCGTCAAAGCGACTCAGCCGCTGCTCAAGCCGCTTCGCCGGATCATCCCGAGCATGTTCGGTCTGGACATGTCGTCGCTGGTGCTGGCGATTCTGGTGCAACTGGCGTTGATGGCGCTGACCCTGCTGCTGACTTACGGCACCATCGGCAACCCGCTGCAACTGCTTATCTGGTCGCTGATCGGCGTGACTGCGCTGTTCCTGAAGATCTTCTTCTTTGCCCTGATCATCAGCGTGATCCTGTCCTGGGTCGCTCCGGGCAGCCACAACCCGGGCGCTGAGCTGGTCAACCAGATCTGCGAGCCAGCCCTGGCGCCGTTCCGCAAATTCCTGCCTAACCTCGGTGGTCTGGATCTGTCGCCGATCTTCGCCTTCCTCGCGCTGAAGCTGATCGACATGCTGGTGATCAACAATCTGGCGGCGATGACGATGATGCCGGAAATCCTCCGTCTGCTGATGTGAGCTGGTTTCGTTGGGACGGTGACGACCTGATTCTGGAGTGTCACCTGCAACCGGCCGCCCGCAGCGATGATTTCTGCGGGCTGCACGGTGATCGCCTGAAAATCCGCCTGACTGCGCCACCGGTCGAGGGCAAGGCCAATGCGTATCTGATGGGCTTTCTGGCCAAGGCGTTTGGGGTGTCCAAGAGCCAGGTCAGTTTGCTCAGTGGCGAGTTGAACCGGCAGAAACGGGTGAAGATTTGCTCGCCGAAGAAGTTGCCGGATTTGCCGGGGTTGGCTGGGCGCTCGTCCTGAATTTTTGTGGCACCCCTGCCCCTCACCCCAGCCCTCTCCCGAGGGAGAGGGGGCCGATCTTCGGTGTTTTCGGGGCCTGAGTCCCCCTACTTAGCCCCCCTTGCCGCTGGATCAGGGAGCCGATTTTGGTGCTTTTCGAGGCCTGAGTTCGGCTCGATAAATCAGGTCGGTGTAGCTCGAGAGAACCCCTCGGTCAGTCCCCTCTCCCTCTGGGAGAGGGTTAGGGTGAGGGCTGCTTGCTGCTAACCCCCGCGGTCTTTAGACTTACGCCTCATTTCAACGAGAGCAGGGTCGATGCCAACTGCCTTTCCCCCCGATTCTGTGGGTCTGGTGACGCCGCAAACGGCGCACTTCAGCGAACCTCTGGCCCTGGCCTGCGGTCGCTCGCTGCCAGCCTATGACCTGATCTACGAAACCTACGGCACGCTGAACGCACAGGCGAGCAACGCCGTGCTGATCTGCCACGCCTTGTCCGGCCATCATCACGCCGCCGGTTATCACAGCGTCGACGACCGCAAACCCGGTTGGTGGGACAGCTGCATCGGCCCCGGCAAACCGATCGACACCCGCAAGTTCTTCGTGGTCAGCCTGAATAACCTGGGCGGCTGCAACGGCTCCACCGGCCCGAGCAGCATCAACCCCGAGACCGGCAAACCGTTCGGTGCCGACTTCCCGGTGCTCACCGTGGAAGACTGGGTGCACAGCCAGGCGCGTCTCGCTGACCTGCTCGGCATCGGCCAGTGGGCCGCGGTGATCGGCGGTAGCCTCGGTGGTATGCAGGCGCTGCAATGGACCATCACTTACCCGGATCGCGTGCGTCACTGCCTGGCCATCGCTTCGGCGCCCAAGCTGTCGGCGCAGAACATCGCGTTCAATGAAGTGGCGCGCCAGGCGATTCTCACTGACCCCGAATTCCACGGTGGTTCGTTCCAGGAAGCGGGTGTAATCCCCAAGCGCGGCCTGATGCTGGCGCGCATGGTCGGCCATATCACCTACCTGTCCGACGACTCGATGGGCGAGAAGTTTGGCCGTGGCCTGAAGAGCGAAAAGCTCAATTACGACTTCCACAGTGTCGAGTTCCAGGTCGAAAGCTACCTGCGTTATCAGGGCGAAGAGTTCTCCGGACGCTTCGACGCCAACACCTATCTGTTGATGACCAAGGCGCTGGATTACTTTGATCCGGCGGCGAACTTCGACGATAACCTGGCGAAAACCTTCGAGAACGCCACTGCCCGGTTCTGCGTGATGTCGTTCACCACCGACTGGCGCTTCTCCCCGGCGCGCTCGCGTGAGCTGGTGGATGCACTGATGGCGGCGCGCAAAGACGTCAGCTATCTGGAAATCGACGCACCGCAGGGCCACGACGCCTTCCTGATTCCGATCCCTCGCTACTTGCAGGCGTTCGGCAATTACATGAACCGCATCACGCTGTGAGAAAGCCATGAGAGCTGATCTGGAAATCATCCAGGAATGGATCCCCGCCGGCAGCCGCGTCCTCGACCTCGGTTGCGGTGACGGCGAACTGCTGACCTGGCTGCGCGACAACAAGCAGGTCACCGGTTATGGCCTGGAAAACGACGCTGACAACATTGCCCAGTGCGTGGCCAAAGGCGTCAACGTCATCGAGCAGGATCTGGACAAGGGCCTCGGCAACTTTGCCAGCAACAGTTTCGACATCGTCGTCATGACCCAGGCCCTGCAAGCCGTGCACTACCCGGACAAGATCCTCGACGAAATGCTGCGGGTCGGTCGTCAGTGCATCATCACCTTCCCCAATTTCGGCCACTGGCGCTGCCGCTGGTATCTGGCGAGCAAGGGGCGCATGCCGGTGTCGGAGTTTTTGCCTTACACCTGGTACAACACGCCGAACATTCACTTCTGCACCTTCGAAGACTTTGAAGAACTTTGCCGCGAACGTGACGCCAAGGTCATTGATCGGCTTGCCGTGGATCAACAGCACCGCCACGGGTGGGCCAGTAAGCTATGGCCTAATCTATTAGGTGAGATTGGTATCTACCGCGTCAGCAGCCCGGTACTGACAGATCACCAAATCGCGGTCTGACATTCGAGGAGAACGAGCATGAGACGTTTGATTGGCACGCTGTTGGCGGCATGTCTGAGCTTTTCGGCGGTCGCCGCCGACGCGATCAAGGGCGAGCGCAAGGAAGTGTTTGGTGATGTCACCGTTCACTACAACACCTTTAATTCCACCTTTCTCACGCCTGACATCGCCAAGGCTGCCGAACTGATCCGCAGCAAGAACCAAGGCGTGATCAATGTCTCGGTGATCAAGGACGGCAAACCCATGGTCGCCAATGTCACCGGCACGGTCAAAGACTTGACCAGCAAAAGCGTGCCGCTGAACTTCCGCCAGGTCACCGAACAGGGCGCGATCTATTACATCGCCCAGTACCCGGTGGAACAGCAGGAAACCCGCACCTTTGAAATCAAGGTGCAGAACGGCGACAAGATCAACACCCTCAATTTCAACCAAGAACTTTTCCCCGGCGAATGATGAACCTCAAGCAGCTCGTACTGGCCAGCCACAACGCCGGCAAACTCAAGGAACTCCAGGCCATGCTCGGCGAGTCGGTGCAACTGCGCTCGATCGGTGAGTGGAGCAACGTGGAGCCGGAAGAAACCGGTCTGTCGTTCGTCGAGAACGCGATCCTCAAGGCACGCAATGCCGCACGCATTTCCGGGCTGCCGGCGCTGGCCGACGATTCCGGTCTGGCCGTGGATTTCCTCGGCGGTGCGCCTGGCATCTACTCGGCGCGTTATGCCGACGGCAAGGGCGATGCGGCAAACAACGCCAAACTGCTCGATGCCTTGAAGGACGTTCCTGAGGCCGAGCGCGGCGCGCAGTTCGTTTGTGTTCTGGCACTGGTGCGTCACGCCGACGATCCGTTGCCGATCCTCTGCGAAGGCTTGTGGCACGGGCGCATGCTGACGGCGGCCAGCGGCGAACACGGTTTTGGTTACGACCCGCTGTTCTGGGTGCCGGAGCGTGATTGCTCCAGCGCCGAGCTGACGCCTGCCGACAAGAACCAGATCAGCCACCGCGCCCGTGCAATGGATCTGCTGCGCCAGCGTCTGGGCTTGAAATGACCCGTGACTCTTCTGCGTCGTCGCTGATAGTCGGCGGCGCCGTTTCTTCGCCACGGGCGCCGTTGCCGACGTTGCCGCCCCTGTCGTTGTACATCCACATCCCGTGGTGTGTGCGTAAATGCCCGTATTGCGACTTCAACTCGCACACCGCCAGCCCGGTGCTGCCGGAGCAGGAGTACGTCGATGCGTTGCTGGCCGACCTCGATCAGGATCTGCATGCGGTCTACGGTCGCGAAATCAGCTCGATTTTCTTCGGTGGCGGTACGCCGAGCCTGTTCAGCGCCGAGGCGCTGGGGCGCTTGCTGGAGGGCGTCGAGCAGCGCATTCCGTTTGCTCACGACATCGAAATCACCCTGGAAGCCAACCCCGGCACCTTCGAGCAAGAGAAGTTCGTTGCGTACCGCAAGCTGGGGATCAATCGCCTGTCGATCGGTATTCAAAGTTTCCAGCAGGAAAAACTCAAGGCCCTCGGGCGTATCCATAACGGCGACGAAGCGGTGCGTGCCGCTGGCATGGCCCGTCAGGCCGGGTTCGATAACTTCAACCTCGACTTGATGCACGGTTTGCCCGATCAGTCGCTGGACGATGCGCTGAGCGATCTGCGCCAGGCCATCGACCTGAATCCCACGCATATCTCCTGGTACCAACTGACGCTGGAGCCGAACACCGTGTTCTGGAATCAGCCGCCGGTGCTGCCGGAAGACGACACGTTGTGGGACATTCAAGAGGCCGGGCAGGCATTGCTGGCTGAACACGGTTACGCGCAATACGAAGTGTCGGCTTATGCCCAGGCCGGGCGCCCGGCGCGGCATAACCTCAACTACTGGAGCTTTGGGGACTTCATCGGGATTGGCGCGGGTGCACATGGCAAGTTGAGTCATCCGGACGGCCGCATCGTACGGACGTGGAAGACGCGCTTGCCGAAAGACTACCTCAACCCGGCAAAAAGCTTTCAGGCTGGCGAGAAGGCCTTGACCAATGATGAGCTGCCGTTCGACTTTCTGATGAACGCGTTGCGTCTGACTGATGGTGTGGCGTCGCGCCTGTATCCGGAGCGCACCGGCCTGTCGCTGGACAGTCTCGCTGAAGGCCGCCGCGACGCAGAACAAAGCGGCCTGTTGCAGGTCGAACCGTCACGTCTGGCGGCCACCGAGCGCGGACAATTGTTCCTCAACGATTTGCTGCAGAAATTTCTGAGCTGAGCCCAACGCCCAATGGCAGCCCTAAGGAAAAACCCATGGATTTGATACTCGACCTGCTCGCCACCGTCTCCCGCTGGAGCCGCAGCAACCTCTCGGAAATCGCCCTGGCACTGGTGGGCTGCCTGCTGGTGCTGTTCGGCGCTGACTTCAAAGGTTGGGTAGAGCAACGTCTGGGCAGCATTGCCGGCGCCCTGCGCGTACCGCTGATGGCGCTGCTGTGCATGGTCGGTAGCGGCGCGGCGCTGATCTACGCCACACCCTGGGTGATCAAAGGCCTGAGCCAGTTCAACAACTACAGCCTGGCGCCGGTGTTGTTGGTGGTACTGGTGCTGATCGGCGTAGTCGCCGACCGCCGCTGAATCGAATACAACACAAAACACTGTGGGAGCGGGCTTGCCCGCGATGGCGGCATAACAGTCGACAAAAATGTTGAATGTCATGGCCTCATCGCGGGCAAGCCCGCTCCCACATTTATTACGACTGCTTTTCGAACTTCAGATCCCACACGCCGTGCCCAAGACGTTCGCCGCGGCGTTCGAACTTGGTGATCGGGCGTTCGGCCGGGCGCGGTACGCACTTGCCGTCTTCGGCGAGGTTGCGGTAGCCCGGGGCGACGTTCATGACCTCCAGCATGTACTCGGCGTACGGCTCCCAGTCAGTAGCCATGTGCAGAATGCCGCCGACCTTCAACTTGCTGCGCACCAGTTCAGCGAACGACGCCTGGACGATACGACGCTTGTGGTGACGGCTTTTGTGCCACGGATCCGGGAAAAACAGCATCAGGCGGTCGAGGCTGTTGTCGGCGATGCAGCGGTTGAGCACTTCGATCGCATCGCAATCGTAGACCCGCAGGTTGGTCAGGCCCTGCGTCAGTACGCCATTGAGCAGCGCGCCGACACCCGGACGGTGAACTTCAACGCCGATGAAGTCCTGATCCGGCGCAGCAGCGGCCATTTCCAGCAGCGAATGGCCCATGCCGAAACCGATTTCCAGCGAGCGCGGTGCCGATCGGCCGAAAACCTGATCGTAATCGACCGGCTCATCGGCCAATGGCAGCACGAACAGCGGTGCGCCTTGATCCAGGCCTTTCTGCTGGCCTTCGGTCATGCGCCCGGCGCGCATCACAAAACTCTTGATGCGGCGGTGTTGGCGCTCGTCGCCCTCTTCCGGCTGGATAGGCGTGTCGTTCGATTCAGTCATCTTGGCTCTTACTTGATCAGACCATCCAGCGGCGAAGAGGCGCTGGCATAGAGTTTTTTCGGCATGCGGCCGGCGAGGTAGGCCAGACGGCCCGCGACGATCGCGTGTTGCATGGCTTGGGCCATCATCACTGGCTGACCCGCGTGGGCAATGGCCGAGTTCATCAGCACTGCGTCACAGCCCAGTTCCATGGCGATGGTGGCATCGGAAGCGGTGCCGACACCGGCGTCTACCAATACCGGAATCTTTGCTTCTTCAAGGATGATCTGCAGGTTGTACGGATTGCAGATACCCAGGCCAGAACCAATCAGACCGGCCAGCGGCATGACGGCGATGCAGCCGATTTCCGCCAGTTGACGGGCGATGATCGGGTCATCACTGGTGTAAACCATCACGTCGAAACCTTCCTTGACCAGTGTTTCGGCGGCCTTGAGGGTTTCGATCACGTTGGGGAACAGGGTTTTCTGGTCAGCGAGTACTTCCAGCTTCACCAGATTGTGGCCGTCGAGCAGCTCACGGGCCAGGCGGCAGGTGCGCACGGCTTCGATGGCGTCGTAGCAACCGGCGGTGTTCGGCAGGAAGGTGTAGCGATCCGGCGACAATACGTCGAGCAGGTTCGGTTCGCCTTCGATCTGGCCGAGGTTGGTGCGGCGCACGGCGAAGGTGACGATCTCGGCACCCGAGGCTTCGATGGCCTGACGGGTTTCTTCCATGTCACGGTACTTGCCGGTACCGACCAGCAAACGCGACTGGTAAGTACGACCGGCCAGCACAAAAGGCTTGTCGCTACGAACGATGCTCATGGGGAATCCTCTTTAGGGGTGAGGGTCTTGCAGAATTCTGTGCCCGTGTGGGCCAGGCGATTAGCCGCCGCCGATGGCGTGAACCACCTCGACGTTATCGCCGTCGTTTAGCGCGGTGTCGGCATGCTGGCTGCGCGGGACGATATCCAGATTGAGTTCGACCGCCACCCGGCGTCCGGTCAGATCCAGACGGGTCAGCAGGGCCGCAACGGTTTCACCGTCGGGCAGTTCAAGGGATTCACCGTTCAACTGAATGCGCATGCGCAATGCCGCCATCATTTTTAGGGGCTGGCATTCTAGCCCGATCATGACCTAAAGGTCAGCACCAAGCGTCAAGCGGTTCATTGCAAGCGCCAGGCAGCCAGGCCCAGGCACACCCAGCCGACGAGAAACGCCAGCCCGCCGAACGGGGTAATGATGCCGAGCTTGCTGATGCCGGTGGTGGTCAGCAGGTAGAGGCTGCCGGAAAACAGCAGGATACCGACAGTGAACGAGATACCGGCCCAAGTGACCAGTCGCCCCTGAATCTGCGTAGCCAGCAATGCCACACCGAATAACGCCAGTGTATGCACCAGTTGATAGGTGACGCCCGTGTGGAAAATCGCCAGATACTCAGGGGTCAGACGGCTTTTCAGGCCGTGGGCGGCAAACGCACCCAGCGCGACACCCGTGAAACCAAAAAAAGCGGCCAGCATCAAAAAGCCACGCAGCATTGGGAACTCCAGTCAGACGCGATCGGCAGGGTCTGTATAATGGCCCGCTCCACGGGTTCGGCCAAGCCATCTCTATGTTGCGTTCAATTTTCCGTCGTCTTACGAAGGCCCTGCTCTGGTTCGCGGGGGGCAGCGTATTGCTGGTTCTGGTATTTCGCTTCGTACCGCCGCCAGGCACCGCGCTGATGGTCGAGCGCAAGGTCGAATCCTGGATAGACGGCGAGCCGATCGACCTGCAGCGTACCTGGAAGCCGTGGGACGAGATTTCCGACGATCTCAAAGTGGCGGTCATGGCTGGCGAAGACCAGAAGTTTCCCGAGCACTGGGGCTTTGATTTCAGCGCAATCCAGGCAGCGCTGGCGCACAACGAACTCGGCGGCTCCATTCGCGGCGCCAGTACGTTGAGCCAGCAAGTGTCGAAAAACCTGTTTCTGTGGGCCGGGCGCAGCTATCTGCGTAAAGGCCTGGAGGCCTGGTTTACTGCGCTGATCGAGGTGTTATGGCCCAAACAGCGGATTCTCGAGGTGTATCTGAACAGTGTCGAGTGGGATGACGGCGTGTTTGGCGCCGAAGCCGCCGCGCGACATCATTTCGGCGTGAGCGCGAAGTCGTTGTCCCGACAGCAGGCGAGTTATCTGGCGGCGGTGTTGCCCAACCCGCGGGTGTGGAGCGCGAGCCATCCGACGGCTTATGTCGCGCGCCGGGCCGGGTGGATTCGACAGCAAATGAGTCAGTTGGGTGGGACGAGTTATCTGGCGGGACTAAATGATTCGCGGCGATCGCCTTGGTCCCACTAACACGGTGAATCCCTGTGGGAGCGAGCTTGCTCGCGAAAGCGCTGCGTCATTCAGCAGTTATGTAACTGCCATAGCGCATTCGCGAGCAAGCTCGCTCCCAAATTGATTGTATGTTGAGCCAAAACAAAAACGCCCCGATCATCGCTGTTCGGGGCGTTTTTTATTGTCGAGGCGCCGGTTAGGCGGCAATCGACAATTTGAGCTTGTTCATCGCACTCTTTTCGAGCTGACGGATTCGCTCGGCCGACACGTTGTACTTCTGCGCCAGGTCGTGCAGCGTGGCCTTCTCTTCTGCCAGCCAGCGCTGGTAGAGGATGTCGCGGCTGCGTTCGTCCAGCACTTCCAAAGCTTCGTGCAGGTTGTTGTTGGAGTTGTCGCTCCAGTCGGCATCTTCCAGTTGACGCGCCGGGTCGTACCGGTGGTCTTCCAGATAGTTGGCCGGCGACTGGAAAGCGCTGTCGTCGTCCGCTTCCGCAGCCGGGTCGAAAGCCATGTCATGGCCGGTCAGGCGACTTTCCATCTCGCGCACTTCACGCGGTTCGACGCCGAGGCTTTCCGCCACACGGTGGACTTCCTCGTTATTCAGCCACGCCAGACGTTTCTTCTGGCTGCGCAGGTTGAAGAACAGCTTGCGCTGGGCCTTGGTGGTCGCGACTTTCACAATGCGCCAGTTGCGCAGGATGAACTCGTGAATTTCCGCCTTGATCCAGTGCACAGCGAACGACACCAGGCGCACACCCATTTCCGGGTTGAAGCGCTTTACGGCCTTCATCAGGCCGACGTTACCTTCCTGGATCAGGTCAGCCTGAGCCAGACCGTAGCCGCTATAGCTACGGGCGATGTGTACGACAAAACGCAGGTGGGCGAGCACCATCTGCCGAGCCGCCCCCAAATCCTGCTCATAATAGAGACTCTCGGCCAGTTCACGCTCCTGCTCCGGCGTCAGCAATGGAATGCTGTTCACGGTGTGCACATAGGCTTCCAGGTTTGCGCCTGGAACCAACGCGTACGCAGGTTGCAAAGAATTGGTCATACGAAAAAACCTCCGACTTACATACTCGTGCTTCTCAGCACTGCGAAAAATTGACCGGGAACTCAAGTACAAGTTCCCAAAAACCGTAAGGCCAATCACGCGCAAAAAAGATTCTACTTCGGCGCCAGCTCCCTGAGATGACGTGCGACTGCAATCCATGCACCGATATAACCCAACAGCACCGCGCCAAGCAAGAGCGACAGACCATCGGCAACTGGCACTCCGGCCAGCGCGAAATCACTGCCGTACAAGCCGGCCAATCCAACCACCGCATCGTTCAGCCAGTCCAGGCCGAACGCCAATACGCCCCAGGACAACAGCCCCGCACCGAAGCCATACAACGCGCCCATATAAAGGAAGGGACGCCGTACATAGCTGTCAGTGCCGCCGACAAGTTTAATCACTTCTATCTCTGTGCGGCGGTTTTCAATATGAAGACGAATGGTATTGCCTATCACCAAAAGTAATGCAGAAACCAGCAGCACCGTCAGACCGAAGACAAAACGATCGCCGAGTTTGAGGATGGCGGCCAGACGCTCGACCCAGACTAGATCAAGTTGCGCCTGTTGTACCTTGGGCAGCTCGGAAAGTTTTTGTCTTAATGCTTCCAGGGTGGTCTTGTCGACCTCGTTAGGCGTCACCAGCACCACGCCCGGCAGCGGGTTTTCCGGCAGCTCGCGCAGGGCTTCGCCCAAACCGGACTGCTGTTGAAACTCTTCCAGCGCCTGATCGCGGCCGACATATTCAGCATCAGCTACGCCAGGCATGCCTTTGATCTGTTCGCGCAACGACTCGCCCTGCTCCGGGCTGGCGTCGAGTTGCAGGTACAGCGAGATCTGCGCCGCACGCTGCCACGATCCGCCGAGACGCTCGACGTTATTGAGCAACAGCGAAAGCCCCATCGGCAGGCTCAGCGCCACCGCCATCACCATGCAGGTGAAGAAACTGCCGATCGGCTGCTTGCCGAGACGACGCAGGCTGTCGAGCAGGCTGGCGCGATGGCTTTCAACCCAGGCGCGGAACAGCGTGGCGAAGTCAGGGCCGTCCTCATCGTCGTGTTTTTTCTTTTTGGCCGATTGCGGATCGGCGGCCTTCGGGGCCACGCGCTCGGAAACCTTCGGACTGCGAGTCGCACTCATACCCCGGCCTCCCCGTCGCCGATCAATCGGCCACGCTGCAAGGTCAGCATGCGGTGACGCATACGGGCGATCAGCGCCAGGTCGTGACTGGCGATCAGCACGCTGGTGCCCAAGCGGTTGATGTCTTCGAACACCCCCATGATCTCGGCCGCCAGACGCGGGTCGAGGTTACCGGTCGGTTCGTCCGCCAGCAGCAGGGCCGGACGATGGACGATGGCGCGGGCGATGCCGACGCGCTGTTGCTGACCGGTGGACAAGTCGCCCGGGTACAGATCGGTTTTATCCGACAGCGCCACGCGCTCCAGCGCCGAATCGACGCGCTTGGCGATTTCGGGCTTGGACAGCCCGAGAATCTGCAACGGCAACGCGACGTTGTTAAACACCGTGCGATCAAACAGCAACTGGTGGTTCTGGAACACCACACCAATCTGCCTGCGCAGGAACGGAATCTGCGCATTGCTGATGGTGCTCAGGTCTTGCCCGGCGAGCAGCAGCTTGCCGCTGGTCGGACGCTCCATCGCCAGCAACAGGCGCAATAGCGTGGATTTACCGGCACCGGAGTGGCCGGTGACAAACAAGAACTCGCCGCGACGGACTCGAAAGCTCAGCTCATGCAAGCCGACGTGTCCGTTCGGGTAGCGTTTACCGACCTGTTCGAAACGAATCATGAACGCTCCCGCTCGGCAAAGAGTGCCTGGACAAAGGGTTCGGCTTCAAAGGTACGCAAATCGTCGATGCCTTCGCCGACGCCGATATAGCGAATCGGCAGACCGAACTGCTTGGCCAGGGCAAAGATCACCCCACCTTTGGCGGTGCCGTCGAGTTTGGTCAGCGCCAGGCCGGTCAGTTCGACAGTCTGGTTGAATTGCTTGGCCTGGTTGATGGCGTTCTGGCCGGTACCGGCGTCGAGTACCAGCAGCACTTCGTGCGGCGCGTCGGTGTCGAGCTTGCCGATCACACGGCGAACCTTTTTCAGTTCTTCCATCAGATTGTCTTTGGTGTGCAGACGACCGGCGGTGTCGGCGATCAACACGTCGATGCCACGCGCCTTGGCGGCTTGTACAGCATCGAAGATCACTGAAGCGGAATCGGCGCCCGTGTGCTGGGCGATCACCGGGATCTTGTTGCGCTCGCCCCAGACCTGCAACTGCTCAACCGCAGCAGCGCGGAAGGTGTCACCGGCGGCCAGCATGACTTTCTTGCCTTCCAGCTGCAGCTTCTTCGCCAGTTTGCCGATGGTGGTGGTTTTGCCGGCACCGTTGACGCCGACCACAAGGATCACGAACGGCTTGTTCTGCGAAACGATTTTCAGCGGCTGCTCGACCGGTTTGAGCATCGCAGCCAGTTCGGCCTGCAGGGATTTGTACAACGCATCGGCGTCGGCCAGCTCCTTGCGAGCGACCTTTTGGGTCAGACGCTGGATGATCTGCGTGGTGGCTTCGACGCCAACGTCGGCGGTCAGCAGACGGGTTTCGAGGTCATCCAGCAGCTCGTCATCAATGGTTTTGCGGCCCAGGAACAGGCTGGCCATGCCCTCGCCAATGCTGGCACTGGTTTTCGACAGACCTTGCTTGAGGCGGGCGAAGAAACCGGCCTTGGTTTCTTCGGTGCGCGGGGCTTCGACGGGGGCTTCGGCAACCGCTCCGACCGGCAAGACTGGAGCAGCAACGACGGGGGCAGGTGCTGGCTCGGGCTGTTGAACGATTGGAGCAACAGGAGCAGCAACGACCGGAGCAACAGGCTCGGAAGCGATAGGTTCAGGGGCAGGCTCTGAAACTACGGGCGCAGCCACCACAGGAGTCGGAGCGACCTCTGGAACAAACGCAGCCGGCGCAGGAATCTGCGGGGTGATATGCGGCGCGGCCTCTTCAACCAACGCCACCGGCTCTTCCGCCACTGGCAAAATCAGCCATGGCTCAGCCGCCGGAGTCAGCGGCAGCTCAACGGCCACAGGCGCTGCAGGCTCCGGTTCTGGCTCAACCGGTTGCAACACCGGTTCGGCATTCGGCAGCACAATCGGCGTCGGCTCTTCTTCTATTAGAGGAGCAGGCGCCGGGGCCGGTTCAGGAATCGCGGGCGGCTGTTCGACGACGGGTTCCTGCGGTTTCTTACGCAGCCATCCGAACAGGCTTTTCTTCTCGCCAGCCGCAGCTGGGGTCTTCTTGTCGTCGTTGGAACCAAACATGGAGGACGGCTATCTCACGGTAGCGACGCGCCATAAGGGCGCCCCGGCAAATAAATATTCGATGCAGAACAGACTGTGTTTAGCCCAGCTTGTTCACGCGCAACATTTTGTCGAGGCGCCAGCGGCACCCCAAAGATTCGTATTAACGAAGGACTAAACCGGAAAAATCGGCGAAAAAGCGAAGTCTAGTCGATAAACCGCTGCTTTCTGCCGCCAACCTATACAGCCGCATCAGGCCTCAAAACCTGATAGGCGTGGTCGCCGGTAAAACGGATCAGTATCCTAGCACCTCCTCGCCCGCCGACGCTAAGACCAAGCGGGCAGCTCAACAGGTTAAAAAACGAATGAATGCTCTAGCCCGCCGCGCTGCAGGCCTGCTGTTCAGCACAGTCTGCCTGCCCCTTTCGGCCCTTGCGGCCGACCCGCAACCGACGCACGAATTCACCCTCGACAACGGCCTGAAGGTCGTCGTGCGCGAAGACCACCGCGCGCCGGTGGTGGTGTCGCAGGTCTGGTACAAGGTTGGGTCCAGCTACGAAACCCCGGGCCAGACCGGTCTGTCTCACGCGCTTGAGCACATGATGTTCAAGGGCAGCGAGAAAGTCGGCCCCGGCGAAGCCTCGCTGATCCTGCGCGACCTCGGTGCCGAAGAGAACGCGTTCACCAGCGATGACTTCACCGCTTATTACCAGGTGCTGGCGCGCGACCGTCTGGGCGTGGCCTTCGAACTGGAAGCCGATCGCATGGCCAACCTGCGCCTGCCGGCCGACGAGTTCGCCAAGGAAATCGAAGTCATCAAGGAAGAGCGCCGTCTGCGCACCGATGACAAACCAATGTCCAAGGCTTACGAGCGTTACAAGGCGATGGCTTACCCGGCCAGCGGTTATCACACGCCGACCATCGGCTGGATGGCTGACCTCGACCGGATGAAGGTTGAAGAACTGCGCCACTGGTATCAATCCTGGTACGTGCCGAACAACGCCACGTTGGTGGTCGTCGGCGACGTCACCCCGGACGAAGTCAAAACCCTCGCCCAACGCTACTTCGGCCCAATCGCCAAACGCGACGTCCCACCGGCGAAACAACCGCTGGAACTGGCCGAGCCCGGCGAGCGCAAGATCACCCTGCATGTGCAGACACAGCTGCCTAGCCTGATGCTCGGCTTCAACGTGCCAAGCATCGCCACTGCCGAAGACAAGCGTTCGGTTAACGCGCTGCGGTTGATTTCGGCACTGCTCGATGGCGGTTACAGCGGACGCATTCCCGCCCAACTGGAGCGCGGCGAAGAGCTGGTGTCCGGCGGCTCGTCGAGCTACGACGCCTACACCCGCGGCGACAGCCTGTTCACCCTCTCGGCCACGCCCAACACGCAGAAGAAAAAGACCCTGGCGCAAGCCGAAGCCGGTTTGTGGAAGCTGCTGGAGCAGTTGAAAACCACTGCGCCGTCCGCCGAAGAACTGGAACGCGTGCGTGCGCAAGTGATTGCCGGCCTGGTCTACGAGCGTGACTCGATCACCAGCCAGGCCACAGCCATCGGTCAGCTTGAGACCGTCGGCCTGTCGTGGAAACTGATGGACACCGAACTGGCCGATCTGGAGAGCGTCACCCCGCAAGACATCCAGAACGCCGCCAAGCTCTATTTCACCCGCGAACGTCTCAGCGTCGCCCACGTACTGCCACTGGAGACGACTCATGAGTGAGCGTAAAACCCCACGCCTGTTGTTGCTTGGTCTGATCGCTGTCGCCGTGATCGGCGCCACCGCTTTCTATCTGTCGCCAGGCGCTGACAGCAAGGCGAGCGAAGCACTGGACAACGCCAAGTCCGCGCAGAAGCTGCAATCGCTGGCCGAACTCGACGGCAAGGCCCCGGCCAGCCGCACACTCGACGTGCAGACCTGGAATACCGCCGAAGGCGCCAAGGTGCTGTTCGTCGAGGCCCACGAGCTGCCGATGTTCGACATGCGCCTGATCTTCGCCGCCGGCAGCAGTCAGGACGGCAACGCGCCGGGTCTGGCGGTGCTGACCAACGCGATGCTCAATGAAGGCGTGGCCGGCAAGGATGTCGGTGCCATCGCCCAGGGTTTCGAAGGCCTCGGTGCGGATTTCGGCAATGGCGCTTTTAAGGACATGGCGCTGGCTTCGCTGCGCAGTCTGAGCGCCGCTGACCAGCGCGAGCCGGCATTGAGTCTGTTCTCGGAAGTCGTCGGCAAACCGACTTTCCCTGCCGACTCGTTCGCGCGCATCAAGAATCAGATGCTCGCCGGATTCGAATACCAGAAACAGAACCCCGGCAAACTTGCCAGCCTGGAGCTGATGAAGCGCCTGTATGGCGATCACCCGTACGCGCATTCGAGCGACGGCAACGAGCAGAGCGTACCGAAGATCACCCTCGCGCAACTGCGTGAATTCCACGCCAAAGCCTACGCTGCCGGCAACGTGGTGATCGCGCTGGTCGGCGACCTGTCCCGCGCTGACGCCGAGGCGATTGCCAATCAGGTGTCCGCTGCCCTGCCGAAAGGCCCGGCAATGGCGAAAATCGCCCAACCACAGGAACCGCAAGCCAGCGTTGGTCACATCGAATTCCCATCGAAGCAGACCAACCTGATGATCGCGCAGTTGGGCATCGATCGTGATGACCCTGACTACGCGGCATTGTCGATGGGTAACCAAATACTCGGCGGCGGTGGTTTCGGCACCCGGTTGATGAGCGAAGTTCGCGAGAAACGCGGGCTGGCCTATGGCGTGTATTCCGGGTTTAGCCCGATGCAGGTTCGTGGCCCGTTCCTGATCAACCTGCAGACCCGCGCTGAAATGAGCGAAGGCACTCTGAAACTGGTGCAGGATGTGCTCGCCGACTACCTGAAAACCGGCCCGACCCAGAAAGAACTCGACGACGCCAAACGCGAACTGGCCGGCAGCTTCCCGCTGTCCACTGCGAGCAATGCCGACATTGTTGGCCAACTCGGCGCCATGGGCTTCTATAATCTGCCGCTGAGCTATCTGGATGACTTCATGCGTCAGTCCCAGAGCCTGACCGTAGAGCAGGTCCGCAACGCACTGAACAAACACTTGAGCACGGACAAAATGGTCATCGTCACCGCTGGCCCGACCGTGCCGCAAAAGCCGTTACCGGCCCCATCTGATAAACCTGCCGAGCAACCGCTCGGGGTTCCGGAGCATTAATGGCTACTCGTCCAAAAAAACCTGTTCACAACGTGCACAACGGCGTGAATCAACTGCGCATCATTGGTGGTGAATGGGGCAGCCGCAAGCTGAGCTTCCCCGATGCGCCGGGCCTGCGCCCTACGCCGGATCGCGTGCGTGAGACGTTGTTCAACTGGCTCGCGCCTTACGTGGAAGGGGCCAAGGTGTTCGATCCGTTCGCCGGCAGCGGCGCGCTGTTTCTCGAAGCACTGTCCCGTGGCGCCGCCATGGGCCAGGCGCTGGACGCCAGTAATATCGCCGTTTCAAGCCTCAAGGAACACCTCGGCACCCTGCGCTGCACCAATGGGCAGGTACAAACCGCCGACGCCCTGCGCTATCTGGAAACGCAAACGGCCACCGCGTACGACCTGGTGTTCCTCGACCCACCGTTCAACCAGAACCTGCTGCCCACCGTGTGCACGTTGCTCGAAGAGCGCCAGTGGCTGGCCGATGACGCCTGGGTTTACACCGAAAGCGAAAGCGCCCCCTCGACCCTCGGCCTGCCGCAAAACTGGCGCCTGCATCGCGAGCAGAAATCTGGTCGCGTGTATTACGCGTTGTGGCATCGTCTGGCAGAAACAATCGCTTGAACACGCCTGAGCAGGCAACTTGACTCCCCGAGTTCCCAACTCGGGGTTTAATTAAGTTGCAATAGTTCAGCAATAGCGAGAGGCCTCTGTTTCATCCATCTTGTGCAAGCGAAATTAGTCGCCTAAACATCATGGATGAAACTTGGATGAATACATCTACCCTTGAATACACCCCTAACCCGCTTCATGAATTCACGCTCGACAATGGCTTGAAAGTTGTAGTGCGAGAAGATCACCGAACACCTCAAGTTGCACTAACACTGACTTTCGCCAGCCGCGGTGACGAGCGCCCTGAAGAATTCGGGACGGGCAACGTGCTACTGCGTGCACTGCGATATCTAAACAACGATTACGAGGCCTTCATTACAGAAAGCGGAGGTACTCGGTTCCGTTATGGCGATTCTCCTGGCTCTGGCCAACTGACTGACTCGCTATTGGTACCGGCAGAACACTTGGAAAGCGCGCTCAAGCTCCAGTCGAAGCTGATGACAACCGATCTGCCGGACGAATCGCTGCACAATGCTCTGAATATCACCAGAGACAGGAACAAGAAGGAATCCTTCTTCTTATCACCGATATGGTACAGCCCAGAAATCGAATGCCTGGTGTACGCAGGCAGCAGGCACTACAGATCCCATCAGGCGGTTTCGGCCAACCTTGAAAGACTGTCTCCCGATCGCATACGGAACTTGCGGCGGAGTCGGCACTGCCCCGACAACGCACAGCTGGCGATCACTGGCGATATTGGAATTGAAGAAGCCCGGCGCTTGGTCGAACGCCACTTCGCAGATATCCCCCGAGGTGAGCCTTCGTTCAGATCTGCGGTGCAAGTTCCGGCAGCGCCCGGCTATCGCCGGATAACGCAGTACCTGGACACTCAACACCCCGAGTACGCCATGATGATCTTCATATTCAATACACCGCTGGCGTATGAACTGGAAGTATTAGGCGCCTTGCTTGAAGGCGATACCCTCCCACGTTTGGCCGCACTCCAGGAACAGCGGAGTGGCGTTGTACCGAGGTTCATTGGAGACAATCAAGGCAATACCATTCTCGGCCTTGCTTTTTATATCCACGGCGACCCACAGGAAGCCGAAGAGAACTTCTGGAAGTTTCTGGATGAAGTGAAGCGTTCCCCTTTCTCTCCTGAAGAGATCGACTCCGCCGTCAACAAAGCCTGTTCGTTGCCTCAAGTCTGGAACAGCTCACTAGAGCACCAGGCCGATGCGCTCTCCTATTTGTATGGATCAGGTCAGCCTTTGCAGTTGCTTGACGATAAAGTCGGGCTGTTGCGCAGCATCACCCCTGAGGACGTTCATGTTGCAGCCAACGCCTACCTCACCCGCGAAAATGTCACCGTCGTTTGTGCATTGCCGATCGGAACAAAACCGAAGTAACGCTTAAAACAGTCTGCGACTGTAGCGGTTCGGTTTTTTAAACCGCTCACTAGCAGCGTCAAGCAACGCAGTGCCTGACGCTCAAGCAATAAATGAAACAGTGAAACGCCACCGGTCTGCTGATCGGTGGCGCCTGGTAACCGTCAGGGTGATGTCGCGTCGAAACAGGCTTTGTGGCAAGTTAGGTTCTTTCATTGAAAGCGTCAGCGCCTGATACGCCCGCCGCTTTGCGCAAGACCTGTCGAGAGTTGCCGTGCCGTCACTGAACCCAACATCCAGCCCCCGTTTTACCCCAGCCTTTGGCCTTGGCAACCCGCACCTGCAAACCTTGTGGGGACCGCTCTGGCGCAAAACCACCCACCTGGACCGCGAACGTGAACGCTTGTGGCTTGCAGACGGTGACTTCCTCGACCTCGACTGGCATGGCCCGCACAGCGCCGATGCGCCGTTGGTGCTGGTGTTGCACGGCCTGACCGGTTCGTCCAATTCGCCTTATGTCGCCGGCCTGCAAAAAGTGCTGGGCGCTCAAGGCTGGGCCAGCGTCGCGCTCAACTGGCGTGGCTGTTCGGGCGAGCCGAATCTGCTGTCGCGCAGCTATCACTCCGGTGCCAGCGAAGACCTCGCCGAAGCCATTCGGCACCTGCGCGCCAAGCGACCACTGGCACCGCTGTATGCCGTCGGCTATTCCCTGGGGGGCAACGTGCTGCTCAAGCACTTGGGCGAAACCGGCAGCGCCAGCGGCGTACTCGGCGCCGTGGCGGTGTCGGTACCGTTTCGACTCGACCAATGCGCCGACCGTATCGGCCAAGGGTTTTCGAAGGTCTATCAGGCGCATTTCATGCGCGAGATGGTCGGCTACATCAAGAACAAGCAACGGCAGTTTCAGCACGATGGCCGCGAAGACAGCCTGGCGGAGCTGGCCGCGCTCGGCTCACTGGAAAACATGCGCACCTTCTGGGATTTCGATGGCCGGGTGACGGCGCCGCTGCACGGATTTACCGATGCGCACGATTACTACCGCCGTGCATCGAGCCGCTACTTTCTTGGTGAGATTCGTACGCCGACATTAATTATCCAGGCAGCGGACGATCCTTTCGTCTTCCCTCACAGCTTGCCGAACGCTGAAGAGTTGTCTGGCTGCACGCAGTTCGAATTGCAGCCCAAGGGTGGCCACGTCGGTTTTGTCGATGGCACGCTTCGCCGACCGGAGTACTACCTTGAACGGCGCATCCCGCAGTGGCTGGCGCGGCTGACGTCTTGAACGATCAAGGCAACCGCACCGCCGACCTTGATCTATTGATCTTATTCGCCGGTGGCAATACCGCGCGAAGGCTCGTTGATCCACTCACTCCAGGACCCGGCATACAGCGAAGCCAATGGGTACCCGGCCAGACACAGCGCAAACAGGTTGTGACATGCCGTCACGCCTGAGCCGCAATAGGCGACCAGTTCCGCCGGCGAGCGCTCGCCAAGCTTTGCGGCAAAGTGCTGTTTGAGCTGATCGGCCGGCAGGAATCGCCCATCACTGCTCAGGTTGTCGGTGAACGCCGCGCATTGCGCGCCGGGAATGTGCCCGGCAATCGGGTCGATCGGTTCCACTTCGCCCTTGAAACGCGGCAAGGCCCGAGCATCGATCAGGGTCAACGCGGGTTGACCGAGGCGTTGCTGCAATTGCTCGGCGCTGAGCAGCAGGCTCATGTCCGGCTGACCACTGAAATGACCAGTCGTGAGAGTCGGCGCATCCAGACTCAGCGGCAGACCCGCTGCATGCCAGGCCTTGAGCCCGCCATCGAGGATGAACACGCCGTCGCGCTTGCCCAGCCACGCCAGCAACCACCAGGCGCGCGCCGCGTAGGCACCGGGGCCGTCGTCATACAAAACCACGTCGCTGTCGGCATTGATGCCCCAGGCTTGCAGGCGCTCGACCAGCGCTGCCGGCTCGGGCAGAGGATGACGCCCGGTTACGCCTTTGACCACTTTGCCACTGAGGTCGCGCTCCAGATCGGCGAAGCCCGCCCCGGCAATGTGCCCCTCGGCATAACTGCGCTGCCCGTAATCCGGGTCATCGAGGGCAAAACGACAATCGAGAATCACCAGCCCCGGCTGTTCCTTGCGGGCATCCAGTGCGTTGGGACTGATCAGTTGCGCAATCGGCATAACGGGCTCCTGTGAATTCAACGAAACGGTTTACTTCACGTCATCGAGGGCCTGGGCCAGCGGCACGTAAAACTCCTCGAACAGCGCATTGACCTCTTCACGCGCCTGCTCGGTGACAAACCCGGCCTCCAGTACCAGCACTTGGTACACGCCACGCTTGATGGCTTGTTCGCTGAGGTGATTGGAGTTTTCCCGAGTGGTGCACAAAAAGCGCACCCAGGACGTCAGGATGATCCAGGCATTGAGGGTCAGGGATTCGATCTGCACGCGGTCCATGTCGAGGATCCCGGCGGCAACAAAACCTTCGTAGATCGCCCCGCCCTGGATCAAGCAGCGCTGGGAAAAACGCCGATAGCGCGCGGCCAGCTCCGGATCGCTGTCGAGCAGATGCTCGAGGTCGCGGTGCAGAAAGCGGTATCGCCACATCGCCGAGAGCAGCTCCTTGAGATAGAAACGCTTGTCTTCGACGGTCGCGGCGCGCCCCTGCGGCGGGCGCAGGAAGCTGTCGACAAGGCTCTCGTACTCACTGAACAACACGGCGATGATCGCCTGCTTGTTGGGGAAGTGGTAGTAGAGGTTGCCCGGAGAAATCTCCATATGGGCGGCGATGTGATTGGTGCTGATGCTGCGCTCGCCCTGTTGATTGAACAGTTCGAGACTGTTCAGCACGATACGCTCGCTGGTTTTTATTCGTGGGGCCATGGGCTTGAGCTTTAATTCAGAGTGCGTTGAGGAGCATCTTACGACCTAACCGGAAATGGATAAAACACTGCTGTGCATGGAAGTCATTTGACTTTCTAGAGCATAGACTCTAAAAAGTGCCTCATTATAATAAATCCGGAGCCGACCATGACTGCCGATATTGCCTACCTGCAAACGCTACAAGAGCCACTGCAAGCACTTGATCGGCAGTTCAATGCGCAACGGGCCGCGTACGCCGCCAACCCGATGCCACCTGCTGCCCAGCGTCGGCAATGGCTCAAGGCGCTGCGCGATTTGCTCAGCAACGAGCGTCAGGCCTTGATCGAGGCGATCAGTGCCGATTTCAGCCATCGCAGCGCCGATGAAACGCTGCTTGCCGAATTGATGCCGAGCCTGCATGGCATTCACTACGCCAGTCGCCATCTCAGAGGCTGGATGAAGGACTCGCCACGCAAGGTCGGCATGGCCTTCCAGCCAGCCTCGGCGAAAGTGGTTTACCAGCCGCTGGGTGTGATCGGCGTCATCGTGCCGTGGAATTACCCGCTGTATCTGGCCATCGGCCCACTGGTCGGCGCATTGGCGGCGGGCAACCGGGTGATGCTCAAACTCAGCGAATCGACCCCAGCCACGGGCCTGTTGCTCAAGGAACTGCTGGCGCGGATCTTTCCCGAAGATCTGGTCTGTGTGGTGCTTGGCGAAGCTGACATCGGCGTAGCGTTTTCCCGTCTGCGCTTCGATCATCTGCTGTTCACCGGCGCTACCAGCATCGGCAAGCACGTGATGCGCGCCGCAGCAGAAAACCTCACGCCCGTGACGCTGGAACTGGGCGGCAAATCCCCCGCCATCGTCTCCCGTGATGTGCCGCTCAAGGACGCCGCCGAACGCATCGCCTTCGGTAAAACCCTCAACGCCGGGCAGACCTGCGTTGCCCCCGATTACGTGCTGGTGCCCGAAGACCGGGTCGGCGGCTTCGTCGAAGCCTACCGCCAGGCCGTGCAGGGTTTTTATCCGACCCTCACCGACAACCCGGACTACACCGCGATCATCAACGATCGCCAGTTGGCCCGACTCAACAGTTACGTCAGTGATGCCACCAGCAAGGGCGCGCTGCTGATTCCGCTGTTCGATCAGGGTCAGGGCCGGCGCATGCCGCACAGTGTGTTGTTGAATGTCAGCGACGAAATGACGGTGATGCAGGATGAAATCTTCGGCCCGCTGTTGCCGATCGTGCCATATCGAGATCTGGAGCAGGCATTCGCTTACATCAATCAGCGGCCTCGACCTCTGGCTCTTTACTATTTTGGCTACGACAAACGCGAACAGAACCGCGTGCTGCACGAAACCCATTCCGGCGGCGTGTGCCTGAACGACACGTTGCTGCACGTGGCGCAGGACGACATGCCCTTCGGCGGCATCGGCGCGTCGGGCATGGGCCATTACCATGGTCACGAAGGGTTCCTGACCTTCAGCAAAGCCAAAGGGGTGCTGATTAAACAGCGCTTCAATGCGGCCCGACTGATTTACCCGCCTTATGGAAAATCGATTCAGAAGCTGATCCAGAAGCTGTTCATCCGCTAAACATTCGTCATCGCCGCCGGGTAATAAAAACAATGCACCCAAGCCTGACCGATACACCTGCACTGTCGCGCCGTGGCCTGCTGAAATTCAGCCTCGGCGCCACGGCATTTCTCGCCACCGCCGGACTCGGCGCCAGCCTCAGCGGCTGCTCGTCGAGCGTCGCAGCCAATGGCTTCGTCTCGTTACGCGACGGCGACCTGCTGTTTCTGCGCGCCCTGATTCCGGTGATGCTTGATGGCGCCGCGGCGCCAGAGAAAATGCCGGATGCAGTGGCTGGCACTCTCAAGTCGCTGGATTACAGCCTCGATCACCTGTCGCCGGAAATGCTCAAACTCACTCGACAGTTGTTCGACGTGCTGAGCATGACCGTGACGCGCGGGCCGCTCACCGGGATCTGGGGCAGTTGGGAAGACGCCAGTCCCGACGCAATGCGCAGCTTTCTTGATCGCTGGGAAAACAGCTCGTTGAGCCTGCTGCGCATGGGCCACAGCTCTTTGCAGCAGATGGTGCTGATGGCCTGGTACAGCCGCGGCGAATCCTGGGCGCACTGCGGTTATCCCGGCCCACCCACGGTCTGAAACCGAATCGCCCCTTCGCGAGCAAGCTCGCTCCCATATGTGAAATGCATTCCCCTGTGGGAGCGAGCTTGCTCGCGAAGGGGCCAGCAAGAACAACAAAAACAAGAGAGCCTGATCGATGCCCGTACCCGACCCCTTCCGCGAAGGCCTCGCCCGAGGCTGGAAAACCTACAATGGCGCGCAACTGGCCGATGATCTGACCCTTGAGGCCGATGTCGCGATCATCGGCAGCGGTGCCGGTGGCGGTACCACCGCGGAAATCCTCAGCGCCGCCGGCTATAAAGTGCTGCTGATCGAAGAAGGCCCGCTGAAAACCAGCACCGACTTCAAAATGCTTGAGGACAAGGCCTACAGCAGCCTCTATCAGGAAGGCATCGGCCGCATGAGCAAGGACGGCGCAATCACCATCCTGCAGGGCCGCGCGGTCGGCGGCACGACGCTGATCAACTGGACATCGAGCTTCCGCACGCCAGCGCCAACCCTCGAACACTGGGCCACCGAGCACAACGTCAAGGGCCACAGCCCTGCCGACATGGCGCCATGGTTCGAAAAAATGGAGCAGCGCCTCGGCGTTGCGCCGTGGATGGTTCCACCGAACCCCAACAACGACGTGATCCGCAAAGGCTGCGAGCAACTCGGCTACAGCTGGCACGTGATTCCGCGCAATGTGCGCGGCTGCTGGAACCTCGGCTACTGCGGTATGGGCTGCCCGACCAACGCCAAGCAATCGATGATGGTCACGACTATTCCGGCCACCCTGGAAAAGGGCGGCGAACTGCTGTACCTGGCCCGAGCGGAAAAGCTGCTGATCAACGGCGACAAAGTGACCGGCCTGCATTGCGTGGCCATGGATGAGCGCTGCGTCGAGGCAACAGGACGCAAAATCACCGTCAAGGCGCGGCATTACGTTTTGGCCGGCGGCGGCATCAACAGTCCGGCTCTGCTGCTGCGCTCCGACGCGCCGGATCCGCATCAGCGCGTGGGCAAACGCACGTTTCTGCACTTGGTGAACATGTCCGCCGGGCGCTTCGACGAGGTGATCAACCCTTTCTACGGTGCGCCGCAATCGATCTATTCCGACCACTTCCAATGGAAGGACGGCGTCACCGGGCCGATAGGCTACAAACTGGAAGTGCCGCCACTGCACCCGGCGCTGGCGGCCACGCTGCTGGGCGGATTTGGTCAGGAGAGCGCGCAGCACATGACCGATCTCCCACACACCCACGCGATGCTGGCGTTATTGCGCGACGGTTTCCACCCGGACAGCCCGGGCGGCAACGTCGAGTTGCGCGGCGACGGCTCGCCGGTGCTCGACTATCAGGTCTCGCCTTACACTTGGGAAGGCTTGCGCCGCGCGTTCCACAACATGGCCGAGATTCAGTTCGCCGGTGGCGCCAAAGCGGTGATGCCAATGCACGCCGATGCGCGTTACGTGAAGACGCTGGCCGAGGCGCGCAGCCTGATCGATGGTTTGCGCCTTGAGTTGTATCGCACACGGCTGGGCAGCGCCCACGTCATGGGCGGCTGCGCGATGGGTGAAGATCCGAAAACCGCAGTCACCGACAGCCACGGCCGCCATCATCAACTGAGCAATCTGTCGATTCATGACGGCTCGCTATTCCCCACCAGCATTGGCGCCAACCCGCAATTGTCGGTGTACGGTCTGACCGCGCAGTTGGCCACTTCCCTCGCCGACCGGCTGAAAAATCCGTGAAAAAGCAGGATATTCCGATCGTCTATAGTGCTTTCTTACCCAACAGGCGACTTGGCCGACCGGGACGGCTGCGATACCATCCGACTCCCCAACGGACTCCCGCCAGGACGACGCGATGAACCGAGTGTTGTACCCAGGTACCTTCGACCCTATTACCAAGGGCCATGGCGATCTGGTCGAACGCGCCTCGCGCCTGTTCGATCACGTGATCATTGCGGTCGCCGCCAGCCCCAAGAAGAACCCGCTGTTCCCGCTGGAACAACGAGTAGAACTGGCTCGTGAGGTCACCAAGCACCTGCCGAACGTGGAAGTGGTCGGTTTCGCGACGCTGCTGGCGCATTTCGCCAAAGAGCAGAACGCCAACGTCTTCCTGCGTGGTTTACGGGCAGTGTCGGACTTCGAATACGAATTCCAGCTGGCCAACATGAACCGCCAGTTGGCGCCGGATGTGGAGAGCCTGTTTCTTACCCCGTCCGAGCGTTATTCGTTCATTTCCTCGACGCTGGTGCGGGAAATCGCCGCGCTGGGTGGTGATATCAGCAAGTTCGTTCACCCGGCCGTGGCCGATGCCCTGACCCTGCGCTTCAAGAAGTAACGACCGTTCAAACGGCGCCTGCGTGCACTGCGGGCGCCAATGCGGCACAATTGCGCGCATTGGTTTATAGCGCCCGGGCTACCGCCCCGGCTGGAGTTAGCATGTCCCTGATCATCACCGACGATTGCATCAACTGCGACGTCTGCGAACCCGAGTGCCCGAACGCCGCCATTTCCCAAGGCGAAGAGATCTACGTGATCGACCCGAATCTGTGCACCCAGTGCGTCGGCCACTACGACGAACCGCAGTGCCAGCAGGTCTGCCCGGTGGATTGCATTCCACTGGACGAAGCGCATCCGGAGACTGAAGAACAGTTGATGGAGAAGTACCGCAAGATTACCGGCAAGGCCTGAGTTCTTCAGCGCCGCTAGCGACGCCATCGCGGGCAAGCCCGCTCCCACAGCGTGCTGTGTGGAACACAAACTGTGTGAACACCAAAACCTTGTGGGAGCGGGCTTGCCCGCGATGAGGCCATCGGCAACACCGCAAAACCCGGATCAGCTCACTCGCGCTGCTCAAACCCCTCCCCGACACACCCCAGACACCGCACAAACGCGGCCTTCGCCGGATCAACCACCAGCGCCTGCCCTGCATCGCCCACTCCGCCACCCAGCGCGGTAAATGGCAACGACACCACAAACGCCCCCGCACCGATCACCGTCGCCACCACCAGCAAAGGTCGGGCGATCAGCAAATCGCCAAGCATGGCGTAGGCCGGTGGGTTCTGGATGGTGTAACGCGGATCACCGCTGCCGGTTTCCGTGGCCTGGACAGCCAGACTGGAACACAGCAGCAGTGCGGCACAGAGGACTTGCAGGGATTTCATGGCACGATCCTTCGGGCTAGGCAGTGAGACAACTCACTATAGACCGTAGGATGTTTTCGAACGGTTTGCCTCAGCTCTGACAGCGCGGACAGAAGACACTGGCGCGCTGGCCAAGCTTCACCTCACGCAGCCCGGTGCCGCAGACCTTGCAGTGTTCACCACCACGACCATAGACAAACAGCTCCTGCTGGAAATACCCCGGTTGCCCGTCGCCGCCGATAAAATCACGCAACGTGGTGCCGCCACGCTCGATGGCGGCGGCAAGGATGCGTTTGATCTCGATCGCCAGTTTCAGATAACGCCCCCGGGAAATGCCCCCGGCCTCGCGACGTGGATCAATCCCGGCGGCGAACAGCGCTTCGGTCGCATAAATATTGCCGACCCCGACCACCACCGCGTTGTCCATGATGAACGGCTTGACCGCCATGGAGCGTCCGCGCGACAGCTTAAACAACCGTTCACCGTCGAACAGATCGGTCAACGGCTCCGGCCCGAGACGAATCAGCAATTCGTGATTGAGTGGATCGGTGCTCCAAAGCATCGCGCCGAAACGCCGTGGATCGGTGTAGCGCAGGGCCAGACCGGATTCCAGCTCGATATCGACATGCTCATGCTTGAGCGCCGGCAGCCCGGACTCGACCAGGCGCAAATTACCTGACATGCCCAGATGGCTGATCAACGTGCCGACTTCTGCATTGATCAGCAGATACTTGGCCCGCCGCTCGACCAGCACGATGCGCTGGCCCGAGAGGCGCACATCGAGGTCTTCGGGGATCGGCCAGCGCAGCCGGCGGTCGCGCACGATCACACGGCTGACACGCTGGCCTTCCAGATGCGGAGCAATGCCCCGGCGGGTGGTTTCGACTTCCGGCAGTTCAGGCATGGCGTCCTCGAATCAATGCGCGCCGAGGTCGCGGATCGTTTGTTTGAGGGTTTCGAAGTCGTATTCCGACAGGCCGACATAATCAAGCACCAACGGGCCGACTGCGTTCCATTCGAAATCTTCGGTCTGGTTGCCCAATACCCGATAGGACGCGCAAATGTGCTCGGCCATCTTGAGGATCGCCAGCAGGTTCTTCAGTTGACTGTTGCGCGAAGACTCGTCGCTGAAAATCGCCAGCGCATTGTGGTGATTGGCGATCGCCGCACTGACGTGTTCCGGCAGGCGCCAGGACTTGGCCGTGTAGTAGCCGACCACGGCGTGGTTGGTGTTGAACGCGTTGTTTTCGGTGTCCACCACCCGGCATTCGGCGCTGGCCTGGGCGTAGGCCTTTTCCAGAACCGACATGTAATTGGGGAAGCGCTGCAGCATCAACGGCACACCGCAATCGTGGAACAGGCCCAAGGCGTAGGCTTCGTCGCCGGCCTGAGTGCCGATGCGCTTGGCCAGCGTCAGGCACGTCATCGCCACGTCCTGGGCGGTATCCCAGAAACGGTTGAGCGTGACGATGGTGTCATCGTTCATCTCGCCCTTGATCGACTGCGCGTTGATCAGGTTGATGATCGAACGACTGCCCAACAGGTTCACCGCGCGCTGGATCGAAGTGATCTTGTTGCTCAAGCCGTAATACGGCGAGTTGACGATTTTCAGCAGCGAGCCGGACAGGCCCGGATCCTGGGCGATCAGCTTGGCGATCACCTCCAGGTCCGGGTCAGGCATGTACTGCTCCATTTGCAGATCCACCATGATCTGCGGCTGCGCGGGCACGCTGATGCCTTGCAGGGATTGTTGGATCTGTTCGGCGGTCAGCTCTTGGGACATAAGTACACACTCTGGGACAGGCGGCGATTCTACCCTCTTAAATCCGCAGGACGACACACCAGTGGGCAATTGTCAGGAACTTTCATTCAAGCGCCGGCTTCGGATTCATTAATGCCCAACGGATCATTCAGGTCCCATGTGGCGGTAAATTCCCACACACTCAGGAGCTTATCGATGGCTACTCAACTCAACGGCAAGCGCGTCGCTTTTTTGGTAACTGATGGTTTCGAACAGGTTGAATTGACAGGTCCCAAGCAAGCGCTCGAGCAGGCCGGCGCTCAGGTCGATATCCTTTCGGCCGAAGAAGGCACGGTCAAAGGCTGGAACCATGACAAACCGGCGGATGACTTCAAGGTCGACCGGACCTTCCAGGCCGCCAGCAGCGAGCAATATGACGCGATCGTATTGCCCGGTGGCGTACAGAATTCCGACACCATTCGCATCGACCCGGATGCCCAGCACCTGGTCAAGACAGGCACCTCGGCCGGCAAACCGATTGCGGTGATCTGCCATGGCGGCTGGCTGTTGATTTCGGCGGGGCTGGTGAATGGCAAAACCATGACAAGCTACAAGACGCTCAAGGATGATCTGGTGAATGCCGGCGCCAACTGGGTCGATCAGGAAGTGGTCAAAGACGGCCACTTGATCAGCAGCCGGCAGCCGGATGATATTCCGGCGTTCAGTCGTGAGTTGATCGGCGCCCTGTCGGCATAACATTCCTGACCGCTTGCGCGAGCAATCTCGCTCCCACAGGGGATTTGTGATCACCACAAGCCCGATGTGAGAGCGAGCCGGCTCGCGAAAGCGTCATCAGCGTTTCATCGCACGCCAAACCCGGCACAAGTCTCAACACGCTATACTCCCGCTCTTTTTTCCGGAGCGACGTCATGTCCCTGCCTAGCCTGCGCCTCAAAGCCAATGCCGACCGTCGCCTGCGCAACGGCCACTTGTGGGTCTACAGCAACGAAATCGATGTGGCGGCCACGCCACTGCACGGCTTCAAAGCCGGCGATCAGGCGATCCTCGAAGCTGCCGGCGGCAAGCCGCTGGGCATCGTGGCGATGAGCCCGAACAACCTGATCTGCGCCCGTCTGGTGTCCCGCGACATCAAGGTGCAACTGGACAAATCCCTGCTCGTGCATCGCCTCAACGTAGCGCTGTCGCTGCGTGATCGCCTGTTCGACAAGCCGTTCTATCGTCTGGTGTACGGTGATTCCGACCTGCTGCCGGGTCTGGTCGTTGACCGTTTCGGCGACATTCTCGTGGTCCAGATCGCCTCGGCGACCATGGAAGCGCATAAAGATGACGTGATCGCCGCACTGACCCAAGTGCTCAAGCCAAGCGGCATTCTGTTCAAGAACGATTCCGCTGCGCGTGACGCCGAAGGCCTCAACCGCTACGTCGAAACCGTATTCGGTCTGGTGCCGGAATGGGTCGCACTGGAAGAGAACGGCGTGAAGTTCGAAGCGCCGGTCATTCAGGGTCAGAAAACCGGTTGGTTCTATGATCACCGCATGAATCGCGCACGCCTGGCGCCGTATGCCAAAGGCAAGCGAGTACTCGACCTCTATAGCTACATCGGTGGCTGGGGCGTGCAGGCTGCCGCGTTCGGCGCCAGCGAAGTATTCTGCGTCGATGCCTCGGCCTTCGCCCTTGATGGGGTCGAGCGCAACGCTGCATTGAACGGCTTTGCCGACAAGATGACCTGCATCGAAGGTGATGTCTTCGAGGCCTTGAAAGAGCTGAAGGCAAGCGAAGAACGCTTCGACGTGATCGTGGCCGACCCACCAGCGTTCATCAAACGCAAGAAAGACATGAAGAACGGCGAAGGTGCTTACCGTCGTCTGAACGAGCAAGCCATGCGCCTGCTCAACAAGGACGGCATTCTGGTCAGCGCATCGTGCTCGATGCACCTGCCGGAAGACGATCTGCAAAACATCCTGCTGACCAGCGCCCGCCACCTGGACCGCAACATCCAGTTGCTGGAGCGCGGCGGTCAGGGCCCGGATCACCCGGTCCACCCGGCGATCGCCGAAACCCGCTACATCAAGAGCATCACCTGCCGCCTGCTGCCTAACAGCTGATCAACGCGGATGACGGGGAGCCACCAGGCTCCCCGTTTGCTTTACGCCTGAATCTGACGGCCAATCAACCTACTTTTACCTTCGTTATTGCGACTTCCTACACTTCCGTCCGACTGACGTGCAGGACGTTTCCTTACGCCTTTTAAATATTGAAACTTGCCCTACAAAGTCCATCTCTATCTAAAGATCGCTCCGACAAAATTACTGGAATATTCCTACTTAATATCCACTTGCCAATAATCCATTACAAACTATTATGAAGTTGTCACCACGAGGTGACTTCGCTTATCAATGAACAAGGAGTTCACATCATGAAAAACATTTCTCTGGAAACCAACAAAATCGCAAACCTGGCTTTTCTGGTTGCGCCTAAAGTCCGTTAAATAGGTCAGGACGCTGGGGAGTGCCGGCCCCTCGGCGTCCTTTCGACTTTTTCCAGAGTGAATGAAGCCCATGTACATCAACCCTTACTTGTTTATATTGCCGCGCTCGCCCGGACAAATAGTCTGGAACTACAAAGATCACACTCAACATGAACTCGACCTGGATTATGCGTCACGCCTTACCCAACTCATAAACAATCCAGACTTATTTGACACACACAACATCATAGACACGCAACTATTAAACACGGGCATTCTAACCGTTTCAAAACCAGACAACCCTCACTGGGGTTGGGATGAACTGTCGAAGATTTATCATATCGGCACGCAAAACATTCCCTGCGAACACACCCCACAGAATATTCAAGAGTGGTCCAGGCAATACCTGGCGCACTGCAACGAAGTGCTGGCCACCCCGCCGCCCGCAAAAAGCCGTGCGCAGCACGAGGCTGCACAGCGCATCGCCTTGCCCGACCCGGGCGAATTGAGCGACGACAGCCTGGCTAACGCGCTGCTCCAGCGAAAAACCTGTCGCTCCTTTACCGGCGCAGCGATGACGCTCAATCACGTCAGCACTTTGCTTTACCTGACGCTCGGTTACCTGCGCGAGCGCGACACTGATCGGGATGACAGCATCGCCGAAGGCCTCGGCGCACGCCGCAGCAGTCCCTCCGGCGGTGGCCTGAACGCATGCGAAGGTTTTTTGCTGGTGCAGAACGTCGACGACGTTGCGCCCGGCATTTATGCCTATCACTCCGACGATCACTCCATCAGTCGAGTCAATCCATTGCCGTCATCGGCACTGGGCCACTTGCTCGGTGGTCAGCATTTCATCAACAACCTGCCGCTGGGATTGTTCATCACGGCGCGATTCGATCGACTTTGGTGGAAGTATGGACACTCCCGCGCCTATCGCATGGCGTTCGTGGAGGCCGGTCACCTCTCACAAACCTTTCAACTGGTTGCCACAGCACTTGGCCTTAACACCTGGTTGACCGGCGCGTTTGCCGACGAGCACGTCGAAACACACCTCAAACTTGAGGGAAGCGCCGAACAGCCCTTGTTCTTTGTCGGCTGCGGGGAAAGCGACGGACAGGCAATGTGCCAGGAACTGCGCGAACTGTTGCGCGAGGCCCAGGCATGACTCTCCTCTGCGCCGATCCGAGCGAAGCGCCAACCTCCTGGGCGCTCAAATTCACCTTGGGGGACTGGGACAACCGAGCCTCCGTCCGCACCAGCACTCATGACTATCAGTTGCCAGACGATGTGCAGCAACAACTGGAAAGTCGTTACTGGTTTCCACCAGACTTCCTGCCCTACCTGTCGCATCCCGCTATTCAAGCAGCAGGGCGTGATGTGCTGCATCGGCTGACGGCCAATCATCTGGTGCACTTTCTCGACTACACCACCCTGCTGGAACACCGCATCGTCAATCGCGCGGTAGAAGTCATCGTCCACCGGGAACTGCCGATTCATGTGTCTCAAGCGATGAAACATGCAGCGCTGCAGCTCTACACCGACGAGGGCTATCACGCGCTGTTTTCAAATCGTCTCGCCGATCAGATCGCCGGGCTCTACGGGATCATCGGGCGTCCGGCGATGCCAAAGCGGATTGCGCGCATGAACGCCCTGATCGCCCGCACTTCGGAGAAAACCCGCCCATTGGCATGGTTTCTCCTTGGCTTCGTCTCTGAAACCATCATTGCCCGGGAGCTGCTGGAGGTCTGTCGCAACAGTCTGGTGTCCAGCGTGAACGACATGCTGCGCGATCATCTGGCCGACGAAGCCCGCCACAGCCGCTACTTCGCCGAAGTGTTCCATTACCTGTGGCTGGCCTTGAACAATCGCCAGCGAACCTTCGCCTCCAGATCGCTATTGGAGATCATCGGGATGTTTTTCGAAGCCGACGAGCGCTGGCTGCAACAGAGCCTGCGCGGAGCAGGCATCACCGACAGCGCCGTGACCGACATCATCGCCAGCGTAAAGGCGCCGCAAGCCACTCGACGGCGCGCACGCTCAGGTGCCACCGCGACACTGGACGCACTGAAAAGAGCCGGTTTTTTTGCGTGGCCCACCAACCAGCAACGCTTCGCCAAGGCAGGATTGATCGATGGATAAGGGGCAATCAGTGGTAACCGCCAGACAACGCCGTGGCGCGGTCAGCCTGTTGCTGGCGATGGTGCTGCTCGGCGTGTTTCCTCTGGATGTTCTGCTGCCTTCATTTCCGGCACTGGCTGCACACTTTCGCAACACGCCCACAGACATTGCGCTGTCGATCAGTCTGTTCGCCGTGGGAATCGCGTTCGCTCAGGTTTCGATCGGGCCACTGTCCGACGTGATCGGGCGCAAGGGCTTGCTACTCGCAGGCATGATCGTATCGATACTCGGCGCGCTTGGTTGCGTGATGACCAGCGACTACTCGCTGTTCCTGATGTTTCGAATAGTGCAGGCCGTGGGCTGCGGTTGTTTTGTGCTGTCACAGGCGCTGGTGCAGGATTTGTTCGAGGGTAAAGAACGCGATCGTCTGCGCATCCTGATGGTCACGGCGAGCGGGGTCTTTATTTCAGTGTCGCCGCTGGCCGGCACCTTTCTGCAAGCCACTCTCGGCTGGCGCGGCAGTTTTTGGGTTTTCATTGCACTGGCTACAGTGGTGTTCATCAAAGCCTGGCTGCTTCTGGATAACCGTCGTCCGGCCAGCAGCAGCGAACGCTTGGGTTTCATTCCGTCCTACCGACGGGTGCTGGGAAGTTTCGAGTTCGTCGGCTATTGGCTGATATCGGCGTTTGCCTTTGCCTGCCACTTCTCGTTCATCGTGATCTCGCCGCTGATCTTCATGGATCAGTTGCAACTGGCGCCGTACGACTTTGCGCTGATCCTGCTGATTTACGGTGCCGCCTACATTGTCGGGGGCATCATCGCTTCGGTGCTGAATCGACGCATCACGCCCGGCCGACAAATCATTATCGGGCTGAGCCTGATCCTGCTGTCGGGGCTGCTGACGCTGTATCTGGCGGCCCATCATCCGCTCACCCCGATTGCGGTGCTGATCCCGATGCTGATGTGTACCGCTGGCACGACCATCTCCCGGCCAGCCGCCACTTCTCGGGCCATGAGTCTGTTCCCCGATAACGCCGGCACCTCGGCCTCGGCCGGCAGCACCATCATCTTCATTTGCGCAGGATTGATCAGCGCACTGATAAGCCTCAGTCCTGCCAATCTGCAATCCACGCTGGGCTACAGCTTCGTGCTGCTCAGTTGCGTGGCGCTGGCCTTGAACGGTGGTATCAGCCGTCGAGCAAGAAACCCTCAGACCAACGCGATCGTGCAGCCGGGGAGCGATTAATCCTGCCGGTCGTCACGCAACAGGCACCGTCGGCACGGCAACAACACTTTGCGCCATTCCCTCCAGACGCCAGCGGTGTAGAATCGCTTCATTCATCGCCATTCATCCCCCGGCGGGTTTATGAGCTCAGGCTGAGGCAAGCGGCGATCCCGCAAAGTCATCGGCAACTTCCGGACACACGGCCATTTCTGAGTGTTCCAGACGTCAATAGAAGCTCTCTCCCCTTTGATACCTGTTTAGCCGCCCGGAGTGCTCCATGCCTGATTACCGTTCGAAAACATCCACCCACGGCCGCAACATGGCCGGCGCCCGCGCACTGTGGCGCGCCACCGGGATGAAAGATGACGACTTCAAAAAGCCGATCATCGCCATTGCCAACTCGTTCACCCAGTTTGTACCCGGCCATGTGCACCTGAAGGATCTGGGCCAGCTGGTCGCCCGTGAAATTGAACGCGCCGGTGGCGTGGCCAAGGAATTCAACACCATCGCCGTGGATGACGGCATCGCCATGGGCCACGACGGCATGCTCTATTCGCTGCCGAGCCGCGAAATCATCGCCGACTCCGTCGAGTACATGGTCAACGCCCACTGCGCCGACGCCATTGTCTGCATCTCCAACTGCGACAAGATCACCCCGGGCATGTTGATGGCTGCGTTGCGCCTGAACATTCCGGTGATCTTCGTTTCCGGCGGGCCGATGGAAGCCGGCAAGACCAAACTCGCGTCCCACGGCCTCGACCTCGTCGATGCCATGGTGATCGCCGCCGACGCCAGCGCTTCTGACGAGAAAGTCGCTGAATACGAGCGCAGCGCCTGCCCTACCTGCGGTTCGTGCTCCGGCATGTTCACCGCCAACTCGATGAACTGCCTGACCGAAGCCCTCGGTCTTGCACTGCCGGGCAACGGTTCGACCCTCGCTACCCACAGCGACCGCGAACAACTGTTCCTGCAGGCCGGCCGCACCATCGTCGAGCTGTGCAAGCGCTACTACACAGAGGACGACGAGTCGGTATTGCCGCGTAACATCGCCAATTTCAAGGCGTTCGAGAACGCGATGATGCTCGACATCGCCATGGGCGGTTCGACCAACACCATCCTGCATTTGCTGGCGGCTGCCCAGGAAGCCGAGATAGATTTCGACCTGCGCGACATCGACCGTCTTTCCCGCGTTGTGCCGCAGCTGTGCAAGGTCGCGCCGAACATCCAGAAGTACCACATGGAAGATGTGCACCGTGCCGGCGGCATCTTCAGCATCCTCGGTTCGCTGGCCCGTGGCGGCCTGCTGCACACTGACCTGCCGACCGTGCACAGCCGCAGCATGGAAGAAGCCATCGCCAAGTGGGACATCACCCAGACTGACGATGAAGCCGTGCATCACTTCTTCAAGGCGGGCCCGGCGGGCATCCCGACCCAGACTGCATTCAGCCAGTCGACGCGTTGGGAAAGCCTCGATGACGACCGTGAAAACGGCTGCATCCGCAGCTTCGAGCACGCCTATTCGAAAGAAGGTGGCCTGGCCGTACTCTACGGCAACATCGCGCTCGATGGCTGCGTGGTGAAAACCGCTGGCGTCGACGAGTCGATCCACGTGTTTGAAGGCAACGCGAAGATCTTCGAAAGCCAGGACAGCGCCGTACGCGGCATCCTCGCCGACGAAGTGAAAGAAGGCGACATCGTCATCATTCGCTACGAAGGCCCGAAAGGTGGCCCGGGCATGCAGGAAATGCTCTACCCGACCTCGTACCTGAAATCCAAAGGCCTGGGCAAAGCTTGCGCCCTGCTTACCGACGGCCGTTTCTCCGGCGGTACCTCGGGGCTGTCCATCGGCCACGCTTCGCCAGAAGCCGCGGCCGGCGGTGCGATCGGTCTGGTGCAGGATGGCGACAAGGTGCTGATCGACATTCCAAATCGCTCGATCAACCTGTTGGTCAGCGACGAAGAACTGGCCGCACGCCGGGTCGAGCAGGACAAGAAAGGCTGGAAACCGGTGGAAATCCGTCCGCGCAAAGTCACCACCGCGCTGAAGGCTTACGCCCTGCTGGCAACCAGTGCCGACAAAGGCGCTGTGCGTGACAAGGCGATGCTCGACGGGCTGTAAGCCTCGACAGCAAAAACAAAAATGCCCCGCCAAAGTGCGGGGCATTTTTTTGCCTGGCTGATTCAGTCGGTGACCATGACGGCCCCATCGCGGGCAAGCCCGCTCCCACAGGGATCTGTGTGATCACAAATTTGTGGTTCGCCCCGATACCTGTGGGAGCTGGCTTGCCAGCGATTGGAGCGACTCGGTATTACTGAATTTCCTCAGGCTTGACGATCACCCAGTTCTTGTCCGCCGTCACCGGCAATCCTTCCTTGGCCTGCGCCGCCGCATGCTTGGCCATCATGCCGTTGATTTGCGTCATGTACTTGTCCTTGCGGTTGATCCACAAGTGAATACCGCCCTTGGCCACGTCGACATCGTGGAACAGCATGTAGCCGTCGCTGGTGGGCGTATCGCCGCCGACCAATACCGGTTTTTTCCACTCATCAATGTAGGTCAGGATCGCTGCATGCTTGCCGGCCATCCAGGTCGCTGGCGTCCACAGGTACGGGGTCAGCTCCAGACCGAGGTTGGCCTTCTCGTCGTAGTTGCCCGCCGTGATTTGCTTGCGTGCGGTGGTCAACTCGTTAGTTTCGCGGTTCTTCAGCAGCAGACTCACGCCAATGACGTTTTGCGGTTTGACGTTGTAGCCGTACTTGGGATCCGCCGCGACCATGCGCACCAGTTCTTCAGAGGCCGCGGTCATCACGTAGACCTCGATGCCGTTCTCCATCAGCTTGTTGTACAACTCTTGCTGGCCGGTAAAGATCTTCGGCGGGTTGACGTCGAGTTTCTTGACCACATCGCCTTCGTAATACGTGGCCGGCACCGGTTTGCCCGAGGCCATCAGCTCATCGACGTAGCCTTTGAGTTCCTTGAGGGTGAAGCCGGAGAACACCTGCGCCACCCATGGGTAGCAAACCATGTCGTCGACTTCGCAGAGGCGATAGTAGTAACTGAACAGGCTTTCCTTGTGGTCAGCGGTGTCCTTGAACGGCATCAGTTTCAGGGAGGGGTCGAGTTTGTCGCGGGTGATCAGGCCCTTGTTTTCCATGAACGGCAGCAAGGACTCTTCGAGGTCGTAGCGGTAACTGGTGTTGTCCATGTCGAACACCGCGTAGTTACCCTTGTTGGCGTTGGCCGCAATCATCGCGTCCAGCGCCTTGGCCTGATCGGCTGGCCAGTGTTTCAAGTCGGTAGCGAAGGCCTGAGTGGCCAGGCCCATCCCCACAGTCAATGCGACAGCCAGAAATTTCGGTGCGAACTTCATCGACGCTTTCTCCCTGATCGAAAAGCATCGACGCTAACAAATACGTGTGACAGTCCTCGTCTGTCAGCGACCGCCCCCGCCCCTGTTTGCGCCAAATGCATTGCTGTGAGCGACACACGCTTATTCCAAAAACGACGGACACCATACGTTTTCGGTATTAAATCATTAGTTTTCAAGCTGTTAGGCTTGCCGGTTCGCAGCAGCCCCGGAAGGCTGTTGGCAAAGACTTTCCTGGAGTTCTCATGAATCTACCGTTGATTCTCAACCTGCTGGTGTTCCTCGCCCTGCTCTTCGGTCTGGCGCAGACCCGCCACACGTCGTGGAGCCTGGCGAAAAAAGTCCTGCTCGCGCTGGCGCTCGGCGTGGCATTCGGCGTGGCGCTGCACAGCATTTACGGTGCCGGCAACCCGGTGCTGAAAGCTTCGATCGGCTGGTTCGATCTGGTCGGTAACGGCTACGTGCAGTTGCTGCAAATGATCGTCATCCCACTGGTGTTCGCCTCGATCCTCAGCGCCGTGGCCCGGCTGCACAACGCGTCGTCGTTGGGCAAGATCAGCTTCCTGACCATCGGCACGCTGCTGTTCACCACCGCGATTGCGGCGCTGATCGGTATTGGCCTGACCAACCTGTTCGGCCTTACCGCCGAAGGTCTGGTCGCCGGCACGCAGGAAATGGCTCGCCTGCAAACCATTCAGACTGACTACGCCGGCAAGGTGGCCGACCTGAATGTGCCGCAACTGTTGCTGTCGTTCATCCCGCAAAACCCGTTCGCCGACCTGGCCCGGGCCAAGCCGACCTCGATCATCAGTGTGGTGATTTTTGCAGCGTTCCTGGGGGTTGCCGCACTGCAACTGCTCAAGGATGACGTCGAAAAAGGTCAGAAAGTGATCAACGCCATCGACACCTTGCAAGCCTGGGTGATGCGTCTGGTGCGTCTGGTGATGAAGCTGACCCCGTACGGCGTGCTGGCGCTGATGACCAAAGTGGTCGCCGGTTCCAACCTGCAAGACATCATCAAGCTCGGCAGTTTCGTCGTGGTCTCGTACCTCGGTCTGGGCCTGATGTTTGTGGTGCACGGCCTGCTGGTGTCGGGGGCCGGGATCAACCCGCTGCGTTTCTTCCGCAAGATCTGGCCGGTGCTGACGTTCGCGTTTACCAGCCGTTCCAGTGCAGCGAGCATTCCGCTGAGCATCGAGGCGCAGACCCGTCGTTTGGGTATTCCACAGTCTATCGCCAGTTTCGCCGCTTCGTTCGGCGCGACTATCGGTCAAAACGGCTGCGCAGGTCTGTACCCGGCGATGTTGGCGGTGATGGTTGCACCGACTGTCGGCATCAACCCGCTGGATCCGCTGTGGATCGCCACGCTGGTAGCGATTGTGACTCTGAGTTCGGCCGGTGTGGCGGGCGTGGGTGGCGGTGCGACGTTTGCTGCGCTGATCGTGCTGCCGGCGATGGGTTTGCCGGTGTCTTTGGTGGCGCTGCTGATTTCGGTTGAGCCGCTGATTGATATGGGGCGTACGGCGTTGAACGTGAGTGGTGCGATCACCGCCGGTGCGATTACCAGCCAGGTGATGCAGCAGACGGATAAAGAACTGCTGGATGCCGATGAACATGCGCAGCTAGCTAGCTAGCCAGCAAGCTGCAAGCTGCAAGCTGCAAGCCAAGAGCCAATCAGCTTTTACTTGCAGCTTGTAGCTCAAAGCTGCTCTTTCTCCCAGACTTCGAAGTTGTACGCCGGCTTATCGCCCTCTGCCGGGTTCGGCACATTCGACACCAGTGTCCACTGGCTCAGATCAAACTCCGGAAACCACGCATCGCCTTCCGGGCTCAGCGCCACACGGGTCAGGTACAGACGATCCGCCTGCGCCAGCCCTTGCGCATACAACTGCGCCCCGCCAATCAGCATCAGCTCATCGACGCCCTGCGCTTTCGCCCACTCTTCAGCGCGAACCACGGCAGCCTCCAGCGACGGATAAACCTCCGCACCTTCGAGCACCAGGTCTTGCTGACGGCTGACCACGATGTTCAAGCGCCCCGGCAGCGGGCGGCCCAGCGAATCCCAGGTCTTGCGCCCCATGATGATCGGCTTGCCGAGGGTCGTGGCCTTGAAGTATTTGAAATCGCCCGGCAGGTGCCAGGGCATGCTGTTGTCGATGCCGATCACACGGTTTTCACCGAGGGCTGCGATCAGGCTGAGGGGGAGTGATTTAGTCATGCCGGCGAGGATACCAGAGCCTCGCTTACCCCGATAAGCGCCACAGCGGTTATGCTCTCGACTCAATTGAGCGACGGAATGGCGCGTGACAGAACTGACTCCACTGCAAAACCTCTGGCTGACCGAAACCGTGCGCCTGCGCGAAGAACATGCAGGCCCTCTGGATGATCTGGAAGCCAATCGTCTGGCCCGCGCGGCCGGCGGTGATCTGCCGAGCCGCATTCAACGCCGTGCCTTGTGGCTGGCCGAGCGTGACGGACTGACGGCCGCATTAAAACACTGGCTGCAAGGCGCGCGTCTGGCGTTGGTGTTGCTGATAATACTGGCGATGTTGAGTGGCGCCGGTCTGGCGTTCGCCGCGCTGGGCCAGACGCCGGTCAATGTGTTCTGGGCCTTGGGCAGTCTGCTCGGGCTGAACCTGATTCTGCTGCTGAGCTGGGCATTGGGGCTGATTTTTGCCGGCGAACACGGTGCCACCCTCGGGCGACTGTGGTTGTGGCTGAGCGAAAAACTCGCCCGCGACGCTAAAGCCGCGCAACTGGCGCCGGCCCTGCTGTTGATGCTGCAGCGCAAGAAACTCAATCGTTGGGCGCTCGGTGCGCTGGTCAACGGCCTGTGGTTGCTGGTCATGCTCAGCGCGTTGGCTCTGCTGCTGACGCTGATGGCGACGCGGCGTTACGGCTTCGTCTGGGAAACAACCCTTCTCAGCGCCGATACCTTCATTCACGTCACCCAGGCCCTCGGTCATCTGCCATCGTTGCTGGGGTTCAACGTGCCGACTGTGGACATGATCCGCGCCAGCGGCGACGGCGCTCTCGATATCGAAAGTGCCCGTCAGGCCTGGGCGACATGGCTGGTCGGCGTGCTGGTGGTCTATGGCGTGCTCCCGCGCCTGATGTTGGCGCTGCTGTGCTTCTGGCGCTGGAACAGCGGCAAAGCAGCACTGCGCCTGGACCTGAACCTGCCCGGCTACGCCCAATTGCGCGAACGCCTGATGCCGAGCAGTGAGCGCCTCGGTGTCAACGATCCGGAGCCCGCACAGCTGCATCGCGTCGAAAGCGGCGTCAGCGAACACGCCAGCGAAGGCGCGTTGCTGGTCGCAATCGAACTCGACGAGCAACGCCCATGGCCGCCCGCGCTGCCGAAAAATGTCAGCAACGCCGGCATCCTCGACAGCCGCGAATCGCGTCACAAACTGCTCGAACAACTCAGCCGCTTCCCCCCGGCACGACTGGCGATTGCCTGCGACCCACGGCGCTCGCCAGATCGCGGCAGTCTTGCACTGATCGCCGAACTGGCGCGCAACGCCAGCGCCACCCGCGTCTGGCTGCTGCAAGCGCCACCCGGCGAAGCGCTGGACGCTGAACGCCTCGGCGACTGGCACATCGCGCTGCAACAGCTTGAGCTGGAGTTTGCCGATAGCGCGCCGCTGAACTGGCTGGAGACTGGACATGACTGACGCCCGTAAAGCCCCGCTGAAACTGGCAGTGGTCGGCCACACCAACGTCGGCAAGACGTCGCTGTTGCGCACGCTGACCCGCGATGTCGGCTTCGGCGAAGTCTCCCATCGGCCAAGCACCACACGGCATGTCGAGGGCGCGCGGCTGTCGGTGGACGGCGAGCCGTTGCTCGATCTCTATGACACGCCGGGGCTGGAAGACGCCATCGCCCTGCTGGATTTTCTCGAACGTCTGGAGCGCCCCGGCGAACGCCTTGATGGCCCGGCGCGGCTGGCGCGGTTTCTTGACGGCAGCGAGGCACGCCAGCGCTTCGAGCAAGAAGCCAAGGTGCTGCGACAACTGCTCGCCTCGGATGCCGGTTTGTATGTGATCGACGCCCGTGAACCCGTGTTGTCCAAATATCGCGATGAGCTGGAAGTGCTGGCCAGTTGCGGCAAGCCGCTGCTGCCGGTACTCAATTTCGTCAGCAGTGCCAACCATCGCGAGCCGGATTGGCGCGAGGCGTTGGCGCGACTGGGTCTGCATGCGCTGGTGCGTTTCGACAGCGTCGCGCCGCCGGAGGATGGCGAGCGGCGGTTGTATGAAAGCCTCGCACTGCTGCTGGAAAATGCGCGGCCACAACTGGAGCGCTTGATCGCCGATCAACAGGCTCAGCGCCTGGCGCGCCAGCACAGTGCCGCACGGCTGATCGCCGAATTGCTGATCGACTGCGCCGCGTGCCGACGCAGCGTGGTCAGTGAAGCCGAGCAGGAACAGCAAGCCATCAGCGAACTGCGCAAGGCTGTGCGTCAACGCGAACAGAAGTGTGTTGAGGCGTTGCTCAAACTGTATGCGTTTCGCCCGCAGGATGCGGCGGCCAGTGATTTGCCGTTGTTGGACGGGCGCTGGGGTGATGACCTGTTCAATCCCGAGACGTTGAAGCAGCTCGGTGTGCGGGTTGGTGGCGGTATCGCAGCGGGCGCGGCGGCGGGTGCCGGGGTGGATTTGCTGGTCGGCGGGATAACCCTCGGGGCTGCGGCATTGGCGGGTGCGATTGCCGGCGGTGCGCTGCAAACGGCGCGCAGTTATGGCAGTCGCTTGCTCGGCAAGATCAAAGGGCAACGGGAGCTGACCGTGGACGATGGGGTGTTGCGGTTGTTGGCGTTGCGTCAGCGGCAATTGCTGCTGGCACTTGATCAGCGCGGGCATGCAGCGATGGACGCGGTTCAGGTGGCCACACCGCAGGACAAGACCTGGCGCGAAGGCAAGTTGCCCGAGGCGCTGAGCAAGGCGCGGGCGCATCCGCAGTGGTCATCGCTCAATCCGCACGCGAAGTTGAATCAGGGGGAAAGGCAGGAGCAGATCGAGGAGTTGGTTGGAAAGGTGCTTGAGCTTTAGAGCGCTACCCCCTCACCCCAGCCCTCTCCCCCAAGGGGGCGAGGGGGAAAGGGAGCAGATCTTCATGCTTTTCAAATCCTGAGTTCGGCTGGATATCTCAGGTCGGCGCATAACTGAAGATCACTCCGTCGGCCCCCTCTCCCTCTGGGAGAGGGCTGGGGTGAGGGTGACTTTCACAAGCCCGACAACAATGTCACTGCCTTGCGCTTCAATACCCCAAGGTCCATCACCGGCACCGCCCTCTCCTTCGCCAACTCATCCCACTGGCGCATGCGCAAACTCACCGCGCACAACGGATCCCGTTCAAATACCTCAGCTTCGGCCCCGGTCATCACTCCGCCCTGATACTCCAGCGTGCGCCGACTTGCTTCACTCAACCGCTCGAAATACCCCGGCTCCCGCAACGTCAGGTAACGCTTGGCCTGCACGTGATATTCCACCAGCCGCGCCATGCGTTCGCTGAATCCGGCCTCCCTTAAATAATCCGCCCCGAGCCGTTCATGACTAACCACGCCGTAACCGCCCATATTCTCCGCGCCCTCGGCACACAAATGGCCGATGTCATGAAAGAACGCCGCCAGCACCACTTCGTCATCGAAGCCCTCGGCGATAGCCCGTTCGGCCGCCTGGGACATGTGCTCGATCTGCGACACCGGTTCGCCAATGTAATCACGGGTGCCGAAGCGCTCATACAACCCGAACACCCTCGCGACGATTTGCTCATGACCTGCCATCAAACTTCCTCCAGCAACTGCGCCATGTTGCGCTCGGCCATCGCCGGGCCAACGCTCATGCCGACGCCGGTGTGCATCAACGCCACACTCAACCCCGGTGCCGGGCGCAGGAACGAAAACGGTCCCGGCCCCCGAGAACCATAGACGCCCTGCCAGCGCTCGACCACTTGCACCTTGCAACCCAGAGTCTGTTCGGCCAGTTCAAGCATCCAGGTGTCGACTTGTTCGGCGTTGAACGGTGAAGCATCGCTGCCGTAATGGTGCGAGTCGCCGATGATCAACTCGCCATACGGCGTCGGGCTGATCAGCAGGTGGATGCCGTTTTCGTGCAGGTGCGGTTGCTCACGCAGAATCTGCGCTTGTACCGCCGCCGCTTCCGGCAGATCGGCGAAGGCGCCGTAGTGCACGCAACTCAAACCCGTGAGCAACGCGTGTTGCAGATCAAGATCGATCTGCGGCCGGGCGCGGAGCATTTGCAGGCGACAGATTTGCGGGTCGAGCGCGGCAATCGGCTCGGCCAGCAATGTCTGATAATCGTGGCCGGAACAGACGATGATCTGCTTGGCAGTGAACGTCCCGGCCGTGCTTTGCAGGCGTCCGGACTCGACATCGCGCACCAGCGTGGAAAAGTGAAATTGAACACCGAGGTCGCGGCGCAGATAGTCGATCAGCGCCGGAATCGCTTCGCGCGAGTACAGCTGTTGGTCGTCCATCCCGTGTAACGCGGCGCGGTGGTGGCTGAACTGGCCGTTGTACAGATCGCGCAATGCAGCGCCGCGCAGCAAGTCGACGTTGTAACCGTGCTCCACTGCGCGGCTTGCGCAGAAGGCTTCGAGCAGATGCTCTTCGGCTTCGCTGCGGGCGAACAGGTACGAGCCGTTGCGCTTGATTTGCAGCCCGGCGAGTTGCGCCCAGTCCCCCCAGATGTCACGGCTTGCCTTGGCCAGTTCGAGCATTTGGCCGGGCGGTTGGCCGGTGACCAGTGCCTGGCCGAAGTTACGCACCGAAGCGCCGAGTGGCGTGGCGCTGCGTTCGAATACGGCGACCTTGAGACCGCGTTTGGCGGCGGCGTAGGCGTGTGAGAGGCCGAGGATGCCGGCGCCGACGACCAGCAGGTCTTTGTGTTGTGTCATGGGGATGATGTCCTGAATGCAATACCGCTATCGCTGGCAAGCCAGCTCCCACAGGGAATTGGGGTGTTCACAAAAGTGTGTTCACTGGAGATCCAATGTGGGAATGAGCCTGCCAGCTCCCACAGGGATTTGTGGTGAACACCGATTGCGAGAACACCTTGAAACCTGTGGGAGCTGGCTTGCCAGCGATGGGGCCCTGTCAGTTTACGAAGATTTACTTGGCAGCGACTTTCTCGGACTTGCCGTCATAGCGCTTGCGCCACTCGGTCAGGATTTCGTCGCGATTTTTCGAGGCCCAGGCGAAGTCGTTCTTGATCAGACGCTGCTCGTAGTCGGCCGGCAATTCGGTCTGCGGCTTGGCGATGCCCGGCTGCGCGAGGACGGCGAAGTTCTCTTTGTACAAGTCCATCGCCTCGGCGCTGGCGGAGAAGTCGGCGAGTTTCCTGGCCGCGTCTTCATGCGGGGTGCCTTTGATCACGGCGGTCGCTTCGATCTCCCAGCCCAGACCTTCCTTCGGCAGGATGATGTCCAGTGGCGCGCCCTGACGTTTCAACTGAACCGCCGGGTATTCAAAGGAAATGCCGATCGGGAATTCGCCGGCCGCTGCCAGTTTGCATGGCTTGGAACCGGAGTGAACGTACTGGCCGATGTTCTGGTGCAGTCCGTCCATGTAGGCCCAGCCCTGTTTCTCGCCGAAGGTTTGCAGCCAGGCGCTGACGTCGAGGAAACCCGTGCCGGACGAGGCCGGGTTAGGCATGACGATCTTGCCTTTGTACTCAGGCTTGGTCAGATCCTGCCAGCTTACTGGCTTGGTCAGACCCTGCTTTTCGGCCTCAATCGTGTTGAAGCAAATGGTCGCGGCCCAGACGTCCATACCGACCCAGGCTGGTGGGTTGGCGGCATCGCGGTAGTTCGCGCCGATCTTGCCCAGATCTTTTGGCGCGTAGCTTTGCAGCATGCCTTGCTGATCGAGAATCGCCAGGCTGGACGCCGCCAGCCCCCATACGGCGTCAGCCTGCGGACGGGCCTTTTCGGCCAGCAGTTTGGCGGTGATGATCCCGGTGGAATCGCGCACCCACTTGATCTCCACGTCCGGGTTGGCTTTTTCGAAGGCTTCTTTGTAGGTCTTCAACTGTTCGGCTTCGAGGGCGGTGTACACCGTCAACTCGGTTTTTGCCGCGAAGGCATTCAGGCTGAAAGTAGCGAGCACAGCAGCGGCCAGGGCCATAGGCTTGAACATGATCGGTATCCTGTCTTTGAGTTGAGGGTGTAAGTCAGTGACCGGGCGCGGTTTGCCGCCAGGCCTGGGAGCGGCGCAACAAGCCGCGCGAAGCCCACGCCAGCAGCAAGGACACGCCCGCCGAGGTGAACAGAATCAGGGTCGACATCGCCGCCGCGCCGCCGACGTTGCCGGCGTCGTCCATGTTCAGCACCGCCACCGCCGCGAGAATGGTGTCGGGGCTGTAGAGGAAGATCGCGGCGGACACAGTAGTCATCGCCGAGACGAACAGGTAGCGCACGATGTCCAGCAACGCCGGCAGGCAGATCGGCACGGTCACGCGCAGGTAATGCCGGTACAGCGGCGCCTTGAGCGATAGCGCGGCGGCTTCGAACTCGGCGTCGAGTTGACGCAGCGCGGTGGTCGCGGTCATTTGTGCGGTGGTCAGATAGTGCGCAATGGTGCAGACGATCAGCAGCGTCATCGTCCCGTACAACACATGCAGCGGATTGCCGGTGAGGTTGAAGAAAAAGACGTAACCCAGACCCAGCACCAGCCCCGGCACCGCCATCGGGATGAAACTCAGCATGCGCAACGCCAGGTTGAGGCCGCGCTGAGTGCGGGTCTTCTCCATCAGGTAAGCGCCGGTGAAGATCAGCACGCTGCCGATCAGCGCCGTGCCCAACGCCATCTTCAAGCTGTTGCTGTAGGCCAGCCAGCCACCGCCGGCCGTCTCGTTGAACTGGTAGTGATTGAGCGACAGCGACAGGTTGTACGGCCAGAACTTCACCAAGGAGGAGAACACCGCCATGCCGAACACCAGCAGCAACGCGGCGCTGATCAACACGACAATCGCCAGATAGCAGCTGTCGCGCAGTTTCGACGGTGCCGGTTTGAACACCTGAGCGCGACCGCTCATGGAGTCGCCGTGACGGCGGCGCAGCCAGGCATCAACCCCAAAGCTGAACAGCGCCGGCACCAACAGCACCATGCCGATCAACGCGCCGCGACCGAATTGTTGCTGGCCGACCACCGCTTTGTAAGCTTCCAGCGCCAGTACCTGGTAGTCGCCACCCACCACCACCGGCACACCGAAGTCGGTGATGGTCAGGGTGAACACCAGACAGAACGCGGCGAACACAGCCTGACGCGTCGCCGGCCAGGTGATGCTGCGAAAGGCCTTGGCGGGACTGGCGCCCATGCTCGACGCGGCATCGAACAAACGCGCATCGGCCAGCGACAATGCCGAGAGCAAAATCATCAGCGCATGGGGAAAGGTGTAGATCACCTCACCCAGCACAATCCCCCAGAACCCGTAAATGTTGTCCGAGAGCAGCCCGCGCAACATGCCCTGGTTGCCGAACAGATAGACCAGCGCAATGCCCGGCAGCATCGACGGCGCCATCAGCGGCAGCAGGGAAATCCCGCGCCAGATGCCCTTCGCCGGTATCAATGTGCGTTGCAGTGCGTAGGCAAACAGGTAAGCCAGCGGTACGACGATGGCCGCAACACTGAGGGAAACTTTCAGGCTGTTGCCAAGCAGCCAGTGGAAATTCTCGCTGGTCACCAGTTCCTTCGCCGCGGCCCAGCCACCGCCCTGCCCGGCCTCGCTGCTGAAACCCCGCCAGAAGATCGCCAGCAACGGCAGCAACACCGCAACGCCGAGCAATACCAGCAACAGCAGTTTGCCGCCGACGACAAAAATACGGTCGCCGATTTCGGCTTTCGAGGTCTGCCGCACCTGCTTGTGCGGTAGCGGCAGCGCGAGGTTGCTGTTCATCAGGCAAACACCTGCAAGCTACGCGGCGGCAAGGCGATCATGATCTGCTGGGCGCCGAGGCGCGGCATGGCTTCCGGCGCCAGTTCGGCGAGCAGTGCGTGGCCTGGCAATTGATCGAGTTCGAAACTCATGCGGCAGCGGTTGCCGAGGAAGGTGATCTCACGGACTTTCGCCGGAAAGAGGTTCTCCTCATGCACCAGCGGATTGACGTTGATCGCTTCCGGGCGGCAGAACAAACGGCCCGACGCACGCTGGACGCTGCCGTCACTCAGGCGCAGGTTCATGCCGCCGACCTGGGCGTGGCTTTCGCTGCTGCGCTGGAACGGCAGCCAGTTGCCCTGGCCGACAAACTCGGCCACGAACGGCGTGGCCGGGCGGTTGTAGATTTCCTGCGGGGTGGCGTATTGCTCGACACGGCCGTTGTTCATCACCGCGATGCGGTCCGCCATCAGCATGGCTTCGTCCTGATTATGGGTGACCATCAGGGTGGTGATGCCGAGGTTGCGTTGCAGCTGGCGCAGCTCGGTGCACAGATGCTCGCGCACCCGGGCATCGAGGGCCGACATCGGTTCATCGAGCAGCAGCAACGACGGCGCCGGAGCCAAGGCGCGAGCGAGCGCAACGCGCTGTTGCTGACCGCCGGACAATTGGCCGGGGTACTTTTTCTCACTGCCGATGAGGCCGACCAGCTCTAGCATCTGACCGACGCGACGGCGTACTTCATCGCGACCACTGCCGGCGAGGCCGTAGGCAATGTTCGCCTCGACAGTCAGATTGGGGAACAGCGCGTAGGACTGGAACAGAATCCCGTAGTCGCGAGCTTGCGGGGCGAGGTGCGAGACGTCGCGGTCACCGAGGTAGAGTTCGCCGCTGTCCTGCTTCTCCAGACCGGCGATGCAGCGCAGCAACGTGGTCTTGCCGCAGCCCGAGGGGCCGAGCAGACACACCAGTTCACCGGCGGCGACGTCGAGGGAGACGTTATCCAGCGCGGTGAAAGCGCCGAAGCGCTTCTGCACGCTGCGCACTTTCATCGGCGCACCGGGGTTGGTCAGGGCAGTTGCAATGGCAGGATTCATGGACAGACCTCATCAAGCAGATGAGGCCAATCCTAGGGTTGTAATGCGTCCGTCATGTGGCAGTGAGGCAAAAACGGCCGATAGTGGTATTCGGGGATTTTGGTTCAGCGTCTGGATCCGTGTTGTCTGACCTGGCGCCATCACTGGCAAGCCAGCTCCCACAGGTGTTTCTGTGGTTCACAAAATCCGAATTCACTGAAAGTCTCTGTGGGAGCTGGCTTGCCAGCGATGAGGCCGGCCCTGCCAACGCAAGGTTTCAGGCCGGGGACATTTCCTGCGCCAACCCGAGGAACGCCGCCGGCAACCGCGCGCCCTTCCTCTCCTTCAGGCAATACAGGTACTCAGGAATCTGCGGCGCGTTCTCGATGGTCAGCACGCGCAACTGCGGATCATGCGGTACTTCCTGCCGGGCAATGATGCTGATGCCGATATTGCGCAGCACCGCCTCGCGAATCGACTCACGGCTGCCTATCTCCAGCAATGGCCCGAAACTCACCCCGGCACCGGCCAGCAATTCTTCAGTCAGCCGCCGTGTGGTAGAGCCCGATTCCCGCATCAACAGCGTATGCCCGGCCAGCGCACTCAACGCCACATGCTCATGCGCCGCCAACGGATGATTGCGATGCACTGCCAAGACCAGCGGATCAGTACCCAGCACCCGGCGAATCAGCCGCGCGTCATCGAGCAACTGCGAGGACGCCGCGATATCCACGCGATAATCCTCCAGCGCTTCGAGCACTTGCTGCGAGTTGCCGATTTCCACCGACACTTCCACCTGCGGCAGGCGCTCACGAAAGGTCTTCACCAGATCGAGGATGTAATATGGCGCGGTCGCCGCGATGCGCAGTGTGCCCTGCACCTGGCCGCTGTTGCGCAGGAAGAACTCGATGTCCGCCTCTTGCTGCAACAGCGTTTTGACCATCGGCAGCAACCGCGCGCCTTCGTCGCTCACGCTCAAACGCCGACCGCCACGGTAGAACAGCTCCACCGAATACTGGCTTTCCAGATTGCGGATCTGCGTGGTCACGGTCGGCTGGCTGAGGCCGAGTTTTTTCGCCGCCAGCGTGATGCTGCCCAAGCGGGCCACCATGTAAAACGCCTTCAGCTCGGCACTCAGCACAACCATCCCTCATCGTTTATTTGCGCAGCAGGCGCAAACCATTGAACACCACCAACAGACTCACGCCCATGTCGGCGAACACCGCCATCCACATGGTGGCGAGTCCGGCGAAGGTTACCCCAAGGAAGATCGCTTTGATCACCAGCGCCAACGCGATGTTCTGTTTCAAGATGCTGGCGGTATTGCACGACAGGCTAATAAATGCCGGAATCTTGCGCAGATCGTCGTCCATCAGGGCGACATCGGCCGTCTCGATCGCCGTGTCGGTGCCCGCAGCGGCCATGGCAAAACCGATCTCGGCGCGAGCCAGCGCCGGGGCGTCGTTGATACCGTCGCCAACCATGCCGACGCGATGACCCTGCTTGTACAGGTCTTCGATGGCTTGCAGTTTGTCGGTCGGCAGCAAATCGCCACGCGCTTCATCAATGCCAACCTGCGCCGCAATCGCCTGCGCGGTGTGGACATTGTCGCCAGTCAGCATCAGGGTTTTCACGCCCAGCGCATGCAACTGACGGATCGCCTCACGGCTGGTCTCTTTAACGGTATCGGCCACGGCAAACAGCGCCAGCGGGCCAGACGAGTCGAGCAGCAGCACCACGGATTTGCCCTGTTTCTCCAGCGCGAAGAGCTTTTCTTCCAGTTGCGGCGAGCACAGGCCCAGCTCTTCGACCAGACGATGGTTGCCCAAGTGATAGGTCTGGCCGTTGATATCGCCCTTCACGCCCCGCCCGCCGAGCGCTTCGAAGTTATCCACATTCAACACAGCGAAGTTTTTATCCACAGCCGCATTGGCGATGGCCAGCGACACTGGGTGATCGGAACGCCCGGCCAGTGCGGCGGCAATCGCGGGGGCCATGGCATCGGCCGTCGGCTCAAGGGACAGGTAATCGGTCTGCACCGGTTTGCCGTGGGTGATCGTCCCGGTTTTATCAAGCGCCAGATAGTCGAGCTTGAAACCGCCCTCCAGGTACACGCCGCCCTTGACCAGAATGCCTTTGCGCGCCGCTGCCGCGAGGCCGCTGACGATGGTCACCGGGGTGGAAATCACCAGTGCACAAGGGCACGCAACGACCAGCAACACCAGTGCGCGATAGATCCAGTCGAACCACACCGCGCCCATGAACAGCGGCGGAATGATCGCGACCGCCAGCGCAAAGACGAACACCACCGGGGTGTAGATTTTCGAGAATTGATCGACGAAGCGCTGAGTCGGTGCGCGCGCGCCTTGGGCTTGCTCGACGGCGTGAATGATCCGCGCCAGGGTCGAGTTGTTTGCCGCAGCAGTCACTGCGTATTCCAGCGAACCTGCCTGGTTGATGGTGCCGGCGAAGACTTTGTCGCCGATCGTTTTTTCCACCGGCAGGCTCTCGCCAGTGATCGGCGCCTGATCGATGGTCGAATTGCCGCTGACGACCTCACCGTCCAGCGCAATACGTTCACCGGGTTTAACCCGCACGCGGGCGCCGAGTTCGACGCTTTTCACTTCCTGTTCGAGCCAGGTGCCGTCAGCCTGCTGCACGGTCGCCTGCTCCGGGGTCATCTGCATCAGGCCGCTGATCGCGTTACGTGCACGATCCAGCGAGCGGGCTTCAATCAACTCGGCCACGGTGAACAGGAACATGACCATCGCCGCTTCCGGCCACTGCCCGATAAGGATCGCACCGGTGACGGCAATGCTCATCAGCGCATTGATGTTGAGGTTGAAGTTCTTCAGGGCGATCCAGCCCTTTTTGTAGGTGGTCAGGCCACCGCTGAGGATCGAAATCAACGCGATGATCGCCACCACCCAATCGGGTGCGGCGTTGGTGAAGTGGATGACTTCAGCCGCCAATGCGCCAACGCCCGAGAGAGCCAGCGGCCACCAGTGCTTTTTCACCGGAGCCGGCGCCGGCGCTTCGACGCCCGCCTCCAGCGGCTCGGCGTGCATGCCGATGGATTTGATCGCATCGATGATCGGCGCGGTGTCCGGCAGATTGTGGGTTACGCCGAGCACGCGGTTGATCAGGTTGAATTCCAGTTGCTCAACGCCCGCGAGTTTGCCGAGCTTGTTCTGGATCAGCGTCTGTTCGGTCGGGCAGTCCATCGCCTCGATGCGGAAACTGCTCAGCCGGGCATCGGCACTGGTCTTTTCGCTGAGCTGCACCAACGCAGGCGCAGCCGTTTTCGACCCGCAGCAGGAATCGCCGCCATGGGCATGTTTATGCACAGGCTGCAGCTTATGACTGTGATCGTGCCCGTCGCCGGGCTTGTGGGTGTGCTGGGAATCGCTCATCGGGTCGCGTCCATGAAGGTGCCTGTTGCCAAGTAAAGACCCTGTAGCCACTATAGGGTCAAGCACCCTTTTGGAGATTGCCGTCATGAAGATCGGAGAACTGGCCAGACTGACCGATTGCGCCGTGGAAACCATCCGCTACTACGAGCGCGAAAACCTGCTGCCGGAGCCGGCCCGCAGCGACGGCAACTACCGCGTCTATACCCAGGCCCACGCCGAAAGACTGACCTTCATCCGCAACTGCCGCACCCTCGACATGACCCTCGAAGAGATCCGTAGCCTGCTCGCCCTGCGCGACAGCCCGCAGGATCAATGCGAAAGCGTCAACGCACTGATCGACGAACACATCCAGCACGTGAAGGCGCGAATCGATGGATTGCTGGCATTACAGACGCAACTGCTCGACCTGCGACAACGTTGTGGCGAAGGGCCGATGGCAGATCAGTGCGGGATTTTGCAGCGACTGGAAGTGAGTGGCGGGGTTGTGGCGACGGAAGTAGAGCATTCCCATGTGGGCCGTAGCCACGGCCATTGAAAACACCGAATATCCCTGTGGGAGCTGGCAAGCCAGCTCCCACAGGTTTAATGGCAGACCTTCAGACCGCCATCGGCGCGGTCATTGGCGCGTGATGCTCGTAACCTTCCAGCGAGAAATCGCTCGGCTCCACCAGTTCCAGCCATTCCGGCTGATACACGCCAGTCTTGGCAAACTCCGGCACGCGATCCGAAATCTTCAGCTTCGGCATGGCGAACGGCTCCCGCTTGAGCTGTTCGTTGAGCATGTCCAGGTGGTTTTCGTAGACGTGTGCATCACCGATGAAATAGGTGAACCAGCGTGGCGTGTAACCGGTCAGGCGACCGATCAGGCTCAGCAGCGCGGCACCTTCGGTCAGGTTGAACGGCGTGCCCAGACCCAGATCGTTGGAGCGGATGTAGAGGGTCAGAGAAATCTCTTTGGTCTCGACATTCGGGTGGAACTGGTACAGCAGATGGCACGGCGGCAAGGCCATTTCATCAAGCTGAGCAACGTTCCAGCCGTGGAACAGAATGCGGCGACTGCCCGGATCGTTGATGATCGTGTCGACGCACTGGCGCACCTGATCGATGGCTTTGTACAGGACCACGTAGGCCTGACCTTCTTCTTCGCCCTGAGCGATTTGCTTGTAGCCGTTGCTCAGGGTTTGTTCGATGGCGGCGGTGTTGCTCAGCGGAATCTGCTTGTACGCGGGCCATTTGCGCCATTGCACGCCGTAGATTTCGCCGAGGTCGTCGTCGCCCTGACGGAACGGGTTGGCCAGCCACTGCGCGTTTTCGTTGGCGTTCTGATCCCAGACCTTGCAGCCCAACGCGCGGAATTCAGCGGCGTTGTTCACGCCCCGCAGAAACCCGCACATCTCGCCGATGGCCGATTTGAAGGCCATCTTGCGCGTGGTGATCGCCGGGAAACCTTCCTGCAGATCGAAACGCAGCATCGCACCGGGAAAACTGATGGTGTTGATGCCGGTACGGTTGGCCTGCTTGGTGCCGTTCTGAATGACGTGCGAGACCAGTTCGAGATATTGCTTCATGAATTACCTGTGTCCTTTGAGCCCCGGCGTCGCGCGCCGGGGTTCGTAGTTTAAGCCGTCGGAGCGAGTGGTGCTGCCGGCGCGCGACGATAGGCCAGCCAGATCAGGAACAACCCGCCGACGATCATCGGTACGCACAGCACCTGGCCCATGGTCAGCCAGTTCCAGGCCAGATAGCCCAACTGGGCGTCCGGTACGCGGACGAACTCGACGATGAACCGGAAGATCCCGTAGAACAGCGCGAACATACCCGATACGGCCATGGTCGGACGCGGCTTGCGCGAGAACAGCCAAAGGATCACGAACAGCGCCACGCCTTCGAGCGCGAACTGATACAGCTGCGACGGATGACGCGGCAGTTGTGCCGGGTCGCTGAACGGCGGGAAAACCATGGCCCACGGCACGTCGGTCGCCTTGCCCCACAGTTCGGCGTTGATGAAGTTGCCGATACGCCCGGCGCCAAGACCGATCGGCACCATCGGCGCGACGAAGTCCATCAGCTGGAAGAACGACTTGCCATTGCGCTTGCCGAACCACAAGGCCGCAAGCATTACGCCGATGAAACCACCGTGGAACGACATGCCGCCCTTCCACACTTCGAAAATCAGCATCGGGTTGGCGAGGTACGCGCTCAGGTCGTAGAACAGCACATAGCCCAGACGTCCGCCAACAATGACGCCCATCGACAGCCAGAAGATCAGATCGGAGAGCTTCTCCTTGGACCAGGTCGGGTCGAAGCGGTTGAGCCGGCGCGACGCCAGCAGCCACGCACCGCCGATGCCGATCAGGTACATCAGACCGTACCAGTGGATTTTCAGCGGACCGATGGCCAGGGCCACCGGGTCGATCTGCGGGTAAGGCAGCATTGCGACTCCTCGTTAGAGTTGAAAGCAGAATTCCCGGGCGACGCTGCCACCTCAGGATTAAGCCAGGATTGCCACGCGGTCAAAGCAGAAAGCTTAATCCCACGCAGAACAGCAAAGCGGCGAACAGTCTTTTCAGCAACTTCGCCGACAACCGATGGGCCAGCCGCGCGCCAAAACGCGCGAAGACCATGCTGGTCAGGGCAATGCCCAGCAGCGCCGGCAAATAGATAAAGCCGAGACTATGGGCTGGCAACCGCGCATCGTGCCACCCCAAAATCATGAAACTTAAAGCACTGACCAGCGCAATCGGCAGCCCGCAGGCCGACGACGTGGCGACCGCTTGCTGCATCGGTACGCTGCGCCAGGTCAAAAAAGGCACGGTCAGCGAGCCACCACCGACGCCGAAAATCGCCGAGGCCCAACCTATCACGCTGCCGGCCGCCGCCAGCGCGACCTTGCCAGGCACCGTGCGGCTGGCCTTGGGTTTGACGTCCAGCGCGAGCTGCACCGCAATCACCAACGCAAACACGCCAATGATTTTCTGCAGGTTCGGACCGGAAATCGCTTCGGCAGTCAGGGCGCCCAAACCCGCACCGATCAGGATCCCGACCGCCATCCAGACAAAAATCGGCCACTGCACCGCGCCTCGTCGATGATGCTCACGCACGGCATTGACCGAGGTGAAGATGATCGTCGCCAGCGAAGTACCGACCGCCAGATGCGTGAGGATCGACTGATCGAAACCCTGCAAGGTGAAACTGAACACCAGCACCGGGACAATGATGATCCCGCCGCCAACCCCGAACAGCCCGGCCAACACGCCCGCACAGGCGCCCAGCGCCAGATAAAGCAAAAATTCCATGACCGTCTCCCTGACGCATCCCCAAATCGGAGCGGCATGGTAACGGATGCATAGCCTTCTGCTCCACTTGCGATGGATGCGCGGACGCCGGATGCGTAGAGTGAGCAAAAAACACACAAGGACCACCTTATGTGCCTGATCGTTTTCGCCTGGCGCCCGGACCACGCTCAACCGCTGATCGTCGCAGCCAACCGTGACGAGTTCTACGCCCGCCCGAGCCTGCCGCTGGCGCAATGGCCGGAGGCGCCGCACGTGCATGCCGGGCGTGATCTCGAGGCCGGGGGCTCCTGGCTGGGGATCGGTGCCAATGGGCGCTTCGCCGCATTGACCAATATTCGTGACCCGCATCAGCCACCGGCGCGTAAATCGCGGGGCGAGCTGGTGGCCGGGTTTCTCGCCGGGGATCAGTCGCTGGAGGATTATCTGGCTGACGTGGTCGACCGCTCGCCGGACTACGCGGGTTTCAACCTGCTGCTCGGCAACCACCATGAACTGTGGCACTTCAATGCGCGGATGTCCGAGCCGGTGATGCTGGAGTCCGGGGTCTACGGGTTATCCAATGCCGGGCTGGATACACCGTGGCCGAAGTTGCTCAAGGCCAAGGCAGCGTTGAGCGCGGTGCTGGAAGATCCGACGCCTGCGCGGTTGCTGGAGTTGCTTGGCGATGCGCAGACGGCGCCGTTTGCCGAGCTGCCGGATACCGGCGTGGGGCTTGCGACTGAATCACTGCTGTCGAGTGTGTTTATTGCCAGCCAGAGTTACGGGACGCGGGCGAGTACAGCGCTGATTGTGCAGGCGGATGGGACGCGGCGGATGGTGGAGCGCAGTTTTGGGCCGTATGGGGGGCATCTGGGCGAGGTGGAGATTTTGATTTAGGCGGCGTCTGGACTGGCGCCATCGCTGGCAAGCCAGCTCCCACAGGTTTCCTGGGTGCTCACAGATATCGTGTTCACTGAAGATCCCTGTGGGAGCTGGCTTGCCAGCGATGAGGCCATTGGCCTTTTAGAGGGCCTTGTTGACCGCCGGCGGATTCATCTTCGACAAACCGAGATTCTTCAGCGCCAATTGCAGTGAGCTGTGGATAACTTGCGGATTGTCGATAGTCATCAACTCGGCCAGCAACTCCTTGGCCTTGCTCAGGTTCACCTGACGCAACATCCACTTCACCTTCGGCAAGTTGGTGGCGTTCATCGACAGGCTGTCGAAACCCATCGCCATCAACAGCACCGCCGCTGCCGGATCACCGGCCATCTCGCCGCAGATACTGACCGGCTTGCCTTCGGCATGGGCGTCGCGCACCACGTTTTGCAAGGCTTGCAGCACGGCCGGGTGCAGGTAGTCGTAGAGGTCGGCGACGCGCGGGTTGTTGCGGTCGACTGCCAGCAGGTACTGAGTCAGGTCGTTGGAACCGACCGACAGGAAGTCCACTTGCCGTGCCAGTTCCTTGGTCTGATACACCGCTGCCGGAATCTCGATCATCACGCCAATCGGCGGCATCGGCACGTCGGTGCCTTCGTCGCGCACTTCGCCCCAAGCCCGGTGGATCAGGTGCAGGGCTTCTTCGAGTTCGTGGGTGCCGGAGATCATCGGCAGCAGAATGCGCAGGTTGTTCAAGCCCTCGCTGGCCTTGAGCATCGCGCGGGTCTGCACCAGGAAGATTTCCGGGTGGTCGAGGGTGACGCGAATGCCGCGCCAGCCGAGGAACGGGTTGTCTTCCTTGATCGGGAAGTACGACAGCGACTTGTCACCGCCGATGTCGAGGCTGCGCATGGTCACCGGTTGCGGGTGGAACGCGGCGAGCTGCTCGCGGTAGATCGCCAGTTGTTCTTTTTCGCTCGGGAAGCGCTGGTTGATCATGAACGGCACTTCGGTGCGGTACAGACCGACACCTTCGGCACCGCGCTTCTGCGCTCGTGCCACGTCCGCCAGCAGGCCGGTGTTGACCCACAGCGGCATGCGGTGACCATCGAGGGTCACGCAGGGCAGGTCGCGCAGGGTGTCGAGACCCAGCGCCAGTTGTTTCTCTTCTTCCACCACCTCGGCGAACTGCTTGCGCAGCACTTCGCTGGGGTTGGTGTAGACCTCGCCGCGTGTGCCGTCGACGATCAATTCGATACCGTCGACCTTGGCGTACGGCAGGTCGACCAGACCCATTACCGTCGGAATGCCCATGGCCCGGGCCAGGATCGCGACGTGGGAGTTGCCCGAACCGAGTACCGAAACCAGACCGACCAGCGTGCCTTCCGGCACTTCGCCGAGCATCGCCGGGGTCAGCTCTTCGCTGACCAGAATGGTTTTTTCCGGGTAGACCAGATTCTGCTGACGCTCTTCCTGCAAATAGGCGAGCAGGCGGCGACCGAGGTCTTTGACGTCCGATGCCCGCTCGCGCAGGTAGGCGTCGTCCATCAGTTCAAAACGGTTGACGTGTTCGGTGACCACTTGGCGCAGTGCGCCCTGGGCCCACTGACCGGTCTTGATCACCGTGGTGATTTCGCTGCCCAGCGAGGCATCGTCGAGCATCATCAGGTAGACGTCGAACAGCGCGCGCTCTTCCGGGCGCAATTGGGTCGCCAGTTTGGCGGACAGGGCGCGCATGTCGGCGCGCACGCCTTCGATGGCGGTCTTGAACAGGCCAAGCTCGGCGTTGATGTCGGTGATGGTCTTGTCCGGCACCACGTCCAGGTCGGCAGGCGGCAGCATGACCACCGCGGTACCGACCGCCGCACCCGGCGAGCCCGGTACGCCGACGAACTTGGCTTCCTGGATACCCTTGCCCTGACGGCCCAGACCACGAATCGAACCCGTAGCCTCAGCGTGGGCGATAACGCCTGCGAGCTGCGCGCTCATGGTCACGAGGAAGGCTTCTTCACCTTCGTCGAACTGGCGACGCTCTTTCTGCTGGATAACCAACACGCCGACGACGCGGCGGTGGTGAATGATCGGGGCTCCGAGGAACGAGGCGTAACGCTCCTCGCCGGTTTCGGCGAAGTAGCGATAGCGCGGGTGATCCGCGGCGTTTTCGAGGTTCAGGGGTTCTTCACGCGTGCCGACCAGACCGACCAGACCTTCGTTGGGTGCCATGCTGACCTTGCCGATCGAGCGCTTGTTCAAGCCCTCGGTGGCCATCAGGACGAAGCGATTGGTCTCGGGATCAAGCAGGTAGACCGAGCAGACCTGGCTGCCCATGGCCTCTTTGACGCGCAACACAATAATCCCCAACGCCGCCTTGAGATCCTTGGCGGAGTTAACTTCCTGGACGATCTTGCGCAGCGTATTGAGCATGGCTCGGGGTCGAACTCCGTCGTCAGTCGCGCGCTAAAAGGCGCGGGGCAAGCTCTTTGAGGGCGCGGCGATACACCTCGCGCTTGAATGTCACCACCTGGCCCAACGGATACCAATAGCTGACCCAGCGCCAGCCATCGAACTCCGGTTTACCGGTCAAATCCATCCGCACCCGTTGCTCGTTGGAGATCAGGCGCAGGAGAAACCATTTCTGTTTCTGGCCGATGCACAGCGGTTGGCTGTGGGTACGCACCAGACGTTGCGGCAAACGATAGCGCAACCAGCCTCGAGTACAGGCCAGTATTTCAACATCTTCACGTTCCAGGCCAACTTCTTCGTTCAGCTCGCGGTACAAGGCGTCTTCCGGCGTCTCCTCAGGGTTGATTCCCCCTTGCGGAAACTGCCAGGCATCTTGATTGATACGGCGAGCCCATAGCACCTGGCCGGCGTCATTCGTCAGAATGATCCCGACATTGGGGCGGAAACCATCGGGGTCGATCACGGGCACAACCTCGCAAACGCATGTCGCCGCATTGTTCCACAAAGGTTCATAAGGCGGCAACGAAGCTTCCTACCTTATGTGCACTCTTGTGAAAAGACCGTATTCTTGTCGCCTTTTTACAGACTTATCAGCGGGTAACTGCAATGCGCCTGGCTCTATTCGATTTGGACAACACCCTTCTGGGCGGCGACAGCGATCACGCCTGGGGCGACTATCTGTGCGAGCGCGGCTTCCTCGACCCGATTGCGTACAAGACGCGCAACGACGAGTTCTATCAGGATTACCTGGCCGGCAAACTGGATAACGCCGCGTACCTGAACTTCTGCCTTGAGATCCTCGGCCGCACCGACATGGCCGTGCTCGATCAATGGCACCGCGACTACATGCGCGACTGCATCGAGCCGATCATGCTGCCCAAGGCGCTGGAACTGCTGAAAAAGCACCGCGACGCCGGCGATAAACTGGTGATCATCACGGCGACCAACCGCTTCGTCACCGCGCCGATCGCTGCTCGCTTGGGTGTTGAAACCCTGATCGCCACTGAATGCGAAATGGTGGATGGCCGCTACACCGGGCGCAGCGCCGACGTTCCGTGCTTCCGTGAAGGCAAGGTAACGCGCCTGACCCGTTGGCTGGAAGAGACCGGGTATTCGCTGGAGGACAGCTATTTCTACAGCGATTCGATGAATGACCTGCCGCTGCTGGAGCAGGTAGCGAATCCGGTCGCGGTTGATCCGGATCCGAATTTGCGCGCCGAAGCCGAAAAACGCGGCTGGCCGGTAATGACCCTGCGCGACTGATGACGCCATCGCTGGCAAGCCAGCTCCCACAGGGACTATCAGTGGACACAAATTTTGTGGACACCTCAAAAACCTGTGGGAGCTGGCTTGCCAGCGATTTGGGTCGACTCGGTCTCAAGCCTTAAACCGGCTTGGCCCCCATCAACGCCGCAATGGCGAGAAATCCGACGCCGCTTACAATGGCCAGCGCCAGATTGAATCGGCGGTTGCCCACCCCGATTGTCCACAGTCGATTAAGCCGCACAAGCAGCCACACCGCACTGAACGTGGCCACGGCATAGATCACGCTGGACCCCAGAATCCAGAACTGCCCCAGTGGCCAGCCGATCAGGTGCACCAGCCACCAGCCAGTGAATGGCATGCTCAGCATACCGATCAGCATCAAACACCAAATAAACAGCCACGGACGCTGCATCGTGCTCGCCGGCCCTTCGCTGCGATTACGCCAGGTCAGAGCGGCAAGCCCCAGCCCGCTCGCGAGTATGACCACGGTCGCCGCGACGTGAAGGACTTTCAGGGTTGTCAGGGTTTCCATGTAGTTCTCTTCCTTGGGTCATGCCCATCAGCGTAGCCGTTCAGCCAAGAAACAGCTGATAGGCCGGGTTGTCGCTTTCGTCCCAGTAGGGGTAACCGATTTCCGCCAGCGCCGCCGGCACCAGGTGACGTTCATCGTGGGGTACTTGCAGGCCGGCGACCACACGGCCGTCCGCCGCGCCGTGGTTGCGGTAGTGGAACATCGAGATATTCCAGCGCCCGCCGAGCTTGTTGAGAAAGTTGAACAGCGCGCCCGGTCGTTCCGGGAATTCGAAGCGCAGTACCACTTCATCAACCACATGCGCCGCGTGCCCACCGACCATATGGCGGATGTGCAACTTGGCCAGTTCGTTGTCAGTCAGGTCCAGCACCGGGAAACCCTGCTCGGTCAGGCTCGCCAGCAATGCACTGCGCGGGTCGTTCTCCGGGTGAGTCTGCACGCCAACGAAGATGTGCGCTTCGCTGCCGGTGTTGTAGCGGTAGTTGAATTCAGTGATCTGGCGCTTGCCGATGGCCTCGCAAAACGCCTTGAAGCTGCCGGCCTGCTCGGGGATGGTCACGGCGATGATCGCTTCGCGGCCCTCGCCCAGTTCGGCACGCTCGGCGACGTGGCGCAGGCGATCGAAGTTGACGTTGGCACCCGAATCGATGGCGACGAAGGTCTTGCCGCTGACGCCGCGCTGTTCGACGTACTTCTTGATCCCGGCCACACCCAATGCGCCGGCAGGTTCGGTGATCGAGCGGGTATCGTCGTAGATATCCTTGATCGCCGCGCAGATTTCGTCGGTGCTCACGGTGATCACTTCATCGACATGGTCTTTGCAGATGTCGAAGGTGTGCTGACCGATCTGGGCCACCGCCACGCCGTCGGCGAAGATGCCCACGGTCGGCAGCACGACGCGCTCACCGGCAGCCATCGCCGCTTGCAGGCAGTTGGAATCGTCCGGCTCGACGCCGATGACTTTGATGTCCGGACGCAGGTATTTCACGTAAGCAGCGATGCCGGCAATCAACCCGCCGCCGCCGACCGGGACGAAAATCGCGTCCAGCGGTTGCGGGTGCTGGCGCAGAATCTCCATCGCCACGGTGCCCTGCCCGGCAATGGTATGCGGATCGTCGTACGGGTGGATGTAGACGTAGCCTTTTTCGTCGACCAGTTTCAGCGAGTAGGCCAAGGCTTCCGGGAACGAATCACCGTGCAGCACCACTTTGCCGCCACGCGAACGCACGCCCTCGACCTTGATTTCCGGGGTGGTCTTGGGCATGACGATGGTGGCTTTCACGCCCAGCACTTTCGCCGCCAGGGCCAGACCTTGCGCATGGTTGCCCGCCGACGCGGTGACCACGCCACGGGCGCGCTCCTCGTCGGTCAACTGGGTCAACTTGTTGTAGGCGCCGCGAATCTTGAAGGAGAACACGGGCTGCAAGTCTTCGCGCTTGAGCCAAATGTCATTACCCAGCCGCTCGGAGAGCTGGCGAGCATTCTGCAGCGGGGTTTCTACGGCAACGTCATAAACGCGCGAGGTGAGGATCTTTTTGACGTACTGTTCGAGCATCGGAAAGCATCACTGAGCGGGTTGGGCGGGACCACGGAGTCTAACCCGGCTTTTGGGCACACGACCACACGAATCCAGAGGTTTTAGACAGTCTTGAGGCTATAATGCCGGCCTTTCCGTTCTCCCCTTGCCCGCTTCCGGAGCCCGCATGACCCAGGATCAACTCAAACAGGCAGTGGCGCAGGCCGCCGTCGACTTCATCCTTCCGAAACTCGACGACAAAAGCATCGTCGGTGTCGGCACCGGCTCCACCGCCAACTGCTTCATCGATGCGCTGGCAAAGCACAAGGGCGCGTTCGATGGCGCGGTCGCCAGCTCCGAAGCCACTGCCGCACGCCTGAAGGGCCACGGGATTCCGGTGTATGAGCTGAACACGGTCAGCGACCTGGAGTTCTACGTCGACGGCGCCGACGAAAGCGACGCACACCTGAACCTGATCAAGGGCGGCGGCGCAGCCCTGACCCGCGAGAAAATTGTAGCGGCCGTGGCCAAGACCTTTATCTGCATCGCCGACGCCAGCAAACTGGTGCCAGTGCTGGGCGAGTTTCCGCTGCCGGTCGAAGTGATCCCAATGGCCCGCAGCCACGTCGCTCGTCAGTTGGTGAAGCTGGGCGGCGACCCGGTGTACCGCGAAGGCGTGTTGACCGACAACGGCAACATCATCCTCGACGTATTCAACCTGCAGATCACTAACCCGGTGGAGCTGGAAGCGCAGATCAACGCGATTGTCGGCGTGGTCACCAACGGCTTGTTCGCGGCGCGTCCGGCGGATTTGTTGTTGCTGGGTACGAGTGAAGGCGTGAAGACGCTGAAGGCTGAGTAAGCCCGGCTACGCACAATCTTGTGAATAAATGCTTTACCCCTGTGGGAGCGAGCTTGCTCGCGAAAGCGTCGGACCAGTCTGCATCTTGATTGACTGATCCACCGCATTCGCGAGCAAGCTCGCTCCCACAGTGTTTTGTGGTCAGGATTAGTTTGGTGTGGGTTTCTTGAACACGTAAAACAGATTCGGCTCACTCACCAGATACAACGTCCCGTCATCATCCATCGCAATGCCTTCCGCCTGCGGCACGGTTTTCTGCAAGCCCTGCCGGCCCTTGCTCAGCGACATGGTGCTGAGCGGGCGCCCGTTGACATCCAGCTCCAGAATCAGCCGCGACTCATCCGACAGCGCCAGCAAATGACCGCTGCGCTCGTCGTATTGCAGGCTCGACAGATCGCGCACGAACATCCCGGCATCGCGTTTGGGGTTGTTGATCACGTGCACCGCGTAGGACTTTTCCGGGTTGAAGTGAGGAAAGCCGTGCACTTCGTAGATCAGCATCGGGTCGCGCTCCTTGGCGACGAACAGGCGCTTGCCCACCGAGTCGTACGCCAGACCTTCAAACCCCTTGTTGCCGGCCATGTGCACACCGAGGGTCATCTGCTCGGCGTCCGCCGCGTCGAGGAAGGTGGTGTCTTGCTCCAGATGAATCTTGATCAGCCGCTGCTGGCCCTCATCGGTGATCACGTAGGTATCGGCGCTGATGAACTCGACTGCCTCCGCGTCGCCGAAGCCAATCAGCGGGATGCGCCGCAGGATCTTGCCCTCCAGCGACAGCTCAACCAGTTCGGAATTCTTGTTGGTCACCGTGAACAGGCTGTCGCGCACCGGATCGTAGGTCAGCGCCGACACATCGTCGTCCAGCCCGTCGATGACGCGCGCTTCGATATCCACGCGATACTGATCCAGGCCAATGGCCTCGCTGCTCAGCGGCTGCCATAGGGTGTGCAGGTTGAACCAGGCGCGTTCGAACAGGCGCATGTATTGGCCGATCGAGAGCAGCGCGATCAGGGCAATCAGCGAAAAGATGAGCAACAGCGGTTTGGGGCGGGCAAGTCGACGCATTCGGGCGGGCTCGGAATCAAGGCAGGCGGATGAAATATCACGCCTGACTGAACTGAAGCTTAATGGCCACTTGCCTTGAACCACAAGACAACCTGTGTAGGCGCTGCCGAAGGCTGCACCTGCAGGAGTGAGTTATTTGTGCTTTTCGAAGCGATAAAACAGGTTCGGCTCGCTGACCATGTACAGCGTGCCCGCCTCATCCATGGTCACGCCTTCGGCGCGGGGGATGGTGTTCTTCAAGCCGTTGAAACCGCCGAGCAGGGTCATGAAGCTGACTTGCTCGCCCTTCTCGTCCAGTTCCAGCAACAGGTGAGAATCGGCGGACAGCACCAGCAGGTGGCCAGTGCGCGGATCGGTTGCCAATGCGGAGAGATTGCGGATATCCAGTTCATCGCTGGACAGCTTCTGCTTGTCGCCTTTCAGGGGCTGACCGCCATCGCTTTTCCAGGTGAACAGCGCCGGTGGCCGTTCTTCACCTAGCAGCAATTGTTGGTTGCGCGGGTCCCAGGTGATCGCTTCGAAGGCCTTGTTCTGGTCCTTCGACGGGCCGAGATCGTACTTGGGGAAACTGGCGATGTTCAGTTCACGGGTGTCGGCATCGACCTTGACGATCGACAGCATGTGCTGGCGCTCATCGACGATCGCCATCAGGCCGTTTTCCATGGCGGTCAGGCCTTCCGGATTGCTCCAGCCTACCAGCGGCATCTTGCGCAGCACCTCGCCTTGCAGGCTCAGTTCGACGAGGAACGGATTCTTGCCCATCACCGAAAACAGGGTTTTGGTCTGCCGGTTGTAGGCGAGGTCCGACGCTTCGTCCTTCTCCATGCCCGGCAATGACTTGGCATCGATCACCACCCGATAGTCCGGCAGCCAGATGCTTTCCTTTTGCTCGGCCTTGCTTTCAAAGCGTTCCAGCACCCACAGCAAGCCCCGGTCATCCCAATGCATGGCAAACGCCAAGCCGTACGCGGCGGCAATCGCCAGCAGCAACCAGGAATACCAGCGCATGGCGAAACGCGACCGGCGTGGGGGTTTGAGCTGAGTTTGAGATGACATCAAGGGACGCTTTCCGAAAATTCAGGCTATGGGTAATAGCATAAAGAGGCCGGCTAAGACGCCAGAATTGCGGGAATTATCCAGACAGGATGTGAAAAAAACGGCAAATGGCGGGATTGGCGTGTGCTGTCCCCAAGCTTCAGGCCACCAACAATCATTGTGGGAGCGAGCTTGCTCGCGAAGGCGTCAGGTCAGCCGACAGCATCGCTGACTGATACAACGCTTTCGCGAGCAAGCTCGCTCCCACAGGGATGTCCAGTGTTACGACTAGCGCACGCTGCTGTTGAAGCGGTTGGCGCCAACCAGTTCGAGGACGATCTCATCGCCGACATTCAGCGGGCCGACGCCAGCCGGGGTGCCAGTCAGGATCACGTCACCGGCCTGTAGCGAGAAGCAGCCGGCCATGTACTGGATCATCGGCACAATCGGGTTGAGCATCGCGCTACTGTTGCCGTCCTGACGCACCTCACCGTTGATGGTCAGGCGGATACCGATGTCGGTCAGGTCCGCGAAGGTGCTGCCAACCACGAACGGCGCAAGCACGGCCGCGCCGTCGAACGACTTGGCGATTTCCCACGGCAGGCCCTTGGCTTTGAGCTCGGCCTGCTTGTCGCGCAGGGTCAGGTCCAGCGCCGGGGCGAAACCGGAGATCGCATCCAGCACTTCTTCACGGCTGGGTTTGGTCGACAGCGGCTTGCCGATCAACACGGCGATTTCCGCTTCGTAGTGCACCGAGCCACGCTCGGTCGGAATGCTGAAACCACCGTCCAGCGGCACCACGCAACTGCCGGGCTTGATGAACAGCAGCGGCTCGGTAGGCACCGGGTTGTCCAGTTCCTTGGCGTGTTCGGCGTAATTACGGCCAATGCACACGACTTTCCCGATCGGGAAGTGAATGCGCGTACCGTCGACGTACTGGTGCTGATAGCTCATTTACCGACTCCTGCCTTCATTGATTCATCAAGAATTACAGATCAAACCGCGAAGATCTTGCCCGGGTTCATGATGCCGTTCGGGTCGAACACCGCTTTGACCGCTTTCATGTACTCGATCTCAACCGGCGATCGGCTGTAGGTCAAGTAGTCGCGTTTGGTCATGCCCACGCCGTGCTCCGCGGAAATCGAACCGTTGTACTTCTCGACGGTTTCGAACACCCACTTGTTGACGGTGGCGCACTTGGCGAAAAACTCGTCCTTGCTCAGGTTGTCCGGCTTGAGGATGTTCAGGTGCAGGTTGCCATCGCCGATGTGGCCGAACCAGACGATTTCGAAATCCGGATAGTGTGTGCCGACGATCGCGTCGATTTCCTTGAGAAATGCCGGGACTTTCGAGACGGTGACCGAGATGTCGTTCTTGTACGGCGTCCAGTGCGAGATGGTCTCGGAGATGTACTCGCGCAGTTTCCACAGATTCTGCAACTGGGTTTCGCTCTGGCTCATCACGCCATCGAGGACCCAGCCCTGTTCAACGCAATGCTCGAAGGTTTCCAGCGCGCTGTTGGCCACTTCTTCAGTGGTCGCTTCAAATTCCAGCAGGGCGTAGAACGGGCAATCGGTTTCGAACGGCGCCGGCACGTCGCCACGCCCCATGACTTTGGCCAGAGCCTTGTCGGAGAAGAACTCGAAAGCGGTGAGGTCGAGCTTGCCCTGAAAGGCGTGCAGCACCGGCATGATCGAGTCGAAATCCGCGGTACCCAGCACCATCGCCGTGAGGTTTTTCGGCGCGCGATCCAGGCGCATCGTCGCTTCAACCACAAAACCCAGGGTGCCTTCCGCGCCGATAAACAGCTGACGCAAGTCATAACCGGTGGCGTTCTTGATCAGGTCCTTGTTCAGCTCCAGCACGTCGCCCTTGCCGGTGACGACTTTCATGCCCGCGACCCAATTGCGCGTCATGCCGTAACGAATGACTTTGATACCGCCGGCATTGGTGCCGATGTTGCCGCCAATCTGGCTGGAACCGGCCGAAGCGAAGTCCACCGGGTAATACAGGCCTTTTTCTTCGGCAACGTTCTGCAAATGCTCGGTAACCACGCCCGGCTGACACACGGCGGTACGGTCAGTGAGGTTCACGTCGAGAATCTGGTTCATGTAATCGAACGACACGACCACTTCGCCGTTGGCCGCCACCGCCGCGGCGGACAGCCCGGTTCGCCCGCCCGAAGGCACCAGCGCGACCTTGTGTTCGTTGGCCCAACGGACAACGGCCTGTACTTGCTCGATGGTCTTGGGAAACACGATGGCACTGGGCGCCGGGGCGAAGTGCTTGGTCCAATCCTTGCCATACGTGTTCAGGGAGTCGGCATCGGTCAGGACCTTGCCAGGCTCGACCAGGGTCTTCAGTTCATCAATCAGGGCAGGATTGGTCATCGACAGAACTCTCGAACAATTCATGGTCATCCTGAGAACGCTTCACGTCGCAGGAATGAGTGTTTAGCGGGGCGGCTATGCTAGCATACCGACCCCGCAGGCCAGTGCCCAACGGCCTTTCTGCGGTGACGGCTTTCCTGCCGTCGCGGTCAGCCTCTGTTGACCATTTCCTGCCATTTTTCTCCGGGATACAGGTTTACGCAGATGAGCAAGACTTCTCTCGATAAGAGCAAGATCAAGTTCCTTCTTCTCGAAGGCGTCCACCAATCGGCTGTCGACGTCCTCAAGGCGGCGGGCTACACCAGCATCGAATACCTGACAGGTTCCTTGCCGGAAGCCCAGCTCAAGGAAAAGATCGCTGACGCTCACTTCATCGGCATTCGTTCTCGCACCCAACTGACCGAAGAGATCTTCGATCACGCGAAGAAGCTGGTAGCCGTCGGCTGTTTCTGCATCGGCACCAATCAGGTTGACCTGAGTGCTGCCCGCGAGCGCGGTATCGCCGTGTTCAACGCGCCGTACTCCAACACGCGTTCCGTTGCCGAACTGGTACTGGCCGAAGCCATCCTGCTGCTGCGCGGCATCCCTGAGAAAAATGCTTCCTGCCACCGTGGCGGCTGGATCAAGAGCGCAGCCAACTCCTTCGAAATCCGCGGCAAGAAGCTGGGCATCGTCGGCTACGGCTCGATCGGTACTCAACTGTCGGTTCTGGCTGAAGGCCTGGGCATGCAGGTGTACTTCTATGACACCGTGACCAAGCTGCCGCTGGGCAACGCGACGCAGGTCAACAACCTGCACGAACTGCTGGGCATGTCCGACATCGTCACCCTGCACGTTCCGGAAACCGCTGCGACCCAGTGGATGATCGGCGAGAAGGAAATCCGCGCCATCAAGAAGGGCGGCATCCTGATCAACGCTGCACGCGGTACCGTGGTCGAGCTTGATCACCTGGCCGCAGCAATCAAGGACAAGCACCTGATCGGCGCCGCCATCGACGTATTCCCGGTGGAGCCACGCTCCAACGACGAAGAGTTCGAAAGCCCGCTGCGTGGTCTCGACAACGTGATTCTGACCCCGCACATCGGTGGCTCGACCGCCGAAGCACAAGCCAACATCGGTCTGGAAGTGGCGGAAAAACTGGTCAAGTACAGCGACAACGGTACATCCGTTTCGTCGGTCAACTTCCCGGAAGTGGCCCTGCCGGCTCACCCTGGCAAGCACCGCCTGCTGCACATCCACGAGAACATTCCGGGTGTGATGATGGAGATCAACAAGGTCTTCGCCGAAAACGGCATCAACATCTCCGGTCAGTTCCTGCAGACCAACGAAAAGGTCGGCTACGTGGTGATCGACGTCGACGCCGAGTACTCGGAGCTGGCGCAAGAGAAGCTGCAACACGTTACCGGCACCATCCGTAGCCGGGTTCTTTTTTAAGAACAGCTACACCTCAAGCGGCAAGTGATGTTCGCTTCTGCTAATGCTTGCAGCTCGCCGCTTGTAGCTCGCAGCTGATAAAAGAAGGGAGCCCCGAAGGGCTCCCTTTTTTTATTTGACGTTGACGGTGATTTTTTCGGAAACGATCGTCGGGTCAAACGGCATATGGCCGCTGTCGCCAAGAATCAGCTGCAAGGTGTGCTTGCCGGGGGCCAGTTTGATGGTGGCTTCGGTCTGCGCCTTGCCGAAATGCATGTGGTGGGCATCAGTCGGGATAGGTGCGCCTTCAGCCGGCAGGTCGTCGACGTCAATCAGCAGATGATGGTGGCCGGTGTTCTTGGTGACGTCACCCGCGGGCGCCAGCGCGATGTTCTTGACGCCGAACTTGACCTTGAATTCCTGGGAAACCGTCGCACCGTCCTCGGGAGAAACGATGAACACTTCAGCATCTTTCGGCGCCGGCGTCGCCGCACTGGCCATTACCGAAACACCCATCAGCACACCCGCCAACGCAGCACGTGACATAAAGCTTTTCATTTTCTTCTCCAGTTTTTCCGTAAAATCCGCACGGTCATGACAACTTCATGACCATTCGTTGTCGAAGGCACTCGACAACCATAGCAAAGCGAGCCTGAATCAGAGCATCGCGATAATGATTTCAAAGGAGTGACCATGCGCCTTTTGCCTGGCCTGATCTGCCTGATACCCCTTCTGAGCCCGCTGGCTCATGCCGAACTGATTGATGACGTCAACGACCGTGGCGAGTTGCGCATAGCCCTGGAGGCTAATACACCGCCCTTCAATTTCAAGGAAGGTGACACGCTCACGGGGTTCGAGGTCGAGCTTGGGCAATTGCTGGCCAGGGAGCTGGATGTGCGCGCCGACTTCATCGTCACTGACGCCGGCGATCTGCTCCAGGGCGTTGAAAGCGGCAAGTACGACGTCGCGCTCAACCACATAGCACTGACACCCGAACTTAAGGATCGTTTCGACTTCAGCGAGCCGTACAGCCAGATCGATTCACAATTACTGGCGAAGAAGGACGAGCAGCCCCGCCCCATGGTGCTGGTGCAGGCGCTGACCGAAACGAAGCCGGCAGTGAGTGCGCCGGTGGAGTTGGCGATACCGTTTCAGAAGGGTAATCCGGCCTTTCGCGCCAGCCTTGAGAGTGCGTTGCAGCGAATCAAGGCGGATGGGCGATTGGCGGCGTTGTCCGAGAAGTGGTTGAAACCGTAAGCCCCTGAAAGAGCCCCTCACCCTGGCCCTCTCCCAAGGGAGAGGGAACTGATTGGGGGATGCTTCAGAGATACGCCGACCTGGGATGGCATTACCGAATCCATGATCGACTGGTTATTGCGTTGTCGAATCCATGATCGGCTGATTACTGTTCTGTCTTTTCCATGATCGATAGACCATTGCTTTGTCGAGTCCATAATCAACCTAGTCTTTCAGGTCGATGTAAAGCTCCGGACGCCTCGGTCGGCCCCCTCTCCCTCAGGGAGAGGGCTGGGGTGAGGGTAAGGATTCTGGATCAACCCAAAGCCGCCAATGCCACCGCCGCCTCAGGCAATTCAAGCTCGCTGAAAACCTGCACACCATGACGTTTCAATAGAGCAGCAGTAACCCCCTCACCACTGACCTTCACCCCACTGAACGTCCCGTCATACGTCAGCAGGTTCCCGCACGACGGACTGTTGGCCTTGAGCACCGCCACCCAGATATCGTGCTTTTGCACCAGTTCCAGCGCCTGCCGCGCACCCTCCAGAAACTGCGCACTGACATCCTCGCCTTCAGTGGTCATCACCGCAGCCACACCATCGAGCACCTCACCCCCCTGCCCGCCCGGAATCTCCGCCGCCGCTCGCGGCGTCGGCAAGCCACCGGCCACTTCAGGGCACAACGGCACCACCCGTCCTTCGGCTATCCACTGCTCCAGCACATCAAACGGTCCGCTGGCACCGCCGTCGTAACGCACGCGATGGCCTAACAGGCAGCGGCTGACCAGAATCTTTTGCATGTCAGAAAGGCTCGTTGCCACGACGACGGAACCAGCCCGTCAGCGACAGGCGCTCGCGGTGGGCCGGCAGCACCTCATGCGGTACTTCGCCGGAGAGGAAAACCACCAGACAACCACCGGTAGGCTGCACATCATGAACGCGATCATCGCTCAGATACATGCGCAGCTGACCGCCATCCTCAGGCAGCCAGGCATCATTGAGGTAAACCACCACCGAGACCATGCGCCGGTCATCGTCACGAAAACGGTCGACGTGCCTGCGATAAAACGCGCCCGGCGGATACAGGGCGAAATGGCATTCGAAATCTTCAAGCCCGAGGAACAAGCCACGGTTGAGCGCCTCGCGCAGGCTGTCCATCAGGTTCAGATAACGGTCACTGGCCTCAGCCTGCCCCGGATCGATCCATTGGATATGGTCGCCGCGAATACCCTCGCGAATCTCTGAAAACGGCCCACGACCGACCGCCGCCGGCGCCAGCTCACCCTCGGCTTCACGTTTACGGCATTCGGCCGCCAGCTCGCTGGTCAAACCGGCGGGCAGGAAAATGTTCTGCTGCGACCAGCCGTGTTCGGCCAGGTCGTCGACAATGCGCAGCAGCAGCGGGTGTTCAGAGGATATTTGCATGGCGCGCATAGTATGTCGGCGGCAAGAAATCCGACAGAGCCACGCGGCGGCTTGTTACGAATTCTCGACAAGTCACGGCACCGCACGGAGAATAGTCCGCTGCTGACAGGAGTCCCTATGCGCCGTTTGCTTTTTTCACTGTTGATGTTCTGTGTTTTGCCCGCTTGGGCGGACGGCCACGATCAGCTGTACAAGGTCGCCGGTTGGCCAGAACAACGTGCGCATTTCAATGACGCCCTGAGTGCCGCGCAACAGCGCTATCAAAACAGCCTGCCGCCCGCCGTGTTTCAAGCGCTGGTGAACAACAGCAACCAGCGCTTCGCCCCGCAGGCCATGGATCAACGCGCCGAGGCACAGCTACGGCAGAACCTCGCCGATCCGAAACCTGCGCTGTCTTTTTTCCAGTCGCCGCTGGGCAAGAAAATCGTTGCCGCCGAATTGCTCGCGACCCGCCGGGATCAACTGGCCAAGAACGCCAAGGGCCTGCCGAAAATGCCGGCCAGCGACAGTCGCCTGCTGATCATCGGCCACCTCGCCCAGGCACTGCCTGCGCGGGAGGCTGGCGCCGAGGTCAGCCTGGCGATTGCAGGGGTCGCGGCGGACAGTTTGAGTTCGATGATTCCGGGACTGCTCGGCGGCGGACAGGCGCAAGGCATGTTGAACGGTCAGCGTCAGCGCCTGATGGATCAGATCGGCGCGGACATGAACAACACGCTGCTCTACGTTTATCGCGACCTGTCGGATAACGAACTGGAAGAGTTTGCGACGTTCGCCGAGTCGACCGAAGGCAAGGCGTATTACCAGGCCGCGCTGGCGGCGATCAGGGCTGGGTTGGCGGTGGGGCAATGATTCTCGTCGCCTGACCGGCCGCCATCGCTGGCAAGCCAGCTCCCACAGGTTCTCCGGTGTTCACAAATTCTGCATTCACTGAAAACCTTTTAAGCGCTGGCTTGCCAGCGATGAGGCCAGCAAATCCGCTAGAGATTCCGGCCCCTGATCCGCTTGCTCAAGAACTCGAAATACTCCTCACGCATATCAGCCGTCTCATTCGCCAGATGGTGCCGCGCCTCGGGTAGCAGCAAGATCTGCGGTCGATCGAACTTCAACTTCAACACTTGCAGATTGTGCTGCCAGTCCACGGTCATGTCCGCCTGCCCCTGAATGATCAGCGGCCGTCGCGGACTTTTTTTGGCGAATTCCACTCGGTGAATCCAGCGTGACAAGGCCCCGACCCATGCCGTCGGCAAGCGCTTGGGCTGCAACGGATCGGCCAGCAGAAACGGCAGGAAATCCGGGTCGTTGGAGTTCTCGCTAAAGCGCCGCGCGATGCCCCGTACGAAAGGCCGCAGCAGGTAATAACTCAGCTGCGACCACCCCCACGCCCGCGGTCGCACCAGTGGCGACAGCAAAATCACCTGACCCTGCGCCGGACTGCTCTCGCCATGATTGAGCACATGGTCGACGACGATGGCGCCGCCGGTACTTTGCCCACACAGGTGCCACGGCTGCGGCAGGGCAATCGAATTGGCTTCGACGAACAAGGCTTGCAGCGCGTCCTGATATTCAGAGAAGTCGCGGATGCTCGCCCGCGTGCCGCTCGACAGACCATGCCCGGGCAAGTCGCAGGCGATGACGGCAAAATCCTGATCCAGCGCCCACTCGATCACATGCCGATACAGCCCGGTGTGGTCGTAGAAACCGTGCAATAGGAACAGCGTGCCCTTGACCTTCTCCGGCCACCAGCAATGGCTGACCAGTTCATAGCCATCGACGGCGAAACGGCCCATGCCGCGCCAGACATCACGCTCGGGAAAATCGGTTTTGTAGAAGCATTGATAGGCCTTGGCTTCGTCCGACAACGGCTGCCACTCAGCCAAAGGCTTGAGGCTGGCGCGTAATTGATCGGGGTCGAAAGTAGCGGGCATGAGGCAAATTCCAGAGCGGTGAACAGACTTTATCGGCTTGCGATATTCATCTGTCGCGGCAAGCATGGCAAGCTAGCCGCCCCTCAAGGATCGAAATACATGCGTTCGTCCTACCGCACCGCACTGTTTGCCAGCCTGCTCGCGCTTGTGTGTGCCGGCGTGTTGTGGACGGCGTACGACTGGTTTCAGGGCCGATATTTGCGCGCGTTCAGCGAGCACACCGCGGTTTTTTCCGGCGACCCGCTGCGCCTGCCGGACGATATCGCCGGACCTGGCAAGATTCGCCTGGTGCACTTCTGGGACCCGGCCTGCCCCTGCAACGTCGGCAATCAGCAACACCTGACCGAGATGGTCGAGCATTTCAGCGCCAGAGGCGTCGATTTTTTCGCGGTGCAACGCCCCGGCAGCCACGGCCAGTTGCCCGCCACTTTGAGCAGCCTGAAAACCATCGCGGTATTGCCCGGTGCCGAGCAGATTCCCGCCAGTCCCGCTGTGGCGATCTGGGACCGAAGCGGCAAACTCGCGTACTTCGGCCCCTACAGCGAAGGCCTGACCTGCAACTCCAGCAACAGCTTTATCGAACCGATCCTGAACGCGTTGACGGATGATCGCCCGGTGAATGCCACGCACACGCTGGCGGTCGGCTGCTATTGCCCGTGGCCGGTGCAGGCGCAATAAGGCATTCCGGACTTTTCAAGGACAGCGATGCACGGCACAGAAGGTCTGTGCTAATTGTTTGCAGCCCGACGGGCGGCAATTCTGCATGCACAAGGAGTCACCATGAAACGCGTGTTCACCGTTCTCGCCTTGCTCATCGTTGTCCTGCTCGCTGGCGCAGGCGGGTACCTCTACAGCAAACAGCCGACACGCCAGGGCCAGATTGAACTGCGCAACCTGCAAGGTTCAGTAACGGTGCGCTACGACGAGCGCGGTGTGCCGCACATCCGCGCCGAGAACGAAACCGACCTCTATCGCGCCCTCGGTTATGTGCATGCCCAGGATCGTCTGTTCCAGATGGAAGCCATGCGCCGTCTCGCCCGTGGCGAACTGGCCGAAGTGCTCGGACCGAAACTGCTCGACACCGACAAACTGTTCCGCAGTTTGCGCATTCGTGAACGCGCGGCCAGTTATGTAGCCAGCCTCGACAAGCAGTCACCGGCGTGGAAGGGCCTGCAAGCGTATCTGGACGGCATCAACCAATATCAGAATACGCACGCCGCGCCTGTCGAGTTCGACGTGCTGGGCATCCCCAAGCGGCCGTTCACCGCCGAAGACAGCATCAGCGTCGCCGGTTACATGGCCTACAGCTTTGCCGCCGCGTTTCGCACCGAACCGTTGCTGACCTACGTGCGCGATCAGCTTGGCGCCGATTACCTCAACGTCTTCGACCTCGACTGGCAGCCCAAAGGCGTACTCGCCAAGAGCCACAGTACGTCGGCGCCGGCACTTGCGGCCAATGACTGGAAAGACCTCAACGCGCTCGCCCGCCTCAGTGAACAGGCGCTGATTGACAACGGTCTGCCGCAATTCGAAGGCAGCAATGCCTGGGTCATCTCGGGCAGTCGCAGCCAGAGCGGCAAGCCGCTGCTGGCCGGCGATCCGCACATTCGTTTCTCGGTGCCATCGGTGTGGTACGAAGCGCAACTGTCGGCACCGGGGTTTGAACTCTATGGCCATCATCAGGCGCTGGTGCCTTTCGCGTTCCTGGGGCACAACCTGGATTTCGGGTGGAGCCTGACCATGTTCCAGAACGACGACCTGGACCTGATCGCCGAGAAGATCAACCCGGACAACCCGAATCAGGTCTGGTATCGCGGCCAGTGGACCGACATGGTCAGCAGCGAGCAGCAGATCGCCGTGAAGGGCCAGGCGCCGGTGACCATCACCCTGCGCCAGTCGCCGCACGGCCCGATCGTCAACGACGCGCTGGGCGCCGCCGCCGGCAAGACGCCGATCGCGATGTGGTGGGCCTTCCTCGAAACACCGAACCCGATCCTCGAGGGTTTCTACCAGCTCAACCGCGCCGACACCCTGGCCAAGGCCCGCGCCGCTGCGGCCAAGGTGCAGGCACCGGGGCTCAACCTCGTTTACGCCAATGCCAAGGGCGATATCGCCTGGTGGGCGTCGGCGTTGTTGCCCAAGCGCCCCGCCGGGGTCAAGCCGGGCTTCATCCTTGATGGCAGCACTGATCAGGCGAACAAGGACGGCTTCTACCCGTTCAGCGCCAACCCGCAGGAAGAGAACCCGGCACGCGGCTATATCGTCTCGGCCAACTTCCAGCCCGTGTCGCCAAGCGGCATGGAGATTCCCGGTTATTACAACCTCGCCGACCGTGGCCAGCAGCTCAATCGCCAGCTCAGCGACAAGAGTGTGAAGTGGACCAACGAAGCCAACCAGACACTGCAACTGGGCACCGCCACCGGTTACGGCCCGCGTTTGCTGGCGCCTCTGCTGCCCGTGCTGCGCGAGGTAGTGAGCGATCCGGCGCAGTTGAAACTGGTCTCGCAACTGGCGCAGTGGTCAGGCGACTATCCGCTGGATTCGGTGAGTGCGACGGTGTTCAACCAGTTCCTCTACGACCTCGCCGATGCAGCGATGCGCGATGAGTTGGGTAATGACTTTTTCGACACGCTGTTGTCGACGCGGGTGATTGATTCGGCATTGCCACGCTTGGCGGCGAATACCGATTCAGTCTGGTGGGATAACCGCAACACGCCGAACAAAGAGACTCGCGCCGATACCGTGCGCGCGGCATGGCAGGCGAGCATGAAACACCTGAAGCTGACACTCGGTGACGATACGTCCGGATGGAAATGGGGTACGGCGCACACGCTGACCCACGGGCATCCGCTGGGGCAGCAGAAGCCACTGGATCGCATCTTCAACGTCGGGCCATTCGCCGCACCGGGCAGCCATGAAGTGCCGAACAACCTCTCGGCGAAGATCGGCCCGGCGCCGTGGCCGGTGACCTACGGGCCTTCTACGCGGCGTCTGGTTGACTTCGCTGATCCTGCTCACAGCTTGACGATCAATCCGGTCGGGCAGAGCGGCGTGCCGTTTGATCGGCACTATGACGATCAGGCTGAAGCGTACGTCGACGGGATTTACGTGCAGGCGCATTTCAGCGACGAAGAGGTGTCGGCGAATACGCGCAGTACATTGAAGCTGCTGCCCGCGCGCGGAACCCCTTAAAAGCCCCTCACCCTAGCCCTCTCCCATAGGGAGAGGGGACCGATTAGGGAGTATTGACGAGCTACGCCGACTTGAACGAACACGACTGAATCCATGATCGACAAAGCCACTTCAGGTCGATGTATGGCGCAAGACACCTAGGACCCGAAGATCACCCCAAAACAACTGTGGGAGCAAGCTTGCTCGCGAAGACGGAGCGTCAGCCACCCTTTGAGTCGACTGACACTCCGTCCTCGCGAGCAGGCTCGCTCCCACATTGGATTTGGATTGGCCTGGATACCGAGGCCAATCCAGATTGGCTTACACCACTCCCGGCGCCGGTGCGCGACGTACGTCCGGTTGCTTCCACGAATCGGCAGCGCTTTCTTCGATGGCTTGCTGGATGGCTTTCTTGCGGGCTTCTTCGGCGCGACGGCTGAAGAACCAGACCATGAAAGTCACGATCGACACCGCCAGCAGAATCAGGCTGGCCACGGCGTTGATCTCAGGCTTCACACCCAGACGCACCGCCGAAAACACTTCCATCGGCAGCGTCGTCGAACCCGGGCCCGACACGAAGCTCGCCAGTACCAGGTCGTCCAGCGACAGCGCGAACGACATCATGCCGCCCGCTGCCAACGATGGCGCGATCATCGGGATGGTGATCAGGAAGAACACCTTCCACGGCCGCGCCCCCAGGTCCATCGCCGCTTCTTCGATCGACAGGTCCAGCTCACGCAGGCGCGCCGACACCACCACTGCCACATAGGCCGCACAGAACGTCGTGTGAGCGATCCAGATGGTGACGATGCCCCGTTCCTGTGGCCAGCCGATCATCTGCGCCATGGCCACGAACAGCAGCAACAGCGACAGACCGGTGATCACTTCGGGCATGACCAACGGCGCCGTCACCAGGCCGCCGAACAACGTACGGCCCTTGAAGTGGGTGATACGCGTCAGCACGAATGCGGCCAAAGTACCCAGCGCTACCGCAGCCACCGCCGTGTAGCAGGCGATTTCCAGCGAGCGCAGTACCGAGCCCATCAGTTGCGAGTTGTCGAGCAGGCCGACGTACCACTTGATCGACCAGCCGCCCCACACCGTCACCAGTTTCGAGGCGTTGAACGAGTAGATCACCAGGATCAGCATCGGCAAGTAGATGAACAACAAACCCACGACCAGCATCAGGCTGGAGAAACGGAAGCGCTTCATTCTTTACCCTCCATTTCCTTGGCCTGACTGCGGTTGAACAGGATGATCGGCACAATCAGGATCGCCAGCATCACCACCGCCAGCGCGGACGCTACCGGCCAGTCACGGTTGTTGAAGAACTCTTGCCAGAGCACCTTACCGATCATCAGCGTTTCCGGGCCGCCGAGCAGTTCCGGGATGACAAACTCGCCCACGACCGGAATAAACACCAGCATGCAGCCGGCAATGATCCCGTTCTTGGACAGCGGAATAGTGATTTTCCAGAAGCTGTTGAAGGTGCTCGAACCGAGGTCAGAAGCCGCTTCCAGCAGACTGTTGTCGTGCTTCACCAGGTTGGCGTACAGCGGCAGGATCATGAACGGCAGGTACGAGTAGACGATGCCGATATACACCGCGAGGTTGGTGTTGAGGATCTGCAGCGGCTCATCGATCAGGCCCATGCTCATCAGGAATCCGTTGAGCAGGCCGTTGTTGCTGAGGATGCCCATCCACGCGTAAACGCGGATCAGGATTGCCGTCCAGGTGGGCATCATGATCAGCAGCACCAGCACCGTTTGCATTTCTTTACGGGCCGTGGCGATCGCGTAGGCCATCGGGTAGCCGATCGCCAGGCACAGAACGGTGCTGATCAACGCCATCTTCAGCGAGCCGAGGTACGCGGCGATGTACAACTCGTCGTCGCCCAGCATCGCGTAGTTGCCCAGGTTCAGCAGCAGTTGCAGCTTCTGCTCGGCAAACGTGTAGATCTCGGTGTACGGCGGAATGGCCACGTCGGCTTCGGCGAAGCTGATCTTCAGGACGATGAAGAACGGCAACATGAAGAACAGGAACAGCCAGATGAACGGAACCCCGATGACCAGTTGGCGGCCATTGGGAATTATTCGGTTGATGCGCCGTTTGAATTTGCGCATGTTCATGAGCGAAGTACCACACCGCTGTCGTCTTCCCACCACACGAAAACCTGATCGCCCCAGGTCGGACGGGCGCCACGGCGTTCGGCGTTGGCGACGAAGGACTGCACCAGTTTGCCGCTCGGCAGTTCGACGTAGAACACCGAGTGCCCGCCAAGATAGGCAATGTCGTGCACCTTGCCGCTCGACCAGTTGTATTCGCAGGTCGGTTGTTCGGCGGTGACCAGCAGTTTCTCCGGACGAATCGCGTAGGTGACCGACTTGTCCTGCACCGAGGTGCTGATGCCGTGACCCACATAGATCTGCCGGTCGAGGTCCTTGCAAGTGATGGTCGCGTGACCCTCGGCGTCGTCGATCACTTCGCCTTCGAAGATGTTGACGTTACCGATGAATTCGCAGACCAGACGGCTGGTCGGGGTTTCGTAGATGTCGATCGGGCTGCCGATCTGGGCGATCCAGCCCAGGTGCATGATCGCGATGCGCTCGGCCATGGTCATGGCCTCTTCCTGGTCGTGGGTCACCATCACGCAGGTCACGCCGACGCGCTCGATGATTTCCACCAGTTCGAGCTGCATCTGCGACCGCAGTTTTTTATCCAGTGCGCCCATCGGTTCGTCGAGCAGCAACAGCTTTGGCCGCTTGGCCAGCGAACGTGCCAAAGCAACACGCTGACGCTGACCGCCCGACAGTTGATGCGGCTTGCGCTTGGCGTATTGGCTCATCTGCACCAGTTTGAGCATCTCGGCGACGCGGGCTTCGACTTCAGCCTTGGGAATCTTGTCCTGCTGCAAACCGAACGCGATGTTCTGCGCCACGGTCATGTGCGGAAACAAGGCGTAGGACTGGAACATCATGTTGATCGGACGTTCGTACGGCGGCATGTCGGTAATGTCGACGCCGTCGAGAAAAATGCGCCCCTCCGTGGGCCGTTCGAACCCTGCCAGCATCCGCAGCAGAGTGGATTTGCCCGATCCCGAACCGCCGAGCAGGGCAAAGATCTCGCCCTTTTTGATTTCCAGGGACACGTCGTCCACGGCAATCGTCTCGTCGAACTTCTTCGTGACCCGGTCGATTTTGACCAACACCTGTTTGGGTGTCTGGTCGCCCTCGAGGGCTTTCTTATAGGCGCCGGAGGCAACTGCCATTTACGAAACTCCCAGAAAAAAAGAGTGCAGTTCGCCCAATACGGACGAACCCAGGATAGTTTGTGCCTTACATCCCCGACTTGACCTTGGTCCAGCTGCGGGTCATCAGGCGCTGAATGTTCGGTGGCAACTCGGTCGACACGTAGGCCTTGTCGATCACGGCCTGTGGCGGATAAACCGACTCATCGGTACGGATGGATTGATCCATCAGCTTGTCCGAGCCCGGGTTGGGGTTGGCGTAACCGACAGAATCACTGACCTGGGCGATCACCTCAGGTTTCAACAGATAGTTGATGAAGGCGTGGGCCTGCTTCACGTTCGACGAATCCTTGGGAATCGCCAACATGTCGAACCACAACGCGCCGCCTTCTTTCGGCACCGTGTAGGCGATGTTCACGCCCTTCTTGGCTTCTGCCGCGCGGTTCTTCGCCTGGAAGATATCGCCGGAGAAACCGATGGCCACGCAGATGTCGCCGTTGGCCAGGTCGCCGATGTATTTCGAAGAATGGAAGTAGGTCACGTAGGGGCGCACGGCGAGCAATTTGTCGGTGGCTTTCTTGTAGTCCTTGGGATTGGTGCTGTTGGCATCCAGACCCATGTAGTTGAGCACGGTCGGCATCATTTCATCGGCCGAATCGAGGAATGCCACGCCGCAGCTTTGCAGTTTCTTGATGTTTTCCGGCTCGAACAGCACGCCCCAGGAATCGATCTTGTCGACGCCCAGCACAGCCTTCACTTTATCGACGTTGTAGCCGATGCCGTTGGTGCCCCACAGGTACGGTACGGCGTACAGGTTGCCAGGATCGTTCTGCTCCAGACGCTTGAGTAGCGCCGGGTCGAGATTCGAGTAATTTGACAGCTGCGCCCGGTCGAGTTTCTGGAACGCGCCCGCCTTGATCTGCTTGCCGAGGAAGTGGTTCGACGGCACGACCACGTCGTAGCCGGTACGCCCGGCGAGCAACTTGCCTTCCAGGGTTTCGTTGGAGTCGAACACGTCGTAGACCGGTTTGATCCCGGTCTCTTTCTGAAAGTCGGCCAGCGTCGATTCGCCGATGTAATCCGACCAGTTATAAATATGCACCGTGCCGGCGGCTTGGGCACCGATGGCGATCGTCAGGCCGGCAGCGGCCAGCAGGGCATTGCGCAAAGAAGAAAAAACAGGCACGTGGAGGTCCTCTAAATTAGTTGGGCCCAAGTTGCCCAGCGCTGCATGACAGCCATGGCTGCCCGGCAACAAAACCGGCGCGCAACTTACCCTCGAAAAACCGTTCCGGCAAAACTTTCCGTCATTTAATTATTCCGCTGGCCGCCGTCGCGCAGACGACGGCCAGTGGTTGCTGCTTCAAACCGGATTATTTGCCGGATTTGATCTTGGTCCAGCTGCGAGTGATCAGACGCAGGGTCGCTGCATCCAGATCACTGATCGCGTAGAGCTGCTTCTTCACTTCAGCCGAAGGATAGATGCTCGCATCGCTGGTGATGTCTTTGTCCACCAGCGGCGTGGCCGCCTTGTTGCCGTTCGGGAAACGCACGGCGTTGGTGATCTCGGCCATCACTTCCGGCTGCAGCAGATAGTTCATGAACTTGTAAGCCGCATCGACGTTGGTGGCATCTTTTGGCATGGCAACCATGTCGTAGAACGTGCCGGCGCCTTCCTTCGGAATGGTGTAGGCCAGTTTGACCTTGTCACCGGCTTCCTTGGCGCGCGACTTCGACTGCTCCAGGTCACCCGAGTAACCCACGGCCACGCAAATGTTGCCGTTGGCCAGGTCGGAGATGTACTTGGAGGAATGGAAGTAGGCGACCGAAGGACGAATCTTGAGGAACAGATCTTCGGCGGCTTTCAGGTCAGCCTTGTCTTTGCTGTTGGTCGGCTTGCCCAGATAGTGCAGCGCCGCCGGAATCATTTCGGTCGGTGCGTCGAGGAAGCTCACGCCGCAGCTTTTCAGCTTCGCCATGTTTTCAGGCTTGAACACGACATCCCAGGAGTCGATCTTGTCGATACCCAGTGCAGCCTTGACCTTCTCCGGGTTGTAGCCGATGCCGATCGAGCCCCACATGTACGGAAACGCGTGTTTGTTGCCCTGGTCGCTGGCATCGCCAACGGCTTTGAGCAGGTCTTCGTCGAGGTTTTTCCAGTTCGGCAGCTTGGACTTGTCCAGCTCCTGATACACGCCGGCCTTGATCTGCTTGGCGAGGAAGTTGTTGGAAGGCACCACGATGTCGTAACCGGATTTACCGGCCAGCAGTTTGGCTTCCAGGGTTTCGTTGCTGTCGAACACGTCGTAAACGACTTTGATGCCGGACTCTTTTTCAAACTTGGCCACGGTGTCCGGTGCGATGTAGTCGGACCAGTTGTAGACGTGCAACACCTTGTCGTCCGCCTGAACCGCACCCGCCATCATGCCCGCGATGGACAGAGCGAGAAGTGTCTTGCCAGCAAGCTTTTTGCCTAATGCCTTCATGCGTAATGCTCCAAATTTTTCTTTTTTGAACCACTTTGTTCAGCGGCCGAACCCGGACAACTGGAACCGCGGCTAGTCTGGCAAGATCCGAGGCGGTCTTTCAAGGAAAGACCAGCCTTTCTGACAGCTTTGCGCGAGAGCGCCGAGGCTTTCCCGCACAAAGCCTAGCACTTAGCCCTGCAACGCACTGAGGGTCAGGTCCAGACACTTGCGTGCCTTTGTAACCAGCTCGTCGATTTCCGCTTTGCTGATCACCAGCGGCGGCGCAATGATCATGGTGTCGCCCACGGCGCGCATGATCAGCCCGTTGTCGAAGCAGAACTGGCGGCAGATCATGCCCACGCCCTTGCCCTCGTAACGTTTGCGGGTGGCCTTGTCTTGCACCAGCTCGATCGCCCCCAGCAGACCGACCCCGCGAACTTCACCCACCAACGGGTGATCGTTCAGTTCCCGCAGACGTTTCTGCAAATACGGTGCCGTTTCGTTGTGCACGTTCTCGATAATCTTTTCGTCGCGCAGAATACGGATGTTTTCCAGGCCCACTGCCGCCGCCACCGGGTGGCCGGAGTAGGTGAAACCGTGGTTGAAATCGCCGCCTTCATTGAGCACCGCGACCACTTCATCACGCACGATCAGGCCACCCATCGGGATGTAGCCGGAGGTCAGGCCCTTGGCGATGGTCATCATGTCGGGCTTGAGGTCGTAGAAATCGCTACCGAACCACTCACCGGTGCGGCCGAAACCACAGATCACCTCATCCGCGACGAAGAGGATGTCGTACTGGGCGAGGATTTCCTTCACGCGCGGCCAGTAGCTGTCGGGCGGAATGATCACGCCGCCGGCGCCCTGGATCGGCTCGGCAATAAAGGCACCGACGTTGTCGACGCCGACTTCGAGAATTTTCTCTTCCAGCTGATTGGCCGCCCAGATCCCGAAATCTTCCGGGGACATGTCGCCGCCTTCGGCGAACCAGTACGGCTGGGCGATGTGGACGATGCCCGGGATCGGCAAATCGCCCTGCTCATGCATATAGGTCATGCCGCCCAGGCTCGCGCCGGCCACGGTGGAACCGTGATAACCGTTCTTGCGGCTGATGATGACTTTCTTGTTCGGCTGGCCTTTGATCGCCCAATAGTGGCGAACCATGCGCAACATGGTGTCGTTGCCTTCAGAGCCGGAACCGGTGAAGAACACGTGGTTCATGCCTTCTGGCGCGATGTCGGAGATGGCCTTGGCCAGTTCCAGTGCCGGCGGGTGCGCAGTCTGGAAAAACAGGTTGTAGTACGGCAGTTCGCGCATCTGTTTGCTGGCGGCATCGGCCAGTTCATCGCGACCGTAACCGATGGCCACGCACCACAGACCGGCCATGCCGTCGAGGATCTTGTTGCCTTCACTGTCCCACAGGTAAACGCCCTTGGCGTTGGTGATGATCCGCGGGCCCTTCTCTTTCAGTTGCTTGAAATCGCTGAACGGGGCCAGGTGGTGATCGCTGCTCAGCGCTTGCCACTCACGGGTTTGCGGGTTGTTGCTGGTCATGCCAATTCTCCTTGTTATCGGTGAAGGCGCGGCGGCTGACCACCGCGCCCAGGCGTATCAGACGGCGAAGAGCAGGTACTCACGCTCCCACGAACTGATCACGCGCTTGAAGTTTTCATGCTCGGCCCGCTTGACCGCGACGTAGCCCGTGATGAAAGTTTTGCCCAGGTATTTCTCGACGGTCGAGCTGTTTTCCATGCGTTCCAGCGCGTCTTCGATGGTCAACGGCAGGCGCAGGTTGCGGCGTTCATAGCCACGACCCACCACCGGCGCGCTCGGGTTGAGGCCCTCGACCATGCCGATGTAACCGCAGAGCAGGCTCGCGGCGATCGCCAGGTACGGGTTGGCGTCGGCGCCCGGCAGACGGTTTTCCACGCGGCGGTTCTGCGGGCCGGCATCCGGAACGCGCAGGCCCACGGTGCGGTTTTCTTCGCCCCACTCGACGTTCACCGGGGCAGAGGTATCCGGCAGGAAGCGGCGGAACGAGTTGACGTTGGGGGCGAACAGCGGCAGCAATTCCGGGATCAGCTTCTGCAGGCCACCGATGTGGTGCAGGAACAGCTGGCTCATGGTCCCGTCTTCATTAGAGAAGACGTTTTTACCGGTCTCGATGTCGATGATGCTCTGGTGCAAGTGCATCGCGCTGCCCGGTTCACCGGTCATCGGCTTGGCCATGAAAGTGGCGGCCACGTCGTGCTTGAGCGCGGCTTCGCGCATGGTGCGCTTGAACACCAGAATCTGGTCGGCCAGCGACAGCGCGTCACCGTGACGGAAGTTGATTTCCATCTGCGCGGTGCCGTCTTCGTGGATCAGCGTGTCGAGATCCAGTTCCTGCAACTCGCACCAGTCGTAGACGTCTTCGAAGAGCGGGTCGAATTCGTTCGCGGCTTCAATAGAGAACGACTGACGACCGATTTCCGGACGCCCGGAGCGGCCGATCGGCGGCTGCAACGGATAGTCAGGGTCGTCACTGCGCTTGGTCAGGTAAAACTCCATCTCTGGCGCCACGATCGGCTGCCAGCCCTTGTCGGCGTAGAGTTTGAGTACTTTCTTGAGGACGTTGCGCGGCGACAGTTCGATCGGGTTGCCTTGCTTGTCGTAGGTGTCGTGAATCACCTGGGCGGTTGGCTCGATGGCCCACGGCACCATGTACACGGCGTTCTGGTCGGGGCGGCAGATCATGTCGATGTCGGCCGGGTCGAGCAGTTCGTAATAGATGTCGTCTTCGACGTAGTCGCCGGTTACGGTTTGCAACAGAACGCTTTCTGGCAGGCGCATGCCTTTTTCGGCGATGAACTTGTTGGTCGGCGAGATCTTGCCCCGGGTAATACCGGTCAAGTCGGCGATCATGCATTCGACTTCTGTGATCTTGTGGTCTTTCAACCAATCGGTGAGCTGGTCGAGGTTGTTACTCATAAATGCCTCTGGGCTGAGTCTCCTGACGCTATGTCAGGCAAGGTTTGACGCTTGTGCGTCGCGTTAAAGGGGGTTTGCGTGCGCGCAGTGCCGGCTTACGCCTGGCACCGCGCATAGACAATGAAAGAGAAGCTTACCTGCCCTTTACGCTGGCGTTGCATTTCCTGTGCACAAGCGGCACGTGCAGAATCATGAGCACGGCTTGAAAAGCGGCACAGGCTTTGTGGGAGAAAGAGATCTATATTGGAAGGAGACGCCATAAAGAGGATGGCTTCCCGTGCGTCCAGAATATCGGACGTTGCCGTTTTGACGGCGCCTGCGCGCGAGACCATCGTCGGCAGGCTGCGAGCCTGATTGACGGCGCGATGCACGGACGATTCGCCACTGATGTGATAAGCATGCAGACCGGACTGTTGCGAGCAGTCGGTGACGCCGATTATCGACAGGCGAGACATGAAGCACCCCGGTATTATTGCTGTTATGGGTTTGATCGGAGCTTAGCCTTGTTCATTTTTTTACACAACACCCCCGTAAAAAATACAACACGGCCTGCTCAAGCCTGCGGGTGCCAAGCGCTCCAAGGGCCAAAAACTACCCGGAAATGCCCCATAAACGCCCTCACAGCGCTTTTTTAGGGCAAAAAAGGCCTTGCTTGACTTCGGCAGGCCGTTCGGGTTGACTGAAACCAGAAAAGATCAATGATTGATATTTTTAACAACAAAGGTGTTGCATCATGTCGGTACCCCCGCGTGCCGTTCAGCTCAACGAAGCGAACGCGTTCCTTAAGGAACATCCTGAGGTTCTGTACGTTGACCTTCTGATTGCGGATATGAATGGTGTGGTGCGCGGCAAGCGCATTGAACGCACCAGCCTCCACAAGGTTTACGAGAAAGGCATCAACCTGCCGGCCTCTCTATTTGCTCTGGATATCAATGGTTCAACGGTGGAAAGCACCGGTCTGGGCCTGGACATCGGCGACGCCGATCGTATCTGCTATCCGATCCCCGATACCCTGTGCAACGAGCCATGGCAGAAGCGCCCTACCGCGCAACTGTTGATGACCATGCACGAACTCGAAGGCCAGCCGTTCTTCGCTGACCCGCGTGAAGTGCTGGCTAATGTGGTGCGCAAGTTCGACGAACTGGGCCTGACCATCTGCGCCGCGTTCGAGCTCGAGTTCTACCTGATTGACCAGGAGAACGTGAACGGTCGTCCGCAACCACCACGCTCGCCGGTTTCCGGCAAACGTCCGCACTCGACTCAGGTTTACCTGATCGACGACCTAGACGAATACGTCGATTGCCTCCAGGACATTCTGGAAGGCGCCAAAGAGCAAGGCATTCCAGCCGACGCCATCGTCAAGGAAAGTGCCCCGGCGCAGTTCGAAGTGAACCTGCACCACGTTGCCGACCCGATCAAGGCGTGCGACTACGCGGTACTGCTCAAACGGCTGATCAAGAACATCGCCTACGATCATGAAATGGACACCACTTTCATGGCCAAGCCTTACCCTGGCCAGGCGGGCAATGGTCTGCACGTGCACATTTCGATTCTGGATAAAGAAGGCAAAAACATTTTTGCCAGCGAGGATCCCGAGCAGAACGCCGCGCTGCGTCACGCGATCGGCGGTGTGCTCGAGACCCTGCCCGCGCAGATGGCTTTCCTCTGCCCTAACGTCAACTCCTACCGTCGATTCGGCGCACAGTTCTACGTGCCGAACTCGCCATGCTGGGGCCTGGACAATCGCACCGTGGCGATTCGCGTACCGACCGGCTCGGCCGATGCCGTGCGGATCGAACACCGCGTTGCCGGTGCCGATGCCAACCCGTACCTGCTGATGGCTTCTGTGCTGGCTGGCGTGCATCACGGCCTGACCAACAAGATCGAACCGGGCGCGCCCGTCGAAGGCAACAGCTACGAACAGAACGAACAAAGCCTGCCGAACAACTTGCGCGATGCCCTGCGTGAGCTGGACGACAGCGAGGTGATGGCCAAGTACATCGATCCGAAATACATCGATATCTTCGTCGCCTGTAAAGAGAGCGAGCTGGAGGAGTTCGAACACTCCATCTCCGACCTCGAGTACAACTGGTATCTGCATACCGTTTAAGCGGTTGTAGCTGCATAAAAACGCCGTTGGCTGATTCAGCCAGCGGCGTTTTTTTATGGCCCACACTAAAGTCCTGCCTGGGATTAATGGCCGCCTGCGGCGGATCGCTGGCAAGCCAGCTCCCACAGGGTTCTGTTGTGTACTCAAATTCTGTGTTCGACACAGATCACTGTGGGAGCTGGCTTGCCAGCGATGGCGTCCGGGCAGACAAACACAACAGCCGGCTCGTACAATGCCCGCTGCCCCGCAGGAGACTTTCATGACGCGTCCCGCCCCCGTCCGCAAACCCCGCGCCCGCAGTCAGGCGCGGATCGATTCGATACTCGACGCCGCGCGCACGCTGCTGGCCGCCGAGGGCGTGGCCAGCCTGTCGATCTACAGCGTGGCCGAGCGCGCGCAGATTCCGCCCTCTTCGGTTTACCACTTCTTCGCCAGCGTCCCGGCGCTGCTTGAAGCCCTGACAGCGGATGTGCACGCGGCATTCCGCGCCTGCCTGCAAGCGCCGATCGATCATCATGCCTTGCGCGACTGGCGCGACCTGTCGCGGCTGGTCGAACAGCGGATGCTGGAGATTTACGACGAAGACGCCGCCGCCCGCCAGTTGATCCTTGCCCAGCATGGCCTCACCGAAGTCACCCAGGCCGACCGTCAACACGACATCGAACTGGGCGACCTGATGCACAAGCTGTTCGATCATCACTTCGAACTGCCGAGGCTGCCGGAGGATGTTGATGTGTTTGCCCTGGCGATGGAATTGGGCGACCGCGTTTACGCGCGTTCAGTGCAGCAACACGGGCAGATTACGCCGCGCATGGCAGAGGAAGGAATGCGCGTGTTTGATGCGTATATCGGGTTGTATTTACCGCCCTATCTGCCCAAGAGATCCCTGCTGATCTGACTGGCCGCATCGCTGGCAAGCCAGCTCCCACAGGATTATCTGTCGGTCCAAAAATCTGCATACGCCGACGATTTTTGTGGGGGCTGGCTTGCCAGCGATGGCCGCGTCGTCGATTTCAAGCCAGGCACAACAAACCCCGAAGGGCTCACACCCTCCGGGGTTGTTTTTTATCACCGGCTTACAACTTGGCGATCGAGACCTCGGTGGATTTCACAAAGGCGATCACTTCGCTGCCGACCACCAGTTCCAGCTCTTTTACCGAGCGCGTGGTGATGACCGACGTAACGATGCCGGAAGCGGTCTGCACGTCGATTTCCGACAGCACGTCGCCGAGGACGATTTCCTTGATAGAGCCTTTGAACTGGTTGCGTACGTTGATGGCTTTGATCGTCATGATATTTCTCCTGAGGTCGAAATAAGCGGCAAGTGGCAAGCTTCAAGTGGCAAGCAAAAGCACAGCGCTTCTACTTGTAGCTCGTAGCTTGAGGCTCGCAGCTGCTTCATTGCGCCCAACGCAGTTGCGTAGGCAGTGGTGAAACAGGTTCCGGCGCCGGCGGTTCGCCGGGCAGGGACAGAACTCGGTTGAGCACTTCGGTTTCCAGCGCCGCCAGTCGATGCGAACCACGCACTCGCGGTCGCGGCAACTCGACATGCAGGTCGAGGCCGACTTCACCGCCCTCGATCAGAATCACCCGGTCGGCAATCGCCACCGCTTCGCTGACGTCGTGGGTGACCAGCAACACCGTGAAACCGTGTTGCTGCCAAAGGCGTTCGATCAGTTGCTGCATCTCGATGCGGGTCAGCGCATCCAGCGCGCCGAGCGGTTCGTCGAGCAACAGCAGACGCGGCTTGTGAATCAAGGCTCGGGCCAGAGCAACACGCTGCTTCTGACCACCGGACAAGGCGGCCGGCCATTCATTGGCACGGTCCGCCAGGCCGACCGCTTCCAGTGCAGCCAACGCTTGTGGGCGCCAGTTGCCTGAGAGCCCGAGGCCGACGTTGTCGATGATCTTTTTCCACGGCAACAGCCGTGCTTCCTGGAACATCAATCGGGTGTCTTGCCGTGCATCGCCGAGCGGCGCAGCACCTGCGAGCAAGTCACCACCCGTTGGCTGATCGAGGCCGGCAAGCAAGCGCAGCAAGGTACTTTTGCCGCAACCGCTGCGCCCGACCACAGCAACAAACTGCCCTGCCGGAATGTGCAGATCGATATCGCGCAGCACCTGCCGGGTACCGAAGGTTTTTTGCAGGTTGCGCACTGCCAGCGGAATTCCGCGCAGCAGGTGTGGAGGTTGTTGAGCGGTCATGCTGCACCTCCTTTGGCAACCTGATAGGCCGGATGCCAGCGCAGCCACACACGTTCAAGTCCACGCGCCGCAAGGTCGGCGAGTTTGCCGAGTACCGCGTAAAGCAGAATCGCCAGCACCACCACATCAGTCTGCAAAAACTCCCGGGCATTCATCGCCAGATAGCCGATGCCGGAGCTGGCAGAAATGGTTTCGGCGACGATCAGCGTCAGCCACATAAAGCCCAGAGCGAAGCGCACACCGACCAGAATCGAAGGCAACGCTCCCGGCAGGATCACCTGCCAGAACAGGCTGAAGCCGCTCAATCCATAATTGCGCGCCATCTCGACCAGCGCGGGGTCGACGTTGCGGATGCCGTGATAGGTGTTGAGGTAGATCGGGAACAGCGTGCCCAACGCCACCAGAAAAATCTTCGCCGACTCATCAATGCCGAACCAGAGAATCACCAGCGGAATCAGTGCCAGATGCGGCACGTTGCGGATCATCTGCACCGAACTGTCGAGCAAGCGTTCGCCCCACTTCGACAGACCGGTAATGAAGCCCAACACCAGACCGAGGCTGCCGCCGATGGTGAAGCCCAGCGCGGCGCGCCAGCCGCTGATTGCCAGGTGCGTCCAGATTTCACCACTGCGCACCAGACTCACGCCGGCCTCGATTACCGCCACCGGTGCCGGCAGAATCCGTGTCGACAACCAGCCCGCCGACACCGACAACTGCCACACCGCCAGCAGCAACACCGGCAACGCCCAAGGCGCCAGACTGTGGATGATTTTCTTCATGGCGCGCCTCAGCTCTGCGACGCGGCTTTGGGAAGAATGTCGTTGGCGACCATCTCGCCGAAAGGGCTGACATAACCGGCGCTTTTCGGCAGTTCCGGGCGCTCGATGTCCAGGTGCGGGAACAGCAATTCGGCGACGCGATACGACTCTTCGAGGTGTGGATAACCGGAGAAGATGAAGGTATCGATGCCCAGATCCGCGTATTCCTTCACCCGAGCGGCCACGGTCGGACCGTCGCCAACCAACGCCGTCCCGGCACCGCCGCGCACCAGCCCGACGCCGGCCCACAGGTTGGGACTGACTTCGAGGTTGTCGCGACTGCCGCCGTGCAATGCGGCCATGCGTTGCTGGCCGACTGAATCAAAGCGCGCCAGCGAAGCCTGGGCACGAGCAATGGTGTCATCGTCCAGATGCGAGATCAGACGATCCGCCGACTGCCAGGCTTCAGCATTGGTTTCACGGACGATCACATGCAGACGAATGCCGAAGCGCACGGTGCGTCCGAGCTTGGCGGCTTTGGCGCGCACCTGTTCGATTTTCTCCGCCACCGCTGCGGGCGGCTCGCCCCAGGTCAAAACCATTTCGACCTGTTCGGCCGCCAGATCCTGCGCCGCTTCCGAGGAGCCACCAAAGTACAGCGGCGGACGCGGCTGCTGGATCGGCGGATAGAGCAACTTCGCACCTTTGACGCTGATGTGCTGACCATCGTAATCAACGGTTTCGCCTTCCAGCACGCGGCGCCAGATGCGGGTGAATTCCACCGAGGCTTGATAGCGCTCCTCGTGACTGAGGAACAGACCGTCACCGGCCAATTCTTCCGGATCACCACCGGTCACCAGATTGAATAGCGCCCGCCCGCCAGACAGGCGATCCAGCGTGGCCGCCTGACGCGCCGCCACCGTCGGGGAGATAATCCCCGGGCGCAGGGCGACAAGAAACTTCAGACGCTGGGTCACCGGGATCAGCGACGCCGCCACCAGCCAGGAATCTTCGCAAGAACGGCCAGTGGGAATCAGCACACCGCCAAAACCCAAGCGATCCGCCGCTTGCGCGACCTGTTGCAGATACCCGTGGTCAACAGCACGGGCGCCTTCGGAGGTGCCAAGGTAATGGCCGTCGCCGTGGGTAGGCAGGAACCAGAAAATATTGAGGCTCATGGAGTGGTCTCCTTGGGGATTCGAATTACTGCGCGTTGGCCACAGCGGCCGGTGGGGTCCAGATCACATCCTTGATGCTCAAAGGCTTGGGAATCAGTTTGAGCTGGAAGAACGTGTCCGCGATTTTCTGTTGCGCGGCGATCACCTCCGGGGTCAGAAACAGCGCACCGTAGCCCTGGCGTTTGACCGCGGTCAGGGTGATGTCCGCCGGCAGGCCGAGCAGCGGCGCGACCTGTCGGGTCACGTCTTCAGGATTGGCTCGTGACCACTCCCCAACCGCGCGCACTTCTTCGACGAGAGTCTTGATCACCTCGGGATTTTTCTGTGCGTAGGGTTTGGTTGCGAGATAGAACTGGTGGTTGTCGACGATGCCTTTGCCGTCGCGCAGGGTGTGCGCTTGCAGCTGTTTCTCGGCGGCCGCCTGATACGGATCCCAGATGACCCAGGCATCAACGCTGCCACGCTCAAAAGCGGCGCGAGCATCGGCCGGCGGCAGGAATACGGTTTGGATATCGGTGTATTTGAGTCCGGCGTCTTCCAGTGCGCGCACCAGCAGGTAGTGGACGTTGGAGCCTTTGTTCAGCGCGACCTTCTTGCCTTTGAGATCGGCCACCGATTTGATCGGTGAGTCTTTCGGCACGAGGATCGCTTCGCTGTTCGGCGCTGGGGGCTCGTAGGCGACATATAGCAGATCGGCACCCGCCGCCTGGGCGAATACCGGTGGCGTTTCACCCGTCACGCCGAAGTCGATCGAACCGACGTTCAAGCCTTCGAGCAGTTGCGGGCCACCGGGAAATTCCGTCCATTGCACGTCGACGCCTTGGGCGGCCAGGCGTTTTTCCAAAGTGCCTTTGGCTTTGAGCAGCACCAGCGTGCCGTACTTTTGATAACCGATCCGAAGCGTCTCGGCCTGAGCTTGAGTGATGGCGCCGAAGGACACAGCCGCAGCAAACAGAGCGACCAGACCACGACGCAAAAATACAGTGCGCATAGCGCTCTCCTTTTTGCTGTTGGGTTTTGGCTGCACCTGCTTGCCCGTTGGCGGGCGAGTAAGGCGAGTACTTCAAATTCTTATGAGGCTTAAATGCTCCAGCGAGCACTCAACAAACGTTCGTTCAGCAGGCCCGGCTCCAGCGGTTTCGGCCGGCGGGCCATGGCACTGACAAACTGATCCAGCGCTTCATGCAGTCGCTGTTCCAGCGCCGGTGCCAACTGCGCCTGGGCACTGCCTTCGCCATAGGCGATCTGGCTGTCCTCGGCGAAAATCCCCTGAAGCATTTCCTGGGCTTTTAATGCCGACAGCACGGGCTTGAGGGCGTAATCGACCACCAACATGTGAGCGATGCTGCCGCCGGTGGCCATCGGTAAAACAACCTTGTGGTTCAAGGCACGTTCGGGCAGCAGATCAAGCACAGTCTTCAGGGCGCCTGAAAACGAGGCCTTGTACACCGGGGTAGCGATCAGCAAACCGTCGGCGTTTTCAATCTGTTGCAAAAGGTCGAGCACCTTGGGGCTATCAAAACGAGCGTGGAGCAGATCTTCGGCCGGGAAATCCCGTACCTGATAACTCACCACTTCCACCCCTTGCTGTTGCAACCAGCGTTGCGAGCGATCCAGCAGAACTCCAGAACGGGAGCGCAGGCTGGGACTGCCACCGAGTGAGACGACCAGCATTGAGATAATTCCTTAAGCGTTACAGGCGATTCGCAGGTTGCGATCTCGCTTCAATGTGAGAGACCTTACCAGCTGATTTATATATCCATAAATCATATTTATTCATTTGGTTATGCATTTTGGAGATATGCGTTTCAGCCTTCTCCGGACGAAAAAAAGGCCGTCGAAACGGCCCGAAATCCCCTGCTATGTGGATGCGACAAAGTTAACGCTGTGTAGATTGAACTGACGTCATCGCGAGCAAGCTCGCTCCCACACTGGATTTTCAGTGAACACAGTTTTGTATTCAGCCAAAGACAACTGTGGGAGCGAGCTTGCTCGCGAAAGCGGTAGTCAGCTCACCGCAATCTCACTGGCTCACTTGTTCGGCTGCGGCGTCAGGCGCAGATAAGGTTTGACCGCGCGATAGCCTTTCGGAAAGCGCTGCTTGATCTCTTCTTCATCCTTGAGCGACGGCACGATCACCACTTCATCACCGTCCTGCCAGTTGGCCGGGGTGGCCACTTTGTAGTTGTCGGTAAGTTGCAGTGAATCGATCACCCGCAGAATCTCGTGGAAATTGCGCCCGGTGCTCGCCGGATAGGTGATGGTCAGGCGAATCTTCTTGTTCGGATCGATCACGAACAGCGAACGCACCGTCAGGGTGTCATTGGCGTTCGGGTGGATCAGGTCATACAGATCCGAAACTTTGCGATCCGCGTCGGCCAGGATCGGAAAGTTGACGACAGTGTTCTGGGTTTCGTTGATGTCTTCGATCCACTTGTGGTGCGAGTCCACCGGGTCTACCGACAGCGCGATAGCTTTGACGCCGCGCCGGCTGAATTCATCCTTGAGCTTGGCGGTGAACCCCAGCTCGGTGGTGCACACCGGGGTGAAGTCCGCCGGATGGGAAAACAGCACGCCCCAGCTATCGCCTAGCCATTCGTGAAAACGAATCTTGCCTTCGCTGGAGTCTTGCTCGAAATCGGGGGCGATGTCGCCGAGTCTGAGGCTCATGGTGCTGCTCCTGATGAGAGGGTGGAGACCTCAACTGTAGCTTGGCTTTTATGATCATGAAAAAGAATATATAACTAGATATGTATGCTTTTTAGGAATATTAAACTTCTGTTCACTGGACGCTAGGCCGCATCGCGACGAACATCGGTCGCAAGGTTCGAGAAGGCCTTGAGTTGCTGTAAAGAGGGAAATGTCGGGGAAGGCTTACGGGGGTGGGCCTGACCCGGAAACGCAAAAGCCCCGTCCGACGCGATGCCGGACGGGGCTTTTTTACATCCGCGGTTCGACGCGCGCTATTACATCAGCGGGATCGAGTAGCTGACGATCAGGCGGTTTTCATCCTGGTCGCGAACGCCCGGAATGTTGGTGCGCCAAGTAGCGTTTTTCCACATGACGCCAACGTTTTTCAGCGGGCCTTCTGGCACGACATAACCGATGGTCAGGTCGCGTTCCCACTCGGAGCTGTTAGTGCCAGCAGGTGCGTTAGCGGTTCTGTTGGTGTCGATATCGTAACCACGCAGGTAGACCATACCCGCTGTCAGGCCAGGCACGCCGACTTTGGCGAAGTCATACGAGTAGCGTGCTTGCCAGGTTTTCTCGCCAGCACGACCGAACTTCTGGATCTGCATGTCGGTGATGGTGTAGTTCGACGAACCGTCGCCCTGGTTCAGCCAAGGGAAGTCGCTGCTACCATTGGAAACCTGGTAACCGCCGCCGAAGGTGTGACCCGCCACGGTGTAGAGGAACAGGCCGCTGTACAGGTTGTTGTCAACCTTACCCTTGCCGTTCGACGTGCTGCTGTAGTTGCCGTTGCTGTAGTAAGCAGGGGTATTGCTGTTGGCGCCGTCATCCGAGCTGTTGAAGTAACGGAAGTCGGACTTCAACACACCTGGACCGATTGCCCAGTTATGAACCAGACCCAGGAAGTGTTGCTTGTAGAAATCTTCCAGGTTGCCGTAGTAGTACTGAGCAGTCAGGTCTTTGGTGATTTTGTAGTCACCACCGGCGTAGATGAACTTGTTGCTGTTGGCTACGCGCGCATTGGCGCCACCAATCGACAGCTGTTCATTGTTACTGGAGTTACGACCTTTGACGTGCTCAATCTGACCACCGACCAGAGTCAGGTCTTTGATTTCGCCGGAAGTGATCTGGCCGCCCTGCCAGGTTTGCGGCAGCAAACGACCGTCGTTGGTGACGATAACCGGCAACTTTGGCTGCAGGGTGCCCAATTTCAGTTCGGTCTGGGAAACCTTGGCCTTGGCGGTCAGACCGAGGCTGGAGAAGTTATCGACAGCTTCGCCATTACTTTCGCTTGGGAAAACAGTGCCGCCGTAAGAAGTAGCAGTCGAACCGGCAGTGGCGCCGCTCGAATCCAGACGCACGCCCAACAGGCCGATGGCGTCGATACCGAAACCGACGGTGCCTTGGGTGTAACCCGAGATGAAGCGCAGATCGAAGCCTTGGCCCCATTCTTCGTTCTTGTTGGCGCCTGGGCCACTACGGTTATCCGTGTTGATGTAGAAGTTACGCAGCCCCAAAGTTGCCTTGCTGTCTTCGATGAAACCGGCGGCGCCTGCCTGCTGCGCCATAACCCCTACGGCCACAGCCAGGGCCAAGGTGGACTTGTTCATGTAAAGCTCCTCTCGTTTCTAATTCTTCTGCTTATTTCTGTCGGCTTCGGATCGATTGCCCGAAATCCTGATCGCTTGGTCGTTTGATCGCAGTGGACCTTTACCCCAGTCAAAGCCGCGAAAGAATACCTCGGCATAGTCCCAAAAAGAATTGTTTCACTCTTTTTCATAGCACCGGGATATATAAAGGCACCGCAGATTGGAGGTATCGGCTTAAACCCGGATTCCTGAACCCTTTAGATTGTCGAGGGGCAAAAATGCCAAAGCACCGCAGTGACTTTTTAGCGCTGGACGGGGCCTAATTTAGCCTTTCGCCAAAAAAACAAAAAAGAATAAAAAATTTCTATAACCTAGAAATATGGAATATATAAAAAAGCACGAAAAAAAACCTTGCCGAGCGGCAAGGCTTTTCTCTGGATTTGTTACAGGAAGCTGTAGGTGTAGTTGAAGATCAGGCGGGTCTGATCCTGATCGGCAATATTGATTTCGCTGCCGCGATAAACACCATTGCGCAGTGTTACACCAAAACCTTTGAGAGCTCCCTGTTGAACGGTGTAATCGATACGCATGTCCCGTTCCCACTCGGACATGTCGCTACCGGAACCGTTCGTTGCCTTGATGTTGTCGCCATGCAGGTAAGCGACCGAAGCTTTGAGGCCCGGTACACCCAGCCCTGCGAAGTCATAGGAGTACTGGCCGAAGGTCGTGTTTTCACCGGCACGGACAAAACCGTTAATCATGGAGTCGGTGAACAGGTAGAAGCTTGCGCCACCGGCACCCTCTGGGCGACCGTTGCCATCGACCACGTTGCCCTGGTTCAGGTAGACGAAGCCACCGTCATCGTTGACGCGTTGATGGCCGAGCAAGAAGGCGTTGCCACCCAAGGTGTAAGTGAACATGGCGCTCCAGGTCTTGTTATCGACCTCGCCCGGAGTCTTGGCATAACCACCGTTGTTATTGAAGCGGTAGCCTGCGTCGCCGTTCTTGCCATCAGAGCTGCTGTCGAAATAGCGGATGTCGGTCTTGAACGACTGGTTGGTGCTGATCGGAAGCACGTGCACCAGGCCGAAGAAGTTCTGCTTGTAATAATCCTGCAGGTTCGAGTGGTAGTACTGCAGGGTCAGATCTTTGGTGACCTTCCAGTCAGCACCGGCATAGCGGAACTGATTGCTGTCCTGCGTACCACCGGCCACCGCGAGGCCGGTGCTGTTTGTCGAGGCACGACCCACTGCATGCTCGAGTTGACCAGCATTGAAGGTGACGTTGTCGATTTCCTTGGAGGTGATCGTGCCACCCTCGAAGGTTTGAGGCAGCAGACGGCTATCGTTCGCAACCAGAATCGGCAAGCTAGGTTGCAGCGCGCCCCCCAGGTGAGCTTCGGTCTTGGACAGACGTGCCTTGACGTTACCCGCTACGCGGCTCCAGGACTGCGTTGCCGAACCGTCGGAATCACTTGGGCTGAACGAGTTATTGTCTGGGTGGTGCCCACGGCCACCATCAAGGTGAATACCGCTGAGCGCCTGCACATCAAGACCAAAACCGACCATACCTTGAGTGAAACCGGACAGGTAATCAAACTTGAAGCCCTGCGCGGCTTCTCTCTGATCTGCGCCGCCATCACGGTTGTCGTTGTTGAAATACATGGTGCGAGAACTCAGGGAAGCCTTGCTGTCTTCGATGAAACCCGCGGCCCCTGCCTGCTGCGCCAATACCCCAAAGGCCACAGCCACGGCCAAAGTGGACTTATTCATTGTCAAGCTCCTCTCGTTTCTAATTATTGTTTGCCTGGCCCGGATCGACGCCCGGGTTCCAAAGGTCAGCGATTAGCGCCAGAGCGTGACCCACAAGTCAATCGTAACTTTGTGTGTCTACGACCATGGTCTAAGCTCCGGTTTTTTGGTCCATGCAGGTTCATGAGTTCGTCATGAATCTGAAAAGAATGAATACCTTCTCTTCTAATACCCTTTAGGAATTTAACCCCGTATTTGCACGCTCTGGTGCCGCCCACAACAACGCGTCGGTCAATTCCTGAAAGGTATTAAGCTGCCCTGTTTAGGCCCATTTGCCCTGAAGCAATCCTGTAACAGTTCCATCACCCCAGCAGCCAGCCCGGGGCACTATCCAGATCAATTGTTACAGTTTGTGTGTCGGTAGGTTTTTTGCAGGCACGGCGCAGCCGCCGTTCTTGCCGGAGTGCAACAAGTCATTCCAGTCGTGGTTTTCAGCGAGGGGGAATCAGAAGGAGGGGTTCAGATTGGAATGCACAGGTGTCGCGATGTGGGGACCCGGCAGCCTGCCCCACTCGCCACGACCTGATGAATCAAAGGGTCTTTTCGAAGATCTTCGAATTACGTTGATAGTTGTACAGCGACGCCCGAGCCGCCGGCAGACGTTCAACACTGCTCGGTTCGAAACCACGCTCGCGGAACCAGTGCGCGGTCCGCGTGGTAAGCACGAACAGCGTCTTCAAGCCCTGCGCCCGGGCACGGGTCTCGATGCGCTCCAGCAATTCGTCGCCGCGACGGCCATGGCGATACTCGGGGTTCACCGCCAGACACGCCAGCTCACCCGCATCCGAATCGGCAATCTGATACAGCGCCGCACAGGCGATGATCATGCCTTCGCGCTCGACCACGCTGAACTGCTCGATCTCACGCTCCAGCACTTCACGCGAACGACGTACCAGAATCCCTTGTTCTTCGAGCGGGCTGATCAGGTCAAGCAAACCGCCGACGTCTTCAATCGCCGCCTCGCGCACCAGTTCGAATTGCTCCTGGGCCACCAGCGTGCCGCCACCGTCACGGGTGAACAGCTCGGTCAGCAGCGCGCCATCCTCGACGTAACTGACGATGTGGCTGCGCGCCACACCGCCTCGGCAGGCTTCGGCGGCGGCATCCAACAGTTCCGCTTGATAATTGCTGCTGCCCAGACGCTGCAGGTGCGCCGGCACTTGTTGCGGACGCAGTTCACGGACCAGTTTGCCGTTCTCGTCGATCAGGCCGAGGTCGGCGCCGAACAGCAGCAATTTGTCTGCACCCAGATCGATGGCGGCGCGGGTGGCGACGTCTTCGCAGGCGAGGTTGAAGATTTCCCCGGTCGGCGAATAGCCCAGCGGCGACAGCAGCACGATCGAACGCTCATCGAGCAAACGATTGATACCCTTGCGGTCGACCCGGCGCACTTCACCGGTGTGGTGATAGTCGACACCTTCCAGTACACCGATTGGTCGCGCGGTAACGAGGTTGCCACTGGCCACGCGCAGGCGCGAGCCCTGCATCGGCGACGAAGCCATGTCCATCGACAACCGCGCTTCGATGGCGATGCGCAACTGGCCGACCGCATCGATCACACACTCAAGGGTCGCGGCATCGGTGATGCGCATGCCGTGGTGGTAATGCGGCGTCAGGCCGCGGGCGGCGAGGCGGGTTTCAATTTGTGGGCGCGAACCATGCACCAGCACCAGCCGCACGCCGAGGCTGTGCAGCAGCACCAGGTCGTGGACGATGTTGCCGAAATTCGGATGATCCACACCGTCGCCGGGCAGCATGACGACGAAGGTGCAATCGCGGTGGGCATTGATGTAGGGAGAAGCGTGACGAAGCCAATTAACGTATTCGGGCATGAACCTGGGCCTGTAATAAATAGCAGCCGGAAAAAAGGGCGAAACGGAAAACGCACAGCGGGCTGATGGTTATCGTCGGAACAGGCTTGGCGACACGCGCGCTCTCCTCATGAATACGGGTTGGGTTGCAGGCAATTTACAGCGTTCGGTCAGTTAACACATGGCCCCCACAGGGGTACATCATGGTTTGTCTGGGGTCAGGCAGTAATGTTCAATCAACTGTCGCAATAGATGCACGGTAGGCTGCAAACGTGACATTTCAAGGTATTCGCCCGGTTGATGCGCACAGGCAATATCACCGGGGCCAAGTACGATGGTTTCGCAGCCAAGACGCTGAAGATAAGGCGCTTCGGTGCCGAACGCTACTGCTTCGGCAGTGTGGCCGGTGAGCTTTTCGGCAATACGCACCAATTCGGCGTCCGCGTCCTGCTCAAATGGCGGCACTTCCGGGAACAATGGCTTGTAGTCGATCTTCACCTGATGCCGCTCGGCAACCGGGTTGAGCTTGCGCAGAATCTCCGCCCGCAGGACTTTCGGGTCCATACCCGGCAACGGCCGCAGGTCGAACTCCAGCGAACACTGGCCGCAGATACGGTTGGGGTTGTCACCACCATGGATGCAGCCGAAATTCAGGGTCGGTTGCGGCACGCTGAATTGCGGATTGTTGTATTCGCGCTGCCACAGCAGGCGCAGGCCCCGCAGTTCGCCGATGGCATCGTGCATGGCCTCAAGGGCGCTGTGCCCCAGGCGCGGGTCCGACGAGTGCCCGCTCTGCCCAAGGATGTCGATGCGTTCCATCATGATGCCTTTGTGCATGCGAATCGGCTTGAGCCCGGTCGGCTCGCCGATCACTGCCGCGCGGCCCAGCGGTCGTCCAGCCTCGGCCAGCGCGCGGGCGCCGGACATCGAGCTTTCTTCATCACAGGTGGCGAGGATCAGCAGCGGTTGCTTGAACGGCTGATCGAGCAGCGGCAGCACGGCGTCAATGATCAGGGCGAAGAAGCCCTTCATGTCGCAACTGCCCAAACCAACCCAGCGGCCGTCGACTTCTGTGAGTTTCAGCGGATCGGTCTGCCATAAGGCGTCGTCGTACGGCACCGTGTCGCTGTGCCCGGCCAGCACCAGCCCGCCGGGGCCGCTGCCGAAACTGGCGAGCAGATTGAATTTGCCGGGGCTGACCTGCTGGACATCGCAGCTGAACCCCAGATCACCCAGCCATCCCGCAAGCAAATCGATCACCGCCCGGTTGGACTGGTCGAGGCTCGGCTGGGTGCAGCTGACCGATGGCGCGGCAATCAGCGCAGCGAACTGGTCTTGCATGGATGGCAAAGGCATCGCTGACTCCAACTCCCGATTTGAAGTCCATCATAGAACCATCCGGCGTCAGGAATAAACCGCCGCAGGGCGTAGGACGAATCAGTCCTGTACACTGCACGGCCTTGGCAGCCACATATTCCCCGGCTGCGCTCCCGATCCTGGATTTTCCGGCCATGCAGAAAGAAACCGAAATCAAACTCCGCGTCAGCCGCGAAACCCTCGCCGCCCTGCGCGAGCACCCTCTTCTCAAGAAACGCAACAAAAGTGGCTGGGAACGCCGTGAGTTGATGAACCAGTACTTCGACACCCCGGAGCGCGATCTGGCCCTGGCCAAAGTCGCCCTGCGCCTGCGCAAGGACGGCGACGAGGTGATTCAGACCCTCAAGACCCGTGGCCATAGTGTCGCCGGTCTGTCCGAGCGTAACGAGTACGACTGGAAACTGCCGAAAGCCAAGCTCGACGTGAAGAAACTCGACGGCGAATGCTGGCCAGAGTCGCTGGCCGAGCTGGACAAGAAAACCCTGAAGCCGATCTTCACCACCGATTTCGTCCGCGAGCGCGCCGAAATCGCCTGGGGCCGCGGCAAGAGCAAAGTGGTTATCGAAGCGGCGCTGGATCTCGGTCACGTCGTGGTGGGCAAACAGAAAGAAGAAATCTGCGAGCTGGAACTCGAACTGCGCGAAGGCGAGCCTGAAGCGTTGCTGGAACTGGCCGCTGAACTGGCACAAACCCTGGCCCTGATGCCGTGCGACATCAGCAAGGCTGAGCGCGGCTACCGCTTGTACGACGCCAACAGCTACTCGCTGAGCCTGCCGGCGCCACAACTGACGGTCGAAACCCAACTGGACGACGCCTTCGCCGCCCTGTGCTGGCATTTGCTCGGCAGCAGCCAGCGTCTGGCCGAACAGTATCGCTTCAACGGTCACTGGCGTTTGTTGCAGGACTGGGTCGAGAACCTCGCGGAAATGCGCGCTCTACTCAGCAGCCTCGGCCAGGCCGCACCGCGTCCTTCGACCCACGACCTGCGCGTGGCCCTCGACGCACTGCTGGAAGACTGGCGCCCGCTGGTTCAGGTGGGTATCGAAGACGAAGATGTGCGCAAAGCCGCGCCGGAGCAGTTCCTCGAAGAGCTGGAAGACCCACGCTGGGGCCTGTTCTCGCTGACGGCTTCGCGCTGGCTGCTGGCTCGCAGCTGGACCGCTGATCGTAATGTGCGTGGCAACCGTCAAGGTGGTGCGCAGTTGCACAGCTGGTTGCCGCGCCTGCTCGGCGAAGAAGCCACGGCCCTGCAATTGCAGCGCTATCAGCAGCAGCCGGAAGATCTGGCTGAACAGCTGCCGCGTATCGAGCGCATTCAGGTCTGGCTGCACCACGCCCGCCATGTACTGGAGATCCCGGAGATGGATCGCCTGTACGGCGAGCTGAACAAGTTGGCGCAACTGGCCAACGAGCCGACAATCACTGACGAACTGCTCGATGCACGCAAGCAGCAGGCGATTGCGGTTTATCAGAATCGTGCGTGGAAAATGCTGCTGCGTATGTAATACCGCCATCGCTGGCAAGCCAGCTCCCACAGGGTTTGATGTTGAAATGTAATTTGTGTTTCAACACAAAACCTGTGGGAGCTGGCTTGCCAGCGATGAGGCCAGCAGCCTCACCTCAAACCGGCAGGCTGGTTGTGGACTTGATCTCCGACAGCGCCACAATCGAGTTCACTTCCTGTATCCCCGGCACCAGCGACAACTTCTCGAAGAAGAACCGCTCATACGCCTCGATGTCCGCCGCGACAATTCGCAACAGAAAATCCACCGCCCCCATCAGCACATAACACTCCAGCACCTCCGGAAAACCGCGAATCGCTTCGGTGAATTCGGTGAAGTTCGAACGCCCGTGGGCGTTGAGTTTGATCTCGGCAAAGATTTGCGTGTTGAGGCCGATTTTCTTGCGATCGAGCAAGGTCACCTGGCCGCGAATGATCCCCTCCTCCTTCATCCGCTGAATCCGCCGCCAGCACGGCGATTGCGACAAGCCCACCTGCTCGGCGATCTGCGCGCTCGAGAGCGAAGCGTCCTCTTGCAGCAAAGCCAGAATCTTGCGGTCGTAGCTGTCCAGCTCGCTGCGCATAGAAAAACCTCAAACAGAACATTCTGCGAATTGATCCAGTTGATCAAACACCAATAACGCCCATCTTAGATAAGAAATACCCGGCAGCGAATGTAAAAATTCCTCCAGTGATTTTGGAGCCCTGCCATGCCGCACCTTGAAGCTGTCAACACGCCCCCGACCCGCGCCGATGTCTGGAACGTCAGTAACGCCCACTGCCTGGCGCAGTATCAGATTCTGGCCGAGGCCGAACCGGATCTGCTGGTGCGCGTGCTTAACCTGTTCGCGCTGCAGTTTCTTACGCCTGAGCACGTGAACGTGCAGCGAATGGATGATCTGTTGTCGATCGACCTCGTCATGGGCGGCTTGAGCTGGCATCGCGCGCAAGTGATTGCGGAAAAACTTCGTAACCTGATCAGCGTCTGTTCGGTGAATCTGCAGAACACCGACACGGCGTGGGCTGCACCGGCGCAAGCGGCCGGCTGACAAATCCGGCAACGGCTTCGTCGGGTAGTGGCCCAACGGTCTGCGGGGCCGCGACTATCCTTTTGCGCACTGTCGCTTAAAAGGAAGCCCGCATGTCCGTTCAACTTGCCACTCAGGACCGCTGGCTGGACCTCAATGATGTGTTGCGTGAACTGGTCGCCCAAGGCTTCATCAGCCAGGATTCGGCGGAGCAGGCGCTCAATGCCCGCCGTCGCCACGCCGCGCATGGCCAGAAGCATCCGCTGGAGTTTATCGCCGGCCAGCAACTGGACGACCTCAGCCGTCCGGGCAAGCATCTGGATCTCGAAAGCCTGACCCTGTGGCTGGCGCAACAGGCCGGCCAGCCCTATCTGCGCATCGATCCGCTGAAGATCAACGTTGCCGCCATCACCCCGTTGATGTCCTACGCCTTCGCCCAACGGCACAAAATTCTCGCGGTGGCGGTCGATCGCGACTCGGTGACGGTGGCCAGCGCCCAGCCCTATGTGAATGGCTGGGAAGCCGATCTGACTCACGTCTTGAAGCTGCCGATCAAACGGGTGGTGGCCAACCCGGCGGACATCCAGCGTTTCAGCGTCGAGTTCTTTCGCCTGGCCAAATCGGTCAGCGGCGCCAGTAACGCCGATCAACAGAACGGCAACCTCGGTAACTTCGAACAACTGCTCAACCTCGGCGCCAGCGATCAGGAGCCGGACGCCAACGACGCGCACATCGTCAACATCGTCGACTGGCTGTTTCAGTACGCCTTCCAGCAGCGCGCCAGTGATATCCATATCGAACCGCGGCGCGAACAAGGCACGGTGCGGTTTCGCATCGACGGTGTGTTGCACAACGTCTATCAATTTCCGCCGCAGGTAACCATGGCGATTGTCAGTCGCCTGAAAAGCCTCGGGCGCATGAATGTCGCCGAAAAGCGCAAACCCCAGGACGGCCGGGTCAAGACCAAGACCCCGGACGGCGGCGAAGTGGAGTTGCGCCTGTCGACCCTGCCCACCGCGTTCGGCGAAAAAATGGTGATGCGGATTTTCGACCCGGATGTGCTGCTCAAGGACTTCGATCAGCTTGGGTTTTCCGCCGACGATCTGCGCCGCTGGCAGGACATGACCCGCCAGCCCAACGGCATCATTCTGGTCACCGGGCCCACCGGTTCGGGCAAGACCACCACGCTCTACACCACCCTGAAAAAACTGGCGACGCCAGAGGTCAACCTCTGCACCATCGAAGACCCGATCGAAATGGTCGAGCCGGCGTTCAACCAGATGCAGGTCCAGCACAACATCGACCTGAGCTTCGCCGCCGGGGTCCGCGCGCTGATGCGACAGGACCCGGACATCATCATGATCGGCGAGATCCGCGACCTCGAAACTGCTGAAATGGCGATTCAGGCGGCACTCACCGGGCATCTGGTGCTCTCGACCTTGCACACCAACGACGCGCCGAGTGCGATCAGCCGGTTGCTTGAACTGGGCGTGCCGCATTACTTGATCAAGGCCACGGTGCTCGGAGTCATGGCCCAACGGCTGGTGCGGACCCTGTGCCCACACTGCAAGGCACCGCTGACGCTGGACGAGGAGGATTGGCAAACCTTGACCCGCCCCTGGCAGGCGCCACTGCCAGGCAACGCACAAAGGGCCATCGGCTGCGTGGAATGTCGCGACACCGGTTATCACGGACGCGCCGGGGTTTACGAAATCATGCAACTGAGCGACAGCCTCAAAGCCTTCATCACCCCGGACACCGACCTCACGGCGATCCGTCGCCAAGCATTCAAGGAAGGCATGCGCAGCCTGCGCCTCTCCGGCGCACAGAAAGTTGCGGCGGGGCTGACGACGGTGGAAGAAGTGCTGAGGGTGACTCCGCAAAGCGAGCTGAAATAGGCGCCCAGGGAACCGGATAGGGAAAATGACGATCCAAGCAGTCATTCAACACCAGTGGAGTCACCCCCTCATGCGTCTCAAACTTGCTGTCGCTACCCTTGCCCTGCTGTCTCTGCCTGTTGGTTCGGCAATGGCCGACAGCTTCTGGCGTAACGTCATTTCTTCCGGCGCCACCACCGGCTCGACTTACCTGACCTTCAAGGATCACAAGCTGATCGTCGCCGCACAGGACGACGCCGGCAGTTTCGTTGCCAGCGACGGCGGCATCCGTGGCCCATATCTGGAAGCTGCAATGCAGAAAGTCCGTAACGACAATCCGGGCCTGCAGGCGACGGACATGGAACTGGCGAACGCGATTCTGGCGAAGAACGCCGTGGCTTCCGAGTAAGTCGTTCGCAGACAAAAATGCCGCTCATTTGAGCGGTATTTTTTTTGCCCGGATTTCAGCCCCACCCTGTAACCCTGTGGGATCGCATGCTTGCTGGGCAATCAGCGGTAATCGTCCACCGGCACGCACGCGCAATACAGATTGCGGTCCCCATAGACATTGTCGACCCGATTCACCGCCGGCCAGTACTTGTGTGCCTTCGTGTGCGCATCCGGGGTGATGCCTTGCTCGATGCTGTATGGCCGCTCCCACACGCCGGTGACATCCGCCAGGGTGTGTGGCGCACGTTTGAGCGGGTTGTCTTCTGCCGGCCAGTTACCGTTCTGCACCTCGGTGATTTCCGCGCGAATGCTCAACATCGCGCCGATGAACCGGTCCAGTTCAGCCTTGGATTCGCTCTCGGTCGGCTCGACCATCAAGGTGCCCGGCACCGGGAACGACATGGTTGGCGCGTGGAAGCCGTAATCCATCAGGCGCTTGGCGACATCCTCCTCGCTGATCCCGGTCTGCGCTTTAAGCGGCCGCAAATCGAGAATGCATTCATGGGCCACGCGACCATTGCGACCGGTGTAGAGCACGGGAAACGCACCGGATAAATGCTGCGCCAGGTAGTTCGCCGCGAGGATCGCCACTTCGCTGGCGTCTGCCAGTTGCGGCCCCATCATGGCGATGTACATCCAACTGATCGGCAGAATGCTCGCACTGCCCCACGGCGCCGCGCTGACTGCTCCGTTCTGCGCCAGCGGCCCGTCGATCGGCACCACCGGATGGTTGGCGACGAACGGCGCCAAATGTGCGCGAATGCCGATCGGCCCCATGCCCGGCCCGCCACCGCCATGGGGAATGCAGAAGGTCTTGTGCAAATTCATGTGCGACACATCGGCACCTATGTCCGCCGGTCGCGCCAGCCCGACCTGCGCATTGAGGTTGGCACCGTCCATGTACACCTGACCGCCGTGCTTGTGGATAACCTCGCAGATCTCGCCGATGCCTTCCTCGTACACGCCGTGGGTCGATGGGTAGGTCGCCATCAGGCATGACAACTTATCCCCAGCCTCGGCGGCTTTTGCTTTCAGATCCTCCAGATCGACGTTGCCCGCCTCGTCGCACTCGACGATCACCACGCGCATTCCGGCCATTTGCGCCGAGGCCGGATTGGTGCCGTGGGCCGACGACGGTATCAGACAGATATCGCGCGCGCCCTGCTGGCGGCTCTCGTGATATTTGCGGATCGCCAGCAACCCGGCGTACTCGCCCTGAGCGCCGGAGTTGGGCTGCATGCAAATCGCATCGAACCCGGTAATCGCGCACAACCAGCGCTCCAGCTCTTCGATCATCAAGGTGTAGCCGACCGCCTGCTCCCTGGGCACGAAGGGATGCAGATTGGCGAACTGCGGCCAGGTGATCGGGATCATTTCGCTGGTGGCGTTGAGTTTCATGGTGCAGGAGCCCAACGGGATCATCGACTGGTTGAGCGCCAGATCCTTGTTCTCCAGTTGCTTGAGATAACGCAGCATCTCGGTTTCGCTGTGATGGGCGTTGAACACCGGATGACGCAGATAAGGTGTGCTGCGTTGAAGACTGTCAGGAATGCCGCAAACCAGCGCCTCAGCGTCAAGATCCTCGACGATCAGCCCATGATCAGCACCAAGCAATACATCGAAGAGCTTTGCCACGGTGTGCTGGTCACACGTTTCGTCGAGGCTCAGACCGACCCGGCCACGGCCGAGAATCCTCAGGTTGATTTGCGCAGCCTTGGCACTTTCGATAATCGCGGTTTGCGCGCCGCCGACGTCCAGTGTCAGCGTGTCGAAAAACTGTGCGTTGACCCGGTTGATACCGTGGCGCTCAAGACCTGCCGCCAGAATGCAGGTCAGCCGATGCACCCGCTGCGCGATGCGCTTCAAGCCTTCCGGCCCGTGATAGACCGCGTAGAAACTGGCGATGTTGGCCAACAGCACCTGCGCCGTGCAGATGTTCGAATTGGCTTTCTCGCGGCGGATATGTTGCTCGCGGGTTTGCAGGGCCATGCGCAACGCGACGTTGCCGCGGGCGTCTTTCGACACACCGATGATCCGCCCGGGAATCGCCCGTTTGTATTCCTCGCGACTGGCGAAAAAAGCGGCGTGTGGCCCGCCATAGCCCATCGGCACGCCAAAGCGTTGAGACGAACCGAACACCACATCGGCGCCAAACTCACCCGGCGGCGTCAGCAACAACAAACTGAGCAAATCAGTGGCGACACAGGCCAGCGCCTGCTGGGCATGCAAGTGATCGATGAGCGGCCGCAGATCGCGGATCTCGCCGTGGGTGTCGGGGTATTGCAGCAGTGCTCCAAATACCGAGTGCTGCTTCAAGTTATCCACAGCGTCGATGATCAACTCGAAACCGAAACCTTCGGCCCGGGTCTGCACGACGGAAATGGTTTGTGGATGACAGTTCTCGTCGACAAAAAACAGATTGCTCTTCGACTTGGCGACACGTTTGGCCAGTGCCATGGCCTCCGCCGCCGCAGTAGCCTCATCGAGCAATGAGGCGTTGGCCAGTTCCAGGCCGGTGAGGTCGATGGTCAGTTGCTGGAAATTCAGCAGCGCTTCGAGCCGACCCTGGGCAATCTCCGGTTGATACGGCGTGTAAGCGGTGTACCAACCGGGGTTTTCCAGCACGTTGCGCAAGATGACGGTCGGCGTGAGCGTGCCGTGGTAGCCCATGCCGATCAGGCTGGTCCAGACCTGATTCTGCTCGGCGTAGCCACGCAGCCTGGCCAGCGCCGCTTGCTCATCCAGCGCTGGCGGCAAATCCAGTGCGCGATTAAAGCGAATGCCTGGGGGCACGGTCTGCTCGATCAGTTCACCTCGGCTACCAAGGCCGAGGCTGTCGAGCATGGCCTGCTGCTCGGCGGCGTCGGGACCGAGATGGCGGCGCAGGAAGGCCTCGGCATCGCGTAACTGGCTCAGGGACGGCAACTGGGACATGACGGGCTCTCTCTTGGCTGGCGCTCGGCGTCAAGGCAAATACGGTCAAACCAGCATAGCAGCCCATCCCGGACGCAAATTTTCATGACAGACCACATCCCCTGTGGGAGCGAGCTTGCTCGCGAAGGCGTCCTGTCAGTTGACATCGATCGGCCTGACACACCGCTTTCGTGAGCAAGCTCGCTCCCACAGGTGCATTCATCGCCAACAAAAAAGCCCCGACAAGTCGGGGCTTTGGGGTGCAGCGCTCAGCTTACTCGCCGATGGCAGCCTTGTAGGCAGCGGCGTCGTGCAGCTTGTCCAGCTCAGCCTTGTCGCTTGGCTTGAGCTTGAAGATCCACGCACCGTACGGGTCGGAGTTCAGCAACTCAGGCGAACCGCTCAGCTCATCGTTGATCGCGATGACTTCGCCGCTGACCGGGGCGTAGATGTCGGAAGCGGCTTTCACCGATTCGACCACACCGGACTGATCGCCAGCCGCAAATACTTTGCCGACTTCGGTCAGCTCGACGAACACCACATCACCCAGCGCTTCCTGCGCGTGATCGCTGATGCCCACAGTGACGGTGCCGTCGGCTTCCAGACGTGCCCATTCGTGACTTTCGGCAAAACGCAGGTCGGCAGGAATATCGCTCATCTTCAGTGTCCTCAAGAAATTGTCAGCGGTGGTGCCCGCCGGAAAAGGTTAGATCAAAGTTTTGCCATGGCGTACGAAGGTCGGTTTGACCACTCGTACCGGGTACCACTTGCCACGGATTTCCACTTCGGCGCGGTCGGCAGTCGCCATCGGAACACGCGCCAGGGCAATCGATTTGCTTAGCGTAGGAGAGAAACTACCACTGGTGATCTCCCCTTCGCCAACATCGGCGATACGAACCACCTGGTGGGCACGCAAAACACCGCGTTCCTCAAGCACCAGACCGACCAGTTTGTGTGCAACGCCAGCGGCTTTTTCCGCCTCCAGCGCAGCACGGCCGATGAACTGACGCGAGGCCGGTTCCCAGGCGATGCTCCAGGCCATGTTGGAAGCCAGCGGCGAAACGTCTTGATGAATGTCCTGACCGTAGAGGTTCATGCCGGCTTCCACGCGCAACGTGTCGCGGGCACCGAGGCCGATCGGGGAAATGCCGGCCCCCACCAGATCGTTGAAGAATGCCGGGGCCTGATTGGCCGGCAATACGATTTCCAGACCGTCTTCACCGGTGTACCCGGTGCGGGCAATGAACCAGTCGCCGTCGGTCTCGCCTTCGAAGGGTTTGAGGTGCTGGATCAGCGTGGCACGCGACTGGGTGACCAGTTCAGCAATCTTGTGCCGGGCATGCGGACCTTGAATGGCCAGCATCGCCAGCTCCGAGCGCTCGTGCAGTTGCACGGTGAAACTGCCGAGTTGCGCCTGCATCCACGCCAGGTCCTGATCACGGGTCGAGGCATTGAACACCAGACGATAGCCGTCTTCGAGCCGGTAGACGATCATGTCATCGACGATGCCGCCGCGCTCGTTGAGCATGGTGCTGTACAACGCACGGCCGGGGCGGTGCAGGCGGTCGACGTCATTGGCCAGCAAATGCTGGAGCCAGGCCTTGGCCTGGACGCCGCTAACATCGATTACGGTCATGTGGGACACATCGAACACCCCGCAATCGCGGCGCACTTCGTGGTGCTCCTCGACCTGCGAGCCGTAATGCAGTGGCATGTCCCAACCGCCAAAATCGACCATCTTCGCGCCGAGGGCGAGATGCAGGTCATACAGAGGCGTACGCTGTCCCATGGGTTTCTCCTTCCGGGCGTGGCGAGGGTGCGGACTGCCGCTGCACGGCTGAAAGCCTCGAAATATAGGGCTTTGAGCTGTTTCCAGCGAACGGGTCTGTCAGACGAACCGCACCGAATGCCGCGCATTGTAGCCGCATGATTCAGGACTGACGACTAAGTGTTTCGGTGCGCCGAGCGACGGATCAGACCAATGACCGGCAATAGTCCGACCAGAACCAGGGTCAGCGCCGGCAACGACGCCCTCGCCCATTCGCCTTCGCTGGTCATTTCAAAGATGCGTACGGCCAGCGTGTCCCAGCCAAACGGGCGCATCAGCAGGGTTGCCGGCATTTCCTTGAGCACATCGACGAACACCAGCAACGCCGCGCTCAACGTGCCGGGCAACAACAACGGCAGATACACTTTGAAAAACAGTCGCGGCCCACTGACACCCAGGCTACGTGCCGCTTCCGGCAAAGATGGCCGTATACGCGCCAGACTGCTTTCCAGCGGGCCATACGCGACGGCAATAAACCGCACCAGATACGCCATCAGCAACGCCGCCAGGCTGCCGAGCAACAACGGTTTGCCTGCACCACCGAGCCAGCCTGAAAGCGGAATCACCAGTTCGCGATCCAGATAACTGAAGGCGAGCATGATCGACACGGCCAACACCGAGCCCGGCAGGGCGTAACCGAGGTTGGCCAGACTGACCCCGGAGCGGATCGCCCGGGTCGGCGCCAACCGTCGGGCGAACGCCAGCAGCAACGCAACGCTGACGGTGATCAACGCCGCCATGCCACCCAGATAGAGGGTGTGGAGGATCAACCCGGCGTAGCGCTCATCGAGGTCGAAACGCCCGCGCTGCCAGAACCACACGACCAATTGCAAAACCGGAATCACAAACGCGCAGGCGAAGACCAATACGCACCAACTCATCGCCGCGAAAGCCTTGAACCCGCGCAGGTGATACAGCGCCTTGATCCGCGGACGCTCGTTGCTCGCCCGGTTGGCGCCGCGTGCACGACGTTCGCCGTACAGCACCAGCATCACCACCAGCAACAACAGGCTGGCCAATTGGGCCGCACTGGACAAGCTGAAGAAGCCGTACCAGGTCTTGTAGATCGCCGTGGTGAAGGTGTCGAAGTTGAACACCGAGACCGCGCCGAAATCCGCCAGAGTTTCCATCAGCGCCAGTGCCACGCCGGCACCAATCGCCGGCCGTGCCATCGGCAACGCTACGCGCCAAAAGGCTTGCCAGGGTGATTGGCCGAGCACGCGCGCGGCTTCCATCAGGCCTTTGCCCTGAGCGAGAAAAGCCGTGCGTGCCAACAGGTAGACGTAGGGGTAGAAGACCAGCACCAACACCAGAATCACCCCACCGGTGGAGCGAACACGCGGCAGCCGCAGGCCGGAACCGAACCATTCACGCAGCAGGGTTTGAACGGGCCCGGCGAAGTCGAGCAAGCCGACGAAGACGAAAGCGAGCACATAGGCCGGGATGGCGAAGGGCAGCATCAGCGCCCAATCGAGCCAGCGGCGACCGGGGAATTCGCAGAGGCTGGTGAGCCAGGCGAGGCTCACACCCAGCAGCGTCACACCGAAACCGACGCCGAGCACCAGCGTCAGGGTGTTGCCCAGCAGGCGCGGCATCTGGGTTTCCCACAGGTGCGACCAGATCTGTTGATCGATGGTCTGCCATGACAGCAGCAGAACGCTCAGGGGCAACAGCACCAGCGCGGCAATGGCGAAGACGATGGGATACCAGCGGCGTTGGGCGGGGTGGGCCACTTTTGGGACTCTGGAGGGATTGGGTTGTTCTGGAGCTTTGTGTTTCAGGTCAGGATTGTGGCCCTCACCCTAGCCCTCTCCCAGAGGGAGAGGGAACTGACCGAGGTGCTCATGCAAGCTACATCGACCTGAGATATCGAGTCGAACTCATGTTTCGAAAACAACCCAAGCCGGCTCCCTCTCCCAAAGGGAAAGGGCACTGACCGAGGTGCTCATGCAAGCTACATCGACCTGAAATATCGAGTCGAACTCATGTTTCGAAAACAACCCAAGTCGGCTCCCTCTCCCTCCGGGAGAGGGCTGGGGTGAGGGGCTGGATTTTGAAGCAAGTAAAGCAATCAGAAAAGACTCAGTTCCAACCCGCCCGATCCATCATGCGAATCGCCTCGGCCTGGCGCTTGCCCGCCACTTCCACCGGCAAGGTGTCGGCAATGAACTTGCCCCATGCGGCCACTTCTTCGGACGGTGCAACGGCAGGGTTGGCCGGGAATTCCTGGTTCACGTCGGCGAAAATTTTCTGCGCCTCAGGCGTAGTCATCCACTCGACCAGTGCCTTGGCGGCTTCCGGGTGGGGTGCATGTTTGGTCAAGCCTATACCCGACAGGTTGACGTGCACACCGCGATCCGCCTGATTCGGCCAGAACAGTTTCACCGGCAGTTCCGGCTTCTGCTTGTGCAGGCGACCGTAGTAGTAGGTGTTGACGATGCCGACATCGCACTGCCCGGCATTGATCGCTTCGAGCACTGCAACGTCATCGGAGAACACATCGGTGGACAGGTTGTTGACCCAGCCCTTGAGAATCTTCTCGGTCTTCTCGGCACCATGCACTTCGATCATGGTTGCGGTGAGAGACTGGTTGTAGACCTTCTTCGCCGTGCGCAGGCACAGACGACCTTCCCAATTCTTGTCGGCCAACGCTTCGTAGGTGGTCAGTTCGCCCGGCTTCACTCGCTGGGTGGAATAGGCGATGGTCCGTGCGCGCAGGCTCAACCCCGTCCAGGCGTGGCTAGAGGCGCGGTATTGCTGCGGGATATTGGCGTCGATGGTTTTCGAGGTGAACGGCTGCAGGATACCCATCTGTTCGGCCTGCCAGAGGTTGCCGGCATCGACGGTCAACAGCAGGTCGGCGGTGGCGTTTTCGCCTTCAGCCTTGATGCGCTGCATCAGCGGCGCTTCCTTGTCGGTGATGAACTTGATCTTCACCCCGGTTTTGGCGGTGTAGGCATCAAACACCGGTTTGATCAGTTCATCGATACGCGAGGAGTAAACCACCACCTCGTCGGCAGCCTGGGCAGTGGTGCTGCCGATCAGGGTCAAGGCCAGTGCGGTCAGAAGACGCTTGGGTGCCAACATGGGAGTGGTCTCTCGGTCGGGAAATGTGGGCCAAATGATAAGGACTCACATTTACGTTCTCAATCGATCAGTTGGGCAAGGAGTTACCAGATGTTGCATGGTGCTAAACGAATCCCTGTAGGAGGACGCATTGCCAAATGTAGAAGTGAGCCTGCTCGCGATGAGGCCATCAGCCTAAATGCAGGCCTCAGGGTTTCGCGAGTGCCGGAAGGTCACCCGTCAAACCGAGGGCTTCACGCACAAACAACGCCTTGGCCTCAGGCATCTGCTCAACCAGCTTCAACCCGGCATTACGCAACCAGCGCACAGGCAGCGGATTGGCCTGGAACAAGCGCTCGAACCCTTCCATCGCCGCCATCAACGCCAGGTTATGCGGCATGCGCCGGCGCTCGTAGCGGCTCAGCACTTTCACATCCGCCAGCCGTTCACCACGTTCGTTAGCCTGCAACAGCACTTCAGCCAGCACCGCCGCATCAAGGAATCCCAGGTTCACGCCCTGCCCCGCCAGCGGGTGAATGGTGTGCGCGGCATCGCCGATCAGCGCCAGGCCTTCAGCCACATAGCGCTTGGCGTGGCGCTGACGCAGTGGCACGCACAGCCGTGGATCGGCACTGACGACGTCGCCCAGGCGACCTTCAAACGCCCGCTCCAGCTCTCGGCAGAATGCCGCTTCATCCAGCGCCATCAAACGCTCGGCTTCGCTCGGCGTGGTCGACCAGACGATCGAGCACCAGTCCTGCTGACCCTCGCGTTCCAGCGGCAGAAACGCCAGCGGCCCGTGATCGGTGAAGCGTTGCCACGCCGTCATCTGGTGTGGCTTGCTGCTGCGCACGCTGGTGACGATGGCGTGATGCAGGTAATCCCATTCGCGGGTCGCGACACCGGTCAGACGGCGCACCGCTGAATTGGCGCCATCCGCCGCGATCACCAGCGGAGCGCGCAACTGCCGGCCATCGGCCAGGGTCAGCAACCAGTCATCGCCGGAGCGGCGCATCTGTTCCAGCCGTGCGTTGGCCAGCATGCCCAGATCGCAATCGTGCAAACGATCGAGCAAAGCATCCTGCACCACACGATTTTCGACGATATGGCCGAGTACATCGGCGTGCACGCTGCTCGCCGAGAAGTGAATCTGCCCGGTGCCGCTGCCGTCCCAGACGTGCATGTCGGTGTACGGACTGCTGCGCCGACTGGCGATGCCTTCCCACACGCCAAGGCGTTCGAGTATCCGTTGGCTGGCCGCCGACAACGCGCTCACGCGAGGCTCGAATGGCGCCTGGGCATCGAACGGTTTGACGCTCAGCGGGCTGCCGTCGAGCAGCAAAACCTCCAGGCCACTGTCCTGCAACGCCAGCGCCAGGGCGCTGCCGACCATTCCGGCTCCGACAATCAGCAGATCTGCGCGCATTTCCATGCTTTAAGCCTGTCTCGCTTGCGGCTTGAGCCGCACGTAAAGGGTTTTACCGACCCGCGCGACAAGGTTGCCGGCGCCGTCATGAATATCGACCTGCAACTGCGGCAGGTACTTTTCGCCATTGGCGGTCTGCCGACGGACCTCATCGAGCAAGGTGTTGTCGATGGTAAACCGGGCGAACACCGGGCCTTTGCCCGGCGCAATGAAATCGATGTCGGCGGCCTTGTCCCAGACGATGTACCGCGACCCAAGGTTTTCCATCAGCATCAACATGAAAAAAGGATCGACCATCGAATACAGACTGCCGCCAAACTGCGTGCCGACGTAATTGCGGTTGTACCAGCCCAACCCCATCGACACCTGGATGTCGCGAAAGTCGTCGCTGATGTGCCGCACCCGAACACCGGCGCCGAGATACGGCGGGTAAAAGGTCATCACCCAACGCATCAACCGCGCCTTGCCGAACCTGTCGCTCAACCACTTAAGCATCTGGACGTGTTCCCAAACCCATGGCCTGGCGGGCGAACCAGCGCTTGGCGGGGGGTAACAGGTCGAGACCGAGCAAACCGATGTTGCGCCCCAGCGATACCAACGGCTGGGTGCTGCCAAACAGCCGGGTAACCTGATCGGAGAACCCCACCGTGAGGTCCTGATCGAGACGCTGACGCTCGCGATAAGCCTGCAACGTGGCGAAGTCGCCCAGCGGTTTGTCGCTGGCGAGCAAGACCGCGGCGAGAGCATCGGCATCACGCAGGGACAGGTTGAAACCCTGCCCCGCAATCGGATGCAAACTGTGCGCGGCGTTGCCAAGTACGGCCAGATGCGAGCGCACCTGCTCTTCGGCTTCGACCAGCGACAGCGGATACAAATGCCGCGCCCCCACCTGTTTCAAGGTGCCGAGGCGGTAACCGAACACGCCCTGCAATTCGCTGAGGAAATCGCGCTCGCTCAAATCGGCCAGGCGTTGCGCGTCCATGCCCAGACGCGTCCAGACCAATGCGCAACGGTTATCCGGCAGCGGCAGCAAGGCCATCGGGCCCTCGTCGGTGAAACGCTCGAACGCCATGCCGTTGTGCGCTTCGCTCGGGGTGATGTTGGCGATCAGCGCACTCTGGTTATACGGACGCTTGCGCACGTTGATGCCCAGCTGCTCGCGCAATCCGGAGCGCCCGCCATCGGCCAGCACCGCGAGGTCGCATTCAAGGGTGGTTTCATCATTAAGGGTCAGGCGATAGCCGTCGGACAACGGCTCCATGCGGGTGACTTCAGCCGGGCAACGCCAGCTGATCACATCCTTGTCGACGTGCCGCCACAGGCATTGGCCGAGCCAGGCGTTTTCCACCACGTAACCGAGCGCCGGCACACCTTCTTCCATCGCCGACAACCGCGCGGTGGAGAAGCGGCCACGATCGGACACATGGATCTGTTTGATCGGCTCGGCGCGACGGGAGATTTCCTGCCACACGCCCAGCCGTTGATAGATTTGCCGTGCGCCGAAGGACAACGCCGAGGAACGTGCATCGTAGCTCGGCTGCCAACTGTCGCCAGGCGCGAACGGTTCGATCAGCACGATCTTCCAGCCGCGCGCCTTGGCCCCGGCCTGCAGCGCCAATGCCAGACTGGCGCCGACCAGGCCGCCACCGATGATTGCCAGATTGACTCGACTCATGCCGCGTGTGTCCGTGCTTGCGCCATCAGCGCTTCGATGTCGGCGACGGTTTTCGGTACGCCGTTGGTGAGGATTTCACACCCGGTCTTGGTCACTACCACGTCATCCTCGATGCGCACGCCAATGCCGCGCCATTTTTTCGCTACGTTCTGATTGTCCGGGGCGATGTAGATACCCGGCTCCACGGTCAGCGCCATGCCGACTTCCAGCACGCGCCATTCGCCGCCGACCTTGTACTCGCCGACGTCGTGTACATCCATCCCCAGCCAGTGGCCGGCGCGGTGCATGTAAAACGCTTTATAAGCCTCAGTCGCGATCAATTCGTCGACGTCGCCCTGCAACAGGCCCAGCTTCACCAAACCTGCGGTGATGACTCGAACCGTGGCTTCGTGCGCCTGATTCCAGTGCTTGTTCGGGGCGATTTCAGCGAACGCGGCTTCCTGCGAGGCGAGTACCAATTCGTAGATCGCTTTCTGCTCGGGCGAAAACTTGCCGTTGACCGGCCAGGTGCGGGTGATATCGCTGGCGTAGCAGTCGATTTCGCAACCGGCGTCGATCAGCACCAGATCTCCTTCTCTGAGCAGCGCGTCATTTTGCTGGTAATGCAGGATGCAGCTATTGCGCCCGGCGGCAACGATCGAACCGTAGGCCGGCATCTTCGCCCCGCCCTTGCGGAATTCGTAATCGAGCTCGGCTTCGAGGCTGTACTCGTAGAGCCCGGTGCGGCTGGCCTGCATCGCGCGGATGTGGGCCTGGGCCGAGATCCGTGCGGCTTCGCGCATCACCTTCACTTCTGCCGCCGATTTATACAGGCGCATGTCGTGCAGCAGATGATCCAAGGCAACGAATTCGTTCGGCGGCTGGGCGCCGAGGTGCGCTTTAGAGCGGATCACGTTGATCCAGTCCATCAGGTGCCGGTCAAATTCGGGGTTACTGCCCATCGCCGAATACACCCGGTCGCGACCTTCGATCAGGCCCGGCAGGATGTCGTCGATGTCGGTGACAGGGAATGCGTCGTCGGCGCCAAAGTCGCGTATCGCGCCTTCCTGGCCGGCGCGCAAGCCGTCCCACATTTCCCGTTCAGCGTTGCGTTCACGGCAAAACAACACATATTCGCCATGCTCGCGTCCGGGCATCAAAACGATGACGGCTTGCGGCTCGGGGAAACCGCTGAGGTACTGAAAGTCGCTGTCCTGACGGTAGACGTGCTCGACGTCGCGGTTGCGGATGGCCACCGCGGCGGCGGGCAGAATCGCGATGCTGTTGGGTTCCATCTGCGCCATCAGGGCCTTGCGGCGACGGCTGTATTCCGCTTTCGGGATATGGGTCATGGGCAGATGGCTTTCCCTGGCTTGCGATTAATGCAGCGACGGCTTGGCCGCTGGCGGCACGTCGGCTTTTTTGGTTTCCGTGAACAGCAGCAGCGGCGCAACGCGCAGGTACTCCATGACTTCCATGTAGTCGGTCTCGCCGTCTTCGGATTCTTCCAGGGCATCTTGCACCTGGGAAATGGCGGCCAGATCCTGCAACACTTCGGTGGCTTCAGTGCTGAGCATGCTGCTGTCGCGGCAGTTCAGGCCGAAACCGCTGAGGAAGCCCTGGCACCATTCGCCCAGTGCGGCGGCACGCGCAGCCAGTGGCGCGTCATCGGTCGGCAGCAGCAGGACGACAGTGACGTCGTCGCCGGTCAGCTCACCCTTGACCATCTCTTGCAGGCCAATCAGAGCGTTGCGGATGTTGTCCTGGGGCTCGCTTTCGAGCAGCTCGGCGGCATCGATCAGCCACTCGTCAGCATTGAAGCCGGCACCGGCGCAACTGCGCCCGAGCAGCAAGCCGTGCAGTTCGGCAGGCGAGACGTTATGGCCGCTGGAGGTCAGCAGGGTGGCAAAGGCTTGGTACGGGGAATTCGCAATGGTCATGGGCAGCTAGGCGCCAGACGGCGCTATGTCTAGAATGGAGGCCTTGTATCCTACATCGACAGACTCGCCAAGACTATTAAAGGCTGTCCGCCAGCTAACCCATCAGACAGTGAATCCAATGGAAGACAACGACCTGCAAGCGCTGATGGCCAGACTCGAACTGCTGATTGGCCGAGTCGAGCAACTAAAGAGTCAAAACGCACTCTTACTAGCTCAGGAAAAGACCTGGCGCGAGGAACGCGCGCACCTCATTGAAAAAAACGAAATCGCCCGGCGTAAGGTCGAATCGATGATTTCGCGCCTCAAGGCCCTGGAGCAAGACTCATGAGTTCAAGCAATAGCGTTACCGTGCAGATCCTCGATAAAGAATATTCGATCATTTGCCCGCAGGAAGAGCGCAGCAATCTGGTGAGCGCCGCACGCTACCTGGACGGCAAGATGCGCGAGATCCGCAGCAGCGGCAAAGTCATTGGGGCCGACCGCATTGCTGTGATGGCTGCACTGAACATCACTCACGATCTCTTGCACAAAGAAGAGCGTCCGGACATTCAAGCCAGCGGCTCGACCCGTGAGCAGGTGCGTGACTTGCTCGATCGTGTCGATCTGGTCCTGGCCGACGATCCGGACATCAGCAAGGGCTGATTCGCACGTCCGCTTGAGGTATACTCGCGGCACTCCCTGGGGTGCTTGCCAGTTGACGATGTCCCTGAGCCGATTCGCACTACCCTGGAAGTTGCACGTTGGGCTGGTGTGCATGTCCGCCAGACGGAAAGCCTTAAAGTCTACTGCATCTTCCACCTTGAACTTTCGGGTTCAAGGGCTAAGTTGACAGCGGTTCATCCGGGGAGCCTGATTCGAATCCGATGTCGGTGAATGCCGACATCGGATTTTTTATGCGTACGTTTTCGTCCAACCTGCCGAAGCCGAACCATGACCGAACTCGCGCTGCTGCCCCGCCCGCAACTTCGCCGCCTGCTGCGCAAGGCACGCCGCGCACTGACGGCTGCTGAACAACGCCAGGCCGCCAAAGGCCTGTTCCGGCAATTGGCGCAAGACCCGCACTTTCGCCGGGCAAAACACATCTCCCTGTACCTGCCCTGCGACGGTGAAATCGATCCGCGCCTGCTGCTGCATGAAGCACAGCGTCGGGGCAAGGCCACGTACCTGCCGGTGCTCAGCGCCTGGCCGCGAACCAAAATGGTGTTCCAGCGCATCCATCCCGGCGAAAAACTCAAACCCAACCGTTTTCGCATTCTTGAGCCGCGCGCCAATCTGGTTCGCCAGCGCAAGATCTGGACACTGGATCTGGTGTTGTTGCCACTGGTGGGATTTGACGACGTCGGCGGACGCCTGGGAATGGGCGGCGGCTTCTATGATCGCAGCCTGGCGTATCTGGCGCGGCGCAAGAACTGGCGCAAGCCGACGTTATTGGGTCTGGCCCATGAATGTCAGAAGGTCGAACGATTGGCGCAGGCGAGTTGGGATGTACCGTTGCAAGGCACGGTCACTGACAAGGCGTGGTATTTCGTAGACTGAACGCCGCGTAGAACAGCGGCGTCGAGGAGGCAGTTTCAGCGCTTGAAGGCTGTTGACTGTTGAACCTGTTGCGCGACTTCAATCGGTGCGTCGGCCTTGTTGGCCCACAGGCTTTGCGCGTAACCGGTGGTCACAACGCCCAAACCAAACAAAATAACCAAAACCCAAAGCAAATCCGGTTTGCGTTTCATCGATTGCCCCCCTCAAGGCACATCATCACGATGACAGCAGCGGTTTCCATTCGTAGGCCGTGCAGCAGCGTCAAGCTTTAAAGGCCGGCATTTTGCGACAACGAGAACCTGCGCGCAAACGCTGACGTCAACCGACTGTCGGTTTGTCATAAAATTGCCCGACAACTTGCCCAAAGAACACTCCAGGAGCAAAAACCATGGCCTATTGGCTGATGAAATCCGAACCTGACGAACTCTCGATCAAAGGCCTGGAGAAGCTTGGCAAAGCGCGCTGGGACGGGGTTCGCAATTATCAGGCACGCAACTTCCTGCGGGCGATGGCGGTGGGGGATGAGTTCTTTTTCTACCATTCCAGCTGCCCGGAGCCGGGAATTGCCGGGATCGGCAAAATAATCGAGGCGGCGTACCCGGATCCCACCGCGCTGGAACCGGAAAGCCACTACTTCGACCCGAAAGCCACACCTGAGAAAAATGCCTGGAGTGCAATCGACGTGGCGCACGTCGAAACCTTTGCGCGGGTGTTGAAACTCGATTATCTGAAGCAGCAGCCGGCGCTGGCCGAGATGCCACTGGTACAAAAAGGCAGTCGCCTGTCAGTGATGCCCGTCACCGCCGAGCAGTGGGCCGCTGTGCACGGTTTGCGCTGAGAACCGCTCGGTCACGCAGTGGGCCCAGACAAAAGGGTCTAGGCTTGCCGCTCATTTGATTGACATCAAGCGCCCCCAGCGCTTGAACCGTCAGACTGGACGCCACAGCCGCAGGATGCCCCCATGTCGACGCACAGCCGTTCCTCACTTCTATTTGCCGGATCGCTTATTGCACTACTGCTGGCCGCTGGCGGCTTCGGTTACTGGAAGTCGCTCAGTAGCCGTCTGCCCGAGGGCCTGTCGGCCGGCAACGGACGACTCGAGGCCACCGAAGTGCAGATCGCCAGCAAGACACCCGGTCGCCTGGCCGAAGTGCTGGTCGATGAAGGTGACAAGGTCACTAAAGGGCAATTGCTCGCGCGCATGGACACCCGCACCCTTGAAGCCCAACGCAACCAGGCCGAAGCCGAAGTCTTGCGCGCCCGGGAAAACCTCAACGCCGCTCAGGCCAACGTGCAGTTGCGTCAGAGTGAGCTATTGCTGGCCCAGCAGGAACTCGGCCGATCGCAGTCGCTGTTCAAGCACGGCTTCGTCAGCGCCCAGGCCATCGACCAATTGCAGTCGCGCATGGGCACCGGCAACGCTGCGGTGACGGCGGCCCGCGCCCAAGTGTCGGCGGTCAGTGCAGGGATCGGCGCAGCGCAGGCGCAGGTCGCGCAACTGACCAGCGAAATCGACGACAGCAGCCTGCGCGCGCCGATTGATGGCGTGATCCAGTTACGCATGGCCGAACCCGGCGAAGTACTGGGTGCCGGCGGCCGCGTCCTGCTGCTGATCGATCCCAATGATCAGTACATGAACCTCTACCTGTCCGCCTCCGTGGCCGGGCGGCTGGCGGTGGGGGATGAGGCGCGGGTGCTGCTCGATGCCCTGCCCGAGAAACCCTTGCCGGCAATAATCAGTTTCGTCGCCGGCAAATCACAGTTCACCCCCAAGGAAGTCGAAACCCGCGACGAGCGGCAAAAACTGGTGTTCCGCGTCAAGCTGCGCCTGACCCAACCCAGCGCCGTGCCGCAAGCCAAGCCCGGCATGCCCGGTGCCGGGTATGTGCGCACCGCGCCGATCGCCTGGCCGGCCAATCTGCAATGAGCAATCTCGCGGTTCAGGCGAACGGCATCGCGCACCGCTACGGCAAACAGCAAGCCCTGAGCGAGATCACGTTCAGCCTGCCCGCCGGCACCCGCTGCGGGCTGATCGGCCCCGATGGCGCCGGCAAGTCCAGCCTGCTGGGGCTGATCGCCGGGGTGAAGGCCCTGCAACAAGGGCAGTTGGACGTCCTCGGTGGGCCCATTGAGCAGCGCCGCCACCGCGACACGTTATATGCACGCATCGCCTTCATGCCTCAGGGATTGGGCGGCAATCTGTATCCCGAGCTGTCGATCCGCGAAAACATCCAGTTCTTTGCCACGCTGTTCGGTCTATCGAAAGCCGACAGCGAACAACGCATGCACAACCTGCTGCTCGCCACTGATCTGTTGAAGTTCGCTGAGCGCCCCGCCGGCAAGTTGTCCGGCGGCATGAAACAGAAACTGGGGCTGTGCTGCGCGCTGATCCATGAGCCGGACCTGCTGATCCTCGACGAGCCAACCACCGGCGTCGACCCGCTGTCACGCCGGCGTTTCTGGGAGTTGATCGACGACGTACGGCGCCAGCGCCAGCAACTGACCCTGCTGGTCGCCACCGCTTATATGGAGGAAGCCGAACAGTTCGAGCATTGCCTGATGCTCGACAACGGCAAGTTGATCGCCACCGGCTTGAGCCGTGAACTGGCGGCTGTCACCCCCAGCGGCAAACTCGATGAGGCCTTCACGCATTTCCAGAGTGACAGCCAGCATGACGCCCAGCCGCTGGTGATTCCGCCACGTAGCGGTGGCAGCAGCGACATCGCCATCGAGGCCCACGACCTGACGCTGCGTTTCGGCGACTTCACCGCCGTGGATCACGTCAGCTTCGCCATCGGGCGCGGCGAGATTTTCGGTTTTCTCGGCTCCAACGGTTGCGGCAAGACCACCACGATGAAAGTCCTCACCGGGCTGATGCCCGCCAGCGAGGGCAGTGCGACGCTGCTCGGCAACGCGGTAGACGCCAAGGATCTGGCCACGCGCAAGCGGGTCGGCTTCATGTCCCAGAGTTTTTCGCTGTATGGCGAGCTCAGCGTGCGGCAGAACCTTGAGCTGCACGCCCGGCTGTTCGACTTGCCCAAAGCCGAGAGCGCGCCACGCATCGATGCATTGATTCAGCGCTTCAATCTGCTCAGCGTCGCCGATCAGCCGTCCGGGGCCTTGCCTCTCGGACTGCGCCAGCGTCTGTCGCTGGCGGTGGCGGTGTTGCACCGCCCGGAAGTGCTGATCCTCGACGAGCCGACTTCCGGCGTCGACCCGGCAGCCCGCGATGATTTCTGGCGGCTGTTGATCGAACTCTCCCGCGAGCAAGGCGTGACGATTTTCCTCTCCACCCACTTCATGAACGAAGCCCAGCGCTGCGACCGCATCTCGCTGATGCACGCCGGCAAAGTCCTGGCGTGCGACACCCCGGCGGCGCTGCAACGTCAGTTCGGTGGAGAAACGCTGGAAGCCGCTTTCGTGACGTGCCTGGAACAGGCCCAGGGCACGGCCCAATCGCCGCCCACGAGTGAATCGCCGACAGCGCCAGCGGCTCACGCGCCACCGCTCAAGCAGCGCGGTTTCAGCCTCGGCCGCCTGCTGGCAGTGGCCCGTCGCGAAGGCAAGGAGCTGCTGCGCGACAAAGTGCGCATGGCCTTTGCGCTGGCTGGGGCGATTTTCATGATGGTGATTTTCGGCTACGGGATTTCCCTGGACGTGGAAAACCTCGCGTTCGCCGTTTACGACCAGGATCAGACACCGCAGAGCCGAACTTATCTGGAAGCCTTTCGCGGCTCCCGTTATTTCGACGAACAACCGGCCATCCATGACGCTCAAGAACTGCATCGACGCCTGCAACGTTCGGAAATCAAACTGGCGCTGGAGATTCCCCCCGGGTTCGGCCGCGATCTGTACGCCGGGCGCCAACCCGCCGTGGCGGCCTGGCTCGATGGCGGCATGCCGTTTCGCGCCGAAACCAGCCGCAATTACGTCGAAGCCGTCCATTTGGCCAATCTTCAGCAGTTGGCCGAGCAGAGCAGCCCCGCCATCAACCATCAGGCGGGCGCCAGCCTGCAAACGCGCTTTCGCTACAACCAGGATGTGGTCAGCGTCAACGCGATTGGCCCCGGGGTGATGGCGCTGATTCTGGCGTTCATTCCGGCGATGCTGACCGCGCTCGGCATCGTGCGCGAAAAGGAACTGGGTTCGATCACCAACTTCTACGCCACGCCCCTGACTCGTCTGGAGTTTCTGCTGGGTAAACAAGCGCCGTACCTGTTGGTCAGTCTGATCAACCTTGCGCTGCTGGTGGCGATGAACCGCTGGCTGTTCGGCGTACCGTTCAAGGGCAGCCTGCTGACGCTGGCATTCGGCGGCCTGCTCTATGTGCTGGCGACCACCAGCATGGGCCTGCTGATCTCGGCGTTCACCCGTACGCAAATCGCTGCGATCCTCGGCACCATGATCATTACCAGCCTGCCCACCATCCAGTTCTCCGGGCTGATTGTGCCGCGCTCCTCTTTGGAAGGGGCCGCAGCGGTGATGGGCATGCTGTTTCCGGCGGGGCATTTCCTCGACATCGCCGTCGGTACCTTCACCAAAGCGCTGGACTTGCGGCAGCTGTGGCCGCAGTGCCTGGCGCTGTTCGGGTTCTTTGTCGGGTTCACCGGGCTGAGCCTGGTCATGCTGAAAAAGCAGGAGGCCTGATGCACAAGTTCGCGCACATCCTGCGCCTGGGACTCAAGGAGCTGACCAGCCTGCGCCACGACAGCGTGTTGCTGCTGTTTTTGTTCTACGCCTTTACCGTGGCGATCTACATGCCCGCCGCCGGTTCGGTGATCGGCGTGCACAACGCCAGCGTGGCGATCGTCGACGAAGACCACAGCGCCCTCTCGCGCCAGTTGGCCCAGGCCCTGCAACCTCCAGAGTTCCAGACACCGGTGCTGTTGCCTTACGCGCAACTGGACCAGGTCATGGACAGCGGCCAATACACCTTCGTGATCAATATACCGGCGCGTTTTCAGACCGATCTGCTCGCGGCGCGACAACCGGCCATTCAAGTCAACGTCGATGCCACCGCGATGAGCCAGGCGTTCATGGGCGCCGGCTACATCGGCCGGATCTTCCAGCGCGAGCTGCAGGCCTATGGCGGCCAGAGCGATGCCGCGAGCAAGGCGCCAGTGCAACTGACTACCCGCGCCCTGTTCAACACTAATCTGGAGGGGGGCTGGTTTCTGGCGGTGATTCAGATCGTCAACAACATCACCATTCTGGCGATCATCCTGACCGGCACGGCGCTGCTGCGTGAACGCGAACACGGCACGCTCGACCATTTGCTGGTGCTGCCGCTGACGGCGCTGGAAATTATGCTGGCGAAAATCTGGAGCAACCTGCTGGTGGTGGTGCTGTGCACCTGGGTGTCACTGGAGGTGGTGGTCAAAGGCGCGCTCGGCGTGCCGTTATCCGGCTCGATGAGCCTGTTTTTACTGGTGACGGCGGTTTATCTGTTCGCCAGTACCGCACTGGGGATCTTTCTGGCGACCCTGGCGCGCTCGACGCCGCAGTTCGGCCTGCTGGCCATTCCGGTGATCATCCCGATGTTGCTGCTGTCCGGCGGCAGTACGCCGCTGGACAGCATGCCGCAATGGCTGCAGTGGGTCATGCAAGGCTCACCGTCCACGCATTTTGTCAGCCTCAGCGCCGCGATTCTGTTTCGCGACGCCGGGCTGAGCGTGGTCTGGCCGGACTTGCTGGCGCTGACGGCCATCGGCCTGCTGTTCTTCGTCATTGCCCTGGCGCGCTTTCGCAAAAGCCTGGCGTCCTGAACAGCAGCCAACGCACTTACTGAATGATCAGGTTGTTGAACAACAGATCCTCAACCACCGGCTTGCCAGTCTCGTCATTCATTACTTGCTGCGTTTGTTTCAACGCTTCCTGGCGCAACTTTTCCTTGCCCTCGATGCTGCCCATCGCTTCTGTGGTCTGCTGGGAGAACAGCGCCACCAGTTGATTGCGAATCAACGGTTCGTTGGCCTTGACCAGTTTGGTCGACTCTTCACCGGTCACACGCAGCGCCACATCGGCTTTAAACACCTTCAGTTTAGGCGTGCCATCGAGCCCGTAGTTGCCCACGAATGGCGGGCTCAGGGTGATGTAATTGACCTTCGGCGCCTCGCCTTCTTTGGCTTCTTCGGCCAGCGCTGCCACAGGCAGAGACAGGGCCAGCAACAACATGATCCACGCTTTCACAATTCGCTCCTTATCCGGTTTGCGGCCTAGCATAACGACCCGCCGCGCAAGCACAAGCTTATGGCTGGCTATCAGGGCCGGGTATGCTCGTTGACCCGTTGACTGACACACCTACACTTATCGGCCATCACTCCCAAAGGAATAGCCCTGATGAAAGCCGTGCTGTGCAAAGCCTTCGGCCCTGCCGAATCGCTGGTGCTGGAAGACGTCGCCAGTCCTGTCGCCAAGAAGAACGAAATCCTGCTGGACGTGCACGCCGCCGGGGTCAACTTCCCGGACACGCTGATCATCGAGGGCAAATACCAATTCAAGCCGCCCTTCCCGTTTTCGCCGGGTGGTGAAGCGGCCGGCGTGGTCAGCGCCGTCGGCGAAAAGGTCAGTCATCTGAACGTCGGCGACCGGGTCATGGCCCTTACCGGCTGGGGCAGCTTCGCCGAGCAGGTCGCGGTGCCGGGCTATAACGTGCTGCCGATTCCGCCGTCGATGGACTTCAACATCGCCGCTGCATTCAGCATGACCTACGGCACCTCGATGCACGCCCTCAAGCAACGCGCCAACCTTCAACCGGGCGAAACCTTGCTGGTGCTGGGTGCTTCCGGCGGTGTCGGACTGGCGGCCGTGGAAATCGGTAAAGCCATGGGCGCGCGGGTCATCGCCGCGGCCAGCAGCACGGAAAAACTCGCCGTGGCCAAGGCTGCCGGCGCCGATGAACTGATCAACTACAGCGAAACCAGCCTGAAGGAAGAAATCAAACGCCTCACCGACGGCCAGGGCGCCGACGTGATCTACGACCCGGTCGGCGGCGACCTCTTCGACCAGGCCATCCGCGCCATCGCCTGGAACGGGCGCCTGCTGGTGGTCGGTTTTGCCAGCGGACGCATTCCCGAGTTGCCCGTCAACCTCGCCCTGCTCAAGGGTGCAGCGGTACTCGGCGTGTTCTGGGGCTCCTTCGCCCAGCGCCAGCCGCAGGACAACGCGGCGAACTTCCAGCAACTGTTCGGCTGGTTTGCCGAGGGCAAGCTGAAACCGCTAGTGTCGCAGGTGTATCCACTGAGCAATGCGGCGCAAGCGATCAATGATCTTGGCCAGCGCAAAGCAGTGGGCAAGGTTGTGGTGCAGGTGCGCTGAACAACATCAAAACCGGATTGCCCCCCGCGCAATCCGGCATCTCCTATACGACCGCCATTTATACCTGAGCGACATGTTCATAAAGGAACACGCGATCTCCAAAATTTCCGCTGTTTGGTGGATGCGAACCGGTGCTATTTTCGGTAACGAAACTGTAACATTCGCATCCGCAGTCAAAACAAGAAATCTGGAGCTCTTGAATGTTTGCTTTCTTTCGTCCTGCCGCACATCAGGCTCCATTGCCTGAAGAAAAAATAGACAGCACCTACCGACGCCTGCGTTGGCAGATCTTCGCTGGCATTTTCATTGGCTACGCGGGTTATTACCTGCTGCGCAAAAACTTCTCCCTGGCCATGCCGTACCTGATCGACGAGGGCTACAGCCGTGGCGATCTGGGTCTGGCGATGTCGGCCATCGCCATTTCCTACGGTCTGTCCAAGTTCCTCATGGGCCTGGTGTCCGACCGCTCCAATCCACGTTTCTTCTTGCCTTTCGGCCTGCTGGTATCGGCTGGGGTGATGTTCGTTTTCGGTTTCGCGCCGTGGGCGACGTCCAGCGTGACCATGATGTTTATTCTGTTGTTCATCAACGGCTGGGCCCAAGGCATGGGCTGGCCGCCGAGCGGACGGACCATGGTGCACTGGTGGTCGCAGAAGGAACGCGGCGGCGTGGTCTCGGTGTGGAACGTGGCGCACAACGTCGGTGGCGGCCTGATCGGCCCGCTGTTCCTGCTCGGCATGGGCCTGTTCAATGACTGGCACGCGGCGTTCTACGTGCCGGCGGCTGTGGCTCTGGCCGTGGCGGTTTTCGCCTTCATGACCATGCGCGACACCCCGCAATCGGTGGGCCTGCCGCCAATCGAGCAGTACAAGAACGACTACCCGGAAGGCTACGACGCCAGCCACGAAGACGAATTCAGCGCCAAGGAAATCTTCGTCAAATACGTGCTGCGCAACAAAATGCTCTGGTACATCGCCATGGCCAACGTCTTCGTCTACTTGCTGCGCTACGGCGTACTGGATTGGGCGCCGACGTACCTCAAGGAAGCCAAGGGCTTCACCGTGGATAAAACCTCGTGGGCCTACTTCTTCTACGAATGGGCAGGGATTCCGGGCACGCTGCTGTGCGGCTGGATGTCGGACAAAATCTTCCGCGGCAACCGTGGCCTGACCGGCATGGTGTTCATGGCACTGGTGACCGTGGCGACGCTGGTTTACTGGCTCAACCCGGCCGGCAACCCGACTGTGGACATGATCGCGCTGGTCTCCATCGGCTTCCTGATCTACGGCCCGGTGATGCTGATCGGCCTGCAGGCGCTGGAACTGGCGCCGAAGAAAGCCGCGGGTACCGCTGCGGGTTTCACCGGTCTGTTCGGTTATCTGGGTGGTTCGGTCGCGGCCAGTGCGGCGATGGGCTACACCGTCGACCACTTCGGCTGGGACGGCGGTTTTGTACTGCTGGTGAGCGCGTGCCTGCTGGCGATGGCCTTCCTGGCCCCGACGCTATGGCACAAGCAAGTCGCCAGTCAGAGCCGCGAAGCGGTCGCTTGATCGACCTGTGACTTACAGCGTTTGAGCCGCGCCTCCAGATTTCGGTCTGGCATGGCGTGGCTGCGCAGGGCGTGGGCGGTCTGCTCGACATAATCGCGAGTGGTACCGTAACGTCCGCAAGCGCTTGCGAACACCTGGCTCAGTACGTGATCCGGCAAGTTGCCGGCATAGCTGGGCAGGTGTCGCTCCAAAACAAATCCTAATGCCTGAACCTGACTGCCATCTTCGAGCCGGCAGTTGAGCCAGTGTGGCCGATAGGACGGGAACGGCATCTCGCGCTTCCACAGCGCATACAGCGCACTGTCCAGATCGTCTTCGGGCAAGCGATAAGCAAATCCACTGCACGAGCCGCCACGATCCAGACCGAACACCAGCCCCGGCATTTCCGGGGTGCCGCGATGTTCGTGCGACCACAGGTACAACCCTCGATGATAGCCATGCACGCGACCGCGCATGCGCTGCGCCGAATTGCACTCCGGCCGCCAGATCAGCGAACCGTAGGCGAACAGCCACACCGGCCCGCCCTTGTGGCGCGCCATGGTCGATTGCATGGAAGCGAGAAGTTGTTCGTGCGTCAGCTGCGGCCCAAGATCGAGCCGCGGAGGGTAAGCCAGGTTCAGAAAAGCGTTTTCAATGGCACTCATGGCGAATAGCGTTCAGCTCCCCGCGGGTGAAGAATTACCTAATAGAACGCACCGCTGTAACAATAAGGCACATCTGTTTTAAGGCAATTTAGGTGCCATGGCACACTTCTTAAAAGATTGCCTGATTGATATATAACCTACCGGTATTTACCCAATTAGATAAATACCGATCGGCTATATAGAGAGTTATAACGATTTACCCGCGGCTCAAGAGCGCGGGGCATACGCGAACACATCGGCGCGCATTTGATGAGCATCCATCCCCGCTTCGACCAGCGCATCCAGCGTCCCGTAGACCATGGCCGGCGAGCCGCTGGCGTAGACGTGAAGGGATTTGAGATCAGAAAAGTCTTCACAGACCGCTTCGTGCAACATTCCGCAGCGGCCTTCCCAGCCACATTGGTCGCTGACGACTTTGTGCAGGAACAGATTGGGCAGCTTCACCCATTCGTCCCAATGTTCGATCTCATAGAAATCTTCCGGCCGGCGCACGCCCCAGTACAGATGCACCGGGTACTTGAAGCCGTTGGCGCGACAATGTTCGATCAGGCTGTGGATCTGGCCCATCCCCGTGCCAGCAGCAACCAGCACCAGCGGCCCGTCCGGCAGCTCGGCGAGGTGAGTGTCACCGAATGGCAGTTCGACGCGCACCATTGCGTTGCGTTGCAGCTGTTCGATCAGGCTCAACGCACTGGCTTCGCGCGCCAGCACGTGAATTTCCAGGTCGCGCCCACCGTGCGGTGCCGAGGCCATGGAAAACGCTGACTTCTCGCCGCTCTCGCGCTCGATCATCAAATATTGCCCGGCGTGATAGCGCGGTGGCTTGCCGGCCGGCGCACGCAGACGCACTCGCCAGGTGTCGCCGCCGACGTCGCGGCATTCGATGACCTGACACGACAGGCTGCGCACCGGCAGTTCTCCCAGCGCAAGCACGCCATCCCACAGCACGATGCAGTCTTCCAGCGGCTCGGCTATGCAAGTGTAGAACTCGCCGTGGTCGCGTACCGTGCCGGCCTGTTCGACCCGGCCTTCCACCAGTAGCGCCGCACACACATGGCAGTTGCCGTTGCGACAGCTTTGCGGGCAATCGTAGCCCAGGCGCCGCGCACCATCGAGAATCCGCTCACCGGGCTGTATCTCAAGTACCGCTCCGGAAGGCTGCAGGGTTACACGCATCAATCTATTCCTAACTGATTCCAGATGGCATCGATCCGCTGGGTGACGGCATCGTCCTTGACGATCACACGGCCCCACTCGCGAGTGGTTTCGCCCGGCCACTTGTGGGTGGCATCCAGGCCCATTTTCGAACCCAGACCTGAGACCGGCGAGGCGAAGTCGAGGTAGTCGATCGGCGTGTTATCGATCATCACCGTGTCGCGCTTGGGGTCCATGCGCGTGGTGATGGCCCAGATCACGTCGTTCCAGTCGCGGGCGTTGATATCGTCGTCACAGACAATAACGAACTTGGTGTACATGAACTGTCGCAAAAACGACCAGACACCCAGCATCACGCGCTTGGCGTGCCCCGGATACGACTTCTTCATGGTCACGATGGCCATGCGGTACGAGCAGCCTTCCGGCGGCAGGTAGAAGTCGGTGATTTCCGGAAACTGCTTCTGCAGGATCGGCACGAACACTTCGTTCAGGGCCACGCCGAGGATCGCCGGCTCATCCGGCGGACGACCGGTGTAAGTGCTGTGGTAGATCGGTTTGATCCGGTGGGTGATGCGCTCGACGGTGAACACCGGGAAGCTGTCGACTTCGTTGTAGTAACCAGTGTGGTCGCCGTACGGGCCTTCATCGGCCATTTCGCCCGGATGAATCACGCCTTCGAGGATGATTTCGGCAGTGGCCGGCACTTGCAGGTCGTTGCCACGGCACTTGACCAGTTCGGTGCGGTTGCCGCGCAAGAGGCCGGCGAACGCGTATTCGGAAAGGCTGTCCGGCACTGGCGTCACGGCGCCGAGGATGGTCGCCGGGTCCGCGCCGAGGGCCACCGACACAGGGAACGGCTGGCCCGGATGCTTCTCGCACCACTCGCGATAATCCAGAGCGCCACCACGGTGGCTGAGCCAACGCATGATGACTTTGTTGCGGCCGATCACCTGCTGACGGTAGATACCGAGGTTCTGACGGTCCTTGTTCGGGCCTTTGGTGACGGTCAGGCCCCAGGTGATCAGCGGGCCGACGTCGCCGGGCCAGCAAGTCTGCACCGGCAGCATCGCCAGATCGACGTCATCGCCCTCGATAACCACTTCCTGGCACACCGCGTCTTTGACGACTTTCGGTGCCATGGCAATGATCTTGCGAAAAATCGGCAGTTTCGACCACGCGTCTTTCAAGCCCTTCGGCGGTTCCGGCTCCTTGAGGAAAGCCAGCAGCTTGCCAATTTCGCGCAGTTCGCTGACCGACTCGGCACCCATGCCCATGGCCACCCGCTCGGGGGTGCCGAACAGGTTGCCGAGCACGGGGATGTCGTAGCCCGTCGGCTTCTCGAACAGCAGCGCCGGGCCTTTGGCCCGCAGCGTGCGGTCGCACACCTCAGTCATCTCCAGCACCGGCGAGACGGGAATCTGGATGCGTTTCAACTCTCCGCGCTGCTCAAGCTGCTGCACGAAATCCCGAAGATCCTTGAATTTCATTGACGATGGCACCCTCAAAATAGGCGTACATCCTACCTGCTCTGACGGGCAAACAGCAGCCCGTCAGCGCCCGGCATCGCTCAATTTTGGTTCGTACCCAGCAGCAGCGGCGCAAACAACGGGCTCAGTCTGGCGCTGCCCACGTCCGAAAGATGATCCGCATCCTTGTACTGCGAGTGGCCATCGACATCGATGGCACACAACCCGTCCTTGCACATCAGCGGCGTCGGGTCGATGACATGCACGCCCGAATCGGCGGCGCTCATCGAGCTGAACAGTGACGTGAAAAACTGCTGTCGCGCCAAGTGCTCCTGAAGCGGGCGTCCAAGGCCCTCTGCCGAGCGGCCGATTCGCGCCAGACTGGTCAAGCGGTCGATGAAGCTCTTGTGTTGCAACGGCACTTCCTTGAACAACCAGACTTGTGCGCCCGCCTGGCGCAGCTCGGCCACTTGCGCCTTGATGCCGGCGGCCATGCGCTGCTCTGCCTGGCGCGGGTTGTCCTTGCGATCAAGCAGGAATTGTCTGTCGCCGTCGCCATCTTCGCGACCATAAACGTACAGGCTCCAGTTCGCTGCCAGCACCACGTCCTTGATCCCCAGACTGATGACGCGTTCCATGTTGCGCTTATTGAAGTCTTTGCACTGCTGACGCAGCCTGTCTTCGATAATCGGCGGGCAACCCGTCAAGCTGTACAGCCACGCCGGCTGGACATTACGACCGGTGTTGCCTTCGATGGCCGGCAACAATGCGGCGGCGTGGCTGTCGCCCCAGAACAATTTTGTCGCCCCACTCTCCGGATCGCCGCCCACCAGACAGGACTTGGTCAGCGCCTTGTCCGTGCTCAAGTGCATGCATTTCGACTGCCCGGCGTTCCATTCCCGGGACTGAGCGTATTCCAGCGCCTTGCCGCTCAGACGCTGTGGAACGCCGTCTGCCGAGCGAATCGCCGAGCCGGTGATAGCCAGAACGGTGATCGATACCAGACCGCCGACCAACACCGAGTTACGGCTGGCGAATACGCGCTTTTCCCGAAATGGCAGTTCGATATAGCGCAGGCTCAGCCAAGCCAGACCCAGCGCCAGGGCCATCCAGCCCAGCGCCTCCAGAGGCTGGATGCCGTCGATCGAGATCGCATTGGCATACACATAGACCGGCCAATGCCAGAGGTAAAGCGAATAGGACAGCAAGCCGATCCACACCAGAGCTTGCATACTCAACAGTCGGCTAGTCCATGTCGCGCCCTGCGCGCCCGACCAGATCAGCGCCGTCGTGCCCAATACCGGCAGCAATGCTGCCCAGCCCGGGAACACCGTGGACCGGTCAAAGGTAAAGATCGCCACCAGCACCGCAGCCAATCCGGCCAGGCCGACAGACTGCCGAAGCCATGCGCTTGGGGCCTGCTTCGGCGCAGGCATCACCGCCAGCATGGCGCCGCACAGCAACTCCCAGGCGCGAGTCGGCAGCGAGAAAAACGCGAATTCGGGCCTGCGCTCGATATAGACGATGTTCAGGCCGAACGACACCAGCAGCACGGCGAACAGCATCCAGCGCCAATGCCGGACATAGCGCATCAGCAACACCATCATCAGCGGGAAGAAAATGTAGTACTGCTCTTCCACCGCCAGCGACCAGGTATGCAGCAGCGGTTTGAGCTCCGACGCCGGCGCAAAGTAGCCGTCTTCACGCATGAACAGGATGTTGGAGATGAACAACGACTGGTAACGAATCGTGCGCCCCAGCTCGGAAAGGTCTTTGGCCGTCAGCAACAGCCAGCCCAATGCCAGTGTTACCACTACCACCACCGTCAAGGCTGGCAGGATGCGTCGGGCGCGGCGCCCCCAAAAATCAAGGAAGCTGAAACGCTGCGCACTGATTTCACGGAACAAGATGGTGGTGATCAGAAAGCCGGAAATGACGAAAAAGACGTCAACGCCGACAAAGCCGCCACTGAATGTATTGAAGCCGAAATGAAACAGCAGAACCGGGATGACCGCCAGTGCCCGTAATCCGTCGATATCACGGCGATTGCCAAACGTATGCATGAAAAACCTTTCTTCTTTTGGATACAAAGTCCCTGAAAGCGCGAAAGTTATCAGCAGCCTTCGTTTCAATCCATACACAAATAATGGCGCGCAAAAAAAAACGCCCCTTTCGGGGCGTCTTTTTGAACAGCGCTGGTATTACTTGCGCTTCATCGACAAGAAGAACTCGTCGTTGGTCTTGGTCGTTTTCAGCTTGTCGATCAAGAACTCGATGGCCGCGACTTCGTCCATCGGGTGCAGCAACTTACGCAGAATCCACATACGCTGCAGTTCGTCGTCGGCGGTCAGCAACTCTTCGCGGCGGGTGCCGGAACGGTTGATGTTGATCGCAGGGAACACACGCTTCTCGGCGATCTTGCGATCCAGAGGCAGTTCCATGTTGCCAGTACCCTTGAACTCCTCGTAGATCACTTCGTCCATCTTCGAGCCGGTTTCAACCAGCGCGGTGGCGATAATGGTCAGCGAGCCGCCTTCTTCGATGTTGCGCGCAGCACCGAAGAAACGCTTTGGTTTCTCCAGGGCGTGAGCATCGACACCACCGGTCAATACCTTGCCGGAGCTCGGAATCACGGTGTTGTAGGCACGGGCCAGGCGGGTGATGGAGTCAAGCAGGATCACCACGTCTTTCTTGTGCTCGACCAGGCGCTTGGCCTTCTCGATCACCATTTCGGCAACCTGGACGTGACGGGTCGGCGGCTCGTCGAAGGTCGAGGCAACCACTTCGCCGCGCACGGTGCGCTGCATTTCGGTCACTTCTTCCGGACGTTCGTCGATCAGCAATACGATCAGGTGAACTTCAGGATTATTACGGGCGATGTTCGCTGCGATGTTTTGCAGCATGATCGTTTTACCGGCTTTCGGCGGTGCAACGATCAGACCGCGCTGGCCTTTGCCGATCGGAGCGCACAGGTCGATCACACGACCGGTCAAGTCTTCGGTGGAACCGTTGCCGGCCTCCATCTTCATGCGCACGGTCGGGAACAGCGGGGTCAGGTTCTCGAAGAGAATCTTGTTTTTCGCGTTCTCCGGGCGATCGAAGTTGATCGTGTCGACCTTGAGCAGAGCGAAATACCGCTCGCCTTCCTTCGGAGGGCGAATCTTGCCAACGATGGTGTCACCGGTGCGCAAGTTGAAGCGGCGGATCTGGCTCGGCGAGACGTAGATATCGTCCGGGCCGGCGAGGTAGGAAGCGTCAGCGGAGCGCAGGAAGCCGAAGCCGTCCTGGAGAATCTCCAGCACGCCATCACCGGAGATTTCCTCGCCGCTTTTAGCGTGCTTTTTCAGCAGGGAGAAAATCACGTCCTGCTTGCGCGAACGGGCCATATTTTCTATGCCCATCTGTTCGGCCAATTCGAGCAGTTCGGTAATCGGCTTTTGCTTGAGTTCAGTCAGATTCATATAGGAATGACGTAATCATTTATGGAGGGGGGAAATTAAGCTTTTGGCTTAATGAGGCCGCGCCGCAGAGAAGGCGACAGGATCGCGTACTTATTCGAAAAGGAGTGCGTCGGCGACGGCTAGCAGGGGGCATTGGAGAAACCAGTGCGGGGCCGAATGTACCACCTGAGTTTCGGAGCGTCTAGCCCTGAATACGCAAAAAGCCCCGCTAATTGCGGGGCTTTTTTTCAGGCACTTTGCTGCAACGCTTAGATATTGGCGTCGAGGAAAGCAGCCAGTTGCGACTTCGACAGGGCGCCGACTTTGGTCGCTTCAACGTTGCCGTTCTTGAACAGCATGAGCGTCGGGATACCACGTACGCCGTGCTTGGCCGGGGTTTCCTGGTTCTCGTCGATGTTCAGTTTGGCAACGGTCAGTTTGCCTTTGTAAGTCTCGGCAATTTCGTCCAGAACCGGAGCGATCATTTTGCAAGGGCCGCACCATTCAGCCCAGTAGTCGACCAGTACAGCGCCTTCGGCCTTGAGTACGTCGGCTTCGAAGCTAGCGTCGCTAACGTGTTTGATAAGATCGCTGCTCATGGAATTCTCCAGGTTGTAAGCAAAAAAACGTGGCCCATCATATCCGCCCCGCTCCGGTTCAGGAAGCCGCAGATGATTGAGTCTTGCTATGGTGCCTCATGAGTTTGGGTATAGCTCAAGTCAAGCGCTGGTGGGAGCAATGAAGGCGATTCCGGTGCGCAGTGCGGCGTTGCGCACGTGTTCCTGCATGGCTTTTTGCGCTGCACCCGAGGCACGGCGGGCCAGTGCGCGAAGGATCTTGCGGTGCTCCTGCCAGGTTTCCATGGCGCGTTCGGCGCGGATGAACGGTAGTTTCTGACTCTCCAGAAAGATCTCGGCGCTGACAGTAAGGATGCTCAGCATCGCCTGATTACCGCTGGCCAGCAGGATTCGTCGGTGAAATTCGAAATCCAGCTTCGCCGCGGCTTCGAAGTCACCGCATCGCAATTGCTCGCGCATGGCGGCGACATTGTCTTCCAGTGCATCCAGATCAGAAGTGCTCAATGTCACCGCCGCCAACCCCGCCGCAAAGCCTTCAAGGGCATAGCGTAATTGAAAGATATCCAGCGGCGAGGCCTGCGCCGCGAAGGGCCAGCTCCCGGCAATCTCCCCACGCGGCAACTCCACCGGCGACTGCACGAACACACCCTTGCCCGGCTGAATGCTGACCAAACCCAGCGCACTCAACGATGACAGCGCCTCACGCAACGACGCCCGGCTGACGCCCAGTTGAAGCGCCAGATCACGTTGCGACGGCAAGGCATCGCCCGCGGCGAAGCCCTGTTCGGTGATCAATTTGCGGATCGCTTGCAGCGCCACTTCGGGGACGGCGCGGGAGATCGAGTTCATGATTTTCAGACGTACCAGGCCAATGTGCGGCTAGTTGTAAAGCTATTCGCCCAGTCCGGCAAGTCGTGCCCCAGCGGGGTTCGGCGAACCTGAGCGATGCGCTATCGCAGTGCGAAAAACTACCTGACTGTTCAGACCAGTAAGACCGAGCAAACCCGCTGAAACTGCGGCGTGCCGGGGCGAAAGCGGCGTATTGGCACGGCCCATGCTCTGTCCGATCGCAGAAAATCCTTCCCGCCGATCCGGAGATTGTCCATGACCCTGCGTTACAGCGCCCTTCTCGCCTCCCTGTTTGCCGGCCTGTTGTTGTGCCAGGCGCCCGCTCACGCCGACGGTCTCGACGACGTGGTCAAACGCGGCACGCTGAAAGTCGCCGTGCCGCAGGACTTCCCGCCGTTCGGCTCGGTCGGCCCGGACATGAAACCCCGTGGCCTGGACATCGACACGGCGAAACTGCTGGCCGATCAGCTCAAGGTAAAACTCGAACTCACCCCGGTCAACAGCACCAATCGCATTCCCTTTCTGACCACCGGCAAGGTCGATCTGGTGATTTCCAGCCTGGGCAAGAACCCCGAACGCGAGAGAGTCATCGACTTCTCGCGCGCCTACGCACCGTTCTACCTCGCCGTGTTCGGCCCACCGGACGCGGCGATCACCAGCCTCGACGACCTCAAGGGCAAAACCATCAGCGTCACCCGTGGCGCCATCGAAGACATCGAACTGAGCAAAGTCGCCCCTGAAGGCGTGACCATCAAGCGCTTCGAAGACAACAACTCGACCATCGCCGCTTACCTCGCAGGCCAGGTCGACCTGATTGCCAGCGGCAACGTGGTGATGGTCGCAATCAGTGAAAAGAACCCGAAACGGGTGCCGGCGCTGAAAGTGAAGCTCAAGGATTCGCCGGTCTACGTTGGCGTGAACAAGAACGAAGCGGCGCTGCTGGCCAGGGTCAACGACATCCTCAACGCCGCCAAAACTGATGGCGCGCTGGAAAAGAACTCGCAGACCTGGCTGAAAGAGCCGCTGCCGGCCGATCTCTGATCGACTGCGCGGGAGAACCTCATGGCTTACCAGTTCGATTTCATGCCGGTGGTGGAAAACACCGACCTGCTGCTACGCGGCGCGCTGTTCACCCTTGAGCTGACGGCCATCGGCGCATTGCTTGGGGTGAGCGTGGGCATTGTCGGGGCGCTGGTACGGGCGTGGAACATCCGTCCGTTCTCGGCGATTTTTGGTGTCTATGTCGAATTGATCCGCAACACGCCGTTTCTGGTGCAGTTGTTTTTCATCTTTTTCGGCCTGCCGTCCCTCGGTGTGCAGATTTCAGAGTGGCAAGCAGCCGTGCTGGCGATGGTCATCAACCTTGGGGCGTATTCGACCGAGATCATTCGCGCCGGCATTCAGGCTATCCCGCGTGGGCAACTGGAGGCCGCAGCGGCACTGGCGATGACGCGCTTCGAAGCGTTCCGCCACGTGGTGCTGCTGCCGGCGCTGGGTAAGGTCTGGCCGGCCCTGAGCAGTCAGATCATCATCGTCATGCTCGGCTCGGCGGTGTGCTCGCAAATCGCCACCGAGGAGCTGAGCTTTGCCGCCAACTTCATTCAGTCGCGCAACTTCCGCGCCTTTGAAACCTACGCGCTGACCACGCTGATCTATCTGTGCATGGCGCTGCTGATCCGCCAATTGCTCAATTGGCTCGGCCGTCGCTACATTTCGAGGAGCAGCCAATGAGCGACTTCACGTTCTGGGACATCCTGCGCAACCTGCTCACCGGTCTGCAATGGACGCTGGCATTGTCGCTGGTGGCGTTTATTGGCGGCGGTATCGTCGGGCTGCTGATCCTGATCATGCGCATCTCGAAAAACTCCTTGTCGAGCAATATCGCCCGCACCTGGATCGAGCTGTTCCAGGGCACGCCGCTGTTGATGCAACTGTTTCTGGTGTTCTTCGGCGTGGCGCTGGCCGGGATCGAGATTTCGCCGTGGATGGCGGCAGCGGTGGCCCTGACCTTGTTCACCAGCGCCTATCTGGCGGAGATCTGGCGCGGTTGCGTCGAGGCGATCCCCACTGGCCAATGGGAAGCCTCATCGAGCCTGGCGCTTAATCCGCTGGAGCAATTGCGCTACGTGATCCTGCCGCAAGCGCTGCGCATTGCCGTGGCGCCGACCGTGGGTTTCTCGGTGCAAGTGGTCAAAGGCACCGCCGTGACCTCAATCATCGGCTTCACCGAACTGACCAAGACCGGCGGCATGCTCGCCAACGCCACGTTCGAACCGTTCATGGTCTACGGCCTCGTTGCCCTCGGCTATTTCCTGCTCTGCTACCCCTTGTCCCTCAGTGCGCGCTACCTGGAAAGGAGACTGCATGCCTCTGCTTAGAATTTCCGCCCTGCATAAATACTACGGCGATCACCACGTCCTCAAAGGCATCGACCTCAGCGTCGAGGAAGGCCAGGTCGTGGCGATCATCGGCCGCAGCGGCTCGGGCAAATCGACCCTGCTGCGTACGCTTAACGGCTTGGAGTCGATCAATGACGGCGTGATTGAAGTCGATGGCGAATACCTCGACGCCGCCCGCGCCGACCTGCGCAGCTTGCGGCAGAAAGTCGGCATGGTGTTCCAGCAGTTCAACCTGTTCCCGCACCTGACCGTTGGCGAAAACGTCATGCTCGCCCCGCAAGTGGTGCAAAAAGTGCCGAAGGCCAAGGCTGCCGAGCTGGCGCGCAAGATGCTGGAGCGTGTCGGCCTGGGCGAAAAATTTGATGCGTTCCCGGATCGGCTGTCCGGCGGGCAGCAGCAACGCGTGGCGATTGCCCGGGCGTTGGCGATGTCGCCGAAAGTGCTGCTGTGTGACGAGATCACTTCGGCGCTGGACCCGGAACTGGTCAATGAAGTGCTCGCCGTGGTTCGGCAACTGGCCAAAGAAGGCATGACGCTGATCATGGTCACCCACGAGATGCGCTTTGCCCGTGAGGTTGGGGACAAACTGGTGTTCATGCACCATGGCAAGGTGCATGAAGTGGGGGATCCGAAAGTGTTGTTTGCCAATCCGCAAACGGCGGAGCTGGCGAATTTCATTGGCACGGTTGAAGCGGTGGCCTGAAAAAGAGATGCAGGGGCTTTTAAGGCCTCATCGCGGCAAGCCCGCTCCCACACGGTTCTATGCAGGAACACGATTGTGCATTCGACGCCAAAACCTGTGGGAGCGGGCTTGCCCGCGATTGACCGCGCAGCGGTCACCTGCATTCCTGTGTCAGATCAAGGGTTTGAACCGTGCGCGTTGGCGTCAGCCGTTGATCGTGGCACGATGTCGGGGTTATCGACCGAGACCCCCTGACCATGCCGCAATCCAAAGCCAAGAATCTGTCCCTGATCGCTGCCATCGACTTGGGCTCCAACAGCTTTCACATGGTCGTGGCCAAGGCGCAGAACGGCGAAATCCGTATCCTTGAGCGCCTCGGCGAGAAAGTCCAACTGGCCGCCGGCATCGACGACCAGCGCCAGCTCAACGAAGAGTCGATGCAACGTGGCCTCGATTGCCTCAAGCGTTTTGCCCAACTGATCAACGGTATGCCGCTGGGCGCCGTGCGGATCGTCGGCACCAACGCCCTGCGTGAAGCGCGCAACCGCATTGAATTCATTCATCGCGCCGAAGAAATCCTCGGTCATCCGGTGGAAGTTATCTCCGGCCGCGAAGAAGCGCGGCTGATTTATCTGGGTGTGTCGCACACCCTCGCCGACACCCCGGGCAAGCGTCTGGTCGCCGACATCGGCGGCGGCAGTACCGAATTCATCATCGGTCAGCGCTTTGAACCGTTGCTGCGTGAAAGCCTGCAAATGGGCTGCGTCAGCTTCACCCAGCGCTACTTCAAGGACGGCAAGATCACCCCGGCCCGTTACGCCCAGGCGTACACCGCGGCGCGGCTGGAGATCATGAGCATCGAACACGCCCTGCACCGCCTGACCTGGGATGAAGCCATCGGCTCCTCCGGCACCATTCGTGCCATTGGCCTGGCGCTGAAGGCCGGCGGGCACGGCACTGGCGAAGTGAATGCCGAAGGCCTGGCCTGGCTCAAACGCCGACTGTTCAAGCTGGGCGATGTCGACAAAATCGATTTCGATGGCATCAAACCTGACCGTCGGGCGATTTTCCCGGCAGGCCTGGCGATTCTCGAAGCGATCTTCGACGCCCTCGAACTGCAACGCATGGATCACTGCGACGGCGCGCTGCGTGAAGGCGTGCTCTACGACCTGCTTGGCCGTCATCATCACGAAGACGTGCGCGAACGCACCCTGACCTCGTTGATGGAGCGTTATCACGTTGACCTGCAACAAGCGGCCAGGGTTGAGCGCAAAGCCTTGCACGCGTTCGATCAAGTCGCCGCTGACTGGGAGCTGGATGACGGCATCTGGCGTGAACTGCTGGGCTGGGCCGCGAAAGTGCACGAAGTCGGCCTCGACATCGCTCACTACCACTATCACAAGCACGGCGCCTATTTGATCGAACACTCTGATCTGGCCGGGTTCTCCCGCGTAGACCAGCAGATGCTCGCCCTTTTGGTGCGCGGCCATCGCCGCAATATCCCCAAGGACAAGTTTGCCGATTTTGGTGCCGACGGCGACAAGCTGATCCGCCTCTGCGTGCTGCTGCGCTTTGCGATCCTGTTCCACCACATCCGTGGTACGCAGACGATGCCGCAGGTGGTGCTGCATGCCAAAGGCAATAACCTTGATGTGGAATTTCCGCAGAACTGGCTGGATGAAAATCAGCTGACTCAGGCGGATTTCGGGCTTGAGGCTGATTGGCTGACGCGGGTGGGGATTGTTCTCACGGTTCACTGAGTAATTGGCTGGGACAAAAAAGGCGATCCTTCTGGATCGCCTTTTTTATTGGGTGTTCGGCTGGGATTTAGTGGTGTGCGTGAGATCAATGCCCCTCACCCAACCCTCTCCCGAGGGAGAGGGGGCCGATCTTCGTGCTTTTCAAATCTGTGTTCGACTCGATATCTCAGGTCGGCGTAGCTCGACCACTCAGCTCGGTCAGTCCCCCCTCCCTCGGGGAGAGGGTTAGGGTGAGGGGCTTTTGACTTTCAGCCCTCAGCTGCTCACCGGCAGAATCGGGCTACCCAACCGCTCCAACAACGTCGCCTGCGCACTCCTCGGGTTCTGGTTACCCGTTGGCGTGTTGCGGATGTAACGGCCATCCGACTGCAGGCTCCAGCTGTGGGTGTTGTCGGTCAGGTACAGCTCCAGCTCTTTCTTCACCCGGGTCAGCAGCTTCTTGCCTTCCACCGGGAAGCAAGTCTCGACGCGCTTGTCGAGGTTGCGCTCCATCCAGTCGGCGCTGGAGAGGAACATCTGCTCCTCGCCGCCATTGAGGAAGTAGAACACCCGGGTGTGCTCAAGGAAGCGACCGATGATCGAGCGCACGTGAATGTTGTGCGAAACCCCGGCGATACCCGGCCGCAGGCAGCACATGCCACGCACCACCAGATCGATGCGCACACCGGACTGGCTGGCCTTGTACAGCGCGCGGATGATCTTCGGATCGGTCAGCGAGTTGAACTTGGCAATGATGTGCGCCGGTTTGCCTTCGACAGCGAACTGGGTTTCGCGGGCAATCATGTCGAGCATGCCCTTTTTCAGGGTGAACGGCGCGTGCAGCAGCTTCTTCATGCGCAACGTCTTGCCCATGCCGATCAACTGGCTGAACAGTTTGCCGACGTCTTCGCACAAGGCGTCGTCGGAGGTCAGCAGACTGTAGTCGGTGTAGAGCTTGGCGTTGCCGGCGTGGTAGTTACCGGTACCCAAATGCGCGTAACGCACAATCTCGCCCTGCTCACGGCGCAGGATCAACATCATTTTGGCGTGGGTCTTGAAGCCGACCACGCCGTAGATCACCACCGCACCGGCCGCTTGCAGACGGCTGGCCAGTTGCAGGTTGGACTCTTCGTCGAAGCGTGCGCGCAGCTCGATGACCGCCGTCACTTCCTTGCCGTTACGCGCGGCATCCACCAGCGCATCGACGATTTCCGAGTTGGCGCCGGAGCGATACAGGGTCTGACGCACAGCCAGAACGTGCGGGTCTTTCGCGGCCTGACGCAGCAGGTCGACCACCGGAGTAAACGACTCGAAGGGGTGCAGCAACAGGATGTCCTGCTTGCTGACCACACTGAAAATGTTCTCGCTGTTCTGCAGCAGTTTCGGGATCTGCGGAGTGAATGGCGTGTATTGCAGCTCCGGATGGCTGTCCAGGCCGGTGATGCTGAACAGACGCGTCAGGTTGACCGGGCCATTGACCTGATACAACTCGGTCTCGCTCAGGTTGAACTGCTTGAGCAGGTAATCCGACAGGTGTTTCGGGCAGGTGTCGGCCACTTCCAGACGCACCGCGTCGCCGTAACGACGCGAGAACAGCTCGCCACGCAGCGCGCGCGCCAGGTCTTCGACGTCTTCGGAATCGAGTGCCAGGTCAGCGTTTCGAGTCAGACGGAACTGGTAGCAGCCCTTGACCTTCATGCCTTGGAACAGGTCATCGGCGTGAGCGTGGATCATCGACGAGAGGAACACATAGTTGTCGCCAGCGCCGCCGACTTCTTCCGGCACTTTGATGATGCGCGGCAGCAAACGCGGCGCCGGGATGATCGCCAGACCGGAATCACGGCCGAAGGCGTCGATGCCCTCCAGTTCGACGATGAAGTTCAGGCTCTTGTTCACCAGCAACGGGAACGGGTGCGTCGGGTCGAGGCCGATCGGGGTGATGATCGGCGCGATCTCGTCGCGGAAATAACGGCGCACCCAGGTCTTGATCTTGGTCGTCCAGTTGCGGCGACGGATGAAACGGACCTGATGCTTTTCAAGCTCCGGCAAAAGAATGTCGTTGAGGATCGCGTATTGGCGATCAACATGGCCGTGCACCAATTCGCTGATGCGAGCCAAGGCTTGATGCGGCTGCAAGCCATCGGCACCGGCCTGTTCGCGGGCGAAGGTGATTTGCTTCTTGAGGCCGGCGACGCGAATTTCGAAGAATTCGTCGAGGTTGCTGGAGAAGATCAGCAGGAACTTCAGCCGCTCGAGCAACGGATAGGACTCGTCCAGCGCCTGTTCGAGCACGCGGATGTTGAACTGCAATTGCGAGAGCTCACGGTGGATGTACAGGCTGCTGTCATCCAGGCCGGGAATGGCGATCGCCGGCACCGCCGCAGCGGTTTCGGTGACCGGCGCGGGTGGCGCTGGCTCCAGTTCCGGCGGGGTTTCGGTGATTTGTTCGACCACCGGCTGAGCTTCTTTTACGGCAACTTCAGTGAGTCCTTCGGTATTCATGGAATGTTCCTGGGAGGGCTATTTCTGCTCTCGTAACAATTGAGCGGCACGGACAGCAAAGTAAGTCAGGATGCCATCAGCGCCAGCACGTTTAAAGGCGGTCAGTGATTCGAGAATCACCGCTTCGCTCAACCAGCCATTCTGGATCGCCGCCATGTGCATGGCGTATTCGCCACTGACCTGATAGACGAAGGTCGGCACCTTGAAGGCATCTTTTACCCGGAAAAGAATGTCCAGGTACGGCATGCCCGGCTTGACCATGACCATGTCCGCGCCTTCAGACAAGTCCGCACCGACTTCGTGCAGCGCTTCGTCACTGTTGGCCGGGTCCATCTGATAGGAGGCCTTGTTCGCCTTGCCCAGGTTCGCGGCCGAACCCACGGCGTCGCGGAACGGGCCGTAATAGGCGCTGGCGTACTTGGCCGAGTAGGCCATGATGCGCACGTTGACGTGACCGGCAATTTCCAGCGCTTCACGAATCGCCTGGATGCGCCCGTCCATCATGTCCGATGGCGCGACAACCTGCGCGCCGGCTTCGGCATGGGACAGTGCTTGCCTGACCAGCGCATCGACAGTGATGTCGTTCTGCACATAGCCGTCTTCGTCGAGGATGCCGTCCTGACCGTGGGTGGTGAACGGATCGAGGGCGACGTCGGTGATCACGCCCAGCTCGGGAAATCGATCCCGCAGAGCGCGGGTCGCGCGCTGGGCAATGCCCTGCGGGTTCCAGGCTTGCGCAGCGTCGAGAGATTTCAGTTCCGGTGGCGTCACCGGGAACAAGGCCAGCGCCGGAATCCCCAACTCGACCCATTTGGCAGCTTCTTCCAGCAGCAGATCAATCGTCAACCGCTCTACGCCCGGCATCGACGCCACGGCTTCGCGGCGGTTTTCACCGTCGAGCACGAACACCGGCAGGATCAGGTCATCGACCGTCAGCACATTTTCCCGCACCAGCCGACGCGAAAAATCATCACGACGGTTGCGACGCAGGCGGGTTGCAGGGAACAGACGATTGGCGGGGGTAAAGCTCACGGCGGACTCCTGAGCCCGCGCAAACGGGCGAGCGTGACAGTTATAGACGGCCATTATGACGAACAGATGACAGTTGTGCGTGCACCGTGACATGTAGCCGCATTCCATTGTCAGTGCAGGAATAGTTCACGTCGAGACACATTTGGACACTTTCATGAATGTGCCCGAAGGGTTAGGCTGCGCGTTCATTTCGCCAGCACCCAGACAATGCTCCAACAATTTCTGCATGACTTTGGCTACTTTGCCCTGTTTCTCGGGACGTTCTTCGAAGGCGAAACCATTCTGGTGCTCGCGGGCTTCCTTGCGTTCCGTGGCTACATGGACATCAATATTGTGGTCGTCGTGGCGTTCTGCGGCAGTTATGCCGGTGATCAGCTGTGGTACTTCCTGGGGCGCAAGCACGGGCGCAAATTACTCGCGCGCAAACCGCGCTGGCAATTGATGGGCGATCGGGCGCTGGAGCACATTCGTAAGCATCCTGACATCTGGGTCCTGAGCTTCCGCTTCGTGTATGGCTTGCGCACGGTGATGCCCGTGGCGATCGGCCTGTCGGGTTATCCACCGGGGCGTTATCTGCTGCTGAACGGCATCGGCGCAGCCATCTGGGCCACCGCGCTGGCGGCTGCGGCTTACCATTTCGGCGCAGTGCTGGAAGGCATGCTTGGCAGCATCAAAAAATACGAACTGTGGGTCCTCGGCGCCCTACTGGTACTGGGTGTTGGCCTGTGGCTGCGTCGCCGCTTCAAGAATGCCCGTCTGGCGAGGAAGATCTACGCCGACGAGCAAGCCGCAAAAGCCGCGCAGTTGCAGCAAGTCGAACTGGCCAATCCCGCTGAACCCAAGACGCCAGCCGAGTAACTCGCTGGCGGGTGGCGCCCGCCATCCCACACTGCGCACAGCAGTGTGGTTCCTCCCGAAAATCATCAGTTCATCGTCGCCCTCTTCCTGGCGCGAGCCGAACAGTCTACTCAAATAATGAACACCCCGCCGTCGTTGCGATCCATGTAGAAAGCGCTCTGTGCATGCTGTGTCCGATACTTGGACGGCGTGAGTCTTGAGGCTGATCCCAAGGGTCGCCGCCCATGAACCCTATGGCAACCCGCGATAAATTAGTGGACATTTAGCGCTATGAATCTGGAGAGAAAACCATGAGCAAAAAAGTCGCAGTGATCCTGTCCGGCAGTGGCGTTTACGACGGCGCCGAGATCCATGAAAGCGTCATTACCCTGCTGCGCCTCGATCAACGCGGCGCGCAGGTGCAGTGTTTCGCCCCGAACATCTCGCAATTGCACGTGATCAATCACCTGACTGGCGAGGAAATGCCCGAGTCGCGCAACGTGCTGGTGGAATCGGCGCGCATTGCTCGCGGCAATATCAAGGACATCCGCGAAGCCGACGTCGAAGACTTCGATGCGCTGATCGTGCCCGGCGGTTTTGGCGCGGCGAAGAACCTCTCGAATTTCGCCATCGAAGGCGCCGGCTGCACTGTGCAGCCGGACGTGCTGGCCTTGGCCGAGGCATTTGCCGAAGCGGGCAAACCGGTGGGGCTGATCTGCATCTCGCCGGCACTCGCGGCAAAAATCTACGGCCCGGGCGTAACCTGCACCATCGGCAACGATGCCGACACCGCCACGGCGATGAACAAGATGGGCGCCACCCACGAAGACTGCGCCGTGACCGACATCATCGAAGACAAGGCGCGCAAACTGGTGACGACTCCGGCGTACATGCTGGCGCAGAACATCAGCGAAGCGGCCTCGGGGATCAACAAACTGGTCGACCGTGTGCTCGAACTGACCCACGAGAACGACGCCTGATACCCCGGCAGCACAAAAAACCAAATGTGGGAGCGAGCTTGCTCGCGAAAGCGGTGTGTCATTCAACTCAATGTTGTCTGATACAACGCCTTCGCGAGCAGGCCCGCTCCCACATTGGATTTGTGCAGAGTCAGGGTTTGCGAGCAAGGCGAGTCAGGATGCGGTCCAGCGCATTGGCAAACGCCTGCTTCTCGCGATCGCCGAATGGCGCAGGGCCGCCGCTCATTTGGCCCTGCTCGCGCAGATCGGTGAACAGGTTGCGCACCGCCAACCGGTCACCCATGTTCTTCTCGTCGAACTCCTTGCCACGCGGATCCAGCGCTGCCACGCCCTTCTTCACGAGCCGATCGGCCAGCGGAATATCGCTGCATATCACCAGCTCACCGGGCACCGCGTGCTCGACCAGATAATCGTCCGCCGCGTCCGGGCCGCTCGGCACCACAATCAACTTGACGATGGCCAGCCCCGGCTTGGTCTGCGGCTGCCCGGCCACCAGCACCACTTCGTACTGTCGCTTGAGGGCAAACTTCACCACCAGATCCTTTGCCGCCCGCGGACAGGCGTCGGCATCGATCCATACACGCATTTTGTTTACCTCTTAAAAGCAAAAGATCGCAGCCTTCGGCAGCGCCGACAGGGTTTTCGGTGGGTCACAAATAGTGTGATCACCTCTATCCCCCTGTAGGCGCTGCCGCAGGCTGCGATCTTTTCAGGATCACACAATCAAGCAGCAGAAACCCGCTTCTTCTCCGCCACCCAACTACGCCCATACAACACAACAATCGCCAGAATCGCCACCGCCTGTGCCGCCAGCGAATACGCATCGGCGTGAATCCCCAGCCAATCGAAATCGAAAAACGGCACTGGCCGCGTACCGAAGATCCCGGCTTCCTGCAGCGCCTTGACACCATGCCCGGCAAACACCACCGACAACGCACACAGCAGCGCGGCGTTGATGCTGAAGAACAGCGTCAGCGGCAGTTTCGCCGAACCGCGCAAGATCACCCATGCGAGCCCGACCAGCAGCACCAGTGCAGTCGCGCCACCGGCCAGCACGGCGTCATGCCCGGCGGGGCCAGCCTGCAGCCAGAGGGTTTCGTAGAACAGGATCACTTCGAACAGCTCGCGATACACCGAAAAGAACGCCAGGATCGCAAAGCCGAAACGCCCGCCACCGCCGACCAGACTGCTTTTGATGTAATCCTGCCAGGCTGCCGCGTGCCGACGGTCGTGCATCCACACGCCGAGCCACAGCACCATCACGCTGGCGAACAGCGCCGTGGCGCCTTCGAGCAATTCGCGCTGCGAGCCGCTGACGTCGATCACATACGCCGCCAGCGCCCAGGTACCGAGACCGGCCAGCAACGCCAAACCCCAACCGACGTTGACGCTGCGCACGGCCGACTGCTGACCGGTGTTGCGCAGGAACGCGAGGATCGCCGCCAGCACCAGAATCGCTTCCAGACCTTCGCGCAGCAGAATCAGCAGGCCGGAGATGTAGCTCAGCGACCAGCTCAAACCGTCGCTGCCGAGCAACCCGGCGGACTCTTTCAGCTTCGCCTTGGCGGCGTCCAGACGCTGCTCGGCCTGCGCGACCGGCAAGCCATCCTGCAACGACTGCCGATAGGCCATCAGGGATTTTTCGGTGTCCTTGCGTACGTTGGCGTCGACGTTATCCAGCGAACTCTCGACCAGCTCGAACCCTTCCAGATACGCCGCCACCGACAGGTCGTAGGCCTGATCGTGCTCACCCGCGCGGTAGGCCGCGAGGCTCTTGTCCAGCGTCGCAGCGGTGTAGTCGAGCAACTGCGCCGGGCCACGTTTGACCTGCGGCGGCTGCGCACGCTGAGCGCGGAAGGTCGCGGCGGCTTGCGCGCCTTCGGCGGCCTGCACTTCGGTCGGTGTCTGGCGCGCCAGATCAGCGATGTTGTAATTCTTTTCGGATTTGGCCGCCGCTGCATCGGCACTGAACCCGGCGATGTAAGTGGCCAGATCCCAACGCTGGCGATCATCGAGCTGATCGGCAAACGCCGGCATGTCGGTGCCTTCGACGCCTTGGCCCAGCGTGCTGTAGATCGCGTACAGGCTGAGATGATCCATGCGCGCCGCATCACGCAAATTGGCGGGCGCCGGTGTCAGCCCCAGACCTGCCGGGCCGTCACCGGCGCCTGTATCGCCGTGGCACACCGAGCAATTCTGCGCATAGAGCGGCGCACCACGGGTTGGGTCCGGGGTGATGATCGGCGCCTGGCTCACTTCATACGCCACCGCCAGTTTCGCCCCCAGTTGCCGCGCCTGACGGGCCACTTCGGCGCCGTCCTGCTTGGCGGTAATGGCTGCATGCAACGCATCGACGCCCTGCTCCAGCGCAGCTTTCTCGGGTTTGGCCGGCAGGTTGGCGATCAAGCCTTGCAGCGCTTGGGTGAATTCCAGCTGTTCGCGGTATTCGGAGTCATCCATGACTTTGCCCGCGGCTACCGTTGGCGGGTAGTCAGCGCTGATGTAATCAAGCAGGTGCAGCGCTTGCGGCGCGCCTTCCACGGTGTCGGCCAGCAGGTTGAAGCTGCTCAGGGCGAACAACGGAAACACCAGCCAAGCCAGGAAGCGGGACGAGGCAGTCATGAATGATTCTCAAATGGAAATACGAAGTTACATATTGTTCACTTCGACGACGATTCACTCAAGCGTTGTCTGAGTTTCTGATCCTACTAGCAGGATTACCTGACAGATCTTTGGCATTTCGCACGCTTAGAATTCGTTCAACGCGCACCACTGTGGCTTCGGAGCGGATGATGGCCCATACCAACCGGTGCGCAATTAAAAAGCTATTACATAGCCATCATTGGTTGCTTATAATGCCGCGCCCTCGCTATCGCGAAGCGGCATTAAAGCTCCTCTGGTTATGAGGAATTGGCAGGAGGCCAGCGCCTCCGCCAAACGGTCCCAGCAGCCCGACCCGCACACGTGGCTGCAGTAATTCAGGGAAGAAGTACCCCTATGGCATTCCGCGCCCCTACTCTGATCGCCCTCAGCGCCGTCACTCTGCTGTCCGGCTGTTCGGCGTTTCGCAATTACGATTCCGAACTGGCACAAACCAACCAGCAACTGGCTTCCGGCAATGTCGACGCCGCGCTGACCCTGCTGGAAAAGAACAACACCAGCCCCGACAAAGACCTGCTCTATTACTTCGAGAAAGGTGAGTTGCTCCGCGCCAAGGGCGATCTGTCCGGCAGCCAGAATGCCTGGTCCAGCGCTGATAAGGTCGTCGGGCAGTGGGAGGATTCGGTCAAGCTCGATACCGGCAAATACCTCGCCCAGTTCGGCAGCTTCGTGGTCAACGACAAGGTCCGCCGCTACGAAGGCTACGACTATGAAAAAGTCATGCTGACCACGCAGATGGCCCTGAACCTACTGGCGGTCAACGACTTCGACGGCGCTCGCACTGCGATCAAGAAGACCCACGAACGTGAAGCGGTGATCGCCGACCTGCGCGACAAGGAATACCTCAAAAGCGAGGAAGAGGCCGAGAAAGAAGGCATCAAGACTCAGTACAAGGATCTGCAAGGCTACCCGGTCGCCAGCCTCGACGCACCGGACGTGGTCAGCCTGAAAAACAGCTACCAGAGCGCGTTCAGCCATTATCTGGCCGGTTTCGTCTACGAAGCCCTGGGCGAGAAAGACCTGGCTGCACCGGGCTACCGCAAGGCTGTCGAACTGCGCCCGAACACGCCGCTGCTGGAACAGGCACTGGTCAACCTCGACAAGCCGGGCAAAAGCGATGACAGCGACATCCTGATCGTGGTGCAAAGCGGTCTGGCGCCAGCACGCGATTCGATCCGCGTGCCACTGCCATTGCCGATCTCCAACAACGTGGTGATCACACCGCTGTCGTTCCCGATCATCAAGGCCGACACCTCTACCGCGCCGTTCGCGCAGATCGGTGTCGATGGCCAGCAAGTCAACCTGACTGCGCTCAACAGCACCACCGCCATGTCCCGTCGTGCCCTGCGTGATGACATGCCCGGCATCATCCTGCGCACCACCGTGCGCGCAATCACCAAAGGTGTCGCGCAGAAGCAGATCAACGAAACCAACCCACTGGCGGGTCTGGCAGTAGGTATTTCTTCAGCCGTGCTCGAAGGTGCCGATACCCGTACGTGGCGCACCCTGCCAGACAACACCCAAGTGGTGCGTCTGCGCTTGAAGAAAGGTGAACACCAAGTGACTCTGCCGAGCGCCGTGGGCGGATCCGTGGTCAGGGTCACCGTCGATCAGCGTTATCAGGTGATCAGTCTGCGCGCCGTAGGCAATCAGGTGTTCGCTGGAGGTCTCGCCGCCCACGTGATCCCGAGCGCCCGTGCGACCAACGTCGCCAGCCTCAAACAACCTTAAGAACGGAGTCTTTACATGCGCTTCAAACTCATCGCCGTCGCCGCCCTCGCCTTGCTGGCCAGCGGCTGCGCCACCCCGCCACCTCCAGAGCCGGGCAGCGCCGCGAGCAAAGTCGTGGCCATGGGCCCGCAGAAACACATCGTGGTCGGCGCCATGCGCGTCGCCCGCGAAAACGGCTTCATGACCGTCAACGTGCAGTTGAGCAACACCCTCAACAGCAACAAGATTTTCTACTACCGCTTCGCCTGGCTCGGCGCGGAAGGTTTCCCGGTTGCTGAAGAAGAAGTCTGGAAAAGCCAAATGATGTATGGCGCCCAGACCAGCTTCATTCAGGCGATCGCCCCAACGCCTAAAGCCGTGGACTTCCGTCTGGAAATCAAGACGCCTTAAGCCCGCCACCCTATTCCTGTTTTAGAGAGCACTGACATGTTTGTTCGCTTTTCCTGCATCGCCGTTATCGCCCTGCTGGCCTCCGGTTGCGCCAACACCTCGCCGACCCTGGGCAGCAAGAACATCAGCTACGGCGACACCAAGGCTGTTGAAACCGTCACCAACGAATTCGGTTCGACCGACCTGCAGATGATCGCCGAGTCGATGACCCGCTCGCTGGCTCAGTCCGGCATTCTGCAGGGTCGTCCGGTGGTTCAGGTCTACGACGTGAAGAACAAGACCAGCGAGTACATCGATACCCGCGAAATCACCACCAGCATCAAGACCCAGCTGATGAAGACCGGCGTTGCCCGCTTCGCCAGCGACAACAACGCGATGCAGAGCCAGGTTGACCAGCTCAAGCTGCAAAACCAGAGCGGTCTGTACAAGAAGAGCACCGTGGCCAAGACCGGCAACATGGTGGCTGCCAAGTACCGCATCGAAGGCTCGATCAGCTCCATCGTCAAGCGCAGCAGCGATTACAAGGACGTCTTCTACAAATTCAGCCTGCAATTGATCGACGTTGAAAGCGGTCTGGCCGAGTGGATGGACGAAAAAGAGATCCGCAAAACCACGGAGCGTTAATCGATGCGCACATGGATTGGCATCATGGCCCTGGCTTGCGCGTTTGGCGCGCAAGCGGCCCCGAAAGTCGCGGTGACGGATCTGGCGTATCAGGAACGTGTGGAGCAATACATCCACATCGTTTCGGCGCAGAGCAACTATCGTGAGGGTTACTACAGTGCCAGTGGTTCTTCGAGCTATAACGAGATCGAAGCCACCACCAGCTACATCGAGCAGACCGAGCTGCGCAAGTTCACCGGCGACATCAAGGGTGAAATCCTGCGTACCGGCATGTTCCAGCTGGTGCAGGGCACGCCGTACACCGCGTCATCCAAGGGTGACATTTACGACGTGATCAAGCGGATCAAGGCCGGCAACTTCAAGGGTGCCGACTATGTGCTGTTCGGCACCGTGTCGGACATCGACTTCACCCAGGACATGAACGAGCTGGCGCACACCGACAGCTATTCAGCGGTACTGGGCCTGACGTTGGTGGCGGATTTCAGCCTGATCAACACCAAGACCTTCGAGATCACTTCGGCCTTCACGGCGATGGGTGAAGCGCAAGACACCAAACTGGTGAACGGCCGCGACATCAAGATCTCGCTGAATCGCCCACGGGTGGTGCGCGAGGTGTCGAAGGCGCTGGGCGAAGACGTGGCCGGGCAACTGAGCCAACAGCTCGGTGGCGGTGGTTACGAGCAGCCGCGCGAGGCGCAGCAGCGCAACAATCTGCCGCGCGATACGGCGCCAGTGATTTTGCGCTGATTCATGGGATGACCTGTGGCGAGAGGATTTACCCCTCGGCGCAAGTCAGTGCCAGACAGAGCAATAAAAAAGGCGACCCCACAGGGTCGCCTTTTTTGTGTCTTGCGGTTTAGACCGCCGCTTTGCGCAACGTCGCCATAAACGCTGCGGCGCCAATGAACAACCCGGCAAACGTGCGGTTCATGCGTTTTTGCTGCTTGGGCGTACGCAACAGGCGCAAGACCTTGGACGCCAGACCGGTGTAGGCGGCCATGACAATCAGGTCGACAAACACCATTGTCGCGCCGATCACCAGATACTGAATAAGCAGCGGCGCATGGGGATTGATGAACTGCGGTAGCACCGCCAGCATGAACACCAGTGCTTTGGGATTGCCCATGTTGACCAGGAAACCACGGAAGATCAGAACCAGTGGCTTGCCCATTGGGCGAATGGCCGCGTCATCGCTCATGTCGCTGGGCAGTGCGCGCCATTGCTTGATCCCCAGGTAGACGAGATAGCCAACGCCGAACCATTTGATTGCATAGAAGGCTGTAGCGGAAGCCGCGAGGATCGCGCCGACACCGGCGCCGACAATTGCGATTTGCAGGGCCAGCCCCAATTGCAACCCCAGCGCGTTCCAGTAACCACGCCAGAAACCGTATTGCAGACCACTGGACATCGACGCGATAGCACCCGCGCCGGGCGTAAGACTGATCAACCAGCAGGCGGCAAAGAATGCCAGCCAAGTTTCAAGCTCCATCGCACACCTCAACTCTGACTCGTGACGAACGACTAAGCTAATTCGACTTGGCGCCGCTGACTATCGATTTTTTGTAGGAAAAGGGGACTACAGAAAACCCAAAATAAAGGATCCTGCTTTAAAAGTTACTTCTCGAATCCGCTCGAAGGAAACACATCAGTCCCCCGCCAACGCCGCACTGATCGCTGGAAGAACAAGCTGTTCGGCACCTGCACCATCGCGCTACCGGTGCCCAACTCCTCGGCCTCGATCAACGTGGTGTAGAGCAGATTGATCGCCACCACCCGGCCTTTGACCCCAGGCTTGTCGGTGGTGTCGACCAGTTCGACCACATCGCCCAACCGAAACGGGCCAACGGTGAAAATCAGAATCGCGCAGAGCAGGTTCGAGAGCACGCTCCACATGGCGAAAAACGCCACCGCCGCCACTGCAACGAAACCCGACAGCGCCGTCCACAACACCGTGGCCGACACGCCGAGGCGTTGCAGCACAAAGATCACCGCACTGCCCATGATCAGCCAGCGCAACACGCCACGCAGTGGCATCAGCAGTTGTGGCGGAAACGGATAGCGTTCGCCCAGACGGGTCAGACATTTGGCCACGAAGCGCTGGGCCAGGTAACCGGCCAGCAGGATGAGCAGAATCTGCACGCCGAGCCAGATCGGCTCGACCCACATCGCCGGCAGCGGCAGCTTGAACGCTTCCATCAGGACAGCGCCTCCAGCTCCGCCTGCATGCTTTCCAGCGTCTCCAGCGCTTCCATCCACGCCTCTTCCAGCTCGCCTTCGCGCACTTTCAATTTCGCTTGCTCGGCCAGCAGATCACGCAAATCGTTCTTGCGCGCCGGCTCGTAGATGTCGCTGTCGCCGAGGCTGGCGTCAACCTTGGCCAGCTTCTCGTGGAGCTTGCCCAATTCGGCTTCGAGCTTGTCGGCCTCGCGCTTGTGCGGCGCCAGTTGCTGACGCAACGCAGCCGCAGCTTGACGCTGGGCTTTCTTGTCAGTCTTGTCCGGGTTCACCGGAGTATTACTGACCGGCGCATTGCGCTGACGGTATTCCACCAGCCAACGGGCATAGTCTTCGAGGTCGCCATCGAACTCTTCAACCTTGCCATCGGCCACCAGGTAGAAGTTGTCGGTGGTGCTCTTGAGCAAGTGCCGATCGTGAGAGACCACCAGCACCGCGCCGCTGAATTCCTGCAGCGCCATGGTCAGCGCCAGGCGCATTTCCAGGTCGAGGTGGTTGGTCGGTTCATCGAGCAGCAACAGGTTCGGCCGTTCCCAGGCGATCAGCGCCAGGGCCAGACGCGCCTTCTCGCCACCGGAGAAATTCAGCACAGGCTCATCGAGCCGCGCACCGCGGAAGTCGAAACCGCCGAGGAAGTCGCGCAACGCTTGCTCACGCTCAGTGGGCGCCAGACGCTGCAAATGCAGCAACGGGCTGGCCTTGGCGTCCAGCGAGTCGAGTTGATGCTGGGCGAAGTAACCGACCACGGTGTTTTCGCCACGGGTCAGGCGCCCGGACAGCGGTTCGAGCTCGCCGGCGAGGTTCTTGATCAGTGTCGATTTACCCGCGCCGTTAGGGCCGAGCAAACCGATCCGCGCGCCGGGGGTCAGTTGCAGTTTGACCTTCTCCAGCACGGTTCGGTCGCCGTAGCCCAGGTTCGCATCGGACAGATCGATCAGCGTGCTGGAGATCTTGGTCGACTCGCGGAACACGAAGTCGAACGGCGAATCAACGTGAGCCGCCGACAGCTCTTCCATGCGTTCCAGTGCCTTGATACGGCTTTGTGCCTGACGGGCCTTGGTCGCTTGCGCCTTGAAGCGGGCGATGTAGCTTTCCATGTGCGCACGCTGCGCCTGCTGCTTCTCGTAGGCCTGTTGCTGCTGGGCCAGACGTTCGGCACGGGCACGTTCGAACGCGGTGTAGCCGCCGCGATACAAAGTGATTTTGCGCTGATCGACATGGGCCACATGGTCGACGACTTCGTCGAGGAAGTCGCGGTCGTGGGAAATCAGCAGCAAGGTGCCGGCGTAACTTTTCAGCCAGTCCTCGAGCCAGATGATGGCGTCGAGGTCCAAGTGGTTGGTCGGTTCGTCGAGCAGCAACAGGTCCGACGGGCACATCAATGCCTGCGCCAGATTCAGACGCATCCGCCAGCCACCGGAGAAATCTCCGACCTGACGATCCATCTGTTCGTTGGTAAAGCCCAGACCGGCCAGCAACTTGCGGGCGCGGGCGTCGGCAGTGTAGCCGTCGGCGCTGTCGAGTTCGACGTGCAGACGCGCCAGGGCAACGCCGTCGTGCGCCTCTTCGGCCACGGCGAGATCACGTTGCACCTCGCGTAGACGCAGGTCGCCATCGAGCACATAGTCGACTGCCAGGCGCTCAAGCGTGTCGACCTCCTGGCGCATGTGCGCGATCCGCCAGTCGGCCGGCAGCAGGCAATCGCCCGAGTCCGGGTGCAATTCGCCGCGCAGCAAGGCAAACAGGCTGGATTTGCCGGCACCGTTGGCGCCGATGAGGCCAGCTTTGTGGCCGGCGTGCAGGGTCAGCTCGGCGTCTTCTAGCAGACGTTGCGGGCCACGCTGTAAAGTCAGGTTCTGAAGTCGGATCATAATGGCGGCGGAGTCTACCAGCTTCGCTCACAACTAGCGCGAGTAGCACGATGTCCTCTGACCTGTGGAGCTTTTCCCTTGCCACCTACGCCCGTCCGGGCGTGGAAGACGCTTGTCTGCAACTGCAAACGGCGGGGGTCAATGTGTGCCTGTTGCTGTGCGGTTTGTGGCTGGAGCAACGCGGCGCGATTTGCGATGAAAAGCGTGTGGAGCAGCTTCAGGCGCTGACCGGGCCTTGGGATATCGAGGTTGTGCAGCCGCTGCGAACCCTGCGCATGCAATGGAAGGCGCGGGCTGTGGATGATGGGGTGTTGAAGGGCATGCGCGAACAAGTCAAAGCGCTGGAGCTGGAAGCCGAGCGTACGTTGCTGTCGCGGCTGGAGGGCATTGCTCAGGTGTGGGGGCGCAGCGGAGCGGGATCAGTTGGCTGGCTGGAAGCGCTGGCTGGCTCGGCGGCCAACCTGAACCACGACGCGCTGCAAGTGCTGCGCGTCGCGGCGAGCAGCACTTAGGAAGCGCTGGTCGGGTTGCTGCTGATGCTCGACGCAGCGGCTGGCGATGGCGCAGTCGAAGTGGTCGAGGTAGTGGCGGCAGGTGCAGCTGGCGCAGCCGGGGTTGCCGGTGCGGCAGGCTTGGCAGCTTGCGCGGTAGCCGGTTTGGCAGCGGCTGGCTTGGCGGCCACTGGTTTTTTAGCGGCAGGTTTTGCGGCTGGCTTGGCTGCAGGTTTAGCAGCTGCAGGCTTGGCTGCGGCAGTTGCCGGTTTAGCGGCGGTAGCTGGTTTCGCGGCTGGCTTGGCTGCCGGTTTGGCGGCGGCTTTCACTGCTGGTTTCGCAGCTGGCTTGGCGGCCGGTTTTGCGGCAACTTTGGCCGCTGGTTTTACTGCTGTTTTAGCAGCAACAGGTTTGGCGGCAGACTTGGCTGCAGGTTTCGCAGCGGCAGTTTTAGCAGCAGGTTTCACTGCGACCTTGGCAGCCGGCTTAGCGGCTGCGGTTTTCGCTGGAGCAGCTTTGGTCGCGGCGGGTTTGGCAGCAGCCGTTCTGCGCGCAGCTGGTTTCGCAGCGGTGGTTTTAGCCGCTGGTTTCGCAGCGCTCGCCGAGGCTGGTTTTTTCGCCGCAGGTTTTGCAGCAGGTTTCGCCGCGGCTTTCACTGGCGTTTTGGCAGCCGGTTTTGCGGCAGCTTTCGCCGCGGGTTTGGCTGCAGCGGTTTTAGCCGGGGCTTTGGCAACAGCGGGTTTGGCTGCGGCTTTCTTCGCCGGTGCCGAAGCAGGTTTGGCCGCACGGGAGGTCAACACCTTGCCCACCGCTTCTTGCACACGGCCCACACCCTGGGCCAGTTTCAGGCTTTCCTGGGCATCGCGCTTGAGTTGCAGAATGTAGCTGCGGGTATCGGACTGACGATCCTTCAAGGCATCAAGCAGTTCTTCAAGTTCTTTCACGGAGCCTTTGGCTTTGGTCTGCGCCTTGGCTTTGCCGGCGGCAGCTGCGTCCTGCAATTTGGTGCGGGATTTGTGCAGTTTTTCTTGCGCCTTGCCGCGTTGCTTTTCGAGTTTGGCGAGCAGTTTTTCAGCATCAGCCAAGGCTTGCGAGCAAGCGTTTTCCAAATGCTCGAGCAAGCTGCCCGAGAGTTGTTGGAGTAAGTGCAACGGAGTATTTACAGGCTTCTTGGTGGCCGACATGGTTTACCTCCTGGCTGACGTGAGTGCGGCTCATACTAGACCTCTGCTGCTACCGCCGCTAGGTCATCTTGACAGTATCAATTGCGTTGCGTTGCACCGAGGTAAAAATGTTATGCCCGCAGCCAAAAGCAGTTCACCGATGCAGACGTTCGCGCTGGCATAATCCACCGCATCTCAGGACGGAGAGTGCCCATGTCGCGCTACCTTTTTTTATCCCTCTGCATGATTTTTTCCAGCGCCCACGCCGATGAAAAAACCACCGCGAACGACGCTCATGATCTTGCCTACAGCCTGGGTGCCAGTCTCGGTGAACGGTTGCGCCAGGAAGTCCCGCAACTGCAGATTCAGGCCCTGATTGATGGCTTGCAGCAGGCTTATCAAGGCAAGCCGCTGGCCCTGAGCGAAGCGCGGATCGAACAGATTCTGGCCGATCACGAATCGCAAAATGCCGAACACAACGCGCAGCCTTCGAGCGACGCCGCAATGGAAAACGAACAACGTTTCCTCACCGCGGAAAAAGCCAAACCGGGAGTAAAGGAACTGGCTGACGGCATCCTGCTGACCGAGCTTGCCCCTGGCACGGGCACCAAGGCCGGGCCCGATGGAAAAGTGCAGGTGCTGTATATCGGTCGTTTGCCGGACGGCACCGTGTTCGATCAGAACAGTCAGCCGCAATGGTTCAACCTCGACAGTGTGATTGCCGGTTGGCGCACTGCACTGCAAAACATGCCGGTGGGGGCGAAATGGCGACTGGTGATTCCCTCGGATCAGGCTTATGGCGCCGATGGTGCCGGGGACCTGATCGCGCCCTTCACGCCGCTGGTATTTGAAGTCGAATTGCGCGGCGCGACGAGTTGATCAGGCATAAAAAAACGGTGCGCTTGAGGCGCACCGTTTCTTATTGAGCAAAGCCGATCAGGCCTGAACTGAATCTTCTTCCTTGTGCGCCGTGTGCAGCACTTCAATCAGGCAGTCTTCCAGCTCGAAGCGCTCGTGAAGCAGGCCGCCGAGCTCTTTGAATTTCTCGACAACGCACTTGCCTTCATCGCAAAGGTCGTTGAACGCGAGTAGCTTTTCGGTGATCACATCGATGCGCGGGTAGATCGTCTCGGCGAGTTCCAGACCGCGCTTGTCGTTGAACGCCTTGGCTTCGCCCGTCAGCTGTTCATAGATTTCGAAGTGCCCCGCCGATACGTAATCAACCAGCACGCCGCAGAATTCCTGCAAGGGCTTGCGGCTCTCGGACAGCGTCTGAGGCTCCGCGCCGAGATTATCGTAGGCATCGATCAGCTCCTTGCGTTCCTGGAGCCAGCGGTCGATCAGCAGATGAACTCCACCCCAACGTTCCTGAGCATTCTGACAACTTTCGAGCATGGCGATCTCTCTTCCCTTGTGGGTCATGCTGCTCTACGCCCGTGTCCCGCTTTAGGTTTTAGCATGGGGGACGGTCGGGCAGAGTGTCATCGAGCAACATAAATCCAATGACACGTGCGGGCCAGATTATGCCCGCACGCCTATGGCTTCAAGGTACGCAGGAGATAAAGTTCATACAAGTGTTTAATCCCGCAGCAGCTCCCGGTGCGACGCTTCGCCGCTGAGCGGCCGTTGCAGAGCACTCCAGACCAATCGCAATAATTGATATACCGCAAGAATTGACACCGCGACAAAGAACAACAGGCTCCATTCCGGGATCGTCAGGTCAAACAACGTCCAGGAGATTTGCGCGCAGTCATTGCCGCCTTTAAACAGTTTCTGCAATGCGCAGATCCACGACAATGCGCTGAACAGCGCTTCGGAGCTCGGAGCACATTGGACCGATTGCAGCACTGGATCACTCTGGATCAATACCTGCCGCCAGGCCGCCGTGGTGCCACCCACACTCGCGCCCAGCGCAAACAACCAGTAAAGCCAAAGACCGACACGCTTGGGGCCATGCACCGCCGCCAGACCACAGCAAACGCACAGCAAGGTGAGGAACAGCCGCTGCACCAGGCACAAGCTGCACGGCGTCAGACCCACCGCGTATTCGAGATAATAGGAAGCTCCCAGAGCAAAGGCACTCGCAGTGAAAGCCATGAAGAACAAGGAGCGTGAGCAGGCCAACGACATGGCTTTTCCGTAACAGTAGAGACAGATGGTTACGGTAGAGGAAAGCGTGTCAGCCTTTCAAGGCAAGGGCCTGCCGACAGTTCACCAGAGGTGTAGGGAAAACCCGACAGCTTCGAGAGGATTCTGTGTAGGCCGCTGTAGGACTTTGCCCCAATGGCTCACTAAAGGTGAATTTTCGCTCGGCAAAGGTGTGCGAGGGAGTGACCTCCCTCACCACTTCAGACGCGAGCCAGGGCCGGCAGTGGCGCGGCCAGCAGGCGTTCATCCAGCAAACCGAGGCCTTCCTGGAACAGCTGATTGCTTCGCTCGGTATCGCCAAGCTGTGCGAGCAAGCGCGCCAGTTCCGCGCAGGCTTCCGGATTGCGCTGCACACGCAGGCTGCTTTCCAGATAATCCCGGGCCTTGCCCCATAGACTCGATTGCAGGCACAGACGGCCCAGGGTCAGCAGCAGGCTCGGATCGTTCGGATGATCCTTGAGCCAACCTTCGGCAGTTTGCAACTGACGCGCCGGATCACTCCCGCGCACCAGCCCATAAAGACGCGCCAGATGACTGTCGTACTTGCGCTTGAGGGCCGTGCGCAGCACTTCTTCCGCCTCGACCTGAGCGCCCAGCTGACGCAGCTGTTCGGCATAAGCCAGCACCAGTGGCGGCTCCTGGCGTTGCGCCGAGGTCAGCTGTTGCCAGGCGCGCGTCAGCGACTGCAAACCCACCGCGCCGTCCTCTTCGCGCTGCGCGGCCAGCGACAGGTTTTCACCCCAGGCGCGACGCTCGAGTTCAGCCAGTTCGGCGGGCGGCAGGACTTTATCCTTGCGCAGCTCCGGCAGCAAGCGAATCACCGCCGACCATTCGCCGCGCTGTTGGTACAAGCGCTGCAACTGACGCAGCGTCTGCACGTTATGAGGGTGACGCTCGTGCATCGCCTGCAAGGTCACCAAAGCGCCGTCAGTGTCGCCACGGTCGGTCTGCAACTGTGCGTGGCTCAAGGCGATTGCCAGCTCTGCCTGAGGCTGGCGCTCCAGCGCACGCTCAAGCAGACGATCGGATTCCTCGTAATGGCCCTGCTCGTTCGCCGCACGGGCAGCGCCGAGGTAGAACAGCAGCGGTTGGCGCTCGGCTTCAGCGGCCCGGGACAAATGACGCTGGGCACTGGCCCAACGACCTTCGGCCAGATCCAGTTGGCCGTGCTCGATCGCCACTTGCACCCGACGGCTGCGGTTGCGCCGCGACCATGGATTGACCACGCCGCTGGACGCCATCACCAATTCGATTAGAGCCTTGATGCCCCAGACCAGCAACCACAACACTGCGATCAGCGCCAAAGTCGCCCACAGGCTCGACTCGTAACGGAACGATTGGTAAGCGACCAACACGTAACCGGAATGCTCGGCAATCGCCAGGCCCAGCGCCGCAGTCGCTGCGATCACCAGAAACACGATCACATAGAGGCGCTTCATGGCGTGGCCTCCTGCGCGGTGTCGGCGGCAGGTTTGGCGAACGGTTTCACCGATTCTTCGGCGTTGACGTTACGCCGCTCGAGATAGCCTTGCACCGCACTCAAGGTGCCGGTCAGATCCGGCGTCTTGACCGCGACCGGTTCCTTGCTCAGCTCACCCACCTGTTCCAGCATCACTTTGCTTTGCGGATTGTCCGGATTGAAGTTGCCCGCGAGCACGTCGCGTGCCTCGGCCAGGGCCTGGGTGTAAACCGCCGCCTGACCATTGAGGGCCGCCCATTGCGCCTGCTCCAGCGCAAGGCTCAGGGCCAGACGCACCTGGCTCAGACTCTGTCCGGCCAACAGTGGCTTCACATTCTTGTCTGCATTGAAATCGATACGGATGTAGTGCGAAATCTGATCCCACCACTGTGCCCAGCGACTGGCGCCGTCACCCTCTGCGGTCAAGCCGAGCAGCGATTCGCCACGATCCTTGTATTCCGGCGCCAGTTCGGTGAGGTCGATGACCTGATCACGCAGGGCCCCCAACCGCAGGAACAAACCCGTGCGATCCGGCTGCTCGGTGCTGCGCAGCGCAACCAGGGTTTTGGCCACTTGCTCACGGGCGGCAAAGGAGCCGGGATCATTCTGTTCGCGGAGGATTTCGTCGGCACCCTGCACCAGTGCCTGAGCGCTGCTGATGTCCTGCAACGCGGAAAGGCGCAGGCTGGCCAGACGCAGCAAGTGCTCGGCCTCGGCCAGACGCCAGTCCTTGCGGCTGGCGCCGAGGACGGTTTCCAGACGTTGATTGAGGCGCTGCTGATCACCCTGAAGTTGCGCCACCAGACGCTGGCGTTCGGCGAGTTCTTCGGCCCCCGGCAACTGCGCGAGACGCTCGGTCAGACGCTGCTCGTTGAGCTTCAGGGTCTGCGCCTGATCATTCAACGCCTGCACCTGACCCGATTGTTGCTGAGTGTTGGTTTGCAGGTGTCGCACCTGCCAGACTCCCCAGCCACCAATCGCGACCCCGGCTGCACCGAGCAACAGGGCGACGATGGCCAGGCCATTGCCTCGGCGCGGCGCTTGCGCCGGCGGTGGAGTTTCAACTTGTGCATCAATCACAGGTTGGACGTCATCTTTTGGCAAGGCTGTTTCGCTCACGTATCCATCCTTTGCATTAGAAAACGGGTACGGGATGCTCCCGCAACGCCGTCAGCAAAGCCGCGGCACTCGCGCCGCGGCAATCCACAACTGTTTGAGCCCCGGCGGCACGTGCCAGCTCGGCGACTCTTGGGCTTGGAACAAACAACGGTAACCGCGCAATCGACGGCCAGGTATCGCCGGCCATTTGGCGCAGGTGCTCGAAACCCTGTCCACTGCTGACCACCAGCCCGTTCAAGCGTTCCGCTGCGATCCGCTGCGGCAGTACTTGCGCTGCATAGGCCGGCAGCTCGCGTCGATACAATTCCAGATACTCGACACTAGCACCAAGCTCACGCAGGCGCTCGGCAAGCAGTTCACGGCCGCCCTCGCCGCGCAGGATCAACACCTGCGAATTCGGCTGGGCGACGGCTTCTCGCAGACGCGGCAATTGCAGCAACGCTTCGCTGTCATCGCCGTCGGCCGGACAATGTACGTCGAGGCCGCGCTCCTGAAGAATCTGCGCCGTTGCCGCACCGACACTGAACCACGGCATCGCCCACGACTGCGCCCCTTGGGCATCGAGCAGTGCCAGCGCAATCCGCGCTGCTGGCTTGCTCACCACAATCACTGCGCTGCAATCGGGCAATCGCGCCATCGCCAGACGTATGTTCTCAGAGACCGGCAACGGGGCAATTTCCAAAAGCGGCAGACAACTACCGAAAATCCCCTGCCCGGCCAACGTCTCTGCAAGCGCCGCACAATCATCCGCAGGGCGCGTCAGCAGCAGGCGCCAGCCAGTCACTCGTGACCTGCCTCGCCGTAGACTGCTTTAAGAATCTCTTCGGCACCTTGGGCGAGCAGATCTTCAGCGACTCTCACACCCAATGCTTCGGCATCAGCGCGAGGGGCCCGCGCTTCGGCGCTGATCAAGCGGCCGCCACTCGGCTCGCCCACCAGGCCACGCAACCACAACTGCTCGCCTTCAAGCACGGCGTAGCAGGCGATCGGCACCTGGCAGCCGCCATTCAAATGTTTGTTGAGGGCACGTTCAGCGGTAACCCGCGAAGAGGTATCAGCATGATGCAGCGGTTCCAGCAAAGCGTGGATTTCGCTGTCGGCGCTACGGCACTCGATACCGACCGCGCCCTGGCCACCGGCGGGCAGGCTGTCATCGACGCTGATTGCCGAGGTGATGCGATCCTCGAAACCGAGGCGGATCAAACCGGCGGCCGCGAGGATGATCGCGTCGTACTCACCCGCATCCAGCTTGGCCAGACGAGTGTTGACGTTGCCGCGCAAGAAACGGATTTCAAGGTCAGGACGGCGGGTCAGCAGCTGTGCCTGACGGCGCAGGCTCGACGTGCCGACGATGCTGCCGGCAGGCAGCGCCTCAAGGCTTGGATAGGTATTGGAAACGAATGCATCACGCGGGTCTTCGCGCTCACAGATGCAGAACAGACCGAGGCCTTCAGGGAAGTCCATCGGTACATCTTTCATCGAATGGACGGCGATGTCGGCTTCGTTTTCCAGCAGCGCGGTTTCCAGTTCCTTGACGAACAGGCCCTTGCCGCCGATTTTCGACAGCGGCGAATCGAGCAGCTTGTCGCCGCGACTGACCATGGGCACCAATGTGACCCGCAGACCGGGATGGGCCGCTTCCAGACGGGCTTTGACGTATTCGGCCTGCCAGAGGGCCAGCGCACTTTTACGGGTGGCGATGCGGATTTCGCGAGAGGACATGGATCAATCCGTACTGAATAGATACGGCGGATAATAACAGCTCAGTCAAATCCACTTTGACTTGAATCAGAAACGGCGCGGCCTCCCTGGCCTGCAATGCCCGCTAACGAGAAATGAGCCCTCCGAAAAGTCCGGGTTAAAGGCCCTGCATCATTTTGCGCACACCCGCCACATGCCGGCGACTGACAATCAGCGCATCGCCATTGAGGCCTTTGAGAAATAGCTGGAAATGCCCCAACGGCGTGCGTTGCAGACGCTCGATGCGGTCGCGGGCGACCAGCGCGTTGCGGTGGATGCGCACGAAGCGCTCGCCAAACTCGTCTTCGAGGGCTTTGAGCGGCTCGTCCAGCAGCACTTCGCCGCCTTCGTGGCGCAAGGTCACGTATTTGTGGTCGGCAATGAAATAGACCACCTGATCCAGCGGGATCAGTTCGATGCCTTTACGGGTACGGGCGCTGATGTGACTGCGCGGGCCGGTGCCACTTTCGGCAGCGGGACGGGTCAGGGCCGAGAGTTGCGCCCGATTGGGACGTTCAGCCCGTTTCAGGGCGTCATGCAAGTGTTCGGTTCGCACGGGTTTCACCACATAGCCCACGGCGCTGGCCTGCAAGGCTTCCACGGCAAATTCATCGGGACTGGTGAAAAACACCACGGCGGGCGGTGTTTCTCGCTCGCACAGACGGGCAGCAACCTGCAGGCCATCGAGGCCCGGCATGCGGATATCGAGCAGCACGATATCCGGTTTGTGGCTGTCGATCAGTGCCAACGCCTCTTCGCCATTCGTGGCGCTGGGCTCCAGGACTGTATAACCCTCAAGCTCGCTCACCATACGGCTGAGGCGCTCGCGAGCCAGTGGTTCGTCATCAACGATCAGGACATTCATATTGCGCTGGATTCCTGCGTGAGTCTCGCACAAGGATAGCGTAGACAGGTGAAGTGACGTCCGTCACCGCGATCCACGCTAAGACTAGCCCGAGCGCCAAAAAGTGCCGTACGTCGGCCAGCAATATTTGCCAGTGTCCGGGTCGTACTGCTCAAAGCCCGCTGTTTCCTGCGTTTCTCGCGGGGTTTGTCGAAGGACAAGACACCCACCTCCACTTCTTATAGTCGGCGGCCAGACCTTTACGCGATCCGCAGTCGCGCCGACCCTTATGTCCTACTGTAGACGCTCGTCGGGCCGATATTGCTCAATCGAAAAATATCGTTGTGCAAATTCCCCGCGCAGCACACCGACTATGCATGACACGTTGCGAAAAAAACGTATCGACCGGTGTCAACGACAGGATTGGCAACCCTGTTATTATCCGCGCCAGCGTTTCACGCCTTTTTTCTTCAAGCCGATACGAGCGAATTCATGAGCACTGACAAGACCAATCAGTCCTGGGGCGGCCGCTTCAGTGAACCCGTCGACGCCTTCGTCGCCCGCTTCACCGCCTCCGTCACTTTCGACCAGCGCCTGTATCGCCACGACATCATGGGCTCGATCGCCCACGCCACCATGCTGGCCAAAGTCGGCGTGCTGACCGATGCCGAGCGCGACACCATCATCGATGGCCTGAACACCATTCAGGGCGAAATCGAGGCCGGCCAGTTCGACTGGCGCATCGATCTCGAAGACGTGCACATGAACATCGAGGCGCGTCTGACTGACCGCATCGGCGTCACCGGCAAGAAACTCCACACCGGCCGGAGCCGCAACGACCAGGTCGCCACCGACATTCGCCTGTGGCTGCGCGACGAGATCGACCTGATCCTGGCCGAAATCACTCGCCTGCAACAAGGCTTGCTGGAACAAGCCGAGCGCGAATCCGGTAGCATCATGCCCGGCTTCACGCACTTGCAGACCGCTCAACCCGTAACCTTCGGGCACCACATGCTGGCCTGGTTCGAAATGCTCAGCCGCGATTACGAGCGTTTGGTCGATTGCCGCAAGCGCACCAACCGCATGCCGTTGGGCAGTGCCGCGCTGGCCGGCACCACCTACCCGATTGATCGCGAATACACCGCGCAACTGCTGGGTTTCGATGCCGTGGGCGGCAACTCGCTGGACAACGTTTCCGATCGCGATTTCGCCATCGAATTCTGCTCGGCCGCGAGCATCGCGATGATGCATTTGTCGCGCTTCTCCGAAGAGCTGGTGCTGTGGACCAGCGCGCAGTTCCAGTTCATCGATCTGCCGGATCGCTTCTGCACTGGCAGCTCGATCATGCCGCAAAAGAAAAACCCGGACGTGCCGGAGCTGGTACGTGGCAAGACCGGCCGCGTGTTCGGCGCACTGATGGGCCTGCTGACCCTGATGAAAGGCCAGCCACTGGCCTACAACAAGGACAACCAGGAAGACAAGGAACCGCTGTTCGACGCCGCCGACACCCTGCGCGATTCGCTGCGTGCGTTTGCCGACATGATTCCGGCGATCAAGCCCAAGCACGCGATCATGCGTGAAGCGGCTCTTCGCGGTTTCTCCACCGCAACCGACCTGGCTGATTACCTGGTGCGCCGCGGCCTGCCGTTCCGTGATTGCCACGAAATCGTCGGCCACGCTGTGAAGTACGGCGTCGACACCGGCAAGGACCTGGCTGAGATGAGCCTGGAAGAACTGCGTCAGTTCAGCGATCAGATCGAGCAGGACGTGTTTGCCGTGCTGACGCTGGAAGGCTCGGTAAATGCCCGTGACCATATCGGCGGCACTGCGCCAGCGCAGGTCAAGGCAGCCGTTGTGCGCGGTCAGGCCCTGATCGCCAGCCGCTAAAAGCATCGCTGGCAAGCCAGCTCCCACAGGTTCTGCGTCGAACACGTATTCGTGTTTCAACCCAGAATCCTGTGGGAGTTGGCGTGCCAGCGATTACTGACATAAGACCGCTAAAAAACTCACTTTTTGGCAGCGATCATCGCCAAAAACGCCGGCATCGCCGCATCTTTGTCCGCCGCAATCTTCTGCACATGCGGATTCTGCTCAAGCCGCTCCAACAGCGCCTTCGCCTGCGGCATTTCTGCCAGCAAATCGATCCCGAACAGCTTCTGCCCCACCGCACAGGCCAGCGGCACGCTGTAGAGGAAATACAAATCCGCGATGCTCAGACTGTCGCCCGCCACATACGGGGCGAACTTGCCGTGCCGGCCGAGCGCCGCGAAGCCCAGCAGCAATTCTGATTGGGTCTTTTCCTTGATGGCGTCCGGCAACGTCATGCCAAAAAACGCTTCGCCATAACAGGCACGTCCCGGCAGCTCGATGTAAAGCTCGATTTCCTTGGCAATTGCCAGCACCTGCGCCCGTTCGAAAGGATCGCTGGGCAGCAGCGGCGTGCCTTTCTGGGTCAGCTCGAGGTATTCAAGGATGATCGCTGTTTCGTTGATGTAACCGCCATCAACACCCAGCACCGGCACTTTGCCGCGCGGGCTGATAGCCAATGATTCAGCGGTCTGCGCGGGATAGAACGTGACCTCTTCAAACGGCAGGCCTTTTTCCAGCAGTGCCAGTTTGACCATGTTGTAGTAATTGCTGACAGAGAATCCGTAGAGCTTGAGCATCACATAGCCTCCAGGCCGTGCGGGGTGGGCAGTGCCTGTTTATAGATCGCCCGGACAATTCCTGCCAGCAGCATCACGCCGCTGAATGCGGGTAAACTGGCGCCTTTCCTTGAGGAGCCTGCCATGAGCGAGCCGACAGACATCGACAACGACGAAGAAGAGTTCACCGAGAGCACGCTGATCGAAGCGATCGAGAACCAGATCGAAAGCGACAACCCGCCTGCGGCCAAGGCTACGCTCAACAAGCTGACCCTGGTCGGCGTTGAACGCGAAGAAATCCTCAATCTGATGGCGCATGTGCTGGCCTACGAGATTGACGCGATGCTGGATGAAGATCGCCCATTCGATACCGCATGGTACGAAGCCGCACTGCGTGCGCTGCCTGAGTTGCCGCCCGAAAAGCAGTAATCGCGCTTTCCCTGCGGGAGCAAGCCTGCTCGCGACGAGGCAGTAGCCTTCGCCGGACACGCCGCATTCGCGAGCAGGCTCGCTCCCACACAATTTGTCACCCATCCCTCCGGCCATCTCCCCGGCCCCGACTACACTGGAATTCGCCTCAAGAGGAAATCCCTGATCTGAGCACTGGACATGCCGCACAAGCGGGTTCACCTTAGGGGCGCTGCGTTCCAATTCCTAGAAAGTCTGGAGTCCTTATGTCGCTTACCCCTGAGTTGGTTGCCGAACTGGAAGTCCTTGCACTCTTTCCCCTGGACAGTTCCCAGGAAGGTTTGAAAATTCATCAGACCGCTGCCCCGAAGCACATCGCTGCTGCCCAACGCCTCTTTGACAAAGAACTGACCGATCAGCCCGATGGCGGATACCTGACCAGCCTGGGTCGCGACGCCGCGCAAAATGTCCAAACCGTGCTGACGATCCTGAGAGAGCCGGAAACAGCCTGATTCTTCCTGACTTCGCCCACGGGAACCCCTGTCACGGGATTTCCGCGGGCTCGTCCAGACGTCAACAATCGCCTCGCGGTTGAAATCTGACGTCAAAAAACAAAATCTGCTTAAAACTCCCGCCGCGCAAAGGCTAAACTGCCCCCCATTCCGAGACCCTCTACGTCCGAGCCTGCGAGCCGGTTTGAGCTGACATGACGCGCACCCATGAAATCCGCCCCGACCTGGACGAAGGAATCGACCGCAAGGTGCTCAACCAACTGCGCGCGCGGTTTCTAAAACTCAATGAAGGCCGCCTCGGCCGCGCTCTTGAAGGTTTGTCGACGCGCCAGCAAGCGGTGCTGACGCTGCTGCCGCTGTTCTTTCACGTCAACCATCCGCTGCTGCCGGGTTACGTCTCGGGCAGTACGCCGGCCGGCCTGTCGAATTACGAGCCGGACGCCAATACCCTCGCCGAAGCCCAGCGCCTGACGCGTTCCTTCTCCTACAAGCCGCGCCACGGCAGCAATCCGCCGCGACCGATTCATGGCCTGTTTCTGATGGGCAGTCTCGGCACCCTGGCCCAGGCCGATCAAAGCGACATGGACGTGTGGGTGTGTCACGCGGCGGATCTGAGCGAAAACGAGCTCACGGAACTGAGCAAGAAATGCCAGCTCCTCGAAGCCTGGGCCGCGAGCCAGGGCGCCGAAGCGCATTTTTTTCTGATCGACCCGGTGCGTTTCGTCAAAGGTGAACGCGACACCCAGCTCAGCTCCGAAAACTGTGGCAGCACCCAGCACTACCTGCTGCTCGACGAGTTTTATCGCACCGCGATCTGGCTGGGCGGACGCACGCCGATCTGGTGGCTGGTGCCGGTATACGAAGAAACGGCCTACGACCTTTACACCCACACGCTGCTGTCCAAGCGCTTCATCCGCGCCGACGAAACCCTCGACCTTGGGCATTTGGCGACGATTCCACCGGGAGAGTTCATCGGCGCGGGGCTGTGGCAGTTGTTCAAGGGCATTGAGTCACCTTACAAATCGGTGCTCAAACTGCTGCTGACCGAGGTGTATGCCAGCGAACACCCGCAGGTGCAGTGCCTGAGCCTGCGCTTCAAAAAAGCCGTGTTCGCCAATCAACTCGATCTGGATGAACTGGACCCTTACATGGTCGTGTATCGGCGCATCGAGGAATACCTCATCGCCCGCAACGAACCGGAACGTCTGGAGCTGGTGCGACGTGCGCTGTACCTCAAGGTCAATCGCAAGCTCACGGGCAATAGCCGCACGCAGAGCTGGCAACGTTCACTGCTGGAACGACTGGCCAACGAATGGCACTGGGATCAGCGGCAACTTGCCCTGCTCGATAGCCGCAGCCAGTGGAAAGTCCGGCAGGTCAGCGCAGAGCGCCGTGCGCTGGTCAACGAGCTCAATTACAGCTATCGCTTCCTGACCCAGTTCGCCCGCACCGAGCAGACCGTCAGCCTGATCAACAAGCGCGATCTCAACGTGCTGGGCCGCAGGTTGTACGCGGCATTCGAGCGCAAGGCCGACAAGGTCGAGTTCATCAACCCCGGCATTGCTCCGGATCTGGCCGAAGACACCCTGACCCTGGTGCAATCGCGCAACAAGAAGGAACCGGGACAAACCCAGTGGGGCCTGTACAACGGCAGCCTTACGGCGCATGAGTGGGAACATTTCGCGCCGATCAAACGCAGCCGCGAGCTGTTGGAACTGTTGACCTGGTGCCACCGCAACGGCGTGATCGACAGCAGCACCCGCCTGGCCTTGCACCCCGGCAACAGCGACCTGAGCGAGTTCGAACTGTTCAACCTGCTTGGCAGCCTGCAACAGTGCATCGCCCTGCCCTTGCCCACTGTTGCCGAAGAGCCGCTGCTGCGCGCCGCCGTACCGAGCGAAGTACTGATGCTGGTGAATGTCGGCGTCGATCCGCTCAAGCATCACCGTGACCTCAACATCCTCATGACCACCGAGCGCACCGATTCGCTGAGCTATGCCGGCGTGCGCGAGAACCTCGTGCTGACCCTCGATCAGGTCACGCTCAACAGCTGGAACGAAGTGCTGGTCAACCGTTTCGACGGACCTCACGCCCTGCTCGACTGCTTGCGCGATTATCTCAACAACCTGCCGCGCGGGCCGTTGCAGCCATCGCTGAAGGTGCGCTGCTTCTGCCACAACCGTGCTCAGTTCATCGCCCGACGCGTGGAAGAAATCGTCGACACCGCGCAGAATTTGCTGCTCAGCGAATTGAATCACCGCTACCTGATTCAGGTGCAACAGCACTATCACGTGCTGGAACTGGTGCCCGGACAAGTCAACCACATCGCGCTCGCCACCCTGCCGGCGCTGCTCGATTACCTCGGTGAGGAGCAGGCGCGCTACAGTCCGCTGCACCTTGATCCGATGGCACTGGAAGATCACGACCTTGCGCTGATCCTGCCAATGGGCCAGCCGGAATGCATTCAGGTGTTCTACCGGATCACCGAGCAGCACGCCGAGGTCTGCGTTCTGGACGAATTCAATGCGCTGTGGCAACAGCGCTTGCCGTATCACGACGAGCAAAGCCTGCTGGCGCCGCTGCAACGTTTCCTGCAATCGATCCAGTATCGGCGTGAGGCGCTGCTGCCGATGGACGTCGCTCCCTCGGCCAGCCTCCAAATTTTGTATTACCAGCTCTTGCCTTCAGGCCCGGGACGGGCGCGGCGCGTCGAGGCGCGGCCAATGCCGCAGACGCCAGCCAACAAACCGTTCTACGACGTGCAGGCGATCATCGGCAAAGCCGCACCGGGGCAAGTGCAGGTCACGCTGTATTGCAATCAACGGGAGTTCAGCGAGCTGGAACATGGCGACCAGCTGTTCAGCGTGGTCGCCCGGGAGATCGTCGAGCAGCGTCGTGAGACCGAACGCTATCGTTGCTACATCACCGACCTGGACCTGTCCGGCCTGCTCGGTGACGGGCAAAGCTCAAGCAATCTGTATCTACGCTACAAGGCCGACCTGGAGCGCGCCCTGAACGAGGCACTCGAACAGGTCTGAGTGAATTTACTCGGGGAACGCGCCACCGTTGGCCGGTTGCGATTCGACTTCAAGCAGGGTCAGTTTCAGGGTCTTGCCGCCCGGTGCCGGCCAGTCGATGTGCTGCCCGACCTTCAGGCCAAGCAATGCGCTGCCGACCGGTGCGAGAATCGAAATCTTGCCTTCATCGGCATTGGCATCCTTGGGATAGACCAGCGTCAGATGGTAATCCTTGCCACTGCCTTCTTCGCGGCAGTGCACGCGGGAATTCATCGTCACGACATCGGCAGGCACTTCATCGTGGCTGACCAGCGTATCGGCGCGATCCAGTTCGGTTTGCAACGCAATCACGCCCGGCAGCGTGTCATCCAGGCTGTCGATCAGGCGCTCCAGACGTTGAACGTCCAGACGGGTAAGAGTGATGGAAGGTGCGGTCATGATCCGGGCAGACTCCTTTCTTCTGCGCAAAAAAAGCAAAAAACCCCGCCAAAAAAGGCGGGGTTTTCACCAGGCCTCGATGGGTTGAGGCGTTTCCGGACACTATCACAGCTCAAAAAATATACAAGTCATGCCCTGTGGGCATAAGAAAAACCCCTGCGGCTGATCAACGCTGGAGTTTGCGTGCAGCCGCCTGGGTGACGATCACTCGCCGCCGCTCATCATCCGCCGAGCGCCACTCACGAATGTCTTCAACATGCCGGAAACAGCCGAGGCAGACTTTTTGTTCGTCCAGCCGGCACACGCCGCTGCACGGCGAAGGCACCGCCGGGCTGATATTGCTGTAGAGCGGCTTGGGCGGACGAACGGGAGCGGTGTCAGTCACGAATCACAGGCCTTCGAAATCGAATTCGGCGCCAGCCTGTTGCTTGACGATGCGTTCAAGCATCTCGCCCAACTGCTCTTCGCTCTTGTCACACATCCAGCGCTCGCTTTCTTCGTCGTAATCGAAGTGAAAACCACCCGAGACGGCCGCCAGCCACAGCTGACGCAGCGGCTCCTGACGGCTGAAAATCAGCTGCGAGCCGTTTTCGAACTTGACGGTCAGCACACCGGCCGAACTTTCCAGATCGATATCCAGATCGCTCTCGTCAAAGATGTCTTCCAGTTTTTCCTGGGTGTCATCGACCAGATCGTGGAAACGGGCTTCGGACAAACTCATTGTGGCAACCTCAAAAAATGTCTGATCAGGCTCAAGCGCCGCAAGATACGGACGCTGCTGGCCGATTGCAAAGGATAACGACCAAGTGCCTGCACCGCCCCTGTGGGAGCTGGCTTGCCAGCGATGAGGCCGGCAGATTCACCATCGATAGCAACTGAAGCTCCGCTATCGCGGGCAAGCCCGCTCCCACAGGGTTTTGTGTGTAACCGGTCAGCCCCGCCGGACGGGAGGCCCGTCGCATAGGCAAGCTGCCGGGTGGTCGGTATACTCCGGCGCAATTAACGTATTTTCAAGGATTTCGCCATGAAGCGCCTGATCTCTTCCCTTGCTGCGCTCGTCGCGGTTGCCTGCCTCGTTTCGGCCTGTGGTCAAAAAGGCCCGCTGTACCTGCCGGATGACGATCAGGACCCGGCCGAGCAAGCCCAGTCTTCGCAAAAGCAGCCTGCTTCCAAAGCACACAAGCACGACGTTTACTAAGGGATCGCCATGGACGCTTTTAACTACCGTGGCGGGGAGCTGTTCGCGGAAGGTGTGGCGCTGTCCGCCATCGCCGACCGCTTTGGCACGCCCACTTATGTCTACTCGCGCGCGCACATCGAAGCCCAGTATCTGGCCTACGCCGATGCGCTGGCCGGCATGCCGCACCTGGTGTGCTATGCCGTCAAAGCCAACTCCAACCTCGGCGTGCTGAATGTCCTGGCCCGTCTCGGCGCCGGTTTCGACATCGTCTCCCGTGGCGAGCTGGAACGCGTGCTGGCCGCTGGCGGCAGCGCCGACAAGATCGTGTTCTCCGGCGTCGGCAAGACCCGTGACGACATGCGCCGTGCGCTGGAAGTCGGCGTGCACTGCTTCAACGTCGAATCCACCGACGAGCTGGAACGCCTGCAAGTTGTCGCCGCCGAGCTGGGTGTTCGCGCCCCGGTTTCGCTGCGTGTGAACCCGGACGTCGATGCTGGCACCCACCCGTACATTTCCACCGGTCTCAAAGAAAACAAGTTCGGCATCGCCATCGCCGACGCCGAAGACGTGTATGTACGCGCCGCGCACCTGGCGAACCTGGAAGTGATTGGTGTCGACTGCCACATCGGTTCGCAACTGACCACGCTGCCACCGTTCCTTGATGCGCTCGACCGTTTGCTGGATCTGGTCGATCGTCTTGGCGATTGCGGCATTCACCTGCGCCACATCGATCTCGGTGGTGGTTTGGGCGTGCGTTATCGCGACGAAGAGCCGCCATTGGCTGCCGACTACATCAAAGCCGTGCGCGAACGTCTGAACGGTCGTGATCTGGGACTGGTGTTCGAGCCGGGCCGTTTCATCGTCGCCAACGCCGGCGTGCTGCTGACTCAGGTCGAGTACCTCAAGCACACCGAACATAAAGATTTCGCCATCGTCGATGCGGCGATGAACGACCTGATTCGCCCGGCGCTGTATCAGGCGTGGATGGACGTCACGGCAGTCAAGCCGCGCGACACCGCCGCGCGTCAATACGACGTCGTTGGCCCGATCTGCGAAACCGGCGACTTCCTCGCCAAGGATCGCGCGCTGGCCCTGGCCGAAGGCGATCTGCTGGCGGTGCATTCGGCCGGCGCGTACGGTTTCGTCATGAGCTCCAACTACAACACTCGCGGCCGTGCGGCCGAAGTGCTGGTGGACGGTGATCAAGTATTTGAAGTGCGTCGCCGCGAAACCGTGGCCGAGCTGTTTGCCGGCGAAAGCCTGCTGCCGGAGTAACCCATGCTGCTGCGTTTTACTAAAATGCACGGTCTGGGCAATGACTTCATGGTTCTCGACCTGGTCAGCCAGCACGCGCATATTCAGCCCAAGCACGCCAAGCAATGGGGCGATCGACACACCGGCATCGGTTTTGACCAGTTGCTGATCGTCGAAGCGCCGAGCAACCCGGACGTCGATTTCCGCTATCGGATCTTTAACTCCGATGGCTCGGAAGTTGAGCAGTGCGGCAACGGTGCACGCTGCTTCGCGCGTTTCGTGCTCGACAAGCGTCTGACTGCCAAACGACAGATCCGCGTCGAAACCAAGGGCGGCATCATCGAACTGGATGTGCGTAACGATGGCCAGATCGGCGTGAACATGGGCGCCCCGCGCCTCGTGCCGGCGGACATTCCGTTTGAAGCACCGGCGCAGGCCTTGAGCTATCAGCTGGACGTCGACGGCACCACAGTCGAACTGGCCGCCGTGTCGATGGGCAACCCGCATGCCGTATTGCGCGTGCAGGACATCAACAGCGCTCCGGTGCATGACTTGGGGCCGAAAATCGAGCACCACCCGCGCTTTCCGGCGCGGGTCAATGTCGGTTTTATCCAGATCATCGACCGCAACCGTGCCCAACTGCGCGTCTGGGAACGTGGCGCCGGGGAAACCCAGGCCTGCGGCACCGGCGCCTGTGCGGCGGCGGTCGCTGCAATCAGTCAGGGGTGGATGGATTCGCCGCTATTGATCGACCTGCCTGGCGGGCGTCTGTCCATTGAATGGGCAGGTCCTGGCCAACCGGTGCTGATGACCGGCCCGGCAGTGCGTGTATACGAAGGACAAGTGCGTCTTTGAGTGAGCAGAAACCATGACCGATAAGCCTCAGGTACCCGCCCGACAGTCCGACGAATCAGCGTCCGAGAGCCTGGAGGCGGCAGCGGTTGCCGCGTACCTGGAGGCTCATCCGGAGTTTTTCGTCGAGCACGAAGAACTGCTGCCAGCCATGCGCATTCCCCACCGACGGGGTGACACCGTGTCGCTGGTCGAGCGGCAGATGACCATCCTGCGCGAACGCAACATCGAGATGCGTCATCGCCTCTCGCAATTGATGGACGTCGCCCGCGACAACGATCGCCTGTTCGACAAGACCCGTCGCCTGATTCTTGCCCTGATGGACGCGACCAGCCTGGAAGACGTCGTCATCAGCGTCGAAGACAGCCTGCGTCAGGATTTCCAGGTGCCCTTCGTCAGCCTGATCCTGCTCGGCGACAACCCGGCGCCGGTCGGGCGCTGGGTCAGCCACGCCGACGCACAAGTCGCCATCGGCGGCTTGCTCACCGAAGGCAAAAGCGTGAGTGGCACCCTGCGTGACCATGAGCTGGACTTTCTGTTCGGTGAAGAACAACGCAAACAGATCGGTTCCACCGCGGTGGTCGCCATCAGTCATCAGGGCATTCACGGCATTCTGGCCATCGCCAGCCGTGATCCGCAGCACTACAAGAGCTCGGTCGGCACACTGTTCCTCAGCTACATCGCCGAAGTCATGGGCCGCGTGCTGCCACGGGTCAACAGCTCGCTGCGCTCGGTACGCTGAGCATGGAACGACAACTGGACGCTTACTGCGAACACCTGCGCAGTGAGCGACAGGTGTCGCCGCACACGCTGTCGGCCTACCGCCGCGACCTCGATAAAGTCCTCGGCTGGTGTGTCAAACAGAACATCGGCAGTTGGGCCGCACTGGACATCCAGCGCCTGCGCAGCCTGATCGCCCGCCTGCATGCTCAGGGCCAGTCCTCGCGCAGCCTCGCCCGCTTGCTCTCGGCAGTGCGCGGGCTCTATCACTATCTGAACCGCGAAGGCCTCTGCGATCACGATCCGGCCACCGGCCTCGCGCCACCGAAAGGTGAACGTCGTCTGCCAAAAACCCTCGACACCGACCGTGCGTTGCAGTTGCTTGAGGGTGCGGTCGAGGATGATTTTCTTGCCCGGCGTGATCAGGCCATTCTGGAGTTGTTCTATTCCTCCGGCCTGCGCTTGTCGGAGCTGACGGGGCTCAATCTCGATCAGCTCGACCTCGCCGACGGCATGGTTCAGGTGCTCGGCAAGGGCAGCAAAACCCGTCTGCTGCCGGTCGGCAGAAAGGCCCGTGAAGCCCTCGAACAATGGTTGCCGTTGCGGGCCATGACCAACCCGGCAGATGACGCCGTTTTCGTCAGCCAGCAAGGTCGGCGCCTCGGCCCGCGAGCCATTCAGGTGCGGGTCAAATTGGCCGGTGAGCGTGAATTGGGGCAGAACCTGCATCCGCATATGCTGCGGCATTCCTTCGCCAGTCACTTGCTGGAATCCTCGCAGGACCTGCGCGCGGTGCAAGAGCTGCTCGGCCACTCTGATATCAAAACCACGCAGATCTACACCCATCTGGACTTCCAGCATCTGGCGGCGGTCTACGACAGCGCCCATCCACGGGCCAAACGCATGAAAGGCGATGATTCATGAGCATCCAGTTGATCACCTTCGACCTCGACGACACCCTGTGGCACACCGCTCCGGTAATCGTCAGTGCCGAAGCGATATTGCGCGAATGGCTGAGCGAACATGCGCCGAATCTGGGCGCGGTGCCGGTGGAGCATTTGTGGTCGATCCGCGAACGGGTGCTGGCTAATGAACCGGGCCTCAAACACCGCATCAGTGCCTTGCGCCGACGGGTGTTGTTCCACGCCCTGGAAGAGGCGGGTTACGCCCATGGCGAAGCATCGGAGCTGGCGGACAAGAGTTTTGAAGTGTTCTTGCATGCGCGGCATCAGATCGAGGTGTTCCCCGAGGTCGAGCCGGTACTGGAAATTCTCGCCAACCATTACGCCCTCGGCGTGGTCACCAATGGCAATGCTGATGTGCGTCGATTGGGGCTGGCGGATTACTTCAAGTTTGCGCTCTGCGCCGAAGACATCGGCATCGCCAAACCGGATGCACGACTGTTTCACGAAGCGTTGCAGCGCGGTGGCGTGAGCGCCGAAGCCGCGGTGCATATTGGCGATCATCCGGGCGATGACATTGCCGGGGCGCAGGAGGCAGGGTTACGCGCGGTGTGGTTCAACCCCGCGGGCAAGGTATGGGAAGCGGAGCGCTTGCCGGATGCCGAGATTCGCAGCCTGACGGATCTACCGGCGGTGCTGGCGCGCTGGAATGCCGTGTCCAGCTAACACTGGACACCTGTGGGAGCTGGCTTGCCAGCGATGAGGCCGGCGCATTCAACATCAATGTCGTCTGACAGGCCGCCATCGCTGGCAAGCCAGCTCCCACAGGGTTTGTGTTTCATTCAGATTTTTTTGTTTCACCCATGAAAAAGCCCGCAGCGACGGCGGGCTTTTTCAGCAAGCAATCGGCACGCCTCAGATAGGGCGGCTGCCGTACTTGTTGTCCGGCTTCTTGGGCGGATCGGCGACCACATTGGCCTCCACTTCCTGCACTTTTCCGCCACGCGACAGAAACTCTTCCATGGCCTTGGCCAGGGCATCGCGCTCTTTGTTCTTGGCTTCAATGCTCGGCAAATCGTCTACCGACACCGCAGCCTTGGCTTTGCCTTTGGCAGCCGGGGCCGGCGTATCTTCGCCGCCATCGTCGTCAGCAACGTCTTCCGCTGCTGCTTCCAGGCCTTCCTCGGCCTCGTCTTCGTCGCCTACTTCGAGGTCGTCGTTTTCCAGATCATCGTCGCTCATGTTCTACCTCATGACTTGCGAAAAGCAGATTAGTTATAGACCAGCTTTGGCAACTGTCGAAGTCGCCGTTAAAAAATCGTTCGCCGCTGCTGACCAGCGGCTATGCCCCTTCACCGTGCAAGGTGGCGAGGACTTTACGAGCACCGCCGTGATCACGGTGCTCGCCCAGATAAACACCTTGCCAGGTTCCCAGTGCCAATCGACCTGCCGAAACCGGCAGACTGATCTGGCAGCCAAGCACGCTGGCCTTGAAGTGCGCCGGGAGGTCGTCCAGGCCTTCGTCGTTATGCTCATAGCCGTCTGTTCCTTGTGGGATCAGACGATTGAAAAATCGTTCGAAGTCGCGACGGACCGCCGGATCGGCGTTCTCGTTGATGGTCAACGATGCCGAGGTGTGCTGCAGCCACAAATGCAACAGACCGACCCGACACTCCCTGAGTTCAGGCAAGCCATGAATCAACTCGTCCGTTACCAGATGAAAGCCCCGGGGCCTTGCCCGCAGGGTTATCAGAGTCTGTTGCCACATACAGTTCTCCGCACGTTCGGGGCGCATTCTAGCGCGCTCTGGGAAAAAACAAAGGCCCTAATATTCCTGCAATGATGTAAGCCTTTGGCCGTAGAAAAACGCTCGTCGTAAACGCGACTAAAGGCGTACGAAAAATCCTTTCAGCTGTTCCTTTAACGACAAATCCCGGACAAAAAAATGCCCGGCAAGCCGGGCAATTTTTTACTTCGCGTCTTACAGGTTGTAGCCGCGTTCGTTGTGTTGTGCCAGATCGAGGCCAACCGACTCTTCTTCCTCGGTCACACGCAGACCCATTACGGCGTCCAGGACCTTGAGAATGACGTAGGTGACGATCGCGGTGTAGATGACCGTGAAGCCGACGCCTTTGAGCTGAATCCAGACCTGCGCACCGATGTCGGTGACAGTGCCGAAGCCACCCAGGGCAGGCGCGGCGAAAACACCGGTGAGGATCGCGCCGAGGATACCGCCGATGCCGTGCACGCCGAAGGCATCCAGGGAGTCGTCGTAACCGAGTTTGCGTTTCAGGGTAGTGGCGCAGAAGAAGCACACCACGCCTGCCGCCAGACCGATCACCAGTGCACCCATCGGGCCGACGGTGCCGGCAGCCGGCGTGATCGCCACAAGACCGGCAACCACACCCGAAGCAATGCCCAGTGCGCTTGGCTTACCGTGGGTGACCCACTCGGCAAACATCCAGCCCAGTGCAGCAGCAGCGGTCGCGATCTGGGTGACCAGCATCGCCATGCCTGCGGTGCCGTTGGCCGCCGCAGCGGAACCGGCGTTGAAGCCGAACCAGCCGACCCACAGCATCGCGGCGCCCATCAGGGTGTAACCAAGGTTGTGTGGCGCCATCGGCGTGGTCGGGAAGCCTTTGCGCTTGCCCAGTACCAGGCAGGCAATCAGACCGGCAACACCGGCGTTGATGTGCACCACGGTGCCGCCCGCGAAGTCGAGTACGCCCCAGTCCCACATCAGGCCGCCGTTACCGGACCAGACCATGTGCGCGATTGGTGCATACACCAGAGTGAACCAGATGCCCATGAAGATCAGCATCGCGGAGAACTTCATCCGCTCGGCGAACGCACCGACGATCAACGCCGGCGTGATGATCGCGAAGGTCATCTGGAAGGTGATGAACACCGCCTCAGGGAACAGCGCCGCAGGACCAGTAATGCTTGAAGGCGTGACACCGGCGAGGAACGCCTTGCCCATGCCGCCGAAGAACGAGTTGAAGTTGACGACGCCCTGCTCCATGCCGGTGGTGTCGAACGCAATGCTGTAGCCATAAATGACCCACAGGATGCTGATCAGACCGGTAATGGCGAAGCACTGCATCAACACGGAAAGAATGTTTTTCGAGCGAACCATGCCGCCGTAGAACAGCGCCAGGCCGGGAATGGTCATGAACAGCACGAGGGCCGTCGAGGTGAGCATCCAGGCAGTGTCGCCGGAATTGAGGACTGGGGCCGCCACTTCGTCTGCCGCCATTGCAAGGCTGGGCATTACGATGGACAACAGGGCTCCTAGCCCTGCGAATTTACGCAGAGTCATATTGTTTTCTCCTGGGGCGTTGGGTTTGTGGCGGCGCTTAAATCGCGTCGGTATCGGTTTCGCCGGTACGGATGCGAATCGCCTGTTCCAGATTGACCACGAAGATCTTGCCGTCACCGATCTTGCCGGTGTTGGCCGCCTTGGTTATCGCTTCGATAACCCGATCCAAATCCTTGTCGTCGATGGCCACGTCGATTTTCACCTTGGGCAGAAAATCGACCACATATTCCGCGCCGCGATACAGCTCGGTGTGACCCTTCTGCCGGCCGAAGCCTTTGACTTCAGTAACGGTAATGCCCTGCACGCCGATTTCGGACAGCGACTCGCGCACGTCGTCCAACTTGAACGGCTTAATGATGGCAGTGACTAGCTTCATGAAAACTCTCTCCCGAATTGGTGGACTTGCCCCAGGAAAACAAACCCGACTCAAGTCTAAGCGCAGTGCCTGGCTTTGTAACGCATCGTCGGCCATACCTGCCCGACTGACGCCAGCTAACCGCTGCGGACGAAACTCCCCGCTTCGTCTGCCGCACTGCATTCGTCACAGCGACTGCATCAGTGCATGGGTCAAGAGTGACTAAGCAGAAACCTTGCCATCTCGGCAAAAACCTCTGATTTCAATCCCTTGGCCGCTACCGCAAGCACTCGCGTGCAAAACGCTTCGCGGATACGCACAACAACGGTGCGTCACCGTCCGTCCGCCTGCGCGAAAAGCGTGCATCCCTGACGACGAGATTGACTATAGACACTGCGTGATACACTGCCGGCCATTGTTTCCAGGACATTTCCCATGCTCGCGCCCAAAGACTTCCTCGACGCCCTGAGCGGCACCGCTTCCCGCCTGTTCAGCGGCGACACCCCGCTGCCAAAAGCCGAAATCGAAAGCCAATTCAAGATGCTGCTGCAAAGTGCCTTCAGCAAACTCGATCTGGTCAGCCGTGAAGAGTTCGATAGTCAGATGGTGGTGTTGGCCCGCACCCGTGCCCGCCTCGAAAGTCTCGAAGCGAAAGTTGCCGAGATGGAAGCGAAGCTGACGCCGCCCGCCGAGTAACACTAAATCCCCCTGTAGGAGCTGCCGAAGGCTGCGATCTTTTGATCTTCAGCCTTTCAATCATCTCGGCTACGTCCTACAACCTGAATGACCGCCGTCCGAAGGATTCTCAGACCTTGGCCTCACTGTGGCCTGCAAACTGAAAGCGCCTCCTCTAGGAGGTTTTTTTCATCTCGATTTTAATTGGGCGCACTCCTTTCTCACATCTATCTCATGGCGTGTGGCGCCTGCCACCAACCATGAACTAGCCAACTCCAATGTCCTTCACTTACGTAAGCAGCGTCCTACAACGCCTGTCCCCTACGGCTGATTACGTAACCACTCCTGCCTTGGATACTGTCTGCTGCCTGATACAAACAGAACACAAATAATGCGAAGACAAGGGAAAGGCACCGAGCTCCGAAACCAGACATACAAATCTGAAGCCCGCAAACTTGCACATCAAACAATGTCGATGGACCTAGAGGCATTGGCAGCCGGAATTGATGCTCTATCACTCAGGATCGATCCCATTACTCCATTGGCAATCAATGCATATCACCAGTGGATTGGACCATTGGCTATCCATGGGACGCCGTGCAGGACTGGAAGATTAAAGATCCAAAAGGCTTGGATCTGGCTTTTTGGTACGAAGAAGAACTGTGCGGCTTGTGCTACGCAACGCCGCGAAGAAGCAGGATCTGTATGAAAATCGTTCTTTTGCAGGGACGCACTTGTAACGCGCATCCCTTGCGGGGCTGGATCGCTCCGATGGCATTGCTGACAACGGAGTTCTACGCCCGGAAGCTGGGATGTACGCAAATCGAAGTACAAGAGCCAGACTCAGGCGCTATTCCTTACTATCAAACGCTGGGATTTTATTTTGATACAACCGGCAGCCTTGTCTTTGCATTGGACGATCAATAAGATCGAATCAAGCATCCCGGCACGTGAGGTGTCCATGAAACAGAAGAAGCAAAAAGCCCAACCGGCACCGGCTTCGAAACCTGGTACCGAGGCACTCGGTTTGCCGGACAGAGTTTCAGCCAGTCAGCGGCATTTTCTGAAAGTGGCCGCGACCTATGGCAAGGAAATGGAGCCCGATGGTTGGCTCGCCGGTGGTGAAACCTGAGTAACGCCAAATGACCGCCTGATGGGCGGTTTTTTTATGCCTGAGGATTAATGTCTCCTGCAACATCCAGTGAAAATTCGATCTCAAAACCATCCCACCAACACCCTCTCCCAAGACTACCCTTCAAAAACCCGCAGGAAGCGGCTCCCCGATTCAGCTCAAGGAACGACCATGTCCCTCTCCATCGTCCACAGTCGCGCCCAGATTGGCGTGGATGCTCCCGCCGTTACCGTCGAAGTCCATCTGGCCAACGGCCTGCCGTCGCTGACCATGGTTGGCCTGCCCGAGGCGGCGGTGAAGGAGAGCAAGGATCGGGTGCGCAGCGCGATCATCAATTCCGGGCTGCAGTTTCCGGCGCGGCGGATCACCCTAAATCTTGCACCGGCGGATTTGCCCAAGGATGGCGGGCGGTTTGATCTGGCGATTGCCTTGGGGATTCTGTCGGCGAGTGTGCAGGTGCCGTGTCTGACGCTGGACGATGTTGAGTGTCTCGGTGAGCTGGCGTTGTCCGGTGCTGTGCGGCCGGTACGAGGGGTATTGCCGGCGGCATTGGCGGCGCGCAAGGCCGGGCGGGCGTTGGTGGTGCCGCGAGCGAATGCCGAGGAGGCGTGTCTGGCGTCGGGGCTGAAGGTGTTTGCGGTGGATCATCTGCTGGAAGCGGTGGCGCATTTCAATGGGCATACGCCGGTGGAGCCTTATGTATCGGACGGTTTGATCCATGCCGCCAGACCCTATCCCGATCTCAATGAAGTTCAAGGGCAGATGGCCGCCAAACGCGCGCTGCTGATTGCCGCAGCGGGTGCGCATAACCTGCTGTTCAGCGGGCCGCCGGGGACAGGCAAGACGCTGCTGGCCAGTCGACTGCCGGGCTTGCTGCCACCGTTGTCCGAATGCGAAGCGCTGGAGGTGGCGGCGATTCAATCCGTCGCCAGCGGCGTGCCACTGACCCATTGGCCGCAGCGCCCCTTTCGCCAGCCGCATCACTCGGCGTCAGGCCCGGCACTGGTCGGCGGCAGTTCGAAACCACAACCCGGCGAAATCACCCTCGCCCACCACGGCGTGCTGTTTCTAGACGAGTTGCCGGAGTTTGATCGCAAGGTCTTGGAGGTGCTGCGCGAGCCGCTGGAGTCCGGGCATATCGTGATTGCCCGGGCCAAGGATCGCGTGCGTTTCCCGGCGCGGTTTCAGTTGGTGGCGGCGATGAACCCGTGTCCCTGTGGATATCTTGGTGAGCCGAGTGGCAAATGCTCGTGCACGCCGGACATGGTGCAGCGCTATCGCAACAAGCTCTCGGGACCGTTACTGGACCGGATCGATTTGCACCTGACGGTGGCGCGGGAAGCGACGGCGTTGAACCCGCAAGTGAAACCGGGAGAGGACAGCGCCAGCGCCGCGGCGTTGGTGGCCGAGGCCCGTGAGCGGCAGCTGAAGCGTCAAGGCTGCGCCAATGCATTTCTCGATCTGCCTGGACTGAAAAGGCACTGCAAGTTATCCACAGCCGACGAAACCTGGCTGGAGTCAGCCTGCGAAAGGCTGACTTTATCGCTTCGCTCGGCACATCGGTTGCTCAAGGTTGCCCGCACACTGGCAGACCTTGAGCAAGTCGATGCAATCAGACGTGAGCACCTGGCCGAAGCGCTGCAATACCGGCCGGCGACGCCTTAATGCTCGGTCAGATCAACCAGCGGCGTTTGCCGCACTTCGGTTTCACGCCCGGCCTGAATTTCGGTCACTCGCTTCAAGGCGTTATCCACGGCAGCTTTGTCCGCGAGCAGGCTGTAGCTGATCTGGAACTGTTTGTATTCCTTGGGTGCAATGGTCGGGACCAGATTCAGCGGACGCTGATAGCGGCGGTTGTAGGAAAAACTGGTGCCCGGCTCCAGTCCCGTGACATAGCCCTGCCCTTGGGTGTCAGTGTTTTTCCACAGGGAAAACACCGGCAACTGCCGGGTATTGAAACCGACAGAGACACCAAGGCTACCGGCCTTGTTGTGCAAAACGGTCAGGGTTTCACCTTTGGCATCCGCATAGGGCACAACGTTGTAGACGGTTTCGTCGTAATCCTTGGTTGGCGCGCGGTAGGTCTGCCAGTCGGCCAAATCGCCCTTGGCCTTGTCGTTGAAGGGCGACACCTGTTTTACCGGTGCAGCAAAACGTGCGCCCTGCTCAAGGAATGGCGTACTGAAGTTGCTGTGATACAGCGCCTGGTATTCCTTTGGATAATCGCCATTGTTGGTCAAAGTATCGTTGAGTGCGAAACGCACGCTGCCAGGCTCGGTGACCAGTTCAGTGACGACCGAAAAGTCGACTTTCTTGAACGCCTGCTCCTTCAGTTCGCCGCGCAAACTGATGGCGTAGGGAGGCTTTTCATCGATGTGCAGCGTGACGGTACTGGCCGGAATGTTGGCGGCGCGTCCGTGCAGGGTCAGCAGCTCACCCTTGTCCATGCCGGGATGGCCGACCCATTCGTAGCCACAGCGGGTCACCAACTCGTTGAAACCTTCCAGCCAGCCCAGACCACCGCGCCCATTGAGCTCAATGAATGCCGGGTTGACCACGTCCTTGACCGGCGAATCCCAGCCCATCCGCACGCTGCCAACGGAGGCGTGCAGGACATTCATGCCACGGGTTGGCACCACCGACAGTTTCATCGTGCCGTTATCGATGTCGACAATGCTAACGCCTTCCTGCCGCCCACCGTGCAAGGTTCGCAGGCTCACAGAGAAAGGTTTGTCGGTTTTCACGCCGAGCTGCTCACTGGTGACAGTCCAGTTTTGCGCGGGTTTGTCAGTGTCGAGGAGGACGTAATCCCAAGCCATGGCGTGGGAGGCAGCGGACAGTGCGCCGAGTGCGGCGACAAGTTTGAGCGGGGTCATGGCAGCAGCCTTTATTGGAGTTGTGCCATTTTTATAGCGCTGCGGAAACGTTTCAGCAAGTAGAGATGGGAGATGCATAGGCTGATTTGTCACGGGTCGGCGGCGTTGCCTTCGCGAGCAAGCTCGCTCCCACAGGTTTTTGGGTTGTTCACACGATTAGTGAGCGACCCCGCAAACTGTGGGAGCGAGCTTGCTCGCGAAAGCTACTTCAGGCGCACATCAACGGAAGCGATCAACCTCCGAACGCAAATCCGCCGCCAGCTTCTCCAGCTCTTTAGCAGTGACCGCGAGGTTCGACACCACCTCACGCTGCTCACTGTTAGCCAACGCAATGCTCTGCAAGTTGCTGCTCAACAACGTCGCGGTACTGCTCTGCTCCTGAGTCGCCGTCGTGATGGCCGCAAACTGCTGCCCCGCCGAGCGGCTTTGCTCATCGATGCGCGCCAGTGCCGAGGCAACGTTGGCGTTACGCGACAAGCCTTCCTGCATCAGCACGTTGCCCTGCTCCATGGTGCTGATCGCGTTGCCGGTTTCCTGCTGGATGCTGTGGATCATGCTGGAAATTTCATCCGTCGCCTGACGGGTGCGCGAGGCCAGGCTGCGCACTTCATCAGCCACCACGGCAAAGCCGCGCCCTTGTTCACCGGCACGGGCCGCTTCAATCGCAGCGTTGAGCGCCAGCAGGTTCGTCTGTTCGGCAATCGAGGTAATCACGCCAACGATGCCGCCAATTTCCTGCGAGCGCTGACCGAGAGTGTTGATCACTGTTGCGGTACTGTTCAGAGCGCCAGCAATCTGCTCCAGAGAAGACGAAGCTTCTTCCATCGAGCTGCGGCCGATCTGCGTTTGCTGAGCGTTTTCCTGTGCCAGGCGCTGGGTCGACCCCATGTTGTCGGCAATATCCAGCGACGTTGCGCTGAACTCTTCAACCGCGCCGGCCATGCTGGTGATCTCGCCGGATTGTTGCTCCATGCCTTCGTACGCGCCGCCGGACAATCCGGACAGCGCCTGGGCACGGCTGTTGACCTCTTCCGAGGCGCGGCGGATGTGCTCGACCATGGTCGACAGTGCTTGGCTCATTTGATTGAAAGCGCGGGACAGTTGACCGATTTCATCGTTGCTCGACACGTTCAGCCGCACGCTCAGATCACCAGCGCCCAAGGCCTCGGCCTGACGCACCAGGTCACCCAACGGCGCCAATTTGCTGCGCAGCAACCAAACCACAGAGCCAACCGCCAGCAGCATCGCCAGCAAACTGCCAATGGCCAATTGCGTGCCTACACTCCAGGTCACCGCACGAATTTCGGCTTTCGGCATGCTCGCCACCACCGACCACGGTCCGTCCTCGAAAGGTACGGCAACGCTGTAGAAGTCTTCGGACGAGTCACTCCAGAACTGACCCTTTCCTGGCGCTTTCACCAGGCCGTTGATGACCGGAGCAGCTTTATCCAGCGCATCGACGCCAGCGATCGGCACCAGCCATTTGTTCTGTTCATCGAGCAACGCCAGAGAACCGGTCTGACCGATACGGAAGCGCTTGAGGTTGGCGAACTGCGCATTTTGCGCATCGGTGTAATCAAAACCTACGTACAAAACGGCGATGACCTTGCCGCTGCCGTCGCGCACCGGAGTGTATTGCGACATGTAGTAGCGCTCGAACAGCAGAGAACGACCGACGTAGCTCTGGCCTGCCATCAAACGTGCGTACGCCGGGTTGGCATGGTCAAGCACTGTGCCGATGGCGCGGCTGCCGTCCTGCTTGCTGACGTTGGTACTGACGCGAATGAAGTCCTCGCCACTGCGCACGAACAACGTGGCCACGCCGGCGGTCATCTGCTTGAACTCGTCGACTAGCTTGAAGTTGTTGTTCAACACTTCATCGCCCAGGTGCAAGCCCGGCGTCTGCGTGCCGGCCACGGTTACGGGCTCATCCGGGTGAATGCTCAGACCACTGCCAAAACGCTTTTCAAACAATCCGCTCAGACGCAGCGTGCTTTCACGCAACGTACCGTGGAAGGTGCTGAGTTGGTCGGCCAGCAGCCGAGCCTCACTGGCCAAATGCTCTTCACGGGTGGCGAGGTTGGCAGTATCCAGCGAACGCAGAGCAAAAACTGTACTGCCGCTGATGACAATCGCCAGTATCACAGCGAGCGCGAGGCCCAGCTGTGAGGCGATCCGAGCGCGAGGTTGAGACATGGACAGCTCCTGGCCGAGCTACCGGATCCTCCTTGATCGCAGCCATGCTCGGAAATTTTTTAATAATGGGGTGAATCGTGAAACCGGCACGACAGTTCCACCTGCTCGTAGTCGGCGGTAAAACCGAATACTTGAGCGAAAAGCGGGGATATGGCGTAAGGCCGCTATTGTCGCGGCTCTAACGTTTCAGCTCAAGCGCGCAACCGCCGGCAGTTCCATGGCACGGACCTCGCCTTGCAGGAAGTCGCTGAGACGACGCAAACGTTCACCTCCCGGACGGGTTTTGGGCCACACCAGGTAATAATTCAGGCCACTGGCAACAGCCGTAGGCCACGGCAGGCTCAAGCGGCCTTGCGCCACATCTTCAGCCACCATCAACAAATCGCCCATCGACACACCGTAACCCCGCGCCGCAGCGATCATCCCCAACTCCAGCGTATCGAACACCTGCCCGCCCTTGAGCGACACGTGATCGGCCAACCCCATGTGCTCCAGCCAACTGCGCCAATCGCGGCGATCCGGGGTCGGATGGAGCAACTCGGCAGCAGCCAGTCGGGCCACATCCCAAGGTTGATCGTGCAGCAGAGTGGGCGCGCCAACGGGGATCAGTTCCTCGGGAAACAACAGACTGGCCTCCCAGTCCGGCGGAAAATGGCCGTCGCTCAGCAACACCGCGCAATCGAACGGCTCATCGTTGAAGTCCACCGAGTCGATGTCCATCCACGCACTGGTCAACTGCACCTCGTTGCCCGGCTGCAAATGCCGGAAGCGACTCAGGCGCGCCAGCAACCAGCGCATGGTCAGGGTCGACGGTGCCTTCATGCGCAGGATGTCGTCCTCGGCGCGCAAGGTATTGCAGGCGCGCTCCAGCGCCGTGAACCCGTCGCGGATGCCCGGCAACAGCAGGCGTGCCGCTTCGGTCAGTTGCAAATGGCGTCCGCTGCGGTGAAACAGTCGACAGGCGAAATGATCCTCAAGCGTTCGAATATGCCGACTCACCGCACTCTGGGTGATGGATAGTTCCTCGGCCGCACGGGTAAACGAGCTATGTCGCGCTGCCGCTTCAAATGCGCGCAGGGCATACAACGGAGGAAGTCGACGGGACATGCACAAAGCTCCTGTAGCGGGATGCGGCCAACTTAGCAGAATTCTTTCATGATGAGTTTTAATCATGCCAGCCATCCTTTTTATCCCTTTGTGCAATCCCTTCCAAGCGCCGAGAATCGACGTTCTCTTGTTCCCCTATTGATGGCGGGTGATGACCATGCAGCATCCTGTGCGTACTGAACTCTGGGCCATCCTGCGGCTGGCGGGGCCGTTGATTGCCTCGCAGTTGGCGCACATGTTGATGGTGCTGACCGACACCTTGATGATGGCGCGCCTGAGCCCTGAGGCGCTGGCCGGCGGCGGCCTGGGCGCAGCGACTTACTCGTTCGTGTCGATTTTCTGCATTGGCGTGATAGCGGCGGTCGGCACGCTGGTGGCGATCCGCAAGGGCGCGGGCGACATTATTGGCGCCGCACGCCTGACCCAGGCCGGGTTGTGGCTGGCGTGGCTGATGGCGCTCGGTGCCGGACTGCTGTTATGGAACCTGAAACCGGTGTTGCTGCTGTTCGGCCAGACTGAAACCAACGTCAACGCCGCCGGGCAATTCCTGATTGCCCTGCCGTTCGCCCTGCCCGGCTACCTGAGTTTCATGGCCCTGCGCGGCTTCACCAGTGCCATTGGCCGGGCGACGCCGGTCATGGTCATCAGCCTGGTCGGCACAGTGGCGAACTTCCTGCTTAATTACGCGCTGATCACCGGCATGTTCGGCCTGCCGAAACTGGGCTTGATGGGCATCGGTCTGGTCACGGCGATCGTTGCCAACTGCATGGCACTGGCCCTGGCGTGGCACATTCATCGGCATCCGGCGTACGACGCTTATCCATTGCGCGCAGGGTTGTCGCGGCCAAACCGGCAGTACCTCAAGGAGCTGTGGCGCCTCGGCCTGCCAATTGGCGGCACCTACGCGGTGGAAGTCGGGCTGTTCGCCTTCGCCGCGCTGTGCATGGGCACCATGGGCAGCACGCAACTGGGCGCGCATCAGATTGCTTTGCAGATCGTGTCGGTGGCATTCATGGTGCCGGCGGGGATGTCATACGCCATCACCATGCGTGTCGGTCAGCATTACGGTGCTGGGCAATTGGTCGCTGCGCGAATGTCCGGGCGAGTCGGGATCGTGTTCGGCGCGGTGGCGATGCTGGGTTTTGCGATGGTGTTCTGGCTGCTGCCGAATCAGTTGATCGGCCTGTTTCTCGACCATAACGATCCGGCGTTTGCCGAGGTGATCCAATTGGCCGTGAGCCTGCTGGCGGTAGCGGCATGGTTCGAGCTGTTCGACGGTACACAGACGATTGCCATGGGCTGCATTCGTGGGCTCAAGGACGCCAAGACCACGTTTTTGGTCGGGCTCGGCTGCTATTGGCTGATCGGTGCGCCGGCGGCGTGGTGGATGGCGTTCCACCTCAACTGGGGGCCGACGGGTGTCTGGTGGGGGTTGGCGCTTGGGCTGGCGTGTGCGGCAGTGAGTCTGACGCTGGCGTTCGAGTGGAAGATGAAGCGGATGATTCGGCGTGAGCCGCAATCTCGGGGCTTCAACATCCCTCAGCCTGAATGAAGTTCCCCTGTGGGAGCGAGCTAGCTCGCGAAAGCGGTGTACCTGACACATGTATGCTGAATGTGTCGCAGCCTTCGCGAGCAGGCTCGCTCCCACAGGGTTATGTGTTCAGCTTACGATTTCGAGCGCTGGCTGTTGGCTTGAGCCGAAGGTGAGATATTCAACCAGCTCCGCCAACGGCAACGGCCGGCTGATCAGATACCCCTGCACCTGATCGCAACCAAATCCGCGCAGCAGTTCAAGTTGCTCCGTGGTTTCCACGCCTTCAGCCACCACTTCCAGATGCAGGTTGTGCGCGAGGTTGATCATCGCGTGCACCAGTTTGCGGTTCTCTTCGCGCTGTTCCATGCCACCAACAAAGCTCTTGTCGATCTTCAGCAACGTGATCGGCAGGCTGTTGAGGTGCACGAACGATGAAAACCCTGTGCCGAAGTCGTCCAGCGAGAAGCGCACGCCGAGGCGGCCGAGGGCGTCCATGGTCTGTTTGACCAGATCACTGCGGCGCATCACTGCGGTTTCGGTCAGTTCAAATTCCAGCCACTGCGCCTCGACGCCACGTTCGGCGATCAAACGGCTGAGCGTCGGCAACAACTGGCTGTCCTGAAACTGACGGAACGACAGGTTGATCGCCATGTGCAGCGCCGGCAAACCGCGCTCGCGCAAGGCCTGCATGTCGCGCAGGGCCCTGGAAATCACCCAGTAGCCCAACGGCACGATCAAACCACTCTGCTCGGCCAGCGGCACGAATTCACTGGGTGGCAGCAGCCCACGTTCACCATGGCGCCAACGCACCAAGGCTTCGAGGCCGACGATCTGGCCGTCTTCGATATTCAGACGCGGCTGGTAATGCAGCTCCAGCTCGTCGCGACGCAAGGCCCGGCGCAGTTCGCTTTCGAGGTCGGCCATGCTCCGCGCGTTGCGGTTGATGCGTTCGTTGAAGATGTGAAAGGTGCAGCCCTGCGTGCTTTTCGCCTGCTGCATGGCGATGTGCGCATGCCACATCAACGGGTCGGCGCCACCCTGCGCGCGGGCATGGGCGATGCCGAGGCTGGAACCGATCAACAGGCTTTCGCCGTCGACCCAGTAGGGTTCGGCCAGGGCTTCGGTGATGCGTTCGGCCATCCACTCGGCGCGTTGCGGCGCGCGGCGAGTGTCGATCAGCAGGGCGAATTCGTCACTCCCCAGGCGCGCCAGTTGATCACCGGCCTCCAACTGACTTTTCAGCCGCGCAACGACTTGCAGGATCAAGCGGTCGCCAGCCTGATGGCCTAAAGCGTCGTTGGCGTGACGGAAGTTGTCGAGGTCGAGATGCCCGAGGGCCAGGCCTCGTCCGTCGTTTTCCGCCAGGCGCGCGGCGAGCAAGGTCTGGAATCCCTGACGGTTGGCGATACCGGTCAACGGATCCTGTTCGGCGAGGCGCTGCAGAGTGTTTTCCAGTACGCCGCGTTCGCGAACGTGGCGCAGGCAACGACGGAGCATGCCAGCGTCGAGCGCATCAAACACCAGCCAGTCGCTGACGCCAACGGGCGCGGTGACCGGTTCGTGCTCCAGCAGCAACACCGTCGGCAGGCTGCAACGGCCCGGCGCCGGTTGCAATGCAGGGAGGGTCAACAACACCGCGTTACGGTTGTCTTCGAACAAACGGCTGACCGACTCCCAGTTCGGCGCGCTGATCAGCACTGCCGCGCTCCCCATTGGCGCCAGACACTCGCGCAATAGCGCTGTCCACGCTGGCTCTTCGGCCAGTAACAGCAAACGCAAGGGTTCCACAGGCGTAGTCAAGCTGACTCCCTAGACTCTGCAATGATGTGGGCGGCGGGCATTATGCCGGTGCGCAGACCAATCTCCAAATGACAACGGTTATCAAAAACCGAACACGCGTCATGAATGAGAACATTAGCCGCAAAATCACCATGCATCCTGCGTGAAAGTAACAAAACCGGCAAATTTGAATCGCGTGGTGCGTCACAAGTCGGACAGAGCAGCACAAATCGCTGAGCCTGTTAAAATGCCGGCCCATTTCGTCAACGACTCCCGAATTTTCGTATGTCCCGACTCAATCCCCGGCAGCAAGAAGCCGTGAGCTACGTCGGCGGCCCTCTTTTGGTGCTCGCCGGCGCTGGCTCCGGCAAAACCAGCGTGATCACGCGCAAAATCGCGCACCTGATCCAGAACTGCGGTATCCGCGCCCAGTACATCGTCGCCATGACCTTTACCAACAAGGCTGCGCGCGAGATGAAGGAGCGGGTCGGCAGCCTGCTCAAGGGTGGCGAGGGCCGTGGCCTGACCGTGTGTACATTCCACAACCTGGGCCTGAACATCATCCGCAAGGAACACGTGCGGCTGGGCTACAAACCGGGCTTCTCGATCTTCGACGAGACCGACGTCAAGTCCCTCATGACTGACATCATGCAAAAGGAATACGCGGGCGACGACGGCGTCGACGAGATCAAGAACATGATCGGCTCGTGGAAAAACGACCTGATCCTGCCGGCCGAAGCGCTGGAAAACGCGCGCAATCCCAAGGAACAGACCGCCGCCATCGTCTACACCCACTATCAGCGTACGCTCAAAGCGTTCAACGCAGTGGACTTCGACGACCTGATCCTGCTGCCGGTGAAGCTGTTCCAGGACAACGCCGACATCCTCGAAAAGTGGCAGAACAAGGTCCGCTACCTGCTGGTGGACGAATATCAGGACACCAACGCCAGCCAGTATCTGCTGGTAAAACTGCTCATCGGCACGCGCAATCAGTTCACCGTGGTAGGCGACGACGACCAGTCGATCTACGCCTGGCGCGGCGCGCGGCCGGAAAACCTGATGCTGCTCAAGGATGACTATCCGTCGCTGAAAGTGGTGATGCTCGAGCAGAACTACCGCTCCACCAGCCGCATCCTGCGCTGCGCCAACGTACTGATCTCGAACAACCCGCACGAATTCGAAAAACAGCTGTGGAGTGAGATGGGCCACGGCGACGAGATCCGCGTGATCCGCTGCCGCAACGAGGACGCCGAAGCCGAGCGCGTGGCCATGGAAATCCTCAGCCTGCACCTGCGCACCGACCGCCCGTACAGCGATTTCGCCATCCTCTATCGCGGTAACTATCAGGCCAAGCTGATCGAGCTGAAACTGCAGCACCATCAGGTGCCGTATCGCCTGAGCGGCGGCAACAGCTTCTTCGGCCGCCAGGAAGTAAAGGACCTGATGGCCTACTTCCGCCTGATCGTGAACCCGGACGACGACAACGCCTTCTTGCGGGTGATCAACGTGCCGCGCCGCGAGATCGGTTCGACCACGCTGGAAAAACTCGGCAACTACGCCACCGAACGCAAGATCTCGATGTACGCCGCCACCGATGAAATCGGCCTGGGCGAACATCTGGACAGCCGCTTCACCGATCGCCTGTCGCGCTTCAAGCGCTTCATGGACAAAGTGCGCGAGCAATGCGCCGGCGAGGACCCGATCTCCGCCCTGCGCAGCATGGTCATGGACATCGACTACGAGAACTGGCTGCGCACCAACAGCTCCAGCGACAAGGCGGCGGACTACCGGATGAGCAACGTCTGGTTCCTGATCGAGGCGTTGAAAAACACCCTTGAGAAGGACGAGGAAGGCGAAATGACCGTCGAGGACGCCATCGGCAAACTGGTCCTGCGCGACATGCTGGAACGTCAGCAGGAAGAAGAGGACGGCGCCGAAGGTGTACAGATGATGACCCTGCATGCGTCCAAGGGACTGGAATTCCCCTACGTGTTCATCATGGGCATGGAAGAGGAAATTCTTCCGCACCGCTCCAGCATCGAAGCCGACACCATTGAAGAGGAGCGCCGCCTGGCTTACGTGGGCATCACCCGCGCCCGCCAGACCCTGGCCTTCACCTTCGCCGCCAAGCGCAAACAGTACGGCGAGATCATCGATTGCGCGCCTAGCCGCTTCCTTGATGAACTGCCGCCGGACGATCTGGCCTGGGAAGGCAACGACGATACACCGACCGAAGTCAAAGCCGTGCGTGGCAACAGCGCATTGGCTGATATACGCGCGATGTTAAAGCGCTAGAATTGACCACTTTTCAAGATTAGGGCGCGCGTGCGCCAATAGAGGAAAAGCTTCATGGAAGCACTGCACAAGAAAATTCGCGAAGAAGGCATCGTGCTTTCCGATCAGGTCCTGAAAGTCGACGCCTTTCTGAACCACCAGATCGACCCGGCCCTGATGAAGCTGATCGGCGACGAATTCGCCTCGTTGTTCAAGGACTCGGGCATCACCAAGATCGTCACCATCGAAGCCTCGGGCATTGCCCCGGCGATCATGACCGGGCTGAACCTTGGCGTGCCGGTGATCTTCGCCCGCAAACAACAGTCCCTGACCCTGACTGAAAACCTGCTGTCGGCGACCGTTTACTCGTTCACCAAGAAGACTGAAAGCACCGTGGCCATCTCCCCGCGTCACCTGACCAGCAGCGACCGCGTGCTGATCATCGACGACTTCCTGGCCAACGGTAAGGCATCCCAGGCGCTGATCTCGATCATCAAACAGGCTGGCGCCACCGTCGCCGGTCTGGGCATCGTCATCGAGAAGTCGTTCCAGGGCGGCCGTGCCGAACTGGATTCGCAGGGCTATCGCGTTGAGTCGCTGGCTCGCGTGCAATCGCTGAAGGATGGCGTTGTAACCTTCATCGAGTAACTGCTGAAAGCCGCAAGCACACCCTGATACCTGTGGGAGCTGGCTTGCCAGCGATGAGGCCCTGTCAGCCAACATTGATGTTTGCTGAAACACCGCCATCGCTGGCAAGCCAGCTCCCACAATGGTTTCTGGGTCGGTGCCTATTGCGCGGTGGCTTTGAGGCCGGTGAGCAGTAATCGCTGGAACAGGTCCTCTTTCAAGCCTTCCGGGTTCGCCAGTTGCATCCGCTCCAGATGCTCCGGATACAGCGAAGCCTGCGGGGCATCCAGCGCTGCCTTGCCCAGCTCCAGAATCTCGGTCAGCTTGAACTTGCTCTTCAGCCAGTTCAACGCCCGCAACAGATCCCGCTCGATCGCTGTGAAATCACAGCCCAACGGATATTCCGGAAACAGATTCGGATGGCGTGCGGCAATTGCCTGCAAACGCTCTGGCGTGTTGTCGGCAAAGCGCGGATCAATACGGAAATCCTTCGGCAATTTGCCGACCTTCTGCGCTTGTTCGATCAGTCCCGGCTGGAAGCGTGAGTCGCTGATATTCAGCAGCGCTTCGATCACGGCCGCATCGGTTTTGCCGCGCAGATCGGCGATGCCGTACTCGGTGACCACTATGTCGCGCAGGTGCCGCGGGATGGTGCAGTGACCGTAATCCCAGACGATGTTCGAATTCACCTCACCGCCGGACTCGCGCCAGCTGCGCAGAATCAGCATCGATCGCGCACCTTGGAGGGCATGACCCTGGGCGACAAAGTTGTACTGCCCGCCGACGCCGCTGAGCACCCGACCGTCTTCCAGTTGATCGGCCACACCGGCTCCGAGCAACGTCATGTTGAACACCGTGTTGATGAAACGCGCATCAAGGCGTTGCAGCCGCTTGAGCTCTTCCTGCCCGTACAACTCGTTGATGTAGCTGATACGGGTCATGTTGAATTCGAGGCGCTTGCTCTGCGGCAATTCACGCAGGCGCTCGTAGAAACTGCGGGGGCCAAGGAAGAAGCCGCCATGCACCGAGATGCCGTCAGTCTGCGCCGCTTCATCAAGCGTGCCGGCGATGGCTTGTTCTTGCGTTGGCACATCCGGGTAAACCTTGCGCCGGATAATCCCGGCATCCGCCAGCACCAACAGGCCGTTGACGAACATTTCGCTGCAACCGTACAGGCCTTTGGCGAACGGCCCCGTCCCGCCCTCGCGCTCAATCAATTGCGCCCACTGGCTGAGGTTTACATCCGCGAGCAAGGCTTGATAACCCGAGTTATCGGCCTGACGCGCCAACAGTGCGGCGGTCAGCGCATCGCCCATCGAGCCAATGCCGATCTGCAACGTGCCGCCGTCGCGCACCAACACACTGGCATGCAGGCCAATGAAGTGATCCTGAAAACCGACGGGCATGTTCGGGGTGGAAAACAGCGTGCTGCTGTCCTTCTCATCGACCAGCAAGTCGAACGTGTCGATATCAACCTCGGCGTCGCCGGGCATGTACGGCAGCTCGGTGTGTACCTGACCGACCAACAAAATCGTCTCCCCGGCGACCCGGCGCTTGGCGATCATCGGTAACAGGTCGAGGGTGATGTCCGGGTTGCAGCTCAGGCTCAAACGATCCGGATGTTCGCTGCTGCTGGCCAGCAGTTGCGCCACCAGGTTCAGACCGGCGGCGTTGATGTCACGGGCGGCATGGCTGTAGTTGCTGCTGACGTAATCCTGCTGGGCCGGCGCGCTATTGAGCAGGCTGCCGGGCTGCATGAAGAACTGCTGAATGCGGATGTTGGCGGGCAGGCTGTCGCGGTGCAGATCGGCGAGAAAATCGAATTCCGGGTAGTCACCGAAGACGCGCTCGACGAAGGGCTCGATAAAGCGCTTCTGCAAACCGTCGCCCAGACTCGGACGGCCCAGACACAGCGCCGTGTAAATCGTCAGTTGCCGATCGGGCAGCCCTTTGACGCGCCGGTACAACGCGTTGACGAAGTGATTGGGTTTGCCCAACCCCAGCGGCAGGCCCATGTGGATATGCGCCGGCAACCGCGCCAGCACGTCATCCACTGCCTGTTCGATCGAACACAACTGCACCATCTGAAGCCTCCCGCCCGTTCCGTTGATAGGGGTAGACCGAGATTGCCTTGAGATTGCTGCAATGGATAGCCTCTGAGTGATTGCGTGCTGTTTTTGAAATGCTTTTTTGACTTGAGATTTTTGCCCCTCACCCTGGCCCTCTCCCGGAGGTAGAGGGGACTGATTGGGGGATACTTTGAAGTTACATCGACCTGAAAGTGCTCTACCGAATTCGTAATCGACGTGAAAGAGGTTGTGCCGAATCCATAATCGATGAAGTCTTTCAGGTCGATGTCGGACGCCAGACACCTCGGTCGGCCCCCTCTCCCTCTGGGAGAGGGCTGGGGTGAGGGCTCTTGAATCGCAGACACAAAAAAACCGTCCGAAGACGGTTTTTTTCATCAGCAGTACGCCCTACTTCAGGCCGGACATCTTCTCGATTGCACCTTTCAGATCGGCATCCGAGCAATCCGCGCAGGTACCTTTCGGCGGCATGGCGTTGATGCCGGTGATCGCCTTGGCCAGGATGCCGTCGAGGCCGCCCTGGTGATCGGCGCGTTCTTTCCACGCTGCGGTGTCACCAATTTTCGGCGCGCCCAACAGGCCGGTGCCGTGACAAGCGTTGCAATGCTTGGCAATGATTGAATCGGGAGTCTTGGCATCACCACCACCGGCAGTCGCTGCCACTTCCATCCCTTTGCATTCCTGACCTTGCACACACACCTGGCCGACGGGCTCAAGGCGTTTGGCAATGTCGTCGTTCGTCGCAGCTTGAGCGCTGACAGCCCAGAGGGCCAGTACGGTTGCTGGTGCAGCCAGCATTTTCATAATTAGGTTCACGCGTTCACCCTCAATGGTGGCTATTCACGCCTGCGGCCACGGTTCGCAGGCGGGCGCAAGTATAGCGGTTAGCCCGCTACACTGAAACAACCCCATAGTCGAAGGGGTTATACCGCGCTGTGGAAAAACTGTTCGGATGCCTTTGCCGTTATGGCTTGGCGCCTCTTTGTTTAAAAATTCGCCGGCGTCGCTGCGCTGATTAGTCGCGCAGGCAAGTCGAACGGATTACGAAAACGATGCGGCTTGGTACTTTCAAAGTAGTAGCTGTCGCCGGCTTCGAGAATAAAAGTTTCAAGACCCACCACCAATTCCAGACGACCCTCCACCAAGATCCCGGTTTCCTCGCCCTCGTGGGTGAGCATTTCTTCGCCGGTGTCGGCGCCCGGCGGGTAGATTTCGTTGAGAAACGCGATGGCCCGGCTAGGGTGCGCGCGACCGACCAGCTTCATGGTCACGGCGCCGTCGGAAATGTCGATCAGCTCGTTGGCTTTGTAAACGATCTGGGTCGGTATTTCCTGCAGGATCTCTTCGGAAAAGAATTCGACCATGGACATGGGAATCCCGCCCAGAACCTTCCTCAGCGAACTGATCGAAGGGCTGACACTGTTCTTTTCGATCATCGAAATGGTGCTGTTGGTGACGCCCGCGCGCTTGGCGAGTTCACGCTGGGAAAGCCCTTTGAGCTTGCGGATCGATTGCAGTCGTTCACCGACGTCCAAGGCTTAAGCCTCCTGATGTTGTAGAAATATTGAGCGTTATCATGGCGACAGCGTTCAGTATTTACAACACGTGGGCTCTGTAGCGCCCTCAACCCTCGGAATAGAGCCTTGGCACTCGACGCAGGTTGCAGAAAATCTGGTAGGGAATGGTACCGGCCCACTGCGCCACTTCGCTGGCGAGGATGTTTCTGCCCCACAGCTCGACGGTCGAACCCAATCCGGCTTCTGGCACATCGGTGAGGTCGATGCAGAGCATGTCCATCGATACCCGGCCGATGATGCGGCTGCGTTTGCCCGCGACCAAAACCGGCGTGCCGGTCGGCGCCTGACGCGGGTAACCATCGGCGTAACCCATGGCAACCACGCCAATGCGCATCGGTTTGTCGGTGATGAACTTGGCGCCGTAACCAACAGGTTCGCCGGCCGGCAACTCACGCACGCAGATGACTTTCGATTCGAGGGTCATCACCGGCAGCAGACGCCCGGCCACGGTGTGGGATTCTTCGAACGGCGTGGCGCCGTAGAGCATGATCCCCGGGCGCACCCAGTCGCTGTGAATCTGTGGCCAACCGAGCACGGCTGGCGAGTTGCGCAGACTGACTTCGGCGGCGAGCCCCTGCCGCGCGGCTTCGAACACGGCGACCTGATCGGCGCTGCTCTGCTCGTGCAGTTCGTCGGCGCGGGCGAAGTGGCTCATCAAGACGATCTTCGCCACTTTGCCGCTGGCCAGCAGGCGTTGATAGGCGGCCGGGTAGTCCTTGGGATGCAGGCCGACGCGATGCATGCCCGAATCAAGCTTCAGCCACACGGTGATCGGCTTGCTCAGCGCGGCCTGTTCAATTGCTTCGAGCTGCCACAGCGAATGCACCACGCACCAGAAATCATGCTCGACGATCAACGCCAGCTCATCGGCTTCAAAAAAGCCTTCAAGCAACAGCACCGGCGCACGAATGCCGGCGGCGCGCAGCTCCAGAGCCTCTTCGATGCAAGCAACGGCAAAACCGTCGGCCTCTCCTTCCAGCGCCTGGGCGCAACGCACCGCGCCATGGCCGTAGGCATCCGCCTTGATCACCGCGAGCGCCTTGGCGCTGGTGACTTCACGGGCGATTCGGTAGTTGTGACGCAGGGCTTGGAGGTCGATCAGGGCACGGGCTGGACGCATGGCGGCAGACTTCTAGGCGGTCAGGGGAATAAAAACCGGCGCTGGCTGACGGCGGGAACCGCCAACAGCGCCGGGAGAGGGATCTTTACAACGTATTACGGCAGTGCGGCGACGATGGAGATCTCAACCAGGATGCTCGGTTTGGCCATCTTCGCTTCGACGGTGGCACGGGCCGGGGCAGCACCTTTGGGCAGCCACTGATCCCACACCGAGTTCATCCCGGCAAAGTGTGCCTCGATGTCGTTGAGGTAGATGGTCGCCGACAGCAGATGCTGCTTGTCAGTGCCCGCCAGATCCAGCAAGCGCTCGATGTTGGCGAGCACATCGCGGGTCTGCTGTTCAATTCCGGCGTCGAAGTCGTCGCCGACCTGCCCGGCCAGATACACAGTGCCGTTATGGCTGACGATCTGACTCATGCGCTCATTGGTGAGCTGGCGCTGGATTGCCATGTTTTGCGGACTCCTGAATTTTGTTGCCGTAACGGGAAATATCGAGGCCTTCGGCGCTGATTTGCGGCTTTTTCTTCGCCATCAGGTCGGCCAGCAAACGACCGGACCCGCACGCCATGGTCCACCCAAGCGTGCCGTGACCCGTGTTGAGGAACAGGTTCTTGAACGGCGTCGCGCCCACGATCGGCGTGCCGTCCGGAGTGGTCGGACGCAGGCCGGTCCAGAAGCTCGCCTCGGCGAGATTGCCTCCCTGAGGATAAAGGTCGTTGACGATCATCTCCAGGGTTTCGCGCCGACGCGGGTTCAAAGACAGGTCAAAACCGGCGATCTCGGCCATGCCGCCGACGCGGATGCGGTTATCGAAACGGGTGATCGCGACCTTGTAGGTCTCGTCAAGAATGGTCGAAGTCGGGGCCATTGCCGGGTTGGTGATCGGCACGGTCAGCGAGTAACCCTTGAGCGGATAAACCGGCGCCTTGATGCCCAGCGGCTTGAGCAGTTGCGGCGAGTAGCTGCCGAGGGCCAGCACGTAGCGGTCGGCGGTTTCCAGCTTGCCGTCGATCCACACGCCGTTGATGCGATCACCGGCGAAGTCGAGTTTCTGGATGTCTTGGCCGAAGCGGAATTCCACACCCAGTTGCACCGCCATTTCGGCGAGACGCGTGGTGAAGATCTGGCAGTCGCCGGTCTGGTCGTTCGGCAGGCGCAGGGCACCGGCGAGAATATCGGTAACGCCCGCCAGGGCCGGCTCGACGCGGGCAATGCCGGCGCGGTCAAGGAGTTCAAACGGCACGCCGGATTCTTTCAGCACGGCGATGTCTTTGGCGGCGTTATCGAGTTGCGCCTGGGTGCGGAACAGTTGAGTCGTACCGAGGCTGCGACCCTCGTAGGCAATGCCTGTTTCGGCGCGCAATTCGTCGAGGCAGTCGCGACTGTACTCGGACAGACGCACCATGCGCTCCTTGTTCACCGCGTAACGATTGGCGGTGCAGTTGCGCAGCATCTGCGCCATCCACAAGTACTGGTCGATGTCAGCGGTGGCCTTGATCGCCAGTGGCGCGTGGCGTTGCAACAGCCACTTGATGGCCTTGAGCGGCACGCCCGGCGCTGCCCACGGCGAGGCATAGCCCGGCGACACCTGCCCGGCGTTGGCGAAACTGGTCTCCATGGCGGCGGCTGGCTGCCGGTCCACCACCACCACTTCAAACCCGGCACGGGCCAGATAGTAAGCACTGGCGGTACCGATGACGCCGCTACCCAAGACCATAACGCGCATTTTTGTATCCCTCATCGCGGCGTGCCGCGTACGTCTGTTGTTAGAGCAATGATGCGCGCAGTGTAAGAAAGATTTGCCAGTGCTTTTCACTGTATAAGCGCCTATATTTGGCGACAATTCTCGGCAAAAACCCTTTTCACGGAGGCGCATCCCCTATGCGTACCAACACTCAGACCAAACGTGAGCTGGACAAGATCGACCGCAACATTTTGCGGATCCTGCAGGCGGACGGACGGATTTCCTTTACCGAACTCGGGGAAAAGGTCGGCCTCTCCACCACGCCGTGCACCGAGCGGGTGCGGCGTCTGGAGCGCGAGGGAATCATCATGGGCTACAACGCCCGGCTGAATCCGCAGCACTTGAAGGGTAGCTTGCTGGTGTTCGTCGAGATCAGCCTCGACTACAAATCCGGCGACACTTTCGAAGAGTTCAGACGCGCGGTGCTGAAGTTGCCCCACGTGCTGGAGTGTCACCTGGTGTCAGGGGATTTCGACTATCTGGTGAAGGCGCGGATTTCCGAGATGGCCTCTTACCGCAAGCTGCTCGGCGACATTCTGTTGAAGCTGCCGCATGTGCGTGAATCGAAGAGCTATATCGTGATGGAAGAGGTTAAGGAAAGCTTGAACTTGCCGATCCCGGATTGATATGTGTGGCGTCTGACCTGGCCCATCGCTCGCAAAGCCAGCTCCCACAGTGATCATGGGTGCTCACGATACTTGTGTTCACCCAGAAAACCTGTGGGAGCTGGCTTGCCAGCGATGGCGTCAACTCGGTTCGAAGCGAACCTGTTAGACCAACACCTGCCGATTCGCCGCCATGTATTCGAAGATTTGCTTTTCAGCGCGGGGATGAATGAGTTCCACCGGCCCGCGCCCATTCGGACACGGCAACGTCTTCGTCGTACCAAACAACCGGCAAATCAGCGGCCGTTCGACGTACACCGTGCAGCCATTCGGCCCAAGGTGCACGCAGTTCAGCTCGTCCATCGCCGCATCCTGTTCGGCGCGGGTCTTGCGCGGCAGGCGCGCCATCTCTTCGGGCGAGGTGGTCACGGGCCCACAGCAGTCGTGGCAACCCGGCACGCACTCGAACGTGGGGATCTGCTGACGCAGGGTGCGGATTTTCTCGCTGTTGCAGCTCATCGAAACATCGACCGACGTGGAGTAGGCGGCAATTGTGCCGCAAAAGCCGTGATCCAGACACCGCAGGCCGACCAGTGTTGCCCGACTTCGCACGTGCGGCTTATGCTCCGTCAAATTTTCTCGACACCCCGCTCAGGATGACGCCCATGACTGCCCGCGCCCACACCTCCGCGAGCCAACCTCACGCCGCCTCTTATTACGCCGCCAGCAGCCTGCCGCAACCGGACCATCCGTTGCTGCAAGGCGAGGTGATTGCGGACGTGTGCGTGGTCGGCGGTGGCTTTTCCGGGCTGAACACCGCGCTGGAACTGGCCGAACGCGGCCTCAGCGTGGTGTTGCTGGAAGCGCACAAGATCGGCTGGGGCGCCAGCGGTCGCAATGGCGGGCAACTGATTCGCGGGGTTGGCCATGGTCTTGATCAGTTCACAAACGTGATCGGCGCCGATGGCGTGCGGCAGATGAAACTCATGGGCCTGGAAGCCGTGGAAATTGTCCGTCAGCGCGTCGAGCGTTTTCAGATTGCCTGCGATCTGACCTGGGGCTATTGCGACCTCGCCAACAAGCCGTCGGACCTCGAAGGCTTTGCCGAAGATGCCGAAGAACTGCGCAGCCTCGGTTATCGACACGAAACCCGACTGCTGCAAGCCAATGAAATGCACACCGTGGTCGGCTCCAAACGCTACATCGGTGGTTTGATCGACATGGGTTCCGGCCATCTGCACCCGCTGAATCTGGCGTTGGGCGAAGCCGCAGCAGCGCAGCAACTGGGCGTCAGACTGTTCGAGCAGTCGGCCGTCACACGCATCGATTACGGCCCGCAAGTCCGCGTACATACCGCCCAGGGTTCCGTTCGCGCCAAGACCCTGGTGCTGGGCTGCAACGCCTATCTGAACAACCTCAATGCGCAGCTCAGCGGCAAAGTGTTGCCCGCCGGCAGCTACATCATCGCCACCGAGCCGTTGAGCGAACAATTGGCTCAGCAGCTGCTGCCGCAAAACATGGCGGTCTGCGACCAACGTGTGGCGCTGGATTACTACCGGCTCTCGGCGGATCGCCGCTTGCTGTTCGGCGGTGCCTGCCATTACTCGGGGCGCGACCCGAAGGACATCGGCGCGTACATGCAGCCGAAGATGCTTGAAGTATTTCCGCAGTTGGCCGGGGTGAAAATCGATTATCAGTGGGGCGGGATGATCGGCATCGGCGCCAACCGTTTACCGCAGATCGGCCGGCTCGCGGATCAGCCGAATGTGTATTACGCCCAGGCGTATTCGGGGCACGGCGTGAATGCCACGCACCTCGCGGGCAAGTTGCTGGCCGAAGCGATCAGCGGGCAGCACGGCGGCGGGTTTGATCTGTTCGCCAAAGTGCCGCACATCACCTTCCCCGGCGGCAAGCATTTGCGCTCGCCTTTGTTGGCGCTGGGGATGTTGTGGCATCGCCTCAAAGAGTTGGTCTGAGGGCATTGCTGCGAACCTGAAGCCAGCTCCCACAATGATCATGGGTGTTCACGATATTTGTGTTCACCCAAAAACCTGTGGGAGCTGGCTTGCCAGCGATGGGGCCCGAAAGCGCACCACAACCCTTCAGATCCGCCAGAACGGCTTCAAACCCTCCTCCAGCGCCTGCTCGCGCGACAACCCGACATCCTTGAGCTGATCGTTTGTCATGTTCAGCAATGCCTTGCGCGTGTGCAGACGATGCCAGAACAGGCCCCAGCGACTTAGGCCGGACGGTGCGTTGCGCATGGCGCTGTTCCATGCACTGTCCTCCTGCCCTGCCTCCAGTTCCTGACTGTGTAACGTCAGCCGCACATCGCTCAAGCCGTTCATTTTTGTCGCTCCTGTTTACTTGGGTAGCCAGAGATTCCATGATGCGCGGGCCGGCAAAAGCATTACAGATTCAACGCATCTGTATTACTTCCATACAGATTTGCTAATCCTGCTACTGAATTGTCGATTTATGCCGCATCTGTACTGGTTTTTCGAATCACCTGCATCGAGGCAGTGCCATGACGCTTTATGTGAATCTCGCCGAACTGCTCGGCACACGCATCGAACAAGGCTTCTATCGACCAGGTGATCGACTGCCGTCGGTGCGCGCCCTGAGCGTAGAACATGGCGTCAGCCTCAGCACGGTGCAGCAGGCTTATCGCATGCTTGAAGACGGTGGCCTGGCCACACCGAAACCCAAATCCGGTTACTTCGTGCCGGTCGGACGCGAGCTGCCGGATCTGCCCGCCGTCGGCCGGCCGGCACAGCGACCGGTGGATATCTCGCAGTGGGATCAGGTGCTGGAGCTGATTCGCGCGGTGCCGCGCAAGGACGTGGTGCAACTCGGTCGCGGCATGCCCGACATCAGCTCACCGACCATGAAGCCGTTGCTGCGTGGACTGGCGCGGATCAGTCGCCGCCAGGACATGCCCGGCCTGTATTACGACAACATCCACGGCACCCTCGAATTGCGTGAGCAGATTGCCCGGCTGATGCTCGATTCCGGCTGCCAGTTGAGCGCCAGCGATCTCGTCGTCACCACCGGTTGCCACGAAGCGCTGTCCACCAGCATCCGGGCGATCTGCGAGCCCGGCGATATTGTCGCGGTGGATTCGCCAAGCTTCCACGGTGCCATGCAGACACTCAAGGGGCTGGGCATGAAGGCCCTGGAAATCCCCACCGACCCACTCACCGGCATCAGTCTCGAAGCGTTGGAACTGGCGCTGGAACAATGGCCGATCAAGGTCATCCAGCTCACGCCCAACTGCAACAACCCGCTTGGCTACATCATGCCGGAGTCGCGCAAACGCGCCCTGCTCAACCTCGCACAGCGCTTCGACGTAGCGATCATCGAGGACGATGTGTATGGCGAACTGGCCTACACCTACCCGCGTCCACGCACGATCAAATCGTTCGATGAAGACGGCCGCGTGCTGCTTTGCAGTTCGTTTTCCAAGACGTTGGCGCCGGGGCTGCGCATCGGCTGGGTTGCGCCGGGTCGATATCTGGAACGGGTGCTGCACATGAAATACATCAGCACCGGCTCGACCGCGCCACAGCCGCAAATCGCCATTGCCGAGTTTCTCAAGTCCGGACACTTCGAACCGCATTTGCGGCGGATGCGCACGCAATACCAGCGCAATCGCGACATGATGATCGACTGGGTGACCCGCTACTTCCCTGCCGGCACGCGCGCCAGTCGCCCGCAAGGCAGCTTCATGTTGTGGGTCGAACTGCCGGAAGGGTTCGACGCCCTGAAACTGAATCGTGCGCTGCTCGAGGAAGGCGTACAGATTGCTGTTGGCAGCATCTTTTCCGCCTCGGGCAAGTACCGCAATTGCCTGCGGATGAACTACGCCGCCAAACCAACACCGCAAATTGAAGAGGCGGTGCGTAAGGTTGGCGCGGCGGCGATCCGGCTACTGGCCCTCGGCTGATTGGCAGATCGCGTCGACCGTTGCATAGAGTTTATCGGTGTCGCTGCTTGCCGGTGCATCGACCTCGACCTGACAGGCTTGACCGATGCCGGAGTCGATCCGCAACCGCACCAGGGCTGGTGCATCGGTCAGGTACACCAGCCCGGCATCCACCACACTGGTCAGGTAGTTACCCTGGCCATCCTGCACCGCTACGCCTTTGGGGACGGGCAAACCGTCAGGCGTACGCACCTGCAGCATCAGACGGCGCACGGTGTCTACGGGAAAGTCCAGGCGCGGCACGGCGCCACGTCCGGCTTCGACTTCCTGATAACCATTGAGCACATCAACATTGCGCGGCAGGCTGCGGGTGTCGATTTCGACTCGATTCGTGCGCCACGCCGACAAACTCGAAGCCACTGCCCGCCCCGCGCCATCGGTCCAGACCGGACCTTGCGGCGTGCTCAGCTGGATACCGGCACTCTCACCTGCCTTGACCAGCGCAAAAGTCTCGCGCACCGGATAAGGCGAAAGCGTCACGCCCCCTTCGTGCAGCACCAGACCCCCGCGCAGCCCGGCGTCATAACGGCTCAAGCCGACGCTGTTACGCGAGTAGCCAAGGTCGACGCTGGTGTAACGCGGCAATGCGCTGAGTCGGGCACTGAAGTCGGTTTGCCCGTTCTGTACGCGCGTCATTTCCACGCTGTAATTCAGCGTGTCGCTCAATGGTTCGGCATAACGGGTACCCGTGCGCAATCCCCGCTGCTCGTCGTGCCGGGCGAATGTGTTCACCCTGCCTTTGCTTCCCAGCGGAAAACCAACGGTCAGATAGGCACTGCCACCTCGCCCTCCCATGGTGGAACCGCTGCTTTCGCGCTGAACACTGAGCGATAAGTTGGCCTTGGAAAAAGTCTGCGACCATGTCGCCCCCATCCGCGAATGTTGCGTGCTGCCCTGCCCCGCATACGTTGACCAGAAGCCGGAAAAGGCGCCCCAGTCACGACTCGAGTAGTTGACCCCGGCGCCCCATTGTCGCTCGCCCTGCTGGTCGAGCTCCTCTTCAGCACCCTGCCCCGTTTGCGCCAAGTTACGAAAACCCGCACTGCGCCGGCTCATGTTGAGACTGGCTGACAGGCCATAGCCCAAAGGCATACCGAGCGCCGCTTGCGTTCTCCGGCCCTGGCCCGAATTCACGGTCATGGAATTCAGCTGCTGCACGCTGACCACCGCCCCCATGCCCAGAGCCTGCTTTAACTCCCATCCTGCGGAGCGATAGTCGTCGGCAGCCATGATCCCGGCACTGAAGCCAGTCGCCGACCCCAGCAACCAGTCTTTGCTGGCCGCCACGAAAGCCGGCGCTTCGCGGTCATCATTGCGCATTCGCCGGACCTTTCCTGCCGCGAGCCCATATCCGGGTTTCGCCGGCAGGGTCGGGGCTCTCAAAGAGGCGGCCGGAACGAGAAATACGTGACGCTCACCACTTTCGGCCACGACGGTGACTTCCAGATCCAGATGACGGCTCAACAGCGGCAAATTACGCAGTGCAAATGGCCCGCCGGGTACCACTGTGGAATAGACCAACACGCCGCTCTGCCGAACTTCGATGCGCGCGGGCGATGGTGCATGACCTTCCACGACCGAGCCGCTACCGGGATCGTCTGCCACGGCCCCGGCCAAGGCCGAGTCAGGCAAGATTTGCACACCCGTGAACGGCTCCCCCGCGAACAACGATGAACGCATGTTGAGCTGCCCGACTTGCACCTCCGCCGCATACGCCTCCCATGTGCGCGAAGCGTGGGTATAGAGAAGATCGAAACGCTCGACACCCGCAGATGAGTTGTAGTTCTGCCGACTGCGCACCACCCAGTCGGCGGCGTTGAACCCCAACTCGGTAGCAAGGTTTAGATAGTGGTTCGACTGGCCGGGGCTGGAGTCGCGCACCACGAGCGCGTCGTAGTTGAACAACCCGGCACTGCCGCCCGATTGCCAGCCGCGCGCGCCAGACTTTGGTTCAAGCAGCAAACCTGTCGGTACCAACAGCATCACTCTTTGCGAACCGGGATCAAGCCGTACCTGCACGCCGGGCAGATGCTGGTCCACGTGAACACAGCTGCCCTTGTTGGCGTTGTCGGGCAAGCCGGAAGGCACTGCGATGGACGCCTGATCCAGCAACCGGTTATCGAGACATAACTGCCCGTCGCCATCAAACCTCGCCACAACCGAACCCACAGCCCTGCCGTTGACCTCAAGCGCCACTCGACTGCGTCCGGCCGTGAATCGGGGTTCCACGCCGAAAAACCGAGCGGTGGCAGGGTCGATGCCGCGAGCTTCCAGTACCGCCGGATCGAATTCGGTATATGTCTGAGCCGCGGCTACTGAAGGCATCAGAAGGACCGGTGCGAGCCAGCCGGGGACAGCGCAAAATGCCCGCAGGAGCAGCGCGCCGCGTTTCATCTTTGAACGATCAACGGCGCGTCGTAGCTGTCGACGGCAAAACCGTACGTTGTCGCCGGAAACAACCGTACGTGAGTGCCCAATGTCGACGATGTGTCGAGCATCAGCACTTCGCCCGGCAGAATGTAAGTGCGTTGCAGATCGAGGGTGACGCCACCGGGAATCAGGTTCACCGCTTTGGACAGCCTGACCACATACGGACTCGGGTTACTCACGCGAATTTGTTGACCGGCAACGCTCCAGACCAGGCGTTTCCAGGGCATGCGGTCGATAGCCAGATTGGGCGGCCGGACAATCACCGGGATGTTCTGGCGCACGGTCAGATGCACCTGCGCGCCGCTCCCGCCTTGCCGCGGGCTGATCCCTTCGAAAACCACGCGTTGCAGGCGCTCGGTTTTCAGCGGTCCGACCTCTCGCAAAATGAACCGCACCTGCTGACTTTTGCCCGGCTCGACACGAGCCACCGGCGGATTGAGCAATAGCAGCGGCTCGGCATCCTCAGGAATGTGCTCGATGGTGCTGTAGAGCAGTGCCGGCTGGTCGTCGGAGTTGCGGACATTCAGGGTCGCCTCCCCCGACGCTTGATCGACCACCACAACCGGCGTTTCCGGAACCATGCCAGCGGCATGGCTACTGGCGCTCATGAATGACAGGCACACGGCCACGAAGGCGGCAGGCACCTGGAAAGAAAAAAGGGGATACATGAAAATCTCCAGCGGGTATCGGCCAAATCCGCCAGGCGATTTCGGCCGATACCTTGATGCGAAAAAATATGCGCTAACGCTATTCAGGCCCTGCGAGGCGCATCACGCGATCCGCACGGGCTCGTCAGTTTTTCGACTCAGAGGTAGAACACGTTGAACGTCACCGAACCATCGAGCTGGAACTCGTCGGTGGTCGGCGGCAGATCGGCGGTCGGGCGAATCGCTGCCGCGACTTGCATCGGGAACGTGTGCAACCGAGCAGCGGCAGGGCCCGCCGCAGCACTCGGCCCCCACGAATACGTAACAGGTGCGTTGGATACCAGGCCGGCGGCCGGTACACGCCATACGCGGTTTTGTGGGTTGCGCACCAGGAAGGTTTGTGGAGTGCCATCGGCCAGTGGCTGGCCGGTCAACAGACCGAAACCGCCAATGCCGACACCTTTTGTGTTGCCTAGACCGAAATAAAGCGTGTCAGAAGTCCGGCCATTGAACGTCAAGCCTGTCACTTTGGTGGCGGCACGGTTGTCAGTCGCCGAGATTTCAACCGCCGCCGGTGCATCGCACGCAACCTTTAGGGTGATGTCCCTTGGGGGCAGATCGTTCTGCTGAGTCGCGCTCAGACTGGCGGAAAAAATACGCCCCAGATTCACGTCGCCGCCACCGGCGAACGCCGGAACGCAGGCCGTTGGAATCACTGTGCCGGAGACTGTCAGGTCGAGGGTGTTGGCCTGAGCCGCAAAGGGTGACAGCGCCAATATCAAGGCACTGGCTGCAGAGAGTTTTTTCATTGTTATTTACCGGTTGATGGTTGGATTCATAAACGGGTCGTTTCAGGACGTTGCGCAGTCCTGAGCGGCCGTTATGCCCGCACATCATTCCCGGTTCAGAAAGGCTTTTCTGTAGGTTCCAGTCACCTGGTAGGCATAGCGTTTTCGACGTACTGCGTAGTCCGTTTCAGCGAGCTTCGACAGAGCTGACTCAAAGTCCAGAGTGAATTTAATCTAAACAAAGAATGTCCTACGCCCGTGCCATACTTCGACCTTCGACCCGCCATGAGATGATCCTCCTTGAGATCCAGAACGGTCCTACTTTTCCCTGTACTTCTCGTGCTCCTGCTCAGCAGTTGCGCGAGCCTGAACGCCCCACGCGAACAGAGCCAGGCGTTGCCAGCGTCCGACTCGGCTTTCGGCCGGTCGATTCAAGCTCAGGCGGCGCCGTACGGAGGGCAATCCGGTTTTCGTTTGCTATCCAACAGCACCGAGGCGTTCACCGCCCGTGCCGAACTGATCCGTCACGCGCAAAGCAGCCTCGATTTGCAGTACTACATCGTGCATGACGGCGTCAGCACACGGATGCTGGTGGAAGAATTGTTGAAAGCCGCCGACCGTGGCGTACGTGTGCGGATTCTGCTCGACGACACCACCAGCGACGGTCTCGACCAGATCATCGCGACACTGGCGGCGCACCCGCAGATCCATATCCGTCTGTTCAATCCGCTGCACTTGGGGCGCAGCACCGGCGTGACCCGGGCTGCCGGACGACTGTTCAACCTGTCGCTGCAACACCGGCGCATGCACAACAAGTTATGGCTGGCGGATAACAGCGTGGCCATCGTCGGCGGACGCAATCTGGGCGACGAGTACTTCGATGCCGAGCCCAATCTGAATTTCACTGACATTGACATGCTCAGCGTGGGGCCGGTGGCCGAGCAGCTGGGGCACAGTTTCGATCAGTACTGGAACAGCGCGTTGAGCAAACCCATCGACGAGTTCCTCAGCAGCAAACCGACGGCCAGGGACTTGCAAAACACCCGCATGCGCCTCGAAGAGTCGCTGGAGGAAACCCGAAAGCAGAACCACGCGCTGTATCAGCAGTTGATGACGTTCAAGACCGACCCGCGCATGGACATCTGGCGCAAAGAGCTGATCTGGGCCTGGAATCAGGCGCTGTGGGATGCGCCGAGCAAGGTGCTGTCCAAAGGCGAGCCGGACCCGCACTTGCTGCTGACCACGCAACTGGCGCCAGAGCTTACGGGGGTCAGCAAAGAACTGATCATGATTTCGGCCTATTTCGTACCGGGCCAGCCGGGGCTCGTGTACCTGACCGGGCGTGCTGATGCCGGGGTTTCGGTAAGCCTGCTGACCAACTCGCTGGAGGCCACGGATGTCCCAGCGGTGCATGGCGGGTATGCGCCGTATCGCAAGGCGCTGCTGCAGCATGGCGTGAAACTGTACGAACTGCGCCGCCAACCGGGGGACGGTGGCGGCAGCGGCCCGCATGTGTTTTACAGCAAGTCGTTTCGCGGCTCGGACTCCAGCCTGCACAGTAAGGCGATAATCTTCGACCGGCGTAAATCATTTATTGGCTCTTTCAATTTCGACCCTCGTTCAGTGCTGTGGAATACCGAAGTCGGCGTGTTGGTCGACAGTCCCCAGCTTGCCGAGCATGTGCGCGAGCTGGCGCTGCAAGGCATGGCGCCGGCACTCAGCTACGAAGCGAAATTGCAGGACGGGAATATCGTCTGGGTGACTGAGGATAACGGTCAGATGCACACGTTGAGCAAGGAACCGGGCAGTTGGTGGCGCCGGTTCAATGCGTGGTTCAGTACAACGGTCGGCTTGGAACGGATGCTATAAAAGCAAAGGATTCAAGCCGCCTGCGCCGCGCCAAATGCCCCCTGACGCATGAGCAGAATCACCAACCCGAACGCCCCCGCCGCCATCAACCACGGCAACGCATGGCCGCTGATCCACTGACTGCCCGCCCCCGCCGCCAACGGCCCGAGCAGACAGCCAACGCCCCACAGTTGCGCGATATGCGCATTGGCTCGCACCAGCGCGTCATCACGGTAACGCTCACCGATAAGGATCAGCGACAGCGTGAACAAACCACCGGCACTGGCGCCAAACAACACCCACAGCGGCCAGATCAGTAACGTGTCGATCAGCATCGGAATCGCCAGGCTCGACAGCATCAATATCACCGCGCACCCGGTGAACAGGGTGCGCCGCGACAGGTAATCGGCTAATGCGCCAATCGGCAATTGCAGCAGCGCATCGCCCACCACCACAGTACTGACCATCGCCAAGGCGATTTCGGCGGTAAAACCCTGTTGCAGGCAATACACCGGCAGCAACGTCAGGATCATCGCCTCGAACGCGGCAAACAACGACACCGCCCAAGCAATCGCCGGCAACTCGCGGGCAAAGCCCCACAGGTCGCGGAAGGTCACGCTGCTCGCTTCACTGCTCGGCGCACCGCTACGGCGCAGCAACAGCAAAGGGGAAATCATCAGCAGCGCGACACCGACCCAAAAGCCGTAATCATTTTCGGTGCCGAGCGCGCCCAGCAGCAAAGGGCCAGACAGCTGGCTCAGCGCATAACTGCTGCCATACAGCGCCACCAGTCGACCACGCCAATGCTCGACCACCAGCTGATTGATCCAGCTCTCGCCGAGGATGAACACGATGGTCAGGATCACGCCGATCATCAGGCGCAGCACCAGCCAGACCGGATAGCTCGGCAATAACGCCAACAGGCCAATGGACAGCGCTCCGGCCCACAGGCACAGACGCATCAGGTTCGCCGTGCCGAAACGCGCCGCCAGGTGACTGGAGATTTTCGCGCCCAACAACACGCCGATGGCCGGCATCGCTGCCATAACGCCAATGGCGAAGGCGCCGTAGCCCCAGCTCTCCAGCCGCAACGACACCAACGGCATGCTGACCCCCAGGGCCAGGCCGACACTCAAGACAGACGCCAACACGGCGAAATACGTCGCCCACCGCATGTTCCACGCTCCTGTGGATATTCTTTTTGTATTCACCCAAAACACTGTGGGAGCGAGCCTGCTCGCGAAAACCGTTTCACATTCAGCACCTGGGCTGACTGATAAACCGCTTTCGCGAGCAGGCTCGCTCCCACAGGGGATCTCTGCATGGCTGGGGAGCCCGACTGAATCAGGCTCCCTTCAACGGTTTACAGTTTGATCCACGTCGCCTTCAGTTCGGTGTACTTGTCGAACGCGTGCAGCGACTTGTCACGACCGTTGCCCGACTGCTTGAAGCCACCGAACGGTGCAGTCATGTCGCCGCCGTCGTACTGGTTGACCCACACGCTACCGGCGCGCAGCGCCTTGGCGGTCAGGTGTGCCTTGGAGATGTCCTGAGTCCACACCGCAGCGGCCAGGCCGTAAGGCGTGTCGTTGGCAATCTGGATGGCTTCTTCAGCCGTGTCGAAAGCGATGACCGACAGCACCGGGCCGAAGATCTCTTCCTGTGCGATCTTCATCGCGTTGCTCACGCCGTCGAAAATCGTCGGCTCGACGTAAGTGCCACCGGTTTCCTGAAGAATGCGCTTGCCGCCAACCACCAGTTTGGCGCCGTCGGTATGACCGGACTCGATGTAGGACAGCACAGTGTTCATTTGCTGGGTATCGACCAGCGCGCCGACGTTGGTCGCCGGATCCAGCGGGTTGCCCGGCTTCCAGGCTTTCAGCGCCTCGATCACCATCGGCAGGAATTTGTCCTTGATCGAACGCTCGACCAGCAGACGCGAACCGGCGGTGCAGACTTCGCCCTGGTTGAAGGCGATGGCGCTGGCGGCGGATTCGGCAGCGGCTTGCAGATCGGGGGCATCGGCAAAGACGATGTTCGGGCTCTTGCCACCGGCTTCCAGCCACACGCGTTTCATGTTCGATTCGCCGGAATAAATCATCAATTGCTTGGCGATCTTGGTCGAACCGGTGAACACCAAAGTATCCACATCGTTGTGCAGGGCCAGCGCCTTGCCCACGGTGTGGCCGTAACCCGGCAGCACGTTGAGCACGCCTTTCGGAATGCCGGCCTCGACAGCCAGCGCCGCGATACGGATGGCGGTCAGCGGCGACTTTTCCGACGGTTTGAGGATCACCGAGTTACCGGTCGATAGCGCCGGGCCGAGTTTCCAGCACGCCATCATCAGCGGGAAGTTCCACGGCACGATGGCGCCAACCACGCCGACTGGCTCGCGGGTCACCAGACCCAGTTGATCGTGCGGCGTAGCGGCGACTTCGTCGTAAATCTTGTCGATCGCCTCACCGCTCCAGCTCAGCGCTTGCGCCGCGCCCGGCACGTCGATGTTCAGCGAATCGCTGATCGGCTTGCCCATGTCGAGGGTTTCGAGCAGTGCCAGCTCTTCGGCATGCTGTTTCAACAGGCCGGCGAAGCGAATCATGGTGGCTTTGCGTTTGGTCGGCGCCAGGCGCGACCACACGCCTGAATTGAAGGTAGCGCGAGCGTTTTCCACAGCACGCTGGGCGTCGGCGGCGTCACAGCTGGCAATTTTGCCCAGCAGACGGCCATCGACCGGGCTGATGCATTCGAAAGTCTCGCCGGAGACGGCGTCGGTGTATTCGCCATTGAGGTAGGCGCGGCCTTCGATCTTCAGGTCGCGGGCGCGTTGTTCCCAATCGGCACGAGTCAGGGTGGTCATTCAGGTGTCCTCCTCTTGTTGAATACGAGCGCCGCGCGATCTTCGCCGACGTCCTCAGCAATTCTGCCCGGCCAGCCTGCATTTCGGCCCGAGGCACCCGCCACCCTAAACCAGCGGCCGGGTTTGTTTCAATATATTTGACATAAGGCGGCCATACGACCTTGCAGTGTTGATTTTAATCAACATAGACTTTGGCCTTTTCCAGCCTTGCGCCGCATTTACGGGAGATAACAACAATGAACATCCAGAACGTCGTCGACATCAGCCTGACCTCCAGCGAAGCCGAACGCTATCGCCCGGACCCGGCCAAAGTACTCAAGGGCGATCCCGAGCAGGCAGTGTTCCATCAATATGAAAGTCCTTGCGGGCAGATGGGTGTCGGCGTGTGGGAAGGTGCGGTGGGTCAGTGGACGGTGAACTACACCGAGCATGAATACTGCGAAATTCTCCAGGGTGTTTCGGTGCTGCGTGACAGCGACGGCAACGCCAAGACGTTGCGCGTGGGTGATCGTTTTGTGATTCCGGCAGGGTTTCGCGGCACGTGGGAAGTGCTGGAGGCTTGCCGCAAGGTCTATGTGATCTTCGAACAGAAGGGCTGAGGATTTTCGCTGGCTGATCTGGCCACATCGCTGGCAAGCCAGCTCCCACAGGTTTTTGGTGAACGCATAATTTGTGAACTCCCCCAGTTACTGTGGGAGCTGGCTTGCCAGCGATGAGGTCCGGACGGGCGCGACAAAACCTGAGAAACAAAAAAGGCCCGTATCGTGAGATACGGGCCTTTTTTGTAAGTCGGGAAAAATCAATTACTTGATTTTGCCTTCCTTGTACATCACGTGCTTGCGAACAACCGGATCATATTTCTTGATCTCGATTTTGTCCGGGGTAGTACGCTTGTTCTTGTCGGTAGTGTAGAAGTGACCAGTACCGGCGCTCGAGATCAAACGAATCAATTCACGCATGATTAGCTCCCTTAAATCTTGCCATCGCGGCGAAGTTCGGCGAGCACGACAGTGATGCCACGCTTGTCGATGATACGCATGCCTTTGGCAGATACGCGCAGACGCACAAAACGTTTCTCTTCTTCAACCCAGAAGCGGTGATGCTGCAGGTTCGGCAGGAAACGACGACGGGTTTTGTTGTTTGCGTGGGAAATGTTATTCCCAGTCACCGGACCCTTACCGGTAACTTGACATACTCTCGACATGCCTCAGCCCTCTAAAACCACATGCCCAACCCGGCATGGGTTGGCCGCTTAATCTCTCAGTCATTTGGCGCCAGGCGCCGCGTTTCTTTAGAGGTCTTACCGGCTACACCTACAGTGAAGGAACCGGGCCCCTAGAAAAGAGCGCTGCTTTATACCAGAAAGACTGGGGTGCAACAACTTTCCGTGTGCAATCAATCCACAAAAAGGCGCAGATTCTGCTCGCGAACGCCTTGGACAAAGGCCGCGACGGGGTTTTACCACTCGTCGAAGAAAACCGCTCATGCGCCCGACTCTTGCTCGTCGTTGCACCGGGCACACACCGGAGCTGCGTAAAAACGTCCCCAAAAATACAAAAGGGGATAGTCATTTGCAATCGCGACCTCTAGGGTAGGACTTTTCCAGACTGCACTTGCAGATGGGCCTTCGATCTGTAAAAGGAAACCGACCATGCGCCTCGCTGCCCTACCCCTGCTGTTCGCCCCGCTCCTGCTAAGCCCTCTGGCCCAGGCCGCCGCGCTAAGCGTCTGCACCGAGGCGAGCCCTGAAGGCTTCGATGTGGTGCAGTACAACTCGCTGACCACCACCAATGCATCGGCCGATGTGCTGATGAACCGCCTGGTTGATTTTGACACTGCCAGCGGCAAGGTCATCCCGAGCCTGGCCGACAGCTGGGAAATCAGCACCGATGGCCTGACTTATATCTTCAAATTGCACCCGCAGGTCAAATTTCATACAACCGAATACTTCAAGCCAACCCGCGAGCTGACTGCCGAAGACGTCAAATTCAGTTTCGACCGCATGCTCGATCCGGCCAATCCTTGGCACAAAGTTGCCCAAAGCGGCTTCCCTCACGCGCAATCGATGCAGCTACCGGCGCTCATCAAGAAGATCGACGCGCTGGATCCGCTGACTGTGCGCTTCACACTTGATCACCCGGACTCGACGTTTCTGGCGACCCTGAGCATGGGTTTCGCCTCGGTCTATTCCGCTGAATACGCCGACAAACTGTTGAAGGCCAACGCCACCGACAAGCTCAACAGCCAGCCCATCGGCACCGGCCCGTTTGTCTTTACGCGATTCCAAAAAGACGCCGCGGTCCGCTACAAGGCCAACCGGGACTACTTCCGTGGCAAGCCCGCCGTGGACCCGCTGATCTTCGCGATCACGCCAGATGCCAACGTGCGCCTGCAAAAACTGCGACGCGATGAATGCCAGATTGCCCTGTCGCCAAAACCCTTGGACGTACAGGCTGCGCTGAAAGAGCCGACGCTGAAAGTCGAAAAAACCGACGCGTTCATGACCGCCTTCGTCGGCATCAACAGCCAGCATCCGCCACTGGACAAACCGGAAGTGCGCCAGGCGATCAACCTTGCCTTCGACAAGGCCAACTACATCAAAGCCGTGTTCGAAGACACGGCTGAAGCGGCCAATGGCCCTTACCCGCCGAATACCTGGAGCTACGCGAAAGGCCTTCCGGGCTACCGGCACGACGTGGCGAAAGCCAAGGCGCTGATGGCCAAGGCCGGCTTGAAGGATGGCTTCCAGACCACCATCTGGACGCGGCCGTCGGGCAGTCTGCTCAACCCGAACCCGAGCCTGGGCGCACAGATGCTGCAATCGGATCTGGCGCAAATCGGCATTCAGGCGGAAATCCGTGTGATCGAATGGGGCGAGCTGATTCGCCGCGCCAAGGCTGGCGAGCATGATCTGTTGTTCATGGGCTGGGCCGGCGACAACGGCGACCCGGACAACTTCCTCACGCCGCAGTTTTCCTGCGCCGCGGTCAAGTCCGGCACCAACTTCGCACGCTACTGCAACGCTGATCTCGACAAGCTGATCAGCGCCGGCAAGACCACCAGCGAACAAGGCGTGCGCACCAAGCTCTACGAGCAGGCGCAGACGCAGATTCAGCAGCAGGCCCTGTGGCTGCCGCTGGCACACCCAACGGCGTTCGCGCTGACACGTAAAGACGTTCAGGGTTACTCGGTCAGCCCGTTTGGCCGGCAGGACTATTCCAGGGTCAACCTCAAGTAACCGTCACGCTATAAAAACCTGTGGAAACTGGCTTGCCAGCGATGAAGGCGGCACATTCAGCTTGAATGTTGCCTGTCGGCCATCGCTGGCAGGCCTGCTCCCACAAGGTTGTGCATGATCCTGAGACTTACATCCAGCCGCACTCCGCCATCGACAGCGGCTCACCCTCCCCCACGATGAAGTGATCGAGCACCCGCACATCAATCAGGTCCAGCGCCTCTTGCAAACGCTTGGTCAACAACTGATCCGCCTGACTGGGATCGCTGTTACCGGACGGGTGGTTGTGACAAAGGATCACCGCCGCCGCGTTATTGGCCAGACAACGCTTCACCACCTCGCGGGGATGTACGCTGGTATTGTCGATGGAGCCGCGAAACAGCGCCTCGAACGTCAACACTTGGTGCTTGGAGTCCAGAAACAGACAACCAAATACCTCATGCGGCTCGTGGCGCAGCATCGATTTGAGGTAATCGCGGACCGCCTGCGGATTCTCCAGTGCGGGTTTCTTGCGCATACGCTCAGCCAGATGCCGACGGCCCATTTCCAGCACCGCCTGTAACTGAGCGAACTTCGCCGGCCCTAATCCCAATTCCTTGCTGAATTGTGCAAGATCGGCCTCCAGCAACACGCGCAGGCTGCCGAATTGAGTCAACAGGTGTCGCGCAAGATCCACCGCGCTTTTTCCAGTGACTCCAGTGCGTAAGAAGATCGCCAGCAATTCGGCGTCGGAAAGGCTCGCAGAGCCCTGTTCAAGTAGCTTCTCCCGCGGTCGCTCCGCCGCAGGCCAATCACGAATACTCATACACTTTCCCTGTCTGTGGGCGCCGCTGTTCCGTAGCGGTCGCTGTGATATCTTAGCCCATCTTTTTTGCGGGCGGATTCACCCTGGGGAGGGGGTTTCGCCACGTATGTCACCCACGAAATCAAAGGCAGACCTATGCAGCGGCTGTATCGGAAACGCATCGTTCTGGGCGTCGGCGGCGGCATCGCTGCCTACAAGAGCGCCGATCTGGTTCGTCGCCTGATCGACCAGGGCGCCGAAGTGCGTGTGGTCATGACCCATGGCGGCGCCGAGTTCATCACCCCGCTGACCATGCAGGCGCTGTCCGGGCACCCGGTTCACCTGGATTTACTCGACCCTGCCGCCGAAGCGGCGATGGGCCACATCGAACTGGCCAAGTGGGCCGATCTGGTGCTGATCGCCCCGGCCACCGCCGACCTGCTCGCCCGCCTGGCCCAAGGCATCGCCAACGATTTGTTGACCACGCTGGTGCTGGCCACCGACGCCGTCGTGGCGCTCGCTCCGGCAATGAATCAGGCGATGTGGCGCGACCCCGCGACCCAAGCCAACCTGCAACTGCTTCAAAGCCGCGGCCTGAAGACGTTCGGCCCGGCCTCCGGCAGCCAGGCCTGCGGCGACGTCGGCATGGGCCGCATGATGGAAGCTACCGATCTGGCGCAGTGCGCGGCGGACTGCTTCCAGCGTCAGGCGCTGACTGGCAAGCACGTCGTCATTACGGCCGGCCCGACCCAGGAAAACATCGATCCGGTGCGTTACATCACCAACCATAGCTCCGGAAAAATGGGCTTCGCCTTGGCCGAAGCGGCGGTGGAAGCCGGCGCCCGCGTGACCTTGATCAGCGGCCCGGTGCACCTGCCGACCCCGGATCGCGTCACGCGCATCGACGTGGTCAGTGCCCGCGACATGCTCGCGGCGTGCGAATCCGCGATCCCTTGTGATGTGTTCATTTCCTCGGCAGCGGTGGCGGATTACCGTCCGGAAGTCATCGCCCCGCAAAAACTCAAGAAAGATCCTACGAGCGGCGACGGCTTCGTCCTGCAAATGGTGCGCAACCCAGACATCTTGGCCACCATCGCGACCCGCCCCGATCGTCCGTTCAGTGTCGGTTTCGCCGCCGAGACCGAACACCTGCTCGACTACGCTGCACGCAAGCTGAAGGACAAGAATCTCGATTTGATCGTCGCCAACGACGTCGCCAACCCGAGCATCGGTTTCAACAGCGAAGAAAACGCCTGCAGCGTAATTGACCGTGAGCTTCACGCCACGGTTTTCGCCCAGACCAGCAAGAGCAAGATCGCTCGCCAACTGGTCACTTTTATCGCCGAACGTCTGAACCAGGTTTAATTTACATGCACGCTTTGCAAGCCAAGATCCTCGACCCACGCATCGGCACCGAATTCCCGCTGCCACAATACGCCACCCCGGGCTCCGCCGGCCTCGACCTGCGCGCCATGCTGGAGCAGGACATCGTGATCAAACCGGGTGAAACCGTACTGATCCCGACTGGTCTGTCGGTCTACATCGGTGACCCGAACCTCGCCGCGCTGATCCTGCCTCGCTCGGGCATGGGCCACAAACACGGCATCGTGCTGGGCAACCTGGTTGGCCTGATCGACTCCGATTACCAAGGCCCGCTGATGGTTTCCTGCTGGAACCGCGGCCAGACCGATTTCACCATGGCCGTCGGCGAACGCCTGGCGCAACTGGTGCTGGTGCCGGTGGTACAGGCGCATTTCGAGATGGTCGAAGCGTTCGTCGAAACCGAACGCGGTACCGGCGGTTTTGGCCATACCGGCACCAAATAATTCGTGCGGGAGCCATGCCATTTGCCCTGTCATGGCCCTTTCATACCACGAACTCTCTGCGGAAAACGCCGTCATACCCTTCAGTTTGAGCTTGCCGTCGAATGAGTCGTCGGTCTGTCCAGTCACTTTTGAGATGGAGCATTTCCGCAGATGACCACCCCCGCCCAAGTTGCACCAAAGCTGCCCGACAGCATCTTCCGCGCCTATGACATTCGCGGCACCGTGCCGGAATTCCTCAACGCCGAAACCGCTTACTGGATCGGCCGCGCCATCGGCTCGCAGAGCCTTGCCCAAGGCGAACCCAATGTGTCCGTCGGTCGCGACGGCCGCTTGTCCGGGCCGGAACTGGTCGCTGAACTGATCCGCGGTATCGCCGAGAGTGGCTGCCACGTCAGCGATGTCGGCCTGGTGCCCACTCCGGCGCTGTACTACGCCGCCAACGTCTTGGCCGGCAAGTCCGGCGTGATGCTCACCGGCAGCCACAACCCGTCGAACTACAACGGTTTCAAGATCGTCATCGCCGGCGACACGCTCGCCAACGAACAGATTCAAGCTCTGCACGAACGCCTCAAGACCAACAATCTGAGCAGCGGCAACGGCAGCGTCACCCAGGTCGAGATCCTCGACCGCTACAACACCGAGATCGTCCAGGACATCAAACTGGCGCGGCGCCTGAAAGTCGTGGTCGATTGCGGCAACGGCGCGGCTGGCGTGATCGCACCGCAACTGATCGAAGCGCTGAACTGCGAAGTCATCCCGCTGTTCTGCGAAGTTGACGGCAATTTCCCCAATCACCACCCGGACCCGGGCAAGCCGGAAAACCTCGTCGACCTGATCGCCAAGGTCAAGGAAACCAACGCTGATATCGGTCTGGCGTTCGATGGTGATGGCGACCGTGTCGGCGTAGTAACCAATACCGGCAGCATCGTTTTCCCGGATCGCCTGTTGATGCTGTTCGCCCGTGACGTGGTGGCGCGCAACCCCGACGCGGAAATCATCTTCGACGTCAAATGCACCCGTCGCCTGGTACCGCTGATCAAGGAGTACGGTGGTCGGCCGCTAATGTGGAAGACTGGTCATTCGTTGATCAAAAAGAAAATGAAACAATCCGGCGCGCTGCTGGCCGGTGAAATGAGCGGGCACATTTTCTTCAAGGAACGCTGGTTCGGTTTCGACGACGGTATCTACAGCGCCGCACGTCTGCTGGAGATCCTCAGCAAGGAAAAATCCACCGCGGAGGAGCTGTTTGCGACCTTCCCGAACGATATTTCTACGCCGGAAATCAATATCCATGTGACCGAAGAGAGCAAATTCAGCATCATTGATGCACTGCACGACGCACAGTGGGGCGCAGGCGCTGACCTGACCACCATCGACGGCGTGCGTGTCGACTACGCCAAAGGCTGGGGCCTGGTGCGCGCGTCCAACACCACACCGGTGCTGGTGCTGCGCTTCGAGGCCGATGACGAGGCTGAATTGCAGCGCATCAAGGATGTGTTCCACGCCCAACTGAAACGCGTTGCACCTGATCTCCAACTACCGTTCTGATCCACCCGGAGCCCTGAATGACCCTCGAACGCGAAGCCGCCGCCAACACTGCCAAGGTCCTGTCCGAAGCACTGCCTTACATCCGACGCTATGTCGGCAAGACCCTGGTGATCAAATACGGCGGCAACGCGATGGAAAGCGAGGAGCTGAAAACCGGCTTCGCCCGCGACATCGTGCTGATGAAAGCCGTGGGTATCAACCCGGTGGTTGTGCACGGCGGCGGTCCGCAGATCGGTGATCTGCTCAAGCGCCTGTCGATCGAGAGCCACTTCGTCGACGGCATGCGCGTCACCGACGCCGCAACCATGGACGTGGTGGAAATGGTCCTCGGCGGCCAGGTCAACAAAAGCATCGTCAACCTGATCAACCGTCATGGCGGCAGCGCCATCGGTCTGACCGGTAAAGATGCCGGGCTGATTCGTGCGAAGAAACTGACGGTCACTCGCCAGACCCCGGAGATGACCCAGCCGGAAATCATCGACATCGGTCACGTCGGCGAAGTGGTCGGGATCAACACCGAACTGCTGAACCTGCTGGTCAAAGGCAATTTCATCCCGGTGATTGCGCCAATCGGTGTGGGTGAGAACGGCGAGTCGTACAACATCAACGCCGATCTGGTGGCCGGTAAAGTTGCCGAAGCGCTGAAAGCCGAGAAGCTGATGCTGCTGACCAACATTGCCGGCCTGATGGACAAGTCAGGCACGGTTCTGACCGGCCTGAGCACCCAGCAGGTTGACGATCTGATCGCCGACGGCACGATCTACGGCGGCATGCTGCCGAAGATCCGTTGCGCACTGGAAGCGGTTCAGGGTGGTGTGGGCAGCTCGTTGATCATCGACGGGCGCGTACCGAATGCGATCCTGCTGGAAATCTTCACCGACACCGGTGTGGGTACGCTGATCAGCAATCGCAAGCGTCCCTGATCGCTGAAACGTAAAGGTCGCAGCCTGCGGCAGCTCTTACAGGAACTTCATTTGTATGAAGCCCCTGTAGGAACTGACAAAGTCTGCGATCTTTTTTATGCGCGCAGGAAGCGTCTGACTTAACACAGCGAAACGTCCGACATCCCCTCAGAACAAATCTCCCTAGGATCTTCCCCTCATCCACCGGAGATTTACCCATGCAAAAAGACTACGTTCCATACGGCAGTGACATTTCAGCAGGTAGCTACGCCTGCCTGGACTGTGGCCGAGAGTATTCAGGCCCCTCGCAAACATCGATGCCACCCTGCCCTGACTTCACCGAAGTCTCTCACCCTCTGAAAGGCTGGAAAGTACTCACGGGCCAAGGGGATGCCTCCCAGGATCCGTACCCGGCAGACAGCGAAAAATAACCCCGGGGACTTAGTAAGTTGTGCGGTGCCGCTGACTTGCGCTTTTGCAGCGATGTTTTACGTCAACCTGCCCGCCGCTGTGCGCATCTTTCGCAGCAGCACGCTGGGCCTTTGGGCCTTCGATGCCGATCGCACGCTGTGCGTGATGGTTGGTGATGGCGCTACTGGCATTTGCACTGTTTAACGCCGGATTGACGGCGAAATTGCTCAGAAAATAGCGAAGTCTGCGATACAAAAAGACCCCGTTCAGCCTGACTGAGCGGGGTCTTTTTTATTTCTGCAGGCGCCGCGTCAAACGCCGAACTGGGCGCGGTACGCTTCCACGGCTGGCAAATGCTGCTTGAGCTGCGGATCGTCAGCGAGGAACTCCAGCACCTGGTTCAGCGACACAATGCTGATGACCGGGATGCCGAAATCGCGCTCCACTTCCTGGATTGCCGACAACTCACCGTTGCCGCGCTCCTGACGGTTCAGGGCGATCAGCACGCCGGCGGCCTTGGCACCGTCCTGGGAAGCGATGATCTGCATCACTTCGCGGATCGCGGTACCGGCGGTGATCACGTCGTCGATGATCAGCACATCACCGGTCAGCCGGGCGCCAACCAGACTGCCGCCTTCGCCGTGGGCCTTGGCCTCTTTGCGGTTGAAGCACCATGGCAAGTCACGGTCGTGATGCTCGGCCAGCGCGACGGCGGTGGTCGCTGCCAACGGAATGCCTTTGTACGCCGGGCCAAACAGCACGTCGAAAGAAATGCCGCTCTCGGCAATGGCTGCGGCGTAGAACCGACCCAGCTGCGCCAGGGCCGAACCCGTGTTGAACAGGCCGGCATTGAAGAAGTAAGGACTGGTGCGCCCGGACTTCAGGGTGAACTCACCGAAGCGCAAAACGCCGCGATCGATGGCAAAACGAATGAAATCGCGCTGATACGCTTGCATGAAAAAAACCCCAAATACCACGGATTTAGCTAATTAGCTTGACGCCGTGTATCATACACGCACGCGATTTTTGGGGCCATTTATGCGGATCATCAGTGTGAACGTCAATGGTATTCAGGCTGCAGTCGAGCGTGGTTTGCTCAGTTGGCTGCAAGCACAGAATGCCGACGTCATCTGCCTGCAGGACACCCGTGCCTCCGCCTTTGAACTGGATGACCCAGCCTTCCAACTGGATGGCTACTTCCTTTATGCCTGCGATGCTGAAGTCCCCGCCCAAGGTGGCGTGGCTTTGTACTCGCGGTTGCAACCGAAGGCTGTCATCAGCGGTCTCGGTTTCGAGACGGCCGACCGCTACGGGCGCTACCTGCAAGCAGATTTCGACAAAGTCAGTATTGCCACCTTGCTGCTTCCTTCGGGGATGAACGGCGATGAGGATTTGAACCAGAAGTTCAAGCTCATGGACGACTTCGGCAAGTACCTGGACAAACAGCGGCGTAAACGTCGCGAGTACATTTATTGTGGCTCGCTGTACGTCGCGCAGCAGAAGCTCGACATCAAGAACTGGCGCGACAGCCAGCAATCCCCGGGCTTCCTGGCGCCAGAACGCGCCTGGATGGACGAGATTGTCGGCAACATGGGCTATGTAGATGCCCTGCGCGAAGTCAGCCGTGAAGGCGACCAGTACAGCTGGTGGCCGGACAATGAACAGGCCGAGATGCTCAATCTGGGCTGGCGCTTCGACTACCAGATCCTGACGCCAGGCCTGCGGCGCTTTGTGCGCAGCGCACGCCTGCCGCGTCAGCCTCGGTTCTCGCAGCACGCGCCGCTGATCGTCGACTACGACTGGACGCTGACCATCTAAGCTTCGTTTCAGACAAAAAAATGCCCGTATCGCGAGATACGGGCATTTTTTGTGCCTCAGATTAAAGTGGTCCGAAGCTCAGACGGCGACAAAAAACGGCAAGACCAGGTAGAGCTTGATCACGATGACATTGATGATGTCGATGAAGAATGCACCCACCATCGGCACCACGAGAAAGGCAATCTGCGAAGGACCGTAGCGTTGTGTCACCGCCTGCATGTTAGCGATGGCCGTCGGTGTCGCACCCAGCCCAAAACCACAGTGCCCCGCTGCCAATACCGCCGCGTCGTAGTTACGGCCCATCATTCTGAACGTCACGAAAATCGCAAACAGCGCCATGACCAGTGTTTGCGCAGCGAGGATGATGAATATTGGTAGTGCCAATGCCGCCAGGTCCCACAGCTTGAGCGACATCAAGGCAATCGCCAGAAACAGCGACAGACTGACATTGCCCAACACCGAGACTTCGCGCTCGAATACCTGATACAAGCCCAGCGCTGACAGGCCGTTACGCAGAACGACACCCACGAACAAGACGCAGACAAACGTCGGCAACTCGAATGCGGTGCCGTGCAGCAACCCATTGAGCAGATTGCCGGCCAACAGGCTGACGGCGATCAGCGCAAGCGTCTCGATAAACGAAAACGGGGTGATCGAGCGCTCCTTGTTCGGCTGCTCGAAACCTTTTGGCAATCGCGGCGTTTCTTGCGGGTGGCATCCGGGCACCCGAACACGCTTGATGAGCAGGCGAGCCACGGGACCACCAATCAACCCACCCAACACCAGACCAAACGTCGCAGATGCGATGGCGAGCTCGGAAGCGGATGCCAGACCGTACTTTTCACTAAACACCGTGCCCCACGCAGCGCCTGTGCCATGACCGCCCGCCAGCGTTATCGAACCTGTCAGCAGGCCCATCAACGGGTCCAGCCCCAGCGCAGTGGCAAGACCGATGCCCAAGGCATTCTGAACCACCAGCAAGCCGGTCACCGCCAGCACGAATATGCCCACTACACGCCCGCCTTTCTTCAGGCTTGCAAAATCGGCACTCAAGCCAATAGTGGCGAAAAACGCCAGCATCAAAGGGGTTTGCAGTGAAGTGTCGAAGCGAACCTCGATGTCGAACGTTCGTAGCAACAGAAGAGCCAGCGCGACGACCAGGCCACCGGCGACGGGCTCAGGAATATTGTAATTACGCAGAAAAGCAATACGTGTAACAAGTCCGCGTCCTAGCAAAAGCACCACGGAAGCGGCCACAAGCGTTCCATAAAAATCGAGCTGAATCATTGGGATTATTCTTGGCTATATATTCAGAGGCGAACTTTATACCCGTCCACACCTCATGAATTGGCTGACTGTCTCAACACTGATTGAATTGGATTTCAAGGACCTTCGCTGGCCTGAATATATCGAAATATTCTGCAGGAATATGACGTGCGGGGACTTTAACAACCACTCCGTCTGATTGCCAAGGATGTGGGCAATACTATGTTGGCGCAGTTGTGACTAAAGATGTAAAACACTGATGTATATAGCAATCTCAACGACCACTCATCGCAGCAAGATTATTCCTACACACTTTTCAAACTGGGTTAATTGCATAAATGCAAAATCTTTTGTAGGTGTTGATCGCTACTTGATCAGGCGCCAAGTAAACGGATAGCGATAGGGAAAACCTTCGTTAGCTTTCACACCACCGATGATCGCCAAAACCAACGCAGCAATGGTAACCAGCCCATAAAGGAAGAAACCTACGATGACCAGCATCAGCAGAATGCAGATCGCCGTAGCAATCGCGACGGTGATCTGAAAATTCAGCGCCTCTTTGCCCTGTGCATCGATAAACGGATCCGACTCACGCTTCATCTGCCACAAAATCAGCGGCCCGATCAGATTGCCGAAAGGAATCCAGATCCCCAGCAAGGCGGACAAGTGACAAAACATCGCCCATTGACGAACCTTCTGGCTCGGTTTGGGCAGCAACTCCTGATCACTCATCGCGTCCTCCTTGCGGGTTATCAACCTGATCAGTCAGCCAATGCTGACTTCTGCAGTTCGAAGATTTCGTTCATGCCTTTCTTGGCCAGTTCCAGCATGGCGTTCAGGTCTTCAGGCTGGAACGGCGCGCCTTCAGCGGTGCCCTGCACTTCGATGAAGCCACCGGAGCTGGTCATCACCACGTTGAGGTCGGTCTCGGCGGCGGAATCTTCAAGATAGTCCAGATCCAGCACTGGCTCGCCTTGATACATGCCCACCGATACAGCGCCGATCATTTGCTTGAGCGGGTCGCCGCCCTTCAGGCCGCCGCGCTTCTTGATGACCTTCAACGCATCGACCAGGGCCACCATGGCGCCGGTGATGGAGGCGGTGCGGGTGCCGCCGTCAGCCTGAATCACGTCGCAGTCGACATAAAGGGTGACGTCGCCCAGCTTGGACATGTCCAGCGCAGCGCGCAGGGACCGGCCGATCAGACGCTGGATCTCCAGGGTGCGGCCGCCCTGCTTGCCGCGACTCGCTTCACGCTGGTTACGCTCGCCGGTGGCGCGCGGCAGCATGCCGTACTCGGCAGTCAACCAGCCCTGACCCTGGCCTTTGAGGAAACGCGGCACGCCGTTTTCGACGCTGACGGTGCAGATGACTTTGGTATCACCGAATTCGACCAGTACGGATCCCTCGGCGTGTTTGGTGTAGTTGCGGGTAATGCGGATCGAGCGGAGCTGATCGGCAGCGCGACCACTTGGACGTTTCATAGGAAATACCTGTACTGGGGACGGAAAACTGCCGAGCATTATAGAGCGGTGCACCGCCACTGGGCACGGGTTAAAAATCCGCGACGACGACCGAAGGCCCTCAAACACCTATTACCGACGGGCTGCAGCCCTTTGTCACACCGTGTGTTTGGGCGCATTCGCCGCACTGCGCTACAATCCTGCGCCTTTGCTGCCAGTCGGCTTAAATTCATTGATATCGCGCCTGCGGAACTCAGTTTCCGCGCCGATCTGCATTGCGAGGTCACCGCCATGGTGCACAGCATGACCGCCTTCGCCCGCGTCGAAAAAGCCGGCGCACAGGGCACCCTGAGCTGGGAATTGCGCTCGGTCAACAGTCGCTATCTGGAACCCCACCTGCGTCTGCCGGAGTCGTTTCGCGACCTCGAAGGGGCCGTTCGTGAAGCACTGCGTCAGGGCCTGTCGCGGGGCAAGCTGGAATGCACCCTGCGATTCACTGAAGAAAGCACCGGCAAAACGCTGCAAGTTGATCGCGAGCGCGCCGCGCAATTGGTCGCCGCCGCCGAAACGATTGCCGGCCTGATCAAAAATCCTGCTGCTCTCAATCCGCTGGAAGTGCTGGCCTGGCCCGGCGTTCTGGTCGCCGATGCCAGTGACCCGCAAGCACTGAATGCCGAAGCCCTGGCCCTGTTCAATCAGGGGCTGAAGGAACTCAAGGCCGGTCGCGAGCGTGAAGGCTCGGAGTTGGCACGGCTGATCAACGATCGCCTGACTTCCATCGAAGAAGACGTCGTGACCCTGCGTGAACTGGTTCCGCAGATGCTCGCCACCCAACGTCAGAAAGTCCTCGACCGCTTTGCCGACATGAAGGCCGAGCTGGATCCGCAGCGTCTGGAACAGGAAATGGTCATCCTCGCGCAAAAGAGCGATGTGGCCGAAGAACTGGATCGCCTGAGCACTCACATCATAGAAGTACGCCGAGTGCTTAAATCCGGCGGTGCAGCCGGACGGCGCCTCGACTTCCTGATGCAGGAGCTCAACCGCGAAGCCAATACACTGGGCTCCAAAGCCTTCGACCCGCGCAGCACCCAGGCGGCCGTCAACCTCAAAGTGTTGATCGAGCAGATGCGCGAACAAGTACAGAATATTGAGTAAGGCTACCCCGACATGACCCACAGTACCGGCACCCTGTACATCATTTCCGCGCCATCGGGCGCGGGCAAGAGCAGCCTGGTCAAGGCTTTGACCGATGCCAACCCGGAGATCCGCGTGTCGATCTCCCACACCACCCGCGCTATGCGCCCGGGAGAAGTGAACGGCGTGAACTATCACTTCGTAACCCGCGAAGCCTTCGTAAAGATGGGCGAGCACGGTGATTTCCTTGAACGCGCCGAAGTCTTCGGCAACTTCTACGGCACCTCGCAAAGCCATCTGCAACAGACCCTCGATGAAGGCCACGACCTGATTCTGGAAATCGACTGGCAGGGCGCCGAGCAAGTGCGCAAGCTGATGCCGCAGGCACGCTCGATCTTCATTTTGCCGCCATCGCTGCAAGCGCTGCATCAGCGTCTGACCAATCGCGGCCAGGACAGCGACGAGATCATCGACGGGCGGATGCGCGAAGCGGTCAACGAGATGAGCCACTACGTCGAATACGATTACCTGATCATCAACGACGACTTCGCTCATGCGCTGGACGATCTGAAGGCGATTTTCCGTGCCAATCAGTTGCAACAGAAACGCCAACAGGTGCGTTTCGGCAAATTACTGGCCGAATTGCTCGGTTAATCAGCACTTCCCAAAAGCGCTGCAAGGGCTTTACATTGGCACTTGCAGCGCGTTGAAGAGGTTGATCAAAAAATCAGCGCTTCCCTAATCGCTGGTGTTTTTTTAAACTGCTCAGTCCGCTCGCCCAACCGGGCAGCGCGCATATTGCATTCGCTCCGAGGAATACCATGGCCCGCGTAACCGTTGAAGACTGCCTGAACCACGTGGAAAACCGTTTTGAGCTGGTCATGCTCTCTACCAAACGTGCCCGTCAACTGGCCACCGGCGGCAAAGAGCCACTGGTTCAGTGGGAAAACGACAAGCCTACCGTTGTAGCGCTGCGTGAAATCGCTGAAGGCCTGATGAGCTACGAGTTCATCGCCGAACAGGAAATCGTCCAGGATGAACCGCTGTTCGCAGCGTTCGAGGACGAGTCCAACGAGGCCGTCTAAGCCTATGCCTGGTCGACGTAGCACGGCGCAGGGTCACAACGTACGGCAGGAGTCATCATGCCGAGCATAGACGCCCTCGCCGATCGCTTATCGACCTACCTCGGCAATGACCAGGTTAACCTGGTCCGCCGAGCGTATTTCTACGCCGAACAAGCCCACGACGGTCAACGCCGACGCAGTGGCGAGGCGTACGTCACGCATCCTCTTGCCGTGGCAAATATTCTTGCCGACATGCACATGGACCATCAGAGCCTGATGGCTGCGATGCTGCATGACGTGATCGAAGACACCGGTATCGCCAAAGAGGCGCTGCAAGCGCAGTTCGGTGAAACCGTGGCCGAACTGGTCGACGGGGTCAGTAAGCTGACCCAGATGAACTTCGAGACCAAGGCCGAAGCCCAGGCTGAAAACTTCCAGAAAATGGCCATGGCCATGGCACGCGACATCCGCGTGATCCTGGTCAAGCTCGCCGACCGCCTGCACAACATGCGCACGCTGGAAGTGCTGTCCGGAGAAAAACGCCGCCGGATCGCCAAGGAAACCCTCGAAATCTACGCGCCCATCGCCAACCGGCTGGGCATGCATGCCATTCGCATCGAATTCGAAGACCTCGGCTTCAAGGCCATGCATCCGATGCGTTCCGCGCGGATCTACCAGGCGGTCAAGCGCGCTCGGGGCAACCGCAAGGAAATCGTCAACAAGATCGAAGAATCCCTCGGCCATTGCCTCGCTATCGACGGCATCCAGGGCGAAGTCAGCGGTCGCCAGAAACACCTCTACGGCATCTACAAGAAAATGCGCGGCAAGCGTCGGGCCTTCAACGAGATCATGGACGTCTACGCGTTCCGGATCATCGTCGACAAGGTCGACACCTGCTACCGCGTACTGGGTGCTGTGCATAATTTGTACAAACCGTTGCCGGGGCGCTTCAAGGATTACATCGCGATCCCCAAGGCCAACGGCTATCAGTCGCTGCACACCACGCTGTTCGGCATGCACGGCGTACCGATCGAGATCCAGATCCGCACCCGCGAAATGGAAGAGATGGCCAACAACGGCATCGCCGCCCATTGGCTGTACAAATCCAGCGGTGACGAGCAGCCGAAGGGCACTCACGCCCGCGCTCGCCAGTGGGTCAAAGGCGTGCTGGAAATGCAGCAACGGGCCGGCAACTCGCTGGAATTCATCGAGAGCGTGAAAATCGACCTGTTCCCGGACGAGGTCTACGTGTTCACGCCAAAAGGCCGGATCATGGAGCTGCCGAAAGGCTCCACGGCGGTCGACTTCGCCTACGCGGTGCACACCGATGTCGGTAACAGCTGCATCGCCTGCCGGATCAACCGCCGCCTCGCACCGCTGTCCGAGCCGTTGCAAAGTGGCTCCACGGTCGAGATCGTCAGCGCTCCCGGCGCACGACCGAATCCGGCCTGGCTCAACTTCGTGGTCACCGGCAAGGCGCGTACGCACATTCGCCACGCGCTGAAACTGCAACGCCGCTCCGAATCCATCAGCCTCGGCGAACGCCTGCTGAACAAGGTACTCAACGGTTTCGACAGTTCGCTTGAGAAGATTCCGGCCGAGCGCGTCAAGGCGATGCTCACCGAGTACCGCCTCGAACTGATCGAAGACTTGCTCGAAGACATCGGCCTGGGCAATCGCATGGCCTACGTGGTCGCCCGTCGCCTGCTTGGCGAAGGCGAGCAACTGCCTAGCCCGGAAGGCCCGCTGGCGATTCGCGGCACCGAAGGTCTGGTGCTGAGCTATGCCAAGTGCTGCACGCCGATCCCGGGCGACCCTATTGTCGGGCACCTGTCGGCGGGCAAGGGCATGGTCGTGCACCTGGACAACTGCCGCAATATCAGCGAAATCAGGCACAACCCGGAAAAATGCATCCAGCTCTCGTGGGCCAAGGATGTCACCGGCGAATTCAACGTCGAACTGCGTGTCGAGCTGGAACACCAGCGCGGCCTGATCGCCCTGCTGGCCAGCAGCGTCAACGCAGCCGATGGCAATATCGAGAAAATCAGCATGGACGAACGCGATGGTCGTATCAGCGTCGTCCAACTGGTGGTCAGCGTTCACGACCGTGTGCACCTGGCCCGCGTAATCAAGAAACTGCGCGCACTGACCGGGGTGATCCGCATCACCCGCATGCGTGCATAAGTCCACCCTTACAAGGAGTCATGCATGACCAAGACAGTTATCACCAGCGACAAGGCCCCGGCCGCCATCGGCACTTACTCCCAGGCGATCAAGGCTGGCAACACCGTCTACATGTCGGGCCAGATCCCGCTGGACCCAAAAACCATGGAACTGGTTGAAGGCTTCGAAGCCCAGACCGTCCAGGTGTTCGAGAACCTCAAAGCCGTGGCCGAAGCCGCCGGCGGTTCGTTCAAGGACATCGTCAAACTGAACATCTTCCTCACCGACCTGAGTCACTTCGCCAAGGTCAACGAGATCATGGGCAAATACTTCGACCAGCCGTACCCGGCCCGCGCCGCCATTGGCGTTGCTGCCCTGCCAAAGGGTTCGCAGGTTGAAATGGATGCCATTCTGGTCATCGAGTGATGCGCACGGCGCGGCCTTCATACGCCTCGCCGACTGCTCTGCAAGAAAGGTTTTGAAAGGATTCCACCATGCGCAAAGCGCTTGCTCTCTCGCTATTCGCCATTTTCCTCGGCGGCTGCGCCAGCGACCCTGCCGACCGTGACATCAGCGGCACCTGGATCAATCAGGTGGCGATTGATGCTGCCACCCGGGGCGGCTCCCTGCGCGAAGCGCTTCAGGCTTACGGCCCGAACCTGGAGTGGGACGTCAACACCAAGGCCGGCCAAGCCCGCTACACCAACGGTTTTGAGAAAGTCGAAGGTCGGCTGCTGGGCGAACAGTCTGGTGCCTGGAAAGTCGACTTCTATGGCAGCTCCGCCAGCGAGCTGAAGCGCGACGGCAAGCAACTGCAACAGGCCGCCAGCGACAACGAACCGGAACAGCTCTTCGACCGCGCGCAGATCCCGGTGCCCGAGGGCGCGCCGCTCGGTGCGAGCTTCGAACGCGCACTGTATTCAACCTACATGGGCGGCACTTGGAAAATCGCCAATGGTCAGGGCGAAGGCAGCACCGTGCAGTTTCAGGCCGACGGCCAGGTCTCCGGTCTGCCGGGCGCCGATCGTTACGCGTTGTGCCTGGCGGGCGATTGCGCCTCGATGAGCAGTGGCAACGACAGCATGTGGTTGCAGCAGAACGGCCAAGGCAACAACTGGATCTTTGTGCGCAAGGGCAAGGAACTGGAAATCCTGCAAGCGGTAAACACCGCTCTGGCGGATGAACAACCACAGTTCACTGCAGGTGAGCGCAAGTGGTTGCTCGAGAAGCAGTAACCCGCTGCTGAAATCATCGAAGATCCAAATGTGGGAGCGAGCCTGCTCGCGAAAGCGGCGTCACAGTCAGCAGAGATGTTGAATGTGACGACCCCTTCGCGAGCAGGCTCGCTCCCACAGTTGTGTTGGGGAGCCTGAGATTCAGCATTTACCTTCGAGAATCGCCGCATACCCTTCTCGATAACTCGGATACTTTGGCGCCCAACCCAGCGCTTTCGCCCGCGCGTTGCTGCAACGCTTGCTACCGGTACGCCGAACGCTTTCATCTTCCGACCATTCAGTGACCCCCATAAACTCGCGCAGCCAGCCCACCACCTCGGCCAGCGGCGCCGGCGCATCATCGACACCGATGTAGACCGGTTCAAGCGCCACGCCCCGACGGTCAGCCTCAAGCAGAAACGCCAACAACCCCGCCGCGTCATCAACATGAATACGATTGCCATACAGCGGCGGATCAACGGCCACGCGATAGCCACGCCGTACCTGAGTCAACAGCCATTCCCGGCCCGGGCCGTAAATACCGGTCAGGCGCAAGATGCTCGCCGGGATACCACTGTTGAGCGCTACCTGCTCGGCTTCAAGCATCAACCGACCTGAGTAACCGGACGCGACGGTCTCGCTCGTTTCATCAACCCACTCGCCGTCCAACTGCCCAAAAACACTGCTGCTGGACACGAAAATCAGCCGATCCGGCACTTGGCCGTAGTCGTCCAGCCAACTCAGTACATTCTGCATACCCTGCACGTAAGCCGCGCGATAACCGGCCTCATCGTGATCGGTGGCAGCGGCGCAATACACCAGGTAATCCACCGCGCCGACCGGCCAGGTCGCCGGGCAGTCTTCATTGAACAGGTCGCCGGCAACGCCGATGACCCCTTCAGGCAGACGCGAAACATTTCGGCGCAAGCCATGAACTTCCCAACCGGCAGCCAACAACTGCGTGGCCAGACGGCTGCCGACATCACCACAACCGGCGATCAAAACAGAAGGCGCGGACATCAAAAAACTCCCATCGGAAAGGCACAGACTAGCCTCGGCAGAGGACGAGCGGCTAGTAATGAAGGAAAAAAAGTTACTCTATTACTTTTGTTAACAAGAATTACTTGCAATAATGCCTGCCACTTTTGTTCTCGGCCTCACGAGGCCTGGAAGAGCATTACCGTTTTTCTATCTCAGGTCCGGCCAGCATGAATCGTAATCAAATCCCCGCTTCGCCAACCAAACGACCTCGCGCCTGGAGCGCGGTGGCGGCTCTGTTGCTCAGCCTGATGCTGACGCCAACCGCCGCTTTCGCCGACGCTCAGGCACCTGCTGCTCCGGCCGCCTCCGAACAGAGCGCTCCAGCGGCGGCTGCACCGGATGCAACGGCTCCGGTCCAAACCCTCGACGCCACCCCTGCCGAAGCGCCAGAAGCCCTTGAAGCCGACAACACCCTGGGCATGGCCCACGACCTGTCGCCCTGGGGCATGTACCAGAACGCTGACATCATCGTGAAAATCGTGATGATCGGCCTGGCCATCGCGTCGATCATCACCTGGACCATCTGGATCGCCAAAGGCTTTGAGCTGATGGGCGCCAAGCGTCGTCTGCGTGGCGAAATCGCCGCCCTGAAAAAAGCCACCACGCTTAAAGAAGCCAGCACCACTGCCGCAAAAGAAGGCACCCTTGCCAACCTGCTGGTCCACGACGCCCTTGAAGAGATGCGCCTGTCGACCAACAGCCGAGAGAAAGAAGGCATCAAGGAACGCGTCAGCTTCCGTCTTGAGCGTCTGGTCGCAGCCTGCGGTCGCAACATGAGCAGCGGCACCGGCGTGCTGGCCACCATTGGCTCCACCGCACCGTTTGTCGGTCTGTTCGGCACCGTGTGGGGCATCATGAACTCCTTCATCGGCATCGCCAAAACCCAAACCACCAACCTTGCCGTCGTGGCACCTGGTATCGCTGAAGCGCTGCTGGCTACCGCACTGGGTCTGGTGGCTGCGATTCCTGCGGTAGTGATCTACAACGTGTTCGCGCGCTCCATCGCCGGTTACAAGGCGCAGGTCTCCGATGCCTCGGCAGAAGTCCTGCTGCTGGTCAGCCGTGACCTCGATCACCAGCCTGAGCGCAGCTCGCAACCGCACATGGTGAAAGTGGGGTAATCGGCCATGGGCCTGCATTTGAAAGAAGGCGCAGACGACGATCTGGCCGAGAACCACGAAATCAACGTCACGCCGTTCATCGACGTGATGCTGGTGCTGTTGATCATCTTCATGGTGGCCGCGCCGTTGGCCACAGTGGATATCAAAGTCGACCTGCCCGCCTCGACTGCCAAACCGGCGCCGCGGCCAGAGAAGCCGGTGTTCCTCAGCGTCAAGGCTGATCAGCGCCTGTTCCTCGGCGAAGACGAAGTGAAGCCTGAAACACTGGGCGCCACTCTCGACGCCCGCACCAAAGGCAAGAAAGACACCACCATCTTCTTCCAGGCCGACAAAGGCGTGGATTACGGCGACCTGATGAGCGTGATGGATAACCTGCGCTCTGCCGGTTACCTGAAGGTTGGTTTGGTGGGACTTGAGAGCGCAGTCAAAAAATGATCACGACGCGCCATAAGCTGACGCGTTACAGCGGTAGCCTGGCCGTGGTGCTGGGCGTTCACGCGCTGGCCATCGCGCTGGCGCTGAACTGGACCACCCGCCCGCCCATCGAACTGCCTCCCCAGGCAATGATGGTCGAGCTGGCGCCGGTTCCAGCCCCGCCACCGCCAGCTCCGCCAAAAGTCGTCACCCCGCCGCAGCCACCGGCTCCGGTTGAAGAACTGCCGATTCCGAAACTGGCCGAAGCACCGAAAGCCGAAATCGCGGTGCAGAAACCAAAACCGAAGCCAAAGCCTAAACCGCCGAAGCCTGTCGAGAAAAAGCTGCCCGATCCACCGAAGGAAAAACCTTCCGAGGAAAAACCGGCCGACACGCCACCGACACCAGCGCCGACGGAGAAATCTGCTGCACCAGCGCCAGGCCCGTCGCCAGCCCAGATGGCTGCCAAGGCCAGCTGGCAAGGCACTCTGCTTGCGCATTTGGCCAAGTACAAAAAGTACCCGCAAAGCGCACAGGCTCGCGGCAAGGAAGGCTTGAATCGTCTGCGTTTCGTGGTCGATGGCGAAGGCAACGTGCTGTCGTTCGAACTGGTGGGCCGCTCCGGCAACGCCGATCTGGACCGGGCCACCCTGGAAATGATCCGCCGCGCACAACCGCTGCCCAAGCCACCGGCCGACATGTTGACCAATGGCTCGATTGAAATTGTTGCGCCGTTTGTTTACTCGCTGGAACGCCGTCGCTAAGACACACCGCGATACCTGTGGGAGCTGGCTTGCCAGCGATAGCGGTGGGTCAGTTGATAAACCCTCGACTGACGCGCTGCAATCGCTGGCAAGGCAGCTCCCACTGAATTCTTCTCCAACCGGAATAATCCACCCAAAGGCACCAAAAGGTGCCTTTGGCGTATCTGCCTCGACATTGGCCGCTGTCGCACGCCTCCCTCAGTCTGATAACGTGCGTCTATCGATTGCAGCCGGTATGCTTGGCCCGCATCTTCATGGACGCTTGCTATGACCCTCACAGAATTACGCTACATCGTCACCCTCGCCCAAGAGCAGCATTTCGGCCACGCCGCCGAAAAATGCCACGTCAGCCAGCCGACCCTATCGGTGGGCGTGAAGAAACTTGAAGACGAACTCGGTGTGCTGATTTTCGAGCGCAGCAAGAGTGCCGTGCGTGTGACGCCGGTCGGCGAAGGCATCGTCGCCCAGGCGCAAAAAGTACTGGAACAGGCCCAAGGCATTCGCGAGCTGGCCCAGGCCGGCAAGAACCAGCTGACGGCTCCGCTGAAAGTCGGCGCGATCTACACCGTTGGCCCGTACCTGTTTCCACACCTGATTCCACAACTGCACCGGGTCGCCCCGCAGATGCCGTTGTATATCGAAGAAAACTTCACCCACGTGCTGCGCGACAAACTGCGCAACGGCGAACTCGACGCGATCATCATCGCCTTGCCGTTCAACGAAGCCGACGTGCTGACCCTGCAACTCTATGACGAGCCGTTTTACGTCTTGATGCCAGCGCAGCACCCTTGGACCCAGAAAGAAACCATCGACGCCGGCCTGCTCAACGACAAGAGCCTGTTGCTGCTCGGCGAAGGCCACTGCTTCCGCGATCAAGTACTGGAAGCCTGCCCGACCCTGACCAAGGGCAGTGACGGCGCCAAGCACACCACCGTCGAATCCAGCTCGCTGGAAACCATTCGCCACATGGTCGCCTCCGGTCTGGGCATCTCGATCCTGCCGTTGTCGGCGGTCGACAGCCATCACTACGCCCCGGGCGTGATCGAAGTGCGGCCCTTGTCGCCGCCGGTGCCATTCCGCACCGTGGCGATTGCCTGGCGCGCGAGTTTCCCACGGCCCAAAGCCATCGAAATCCTCGCCGACTCCATTCGCCTGTGCTCGGTGGCCAAGCCAGCAGCACCGGTTACAGCCGGTTAAGCGAGCGTCATGACAGAGCTGTCGCAAGTGTCAGTGACGGCACTCAAGGGTGTCGGCGAAGCCATGGCCGAGAAATTGGCCAAGGTCGGCCTGGAGAATCTCCAGGACGTGCTGTTCCACCTGCCGCTGCGCTATCAGGATCGCACCCGCGTGGTGCCGATCGGCCACTTGCGACCGGGACAGGATGCCGTGGTCGAAGGCACCGTCAGCGGCGCCGACGTGGTCATGGGCCGTCGTCGCAGCCTCGTCGTGCGCTTGCAGGACGGCACGGGCGGCCTGAGCTTGCGCTTCTACCATTTCAGCAACGCGCAGAAAGAAGGCCTCAAGCGCGGCACGCGCATTCGCTGCTACGGCGAAGCCCGGCCCGGCGCGTCGGGACTGGAGATCTACCACCCGGAATACCGCGCCATCACGGGCGACGAGCCGCCACCAGTGGATGAAACCCTGACCCCGGTCTATCCGCTGACCGAAGGCCTGACCCAAGCGCGCCTGCGTCAACTGTGCATGCAAACGCTGACGATGCTCAAGCCTGACACCCTGCCCGACTGGCTGCCGACCGAACTGGCCCGCGACTATCAACTCGCGCCACTGGCCGATGCGATCCGCTACCTGCACAACCCGCCCGCCGATGCCGACGTCGACGAACTCGCCCTCGGTCATCACTGGGCCCAGCATCGCCTTGCATTCGAAGAACTGCTGACGCATCAACTGTCGCAGCAACGTCTGCGCGAAAGCATGCGTTCCCTGCGCGCGCCAGCCATGCCGAAAGCGGAAAAACTGCCGCCCAAATACCTGGCCAATCTCGGCTTCGCCCCGACCGGCGCCCAGCAACGCGTCGGCAACGAAATTGCCTACGACCTCAGTCAGCACGAACCGATGCTGCGGCTGATTCAGGGTGACGTTGGCGCGGGTAAAACCGTGGTTGCCGCCCTCGCCGCGCTGCAAGCGCTGGAGGCCGGGTACCAGGTCGCGTTGATGGCGCCGACCGAAATCCTCGCTGAACAACACTTCATCACCTTCAAGCGCTGGCTCGAGCCGCTGGGCATTGAAGTCGCGTGGCTGGCCGGCAAGCTCAAAGGCAAAAATCGCGTTGCCGCGCTGGAGCAAATCGCCAGCGGCACGCCGATGGTGGTGGGCACGCATGCACTGTTTCAGGAAGAGGTGAAGTTCAGGAACCTCGCGCTGGTGATCATCGACGAGCAACACCGCTTCGGCGTGCAGCAACGTCTGGCGTTGCGGCAGAAAGGCGTCGGTGGGCGCATGTGCCCGCATCAGCTGATCATGACCGCCACGCCGATTCCGCGCACGTTGGCGATGAGCGCCTACGCCGACCTCGACACCTCGATCCTCGACGAATTACCGCCCGGGCGAACCCCGGTCAACACCGTGCTGGTCACTGACACTCGCCGCGTCGAAGTCATCGAACGGGTCCGTGGCGCCTGCGCCGAAGGGCGTCAGGCCTACTGGGTGTGCACGCTGATTGAAGAATCCGAAGAACTGACCTGTCAGGCCGCCGAAACCACCTACGAAGACCTAACTGCCGCCCTTGGCGAACTGAAAGTCGGGCTGATCCACGGCCGCATGAAACCTGTCGAGAAAGCGGCAGTGATGGCCGAATTCAAGGCCGGCAACCTGCAATTGCTGGTCGCTACCACGGTGATCGAAGTCGGCGTCGACGTCCCCAACGCCAGCCTGATGATCATCGAAAACCCGGAGCGCCTGGGCCTGGCGCAACTGCACCAATTGCGCGGTCGCGTTGGCCGAGGCAGTGCGGCCAGCCATTGCGTGCTGCTCTACCATCCGCCGCTGTCGCAGATCGGCCGCCAGCGTCTGGGCATCATGCGCGAGACCAACGACGGTTTCGTCATCGCCGAAAAAGACCTCGAACTGCGCGGCCCCGGCGAAATGCTCGGCACCCGTCAGACCGGTCTGCTGCAATTCAAAGTCGCCGACCTGATGCGCGATGCCGACTTGCTGCCCGCCGTGCGCGACGCCGCCCAAGCCTTGCTGGAACGCTGGCCGACCCACGTCAGCCCCTTGCTCGACCGGTGGCTGCGCCACGGGCAGCAATACGGCCAAGTGTGAGCACCGTCGCAGTTTCTGACAGCCTGCTCTTACAGAGCTGGTTATACTCCAGCACTTGTTTCAAAAACGGATCCAGACCATGACCGAAGCTGCTCTCGCCACCGAATCCCCGCACGCTCCGTCTGTTATTCGACTGCTGCTGGACAAGCTCGGGATTGCCTACGAAGAAGTGCTCGACCACCACGGCCTGAATGCATCGCGCAAGGTCCAAGCCGTGTTGCTGGACGACGCTGTCGGCGCGCTGATGGTGCTATTTCCACAGAGCCAACTGCTCGATCTCAATCGCCTCGCCGAACTGACGGGCCGTCGCCTGACCGCCGTGTCGACTGAGCGCCTGCAAAAAATGCTCGGCAAACACAGCCTGAGCCTATTGCCAGGGCTGCCGGCGCTGACCAGTTCGCCATGCCTTTACGAAGAAAGCCTGCTGCGCGAGCCGAAGTTGCTGATCAACTCCGGCGAACCGGGCGTGCTGCTGGAAATCACCAGCGAACACTTCAAGACCATGCTCACCAAGGCCAGCGCCGCCAACTTCGGCGAGAACCTGACCAGCATTCGTCCGAACCTCGACCGCCCGGATGACGACCGCAAGGAAATCACTCAGGCTGTGCAGGCGTTCACCGCGCGACGCATCCAGCAGCGACTGGAAGCAACCATCGAGATTCCGCCGCTGGCCGAAACCGCACAGAAGATCATCAAGCTGCGCGTCGACCCGAATGCCACCATCGACGACATCACCGGCGTGGTCGAAACCGACCCTGCGCTGGCCGCACAAGTGGTGAGCTGGGCGGCGTCGCCGTACTACGCCTCGCCGGGCAAGATTCGTTCGGTGGAAGACGCGATCGTCCGCGTGCTCGGGTTCGATCTGGTGATCAACCTCGCGCTGGGCCTGGCCCTCGGCAAGACATTGAGTCTGCCGAAAGACCACCCACAACAAACCACGCCGTACTGGCAGCAATCGATCTACACCGCTGCCGTCATCGAAGGCCTGACCCGCGCCATGCCGCGCGCCCAGCGCCCGGAAGCCGGCCTGACTTACCTTGCCGGTCTGCTGCACAACTTCGGCTACCTGCTGCTCGCCCATGTGTTCCCGCCGCACTTCTCGCTGATCTGCCGTCACCTGGAGGTCAACCCGCACCTGTGCCACAGCTACATCGAGCAACACCTGCTGGGGATCAGCCGCGAACAGATCGGCTCGTGGCTGATGCGCTACTGGGACATGCCGGACGAACTGGCCACCGCCCTGCGCTTCCAGCACGACCCAAGCTACGACGGCGCCTACGCCGAATACCCGAACCTCGTCTGCCTGGCCGTACGCCTGCTGCGTAGCCGTGGCATCGGCTCCGGGCCGGATGAAGACATCCCCGACGCCCTGCTAGAACGCGTCGGCCTGACCCGCGAAAAAGCCAACGACGTTGTCAGCAAAGTGCTTGAGGCTGAAGTCCTGTTGCGCGAACTCGCTTCGCAGTTCAGCCAGGCCTAAACGCATCGCGGGCAAGCCCGCTCCCACAAGATCTATGCGATTCCTGTGGGAGCGGGCTTGCCCGCGATGAATTCACCTCGGTCCAACTGCCCGCATCAAGCCTTAGGCTTGGCCTTGCGCGGCTTCAAATACTTCATCAACCCCTGAAACCACATCACCAGCGCCGGATTGCCCTTGATCTGGATCGACTTGTCCTGAATCCCCTGCATAAACGCCAATTGCTTGTTCTTCGCCTGCATCGTGGCAAAGCCATAACCCGCATCTTTAAAGGCAATCGCAAACGCCGGCTCTGCCACCACGCCAGACTTGCTGGTAATTCGTTGATCCTTCACCACGAAATGCCGCGCCACCTTCCCGTCCAGCGTCTGCATCTGAAACACCAGATCCTTGTCACCCAACTGCTGCTGAAACGCAGGATTTGTCCGGCTGGCCTTACCCATCAACAAACCCATCATCCACAGAAGAAAACGAAATTTCATGCGCACAGCCTCAAAAGAAAAATGAACGGCCGGGGCAGTGTAAGGGATTCGGACGATAACGCCACTATTGGCAAACGTTGGAAGAGGATGCTGTTATTTTCCTGCACGATGACTACCAAGTCACACCTCTCCTACACGTACCTATAAGCATCTGCCGGCGCAGCGAACGCCGGCGCAGAGAGCAGCAACGACAGGCTGCCCGCGAGATAGAACTGATTCATCGGGAATTCCTTTTCGCCGTTATCCGGCCTGTTTATCCGTCAGACAATTTGCGTAGCCATCGGCGAACCTGGCGTCGAAAGACAATTCCACCGGCTCGTCCAGTTCCGCCGAGGTACTGAGCAACACGCGCGTTGCCGGGGTGTATTTGATCCAGCCAATGGTGCCGGTGCCGTCGGTGTCAAAGAACAACTGCGCTCGAACGGTTTCACCGTCATCGTCGTCGATAAGCAGATTGACCTTGTCCTTGCCGACGTACTGAAACGGGAAGTCGCTGCTCCTGACCATTTCGGTGAGGTAGCCATAGCAACTACCCTCACTGGCAATCGCCGGCATGGCGTAAGGCAAAAGCAGAAGCACACTCAGCACGCGCCGAATGAAAAAACGGTTCATCCCATCATCCTTAATCAAGCGGCGGCGATTCCGCGTCGGTCATGCTCAGCAGCCGGAATTCGTTGTTCACAAACTCGTAGTAGCGATCCCGGTTGACGCTTTCTAGCGAATTCCCCTGGGCATCTTCTTCACCGTCGAGGGTGATGCCGGAAATAAGGATCAAGCGGCTGTCAGGTTGGTAGAGCATGGCGAACGTGCTGCCGTCGTAGGCATTCGGCAGGCCGCCAGCGACTTCTCCGGTTTGTGCATCGAGGACTTCGGCGCAGATGGCACCGCCGCCACAACCCAGCGGATTGAGAATGTAATGGCCGGCGAAGTTGACCTTGCCTTTCAAGGCCTTCGCTCGCGCACTGTCCATCACCGGATTGCTGTTTTCCTGCGGCACCAGCGCATGGTGGGGGCCGCTGAAAATTGGCGCGACGGGATAATCCTTGAAGTCGGGGTCGGCGGCGAATGCCAGTGAAGCGGCGACCAACAAGATGCCGCTGAGTAAAACCGAAAATCCTTTCACGCTGTAACTCCGTAACTGAAGGCTTACTGGCAAAGGTGATGGTTTCACTTCATATCCTTCGAATTGATCAATTCCAACTCACCATCCCGATACACCACCTCACACCCCACCCACGCCGGATCAACCTGCGGCATCACCGCCGACGGTTTGCGCAACTCGCGCAGCAACGTCGAGCCATGGGACAAGCGCCCACCCATTCGCGCAATCACCGCCCGCGCAGCTTGATAGTGCGCATGTCGCCCGGGATCGAGCGTGTCCTCCAGCAAAATGTCCTCCCCGAGAACACCCTGCACCAGCCCCGGATAAATCATGAACCCGGTGGCCTGCTCCGCACCTTCTCGGCCGTCCTGCCAGAAACTGCCGTCGCGGCTTCGAACGTCAGGATGCGCCGTGAACCAGTGCTCGCGATCCGCCAGCGGCATGGCGTGGTGTAGACGAAAGAAGATGCGCATCAGGTTGTCGCGGTACCACTCGCGCACTTGCAGGTAGTAACCGCGCAGGCCCGGTAGGCCGGTCGCGTTGGCGAGGCGGATTAGCCGTGACCATTGTGGGAATGGCTGGAGCAGCAGATCGCTCGACGCGGGCCGAGGGGTGGCCGGATCGGTCTCCCAAGGCAAACGATGCGGGCTGTTTTTAAGATTGTCGTAAGCGGTCGGCGGGCGGCCCAGCCAGTCGCCGCCACTGCTGGCCAGCGCCGTGGCGATGCACAGATTGCCTTGCACCACAAACACGTAAAACCGGGTGAACCAGTCCGCCAGTTGTTGGCCATCGGCACCTTGAGTGACGAGTTCGGCCAGTTCCTTGTCGAAGCGCTGCAAACCTCGTTCAAGCGTCAGTAGATGACCGCGAGCGATGTGTTGCATGCGCAGGAACAGCGGCAAAGAGCGCAGCATCTTCAGCGGTTGCCACGGCAGATGCGGGGTCGCGCCACCGACTTCACCAGCGTAGTTACTCGCGCTGATGCCCCAGTCGGCCAGCCGTGCAAGAAACAGATCATTGTTGATGTAGGACGCGCCGCCGAACACGGCAGTGAACGGCTCGTTGTCCTGCAACACTCGCGCATCCCACCGCGCCATGATCGCCGGAATACTCGCTGCCGCGCGGCGCTGAGCGTACTCGACAAAAACGCTCGGTTGTGGCGGCAGGATCTCGGCGATGTTGGCTGCGGTGAGGTGCCGGCGCCAGCCGTAATCGCTGATCGGCCGGTATTGCAGCAGCCACAGTTGTGAGCCGTCCCAGGCCCATTCGACGTCGCCGGGCACGTAGTGGAACACCCGCAACACGTCTTGCAGAAATTGCCATAGCCGCTCTTCGGTCAAGCCGTGGGATGGCGTGAACGCGCCGCTGCGCCAGGCATCGCCAACCCTTGAAAGCGTTGCCCGCGAAGGGCTGACGTGACCGTCGGCCAGCGATTCGAGATGGCCTTCAACCCATTCGAGTTCTACCGAAAGATGGCGCACGAAGGCAATCCCGGACACTACCGGGGTGATGAAGCGCTGCACCACCACTTCCTCGACGCCTTCAGCAGTCAATTCGGCGATGCGTTTCGGCACATTGGCGGGCGGCTCGCGCAGATAGGTTGTGCTCAAACCGGCATTCGCCGAATCGGCCTGATCCTCGCCATAACTGGAGGAGCGCACCGCCCAGGTCACATCGGGTTGGGCGGCGAGAAACGCGGGCAGACGCGGATCATCGCAATCGTTAAGCGTCAGCGCCGCCGGCACCGGTTGCCGGGCCAGTTCAGCCAAGCGCAAACGCCCGCCCTTGGTGTGCGCAACAAACCCGCGCTCGCCCGACTCCAGCCACTGCGCGAACTGCGCGGGCGAGTCGATCCACGGGTAGTGACCCCATCCCGGTTTGAGGCTGATGGTCAGATCAGCGCGGGCCAGAATCGCCGACCACGCCGCCGCTTGCTCGATGCCCAGCACGTTGTCCTGATCGCCCCAAACCAGCTCGACCGGATCGGTGATCCACTCCAGCAGCGGCAGCGCGGTGTCGGCCCGCACCAGATCCCAATGCGGCACGAATGCCCGGCAGCGCGCATAACCGGCGCCCATGCGTTGGTACTGCGTAGGCGTCCAGGTCTGGTTGGAGAACTTGCGGGCGAACAGCGTGGGTTTGTTCGACAGCAGCCAGTGAATGGTCTTGCGGATTGGCAGCGGCGACATCAATGCCGGCAAGCGACGCTGCCACAAAAACGCCCCGACCGGCGCCAGCAAAACACTGCGAGAAAAGTGCCCCGGCCGACGTTGCAACGCGTGCAGCACCAACAAGGCATTGACCCCGACCGCCATGATCGCGCTGCCCTGCTCCGTCATCGCCAGCAACGTCTGCGCGTAGTCCGCGAGATCCTCACAGGGTGGCTGCGGATTGGCGCCGAAGCCCGGCAATTCCAGCGGCACCACGTCGTAGCGGTGGAAGTGCGGCAGCGCATCGTCCCACCAATCGGCGGCGCTGCCGTTGCCGGCCAGCAGGTACATCAAGGGCTTGCTCATGAGCGATCCTCAGGTCAGATCGCGCAGAGCGGCGTCGAGGGTGGGATAACGGAATGTGTAACCGGCCTCGGTCAAACGCTGGGGCACCACGCGCTGACCGTCGAAGAACAACTGCGCCATCTCCCCCGCCAATGCACGCACTGGCGCGGCGGGAATGTGGAACCACACCGGGCGTTTAAGGACCTTGCCGACGTTCTCGGCGAACGCTGCCTGACTGATCGTTTCCGGGGCGACCATGTTGTAGGTGCCGCGCAGGTTTTCATCGTGAAAGGATCGAGCGATCACCTGAAGCACATCGTCGCGGTGTACCCAGCTCATGATCTGCCGTCCATCACCCATGCGCCCGCCGAAACCCAGGCGGAACGGCAGCAGCAACGGCGTCAACGCACCGCCGGGGCCGAACACCACGCCGAGGCGCAGCACCACCTGACGCACGCCAAACTCGGTGGCCGGTTGCGCGGCGGCTTCCCAACGCGCGCAGAGTTCGGCCATGAAGCCGCCGCCCTTGCTGGCGTGTTCGTCGAGGCTTTCGCTGGCATCGCGCACGCCGTAGAAGCCGATGGCTGAGGCTTGAATCCATAGGGCTGGTTTGTGCCTGGCGTTTTTCAACCAGGTCATCAGCGCTTCGGTGGTGTTGACCCGACTGGCGATCAGTTGCGCCTGGCGCTTGGGGCTCCAGCGCGGCCCGGCGACAGGCGCACCCGCGAGGTTGATCACCACGTCGAAGGCTTCATCGTGGCTGAGTTCGCTCAGTGACTGCACGCTGCGAACGCGCCCGTCGAACAGATTGGCTGCTTTCAATGGATCACGTGCCAGCACACTCACGGTGTGGCCGGCGTCGAGTAATTGGTTGATCACGGCCTCGCCGATAAACCCGGTGCCGCCGGTGATCAGCACTCGTTTGTAAGCGCTGCTGGAAAAGGGGTTGGACGTGCTCTGAGTCTTTACTCGAGGGGATTTTCGACGGTCATGGCGATACAGACAGACCAGCGGCGGCAACAGCAGCAACAGCGCAAAACCGTCGAGCCACAGGTGCGACCAGACCTGTTGTTGCGCTGACAGCCACATATCCTGCGGCGCCCATAACAGGATGCCGGCGATCAACCAGCCCCACACCATCGGCGCTTTCGAGCGATTGCCGATGTGCACCAGCGCGAGCATGTACAGCGAATAACTTTGCAGCGTCGCGCCGAAGAGTGCGAGCCACCAGACCTGTTGTTCGTGACCGGCGGCGGGTACTGCGTCGGCGCCCCAGAATGCCAGTTCGAGAACTTGCAGATAGCCGTCGAGTAAACCGGAATGCCCGGCCCAGGTCAGGGTGAGACCGGCGAGAATGTGCACGATCGCGGCGGCGTACAGCCAGAGTACTAACGCTGGGCGAAGCGAGGTCGAGGGGGCTGGCATTCCGTGTCCTGAGCGCATTCTTTTGGGGTGGGGAGTTTAAAGGGGGACGGGTGAAACTTGGTACACAATCCGCCCCCTTTAACTTGCCTATTTCAATGCTTTGATGGAGGGATCTAGATAGCTCGAGTCAATTTCAATCCCAGCCTTTTCCGCCTTGTCTTCTCGGGACTGCCGAATAGCTGCGTATTCTTTCAACTTGGCTGGCAGTAGCTCTTTCCAGCGTTTTTTATCTTCAGTCTCGGGGAAAGCAGCACTCCAGTATTCACGCTCGGTGGTGAAGCTCAAATTCACCAAATAGGTTCCGCGCTCATCGGGAGCATCATCAGAATCTCGCCGCCATGCCTTCAACGTTAGATGATTGCCATCCTTGTAAAAATGCCAATTGTAAAACTTCCCAACCTTTAACCACCGTTCAAGATCCAATTCATGGTTCGGATCCAGCCACGGATGACTTAATACGTAATCACCCATGACTTCATCAGCGGAATCAATCTTGTCAGTCTGACTACCCGAAACCCTGGGATCAGAAGGTGCGTAATAGTGCACCCAGCCTGCGCTTTTTATATCTTTTATCAAACTGTAAAGAAAAGCCCGATACTCATCATGTTTGCTGCCATCCGGAAGGCTGCGAACTGACAAATCGAGATTCTCAATAGTCGAACCTACGTCACCATCCACTGCAGTGCTGACACTGGCGACTTGATTCAGTCGCAGAGCCTTGTTCACCTCAACCGACGGCAGGTCATCATCACCGAAAGACTTCTTAACTTTATACCAGCACATATTCACATCAGAGACGCACTCTTTTGAGAAAGGCACTGAAGAGTTGGAGAGTAGATCACTGATTTCTTCGCCAATTTCAACATTGATCAGCGGATTTTTATTCGCCATGGAACCAGCTCCTACACTGTTTGAATCGCCGCACGCAGCAAGCAATAAAAAAAACAATAATCCGTAAAATTTCATTTCCGGTTTTTCCAGGTAGAAATCATCCCTATTTGCTGCTCCATATAATCTTTCTTTTGCCCCATCATTTTATGGTACTGCTCTGCAATTTCTTGAATAAACACCATTCGATCAGACTCGCCAAACAAGTCGCCTTTGGTCATCTGAACTCTCAGCTCCTTATTGTTTACATCGCAGGCTGAACTGAAAGAGGCCACCCGCAAAGGTACAAACGGGGCACCTTCGGCAGTAGCTTGTGCCTGCAGAACCTTCTGAAAAAGAAAGCCGTTATAGATAAGCGGTTGAAGAATTCTTCTTTGCTCATGGTCAGCAATTGCCAAAAGCGATTGCTGCTGAAGATTTCGTTTCGCAACCGGATCAGATGTCGTCTCGGATTTCTTTATGAGGTTGAACCCGGCGGTAATATCAGGAGTCAGTCCCAGATTTTTCAGAACGGGGAGTGCTTTATCTGCCCAAGGCAAATCATCGATGTTCATCTGGACTTGCGCATCGCAGCTCTTCGCATTTCGCTTCGGAGCACAGTCATTAAATTGCTCCGGATACTTTTTATAGAACCAATGCCAGACAAAAATATCCTGAAACAGCCAAAAATTACCCATACCGAGACCGTTTTTGCCAATTCTATAGGGAATCTGAAACGGCAACGGCACTATCCCTGTCAGGTACGGTTCCGAAGGAATGTAATCGAGCCCGCACATGACCTGCTTACTCGCAAAAGCCGCTAACCCCATCCAGTAAAAGCGACCCTTTAAGTCAGGTTTGCCATCCTCACCACGCTCTAGATAGAACTCGGCATACGCTGCAGCAATGCGTGCAGCTCGTGCGCTGAAGTCACTCACCAGCACCATTTTGCTCGACGAAGAAAACCAACTCGTTTCCGTCACGCTCAGCCGACTGATCGCCTCTTGTTGGCCCATCGTCCACAGCTTGTCGCATTTGAGCGTGATTTCTTGGACGGAGCAGCTTTGGTTATTGGTTTTGAATGTAGCAACGGGTGCACTCATTTTTTTCTACTCGTTTCGTAATCGTCGGAGCCTTCCGGCACGATGAGTTCGTCCCACATGAGATGAACTTCAGCGGTTTCCTCGCTATCGCTCACAACACGAGGGTGCACACCATCTGTGTTGCTTGTGGAAATTTTCGGTGCTACCGACGAAGGGAGAACAATGGCGGCCTTCACCGATTTAATCGGTTGCCCCAATCCGGTCACAAAACGGATTTGCTCGTCGTACTTCGGACTATTGGCAGCGGCGGATTTGAGCGTATTCCCCGCCCGAGCCTGGTCCGCAACGCGCGGCAAGCCAGGAACCAGAATCCCGATGCCAGTGCCCGACCCAGCCGACCCACCGGCATTGATTTTGATCACCGGCCCAACCACGGTCACGCCGCCAGCATCGAGCTTGATAAAGCTCCCACCCCCAAGAATGGTCAGCTCCGTCCCCGCCTCAATAACAATCTTGTCCCCAGCCTTGAGGTGAATCTCTTTCCCCACACTGGTGAGCTGCGCCGTGCCCAGCTTCACATGCTGGTTCTGCCCCACCGTCAGGTGATCATCCAGCTTCGCTTCGATCTTGCGGTCGCTGATGGTGGTGCGGTGCTCTTCGGCCTTCAGCTCGGTATAGGTGTTCTTCTCGACGGTATCGTGACGCTCATTACCGACCCGAATCTTCTGGTCGTGCTCGATGTTTTCATCCCAATCACGCTGCGCATGAATGTAGATCTGCTCCGCGCCTTTCTTATCTTCGATGCGCAGTTCGTTATACCCACCACCACCCGGCGAGCTAAGCGTTTTGAACACGCTGCGCGTCTTGTTCGCCGGCAGTGCATACGGCACCGGGTTTTCCTTGTGATACAGGCAGCCGGTCACCAGTGGTTGATCGGGGTCGCCTTCTAGGAAGGTGACGAGGACTTCCATGCCGATGCGCGGGATGGAGATGGCGCCGTAGCGGTCGCCGGCCCAGGAGCTGGAAACGCGCATCCAGCAGCTGGTTTTGTCGTCGGCCTGGCCTTCGCGGTCCCAGTGGAATTGCACTTTGATGCGGCCGTACTGGTCGCAGTGGATTTCTTCGCCTTTGGGGCCGGTGACGTGGGCGGTCTGGCTGCCGAGGACGCGGGGTTTCGGGTGCTCCAGCGCCGGGCGGTAGAACACGTCCCACGGGGTGGCAAGGAAGGTGTTGCGGTAGCCCTGGTGGAAGTCGTCCTTGTTGTCGGTGGTGTCGCTGGTCACGCCTTCTTCGAGCACTTGCGGCTGTTTGCCTTCGTGGACGATTTCGGTGAGCAGCCACAGGTCGTTCCACTCGCTGCGCGGGTGGTCGGACAGTTCCATGAAGTGGCCGCTGACCAGTTTGGTCTGGTCGCCGCGACCTTCGGCCTGGCGGTAGTCGGCGCGGTGCCGTTCGAGGGCGCGTTGGCTGAGGAACTTGCCGCGCGCACGCTCGATGAAGCGGCCGGGGTAGTCGTAGTCTTCCAGGTCCGGCTCAGTGCTTTCACCCTCCGGTTTGTACGCCGCTTCCATTTGCAGGCGCGGCTTTTCGAAATCGTAATCGCGGCGGGTGACGCGGCTGGTGCGGGTTTCCAGACGCAGCTTGAAGCCTTTGATCACCGGTTCGTCGGCGACCATGCCGCTGCCTTGCACGTACGCAGTCGGCTGGCCGAGTTTCTGGAACACGGTCTGGTCGTCGCCGAACACCAGCAGGTGACCTTTGTCGCTGTGCTGGAAATGGTAGTGAATGCCTTCCTCTTCGCACAGGCGCTGGACGAAGTGCAGGTCGGTTTCGTCGTACTGCACGCAGTAGTCGCGATCCGGGCACGGCTGGCTCAGCTGGAAGCTGTAGGCGTTGCCCTTGATGCCGTGCTCTTCGAGGATCAGCGCGATGATGTTCGGCGCCGACATCTGCTGGTAGATGCGCTGGTTGGTGCGGTGATGCAGGTATTGCAGTTGCGGCACCAGCGAGACTTTGTAGCGGGTCAGGCGTTTGCCGGCATCGCCTTGGGCGACGCGGTAGATCTGGCCGTGGATGCCTGAGCCTTGCGGGTCGAACGCCAGGAATGCCTGCTTGTGCAGGAGCTTTTCCAGGTCCAGATCGGGGTTTTCGCTGACCAGTTCGAGGTCGAAGCGATACGGCTGGCTGATGCCTTCGGTGCCGGTGAACGACAGCACTTGCAGGTCGCCGACATAGTCTTCAACCGTCAGGCTGAAATGGGTCTCGTTAGCTGAGTTGAACATAAAGTGCTCCCTGTTCGAATGTCATCCGTTATGCCCGAAACCGCAGACGTTGCAGCCAGGATGAAGTGGCGCCCAAGGCGTCACGCAATTGTTGGGCAGTGATGGTGCGCTCTGCCGGGTCGAAGCTCAGCGCGGTTCGCAGCGCCGGCCAGCCGTGTTTCGGTAAGTTCGCCGGGGCTTGCAACTCAAGCTCCAGATGCTCGTCGCGGGCCTGGGTCGAGGGCAAGCGGCGGAACGGGTGTTTGCCGCTCGCCAGCTCAAAGATCACGCAGGCCACGCCGTACACGTCCGCGCTGGCCGACAACGGTTGGCCCTCCAGCAGTTCGGGGGCGGCGTAGCCCGGGGTCCAGGCGTTGAAGCGCTCGCGGCTCAGGTGCGGCAGGCCGGGCAAGGTGCCCTCTTCTGCCTGGCCCAAACCGAAGTCGAAGAGGCGCAAACCGTCTTCGCTGAGCATGACGTTGCTCGGTTTCATGTCACCGTGCAGCACGCCGCAACCGTGGGCATAAGCCAGCGTGTCGAGCAGCGGCAGGACGATGTCGCGCAGTTCTTTCCACGGCAGGCCGAGGGGCCGCTCGCAGAGCAATTTGTCCAGGGTCAGGCCACGCATGTATTCCATGGTGATGAAGGCCCGCTGGCAGTCGGTGTCGACTTCAAAGGTGTGCGCACGCACGACGTTGTCGTGGCGCAGGCGTCGGGTCAGCGCGAACTCGCTGTAGAGCAAGGCACTGGCGTCCGGCGATTCGGCAAATTCTTCGCTGAGGATTTTCAGCGCGATGTAAGGGTCGGGATCACCGAACTGTTCATGCAGCAGATCCCTTGCCCGGTAGACGGCGCCCATACCGCCCGCCCCGAGCAGACGCTCGAGGCGATAACGGCCCGCCAATACGTCAGGCAGTGCACCAATGCTGGCCTTGGTAGGCGCCAGCAAAGGCTCTGCATTATTGGGCTTGGCGAAGGCGAAGTAGGTCAGGTTGTTGGCCTGTTCTTCACTCATCAGCAAGTCATCGATGGGCGATTCGATTTCACTCATTGGCGGATTACCACGGCAGTCAGGTTGTCGCGAGCGGAGCCCCGCAGGGCGCCGTCGAACAAACGTTCCAGCGCCACATGCGGCGCGCTGAGGCTGAGGGCGGTGCCGAGGGCATCGCTGCTCAGGCCCTGATACAAACCATCGCTGCAGAGCAAAAACGCATCGCCCGGATACACCTCGAGTTCCAGCACATCCAGGGTCAGTGTGTCGGCCGCGCCGACGGCTCGGGTCAATGCCTGAGCCGCCGGGTGCGCCGCCGCCTGTTCGACGCTCATTTGCTGCTCGTCGATCAGTTGCTGTTGCAGCGAGTGGTCTTTGGACAGCTGATACAGACGCTGCCCGCGCCACATGTAACAACGGCTGTCGCCGGCCCAGATGCAGGCCGCGCGATTGCCTTCCACCAGCAGCGCCACCACGGTGCTGCCCATGATGCTGTCGTGACGGCCGGCAGTGACGGTCAACTCCTGCCCCAAACGCCGGTTCAACCAGTGCAGGCACTGGCGGATGGCTTTGAGGCGTTCGTCGAAGTCGTCGTGTTGCGGCAGTTCAGCCAGGCTGGCGACGATCAACTGGCTGGCGATGTCGCCACCCTGATGACCGCCCATGCCGTCCGCGACCACCCACAGCCCCTGCTGCGGAAGGTCGAGGAAGGCATCTTCGTTGCGCGCCCGCACCTTGCCCGGGTCGGTACGCGCCGCGCTGCGCCAGGGACTGGCCACCAGCATCAGAGCTGCACCGGCATACGGAAGGTGCGCAACACGCCGAGGTCGAACGGGTTCGGCGAGCGCTGGCTGGTGAGCAGGTAGTTGGCGCGCAGGCCACCTACGTCAGCTTTCAGCACCAGCACGTCGCGACCACTCAGGTACTCGGTCTGCATCAGGTCGAACAGACGGAACAGCGACCATGGGCCGGAGTTCTTCTCGATGCCGATCGGACGCCCGGCCATTTTGTCCATCACCAGGCTGGTGCGGCCGTCTTCAGCATCGGTCGGCCATTTGAACGACATTGGCAGGATCGGGCCGTGACGGTATTCCATGGTCTTGTCGCCGAATTTGAACTCGGAACGGCTGACCGCCGGATCGAGGGTGTACGGCTCCAGTTTGAACTGCACGGTCGGTTCGGCCGGGTTGATCGAGAAGAAGCTCTGACGGATCGTCAGCGCTGCGGCCATCTGATCGAGGTAGACCTTGGACACCGGCAGGCTGTGGCCGTCGACGCTGCGCATCCGGTAGTTGCCCGGATCACCGCTGACGAACGGACGCATGTAGCTGTCGAAGAAGCGGTCGACGGTGCCCTGAGCCCGGAAGAACTCGCGGAAGTCGCTGATCGCCACGTCGCTGGTGCTGCTGGCGCTGAACGGATAACGCTTGCTGATGGTTTTGCCATACACGCTGTACAGCTCGTTCTGATAACGGCCGTTCAGGTATTGGTAAGCATCATTGAGCACCAGGCGCCACGAGTCTTCGGCCAGCACGTTGAACCACACGCTGAGCGGACGCGGCAGACGACCCGAGGCCGCACGCAGGTTGGTCAGCGCATCACGCTGGCCGCTCATGCGGGTTTTGGCCATCTCGAACGCGGCTTGTTCCGGCGTACTGGAACGGGCCAGACCGGACAGTTGCAGTTGCAGGTCGTTGAGCGCGCTGAGGGCTGGAGTCAGGTCAGCGGCCGGACCGTTGTTGTCATCGAGCAAACGATGCAGCGGTTCAAAGCGACGTTGCAGGGATTTCTTGGCGGTGTCCGGCAGGTTTTTCGCGACGCTCAAGGCCGAAGCCTTGTCCGCTGCGGCGGCTGCCAGTTTACCGACTTTACCCAGTTTGCCTTTCTGCCCGGCCAGCGCATCGGCGGCTTCGCCCGCTTCTTCGACCGGGTCTGCGGCGGCCTCGAAGCGCGTGTTTTCGCGCACTTCCGTCAGCAATGCGAGCACCGGCGAGTTGGCCGAAGTCAGGCCCGCCAGTTGCTCGGCGCCTTCACCGGCGTCGCTGATCGGTGGCAACGCCACTTGGCCAACGGCCTCGCTCCAGTAGTTGGCATAGTCGCGGAAGTACAGTTGCTCCAGCTCGACCATCAGGCGACGCAAGTCCATGTCGCTGATGCCCGCGCCTTCACCCAGTACCCAGTTGTCACGCAGGATGTCGGTGACCAGCGCCGAGCCCTGCACCGAGAAGTACTGCTGATAACCCTGTTGGGTGTAGAAACCCGGGATCACGTATTCGGTGCCGATAAACAACGAACCCTGTGGGCCGAGGTGTTGGCTGAAGCGGTATTCCGGCAGGTTGCGCGCCTGCTCACGAAGCATGCGATAGACCACAGTAGCGAGCGATTCGCTGCGCAGAACCTGACGCGCCTGCGTCACCAACTGATCGTTCAGTGGGTAGATGAAAGGCTGCTTCAGCAGGCGTTCGAGGTGAACGTTCAGGCCGTTCTGCACCGCCGTGTTGCCGGTGTAGCGTTGCGACCAGTCACTCGCGATCCAATCCTTGAGCCAGGCGGCATCGCGGCGATCCTTCATGTTCAGCATCAGGTACGCGCGGAGGCTGTTGAGCAGCTTTTCGCGGTCCTTCATGTTGGTGCGGATCTGCCCTTCAAGCATCGTGGCAACCCGTGGCAGCAGTTGCGCCTCGAGCTCACGCTCGTACGCCGCTTTGACCGACGGATTGATGTCTTCGCCCTGATACAGACCACCGCGCTCGTGGTACGACACGTCGCCCTTCTTCGGGAACACCTGAGTGGCGGCGTAGCTGGTGTCGAGGGTTTTCAGCACGCCCATCGCGTCATCACGCGGGGTCAGCGCCGAGCGCTGCTGAGTCCAGTTTTGCGCCAGCGTGCGCAGGTTTTCCAGACGCTCGTAGTTGGCCGAGAATCCGCCCGCCCAGAGCATGCCGAACAGTGCCAGCGCCGCCAGTGCGCCGACATACAGCGCACGTTGGCCCCAGTGGATGCGGCTGCGTTCGCGTTTGTCCAGGCCAGCCAGATCGGCCTCCGGGAAAATCACCTGGCTAAGCAGGTGGTGGATAAAGCGCGAACGACCGCTGCGCAGCGTCGGCAGCACACCGGCATTCATGCCGAGGCTGGCGCCGATGCCCGCGGTGGTCGAATCCATTTCCTGGGTCAGGTGCGGTGCGCTGGTCAGGTAGAAACCACGCAGTTGCGTTGCACGCTGATAGCGGTTGCCGGTGAACGCCATGTCGACGAACAGGCACAAACGCTCGCCGATCTGCCCCAGTTGATGCGGGAAATCGAGGATGCGACCACGGCGCTGGGTATCGCGCTCGGAGTGCATGCGCATGATCACCTGGCTGTTGAGGCGACGCAGCAGTTCTTCGAACTCGTTGCGCAGCACAGCCACGTCGGTGCCGACCTGTTCCTTGCGGAAACTGGTGCCCAGCACCTGATCGCTTTCTTCGCGGGTCAGTTGATCGAAGAACTCGTCGAAGCCGAGCAGCTTGTCAGCCTTGCTCAGCACCAGATACACCGGCACGTCGACGTGCAGCTTCTGATGAATGTCCTGCAGACGACCGCGCACCTGGCGCGCCAGGGTGTCGATGTCCTGCTCGCTGCCACCGGTGAGGGTTTCCACCGGGATGGTCACCAGCACGCCGTTCAACGGACGGCCGCGACGACGCTTGCGCAGCAACTCGAGCAAGGTGCGCCAGGCACTGCCGTCGACTTCTGCGTCCGGTTGGGTGGTGTAGCGCCCGGCGGTGTCGATCAGCACACCGTGATCGGCGAAGTACCAATCGCAATGACGGGTGCCGAGGGTGTCGCGGGTCAGCTTGCGGTCGATCTTGTTGATCGGGAATTCCAGACCGGAAAAGTCCAGCAGGCTGGTTTTGCCAGAGGCTTGCGGACCAATCAGCAAGTACCACGGCAAGTCACTGCGCCAGCGCTCGCTGCGACCACGATACAGGCTCGACGTCTTCAGGGTTTTCAGCGCGTCTTTGAAGCGTGCCTTCAACTCTTTCTGCTCGTCGTCGATCTGCTCTTCACGGCGGATACGATCCTGGCCGTCTTCGCTTTCTTCGACGGCTTTCTTGCGGATACCGGCGCGCCAGCTGACGAAGACCATGGTCAGGCCCCAGATCAGGAACAAGACGCTGATGGTCAGCAGACGCGAGGTCGCGCTTTCCCAGAACTTGTAATCATCAACCGCCAACAACGGGCCGACGAACCACACCAGCAGTGCCACGAACAGCACCAGCAGCAGGGTCCAGACCCAGGTCTGGCGCAGGAAGGCGCCGACTTTCTTGAAAAACTTTTTCATCACACGTCCCTGTTTACGGCTGCGACTGCGGTTGAACCGCGGCTGGATCAAGCGGCTGATATGGTTGCAGAACGGTTTCACGCTGCTCGCCCAAGACCCAGGCGAAGCCCGAATACATCACCACCAGACAGACGACAGTGAACAACACCACCATCCACGCCGGCACGATGCGCACCAGACTGCGGCGCTGATCGTTGAGGCCTTCCCAGTGCGGTGACAACTCACGCGGCACGTCGCCACGCAACTGACGGATCTGGCGGTACAAGGCGTCGCGGATGCCTTCAAGCTCGAGCATGCCACGCGCCTGCACGCGGTACTTGCCCTCGAAACCGAGGGACAGGCACAGGTACATCAGCTCGAGCATCGGCAGGTGCTTGACCGGGTTTTTTGACAGCCGATCGAGCAGCTGGAAGAACTTCTCGCCACCGAAGGTTTCGTTGTGGAAGCTGCTGAGCAGACTCATCTGCGACCATTCGCTTTCGTTGCCCCACGGCGTGGTCACGACGGCTTCGTCGACCACGGTGCAGAGCACGTAACGCGCGGCCATCACCTGGCTGCTTTCGGCGCCGTTGTGCAAGGCGCGCACTTCAAACAGCTTGAGCCCGGCGGTCAGGCGCTCATTGAGCGCGTAGAGGTCTTCGCGGGTTTCGCTGTGCTTGAGGCGTACCACTTCCGAGAGCAGTTCGGAGGACGCGGCCACCAGCGAATTGAGGCTGATATTGAACGCCTCCGCCGGGCGCAGGCGCGCGGCGTAGATCATGCGTTCTTCCAGTTGCTCGAAACGCGGCGGCGCAGCGAAGTCGGTCAGCGGACTCGATGCCGGTCCGTGGCCCTGACGATCGAGCAGGACGGTTTTGTCGTCCTGGTTGTAATCCGTTTCCTTGATCATGTCGGTCAGTTCCTGATGGCCCAGAATTTCAGTTCAAGCTCGGCAAATTCGCCGGACACGTGGAACGCGAAGCCGCCGGAGCGCTCGAGTTGTGCCAGGTCTTCGGAACTGAGTTCGAGGATGAAATAGGTTTTGTTGGAGTGGAACGCGATCTGCCGCGGGGCGACCGGCAACGGTTTGACCTTGATCCCCGGCAAGTGCAGGTTGACCAGTTGGCGGATGCGCTCCACCGGGCCGACCTTGAGGTGCGCCGGCAAGCGATGGCGCAGTTCTTCGGAGTCGCAGTTGGCACTGGCTGCCAGCACGAACGAAGCCGAGCCGAGCAGTTTGTGGTCGTGCAACGGCGACACGATGATCCCGTACTGACGCGCCTGCAGGATCAGTTCGATGGCGTGCTGTTCGAGCACCATCGACAGCACCTGACGGATCGCTTCCATCAGTTTACGAAAGCTCCCACCCTGGTCGGCGTGGGAGTAGCGGCTGTCCAGACGCGGGCGTTTGCTCTCGCCGGAGAAGGTCGCCAGATCGCCGAGCATGGTCAGCAGCGTGCGATACAACTCTTCCGGGTGCACCTGCTCCAGGCCCAGATAGTGGCGCAGCAGCAGTTCGGTGCGGTTGATCAGTTGCAGCATCATGAAGTCACCGACCTCGGCGCCGCCGACCTTGCCGTTGGAGCGAATGCGCTCGGCAATGGTGTCGCCCCGGTGGTTGAGCATGCTGATGACTTCTTTCAGACACGACAGCAGATAGCTGGACGCGTGAGCCTGAATGTAAGTCGGCACGAAATCCGGATCGAGGCTGATCACGCCGTCGGGCGTGGTGTCGAGCACGTCGCAGATCTTCAGCTTCACGTAGGCCTGATCGCTCTGCTGCTCGCCGAGCAACAGTTTGAAGTCCGGGCGACCACAGCTGACCTGGCTGGCGGAATCGTCGCCGGCGTTGGAGTCGGCCACTTCGGCGTCATACGCGGTGTAACGCGCCAGCACGTCGGATTGCTCCGGACGGCGCGACTCGATGTGGTTACCCGTGACCAGCGGCAGCGCCAGATAAATCGGCGTGTTGCCGGTGTTCGGTGGTACGTCGAGCGCCAGCGGTTCGGTGTTGCCACCGAGTTCGAACAGGCTGCCGTCCGGCAGAATCCCCGAGGCTTCACTGATCACCAGTTTGCCCATGTTGAGGAACTGCAAGTCGATCTCCAGATTGAGGAACCCCCAGGTGTAACCACCGAGCAACTGGGTACGGGTTTTCATCTGGTGTTCGTAATAGCGATCGTTGTGCTGGAAGTGCTGCGGACGCAGCAGCATGCCTTCCTGCCAAATGACTTTATGGGTATTCATGATCAGTCATCCGCCTTGGCGAGCACTTGATTTGTGTTGCGGATGCCGGTCTGGTCCAGAGTCAGATCGACTTCGGTGACTTCCAGCGGAGTGATCTGCACCGTGTAGCGCCACTGGCTTTCCGGCAAGTCGCGGTAAGCGGCGAGAACGCCAACATAAAGGCTGCCCTCTTCCACCTTGAGCTTCATTTCCACGGTTTCACCCGGGCGCAGTTCAAGTTCTTCGCTGGCCACCAGATCCGGGTTGAGGGATTCCTTGGCGCGCTCGTAAAGGCTGAAGAAATCAGCGTTCTCGAATGTCACCGGGTGCTTGAGTTCGAACAGGCGCACCACAATCGGCGACGGGCGACCGTTGAGGTCCGGGTTGAGCTGATCGCTGCCGGTCAGCTTCAGGTTGATCTTGGTCACTTTCGAGTACGGCGACAGCGACGAGCAACCGGCGAGCAGCACCAGCACGGTGAGCGCAGTCAGCGTCTTGAAAAAAGCGGTCGAACGGCGAGACATGCGCATCATCCTTGGTGGTCGGTGTGGAGGGTGGAGATCAGGCGAATCTGTTCTTCGTAAGCCTGGGCGAAGTCGCGGGCCAGCAGACGCTCGCTCCAGTCATCGTCCTGACGCAGCGCCTGGTGATAACGACCAAACGCTCTCCAGCGCCCGCCGGACGTCGCGATCAGTGGCTTGCTGTCGCGCTCGAAACGCAAGGTCAGTTGCTCGGGCGAGAAGTGCTCCAGCGTGCCGCGCACGGCGGCGCGGCTGGCGGTCAGCAGTGCCACTTGATGCGCCTGCAAATCGCGGAACGCGCGGGAGATGGCTTGCTCGGCCGGCAGATGCCCGGGCTTGCTTGGCTGCAACAGAATCTCCAGCGCTTCGCTCGGATCGACGGCGAATTTCAGCGGGTTCTTGTTGGTGCCTTGCACGGTGGTCTGGGCCAGACGCAGTTCGTTTTTCAGCTCCGAGCGGGTACGCAGGCTCTGCTGCAAACCGCCGATGCTCTGACGCAGCAAACGCGCGGCGTTCAGCGCCAGGGCTTCGCGTTCGTCGTGGCTGAGGCCTTTGACATCGACACCCAGCGCAGCACCGAAGTGCTCCCAGAAACCTTCGCTCTGACGCTCGACGGCTTTCGGTGCCGGAGCGGGTTCAGGTTCTGCGGGCGCGGCGATCAGCTCCGGCACCATCAGGCTTTCCATGTCGATGCGCGCGTAGTCGGCACGCTGACGGGAGTCTTCAGGCTTGGTGTTCGGCGCCAGCAGTTCGTCGATTTCCGAGTACACACGCTCTTGCTGTTCGAGGGCGTTGAGCGGGTCGAGATCGAGAAACGCGTCGTCCGGAATGATGCTGCCGGCCGCACGCGGACGGCCGACTTCGCCGTCGAAGGTCGCCGGGTCACGCACAAGACGCGCGCGAATTTCGAAGTCGCCGAGCACGTAAGTGCTGCCGTGCTCGATGCGCATCGGTTCGCCCTTGTGCAGGCGTGCGCCGCTTGTGCCGTCCTGAACACCGTTGCTGCTGGTGTCGGTCAGGAAAAACGTGCCTTCGCGGTAGCTGACAATCGCGTGGTGATTGGACAGATGACGCTTGCGGTCAGGGATGATCCAGTCGCAGTCCTCGCCCCGTCCGATCACGCCGCCGGCCTGTTTGAAGGTCTTCTGGCACAACTCGGTGGGCACGAACTGCTTGGTGTTCAGCATTTCGAAAACCAGTTCCATGTTTGATGCTCCTTGCGGTCACTTGCCGCGATTGACCGCTTGCGGATCACCCAACGGGCGATAGTCGTTGTCGTTGAATTTGTAATTGCCGCTACAGCCGCCAAGGCCACATAGAACGACGAGGGTCAGCAGGACAGCGTGCCAGTGACGAACAGACATCAGAGGGTCTCCAGGGGTAGACAAAGCACAAAGCGCCGAACCTTGCGGGCGGCGCTGAAACAGGTTTTTCGAGGAGAAAACGATGATCTTTGCCTACCCATCGAAATCTCCCAGATTGATGTTCAACCGCCCGAGGCGGTACAGCAGGGTGCGACGTGGCAGGCCCAATTCGCGGGCGGCAAGGGTCTGGTTTCCATCGTTCTTGCGCAGGCAATCGAGCAGCAATGTGCGTTCGACCCGCTCCATGCGCTCGCGCAGATTCAAGCCGCTGTTGTCTTCAGGCATCGGTTCCATACGCAGCGAAAAATGCTCGGCCAGTAACTCCCCGCCCTCGCACAGCAACACCGCGCGCTCGACCAATGCTTTGAGTTCGCGAACGTTGCCGGGGAAGGTGTAACCGGACAAATGTTCCAGCGCCGGGGCCGACCAGCGCACCGGATCACGCTGCAGGAAGGTGCAGGTCTTTTCGGCGAAGTGCCGCGCCAGATCGAGGATGTCGCCTTCGCGCTGACGCAGGGCCGGCAGTTCGATGGGGAATTGCGCGAGTCGGTAATACAAGTCCTCACGGAATTTGCCTTCGCTGACCAGCACTGACAAATCGCGGTGCGTCGCGGCGATGATGCGCACATCAATCTTGTGCGTGTCGTTGGAACCCAGTGGGCGGATCTCGCCCTCCTGCAACACGCGCAAGATTTTCGCCTGGAGCGACAGCGGCATGTCGCCGATTTCGTCGAGCAACAGCGTGCCACCGTTGGCCGCATCGAACAGCCCGGCGCGGTCGCGGTCGGCGCCGGTGAACGCGCCTTTTCGATAGCCAAACAGCTCGCTTTCCAGCAGGTTCTCGGGGAACGCCGCACAGTTCTGCACAATGAACGCCTGAGAACGACGCGGCCCGCAATCGTGAATCGCCCGCGCAACCACCTCCTTGCCGGTGCCGGTCTCGCCGCGCAACAGCACGGTGTACGGGCTGTGCAGGACTTTGCTGATCAGCGAATAGGTCTGGCGAATCGCCGCGCTTTTGCCGATAAGCCCGTAACCGCTAATGCTCGGCACGCTGCGTACCGCTGACGCCTGAACATCCAGGGGCTGGCGCAGGCGTTGCAGCAAGTGCAGTTGGCCGAGCACGAACGAGCCGAGCTGGCCGAGGGAGTCGGCAAAGCCTTGCAGGCCGATGCGACGACGGCTGGCACACAGCAGCAGACCTTCCACAGCCTTGTGCTGATTGACCAGTGGCACGCACAACAATGATTGCCACGGCGAAGACGCAGCCGGCAGGAAACTGGTTTCGTGCAGGCTGGCGCTAAGGTCGTCGAGGCACACCACGCGGTTCTGGCACAGGGCGAACTGCAGCAATTGCTCACCGTTGTAATCCGCCGGCAGGCTCGCCGCCTGGCGCGGTTGCAGCGCGCCGTCGAGGCACTCGGCGTTCATCCCAAGGCAGGTGTGGGTGGCGTCGAGCAGATACAGCTGCGTCAATTCGCAACCGCTCAGCTCGGCCAGCCCCCGCACAAAGTCACCCAGCAGCGCAGCACCGTCCGCCGCCCGCGACAGGCTGGCGAACTGCGCCAGCAACGCTTCGGCGTAAGCCAGCGGCTGCGGCACTTGAGTGAACATCACGCCCACCTCAGGCGAACTCGCACGTCACGCTGGCGTTGCCGTCGAGCGTGGCATGCACGCGCTTGAGGCTTTCACCCGTGGCCATGGCATCGAGCAAGCGATCGGCTACCAGCGGCAACACATGCTGATCGAGCAGATGGTCGATCAGACGCGCGCCGCTGTCGCTTTGCGTGCAGCGCTCGGACAGATGATCGACGAGGTTCTGGCACCAGCTGAAATCCAGCTGACGACGGTTCAGACGCTCGCCCAGGCGACCGAGTTTGATCTCGATCAGCTCGCGCAATACCGGGCCACCGACCGGGTAGTAAGGCACCACTTTCATCCGCGCCAGCAGGGCGGGTTTGAAGTGTTTGCTGAGTACCGGGCGAATGGTCTCTTCGAGCACTTCGGCGGTCGGCCGCGCGCCGCCTTCGCAGAGGTCGCTGATGCGGTCGCTGCCCAGGTTCGAGGTCATCAGGATCAACGTATTGCGGAAGTCGATCTCGCGACCTTCGCCGTCGTTGGCCACGCCTTTGTCGAAGATTTGGTAGAACAGGTTGAGCACGTCCGGATCAGCCTTCTCGACTTCATCGAGCAGCACCACCGAATACGGTTTCTGGCGCACGGCTTCGGTGAGCATGCCGCCCTCGCCGTAACCGACGTAGCCCGGTGGTGCACCGATCAGGCGGGAAACGGTGTGCTTCTCCTGGAACTCGGACATGTTGATGGTGGTAATGAAACGGTCGCCGCCGTACAGCAGGTCAGCGAGGGCCAGCGCGGTTTCGGTTTTACCGACGCCGCTCGGGCCGACCAGCAGGAACACGCCGACCGGCGCGTCAGGTTTGTTCAGGCCCGCCGCAGTGGCGCGCATCGAGCGATCCAGTGCGTGCACGGCTTGCTCCTGACCACGGATACGCGTGCGCAGGTCGGTGGCGAAACTGGCGACCTTGGCGTTGTGCTCACGGGCCAGTTGCGCCAATGGCACGCCGGTCCAGGCGCTGATCACTTCGGCAACCAGGCGCGGGCACACTTCGAAGCTGACCAGACGTTCTTTGACCTGGGCGGCGGTGAGTGCGCTGTGGGTGTCGTTGAGTTGGGCTTCCAGCGCTGCAACGCTTTGGCCTTCTTCGACTTCGGCGGCCAGGGTTTCGATGACGGTGCCTTCGGCGTCTTCCTCAACCGATACGGTCGGCTCGACGGCAGCGGCTTCGCGCGCTTTGGCCAGTTGCTGACGCAGGTCCAGCAAGCGCTCGGCCAGTGCCTTCTGTTCAGTCCACAGGGCTTCCAGCGCGACCCTTTCGTCTTCGGCTTCTTCCAGTCGCGCTTCCAATGCATCCAGCGCTTCGTGGTCGATCAGCAGACCGGCCTCGGCATCGCGGCGCAAGGCCTGACGCTGACGGCCACCTTCGGCCAGTTCGCCACGCAGACGCTCAAGGCTTTCAGGGGCGGCGGCGAGGCTGATGCGCACGCGGGCGCAAGCGGTGTCGAGGACGTCGACGGCTTTGTCCGGCAGTTGCCGACCCGCCAGGTAACGCGCGGACAGTTCAGCCGCTGACACCACCGCGTCGTCGCGCAGGTAGATGCCGTGGCTCTTCTCGTAGACCTGAGCCAGACCACGGAGAATGGTCACCGCTTCGCTGACGGTTGGTTCGTGCAGTTGAACTGGCTGGAAACGACGGGCCAGCGCCGGGTCTTTCTCGAAGTATTTCTTGTACTCGGCCCAAGTGGTCGCAGCGATGGTGCGCAGTTCGCCACGGGCCAGTGCAGGTTTCAGCAGGTTGGCCGCATCGGAACCACCGGCATTGCCGCCCGCGCCGATCAGGGTGTGGGCTTCGTCGATGAACAGAATGATCGGTTTTGGCGAAGCTTTGACTTCGTCGATCACGCCTTTAAGACGACGCTCGAATTCACCTTTGACGCTGGCGCCGGCCTGCAACAGGCCCATGTCCAGCGACAGCAGTTCAACGCCTTTGAGCACTTGCGGCACTTCACCGGCAGCGATGCGCGAAGCCAGACCTTCGACGATGGCGGTTTTACCGACACCGGCCTCACCGACCACAATCGGGTTGTTCTTGCGGCGGCGGGCAAGGATGTCGACCATCTGACGGATCGCGCCATCGCGGCACAGCACGGGGTCGAGTTTGCCGTCGCGGGCCTGTTGAGTCAGATTGTGAGTGAAGCGCTGCAACAGCGATTCGCCCTGCGCGGCCGGTTTACCGTTGGCCGCCGGTTGCTCCTTTTGCGACAGGGCAAATTCTTTCAGGCGATCGATGTTCAGCTTGGCGAGCAGCGGCTGATAACGGCTGCCGGCGTAACGTATCGGGTTGCGCAACAGGGCGAGAATCAGCGCGGCGTCTTCGACCTGGGTCTGGCCCAGTTCGAGGTTGGCCACCAGCAGCGCGTCTTGCAGCCATTGCACCAGTTCCGGGGCGAATACCGGGTTGCGCGAAGCGCTGTGCTCGACCCGCGATTGCAACGCGGCGCTGAGTTCACCGGCATCGACATCGGCGTCCTGCAACGCGCGTGCGAGCAAGCCGTTCGGACGCTCCAGGAGGCCGAGCATCATGTCTTCGACGAGGATCTTGCTACCGCCACGGGCAACGCAGCGCTCAGCCGAACGCTCCAGATCACGACGGGTTTCGGCGTCCAGCGCCTGAATGAGTTGTTGCAGGTCTACGTTGATCATGGCTCACGTCCTTAATGAATTTTGCTGCCCAGGGTCACCACGCCGTCCGCCTTCTCGCGGCCCAGCCAACTGGTCCAGCCGAGGCGACAGGCGTTCTGCTCACCGATGCGCAGTTCGCGGATTTCTTCCTGGCGCAAGACCAGGCGAATGTCGTAATCGAGCGGGTCACGCAGGGTGAACCGCACCAGCGCGCAGAGCGGCTGGTAACCAAAACCGATCGGCAGGAATTCGTGGAATCGCTGCCAGTCGAGTTGGGTGATGTGAATGCGGAATTTGCCGCTGCGGTCGCGCACGCGCTCACCAAGCACCAGGTCTTCGCCAAGCACGCTGTTGTCGCGGCCCAAACGATTGCGCTGCTCGTCGAGAATTTCCACGCGGCGCTCGATGCACTGCTCGATGACCAGGTCTTCGTGCTTGAAGTAGTAACGCAGCACGGCCTCGATCAACGCCGCCGAGTGCGCCCGCAAGCTGAGCAAACCGAGGTATGGCAGCAGGCGTTTCCAGTTGAGTTCCTTGGCCTTGCGAATCTCGTCGCCACCCAGGCCGATCAGCGCGAACAGCTGCGACGAAAACGGGTCAATCGCCCCGCTCTGGAAACTCGCGCGGTAGCGGTACTTGCGCCAGATCGGCAGCATCAGCCGTTGCAGGCGATGGTGGAACAGGTCGAGGAAATTGCGCGTCGGGTTGCCGTCTTCGCTGTCGCCCAACGCTTGTTCGCCGTAGAACGCTGGCAGCGGTGAACCGGAACCGACCAGGCCGATCAGGTTGAAACGCACGCGCGCGCGCATCTGCCCGTGCTCTTCGAAAAACTCCACGCGATCGACATCGCTGCGCGGAAATCCGAGGCTGGGGTTGGCCTGAAACTCGACCTGATCGTACAAATCGTCTTCGCTCAGGTGCGGGTGTGCCTCGCGCAGCCGGTCGATCACCAGCAGCACGGCCTGAAACAGCGAGTACTCGCGTATTACCCGGGTCAGCCCGCTTAAAGCAGGGGCTGAAGGCCCATACGTGGTGTCCATTGGTACACCTCTCCCTGTGTGCTTTTTACCCGCAGCTCATGGAATGAATTGAGACTGGCGTAAAGCGCGAAAAACTCGTTAAGAACCGAAGCGAAAACGAACAGGTCGCCTTCGCCGATATACCCTTCCGGGTCGATGGTCAGTTCGGTGCGCAAACCGCGCACCGGCAGGCCACGGTGCAGCCGATCGACGTGGTGATGCTTGATATGTTTGAGGCCGCCGAGCAGGCGCTTGCTGACTTTCTCCGCGTGCTGGTCGTAGTAGCGCGGCAGGTCGTAGGTTTCCAGAATCACCTTCAACGCATTGACGTCGGCCAGCGACAGATAGTTAAGCGACATGTTGCTGATCAGCTTCCACAGGAAGTCCCGGTTCAGCGGCGGCGCGAAGCTTGGAGTGGCCGGGGTGATGTTGCGGAAACTCAAGAACTCCGGGGTCTCTTCGCAGGCCATGCAGATGTCGCCCAGCTTGAGCTTCTTCGGCAGGTTCTGGTTGGTGCACATCAGCTCGATCGACAGGGTTTCGTGAGCTTCGGTGTGGCGGATGCCGAAGCTCAGGTAGGTGTCTAGGCCATCGTGCAACAGCGACGAACGCTGGCGGATGCTGTAATGCGGACGGCTGTTGGGCACGTCGAAACTCGGGTCGTGCTCGAAGGATTCGAACGGCACGTATTCCTGATAACCGAGGCCACCGGGCTTCCATCCCGTGACGGTTTCCACCGAAAACACGCCGCAGTTTTCCAGATCGTATTCCGCCGGCAGCAGCAGGTATTCGTCCTGCTTGCCGTCGAGACGAATCGGCAACGCGTCGTGCTCGAACAGATTGACGATCGGCGTGCAGAACAGCTTCACGTTATCCAGCGTCGGGCGCATGCGCATGATGCCGCTCTTGCGAATGTCGAAACGCAATTCCAGGCCGCGCATCTGCTTGAGGGTGTCTTCAGGCAGCGCCTTGAGAATGTCCAGACCGTTGACGTCGACAAACAGGAATTTGTCCTGGAAGGCGAAGTATTCCTGCAGGTAGCGATAGCCACGGAAGGTGTTCAGCGGATACGGGATCAACGCTTCTTCTTCGGCAAAGCCCACCGGTTTGACCCGGTCACCGGGAATCTTGAACGCCATCGGTTTGCCGCTGACGCCAGCAATCGGTTTGCCGGCGCCGTCGAGCGGGATCAGCTCGATGCCTTCGAGGTTGCGCAGCAGACTCAGATACAGCATCTGGCTGATGTAGCGTTCACCGGCAAAGTGCAGGCGCAGCTTGCTCAGTTCCAGCTCACCAAGGTGGCCGTCGGCGCTCATTTCCAGACGCAGGCTGAGCAGCGAACCGTCGCCCTTCACCGAGTAATTCAGCGCGGCCAGATCCAGCGGCAACACTTCGGTGGGGTAGCAGGTGCGGAAGCGGCAACGGACGTCTTCGATCGGTTTGCTCTCGACCGGCGTATCGCGCGCGACCACCAGCGCCGGCCCGGAGCGCTTGAGCGGATCGAACTGCAAAATGCTGAACGCCGGCAGCGGGCGCATGTAGTTCGGCCACAGCAGTTGCATCAGCGAATGGCTGAGTTCCGGCAGTTCGTCATCGAGCTTCTGGCGCAGGCGCCCGGTCAGAAACGCAAAGCCTTCCAGCAACCGCTCCACATCCGGATCCCGCCCGGACTGGCCCAGATAAGGGGCCAACGCCGGACTACGCTCGGCGAAACGGCGACCGAGTTGGCGCAGTGCGGTGAGTTCGCTTTGGTAGTAGTGGTTAAAGGACACGGGTTACCTGCCTGGTAGTGGAACTCATCAAAAAAATATCCTGTAGAGCGCGACCGTTCGCACTGATCATGCGACAGCCCCATGCTCTGGATTCGCATCGTTCAGAAAGACGTAAGCCACGCATCCCACCGCGTGAATCGCTAAACAAAGCGCAAGGCGCACGTAGATATTCATTGCTGTGCGACTCCTTGTTTTTGCGCTGTGATCGCGACGCCCGTATACACATAGAGTTCGTCGCCGTCGTAGGCGCCGATGGCTGCAACGCTCAAAGGATGGCTGTCACGCGTGCCGTATCGCACCCAGCCCTCAGTCCACATTCCGCCACTCTCGTGGCGAATCTCAACGTAATAATCCGGCGCCTCGTGCCTGGTGATTTCGACGAATACCCCACCATCCTCGGCACCGACCCACAACGCATGGGGATGTGCGAACAACTTGGGTTCGGTGGCGCGCTCCATTCGCAACAGCAGTGCGAAGCCGACCAGAATCGTCAGCAAACCGACCGAGCTGAGAAAAGCGACAAGACATTGCCAGGCTCTGAGTTTCATCGAGCCCACCCGAACAAATGCTTCATGGGCAGAAAGCCCCGGTATCGATCGTCCAGGAGCGGACAGCTTTTTCTTCAGTTTTTTTGATGCTCGTTACTGCATTTCGCAAGGTCTGCGCGTCGATGGACTTCATCGCGGTCGGGCTTTTGATAGAGAGGCTGTACTGGTCGCTGATCTGACCCGATACATCTTCACCGAATGACTGGTAGTTGCCGATGGAACTGCGCTGGTTCGGGTTTAACGTCAAACTGCGTGGCTGATCGTCATAGTTGGAGTCGTTTGCCAGCGTCAGCTCCAGTGGTACTCCACAGGTATTCAGCAGATACACGTCGTTGCGATAGACCTGTTGCGCAGCGCTGGTAATCGACGAAACGACAACCGCAAAGGATCCCGTCCACCTCGACATCGAAATCATCCCTGGCAGTTTCATGGGCAAATCGATGCCTCGCGAATCGTCCACTCGCGCTGAGTTCCGTCTCTGACTTTTTCAACAGCGCTCAAGAGCTGTTTCAACTGGGCACCATCAACAGCTTTGCTCCCGGCAGCGTCATTGATCGTCAGCAGGTAATTCCCCGGAATCTGTTCGATCACGTCTTCGCCATAAGAGCCAAAGCTCGCCACCAGCGCGCGCGCGCCCGCTTCGGCCGTCATGCGGCGATCCAGTGAGTGCATGTTGGAGCTGTTGGAAACCTCTAATTCCAAGGGCTGACCACAGCGGTTTTCAATGTACACGTGGTTGTTGTAAACCTGCTGCGCAGCGCAGCCGTACAGTGAAAAAAACAACAGGATGAAGCCGGCGAACCTAGTCATCGAATTCGACCCTTGCCAGCCAGAGCAGGCTTTTCACGTCCTGCTCGGAAGCGGCCATGCGCTTCTGCAAACTGGAAGCCGACTGGGTATAGCTGCTGAAGTAATGCATGACATCCACTTCCCCGGTGCCAGGCGTTGGGTGGTTCGCCTTGGGGTTCTGCATCAACGTGGAGGTTTCTTTGTGAGTCCAGGAATAATTCGGGATGAGTCCGCCGCCGTATTCGTTAAGAATCAGATGCCCAAACTCATGGGCCGACGTCTCTTTGAACTCTTCCTGGGCAAAGTTGGCAGCATCCGCAGCCGTCAGACCTTGTCGCTTGACGAGTTGGTCAAAGGCATAGCCGGCGTTGTGATAAACCTTTCTTGCAATCGCAAGACTGGTGGAACGACCAAAGTCTTTCGACAAGGAGTCAATCAACGGGAAATTCCCGGCTTTGGGCTCAACGTTGATCTCGGTTCTGACCGTGACTTTGTACAGACCTTTGCTTGTCGTGATGCCCTCTGCGATACCGCCGCCGCGTGAGCCATTACGCGACCAATACAACTCGATACCTTCCTTGGCCCAGCCAAGCAACGTGCTGTAAGGCGTGGCCACCAATCCGGGTGTAGAACCGCTACTGCCGCCATCCGAAAAGCTCGGGCGCAATGTCACTTCAACGGTCTTGGCATTGCGGTCAACGCGCACATCGACCCACTTCGCCTCTTCAGCCGAGCAATCAAGCTTCGCTTCAGTGACTTGCTGCTTTCCCGCCCCGGTCGCGGTGAGGCGTACTTTCAGGTTCGGGCTTTTCAGGACTTTGGTGTCGAGGATGCCGGCAGTGTCGTAGCCATCCCATTGCCATGGATGCTTGCCTGGCGGCAGGAACGGGGCGGTATTGGCTTCGGCGTATACCAGCTTCTCGCCGTCCAGCACTTCCAGCTTCACACTGTCAGCTGCGTCCATGCGGTTCTCGACGACGAAGTCGACCAGCTCGCGGTTTTTCGATGTCCCGGATTTCAGCTCATCGAAGTCCGGAATTTCCAGTGGCGTCAGTACCGAATTGCCACCGGACTTCAAACCCAGTCGGTAATCCAGCGCCGCGACAACTGCTATAGCGGCAAGTCCCGAAAATGGCGCCGGCGAATGCGAATTCCCGATAATCACCGTGCCGGACCCCGCCGTAACCTTGTTGCCATGGGTCCCCACCGAATCAACCGTCGCGGCAGGTTTGCCGTTGATCAACACAGTGGTCGCCAAACCTCCCGACATCGCACCACCACATGCCGAGGCATCGCCTTGGCGGGCGGCCGCGAGGCCGTCGAAGAACACGTCGCCGGAACCGGCGGCGATCGGGTTGGTGCCGTGGCCGGGGAGCGGGCAAGCGGTGGGGTCGGATACGCGTGCTGCAGGTTTGCCAGACATCGGGGATCTCCTTAGTTGACCTTCACTTGACCGCTGCCATCCAGGCGCGCGGAAAAACTGACCTGACGCTTGAACCCTTCAACTTCCAGCAGCCCCTCAATACTGAAGGACAGGCGAAGCTGATCGTGGTCACGCGGCAGGGAAATGACACGCACGTTGCTCAGGCGTGGCTCGTAGGCTTCGATGAAAGTTTCGATGGCCAGACGGGCCTGACTCAGGGAGTCGTGCAGGCTCAGACGCATGTCATTGAGATCGGGCAACCCGTAGTCGGACAGCGTTTGCACGCTGCCGGCCCGGGTGCTGAGCATTTTGGCCAGATGGGCAGCGACTGACGCCATGGCAGAAACCTCGAGGCTCCTGCCCTTGCGTTTTTCCGCGTCGCCATTGAGACGTTCGAAAAGGCTGCCGTATCCGTCCATGAGTCGCTCTTACTCTTTGTCCAGCTTGCCAACCAGCGACAGGGTGAAATCGGCACCCATGTACTTGAAGTGCGGACGCACGTTCAAGCTCACGCGGTACCAGCCTGGCTCGCCTTCAACGTCGCTGACGATGATTTGCGCAGCGCGCAGCGGACGACGGCCACGTACTTCGGCGCTTGGGTTTTCCTGGTCGGCCACGTACTGACGGATCCACTTGTTGAGTTCCAGCTCGAGGTCGGTACGTTCTTTCCACGAACCGAGTTGCTCGCGCTGCAGCACTTTCAAGTAGTGAGCCAGGCGGTTGACGATCATCATGTACGGCAGTTGGGTGCCGAGCTTGTAGTTCAGCTCTGCCGCCTTGCCTTCTGCGCTGATGCCGAAGAACTTCGGCTTCTGCACCGAGCTTGCGGAGAAGAACGCCGCGTTGTCGGAACCTTTACGCATGGTCAGGGAGATGAAGCCTTCCTCGGCCAGTTCGTATTCACGACGGTCGGAAACCAGAACCTCAGTAGGGATCTTGGTTTCGATTTCGCCCATGCTTTCGAAATGGTGCAACGGCAGGTCTTCAACAGCACCACCGCTCTGAGGGCCGATGATGTTCGGGCACCAGCGGAATTTGGCGAAGCTGTCGGTCAGCTTGGTGCCGAACGCGTAAGCGGTATTGCCCCACAGGTAGTGCTCGTGGCTGTTGGCAACGGTTTCCTTGTACACGAACGATTTGACCGGGTTTTCTTCCGGATCGTACGGGTTACGCAGCAGGAAACGCGGCACGGTCAGGCCAACGTAACGGGAGTCTTCCGAAGTACGGAAGCTCTGCCATTTGGCGAATTGCGGGCCTTCGAAGTGGTCTTTCAGATCTTTCAGATCCGGCAGGCCGGTGAAGCTTTCCAGACCGAAGAATTTCGGGCCGGCAGCGGCGATGAACGGCGCGTGGGACATGCAGGCTACGCTGGACACGTACTGCATCAGTTTCACGTCCGGCGAGCTTGGGGACATGTAGTAGTTGGCGATGATCGCGCCAACCGGCTGACCACCGAACTGGCCGTATTCAGCGGTGTAGATGTGCTTGTACAGGCCCGACTGCATGACTTCCGGCGAATCTTCGAAATCGTCCAGCAGGTCTTCTTTCGAGACGTTGAGGATTTCGATCTTGATGTTTTCGCGGAAGTTGGTGCGGTCTACCAGCAACTGCAGGCCACGCCACGACGATTCCAGTGCCTGGAAGTCCGGGTGGTGCAGGATTTCGTCCATCTGACGGCTGAGCTTGGCATCGATCTCGGCGATCATGCGGTCAACCATGGCTTTCTTGACCGGCTCACCGTTGTTCTGCGGCTTGAGCAGCTCTTCGATGAAAGCCGACACACCGCGTTTGGCGATGTCGTAGGCTTCGTCGTCCGGCGTCAGGCGGGTTTCGGCGATGATGCTGTCGAGAATGCTGTACTCGCCGCTGGCGGCGCCTTTCTCTTGTGCTGCGCTAGTGCTCATTGTGTTGGCTTCCTTGGCTGCTGGGTTCAGGCGTCGGTGGCTGCGGCGTTCAGGCCCAGCTCACCGAGTACGCGACCGCGGGATTCGTCGTCGGCGAGCACGCCTTCGATGGCTTTACGGAAAGCAGGTGCGTTACCCAGCGGGCCTTTGAGGGCCACCAGCGCGTCACGCAGTTCCATCAGCTTTTTCAGCTCAGGCACTTGCTCGACCAGGCTGGCCGGGTTGAAGTCCTTCATCGAATTGACGCGCAGTTGCACGCCCAACTCTTCAGTGCTGCCTTCTTCCTGCAGACGGTTCGGCACGTTCATCGTCAGGCTAAGCTCTTGCTTGGCCAGCACTTCGTCGAAGGTCATCTTGTCGATGCTGATCGGCTTGCGATCTTCGATCTTGCGCTCGTCCTTGCGGTGGGTGTAGTCACCGATTGCCAGCAGTTTCAGCGGCAGTTCAATCTCTTCCTGAGCACCGCCGGTGGCGGGTTTGAAGGTGACGTTGATGCGTTCCTTGGGGGCTACCGAGCCTTCTTTGGCCATGGCTTTTCTCCTTGCGGTTGTGGCCCTGGGGCCTATTCGAGTACCACTTCGAGATCGAGGTGGCACAGCCTGCGATAAATCTCTTCCTTGCGTTCACGCACTGCATGGTTCTGCGGCAACAACTCGCAGCAACTGTGCAGCAGGTGCAGCACTTCCAATGCAAGATCGGGCTCCCAGGCGTGCAGGCCTGAGTCCTGTAATGTCTGATCGAGGGTTTCCAGCTGGTTTTTGGCCAGTTCGTATTTCTTGGCCATGAAGCACAGCCTTGCGAGCGCGAACTGCCAGAAGAAGCGCTCGCGCCCGCCGTGGGCCGATTGCAGCCCTTGCTTGAGAATCTGCACGGCAGGCTTGAGGCCTTCCTTGCGCAGAGTCGGCAAGACTTCTTCGAGGGCTTTTTCCCAGGCGGGCTGGGTTTCGACGTTGTCGCTTTCAACCTTGCGTGGCGCGCTGGCGCTTTGCAGGTGCGGCATGACGTTGGCGGCAATCCACGCCCGGGTGGACGGATCGGCAAACGGCGCGCCGTCGTGGTAACGCAATTCGACAATGCCGGGCAGGCGTTGAATCAAAAGCGCGAAGTGGATTTCCACTTCGCGCATGGCCAGCTCGGCGTTGAGGTTCTGGAGACATTCCCAGACCATCCTCTGGCCATCGAACCAGAACGGCGCCTTCGCCAGACTCGCCTCCAGTTCCACCAGCAGGTCTGCGTATTTGCCCTGATCGAATCGATCCTGATAGAGCTTCAGCTTGTCGAGCGGCAGACCGCGCAACACGGTGATCTGCTCGGCATTACGCTCGGGCACGGCGTCGATAGTCATCCACAGCAGCGTGCGGTTCAGGCGCAGGGCGCGCAGGTCGGTGGCTTTCTGCTTGAGCCACCAGGCGCACAACGGCCGGGCGCTTTCCTGCTGGGCGCGGAGCGCTTTGTGGGCGTCTCTTTCGTTATCGATCGGCGCGCCGGGCGTCAGCAGCTGACTCGCCGCCTGCTTGACCTGCGCCACCGCCGCCCCCACGACACCGGGGGCCGGCTGGTTGTCGGCGGCGCGCTGGATCATGGTTTTCAGGCGGCGGGAGATCGGCAGCAACAGCGGCGAGTCGTCACCCAGATGTTCAGCGCAAGCGGCTTCGAGACCGGACAGGTGCTCGGAGAGCTGCCGGAACATCGGCAACTGCTCTTTGATCGCAATGTTTTCGGTGATGACCTGCTCAAGACGCGGCACCAGCCAGCCGATGGCAGCGGCACGTGTGCGAGGTTTGAGCGGGTGAACGTCGGCCCAGTTGTTTTCCGACAAGTGGTGCAGCAAGCCAAGCCCGGCCAGCAGCCCGGGGAAGGATTCACGCTGGTAAAGCGACCAGGTCAGCCAGGCGCCGACACGTAAATCCTTGGATTGGGTACGCAGGAGACTTTCGCTGTTTTCACGAATTTTCAGCCAGTCGATCTGCCCGCTTTCGTGCATCGACGAGGCTTTGGCCAGCTCGCTTTCCAGCGCCTCGAATTCGCTCGAAAAACGAACGTCTTCGCCCGCGAAATTCTCTTTGGAAACAGAGACTTTGGCGAGTTCGAGGTAATGGGCGGAAAGTTTGCTTGAGTAGGACATCCATGGCCTTTATTAAGGATTACAGTCAGGCGCCAATTTGAGGTGCGGCAGCGCGGGACAGTATCGAAGAGCAGTGATGAAACTCATCCAATTGAGTGAGAGCTCTTTCAAGTGGGCGCATCGTAATCACTATGATGGCCACTAGCAAGCATCTGGTTAAACAACAAGACGAAGTGTTCATGAGGGGTCGTAAGAGATCGCCCTATATATGACAAGGGATTCCCTGACATCGATTTAAATTGCAGGCATTCCCCCGGCGCCCTCGAAACCCTCGGCCCAGAGCGGTCCGAGCAAGCCTGACCGCATTGACCCGAACGACCGTCCCAGTTCACGTCGGCAAGCATGACAACACTTTGAAAAAATAGAAGTAGGACTCTTCCGAAAATTTGCTGATTTCTATCCACAACTCAGTGGCGACAACGCCCAACTACAAAAGTGCCATCAATTTGATGGCAGTTCATATTTTTGAAACTTTACTCACGGCAAATACTGCGCATCAGTGCTAACTCAATAGTTATCGAAGTCCTTTCCAACAGTCCTTTACGTCATTTCACCCAGCCACTTCACACCCGGATTACTCTTACAAATCTCAGGGATACTTCTTACATCAATTTATTTCCTGCGTTGCTAGCTTCGCTGGGCAAATTATTTTGCGTGGCGATCACGGATGATCGGACACCGCGCATCGACTCACTTGCTTAAGGACAAGCGTATGTTCAGTGCAGGCAATTGCGCGCTATTCACCCTGCAAATCCCCGCTATTCGACACGACTTCAAAGTGCTTGCCTTCAACGGCACCGAAGCCATCAGTCAGCTCTACTCTCTTCGGATTGAACTGGTCAGCGAGCATCCGGATTTCGATCTGGAGAGCCTGCTCAGCCAACCCGCGTTTCTACAATTCGGCCTCGACGGCGAAGGCATTCACGGGCGCATCGAAGATGTGATGGTGGCAGAGTCCGGTAAACGTCTGACTCGCTATGAGCTGACGCTGATAAGTCCGGCGGTAAACATCGACCTCTTACCGATGCATCCAAAGCCTACATCGAAAAGTTCGGGCTTCCCTATGAGGACTGGTAAGGCGTCAAAATCTCCAGGTATTCATTTACCCACCGTCGGTCACCGACCATTCACCACTGTCGTCCCTTTCATTTCGACTTCAAACGCTACTAAAGAGGGTCTCTCAAAACGCTACGATCAGGGAGTTCGTCAAAGAAGAGGACCACTATCTGGCAAAAACGAAGGCCGTTATTCGTTGCTTCTTGAGCTGGAATTTGAAACCTTCACCGGAAAATTCAACGCGCCACGAAAGCGGTTAAGGAGCATTACCTCATGGAACTGAAACCACTATTCTTCGCAGCACTGATGTGGCTGCCCATCACCCAAGCGTCAGCGGATACCCCGCCGCTGGAGGGCCATTACTATCTGTACGGCGCGATGGAAATGGGCGCCGAGTTGCTACTGCGTAAGGACGGCACCTTTGATGCAGGTGTTTCGTATGGCAGTGCGGACGGTTTTGCCAAGGGAACATGGCAGGTGGAGAACGAAACACTGACGCTGAAAAGCGCAACCAAAGCCGCTTCCAACAGCGATTTGTCCGGCCTGTTTCAGGATCTGGAGTTGGCCATCGAGCCAAACTGTCTGGCGGTAGACTTCGGCAATGGCAAGGCCTGCTTCCGTCGCCAGTAAGCGCGTTAAACAACCACAAAAAATGGGCACTCGACCGCAATCGATGTGCCCATTTTTCTATTACGGTTCTCCCCACTATTCAGGAAGTTCGTCGCAATTAAGGATTAACGCTGTCTTTCAACGACTTGCCTGGCTTGAATGCAACAGTGTTGCTTGCCTTGATTTTCACCGGCTCACCGGTCTGCGGGTTTTTGCCGGTACGGGCGCCGCGGTGGCGTTGCAGGAAGGTGCCGAAGCCCACCAGCGTGACGCTGTCCTTGCGGTGCAGAGCGCCGGTGATTTCTTCGAGAACGGCGTTGAGCACGCGGTTGGCCTGTTCTTTGGTCAGATCTGCTTTTTCAGCAATTGCAGCGGCGAGTTCTGGTTTACGCATTAGTGAAGCCCCTTTGACGGTTTTTTGTTGTTATGTCCGTGCTGTTCTCGTTGGAACAGCGCCCAAGGCGCCGCAGGCTCTACGCTGCGGCAGACGGGAGTGAGAATGGCACGCGGATACGGGCGGCGCCAGTCTCCCCGCGACCTTTGTAGGGGCAAAAGCTGGGTGATTCCGACAGAACGACCGGTATTTACGCCAGCAAGGCAGGAAGCTGTTTGTTCAGGGCGAGTTTTTCCATCACCGCCGCACCGGTCAGGGCATAACCCAGCAACTGACCGTCGACGCCGTGGCACAGGGCCTTGATGTCGGCGCCCTGCCCCTCGACGGTCCAGATCCCTTCGCTGCCCCGTGGCGGCGGCGACACCACCAATGGGCAGACCGGGGTTTTCACGGTGATCGGCATCGGGCCGTAGTTCACCGCCGTCGGGTTGCCTGCGAGGGTTTGCGCCAGCGCGCGCGCACAACTCATGAGGGGCATCACGTACAAAAGATTCAGCCCGTCGACCTCGGCGCAGTCGCCCAAGGCATAGATATTGGCGTGGGATGTTTTCAGTTGTCGATCAACCACGACACCGCGATTGACCTGCACGCCGGCCGCCGCCGCCAGATCGATGCGCGGGCGCAGGCCGATGGCCGAAACCACCACGTCGCAGGGAATGACCTGACCGTCGGACAAATGCGCTTCCAGGCCATCGGCGACCTTGTGCAGACGGGTCAGCACAGGGCCGAGGTGGAATTTTGCGCCAAGGCTTTCCAGCCCGGACTGCACCGCGGCTGCGGCCGCTGGATGCAGCAGCATCGGCATGACTTGCTCGCACGGCGCAACCAGTTGCACCTCGTAGCCACCGAGGATCAGATCGTTAGCGAATTCACAGCCGATCAACCCGGCACCGAGCACCAGTACCCGACGCTTGCCAGCCGCTGCCGCGCGGAAACGTGCGTAGTCTTCGAGATCATTGATCGGGAACACCCGATCAGCACCGTCGCCCTCAATCGGCACGCGTACGGTTTCTGCACCCCAGGCGAGGATCAGGTCGCGATATGCCACGGCTTCTTCGCCGATCCACAGACGCTTGTGGCCCGCGTCGATGCCGCTGATGCGCGTGTGGGTGCGCACCTCGGCCTTCAATTGCTCAGCCATCGCGCCTGGCTCGGCCATGCTCAGGCCATCGGCGTCCTTGTTCTTGCCGAAACCGGTGGAGAGCATCGGCTTGGAGTAGGAGCGACCGTCATCGGCGGTAATCAGCAGCAGCGGTGTTTCGCTGTCGAGCTTGCGAAACTCGCGGGCCAGGTTGTAGCCCGCAAGCCCGGTGCCGATGATCACGACTGGTGCGCTCATGCCTTACTTCCTCAGTTTTTCTTAGTTGATTTCGATCATTTCGAAGTCCATCTTGCCAACGCCGCAGTCTGGGCACAGCCAGTCTTCCGGCACGTCCTGCCACAGGGTGCCCGGCGCGATGCCGTCATCCGGCCAGCCGTCGGCTTCGTTATAGATCAGGCCACAGACCACACATTGCCACTTCTTCATTCAGGTACTTCCTCAGGATTCAGGCTTTTGCCGGCGCGAATGGTCGATGGGTGTTGCGCTGCCATCCGGCTCAGGGCGTTTTGTACTGATGGTACCGGGCAGATGCAAGCCTGTTCGGCGCAACGGCAACCCGGATCAATCAATGTCGCTGCTCGTCATGGTAAGCTCGCCGCCTCATTTGCGGCCAATAATGACTCATTGTGCAACAGACAAGTTCCTCCCCGGCCCCGCTCTGGCTGCCCCAAAGCCGACTGACGCCCCTCCCCGACTCTTCGACCCTGGACTGGCTGTTCGACGAAGGTTCGCTGACCCGCCGCCTGACCCGTCTGTCTAACGATGGCTTCAGTGTCATGCCGCTGTTCGAAGGCTGGGACACCTTGCGCGACGATGAATGCGCCGCGCTGGATCTGGCAGAAGGCAGCGAAGGCTGGGTGCGCGAGGTGTATTTGCGCGGCCATGGCCAAGCGTGGGTGTTCGCCCGCAGCGTGGCATCGCGCAGTGCATTGCAGGGCGATGGTTTGCACATGGATGAGTTGGGCAGCCGCTCGCTGGGCGAACTGCTGTTTTGCGATCAGGCCTTCCAGCGCCGCGCCATCGAAGTCTGTCACTACCCGGAGCAATGGCTGCCGCCAGCCGCCAGGGCGCCCGAGCTGTGGGGGCGTCGTTCGCGTTTCGACCGTGGCGCATTGAGCGTGCTGGTTGCGGAAATCTTCTTGCCGAGCCTGTGGGACGCCGCACGCGCCCATCCGGAGAACTGCTGATGTACCAGAGCCTGCTCAAATCCCTGAACCGTTTGAACCCGCGTGCCTGGGATTTCATTCAGTTGACGCGCATGGACAAGCCGATCGGCATTTATCTGCTGCTGTGGCCAACCTTGTGGGCGTTGTGGATCGCCGGCAAGGGTTCGCCGTCGCTGGCCAACGTGGTGATTTTCGTCCTCGGTGTAGTGCTGACCCGCGCCGGTGGCTGCGTGATCAACGACTGGGCCGATCGCAAGGTCGACGGCCACGTCAAACGCACCGCGCAACGGCCCTTGGCAGCCGGCAGGATCAGCTCAAAAGAGGCGCTGGTGTTCTTTGCGCTGCTGATGGGCGTGAGTTTCCTGCTGGTGCTCTGCACCAATGCCCCGACAATCTGGTTGTCGTTGGGCGGCCTGGCGCTGGCCTTCACCTATCCGTTCATGAAGCGCTACACGTATTACCCGCAAGTGGTACTGGGCGCGGCGTTTTCCTGGGGGATGCCGATGGCCTTCACCGCAGAGACCGGCGAGTTGCCAGCGGCGGCGTGGCTGCTGTGGATCGCCAATCTGCTGTGGACGGTGGGTTACGACACCTATTACGCGATGACCGATCGCGATGACGATCTCAAGATCGGCGTGAAATCCACGGCGATTCTGTTTGGCGAGGCGGATCGGGTGATCATCCTGACCTTGCAGGCGCTGTCGCTGGGATGCCTGTTACTGGCCGGGTCGAAATTTGAGCTGGGGACCTGGTTTCAACTCGGTCTGCTGGTGGCCGCCGGCTGCTATGCGTGGGAGTTCTGGTACACCCGCAGCAAGGACCGGATGCGCTGCTTCCAGGCGTTTTTGCACAACCACTGGGCCGGGCTGGCGATTTTTGTCGGGATCGTGCTGGATTACGCGTTGCGTTGAAACACACAACCTGTGGGAGCGAGCTTGCTCGCGAAAGCGGTGTATCAGTTAACAGATTGACTGACTGACACGACGCCTTCGCGAGCAAGCTCGCTCCCACAGGCAATCGCGGTTATTTCTGCGATTCGCGAACGACGTGCCAGACGCTTTTCATCTTGTCGCCTGTCATGTCTCCAGGCTTCTCGTCCTTCATGAAGGTGTACAGCGGTTTGCCATCGTAGGCGTACTGCATCATGCCGTCATCGCGCTTGATGACACTCCATTTGCCGTCAGCCTTGGCGTCCGCCGGCGCCATCAATGGTGGCCAGTTCTTGGCGCAGTCGTCGTTGCACATCGACTTGCCGCCAGCGTCCTTGTCGAACGTGTAGAGCGTCATGCCTTTGTGGTCGACCATCATGCCGTCTTTCATCATGGCCGGATCGGCAGCCATCACCAGTCCAGGCAGAGTCAGGGCGGCAGCCATCAGCAAAGCCTTGAAGGAAACAGTCATTTGAGTCATGGAAACCTTCTTTTGTGGTTGTCAGGATTCGGACTGAAAGCTTAGTTGAGGATCTGCACATTCGCCCCCGAGCTGAAATACTGTCACACGACTGCAATAATTCCGTTATCTAATGCGGCGCAAGACAGTTAAATGACAAGAGGATTAAGGCATGGTTGGCAGGAGCATTCTGATCGTCGACGACGAAGCGCCCATTCGCGAAATGATCGCCGTGGCGTTGGAAATGGCCGGCTATGACTGCCTCGAGGCTGAGAACTCGCAGCAGGCCCACGCCATCATCGTCGACCGCAAGCCGGACCTGATCCTGCTCGACTGGATGCTGCCCGGCACCTCCGGCATCGAGCTGGCCCGACGTTTGAAGCGTGACGAGCTGACCGGGGACATCCCGATCATCATGCTCACCGCCAAGGGCGAAGAGGACAACAAGATTCAGGGCCTTGAAGTCGGCGCCGATGACTACATCACCAAACCGTTTTCCCCACGCGAACTGGTTGCCCGCCTCAAGGCCGTGTTGCGCCGAGCCGGTCCGACCGATGGCGAAGCGCCAATCGAAGTCGGTGGCCTGTTGCTCGACCCGATCAGCCACCGCGTGACCATCGACGGCAAACCGGCCGAGATGGGCCCGACCGAATACCGTCTGCTGCAATTCTTCATGACCCACCAGGAACGCGCCTACACTCGCGGCCAGTTACTGGATCAGGTCTGGGGCGGCAACGTCTATGTTGAAGAGCGCACGGTCGACGTGCACATCCGACGCCTGCGCAAGGCCCTCGGCGACGCCTACGAAAATCTGGTACAAACCGTGCGCGGCACCGGCTACCGGTTTTCCACAAAAGCATAAAAACAGCTGCAAGCTTCTAGCTACAAGCGGCAAGAAACAGCGAGCCGCTCTGACTTGCAGCTTGCAGCTAGAAACTTGAAGCTGCGGCTAAGGACGCCCCCGTGAATCAAAACTGGCATGGCACCCTGATTCGCCACATGCTGCTGTTGGTCACAGCCTGTCTGGTGATAGGCCTGATAACCGGCTATTACGGCTGGAGCCTCGCGGCGGGCCTGGGCATTTACCTGGCCTGGACACTCAAGCAATTGCTGCGCCTGCACGAGTGGTTGCGCCTGCACCAACCCGATGAAGCACCGCCCGATGGCTACGGTCTGTGGGGCGAGGTGTTCGACAGCATTTATCACCTGCAACGCCGCGACCAGCGAGTGCGCGGGCGCCTGCAAGCCGTGATCGACCGGGTTCAGGAGTCCACCGCCGCGCTGAAAGACGCGGTCATCATGCTCGACAGCGACGGCAACCTCGAATGGTGGAACCGCGCCGCCGAAACCCTGCTCGGGCTCAAAACCCCACAGGACAGTGGCCAACCGGTGACCAACCTGGTGCGCCATCCACGCTTCAAGGAATACTTCGAGCAGGACGCTTACGCAGAGCCGCTGGAAATCCCCTCGCCAACCAACGATCGCGTGCGCATTCAGCTGTACCTCACGCGCTACGGCAACAATGAACACTTGATGCTGGTGCGCGATGTCACGCGCATTCATCAGCTGGAACAGATGCGCAAAGACTTCATCGCTAACGTCTCCCACGAATTGCGCACGCCGCTGACGGTGATCTGCGGCTATCTGGAAACCCTGCTCGACAACGTCGAAGAAGTGAACCCGCGCTGGAGCCGCGCCCTGCAGCAGATGCAACAACAGGGCGGGCGCATGCAGACGCTGCTCAACGATTTGTTGCTGCTGGCGAAGCTGGAAGCCACCGATTACCCGTCCGACAACCAACCGATACAGATCGACACGCTGTTGCAATCGATTACGAGCGACGCTCAGCAATTGTCCGGCTCGAAAAACCAGCGCATCACTCTGGAGGCCGACAGCAGCCTGTTGCTCAAGGGCAGCGAGGCGGAACTGCGCAGCGCGTTTTCCAATCTGGTGTTCAACGCGGTGAAGTACACCCCGGCCGAGGGCAATATCCGCATGCGCTGGTGGGGCGACGAGCAAGGCGCACACCTGAGCGTGCAGGATTCGGGGATCGGCATCGACAGCAAACACCTGCCGCGACTGACCGAACGCTTCTACCGTGTCGACTCCAGCCGCAACTCCAACACCGGCGGCACCGGGCTCGGTCTGGCCATCGTCAAACACGTGTTGCTGCGCCACCGCGCGCGCATGGAGATCAGCAGCGTGCCGGGCCACGGCAGCACGTTCACCTGCCATTTCGCCCCGGCTCAGGTCGCTTACGCACGGGCGATCAGCGCCGCCGAGTGATACCGGCCGGCACGCGCCACTAGGCAATCGCCAAGCCAGCCGCTACATTGGCTGACTTGTGCCTGCCTTTCAGGCGCGGCTTTATCTCTTTTGAATCACACGGAACCCGCAAAACTCCATCATGGACCCTTCCCCTGGCTTGTCCCTCGCAACAATATTCGCCGATTTCGGCATGATCCTTTTTGCTCTGATCCTGGTTTTGCTCAACGGCTTTTTCGTTGCGGCAGAATTCGCCATGGTCAAACTGCGCTCGACCCGGGTCGAGGCCATCGCCGACAAGAACGGCTGGCGCGGGCACATCCTGCGCACCGTACACAGCCAGCTCGATGCGTACCTCTCGGCGTGTCAGCTCGGTATCACCCTCGCCTCGCTCGGTCTGGGCTGGGTGGGTGAGCCCGCGTTTGCGCACATTCTCGAGCCGCTGCTGGAAAGCGTTGGCGTGCAGTCGCCTGAAGTGATCAAAGGTGTGTCGTTCTTCGCGGCGTTTTTCGTCATTTCGTATCTGCACATCGTCGTCGGTGAGCTGGCGCCCAAATCCTGGGCGATCCGAAAACCCGAGCTGCTGTCGCTGTGGACGGCGGTGCCGCTGTACCTGTTCTACTGGGCGATGTACCCGGCGATCTACCTGCTCAACGCCAGCGCCAACGCGATTCTGCGGATCGCCGGCCAGGGTGAGCCCGGCCCGCACCATGAACACCATTACAGCCGCGAAGAACTGAAACTGATCCTGCACTCCAGCCGTGGCCAGGACCCGAGCGACCAGGGCATGCGTGTTTTGGCCTCGGCAGTGGAAATGGGCGAACTGGAAGTGGTCGACTGGGCCAACTCCCGCGAAGACCTGATCACGCTGGAATTCAACGCGCCGCTCAAGGAAATTCTGGCGATGTTCCGTCGCCACAAGTTCAGCCGCTATCCGGTGTACGACAGCGAGCGCCAGGAGTTCGTCGGCCTGCTGCACATCAAGGACCTGCTGCTGGAACTGGCGGCGCTGGATCACATTCCCGAATCGTTCAACCTGGCTGAGCTGACCCGCCCGCTGGAGCGCGTGTCGCGACACATGCCGCTCTCGCAGCTGCTGGAGCAGTTCCGCAAGGGTGGCTCGCACTTCGCGGTGGTCGAGGAGGCTGACGGCAACATCATCGGCTACCTGACCATGGAAGACGTGCTGGAAGTGCTGGTCGGCGATATTCAGGACGAACACCGCAAGGCTGAACGCGGCATTCTTGCCTATCAGCCGGGCAAGCTGCTGGTGCGCGGCGACACGCCGTTGTTCAAGGTTGAACGCCTGCTGGGAATCGACCTGGACCACATCGAAGCCGAAACCCTCGCCGGTCTGGTCTATGAAACCCTCAAACGGGTCCCGGAAGAGGAAGAAGTGCTGGAAGTTGAAGGCTTGCGGATCATCATCAAGAAGATGAAAGGGCCGAAGATTGTGCTGGCGAAGGTGTTGATGCTGGATTGATCGACTGAGCCCTGACTCAGTCGATCCCTTCCCGAGCAAGCTCGCTCCCACAGGGATCACTCTGAACCTGTGGGAGCGAGCTTGCTCGCGAGGGCGTCAGATCAGACACCCCACCATCATTGCTTGCCCAACGCAAAGTTGGGCATCGCTCCCAGCGGCTGGTTGAACTGATAGGGAATCGACACCAGCCCCGCGCCGCTGTTGCGCTGCACCACAAAGTGCAGGTGCGGGCCACTGCTGTTGCCGGTGTTGCCCGACAGCGCCAACGGACTGCCCACCGTCACCCGCTGCCCTTCGCGCACACTCACCGACCCTTGCTTGAGATGCAGGTACACGCCCATCGTGCCGTCGTCGTGCAGCACCCGCACGAAATTGCCGGACGCATCATTGCCGCGCCCACTCTGCGAATTCTCGGTCTTTACCACCACCCCGGCCCGCGCCGCGATGATCGGCGTGCCGACCGGCATGGCGATGTCCATCGCGTATTTGTTCTTCGGTCCATAGTGGCTGTATTGGCCGTTGGCACCCTGACTCAAGCGGAACGGCCCACCACGCCACGGCAGCGGGTAACGGTAGCCCTGCGCCGTTCCGGCAGGATCGCCGAGGGAATAGTGAAACTGCGGCGAATACACCAGTGGCTGGCCGCCGGACACCGCTTTGAGCAGCGCCAACCGCGTATTGCTGCGCGCCGGCAACACCCGGCGAATGGTTTGAGCCGGCGCGCCACGCACGTTGCTCAGCCCTGTAAACGCCAGCGCTATCTCAACCGGCGCATACAGGTCGTTGCGTACGAACACCACGTCGGCGCCTTTCTGTTTCTTGATGTCGAGGTAGACCTGGCGCTCGAGGCGCTCGACCATTCGGTCCTGAAACACGAACACCTTCGCACCTTTGCTCGGACGGTCGCTGTACGAGACCACGCCGTTGGCATCGGTGGATTTGTAGATGGTCATCGCCACAGCCAGGTTGGAGGCCATGACCAAACCACAGAAAAACAGCAGTCGCGCGAGCATGGGCAAGAGTCTGTCGAAGTAAGGCCTGGGAAAGAGCCTAGCAGGTGAGACAGACCAGGGTAGTCGGCAGATGTTTCAAATTGGGCATTGCGGGAGATGAGGGGTGCAGTGTTGGCCTCTTCGCGAGCAAGCTCGCTCCCACAGGTTCGGCGTGATCCATGTGGGAACGAGCTTGCTCGCGAAGACGGTCTGGCAGGCGCTGAAGATCAGGCGCCCGGAACGAAGTGCTTCTGCGCCGTGCCGCGGGCGATCAGGCGGGAGATGTAGTCGAGTTTCTGCGCGTCCTGGTCGACGAAGCGGAACGTGAGTTGCAGCCATTCGCTATCAGGTTTTTGCTCAAACGCAACGATGGCGTGCAGATAGCCATTGAGGCGAGCGATTTCGGCGTTGTCACCCTGCTCCAGGTCGAGCACAGCGCTGTCGAGGATCTGCGGCAGGGTGTCGGTGCGTTTCACCACCAGCAGCGCTTCCTTGATGCTCAGGGCCTTGATCACGCACTGCTGCGTGCCGCTCGGCAGGCGCAATTGGCCCTGACCGCGACCGCTGGCAGGCGAGGACGCAGCCGCAGGTGCCTTGACCGGTGGGCTGTTGAGCAAGCCACGGGACGCGGCTGCCGCCGGTGCAGGCGCTGCGGCGACGGGTTTGGCAAACGGATTGACCGCCGCCGCAGCCGGGGCGCCGCCACCAATGACCGCTGCCTTGCCGCCGGTCAAGGCACTCAGGGAGTCGTTGCCGAACGCCGAGTTCATCTTGGTCGGGGCGCTGTTCATCAGGGTGTCGAGCTTGCCGACCTTGTTCAGCGCCTGCTTGACCTTGGTCAGCAGTTGTTCGTTGGTGAACGGCTTGCTGACGTAGCCGGAAACGCCGGCCTGGATTGCCTGCACGACGTTTTCCTTGTCGCCACGGCTGGTGACCATGACAAACGGCATGGTCTTGAGATTGTCCTGCTCGCGGCACCAGGTCAGCAGTTCCAGACCCGACATTTCCGGCATTTCCCAGTCGCACAGGACCAGGTCGAAGGCTTCACGGGCCAGCATGGCCTGGGCCTTTTTGCCGTTGATGGCGTCCTCGGTGCGGATCCCCGGGAAATAATTACGCAGGCACTTTTTCACCAGGTCACGAATGAACGAAGCATCGTCCACAACCAACACACTGATCTTGCTCATCCAACACCCCTATTAAAATCCCGGCAAGCATAACGCTGGCTGATGGCACATTGCCAAAACTCTTCAGTCACGCCGGGACTTTTCGTTCGCGGGTGCTGCTTTTTAATTCGATTGATTCAGAAGCACCGGAAACAAAAACGCCCGGCCAAAGGGCCGGGCGCTTTTCTCAGGCAATCTTACTTATCGTCAGCAACGCCCGGAACATTAGCGGTTTCGCCGCTTGTGCCTTGAACTTCTTCCTTCATGCGCTTGAGGCCCATGTGGCGCACGTCGGTGCCGCGCACCAGATAGATCACCAACTCGGAGATATTGCGCGCGTGGTCGCCGATGCGCTCCAGCGAACGCAGCACCCAGATGATGCTCAAGACGCGCGAGATAGAGCGCGGGTCTTCCATCATGTAGGTCGCCAGTTCACGCAGGGCAGTCTTGTACTCGCGGTCGATGATTTTGTCGTATTGCGCCACCGACAAGGCCAGATCGGCGTCGAAACGGGCAAACGCGTCCAACGCATCGCGGACCATGTTGCGCACCTGGTCGCCGATGTGGCGAACCTCGACGTAACCGCGCGGGGCTTCGCCTTCTTCGCACAACTGGATAGCGCGGCGAGCGATCTTGGTGGCTTCGTCGCCGATGCGCTCCAGGTCGATCACGGACTTGGAGATGCTGATGATCAGACGCAGGTCGGACGCCGCCGGCTGACGACGGGCCAGAATGCGCAGGCATTCTTCGTCGATGTTGCGTTCCATCTGGTTGATCTGGTCGTCAATCTCGCGCACTTGCTGAGCCAGGCCGGAGTCAGCCTCGATCAATGCCGTGACCGCGTCGTTGACCTGCTTCTCGACCAGTCCGCCCATGGCCAGGAGGTGGCTGCGCACTTCCTCAAGCTCAGCGTTGAACTGCGCGGAAATGTGATGGGTAAGGCCTTCTTTACTAATCATGTTGGCGTCCTTGGAGCGTCCGGTAAGGTGCGGCGGGCCGCAGCGTCAATTCTGTGAGTAACCCGCAACTGTCAGCCGTAACGACCGGTGATGTAGTCTTCGGTCTGCTTCTTGGCCGGATTGGTGAACAGCGTATCGGTATCGCCAAATTCCACCAGTTTGCCCATGTACATGAACGCCGTGTAGTCGGACACCCGTGCGGCTTGCTGCATGTTGTGGGTCACGATGACGATGGTGAACTTGGACTTCAGTTCGTAGATCAGCTCTTCGACTTTCAGCGTCGAGATCGGGTCGAGTGCCGAGCACGGCTCGTCGAGCAGCAGGACTTCCGGTTCAACCGCGATGGTGCGTGCGATCACCAGACGTTGCTGCTGACCACCGGACAGGCCGAGTGCCGACTCGTGCAGACGATCTTTTACTTCGTCCCACAGCGCCGCGCCTTTGAGGGCCCACTCAACGGCTTCGTCGAGGATGCGCTTCTTGTTGATGCCCTGGATGCGCAGACCGTAAACCACGTTTTCGTAGATGGTTTTCGGGAACGGGTTCGGCTTCTGGAACACCATGCCGACGCGACGACGCAGTTCGGCCACATCTTCGCCCTTGCGATAGATGTTGTTGCCGTACAGGTTGATCGCGCCTTCAACACGGCAACCGTCAACCAGGTCGTTCATGCGGTTGAAGGTCCGTAGCAGCGTGGATTTGCCGCAGCCGGACGGGCCGATGAACGCGGTCACGCGCTGTTTCGGAATATTCATACTGACGTCGAACAGCGCTTGCTTCTCGCCGTAGTACAGGCTCAGGCCCGGCACTTCGATGGCAACGGTTTCCTGCTCGAGGTTCAGGCTCTGCTTGTCGCGGCCCAGGGCAGACATGTTGATGCCGTGGGTATGCGTTTCGTGCTGCATGGGATATCCCCTGTGCTAACAAATTCGGTTCTATGAACCACTGGCATAGCCAATGGGTTACTCAAAATCTATGGCTGCGCCGATCCTTGTGGGAGCTGGCTTGCCAGCGATGCAGGCAACTCGGTCTGCCAGTTACACCCTGGTGTTGCCATCGCTGGCAAGCCAGCTCCCACAGGGTTTTTCTTAACTGTCCAAAGCTTTGTATTTTTCACGCAGGTGGTTACGGATATACACCGCCGACAGGTTCAACGTCGCGATCACCAACACCAGCAACAGCGCCGTGGCATATACCAGCGGGCGTGCCGCTTCGACGTTCGGGCTCTGGAAGCCGACGTCATAGATATGGAAGCCCAGGTGCATGATCTTCTGGTCCAGGTGCAGGTATGGATAGTTGCCATCCACCGGCAGCGAAGGCGCCAGTTTCACCACACCCACCAGCATCAGCGGCGCCACTTCACCGGCGGCACGGGCCACCGCGAGGATCATGCCGGTCATCATCGCCGGACTGGCCATCGGGATGACGATCTTCCACAAGGTCTCAGCCTTGGTGGCACCGAGGGCCAACGAGCCTTCACGCACGGTGCGAGGAATCCGCGCCAGGCCTTCTTCAGTGGCCACGATCACCACTGGCACCGCCAGCAGCGCCAGCGTCAGCGAAGCCCAGAGCAGACCCGGTGTACCGAAGGTCGGTGCCGGCAACGCTTCCGGGAAGAACAAGCGGTCAACCGAACCACCCAACACATAAACGAAGAAGCCCAGGCCAAACACGCCGTAAACGATTGCCGGAACACCCGCGAGGTTGTTCACCGCGATCCGGATGATCCGCGTCAGGGTGTTCTGCTTGGCGTATTCACGCAGGTACACCGCCGCCAGCACGCCGAACGGAGTCACGATCATCGCCATGATCAGCGTCATCATCACGGTGCCGAAAATCGCCGGGAAGATCCCGCCCTCGGTGTTCGCTTCACGCGGGTCGTCCGAGAGGAACTCCCAGATCTTGCTGAAGTAGAAACCGACCTTGGTCAGAGTGCTCATCGCGTTCGGCTGGTAGGCGTGAACCACTTTGCCCAGATCGATTTGAATCTCTTTGCCGTTGGCATCGCGAGCGGTCAATGCGTCGCGGTTGAACTGCGCATGCAGGTCAGCCAGACGCGCTTCGATGTCTTGATAGCGGGCATTGAGTTCGGCACGCTCGGATTCCATGTCGGCTTGCGCGGCGGCGTCGAACTTGCCTTCGAGCTCCAGTTTGCGACTGTGCAGACGGATGCGCTCCAGCCCTGCGTTGATCGCGCCGATGTCGGATTTTTCCAGCGATTTCAGTTGCGCGGCCAGACCATTGACGCGGTCGATCCGCGCTTGCAGTTCAGGCCAGGCCGCTTCACCTTCAGCGATGACCTTACCGTCCTGTTTGACGTTGACCAGGTAGCCGTAGAAATTGCCCCACTCGCGACGTTCGATCGCCATCAACTCTGGCGGCGTGGTCTGGTTGGTCAGCCACTCGCCGACGATCCAGGTGAAGTCGTTGCCGTTCAGGTCACGGTTGCCGACTTTGATCAGCTCGCGCGTCATGAATTCCGGGCCAGCGTCCGGCACCGGCAAACCGGCGCTCTTCAGACGGGCACGGGGCACTTCTTCTTTCTGCACCACTTCGCCGACCACAAGGTGCTGGGCCTGGCCCGGCACGTCATAGCTGGCGTGGATCAGATCCGCCGGCCAGAAGTGACCCAGACCGCGCACGGCAATCACCGCCAGCAGGCCAATGGTCATGATGACCGCGATGGACACCGCGCCACCGCTGATCCAGACGCCTGGGGCGCCGCTCTTGAACCATCCTTTCAGGGAGTTCTGTTTCACAGACTTCTACCTTTGCTTAAAGCGACGAGTATTTCTTGCGCAGACGCTGACGAATCAGTTCTGCCAGGGTGTTCATGACGAAGGTGAACAACAGCAGCACCAGCGCCGAGAGGAACAGCACGCGGTAGTGGCTGCCGCCGACTTCCGACTCAGGCATTTCCACCGCGACGTTGGCAGCCAGGGTGCGCAGGCCTTCGAACAGGTTCATTTCCATGACCGGGGTGTTACCGGTGGCCATCAGCACGATCATCGTTTCACCGACCGCACGGCCCATGCCGATCATCAGTGCCGAGAAGATGCCCGGGCTGGCGGTGAGGATCACCACGCGGGTCATCGTCTGCCACGGCGTGGCACCGAGGGCCAGCGAGCCGAGCGTCAGACCACGGGGCACGCTGAACACGGCGTCTTCGGCGATCGAGTAGATGTTCGGAATCACCGCAAAACCCATGGCCAGGCCAACTACCAGAGCGTTGCGCTGGTCGTAGGTGATGCCCAGATCGTGGGAGATCCACATGCGCATGTCGCCGCCGAAGAACCAGTTCTCCATGAACGGGCTCATGTACAGCGACAGCCAGCCCACAAACAGGATCACCGGAATCAGCAGCGCACTTTCCCAGCCATCCGGAACTCTCAGGCGGATCGACTCAGGCAGACGGCTGAAGGTGAAACCGGCGACCAGAATGCCGATCGGCAACAACATCAGCAGGCTGAAGATGCCCGGCAAATGTCCTTCCACATAAGGGGCGAGAAACAGACCGGCGAAGAAACCGAGGATCACCGTCGGCATCGCTTCCATCAGCTCGATGACCGGTTTGACCTTGCGGCGCATGCCCGGCGCCATGAAGTACGCGGTGTAGATCGCGGCGGCAACCGCCAGCGGCGCCGCCAACAGCATCGCGTAGAACGCGGCTTTCAGGGTGCCGAAGGTCAGTGGCGACAGGCTCAGTTTCGGTTCGAAATCGGTGTTGGCCGCAGTCGATTGCCAGACGTATTTAGGCTCGTCGTAGTTCTCGTACCAGACCTTGCTCCACAGCGCGCTCCAGGACACTTCCGGGTGCGGGTTGTCGAGCAGCAGCGGTTGCAGCTTGCCGCCGGCTTCGACGATGACGCGGTTGGCGCGTGGCGACAGACCGAACAGGCCCTGGCCTTCAACAACCTGATCGACCAGCAAGGTGCGGTGCGCGGTGCTGTGGAACACGCCGAGCTTGCCGTCGGCATCCAGCGCGAGGAAGCCTTTGCGGCGCTCTTCGGCGGTGATCTCAATGATGGGTGCCTTGCCCATCTGGAACGTACGAATCTGCTTCAGGCGCTGCTCGCCATCGGGGTCGCGGGCCATGAACCACTGGGCCAGACCACCTTTGGAGTCACCGATGATCAGCGAGATACCGCCGACCAGTTGCGTGGTCGCGGTGACTTCAGCGTCAGCGTTTTCGAGCAATTTGTAGCGACCGTTGAGGCTCTTGTCGCGCAGGCTGAACACGTCGGCCTGGGCACGACCGTTGACCACATACAGCCATTGCTGGCGCGGGTCGACGAAGATGTTTTTCACCGGCTCGGTCATCTGCGGCAGATCAATACGCTTCTGCTCGTTGGTGACTTCGCCAGTCATCATGTTTTCTTCGCTGGTCAGCGACAACACATTGAGTTGCGAACCGGTCGAGCCCACCAGCATCAGGGTCGAATCAGTGGCATTGAGGCTGACGTGCTCCAGCGCACCGCCGCTTTCGTTCAACGTGATCGGCGTGTTGCCGTACGGATACTCGATAGCCGGGCTGATGGTTTTCTTGCTGTCGGGGTAGCTGACTTTATAGGTGTGACGGAACACCAGTGCCTGACCGTTGGACAAGCCTACGGCCACGAGCGGATGACCTGGCTGGTCTTTACCTATGGAGGTCACGGTTGCGCCTGCCGGCAACGGCAGATCGACGCGACTCAGTTCAGCACCACTGTCGATATCGAAGAACAGCGCCTGGCCCTTGTCGGAAACGCGCATGGCCACCTGATTCTGCTCTTCGAGCGAAATCATCAGCGGCTTGCCGGCGTCCTGCATCCAGGCCGGGGTGATGGCATCATTCACGGTCAGATCGGCACCCTTGAACAGCGGCGCGACGACATAGGCGAGGAAGAAAAAGATCAGGGTGATGGCTACCAGCACCGCGAGGCCGCCAACGAGGACGTACCAGCGGGTGAAGCGATCCTTGAGCGCGCGAATGCGGCGCTTGCGTTGCAGCTCAGGCGTATTGAAGTCAATGCGCTTGGGAGGATTTGTAGTCATGTTGGAATTGGCCAGATCATTCATGCGCTCACCCTAGCGATCCTGTATGACAGAAAGATGACAGTGCAGTGACGCAGCAAATCCACCGCCAACGGAGCTGGCAGAGGATCGAAAATTTGAGAGGTGTATAAAAGGCCGCTCTGCGGGCAGATCCGGCCTTTCACCTGAGTCCGAAGGGGTTCACCCCGGACTCAATTTGTTACTTCTTGGCGACAGCGCCGCCTTCTTGCAGACCCAGATCAGCCAGTGCTTTTGCAGCAACCTTGGCCGGCAGTGGGATGTAGCCGTCTTTCACAACCACTTCCTGACCCTGTTTGGACAGAATCAGTTTCACGAACTCGGCTTCCAGCGGGGCCAGAGGCTTGTTCGGGGCCTTGTTGACGTAAACGTAGAGGAAGCGCGACAGCGGGTACTTGCCGTTCAGGGCGTTTTCTTCGGTGTCTTCGATGAAGTCGGTGCTGCCTTTCTTGGCCAGAGCTACCGTTTTCACGCTTGCGGTTTTGTAGCCGATGCCCGAGTAACCCACGCCGTTCAGCGAGGAGCTGATCGACTGCACGACCGAAGCCGAACCTGGTTGTTCGTTGACGTTTGGCTTGAAGTCGCCTTTGCACAAGGCTTCTTCTTTGAAGTAGCCATAGGTGCCCGATACCGAGTTACGACCGAACAGCTGAACCGGCTTGTTCGCCAGGTCGCCAGTCACACCCAGGTCACCCCAGGTTTTCACGTCGGTTTTAGCACCGCACAGGCGAGTGGACGAGAAGATCGCGTCGACTTGCTCCATGGTCAGACCCTTGATCGGGTTGTCCTTGTGTACGAATACAGCCAGGGCGTCCACGGCAACCGGGATAGCGGTTGGCTTGTAGCCATATTTGGTTTCGAAGGCTTGCAGCTCGTTGTCCTTCATCTTGCGGCTCATCGGGCCCAGGTTAGCGGTGCCTTCAGTCAGCGCAGGTGGCGCGGTCGAAGAACCGGCGGCCTGAATCTGGATGTTTACGTTCGGGTATTCTTTTTTGTAGTTCTCAGCCCACAGGGTCATGAGATTGGCCAGGGTATCGGAGCCGACGCTGGACAGGTTGCCCGACACACCGGTGGTCTTGGTGTAGCTCGGGATAGCAGGGTCAACAGCGGCAACCGCGTTGGCAGTCGCAACGCCAGCAGCGACAAAAGTCATTGCCGCCATCAAACGCTTCAGTTTCATGCCTTACTCCTAGCAGATAGGGTGTGTTAAGTCGGGGCCAAGTATCAGCAGGCCGTGTGAACACTCTATGGCTGAAATATGACAATTGGATGAAAGGCCAGCATTCGGGTTTTAAAAGATGATTCACCGAGATGCGGGAACAGCACAGAACCACTGTGGGAGCGAGCTTGCTCGCGAATGCGGTTAATCAGACACTAACGATGATGACTGATCCGACACCTTCGCGAGCAAGCTCGCTCCCACAGGTGATGGGATTTAGCGCCCCTTCTTCCAGAGCCACGCCCCCACCAGAATCCCCATCGCGCAGAGCACCGCCACATAGTAGGCAGGCCCCATCGGGCTTTCTTTCAGCAGCAGGCTGACGATCATCGGCGTCAGGCCACCGAAGATTGCGTACGCCACGTTGTAGGAAAACGACAAGCCACTGAAGCGCACCACCGGCGGGAACGCCTTGACCATCACATACGGTACCGCACCGATGGTGCCGACCAGCAAACCGGTCAGGGCATACAGCGGGAACAACCAGTTCGGGTGATCGGCGAGGCTGTGATAGAAGGTCCAGGAGCTGATCAGCAGGCCCAGGCAACCGAACACGAATACGCGCCCGGCGCCAAAGCGATCCGCCAGCGCACCGGCAATGATGCAGCCAAAACTCAGAAATACGATCGCCAGGCTGTTGGATTGCAGCGCGGTGGTGGGCGAGAAGTGATAGACCGTTTGCAGCACGGTCGGGGTCATCAGGATCACCACGACAATGCCGGCAGACAGCAACCAGGTCAGCAACATCGAGATCGCGATCGCCCCGCGATGATCACGTAGCACCGCGCGCAGCGGCACTTCTTCGGCCAGCGCCTTGCGCAGTTGCAGCTCGGCAAATACCGGGGTTTCGTGCAGCCAGCGGCGCAGGTAAACCGAGAACAGGCCAAACACGCCGCCGAGCAGGAACGGAATCCGCCAGGCGTAATCGGAAACTTCGGTCGGCGTATAGAGGCTGTTGATCGCCGTGGCGACCAGCGAGCCGAGCAGGATACCGGCGGTCAGGCCGCTGGTGAGGGTGCCACAGGCGTAACCCATGTACTTTTGCGGCACGTGTTCGGAAACGAAGACCCACGCTCCCGGCACTTCACCGCCAATCGCCGCGCCTTGAATCACGCGCATCAATAGAAGAAGGATCGGCGCCCACATGCCAATCTGCGCATACGTCGGCAGCAAACCCATGATCAGGGTCGGCACGGCCATCATGAAGATGCTCAGGGTGAACATCTTTTTGCGCCCCAGCAGATCGCCGAAATGCGCCATGACGATGCCGCCCAGCGGACGCGCGAGATAACCGGCGGCGAAGATGCCGAAGGTCTGCATCATGCGCAGCCACTCGGGCATGTCGGCCGGGAAGAACAGTTTGCCGACTACGGTGGCGAAGAATACGAAGATGATGAAATCGTAGAATTCCAGCGCGCCCCCCAGGGCGGACAGCGACAGGGTCTTGTAGTCATTGCGGGTCAACGGTCGTGCGGGTTGCTCGGGCTGCGCGAGGCTCGAAGGCGCTGTGGTCATGGCAAGGGCTTCTCTTATAGTCGGATCTGCCGCCACAACAACGCTGGCGGTGGCTTGGGCAGGTTCGGCACCATAGCAAATTGTTCGAAAAAGCACATAGAGCCGCGTATTTGACAGTCGAAATCAGAACCGGACGGTCGTCGTGGAGTCTACCGACCGATATACTCGCAACCTTGCCCCGGTTTGTAGGGGGTTGCTGTGCGAAAACGTTGTTGGCCCGCCCTTTATCGGAGCAGCCGGTTTCGCAGAGTTTCCCTTTAGTTGCCTTATGGAAAACGTGACGAACGTAGTATGTTCGGTGCTGAATCGTTTTTCCCGAAGACGGCTACCACCAGCAGCACTAACAAAGAGTCACGGGTCAGAGGCCCCCCGGCATGATAGAACTCGAACAAGAAGATCCGATCCCGCAAGGCGACCTGGCCCTGCAAATCACCGCGCTTCCACGCGAAACCAACGGCTTTGGCGATATTTTCGGCGGCTGGCTGGTCGCGCAGATGGACTTGGCTGGCACCGCGATGGCCAGCCGTGTCGCCGGTGGCCGCGTGGCCACTGTCGCCATTGATCGCATGGCGTTTCTGGTGCCTGTGGCGGTCGGCGCGCAATTGTCCTTTTACACCCAGACCCTGGAAATCGGTCGCAGCTCGATCCAGATGATGGTCGAGGTGTGGAGCGACGATCCGCTGTCCAGCGAGTGGCGTAAGGTGACCGAAGCGGTGTTCGTCTTCGTCGCCATCGACGGCAGCGGCCGCACTCGTTCGGTGCCACCCCGCGCACGTTAAACCTCGCGGCCGTTTTGCGGTCGATAGTCGTCCCAAGTGTCTGATCGAGAGCTGTCCCATGACCACGCCCAACGTTGAAGCCGTGAAACTGGATGAATTGAACTGCTGGCGCATCCGCCACGGTCAGGCCGAAGTGCTGGTCGCCCAGCAAGGCGCGCACATCCTCAGTTACCAGATCGACGGCCAGCCGCCGATCATCTGGCTCAACGACAAGGCTACGTTCAAGACCGACAAGAGCATCCGTGCCGGCGTGCCGGTGTGCTGGCCGTGGTTCGGCAAGTTCGAACGCAATCCGCAGCGCGTGCAGGCGATGTACACCGGTGAGCAACCGGCCCCTGCGCACGGTCTGGTGCGAGCGATGGATTGGGAACTGGGCGGCATCGAAGCCGAGAGCAACGGGATCAAGGTCGAGTTCAAGTTGCCCTATCCCGAAGGCGGCCTGCCCGGTTGGCCGCATCAGGTGGATCTGACCCTGACCCTGCATCTGTCGGATGAACTCCAATTCAGCCTGACCAGCCATAACCGTGGCAGTGACACCGTCAGCCTGAGTCAGGCGCTGCATACCTACTTTGCTGTCAGCGACGTGCGCAATGTGCATGTCGACGGCGTGAAGGGCTTGGATTACATCGAGACGCTGGACGACTGGAAAACCCACAGCCAGCAAGGTGATCTGCATTTTGCCGGTGAAACCGACCGCATCTACCTCGATACGCCACCGCAACTGAGCATCGTCGACCCGACGTGGGAACGGCGCATCGTGCTGACCTCGACCGGCTCGCGGACGGCCGTGATCTGGAACCCGTGGATCGACCGCGCTGCGGCGCTCAGCGATATGGATAACGATGGCTGGCAGCGCATGCTGTGCATCGAGACGGCGAATGTAATGAGTGATGTGGTGACTCTGACACCGGGTGCGAGCCATACGATGGGCGTCAGCGTCACCAGCAAACCGCTCTAATCAGCACCACAATACAAAATGTGGGAGCGAGCCTGCTCGCGAAGGCGTGGTATCAGTCAACATTCAAATGTCTGACACACCGCTTTCGCGAGCAGGCTCGCTCCCACAGTTGTTTCGTGGTGTCAGAGATCAGATTCCTGCACCACCCGCACCTTGTCCGCCTCCAGCGCATACGCCGCATCGGCCAGGTCATTGCTGACCTTCTCGACCTTCAGCGTGCCGGTCACCCACAGCGGCGTATAGATGTCGTCCAGCTTCAAACCCTTCGGATACCGCACCAGCACCAGTTGATTCGGCGGTGGTGGCGGCACGTGGATGCACGCGCCCGGGTACGGCACGAGAAAGAACAGCGTACTGCGGCCCTTGGCGTCGGATTCCAGCGGCACCGGATAACCGCCGATGCGGATGTGCTTGTCGTTCATCGACGCTACGGTTTTGGTCGAGTACATGACCGCCGGCAGACCTTTGGCCTGCTTCATCCCGCCCTTCTCGGTGAAGGTGCCAGTGGCTTCCGGGGAGTTGTGGTCGATTTCAGGCATGGCCTCGAGGGCCTTTTGATCCGACTTGGGCATCAGTTCGAGCCAGTCGGTTTCCGGCAGTTCGCTGGCGTGGGCCAGGCCGCTGCCCAGCAAGAGGAGAGTCAACAGGAGACGGCGCATGAAGGAGCTCGGCAAAAAAAAGGAAGTTGAAACGCCGAGCATTCTAGCCCTCCCCGCCGCGATGGCGGAGAGGACTTTGTCGCTTTGAATCAGTTCTTTTTGATCAGGCCGTAGATCACCAGCAACACGACTGCGCCAACCAGTGCACCGAGGAAGCCTGCGCCCTCGCCCGCCTGATAAATGCCCAGAGCCTGGCCGCCATAGGTGGCCGCCAGCGAACCGCCGATACCGAGCAGGATGGTCATGATCCAGCCCATGCTGTCATCGCCCGGTTTCAGGAACCGAGCCAGCAGGCCGACGATCAAGCCGATAAAGATGGTTCCGATAATTCCCATGGCATTTCCCTCTGTGTGAATTGGCTATGCCAAAGCCTAGACAGACTTTGGCATCCTGCCATGAGAGAACGGCGGCCCCTGAATGGTTCCGCCGCTGCCACATGAAACTGTTTTACTCGGCGATCAGCGCTTCGACCTTGAGGATCTGCGCTTCAAGCGTGGCCTTGTCGGCGCAACGCAGGTTGGCGTGACCGACCTTGCGCCCGGCCTTGAAGGCCTTGCCGTAGTGGTGCAGATGGCAATCTTCGATGGCGATGACTTTCTCAACCGGCGGGACAACGCCGATAAAGTTGAGCATCGCGCTCTCGCCGACCTTGGCCGTCGAACCCAGCGGCAGACCGGCAACGGCACGCAGGTGGTTTTCGAACTGGCTGCACTCGGCGCCTTCGGTGGTCCAGTGCCCGGAGTTGTGCACGCGCGGGGCGATTTCGTTGGCCTTGAGGCCACCGTCGACTTCAAAGAACTCGAACGCCATCACGCCGACATAATCCAGCTGCTTGAGCACACGGCTGGAATAATCTTCGGCCAACGCCTGCAACGGGTGATCAGTGCTGGCGATCGACAACTTGAGGATGCCGCTGTCGTGGGTGTTGTGCACCAACGGGTAGAACTTCGTTTCACCATCGCGAGCGCGCACGGCGATCAGCGAGACTTCACCGGTGAACGGCACGAAGCCCTCCAGCAAGCAGGCAACGCTGCCGAGTTCGGCAAACGTGCCGACCACGTCTTCAGGTTTGCGCAGGACTTTCTGACCCTTGCCGTCGTAACCCAGCGTGCGGGTTTTCAGCACGGCCGGCAGACCGATTGCAGCCACGGCAGCATCCAGATCGGCTTGTGACTGAATGTCGGCAAAGGCTGGGGTCGGGATACCCAGATCCTTGAACATGCTCTTTTCGAACCAGCGGTCACGCGCGATGCGCAGGGCTTCGGCGCTTGGGTAGACCGGCACGAATTGCGAGAGAAACGCTACGGTTTCAGCCGGGACGCTTTCGAATTCGAAGGTCACCAGATCGACTTCATCGGCCAATTGGCGCAGATGGTCCTGATCGCCGTAATCGGCCCGCAGGTGTTCGCCCAGCGCAGCGGCGCAAGCGTCCGGCGCAGGATCGAGGAAAGCGAAGTTCATGCCCAGCGGGGTGCCCGCCAAGGCCAACATGCGACCCAACTGGCCGCCACCGATTACACCGATCTTCATCTCAACAACCTCAGGCAATACGTGGGTCTGGATTGTCCAGGACGCTGTCTGTCTGCTCGGCACGGAAGGTTTTCAGCACCGCGTGGAATTGCGGATGCTTGGCGCCAAGGATACTCGCCGAGAGCAGCGCTGCGTTGATCGCGCCAGCCTTGCCGATGGCCAGGGTGGCGACCGGAATGCCGGCCGGCATTTGCACGATCGACAGCAGTGAATCGACGCCCGAGAGCATGGCCGACTGCACGGGAACGCCCAGCACCGGCAGGTGGGTCTTGGCCGCACACATGCCCGGCAAGTGAGCTGCGCCACCGGCACCGGCGATAATCACCTCGATCCCGCGGCCTTCAGCCTCTTCGGCGTACTGGAACAGCAGATCCGGGGTACGGTGTGCAGAAACCACCTTGACCTCGTACGGGATGCCGAGCTTTTCCAGCATATCGGCGGTGTGGCTAAGGGTGGACCAATCGGACTTGGAGCCCATGATCACGCCAACCAGTGCACTCATCGTCGCGCCTCTTCTCTCTGGGCGCCCGCAGGCGCGTCAAAAACAACAAGCCACGCAGGTTGCGTGGCTTGATTGTACGAAAAATGGCCGGTCGTACCGGCCAAAGGCCGCGCAGTATACCGCAAAGAAAGCAATAAACAGCCCCCTGCACGACCATCTGTCATCTGCCGCAAAAGCCCGGTTTTATTGACTTGAAGGTCAGTCCAGAAACACCGCAAATCCCTTGTGGGAGCTGGCTTGCCAGCGATGACGTCGTGTCAGCAAACATTGAGGGTGACTGGCCAACCGCAATCGCTGGCAAGCCAGCTCCCACAGGGTTATTCGATGGGTTCAGGTGTTTTGTGCGGCGCCACCTTCCAGCTTGCGCCACAGCAGGCGTACGTTGGCCTTGCGCACCAGTGCGCAGCGGTACAGACGAATCTCCAGTGGCACATGCCACTGCGGACCGCCGCACACCACGAGTTCACCGCGTGCCAGTTCGGCACGCACGCTCAGTTGTGGCACCCAGGCAATGCCGAGGCCTTCCAGCGCCATGCTTTTCAGGCTGTCGGCCATGGCGGTTTCATAAATGGTGGTAAACCGCAGCTGACGCTGGCGCAGCAAACCGTTTACGGAGCGGCCGAGGAAAGCTCCGGCGCTGTAGGCGAGCAGCGGCACACTGGCTTCGCCTTCAAGATCGAACAGCGGTTTACCTTCGGCATCCGCCGCGCACACCGGCAACATTTCGGTCTGGCCCAAGTGCAGCGACGGGAAAATCTCCGGGTCCATCTGCATCGCTGCGTCCGGGTCATAGAACGCCAGCATCAGATCACACCCTCCCTCGCGCAACGCATGCACGGCGTCACCGACGTTGGTCGCCACCAACCGCGTGGCAATGTTCAGCCCTTCATTACGCAGTTGCGCGATCCAGCGCGGGAAGAAACCCAGCGCCAGGGAGTGAGCAGCTGCAACCTGCATCACTTCGCCCTGCCCGCCTTCCAGATGATGCAGGTGGCGCAGCACTTCGCCGAGCTGCTCGACCACGGTGCGCGCGGTCACCAGAAACAATTGCCCCGCCGCCGTCAGTTCGATCGGCGTGCGCGATCGATTGACCAAGGTCAGCCCCAGCGCCGCTTCGAGGCTGCGGATCCGCCGACTGAATGCCGGCTGAGTCACGAAACGTCGTTCGGCGGCCTGCGAGAAGCTGCGGGTGGCGGCCAGAGCACTGAAGTCCTCGAGCCATTTGCTTTCCAGATTCATCACGTCCTCCCGGACACGCACCAAAACAGGTCACACGTCTGCCGCGCAGGCGGCGTCACACGGGCATTATGCCGAATGTGCATAGGCCAGTGTTTAACAGCATTGGCCCAAATTCCCCCACAAGCCTAGCATTCGCAGCGTTCCGGCACAGACCGGGTCCATATCGAGATGATTTCTATCATGTCCTCCGCTGCATCTTTCCGCACAGAAAACGACCTGCTTGGCGCCCTCGAAGTACCGGCTCAAGCGTATTACGGCATCCAGACCCTGCGAGCGGTGAACAACTTCCGCCTCTCGGGCGTTCCGATTTCGCATTACCCGAAACTGGTTGTGGGTCTGGCGATGGTCAAACAGGCCGCCGCTGACGCCAACCGTGAGTTGGGTCACCTGAGCGAAGCCAAGCACGCTGCCATCAGCGAAGCCTGTGCCCGATTGATCCGCGGTGATTACCACGAAGAATTCGTGGTCGACATGATTCAGGGTGGCGCCGGTACCTCCACCAACATGAACGCCAACGAAGTGATCGCCAACATTGCTCTGGAAGCAATGGGTCACCAGAAAGGCGAGTACCAGTACCTGCACCCGAACGACGACGTGAACATGGCGCAGTCGACCAACGACGCTTACCCGACGGCCATCCGCCTGGGTCTGCTGTTGGGTCACGACACCCTGCTCGCCAGCCTCGACAGCCTGATTCAGGCATTTGCGGCCAAAGGCAAAGAATTCGATCACGTCCTGAAGATGGGCCGTACCCAGCTGCAAGACGCCGTACCGATGACCCTCGGCCAGGAATTCCGTGCGTTCGCCACCACCATGGGCGAAGACCTGGCCCGTCTGAAGACGCTGGCCCCGGAACTGCTGACTGAAGTGAACCTGGGTGGCACCGCGATCGGTACCGGCATCAACGCCGACCCGCGTTATCAGGCGCTGGCGGTACAGCGTCTGGCGCTGATCAGCGGTCAACCGCTGGTGCCCGCGGCCGACCTGATCGAAGCCACCTCCGACATGGGCGCCTTCGTGCTGTTCTCCGGCATGCTCAAACGCACCGCGGTCAAGCTGTCGAAGATCTGCAATGACCTGCGCCTGCTGTCCAGCGGTCCACGCACCGGCATCAACGAGATCAACCTGCCGGCGCGTCAGCCAGGCAGCTCGATCATGCCCGGCAAGGTCAACCCGGTGATCCCGGAAGCCGTTAACCAGGTTGCGTTCCAAGTCATCGGTAACGACCTGGCACTGACCATGGCAGCCGAAGGCGGCCAATTGCAGCTGAACGTGATGGAGCCGCTGATCGCGTTCAAGATCTTCGACTCGATCCGCCTGCTGCAACGCGCCATGGACATGCTGCGCGAGCACTGCATCGTCGGCATCACCGCCAACGAAGCGCGCTGCCGTGAACTGGTCGAGCACTCGATCGGTCTGGTCACCGCACTGAACCCGTACATCGGCTACAAAAACGCCACCCGTATCGCCGGTATCGCCCTTGAAAGCGGCCGCGGCGTGCTGGAACTGGTGCGCGAAGAAGGTCTGCTCGACGAAGCCATGCTCGCCGACATCCTGCGCCCGGAAAACATGATTGCTCCACGTCTGGTTCCGCTCAAAGCCTGAGCCGACGCGTTATTTGTAGCACCGCTCACCAGGTCGAGGGACTAGACACCTCTCACCTTTTGAGGGCTTGGGGATCCGTCCCCAGGCCCTTTTTTTTAACTATCTGACCCTGAGACCCGTATGTCTGGGGACTGAACAATGTGGGAGCGAGCCTGCTCGCGAAGGCGGCACATCCAACGCCAATGCGCCTGATACACCGCTTTCGCGAGCAGGCTCGCTTCCACAAAAAAGCAGTTCCCGCACAAACCCGGCGCCGGTAACGCCGGGTGTTTCAAAGCTTCGTTTCGTCGCTTGCACCACTACCGTGCAGACGGGCGCGCCACTGATCGGTATAGTGCCGCCCCTCTTCGCGTGAGCGGTCGTCGGTAACGAGGCCATCACCCATGCGAAACCCGAACTAATAACAAACCCGCGAAATGGATCCGGGACGAAACCTTCGCCTCACCCGTCGTGCCGTGCGCAGACCGGTGTAACACGATGTTTCTTCTATCCAGCATTTGCTTACACAAAAAACAGCGAGGAAAAATCCATGCTCGAAGTCATTAACGACTTCCTCTCAGGGAAAGTACTGATCGTGCTCATTGTCGGGCTCGGTAGCTACTTCACGATTCGCTCGCGTTTCGTTCAATTGCGGCACTTCTTCCACATGTTCGCGGTGTTCCGCGACAGCCTGAAAAGCAGCGCCGGGCAGCTCAGCTCGTTCCAGGCCCTGATGCTCAGCCTCGCCGGCCGTGTCGGTGCAGGTAACATCGCCGGTGTCGGCATCGCCGTGACCCTCGGTGGGCCAGGTGCGGTGTTCTGGATGTGGGTAACCGCACTGGTCGGCATGTCCAGCAGCTTCTTCGAGTGCTCGCTCGGCCAGCTCTACAAACGCACCGACTCTGATGGCACCTTCCGTGGCGGTCCGTCCTACTACATCCAGCACGGTTTGCAGAAACGCTGGTTGGGTATGGTCATGGCGTTCCTGTTGCTGGTGACCTTCGGTTTCGCCTTCAACGGCCTGCAAGCTCACGCCGTGACTCACTCGCTGGAAAACGCTTTCGGCCTCGACACCACTTACACCGGCCTCGGCCTGGCAGTGCTGCTGGGCCTGGTGTTCGTCGGCGGGATCAAGCGTATCGCCAAGGTCGCAGACCTGTTGGTACCGGTGAAAACCCTGGTGTACATCGGCGTGACCCTCTACGTGATCGTGCTGCAATTCGACCACGTACCCGCCATGTTGATGACCATCGTCAAAAGCGCATTCGGTCTCGACCAGGCATTCGGCGGTCTGATCGGTAGCGCCATCGTCATGGGCGTGAAGCGTGGCGTGTTCGCCAACGAAGCCGGTTTGGGCAGTGCGCCGAACGTGGCGGCTGTGGCTTCGGTCGAGCACCCGGTCGCGCAAGGCGTGGTTCAGGCGTTCAGCGTGTTCCTCGACACCTTCGTGATCTGCACCTGCACCGCGCTGCTGATCCTGCTCTCGGGCTTCTACACCCCGGGCTTCGAAGGCGATGGCATTGCCCTGACCCAGAACTCGCTGGCCGCGGTGGTGGGTGAATGGGGCCGGATGTTCATCTCGGTCGCCCTGGCGTTATTCGTGTTCACCTCGATCCTTTACAACTACTACCTGGGCGAGAGCAACCTGCGCTTCCTGATCGGTGAAAACCGCAAGGCGCTGATCGGCTACCGCGCACTGGTACTGGTGTTGATTTTCTGGGGCGCGATCGAAAACCTCAGCACCGTGTTCGCCTTCGCCGACATCACCATGACCATGCTCGCGTTCGTCAACCTGATCGCGCTGTTCCTGCTGTTCAAGATCGGCATGCGCATCCTGCGTGACTACGATGACCAGCGTGCGGCCGGCATCAAGACGCCGGTGTTCGATTCGAGCAAATTCCCGGATCTGGACCTGGATCGCAAAGCCTGGCCGGCCAACCCGCCCGCCGCAGCCGGCAAGACTGAAGTCGAGCCGCAAGGCGTCCCTGCAGCGCAACGCTGATGGGTGAATGACGGGCGCATCTCCTGCGCTCGTCAGTTACAGTTCGGAAAACTGTGAGAGCGAGCCTGCTCGCGAATGCAATCTGGCTGTTGATGCATGCATTGACTGACACACCGCTTTCGCGATCAGGCTCGCGCCCTCAGGACCTCATCCTTTCGGAGAATCCCCATGAATTCGTCGACCTATCCCGCCGCGCAAAACGTCATGGTGCTCTACACCGGTGGCACCATCGGCATGCAGGCCAGTGCAAATGGCCTGGCCCCGGCGTCCGGTTTCGAAGCGCGGATGCGCGACTATCTGCACAGCCAGCCAGACCTGGTCGTGCCGCAATGGCGCTTTCGTGAAATGTCGCCGCTGATCGACAGCGCCAACATGACCCCGGCCTATTGGCAGCAACTGCGTGAGGCAGTGGTCGATGCAGTTGATGTACAGAACTGCGACAGCGTGCTGATCCTGCATGGCACCGACACCCTGGCGTACAGCGCCGCGGCCATGAGTTTCCAGTTGCTCGGCCTGCATGCCCGGGTGTGCTTCACCGGCTCCATGCTGCCGGCCGGTGTCACCGATAGCGATGCCTGGGAAAACCTCAACGGCGCACTGGTCGCGCTCGGTCAGGGTCTGGCGCCGGGTGTACATTTGTACTTCCACGGTGAACTGCTGGCGCCGACCCGTTGCGCGAAAGTGCGCAGCTTCGGTCGTCACCCGTTCAAACGCCTGGAGCGTCAGGGCGGCGGCATGAAAGCTACTTCTGTGCCGCCAGCGTTGAATTACAACCAGCCCAAGCGACTGGCAAACGTGGCGGTACTGCCGTTGTTCCCCGGAATCGGCGCCGCGATCCTCGACGGGTTGCTCGAGAGCGGCATTCAGGGTCTGGTGCTGGAGTGCTACGGCAGCGGCACCGGCCCGAGCGACAATCCAGAGTTCCTTGCCAGCCTCAGCCGTGCGCGGGACAACGGCGTGGTGGTGGTCGCGGTGACGCAATGCCATGAGGGCGGAGTTGAACTGGATGTGTACGAGGCTGGCAGCCGCCTGCGCGGGGTTGGCGTGCTGTCCGGTGGCGGTATGACCCGTGAAGCGGCGTTCGGCAAATTGCATGGCTTGCTGGGGGCGGGTCTTGAAACGGCTGAAGTGCGGCGGCTAATGGAGCTGGATTTGTGTGGTGAGTTGGTCTGAGCAAGGCTGCAGATTTGCCCTCACCCTAACCCTCTCCCGGAGGGAGAGGGGACTGACCTTAGTGTCTTGCGCTATACGCCGACCTGGAAAAAGGTGTCGATTATGGATTCGGCATCTCGCGCTATACGCCGACCTGAAAAAGTGTCGATTAATTATGGATTCGGCAGCGCTTTTTCAGGTAGGCGTATCTCGCCAATATCCCCAGTCGGCCCCCTCTCCCTTTGGGAGAGGGCTGGGGTGAGGGGCTGCTGCGGCATATAACTTGCTGCGTTCCAGCCATCCCAAGGCTGGAAAATCTCATGCTCCACTCCCACCTCACCACCCTCAACGCGGTCTCTCTGGTGCTCAACACCTTCAGGGATCAAGGCTTGTCGAGCGAAGCATTGCTGGCCGGCAGCGGCATCAGTGCGGCGGATCTGGCCCGGGCCGACACGCGCATCACCACCAATCAGGAGATGCAGGTGTGCGCCAACGCGGTCGCGCTCAAGCACGATATCGGTCTGGAACTGGGCCGACGCATGCACGTTTCCTCCTATGGAATTCTCGGCTACGCACTGCTGACCTGTGCCACCTTCGGTGACGCTTTGCGCCTGGCGATCCGCTATCCGGCGCTGTTGGGAACACTTTTCGAGCTGAGTCTTGAGGAGGACGGCGAACGCGTCTGGTTTGTCGCCGCCGATTACCGCGAGAGCCCGGCGATGGCAGTGTTCAATGCCGAATTCTGTCTGGTTTCGCTCAAAGTCATTTGCGACGATTTACTCGGCGGTCCGCTGCCGTTGCTTGCCGTCCGTTTTCAACATGAGGCACCGGATTACCGCGAAAGCTATGCCGAGCACTTCAATGCAGCGCTGCACTTCGCCGCCAAAGACAACGCGTTCGCCTTCGACCGCCACTGGCTGGACCAGCCGCTGCCGCTGGCGGACGCCGTCACCCATCAAGCCATGGCTGAACGCTGTCGCAAGCAGAACCTCGAATTCACCGGACGTCAGGCCTGGCTGGGCCGTATCCGCCAATTGCTCAGTGCCCAGTTGAACGCCGCACCGGGACTGGAAGGTCTGGCCCAGCAAATGAAATGCTCGCCGCGCACCCTGCGCAGGCATTTGAAGGACATGGGCAGCAGCTATCAGGAACTGCTCGATGAACTGCGCTTCGAGCGAGCCAAGCAGATGCTGTGTGAGGATCAACTTCCGATCTACCGCATCGCCGAAAACCTGGGCTTTAGCGAGACCGCGAGCTTTCGCCATGCGTTTGTGCGCTGGAGTGGGGTCGCGCCGAGCCAGTTCCGACCGCATTGATATGCTCAATGTGGGATCTGGCTTGCCAGCTCCCACAGGGGTTTGTGTTTCATGTCTGTTGCTTGGATGGGCCTACTCAAGCAGGGGGCGAATAGCGGTCAGAGGTTCTGGCCATATCGATCCCCTTTTGGCCTCTTCTGCCGTTTTCCGAATCGCTGTGCGCCGCAACACTGGACGCAAACCGAATCAGCCCCTGCGGAGAACAACAAATGCTGACGATCTACTCGGATGATCACCACCTGCACCATGGCCGCTGCGAATTGATCGATGGCCAGCTCAAGCCTTGCTTCGAGATGCCCTCGCGTGCCGACCATGTGCTGCAACGCGTGCAGCACCAGCATCTGGGTCCGGTCGAGGCGCCGAAGGACTTCGGCCTCGAACCGATCGCCCGCATTCACAGCCGCGACTATCTCGAGTTCTTTAAAGGCGCGTGGGCTCGCTGGACAGAATTCAACACCGACGGCGACTTGCTGCCCTATACCTGGCCGGCCCGCACACTGCGCGCCATCAAACCGACCAGCCTGCACGGCCAACTCGGTTACTACAGCTTCGATGGCGGCGCACCGATCACCGCCGGCACCTGGCAAGCGGCGTACAGCGCGGCGCAAGTTGCACTGACCGCGCAAGCGGCGATCCAGCACGGCGCGCACAGTGCCTTCGCGTTGTGTCGCCCACCCGGACATCACGCTGCCGGCGACTTGATGGGCGGTTATTGCTACCTCAACAACGCGGCCATTGCGGCGCAGGCGTTTCTTGATCAAGGCCACAAGAAGGTCGCGATCCTCGACGTCGACTACCACCACGGCAATGGCACCCAATCGATTTTCTACGAACGCAGCGACGTGTTGTTCACCTCGATCCATGGCCATCCGGAAGCGGAGTTTCCGTTCTTCCTCGGCTACGAAGACGAGCTTGGTGAAGGCGCCGGCGAAGGCTTCAATTTCAACTATCCATTGCCCGCCGGTTCCGGCTGGGACACCTGGAGTGCGGCGCTGGATCAAGCCTGCAACGAGATCGACCGTTATGGTGCCGAGATCATCGTCGTGTCGCTGGGTGTCGATACGTTCAAAGACGATCCGATCTCGCAATTCAAGCTCGACAGCCCGGATTACCTGGCGATGGGCAAGCGGATTGCCGCGCTCGGCAAACCAACGCTGTTCGTGATGGAAGGTGGCTACGCGGTGGAAGAAATCGGCATCAACGCAGTGAATGTGCTTGAGGGCTTTGAAAGCGCTCACTGAGCAACGGCTAAACACCTCGACCCGCTCGTGCGGGTCTTTTTTTGCCCGCAACATCTATGTACCGCACACCGTCGCGACGCGAACTTTACCTTGCCCTGCTCGGCCACTTCCCCGGTGTGCCCAACAGTCAGAGCAGGAATTGCCCATGCCCGAAATATCCTTACCCAGCGCGGTCGATGTGTTGACCCAACTGGTGACCGGCCCCTCGTTGCGGGAAGTCGCCACAACAACACTGCGTCAGGCCCTCAAAACGCTGTATCCGAACCTGGAGATCGACCCGCAACGGGCCATGGTCGCGACGCCGACCTGGGTCATCACTGACGAGCACGCAACTCCGGGGGCCGATCAGTTCGAATCCCTCACCGATGCGCTGGTGCGGCTTGGCCTGTCCGGCGCCACGGTGACGTACCTCGACGACGAACACTTCCTGACCTTGCAGCCGACTGTCAGCCCGGCAATCCAGCTGCCGGTGAAAATCAGTGCCATCGCCCGGCTGATCAACGAGCTGGCGCCACTGCTCTTCGTTGCCTACAAAGAGCAACACATCGATTACTGGAGCGAAACCACCGCTGCAAATCACCCGCGCTGGTATCAACTGTCGGATGGCTTGCGCAGACTGTGGAATGTCGACGCAAGCCTTGGCTGGGATGCCGATGAGCAAGCCATGGCTCGCGCCGTTTTCAACAACCCGGACAAGCGAGAAAGAACCAACGACAAGTACAAGACCCGCGCCTGTCTGATTGACCTGGATCACGGTGAAGGGGCTGCCCGCAAACACGCGACACTGCTCAATACGGCCGTGCTGATCGGCACGCTCGGCCAGCGCACGCTGGTGCTCACTCACTCGGTGGTGCAAGGCTTTCGGCGCTTCGCTTCGGTGGACGAAATCGGCAATGCCCTGCCACACCGGTTTCGCGAAGGCGCCAGCGCCAAAGGTCTGAGCTGGCGACTCGTCGAGCCTGAAGGCGACTTCTTCAACCACCAGGCCTGCACTGTCATTGCCCTTGAAGCCGATGCGCTGGGCCAGATCAATTTCTTCGAAGGTCCGATTGTCAAAAGGCTCTATCCTCACGCCGGAACCGCTGCCAACCATCAACAACCGATACCACGCCTGAAACCGCACATCGAGCGACTGAAGCCAATGCTGCCCGAGTGGCTGGACGCTGCCTCACCTGCCGATCAGACCCTCTACGGCCGATACTTGCTGGATCTGACGGTGGTGCAACATGCGAACCAGGGCAAATCGTTTCAGAGCGAAGTCAACGATCTGCACACATTCACACGCGAGGCACTGACTGCACAGATTCTCAAAGACCACCCGACAGCGACCGATATCAAACTCGACGACATCGAGATGACCATCGTCAGCCTGGTGATCTGGGGCACGTTCATAGTGCCGGGCGAATTTCAGACCAAAACGCTGACGCTTCTGGATCTCGCACTGCAAAACCTGGCGGGTCTGCCCCTGGGCAATAAAAGAGTGGCCTACAAGGACGGCAGCGCATTACCGCAATGGATGACCGTGACCTATGTCGAGGAGCTGGTAAAGACCGTCGACATCGGCAGCACTTACCCGGCGTACCTGAAGAAAAAACTGCTCGACGACGCCACTCAGGCATCTGCTCTGCAGGATCTCTATAGCCAACAGTTACCCCTTGAATTGCCGTTGCTGGCCTTGCAACACAAGATCCGTGGCGAAGCAGGCATCACTGAGCTGGGTTACCGATACGTGGTCGCGGCACTGAGCAGCGTCGCTGCAGATCGTCAGGTCGACGGGCAGGAAATCGTCATCCGCCCTCTGGCATTCGTGACCCACCGCAGCACCTCCCGCGCGGACACCGTGGACAACATGTTCGTCATCGGCCCGCGCGACCCGGACAAAGGGCCGTGCCTGCTTTATCGACCGCTGTTCGAAAAGGCGCTGATTCAATACCCCGGTCCTACCAACTTGCTGTACGCAATCAAGCATTCCCAGGATCTGCGCGAATCAGTATTGGCGTGGTTACCCGATAGCGTGCGATTCAACTTCAGCCAGTATGTGTTTGCGGCAAGGGTTCCCTCGGTGTGGGTCATTCCAGAGATCGTGGTTCACCCGCTGACCCTCATTGATATGTCCAGGCCCGTCACGCTGGGCTCCGACGTCATCGAAAGCGATGTTCTGGCAACGCTGCACAAGACCAATGTGCAAGCAGTCATCACTCAAGCTGACCGCCAATCGGTATCCAACGCGGAAGCACGCTGGGCCACGCTCAAACGCGGTGGCTGGGCGCTCTTTAACGCGGCGCTGCCCTTTCTGGGGCGCGGTGTCGCAATAGCGGCGTGGATCTGGCAGATCATGGACGACTTGCAGGAGGTCAGCGACGCTGCCAATCAACAATCCGGCAAAGTCGCCTGGTCGGCACTTGCCGATATTCTCCTCGCACTGGGCATGGTCCTCGCCCATCGCGCAGCGGTCGGTCACAAGCCCGCCCACAAGGCCATCAGTGCAATTGATGAGTGGGCGTCGCTGACACCTCATCCCGTACCTGAGCTCATCAATTCTGTACACGCACCGGATATCGCGGGCAGTGAACTGGTCGCCAATCATGGAACGTCGATCAACACCATCGCCGCTCTAGAGCAATCGAACCACAGCCTCGCCGCACTGCTGGACCGTCTCAATGTCAGCAAGCCCGAAGCACTTGGAGCTGCGGCGAGTGAGGGCCCGTATCAGCACCTCTACCAACATGGCGGAAAATGGTATGCGCCGGTCGACAAGCGCTGGTTCCAGGTGCAGATCAATGAAGATGAACACGTGCAGATCATCGACTCGAGCCGTCAACCTCCCGGCACCGGACCCTTTCTGGTACGCAGCGCGGCCGGCCAATGGGTCGTCGACCTGCGATTGCGCCTGAGCGGCGGCAGCCTGAGCAGTCGGCGCAAACAGGTCCAGCGTCAGAACAAGCAGCGCATCTCTCAGCACCGAAGTGCTATTAGCGCCTTCGACCTGACGATGGCGTCCAAGCTGACTGAGCTCACACAAACCCGCACCGCCATGGACGCCGCCCTGCCGGAAACGGCCAAGACTGCGCGCAAACACTACCTCGATCTGCTGGATTCACAGCTCAAGGAATACGGCGATAATATCAAGCAAATCAGGGAGTTGAATTCGCTACAGGAGGTTCCCAATTTCCGCGCGGTGATGATTGAGCGGCTGGAGATGCAACTGTTCCTCGGCCAGGAATGGCTCATAGAGAACAGCACGGATTTTCAGGCCAATATCCGCGCTACGACGATGGCGATCGAGGACCACAGGCAATCGTCGTCGCAGCGGTTCATTCAGACGTGCGAAGAAATGCGCGATCAGACTCAAGGGATCATGGAAAAGATCGACGCGTCCCATGCACGGTTCGCAGAACTTGAACGCCTCGGCGAAGGCGCTGTGGAGCTACTGATCAAATATCGGAAAACGCTGCCGGACTACGATCTGAATGATTTCAAGCTGCTGCAAATCTCTCTAGGCCAAGAGATTTGCGTCAAGCCGGGCACAACAGCGGTCAGGGCGCAGGTGCAGTCGGCGATGGAACAACTCATCGAAAGCGCAGCACTGAACGTTCAGAGCTCGCTGAATCTGAGTACCGATGAAAGTCTGCACAACCTCGGTGAGCGGATCGATACCCTCAATCACCTGACCCGGCAATTTGCCGCGGTGGATCAGGGTTTCGGCGATATCGCCGCCGAGTTTGCGGACCAGCTCAACCTTTCTCGGCTTGCGCGGGTACGTGAAAGGGTCAAGGAGTTCAGCGACATAACGGTCACGCAGCTGGCAGGCTTGCTGCGAGACCGACGTCTGGTCGAACCTCAAGCCGGTCCGTCCAGGCCCGCAGGCACGAACACCCGGAAAATCATCAAGACCCGCAGCAAAGGCACACTCGTGGGTGTACCGAAAGCTGCCACGGAGGGCGGGCCAAGCGATCTGGTCGAATTGCGCTCGAACATGGCAGGGGTCATCGCCATCTTTCAGGAAGAGTCACCCGGTGTTTGGGTGGAACACATTACCGCTACGCCGACGACGCAACGCCCCAAGCCGCCGTCCAGGCTCAATCTCAATAAAAGTATCCGCGCCGGCCAGGCACTGCTCGATGGCCTTGCGGAGTTTCATCGGGTTACCGACGCTCGGATCAAGCGGGGTCCGCGGCTTCCGGTGGAGGTCGAAGAGGAATACCACCGGCATGCAGCCCTGCTGCGCAAAGCCAACGCCGACATCGATGAGGCATTGACGGCGCGCAATGCCACGGCGGATCTCGACAATCCGACGCAAGAACTGGGTCACGCGCTGGAGAAGGCAGCAAAAACGCTCGATGAAAAAGGCACCAGTACCCGGGCCAGAATGATCAAACAGCAGATGCCGACAGGCGCCGGTGTCGAGTGGCTGAACAATCACGGTGAAGTGACCATCGCCAAAATCCTTACGCGACGCGAACTCAAAAGTCGCCCGAATGATTTTCTGGACGAGTACGAAGTACGCGATATCAAAACCAACAAGGTGGTGTGTTACGCGCATTTTCACTACAGCAGTGTCAGCGCGCCGCTAACGCCATTCCTTGCCGGACACCTGAAAACCAACGCGCAGCGGCATTTAGGGGGGACCTATGAATTGCGTGGTTTGAACAATCAGCAAATCATCGATATTCACCGCAGCGAGATTTCCACCCAATTGGCCGAGACCTTGTTCTTCACGCCCGCCAAGCCTGCTGCAACCGGGCCAACGCAGCCTTGATCGCGGCTTCCGGCACGGCGGCGAACCCCAGGACCAGACCGGCGCGCCGGTCCCGGGGAGTCGTGGAGTCCGGCAACCAGTAATGGCTCAAGCCGCTGATTTCGACATCCACGCGCGCAGCTTGCTCGATCAATTGCTGCTCACGGTCGATGCTCTCCACCTTCACGGTCAGGTGCAGCCCGGCCGACACCGCCGGCAGGTCACCGACGCCTGGAATTGTCATTGGCCAACCATCGAGCAACGTATTGCGCCGGTTCAGCGCGGCGCGGCGCATCCGGCGGATATGTCGCTGGAAATGCCCGGCCGCCATGAACTCGGCCATCACCGCTTGCGTGCTCACCTCCGAATGCCGGACGTCCACCGCCCGACGTTGCGAAAACGCCGGCACCAGCGCCGGTGGCAGCACCAGATAACCGAGGCGCAACGCCGGGAATGCGACCTTGCCGAACGTGCCGACATACAGCACGCGGCCCTGTTGATCGAGTGCCGCCAAGGGGGCCAATGGCGCGCCGGTGTAACGGTACTCGCCGTCGTAGTCATCCTCAACGATCCAGCCTTGCGTGCGCTCGGCCCAGGCGAGCAGTTCAAGACGCCGCGCCAGGCTCATCACCACGCCTGTCGGGTATTGATGCGAGGGCGTCACGTAAGCCACGCGACAATCACTGGCACCCGACAGTGCCGAGCAATCCATGCCCTCCTCGTCCACGCCAATCCCGCGCAGAATGCCTCCCGCCAAGGCAAACGCATGACCGGCCGCACGGTACCCCGGATTTTCGATCGCAACGCCATCGCCAGGCTCCACTAGCAGCTGTGCACAAAGACTGATTGCCTGCTGTGCGCCACTGGTGATCACAATTTGCTCAGCCGAGCACTGCATCCCTCGCGAACTGCGCAGATAGGCCGCAATCAGGCCGCGCAGACGCGCATCGCCGGCCGGGTCGCCGTAACACATCTGCTGAAGATCCGGTTTGCGCCAGAAAGCCCCAGTGAGCTTGGCCCAGACATCAAACGGAAACAGATCGAATGCCGGTACGCCAACCCGAAATGCGCGCGGCGGGCCACTGGGGGGATGGGGTAAATGGTTGTTTTCCAACCGCTGTAAAACGCCGCTGTGGATAACTTTACTGGATGAAAGCACAGTGGAATTTGCAAAATTTGTGGATAAGGCTGTGGGTAAGCCTGTTGAAAACCCTGTGGATACTTTTGTGGATAGTTTTTTTGCCTTGAGCGGGTCACGGGGCAGTTGGGCCACGTAAGTGCCATCGCCCACCCGCCCTTCAATGAAGCCTTCGGCATAGAGTTGATCGTAGGCCCGAACCACGCTGTTGCGGGAAATCGCCAGCGCGGCGGCCAGATCACGGCTGGCTGGCAGGCGCGTGCCACTGGCCAGCCGCCCGTCGAGCACACGCAGTCGCAGCGCCTGATAGAGCTGACGGCTCAAACCCTGACGGCGATCAAGCTCGATGCCCGCCGGGTTGAACGGCATAGACAACGTGGACAAATCAGGCATGGTAATGGACCTATGAAATTGGCCATCAATGGCTCTTACATCAGACCAATAGCCTGCCTAGGATGTCTGTATTCGCCAAGGAAAATCTCTCATGTACACGCCGCGCGCCTTTGCCATCGATGAGCTGTCTCAACTCCACGAACTGGTCCTCGCCACTCGCCTCGCCATCCTGGTCACCCACGGCGAAAACGGTCTGCAAGCCAGCCATGTGCCGGTGCTGCTGCATTGCGAACAAGGTGAGTACGGCACGCTCTACGGGCATCTGGCCAGGGCCAATCCGCAGTGGAAGGACCTGCGCGACGGTGCCGAAGCAATGCTGATTTTTGCCGGCCCGGATGCCTACGTCACCCCGGGGTTTTATCCGAGCAAAGCGGAGCACGGCAAAGTCGTACCGACCTGGAACTACATCGCCGTGCACGCCTACGGCCACGCCGAGACCTTCAGCGACGGCGGACGGCTGCTCGACATCGTCAGCACCCTCACCGACCGCCATGAGGCCGGCCGCGCACAGCCTTGGTCGGTCGCCGACGCGCCCGCCGATTACATCGACAGCATGCTCAAGGCCATCGTCGGTTTTGCCATTCCCATCGACCGCCTGGAAGGCAAGCGCAAGCTCAGCCAGAACCGCAGCGCCGAAGATATCGCCGGCGTGCGCGAAGGGCTGGCCGCCAGCTCCGAAATCAATGATCAAACCCTCGCCCAATTGATGCGTTAAGGAAATCACCATGAGTCAGATCGAGATCCGTCAGGTCAGCGCCGACGACCACGCCGCCTGGCTGGCGCTGTGGCAAGCGTACCTGCGCTTCTACACCACCGAACTGCCGGAGGCGGTGACGAACAGTACCTGGCAGCGCTTCCTCGACCCGAGCGAACCGACGCACGCCGCCCTCGCCTGGGCTGACGGTAAAGCGCTGGGCATGGTGCATTACATCTACCATCGCTCGAACTGGAGCATCGAAAACTCCTGCTACCTGCAAGACTTGCTGGTGGCGCCTGAAACCCGCGGCACCGGCGTCGGTCGCCAGTTGATCGAGCATGTCTATGCAACGGCCAAAGCCGACGGCTGCTGCAAAGTCCATTGGCTGACCCACGAATCCAACGCCACGGCGATCCAGCTCTACGAGCGCATCGCCGAGCGCCCAGGCTTCATCCAGTTTCGCAAAGCCCTTTAAGGAAACGCGCTCATGACCACTTCACCTGCCGATTGGAAAGGCGTGCCCGCCCCCACGACCACGCTGCTCGAAGGCCGCTTCATCCGCCTGGAAAGGCTCGACCCGGCGCGCCACGGTGACGACCTGTTCAACGCCCTCGAAGGCCCCGGCGCCGACCCGAAACTCTGGGACTTCCTGCCCTACGGCCCGTTTCCCGAGCGCCACGTGTTCAATGACTGGCTGAACAATCACGCGGCCAGCAGCGATCCGTATTTCTTCAGCATCATTGACCGCGCCAGCGGCCAGGTGCAAGGCATGCTCAGCCTGATGTCGATTGTCCCGGCCCATGGCCGTATCGAAATCGGCCACGTGACTTTCGGTGCGCCAATGCAGCGCTCGCCAAAAAGCACCGAGGCGGTTTACCTGTTGGCCAAACACTCCTTTGACCTGGGCTACCGTCGCCTGGAATGGAAGTGCAACAACGCTAACGCCCGCTCCAAATACGCCGCTGAACGCCTGGGCTTCAGCTTCGAAGGCGTTTTCCGCCAGCACATGGTGGTCAAGGGCCAGAATCGCGACACCGCGTGGTACTCGATTGTGGATTCGGAATGGCCGGCGATTGCGACGGGTTTTGAGCGGTGGCTGTCGGATGAAAATCAGACATCTGATGGGCAGGTGAAGGGGTTGGTCGAGTGCCGTTCTTAACCTTTTAAAAGCAAAAGATCGCAGCCTTCGGCAGCTTCTACACGGGACAAAATGTAGGCGCTGCCGCAGGCTGCGATCTTTTGATCTGCTTACTTAAACCAGTTTCTGCGCCAGCACCGCAATGTGTTCTGGCCCGATACCGCAGCAACCACCCAAATGGCTGGCGCCGCGCTGCTGCCAATCTCTCGCCCAATGCAAATAACCTGGCGGATCGAGATCGTCGCGCAACGGATCCAGTCCGTCATTGGCCGTTGCCTCCTTGGGCTGCGGCGGAAACGCGTTGGCATAGGCGCCGATGTGAATCTTCACCCCCAGACCCTCGAAGGTGTCGCGCGCCGCATCAATCGCTGCACCAATCACTTCCGGCTGGCTGCAATTGAACAGCAACGTTTCAACGCCCAACTCCGCTGCCACCGCAGCCGCCTCGGCGACCGGCTCGCCAGAACGCAAACGCGGTACGTCGTCAGTGTCTTCATCTTTCAAGGTAAACGACAGCCAGAACGGCTTGCCGTCCTGCGGCAATCCGGCGTGGATGGCCCGTGCCTCGATAATCGAACTCTGGGTTTCCGCCAGCCACAGGTCAACGTGCGGTGCCAGACCGTTGACCAACGGATTCAGCAATTCCGTGACTCGAGACGCGTCGAACAGATCAGGACGATAAGAGCCGAACAACGGAGGCAAGGAGCCGGCCACCCGCACGTTTTTACCCGATGCCTGCACCGCACGCCGCGCCAGTTCGCCGGCTAACGCTGCCAAAGCCTGACCTTCAGCGGCGAAACGCGATTCGCCGATATGAAACGGCACCACTGCATAACTGTTGCTAGTGATCACGTCGGCACCACTGGCGATATAGGCTGCGTGTACAGCCTCGACCGCTTGCGGTGCTTCGCTCAGCGCCAGTGCCGACCATTCTGGCTGCCGAAATGGCGCCCCGGCTCGTTGCAACTCACGGCCCATGCCGCCATCAAGAATAACCGTGTTCGCTGCGCCCATATGCTTTTCACTCATATGCTTATGAAAATAACTCACTATCAGAGTCGTTCTTATAACTATTTAATACGCACCATTCGGTTAATAACAACCTCTTTTTTATTCAGGGATCGCCTGTGAAACTCCAACCACTACTGGCCCTGGGCCTGACGATTCTGGCCGCCTCTACCCAAGCCTTAGGCGGCACCACACTGGATCGCGTCGAGCAAAAGAAAGAGCTGGTCGGCGTGTTGATGGAAAGCTATCCGCCCTTCTCGTTCCTCAACGATCAGAACCAGCTCGACGGCTTCGACGTCGATGTCGCCAAAGCCGTGGCGGAGAAACTGGGGGTCAAGCTGCGTCTCGAAACACCGTCCTGGGACGTCATCGCTGCCGGCCGCTGGAGTGGTCGCTACGACATCTGCATCTGCTCGATGACGCCGAGCAAGGCCCGCGCCGAAGTGTTCAATTTCCCGGTCGAGTACTACGCCTCACCGGCAGTGATCGTGGTCAACGCCAAAGACGATCGCATCCACAGCGCCAGGGATCTGAGCGGCAAGAAGGTCGGCCTTACCAGCGCATCCAGTTATGAAAGTTATCTGAACAAGAATCTGGTCATTGAGGGCGCCGAGGACACACAGCTCCAGTATCCATTCGAAGATGTACAGATCGCGCCGTACGACACCGACAACGTCGCGTTCCAGGATCTTGGCCTCGGCGCGGGCGTGCGCCTTGATGCAATCCTCACCAACCTCGTCACTGCGCAGCCACGCCTGAATGAAGACAAACGCTTCAAGCTCGCTGGCGAGCCGCTGTACTCGGAGCCGAACTCGGTCGCCATCGAGAAGGGTGATGCGCAGTGGGATGCCAAGGTCCGCGAGGTCTTTGCCCAACTCAAACAGGACGGCACCCTGAGCAAGCTTTCGCAAAAATGGATCGGTGCCGACATCAGCCAATGACTTCTTTCCCGGTACCTCCCAAGCCACCGCAACCGGTGGCTGAATCACGCCTGCGCCGGCTGTTCGATTTCCGTACAAGGCTGTACCTGACCTGGGCGGTGATGTTCTGCCTGTTCGCGGGGTTCTTTCTGAGCTTCGACCTGAAGTTTTCGATCATCCTCGACAAGCTGCCCAACCTGGTCGGCCTGAAACTGGCACCTAATGGTTTCTTGCAGGGGGCAGCACTGACGCTGTTTCTGTGCCTGTGCTCAATCGTTGCTTCGGTGCTGCTGGGTTTCGTGACTGCGCTGGCGCGACTGTCGAAAAGTGCGGTGGCCTTCGGCATCGCCAGTTTTTACGCCTCGTTCTTTCGTGGCACGCCGCTGCTGATCCAGATCCTGCTGATCTATCTCGGTTTGCCGCAACTGGGCATCGTGCCGGGCGCCATCGTCGCCGGGATCATCGCCCTGTCACTCAACTATGGCGCGTACCTCAGCGAGATCTTCCGCGCAGGCATTCTTGGCGTCCCGTATGGCCAGCGAGAAGCATCGCTGGCACTGGGCATGCGCGACTCAGTCATTCTCTGGCGCATTACGCTGCCTCAGGCCATGCGCACCATCATCCCGCCCACGACCAACCAATTCATTTCGATGCTGAAAGATTCGTCGTTGATCTCGGTGATGGGCGTCTGGGAAGTGATGTTTCTCGCGCAGTCGTATGGACGTTCAAGCTATCGCTACATCGAAATGCTGACCACGGCGGCCATCATTTACTGGTTGATGTCGATTGGGCTGGAGCTGATTCAGGCGCGGATGGAGCGGCATTACGGCAGGGCGTACGTTCGCCGTACTTAGGTGATCCGTAACCCGTCACGGGTTGAGTGGGCAATGGGATGAGTTTTGCACCACTGAACAGTCGGCGACGTCCCGCTTGATTGTAGGAAAAGGAAGCGCTGGATTCGGGTAAAAACACCGGCTGCGGATCTGGTGGAAATTTTCCACAAAATGAAGCGATGTCGCCTGCAACGCTTCGGGAAGCAGCCGACATCGGATTCTTGAGTGCATCAATAGAGTTGGGTCTTCTTTCAGCAGAGACTTTACTTGATGGATGCTCAACACAAGTACCAAGCAAAAAAACTCGCGTTAGCAATCGCGCTGACGCTGGGGTGCACGCCCTTCACTTATGCAGAACTAAGCCCTGATCCAGCACCGAGCGCTGAAGAGTTGATCAGTATGTTCGACCACTTCGTCGCTGATCCTAACACCGTCAAGCATGACCCCATCAAAGCAAAGGTCGCTGCAATCGACGGTGTTTCCCTGACGCTTGATGACCGTAATGATCTGCTTACTTTAGGCAGCCGCGGCAATTTTGCCGGGCTGGTTGATGGCGCGGGCGGAGTGAATGTCCTACAACTCGATGGCGCGAGAGGAACGCTGGGGAAAACTGTTAACTTCAACGGTTTGCACGTCAAGCAAGGCACCTGGACTCGCAGTGGAGATGGCGATTTCGATCTTGGCGTTCTGGTCAGGTCAAAAGCATCATTGACCAATGATGGGAACATATTGGGGCACGCAGTGACCTCGGGAATTCTGATCAACAAAGGGGCCATAGTTGGCGGAGCCACAGTATTGGGCGGCGGAGACCTTACCAACAAGGGACTGATTGACGGCACCGTCACCGTTCACGAAAAGGGACATTTCGCGGGTGGGGGCGCGTTGAAAAACCTGAACGTCCACGGGAGGCTTTCGGTTGATGAGGTGTATCACGCCCCGAAAGTGAGTGGGGACCTGAACCTGTCGCAAACAGCGGTTTTGTCCTACGCCGTTAATGCTGCGGGTAACGGCCCGACGATAGAAGTCGGCGGAACCGCCCGGCTTGGCGACGCAACCCTGAAACTCGTCACTGCCGGTGAGTACCCTAAAAGCTCCGAGCACACCATTCTCACTGCAAAAAAAGTCGAAGGGCGTTTTGTCAGCATCGAGAACAACCTGGCCTTCATGACGCCAGAGGTGCATTACGAAGATCAAAAAGTCGGGCTGACTTATTCCCGCAATGAAGTAGAAATTGAAAGTCTTGCGAATACAGAAAACGGTCGTGCGGTTGGCGGAGCCATAGATGCGCCAACCGAACCAACGCCATACGCGATACCAACACCAACACCAACATCAACACCGTTGACTACCTCGACACCAATATCATTGCCGGCACCAGATGTAGCTTCAGTGCCAGATTCCGTTACAGCTTTAGCTCCCGCTCCTGCGTCAGTTGCTGTTGATGTTGATGTTCCATCCGCAGTTGCAACATCGTCGACAACGCACTCTCCAGTGCCGGTTGAATCCTTTGTCGAGCGCGCCCCCCAAAACGTCGAACAACCGGCAGTTCAACCGCAAAAACCGGCAAATGCTGCGGTCACCGCGTTACTGGCCAGCGATAAAACTACTGCCCCCGTCGCCCTCGAACAACTCGCCGCCGGCAGCAACGCCAACCTCGCCAAAGCCACGTTAAGCAGCGTGACCCCCGTGAGCGCAAGCATGCTGTCGGCCATGCGCCAACTCGACCCTCGCACGGGCGCAGCTTACGGCTCGGGCAATTCACCTCGCGAAGCTGCCGGCGGTGCAGATTCCGGGCGAGTCTGGGTTCAGGCATTGGGCCATGGCGGCAAGGTTGATCGCGAGCACGACAGCACCCTGAAACACGCCACCCACGGCCTGGTCATGGGCGCTGACTGGCGGCTCAATGAGCAATGGCATATCGGTCTGCTGGGCGGCAAATCCCAAACCAGATTCGATGCCCGCCAATACGATGGCGACCTCGACAGCTGGCACGTTGGCGCCTACGCCGTGCGTCAGGATGGACCAATGGCGCTGCGCCTGGGTGCCACTTACGCCAGCCATGACGGCAGCAGCAAACGTCGGGTGGCGTTCAACGGATTCAGCGATCGCCTCAAAGGCAATTACGACGCCACCACCCAGCAAGCCTTCGCCGAACTGGGCTTCAACTTCGGCCGCAACGACGCGACACTCGAACCGTTCGCCAGCCTCGGCTACCAACGTTATCAACGCGACAGCCACAGTGAAAAAGGGGGTGATGCGGCGCTGAAAGTATTTGGGCAAACCCGCGACAATCTCAGCAGTACCTTCGGCCTGCGCACGGCAAAAATCCACACACTGGACAACGGCATGAGCCTGACGCCGCGATTGAGCGCCGGGTGGAAACACACCTTTGGTGAACTCGACAGCGACACCCGCCAGCAACTGGTCAAGGGCGGCAAACGCTTCACCGTGGCCGGGGCAGAACTGGACCGCAACAGCTTGGGCGTCGATGCGGGTCTGGACCTCGGACCGTCGACCAACCACACGCTGGGCGTGGTCGTAACAGGAGAGTTCGGCAGCGAAAGCCGCAATCACGGCGTGATGGGTCAGTGGCGCATGGCGTTCTAAATCGCTTCCTGCAGGAGCTGCCGCAGGCTGCGATCTTTTGATCTTCGTTTTAAACGATCACAAGATCGCAGCCTGCGGTAGCTTCTACAGGTGAAAAAACGGACGAAAAAAAGGGGAGCACATGCCCCCCCGAGGTTTAAAGCGTTTGATCGCGGCGGTTATCTCAGCCTTCGATCTCGATCAGGATTTCGCCCGGGTTCACCCGGTCGCCCTTGGCCACATGAATCGCCGTAACCTTGCCGGCGATGGCGGCCTGAACTTCGGTTTCCATCTTCATGGCTTCGGTGATCAGCACAGCCTGGCCCGCCTTGACGGTGTCGCCTTCCTTGACCAGCACATCGACGATGTTGCCGGGCATGGTGGTGCTGACGTGGCCTGGAGCCGACGCTTGCTTGCGCTTGCTGCTGCCGCCGCCGACGAATTCGTTAAGCGGTTCGAACACCACTTCTTCCGGCATGCCGTCGATGGACAGGTAGAAGTGACGCTTGCCTTCGGCCTTCACACCGACACCCGTGATATCGACGCGGTAAGTCTCACCGTGGACGTCAATGACGAACTCGGTCGGCACACCTTCGCCGCTCGCCGACGTCACGGCGCCAGCCTCTGGAATCGGCAGCAGCACTTCCGGCACGAGAGTGCCGGCGGCACGCTCTTCGAGGAACTTGCGACCGATGTCCGGGAACATGGCGAAGGTCAGCACGTCTTCTTCCGACTTGGCCAATGCACCGATATCGGCACGCAGCTTAGTCATTTCCGGTTTGAGCAGATCGGCCGGACGCACGTCGATGACTTCTTCGCTGCCGATGGCCTGACGACGCAGTTTTTCATTCACCACGCCCGGCGCCTTGCCGTAGCCGCCCTGCAGGTAGAGTTTCACTTCGTTGGTGATGGTTTTGTAGCGCTCGCCGGCCAGCACGTTGAAGAACGCCTGGGTGCCGACGATCTGCGAAGTCGGGGTGACCAGCGGCGGGAAGCCGAGGTCTTCACGCACGCGCGGGATTTCCGCCAGCACTTCAGCCATGCGGTTCAGCGCGCCCTGCTCTTTCAACTGGTTGGCCAGGTTGGAAATCATCCCGCCCGGCACCTGATTGACTTGCACACGGGTGTCGACAGCGGTGAATTCGCTTTCGAACTGGTGGTACTTCTTGCGCACAGCGTAGAAGTACAGGCCGATCTCTTGCAGCAGTTCAAGGTTCAGACCGGTATCGAATTCGCTGCCCTTGAGCGCAGCCACCATCGACTCGGTGCCCGGATGGCTGGTGCCCGAGGCGAAGCTGGAGATCGCGGTATCGATGTGGTCAGCGCCATTTTCGATTGCCTTGAGTTGGCACATCGTCGCCAGGCCAGCGGTGTCATGCGAATGAATGAACACTGGCAGCGACTGCTCGGCTTTCAATGCCCGGACCAGTTCACCGGTCGCGTAGGGCGTCAGTAGACCGGCCATGTCCTTGATTGCTACCGAGTCGCAACCCATGGCTTCCATTTGTTTGGCTTGCGCCACGAAAGCGTCAATCGTGTGCACCGGGCTGGTGGTGTAAGCGATGGTGCCCTGGGCGTGCTTACCGGCAGCTTTCACCGCTTCGATGGCCACACGCAGGTTACGCACGTCGTTCATCGCGTCGAAGATGCGGAACACGTCGATGCCATTGACCGCTGCCTTGGCGACGAACGCTTTGACCACGTCATCGCTGTAATGGCGATAGCCCAACAGGTTCTGGCCACGCAGGAGCATTTGCAGACGCGTGTTAGGCAACGCGGCGCGCAGTTGGCGCAGACGCTCCCACGGATCTTCCTTGAGGAAACGTACGCAGGCGTCGAAGGTCGCGCCGCCCCAGCATTCCAGCGACCAGTAGCCGACTTTGTCGAGCTTGTCGCAGATCGGCAGCATGTCTTCGGTGCGCATGCGGGTGGCGAGCAGCGATTGGTGAGCGTCGCGCAGGACGGTGTCGGTAACGAAGATTTTCTTAGTCATTGGTATCTCCTCATAGCGGCAAGCTTCAAGCTACGAGCTGCAAGAAAAAGCCAATCTGCTTTTACTTGCCGCTTGCAGCTAAAAGCTCGCAGCTGCTTCATTCATAGGCCTGCGTGGGCGGCGATGGCGGCGGCGATGGCCAGGGCCAGCTCTTCGGGTTTGCGCTTGATCGAGTAGTTGGTCAGTTCAGGGTGGCTTTCAACGAAGCTGGTATTGAACTGGCCGCTACGAAATTCCGGGTTGCGCAGGATTTCCTGATAGTACGCGGCGGTGGTCTTCACGCCTTGCAGGCGCATGTCGTCGAGGGCGCGCAGGCCACGGTCCATCGCCTCTTCCCAGGTCAATGCCCAGACCACCAGTTTCAGGCACATCGAATCGTAGAACGGCGGGATGGTGTAACCGGTGTAGATCGCCGTGTCGGTGCGCACACCCGGCCCGCCGGGGGCGTAGTAACGGGTGATCTTGCCGAAGCTCGGCAGGAAGTTGTTTTTCGGGTCTTCAGCGTTGATGCGGAACTGCAACGCGAAACCACGGTGCTGGATGTCTTCCTGCTTGACCGACAGCGGCAGGCCGGAAGCAATCCGGATCTGCTCGCGGACGATGTCGATCCCGGTGATTTCTTCGGTGATGGTGTGTTCGACCTGCACCCGGGTGTTCATCTCCATGAAGTACACCTCGCCCTCGGCGAGCAGGAACTCCACAGTACCGGCGTTCTCGTAGCCCACGGCTTTGGCAGCACGCACCGACAGGTCGCCAATGTAGGCGCGCTGTTCCGGGGTCAGTTGCGGGCTCGGGGCGATTTCGATCAGCTTCTGGTTGCGACGCTGGATCGAGCAGTCACGCTCGAACAGATGCACGACGTTGCCGAAGCTGTCGCCGAGGATCTGCGCTTCGATGTGTTTGGGATTGACGATGCATTTTTCCAGGAACACTTCCGCCGAACCAAAGGCCTTGGTGGCCTCGGAGATAACGCGGGGGAAATTCTGTTCGAGTTCTTCGCGACTGTTGCAGCGGCGGATACCGCGACCGCCACCACCGGAGGTGGCCTTGAGCATCACCGGATAGCCGATGCGGTCACCTTCGGTCAGGGCTTCGGCGATGTCCGCCACGTTGCCCTCGGTGCCCGGCGTAACCGGCACGCCAGCCTTGATCATGCTGCGGCGCGCTTCGGTCTTGTCGCCCATGCGGCGAATGACTTCTGCCGACGGGCCAATGAATTTGATTCCACGCTCGGCGCAGATGTCTGCCAGTTCGGCGTTTTCCGACAGGAAACCGTAACCAGGATGCAGTGCATCGCAGCCAGTTTCCACCGCGAGGTTCACCAGCTTACGCGGGTTGAGGTAACCGGCCAGTGGTTCGGCACCGATGCTGTGGGCCTCGTCCGCACGCTTCACATGCAGCGCATGCCGGTCGGCGTCGGAAAAAATCGCAACCGAGCGAATGCCCATCTCGGCGCAGGCTCGCACGATTCGTACGGCAATCTCACCACGGTTGGCGATCAGGATCTTTTTTATCACTTGGAGGTTCCCTTGAGCCGGTGGCACCACGACCTGCTAGACCCAGGTCGACGCGTGACCAAATGTTTCAGTTTGGTCGCGTCTCCACACTAGCGCTCGCAAGGGATTAACAAAAATGAATAATTATTGGGTCAGGCATAAGTAAAGACTTATAGTTGAAACATCCGCCCGTACACAGAGCCTGAATAAAATGCGTAAGTCACTGATGCGTATGACATTACGCCAATTACAGATATTCAATGAAGTGTGTGATTTACGCTCTTACAGCCGCGCGGCCGAGGAAATGTCGCTCACACAACCGGCCGTCAGCCTACAGATTCGTCAGCTCGAAGAGCTGATCGGGCAGCCATTATTCGATTATGTCGGCAAAAAACTCTACATGACCGAGGCTGCCGAAGCCCTTCAGCGCGCCAGTCGAGACATCTTCGGACGCCTGGAGAACCTCGACATGCAGCTGTCGGACATGCAGGGCTCGCTGCAGGGCCAACTGAAGCTGGCGGTGGAGTCGAGCGCCAAGTATTTCGTGCCACATCTGTTCGCGGCGTTCAAACGCCAGCATCCGGAAGTGAATCTGCAACTGACCGTGGTCAATCGTGGCCAGGTGATTCGACGTCTTTCCGACAACCGCGATGATCTGGTGATCATGTCGATGGTGCCCCAGGACATGGGGCTGGAATTCCTTCCGTTTCTCAATAATCCGATTGTCGCCGCGGCTCGCCCGGATCATCCACTGGCGCATATGGGGCCGCTGCGTTTGCAGGATCTTGAGCCGTACACGCTACTGATCCGCGAACCCGGCTCGGGTACGCGACTGGCGTGCGAAGAGTATTTCAAAGAGAAGCGCGTGCACTTCACCCAGACTCAAGAGGTGGCCTCGGCCGAAGCACAGCGTGAATGCGTGGCGGCGGGTCTGGGCCTGGCGCTGTTGACGCGCCACGCCCTGAACCTGGAGCTGGCGACCGGCGGTCTGGTCGAGCTGCCGGTCGAGGAGTTACCGCTGTTGCGGAGCTGGTGCCTGGTACAAGCCAAAGCCAAGCGCTTGTCACCCGTGGCGCACGCCTTCCTGGCGTTTATCCGCAGCGAACGCGTGCAGATCAGCGCGCTGGTTGAGCGTTTCGACGGGAAGCTGCCGGTGCTGCCTGCCAGTAATTGAGTTCGACTTCCTCGGGAAAACCGCCGATTTCGGCCTGAAGCTGACGAAGTTCGTAGCGATCTTCGATGGCGCGACGGAACTCCATGCGGCGCTGATCTTCCTGCTGACGACGGGTTTTCGCTGCGCTGTTGCGTTCTTCGTAGGGCTGAGCCATTTCGAGTCTCCCAAGGCGATTACGGGAGTTTCACGATAGGTGCGGGGGATGACGGTTTGGCTGCGGGAGGATGACAGTGCGATGAAACTTGCGGATGACAGCGGTGCTTGTAACGACGCCATCGCGGGCAAGCCCGCTCCCACAGGTTTGGGCGTGGAACACAAAAGATGTGAACACCGCCACCCCTGTGGGAGCGGGCTTGCCCGCGATTAAGGCCGGAACGACTTTACGATGACTTCAGTCATCCAGTGCTTTTACGGCTTTGGGCGAGAGCCGCAAGCTACGCAGACTGCGCTTCACGCTCTTGAGGTGGTTGACCAGGCTCGGACCCCGCGCCATGGCCACGCCCATGGCCAGCACGTCGATTACCACCAGGTGGGCAATGCGCGAAGTCAGCGGCGTATAGATTTCGGTGTCTTCATGCACATCGATCGCCAGATTGACCGTCGACAGTTCCGCCAATGGCGTCTGGCTCGGGCACAGCGTGATCAGCGAAGCGCCGCTCTCGCGCACCAGATTGGCGGTAATCAGCAAATCCTTGGAGCGCCCGGACTGGGAAATGCAGATCGCCACGTCAGTCGGCTTCAACGTTACCGCCGACATCGCCTGCATATGCGGATCGGAGTAGGCCGCCGCCGTCAGCAGCAGGCGGAAGAACTTGTGTTGCGCATCCGCTGCCACCGCGCCCGACGCGCCAAAGCCATAGAACTCGACGCGCTGCGCCTGCGACATCAAGGTCACCGCACGCTGCAATTCCACCGGATCGAGCCTCTCGCGAACCTCCATCAACGTGTGCAACGTGGTGTCGAAAATCTTCAGGCTGTAATCAGCGACCGAGTCGTCTTCATGGATCGCGAACTGGCCGAAACTGGCACCGGCGGCCAGGCTCTGTGCCAGTTTCAGTTTCAGATCCTGAAAGCCGGAACAACCGATGGCGCGACAAAAGCGCACGATGGTCGGCTCACTGATGCCGACGTTGTGGGCCAGATCGGCCATGGAACTGTGCATCACCGCCGCAGGGTCAAGCAGCACGTGGTCGGCGACCTTGAGCTCCGACTTGCGTAACAGGTGACGTGACTGGGCGATGTGTTGCAGCAGATTCAAGGGGCTGGACTCTTGTTATGGTCGGGGATGTAGCAAGCTTGTAGTTATACTACATGAATCGGCTTTTTGCCTGCTCAATGCGTAACTCCATGTCCCCATATCAGGCGCGATGGGGTGCATGTAGCCCTTAAAGCGGGTTTTCCTGCGCACGCAAAAGCCCGGCCAGAGCGGCAGCTTTAACGGGTCGACTGATTAGATAACCCTGCACTTCATCACAGCGCTCGGCGCGCAAAAATTCCAACTGTTCCTCGCGCTCTACCCCCTCAGCCACCACTTTCAGCGACAGCCCATGGGCCATGGCGATGATCGCCCGGGTGATCGCCGCATCTTCGCTGCTCTCGCCCAAACCACGAATGAACGCTTGATCGATCTTCACGTAATCCACCGGGATGCGCTTGAGATAGCTGAGCGATGAATACCCGGTGCCAAAATCGTCGATGGCCAGTTTCACCCCCAGATCGCGCAGTTGCTGGAACGTCGCGATGATGTGCTCAACGCTGTCGAGCAGCTGACTTTCGGTCAGTTCGAGTTCGAGGTAGTGCGGCGCCAGCCCGGTTTCTTCCAGCACTTGTCTCACCAGACTGACCAGCTTGCCCTGGCGCAACTGGTGCACCGACAGGTTCACCGAAACGCGAATCGGCGCGAGCCCCTGACGCTGCCATTCGCACGCCTGCCAGCAAGCCTGGCGCAGCACGAATTCGCCGATCGGCCCGATCAATCCGGTCTCTTCGGCCAGCCCGATGAAGTCCCCCGGCGGCACCTGACCCAAACTCGGGTGATCCCAGCGCACCAGTGCTTCCGCCGCATTCAAGCGCCCCGACTCCAGGCACAGCTTGGGCTGATAGAACACCTGTAATTGCTTCTCATCGATGGCTTTACGCAACTGGTTTTCCAGCTGCAATCGCTCAAGGGTGCTGGCCTGCAGGCTCTCGGTGTAGAACTGGAAATTGTTGCCGCCCAGATGTTTGGCATGTTGCATGGCCATGTTCGACTGGCTGACCAGCGCGGAGATCTCCCGTGCGTTGTCCGGCAGCATGCTGATGCCCATCGAAGCGCTGACCACCAATTCGTGCCCGTCCACGGTCAGCGGCAGGCGCAGTTTGCCCGCCAGTCGCGTGGCGACCCGCGCCAGACTCGACAGGTTGCCATAGGCATCGAAGAGCACAGCGAACTCGTCGCCGGATAAGCGAGCGATCGTGTCGGCTTCCGGCAAGGCGTTGACCAACCGGCGAGCCATCTTCTGCAACAACTGGTCAGCGACTTCGTGGCCCAAACTGTCGTTGAGCAATTTGAAGCGATCCAGATTGATGTGCAGCAGCGCAAGACTGCGCCGGCCGCCCTGTCGAACCCGCTGATGGGCCTCATGCAGCCGTTCGCGGAATAGCGAGCGATTGGCCAGACCGGTAAGTTCGTCGTAGTGCGTCAAATAACGCATGCGCTCTTCGGATTCACGCCGTGCGGAAAGATCGGCGAAGAAGCCCACGATATGGCCGACATTTCCCCGACTATCGCGTACTGCGTTGAGTTGTAGCCATTGCGGATACAGTTCGCCATTCTTGCGGGTCTCCACCAATTCGCCCTGCCAACTACCGTACTGCTCAAGGGCGGTGCGGATGGCGACGTAGTGGCGGCGGGCATCGCGACTGCATGGCAGCTCGACCACATTACGCCCGAGCATTTCATCAATGCCGTAACCGGTGACCCGGCTGAACGCCTGATTGATCGCGATCAGTGTGTAATCCGGATCCAAAATCACAATGCCTTCGCTGGCCGCTTCGAACACCGTTGCGGCAAGGCGCTGCTGCTCTTCGACGCGCTTGCTGGCGCTGATATCGCGGCGAGTGCCCACCATGCGGATCACTTGCCCACTTTCACTGCGCTCTACGGCGCGGCCGCGGTCCTCGATCCAGACCCAATGGCCATCGCCGTGACGCACGCGGTATTCAATCTGATAGTCCTCGCTGCGGCCCTTCAGATGTTCGATCAACGCCTGTTTGAGGGGTGGCACATCTTCGGGGTGCAGCCGCGGTTTGAGGTCGCGCAGGATGGCGGTGACGTATTCCGGGGCTAGGCCGAACAGTTCCTGGATCTGCGTGTGGTGGACTTCGTCGGTTTGCAGATTCCAGTCCCACAGCCCCAACTCACTGGCCTTCAACGCCAGCGCCAGGCGTGTTTCGCTTTTGCTCAAGGCCTGATTGGCGGCGTCCAGCTCGCGGCTGCGCAGGGCGACGCGGTCTTCCAGCTCGACCTGAGCTTCGCGCAACTTGCCCTCGGCGCAGCGCCGATGGTCGATTTCCGTCGCCAGTTCTTGATTGAGCTGCTCGCTGCGCGCCTGTGTCTGCTGCAGATGTTCGATCAGGTGCTGATTCTGGAAGCGCCGCAGCAAACCACGATCAATCAGACGATTGACCTGCCACGCCACGACGCTCAGCGACCCCAACAGAATCAGCCCGAGCCAGCCCCAACCACGCGCCTGCTCGTCACCGCCCCAAAACAGATAACCGATCGCCGGCAGCAGACAAGGCAAGGTAAACGACAGAAATGCCGGCAGGCTCACCGCGTAGGCGACACTGGCCGACAGGGTCGCGGCGCCGATCAGACCGAAAACCCAGGCTTGCTGCATGAAGTTGTCGGCGGGTACCAGCGCGATGCCCGCACCGGCCAAGGTCAGGCCGGTCATGGTCGAGCCGAGCAGGAACATCCGGCGCCAGATCGGCTGGGCCTGGCGACTGGGGATGGCGGAGTCGAACGCCGCTACCTGGATCACACGTAACGCCACCAGCGACAACAACCACACCAGCCAGACGCTGACCACGAAAGAGCGCTGCGGGCTCCAGAGCAAAGCGGCGCAGACCAGACCATTGATCAACATGAACAGCGTGGGCAACAAAGAGCCCTGATACAGCAGGCGCGTGCGCTCGACCGCCATCTCGACGGCGTAGTGCTTGCGGATAACCCGGGGTTCCACAGAGGGTCCCGACAGTTCGGCGCTGAGGGTCATGGGCAACGTTCTTGTTCTTATAAGGGGGCGTGCGCCCGAAACGTGGACGGAGCATACACAAGCCGATCCCGTTGCCAAACTGCTCCGGATCACAATTTCATCGAAATTTTTCCCTCCCTTGGTGCCGGCAGAACCCCCAGAGTGAGGCGGGCTGACGCCTGTAGCCAGTGACCGACCGGTCGTCATCGACGGCACTTTCATCGGCTAATTCAAAGCTCGGTTTGCCCGGGCCTGCGGCGCACCCTAGAATGCCCCGATGCGCGATGACCTCTCCCTTCTGCTGAACTCCCTCAACGATGCCCAACGTCAGGCCGTAGCAGCCCCCGTTGGCCGTCAGTTGGTCCTGGCCGGTGCCGGCTCTGGTAAAACCCGAGTGCTGGTGCACCGTATCGCCTGGTTGATCCAGGTCGAAAACGCCTCGCCTCACTCCATCCTGTCGGTGACCTTCACCAACAAGGCCGCTGCCGAGATGCGTCACCGCATCGAGCAGTTAATGGGTATCAACCCGGCTGGCATGTGGGTCGGCACCTTCCACGGCCTCGCGCACCGCTTGTTGCGGGCGCACTGGCAGGAAGCCGGGCTGAGCCAGACCTTCCAGATTCTCGACAGTGACGACCAGCAACGCCTGGTCAAGCGGGTGATCCGCGAGCTGGGCCTGGACGAGCAACGCTGGCCGGCACGTCAGGCCCAATGGTTCATTAATGGACAGAAAGACGAAGGTCTGCGTCCGCAACACATTCAGGCCAGCGGCGACTTGTACCTGGCCACCATGCGCGGCATTTACGAGGCCTACGAGGCTGCCTGCCTGCGCGCCGGCGTGATCGACTTCTCCGAACTGCTGCTGCGCGCCCTCGACTTGTGGCGCGACCACCCCGGCTTGCTGGCGCATTATCAGAAGCGCTTCCGGCACATTCTGGTGGACGAGTTCCAGGACACCAACGCCGTGCAGTACGCCTGGTTGCGCCTGCTCGGCAAGGGTGGCGACAGCCTGATGGTAGTCGGCGACGACGACCAGTCGATTTACGGCTGGCGCGGGGCGAAGATCGAAAACATCCATCAATACTCCGCCGACTTCCCGGACGCCGTGACCATTCGCCTGGAGCAGAACTACCGCTCCACCGCCGGCATCCTGAAAGCGGCCAACGCGCTGATCGCCAACAACACCGGACGCCTGGGCAAAGAGCTGTGGACGGACGGCGGCGACGGCGAGGCGATCAATCTGTACGCCGCGTTCAACGAACACGACGAAGCACGCTACGTTGTCGAAACCATCGAAAGCGCGCTCAAAACCGGCTTGGCTCGCAGCGACATCGCGATTCTGTACCGCTCCAACGCCCAATCACGCGTTTTGGAAGAAGCATTGCTGCGTGAACGCATTCCGTACCGCATCTATGGTGGCCAGCGCTTCTTCGAGCGTGCGGAAATCAAGAACGCCATGGCGTATCTGCGTTTGCTCGAAGGTCGGGGTAACGATGCTGCGCTGGAGCGGGTGATCAACGTTCCGGCTCGCGGCATTGGCGAAAAAACCGTTGAAGCAATTCGCGAGCATGCGCGCCACAGCGATGTGTCGATGTGGGAAGGCATGCGCCTGTTGGTCGCCAATAAAGGCCTGACCGGTCGTGCTGCGGGTGCGCTGGGTGCGTTTATCGAGCTGATCGAGAACCTCGCCGCCAAATGCGCCGAGATGCCGCTTCACTTGATGACCCAAACCGTCATCGAGCAATCTGGTCTGATCGCTTATCACGAAGCGGAAAAAGGCGAGAAAGGCCAGGCTCGGGTAGAAAACCTTGAGGAACTGGTCAGCGCCGCGCGCAACTTCGAGAACACTGAAGAAGACGAAGAACTCACGCCACTGGCAGCATTCCTCGGCCACGCTTCGCTGGAGGCCGGCGACACTCAGGCCGACGAGCACGAAGACAGCATTCAGTTGATGACCCTGCACAGTGCCAAAGGCCTGGAATTCCCTTACGTGTTCCTCGTGGGCATGGAAGAAGGCCTGTTCCCGCACAAGATGAGCCTGGAAGAACCGGGGCGTCTTGAAGAAGAACGACGCTTGGCCTACGTCGGTATCACCCGGGCGATGCAAAACCTGGTGATGACCTACGCTGAAACCCGACGCCTGTACGGCAGCGAAACCTACAACAAGGTCTCGCGTTTCGTACGAGAGGTGCCGAAAGGTCTGATTCAGGAAGTCCGTTTGTCGAACAGCGTCAGCCGTCCGTTCGGCGGCAACCAGTCGATGAGTGGCAGCAATCTGTTCAGCGGCAGCGAGATTCCGGAAACCGGCTTCAGCCTGGGTCAGGCTGTGCGCCATTCGGTCTTTGGCGACGGCGTGATCCTCAACTTCGAAGGCGCGGGTGCACAGGCGCGGGTGCAGGTGAACTTCGGCGAAGGCAGCAAGTGGCTGATGCTCGGTTACGCGAAGCTGGAAGCTATCTGACGCTCAAGCGCAGAACACATGTGGGAGCGAGCTTGCTCGCGCAAAGGGAGTGTCAGCCAATCAATGAGTTGAATGACACATCGCTTTCGCGAGCAAGCTCGCTCCCACAAGTGTCAATTTCTTTCTGAACCTATCTCCTTTTCTTACAGCCGAAAGTACATGGCCTTATTGCCCCGACGGAGCTGAACGTAACCTGTCAGGCAAAAGCCCGAAACACTCTCTCGCTAGCCAGTAACACTTCAGCTGTGCAACATGGCGCGCGTGTCTCCACAAACGGGAAATCCCTTTATGAAACGTTTTCTTAGCATCGCCATGGCGTTGTGCATCGGCCTGACGATGAGCCTCGACGCCAACGCCAAGCGCTTTGGTGGTGGCAAAAGCGCCGGCGCTGCGCCGTCGCACCAGACCAGCCAAATGGCTCCTTCTTCCGCAGCTGGCGGCGCTGCGGCGACCGCTGGTGCTGCCGGTGCCGCTGGCGCTGCTGCCAAGGCCGGCGGTGCTTCGAAATGGCTCGGCCCTCTGGCCGGTATCGCCGCCGGTGGTCTGCTCGCTTCCATGTTCATGGGCGGCGGCTTCCAGGGCATGCAGATCTTCGACATCCTGATCATGGCCGTGATCGCGTTCGTGATCTTCCGCTTCATCGCCGCTCGTCGCCGCAAGCAGCAGGAGCACCTGGCTCCAGCTGGCGCGCCGATGCAGCGTGAAGTGTTCGAGCAGAAGCCTGCCGGCATGGGTTCGATCTTCGGTGGTTCGGCTGCACCTGCTGCCGCCCGTCCGGTGATCAACGCACCGGCTTGGTTCAACGAGCAGAGCTTCCTTGAAGCTGCACGCAGCCACTTCCAGTCGCTGCAGCAGCACTGGGACGCTAACGAAATGGACAAGATCGCCGAGTTCGTGACCCCGCAGATGCTCGAATTCCTCAAGCGTGAACGTGCGGATCTGGGCGACGCCTTCCAGTCGACCTACATTGACAACCTCCAGGTTCAACTGGACGGCGTAGATGACCGTGCCGACAAGACCATCGCCACCCTGACCTTCAGTGGTGTGTCGAAGACCTCGCGTTTCGACCAAGGCGAAGTGTTCAGCGAAAGCTGGAACATGGAACGTCCGCAGGGCGAGAACCAGCCTTGGCTGGTGGCCGGTATCCGTCAGAACGGCTGATCCCCTCTGCGTTAAGCATGCGGTAACAAAAACCCCGGACTTGTCCGGGGTTTTTCTATTTCGCGGTTGCATCTATAGCAAGCTACTGTATAAACCGGCCCATATAAACCGCGCCATACAAGCAAGAGGATCCCGGACGTGGAAGAAATTATCGAACAACTGCGCGAAGCCAACGAACCGGTACCGGTGCCTTTGGAGTTGCCTGACGAAGACTTGCTGGTTGAAATCGAAGAACAACTGTTCATCGATATTCCGTTTGTCTTCAGGGAGTTTTTGCTGACGGTCAGCGACGTGGTTTACGGTAGCCTGGAGCCGGTAACTGTCACCGACCCGCAATCGCACACCTACTTGCCGGATGTCGCCGCCAACGCTTGGGATGCCGGCGTGGATCGCAGCCTGATTCCAATTTGCCAGGACGGCGACGACTACTACTGTGTCGAAGAAGACGGCACGGTGGTGTTGTGGCAAGCCGAGGAAGAGCTGATCGCCGAAGAAACCTGGGAATCGGTCTGGCATTGGGCGCGGGACGTCTGGCTGGAAAGCTGATTGGCCAAACGCCCCGGGTGGTCAGTGCCCCGACGACTCCTTGTGGTTGTCGAGGGTTTCCAGCAAGGCCACCTGCATCCGCGTGTGCACGCGGATAAACCAGCGCCAGAGCAGCGCCGCCACGGCGGCCGCGACCACGGCGATCAGCACCAGCAACTTGTTGGTCGGCAGAATACTGGCCGACAAGGCTGCCAGCAGCAGGAAAATCACCAGCAGCGAGAGAATCGGGATCACCTCGGCGATCACCCGGCGCACTCGCTGCGTGTGCCTTCCGGCCATCTCCGGCTTCACGCCCATCTCGGCCAACAGCATCGATAGCGCCTTGAGCTTGCGATAGGCCGCGATCAGAAACGGCAACGACACCAGCAAAGCCCCGCCCCAGATCAACGCTTTCTGCCAGCTCGGATCGCTGATCCAGTCTTGCAGATACGTCGAGATACGCTCGGCGAAGAACGCACCCGAGAAGAAGATTGCGATGACCAGCGCCAGATTGACCCCCACCTGCAACAGGATTCGCCGGATGATCGACGCCAGCATCGCCCCCTCGCCCTGCGGCTGAATGCTGCGCAGCCATTCGCCATACATCCCCAGCACCCGCCCCAAACGCTGCGGCATCGCGGCGGCCAGTTTGATCGACAGTGGATCGGCGGCGCGAATCAGGTACGGCGTCAGGAGCGTCGTAATCACCGAGACGGCCACGGCCACCGGATAGAGGAAGTTGCTGGTGACCTGCAGCGTCATGCCCAGTGCGGCGATGATGAAGGAAAATTCGCCGATCTGTGAAAGTCCCATCCCTACCCGCAGTGAGGTGCGTCCGTCATTGCCGGCGATAAACGCACCGAGCCCGCAAGACAACATCTTGCCAAGCACCACGGCTACCGTAATTACGGCAATCGGCCAGGCGTATTGCAGCAGAATCATCGGGTCGAGCATCAGGCCGATGGCGACGAAGAAGATTGCGCTGAACAGGTCGCGAACCGGTTCGATCAGTCGCTCGATTTTCAGCAGTTGCCGCGACTCGGCCATGATCGCGCCGATCAGGAATGCGCCGAGCACCATGCTGTATTCAAGTTTGACCACCAGCAGGCAAAAGCCGAAACACAGGCCCAGCACGGTGATCAGCAGCATCTCGTTGCTTTCGAACTTGGCGACGTAAGCCAGCAACCGCGGCACCAGCAGAATGCCGATCACCAGCGCGACGATCATGAACAGTGACAACTTGCCGACCGTGGAAAACACTTCGCCGGAACTCACCGTGCCGCTGACCGCGATGCTCGACAGCAAGGCAATGATGCCGATACCGAGGATGTCCTCAACGATCAAGACGCCGAAGATCAACTGTGCGAAGCGCTCGTTCTTCATCTTCAGGTCGTTGAGTGCCTTGACGATGATGGTGGTCGAAGAGATCGCCAGGATCGCGCCGAGGAACAGCGAATCCATGGTGTTCCAGTCGAACCAGCGGCCGATTTCGTAGCCGATCCAGATCATCAGGACGATTTCGAGGAAGGCTGCGATGAACGCCGTGGCGCCCACCTTGAACAGCTTGCGCAGGCTGAACTCCAGCCCGAGGCAGAACATCAGGAAAATCACCCCCAGCTCGGCGAGGGTCTTGATGGTTTCTTCGTCGTGGATCAGGCCGAACGGTGGGGTGTGCGGGCCGATGATGAAGCCGGCGACGATGTAACCCAGCACCACCGGCTGCTTGAAACGATGGAATAACACCGTCACCACGCCCGCGACCAACATGATCACTGCCAGGTCCTGAATAAAACTGATGGCATGCATGGCGTGGGCTCCTTGAATGACGAGGCTCGTCGTCAGGCATCAGAAAGGTCTGATCGAGCCAGGGTAAAAATCCGCTTTTCGTGTGGGAATTGCCCTTGGGTAGGGCTTTTGCAGGTTAACACCGCGACTTCCCACTGGAAGGCGGTGCAATATTAGGAAACAGATCGATCCCGGCGTGACGGCAGCCTGTCGCCCGGCGTCCCGATAACGGTGCTTTTGAAAAGTGACCAGGCACCCACAGAGGTGCTTCCAGCAAACCAGCCTTGATCCGTGAGAACGTTATGGAACCCGGAAACGCCCAGCTGTCGATGACGGTACTGATGACCCCCGACATGGCCAATTTCTCTGGCAATGTCCACGGCGGCACCCTGCTCAAATATCTCGACGAAGTGGCCTATGCCTGCGCGAGCCGCTACGCCGGCCGTTACGTGGTGACACTGTCTGTGGATCAGGTGATTTTCCGCGAGCCGATCCATGTCGGCGAACTGGTGACCTTCCTGGCGTCGGTCAACTACACCGGCAACACCTCGATGGAAGTCGGCATCAAAGTTGTCACCGAAAACATTCGCGAGCGCTCGGTGCGCCACACCAACAGCTGCTTCTTCACCATGGTCGCGGTGGACGACCAGCGCAAACCGGCACCCGTGCCGCCGCTGCAACCGCAGAACAGCGAAGACAAACGTCGTTACATGCAGGCGCAGCAACGCCGGCAGATTCGCCAGGAGCTGGAAAAGCGTTATCAGGAGATCAAGGGCGACGCTTGATTGGTAGCGATCTGACGACCGCTTTCGCGAGCAGGCTCGCTCCCACAGGGTTCACGCTGTACCTGTGGGAGCGAGCTTGCTCGCGAATGGCGCGACGCGGTCTTACAGACTGATCGCAGTGGCTTCGAACTTGACTCGCGGATGCGCAATACGATCCTGCGCCCGCACCAGTTGCAGCTCGTAACTGGCGCACGCCTGCGTTTCCAGCAGCACCTCATGCACCGCTGCCGCCGTGAACTCGAACGCCGCCACCAGGCTGTCGCCCAGCAGCACGCGCGCCAGGAACAGGCCGGACGTCAGATCGCCCACGCCCACCGGCTGACGCGGAAACGCCAGCAGCGGACGGCGCAGGTGCCAACTGCCCTCGGCGGTCACCAACAACATCTCGAAACCCTCCGGCGGTTTACCCGGGTAGTCCAGATGCTTGACCAGAATGGCTTTCGGCCCGCGAGCCAAAAGCGCCCTCGCCATTGCCAGGCAATCAAACAGTGATTGCGGCTTACGCCCGGAAAAACTGTCCAACTCCAACTGGTTCGGACACATGATGTCCGCCACAGACGCCGCTTCTTCCAGCAGGAAATCGCTGACCTCCGTTGGCACGCTGCAACCTTTCTCCGGATGGCCCATCACCGGGTCGCACAGATACAGCGCTTTCGGATTGACCGATTTGATGCGCGCCACGCCACTGAGAATGGCCCGGCCCTGCGCTGCGCTGCCGAGATAACCGGACAGCACCGCATCGCAATTGCCCAGCTCGCCAATGGCCGCAATGCCTTCGACCAGTTCGGGAATCTGTTGCGGCGCCAGCACTTCGCCGGCCCACTGGCCGTACTGGGTGTGATTGGAAAACTGCACCGTGTTGAGCGGCCAGACATTCACCCCGACCCGCTGCATCGGAAATACTGCGGCGCTGTTGCCGGCGTGGCCGAACACCACATGGGACTGAATGGCGAGCAGATGAGGCGTACGTTTCATTCGGGTTTTTCCGTAAAACGATTGAAATTCAAGCCACGCAGTATGCGACGAAACGCAGTCTGTACGACAGACCGGCGACACAGTTAAGCTGGCGCTAACTTTTGGAGTTCATTGTTGATGCTGACCCTCGAAAACATCTTCGTGCTGATACTGTTCGCCGCCGCTGGCGCGTGGCTATGGCACAACCACGGCTTGCGCGAGCGGGCGCTGGAGCGGGTCAAACAGCATTGCATCAACGTCGGTGTGGAGCTGCTGGACGGCAACGTCGCGTTGAAGAAGATTGGTTTTATCAAGGATGCCAGCGGTCGCCGGCGACTGGCGCGGGTGTACAACTTCGAGTTCACCGTGACAGGCGAGAGCCGCCACAACGGCACCATCACCCAGTTCGGTGCCCACAGTGCGCAGATCGAATTGGCGCCCTACCCGGCACCGTTCGACGACACGCCGCCGGTTGTCGAGGTGCACAAGCCACGGGCTGAAGTGATCGAGCTGAGTCAGTGGCGGCAGGAACACACCAAGTGGAAGCCGTAGAAATCAAAAGATCTCAATCGACTCGACAACCCGCTAACGCGTCCTGCAACACGCCCACATCCTGCACCTGAGCGAAAATCAGCTCGATCCGCGAATCGCGCCGCCATTCACTGGGCTGCCAATGCAGATCAGCGTTCTCCAGGGCATTCGCTGAAACCCAGCCATTGGTGCTGTGGATAACCAGTTTTGCCCTTTTCCAGACAAGGCTTTGCAGCCAGGCTGCGACCTTTTGTGAGTCGAACGTCTGGCTCGGATGCCAACGCCAACCGATACTCCAACCACCGTCCTGGGCCTGGCTCAGGCAAATCGGCAGTGTCGGATCGCTCCAGACCGCCGGCATCTGCGCCAAACCTTTGGGCACGATCAGGTTGTCCACACCCGCCACCGCTCGCGCGGCCAGCCCCGGCAATTCGCTCAAGGATAATTGCGCTTGTTGCGTCCAGACGAGCCTGACTGGCGGCAACTGACCGGCAATCTTCTGCCTGACAGTTTCAGAAAGGTTTTCGGCCTTGTTCAACACCAGCAAACCAGCGCTGGCCAACGCATCCTGCTGCGCTGCAGGCAGCGCTTTCCCCGCATTGAGTGCCTGGGCATCCAGCACCAGAACGCACGGCTGAACCGCCAGCACACCCAGCCATGGCGCTTCACTCAACTGCTTGAGCAATTGCGCAGGATGGCCCAGTCCGGAGGGCTCGATAAACAGCCGATCCGGTTTCGCCTTGCGCAATAAACGCCCAAGGCCAATCTGAAACGGCGCCCCATTGACGCAACACAAACAGCCCCCGGCCACTTCCCCCAGTGCGATACCATCGCCGTCGCGGGTCAGTAGAGCGGCGTCGAGGCCGATCTGGCCGAACTCGTTGATCAGCACCGCCCAGCGCTCGCCTTCAGGGCGTTGCGCCATGAGCTGGCGGATCAGGCTGGTCTTGCCGGCGCCGAGTGGGCCTGCGATGACGTGGACAGGAATGTTCTGCAACATGGCCGGGGATTTTCTAAGGAAAGTTTCTGAGGAGATTGAAAATGCGTTGGATGGGATGGTCGTTGCTGTTGCTGCTGGTGTCCAGCAAGGTGTTGGCTCAAGCCTGCGTGGTGCACAGTCAGGGCGAGCGGCTCGACGTGAAAGTCTGCCAGCAGAACCGCAGCATCCCGGCAAAACTGTTCAGCGACGGCTTCTGCCAGCCAGCACTGGCCGGACAGAAAGTCGAGGTGCAGTATGTCGATCAATGCCCCAGCGGCGCTTTCGGTGTGTGCAGCAACGCACCAGTCGCCAATATGCCCTATCGCCAGGACATCCACTATTACGGCGTCGCCACTGACGCCGCTTATCTAAAACCTTACTGCGAAGGCCAGAGCCAAGGCACATGGCTCAAGCCATGAGGCGTTAGCCAAGCCAGTCGAGGGTCAGGATCAAACGGCGCTCGCCCGGTGCCGGTTGCGGCGAGCGGTGGATCAAGCCGAAACCTTCATTGCCGTGCCATTTTTCACCTTTTAGCAGCGCCACCTCGCCGCTCTTGAGTTGCTGGATCTGCGTTGTGTCCGTCGGCTCGGCGTTGGCCTGGCCCAGTTGCCGCCGATCCATGGCGCCCTCCTTCAGCCATTCACTGCCAACGCCAGCATAAGTCGTGATCAAGCGCACCGGCACATGATCGACGTGGAATCGCGGGCACATGGCTTTATCCAGCACCCGCAGGCGCAAACCGATACGCCGAGCACCGAGCAGGCAAGCGAAGGCACTGACCAGCCATTTCAGATCGGCGATGAAGCCTTCGTAGCCTTCCAGATCGCGCAAGCCTGAGGCCAGTCCGCGGAGATCGGGTTCGTCGTCTTCGTCAGCCAATTCAAGGCATGACGACTCTGCCAAGGGCTCGTTTAACGAGAGTAATAACCTTGCGAATTCGGCGATGTGCAGCGGCATATGTCGCTGCCATACGGCGAGGTTTATTTCATCGTCAAGAATTCGGCTCAGCGCCTTGGGGGTCGCACCCTGATGCTGTGAGCGCGTACGGTCTTGCAGCAGCTTCATCGCAAGCATCAGGCGGCCTCCTCGTTCCAAGGGCCGAATGGATCTGGCAGCAATCGCCAGCCTTCCGCACCCAACGCCATTTCATCGTCGGTCAGCAGACACGCATCGAGCTCGGCCCCTAGCTGTACGAAATTGATGTTCTGACCGATAAACACCAATTCCTGGCGGCAATCTCCGACGCTCGGCGTCCAGTTTTCCATGATCGCGACGGTACTTTCCTGATCCTGCGGCCATTGGCTTTTCGGCACGAAACGCCACCAGCGCCCGGCAAAACCATGGCGCATCAAGCCACCGGCCTGCGACCAACTGCCGGCATCGTTGGGCTTGCTCGCCAGCCAGAAAAACCCTTTGGAGCGCAGCAGCTTGCCGTTGACCCATGGACGATCGATGAAGCTGAAAAAGCGTTGTGGGTGAAACGGTCGACGCGCCCGGTAGGCGGTGGAGGCAATCCCGTACTCCTCGGTTTCCGCGACGTGTTCACCGCGCAACTCCTTTAACCAGCCGGGTGCTTGCGCAGCTTTCTCGAAGTCGAAGCGGCCGGTGTTGAGGATCTTCTCCAACGGTACTTCGCCCATCAGCATCGGGATGATGTCGGCTTGTGCGTTGAGCCGCTTGAGGATGGCGGTCAATTCCTCGCGCTCGTGCTGGCTGATCAAGTCGATTTTGCTGATCAGCAGCACGTCGGCAAACTCGATCTGCTCGATCAGCAAGTCGGTGATGGAGCGCTCGTCCTCTTCGCCAAGCGTTTCACCACGAGAGGCAAGACTTTCGGCGGCCTGGTAGTCGAGCAGAAAATTCACGCCGTCGACTACAGTCACCATGGTGTCCAGACGGGCGATGTCGGCGAGGCTTTGGCCTTGCTCATCGCGGAAGGTGAAAGTCTCTGCGACGGGCAAAGGCTCCGAGATACCGGTGGATTCGATCAGCAAATAATCGAACCGCCCTTCTCGCGCGAGGTTGCTGACTTCTTCGAGCAAGTCTTCGCGTAACGTACAGCAGATACAGCCGTTGCTCATTTCCACGAGTTTCTCTTCAGCGCGGTTCAGGCTGACATCGCGCTGGACTTCGCTGCCATCAATGTTGATCTCGCTCATATCATTGACTATTACCGCCACGCGCGAACCCTTTCGATTACGTAGTACGTAATTCAAAAGCGTACTTTTTCCAGCGCCAAGAAATCCTGAAAGAACGGTCACAGGCAGTGCGGCTGACATTGGGTAATCCTCTTTAGATGGCAGCCGATTAGCGCTTTTACGTAGCGCGTGACGTTCTGGCTTCATACGGAGTTCGCAGAAGGTAAACGTTTGAAATCGGCCGACTCAGGCTCAGTTCAAATTGATGTTATAGTATAACAATAGAGAATGACCAGCCCTGCTCTTACCCTTATCTACAAACAGCCGGAAGCTGCCCTTTAAGTTCAGGCTCGGAAAATGTGATGAAAAGTGCGCTGAAATGCTCGGTTTTGAGCGTCATGCTGTTAACTGCGGCCACCGCCTGGGGAAAAACCCCGGCGCTCGCCTCCTGCACGCGCAGCGCCAATCTGGTGGCCTGCTTGGATGCTGATGGCAACGCTTACAGCGTCAACACGGTCGGCAACACGATTTATCTGCGCGGTTTTGAAAAGAGTGGCAAGCGGTATTGGGCGCAGACCAACAGTCGGTTCGGGCAAATGACGTTCTTCACTGGCATCGCTTCCGACGGTGAAGCCTGGGTCGGCTACACCCGTCGGGTGGGATGGACCACCATCAATCGCTTCTCCAGTTCAGGTGGCAGCAGCGCGAAATTCACCTGCAGCCGATTGACCGGTTGTTAGTTCGCCCAAGTCATCGACGTGTCGAGGATATAACCCCGGTGATGCCTCGCTTGGAAAGGGTGATTTTCGCAAGTGTTTCACGTGGAACCACAGGGAGAGTTCGCGCGTACTTATGAAAACCTGTTCATGAAAAAGACATCGTGATTCGAATTGTTATAATGTAACATCGAATTTAATCATCACGATGGTCCCGCTCATGAATTCGCTGACACTTCCGGATATCGCCGCGCAGGCCGCTCGCCAAGCCTTGCCACTCGAATGGGTGGGCATGCACGCCATTGCGTTGCCCGTTTGGCTGGACGGCCAACGCCTGAGTGCGAAAGCAGATGCAGGTGTGAGTCTTGATGATGGGGAGGCGCGAGGTATTCATATGTCGCGCTTGTATCTGGCACTCGAAACCTTTGAACAACGCAACATTAGCCCAGCGTTGCTTCACCAGATTCTTGAGCATTTCCTCGAGAGCCACGCAGGTTTGTCCAACAACGCCTATTTGAAAATCCACACGGATCTACTGCTAAAGCGACCCGCATTGATCAGTCCTTTGTCCGGATGGAAATCCTATCCAGTCACTATTTCGGCCAGCCTGAAAAACAGAATGTTCCACGTGGAACTAGAAATTGAAGTGCCTTACTCCTCGACATGTCCGTGCTCGGCTGCGCTAGCGAGACAGCTTATCCAGCAACAATTCATTGAAGACTTCGCTAACAAACAACTGAATCATGCAGAGGTTTTGGCATGGCTGGGTTCGCCCCAAGGCATCGTCGCGACGCCACATAGCCAACGTAGCACCGCGCAACTCCACGTTCATCTCGACGAATTCGTCGACGAACTACCGCTGAGCGCGATCATCAACGATGCCGAAGCCGCCCTCGGCACCGCCGTACAAACCGCGGTCAAACGAGCGGACGAACAAGCCTTTGCCCTCGCTAATGGGCAGAACCTGATGTTCTGTGAAGACGCCGCACGCCGCCTGAATCTGGCACTACGCCGCTCTCCCGGAGTGAGTGCATTCAAACTGCGGGTGAGCCACGCCGAAAGCCTGCATGCCCACGATGCCGTCGCCGAAAGTCATTGGCACCGGGAGCAGGCATGATCCGTTGCCAAGCCTTGAGCTGGGGCGCACCCGGCCAACCGCTGACCTCGCCCTTGAGCCTGGAATTTGAAAGCGGCAGCCTGACGGCAATCATCGGCGCCAATGGCTGTGGCAAAAGCAGCCTGCTGAAAGTGATTGCAGGGCTGCAAAGGCCTTTGGCAGGCAAGGTCTCGCTGAGTGTTCCACGGCAAAGCGGAATCTCCTTCCTCCCCCAACAACAGCACCTGGATCGCCAGTTCCCGATCAGCCTCGAAGAGGTGGTGGCCGCCGGTTTCTGGGGACGTAGATTGTCCACACAACTGCGTGCACAGCGCCTCGCCGCTGCCTTGGAAAACTGGCACCTGAACGGGCTTGATCAACGCCCCTTGATGGCTTTGTCCGGAGGTGAATTACAACGCGCTTTGCTCGCTCGATTGAGTCTGACTGATGCACCCGTTTTGCTACTCGACGAACCGCATGCAGCTCTCGACGAACTGGGCCAACAGTTGCTGTGGCAACACATCCACGCCTGGCACGCCGAAGGTCGAACATTGATCGTGGTGTGCCACGACCTCTGCGCCGTTCGCGAACACATTCCAAAAACGCTGCTGATCAAAAACAGCACCTGCGTATTTGGCACGAGCAAAGAGCTCATCCGGCAAACACCGCATACGCAGGTGGCGTGATGCTCACCATCGCGCACCTCTGGGAACCGTTCAACGAGTTCGTCTTCATGCGCCGCGCCCTGCTCGGTGGTTTGGTGCTCGCCTGCAGCACCGCCCCCCTCGGCGTTTTTTTGATCTTGCGACGCATGAGTCTGATCGGTGATGCCGTTGCCCACGGCATCCTGCCCGGTGCCGCATTGGGCTTCTGGTTCGCCGGGCTCAGTCTGCCTGCGCTCACGGTCGGGGGGCTCGGCGCAGGTTTGAGCATGGCCGGACTCGCCGCCTGGATCACTCGCAAAACAGGTTTGCGAGAGGACGCCAGCCTCGCCGCGATCTATCCAATATCGTTGGCAGCCGGTGTGCTGATTCTTGGCATCGCGGGAAAACGTCTCGACCTTTTACACCTGCTTTTCGGGTCGGCATTGGCGGTCGACGGTCCGACCCTCAACGGCATGCTGTGGGTATCGACCTTCAGCCTGATCGCCATGGCACTCATCTATAAACCGTTGCTGCTCGACACCCTCGACCCATTGTTCCTGAGAACCGTCAGCCGACTTGGCCCTCTCGCCCATGGCGTGTTCCTGACCCTGGTGGTGCTGAATCTGGTGATCGGATTTCAGGCGATCGGCGCACTGATGGTCGTTGGACTGATGATGCTGCCCGCCGCCAGCTCGCGATTCTGGAGTCGCCGTCTGCCGGTCCTGATTGCTATCGCCGCCCTTCTCGGCTGCCTGTCGGTGTGGCTCGGCCTGTTGCTGTCGTTCTACTTCTCGTTGCCCAGCGGGCCAGCCATCGTGCTGGTCGCCGGGGCCGGGTATTTGCTCTCCGTGGTGTTCGGACCGGTTCACGGTTTGCTGCGCCGCCCACCGTTGCTCACATCCCAATGAGGTGTTTCCCGATGCGTGTTCTAGTAGTGCTGTTCAGCCTGATGCTGTCGATGTCATTGTCGGCGGCTGAAAAACTGCCGGTGGTGACCAGCTTCAGCATCCTCGCCGACATGGTTCATCAAGTCGGTGGCGAGCATATCCAGATCACCAACATGGTCGGCCCCGACGCTGACGCGCACACCTATGAGCCGACCCCGGACGATGCCAAGGCACTGCTCAAAGCCAAACTGATCATCAAAAACGGTTTGGGTTTCGAACCGTGGCTGGATCGCTTGGTCACCAGCACCGAAACCAAAGCCACGGTCGTCAGCGCCAGTCACGGAGTGATCCCGCGCTCGCTGGATGAGGACGGTGAAACCATTCCCGATCCGCACGCCTGGCACAATCTGGCCAACGCCGAGTTGTACGTCGCCAACATCACCAAAGCGCTGATCGCCGCCGACCCGACGAACAAGGCCGACTACGAGCGCAACAGCCAAACCTACCTGAAACAGATCTACGCCCTGCTCGCCGAAGCCAAGGCCAAACTCGGTTCACTGCCACCGGGTAATCGCAAAATCGTCACCAGCCACGATGCCTTCGGTTACCTCGGTCAGGCGTACAGCATCGACTTCATGGCGCCCCAAGGATTGTCCACTGAGCGCGACCCTTCGGCCGCCGAAGTCGCGGCGCTGATTACCCAGATCCGCCAGGCGAAAGTCAAAGCGGTGTTCATGGAAAACATCAAGGACGCGCGACTGCTCAAGCAGATTGCCGATGAAAGCGGCGCGCACATTGGCGGCACGCTCTACTCGGACGCCCTCGCCGCCAGCGGCCCGGCCAGCACATTTACCGGGCTGTTCGAATACAACCTCAACACCCTTTACAACGCGCTGAGCCAACCATGATCCGCAAGAACCCTTCAGGCGATCTGCCACAGATCGCCGAGTCGGCCTACGTCGATAAAACCGCGATCATTTGCGGCAAAGTGGTGATTGGTGAAAACGTGTTCGTCGGCCCCTATGCCGTTATTCGCGCCGACGAAGTGGATGCGTCAGGCGAGATGGAACCGATCACCATCGGCGCCAATTCGAACATCCAGGACGGTGTGGTGATCCATTCCAAATCCGGCGCGGCAGTGACCATCGGCGAATTCAGCTCCATCGCCCATCGTTCGATCGTGCATGGTCCATGCGTGGTCGGCGACCGGGTGTTCATTGGCTTCAACAGCGTGCTGTTCAACTGTGTGGTCGGCGACGGCTGCGTGGTGCGGCACAACTCGGTGGTCGACGGGCGCGATTTGCCGGACGCGTTCTATGTGCCCTCCACCACCCGCATCGGCCCGAACACTGACCTTTCGCAATTCCCCCCCGTGAGTATCAGCGCCTCGGAGTTTTCCGAAGACGTGGCGCGTACCAATGTCGATTTGGTGCGTGGCTACAAAGCCTTGCAGAACGAGTTTTAACCATGAGCAGTGTGCTGATTCGCAATGCAAGAATGATCAACGAAGGACGTGAGTTCGGCGGCGATCTGTTGGTCAGCAACGGTCGAATCGTCAAGATTGCGCGCTGCATCGAAGGTGAAAACGCGAGCGTCGAAATCGACGCGGCCGGTCGGTGGTTGTTGCCGGGGATGATCGATGACCAGGTGCATTTCCGCGAACCCGGTGCGCCGGCCAAGGGCAGCATCCACACCGAATCTCGCGCGGCGGTTGCGGGAGGCATTACCAGCTTCATGGACATGCCCAACACCCAACCCGCCACCCTCAGCCTGGAGGCGCTGGCGGATAAAAAACGCCGGGCGGCGCTCAGCTCTGTGGCCAACTACGGCTTTCACTTCGGGGTCAGCCGGGACAATCTTGACACCGTCGCCGCGCTCAATCCCAGCGAAGTGGCCGGCGTCAAAGTATTCATGGGCGCCTCCACCGGCAACATGCTGGTGGATGATCCGAAGATTCTTGAGCGGTTGTTTGCTGATGTGCCGACGATCTTGCTGGCTCACTGCGAACACACGCCAAGCATCAACGCGAATGCGGCCAACCTAAGCGACCTGTTTGGTGAGCGTCTACCGCCCGCGGCTCATGCGCTGATTCGTAATGCCGAGACTTGCTACCGCTCGTCTTCGTTGGCAGTGGAACTGGCCACGCGTCACGGCACACGACTGCACGTTTTACACCTCACCACCGCCCGGGAACTGGATCTGTTCGAAGATAAACCACTGGCACAAAAACGCATCACGGCAGAAGTCTGCCTGCATCATTTGCTGTTTGATGATCGCGACTATCCGGCGCTCGGCAACCTGATCAAATGCAATCCGGCGATCAAGACTCAGGCCGACCGCGATGCCTTGCGCGAAGCGTTGAACTCTAATCGACTCGACGTCATCGGCAGCGATCACGCGCCGCATACCTGGGCGGACAAGCAAAGACCTTACATCGAGGCACCTGCGGGTTTACCGCTGGTACAGCATGCATTGCCGGCGTTGCTGGAACTGGTGGCGGACGGCGTACTGCCGATCAGCACTCTGGTGGCGAAGACCAGCCATCGCGTGGCGGATCTGTTTGCGATTCCGGATCGGGGCTATTTGCGTGAAGGGTATTGGGCGGATCTGGTGTTGGTTGAGCGGCAGACTGTCGAGGTGTCTCGGCAACCGGTTCTGTCGCAGTGCGGGTGGACGCCGTTTGCCGGGAGAAGCTTTCGGCATCGGGTCAGTACGACGCTGGTGTCAGGGCAGATCGCCTGGCGCGATGGTCGAGTGAATGAAGGCTGCCGCGGTTTGCCGTTGCGGTTTACGCGCTGATATTGATGACGCCATCGCCAGCAGGCTAGCTCCCACATTCCGAGTACATTTCGCAGTGGGCACGAGCCTGCCGGCGATGCTTTAGGCGCGAGGTTTCACGGCGCCGCAGTCCTGACCCAGCCACACGGCGCGGGTTTCCAGACTGCCCTTCTGGTTGATGCCGATGGCATTGAACGTGCCGTTGGCGACGGTGTTGAATTCCCGATCACTGAGGAAAGTCGCAACACCGGTGCCCTGCGCTTTCGGGCAACTGAAACGGAATTTCCACTGGTTGCCGTTGCGTTCGGTGATCTGCTGTTTGCAGCCCGATTGCGGATCGGCCAGCGGAATATCATTGGTCGCCACTTGCTCAGGCGTCAGGCACGCGCGGATGCCCTTGCCGCCGATATTGATGCCGTTTTTTTCCAGCGCCGCCCGCTGCTGCGGGGTCATCTGACCTTGCAACTGGCCGAGGATCGATTGCACGTCCATCGGCTGATCATCGACTTTGACGTTGCTCGACGTCATTTCCCACAACCCCGGCTGCAGCATCTGCGCCTGAGCAACCACCGGCAATGCCAAACCCAGGCCCAGCGCCAAACCCAGCAGACGAATGTTCATCGAAAAACTCCTGATCAGTAGTGGCCGTTAGACGTCGGCCAATTGCTTCGGTTCATGCACCAATTAATTAGCGACATTCGCGGCGGAACATGGTCTGTTAAGCATTGAATCTTCCGGAGCAAGGCTGCCCCATGGATTATTTCGGACCGCATATTTTCGGTTATCTGATCGCCCTGATACACACCCTCGGCTTGATCGCCGCCGTTCACGCGGTGCTCACCGTGCGCACGGCTCAAGGCTCGATCGCCTGGGCATTGTCGCTGATCTTCATTCCCTACCTCACGCTTATTCCGTACCTGGTGTTCGGCCGCAGCACCTTTGACGGCTACATCAAAGCTCGGCGCCAGGCCAACGAACAGATGCGCCAGGCCATCTCCGAATTAAACTGGCGGCCGTGGGTGGAAGAAGCCCTGACTGCCCGCGCCTCGAACGCCTACGCATCCTTGCGCGCCATGCCGAAACTGGGGCGAATGCCGTGTCTGGCGAATAACGAAGTGCAGTTGCTGGTGAACGGCAAAGCGACGTTCGAGGCGATTTTCCGCGCTATCGATCAGGCGAAGGAAGCCGTGCTGATCCAGTTCTTCATCATCCACGATGATCGGCTCGGTCAACGCCTGCGTGATCTGCTACTGAAGAAGGCCGGCGAAGGCGTGGCGATTCATCTGCTCTACGACCGCATCGGCAGTCACGCGTTACCCCACGACTATGTTCAGGCATTGCGCGATGGCGGCGTCGAGGTGAAAGCGTTCGCCAACCGCAGCGGCTGGCTCAATCGCTTTCAGGTCAATTTCCGTAACCACCGCAAAATCGTGGTGGTCGACGGGGTGATCGGATTTGTCGGCGGGCACAACGTCGGGGATGAGTACATGGGCGAAAAACCGCCGCTGGCACCGTGGCGTGACACTCATGTAATGGTGCGTGGTCCGGTGGTAGCGTGCATGCAGGAATCCTTCGCCGAAGACTGGTTCTGGGTTACGCGTACATTGCCACCGCTGATTCTGCCCGACGAATACCCGGAAGATGGCGTGCTGTGCCAGTTGCTTGCCAGTGGCCCGGCAGATGCCTACGAAACCTGTTCGCTGTTCTTCGTCGAAGCTATCCACGCGGCGACGGAACGGGTGTGGATCACCAGCCCCTACTTCATTCCCGATGAAGCCGTGTTCGCGGCCCTGCGTTTGGCCGTGTTGCGCGGTGTCGACGTGCGCTTGCTGCTGCCTTCGCGCCCTGATCATCGCATCGTCTACGCGGCGTCCAGCCTGTACGCCTTCGAAGCCGTGCGCGCCGGCGTCCGTGTATTCCGTTACGAACCCGGATTCCTGCATCAGAAAGTGGTGTTGATCGACAGCGAGATCAGCGCCATTGGCAGCGCCAATCTGGACAACCGGTCGTTTCGCTTGAATTTCGAAGTGATGCTGCTGACGGTCGACAGCGTCTTCGCCGCTGGTGTGGAACAGATGCTGATCGAGGATTTCGAGCAATCTTACGAGATCGCCAAAGAAGAAAGCCGGGAGATCCACCGCCTGCAACAGGTCGGCATGCGGATCGCCCGGCTTATTTCGCCCATTCTCTGACGTTCCCCACCCTCTGCGGAGGGCAAGGGAATACAGGGAATCAAGGGTGGTAGATGTCGTCGCGAGTCCACGGCAGTTCATGGCTGCCATCGGCGTGCGCTTTTACCGCGAGGATCTGATGCAGATTGATCCAGCCGCGCGCGAAGGCGTAAGCACAACCGGCCAGGTACAACCGCCAGATGCGCAGCGCCTGCTCCGGCACTAGCTTCGCTGCGGTTTCGAGGTTGTCTTCCAGACGCTCGCTCCAGTGGTCGAGGGTACGTGCGTAGTGCAGGCGCAGACTTTCGACGTCGACAATCTCCAGCCCGGCTTCACTGATCTCGGCTGAGATCATCGACAAGTGCGGCAACTCACCATTGGGGAAGACGTATTTTTCGATGAACTCGCCGGCACCACGTCCTACCGGGCGGCCATCTGTGTGCTTGGCTGTGATGCCGTGGTTCATCACCAGCCCCCCCTCCTTCACCGCACCGAATAGGGTTTTGCAATACTCGGCCAGGTTGGCGTGACCGACGTGCTCGAACATGCCGACACTGACCACTTTGTCGAAGCGACCGTCCTGGGGCAGATCACGGTAGTCCAGCAGTTGCAGTTCGATCTGCTCTTCCAGACCTTCGTCTTTGACACGTTCGCGGGCGAGTTCCAGCTGCGCCTTGCTCAGGGTGATGCCGAACACTTTCGCACCGAATTCCCGCGCCGCGTAACGCGCCAACCCACCCCAGCCACAGCCGACATCCAGCAGATAGTCGCCCGGCTGCAAACGCAGCTTGCGGCACAGGTGACGGAATTTGGCTTGTTGCGCCTGTTCCAGCGTTTCACTGCCGGTTTCGAAATACGCGCAGGAATACGCCATGTCGCTGTCCAGCCACAGCTGGTAGAACGCATTGGACAGGTCGTAATGGTAGGAAATGGCTTTGGCGTCGGTTTCTTTGTCATGCACCGAACGCACGGGATGACTGTCGTCATCTGCACCAAGCAAAGCATTGCTCAATTCGTCGCAGAGCCGGATGACCTCGCTGATCGAACCCTCCAGTTCAAGCTTGCCTTCGACGAACGCCGCCCCTAGCGCATCCAGACTTGGATGGGTGAACTGGCTGACCATCTTAGGATCCTTGACCACGATGGTGACGCTGGGCGTTGGGCCCAGATTGAATTCATGGCCATCCCAGAGTCGCAGGCGAAGCGGTAGCTGCAGATTCTGTAAGGCCGGTGGAAGTTGCGCGAGCATGGAAAATCCCCCTTGTTTCAGACGTCTGATCTGAGGGTAGACCATCCTTGAAAAATAGCAGGCTATCGATTTGATTGACCCAATCTACCGTTCCAGACGCTCCAACAAGCCATCCTGCACCCACTGTTTCAGCCAGGTGACGGCTTGAAGTGCAGCGCCTTCACCATAAATGACTGCCAACGCCGCACACAGTTCGGCGAAATTCCAGCCTTCGTCGAGCAGCCCGTTCAGGGCCGAGGCTTCGGCAGCTTCCAGGCTGCGGTAATGACAGATCAGATCGTTACGCCAGATCAGGCAGACCTGAGGGGCAGCAAGTGCCATGCTTGCGGGGAATTCGCTTTCTTCCTTCACCGAGCGCCACAGCGAGAGACTGTTGAATTTGCACTCCAGCCTTTGCAACGACAGTGTGGGTTTGAACTGCAGCCCGGGCCAATCTTCCGAAGCCAGCGACGCCATCGCTTCGAGGGTTAACGGTGAACCTGGGGGCGCATCAAAGGCCAGCGTGAACGCCCATTCCAGCGCAGCCAATTCGGCCAGTGGTGCGCCCTGCTCCGGGACCAGGTGCTCACCGATAAAACCGGCGAACCCCTTGCCCAACCAACGCAGGCTGTAGTGCGCCGATGGGTACTGGCGGATATACGCGGTGGTCAACTGATCGAATTCTCCGTCGCCCATCCAGTGCCAGATCGTCGGGTAGTCGGTGCGTAACACCTCCAGCAAACGCGACTTGTAGGCGTTGTGATAAATCGCCAGACCGGTGCCGATATCCAGCGTCGGTCCGCCGATCAGACTTTTTCCCAATGCCAGGTTGGCCGTCGCTGCGTCATCCAGCAGAAACGACTCAAACGCCACTTGCCATTCTCTCAGGCGCATTGCTGCCTCCCGGCCAAGGCACGGCTACCCAGCTCGCGAGCCTTTTGCAATTCATCGAGCAGCTCTTCAAAGGGCGGAAAGTGATCGTCGCGCTCCAGCAATGTCGCCACCGGGCCGAAGTGTTCAAGTGTGCGCTGATACAGCGCCCAGACCGGGTCACTCACCGGATGATCGTGGGTGTCGATCACGTAATCGCCGTAATCGCTGTGCCCTGCCAAGTGCAACTGGCGCACTTTGTCCTTGGGCAGACTTTGAATAAAGGTCCACGGATCGAAGCCGTGATTGCGCGAACTGACGTAGACGTTGTTGACGTCCAGCAGCAGCTCGCAACCGCTCACCCGGGTCAGAGCGGCGAGAAACTCCCACTCGGTGAAATCATCCGAGGCGGCGCGGACATAACTGGAGACGTTTTCCAGCACCAATGGACGCTGCAACACATCTTGGACTTGGGCCACTCGGCCGGCGATGTATTCGAGGCTCTCAGCGGTGTACGGCAGCGGCAGCAGATCATGCAACTGATGAGCGTTGCCGCGGCTCCAGCACAGATGGTCGGAGATCCACGCCGGTTTGACCCGATCGGCCAATTGCTTGAGTTGCTTGAGATAGTCCGGGTCGAGGGAATGGGGCCCGCCGATGGACAGGGAGACGCCGTGCATCACCAGCGGATAGCGCTCGGCGATGGCGTCCAGGTAATACAGAGCCTTGCCGCCCTGCACCATGAAATTTTCCGAGACCACTTCGAACCAGTCCACGTCGGGCGACTGTTCAAGGATCTGCTGGTAGTAAGCGCTGCGCAATCCCAGGCCGTAGCCGAGGAAAGGTAGTGAAGCAGACATGTGCGGGCTCCTGATAAAAGTGGCCGCAGTGGCGTGAACCACTGCGGCGGCACTTACCGGTCAGTTATTCGCCGACCTTACCACCTGCTTTTTCGCAAGCCGCTTGAGTCATCGCTTTGAAGCCCTGGCCTTTGCAAGCGCCCATGCCTTTGCAAGCGTGGTCTTTGGTTTTGCAATCGTTCTGGCCTTTGCAGGAGGTCACGCCGTAACAGTGCACGTTGGCATCAGCGGCGACCACATTGGTGGCTACACCGGCAAACAGGGTAGCGGCGGCCAAAGCGAGAGCGGCACCAGCAGCAGCGGTCTTGATCGTCATTTTTCTTATCCTCGGTAAGCATCAGGGGTGTCGGCTGGACGGTTGTTCAGTCCCGACACAGCACTAGAGAACGCTGCCCTGATGGCGTTACAGCGCGGCGAAAAATAATTTCAGACTTCTTCCTTGAGCTTGAGCAGCGGCTCTTGAAACCGCAGCAATCGCCCGGCATTGCCCAACACCAGTAATGTGCTGAAGTTGTGCAGCAACGCAGCGATCATCGCCCCGGCGGCTCCGAGCCAGCCGAACGCGGCGAACACGACAATGGCCAGCGTCCAGCCCAGCCCGATGATCACGTTGACCTGTAAGGTTCGTCGGCATTGGCGACTGAGCCGCACACAAGTGCCGAGCCGACGCAGATCGCTGCCGATCAACACGATATCGGCGGAGGCCAACGCGATGTCTGCCCCGCCCGCCCCCATCGCCACACCGACCACGCCAGCCTTGAGCGCCAGCGAATCGTTGATGCCGTCGCCCACCACCATCGGCCGGAAACCGTCGTTGATTTCTTTCAGCACGCGATTGAGTTTGTCCTCGGGCAACGCCTGGGCTTCGACTTCTTTGAGACCGACTTCGCGAGCCAGCGTCTGGGCCACGCTGTGCCGATCGCCGGTCAGCAACAGTTGCCGCCCAAGGCCCAACTCACGCAGTTCACTGAGGGCAAATCGGGCTTCCGGTTTGACACTGTCAGCCAACAGCAGCCAGGCGAGAAACTCACCGTTCAAGGCCAGGCCGGCAATCGGTCCATCGTGTTCAGGGACGGTCGTCGTAGTGATGCCCAGTTGTGCGAACAACTCCGGGCGGCCAAGCGCCGCTTCGCCCTGCCCGGTCAAGGCGACTACGCCGAGGCCCTGCCGTTCGTGAATATCGGTGAGTGGCAAACAGTCGTCCTGATTGACCAACCCCGCCATCGCACGACTGACCGGATGACTGCTCGCCGCACCCAGACTGGCGGCGAGCGCCATGACCGTCGACTGATCCGCGTGCGAGCTGTTGATCGACTGCAAGCGCAAGGTGCCGTAAGTCAGGGTGCCGGTCTTGTCGACGACCAGCGAGGTGAGATCGGCCAGCTCTTCGAGGAACGCCGAACTGCGGATCAGAATCCCGTGACGCGCCGCCACCGCCACACCGGCAATTGCCGTGGCCGGTGCCGACAACACCAAGGCGCAAGGACATGCGGCAACCAACACCGCGAGCATCGCTTGCGCATCGTTTGTGATGAACCAGGTGACGGCCGCCAACAGCAACACCAGCACCATATAGCTGCCGGCATAGCGCTCAAGCAACCGGGTGATCGGCGGTTTCGAACGCTCGGCGTTTTGCATCAGCGCGATGACTTTGCCCAACGTCGACTCGTCGCCGGTGCGGGTCACTTCGATGCGCAGCAAACCGTCGAGATTGATCGCGCCGCCAAACACCGTCATGCCGACGCTCGCTTCCACCGGCACGGATTCACCGGTAATCGACGCGGTGTCGAAGCTGGCCTGGCCGGACAAAACCCGACCGTCCGCCGGCACTCGATCACCCGCGCGGACCTCGACCGTGTCACCAGATTTGAGCGTGCCGTTGTCGACTTCAATGATCGAGCCGTCAGCCTGAACCTTGCGTGCATGACTGCGGGTCAATTGACCGAGTGCGTGAATCGCTTTCTGCGAGCCAATGACGCTTCGCTCTTCCAGCACGTGGCCGAAGATCATAATGATCGGCAGCAACGCAGCCGTCAGCAGATCGCCAGTCGCCCACGCCCCGAGCATCGCCAGGGCAATCAGTTGGTCGGTGATGCCATGCAGACTTGGATAACGCAGGCTGAACCACGCCGAACGCATCACCGGAACAGCGACCAATAAAGAAGCAACGCCCAGCAGCAACTGGCTGACACCGGTTTGTGTCGGCAGCAGCCAACGCCAGATCAGACCGAGGCCGAGCAAACCAAGCGCGAGCATGGCCAACGTCAGTTGACGCGCGGCGCGACGTTGTTCGGCTGAGGACAACAGGCCCGGTGCAGCGGTGGTCGCGCTCATTGACTGGCTCCCTGAATGATCAGGCGGGAATCGTCTTTCGGATCGACCGTGGTCACTGATCCGGCCTGGCCAAGAATTTTCGGCATGCGCTCGCGGTACAGACGCAGGAGCATTTGTGGGTCAGTCCCTTGCAATTGCGCCTTGGCCAGACTCGACACCGTAGCAGTGTCCGCAGACGCTTTGGCCAGGCGCTCACCCGCCTGCGCGTGAGCGACCTGCAGCGTGCGGTCGGCCTGTTCGTTGGCGGTCTGGGTGAGTTTCTCGGCATCAGTGCGGGCGTTGGCCACGGCTTTGTCGGCTTGTTGGCTGGCGGTCAGCACCGCGTTGAACGCGCTGACGGCGAGACCGGGCAGACTGGACTGCACATCAACCCGTGCCACCTCGATGCCGATGCCCTGCCCGCTGGTTTTCAGTTCAGCCAACCGTAGGTTGATGCCTTGCACCAGGTCACCGCGCAAGCGCTCGCGACGTTCGGCAGCCTGATTATCGGCGCCGATCAACTCCGGTCGGGCCACCAGAATGGTGTCCAGATCCCGCGCGGCGGTCAGTGACACGGCGCTGCGGGTGACCAGCCGATCAAGCGCTGGCAGCACATGATCACCCTGCAGCACGAAGTCATAGGGATCGGTCACTTTGTAAAACACTCGCACATCCAGTTGTACGACGCCGGCGTCACCGGTCAATAAATAACCAGATCCCGCCAGTGCATCACTGAGCGGCGTGGCAAACGTGGCGACCCGATCAGCCTTCAACGCCTCATCGTTGCGCAGCAGGTTTTCCACTCGACGCTCTATCACTCGATCTGCCGCTGGGAGCAAAACCACCTGCTCGAATGGCGGTGGCCAAGCCAACAGCAAACCGGCATTCTGGATGCGATCCAGCGCACCAAAGTGCAAAACCACGGCGCGATTCTGCGGATCAATCTGCCGGACATTCGAGAATGCCCAAGCCACCGCGGCCAGCACGGTCACGGCGTAGAGGGCAAAAAAGGCCAAACGCCCGGCCTGAATCCACGGACTGTTCAGCGAATATGTTCCACGTGGAACTTCTTCACTCATGGTTGCGATCCGGCTTTGCTATCGAGATTCGGCGGGCCGTCGACCAGCACACGGAATGGCGCGGCATCGGTGCGCAGAATCAGCTTGGTGTCTGGCGTGACGAGGGTGCCGAGGGTGTCCAGCGAACGCAGCAAGTTATACAACTGCGGTGAACTGGCGTAGGCGCGGCCGTAGATCTGCGCGGCCTCCACCCGAGATTGCGCTTCGATATCCGCGGCTTTCACCGTGGCATCCGCTTGAACAATCCGCGCATCACGCTCGGCGGCAGAGCGAATTTGCGCAGCTTCGCGCTTGCCGATGGCGGTGCGTTCGGTGGCAATTGTTTCACGCTCGGCGCGCATCCGATCGACCGTGGCGGTGAGTGTTACTGACGGCAAGGTCAACCGCTCGATACCCACCTGCACCACTCGCACGCCGTAGGTCGCGAGGAGTTGCTGATCGATTTGCTGACGCAGCTGTGTCTCAAATTCGGCGATGTGTACCTGATTGGCGTCGGTGTTTACCAGGTTTGCCAGATCAAAACTGCTGGCGGTAGTTTCCAGAGCGGAGCCAACAAACGTGCGAATCTGCCGCGCTGCTTCGTCCGGCTGGTTCTGCACGGCGCGCATGAAGCGTTGCACATTGTCCGGATCGCCCTGCACCTGCCACGCCACATAAGCCTGGACGATGATGCGCAAACCATCTCGGGTGCCGACATCCTGCAAACCGCTGGAGGTGGTACGCAAGCGCAGATCCACAGGAATCGTCGCTTCGAACGGCGCGGGCCAGCGCCAGCTCAACCCCGGATCGAGCAACACCCGCGACGGATTACCGAACCGGGTAATGACCGTGGCTTCGCCGGAGCGCACTTGCACCAGGCTTGCCGCAGCGACGGCGAACGCCACCAGCAACGCCGCCCAACCCATGCGTCGCCATGGAAAAGGCCCTGCCTCTTCCGGCGCGCCGTGGTGATGATGCCCATGATGATGGTGATGTCCGCCGTGGCCGTGATCGTGGCCGCCGTGGGCATGATGATCGTGAGTGTGCGACTGGCTCAATGGGCGACTCCTGGTTGAGCGGTAGAACGTGCGGGCGTCGGATCAGCCGGCAGCGTGAACGTACGCAAATCGATAGTCGGCGCGTTATTGCTACCGCCCAGTCGATGGTCGAGTACCAGCAATTTGGCTTTGCTCAGGCCTTGGCTGAGCTGACTGAGGTATTGCTCAAGGACAAACGCCTGACCCGCGCTGGCGTAGGCTTTTTGTTCAGCACTGAATTTCAGATCCGCTGCCTGCGCGGCGGCGCTGATTTCACGCGCGTTGGCGCTGGCCTGATCGCGAGCAAGGCTGGCCTGCAATTGCGCCTGATTACTCGCTTCCGCTGCGGCACCACGTTCGCGGGAGATCAACGCCTGCGCCCCGATCTGCGCCGCTTGCACGCCGTGATAGGCGTTGGCGGCTCCGGCCGGCGGATGAATCGCCTCAACGACCGTGGCGAGAATTTCCACGCCGCTGTCGAGTTGTTGCAGATCGCTTTGCACCGCACGGGCGATTTCTTCACCCAGCCCTACCCTGTCCGCACCGAGCAGACCGTCGAGGGTGCGCGAGGCAAAATCATGGACCAGAATCCGGCTGGCGGTGCTGCGGATCAGCGTCGGCACATCGGCGCTGTTGTAGGTAGCCGCCAGCGCTGCCTGGTCGGTGAGGCCAATGCGATAGACGAAACGCACATCCATGTTGACGATCTGAAAGCTCTGCTGCGCGCCACGGCGGCTGGCGATGACTTGAGACTTATCATTCACATGGCTGGCGTCCCACAAGCGGTTGGCCGTGGACGGCGCCGGGCCTTCGGCCGGAACAGGTTGGACCGGCGCCGGATTCTCGCCAACGCTGGTGGCCAGTTCATGCACCACGCCGTTTTCAACGCTCAACACCCGGCCCAGTGGCCACGGCAATCCTGCGTGCAAACCAGGGCCGAACACCTGCACCGGCTTACCGAAACGTTCGTAGATGCCTCGACCCTGCAAGGGGATTTCATGCAGACCGGTCAGCAACCAGCCGACTACCAAGACCAGCGCCAGCACCGGAAAAAACGCCCGGCGCATGTAGCTAAACGCCCAGATCTGGCGTAGATCGATGCCAAAGCGATTGTGTAATTCGTGCTGTAGCGCCAGCAATGGCTGGGGCGGCCAGCGCAGCATGTCAGCGACAAAACTGCGCGCGAGCAGCGTCGGTTCAAGCTGTTCGCGTTGAGGGCTGAACACCGACAGAACGGCGCGCAATAGCAGCTCGATCGCAACAAGACCCGGCAAGATCCCGATCAGTACCGCCAAACGAAACGGCCAAACGGAGGTTTCTGCGGCGAATAACAAACACAGAGCGCTCAGTATCAGACTGATGATCGCCACGCGAGCCAGTTGTGCCAGCAAATTCGCTTCAGGCCATTGCGCGGGGTTTTCCTGAGCCAGTTGCCGCTCCAACACCAACAAGCCGAACGCCAATAACAACGCCAGCGCGGCGCCGACTGTGGCCGAGACACCGACAGCCGCGGGCGGCAATGTCAGGTTCCATACCTGCTCGATGCTGAGCGCAATCAGCAACGCCCAACCGCCCAGCCACAATGTCGGTGCGCCGATCAGTCCAAGCAACTGTAAGCTGCGCCGGCTCAAGCGATCGAGCAGGCGCTCATACCAGCCCTGCGCTGCGGGCTGCTCATCAACAGTCAATGGCACGGCTGCCGGTGGATTCATCACCCGTGCACGCCACTGCGTCACCCACCAGGCCGATTGCAGCCCGGCAACCACCACCAGCAATGCCGCGCTCTGGTTGATCAGCAGCGGCAGCCAAAACGACTGCGGCGCGAACAACCCGACAAAAAACGCCAACACCCACCCTGCTCCGGCCAGCCCACCGAGGCCGATCGCCAAACGGCGTAACCTTCGGCCCTGCGTGGCCGCCTGCTGAAAGCGCGGGAATCCGGTCACTTGCGTGCCTTCAACCTCCAGATCGACTTGCATATCACCCCAAAGCCATCGGCTCACTGCTCATATCGTTACGATATAACGAAAACCGTGAAATATTTGTGCACAAATTGCGCTTATCTAAAGCCGCTTGACCTGTCGCCTGCCTGAAGCCTTGACCGAAATGTCTGCAAACGCACATATTACGTTCGTAATTTTGTGCGATGACTACTTTTAACGATCTGCATCCATCCATCAGGAGCAAGCGCATGAGCAACTATGACGTGGTAATTCTTGGCGGCGGCCCCGGTGGCTATAACGCGGCGATCCGCGCCGGCCAGTTGGGCCTCAAGGCTGCCTGTGTCGAAGGCCGGGCAACCCTCGGTGGCACCTGCCTGAACGTCGGTTGCATGCCCTCGAAAGCGTTGCTGCATGCTTCGGAACTGTACGAGGCAGCGATGGGGGCGGAATTCGCCAACCTCGGCATCGAGGTCAAACCGACCCTGAATCTCGCGCAGATGATGAAGCAGAAAGACGAGAGCGTGACCGGCCTGACCAAGGGCATCGAGTTCCTCTTTCGCAAGAACAAGGTCGACTGGATCAAGGGCTGGGGCCACATCGACGGCCCGGGCAGGGTCACCGTGACCGACGATCAGGGCAGCAAGACCGAACTGACCGCCAAGGACATCATCATCGCCACCGGTTCCGAGCCCACTCCCCTGCCCGGTGTCGAGATCGACAATCAGCGCATCCTCGACTCCACCGGCGCGTTGTCGCTGAGCGAAGTGCCCAAACATCTGGTGGTGATTGGTGCTGGCGTGATCGGCCTCGAACTGGGATCGGTGTGGCGGCGTCTCGGCGCGCAGGTCACCGTGGTCGAATACCTTGACCGTATCTGCCCCGGTGTCGATGGCGAGGCCGGCAAAACCCTGCAGCGTTCGCTGAGCAAGCAAGGCATTGCGTTCAAATTGAGTTCGAAAGTGACCAGTGCCACCACCTCGGCCAGCGGCGTGCAGCTCAGCGTCGAGCCTGCGGCGGGCGGCAGTGCCGAATTGTTGGAAGCCGATTACGTTCTGGTTGCCATCGGCCGCCGTCCATACACTCAGGGCCTGGGCCTTGAAAACGTCGGGTTGAGCACCGACAAGCGCGGCATGCTCGCCAACCAGCAGCATCGCACCGAAGCCGCCGGAGTCTGGGTGATCGGCGACGTGACGTCCGGGCCGATGCTCGCGCACAAGGCTGAAGACGAAGCCATGGCCTGCGTCGAGCAGATCCACGGCAAGGCAGGTGAGGTCAATTACGCCTTGATCCCCAACGTGATCTACACCAGGCCGGAGCTGGCCAGCGTCGGCAAGACCGAAGAGCAGCTCAAGGCCGAGGGACGCGCCTATAAGGTCGGCAAGTTTCCGTTCACCGCCAACAGTCGGGCGAAGATCAATCACGAGACCGAAGGGTTTGCCAAAGTCCTCGCCGATGAGCGCACGGACGAAGTGCTTGGCGTGCATCTGGTCGGGCCGAACGTGAGTGAGATGATTGGCGAGTTTTGCGTGGCGATGGAGTTCAGCGCTTCGGCCGAGGATATTGCCCTGACGTGCCATCCGCATCCGACGCGCTCCGAGGCATTGCGCCAGGCAGCGATGAATGTCGAGGGGATGGCGACGCAGATGTAGGTGTCGTCTGGACTACCGCTTTCGCGAGCAAGCTCGCTCCCACATTGGATTTTCAGTGAACACAAACAAGTGAACAACCGAGAACCCTGTGGGAGCGAGCTCGCTCGCGAATGGAGCAACTCGATCTAGCAAGGCAGATGCCCCAACGGCAACGCTCCCGGGGCCTTCACCGTATGAATCGCAAAGTTGCTGCGGATATCACTCACCCCCGGCAGTTTGAGCAGGTAACCGCTGAGAAAACGGTCGTACGCACGAAGGTCTGGCACCACCACTTGCAGCAGGAAATCCGACTCCCCCGATACCAGAAACGCTGAAATCACCTCCGGCAATGCAGTGACCGCTTTGTAAAAGGCTTCAGCCTGTTGATCGTTGTGCCGCTCGACCTTGACCCCGACAAACACCGTCAATCCCAGCCCCACTTCATCGCGATCCAGATTGGCCTGGTACCCGCGAATCACCCCGGCCTCCTCGAGCATTCGCACGCGCCGCAAGCACGGCGACGCCGACAGGCCGATCTCGTTCGCCAGCTCGACATTGCTCAGGCGTCCGTCCCGCTGCAGTGCGGCGAGAATCTTGCGATCAAAAGCGTCGAGTTTCATGGTTGGCAGATTCCGATTGTGTCAGCAGAAAAAAGAAGCAGGTTATGCCAATCACGGTGGTTTTTGAAGCGGACTACGCAAGCACCCGCCCCGCCTTTCGGTCCTAGACTGACCTCACCAAATCGACAACGAAAGGGGTGTGGCATGGCGAGTCTCTGGCTGTTTTTCCTGGCATTGGCTGTGGTTTTTCTCTTGCCTGGGCCGGACATGATCCTGTTGCTGCAAACTGGCGCCCGTCAGGGTCGCGGTGCGGCGCTGGCCACCGCCATCGGTCTTGGGATTGCCAGGGGTTGTCATGTCGCGTTGGCGGCGCTGGGGCTGGCGGCGTTGTTCAAGGCGGCGCCGTGGACGTTCGAAGTGGTGCGGCTGGCCGGGGCGGCGTATCTGCTGTGGATCGGCATTCAATGCCTGCGCAGCACGCTGGTGCCGAACCTGAATGGCGCGGATGTTGCCCAGACTCAGGGGCAATGGCGTGAAGCGGTCCGGCGCGGCTTGCTAACCAATCTGCTCAATCCCAAGGCGCTGCTGTTCTGCTCGGTGCTGTTGCCACAATTCATCGTCGCCGAGGGTGCGCCCGTTCTGACCCAGTTCGCCATGCTCGGCATGCTGCTGGTCGGCGTCGGCCTGCTGTTTGACAGCGCCTACGCCTTGACCGGCGCGGCGCTGGGCCGTTGGCTGCAACACAGTCCAACGGCCCAGCGGGTTCAACAATGGCTGTTCGGCAGCCTGTTGATCGGCTTTGCGCTGCGCCTGACGTTCATCCAGCAAGCTTAGCTTTTACGTGCCTTGCGCTGCCGGCGAGTGATCAGCAACAAAGCCGTGCCAACCACCAGCAGGATCGCAGCGATCTGTACCGGCCATTTGTACGGCCGCAGCGTGGCGCGCACCGAATCGGTCACTTGGGTGACATAACGCTTGTCAGCGTTTTCGAAATCCGGATAGGGGCATTGATTGCCAAAATCCACCGCCCACGGCACGTAAGGCCCTTCCTTCACGTAGCGTTGATACAGCGCGCTTTGTTCTTCCAGGCTGCTGTTGAACCCGGCGGCGTTACACAACACGGCGGCGAACGCCTGACTGGTGTGGGGCAAATTATCGGCAGCACGACTGGCCAGAGCGGTGGCGACAAACCGATAGTGAAAACGCTGATCCGGCTGAGCTTCGCTGATTTTCTGGCGTTGAACCTCGGCTTCGCTCACCAGCGGCCCGACTTTCAACTCCGTGTTTTCCAGGCTGAAGCCGCCACCAAACACCGCGTAATCCGGCGCCACTTCATAACCGAGAATGTCCATGCCCCACTCGCGGGCGGTCCACGCCGCGTTGTACAGCGCGCTGGCGCGTCTGGTTGGCCACCACGCGGCATTCGCCTTGAGCCGCTGCTCGGCATAAAGACGAGCCTTGTGTTGCAGATCGGGGTTGTCGAAATAGCTGATAGCTGCCTCGTAATGCCCTTCGCGCAACAAACGTCGGCCTAACAGATTGCGCAATTTTGCCGCCACTGATAACGGCACATAGCTGTCGCGCTCCTCTTGGCTCAACACCGCGGGAGCTGGAACCGTTTCGTCGACATACTGCTTGAGTTCGTCGACCGTCAGTACCCGCTCGGCGACTGCTGCGGCATCGAACCAGTAGACGTCATTGCTGCGAAACAACTGCACGAAGGCTTGCAGGTATTCACCGCGTTGCAGTGCGAGAATTGCGCTTTCCCCCTCGACCCGACATTTAGGCTGGACCGTTTCATAGGCCCAGTCTGTCGTACGTCGGTAGCCCCAATCCTCGGTCTGCGGGAAGGCCTGTGCGGCTTTGGCGTAGGCTGCCGCGGCGGCATTTTTATCGCCGTCGCGCAGCGCCAGTTTCGCCCGCAACCACCAGGCGAGTCCGCCGTCGCCAGCGCTTTCGAGAAAAGCCTTGGCGCTGGCATAGTCACCCTGTTGATAATTCACCGCCGCCAGCCGATCGGCGTTTTCGAGGCTGCCACGGGTGGTGTTTTTCAGGAGCTTGACCAGTTTTTTCTCGTTCGGCGGTTCATCGCCGAACGACCAGCCCTGACGACTGAGCAACGATGCGGTGACAAGTTGCTGCACCGGTTTGTGTTCCAGCAATCGTGCCAGCTCACCCTCGGGCAGCTCCGCCAGCTCATTCATCAACTGCTTGAGCGAGGTGTTGCCTACCGCAGAACCGTGCAGGTTCTGCGCCTCATACAGTTCGATCGCGCCGGCCCAATCGCCAGTGGTGCGCAATATTCGCGCTTCTTCCCCGAGGCTGGCGACGCCGAGCTCCAGCGGATCGCTGAAACCGTCGATGCTCAGTTGGCGAGTCTGACGAAATGCTTCCCGCGATTTTTCCAGTGTCTCGACCCCATTGTTCGCCTCGGTGCTGATGGCAAACCAGGCGCGCCCCAGGGAGTACGCGGCCCACGTGCTGCGCAAGGAGCGCTGATCCGCCGGCAGCGCCAGCAGCCTGTCGAAATACTCAACCGCCAGCTGATGATTGCCTGTTGCGAACGCCACCGCGCCTGCCACGTAAAGACGAATCTCCGCTGGCAGACTGGCACCCTGCGCCTCGACCTGACGCGCATCCGTCAAACCGCGCAGCTGTTTCACCAGCGCCTGTTGTGCTGGCTTGAGCCCGACCTGCTCGGCCTTTTCACGCTGTTCGACCGTTTCAGTCGACTCCGCATAGGATTCGTTCGGGTTGTAGGTCGCGGCGGTGACGCTCTTCAGCCCGGCGATGGTTTTACCTAGGCGACTCAGCTCAAAGTTGAAGTTGCCCTCCGGCAGCTCCGCCATCGTCTGCCCGCGATTATCGAGCAGGCGCATCGGGAAGTCCGGGCCGCAGGCCAACGCCGAACCCAGCGGCAGGCTGAGGCTCAGGCAGAGCAGATGGCGGGGCCAGTTACGGGTCAACATGCGAACCTCCTTGATCAATATTTGCGCAACGCGCCCAACCAATGGCGCGCTGCCCGTTCGCTGGCAATCGGCCGTCGCGAAGGCGGGTGAAGGTAAGCAGATCCGGGCTTTGTTGCAACGAGTAACCGGCGAGCGCGTCAGCGCCTTCGCAATCCCGGGCCTTCAGGGTGATCTGTGCGGGCCAGGCGCTGTCGAGGTTGCCGGTGTTGTTGAGCTTGATGTCGTAGAGGCCGCTCTGCTCGCTGAACGTCACGTCGAGTTGGCTGTGCAGCGTATCGCCCCGCGCTACGGCGCCTAGCGTGGTCAAACTCCAGGCGCGACGGTCGTTGGCCAGCGGCAGGCGAAACCAGATCAGGCCGGCCAGATGTGGTGGCGGATCGTCACGCAGCGTTTTACCCAGTCGGTTCAGTTGCAGCGGATCGGCCAGCAATTCGCGGCGCTCTCCGCCACGTTCAAGCTGAACCTCGCTTTCCACAACCGGTGCGCCGCCGACATCCGGCAACAGCGCCACGCCATAGGCCGGTAGCGCCAGATAGAACGGTTTGTCGGTAAGCCGCGCCCACGCCTTGGCCCACTTCAACGCTTGATCAGGATCAAACAAGCCTCGCCGCGGATCGCTGACCGCATGCACTTGCAGCACGCTGCTGTCGACCGTGGCCAGCAGCGCAGGCAGCTGCGAACTGTCGAGCCACGCCGGCAGCGCAGTGATGCTCAGCGGCAACGTCGTCGGCAACGCGGAGCGCAGATGAGTGAGGAATTGTGCGTAGGCCGGCAGCCGCGAGTTGCCGGCGTCGTGGTCGATCTCTACGCCGCTCAGAGTTAGCCCCTGCGCCTGCCAATCTGCAACGACCTGAAGAATCTGCGCCGTGACCTGTTGCTGATCCAGCGCCTGGAGTTGGCCGTCGAGACGAATCACCGCGATCAACGGACGACCATCGTTCTTCAGCAGCGGCGCGTCGATGCGCGCCCGGCGCCATCCTTCATGGGGGAAGGCCTGCAACGCCAACACGCGCAGGGTGGAAAAATCACTTCGGCTGTCGCGCAATGCCGCCTTATGGGCGGGCGTCCATTGGCGTTGCCAGACATAGAGTTGCTGATCGAGTGGCGCTGCGGTCTGCTGATCGCACCCCACAAGTAACAGCAACGTGATCAGAATCGAATAACCAAACCGCATGAAGTCGCTAATCCCTGCCGACGAAAAATGCAGGGTACACAACATCCTGCAGGAGCTGTCGAGTGAAACGAGGCTGCGATCTTTTGATGATGATTTTTGGAAATCAGATCAAAAGATCACAGCGCCTACAGTGAGATCCAGCGATGACCTTGAGGTAAGCGGCTCAAGGCTTGCGGGCAATGATCACCTGACTTTTCGCCACCACCGTTTCCAGGGCATCTTTGATCTGCGCACCGCGGGGTGACGAGAGCAAGGCTTGCCAGGTATTGGCCCAGTGGTTGAGCAACGGGTGATCGGGGTTGCTCAGGTCGACCTTCGCCTCCCAGAACAGCAGCATCCACATCGACCAGTAAAAGCCGTACTGACTGTGGCTGATGACCTCAAGGCCGGCATCACTGACCATGGTCTTGAACTGTTCTTCGCTGATGATGCGTATGTGATTGGGCTTCTCGTAATACGCCGGTGCAGCAATGTCTTTTTGCAGGTCTTCGGAGCTCGGGTGCGGCACGCTCAACAGATACAACGCCCCCGACTGGCCGACGCGCACCAGTTCGGCGAGGAACTGCGCCGGATCGTCGACATGCTCGAGGACTTCGGTGGAGACCACGCGGGTGGCGGTGGCATCGGCAATCGGCAGTGGATTGCCATCGGTGACGTGACACTCGACACTGCGAGCCGGGGTTTCGCTCAAACGCTGGCGGGCCTGTTCGATCTTGTCGCCGTCAATGTCGGCGACAATGAGCCCGGCCCCACGCCTGCCACAAAACTGCATGTTGCCGCCGTCACCGCAGCCGACATCGATCACGATGTCATCCGCCGACACCGGGAAGCCTTTATAGAGCTCGCCCGTCTCCTCGTTGAACCAGCCACTGAGCTGGGCATCGTGCAGACCAAGCATGAACGGATCGACCTTCTCGGCGACCGGCGTGACCGCAGCGACGGGCGCAGCAACCGGGGCGGGGGTCGCCGCTGTGAGTTTTCTCAAAAAGCTCAGCATGAGGTGGCTCCAAAATTGATGTTCATGATCGGTTCGCCGCTCATGGCGTCTCTCCGGCGTCCAGCGGTTTGCGGGCGATGATCACCTGACTCTTGGGCATGAAACGGTCAAGCGTCTGCTTGATGGCCAGGCCTTCGGGTTGATCGAGCAAGTCCTGCCAGGTTCTGGCCCAGCTCTCCATCAATGGCATGAACGGCTCCTGGATTCGATCCCGTACCGCACCGGCAGGATCCCGACCGGCTGCACGTTCGCCGGCCCAGAAAAAGATCATGCCCATCACCCAGAAAAAACCATTGGCCTGACGATGCTCGATCACCAGGCCTGCGTCCTCTACCAACGCGGCGAAGCGCTCCGCGGTATAAATCTGCACATGATTGGGTGACTGGTAGTAACTGGCCGGAGCAATGCCTTTTTGCAGGTGTTCGCCAATCGGCGCCGGCACGCTGAGCAGGTATTGCGCGCCGGGACGGCCCATGCGCACCAGTTCGGCCATGAACGGCTCAGGCTGGTCGATATGCTCCAGCACTTCCATGCACACCACTTTGCTCGCGCAACCATCGGCCAGCGGCAACGGCAAACTGTTGCTGACCAGCCCGAGATTCGCCTGGCGGCTTTGCGCTTCGACCTGACGAGCAAGGTCGCGCACCTTGTCCAGTTCACTGTCGGTGAAGATCACCGAGGCGCCTTGGCGGACCGCAAACAGTGTCGCTACACCTTCGCCGCAACCTACATCGAGCAACGTATCGTCAGCCGTGATTGCAAAGCCCTTGAGCAACTCGCCGCTGTCACCCAAAAACCAACCGTCGAGGACGGCGTCACGCAAACCGACGTCGCGCGGCGACACCGTATCGCGCGGAGCCGGCGTGGGCTCTGGCAAGGAGACCGCTACAGGTACCGGGCGAAAGCGGGCGAGCAGACGCCGGATCATGCGCCCGAGGCTTCCACGGATGCCGCCCCGGCAGTGGCTGAGCGCTGGGCAAAAAATGTCCGTAAACGCTGTTCGGCGGTGGCCTGGCTACAAAACCGTTGCAGGCTGTGCACGGCTTCGGCCGACATCGCGGCGTAACGCGGCTCATCGGTTTTCGCCACCTCATAACTGGCGCGATAGGCCGCACACAGCGAATCCCAGTGGGTCATGTAACGCATCGTGCGGTAGGCAGCGCGTGGGTCATGCGGCCAGGCCGTCAGCTCTTCGGTGAAGTCGACGATAAACGCGTTGTCGCTGTTCACGTAGTCGGCCATCGCCGTGTTCAGCGGCGCGATGGCCGGTTTGCCGCATGACATGAATTCCATCAGCGGCAGGCACTGACCTTCACCATAGGAACTGTTGACCACGTAGCTGGTGGCTTGCACCAGCCGTTCGTAATCACCGTCCGCCAGATAGCCGTGAATCAGCACGATCCGGCATTGGTAGGCCTGGTTCTTGTACAAGTGGTGGAGCATGTCGGTGAGCGCATTGGCGATGTCGTGGTGCGTGAGTTTCAGCACCAGCGTCGCATCGGCAGTGTCGCGGAACGTCGTGCAGAACGCGCTGATCATGTCCTGCCAGTTCTTGCGCCCGTCGTAAGGGTTGAACACCGAGGTGTAGACCACGCCTTCGAGCTGCAACGGGCAATCCTGCGCCGGCGCGGCAAAGGACATCGGGGTGCCTTCGCAGCGTCCGGGTGGCCCGTAAGGCCGCAGGTCGACGGTGCGACTGTCGATCAGCAGCCCACGCAGGTTCAGCGTGACCGGCTCGACCACGGGGCGTCGTTCCAGGTGCTCACCGCGTGCGGCGAAGCGATCCCACACCGGCGCGGGGATCGCACAGACCGGATAGTCGTCGCCCATCACATCGCGCACGGTATTGACCGTGAATGTCGAATGGGTAATCGCCCGGCCACAGGCTTCAAGCACCACACGCCAGTCGTGGCGCGGTTCGCCCTGCCAGCTCTCGGTGGGAATGGTGCTGAACTCCCAGGCAAACACCGGGATGGTCGGGCAGGCGTAATGAATCGGCGTGCGGTGCGGCGGCGAGAACGACAGATAGACGCACTCTTCACCCCGGCTCAGACAGTCGAAATACAGACGATCCACCAGTTCGTCGGGGTTGCTGACTTCGATGACCTGACCAATGCGCTCCAGCACCGGGCGGAATTCCTTGAGCACAAAGTAGTAGCTGTACTCGGGCCGTCCGAGGTTTTGCTGGATGTTGCTCTTGTTGGTTTCCGAATGAATGATGATCAACATGAGGCAGACCTCGGCTCGGCTGTCAGCGGCGTGGTTTCACCCTGCGCCTTGAGCCCGAAAAACTGCATCACGCGCTGCTGAACCGGGGCAAAGCCGCAGTAATCGCGCATGCGCTCATTGGCTGCCGCGGCCATCGCCTGATACCCATCCGGATGGTTTTTGGCCATGGCGTAACTGTCCTCATAAGCAGCTTTCAACGAGCCCCAGTCCGGGCGATGGCGCAGGGTGCGGTAGAGGATGCGCACATCCTCCGGCCAGATCGTCGGCTCATGGCTGGACTTGACGACGAATCCGACCCGCTCATCGATATAGTCGTGCATCGCCGTGTGATTCGGGGCAATCACCGGTTTGGCGCAGGACATGAATTCCATCAACGGCAGGCACAAACCTTCGCAGCGCGAAGCGTTGACGTAGAAACTCGCGGCACCGTAAAGCCTGGCGAACTCCTCGTCGTCCAGATAGCCGTGCATGACCACCACCCGACAGGCAAACGGCGAGAGTTGCGAGAGCAAGGTGATCAAGTGAACGTAGTAGCTCGACAAGTCGTTCTGGGTGATTTTCAACACCAGCGTGGCGTCTTCGTTGTCACGCATGGCCCAGCAGAAAGCGGTGATCAGGTGATGCCAGTTCTTGCGACCGTCGGCGGGATTGAACACGCTGACATAGACCACGCCACTGACGTCGATCTGTACTTGCTCGCTGGTGTCGGGCAACGCCGCTGGCGGATGCGCGTCAGGTTGCATCGCCTCGCTCACGGTGGTGGGCACCGGCAAGGGTGCTGCTGGCGGGGGCGGCGTGCGCAATTTGGTCAGTTGCTGGCGGATGGCGCCCGGCACCACATCGCACACGGCTTCGCGATACCACATCAGCAGGTTGTGCTTGAGTAAAAACAACGGTGGGTGTTCGGCAGGCGCCGTCAGCGCCCGGTAGCTTTCGCGCAAGTAGTGTTTGGAAATGAATACGCGTCGGCGCAAGGTCAGTGGCACAGGTGCTTCGGGTTGGGGTTCCGGTTCCGGTTCCGGTTCTGGTTCCACCAGGCCGCGAGTTTCCAGCTCCTGCTCATTGAATATCGGCGCGATCAAGCCATCGGCGGACAGCCCCAGCGCGCGGCTGTCGATGATGCAGCCCTTGATCTGCAGCGTGGTGCCCGGGTTAACCGGGACACTTGGATAGTCTCTGCGCACGTGCGCAAAGCGCTCCCACAACGGTGTGGGCAGCACCAACACGGGGAAGTCTTCACCCAAAGTCCGGCGGATCGCCCGCGCGGTATGAGTGGACAAGGTAATCACCCGGCCATGACGTGCCAGGGTCTGGCTCCAGTCCTGACGAGGATCGTCGTCGCAGCACTCGGACGGGATCGAGTCATACTCCCAGGCAATCACGCAAACCATCGGGCACTGCAGATCGATCGGGGTTTTGTGCGGTGGCGTAAACGAAAGGAACAGGCATTCCTGACCGGCCTCGCTCAACTGCCGGTGCAGCGGATCGACCTCGTCGACCGACGCCACCACATGCACGCGGCCAAGGCTTTCCAGCACCGGCCGATAAGCCTTGAGCACGAAGTAGTAACTGTATTCGGGACGCCCGAGACTCTGGCTGATGGAACTGTCGTTGACGTCCGAGTAAAGAATGAAATTCATGGCATCCCACGATGAAGCAGCCATCCCGACCGCTTCATGCTATGACGGCCCGACGTCGGATCAAGTCGGCATCACCGGGGCTTGAGCTTCATCTACAGGCACGTCTTCGTTCTTGTTTTAGTGGTTGGTTTCACCCTGTTGCGCAACACCCACGGTGAACTTTGGGGCATCGCGACGAAGGGCATTCTAAACACATCCGTCGAGGATTCGTGAACCGCACGAGGAGAATAATCTGACTACGCTAACGAGAACTGACCAGTCACGGTTTGCCTGTTGAAATTGCCGCGCAATTGGCACAGATTGGCATCAAACAACTACAACAACTGACTTCGCCCGTCGTCCTGCCGGTTTTTTCTACCGGTCTGACAGACTTCTCCTTAAAGCCTGTGGGAAAGTGGCGCAAGTTCAAGACCAAGGGGTCGCGGTTTGAAAAAACGTCTGTTCATCACGGGCCTCAGTGGCTTCGTGGGACAACATATTCAGTCACGATTGGCGCTACCCGATTCGTCGTGGGAGCTTTTGCCTGCCGCAACGCCCTACGATCTGACGGACGCGGGCAGTCTTGTCGATCTCTGGCCTCAAGTACCCGACGCGGTCATCCATCTGGCCGGGCAGACGTTCGTCCCCGAAGCCTTTCGCGATCCGGCGCGCACACTCGACATCAATCTCCTCGGCACCCTCAACCTGTTGCAAGCCCTCAAGGCGCGCGGCTTTGCTGGCACGTTCCTGTACGTCAGCTCCGGCGACGTCTACGGCCAGGTCGGCGAAAGCGCTCTGCCGATCACCGAACTGCAACCGCCCTGCCCGCGCAACCCTTATGCGGTGAGCAAACTCTCGGCGGAGTTCCTCAGTCTGCAATGGGGCATGAGCGAACAGTGGCCGGTGCTGGTAGCGCGGCCATTCAATCACATCGGCCCCGGGCAGAAAGACAGCTTCGTCATCGCCAGTGCCGCCCGCCAGATCAGTCGCATCAAACAAGGCCTGCAAGCGCCACAGCTGGAAGTCGGCGACATCGACGTGAGCCGCGACTTCCTTGATGTCGGCGACGTGATTTCGGCCTACTTCGCACTGCTTGAAAAAGGCCAACCGGGGCAGGTTTACAACATCTGCTCGGGGCGCGAGCAAAGTATCCGCAGCCTGATCGAGCAATTGGCAGATCTGGCCGAAGTCGAGCTGCAACTGGTTCAGGATCCGGCGCGCATGCGGCGTGCCGATCAACGCCGCGTTTGCGGCAGCCACGCCAAACTGGCCACAGCCACCGGATGGGCGCCAGACATCACCACACAACAATCCCTGCGGGCGATCCTGTCCGACTGGGAGAAGCGAGTACGACAAGAATGACAAAAAGTGCATTGATTACAGGCATCACCGGCCAGGATGGCGCGTACCTGGCCAAACTGTTACTCGACAAGGGTTACAAGGTTTACGGCTTTGTGGCTCGGCGCAGCAGCGATTCACGCTGGCGCCTGCGCGAGATGGGCGTCGAGGCCGACATCGTCTACCTGGACGGTGACATGGCCGACGCCTGCTCCGTACAGCGCGCCGTGATCAAGTCGACCCCGGACGAGGTGTACAACCTGGCGGCGCAAAGCTTCGTTGCCGCTTCCTGGGATCAGCCGGTGACCACCGGCATCGTCGATGGCCTGGGCGTCACTCACTTGCTCGAAGCGATCCGCCAGTTCAGTCCGCACACACGGTTCTATCAGGCCTCGACCAGCGAAATGTTCGGTCTGATCCAGGCTGAGCAGCAGGACGAGAACACGCCGTTCTACCCGCGCAGCCCGTACGGCGTGGCCAAGTTGTACGGTCACTGGATCACCGTCAACTACCGCGAAAGCTTCAACCTGCACGCCAGCAGCGGCATCCTGTTCAACCATGAATCACCGCTGCGCGGTATCGAGTTCGTCACGCGCAAGGTCACCGACGCCGCCGCCCGTATCAAGCAAGGCAAACAGCAGGAGCTGAGCCTGGGCAACATCGACGCCAAACGCGACTGGGGTTTTGCCGGCGATTATGTCGAAGCCATGTGGCTGATGCTGCAACAGGACAAGCCCGACGATTTTGTGGTCGCCACCGGTGTCACCACCACGGTGCGCGAAATGTGCCGCATCGCCTTCGATCACGTCGGCCTCAACTACCGTGATTACGTGAAGATCGACCCGGCGTTTTTCCGTCCGGCCGAAGTCGAAGTGCTGCTCGGCAATCCGGCCAAGGCTCAGCGCGTGCTGGGCTGGAAGCCGAAAACCGACCTGGATACCTTGATCCGCATGATGATGGATGCGGACATGAAACGCGTCGCCAAGGAGTAGGCCATGCTGATCCCCGTGATTCTGTCCGGCGGTGCCGGCACCCGTTTGTGGCCGGTGTCCCGCGAGGGCCATCCCAAGCCGTTCATGACCCTGCCCGACGGCGAGTCGCTACTGGGCAAGACGTACCAGCGTGCGGCAGCGTTGCTAGACGGTTGGGGCGACATTGTCACGGTGACCAACCGCGAGTACTACTTCCAGAGCAAGGATCACTACTGCGCCGCCCACCTGTCGCGCCATCGCGGGCACTTCCTGCTGGAGCCGACCGGGCGTAACACCGCACCGGCCATCGCCGCAGCGGCGCTGTCGCTGCAAGCCTTGCATGGCGATGACGCGATCATGGTGGTGATGCCGGCCGACCACTTGATCGTCAATCAAGGCGCGCTGAAAAGTGCGGTCGAGCACGCGGTCAATCTGGCGAAAGACGGTTATCTGGTGACCTTCGGCGTGATCCCGACAGGTCCGGAAACCGGCTTCGGCTACATCGAAACCGGTGCGCCACTGGACGCCAAAGGCGCGGCCAAAGTGCAGCGCTTCGTGGAAAAACCCGACCTGCAAACCGCCACGCATTATCTGGAGAGCGGCAACTTCCTGTGGAACTCGGGCATGTTCTGCTTCACCACCGCGACGGTGATTGCCGAACTGCAACGGCACGCTCCCGAGCTTCTGGAACAGACCCGCGCCTGCATGGCGGCCAGTGCCCCCGTAGAAACCGTTGGCTGCCTGCAACAGGAATTGTCGCCGGCGCTGTTCGCTGAAATTACCGACATCTCCATCGACTACGCGCTGCTGGAGCGCTCGGAGAAAGTCGTGGTGGTGCCCGCCGGTTTTGACTGGAGTGACATCGGTTCGTGGAACGCCGTCGCTGCCCTGGTGCCAGCCGATGCCGACAACAACCGCGCCAACGGCGAAGCGATTTTCATCGACAGCCACGACAACTTCGTCCAGAGCGAAGGTCGGCTGGTGGCCGCCGTGGGCGTGGATAACCTGATCGTGGTCGACACCGCCGATGCCGTGCTGATTGCCCACGCGGACCGCGCGCAGGATGTACGGCGCGTCGCCAAGCAACTCAAGGACAAATCCCACGAAGCCTATCGCCTGCATCGTACGGTCAGCCGCCCCTGGGGCACCTACACCGTGCTCGAGGAAGGTCCGCGCTTCAAGATCAAGCGCATCGTGGTCAAACCCGGCGCCAAGCTGTCCCTGCAAATGCACCATCACCGCAACGAACACTGGGTGGTGGTCGAAGGCATGGCCAAGGTCACCAACAATGGCGACGGCACCCATCTCGTGGCCAAGAATGAATCGACGTTCATTGCCGCCGGCCACAAACATCGCCTGGAAAACCCCGGCGTGATCGACCTGGTGATCATCGAAGTGCAAAGCGGCGAATACCTGGGAGAGGACGACATCGTCCGCTTCGAAGACCAATACGGCAGGACGGTTTGAATGCTGCTTTCCCTGTACCGCTCGCTGCGCAGCTACCGTGGATTCATCCTCGGTAGCGTCAAGCGAGAGTTTCAAGCGCGGTATCGCAACTCGCTGTTTGGTGCGCTGTGGACCGTACTCAATCCGCTGTCGATGATCATCGTCTACACGGTGATCTTTTCCCAGATCATGCGCGCACGTCTGCCAGGGGTGGACGATGGCCTGGCCTACAGCGTCTACCTGTGCGCCGGCCTGCTGACGTGGGGGCTGTTCGCAGAAATCACTACGCGCAGCCAGAGCATGTTTCTGGAAAACGCCAACCTGCTGAAAAAAATCAGCTTCCCGCGCATTTGCCTGCCCGTGATTGCGCTACTCAATGCCGGCATTAACTTCGCGATTATTCTGGGGCTGTTTTTCGGCTTTCTGCTGATCAGCGGACGCCTGCCCGGCATGGCCTTGCTGGCGCTGATACCCCTGTTGATTCTGCAAGTGGTCTTCGCCGCCGGACTCGGCATGCTGCTGGGCATTCTCAATGTGTTCTTTCGCGATGTCGGACAAATGTTCGGCATCTGCCTGCAATTCTGGTTCTGGCTGACACCGATCGTGTATCCGCTGTCGATCCTGCCGCCAGGCATCCAGCACGTGATCAGCCTCAACCCGATGACGGCGTTGATGAACAGTTACCAGAATGTATTCCTCTACAACCAATGGCCGGACTGGTCCTCCCTGACGCCGTTGCTGATCATCGGACTCGTGCTCTGCGCCATGGCGCTGCACCTGTTCCGCCAACGGGTGGGTGAAATGGTGGATGAACTCTGATGGGGCACATACGCGTCAGTGGCCTGGCCAAGGCTTACAAACAGTACCCCAATCGCTGGAGCCGGTTGTTTGAATGGCTGGTGCCGTTTTCCCGGCCCCGGCATCACTTGCACTGGGTCTTGCAGGACGTTGACTTCGAGATTCAGCCGGGCGAAGCCGTAGGCATTGTCGGCGTCAACGGCGCGGGCAAAAGTACTCTGCTGAAGATGATCACCGGCACCACTCAACCGACCTGCGGACAGATCCAGTTGCAAGGTCGTGTCGCCGCGCTGCTGGAACTGGGCATGGGTTTCCACCCCGACTTTACCGGTCGCCAGAACGCTTTCATGGCCGGTCAGTTGCTGGGGATGCAGGTCGAAGAGATCGACGCGTTAATGCCGCAAATCGAAAGTTTTGCCGAAATCGGCGAAGCCATCGATCAGCCGGTGCGCACCTACTCCAGCGGCATGCAGATGCGTCTGGCGTTCAGTGTCGCCACTGCGCGGCGCCCGGACATCCTGATCGTCGACGAAGCGCTGTCGGTCGGCGATGCCTATTTCCAGCACAAAAGCTTCGAGCGCATCCGCAGTTTCCGCAAGGCCGGCACCACGCTGCTGATTGTTTCCCACGACCGCTCGGCCATCCAGTCGATCTGCGATACCGCGATCCTTCTGGAAAACGGGCGCCTGGCCATGCGCGGCAAGCCCGAAGAAGTCATGGACTACTACAACGCCATGCTCGCCCAGCGTGAAGGCCAGATCGTCCGTCAGGAAATGCTCGCCAACGGCCAGGTGCAAACCATTTCCGGCACCGGCGAAGCCGCAATCATCAGCGTGCGCCTGCTCGATGCGCAGGGGCGCAGCCTCGAAGTGGCGGAAGTCGGCCAACCCGTGGTGCTGGAAGTTCAGACAGAAGTACGGCAAGACATCGAACGGCTGATTCTCGGCTTCATGATCAAGGATCGCCTGGGCCAGGCGATTTACGGGATCAATACCCATCGCCTCGACAAACCGGTCGTCGAGCTCAGTGCCGGTGATCGCGTAACGTTCCGCTTCGCCTTTGACATGCGCCTGGGCAAGGGCAGCTATTCGGTGGCGCTGAGCCTGTCGCGGCTGGATTCGCACCTGGATCGCAACTTCGAGTGGCGCGACTACGGCTTGATCTTCCATGTGATCAACAACCGTCAGGAAGACTTCGTCGGCTGCGCCTGGCTGCAAGCGCACACTGAAATCACTCGCTCCAGTGGCAACCTCTCACCAACGCCTGATACGGAGATCTCGCGATGACGCGATTGTTGGTGGAATGCACTTACGTCTTCGAACACCCAAGCGCCAACTCGGGCATTCAGCGCGTGGTCCGCAACGTCATCCAGCAATTGCCGGCCGCCGACGAGAACGTTGAATGCATTCCGGTGGTGATGATCGGTGGTGGTCTTTATCAGGTTAAGAGCCTGGCACCACTTAAATCGCCGAAGCTGGATCTGATCGGCCTGCGGGTGAAACTCGAGCAATGGGCCAATGCCTTCTGGTTGCGCCACCGTGCATTGGAGCGCCGCCGTCCGTTCAGCCAGTCGCATTTCGCTCGCCGCGTGTTGTACGTCGGTTGCCGGCTGAGCGCTTTCGCCTGTTTCAGCCTGCCGATGCGCTTGCTGGAGCGAGCCCTCAAGGGCAAGCAGATTCCCGAGCGCTGCGTGCCGTTACAGCATCGGGCCGGCGATCAACTGGTACTGCTGGACTCGTCCTGGCACGCCAATTTTTTCCCTCTGGCCGAGCAACTCAAGCGTGACGGGGTCGGTATCGTTTCGGTGATCTATGACCTGATCCCACTGACCCATCCGCAGTTCTGCGATGCCGGATTGGTCAACGTGTTCAACGACTGGTTCGACTGGATCGCCCGCACAGCGGACGGCTACGTGGCAATTTCGACGACCATCCGCGATCAGGTGCGTGAGGAAATGCTGCGGCGCATCGGTTCGCAACAGGTCGCACAGCGCTGGTTCGATTATTTCCACCTCGGCTCGGAACTGGACTTGAGCGACGCCGATACCAAGGTCGATCAAGGCTTGCTGCACATGTTCAAAACAGCGGAGCCGGTGTTCCTCATGGTCAGCACCATCGAGCCGCGCAAAAACCACGCTTACCTGCTCGACGCCTTCGAGCGCGCCTGGGCCACGGGGTCCAAAGCGCGGTTATGCATCGTCGGCAAAATCGGCTGGAAGTGCGAAGCGTTGATCGAACGCATCCGCCGGCATCCCGAGTTGAACCGCCGCCTGTTCATGTACAACACACTCTCGGACAAAAGCCTCGAACACGCCTACTCCCATGCGACGGCGCTGGTGTTCCCTTCCTACGTCGAAGGGTTCGGCCTGCCACTGGTGGAAGCGATGCAACGCGGTTTACCGGCGATGGCCAGTGATATCCCGGTGTTTCGCGAGATCGGCGGCGATTACATGGCGTATTTCGACCTGGCCAACCCGCAGAGCCTGACCCAGTTGATCACCGACATGGAACGCAGCCAGGTCTTTCCAGCACCGCTGAGCCTGGAACAGTGGCGCTGGCTGAGCTGGCGTGAAGCGAGTGCGCAACTGGTTGAACGCATCGAGCGCAATTTGCATCCTTCGCCGGCAACCCCGGAGAGCCAGCATGCGCATTGCTCTTAACGCCCGGATTCTACAGGCGCCGCGCACCGGCATCGGCCACTACGTCGCCGAACTGGTCAACGCCTTGCGCAGCGAACCCGACGTCGAAATGAGGCTGTTTCATGGCTGGGGCTGGAGTTCGGCGCTACCGGAAGCGGCAATGCCCGGCTATTCGCGTTTGACGCCACTGCTGCGGCAGATTCCCGGAGCCTATCAGGCACGGCGCTGGATGGAGCAAAAGCGCTTCGATCAGGGCCGCGCGCAAGGCATCGACCTGTATCACGAGCCCAGTCTGTGGCCCCTGGCTTTCGACGGCCCGACGGTGATCACCCTGCACGATCTGACGCATCTGCATTTTCCCGAGACTCAGCCGTCGGCTCGGCTCAGGGAAATCGAACGTCGGCTGGCCCTTGGCGTCGAGCAAGCGCAGGTGATTCTGACCGACTCACAGGCGATTGCCGACGAGGCGCAAGACTATTTCGGACTGCCCGCCGAGCGTTTTGTGGTGGCGCCACTGGGCGTCGCCGAGCGGTTTCATCCACGCGAAGCCCACACGATCAGCGCGGTACTCAAGGCGCATGCCGTGCAGGCTCGCGAGTATTTCCTGTGTGTCGGCACGCTGGAGCCACGCAAGAACCTGAGCCTGGCGTTGCGCGCCCATGCCCTGCTGCCGGAAGCGGTGCGCGAACGCTTTCCGCTGTTGATCGTCGGCATGGCCGGTTGGCAGCGTGAGCAGTTCAGTGACGAGCTGCGCCAGGCGTTGGCCAGTGGAAATGTTTGCCTGCTCGGCTACCTGCCTGATGAACAAGTGGCGCAACTGCTGGCCGGCGCTCGGGCACTGATTTTTCCTTCGCTGTATGAAGGCTTCGGCCTGCCGGTACTGGAGGCGATGGCCAGCGGCACGCCGGTGGTGGTCACTCGCTCTTCGGCCATGCCGGAAGTGGCGGGTGCTGCCGGCAACTATATCGACGCCGACGATGCAAACGGCTTGCGCGATGCGATGAGCCGACTGATCGACGATCAAACACATTGGCAGGCATGCCGAGAAGCCGGCTTGCAGCAGGCGCGGTTTTTTTCCTGGCAGCGTTGCGCACAGGCCACGGCCGGAGCCTACCGCCAGGCCATGGGAGGTTGAAATGCGAGTGCTTCATTTCTTCAAGACGTACCTGCCTGACTCGGTCGGCGGCATCGAACAAGTGATTTTCCAACTGTGCGAAAGCGGCGCCCAGCATGGCATCGATGGGCAGGTGCTGACCCTCAGTGCTGATCCGAATCCACCCGTGGTGAAGCTGGGTCAACACGAAGTGCATCGGGCAAAACTCGATATACAGTTCGCCTCCACGGGATTTTCCTGGAGCGTGTTCAAACAGTTTCGCGAGATGGCGGCCGAGGCCGACGTGGTCAACTATCACTTCCCGTGGCCGTTCATGGACCTGGTGCATTTCGCCAGCGGCATGAACAAACCGAGCGTGGTCACCTACCACTCCGACATCATCCGCCAGAAGCATCTGCTCAAACTCTATCGGCCGCTGATGAACCGCTTTCTCGCCAGCGCCGACCGGATTGTCGCGGCGTCGCCGAATTACCTGCACACCAGTGATGTGCTGCAACAGTTTCAAGACAAGACCCGAGTGATTCCCTATGGCTTGAACAAGGCGGGTTATCCACAGCCTGATCGCGAACGAATCAACCGTTGGCGCCAGCAGCTTGGGGATAAGTTTTTCCTCTTCGTCGGGGTCATGCGCTATTACAAAGGCCTGCACATCCTGCTGGATGCCATGAAAGACGTGGATTATCCGGTGGTCATCGTCGGCGCGGGTCCGCTGGAGCAAGCGCTGCACGCCCAGGCCGCCGCGTTGGGCCTGCGCAACATTCACTTCCTTGGGCGCCTGGGGGATGAAGACAAAGTCGCGCTGCTGCAATTGAGCTACGCCATTGTTTTCCCATCGCATCTACGCTCGGAAGCGTTCGGCATCTCGCTGCTCGAGGGCGCAATGTACGGCAAACCGATGATCTCCAGCGAGATCGGTACCGGCACCAGCTACATCAATATCCACAACGAGACCGGGCTGGTCGTACCGCCAAGTCATCCACAGGCGTTTCGCGAAGCCATGCGCACCTTGTGGGAGAACCCCGATCGCGCTGCCGCCATGGGCGCCAAGGCCGAAACCCGTTACCGGCAGTTATTCACAGCCGATGAGATGGGCCGCAAATGGACAGCGTTGTACCAAGAGCTGCTGGAAGAAAAATCCTTGTCCTACGCCTGATCTCTATCCACCACTGTCCCTGTGGGAGCGGGCTTGCCCGCGATTGCAGTATGTCAGCCGACATAGATGTTGGATTTACCGACGCCATCGCGGGCAAGCCCGCTCCCACAGGGTTTTTATGGCGAATGGGAGATTGGCGGTTTATAGGTCCAGCACCAGCGGCTGCTCACTCTGCGCCGGCACCGCACAACAAATCAGCACATGCCCCGCCTCCGGCACTTCGGCTGGTGGCTGTGGATAATTCACTGCGCCGCTGACCAGCCGTGTCTTGCAGGTGCCGCACGAACCGCCGCGGCAACTGAACTCGGGGCGCAATCCGCGACTTTCCGCCAGCTCCAGCAAACTGCTGCCGTCCGGTTGCCAGCGCGCTTCCTTGGCCGAACGTTCGAACACCACCGGCACGGATGTGGTGGCTGCGGGCGGTTGTTCAATGACAATCGCATCCGGATCGGCGCGACGCTTGAGCGTCGAAGGGCCGAACGTTTCGGCGTGAATCTGCGCATCGCGCACATCCAGCTCACGCAAGCCGTCGTACAGCCCTTGGGTAAAACCGCCGGGCCCACAGACCACAAAATCGATTTGATCGTAGTCCTCGACTGCCAACAGATCCCTTAATACCGCGCCGTCGATCCGCCCGCGCCGGTCGAAATCCTCGCCCTCGTGCGCGTCCGCTTCCGGCTGACTGAGTAACCGCAGGACCCGCACCGCATCGCCAGCGCTTTCCAACAAGCGATCCAGTTCCTTGCGAAAAGGTTGATCGGCCAGGCTGCGTGAACTCTGCAACAACCACGTCGGACGAATCCGGCGCGTGCGCAGGCCTTGATAAACCACCTCGCGCAGCATCGACAGCAGTGGTGTAATGCCAACCCCCGCGGCCAACAACACCAGGGGCCGTCGCTCCAGCGGCGCCACGGTGAAATGCCCCTGTGGCGCCCGCGCTTCCACAACATCACCCACCTGGATCTGCTCGTGCAGATGGGTCGACACGCGTCCTTCGCGCTTCACACTGATCCGATAAAAACCGTCCGATGGCGCACTCGACAGGCTATACGTGCGGATGTGCACCTCGCCGTCGAGGGTAAACCTCACAGGCAAATGCTGGCCCGCGAGAAACACCGGCAAACCGGCGCCATCGTCTGGCTCCAGATAAACCGAGCGGATGCTGTGGCTTTCCCGTTCGATCTTCGCCACCCGCAGCGGTCGCCATTGGTTGCCCAAAGCCTGCGCCTGCAAACGCGTATCGGTTTGCGCCCAGTTTCCAGTCAACAGACTGGTGGGCGACATGCCGTCGAAGCGCCAGCGCAAGGCCAGCGCGGCTGGCCGGCGAACCAGTTTCTCCACCTCGAATGTCCAAAACCGTTCGGCGCCTTGAAACGCCTCGATCTGCGGCCCTTCCAGAATGAGTTCGGTACGCCCGCTGAGTTGCAGCAGATCGCCTGTGGAAAAGTCGATGAACAGCAAGCCCGCCAGAGGGTTGAGCAACAGATTGCCGAGGGTGTTGAAGTGCAGATTGCCGGCAAAATCCGGGATGGTCAGACGATTGCCTTCCACCCGCACGAACCCGGGCTGACCCCCGCGATGGGAAACGTCCACCGAACGCTGACCATCGACATCGACATAACTGGCGACAAAGAACGTATCGGCGCCTTCGATCAGCGCTGTGGCTGCGTCATCAAGGGTGTCGAGATGCTGAGGTGGGCGCGTCTGCGGATCACTCAGTGGCACACGCTGAAACTGGCGCAGTTGAATGTATTGCGGACAGTTGCCGAAGGCTTGATCGACGCTCACATCGAAACCGTTAACGCCTAGATTACCGACATGGCCGTTGAGGCGATTGCGCCGCCGCGTATGCAGTTCAATCCCGAGCAAACCGATGGGCTCGCCGTTGCGCAACTGCGCCGGATCATCTCCAGCAGGCAACGTGGTGAAACGCAGATGCTCAGCATCGGGCGAATGCGCAAACCCCGGCGCGCCTTCAAGCACGCTGGCCCACGGACGACCCTGGGCATCGACCGCGCCGTACAACATGAAGGGAAGTTGCTGATAGAACTCACGGTGCTGGTCCGGCATCCAGGTGCGAATCACCTTACGCCCGAAAGCCTCCATGCGTTCGGCAACGCCGACATGGGCCTGTAACTGTTGCTCGCCAGCGTGCCACGGTGAACGTTCCATCACGACCTCTCCCCTGCGCCCTCGGCGCAACGTGGATTGCGGGAATCAGACTGCGGTTTGCAGACCTGCGACGGTGCGCGGCATGCCGACGAAACCGGGCAGCGCTTCGACCCGGGCCAGCCAGGCGCGGACATTGCCGTAGTCGTCTAGCGAAACATTGCCTTCCGGAGCGTGGGCGATATAGCTGTAGGCCGAAATGTCGGCGATGGTCGGCTCATCAACTGCCAGATACGCGGTTTTCCCCAGCTCAGTGTCCATGACCGTGAGCAGGTTGTGGGCACGTGTGATCAGTTCTTCAGCGTTCAGTTTGGCCCCGAACACCGTGATCAGCCGCGCTGCCGCCGGGCCAAATGCAATCGGCCCGGCCGCGACCGACAACCAGCGCTGCACCCGTGCCGCACCGACCGGATCGCTCGGCAACCACCGACCGTTGCCGTACTTTTGCGCCAGATACACCAGAATCGCATTGGAATCAGCCAGCACCACGCCGTTGTCATCAATGGCCGGAACCTGGCCAAAACTGTTGATTGCCAGATACGCAGGCTGCTTGTGCTCACCCTTCGACAGATCGACCAGAATGGTCTCGGTCGGCAATTGCAGCAGCGACAGCATCAGTTCCACCCGATGGGCGTGGCCGGAACGCGGGAAGTTGTAAAACTTGATCGGTTGCATGGTCAACTCCACTGGATGATCGCACCACCGGGGAGTTGGCAGCGCTGATGGGAGCCATCTTCCACCTATCTGCAAAGCAACAGAATCACCAGCATTCGCAATCGATCATTTCATCTCATGCAATAACGCGGCGTTTTTCAGCGATGGATGCTCACGCAGCGCGTTCACCGTGAAATCAACAAAGCTGCGCACCCGCGTCGGCGCTTTGCGCCCGCCCTGATACACCACATGAATAGGCAGCGGCGGCAGTTCGAAGTCGGCAAGGACGATCTCAAGTTCACCTGCCGCCACTTTGTTCGCCACCTGATAGGAAAGCACCCGCGTCAGCCCGAGGCCTAGACACGCGGCACTGATCGCCGCCTGATTGGCGGTGACTATCAGACGCGGCTCCGGGCGCACGATCAGCGGTTGGCCACCCTCAAGGAATGGCCAGTTGCGCATCTGGCCGGTGGCTGCTGTGGCCACGACGGACAATCCATTCAACGCTTGAGGATGCTGCGGTCGACCATGCTCGGCCAGATATTGCGGCGAACCACAGACAACGCGTCTGACCTCACCCACCCGAATCGCATGCTGATTACTGTCCGGCAGTTCACCGATGCGCACCGCCACATCGACCCCCTCCTCGACCATGCTCACCACCCGATCGACCAACAACGCGTTGATCGAAACGTCCGGATACTGCGTGAGATAACCGGCCATCACCGGTGTGACAAACAACTCGCCGAACAACACCGGCGCCGTCACCGTCAGTTGCCCACGAGGCTGGGCGTGACTGCCTGCAGCCGAATCCTCGGCTTCCTGCACCTCGGCAAGAATTCTCCGACAGTCCTCCAGATACCGCTGACCTGCCTCGCTAAGGTGCACGCTGCGCGTGGTACGGATCAGCAACTGCGTGCCGATTCGTTGCTCCAATGCAGCAACGGCGCGGGTGACGCTCGCAGCCGACAAACCGAGGCGCCGCGCGGCGGCGGAGAAGCCCTGATCTTGAGCGACCGCGGCGAAGACCTGCATTTCCTGAAAGCGATCCATGACTCAACTCCTATACCGCTGCAGTCATCCGCTGATGCAAATCAGGGAACAGACGTTGGGCAAACCAGATCGGTAACCCGGGATACAGGTCGCGCGCCTTTGGTGTTGCACTCTCGACCAACCCGAGCTGTACCAGACTTTTCAACTGGTCAGTTGCCACTCGATCAGACAGTCCGGTGAATATTTTGAAGTCGGCGCGGCTCAGTGTCCCCTGAGTCAGCAGAACATGCAGTGCGCGGGCAACTTCCGGCTTAACCCCCGCCTTCTTGATCCGCTCTTCCCACACGAAAATGGTATGCAGCCTCTCGCGCATGTTTGAAATGTTCAGTGCGCGCTCGGTGTATTTCATCTGGTCCAAGCAAGTTTCCAGCATGAATCCAACAAACTCGAACAAACCTGCCTGAGTCAGTTGCCCACGGCCATCCAGATCCCCTCGTCTCGGTTTGTCAGCATTGGCCAATCGTGCGTAATAGGTCTCCTGCTCGCGAGCCAGTCCACGAGATAAAGACCATAGCGGCGAAACCAACCCCAGCTTTTGCAACTGCAGGTGAGTGAGCAGTCTGACTGTGCGGCCGTTTCCATCGACGAAAGGATGCACCCATGCCAAGCGATGGTGATAAGCCATGACGGAAAGTAACCGGCTCCGCGCATCCGGTAGTCGACCGTAAACCTGCTGCATACGGGTCAACATGGGGCCGACGGATTGGCTCGGTGGTGCTGCGTGATTACCGACCAGAACCTCTCGACTCGCAATATCACGCAATTGCCCTGGCACCAACCGAGTACCGTCGCTCAGGCCCAACTGTTCATCACTGGCACAATGGAAAAGACGTCTGTGCAGGCGCGCAACAAATGCAGGGCTGAACATCGTTTCCCAGGTTAGATCCTTATACACAGCCAACATTCTTTCAAAGGCCTGCTGAGTAACGATGTGGGTCATTGCAAGCTCTGTCAGCTCCTTGCGATGGCGTTTGGGAGCAGTCGGAGCGAGTGTCACCGGCTCAGTGAACTGGCCTTCGATCAAGTTACTGTAGAAGCTGCTGGTCACGCGCAGCAAACCGCCTACGCGTTGCAACATTGGCGGAGCGACCATTGCACTGAGCTTTCCTGCCTGGAACGGCACCTGCTCAGCCAACTGCAATATTTCACTCGGAAATACCGGCATCAGCGGCTCAAGCCAGTGGGTCCCAATAGTCGACTCAGTGCTCATTGCATCTCCAGAACCGCGGATTTTATTGCGGATTCAAGAGTACGCTCAAAGCCTCTAATTACATAGCCTAGCGTTACGTAGGAGATTTCTGAAGTAGAGGTAGTTAGCGGATTTTATTGCGGATTTCTTGAAAGAAATAAATGCATTACTGGAGACAGGAATTCAGTTTCCTACACAAGAGCGCGAAAGCTGGTGATCTTAAGGCGACGACGCCATTGTTCGATGCGTTTGGGGCGAGTGCCACGGGGAGCAACAAGGCACTGGATCAGTTGTGGCGGAATGCACGCACGTTGGCGAACCCCAATCCGCGAGTGTACAAGTCGAGGATTGCGAGCAATTGCCTGGTCAATGGCACGCGGGGGCGGCCAAGGGAATCGCCTGATAAAACAGTTGAATACCCGGCCACCACCCGATCAGGCAATGGCCGGGCCAGACTCAGCGATAGACCGGAAAACGACGGCACAGCGCGACAACTTGTTCGCGTACGTGGTGCCCGACCTTGTCGCTGGTTCCGTTTTCCAGGGCGTCCAGTACGTCGCACAACCAGCCGGCCACTTGCTCGCAGGCCTCCACACCAAACCCGCGGGTGGTCACCGCCGGGGTACCGATACGAAGGCCGGATGTCACAAACGGTGAGCGCGGGTCATTCGGCACCGAGTTTTTGTTGGCGGTGATATAGGCACTGCTCAGGGCCGCGTCGGCGTCCTTGCCGGTGTAGGGCTTGTCGGACAGGTCGATCAGCATCATGTGGTTGTCGGTGCCGCCCGAGACGATCTTGTACCCGCGCTTTTGCAACACCCCGGCCATGGCCCGGGCGTTGATGACCACTTGGGTCTGGTAGATGCTGAACTCAGGCGAAAGCGCTTCCTTGAACGCCACGGCCTTGGCCGCGATCTGGTGCATCAGCGGCCCGCCCTGCACGCCGGGAAACACAGCGGAATCGAGCTTCTTGTAGAAGGCTTCGTCCTGCCCCTTGGACAAAATCAAACCACCGCGTGGCCCGCGCAGGGTTTTGTGCGTGGTGCTGGTCACCACATGCGCGTGGGGAAGCGGGTCCGGGTATTCGCCCGCGGCGACCAGCCCGGCGACGTGGGCCATATCGACCCAGAAGATAGCCCCAACCTTGTCGGCAATGCTGCGCATGCGTGCCCAGTCCTTGTACCGCGAATACGCGGAAAAGCCACCGATCAACATTTTTGGGCGTGTCTGCAGTGCGATTCGCTCCATCTCGTCATAGTCGAGAAAGCCGGTCTTCGGGTCCAGTCCGTAAGGCACGATGGTGTAGTGACGCCCCGAAAAGTTGGCCGGGTTGCCGTGGGTCAGGTGACCACCCTGGGCCAGGTTCATGCCCATCACCGTATCACCGGGGTTGATCAGTGCCAGGAAGACCGCCGCGTTGGCCTGGGCGCCCGCATGGGGTTGCACGTTGGCGTAGTCGCAGTCGAACAGGGCCTTGACCCGCTTGATGGCCAGCCGCTCGGCCACGTCGACGTATTCGCAGCCGCTGTAATAGCGCTTGCCGGGGTAGCCTTCGGCGTACTTGTTGGTGAGCACCGTGCTCTGGGTTTTCATCACCAGCGGGCTGGCATAGTTTTCCGAGGCGATCAGCTCGATATGGTCTTCCTGGCGATGCTCTTCGTTGTGAATCGATTCATACAGCTCAGGGTCGAAAGCGTTGAGGGTCAGCGTCGAGTCGTACATGTGCAAAGTGTCCTTGGTCAAGAATTCAAGCGGCGGGTGACAGCAGGCGGGTGATGCGCGCAGCGATGTCGTCGATCTGTGCGTCATCGCAAATCAGCGGCGGCAACAGGCGCACGGTGTTGCCCCGTGTGACGGTGATCAGCAGACGTTGTTCTTCGCGGGCCCGGCCGACCAGTTCGGCGCACGGGCCATTGAGTTCAATGCCGATCATCAAGCCGATGCCGCGAACGGACACCACCTCAGGATGGTTGCCCAGCGCCAGCTTCAGGGCTGCCAACAAACGGCGGCCCGAGGCAGCGGCGCGTTGCGGGATGTGATCGCGCTGCATGATGTCGAGCACTGTGCAGCCCACGCGGCACGCCAGCGGGTTACCGCCGAACGTGGACGCATGGTGGCCGGGGGAAAACAGCTGGGCGGCCTTGCCCCGCGCCAGGCATGCGCCGATGGGGAAACCGTTGCCCAGCGCTTTGGCCAGGGTAATGACGTCCGGCTTGATGCCCGCATGCTCAAAACCAAACCAGGTACCGGTGCGGCCCAGCCCGGTCTGCACTTCATCGATCATCATCAGCCAGTCGTGTTCATCACACAGTTGGCGCAGGGCCTGCAGGTAGCCGGCAGAGGCGGCGTGCACGCCCCCCTCACCCTGCACCGGCTCGACGAGCACCGCGACGATATCGGGAGACTGCGCCGCGACCTGGCGAATCGCCTCGATGTTGTCGAAAGGCACCCGCACAAAGCCCGGCATCAGGGGCTCGAAGCCACGATGCACGGCGGGGTTGCCGGTGGCGGCGAGGGTGGCCAGGGTACGCCCGTGAAAACTGTTCTCCATCACCAACACTTGCGGCTGGCTCACCTGCCGAGCGTTGGCGTGCAGGCGGGCCAGTTTGAGCGCCGCTTCGTTGGCCTCCGCTCCGGAGTTGCAGAAAAACGCCCGTTGCATGCCTGATAGCAGGCACAGTCGTTCGCCCAATTGCTCCTGCCATGGGATGCGAAACATGTTGGTCGTGTGCAGTAATACCGTGGCTTGCTCGGCGATGGCCGCGGCAATTTCGGGGTTGGCGTGACCCAGGCTCGTCACCGCCACACCGGCGATGGCATCCAGGTATTCAACACCCTCGGTGTCCCACAACGAGGCGCCCTGGCCTCGGCTGAACGAAACCGGTTGTCGGGCTGAGGTGTGCATGAGGTAAGCGGGTGCAGCGGACATTGCAGGCCTCCTGTAGAGGGGGGATCAACGGCTGGGGGTGATCGACAACAACGTGTCTTCAATGAGGGGGCGGGCATCGGCGGTCGGCCAGTAGTACGCATCCGGCATGGCTCGGGCACCGAAGATCGCCTGCCCGACGCGGACCACGGTCGCGCCCTCCTCAATGGCGATTTCAAAGTCACCCGACATGCCCATCGACAGCTCTTGCAGCGACACCCCGTCAGGGGCGCAATGACGCAAGCGGTCGCGCAATTCACGCAGCCGGACGAAGCAAGGCCGCACCCGCACCGCGTCGGCCGAGAACAGCGCCAGCGTCATCAACCCGCGAACCCGCAGTGTCGGGAACGCTGGCATTGTCTCCAGGAAAGCCGCCACGTCATCGGGCGCTAGCCCGTACTTGCTGGCTTCGCCGGAGGTATTGACCTGGACGAACACGTCCATCTGTCGATCTAAAATGCGCAGGCGACGGTCCAGCGCCTCGGCCACCCGCAGGCTGTCCAGGGCCTGAAACTCGCTGGCGAAGCGTGCGACCTGCTTGGCCTTGTTGGTCTGCAAGTGGCCGATCACCGACCATTGCAGGTCTTGCAGGTCGGTCATGGCTTCCCACTTGCGCTGTGCCTCCTGCACCTTGTTCTCGCCCAACAGGCGGCAACCGGCGGCATAGGCCAGACGCAGATGAGCTTCATCAAAGGTTTTGCTGACCGGCAGCAAGCGCACACCGGCAGGGTCGCGCCCTACCCGACGGCACGCCTCGACAATGCGTTGCTGCACGGCGGCCAGGTTGCGGCGAAAGTCTTCAGCACTGTCGGCCTGTGGGTAACGACCATGACGCGCATGCAGGATGTTGAGGTCTTCGGTTTGATCAGGCATCAGTTGGTCGCTCCCTTGGTGGTCACTGCAACCGGTTCGGCCTGTGGGACTGCGGTCTTTTCACGACGCGGCCACTGCCCATTGAGCACGGCGTAGGCGGCCAGGCCGATGACCAGGCCCCAGAACGCGCCGCCGATGCCCAGCAGGGTGATATTGGCCGCGCAGGCCAGGAAAGTGATCAGCGACGCTTCCCGCGATTCCACGTCCGCCATGGCATTGGCCAGGCTCGCGCCGAGTGTGCCCAACAGGGCCAGCCCGGCCAGGGTGGTGATGAAGGTCGCCGGGAAGGCCATGAACACCGCCGCCAGGGTCACGCCGAAGATTCCTACCAGGATGTAGAAAATGCCCGCGGCCACGCCTGCGATCCAGCGCTTGGACGGGTCTTCCGAGGCTTCCTTGCCCGTGCAGATGGCGGCAGTGATGGCCGCGATGTTGAAGGCATGGGAACCGAACGGCGCCATCAACAGAGAACCCAGCCCGGTCACGCTGAGGATCGGGTTGGCACTGGTGTTGAAGCCGTCATTGCGCAGCACCAGCATGCCCGGCATGTACTGCCCGGTGAGGGTGATCAGAAACAGCGGCAACGCCACGCTCAACAACGCATTGACCGAGAACTCCGGGCGGGTGAACACCGGTGTCGCAAACTCCAGCCTCAGCCCCGTGAAGTCCACGCGTCCCTGCATCAGCAGAAAGCCAAGCCCCAGCACCAGAATGCCGACCACCGCGTAGCGCGCACTCAAGCGCTTGAACAGGATGTAGGCGCCGATCAACACCCCGACCAGCAACGGGTCGACGCTCATGCTGGCGAACGCACCGATGCCGAACTGCAGCAGGATGCCGCCCAACAGGCCCGCTGCCACACCCGGCGGGATCAGGCGAACGGCTTTTTCAAAGTAACCGGATACGCCCAGCAGCACGAACGCTGCGGCCGAAATCATGTACGCCCCAATGGCCTCGGCGTAGGGTGTGGTTGCCAAGGCGACGATCAAAAACGCCGCCGCCGGGGTCGACCAGGCGGTGATGATCGGCTCGCGGCTCACCCAACTGAGCAACAGCCCGGTCACCCCGACCCCGATCGACACAGACCAAACCCACGACGCCGTCAACTCAGGGCTGAGCCCCGCGACCTTGGCGGCCTGAAACACCAGGATGAAGGTGCCGCCGTAATTGACGATCACCGAAATCAACCCGGCAACCACCGGGTGCAGCAGGTCCCGCAGACGCAGGGACGAGAGGGATTGAGTAGATGACATAGGTCTTGGCTCCTTGCTGGACGATGCATCCGGCCGCTGGTAAGCGGTCATTTATAGCGGTTGAATGGCAGGTTTTACCCCTACGCTTTAACGCAGCAGACCAGACCACTTTTTGTGGTCGGCTCAGCCATGCTCACGCGCAAAGGCGTTCATGAAGTCGCACAGCGCCTCGACCGCCGGCACCGAAACGGCGTTGTAGAGGCTGGCGCGCAGGCCGCCGACGCTGGCGTGGCCTTTGAGGCCGTTTAGGCCGGCCTGCTCCGCGCGCCGCAAAAAGGTCTTCTCCAGCGCTACCTCGGCCAATCGAAAGGGCACGTTATTGATGGAGCGATACGGGGCCTGCACTGAGTTGCGATAAAACCCGTCGCTTCCATCGATGGCGCGGTAAAGCATTTGCGCCTTGGCCTGGTTGCGCTGATGCAGGGCCTGCAGGCCGCCACTGTGCTTGATCCACTTGAGCGTCAGGCCTGTGAGGTACCAAGGGAAAGTCGCCGGAGTATTGAGCATCGACTGCGCTTCGCTGATGCGCGCGTAGTTGAGAATGTCCGGGGTAAAGGCATGGGAACGCTCCAGCAACGCCGGGTCCACGATGACCACCGTCAACCCGGCCACGCCCATGTTTTTCTGCGCGGCGGCATACACCAACCCATGCCTGGCGATGTCGATCGGCTTGGACAGCAGGCTTGAACAGGCGTCGCACACCAGCGGCGCGTCGCTCGCGGGCGTGTCGATGAACTGCACGCCGTGCACCGTCTCATTCTCGGTGTAATGCAGGTAGGCGGCGTCGGCGTTGAGGCGCCAGTCCGAGGCAGGGGGGACATGGTCGAAACCGGACGCGTGGGCGCTGGCAACCACGCGCACATCGCAGTAGCGCCGGGCAGCCTCGATCGCCTTGCCCGACCAGAGGCCGGTGTGCAGGTAATCCGCCGTGCCTTTATCGCCTGTCAGGTTCATCGGCACTTGAGCGAACTGCAACGAGGCGCCGCCTTGCAGGAACAGCACTTTGTAGGCGGGCGGCACCCCGAGGATGTCGCGCAGGTCCTGTTCGGCTTCACTGGCCACCGCCATGAATACCTGCGAACGATGGCTGATTTCCATCACGGACATGCCGGTGCCGGCAAAATCGAAAAACTCCTCATGCGCCTGAGTGAGGACGTCCAACGGCACCGCGGTGGGGCCTGCGCTGAAGTTGTGTGACCGAGCCATGGTTGAGTAACTCCTGTTCAAGAACGCTCGCCCTGCGCGTCATCACCGAGGTAAAACCGGAGGGTGGCGAGGGCCAGAGTCTACGGATAAACTGGCCTGCCTTTACCTGCCAGTTCATGGAAAGAGAGCAGACCACATGGCGAAGACCTTCGAGCTGGAAACCCTGAAGATGCGCCTCAACGACGCGGAATTTAAGCTGCTGGATCTGCATCAGCGGATTCAACGTGCATTGCGTGCGCTGATTCTCGACGGCGCCCTCGGCCCCGGCTTGAAATTGCCCGCCACGCGGGTGCTGTCCAAGTCATTGGGGTGCGCCCGCGACACCGTCGAGAACGCGTATGTGCAGTTGCATCGGGACGGGTTCATCGTGCGCCGCGAAGGCGCCGGCAGTTACGTCTGCGACACGGTGGGCGTCGAATTGCGCGGTGCTGGCCGCCGACGCCTCAGGGCGCAGGAGATCAGGAGCAGCGTCGCCGCACCGGGCGCCGAACTCAGCCAACGCGGGCGGATGATCTTCGACACCGGCGGCGTGCGCGATCAGCAAGTCATCAAGGCATTTGCCACCGGCCTGCCGGAAACCCGCAGCTTCCCGACGGATGTCTGGGAGCGTTTGCAGCGCCAGGTCATGAAGGACTATCGCGCGAGCGTGCTGCTGCATGGCGATCCACAAGGGGCTGAGCCCCTGCGCAAAGCGATTGCCACCTACCTGAACCTCGAACGCGGCGCCAAATGCTCCCCCGACCAGGTACTGGTCTTGAGCAGTACGCGTCAGGCGTTGTATCTGTGCGCGCAACTGCTGGTGGATGCCGGCAAGCCGATTCTGATGGAAAACCCCGGCTACTACGGCGCCCGCAAGGCCTTCCAAATCGCCGAAACCAAGGTCATGCCCATTGATGTCGATGAACAGGGCATTCGCACCGACCTGTTGTACGCCGACCGCAGCGGCGCCAATTGCGTGTATGTCACGCCCTCTCACCAATACCCCACCGGCGCGACGTTGCCGCTGGAGCGGCGTCTTGAGTTGATCAATTGGGCGGCGCAAAAAGGCAAGTGGATCATCGAGGATGACTACGACAGCGAGTTCCATTACGACGGGCAACCCACAGCGTGCGTGCAAGGCCTGGACAAGTATCAGCGCACGCTCTACATCGGCACGTTCAGCAAGACCCTCTACCCCGGACTGCGCATGGGGTACATGGTGCTGCCCTCCGAACTGGTAAAGCCCTTTGCCTATGCGCGCAGCATGATGGACGGCCACACTCCGCAAACGCTGCAACTGACGCTGGCGCGCTTTATGGAGGACGGCCATTACAACGCGCATGTCCGGGCCATGCGCAAGCTGTATGCCGGACGCCGGTCGATCATGCACGACGCCATCGGCAAGTACTTGAGCACGGTGGTCACCGCCGAACTGCCGCCGGGCGGGTTGCAAATCCCCTGCTTGCTGAAAGCCGGATGGTCCGAGGAAAAAACCATCCGCCAGGCCGCCACAGCCGGCGTGCAACTGTCCGGCCTCAGCGGTCTGTACGCGGGCGAACCGAAGCAACAGGGCTGGCTGCTGGGCTACTCCTCCCTGACTGCGTATGAAATAGAAGCCGCCATGTTGCGTCTGGCCAACGCCCTGAAAATCTAATGGCCCAGCGCATAGTTCATCAGCAGCTGCTGGGCCTGGACGGCCATCCGCGCACGCGGGGACAGCTTGGAGTATTCAACCGTGATGACGGGTTGAGGCTTGGCGGTGCTGAACAACCTGAACCGTGACGTGCGGGTAGCCGCCAGGCGGCCGGTGGGGATGATGCCGGGCATCGGAATTCCTTTTCAAAAAAGCGCAGACGGTTAATACGGCAGCCTGAAACGCTTGGTCAGGTCGCTGATACCTTCACGAATCGAGCGTTCCGTGCGGCCGTCAAGGGCACCGCTGCGCACGCCACCGAGCATGGCCAGAATCATGTCGCCGATCTCCCTGAATTCATCGACCCCCATGCCACGCGAAGTGCACGCCGCACTGCCGAGACGAATGCCGGACGTCACGGTGGGCTTGACCTCATCGCCGGGCACGACATTTTTGTTTACGGTAATGCCGATTGCCTCCAACGCACGTTCGGCGACATTCCCCACCAGGCCCCACGGCCTCAGGTCAATCACGCCCAAGTGACAGTCGGTCCCGCCCGACACGACCAACAGCCCACCTTCAGCCAATCGGCCGCACAAGGCCTGGGCATTGGCGACCACGGCGTGGGCATAAGCGCCGAAGGCCGGTTGCAATGCCTCGCCCAGTGCCACGGCCTTGGCTGCAACGATATGCATCAGTGCTGCGCCCTGCAGGCCGGGGTACACCGCCGCATTGATCTTCTGCGCAATGGCCTGCTCATTGCACAGGATCATCCCGCCGCGCGGGCCGCGCAATGTGGCATGGGTACTGAGGGTGGTGACATGGGCGAACGGCACAGGAGACGGATAGGCACCACCCGCTACCAGTCCTGCGACGTGGGCGATGTCGGCCATCAGGTACGCACCCACCTCGTCGGCAATCGCACGAAACCGGGCGAAATCCAGCGCCCGTGAGTACGCCGAGGCCCCTGCGATGATCAGGCGTGGACGTTCTTGTCGGGCGATCTGCTCGACCTGATCCATGTCGACCCTGTGGGTCACCGGATGCACGCCATAGCTGAGGGCCTGAAACCAGCGACCGGACAAGTTGAACGCTGCACCATGGGACAGGTGCCCACCGGATTTGAGGTCCAGGCCCAGGATTTTGTCCCCCGGCGCCAGCAGAGCCAGAAACACTGCCTGGTTGGCCTGGCTGCCCGAGTGGGGCTGCAGGTTGGCATAGGCACAGCTGAACAGCTGCCTGGCCCGCTCGATGGCGAGCTCTTCAATTGCATCGACATTGCAGCAACTGGCGTAATAGCGACGCCCTGGGTAGCCCTCGGCATATTTGTTGGTCAGCACCGACCCTTGGGCCTCGAGCACCGCACGACTGACGACGTTCTCAGCGGCGATCAGCTCGATTGACTGCACTTGGCGCTGACGCTCGGCGTCGATGGCGCGCCACACCTCCCCGTCCACCTGAGGCAGCGCAACGCCACTGACTCCTGGCAGCGCGTGGCCCTCCCGATAAGCGAAATGCGGCATGGTCACTCCCTTTGTAAACGCCCGATAACACGCCGCACTACCCTATCCGCCCACGGGCCGGCCAACCATACCAGTTCGCTCAGATGTTGCAGACCACCGCCCTCAGAACCCTTGCCACACGTCTACGCAGGGGCAGGCGTGGTGATATCGCCGCCATTTAAAGTGGTCTGGTGGCCCTATCGGTAATGGACTATCGCGCAAGACCATCGCCTCATTAAGCTTTGCGCCGAATTTGCCATGCTCACTACACAGGTTTCGCCATGACGATTCGTATCGGGTTGCTGCCACAGGTCGCCGCCGCACACTTTGTCAGTCATTTGCACATCATGGTGCTGGCAGCGCTATTCCCTCTGCTTCCGGCTTTTTTCAACGTGGAGTATGTGGAACTGGGCCTGGCGTTGAGTCTGTTCAATGTCGTCACGGCGCTGGTACAGGCACCCATGGGATTTGCCGTAGACCGCTACGGTGCCAGGCGCTTGCTGTTGGTCGCGCTGGCACTGGGCAGCAGCAGTTTCTTACTGATTGCACTCCTGCCCGGCTACACCTGTTTGTTGATCGGCATGGTACTGGCCGGCGTCGCCAACGCGGTTTATCACCCGGCCGACTACGCCCTGCTGTCGCGCCACATTGACCCCGCCCACATTGGTAAGGCGTTCTCCGTGCATACCTTTGCCGGGTTCCTTGGCGCGGCCGTGGCGCCGGCGTTTTTGCTGGGTATCGCGGTGGCGAGCAACCTGCCCATGGCCTTCTCGGCGGCGGCACTGGTGGGCTTTTTCGTGCTGGCGCTGTTGTTGGTCCCTGGCTGCGCACTGGCCCGAGTCAGTCACGTGTCTCCCGCCGCCGACGCGCCCCCCATCGGCGCCAGCCGCCTGTCACTGCTCTCGCCTGTGGTGCTCAGCCTGACCCTGTTGTTCGTGCTGCTGAACCTGAGCACCAGCGCGATTGAGAAGTTCTCGGTCGCAGCCCTGATGCAAGGCCAGGGCGTGGCCTTGACCTGGGCCAACTCGGCGTTGACCGCCTTCCTCTTTGCCAGCGCTTTTGGCGTGCTGGCAGGGGGAGCCTTGGCCGACCGGACCCGCCGCCATGGTGTCGTCGCAGCCAGCGCGTTTGCCTTGGCCACCGTACTGATGCTGCTGGTCGCCACGGCGCGCTTGAGCGAGCCGGCGCTGCTGGTCGTGCTGGGGGCGGCGGGCTTCCTGACTGGGGTGATCGCACCGTCCCGCGACATGCTGGTACGGGCAGCTGCCCCGAAGGGTGCCGAAGGCAAAACCTTCGGCATCGTCTCTACCGGTTTCAACATCGGAGGCGCCATCGGGCCCGTCGGGTTCGGCTGGCTGCTCGACCAAGGTCAGCCCAACGCAATTTTCTGGGCCAGCGCCGCCTTCATGTGCCTGACCGTTGTACTGACCCTGATACAGGAGCGGTCCATGGCCAGGGCCCGAAAAATAGCGGCACTCCAAGTGGCATTCAAGTGACCTGAATCAATAGCCGCAACGTGTTTTTGCCGCAGACTTGAAGGGCGCCGTCCCGCATTTATTGCGCTGCACCCTCGCTTGTGCGGACCCGTTATTTTTGCAAGGACTGCACGGTAAACCCCAACACCAATAGCCGATTTCCTTGGAGTTAAAACATGGAACGTTTGAATTGTGGTACCGATGACGTAGTAAAAAACATGCTGGCCAAACTCTCCACGCTCTGGAAAACCCGCGCGGCCGTCAACAACCCGCAACCGAACTACTGGGGCCTCGCCTTCGATGCCGACAAGCACGACTTCAGTCTGTCGCTGCTACCGTTTCGTCATCATCAGGCCTGGCTCGAAGCCCCTCAGGACCTGCAATCCAAATGCCTGTCCTATGCGTGGGACATCTACAACCTCAAGACCATCTACATCGAATGCAATGTGGTCGTGCCTGCCTGCGAGGACATTATCAAGACCCCGCCGCCGAGCAACAACCGCGCCCTCCTGCAAGACGTGATGTCTCAGGCACTGCTCGACGAAGCCCTGCACACGCGCATGTCCATCATGGCCTGCAACTATATCTATGACATGCGCAAACTCACCCCGCTGGACTTCAGCGCGTTCAACCTGGTGACGTGGCGCGAGGCCCTCCTGGCCAACTGCACCGCCGAATGGGAGCGACGCCTGACCCGCTTCGGCGTCGCGTGTGCCAGTGAAACGCTGATCACCGACTACCTCAAGACCATGGCCGAGGACGCCAGCATTCAGGCGGTGTGCCATGAGGTCACGCGCACCCATGCCATGGACGAGTGGAGCCATTCCAGCGTCTTCAGCTTCGTCGCTTCCGACATCGTCAATGGCCTGAGCCGCAAGGAACGCGAGTACCTGCGCTCGATCATCCTGCGCACGGTGCAGATGTTCGCCAATAACGAAATGGGCGCATGGTCCACCGTGTTTTCGATGTTGGATTTCCCCCATGCCGGCGAGATCGTGCATGACGTGGGCGACGACAACGAAATCAGCGTCTACACCGACTCGCTCGAAGCGCTGATAGACCGGATCGGCTTGACCGGCAACGGCCTCAGCAGTGCCGAGCATGCCATTGAAACCTTAGGCGAGAAGGCCCGCGCATGAACGGCATGGCATCCCTCAAGGCCCTGTGCGAACACGTCAGCATTGAAACGGCCAACGTAAAAGTTTTCACCCTGCGCGCGGTAGACGCACCCGTCGAATTCCTCGACAGTCTGGAGGCAGGCAAACACGTGGCCCTGCACGCCGCTGACATGGCGGGCACCCATCACCAGCGGTTGTATTCGATCACGCGCAAGCACGGCGCCGACCGGTTCGACATTGCGGTCAAACGCGAAGGCCGTGGCGGGGTTTCGGACCAGTTGCACGCCACGCTGCAAGCCGGCTCAACCACCGCGATGCAGTTTGTGGCAGGTGATATTTCGCTGGAGTCGGTTCTGGGTTGCGGACAGGTCGGCATGCTCGCCGGCGGCATCGGCATCACCTTGCCGATTGCATTGCTGCGCGGCCTGGCCGAGCGCGCGCGACGCGGATTGGCGGTGCCCGATGTGAGCCTGCTGCTGTGTGTGCCGTCCATCGCCGAGATTTCGTTTCTACAGGAGTTGCTGGAGCTTGAGCTGACCACATCGTGGTTCTCCTTGCAGGTGTTCGTAACCCGCGAAGCGGTCAACAACAACGGACACTTCAGTGCCGGTCGTCCCCAAGCCCAGGACCTGAGCCGGCTGGGTAACCCCGACCGCGTGGTGATCTGCGGCAGCTATGGCTTCGCCCAGGGCATGCGCGAACACACCCTGGCCATGTTCCCCGCGAGCCGCTTGCTCATCGAGTCCTTCACGCCACCGGCCGCGCCGGCCTCCGCCGCACAGCCTGAGGCTCAGGACGACGCGACGCTGCGCCTGCACTTGAACCACAACGATCAGGTGCTGGAGCCGCCCGCCGGCAAGAGCTTGCTGGAGATGCTCGAAACGAGCGGCATCGCGGTGCGCAGCCTTTGCCGCGCCGGTATCTGCGGTCACTGCCGGCTGAAGGTATCGGAGGGTCACTACACCCTTGAGCCCGACTTTTGCCTGACCGACAAGGACAAGGACGACGGCTACGCCCTCGCCTGCTGCACCTTCCCGCAATCCGGGACGATCAAGGTCGAGCTCTCCACCACGGTATGAACACTTACCGTCCTTACTTCAACAACTGGTTTTTTCCATGAAAACTGCCATTGCATTGCGCCACATTCACTTCGAAGACGTTGGCACCCTGGATGCCGTTCTGGCCGAAGAAGGCTATACGCTGATTTACCTGGACCCCACGGTCGACGCCATCTACAGCGAGGCGGTGCTGCAGGCCGACTTGTTGATCATACTCGGCGGCCCTATTGGAGCCTATGACGAGCAGCTGTATCCGTTTTTGCACGACGAATTGAAACTGGTGCGCCAGCGCGTTGCGTCTGGAAATCCCCTGCTGGGCATCTGCCTCGGTGCGCAATTGATCGCCCGGGCCATGCATGCCGACGTCTACCCGATGGGGGTCAAGGAGATCGGTTTTTCACCGCTGACCCTGACCGCGGCCGGTCAAGACTCGCCGCTCGCCGCGCTGATGGACACCCCCGTGCTGCACTGGCACGGCGACCAGTTCGATGTGCCAGAAGGCGCTGTGTTGCTGGCCAGTACCAAGGTGGGTGCTCATCAGGCGTTCGCCGTGGGCAACACGATTCTCGGCCTGCAATTTCACCTCGAAGCCGATACCGCCAACATCGAGCAATGGCTGGTTGGCCATGCCAGCGAACTGGCACAAACCGGCATCGATCCTGTTGCGTTGCGCAGCGAGGCCATAAACCTCGGCGACCGCCTGACCCGAGCCGCGAGCCACGTCATGCGGGCCTGGCTGAACAACTTGGGCACCCCGATGAAACACTAATAGCGGTCGGGCAACCGCCCACCGCATTTGCACCGTGTAAACCACCTGAAAAATATCAAGGATGAGGAATCAAAAATGATCGTCGTATTGTTTGAGTTACAGGCACTGCCAGGCCAGGGCGAGACCTATGTTGACCTGGTCAACAAGCTGACCCCGATGCTTGAACCCATGGACGGGTTTATCTCCGTCGAGTGCTTTCAAAGCACGCTCAACCCCAAGAAGGTGATGTCGGTCACCACCTGGCGCGATGAGGAAGCCGTGGTGCAGTGGCGCAACGTGACAGCCCACCTGTCGGCACAGCGCGCCGGACGCGACAAAATCTTCGATGACTACCGAGTGCGCGTGACATCGGTGATTCGTGATTACGGTCTGCGTGATCGCGAACAGGCGCCGTACAACGTAGTCGTCGACGGTGAGCCCGCCACGGCTGCCGCGGTGGTTTAACGGCGTATTCTCGTCATTTGCACAGGGACGAGAGATTCAGTGTCGGGGGTTGTGGTGAGCGGGTTCACCACAACCCCCCTCTTCCACATTGGTAATCGCGCAACGCCTATTCACGCAAGCCAACCTCCCAGGCCTCCTGCGAGATCAGACCATAAAATAAAAAAGCCCCTGAAATCAGGGGCTTTGGCATTGCTTCAAAATCTATTGTCTAAACCATTCGTTGGTTATCAACAACATAGTTTGACACAGCCCCTCCCGTAAATCGGGGTCTGTAGGATGATTCGGGGTAAAGGCAACAACAACATAGATTGACACAGATGGGTCGCACTTCAAATACGGGGCTCGATTGGTAACAACATAGATTGACACTACATCGAGAGCGTTCATTCAGGCCGAAATATTATGTGAGCGCGACCGGTCACTCACCTGTGCGGAAATAGCGTTTTTTCAGCACAGGCTCAGTGCGATGTTTAAATCCGTGCGCAACCTTCGACCGGACCCCATCAGCACATAAACTGTGTTTTTTGTTCGAAATAAGCAGTCGTGAGTGAAGGAAACACCCAGCGTTGTTCGGACCCAATCACCAGGCGGGAAGCGGCCTTTACTGTCTTGGATAACGGTCAAAGCGTAAACGAGAGCAGGAATTAGCTGTCTATCCGTAATGGCTTTTCGCTGACGTGTTGTAATGTCGAGATCCAAAATTGCCCAATCAGCAACAAGACAATAGGCACGGGAAGGAAAATGCAGACTGGCGAGGGACACTGCATCTGAGGGGGCGAGTTGGCATCCGTTTATTTTATCGCCTGCAGAAAGCACTGAAACATAATCTGCCAAATTCATTTGTAACTCCTGCCGATCAAAAAAACCGATTCGAACGAGAAGCATCATTCAGCTTAGCTCCCAGCGGATCACCAGGTTCCGATGCCGACGGATAGCAGCAGGGTGATCTCATGGCTGTTCCGTCTTCTCCCTTCATCTCACTGAACGGGATGATTTCTATCGAGCTGTCACCAGATAAAGTGGTTTGCGCCAGTACCCAGCTATGCCATTGCCGTGCGTGAACCCTACCTAGCGGTAGGTGCCGATGTGGGTGAAACCTAGTGCTTCATGGATGCCCGTGCATGCCGGATTCGGCAAGGCGACGCCGGTATAGGCGCATGAAATCCATGTTACTTAAGGAGCGGTAGAAGCCGTTTGGCTGCGGCTGAATCAAAATGACATGCCCTCAGACACTTGAATCAGCATTTCTTCGACTAGATGTGTGCCAAAGGTTGTAGTGACCATCGCCGATGGGCTTTCTCCCAAAAAACGGGCTTTGGGTTTGGAAAGCCATTGTTTGGCCTTCCCTTTGTCACCGAAGATCACCTCGGCCATGGCGGTAATATGTGCAAACCGGAACAGGCGATCGCTCTCATGCAACGTTAAAAGCTGATTGGCTGACAGTTTTGTTTTGAGCGTTTTGGGTTGAATGATTCTGTCGCGTTCTTCGTCGCTGAGGGTTCCATCATCACAAAGCATTTTGATCAGGCTGACCGAGAAGCCAGCTACTATCATGTCGTGAATGTCCAGATCCGAAGCATTGACAGCGATATGAAGAAGCGTCTCCAACCGCATGCGGTAAGCATGATAGGCATCCTGACGCAGGACGCCTGCAAACATGGGCCGCACTGATGTTGCGTTGCGCACGGGCGTCAGGACTAATGTGCCATTCAATACCGTTAGCTCCAGGTCGTCCCCAACACCTAACCTCATTTGGGCAAGCAACTCTTGAGGCAGATCAATGATGATGTCGCCAGTATCGTCCTCAGTTTTCTGGCATTTGACTATCCAGCGCTCAGTTTCACTCATGATCGTCCGGCCCTCATCCGCCATCAGAGAATGACACACATCATTATGCTTGGGCCCAGAGCTGACCAAAGGAACGCGCAATCCGCTGGTAGACAGGCACTGCCGCTGCTCGAACGCCGGATAGCGAGTGAAACAGCAAAAAATGTGGCAATGGCTATATCTGCCTTTCCACCTTCACATGGTTAAGAGCCTGAGCGTGATCAGGTAACTACACGAAAAGGATATGACATGCACCCTGATGAGCTTTATGTTTCCGTCGACGTCGAGACTTCTGGGCCTATACCCGGCGAATACAGCCTGCTTTCCATCGGAGCTTGTCTTGTAGCCCAACCTGAAACGTCCATCTATCTTGAACTACGGCCTGACAGTCCGAAACACGACCCCGAAGCGCTGGCAGTATCGGGGCTGAGTCTGGAGAAGCTGGAGCGCGAGGGCCTCGCTCCGCAACAGGCGATGCTGACATTTGATCAGTGGCTGAAATCGTCGTGCCAAACGGGGCAGAAGGTCATTTTCGTAGGGCTCAATGCACCGTTTGACTGGTCATTCGTCAATTACTACTTCCACAAATACCTGGAAACCAACCCCTTTGGTTTTACCGCTATCGACATGAAGGCCTACTTTATGGGCGCTGTAGGTTGCAGCTGGCAGGAAACAAAATCATCCAAAATGACCGCTGCGCTGAAGCCACTCAGCGAACCGAACCATAACGCATTGGATGATGCCCGCTTTCAGGCAGAGCTCTTCGCCCTTATGCTAGCGGGTAAGGATAAACGCTGACCAGCCTTCCACCGCACTGACTAGAAGTTCATCTGCCCCAGGTTGCCTCAACATATCTGCCGTCCCTGAACGACCACGCCTTGATACCTTCTGGTTTTTCGGACTTGCCGACAATAATGGCTATTGGGTGCGGCAGATCCTGCATGTACCGTGCAGCAAATCTGGAGAAACTTCCTATGTCTGCCGGAGAAATCACCGGAACAGATTGGGGATGCGTATGCCAATAGCCCACCAGACGTAACCCTTGTTCGTTAGCAGCTTGGATCTCCTGACGGCACCGCTCCGCATCCAACTCTAGCCAAGACCAGCCTGACCGATCGGCGCGATGAGGCAACGTGGCCAAGGCCAGCAGCAACCCTTTCGGATTAACCGGGTTGACGAATAACTGTCCCCCTCGCTCCACGCCAAAAAGGCCCTGCCGATGACTATCCAAGATGTCCGCAACAGCTTGCGACACCAATAGCTCGGAATCCACCTCCGCCCATCTCCAGCGCCAAGCGATATCCGTCATACCGTTTCATCCTTATGTTCCGGCCATCCGCGCTCGAGTAGGAGTTGCTGCGCCCCCTCTGGCAGTTTGGGCCCATTGTATTGGCCTCCTAGGCTCGGCACATCTTCAGGCCTGTAGATACTGCTGACCCAAGATGCGGTGGCGATGTTGCCGGTCAATGCGCGTAAAGCCGTGTGCGATACCATAGAGGCAATATTGGTCATACCCAACGACCCGCCTGGAATAAAGCTCTCCCCACACGCGGGCAGTGGAATCACACCTCCTCCCGGCCACTCTGTAAACTTATGGAGAAAATCGCCGATGTCCGTGAATAAATGACGGCCATCAAAGGTACCGGCTGGTGCGAATAGCGCGTGGCCTACCTGCGTATACGGTTCGCTCCAGGCTTGTAAAAGTCCCCAAGAAACGCCGCTGGATTTGGCTCGCCATACAGTGACCTCCGACTGCCAGTCTGCTGTCGTAATCACCACAAGATCTGCGTTATCGAACACTTCTGGTTTGCTGCTCATAACTACTTCGGCGAAAGTCGAATAAGCGGTGCATTCTGTAGTCGGAAGATCTAACAGAATCTTGTCCCTCAACGCTGAGGCCTTCAGCCTCCCTAGGCTATCCGCTCCCAGAACGTGCCTACCCAGATTGGCTGACACCAGAGTGTCAGGATCGATGAGGGAAAGGTGGCCGACACCGGAGCGTGCCAATTGTATTGCCACCGCACTGCCTAACGAGCCAACGCCAACACAAACGACCCGAGCATTTTCAAGGTGCTTTGCAGTGCCGCTTATGTCGCGGGACAGAATGGACGCACGATCAAGCACGTCTAGGGCAGTTGCGCGGACAAGTGCCGGAGGATGTGCATTTGCGATGGCTGGCCGGCGGCGCGCTGTGCGCAAGCCAAACTTTGCCCCCCGCTCTTGCTGTACGCCGAGCGAGCGCACATTGAGGCAATAAGTTGGAGCATCCGTCCCCCCAGGAAGCTCCAGGACAATCCATCGACTCGCCAACGTTCCATGCAGCTCAAACCATGCCAGCAATTGCTCGGCATCGTCTGGTTGAAGGTGTGGCGTGAGCCACAGCAATAAATCTTCTGGATCCGGGGTGCGGATATCCGGATAAGTCTGAAGCTTGACGTAAAAACCGGGAGTTTCGGCCGCGCGAATGACAGCGGAGCGCCCGACAACCCGTCGGTAATGCCCTTTGAGTGCAGCTACGTTCGATGCTAGCCAAACCGTTTCCTGACCAGATGGCACAGCCCGGCGCGGATCGCTGAGAGCAAACAACTGCGAGGCGGCCTGAGGTCGATCCAAAAGTAAGAGGTTCTGGAATGACTGACCGTGCTGAAAAGACCAGTAGGTAGTGATCTCATTCTGAAATTCGATATCGCGCGTTGCCTGGCTTGATCCCCTCTTGGACAACGAAACGATCTGGGCCAAGCGAGCAAGGCTGTCCTCTACCACGACCTCCGGGGAGCCCATAATGGGCCGCTCCTGAAAGCCATGAAGGCAAAGCCCCGACTTGGTGGCATGCGGCCAAACCAGCCATGGAGAGGGTTCGACGTTCAGCCGCAAGAGCCCACGGGGAAAGTTGGAGGGGAAACCTATACGCAGTCGCCGCTCCTGCCCCGTGTAATCGATGGGCAAGGGGAAGTGAAAGCACGCCGCTTCGTCAGCCCGCATGGGTGCGGGCTGGAGCAATGCATCGGCAGCATCCTGACCTAGGGTGTCTCGCAGTGCGGCGATTCCGCGCTGCAATGGCGTCTTAATAGGGTCAGCCAAGGCGTCCAACTGGCTTTACGCTCGACTGAGAGGTTCCGCCACCGCTGGCCCCTCCGAAGAGCGAACCCATCGAAGCAGAGTTTCGAGTGGTGCCATCCGGTCGGCCGGGCATCGTCCAATTCGCAGGGATCTCATTGTTCACTGCCGTAATGAATGCCGGTGCAATACCGAAATTCTTTTTCACTGCCTCGGCAAAGGAATCGTTGGATTCAAAACTTTCCAAACCCAATGACACAGATGCACTGGCGTCCGCATGCCACTTGGCAAATGCTTGGCGATAGCCTTGCCCCTCACCCGGCCGATTCCACTTCTCTGCAAAGTTTTCGCCGTTATCGGCAGGGTTGCAGACATAGCAGTCGCTACCTCTATGCGCGATGTGCTGCGGCATTCTGCGAACGATTTCCAAAATTGCATCGAGCGGAGCCAGAGGCTTCGACTGCGACTCCTTTACGACATCAAGGTATGCGTGCGTGGCCAGGGTGGTGATGACCGCAGATATTGGGCGAGTATCAGCGCTCCTTGTCTTGATGGCCCATTCATCGCGATGACGCTTGAGTAGCTTAATGGTCGCACGCAGGGGATCTTGATCGATGTAATCCTGATAATGCGGCAAAGGATCTTGTGTCGCGGCATCAAGCATCCGCTGGCTCTTGGCAACTACCAAGCTTTCCAGAGAGATTTCTTGGGCAGAAGCAACCTGCAACCAGTTCGAGTAAGGGATAGGGCTGCTTGCTTTCCACCCTGTGACCCGATCCGGAACCTCCAGCTTACCCTCGCCGTTTGCTTCGCCATTTCCGTTGATCGCGCGGGCAGGCGTGACATCGATGTGGAAACCTGGATTTTCGTCGGCATAAACGATCCGGATGCCACGACGTAATTGCTTAACTTCTTCTTGAACGCGGGAGCCTTCCCGAAAACGCTGCTCAATCGCTTCTAGTACTTCCTTTGCACCAGCGCCCTGAGCGTGAGGGAGCCAAATAATCGCGTCCGCATCAATGGTGTCCAGATCCGCAGGCGCGCCGGGGATTGGCTTGATGGTCGTTTTCAGCCGCATCGAGCCTTGAACGAAAATATGGGCCTCAGCGAGCAGCGGGTTGTCGGAAGCCGAGAGGATTTTTTCCAGTTGGGAGTAGCGGTCATTGATTTTTTCGTACTGCGCTTCCGACAGCGAGATTTCCCGCGCGGCGCGAAGCAGAAAATATTCCCAACTGCTGCGCTTGGTCTGTTCGTTGCTCAAAAGCATTTACCTAGCCTCCTGGGCCACCAAGCCCAATTGCAGTGTTTGCGTAAACCGATCTTGGTTTTCTTTGTCCCGATCGAAGATCAGGTATGTATGTTGATGCTGTGTTGTGAGCAACGCGCCAAACTCGATGGCCAATGCCGCAGGAATGGCGGCGAAGACGTGGATAGGGTCAGGAGTCAGAGCCTCAAGCTGGCTCAGTCGTATTTGAAGTGCGTCGCGAAAGGCATGAATCACCCGACGGTTCTGTACCATCGCGTAGCTTGGTTCTGGGATCGACAGCTCTGCAATACGTGCACCGGGTAGAGCGTCGATCACGTCGCGAACTGGAACTTGCGCAGAAATGGAGAGCACCAACGCCAGTGGGCCATCGCCGTTGGGTGGAGGCGTAAACAGAAAACTAGGCGGCTCAGCAGACTGATCGGGCCAGCGCAAAAGATGCTCGCGGTGAAAAGAGAAGATCAGGCGTTTGGAACGGTCGCCGATACTCTGGCCCAACATCATCAAGGCCGGAATGTCGGCCAAGCCGACTACTGCTAGCGCGGGCGAATCGCCATAAGTGCCGCCGCGACGCTTGAGTTGCTGCTCCAGCTCATACTGGACGCTGTCTTTGACGTTCTGCCAATAGGTAGTGTCCCTGCCACGTGGTCCGGGTGCAGCGAAGGCGATTTTGATGCCTTGATCGAAGGCGGTTAATCCCTCGGCGGACATCGCAGTCAACAGATCGCGAAAGGGGATATCGTTGATCGTCTGAAAATGCTGACTCTGGACGATGAGAGGAATGGCTCTGCCACCATCGGGGGTCGTTGCGGCGAGTCGGATGCGTTCCAAGTACGCTTGGTGTAAACCACTCAAATCATTTTCAGGATACCCATCTGCGTCACGATCAATTTTGTCATGACAACCTGGGCACAGGAGCATCAGATTAGCGGTATTGTTTGTGTGCGCCTCAGCATCATGATCCGCGCGTCCCCGAGGGCCTTTGGGACTGGCGGGCAGGATATGCGCCACTTCTCCCCATTTCATTGGCTTGCCGGCACGATAATCGAACGTCAGATCCGTGCCGCACAGTTCACAATGACCAGCGGTCTGGGTCCATACGATCCGCTTCGTCTCATCATTTGTGTTGAAGCGCCCGCTTGCGGGCTTAGCGTCTTCTTGTTCTGCCATTTCGACCGACCCCCGAAAAACATCCATGATTGAAAACGATGATGGCAAGATAAGATCATATTAGGGTCATTCGTCCCGATTTCAAGAGAGATCTGAGGGTGACGAATGCTGAGTCGCCTTTGAGCAGGATGCTTTTTTGGCTCATCGAAAGGCAGTAGTGGCGGCGTTCGTTTTCTGGCAAGTGCTGGTGGGTAATGGCACTGACAACAGCGTATGTAGGACTGATGAAAACGAGCTGTGCAGCTCAAACGAGGCTGCAAGCGCAGCCCCTTTCGTATGCGTTTTTACGCGTCAGTGCTTGCCAGGCTCAGCGGACAAGTGTCGACGACGCAAGAGGTGATAGGTCGCCGGGATCACAAACAGTGATAGCAAGGGTGCCGTAACCATACCGCCAATCATCGGGGCGGCAATGCGGCTCATAACCTCGCTACCGGTACCGCCTCCCAAAAGTATAGGTAACAAACCAGCGATAACCACTGCCACGGTCATAGCCTTAGGTCGAACGCGCTGGACAGCGCCTTCACAAATCGCGGCCATCAACCCGCGTTCTGTGTTGTCACCGAGGTCTTGACGCTCGGTCCATGCATTTTTCAGGTAGAGCAGCATGATCACGCCAAATTCGGCAGAAACACCGGCCAAGGCGATAAAGCCGACCCCGGTGGCAACCGACAGGTTGAATCCCAACAGATAGAGAAACCATGCCCCGCCCGTGAGAGCGAATGGCAGCGTGGCCATAATCAGCAAAGCCTCATCAAGTCGTGCAAATGTCAGGTAGAGCAACACGAAGATGATCAACAGCGTGGCAGGCACCACCAGTTTGAGTCGTGCGTTGGCCCTTTCGAGAAACTCGAACTGACCTGAGTAGCTCAGGCTCATGCCGGGCTGCAACTTGACCTGCTCACTGACGACCCGGCGTAGATCGGCGACTACGGAGGCAATGTCCCGGCCACGCACATCGATGTACACCCAGCCTGAAGGCCGTGCGTTCTCACTCTTGAGCATTGGCGGCCCGTCGTTGACCTTGATCTTCGCCACGGTGCCAAGGGTGATCTGGCTGCCTAGCGGGGTGTAGATCGGCAACTGCTCCAAAGCGCCGAGCGAATCCCGCCACTCACGAGGGTAACGTACGTTAATTGGGAAACGAGCCAACCCTTCAATCGTCTCCCCGACGTTTTCACCGCCGATTGCGCCGGCCACGATCGATTGCACATCGGCAATATTTAACCCATAGCGTGCCGCAGCTTTGCGATCGATATCCACATCAATATAGCGGCCACCGGTCAGTCGTTCGGCTAACGCTGAACTGACACCTGAGACGTCCTTGGCAACACGCTCGATGGCTTGGGTGACGGCATCGATCTCCGTCAGGTTGGTACCGGCAACCTTCACGCCAATCGGGCTTTTTATGCCGGTGGCCAGCATGTCGATACGGTTACGAATAGGCGGTATCCAGATGTTGGTTAATCCTGGGACACGCACCACTTGTTCTAGCTCCTCAACGAGCTTTTCCTGGGTCATGCCTGGGCGCCACTGTTCGCGTGGTTTGAATTGAATGGTGGTCTCGAACATTTCCAACGGTGCCGGGTCAGTCGCGGTTTCAGCGCGGCCGGCTTTTCCGAAAACGTGTTCGACCTCTGGAACTGTCTTTATCAGACGGTCAGTCTGCTGAAGCAGTTGCGCGGCCTTCTGCGCCGATAATCCAGGCAGAGCTGATGGCATATAGAGCAGGTCCCCTTCGTCCAGCGGGGGAAGAAACTCACCACCCAGACGAGAGATCGGCCACAACGCGCTGACAAAGACTAGCAACGCAACCAGCAGCGTTACTTTAGGTCGACGTAATACGGCGTCCAGAGCGGGCTCGTAGATCCGGATCAACCAGCGATTTAGCGGATTCTGTTGCTCATTAGGAATTCGTCCGCGAATCCAATACCCCATCAACACCGGAACTAGAGTTACCGACAGTCCAGCCGCTGCGGCCATAGCATAGGTTTTGGTGAACGCCAAGGGACCGAATAGACGTCCTTCCTGAGCCTCCAGCGTGAACACCGGAATAAACGACAGGGTGATGATCAGCAGACAGAAGAACAATGCAGGTCCTACCTCGGCAGCCGCTTCAGTCATCACGTGCCAATGACGTTCAACTTTCAGTTCCTCCCCAGGATTGGCCACGTGCCAAGCCTCGACCTTCTTGTGGGCGTTTTCAATCATCACCACGGCAGCGTCGACCATGGCGCCGATGGCGATGGCAATCCCGCCAAGGGACATGATGTTGGCGTTGATACCCTGATAGCGCATCACGATGAAGGCGATCAGCACCCCAACCGGCAGGGAGATGATTGCCACCAGAGATGAACGCAGGTGCCAGAGAAAGATTCCGCAGACCAACGCGACGACGATGAACTCTTCGATCAGCTTGTGGCTGAGGTTTTCCACGGCACGATCAATCAACTTGCTGCGGTCGTAGGTAGTGACGATTTCTACCCCCGCTGGCAGACTGCTTTTCAGCTCGTCGAGTTTGGTCTTGACCGCCGCAATGGTTTCTCGAGCATTCTTACCGCTGCGCAGAATTACCACGCCGCCGACGGTCTCACCTTCGCCATCGAGTTCGGTGATGCCTCGACGCATCTCAGGCCCCATCTGAATCGTGGCAACATCGCCCAGAGTGACCGGCACACCACCCGTGCCCAGTTTGAGTGGGATAGCACGAAAATCATTGAGGGTCTTCAAGTAGCCGGAAGCCCGCACAATAAACTCGGTCTCCGCCATCTCCAGCACCGCCCCACCAGTTTCCTGATTGGCCTTGCCGATCGCCTCGGTCACTTCAGACTGCGTGATACCCAAGCTGGCCAACTTCACCGGATCAAGCTGCACCTGGTACTGCTTTACCATGCCACCCACCGTGGCCACTTCCGCAACGTTCGGTAGGGTCTTAAGCTCGAATTTGAGGAACCAGTCCTGCAAGGCACGTAACTGCGCCAAATCATGCCCGCCGCTTCGGTCTACCAGGGCGTACTGGAAAATCCAGCCAACCCCAGTGGCATCAGGTCCTAATGCGGGCTTGGCACTGGCCGGAAGCCGGCTTTGTATCTGGCTCAGATATTCCAATACGCGCGAGCGGGCCCAGTACAAGTCAGTTCCGTCTTCGAATAGTACGTAAACGAAACTGTCGCCAAAGAAGGAATAACCGCGCACAGTCTTGGCACCAGGCACAGAGAGCATAGTGGTTGCCAATGGATAGGTGACCTGGTTCTCTACGATCTGTGGGGCTTGGCCTGGATAAGGTGTACGGATAATTACCTGAACATCCGACAGGTCTGGCAATGCGTCAATGGGCGTACTTTGAACCGCCCAGATCCCCCATGCCGTGACAAACAGCGTCGCTAGCAACACAAGAAAGCGGTTAGCCACCGACCAGCGAATAAGGGCCGCGATCATGGCTGGCTCCCAGAGCGTTCCAGACGCTCAACGCGCAGACCATCTTCCGTCTGGCTGACAGCGATCCGAACCTTGTCGCCCGTTTTAAGATCCTTCATCAGAGCTGGAGCGGCGAGAGGGAAAGTCATCGTCATGCCTGACATACCCAATGTTCTGAAGGGACCGTGGGCGAGCGTGACTTCTTTGTCGTTGATCTCAACGATCTGACCATCGGCCTCATGCAAAGCGCCTGCGGTTACAGTAGATGGCGAAACGTCCAGTGAGCTTGCGACAACGCCCTTGAGACTGGCCTCCGAGTCGAGAAGGAACTGGCCAGAAGTCACCACTTTTTGCCCCTCTTCCAAGCCGTTCAATATCAGCGTTTTGCCATCGTTATCTTGGCCTAACTGCACCTCCACCGGGCGATATCGACCAGCGTCTTCAGAGAGCATGACCAACGTACGTCGACCTGTACGAATGACGGCCTCGCTCGGCACCCACAAAACACTTTGCTCCGTCGAACGATTGAGACTTACCTGCGCGGTCAAACCTGGCCTGAGTCGGCCATCCGGATTGGGTAACTCAACTCGAACGCGAAGTGTGCGACTGTCCGAACTGGTTTCCGGAAGAATCGCACTGACGACGCCCTTGAGCACAACTCCAGGGAGCGCGGACAAACGCGCTTCGGCTGCTTGCCCTACGACGATTGACCCAGCCTCCGACTCTGGTACTGCCACGGCCAGCCAGACACTGCTCAAACCATTAACACGCGCCAGCGTCTCGCCTGCGGCCACCGTCATACCTTCACGCACACTCAGCTCTTGAAGCACACCACCAATAGGGCTGGTCAGAGTCAGGTTCGGTTGAACTTTGCCACTGCGCTCAACTTGAGCAATTAACTTAGTTGGCATTCCGGTGAGCCTCAATCGCTGGCGGGCCGCTGTCAGCAAGTCAGCATCGCCACTACGCTTGAGGGCGAGAAATTCCTCTTGAGCAGCTGCCCAATCCGGCACCAAGATATCTGCCAAGGCGGCATTCACTTTCAGCACATCACCAGATGCATGGCCGTACACGCGCTCGACAAAGCCCGCCGTACGGGCCTGAATGACTGCAACGTCCCGTTCGTTGAAGGCCAGAACACCTACCACGTTCAGTGTCGAGGCAAATACCCCTCGACTGACACGAGCCAGTCGCACACCAAGGTTCTGAGTCAGGCTTGGATCAATTCGAATGCCGCCGCTGTCCCCCTTGGTATCTGCGTATTGGGGGATCATCTGCATGTCCATGAAGGGTGACTTACCCGGTTTATCGAATTTCTGTTGTGGGTACATGGGGTCATACCAATACAGAACCTTTCGATCGGCAGAGGCTTTGGCTTCCTGATCCGGCTCGACACTAGCTACTTCGCTCATTCGCGGTTGGGCTAACCAGTAACCTCCGGCAACACCCAAGGCGATCGAGATGCCGACAACTAAAGTCCCTTTCCATACTTTGAAATTCATTGAGCGGGCTCCCCGTAAGAGAAATACAGGCGAGCGCTGGTGAGAGCACGTTGCTCTTCAACGTCAATCTGCTTGAGACGGGCTTCGATGAGTTCGCGTCGGGCGGCCACAACCGAGTTCAAATCACCTTTGCCGGAACGGTAGCTAGCCATGGTGAGTTCAACCTTTTCTTTAGCCAGCGGCAACAAGCTTTCCTGATTACGGTTGACTGCACGATTGAGTCGCTCGTAGTCGGCCAACTCATCCTCCAGTTGCTGGGTATGCTCGCGCGACAGAGCTTCCCGCTCAGCCTCAAGCTGGTTGAGTTCGGCGTGCTTTGCCGCAATTTTGGGGTTTTGCCGAGAGTCAGGAAACAGCGGGAGATCCCATGAAAACTGGACGCTAACCATGTCACCGAATTGTTTGCCTCGATGCTGATAGTCGAATTCCCAGCTCCAGTCAGATTGCTTTTCCGCCTCAGCTTCACGGATCTTGGCTTGTGCTTCACGGGTCATCGGCACATACGCCGCCAATTCAGGGTGATGTTGCAGCTTATGGGAGTATCCAGAGGTTTCAATGGGCCAATCAGGCAAGCTGCCCGCCGGTTTGTCATTGGCAGCAGGGCCAATCCAGCGCTTGAGGGCCGCCCGGGCCTGTGCACGTTGGCGAACTAAATCATCCTGCTGCTCCGCCAGTTGGGCAGCTTCCTGTTTAGGTGTCACCGCATCGGCGGGTTGGGCGCGGCCACCCGCAATCTGAGATCTGACGGTATCGGTCAGAAGACGGTTTTCTTTGTAGAAGTCCTGGAACATCGCATCTTTACGCTCAACCGAGTAGCTACTGATCCAGGCCAATGCCGTGGACTGTCGGACGTTCAGACGCGCCACTCGACGCTCAGCGGACGCTCGATCAACAGCCGCATCCGCGACCTCGATACGTGCTTTGCGCTTATCGCTGTTGGGCATCTCCTGTCTGATCCCGACCACTTGCATGGTCATGAAGTCCTGGTCGATGCTCCATCTGTCGGCACCACCAATGGGGTAGTTCTGCACGCCCAGCAGTAGCTTGGGATCGGGTAGTTCGCCGGCGGGAATGGCCGCACTGGTGGCTGCTTGAATTTTGGCGTCTTGTGCGGTCAACGACGGTGCATTGTTTTCGGCCAGCCGCAGCGCTTCATCGAGTGTCAATGCACCAGCAAGGCTCGGCAATGCCAGTACGCTTGCCGCCAGGCCGGCCACGAGGGACCAACCTGTGCAAAAGCAGTTGGAGTTCATGTTCACGATTCCTGTGATGATCCACCGCGCGCTTCATAAGACATGCGCGCAGATATGCCATCCCGCTAACGCGGAATGAGGCTCAGTGTGGTACAGGAATCAAGTACGGGGAGGTCGCCATAACCCAGAAGGGGTTTGTACGAGTGGGAAATGGCTGGAGAAGGGCAGAACGATTGGACTGGACAAGGTAATAGGAGGCTTGATGATCGAGACTTGCAGCATGCCGCCCGTTTTGCATTCCTGGCCCGACTTACAAGGTTTGCCATGCTCAGCGGTACTTTTCATGTCGTGGCAGCAGTCTTGACCCATACCATCCATCATCGCTATACCCATGGTTTTCATCGGGCATGGTTCAGTCGATGCCTGAACACCCGCCATCCCGCTAAGGGGAAGCGCCAAGCTAATTAGGAAAATCAGGCAAAACCGCACATAGCGTTTCATGGGCTAAAGTGTAGACGGTGCAAATGGCTCTTACAATTCACCCTTAAGACTCCTGTATTGGCTGTTACCAACGTCTATGCTGCGCTCATTTCCATGACAGGGCTTAAAGTACCTAACCATGCGACAAGACAGATAATGATGACCGCCATTGAAAACTCAAGTTTCATGCTACGGCGCAAGGCATTCACCGCGACAGCGTATTCGCCATTGCGAACTGATCGCTCCAATAAGGGGCTTAGATGAAAACGGTTAAGCGTGGCTAATACGATCATCCCTGCAAATAGCAGGACTTTCAAAAATAGCAACTGGCCATAAGTGCTGAGCATCACCTCATCGAGGCTCGGTCCTACGATAAATAGATAATTCACCACGCCCGTTATACTGATGATCACTACAATCACCGCGCCGGCCGATTCAAACCCTGTCAGTACCCGAGCAAGAACTCGTACTTCCTGATCACCTTTCAGCGATTTTAAACGCAGCAGCAGTGCAAATGCTGCCAACGCACCCAACCAACCGCCTGCGGCCAAGAGATGGAAGATGTCGCTAGTAAAATGCCAGTAACGACGGCTCCCTTCGTCCATCGCACCATGCCCTGTCCATGCCAGCGTCGCTAGCGCAATGGCGCCACATACAGTGACAATCCAAAGACTGAGTGTCGGAAAGCGCTTACTCAGAGCAACGCCGACAACAGCCGTCAGCAACGCCACTATCCGGACCATCCAGGTCAAACCGACGTCCGTCCCCATGAGAACCATTTGAAAAATATGGTGATGTAGCTCCATGAAGCCCGACACACCACTCATAGCTTTCGCAAGCAACAACATGGCTGCTAGAGACAGAGCCACACCTAAAACAGATGTACTGTAAAGAAGCGACTCAAAATTTAAAACCGCTCCCGATACTCTCTCTTTTCCCCTCAGGCTATAAAGACCAAATATTGCCAGTCCAAATAACAGCATCAGATCAAAATATAGAGCAAAGCGAACAGCTATATTTATTGAGTCGCTCATGAATCATTTCACTTTGAAAGAAAAATTGCCGGTGATGGGATGAGTGTCAGACGAGACGGCACGCCACTCAACTTTATAAGTACCTGTGGTCAATGGCGATGCAGGCGTAATTACCATCGTCTTAGGATCTCCCCCGCCTGCAACAGCTGCTTTAACGCCCATTGGGGAGTTAGGCATGCCGGGCATATCGGTCATGATCAGCTTAGCACCGGAAAACTGAGTCGTTAGATTCTCAGAAAATTGCAGTTCAATTTTCGCAGGAGCAGCAACATCCGACCCTTCTGCTGGAGTAGAAGAAAGCAGCTTTGGATGTGCCTGAGCAACTGCACTCAAAAGCAAACCCGCTGTCAGTGCTACAGCTACGGTGGTGGTTTTAAGGAATGACATGCAAGACTCCTCACAGCAAAAGCTGTTGGTTCTAGGTTTTTGATGAGTATCTAGTTATTACTTTTACGCTTATTAAAAACACTGGCGAGCTACCTAGCAGATTCCGTGTTCTAGGGCGACCTGGACAGGAATAATCACAAGAATTCCAACGTCACAGCGCAAGTACACGATGCCACACGAACGCAAACTATTCGATTACATTTCAGTCAGCTTGGACCTGCTTTGGGACGCTGAATTTCTTGAAAAGATGGTTAAAATGGGCTTCCGTTTTGCGACGTTCACACCGTGAAAACCGTTCGCAAGACCACATAGCTGCTCGGGTGTATATGGGGTTGTTGATTAGGCATTTTCTGCACTCGCACAAGGGAGTTGTATATGAAAAGCTGTTTTTCCAGCTGACGACGTGCACCATATCTTGCCGTCGTGTGACTCTATGATTGATCGAGTGATTGATAAGCCTAGCCCCGCATTACTTGGGTTTCCTTCTCTACGAGCGGGGTCCACTCGATAAAATCGATCAAACAGTTTTTCAAGGTGCTCAGGAGCGATAGGTTCTCCAGGGTTTTCCACGGAGATAGAGATTGACGTCCCTTCCTGTCTTATATCGACACTGATACATTTCCCTGCGGGGGTGTACCGGAGGGCATTCGAGAGCAGATTAGAGATAGCCCTGTCGAGCATAAGAACGTCACCTCGGACGCTGCCTCTCCCTGTCACCTTAAGGTCGATGCCTTGCTCATCAGCCAACAAGCGGTAGTACTCGAGTAATTTCTCTACTAGCGCTACCAAGTCTATCGGTTTGTTTTCATGAGTAATCAGACCATTATCTGATTTCGCTAGAAAAAGCATGTCATCGATCATCCGCCCCATACGCTTCAGGTCATCAAGATTCGAATACAAGTTGTCTTCGTAATCCTCAATATTCCTTTTTCGAGAAAGCACCACTTCGGTGTGTGTCATCAAATTGCTGACTGGTGTTCGTAGTTCGTGAGCAATGTCCGCAGAGAAGTTTGATAAGCGAACAAATGCATCGTCAAGTCTAGATAACATTGCATTAAAAGAAAGCACCATCTGCTGAAGCTCTTTAGGAACGGCCGCTAAAGGAATCCGTTCTTTGAGCGATTTAGCAGACATTGACGCAGCGACTTGAGTAACCTGGCGAATAGGTCTTAGTCCACTGCTCGCGACCATCCAGCCCAGCGCCGCACTGACCAGCGCGCTTATAAACAACCCTATCAAAAACCAGCGTTCAAGCGTCTCAAAGAACGCCATATGTTGCGTAACGTCAAAGATCAACATAACGGTCAGCGGTTTTTCTTGTCCCGTCACAATCGCCTGCGCCGTTATTCCCCGGAACGTTTGCTCATCATCACGCCACTCCCAAACGTTGTTGTTTGAGGTCGTGCGAAAGTCTTCAGGAATATCGATTGGACCTGGATCAGCAAAAAGGGTCTTGCCGTGACCATCGAAGATCAGGGCTGTCAAATCTCGGTGAGCACCCAGCAGCGCCTCCAACTCAGGCTTAACATCACTGAACTGGTCAATGCTACTCAATCCCGTCAAAATTCTTTGGGTCGAGTGTAGCTTCTCGTTTAGCGCCTGCTGATCTAGCATTTTGAAATGATGCCGGCTAAGGCTGTTAAAACTGAGTCCAGCGACGGTGAGCACCGCCGTTACAGCTAGCATGAACATCAGGCTCATGCGGGTAGTCAGAGACATTCGCTTCATTCCAGCCCCGTCCCAGAATCCGGCGCATCTAGCATGTAGCCCATGCCTCGGGAGGTGTGGATAAGCTTGACCTCAAAATCATCATCAATCTTTGCTCTGAGCCGCCTTACGGCGACCTCGATGACGTTCGTATCGCTGTCGAAGTTCATGTCCCACACCTGGGAAGCGATAAGCGACTTAGGCAGCACCTCACCTCGACGACGGAGCAGCAATTCGAGTAACGCAAACTCTTTGGCCGTGAGATCTATACGTTTGCCTCCACGGACAACCCTGCGCTTGAGCAGGTCAACCTCAAGATCAGCCAATTTCATATGAGTTTGGGAGGGGGCTGTACTCCCTCTTCGCAGCAGCGTTCTGACGCGGGCAAGCAATTCAGAAAAAGCGAAGGGTTTTATGAGGTAATCGTCTGCCCCCAGCTCAAGTCCTTTGACGCGATCCTCGACGCGGTCTCGCGCCGTGAGAAAAAGCACGGGGACATTTTTTCCGGATGCCCGCACCTTCTGAAGTACTTCCCATCCGTCCAGCCCAGGCATCATCACATCGAGAATCAGCAGGTCATAAGCCTCGCTCAACGCGTGTTGAAGCGCCTCCTTACCATTGGTAAAGCGATCAACATTGAACCCTGCCTCAGCAAGACCTTGCTGCAAATAAATGCCTATTTTGGGTTCGTCTTCCGCAACCAGAAGTCTCATGGGGGTGGCTCTCGAATGATTGTGATGATGAGTCTGCAAGGAAATGCTTCTGCCAACCAGCAACTGACAGAAAAGTAATATTGGCTTCAGGTAGATGTCAGCGAGTGCTGTCTAGGGTTCGAGCATGAGTACTCCCTAGTACTCGACCGACGCCTCCGCATGAAACCTTGGGGGAGCCGGAAAACAGATCAAAAAGGAGCTTCCTCATGAATCATCTAAAAATCCTTATCTTTGTGGGTTCGATACTCATCTCAGCGTCTGCTTTGGCTGAAGGTGGCGCAGATCGGATTGCGGAGCGTATGGAAAGCCTACGCGACAAAGCAGAAGCGACCTTGGTGCAAGCTGAAAAAGCCCCAGAGGGAGAGCGCCATGTACACATGGCCGAGCATATGAAACTGCTGGGCGAGATCATGAACCAACTCCATCAGGATCACCCAAAAGCATCAATGTCGCCTCAGGAACATCTTTCCTGGATGGAAAAGCACGACGCTATGGTTGATGACGTTTTGAACCAAATGCAGCGCGAACACAAACTGATGCTTTCTGAGAACCATCAGTAACCGGGTACCTCCGATGGGCTGTTTGATCCGCTCGGTTGGTACGGCGTCATATGCGCGCCGCACTACTCTTGGAAACTGACAGAAATGTAGTGTTCACGTCAGTTAGCTGGCAGCTCTATCCTTTTAGCATAGCTAGTGTTTTCCATTTGCTCTTGAGGTCATCATGAAAGCTAAGCTCGTTACCCCAGTTATTGCGGCGATCACCTTATTCTTCGGTGCGACGGCCATGGCAGACGTAGGTCATGGCAAAGAGGACATCGGCCAGCCTGGCGTCGCCTCTGCGGTGACCCGTACGGTAGATGTGGAGATGGGTGATATTTTCTTCATGCCTAAAAACATCGATGTGAAGCCTGGTGAGACTATTCGTTTTGTCCTTCGTAATAAGGGCGCACTGCTGCACGAATTCAATATCGGCCAAGCCGCCGCTCATGCCGCGCACCAAAAAGAAATGGCGAGCATGTTCCAGAATGGAACGCTTACACCCACCGGGTCAGGGAAAATGACGGGCAGCATGGGTCACAGCATGGGAGGGATGAAGATGGTTGGAATGGAACACAACGACCCGAACAGCATGCTGATCGAGCCAGGAGCAACAAAGGAATTGATCTGGACCTTCAACAATACAACTGGACTTCAATTTGCCTGTAACGTGCCAGGTCATTACCAGTCTGGGATGGTCGGTCAATTTGACCTGAACTGAGCCTGAACTGACCGCTAAACCCGCGTCTCCTCAAGAGTTGGCTACGCTCTGAGGCAGACATCAGAGCAACTCGCTCACACACTGGGGTCTAGATCATGAATAACCATCAGCATCCGGCTGGAAGCATCACCACCCCATTTTGGACGCGCAAAACAGGCGTTGTACTGATTATGTTCATTGTGATCGGCGCCTTCTACGTGGTGCGGGAGCATTTCAGCCACGTTTATCCATATTTGCCCTATCTCATTCTGTTGATCTGTCCATTGATGCATTTTTTTGGGCATGGACATGGCGTACATGACCATGGCAATCAGGCGCAAGCCAACAAGGAAGAGAAATAGCTATGCCCAATAAACCGAGCCACCACGATCACGGTCCTACCCACGCTGCCTCGCCCCCTGACGCTGATCTACGTGACCCGGTGTGCGGCATGACGATTACGCCTCCAAGTAAATTTGGCGAGTCTTATCAGGGACAGATTTATCAGTTTTGCAGCCAAAAATGCCAAGAGAAATTTCGGGCAGCTCCAGAGCACTACAGTGGTATTCATCCCAGCACTGAACCCAGCATCGCGGCTACAGAGCCCGCGGTCCAAGTAGCCACTGAATTTACCTGCCCGATGCACCCGGAAATAAAACAGCCAGGGCCCGGCAATTGCCCAAAATGTGGCATGACATTAGAACCTGTCATTCCGGCGCTAGATGACGATGACAAAACCGAGCTCCGTGATTTCGCGCGCCGCTTTTGGTGGTCTCTGCCTTTAACCGTGATAGTGACCGTTCTAGCCATGGCGGGCCATTCATTACAACTCTTCCATGGCTCGGTTCAAAACTGGATCGAGTTTGCTCTTGCGACACCGGTCACCTTATGGGCAGGGTGGCCCTTTTTTGTAAGGGGCATAGCATCTGTTAGAAATCGCAGTCCAAATATGTGGACTCTGATAGGTTTGGGTACTTCCGCAGCTTATCTTTACAGCGTCGCAGCAACCCTCTTTCCCCAAAGTTTTCCCACCACCTTCATGCAAGATGGACGCATCGGCGTTTACTTCGAAGCCGCTGCAGTCATCATCTCGCTCACCTTGCTTGGGCAGATTCTTGAGCTAAAAGCACGGTCACAAACCTCCGCCGCCATTAAGTCCCTTCTAGGCCTATCTCCCAAAACTGCACGCAAGATCAACGCCGATGGTCAGGAGGAAGACATTCCTCTTACCCATGTTCACTTGGGCGACCATTTGCGGGTCAGACCTGGTGAAAAGGTGCCAGTTGATGGCTCTGTGCTCGAGGGAGAAAGTGCGGTGGATGAGTCCATGCTCACTGGTGAACCTGTGCCGGTAATGAAAAGGCCAGGGGATAGTTTGATCGGCGCCACGCTTAATACTCACGGGAGCTTGGTGATGGAGGCGCAAAAGGTCGGCGCCGACACCATGCTGTCTCAGATAGTGCAAATGGTCGCTCTAGCCCAACGCTCCAAAGCGCCAATGCAAAGAATGGCCGACTCGATCGCCGGCTACTTTGTGATGGGGGTTATCGCGATTGCGTTGCTGACATTCTTAGGTTGGGGACTATTCGGCCCGGAACCCAGCTGGGTCTTCGGCCTGATCAATGCTGTCGCCGTACTTATCATCGCTTGCCCCTGTGCACTTGGTCTTGCAACGCCCATGTCGATCATGGTTTCGACCGGTAAAGCGGCCAGTATGGGAGTGCTGTTCAGGGACGCCAGTGCTATTGAAAACCTTTGCAAGATCGACACGCTGATTGTCGATAAAACGGGGACCCTGACAGAGGGACGGCCGGAATTTCACAGTGTGGAGGCCACACCAGATTTTAACCCACACGATGTTCTTCAACTGGCCGCTAGCCTTGATCAAGGCAGCGAACATCCTTTGGCGCACGCCATCGTCGATCACGCCCGAACTGAAAATATCGCGCTCACCAAGCCTGAATCGTTTGAGTCCGGGTCTGGGATTGGAGTCAGTGGCCTTGTTGATGGCAAGAAAGTACAGCTGGGCAACACAGCGCTGATGGACGCTGCCGGTGTAAGCACCAAGGTCTTACAGTACCGTGCAGAGTTGTTGCGCCTTGAAGGCATCAGCATAATCTATCTAGCAGTTGACGGGGTTCTGGCAGGATTACTGGCGGTCTCAGATCCGATAAAACCGACCTCCAAAGAAGCAGTCACCAAGCTTAAAGCTGATAACGTAAAAATCATCATGGCCACCGGAGACGGGCTCACCACCGCACGTGCTGTCGCCAAGGAGATGGGTATTGAAGAGGTTCATGGAGAAGTCAAACCTCAGGACAAAGAGCGCCTGGTGGCGGACCTCCAGCGATACGGTCGAAAGGTTGCCATGGCCGGCGACGGTATCAACGACGCACCGGCCTTGGCGCGTGCAGATGTGGGCATTGCCATGGGTACAGGGACTGATGTCGCGATGAATAGCGCTCAGCTCACGCTGGTAAAAGGCGACCTGATGGGGATTTTACGGGCACGGGCACTTTCGGTTGCGACAGTAAAAAACATGCGGCAAAACTTGGGTTTCGCCTTCCTTTACAACTCAATGGGTATTCCCTTGGCCGCAGGCCTACTCTATCCGCTGACGGGGCACCTTCTGTCGCCAATGATCGCTGCGTTAGCCATGAGCGTCAGTTCTGCGTCAGTAGTTTTCAATGCTTTGAGACTGAGGAATACCCATATAGCTTGAGCGCAACCGTTGCTCGCACCCCACAAAACATAACTCTTGACCTTACCGCGGTGTCAACGTTGATGCTGTAATCGCGGTGAAAAGAGACCGCTCAGCACAAGAGGAATAACCATGTTCGTCTTAAACGTATCAGGCATTGGTTGCGGTAGCTGCGTCAGCAAAATCACTAAAGCGATTCAGTCGTTGGACAGCGAGGCTAAAGTTTCCGTGGATCGCGCGGCAGGTAAGGTAAAAGTTGAAAGTAGCGAAAACCCAGAGCAAGTTCGTAAAGCTGTCGAATCACTCGGTTTCCCATCGCAAATCAGCGCTTAAGGCGCTGATTTCATTGTTGGGTAAATTTTACTAATCACCTCGCAGAGCTTTAAGCAGCCCCTTAAATGCTCCGTTTAATCTATTAAAAGCGCTTTCAAAATGAATTTCGTTATCAGTAAACTTTGCCACTTCAAGCTGTGCATCCACAGTATTTTGATCAAGTGACGGTTGGTAAGGCGTGCTGTAAAGCAAACCATCACCTTGACCATCACTTGCTAATTCGTTTGCGGCAATATGTTTTAGGTTTGTTGTTTTCAAAGAGAACGGAGAATCCAAGCCTCGTTTTGTCTGGCTGGCGAGCACAGCAGAAAACTCCAAATCTCTAGCCTTAAAGTTAGGAGTATCAGCGTTAGCGATATTATTGCTAAGTACCTCAGCTCTTTGGCTGCGATAAACTAACGCTCTTTCTGCGGAGCCAAGCGCTTTTTCAAAATTAATGCTCACAAGCGGCCACCTTCCGTCACGCTACTATTTCCCATTTTCACCTATATCAAACACTTATGTGTTGAATGTGGCGCGTCTGAGTCGGCTTATAACTCCGGTGCAAATTCAAAAAACGTCAAGCCCTGTGAAAGTGACCGAAAGCACAGAACACCGAACGGCTAAATTTTAGGAGCTTGATTTCAGCGAATTCCGACAATGGATAGACCATACGGATTAAGTACATCGCAGCTCAAGAGAAATATCGGAACCTGACACAACTGTAATATTGGCCTAAGCTGCCTGACAGGGAATCAGTCTTATAGTCCTATTGAGCCTTAAGCTCTTCCCTGAGCATCAACAACTTTGTTGTGGATTCAGGGGCTACCATCTATCAGAGGAAACCCAAATGAACCCTATCAAAACCTTGTTCGTCATCGCTGCTCTGACCGTATCTTCTTTTGCTATGGCTGAAGGCGGAGGTGACCGCACTTTCGAACGTATGGAAGCGGCCAGGAGTAACTCGATGGAATCGTACCAAGTAGCCCAAACGAAAAATTCCCAGCCTCCTGTCGCGGAAAGCAAAGCCAGGGCGATGGACCACAAAAATTGCTAAATATTTGAGCTACGCTCACAAGCTGACAGAAATGTAATCACTGTGGTGGTTTAAATGTGGCAATTTCTGAGCTCGCTTACCGTTTGAGTTCGTCTTTTGTAACGGTGAGTGAGTCTCATCCAGACAATTCATTTGTTGTTTCGCGCGGCTTCCCTTTTGACTGATTGGACATAACGGCATGCACTCCAAAACCTCTAGGCGGACATTCGTGAAAGGCTTGGCCGCTGGTGGCATTCTCGGCGGCCTTGGCCTTTGGCGCACTCCTGTATGGGCGGTGACAAGTCCTGGTATGCCGAGCGTACTCTCCGGTAACGAATTTGATCTGTTTATTGGTGAAAGCCCTGTAAACATCACAGGCTCGCCTCGCACAGCTATGACCATCAACGGATCATTGCCCGGACCGTTGCTGCGTTGGCGTGAGGGTGAGACCGTCACTCTGCGTGTAAAAAACCGTCTAGACCAAGACACATCAATCCATTGGCACGGGATCATCTTACCCGCCAACATGGACGGTGTGCCTGGCTTGAGCTTCCATGGCATCGCACCCGATGGCATGTACGAATACAAATTCAAGCTTCATCAGAACGGAACCTACTGGTATCACAGCCACTCGGGTTTGCAGGAGCAGGCAGGCGTTTACGGTCCAATCGTCATCGATTCGAAAGAACCTGAACCGTTTCAATACGATCGCGACTACGTGGTGATGTTGACTGACTGGACCGACGAAGATCCCAGCCACGTTATGGCGAAACTCAAGAAACAATCGGGCTATTACAACCATCACAAGCGCACCGTCGGAGACTTCATAGACGATGTCAGCAGCAAAGGTTGGTCTTCGACGGTAGCAGATCGAAAGATGTGGGCTGAGATGAACATGAGTCCTACTGACCTCGGCGATGTCAGCGCGGATACCTATACCTATCTCATGAATGGCCAGGCACCCAACGGTAACTGGACTGGTATTTTCAAACCGGGCGAGAAACTCCGTCTGCGCTTTATCAACGGCTCGGCCATGAGCTATTTCGACGTCCGCATTCCTGGGTTGAAGATGACCGTGGTTGCCGCAGACGGTCAACATGTCAAGCCGGTGAGCGTCGACGAGTTTCGTATTGCGGTAGCTGAAACATATGACGTTATTGTGGAGACTGCTACTGATGAGGCGTACACCATCTTCGCTCAGTCTATGGATCGCACAGGTTACGCTAGCGGAACACTTGCAGTGCGTGACGGCCTAAAGGCACCGATACCTGCAATTGACCCACGTCCTATAGTAACTATGGATGACATGGGGATGGGCGGTATGGCTGGTATGGACCATGGCAGCTCGGGTGGAATGGGCGGCGGCGACATGGCCGGCATGGACCACAGCAAGATGGCAGGGATGAACCAAGGTGACATGACCGGGATGACCGGCATGGACAGCGGTGACATGACTAACATGGCTGGTATGGATCACAGCAAGATGGCTGGCATGGACAAAGGCGACATGTCCAACATGGCTGGCATGGACCACAGCAAGATGGCAGGAATGGGCAGTGGTGATATGTCAGGGATGGCTGGCATGGGAGGTATGGGTGGAGGAATGCAGACTCACCCAGCCTCTGAAACCAACAATCCCTTGGTTGACATGCAAGCCATGAGTCCAACGCCAAAGCTGAACGATCCTGGCATAGGCTTGCGGAACAATGGTCGTCGAGTGCTCACTTACTCCGACTTGAAAAGCACTTTCCAAGATCCTGACGGCCGCGAGCCAAATCGCACCATCGAGCTTCACCTGACCGGTCACATGGAGAAGTTTTCGTGGTCGTTCAACGGCATCAAATTCTCTGACGCCGAACCACTGCGCCTGAAGTATGGCGAGCGTCTGCGCATCACCTTGGTGAACGACACCATGATGACCCACCCCATCCACCTTCACGGCATGTGGAGTGACCTCGAGGATGAGAACGGCAAGTTCATGGTGCGCAAGCACACGATTGATATGCCACCAGGTACCAAACGCAGCTATCGAGTCACCGCTGATGCCTTAGGCCGCTGGGCATATCACTGCCACCTGCTTTTCCATATGGAAATGGGCATGTTCCGTGAAGTACGGGTTGATGAGTAAAGGAGACGATCTGTGAGCACATACCTAAATCGTAATTCCCTCGTGGATTGCCTCTTTGCCGCTGTCCTGCTGAGTGGACTCTCGTCCACGGTGCTGGCAGAGGAAAATGGCAGCGATCATTCAACCACTGTTCCTGCTACAGCAACGGACAAGCCAGCAGCGGCAAACGATTCGAAGCTAGATCACGGGTCAATGGACCATAGCAAGATGAGCCATGAGTCGATGGATCATGACCAAAAAACCAAAAAGGCAGATTGAGATCATGACCAGTAAGTTTTTACGCCCAACGCTGATGGCACTTGCAGTCTCCACCGGTCCAGCATTCTTTTTTATGGCTCAAGCCGCTGAAGAGATGGATCCGTCGATGGCGATGCCATCAAGTGCGGACGCAAAGCCATCAATTGCACAAAAATCCAAACCAGCCAAAGCGAAAGATGCCGCGATGGATCACTCCAAGATGGACCACGGCTCAATGGGAGCCATGGACCATAGCAAGATGGGGGCGATGGATCACAGCAAGATGAGCATGGATAACGGGCAAATGGACGGTATGGAAAGCATGGATGGAGGGGCGACTACCACAAGCCGAACCCCGATCCCCGTACTTACCGACGCTGACCGGGCCGCCGCTTTTCCAGACGTACCAGGCCATGGTGTGCACGATAAAAAAATTAACTCGTTCATCCTCCTGGATAAATTTGAGTACCAAGACGCTGACAACGGCAGTGCGCTGGCTTGGGATGCAAAAGGGTGGATCGGCGGTGACGTCGACCGCCTCTGGTTGCGTTCGGAAGGCGAACGTACAAATGGCGTAACCGAAAACGCTGAACTTCAGGCTCTGTGGGGACACGCCATCGGTCCATGGTGGGATGTCGTCACCGGTATTCGACAAGATTTCAAACCCGGGTCACCTCAAACCTGGGGAGCGCTCGGTATTCAGGGCATGGCCCTCTATAACTTTGAAGCTGAAGCGACTGCTTATATTGGTGAGAACGGTCAAACCGCTGCTCGATTTGAAGGCGATTACGACATCCTGTTGACCAATCGCCTGATCTTGCAGCCGACCGCCGAAGTAAACTTGTACGGAAAAAATGATCCTCAGCGCGGCATAGGATCTGGATTGGCCAACACCGAACTAGGCCTGCGGTTGCGCTACGAAATTACTCGTCAATTCGCCCCCTACATTGGTGTTAGCTGGAATCGCTCATACGGTAAGACGGCTGACCTGGCCAGCGATGATGGGGAAAAAACAAACGAGGCCCGATTTGTAGCTGGTATTCGGATGTGGTTCTAAGCGATTTGATCACTAGCCCTACGAATTCTAATGATCGGGGAGTTAGCTCCCCGACTCTAGAGTAGATCCTTCAATGTAACCTTTGCAGCGGCATGAACGCTTGAGTGGGGTTCTATTGCTTCGTAGAACATCTCGCCGTCTCCAAGGGAAAAGGAAATATTCATGACAGGTAGCTTCCGACTTTCAAGTCGATCTCTGCGTATCGCAACATTCGCCGCGCTGTTCATTGGCTCAACGGCTCAAGCGGCGCAGGCCCTCACCATCGATGTGCATCGTGATGCAAACTGCGGATGTTGCAAAAAATGGATTCAGCATCTTGAGGCCAATGGCTTCACCGTCATCGATCATGAAGAAACCAACATGAGTGCTCTCAAACAAGATCTGGGTGTCGCTCCACGACTCTCGTCTTGTCACACCGCGATGATCAACGGGAAGTTTGTTGAAGGCCACGTGCCAGCTGAGCAAATAATTGCGATGAGTAAACGCGACGACCTTCTCGGGATCGCTGCTCCCGGCATGCCACCTGGTTCTCCAGGAATGGAAGTCGACGGAGTGCATGAGGCCTACCAGATAATCGGCCTGACCAAAGCTGGCACAGATCAGGTCATTGCTGAGTACCCTCAAAACTAATCCCACCCCATCCCTCCCGTCACAGCATGGTCAGCGTTCATGACCATGCAGCGGGACATGCTCCTTCGATTTCATTCTCAAGCCATGGCTAAAGACGATCAACAGCCGTCGTAAAGGCATGCTTGTGCCTAATCAGACAACCCCGAACCGCAGTCCTCAATAACAATTTGAGATGACCCTATCCTCAGCATGCTGACAAGCACTGCGCAGCTGATCGCGATAGTGTTAAGTTCGGAGATGGCGTTGCCCCCCTCAGCTTGCCTTCCTGAATCAGGACATCTGTCTCGGCTGAAACAGTAGAAAACGTAAATGACGGTGGCTTAAGAGTTCTTTTTTTGAAGGCTCTTCAGACGCAGGGTCGCGCGTTGTACAGCGGCCATTTTTTCTGGACGCTTCATTCGTTTCCATTTTCTGATGTCTTCCTTGGTGCGACCGCAGCTAACGCACAGTTCGCTGTTCAGCTGGCAAACAGAAATACAGGGATTTTCGATGTCCTTGGCCATTGTTCAATTCCTCGTCGAACTTATGCGTGCTGCGGGTTCATTGCTAAGCCAGAACAGCGATCTGATCAGGTGAGTCAGCACCCAACTTCGTGCGGAACTCAACTGTCAGATGAGTGATCTCATGAACCGTCGCAAGCCGCTCTCGTATGTTTTCTGCATTGACTGCTGGGCTGCCCAGAACACTCACAATCGCGGCGCGGGCTTGCGGCCCCACCTGCCAGACATGAAGATCAATGATCGAAGCATCTCCCGGTCGCTCAACCAGTTCACGAATCTCTTCAGCGACATGATCATCTGTCTGGTCGAGCAATACACCCGAAGTCACCCTCATCAACGACCAAGCCCAGCGTGCAATCACAACGGCACCCACAATCCCCATTGCAGGGTCGAGCCATACCCAACCAAGGTATCGACCAGCAAGAAGGGCTGCGATGGCCAGAACCGAAGTCAGTGCATCTGCAATGACGTGAACGTATGCAGAGCGCAAATTATTGTCGTGACCATGCGCATGGTGAGACTCATCGTGGCCGTGGTCATGCCCATGGTGATGATCATGACCGCCAGACAGCAAAAGCGCGCTCACCACATTCACTGCTAGTCCGACAATTGCGATTAGAGTCGCTGTCCCGAATTGCACTTGAGTCGGTTGAAAGAGACGAAACAGCGACTCTCCAGCAATTCCCAAGGAAACCAGTCCCAAAATCAGAGCAGAAGCGAAGCCACCCAAGTCTCCCACCTTGCCAGTTCCAAAACTGTAGCGAGCACTTGAGGCATGTCTTTTCGCGTAAGCGTAAGCAGCTGCGGCTATGCCCAGTGCTCCTGCATGCGTTGCCATGTGAAAACCATCAGCAAGCAACGCCATTGAGCCAGTGAGATAACCTGCGGTGATTTCAGCAACCATCATTACGACGGTCAGGGCCACCACCCACAAGGTTCGCTTGGCGTTTTCTTCATGTGATTTCCCAAGGAACATATGGTCGTGGGAATACTCGGCGTACGAATTACTCATCTGGGCAAATCCTATTTGGAATAGCGGCGAATGGCTTCGAGCAGCTCGTCGACACCTTTCGCTCTTTCGTCGTTGCTGAGTGTCGGATTCGCGACGTGTTCACGAGCGTGGTCTTCGATAATTTCATCCATCAGCCCATTGATAGCGCCACGGGTAGAAGCGACCAAAAGCAGAGTTTTCGAGCAGTCATCATCAGAGTCGAGTGCTCGCTCAATCGCCTGGACTTGCCCAGCGATTCGCTTTACGCGCTTAAGAAGATTGTCTTTGCTTGATCTCATGTGACTCATACCATACCCCCCCTACCTATTAGAACAATATAATCACACGTTCCAATTGGCCATACAACCCAGGGAGGGAATCCATCCGACCAGCAGCGTTGCAGCATTTGAATGCTGCATTCGAAACATTCAGCACGTCGCCTCGCCGCGCAGTACCAATACAAGCCGTATGGGCGGCCCGGCACTTCAATAATTCGATAGATGGCGTAGCGCCTATCTCTTGAGCTGCCTAGGTCAATGGTTTAGGATCGAACCACATCCCCCCTGGGAGGATGCAGCAATCAACAGAGACGAAACCAGCTGATTGCGTCTCTTCGTGGAAAGTTCGGTAACCACATGGTTACGCACTTCGCTATTTGAGATATTTCATGCTGAAAATCCTAGCCAACCGTACCTACCGTCACCTCTTCTTGGCTCAAGTGATTGCGCTCATTGGGACGGGTCTTGCCACTGTTGCATTAGGCCTATTAGCGTTCGACCTTGCAGGTGCCAATGCGGGCGCTGTGCTCGGTACGGCGTTGGCGATCAAAATGACGGCCTACATTGGCGTTGCGCCAATCGCAGCCGCTTTTGCAGAGCGTTTACCCCGTCGGGCAATGCTGGTCTCTCTGGATCTGGTGCGAGCACTGGTCGCACTGGCTCTTCCGTTTGTGACGGAAGTCTGGCAAATCTACGTGCTGATTTTCGTCCTTCAGTCCGCTTCGGCAGCGTTCACTCCGACGTTCCAGGCGACCATTCCAGACATACTGGTGGATGAAGACGACTACACCCGTGCCTTGTCGCTATCACGTCTGGCCTATGATCTTGAAAGTGTCGCGAGCCCGATGCTTGCCGCTGCACTGTTGACGGTGATCAGCTTCCATAGCCTGTTCGCCGGCACGGTCATTGGGTTCCTTGCCTCAGCGGCCCTAGTCGCCACAGTGCTGCTGCCTAAGGCGAAGCAGATACCACGACGCAGCATCTACGAACGAACCACCCGTGGCATGCGCATATTTCTGGCCACACCTCGCTTGCGAGGGCTGTTGGCTCTCAATCTTACGGTTGCGGCCGCCAGTGCTATGGTCATCGTCAATACGGTGGTGCTGGTGCAGTCGCGCTTCGCTCTGCCGCAGAGTTCTACGGCATTGGCGCTGGCCGCGTTTGGTGGCGGTTCCATGGTGGCGGCCCTGGTCTTGCCTCGACTGTTGAAAAATATCAAAGACCGAACGGCCATGTTGTTTGGTGGAGGAGTATTGCTCGCAGGCTTAGCAGTTGGCATCAACCTAACCACCTATAACTTCCTGCTACCGCTGTGGGTGGTGCTTGGGGTGGGCTACTCCTTGGCTCAAACCCCGAGCGGTCGACTGTTGCGTCGCTCGGCACATGCCGAAGATCGCCCAGCGTTGTTTGCCGCCCAATTTGCGCTATCCCATGCTTGCTGGTTGATTACCTACCCATTGGCGGGATGGTTGGGTGCGAACATCAGCCTCACTGCGTCGTTTGTTGGGCTCGCTGTCGTGGCAGGTAGTGCGCTGGTGGTCAGCATCGTGATCTGGCGTCCAGCTCATGACCAAGACTCTATCAAGCACACCCATGAGAATCTGCCGGGCGATCACACGCACGTCGACGGCCAGGAAGGTGCGGATCACGAACATCCATACGTGATCGATGATCAACATCGCCGATGGCCCAACAAATGATTGTAAGTTCCTAAGATTTGCTAAGGCTAGTTGTCGGACATTCAGACTAGGAGCCGTAGGGCTTGCAGAGCGGCAAGGTGCCCCGGATAGAACCAGTAGCCCCATTGCCCAACCGGCCAGATCTTGAAGGAGAAGGTCTGACGCAGAAGCCAAAGTCCGATCAACGGGGCCGCGAATGCGGTGCTCAAAGCCAGCATTGAATAGATTTCCAAGTCCAACGCCCTGGTTACGATGCTACTGCGGGTATTGCTCAACAGGCATAGAGCCGCTGGCAGCAACCAAAGAACGCCGGGGTTCTTTATTGCTACTAAGCCAGCCGCTGGAACAAGTGCACCGTAGAAGCCGTACATCAGAGGATCATCCAGCCCGTAGGCAACTGCGGCGGCCATCAACGCCATAGCGCTGCTTAACAGAGTGCGATGTTGCCACCCCCAGGCAATCACCAGCCCCAATGCCAGGGTAACCAACACATTGAATGATCCCGAGGTGCTGATGTAGCGATAAGGCACTTCTGAAATGGCGGCAAACAACAGCATCAGCGCAAGGTATCGACCATTCGCCACCGTCAGCAATTCGCCCGGTTTGGAGCGCGCTACGTTGGCCGCAATGGCGACACAGAACAGCGGAAAGGAAAGTCTCCCCGGAATGAACAGGTTGCTCATTTCCGGCCACACCAATCGTAAGTGGTCGATGACCATTGTGAGCATCGCCAGCCACTTGATCAGATCCAGGCTACTGCTTCGGCTCTTGAGTGGGGGGAGCGGGGTAGTATGAGCCGTCGTCATGCCCACCCCAGTGTGACGGCGGTCAGCACGAGATAACGCACGCCCTTGGCCAGGGTGACGATCAGAAGGATACTCCAGAGTGGTTCGCGCAGGACTCCGGCGACTACCGTCAGCGGATCGCCAATGATGGGCACCCAGCTCAGCAACAGTGAACAGCGCCCGTAGCGCAGATAGGACTGCTGGGCTTTTTTTAACTTGCTCTCGCTCACTGGGAACCAGCCCTTATGACGGAATCGTTCAACAGAACGGCCCAGTACCCAGTTAAGTACAGAGCCAAGAACGTTGCCGAAAGTTGCGACCGCCAAAAGCGTTGAAGCAACGTATTGGTCGGAAAGCAACATCCCGACCAACACGGCTTCAGACTGCATGGGCAGTAACGTTGCGGCACCGAATGCCGCCAGGAACAGACCAACGTAGCTGGTGAGTTCAAACACTCGGACATCGCCTCATGCGTTCAGGCCGATCCAGCCATGAAAGCCGACGTACAGACCAACACCGATGATCAACACGCTGGACAGGTACGGTGCACGACGCGCAACGGTGCCCATCCAAGGCCAGCGATTGGAGGCCTGCTTGGCGCCAATAGCGGCGGCTGCACCGACGGTTACCAATGTGAGCGCCAGACCAATGCTGAAGCACAGGACGAGCACGCCACCCAAGGCGACTTCTTTGACCTGAAGGCAGAGCAGCAAAACGGTGATGGCCGCAGGGCAAGGAATGAGCCCCCCCGTCAACCCGAACATGATGATCTGTCCCGTGGTGACCTCACGGTTGGTAAAGCGCTTGCGGATATCGTTGGCATGGGCGCGCTCATGCGCATCCTGATAGCCATCAATCGACAACTCCAGGCCTTCCAGTTCGGAATGCGCGTGCCCGTGATCATGCTCTAGGTATTCCAGGTCATAATCATGGGAATGACCGGCATGGCCCAAGCTCAAGCGGGCACTGAATTCATGCGGTTCAGGGATATCGAGTGCCGACTCCAGGAAGTCTTCGCGCTCGACGAAAGAGAACGATTGAGTGCTGCCGTCCAGACGAGTAGTCATCAGGCGAACATCTGAGGCTGCCCAGGCGTGTCCGGTCAATGTCTTCAGGCGCCAGTGCGGTGGCACGCCTTCTTCGAAGATCGACAGCTCAACACGGCCATGGCCAGTATCAATTCGGTGGGTCTCATCATGATGACCATGGTCATGCTCGTCGTGGTGGTGATCATCACCTTGCTCGAACTTGAACATCTGCTCGCCACGCCAGGTACGCCACAGCATCCACAGCGCAATCACAATGATCAGGGCAGCAGACGCGAGTTGGAAATACGGCTCCGTGGTTTGAGCGTCCAAGCCTTTGCCCAGATACATGCCGCCAATGGCGACCAACCACACTACAGCGGTATGCGACAGCGTCGCGGCCAGGCCCAACAATACAGCCTGTTTTACCGAGCCACGAATGGCCACGATAAAGGCCGCCATCATGGTTTTTGAGTGGCCAGGTTCCAGGCCGTGCAAGGCTCCGAGCAGAATGGCACTCGGAAAGTATAGCCAGGCGTGAGAGCCACCCTGTTGCAAGAGTTCAGCGAAGTTGGGCATGTCAGACCTAGAGGTACTTGGTGATTTGTTTGAAAGCTTCTAGCGGTGCACGCTCGCCATTGCCCAACGCCGAAACAGTGTCTTCCAGGCAGTGATCGATGTGATCCTGAATGAGCGTGCGCTTGGCTTGGCACACCGCTTTTTCAACAGCATGTAACTGCTGAGCAATGTCCACGCACTCACGACCCTCTTCGATCATCGTGATGATGCCGCGTAAATGGCCGTCCGCCCGCTTGAGCCGCTTGATGATTGCTTCATGACTTTGGTGGGTATGCGCATGGCTGTGTTCGTGTTCTTGCTCACTCATGACTTGAGCCTCAGGCCTCAATGAATTACGCTGGCATCCTATCCCCCCTAGGGGGATGCGGTCAAACGCATCAAAGCCCCACAAAACGAGTTGAAACCCGAACACTATGTTCAGCAGAACACTGACAATGACGGTGGTAATCGCACTTGCTCTCGCCATGTTTGTGGCTTGGGCAGGGCATACCTATACGTTGTCGGTGACATCGAAACAGCCAGCCTGGGAGATTGCACAAGACGCCCATCACTCCCATGAGCAGCAGGCAGAGATGTCGCGTGCGAGCTACTCGGATCACTACCACTCACCGTTGACCCCTGACCATCAGCACGAAACACCTCAGCTCACGTCCGCGTTAAGTTTGGCTGCACAGCCGAAGCTGTCTATACGAGTTGATGCGCGCCGATATTCCGTTCCTCGTCCGCCGATTTTCTTGATCGAGCGTCCACCCCGTCCCCCGTTCGCATCCTGACCATGGCCGCTCTGCGGCCTTTGATCCCTGCAACGTAGGATTGATCTATGCATTCGCACTCGATGAGCGGCGTTGTCGCATTCACTGCGCCATCGCACCGCCCGCTACTGCTGTTGTTTTTACTTGTCGCTACACTTTTCGTCGGGATGCCCGAGGCGATGGCTCACGCCGTCGCGGAAGGTGACAAGGGCTTCATCCAAGAAAGTTCCGGCGTCATGTTGCTGCCCTTCATCTACATGGGCGCCAAGCACATGATGACGGGCTACGACCACCTGCTGTTTCTGTTCGGGGTGATCTTCTTCCTCTATCGCCTGAAAGACGTGGGGCTCTACGTCACGCTGTTCGCTGTAGGGCACTCGGTCACGCTGCTGCTTGGCGTACTTACAGAGGTCAGCATCAGCTCGTACATCATCGACGCCATCATCGGCTTCTCGGTGGTGTACAAGGCGCTTGATAACCTGGATGCATTCCAGCGCTGGTTCGGTTTCCAACCCAACACCAAGGTGGCCACGCTGATCTTCGGCCTGCTCCATGGATTCGGGCTGGCCACTAAGATCCAGGAGTACGAAATCTCGCCTGATGGCCTGATTCCGAACTTGATCGCCTTCAACGTCGGCGTCGAGATCGGCCAATTGCTGGCCCTTAGCGCGATTCTCATTTTGATGGGGTATTGGCGGCGCACCGGCAGTTTCTGGCGTCACGCCTATACCGCCAACGTTGCCATGATGAGTGCCGGTTTCCTGCTGATGGGTTACCAGATCACCGGCCTGTTTGTCTCCGCGTAAGGAATTCTGACCATGTTCAATACTCCGCTTCCCACTGTTAATGAATTGCCCAGCACTCGCAAACTGCTACGTTCGACTGTTCTTGCAATATTGGTTGCTGCGGGACTTCTGGTAACAGTCGTAATGCCCTCGGAATACGCCATTGATCCGACAGGTGTAGGCCGAACACTGGGCCTTACCCAGATGGGCGAATTGAAGATCATCCTTGCCCAAGAGGCTTTAGCGGACGCAGATCCGCCGCAAGCATCGGCTCCGGAGCCGGCTCCGCAAATTGCAGCAGTTAAACCCGAAGTGCAATCTGCGGTTCAACCTGTGGCGAAGTCCAATCTAGCCCTGAAAAAAGATCAACTAACCATCACGCTGAAGCCTGGTGAAGGGAAAGAAATCAAGCTGGAAGTGCTGAAAAACAGAACCGTCAACTATGAATGGACAACGGTTGGTGGGCCTGTGAACTACGACACCCATGGCGAGCCCTACAACGGTGAAAAGGGTTACTTCCACAGCTACAACAAGGGCAAGCAGGTCAAAAGTGATAAAGGTGAATTCATCGCTATTTTTGACGGCACCCATGGTTGGTTTTGGCGTAATCGCAGCAACAGCGACGTGACCATCTCACTGAGAACGGCCGGCGATTACTTGAGCATCAAACAGTAATCCGAAGCCGCGATGGCTGTTCTATTGCCGAAAATGCAGCGCTCAGCCTAGATAAAGACCATTTATCTCATCCATTTTTTGAAAAGTCATTCCATGAAAACCCCAGCAACGCTGATTCGTTCGATGCTCCTGATCTGCTTTCTTGGCCTGATGACCGCATGCGGTGGCGGTGAGAAAGGAACAACATCCGAGAGCGCTGAGCACGGACACTCACACGAGTAACACCCTGAATAAAACAAGGCCGCATTTGCGGCCTTGTTTGTTTCTATATCGCAACCTGCGTACCCAGTTCGATCAGTCGGTTCAGCGGCAAATTAAAGTATTTGAGGTTGCTGTTGACGTTCTTCAGTAAAAAAGTGAACAAGCTTTCTCGCCAACGAGCCATCCCCATACGCTTGATCGGGATAACCGTCACGCGGCTAAAGAAGTAGGTGGAATGCATCGTGCAGAAATCCAGCTCTTTCATGTGTCAGAGACTCAAGGCTGCGGCTACGTCACGCTCCTCGATAAAGCCAAAGTGCAGGCTAACCCGGCAAATCCTTTACCTTAAGCCTAGACCTCAAACCGCCGATCATCTGGCACGCGCGGCCGTCCTCAGACGCCACAGTTAGCAACACCACCTGCTCGTGCAGAACCTGTTTCTGCAATTGATTGTGCGAGAGCCCATGAGGGGCAGCATCAGATCTGGAATAATGGCCGGAACATACCAACAGTTATATCAATACACAAAAAAAGGCGCCACTCGGGCGCCTAAGCCGTCTCCAAAACCAAAGGAGAAACAAAGAGACGGGGGTGTATCTGGTAATGGGGCCTAATGCCGATGGCTAGCGCCCGTTAAAGGAGTTGCAGCGGGTATTCGACAATCAGTCGGACCTCGTCCAAATCAGATTCGAAATCCGTGGCTCGTGTCGTTGCCTGGCGAACACGTAGAGACATGTCCTTCAGAGAACCTGACTGGATGACGTACTTAGCCTCGATGTCTCGTTCCCAACGCTTTTGATCCTGCAGTGGGGCGCCATCCGCTCCACGACGCATGTACACGCTGTTCGCGTTGGAATAGTCCGCATCCCAACCCTTAGCGTAGCGGGTCATGAAGCTGAGACCGGGGATGCCGAAAGCCTGCATATCTAGATCGTAGCGCAGCTGCAAGGATTCCTCTTTCGGTGAGTTGAAATCGCTGTACTGAATAGAGTTATCCAAGAAAATTGAGTCGGATTGGCGAAGGTAGTCAAAGTCGTCGTTACCATTATTGCGCTGGTACCCAACGGTCACGGTGTGCGCTCCGAATTTGACCCCGGTCTTGCCGCTCCAGATGTTGTTATCGAAGCTTCCCAGAAGTTTTTTACCCTCATCAACCGCTCGGTAGTAATTAAAGCCACCGATTAGCGATACGCTGTCTGAGAGCGGATAGCTCAATGTGGTGCCTGCGTAATACTGGTTCCACACATCCTTGAATTGGCTGGTGTAAAGACTCACACCTACGTGCTCATTGACTGTGTAATCGCCCCCTAGATAAGCGATCCACGGAGCATCTACCGCACCAGCGTAGAAAGTCGAAAAGCCGTCACGCATGCCACTGGAATTGGGTTGGCTCATCGCATGCAGTCGACCACCCTGAAGGGTCAGGTCTTTGATGCTGGTATTGGTAAACGTTGCACCACGAAAACTCTCAGGGAGGAGTCGAGAATCGCCATAGGCCACGACAGGCGTCGATGGAAATACGTCCCCTACCTTGACGACTGTATCCAGGAAACGCACTTTTGCGGCCCCGCCTACTTTTGAGTAGGAGTCTTCAGGTTGGCCTTTGCTATTGTGCGGCAAGACATCGACTGAGCTACGAGCTCCCGAGCGACCATCACCTGAATCGAGCTTGAGGCCTTCCATTGCAAACGCGTCAATGCCGAAGCCTACGGTACCTTGAGTAAAGCCTGATTCGAACCGGCCAATGATGCCATGAGCCCATTCGGCTGAGTACCCATTTCCCGTGGGGCTTGACTGGCCCTTTCGATAATCACGATTGAGATAGAGATTCCGATTGAGAATACTAAAGGTGCTCCCCTCAATGAATCCTTCAGGTCTTTGCTCAACAGCCACTGCAACTTGCGCCATGCTCATGCTAAGGGCAATGAGAGAAAGACCATAAATGCTTTTATTGTTCATTTAACACTCCAGGCTTTAGCTTGGCAGAGTTTCTTTATGAAATTTTTTATAGTTATAAAAAGCCACCAGCACGTGAGGATTTCTCCTACGTGCCGGCAGACATAATTTCATACAATAGATAACTCCAGCGTGACCTGAAAATTACTTCTATGTCAGCGAACAGTAAGCAGGCTCAAAACATACCGAACAACTTGGCGCAGTTATGGCCAACGCTAACTAGCTTCCGTGAGGGCAGTTAGTACCCATAACCTTGTATTCCAGGGTGTTAAGCTTGCCCGCCGAATCTTCATAGGTCATGCGCGAAGGGGCTACGCCACAGCTTTTATTGGCTTGAGTGGTACTGATTACCTTCTGGACATCGAGGTTCATTCCATATTCATAATGGACGACTTCAGGTGTCGTCTTTCCGTTTTCTAAGGCGTACTGCTCCATCGCCTTCTGGTTCTCTTGCATCATTCGACCATAAACACGGTCACCACCTCCTTCAGCCATGGCCAAAGAAGACATCGTCAAGATGGAAACGGCAAAAAAAACTTTTAGTGATTTCATGATTTTCTCCTAGTGTTCACTTACTTCTGACTAGAGGATAACCAGTGATGCCTTTCAGAAAGCTGCCGCGAATATTACATATGCGTAAGGTGTTCCACAGTACACGTGAGCTCGACTATTAGAAATTTAACTTATTGGCGGAGTAGGCTGAATACGTCAGATAAGGCATTAGGGACCAACTCGAGCTCCTCATGAAGCACCCAAGATTTTTATTAAAGATACATCTCCTCTATATCATTGACAGCTGCTTGGACTGCTCCAGATGGATGAGTCGTTTGAGCGCAGTAAGATGAGACGAAGAACGTGTTAAAAAAGCCTCATGGGCTGAGAATATTAGGGGCTACGTTGAGTACCGAAAACACCATCGCTAGGATAGCCTTTAACAGCCATAAGAAATCGTCCCAGTATTTTATCGCGGCTAGCAGCAAAGCACCGACGATTGGAAGCAGGGACAACCCCTTCAGCAACCGAAAGGTCCTGGTGAGGGTTCGGCCTTGCTTGTCGACTTGATCGATGGTGATCCTGAGCAGCCCCTGAAGTTTAGGGGGATATGTTTTTATCTTGTCCTTGAAATCATCGAAAATGACATTGAAGCTGTGTAGGAGGCGCTCCGTTTGCAGCATTTGGTTGTGAAGGATTGCAAGCAGAACCACAGAAACCACTGCCAACCCAAGGACAAGGATAAAACCTTCGAATCTTGAGGTTGTTTTCTCCAGCACGACCAAACCCGCTAGCGATATCGGCAGGGCGAGCATCTTGCCGGCGATGTCGCCCAGCACCCCGCTAAGCTTGGTGCCATAGTCGATTTCAGCTTGGGCCACCTCGCGCCGGGCCCGCTCAAACGAGAAGCTATAGACGTAGGTTTGCAGATTCGCGCGGTATGTGGCGAGGACCTCCCGCCACTCCCGCACGATCACCAAGAACAGATTGGGCTCGCTCTCAAACTTCTCTATGACGCTAGCCACCGCCATCCGAATCATTAATTTTCGTTCGGAGAGGTGTGCCTTATTTTCGTTTTTTCGATTGAGTATTTCTTCCAACAAGCTCAGGTGATTGAGCTCATAGTCAAGTACCTTGGCGTCAACCTGAGTAGGCAACAGAAATGTTCTCGGCGGCTTAGCCCCATCAGGAGGCAAGGCAAAGAAAAGATTAAAACCATCTTGGCTGCTGTCTTTGTCGACACCGATCGCTAGCAGTGCAAGCAGCTCGATCAACCGACATACGCGCCTGAGCGCCTTAATCGTCGGAGGTTCGGTGTCATCACTATCTGCCCAACAGAGCTCAACAATGTACACGTTGCTCGGAAATTGGCCCTTGCCCAATGAGCCATTGCGAGCGACAAACTCGCCTAGGTTCGCGTAGAAACGGCCAGACTCGTTCGATGGCAAGCGAAACTCAATATCGAGAGAGTCTGCTTCTTCAGAGCAATGCTCGAACTTGCCATAGGCTGCGGGCAGGCCATCGCACATTCGCAACGTACCGATAATGTCGGGCGTTGGCATCCCCTCATAGCGGATGACTCCGTCCTCAATGGGGGGCGCTCCAATGGCGCGGTAGAGAGCTACCACATTAGAAAACATTCTTAGCCGACCCTGGCCAGCAGTTCTTTCTCGATCACACCAACCAGTTCGGCAGTCAGATTGGACAGTGTCAAATTTTTCCGTCCCTCATCATAATAAACGTCTGCGGCCGGATCCTTACCTAACGCTCCACGCTCGAATTGCAACGACCAGTTAGCCGCGTCCCCCTTGATACGGGTCTTTGTTGCCGCTCTTTCCATTCTTAGCGCTGGCTTGCCTACCCTAAAAAAGGGTTGGATTGCGATTAAGAACTTTACTCTGAACATTTATTTTCTGATGTCGCTGGCTGTCGTTGGTGCTCTCGTCATTGGTAAGTGGCCTGAAGCTGCGATGGTGGTTTTCCTCTTCGCTATTGCTGAAGCTATCGAAGCACTTTCTTTGGAGCGAGCGCGTAACGCGATCAAGTCGCTAACTGCGTTGGCGCCGGAAACCGCCGAAGTAATGATTGACGGTGCCTGGAAAGATCAGCCCGTGGCGAGTGTGTTACTCGGTAGTCGTATTCGGGTTCGTACAGGTTCGCGAGTACCGTTGGATGCCAGCGTCGAGTCTGGTCGCGCTGCGCTTGATCAGGCCCCAATTACTGGCGAAAGCCTTCCAGTTGATAAGCAGGTCGGTGACCCGCTTTACGCAGGCAGTATCGTTACCGACGGAGTGGTTGAAGCGACTGTGACGGCCGTAGCAGGAGAAAGCACTCTTGCTCGTATCGCTGCGGCCATACAAGACGCGCAAGCTCAACGAGCCCCTACTCAACGGTTTGTAGATCAGTTTGCACGTTATTACACCCCGGCTGTAGTGGTTCTTGCCCTGTTGGTTGCTGCGTTAGGCCCCGTTCTGTTCGCTGGTACCTGGGGCGATTGGCTCTATCAGGCGCTGGTCCTCCTAGTCATCGCCTGCCCGTGTGCTTTGGTAGTTTCAACGCCAATTACCGTTGTCAGTGGACTTGCCGCGGCTGCCAAACATGGCATTTTGATTAAGGGCGGTGCATACCTCGAAAGCGGGCGACTTCTTAAAGTTGTGGCACTCGACAAAACCGGAACTTTGACCCAAGGCAAGCCGGTACTGACTGATACCGAGCCGTTTGGTGATCTACCCATCGAAATGGCTTTGAAGATCGCTGCGAGTCTCGACGACCACAGCACGCACCCAGTGGCAAAGGCGTTGGTCAACGGCTGGAAATTACAGCAACCAGACGTCGCTCCCTTTTCGGTTGAGGACTTCGGTGTACTCAACGGTCGTGGTGTCAAAGGCGTTATTGATGGTCAATTATGGCACTTGGGCAACCACCGCTTGGTTGAGGAGTTAGGTCTGTGTTCGCCTGCGCTTGAAGCCCGATTGTCGTTGCTCGAAAACGCAGGAAAAACAGTAATCGTGCTTTGCGCCGCCAGAGGTCCGGTGGCGATTTTTGCTGTGGCGGACACAGTAAGACCTGAAAGCATTGCAGCCGTAACTGCTCTGAAAGCATTGAATGTCGTACCGGTGATGCTCACGGGCGACAATCCTGCAACGGCCAAGTCCATCGCCGCGCAGCTCGGTATACAGGATGCACGCGGAAACTTGATGCCGGAGGATAAACAAGTCGCCGTCGCGGAACTCAAACGCCGCTTTGGTACTGTTGGCATGGTGGGCGATGGTGTGAACGATGCTCCAGCATTGGCGCAAGCCGACATTGGTTTTGCGATGGGGGCCGCAGGGACTGCCACAGCCCTTGAAACGGCTGATGTCGCCATCATGGATGACGACCCACGCAAGATTGCTGATTTTATTAGCCTGAGTCGTCGATGTGCCTCTGTTTTGAAGCAAAACATCGGACTGGCCTTGGGTATCAAAGTTGTATTTTTGGCGCTTGCATTGTCCGGCCACGCTACGTTGTGGATGGCTGTTTTCGCCGATATGGGAGCGAGCCTGCTGGTCGTATTCAACGGACTGCGGCTACTGCGTCGGTGATACGAAAGCTGCGACTTCGTCTTCAATTACATGCCCACACAAGGAAATCAAATCATGCAATGTCCGATCTGCAAAGATACTGCCCTCGTAATGACTGAGCGCCAAAGCATCGAAATTGATTATTGCCCTCAATGCCGTGGCGTTTGGCTCGACCGAGGTGAACTCGACAAGATCATCGAGCGCAGCCAACAACAGGAGGCCGTTAGGTTTCTTCCACAGAACCCAATTCCACCCGTACAGAATGCTCCTCCAGCAGTACAACCCGGTTACAGCCAGCATGGAGATAGCCAAGCTCATGGAGATCAGCGAGGAAGTCACGGTGGCGGTTGGAGAGAAGGTGGCCATCAGAGCAGTCATCAGAGCGGCCATCAAAGTCATGGTGGACATCAAAACCAGAGTGGGCATCAAAACCAGAGTGGGCATCAGGGGCAACAGTCGTACCGCAAAAAATCATTTTTGCAGGAGATGTTCGATTAAGGCTGCGATTTCGCGCTTTGATCGGGATATACCTCGAACCAGCACCAATTCTGAAATAGGGTGTTTCATGAGATGGAACCGTTTTGGGTATTAGCTGGTCTTTATATCCTGCAATCGACTCGTAGCAAGGGTGCTACCTGGGTGGTTGGAGTTTCAGCAAGCGGCGTTTGAGGAAAAGGTTATGAGTTCAGGACACAGTCACGGCCAAGTACGCGCCGGTCACGAAAAGTTGCTGTGGATCGCACTCACCCTGACGACAAGCTTTATGGTCGCGGAGGTCATTGGAGCTTTTGTCACCGGCAGCCTGGCCTTATTATCCGACGCGGCCCACATGCTGACGGACGTTGCGGCTTTGGCGATATCCTTGGTCGCTATTCATATAGCCAAGCGCTCTGCGGATAGGAAGCGGACCTTCGGGTACGCACGATTTGAAATACTTGCAGCCACCTTCAATGCGGTCTTGCTGTTTTTAGTCGCTATATACATCGTTTATGAAGCGTATCTGCGACTTAAAGTCCCGGCGGAAATCCAGTCGACTGGCATGTTGGTCATTGCGGTGTTCGGGCTCATCGTCAACCTTGTTTCAATGCGCCTACTGAGTGCTGCCAGTGGGGAAAGCCTCAATGTGAAGGGCGCTTATTTAGAGGTCTGGAGCGATATGGTGGGGTCTATTGGCGTCATCATCGCAGCTCTTTTGATCCGTTTCACCGGCTGGACTTGGGTTGATTCACTTGTCGCGGCTGGCATCGGGTTCTGGGTGCTGCCCAGGACTTGGTCATTGCTCAAGGAAAGCATGAACATATTGCTGCAAGGGGTTCCAGAGGGCATCGATATTGAAAAGGTAGAGGCAACGCTTTATGGCATTGAGGGGGTCAAGAATATCCACGATTTGCATATCTGGGCTTTGACCAGTGGTAAAAGTGTTATGAGCGTCCATCTTGTCGCTGACTCGGCTTCCCGCAGCGAGCAAGCTATCTTGGCTGAAGTAACCAGCCTTATGAGTGATAAGTTCCACATCAGCCATACTACCGTCCAAATGGAAGGATCTGATTTTCACGATCAACTGGCTGACGATCATGAGGGTATGGTCCACTAACTGAGTCGTGGTATTTATTTAAGCTGGATGAACGTTTATACGTCGCGATACAGATCAAAAGGGTCGATTAAAATGGTCAGAAATATTTTAAGTTATTCTGGGCTGGCTTTGTTTTTGGCTTTTGTTGCGCAGCCAGCTTTTTCAACACCTGCTAATCCAGAAAGGGTATACGGGTGGATTGAGGAAGGAATACTTTTGCCAGAAAATATTGCTGTGAAAGTAAAGTTAGATACAGGTGCTCTTACATCCTCGATGGATGCGAAAGACTTAGAACGATTCCGTAAAAATGGAGAGGAATGGGTTCGTTTCAACGTTAAAGTAAAAGACACAAAAACTAAGAAGGTGAGTAACGCACTCTTCGAGCGACGCGTCGAAAGAAATGTAAAGGTTCGAGGCGCCGGTGGCGCTGAACATCGTCCAGTAGTCATGATGACGATGTGCATAGGTGATAAAATTTATAAGGAAGAGTTTTCACTGAGGGATCGAGGCGACATGAACTACCCCGTATTGATTGGTCGCAAAACTTTGGGGGTCTTGGGGGCGGTCGATGTTTCACGCACATTCACTAACGAACCAAACTGTAATTAAACACCTGAGTTATACATTTTATCTATACGTGCAAGGTGAATGTATTGAGAAAATAGCTCGGCAGAATTTTGCAGCTTTTTTGATGCTTGATGTGGCCGACTAAATAGTCTTAAAAAAAGCTCACCCGGATGCTGATTTTTAGGAAGAGTTAGAAGTGGCGCCATGCAACGATTAGTAGTTGCATGGCTTCTAATCAAAGTATGCTCATACTATAGGGTCATTTTAGATCTTTCTCGCGCAGCTCCACTTATTTCGGTGTTTTCATTGATTGACGCTCAAATGTCTGCGCGAGCTTTAACGGTGTTGACGCTTTGGACTGACAGGTACTGAACAGATCAAGCTCGGGGCGATATGATGTAGTTTGAATACCCATCAACCCCAATATAGAATGGAATAAGTTATCATGGGACAGTGATACTCCGCGTTGTTCCTTCAGGCATTGAGGATCTAGGTTTTGACGCGACTGCATATCTTTGGAGATCCAGAGTACCATGGGGATACTAGTCTGCTCGCTGGGAGCCATGGCATAAGGAAGTCCATGCAAGTAAAGCCCATTCTCGCCGAGGGACTCACCGTGATCAGAGACATAAAGCATCGCCGTATCAAAACGTTCAGCGTTACGCTTTAGCAGGTCGATCGTTTGCCCAAGTACGTAGTCCGTATAACTGAGACTGTTATCATAGGCACTGACAATGCTTTCGCGCGTACAACGTTCGAGTTGGTTATTATTGCAAACGGGCCCGAATCGTTCGAACGCTGGTGGATAGCGTTTCGAGTAGGATGGGCCGTGACTGCCTTTCATGTGTAGCACCACGATTGAGTCCCGCTGCTGTTTATCCAAGTAGGCTTGTAAATCTTGCAATAAGACTTCGTCGTAACACTCGTCGGCTCTACATAATCCCAGCGTTTTTTGATTGTTCAATTTTTCATTTGGTACTCGGTCGCAAATGCCTTTGCAACCCGAGTTATTGTCTCTCCAAAGGACCGATACTCCGGCCCGCTGCAAAACGTCTAATAGTCCTTCTCTACGCAGCGCCATACCGTCTTTGTAGCCTTCTTTACCCACATCCAGGAACATGCAGGGTAAGGAAACGGCCGTAGCTGTTCCACATGAGCTGACATTGGTAAAACTTAAGACGCCACGCCTGGCCAATTCCGGATTGGTATCCCGGGTATAGCCATTGAGGGAGAAGTTAGCGGACCTAGCGGTTTCACCCACCATAAGTACCGTTAGCCGTGGTTTGCGTACACCAGCAGTAGCTTCTTCACGGCGGGCATCAGCACCAATGGTTTTTAATTCGGTGGGAACTGCTAGCTGGCGACGCGTATACCCATGGATTGCCGAAACCACATTCGACGGAACCAACATCAATCGGAGTTCGCGATGGTTACGCATCAGCGATGCATAGGATTGATAAAGCGTAAATACGATGACCGCCAAGCAGGTGAGCGCTACCGCCACACCCATCAATCGATGAGCAAGTGCGCGGGACCACGATCGTTGGATCAAACGGACTCGGGTAATAATCAACCCCGGTATAACACCAAAGCCCAGCATCCACAGCAGTAGTTCCCAGTTCAGCAGGTCCGTGGCCTCGGACCTGTCCGTCTGCATCACATTCGTTAGCATGCTGTAATCAATTACTATGCCATAGCTATTCATAAAGTAACTCGTTGCTGCCGCAACCAGCAGCACGATAGCTAACACAGGTTTTATCAAGCGTCCCCAGGCCATCACGCTGAGCAATACGTATAGCCAAATCAACACGAACCAAGGCAGGCTAAGCACGAATATGGTGTTTCCGTCCTGTAGGCCTCCCACGCCTTGCCAGACAGCTCGCCAAAATGGCCAGTTACTAAACAATAGAAGCCAGGTTGAAACTGCAAGAATTAACTGATTACTACCGAGGGTGATTTCCCAACTGCGAATTGGTACTTTGTTATTCATGGGTACTCCGGAATATCTCGACGTATCCAGGCGCGAACTGCCACCGGAGTGTCACTACGTTTTAGGTAAGAAAAAATCGCCAATGGCGCGGTGCAACTCGTGGATGCACCAGTGACCCTGAACGTTCTCGTCAGCTAGTTGGCGATCTGCGACTAGCCAAACCGCCAGACACCCCAAACTGATGAAAATCTTTTTCATGAGGTGCCCCCCCAAGTAAGCGACGTGGCTGTAGATCTGCTCGATTCGTCCTTGAACACCAGTAGTTGTGCTGAAGCGAAATACTGGGTGCGGGGCCGCGTAGACTTTGTTGCTCTGTTGGCCGTCGAGCGCTTGTCTACAGCGAGGCGGATTTCGTACCGCAGGCGTAGCTTGGTGACGTTGTGCAGATCACGAGACTGATAGGTGCGGCTGGCCGCCGACGAAATACTTTTTAGTTTGCGGCCGAAGGACAAAATCGGTGTTGAAGCGTCCACCAGGGTCAACCGCTTCCGGATGCTGGTCATCCTCGTTCCGCCAGACATTGCGAACTCTGAACTGAAATCAGACCTTGCTGTGCACGCATGACGCACACTTTCGGCGTCCGACGGAGCTTTACGTTGGTGGTGTTCGAATTTTCGCGGAAGGCTTTGGCATCCATTAGTACTGGATTAGGGATCAAATCAGTCTGTTGGTGCCCCGTTTGGACAGTTTGGATATCCCACTGGACATCTACGGGGCTTGGGTTATTGAGTAATGCGGTTTGGGGTTTTGTCCTAGCCTCGACGTGGGCTTCCTGTCGCGACGCCGTCATCAACGACGAAACACGAGACAGTGGACCTGCCGCCCACAACATTTTTCTAATGCGAGATCGCATAACGAGATTTACGCCCCCAAAGCGCATTGTTTCTTTGTTCACTAATAAATATTTGATGGTCTAAAAAAACTGCGGGCATCGATTTCAGGTGTCTGGATTCGATCAGAAGTCGCCCCGTCCGCAGGATCCTATGACGCGTAGATTTTTTGCACACTCAATGTACTGTTGAGCAGTTATCAGAAGGATGACTGAAGAATTACAAATTTGTTATAAGCCCATCTGCTGCGGACAATTAGTCTAAGATCTATTTAGTGTGGAGGTTTGTATGTTTTACGTCGATTGCGTAGCGGAGCCTCGATAATGCGTGATAAATTCTTACTGACTAAAATCGATCAATGCAAATATGTTGGAATGGGTTGGTGAGTGAAGTTATCTGTGCGCGTATAAGGAAGTTTTATTATTTAGTATCGAGATTTTATGAAAAATGCGTATTTTGATAATAGAAGACGAGCTGAAAACCGCCCATTATTTACATCAGGGGCTGACTGAAAGCGGATTCGTCGTTGATTGCGTCGCCAGCGGAATCGATGGCTTACGCTTAGTATCCCAACAGGCTTATGATCTTGTAGTGCTCGACGCGAACCTACCGCAACGTGACGATTGGGGTCTACTTGTAAGCATTCGCAAGGTCATTATTGCGCCTATCATGATACTTACCGTTAAAGGTAGTCTGGAGGACAAAATCAAAGGGTTCGACCTAGGCGCCGACGATTACATGGTCAAACCAATTGAGTTTCCAGAACTGTTGGCCCGAGTACGTACTCTGATGCGTCGCACTGAATTGTCGGCATTGCCCGATGTGCTGTGTGTCGGCGACCTGGAACTCGATCTGGGCAGACACCGTACCTGTCGCGCCAAGCAGCGGATTGAACTGACCAACAAGGAGTTCGCCTTGCTACACCTCTTGATGCCCCAGACTGGTACGACGCTGTCACGCAAGCAAATCATGTCCTCTGTCTGGGGGCTGAATGCTGATTGCGACACCAATGTTGTTGAAGTAGCAATGAGAAGGCTTCGGGCTAAGATTGATGACCCTTTTGACAAGAAGCTAATCCATACCTTGCGTGGTGCTGGATATGTTCTCGAAACGCGTGATCAATGAGCCCTCTTAATCCTTCGAATTTTGAAATTGTGTGAAATAATCGACATTCAATTTAAATTCAGAATGCACAAATATTTGCTCTAATAGTCAGTTTTATAGGATTCCCCAATGGCTCCTGGGTGGGACGGTACTGCGCCTGGCTGATTTTGATACCTCACTAAGCTTTTGAGGCTAACGGGTGGAAATTACAAATAAGTAATTTTTCTAAAATGAGTCAGAAAGGTTTATCTCGTTAAACTTACGTAAGTTTAACAGCTTTGTAACCACTTCAAAGAGACTCTGCGATGAGCGCTTAAAATTAAGTGCTGTTGCGCTGACGCTATCATTGTCTTCGATAACATTCGCTGAAAGCCGTGGTGATCGCAACGACAACGCCATGGAAGCAAATCAGAAAAAAAAGGCAGCCTACGCAGCCCAAAAAGGCAAGACAGCTCCGGAAGTTCAGAAATATCGTGATGGAATGAAGCTTGATATCGCAAAAGTGGTGAGTACGACCCCACCAATTCGCTCTTGCAACATTGTACCTTTTCGAATGACCTATGAGGACTCAGCTGGAAAGCTTCACACTATTGAATACCAAATTATGGGTGTGTGTCGTAACACGCACGAATGAACGGATGACGTGAATAAGGGCTGTTTTTTCAATGGTTGGTGTCACCAGCTGGCTTGTCCATGGATGTTTGGAAAACCGAGCTTGAAGATCGTGATATTACCGGGGGAGCTTTTAGCCTCTGCCACTCCCTGATGCAGACTCATGATCGATTTCACAATGGCCAAACCAAGCCCGGTACTGCCTTCAGTGCGAGAATGATGGGTGTCGACTCGATAAAAGCGATCGAATAAGTGCGGCAGATGTTGAGGTTCAATACCTGCGCCTGGGTTGGCTACAAGTAGCGAGACTTCTGTGGCATGGACTTCGATGGTGATTGAGATGGCTTGGCCTGCTGGACAATGGCGTATTGCGTTGGACATCAGGTTGGAAATTGCCCGCTGAATCATCAGCCGATCACCAATGGTCGACCCACTGCCCGTAACGCTCAAGCTGACATGTTTCTCTTCCGCCGACAGGGAAAACAGATCGATGACCTTCGAGGCTTCATCCTCCAGCGCAATGGTCTCAAACGGGACCAGCGCAGCGGGATTACTGACCTGCGCTAGGAAAAGCATGTCCGAGACAATCCGGGTTACGCGCCCAAGCTCTTCGGTGGAGGACTCCAAGACTGCTTTGTACTCCTCAATAGGCCGCTCCCGGGACAGCGTCACCTGGGCCTTGCCCATCAGGTTGGCAATGGGCGATCGCAGTTCGTGGGCCAGGTCATCGGAGAACTGCGACAACTGCTGAACATCGCTGTCGAGTCGGTGCAGCATAAAGTTGATGCCACGGGCCAGTTCACTGAGCTCCTGTGGCATCTTGACCACCGAGAGTCGGTGACTGAGGTCCTGAGCAGAGATCATGGCGGCCACCTTGCGAAACTCCTGCAGCGGCGCGAGCTCCCGTTTTACCACTGCCCAGGCACTGATGCCGATAAGAAGCAGCAGCAGTGGCAACGCTATGATCGTCGAGCTTAGATATGTGCTGAGCAGCGCTTCATTGTTGACGCAATCAATCGACAGCAATACGGCGATATTCGTACCGTTCGGTAAGCGGATAAGTCTGGACGCAGTCAGGAAGTGCCGGCCCTGATCATCGATGCTTGGGGAGTACGACACATTGACGGTGGCAGACCCTGCCGCCTTCAACTCCACCCTGGGGTCCTTCAAGCCAGAGCCGGACTTTAAGAGCGGCGTCCTCATATTCTTCAGGTCATAAATGGTAAGGTTCAGGTTGTCATGCCCCATCACCTGATCCAGCAATACGTGCGGTTTGATTTTGATGTCGACAGGTTTTTCATACAGCGAAAGACTGTGCTCGATTTGCCGCATTTTCTCGCTCAGGCTGTCTTTTGACAGTTTATCTAACTCATGCGTTAGCGCGATGAATGCAAGAACCGCCAGAAATAACACCAACAATGCGCCCAGGATACTCACCGCTAAACCCAACCGCGTCGACAGGCTTGCCGACTTCATTCCCGGGCCTCCAGCACGTAGCCAACGCCGCGCAGGGTATGGATTAGCTTGTTGTCAAAAGGATCATCAATTTTGGCCCTCAGGCGGCGGATGGAAACCTCGACCACATTGGTGTCGCAGTCGAAGTTCATGTCCCAGACCAATGAAATGATCTGGGTACGGGAAAGCACCTCACCCGACTGACGCATCAACAGGTGCAGCAAGGCAAACTCCTTGGTCGTCAGGTCGATGCGCTGTTCGCCCCGGAAGGCCCGATGGCGGCCCTGGTCGAGTTCCAGGTCAGCGACCTTCAAGACCTGCGGGACGGGAACGTGTTCGCTGCGACGCATCAAGGTTCGTACCCGGGCCAGCAGTTCTGGAAACTCGAATGGCTTGACCAGATAGTCATCAGCCCCCAGGTCGAGGCCGCGGATCTTGTCCGCCAGGCGCCCGCGAGCGGTCAGCATCATGACCCGGGTGTTACTGCTTTGGCGCAGTTGCTCAAGTACACCCCAGCCATCAAGTTGTGGTAGATCGACGTCAAGTATTACCAAGTCGTAGGTTTGTTGACGCGCAAGGTGAAGTCCATCCGTGCCATTCACCGCCCGATCTACTATATAGCCGCTTTCAGTCAAACCCTGATGCAGGTATTCGGCAGTTTTAAGCTCATCCTCAACTACAAGCATTCGCATGGTAGTGCCGCCCTATGTAATATGAATTGAATAATGAAATTTCGAAGTTTACTTAAATGCCCGACTAAGAAATGATGTAGAACTATTCGATCATAAAGATCTCAAAACCGCGCATTGCTCAAGTGTCCAGTATCAAGCCTGAAGCTGCTACAGGGTCAACAGGAGGAAGAGCTTTTACAATAAAAGTATTTGCGACCATATGTCGCAGGTGTGTTAAAGCGCGGTTCTCTTACATTTATTTCAGTCTGAAGCCAAGCTCCGCTCGGCGGATATCTATAGGCAATCGTTTCGAAGTGTTACGGTACAGGCAGTCAATTTAATGCCGCACGCGTTGGGGAGGAGTGGCAGGATGTACCAAGGGGAGTTGATCTCGCTTTGTTATGTGCAAATATCCCACCCTATCTATGCTCTAAGGATTTCGGAGTCGCACTCTTAGGTTGTTTTCTATTTGTTTTGATTTTAGTTAAAGTCTTACTAAAAACACTTCCCCGATTTGTGGTCTATTAGTTTACTTTACGCATTATATTTTGGAAATGTAAGTCGAAAGACTGTCGGATGACCCGACATACTTTTGACCTCTGCCGTTCCTTGGTGAAGACTCATGATGGATCGGACAATGGCCAACCCTAATCCAGTACCACCTTCAGCTCGTGAGCGACTGTTATCTACACGATAGAAACGATCGAAAATATGGAACAAGTGCTGGTGCTCAATTCCTACCCCAGGATTACTTATTGATAGTGAGACTTTTTCAGTTTGCGTTTCAATCGCTATAGCAATGGACTGCCCTGCTGGGCAGTGACGAATGGCATTTGATAAAAGATTGGAAATAGCCCGTTGAATCATGAGTCGATCACCTAAAACTTTGCCCCATCCGCTGACAGTTATACCAACGCTCTTTTCCTCAGCCGATAGAGAAAAAAGGTCGATGACTTTTAGCGCTTCATCCTCTAGTAAAATGCTTTCAAACGGCACGAGTGCAGCCGGATGACTTACTTGGGCCAAGAAAAGCATGTCTGAAACAATTCTGGTGATTCGTCCTAGTTCCTCGGTGCATGACTCTAAAACAGCCTTGTACTCTTTTGCCGGGCGTTCTCGAGAAAGTGTTACCTGAGCTTTCCCCATAAGGTTCGTAATCGGTGACCGCAGCTCATGCGCCAAGTCATCAGAAAATTGCGATAGTTGTTGAACTCCGCCGTCAAGACGGTGCAGCATGAAGTTTATACCGTGAGCAAGCTCACTGAGTTCTTGGGGCATCTTGACAACTGAGAGTCGATGACTTAAATCCTGGGCCGACACCATTGCTGCAACTTTCCGGAATTCCCGGAGGGGGGATAAGCCTCGTTGCACAATAGCCCAGGCGCTGAAACCAATCAGAATCAGCAACAGTGGAACCGCTACAATGGTCGAACTCAGGTAGGCGCTCAATAGCGTTTCATCATTCGAGCGATCAATAGACAGTAGGACCGATACGAACTCACCATCCTTTAATTTCATGAGCTTAGAGGCGGTGAGGATGTGGATTCCGGACTCTTCGGCTGGGGAGTAGTACGACAGCTTATTACTGGCGGCTGTTCCGGCTTGATTCGTAGATACTTCAGGTATATCTGCTCCAAAACTCAGCAGAGGTTCACTCATGTTGTCATCATCAAAGATGGTCAGGTTAAGATTGTCGTGTCCCAGCACTTGATCTAATAGCACGTGTGGTTTTAAACTCATGTCACGGGTACTGATATCCATCAGTAGACTGTGCTCAATCTGACTCATCTTCTTCTCTAAGCTATTTTTTGCGCGCGAATCAAGTTCGTGAGTAAGCGCTAAAAAAGCTAGTATCGCTAACAGCACTACTAGTACCGCTCCCATAATGCTAACTGTCAACCCCAGCCGCATCGATAGGCTGACCGGTTTCATTTCCTCGCCTCCAATACATAGCCTACGCCACGAAGGGTATGTATTAATTTTGTTTCAAATGGATCATCTATTTTTGCTCTCAATCTTCGTATCGAAACTTCGACAACGTTTGTGTCGCAGTCAAAGTTCATATCCCACACTAAAGAGATAATTTGAGTGCGAGATAACACCTCTCCTGATTGACGCATCAACAGATGAAGCAGCGCGAACTCCTTTGTCGTCAGATCTATGCGTTGCTTTCCGCGGAATGCGCGATGTCTGCCTTGATCAAGTTCAAGGTCAGCGACTTTTAATACCTCTGGAACTGGAACATGTTCGCTGCGACGCATTAAAGTGCGTACTCTTGCAAGCAACTCAGGGAATTCAAATGGCTTGACCAGGTAATCATCGGCTCCCAAATCCAATCCTTTGATTTTGTCTGCCAGACGCCCTCTTGCAGTCAGCATCATTACCCGAGTGCTACTAGTCTGCCGAATATTTTCAAGAACGTCCCAACCGTCAATTTCAGGTAGATTTACGTCTAGTATTACCAGATCATAAGCTTGCTGACGTGCTAGATGGAGTCCATCAGCCCCGGTCGATGCGCAGTCTACAATATAGCCACTTTCAGTCAGGCCTTGATGTAAGTACTCAGCAGTCTTCAGCTCGTCCTCTATCACAAGGATTCGCATAGGATTTCACCCTCTGGTAAATGTATCGGAATGATTGGATGCTCGTTAAACATGGTTTAAGGGCTTTATTAATCTGTATAAATGTTTCGATTCTGGCTACATCTTTAATTTTCTTCGCAATATGGTCTTTTTAAAGCTTTGCAAGGTTCGTCATGTTTCCTTGACCTCCTAAAGTACTAGGTTCGGCTCCCTTTTTTTGTTTCGGGTTGTTTCTTGGTGCGAGCACTTGTTGACTTCATCCTAATGCATTAATTGAGGTTTTTCCGCTGGATAACGTATTTGTAATTTTTCAGTCACCTTGTTGATAGGTGCGGAGAATTACATTTGCCTCATGGGAAATTCTTTTTGTTTTAAAGGTTTTAAGGAATGATGGAATTACTTCGGCGTAGAAAGTTTATTGCTCACCCAATCACGCATAAGACCATGCTAAGAGCAGGTCTCATTTCGATCCTTGCGCTTTTGACTAGTCCTTTGTTTGCGGCGACCGCTCAAATGCTAACAATGGATCAGGCGCTTGAAACCGCTTTTGCCAATAACCCTGATCTGGCGGCCGCTCAATGGGAGACTGGTATTGCTCAGGGAGAGCGACAGCAGGCAGGGTTGATCCCTAACCCTGAGGTTTCCTGGGAGGCTGAAGATACTCGGCGAAACTCGCGCACTACGACGGTAATGATCAACCAGCCGATCGAGCTTGGCGGTAAGCGCGGGGCTAGGATCGAGGTGGCCAGTCGAGCTCAAGACGCGGCCGGTATTGAATTGGACCGCAAACGCAATGTTCTGCGTGCCGATGTCATTCAGGCGTTTTACAGCTCCTCGACGGCTCAGCAAAGGCTGCTGTTATCACGTCAATCACTTGAGCTCGCCGAGCGCGGTTTGCGTGTAGCTCAAGGTCGCATCAAGAGTGGTAAATCCTCACCCGTTGAAGGTACTCGCGCAGAGGTTCAGCTATCAGAAGTGCGTCTGGAGCTGAGGCGGGCTGAGCGGGATGAGGCCAGTGCCTACCAGCGACTCGCTCAGGTCATGGGCGCGCCTTTGCCTGCATTCGTGTCTGTGGGTGATCCAGGCCGGTCGATGCCAACCGTACCGGATTCGTCACTGCTGCTTAATCGCATAGGTGAAACCGCGGAACTACGATTGGCAAAACTGCAAATAGATCAGCGGGAAGCCTCCCTTGGCCTGGAGAAGGCTCAGCGAATTCCCGACCTCACCGTGAGTATCGGGAGCCAATACGACGAGCGCGAGCGCGAGCGGGTGAATGTCGTGGGGCTGTCTATGCCCATCCCATTGTTTAACCGTAACCAGGGCAACGTACTAGCCGCTGCCCGCCGTACCGATCAAGCCCGCGACCTTCGTAACGCCAGTGAGTTACGCCTGCGCACAGAAATCCAGACCACCCTGGATCAGTGGATGACGGCTAACACTGAAGTCGCGTCGTTCAATCAAACCATCCTGCCTGCCGCGAAAAGTGCCGTCGACACCGCTACCCGAGGTTTCGAAATGGGCAAGTTTAACTTCCTCGACGTACTCGATGCTCAGCGCACCTTGATTAGCGCCCGCACGCAATACATCCAGGCTATCGCCGAGGCGACAGACGCCTGGGTGCGCATCGAGCGAATTTTCGGAGATGTCGCCCTTCTCACTCGCACTCCGTGAATTTCATATAACGCTTTTTTTACCGCTGCTCAGCATCGCAATACCACGGTAATCCGTGACTGCCGACTGGGCTGCGCAGGGAGTTTCCATGGATAAAAAACTAATTCTCGTCACTGCACTGACCTTGACGTTGGGTATAGGCATCGGCTCGTTGTGGATGGGCAGCCCATCGGTGCCCTCAGCCGAGGCTCAGGCTCAGGCTCAGGAGGGCAAAGGCCATGACGATCACGGCGATGAAACTACTGGCAAAAAATCAGCCGAGGGCGAACACGCCGAAGGCGAAGCGGAAGAAGGTCACTTGACTCTGAGCGAAGAGCAGATCAGCTCAGCCGGCATCCAGTTGGTCGAAGCCAAGGCGCAGAGTATTAGCCTTTCATTGCCCTTTCCTGGAGAAATCCGTTTTGATGAAGACCGCACTGCACATGTGGTGCCCCGTGTACCCGGTGTCGTCGAGTCGGTCCATGTCAATCTTGGTCAACCGGTGAAAAAAGGCCAGTTGCTGGCCGTGATCGCCAGCCAACAAATTTCTGATCAGCGTAGTGAACAAGCCGCGGCGCAACGTCGTCTTGAGTTGGCCCGTACTACCTACGAGCGAGAGCGACAGTTATGGCAGGACAAAATCTCTGCCGAACAGGATTTCCTGCAAGCCCGCCAGGCTTTGCAAGAAGCCGAAATCGCCCTCAGCAATGCTCGACAAAAAATCAGCGTACTCAGTGGCAGCTCGGTCACCAGCGGGGGTAACCGATATGAATTGCGTGCGCCGTTTGACGGGGTTGTCGTTGAGAAACACTTGGGCCTCGGTGAGGTTGTCAGCGAAACCACTAATGCCTTCACCCTCTCCGACTTGTCGCGTGTGTGGGTGACCTTTGGTGTCTCGCCAAAGGATTTAAACAAGGTACTGGTGGGCAAGTCGGTCACGGTCAGTGCGTCGGAACTGAATGCCGAAGTCACTGGAACCGTGGCCTATGTCGGCAGTTTGTTGGGCGAGCAAACTCGTACAGCCACGGTCCGCGTGACCTTGGCCAATCCACAAGGTGCATGGCGTCCCGGGCTATTCGTGACCGTGCAGGTTGACACTGATACTCGGCAAACAAAGGTCGCAGTACCAGAAGCGGCTATCCAGACGGTCGAGGACACGCAAACTGTTTTCGTTCGAACGGACGACGGGTTTAAAGCTCAGCCAGTGGAGACAGGTGGCCGTTCGGCGGGTCTGGTCGAGATCACGGAGGGCCTGGAGCCCGGTGTTCAAGTCGCCGCTGCCGGCAGTTTCATTCTGAAATCAGAACTGGGTAAAGCCTCGGCTGAACACGCCCACTGATCCGCCACTTCCACGAGAAGGTTCTCATGTTCGAACGCCTGATCCAATTTGCCATCGAGCAGCGCATCATCGTGCTGCTCGCGGTTCTCCTCATGGCCGGCCTCGGTATAGCCAGCTACCAGAAGCTGCCGATCGACGCCGTTCCCGATATCACCAACGTCCAGGTGCAAATCAACACAGGGGCAGCAGGTTTTTCACCACTGGAAACCGAGCAGCGCATCACGTTTCCCATCGAAACTGCAATGGCTGGTTTGCCGGCTCTAGAACAAACTCGCTCGCTGTCACGCTCGGGTTTGTCGCAAGTCACAGTGATCTTCAAGGAAGGCACTGACCTGTTCTTCGCCCGACAATTGGTCAACGAACGGTTGCAGGTGGCCAAGGAGCAACTACCCGAGGGGGTGGAAGCCGTCATGGGGCCGATCTCAACCGGTCTGGGTGAAATTTTCCTGTGGACGGTCGAGGCTGAAGAAGGTGCCGTCAAGGAGGACGGCAGTCCCTATACGCCGACCGACCTGAGGGTGATCCAAGACTGGATCATCAAGCCTCAGCTGCGCAATGTTCCCGGGGTCGCCGAAATCAATACCATTGGCGGGTTCGCCAAGGAGTACCAGATTGCGCCCGATCCAAAACGCTTGGCGGCTTACAAGCTTACGCTGACTGACCTTGTTACAGCGCTGGAGCGCAACAACGCCAACGTCGGTGCCGGTTACATCGAGCACAGTGGCGAACAGTTACTGATTCGCGCACCTGGCCAAGTAGCGACCACCGAAGATATCGCCAATATCGTCATGGCCAACGTCGACGGTACGCCCATCCGTGTCAAGAACGTCGCAACCGTGGACATCGGCCGTGAATTGCGCACGGGGGCAGCGACCGAAAACGGTCGTGAAGTGGTGCTCGGCACAGTGTTCATGCTGATCGGTGAGAATAGCCGCACCGTGGCCCAAGCCGTTGCTAGCAAGCTTGAGCAAATCAACCGCTCACTGCCAAAAGGGGTGGTGGCAGTCACCGTCTATGACCGTACCAATTTGGTGGACAAGGCAATTGCCACCGTTAAGAAGAACTTGATTGAAGGTGCGATCCTGGTGATCGCGATTCTGTTCCTGTTCCTTGGCAACATTCGCGCGGCTCTGATTACTGCCATGGTGATCCCGCTCGCGATGCTATTCACATTCACTGGCATGTTTACCAACAAGGTCAGCGCCAACCTGATGAGCCTCGGAGCGTTGGACTTTGGCATCATCGTTGATGGCGCGGTGGTCATTGTCGAAAACGCCATCCGTCGTCTGGCCCATGCACAGCAACACCACGGACGCATCCTCACCCGCTCCGAACGCTTTCACGAAGTGTTCGCGGCGGCCAAGGAAGCACGCCGACCGCTGATTTTCGGCCAGTTGATCATCATGGTCGTGTACCTACCGATTTTTGCCCTCACCGGCGTCGAAGGAAAAATGTTTCATCCGATGGCGTTTACTGTGGTGATTGCCTTGCTCGGCGCGATGCTGTTGTCGGTGACCTTTGTCCCGGCGGCGATTGCGATGTTCGTCACCGGTAAGGTCAAGGAAGAAGAGAACATCATCATGCGTAGCGCCCGTCGGGTGTATGCGCCAGCGCTAGAATGGGTCATGGGCCATCGATCAATGGCATTCGCCATAGCACTAGCCGTTATCGCGGTGTGCGGTGTGGTCGCCAGTCGAATGGGCAGCGAGTTTGTGCCGAGCCTCAGTGAAGGGGATTTCGCGTTGCAAGCACTGCGTGTACCAGGTACCAGCCTGACGCAATCGGTAGAAATGCAGCAACGTCTGGAAAGACTTGTGTTAGCAAAGGTACCGGAGGTCAAGCGGATGTTTGCTCGTACTGGTACAGCAGAAATTGCCTCAGACCCAATGCCACCAAACATCTCTGACAGCTACGTGATGCTCAAGCCGAAGAATCAATGGCCTGATCCGAATAAATCCAGGGAGGCGTTGATAGCCGATATCCAAAAAGCTACAGCCGCCATGCCCGGAAGCAACTATGAGCTTTCTCAGCCTATTCAATTGCGTTTTAACGAGCTGATTTCAGGCGTACGCAGTGATGTGGCAGTGAAGGTCTTCGGTGATGACATGGCGGTGCTTAACAGCACCGCTGCAAAAATTGCCGCGTCCATGCAGAAGATCAATGGTGCCTCCGAGGTCAAAGTCGAGCAAACGTCGGGACTGCCGGTACTGACCATCAACATCGACCGTGACAAAGCCGCCCGTTACGGACTGAACGTTGGCGACGTACAAGACACCATTGCGGTGGCGGTCGGTGGTCGTCAAGCCGGTACGATGTATGAGGGAGACCGCCGATTCGACATGGTGGTGCGTTTATCCGACGCCATGCGTAAGGATCTCGAGGGATTGTCCACACTGCTAATCCCGGTACCGGCGCTGCTTAACACCAATGCCGATCAGATCGGGTTTATTGCTCTTTCAGAGGTGGCTAGCCTCGATCTAGTGTTGGGACCTAACCAGGTCAGTCGTGAAAACGGCAAACGTCTGGTGATCGTCAGCGCCAACGTGCGTGGGCGTGATATCGGCTCATTTGTACAGGAGGCCAGTAGCGCCATTGATAAAGAAGTGCAGATCCCGGCCGGTTACTGGACCAACTGGGGAGGACAGTTCGAGCAGCTCCAATCCGCTGCCAAGCGACTACAGATTGTAGTCCCGGTGGCCCTGCTCTTGGTGTTCGCACTCTTGTTCATGATGTTCAACAACCTCAAGGATGGCCTATTGGTGTTCACCGGTATTCCATTCGCGTTGACGGGGGGAGTCATGGCTTTATGGCTCCGAGACATCCCGCTGTCGATCTCGGCAGGTGTTGGTTTCATCGCGTTGTCGGGCGTGGCGGTGCTGAATGGTCTGGTGATGATTGCGTTCATCCGCAATCTTCGGGAGGAAGGACATTCGTTGAGTTCCGCAATCAATGAAGGGGCTCTTACCCGGTTGCGCCCAGTGTTGATGACAGCTCTGGTGGCCTCTCTTGGCTTTATTCCGATGGCACTGGCCACCGGAACGGGGGCAGAGGTCCAGAGACCCCTGGCTACCGTGGTGATCGGGGGCATCCTATCCTCAACTGCGTTGACCCTGCTGATATTGCCTGCGCTTTATCAATGGGCGCACCGCCGAGACGAGGAAGAAGCCGAAGACGAAGACGATAAAATAGAAGCCGTATAATTCTTTAGTTTTAAAAGCCCACTATCGAGATTCGATAGTGGGCTTTTTTATGTGAGCTACATAACGAATCTGTAATCTTGGCGCCACCGTGTTGATAGGTTCGAATTGATACCCTACTAGCGTTAACTATATGAGGTGTCAGTATGAAAATTGCTCAAATCTGCGCTCTTGCGGGTGCTTTAATCCTTTCTTCAGTTGCTTTAGCCGAAGGTGGGGGGGACAGAACCTTCGAAAAAATGATGGCGGCGCGAGATGTGGCAATGGAGGCATATGTTGCTAGAGAAGGGAAGAGCGTTCCCGTGGTTTCAAGTGATGCTAAAGATGAGACAGGTAAAATGTAGTAGTACTGCGTATAAAAAACCGCTTCCGGTTTCCGGCGGCGGTTTTTTTTACGGCTTTATTACACATTCGTAACCTAGCCGCCACGCCATCGCAATGTTCGAATTGATATCCTTGTAACAGTTAATATATGAGGTACTAAATATGAAGTTCATGAGTATTATTACTTTCGCTGGAGCTCTGACGTTATCCTCTCTCGTACTGGCGGAAGGGGGAGGAGACAAAGCCTTTGAAAAGATGATGGTGGCGAATGCTAAAGCCATGGAGCAGTATGCAATTAGCCAGGGGAAAAGCGCCCCTGTGTCGAAAGAATACGAGTACGGGATGAAGGTGGATGTTGTGAAGGTTATCAGTGTGGTGCGGCCTGCAAAAGTCTGCGCAGTGGTGCCCGCCGCAATGACCTATGAAGATTCAAAAGGACAGCTAAATACAATTAGGTACACTGTGGCTGGAGAGTGTCGTAAACGAGGCGGCTAGCAGCTATGCTGCTGTCAGAGGGATTTATAACGCTCGATTAACCTCAACACTTAGAGGTATCGGGCGTTTTTTATATGCTCGTGTTTTAACGGATCGAGTAGGAGGCGGATTTACATCCGCCGTCCTCTCACACCACCGTACGTACGGATCCGTATACGGCGGTTCAAGCTATGCGGCTAAGCCGGTTTATCGTATCCAGTACCGAGACCAACCCAAGTTGATCCCATAGCTTCTTCGGCAGCGCCTGATTCATATGAGATGCTCCCGAGCTCCACCATGGGCCTCGGCCATTGAAGGCTGATTTGCAGGTGCGAGCTTCGCTAAGCCCCAGGCGCATCAAGTTACGTGCCCTCGTTGAGGGCCGCTTCCATTGACGCCAGACGACGCAGCGAAGTTTGCGTCGTACCCAGCCGTCAATTTCCTCAAGTGGCCGTTTGCTCTGACTGAGCTTGAAATAGCCTGCCCACCCGCGCAGCACAGGGTTTATTCGTTCGATGACATTCGCCATCTTGTGGCCCCGCGCCCCGCGCAGCAGGTCTCTTAACCGGTCGTGCAAGCGACCCAGACTCATCGTCGCCACTCTCAGCCTCGGTTGCTGATGCCAGCTCATCCCATAACCCAGATAGTCGCAGACCCAAGGCCGTGCTACGTGGCTCTTTTCCCGGTTCAGCGTCAGTTTCAGGCGCTGATTCAGGAAACGCTCAACACCGGCCATCACCCGCGTGCCAGCTCGCTGACTGCGCACATAGATGTTCGCGTCGTCGGCATAACGCACGAAGCGATGGCCTCGCCGTTCCAGTTCGCGGTCGAGTTCGTTGAGCAGGATGTTCGACAGCAACGGCGAGAGCGGGCCGCCTTGATACGCACGCCTAAGGTTGGCCGGTACAAGCACCTGCTCCATCAGCGTGTCCGGCTCCGCGTTCGTCCACGTCACAGACGCCGCCGATACCTGTGCGCTGTCAGCCGTCATCCTCGGATACTGTCCGGGACTCGGAGTAACAGTCTTCTCTTGGAGAAATTTCTGCATTTCGGTATTCAACGAGACTTTGACGCCTACTGGCGGCATAACTTGTTCGGCCCTTGGTGACGGGTTTATTCGCCACTTACTACGGCCTCGGCTGACTTCTGCACGTTCATCCCGTCGCCTCTCGACGCTCGGTAGCACTGTGGCAAACGTGCAGATCTCCCAGGGTAATTCGCGCGACCTTCCTGCTTATGCCTGTCGGATCTACGTCGCAGCGTCCCGTGCAAGTATTGGGCTTTAGGGAAACACGCCCCTTTACCCCGCTGCGCCGCCTCTATCCGCTTGCTGTTCGTCAGGCCAGCATTTTGCCTCGGGCTTCCTTCAGATTCGCGGTCACCCGCGACACCCTTGCCTCTGGCTAACACTTCCCCTTGCCGGGTGTGTAGAGGACTTTCACCTCCAAGTCACCAGCGAGGCCACACAGCCAAGCTGGTTGCGCTTGCGCGCAACGCGCCATGCCTGGCGCACGCATAAAAAAGACGTCCCGAGGGACGTCTTAAAAATTCACCTTTTTCCAAAGGAGCTTCTAAAGGTGAGCTTGGAGCTTTAACTGAACAGCAATGAGTTTCAGATTTTCACAGACTAGCTACTTGTCTATAGGAATCCAACCAGATGCGCTAGCTAGGTTCCTATTAACTCCCACTCACTATAAGCAATTTAAGTTAACGTGGAGATGATTGAAAAATTACATTTTTGAAATCTTTCTATCGAAAACGGGATATTCGTCAAGAACGAATCATCCCGTTCAGGTATTACAGAATCGCTAGTGGGTACTCAACAATCACACGGACTTCATCCAAATCCGATTCAAATGCGGTTGCACGGGTGTTCGCTTGCCGCAAGCGGAAAGACATATCTTTCAAGGAACCTGTCTGAACGACGTATTTTACTTCGATGTCGCGCTCCCAACGTTTCTGATCGGTCAACGGGTTCCCGTCCGCATCGCGCCGCATGTATGTTGCGTTAGCGTTGGAGTAGTCAGCGTCGGTGCCACGACCATAACGTGTCATAAACGACAAGCCGGGTACGCCATACGAGCTCATGTCGAGGTCGTAACGAACCATCCATGAACGTTCTTTTGGCGAGTTGAAGTCGCTGTACTGGATTGAGTTGTCGAGAAAGATGGAATCCGACTGACGCAGATAGTCGAAGTCGTCGTTACCATTATTTCGCTGGTGAGAAAGTGCAAGTGAGTGCGCACCATACTTCACGCCAATTTTAGCGCTCCAAATATTGTTGTCGAACTCGCCCAGCAGTTTTTTCCCTTCGTCAACTGCCTTATAGTAATTCACACCGCCGAATACGGAAAGCTCATCAGACAAGGAGTAGTTCAACCCGGTGCCAGCATAGTATTGATTCCAGGCGTCTTTGAGACGGCTGGAGTAAAGACTAACGATGACATTCTTGTTCACAGTGTAGTCGCCACCGAAATAGCCGACCCAAGGCGAATTAACGGGGCCCGCATAGAAGGTCGCGAAATTGTCGCGCATATTGCTGGAGACTGGTTGACTCATAGCATGCAGGCGACCACCCTGAACAGTCAGTCCTTCGATGCTGGTATTGGTCGCGGTCACACCCCGGAAACTTTCCGGTAGAAGCCTTGAGTCGCCAGACGCCACGACAGGGTTGGCGGGAAATACATCACCGACTTTCACCACAGTGTCAAAAGCGCGAACTTTGGCCGCGCCACCGACTTTCGTGTATTCATCTCGAGCTTCGCCGTCACCGTTGACAGGTAGTACATCGAACGAGCTACGACCGCCATTACGACCGTCACCCGTATCAAGCTTCAACCCGATCATCGCGAAAGCATCGACACCCACGCCAACAGTGCCTTGAGTAAATCCGGATTCGAACTTACTGATAATCGCATGCGACCAGGCTTCGGAGTAGCCATTGCCCGTGGGGCTTGATTGACCGTTACGATGATCACGATTGAAGTAGAAATTTCGATTGAGCACGGTAAGGCTGCTGTCTTCGATAAACCCCCCAGTCTTTTCCTCCGCAAACACTATAGAAGGCCCAGAACTGACAACCAACGCCAAAGCGGCCATCGAAAATTTCGTATTGTTATCCATTAATCACTCCTTAGGTTCGGCAGAACTAGAAAGCTCTTCGGCTGGAATTATTGTTTACGGGAGCAGTTTCTGCCCCCGTATCGTCGCCGACTTGTATCGTTGCAATTTGAAGATAACGGGGAGATGATTGAACAATTACAATTCTGTAATGTTCGCCTGTTTTTTCAAAATTAACTTTTTCGGCATGCCCCCAACCGATGGGTGGCTCTACCTTTACTAGGGCTTTTCTCAGGAGTACTCTTAACCAGCAGCACGAATCAACACCTGAAAGTGCGCATGCTCAGGAGCTGAAACCAGTTCTCGATGCATCGTCACAGCGAAGTCGAACCGAGATTGTTTATATTTTTGGCTCACCTGACCAATCTGACCATCACACAGCCTTATATGATTCAAGCAGTGACCGCGGTCAAGTTGGGATGCGGCAATAGCTGTACCCGGAAGGCGCTCGCCGCTAACCAAAATGAGACAGCGATAGCGGAAATATTCAGGATGTAGTGTTGTGGAGGTTTCCCATCCGCTTGTTCAAAAAACCGAGTATTTTTTAATACTGCTGGAGTTGTTTCTTTTGGACTTTATCAGCCAGTCCCTATTACGGCGCATACTGGTCAAGTTACATGCAAACGAATGTCTGCAAGAAAACAACTGGCTGGTCAGTGGTATTGCATAGGGAGCAAGAGCAGTGTAATGAAGCACGTTCTTTAACGATACGATAGTTACTGGATGGGTTTGACCGAGACCACATCGAAATATTTGAATTTCTTCTTTTTAGCTTCATTTTTTGCATCTTGTTCCGCGACAAGAGTACTCAGCGTGTTCGCATCATAAATGAATACGCTCACGTCGCCTTCGAAGTCCTTGGTAACATGCAGTGTCACCCTCAGCTTCGGTGATAGCGGTTTAGAGTTTAGTCGGGACGTTGGACTCGGCTGCGGCTTTGCGAGTACTACGGGGTCGGATTGTTTTGGGGAGCCGAATAGCGCCAAGCGCATATCCTCCTCATTCAGTTCATCGCTCATCTGGGATTTCTCGTCGCTAATGTAAGACGCGGGACCTTCAATACGTAGACTACGTGGCAACCTCCTGCTGACCGCCAACTGTGATGGCCTCAGGAGTTTCAAATGGTGGGTTTTCCTCTCTTAACGTTTATCACTGAACGATTGAAAACGACGTGGCCGAGGGATAAGCCAGATTTCCCGCAAAGCGCTGCCTTTATGAAAACCGCCGCACGCTCCAGCTCCGTTGAGGATGCTGCGTGCTCAGCCGCCACCTGTTTGTTGCGAGCATAAATTTTTTCCTCGAGCAATTGAAGACAGCGTGGATCATTATTCAACAGTTTGAACTTACTAATCCAATTTCACCTTAAAATTTTCCATAGAAATGAGGCAAAGCCTTTACGGGCTGAGAAAGTTCGGGACTACGTTGAGCGCGGAAAACACGACCGATAGGATGGTCATCAATAGCCATACGAAATCGTCCCAGTATTTTATCGAGGCCAGCAGCAAAGCCCCGACGATTGGCAGCAAGGACAGCCCCTTCAGCAAGCGAAAGGTCCCAGTTAGCGTTCGGCCCTGCTTGTCGACCTGGTCGATGGTGATCCTGAGCAAGCCCTGAAGTTTTGGGGGATAGGTTTTTATCTTGTCCTTAAAATCATCGAAGATGACATTGAAACTGTGTAGCAGGCGCTCTGTTTGCAGCATTTGATTGTGCAAGATCGCAAGCAGAACCACAGAGACCACTGCCAGCCCAAGGACAAGAATAAAACCTTCGAATTTTGAGGTTGTTTTCTCCAGCACAACCAGACCCGCCAACGATATCGGCAGGGCAAGCATCTTGCCCGCGATGTCGCCCAGTACCCCGCTAAGCTTAGTGCCATAGTCGATTTCAGCCTGGGCCACCTCGCGCCGGGCTCTCTCAAACGAGAAGCTATAGACGTAGGTTTGCAGATTCGCACGGTACGTGGCGAGGACCTCCCGCCACTCCCGCACGATCACCAAGAACAGATTCGGCTCGCTCTCAAACTTCTCGATGACGCTCGCCACCGCCATCCGAATCATCAATTTTCGTTCGGAGAGGTGCGCCTTGTTTTCGTTTTTTCGATTGAGTATTTCTTCCAACAAGCTCAGGTGGTTGAGCTCATAGTCAAGAACCTTGACGTCAACCTGGGTAGGCAACAGAAAAGTTCTCGGAGGCTTAGCCCCATCAGGAGGCAAGGCAAAAAACAGGTTATAACCATCTGGACTGCTGTCTTTGTCGACGCCGATCGCTAGCAGTGCAAGCAGCTCGATCAGCCGGCAGACGCGCCTGAGCGCCTTAATCGCCGAAGGTTCGGTGTCATCACTATCCGCCCAACTGAGCTCAACAATGTACACGTTACTCGGAAATTGGCCCTTGCCCAATGAGCCATTGCGAGCGACAAACTCGCCTAAGTTCGGGTAGAACCGGCCCGACTCGTTCGATGGCAAGCGAAACTCAATATCGAGAGAGTCAGCTTCTTCAGAGCAATGCTCGAACTTGCCATAGGCTGCGGGCAGGTCATCACACATTCGCAACGCACCGATAATGTCGGGCGTTGGCCTCCCCTCATAGCGGATGACCCCATCCTCAATGGTGGGCGCTCCGAGGGCACGGTAGAGAGCTACCACATTGGAAAACATTTTTAGCCAGCCCTAGCCAGCAATTCTTTCTCGATCACACCAACCAGTTCGGCAGTCAGATTGGACAGGGTCAACTTCTTCCGCCCCTCATCATAGTAAACGTCTGCGGCCGGATCCTTACCTAACGCTCCACGCTCGAATTGCAACGACCAGTTAGCAGCGTCCCCCTTGATACGGGTCTTCTCTTTCAGCGATTTCGCATTGACCGTAAAGTCGTCCGGCACCTTATGTTTCTCACTATTCAAATATCCTTCAACCCAACGATTTCATCCACTAAGTCAGCGGGTACGTGTGCGACAGCGACGTGGCAGATGGCGTCCAGGCGCGCGGACTTGCCTGCGGCCAACTGCTCCTCCAGATATTTGATCACCGCCTCTTTGGCCTTATAACCAAAGCTTTTTAACGCTTTGTTGTCGCGAAAAAACCGGGCAATGTTATCAATGGCATTTTTGGTAGCGCGTCCGGAGGCCACTCCTTTCGCACAACCCAGTGCAGAAATGAAATAGTCAGATGCCTGACTATCACGGCCGCGGCTGATGAAGCACAGGTAGGTTGAATCCACTTCATCCTCCGCGTCATCCTCATTCTGCTCAGGCGCAGCAGCGGCCGCAGCAGCCATAGCCTTTATGGCCACGAAGCTAGCCAAGTTGATCCTGGCGGCCTGCTGAACCTTGTTGAGATCGACTTCTTGAATTTCCTTCGGCACATAGTTTTCGTCCAGCTGAATACCACCGCGCTCCTTCATGCTGGCGACCAGGAAAAAGTCGGTTGCGCCCGAGGTGTACTGGGCGCAAAGGATGTGTCCACCAGTCGACAAGACTTGATTACCGGCTTGCTCCACCAGTTGGTCCATTGCCAAGTGGGTCAAGTCGATAAATTGCGCTTTATCATCTTGTACTTCTACGAACGCGGTGAAGCGCTCTGGAAACGGCCCCTGACGGTCATCATTGGCAAACTGTCCATAGACCACGCTGTTGCCTTCTTTGCCGATGAGGCCGTGGATGCCATTGACCAGAAAATGCAACGCAGGATTTTCAGTATCGAGCGCCACATCCTTCTTGACCACCTCGGAGATATAGCTGGTCTTGGCCAGCTTCTTGAAGCTGTGAATAATGGCAGTTTTCAGTGTGATCATAGGTCGAATTCCGTTCCGATAGTATCAATATGGAATCACTGAAAATAACACCTTACCCAACAAACTTCAGGGCTTATCTCGGCACGTGACACCGCCCAAGGGCTTCAACACTTAGGCAATGAGTAAGACCGTAAGAACCCATTAACTGTACATACATACAGCATAATGATCTATACCGTTCATCAACACGAGGGTCGGAGCGTTGAAGCGCGGACAGCACCATCTCGGATTGCCACAGACCATGGTCTCTATCATAGACTCAGTCTGAGGAAGTTTTTCCAACCTTATCCGTCAGTGCTGGAGCTCAACTGGGGAGTGTGGACCACTATCGCGAACTCTCGCGTTGGATCGCTCGGATCCTTTGTTTGAAGCAACTCTTCGAAGGAGCCGATCCCAAAGATCACCCATGGTTCTGGGTAATGCCGCAGGAGGCGTTTTGCCTGCTGACGAACAGATTCTGGGAGGGTCTGATCTCTGGACAGCTCACGCAAGAACTCGCCTGTTTGGACGATACTCCGGGTACGCTCGCAGGGCATGGTCATGTGTTGCCACTCCGCTAGAATTTGCGCTTAACCTTAGAAAACCACCGCCATCGCCGATGGATTCTGGGAGTGTGAATCATTCGTTTGAATTATAGCAAGCACGCCGCTCGGCTCCTCTGAAGTAGACAGGCCACCCCTTATACAGCCAGGTTCTAGGGGGCGATTGCTGATACGTGGCCAACACTATGTCTTGGTAAGCACCGGAAAAATATAGGGATGGCTGAGGCGGACGAAACCTAAAACGCTGAACGTCGATGACTGCCACATTGCGCACCAGTGACTTTCAGTACAGGCTCTGCGCGACGTCCAGGTCTGTTCGTACCCTTCGACCGGGTCCCATCAACACATAAACGGTGTTTTTTGTCTCGAACAGGCAATCATGGGTGAACGAAACCCCCAATGAAGTTCTTACCCAATGACCGCGAGGGAAACGTCCTTTGCTATCGTGGATAACACATAAAGCGTTGACCAAAGTGGGAGTGACTCCTCTTCTCACAACGGCCTTTAACTGACGGGGGGAGACCGCTATATCAACCACTGTCCAATCAGCGACTAGGCAATAGGCGCGTCCAGGGAAGTAAAATCCGACCAGAGCCACGGCGTCTGAATGAGCTAGCTCACATCCAGGTAATCTTTCGCCACCGGAAAGCAGTTCGACTAGGCCCGCCAGATTCATTCGTCCCTCCGACTCACCTCAAAAATCGAGTCGAATAATCAATCACACCAGTCAGCATAGCTGCGCGTAAAGCGCCTAGTCTAAACGCGATGAACAGCACGCAAAATTTGACTCATCTCCTCGAAAGCTGATGCTTAGCCCGGTCGCTATGGTCTGATTCACCCCGCGATACCTCTGATCGCGGGTTCACGTTTTCAAGACCTACAGCTCTACGTATCTCTCGCCTCACTGAACACCACTATTTCGATCGGTGGTGTCGCCGGCTGGAGTGGCTTACGCCAGTTACCGACGTCATACCATTGCCCATGCTTGAATCCCACTTCGGGATCGGTGCAAATGGGAGTGAAGCCGGGGCGTCATGAATGCTGACGTCTGCGGCATTGAGTGGGGCGATATCGGCGCGTCCAATGCCCCGTCGATATGCAATTGGCGTCGGTATAAATAGTGACATCCACTGCCCAGCAATACGCCTCAGAGATCATCGGATCCACAGCAGTACTGTGCCATTCCATAAAAATATCTACTAGAGCTTTGAATTGGACGCGATCATCTCCATGTATGCATTGCCACCCATGGGAATATCATAACCTGGTGGCCCTTCCCATTGCCGCGAGACGCCGGTATTTCTAAGCATAACTTCACCATCAATACCTTCCTTAACCATGTTGTCTAAATCCCACTCGAAGTGATTTATGAGAGCTTGGCAAGCCACATGAGGTACTGTAGTCAATAATTTTAAGCTGGAGCTGTTTGGGGGTAACTTAAGCCTCGCGATCTCCGACATCGTCCATATCATTCTCCGTAACCGGAAATGCCAAAGAGATTCTAGATGAAGCTCAAGTTGTTCTGACACCAACGGAAAAGACTTACGAGTCGCACGCTCCCTACTTACTTTTCGCGGCAAAAGTGCAAGCATGTTACCGATATTTACTCGAACCTGTTTTTGGGCGATGCGGTACAAATTCTCAACGCCTTCTTTAAGAATAGTTGCGTATTTTTCGTCCTCATCGCTCACCACCGACTCGACACTGTTCTTCTGCTTTACGTCCCTTGTAATTTCACTCAATAACCAGTCTTTATCGTTTTCGTTGAGCCAGCGTGTTACTTGATAAGCATTGACCCAAAGATAGTCCATACCAATACCTGGCTTAACCTCAAGTAGTATTGAGATTTTTTCTCGATAAGCCTTTTTTTTACTTTCTGGCAAAGCTTTCTCTTTTAGACGAACCGTCGGGTTTGCCGAGCTAGTAAGTAGAGACTCTTCTGCCAAGCATTTCTCAAATTTTTCTGCACTACCAAATAGATGTAGAGATATTAGAAGATGCCGCGCCAGCGGCATATCGATTTGACCTCTTGTTGTCGATAGCCGAATCCATTGACGTCGGATACCGGCTGCGTATGCTAGGTCAATTTTCGAAATAGTATCATCGCCAAACTTATCACGAATACTGCTAAATAATTTAGCAGTGCCAATCAGATTCCCATGAACAAACCCACGCTTCTTTGCTTGACGTCGATAACAGGCAGCCAAAATCTTATAATCCACCGATGGCAGATTGCGTTGCAGAATATCATTTACAAAAACTGCGTACTCTCGTTCTTCAGATGAGGCTAGTAAACGGTTCGCAGGTTTAATAGCGTTCCACCCACAAACACAATCTTCGGTTAAATTAGGTAATAACTTGTTTCTACGAAAGAAAGGGTGAGAACAATTCGGACAAGATTGAAGAAGTTCCTCGCCGTGCCGCCAGCAGGCCGTAACGCCCGGTACATGATGAGCTCGGTGCCAATATGCGTAACCTGACTCTATGATGTCGGCTTGCACACAGGCTAAGCAAATCTTTGCTCTGCTATTTTTAGTGCCCTCCCACCTAGGCACACGAGCAACATCTGACAAAACTCTGTCCCGTTCCTTAGATGGGTCTTTTGATAACCCTATAAAAGGCTTGTATGCAGGAAAATAAGTATTAATTTCAAGCAATTCATTAAAGTTGCTTTCTTTAACTCCAGGTAATCGAGACGCAAGATTCCCTAATTGCTTTGGTATAAACGAAAGTTGAAATGGGGCAACGTCAAAAAGATCACGAAACGTTTCTGCCTCGGTTTTGTTTCCGGACAAAAAATGGTACCTCGTAATACGAGATAACAGGGTCTCGTCGGGCATCGATATTGGAAAAAAAAGAATGCTGGACATGATTAGCCGACTTTCTAGCGTGGGTTCAGGTAGGACGCAAGTCCTGTGAAGGAGTACTTTTATCACATATCACCCTGTACCCAGGCAAGGATTTTTATGAACGCAACACAGTAGCTAACAGCCACCAACTACTACTTTAAAAAATCAGCCCATTTTTATTCGGTTTCACAATATAATACCGAACACATATAAATACCCTTCGTGTATTGCTTCGCCAAAACCTCACACAGGGAATCTACGCACTGCTCATTTACGGGGCTTCTGGCGACGGAGTTACAGAACAATATCCATACGAGAATCAGAATGCAGTCCCCCTGTGCGCGGTTTTCTGATACACGCTGTTCGATATATCGATGATTGAGTAATTGGTTTGCCGTCCAGTTTTAGCTTACGCTCTGCCCAGCTCAAACGCCTCCTATGGAATGCATCCAGGGTTTCGCATTCGGCTGCTAGGGCAGCTGCACAGTGCGGCAGCTTGTTGAGCTGTTTTTCAAACCTAGACAACATATGAAGCTCTCTGCCTATTTTTGTCCGTGAGATACGGACAGGTTTTCCTGGAAGCGTTCGTAACATTTCAGCGCATTGAACCACTTCGTTGGCAAGGTTACGGTCGAGGTCTTTGAATCTTTCTGCCTGCTGTCCACATGGTCTGTGGGCTTTACCTAGCTCTTGTGTACGCTCGGACAGCCATTGCCGATCGTTTCGATGAAGCCACACATAATCTCGACACTCATGAGCTAGGCGAGCTATGTAGTCCCCCTCAAATCGATTCCTCCTATCACCCAGCTGTTTCGAAAGCCTCGCCTCTTTCCATCGGCCTGGTCCATCCGAAATCGTGCGTATCGCTCGGTAAACGCACGCAACCGAGCTCCCCGTTTCTGACGCTATGGTCTTCGCGTCAGCCCCCGAGAGTGCCCGCGTCCAGATCGCTTCAGATGCCTCACTCATATACTCATTGGCGCTTGCCCCATGGATTTGAGGTCCGTTGGCCGCGCTATCCCTAGAAGTTTCGGTATTGCCTGTTCGGTTAAGCGGCCCGGTAATAGGCCCGTTCTGCCGCAGTATCCTTTCCATGTCGACCTTCAGCGCGCAGGCCAGCAGGATAAATTTCAGCGGATGATGGGTGCCCCTCGGCTTACGCAAAAGCTTCACAACCCAGGCCGCCGGTATATCCGCAGACGATTTGCTCAGTATCGAGTACTCCCCTAAGGAGGGGAGAGCCTCAAAGAACGCAGACATGTGCCGCGCCAATCTGCCTAAGTGCAGCCGACCAGTGTCGGAAGCCATTTCCAAGGCAATAGCGCTATCCAGAAACACCGATCGAATCGCATCAGGAGATAATGGAGGAACATCGGTCTCAAGCACCTGCATCGAACGCCGTGCTATTTCGTGCAGAGCACTTTGTAGATTTTGAGGGATGTCTAACGAAATGGAGTGAGACTGAACGTCCTCATCGTCCGGCAAGTGCATTCTTCGAGAATTTCGGCTCAACCAGCGGTAATCAAGGAACTTCAACGGGGTTCCATGGTGTGGACAGATCAAAACGCCTGGAAGCTGATGCACACGGTGCCAGTACGCTGCTCCCACACAGGCCATGTCCTGGTTGATACAGTCGAAGCACAATCGCACTCTCGAAGCGAACTCGAGTCGACTCGCGATTAACCCCAACCTTAGCATCAACCCCTCGCCATTTCCCGCCATCAAGGTATTGGCGTCGTCCACTTGTTGCTGGGTCAAAAAAGGTTCGTAGTAGGGCAGCTGCGTATGGCGCTTTATAACCCCGGCTAGCGATAAGCCTGTGCCGCACGGCAGCGCCTCGGCAAGCTCAGCTAGTCGACATGGAAAAGCCACGTTCTGCGAGAAGAAGTTTGCGGACTGCGCTCCATCGAAAACTGCTCCGCAGCTACGTACGCCACAGAGCCGGGCGTATCTTGAAAGGACGCTGTGAAGCGTCTCATCGTGAAACACGGCCGGAAAGAAATGGAATTTGAGCCCCATTTCGTCACCTTTTATTCACCCCTTCCGATACAACGGAGAGAACTCAAATAGATCTCTGTTTATCCAACCGGCGCTCTTCAACGCCTCAATGGAGTCTTCACTTTCACTTAACGCCTGTGCCTCTGACGTCTCAACCGCCACCGCCGAAGGAGGCTGCGATTTGAGTGGGTTAACGGGCGCCGCATTAGGCTTTGGGGCACTATTGTCGCTGCGACTGATGACACTGCGCAGCAACGCCAGTCGCTCCGGCCGAGCCAAACCATCGAACGCCATCATGTCGCTTAGTTGGTCTTCAATCGGAAGCAAATCGTCGAACTGCCGCATCCGTTTCGGATCTCGGCTTCGCAGGGCGGACAAAGCTGGCTTCAATATTTGCATCTTGGTGTTGCTCACCAACGCGATTGTCTCGGCGGTAACGCATTCCGAACCACTCTGGATCGCATACCTCTGACTGAGCACCAAAAGCTTCACCAAAAAGTCGGTGACGCCTTGTGTATGCTCATACAGCGCATCAAACACTTCTTCGGTCAGTTCGACCGGCTGCTGGTACCACTGATAGCTCCAGAGGTTTTCAACGAGCATTCGCCACTCGTCATCGTCCTTCTCAAAGCGTTTAAATTCGAGTACCCCGACGCCGCAGCAACGCCGTGCGTTGCGCATGACGTCCGAAAATAGGCTAATCATCGAATTTGTCCCGATGAACACCACGGGAATGCCGATGTTGTTCACTAGATGGAGGAAGAAATTCAGCATGTTGTCCTTGCCCCCAGTTTTCGCCAGGTGCAGGTTCTGTAGTTCGTCGATCAACAGAGCGCCGATGAAAAATGTACTCGCAACCTGCTCCATTTGTTGCAACGAGTCATTGATGTTCCGAGCCCGATGCCGCTTGTAGTAATCCTCATCACCTAACGCTCGCCCGACCGCATAGAAGAATTGCTGACAGAAGCCTGCCAGCGACCCATCTCGGGGGCAGTCAAGCTTGAGCCAGGTGATCTGGGTATGAACGAACTGCTTTCCTTCATAACGCTCGTGTCGGATCGTTTGAGGGTAGAGACTCAAAATGGCTTCGAGGGCGGTGGACTTCCCAATGCCACTAAGGCCAACCAGACTGAACGTTTCGGCAGTGGACTTGAATCCATCGTGGTAGCGCTGTGCACCCGAAAGCGAGTGTAGATGTCTGACAGTGTCTGGAGAAGTCGGGTTGCGTCCGACGTACCCTCGTCGGACCAGCAATGAAAATACGGACTCCAGATCCATGTGGACAATCAGAGGCTGAACCACCGTCCTCAACCGGTCGATACAGTGGATCCGAGTCGAACGGTCAAGGGCGAGCTCTTCTGGATCAACAGGACGGGGAAAATTCGAGATCAGTTGGATTGCTACCTCTTCTGAGAAGATAGGTGGCAGCGCTTCGATGAGCGGATTTCCCGCGTAGTCCGCTATCGCCTGCTTGGTGTAGCTTGCGAAAACTTGGGCGCCTTTCATTAGTTTTGTCCTGGGCGGAGTCGTTTGAGCATATCGATGACCTGAGCGCTGCGAGGGCCGGCAAAGTTCTCCGAGCGTTCTGGGGCGGTCTCTGCCTTCTGCCCAGGCGGGTCAATCCTCACACCCTCTGGCACATGGGCGGTCTCCCGCTCCTTGAGGCGTTCAACAGCGCGGTTCTCACGAATATTTCCAATCATCTCGGCCTTGGTCGCAGGGACTGGCTCTTCTTTTCGCTCAGCCATCGCACCACTGACGATTTGATTAACCTCCTCTAGAAGCGAAATCCGACTCTCCAACTCAGCGCGTTTATGAGCCGGTGGAGCCTGGCGGTAAGCTTCGAGCAGGTCGAAAATTTCATCGGATCGATAATCAGCATACTTGTGATCGGACTTACGCAAATCGCAACGGATGAACTGTTTGTTGTCGCCCCGGATCCAAATATGTGCCGCGGAATTTGGATCATACCAACACTCTATAGACCAAACCCCGCGGCTACGGGCTTTCGCAAACCAGTTGTTCTCGATCGCTACATCACAGACATAGTGCATCCCTCGGAATAGCACACCACCCTTTTGCACCGTTGCTTGCTCGCGCGGAAGCAAATGGAGATAGACCAGCTCGTCGGGATGATTGTTTGGTTCGACGTGGCCATTTTCCAACGCCCAAGTCCAAATACCTACCGGCGTCGGGTCGACACCGTCGTTCATCATCTCTTGAGTGAGCCTGTCGGGCTGCCGGTTGAAGCGGTTATAGTGAAGGACGCACTGGATGATGATCTTAGTGAACTCTTTCATGCTCAGCGTCGCGTCGAGTCGGTAATCTCGCTCGCCACGCTCCTTCTCCCTGGCCGCTACGCCACCTGGTAGCCACCTGATGCCCGTCAAATCGTTCAGGATACCGAACCGACTCTCCACCATCGACTTCCAGTCCGGCCGGTAAGGCGGAGCGATTCCCAGCTCGATATTCAGGCCAGTGGCAAGACCTTCAGCTGCTTTCCCCAACATCTCGCCTCGATCAGCGTAGATGTGATGCGGGAGGTGGTGACAGGCCCATTCTTCGGGATCGATTGTGACCCCGTTGGTAGCGCAAAACTGAACCTTCGAAGTGAAAGCGTTGAACAGCGCTTGCCTGGCTCCGTTCCAGCTCGGCCCCTCCAACCCGATGTAGAGACCGACGATCATGCCGGAGAAGCTATCGATGACGACGTACACCACCGGCCGTCCAATGAGCATCCGCCTGGAGTAGCCGTTCACGAGATAAATGTCAGCAATGGTGGCATCGATCTCAAACTGATGGCAGGGGCCACGAAGCCAGTCACGCACGGTTCCAGAAAGGGGGCGGCAATCTTTTAGCCACTTCCGCATTCCCTTACGCCCGCGTTCAGTTTCAACTTCGTCGAAATATTGCTTTCCCCAATAATCGAACTGCCTGAAGGAAGGAATTTCCGAATCGGGTAGGAGGCGACCACCCGATTCTGGATTTTTCGAAAGGTCTTTCGCTGTGTAGAACCTTCTAAGCATCTCGACATAGGCGCTGGTTATCGTAGAAGTCTTATCCCCCACGAATAACGAGTAACCGACACGGATACAGCGCTTATCCACGGCATCAATAAGCTTGGTCGGCGAAACGGCAATACCTTGGTATCGTGGTTTTCTGCCGGGCGGTTTTGCGGGATCATACTTGCGCTCAGGAACTCCGACGCCCGCGTAGTTTTTCAAGAGCGCATTTCGAACCTGGCCATTGATCCAGTAACGGTACAGAAGTCGATAGATACTCTTGCGCTGCATGCCAAGCTCAACAGCTCTAGCGCCCACCATTCGCCCCATCTCATCGGGAGCAAATATCTGACCTGGGTAATCTGAGTCGATCAGGGGAGCGATGATGTTCCACTTTTCATCCCTTTCCCGCTTCTTTTTCTCATCCAGGTCATCCTCTAGCACTAAGAGAAACTCAGGCGTAACAACCTTGGATGGCTTCGTATCGCCTGCTATGACAGAGCCGCGAAGCTCTTCCAAGCCCAAACCAATCGGTTGGCGTGGCGGGTCCGTTAATTGGATCAAAACTACCGCATCGTATCGCTCACTGAGATACAAGACCCTAACGATACCAGGCACGACGGAAAACTCAGTGACCGGTTCAAAAATATCATTGACTTGGACTTTCATGATAAGCCCTCCGCCGCCAGTGAAATTTTTATTGGGTTTTCGATGATTTCAAAGGTTGGTAGTAGTGCAGTCATTTGAATGGGAGTACCAACCAAATCTACGTTGATCGACTTGGACCATATCAGGTGATGATATAAAGCCCGAGAATCTTGATAGGAGATAAATAAACGTGCGGCAATCTTTCGCAGACTTTCAGCAGTACTCCAAGGGTATGGACGGCAGCTAGCTAAGTGCTCCAGAAAATCTGAATGTAATGAGGGCTCTACCAAAGCGCGCGGCAGCTGAGCGAATTTCCTGAGCAAGCCTAAGTTTTTGATCAAATCGGGACTGAACATTTCTTCAGTGACAATGGCCCAATCAACGTGTTGACCAGCCCAGAAACGCTTTTCGATCTCAAGTTTTTCCAACGTTCTCCTGGCTTGTTTGCCTTCGAGGTCGCTGCGGTATTTGATTGTTCGTGCTACGGATTTAAAGCTGCCATCGGGCTTTTTTATTGTTAATAAAAAATCCGTGGTCATGACGTAAGGAAGCACTGTCTTCGGATACCTGGGGTATCGCACTCCGATAGAGCTAGCGATTGCTTGAGCACTTTCTCGCGGCAGCAATGGATACTGCTCGCGTATATCCACAACATCTTCCGAAAATTCACATACCAAAAAATAGGCGCGTTCTAGGTCAGAAAAGAGGTGATGGAGGCGATCGATCTTCACACCTTGGATCTTATGGGAGCGTCCTCTGGAAGGCACGTCTTGGACGCGCAGCCAGGGCAGATAACTGGCACCAGCACCGCTACCGAATCCATTCGTAATATGCCGCTGAATATCTGTCTCAGACGAAAACCTACGACCGCGCAATGCTACCTCCTTCGTCCGCCGGGACCGCCTCTCCTCGCCCTGAAAATAGTTATAGGAAAAAATCGTCCACCATCTGCCGATGGTACAGCGCTCTTTAGCCTACTCCCGGAGCGGGAAGAAGCGGAGAATCTAGACCGACGGCTCAGCCCAAAAATGGAAACCCCCGTAGATACGGGGGTTTCGGCCTTGTGTCAATCTATGTTGCGTCGTGTCAATCTTTATTGTTTTGTGTCAATCTTTATTGTTAGAAACCATTCGTCCACATCGATTGTGGATAACTTATTCCACCGTCACCGACTTCGCCAGATTCCGGGGCTGGTCAACGTCCGTGCCCTTCAGCACAGCGACGTAATAGGACAGCAACTGCAGCGGGATGGTGTAGAGGATCGGCGAGAGAATGTCGTGGATGTGCGGCATCTGTACCACGTGGGTGCCTTCGCCATTGGTCATCCCGGCCTTCTCATCGGCGAAGACGACCAGTTCGCCGCCGCGTGCGCGGACTTCCTGCAGGTTGGACTTGAGCTTCTCCAGCAGTTCGTTGTTCGGCGCGACGGTGACCACCGGCATGTCGTTATCCACAAGCGCGAGCGGGCCGTGTTTCAATTCGCCGGCCGGGTAGGCTTCGGCGTGGATGTAGGAGATTTCCTTGAGTTTCAGGGCACCTTCCATCGCTACCGGGAATTGCGCGCCGCGACCGAGGAACAGGGTGTGGTTTTTCTCGGCGAACAGCTCCGCGACTTTTTCCACAGTACTGTCCATCGCCAGCGCTTCGCCCAAGCGAGCCGGCAGGCGACGCAATTCTTCCACCAACGTGGCTTCAACGCCCGCCGCCAGAGTGCCGCGCACTTGGCCCAGAGACAGGGTGAGTAGCAACAGACCGACCAGCTGCGTCGTGAACGCTTTGGTCGAGGCGACACCGATTTCGCGACCGGCCTGGGTCAGCAAAGTCATGTCGGATTCGCGCACCAGCGAGCTGATACCCACGTTGCAGATCGCCAGACTGGCGAGGAAGCCAAGCTCTTTGGCGTTGCGCAATGCCGCCAGGGTGTCGGCAGTTTCACCGGACTGCGAGATGGTGACGAACAATGTGTCCGGCTGTACAACCACTTTGCGATAGCGGAATTCGCTGGCAACTTCGACCTGGCAAGGGATCCCGGCCAGCTCTTCGAGCCAGTAACGGGCAACCATGCCGGCGTGATAACTGGTGCCGCAGGCAACGATTTGTACGTTACGCACCTTGGCGAACAGCTCTGCCGCTTGAGGGCCGAAAGCTTGCACCAGCACCTGGTTGTTGCTCAGGCGACCTTCCAGTGTGCGCTGCACCACCGTCGGTTGCTCGTGGATTTCCTTGAGCATGTAGTGGCGAAATTCACCCTTATCGGCAGCTTCGGCACCGTCGGTGTACTGCACGGTCTGGCGCTCGACAGCGGCTCCGCTCACGTCCCAGATCTGCACGTTATCGCGGCGAATTTCGGCGATATCGCCTTCTTCCAGGTACATGAAGCGGTCAGTGACCTGACGCAGAGCCAGTTGATCGGAGGCGAGGAAGTTCTCACCCAGGCCCAGACCAATCACCAATGGACTGCCACTGCGCGCGGCAACCAGACGATCCGGTTGTTTGCCATTGATCACGGCCAGACCGTATGCACCGTGGAGTTCCTGGACGGTGGCCTTCAGGGCGACAGTCAGATCTGGCTGATCCTTGAGCTTGTGATTCAGCAGGTGAGCGATGACTTCGGTATCAGTATCCGAAGTAAACACGTAACCCAGTGCTTTCAGTTGTTCACGCAGGGCTTCATGGTTTTCGATGATGCCGTTGTGCACCACCGCGATGTCGCCAGAGAAATGCGGGTGAGCATTGCGCTCGCACGGGGCGCCGTGGGTTGCCCAACGGGTGTGCGCAATACCGAGCCGACCAACCAGCGGGTGTTCGGCCAGCGCAACTTCCAGTTCGCTGACTTTGCCCGGACGGCGCATGCGCTCGAGAGTTTGCTCATTGGTGTACACCGCCACACCGGCGCTGTCATAGCCACGGTATTCCAGGCGTTTGAGACCTTCGAGCAGGATGGCGGTGATATTACGTTCAGCAACTGCGCCGACAATTCCACACATGCTTATTTCTCCTGACTGACAGCCGCGCAAATCACGGTGATGCCGCGGGCCTGAATATGATCGCGTGCATCAACAGGCAGGCGATCATCGGTAATGAGGGTATGGACGCTGCTCCAGGGCAGCTCCAGGTTGGGAATCTTGCGACCGATCTTGTCGGCCTCGACCATCACGATCACTTCACGCGTCACTTCAGCCATGACCCGGCTCAGGCCGAGCAGTTCGTTGAACGTGGTCGTACCGCGCGCCAGATCGATGCCATCGGCACCGATAAACAATTGGTCAAAGTCGTAAGAGCGTAGTACTTGCTCGGCCACCTGGCCCTGGAAGGACTCCGAGTGCGGATCCCAGGTGCCGCCGGTCATCAACAACACCGGTTCGTGCTCAAGTTCACTTAAAGCGTTGGCGACGTGCAGGGAGTTGGTCATCACCACCAGACCCGGTTGCTGACCAAGCTCAGGGATCATCGCGGCGGTAGTGCTGCCACTGTCGATGATGATGCGTGCGTGCTCGCGGATGCGTTTCACCGCCGCACGGGCGATTGCCTGTTTGTATTTGGAAACGCTCTGTGCGGTTTCCGCGACGAGTTCCTGAGGCATGGTGATCGCCCCACCGTAACGGCGCAGCAATAGACCGTGGCTCTCCAGCGCAGCCAGGTCCTTACGGATCGTAACTTCTGAGGTTTCGAAGCGCTTGGCCAATTCGTCGACACTCACCTCCCCCTGCTCGTTGAGCAAGGCGAGAATGTTATGGCGGCGTTGAGGCGTATTGCGTTTCGACATGGCGGCGGCTTAAGTTTCGATTCGAAAGATAACGGAAGTAATCAAAACCTATTGCCCACAAATCGTCAACCCGGCAAACAAAAAAAATCGCAGACTTCAGCAGTCCCATACAGGAGCTGCCGAAGGCTGCGATCGCGTCATCTCAAAAATGACTGTGGATAACTCAGTCCTTTTTGATCTTCTCTGGCCGCTTCCAGCCATCAATGTTCTTCTGTCGCGCGCGCCCTACTGCCAACTGGGCGTTATCTACATTCTGCGTGATCGTCGAACCCGCCGCAGTGGTCGCACCATTTGAGATATCCACAGGCGCCACCAATGAGTTGTTGGAGCCAATGAACACGTCCGCGCCCAACACGGTTTTCCACTTGTTGGCGCCGTCATAGTTGCAGGTGATGGTGCCGGCACCGATGTTGGTGCGTGCGCCAATCTCGGCATCGCCCAGGTAAGTCAAATGACCTGCCTTGGCGCCTTCGCCCATGTGGGCATTTTTCAATTCGACAAAGTTACCCACATGCGCCCGCGCTTCGAGCACGGTGCCCGGTCGCAGACGAGCAAACGGACCGGCATCGCTGCCTTCGCCGAGAATCGCGCCTTCGATGTGGCTGTTGGCCCTGATCACCACGCCTTTGCGCAGGGTACTGTCTTTGATCACACAGTTCGGACCGATGACCACGTCGTCTTCGATGACCACGTTGCCCTCAAGGATCACGTTAACGTCGATCAGCACATCGCGACCCACCGTGACCTCTCCGCGTACATCGAACCGGGCCGGATCACGCAGGGTCACACCTTGAGCCATCAGACGACGACCGGCGCGCAGCTGGTAATGACGCTCCAGTTCGGCGAGTTGCTTACGGTCGTTGGCGCCCTGCACTTCCATCGGATCCAGCGGTTGCTCGGTGGCAACTACCAGACCATCGCTGACGGCCATTTCGATCACGTCGGTCAGGTAATACTCGCCCTGTGCGTTGTTGTTCGAGAGTCGGCCCATCCAGTCAGCCAGCCGATTGGCCGGCACGGCGAGAATGCCAGTGTTGCCTTCGGTGATTGCGCGCTGCGCTTCGCTGGCATCTTTGTGCTCGACGATGGCGGCAACTTTGCCGTCGGCGCTGCGAACAATGCGGCCATAGCCCGTTGGGTCGTCGAGCTCCACGGTCAGCAAACCCATCTGCCCCGGAACGACATGCTTGAGCAGGCGCTGCAGGGTTTCGACTTCGATCAACGGCACGTCACCGTAAAGAATCAGCACAGTGTCGGCAGTAATGAATGGCACGGCTTGGGCAGTCGCGTGACCAGTGCCCAGTTGCTTGTCCTGCAACACGAAGTTCAGATCGTCGGCCGCGAGACGCTCGCGCACCGCGTCAGCACCGTGGCCGATTACCACGTGGATGCGCTGCGGGTCGAGTTGCCGGGCGCTGTGGATAACATGGCCCAACATGGAATTGCCGGCAATCGGGTGCAGAACTTTCGGCAGAGCCGAGCGCATGCGAGTGCCTTGACCGGCCGCGAGGATGACGATTTCGAGAGACATGACTGGCTACCAATCCTGGAGGTCAGCAACTGCGACCGGGGTTCTAGAATTCGGAAAAGAAAAAAGGGTAGCCGAGGCTACCCTTTTTTATCAATCGCACAACAAGCGGATGACGGATTAACCGCCAAACTTCTTGCGGATCTGCTGGACGGTGCGCAGCTGAGCTGCAGCCTCGGCCAGACGTACGGACGCAGCGCCGTAATCGAACTCTGCGCCACGCTCATGCAAGGCAGCCTCGGCAGCCTTGAGAGCTGCTTGGGCCTGAGCTTCATCCAGGTCGGCGGCACGTTGCACGGTATCGGCAAGCACCTTGACCATGTTCGGCTGAACCTCGAGGAAACCACCGGAGATGTAGAACACCTCGGCTTCCCCGCCTTGCTTGATCAGGCGGATCGGACCTGGCTTCAGATTAGTGATCAGCGGCGCGTGACCCAGAGCGATACCAAGATCACCCAGTGCACCGTGCGCAATCACCATCTCGACCAGGCCGGAAAAGATTTCTCCTTCCGCGCTGACGATATCGCAATGGACTGTCATAGCCATCTGATTGCCTCAACCTAAATGAGCGCCCGTTGCCGGGCGCCGGGATTACAGTTTCTTGGCTTTCTCGATCGCTTCTTCGATGCCGCCAACCATGTAGAACGCTTGTTCTGGCAGGTGGTCGTAGTCACCGTTGAGGATGCCTTTGAAGCCAGCAATGGTGTCTTTCAGGGAAACGTATTTACCCGAAGCACCGGTGAAGACTTCAGCCACGAAGAACGGCTGGGACAAGAAGCGCTGGATCTTACGAGCACGGTTAACCAACTGCTTGTCGGCTTCCGAGAGTTCGTCCATACCCAGGATCGCGATGATGTCTTTCAGCTCTTTGTAACGTTGCAGAACGTACTGAACGCCGCGAGCGGTGTCGTAGTGGTCCTGGCCGATTACGTTCGGGTCCAGCTGGCGCGAAGTCGAATCCAGTGGATCTACCGCTGGGTAGATACCCAGGGAGGCGATGTCACGGGACAGAACGACGGTGGCGTCCAAGTGGGCGAAGGTGGTCGCTGGCGACGGGTCGGTCAAGTCATCCGCAGGTACGTATACCGCTTGGATCGAAGTGATCGAACCTTCCTTGGTCGAAGTGATACGTTCTTGCAGAACGCCCATCTCTTCAGCCAGGGTCGGCTGGTAACCTACTGCAGAAGGCATACGGCCCAGCAGTGCGGATACTTCAGTACCGGCCAGGGTGTAACGATAGATGTTGTCGACGAACAGCAGAACGTCGTTACCTTCGTCACGGAACTTCTCGGCCATGGTCAGGCCGGTCAGTGCTACGCGCAGACGGTTACCCGGCGGCTCGTTCATCTGACCGTAAACCAGTGCCACTTTGTCCAGAACGTTGGAGTCCTTCATCTCGTGGTAGAAGTCGTTACCCTCACGAGTACGCTCACCCACACCGGCGAACACGGAATAACCGCTGTGCTCGATGGCGATGTTACGGATCAGTTCCATCATGTTTACGGTTTTGCCTACACCGGCACCACCGAACAGACCGACTTTACCGCCTTTGGCAAACGGGCAAACCAGGTCAATAACCTTGATGCCGGTTTCCAGCAGGTCGTTGCCGCCTGCCTGTTCAGCGAACGAAGGTGCTGGACGGTGAATGCCCCAACGCTCTTCGGTGTCGATTGGACCGGCTTCGTCGATCGGGTTACCGAGGACGTCCATGATCCGGCCCAGGGTCGCTTTACCGACCGGTACGGAGATGGCAGCGCCAGAATCGGTAACTTCCAGACCGCGCTTCAAGCCCTCGGTGGAACCCATCGCAATGGTACGAACCACGCCGTCGCCCAGCTGCTGCTGAACTTCCAGAGTGGTGCCGGCATCGCTTTGTACTTTCAAAGCGTTGTAGATGCTCGGTACGCTGTCGCGTGGAAATTCCACGTCGATAACGGCGCCGATGATTTGAACGATACGTCCGCTACTCATAGCTGGATCCTCTGAATATTTGAACCGTTAAACCGCGGCAGCGCCGCCGACGATTTCCGAGATCTCTTGGGTGATCGCAGCCTGACGCGCCTTGTTGTAGATCAGCTGCAAATCGCTGATCAAATCACCGGCGTTGTCGGTAGCGTTCTTCATCGCGATCATCCGCGCAGCTTGTTCAGCCGCGTTGTTCTCGACCACCGCCTGGTAGACCTGCGACTCGACGTAACGGACCATCAAGCCATCAAGCAGCTCTTTGGCGTCCGGTTCGTAGAGATAGTCCCAGTGGTGCTTGAGACCCTGATCCGGGGTTGCCACCAATGGAATCAACTGCTCCACGGTAGGCTGCTGCGTCATGGTGTTGATGAACTTGTTGGACACCACGGACAGGCGATCAATACGGCCGTCCAGGTAGGCATCCAGCATCACCTTGACGCTGCCGATCAGATCATTGATCGACGGCTCTTCACCCAGGTGGCTGATAGCTGCAACGACGTTACCGCCGAAGTTGCGGAAAAAGGCCGCACCCTTGCTACCCACGACACACAGATCAATCTCGACGCCGTTTTCGCGGTTTACCGCCATGTCCTTGACCAGGGCCTTGAACAGGTTGGTGTTCAAGCCGCCGCACAAACCACGGTCACTGCTCACCACAACATAACCAACACGCTTGATTTCGCGGTCGATCATGAACGGGTGGCGGTATTCCGGGTTGGCGTTGGCCAGATGCCCAATTACCTGGCGGATACGCTCCGCATAAGGACGGCTAGCAGCCATGCGCATTTGTGCCTTGCGCATTTTGCTGACCGCCACTTTTTCCATGGCGCTGGTAATCTTTTGCGTGCTTTTGATGCTCGCAATCTTACTGCGAATCTCTTTTGCGCCTGCCATGTAACACCTATCAGGTTAGCAAGCGGGAGCCTCGCGGCTCCCGCTGCGGCTTACCAGGTTTGGGTGGCCTTGAACTTCTCGATACCGGCTTTCATGCCAGCGTCGATTTCGTCATTGAAGTCACCTTTAACGTTGATCTTGGCCATCAAATCGGCGTGATCGCGGTTGAAGTAAGCAATCAGCGCTTGTTCGAAGCTGCCGATCTTGGCGATTTCAATGTCAGTCAGGAACCCACGCTCAGCGGCATACAGCGACAGCGCCATGTCAGCGATCGACATTGGTGCGTATTGCTTCTGCTTCATCAGCTCGGTAACGCGCTGACCATGCTCAAGTTGCTTACGGGTCGCTTCGTCCAGGTCAGAAGCGAACTGGGCGAATGCCGCCAATTCACGGTACTGAGCCAGAGCGGTACGGATACCACCGGAAAGCTTCTTGATGATCTTGGTCTGAGCGGCACCACCCACACGGGATACCGAAACACCGGCGTTCACTGCAGGGCGGATGCCCGAGTTGAACATGGCCGATTCCAGGAAGATCTGACCGTCGGTGATCGAGATCACGTTGGTCGGAACGAACGCGGAAACGTCGCCTGCCTGGGTTTCGATGATCGGCAGTGCGGTCAGGGAACCGGTTTTGCCGGTCACTGCGCCGTTGGTGAACTTCTCTACGTATTCTTCCGAAACGCGGGATGCGCGCTCCAGCAGACGGGAGTGGAGATAGAACACGTCGCCTGGGTAAGCTTCACGGCCTGGTGGACGGCGCAGCAGCAGGGAAATCTGGCGGTAAGCCACTGCTTGCTTGGACAGATCGTCATAAACGATCAGCGCGTCTTCACCGCGGTCGCGGAAGAATTCACCCATGGTGCAACCGGAGTACGGTGCCAGGAACTGCAGCGCAGGAGATTCCGAAGCACTGGCAGCCACGATGATCGTGTTGGCCAGGGCGCCGTTCTCTTCCAGCTTGCGAACCACGTTGGCGATGGTCGATTGTTTCTGACCGATCGCTACGTAGACGCAGAAAATGCCGCTGTCTTTCTGATTGATGATCGCGTCGATCGCCAGAGCGGTTTTACCGATCTGACGGTCACCGATGATCAGCTCACGCTGGCCACGGCCGACAGGAATCATGGCATCGACAGCCTTGTAGCCAGTCTGTACAGGCTGGTCTACCGACTTACGCCAGATCACGCCTGGAGCAACTTTCTCGACCGCGTCGGTCTGAGTGTTGCCCAGTGGACCCTTGCCATCAACAGGGTTACCCAGTGCGTCGACTACGCGACCCAGCAGTTCCTTACCAACAGGAACCTCGAGGATGCGGCCGGTGCACTTGGCGCTCATGCCTTCGGCAAGAGACTGGTAAGCGCCCAATACAACGGCACCTACGGAGTCTTGCTCCAGGTTGAGGGCCATACCGTAGACGCCGCCCGGAAACTCGATCATCTCGCCGTACATTACGTCGGCCAGACCGTGAATCCGCACGATGCCGTCAGATACGCTGACGACAGTGCCTTCGTTACGGGCTTGGGAGGTCACATCGAGCTTGTCGATGCGGCCCTTGATAATTTCACTTATTTCGGAAGGATTGAGTTGCTGCATTGCTCTGCTGCCCCTTCAAACTCAAGATTTCAATGCTTCGGCAAGTTTCGCGATTTTGCCGCGAATCGAGCCATCGATAACCAGGTCGCCGGCGCGGATGACAACACCCCCAATAAGGGCTTTATCTTCCTCGACTTGCAGGCGCACTTCCCGGTTGAGTCGTGCACTGAGAACCTTGGCGAGTTTGTCTTGCTGTTCTTGGTTCAATGCAAAAGCACTGGTCACTTCAACGTCTACCGACTTCTCTTGCTCGGCCTTGTACAGGTCGAAAAGAGCGGCTATCTCCGGCAGAAGCGGGAGACGGTCGTTTTCGGCAACGACATTGATGAAGTTCTGTGCCTTCACATCAAACTTGTCGCCGCACACGTCAATAAACGTGGCGGCCTTTTCTGCGCTCGTCAGTCGCGGGGCCTTGAGCACGCGCTGCATGGTGTCGTCTTGCGACACCGCTGCAGCCAGGCCGAGCATGGCTGACCAATTGGCCAGTTGCTGGTGGGCCTGAGCGTGCTCGAAGGCCGCCTTAGCGTAAGGTCGGGCCAACGTGGTCAGTTCTGCCATGATCGCCCTCGCTTAGATTTCAGCAGCCAGTTGGTTAACCAGCTCTGCGTGCGCGTTTTGATCGATTGTGGCACCCAGGATCTTCTCGGCGCCGCCGACAGCCAGCAAACCCACTTGGGCGCGCAGCTTGTCTTTGACACTGTTCAGTTCCTGTTCGATCTCGGCTTGAGCCTGAACCTTCACACGGTCAGCGTCGACACGGGCCTTTTCAACGGCCTCTTCGACAATCTGGTTACCGCGTTTCTTGGCTTGCTCGATGATTTCAGCTGCCTGAGCTTTCGCTTCGCGCAGTTGCTGACCCGCTTTTTCTTGGGCCAACTCCAGGTCGCGAGCTGCACGGCTGGCAGCGTCCAGACCATCAGCGATCTTCTTTTGACGTTCGTGCAGAGCAGCGATGACCGGAGGCCAAACATACTTCATGCAGAACAGTACAAAAATCAGGAACGCAACGGACTGGCCAATCAGGGTCGCATTAATGTTCACGCCAACACCTCGCAGTTACGTTGTCCATCACATCAAATTACTCGGAAGAATCCGGGTAATTAGCCAGCGATCTGACCAACGAACGGGTTCGCAAAGGTGAAGAACAGAGCGATACCAACACCGATCATGGTTACGGCGTCGAGCAGACCGGCAACGATGAACATTTTAACTTGCAGCATTGGAACCATTTCTGGCTGACGCGCTGCGCCTTCCAGGAACTTGCCGCCCAGCAGGCCGAAACCAATTGCGGTACCCAGTGCGCCCAGGCCGATCAACAGTGCAACAGCGATAGCGGTTAGACCAACTACAGTTTCCATCTTTCCTCCCGACTTTTACGTCGTATGGTTTAGGTTTTTTAGATTAAAGCGGTAAAACAAATCGTTTCAGGTGCCCTGTGAAGAGCCCCTTCCCGTTTGACCGGGAAGGACATCAGACTAGTCGAGACTGGCCTTAATGGTTTTCTTCGTGCGCCATCGACAGGTAGACGATGGTCAGCATCATGAAGATGAACGCCTGCAGCGTGATGATCAGGATGTGGAACACAGCCCACGCCCACTGCAGAACAACGCCCAGGCCGCTCAGCCAGAGCAGACCGCTGCCGAACATCACAGCGATCAGAATGAACACCAGCTCGCCGGCATACATGTTGCCGAACAGACGCAGAGCCAGAGAGATCGGTTTAGCGATCAGGGTCACGAATTCCAGCAGGAAGTTCACCGGGATCAGCAGGGCTTGAACGAAGATGTTCTTGCTGCCGAACGGGTGCAGGGTCAGTTCGCCGATGAAGCCGCCGATGCCCTTGACCTTGATGCTATAGAAAATGATCAGTGCGAAAACCGACAACGCCATGCCCAGAGTCGCGTTCGGGTCGGTGGTCGACACGGCGCGGAACGGGATGTGAGGGTCACCGGAGATCAGGATGGCCAGCTGAGGAATCCAGTCGACCGGTATCAGGTCGACGGCGTTCATCAGGAACACCCAGACGAAGATGGTCAGTGCCAACGGTGCAATCACCGGGCTACGGCCATGGAAGCTGTCTTTCACGCTGCCATCGACGAATTCGACCAATACTTCAACGAAGTTCTGCAAAGCACCTGGCTGACCCGAAGTCGCCTTCTTTGCCGCCATGCGGAAAAGAAGAACGAAGATCAGACCCAGCGCAACCGACCAGCCGAGAGTATCGACGTGGAAAGCCCAGAAGCCCATTTCTTTGGCTTCTGCTGCGGTGTGGGCAAAGCCCCAGCCGCCGTTGGGTAGCTGACCGAAGGTCAGGTTCTGCAAGTGGTGCTGGATATAGCCCGAAGCGGTTGTTTCTGCCATGGTTGCCTCAAACGCCCTAAGGTCTCGAAAGTCTTGTTCTCATCAGCAGGGGAGCGAACCAGCTGACCGACTGAGTCAGCACGAACACGCCGAATACTGCTATCGGCGCCAGCGGCTTCACACCTGCAAACACCAGTGCAAAGAGCACTGCCGTCAAAATCAGTTTGCCTGCCTCGCCGGCATAAAATGACCGGACGATGGACTGGGCTGCTCGGGCGCCGGAAAACCGAAATGCCTTGTGAGCGAAATATACATTGGGCAGCAAGGCTATCAGGCCTCCGCAAAGTCCCGAGTATCCGGCAACGACTCCGTGCCATTGCCAGAGCGCCAAAGCGGCAATGAGCAAAATGACAAATTGAGCCATTAACACCGGAAAAACCGCCAGGCGATGGAACGGCAGGCGGTTTGGCTTGCGGGTTTCCATCACGTTTGCTCTCCAATGGTCGGCTGCCAGAATTCAATAACTTGGCATAATTTGTGCCGACAAAATGCGCGCAGAGTATAGGGGCGGTTCTGCCCCTATTCAACTGTCAGGTAGTGATTTCCGACTGCCCGCTACATGAGGAAATGTTTCAGCGGATGTGAGCAAGCACACCTTGAAGCTCATCGAGCGAGTTGTAACCGATCACCAACTGACCCTTTCCCTTCTTCCCGTGGCGAATCTGCACCGCAGAGCCTAGGCGCTCGGCCAGACGCTGTTCGAGGCGGGCGATATCGGGGTCGGGTTTGGTGGCTTCCACAGGCTCCGGTTTGCCACTCAACCACTGGCGAACCAGTGCTTCAGTTTGGCGCACGGTGAGGCCTCGTGCGACAACATGTCGCGCCCCTTCTACCTGTTGATTGTCGGGCAGACCGAGCAAAGCACGGGCATGACCCATTTCCAGGTCGCCGTGAGACAGCATGGTCTTGATGACTTCCGGCAGCGCAATAAGCCGTAACAGGTTAGCCACAGTCACGCGTGACTTACCCACAGCCTCGGCAACTTGTTGCTGAGTCAGCTGGAATTCCTGCTGCAAGCGCTGCAGGGCGACCGCTTCCTCAATCGGGTTGAGGTCTTCGCGCTGGATGTTCTCGATCAGGGCGATAGCGATCGCGGTCTCATCCGGCACATCGCGGACCATCGCCGGGATGGTTTCCTGGCCAGCCTGCTGGCTGGCGCGCCAGCGACGCTCACCCGCGATAATTTCAAAGCGCCCGTCACCAATCGGTCGAACCACGATCGGTTGCATCACGCCTTGCGCCTTGATCGACTGCGCCAGTTCTTCCAGCGCCTGCGGGTCCATGTCCCGACGAGGCTGGTATTTGCCCCGCTGGAGCAAGTCCAGCGGCAGGTGTTGCAGCTCACGCGTGTCAGCTTGCGCGGCTTGTTCTTCCAGCGAGCTGACAGTCGGACCACTCAGCAGTGCATCCAGTCCACGTCCGAGACCTCTTTTCTTGACGGCCATGGGGATTCCTTAAGTTGCCTGAGCGGCGGCAATGCGTGAATTTTTGCGCTGACGACGAACCATCTCGCCTGCCAGGGCCAGGTAGGCCAGTGCGCCGCGCGATTGCTTGTCGTACGCCAGAGCCGGCATGCCGTAGCTCGGCGCTTCGGCGAGGCGGATATTACGCGGAATGACCGTGTCGTACAGTTGCTCGCCAAAGTGTTCCTTGAGCTGCGCCGAGACATCGTTCATCAGGCTCAGGCGCGGGTCGTACATGGTGCGCAACAAACCTTCGACTTTCAGGTTCGGATTCAGCAGTTCGGCGATACGCTTGATGTTATCCACAAGGTCGCTCAACCCTTCGAGCGCAAAGTACTCGCACTGCATGGGGATAATCACCCCGTCAGCGGCAACCAGTGCGTTGAGAGTGAGCATCGACAGCGACGGTGGGCAGTCGATCAAAATGTAATCGTAATTTTCCCGGATCGGCGCCAGCGCGCTGCGCAGGCGGCTCTCCTTCATCTGCATTTCCAGCAGAACCACTTCGGCGGCGGTCAGATCGCGGTTGGCCGGCAGCAGTTGATAACCGCCGTGCTCGGAATAGTGCATGGCCTGAGCCAGATCGCATTCACCGATCAGCAAGTCATAGACCGAGTTTTCCAGACCGTGTTTATCCACACCGCTACCCATGGTGGCGTTGCCCTGTGGATCGAGGTCGATCAACAGCACCCGGCGCTTTGTCGCGACCAGGGATGCTGCGAGGTTGATGCAGGTGGTGGTCTTGCCCACACCACCCTTTTGGTTCGCTATCGCGAATACCTTAGCCATTCTTGCTTGTGTTCCCAATCATGCCGTGCGGCGCAGTATCAGCAGATGGCGTTGGCCTTGGCAACCGGGTACGGCCAAAGCGTGTTCGCTATCGAGTTTGAAGTCTGCCGGCAATGCTACCAGCTCATCGGCCGGATGAACGCCCTTCATTGCCAGCCAGCGTGTATCGGCATCGCCGAGGTGGCGAGTCCAGTTGCTGAAGTTTTCCATGCTGCTGAACGCCCGGGAAATGATCCCGTTGAAAGGCTGAGCAGGTTGAAAGGCTTCGACACGACTGTGGATAACTTGCAGGTTATCCAGTTTGAGTTCGAGTTTGACCTGAGTCAGGAAGCGGGTTTTCTTGCCATTGCTGTCCAGACAGGTCACTTGCGAGTCCGGATACAGGATCGCCAGCGGGATGCCCGGCATACCGCCGCCACTGCCGACGTCGAGCCAGCGGCCGTCTTCGATGAACGACATCACGCTCAGACTATCGAGCAAGTGACGCGAAACCATTTCGTCCGGATCGCGCACAGCCGTGAGGTTGTAGGCCTGGTTCCATTTGATCAACAGGGCCAGATAACCCAACAGCAATTCGTGCTGGGTTTCAGTGAGATTGATCCCGAGCTCGCGGGCTCCTGTGGATAACTCTTCGGCGTGTTGCGAAGTGACCTTAGAACTCAAGCGCTTTGCTCCAACTGACGGCCCGCGCCGCGTTTTTTCAAATGAATCATCAACAGCGAAATCGCTGCCGGGGTCACGCCCGGGATCCGGGAGGCCTGACCCAGCGTCTCTGGACGAGTCGCGCCGAGCTTGCTCTGGATCTCCTTGGAGAGACCGGAAATGTTGGTGTAATCGATATCCACAGGCAGTTTCGTGTCTTCGCTGGCACGCAGACGAGCGATTTCGTCCTGTTGACGATCAATGTAACCGGCGTATTTGGTCTTGATCTCGACCTGTTCGGCCACCTGTGGATCGTCGGCGCCGTGCCCGGTCACTTCGACCAGACCAGCGTAGTCGATTTCCGGACGACTCAAGAGGTTGAGCAAGTTGTATTCGTGGGTCAGCGGTGTACCGAATTTATCCGCAATGGCATCGCCCTGCTGCGTGCCCGGGCGTACCCAGGTGCTTTTCAGGCGCTGCTCTTCGAGTTCGATGCTTTCGCGTTTCTTGCAGAAGGCCGCCCAACGCGCGTCATCGACCAGACCCAGCTCGCGACCTTTTTCAGTCAGGCGCAGGTCAGCGTTGTCCTCGCGCAGGATCAGACGGTACTCGGCACGGGAAGTGAACATGCGGTACGGCTCTTGAGTGCCCAGGGTGATCAGGTCATCGACCAGAACCCCGATGTACGCCTCATCGCGGCGCGGGCACCAGGCTTCTTTGCCCTTCGCACGCAGTGCTGCGTTGGCCCCGGCCAGCAAACCCTGGGCGCCAGCTTCTTCGTAACCGGTGGTGCCGTTGATCTGCCCGGCGAAGAACAGACCGCCGATGACTTTGGTTTCCAGGCTGTACTTCAAGTCACGCGGATCGAAGTAGTCGTACTCGATCGCATAACCGGGACGCACGATGTGCGCGTTTTCCATGCCGCGAATCGATTGCACGATTTGCAATTGCACGTCGAACGGCAAGCTTGTGGATATCCCGTTCGGGTACAGCTCATGGGTGGTCAAACCTTCCGGTTCGATGAACACCTGATGGCTTTCCTTGTCGGCAAAGCGGTGAATCTTGTCTTCAATCGACGGGCAGTAACGCGGGCCGATGCCTTCAATCTCGCCGGCGGCGGAATACATCGGCGAACGGTCGAGGTTGGCGGCAATGATTTCGTGAGTACGGGCGTTGGTGTGGGTAATCCAGCAACTGACTTGCCGCGGATGCTGTTCCTTGTTGCCCATGAACGACATCACCGGGATAGGCGTATCGCCCGGTTGTTCGGCCATCACCGAGAAATCCACAGATCGGCCATCGATACGCGGCGGCGTGCCGGTTTTCAATCGACCCACACGCAGCGGCATTTCACGCAGACGATGTGCCAGAGCAATCGACGGCGGATCACCGGCACGACCGCCAGAGAAATTCTGCAAACCGATGTGGATAAGTCCACCGAGGAAGGTGCCGGTGGTCAACACCACGGAATCGGCGAAGAAACGCAGACCCATTTGGGTGACAACACCGCGTACCTGTTCCTGTTCAACGATCAGGTCATCGGCAGCTTGTTGAAATATCCACAGGTTGGGTTGGTTTTCCAGAATTTCGCGGACAGCGGCTTTATACAAAACCCGGTCGGCTTGCGCACGAGTTGCACGTACGGCTGGGCCTTTGCGGCTGTTCAACACGCGAAACTGGATGCCGCCCTTATCGGTAGCCATGGCCATCGCGCCGCCAAGGGCATCGATTTCCTTGACCAGATGGCTTTTGCCAATGCCACCGATGGCGGGGTTACAGCTCATGGCGCCGAGGGTTTCCACGTTATGCGTCAGCAACAGGGTTTTTGCCCCCATACGCGCTGACGCCAGTGCTGCCTCGGTACCGGCATGACCGCCGCCGATGACGATCACTTCAAAACGGGAAGGGAAATCCACCACGCACCTCGTGCCTGCTTAAGTAGGTAATTCAGGAATAGTTTGAGATCAGGTTTCTGAACCCGGTCGACAAGTATAGGGACTTCGCCCTTCCTAAAGAACCCTCTGCACAAAAATTAACCAGCTGTGGAGAACTCGAGCTTAAAAGAATAAAAAAGAAAGAATTTTATAAAACCTTTGTTTTAATGCTTATTCTTACTGAGCACGTTTTCTGTGGATAGATCTCTACAGGCCTTATTTTTCAATGTGTACAGAGATTCAAAACCCTGTGGCCATGTGGCCATGAGCGGGTTGGATAACCGGTTTAAGCCTGTGGATGAAAGGGGTGGTTATCCACAGAGCGAGTTATATCCAGTTTTCAGGCCCTGTTATCAACCGATCTCAGTGGCAGTTATTCACAGGGCTTAAACCACAGAAAATTGATGAATGAACCCTTTACGCGCAGGCGAAAGTCGCCCAAGGCACATAAAGCTGCCCGGCACTTCTGGAATCTATTCAATGATGAGGGAAACAGACGGGCCGCGAACGGGCCCGCCTGTGAACAGCAGAAGGGATTATTTACCGATGCAGAAGCTGGAAAAGATTCGTCCGAGCAGATCATCGGAGCTGAATGCACCGGTAATTTCACCCAGAGAGTGCTGGGCCTGGCGCAAATCTTCAGCCAGCAACTCACCCGCCCCCGCCAGCGTCAGTTGGGCTCGACCGTGTTCCAGCGCCGCGCTGGCGTGGCGCAAGGCCTCCAGGTGCCGGCGACGGGCGCTGAAGCTGCTTTCCGAGGTTTGCTCGTAGCCCATGCAGGCCTTGAGATGTTCGCGCAGCAATTCCAGGCCTTCGCCTGCAGATTTCGCACTCAGACTGATGGTCACATGGCCGTCGTCGCTTGTTTCCAGAGCAATTGCTTCGCCCGTCAGATCTGCTTTATTGCGGATCAAAGTGACTTTCGCCGGGTCCGGGCGGATCTCGAGAAATTCCGGCCACAAGGCGAACGGGTCCAACGCTTCAGGCGCCGACGCGTCTACGACCAACAGCACCCGATCCGCTTCAGAAATGGCTTTCAATGCGCGCTCGACACCGATCTTTTCCACTTGATCGTCGGTATCTCGCAGGCCAGCGGTATCCACAACGTGCAGCGGCATACCGTCGATGTGGATATGTTCACGCAGGATATCCCGCGTGGTACCGGCAATCTCGGTCACGATCGCTGCCTCACGGCCGGCCAAGGCATTCAGCAGACTGGACTTACCGGCATTTGGACGGCCGGCAATCACCACGGTCATACCATCGCGAAGCAAGGCACCCTGGCCGGCTTCGCGCAGTACTGTGGATAATTCCTCACGCACTTTGTCGAGCATGCTCAATACGTGGCCATCGGCGAGGAAGTCGATTTCTTCTTCCGGGAAGTCGATGGCGGCCTCGACGTAGATACGCAGGCCTATCAACTGTTCGGTGAGGTTATGCACACGCTGGGAGAATGCGCCTTGCAACGAACGCAGGGCATTGCGCGCCGCCTGTGCAGAACTGGCCTCGATCAGGTCGGCAATCGCCTCGGCCTGGGCCAGGTCGAGTTTGTCGTTGAGAAACGCGCGTTCGCTGAATTCACCTGGGCGAGCCAAACGGCAACCCAGTTCCAGGCAACGCTTGAGCAACATGTCCAGAACGATCGGGCCGCCGTGGCCCTGCAATTCCAGGACGTCTTCGCCAGTAAATGAGTTCGGCCCCGGGAAATAAAGCGCCAGACCTTCGTCGAGCACCTGTAGGTCGTCACTGTAAAACGGGCCGTAATGGGCGTACCGCGGTTTAAGTTCGCGACCGGCGATAGCGTTGGCCGCAACACTGGCCAGCGGACCGGAAATTCGAACAATGCCCACACCGCCGCGACCTTGAGCGGTGGCGACAGCTGCGATGGTTTCACGAGGTGCGCTCATAAACCGTAATCCAGACAAAAGTGGCAGATAGCAAAACGCCCCACTAGGGGGCGTTTTGAGTGGTGTTATCCACAGAGCAAGTTACGCCTCGGCTTTTTTCGCCGCCGCTTCGATCTTACGCGTGATGTACCACTGTTGTGCAATCGACAGGCAGTTGTTCACTACCCAGTACAGCACCAGACCAGCCGGGAACCACAAGAAGAAGAAGGTGAAGATGATTGGCATCATTTTCATGACCTTCGCCTGCATCGGATCCGGAGGAGTCGGGTTCAGCTGCTGCTGGATGAACATGGTTGCGCCCATGATGATCGGCAGAATGAAGAACGGATCCTTGATTGACAGGTCAGTGATCCACAGCATGAACGGCGCTTGGCGCATCTCCACGCTTTCCAGCAGAACCCAGTACAGCGAAAGGAAAACCGGCATCTGCACGAGGATTGGCAAGCAGCCACCCAGCGGATTGATCTTCTCTTTCTTGTACAGCTCCATCATGGCTTGCGACATTTTCTGCCGGTCATCGCCATGCTGCTCTTTCAATGCGGCCAGTTTCGGTGCAACGGCACGCATGCGCGCCATCGATTTGTAGCTGGCAGCCGACAGGGGGAAGAAAATACCCTTGATCAGCATGGTCAGGAAGATGATCGACCAGCCCCAGTTACCCACGATCGCGTGGATGTGTTGCAGCAGCCAGAAAATCGGCTGAGCAATGAACCACAGGATGCCGTAGTCAACAGTCAGTTCCAGACCTGGGGACAACTCTTTCAGCACGGCCTGGCTTTTCGGACCGGCGTACAGAACAGCACTGGTTTCAACTTTGGCACCTGGTGCAGCGGTCATAGTCGGACCGGTGTAACCGATGATGTAGTTGCCTTTGCTGTCTTTACGGGTCTGGACGATGTTGTTTTCGCCCTTGGCCGGAATCCATGCGGTCACGAAGTAGTGTTGCAGCCAGGCTACCCAACCACCGGTGACGGTTTCCTTGAGTTGCGCCTTGTCCATGTCCTTCATGGACACTTTCTTGTACGGCTCCGAACTTGTCCACAGGGCAGCGCCCAGGTAAGTCGCGGTGCCGGTAGCCGTTGTGGACGAAGGATCGCCGCTGTCGTCGCGCTTCAACTGAGCGAACATTGCGCCATTCCAGGGCTGAGCGCTCTGGTTATCCACAATGTAGGAAACGGTCACGTCATACAGGCCGCGTTTTACAGTGAAACGCTTGATGTAATTGACGCCGTCCTTGCTGAACTTCAAATCAACGACCAGTTGGTCCTGACCGTCAGCCAGTTGATAAGTCTTCTTCTCGGCGGAGTAGAGAGGGCGACCAGCCGGATTTGCGTCCGGGCCATTGGTGCCGATCAGACCGCTTTGCGCCAGATAAATGCGTTCGCCGCCGTTGTCGAACAGCTGGAACGGAACATCTGGACGATCCTGACGACGTGGATACAGAGGCAAGGTCAGTTGAGCAACGTCGCCACCTTGTGGATCGATCGCAAGATCGAGCACGTCGGTTTTAATCTGGATCAGATCCTTGCTGGCAGCCACCGGAATTTCAGCAGGTGCGCTGGTATCGCTAGCGGAGCGCGGAATATCGTCACTGGCGGCAGCATTATTGCCAGTGGCGGTGTCCGGCAAACCGGATGTAGTCGTACTGGCAGCAACATTCTGAGTCGGCAGGGCAGCCTGGCCATAGTCCTGGTTCCATTTAAGAACCATAACGTAGGACACGATTGCCAGGGCGACGATCAGGATCGTGCGTTTGATATCCATGATTACTCGGCCATCGAAGAAGAACGGGAGGTAGGGATAGGTGGAACCGGGTCATAACCACCGGGATTCCACGGATGACAGCGACCTAAACGACGAAAGGTCAGCCAGCCACCGCGCAGAAGGCCATGATTTTCAATGGCTTCATACGCGTAGCAGGAACAACTGGGGTAGAAACGACAGTGGCTGGCCATCAAAGGACTAATGGCATAGCGATAAAACTGGATCGGAACGAGGGCCAGTTTACGCATCTGGACTGTCTACCCCTACAGTTTCGGTTTTGACTGCTGGAACTGGATTGTTACGGGCCAGACGCTTCCAGAGTTTGCCGAAATGCTGAATCAATTCGGGGTTTTCTACATCACCCAAACCTTTGCGCGCGACGATAACAATGTCCCAGCCGACCAGTGAATCCTGGTGCAGACGGAACGATTCGCGCATCAGACGTTTGAGGCGATTGCGCTCAACGGAGAGCTTTACGCTCTTTTTCCCGATAACCAGCCCGAGACGGGGGTGATCAAGATCGTTGTTGCGCGCAAGGAGCAGGAGATTTTTCCCCGGAACCTTGCCGGTAGGGGAGTCAAAGACTGCCTTGAAATGCCGGGGGGTAAGCAGACGCTTTTCCCGACTGAAGTCCTGACTCACCTCCAGTACCGGATTATCAAACTGCCAGACGCGCACGACCTTTGGCGCGGCGACGCGACAGGACTGCGCGACCGTTCTTGGTAGCCATGCGAGCACGGAAACCGTGGGTACGAGCGCGTTTGATGGTGCTTGGTTGGAAAGTACGTTTCATGTCGTGTTACCTGGTTCGTCCACAACGGGCCGGAATGGCCCCCGTTTTAAGAGACCGGGGATTCTAGAGAAAGCAAGGCTTCAGGTCAATTTCCAACCAACGTTTCCTTATAAATAGATCTCAGGACCTTCTTGGCTGAAAGCCTGTTCGCCATACATAAAAATAAAGAAGGGAATTATTTAAAGCTTTTCTGTAAAGCTTATAAAAGCTAGGGCCACGATCTTCTGTGGATAACTACCTTCAGGCCATGTTTAACCTGATGTACAGAGAATGACAACTACAGTGGAAAACCGTGGTCAGCCTGTGCTGCACTGTCGGATAACCTGTGCGTGGAATGGGCTGTTATCCACAGGCACGTTATCCACCGAGTTCAGCCCCCACTTGTCCAATGCCCTTAGGCGCGGTTATCCACAGAGCTTATTCACACACCGTTGGTCGACTTTTTTCCGTTTGCCGCAGTGATAAATCATGGATGGGGGGCAACCTGCATGTGGATAAGTGGACGGCTCGCCGCTACAATGGCCGCTTGTTTTTGCCTCACCGGCTTTCAACTTAGGGGATATCCGTGTCAGTGGAACTTTGGCAGCAGTGCGTGGAGCTTTTGCGCGAAGAGCTGCCTGCCCAACAATTCAACACCTGGATCCGTCCACTACAGGTCGAAGCCGAAGGCGACGAGTTGCGCGTCTATGCACCGAACCGTTTTGTGCTGGACTGGGTCAACGAAAAGTACCTCGGGCGCGTCCTCGAACTGCTGGATGAGCACGGCAACGGTATGGCGCCGGCGCTATCCTTATTAATAGGTAGCAAACGCAGCTCGGCTCCGCGTGCGGCCCCGAATGCCCCGTTAGCCGCCGCGCAAGCGTCCCTGGCCCATGCCAACCACGCACCGACAAGCGTGCCAGCGCCGGCTCCGGCGCCAACTTCGCCAAAGCGTTCGACACAGCGAACTGCTGAAGTCAGCGAAGAACCTTCTCGCGACAGCTTCGACCCGATGGCCGGTGCAGCGTCGCAGCAGGCACCGGTTCGCGCCGAACAGCGCACTGTGCAGGTCGAAGGTGCGCTCAAGCACACCAGTTACCTGAACCGCACGTTCACCTTCGAAAACTTCGTCGAAGGTAAGTCCAACCAGCTCGCCCGCGCGGCAGCCTGGCAAGTGGCGGACAACCCAAAGCATGGCTACAACCCACTCTTCCTTTATGGTGGCGTTGGCCTGGGTAAAACCCACTTGATGCACGCGGTGGGTAACCATCTATTAAAGAAGAACCCGAATGCCAAGGTCGTGTACCTGCATTCCGAGCGTTTCGTGGCCGACATGGTCAAGGCGCTGCAACTGAACGCTATCAACGAGTTCAAGCGCTTCTACCGTTCGGTGGATGCGTTGCTGATCGACGATATTCAGTTCTTCGCCCGTAAGGAACGTTCCCAGGAAGAGTTTTTCCACACCTTCAATGCCCTGCTTGAAGGTGGCCAGCAGGTCATTCTCACCAGTGACCGCTATCCGAAAGAAATCGAGGGCCTGGAAGAACGCCTGAAATCCCGTTTTGGCTGGGGCCTGACCGTTGCCGTCGAGCCGCCAGAACTGGAAACCCGCGTAGCAATCCTGATGAAGAAGGCCGACCAGGCCAAAGTCGACTTGCCACACGATGCAGCGTTTTTCATTGCCCAGCGCATTCGCTCCAACGTCCGTGAGCTGGAAGGCGCGCTGAAACGCGTGATTGCCCATTCGCACTTCATGGGCCGCGACATCACCATCGAGTTGATTCGCGAATCCCTGAAAGACCTGCTGGCGTTGCAAGACAAACTTGTCTCTGTGGATAACATTCAGCGTACCGTCGCCGAGTACTACAAGATCAAGATTTCCGATCTGCTGTCCAAGCGCCGTTCGCGCTCGGTGGCACGTCCGCGTCAGGTCGCCATGGCACTGTCCAAAGAACTGACCAACCACAGCCTGCCGGAAATCGGTGATGTGTTTGGTGGCCGCGACCACACGACTGTTTTGCACGCCTGCCGCAAGATCAACGAACTTAAGGAATCCGACGCGGACATCCGCGAGGACTACAAGAACCTGCTGCGTACACTGACCACTTGATGAACACCAGCGCAGCTTATTAAGGCAAGGGACTAGACCATGCATTTCACCATTCAACGCGAAGCCCTGTTGAAACCCCTGCAACTGGTCGCAGGCGTCGTTGAGCGCCGACAGACCTTGCCGGTACTCTCTAACGTGCTGCTGGTTGTCGAAGGCCAGCAATTGTCGCTGACCGGTACCGACCTGGAAGTCGAGCTGGTCGGTCGTGTGCAACTTGAAGAGCCGGCTGAAACAGGTTCCATCACCGTGCCTGCGCGCAAACTGATGGATATCTGCAAGAGCCTGCCCAACGATGCACTGATCGACATCAAAGTCGACGAGCAGAAGCTGGTGGTGAAGGCCGGTCGTAGCCGCTTTACCCTGTCGACCCTTCCTGCCAATGACTTCCCGACTGTGGAAGAAGGTCCAGGCTCGCTGACCTGCAGCCTGGAGCAAAGCAGACTGCGTCGTCTGATCGAACGCACCAGCTTCGCCATGGCCCAACAGGACGTGCGTTACTACCTCAACGGTATGCTGCTGGAAGTCTCGGAAGGCATCATCCGCGCAGTGGCCACCGATGGTCACCGTCTGGCGATGTGCTCGATGAAGGCCGATATCGGTCAGCCGGATCGCCACCAGGTGATCGTGCCGCGCAAAGGCATTCTCGAACTGGCGCGTTTGCTGACCGAGCCGGACGGCATTGTCAGCATCGTCTTGGGTCAGCATCACATTCGCGCCACCACGGGTGAATTCACCTTCACCTCGAAACTGGTCGACGGCAAGTTCCCGGACTACGAGCGCGTTCTGCCGAAGGGCGGCGACAAGCTGGTGCTGGGCGATCGTCAGGCACTGCGTGAAGCGTTCAGCCGTACCGCGATTCTGTCCAACGAGAAATACCGCGGTATCCGTCTGCAACTGGCCAGTGGTCAGTTGAAGATTCAGGCCAACAACCCGGAGCAGGAAGAAGCGGAAGAAGAAGTGGGCGTTGAATACAACGGCGGCTCTCTGGAGATCGGCTTCAACGTGAGCTACTTGCTCGATGTGCTGGGCGTGATGACCACCGAGCAGGTTCGTCTGATCCTGTCCGACTCCAACAGCAGTGCGCTGGTGCAAGAGTCCGACAACGACGATTCGGCTTACGTTGTCATGCCGATGCGCCTGTAAACAGCTGATCCTGGATGTCCTTAAGTCGTGTTTCGGTCACCGCGGTGCGCAATCTGCACCCGGTGACCTTCTCCCCCTCCCCCCGCATCAACATCCTTTACGGCGCCAACGGCAGCGGCAAAACCAGTGTTCTGGAAGCCATTCACCTGCTGGGGCTTGCCCGTTCGTTTCGCAGCACGCGGCTGTTGCCAGTCATCCAGTACGAGCAACTCGCCTGCACGGTGTTTGGTCAGGTCGAACTGGCCGAGGGTGGCCACAGCGCTTTGGGAATATCACGCGACCGTCAGGGCGAGTTCCAGATCCGCATCGACGGGCAGAATGCCCGTAGCGCGGCGCAACTTGCGGAAATCCTGCCGCTGCAGTTGATCAACCCGGACAGCTTCCGCTTGCTGGAAGGCGCGCCGAAGATTCGCCGGCAGTTTCTCGATTGGGGCGTGTTCCACGTCGAGGCTCGGTTCATGGCCACTTGGCAGCGCTTGCAGAAGGCCCTGCGCCAGAGAAACTCTTGGCTGCGGCATGGTACACTTGACGCCGTTTCACAAGCGGTTTGGGACAGGGAACTGTGCCAGGCCAGCGCTGAAATCGATGAATACCGCCGCGCTTACATCAAAGCCTTGAAACCAGTCTTTGAACAAACCTTGAGTGAACTGGTTGAGCTCGAAGGTTTGACGCTCAGCTATTACCGAGGTTGGGACAAAGACCGGGAGTTGAGTGCCGTACTTGCTGGGTCCCTGCAACGGGATCAGCAGATTGGCCATACCCAGGCTGGGCCACAACGAGCTGATTTGCGTCTTAGATTGGGCGCACACAACGCCGCGGACATCTTGTCCCGGGGTCAGCAGAAGTTGGTGGTCTGTGCATTGCGGATTGCCCAAGGGCATCTGGTGAGCCAGGCCCGTCGCGGTCAGTGTATTTATCTGGTGGATGACTTGCCGTCCGAGCTGGACGAGAACCACCGTCGTGCGCTGTGCCGCTTGTTGGAAGACTTACGCTGCCAGGTTTTTATTACCTGTGTAGATCACGAATTATTGAGGGAAGGCTGGCAGACGGAAACGCCAGTCGCTTTGTTCCACGTGGAACAGGGCCGTATCACCCAGACCCACGACCATCGGGAGTGAAGGCATTGAGCGAAGAAAATACGTACGACTCAACGAGCATTAAAGTGCTGAAAGGCCTGGATGCCGTACGCAAACGTCCCGGTATGTACATTGGTGACACCGACGATGGCAGCGGTCTGCACCACATGGTGTTCGAAGTGGTCGACAACTCGATCGACGAAGCCCTCGCCGGCCACTGCGATGACATCAGCATCATTATCCACCCGGATGAGTCCATCACCGTTCGCGATAACGGCCGTGGCATCCCGGTAGACGTGCACAAAGAGGAAGGCGTTTCCGCCGCCGAGGTCATCATGACCGTCCTCCACGCTGGCGGTAAGTTCGACGACAACTCCTACAAGGTATCCGGTGGTCTGCACGGTGTGGGTGTTTCCGTGGTGAACGCACTGTCCGAAGAGCTGATTCTGACCGTGCGCCGTAGCGGCAAGATCTGGGAACAGACTTACGTGCACGGCGTTCCGCAAGAGCCGATGAAAATCGGTGGCGACAGCGAGACCACGGGTACGCAGATTCACTTCCGCCCTTCCGATGAAACCTTCAAGAACATTCACTTCAGCTGGGACATCCTGGCCAAGCGCATTCGTGAACTGTCCTTCCTCAACTCCGGTGTCGGCATCGTCCTTAAAGACGAGCGCAGCGGCAAGGAAGAACTGTTCAAATACGAAGGTGGCCTGCGTGCGTTCGTTGAATACCTGAACACCAACAAGACCCCGGTCAACCAAGTGTTCCACTTCAACATCCAGCGTGAAGACGGCATCGGCGTGGAAATCGCCTTGCAGTGGAACGATAGCTTCAACGAGAACCTGTTGTGTTTCACCAACAACATTCCGCAGCGCGACGGCGGCACTCACCTGGTGGGCTTCCGTTCCGCACTGACGCGTAACCTGAACACCTACATCGAAGCTGAAGGCCTGGCGAAGAAGCACAAAGTCGCCACCACGGGTGACGATGCGCGTGAAGGCCTGACCGCGATCATTTCGGTGAAAGTGCCGGATCCGAAGTTCAGCTCCCAGACCAAAGACAAGCTGGTCTCTTCCGAAGTGAAGACCGCCGTCGAACAGGAAATGGGCAAATACTTCTCCGACTTCCTGCTGGAAAACCCGAACGAAGCCAAGCTCGTTGTCGGCAAGATGATCGATGCAGCACGTGCCCGTGAAGCGGCGCGCAAGGCCCGCGAGATGACCCGCCGCAAAGGCGCGCTGGACATCGCCGGCCTGCCGGGCAAACTGGCCGACTGCCAGGAAAAAGACCCGGCGCTGTCCGAACTGTACCTCGTGGAAGGTGACTCCGCGGGCGGCTCTGCCAAGCAGGGGCGTAACCGCAGGACCCAGGCCATCCTGCCGTTGAAGGGTAAGATCCTCAACGTCGAGAAGGCGCGCTTTGACAAGATGATCTCTTCCCAGGAAGTGGGCACCTTGATCACCGCGCTTGGCTGCGGCATCGGGCGCGACGAGTACAACATCGACAAGCTGCGCTATCACAACATCATCATCATGACCGATGCTGACGTCGACGGTTCGCACATCCGTACGCTGCTGCTGACCTTCTTCTTCCGTCAGTTGCCGGAGCTGATTGAGCGTGGCTATATCTACATCGCTCAGCCGCCGCTGTACAAGGTCAAGAAAGGCAAGCAAGAGCAATACATCAAAGACGACGACGCCATGGAAGAGTACATGACGCAGTCGGCCCTGGAAGATGCGAGCCTGCACTTGAACGAAGAAGCACCAGGCATTTCCGGCCCGGCGCTGGAACGTCTGGTGAATGACTTCCGCATGGTGATGAAGACCCTCAAGCGTCTGTCGCGCCTGTACCCACAGGAGCTGACCGAGCACTTCATCTATCTGCCGGCCGTCAGCCTTGAAAAGCTCGGCGACCACGCTGCGATGCAAGAGTGGCTGGCTCAGTACGAAGTCCGTCTGCGTACCGTCGAGAAGTCCGGTCTGGTCTACAAGGCCAGCCTGCGTGAAGATCGTGAACGTGGCGTGTGGCTGCCGGAGGTCGAATTGATCTCCCACGGCCTGTCGAACTACGTGACGTTCAACCGCGACTTCTTCGGCAGTAACGACTACAAAACTGTCGTCACTCTCGGCGCTCAACTGAGTACCCTGCTCGACGAAGGCGCGTACATCCAGCGCGGCGAACGCAAGAAAGCGGTCACCGAGTTCAAGGAAGCCCTGGACTGGCTGATGGCCGAAAGCACCAAGCGCCACACCATCCAGCGATACAAAGGTCTGGGCGAAATGAACCCGGATCAGCTGTGGGAAACCACCATGGACCCAAGCTCGCGTCGCATGCTGAAGGTCACTATCGAAGACGCCATTGGCGCGGACCAGATCTTCAACACCCTGATGGGTGATGCGGTCGAACCTCGCCGTGAGTTCATCGAGAGCAATGCGCTGGCGGTATCCAACCTGGATTTCTGATCCCGGTCAGCACCAACAAAAAGGCCAACGCATTTGCGTTGGCCTTTTTTTTGGCTGCCTTGATCTTATTCTTGTGCTGTCGCCACACTTTCCAGCCGATACCCATACCCATAAATCGTCAACAACTGCCAGCCGCGATCCGCCGTCAGCCCCAGCTTGTTGCGCAGTCGATAGATGTGCGTGTCCAAGGGCCGCGATGAGGCGACTTCTTCATGGGGCCAGAAGCGCTCATAGAGGTAATCCCGCGACAGCGGTCGGCCGAGGTTGCTGAACAGGCATCGTGCGAGGCGATATTCGCGTTCGGTCATGACGATCGGTTTGCCCTCACGGGTGACCGTCAACTCGGCGTCATCGAAGGTCAGGTCATTGAAGCTCAGTACTTCGGTTGCAGCGCTGCGTGGCTGGCTGTGGCGGCGTAATACTGCGGCGACTCGGGCTTTCAGTTCGTTGGGCCGGAACGGTTTGCTGACGTAGTCGTCGGCACCCGCATTCAGGGCCTGGACGATATCGCTTTCGCCATCACGGCTGGTGAGCATGATCGCCGCCGGTGGCGCCTCCATGTGTTCACGGGTCCAGCGCAACAAGGCCAGCCCGGTGAGGTCAGGCAGTTGCCAGTCGAGGATCAACAGGTCGAAGGTTTCCCGGCGCAGCTGTCGCAGCAGGTCATCACCGCGCTCGAAGCTGTGCAGCGACCACGGCTGTTCGCCGGCTTCGGCCATTTGCTGCAGGGTCTGCTCGACCCGGCGCAGTTCGGCGGGTTCGTCGTCCAGTATCGCAACGCGCATACGCGAGGGTTCCTTGTTGCTGGGGGCAGTAGGGCGTCGACCATAGTCGTTCGGCGATCTTCAGGAAAGTAAGCGGCCCGCCGTTGGTCGACGTCCGCTATGATTCTTCGGGTCGAGTATCAGACCTGTGACCTATGAAACCATTCAAACCACCCTGCCCTATTTCTCATGAATGACCGCAGACGGCATGAAAGCCGAGAGCCTAGCCAGGTGCAGCGACTGTTTCGCCAGTTGGTGCGCGAGTGGTTGTGGATAAGTCTAGTGCTGTTGCCGCTGACTGCGCTGTTATCGTATCGAGCGCAGGTCAATCTGAATGACGCATCCCCGAGCCTTGGCGCATTGCTCTCGGTGGGCCTGGTGGCTTGCGTTCTTGGGCTGCTGTTATGGCGTCCACGTCTGGCCCTTTGGATGACGCTGATCGGCATGGCCGGCGTGCTGCTGACGAGCCTCGGGCTGGCGGAAATCCGCGAGTGGTGGTCGCCGACGCCAGCGATGCTGGGCATGTTGTTCGGCTATCTGATCTGGAACTGGCGACGCCTGAGTGTGGTGCTGACGTACTTCGGTTGGGAGTTGGCGCGGCTGGACAGCGAACCGAAAGTTTTTCCCGAACGCCGCCGCGCTCAGTTCACCGGCGCTGATCACTTGCAGCGCCAGATCATGGCGCTCGAACAAGCCATGAGTCGCACCCGCGATACCCGGCGCTTTATCGCTGACGGTCTGGAATATTTACCCGTCGCCACGCTCATCAGCGATCCCAAAGGCCAGATCCTTTTGGGCAATCGCAAGGCACGCCAGCTGTTCGATCATGCTTTGGTGGGTGACGACGTTGTCGATCAGTTGGCGCTGCTCGGATATCCAGAGTTGTCCACAGCCCCGCGTCCTCTGTTATCCGCACTGCCGTTACTGGAGTTTCGTGATCACAAGGAGCGCAGCCTGCGCCTTGAGCGTGCTGCGTTGCTGCCGGTGGATGGTGACACCCCAATCGGCTGGTTGCTGAGTTTGACCGACCTGAGCGCCGAGCGCGCCGCCGAGGAGCAACGCGGCGTCTTGCTGCGCTTCCTCTCCCATGATCTACGTGCGCCGCACTCGGCGATCCTCGCTCTGCTTGACGTACATCGTCATCAGGCGGGGGCAGATGCGCCATTGTTCGAACAAATCGAGCGTCAGGTTCACCGCGCTCTGGATCTGACCGATGGCTTTGTATTGTTGGCGAGGGCTGAATCCGAGACGTATCAGTTCCAGCCGACGTTGTTCGGGATGCTGGTACTGGACGTGCTCGATCAGGCCTTGCCGATCGCTCAGCAGAAACGCATCGAACTGCTGCACGACATGGACGAGCAGTCCCAGGAGCGACTGGTATCTGCTGACCAAGGCCTGATGACCCGTGCGTTGTTCAATCTGCTGGAAAACGCCATCAAGTACAGCCCGGCTGACACCACGATTCAGTTGCGCGTGACGTGTCAGGACGATTGGCTCCGTTGCGAGCTGATTGATCAGGGCAAAGGCATTGCCGCCGAGGAACTGCCCGATCTGTTCAGCCAATACCGACGCTTTTCTTCGGCTCAGGGCATTGATGGCGTTGGTCTGGGCCTGTCGATGGTCAAAGCCGTGATCGATCACCATGGCGGCAAAATCGAATGCCGCAGTGTGGTCGATCAAGGCACGACGTTCAGGCTGGAGTTACCGCTGATCGTGGAATGAACAGGCACAAAAAAACCGGCTATATCAGCCGGTTTTTTTACATCCAAAAAAAACTTATGCACCTTTTTTGGCGTTTTATGAGATTGAGAAATATATAAGTAAATCAGCAAGTTATCTCTAATATTCAAGCTTTTTCAAGAAAAGCGTACACAGGTTATCCACAAAATCTCAGACAGCGATCTGACCACTTTCAGCGGGCGCCTGTGGCGCAGGTGGCAATGAACCCATTTCCCGTTGCGTCTGCTCGTTCCAGGCTTGCACCCGGTCGTTCAATGTAGCAATGGCTCGCGGCCCAGTACCTTCGGCGTACATCGGTTCGCCGATGACCACAGTGATCACTCCGGGCTGTTTGGCCCAACCGGTTTTTGGCCAGAATTTGCCGGCATTGTGTGCAATCGGCAGTACCGGAAGCTCGGCATTCACCGCCAAAGCGCTGCCACTGCGGGAGAATTTTCCGACAGTGCCGTAGGGGACGCGAGTGCCTTCCGGAAAAATCAGCACCCAGACATTGTCTTTGAGTAGCTCGTCACCTTTCGCCGCGACTTGCTTGAGCGCCGCTTTCGGGTTGTCGCGATCAATCGCGATCGGTCGCAGCATGGCCATGGCCCAGCCGAAGAAAGGCACGAACAGCAATTCGCGCTTGAGCACCTGGCTCAAAGGCGAGAAATAAGCGGAGAGGAAAAACGTCTCCCAAGTGCTCTGGTGGTTCGATTGAATCACGCAGGGCCGGTCTGGCACATTTTCCGCGCCTTTGATGTCGTAACGGATACCCAGGAACACCTTGCTCAACCACAAGGCACAGCGGCACCAGTACACGTTGATGAAGCGATAGCGCGCCTTGAATGGCAAAAAGGGCGCGATAAAAAAGCTCAGGCTGCACCACAGTAAGGACGTGGTGCCCAGCAGCAGGTAAAAGAGAAAGATTCTGAAGGCCCGCAGTATCGACATGGCGACGTTTACCGTTACGGGGCAATGCCCGTCTGTTCAAGCGCACTCCCGATCAATCCCTGGTCAGGAATTTCAGAAGTACTCTAGTTGTGGATAAGTTCTGCGGCAATCGCCGCCAGATCGTCAAAAATCAGAGTGCCAACCGGCAGGGTTTTGCCCTGAGTCTTTTCGCCTTTTCCGGTCTTTACCAAAACTGGCTGTGAATCGACGGCTTTGGCGGCCTCCAGGTCACCAAGGCTGTCGCCGACGAACCAGACATTGTTCAGTTCGACGTGGTAATGCGCCGCGATGGTTTTCAGCATGCCCGGTTTCGGTTTGCGGCAATCGCAACCCTCGTCCGGCCCATGCGGGCAGTACACGATCAGCCCGACTTCACCGCCCTGCTCCGCTACCAATGCGCGCAAACGCGCGTGCATGGCGTCGAGGGTGGCGAGGTCGTAATAGCCGCGAGCAATGCCCGACTGGTTAGTGGCAACCGCCACCGTCCAGCCGGCCTTGCTCAACTGCGCAATCGCCTCGATCGAGCCGGGCAAAGGAATCCACTCCGCCACCGACTTGATGTAAGCGTCGGAGTCGTAATTGATCACTCCGTCCCGATCGAGAATTAGCAGTTTCAACAGCAGTCCCTCAACCCAGCAACGAAATGTCGGCAACACCCAGGAACAGGCCCCGCAGACGCGCCAGCAGCGCGTAACGGTTGGCCCGCACTTTGGCGTCTTCGGCATTGACCATTACCGCGTCGAAGAACGCATCCACCGGCTCGCGCAATGCTGCAAGGCGTGCCAGTGATTCGTTGTACTGACGCGCCGCAGCCATTGGCTGCACAGCCTGATCCGCTTGCTGGATCGCGGAGTACAGCGAGAACTCGTTGGCGTTGTCGAAGTACTTGGCTTCAACCACGCTTGGCACGGCGCCTTCAACTTTGCTCAGCAGGTTGGAAACCCGCTTGTTCACCGCTGCCAACGCTGCCGCTTCCGGCAGTTTGCGGAAGGCTTGCACCGCTTGCACACGCTGGTCGAAGTCCAGCGCCGAACCCGGCTTCAGCGCACGTACCGACAGGTAAGTGGCGACATCGACACCTTCGTCTTCGTAACGCGCACGCAGACGGTCGAAGATGAATTCCAGCACCGCTTCGTTAAGACCAGCAGCCTTGACCTTGGTACCGAACGCATTCACGGCGAAAGCCACGGCGTCGTTCAGATCGAGATCGAGTTTTTTCTCGATCAGGATACGCAGCACGCCCAGTGCCGCACGGCGCAGGGCATACGGGTCCTTGCTGCCGGTCGGCAGCATGCCGATACCGAAGATGCCGACCAGTGTGTCGAGCTTGTCGGCAATGGCGACGGCTGCACCGGTCAGGGTCGCAGGCAGTTCAGCACCGGCACCGCGCGGCATGTACTGCTCGTTCAGCGCCAGCGCGACGTCTTGCGGCTCGCCGTCATTGAGGGCGTAGTAGTAGCCGGCGACACCTTGCATCTCCGGGAACTCGCCGACCATTTCGGTGGACAGGTCGCACTTCGACAGCAAGCCTGCGCGGGCAGCCCACGAAGCGTTGCCGCCGATGCGTGCGGCGATGTAAGCCGCCAGTTTCGATACGCGCTCGGCCTTGTCATAGACGCTGCCGAGTTTTTCCTGGAACACCACGTTCTTCAGGCGATCGTTGAACACTTCGAGCTTCTGCTTCTTGTCTTGCTTGAAGAAGAACTCGGCGTCGGTCAGGCGTGGGCGAACGACTTTCTCGTTACCGGCGATGATCTGCTGCGGGTCTTTGCTTTCGATGTTGGCCACGGTGATGAAACGTGGCAGCAACTTGCCGTCGGCATCCAGCAGGCAGAAGTACTTCTGGTTGTCCTGCATGGTGGTGATCAGTGCTTCTTGCGGCACGTCGAGGAAACGTTCCTCAAACGAGCACACCAGCGGCACCGGCCATTCAACCAGCGCGGTCACTTCGTCGAGCAGCGCCGGCGGAACGATTGCGGTGCCTTCCTGACGGGTTGCCAGCTCTTCGGTGCGCTTGCTGATGATCTCGCGCCGCTCGTTGGCGTCGGCCAGAACGTAAGCGGCACGCAGGTCGGACAGGTAGCTTGCCGGCGAACCGATGCGCACGTTTTCCGGATGGTGGAAGCGGTGGCCACGGGAGTCACGGCCAGCCTTCTGCGCGAGGATGGTGCAGTCGATGACCTGGTCACCGAGCAGCATCACCAGCCATTGGGTCGGACGCACGAATTCTTCTTTGCGCGCACCCCAACGCATGCGTTTCGGGATCGGCAGGTCGTTCAGCGAATCTTCGACGATGGTCGGCAGCAGGCTCGCGGTCGGCTTGCCGGCGATGCTCTGGCTGTAACGCAGTTTCGGGCCGCTCTGATCGATTTCGCTCAGGTCGACGCCGCACTTCTTGGCGAAGCCCAAGGCTGCCTGGGTCGGATTGCCTTCGGCATCGAAAGCCGCCTGACGTGGCGGGCCGTCGAGATTGATGCTGCGATCCGGTTGCTGGGTGGCCAGCGCGGTAATCAACACAGCCAGACGACGCGGCGCGGCGTAGACGGTTTTTGCTTCATAGCTCAGGCCGGCAGCTTGCAGGCCCTTGTCGATACCGGCGAGGAACGCGTCAGCCAAAGTGTTCAGCGCTTTGGGTGGCAGTTCTTCGGTGCCCAGTTCAACCAGAAAATCTTGCGCACTCATTGTGCAGCCTCCAGCTTGGCCAGTACTTCGTCACGCAGGTCCGGGGTCGCCATCGGGAAGCCCAACTTGGCGCGCGCCAGCAGGTAGGCTTGCGCAACGGAACGCGCCAGGGTGCGTACGCGCAGGATGTATTGCTGACGCGCGGTCACCGAGATTGCCCGGCGCGCATCCAGCAGGTTGAAGGTGTGCGAGGCCTTCAGGACCATTTCGTAGCTCGGCAGCGGCAACGGCTGGTCGAGTTCGATCAGGCGCTTGGCTTCGCTTTCATAGAAGTCGAACAGTTCGAACAGTTTGTCGACGTTGGCGTGTTCGAAGTTGTAGGTGGATTGCTCCACTTCGTTCTGGTGGAACACATCGCCGTAGGTGACTTTGCCCATCGGGCCGTCAGCCCAGACCAGGTCGTAGACCGAATCCACGCCCTGCAGGTACATGGCCAGACGCTCGAGACCGTAGGTGATTTCGCCGGTCACCGGGTAGCACTCGATGCCGCCCGCCTGCTGGAAGTAAGTGAACTGAGTCACTTCCATGCCGTTCAGCCAGACTTCCCAGCCCAGACCCCAGGCGCCGAGGGTCGGCGATTCCCAGTTGTCTTCGACGAAGCGAATGTCGTGAACCAACGGGTCCAGGCCGACATGCTTGAGGGAGCCCAGGTACAGTTCCTGGAAGTTGTCCGGGTTCGGCTTCAGGACTACCTGGAACTGATAGTAGTGCTGCAGACGGTTCGGGTTTTCGCCGTAACGGCCGTCAGTCGGACGGCGGCTTGGCTGCACGTAAGCGGCGTTCCAGGTTTCCGGGCCGATGGCGCGCAGGAAGGTCGCGGTGTGGAAAGTGCCGGCGCCTACTTCCATATCGTAGGGCTGAAGTACCACACAACCTTGCTCGGCCCAGTATTGCTGGAGCGCGAGGATCAAGTCTTGGAAGGTACGCACGGCTGGCGTAGGCTGGCTCACGAAATTCACCTGTTTCTTGGGCTGCGATTTAAAGAGCGGGAGTATACCCGATTCAGTCGCACCTCCACCCCCTGGAGCCTTATGCCACGCTGCTTTTGGTGCACCGAAGATCCGCTGTACATGGCTTATCACGATCAGGAGTGGGGCACGCCGCTACGCGATGCGCAGGGTTTGTTCGAGTTGCTTTTGCTCGAAGGGTTCCAGGCCGGGCTTTCCTGGATCACCGTGTTGCGCAAACGCGAGCGCTATCGTGAGGTGTTGTTCGGCTTTGATGTGCAACGTGTGGCGCAGATGAGTGACGCGGAAATAGAAGAATTGATGCTCGATCCGGGGATCATCCGCAACCGCCTCAAACTCAATGCCGCCCGGCGTAATGCCCAGGCCTGGCTGGCGCTGGAAGATCCGGTGGCGTTCCTCTGGTCGTTTGTCGGCGGCCAGCCGATCATCAATCATTTCAAGGATCGCAGCGAAGTCCCGGCAATCACCCCCGAAGCGCTGGCGATGAGCAAAGGCCTGAAAAAAGCTGGCTTCACGTTCGTCGGCCCGACCATTTGCTACGCGCTGATGCAGGCCTCGGGCATGGTCATGGATCACACCCGCGACTGCGACCGCTACGCGCAGCTCGTCAACGGCGGTTAGAATGGCCGCCTCGCGCACAGCACAAGATCAGGAGTGACCTGTGGAAAAGTTTAAAGGCGCCTTGCTGGTAGGCGCTCTGCGGCTGTTTGCCCTGCTGCCATGGCGGGCGGTGCAGGCCGTGGGTTCGGCAATTGGCTGGATCATGTGGAAAACCCCCAACCGCTCCCGCGATGTAGTGCGGATCAACCTCGCCAAGTGTTTTCCACAGATGGACCCGGCCGAGCGCGAGCGTCTGGTCGGGCAGAGTCTGAAAGACATCGGCAAGTCCCTGACTGAAAGTGCCTGCGCGTGGATCTGGCCGGCCCAGCGCTCCATCGACCTGGTGCGTGAAGTCGAAGGGCTCGACGTCCTCAAAGAAGCACTGGCCTCGGGCAAAGGCGTGGTCGGCATCACCAGCCACCTGGGCAACTGGGAAGTGCTCAACCACTTCTATTGCAGCCAGTGCAAACCGATCATTTTCTACCGTCCACCCAAGCTCAAGGCTGTGGATGAATTGCTGCGCAAGCAGCGCGTGCAACTGGGCAACAAAGTCGCGGCGTCGACCAAGGAAGGCATCCTCAGCGTTATCAAGGAAGTGCGCAAAGGTGGTGCAGTGGGCATTCCCGCTGACCCGGAACCGGCCGAATCAGCGGGGATCTTCGTGCCCTTCTTCGCCACGCAGGCGCTGACCAGCAAATTCGTGCCGAACATGTTGGCCGGTGGCAAAGCCGTTGGCGTGTTTCTGCATGCGCTGCGTCTGCCCGATGGCTCCGGCTACAAAGTGATCCTCGAAGCCGCGCCAGAAGCCATGTACAGCACCGATACCGCCGAATCCTGCGCGGCCATGAGCAAAGTCGTCGAGCGTTACGTGGCGGCGTATCCAAGCCAGTACATGTGGAGCATGAAGCGTTTCAAGAAGCGTCCACCGGGCGAGGAACGCTGGTATTAACCGACTTGGCACACTCTGTGGATAACATGTAGGCGTTGCCGCAGATTCGGGAGGTGATCGGACGATCGTTTGATCTTCCTCCCGTTATCCACAATAGAAGTTCAGCGAAGGGCGCATGAAGATGTCCGAACACCGCAAATCATTCCGCATCAAGATCAGCCATGACAGCTTCGGCGATTGCCTCGGCCAGACCCGCAATCTGTCGCCCACCGGCGTCTATGTCCAGCATCCGCGCCTCGCATCGTTGCCCAAAGGCGCGGTGGTCTATGGCCAGGTGCAGGATTTACCCACAGGCGCGCCGCGAGTGCGGATGGAAGTGGTGACAGTGGATGCCGAGGGCATCGGTCTTCGTTACTTGTGAATAAGATCCGCTGATCTACAGCGCCTGACGATCAAGCTTCTTCAAAAACACCGTCATCTCTTTCTCGGCCTGCTTGTCGCCATGAGCGCGGGCGGCTTCCAGACCGTGTCCCCACGCCTGACGCGCGGCGGCGTGATCGCCCTGCGCCAATTGCGCCTTGCCTAACAGTTTCCACGCCGCGGAATACTTTGGATCGAAGCCCACGCAGCATTGGAAATGCTCGGCGGCCTTGGCGTTTTCCCCAAGATCCAGGTAACCCTTGCCCAGACCGAAGCGCAGCAGGGAGTTATCCACACCCTTGGCGAGCATTTTTTCCAGGGATTCGAGCATGGGTGGATTCCTTTGGTGGTATGTCAGTGAAGATTTGTGGCGCTGCCCTCGCTGGCAAGCCAGCTCCCACAGGGTTCTCGGATGTACAACCTATCCATGAACAACCCAATAACCTGTGGGAGCTGGCTTGCCAGCGATAGGGCCAGTCTGATCACCAGATAATCCGGATCAGAAGAAGCTCAACCCCACATGGAACAGCTTCTCCACATCACGAATATGCTTTTTATCCACAAGGAACAGAATCACATGGTCGCCCGCTTCGATCACCGTATCGTCGTGGGCAATGATCACTTGATCATTGCGGATCACCGCGCCGATGGTGGTGCCCGGCGGCAGGCCGATTTTCTCGATGGGCTTGCCGATGACCTTGCTGGACTTGGCATCACCGTGGGCAATCGCCTCGATCGCTTCCGCCGCACCGCGACGCAATGAATGCACGCTGACGATATCGCCACGGCGCACGTGGGCCAGCAGCGTGCCGATGGTCGCCAGTTGCGGGCTGATGGCAATGTCGATGTCGCCGCCCTGGATCAGGTCGACGTAAGCCGGGTTGTTGATGATCGTCATCACCTTCTTCGCCCCCAGCCGTTTGGCCAGCAGCGACGACATGATGTTGGCTTCGTCGTCGTTGGTCAGCGCGAGGAAAATATCCGCGTCGGCGATGTTCTCTTCCATCAGCAAGTCGCGATCCGACGCGCTGCCCTGCAGCACCACGGTGCTGTCGAGGGTGTCGGAGAGATAGCGGCAGCGCGCCGGGCTCATCTCGATGATCTTCACCTGATAACGGCTTTCAATGGCTTCGGCCAGCCGCTCGCCGATCTGCCCGCCACCGGCGATGACGATGCGCTTGTAAGTCTCATCGAGACGGCGCATTTCGCTCATCACGGCGCGAATATCCTCACGCGCGGCGATGAAGAAGACTTCGTCATCGGCTTCGATCACCGTGTTGCCTTGCGGCAAAATCGGTCGGTCGCGGCGGAAAATTGCAGCGACGCGGGTCTCGACATTCGGCATGTGCTCGCGCAATTGCCGCAATTGCTGACCGACCAGAGGTCCGCCGTAGTAAGCGCGCACGGCCACCAGTTGCGCCTTGCCTTCGGCAAAGTCGATCACCTGCAAAGCGCCGGGATGCTGGATCAGGCGCTTGATGTAGTTGGTCACCACTTGCTCGGGGCTGATCAACACGTCGACCGGAATGGCTTCGTTCTGGAACAGCTGCTCTTCGCGGTTCAGATAGGACGCTTCGCGCACCCGGGCGATCTTGGTCGGGGTGTGGAACAGCGTGTGGGCGACCTGACAGGCAACCATGTTGGTTTCGTCGCTGTTGGTCACGGCCACCAGCATGTCGGCGTCGTCGGCGCCGGCCTGGCGCAGCACCGATGGCAGCGAGCCACGGCCCTGCACGGTGCGGATGTCGAGGCGATCGCCGAGGTCGCGCAAGCGCTCGCCATCGGTGTCGACCACGGTAATGTCGTTGGCTTCGCTCGCCAGGTGTTCAGCCAGCGAACCGCCGACCTGTCCTGCACCAAGGATGATGATTTTCATCCAGTCACTCCAATGAATCCGTTTAGCCGCGTGCGGCAGCGATCTTGATCAGTTTGGCGTAGTAGAAACCGTCATGTCCGCCCTGCTGGGCCAGCAGTTGGCGACCATGGGGCTGCTTGATCCCGGCAGTCGTGGCCAGGTCGAGCTCGCGTGCGCCAGGGGTGCGCTCCAGGAACGCAGCGATGACTTCGGTGTTCTCGGTCGGCAGGGTCGAGCAGGTGGCGTAAAGCAGGATGCCGCCGACTTCGAGGGTTTTCCACATCGCGTCGAGCAACTCGCCTTGCAGTTGCGCGAGGGCGACGATGTCGTCGGGCTGACGGGTCAGCTTGATGTCCGGATGACGGCGGATCACCCCGGTGGCCGAGCACGGTGCGTCGAGCAGGATGCGCTGGAACGGTTTGCCATCCCACCACTTCTCGATATCACGGCCGTCAGCGGCGATCAGCTCTGCGCTCAAACCGAGGCGTTCGAGGTTTTCTCGCACGCGCACCAGACGCTTGGCTTCCAGATCCACCGCCACCACGTCGGCCAGTGCGGGCTCGGCTTCAAGGATGTGGCAAGTCTTGCCACCGGGTGCGCAGCAGGCGTCGAGCACCCGTTGGCCCGGCGCCAGATCGAGCAGATCGGCAGCCAGTTGAGCGGCTTCGTCCTGCACGCTGATCCAGCCTTCGGCGAACCCCGGCAGGCTGCGCACATCGGCAGCGGCTTCAAGAATGATGCCGTCGCGGCTGAAGACACACGGCGTCGCCGCGATACAGGCTTCAGTCAACAGACCGAGGTAGGCGTCGCGGCTGTGATGGCGACGGTTGACCCGCAGGATCATCGGCGGATGCGCGTTGTTCGCTTCGCAGATCGCTTCCCACTGCTCTGGCCAGAAGGCCTTCAGGGATTTTTGCAGCCAGCGCGGGTGAGCGGTGCGTACCACTGGGTCGCGTTCCAGCTCAGCGAAAATCGTTTCGCTTTCACGCTGGGCATTGCGCAATACGGCATTGAGCAGACCCTTGGCCCAAGGCTTTTTCAGCTTGTCGGCGCAACCGACGGTTTCACCGATAGCTGCGTGGGCCGGGACGCGGGTGTAAAGCAACTGATAGAGGCCGACCAGCAGCAACGCCTCGACATCGGCATCCGCAGCCTTGAACGGCTTTTGCAGGAGTTTTTCCGCCAGCGCCGACAGCCGTGGCTGCCAGCGCGCGGTGCCGAACGCCAGATCCTGAGTGAAACCGCGATCGCGATCCTCGACCTTGTCCAATTGCGTCGGCAGAGAGCTGTTGAGCGAGGCTTTGCCGCTCAGTACGGCGGCGAGCGCCTTGGCGGCGGCCAGACGAGGGTTCATTGCGCGTCCACCGCTGCGCCAAGGAGGGTGCCGACGGCGAATTTTTCACGACGGCTGTTGAACAGGTCGCTGAAATTCAGCGCCTTGCCGCCCGGCAATTGCAGACGGGTCAGGCACAGCGCTTGCTCGCCGCACGCGACGATCAAACCGTCCTTGCTGGCGCTGAGGATTTCACCCGGTGCGCCTTTACCGTCGGCAAATGTTGCCGCCAGCACTTTCAGCGCTTCACCGTTGAGGGTGCTGTGGGTGATCGGCCATGGGTTGAAGGCGCGCACCAGTCGTTCCAGCTCAATGGCCGGACGGCTCCAGTCGATGCGTGCTTCGTCCTTGTTCAGTTTGTGCGCGTAGGTGGCGAGGTCATCGTTCTGCACTTCGCCCTCAAGAGTGCCAGCCGCCAGACCGGCAATCGCTTGCACCACGGCCGGCGGGCCCATCTCGGCGAGACGGTCGTGCAGCGTGCCGCCGGTGTCTTCGCCGGTGATCGGCGTGACGACCTTGAGCAACATCGGACCGGTGTCGAGGCCGGCTTCCATGCGCATCACGGTCACGCCGCTTTCGGCATCACCCGCTTCGACGGCGCGCTGGATCGGCGCCGCCCCGCGCCAGCGTGGCAGCAAGGATGCGTGGCTGTTGATGCAGCCCAGACGCGGAATATCGAGCACCACTTGCGGCAGGATCAGGCCGTAGGCGACCACGACCATCAAATCCGGCTTCAATGCAGCGAGTTCAGCCTGAGCGTCAGCATTGCGCAACGTCGGCGGCTGCAACACCTGGATATTATTTTCCAGCGCCAGCTGTTTAACCGGGCTCGGCATCAGTTTTTGCCCGCGACCGGCTGGACGATCCGGTTGGGTGTAGACCGCAACGATCTCGTAAGGGCTGCTCAGCAGGGCCTTGAGGTGCTCGGCGGCGAATTCCGGAGTACCGGCAAAAACGATGCGCAGTGGCTCAGTCATTGAATGGTTCTCTATGGCAAAGCTTCATAAAAAGAAAAAGGCTTGCCGCAGCAAGCCTTTGAAGGAGGGCATCAAGCGTTCTGGCGATGGAGCTTTTCCAGTTTCTTCTTGATCCGGTCGCGTTTGAGCGTGGACAGGTAATCGACGAACAATTTGCCGTTGAGGTGGTCGCATTCGTGCTGGATGCACACGGCGAGCAGGCCTTCGGCAATCAGTTCATAGGGCTTGCCGTCGCGGTCCAGCGCCTTGATCCTGACCTTCTGCGGACGGTCGACGTTTTCGTAGAAGCCGGGCACCGAAAGGCAGCCTTCCTGATACTGATCCATTTCTTCGGTCAGCGATTCGAACTCGGGGTTGATGAATACCCGCGGCTCGGAGCGGTCTTCGGAAAGGTCCATCACGACGATACGTTTGTGCACGTTGACCTGGGTCGCGGCGAGGCCGATGCCCGGCGCTTCATACATTGTTTCAAACATGTCATCGACCAACTGACGCACTTCGTCGTCCACTACAGCCACAGGCTTGGCGATAGTACGCAGACGCGGGTCCGGAAATTCGAGGATGTTTAAAATGGCCATAGGCTGATTGCTGCACGTGTTGAGTAAAGTCGGGTCGATGGCCTGGCAGGTCCGAAGATGCAGGCTACCGTTGTGAAGCGTAGCTTGTGCATTTTGCTCAAGCGAGCCACGGGGGCTCTGACGATTCACGCGAGCGCACATGATAAAGGGATTCACTGCATGAGGAAAACACTACTCGCCCTGCTGCTGTTGGCTTCGGCTGGCGCGGCGCACGGGCAAGTGCAACTCAGGGATGGTTTTCCACAGCAATACACGGTGGTTTCGGGGGACACACTCTGGGACATTTCCGGCAAATACCTGCGCGAGCCTTGGCAGTGGCCACAACTGTGGCGGGCCAATCCGCAGATCGAGAACCCCAACCTGATCTACCCCGGCGACACGCTGACGCTCAGTTACGTCAACGGCCAGCCGCGTCTGACCCTCAATCGCGGCGAGTCGCGCGGCACCATCAAGCTCTCCCCACGCATTCGCACCAGCCCGGTGGCCGAGGCGATTCCGAGCATTCCACTCAAATCCATCAACAGCTTTCTGTTGAGCAATCGCATCGTCGACAAGGCCGAAGACTTCGACAAGGCGCCGTACATCGTCGCCGGCGATGCCGAACGGGTGCTCAGCGGTACCGGCGACCGCATTTTCGCTCGTGGCCACTTCGACCCGGATCAGCCGGTTTACGGCATCTTTCGACAGGGCAAGATTTACACCGATCCGCAGACCAAGGAGTTTCTCGGGATCAATGCCGATGACATTGGTGGCGGAGAAATCGTTGCCACCGAGGGAGATGTCGCCACCCTCGCCCTGCAACGCACCACACAGGAAGTACGCCTCGGCGACCGCTTGTTCGGCGGCGAAGAGCGCTCGATCAACTCGACCTTCATGCCCAGCGCGCCGACCAGCAACATCAACGGCGTGATCATCGACGTGCCGCGCGGTGTTACCCAGATTGGCGCAATGGACGTCGTCACCCTGAACAAGGGCAAGCGTGACGGCCTGGCTGAAGGCAATGTGCTGGTGGTGATGAAAACCGGCGAAACCGTGCGCGACCGGATCACCGGTCAGCCACTCAAAATCCCTGACGAACGTGCCGGGTTACTGATGGTGTTCCGCACCTACGACAAACTCAGCTACGGCCTCGTCCTTAACGCATCGCGCTCATTGGCGGTGCTCGACAAGGTGCGAAATCCGTAGCGTGCTTAACAAGTTACCAACAGAGTTATCCACAGCTTGCTCCGAATGGTTCGGGGCTTATAACGATCAAGGATTGATCCTTTATGCTGCCTGTCTGTACGCCGGTTTCCCCTGCGGAACTGGAAGCGCGCCTGCGCCTGCACCGCTTGCCGACAATCGGTCCGAAGCGCTTTCTCAAATTGCTTGAAGCCTTTGGCTCGGCGTCCAAAGCCATCAGTGCCCCGGCCAGTGCCTGGCGTTCGCTGGGATTGCCGGCGGCGTGTGCCGAGGCGCGACGATGTCCTGAAGTGCGCGATGGCGCAAGCCACGCAATGCGCTGGCTAGAGCGGCCCAATCAACATTTACTGATGTGGGATCAAGCAGATTATCCGGCGCTGCTTGCGCAGATCCCGGATCCGCCACCGTTGTTGTTCGTCGCGGGTGACCCACTGATTATTGAAAAACCGCAACTGGCGATGGTTGGCAGCCGCCGTGCTTCGCGTCCGGGAATGGACACCGCCGCAGCCTTCTCTCGCTGCCTGGCGGGCGCCGGTTTTGTCATCACCAGTGGTCTGGCGCTGGGCATTGATGCCGCCGCGCATCAGGCCGCGCTGGATGTCGGCGGGCAAACCGTGGGTGTGCTGGGCACCGGCCTGGAAAATTTTTATCCACAGCGCAATCGGCGGCTGGCCGACGCGATGATTGCCTCGGGCAGCGCCGTGCTTTCGGAGTTTCCGCTGGATGCCGGCCCAAGCGCCAGCAACTTCCCGCGGCGCAACCGGATCATCAGTGGTTTGTCCCTTGGCGTGCTGGTGGTCGAGGCGAGTGTCGCCAGCGGTTCGCTGATCACTGCGCGGTTGGCGGCGGAACAGGGACGAGAGGTTTACGCCATTCCCGGCTCGATTCACCACCCAGGCGCGCGTGGCTGTCACCAGTTGATTCGAGATGGCGCAGTGCTGGTCGAAACCATAGAGCACATCCTCGAAGCCCTGCGCGGCTGGCAGCATTTACCGATGGCTTTGGATACGCCTCACGAGACTCATCCACTGCTCACGTTGCTGCACGCCGCACCGCATACCAGCGAGGGCTTGGCTGAAAGCAGTGGCTGGGCCTTGCCCAAAGTGTTGGTGGCCCTCACGGAACTGGAAATGGATGGCCGTGCGGTGTGCGAAAACGGTCGCTGGCTGGCCAGGACGAGCTAGGTTTTACAAGGAAGATCGGTAAACTGCGCGAAACCTGTTTGTGGAGAGTTTTTTCATGGTCAACAGTTGGCGTGTGCAACAAGCCGCGCGAGAGATTCGCGCCGGGGCGGTGATTGCCTATCCAACCGAAGCTGTCTGGGGGCTGGGTTGCGATCCGTGGAATGAAGAAGCGGTGGACCGATTGCTGGCGATCAAGAACCGTTCGGTCGACAAGGGCCTGATTCTGGTCGCCGATAATATTCGCCAGTTCGACTTTCTGTTTGAAGACTTCCCGCAGGACTGGATCGACCGCATGTCCAGCACCTGGCCAGGCCCGAACACCTGGCTGGTGCCGCATCAGAACTTGTTGCCGGAATGGGTCACAGGGGTGCATGACACCGTCGCGCTGCGGGTCAGTGATCACCCGCAGGTGCGTGACTTGTGCTCAATGGTCGGGCCGCTGATTTCGACATCGGCCAACCCGCAAGGACGTCCGGCGGCGCGCACGCGCTTGAGGGTCGAGCAGTATTTCCGCGGACAGATTGACCTGGTATTGAGTGGACAACTGGGTGGGCGCAAGAACCCCAGCGTCATCCGTGACCTGGTCAGCGGTAACGTCATTCGTCCTGACTGACGTTCCGTTTCAAGTTTATAGAGATATAAGTGGCACTCCTCGGCTTTCAAGGCGAGGAGTACTACATATGCCTGCGATTTTTCCTTCAAGTAACTCTTAAAACACAACAACTTTTTGTTTATATCTGTCTTTAATGTGTCGGACTAATCGACAAGTATCCATTTTTAGTAATTTTTCCTACGTCATTATCAGAAATCCCGCAGTGGCGATATTTCTAAAAGCATCCATCATTTCAATGCGCTCAGAAAACTTTGATAAGTTAACGTCTGCGGAGAAGGAATGGATACTACGGATTTACAACTCACGGATTATCTGCAGGCACTTCAGTCGACATTAAAACGTCAGCCTGAAAATTGTCGTGTGGTTACGCTTGAAGCCGGATCAGACACGCGAGAGTTTGAACGGTTTATTGGTCGCCAGTTTCGGTTGCGATTGCAACACTACATGCTGACCTCCAGAGCCCGTTTGCTGGAAACAAGCCTGGCGATAACGGCCCGCAGCACGCACTTCCTGCTCTATCAACAAGACCAGTTGATGGCGGTATTGAGAGTGACACCCTCACCCTTTGAATGGGCATCACTGGCGCATCAGCATCTTTCGCCAACCCAGGCACTGTCGCGTCATGTCGAGTTCAGCCGGTTGATCACCCTCTCCCAAGGTCACCTGCCGGTGTCGGTCAACTGCCTGCTGGCATCGGCCACCGAATGGGCGATCAAGCGCGGTTATGAGGGTGTCACCGCCCTGTGCCGATCACCCCAACGGCGGCTGTTCCAGCGCTTCGGCCTGACATCGATCACTACCGACTCCCTGCATATCGAACAACGCGCACGCGGCGATTACTGGCTGCTCTCAGCGCAATGGCCGCAGATCCTCGCAGCCGTACAACAACCCGCCCACACCGCCCTCAATTCACCGGAGAGTCACGATGACCGCGCATGCCAGTTTTGAACAACAGTTGAGCCTGCTGGACGAACGAATCGAAAATGTATGGGCCGATATTCTTGATAACTCGCGGCTGGTCAAAGCCATCCGCGGCGGCGGCGTTTCGAAGGCCTTGTATGCGATTTACATGATCGAGACGTTCCACTACACCGCACACAATGCGCGAAACCAGGGTTTGGTGGGCGTGCGCCATGCCGATAATCCGGTGTATGCAAAATTTTGTTTTGAGCATGCGGCGCAAGAGGTCGGCCATGAAAAAATGGCACTGCATGACGTCATGAGTCTGGGTCTCAAGAATGAAGCCTTCGATATACCGACGGCGCTTCCGGCCACCGAAGTGTTAATTGCCTACTTATACTGGATCTCTTTTACCGGTAATCCCCTGCAACGACTGGGATACAGTTATTGGGCAGAAAACGCCTATCAATTTATTAATCCGCTTATTAACAGCTTGAGCGAAACACTGTCGTTAAAACCGGCTCAGCTGACATTCTTTATTGCTCACTCCGATATTGATGTCGAACACTTCAATGAAATCAAACTCATCCTGCAGCGAACTTGCAAAGATCAATCCGATTGGGACGCCGTTGCTACCGTGATGGAAACCAGTTTGCGTTTGACCGGCAACATGCTTGAAGCCGTCTATGAACAGTATGAGGCTTGGCAAAACGGCCTCGCACCTCGCTATGACTTCCTGCACGCACTGGATAACTCATGAGTCCTTCACGGCGTTTTTCCCGAATGGCGCACGGGGGCAGGCATGGCTGACTATTTCGAGCGACTGAACTATGCGCTGGGGGATGAAGACACCGCACTGGAATACGCCATCTTGCCCCTGCGGGCCAGGCACGTGGTCGGCGTCGCGGGAAGTGGCGGGCGGCTGCTGCCGTTGCTGGCCCGCAACCCCGCACGCATGACTTGCGTCGATATCAGTGCGCCGCAACTGACGTTCACGCGACTGCGCTTTGCTCTGCTGGAACAGACCGATTACACATCGTTTATGGACTTCATGGGTTACCACCCAGGGGTTTTGCCGTCGCGACGCCAATCCATACTTGAGCAACTGGATCTGCCGCGTGTCGATCGCCACTGGCTGGCGGAGTTTTTCCAAACACGTCATTGGCAGGCGCCGATCTACATGGGGGCCTTTGAACAGACTTTGCAGCGATTGGCGAAGGTCAATCGACTGTTTACCGGCGAGGCGGGGAGAGAGATTTTTCAGTGCTGCGATCTCGGCGAGCAAACCGATTATTACCGAACCCGGTTTCCTCTCAGGCGCTGGCGGGCTGTGATCTCGCTGCTGGGCAACGCCGCGGTGCTCAATTCGCTGTTATACAAAGGATCGTTTCCACCCAACAACCTGGGTATCAGCTCCCGCGCAGCGTATCTGGACATTTTCCATACCTTGTTTAGCACGCAGGTCGTGCGCGAAAGCTTCTTTCTGCAAATGCTTTTTTTTGGTGAGCTGCGCTACCCGGAAGGTTTCCCGCTGGAGTGCGATCCGCGGATCTTCAAGCGCGCCCGGGAGGCCATTCAGCAGTGTGAGTTGCGCATCGTGCAGGCCGACATCATCGATTGCGCCGCCAAACACACGGACGTCGATTTCGTATCGCTCTCGGACGTGCCTTCCTTCATGCCCCAGGTCGCTGGAGCGAGTGTCCTGCAACGGCTGCGCCCGTCCCTTGCCGACAAGGCGCTGTTGGTCATGCGTGGACATTTGCACATCGTCCAACCCGATTGTGCAGGCTTCTGCGATATCACTGCCCAGTACCAGGAAGCGATCACACGTGAAAAAACCCAGCTCTGGCGCGTGCAGGTCTACCGCCAGACGACACCTTTGCAGGTATCCCGATGAACAATCAGCACCCCACCGTCAACTGGGTCAAAAACCGTGTGCGTCAGGCCCGTGACGATCAGCAGCAGCTGTTTGATGCCGGCCTCAATGGCCTGAAACTGGTGAGCCGTGAGGGCAAGACCATCGAGTTGAGCAGCGGTGAGCGGCTGACCGAGTTTCTCTCATGTTCTTACCTGGGACTGGAGTGCGACCCGCGTCTGATTCAAAGCGCGGTGAGCACCGTGAAATCCTTCGGCGTGCAATTCGCCGCCGCACGAACCCGCGTACTGCTACCGCCCATGCGCGAACTCGACGAGCAGTTGAACCAGATATTCCAGGGCTACACGGTGACCTTCAACTCGGTGGGCAGTGCGCATCTGGGCTGCCTGCCGTTATTGGGCTCAGGCGAGTTACCGTCCTATCCGTTGCGTCGTGGCCCGGGCTGGATCGTCGACCGGACGGCCCACGCCTCAATGCAGGTGCTGCAAGGGATCCTGTGGCAGTTCGGCCCTGTACAGCGATGCGACTGCAATGACGTGGAGCAAGTCGAACAGGCTTGCTCGACAGCGGTAGCCGCTGGCAATACACCCATCATCCTCACGGACAGCATTGGCTCGATGCGGGGTTTGTATCCGATCAATCGGCTGTTACAACTGGCGGAACGCTTTGAAGGCTATCTGTATGCCGATGACGCACACGGCACCTCGATTCACGGCGTAACAGGCGGAGGGTATGCACTCGTTGCTGCCGGTGAGCGACGGCGCGATCGCCTGATTCTTCTGTCCTCGCTGTCCAAGGCATTTGGTGCCACGGGCGGAGCGATCACGGTCTATACCGAAGCCGATGCTGAAATGATCCGCCGCCATGCGTCGACCTATACCTTCGGCGGGCCATTGTCGATGGGCGGCGTCGGTGCGGCGGTAGCGTCTGCGGACATTCACCTTTCGCCGGAGCTGGGACAGTTGCAGGCGGCCCTGTGGCGAAATGTTGCCCTGATCGACAACCTGCTCGGGCCGGTGCTGGGCAACCATGAAGTCGCCTCGCCCATTCGTTTCGTCCGCGTCGGCGCCGAGCGTGATGCCATCAGTCTGGCGTTGCACCTGCGGCGAAAGGCCATAGCCGTTACCACCGCCATGTTTCCGGTGGTGGCCAAAGGCGAAGCGATTCTGCGTCTGGCCGTCAGCGCGACTCACAACCAGGTCCAATTGGAGAGACTGGCCAATGCCGTCCGTGGCGGTTTCGATGAGTTGGGCATTCGCCAGAGTGGTCGTGACGATGAGCGATGATCCCGTGCTCTCTGCCAACCAGGCCTTTGCGCACAAATTGGCCCATGCGCAGTCACTGCCGTGGTTCTGTGCGCTGTGTCCGCCGATCCTCCATGTGCACAATCTGAAGGATTTGCAGCGCCTGCCGATTCAGGCCGTGGAGGACGAGCATGGCGGTGTGCTGTTTTCCGCGCTTGGCGAAGCGTCGCACCGTGCGCCGGGTGGCGGCCTGACCCTGACGTCGGGCGGCAGCACCGGTAACCGCAAACACATCACCCATTCCTGGGCGTTCAACGCCAGCATCGTGCCGCTGGGGGCGCGAATGTTTGGCGTGGCGGACGAACGCCCGGGTGTGGTCATCAATTGCCTGACCGCGGGCGAAATGCAGGGGGCTTTCCAGTATGCAGCGGCGATCGTGCAGCATATCGGCGCGCGTCTGCTGCCCGCCGGTTCATTAATGGGGGTTCAGCGAATTGCCGCGTTGATTCAGTCGCAAGCGGCCGATGCGTTGATTTGCACGCCTTCCTTCGCCGCGGCGCTGTTCAACCACGATGAAATCGATGCCCAGCAATTGGTCAGCCTGAGATGGCTTTACTACATCGGGGAACCCTGCGGTCCTCAATTGCGCGAACAGCTTGTCCGGGGCTGGCCGGCGATAAGGCTTCGGTCGCTGGGCTACAGCTCGACGGAAACCGGCCCTATCGGCTATCAATGCGGGCACCTTGGGCACGGTTTTTATCATCTGCACGCCGATGCGATGTTCATCGAAGTGGTGGACCCACTCACCTTGCAAGCAGTGGCCGCGGGCGAGAGCGGTGAGTTCCTGCTGACATCCTTGCTGCCCGATCACGTGCCGCTGTTGCGTTACCGGATTGGTGATCGTGGGCGAATCCTGCGCAATGGGGCGAATTGCGCCTGTGGCAGCGCCTTGCCCGTGTTGCAACTTGAGGGGCGGGTAGAGACATCGATCAAGCTGGGTGGCGCAATCATCACACAGCGACAGGTGATGAGCGTACTCGCACAGGCGTTGCCACAGCTGGCCTTCAACGACATTCAGGTACAGATCAATCGACAGGCCAACGGTGTGTGCATGTGTCTGGTCATTGCTCAGGACAAACTGCCGTCCGGCGCAGAAGCCGCCATTGAACAGGCGTTGCACAATGAGGCGCAGGCAAGCGCATTGCTCAGGTTGCCCGGTGTTTTGGGATTGCAGGTGCAGCGTCTGGCTCGCAGCCGTTTCGAAATAACTGCTGCGGGCAAGACGCCGTTTTTTATTGAGTTGGAGGCTACCCCGGCCTCCCCGGGGTAGCGTGTTTTCAAGGCAACAGGATGGTCGAACCGGTGGTGCGCCGAGCCGACAGCTCGGTCTGCGCCTTCGCCGCTTCAGCCAATGGATAGCGCTGGCTGATATCGACCTTGAGCTTGCCGCTGATGATCATCTCGAACAGTTCATCGGCCATGCGCTGCAGGTTCTGCGCATTGTTGGCATAGGTGGCCAATGTAGGCCGGGTGACGTAGAGCGAGCCCTTGGCGGAAAGGATGCCCAGATTCACGCCGTCGACTGCGCCGGAAGCATTGCCGAAGCTCACCACCAACCCGCGTGGCGACACGCTGTCCAGCGAGGTCAGCCAAGTGTCCTTGCCAACGCCGTCATAGACCACCGGGACTTTCTTGCCGTCGGTCAATTCCAGCACGCGTTCGGCAACATTTTCGTGGCTGTAGTCGATGGTCGCCCAGGCACCGTTGGCCTTGGCCAGTTCGGCTTTTTCCTTCGAGCTGACGGTGCCGATCAGTTTCACGCCCAGCGCCTTGGCCCATTGGCAGGCCAGCGAACCCACGCCCCCCGCTGCGGCGTGGAACAAAATGGTCTCGCCGCCCTTGAGTTCATAGGTCTGACGCAGCAGGTACTGCACGGTCAAACCCTTGAGCATCACCCCAGCGGCGGTTTCGAAGCTGATCTGGTCCGGCAGCTTCACCAGATTGGCTTCAGGCAGGACGTGCAATTCGCTGTAGGCGCCCAGCGGGCCGCTGCCGTACGCGACGCGGTCACCGACCTTGAAACGGGTCACCTCGCTGCCCACCGCCTCAACAATGCCTGCACCTTCCGAGCCCAGGCCGGACGGCAAGGCTGGCGGTGCGTAGAGGCCGCTGCGGAAATAGGTGTCGATGAAATTCAGGCCGATAGCCTTGTTGGCTACGCGCACCTGATTCGGGCCGGGCGCGGCGGGTTCGTAATCAACAAACTCGAGTACTTCGGGACCGCCGTGGGCGCGGAACTGGATACGCTTTGCCATCTGCCTGCTCTCCTTGGGTCTTTTGTAAGGTCCCTATCCAACGCTTATGCATGATCTTCGTCAACTGCGGCGCGTTGGCCTGCGGTGGTATGCTACGCGCCCATTTGCGCCGACCCCCGCCTGCGGGTTGCCGCGTAGTGATGCCCCGATTCAAGGTGAAGCCATGACGACCCGCACCGACGCCGTAAAGGCCTATCTGCTCGACCTGCAAGACCGCATCTGCGCCGCACTCGAAACCGAGGATGGCGGCACGCGCTTCGTCGAAGACGCCTGGACCCGGCCTGCCGGCGGTGGCGGTCGCACTCGCGTTATTGAAAACGGCACGCTGATCGAAAAGGGTGGCGTCAACTTTTCCCACGTCTTCGGCAGTGGTCTGCCACCGTCGGCCAGTGCCCATCGCCCGGAATTGGCCGGTCGCGGTTTTGAGGCGCTCGGCGTGTCGTTGGTGATTCATCCACACAGCCCACACGTGCCGACCTCTCACGCCAACGTGCGTTTTTTCATCGCCGAAAAAGAAGGTGAGGAGCCAGTCTGGTGGTTCGGCGGCGGCTTCGACCTGACGCCTTACTACGGCAACGAAGAAGACTGCATCCATTGGCACCGCGTCGCCGAACAGGCCTGCGCGCCATTCGGCCCGGACGTTTATCCGCGGTACAAGGCGTGGTGCGACACCTACTTCCACATCAAGCATCGCCACGAACCGCGCGGCATCGGCGGCTTGTTTTTCGATGACCTGAACGAGTGGGATTTCGACACCAGTTTCGCCTTTATGCGCGCCATTGGTGATGCCTATATCGACGCCTATCTGCCAATCGTGCAGCGCCGCAAGCACGATGCGTTCACCGCCCAGCAACGCGAGTTCCAGGAATTCCGCCGTGGCCGCTACGTCGAGTTCAACCTGGTGTACGACCGTGGCACGCTGTTCGGCCTGCAATCGGGCGGGCGTACCGAGTCGATCCTGATGTCGCTGCCGCCGCAAGTACGCTGGGGCTACGACTGGAAGGCTGAACCTGGCAGCGAAGAAGCGCGCCTGACCGAGTACTTCCTGCAAGACCGTGACTGGCTGACTCAAGCCTGAGGACATCTGATGGATCGTTACGTCGTTTTCGGTAACCCGATCGGCCACAGCAAATCGCCGATGATCCACAAGCTGTTCGCCGAGCAGACCGGCGAGAGCCTCGACTACGCCACGTTGCTGGCGCCGCTCGACGACTTTGCCGGCTGCGCCACGGCGTTTTTCCGCGAAGGTCGCGGCGCCAATGTCACTGTGCCGTTCAAGGAAGACGCCTATCGCCTGGCTAACAGCCTGACGGCCCGCGCGCGACGGGCGGGTGCGGTGAATACCTTGAGCAAACTGGCCGACGGTTCGCTGCTCGGCGACAACACCGACGGCGCCGGACTGGTGCGGGATCTGACGGTAAACGCCGGTTTCAGTCTGACCGGCAAACGCATCTTGCTGCTCGGTGCCGGTGGCGCCGTGCGTGGAGCGCTGGAGCCTTTGCTGGCGGAGAAACCCGCGTCGGTGATCATCGCCAACCGTACGGTAGACAAGGCCGAGTTGCTGGCGGAATTGTTTTGCGATCTGGGGCCGGTGTCGGCCAGCGGTTTTGATTGGCTGCGCGAGCCGGTAGACGTGATCATCAACGCCACTTCCGCCAGCCTCACCGGCGATGTACCGCCGATTGCGCCGAGCCTGATCGAGCCGGGCCAAACCCTGTGCTACGACATGATGTACGGCAAAGAACCGACCGCGTTCTGCCGTTGGGCCAGTGAGCACGGTGCGGCGGTGTCGATGGATGGTTTGGGCATGCTCGCCGAGCAAGCGGCGGAGGCGTTCTATTTGTGGCGCGGCGTGCGTCCGGACACGGCGCCGGTTCTGGCCGAACTACGCCGTCAGTTGGCGCAGTAATTACCCATGTGGGAGCGAGCCTGCTCGCGAAAACGTCGGCACATCCAACATTGATGTGTCAGACAGTCCGCTTTCGCGAGCAGGCTCGCTCCCGCAGAGTTTTGCAGTGCTTGTTGGGTCAATCCTCAAACCGGATCGGGCATTTCTCTGGCCCGTCCAGCTTGCGCAGTTCCTCCACCACCTGCGGCCGCGCACCGCGCAGGGTCAGGCTGCGACCCTGGCCCAACAGGCGCCGCGCTTCCTGATGCAACATCTCCACCCCCGAATAGTCGATGAAGTTGATCTGCTGCGCCTCGATCACCACCCGCGCGCCGTGCATGCGCTGTAAACGCACTTGCAGATAATGGCTGGCGCCGAAGAAGATCGAGCCGCCGACCCCCAGCACATCATCCTCGCCATCACGCCAATGCTGCACCCGCGGCTGCGAAGTGCGTTTGAGGTAGAAGAACAGCGACGCCAGCACGCCGGCGTAGATCGCGGTCTGCAACTCCAGCAGCAGAGTGGCCAGGCAGGTCAGCGCCATTACCACGAACTCGGCGCGGCTGACCCTGAGCAACGAGCGAATCCCGCGATGATCGACCAACCCCCAGGCGATCAGCAAAATGCTGGCGGCCATGGCCGGAATCGGGATGTGCGCGATCAGTCCTGCACCAAAAATCGCAAACAATGCCACCCAGAGCGCCGAAAACACGCCCGCCAGCGGTGAGCAAGCGCCGGCCTCATAACTGAGGCCCGAGCGGGTGAACGAGCCCGCCGACAGCGATCCGGAAAAGAACGCCCCGACAATGTTCGAAAGGCCCTGCGCGCGAACTTCCTGATTGGCATCGAGCAACTGCTGCGAACGTGCAGATATCGAACGGGCAATCGACAGGCTGGTGACCAGCCCCAACATGCCCACCGCCACCGCGCTGGGTAGCAGGCGCAGGATCAAATCCAGATCCAGCGGCAACCCGCTGAACGGCGGCAAACGCCCGACAAATGCGCTGACCAGATGCACGTGGCCGAACATCGCCGGCCACAGCCACACCAGCAGACTGGCCAGCACCAGGGTTATCAACAACGTCGGCCAGCGCGGCAGCCACTGTTTCAGCACAACGCCGACGGCCACCGTGGCCACTCCGAGCAGCAACGAAGGCTTATCCACAGCCCGAAGGTGTTGCAGCAGATCCATCAAACTGTCCAGCGCCGTGGCTTTGGCTGGCAATTCCAGCCCTAGCAGATTTGGTAATTGCCCAATGGCAATCACCACCGCCGCGCCAAGGGTGAAACCGAGCACCACCGAATGCGAGACGAAGTTCACCAGCGCGCCAAACCGGAGCAAGCCAAGCACCCATTGAAATACCCCGGCGAGGAAGGTCAGCAACAGGATCAGGGTGACGTAGTCCTGGGATGCCGGAACGGCCAGTGGACTGACGCTGGCGTAAAGCACGATCGAAATCGCCGCGGTCGGGCCGCAGATCAGATGCCACGACGAACCCCACAGACAGGCGATCAGCACCGGGATGATCGCCGCGTAGAGGCCGTACTCTGGTGGGAGACCGGCGATCAGCGCGTAGGCAATCGACTGAGGTAACGCGAGAATCGCACCGCTGAGGCCAACGATCAGATCCCGTCCGACGCTGGCGCGGGTTTGCCGGGGTAGCCAGGTGAGGAAGGGAAACAGTGAGTGGCGACTGGGGAAGGCCATGGGTCCTCGCGGTTGGGGATTTTGTTCAAGGTTATCAGGGTGGCAGGGGGAAAAGCCCCTCACCCTAGCCCTCTCCCAAAGGGAGAGGGGACTGACCGAGGTGTCTGGTCGAATTACGCCGACGAGAAAAGTCTGCGCCGAACTCAGGTTCTGAATACACCACAGATCAGCTCCCTTTCCCCCTCGCCCCTCTGGGGGAGAGGGTTGGGGTGAGGGGGCAAAAATCTCAAGCCGAGCACAATTTCGGCAACCCCACGATCAGAGCTTGGCTTTAACCGCCGCCAACGCATCCTTGCCATCCAACGTCTTCACCCCCTCCAGCCACTTGTCCAAGACCGCAGGATTAGCCTTGATCCAAGCCTTAGCCGCCTCGGTATTAGTGATCTTCTTGTTCACTACCTCGGCCATGATGCTGTTCTCCATCTCCTGAGTGAACGCAAGATTGGTCAGCAATTTACCCACATTCGGACACGCCTCGGCGTAACCCTTGCGCGTCAGGGTGAACACGCTGCCGGTGTCGCCAAAGTATTTCTCGCCGCCCTTCAGATAATGCATTTTCAATTGCACGTTCATCGGGTGCGGGGTCCAGCCGAGGAAGGTGACAAATTTCTGCTTTTTCACCGCCCGTGATACTTCGGCGAGCATCGCCTGTTCGCTGGACTCGATCAGTTTCCACTGACCCATGTCGAAGTCGTTCTTCTTGATGATTTCCTGCAACGAGATATTCGCCGGGGCGCCCGAGCCGATGCCGTAGATCTTCTTGTCGAACTTGTCGGCAAACTTGTTCAGGTCGGCAAAGTCATGCACTCCCGCATCCCACACATAGTCCGGCACGGCCAGGGTGAACTCGGTGCCGTCGAGGTTCTTCGCCAGTTGCGTGACATCGCCGGTAGCCACGAATTTATCGTAGAAGCCCTGCTGTGCCGGCATCCAGTTGCCGAGGAATACATCCACCTGACCGTCCTTCAAACCGCCGAAGGTGATCGGCACCGCGAGGGTGTCGACCTTGGCCTTGTAGCCCATGCCGTCCAGCAGAAACCCGGTAATGGCGTTGGTTGCGGCGATGTCGCTCCAGCCGGGGTCGGCCATTTTTACCGTGGCGCAGCTTTGCTCGGCAAATGCCGAGGCGCTGCTGAGCGCCATCAGGCCAAACGTCACAGCTGTGGATAACTTGCGCATGGACTTCCCCTTCACATTATTGGTTTTGGCAGGGTTGTGGATAACGGGCCTTGCGCTCCAGATCATCGAGGTCGATGTGGTTGCGCATGTACTGCTGACTGGCGTCCACCAACGGCTGGTGATCCCAGCTCTTCAGCTTGCCGATGGTTAACGCATCGGCGACAAAACGGCGGCGGCGCTGGCTGGCGAGAACGTCCCGGTGGATTGCCGGGATATCCCACTTGGCGCGCGCCTCGACGAGAAAATCGTCGAAAAGCTGCCGATGAAGTGGCGATTGGCTGAGTTCTTCCATTTCTCGCGGATCGTTGTCTACGTCATAGAGTAGGCAAGGGTCGCTTTCGCTGTAGATAAATTTGTAGGCGCCCCGGCGGATCATCATCAGCGGGCTGATCGTGCCTTCGGCCATGTACTCGCCGAACACTTCGTCATGACCGCCCTGCCCTTGCAGGTGCGGTACCAGTGATCGCCCATCCAGGGGCAGACCTGGCTCCAGCGTGCCGCCAGCCAGTTCGACGAAGGTTGGCAACAGGTCGGCGGTGGACACCGCAGCGCTGACCCGACCCGCGCCAAACTGGCCCGGCGCACTTATCAACAGGGGGACGCGCGCCGCCATCTCGTACCAGTGCATTTTGTACCAGAGGCCTTTCTCGCCAAGCATGTCGCCATGGTCGCCGGAGAAAACGATGATGGTGTCGTCGATCAGCCCGGTTTCCTCGAGGGTTTGCAGGAGTTTGCCGACGTTGGCATCGATATAGCTGCAAGCGCCGAAGTACGCACGGCGCGCGTCGCGAATCTTATCCACAGGCAAGGGTTTATCCCACAGGTCATAAACCTTCAGCAGCCGTTGCGAGTGCGGATCGAGTTCGTGCTGAGGCGGCGTTGTAGGCAACGGGATATCGGCATCGTCGTACAAATCCCAGAATGCCTTGGGAATTGTGTACGGATCGTGTGGGTGTGTCATCGACACGGTCAGGCAGAACGGCTGATCGCCATCCTCGCGAATGTGATCGAACAGATATTGCTGCGCCTTGAACACCACCTCTTCATCGAAATCGAGTTGATTGGTGCGCACGCACGGCCCGGCTTGCAGCACCGAAGACATGTTGTGATACCAGGTCGGCCGCACGTCCGGCTCGTCCCAATTCACCGACCAACCGTAGTCGGCGGGATAGATATCGCTGGTCAGGCGCTCTTCGTAGCCATGCAACTGATCCGGGCCGCAAAAATGCATCTTGCCCGACAGTGCCGTGCGATAGCCGAGGCGACGCAGGTAGTGGGCGTAAGTCGGCACATCGGCGGGGAAATCGGCAGCGTTGTCATAGGCGCCGATCTTGCTCGGCAACTGTCCGCTGACCAGTGTGAAACGCGACGGCGCGCACAGCGGGCTGTTGCAATAAGCGGCATCGAACACCACGCCTTGGGCGGCGAGGCGGGAAAGATTGGGCAGTTTGATTGGCGAAGGCCCATAGATCGGCAACATTGGCGCGGCCATTTGATCGGCCATGATGAAAAGAATATTTTTGCGCTTCATGTGATCGCGGCATTCCATAGTGAATATTTATGCGACATTGCTGCGATCGAGCATGGAGTCCATGCTCTATCGGGTAAAGCCCGTGCCGGGCAATGACTAGGATAAGCACAGCTTATGTATGAAGCCTTGGGTGATCTGTCGCTCGACCTGTTGCGCGCGTTCGAGGCCGCTGCCAGGCATCGCAGTTTTACCGCCGCCGCGGTGGAGCTTGGGACCACGCAACCAGCGATCAGCCAGCAGATCAAACGGCTGGAAGAGCAACTGGGCTCACGGTTGTTCGATCGAATCTACCGTGGCATCGAGCTCACCGAAGTCGGCACTATCCTGTTCGAGCAAGTTACCCTCGGTTTGCAGAATATCGACGCCGGTTTGAGTGCGATCAGCTCACAGCAGCAACATGAGGTGCTGCAGGTCGCTACCGATTTTGCGTTCGCTGCGTATTGGTTGATGCCACGTCTGCATCGCTTCCATGAAGCCAATCCGCAAGTCGACGTCAGCCTGGTCACCAGTGAGCGCAACCACAACATGCTGCGCACTGATATCGACGTGGCGATCCTGTTTGGCGATGGGCGTTTCAAACAGGGTGAAAGCCATTGGCTGTTCAGCGAAGAAGTGTTCCCGGTGTGCAGTCCGCTCTTGCTCAAGGACCGTGCCCTGCCCTTGACCGCGCAGGCATTACTGGAATTTCCGTTGCTGCACCTGCGGGGGGAAAACAGCAGCAATTGGTTTGACTGGAGTGGACTGTTCCGCGAACTGGGCATCACTACCCCGCCGGCGCCGGGGCAATTGCGTTTCGACAATTACACACTGCTGATCCAAGCGGCGATCGGCGGCCAAGGCGTGGCGATTGGCTGGCGTCACCTTGTGGATAACTTGCTCGGTCATGGCTTGCTGTGTCGACCGATTGCCGAGGCCACGCTGTCGCGCCTTGGCTATTACGTGGTACTGCCGCAGCGCAAGCGGCGTGGCGTGTTGATTCAGCAATTTGTCGATTGGTTGATGGATGAGCAGGCCAGCAGTGCCGAATCCCTTGCCGGGCTCGCGTTGCCTTCGATTGCAGTGTGATCAATCAGCCGGACGCCGCGACAAAATTCACATGCTGACCCACATGCAGATTCAGTTGCAGTTCATCGGCAATTCCCACCGCCACGCGATTCAAGCGTTCCAGCGGTTCTGCCAGACCCGGCTCCAGATTGCCGCCGACCTGACTGAAATGCTCAATGGTCAGCCCGGCCACGCCGTGCGGCGCATTGACCAGCGTCCAGTGCAGGGGACTGCTTTGCACCGCTTCACGAATTTCTTCGGCAGCGTGGCGTTGTAAGCGTTCATCCAGCTCCGGCTCGTCGAGTACGGCAAACTCCCCCACCAGAAACAGCCGCGAAACATTGGCCGCTTGCAGCCCGTCGACTAGAGCATCAACGGCTAGTACCTGTTCGACTGGGCCAAGCACCACCGAGCGTTCCACATGGTCGCTGCTGAATGGCAGCCCCGGCGCATCGAGCAAACAGATCACCGCCGAACTGCCGGCGACACTTTGATTGACCCGCTCGGAATCGAACAGGTCACCGCTTTTGGTGCGCAATCCTGGACGCGGGGCGAGCGCGGTCAGGTCGTCGAGAATGGCGATGACTTCGTGCTGTCGGCGCAGCAGTTCAGCCATCAACGCAGCGCCCAGGCTACTCATGGCACCATAGAGCACCACTTTTACCACCGGGGTTTCGGCATTTTTCATGGCTGATCCCTTTTGTTATCCCTTGTATGACGTGTGACATACGGGCTACGTCGAGGGTTCGAACCAATTCAGAGGGTTTGCGATGCAAGCGATCAAGGGCTACCACGCCCACGTCTATTTCGACGCCGGCACGATTGAACAAGCACGGGCACTGTGCGAACGCGCCGCGCAGTTGTTTGCATTGAAGATGGGCCGCGTTCACGAACGACCGGTCGGCCCGCACCCCGACTGGAGCTGCCAGTTGGCCTTCCGCCCCGAGCTGCTCGGCGAGGTGCTGCCGTGGCTGGCACTCAACCGCGAAGGCCTGGTGGTGTTTTTGCACCCGGACACCGGCAATGACTTGCTCGATCACACCGAGCATGCGATCTGGATGGGGGCGATGCGGACGCTGGATTTGTCTATTTTTTGATCAGGTCGTTGATCCATCCAACGCGTTTCTTCGCGCTCGTACCTCAGCTGCTCGTTGGCAAATCGACTTAGATCGCATCCGACGATCGGTTGACCGTTCATTCAAAGGTTTCACCCGCGAAAGGTAGCTGAAAGCTTCCCCGATTAGGATCGCCCTCACTTCCGGCAACAGACCGGTTGGCCAACGCGTGTGATACCTCGCTCGCCCGGCCCAATTAACAACAACAATGGTGATTCTGATGTCCTCTGTAGCCCGCCTCTTCCCGCGTTTTCTTGTTGCCACTCCGCCCGTACGCCTCGTGCTTCCCGTTCTGCGCTGATCTCGCCCGATCCGCTCACTTAACTAGCCGCGCTACGCCTGGAGTAATCCCATGCTGACTTTCCTTGGCTTCGCCATGGTCATCACGTTCATGTTCCTGATCATGACCAAGCGCCTGTCCGCGCTGATTGCCCTGATCATCATCCCGATTCTGTTTGCGCTGTTCGGTGGCTTCGCGCCGAAGATCGGCCCGATGATGCTCGAAGGCATCACCAAGCTGGCGCCGACTGGCGTGATGCTGATGTTCGCCATTCTCTATTTCGCCCTGATGATCGACTCCGGCCTGTTCGACCCGGCCGTGCGCAAGATCCTCAAACTGGTCAAGGGCGACCCGCTGAAAGTTTCGGTCGGCACCGCCGTACTGGCGCTCGTCGTTTCCCTTGATGGTGACGGCGCGACCACTTATATGATCTGCGTGGCCGCGATGCTGCCGCTGTACAGCCGCATAGGCATGAGCCCGCGGATCATGGCTGGCCTGATCATCCTCGCCGGTGGCGTGATGAACATGACCCCGTGGGGTGGTCCGACCGCTCGTGCGGCGAGTGCGCTGCATGTCGATCCTTCGGACATTTTTGTGCCGATGATCCCGGCCATGGCGGCTGGTGTGTTGGCGATCCTGGTCATCGCCTACTTCTATGGCAAACGCGAACGTGCGCGTCTGGGCGAGTTGCACCTGATCGGCGACGAGATCGATCACAGCGAAATCAGCGTTTCGCAGTTCCCGGATGCCCGTCGTCCGAAGCTGATCTGGTTCAACGCCGTCCTGACCTTCGGCCTGATGTGCACGCTGATCGCCGGCCTGTTGCCACTGCCGGTGTTGTTCATGGTCGCGTTCAGTATTGCCATGATCGTCAACTACCCTTGCCTGCAACAGCAGAAGGATCGCGTCGCGGCGCACGCCGGTAGCGTGCTGGCAGTGGTCGGACTGATCTTTGCGGCCGGCATCTTCACCGGTATCCTGACCGGCACCGGCATGGTCGATGCGATGTCGAAGAGCCTGTTGGCAGTGATCCCTGATTTCCTCGGCCCTTACCTGGCGGTAATCACGGCGCTGGTGAGCATGCCGTTCACCTTCTTCATGTCCAACGATGCGTTCTACTATGGTGTGTTGCCAGTGCTGACCGAGGCTGCCAGCCACTACGGCATCACGGCAGTGGAAATGGCCCGTGCCTCGATCGTCGGTCAGCCCGTCCACTTGCTGAGCCCGTTGGTGCCATCGACTTACCTGTTGGTGGCGCTGGCCGGGATTGATTTCGGTGATCACCAGCGTTTCACCCTGAAATGGGCGATCCTGGTGTGTATCTGCATCCTGATTGCTGCACTGCTGTTGGGGACTTTTCCGCTCTTCAGCACTCTATAAGCCCAAGACTCACTGCACAGAGTCCCGGCTTCGCTGTTTGAAGCCGGACTCTTTGTGGTTTAACAATCGCTCAAAGGAATACACATGGAATGGCTGACCAACCCTGAAATCTGGGTTGCCTTCTTTACCCTGACCGCCCTGGAAATCGTCCTCGGTATCGATAACATCATCATGATTTCGATCCTGGTCAGCCGCATGCCCAAACACATGCAGCAGCGCACCCGGATCTTCGGTCTGGCGCTGGCCATGGTCACGCGGATCCTGTTGCTGCTGTCGATTACCTGGGTCATGCGCCTGACGGCCGATCTGTTTGTGGTGTTCGGCCAAGGTATTTCCGGTCGCGACCTGATCCTGTTCTTCGGTGGTCTGTTCCTGCTGTGGAAGAGCTCGCAAGAGATGTACCACGCGCTGGAAGGCGAAGACGAAAGCGACGACACGCCAAGCGGCAAGGGCGGCAACTTCCTCTACACCATCATCCAGATCGCGATCATCGACATCGTCTTCTCGCTGGACTCGGTGATCACCGCTGTCGGCATGGTCTCGCACGTTCCAGTCATGGTTGCAGCGATCATCGTTGCCGTGCTGGTGATGATGCTGGCGGCCGGGACTATCAGCGAATTCATCGACAAACACCCGTCGCTGAAGATGCTGGCGCTGTCGTTCCTGCTGGTGGTCGGTACTGTGCTGATCGCAGAATCGTTCGATGTGCATGTGCCCAAAGGTTACGTCTACTTCGCCATGGCGTTCTCGCTGGCAGTGGAAGCGATCAACATCAAACTGCGTGGCGCAATGGCCAAGAAGAAACAGCAGCAAGATCCGGTGAAACTGCGCAAGGACATCCCGGGGCAGTAACCCGGATTTTCAAGCCAGTACAAAACCTGTGGGAGCTGGCTTGCCAGCGATAGCGGTGTGTCAGTTGACAGAAATGTTGGCTGAACGATCGCCATCGCTGGCAAGCCAGGCTCCCACAGGTTTTTTGTTGTTTGTGATTTTTGTGTTTGATGCTTGAAAAACCGTAGTTCACGCAGACAGAAGAACCTGTGGGGAGCTGGCTTGCCAGCGATAACGGGGTGTCAGTCGACATCAATGTTTGCTGTGCCGACGCATCGCTGGCAAGCCAGCTCCCACAGGGTTTTGCCTTGTTTGTGGAGAACGTGAATGAACGCCTTTTCATGACACTTTTGTTTCAATCTGCACTTTAGCTGTGCAATGCTGGCGCGCAGACCGTTAGCCAACTACAGCTTATGTATCAGAACGTAGAAACCGCGCGGCACCGTCAACTTGCTCCTCTGGAGCGCTGCTATTTCAGGGGGTTTGCATGCTCACCCTGCTCAATCTGCTTTCCGCCGTCGCCCTGCTGATCTGGGGCACGCACATCGTTCGAACCGGCATCCTGCGGGTGTACGGCACCCAGCTGCGCCATGTGATTGGCCAGAATATGTCGAAAAAATGGCTGGCCTTTGTCGCCGGCATCGTCGTGACCGCGATGGTGCAGAGCAGCAACGCCACCGCCATGCTCGTCACCTCTTTTGTCGGCCAGGGCCTGATGGCGCTGACCCCGGCGCTGGCGACCATGCTCGGCGCCGACGTCGGTACGGCGTTGATGGCCCGGGTACTGACCTTCGACCTGTCGTGGCTGTCGCCGCTGCTGATTTTTGTCGGGGTGATTTTCTTTCTGTCGCGCAAACAGACGCGGCTCGGGCAGATGGGGCGCGTATCCATCGGTCTGGGGCTGATTATTCTCGCGCTGCAATTGATCGTTGAGGCCGCTGCGCCGATCACCCATGCGCAAGGGGTGAAGGTGATTTTCGCCTCGCTGACCGGCGATATCCTTCTCGACGCCTTGGTCGGCGCGCTGTTCGCGATGATTTCCTATTCCAGCCTCGCCGCCGTGCTGCTTACCGCCACACTGGCCGGAGCAGCGGTGATCAGTCTGCCGGTGGCGATCGGTCTGGTGATCGGCGCCAACATCGGCAGCGGCATTCTCGCGTTCATGAGTACCAGCATGCAGAACGCGGCGGGCCGGCAGGTGGCGCTCGGCAGTTTGTTATACAAGCTGATCGGCCTGCTGCTGATCATCCCGGTGCTCGATCCGCTGGTGCACTGGATCGACAGTCTCGATTTCAGCCCGCAGGAAATGGTCATCGGCTTCCATCTGCTCTACAACACCGCGCGCTGCCTGATCCTGCTGCCGAGTGTCGGGCCGATGGCACGGCTGTGTGCCTGGCTGTTGCCTGAGCGGCCGGAGGTCAACGGCACCGCCAAACCGCGTCATCTCGACGCGACCGCACTGGTCACGCCAAGCCTGGCGCTGGCCAACGCCGCGCGGGAAACCCTGCGCATGGGCGATCTGCTCGACAACATGCTCGATGCCACTCTCGATGTGTTGCGCGGCAAGCAGACCGCCGTCACTCAGGAGATGCGCCGGCTGACCGATGACGTCGAAGCGCTGTACAGCGCAATCAAGCTGTATCTGGCGCAAATGCCCCGCGAGGATCTTGGCGAGCGGGACAGTCGACGCTGGGCGGAGATCATCGAGTTGGCGATCAACCTGAAACTGTCCAGCGATGTCATCGAACGCATGCTGCGCAAGATCCAGCAGCAGAAGACTTCGCAACGTCGTTCGTTTTCCGAAGAGGGGCTGGAGGATCTGGCCGTCCTGCATCAACAACTCATCGCCAACCTGCGGTTGGGGCTGTCGGTGTTTCTCAGCGGCGACCGGGAAAGTGCCCGGCAGTTATTGCGCGAGAAACGTCGCTTTCGCGCACAGGAACGGCGTTTGGCCCACGCGCATGTCAGCCGATTGCAACGCAAGATCGTGCAGAGTATTGAAACCAGTTCGCTGCACCTGGAATTGATTGCGGACATGCGGCGGCTCAATTCGCTGTTCTGCGGCAGTGCGTATGTGGTGCTGGAAACGGCGGATACCGGCGCGCTGGCGGCGGATGATATGAGCGACATTACGCATTCGCCTTGAACGTCTGCGGTTGTGGTCAGTCAGTAACTCAGAGTTCAGCCTCACGGCCGTCATCGCTGGCAAGCCAGCTCCCACAGGGTTTTGTGCGCCATAGATCCCTGTGGTAGCTGGCTGGCCAGCGATGACGGCCGGACTGACGACACGGATCTCCAAATCAGCCGTATGGAAGCCTGTTATGCGTTGCCTGTTGTTCGCCTGTCTATTGCTCGGTTCTCTACCCTCCTTCGCCCTGGATCGTTTTCAGGTCGAAGGTTATGCGCTGCCCAACGGTTTGCAGCTGATGCTCAAGCCCGGCACCGAGCGTGGGCACGTGGCGATCCGTCTGGTGGTCGGCGTCGGTCTCGACGATTTTGACTGCGACGAAAAAGAGCTGCCACACCTGCTCGAACATCTGCTGTTCAGCGGCATTGACGCCACTGGCGAAGGTGGTCTCGAAGAACGCATGCAGGCCCTGGGCGGCGAATGGAACGCCTTTACCAGCAATGCCGACACCACCTTCGTCATCGAAGCCCCGGCGAAGAACCAGCGCAAGGTGCTCGACCTGCTGCTGGCTCTGCTGACCCAGACCCGCATCGACGACAACGCGATCAACGCCGCCAAACGCGTGGTCGAGCGTGAAGACGGCGGCCATTACACGCGCCTGCGACGTTTTCTTGATCGGCAGGATCTGGGCCACACCGCGAGCAATCAACTGGCCGTCGAACTGGGCCTGAAATGCCCGCAACGCGCCGAAGTCGATCATCTGACCCAAGAGCAGTTAGAGAAAGTGCGCCAGGCCTGGTACGCGCCGAACAACATGACCCTGATCATCGTCGGCGAACTCGACAAACTGCTGCCGGCTTATCTGGAACGCACGTGGGGCGCCCTCGAACCGGTCGAACCCAGCGAGCACCGTCCGCTGCCGGACATCAGCACCAGCGCCGCCCACGAGCGCACCCTCACCCGCGGCTTCATGGGTGACAGCGCCAAGTTGCACTGGTTGGTGCCGGAGCCGGTGCTGGACGATCAGTACGACCAGACCTTCGATATCCTCAAGGATTACCTCGACTGGGCGCTGTACCGGCAGATCCGCCTGAACCACGGGTTGTCCTACGGGCCATGGGCCGAACGCGAAGTGTTCGGCGGCGTCGGCTTCATGAGTCTCAACGCCGACCTGGATCGCGATAACGTCGACGAAGCCATCCAGGTCCTGGAAGACCTCAAGGCTGACTTGCTGAAAAACGGTCTCGACCCTGACACCTTCGCCCGGATCAAACAGGCCGCCATCGCCCACCAGGCCTGGGCGGTACAAGGCAACAGCGCGATGGCCGATTATTACTGGAGCGCGCTGAGCGATTATCAGGACGGCCGCTTCGCCAACCCTGCGCGGGAGCTGCAAGGCGTGACGCTGGAAACGGCGAACAAGGCGATGCGTGAGTTGATGTTGCAACCGGGGTATCTGCGGATCGAGAAGCCGCTGATCAGTGATGATCAGGTGTTGTGGGTAGCGGCAGGTGGGGTGGGTCTGGTGCTGCTGATGTTGATCGGCTGGCGTGTGTACCACCGCAAGTCAGCCAGGCAGTAAACCTGTGGGAGCGAGCTTGCTGGCGAAGGCGTCGTGTCAGTCACTGCAATTTTACGTGAGCCACCGCATTCGCGCGCAAGCTCGCGCCCACAGGGTACTGCGGTGAATTTAGCTGACTGCCAACCTCGCCACATGGCCCGGTGGGCGCTACTCTGTCGAGGTTTTCCCCCCTATCGTCGTGAACCGCCAAAATGTCCAGACTGACCCTCCTTATCCAGCGCATTATCGAGCTGATGAAGCGCTACCCCGGGGTCATCGCGCTGGGTGGTTTCATCTCGGGGGTCGGCAGTTTCATGCTGGTCGATCGCCAGCAGGGATTGGCGAGCTGGATCACGGTGATCATGCTGCTCAGCTGGATCTGGCTGATGCTGGAAAACACCCTCACCGGGCTTTTCACGCGGATTTTCAAACGGGAAATCCCGCAGCCTCTGCTGCGTTACGCGACGCAGATGATCCATCAGGAAAGCCTGTTTTTTGTCCTGCCGTTCTTTTTCATCACCACGACGTGGAACAGCGGCCAACTGATCTTCACCGGCCTGCTCAGCGTCGCCGCGCTGATCTCTATCGTCGATCCGCTCTATTACAAATGGCTGGCGCCACGGCGCTGGGCGTTTCTCGCGTTGCACACCCTGACCCTGTTCGCCGCCCTGCTCACGGCGCTGCCGGTGATCATGCACCTGACCACTGCGCAAAGTTTCAAATGGTCGCTGGGGATTGCTGTGCTGCTTTCGTTCCCGAGCCTGGCGTCGATCTTCCCGATCCGCACGGTGCGTAACGCGCTGGCGATTCTGTTTATCACCGTCGGCATCGGCGGCGTCGGTTGGGCGCTGCGTTCGTGGGTGCCGCCGGCGACGTTGTGGATGACCGACGTGGCCATCAGCACGCAAATGCAGGATCGTACCCCTGGCGCCAGCCTCGACAAGGTCAGCGCCGAGCAGATCCGCAACGGCGGCCTCTACGCCTACACCGCGATCAACGCACCGCGTGGGCTCGATGAGCGGATTTATCACGTCTGGCAGTTCAACGGCAAAGAGGTCGACCGCATCGCCCTCGACATCCACGGCGGGCGCAAGCAAGGCTACCGGGCGTGGACGCACAAACAGAACTTCCCCGGCAACCCGGCGGGCAAATGGCAAGTACGGGTGTTGACCGAGGATGGCCAGCTGATCGGTGTGCTGCGCTTTGAAATCACCGACAGCACACCGGTCAAAGAAAAGTAATCCGGATCGTGCTATTACGTTAGTTCGCTTAGAAGCCGAACAAGCACGGAGCTTATGACCAGCAGCTCGATGACAGGCAGCGCCCAATTGGACACGTCCAACACCCCTGTCCGCCTGCGGATCAGCGGGGACTGGACGCTTGCCCATTACACCGAGCTCAAACATCTGAGCGAAACCCTGCGCGGCCAGTACGACACCGACACGCCCATCGACCTCAACGGCCTCGGCGCCCTCGACACCGCTGGCGCCTCGTTGCTGGTGGAACTGCTCGGCTCCGAGCGCCTCGGCAAATCCGCCGAACATCCCGATTGCACAATCTCCAGCGCCGACCGCGCCCTGCTGCAAACCGTGTATCAGTCGTTGACCGATTTCTGCGTGCCGATCAAGGAACCGGAAATCAGCGTCAGCGTGCAATTGCTGACGCGCATCGGCCGCGCCGTCGATGCCGTTTGGCAAGACACCCTGCAACTGCTCGGCTTCGTCGGCCTGATTCTGGAAACCATCGCCCGTGGCCTGTTCCGGCCCAAGCGCTGGCGCATCACGCCGGTGATCGCGCACATTGAACAGACCGGCCTCGACGCCGCGCCGATCGTGGCGTTACTGACCTTTCTGGTGGGGGCTGTGGTGGCGTTTCTCGGCGCGACGGTGCTGGCCAGTTTTGGCGCGAGCATCTTCACCGTCGATCTGGTGGGTTTTGCCTTCCTGCGTGAGTTCGGTGTTTTGCTCACCGCGATCCTGATGGCCGGGCGCACCGCCAGTGCGTTCACCGCGCAAATCGGGTCGATGAAGGCCAACGAGGAAATCGACGCGATTCGCACCCTCGGCCTTGATCCGATGGAGCTGCTGGTTGTGCCGCGCGTGCTGGCGTTGCTGGTGGCGCTGCCGCTGCTGACCTTTCTGGCGATGATCTGCGGAATCATCGGCGGTGCCGTGGTCTGCGCGGTGTCGCTGGATATCTCGCCGGCGATGTTCCTCTCGCTGCTGCAAAGCGACATCGGCGTTCAGCATTTTCTGGTCGGTCTGGTGAAGGCGCCGATCTTCGCGTTTCTGATTGCGGCGATTGGCTGCCTGGAAGGCTTCAAGGTCAGTGGCAGCGCCGAATCGGTCGGCGCACACACCACGTCGAGTGTGGTGCAGTCGATTTTCGTGGTGATCGTGCTCGACGCGGTGGCTGCGCTGTTCTTCATGGAGATGGGCTGGTGAGTCGTCTACCCCGTGCGCCCTCGGAGGCGGTGATTGAAGTCCGTGGCCTGTGCAACCGCTTCGGTACGCAAAGCGTGCACGAGAACCTCGATCTGGATTTGTACAAAGGTGAAATTCTCGCCGTGGTCGGCGGCTCCGGCAGCGGCAAATCGGTACTGCTGCGCAGCATTGTCGGCCTGCGCCGGCCCAGCGAGGGCATCGTCAAAGTGTTCGGCCAGAATCTGCCGAGCCTGGCGGAGCATGAGCGCTCGTTGATCGAACGACGCTTTGGCGTGCTGTTTCAGAAAGGTGCGCTGTTCTCTTCGCTCACCGTGACCGAGAACGTCGCTCTGCCGCTGATCGAACACGCGGGCCTGAGCCGCGAAGACGCCGAGCATCTGGCCGCCGTCAAACTGGCGCTGGCCGGGTTACCGCTGTCGGCGGCAGACAAATACCCGGCGTCGCTGTCCGGCGGCATGATCAAGCGCGCCGCTCTGGCCCGGGCCCTGGCGCTGGACCCGGACATTCTTTTTCTCGACGAACCCACCGCCGGCCTTGATCCAATTGGCGCGGCGGCGTTCGACCAATTGATCCTGACCCTGCGTGATGCGTTGGGTCTGAGTGTGTTTCTGGTGACCCACGACCTCGACACGCTCTACACCATCACCGACCGGGTGGCGGTGCTGGCGCAGAAAAAAGTGCTGGTGGCCGATGCCATCGACGTGGTCTCGGAAACCGATGACGCGTGGATTCACGAATATTTCCACGGCCCGCGCGGCCGCTCGGCGCTGGACGCCGCCAAACTGCTCAACGAGGTCTGACATGGAAACCCGAGCGCATCATGTGTTGATTGGCCTGTGCACCGTGCTGGTGGTGGCCGGCGCCCTGCTCTTCGGCCTGTTCCTGGCCAAATCCAGCGTCGACACCGAGTTCAAGGATTACGAGGTGGTGTTCAACGAGGCGGTCAGTGGCCTTTCCAAGGGCAGTTCGGTGCAGTACAGCGGGATCAAGGTCGGCGACGTGGTCAGCCTGCGCCTCGATCCGCAGGACCCACGGCGGGTGCTGGCGCGGATTCGTCTCGGCGGCGATACGCCGGTCAAGGAAGACACCCAGGCCAAACTGGCACTGACCGGGATCACTGGCACCTCGATCATTCAGCTCAGCGGCGGCACGCCGCACAGCCCGACCCTCAAGGGGCATGACGGCAAGCTCCCGGTGATCATCGCGTCGCCCTCGCCTATCTCGCGGCTGCTCAATGACAGCAACGACTTGATGAGCGGCATCAGTGCCCTGCTGCACAACGCTAATCAGATGTTCTCCGAGGATAATGTCGAACGCGTCAGCAAGACACTCGCCCATCTCGAACAGACCACCGGCACCATCAACGATCAGCGCGGCGACATTCGCCAGGCCATGCAGCAATTGGCGAGCGTCGGCAAACAGGCCGGCAGCATGCTCGAACAGACCTCGGCGTTGATGCGTAACGCCAACGGCCTGCTCAACGATCAGGGCAAACAGGCGCTGGGCAGCGCCGAGCAGGCGATGAAGTCGCTGGAAGACAGCAGCGTCACCATCAATGCGTTGCTGAACAAGAACCAGAATTCCCTCGACAGCGGCATGCAGGGCCTCAACGGCCTGGCGCCGGCGATCCGCGAACTGCGCGAAACCCTGACTTCGCTGCGGGCCATTTCCCAACGTCTGGAGGCCAACCCCAGCGGTTACCTGCTGGGCAGTGACAAGAACAAGGAGTTCACGCCATGAAGCTGACCCGCCTCGCCCTCCTCGCCACTGGCCTTACGCTGATCAGCGCGTGCACGATCTTCCCCGAATCCGAGCCGCTGGACGTCTACCGCTTGCCGGCAGCGCAGGCGCTCGCCTCGCGCGGTTCGCCGGCGACACAGCCGTGGTCGCTGCGCTTGAACAAGTTGCAGGCCAGCGAAGCGCTGAACCGGCCCACCATCGCGGTGATCCCGCAGGGTGACGTGATCAGCAGCTACAAGGCTTCGCGCTGGAGCGATCCGGCGCCGGTGTTGCTGCGCAATCGGCTGCTCGACGGTTTTCAGCGCGATGGCCGGGTGACCTTGCTGAGCACCGATGACAGCAACTTTCAGGCGGATCTGGAGCTGGGCGGGAATTTGCAGGCGTTTCAGACCGAGTATCAGGACACCCAGGCCAGCGTCGTCGTGCGCCTCGATGCGTTACTGGTGCGCGGCTATGACCAGCGAATCCTGGCCAGTCGCCGGTTTGAAGAACGTCAGCCGCTCAATGACGTGAAGGTGCCGGCGGTGGTGGCGGGGTTTGGTCAGGCGAGTGATCGTCTTACCGCCAAAGTCGTGGATTGGGCCGTAGACCAAGGCCAGAAACTGGCGCCCGAATCGCAACGATAGCTCATCGCCAATCCCTGTCGGAGCGGGCATGCCCGCGATGGCGGTGTAACAGCCACTGGTTAATCTGGATGTGCTGACCTCATCGCGGGCAAGCCCACTCCCACAGGGTTTTGTGCTTAGCCGAAGAACCAGTAGCACACGGTGATGGCGCCGATCACGCCGGCCAGTTCCGCCAACAGCGCGCAACCCACGGCATGCCTTGCGCGCTGAATCCCCACTGCACCGAAATACACCGCCAGCACATAGAACGTCGTCTCGGTACTGCCCTGCACCGTCGCCGCGACGAGCGCCGGGAAGCTGTCCACGCCCGAGGTCTGCATTGTTTCGATCAGCATCGCGCGCGCAGCGCTGCCAGAGAACGGTTTGACCATCGCTGTGGGCAGCGCATCAACGAAGCGCGTGTCCCAACCGGCCCATTCGACTAGATGGCGAATCCCGTCGAGACCAAAATCCAGCGCCCCGGATGCGCGCAATACGCCGACGGCGCAGAGCATCGCGACCAGATACGGCAGCAGGTTCTTGGCGACGTCGAAGCCTTCCTTCGCGCCTTCAACGAAGGCCTCGTAAACCTTCACTTTGCGTAAAGCGCCGATCACCAGAAACAGCATGATCAGCCCGAACAACGTGAGATTGCCGAGGATCGACGAAAGCCCCGCCAGCGCCGTGGCCGACATCGTCCCCAGCAGCGCCATGAACGCCCCGAGGATCAGCGCGCCGGGAATCAGATACGCCAGTACCACCGGGTCCCAGACCCGCAGACGCTGCATGAAGGCTACCGACAGGAAGCCGACGATGGTCGAGCAACTGGTCGCCAGCAGAATCGGCAGGAACACCAAGGTCGGATCCGGCGCGCCTTGCTGGGCGCGGTACATGAAGATCGTTACCGGCAGCAGGGTCAGGGAGGAAGCGTTGAGCACCAGGAAAAGGATCTGCGCGTTGCTGGCGATGGTCGCGCTGGGGTTGAGTTCCTGCAACGCCTTCATGGCTTTGAGGCCGATCGGCGTGGCAGCGTTGTCCAGACCGAGACCGTTGGCGGCGAAGTTCAGGGTGATCAGGCCGAGCGCCGGGTGGCCGGGCGGAACCTCAGGCATCAGGCGCAGAAACAACGGCCCCAATACTTTGGCCAGCCAGTCGACGATCCCGGCCTTTTCGGCAATGCGCAGGAAACCCAGCCACAGGGTGAGCGTGCCGAACAGCAGCACCATGACTTCGACCGAGAGCTTGGCCATGGCGAAAATGCTTTCCACCATCGCCGCAAAGATCCCGGCGTTACCGCCGACCAGCCACTGCACCAGCGCCGACACGGCTGCCACGATGAAGAAGCCAAGCCACAGGCCATTAAGCATCAGTCAAATCCCCCGGAAGATGCGGCGAATGATAACGGGGTCGCCAGAAACGACAAACCCCGGATTTCTCCGGGGTTTGTTTATAACGGCTGGCGGTGATCCCTGTGGGAGTGGGCTTGCCCGCGATGGGGGGGTGTCAGTCAACCAAGATGTTGAATGGGCTGGCCTCATCGCTGGCAAGCCAGCCCCCACGGGGTTTTGTGTCAATTCTTGGAGATTTCACCCGCCGGCAGTTTTTCCTTGCTGCGCCAGTGCGGCAGGGAGTTCCAGTAGCGCTCGCCTTTGGCGTCGTCGTACATGCCTTCCCAGCGCGAGATAACCAGCACGGCCAGCGCGTTGCCGATCACGTTCAGCGCGGTACGGGCCATGTCCATGATGCGGTCGACACCGGCGATGAACGCCAGGCCTTCGAGCGGAATACCCACGCTGCCCAAGGTCGCCAGCAGCACCACGAAGGACACGCCCGGTACACCGGCGATGCCTTTGGAGGTGACCATCAGGGTCAGCACCAACAACAGTTGCTGACTGATCGACAGGTCGATGCCATACAACTGGGCAATGAAGATCGCGGCGATGGACTGGTACAGGGTCGAACCGTCGAGGTTGAACGAGTAACCGGTCGGTACCACGAAACTGCAGATGGCTTTCGGCGCGCCGTAGGCTTCCATTTTCTCGATCACGCGCGGCAGCACGGTTTCCGAGGAGGCGGTGGAGTAGGCCAGTACCAGTTCATCCTTGAAGATGCGCATCAGCTTCAACACCGAGAAGCCAAACAGCTTGGCGATCAGGCCCAGCACCACAAAAGCGAAGAAGGCGATGGCGACGTAAACCAGGATCACCAGTTTTGCCAGCGGTATCAGGGAAGCGAAGCCGAAGTTGGCCACGGTCACCGCGATCAGTGCGAATACGCCGATCGGGGCGTAGTTCATGATCATGTGGGTGACTTTGAACATGCTTTCCGACACGCCCTGGAACATCTTCACCAGCGGCTCGCGCAGGTCCGACTGCAGGCTCGACAGACCGAGACCGAACAGCACGGAGAAGAAGATGATCGGCAGCATTTCGCCGCGGGCCATGGCCGCAAAGATGTTCGACGGGATCAGGTTGAGAATGGTCTCGATGAACGCGTGTTCATGCTGTACTTCGGCGGCAGTCGCCTGGTACTTGGAAATGTCCACCGTACCCAACGTGATCATGTCGATGCCGGTACCCGGGTGGAACAGGTTGGCCAGCACCAGACCGACGACGATGGCGATGGTGGTGACGATTTCGAAATAGATGATCGTCTTCAGGCCGATACGCCCGAGTTTCTTGGCGTCGCCCACGCCGGCGATGCCGACGATCAGGGACGAGATGACAATCGGGATCACGATCATCTTGATCAGACGGATAAAGATATCGCCTGCCGGTTGCAGGACGTTGCTGATCCACCAGGCCTTCTCGGCACTGAAGTGGTTGAGCAACGCGCCGATTGCAATCCCCAGAACCAGACCGATGAGGATCTGCCAGGCGAGGCTAATTTTTGCCTTCTTCATTATCTTTACCCTTACTTGCGTTTGACTCAGGCACATGCAGGAACTGGAACGCTTTTTAGCGGAAAAGTCTGTGCATCTGCCTCCGTATAAGGTGCCCCGAAGCGCGCATTGACGGCTCTTCGGCAAGCGAAAAAAGGCGCAACTATTCCGATGCAAGGTTGCGCCGTCTAATGCCGTAAACGCCTACCCTATGCCGAATCGGCATGAGCTTTTTTAAATGAAACTGGCGTCCCAACCGGTTCGATTGTGACATTTCGGCCGGCATAAGTGCCGTGAACCGGCCATCGCAGCATCAATTAATTATTTTTCGAGCGAGAAATGTCGACAGAATTTTTAGGAAAAAGCCTACTTCTGGAGACCAAAAGTCCGACTGTTTAAACGGTCTCTTTCTCGATATACGGTCGTCAGGAAACACCGCGTAATGTTTTTGCGCGCAGTGTGGACGATAAAAGAAGGGGCTGGACGCTCTCGATCAACGTTTTGCTTAAATGAAAGCTTGGCGCAAGCCCGTCGAACCCCTTTGGATTGACGAACTTGCGACAGCTTTTACCCTGACCCGGCCCTTGCGCAGGCACTCCCTGTACCCGTAGGTCACTCCGACTCTGTAGCAGTCAGAACGTCCCGGCCCCCTGGTCATGCGCCGACCTTCATCGGGTGGGCGCAATAGAGGGCAGCGCAGGCGCTGCCCTCATGTTCAAACTCAGTACCACTTAGGGTCTTTTTTCAATGTTTCCATCAACAGATCCTGCATGCCCTGATCAGGCTTGCCGAGGAACCTGTAAGTGGCATGTCGCGTCGGCGACTTGTCGGACGGCAGGCCTTCGGGCACATCAACCAGCATGCCGTAGGCATCGTCCTTGTCGAAGCTGAACGCAACGATCAAGCGGTGATTGAGGCACTTGTCTGCATTTTCGCAGAGCGGGCCAACAAGGTACTTGTCGCCATCTTCTTCCACAGCATTCATCTGCTGTTCGGAAGTGCCGGACAGGTTCATCACCCATTCCGGCAGGCGTTCTTCCTTCTTCACCACGCCTTGCCAGGTTTCCCTGTACTGCGAGTCTGAACTTAACAGTTCGTTGACCCGCGCCTGGCCGTCGTTGGCCGCCATCGCCATGGCACTACCGCCCAAAAGCAGGGCGGCTGCCAGTGTCTTTAAAGCGCTCATCGTCAACCTCGGCCGCGACGGCCCATGAAGAACGATACGACGAACATCACCAGGAACACGACGAAGAGAATCTTGGCGATACCCGTGGCGGTGCCCGCGATACCACCGAAGCCCAGTACCGCAGCGATGATGGCAATGATCAAGAATGTGATTGCCCAACTCAACATGGTGATTCTCCTTACTTCTCTATTTAGGGATGTTGCGTGTTCCGGCGCATCGCGCCCGAATCCGGTTAATTCAATTAGAAAACCCAGCGCTCTTCACGCGGCAGCTGATCCATTGGCTGCGCCTGGTCGACTTCCATCATGCGCATCGAGGCGCTCTCGACCGCCGTGCTGCTGACGGCACTGAAGTGCTTCTGCGTGCTGTGCTGGATCGAGATCAGCGGCTCAGGTTTCTGGCTGTTTTCCCAGCTCAGGTATTGCTGACACGCGATCAGGGTGATCAACAGGGCGAGCACGCCAAACAGACCTTGCTGGATATGCAGAGGCGAGATACGCATTTGGGCGGCACGTTGGCGAGTCATCCTGGGTTCCTCACGCTTATTCGGTTGGGGCAGTTCTGATCTGCCCGGGATAAACAAGATATTGCAGCCTGCATGCCAGTTTTTTATCTAAAAAATATCCAATAAAATCAATAGGTTATGCGATTGTGAAAAATACCATCGGACGCATCCTGCACGATGGAGCATCTGCGGTCGTGCGCAATGCACGATTTTTTCGTAGGAGAATTCATTCTTATGGAATTGAGAGTGGGGCGCAGATGTCAGAAAAGGACGCAGGTAAAGGCCTGCAAATCGGTGATTGTTTAAAAAATCAACAAAATCAGTGAATTAGCCGTAAAGACAGGAGAGGGCTACCCTCTTATAGCTGGCATCGTTCAGAATCAACCATGCAACTTGCCCGATTTTTCCGGGACTAACTCAAGACCAATCACTATGGAGCGTAGGAAAAATGGAATCTGCCACTGAGCAACAAGGCCGCATTCTGCTGGTAGATGATGAATCCGCCATCCTGCGAACTTTCCGCTATTGCCTCGAAGATGAAGGCTATACGGTGGCCACCGCTAACAGTGCGGCTCAGGCCGAGGCGCTGCTGCAACGTCAGGTGTTTGACTTGTGCTTCCTTGATTTACGTCTGGGCGAAGACAATGGCCTCGACGTACTGGCGCAGATGCGCATTCAGGCACCGTGGATGCGAGTGGTGATCGTCACCGCTCACTCGGCTGTCGACACGGCCGTGGACGCGATCCAGGCCGGCGCCGCCGACTATCTGGTCAAACCGTGCAGCCCGGACCAATTGCGGCTGGCGACTGCCAAGCAATTGGAAGTGCGCCAGCTCTCGGCGCGTCTTGAAGCGCTGGAAGGCGAAATCCGCAAGCCCAAGGACGGCCTCGATTCCCACAGCCCGGCGATGAAAGTCGTTCTGGAAACTGCGCGGCAAGTGGCGGGTACCGATGCCAACATTCTTATTCTTGGCGAGTCCGGCACCGGTAAAGGCGAGCTGGCCCGAGCGATTCACGGCTGGAGCAAACGCGAGAAGAAATCCTGCGTGACCATCAACTGCCCGTCGCTGACCGCCGAGCTGATGGAAAGCGAGTTGTTCGGTCACAGTCGCGGGGCGTTTACCGGCGCCAGCGAAAGTACCCTGGGTCGAGTCAACCAGGCAGACGGCGGCACGCTGTTTCTCGACGAGATCGGCGATTTTCCTTTGACGTTGCAACCCAAGTTGCTGCGTTTCATTCAGGACAAGGAATACGAGCGGGTAGGCGACCCGGTGACTCGCCGCGCCGATGTGCGGATTCTGGCGGCGACCAACCTTAACCTCGAAGACATGGTTCGCGATGGTCGCTTCCGTGAAGACTTGCTGTATCGCCTCAACGTCATCACCTTGCACCTGCCACCGTTGCGCGAGCGCGCCGAGGACATTCTGACGCTGGCCGATCGCTTCCTTGCGCGCTTCGTCAAAGAGTATGCACGTCCGGCGCGGGGTTTCAGTGACGAGGCCCGTGAGGCGCTGCTCGGCTACCGTTGGCCGGGCAACATTCGCGAGCTGCGCAACGTGGTCGAGCGGGCGAGCATCATCTGCCCGCAGGAACGGGTGGAGATCACTCACCTGGGCATGGCTGAGCAACCGGCCAACAATGCGCCACGCGTCGGTGCCGCGCTCAGCCTGGATGAGTTGGAGAAAGCCCACATCGGTGCAGTACTCGCCACCGCCGGTACGCTGGATCAAGCCGCGAAAACCTTGGGCATCGACGCCTCGACGCTGTATCGCAAGCGCAAGCAGTACAACCTGTGAGTGCCCGACGATGAAACTGGCGATGAAGTTGCGGACCCGGTTGTTCCTCAGCATATCCGCGCTCATCACCGTGGCCCTGCTTGGGCTGTTGCTCGGGCTGGTCAGCGTGATGCAGATGGCCGGCACTCAGGAAACATTGATCCGCAACAACTTTGTCACCCTCGACCTGGGGCTCAAACTGCGCCAGACCCTCGGCGATCAGCTGATCATGATGCTTGCCGAGACGCCTGACCCGGTGGCGTTCGAGGCGTCCAAGCAACATTATTTCCAGTTGCTTGACGAAGGCATTGCTCAAGAAGAGGAAGGCGATGGCCGGCAATACGGGTTCTCGCAGGCCAAATCCGATTATCTTAAGTTTCTCCAGGTGTTTGATCAGTCCCGTGACCCGGGTTCGGCCCTGAGTGGCAACGGTGACCTTCGTGAACGCTTCAACACTTTGCGCAATGGCTTGATCGCCGAGCATAAGCAGGCGCTCGACAACATTAATTCGGTGCAGCACGCGGCCCGCGACCGGGCGTTGCTGATTGCGAGCCTGCTCGGGTTGGTCGGGCTGGCGGTGTTGATCATCGGGTTCGTTACTGCCCACGGGATTTCCCGACGCTTTGGTGCGCCCATCGAGGCGCTGGCCAAAGCGGCCGATAACATTGGCCAGGGCAATTTCGAAGTGACGCTGCCGACCTCCTCGGCGATGGAAGTGAATTTGCTCTCACGCCGGTTCGGGCTGATGGCCGAAGCGCTGCGCGAGCACCAGGCCACCAACGTCGATGAGCTACTGGCCGGCCAGCAACGCTTGCAGGCGGTGCTCGACAGCATCGACGACGGCTTGTTGATGATCGACCGCCAAGGCCATCTCGAGCACCTCAACCCGGTCGCCCAGCGCCAATTGGGCTGGGACGACGACCGCCTCGGCCAAGGCTTGGGCAGCGCACTTGAGCGGCCTGAACTGGATGAGCAGCTGCAACTGGTGTTGCGCGGCGGTACCCTGGAGCGGGCGCCGGAAGACTTGAGTATCGAGGTCGATGGCGAGTCGCGCCTGCTGACCTATAGCCTGACCCCGGTCAGCCACACTCAAGGTCACATTCTTGGCGCGGTGATGGTGTTGCACGATGTCACCGAGCAAAGAGCCTTCGAGCGGGTGCGCAGCGAGTTCGTCCTGCGCGCGTCCCATGAACTGCGAACGCCGGTGACCGGCATGCACATGGCGTTCGGGCTGTTCCGCGAGCGGGCGAAGTTTGCCCCGGAGTCCCGCGAGGCCGACCTGCTCGACACCGTCAACGAAGAAATGCAGCGCCTGATGCAATTGATCAATGACTTGCTCAACTTCTCGCGTTACCAGAACGGCTTGCAGAAACTGACGCTCGCGCCGTGTTCCATCGAAGATTTGCTGGCGCAGGCGCAGTTACGCTTTGCCGATTTGGCGGTGGAAAAAGGCATCGATTTGACTGTGGAAATACAAGGGCCATTGCCACGCTTGCAGGCTGACCAGGCACAGCTTGAACGGGTGCTCGACAACCTGATCGATAACGCCTTGCGCCATACCGCCCGTGACGGCCAGATCCGATTGCAGGCACGTCGCCATGGCGAGCGGGTGATCATCAGCGTCGAGGATAATGGCGAAGGCATTGCTTACGGCCAGCAAGGGCGGATCTTCGAGCCGTTCGTTCAGGTCGGGCGCAAGAAGGGCGGAGCCGGGCTCGGCCTGGCGCTGTGCAAGGAGATTGTTCAGTTGCATGGGGGAAGGATGGGCGTTTATTCGCGGCCGGGGCAGGGCACGCAGTTTTATATGGCGTTGGCGGTTTAGGCTTCGTCATCCATCCGGCGCCCTGCCATTCGCCGTCCGCGGGTGATCAGTTCGATGAACTGCACTGCACTCAGGGCATGGGCGAACAGCCAGCCCTGACCAAACTTCACACCTTCGCTGCTGAGCAGTTCGGCTTGCGATTCCAGCTCGATCCCTTCGGCAATCACCTTAAGATCCAAGGCCTGCGCCATGTGAATGATGTGCGGAGCGACGCCGCTGCTGGCGGCGTCATGGCCGAGTGCGTCGATGAACGCCTTGTCGATTTTCAGGCAATCCACCGGCAGGGTTTGCAGGTAGGCAAGGCTGCAATAGCCGGTGCCGAAATCGTCGATCAGCACTTGATGGCCCAGATCGCGCAGCGCTTGCAGGTTATCCCGGGCGACCACGACATCAATCAAGCCGCGCTCGGTGACCTCGAAGGCAATCTGCTTGGCTGCCACTCTGTGCAGGGCCAGCAGCCGCGCCATGACCGGGCCGATGCGCGGCACCATCACGTCGCATGCGGCAAGGTTGACTGAGATATACAGCTGCGGATTGGCGCGCAACACTGGCCCCAATTGCTCCAGTAGGCGCTGAAGGACAAAGTCGGTCATCTGGCGAATCTGCCCGGTATTTTCCGCCAGCGGGATAAACAGGTCCGGGCTGGTCAATGTGCCGTCCGGACGGCGCCAACGCAGCAAGGCTTCAGCGCCGACGCAGTTGCGGCTGTCGAGGTCGAAGATCGGTTGATAGAGCACTTGCAGTTCGCCGCGGCGGATGGCGCCGTGCAGTTCGGCATCCAGTGACTGACGCTGGCGCACCAGCAAAAATATGCAGAACCCTACAACAGCGCCCAGCACCAGGCAGGCCGGGACTATCCACCACCAGATGGCGGGGATCTGCATGCCGGTGCGCGGCGTGATCAACACCAACTGATATTCCGGGTTATCGGTGGGCATGCGGTAGATCAATCGATTCTGGGTGACTTGCAGGGCGTCGCGGCTTTTTGGCGGCCAGGGTTCCGCTGGTGGCCATGTCTGCGCCGTGCCGAGCACCGGAATCGCGCGGGAGCCGTGGTCCAGCACCACCAGCAGGCTGCTGCCGGGTGAAAGGTCGACCATATCGGTCAAATGCCCGCGTGATGTAGCCACCCGAAAATTGCCGCGCCCCAGCATCAATGCTGCGCGGTTTTCGTCGGGTTCGGTCGTGGTGTTCAGCCAGTAGCTGTAGGTCGGGCCAATGATGTCCGGTGCGCGGAAAACCGACAGGCCTTCCTCGCGCGGACGGTTGGAACAGATTCGCGAGGCGTCCATATAAGCCGCTTCATAGACGAAGCGATAGTTGAAGGTGACTTGCCGCAGCGTGGCGATCATCTCGTCGTCGCAACTGCGCAACGGCTGGGCTTCGAGATCGTCGAGGCTTTCGCGTAGTTGTCCGAACAACTGCTCGAGCCGGGCGAGAAAGCGCTCGCCCTGAGCGTTCATCACCTGACTTTCACTTTGTTCGACCTGGCGCATCGCCACGAACATTGCGCCGCTGAACAACAGGCCTGCACTGAGGACGGCCGCGATCATCGCCAAAAACCCTGGGCGATAAAACCAGCTACGCAGCGTCGCTCGGGTAGCAGCCATCATGGAATATCCGAAGAATTACCAATGAGTTATAGCTGCTGATTGGAAGTTCGCCCTGACCGTCGGGCGGGCGTCAGTATTTTGTCTGATTTAGAACCAGCAGCAACGCCGCCGTTTGCGCGTCCGGGGTGCCGTCAAACCGCGAAGGGCGGAAGTGCATCTGGAACGCGGCGAGGACGTGGCGCGTCGCGACGTCCAGCTCGCCAGTCTGCGGCGTTTCATAGCCCAGATGGGCCAATTGCGCCTGAAACCAGCTGATGCTCGGCAGCTCGCCGCTGGTGAACAACGCTTGCTGGCGCGCTACGGCCTGTTCATTCGGCCACACGCCCAGACCTTCGGCGGCGAGACGCTTCCACGGGAACAGTGGCCCTGGATCAAGCTTGCGCAGGGGGGCGATGTCGCTATGACCGATGATGTGCTGCGGGCTGATGCCGTTGCGCTTGCTGATGTCTTTGAGCAGGACGATCAGCGCTTGAATCTGCGCTTCGCTGTAGGGATACCACAGGCGGCCGGTTGGGGTGTCTTTGAAGCCAGGGTTGACGATTTCGATACCGATGGAGCTGGAGTTGAGCCAGGTGCGGCCCTGCCATTGGCTCTCACCGGCGTGCCAGGCGCGCTGGTTTTCGTCCATCAGCTTGTAAACAGTGGCGCGCTGGTCGTCACCGATCAGGTAGTGACTGCTGACCTCACCGTGGGTCAGCAACTGCAGCGAACGCTCGAGGGAAGCCGAGGTGTAATGCACGACCACGAACTGGATACGGCTGTCGTAGTTGGCGGAAGGATGACGGGTGTCATAACGCGGGCCGCTGGCACAACCGGCCAGAACGAGTAGCGACGCGAGGAGGGCAAAAAATTTCATGGCAGAGGGCAATTACGCAAGACAGTAATGCAACAGTGTAACGTACTGCCTTGCGGCGGAACGGTCAGCGGGCGGATTTAAACAAAATGGAACAATTTCTCAGCCCAGCTCAACTCGATTGCGCCCGCCATTTTTTGCCCGGTACAGCGCCTGATCGGCTCTTTTAAGCACCAGATCGCTGTGTTCTCCTGGCTTGAATGATGTCAGTCCCATTGAGATCGTGATCGTCACCCGTTCACCCTTGAAATGGAACGGGCACGCTTCGATCGCTGCGCGCAGGGTTTCCAACAGTTTTGCACCGACCGCTGGCGGGGTGGCCGGCATCAGCAGAACGAACTCTTCGCCGCCGAAACGTGCGATGAAATCGGAACCGCGCAGGCGTTTGCGCAACACCGTGGCTATGATCTTCAGGACTTTGTCACCAGCCAAATGGCCGTAGTTGTCGTTGATTCGCTTGAAGTGATCAAGGTCGAGCATTGCCAAGCTCAGCGTGTTGCCGTGCTGCTGCCATTGCTTGATTTCATGCTCGAGACGTTCGCTCCAGGCCGCGCGGTTGGGCAGGCTGGTGAGCGGATCGATAAGGGCTTTCTGGCGTTGCTCTTCAAGGTGCTCGCGGAAGCCCTGGGCTTCTTGCTCCATGTGCGCCACGCGCTCGGAGAGACCTTTGAGGCGCGTCGCGACTTCCTGCTCCCGGGCATCGCGCTGCTTCTGGTGTTGATCCATGGTGCCAAGCAAGCCTTCGAGATGATTTTCCAACACCTGCTTGAGGTCATCCAGATCGGCAGCCTCCTGGACACTGGTCTGCAAGCCGTCGACTTGCTCGCGGATCTGCGTGTCCATTGCTCGCGCCGCCGAACTGTTGTCGGCATGACCGTCGCTGGCGGCTTGCAAATTGCTCTGAAACGCTTCGAGGCGTTCGTTGAGTTGCTGCAGATACGCTTCGAATTCGTGCTGACCGCTGTCGGTAATCGCCAGCATCAACGTGGCCAGATCGTCGAGGATCGGGATCAGTTCGTACCAATTCAAGCCATGCTTGAGCCGCTCGCGCATGGCTTCGGCTTGTGGGCGATGTCGCTCGGGCAGGGTCAGGTCGTCGAGCAGGCCGATCAGCGTGTCTTCGATGTGTTTGGCCACGGAGCTGTAAGACGGCTCCGGGGAATCCGGCAGGGCAAAGAGGATGTCGTGCTCGGAATGCTCCGGATCGATCGCCGCCAGTGCTTGAGCGATGGGTGGGGGCAGGGGCAGGGTGTCGAGGAACAGCGGCTCTGGATCGCCGGGGTGGATCAATTCGTCGGGGTTGAAGGCGGCAGGTGAAACAACTGGCGTCGGAGCAGGTGATGGCGCGGTTTCGGGTTGTGGCTCGGATTCGACTGCGTCTGCTTCTGCTTCAGGTGCAGCTTTGATCACTTCGCGGGTCACCGTTGGCGGCACGAAGGACGTTATTTGCGATTCCCCCTGAGGCGCGAGCGCAGGTGTTTCGGATATCGCGGTTGGCGCGGCGTCCTGGGTAACGACAGCCATCACCGGTGGTTCAGTGACTGCGACAGGCTCTGGGGCGGATTCGTCTGCAGGTGCAGGTGCAACTGCCGGTGGTGCCGTCGGCGCAACTGGAGCTTGCGCCGTAGGTTCCGGCGCCTCCTCGCTGTCTCGGCTGCCGAAAAGCCTTTGCAGCAACCCCGGCCGGCCAGGTTCGGCGGGTGTCTCCACCTGACTCAACGCCTTGCCCTGCAGGCCGCTGAGCTCACCCAGCAGCAGCGGCAGTTCCCGGGCCTGACCGACACGGCCATCCAGTTGTTTGGCAAATTTCTTCAGGGGTTGGGCGACTTCCCGTGGCAGCGGCAATGCTTGCAGCTGAGTCACCAGCGCGTTCAGTGCAGTGCTGACCTGATCAATCCGGGTTTCGCGACGCTGCTCGGAATCAAGCACGGCTTTTTCCAGGCGCGGCAATAGGGCGGCGAGGCCGGCGTCCATGTCGTCGGAGCGCACCACGTCGCGCATTTCTTTCATGCATTGATCAACGACGCGGTCGGTGCCCTCAGCGGCCAGCGTGCTGCGCACCAGGCCTCGACGCAGGAGGTCGAGCCTGGCAGCCCAACGGCGTTCGAGTTTGTCCTGTTGTTCGATGCTTTTGAGGTATTTCTCTTTCCAGCGCTGGGCTTCGTCGCTCATTCAGGGGTTCCGCGAGGGGCAGGACTCAACGCGGGCAATGCATCGGCCGTGAGCGAACCCGGCAGACGAATCTCTACCGCGACCGGCAGGTGATCGGAAATCGGTTGTGCCAGCACTTCGACCTTTTCCAGGGTCAGGGTCGGGCTGAGCAAAATATGATCAAGGCAGCGCTGAGGACGCCAGCTGGGGAATGTCGCTTCCACCTGCGGGGCCAGCAGGCCAAGATCGCGTAACGGCGACTGTTGTAGCAGATCGCTGGCATGGGTGTTCATGTCGCCCATCAATATCTGATGTTTGTAGCCACCGATCAAATCCCGAATGTAGGCCAGTTGCAGGCTGCGCGTGCGCGCGCCAAGGGCCAAATGCATCATCACCACCACCAGCGCTTCCGGGCCTTCGCCGAAGCGCAGCAGGATCGCGCCGCGGCCTTTTGGGCCGGGCAGCGGATGATCCTCGATCGCCCACGGCTTGAGACGACTGAGCACGCCATTGCTGTGCTGGGCCAGTCGACCGAGGTTGCGATTGAGTTGTTGATACCAATAGGGGAAGGCGCCGAGATGGGCCAGGTGTTCGACTTGATTGACGTAGCCTGAGCGCAGGCTGCCGCCATCGGCCTCCTGCAACGCGACCAGGTCGAAGTCGCCGAGCAGGTCGCCGATCTTCTGCAGATTGCCTGAGCGCCCGGTGTGCGGCAGCAGGTGCTGCCAGCTGCGGGTCAGGTAGTGCCGATAACGCTCGGTGCTGATACCGACCTGGATATTGAAACTGAGCAAGCGCAGACGATGATCCGCTGGCAGGCCCGTGGACGCCAGGTGATGCTCGTTGACTTGCGGATCATGCAAGCCAACGATGCGTTCGGTCTTCCAGCGGCGCATGACGGTTGCCGCGCTTAGTTGGCAGCAGCCTTGTTGGTGGCTCGCTCTTTGGCAACCAGTTGGTCAGCCAGTTTCAGCGCTTGCTCGGCACCACCGGCGGAGCCGATGTCGAAGCGGTATTTGCCGTTGACGATCATGGTTGGCACACCGGTGATTTCATACTTTTTGGCCAGTTCGCGAGCCTTTACGATCTGACCCTTGATGGCGAAAGAGTCGAAAGTGGCGAGGAACTTGTCCTTGTCCACGCCTTGAGTGGCGAGGAAGTCAGCCATGTCGTTCTTGTCGATCAGCTTCTTGTGCTGCTTCTGGATCGCTTCAAACACGGCGCTGTGAACCTTGTGTTCGACACCCATTGCTTCCAGCGTCAGGAACATCTGGCCGTGAGCGTCCCATGGGCCGCCGAACATGGCTGGAATACGCACGAAGTTGACGTCGGCTGGCAGTTTTTCAACCCACGGATTGATCACTGGCTCAAAGGAGTAGCAGTGCGGGCAGCCGTACCAGAACAGCTCTACCACTTCGATCTTGCCAGGCACTGCAACCGGCACCGGATTGCTCAGCTCTACATAAGGGGCGGCAGGGGCTTCAGCGGCCTGGGCAGTCACGCCGAACAGGCTGGCAGCGACGAGGGCGGCGCTGATGATCAGATTACGCATGCTTTACTCCTGGACAAATTGGGTCGCCTCGCGCGACCTGTTTTCAGACAGGCCTTGGCGGGCATCAGTTCTGTAGTGTAACGGCAGCAGCCACAAAAAAGGGCGGCCAAAGCCACCCTTTTTATACTTGCTGCGACGGATTAATCGAGCGTTAACGTTGCGCGAGATGTCCGTTGCCGTCAGGGCTCTTAATGCAGGCCCTGAATGTAGCTGGAGACCGCGGCGATGTCTTCATCACTCAGGCGCTTGGCAATGGTCTGCATGGTCATCGTGTCACCATCGTTGGTACGGCCGCCTTCTTCCTTGCGGAAATCGGTGAGCTGTTTGGCGATGTACGAAGCGTGTTGGCCACCCAGGTGCGGGAAGCCGGCAGCGGCGTTGCCGCTGCCATTGGGCGAGTGGCAGCCGGTGCAGGCTGGCAGGCCTTTGGTCAGGTTGCCACCACGGAACAGGGCTTCACCGCGCTCCACAAGCTTGGGATCGGCGGCGCCGACACTGCCTTTCTGGCTAGCGAAGTAGGCAGCCATGTCGGCCAGATCCTGATCGCTGAGGTTGGTCAGCAGACCGGTCATTTCCAGGACTACGCGCTTGCCCGACTTGATGTCGTGTAGCTGCTTGGTCAGGTAGCGTTCACCTTGACCGGCCAGTTTTGGAAAATTTGGCGCCATGCTGTTCCCGTCCGGGCCATGGCAGGCTCCGCATACAGCGACTTTCGCCTGACCTGCTGCGGCATCACCTGCAGCATGGGCGAAGCCCGTTATTCCCACGGTCAACAGCAGACTCACGATCAATTTGTTCATCAGCTAATCCAACTACGGCTAAGGGTTAAGAGTTATGGACCGGGCTTACTCGCTCATCCAAAGGATGATGGCTTGGTAATCCTCGGCACTGCAGTCCATGCACAAACCACGCGGCGGCATCGCCTTGAAACCCTGGGTCACGTGTTGCACCAGCGTCTCCATACCTTTCGCCAACCTCGGCGTCCAAGCTGCCTGATCGCCTCTTTCGGGCGCCATGGGTAGCTGGCCGGAATGACAGGCACTACAAACACGGTTGTACACGGCTTCCGGATCCTGTGTAGCCTGTGCGCTGTAAAGCGGCATCAAGACTCCGGCAGCCAGCAGCCATTTAAACGACCTTTTCAGGGTTGAGAGCGTTTTGCGTTCTAATGCGCAATCAAGGTCTGTCGCTCTCGTTAACTTCGTCCTTCGCTGGGACAAAGCACACACAAAATCTGCGGCATTATATACTGGCGTCACTGAAACGGAAGCGACACCGCGTTCCGCGCCCATTCCCGGCGCCGCCCACATCGGAAATCCCATGCAGCTCAAAAATCCCATCCTCGGCCTGTGCCAACAGTCCACGTTCATGCTCAGTGCCGCCAAAGTCGATCAGTGCCCCGACGACGAAGGCTTTGAAGTGGCATTTGCCGGGCGTTCCAACGCCGGCAAATCCAGCGCCCTGAACACCCTGACTCACGCCAGCCTGGCGCGCACCTCGAAAACTCCGGGTCGCACACAGCTGTTGAACTTCTTCAAGCTAGACGAAGATCGTCGTCTGGTCGACCTGCCGGGGTACGGTTATGCAAAAGTACCGATCCCGCTGAAGATGCACTGGCAGCGTCACCTTGAGGCTTACCTGGGTGGCCGCGAGAGTTTGAAGGGTCTGATTCTGATGATGGATATCCGTCATCCAATGACCGACTTCGACCTGCTGATGCTCGATTGGGCCGTTGCGGCCGGCATGCCGATGCACATTCTGCTGACCAAAGCGGACAAGCTGACCTACGGCGCAGCGAAGAACACACTGCTCAAGGTTCAGGCGGAAATTCGTAAGGGGTGGGGTGATCTGGTGACTATCCAGCTGTTCTCGGCGCCAAAACGCATGGGCCTGGAAGAGGCCTACACCGTGTTGGCGGACTGGATGGAATTGGCCGACAAGGGCGCCGAAACGGCGTCTGAGTAAAAGAATTTCAAAATTGTCTGTGGTGTCTTCCGTACCACCACAGCCGATTTTTGGACAAAAAAAGCCCCGGATTTCAGTGGGGAGGGAGAAATTCCGGGGTTTAAGTTCCGAACCGCTAGGGCGGGGTTCAGATATCTGCCAACACTTAACACAACATAGGAGCATTGAAGGGCTTCACCAGCCATTCAGTAACTCTGAGTAGTGAGCTGCAAGATTAGTTCAGATTTTTTTCAAAAAGCTTTGGAATAAGCACAAGCGCAATTTGGCCTAAGCAACTTTCAGCGGGCTTGCCGCGGCGCGAAGCCGCGGCAAAACCAGCTTAAATCGCTTAGTGCGCCTCATCCCAGTTATTGCCCACACCCACTTCGACCAGCAGCGGCACATCCAGCTTCGCCGCTTCGCTCATGTGCTGACGAATTTCGGCGCTGACCTGATCAACCAGATCCTCGCGAACCTCCAGCACCAGTTCATCGTGCACTTGCAGGATGACTCGCGCGTCCAGCCCGGATGTCGTCAGCCAGTTATCCACTGCCACCATGGCTTTCTTGATGATGTCGGCTGCCGTGCCTTGCATCGGCGCGTTGATTGCCGTGCGCTCGGCGGCAGCGCGCTCCTGCGGCTTGTTGGAGTTGATTTCCGGCAAGTACAGGCGACGGCCGAAGAACGTTTCGACATAACCCTGATCCGCAGCCTGTGCGCGGGTGCGATCCATGTATTCGCGAACGCCCGGATAACGCGCGAAATAGGTGTCGATGTAAGCCTTGGCGGTCTTGGTGTCGACGCCAATGTCCTTGCCGAGTTTCTGTGCGCCCATGCCGTAGATCAGACCGAAGTTGATCGCCTTGGCGCCACGGCGCTGGTCGGAAGTCACTTCGCTGAGCTCGACCTTGAACACTTCGGCAGCGGTGGCGGTGTGCACATCCAGATTGTTGCGGAAGGCGTTCATCAAGCCTTCGTCCTTGGACAGGTGGGCCATGATCCGCAGTTCGATCTGCGAATAGTCCGCCGCCAGCAGTTTGTAGCCTTTTGGCGCAACGAAGGCCTGACGGATGCGTCGGCCTTCAGCGGTACGCACCGGGATGTTCTGCAGGTTCGGATCGCTGGAGGACAGACGCCCGGTCGATGCCACGGCCTGATGGTACGAAGTGTGGATGCGCCCGGTGCGCGGGTTGATCTGCTCCGGCAGGCGATCGGTGTAGGTGCTTTTCAGCTTGCTCATGGAGCGATGCGCCATCAGCACTTTCGGCAAGCGGTGATCGTCTTCGGCCAGTTTCGCCAAGACTTCTTCGGCGGTGGACGGCTGGCCCTTGGCGGTTTTCTTCAAAACCGGCAGGCCGAGTTTTTCGTAGAGAATCACGCCGAGCTGCTTGGGCGAGCCCAGGTTGAACTCTTCCCCGGCGATTTCGAACGCTTCGCGCTCCAGCGCGACCATCTTGTTGCCCAGCTCAATGCTCTGGATACCGAGCAGCTCGGCGTCGACGAATGCGCCCTGGCGTTCGATGCGCGCCAGCACCGGTACCAGTGGAATCTCGATGTCGGTCAGCACGCTGGCCAGGCTTGGAATGGCGCTGAGTTTTTCAAACAGCGTCTGGTGCAAACGCAAGGTGATGTCGGCGTCTTCGGCGGCATATGGCCCGGCCTGCTCCAGCGCGATTTGATCGAAGGTCAGTTGCTTGGCGCCTTTGCCGGCGATGTCCTGGAAACTCACGGTGGTGTGGTCCAGGTACTTCTGCGCGAGGCTGTCCATGTCGTGGCGGGTGGCGGTGGAGTTGAGCACGTAGGACTCAAGCATCGTGTCGAAGGCGACGCCGCGCACGGTGATGCCTTCGTTCTGATCGCCGCCGATGGCGCAGTTGGCCAGAATGTTCATGTCGAACTTGGCGTGTTGGCCGACCTTGAGTTTGTTCGGGTCTTCCAGAATCGGCTTGAGCGCGCGCAGCACGGTGTCGCGATCCAGTTGCTCCGGCACGCCGATGTAGGAGTGGGTCAGCGGAATGTACGCCGCTTCGTTGGCCTGCACCGCGAACGACAGACCGACAAGCTGCGCCTGCTGCGCATCGATACCGGTGGTTTCAGTGTCGAAGGCGAACAGTTTGGCGTTCTTGAGTTTTTCCAGCCAGACGTCAAAACGCGCCTGATCGAGGATGGTTTCATAAGCCGCTTCAGCCGGAGCGGCCGGGGCCTCGGCCTCTAGCGCGCTGAACAGATCACCCGCCGGCTCAGGCGCCGCAGCGCTGCTCAGCTCCAGGCGTTTGGCGTCGCGATCGAGATCGTTGATCCAGCTCTTGAATTCCAGCAGCGTGTACAGCTCGTAGAGCTTGGCCGGATCTTCGGCGCGCATCTGCAAATCGTCGAGTTCGACGTCCAGCGGCACGTCGATCTTGATGGTCGCCAGTTGATAGGAGAGGAATGCCATCTCCTTGTGTTCTTCGAGCTTGGCCGGCAGGGTCTTGGCGCCGCGAATCGGCAAGGTCGGCACGATGTCGAGCTGCGCGTACAGTTCGGTCAGGCCACCGTTGACGCCGACCAGCAGGCCGGATGCGGTTTTCGGACCGATGCCGGGAACGCCCGGAATGTTGTCGGAAGAGTCGCCCATCAGCGCCAGATAATCGATGATCTGCTCCGGAGCGACGCCGAATTTCTCCTTCACGCCCTCCACGTCCATCGAGCTACCGGACATGGTGTTGACCAAGGTAATGTGGCCATCGACCAGTTGCGCCATGTCTTTGTCGCCGGTGGAGATGATCACCGGGCGATCCGCCGCTGCACTGCTACGGGCCAGCGTGCCAATTACATCGTCGGCCTCGACGCCTTCCACGCACAGCAACGGGAAGCCGAGAGCGATCACGCTCTGGTGCAGCGGCTCGATCTGTAGGCGCATGTCGTCGGGCATGCTCGGTCGGTTGGCCTTGTATTCGGCGTACATCTCATCGCGAAATGTGCCGCCCTTGGCGTCGAAAACCACGGCGAACGGACTGTCCGGGTACTGCTTGCGCAGACTTTTGAGCATGTTCAGCACGCCTTTGACCGCACCGGTCGGCAGACCTTTGGAGGTGGTCAAAGGAGGCAGTGCGTGGAAAGCGCGGTACAGGTAAGACGAACCGTCCACCAGGACGAGGGGGGCTTGGCTCATGAGCAGAATCAACCTTTTCGGCGGGCCCGGCGCTAGAATAGCGGGACCGTTGACGACAAAGGGACAAGGTTATCATGCGTACGTTAAATCGCTTGCTGCTGGTCGGGTTGATTGCTGCTTCACCATTGGCCGCGATGGCGGCGGATGATGCGCCGACGGGGGACCCCGAAGTTACCATTCGCACGGAAGGCGACAAGACCATTCAGGAGTATCGACAAAACGGTTTCCTGTATGCGATCAAAGTCACGCCGAAGGGCGCTCCGCCGTACTTCCTTGTGCGCGCAGACGGGACGGATGCGAACTTCATTCGCTCGGATCAGCCGGATATGCTGATTCCGTCGTGGAAGATTTTCGAATGGAAGTAGTCTCTTAATTTTAATCGGCGCCGCGTTGATCGCGGCGCCCGAACTGAGCAGTTTTTAACCATGTCTGTGTTCACCCCCCTGGCTCGGCCCGAGCTGGAAACCTTTCTCGCCCCTTACGGGCTTGGCCGTCTGCTTGATTTCCAGGGGATTGCCGCCGGCAGCGAAAACACCAATTTCTTCATCAGCCTGGAGCAGGGCGAATTCGTTCTGACCCTGGTCGAACGCGGCCCGGTGCAGGAGATGCCGTTCTTCATCGACCTGCTCGACGTGCTGCACGAAGCCGATCTGCCGGTGCCGTACGCATTGCGCACCATCGACGGCGTGGCGTTGCGTGAACTCAAAGGCAAACCTGCATTGCTGCAACCGCGCCTGGCCGGCAAGCACATCAAAGTCGCCAACGCCCAGCATTGCGCGCAGGTCGGCGGATTGCAGGCGCATCTGCACCTGGCGACCCAGGGCGAGCACATGATCAAGCGCAAGACCGATCGTGGCCTCGACTGGATGCTGGAGGAGGGCACCGCGTTGCTCTCGCACCTGAGCGATGCGCCGCGCGCGTTGCTGCAAAAGGCGCTGGATGAAATCACTGCGCGCAAAGACAAGATTCTCGCGCTGCCACGGGCGAATATTCACGCTGACCTGTTTCGCGACAACGCAATGTTCGAAGGCACGCATCTGACCGGGCTCATCGACTTCTACAACGCCTGCTCGGGCCCGATGCTCTATGACGTGGCGATTGCATTGAACGATTGGTGTTCGGACGATGATGGTCTGATCGATGGCCCGCGTGCCCGTGCTTTCCTCGGTGCCTACGCGGCGCTACGGCCGTTTACGGCGGCAGAGGCTGAGTTGTGGCCGACGATGCTGCGAGTGGCGTGTGTGCGGTTCTGGCTGTCGCGACTGATCGCGGCCGAACAGTTTGCCGGGCAGGACGTGTTGATTCACGACCCGCAGGAGTTTGAGCAGCGCCTGGCGCAGCGGCAGCTGGTTAGCATTCATCTGCCTTTTGCCCTTTAAAAGCTTCGCGAGCAGGCTCGCTCCCACAGGATTTCATTAATCCTTGTGGGAGCGAGCCTGCTCGCGAATGGGACAACACGAATGCCGGGGTTACAACGACTCCAGGCAACCCGCCAAATCATTGCCCAGCTTCTCCAGCACCTGCTCATACCCCTGAGCCGTCGCCGGGGTGTAACCGCCCAGTGCATCCAGCTCCGCCAGTTTCACCGGTAAACCAGCGACCAGCGTTTCCGCCAGACGCGGGCGCAATGGCGGCTCGCTGAACACGCAGGTCTTGCCCACTTCCTGCAAGCGCTTGCGCATCGCAGCGACGTGCTGGGCCCCCGGTTGCACCTCGGCCGCCACGCTGAACACGCCGGTATGCTTCAAGCCGTAAGCGTCTTCGAAGTAGTCGAACGCTTCGTGAAAGACGAAGTACGGTTTGCCTTCAACACTGGCAAGACGCTTCTTCAAACGCAGATCCAACGCATCAAGACGCTCATCGAAAGCCTTCGCGTTACTTTGATAGCGCTCGGCATTCGCCGGATCAGCTGCACTCAAATCAGCGGCCATTTTGCCGGCAATTACCCGCGCGTTCACCGGCGATAACCACAAATGCGCATCCAGCGTGCCCGGACGGTGATCGTGGTCATGATCGTCGGCTTCTTCGGCGTGGGAATGACTGTCTTCAGCGAAATGGCGCAGTTTCATTCCCGGCAGATCCTGCACCGCGATGCTCGGCAGCGTACGACCGTTCAGCACGCGAGGCAGGAAACCTTCCATGCTCGGGCCGATCCAGTAGAGCAGATCCACCGATTGCACCTTCCGTACGTCGGATGGACGCAGCGCATAGTTGTGCGGCGAGGCACCCGGCGGCAGCAATACTTCGGGAATCGCCACGCCGTCCTGCACGGCTGCGGCAATCAGCTGCAACGGTTTGATGCTGGTGAGCACTTTGACCTCGGCCTGAGCCAAACCGATCAGCAGGAAACTGGCGAAAAACGCCACAAAAACAGAAAAAAGTCGGGACACGATGACCACTCAAGGAGGCGAGAACGGGTAACATAATAACGTCTCTATCAAAACTCGTCGCCGCCCATGCCTATTACACCGATCGCCAGCCGTCCCCACGACCACTCTCATTGCGTGCACAGCGCTTTGTCCGAGGCCGATACTTTGTGCGCACAGAAGGGCTTGCGCCTGACTGCGTTGCGCCGCCGAGTGCTGGAGCTGGTGTGGCAAAGCCATAAACCGCTGGGTGCCTACGACATTCTGGCGGTGCTGAGCGAGCAGGACGGCCGCCGCGCCGCGCCGCCGACCGTGTACCGGGCGCTGGATTTTCTGCTGGAAAACGGCTTGGTGCATCGCATCTCCTCGCTCAACGCCTTTGTTGGTTGTGTGCACCCGGAACATGCGCATCAGGGCCAGTTCCTGATCTGCCGCGAATGCCACGCGGCCATCGAGCTTGAGCAAAAAGTGATCAGTGACGCAATTATCACCAGCGCCATGGACGTCGGTTTTATCGTCGAAGCGCAGACCGTCGAAGTGGTCGGCCTGTGCTCCGGTTGCCAGGGGGCTTGATGAGCAATGCGCTGATCCGTCTGGAGCAAGTCGCCGTCACGTTTGGCGGGCAAACCGTGCTGGACAACATCGAACTGAGCGTTGAGCCGGGGCAGATCGTCACTCTGATCGGCCCCAATGGCGCCGGCAAGACCACGCTGGTGCGCGCCGTGCTTGGATTGTTGAAACCCAACAGCGGCAGCGTCTGGCGCAAGCCAAAATTGCGTGTCGGCTACATGCCGCAAAAGCTCCACGTCGACCCGACCTTGCCACTCTCGGTGCTGCGTTTTCTGCGTTTGGTGCCGGGCGTTGATCGTCCACGCGCGCTGGCGGCATTGAAAGAAGTTGGCGCCGAGCACGTCATCGACAGCCCGGTGCAGAGCGTTTCCGGTGGTGAAATGCAGCGCGTACTGCTCGCCCGAGCCCTGCTGCGCGAACCGGAACTGCTGGTGCTCGATGAGCCAGTGCAAGGCGTTGATGTCGCCGGCCAGGCGGAGCTGTACAGCCTGATTACCCGGCTGCGCGATCGCCACGGCTGCGGCGTGCTGATGGTTTCCCACGATCTGCATCTGGTGATGAGCACCACCGACCAGGTGGTCTGCCTCAACCGTCATGTCTGCTGCTCCGGGCATCCCGAACAAGTCAGCGGCGATCCGGCGTTTGTCGAGCTGTTTGGCAAGAACGCGCCGAGCCTGGCGATCTATCACCACCACCACGACCACGCCCACGACCTGCACGGTTCAGTGGTCAAGGGCCCGGTTTCGGGCCAACCCCACGTTCATGGAGACAACTGCAAGCATGGCTGATTTTCTGTTGTATGCCCTGCTTGCAGGTCTGGCGCTGGCAATAGTCGCAGGGCCGCTTGGCTCGTTTGTGGTGTGGCGGCGCATGGCGTATTTCGGCGATACCTTGTCCCATGCCGCATTGCTCGGCGTGGCGTTGGGCTTTCTGCTGGATGTCAGCCCGACGGTTGCGGTCACGGTCGGCTGCCTGCTGCTGGCGGTGTTGCTGGTCACGTTGCAACAGCGTCAGCCGCTGGCATCCGACACGCTTTTGGGAATTCTCGCACCGAGCACGCTCTCTCTCGGGCTTGTCGTACTAAGCTTCATGCATGAAGTGCGGATCGACCTGATGGCCTATCTGTTCGGCGACCTGCTGGCGATCAGCCCGACTGACCTGGCATGGATCCTCGGCGGCAGCGCGGCGGTGCTGGTGTTACTGGTGACGCTGTGGCGGCCGCTGCTGGCGATCACTGTGCACGAGGAGCTGGCCAGGGTTGAAGGCCTGCCGGTCGCGGGTTTGCGCATGGCGCTGATGTTGTTGATCGCGGTGGTGATCGCGGTGGCGATGAAAATCGTCGGTGTGTTGCTGATCACTTCGCTGTTGATCATTCCGGCGGCTGCGGCACAGCGTCACGCTCGTTCACCGGAGCAGATGGCGCTGGGCGCGAGCCTGCTGGGCATGCTCGCCGTGTGTGGCGGGCTGGCGTTGTCATGGTTCAAGGACACCCCGGCGGGGCCGTCAATCGTTGTGACGGCGGCCGCACTGTTTCTGCTGAGTTTTGTTCTGCCTCGTCGTGGGGTGTAGACTTGGCCGCTTTTTGCGCAATTAGAGAGTCGCAGGAATGAAGCCGTTCGCCTCCCGTTATCTGCTCCTTGTCGCATTTTCAGTGCTGCTGGGCGCCTGCCAAAGTACGCCGCCGGTGGCTCAAGCCCCCGATGCGCGGGCTACGGCCATCGCGCAGCTGGAACAAAGCCTGGCCAGCAGCGAATTGGCCACTGCCGAAGCCCAGTTGGCCACTTTGCAGACTGAAACCCCCAACGATCAATCCCTTGAGCAATATCAGCGGCAATTGGCCGAGGCGTATCTGCGTCGCAGCCAGATTGTCTTGCAAAAGGGTGACGTAAACGCTGCTGCAACGGCTTTGAGCCGTGCACGTGTACTGATGCCCAAGGCCCCGGCGCTGACCGGTGGCGTCAACGGCGCCATTACCGAAGCACGCAAGGCCGAGCTTGAAAAAGCCGAGGCGGCGTTGCTCGCGGCGGAAGCCAGGCCGAAAGCCAAAGTGATTGATCCGACAGCCGAGAGCACCACGGTTGCGCTGAACATCACCGATAGTCACAAACTTCGCCGCCAACTGGATACGATCGCCGCCGATGTGGTGAATTACGAATGTGCGGTGACTATTCAGGCGCCACGCACCAATGACTATCCCTGGTTGGCGAACTTGCTGACCAAGCGTGTGAAGAAATTGAATCCGGATTTTGATCTGAAGATCGAGAAGCAGATTCTGCGCACGGTGCCGGCGCAGATGGTGCTGAGTCCGCGTAAACCCTAAAAAGCATCGCGGGCAAGCCCGCTCCCACAAGGACAGTTCGACCTTGTGGGAGCGGGCTTGCCCGCGATGACGTTCTTACCGTCTGCGAATATCTTTAGGCCGGAACGGCTTTCGCTTTAGGCTCCCGAGCCCAAACCCGATGCTGCCCGATCGCGGCGAAGAACGGTTTGGTCAACGCCCCGACATCCTTACCTTCGAGCAACCCGGCATCTGCCTCCAGTTTCAGCACATCCAGCAATTGCTTGGCTTCGCCGTGCAAGGCAATCGCCTTCAGGTGCTTGTAGGCCTCCAGCACGTAATGCAACGCCACGCCGTCACCGCTCAACGCTTTGATCGACGCTGCGCCACCCGGCACGAACACCGCATCGAAAATCACGGAAGGCATGCCTTCCATCGATGCATCCACCGGCAGGCTTTTGCCATCGGCGGTTTTTACCGGCGCCGAGGTCGGGCCGAGCAATTTAGCGTGCGCGCCTTCAGCGGCCAGAGCTTTCTTCATCGCATCAATCGCCGCACCATCGACACCGTTGGCAGCAAGAATCGCTACTTTTCGCGTCTTGATGTTTTCTGGCAGCAAATTGGCCTGGCTCAGCGCTGGTGAATGATCGAAAGACGTTTTGCGCGCTTCGACCGTGCCCTGGGTGGGTGCCGGCAGACCGAGATTTTCCGCCACGCGCTTGGCCAGTTGCAGATCGATGTTCGCCAGAATTTCGTTCACTTCCCGCGCACGGATGAACTCGCGCTCAACCTTGCCCAACTCGAAGCTGTAAGCGGCAATGATGTGTTCCTTCTCATGCTCACTCATGCTGTTGAAGAACAAGGTTGCCTGCGAGAAGTGATCGCTGAACGACTGGCTGCGCTGACGGATCTTGGCGGCGTCGATGCGTTCCGGGTAACTCTCGAAACCACCGTCCTGCGCGGCCGGCGGGGTTTCTTTCGGCCAACCGCCGTCAATCGAGTTCGGCTCGTAAGAGGCGCGCCCCTTGTCGATGGTTGTGCGGTGCTGGGCATCGCGCTGACCGTTGTGGAACGGCGCCACCGGGCGGTTGATCGGCAGCTCATGAAAGTTCGGCCCACCGAGTCGGCTGATCTGCGTATCGGTGTAGGAAAATAGCCGACCTTGCAGCAGCGGATCGTTGGAGAAATCGATACCCGGAACAATGTGGCCAGGGCAGAACGCAACCTGCTCGGTCTCGGCAAAGAAGTTGTCCGGGTTGCGGTTGAGGGTCATTTTGCCCAGCGGCGTGATCGGCACGATTTCTTCCGGGATCAGCTTAGTCGGGTCGAGGATGTCGAAGTCGAAATCGTGCTCGTTTTCCTCCTCGATGATCTGCACGCCCAACTCCCATTCCGGGTAGTCGCCCATCTCGATGGCTTCCCAGAGGTCGCGACGATGATAGTCGGTGTCTTTACCGGCGAGCTTCTGCGCTTCGTCCCACACCAGCGAGCAAGTCCCCGCAGTAGGGCGCCAGTGGAATTTCACGAAGCGCGATTTGCCCTCGGCGTTGATCAGGCGGAAGGTGTGCACGCCAAAGCCCTGCATGCTGCGCAGGCTCTTCGGGATCGCCCGGTCGGACATCGCCCAGATGACCATGTGCGCGGACTCCGGCACCAGCGACACGAAGTCCCAAAAGGTGTCGTGAGCCGAGCCGCCGGTAGGGATTTCGTTGTGCGGTTCAGGTTTTACCGCGTGGACGAAATCAGGGAACTTGATCGCATCCTGAATGAAAAACACCGGCATGTTGTTGCCGACCAGGTCGAAGTTGCCCTCGTCGGTGAAGAACTTCACGGCAAAACCGCGCACGTCACGCACGGTGTCACCGGAACCGCGTGGCCCCTGCACCGTGGAAAAGCGCACAAACACCGGGGTTTTCTTCCCTGGATCCTGTAGGAATCCCGCTTTGGTCAGCGCCGCATGATTTTCATAGGCTTGAAAGAAACCATGAGCCCCGGTGCCGCGGGCGTGGACGATACGCTCCGGGATACGTTCATGGTCAAAGTGCGTGATTTTTTCACGCATGATGAAATCTTCCAGCAGCGACGGCCCGCGCTCACCGACCTTGAGGGTGTTCTGGTTGTCGGCAACCTTCACGCCTTGGTTGGTGCGCAGTGCCTGGCCGGTGGCGTCGGAGCGGAATGTCTCCAGACTGTCGAGCTTGGCGTTGGTGTTGGCGCGATCCGGGGTATCGGTTCCGGCCATTTCACTTTTTGCAGGGGCAGGTTTCTTGGTACTCATCAGACGTAAACTCCTCGTTTGACCCCCGGGACGTGCCGAGGACTCTTGAGTGGCTCCCGGGCACGGTACCCAGGCTTTCAAGTCGCTTAAGTAGTGACCGATGACAAGGAACGAGCGTTCCTTTTTTATGACCTTTGATCTTCTTATTGCCAATTCGAAGGTTAAATGCGAAATAAATGCTAAGAACCTCTATACGGACAGGCTAAAATGCGCGCCCGGCTAACCGCTGATCCTTTTCTAACGCGCCCCACAAGGTTCGCTACGTGATCGAGTTTCAAAACGTCCACAAGACTTACCGCGTCGCCGGTAAGGACATCCCCGCCCTGCACCCGACCAGTCTCTCGATTGAGAATGGTCAGGTCTTCGGTCTGATCGGCCATTCCGGCGCGGGAAAAAGTACCCTGCTGCGTCTGATCAATCGCCTGGAAGAATCCAGTGGCGGCAAGATCTTCGTCGACGGCGAAGAAGTCACCGCGCTGGACGCCAACGGCCTGCGCCGTTTCCGCCAGCAAGTCGGGATGATCTTCCAGCACTTCAACCTGCTCGCGTCCAAGACTGTCGCCGACAACGTTGCGTTGCCGCTGACCTTGGCCGGCGAGTTGACGAGCAGCGAAATCGACCAACGTGTGGCCGAGTTGCTGGCGCGGGTCGGTCTTTCCGACCACGCCAGGAAGTACCCGGCGCAGTTGTCCGGTGGCCAGAAGCAGCGTGTCGGCATCGCCCGCGCCCTGGCGACCAAGCCCAAGATTCTGCTGTGCGACGAAGCCACCAGCGCTCTCGACCCGCAGACCACGGCCTCGGTCCTGCAACTGCTGGCCGAGATCAATCGCGAGCTGAAACTGACCATCGTCCTGATCACCCACGAGATGGACGTCATCCGCCGCGTGTGCGATCAGGTCGGTGTGATGGATGCCGGCGTGATCGTCGAGCAAGGTTCGGTGGCCGATGTGTTCCTGCATCCGCAGCACCCGACCACCAAGCGTTTCGTGCAGGAAAGCGAGCAGATCGACGAAAGCGAACAGCGCGATGACTTCGCTCACGTGCCGGGCCGTATCGTGCGTCTGACTTTCCAGGGCGAAGCGACCTACGCGCCGTTGCTCGGTACCGTCGCCCGCGAGACCGGTGTCGACTACAGCATCCTGGCCGGTCGTATCGATCGCATCAAAGACGTTCCGTACGGGCAATTGACCCTCGCCGTCACCGGTGGCGACATGGAAGCGGCGTTCGCTCGCTTCACCGCCGCTGACGTTCACATGGAGGTCCTGCGTTAATGGAAGCCTTTTTGAGCTTTTTCGCCAATATCGACTGGTACGAAATCTGGCTGGCCACCGGCGACACGATGCTGATGCTCGGCGGTTCGCTGCTGTTCACCGTGCTGCTCGGTCTGCCGCTGGGTGTGCTGCTGTTTTTGTGCAGCCCGCGTCAGTTGCTGGAAAACCGTGGTGTCTACGCGTTCATGTCGCTGGCGGTGAACATCCTGCGCTCACTGCCGTTCATCATTTTGCTGATCGTGATGATCCCGTTTACCGTGCTGATCACCGGCACCTCGCTGGGCGTGGCCGGTGCGATTCCGCCGCTGGTGGTGGGGGCAACGCCGTTCTTCGCGCGCCTGGTGGAAACTGCGCTGCGTGAAGTCGATCGCGGCATCATCGAGGCGACCCAGTCGATGGGCGCGACAACCCGGCAGATCATCGTCAACGCGTTGCTGCCAGAGGCCCGGCCGGGCATCTTCGCAGCGATTACCGTGACAGCGATTACACTGGTTTCCTACACCGCGATGGCCGGTGTGGTGGGGGCCGGTGGCCTGGGCGACCTGGCGATCCGTTTCGGTTACCAGCGTTTCCAGACTGACGTGATGATCGTCACCGTGGTGTTGCTGCTGATCCTGGTGCAAGTGTTGCAAATGGTGGGCGACCGACTGGTCGTGCATTTCTCGCGCAAATAACCGGTTTTTGTAATCAACAGATGAGCCGGCCATTCGCTGGCAGGCGCCAGACGGGCGCCTCATAAGGAGTTAGCTGAATGAAAAAACTGATCGCTGCTTTCGCTGCCGTTGCGGCATTCTCGGCCCACGCCGAAACCCTGACCGTTGCCGCCAGCCCGGTGCCGCACGCTGAAATCCTCGAATTCGTGAAGCCTGCACTGGCCAAAGAAGGCGTGGATCTGAAGGTCAAGGTCTTCACCGACTACATTCAGCCGAACGTACAGGTTGCCGAAAAGCGTCTGGACGCCAACTTCTTCCAGCACCAGCCGTACCTCGATGAGTTCAACAAGGCCAAGGGCACCACCCTGGTTGCCGTGACCGGCGTACACCTGGAACCACTGGGCGCGTACTCGAGCAAGATCAAGAAGATCGAAGAATTGCCAGGCGGCGCCAACGTGGTCATCCCGAACGACGCCACCAACGGCGGCCGTGCGCTGTTGCTGCTGGCCAAGGCTGGCGTGATCACCTTGAAGGACCCGACCAACATCCTGTCGACCATTAAAGACATCGCGCAAAACCCGAAAGACCTGAAGTTTCGCGAGCTGGAAGCCGCGACCATCCCGCGTGTGCTGACTCAGGTTGATCTGGCGCTGATCAACACCAACTACGCGCTGGAAGCCAAGCTCGATCCGTCCAAGGATGCGCTGGTGATTGAAGGTAACGACTCGCCTTACGTGAACATCCTCGTGTCCCGTGCGGACAACAAGGACAGCGACGCGATGAAGAAACTGGCCGCTGCCCTGCACAGTCCGGAGGTGAAGCAATTCATTACCGAGAAGTACAAGGGTGCGGTGTTGCCGGCGTTCTGATTCGGATTGCTGCAATGAAAAAGGGGCGCATTCGATGCGCCCCTTTTTTTGTGGCGGGTGTCCCGGCTTGAGATCCGCTGTGAATCTTCCCCTCACCCCCAGCCCTCTCCCGAGGGAGAGGGGGCCGACCGAGGTGTCTGGCGCTATGCATCGACCTGAAAGATCCGTCGATTATGGATTCGGCACAGTACTCTCACGTCGGCGTATTTCATCAGCAGCCCCGATTCAGTCCCCTCTCCCTCCGAGAGAGGGTTAGGGTGAGGGGCTTTTGCTTTAAATCTCACTTGCGATTGAGCATCACCGGCAACTGCGCCACCAGTTTGGCGTTGTTCAGCGGCGCCCGAATAAACCCGCGCTGCGTCCCGTCCGGGCCAATCACCGCCAGATTGCCACTGTGATCCACCGTGTAATTCGGCTTACTGGTGTCCGCTGGAATAAACGGAATGCTCACCGCGTTGGCGACTTTCTGCAGTTCTTCGATCGAGGTCGGCGTCAGGCCGATGAATTGCGGATCGAAGTAGCCCAGATACTGCTTGAGCTGCTTCGGGTTGTCGCGGTTCGGGTCGACGCTGACCAGCACGATCTGCAACTTGTCCACAGCGTCCTTCGGCAGTTCACTTTTGATCTGGCGCAGTTGTGCGAGGGTGGTCGGGCAGATGTCCGGGCAGAAGGTGTAGCCGAAAAACAGCAGGCTCCACTTGCCCTTGAGTTCATTGATCGCGACCGGTTTGCCGTCCTGGTCCGTCATCGTCACGTCCGGCAGATTGCGGCTCTGCGGCAGCAGGATGATGCCGGCGTCGATCAGCGCGGTCGGGTCGCCCTGGCCCTTGCCGCTCAGCACTTTGTTGACGGTGAGGCCGAGGATCAACGCGACCACGGCGACGAGGATGAAAACGGTTTTCTGGGTTCGAGTCATAGGTTCAACAGTAAGTAGTGGTCTACGAGCAGGGCGATGAACAACAGGAACAAGTAATAAATAGAGTACTTGAAGGTGTTGATCGCCGCGTGCGGTCGAGTGCCACGGTACAGCACCACGGCCCATTGCAGAAACCTCGCGCCCAAGGCGAGGGCGCAAATGAGGTAGAGCATGCCGCTCATGTGGATCACATAAGGCAGCAGGCTCACGGCCAGCAGCGCAAAGGTGTACAGCAGAATGTGCACTTTGGTGTAGTGCTCGCCGTGGGTGACCGGCAGCATCGGGATATCCGCCTTGGCGTATTCCTCTTTGCGATGGATTGCCAGCGCCCAGAAGTGCGGCGGGGTCCAGGCGAAGATGATCAGCACCAGCAGCAATGGTTCGGCGCTGACATGGCCAGTGGCGGCGGTCCAGCCGAGCAGCGGCGGCGCGGCGCCGGCCAGACCACCGATAACGATGTTCTGCGGCGTCGCGCGTTTGAGGAAACCGGTGTAAACCACCGCGTAACCAAGCAGCGACGCCAAGGTGAGCCACGCCGTCAGCGGATTGGTGAAGGTCAGCAACAACGCCTGCCCCAGCAGCGCCAATACCAGCGCAAACGTCAGTGCGGCGACAGGTGAAACCCGGCCCTCGGCCAATGGCCGTTTGTGGGTGCGCGCCATCAGCGCGTCGATGCGTCGATCCACCACATGATTGACCGCCGCCGCGCCGCCGGCACACAGCGCAATCCCCAGGTTGCCGAACACCAGCACCGTCCACGGCACCCCGGCGCGGGTCGCGAGAAACATGCCGACCAGCGAGGTGATGAGCATCAGCACCACCACTTTCGGTTTGGTCAGCTCCAGATAATCGCGCCACAACGCCTGCGCGGGACGGTCGCCAATCAGAATCGCCACGGCGTTTCTCCTTTTATTGTGATGGGCGCCGCCGAGTGTTTACGCGGGCTCAAGCGCCACCGCGCACTCAGCGGCTGCTTGACCCGAACCAGACTGGTGCGCGCGTGATAATTGACCAGCACCATCGACAACAACAGTGCTGCGCCGCCCGCGTTGTGGGCGACGGCGATTGGCAGCGGCAGATGGAACACCACATTGCTGATGCCGAGGGTGATTTGCGCGGCGAGGGCGATGAGCACCAGGCCGGCCAGTCGGGTCATGCCAACCACTTTCAGTTGCCAGGCCAGACCGAGCAGCACCAGCGTTACCAGCAGCGCGCCGATGCGATGGGTCAGATGAATCGCAGTGCGTGCGTCGCTGTCGAGTTGTCCGCCCAGGTAATTCGGGCCGATGTGTTGGGTCAGATGAAAGCCATTGGCGAAATCAGCGGCTGGCAGCCATTCGCCATGGCACGTCGGGAAGTCGATGCAGGCCACCGCCGCGTAGTTGGAACTGACCCAGCCACCGAGGGCGATCTGGCCGATCACCAGCAACAGTCCCGCCGTCGCCCAGTACTGCAAACGCTTGGGCACGGTCAGTGCCGGTAGCACACCGGACAATCTCAGGGTCAGCAAAAACAGCAGGCTCAACGTCGCGAAACCACCGAGCAAATGCCCGGTGACCACTTGTGGCCAGAGCTTGAGCGTCACTGTCCACATGCCGAACGCGGCTTGTGCGATGACCACCGCCAGCAAGAACAGTGGCAGTTTCAATGGCAGGCCCGGATGACGCCGATTGACCCACGCGCGGCCGGCCAGCACTGAGATGAGCAGGCCGAGGGCGCCAGCGAAGTAGCGGTGGATCATCTCGTTCCAGCCCTTGTGTGCTTCGACCGGCGCCTCGGGATAATGCAGTTCGGCATGGGCCAGTTGGGCTTCGCTTTTCGGCACGCTGATAAAGCCGTAGCAGCCCGGCCAGTCCGGGCAACCGAGGCCGGCGTGGGTCAGGCGTGTGTAGGCGCCGAGCAGCACCACAATCAGTGCCAGCAGGGTGGCAAACAGCGCGAGGCGAAATCCAGGTTTGGCCATGACGATGCCCTTATCCGATGTTCGACAGTTTCAGCAGGTGGCGCAGGTCGTTGAGCAGATCCTTACCCTTTACGTTCGGGCCGTAGCGCAGCACGAGGTTGCCGTGTGGATCGATGATCCACAGCTGCGGCGTGGCCTTGTCGCCAGTCGTCTTGGTGAACACAGCAGCATCCAGCGGATAACGTTGCAGCTGCGGGTATTCGCGGGTCAGTTTGGCGTCGTAATCGCTGCTCAACGGCTGCGCGGCGGCGAGGGCATGGGTGGCACGCCCGGCCTCACGACCGAGGCCGATCTGGATCTGTCGCGCCAGATACACCAACTGCTGGCAATCCACCGAGCAGTCCTTGGGCGCGGTCACCAGCATCTGCCAGCGCTGTTCATCGGCTTGCACGCCGAGGTCGGCGCGGGTCTGGCCATTGCCGAGCAGTTCACCGTGATAGCTGCGACCTTCCGGCACCCAGAACTGCAATTTGTACATGCCGGTGGCGAGCAGCATCGGGCCGACTACACCGAGCACGATCAGCAACAGTTGAATGCGTCCGCGTCGGCGACTGACCGGGACTTTGGCTTCAGACATGCTGGGTGGATTCATGGCCGTTCCCATGGTGTTTCTCCTTGGCGTTGTGCCAGCCGAGATAGAGATAGAGAGCGAGCAGGGCAAGGCTCATGGCGAACCACTGCACGGCGTAACCGAGGTGTTTTTCCGGGCCCATCGCGACCACCGGCCAATCGGCTTGATAGCTGGCCGGGCCGGGTTCGGCGCGTAATTCATAGGCGTAGCCGTCGCGCTCGAGGGTTTTCCACAGCTTGGCCGGCTCGACGGCGGTGATGGTTTGCGGCCAGGTCTGGCTGGCCGGATCAGCGTGCAACTGGAAAGTCGCGCCGGGGGCGACGTAGACCCAGGCGTCGATATTCAGCGATGCGGTTGGCGTGCTGAATTGCGGCGGTACGCGGCGATCCGGCCACGGCAGCCAGCCGCGATTGACCAGCAGCCACAGACCGCTGCGCTGATCCTGAAACGGTTGCAGCAACTCGACGCCGACTTTGCCGTCACGCTGGCGGTTGTCGAGCAGCAAGCTGTGCGAGGCATCGAACTGGCCCTGCAGATGTACGCGGCGATAGGCCGGGTCGGCGCTGGTCAGTAGTTCGCTGCTGGCCATCGGCTCGGCGGCGCGGCGTTCGGTGTAAGTGGCGAGCAGGGCGGTTTTCTCCGCGCCACGGCCCAGTTGCCAGACACCCAGTGACACCAGCATCGGGAGCAACAACGCCACCACCACGGTCGGAATCACACCCGGGCGAAAGCGCTTCATGCTTGCGCCACAAAGTCAGTTGTCGCGATCGCTATACTCAACTGCATCGCCTGTCCCCCGGAGTCTTCCCATGCTCAAAACAGCTATCGTCCTGATGCTGATTGCCACGGTGATCAGCCTGTTCAGCGGCCTGTTTTTCCTGGTCAAGGACGACAGCAGCTCGAATCGTCTGGTCATCGCCTTGAGTGTTCGGGTGGCATTGGCCGCCGGAACCGTCGGCCTGATTGCCTGGGGTTTCTACAGCGGCCAACTCGTGTCTCACGTGCGGTGGTAGCTGCAAGCGGTAAGCTACAAGCTGCAAGTTAGAAGCCTTACCGCTTTGAGCTTGAAGCTTGCAGCTGTTGTTGTGGCTTGCAGCTGTTGTTAAAGCACATAAACGAAGATGAACAAGCCGATCCACACCACGTCGACGAAGTGCCAATACCAGCTCGCCGCTTCAAAGCCGAACTGATGCTCGTTGTCGAAGTGGCCCTTCATGATCCGCATCAGCATCACAAACAAAATGATCGTGCCGATGGTCACGTGGGCGCCGTGGAAACCGGTGAGCATGAAGAACGTCGCGCCGTAGATGCCCGAACCCAGGGTCAGGCCCAGCTCCTTGTAAGCGTGAATGTATTCTTCGGCCTGGAAGCCAAGGAACGCACAGCCCAGCAACACGGTGATCGCCAGCCAGATTTTCAGCGCGCCGCGATGGCCTTTCTTCAGCGCATGGTGGGCGATGGTGATGGTCACGCTTGAGCTGACCAGCAGAATCGTGTTGATCAGCGGCAGGCCCCACGGACTGATGACGTCCTTGGGCGGCGGGAACAGTTTCGGGTCCGGCGTGTTCAGCAGCGGCCAGGTGAACTGAAAGTTTGGCCAAAGCATGTGCGCGACCCCTTTGGGGCCTTCACCCCCGAGTGCCGGGCCGGAAATGTGCCGCACGTAGAACAGCGCACCGAAGAAAGCGACGAAGAACATCACCTCGGAAAAGATGAACCAACTCATGCCCCAGCGGAACGAGCGGTCCAGCTGCGCGCTGTATAGCCCCGCGCGGCTTTCCTTGATCACCGCGCCGAACCAGCCGAACAGCATGTACGCCACCAGCAGGCCACCGATGAAAAAGATCAGCGGGCCGTGGGATTCCGGGCGCGCTGCCTTCAGATCGTTGAACCAGACGGCCAGACCGTACACGGTGACCAACATCCCGATCGTGGCGATGATCGGCCACTTGCTCTGGGCCGGAACGTAATAGTGCTCATGAGTTGCCATTTATTGTTCTCCTTATCGGGCACGCTAACCGCCAGTGTTTACAGCCACCGGTGGATGTCGGGCGGTGATATCGAACAGCGTGTAGGACAGCGTCAGGTGCTTCACTTCCTTGGGCATGTCGCGGTCAACAATGAAACGCACCGGCATTTCGATCTGTTGCCCGGGCTGCAGCACCTGCTGGGTAAAACAAAAGCATTCGGTCTTGTGGAAATACGCGGCGGCATTACTCGGCGCGATGCTGGGTACGGCTTGCGCACTCATCGGTTTGTCGGTGGGGTTGCGGGCGATGAAAATCATCTCGTTGACCGCGCCGGGGTTGGCCGTGAGTTCATCGTGCTTGGGATAGAAATCCCATGGCATGTCGGCCGTGTTGGTCGACAGAAACTGCACGCGCACCTGGCGCGAGGTATCAACCACCTGCTCACCCTCGTACTGGCCGCCGGTCTTGCCGTTGATGCCGAAGGCTTTGCACATCACGTCATAGATCGGCACCAGGGCAAACCCGAAAATGAACATCGCGACCACCACACCGAGCAGGCGTGTGACCAGTTTTTTCAGCGAGATCGAGTCAGCCATGATTTTCAGCCTCCACATGAATCCTTGTGGGAGCTGGCTTGCCAGCGATGGCTTCCTGCCTGACACACTGCGCTGGCCCCATCGCTGGCAAGTCGAATCGTCGCACCGCAGCTCCCACAGGGTTTGTCACAGGGCTGGAGGTGTTCATTTCACTTCCGGCGGTGTGCTGAAGGTGTGATACGGCGCCGGCGACGGCACGCTCCACTCCAGACCTTCGGCGCCATCCCACGGTTTGGCCGGTGCCGGTTCGCCGCCACGGATGGTCTTGATGACGATGAACAGGAAGAAGATCTGCGTGGCGCCGAACATGAACGCGCCGATCGAGGAGACCATGTTGAAATCGGCGAATTGCAGGTTGTAGTCCGGAATCCGTCGCGGCATTCCCGCCAGTCCCACGAAGTGCATCGGGAAGAACGTCAGGTTCATGCCGACGAACGACAGCCAGAAGTGCAGCTTGCCGAGGGTTTCGTCGTACATGTGCCCGGTCCATTTCGGCAGCCAGTAATAGGCTGAGGCGAAGATCCCGAAGATCGCCCCCGGCACCAGCACATAGTGGAAGTGCGCGACCACGAAATAGGTGTCCTGATACTGGAAGTCCGCCGGGGCAATGGCCAGCATCAGCCCGGAGAACCCGCCAATGGAGAACAGGATCACGAACGCCACGGCAAACAGCATCGGCGTCTCGAAGGTCATCGAGCCTTGCCACATGGTGCTGGCCCAGTTGAACACCTTCACCCCGGTCGGCACGGCGATAAGCATCGTCGCGTACATGAAAAACAGCTCGCCCACCAATGGAATGCCGACCACGAACATGTGGTGCGCCCAGACGATAAACGACAGAAACGCGATGCTCGCCGTGGCGTAGACCATCGAGGTGTAGCCAAACAGCGGTTTGCGCGCAAACGCCGGGATGATCTGGCTGACGGCGCCGAAGGCCGGCAGGATCATGATGTACACCTCGGGATGGCCGAAAAACCAGAACACATGCTGGAACAACACCGGGTCACCGCCACCGGCAGCACTGAAGAAACTGGTGCCGAAGTGGATGTCCATCAGCATCATCGTCACGCACCCGGCCAGCACCGGCATCACCGCGATCAGCAAAAACGCGGTGATCAGCCAGGTCCAGACGAACAGCGGCATCTTCATCAACGTCATGCCGGGGGCGCGCAGGTTGAGGATGGTCGCGACCACGTTGATCGCGCCCATGATCGAACTGATCCCCATCAGGTGAATGGCAAAGATGAAGAACGTCACGCTCTCAGGCGCGTAAGTCGTCGACAACGGCGCGTAGAACGTCCAGCCGAAATTCGGCCCGCCACCGGGGCTGAACAGAGTCGAGACCAGCAGCAGGAACGCCGCCGGCAGCAGCCAGAAGCTGAAGTTGTTCATCCTTGGCAGGGCCATGTCCGGCGCGCCGATCATCAGCGGGATCATCCAGTTGGCGAGGCCGACGAACGCTGGCATCACCGCACCGAACACCATCACCAAACCGTGCATGGTGGTCATCTGGTTGAAGAACGCCGGTTCGACGATCTGCAAACCGGGCTGGAACAGCTCGGCGCGGATCACCATGGCGAACGAACCGCCGAGCAGGAACATGCAGAACGCAAACCACAGGTACAGCGTGCCGATGTCCTTGTGGTTGGTGGTCAGCACCCAGCGCATCAGGCCTTTGGCCGGGCCGTGGGCGTGGTCGGCGTGACCGTGGTCATCGATGACAGCGCTCATGGCCGGTCTCCTTCAAGCGAGTGGACGGGGCAGGTCGGGGCGCGGAGCCCTGACCGATTCACGAAGTACGCAATAGACCGGCTCATTTGCTTTCCGCCTGTTTCAGCTCCAGCACTTCTTTTGGCGTCACCATGTCGCCCTTGTTGTTGCCCCACGCGTTACGTTCGTAGGTCACGACGGCGGCGATATCGACTTCCGACAACTGCTTGCCGAACGCCGCCATGGCGGTGCCAGGTTTGCCGTGGAAAACGATGCTCAGGTGATCCTTGATCGGGCCGGTGGCGATTTTCGAGCCCTTGAGTGCCGGGAACATCGGCGGCAGGCCCTGGCCTTCAGCCTGGTGACAGGCGACGCAAGTGGTGTGATAGACCTTGTCGCCGCGCTCCTTGAGCTCGTCGAGGGTCCATTCCTTGCTGGTCAGCTCTTTAAGCTGCGCGGCTTCGGCCTTGCGCTCGGCGAGCCAGGTTTCGTAGTCGGCCTTCTCCTTGACCTCGACCACGATCGGCATGAAGCCGTGATCCTTACCGCACAGTTCGGCGCACTGGCCCCGGTAAATGCCCGGTTTGTCGACGCGGGTCCAGGCTTCGTTGACGAACCCCGGAATCGCATCGCGCTTGACCGCAAAGGCCGGTACCCACCAGGAATGGATCACGTCAGCGGAGGTCACGAGGAAGCGCACCTTGGCGCCGGTCGGCAGCACCAATGGCTTGTCGACCTCAAGCAGGTAATGCTCGCCCTTGGCTTCTTTGTTGTGGATCTGCTCGGCGGGGGTGGCCAGGTTGCTGAAGAACTCGACGTCCTGGCCCAGGTATTTGTAGTGCCACTTCCACTGATACCCGGTGATCTGGATATCGATATCCGGCTCACTGCTGTCGTACATCTTGATCAGGGTAGCGGTCGCCGGCACGGCCATCGCTACCAGAATCAGCAGCGGCACGATGGTCCACATGATCTCGACGCCGGTGCTTTCATGGAATTTTGCGGCGACCTGCCCGGTAGAACGGCGGTGCACCATCATCGACCAGAACATGGCGCCGAAGACGATGACCCCGATCACCACACAGATCCAGAAAATGGTCATGTGCAGGTCGAATACTGCGTGACTGATTTCAGTCGCTCCAGGCGCCATATTCACAGTCCAGGCCGCATTGGCCGGGCTGAAAATCGACCACAACAGGAGGCCCATCCAGACGTGTGGATGTCGCATCATTGCGGGTTCCCCTTATCGTTCTTGTTATCCCGCCGGCTTTCGCCTGCGGCAAGGGAGCGGCTGCATCAGACTACGAACTTGAATCGCCGAGCCTTGCTGCGGGTGCAGTCGGGCGTCATCAGCTAACTCCATTCACTGGCGAGTATAGACAGCGACTGGAAATTGCAATGTGAGGACGTAAATGACCTGAAATAGCGAAGACTTGCGTTCAAGGGCAGGAATGGAGAAGGATGCAGACGAGTGGTGGCCAATCGATATAACGCAGATGCATCAAGGATGAAATAATTATGACAAATGCGTCTTAGCATTTTTCGTAAGCCAGCTAACTTATGTCTTCCCTATTTCATTGCCTTGTACCCTGGAGTTTTCATGAACACCGCCGCATTGCGCGAGCAGATCCAAAAAGCCCAACAGCACGAGAAAGAAACCGGCCTGCTGACCCGTCAGCTGGAAAGCAAGCTGCCTCATTTACACCCGGCGATCCAATTGCCGGAAGCCGACGCCCAAGGTGTGCTGACGCGTTTTGTCGCCGCCTACATCGATGAAGTACCGGACCTGCTGGATGCAGCCAATGAAGTCGCCAGGGAAGCGGGAATCGAATCGCAGATCAAACCGGTGCTCAACATCGCCGAGCAGTACTTCCTCCAGCCGCCAGCCATCATGGCCGGGCACGTTGGCCTGGACAGCCTGCTAGACGAAGCCTATCTGGCGCACCGTTTTGTCGAAGAGGTCAATGACCTGTACATCAAGCATTTCGGCCAGCCCCTGATCCCGTTGGACATGACGGTCGCCAACCTGATTGCTCACCAATTGATCGGTGAGGAATTTGCCAACCAACTGGACGAAGCGGTGCATCACGCCATCGACGAGATGCTCAACGACGAAAGTTTTGCGCTGGAATCAGTCGAGATCTACCGCGACAAACTCAGCAGCCCTGAGACCGGTGCGGCGTGGAAACGCTGGCCTTGCATGAGCCGCCGATTGGGTGTGGGTTTGGAGCTGGATCAGCCTGCTGCGTAATCCAAAGCCAACACAAATCATTGTGGGAGCTGGCTTGCCAGCGATAGCGGTGGATCAGTCAACATCATCGGTGACTGAAACTCCGCCATCGCTGGCAAGCCAGCTCCCACAGGGTTTGGATTCACAACGAATTGTTTAGCCGGCCGCGCCGATTCCGGTATTGGTCCGCACCCTGCCTTCAAGCCTACGCTTCAACCCCCGCGACTCGATCACAAGCTTCGACCCCTTGGCCCCATTCGCCCGGCCCCATTCTTCCAGCAACTCCAGACACGAATGGTCGATGTAGCTCAGATTATTGAGCGGCACATGCACCGTCGAGCCTGCTGGAATGGTGTTCAACACCTGGGTCAGCGCCGGTACTTTGAGGAAGGTCGCCGCGCCGATCAGGCGTAACTCCATTTCCCCTGCCGGCGGCAGGTCGATCAAGCTGATCTTCAGGCGTGAAGCCTTGAAGGCCAGTTTCACCAGCGTCAGACCAAAACCGATCAGCACACCGGTCAGCAGGTCAGTGAAAATGATCGCCAGCGCCGTGGCGGCGTAGGTGAACATCGGCATCCGCCCATAACGGCTCAGACCACGGAAGGCTTTCAGGTCGACCAGTTTGAAACCGGTATACACCAGCACACCCGCCAGACTCGCCACCGGAATGCTTTGCAGCACGCTCGACAGCAATAGCACGAACGCCAGCAGCCACAGACCATGGAAGATCGTCGAGTAGCGCGTGGTTGCACCGGCCTGGACGTTGGCCGAACTGCGCACGATCACCCCGGTCATCGGCAGTGCGCCGAGCAGACCGCAGAGCATGTTGCCGACACCTTGCGCCGAGAGCTCACGGTCGAAGTCCGAACGCACGCCATTGTGCATGCGGTCTACCGCGGCGGCCGACAACAGGGTTTCCGCGCTGGCGATAAACGCCACGGCGAACGCGGCGATCAGCAGCGTCGGGTCGGCCAGACTGAGCAGGTCCGCCGGTTTCAACCAGTCAATGGCTTCCGCCAGATTCGCCGGCACCTCAACCCGCTTCACCTGCAACGCCAGCAGTAGACTGGCGCCCGTCGCCAGGCCCACGCCGAGCAATGCACCGGGAACAAACCGCAGCGAGTGCGGACGGAATTTCTCCCACAGCCACATCACCGTAATCGTCGACAACCCGAGCAACCCGGCCTGCCAGCCAAACGACGGCAAGGCTTGCGCCACCGCCGCTGGGAATGCCGTGAGGTTATCCAGCCCGGAAGGTTTCGGCGAAGCATCGAGCATCACATGCACCTGTGACAGCACGATCAACACGCCAATCCCCGCCAGCATGCCGTAGACCACCGCTGGCGCCGTGACCCGAAACCAGCAGCCGAGCTTCAGTCGCCCGGCCACCAGTTGCAGGAAACCGGCGAGCAGCAAAATCGGCCCAAGCATCTCGATACCGTGCTGGCGCACCAGCTCGAACACCAAAACCGCCAGCCCCGCCGCTGGCCCGCTGACCTGTAACGGTGAACCCGCCAGCCAACCTACCACCAGACCACCGATGATCCCGGTGATCAAACCCTTCGCCGGCGGCAACCCTGAAGCGATTGCAATGCCCATGCACAACGGCAGGGCGACCAAAAACACAACCACGGATGCGAGCAGCTCCCGTGGCAACACAGCTTTCAATTGAGCAGCACGCATGGTGATTCTCCCGAAGTTTTCTTCAGGCATGGCGAGGCCGCGCCGCTGAAACAGCGGCCGGCGTCAAACCACACAGATTGTCAGGAAGATTTAGAAGCGCGCTTTGGGCGTCGCCACCGGAATCGGATGGCTGCCATCGAGCGGCAGGAAACGGCCCTGATCCGCGTCGTAAGCTTTGATTTCACTGGTTTCGATGTTGTAGACCCAGCCATGGATGAACAGATGACCGTTCGCCATGCGTGAGGCTACCGAGGGATGGGTACGCAAGTGCTGCAATTGGGCGATGACGTTTTCCTCGGTGAGGATCGGCATGCTCTCTTTTTCGTCGGCGCAGTGACAGTTCTCATGCACCATGGTTTTCGCGACTTCGGCATGGCGCAACCAGGCTTTGACCGTCGGCATTTTTTCCAGGCTGTCGGGATTGAGCACCGCACGCATGGCGCCGCAATCGGAGTGGCCGCAGATGATGATGTGCTGCACGCCCAGCGCCAGTACCGCGTATTCGATGGCGGTGGAAACGCCGCCGTTCATCTGGCCGTACGGTGGCACGACGTTGCCGACGTTACGCGTCACGAACAGATCGCCGGGCGAGCTCTGGGTAATCAGTTCGGGGACGATGCGCGAGTCGGCGCAAGTGATGAACATCGCCTTGGGCGCTTGGGCCGTGGCAAGTTTTTTGAAGAGTTCTTCCTGCTGGGGGAAGACCTCATGATGAAAATGCAAAAAGCCGTCTACGATCTGTCGCAGCGCTGCATCGGCGGATTCCGCTTCAGGGGTTTGCGCCGACGCAGCCAGCGGCTGTTTATCCTTGTCACTCATGATTCATCCTCTTTGGCGGATTCAGGGAGTCTTGCCCCGGTATTCCGGTATGAAGCCAGTGGCTGTTTAAAACATCCGGGTCATCCCGACCCGTCAGTCACTCGATGAACAAGGTAGCCGCCGAAACTTAACTCAAACTGAATCAAACGCTCTAGAACGTGTGTTCCAGGTCACAAAAAACGTGACTGAGGTTTTCGGCGGAAGGTTTCCAACCCCTCGACCATAAGGCAATTGTCGCTAAATCAACGACATCTGGCGACCCGGCGGACAGAAGGCCGTGCAATCGAGGTTGTAGCCTTCGCGATGATTGAGACCCAGACGCTTGATCGCCTTGGCAAAGCGCTGGGCGAGCAGATCGGCGAACGGCCCTTCGCCCCGCATGCGCGCACCGAAACGGCTGTCATAAAGCTCACCGCCACGGCTCTGGCGAATCAGGCTCAGCACATGCGCCGCCCTTTGCGGGTAGTGCGCTTGCAGCCATTCCTCAAACAACGGCGCCACCTCCAGCGGCAGGCGCAGCATCATGTAGGCAGCGCTTTGCGCACCGGCGGCGTGGGCTTCGGTGAGCAAGCCTTCGATCTCGCTGTCGTTGATCATCGGAATCATCGGTGAACACAGGACACCGACCGGAATGCCCGCTTCGCGCATCACCCGGATCGCCCGTAAACGCGCCTTGGGCGCTGCGGCGCGCGGCTCGAGGATGCGTTTGAGTTCGTCGTCCAGCGTCGTGAGGCTGATCATCACGGCCACCAGCCGCTGCTGCGCCAGTTCGGTCAGCAAGTCGAGATCGCGCAGGATCAGCGAGCCCTTGGTGACGATGGTTATCGGATGCCGATAGCGCAAAAGCACTTCGAGGATCTGACGGGTGATCTTGTGTTCGCGTTCGATGGGCTGATACGGATCAGTGTTGGAGCCCAGATTGATTGGCGCGCATTCATAGCCACGTTTGTTCAGTTGCTCTTCCAGCACTTGCGCAGCGTTGGTCTTGGCGATCAGCTTCGTTTCAAAGTCCAGCCCGGGCGACATGTCCCAATAGGCGTGGCTGGGCCGAGCGTAGCAATAGATGCAGCCATGCTCGCAGCCGCGATAGGGATTGATGGAGCGATCAAAGGGCAGGTCGGGGGAAGTGTTGCGGGTAATGATGGTTTTTGCGGTTTCGATCATCACCTCGGTGTTTTGCGTTTCGGGCACTTCCTGATACCAGCCATCGTCCTCCGCCACCGAGCGGTTTGGCGCGAAGCGATTGTGCGGGTTGGTCCCGGTGCCGCGGCCGCGAGGGGGGAGAGGGCTGATCATTGGGCGAATCTCGTGTCTGTATATGCATACAGTATATGAGCAAGGCCTGGACGATCCAGTACCGTTCGGCCAGAGAAAAGCCGTCGCGGGTCATTCTTGCGATTCTGTTCGCTGTTTATATAAATAGTTAAAACCAGGGACAACCCGGGAAACATATGTTTAGTTGTGAAGGGAAGTTATCAACTATAGCCTTCGCAACTTACCGGCACTGATGCCTGTGTATTAATTATAAAAGGATTTAATTTATGTCGTTTCTCAATCAGCGTGGTGTTTTTCTGCAAATGATGCTGCCGGGCCCATCGGAACCCAATACCGTTGTTTCGATGCAACTTGCGCGCAAGGAACTGGGCTGGGACGCGGAGGAGCAGCTGTCGACCGAGTCCTTGGTCGATTCGATTTATGTTGTCGCGGTGTCCAGCGATCATGGCAAGTCGTTCATCATCCGCACCGACAAAAAGGATGTTGACGGGGACGGCGATATTGATGGTGATGACAAGGCCAAGTTGGAGGCATTGGCCAAGGCTTATGTGAGTATCGTCAATCCTTGAATGGCTTCTTGAAGCATGGGTCATCACGACAAGTTGCAACAAAAACCCTGCATGAATGATTCATGCAGGGTTTTATGTTTTAGTTGTGGCTAGTTACCTGGCCAAGATCATCACCAGACGTTGTTTTCATATCGTCGGTGCGCAGTCCAACGACGTCTTTGGCCGACACCGGCGCGCCCTTGTTGCCCCAACTACCACGAATGAAGCTCACCACATCCGCGACTTCCTGATCCGATAACCGCCAGGCGAAACCAGGCATGGTGAAAGTCGATGGCGCAGTGTGCGTCGCGGGCAATGTGCCGCCCTTGAGCACAATGTGAATCAGTGAGGTCGGGTCGTCTGATTGCAACACCGGGTTGCCTGCCAGCGCCGGGAATACACGGGTGTAACCGTGACCGTCGGTGCGATGGCATGCCGCGCAGTTGTCGATGTACACCGAAGCACCGCGCTGACTGTCGTCGCCGTTCCACAGGGCTTTGGCGGCTGTCGCGTCGTACTGATGCGGCTGATCGTTCGGATCACTGGCCGGCAACGACTTGAGATAGCGCGCAATCGCGGTCAAGTCGGCGTCGGTCATGTACTGCATGCTGTGGGTGACCACATCGCTCATGCCGCCGAACACGGCGCTGCGATCACTGCGGCCGGTCTTGAGGAATTGCACCAGTTGCTCCTCGCTCCAGCTGCCGAGACCATCCTTGTGATCGCCACGCAGACTCTTGGCGATCCAGCCTTCCAGCGGCGCACTGCCGGCCAGAAAGTGGCTGCCATCGGCCGCACTCAGGGATTTTTCCTGCATGGTCAGGGCACGTGGCGTATGGCAGGCGCCGCAATGTCCGAGCCCTTCTACCAGATACGCCCCACGATCAATCACCGGGTCGTCTGACGTCGACTTGTAGTCCTCGACCTTCGGCGCAAACATCCAGCGCCAGCCCATCAGCGGCCAACGCATGCTCAACGGCCATGGGATGTCGCTGGCCTTGTTCTCTTGCGCGACGGGTTCCACGCCGTGCATGAAGTACGCGTACAACGCTTTCATGTCGGTTTCGCTGACACGGGCGTAGGACGGATACGGCATCGCCGGGTACAACGTACTACCGTTTTTGGCGACGCCATGACGCACAGCCTGATCAAAGTCCTCGAAGCTGTAATCACCCACGCCGGTTTTATCCGGGGTGATATTGGTCGAGTAGATCGTGCCGATCGGCGTTTCCATTGGCAGGCCCCCGGCGAACGGCTTGCCGTTTTTCGCGGTGTGGCACGCCACGCAGTCACCGGCGCGGGACAGGTATTCACCCTGCTTGATCAAGGATTGATCGACTTCGGCCGCCTGCAAAGCAGCACTGCCGAGCAGCGCAAGGGACGCGATAACAAACTTCTTCATGGTCATCGCTCCTTAAGCCTGAACCAGCGGGCCGGGGTTTTTCAGGTATTGCTCACGGATCGCCTTCGCCGACCAATAGGTCAGCGCCGCGACCAGACCGGTCGGGTTGTAGCCCAAACCTTGCGGGAATGCCGAGGCGCCCGGAACGAAGACGTTGTGCACGTCCCAGCTCTGCAGGTAACGGTTCAACGCACTGGTTTTCGGATCGGTGCCCATGATCGCGCCGCCGTTGAGGTGGGTGGTCTGGTACGACGCCGTATTGAAGTGGTCGCCGACTTTCTTGCCGATCACCGCAATGGCTTTGGGGCCCATTGCTTCGGCGACCTTGCCCATTTTCTCGACCATGAAGCGGTTCATCTTGATGTCGTTTTCCTGCCAGTCGAAGGTCATGCGCAGCAGCGGCAAGCCGTAGGCATCGCGGTACACCGGATCTAGATCGAGGTAGTTACCTCTGTAGGACTGATGCGCGCCGTGGGCGTCCATCGACACCTGGTGGGTGTAGTAATCGGCGGTCGCGCGTTTCCATGCGCTGCCCCAGGCTGGTGTGCCCGGCGGGTTCGAGGTGCCGGCAATCGGTCGGCTGCCAGCCTGGTTGACCCACATGGGCGATCCGCCGACGAAGCCGTGCGGGCCGTGGTCGAAGTTGTCGGCGTTGAAGTCATCCAGCGCCACACCGTTACCGCCGGCCCCGATGAAGTTGTTGGTGTGGGTGTCCTTGTCGAAGAACGCCTTGATCGTTGCCATGTTCTGGTAAGCGAAGTTGCGCCCGACCACGCCTTCGCCGCTGATCGGATCGTAAGGCTTGCCGATCCCGGAGAGCAGCATCAGTCGCACGTTGTGCAACTGGAACGCGCCGAGGATCACCAGATCCGCCGGTTGCTCGATCTCCCGGCCTTGCGCATCGATGTAGGTGACGCCGGTGGCTTTGGTTTTGCTGCTGTCGAGATTGACCCGCAGCACATGGGCGTTGGCCCGCAGCTCGAAATTCGGCAGCGGTTTGAGCGCCGGCAGAATGTTCACGTTCGGCGAAGCTTTGGAATACATGTAGCAAACGTAACCGCTGCAAAATCCGCAGAAGTTGCACGGGCCCATCTGCGCACCGTAGGGATTGGTGTACGGCCCTGAAGTATTTGCCGAAGGCAGGTTGTAGGGTTTGTAACCAACCTCTGTGGCTGCCTTGCCGAACAGCTGTGCGGAAACCGTGTTCTTCTGCGCTTCCAGCGGGAAAGGGTTCGAGCGGTCCGGCGCGTAAGGGTTCCCCCCCTTGCCCTGACCGACCAACTGACCTTTGACGGTCCAGGCCTGACCCGAGGTGCCGAAGACTTTTTCGGCGTAATCGAAGAACGGCTCCAGCTCTTCATAGCTGACGCCGAAGTCCTGAATGGTCATGTCCTTGGGAATGAAGCTTTTGCCGTAGCGCTCCTCGTAGTGGCTGCGCATGCGCAACTCGATCGGGTCGACGCGAAAGTGCACGCCCGACCAGTGCAGCCCGGCACCGCCGACGCCATTGCCCGGCAGGAACGCGCCCAACTGGCGGTTCGGCAGAGCGATGTCGTTGACGCTGTGGCGAATGGTGACAGTCTCTTTGGAGATGTCCTGAAAGAGTTTTTTGCGCACGCTGTAGGTGAGTTCGTCGATCACTTGCGGATAGTTGCCGTCGGGGTACGTGTCCTGCATCGGCCCGCGCTCCAGCGCCAGCACATTCAGACCTGCTTCGGTCAGCTCTTTGGCCATGATCGCGCCAGTCCAGCCAAAACCGACGATCACTGCGTCGACCTTCTTCATTACGGTTGCCATGCTTACGCCCTCTCGCCGCGAATCGAAACTGCCGGGAAGGGGTATTGCTCGTTGCGTTCCACCCAATCCATGAAATCGGCGCGGGCGCCGGGGAAGCCGATCATGGTCCAGCCGACCATGCCTTTGTTGCCGCCGTGGATCGGGTCGCAGAAGAACCCTTCCTTGGTGTTTTGCAGCAGCAGATTGAAGAAAATCTTCGCCGGAACGCTATCGAACTGCGGTTTGCCGGCTTCGAGTTGCTTGAGCAAATCGTCTCGGGTAGCGCTGTCTTGCTCGGCAAATGTTTTACCGTTGAGGGCTTTTGTCCACTGATCCGTGGCGGCGATGCCGAGGCGATAGATCTCTTTCGGGACCAATTTGCTCTGCCAGCCCATCTCCGGCGCAGCGTCGGCGTTGAACGGTCCTTGCATGTACCACAGGGCGCCAGCGGCATACGGCGTGTTCATCTGGCGGTCGATGTATTCCGGCACACCGGCTTCGATCGCGCCTGGGCCTTGAGCATCGGCAGGAATCAACTGCGCCACGGCGGCATTGATGAAGGCCCATTCCTCGGCGGTGAAATAGCTCGGCTGATAAACGCCCGCGTCAGCGCGAGTCGGTGGCGCTGCGGGTGTGGCCGGTGCGGCTTGAGGCGAGGCATGCAGGACACTGCTGCCCAAACCGGTGCCGGCGAGGGTGACCACTGGAATCAGGGTCAGAGATTTGCGTAGAAAATCACGCCGCGGGTTGTCTCGATTCTCATCAGACATTGGGTTGCACCTCATCAGGCATCAAGATTGGTCAACCGTTTCTGCGAACGGCTATAGGATTTGCTGTCGCGACGTGGCCGGTTTGACCCGTAAAAGGGGAGGGCGTCTGCAACAAGATGTGACAAATGGTAGCAGGCTAAGCATCTGAATGAGTCGATAAGGCGCAAAAAAGACTGGAATTGCAGGGTGAGAGTTGAGGGAAGAATGCCGATTCACGCTTCTTTGACACCCGGCTCACGGGGCTTTGACCGCCAAACCGCGACGCTGAGGCTCCTGTCACTGAAAATCCCGATACGGTTAATCCAGCATGTCCCGAGTGCATCTTTTTCCTGCTGTGGGCTTGTCGCTTGTCATGCTCTTGCAGGTGTTGCCGGCACAGGCTGCCGAGCCTGCGGCCCTTCGTCCTGCGGAATGGGCGCAGCCGATTGAAGTGCAATACAACCTGTTCCAGATGTCGCCAACGCTGTACCGCAGCGCGTTGCCCGATGACGGTGCCGTGCCGTTATTGAAGAGTCTGAAAGTGGCCACGGTCATCAACTTCCTGCCCGAAGCCGATAGCAACTGGCTGTCCACGCCCGGCATTCATCAAGTGCAATTACCGTATCGCACCAACCACGTCGACGACAGTGATGTGCTCAAGACCCTGCGTGCGATTCAGGAAGCCGAGGCCAGTGGCCCGGTGTTGATGCACTGCAAGCACGGCTCCGACCGCACCGGGCTAATGGCCGCGATGTACCGCTTAGTGGTGCAAGGCTGGAGCAAAGAGGACGCTCTGAACGAGATGACCCAAGGTGGTTTTGGGGAAAGCGGCCACTTCCACGACAGCGTGCGCTATGTGATGCAGGCTGATGTCGACAAACTGCGTACCGCGCTGGCCAATGGTGATTGCAGCACCAGCGCGTTTGCGACCTGTTCGCTGAAGAGCTGGTTTCAAACGGTTAATCTGAAGTGATCAATCGGTGGTGGCTGCAAAGAGTGGCGTGTCGACCGGTTGGCCGAGAAAGGCTTCCAGCGCGGTCAGCAGCGAGCCTGAGTCGCCAGGGGCAAAGAACGCCTCGCGAAAAGCGCGGCCCGTTTGCGGGTCGAAAACCCCGTCCCGCTGGAACCGCTTGAACGCTTCGGTCGCCAGTACCCCTGACCACTTGTAGGCATAGACTGACGCTTCGTAACCGGTCACCAGGTAATCAAAGCCAAAGGCGAAACGATGATAACCCGACAGTCGCAGGTGCGACATCTCGCGTTGGACATCCTCGAAAACCTGTTCGATGGTGCGGCCATCACCCTGACTGCGGTGCAACTCCAGATCAAACAACGCCGTCAGCAGCAACATGGCGGTTGATCGACTGGTCTGGGCGCCAAGCGCAGCCAGTGCGGTGTTGACTCGCGCCGCCGTCAGACGTTCGCCGCTCTGGTAATGCGCCCCCAGCCACAGCAGAAAGTCTGGAGACTGACACCAATGCTCGAACAGCTGCCCGGCGAATTCCGCCGTGTCGCGTCCCAGTTGAGAGATCCCCGCGAGGTTGCGATGGGGCGAACGCGTCAGCACATGCTGCAAACAATGGCCGAACTCGTGAAACAGCACCCGCAGGTTTTCGTGGGAGAGCAGGCACGGGTGCGCTTCGGTGGCAGGCGGGAAATTGCAATTGAGGCAAGCGATCGGCAGCGCTGGTCGCCCCTCGGCATTGATGCTGCGAATACGTAGCACGGAGGTGAACGCAAAGTCCGTGGCGTCTTCACGGTGGAAAGGGTCAACGTAGAGGTGCCCGATCACTTGCCCGTGCTCGCTGACATCCAACAGCCGGACGCTGTCATGCCAGTGGCTGAGTGCTGTCTGCTCGACGATGGTGATGCCAAACAAGTGCTCGCAGAACCGGCAGAGTTTGCGCAGCGTGTCATCAAGCGAAAAATACTGACGCAAGCCTTTTAGCGCCCCGTTCAACTGCTGCAGGCGTAATTGCTCGGCCAGAAATTCCTCATCCCACGGCTGGATATCTGCATACCCCAGGGTGAGCGCAAAGGCTTTCAACGCCTGCGTATCGCTCAGCAGATGTGGCGTATTCAGTACGACTTGCTGGCGGATAAACGCACTGACTTGCGTGGGGGACGTGGCCATACGGTCTGCCAGGCGCAACTCGACGAAATTCTCGAAACCCAATAGTTGAGCTTTTTCGTGGCGCAACGCGACCAGCACCGACAGGACCGGATCGTTGTCGAGTTTTTCTGCCTGCGGACCTTGATCAGAGGCGCGGTTGATCCAGGCCGTGAAGTACTCTTCACGCAGCGCGCGGTTTTGCGCATGAGTCATGAGTTGTCGATAGGTGTTCTGATCCAGCGTGAGCAGCCAGCCGCTGTGTCCAGCCGTTTTCGCCTTGAGGGCCAGTCGTGCCTGTACCTCGGCAGACAGGCCTTGAAGTAGTGTGATGTCGTTGATTCGCTTGCTCCACGCGGCGTTGGCCAGTTCCAGATTGCTTTGAAACAACTGCTCCAGATTGCGGATATCCCGGTTCAGGCGGGCAAGTTTTTGCTGTTGCGCGGGCTGCAGTTCGATACCGGACAAACGGAAACTGCGCAGAATCTTCGCCAGCGAGGCTTTGCGTTGATCATCGAAACTGGCGGCAACCGCACTCTGTGCCAGGCGTTGATAGGTACGGTACAACTCGAGATTGGCGGTTTTGTCATCTATGTACCGGCCTGCAGCGAGGCTGCTCAACGCGCTTTCCCTGAGCCAGTCGGCGTCGTCGGATTTGACCGTCGATAGCGTGTCGATAATGCCCACTGCTTCGGTCAGGCGCGCATCGGCCGAATCGATGGCCACCACCAGATCATCCCAGTTTGGATGCTCTGTCTGGCTGGCGATCACGTGAGCAATGATCTGCTGGTTTTCGGCAACGATTGCGTTAATGGCGGGCAGCAGATGCTCGGCGCGAATGTCCGACCACGGGGGCAATGACCAGTGTCGTAAAAGCGGATTGGTGTCAGGCATGACGTCTTCCTTGAGGGTTGGCTGAAAGGGCCAGCCTAGGCAGGAAGCGCAGGGGAAGGGCGGTAGATAGTTACCACCTTCCACCGCTGATCGGTGGAAGGTGGTACTGACTCAATGTGGCTCGTCAGGCTTTTTCGCAAGTTTCGGATTAGGGAAAAACTGCACTGCCTGGACTTTCTTGTCCGCTGGCGGTTTCAGCGCGCTGGTGTTGACCCGCGTGCCCAGCTCTTTTGGAACCGACAGCCCTTGCTCGTTCAGCGTGTCGGAGTAACCGCAGGCCACGCATTCGCGGTGGGGCACGGTGTCCTCGTTCCACATCATCAGTCTGTCCGGCTCGCTGCACGCCGGGCAGACAGCCCCGGCGATAAAGCGTTTTTTGGTGATCACTGGCCCCTCACTCATGCTGCCGCGCCCTCGGTCAGGCCGCTATGACGCAACAGTGCGTCAATCGATGGCTCACGGCCACGGAAGTCGACGAACAGCACCATCGGCGCTTGCGAGCCGCCGCGCGCCAGAATCGCTTCGCGGAAGGCGCGACCGGTTTCAGCGTTGAGCACACCGTCTTCTTCGAATTTCGAGAACGCATCGGCCGACAGCACTTCCGCCCACTTGTAGCTGTAGTAACCCGCCGCGTAACCGCCGGCGAAGATGTGCGCGAAGCTGTTGGGGAAGCGGTTGTAGGTCGGAGGACGCATCACCGACACCTCGTCACGCACGCCTTCGAGCACTTGCAGCGGGCTGCGGCCATCACCGTGAGTGGCATGCAGTTCGAAATCGAACAGCGAGAACTCCAGCTGACGCACCATCATCAGGCCGGACTGGAAGTTCTTCGCCGCGAGCATTTTTTCCAGCAGGTCCTGAGGCAGCGCTTCGCCGGTTTCGTAGTGACCGGAAATCAGCGCGAGGCCTTCCGGCTCCCAGCACCAGTTTTCCATGAACTGGCTCGGCAGCTCGACCGCATCCCACGCCACGCCGTTGATGCCCGACACGCCGGCATGCTCGACGCGGGTCAGCAGGTGATGCAGGCCGTGGCCGAATTCGTGGAACAGCGTGGTCACTTCATCGTGGGTCAGCAGCGCAGGCTTGCCGCTGTCGGCCGGGGTGAAGTTGCACACCAGATTGGCCACCGGGCTTTGCAGCACGCCGTCGACAGTACGGCGACGGTCGCGGGCGCCGTCCATCCACGCACCGCCACGCTTGTTGGCGCGGGCATACAGATCGAAGAAGAAGCGGCCGACGTGCTGGCCGTTTTCCTTGATTTCGAACAGGCGAACATCCGGGTGCCAGGTGTCGAAGCCTTTCTGCTCGGCGATCTCGATGCCGTACAGACGCTGGACGATGGCGAACAGACCACCGAGAACCTTGTCGATCGGGAAGTAGGCGCGCAGGGTTTCCTGGGCGACGCTGTAGCGTTGTTCGCGAAGTTTTTCGCCGTAGAAACCCACATCCCAGCTTTGCAGATCAGCGCAACCCTGCTCGGCGGCGTAGGCGCGCAGTTGCTGCAGATCTTGGGCGGCGAACGGCTTGCTGCGTTTGGCCAGATCGCGAAGGAAGCTCAGCACCTGATCGCTGGACTCGGCCATTTTGGTAGCAAGGCTCAACTCGGAGAAACTGGCGAAGCCCAAGAGTTTTGCCAGCTCCTGACGCAGGTCGAGAATTTCTTCCATCACCGGACCGTTGTCGTTCTGACCGGCGTTCGGGCCTTGATCCGAGGCGCGGGTGCAGTAGGCGGCGTAGACTTCTTCGCGCAGCGCACGGTCCTGGGCGTAAGTCATTACCGCGTAGTAGCTTGGGAATTCCAGGGTGATCAACCAGCCATCGAGGTCCTTGGCCTGGGCCGCGGCAGCCATTTGCGCCTTGGCCGAATCGGTCAGGCCGGCGAGGACGGCTTCGTCGGTGATGTGCTTGGTCCACGCTTGAGTGGCATCGAGCAACTGGTTGGAGAAACGGCTGCCCAGCTCGGACAGCTTGCTTTGCACTTCGGCGTAGCGCTTCTGTTCAGCTTCCGGCAGGTCGATACCCGACAGACGGAAGTCACGCAGGGCATGTTCCAGGATCGTTTTTTGCGCGACGTCGAAACCGGCGGCTTCCGGGCTGTTGGCCAATGCTTCGAAAGCCTGGAACAGTTCGCGGTTCTGGCCCATCTCGGTGGAGTAGGCGCTCAATGCTGGCAGGCACGACTCGTAGGCTTCACGCAATTCGGCGCTGTTGCACACAGCATTGAGGTGGCTGACCGGACTCCAGGCTGCGCCGAGGCGATCATTGAGTTCGTCCATCGCCAATACCAGGCCGGCCCAGGTAGGGTTGTGGCCTTGGCTCTTGAGGATCTCGGCGATGGCGGCGCGGTTGTCGGCCAGGATGGTTTCGATGGCTGGCAAGACGTGTTCGGCACGGATCGTGGAGAACGGCGGCAGGTCGTAGGACTGCAGAAGAGGGTTGTTCACGCTCACGGTTGGCACCTTGGCTGGAAGAAACATGCGCCCATCTTAATTACAATCGACACTCACCGCAGCTATCGGCGACAGAGAGAGAACTAATCGTGTCCCTTCGCAAATACCAGAACCATACCCCGCAGTTGAGCAAAGGCGCCTTTGTCGACGGCTCCGCGGTGGTGATCGGCGACGTCGAAATCGGCGAAGACAGCTCCGTCTGGCCGCTGACCGTGATCCGCGGCGACATGCACCGCATCCGCATCGGTGCCCGCACCAGCGTGCAGGATGGCTGCGTGTTGCACATTACCCACGCCGGCCCGTTCAACCCCGATGGCTTCCCGTTGTTGATCGGCGATGATGTGACCATCGCCCATAAAGTCATGCTGCATGGCTGCACCGTCGGCAGCCGCGTGCTGATCGGCATGGGCAGCATCGTCATGGACGGCGCGGTGGTCGAAGACGACGTGATCATCGGCGCTGGCAGCCTGGTGCCGCCGGGTAAGCGTCTGCACAGCGGCTTCCTTTACGTGGGAAGCCCGGTGAAACAGGTCCGGGCGCTGACCGACAAGGAAAACGCCTTCTTCACCTACAGCGCGGCGAACTACGTGAAGCTCAAGGACCTGCACCTGGCCGAAGGCTACGACACACTCTGAATCGAATTCGCGACTGCTCAGGAATATTCATGCATTACCAGACCGTACTGTTCGACCTCGATGGCACCCTGACCGATCCGCGTGAGGGCATCACCCGTTCCATCCAGTTCGCGCTGAGCAAACTTGGCATTGATGAGCCAGACCTGACCAAGCTTGAGCACTTCATCGGCCCGCCGCTGTTGCAGGCATTCATGCAGTTTTACGACTTTGATGAAGCGAAGGCGTGGGAGGCGGTGAATTTCTATCGCGAGCGCTTCAAGGTCACCGGTCTGTATGAAAACCGCGTGTTCGAGGGCGTCACGCCGCTGCTGGAAACCCTCAGTGGCCAAGGTCGGCAGCTCTACATCGCGACGTCCAAACCCTGGGTTTTCGCCCGCGAGATTGCCCGGCACTTCGACTTTGCCCGGCACTTCAAGGTGATCTACGGCAGTGAGCTGGATGGCACGCGGACCAACAAGGTTGAGCTGATTGCGCACCTGCTCGCGGAAGAAAGGCTGGACCCGGCGAACACCTTGATGATCGGCGATCGCAAGCACGACCTGATTGGCGCGCGCAGCAATGGTCTGGACGCGGCGGCGGTGGGTTATGGCTTTGGCAGCTTTGAAGAGTTGAATGCCGAGGCGCCGGCTTATCACTTTGAAACGCTGGCCGAGTTGCATCAGGCATTTTTGCAGCGCTGATCTGATTGCCTTCGCGAGCAAGCTCGCTCCCACATTAGACTTGCATACGATACAAACCTCCTGTGGGAGCGAGCTTGCTCGCGAAGAGGCCTTTCAGCCGCCCGAAATCTGCGAGTCTGCCAAGGCTTTCAATGCTGCCTTTCGCTCCTCCACCGGCAGACCACCCAACCTTCGCACCTCAACATAAAACCTCAGCCAATCCCCCCCAACCTGGCTGAACAACGCCGCTAACGCCGGCACCCATTGGTCATATAGCCCGAAGGGCAGCAGCCGCGCATTGTTGAGCGGCGTATTCACCCAGGCGTCATAACGCTTGTCCCCGGCCCACTGACTGTCCCGCATCACCCGGTAATCCCGGCGAAACTGCTCGAACTCGGCTGCTTTGCGCTCGCGCATCTGCTCGACGGGCAGCGGCTGTGCATACAACGTCTCCAGCCGCGAGCGCGTAGCAAGTACCAACGCAATGAACTGATCACGCTGCTTGAGTCGGGAGTGGGTATCCGCCGGCAATCCGCGAAACGCCCGCCATTGCCGAGTACCTTCCTGCTCGACAAACGTGGCAAACGACTCGTTGAACTCGGTGTCGTCCTTCACATAGAACTGCTGATGCGCCAGTTCATGGAAGATCAGCGTGGCCAGGCGTTCGTCGCCCCAGCCCATCATCGAATTGAGGATCGGGTCGTTGAACCAGCCCAGCGTCGAATAGGCCTCGACACCACCAATCGACACGTCCATGCCCTGCAAGCGCTGAATCGCAGCTTCACCCCGCGCGGCGCTCTGGCTGTAATAACCGCGATAGGCCACGCACCCGGCAATCGGGAAACAGTGGTTTTGCGGGGTCAGGGAAAACTCTGTGGTAGCGAACACATTCCACACCACGAAAGGCCGGCCAATGTCGGCGTACAGGCGATAACTCTGGTTGTCCGGCAGATGCAGGTGCTCGCTGGCAAAAGCCCGGGCCTGCTGCGACTGGGCCAGGTGTGTGCGTAATTTCGCATCGCGGCTCGGGTCGGCAATCACGTTGGCGACCGGTTCGCGGGCCTGCAGCAATTGCCACTGACCGCTGGCCAGCTGGCTGTAATAGCTGACGCTCGCACAACCGTTGAGCAACAAAAGCATCACACCCGGAAACAAAATCCGAAAAACGCGATCAAGTAACCGATGGCTTGGAAGCGGCCTGATCAAAATAAGAAACCCTCTGGAAAGTCTGCCCGCAAGACTATCCCGCCCATTGGAGCTTCGCTATGCGCATGTTGATGCTGACAGGAGGCCTGCTGACGCTGGCCGGTTGTGCCGGATTCGGAATGCCCGATCCGGACCCTTCGCAAGCCTGGATCGATCTCGATGCCCGGCAGCAGGACACGGCGCTACAGGCGCTGCAAGTCGATAGCAAGGCTGCTGTCGACAAACGTTATTTCGAGGTGCAGCCCGGCAGTCATGAACTGAAGGTGCGTTATCAATTCCCGGTCGAGGCGACCAATATCGGTCCGGACGCCGAGCCGCTCTGGCGTGATTGCCAGTTGAGCGTGAAATTCAAGGACTTCAACGCCGGTCAGCGTTATCAGTTGCAGGCCGGCAGTATCGGTTTCCGCCCGTGGGCGAAACTCTATGACGAGCAGCGCAAAGTCGTCGGACAGGGTACGCCGGCGGGCTGTCAGAAAACCTGATCGGCGCTATTCTGGCGGTCTCATCCAAAGGACATTGATCATGCGCAGGTTGACGCTGTTGCTTGCAGCAAGTGTGGTTGCCGGCTGCCAGAGCCCGATGCCGGCGGTCGATCCCACCATGGCCTGGGTCGACTTTGCCATGCCCACTCCTGGTGGCAAGGTGTTAATGGCCGATCGAGTGGACAAGCAAAGGATGACCGACGGACGTTTTTTCCAGGTCACGCCGGGGAGTCACGAACTGAGGGTGCGTTTTGATTTCGAGGTGTTTGGCGGCGGTCAGGGTATGGACACCGATCCGCAGGAGCGGCTCTGTTACATGACCGTGCGTTACGATGATTTCGAGGCCGGGCAACGTTATCGGCTGGAGGCACGGTCGCTGGCCTTCACGCCAAGCGCCCGGTTGATCAATCGCCAGGGGCAGATCGTTGCCAAGGAACGGCAGATTAATTGCGTACCTTGAGCGACTTCAGTCGTTGTTCTTCTGATAGACGATCGATTTGGTGCCGTTTTCACACGAGCCAACGACCATGGCAATGTCGTGCTTGTCGCCCTCTTCCTTGCTGACGATTTCCAGCGTGTAGGACGGCACCGCTTTAGCCTGAATCTTGATTTCGATCTCTTTGCGGAGTTCTTCGCAGTCTTTAGGTGCGGCAAAAGCGGAGGTGGCCAGTGCACTGCAGAGAATCGCCAAGCCAATACGTTTCATGAGTGAAGCTCCTTGAGGCAGCGCGCACGGGCGTGCGCTGAAGCTGCTGTCACGTATACGACCACATTTTTGAAACGCGAGTTCTGACTTCGCTCACAAACTTTGATCAGCCTTTGCCTCTGTGCTGTTTTCCAGATCGCCTTCGCGAGCAAGCTCGCTCCCACAGGGTTTTGTGGCGTTCAAATAACCTGTGGGAACGAGCTTGCTCGCGAAGGCGTTGGCACTGCCAACGCCAGAATCAGCCTTGGAACATCAGCTGACCAGCGAAGCCTCAAGGGTAATCTTCGCATTCAACACCTTGGACACCGGGCATCCTTCTTTGGCTTTGTTGCTGAGCTCTTCAAACTGCTCTTGGGTCGCGCCCGGGATTTTCGCCTTGAGAATCAGCTTCACCGCAGAGATCGCAAAACCGCCCTCAACCTGATCAAGCGTGACTTCAGCCTGGGTGTCGATGCTGTCGGCCTTGAGGCCGGCATCGCCGAGAATCATCGAAAACGCCATGGAGAAACAGCCGGCATGCGCCGCGCCGATCAGTTCTTCCGGGTTGGTGCCTTTGCCGCCCTCGAAGCGCGCCTTGAAGCCGTAGGGTGCTTCTCTGAGGACGCCGGTTTCGGTGGAAATCGAGCCGATGCCGGTTTTCAGATCACCTTCCCAATGTGCGGATGCTTTCTTCACGATAGCCATGTCTGCCTCCTCAAGATCTGGCGCGGGACGCCGCGCCTTCGTGGTTTTTGCTTGCAAGGCTTCTGAGGATAGACGTCGGGACAAAGTTCAGCCTATCTGAATCGTTGACTTTTTTAGTAGGATTTTTCTTCCTCCTATTGAAACTCGGGTATATGCCCTCATTGCATAGAACACGCTTATGGATTCGGCAGGTTTTCGTTTGCGAGAAGAACCTGCCTCCTCACTCGGAGACGCAGGTTTATGAAGCAACTGTCCGACGTAAAATTTTCCACCCTCGATCTGGTGCCCGTGCGCGAGAACGGCAGCCCGGCGCAGTCGCTGCGCAATTCGCTGGACCTGGCGCAGCACGCCGAGAAATTCGGTTACACGCGGTTCTGGGTGGCTGAACACCACAACATGGACGGCATCGCCAGTTCCGCCACCTCGGTGCTGCTCGGTTATCTGGCGGGCGGTACCTCGACCATCCGCGTCGGCTCTGGCGGGGTAATGCTGCCTAACCATGCGCCCCTGGTGATCGCCGAACAGTTCGGCACGCTGGAAAGCCTGTATCCGGGTCGGATCGACCTCGGTTTGGGCCGGGCGCCGGGTTCCGATCAAATGACTGCCCGCGCGCTTCGCCGTGAGCGTTCCGGCAGTGCTGACGACTTCCCGGAAGATGTTGCCGAACTGGTGCGTTATCTCGGCCCGCGCACCCCGGATCAACGGGTGATCGCGATGCCCGGCACCGGCACCAATGTGCCGATCTGGCTGCTCGGTTCCAGCCTGTTCAGTGCGCAACTGGCCGGCGAGCGCGGTTTGCCCTACGCCTTCGCCTCGCATTTCGCTCCGCGCTTCATGCACGAGGCCATCCGCGTCTACCGCAGTCACTTCAAGCCGTCGGCGGTGCTCGACAAGCCGTACGTGATGCTCGGTGTGCCGCTGGTGGCGGCGGACACTGATGAACAAGCCGATTACCTGGCGACTTCGGTGTACCAGCGAATCCTCGCGTTGATGCGTGGGCAAAGCCTGGTGCAGCGCCCACCGGTAAAAACCATGGATGGCCTGTGGCTGCCCCATGAACGTGAAGCGGTGGGAGATTTCCTGGGGCTGGCAATGGTCGGCAGCCCGGCGAAAATCCGCGCGAAACTGCAGGTGCTGATTGAGCAAACCGAGGCTGATGAGCTGATCTTTACCTCTGACTTGTATGAACATGCCGATCGCGTGCGTTCATACGAGTTGCTGGCGCAGGTGATGAAGGGCTAGAGAGCCCTAACCCGCCCCCGGAGGGAGCGGGGACTGACCGAGGCGCTCGGGCGATGGACATCGACTTGAGAAACCGAGTCGAGTCCAGCCCTTGAATCTCGCGCAAATCCGCCCCCTCTCCCTTGGGTGAGGGGCTGGATCGGGGCCCAGCCATTCATCAAGCCGTACCCTGCAGACACAAAAAAGCCGACGCATTCGCGTCGGCCTTTGCATTTCAGGCGCAATCAACCGCGTTTGTAGACAATGTCCTTGGTGCCACCTTCACAGCTGCCGACGACATCGCCGCCAGCCGCGGCACCCTTGTCGACGATCTCCAGCGAATACCCGGAAACGCCCTTGGCATCCAGTTTCGCCGCAATCTCTGCCTTCAGATCTTCACAAGGCTTGCCGGCTGCAAATGCACCACCCGCAAGGCTCAACAAACCTACTGCCAACATGAACTTCTTCATCGGTCGCACTCCCTGGTCGGATTAAAAGAGGCGGGCAACGGGTTATTCACCCGATGTGCCCACCTTGTAGCGCTTTGCCATTCCTATGGCACTCGGCCAGCGCGCAAGTTCAGAAGCGTAGACCAAACTCAGCTACTGGCGATGCGGAACCCGACTTTCAGTGTCACCTGAAAGTGCGCAGCTTTACCGTCCTTGATGTGGCCGCGCGTCTCGGTCACTTCAAACCACTCCAGATGCTTGATGCTTTTGTTGGCTTCTGCCAACGCGTTGTTGATGGCGTCTTCGATGCTGGTTGGGGACGAGCCGACCAGTTCGACTTTCTTGTACGTGTGGTGGTCAGTCATGGTGATCTCCTTGGGATGTGGAATTGAGACTAGCAGTGAATTTGCACTGTTGATTTCGGCGCCGTTGCGCAAGCGAAGTTCAGAATTTCTGCACTTTCTCAATCCGCTGAAGTCCCAACCAACACACGCCACTCATCACCAATGCAGGAGAGCCACCATGGCCAACACCTCTTTACGTAAAGCCTCATTGCAAAGCATGGAAGCGGAGATCGAGAGTCTGCTCAAGTCGTTGGAAGGCCTGAAGGACGACGCTTCCGACGAGTCGCGCAAGACCCTCAAGGCGCTGAAAAGCAATGCCGAAAGTGCGCTGAAACATTCGCGTCACCTGCTTAGCGATGCCTACGAAGAAGTCAAAGTGAAGACCCGCGAGACCGGGATCGCCACCCGCGATTACGCGCAGGAACATCCATGGACCACCGCCGGTGTTGCGGTGGGTGCTTTGGGTCTGCTGGCCGCTTACTTGCTGTTCAAGCGCGGCGAGTGATCCGGCTGGCGCAGCTCTTGTTTGAGCCATTGCGCCAGTTGCCGAGCGCGCCCATCCGCGGCGCGCTTGGGTAGCCACAACGCCAGTTGCGCCGGGGTTTCGCAGAAGCCCCACGGCGCAACCAGGCGCCCGGCCTTCAAGTCTTCGGTGACCAGCGGCTCCGGCGCGATAGCCACGCCAAGGCCCGCCACTGCGGCTTCCAGCAAATAATACAAATGCTCAAAACCTTGCCCGAGCTTCAACGCCTTGGCGTCGAGGTGATTTTGCTGTGCCCAGCTCGGCCAGGCTTGCGGCCGCGATGTCGTGTGCAGCAAGGGTTCGTCGAGCAGCGCGGAGGCGGGCGCCGTTTGCAGGCGTTGATATCCGTTGAACAACGGGCTCATGACGGGGCCGATGCGTTCTGCGGCCAGTTCATAGACCTGCATGTCTGCAGGCCAGGGTGGTTCTGCGAACAGCAGTAACGCGTCCAGTCCCGGTCGCCTCGGGTCGAGATCGCCTTCACCCGCCGACAAATGCAGGCGCAAATCCGGCAGATCGGCATTCAGTCTTCCCAGTCGCGGGATGAACCAACGCGCCAGCAAGCTTCCCGAGCAGCCGAGCACGAACGGCGCATCGGCTGTACGTTGCGTCAGCTCGGCACAAACACTGCGCAAGCGATCAAACGCCTCGCCGCTGGCATCGCGTAAACGCACACCGGCATCTGTGAGTTTCAAGCCGCGCCCATCCTTGACGAACAGGCTGACGCCAAGGTGTTCTTCGAGCACCTTGAGCTGGCGGCTGACCGCGCCATGGGTCACGTGCAGTTGTTCGGCGGCTTGGCTGACGCTGTTCAGCCTGGCAGTGGCTTCGAAGGCGCGCAAAGCGTTGAGCGGGGGAAGGTCGTGGCTCATGGTATATGTGAGTTTTCCTGACAGGTTGCGGCGATCTTATCGGTTTTCAGCATAGAAGGTCAGGGGTAGAGTGGGCGTCATTGTCTTCTTACGTCATTTCCGATTCTCCTGGAGCAAAACATGACCCAGACTTCGAACACTTCCGATCTGCGTAATGGCCCTGACGCCAACGGCCTGTTTGGCTCGTTCGGTGGCCGCTATGTGGCTGAAACCCTGATGCCGTTGATCCTCGAGCTGGCCCGCGAATACGAGACAGCCAAGGAAGACCCTGCCTTTAAAGAAGAATTGGCCTACTTCCAGCGCGACTACGTCGGACGTCCGAGCCCGCTGTATTACGCAGAGCGTCTGACCGAGTTCTGTGGTGGCGCCAAGATCTACCTCAAGCGCGAAGAGCTGAACCACACCGGCGCGCACAAGATCAATAACTGCATCGGCCAGATTCTGCTGGCGCGGCGCATGGGCAAAAAACGCATCATCGCCGAGACGGGCGCTGGCATGCACGGCGTGGCGACTGCCACCGTGGCCGCACGTTTCGGTCTGGACTGCGTGATCTACATGGGCACCACCGACATCGAACGCCAACAGGCCAACGTGTTTCGCATGAAGTTGCTGGGCGCCGAAGTGATCCCGGTAGTGGCCGGCACTGGCACCCTGAAAGATGCGATGAACGAAGCGCTGCGTGACTGGGTGACCAATGTCGACAGCACCTTCTACCTGATCGGCACCGTGGCTGGCCCGCACCCGTATCCAGCGATGGTTCGCGACTTCCAGGCCGTGATCGGCAAGGAAACCCGTGACCAACTGCAAGCGCAGGAAGGTCGTCTGCCGGACAGCCTGGTCGCGTGCATCGGCGGCGGCTCCAACGCCATGGGCCTGTTCCACCCGTTCCTTGATGACAAAAGCGTTGAGATTATCGGTGTTGAGGCGGCCGGCTACGGCATTGAAACCGGCAAGCACGCGGCCAGCCTGAATGGCGGCGTACCGGGTGTGTTGCACGGCAACCGTACTTTCCTGTTGCAGGACGATGACGGCCAGATCATCGACGCTCACTCGATTTCCGCCGGCCTCGATTACCCGGGTATCGGTCCCGAACACGCCTGGTTGCATGACATCGGCCGCGTCCAGTACACCTCGGTGACCGACGACGAAGCCCTCGACGCATTCCACAAATGCTGCCGCCTGGAAGGGATTATTCCTGCCCTGGAAAGCGCCCACGCGCTGGCCGAAGTATTCAAACGCGCACCGACCCTGCCCAAGGATCACCTGATGGTGATCAACCTTTCGGGCCGTGGCGACAAAGACATGCAGACCGTTATGCATCATATGGAACAGTCCAAGCAGGAGAAACACTGATGAGCCGCCTGCAAACCCGTTTTGCCGAACTCAAACAACAGAATCGCGCCGCGCTGGTGACCTTCGTCACCGCCGGTGATCCGGATTACGACACTTCGCTGGCGATCCTCAAAGGCTTGCCGAAGGCCGGCGCCGACGTGATTGAGTTGGGCATGCCGTTCACCGATCCGATGGCTGACGGCCCGGCGATTCAACTGGCGAACATCCGCGCCTTGGGCGCCAAGCAGAACCTGCTGAAAACCCTGCAAATGGTTCGCGAGTTCCGCGAAGACAACAGCGACACACCGCTGGTGCTGATGGGCTACTACAACCCGATCCACAAGTTTGGTGTCGAGCATTTCATTGCGCAGGCCAAAGAGGCCGGCGTCGACGGCCTGATCGTTGTCGACATGCCGCCGGAGCACAACGAAGAACTGTGCGACCCGGCGCAGGCTGCCGGTCTGGATTTCATCCGTCTGACTACGCCGACCACCGACGACGCGCGTTTGCCGAAGGTTCTCAACGGCAGTTCCGGTTTTGTGTACTACGTGTCTGTTGCCGGTGTCACCGGTGCCGGCGCCGCGACGCTGGAGCACGTCGAAGAGGCGGTCACTCGTCTGCGCCGCCACACCGATCTGCCGATCAGCATTGGTTTCGGTATCCGCACGCCAGAGCAGGCCGCCGCGATTGCGCGTCTGGCTGACGGGGTTGTGGTGGGTTCGGCGTTGATCGATCACATCGCCAATGCCCAGACGCCGGATCAGGCCATCGACGGTGTATTGAGCCTGTGCTCGGCACTGGCAGAGGGCGTGCGGAAGGCTCGCGCCAGCTAAAGGTAGAGTTCCTGATTCACAGGAATGAGTGCTTGGGCACCGAGGTTCCGGATTAATCGTTAGTCAGTCAAAGATCGCAGCCCGCGGCAGCGCCTACATGTGACTTCTGTAGGAATTGCCGGGGGCTGCGATCTTTTGCCTTTACGGCAGCTCCAGCCCGCCGGACGCCTTGTGCAATTTGCGCAAGTGCTCGCCGATCTGTTTCACGTTGGCCTCACTGGCGGCAATTTCGGCGGCGCGCTTGGGTTCCAGCAACTTACGCACTTCCTTGTCCAGATCGCCGCTGAGTAACAGCAGCTTCTTCTGCCGCTGGCTGCTTTCCGCTTCCAGTCGGCTGAACTCGCTGGGTTGCGGCAAACCGTAGCCTTTCGAATCCAGCAGTTCCGCTGGACGACTGAGGAACCCACTGTTGGCGAGGATTTCCTGCAAGGTCGCATTGGCCTTGTCCATTCCGCCATTTTCCAGTTCTCGTGCACCGAGGTAACGCTGTTTGACCTCGTCCTGCGCGAGCAACAACTGGCGCCGGAAACTGGCCTGCTCCAGCAGCAACAGCGCGGCGCTGGTGCGCAGGTCGGCGCGATCGAACCATTCGCGGCGTTCTTCAGCCGACAGCGAAAGCCACTCCTCGACAGTGTTCTGTTTGATCGGCAGTTGCTTCTTCAGCACATCGAACATCGCCTGGTAGCGATCGCGGAACGAGTCGAAGCGATAGCCCAGACGCAGCGCTTCTTTCGGATCATCCAGCACGCTCGTATCGGCCAGACCGCGGCCCTTGAGCACTTCCAGCAGACCGTTGGGCATGATGCTGTCGAGGCCGGTGAGTTGCGCGTTGTTGCTGCCGCTGCGCAACAGTTTCAAGCCTTCCACCGCGCAGTTGTTAGACAGGAAGAAATAGTTGCCGTCATAGCTCCAATGCATCTCGGCGGCATGTTCGACCACGCCTTCGATCTCGCTGCGCGACAGATTCAGCGGTACCGAGGCGAGGCTGCGCAGTTCGGTCTTGGTGTACTCGTCGATCACCTGCGCCAACGGCAGGACGAACAGCCGCGACGGGTATTTGCCGACCAGTCCGTCCCAACTCGACAGCTGCACGTCACCCACAAAGGCGCGGTAGGACAGCACCAGATGTTGATCCAGATCGAGCCGGCAATCCGGGCCGCGCGGGCGACCCGGTGCACAGATCACCAGACGCAACATGCTGTGACCCCAGCGGCTGACCCAGTTCTGATTGGCTTCGGCCAGTAAGTAATCGACGGCGTAGACACGTTCCGGATCGACTTGCCCCAATGGTTGCTTGGCGAAGTCGTTGCCGGCGTTCAGAAACGCAAAGGTCTTGGCGCAGGAATTCGGGGCCGGTGGCGCCCAGCCGAAGTGATCCTTGTAGTAGCGATACAGCGCCGGGCGGCGGCACGCGTAGCTCGGGTCGAGCAGGAAGTACTCCATGTTGACCGCGACGAACTCCTTGGGGCTGGAAATTTCGTACAGGTCGGGGCTGCGGGCAATCTGTCGGTTGTGTTGCTCGCGCTCGCCGCGACGGCCGACGTATTGCGGCCAGCCGGCGAGGTCGAGCAATCGCGGGTCATCACTCAGGGTGAAACGGCGCCCGTTCTGGCCACGGCACTCATCGGGAATGCCGATCAGCCCGGCACTGTTGAAGCGCCGGGTGCAGCGCTGGATCAGCGTGCGTTCTGCGTTTGGCCAGAGGCGTGCGCGGTCATAAATGTGGGTAATTTCGTGCAGCACCGTGGCGAGCAGTTCCTGGCGCACAGTGCCGTGGGGGCGATGGGTCTTCTCTTTGGCCGCGCTGCCGTCGGTGAGACTGGCGAGCAATTTGCGGTTCAGATCGAGTTCGGCGACCAGGGTTGCCTGGCCATAGGCATTGCCGGGCATGTCATCGGTCCAGCCGACATCGATGCGCCGATCCAGCCGTTCGACAAAACTCGGCGGCAACGCCTGCATGGCTTCATCGATCAGCGCCTGGCTGGCCTGTTGCTGGGCGGGGCTCAGACCGTCGGTCTTGAGCCGCAATTGCAGGCCGGCGTGGGCGCTGTTGCCAAGCAGCAACAACGCCCCGGCCAATAGCCAGGCGCCAAGTGACTTCACAGTGCGAGGATGGCTTCGGCGAGAACCTGATCGCTGGCGTCGCGAGCTTCCGGCACGCGTGTGCGCAAGGTGTTGAGGGCGGCTTCCAGGTGTGCGCCACGGATATCACCGTTGCTGGCGACAAAGCTGGCGGCGTCGTCGTGGGCTTCGCGGATGATTTTCGAGTCGCGAATCGACGTGGTGGTATCGGACGTGAAATCGATGGTGCGCTGGGAGGCACGAACGATGATGTTACTGGTGGCTACCAGGGTGTGCGCCTGGGCCAGGTCGGCCAACAAAAACAGGCCAAGGGCGGCAGCAATCAGCGGGCTACGCATGGAACGACTCCGAAGGGCAAAGTTAACAAGGGACTGGGTTAACTATTGGACGAGAATTGCCTCTGCCAGTTCAAGGTCGCTGGCATGAAGTTTCGGCCGGGTTTTACGCAGGTAGTGCAGTGCGGATTCCAGTTGAGCGCCGCGTAATTCACCGTCGCTGGCAACAAATACCGCCGCATCATCGTGAGCGACGAGCAGCAGTTTACGGTCGAACGGCGCGGAAGACACCATGCCGGTCGCCCAGACGCTCACCACGGCGTTTTGCGTGGAGACGTCGAAGGCGTTAGCCGAGGTCGTCCAGCAAGCAGTTAACAATACGCAAGGGATCAGGATTTTTTGAATAAAAGGCATGGGACTCGGCAACTGTTGGCGAGCCGTAAGGCTAGCGCAACGCCCGGGCTAGAGCCAGCGCCGAAATATCGGGACACGACCGGCGTGCCCCGCCATGCCGCGACTGCTTTAGATAGTCAGAATGGCCTGGGCCAGCTGAGCGTCGGTGGCTTGCAATTGTGGCGCCTGATGACGGATGTGATCCAGCGCGCTTTCCAGTTTCACGCCTCGGATGTCGCCTTGGCTGGCGACGAAGCTGGCTGCGTCGTCACGGGCAGCGAGCACGATCTTGTCGTCACGGAAGGAAGAGGTGACGTCAGAAGTCGCGTCGGAGGAGGCTTTCAGGGCGCCGACAATCGAGTCGGTGGTCACGATGAAGCTGGTAGCGCTGGCGTTGGCAGCTACGGCCAACAGGGCAGCGGCGCTGAGCATGCGAAGACGGGTCATGGGATAACTCCTGTGGATAAACCGTATAGAGAGGTGGCTCGGTATCTGAGGAGTCAGACGCCATCGGCACAGCATTCGCCACGTACTGAATGGATATTAGGCTGGTACGCGCAATTCGCCCAGTGGTCAGAATACTGGCTCCTGCGGAACACTTTTAACTGTACCTACGAAAATCCATAAATCAAAAACTGTACTTGTTTTGATCTCGAAGCGTCTGCTCTGCGGTTTTGATGCCACCAGAACGACAAAACCCGTCGTGGTTTCCCACGACGGGTTTTGTTGTATTCAATTCGGGTTGCTGGCGGTGGGTCTAACGACCAGAGCCAGCGACGCTGTTTAGCGCCAGAACGGCTTGCTCAGCTCTTCGTAGCGTTGTGCTTCGCTGATACCGGCGTCAGCCAGCAGACGCGAATCCAGACGGGCCAATTGGTGGCGGCTGGAGATGCGGCGCTGCCACAACATCAGGTTGGCGAGAACGCGCAAAGGCATGGAAGCCTGGGTTTTTGCAGCTTTGTCTTCGAAGAACAGTTCGGAACTGAGTGTACGTTCCATGGTTGACATCCTTCCGCTTGTGGCGGGATCAGGTAGTGGTTTGACTGGTTCCCATGATCCTCTCGTTTGCCTAGTCTCACTAGATACAGTTCAGCTGTATTGTGAGTGACCAGTTAACTGTTTAATCATGGTGTACGGGTCGAAATTAGGCAAACTGTACCTGTCCGCACTTAAGTGGTGCGTTTTTGCCGGTTTCGCCAGAAAGTGTGAGTATTTGCTGTAGGAAAAGACCGGTACAGCAGTACAGTTTTTGACGGTATCGAGGATTTCTGAATACCGCCGACGCAAACTGTGTTTGCGTCGACGGAACATCTGTGTGAATTACACGGCCAGCATCCGCCCGGTTTCTTCCAGATTGATGTGCCAGCTCAACGCTTCACGCAGGATGTGTGGGGTGTGACCACCAATTGCGCAGGCGGCGGTGAAATAGTCATCCAGCGCCTGGCGAAAGTCCGGGTGCACACAATTGTCGATGATCATCCGGGCCCGCTCGCGAGGCGCCAGGCCTCGCAGATCCGCCAGGCCTACTTCGGTTACCAGAATGTCGACATCATGTTCGGTATGGTCAACGTGGCTGACCATCGGCACGACGCTGGAAATCGCGCCGCCCTTGGCAATCGACTTCGTCACGAACACCGCCAGATGCGCGTTGCGCGCGAAATCGCCGGAGCCGCCGATGCCGTTCATCATCCGCGTGCCGCAGACGTGGGTAGAGTTGACGTTGCCGTAGATGTCGAACTCCAGCGCCGTGTTGATGCCGATAATCCCCAGGCGCCGCACGACTTCCGGGTGGTTGGAGATTTCCTGTGGACGCAGCACCAGTTTGTCCTTGTACTTCTCCAGGTTGCCGAACACGTCGCTGTTGCGCCGCTCCGACAGCGTGATCGAGCTGCCCGAAGCGAAGCTGAGCTTGCCGGCATCGATCAGGTCGAACGTCGAGTCCTGCAGCACTTCGGAGTACATGGTCAGGTCTTCAAACGGCGAGTCGATCAGGCCGCACATCACCGCGTTGGCGATGTTGCCAATCCCGGCCTGCAGCGGGCCGAGCTTGTTGGTCATGCGCCCGGCGTCGACTTCCTGCTTGAAGAAAGTGATCAGGTGATCGGCGATGGCGTTGGTGTCGACATCCGGCGACGAAACGGTGGACGGTGAGTCCGGTTGCTGGGTGATGACGATGGCGACGATCTTCTCCGGTGGAATCGGGATCGCGGTGCTACCGATGCGGTCGTCGACCTTCACCAGCGGAATCGGCGTACGCGTCGGACGATACGTCGGGATATAGATGTCGTGCAGACCTTCGAGGTTGGCGTTATGCGCCAGATTGATCTCGACGATCACCTGTTTGGCGAAAATCGCGAAGCTCGCCGAGTTGCCCACCGAAGTGGTCGGCACAATATGGCCCTGCTCGGTGATGGCCACGGCTTCGATGACCGCGATGTCCGGGAGCTTCAGTTGCTGGTTGCGCAGTTGCTCGACGGTTTCCGACAGATGCTGGTCAATGAACATCACTTGCCCGGCGTTGATCGCCTTGCGCAAGGTGCTGTCGACCTGGAACGGCATGCGCCGCGACAGCACGCCGGCTTCGGTCAGTCGCTTGTCGAGGTCATTGCCCAGGCTGGCGCCCGTCATCAGGCTGATCTTCAGCGGCGTGACCTTGGCCCGCTCGGCCAGTGCATGAGGGACGGCCTTGGCTTCGCCGGCGCGGGTGAAGCCGCTCATGCCGACGGTCATGCCGTCCTCAATCAGAGCAGCAGCGTCGGCGGCGCTCATCACTTTGTCCAACAACGAAGGCAGGCGAATACGGTCACGGTACATGTATTTTTATCTCGGGCAGCGAGTAGCAGGATGCGCAGTCTAGTGAATTTGGCTGATGCCTGTCCCGCTACCAAGGTCGCAAAAGAGGCGTCTATTGCGCGGGTTTCAAGTAAAACATCGTTACCGGATCTGCAACAACGCGGCATATTGTCCGACTGTTTGCGCAAACAAAAACGCCCCGACAGGTCGGGGCGTTTGGTGCAGCAGGCGAAAGTTACTCGACGGCTTTAACCATGTCTTCGATGACTTTCTTCGCGTCACCGAACACCATCATGGTCTTGTCCAGGTAGAACAGTTCGTTGTCCAGACCGGCATAGCCGCTGGCCATCGAGCGCTTGTTGACGATGATGGTCTTGGCCTTGAACGCTTCGAGAATCGGCATACCGGCAATCGGCGATTTCGGATCGTTCTTGGCGGCCGGGTTGACCACGTCGTTCGCGCCGAGCACCAGCACCACATCGGCCTGACCGAACTCGGAGTTGATGTCTTCCATCTCGAACACTTGGTCGTACGGCACTTCGGCTTCGGCCAGCAGTACGTTCATGTGCCCCGGCATCCGCCCGGCCACTGGGTGGATCGCGTATTTCACGGTCACGCCACGGTGGGTCAGCTTCTCGGTCAGCTCTTTCAGTGCATGCTGCGCACGGGCTACCGCCAGGCCGTAGCCCGGAACGATGATCACGGTGTCGGCGTTGGTCAACAGGAACGTCGCGTCGTCAGCCGAGCCGGATTTCACCGGACGTGCTTCTTTTGCACCGGCCGGGCCAGCGTCAACCGTATTGCCGAAACCACCGAGCAATACGTTGAAGAAGGAACGGTTCATCGCCTTGCACATGATGTACGAGAGGATCGCCCCGCTCGAACCGACGAGCGAGCCGGCAATGATCAGCATCGAGTTGTTCAGCGAGAAACCGATACCCGCTGCCGCCCAGCCCGAATAGCTGTTGAGCATCGACACCACCACCGGCATGTCGGCACCGCCGATCGGGATGATGATCAGCACGCCCATCACGAACGCCAGCGCCAGCATCAGCGCAAACGCGGTGAGGTTGCCGGTGAACATAAAGGTCAAACCGAGTGCCAGTGTCGCCAGACCCAGCACCGCGTTGAGCTTGTGCTGACCGCTGAACTGTACCGGTGCGCCTTGAAACAGACGGAACTTGTACTTGCCCGAGAGCTTGCCGAAGGCGATCACCGAACCGGAGAAGGTGATGGCACCAATCGCCGCGCCGAGGAACAGTTCCAGACGGTTACCCGCCGGGATCGCGTCGCCCAGTTGCTTGACGATGCCCAGCGACTGCGGCTCAACCACGGCAGCAATGGCGATGAACACCGCTGCCAGGCCGATCATGCTGTGCATGAAGGCGACCAGTTCCGGCATTTTGGTCATTTCAACACGCTTGGCCATGATCGAACCGGCGGTACCGCCGACCAGCAGGCCGACGATCACATAACCGATACCAGCAGTGGCCAGCTCAGCGCCGAGCTTATAGATGAGGCCTACAGTAGTGATGATCGCCAGACCCATGCCGAGCATGCCGAACAGATTGCCGCGGCGTGACGTGGTTGGGTGCGACAAGCCTTTGAGGGCCTGGATGAAACAGATCGACGCGATCAGATAAAGCGTCGTGACGAGATTCATGCTCATTACTTCGGCGCCTCTTCTTTTACTTTCGGGGCTTTCTTCTTGAACATCTCAAGCATGCGGCGGGTGACCAGGAAGCCACCGAACACATTGACTGCGGCCAGCGCCACGGCGAGGGTGCCCATGGTCTTGCCCAGCGGGGTGACCGTCAGGGCAGCGGCCAGCATCGCGCCGACGATCACGATCGCCGAGATGGCGTTGGTCACCGCCATCAACGGCGTGTGCAGTGCAGGTGTAACGTTCCAGACCACGTGATAACCGACATAAATCGCCAGCACGAAGATGATCAGGTTGTAGATACCGGGGGAGATAAGCTCTTCCATCGTCTGAATCCCTGCTTAGGCGTTTTTGCGGATGACTTGGCCGTCGCGGCACATCAGGCACGCGGCGACGATGTCGTCTTCGAGGTTGACGTCGAACTGGCCTTCTTTAGTGAAGACCAGCTTCAGGAAGTCCAGCAGGTTGCGGGCATACAGCGCCGAAGCGTCTGCGGCGACTTCACCGGCCAGATTGGTCGGGCCGGCGATAGTCACGCCGTTCTCGATCACGACCTGGTCGGCCACGGTCAACGGGCAGTTACCGCCCTGCGCAGCTGCGAGGTCAATGACCACCGAGCCCGGTTTCATTTGCGCCACGGTGTCCGCACTCAACAGCGTCGGTGCCTTGCGGCCCGGGATCAGCGCGGTAGTGATGACGATGTCAGCCTGCTTAGCGCGTTCATGCACGGCCTGGGCCTGACGCTGCATCCAGCTCGCCGGCATCGGCCGCGCGTAACCGCCGACACCGACGGCGCATTCGCGCTCTTCATCGGTCTCGTAAGGCACGTCGACGAATTTGGCGCCGAGGGATTCGATCTGTTCCTTCACCGCCGGACGCACGTCGGACGCTTCGATGACTGCACCCAGACGTTTCGCCGTAGCAATCGCCTGCAACCCGGCCACGCCTGCGCCGAGAATCAGCACGCGCGCCGCTTTCACAGTGCCCGCAGCGGTCATCAGCATCGGCATGAAGCGCGGATAGTAGTGAGCGGCCAGCAACACAGCCTTATAGCCGGCAATGTTCGCCTGTGACGACAACACATCGAGACTTTGCGCCCGCGACGTGCGCGGCGCTGCTTCCAGGGCGAATGCGGTAATCCCGCACTCGGCCATTTTGGCGATGGTGTCGTTGTTGAACGGGTTGAGCATGCCAACCAGCACCGCACCGCGCTTGATCAGCGTCAGTTCGGCATCGCTTGGGGCGACCACTTTGAGAATCAGCTCGGCGCCAAACGCATCATTGGCACTGCCAATGGTTGCGCCTGCCGCTTCATAAGCACTGTCGACAACGCTGGCTTTAACGCCGGCGCCGGTTTGCACAGTGACCTTATGACCTTGGCTGATCAGCTTTTTAATGGTTTCCGGGGTTGCAGCAACCCGTGTTTCACCGGTCTGGGTTTCGAGAGGAACACCAATGTGCACGTCAAATCTCCTGCGTGATCTTATTGAGTAAACCCAGGCACTTCGGATGGTGCGACTGGGGCGGCCGATCAGCACGATCCCGCTAAATCAGGGCGGGGCGCGGCATTTTGCAGGCGAACTTTATGCCCTTCAAGGGATTATGACGGGTGACGGAAAATTAACTACAAGTCATGCCGTGACCGAATGTCGCACGTGACTGGCTCAATCCCTTGCAGGCCGCGCCTTACAAGGATTCTGGACGAATTTGAAGATTTATCTCATCGGTGACGTGAATGGACCGTAATGAGTCGCGAATGAAGGCTCAAAGCCACGCCAGCAGGCGCTTGTGGGACGTCTGTACGACTTTCGGATACAGTCATTGAAAATGCGACAAATACTTATATCTGTAGTGCTTTGATTTTTCTGACTACGAGGTCAGTCAACGCTGTGAGTCGCTACCCTTCTAGGCTGTAGCTATGCGCCTGGTTCACCAACCAGTCGCGAAATGCCTTCAGGGACGCCGATTCGACCTTTCGCTCGGGAATCATCAGGTAATACGCCTTGATGCTGGACAGTGCCTGGGGGTTGGCAATCACCAGGCGCTTCTCGGCCAATTCGCGCTGAATCAGGAACGGCGGGATCAGCGCAATGCCCATGTCGTGCATGGCTGCCTGCGCCAGCATGGAGAATAGTTCATAGCGCGGCCCTGTCATGTCGCGGGGGATATTCAGATGTTGCGAGTTGAACCACTGGCGCCAAGCATAGGGGCGGGTGGTCTGCTGCAAGAGCGGCAGCTCGGCAACCTCCTGCGCTGTCAGCCTTGTCTTGCTGCCGAGTAGGGCGGGGCTGCACACGGGCATCGGATTTTCGCCCATCAGTCTGTGGGACTCGGTACCGGACCAATCGGCATCGCCGAAGTAGATGGCGGCATCGAAGTCGGTGTCGGCGAACAGGAATGGCCGCGTGCGGTTAGTCAGGTTGACGGTGACTTCCGGATGCTTGAGCTGGAAATCTTTCAAGCGTGGCAGCAGCCATTGCGTGCCGAAGGTCGGCACCACCGCCAGTTCGATCACATTGGCGCCTTGCTGGCCCATCACCGACAGCGTGTCGCGCTCGACTGCATCGAGTTGGGTGGCCACCCGACGGCTGTAGGAAAGTCCTGCTTCGGTCAGCTTTACCCCGCGTCGCGAGCGTCGGAACAGTTCCACGCTGAGGAACTCCTCAAGGCTGGCGATCTGTCGGCAAATGGCGCCTTGGGTGATGGAAAGTTCTTCGGCAGCCTTGGTAAAACTCTCGTGTCGAGCGGCAGCCTCAAAACTGATCAGAGCGGTTGTGCTGGGGATCTTCCTGCGCATGTACTTCAACCTCACTAATACGTTGCTTAAAAGGCTATGGGCGTTGTTTCGGAGTGAGAAATTAGCACAACAGAATGCGAAATCCTCGTTTGCCGCGACCGCGAACCGCGCCTAGGATCAATGCCACGTTAATTCACCGATTTACGAGGGCACACTCATGGGCGGTAAAGCTAGCTTCAACTGGATCGATCCCCTGCTGCTGGATCAACAGCTCACCGAAGAAGAGCGCATGATCCGCGACACTGCCGAGCAGTTCGCTCAGCAGAAGCTCGCGCCGCGTGTCCTCGAAGCTTTCCGCCATGAGAAGACCGATCCGGCAATCTTCCGCGAAATGGGTGAAGTCGGCCTGTTAGGCGCGACCATTCCTGAGCAGTACGGTGGCAGTGGCCTCAACTATGTCAGCTACGGCCTGATTGCCCGTGAAGTGGAGCGTGTCGACTCCGGCTATCGCTCGATGATGAGCGTGCAGTCCTCGCTGGTCATGGTGCCGATCAACGAATTCGGCACCGAAGCGCAGAAACAGAAATACCTGCCGAAACTGGCTTCCGGCGAATGGATCGGCTGCTTCGGTCTGACCGAGCCAAACCACGGTTCCGACCCTGGCGCGATGATTACTCGTGCACGCAAAGTCGACGGAGGCTACAGCCTGGCCGGCGCGAAGACGTGGATTACCAACAGCCCGATTGCCGATGTGTTTGTGGTTTGGGCCAAGGACGATGCCGGCGACATCCGTGGCTTCGTGCTGGAGAAAGGCTGGAAAGGCCTGAGCGCTCCGGCGATTCACGGCAAAGTCGGTCTGCGCGCATCGATCACCGGTGAGATCGTCATGGACAACGTATTCGTGCCGGAAGAGAACATCTTCCCTGACGTGCGTGGTCTCAAAGGTCCGTTCACCTGCCTCAACTCCGCACGCTACGGCATTTCTTGGGGTGCGCTGGGCGCTGCCGAGTTCTGCTGGCACACCGCTCGCCAATACACGCTGGACCGCATGCAGTTCGGCCGTCCATTGGCCGCTACTCAGCTGATTCAGAAAAAACTGGCGGACATGCAGACCGAGATCACTATGGCCCTGCAAGGTTGCCTGCGTCTGGGTCGCATGAAGGATGAAGGCACGGCTGCGGTCGAAATCACTTCGATCATGAAGCGCAACTCGTGCGGCAAGTCGCTGGATATCGCCCGCATGGCTCGCGACATGCTGGGCGGCAACGGTATCTCCGACGAGTTCGGCGTGGCCCGTCACCTGGTCAACCTGGAAGTGGTGAATACCTATGAAGGTACACACGACGTCCACGCGCTGATCCTCGGTCGCGCGCAAACCGGTCTGCAGGCGTTCTATTAATAGGAGAGCGACCATGGGCGCGCTGTCGCATCTGCGGGTACTGGATTTATCGCGAGTGTTGGCCGGGCCTTGGGCCGGGCAGATCCTTGCCGACCTTGGCGCCGAAGTGATCAAGGTCGAGCGCCCGGGCAATGGTGACGATACTCGCGCCTGGGGGCCGCCCTTCCTTAAAGACGCTTATGGTGAGAACACGTCGGAGGCGGCTTACTACCTGTCGGCCAATCGCAACAAGCAATCGGTGACCATCGACTTCACGCGTCCCGAGGGCCAAAAGCTGGTTCGCGAGCTCGCTGCCAAGTCGGACATCCTCATTGAGAACTTCAAGGTGGGTGGTCTGGCGGCTTATGGGTTGGACTATGAGTCGCTGAAGGCAATCAATCCGGATCTGATCTACTGCTCGATCACTGGCTTCGGTCAGACCGGGCCCTATGCCAAGCGTGCCGGTTACGACTTCATGATCCAGGGGCTGGGTGGGCTGATGAGTCTGACCGGTCGGCCCGAAGGGGATGAAGGTGCCGGGCCGGTGAAGGTTGGTGTGGCGCTGACGGATATCCTGACCGGGCTGTATTCGACCGTGGCGATATTGGCGGCGCTGGCTCATCGTGATCACGACGGTGGTGGTCAGCACATTGATATGGCGTTGCTTGATGTGCAGGTAGCCTGCCTGGCTAATCAGGCGATGAACTACCTGACCACAGGCAATGCACCCAAGCGCCTGGGCAATGCGCATCCGAACATCGTGCCTTATCAGGACTTTCCTACGGCAGATGGCGATTTCATCCTTACCGTGGGCAATGACGGGCAGTTCCGCAAGTTTGCTGAAGTGGCGGGTCAACCGCAGTGGGCTGATGATCCGCGCTTCACTACTAATAAGCTGCGGGTGGCGAATCGTGCGGTCCTGATTCCACTGATTCGTCAGGCGACCGTCTTCAAGACCACGGCTGAATGGGTAGCCCAGTTGGAGATGGCAGGCGTGCCGTGTGGGCCGATCAATGATCTGTCGCAGGTGTTTGAGGATCCGCAGGTGAAGGCTCGCGGGTTGGCAATAGAGTTGCCCCATGCGTTGGCGGGGATGGTGCCCCAGGTGGCGAGTCCTATTCGAATGTCGCAAACCCCTGTCGAGTATCGCCTTGCGCCTCCTTTGCTGGGTGAGCATACGTTGGAGGTGTTGCAGCGAGTCTTGGGTCTGGGGGCGGGAGCGGTGGCGGCGCTGAGAGAGGATGGAGTGCTCTGAAGCTCCTTCTATATAGAAGGCGTAGCGTTCCCCTCTATATATAGGGTGGGATTTGGTCGTTTCTTGATCGATCTGCAAGTAATTGAAAGAAAAGCGAAATTAGCGGTTGACGGCAGATTCCAGACGTCTATAATTCGCCCCACTTCCGGCGCAGTCGAAACGGAAAACTCCTTGAGATTCAATGAGTTAAGTAGGTTTCGAGAGCGGGTCGCTTTAGTTCATCGAAGCCTGGAAGGAGTTGAAAGAGCGGTGATGTTTGGCTCTTTTAACGGTTCGATCTTCTCGGTCGAAAGCGGAGAAAAAGAGGTGTTGACAGCAGTGAGTAACGCTGTAGAATTCGCCTCCCGCTAACGAGAGATCGGAAGCGCAAGTGGTTGAAGTTGTTGAAGAATTCTTCGAAAACTTCTGAAAATAATCACTTGACAGCAAATGAGGCTGCTGTAGAATGCGCGCCTCGGTTGAGACGAAAGATCTTAACCAACCGCTCTTTAACAACTGAATCAAGCAATTCGTGTGGGTGCTTGTGGAGTCAGACTGATAGTCAACAAGATTATCAGCATCACAAGTTACTCCGCGAGAAATCAAAGATGTAACCAACGATTGCTGAGCCAAGTTTAGGGTTTCTTAAAAACCCAAAGATGTTTGAACTGAAGAGTTTGATCATGGCTCAGATTGAACGCTGGCGGCAGGCCTAACACATGCAAGTCGAGCGGATGACAGGAGCTTGCTCCTGAATTCAGCGGCGGACGGGTGAGTAATGCCTAGGAATCTGCCTGGTAGTGGGGGACAACGTTTCGAAAGGAACGCTAATACCGCATACGTCCTACGGGAGAAAGCAGGGGACCTTCGGGCCTTGCGCTATCAGATGAGCCTAGGTCGGATTAGCTAGTTGGTGAGGTAATGGCTCACCAAGGCGACGATCCGTAACTGGTCTGAGAGGATGATCAGTCACACTGGAACTGAGACACGGTCCAGACTCCTACGGGAGGCAGCAGTGGGGAATATTGGACAATGGGCGAAAGCCTGATCCAGCCATGCCGCGTGTGTGAAGAAGGTCTTCGGATTGTAAAGCACTTTAAGTTGGGAGGAAGGGCATTAACCTAATACGTTAGTGTTTTGACGTTACCGACAGAATAAGCACCGGCTAACTCTGTGCCAGCAGCCGCGGTAATACAGAGGGTGCAAGCGTTAATCGGAATTACTGGGCGTAAAGCGCGCGTAGGTGGTTTGTTAAGTTGGATGTGAAATCCCCGGGCTCAACCTGGGAACTGCATTCAAAACTGACAAGCTAGAGTATGGTAGAGGGTGGTGGAATTTCCTGTGTAGCGGTGAAATGCGTAGATATAGGAAGGAACACCAGTGGCGAAGGCGACCACCTGGACTGATACTGACACTGAGGTGCGAAAGCGTGGGGAGCAAACAGGATTAGATACCCTGGTAGTCCACGCCGTAAACGATGTCAACTAGCCGTTGGGAGCCTTGAGCTCTTAGTGGCGCAGCTAACGCATTAAGTTGACCGCCTGGGGAGTACGGCCGCAAGGTTAAAACTCAAATGAATTGACGGGGGCCCGCACAAGCGGTGGAGCATGTGGTTTAATTCGAAGCAACGCGAAGAACCTTACCAGGCCTTGACATCCAATGAACTTTCCAGAGATGGATTGGTGCCTTCGGGAACATTGAGACAGGTGCTGCATGGCTGTCGTCAGCTCGTGTCGTGAGATGTTGGGTTAAGTCCCGTAACGAGCGCAACCCTTGTCCTTAGTTACCAGCACGTAATGGTGGGCACTCTAAGGAGACTGCCGGTGACAAACCGGAGGAAGGTGGGGATGACGTCAAGTCATCATGGCCCTTACGGCCTGGGCTACACACGTGCTACAATGGTCGGTACAAAGGGTTGCCAAGCCGCGAGGTGGAGCTAATCCCATAAAACCGATCGTAGTCCGGATCGCAGTCTGCAACTCGACTGCGTGAAGTCGGAATCGCTAGTAATCGTGAATCAGAATGTCACGGTGAATACGTTCCCGGGCCTTGTACACACCGCCCGTCACACCATGGGAGTGGGTTGCACCAGAAGTAGCTAGTCTAACCTTCGGGAGGACGGTTACCACGGTGTGATTCATGACTGGGGTGAAGTCGTAACAAGGTAGCCGTAGGGGAACCTGCGGCTGGATCACCTCCTTAATCGACGACATCAGCTGCTCCATGAGCTCCCACACGAATTGCTTGATTCATTGAAGAAGACGATAGAAGCAGCTTTAAGCTCCAAGCTGATAGCTCTGAGCTAACAGTTACAAGCTCGAAATTGGGTCTGTAGCTCAGTTGGTTAGAGCGCACCCCTGATAAGGGTGAGGTCGGCAGTTCGAATCTGCCCAGACCCACCAATTTTGTTATGGGGCCATAGCTCAGCTGGGAGAGCGCCTGCCTTGCACGCAGGAGGTCAGCGGTTCGATCCCGCTTGGCTCCACCATAAACTGCTTCGAAAGTTTGAGAGTTTAGAAATGAATATTCGCGCTGAATATTGATTTCTAGTCTTTTGATTAGATCGTTCTTTAAAAATTTGGGTATGTGATAGAAAGATAGACTGAACGTTACTTTCACTGGTAACGGATCAGGCTAAGGTAAAATTTGTGAGTTACTCTGAATTGAGTATTATCGAATTTTCGGCGAATGTCGTCTTCACAGTATAACCAAATTGCTTGGGGTTATATGGTCAAGTGAAGAAGCGCATACGGTGGATGCCTTGGCAGTCAGAGGCGATGAAAGACGTGGTAGCCTGCGAAAAGCTTCGGGGAGTCGGCAAACAGACTTTGATCCGGAGATGTCTGAATGGGGGAACCCAGCCATCATAAGATGGTTATCTTGTACTGAATACATAGGTGCAAGAGGCGAACCAGGGGAACTGAAACATCTAAGTACCCTGAGGAAAAGAAATCAACCGAGATTCCCTTAGTAGTGGCGAGCGAACGGGGACTAGCCCTTAAGTGGCTTTGAGATTAGCGGAACGCTCTGGAAAGTGCGGCCATAGTGGGTGATAGCCCTGTACGCGAAAATCTCTTAGTCATGAAATCGAGTAGGACGGAGCACGAGAAACTTTGTCTGAATATGGGGGGACCATCCTCCAAGGCTAAATACTACTGACTGACCGATAGTGAACTAGTACCGTGAGGGAAAGGCGAAAAGAACCCCGGAGAGGGGAGTGAAATAGATCCTGAAACCGTATGCGTACAAGCAGTGGGAGCAGACTTTGTTCTGTGACTGCGTACCTTTTGTATAATGGGTCAGCGACTTATTTTCAGTGGCGAGCTTAACCGAATAGGGGAGGCGTAGCGAAAGCGAGTCTTAATAGGGCGTCTAGTCGCTGGGAATAGACCCGAAACCGGGCGATCTATCCATGGGCAGGTTGAAGGTTGGGTAACACTAACTGGAGGACCGAACCGACTACCGTTGAAAAGTTAGCGGATGACCTGTGGATCGGAGTGAAAGGCTAATCAAGCTCGGAGATAGCTGGTTCTCCTCGAAAGCTATTTAGGTAGCGCCTCATGTATCACTGTAGGGGGTAGAGCACTGTTTCGGCTAGGGGGTCATCCCGACTTACCAAACCGATGCAAACTCCGAATACCTACAAGTGCCGAGCATGGGAGACACACGGCGGGTGCTAACGTCCGTCGTGAAAAGGGAAACAACCCAGACCGTCAGCTAAGGTCCCAAAGTTATGGTTAAGTGGGAAACGATGTGGGAAGGCTTAGACAGCTAGGAGGTTGGCTTAGAAGCAGCCACCCTTTAAAGAAAGCGTAATAGCTCACTAGTCGAGTCGGCCTGCGCGGAAGATGTAACGGGGCTCAAACCATACACCGAAGCTACGGGTATCATCTTAGGATGATGCGGTAGAGGAGCGTTCTGTAAGCCTGTGAAGGTGAGTTGAGAAGCTTGCTGGAGGTATCAGAAGTGCGAATGCTGACATGAGTAACGACAATGGGTGTGAAAAACACCCACGCCGAAAGACCAAGGTTTCCTGCGCAACGTTAATCGACGCAGGGTTAGTCGGTCCCTAAGGCGAGGCTGAAAAGCGTAGTCGATGGAAAACAGGTTAATATTCCTGTACTTCTGGTTATTGCGATGGAGGGACGGAGAAGGCTAGGCCAGCTTGGCGTTGGTTGTCCAAGTTTAAGGTGGTAGGCTGGAATCTTAGGTAAATCCGGGATTCTAAGGCCGAGAGCTGATGACGAGTTATCTTTTAGATGACGAAGTGGTTGATGCCATGCTTCCAAGAAAAGCTTCTAAGCTTCAGGTAACCAGGAACCGTACCCCAAACCGACACAGGTGGTTGGGTAGAGAATACCAAGGCGCTTGAGAGAACTCGGGTGAAGGAACTAGGCAAAATGGCACCGTAACTTCGGGAGAAGGTGCGCCGGTGAGGGTGAAGGACTTGCTCCGTAAGCTCATGCCGGTCGAAGATACCAGGCCGCTGCGACTGTTTATTAAAAACACAGCACTCTGCAAACACGAAAGTGGACGTATAGGGTGTGACGCCTGCCCGGTGCCGGAAGGTTAATTGATGGGGTTAGCTAACGCGAAGCTCTTGATCGAAGCCCCGGTAAACGGCGGCCGTAACTATAACGGTCCTAAGGTAGCGAAATTCCTTGTCGGGTAAGTTCCGACCTGCACGAATGGCGTAACGATGGCGGCGCTGTCTCCACCCGAGACTCAGTGAAATTGAAATCGCTGTGAAGATGCAGTGTATCCGCGGCTAGACGGAAAGACCCCGTGAACCTTTACTATAGCTTTGCACTGGACTTTGAATTTGCTTGTGTAGGATAGGTGGGAGGCTTTGAAGCGTGGACGCCAGTTCGCGTGGAGCCAACCTTGAAATACCACCCTGGCAACTTTGAGGTTCTAACTCAGGTCCGTTATCCGGATCGAGGACAGTGTATGGTGGGTAGTTTGACTGGGGCGGTCTCCTCCTAAAGAGTAACGGAGGAGTACGAAGGTGCGCTCAGACCGGTCGGAAATCGGTCGTAGAGTATAAAGGCAAAAGCGCGCTTGACTGCGAGACAGACACGTCGAGCAGGTACGAAAGTAGGTCTTAGTGATCCGGTGGTTCTGTATGGAAGGGCCATCGCTCAACGGATAAAAGGTACTCCGGGGATAACAGGCTGATACCGCCCAAGAGTTCATATCGACGGCGGTGTTTGGCACCTCGATGTCGGCTCATCACATCCTGGGGCTGAAGCCGGTCCCAAGGGTATGGCTGTTCGCCATTTAAAGTGGTACGCGAGCTGGGTTTAGAACGTCGTGAGACAGTTCGGTCCCTATCTGCCGTGGACGTTTGAGATTTGAGAGGGGCTGCTCCTAGTACGAGAGGACCGGAGTGGACGAACCTCTGGTGTTCCGGTTGTCACGCCAGTGGCATTGCCGGGTAGCTATGTTCGGGAAAGATAACCGCTGAAAGCATCTAAGCGGGAAACTTGCCTCAAGATGAGATCTCACTGGAACCTTGAGTTCCCTGAAGGGCCGTCGAAGACTACGACGTTGATAGGTTGGGTGTGTAAGCGCTGTGAGGCGTTGAGCTAACCAATACTAATTGCCCGTGAGGCTTGACCATATAACACCCAAGCAATTTGCGTCGAAAGGCCAGATTGCGGTGTGTGAAGACGAAACGAACCGAAAGTTCGATGTTCACAAAACACCGAAAGCTGTCACATACCCAATTTGCTGAAGCGAGACCACTTGGTCGCGACTCAGTACCCGAATTTCTTGACGACCATAGAGCGTTGGAACCACCTGATCCCATCCCGAACTCAGCAGTGAAACGATGCATCGCCGATGGTAGTGTGGGGTTTCCCCATGTGAGAGTAGGTCATCGTCAAGATTAAATTCCGAAACCCCAATTGCGAAAGCAGTTGGGGTTTTGTTTTAGTAGAAGTACCCGTTTTTGCTGTCTCGTCATCGTGTTGACGGGCCAGTTATAGAATTTCTTGACGACCATAGAGCGTTGGAACCACCTGATCCCATCCCGAACTCAGTAGTGAAACGATGCATCGCCGATGGTAGTGTGGGGTTTCCCCATGTGAGAGTAGGTCATCGTCAAGATTAAATTCCGAAACCCCTGTCTGCTAACGCAGACAGGGGTTTTGTTGTTTCTGAGCTTATAAAAATCAAACCATCAAACTGCTTTTGCGAGCCTTGCTGATACGTCGAGCCTGCCACTTGCCCCACCAGATGTAGACACCAGTTGCCGATGAATCCGCAATCAAAACACCTGATACCGCGATCATCACTTGGCCAGTAAACCCGATGATCCGTCCACCCTGTATCGGTAACTGCAACCGATAAAACTGTTCTCCCAACGTCCCCTGTCTTGCGATTTCCTGCCCTAGCAATCGCCCATCCGTACCGTGAAAGAACAGCCAGAAACAATCGATCACCCAAGCAACGGCAACCGACCCCATCAGCAGCAATCGCCGGTGGCGGGGCAGCGCGCATGAAATGTTTCCCCACAGATACGACAAAGCCAGCCCCCTGAACATCCGGGGCTGGTTTTTTATGCACAAGGCAATGGCTTAGAACTGATAGCTGACCGTGGCTGCAACGTTGCGCTCTTCTCCCATGTAGCAGAAGTTCAGACTGGCACAGGAAGCCAGGTAGGACTCGTTTGTCAGGTTGTTCGCGTTCAGGCGTACGTCAACGCCCCTCAAGCCGACTTTGCCCAGGTCGTAGCCAATCGACGCGTCGAACAGCGTGTAGGACGGGACCTTCATGGTGTTCTCCGCGTCCGCCCAGCTGTAGCCGACATAACGCATGCCGCCGCCCAAGCGCAGACCATCGAGTGCCGCACTGTCGAATTTATAGTCAGCCCACAACGACGCCATGTGCCGAGGCGCTTGGGTCGGTGAATTGCCTTTGTTTTCGATCACGTCGGTAGGGGTGCTCAGCGTGCTGACCATCGACTTCGAATACTCGATATCAGTGAAGGTGTAACTGCCGAGGACTTTCAGGTGATCGGTCAGTTGCATGTGCGCTTCCAGTTCCAGACCCTGAGAGCGGACAGCTCCTACAGCGCGGTAGAAGTTTTCCTGCGGCAGTTTGGTCGCCAGGTTTTCCTGATCAATGTGGAACAGCGACGCGGTGAACAGGTCGTCAGTGCCCGGCGGCTGATACTTCAGGCCTACTTCCCACTGCGTGCCATCAGTCGGGGCTAACGGATTGCCCGCGCTGTCGGCATAGGAATTCGGGTTAAACGACTCGGAGTAGCTGATGTAAGGCGCCAACCCGTTATCGAACAGGTACAGCGCACCGGCGCGGCCAGTCAGCTTGGTACGCTGGTCTTTGATTTCGGTGCCCGCGGGGCGCCCCGCCTCGGCGATGCGGTTTTCGTCAGAGGTCTCAACCCAGTCCTGACGCAGACCCAGCGAGAAGCGCCATTTGTCCATCTCGATCAGGTCTTGCAGGTAAACGCCGGTTTGCTCCAGGCGACGCAGGTAACTGGTCTTGCCGTACAGGTCGATCGCCGAGTTGCCATACACCGGATAGAACGCGTTGATCGGTGCGAGGCCGCCGCTGGTCCAGTCGACCACGGTTTTGCGCCGCTGATAATCCGCCCCCATTAGCACTGTGTGCTTGGTCGCGCCGGTAAAAAATTCGGCCTGCAGCATGTTGTCCACGATAAAGGCATGCAGGCGCTCGTCACCGCCCGTGTAGTAGCGGTTCAACTCGTTGCTGGTCGGCGACGTCCAGCCATAGGCATAGACCTGATCCATGTTCACTTTGGAATCGAGGTAACGGAAGTTCTGCCGAGCCGTGAAGACATCGTTGAAGCGATGCTCAAACTGATAACCGAACGATTGCTGATCACGGGAATAGCCGTCAATGCTCGGCTCGCCTTCGAAGAAGTGCGGCGAGATCCGCTGACCATTACGCTGATGAATCGTACCGTCGGCGGGTACGCCACCGTGGTAGCCGCCATCCGGATCGTGTTGCAGATACGCCTGTAGCGTCAGTGAAGTGTCTTCAGTGAAATCAATGCTGAGGGTCGGCGCGAGGGCGAAGCGCTTTTCCTTGTTGTGGTCGAATTGCGTGTCGGACTGATCCGACAAACCCGTCAGACGATAGGCGATGCGCTTGTCGTCATCGACCGGGCCGCTGAAGTCAAAACCGACACCGCGCTGGCCTTGCGTGCCGACCGTGCCTTGCACTTGGTGGTACGCCTCGTACAACGGCTTTTTGCTGGTCAGTGCGACCAGGCCACCCGGCGAGCTGCGGCCGTAGAGCACCGACGACGGGCCTTTGAGAATATCCACGCGTTCAAGGAAATAGGGATCGACCTGCATGGTGCTGTAGGTGCCGCTGTCGCCCATCGACTTGAGGCCGTCGAGGTAGATGTTATCCACCGAGCCGTCGTTGAAACCGCGCATCGCCACGTAGTCGTAACGGTGCGTGGCGCCATACGGATTGGTCAGCACGCCCGGTGTGTAGCGCATCGTTTGTGAAACCGTTTGTGCGCCCTGGTCATCCATTTGCTCACGGGTGACCACAGACACGCTTTGCGACGTTTCACGCAACGCGGTGCTGGTCTTGGTGGCGATCTGGCTGTGAGTGGCGTTGTAGCCGTCCATGCTGCCCAGCGCATTGCCAAGCGCGAAGCCTTTGATGTCCGTGGTCGGCAAGGCCAGCGCTGCGGTTTCTGCGACCGAACGCAGAACATAGCTGCTGCCATCCTGACTGACCGCTTTGAGCCCCGAACCGCCGAGCAAATGGCTCAAGGCCTGATCGGTCGAATATTCGCCCTGTACCCCAGGGGATTGCCGTCCTTGAGTCTGCTGTGGGGTCATCGACAACGTGATGCCGGCCTGGCGTGCGAACTGATTCAGCGCGTCACCCAACGGCCCGGCGGCGATGTTGTAGCGATGGCTGACCTCATTGGCACTGGCAGTGGCCGCCAGGCTCAGGCTCGGTAACGCACCAACGCCCAACGCAGTGGAGAACAATGCTGCCCGAACGGCGTGGCGCAGCAGGCCCGATTCGGCAGTGGAATTCAGAGGATTCTTACAGGTAGTACGGACAGTCATTTCAGGTTTCCGTAGGAAGTCGCAAGGCTGAGTTGAAGTGCTTACTGACTAAGCCGGACTTGCTGCGAAAACCCGCCAAAAAAATTTCAGACTGCAGCTTCCAGGGTTACCCACCAGCGAGTGCGATAGCGCAGTTGCACCGGCAACGTCCGCGGCAGGATGGCTAGTAATTTGTCGGTGTCCTCCAGACGGAATACGCCGGACAGACGCAAATCAGCCACATCCGACGCGCAACTCAGAAACCCCTGACGATAACGACCGACCTCAGTGAGGAAATCGCCCAGACGCATATTGCGCGTGACGATCAAACCGTCGGCCCACGCGCCGACATCCAGATTCAGCGGTGGCGCCGCGCGCACGTGATGGTGATCGATCAGATAACTCTGCCCGGCGAGCGCCTCGATCCAGGTGCCGCCAGCGTTAATGGCAACACGCCCACTGGTGACGCTCAGTCGCGTGCAATCGCTGTCCTGGCGCAAAACGAACCGCGCGCCCTGCGGCTCGTAAACGCCATGACGACTTTGCACACGCAGCGGCCGTTCAAAGGGTGAACCCTCATCCGCGCCGCCGCAGGTGACGATAATTTCGCCGCGAGTGAGTTTGATCAGCCTTTGCTGCGCGGTGTAATCCAGATCCACCGCACTGGCGGTGTTGAGTTCGATCCGCGTGCCGTCTGGCAACTGGAATCCACGCCGCTCGCCCGTCGCGGTGGCGTAATCGGCGCTCCATTGCGGCCAGAGCGAGGCGTCTTTGGCCAGCCAGGTAGCGGAGCCCAGCAACAATGCGCCAGACAACAGCTTCAACGCCTGGCGCCGGCCCAAGCCCTGCGCACTGTTTTCCAACGTATTCAACGCCACTTGCGCACCCGGTACCGCGCGCAGGTTGTGGCTCAATTCGGCTTGCAGCGATTGCACCCGTTGCCACGCCAGTTCATGTTCATGATGCTCGGCGCGCCATTGTTCGCACTGGCGACTCAAGCGTGAATTACCGTGGTTGTTGCGCAGACGCAGCAGCCAGTGAATGGCCTGTTTGACCACCTGTTGCCGGGGCTCGGCGCGGCGGGTGAGGGATACCTTGTCCACAGGCATCAGCTCTCGTACCGCAGCACATAGCAGTGATAGAGCGCATCGGCAACGTAGCGCTCGACCGAACGCAGCGACAATCCCATCTGTTCGGCGATCTGCTTGTGCGTCAAACCTTCGCACTGCGCCAGAAGAAACGCCTGACGCACTTTTGGCTTCAGTCCTTCAAGCATGCGCGCGATGCTTTCCAGCAGTTCGATCACCAGCGCGCGGGCTTCGGCGCTCGGCGTTTCGGCCTCGGGCAGATGGGCGATGGTTTCCAGATACGCACGTTCGATCTCTTCACGGCGCCAGTGGTCGATCACCAGTCCGCGCGCGATGGTACGCAGGAAGGCGCGAGGGGCCTTGAGTTCGACACGTTCAGTGCGTTGCAGCAAGCGCACAAAAGTATCTTGCGCCAGATCCGCCGCATCGGCCGCGTTGCCGAGCCGCGCGCGCAGCCACGCATTCAGCCAGCCGTGATGACTACTGTAAAGCGCCTGTACTGCAAACTCAGGTGAGGACATGAACGCGCCAGTTCGAACGACACAAATGATAATTAGTCGCATTTTTATCAAGGGTAGGAAATTTTGCAACCTCCCCTCGAAGAACGTTCAAAAAAACACGGTGGTGACCGCTCTGGCACGCCGTTCGGCGGGAATCCGACATTAATCCCATCCATTTCCCACACAACCCTAAGATTTCTCCGAAACGTGCCGACAGACTGGTGAGACATGCGTGCACCAAAGTAGAGCGGCCATCAGAACGCTGCCTGCCAGCTATTGGATATTTGGAGCTACATGGAATGTTGCATCCCCGAACGCATACCCACTTTTGCATAAGAAGTCCCATGAAATGAATCTCAAGTTCAGCCATAAAATCCTGTTGGCCGCCTCGGGCGTCGTGGTCCTGGCTTTCGCTTTATTCACCCTCTACAACGACTATCTGCAGCGAAACACCATTCGCCAGAACCTCCAGTCCTCGGTGCAGCAGGCCGGCGATCTGACCGCCAGCAGCGTGCAGAACTGGATGAGCGGGCGGATCCTGGTGCTGGAAAACCTTGCGCAGAACGTCGCCCATCAGGGCAAGGAAGCCGACTTCCCGGGCCTGGTCGATCAACCAGCCTTCACCTCGAACTTCCAGTTCACCTACGTTGGCCAGGCCAACGGTGTCTTCACCCAACGCCCAGACGCGAAGATGCCGGACGGTTACGACCCGCGTCAGCGCCCTTGGTACAAGCAAGCAGTGGTAGCCGACAAAACCATGCTGACGCCGCCGTACATGGCCGCCGTCGGCGGTCTGGTGGTGACCATTGCCATGCCGGTGAAGAAGAACGGCGAGCTGATTGGCGTGGTTGGCGGTGACCTGAGCCTGGAAACCCTGGTGAAGATCATCAACTCGGTGGACTTCGGTGGCATCGGCCATGCGTTCCTGGTCAGCGGTGACGGCCAAGTGATCGTCAGCCCGGACAAAGATCAGGTGATGAAGAACCTGAAGGACATCTACCCGAACTCCAGCGTCCGCATCGAGAAGGGCAACCAGAACGTCGTGCTCAACGGTCAGGAACGCATCCTGTCGTTTACCCCGGTCAGTGGGTTGCCCAATGCCGAGTGGTACATCGGTCTGTCGATCGATCGCGACAAGGCCTACGCCGCACTCAGCCAGTTCCGTACTTCGGCGCTGATCGCCATGTTCGTGGCGGTGGGGGCAATTGCCGTGTTCCTGAGCCTTTTGATCACCGTGCTGATGCGTCCGCTGATCACCATGGGCCGCGCGATGCAGGACATTGCACAGGGCGAAGGCGATCTGACGCGTCGTCTGGCGGTCGAGAGCAAAGACGAATTCGGTGAACTGGGCAGCTCGTTCAACCAGTTTGTCGAGCGGATTCATGCGTCGATTTCCGAAGTGTCTTCGGCGACCCGCCAGGTGCATGATCTGTCGCAACGCGTGATGGCCTCGTCCAACGCTTCCATCGTCGGTTCGGACGAGCAAAGTGCGCGCACCAACAGCGTCGCCGCCGCGATCAACGAACTGGGTGCCGCCACTCAGGAAATCGCCCGCAACGCTGCCGATGCTTCGCAGCACGCCAGCGGCGCGAGCGAGCAGGCTGATGACGGTCGCCAAGTGGTGGAGCAAACCATTCTGGCGATGACCGAGTTGTCGCAGAAGATCAGCCTGTCGTGCACGCAGATCGAAACGCTGAACGCCAGCACCGACAACATCGGCCACATCCTCGATGTGATCAAAGGCATTTCGCAGCAGACCAATCTGCTGGCGCTCAACGCCGCGATTGAAGCAGCACGTGCCGGTGAAGCCGGACGCGGTTTTGCGGTAGTGGCGGACGAAGTGCGTAACCTCGCCCACCGTACCCAGGAATCGGCGGAAGAGATTCACAAGATGATCACGTCGTTGCAGGTCGGTTCGCGTGAGGCGGTGAGCACCATGAACGCCAGTCAGGCGTCCAGCGAGCAGAGCGTTGAAGTGGCCAACCAGGCCGGTTTGCGCCTGGTCAGCGTGACCCAGCGCATCGGCGAAATCGATGGCATGAACCAGTCGGTAGCTGCCGCGACTGAAGAACAGACGGCGGTGGTAGAAACCCTCAACGTCGACGTTAACCAGATCAACCTGTTGAACCAGCAGAGCGTGGCCAACCTCAACGAGACGTTGAAGGATTGTGATGCGTTGTCGCAACAGGCCAATCGCCTGAAGCAGTTGGTGGACAGCTTCAAGATCTGACCGCGTTACCGTTCATCGCGGGCAAGCCCGCTCCCACAGGTTTTTTGGCGAACACAACATGTGTGAACGACCTGGACCCTGTGGGAGCTGGCTTGCCAGCGATGGCGGTAGTTCACCCACCGCTCAACTTAAGCCCTAAACAAACAGCTTCAACACATTCCCCATCGCATCATCCGCAAACCCCTGCACAAAATCCTTGAACCCCGGCAACGCCTCCGCCCCTCCACTGGCCGGCTCGGCAATGATCGTCCAGGTCGCCCGCGACTGCCCTTCGCCCAACGATTCAACCTTCATCGCCGCCCACAGATGGGCCACGCCCAGGGTGTTGTAGATCGTCGTCCAGGTCATGCTTTGCGCCTGCTCGTCGCGGGAGTTGAGTTGCTCGACCACAACGTTGCCATCCTTGAAAAATTTCTTGCGCAGCGAGGACACGCCCTCGCCGGTCATTTCGATGTGCGACAGCGCCGGAATGAAACGGTCGAAACCGCCGAAGTCGCCGACCACCGCCCAGACCTGCGTCGCGTCTGCTGGTACTTCAACTGAAGACATCACGTGGCACCCGTGCGGGTTCTTGATCAGGGTGTCGGGTTGCAGAGTGTTCATGGTGTTGCTCCTTTTTGATGAACTAGATGAAATTGATTTCTTTCAGGTAATCGCAGCCGCGGCGCAGCAGCGCCGGGGATTTTTCCGGGTAGTGCGCGCCCATCTGCTGCACGCCGGCTTGCGCGTTGGCGTGGCCGATCAGAGAGATGTCGCCGATGTCTTCTTCAAAGCCGTTGAGGTAGAAACCGAGCACGCCGAACAGCGCGTTGTCGGCGTCGACCCGTCCCAGTTGTTGTTGCCAGTCGGCGACGCTGACCAGCGAGAACTCGCTGCCGGTATCGCGGAACGAGGCGACGTAGGCGTCCCAGCTCAGAGGCTCGGGGTTGTGCAGGTTGAACACCGCCCGTTCCGCCGAGTAACGGCTGGCGTGAAAGGCGATGAAGCGGGCGAGAAAGTCCACCGGCATCAGGTCGAAGTTCAGGGCGAATGCCGGCACCTGGCCGAGCTGAATCGAGCCTTTGAGCATCAGCATCAAGCGGTTTTTATGCGGCTGGCAGACGCCGCTCAGGCTGTTGAAACTGATGTTGCCGGGGCGATACAGATTGACCCGTACACCAAGCGTCCGCGCCCGTTCGAGGATGCGTTCGCCGACCCATTTCGACAGGTTATAGCCATTGCGGATGTAGATCGGTGGCGTCGGCGCGGCAGGCAATTCCAGCACCCGCCCCGCGTCGTCCACCGTGCTTGAAGCCGACAGTGTCGAGACAAAATTGAAGACCTTTTTGCTGCGCCCTTCGCACAGGCGCAGCAGCTCGAAAATCGGCTCGACGTTGTCCGCTGCCAGCGACTCGTAATCGAGGACGTGATTGACGTTCGCTGCGTTGTGCACCAGCGCACCGAACTCTCGGTCCAGCCGTTGATAGTCGTCGTCCTCCAGCCCGAGCTGCGGACGCGTGATGTCTGCCGCGTACACTCGCACCCGACTCAGATTCAGGTGTTCCAGCCGGTTTTCGCGCAGTGCCTGAGCGAAGCGCTGCGCCGCTGTATGCCCGCCCCCGTCGCGCACCAGGCACGCCACTTCACTGGCGCCCCAACCGAGCAGCGCCTCGACGATGTGCACGCCGACAAAACTGTTGGCGCCGGTGACGATCACCTTGTGCACATCGCCCATGCGGCTGATTGGCAGCGGTTCGATGTCCAGCGCACGCTCGGCGTCGGCCATGGCTTGGGCGCTGAGTACGGCGCTGTCATCGGTGCCGCGCACCAGCGTGGCGAGTTTGATGATGGTCGGCTGTTCGATGAAGCGATTGATCGAGATGCTGCGACCGAATTCCTCACGCAAGCGCAGCAACATGCGCGACAGCAGAATCGAGTGACCGCCGAGATTGAAGAAGCTCTCGTCAGTGGAAATATCGCGGGTCGGCAGCTCCAGCAACTCCGCCCAGATCTCCAGCAGCAACGCCTCGTCTTCATTGGCCGGCAGGCATTTCGGGCCGTTGTCCTGCACGCTCACCGGTAACCCCAGCAATGCTTTTCGGTCGACCTTGCCATTGCTGGCGAACGGCATGCTCGGCAGCTCAGTCCACGCCACCGGTTGCATGTAGTCGGGTAAAAACTGCTGGGCGTGGGCTTTCAATGCGTCGCGGGCGGCGTCCGTTTGCGGCTGGGCGAGAAACGCCAGAATCCGTCGCTGACTGTCGATCACCACCGCCACCTGTCGGTACAACTGGCTCTCGCGCAGGCAGCGTTCTATCTCTTCCGGCTCGACCCGAAAGCCACGGATCTTCACCTGATTGTCGCGTCGCCCGCACAGCTCGATGCCGTGCTCGCCCCACTTGGCCATGTCGCCACTGCGATAGGCGCGCAGTGGCTCGCCGCCCGGCAGGTCGAGGGTCAGATAGCGCTCGGCGGTCTGCTGTGGATTGTTGAGATAACCGAGGCAGACACCGGGCCCGACGATGAACAACTCGCCGACGGTTTGCTCGGCCACCGGTTGCAGGTCGTCATCGAGAATCAGCACCTGGCTGTTGGCGATCGGCGCACCGAGCGTACGATTGCTGTCACCCGGTTCGAGCTGCCGCGCGGTGATCAAAACCGTGGCTTCAGTGGGGCCGTAGAAGTTGTGCAGTTTGCCTTGGCGGGTCAGTTGCTCGATGACGAACGGCTCGCAGACATCGCCGCCGGTCATTACCTGTTGCACGCCTTGCAGTTGTTCCAGCGGCAGGATGCTCAACAGCGCCGGTGGCAGGAACGCGTGTGTCAGTTGTCGGCGGCGGATCAATGCGACCAGTTGCAGTGGGTCGCGCCGTTGCGTGTCGTCGGGCACCACCAGTTCGGCGCCTTCTAGCAAGGTCGGGAAAATGTCGATCAGCGACGAGTCGAAACTCAATGAAGAGAACTGCAGTACCCGGCTCCTGGTGTTGAGTTGTGTGTAGTCGGCGTACCACGCAGTGAAGTGCGCAAGGTTTGCCTGACTGAGCAACACACCCTTCGGATGCCCTGTGGTGCCCGAGGTGTAGAGCGCCATGCACGGCGCGTCGAGGTCGGGGCGCTGGCGCATCAACGGTTGCGCGAGGTCTGCGTCGGCGCAGTCGATGTGGCTGACATCCAGCCCCGGCATCGATTCGCTCAGCGGGTGCAAACCGTCATGCAGCAACAGCAGCGCCCCAGCGTTTTGCAGAATGTATTGCTGGCGCTGCAACGGATGGCTGGGTTCCAGCGGCAAGTACACCGCCCCACTGCCGAGAATCGCCAGAATCGAGGCGAACAGCGCGGGGCTTTTCGGCAGACAAATGCCTACTACCCAAGGCTGCGGATGCGGGTCGAGCAGGGGCTGCAAACGCTGTTGGATCGCCTGGCTATGCGCATGCAACTGTCGATAGCTGATCGACTGCTCAGCGAGGTGCAGCGCCGGCCGATCGGCGTGGCGAATCAGGCTCTGTTGCAGACGCTCGATCAGCGGAATCTGCGCCTGTTCCAGCAGCGCGGCGTTCACTGTGGCGTTAAGGCGATGGACGTAGGCAAGGCTGTCGAGAAACTGCAGGTTTTCCAGCCGCTCGAAATCCGGCGCCGTCACCGCTGCGGCATACCGCAAGTATTCCGGGTCGCGGGAGTAGCGGCTGACCAGCAACGACACTTCGTCCACCACGTGCATCAGCACCCTTTGGCGCAATGCCTGCCCGTTGCCGGAAGGCTCATCGCCAATCGGCACGCGGCTGATCAATGTCGAGCCGAGAAAGCACAGCAGGTCGATCGATGGCAGTCCTGCATTGCTATGCCCACCGACCCCTAAGCGCAGATGCAGGTGTGGGATCGCGCAGAAGTCGCCAGCCGCGATGAAGCCATCGTCAATGATCAAATCCACTGTCGATTTCGCTGCGCCGCTGCGATCCAGTGAGTGGCCCTGCTGTTCTAGTTCCTGCGCCAGGTCGGTCATTGCCTGGCTGGCGCCAATCAATAAAATATCGAGACGTTTCATGTCGGCCTCCTCAAACCAGATAGTCGCGCAGGGCGTGCTGCACGCACGGTGTGTCGAGCAGCGAGCTGTTGTGGAAAAACTTGATGATGTTGCCCACCAGCGGGTGATGACGATTGATCGGGAAGGCCAGGCCGGTCATCTCTTCCTTGAGCGAAAGTCGCGTGACTTCGCTGACCTGCAGGGCATCGATCAGGCGTAAATCGAAGGATTTCTGGATGTCGTTGGTCAGGTAATGGCCGATGAACACCGGCAGGATCTTCGCGATGGCTTCTCGATCGGCCTCGCTCGCGGTGTGCCAATAAATGCGCACCATCCGCGCCCAGAAACTGGAATGGCGACCCTCGTCGAGCAAGTGGTCGGCCATCAGGCCTTTGATCGACGGCTTGACCGTGTCGTCGCGGGCGAACGCCGCCACGTCGCCGGTCACGGTGTTCTCGGCGATGGCCACGCAGATCAGTTCCACAGCGCTGCGCAGATGTTCCGGCGCCAGCGCGACAGCGGCGGGAATCGCCCGGCTAAGTTCGATTTGATCCGGCAAGCGGATCGGCTCAATGCCGGTCATGGCGACCGTCTGCTGCATGAAATCCATCGCCACCAGCGCGTGGTAATCCTCGTCGACCACAACGGTCATCGCGTCGTAACGACAGGCGAACGGAAACGCTACGGCGAAGCGGTTCTTGGCAATGCTGCGCGCGGTCTTGTCGACGATTTCGGTCTCGAAAATCACCACGTCGTTGATGAACTTGTACAGCGTCTGCACCAAGGCGAAATCACGTTGCTGCGGGCATTCACGCAGGAAGGTTTCGCTGAGCACCAGGGGTTGACGACTGAGCGGATAGATCAGACGCTCGTCGTTTTCCAGAACGCGGCGCGGGCGCGTGCGGATGGTGGCGCGGCTTTCCCAGACATCGGCAAAGGACTGATAGTCGGCGGCGTTCATTGGGCAACCTCCACCAACGGCTCGCGCATGCTCACGCGCAGACCGTCCCACAGGGCGATGCGGCTTTCGACGGCGGCGATGGCGCTGGCGTATACCTCGGCCTCGCGTTGCGGATCGCCATCGACCAGGCGCTCGAGCAACTGCTCTGCCGCCGGGCCGTGATCCTCGGAGTCGACCTCGATGTGTCGCTCCAGGTAATAGCGAAAGGTCGGCGCCTGCTCGATGCCGATGCCCCAGTCGTCGAGGATGCGCTGGAACATGGTCGGGATCACACTTTCGCGGCCATGAAGGAACGCGGCGGCCACGCTGTGCCCCGGCGCATGCAGGGCGGTGCGCAAGGTGTCACGGACGAATTGAGCAGCGGCCGGATCGACGTCGACACTTTGCAGCGCCACGTCATAACTCACGCCTTCCTTTTGCAGCGTGACGAAGCGCTCCGCCGCCGAGGTGCTGGCGCCGACTTCGCGCATGGCATCCAGATACAACTCGAAATGGCTGTAATGACCGTGGCTCAGGCGGTCGTCGGACTCCTCTCCAAGGACAATCTCGTTGATCAGGCGCGCAGCATGCGGATCACGCGGCGGCAGCCAGGGCAAACGGGTGCAGGTCAGTTCCTGTTGCAGGCGTTTGGTCAGTGACATGAAATCCCACACGGCAAACACGTGGCTTTCCATGAACCGTCGCAAAACAGTCATTGAACCAATTTCGGCAAAAATCGGGTGAGCGCTGAGCTCGGCTTTTTTCAGGGCAAGTTGGTGCTTTGTATTAGACATGACGGGGCTCTATCCTTGATATGAAATGGACAATACGTTGCAACTGCGAAATCAATGAAACGTCGACTCGTTATTCTTTTTTCGGGCGAGCAGTGACCACATGCAAGTTAATGCAGTTGTACTAAGCGTATAGGCGTACAGCACGCTAGTCAGGCGGGGTATCGCCCTTTGATCGTCCCGCTGTGGGTCTGGGTTCGCCAGGAGAAGAGATCTCAAGCTCGGCGGGGAAAAACTAATACATCGGAAAACAACTTAACAAGTATATTTTCCAATTATTTTTAGTTGTCATTTTTCAGGTATGAAATTGTCCGATAAAACTCTTTGAGTAAGTTTTATTCAGGCGAAGTTGCTCCTTTCGATCAATAAAGACCAAAATCGAATAAACAGAGTGAATGCCTCACTCGAAGCAACTTTTAAATTAAAAAATTGAAGTTATTTAAGGGGGATGAAAGGTGGCCTGGAACGGCGCCGATTCTTTCCTTTTCCCGTGACAAGGCTCCTTCCGTAGGTTCCTGTTGCGGGGACTGCACCTTCAGTGCGGTGCGTCACCCGTTCTTTATTGTGTTGGCCGTTCATGACTGAGGGTAACTGTCCGCCACGGCTATTACCGATTCGTCACCGCGAGGCGTACAGATTTCGGGCGTGTTTGGCGCAGGAGGTTAGAGCGCAAGAGGGGATATGCCAGTGGATTCGTGCCCGGAGGGCGGGGGATTTGTAAGCGGGTTATTCGCCGGGCAGAAGCATTGGTTCCGGCCCGGCGTGAAGATTCATCGTGCGGCTTTGCGGTGTTGCGCCTCAGGGCTGGCGAGATAGCGGTTGATGACTTCAACGCCGCGGTTGAGATGCTGCTCAAGCAGCGCCACCGAACGTTCGACATCACGCTCCATCACCGCTTGCAGCATGGCGCGGTGGTCGTCCTGAGACAGCTTGCCCAGGCCCATGGCCTCGAGGTTGAAGCGCAGGAAGCGCTCTTCTTCATTGAGCCCGTCTTCGACCAGTCGCAATAGCCGCCGGTTGGGTGCCTTGCTGTACATCGCCATGTGCAACAAACGGTTGAGCCGGCCGATCTCCGTGTAATCGTGTTGAGCCTCGAGCTCGTCGATATACCTGGCTGCCTGCTCGTGATCGGCAGCGGTCAGCAGCGGAATGGATTGGCGCATGGCTTCGGACTCAAGCAGAATCCGCAGCTCGTAGGTCTGCGTGGCATCACCCTGAATCAGCGGCGCAACCACTGCGCCTTTGTGTGCGGTCACACTCAGCAGCGCCTGCGCCTCGAGCTGACGCAAGGCTTCGCGCACGGGCATGCGGCTGACCCCGAACAGATCGGCCAGATCCTGCTGGCGCAGGGCGGTCCCGCAGGGCAATCGTCCATCAAGGATGGCCGCTCGTAAGGTTTCTTCAATGATCGAGCGAGCCAAGTGCGCGGGAATGGGCCCATCGACTTTAATGCTCTGCAGCGGTTTGGGCTTCTGTGTCACGACTACGCACCCTGTATGTCGACTGAATTTGGATCCAAAAGACACTAGTGATTGCTCTACAGCTTGTCAAACCGTGGAGAGCATCAACGCCTGCAATACAGTTTAGCGCGGTCACGATGATCTCATGGTGCCATTGTTTTTTAACGGGCTAAGCTTCACCATCAAACGCTTTCCTTCCTGCCCCCTGGAAACCTGCTGTGGCGGTACGTTTCGCGATCCCTCGGATGATGCGCTGGCTAGGCTGCGCACTGTTGCTGGCCGGCGTCATGCTGGGCGGTCTGCATGCCGATTGGGATTTTTCCGTGATCAGCCGCAAGGCCACGGCGATCTACGGACCGCTGGGCGCCGGACAGCAGCGGATCGATGCCTGGCAAAATCTGTTGGCCACGCAGAAACAGGTCGGCGAAATGGAAAAACTCAAAGTGGTGAACCTGTTCTTCAACAAACAGGTGCGCTATGTCGAAGACATTGATCTGTGGCATGAGGTCGACTACTGGGAAACCCCCATCGAAGCACTGTGGAAGGGCGCCGGTGACTGCGAAGACTATGCGATCGCCAAGTATTTCAGCCTGCGTCATCTCGGGGTGTCCAGTGACAAGCTGCGCATCACTTACGTCAAGGCACTGCGCCAGAACCGCGCGCACATGGTGCTGACGTACTATGCCACTCCCGATGCCATGCCGCTGGTGCTCGACAGCCTGATCGATCCGATTCAGCCTGCCTCCCAGCGAACCGATTTGCTGCCGGTCTACTCTTTCAATGCTGAAGGTTTGTATTTGCCGGGCGCCAAGGGCAACAAAAAGGTCGGCGACACCAAGCGCCTGTCGCGCTGGCAGGATGTGCTGAAGAAAATGCAGGCCGAAGGTTTCGCGATCGAAACGATTAACTAGGAGCACGCGCTCAGATGTCTTTGTTCAAACAGCTGTTGCTCGCTATCTGTCTGTTCCTGGTGGTCGCCTTCACCGGCAGCTTCATGGTCAGTCTGGAGAGCTCGCGTACTCAGTACGTCAACCAGTTGCGCTCTCACGCTCAGGACGCCGCCACCGCGTTGGCGTTGTCGCTGACGCCGAATATCGACGACCCGGCGATGGTTGAGTTGCTGGTCAGCTCGATTTTCGACAGCGGCTACTACGCGAGTATCCGTGTGGTCGATGTGAAGACCGACCAGACCATCGTCGAGCGCAACGGCGCCCCCACGGTGAGTAACGTGCCGGACTGGTTCGTCAAACTGATCGGTCTGGAGCCGGCCGGCGGCGATGCATTGGTCAGTCGCGGCTGGGAACAGGCCGCGCGGGTCGAGGTGGTCAGCCATCCGATGTTTGCCGTGGCCAAACTGTGGCAGAGCGCGTTGGGTAGCCTCGGTTGGCTGCTGGTGTGCGGCGCCGTGAGTGCGGTGCTCGGCGCGCTGCTCCTGCGTCGCCAGTTGAAGCCGCTGGATTACATGGTCAAACAGTCTCACGCCATCGCCCGGCGTGAATTCCTCAGCCTGCCGGACCTGCCGCGCACCCCTGAACTGCGCCGTGTGGTGCAGGCGATGAACCAGATGGTCGAGAAGCTCAAGGCGCTGTTTCAGGAGCAGGCCGAGCGCAGCGAAAAACTGCGCGCCGAGTCCTATCAGGACAACCTCACGGGGCTGGCGAACCGGCGTTATTTCGAGATGCAACTGAACAATCGCGTGAGCAACCCTGAACAGGCCAGCTCCGGTTATCTGCTGCTGTTACGGGTCCAGGATCTGGCCGGATTGAACCAGCGCCTGGGTGGTCAGCGTACCGATGAATTGTTGAAAGCGGTCGGCGAGCAACTGTCGCGCGAATGCGCCAAATACCCGGAAACCCAGAACCTCGTCACGCGTATTCGTGGCGGTGAGTTTGCCGTGCTGGCGCCGGGCTTGGTGCGTGAAGAGGCGCTGCAACTGGCGCAGAACCTCGACAGCGCCCTGAGCAGCCTGCACGCCACCGGCGCAACTGACGTGGCGGCGGTAGCGTCGATCGGTCTTGCACCGTTTGCACACGGCGATTCACCACAAGCGGTGCTCAGCCTCGGCGATCAGGCCTTGGCCCAGGCCGAAGGGCAGGGCGAGCAGAACTGGGCGTGTATCGATCAGAGCCTGAACGCCGATGTTGGCGACGATCACCATGCCTGGCATCGCTTGCTTGACCAGGCTCTGAGTCAGCAGCGCTTCGAGTTGTATTTCCAGCCAGTGGTGGCCACGCAGGACACGCAACTGGTGCTGCATTACAAAGTGCTGTCGCGCTTGCTCGACGAGCACGGCCAGACCGTTCCGGCCGGCCGCTTCTTGCCGTGGCTGGAGCGCTTCGGCTGGACCGCGCGGCTCGATCGCCTGATGCTCGAGCGTGTGCTGGAGCAGATGAAAGAACATGAGGATTCGCTGGCGCTGAACCTGTCTTCGGCAACGTTGGCGGATCCACAGGCATTGAACAAAATCTTCGAGATTTTGCGGGCGCATTCCAACTTAGGCCCACGCCTGACCCTTGAGATCGGCGAGGAGCAATTGCCGGAACAAGCGGTGCTGGAGCAATTGACCCGACGTCTGCGTGAACTGGGTTTCTCCCTGAGCCTGCAACGTTTCGGCGGACGCTTCAGCATGATCGGCAACCTGGCACGGCTAGGGCTGGCGTATTTGAAGATCGATGGCAGCTACATTCGGGCGATTGATCAGGAGAGCGACAAGCGTCTGTTTATCGAAGCCATTCAGCGCGCGGCACACAGCATTGATCTGCCGCTGATTGCCGAACGGGTCGAGACGGAAGGGGAGTTGTCGGTGATTCGCGAGATGGGCTTGTATGGGGTTCAGGGGCAGTTGTTGGGTGAGCCCAAGCCCTGGAAGTAAATCTCAAGATCTGAAAGCGAAAAGATCGCAGCCTTCGGCAGCGCCTACATTGGAATGCGTTCCCTGTAGGCGCTGCCGAAGGCTGCGATCTTTTGTTTCTAAATCAACCCGCCCTCATCCTCATCAATCAACTGACTTAACCCGCCCAATGCCTGACGCGCCTGAGTCCGGTCCATCAGCTTGGCCTGGGCCGCTTCCGGCAGGTCAGTGACGCGGATCACACCCTTGCTGGTCAGCACCTGAATCAGGTCGTCGAGTACCCGAATCATCTCAAAGTCGCTCTGCTTGAGCTGTTTGAGGCTGTTTTCCACGGCTTCGTTGGCGTACCAGGCCTGGATTTCATGGTGGTCGGCCGGCAGCGTTTCCGTGGCCTCGGCGTAAGCCGCAGCTTCCACGCGAATCAACTCACCTTGCGCATCGCGTTGCACGTAAAACATTGGGCATCCCTCAGATATGAACCAGCGTCATGCTGTCAGCAGCATAGCCAACTGCGCGCCAGTATGCGGTGCGGCGACCCAATCGTCACCGCCGCGCACATCACAAACGTGACGGCCGCCCTGGAAGGGCGGCCGTTTTTTACGCGGATCAGCTGTTGTTGTGGTCGACTTTGATGGTCGGGTCGCTGCCGGCAATCAGGTTGTGGATGTTGGCGCTCGACCAGTTGTTGCCTTCCAGTTTGATCGTCACGTCCGGCGTTGCTGCGGCTGCGTCACCCGAGTTGAACTTGCCTGCCGAGCTGACTTGCAGCGACGACGTGCCATCGACCGTGGTGATCTTCAGGAAGTTGTCGATGGTGCTGCCGGTTTCGCCCTGCAACAGATCACGCAAGTCGATACGGTCACCTTCGGCGGCCTTGAAATCCTTGATCACATCGCTGCCTGTATCGCCCGCTTTCCAGACGAAGGTGTCGGCACCGGAGCCACCGATCAGGATGTCATTGCCCTGACCGCCGATCAGCGTGTCATTGCCAGTACCGCCCAGCAGGATGTCATTGCCTTTGCCGCCGTCGAGCCAGTCGTTGCCGCCCGAGCCGAACAGGATGTCATTGCCCGTGCCGCCCAACAGGGTGTCGTTGCCGTCATGCGCACCGGATACGTCGAACGCCTGATAGTGCTCGGTGATGTACTGGTGCACATTGCTGGTGCTGACTTTGCTGACCTCGACGCCGGTTTCCTTGGCGACGTAGGCCTGCATTGCCTGGTAACCCTCGCCGGCAATGCCGTTGAAGCTGACCAGGTCGCCGAACAGGATGTCGTTGCCGGCGCCACCGTTGACGGTGTCATTGCCCGGCATCGTCGCTTCGGTGTGGCCGATGATCGAGTTGGCCAGATCCTTTGGATCGATGTTGGTCTGCGGCGTGCTGTCCGAGTCATACGGCTTCAGATCGTTGAGGCTGACGCCGCCGTTGAGGCCGATGGCTTCGACGGACGATAACTTATCCAGCAAGGCGAAGCTGCTGGTGGAGTTATCGCTGGTATTGGTATTGGTGCTGTTGCCCGTACCGGCAAGATTGGACAGCTCGTAAGTGCCATCGCCTTGAGCATGAATGGTGCCCAGCGTGTTGCTGCTCCAGCCCCACCACGAGCTGTAAGTCTGCAGGGTTACAGACCCGGAGCTGTTAATGCTCAAGTAGTGCGTGTTGTCGATGTAAGTGCTGAAAGTATCGCCCGGCTTGTAGTTGCTGGTCGTCACTACACTGTCGAGCTTCACGTTGCCGTATAGCGTCGGGTTGCTCTGCTCGCCGCTCTGGTAATAGGTCGGCTGACCGTCGGTGATGAAGTAGGTGAGGTTCTTCGCCCCGGTGTTGGCCACCGCGTCAGCGCTCTGGAACCAGTTGGCCGTGGTCTTGAACACATCCTCGTAGTTGGTGCCGCCACCTGAGCCCATTGAATCCAGCACGGCTTTGAGCAAAATCAGCGCCTTCGGATCATTGAGGTTCACCGACACCGACTTGTTCACCTGGGTATCGAAGTCCACCAGGAAGACATTCACCGTCCCCGAATTGCCGCCGCCCATGCTCTGCTTGAGGGTGTTGAACACCGAGGTCAGCGAGTCCTTGGCCGCGTTGAGCGACGAGGTGCTCATACTGCCGGAGCTGTCGACCATGAACGCGATGTTGTAGTTGGTGCCTGGCACTACGGTCAGACCGCCGATGTCGGCGACAACGATGTCATTGGCGTCGGTACCGACGACAGTATCGTCAGCAGACGTCGCGGTAATGGCGTTGTAGGCCGCCGGCACCACGGTGACCGGAATGGTCGCGGTGCTGCTGGCCGAACCGCCCACCGCTTCGGTGGAGGTCGATGTCACGGTCAGGTTGAACTGGCCGTTGTAGTAGGTCGGCGGGGTCACGGTCAGGCTACCGAGGCTCCAACCGGTGACGTTGGCTTCGCCGTTGCTCGCGGTGACGGTGAAGCTATGGCCGGCGCCGTCGCTCAGTACCGAACCGACCGGCGCACCGCTGATCTTCACGCTCAGGGTTTCCGAGCCGTCGGTGTCGGTCAGGGCGGTGTTGATCGCCGACAGTTTCACCGTGGTGCCTTCGGCGCCAGTGTTGAGCTTGTAGCCGTCGTAATAGCCTTCGCCGTTAGCACCGTGCAGGTCGGAGACGGTCACGCCGGAATTCACCAGATCCTGCACGCCGGTGTAAATCGGCACGCCGGCGCTGCTCAGGTCGATCGGTGTGCTGCCGTTGACTGACAGGTTGACATCGTAGCTGCCCAGGCCGCTCTGGTTGTGGTGGTAGATGTCCAGGGTGTAGTAGCCGCTGGTGGTCGGGGTAAACGAGCCGTTGAGCGCGCCGCCTGCGCCCCAGGTACCCGAGGCCACGTTCTTGCCGCCGATGGTGACCAGCAGGCTGTCGTCGGCCACACCACTGAAGCTGTAAGTCTTGCCGGCTTCGAGATAAATCAGGCCGGAAGTTTTCGATGCCGTCCCCGCAGCCACGTTGCCGTCGGACTGCACGTTGGCCACGTTGCCGCTGGAGTTCGGCGTACCAGCACCGTCGATCACGTTTTTCAGGGTGGTCGAGTCTGCGCCGTTGCCGTTGGTGCCGAGGCCCGCCAGGCCGGTCCAGACTTCCTTGATCAGCCCGGTGGACTTCACGCTGTTGTCGGCGACGCCCAAGGTCGGAGCGTCCGCCACTGGCGTGATGTCGATCTTCACGGTGCCGGTGTTGCCCAGCAATTGGCCGTCGGTTGGCTGGAACTTGATCTGCGCATAGTCGGCCTGGTTGTTGCCCATGCCGGTGCCGCCGTAACCATTCACCCCCGACTCGTTGGCGTCAGGCATGAAGCGCAGCTTGCCAGCGTCGATGTCAGCCTTGCTGAAGGTCTGGTTGTTGGCGACGTCTTTCCAGGTCGATCCGTCCAGGTACTGCAGTTTGCCTTCGCCCGGCAGTTGGGTGATTTTCACCCCGAGGCTGCTGGCCGGGCTGTCGACGTCCGTCACGCCGAAGGTCGACCAGCCCAAGATCAGCGGGGTGTCTTCGGTGCCGGTGACGTTGATCGGCGCTGCAACCGGTGCGTCGTTCACCGCCACCACATTGACTGTGGTGGTTGCGGTGTTGGAGTAGTTGCCGCCATCGGTCACGGTCACGGTGATGATGCGCGGCACGGTGCTCGGATCTTCACTGTTGTTGGTGAAGCTGATGTTCTTGATCGCCTGCATGTAATCGGCAAGCGTCGCGTTACCCGACAGAGTCAGGGTGACAGTGCCGTTGGTGCTGTTTGCATTGATCGTGATGCCGTTGACGCTGTTGCCCAGATTCAGCGCATCGCCGTCCTGACGGTTGGTCAGCACGACGGTGGCGCCGGTCAGCATGGTGCTGTCCGGGTCGGTGATTTTGAGATCGGTGTCGGCAATCGACACGCCGGCGCCCGGTGTGTTCTCGGTAAAGGTCGCCTTGTAGTCGGCCCCGGTGGCGCCGCTGGAGTTGTTGGCATCCAGATCGATAACCGGTGGCGCATCGTTGTCGATGATCGAGGTGCTGACGCTGCCATTGGTAGTGCTGACCGCCAGATTCTCGAAGTTGCCGCCAGTGGCCGAGTCGATCTTGACCACGAAGTTCTCGGTGCCTTCGGTGATCTTGTCATCGAGGGTCGCGACGTTGAACTGCGCGCTGCTGGCGCCGGCCGGGATCTTCACGGTGTACACGCCAGTGAAGTCCGAACCGTCGGCCGCGGTGCCGCTGTAGACGATTTTCAGGGTCACCTCGGTTTGCGCCGGGTGCGTCAGGCTGACGGTGTAGCTGGCGGTCTGACCCTCCGTTACCGAGGTGCTGCCGGTGATGCTGGCAGTGGTGGTGTCGAGGGTGTCGGTGACGCTGGTCACGGCCGGAGTCGTGCTCGGCACCAGTTTTTCGAAGTTGCCACCTGTGGCGGTGCTGATCGTTGCCTGCACGGAACCGGCGTCTTTGTAGACGTCATCGGTCGGCGCAGGAATGGTCACGGTGCCGGTGGTTTTGCCAGCGTCGATGGTGATGACCGAGCCGTTGCTCAGAGTCACGGACACTGGCGAGCCAGCAGCGTTGGTCAGGGTGGCGGTGTAGGTGATTTGACCACCTTCGGCCACAGAACCGGTGGCGGTCAGCGACAGGTTCGTCGTATCGACAGTGTCAGTGACATTTGTCGAAACCGGAGTTTTGTCGGCTACGAGGTTTTCGTAGTTGCCGCCGGTTACGTTGGTGATCGAGTTGGTGATCGGCGCGTGGCCTGTCAACGCATCGTTCGGCGCAACGAAGGTCGCGGTGCCAGAGGTCTGACCGACGCCGATGGTAATCGTCTGACCGTTAGCCAGTGTCACGACGACAGGCGAGTCGGTGACAGGCGCGCCGACGGTGGCGGTGTAGACGACATTGCCGCCTTCAGCCGCTGTGCCGGTGGCAGTCAGCTTCACCGTCGTGGTGTCGATGGTGTCGGTGATGCTGGTCACTGCTGGAACAGTGCTTGGTACCAGTTTTTCGAAGTTGCCACCTGTGGCGGTGCTGATCGTTGCCTGCACGGAACCGGCGTCTTTGTAGACGTCATCGGTCGGCGCAGGAATGGTCACGGTGCCGGTGGTTTTGCCAGCGTCGATGGTGATCGCCGAGCCGTTGCTCAGAGTCACGGTCACTGGCGAGCCAGCAGCGTTGGTGAGGGTGGCGGTGTAGGTGATTTGACCTCCCTCGGCCACGCTGCCGGTCGCGGTCAGCGACAGGTTGGTGGTGTCGACGGTGTCGGTCACGGTGGTGCTGACCGGAGTTTTGTCGGCTACGAGGTTTTCGTAGTTGCCGCCGGTTACGTTGGTGATCGAGTTGGTCAGCGGGGTGTGACCGGTCAACGCGTCATTCGGCGCGGTCGTTGTTGCGGTGCCAGTGGTCTGGCCCACGCCGATGGTGATGGTCTGACCGTTGGCCAAGGTAACGACAACTGGTGAACCGGTTACTGGAGCACCGACGGTGGCGGTGTAGACGACATTGCCGCCTTCAGCGGCTGTGCCGGTGGCAGTCAGCTTCACCGTCGTGGTGTCGATGGTGTCGGTGATGCTGGTGATCGCTGGAACAGTGCTTGGTACCAGGTTTTCGAAGTTGCCACCTGTGGCGGTGCTGATCGTTGCCTGCACGGAACCGGCGTCTTTGTAGACGTCATCGGTCGGCGCAGGAACGGTCACGGTGCCGGTGGTTTTGCCAGCGTCGATGGTGATCACCGAGCCGTTGCTCAGAGTCACGGTGACTGGCGAGCCCGCAGCGTTGGTCAGGGTCGCGGTGTAGGTGATCTGGCCACCCTCGGCCACGCTGCCGGTCGCGGTCAGCGACAGGTTGGTGGTGTCGACGGTGTCGGTCACGGTGGTGCTGACCGGAGTTTTGTCGGCTACGAGGTTTTCGTAGTTGCCGCCGGTTACGTTGGTGATCGAGTTGGTGATCGGCGCGTGGCCTGTCAACGCATCGTTCGGCGCAACGAAGGTCGCGGTGCCAGTGGTCTGGCCGACGCCGATAGTAATCGTCTGACCGTTGGCCAGGGTCACGACAACTGGAGAACCGGTTACTGGAGCGCCGACAGTTGCGGTGTAAACAACGTTGCCGCCCTCAGCCGCTGTGCCGGTGGCAGTCAGCTTCACCGTCGTGGTGTCGATGGTGTCGGTGACGCTGGTGATCGCCGGAACAGTGCTTGGTACCAGGTTTTCGAAGTTGCCACCGGTGGCGTTAGTAATGGTTGCCTGCACGGAACCGGCGTCTTTGTAGACGTCGTCGGATGGCGCAGGAATAGTCGCGGTGCCAGACGTCTTGCCAGCGTCGATGGTGATCACGGCGCCGTTAGACAGAGTCACGGTCACTGGCGAGCCCGCAGCGTTGGTCAGGGTCGCGGTGTAGGTGATCTGGCCACCCTCGGCCACAGAACCGGTCGCGCTCAGCGACAAGTTAGTGGTGTCGGCGACATCAGTCACGGTGGTCGAAACCGGCGTCTTGTCGGCTACGAGGTTTTCGTAGTTGCCGCCGGTTACGTTGGTGATCGAGTTGGTCAGCGGGGTGTGACCGGTCAACGCGTCATTCGGCGCGGTCGTTGTTGCGGTGCCAGTGGTCTGGCCCACGCCGATGGTGATGGTCTGACCGTTGGCCAAGGTAACGACAACTGGTGAACCGGTTACTGGAGCACCGACGGTGGCGGTGTAGACGACATTGCCGCCTTCAGCCGCTGTGCCGGTGGCAGTCAGCTTCACCGTCGTGGTGTCGATAGTGTCGGTGATGCTGGTCACTGCTGGAACAGTGCTTGGTAGCAGGTTTTCGAAGTTGCCACCTGTGGCGGTGCTGATCGTTGCCTGCACGGAACCGGCGTCTTTGTAGACGTCATCGGCTGGCGCAGGAATGGTCACGGTGCCGGTGGTTTTGCCAGCGTCGATGGTGATCACCGAGCCGTTGCTCAGAGTCACGGACACTGGCGAACCAGCAGCGTTGGTCAGGGTGGCGGTGTAGGTGATCTGACCACCCTCGGCCACAGAACCGGTCGCGGTCAGCGACAGGTTGGTGGTATCGACGGTGTCGGTCACGGTGGTGCTGACCGGAGTTTTGTCGGCTACGAGGTTTTCGTAGTTGCCGCCGGTTACGTTGGTGATCGAGTTGGTGATCGGCGCGTGGCCAGTCAACGCATCGTTCGGCGCAACGAAGGTCGCGGTGCCAGTGGTCTGACCGACGCCGATGGTTATCGTCTGGCCGTTAGCCAAGGTCACGACAACCGGAGAACCGGTTACTGGAGCACCGACAGTTGCGGTGTAGACAACGTTGCCGCCCTCAGCTGCGGTCGTAGTCGCAGTGAGTTTGACGGTCGAGGTGTCGATAGTGTCAGTAACGTCGGTGACGGCTGGTGTGGTGCTTGGAACCAGGTTCTCGAAGTTGCCGCCAGTGGCAGTCGAAATGGTCGCTTCGACTTTGCCCGCGTCTTTGTAGACGTCATCGGTCGGAGCCGGAACGGTAACAGTACCGGTCGTTTTACCCGCCTCAATGGTGATGACCGAGCCGTTGCTCAGAGTCACAGTCACTGGTGAACCAGCAGCGTTGGTCAGGGTGGCGGTGTAGGTGATTTGACCACCCTCGGCCACAGAACCGGTCGCGGTCAGCGACAGGTTCGTCGTATCGACAGTGTCAGTGACATTTGTCGAAACCGGGGTTTTGTCAGCTACGAGGTTTTCATAGTTGCCGCCGGTTACGTCGGTGATCGAGTTGGTGATCGGCGCGTGGCCTGTCAACGCGTCATTCGGCGCAACGAAGGTCGCGGTGCCAGTGGTCTGGCCGACGCCGATGGTGATGGTCTGACCGTTGGCCAAGGTAACGACAACTGGTGAACCGGTTACTGGAGCGCCGACAGTTGCGGTGTAGACAACGTTGCCGCCCTCAGCTGCGGTTGTAGTCGCAGTGAGTTTTACGGTGGAGGTGTCGATGGTATCGGTAACGCTGGTGATCGCCGGAACAGTGCTTGGTACCAGGTTTTCGAAGTTACCACCGGTGGCGTTAGTAATGGTTGCCTGCACGGAACCGGCGTCTTTGTAGACGTCATCGGCTGGCGCAGGAACGGTCACGGTGCCGGTGGTTTTGCCAGCGTCGATAGTGATGACCGAGCCGTTGCTCAGAGTCACGGACACTGGCGAACCAGCAGCGTTGGTCAGGGTGGCGGTGTAGGTGATTTGACCACCCTCGGCCACAGAACCGGTCGCGGTCAGCGACAGGTTCGTAGTATCGACAGTGTCAGTGACATTTGTCGAAACCGGGGTTTTGTCAGCTACGAGTTTTTCATAGTTGCCGCCGGTTACGTTGGTGATCGAGTTGGTGATCGGCGCGTGGCCTGTCAACGCATCGTTCGGCGCAACGAAGGTCGCGGTGCCAGTGGTCTGACCGACGCCGATAGTAATCGTCTGACCGTTCGCCAGTGTCACGACGACAGGCGAGTCGGTGACAGGCGCGCCGACGGTGGCGGTGTAGACGACATTGCCGCCTTCAGCCGCTGTGCCGGTGGCAGTCAGCTTCACCGTCGTGGTGTCGATGGTGTCGGTGACGCTGGTGATCGCCGGAACAGTGCTTGGTACCAGGTTTTCGAAGTTGCCACCGGTTGCTGTTTTGATCGTTGCCTGCACGGAACCGGCGTCTTTGTAGACGTCGTCGGATGGCGCAGGAACGGTCACGGTACCGGTGATTTTACCCGCCTCAATGGTGATTACCGAGCCGTTGCTCAGAGTCACGGTGACTGGCGAGCCAGCCGCGTTGGTGAGGGTGGCGGTGTAGGTGATTTGACCTCCCTCGGCCACGCTGCCGGTCGCGGTCAGCGACAGGTTGGTGGTGTCGACGGTGTCGGTCACGGTGGTGCTGACCGGAGTTTTGTCGGCTACGAGGTTTTCGTAGTTGCCGCCGGTTACGTTGGTGATCGAGTTGGTCAGCGGGGTGTGGCCGGTCAACGCGTCATTCGGCGCGGTCGTTGTTGCGGTGCCAGTGGTCTGGCCCACGCCGATGGTGATGGTCTGACCGTTGGCCAAGGTAACGACAACTGGTGAACCGGTTACTGGAGCACCGACGGTGGCGGTATAGACGACATTGCCGCCTTCAGCCGCTGTGCCGGTGGCGGTCAGCTTCACCGTCGTGGTGTCGATGGTGTCTGTGATGCTGGTCACTGCTGGTGTAGTGCTTGGCACCAGGTTTTCGAAGTTGCCACCTGTGGCGGTGCTGATCGTTGCCTGCACGGAACCGGCGTCTTTGTAGACGTCATCGGCTGGCGCAGGAACGGTCACGGTGCCGGTGGTTTTGCCAGCGTCGATGGTGATCACCGAGCCGTTGCTCAGAGTCACGGTGACTGGCGAGCCCGCAGCGTTGGTCAGCGTCGCGGTGTAGGTGATTTGACCACCCTCAGCCACAGAACCAGTGGCGCTGAGCGACAAGTTAGTGGTGTCGGCGACATCAGTCACGGTGGTCGAAACCGGCGTCTTGTCGGCCACGAGATCTTCGTAGTTGCCGCCGGAAACGCCTGTGATCGAGTTCGTCAGCGGTGCATTGCCGGCCAGCGCATCGTTCGGCGCGGTAGCGGTCACGGTGCCCGTGGTCTGGCCAACAGCGATGGTGATGTTCTGGCCGTTGGCCAGGGTCACGACAACCGGGGAGCCAGTCACCGGGGCGCCAACAGTTGCGGTGTAAGTGACGGTGCCGCCTTCAGCCACCGAAGTATCGGCAGTCAGTTTCACGGTCGAGGTGTCGATGGTGTCGGTGACGCTGGTTACGGCTGGAACGGTGCTCGGCACCAGGTTTTCGAAGTTGCCGCCGGTAGCCGTGGCAATGGTCGCTTCGACTTTACCGGCGTCTTTATAGACGTCATCGGTCGGAGCCGGAACGGTAACAGTACCGGTCGTTTTACCCGCCTCAATGGTGATCACGGCACCGTTCGACAGAGTCACGGTCACTGGCGAGCCAGCCGCGTTGGTCAGCGTCGCGGTGTAGGTGATTTGACCACCCTCGGCCACAGAACCAGTGGCGCTCAGCGACAAGTTAGTGGTGTCGGCGACATCAGTCACGGTGGTCGAAACCGGCGTTTTGTCCGCCACCAGATCCTCGTAATTACCGCCGCTCACCTCAGTGATCGCGTTGGTAATCGGCGCATGACCCGCCAACGCGTCGTTTGGCGCAATGGTGGTCGCGGTGCCGGTAGTCTGGCCCACGCCGATGGTGATCGTCTGCCCGTTCGCCAGGGTTACGACAACTGGAGAACCGGTTACTGGAGCGCCGACAGTGGCGGTGTAAGTAACAGCGCCACCCTCAGCCGCCGACTCGGTCGCGGTGAGTTTGACGGTGGTGGTGTCGATGGTATCGGTAACGTTCGTGACGGCCGGTACGGTGCTTGGCACCAGATTCTCGAAGTTACCGCCAGTGGCAGTCGAAATAGTCGCTTCGACTTTGCCCGCATCTTTGTAGACGTCATCGGTCGGCGCTGGGACGGTCACAGTACCGAACGTTTTGCCGGCATCAATGGTGATCACGGCACCGTTCGACAGGGTTACGGTAACCGGCGTGCCGGCCGGGTTGGTCAGCGTCGCGGTGTAGACGATCGAACCGCCTTCAGCCACCGAGTCGGTCGCGGTCAGGTTCAGGTTGGTGGTGTCGGTGGTGTCCGATACCGCGGTGTCAGCGGGCTTGCCGTCGACAGCGAGTTTTTCATAGTTGCCGCCGATGGCGCCGTCGATGGTCACGCTCAGGGAGCTGCCGCCGGCCAATGGGCTGTTCGGCGCGACGAAGTTTACAGTGCCGGTGGTTTCGCCCACGGCGATGGTGATGGTCTGGCCGTTGGACAGGGTCACGAAGACTGGGGAGCCGGTCACCGGTGCGGTCACGGTCGCGGTGTAAACCACGGTTTCGCCTTCGGCGACGTTCGCGGTGGCGCTCAGCGACACGGTGGAGGTGTCGATGGTGTCGTTGACGGTGGTCACGGCCGGCACAGTGCTCGGCACCAGATTCTCGAAGTTGCCGCCAGTGGCAGTCGAAATGGTCGCTTCAACTTTGCCGGCATCTTGGTAAACGTCATCGCTCGGGGCTGGAACGGTTACGGTACCAGTTGTTTTGCCCGCCTCGATGGTGATCACCGCGCCGTTCGACAGGGTCACCGTCACTGGCGAACCGGCAGCGTTGGTCAGGGTCGCGGTGTAGGTGATCTGGCCGCCTTCATTTACCGAACCGGTGGCGCTGAGCGACAGGTTGGTGGTGTCGGTGGTGTCAGTCACGGTAGTGCTGACCGGGGTTTTGTCGGCTACGAGGTTTTCGTAGTTGCCGCCAGTTACGTCGGTGATCGAGTTGGTCAGCGGTGCATGACCGGTCAACACATCGTTCGGTGCGGTGGTGCTCACGGTGCCAGTGGTCTGGCCAACACCGATGGTGATGTTCTGACCGTTGGCCAGGGTCACGACCACAGGCGAACCGGTCACCGGTGCACCCACAGTCGCGGTGTAAGTAACGGTGCCGCCTTCAGCCGCGGATTCGGTCGCGGTGAGTTTGACGGTCGAGGTGTCGATGGTGTCAGTTACGTCGGTCACGGCCGGAACGGTGCTTGGCACCAGGTTCTCGAAGTTACCGCCAGTCGCTTCCTTAATGGTGACTTCGACTTTGCCCGCGTCTTTGTAGACGTCATCGGTCGGCGCAGGAATGGTCACGGTGCCCGTCGTTTTGCCAGCGTCGATGGTGATCACCGAGCCGTTGCTCAGAGTCACGGTCACTGGTGAACCAGCGGCGTTGGTCAGGGTGGCGGTGTAGGTGATCTGGCCACCCTCGGCCACGGAACCGGTCGCACTCAGCGACAGGTTGGTGGTGTCGACCGTATCGGTCACCGAAGTCACGGCCGGCGATTTGTCCGCCAGCAGATTTTCGTAGTTGCCGCCGCTGGTGCCGTCAATCTTCACGCTCAGGGTGCTGCCACCCGCGAGTGCATCGTTCGGTGCAGTGAAGTTGACGCTGCCGCTGCTGGCGCCGACCGGGATGGTGATGGTCTGGCCGTTGGACAGGGTCACGACAACCGGCGAACCGGTGACCGGCGCGGTCACGGACGCGGTGTAAACCACCACGCCACCTTCAACGGTGCTGGCCGTGGCGGTCAGCGAAACGGTGCTGTTGTCGATGGTGTCGGTCACGTCGGTCACGGCCGGGGTCTTGTCGACCACCAGGTTCTCGAAGTTGCCGCCGGTGGTCTTGGTGATGCTCGCGTCGACTTTGCCGGCGTCCTTGTACACGTCATCGCCAGGTGCTGCGACGGTGGCGGTGCCGGTAGTCGCGCCTTTGGCGATGTTGATCACTGCACCGTTGCTCAAGGTCACGGTCATGGCCGTGCCGGCTGCATGGGTCAGTGTGGCGGTGTAGATGATCGAGCCGCCCTCGGCGACCGAACCGGTCGCGCTCAGGCTGATATTGGTGGTGTCGACGGTGTCGGTGACGGTGGTGACCACGGCCGAGCGGTTGGCATCGACCTGCTCGAAGTTGCCGCCGCTGTGGCTGGCAATCGCGGTCTGCACTTTGCCGCCATCGATATACGGCGTGTTGGCTGGCGCGGCGAAGTTCACCGATCCCTGAGTGGCGCCGGCAGCAATGTTGATGACTGCGCCGTTGGCCAGGGTCACGGTCATGGCGGTGCCGGCCGGGTTGCTCAGAGTCGCGGTGTAGGTGATCTGGCCACCTTCGCTGACGGTGTCGCTTGCGGTCAGGGTCAGGCTGGTCTTGTCGACGGTGTCATTGACGGTGGTGCTGACAGGCGTCTTGCTGACGTCGAGCTTCTCGAAGTTGCCGCCGCTGGCATCGGTCATGGTCACGGTGAGCTTGCTGACGTCTTTATAGACGTCATCGCTCGGCGCCGGAATGGTCACCGAACCCGTGGTTTTACCGGCCTCGATGGTGATGGTCTGGCCGTTGCTGAGGTTGACGGTTACCGGCGTTTGCGCGGCGTTGGTCAGGGTCGCGGTGTAGGTGATCGACGTGCCTTCGAGCACATAGCTTTCGGCGCTGAGGGTCAGGTGCGTGGTGTTGATCGTGTCGGCAACGTTGGTGACCGCAGGCGTGGTGCTCGGAACGAGGCTCTCGAAGTTGCCGCCGGTAGCGTCCTTGATGGTCACTTCGACTTTGCCCGCGTCTTTATAGACGTCATCGACAGGTGCCGGAACAGTCACGGTGCCAGTGGTCTTGCCGGCGTCGATGGTGATGGTCGAGCCGTTGCTCAGGGTCACGGTTACCGGCGTGCCGGCCGGGTTGTTCAAGGTCGCGGTGTAGACGATCTGCCCGCCTTCGTTGACGTTACCGGTGGCGGTCAGCGAAACGGTGGTGGTGTCGACGGTGTCGGTCACGGTGGTGCTGACCGGGGTTTTGTCAGCGACCAGGTTTTCGTAGTTGCCGCCGGTCACGTTGGTGATCGAGTTGGTCAGCGGTGTGTGGCCGGCCAAAACGTCGTTCGGTGCGGTAGTGGTCGCGGTGCCTGTGGTCTGGCCCACGGCAATGGTGATGCTCTGGCCGTTGGCCAGGGTCACCACGACAGGTGAACCCGTCACGGGCGCGCCGACAGTAGCGGTGTAGATGACGCTACCACCTTCAGCCGCGGTTTCGCTGGCGGTCAGTTTGACGGTGGTGGTGTCGACGGTATCGGTCACGTCGGTGACGGCCGCAACGGTGCTTGGCACCAGGTTCTCGAAGTTGCCGCCGGTAGCGTCCTTGATGGTCACTTCGACTTTGCCGGCGTCCTTGTAGACGTCATCGGCTGGCGCTGGAACAGTGACGGTGCCGGTGGTCTTACCGGCCTCGATGGTGATCACCGAACCGTTCGACAGGGTCACGGTAACGGGCGAGCCCGCAGCGTTGGTCAGGGTCGCGGTGTAGGTGATCTGGCCACCCTCGGCCACGGAACCGGTGGCGCTGAGCGACAGGTTGGTGGTGTCAGTGGTGTCGGTCACGGTGGTGCTGACCGGGGTTTTGTCGGCCACGAGGTTTTCGTAGTTGCCGCCGGTGACGTTGGTGATCGAGTTGACCAGCGGTGCATGGCCGGTCAAGGCATCGTTCGGGGCAGTCGTTGTCGCAGTGCCGGAGGTCTGGCCAACACCGATGGTGATGGTCTGGCCGTTAGCCAGGGTCACGGTCACTGGAGAACCCGTCACCGGTGCACCGACAGTCGCGGTGTAAGTGACGGCGCCACCTTCAGCAGCGGACTCGGTCGCAGTCAGTTTGACAGTCGAAGTGTCAACGGTGTCGGTAATGTCAGTGACGGCTGGAACGGTGCTCGGTACCAGGTTCTCGAAATTGCCGCCAGTCGCCGTGGCAATGGTCGCTTCGACTTTGCCAGCGTCTATATAGACGTCATCGGCAGGCGCCGGAACGGTCACGGTGCCGGACGTTTTGCCGGCATCAATGGTGATCACGGCACCGTTCGACAGGGTCACGGTGACTGGCGAGCCAGCAGCGTTGGTCAGGGTCGCGGTGTAAGTGATCTGACCACCTTCATTTACCGAACCGGTGGCGCTGAGCGACAGGTTGGTGGTGTCGGTGGTGTCAGTCACAGTGGTGCTGACCGGGGTTTTGTCCGCTACGAGGTTTTCGTAGTTACCGCCCGTCACGTTGGTGATCGAGGTGGTGACCGGGGCTTGGCCAACCAATGCATCGTTCGGTGCGGTGGTGGTCACGGAGCCAGTGGTCTGGCCGACAGCGATGGTGATGTTCTGGCCGTTGGCCAATGTCACCACGACCGGCGAGCCCGTCACCGGCGCGCCAACGGTGGCGGTGTAGGTGAGGGTGCCACCTTCAGCGACCGTGGTGTCGGCAGTCAGTTTTACGGTCGAGGTATCGAGGGTGTCGGTGACTTCGGTAACGGCTGGAACGGTGCTTGGCACCAGATTCTCGAAATTGCCGCCAGTGGCGTCCTTGATGGTGACTTCGACTTTGCCGGCGTCTTTATAGACGTCGTCGGCAGGCGCCGGAACGGTCACGGTGCCGGTGGTGTTGCCAGCATCGATGGTGATGACAGAGCCATTGCTCAGAGTCACAGTCACTGGCGAGCCTGCGGCGTTGGTCAGGGTCGCGGTGTAGGTGATCTGGCCACCCTCAGCCACAGAACCCGTTGCACTCAGCGACAGGTTGGTGGTGTCCGCGACGTCAGTCACGGTGGTCGAAACCGGCGTCTTGTCGGCCACGAGATCTTCGTAGTTGCCGCCGGAAACGCCGGTGATCGAGTTGGTCAGCGGTGCATTACCGGCCAGCGCATCGTTCGGCGCGGCAGCGGTCACGGTGCCAGTGGTCTGGCCGACGGCGATGGTGATGCTCTGACCGTTGGCCAGAGTCACGACAACCGGCGAGCCGGTCACTGACGCACCCACGGTGGCGGTGTAAGTGACGGTGCCACCTTCAGCCACCGAAGTATCGGCGGTCAGTTTCACGGTCGAGGTGTCGACGGTATCAGTGACTTCGGTCACCGCTGGCGTGGTGCTCGGGACAATGTTCTCGAAATTGCCGCCGGTAACCGTGGCAATGGTCGCTTCGACTTTACCGGCGTCTTTATAGACGTCATCGGCAGGCGCCGGAACGGTCACGGTGCCGGTGGTGTTGCCAGCGTCGATAGTGATGACAGAACCGTTCGAAAGGGTCACGGTCACTGGCGTGCCAGCTGGATTGGTCAGGGTCGCTGTGTAAACGATCGAACCACCTTCAGCCACCGTGCCGGTGGCGCTGAGGCTCAGGCCAGTGTTGTCGACCGAGTCAGTGATGGTGGTCACTGCTGGCGTCGGGTTCGGCACCAGGTTTTCGAAGTTGCCACCGGTAGCACCAGTGATGGTGGTGCTGACGGTGCTGCCGTTGTTGTAAACGTCGTTGGCCGCGGTCGGCACGTTGACGGTGCCAGTGGTCTGGCCCGCGTCAATGGTGATGGTCGAGCCGTTCGACAGGGTGACGGTGACCGGCGTTTGTGCCGGGTTGGTCAGGGTAGCGGTGTAGGTGATCTGGCCACCTTCGGTGACGCTGCCGGTCGCGGTCAGGGTCAGGCCGGTGTTGTCGACCGAGTCAGCGATGGTGGTCACTGCTGGTGTCGGGTTCGGCACCAGGTTTTCGAAGTTGCCGCCGGTAGCGCCAGTGATGGTGGTGCTGACGGTGCTGCCATTGTTGTAGACGTCGTTGGCCGCGGTCGGCACGTTGACGGTGCCGGTGGTCTGGCCCGCGTCGATGGTGATGACAGAGCCGTTCGACAGGGTGACGGTGACCGGCGTTTGCGCCGGGTTGGTCAGGGTCGCGGTGTAGGTGATCTGGCCACCTTCGGTGACGCTGCCGGTCGCGGTCAGGGTCAGGCCGGTGTTGTCGACCGAGTCAGCGATGGTGGTCACTGCTGGCGTCGGGTTCGGCACCAGGTTTTCGAAGTTGCCACCAGTCGCGCCAGTGATGGTGGTGCTGACGGTGCTGCCATTGTTGTAGACGTCGTTGGCCGCGGTCGGCACGTTGACGGTGCCGGTGGTCTGGCCCGCGTCAATGGTGATGGTCGAGCCGTTCGACAAGGTGACGGTGACCGGCGTTTGTGCCGGGTTGGTCAGGGTCGCGGTGTAGGTGATCTGGCCACCCTCGACGACGCTGCCGGTCGCGGTCAGGGTCAGGCCGGTGTTGTCGACCGAGTCAGTGATGGTGGTCACTGCTGGTGTCGGGTTCGGCACCAGGTTTTCGAAGTTGCCGCCGGTAGCGCCAGTGATGGTGGTGCTGACGGTGCTGCCATTGTTGTAGACGTCGTTGGCCGCGGTCGGCACGTTGACGGTGCCGGTTGTCTGGCCCGCGTCAATGGTGATGGTCGAGCCGTTCGACAGGGTGACGGTGACCGGGGTTTGTGCCGGGTTGGTCAGCGTCGCGGTGTAGGTGATCTGGCCACCTTCGGTGACGCTGCCGGTTGCGGTCAGGCTCAGGCCGGTGTTGTCGACCGAGTCAGTGATGGTGGTCACTGCTGGTGTCGGGTTCGGCACCAGGTTTTCGAAGTTGCCGCCGGTAGCGCCAGTGATGGTGGTGCTGACGGTGCTGCCATTGTTGTAGACGTCGTTGGCCGCGGTCGGCACGTTGACGGTGCCGGTGGTCTGGCCCGCACCGATGGTGATGGTCGAGCCGTTCGACAGGGTGACGGTGACCGGCGTTTGTGCCGGGTTGGTCAGGGTCGCGGTGTAGGTGATCTGGCCACCTTCGGTGACGCTGCCGGTCGCGGTCAGGGTCAGGCCGGTGTTGTCGACCGAGTCAGTGATGGTGGTCACTGCTGGCGTCGGGTTCGGCACCAGGTTTTCGAAGTTGCCGCCGGTAGCGCCAGTGATGGTGGTGCTGACGGTGCTGCCATTGTTGTAGACGTCGTTGGCCGGTGTTGGCACGTTGACGGTGCCAGTGGTCTGGCCCGCACCGATGGTGATGATCGAGCCGTTCGACAAGGTGACGGTGACCGGCGTTTGCGCCGGGTTGGTCAGGGTCGCGGTGTAGGTGATCTGGCCGCCTTCGGTGACGTTCGCCCCCGTCGTCAGAGTGACGGTGGTGGTGTCGATCGTGTCGGTAACCTGAGTCGTGGCCGGTGTGGTCGGCGGCGTCACGGTGATACCGTTGCCGCCGGTGGTGCCGGTGACGGTCACGTCGATCTGGGTCGGGTCGTTATAAACCGAGTCGTTCGGTGCCAGCGGTACGTTGACAGTACCGGTGGTCGAGCCGGCAGGAATCACGATCACCGAGCCGTTTGACAGGGTGATGGTCAGGTTGGTGAGCGGCGCCTGGGTCAGGGTCGCGGTGTACACCAGCACGCCGCCGGCTTCGGTGATGGTCGGCGTGGCGCTGAGGCTCAGGGTCGAATCAAGCAGGGCATTCGTCGTGGTGTCGGTGGTCTGGCCACCGGTGATGTCCTGTGCAGCCTGACCGGCCGAACTGATGCCCGCCGTCGGGAAACCGATAGTCGGATCAACGCGACCCGCCGTGGCGTCGAGCATCACGAAACTGTGGCCGCCGCCGGCAGCCCCCCCCGTACCTGCGGCGCTTGGGCCGGCAGCGGTGGCTTCGAGTGCGGTAGTCGGGTCGACACCGGCGGCGATGGCCTGCTGCAGTTCTTCTACAGACGGCGCAGCCTGCGCGGTGGCTTCGGACAGGTCAGTGCTGGAGTCGGGCGCGTTGGCGCTCCATTGGGTATCGCGACCCAGATCCAGCGTGCGGCCATCAGCCAATTCCAGCGACACGGCGCCGGAAAGACCAGTGTCGATCTGATCGCCCACATACAGTCGATCGCCTTCAACGAGCACGCGACGTACGCCCTCTGGGGACACCACGAATACCTGACCAACAATGCTTTTGACGATGGCAACAACACTGCTCATTGAAGACTCTCCGGGTGTCACGTTCAGTTGACTTCCATGAACCTGAAGGCATGGATGCCAATTCAGTCTGGACGTACTTTAAAAATGTGCGAAACAAATTTTGACGCTGCTAATCGTCAATAATTTGGCTATATTCTTTGGCTATTAACTTTATGCCAAACTATTGACGTTCTGGGTGCCATCCTAAACAATCGTCCCACTAATGTCACATTGATATTCCGCGGCGACCTGTCCTTTTGCGTGTGAACCAGTTCCTGTTTTGAACTTTCCGACATATGGTCAATCCAGTCGCCAATCATCCGACGCAGCAGCACGTTTAGCTGTGATTCAAGACAAGAAGTTCTGGGAAATTTTTACCATGCGTTCGCAATTGCTCAAGGCTCTACCCTTCGCCCTCGCCGCCTCATTCGTACAAGCACAATCCTTACCAGAAGCCATGCAGCAGGCCATGGATGTCCATCCGGAAATCCAGGCAGGGGTTAACAGTCGATTGGCCGCGGATTATCAATTAAAGGCCGCGAAAGGTGGATACCTGCCCAAGGTCGATCTGCTGGGCGGTTATGGCCGTGAAGGCACCGACAGCGTGACCACCCGTGCCAACGGCGGCGGCAATCACTGGGAAACCCTGAACCGTAGCGAGTCAAGTTTACGTCTCTCGCAAATGGTCTTTGACGGTTTTGCGACGTCCAACGAAGTCGCGCGTCAACAAGCCAACGTCAGCTCCCGCGCCTACTCGCTGCTCGGTACGTCAGAGCGCACTGCGCTGACCGTCGCCCAGGTTTATCTGGATGTGCTGACCCGTCGTGAATTCGTGCGTCTGGCCGAGGACAACCTCAAGAGTCATCAGCGCATCTACGACCAGATCCAGTTGCGCACCCAGCGCGGCGTCGGCAGCGGCGCCGACCTTGACCAGGCCGAAGCGCGGATGGCCCAGGCGCGCAATAACCTGATCACCGAGCAGACCAACCTCGCCGACTCGGAAACCAATTTCCTCAGCGCCGTTGGCCAGATGCCTGATCAACTGGAGCGTCCGGCGCCGTTCATGGCGATGATGCCGGCCAACCTCAATGAAGCGCGTCAACAGATGTTGGAGAACAGTCCGATCCTGCGGTCGGCCGAGTCCGACATCGCCGCTGCCGAGAAGCAATACGCAACCGCCAAGTCGACCTTTTACCCACGCTTTGACGCTGAGCTGGGGCGTACCGCCGACAATGATCTCGACGGTCAGAACGGCCACAACAACGAATGGCAGGCCATGTTGCGCATGCGTTTCAACCTCTATTCCGGCGGCAGCAACAAGGCCGATCTGGAATCCAAGTCGTACCTGTCAAACCAGGCCCTGGACATCCGCAACAACGCCCTGCGTCAGCTGAACGAAGAACTTGGCTTGGCCTGGAATGCCCTGAACAACGCCAACGCTCAGGTGCCGATCGCGCAGCAGTACGTCGATCACAGCACCTCGGTGCGCACTGCTTATCAGCGTCAGTTCAGCCTCGGCGAGCGTACCCTGCTCGATTTGCTCGACAGCGAAAACGAGTTGTTCACCGCTTCACGGCGTCTGGCTGAAATCAAAAACATTCAGTTATTTACTCAGTATCGAATCAAGGCGACCATGGGCGAGTTGCTCAGAAGCCAGGGAGTGGTCGCGCCGTTGGCATCCGTTGTGCAGAACGACGTGAAGCCCAAGGTTCAGCTGCCTGGGATGAATTGAGTTATCCCTTTCAACTGTTAAAGAGTGTCGAGCGTGGAATCAGAAGTCAGTCGAGTTCATCTCAGTCATGATCCACGCGCGTTGCACGACGATCCGTTGCTGGACGGTCTGCTCGCCCTTTGCATGCTGCACCAGAAGCCCGCCAGCGCGGCGATGCTGACAACCGGCCTGCCGCTGCCCAAACAACGTCTGAGTGTCGAGTTGCTGCCCCGCGCGGCGGCTCGCGCCGGCCTGCAAGGGCGGGTTTTGCAGCGCAAGCTGGAAGAGATTCCAGCGATTGCCATGCCCGCGTTGTTGCTGCTCAAGGATGGCCGCAGTGCCGTCCTGCTCGGCTGGCAAGGTGACAACGAAGCGCGGGTGCTGCTCAGCGAAAGCGACGGCGGCGAATCCGTGGTCAGTCGCGAACTGCTGGCCGACGACTACACCGGCAAGGTCTTCTTCGCCCAACCGCAGCACAAATTCGACGTTAACCACGGCACGCTGATCCCGCGTGCGCGCTCATGGTTCCGCGACACCCTCAAGCGTTCGCGCTGGCTGTACGCCGACGCCATCGCCGCCAGTTTCCTGATCAACATCATCGCCATGGCCGCGCCGCTGTTCGTGATGAACGTCTACGACCGCGTCGTGCCGAACCAGGCCGAAGCCACCCTGTGGGTGCTCGCGCTGGGCATCACCGGCGCGTACATGTTCGACCTGATCCTCAAGAGCCTGCGCAGCCTGTGCCTGGATCTGGCCGGGAAGAAAACCGACCTGATCATCTCCGCCACGCTGTTCGAGCGCATTGTTGGCATGTCGATGAAGTATCGCCCGGCGCGGGTCGGCAGCTTCGCGCAGAACATCCATGAGTTTCAGAGCCTGCGCGATTTCCTCGCCTCGCTGACTCTGACCAGCCTGATCGACCTGCCGTTCACCATCCTGATCTTCATCGTCATCGCCATTCTCGGCGGGCATCTGGTGTGGATTCCCGTGCTGGCATTCCCGATAGCCCTGCTGATTGGTTACGCGCTGCAAAAGCCGCTGGTGGCAACCATGGAACGCACCATGGCCCTCGGTGCAGAACGTCAGTCGAGCCTGATCGAAACCCTCGCCGGCCTCGACGCGGTCAAGGTCAACAACGCCGAAAGCGAACGCCAATACCAGTGGGAACAGACCATCGGCACCCTCAGCCGCCTCGAACTGCGGGTGAAAATGCTGTCCGGTCTGGCGATGAACATCACCCTGCTGATTCAGCAACTGGCCGGGGTGATCATGATCGTCTTCGGCGTTTATCAGATCATCGCCGGCAACCTGAGCATGGGCGGTCTGATCGCCTGCTACATGCTCAGTGGTCGCGCACTCAGCCCGCTGGCTTCGCTGTCGGGTTTGCTGACCCGCTACCAGCAGGCGCGAGTGACGATGACATCGGTGGACCAGATGATGGAGCTGCCGCAGGAACGCAATTTCGAAGAGCGCCCGTTGAGCCGCAAGGTCCTGCAAGGCGCCATCGAGTGCCGTCAGCTCAACTTCACCTACCCCGAACAACAGAACCCGGCGCTGAAGAACATCAACCTGGTGATCCGTCCCGGCGAGAAAATCGGCATCATCGGTCGCAGCGGCTCGGGTAAGAGTTCGCTCGCCAAACTGCTGGTTGGCCTCTATCAGCCGGACGACGGCGCATTGCTGGTGGACGGCGTTGATATCCGCCAGATCGACGTCAGCGAGTTGCGCTACAACATCGGCTACGTGCCGCAGGACATCCAGCTACTGGCCGGCACCTTGCGTGACAACCTGGTTTCCGGCGCGCGTTATGTCGAAGACGAGCTCGTGCTGCAAGCCGCCGAACTGGCCGGTGTCCACGAATTCGCCCGCCTGCACCCGCAAGGCTACGAACTGCAAGTGGGCGAGCGCGGGCAAAACCTGTCCGGCGGTCAGCGCCAGAACGTCGCGCTGGCCCGGGCGCTGTTGCTCAATCCGCCGATCCTGCTGATGGACGAGCCGACCAGCGCGATGGACAACACCGGCGAAGAACGCCTCAAGCAACGCCTCGCAGCGGTGATTGAAAACAAAACCGTGGTACTCGTCACGCACCGGGCCTCCCTGTTGTCGCTGGTGGATCGTCTGTTGGTGATCGATCGCGGGCAGATTCTCGCCGACGGCCCGAAAGCTGCGGTGATGGAAGCGTTGAAGAAGGGGCAGATCAGTGTTGCTTAAGTCGGGTTTCAAGGATTCGATCCGTCGCTACTTCAAAGGCACTGCATCGCTGCAGGGCCAGCCACTGCCCGAGGTCAACAAGGCGCTGATCGAAGATGCCCCGCGCGTCGTGCGCCTGACCATCTGGGCGACCATCGGCTTTTTCGTGTTCCTCATGCTCTGGGCCAACTTCGCCGTGATCGACGAAGTGACCAAAGGCGACGGCAAGGCGATTCCATCGTCGAAGATTCAGAAAATCCAGAACCTGGAGGGCGGGATCGTCTCCGAATTGTTCGTCAAGGAAGGTCAGATCGTCGAAGCCGGTGCACCGTTGATTCGTCTCGATGACACGCGATTTGCCTCCAACGTCGGTGAAACCGAGGCTGATCGGCAGTCGATGCTGCTGCGCGTCGAGCGCCTGAGCGCCGAGGTCGATGACCGCCCGCTGAATTTCCCGGAAGACGTGGTCAAAGCCGTTCCCGGTCAGGCGAAAAGCGAAGAATCGTTGTATATCAGCCGTCGTCAGCAACTGCACGACGAGATAGGGGGCTTGCAGGAGCAGTTGATCCAGCGTCAGCAAGAGCTGCGCGAGTTCAGCTCCAAGCAGGCGCAGTATCGTCAGCAGCTGAATTTGCAGCGTCAGGAAATCAACATGTCCGAGCCGCTGGTGGCGCAGGGCGCGGTGTCCCCGGTTGAAGTGCTGCGCCTCAAGCGTGCCGAAGTGGAAACCCGTGGTCAGCTCGACGCCACCACGTTGGCGATTCCACGCGCCGAGTCGGCGATCAAGGAAGTGCAACGCAAGGTTGATGAGACGCGCGGCAAATTCCGCAGCGAAGCGCTCACTCAGTTGAACGAAGCGCGCACCGATCTGAACAAGGCGCAGGCCACCGGCAAGGCCCTGGAAGACCGCGTCAGCCGTACGCTGGTGACATCGCCGGTGCGCGGCATCGTCAACAAGTTGCTGGTCAACACCATCGGTGGCGTGATTCAGCCGGGCAGCGACATGGTGGAAATCGTACCGCTGGACGACACGTTGCTGGTTGAAGCGAAGATCCGTCCGCAGGACATCGCGTTCCTGCACCCGGGGCAGGAGGCGATCGTGAAATTCACCGCCTACGACTACACCATTTACGGCGGGCTGAAAGCCCAGCTGGAGCAGATCGGCGCCGACACCATCACCGACGAAGACAAGAAAACCACCTACTACATCATCAAGGTGCGCACCGAGCGCAGCCACTTGGGCACCGATGAGAAGCCGTTGTTGATCATCCCGGGCATGGTGGCGTCGGTGGATATCATCACCGGCAAGAAGTCGGTGTTGAGTTATCTGCTCAAGCCGATCATTCGCGCGCGGGCCGAGGCGTTGCACGAACGGTAGATATCTATTGGCTTTACTGGCCTCATCGCTGGCAAGCCAGCTCCCACAGGGTTCTCGGTTGGAACACGATTATGTGTTCAACATCGGGACCTGTGGGAGCTGGCTTGCCAGCGATGGCGTCATTGCAATCACTCCATTTCGCCAATAAGTGACACAAATCGTCACTCACCATTCAGTCCAGACAGGCGCCAACTAACTTAGGGATGTTTGCTAGCATTGCGCACAGATCAATCCAGATCGGCCACGAGTGCTCAGCATGCAACTCCCGGATATGAACCTGCTGGTCGCCCTCGACGCCCTGCTCGACGAGGGCAGCGTGGTCGGCGCCGCGCGGCGGATGAACCTCAGCCCGGCGGCGATGAGCCGGACGTTGACGCGGATCCGTGAAGCCATCGGCGACCCGATTCTGGTGCGCGCCGGCCGGGGGCTGGTGCCAACCCCAAAAGCGTTGGAATTGCGTGAGCAGGTGCGCGATGTCGTCGAGCAGGCCGCGCTGTTGTTCCGTTCGGCTGACGAGGTGGAACTGAGCACCTTGCGCCGGCGCTTCAGCATCCGCGCCAATGACTTTTTTGTCGGCGTTTACGGCGGCAAGCTCTTCGACACCCTCGACCAGGTTGCCCCGCACTGCGAACTGCGCTTCGTCCCCGAAGGCGATGGCGACGATGAAGCGTTGCGAGAAGGGCGGATCGACCTGAGCGTCAGCAACACCCGGCCGGTGACCCCGGAAGTGAAAGTACAGAATCTGTTCTCCACACACTTCGTCGGCCTGGTGCGCGAGGATCATCCCTTGCTCGATGGCGAGATCACCGCCGAGCGCTATGCCGGGTTTTCCCATATCAGCATGTCCCGCCGGGGCATTGCTCGCGGACCCATCGACACGGCATTGAACGCCTTGGGCCTGGAGCGGCGAGTGGCGGTGATCGCGCCGAGTTTCCATGCGGCGATGTTCGCTTTGCCGGACTCTGACCTGATCCTGCCGGTGCCCAAGGAAGCGCTGCTGAGTGTGCGGCGACTGGGACTGAAACTGCGCTCATTCGACCTGCCGATCCCGCTGCCGACGTTGATGCTGACGCAGGCGTGGCACCCGCGTTTCGACAAGGATCCGGCGCACCGCTGGCTGCGTGAAACCCTCAAGAGTTGCTGCGACGAAACCTGGCTCGCTGCCCAACCCTAGTATTGGCAGACACCATAAATCCCTGTGGGAGCGGGCTTGCCCGCGATGATGCCGGCGGCCAAGCCATCCTCAGTGACTGCCCCTCCGCTATGCGGGCAAGCCCCCTCCCACAAGGTTAATCGTTGCGTCAGACGCACTTATAACCTGCCAACAAGTCAATTTTCGTCAGCACTAAGCCCGACTAAGATGCTCCGGTATTTTTCCCTCCGGAGTTTGTACTCATGACATCCCTGACGGTCCCGGCGCCTCTTGCTGCGGCCAGCCCGGCGAAGGCGGTCACGCCTCCGGTGTTCGGGGCGCGGATCATCATCGGGCTGGTCGGCGTGCTGTTGGCGGTGCTGGTGTCGGGCCTTAACGAGATGGTGACCAAGGTTGCCCTGGCCGACATTCGCGGCGCGTTGAATATTGGTTACGACGAAGGTACCTGGCTGGTTGCCAGTTACACCGCCACCTCGGTCGCGGCCATGGCCTTCGCGCCGTGGTGCTCGGTGACCTTCTCGTTGCGCCGTTTCACCCTCTGCGCGATCAGCCTGTTCACCTTGCTCGGGTTGCTCTGTCCGTTCGCCCCGAATTACGAAAGCCTGCTGCTGATGCGCACCTTGCAAGGGTTGGCGGGCGGCGCGTTGCCGCCGATGCTGATGACTGTTGCGCTGCGCTTCCTGCCGGCCAATTTCAAACTCTATGGCCTGGCCGGTTATGCACTGACCGCCACTTTTGGCCCGGGCCTGGGTACACCGCTGGCCGGATTGTGGACCGAGTACGTCGGCTGGCAATGGACGTTCTGGCAAATCATCGTGCCGTGCCTGGTTGCCATGGTGATGGTGGCTTACGGCATCCCGCAGGATCCACTGCGCCTTGAGCGTCTCAAGGCGTTTAACTGGAAGGGCCTGCTGCTGGGCTTTCCGGCGATCTGCATGTTGGTGATCGGCCTGTTGCAGGGCAATCGGCTGGACTGGTTCGAATCGAACCTGATCAGCGCCTTGCTGATCTCGGGATCGCTGCTGCTGGTGGCGTTTCTGATCAACGAGTGGTCGCAGCCGATTCCGTTTTTCAAGTTGCAGATGCTTGGTATCCGCAATCTGGCGTTCGCGCTGATGACCCTGGCTGGCGTGTTGATCGTGCTGCAAGCAGTGGTGTTGATTCCGTCGAGCTATCTGGCGCAAGTGCAGGGTTATCGGCCGGTGCAGACCGCGCCGATCATGCTGATCGCGGCGTTGCCGCAGTTGATCGCGCTGCCGCTGGTGGCAGCCCTGTGCAACCTGCGCTGGGTCGATTGCCGTTGGGTGCTGGGGATGGGTTTGAGCATGCTGACGCTGTCCTGTCTGGGCGGGTCGCTGCTGACTTCGGAGTGGATTCGCGACAATTTCTATGTCCTGCAATGGCTGCAGATTTTTGGCCAGCCGATGTCGGTACTGCCGCTGCTGATGCTATCGACCGGCAGCATCCAGCCAACGGACGGGCCGTTTGCCTCGGCATGGTTCAACACTGTGAAAGGCCTGGCGGCGGTAGTCGCTACAGGCGTGATCGAAGCGCTGACCACATCGCGTCTGCATTTTCACTCGACCATGCTGGTCGACAGCCTCGGCAATTCGCCTCTGGCCGACCGCAACGACCCGGGCCTCGCCCATCGCCTCCACGAACAAGCGGTGGTGCTGACGTCTTCCGATCTCTATGTGTGCATGGCGGGCGTCGCAGTGACGCTGATCCTGCTGATTTTCTGGCTGCCGACGCGGATCTTTCCACCGCGCGCACCGACCTGATTGCTGTACTGAAAATGAAGGTTTCCATGACGACTCAAGCAAAGCAAAAACTCGCGGTGGCTATGGCGGCCACGCTGGCTGTTGGCGTGCTGGTGTATCTGGCGGTGCCCGGCCTGTTCGGCAAACGCACTCAGCAGAACACTAACGATGCGTTCGTTTCCGCCGACTACACCCTGGTGGTGCCGCGCGTGGCCGGGTTCATCAAGGAAGTGCTGGTGGAAGACAACCAGCAAGTGAAGGCGGGGCAGTTGCTGGCGTTGATCGATGATCGCGATTTGCGTGCTTCTGCCGAGGCGGCGGATGCGCAAACCCTGGTCGCCCGGGCGCAATTGCAGAACGCCAAGGCGACGCTGGAGCGTCAGACTTCGGTGATCGCTCAGGCGCAAGCTTCGGTGGTGTCGGCCAAGGCTGAAATGGCCTTCGCCCGGCAGGAATTGAATCGCTACAACCACCTCGCCGGTGTCGGCGCTGGCACCCTGCAGAACGCACAACAGGCCCGCACCCGCATCGATCAAGCCAGTGCGCGCCTTGACACGGCCAGCGCGAAACTGGCGGCGGAGCGCAAGCAGGTCGACATCCTCGCCGCCCAGCGCGATGCCGCCGAAGGCAGTTTGAAGCACGCGCAAGCGGCGCTGGAAATCGCCAGTTTCGAGCTGTCCTACACGCGCATCACCGCGCCGCAGGATGGCATGGTCGGCGAGCGGGCCGTGCGTGTCGGCGCTTATGTGACGCCGGGCAGCAAACTGCTGGCAGTGGTGCCGTTGAAGCAGGCTTATGTGGTCGCCAATTTTCAGGAGACACAACTGACCGATGTGCAGCCGGGGCAGGAAGTACAGGTGCGCGTTGATAGTCTTGGTGGCGAAGCGCTGACCGGTCGCGTCGAAAGCATTGCTCCGGCCACCGGCGTGACGTTCGCGTCAGTGAAACCGGACAACGCCACGGGTAACTTCACCAAGGTTGTGCAGCGGATTCCGGTGAAGATCATGCTCGAGCCGGGCCAGCCATTGGCCGAGCGCCTGCGGGTGGGTATGTCGGTGGAGGCGAGCATTGATACGCGTACGTCGGCAGCTTCGGTGCGTGAGGTGACTCAGCGATGAATCGAATTGACCGAACCGACGCCTTCGCGAGCAGGCTCGCTCCCACATCGTGCAATGCGTTCCACCTGTGGGAGCGAGCCTGCTCGCGAAGAGGCAATTTGCAGCGATTGATATCCACAGTCGTAATCGCTGCTGGCCTCACCGCCTGCACCGTCGGCCCCGACTTCCAAAAACCCGAAGCCCCGCAAATCGCCAACTGGGCAAAACCAGCCAAATCCGCCCCCAGCCAAGCGGTCAGCGAGCCCCTTGACGAGCGCTGGTGGGAAGTCTTCAACGACTCGCAACTCTCGGCCCTGACCCAGCGCGCTGTCAGCAGCAACCTCGACCTGAAACTGGCTAGCAGTCGCCTGCAACAGAGCCGTGCCGCACGTCAGGTCATCACTGCCGAGCGCTACCCGAATACCGCCGCCACCGGCAGTTACGGGCGCAAACGCAACAGCGGCGAAGGCCTGAACGACCCGTCCGGGCACAACGGCGATTCCGCCTTCAACCTGTGGGACGCCGGTTTCTCCGCCTCGTGGGAACTGGATTTCTGGGGCCGCGTGCGCCGCGAAACCGAAGCCGCCGACGCCACCCTCGAAGTCGCCGAAAACGACCGTCGCGGCGTGCTTTTGGCGGTGCTCGCCGACACTGCGCAGAACTACATCCAGCTGCGCGGCGTGCAGAACACGCGTGCCGTCACCGAGCAGAATCTCGACGTCGCCCGCCACAGCCTCAAGCTCTCGCAGCTGCGCCTCAACGATGGCGTGGCGACCGATCTGGACGTCGCCGAAGCCGCTGCGCAAGTCGCCGCCATCGAGTCCCGCTTGCCTGCACTTGAACAGCGCCAGTCGCAACTGATCAACGCGATCAGCCTGTTGATAGGCGAGCCACCGCAGGCTCTGAATAAAGAATTATCCACAGACGCCCCGGTGCCACAGTCGCCTCTCGAAGTTGCTATCGGCCTGCCGTCGCAACTGGCTGAGCGCCGGCCGGACATCCGTCAAGCCGAAGCGCGACTGCATGCCGCCACCGCCAACATCGGTGTGGCCAAGGGTGATTTCTATCCGCGCATCACCCTGTCCGGCAACCTTGGTTCGCAAGCGATGCAGCTCAGTGATTTCGGCTCGTGGGGCTCGCGTGCGTTCGGCATCGGCCCGCAATTCAGCCTGCCGCTGTTCGATGGCGGCCGCCTGCGCGGCGTATTGCAGTTACGCGAAGCCCAGCAACAGGAAGCAGCGATCGGCTATCAGCAGACCGTGCTGCGCGCCTGGCACGAAATCGACGATCAACTGACCGCCTACAACGCCAGCCAACGCCGCCGCGACAGCCTCGCGGAGGCCGTACGCCAGAACCAGATCGCCCTGCGCACCGCGCAACAGCAATATGTCGAAGGCGTGGCCGATTTCGTCAATGTGCTGACTGTGCAAGGTGCGTTGCTCGCAACGCAGGAGCAATGGGTGGAGAGTTCAACCGGGGTTTCGCTGGCGATGGTCGGGTTGTATCGGGCGTTGGGTGGAGGATGGGAGTCGGTGTATCCCGCAGAAGTTGTTACCAGTAATCCGCCTGGCCAGTAGTCCGTAAAAAACGTTTTAGCCATCGACAAAAAACCCATGGCGCACAAAAAAATCCTCAGAAACGAAAAAACCGGCCTGGGCCGGTTATTTATCCACAACTGCCAGCGCACTGAATCGCTGCGTACAGGGTTGTGAGTACGTCATGTCGCACTCATGACTTCCCTCGCGACAGGAATGGCCTCAGGATTTTCCCGACAAGTCCGCCATGCCCTTGAGCAACTCAATCGGTAGCGGAAAGACAATCGTCGAACTCTTGTCGCCAGCAATCGAGGTCAAGGTCTGCATGTAGCGCAGTTGCATCGCACCGGGCTGGCGCCCGAGCATTTCGGCGGCCTGCATGAGCTTTTCCGAGGCCTGCAGTTCGCCTTCGGCGTGGATTACCTTGGCCCGCCGTTCACGCTCGGCCTCGGCTTGTTTGGCGATGGCGCGCACCATCGACTCATTCAGGTCGACGTGTTTGATCTCGACATTGGCAACCTTGATGCCCCAGGTATCGGTTTGGGCGTCGAGCACTTGCTGGATGTCGATGTTCAGCTGCTCGCGCTCGGCCAGTAGTTGATCCAGTTCATGTTTACCGAGCACGGCGCGCAGCGTGGTCTGCGCCAGTTGGCTGGTGGCGGAGAGGAAGTCTTCGACCTGAATGATGGCCTTCTGCGGGTCGAGCACGCGGAAATACAGCACCGCGTTGACCTTCACCGAAACGTTGTCGCGGGTAATCACGTCCTGCGGCGGCACATCGAGAACCACGGTGCGCAGGTCGACCCGAACCATTTGCTGCACCACCGGAATCAGCAGGATCAGCCCTGGGCCTTTGACTTGCCAGAAACGCCCGAGCTGGAATACCACCCCGCGCTCGTATTCACGCAGGATGCGAAACGTCGATCCCGCCAGGACGATCACCAACAACAGCAGCGCAACAAAACCGATTTGCAGACCCATGATCACTCTCCGTGTTGAGCCGCGTCAGTCGCGCTGACTTGCAGCAATAAGCCGTTTCGCCCGACCACGCGTACCGACTGCCCTGTGTGCAGTGGTGTGGTGCTGAGCACCTGCCAATGTTCGCCTTGCAGTTGCACCCAGCCGTTATGCGGATTTTGCGCGTGCACGGTAGTCACCGCCGTCACGCTGCCGACCAGGCCGGCGTCGCCACTGACCGCGTGTCGCGGCCGGGTTTTCAAGGCGCGGATGATCAGCGCCAGCAAGAGCAAAGCGCTCAGCAGACCGAGACCGATCATCATGGGCACCGGCAAGTCGGCGTTGCCCAGAATCAGCGCACCGATGACGAACATGATGATCCCGCCCAGGCCAATCACGCCGTAATTGGGCAGCGCGGCTTCGGCAATCAAAAAAACGATACCCAAGGTGATCAGCCATAAGCCGACAGGGCTCATCGGCGGTAATGAGGTGTCGGCGGCGCAGGCCGACCCACTCAGCAGGAGTAACCAGACAAACGCACAACATCGGCTGTTCACGTGTTCCTCCGCGACAGTCATTGGTGGTTCTTTCAGTCTAGTTGAGCCTCGCGCTGGCTGAATGTTGATCAATGTGCGGATGTGTCCGGTGAGCGGATTTCCCTTCGTCTGCAACCTGCCGAACTAGACTCAAAGACACCGCAACCACCCTTCAGCGCAACTCCGAGGTGCATCATGCGAATGGCCAAAAAGGTGCAAAGAAGCCTGGCCCGGGGGTAATGGGAATATGACATCGTCGCCCACCGCAGCAGCCTGGAGAACGCGCGGGTTAGTCCATACGCAGGTGCGGGAGTTGAGTTATTAGGTTTTGTGCCGGTCTCGCTGACGCGTTCGCGAGCAAGCTCGCGAAAATTCTTCCACTCACCGCCTCATCCAAGGAATTCATCAATGGAAAACCCAAACCACAGCCTCCCGTCGCTATTCAAACAACTGGGCCTGGACAATGACCCGGTCAGCATCGACCAATTCATCGCCACCCATTCCCCCCTCAAACCAGAGCTGCATCTGGCGGACGCGTTTTTCTGGAGCAAAAGCCAGGCGGAGTTTTTGCGGGACGAGATTCTTGATGATGCGGACTGGGCGGAAGTGGTGGATCAGCTGAATGTGTTGTTGCGTAAGGGGCGGCAGGGATGACTGAATGATGACCGCTTGTAGCCTTATCTTTTTTACGATTGTAAAAAAGAAACTCGCCGAGCGATTGATGCTGCCAAGAGTATTGGCTGATGCGCTCCACGGAATGACTGATTGCTACAAAATCAAACTCAAGGCATCTGGTTACCGTTTGGTTTATCAAGTAATCGAAGAGCGCGTCGTCGTTTCCGTCGTTGCGGTAGGCAAACGCGAGCGCAGCAATGTGTATGAAAATGCAAAAAACGCTGAGTACATCCAGCCAATCCATTTCTCCATGGCTGAACGGTCAATTTGTTTCAAAACTTGACTGAAATTCCCCTCCAATGCGATATTGATAGTTAGCAAACTAACAGTGTCTATTCTCCCGTGCCAAATTCCCTCGACGCTCTCCAGATGAACATCAGCAGTGCCATGGTGGTGGCCGCCAGGCATTGGCGGAAGATCTGCCAGACCACGCTGGTCAACTATGGAATCTCCGAAGCCTGCGCCGTGCCGTTATTAATGATCGGGCGTTTGGGCGAGGGTGTGCGCCAGGTGCAAGTGGCGCAGGCGGCCGGGATGGAGAGTCCGTCGCTGGTGCGACTGCTCGATCAGTTGTGCCACGCCGGCTATGTCTGCCGCACCGAAGACACACAGGATCGCCGCGCCAAGTGCCTGAGCCTGACCGACACCGGTCGTGAGCTTGTGCACGCGGTGGAAGTCGAACTGGTGCGTCTGCGTCACGAAGTACTCGAAGGCATCGACCAGAGTGATCTGGAGGCTACGCTTCGAGTACTCAGAGCTTTTGAGGCGGCCAATCCGCCCGTGGTGGTTAATTCTTGAACGGTTTTTTCACTGGCATTCCGCCGGCCCGTGACTGGTTCTACGGGATCCGCACGTTTGCCGCGTCGATGCTCGCGCTGTACATCGCCATGCTCATGCAAATGCCACGTCCCTATTGGGCGATGGCCACGGTGTACATCGTTTCCAGCCCATTTCTGGGCCCGACCAGTTCCAAGGCGCTGTACCGCGCCATCGGTACTTTTCTCGGTGCGGCGGCGGCGGTGTTTTTTGTGCCGATGTTCGTCCAGAGCCCTTTTGTGCTGGTGGTCGTCATCGCCTTGTGGACGGGGATTTTGCTGTTCCTGTCGCTGCATTTACGCACCGCCAACAGTTACGCCTTGATGTTGGCCGGTTACACGCTGCCGCTGATTGCCTTGCCAGTGGTGGATAACCCGTTGGCGGTGTGGGACGTGGCGGAAGCGCGTACCGAAGAGATTTTCCTCGGCATTGCCGTCGCCGCCGTCGTGGGTGCGATGTTCTGGCCACGTCGTCTTGCGCCGGTATTCAACGATGCCGTGGGCAAATGGTTTGCCGACGCGTCGACCTACAGCGTGAGGTTTCTCAGCCGCGATGTGCAGCCCGAAGAAGTCACGGCCCTGCGCATGGCGATGGTTGCCAGTTTCAATAGCCTTGAGTTGATGATCGGCCAGTTGCCGCACGAAGGCGCGCGACCGCAAACCGTGCGCAATACCAAGGAACTGCGCGGGCGAATGATCCACCTGTTGCCGGTGATTGATGCCCTCGAAGACTCGCTCTATGCACTCGAACGACGCACGCCGGAGCTGGTGGAAAAATTCGCGCCGTTGTTGGCCGCGACGCGTGAATGGCTCAAGCACAACGACGCCGATCTCGACCGCTGGCAGGCACTCAAAGATCAGCTCGAAGCCTTGCAACCAAGCGCCGAAGCACTTGAGGACCGCAAGCAGTTATTGTTTTCCAACGCGATTTATCGCCTCGGCGAATTCATCGATTTGTGGCAGGACTGCCGCAGTCTGCAAGACGCGATTCTCTGCGAGCGGCAGGACAGTTGGCGCGCGGTTTATCGCCACTGGCGCCTCGGCCGCCTGACGCCGTTTATCGACCGTGGGCTGATGTTCTATTCGGTGGCGTCGACCATTCTGGCGATCATCGTCGCCTCGGTGCTGTGGATTTTGCTCGGCTGGCCGGATGGCGGCAGTGCGGTGATTCTGGCGGCAGTCGCGTGCAGCTTCTTCGCTTCGATGGACGACCCGGCGCCGCAGATTTACCGGTTCTTTTTCTGGACTGGCATGTCGGTGCTGTTCGCCAGCCTGTATTTGTTTTTGATTCTGCCGAACCTGCACGATTTTCCGATGCTGGTATTGGCGTTTGCCGTTCCGTTTATCTGCGTTGGCACCCTGACGGTACAGCCGCGTTTCTACCTCGGCATGCTGCTGACGCTGGTTAACACCTCGTCATTCATCAGTATTCAGGGGGCTTACGATGCGGACTTTTTTGCCTTCGTGAACTCCAACCTGGCGGGGCCGATCGGCCTGCTGTTCGCGTTCATCTGGACGCTGGTGGCGCGTCCGTTCGGTGCCGAGTTGGCAGCCAAACGGCTGACCCGCTTCAGTTGGAAAGACATTGTCGACATGACCGAGCCGGCCAGTCTTGCTGAACACCGCAAGCTGGGCGTGCAGTTGCTTGATCGGCTGATGCAGCACCTGCCGCGTCTGGCGCTGACTGGGCAGGACACCGGCATTGCCATGCGCGAAGTACGCGTGGGCCTGAATCTGCTCGACCTGCTCGCCTACACACCGCGAATGACCGGCATACCGAAGGCACTGTTGCAGCAAGTGGTTAGCGAGGTCGGCGGGTATTTCCGCGCTTGCCTCAAGGCTGGCGAACGCTTGCCGGCGCCGAGCCCTTTGCTGATGACCCTGGACCGCACCCGCCGTGCGCTCAATGGCCACGGCGACGAAGAAACCCGGCTACACCTGTTGCACGCCCTGAGCGGTTTGCGTCTGGCGTTGCTGCCCGGCGTTGAATTCGTTTCCAGCGCCGAGCCCGAAGAACCGCTGCCCGATGGAGCGCCCCTATGATCGGTGATCTGGACATCAGCGGCATTTTCCTGCCGACCCTGCTGGTGTTGATGGGCATCACTTATGTGCTGTTTTTGCTGGTGCATGCCGTGCTCACGCGCGTGCACTTTTACCGTCTGGTCTGGCACCGGGCATTGTTCAACGTGGCGCTCTACGCCGTGCTTCTGTACGGCGTGGACTCACTCAGTCGATACCTGATGACATGAAAAAACCGTTTTTGACCATCGGTCGCGTGGTACTGACCCTGCTGATCGTGACTTTTGCCGTTGTCCTCGTCTGGCGCATGGTGATGTATTACATGTTCGCGCCGTGGACCCGCGACGGCCACATTCGCGCCGACATCATCCAGATCGCCCCGGACGTTTCCGGGCTGATCCAGCAGGTCGAGGTGAAGGACAACCAGCTGATCAAGCGTGGCCAGGTGCTGTTCAGCATCGACCAGGACCGCTTCAAACTGGCGCTGCGTCAGGCTAAAGCCGCGGTCGCGGATCGCGAAGAAACCCTGGCGCAAGCGCAGCGTGAAGCCAAGCGAAACCGTGGATTGGGTAATCTGGTCCCGGCCGAGCAACTGGAAGCGAGCCAGTCGCGTGTCGCCCGTGCCCAATCGGCGCTGGCCGAAGCGCTGGTGACGGTGGACAGCGCTCAGCTCAACCTTGATCGCTCGGTCATCCGCAGTCCGGTGGATGGCTACGTCAACGACCGTGCACCGCGTCCTCAGGAATTCGTCACCGCCGGGCGCCCGGTGTTGTCGCTGGTCGACAGCAACTCCTTCCACATCGACGGCTATTTCGAAGAGACCAAACTCGACGGCATTCATGTCGGCCAGTCGGTGGATATCCGTGTGATTGGCGACCGTGCGCGACTGCGCGGGCATGTCGAAAGCATCGTCGCCGGCATCGAAGACCGCGACCGCAGCAGCGGCAGCAACCTGCTGCCAAACGTCAACCCGGCGTTCAGTTGGGTGCGGCTGGCGCAGCGGATTCCGGTGCGCATCGCCTTCGATGAGGTGCCGGCAGACTTCCGCATGATCGCCGGGCGGACCGCCACGGTGTCGATTATTGACGACAGAACCCAGGAGCCCGAGCAATGAACAAGGCCCTGATGATCGCCGGGTTGGGCGTGATGCTCTCGGCCTGTCAGATGGTCGGGCCTGATTATCAGGTGCCCGATGAGGCAGCCGTCCAGCGCAAGGATTTTCAGGGCGAGCTGGCGGTGGCCGGTAAACCGGTGGTCTCGGCGCCGGTGCCGGCTGACTGGTGGCGCCTTTATAAGGACCCGCGACTGGATCAACTGGTGCAGCAGGCCATGGCCTCCAACACGGATCTGCGCGTGGCGGCGGCGAACCTGGCGCGGGCGCGCGCGCAGGTGGATGAGGCCGAAGCGGCGGGTGGCTGGAGCGCTGGCGTAAAAATGGGCGCGCAGCGTTTGCAGGAATCCGGTCAGGCATTCCTGCTTCCGGAAAAAGTCCCGGTCGATAACGTCGGCGACATCGGCATCAGCGCTTCTTATCAATTCGATTTGTGGGGCACCTTGCAGCGCGGCATCGAAGGCGCGAAGGCCAATGCCGATGCCACCCAGGCAGCCGCTGATACTGCGCGGATCACGTTGGTGGCTGACGTGGTTCGCGCCTACACCCAGGTGTGTGCGGCGAATGAGGAGCGGGAAATCGCAGAACATTCTCTTGATCTGCAAGCGCAAAGCACCACGCTGACCCAGCGCTTGCGCGATGCCGGACGTGGCGACGAAACCCAGGTCACCCGCTCGCAAACCCAATTCAAATCTCTGCGCGCAGACCTGCCACGTTACGAAGCGGCGCGTCAGGCTGGGCTGTTTCGATTGTCGATGCTGCTGGCCAAACCCGTTGATCAATTGCCGGCAGGCACAGCGACCTGTGCCGAGCTACCCAAAATCGCGCAATTGGTGCCGGTCGGTGATGGCGCCGCGTTGCTCAAGCGCCGGCCTGATATTCGTCAGGCCGAACGGCGCCTGGCCGCTTCGACCGCAGGGATCGGTGTCGCCACCGGCGAGTTGTACCCGGACATCAGCATCGGCGCGACGATCGGCACCGTCGGCCTGATCGACGACCTGGGCGACCCATCGACCAATCGTTGGGGCTTCGGTCCATCGCTGAGCTGGAAGGTGCCGACCAACGGTGCCCGCGCGCGCATTCGCGAGGCCGAAGCGTCTACGCAAGGCGCGTTGGCGCATTTCGACGGCGTGGTGCTCAACGCCATTCGCGAAACCCAGACGGAGCTGGCTCAGTACACGGCCTTGTTGCAGCGCCGTGATGCACTGGCCGATGCCGAGCAATCGGCGAAACTGGCTGCAGACCAGACGCACCGCTTCTTTCAGGCCGGCCGCGAATCGTTCCTCGCCGACCTGCAAGCGACCCGCACCTACACCGATGTCACTGCGCAACTGGCCGCTGCCAACACTCAAGTCGCCATGAGCCAGATCGATTTGTTCCTCGCCCTCGGCGGCGGTTGGGAAAGCGGACGAACGCAAGCCTCAAGCCCGAGCAAACCCTGATGCCGTAGCTATGCTTGAAGTGTTGAAAGGGCGCCCCGTGCAAAAGCGTCCTTTCAGCGCACATTGCTAGCGCTGGTCTAGGGGAAACCAATAATGAAAAACCCTTACGCTCTCGGCTTCTGGTGCTCGTTGGCAGCGCTGGTGCTGCTTTCGGCCACCTATTTCTACGGCATCATGCTGGCCCACCAGATCGACAAAGCGATGATTTTCCTCGACAGCGCTGTGGCGCTGATCGCGGTGATGGCAATCGTCGTGGTGGCCTGGGCGTCTCTGCAGGTCCAGCGAGTCAAGAAACGACAGCTCGAACGAGGCAAGACCCTGGTGCTGATCTGGGACACCAAAGTCGCCCTGCGCCGGGTCGAAACCGTGTTCGACCGGTATTTCTGGGGCAGCTACTGGCAACCCGGGCGTACCTTCGCCGAGGTCATGGGCGAACTCACCGGCACGCCGCTGGAAAAAAGCCTTGAAGCGCTGAAGAAGCAATGCCTGGAACTCGACAAGCAGTTCGACGACGAGGGCTGGCATTGGCTGAACAATGCCCGCGAACTGTCCGATGTCGCCACGGCCATGGCCCGTGAACGCTATCAACTGGATTACTGCGACCCGCGCGCCGATGGCCCGAGCGGCGCGGTGATTGATCGGGATTTTGAAGTGCTGGTGTATACCTGGACTGCGCGGTTGAAGAGCTTTGATCATCAATTGGATGAGATCGAGGTTCAGTATTCCTGATCTTCTGCGAATCACCTGGCCTCATCGCTGGCAAGCCAGCTTCCACAGGTTTTTGTGGTGTTCACAAGTTTTGTGATCACCCAAGGCTCTGTGGGAGCTGGCTTGCCAGCGATGGCGTCTGCAAAAACAGCGAAACGCTTCCAGCCTGTCGACTGTCCACACTCCCCATAGACACTCTTTCACCTTTAAACATTGGGCCGTATCCCGCGCCCAGTGCTAATCTGCACCGCTAATTCAAGCGGAGTCGAGCCGTAACCCGGTCACGGGTTCAGGGAAGACGACCACACTTACAGCCACGGAAATCGATCAGGTCATTCATGAATAAATCAGCAGGCGTGCTACTCGGAATTGTTGTTGCCATCGGCGCGATCAGCGCAGGCGGGGCCTGGTACACCGGGACCAAGATCGAAGGCGTACTGAACAACGCCGTCACCAACGCCAACAAAGAACTGCAAACCGCGATGGCCGGCTCCAACGGCACGGCGTCGCTGGAACTGGTGTCGCTGGAGCGCCACACGTTCACCAGCACCGCGCACTATCGCCTCAAAGGTGAAGGCGAGTTGTTTGGCGATGCGCCGGTCGAGCTGCTGTTTGTCGACCACATCGAGCACGGCCCGCTGCCGTTCTCGCGTCTGGTGTCGCTGAAGTGGCTGCCGGTCATGGCTACCAGCAACTACGAGCTGGAAAAGAACCCGGCCACCGAAAAATGGTTCGCTGCGACCAAGGGTGCAGCACCGCTCAAAGGCGTGACCAACATTGGCTACGACGAATCCACCACCAGCACCATCGACCTGCTGCCGCTGGAAACCGCACTGGATGCGCAATCGAGCCTGAAATTCTCCGGCCTGACCCTGAATATTTCCGCCAGCGCCCAAGCGCAAAAGGTCAAGGCTGACGGCTACATGGACAGCCTGAAGCTGGTCACCGTGGCTGAAGACCAGGCGCCCGTGCAGATCGAACTCAACGGTCTGACCCTGGCCAGCAACCTCGCCAAGAGCAGCTTCGGCTACTACACCGGCGCCAACACCCTGGAACTGACCAACAGCAAGACCACTTTCGGCACCAAGCAATCGGTGCTCGGCGTGAAGGGCTTCGAGATGAAGAACCTCACCGAAGAAAGCGGCAGTAATGCGTCCGGTCGCGCCGATTACAAGGTTGACGAAGTCACCCTCAACGACAAGAAAATCGGTTCCGCCAACCTGGCATTCAGCCTGAAGAACCTCGACATCCCGTCGACCCTGTCGCTGATGCAGATCTATCAGACCAAATTGCAGCCTTACGAAAAAGCCGCTGCCGAAGCTGCAGAAGCAGGCCTGCCAGCGCCGGAGCTGAACCTGACCGAAGCCGAATCGGCTCAGGTCAAAGCCGATCTGCAAAAGCTGCTGGCGGCCGGTCCGCAAGTGGCGCTGGAGAACCTCTCGCTGAAAACCGCCAATGGTGAAAGTCGCGCCAATCTGGTGATCGACCTGACCAAGCCGCAATCGATGGACCTGCCGCCGGATCAACTGGGCAAACAGCTGATCGCGTTGCTCGATCTCAATATCGTCGTGTCCAAGCCAATGCTGATCGATCTGCTCAGCGTCCAGGCGCAGCTTGATGGTCAGACCGACGCCAAAGCCATTGTCGATCAGGCCAGCGGTGCGGCCGACATGTTCTCCGGGATGGCCGTCGGTTCGCAGTTGGCGACCGTTGAAGGCACCAATGTCGTGACCAAGCTGCATTACGCCGCCAATCAGGTGGAGTTCAACGGCCAGAAAATGACCGTCGAGCAGTTCGTCGCTTTCCTGATGAGCAAGTTCGCGGGCGTCACGCAAGTGCAGTAATACTGCGTCCTTAATAGCAACGCCCGGCCTCTGTCTTGCACAGACGCCGGGCGTTTTGCTGTCTGGTGTTCGGGTTTTCAGCGCTCCTGCCAAGCCGCCATCACGATTCTGAACAATTATTGTGTTCCGAATTTTGCTCCGCGCTTGCGTGCAAACTGCCTGACTAAGCTTGGCCGAGCGTTGTTGGCTCGGCTCCGTTACGAATGGGCAAGGAGGGCATTGAGACCCGGCTAGCCATGTAAGGATGCTGACGAATGCCGCGTATTGATGTTCCCGTATTGCATCGTGGTTTACGCCCTTTGTTCCGCGTAGCGTTGTGCAGCCAATTACTTTGGCCGGCACTCGCGTTTGCCGATACACCCTATGATCAGAGGGTGCGCGACGCCCGTGCTGGGCAAACCACGCCTGCGCTGACGGTGCTGCGTCAGGTACCGCCGGGGCAGGCGAGCACCGGACAGATCAGCGATCACCTGCAAATTGCCAGTTGGGCCGGGCTCGACGCCGAAGTGGTGCAGGTCTATGAAACCCAGGGCCGCGCCCGCGTGCTGCCGATTCAGGCGCTGACGGCCACTGCTCGCGCCTATCGCAACCTCAAGCGTTGGGATCAGGCGACTCAGGTCTACAACAAGGCCTTGGCGCTGGAGCCGGACAACGCCGACCTGCAACTGGGTCTGGCCCTGACCCAGGCTGACGCCGGCCAACCCGATCAAGCTGTAACCCGCGCCAAAGCGCTGGTGGCCGCCAAGCCTGAAGATCCTTCGCGCCGTTTGGCACTGGGCTATGCGCTTAGCCGTGCCGGCAAGCAATATGACGCCTTGTTCGAATACGATCAGGCCTTCATCCGCGCTGGCCACAAACCGGAAGTCGCCCGCGAGTACGTGGTCGCGCTGCAGAAGGCGCGTCTGCCGGAACCGGCACTGCGCCTGGCCCATCAGCGTCCGGGGTTGATCGATCCGGTCACCCTGCGCCGCCTCGAAGGCGATCTGGCTGCCGAACGCGTACGCCTCGCTGAACTCGCGACCCGCAGCGAAAAAGAACGCTACGTGATCGCCGATCGTGCCTTGGCCGATTACGACAAACTGCTCGCCACCTGGACGCCCGACGCCAGCGCCAAAGACGACGTGACCCGCTGGCGCATCGACCGCATGGGCGCACTCAAGGCCCGGGCGCGTACCGCCGACATCATCAGCGAATACCAGAGGCTGCAAGCCGAAGGTGTGAAGATTCCGACCTACGCCCAGCGCTGGGTGGCGGCAGCCTATCTGGACCAGCGCGAGCCAGAGATAGCCTCTGATCTCTATCGCCAAGTGCTCTCGGCGCCGGACGCTGATGTCGGTGATCGTCTGGAGGACACCAGTGCGCTGTACTACTCGCTGCTGGAAAGTGACCGCGCCGACGAAGCGCGCAAAGTCGCCGAAGACTTGGCCAAGTCCCAGCGTCCACGCGTTGAACTCAAGGGCTTGCCGATAGGCAACCCGAACGATGAGTGGATGGACGCCCAGCAACTCGCGGCGCAGGCCGGTATCTATGGCGCCGACCTGCCCCATGGCGAAGAGCGTTTGCAGACCCTGGTCGATCAGGCGCCGGGCAACGTCGGTTTGCGCCTTGCTCAAGCCGATCTGTACCTGGCCCGCAACTGGCCACGTCGCGCTGAGATCCAGCTCAAGGACACCGAAAGCATGGTGCCACGCGACATGGGTCTGGAAGTTGCTCAGGCCCGCACCGCCATGCAGCTGCAGGAATGGCGGCAGATGGATGCGCTGACCGACGATGTGGTGGCGCGTTATCCGGACAACCGTCAGGTACAGCGTCTGGCTCGAGAGCGTGAAGTCCACGACATGTCCGAGCTGCGCGTCGAAGCCTATGGCGGCAAGGCCAATGGCGGTGGCAGCGGTGAGGCTGGTGCGGTGAGTGGCAGCCGCGATTTCGGTATCCAGACGACGTTGTACAGCCCGCCGATCGATGAAGACTGGCGTGTGTTCGCCGGTGCCGGTTATGCCACTGGCGACTTCGCCGAAGGCACCGGCCATCACCGCTTCCAGCGCGTCGGTCTGGAGCGTCGTACTCGCGACATGACCCTCGAAGCCGAAATCTCCAATCACGATTATGGCTTCGGCGACAAACAGGGCGCGCGTCTGGCGATCGCCCGCGACATCAATGACAACTGGCAGTACGGCGGCAGCCTCGAGTACCTGTCGGCGGAAACGCCGTTGCGCGCGCTCAACAGCGACATCAAGGCCAACGGTGGCAGCGGTTTTATCCGCTGGCGCGCCAACGAAAGCCGCGAGTGGCGGCTGTCGGTGAGCCCGTCGCACTTCAGTGATGGCAACAACCGCGTCGAAGCCTTGCTCACCGGTCGCGAAGGCGTCTACAGCGCGCCAAACGTGCAAGTCGATGCGGGGCTGGAAGTCGGCACCAGCCACAACTCCAAATCCGATGACGTGCCGTACTTCAATCCCAAATCCGACTTCAGTGTGATGCCGCTGATCAACGTCAATCACGTGCTCTACCACCGTTACGAAACCTCCTGGAGCCAGCAGTTCCAGGCGGGTGCGGGTACGTACAGCCAGCGTAACCACGGCACCGGCGGCATGGCGTTGCTGGGCTACGGCCAGCGTTATACCTGGAACGACGTGTTCGAGGTGGGCGGTTTGTTCAGTGTGATCAACCGGCCCTATGACGGCGATCGGGAGACCGATCTGCGTCTGCTCGTCGACCTCACTTTCCGCTTCTAGAAGAGTTTGAAGATGCCTTTTATTTCGCGTTTCATCCTTTTGCTGGGAGCGCTGCTGGTCAGCGCTTGCGCCCAGCAAGCCCCGGCCTTCACGCCGCCGTCCGAGCGCCCGGTGGCGGCCAGTGAAAAACCGTGGCCGAAGAATCACGTGCTGGGCATTGCTTATCACGATGTCGAAGATCTTGATCCCGATCAGGCCGTGGTGGCGGTGCGCACCGAGCGCATGATCGAACAGCTCGCCTGGCTGCGGGAGAACAACTACAAACCGGTCACGGTCGACCAGATCATGGCCGCCCGCAAGGGTGGGCCGGAGCTGCCGCCGAAGGCGATCCTGCTCAGTTTCGACGATGGTTATTCGAGCTTCTACACCCGCGTGCTGCCAGTGTTGCGCGCCTATAACTGGCACGCGTTGCTGGCGCCGGTCGGCACCTGGATCGACACGCCGCTCAACCAGCCAGTGGATTTTGCCGGTACGCCACGAGCGCGCTCCGACTTCCTGACCTGGGAGCAGGTACGCGAGATCTCCAGGTCCGGGCTGGTGGAAATCGCCGCCCACACCGACGCCAATCACAAAGGCATTCTCGCCAACCCGCAAGGCAATCTGCAGCCTGCCGCCGCGACCCGACGTTACGATCCGCTGACCAAACGCTATGAGTCCGAGGCCGATTTCCAGGCGCGGATTCGCACCGACGTCAGCAACATCTCGGAAAAAATCCGCAAGGCCACCGGTTATAGACCGCGGGTCTGGGTCTGGCCATATGGCGCGGCGGACGGCACTTCGCTGACCGTGGTGGGCGAGGAGTGCTATGAAATGGCCCTGACCCTCGACGACGGTCTCGACGCCCTCGACAACCTGATGAGCAGCCCGCGCTTCCTCGTCGCCTCCGATCCTGACGGCACGCATTTCGCCAACAGCGTTGTCTCGGCGCAGGCGGATTTCGCCATGCGCGTGGTGCACGTGGATCTGGACAACGTCTACGACCCGGACCCGGTGCAGCAGGACATCAACCTCGGCAAACTGGTGCAGCGCATGGCCGACATGGGCGCCAACACCGTATTCCTGCAAGCCTTCGCCGATCCCAAGGGCGACGGTCTGGTGCACTCGCTGTACTTCCCCAACCGCCACTTGCCGGTGCGTGCGGATATTTTCGATCGTGTGGCCTGGCAACTGCGCACCCGTGCTCACGTGAAAGTCTTCGCCTGGATGCCGGTGCTGAGTTTTGCTCTCGATTCGAAATTGCCGCGTGTGATGAGCTGGGACCCGGAAACCGGTACCACCTCGGTCGCTCCTGATCAGTACAAACGCCTGTCGCCGTTCGATCCGGAAGTACGGCGGATCATCGGTGAAATCTACGAAGACGTGGCGCGCCTGACTTCGGTCGACGGCATCCTTTACCACGACGATGCCGTGTTCTCGGACTTCGAAGACGCCGGCCCGCAAGCATTGAAGGTATACGCCGCAAACGGCTTGCCGGGTTCGATCGCGGCACTGCGTGATGACCCGGCGGCGATGCAGCGCTGGACGCGCTTCAAGAGTCGTTACCTGATCGATTTCACCAACGAGCTCACCGCCAAAGTCCGCGCCATCCGAGGGCCGCAAGTGCAGACCGCGCGCAACATCTTCGCCGAGCCGATGCTCAATCCACACAGTGAAGAATGGTACGCACAGAACCTCGATGACTTCCTCGCGACCTACGACTGGACGGCGCCGATGGCCATGCCGCTGATGGAAAAACAGACGCAGGAACAGTCTGGCCCATGGCTGGAAAAGCTGGTGCAAACCGTCAGCAAACGCCCCGGCGCGCTGAACCGCACGGTATTCGAATTGCAGGCCCGCGACTGGACGAAAAAGGATCAGGCCGACATCGATGGCGCGCATCTGGCGGACTGGATGGGCCGCCTCAAGCGTCAGGGCGCGACCAGTTTTGGCTACTACCCGGACAACTTCCTCGACAACCTGCCGGACCTGAAAACCGTAAGGCCTGCACTCTCCAACAAATGGAACCCATGACATGCTGGATAGACTGTTAGCCCTGCTTGTTCTGGCGCTCGTCCTCGGCGTACCGCTGGGGCTGATCTTCCTGGTCACCGGGCAGTTCCTGATGGACTTCGTGTTTTTCTACCCGTTGTTCATGTCTGGCTTGTGGATTGCCGGTGGCCTGTATTTCTGGCTGCACTGGGAGCGGCACTGGCCGTGGAAGGACGACACGCTGCCGCCGTCACTGGAAGGCGAGCCGCTGATCTCGATCCTGATCCCTTGCTACAACGAAGGCGACAACGCCGCCGACACCATCCATGCGGCGCTGGCCCAGCATTACCCGAACATCGAAGTCATTGCGATCAACGACGGCTCCAAGGACAACACCGCTGAAGTGCTCGACCGGCTGGCCAAGGAAGACCCGCGGCTACGGGTCCTGCACCTGGCGGAAAACCAGGGCAAGGCTGTGGCCCTGCGTATGGGCGCGATTGCCGCGCGCAGTGAATATCTGGTGTGCATCGACGGCGATGCGCTGCTGGCGCCGAACACGGCGGCCTATCTGGTGGCGCCGATGCTCGACAACGCACGCCTTGGAGCCGTGACCGGCAATCCGCGGATCCGTACGCGTTCGACGCTGGTCGGGCGGGTGCAGGTCGGCGAGTTCTCATCGATCATCGGGCTGATCAAACGCACTCAGCGCGTATTCGGGCGAATCTTCACCGTGTCCGGCGTCATCGTCGCGTTCCGCCGCACGGCGCTGAACCGGGTGGGCTACTGGAGCCCGGACATGATCACCGAAGACATCGACATCAGCTGGAAACTGCAACTCGATCACTGGAGCATCTTCTACGAGCCCCGCGCCCTGTGCTGGATTCTGATGCCGGAAACCCTCGGCGGCCTGTGGAAGCAGCGGTTGCGCTGGGCACAGGGCGGCGCCGAAGTGCTGTTCAAGAACATTCGCGGCATTTGGCAGTACCGCCATCGTTACCTGTGGCCGCTACTGTTCGAATACTGCCTGTCCACCGGTTGGGCGTTTACCTTCCTGCTGTCGGTGATCTTCTGGGGCGTCGGCAAGTTCGTGGTCATGCCAGAAGCCATCGCGGTGGATCATTTGATGCCGCCGGCGTTTACCGGGTTGCTGCTGGCGTTCGTGTGTCTGGTGCAGTTTGCGGTCAGCATCGTCATCGACCGTCGTTATGAACCGGGGCTGGGCCGGACGATGTTCTGGGTGATCTGGTACCCGCTGGTGTTCTGGTTGATCAGTCTGCTGACCACGCTGGTCAGTTTCCCCAAGGTGCTGTTCGGCCAGCATCAAAAACGTGCGCGTTGGGTCAGTCCCGATCGGGGTATCAAGCCGATCGGCGACGACGAAGAGGAAGTCATCAAATGAAAATCATCCGGACCCGCCAGCGGCCAATCCTGGTCGTGATCGACGTTATCCTCACGGTGGTGGCCTGGGTCGGCCTGCTGTTTCTGCTGGTGCGCGGGCTATGGCCGCTGATGGAAACCCACGCCGGCGCGCCGCGCATCGACAGCTCGGCATTCGATGCGCTGGGCACGTTGCAGATTTACCTGTGGATCGCTGTGGTCAACGCCGTGATCCTGATTGCATGGGCGCGTTATCAACAGCGCAAAAGCAGAAGCTTCGCTCAGCGCCGTTTGCCGTCACCGGTGATCGACGATGCAGGGCTGAGCAAGAGTTTCAAACTCTGCGATGACCGTCTGCAGAAACTGCGCACGCCCGGGGTGATGACCATCCACAACGATCAGGAAGGTGACATCAGTCATGTGGTGACGCATTTCTGGCCAGTGACACCCGCGCAGCTGCCATCGCCACTGGCACCGCTGGAGCATCCGCGGGTGATCTTCTTGCACGCTGAAGATGACGATAATCGCGAGCCTTTGCACCAGTAGAAAAGCTTGCTTGAAATTCGGCAGCGCCTGCAGGGATCGTGTTTACTCGCGGATCAATTGCCACGCCTCTTCAATGGATAGCGGCTGCTTCATGCGCACGGCCAGCATCGCCATCGCCCGCTCTTTTTCGCAGGCCACTGCCGCGACAACGATACCGTTTTTGCCGAACAGGCCGATGAAGGGCGGGTGCTCGGGTTCACCCATGAATTCGACCTCATCCCATCGCTCGGCATGGCCGAGGTATTCGTAGTTCTTGCCGAAGTGCCACGTCCAGAAAAACGGCACATCCAGGTAGTGCTCATTGCCACCGAGCATATTGGCGGCGGCGATTCGCGCGTGTTGCTGGGCCAGGCGCCAGTGTTCGATGCGCTGAGGCTGGCCGCTCAGCGGAAACGTGGCGATGTCGCCAATCGCCCATAGACCTTCAGCCACCCGCATACCGTCATCGACACGCAGTGAGTGATCCTTTTCCCTGGGCAATGACGCGAAAGCTTCTGTGGCCGGATGCACGCCCACGCCGGCCACCACCAGATCCGCCGAAAGCCGCAAACCGTTGTCGAGCAACACCGTCTCGACTTTACCGCTGCCGGTGATCTCCTGCGCCTCATGCTCGGTGATGAACTTCACGCCGTTTTCTTCGTGCAAGGCGCGGATGGCTTTCCCCACAGCGTCGCCGAACTGAGCGGCGAAAGGGATCGCGTGGCGAGCGAGGACGGTGACGTCGAGGCCGTGCTGGCGCAGGGCCGAGGCGCATTCGAGGGCAATGAAACTGTCGCCGATGATCACTGCACGTTGATCGGGTGCGGCGGCGTTCATGATCTGTTCTGCCTGGGCTTTTGAGCGCAGGAGGAACACCTGCGGCAGATCCGCGCCGGGCAACTCCAATGGATTGGGCTCGCCGCCGGTCGCCAGCACGGCTGCATCGTAATTCACGGTTTGGCCATCGTGCAGGTGAAGGGTTTTTGCTGCGGCGTCGAGCAAACTGATTTCGCCCTGAATGCGCTCGATGCGCTGCTCTTTATAAAAATCTTCATCGCGCAACGGTGGGGTTTCTTCCGGCGACATTTCCCCGGCGAGGACAAATTTGCTCAGCACCGTGCGGTCGTACCCGGCATCGGGCTCGCGGTCGATCATTTTGATGCGGCCGCCAAAACCCTTTTCCCGCAGCGCCGCCGCACACGCAGTACCTGCCGCACCGGCACCGACAATCACGAACGTACGTGCATCGTCAGCCGGCGGGATGTGCGGGTCGGCAATCGGCTGCTCATCCACCCAAACCTCATCGCCACGCAGCTCCAGCGGATAACGCTTGAGGCTGTCGAGGGCTGGCGGCTCACACAAAGCACCGTCTTCAGCGCGAAAGGCTGCCTTGTGCCACGGGCAAACCAGCCGCCCGTGGCACAACGCGCCGTCAGCCAAAGGCGCGCCGGCATGCGGGCATTCACCCTGAAAAGCACGTAATTCGCCGGCGGCACGCAGCAACACAATCTTGCAGTCGCCGATTTTCACTTCCAGACCACGATCTTCAGGAACATCGGCGAAACGGGCGACACGGTGCAGAGACATGTTGGGCTTCCTCGCGGGCATTTCTCTTACGAGTTTGCAGCGCAGTGCGAGGTTCAGCCATTTGCTACTGCCAAGGCACGAACGGTACAGCTATAGTTTGTAAGCCGACGACGGCCCAACTGCACAAGGTGCTCCCGGAATGACCCGATTGACCTCTCTCAACCCTTGGCTGGCGGCCGTTGCCGTCGCCCTTTGCGTGCAGTTACCGGCGCAGGCCCAAGAGCGCTTTACCCTGAGCATCCCGGGTGTGTCGGATAACCGTCTGTTCACTGCGGCGGCGGCCAGCGATGCGGCCGGTTGCGGCGGCAAGAACCAGTCACCCGCGCTGAGCTGGAACGCCGGCCCTGCCGGGACCCTGAGCTACGCGATTGTCATGCACGACCCGGACGGCCAGAAAGGCCTGGGCGTCGATCACTGGATTCACTACGGCATCAAACCCACGGCTCATCAGATTGCTGCGGGTGTCGGCGCCAAATCCGCTTTCGAAGGCATCGGTGGCACCAACAGCAAGGGCAACACTCATTACATGGGGCCATGCCCACCGGTGGGCGACAGCGCGCATCACTACATCATCCAGCTCTACGCGCTGGATCTGGCCCCGGACGCCTTGCCTGCCGGTTTGACCCGTGCCGAACTGATGGAAAAAATCAAAGGCCACGTGCTGCGCAACAGCAGTGCGGTGCGGCGTTATCACCGCTGAAAAAAATTTCAGCGGCGTTTAACCCGAACTGAACGGGCTGCCCGTCTCAGTGGATGAATGATCAATTTCATCCCGAGGTCAGCCCCCATGTCTCTTCCTCTTTTACGTCCTGTAGTGGTCGGTATTTTGCTGGCCCTCGGCGGTTGCGGTGTCTCTTCCAAACCTGATTCCGCTGCTGCACCGGCTCAGACTGAAGCCGTTGTGCAACATGAAGCGATCATCGCTGACGGTGCCATGGCCAAGCGCAGCGCGCGTCCGGCACCCATAGCCAGTTTTGCCGCAATGCCTGCCGGGGAACGTTATCCACAAGGCTATCGCGACGAGCAGCGCGAGCAATATCAAACGCTGGCCGACAACCCTATCCACAGCGTCGCCGACACCCCGGTCTCGACCTTCAGCGCCGACGTCGATACCGGCGCCTACGCCAACGTTCGTCGCTTGCTCAATCAGGGACGCCTGCCGCCGGAAGGCGCGGTGCGGCTGGAGGAAATGGTCAACTATTTCCCTTACGACTACGCATTGCCCAGTGACGGCTCGCCGTTTGGCATGACCACCGAGCTGGCAGCATCGCCGTGGAATCCGCACACGCGCTTGCTGCGCATCGGCATCAAGGCTTCCGACCGTGCGGTTGCGCAACTGGCCCCGGCCAATCTGGTGTTTCTGGTCGACGTGTCCGGCTCGATGGATCGCCGCGAAGGGCTGCCGATGGTCAAAAGCACGCTGAAATTGCTGGTTGACCAGTTACGCGATCAGGATCGGGTTTCGTTGGTGGTGTATGCCGGTGAATCCAGAGTGGTGCTTGAGCCCACATCCGGACGAGAAAAAGCGAAGATTCGCACAGCCATCGAGCAATTAACTGCGGGCGGCTCCACCGCTGGGGCGTCAGGCATCGAACTGGCTTATCAAATGGCGCAACAGGGGTTCATCGCCAAAGGCATCAACCGCATCCTGCTGGCCACCGACGGCGACTTCAACGTCGGGGTCAGCGACTTCGACAGCCTTAAACAAATGGCTGTGGATAAACGTAAAACCGGTATTTCCCTGACCACCCTGGGTTTTGGTGTGGATAACTACAATGAACACTTGATGGAACAATTGGCCGATGCCGGCGATGGCAGCTACGCCTACATCGACAACCTGCGCGAGGCGCGCAAAGTGCTGGTGGATCAACTCGGCTCGACCCTCACCGTGGTGGCGAAAAACGTCAAATTGCAGGTGGAGTTCAACCCCGCGCAAGTCAGCGAGTATCGCCTGCTCGGTTATGAAAACCGTGCGTTGAAGCGTGAGGATTTCAGTAATGACAAGGTCGATGCTGGCGAAATTGGTGCAGGACACACGGTGACGGCGTTGTATGAAATTGTTCCGGCAGGCGAGAAGGGCTGGCTGGAGCCACTGCGCTACGGTAAATCTGAAAAGGCTGTTTCCGAGAGCAGCGGGGAATTGGCGATGTTGCGTGTGCGTTATCAACAGCCCGAAGGTGGGAAAAGTCTTTTGATCGAGCGGCCGATTGCCAATCAGGTTGTGCCAGCCAGCGAGGATTTGCGTTTTGCTGCGGCGGTCGCCGCGTTTTCCCAGCAACTTAAAGACGGTCGCTATACCGGCGATTTCACCCTGAGCGACACCGAAGCGCTGGCTCGTGGTGCCCGTGGCGATGACCGTTTCGGTCTGCGCAACGAGTTTGTGCAACTCGTCGAACTGGCGCAGAGCCTGCGCACTTCAACCGCATCGAATGCGCTGTCCACTGAGCGACGGATTGAATAGTGAGTCGTCTGAAAGGCTTCATCAGTCAGCTGTTTGCTTCGTCAGACAGCCCGGCCGCCAGCAGCGATGAAGCGCTGCTGGCGCGTTATCGCGAGGGCGACGCCGCGGCGTTCGAGACCTTGTACGCCCGCCACCGTCAGGGTTTGTATCGGTTTCTGCTCGGTCTGAGTGGCAAACCCGAACTGGCTGACGAAGTCTTTCAGGAAACCTGGCTGAGCCTGATCCGCAGCGCCAGTCAGCCACAAGGACGGGCGACATTTCGTACATGGCTGTTCCAGATTGCCCGCAATCGCCTGATCGACCACTGGCGCAAACACGGTGCCCGGCAACCGCTGCACGACAGTTACGATGAACAACTCCACGCGGTCAGCGACGAAGCCACCGACCCCGAACAACTGCTGAGTCTCAGTCGCGACAGTCAGCGCCTGGAAAACGCCCTGCAAACGCTGCCCACCGATCAACGCGAAGTATTCCTGCTACGCGCCCACGGCGACCTCGACCTGGCGCAAATCGCCAGCCTCACCGATACGCCGCTGGAAACCGTGAAAAGCCGCTTGCGCTACGCCCAGCAAAAACTGCGTCGGCTGCTGGCCGAGGAGGTACTGACATGACTGACGCCCGCCAGACACCCGAAGATTCGGTGATCAAACATGTGCGCGAACAGCACAACGCTGAACCGCCAACGCACCTTGATGCGTTCATTCTCAATGCTGCGCACCGCCACGCCCCGCCGGCTAAGCCTGGTCTGTGGCAACGCTGGCTCGACGCCTGCCGCAAACCGCGCTGGCAAGTCGCGTTCGCCAGCCTCGTCGGCGTGGCCCTGATGCTGTCGTTGGTGCAACGCGCGCCCGAGCCACAGCCGCAATTCGACTTTGCGCCCACCGCCAAACCCGCCGCGCCCCTTGCCCGTAAACAAGCGCCCGAAGCATTGAGCGCCCCGGCAGGTGCCATGTCCGCACCCGCGCCGATGGCAGAAATGGCTGCGCCGATGCAAAGCGAATCGATCCACGCCGACGAAGCCAAAGCCAGCAAACGCGCCGCCGCCCCGGCCAACGGTCTCGACGAACAACTGCGCGAAGTCCTGCGCCTGCGCGAATCCGGCCAATCGCAAGCCGCCGACACGCTGTTCAACGACCTGCACAAACGCTACCCGAACGCCGACCTTGACGCCCGGCTCAAACAAATCCAGAAGAACTGACTGCCTGTGGGCCCAGCCATTTGGCATTGCCCCGCAAAACGCGCACTATCGGGCCATAGCTGAAGCGCTGGAGAACACCGTGGCACCAAAAATCGACCGCATCGCCCAACTCCTCAATTGCCCGAAAAAGGGCGAAGAGATGCGGCGCGCGATTACTGAAGCGCGTAAGGAGTTTCTGCTGAGTCAGCAGGAAGAAGACGTGCTTGAGGAAGAGGACGTATTTGAGGAGGAGGTTGAGGGGGAAGACGACGAGGATGAGGATTACGATGAGTTTGACTGGACGACGGAGTAACGTTGGGTCCAAACAATTCAGCGCCCACAAAAAAGCCCCGGACCACCACAGTCCGGGGCTTTCTCATTTTGATTCATGGTGCACCAGGCGGGATTCGAACCCACGACCACTGCCTTCGGAGGGCAGTACTCTATCCAGCTGAGCTACTGGTGCAGCGGGCGACATCATACCTAGGTCGGCTCGGGGCGTCCATGCTGCGTTTCGGCACCTATTGTCAGTGCGCGTGTCGGAATAAAACGCTGCATTCCAGAAAGCGGTAACGTCCTGCAAAACCCTCGCTTGGCGCTTTGGCGGGGCTGATCTATGGTTTTACTGCGGCATGGGTTTTTGCGCGTTGATCTGAAAATTTCCACAAACACGCCGTTTTTGTTCTTTTTTTCGAACGCCCTATTGTCCTTTAACCCCTTTGCTCCTACGATCCGTTTGAGATTTCAAACGCCCGTTGATTGGGTGTTGAAGCGCAGATGTTCCGAAGCGTGCACTATTTTTGCGCCTCACCCGGTCACTGATTTCCCTGACGGCAGCCTTGCGAGGCGCCTTTCTACAATCATAATTTGCTCCGCGCAGGCCGCGGTGCTGTTAAGGAAAGCCGACATGCAGCTTAAAGACACCCAGTTGTTCCGCCAGCAAGCCTTCATTGATGGCGCTTGGGTCGATGCGGACAACGGTCAGACGATCAAGGTCAATAACCCGGCCACTGGCGAAATCCTCGGCACCGTGCCGAAGATGGGCGCTGCCGAAACCCGCCGTGCCATTGAAGCCGCTGACAAAGCGCTGCCGGCCTGGCGTGCACTGACCGCCAAGGATCGTGCGAACAAGCTGCGCCGCTGGTTCGAACTGATCATCGAGAACCAGGACGACCTCGCTCGCCTGATGACCCTCGAGCAGGGCAAGCCGCTGGCCGAAGCCAAGGGCGAAATCGTTTACGCCGCTTCGTTCATCGAATGGTTCGCCGAAGAAGCCAAGCGCATCTACGGTGACGTGATTCCGGGTCACCAGCCCGACAAGCGCCTGATTGTTATCAAGCAGCCGATCGGTGTTACCGCGGCCATCACCCCGTGGAACTTCCCGGCAGCGATGATCACCCGTAAGGCCGGCCCTGCGCTGGCTGCCGGTTGCACCATGGTGCTCAAACCGGCTTCGCAAACCCCATTCTCCGCATTCGCGCTGGCTGAACTGGCTCAGCGTGCCGGCATTCCTGCCGGCGTGTTCAGCGTGGTGTCCGGCAGCGCCGGTGACATCGGCAGCGAACTGACCAGCAACCCGATCGTACGCAAACTGTCCTTCACCGGCTCGACTGAAATCGGCCGTCAGTTGATGGCCGAATGCGCCAAGGACATCAAGAAAGTGTCGCTGGAGCTGGGCGGCAACGCGCCGTTCATCGTGTTCGACGATGCGGATCTGGATAAGGCCGTCGAAGGCGCGATCATTTCCAAATATCGCAACAACGGTCAGACCTGCGTCTGCGCCAACCGTCTGTACATTCAGGATTCGGTCTACGATGCGTTCGCCGAAAAACTGAAAGTGGCAGTAGCCAAGCTGAAGATCGGTAACGGTCTGGAAGACGGCACCACCACTGGCCCGCTGATCGACGAAAAAGCCGTGGCGAAGGTGCAAGAGCACATTGCTGACGCTGTAGCCAAAGGCGCAACCGTTTTGGCTGGCGGCAAGCAAATGGAAGGCAACTTCTTCGAGCCGACCATCCTGACCAACGTGCCGAAAAACGCGGCAGTGGCCAAGGAAGAGACCTTCGGTCCGCTGGCGCCGTTGTTCCGCTTCAAAGACGAAGCCGAAGTGATCGCGATGTCCAATGACACCGAGTTTGGTCTGGCTTCTTACTTCTACGCTCGCGATCTGGGCCGTGTGTTCCGTGTGGCTGAAGCCCTGGAATACGGCATGGTTGGCGTCAACACCGGGCTGATCTCCAACGAAGTCGCACCGTTCGGCGGCATCAAGGCCTCGGGCCTGGGCCGTGAAGGCTCCAAGTACGGCATCGAAGATTACCTGGAAATCAAATACCTCTGCCTGGGCATCTAAGCCGGGAAAGGGATCGCTGCAAACGCAAAGGGCACGAGAGCGCTGTCCCTTTGCGTGTTTCAAACCGGAATTTTCTCTGCGGCCGGGAACGCTGTGGCAGTCGATCATCGCATGCTGCCACCGTCGCTTCCTCCCGCTTAATCCTTGAACCACGCCGCCCGATGAGCGGCGAATGAGGACTGTAATGAGCAAGACTAACGCTGAACTGATGGCCCGCCGTACCGCTGCTGTACCCCGTGGTGTTGGCCAGATTCACCCGATCTTCGCCGAATCCGCGAAGAACGCTACCGTGACTGACGTTGAAGGTCGTGAATTCATCGACTTCGCCGGCGGCATCGCAGTACTGAACACCGGCCACGTGCACCCGAAAATCATCGCGGCCGTGACCGAACAGCTGAACAAGCTGACGCACACCTGCTTTCAGGTGCTGGCCTACGAACCGTACGTTGAGCTGTGCGAAAAAATCAACGCCAAGGTGCCTGGTGATTTCGCCAAGAAAACCCTGCTGGTCACCACCGGTTCCGAAGCGGTAGAAAACGCCGTGAAAATCGCCCGTGCTGCCACTGGCCGCGCTGGCGTGATCGCCTTCACCGGCGCTTACCACGGTCGCACCATGATGACCCTGGGTCTGACCGGTAAAGTCGTGCCTTACTCGGCCGGCATGGGCTTGATGCCAGGTGGCATCTTCCGCGCGCTGTACCCGAACGAACTGCACGGCGTGAGCATCGACGACTCGATCGCTTCCATCGAACGCATTTTCAAGAATGACGCCGAGCCGAAAGACATCGCCGCGATCATCATCGAGCCTGTACAGGGCGAAGGTGGTTTCTACGTCGCGCCGAAAGAATTCATGAAGCGTCTGCGTGCCCTGTGCGACCAGCACGGCATCCTGCTGATTGCTGACGAAGTACAAACCGGCGCTGGCCGTACCGGTACGTTCTTCGCCATGGAGCAGATGGGCGTTGCTGCCGACCTGACCACCTTCGCCAAATCCATTGCTGGCGGTTTCCCGCTGGCCGGTGTGTGTGGCAAGGCTGAATACATGGACGCCATCGCACCAGGCGGACTGGGCGGCACTTACGCCGGTAGCCCGATCGCTTGCGCCGCTGCTCTGGCAGTGATGGAAGTGTTCGAGGAAGAACAACTGCTGGACCGCTGCAAAGCGGTCGGCGAGCGTCTGGTGACCGGCCTTAAAGCCATCCAGGCCAAATACCCGGTGATCGGCGAAGTCCGTGCATTGGGCGCGATGATCGCCGTTGAGCTGTTCGAAAACGGCGACAGCCACAAGCCGAACGCTGCCGCTGTAGCGTCCGTTGTGGCCAAGGCTCGCGACAAGGGCCTGATCCTGCTGTCCTGCGGCACCTACGGCAACGTGCTGCGCGTACTCGTACCGCTGACCTCGCCGGACGAGCAACTGGACCAAGGCCTGGCGATCATCGAAGAGTGCTTCTCCGAGCTCTGATCATCCGGTGTGATCTGATCGACAAAAAACCCGCTTCGGCGGGTTTTTTTATGCCCCTGAAACACATCGGCTGTTTTAGCGCTGTATCGAATGGCCATCATTGGCTAAGGTTCAAGCATTGCAAGGGAGAGCGTGCATGACTGCCGTTGATTTACCCGCCGTACCCCGAGTGCTGATCGCCGAGGCTGATCCGTGGTCCCGGGACCTGCTCGAACAAGTGTTGCTGAGCGTGCGTTGTGATGCGCGGCTGGATCTGTGTGCCGATGGCAAACAAGCGCTATCGATGCTCAGTGAAGTGCCGTATGACCTGGCCATCGTCGATTGGGAACTGCCCGGCGTCGATGGTTTGAATGTGCTGCGCAGTGTGCGTCAGCGCAAACGTAATCCGCCGCTGCCGTTCATCTTGATGAGCAGCCGCAACGACAGTGCCAGCGTGCGTGAGGCCATACTGCTGGCGCCGACGGCATACCTGACCAAACCCCTGAACATGGAAAGCCTGACCGAGCGTTTGCAGGGTTTGCTGTTGAATGCCGGGGAAGAAGTGTTCTGTGAAGTGCCAGTACTGGCGCCTGGCATGACCTTGTCGGTGTTCCTCGAGCGCCGCCGTGAGCAGGCCGACGGCGCGCCGTTGATGATGGATGTGCAGGTAGCGGTCAAGCGCAGCCTCAATCCCGGCGGTCTCGATCTGACGCAGCTGCAACAGGAATTCCGTACCGATCCGCAGATTACAGCGGTATTGATTGCGGCTGCCAACAGCGCCGGGCAACACCATGGCGCACCGGTACAAACTCTGGCGCAGGCACTGCAGCGGCTTGGCACGGGGCAGAGCATGAATCTGATTCTGGGGCTGGCGCTCAAACGCAGCGCGCGGCTTAGCGATCCCTGTCTGGCGGACTACGCCGAGCGTTATTGGGACCTGTCGCTGCACACCGCTGAATTCGCGCGCACGCTGGCGCGGTTGCTCGATCTGGATCAGGAGCGCTGCTATTGCGCGGGCCTACTGCATCGTCTCGGTGATCTGGCGTTGCTGCGCTGTTTGCAAGAATGGAAACAGGCGGGCGGTGAGCTGGACGATCTTGAGGAAGTGGGTGAAGCGTTGGCGCAATTTGGCGCGGCCTACGGTTCGGCGCTACGCACTCGCTGGCGACTGCCGCTGGAACTGCGTGAGTTGATTGCCTCGGCCTACCAGCTCGGCGGTGGGGTGTATTCCCGCGAGGCGCTGGTGATGAACATGGCGGCGCAGATGGCTCACCTGACCGAGCATGAAGGTATTGAGGCGTTGGCGAAGAGCCGGACGGCGCGGTTGCTCAAGATCGGTTTGCCAGAGTTGATGCGGATGCGTAAATAGCCTGGTTACAGATCCCTGTGGGAGCGGGTTTGCCCGCGATGGCGTTGGGGCAGGCATCATTTGTGTTGAATGTGCTGGCCTCATCGCTGGCAAGCCAGCTCCCACAGGTTTTGTGGCGAATTCAAATAAAAGCTATGCAGAAATAATCCGGTTCTTGCCCTGACGCTTGGCTTCATACATTGCCGCATCTGCCCGGGCGAAGAGGCTGTCGAGGCTTTCGTCGCTTTCGGTCAGGCTCGTCAGGCCCTGGCTGATGGTGATGCCGAACGTCTGGCCGTCCTGGCTGAAGCTCAAACGCTGAATCTCCTGTTGCAGCCGCTCGGCGACTTGCAAGGCCATGTCAGGGGCGCAGCCCGGGAACACCGCGGCAAATTCTTCACCGCCTATTCGCCCGAACAAGTCTCCCCGTCGCAACGAGGCGCGTCCACATTCGGCAATGGCTTGCAGCACGCTGTCGCCTTGTGGGTGGCCGTAGGTGTCGTTGATGATTTTGAAGTCATCGATATCCAACAGCAGAAACGCCAGCGGCGAGCCTTGCAGCCGCGCCTCTGCGAACTCGCGATTGGCGCATTCGAAAAAGTGCCGGCGGTTGCTGCTCTGGGTCAGCACATCGGTGGTGGCCAAGCGTTGCAGTTCGGTTTCCATCTGCTTCTTGTCGGTGATGTCTTCGGCGATGCCGACGATGATCACCGGTTGCCCGGGCTCGTCCTGACGATTGATGAAGCATTTGTCGCTGAGCCAGCGCACCTGCCCGTCAGCGGCGATGATCCGGTACTCGCGATCTTCCACTGCGCCTTTGTGCAGGACTTGCGCGAGGCTGCGTTCAGCGTAATCCAGATCGTCGGGATAGATGCTGTCGCGCCACTGGTTGTAATCCGCCAGCAGAAGCCCTGTCGAGCGACCGAAAATTCGCTCATAGGCCGGGCTGACGTACAGCACTTGACGGGTTTCCCAGTTGAATGCCCAGAGCACAGCGTTGACGCTGACCAGCAGCGAGCTGAACAGCTGTTCGCGTTCGCTCAGACGGGCGACTTCGCCCTGGGCGTGCATCAATGCCATGAGTGTTTGCGCGGCCTCGGGCCACTGCGGGAGGGATGAGTCTTTTTGGTTGTTCTTGACCATCGGCACAATTCTCAGAGGGCGTGCCGCGTTGACAACAACGGCCACACCTAAGCCCGCCGGAATGGCGAAGTCTTTGAGATGGGGGATTTTCGGCGAAGTTCCCAACGGTAGTGGGGTTCTGCCAGATGGTACTGAGAATGAGTCTGAAGGAGCTGTCGAGTGAAACGAGGCTGCGATCTTTTGTTTTTACAAGCACAGGTCAAAAGAACGCAGCCTGGAGCAACTTCTATGTGGGTCAGGCGGCGGCAGGGCGCAACGAGTAGGTTTTCAGCTGGTCGGCAAACTCGCGCAGGGACTGGATACCGCTGGCCTCGGCTTCGTGGATCCACTCTTTGATGGCGGCGAGCATGTCGTGGCCATTGGAGCTGGTCTTCACCCAGATCTGCTGCAGGGCCAGGCGTTTCTCGTAAATGACCTTCAGCGCGTGGCTGTGCTCGAGCATGCTCTGGATGCGCGCATGGTGGCGATCTTCCAGCAGACTGGTTTCCCGCGAGAGCAGGCGTTTGGCTCGATGGAACTGGTGACGCACCGAGTGATCAACCTTGGCCAACTCCTGCTTGACCAGCGGGCCAATGACCAATTTGCGGTACTGGGCCATGATCTGGAAGCGGTTGTTGAGGATCGCCATGGCGGTGTCCATGTCCAGATTGCCCTTGCCTTCGACGCGATGGGCAATAGGGGCCACACGCTGAACCTTGGCCAGACGCAGAAAACTGAAGACTTTGATCCATGCCCAGCCGAGGTCGAATTCCCATTTCTTCACCGACAGCTTGGCCGAGTTCGGGTAGGTGTGATGGTTGTTGTGCAGTTCTTCGCCGCCGATCAGGATGCCCCAAGGCACCAGATTGGTTGCCGCATCGCGGCATTCGAAGTTGCGATAACCGACCGCATGGCCCAGTCCGTTGATGACGCCAGCGGCCCACACCGGGATCCACATCATCTGGATCGCCCAGATGGTGATGCCGATGGTGCCGAACAGCAGCAGGTCGATGACGCCCATGATTGCCACGCCCAACAACGGGTAACGGCTGTACACGTTGCGCTCGATCCAGTCCTCGGGGCAGTTCTTGCCGTAGATGCGCAGGGTTTCCGGGTTCTGCGCTTCGGCGCGGTACAGCTCGGCGCCGGTACGCAATACCGTGGACAAACCCTTGATGACCGGGCTGTGCGGATCATCTTCGGTTTCGCATTTGGCGTGGTGCTTACGGTGGATGGCGGTCCACTCGCGGGTGTTCTGCGCCGTGGTCAGCCACAGCCAGAAACGGAAAAAGTGCTTAAGACCGGCATTCAGCTCCAGGGAGCGATGAGCCGAGTAGCGGTGCAGATAGACCGTGACGCCGACAATCGTCACGTGGGTCATCAGCAGGGTGACCGCGACCAGAGACCAGGCCGACAAGCCAAGAAAACCTTCGTACCACATAGGCTATAGGGCCCTCGATAAAGATAAAAACAGCCGATGCATTATCACTAAGCACACAGATAAAACCAGTCGCGCTTTCAGATAAGAGTTAGCTGGATGTTTCTTGACCTATAATCCCACTTTTTTGTAGGGACATGGATGGTCTAATGCCTGACACTTATCGCGATGCCTTACGTGCAGCGCTGCTCTATCTCGTGCTTGCGGTGGTCTGGCTGCAAGGTACTGGTTATTTATTAAACAGTTTCTTCGATAACTCGGTCCAACTCGCACGATGGCAACTGATCAACGGTTATGTCTTTGCGGCGATCAGTGCCGGGCTGATTTTTCTGGCGCGGGCGCGGTTGTATGAGTTTCTCGGGATAGGTGCGAGGTTACGTGAACGTCACGCTGATCGTGAGCGCTTGCGGCAAGCGGCGGCTGTGTTCGATTGCACCCGCGAGGGCGTGTTGGTCACCAACCACCAGGGGCTGATCGTGCACGTCAATCGTGCGTTCATCGAGATCACCGGTTATCTGCGCGAAGAAGTGCTCGGCCAACAACCCAGTTTGTTCAAGTCCGGCCATCATCCGCCGGGCTTCTATCAGGCGATGTTTGCCACGCTGCAATCGCAAGGCGAGTGGAGCGGCGAGATCTGGAACCGCCGCAAAAGCGGGGAGATTTATCCCCAATGGCAAACCATCCGCGTCATTCATGATGATCAGAGCCGGATCAGTCATTACGTAGCGGTGTTTTCCGATATCAGTGCGATCAAGCATTCCGAGCATGAGCTTCAGCACCTTGCCCACCACGATCCGCTGACCGATCTGCCCAACCGTCTGTTATTCAGCGATCGTACCGAACAGGCTTTAACGTCGGCGCAGGCCCACAAGCGCGGCTGTGCGCTGCTGTTGCTCGATCTGGATCACTTCAAGATGATCAACGACAGCCTCGGCCACAACGTGGGCGATCGTTTGCTCAAAGCGGTGGCGATCCGTTTGCAGGAGCTGTTTGGGCCCGGCGTCACGGTGGCGCGACTGGGGGGTGACGAATTCGCGGTGTTGGCAGAAAGTTGTCCACAGCCCGGCCAGGCGGCGGCATTCGCTCAACGTATTCTCGATGCTCTGAAGGAGCCGGTCTGCATCGACGGCGATGAGTTATTCATCAACGCCAGCGTCGGCATCAGCCTGTTCCCCAGCGATGCGCTGAGCGCCGACCAGCTGTTGCGCAATGCCGACGCGGCGCTGTTCAAGGCCAAGAGCAGCGGGCGCAACGGTTACGCCTTGTACACCGAAGAGCTCACCGCTCACGCCCAGCAACGGGTCGAAATTGCCTTCGAACTGCGCCGTGCCCTGGAGCAACAGGAGTTGCGGGTCTATTACCAACCGGTGCATGAGCTTAAAACCGGTCGCCTGGTCGGCGTTGAAGCCCTGGTGCGCTGGCAGCATCCGCTGCGGGGGCTGGTGTCGCCGGCCGAGTTCATACCGATTGCCGAGCGCACCGGGTTGATCGTCGAAATCGATGCCTGGGTGATGCAGCAGGCTTGCCGGCAGATGTGCCAGTGGCAGCAGGCCGCAAGGGGGCTGTCGTTTGTGGCGGTGAATGTGTCGTCGCGGTTGTTTGCCCGGCGCGAGCTGTACCAGCAGGTGGCGCAAGTGCTGCGCGAGACCGGGCTGGATCCGGCGTATCTGGAACTGGAAGTGACCGAAAGCGCGGTGATGGACGATCCGGAGGTGGCGCTGGAGCAAATGCATCGCTTGCGTGAATTGGGTGTTCGCCTGGCGATCGATGATTTCGGCACCGGGTATTCGTCGTTGCTGCGGCTCAAGCGCTTGCCGGTGCAAAAGCTCAAGATTGATCAAGGATTCGTCGCCGGTTTGCCGTGGGACGAGGATGACGCAGCGATCGTCCGGGTGATCATCGCGCTGGCGCAGAGTATGGGCATGCAGGTGCATGCCGAAGGGATCGAGCAGGTTGAACAGGCGGCTTTTTTGCTGGAGCAGGAGTGCGATCTCGGGCAGGGATATTGGTATGGGCGGCCGGTGCCGGCACAGGAGATAGATTGGGCGAGAAAACCGATGGTTGGTTAAAAGGTCAAAAGATCGCAGCCTTCGGCAGCTCCTGCACCGATCCATGCAGGAGCTGCCGAAGGCTGCGATCTTTTGCTGCGCCAACGCGCAACCCCTTGCCCCGCCACAGAATGTTTTCTGGTTATATAAACATTCTTAAATAGTCTTTTTAAGAATATCCACGCCTCTCTTATATTGCTCCCACGCCGGACGCAGTGCCGCCCCACTGTCAGGCATATCCCATTCAAAGGAGCAGCACCATGAGCGCATCCCTTCGCAGCGTTGACGGTCAGGACGAAAGCACCATCTTGCGTGAAATCCAGAGCGCCCTGCGCGATCTGCGGTTTGGCGCGGTGGAGATCACCGTGCACAACGCTCAAGTCGTGCAGATTGAACGCAAAGAGAAATTCCGTTTGCAGCAGCCGGGCAACAAGCCGAGCTAAAAAGATCGTCCGATCGCGGCCCGAGCCTTCGGCAGCTTTTACAGGGGGCTGTGTGCAGGCGCTGGCGAAGGCGGCGATCTTTCAGCGGGACCCGATTTCAGTAGTACATAAGAAAAAGCCACCACCCAGAATTCCAGGAGCTTTCACCATGTCGTCGATTCGCCGTTATGCTTTGGCCGCCCTGGCCAGCGCTGTGTTTGCCGGTTCTGCGGTTGCCAAGGATTACGAACTGCTCAATGTGTCGTACGACCCGACGCGCGAGCTGTATCAGGACTACAACGCCGAGTTCATCAAGTTCTGGCAGAAAGACCATGCCGGCGACACCGTGAAAATCCAGCAATCGCACGGTGGCTCGGGCAAGCAGGGCCGTGCGGTGATTGACGGTCTGCGTGCCGACGTCGTGACCCTGGCGCTTGCCGGCGACATCGACGAAATCGCCAAACTCGGCAAGACCCTGCCGGCCGACTGGCAGAAGCGTCTGCCGGAAGCGAGCACACCGTACACCTCGACCATCGTGTTCCTGGTGCGCAAGGGCAACCCGAAAGGCATCAAGGACTGGGGCGATCTGGTCAAGAATGACGTCTCGGTGATCACGCCGAACCCGAAAACCTCCGGCGGTGCACGCTGGAACTTCCTCGCCGCCTGGGCCTACGGCCTGAAAGCCAACGGCGGTGACGAAGCCAAGGCCAAGGAATACGTGCAAACCCTGTTCAAGCACGTGCCGATTCTCGACACCGGTGCTCGCGGTTCGACCATTACCTTCGTCAACAACGGTCAGGGTGACGTGTTGCTGGCCTGGGAAAACGAAGCGTTCCTGGCGCTGAAAGAAGACGGCGGCGCGGACAAGTTCGACATCGTCGTGCCTTCGTTGTCGATTCTGGCTGAACCACCGGTGGCCGTGGTCGACAAAAATGCCCAGAAGAAAGGCAACGAGCAGATCGCCGAAGCCTACCTCAAGCACCTGTACAGCCCGGCCGGTCAGGAAATCGCCGCGAAGAACTTCTATCGTCCACGTGACAAGGACGTGGCCGCCAAGTACGCCCAGCAGTTCCCGAAACTGGAACTGGTGACCATCGACAAGGACTTCGGCGGCTGGAAAACCGCGCAACCGAAATTCTTCAATGACGGTGGCGTGTTCGACCAGATTTATCAGGCGCAGTAATCTGCCTTCAGCCACACACCTAGCCTGCGGCCAGGCGCGGAAAATGTGGGAGCGAGCTCGCTCGCGAAAGCGGAGTGTCAGACGACGTAAAGTTGACTGATACTCGCTCTTCGCGAGCAAGCTCGCTCCCACATTAGTGCGCTCAGCGGATCTCTTTTTAACCAGGGACTTTTATGTCGCGTCGTATCTCCCCCGTCATACCCGGCTTCGGGCTGACGCTGGGTTACACCTTGGTGTACCTCAGCCTGATTGTGCTTATCCCGCTGGCGGCGATGTTCGTCCACGCCTCGCAGCTCACCTGGGATCAGTTCTGGACGATCATCTCCGCCCCCCGCGTGCTGGCAGCCTTGAAGCTGAGTTTCGGCACCGCGCTGTGCGCTGCGATCATCAACGGCATCATTGGCACATTGCTGGCGTGGGTGCTGGTGCGCTACACCTTCCCCGGGCGTAAGGTGATCGACGCAATGATCGATCTGCCGTTTGCCTTACCGACGGCCGTAGCCGGTATTGCGCTGACCGCGCTGTATGCGCCGGCCGGGCTGGTCGGCCAGTTCGCCGCCGACCTCGGTTTCAAAATCGCTTATACCCCGCTGGGCATCACCCTCGCGCTGACCTTTGTGACGCTGCCGTTCGTGGTGCGCACGGTGCAACCGGTGCTGGCCGACATTCCCCGTGAAGTCGAAGAAGCCGCAGCGTGCCTCGGCGCGAAGCCATGGCAGGTGTTCCGCCACATCCTGGTACCGGCATTGCTGCCCGCCTGGCTGACCGGTTTTGCCTTGGCCTTTGCCCGTGGTGTCGGCGAGTACGGTTCGGTGATTTTCATCGCCGGCAACATGCCGATGAAAACCGAGATCCTGCCGCTGCTGATCATGGTCAAACTCGACCAGTACGATTACACCGGCGCCACGGCCATCGGCGTGTTGATGCTGGTGGTTTCCTTTGTCCTGTTGCTGCTGATCAACCTGCTGCAGCGGCGCATCGAAACCCCATAAGGAGGCGCGAACATGTCCCAATCGTCTATTGCGGCCGCTTCCTCGGCCAACGCTGCACGCCGTGGCAGTGCCACGTCGCGCAGAATCCTGATTGGCCTTGGCTGGCTGATCTTTTTCCTGTTTCTGTTGCTGCCGTTGTTCATCGTGGTGTCGCAGGGTTTGAAGAATGGCCTTGGCGCATTCTTCACCGCGATCTTTGAGCCGGATGCACTCTCGGCACTGAAGCTCACCGTGTTCGCCGTGCTGATTTCGGTGCCGCTCAATCTTGTGTTCGGGGTGAGCGCCGCGTGGTGCGTGAGCAAGTACTCGTTCCGCGGCAAGAGCATGCTGGTGACGCTGATCGACCTGCCGTTCTCGGTGTCGCCAGTGATCGCCGGTCTGGTCTATGTGTTGATGTTCGGCGCCCAGGGCTTTTTCGGGCCGTGGTTGCAGGATCACGACATTCAGATCGTTTTCGCCCTCCCAGGCATCGTGTTGGCGACGATTTTCGTCACCGTGCCGTTCGTGGCTCGCGAGCTGATCCCGCTGATGCAGGAACAAGGCACTCAGGAAGAGGAAGCGGCGCGTCTGCTCGGCGCCAACGGCTGGCAGATGTTCTGGCATGTCACCGTGCCCAACATCAAGTGGGGCCTGATTTATGGCGTGGTGCTCTGTACCGCGCGGGCCATGGGGGAGTTTGGTGCGGTGTCGGTTGTTTCCGGGCACATTCGCGGGGTGACCAACACCTTGCCGCTGCACGTCGAGATCCTCTACAACGAATACAACCACGTGGCCGCGTTCGCCGTGGCGAGCCTGTTGCTGATCCTGGCGCTCTTCATCCTGCTGCTCAAGCAGTGGAGCGAAAACCGTATCAACCGCCTGCGCGCCAGCGCCGCGGAGGAATAATTCATGTCGATCGAAGTGCGTAACGTCAGCAAGAATTTCAACGCGTTCAAGGCGCTGGACAACATCAGCCTGGATATCCACAGCGGTGAGCTGGTGGCGCTGCTCGGCCCGTCCGGCTGCGGCAAGACCACCTTGCTGCGCATTATTGCCGGTCTGGAAACCCCGGATCAGGGCAACATCGTCTTCCACGGTGAAGACGTGTCCGGTCACGACGTGCGTGATCGCAACGTCGGTTTTGTGTTCCAGCACTATGCGCTGTTCCGCCACATGACCGTGTTCGACAACGTCGCCTTCGGCCTGCGCATGAAGCCGAAAAACCAGCGCCCGAGCGAAAGCCAGATCGCGACCAAGGTTCACGAGTTGTTGAACATGGTGCAACTGGATTGGCTGTCGGATCGCTACCCGGAGCAACTGTCCGGTGGTCAGCGCCAACGTATCGCCCTGGCCCGTGCCTTGGCGGTTGAGCCGAAAGTGCTGCTGCTCGACGAACCGTTCGGCGCCCTCGATGCCAAGGTGCGTAAAGAGCTGCGCCGCTGGCTGGCTCGTCTGCACGAAGACATCAACCTGACCTCGGTATTCGTGACCCACGACCAGGAAGAAGCGATGGAAGTCGCCGACCGCATCGTGGTGATGAACAAAGGTGTGATCGAGCAGATCGGTTCACCGGGTGATGTCTACGAAAACCCGGCCAGCGATTTCGTTTATCACTTCCTTGGGGATTCGAACCGCTTGCTGTTGAGCGATGACAACCACGTGCTGTTCCGTCCACACGAAGTGTCGTTGTCCAAACATGAGCTGGAAGATCACCATGCCGCCGAGGTGCGTGACATCCGGCCGCTGGGCGCGACCACGCGGGTGACGCTGAAGGTCGAGGGGCAGACTGATTTGATCGAGGCCGAAGTGGTGAAAGACCACGACAGCCTGATTGGTTTGGCCAAGGGTGAGACGTTGTTCTTCAAACCCAAGGTCTGGCAGAAAGTCGCCAGCCTCTGACGCAAAAGACCTTGTAGGCGCTGCGATCCTTTGAGCTTGATTCTTGTAATCAGGACCACGGATTGCAGCGTGCCGTGGCGCCTGTGCGAATGATGTCATATGGCTATTGGTCTTAACTCAATTTGGTCTAACGGCTCCACCAACCGTGTCCCGTTCTTTGCCTAATCTCCATGCTGTGCCAGGAGGCGCGGTGAAGAGTCCATGACGGACCGGCGTATCTCCTGGACCCTGATGCCAAGGAGATAACGATGAGAACGGAAGTCCACCGGCCCGCGCCGTGGCTCGGTTGCGCGCTGTTCGGCGCAATGCTTAGTCCACTGGCCAACGCCGACCCCACGCTGTCAACGCAAATACCTTTCGATGTCACGGCGACCCCGCCGTTTTCCCTGACCAGCCTGCAACAAAACTTCGATGAAATGTCGTGGCAGACGTTTATCGCCTTGAACTGGCCGGCGCTGGATAACGGCGATCCGAACACCGGCACACCGATCGGCCAGCAGGACGGTGCGACGGTCTGGGAAAGCTGGAAAGAGAGCTATCAGATTTTCCTCGCCAAAGGGCAGACGCCCAATCCCTGGAACGCACCGGCGACTATTCCGAAAGCCTGCGAGGGCCTCGGTTCCGGGCGTTTGCTGCAACAGATGGGCAAGGTGCCAGATGTGCTCGATGAGTTTATCCAGCCGTTTCAGAGCGGGCCGTTGGTGGATCAGAGCGGGGTTTATACGCGTAACGAAATCGTGGTCAACCAGCCGATGTTCAACGACATCGTCAACAACGGTCTGTACAGCATTCAGGGCCAGCAGGCATTTTTTGCGGCCGACCCGAAGAATACGGTGGCGTTCAGTTGCGGCAACAATGACACCAGTCAGGTTGGTTCGCTGATGGTCAAGGCGTCGTGGAAAGTGCTCGACGGCAATGATCAACGGGAGAAATTCCACACCGTCGATGCGCTGGTATACACGCCGGGCAACAGCGACCCGAGCAAAGGCCCCGTGGTGCCAGAGTCATGCAAGGCCGAACCGGTGGGGTTGGTGGGCTTGCACATCGTGCACAAGACCAGCAGTGCGCCGCAGTGGGTCTGGTCGACGTTTGAACACGTCGATAACGTGCCGGAGCAATCCACACCCGTGGCCGAGCGCAAAGGTCCGTATCTGTTCTACAACGCCAACAGCCAGGCGGAAATCAACCAGCCACCGCCACGGCCATGGAATCCGGCAATCAAGGCCACGCCTTCGCAGATCGTTCGCGAGACCTCGCTGACGCCGGCGACCCGAACTCTCAACAGCACCTATCAGACGCTGCTGCGTACGGTGAACCCGAAGAGTGTGTGGGCCAACTATGAGTTGATCAGTACGCAGTGGCCGACCCTGACGCCGCAGCCACCGTGCCAGATCTCGAAAACCGAACCTTTGGGCCGCCCGGCGCCTTCGTTCCTCGCCAACGCTACGCTGGAAACCTACATCCAGGGCACCGTGCCACAAGCGTCCTCCAGTTGCATTGCTTGCCACGGTAACGCCGCCACCCATGTCACCGAGTCGCCGCGCACCAGTTTCGCGGACTTCACTTACTTGCTCGAACGCGCACAATCGACTGGCGCGACAAGGAGTCAGCCATGAGCATCGATCTGGACAACTTCGCCGGTCTGTCTTCGGCCCTGACCGGCATCCCACTAACGTTCATCGCTCCCTCCGTGGACCCGATCGACCTGCCAACGCAGTTCCTGACCTTCATCGGGCCGCGCATCACCCCTGCGGTAATGCAGGCGTTACTGAAACAATACGCGACGTTGCTGGCGGATAAAGTGCCGCCGGACCAGATCGCCCAAGCGGTGTTGATGAACGGCACGCAACCGGCTACCACGCAAACGGCGCAAGCCGCCCGGTCGATCATGAAACTCTGGCTGTTGGGCGTCTGGTATCAGCCGTACACCGTCGGCAGCAACAAGGCGGGGGATCAGATGGTGGTTTCCGATCAGGCCTACACCCAGAGCTGGGCATGGAGAATTGCCCAGGCGCACCCCATGGGTTACAGCGAGTCCTTCTTTGGTTACTGGAACGAAGTGCCGCCCAGCCTTGAAGACTTCACCGGGGTGCCTGCAAGCGGACAACAAGGAGCGTCGTCATGAGTACCGAACAAGCAGATGTGGTGATCGTCGGCGCCGGTCTGGCGGGCAGCATCATCGCCTATCAGTTGGGACTGGCCGGAGTGAAAGTATTGGTGCTGGAGTCCGGGCCGGAGATTCCGGCCAACCGAAATCAGTACCTTGAACGCTTCTATACCGCGACCTTGAAGACTCCCGAATCGCCGTATCCACCGGTCAGCACGCTGGACACACCGCGCAATCCGGCCGAGCAGAATGCGCCGCGTGCAACCATCGCCGACCTGATTCTGGGGTGGGACAATCCTGCCGTCAGCTACCTGGTGCAAAAGGGGCCACTGGCGTTTACCAGCACTTACGAACGGGTCGGCGGCGGCACCACCTGGCATTGGGTCGCGACCTGCCTGCGCATGGTGCCCAACGACTTCCGCCTGAAATCGCTGTACGGCGTCGGTGTCGACTGGCCGATCAGCTACAACGATCTGCAAAGCGCTTACTGTCGTGCCGAAGCGGAAATTGGCGTGGCGGCCAATGTGGCGGACCAGGCGTATCTGGGCATGACCTTCCCGGACGGCTATCAATTCCCGATGACCAGCATTCCGCTGTCACTGGTCGATGGCAGTTTTGTCGCGGCGGTTCAGGGTCAATCGTTCGACGGCCTGCCACTGGTGGTCAGCCCGACACCGGCTGGGCGCAACTCGCAGCCCTATGCGGGTCGTCGTGTGTGCGCCGGCAACACCAACTGCACACCGATTTGCCCGATCCAGGCCAAGTACGACGCCACGGTGACCATGAACAACGCGCTGAATACCGGCAATGTGCGGGTGCTCTACAAAACCGTGGCAAGCAAAGTCACGGTGGCGGCGGACAAGTCCATCAGCGGCATCGAGTTTATCCAGTATCAACTGGGCGACGGCCCGCCGACCGGCACGGGCGTTGCGGTCGGCCAGCGTTATGTGATCGCGGCCCATGCCATTGAGACGCCGAAGCTGTTGCTCAATTCCACTAGCCCCGCGTGGCCCAAAGGCGTGGCCAACAGCAGCGGTCAGGTCGGACGCAGCCTGGCGGACCATCCGATCTATCTGGCCTGGGGCCTGATGCCGGAAGGTAAAGCTGTGTTCCCTTATCGCGGACCGGTTTCCACCGCAGGCATTGAAAGCCTGCGCGACGGTGCCTTTCGCAGTCAGCGTGCTGCGTGGCGGATCGAGATTGGCAACGAAGGCTTCAACTGGCCGGTGGGCGATCCCTACGTCACCGTTGCCGATCTGATCGATGGTACCAACGGCAGCGCCACCAATCCATTGCCACCGGCCGAGGGCCCGCAGCAAGTGTTGTATGGGACGGCACTGGTGCAGAAACTCAACGACTTGCTGACTCGTCAGTTCCGCATCGGTTTTCTTGTAGAACAGGTCGAGGACGATCCGGATAACGCCAATTGCTACATCGTGCCGTCAACGCAGTACAAGGATCGCTTGGGCATCCCGCGGCCGGAAATTCACTACGACTTGTCCAATTACACCAAGGAGGGTTTCCGCCAGGCGAAAATCCTCGCCACGCACATCATCACCGAGCTGCTCGGCGCCACCGAGTTGACCAAGCCGTTGCCGCCCGGAAAATTCAACTACAAGGACGTGGATTACAGCTTCCAGGGCGCCGGCCACCTGATGGGCACTTACCGCATGGGCGATAACCCGTTGAAATCGGTGGTCGACAAGGATCAGCGCAGTTGGGACCACAAAAACCTGTTCCTGGTGGGCGACGGTGTGTTCCCCAGCACCGGCACTTCAAACCCGAGCCTGACCATCGCGGCGTTGTCGATTCAGGCCGGCGACACCCTGGCCAATGACCTGAAAACCGCCATGGTGCAGGTTCAAGCCAATCAGCCCTGGCAGGGCACGGGCGTGCAGATCAACGGGCCGAGTCCGCGCCTGGTGCGGTATCTCAGTGGTCACTGGTTCGCCAGCCCGGCGGGCGGCATGGTTGACGGCAATGGCAGCGCGGGCCTGACCGCCAAACCCGGCTACACCTTGCCGGGCGCCAATGAGGGGGCGTTGATCGGTCGGATCAGCAGTACGGGGGCGCCGTTTCTGATCGGTGATCTGGCGCAGATTCCGGCGGGGCAGCAAGGCGAATTGCAGCTGTGCATCAACGACGATCTGGAGGGTCGCTATGGCGTCGGGCTTGCAGACAATCAGGGTGCGTTGACGGTGCAGGTGACGTTCGGCACATTGTGAAACAGGCCACGCGAGGAGCGCAGTCGCGCACCTCGCTTGGTTTTTTTAATGGGCGGTTTTGTGTGTGCGCAGGGTCACCGGACCGCAGCGCTGTTCAATCGAGTGCTTCAATTCCTGCCGCATCCCGAGCATGAACGCCAGCTCCACCACGACAAACAGCGGCCCGACGATCAAACCGCTGACGTCATCGACAAACGCCGGTTTGCGCCCCTCGTAGTGATGCCCGACAAACTGGATCACCCAGCCAATCACGAACATCGCCAGACCGCTGCTCAGCCAGACCATGGTGCTTTGTTGCGCCAGTACATGCCCCGCCCAGACGGATAACCCCATCAGCACCGTCATCAGTACGCCGAGCTTCACTTCCAGGCGCAGGTAAAACCACGCCGAGGCCAGCGCTACCACAAGCGCTGGAGATATCCACAAGCCGCCCAGCGACCATTCCGGACGCGACAACAAAACTGCCACCGCCACCACGATCAGCGGAATACCGATAAAGTGGCTGGCGATGTTGCGCGGGTCACGGTGGTAGGCGGCGTATTGACTCAGATGATCGACGAGGCTTTTCATTGTTGTTCCTCCTGTAGGGTGATCGCAGCATGCCTCGGGTTCAGCGTTCGCTCTGTCAGGCAGGCGACAATTGGGAGTGTTCATGGATAAGCGTTCACGGCTGCTGACCGGGCAGTGGTTCAGTCATTTGCCTGCGTCCTTTCAGGATAGTCTGCTGGCAGCTGCGCGGGAGCGGCGGCTGACGGCGGGGCAGCGGCTGTTTCAGCGTGGCGATCCGCCGTGTGGTCTGTACGCGGTGCTCGATGGCGCCGTGCGCATCGGCGCGGTGAGCGAGCAGGGCAAGGAAGCGTTACTGAGTCTGGTCGAGGCGCCGCATTGGTTTGGCGAAATCTGCCTGTTCGACGGTCAGCCGCGCACCCATGACGCCTATGCCGTGGGGTCTTGCACGCTGCTGAATATCCCGCAAGCGACACTGCTGAAACTGCTCGACGAACACCCGGTGTACTGGCGGCATCTGGCGTTGCTGATGAGCCACAAACTGCGCCTGACGTTCATCAATCTCGAACAGCTCAGCCTGCTGCCCGCCCCGGCGCGACTGGCTCATCGCTTGCTGATGATTGCCGAGGGCTACGGCGAAATTGACGCGCCCCGCCGGGTGCTGCAACTGCCGCAGGAGCAGTTGGCATCGATGCTCTCGCTATCCCGGCAGACCACCAATCAGATCCTCAAGGACTTGCAGGGGCAGGGGATTATTGGCTTGGGGTATGGCGAGATCGAGATCCTTGATGCGGCGCGGTTGCGAGCGCTGGCCACGATCTGACCATCACACTGCCCCCTGTGGGAGCGAGCTTGCTCGCGAAAGCGGTGTATCAGCCTTCACTTGACTGACTGATGCATCGCCTTCGCGAGTAAGCTCGCTCCCACATTTAATCCGAGGTGACCTTAAGAACCGCGATAGGTCGAGAAGCCGTACGGGCTCAGCAGCAGCGGGATGTGGTAATGCTGATCGGTCTGCTTCACTTCGAAAATCACCGGAATTTCCGGAAAGAACGTGTCGTGTTTGGTCTTCTTGAAGTACTCGCCAGTCTTGAACACCACCCGGTATTCGCCCGCTTCAAATGGCTGTTTGGCCGGGAACAGTTCGGCAATGCGCCCCTGCTCATTGGTGGTGCCTTCGGCCAATGGCTGCCAGTTCTGGCCAACGTGTTTTTCCAGGGTCACGTTGACGCCCGGCGAGGGCAGGCCGTTTTCCAGGTTGAGTACGTGCACGCTGAGCGGATTGCCAGCAGCGAGTGCCAGGCTGGAAAACGCGCTGAGGCCCAGCGCAGCGAAGGTCATGCGCAAAGTCGTCATGGTGAATCTCCTTATCAGGAACGGGTGATGGACAGGCCAGCTTTGTCAGCGGCCCGGGTTGCACAGTTTTCGTCTTGCTCACCGCCGCCGGATCCAGCCACGCCCATGGCCCCCACCAGCTCATCGCCTGCGAACAATGGAATGCCGCCGCCTAGCAACAGCAATTCGTCGAGGGTGTTGAGGTTGGCGGTTTCCGGATTGCTGCGGGCGCGCTCGGCGAACAGTCGGGTTGGGGTTTTTGTCGACAGCGCGGTGTAGGCCTTGCGCTGGCTGGCCGCGGTGTTGTGCGGGCCGACACCGTCGCCGCGCAGGGTCACCAGCACGTTGCCGCCCCGGTCGAGCACCGACACCGTGCCGGTGCAGCTGCTCATTGCCGTGTCGGCCAGCAGGCGCGCCGTTTTCAGGTCGAGGTCGGCGTGGCGTGGCAGTTCTGGGCTGGCGAAGACGCTGGCGCTGAGGCCGATGGCCAGGCTCGCCACAAGGTATTTGATGTTCATAAACAGGCTCCGGAAGCGAAGGCCACCACCTTAGCCGCCGGACTTCGTCAGAACGCCGTCAGCCGGATTACAAGTTTGTAATGGGCAACGAGGCCGAAGGCGCCTAGCCTGTGCGTCTGAATAACCGAGGTGTGCCATGCGTTTGCTGGTCGTAGAAGATGAAGCCAAAACCGCCAATTTCCTCGCCAAGGGGCTGGGCGAGTCGGGTTTTGCCGTGGACGTGGCGCTCAATGGCCTTGATGGCCGCTATTTCATCGAGCAGCAGGCGTACGACCTGATCATCCTCGACGTGATGCTGCCGGGCCTTAATGGCTGGCAACTGCTGCAACTGATCCGTCAGCGCGGCGCCACGCCAGTGCTGTTCCTCACCGCCAAGGACGCCATCGAAGATCGCGTGCGCGGTCTCGAACTCGGCGCCGACGATTACCTGTTGAAGCCTTTTGCCTTCGCTGAATTACTGGCGCGCGTGCGCACGTTGCTGCGGCGCGGGCCGATGCGTGAAGCCGAGTCGTACAGCATTGCCGATCTGGAAATCGACGTATTACGCCGTCGCGTCAGTCGCGGCGGCCAGCGCATTGCCCTGACCAACAAGGAATTCGCGTTGTTGCAATTGCTCGCCAGCCGCCAGGGTGAAGTGCTGTCGCGCACACTGATCGCCTCACAGGTGTGGAACCTGAATTTCGACAGCGACACCAACATGGTCGAAGTCGCGGTACGGCGTCTGCGCTCGAAAGTCGATGACCCGTTCATGCCGAAACTGATCCACACCGTGCGCGGCGTCGGTTATCAACTGGAAGCGCCCGACGATGCGCTCTAGGTCGATTGCCTGGCGCCTGGCGCTGGCGTTCGCGATGGTCTGCGCTTTGGTGTTGAGCGCAATTGGCGTGTTTCTCTACCGCTCCCTCGCCGCTGAAATCGCCTATCGCGATGACTTGGCGTTGCTCGGGCGACTGGAACAGGTACGAGCCTTGCTCGCCGACAGCGACAGCCTCGACGCGCTGCAGGCGCGGCCGCGGCTGTATCAGAACATGCTCGGTAATCTCGACAGTTTGCTGCTGGTGCGCCGCGCGGATGGATCAAATGTGATCGCGATCAACCCGCGCCAGCGAACGCTTCCAGCGCTGAACTCCATCGCGCGCGATCAGCCGCCGCAACGTCGCGACGTCATGACCTGGCAGGCCCCCGACGGTGCAGAAGTGGCGCTGCTGTCCGGCGAAGCTCAGGGGCCGAACGGCGAATCGTTAACCGTGATTGCCGGCAAAGTGTTAAACGAACGCGAGCAGATGCTCGCCAGCTACCGGATGCGGCTGTACGTCGCGATCGGGTTGGGTGCGTTGCTGGCGTTTGCGTTGGGGCTGGTGCTGCTGCGCCGTGGCTTGCAACCTTTACGGCAATTGAGCGCAGCGGTGCGCGGCATTGACTTGCGCAGCCTTGATCAGCGTCTGCCTGCCGTTGGCACGCCGGCGGAACTGCTCGAGCCGGTAAACGCGCTGAACGCCATGCTCGCGCGGCTGGAGGACAGCTTCCAGCGCCTGTCGCAGTTCTCCGCCGACCTCGCTCACGAAATCCGCACGCCGCTGCATACCTTGCTCGCCAGTAATGGCCAGGCGCTGAATCACCCGCGCAGTACGGCGGAATATCAGGAAGTGCTGGCCTCGAACATGGAAGAGTTCGAACGGCTCAAACGTATGGCGGAAAACCTGATGTTCCTCGCCCGTGCCGAACAGGCGGAGCGTGCGCTCGACTTGCGCACGCTGGATCTGGCTGACATCGGCAGTGAGCTGTGTGACTACTTTGAAGCCCTGGCCGACGATCGTGGGATTCACTTGAGAAACATGTTCAGTGGGCAATTGTGTGCCGACCAGCAACTGCTGCAACGCGCCCTCGGCAACCTGTTGGCCAACGCGGTGCGCCACGCTGACGTCGGCTCGGTCATCAGCTTGCGCCAGCGCGATGAGCCGGGCCTGTGCTGGTTGCAGGTGAACAACTACGGCCCGGCCATCGCACCTGAACATCTGGACAAACTGTTCGACCGTTTCTACCGCGTCGACCCGGCTCGCGCTGAACCCGGTGATTCCGGCGGGTTAGGTCTGGCGATCGTGCAGTCGATCATGCAATTGCATGGTGGGCAGGTGCGGGTGAGCAGTGATGCGACGGGGACTGTGTTTGAGCTTGGGTTTGTGCGGATCTGACTGGCGCCATCGCGGGCAAGCCCGCTCCCACAGTTTTTTGCGTTGGACACCAAACGCCCATTCACTGGAGATCTCTGTGGGAGCTGGCTTGCCCGCGAAGAGGCCAGTGAATCCAGCAAAGCTCAACGCAACTGATCCCGAAACTGCCCCGGTGTCATCCCCGTCCAGCGTTTGAACGCGCGGCTGAAACTGCTGGTGTCGGCAAACCCCAGCAGATAACTGACTTCACTCAATGAGCACTGCGGATCACGCAGGTGCAGCAGCGCGAGGTTTTCGCGGCTTTCGTTGAGCAACGTGTCGAAGCGGCAGCCTTCATCTGCCAAGTGCCGTTGCAGGCTGCGCAAACTCAAATGCAGAGCCTGGGCGATGCGTTCGGCGCTGGGCTCGCCTTCCGGTAGTTGCTCCTCGATGGCGTCGCGCACCTTGCGCTCCCAGGTCAGCGGTTTGAGCTGGGCCATGGTGCGCTTGAGCACAGCTTCGTTGTGTTCCGCCAGTTCGGGGTTGGCGTCGTCGAGGTGGCTGTCGAAGTCGTTGAGGGCGAATTCCAGGCGATCTTCGGCGGAGGCGAAATGCACCGGGGCACGGAAGACTTTGTGCCATTGATGGACATCGAGCGGTTCCGGGCGACGCAGGTAAACGGCCAGCGGCGCATAGTCGCGGCCGAGGCGATTGCGGCAGGTGCGCACGTAGATCGCAGCGAAGGCATCGATGGCTTCGAAGGCTGGCGCGGGATTGCCTGCGGGAATTTTCAGACGGAACAGATAGCGGTCGTCGGTGCGGCTCAGGTCCAGCTCCAGGGCATCGCTGACCACCGGGTGATAGCGCGCGATACGCTCGAACACTTCGCGCAAACTGCCACTGGCCACCAGCGCGTATCCGAGCGCATGGAACGTGGTCGGGCTGACGAACCGCGACACACGCAGACCAATCGCCGGGTCGCCGCTGACCTGCACAGCTAGCTGCCAGAGGCGCGTGGTGGCGGACAGGGGATAGCGGGCGTTGGGGTCGTCCATCAGTTGCGGATCGAGCCCGGCCTGTTGGCACAGGTCAGTACTGTCCAGCCCCAGCGCGTCGAGTTGCTTGCGCAGGGCACGGGTCCAACTGGCGAGGGAGGTCGGTTCCTTCATGCTGATTGGCGCGTCCGGTCAACAGGTTGGCGTTCTCGGCTACCGTCATTGCAAACATCACAACGCAAGATGCGAACATCTTAAACCCGAGGATGGAAGCATGGACGGTACTTCTGCAAGCCCCCAGCGACACAATGCGGCGCAGCGATCAGCGCATATTCGCCAAGTGGTGCTGGCCAAAGGCATGGAATTGCGCGAGCGCTACCCGATTCTCAAGCATCAGGATGCGCTGGGTGCGGGAATTCTGGCTTTTGCCCTGGCCGGGATGATCGGTTCAGCGGCGCTTTACATCACTGGGCACATGACCTGGTGGGTGTGCCTGTTGCTTAACGCGTTTTTCGCGTCATTGACCCATGAGCTTGAGCACGACCTGATCCACAGCATGTATTTCCGCAAGCAACGCGTGCCGCATAACCTGATGATGGGCCTGGTGTGGCTGGCGCGGCCGAGCACTATCAATCCGTGGATCCGCCGGCATTTGCACCTCAATCACCACAAGGTTTCGGGCACTGAAACCGACATGGAGGAGCGCGCGATCACCAACGGCGAACCATGGGGTTTTGCGCGCCTGCTGATGGTCGGCGACAACATGATGTCGGCGTTCATCCGCTTGTTGCGGGCGCCGACCTGGGCGCATAAGTGGAACATTCTCAAACGGGTTTTCAAGGTTTATGCGCCGCTGGCACTGCTGCATTGGGGCGCTTGGTATGTGTTTCTCGGCTTTCATGCAGCCAACGGCATCGCCTCTCTGTTGGGCGCGCCCATTGAGTGGTCGGCAACCACACTTTCGGTGATGCAAGTGATCGATATCGCTGCTGTGGTGATCATTGGCCCGAACGTGTTGCGCACGTTCTGCCTGCACTTCATCAGTTCGAACATGCATTACTACGGGGATGTCGAGCCGGGCAATGTGATGCAGCAATGCCAGGTGCTGAATCCTTGGTGGCTATGGCCGTTGCAGGCGTTCTGCTTCAACTTCGGCAGCAGCCACGGGATTCATCATTTTGTGGTGAAGGAACCGTTTTACATTCGCCAGATGACCGTGCCGGTGGCGCATAAGGTAATGCGCGAGATGGGCGTGCGGTTCAATGATTTCGGCACATTCGGGCGGGCGAACCGGTTTGTGCGCCGGGATGACGTGGTGAGTGAAGAAGCGCGTACAGCCCGGGCCTGATCACTGGATTCAAGGACCTTTTCGCTGGCTAGCCAGCTCCCACAGGTTCTGTGTGGTTCATGAAATTTTTGAACGACATCGCCCCCTGTGGGAGCTGGCTTGCAAGCGATAGCTATAGCTCAGACAACCTCAATCCGGCCGCAATGGTGAAGCACGCAAAATCCCCCTCGTTACTCAACACACAGCCGCAGCCAGACCATGAATCTCCCCAGATCAATTTCCAGGTGATAACGCTGCTGTGTCGCGGCTGGTGAATACGGAGCGTTTGCTGGCCTGAAAGGGCGCCAAGCGGACGGCATCGAGAATCGATTTCGTACTGTACAAGGTGTGGTATGAAATAAGTACAGTTGCTAGTTCCAGCAGTGCGGTTTGATGTACGAAAAATGCAGACGCCAGAATTTCTCGCGTTCCTCATCGATGAATTCGATAGCGCAATTTTTAGTGTAGTCAGCTTCTGCGTGTTCGCCCGCGGTACTTGCGGGTGCACGTTGCGGGCAAGCAGGCTGATGTCGTGCAGGTCGGCTGGGTCAGCGTGCCCGTCGATTTCAAAATTCATCAAACCGAAACCAAATTCGCGCGAAATGTTTACATGGGGGAATACATCATGAGGCTACCGCTATCTGCACAGGAATCGATCTGGCGCGGTTAGCTGGCGGCTGGTCGGGTTAACAGCATTTAAGATTTTCCGGGGCCGTCTCCTTGGCAGGGTGCGGCCCTTTTTTATGTCTGGATTTACGGCAGAAGCCCCGCACCCTCACCCTAGGCCTCTCCTGGGGGATGAGGGCCGTTGACCTAAAGCGTTCCGGGAAACGTATATGCAATTAAGGTCTTAATAAATAGCTTCTTATTCCTTAACGGATATAAATCCCCTCCCTATACTCGTTCAGGAACAGACACGCAGGAGAGCTTCCCCATGCGCAACGAATCAATTCGCTACCTGATTGTGCCGGGCTGGCAGGGATCGCCAGAAGATCATTGGCAAACTCACTGGCAGAACAGCTTGCCGAACAGCGCGCGGGTGGAACAGGCCGACTGGCTGACCCCGCGCCGTGAAGACTGGGTCGCGGCGCTGGCCGAGGCGATTGCCGCTGACAGCACGCCGGTCATCCTCATCGCGCACAGCCTCGGCTGCATCACTCTCGCCCATTGGGCGGCGAGCGCGCCTTTTCAATTCCTGCGTCAGGTACGCGGCGCCTTGCTGGTTGCGCCGGCGGATGTCGAGCGCCCGGCTTGCGCCCCGGCGCTGCGCAATTTCGCGCCGATCCCGAGCGATCTGCTGCCGTTCCCGAGCCAGGTCGTCAGCTCCGACAACGACGCCGCCGTCAGTACGCCGCGTGCTCTGGAAATGGCACGCAACTGGGGTGCCGAGGCGGGAATTCTGGCCGGTGCCGGGCATATCAATGTGAAGTCCGGGCATCAGCGCTGGGAGCAGGGTTTTGCCTATCTCTATCGCCTGCAAAACCGCATGGAACACCACGCCCGACGTCGCGCCTGATTTTTACTTCTTCAAACGCCCCCGTCTGCCGGCGGTTCTGGGCGGGAGTCCGCCATGAGTTTCGAAACTTTCGGTCAGCCGCTGCTGACCTTTCCCGATGCGGAAAAAAGCCCCCTGAGCATTCGCGCCAAAGCGCTGGTGTTTGTCGATCCGCGCTCGCGTCAGTTGCGTGAAGAACTTGAGCAGTTGGCGCCACGATCGGTCTCGGTATTGATCCGTGGTGAGACCGGCACCGGTAAGGAGTTGCTCGCCCGCCACATCCATCGCGCCAGTGACCGCAGCGGCCTGTTTGTTTCAGTCAATTGCGGGGCGATCAGCCCGACCTACGCCGATGCCGAGCTGTTCGGTTATGCGGCCGGCAGTTACACCGGTTCTGCGAGCAGTCGCGCTGGCTGGTTCGGCTCAGCCAACGGCGGCACTTTGTACCTCGATGAAATTGGCGACTTGCCGTTGCCGATCCAGATCAAGTTGCTTGCCGCGCTGGAAAACCACGAAGTCACTCGCGTTGGCGCGCATCAGCCGAGCCCAGTGGATGTGCGGCTGGTGGCGGCGACCAGTATCGATCTGGCGCAAGCGGTGGACGCCGGGAAATTCCACGAGCGGCTCTATCATTACCTCAGCGAAGGGCAACTGGAGTTGCCGGCGCTGCGCGCGCGAATCGGCGACATCCTGTCGCTGGCCGAATATTTCCTCGGCATCTACAGCCAGCGTCTGGACCTGCCAGTGCCGCTGATCAGCGAAGCGGCGCAGCACGTTTTGGAGCAACACAGTTGGCCGGGCAACACCCGTGAGCTGGAAAACGTCATTCACTTTGCCTTGTTGGTGAGCACCGGCGACGAGATTCTGCCGGAGCACCTGAACCTGCCCGACGCGTCTGGCCCGCAGGTTCAGATCGAGCGGCTCGTGACGCAAATCAACATCGGTGGCAGTGTCGATGAGCGTAAAGCGTTGAAAGAATTGCTGATTAGCTTGAGCAAGCAGCTGTAACCGCTTCGTTCAACATGAACAAAATGGAATATGAAGCTGAATAAACGTTATTGTCCGGGAATAAAAAATCCCGGTATTGTCCGCTTCACGCCGGCGATAGCATTCCACTGGCACACGTATTAATAGCCGTCGCCATGAGCGACCGTGATTTTCGATAAGGACACTGCATGAAAAAGGTTCTGTTGTTCACCGCATTGGCGGCAGCTTTGACGGCTTCCCTGGCCCAGGCCGGCGAGAAACTGGTAGTCGCGGCGACCCCGGTCCCGCACGCTGAAATTCTTGAACTGATCAAACCGACCCTCGCCAAAGAAGGCGTGGATCTGGAAGTCAAAGTCTTCACCGACTACGTTCAGCCGAACGTACAGGTTGGCGAGAAGCGTCTGGACGCCAACTACTTCCAGACCAAGCCATACCTGGACAGCTTCAACGCCGGCAAATACAAGGACGACAAGTCCAAGTACCTGGTGACCGTGCAAGGCGTGCACGTTGAACCGTTTGGTGGTTACTCGAGCAAGTACAAAACCCTGGCTGAACTGCCGGACGGCGCAACCATCGCCATCCCGAACGAAGGCAGCAACAGCGGCCGCGCTCTGATCCTGCTGCAGAAGGCTGGCCTGATCGAACTCAAAGACCCGAAAAATGCCCTGGCAACGCCGAAAGACATCGCCAAGAACCCGCACAACTTCAAGTTCAAGGAACTGGAATCGGCGCTGCTGCCACGCGTTCTGAAGGAAGTTGATCTGGACATGATCAACACCAACTACGCGCTGGAAGCCGGTTTGAATCCGACCAAGGATGCGCTGGTGATCGAAGGCGCTGATTCGCCGTACGTGAACTTCCTGGTGGCCCGTGAGGACAACAAGAACAGCGACGCGATCCAGAAACTGGCCAAAGCCCTGACCAGCCCGGAAGTCAAAGCGTTCATCGAGAAGAAGTACAACGGCGCGGTACTGCCGGCGTTCTGATCTGACGTTTTAAAACACCCCCTTCAGGTGTAAAAACGCCGATGGCCAGTGATGGGCATCGGCGTTTTTGTGTGTGCCTTTAAAAGCCCCTCACCCTAGCCCTCTCCCGGAGGGAGAGGGGACTGATCGGGGGATGCTTTAGAAGTACGCCGACGTGAACGAACTCTGCTGAATCCATAATCGACTTGATTTTTCAGGTCGATGTAAAACGCCATGCACCTCGGTCGGCCCCCTCTCCCGGAGGGAGAGGGGCTGGTCGGGGGATGTCGTAGAGGTACGCCGACGTGAACGAACTCTGCTGAATCCATAATCGACTCGATTTTTCAGGTCGATGTAAAACGCCAGACACCTCGGTCGGCCCCCTCTCCCGGAGGGAGAGGGACTGATCGGGGGATGTCGTAGAGGTACGCCGACGTGAAAGATCTGTGCTGAATCCATAATCGACTCGATTTTTCAGGTCGATGTAAAACGCCAGGCACCTCGGTCGCCCCCCTCTCCCGGAGGGAGAGGGACTGGTCGGGGGATGTCGTAGAGGTACGCCGACGTGAAAGATCTGTGCTGAATCCATAATCGACTCGATTTTTCAGGTCGATGTAAAACGCCAGACACCTCGGTCGGCCCCCTCTCCCTCCGGGAGAGGGCTGGGGTGAGGGGCTTTTGATTCTCAGGCCACCTGGGCCTTCAACGCCCGCCTCAACGCCATCAACAATTTCACAATCTCCTGCGGATCCAGTCGCTGCGGCACTTTTACGTCCATGTTCTCTTCCTTGTTATGGGGGTTGGCCGGGGGAGTCTGGCCAAAAGCTGTTCGTCCTTGGAGGGCTTTCGTCAAAAAAAGATCCTTCCTACATCGAAAAGGAAAATAGCTTTCTTATTCCTTCCCGGCAAATTCACGGACAGGTTTTTGCTTGATACCAATTAGGCTTTAACCGTTTTCGTGGCAGCCCAGAAACTGCCGCAGGTCACGAGATTTTTGGTTTCGGAATCAGTCAGGCCAATGCCACGCCGGCTCATCCAGCACGCGCTGCCCGACAATGCCGGTCTGCCCCAGCGTCTTCTCCAGCACAATGCAATTGCACTCCGGGTCTTCTTGCAACGCCGAGATCAACCGCCGCGCATGGGATACCACCCACACCTGACACTCTTGCGACGCTTTGATAATCAACCGCGCCAGCGCCGGTAGCAGGTCCGGGTGCAGGCTGGTTTCTGGTTCGTTGAGCACCATCAACGACGGTGGTCGTGGCGTGAGCAATGCCGCGACCAGCAGCAGATAACGCAACGTCCCGTCCGACAGCTCCGCCGCCGACAATGGTCGCAGTAACCCTTCCTGAAAAAATTCGATGGCGAAACGTCCGCCGGCTTGGGATTCGATGTGCAACCGCGCGCCGGGAAACGCGTCGGTGATGGCGGCCCGCATCGCGTCGGCATCGCCTATTTCGATGATCGTCTGCAACGCCGCCGCCAGATCGCGACCATCGTGATGCAACACCGGCGTGCGCGTGCCCAGTTGCGGCTGGCGCACTGCGGCGTCGGCATCGCTGCGAAAGTGATCATAGAAGCGCCAGCGGCGGATGAACTCGCGCATCTGGAATACTTCCGGCGAGCTGCGCAGGCTGCCGACCTGATCGAACAGGCTGTCGAAGTTCGGTGTGTGTTGTGCCAGAACGTCCCATTTTCTCTCAGAGCGGGCACGGATCATTGGCCCGTCACGGTCCACCAGCAGGCTGGCGGGCCGGTAATGAGGGCCAGCCCAGATGCATTCGCGCTTGATTTGCGGATCAAGGCTGAACCGCGAGGGAATCGGCCGCGGATTCTCCGGCAACATGAAGTGGCCGTTGGAATCGGGCAGCCCGAGGCTGATCGAATAACTGAAATCCTCCCCGGCAAACCCCAGGCGCAGACGTTTGACGCCTTGGCGCACCGTCGGCTCGATCGCCACCTCACCGTTGCGCATCCGGCGACTGATGGTTTCCGGTCCGGCCCAGAACGTCGAATCCAGCCCGCCTTCACGGGCCAGCGCATTGACCACGCCGCCCTGTGCAGTTTCCGCCAACAGGCGCAGCGCCCGGTACAGGTTGGACTTGCCGCTGCCGTTGGGGCCGGTGATCAGGTTCAGCCGACCCAACGGGATCACCAATTTATTGATCGAGCGGTAATTGGCCACCGCGAGGGTCCTGAGCATAAAAATCCTTCTCTTGATCGTTCTTGCGCGGGGCAGCGCCTACAGGGGTAAATGCAGCATCATGCGCGCAATGGCGGAACCCTGTTCTAAGCTCACAGTCGTATCGTCACTTGCACGTTCGTACACAGGAAGGAGTCTGCATGGCGAGTCCCGGATTGAAAACAGTGGTCGTGCTCGGCCTGCTCACATTGCTGGCCGCCTGTGGCGATAAGAAACAGGTCGAAAAAGAACTGCCCCGGGTCTTCGTGCAAGAGGTCAAACCGGCGGATTACGCGGCTTCGGTGACGCTGACCGGCGACGTGCAGGCGCGGGTGCAGACCGATCTGTCGTTCCGTGTCGGCGGCAAGATCATCCAGCGTTCGGTTGACGTCGGCGACCGCGTCACCGCCAAACAGGTGCTGGCCAAACTCGATCCGAAAGATTTGCAGACCAACGTCGACTCCGCACAGGCACAAGTGGTGGCCGAGCAGGCGCGGGTCAAACAGAGCGCAGCGGCTTTCGTCCGCCAGCAGAAACTCTTGCCCAAGGGCTACACCAGCCAATCCGAATATGACGCCGCGCAAGCACAATTGCGCAGCAGCCAGAGCGCGCTGACGGCCGCTCAGGCACAACTGGCCAATGCCCGCGAGCAACTGAGCTACACCTCGCTGATCGCCGAAGCGCCGGGGATCATCACCGCGCGCCAGGCCGAAGTTGGCCAGGTCGTGCAAGCCACCGTGCCGATCTACAGCCTGGCCCGTGACGGTGAGCGCGACGCGGTGTTCAACGTCTACGAGTCGCTGTTGGCCGGACCGCCGACGGATCGCTCGATTGAAGTCAGCCTGCTCGACAATCCAAAAATCAAAACCACCGGCACTGTGCGCGAAATCACACCGGCGGTATCCGCGCAGACCGGCACCGTGCAAGTCAAAGTCACCCTCGACAGCCTGCCGGAAGGCATGCAGCTCGGCTCGGTGGTCAGCGCCACGGCCAAGACGCCCGGCCAATCCGCCGTAGAACTGCCGTGGTCGGCGCTGACCAAAAACCTCAGCGAGCCGGCGGTGTGGATCATCGACGGCGAGGGCCGCGCGCAACTGCACACAGTCACGGTCGGGCGTTACCTGACCGGCAAAGTCATCGTCAGCGACGGTTTGAAGGCTGGTGACAAAGTGATCATCGCCGGCGGCCAGTTGCTGCATCCGGGGATGAAAGTCGAGATTGCCGAAAACACTTACAAGGATCTGCAAGTGGGAGCCCAGCCATGAAGCGCCTGTGGTTGCTTACGGCGTTGCTGGCGCTGGCCGCGTGCTCGGAAAAAGAAGCGCCGCCGGAGCCGGTGCGTCCAGTGTTGTCGGTGGAAGTAAAAACCCTCAATCAGGAAGACCTCGGGCGTTTTGCCGGGAGCATCCAGGCACGCTACGAAAGCAACGTTGGTTTCCGCATCCCGGGACGTATCGCCAGCCGTAACGTCGATGTCGGCGCCGAAGTCGAGAAGGGCGCCTTGCTCGCCACACTCGACCCGACCGACCAGCAGAACCGGTTGCGCGCCGCCCAAGGGGATCTGGCGCGCATTCAAGCGCAGTACATCAATGCCCAGGCCAACGCCCGTCGCCAGCAGCAATTATTTGACCGTGGCGTCGGTGCGCAGGCGCAACTGGACATCGCCCAAACCGACCTGAAAACCACTAAGGCTTCGCTGGATCAGGCCAAGGCGTCGCTGAGCCAGGCCAAGGATCAGCTCGACTACGTGCAACTGCGCACCGATCACAAAGCCGTGGTCACCGCGTGGAATGCCGAGGCCGGGCAAGTGGTTACCGCTGGCCAGCAAGTGGTGACGCTGGCGCAACCGGACATCAAGGAAGCGGTGATCGACCTGCCCGATACCCTGGTCGATCAACTGCCACCGGATGTGGTGTTTCTGGTCGCCGCACAACTCGACCCGAGCATCAACACCACGGCGATCATCCGCGAAATTGAACCTCAGGCCCAGAGTGCCACCCGCACCCGGCGTGCACGCCTGACGCTCACCGAGACGCCTCCCGGTTTTCGTCTCGGCACAGCGATCAGCGTGACCCTCAGTTCGGCAATCAAGCCGCGTCTCGAATTGCCGGTCAGCGTGTTGCAGGAAGTCGACGGCAAAACACGGATCTGGGTCATCGACACGCAAGCGCAAACCGTCTCGCCACGTGACGTCACCCTGATCAGTCGCAACGACAGCACCGTGGTGCTGTCCGGCGGCGTCAAGGCTGGCGAGCGGGTGGTAACGGCCGGTGTGAACAGCCTCAAACCGGGGCAGAAAGTCAAAATCGACGAGGACAGTCCACGATGAAAGGGCCTTTCAACCTATCCGAATGGGCTCTGAAACATCAGTCGTTCGTCTGGTACCTGATGTTCGTCGCGCTGCTGATGGGCGTGTTCTCGTACATGAATCTGGGCCGCGAGGAAGACCCGTCGTTCACCATCAAGACCATGGTCATCCAGACCCGCTGGCCGGGTGCGACGCAAGAGGAAACCCTCAAACAGGTCACCGACCGCATCGAGAAAAAGCTCGAAGAACTCGACTCCCTCGACTACGTGAAAAGTTACACGCGCCCCGGCGAATCCACGGTGTTCGTGTACCTGCGCGATACCACCAGCGCCAAGGACATCCCGGACATCTGGTATCAGGTGCGCAAGAAGATCAACGACATTCGTGGCGACTTCCCCCAAGGCCTGCAAGGGCCGGGGTTCAACGATGAGTTCGGTGATGTGTTCGGCTCGGTGTATGCGTTCACCGCCGACGGCTTGTCGATGCGCCAGTTGCGCGATTACGTCGAACAGGTGCGTGCCGAGATCCGTGAAGTGCCGGGGCTGGGCAAGGTCGAGATGGTTGGCGAGCAGGATGAAGTGCTCTACCTGAACTTCTCCACACGCAAACTGGCGGCGCTGGGCATCGATCAGCGTCAGGTGGTGCAGAGCCTGCAATCGCAAAACGCGGTGACCCCGGCGGGCGTGATCGAAGCCGGGCCGGAGCGCATTTCTGTGCGCACCTCCGGGCAGTTTGCCTCGGAGAAGGACCTGGCCGACGTCAACCTGCGCCTTAACGACCGCTTCTATCGCCTCGCCGATATCGCCAACATCACTCGCGGCTACGTCGACCCGGCGACACCGGAATTTCGTTATGACGGTAAAAAAGCCATCGGCCTCGCGATTGCGATGAAGAAGGGCGGCAACATTCAGGAATTCGGCAAGGCGCTGCACGAGCGCATGGAGTCGCTGACCGCCGACTTGCCGGTGGGCGTCGGCGTACACACGGTTTCCGACCAGGCCGACGTGGTGGAAAAAGCCGTCGGCGGTTTCACCAGTGCGCTGTTCGAAGCGGTCATTATCGTGCTGGTGGTGAGCTTCATCAGCCTCGGCGTGCGCGCCGGTCTGGTGGTGGCGTGCTCGATTCCGCTGGTGCTGGCGATGGTCTTCGTGTTCATGGAATACAGCGGCATCACCATGCAGCGGATCTCGCTGGGTGCGTTGATCATCGCCCTCGGCCTGCTGGTGGACGACGCGATGATCACGGTGGAGATGATGGTCACGCGCCTGGAAATGGGCGAGACCAAGGAGCAAGCGGCGACCTACGCCTACACCTCGACCGCGTTCCCGATGCTCACCGGTACGCTGGTGACTGTCGCCGGGTTCGTACCGATCGGCCTCAACGCCAGTTCGGCGGGTGAGTACACCTTCACCCTGTTTGCGGTGATTGCCGTGGCGATGCTGGTGTCGTGGATTGTCGCGGTGCTGTTTGCACCTGTAATCGGCGTGCACATTCTCAGCGCCAACGTCAAACCGCACAGCGATGAACCGGGTCGCATCGGCCGCGCGTTCAACTACGGCATGTTCTGGGCCATGCGCAACCGCTGGTGGGCGATCGGCATCACCATCGCGTTGTTCGTGGCGTCGGTATTCTCCATGCAGTTTGTGCAGAACCAGTTCTTTCCGTCTTCGGACCGCCCGGAAATCCTCGTCGACCTCAACCTGCCGCAGAACGCCTCGATGGCTGAAACCCGCAAGGCTGTGGACAGGCTCGAAGCGACGTTCAAGGACGACCCGGACATCGCGCGCTGGAGCACCTACATCGGCGAAGGCGCGATCCGTTTCTACCTGCCCCTCGACCAGCAATTGCAGAACCCGTACTACGCGCAACTGGTCATCGTGAGTAAGGGGCTGGAGTCGCGTGAGGCCTTGAGCCAGCGCCTGCGCGAACGCCTGCGCAAGGACTTCGTCGGCATTGGCAGTTACGTGCAGGCACTGGAGATGGGCCCGCCGGTAGGGCGGCCGATTCAGTACCGGGTCAGCGGCAAGGACATCGATCAGGTGCGCAAGCACGCGATCGAGCTGGCCACCGAACTCGACAAGAACTCGCACATCGGCGAAATCATTTACGACTGGAATGAACCGGGCAAAGTCCTGCGCATCGACATCGCCCAGGACAAGGCGCGGCAACTCGGCTTGTCCTCGGAGGACGTCGCCAACCTGATGAACAGCATCGTCGTCGGTTCGCCGGTGACCCAGGTCGATGACGACATCTACCTGATCAACGTTATCGGTCGTGCCGGGGATGCCGAACGCGGTACGCCGGAGACCCTGCAAAACCTGCAGATCGTCACGCCGAGCGGCACATCGATTCCACTGCTGGCCTTCGCCACCGTGCGCTATGAGCTGGAGCAGCCGCTGGTGTGGCGTCGCGACCGCAAGCCGACAATCACCATCAAAGCGGCGGTGCGCGATGAGATTCAGCCGACCGATCTGGTCAAGCAGCTCAAGCCCGACATCGACAAATTCGCCGCCGGGTTGCCGGTGGGCTACGAGGTCGCCACTGGCGGTACGGTCGAGGAAAGCGGCAAGGCCCAAGGGCCGATTGCCAAGGTCGTGCCGCTGATGCTGTTTTTGATGGCGACGTTCCTGATGATCCAGTTGCACAGTGTGCAGAAGCTGTTCCTGGTCGCGAGTGTTGCGCCCCTCGGCTTGATTGGCGTGGTGCTGGCGCTGATCCCGACGGGCACGCCGATGGGCTTCGTGGCGATCCTGGGGATCCTTGCGCTGATCGGCATCATCATCCGCAACTCGGTGATTCTGGTCACGCAGATCGACGAACTGGAGAAAGAAGGTCTGGAACCCTGGGATGCGGTGGCGAAAGCGACCGAGCACCGACGCCGTCCGATCCTGCTGACCGCTGCGGCGGCGAGCCTGGGCATGATCCCGATTGCCCGCGAAGTGTTCTGGGGGCCGATGGCTTACGCGATGATCGGCGGGATCATCATCGCCACGTTGCTGACGCTGCTGTTTCTGCCAGCGCTGTACGTGGCCTGGTACAAGATTCGCGAGCCGAAGAAAGACTCATCGCCGTCGGCACATTGATCGCTCTTGTTACACCTTTGGGAACGGTCTGACTTACAAGCCTGATTCATTGCGTTACCGTCCCTCCTCCATTTGGAGAGGGACGCCTGATGTCTACGATTGCTTGCTGGCCGCGTCAGCTGCTGCTGATGCTCGGGCTGTGCCTGTCGCCTTCGACGCTGGCCGCAACGCTGTTGGCCAACGCGCTGTGGCAGGTGCAGATCGACCCCGCGACCCTTGCCGTGCAGGTCACCCCGGCTGACCGCGCCAGCGTGCAGGCATCAACGGGGGTTGAAGGGCACAAGGTCAGTCAATTGATCCGAAGCGGCAATCGCCTCGACTGGCAATGGGATGACGGTGCCTGGGCCCTCAGTGTTGAACTCGATCAGCGCGACCTTTCGTTCTCGATTACCGCGCGCAAGCCAGGTGAATTCGAGTTCCTGCGCCAACCCGGCAGTGCCATGGGCCAAGGCTTGATCTGGCCGCTGGCCGAAGGGCATTACGTGCCGCGTGGGGATCAGGTCTGGCAGAAATTTCTGCTCGGTGAGGGCGCATTCAATACCACCCAGGATCTCGGCTTGCCGCTGTGGGGCGTCGTGCACGACGGGTTCAGCCTCAATTGGTTGCTGAGCAATCCGTACAACAATCGTCTGCTGTTCAGCGCTGACGGTCAGACCCTGGCGTTGTCAGCGCAGCATCAATTCACCTCATTGCAACCGTCGACGCCGCTGACGTTCAGCCTGTTTCTGGGCGACGCCGACCCGTTGGCGGGGGCCAAGCGCTACCGGCAATGGCTGATCGATAACGGCCATTATGAAACGCTGTGCAGCAAGCTTGAGAAAACCCCGCAGGCCAGCAAGCTGCTGGGGGCCAGCCATGTCTACCTGTGGGGCAATGATCTGTTGGGCGCGAAAGATGTGCGCAACTGGCCGGCGCTGCTCGGCAAATTGCGCAGTCAGACACCGCTGGCCAGCGCGCTGCGCGGCGCGATGGATCACGAAGCCTTGCAGATGCTCGCCGGCGAAGCCGTGCTCAATCGCTACCAGCAATCGGTGCTGCTGCGCAGTCTCAATCGCGCGCTCAACACCTTGGCGCGCAAAACCTGGCAAGCCCGCGCGGTGCCGGACATGCAGGCACTGGTCAGTGGTTATGGCGCCCTTCGCGGGCAACTGGCCGGCGAATTCGCGGGTGCCTTGACCGCCGATCCCATGCGCTGGGGCAGCACCTTGTCGCTCGATACCCTCGAACGCTTGCACAGCGCAGGGCTGACGCGTTTGTGGCTGGGGCTTGGCGAGGGTTGGGAGGGCGGACTTTGGCAGCCGGAGGTGGTTCGCGCAGCGGTGAAGGCGGGGTACCTGATCGCTCCGTATGACTCCTACCAGACCGCCCTGAGCCGTGACGAAAACCCGGACTGGATCACCGCGCACCTGGGCGACATGGCGAACACCGAATGCGCCATCGTGCTGGAAGACCGCACGCTGAAAACCGGTTTCCAGCAGTCGGGACACTACACCGATCCGCGTTGCGTGCGGCCGTTGCTGGAGAAACGCGTCAGCGCCATCAGCGCCGCTGCCGGTTTCAACAGTTGGTTCCTCGACGCCTACGCCACGGGCATGGTGCTCGACAGTTACCGCCCTGGTGCCACGATGACGCAAGCGCAAAATGCCGAAAGCAACGTCGAGGCGTCACGCTGGATCAATCAGGTCTTGCAACTGCCCACCGGCTCCGAGGATGGCAACGCGACTACAGCGCAAGGCGTGCTGTTCGCCCATGGCATGCAGACGCCGGTGATCGGCTGGGGCGATGTCGATATGAGTAAAAATCCTGACTCTGAATACTTCGTCGGCAAATGGTATCCCCCGGAGCAACCGGCAGTGTTCTTCAAGCCTGTGCCGATCAAAGAACCGTACCGCCGCATCCACTTTGATCCGGCCAGCCGTTTGCCGCTGTACCAGGCGGTGTTCCACGGTTCGGTCATCACCACCCATCACTGGTTGTACGACAGCCTGAAGCTGAGCAACGTGCGGGCGGCGAATGAGCTCACGCAGTTGCTCTACAACGTGCCGCCGCTGTATCACCTGAGCGCGGCGACGCTGGCGCAGCGGCTGCCGCTGATGGCGCGGCAGGACGTTTTTTTCCGCCCGTTGCATGAACGTCTGGCGAAGCAGGCGCTGACCGGATTCGAATGGCTGAGCGATGATCGACGCGTGCAGCAGACAACCTTCGCGGACGGCACTCGATTGCTGGCCAACTTCGATCAAGCCGCGCGTGAAGTGCGCGGCCAGACCCTGCCGGGCGAGAGCCTCACGGTGTTGCTGCCCGACGGTACGGTGAGCCACTACCGGGCGCATAACGCTCCCTGAGTCAGACCTTGCGCCAAACACTCGCCAGCCACGGCTGTTGCTCTCGCGGCAGCCCTGCTGGCCGGAAGTAGTGTTCCAGCTCGACGAAACCGGCCGCCGTGAGCAACCCGCGCCACGCCTCCAGATCGTGATAAGCGCCATAACGTGGGCCGTTCCAGCCCTCGCTGTTATCGCCGCGTGGATTGGAACTGAACAGCACGCCACCCGGTTTCAGGCTGGCGTGCAGTTGCTGCAAAACCCGCGGCAGTTCCTGCAACGGCACATGGAACAGCACCGCGTTGGCGAAAACGCCGTCGAAGCGCGCTGCGGGCAAATCCAGCTTCAGGAAATCTTGCTGCAGCACTTCGCAACCACTGTCCTCACGCGCCATCTGCGCAAATTTTTCCGAGCCGTCGAGGCCGACAGCCACGTGGCCCATGCGCGTGAACGTCTGCAAATCCCGCCCCGGCCCACAGCCGAAATCAAGAATCGTGAACGGTGCCGTGCCCTGAATGTGCCGCAACAGCGCGTCGATGTTCTGGCTGACATCGTGATCGCGGGTGCCTTCGCGAAAGTCCTCGGCCACCGAGTTGTAGTGACCGAGGGTGGTGGCGGTGATCTGTTCGAGGTCGGTAGGGGTCTGCTTCATGGTCTGTTCGTGGCGTAAAGAGAGATGGGCTGACTATAAGCGCTTTCGCGCTTTAAAAGATCGCCTCAGCGCTTGTTCAAGCCACGCGCCAAGCGATCACCGCCGAGCTGAATCACCGCCACCAGCGCCACCAGCAACACAATCACCGTCAGCATGATCTGGCTATCAAAGCGCTGATAACCGTAGCGATAGGCGATGTCGCCCAGCCCACCGGCACCAATCGCGCCGGCCATGGCCGAGGAGTTGATCATCGTCACCAGGGTGATAGTGAAGCCGCCGACGATGCCTGGCAGTGCCTCCGGCAGCAGCACATGCCAGACGATGTGCCAGCGCCGGCAACCCATCGCTTGCGCGGCTTCGATCAAGCCGTGGTCAACTTCACGCAAGCTCACCTCGGCGATCCGCGCAAAGAACGGCGTGGCAGCAATGGTCAGTGGCACCACCGCCGCCCATACGCCGTAGGTGGTGCCGACGATCAGCCGCGTAAACGGGATCAGCGCGACCATCAGAATCAGAAACGGGATCGAACGGAACAGGTTCACGAATGCGCCCAAAGCGCGGTTCAGCGCCGGAGCTGCGTAGATCCCGCCCTTGTCGCTGGTGACCAGAATCACCGCCATGGGAATGCCCACCAGCAGCGCGATCAACGACGACACGCCGACCATCAAAAACGTATCGATGAAACCCTGCAGCAAGCGATCAAACCACATAACCCAGCACCTCCACCCGTTGCGCCCATTGCCCGGCGCGTTGGCGCAATGTTTCGGCGTCCAGCGAAGCACCACTGACCGCCAGCAGCAACTGCCCCAGCGCATGGCCCTGAATCCGTTCGACGCCGCCCTGCAACAACTTGACCCGCCCACCGAGGGCCGCGAACAACGCGGCCAGATCGGGCTCGTCGCTGGCGCTGCCAGTGAACTGCAAACGCAGAACCACAGCCGCTTCGCTGGAGGGCGAATGCGCGTGCAGACGGCTTTGCAACTCTTGCGGCAACGCATGTTGCAGCGGCGCGAGCAGCGTTTGGCTGACCTCGTGTTGCGGGTTGCCAAACACTTCCCAGACCGGACCTTGCTCGACGATTTGCCCGTGTTCCAGCACCACCACGCGGTCGCAGATTTCGCGAATCACTGCCATTTCGTGGGTGATCAATACGATGGTCAGGCCCAGACGCTGGTTGATCTCGCGCAGCAAACCGAGAATCGATTGCGTGGTCTCCGGATCGAGCGCCGAAGTCGCTTCGTCACATAGCAAAATATCCGGGTCATGCACCAGCGCGCGGGCGATGCCGATACGCTGTTTCTGCCCGCCGGAGAGCTGCGCCGGATAAGCCTTGTGCTTGCCTTGCAGGCCCACCAGCTCCAGCAGTTCGCGGACCTTGTTCTCGCGTTGTTCTTTGGGCACACCGGCGACTTTCAGCGGCAACTCGACGTTCTGCCAAACGGTCTTGGCCGACATCAGATTGAAGTGCTGGAAAATCATGCCGATTCGCCGACGCAGAGCGACCAAGCGGTGTTCATCGAACTCGCCAATGTCCACTTGATCGATCAGCACCCGCCCTGAAGTCGGTTGTTCCAGACGATTGATCGTACGAATCAGCGACGACTTGCCGGCACCGCTGCGGCCGATAATCCCGAACACTTCACCGCGCTGGATCGCCAGGTCGATGCCTTGCAACGCAGCGACCGGGCCTTGTCGGCCGTCGTAGGTTTTGCCGAGGTTGATGAAGCGCACGTGGGCGCGGTTCAGTTGCGGGTGCAGTTCAGTGCGCTCAGCATTCTTTGGCTCTGGAAGCTCCAGTCGCCGTTGGGTCGCGGCCGTCATGCTCAGCTTTCCCAACCGGCCTGGTACAGCTTGCCGTGGGCCTTATCCAGTGCCGCGCGAACGGCTGGGGAATGCTGATAGATATCGACGAATTTGATCAGGCGCGGGTCGGTTTTGCTCTTCGGCTGAATCACGAACTGGATCACGTACTCCTTGTGATCGAGGCCATCGAACAGCAGTGCCGAGCCGGCATCGAAGGTCTTCGCCAGGCGAATATAGGCCGGGTAGCCCTGGACCAGATCAGCGTCGTCGTAAGCGCGCACCAGTTGCACGGCTTCGACCTGGAGGATTTTGATTTTCTTCGGATTGGCGACGATGTCGTCTTCGGTGGCTTTATAGCCGACGCCCGGTTTGAGCGTGATCAGACCGGCCTTGGCCAGCAGTTGCAGACCGCGACCGCTGTTGATCGGATCGTTGGCGATGGCAACGCTGGCGCCTTCCGGCAACGCGTCAAAACTTGTGTATTTCTTTGAGAAGAGGCCGACGTTGTTGATGATCCCCGGGGCGAACGGCACCAGGTCAAAACCGGCGGCGGCTTTGGCATTTTCGAGGAACGGAATGTGCTGAAAGTAGTTCACGTCGATGTCGCCGGCGGCGAGGCTAACGTTCGGTGCGATCCAGTCGGTGAACTCCACCAGCTCGACGTTCAGGCCTTGTTTGCTGGCCTCCTCGACGGCGGCTTCCAGCGGGATGGCGAAGGCGGCGGTGGTGCCGATTTTCAGCGGGGCGTCGGCGGCGAAAACCGCCGAGCTGAACAGGCCGAGGGCCAGGGCCAGTGCTTTGACTGGGTGGGACAGGGTTTTCTTGGTCATGATGAGTTTTCCAGTCAGTGCCTAAATTTTTGGTGTCTGTTGCGGCCTCATCGCTGGCAAGCCAGCTCCCACAGGTTTTGTGAACGCCACAGACCCTTGTGGGAGCTGGCTTGCCAGGGATGCTTTTAGCGGCGAAACGCGGAACCCGTGTGTTGCTCGGGCAAGTGCGCCTCGCCGTGAAACAGCTTCTCGCGCAAGCTGCCGCTGTCATACGCGGTCTTGTACGACCCACGCCGCTGCAGCTCCGGAATCACCAAATCAATGAAATCCACGTAGCTTTCCGGCGTGACGATGCGGGTCAGGTTAAAACCGTCCAGACCGGTTTCGGCGATCCACGATTCCAGTTCATCTGCCACTTGCTCAGCCGAGCCGACCACGGTGATGTAGCGGCCACCGAGAGCGTGCTGGTCTAGCAATTTGCGTCGGGTCCAGTCGTTGTTTTGCAGGTTTTTGGTGGCGGACTGTATAGCGTTGTTTTTCACGTACTGGATCGGCTCGTCGATCTGGTACTGGGAAAAGTCGATGCCGGTGGACGCGGAGAAATGCGCCACGCCGGCCTCGGCACTGGCGTAGCCGAGATATTCAGCGTGCTTGGCCCAGGCCGCTTCTTCTGTTGCACCGACGATCACGTTGAGGCCCATGAACACCTTGATGTCCTCGGGATTGCGCCCGGCCTCTGTAGCGCTGGCACGGACCTTGTCGACCTGAACCTTGGTCGACGGTTTGTTCTGGCCGCTGATGAACACGCACTCGGCGTGGCGCCCGGCAAACAGCAAGCCGCGATCAGAACTGCCGGCCTGAAACAGCACCGGCGTGCGCTGCGGCGACGGCTCGCAGAGGTGATAACCCTCGACCTGATAGAACTCGCCTTTGTGCTCGACCTTGTGCACTTTTTCCGGTTGGGCGTAGATACGCTGTTCGCGGTCGTTGAGTACCGCACCGTTTTCCCAGCTGCCTTCCCAGAGTTTGTAGAGCACCTCAAGGTATTCATCGGCCTGGTCGTAGCGCCGGTCATGCTCGACTTGCTCGCTCAGGCCCATGGCTTTGGCGGCGCTGTCGAGGTAACCGGTGACGATGTTCCAGCCCACGCGCCCACGGCTCAGATGATCGAGTGTCGACATGCGCCGGGCGAACAGATACGGCGGTTCGTAGGTGAGGTTGGCAGTCAGGCCGAAACCCAGGTTTTGGGTCACGGCAGCCATCGCCGAAACCAGCAACAACGGATCGTTCACCGGCAACTGGATCGACTCCTTCAACGTGACATCTACCGAGTTCTGATAGACGTCATACACGCCGACGATGTCGGCGATGAACAGCCCGTCGAACAGTCCTCGCTCCAGCAACTGCGCCAATTCGGTCCAGTATTCGATTCTATTGAATTGGGTCGACGTGTCGCGCGGGTGCGTCCACAAGCCATGGTTGATATGCCCGATGCAGTTCATGTTGAACGCGTTGAGCAGGATTTTTTTCTTGCTCATCAGATGGTGCCCCGCAGTGGCGGGTTTTCATCGTTGAGGTAGTAATTGCCCACCGCGTGATACTTCCAGCGCACCGGGTCGTGCAGGGTGTGCACCCGGGCGTTGCGCCAGTGGCGGTCGAGGCCGTGTTCGATCAGCGTGGCCTGGCTGCCGGCCAGTTCGAACAGCGTGCTACCGGCGGCCAGCGAAATTTCAGTACTGATGGCGCGTGCTTCGGCGACGGCAATCGATGCCGCGGCGACGGTGTCCGCGTTGGTTTCGGCCTGCGCGACATCAAGGAATTCGCCGGCGCGCTCAAGCAAAGCCTCGGTCGCGTGCAGGCGAATACTCAAGTGGCCGAAGCTTTTCAGTGTCAGCGGATCTTCGGTGGCAGTGTCATTACCCGAGTCGATCCATGGCCGGGTTTTGCTGCGCACAAAGTGCAGCGCGTCTTCATAAGCGGCGCGGGCGATACCGGTGTCGATGGCGGCGTGAAGGATCTGCGCCAGCGGGCCGACGGTGGTCGGGCGTTCGAAGGCGCTTTGAAACGGCAGCACGTCTTGCGCTGCGACGTACACGTCTTCGAACACCACCGAACCGCTGCCAGTGGTGCGCTGGCCGAAGCCGCTCCAGTCGTCGATCACGATCAGGCCTTGGCTGTCACGCGGGACGAAGGCCAGTTGCTGCACGCCGTTTTCATCGACCACTGAGGTAGGAATGCGCTGCGCGTAAATCGCCCCGGTTGCGTAGAACTTGCGGCCGTTGATGCGATAGCCGTCGCCATCACGCTTGAGACTGGTCACGCGGTCGTGGGCGGTTCTGGTGCCCAGTTCCGCCAGTGCATTGCCAAAGCGCTGGCCGGCCAGCACCTCGGCGTACAACCGTTGTTTCTGCGCGTGGCTGCCGTTTACCCTGAGGACTTCGAGGGCATAGAAATGGTTCTGCGGAATCTGCCCAAGAGAGCCGTCAGCCTGAGCGATCAGGGCGATGACTTTGGCCAGGGTGACGTTGGACACAGCGGCGCCGCCGTATTCCTTGGGGACGGTGATGCCCCACAGGCCGGAGCGGGAAAACACGTCGAGTTCCGGCAGCGGCAGGCGTCGTTCACGGTCGCGCAGGGCGCTGTCGCGTTTGAAATCTTCGGCCAGGTCGCTGGCGACGATCAGGGCTTGCTCATCGCTGGTGATGACCGCGACGGGATGGGAAAAAGTCATGTGCTTCTCCAGAGATCTGGTCAAAAGTGTTCTGGTCAAATCCAGGAATGGCGAGCCGGCAACGTGCCGTTCAGGCGATAGGCGCCGACCGCGTGATATTTCCAGCGCACCGGGTCGTGCAGCGTGTGCACGCGGGCGTTGCGCCAGTGACGGTCGAGGTTGAATTCGGCGAGGGTGGCGCGGCTGCCGGCCAGTTCGAAAAGCTTTTCGCTGGCCAGCAGCGAGATCTCGGTGGTCAGCACTTTGGCTTCAGCCACAGCTATCGAGGCGCGGGCGGCGGACTCGACGGTGACTGGCGCGGCGTGTACCTGATCGAGCACTTGCCCGGCCTTGCGCAGCAGCGCTTCGGCGGCGTGCAGTTCGATTTTCAGCTTGCCGATGTCAGCTATGACATAGAGGTCATCGCTGGCGCGCTCGACCTTGGCGTCAATCCATGGCCGCGCGCGGGTTTTGACAAACTCGATGGCGTCTTCGATGGCACCACGGGCGATGCCGGCGTCGATCGCTGCTTGAATCAGCTGTGACACCGCGCCTTGAATGTTCGGGGTTTCGTTGATCTTCCAGTTGTCGACGACAAGACTCGCTTCGACGCGCACGTTGTTCAGCAGGATCGTGCCGCTGGCGGTGGTGCGCTGACCGAAGCCCGACCAATCATCAACAATGCGCAAACCCGGTGTGCCGCGGCGGACGAAGGCCAGCACTTGCTTGCCGTCGTCGTTGAGCGCTTTCACCGCGACCCAGTGCGCAAACAGCGAGCCGGTGGAATAAAACTTCTGGCCGTTGATCACGTACTCATCGCCGTCAGCGGTGATGCGCGCTTTCAGTTCCAGGGTGTTTTTGGTGCCGCGTTCAGGGCCGGCATTGCCGATGCGCCAGCCTTCCAGAACACTTTGGAACAGCTGCTTTTTCTGCGCTTCGGTGGCGCAGCCCAGCACCAGGTTGATAATGCCGAACTGGTTCTGCGGGATCTGTCCCAGCGCGGGATCGGCGGCGGAAATAATCGCGAACACCTCGGCCAGCGTGACGAACGAAACCTGCGGACCACCGTATTCGCGCGGGATGGCAATGCTGCCCAGACCACTGCGGGTGAACTGTTCGATTTCCGACCACGGCAATTTGCGTTGGCGGTCGCGCTTGGCGGCCTGCACGCGGGCGACTTGCGCCAGCTCAATGGCGGCCTCTAGGGCCTGGGCGTCGTTTTGCAGGACTTGCGCGGGCAACAACAACGGGGCGATGTCCAGATCAGACTGGACGATTGCATCTGCCAGACTGGACATCAGTGCCGCTCCTTGGCTGCACGCAATGCCCTGGCGATCTGCACTGGGGTGATTGTGTTCCGGACCATACGACCTACCTCACATCTCATGAAAACGCCGCACAGTGCAGCGAAAGAAAGAATGTCCGGTGGTCCGGTTCATATACCCTAAACGTGTATAAAAATTAAATAAACTAACTTTTAGGAATATGTATAGAAGGGTTGATGGTCGAGTTGGTCTAGATTTCCAAGGTTGGCAAAACACCTGCGGTGATCTTGAACGATGGTGAGGCGAACGTTCCCTCACCCCTTGGATTCACTGCTAAGGCTTGCGCGTTTCGGCCGCCTTGAGTGCTTGCCTCAAAGGCACCTTCAGATAAGGATTCACACAACCGATCTTCAATGCCCGTGGCGGTGCCCAGCGCGAGTTGTTGCCGACCCGGTCGAGGATGCAGTAGGTCACGTCCAAGCGCATATCCTCGCCGGCTTCGACGATGACCGCCGGCGGCACCCAGACCTGAATCGGCAGCCCGATATCGGCAGCCGTGATCGGCGCGAGATCCATACGAACGTCGCCCCAGCGCAAAGTGATGGCGTCGTCTTCCGCCATGTTCAGGTAGGGCTCTATGGTCAGTGGCACGCCGCGTTTGATCTGATTCGGATTCACCCCCTGACGGCGAATGGCATCGGGAATTATCACCGGCGCCAGTTGCTGGTTTTCGTCACCGCACACGGCGGCTGGCTGGCCGCCAGGACAATCGAGTTTGACCTGCACGCGGGTCGCCGCCGACAGTGCCGCGCCCTGACCGACTTGCATCACCCGGTAGTGGATACGCGCGGTGCCGTTGGCAATGAAACTCTCCGGCACACGCAGGCTGATCGACTCGCCAACGTCCTCGGCGGTCAGCACCTTTGATGCGACGTAGCACTTGTTCCAGAACAGTTCGATCAGGTCGCCGCCGTCCATGTCGGGATAGGGCGAAACGGCGACCAGCAGATGGGCGGCGGCGGTCAGGTTGATGCCGGTTTTTTGCGCTGGCGACAGTGTCGGTGCTGCCAGTTCGGGGGTGTGCGAAGTGCGAGTCATCGATTTCTCTCCTTGAAGCCTTGCAGCGAAGTCCGTTTCTGGAAGAACAAATGGCATGAATCAACTGGCAATAAAGCAATGAACATTTTGTTAAACTTGAAAGTGAGTTGATTGAACTAAGTAGTGCCGGTTGGCGACTAGATAAGAGGGTGCGGGGAGGGGTGTCAATAGTCGGCGGTAGTTAATCTTGGAATTGAGGTTCTATCAGAAGTTTCCTACATTTCTGACGTCGAACTCCTAGGCATAAAAGCGAATCTGACTACCATTCACAGGCTTTTTTAGCCGTTTTGACGCAGAGTTATTCATACTCATGCCAGTGACATTCGATAAGTTTCAGACGAGTTTTATCTGTTGCAGAACATATATACATGTCGTGCGTTGAGTGTGCCTGGCGTGTATATAGTCGGGAGAGGATTGGAGCGGGGTAAAGATAACTTCCATCCATGGAAGTTGGAGAGGGTGCGTTAAACATTCTCAGGCGTGATTCAGGAACTTGCTGAGAAACTGTTGAGTGCGTTCTTCTTTCGGGTTGGCAAACAACGCTTTGGCTTCACCTTGTTCTACGATCACGCCCTTGTCGAAAAACACCACACGGTTGGCCACGTCACGGGCGAAGCCCATTTCGTGGGTGACGATCACCATGGTGCGTTTTTCTTCGGCGAGACCGCGGATGGTCGCCAGCACTTCGCCGACCAGTTCCGGATCGAGGGCCGAAGTCGGCTCGTCGAACAGAATCACTTCCGGCTCCATCGCCAACGCCCGGGCAATCGCCACGCGCTGTTGCTGACCCCCTGAAAGTCGACGCGGATAAGCGTCTTCCTTGCCGGCGAGACCGACTTTGGTCAGTAGCTTCATGCCCAAGGCAACCGCTTGCTCGCGGGGCATCTTCTTGACCACGATCGGCCCTTCGATGACGTTTTCCAAAGCGGTGCGATGGGGGAACAGGTTGAAGTTCTGGAACACGAAGCCCACGTGCTGGCGCAGATTGCGCACCAGACCTTGCTGCTGGTTCAGCGGGCGGCGGGTATCGATTTCGATATCGCCGACCTTGATCCGGCCGCTGGTGGGTTCTTCAAGGAAATTCAGGCAGCGCAGGAACGTCGTCTTGCCCGAGCCGCTAGGGCCGATGATCGCGACAACCTCGCCTTCCTTTACCTCAAGGTCAATGCCGTTGAGCACCACTTGACCCTTGAACTGCTTTGTCAGTTTTTCCACGACAATCATGGGGTCAGGACTCCTGGTCGTGCCGATTGACCCGCTCTTCCAACTTGTTCTGCAAGTGCGACAGCACCGTGGCCAGAATCCAGTAGATCAGCGCGGCGGCAAGATACATGGTGAAGACTTCGAAAGTCCGGGCGGTAATCAGCTGCGCCTGACGGAATAGTTCCGGCACCTGAATGGTTGCGGCCAGTGCAGTGTCCTTGACCAGTGAAATGAAGCTGTTGCCCAGCGGCGGCAATGCCGTGCGCATCGCTTGCGGCAGGATGGCCCGACGCAAGGTTTGCGCGCGGGTCATGCCGATGCTCGCAGCGGCCTCCCACTGGCCGCGTTCGATCGAGCCGATCGCGGAGCGCAGGATTTCACAGGCATAGGCGGCCATGTTCAGCGAAAAGCCGATCAGCGCCGCTGGCAGCGGATCAAGCTCCAGGCCCATTTGCGGCAAGCCGTAATAGATCACGAACAGCTGCACCAGCAACGGCGTGCCGCGAAAGAACGACACGTAGATGCGGGCCAGCCAGCTGACCGACTTGAAGCGCGACAGGCGCATCAACGCCAGGCCAAAGCCCAGCAGCAGGCCGAAGAACATCCCGCCAAGGCTGAGGACAACCGTGTAATACGCGCCCTTGAGCAGAAAGGGCGCGGAATCAAGTGCGAGTTGGAAAGCTTCTTCCATTATTTAGTGACGTCAGCGTTGAAGTATTTCGTGGACAGCTTCTCAAGGGTGCCGTCGGCACGCAGTTCGTCGAGGGCCTTGTTCAGGGCTGCCAGCAATTCAGGCTCGCCTTTGCGCAGGGCTATACCCGATTCCTGACGGGAGAAGGCTTCACCGGCAGCGACGGTTTTCGGGGCTTTCTTGGCGTATTCGAGAGCGGCCAGACGGTCGATCAGGATGGCATCGGTACGGCCGTTGTTCAGATCGGCGAACTTGGTCGGATCATCATCATAGGTACGCACGTCTGCACCCGGCACGTTGGCGCGGACCCACTGCTCGTAGTTGGTGCCCAGACCTACACCGACTTTCTTGCCGGCCAGGTCGGCGGCGGTCTTGATGTTCAGCGCGGATTCCTTGCTCTTCAGCACCAACGCCTGGATACCGGAGACGGTGTACGGTTCGGAGAAGTCGTACTTCTTCTTGCGCTCCTCGGAGATGGTCACCTGATTGACCACGACGTCCAGGCGCTTGGATTCCAGCGCGGCGAGGATGCCATCCCATTTGGTTGGCTGGATCTTGGCTTTGACACCGAGTTTTTGCGCCAGGGCTTCGGAGAGCTCGACTTCGAAACCGGACAGTTTGCCGTCGGCATCGACGAAGCTGAACGGTGGGTAAGTGCCTTCCAGGCCGACGTTGATAACGCCTTTGTCCTTGATCTGTTGCAGCTGCTCACCGGCCACTGCCTGGCCGATCAGACCGGCGCTCAGCGCCAGGCCCAGCGAACCAACCAGCAGATTGCGACGTAGTGCGGAAAAATTCATGACAAGCCCCTGTGTTTTCTTATGGAAGACGCTTAAGGAATGTAGGCAAATGGGTGATTTGAACGACAGCGCTATCCTGCCTTAAAGCAGCTTATGCGTCTCTCGCGAAATTCGCCTGCGGCGAGACTATATGGCTTCTGTCTTAGACTTGAAAATACTAATTATCTAATTTGATATTCGTTTTCAGAATATGTGGCGAATTCGAAAAAATCGCAGCCCTGCTCTTCGCAGGAGCTGCCGAAGGCTGCGATCTTTTGATCTTTCAGTTACAGAAAATCCTTATAGGCAAACAGCGCCGGGGCCCCACCGGTGTGCAGGAAAATAATCGGACCTTGATCGAAGCGCGAACGGCCAATGCCATCGAGCAAACCCGCCATGGCCTTGCCGGTATACACCGGATCCAGCAACAGACCCTCCTGACTCGCCAATAGCTTCACCGCCGCCAGTGTCCCGGCATTCGGTTCGCCGTAGCGCGGGCCGAAGTACTCGTCCCACAACTCGACCTTGAAGCTTGCCGGCAGTTCCACGCCGAGCAGCTCCGCGGTGCGTTCGGCCAGACCCTGTACCTTCGGGCGCTGGTCTTCTTCGCTACGCGAAACGGTTACGCCGATCACCGGCAATTCGGGCAACGCTTCGCTCAGGGCCAGCGCCAGACCGCTGTGCGTGCCGGCACTGCCCGACGCCAATACCACGGCGGCGAAGTCGAGGCCGGTGTCCTTGATCTGCTCGGCCAGCTCCAGGCCCGCACGCACGTAACCCAGCGCTCCGAGCGCATTCGAGCCACCGATCGGCACCAGATACGGCTTCTTGCCGTTGCTGCGCAAACGCGCGGCGAGGGCGGCCAGTTGTTCGTCGGCGTTGTCGAGGTTTTCGACCAACTCGACTTTGGTGTCGAACAGGTCCAGCAGCAGCTGATTGCCGTTGCTGGTGTAGTTACTGTCGTCAGTGCCCAACGGATTTTCCAGCAGCGCGACACAACTCAGGCCCAGTTTGGCGGCCAGTGCTGCGGTCTGGCGAACATGGTTCGATTGCAGCGCGCCTGCGGTGATCAGCGTGTCGGCGCCCTGCGCGAGCGCATCGGCCGCGAGGTATTCGAGTTTGCGTAATTTGTTGCCACCCATGGCCAGCGGCGTCAGGTCATCGCGTTTGATGTAAACGTCGCGGCCGAGCCAAGCAGAGAGGCGCTCCAGTTTTTCCAGCGGGGTGGGTTGGCCGAGCAGGTCGAGACGGTTAAAACGGTCCAGCTGTTGTTTAATCATGAGTCCGTACTGGCGGAGAAAGATGAAAGGACTATAGGCAGTCGATTTTGCAGGGGCAACCGCGAATCGCTTATAGCCAAATGGACTGAGGACAGCACTATCGGTTCTTAATTCGCCCGCGCAGGCATGCCGTAAAGTGGTCGCCGTTGACGCGGCCAGACAGTCCGGCCGCGCGTGAGGAGTCTTTACCGTGAGCGAGCGTTCCAGCCATTGGCAATTGCAGACCATCGTCAGCCAACTGCGCACCGCACGGGATCAGTGGCGCGCACAAAATGGCCGGGCCTCCGGCGAGCAGGGTGGCCGCGAGCTGCCCTCGCGTGCTGCGATGGCGGAGATTCTCGAGACGTTGTGTGGCGCGTTGTTCCCGATGCGCCTGGGGCCGGTCGATCTACGCGAAGAAAGTGAAGATTTTTATGTGGGGCACACCCTCGACGTCGCGTTGAATGCCTTGCTGGCGCAGACGCGACTTGAGCTGCGTTATGTTGCCCGGCACAGCGCGCAGGTCGACACCGAAGTTGATGCCCGGGCGATCCAGATCGTCCAGGATTTCGCCCTTGCCTTGCCGGGGTTGCGCACGCTGCTCGACACCGACGTGCTGGCGGCCTATCACGGCGATCCGGCAGCGCGCAGCGTTGATGAAGTGCTGCTGTGCTACCCGGGGATTCTGGCGGTAATTCACCATCGTCTGGCGCACCATTTGTATCGCGCCGGGTTGCCGTTGCTGGCGCGGATCAGCGCGGAAATCGCTCACTCGGCGACGGGCATCGATATCCACCCGGGCGCGCAGATCGGCCGCAGTTTCTTCATCGACCACGGCACGGGTGTGGTGATCGGCGAGACCGCGATTATTGGTGAGCGGGTGCGGATTTATCAGGCCGTGACGCTGGGCGCCAAACGCTTCCCGGCAGATGAAGACGGGCAGTTGCAGAAGGGCCATCCGCGTCATCCGATTGTTGAAGATGACGTGGTGATTTATGCCGGGGCGACGATTCTTGGACGGATCACCATTGGCAAGGGCTCGACCATTGGCGGCAATGTGTGGCTGACCCGCAGTGTGCCGGCCGGGTGCAATTTGACTCAGGCCAATTTGCAGCATGATGACGGGACGCAGAAGTAGGCTTTTTGCGACCTTGAAATCCAGGCCCCTCACCCCAGCCCTCTCGCGGGGGAGACGGGGCCGACCAAGTCGATTATGGATTTGAAAACGCAACGTCATCTGCCGATTACGGGTTCGAGGCAACTGTGTCTGCCGACTCCGGATTCGGTACAGCAGGATCAAGTCGGTGTAGCTCTCAAACATTCCCCAATCAGTCCCCTCTCCCTCTGGGAGAGGGTTAGGGTGAGGGGCTGTTGAACGAACTACCCCAAACCAACGTCATACGCGTCCTTGGGCTACTGTAGGAAAGCTACCGCCTAGCCCTGCGATTAGTCCTAACCACCCCATTCATGTTTAACTTGAACGTTCATTCAAGTTAAACCGGTGGTTCGCTGCCCGCTCACAACAGGAGGCTTGCCTTTGCTGAGTCCGATCATTTCAGCCACGTTTCAACCCCTCGAGGTGCATGTTTCATGAGTGCATCGTCTACCCCCGCCAGCGGTCTGGTGCGGATGAATCCGCCGGTGTTCTACTTCGCCGCGACGTTTATTCTGCTGTTTGGTCTCGTTGTCATCGCCATGCCGCAACAAGCCGGTGCCTGGCTGCTTGAAGCGCAAAACTGGGCGGCCAACACGGTCGGCTGGTATTACATGCTCGCGATGACGCTGTATCTGGTCTTCGTGGTGGTCACCGCGTTATCCGGCTACGGCAAGATAAAACTCGGTGCCGACCACGACGAACCCGAATTCAGTTATCTGTCCTGGGCCGGCATGCTGTTCGCCGCCGGGATCAGCATTACGCTGTTCTTTTTCTGCGTTTCAGAGCCGCTGACGCACATGCTGCAGCCGCCACAAGGCGAGGCCGGCACCGCGGACGCGGCGCGTCAGGCCATGCAGGTGCTGTTTCTGCACTGGGGCCTGCATGGCTGGGGCGTTTTTGCCTTCGTCGGTATGGCCCTGGCGTACTTCGCCTATCGGCATAACCTGCCGCTGGCCCTGCGTTCGGCGCTGTATCCACTGATCGGCAAACGCATCAACGGCCCGATTGGTTACGCGGTGGATGGCTTCGGCATCATCGCCACGGTGTTCGGTCTCGGCGCCGACATGGGCTTCGGTGTGCTGCACCTCAACTCGGGTCTCGACTACCTGTTCGGCATTGCCCACACCCAGTGGATTCAGGTCGGCCTGATTACGCTGATGATGGGCGCGGCGATCCTCGTCGCCGTGGCCGGGGTCGATAAAGGCGTGCGGGTGATGTCCGACATCAACATGCTGCTGGCGTGTGCGCTGCTGCTGTTCGTGCTGTTTGCCGGCCCGACTCAGCACCTGCTCAACACTTTGATCCAGAACATCGGCGACTACCTCGGCGCTTTGCCGATGAAGAGTTTCGATCTCTACGCCTATGACAAACCGAGCGACTGGCTCGGCGGCTGGACAGTGTTCTACTGGGCCTGGTGGATTGCATGGTCGCCGTTCGTGGGCCTGTTCATTGCGCGGATTTCCCGTGGCCGCACCATCCGTGAATTCGTTTTCGGCGTGCTGTTGATTCCGCTCGGTTTCACCTTGGCGTGGATGTCGATCTTCGGCAACAGCGCCATCGATCAGGTGCTCAATCACGGAATGTCGGCGATGGGCATGTCGGCGATCGAGAATCCGTCGATGACCCTCTACCTGCTGCTGGAAACCTACCCGTGGAGCAAAACTGTCATCGCCGTGACGGTGTTTATCAGCTTCGTATTCTTCGTCACCTCGGCTGACTCCGGCACGGTGGTGCTCTCGACCCTGTCCGCCAAGGGCGGCAACCCTGACGAAGACGGGCCTAAATGGCTGCGGGTGTTCTGGGGCGCGATGACAGCGTTGATCACCAGTGCGCTGCTGTTCTCCGGCAGCATTGATGCATTGAAGTCGGCCGTGGTGCTGACCTCGTTGCCGTTCTCGCTGATTCTGCTGTTGATGATGTGGGGTCTGCACAAGGCGTTCTATCTCGAATCGCAGAAGCAGATCGCGCAACTTCATTCGCTGGCGCCGGTGTCCGGTGCACGGCGTGGGACGGGCGGTTGGCGACAGCGTTTGAGCCAGGCCGTGCATTTCCCGTCGCGTGATGAGGTGTACCGCTTCATGGACACCACGGTGCGCCCGGCGATCGAAGAAGTGACGGCGGTGTTCGTCGAGAAAGGCTTGAATGTGGTCACTCAGCCCGATCCTGCGCATGACAACGTCAGCCTGGAAATCGGCCATGGCGAGCAGCATCCGTTCATCTATCAGGTGCAGATGCGTGGCTACTTCACGCCGTCGTTCGCACGTGGCGGCATGGGTTCCAAACAGCTCAATAATCGCCGTTACTACCGCGCTGAAGTGCACCTGAGCGAGGGCAGTCAGGATTACGATCTGGTCGGCTACACCAAGGAACAGATCATCAACGACATCCTCGACCAGTACGAACGCCACATGCAGTTCCTGCACCTGGTACGTTGATCATGAGCTGGGCGCCAGGTCTGCTGAGGACTTGGCGCTCAGCTCGCGAAGCAGTCGACACCTGTTCCAAGACAAACAAGAGAGGATTCGATGACTTACACCGCTGCCGAAAATCGCTACGACTCCATTCCGTACCGCCGCGTCGGCCGCAGCGGTCTGGTGCTGCCGGCGCTGTCGCTGGGCCTGTGGCACAACTTTGGCGACAGCACGCCGATCGACACCCAGCGCGCCTTGCTGCGCACCGCGTTCGACCTGGGGATCAACCACTTCGACCTGGCCAACAACTACGGCCCGCCGTACGGCAGCGCCGAGATCAACTTCGGTCGCCTGCTGCGCGAAGACTTCAAGCAGTATCGCGATGAGCTGATCATCTCCAGCAAGGCCGGTTGGGACATGTGGCCCGGCCCTTACGGGCAGGGCGGCGGTTCGCGCAAATACGTGCTGGCGAGCCTCGATCAGAGCCTGCAACGCCTCGGTCTGGACTATGTGGATATCTTCTATTCGCATCGCTTCGACCCGGACACCCCGCTGGAAGAAACCGCCAGCGCCCTCGCCACTGCAGTGCAACAGGGCAAGGCGTTGTACATCGGCATCTCATCGTATTCGGGCGTGAAAACCCGCGAGATGGCAGCGCTGCTCCAAGAGTGGAAAGTGCCGCTGCTGATTCATCAGCCGGCGTACAACCTGCTCAATCGCTGGGTGGAAAAAGACCTGCTCGACACCACCGACGAACTCGGCACCGGGGTCATCGCCTTCACGCCGTTGGCGCAAGGTCTGCTGACCGACAAATACCTCAACGGCGTGCCGGCAGATGCCCGGGTCAATCGTCCGGGCGGTGGTTCGCTGCAGGCTGCGCACTTGTCCGAGGCCAACATCGCCCACGTGCGCGCGCTGAACGAGATTGCCAAGCGTCGCGGCCAGAGCCTGGCGCAACTGGCGCTGGCCTGGACCCTGCGTGATCCACGGGTGACCTCGGCACTGATCGGCGCGAGCCGGCCGGAGCAGATTATCGAGAACGTCGGGGCATTGAAGAATTTGAGTTTCAGTGCTGAGGAATTGGCGGAAATCGACCGGTTTGCCCAAGAGGGCGGGATCAATCTTTGGGAGAAGCCTTCGACGGCGGAGTGATGAAGATTGGGTTGGGTCAGCAAGATCCAACCCCCTCACCCCAGCCCTCTCCCCCAAGGGGGCGAGGGGGAAAGGGAGCCGATCTTCATGCTTTTCAAAACTTGAATTCAACCCGATATTTCATGTCGATGTAGCTCGTACAAACACCTCGGTCAGTCCCCTCTCCCTCGGGGAGAGGGTTAGGGTGAGGGGCTTTTGCTGTTTCAGGGCTCAACGAAAAAACGGCACATCCCCCAACACCGTCGCCCGCTGCATCACCCGCCGCGCCGGGCGGTAATCATCCACCGCGTAATGCTGCGTCACGCGGTTATCCCAGAACGCAATATCGTCCTGCTGCCAACGCCAGCGAATGGTGAATTCCGGCCGCGTTGCATGGGCGAACAGAAACTTCAGAATCGCCTCGCTTTCGGTTTCCGAGAGCTCATTGACCTTCGACGTAAAGCCTTCATTGACGAACAACGATCGATGCCCGCTCACCGGATGTGTACGAATCACAGGATGCGACAGAGGTGGATTCTTGCGCCGCGCCTCTTCCCATTGGGCAAGCGCTTCAGGCGTGTTGCCATAGCGCTCCAGCGGAAACGAACCGGTGAAATCGTGAGTCGCAGTCAGCCCTTCGAGCAGGGTTTTCATCGGTGTCGATAGCGCTTCGTACGCGGCAATCCCGCTCGCCCACAACGTGTCGCCACCAAACTCCGGCAGCAGCTTGGCGCTGAGTACTGCGCCCATCGCCGGCGTCGGCAGGAAGGTCACGTCGGTGTGCCAGATCGCATTGTCGCGCACGTCGGTGACGGCGGTGTCGAGGATCAGCACTTGCGGGTGCTCCGGCACGTTCGGGTAGATCGGGTGAATGTGCAGGTCGCCAAAATACGCGGCGAAACGCGCCTGTTGCGGCGGTTCGATCGGCTGGTTGCGAAAGAACAGCACTTGATACTTGAGCAACGCCTGCTCGATGGCATGGCGGTGTTCCAGGCTCAATGGCTGGCTGATATCGACACCGCTGATCTGTGCGCCGAGGGCCGAGCTTAACGGGGTGATGTGCAGGCTGCTCATGGTGGTTCTCTTCGAATTCGGGGGCTTACAAATAGTCAATGCGCCTGGCCGTGCCACGGCACCAGTTTGCGTTGCAGGGCGCGCAGGCCCATCTCCATGGCGAAGGCGATCAGGGCGATGACCAAAATCCCCAGCACCACCACATCAGTCACCAGAAACTGCGCGGCCGATTGCACCATGAAGCCCAAACCGCTGGTGGCGGCGATCAGTTCGGCGGCGACCAGCGTCGACCAACCGACCCCCAGACCAATGCGCACACCGGTAAGAATGTCCGGCAGGGCGCTGGGCAGAATCACGTGGCGAATCAATTGCGCACGAGTGGCGCCGAGCGATTGCGCAGCCCGCAATTTCGCCGGGTCTACGGTGCGCACGCCGGTCGCGGTCGCAATAGCGATCGGCGCGAAAATCGCCAGGTAGATCAGCAGCACTTTCGACAATTCGCCGATGCCGCACCAGATCACGATCAGCGGCAGATAAGCCAGTGGCGGAATCGGCCGGTAGAACTCGATCAGCGGATCAAGCACACCACGGGCGATGCGGTTGGCACCGATGGCAATGCCCACCGGCACGGCGGTCAGAATCGCGAAACCCAGGCCCAGGCCAATACGGCTCAGACTCGCGCCGAGGTGCTGCCACAACGTCGAATCCATGTAGCCGCTGGTCGCCAGCAACCAGCCTTTTTGCAGAACGGCAGACGGTGGCGGCAGAAACAGCGGTTCGATCAAGCCAGTGGCGGTAACTGCCCACCACACTGCCAACAAAGCGAATAACGTCAGGAGACTGATCCAGCGAGTGCTGAGGCTGCGGCGCGCTGGGATTACAACCGAAGGGGGTTTTACTGGCGCAGCGGAAACGTCGTAACTGCTCATGCGCGCTCCTGCCGTTGAACGGCGCTGCGTTGCGAGAACACTTTGCTGAGTACGTGTTCGCGGGTTTCGATAAAACGCGGGTCGGATTTGATTGCTCGCGCGGACTCACCAGCGGCATATCGCTGACCGAAGTCCAGGTGCAGGCGCTCGACGATCTGCCCCGGATTCGGCGCCAGCAGAATCAGGTCAGTGGCGAGGAACACCGCTTCTTCAATGTCGTGGGTAATCAGGAAAACCGGTTTGGCGGTGCGCTGCCAGACTTGCAGCAACAGCGCCTGCATCTGTTCGCGAGTAAAGGCGTCGAGGGCGCCGAAGGGTTCGTCCATCAGCAAAACGCGCGGGTCGGCAGCGAGGGCACGGGCAAGGCCGACGCGTTGCTTTTGCCCACCAGAGAGTTGCCAGATGCGTCGGCTTTCGAACCCGCAAAGATCGACCAGTGCGAGCATTTCGCGGGCGATTTTTTCGCGTTTGTCTTTGGCAAGGCCGGCCAGTTCCAGACCGAATGCGACGTTGGCCAACACGTCCTGCCAAGGCAGCAAGGCGTCGTCCTGGAACACCACGCCACGTTCGGCGCTCGGGCCTTTGACCGCCACGCCGTCGAGGGTGATGCGCCCGGCACTCGGTTCAACGAAACCGGCAATCAGGTTCAACAGCGAAGTCTTGCCACTGCCGGACGGGCCGAGGGCAACCAGCAATTGTTGAGGCCCCAGGGTCAGAGAAATATCCGCCAGCACCGGGTCCGGGCTGCCCGGGTACTGTGCGCTGATGCGCTCCAGCTGTAGCAAGGCCATCGCGGTTAACTCCCGATCAGTTGGTGATGTATTTGGCGCTGACGTACGGCGCGTAGTCCGGCAGAACGGCTTCGACCTTGCCTTGTTCCTTGAGGAACGCGGCGGTGTCGGTAATGGCTTTGGTGGTCGGCGCCCCGAGGTCGCTGACCTGATCCGCCGCCAGCGGATAGACGTTGCCTTGCAGCAGCAGCGGAATGTCGCTGGCCTTGGCGCCCGACAACTTCACAAGTTTGTCGACGTTGGATTGATCGGCGAGCCAGGCTTTCGGGTCCTTGCGGTAATCGGCGTAGGCGTCGAGGGTGACCTTGGCGAACGCGGTGACGATTTCCGGGTGTTTCTCGGCGAAGTCCTTGCGCACGATCCACGCATCGAACGTCGGCGCGCCGAATTTGGCCAGTTCGCCGGAAGTGATCAGCACTTTGCCGTTTTCCTTGGCCACACCGAGGGCCGGGTCCCAAACGTAGGTGGCGTCGATGTCACCGCGTTTCCACGCCGCGATAATCGCTGGCGGGGCGAGGTTGAGCACGGTGACTTTCGCTGGATCAATGTTCCAGTGCTTCAGAGCGGCGAGCAGGCTGTAGTGACCGGTGGACACGAACGGCACGGCGATTTTCTTGCCGATCAGGTCCTGCGGCGTCTTGATCCCGGAACCGTCGCGGGCAACCAGTGCTTCGGCAGCGCCGATCTGGGTGGCAATGAGGAAAGTTTCTACCGGGACTTTGCGGGTGATCGCCGCGGTCAGCGGGCTCGAACCGAGGTAACCAATCTGCACGTCGCCGGAAGCGATGGCGGCGATGATGTCGGCGCCATTGTCGAACTTGCGCCAGCTGATATCGGCTTGGGTGGCTTTCTCGTAGGCGCCGTCGGCCTGAGCGACTTTCGCCGGGTCAACGGTGGTCTGGTAGGCAACGGTGAGGTCGGTGGCCTGAGCCAGAAAACTCGCGGCAGCCAAAGAGGCCACGGCCAGCAGGCGAAGCGGGAAATTCAGTTTCATTGAAAAGCTCCATGTCAGGCGACCGAGTGTCGGCGTGAAAGGAGACTAAATGATCTAAGAATCGAGAAATAAATAACTTTTTCGAATGAGCTTATGAGCGGAAGAATCTAATCGGGAGATGTATTCGAGAAAAATTTGTGTCAGTGAGATCCAGCCCCTCACCCCAGCCCTCTCCCAATGGGAGAGGGGGAAAGGGAGCAGATCGGGGGCTTTTCAAATCCTGAGTTCGACTTGGTCGTTCAGGTCGGTGTAGCTCGAGCTAACAACACGGTCAGTCCCCTCTCCCTCCGGGAGAGGGCTAGGGTGAGGGGCTTTCAGGGGCTCTTCAGTTACTGATCGCCAGAATGCTCGCCTGGTACGACCCGACAAACACATCAAAATCGCCCACCTCGTTTTGCTCCAGCTCAGCCTGCGCCGCCAGCGAAGTTCGCGCCAACTCCTCAAACTTCCCTTGCTCATCAGCCGCCAATGGCTCGCTGCGGAAGAACTCGGCATGAGCCTGACTCTGGCGCAGAGAGAACTGCGCGAAGCTTTCCTTGTGCTCGGCCATCGCGGCCAGCACCTGCGCCGATGGCGTCAGGGACGAATCCTTGACCTTGGCCAGTTGCGCATCCAGCGCGGTGCTGTGCGCATCAGAGCCATGGCTTTGATCCAGCAGTGCCGCCAGCGGAGCAATCTGTTCCAGCAATTCGGCTGCCCAGGTCTTCATGTCGACCGCCTCACCGTCACGCTGCAATTGCAGGCCCGGACGGCGACCTTCCTTGACCACGCTGAGGAAGTTCGAGGTGGCATTGCTGCACGAGGTGTTGGTCAGCAGCGGGCTGTCGTTCAGCGCGCAATACAGCAGGAAGGCGTCGAGGAAGCGCGACTCGGTAAGGTCGATGCCCATCGGCAAAAACGGGTTGATGTCCAGACAGCGCACTTCGACGTACTGAATGCCACGGGCGACCAGCGCCTGGATCGGCCGCTCGCCGGTGTAGGTCACGCGTTTCGGGCGGATGTTGGAGTAGTACTCGTTTTCGATCTGCAGGATGTTGGTGTTCAGTTGCACCCATTCGCCATCCTGATGCGTGCCGACTTCAACGTACGGCGCGTAGGGCGTGGCGACGGCTTTTCGCAGGCTGTCGGTGTAGCTCGCCAGATCGTTGTAGCACGGCGTCAGGCCGGCCTGGGCGTTGCTCTGATAACCGAGATCGCTCATGCGCAGGCTGGTCGCGTACGGCAGGTACAGCGTGTCCGGGTCCAGTTGTTCCAGTTGATGCGAACGACCGCGCAGGAAACCGGCGTCGAGCGCAGGCGACGCACCGAACAGGTACATCAGCAGCCAGCTGTAGCGACGGAAATTGCGGATCAGCGCAATGTAGGAGACTGACTGGAAATCCCGGTCGGTACCGACAAAACCTTCCGCTTCCTTGAGCAGCGGCCAGAGTTTTTCCGGCAGGGAGAAGTTGTAGTGAATCCCGGCGATGCACTGCATGGTCTTGCCGTAACGCAGGGCCAGGCCTTTGCGATAGACGTACTTGAGTTGACCGATGTTGGAGGTGCCGTAATAGGCGATCGGGATGTCTTCCTCGGCCGGCAACGGGCACGGCATCGATGGACTCCACAGGTACTCGTTGCCGAGTTTGCTGTAGGCAAAGCGATGAATCTTGTCCAGGCTCGCCAAGGTGTCTGCCGGGTCGGGCAGGGCGGGCGTGATGAATTCCAGCAACGACTCGGAATAGTCGGTGGTGATTTTTTCATTGGTCAGCGCGGAACCCAAGGCTTCCGGGTGCGGCGTTTGCGCCAGTCGACCTTCGCTGGTCACGCGCAGGCATTCACGTTCGATACCGTGGAGGCACTGTTCGAGCAGAGAGAGGTTGGCGCGCTCGCCGAGCAGAGCCAGGCGGCGGTTGAGAAGTTCGCTCAATTTGGATTCCTTCACGCGTCAGTCGCCCCAATATGGGGGTGGGCAGGACGGTCTACAAGGGTGAAGTTGAAACTGGCGTTTTCGCCTGGTTTTTTGCGGCAGGCCATTTGCCGGTCGGTCAAGAACTGCACAATCCCTGTGGGAGCGAGCCTGCTCGCGAAGAGGGTTTTCCAGCCGACATCATCGCCGACTGACACACCGGCTTCGCGAGCAGGCTCGCTCCCACAGGATTCATTGCGCCGAAATTAACTCAAAATGATGATCAACATCTACAGGACAGCGAACGTGCCTTGCGCTTTTGCGACCAGTTTGTCGCCCTGCATCACCTCGGCCTCGACCACCAGCGTGCGCCGGCCCGGGTGGATCACCCGCGCCGTGCACAGCACCTCGCCGTCCGAGACGGCGCGGATGTAGTTGATCTTGCACTCGATGGTCGCGCTCTGCTGATCGAAGCCGTGGGTGCTGGAACACGCCAGCCCCATGGCGATATCGACCAGACTGAACAGCGCGCCACCGTGCAATTTGCCGCCGCGGTTGCGCAGTTCGGGTTCCAGCCCCAGGGCGACTTGCGCCACCCCGGTTTCCAGGCTGTGCAGGCGACAGCCCAACAGCTTGAAAAACGCGCTCTCGACGAGCCCGGCCGGCATTTCCATCAGCGTTTCTTCAGCTGTTTGGCGTTAGCGAACAGCGAGGCCATTGCATTGTTCACTGGCGCGGCAGTCGCGGTTTCCTTGCGCGGCGCGTTGTTCGACGGCTGACGCTGCGCCGAGCCCGGACGCGAGCCGCGGGCTCCGTCGATTTTCTCGCCCGGGGTGTCGCCCATGCGCATCGACAGGCCGACGCGTTTGCGCGGAATGTCGACTTCCATGACCTTCACTTTCACCACATCACCGGCCTTCACCGCTTCGCGTGGGTCCTTGATGAACTTCTCCGACAGCGCCGAGATGTGCACCAGACCGTCCTGATGCACGCCAATGTCGACGAATGCGCCGAACGCGGTCACGTTGGTGACGACACCTTCAAGGATCATCCCCAGTTGCAGGTCCTTGAGGTCTTCTACGCCTTCCTGGAACTCGGCAGTCTTGAACTCCGGACGCGGGTCACGGCCGGGTTTTTCCAGTTCCTGGAGGATGTCGGTCACCGTCGGCAGACCGAAGGTCTCGTCGGTGAATTTCTTCGGATCCAGACGCTTGAGGAAACTGGCGTCGCCGATCAGCGAACGGATGTCGCGGTCGGTTTCAGCGGCAATGCGTTGCACCAGCGGATAGGCTTCCGGGTGAACGGCCGAGGAATCCAGCGGGTTGTCGCCGTTCATCACGCGCAAGAAACCGGCAGCCTGTTCGAAGGTTTTTTCGCCCAGACGTGCGACTTTCTTCAGCGCTGCACGGGTCTTGAACGCGCCGTGTTCGTCGCGGTGGGCAACGATATTCTGCGCCAGTGTGGCGTTGAGGCCGGAGATCCGCGCCAGCAGCGCCACCGAGGCGGTGTTCACGTCCACGCCGACGGCGTTCACGCAGTCTTCGACCACGGCATCCAGACCACGCGCCAGTTTCAGCTGCGAGACGTCGTGCTGGTACTGGCCAACGCCGATGGATTTCGGATCGATCTTCACCAGCTCTGCCAGCGGATCCTGCAGACGGCGGGCGATGGACACCGCGCCACGGATCGACACGTCCAGATCCGGGAATTCCTTGGCTGCCAGTTCCGACGCCGAGTACACCGATGCACCAGCCTCCGAAACCATGACCTTGGTCATCTTCATCGCTGGATATTTTTTGATCAGTTCGATGGCCAGTTTGTCGGTTTCGCGGCTGGCGGTGCCGTTGCCGATGGCGATCAGGTCAACCGAATGCTTGGCGCACAGAGCGGCCAGAATGGCGATGGTCTGATCCCACTTGTTGTGCGGCACGTGCGGGTAAACCGTGGCGTGATCGAGCATCTTGCCGGTCGAATCGACCACGGCAACCTTGCAACCGGTACGCAAGCCCGGGTCGAGGCCCAGGGTTGCGCGTGGGCCGGCCGGTGCGGCCAGCAACAGGTCATGCAGGTTGTGGGCGAAAACGTTGATCGCCTCGGTTTCGGCGCCGTCGCGCAGCTCGCCCAGCAGGTCGGTTTCGAGGTGGGTGTAGAGCTTGACCTTCCAGGTCCAGCGCACCACTTCACCAAGCCATTTGTCGGCCGGACGGTTCTGGTTCTGGATATTGAATTGCTGACCGATCATGCCTTCGCACGGGTGCATGGTGCCCGGCAGTTCGTCGCCGACTTTGAGCGCCGAGCTGAGGATGCCTTCGTTGCGACCACGGAAAATCGCCAATGCACGGTGCGACGGCATGCTTTTCAGCGGTTCGTCGTGTTCGAAGTAGTCGCGGAATTTGGCGCCTTCCTCTTCTTTGCCGGCGATGACGCGGGCAGTGAGGATGGCTTCCTGCTTGAGATAGGTACGCAGTTTTTCCAGCAGGCTGGCGTCTTCGGCGAAACGCTCCATCAGGATGTACTTGGCGCCTTCCAGCGCAGCCTTCACGTCGGCCACGCCTTTTTCGGCGTCGACGAAGCGTGCGGCTTCGGTTTCCGGTGCAAGGTTCGGGTCGTTGAACAGGCTGTCGGCCAGGTCGCCGAGGCCGGCTTCCAGGGCAATCTGGCCCTTGGTGCGGCGCTTCTGCTTGTACGGCAGGTACAAGTCTTCGAGGCGGGTCTTGGTGTCGGCGAGTTTGATATCGCGCTCAAGAGCAGGAGTGAGTTTGCCTTGCTCCTCGATACTGGCCAGGATGCTGATGCGCCGTTCGTCGAGTTCTCGCAGGTAGCGCAGACGCTCTTCCAGATGACGCAACTGGGTGTCATCGAGGCTGCCGGTGACTTCTTTTCGGTAACGGGCAATGAAGGGAACGGTTGAGCCTTCATCGAGTAGCGCGACGGCCGCTTCGACCTGTTGTGGGCGTACGCCGAGTTCCTCGGCGATGCGGCTGTTGATGCTGTCCATAAAACCACCTGACATATTGTGAAAGCAGGCTCGCAGGCACGGAAATAAAAGGCCCGGAGTCTGGTTGAGCGGCTTGAAGATTGCCGCTGCCTGGGTCAAAAGGCAGCCCATTGACCCGTGAAATCGAACAATTACTGCGCTGGCCGGGAAAAAAGCCGGCTACTTGCGGTAACGATTCAGACGTTGCCTGGCACAAAACGCCGCGCATTATAACCAGCGTTCTGTCATTCGGGGGCGTCACAGTCTGTAGGCTTAAACCCCGGTTTTCTGGCAGTGAAGGAAAAATCTGCTAACAATGCACACGGTGCGTATAACGGCAGCTACGCCATAATGCGCGCCGAGCTAAAAGGAGCATCCAATGAGCAGCACTGCACAAACTGCTGAAGGCGAAAAAATTCTTATCGTTGATGACGATCCGGGGCTGAGCAGCCTGCTGGAACGTTTCTTCGTCAGCAAGGGCTACCGTGCCCGTACCGTACCGAATACCGAGCAGATGGACCGTCTGCTGGCGCGTGAAGTATTCAATCTGGTCGTCCTCGACTTGATGCTGCCCGGCGAAGACGGTCTGACCGCTTGCCGCCGTCTGCGGGCCGCGAACAACCAGATTCCGATCATCATGCTCACCGCCAAGGGCGATGAGATGAGCCGCATCAAGGGTCTGGAACTGGGCGCTGACGATTACCTGGCCAAGCCGTTCAACCCGGACGAACTGATGGCCCGGGTCAAAGCGGTGTTGCGTCGCCAGGCCTCACCCGTGCCGGGCGCACCGGGGAGCGAAGACGAAAATGTCACCTTCGGTGACTACGTGTTGTCGCTGGCCACTCGCGAGCTCAAACGTGGCGACGAAGTGCACATGCTCACTACCGGTGAGTTTGCGGTACTCAAGGCCTTGGTGATGAACGCGCGTCAGCCACTGACCCGCGACAAGCTCATGAACCTGGCCCGTGGCCGCGAGTGGGATGCCCTGGAGCGTTCCATCGACGTGCAGATCTCCCGTCTGCGCCGGATGATCGAGCCCGATCCGTCGAAACCGCGCTACATCCAGACTGTCTGGGGCGTTGGCTACGTGTTCGTACCGGATGGCGCCGCCACCAAGTGATCGGCGATTTGTAGGAGCGGGTCTGCTGGGGTTTGGTCAAACGGCCATGCCCACAGACTCGCAATCCGCAATATGCGAGCATTGCTCGCTCCTGCAAGTGTGTAGCGGTTATTGATGAAGACGCCCGTCTGGTTCCCCCAAAGTTTTTTCTCTCGCACCCTCTGGCTGGTGCTCATCGTCGTGCTGTTTTCCAAGGCGCTGACCCTGGTTTATCTGTTGATGAACGAGGACGTGCTGGTGGATCGTCAATACAGCCACGGCGTCGCCCTGACGCTGCGCGCCTATTGGGCCGCTGACGAAGAAAACCGCGCGAAGATCGCCGATGCCGCGACCCTGATCCGGGTGGTGGGTGCCGGTGTGCCGGAAGGCGAACAGCACTGGCCGTACAGCGAGATCTATCAACGACAGATGCAGGCGGAACTCGGCGCCGACACCGAAGTGCGATTACGCATGCATTCGCCGCCGGCCCTGTGGGTTCGCGCCCCGAGCCTGGGTGATGGCTGGCTGAAGGTGCCGTTGTATCCACATCCGTTACGTGGTCAGAAAATCTGGAACGTGCTGGGCTGGTTCCTCGCGATCGGTTTGCTGTCGACGGCCTCGGCGTGGATTTTTGTCAGCCAGCTCAACCAACCCTTGAAGCGCCTGGTATACGCCGCCCGGCAACTCGGCCAGGGTCGAAGCGTGCGTCTGCCGATCAGCGACACGCCGAGCGAGATGACCGAGGTCTATCGCGCCTTCAATCAGATGGCCGAAGATGTCGAACAGGCCGGACGTGAGCGTGAGCTGATGCTGGCCGGCGTCTCCCATGACCTGCGTACGCCGTTGACGCGCTTGCGTCTGTCGCTGGAATTGATGGGCGACCACAACGACCTGACTGACGACATGGTGCGCGATATCGAAGACATGGACGCGATTCTCGACCAGTTCCTCGCGTTCATTCGCGATGGTCGTGACGAGTCGGTGGAGGAGGTCGACCTCAGCGATCTGGTGCGTGAAGTGGCGGCGCCGTACAACCAGACTGAAGAGAAAGTTCGTCTGCGTCTGGAGCCGATCCAGCCGTTCCCGTTGCGTCGGGTATCGATGAAACGTCTGCTCAACAACCTGATCGGCAACGCTTTGAACCATGCCGGCAGCGGCGTTGAAGTGGCGGCTTATGTGTCCGGCGACACCAGTGCGCCGTATGTGGTGCTGAGTGTGATGGACCGTGGTGCGGGGATTGATCCGTCGGAGCTTGAGGCGATCTTCAACCCGTTCACGCGTGGCGACCGTGCACGCGGCGGCAAGGGTACGGGGTTGGGCTTGGCGATCGTGAAGCGGATTGCTTCAATGCATGGCGGCAATGTTGAACTGCGCAACCGGTCCGGTGGTGGTCTGGAAGCGCGGGTGCGGTTGCCGTTGGGGTTGATGCTTCCGCGCGATGCGGTATAGAAGCAGCTGCAAGTTTCAAGCTGCAAGCGGCAAGCGGCAAGCAAGAGCGACTTTACTTGTCGCTTGGGGCTTGCCGCTTGAAGCTGGCTTTAGCCTTTGCCTTTGGTGCGGGTCATATTCGGCCCGCCATTCTTCTCAAGATGCTCAATGATGATTCCCGCCACGTTCTTCCCGGTGGTGGTCTCGATCCCTTCCAGTCCCGGCGACGAATTCACTTCCATCACCAGCGGCCCGTGATTGGAGCGCAGAATATCCACGCCCGCCACCGACAGCCCCATGACCTTGGCCGCACGCAGCGCCGTCATGCGTTCTTCCGGGGTGATCTTGATCAGACTGGCGCTGCCGCCGCGATGCAGGTTGGAGCGGAATTCACCCGGTTTGGCCTGACGCTTCATTGCCGCGATTACCTTGTCGCCGACCACGAAGCAACGGATGTCTGCACCGCCAGCCTCCTTGATGTATTCCTGAACCATGATGTTTTGCTTCAGGCCCATGAACGCCTCGATCACCGACTCGGCCGCGGTCGCGGTTTCGCACAACACCACGCCGATGCCCTGGGTGCCTTCCAGCACTTTGATCACCAGTGGCGCGCCGTTGACCATGTCGATCAGGTCGGGAATATCATCCGGCGAGTGAGCAAACCCGGTCACCGGCAAACCAATGCCACGGCGCGACAGCAATTGCAGCGAGCGCAATTTGTCCCGCGAGCGGGCAATGGCCACCGACTCATTGAGCGGGAATACACCCATCATTTCGAACTGGCGCAACACCGCGCAGCCATAGAACGTCACCGACGCGCCGATCCGCGGGATCACCGCGTCGAAGCCTTCCAGTGGTTTGCCGCGATAGTGGATCTGCGGCTTGTGGCTGGCGATGTTCATGTAGGCGCGCAAGGTGTCGATCACGACCATTTCATGCCCGCGTTCAGTGCCGGCCTCGACCAGACGACGGGTGGAATACAGACGCGGGTTCCGCGACAGCACAGCGATCTTCATGCAACACCTGTGGAGGAGGTAGATACCGGGAACACCGGCTTGTCTTGTACATATTTGATGCCCGGATTGACCACCAACTGGCCATCAATCAGGGCTTTGGAGCCGAGTAACAGGCGATAGCGCATGGACTTGCGGCAGGCCAGGGTGAACTCGATGGGCCAGACCCGATCACCCAGGGCCAGTGTGGTGCTGATCACGTAGCGTTCCTGGGCATGGCCGTTGGAGCTCTTGATGGTTTTGCGCGTCACCAGTGGTGCTTCGCAACGCCGGTGACGCAACTGCACCACCGTGCCCAGATGCGCGGTAAAACGCACCCATTTCTCGCCGTCACGTTCGAACGGTTCGATGTCGGTGGCATGCAGGCTGGAGGTACTGGCACCGGTGTCGATTTTTGCGCGCAGGCCTGCAACGCCCAAATCCGGGAGCGCCACCCACTCGCGCAGACCGACAACGGTCAAATGGTCAAATGTCTTCAATATAAAAAACCAACGATTAACGCGCCCAGGCGTCAGGTGGTATCTGAGCCAAGGCTTTGAATGCAGGTTTGGCGAACCAGTAACCCTGCATCAGAAATATTCCACAGTCCGCCAGGAAATCCCGTTCACCGGCGCTCTCGATGCCTTCGGCAATGACTGTAACGTCCAACTCCGCACAGATTGTGACAATCCCCCGCACGATTGCCTGACGGACACGGTCTTGATCGACATCGCGGATCAACGCCATGTCGAGTTTGATCAGGTCCGGTTGGAAATCAGCCAGCAGATTGAGCCCCGAATAACCGGCACCGAAGTCGTCGATGGCGGTCTTGAAGCCGAATTCGCGGTATTCACGCAGAATATGGGTCAAATGGCGATAGTTATCTACGTGCTGGCTTTCCAGTGTTTCAAAAATCAGTCGGTCGATCGGGAAATTGTGTTTTTTTGCCGCTTCCAGGGTGCTGCGAATACATAACTCTGGACGATAGACAGCGTTGGGCATGAAGTTGATCGACAAGTGTGTCTGCATATTAAGATTGGCCGCGCCTTCGATGGCGCGCATCCGGCAGAGCTGGTCGAAACGGTAGCGGTTTTCTTCTGTAACCTGATCTAACACCGTCAATGCCCCTTCGCCGGCTACACCGCGGACCAGCGCTTCATGAGCGAAAACCGACTGGTCGCGCAGATCAACGATAGGTTGGTAGGCGAAGGCAAAATCGAAGCCCAGCGGCTCACTTTGCTGGCAGCCCTGGCAGCCCGTCTTGGGCGAGGTTAATGAAGACGGAAATTTAGTCACTCGATCACTCCATGCCGATGAATCGGCCAAGATCACAGTCTATCTGGAGGGGCGCGTTCTTGCGCCCGACAGAAACGGTAGTACAGTTCCGACTACTGGCTGAGCGAGGAATTCATATGGCACAAAAACAGGAAGAGGACGACAAGGTCCGTCTCGATAAATGGTTGTGGGCGGCGCGCTTTTATAAAACCCGTGCCTTGGCCAAAGCCGCAATCGAGAGTGGCAAGGTGCATTGTCGAGGCGAACGCTGCAAGCCCGGCAAAGAACCACGCGTCGGCGATGAGTTCGAGATACGTACCGGTTTCGAAGTGCGCATCGTCAGGGTCGAAGCCTTGTCGATCGTGCGTCGTGGGGCACCCGAGGCGCAGGCTTTGTACGCGGAAACCGAAGCGAGTATTGCTAAGCGCGAAGCGGCCGCAGCAATGCGCAAGGCTGGCGCATTGGGCATGAGCACCGACGGCAAACCGAGCAAGAAGCAGCGGCGGGATCTGTTTAAATTTCGTGGGAACAGCAACGACGACTAAGACTGATGTTTCAGTGCCGCCTCATCGCCAGCAGGCTGTCTCCACAGTAGGAATGTGGGAGCCAGCCTGCTGGCGATTCGAGTGCGCAGCACTCGCCGGGGCGACACGGTATCAGGCGCTACGCACCACACTCATCCGCGAAACCAGCGGCAACTTGCCCAGCAGATTGAACATCGGCGCCGTCACCTTCAACCAGAAATTCGCCGAGTGATACGCAAACGGCGTGTAGTAACCCCAGCCTAACGCCCACACCGCCAGCAACATCCCGCCGATGTAATCGTCCTGACCCCAATGCGCGCCAGCCACCAGTCGCGGCAGCATGAACAGCAGCGTCAGGCTCCAGATCGTCACGAACTGTCCGACCGTACGGCTGAACACACCCATGAACAGTGCCCAGATTAGCAACACCGACGCATGGTCACCGGGGAAGCTCTGGCTCGAGCGATCCTTCAGCTCCCAGGCCTTCTCCAAATGCGGGAAGTAGTCGCTGAGGTGCACCGCGCCCTCCAGCACCATCGACGGACTGCTGTGCTGCCAGCCCATGTGGTCGGCGAACTTGGAAAACAGTGCGCGAATCACCACCATCAACAACAGAATCGAGAAAAAACCGAAAAACGCGCGACGCACGTCAATTGCCTTGAACACCCAGTCGCCCTTGATCAACAGCATCAGCAGAATCAGTCCGACGACGATGTCGAACGGGCGCAGACTTGCAATTGCCCAGATGTGGAGCCATATCGGGTTGCTGGCCAGCGGTGCATTGAGCGAGCGAAACAGCCACTCGTCGAAAATCACACACAGCATGTTGCCCGTAGGCCATAACCAGAAAGCCAGCAACGCCAATGGCACGACGTTGCACAGAACCAGCCGACCGAGGTTCCACCTTGATTGGAACAAACCCGGATTGTTCATAAAATGCCTCCCGTGGCTGAACGATCGCACCAAACAGGTGCAAAGAAGCGCGGCATTTTCATATTTTGTAACCAATTTGTCATCAATTCAGATACCCAAACCTATGACCGATCTCCCGGATACCGATTACACCCAACGCTTCATCTTCGATGACAGCGATACTCGCGGCGAACTGGTAGCGCTTGAGCGCAGCTACGCCGAAGTCCTCGCCAAGCACCCGTACCCGGAACCGGTTGCGCAACTGCTGGGCGAATTGATGGCGGCGGCCTCGTTGCTGGTGGGCACCCTGAAGTTCGACGGTTTGCTGATTCTGCAGGCGCGTTCCGAAGGCCCGATCCCGATGTTGATGATCGAGTGCTCCAGCGATCGTGAAATCCGTGGCCTGGCGCGTTACCACGCCGATCAGGTCTCGGCGGATGCGACCCTCAGCGACTTGATGCCCAACGGCGTCCTGGCCCTGACCGTCGACCCGACTGTTGGCCAGCGCTATCAGGGCATCGTCGACCTCGATGGCGAAACCCTGTCCGATTGCTTCACCAACTATTTCGTCATGTCGCAGCAGGTCGGTACCCGCTTCAAGCTGTTCGCCGACGGTCGTCGCGCCCGTGGCATGTTGTTGCAACAACTGCCGGCCGATCGCCTGAAAGACGAAGAAGATCGCGCCGCCAGCTGGCAGCACATCACCGCGTTGGCCAGCACCCTGAGCGCCGATGAACTGTTGAGCCTGGACAACGAAACCGTGCTGCATCGCCTTTATCATGAAGAGCAGGTGCGCCTGTTCGATGTGCAACCTCTGCGATTCCACTGCAGCTGCTCGCGGGAACGCTCGGGCAATGCGCTGGTCAGTCTGGGTCTGGAAGATGCGCAGGCACTGGTGGCCGAGCAGGGCGGTACCGTCGAGATCGATTGCCAGTTCTGCAACGAGCGCTACCTGTTTGATGCGGCCGATATCGCTCAATTGTTCGCAGGTGCGGGCGTCGACACGCCGTCAGATACCCGGCACTAAAACGGTTCAGCGCAGGTAAATTCACTGCTCAACGACGGAATTACGCCGTTACGACGGGAGGGCCCTACTCTTTTTGGGCTTTTCTGGCATAATCCGGCCCACTTTTTTCGCGGTAGTAGTGCACGACTTTCTACTACAAAACGTTTGGAGCACACTCGGCCACTGGCCGACGGGGAACCTCATGACGCAAGCCAATAACGCCGTGTACACCGATCTGAGTGTTGATGATCTGGTAAAAGAAGCCCTGAACCGCGGTGAAGGCGAGCTTGCCGATACCGGCGCTCTGGTTGTTCGCACCGGTCATCGCACCGGCCGTTCGCCAGTCGACCGTTTCATCGTTGAAGAGCCTTCCACTCAGGCCGCTATCGCCTGGGGCCCGATCAACCGCAAGTTCCCGGCCGACAAGTTCGATGCCTTGTGGGCTCGCGTAGAAGCCTTCAACAACGCGCAAGAGCACTTCGTTTCCCACGTGCATGTAGGCGCGGCTGAAGATCACTACCTGGCCGTGAAAATGACCACCCAGACTGCCTGGCAGAATCTGTTCGGTCGTTGCCTGTTCATCAACCCGGCCCAGTACAACCCGGCTGGCCGTGATGAGTGGCAAGTACTCAACGTCGCCAATTTCGAGTGCGTGCCTGAGCGTGACGGCACCAACTCCGACGGTTGCGTGATCATCAACTTCGCACAGAAAAAGGTGCTGATCGCGGGCATGCGTTACGCCGGCGAGATGAAGAAAGCCATGTTCTCCGTGCAGAACTTCCTGCTGCCGGCCGCTGACGTGCTGCCAATGCACTGCGCTGCCAACATCGGCGAAGAAGGCGACGTGACCCTGTTCTTCGGTCTATCCGGCACCGGCAAGACCACCCTGTCCGCCGACGAAAGCCGTTACCTGATCGGTGACGACGAACACGGCTGGGGCGAAGGCGTTGTCTTCAACATCGAAGGCGGCTGCTACGCCAAGTGCATCGACTTGTCCGAGAAGAACGAGCCGGTCATCTGGAAAGCCATCAAGCACGGCGCTGTGCTGGAAAACGTCGTCATCGACGATGCCAAACACGCTGACTATGCCGATGTCAGCCTGACCCAGAACAGCCGCGCTGCGTACCCGCTGGAACACGTTGCCAAGCGTTCCGAGCACAACCTCGGTGGCGAGCCGAACGCTGTGATCTTCCTGACCTGCGACCTGACCGGTGTCCTGCCGCCAGTGTCGATCCTCAACGAAGAACAAGCGGCTTACCACTTCCTGTCTGGTTACACCGCACTGGTGGGCTCGACTGAAATGGGTTCGGGCAGCGGCATCAAGTCGACCTTCTCCACCTGCTTCGGCGCACCGTTCTTCCCGCGCCCGGCCGGCGAATACGCAGAACTGCTGATCAAGCGCATCCGCGGCTTCGGCTCCAAGGTTTACCTGGTCAACACCGGCTGGACCGGCGGTGGCTACGGCGTCGGCAAACGCTTCAACATCCCGACCACCCGCGCGGTGATCGCAGCGATTCAGAGCGGCGCCCTGATCGGCACCGAAACCGAACACCTGGACACCATCAACCTCGACGTGCCACTGGCCGTACCGGGCGTTGAAACCGGTCTGCTGAACCCACGCAACACCTGGGCTGACAAGGCTGCATACGACGAAGCCGCAAAAGCACTGGCCGGTCTGTTCATCGAGAACTTCAAGAAGTTCGAAGTGAGCGACGCGATCAAGGCTGCTGGGCCGAAGTTGTAAGATCTGTCGTGAATGAAGAAGCCGCCCCTTGGGGCGGCTTTTTTGTGGGTGAGGGAACTATTGTTCTTTTAACTCGCTTTGAGCTTTTCTAGTTTTGAAAAAATCTCTTATCGAAAGAGGAGTTAATTGTTGCGCCTCTAATGTAGCCATTGTTTGGGCCCTCCAATCTAGGTCGCCTTCTTGTCTTAAGGATTTTCTAATCTCAATTATGGTTCCTAGTGCGCGGGCGGCCCAATCCCTGAATGCGTCAGGCTTCAAGATGAAAACATCTTTTAAGTGTTCAGCCCCTCCGGGTGATACGTGGTTCACGGGAGTAATCAGTACTTTTATTATCTCCGTCCCTTCGTGTACACCACCCACATTTTCTCTAATCCAGTTGTCGTGACAAAATACCTGTCGTGCTTTCTCCACTGACAGAACATCATTAGTAGCGTTTGTATGATCTTCGAATACGATGCACAAGTCATTGCTAAGCAGCCACCAAGGATCTGGTGCTGCTCTGAGTTCAGTGTTACCTGCCTCGCAGCCAAGCATTAATCCTAATTCAAATTGACCTTGTTCAAATTTTTGTGCCTCCGAACTTGCTAAGGCACTTATTATTTCGGAATGTTTTCTATTGAATCGACTGTTATTTTTTACGCCAAAACTAAGCAGATGATTTTCTAGGCGCTCAACTGTTTTGGGAAGGTAAGGATCTTGGGTGTTGAATTGAGATAGTTCTACTCCGGCGGATTTTGCTAGATCTACAAGCCATAGAATAGCCATGGTCGCTTTCATGGCTTCTGCGTAGTAATCCTTACTAGTATCTTCAGAAATCTGTTTTGCTTCGAATGCCATGCTCAGGCACGAGCCAGCAAGATAATTCCATAATGCCCTGTACCCCTTTAAATTAGGGTGTTTTATTACTCCCAAGATATTCCTGCATTCATCAAATGCAGAAAGATAATCAGCCCTCCATAGATGATTTAAGTATTTGATTTCAAACGTCACTGACTTTTCTAGCTCCGCCATTTCCACGGGGGTTTTGCGAGTTTTACTACTCCTGTTTTGAACGATGGAATCGTTCGCTTCAACCCAATCATCATTTTGAGATCTAAATGCTAGGAGATTTTCCACTATGTCAGAGATCTCCGCAGATGATTGAAATTCTCCAAAGTCAATTTCAGCTTGTATTTCAGGATGAAGATATTGGGTGTTATCCTTTGTTAGCAAATAATCTAACCATTCGTTGCCTTTTACAATAACAGCCGCGTAATCACTATTGGCCCTAGTGCAGCGTCCTACAGCTTGTACGATCCTAGTTTGAATTCGATCATTTAATAGTACGCCACATCCCATTTTTGACATTAAGAACTTTTCTTGTAAGTTGGCAGACTTTGGAAGTCCCTCTAACACTAGCAGACGACATTCGTCATGAGGGAAATCCATGCCGTCATATCTATTTGCAATTACGGCAGCTGCAAAGGTACAGCTTGTAAAATCCTCTTTTGATGCCTCGATCTCTTTTGCACCGAATAGTGTGTATTTTCCAAGTTTTTGTATCTTTTGCTTCCTGTCTTCGGTTGCTCTGTCGCTAGGCGTTATAAACAAAGCTCTACCAAAGATAGATAGAGATTTCTCGATTAAGTCTTCTGTCTTGGTCTCATCATGTGAAACTTCAGGGAAGATAAAGAAGCGTCTTCCTATGCCTTGTTCATCAGTTTGAGATTCTGGAGTCAATCTATAAATATTAGCTCTGCCAGTTATCCGCTCTAGATCTCCGCCATTCCCCAAGGTGGCTGACATGTAAATTCTTTGCTTTGCGTCACTAAAAGGAACGTGGGTGTGGGTTGGAGGAATTATTGGTCTAATTAAAATTTGAGTTGCTGAAATATAGCAGTGGCAGGCTTGAATATGATCTCTCAATAATGACCATGGATAATATAATGAATTATCCGTTGTTTCGATATCTAATAGATTTATGATTTGATCTTTTAACTTGTAAAATGTAGTTGTAGGTATTTTTTCCAACCAGCTAAGAGATTGGAGGTCTAGTTCTCTTTGAGCTCTTGTTAGATTGGGTGTATCTTTGTGGCCGTCGAGCAAAGTTACTAGAGCGTTGTAAGTGCTCGAATTGTTTTTTCTGTCGATAAGCAGGGAGAACATTGAAGAGATATAGTTTTCGCAGGAGTGGGCGTCATCTAGGATTATTACGTCCGGGTTTTCAAAGAACGGGTTTGTATTGAATAGCGCGCTATAGGATGTAACGGCGATTTTTTCGATTCGTCGATACGAATTCTTTGACTCAAATGAATAGTCTTGTTTGGCGCCGGTGAATTCAGCGACATCAATTCCATAAATGTCACGGGCTTGTTTGACTACTTGGTGTACTAATTGATTTGTTGGGCACAAATATACGACTCTATCTTGAAACTTTCTCCGGCGCCATTCAGCAAGCACAATTCCAACTAAGGTTTTCCCACTGCCTGTAGGAAGTCTTATAGCTACGTCCGGTTTTTCTAATGCCTTGTCTGTATATTCCCTCCAAACATCAGCTTGTCTCGCTAAAGGACCTTCGATCTTTTTTGTTCTTATATCATGCAGCATTGACTCAGGCGTCGTAACTGAAAGCGTTACATTTGTTTGTTTTTTAAATGCCATTTCAAAATTCCATTTTGTTAACGGTTTGAATTAAAGTCAGAAGTCTGATGGATGATTCGGTGGATTTACCCTCAGTGCACTTTTCAAATGTCAGTAAGATTCAAAGCTAAGCTTGATGGACTTATTCCTAAGATTAAATGTAGTTATAGATTTCGGTTTTCTCAAATCCAATTCGAAATTATTCTTCCCGCGAGCACGTTGAGCGTCAATTCATCGGCTCCATCGGCGTTATGAGTGCTCTGGCGGTTTGATCGAGAGGGCTCGCGCCATGATCAATCAGTATCGCTGATGGAGCTAATGACGCGGTATTTGGTAGGAGTGTGGTTGTACTTTCTCTTCAGGCTAGAAGTACTCGTAAGGTTTTATCTGGATTACATAGAATTGAATGCTCGACTATTCGTATCAAGATCACCAATTCTTAAATGCAGGCGTCATGGTTTCCTGTTCTTGCCTGGACAACCCAATTGCCGCGGCCAATCTCGGCCATTGGCTAACCACTTCTTGAAGATGCTTAATGATGCTTTCAGCATCCGAGCGGCTAACTCGAAAATACTCCGCCACTTCCCTCGCCAGTTCCAAATCCAGCGCATTGTCAGAATCAGTGATGTTCAGCTTCAACCCATCCGCATGCGCCACCGGGTTCATGTCATACGCTGCCGACAAGCGCCACCCTCGACCAGGATCCAGAACAAAACCATGGTTGCGGAGGTGGTCGTCGGTGTTGGATACGAGGATGTTGAAGACAATTCGCGACCACAGCTCACGAAGATCTGCGTTGGGTTCCGAGCCGTGTTCCATGATGACTTCCGCCAACTCAAGATAGCTGGCGCCGGTTGAGGCGTCGTCGCCGTCGACGCGGTTGGTCATGGTCATGGCTGATGCGAAGTGATGTCGGCCGCCGCGTTCGGTTCGGTCGAAACGCTTCACCAGGAAGCAGTGGTGATCGCTTGCGTAGCGTCGGGCCATGGCGGTGGCAACACGTAGACCACAGTTGACCGCCAAAGCGTTTACTACAAATTCCCAACCACCAACATCGTAGTCATCCCTCGTACTTGGGAATTTGGCGATCCATAGTTGGCCGAACTCGTCGACGACGCTGGCTTTCGGTCTGGCGCCGCCCAGTGAGCCGCCCGGTGCGATGAGCATTCTTAGCCATTCGCGGCCCTCGCTGGCTGTGTTGTCCCTGTCGTTTTCCAGGGCGAGACTTGCCTGCTCTAACGCGCGCAGCTCGACAAAGGGTGGAGCGGCAATGCCGTCGCGGTCGTCGAGGAAGTTGCCTTCGTCATTGAGTTTGTACCGAAGGGCGCCGACACGGAAAAGGTCGTGTACGCCAAGCAGGTAATCGGATTCGAACAGCTTGCTGTCCTTGGGAATCAAGCCGTCACGAATGTCCCTTTCCAAGCGGCGTTTCATCAACAGTTGTCCCCAGCGATCAGGACTTGAATCTGCAAATACGCCAAAGCGGCTCTGATGTTCGCCGGGGAATTGGCGGCCTTCGAAGGGGCCGATGCGCGGGTCTAGAGTTATGGAACTCAACTCGGGATCGGCCAACGCTTTCGGGTCGTACTCAAATTCGAACACGTTGGTGTTGCGTGTTTTCCTCACATGCAGAAATCCGAGGCGTCTGGCGCCTTTCAAGGATTCCCAGTCCGCATAAACAGCAATCAGCGTCATTCTTCACCTGTTGGGGGATCAGCCTTTTTCTTCTTGTTCAAAAGGCTGGAGAGTGAGTGTGTGCTGAATGGGAAGTCAGCCGGGATTTTCGTGGTAGTGGCGGCATCGATAACGTTTGAAGTCCCGACGTGTTCGGGTGAGCCCTTTTTTACCGCGCTGGCTGCTCGCACTCGCTGGGGCTTTTTGGCTGCGGATCGTGTTGCAGGCATTAACTGCGCATCCTGCAATTGGCGACCCATTTCATCGGCTGCAGCCAGTTTGTTCAGGTCCTTTTCCAGCCCCAGCACCTGCATGACCGACAGGTAGGCCCCGATGGTTACCCCTGAACCGCCTGACTCCAGATGGCGCAAGGTTGTCAGCGACATGCCTGATCTTTCGGCGACTTGCTTGGCCGTCAATTTGCGGCGTAGGCGAGCCAGCTTCAGTCGTTCACCAAGGTCGACTAAAAGCCGAGCAGTGGAGGGCAAAAGCGGTGCTGTTTTCTTGGCCATGTGGCAGTATTCCTTCATTTTTAAACCTTAACTGCCAGAATAATAGCACTTAAGCTGAAGGACGCTGTTTGCTGCAAGATCCGTGAAAAACGAAGTTAAGTGGCATTATTCCATCTGTTTTCGGTTCATATAGCTAGAATACTGCCACTTAAATATTAGCGCTTCCACGAGTCAGTCCGGTTTTTGCCGGTATTTTTCGAGAACGCTTGGCATCAGTTCATCAAAGAATTTGCTCATGGTTGCTCCCATGTTTGGTTACCGATTTGTTGATCGCTCTTACAGAGTGCATAAGAGCGATACGATCACTCAATTTCAGGCTGGAGCCTTCCAATTGAGCATCTGCTGCTGCGCGACTTGCAGCAGGTCACAGCCATCCTGCGTCAGCAGATAGAGGGCATGGGTGATGTGGGGGATGTCTTCGACGTCGGCTTGTTTGAAGCTGAGGCAGTAGAGAGTGCGTAGCAGATCGGCGGAGGCGCGTAGACGCTGGACCGCGCATTCGAGGATGTCTTGCGGGTTGGCGTTTGTGTCGATGATCAGGGGCTTGGTGTCGGTGAGGTTGGATTCGAGTGGGCGGTAGCGATCGGGGGTGAGCGGGTTCCATGCTTTCATTGTTCTTCTCTCTATGGGCGTTCCAATAGCCGCCGCCATCATGACCAAACGATGGGAGGCGACTGTGTTCGGGTTGGTCAACCAGAGAGAGAGAACTCTGTGTACGCCGAAGCGTCCCAAACACAGCCGCCATAAAGCGTGCCGCGCAATAGATCGCGGCAAGCATACAAGCGCATGCGCAGTTTCTCTCTCTCAATTTCAGGTGACCAAACCCGAGCCGCTGATTTGGCAGCGACAGTCACGACTATAGAGACGAGCTACAGGGCGGCGATAGAAGACAAGGAGTCTGCCCTTGTAGGAACGGGACGGAGATTTGATAGGTCATTGCTGCTGTTCCATCAACAGTTTTAAACGAGCGCGCTTATCTGTCGGCGGATGTGAACAGCGGGATTCAGAGTGCCGGGTTGTTTTCAAGAGGGTTGTTGGTTGCTCGTGGGTGTTCGATTTTAAACTTGGCAACCTCCAGCAGTTCGCAGCCATCCTGAGTCAATAAGTACAGCGCATTGATAATGTTCGGGATGTCTTTGACGTCTGCTTGTTTGAAACACAGACAGTACAGAGTTTCCAGAAGATTGTTGGCGGCGCCCAATCTCTGTTGCGCGGCATTCAGCAAATCTTCATGACAGGCTTCTGTATCGATGACCAGCACCGGCTTGTCGCTGTAGCAGGTTTTCAAACGGCGGTAGCGGTTGAGGGGGAGTTGAGGTGGATTCATGGATCAAGCCTGTCCTTTGAGAGATCGCTACGGCGGGATTCAGTCGCGTCGGCCACTATAAGAGGGCGCTGCGCCGTGGGACAAGACAGCCAGGATGGACAGCGTTTGTAGGGGGTTTACCGGGGTTCGGGTATTTGCCCTACATGTTTTCCAGGGATTTTCAGGGCAAAACCCTTAGACGGAATTTTTCCTACAGGTTTGTCAGGCGTTTCGCGGTAAACCGCTGTATTGTGCGCGCCAGAATCTGTGGGACGTTTCCAAACGTCCGATACGCGCTTAAAGGGAATTAGGTATGAACTGGCTACGAATGGCCTCGATCGTATTGCTGTGGGCCAGTGGTTGTCGTTTGGCAATGTCCGCCGACGTTGGCAATCCGCTGGTACTCGATCATTTGAATCGCACCGGATGGCCGGACGCGCTCACCAGCCAGGCGAATGTCGACACGGCGTCGCGCGCCGAGGTGTTGATGTTCGGCAAAGCCTTGCTCGCCAGCGAAGCGTTGGACGAGTCGGGTTTGAAGCAGAAGCTGGGTGTGCCGAAAGTGCAGTTGAAGTCGATCAGACAACTGCGTGATGGTTTGTGGGATCACTTGCTGGGCACTTATCGCAACGCCAGTCAGGACTGTGCTGAACAACCGTTTTGCCCACAGGTACGCAGTGTTGCCGATCTGCGTCAATTGGCGGCAGCGTTCACCGGCGACATCAGCCCGGCCCATGCGCTATGGGCGAGCAAGAGCCTGGGCGTGCACGAGCAGAGGTTGAATGAGCAACTGCGGGTGGCAATGTTGCGGCCGTGAACGTTTAGATTTTGTGTCATTAGTGCGGGCCTCTTCGCGGGCAAGCCCGCTCCCACAGGGACCGTGGCGTTCAGGTGAATCGCTGTATCATTCCGTATCGATTTGGCCCCCGACCTTTTCTCGACTCGCTGCGATCGCCCGCTAGGCTATTGGCATGGCAGCAGTCAAAGGAGTGACAGCGAATGCACAACACCCTGGAACAGGTTTTTGGTTATCCACAGTTCCGACCCGGACAAGAGGCCGCGATCAGCGCGGTGTTGGCCGGACGCTCGGCAGCGGCGATTTTTCCCACAGGTTCCGGCAAGTCCCTTTGCTATCAATTGTCGGCACTGATGCTGCCGAATCTGACGCTGGTGGTCTCGCCGCTGCTGGCGTTGATGCAGGATCAATTGGCGTTCCTGCAACGCCATGGCATTGCGGCGGGCAGTATTGATTCGGCGCAGAGCCGCGATGATGCCAATGACGTGATGGCTCGCGCCCGATCAGGTGAATTGAAGATCCTGATGATCTCCGTGGAGCGGCTGAAAAACGAACGCTTCCGCAACTTCTTGCAGCAGGTGCCGATCTCGCTGCTGGTCGTGGATGAGGCGCATTGCATCTCCGAGTGGGGGCACAATTTCCGCCCGGACTACCTCAAGCTGCCGGACTACCAACGGCAGTTCAACATCCCGCAAACCTTGCTGCTGACTGCCACGGCAACGCCGAAAGTCATCACCGACATGCAGGCTAAATTTGCCATCGCAGCCGAAGACGTGGTGACCACCGGTTTCTATCGGCCCAACCTCAATCTGCTGGTGGAACCGGTGCGCGGCCAGGACAAGCGTCGGCGCCTGGTGGAGTGGATGGCTGAGCGTCCGGGTCAGCCGAGCATTGTCTACGTCACCTTGCAGAAAACCGCCGAACACATTGCCGAGCACCTGGAGCGTAACGGCATCCAGGCTGAGGCTTACCACGCCGGTTTACCCCACGATAAGCGCGAGGCGATCCAGAAACGCTTCATGGCCGGGCAGTCCAATTGCATCGTCGCGACCATCGCTTTCGGCATGGGCATCGACAAGAGCGACATCCGCAATGTGGTGCACTTCGACCTGCCCAAATCCATCGAAAACTACAGCCAGGAAATAGGCCGCGCGGGGCGTGACGGGCAGCCGTCGGATTGTCTGGTGCTGGCCAATCGCGACAGCCTCAACGTGCTGGAAAACTTCGTTTACGGCGACACACCGGAGCGCGAGGGTATCCGCTATGTGCTCGATGAGTTGAAAGCCTCGGTGCCGGAAGGGCAGTGGGAATTTCTGCTCGGTCCGCTCGCGGATCAAAGCAATATCCGCGCGTTACCGCTCAAGACATTGCTGGTGCAATTGGAGTTGCGCGGCCTTATCGCGCCGCGCTACGCGTACTACGCCGAATACCGTTTCAAATACTTGCTGGAGCCGGATGCGCTGCTTGAACGTTTCGAGGGCGAACGCAGGGAGTTTGTCGCGGCGATCATCCAGACGTCGAGCCGTGCGCGAACCTGGGCAACCGTGAGTTTCGAGGCGATGTACACGCAATATTCGGCAGAGCGAAATCGGGTGGTGAAGGCACTGGATTATTTCCAGGAGAAGGGCTGGGTCGAGCTTGAAAGCAAGCAGATGACCGAGGTCTACAGTGTGCTGCAGAGCGACTTTGACAGCGACGTGTTGAGCGCTGAACTGCATGAATACTTCACCCGCCACGAGCAGGCCGAAGTCGCGCGAATTCACGCGATGCTTGAGGTGTTTGGCACTGAGCGCTGCCTGGGTTATCGCCTGGCCGAGTATTTCGGCGACCACAATGCACCCAAGCGCTGCGGGCATTGTTCGGTGTGTCATGGGCAGGTCGCGCGGTTGCCGGAACCCCCGCCATTGCCGCCGCTTGTGGATAAAAACTTTACAGCGCTGTGCGGCGACTTTATCCACAAGCACGAGCAGCACACCGGCAACGTCCCGACAGCGGAACGACTGACGCGGTTTCTGTGCGGGATCAGCGTACCGCTGTTTACCAAGCTCAAGGCCCGGACGATTTCCGGGTATGCGGCGTTGGAAGACTATCCCTACGCCGAGGTGCGCCGTTGGGCTGACAACCATTTGCTCGACTGAACACAAACCCTGTGGGAGCGAGCTGGCTCGCGAAGGCTTCGTATCGGTCGACCGTTCTTTACATGACACACCGCTTTCGCGAGCCAGCTCGCTCCCACAGGGATTGTGGTGATCAAAGAGAGCTGCATCCATCCGCTGAATATCGATCATCACGGTAATAAACTTCAAAAAGTGTCGTTGGCTGACTATGGTGAGACCAGTCTTTGGATCGCCAACAAGAGAACAATATGAGCCAGACATCTTTCGATATTCAGCAGGCAGCGGTGATCGGTGCGGGCACCATGGGGCGTGGCATTGTCATGTGTCTGGCCAATGCCGGTGTGACGGTGCAATGGGTGGACACCAATCCACAGATGCTCGAGCAGGCGCTCGCAACCGTGGCCGAGACTTATGCACATAACGTGCGTCAGGGCCGGATTGATCAGGCCGAGGCTGATGCGCGTTTGTCCCGGGTCAGCGCCGCGGCGGATTACGCGGCGATCCGCAATGCCGATTTGGTGATCGAGGCGGTGTACGAAAACCTCGAACTGAAGCAGAAGATTTTCCGTGAACTGGATGGCCTGCTGAAGCCGCAAGCGCTGTTGGCGAGCAACACGTCGGCACTGGATATCGATGCAATTGCTGCGGCCACCAAGCGGCCTGAGCAAGTGTTGGGCCTGCATTTCTTCAGCCCCGCGCACATCATGAAACTGCTGGAAATCGTTCGTGGTGCGCAGACTTCGCCGGCAGCACTGGACGCTGCGCTGGTACTGGGCAAGCGCATGGGCAAGGTCAGTGTGGTATCGGGCAACTGCCACGGGTTTATCGGTAACCGCATGCTGCATCCGTATGTGCTGGAGGCACGCAAGATGCTGCTTGAAGGCGCTTATCCACAGCAGGTCGATGCGGCGTTACAGGGATTCGGTTTCGCCATGGGGCCGTTCCGCATGTACGACGTGGTGGGCATTGATCTGGAATGGCGTGCGCGTGAGCTGGCCGGCAAGGGCCAGGATGCCCCGGAAGTTCAGGTGGATAACCGCTTGTGCGAGATGGGCCGGTTCGGTCAGAAGTCTGGTAATGGTTATTACCACTACGAGCCGGGCAGTCGTCAGGCAGAGCATGACCCTGAGGTCGATGCGCTGGTGTTGCGTGTCAGTGAGGGTTTGGGTTTCCAGCGCCGTGAAATCGGCCCGGAGGAGATTCTCGAGCGCTGCCTGCTGGCACTGGTCAACGAAGGCGCGAAGATTCTGCAGGAAGGCATCGCCGAGTCGGCGCATGACATCGATCTGGTGTACCTGAACGGTTATGGCTTTCCGGCGGACAAGGGCGGGCCGATGGCCTGGGCGGATCAGCAGGGGCTTGCAGATATTCATCAACGGCTGCTGGCGCTGGAGACGCGGCAGGGTGATCAGTGGAAACCGGCAAGGCTGATGGGTGAGTTGGCGGCGCAGGGCAAGGGGTTTGCTGACCGCTGAATGACGTGGCGCCTGTGCTGGCGCCTTCGCGAGCAGGCTCGCTCCCACAGGGGATTTGTGTGGTTCGCAGATCCCGACCTCACTGAAGAACCTTGTGGGAGCGATACGCTGTTTAATCAGACTGGCCACTTACCTTCAGGAATCGAAAATTGATGTCCAACCCGACCCCTCAACGCACTGACTACCCGCATTTCCAGCCCATCACCACGCGCTGGCATGACAACGACGCCTATGGCCACGTCAATAACGTCACTTATTACAGCTACTTCGACACGGCTGTGAATACCTACCTGATCCAGGTCGGTGGTCTGGATATCCATGACGGCGACGTTGTGGGTTTTGTGGTCAGCTCGGCGTGCGATTACTTCGCTTCGATCGCGTTCCCGGATCTGATAGAGATCGGTTTGCGGGTCGGCAAGTTGGGCAACAGTTCGGTGCAGTACGAATTGGCGGTGTTCAAGGTCGGCGAAAGCGAAGCCTGTGCGGCGGGGCGTTTCGTCCATGTCTTCGTCGATCGGGCGAGCAATCAGCCAGTGCCGATTCCTGCCGGGTTGCGCGCTGCGCTGGAAAGATTGGTGGTGTGAAAAAGGCAAAAAAAATCGCAGCCCGAGGGCTGCGATTTTTGCTTTACCGGCTAACGAGGTGCTCCGGGCGCCTCAGTCGCGGTAATACTTGTGATGCTTGCGGTGACCGTAGGCGTGGCCGCGTCCCGGGTGACGGTCGCGATAGTAGCGACGGTCGTCGTGACGGCGATCATAGCGACGATCATCGTCATCGCTCTTGTTGCCCATGTAGTTACCCAGCGCGCCGCCGGCGCCGCCACCTGCTGCCGAACCGATCAGGCTGCCGGTAGTGCCGCCCACGCTGCGGCCAACCACGTTACCGCCGGCTGCGCCCAACGCACCGCCGATGGCGGCTTCGCCACGGCTGCGTTTGTCTGCGCCGACCGCGCTACCACCCGCGCCGCCCAAGGCTGCGCCGATGGTGGAACCTGTATTGCCGCCTAAAGACTGACCGACGACCGAGCCAAGAACCCCGCCCAATGCGCCGCCCACACCTGCTTCGGTGGTGCCGCCTGCGGACGCAAAACCACTGACCAGGCCAAGGGACAACAAGAGAATCGAGGAGAACTTCATAGAGGAGCCTCAAAGGGATGACGGCGCCGATCCTGAGGCTGTGTAACACGCGTGACAATCGAAATCCGACGAATAACACGACGTGTATACAATTACGCAAGTTACTGTTTTAGCAGCGGAACTTAAGCGATTTTCGCCGGTCTTTAATTACTTCGGACAGGCCGCTTTTGTGAAAAAGCGGCCTTTTTTGTGGGCGATGGGAAAGTGCAGGGGCGAAGTAGTGCGTTAAATGTCCGGCCGTTTTCGCGAGCAGGCTCGCTCCGACAGTGAGCGCATTCTTGCATAAGGAACGCGATCCAATGTGGGAGCGAAGGGGCCAGTCCAGTCACTCTTTAAGCTTAAGCAGACCTGGCCATGATCAACCCGGTCTCACTCGCCGCTTCCAAGCGGATCGCGATGAACTTCGAGGTCGGCGTATGGCTGCCGTCGCCAGTGCTTTCCAGCGGCACCAGTGGATTCACTTCCGGGTAATACGCAGCGGCCTGGCCGGCAGGGATATCAAACGCCAGCAGTGTGAAGCCCTTCACCCGACGCTCGCGCCCATCGTCCCAGATCGACACGATGTCAGCCTTCTGCCCCGGACGGAAGCCCAGGCGAATAATGTCGGCCTCGTTGGCGAACAGCACATCGCGCTGCCCCTTCACCCCGCGATAACGGTCGTCGAGGCCATAAATCGTGGTGTTGTACTGATCGTGCGAGCGCATCGATTGCAGGATCAGATCCGGCAACTGACCGGTGGCGCGGGTACGTTCGTGGACCAGATCTTTAGGCAGCAGGTTCGGGCGGAAATTGGCGCGGCCCGACGGCGTGTTCCACTTGCGTGCACCGGCGCTGTTGCCGAGGTAGAAACCACCCGGATTCTTGATCTTTTCGTTGAATTCCTTGAAGCCCGGGATGGTGTCGGCGATCAGCTCGCGGATGCGCCCGTAATCGGCCACCAGCCAGTTCCAGTCCACCGGTTTGCTGCCCAGGGTCGCGGCAGCGATGCCAGCGATGATCGACGGTTCTGAGCGCATCTGGTTCGACAGCGGCTGCAACTGGCCGTTGGAGGCGTGAACCATGCTGAACGAGTCTTCGACGGTGACCGCTTGCGCGCCTTCAGTCTGGATGTCGATGTCGGTGCGACCGAAGCACGGCAGGATCAAGGCGTCTTTACCGTGAGCCAGATGGCTACGGTTGAGTTTGGTGCTGATCTGCACGGTCAGGTCACAATTGCTCAGTGCCTCGAACGTGCGCGGGCTGTCCGGTGTGGCTTGGGCGAAGTTGCCGCCCAGACCGATAAACACCTTGGCGCGGCCCTCGGCCATGGCGTGGATCGCCTCGACCACGTTGTGCCCGTTGTGACGTGGCACCTTGAACTGGAAGCGACGCTCCAGCGAATCCAGGAACGCCACGGGTGGACGCTCGTTGATACCCATCGTGCGGTCGCCCTGCACGTTACTGTGACCGCGCACCGGGCACAGACCGGCGCCGGGTTTGCCGATGTTGCCGCGCAGCAGCATCAGGTTGGCGATTTCCTGAATGGTCGGCACCGAATGGCGATGCTGGGTAATGCCCATCGCCCAGCACATGATCACGTTTTTGCCTGTGGCGTACATGCGCGCCGCTTGTTCGATTTCGACCAGGGTCAGGCCGGATTGCTCGACGATCTGTTCCCACGGCGTGTCGTCGACGACACCGAGATACTCCAGCACATTGGCACTGTGTGCATTGAGGAAGTCGTGATCGAACACCGCTGGCTCACCAGCCTTCTGCGCGTCGCGTTCCCATTGCAGAAGGAACTTGGCCATGCCGCGCAGCAGCGCCATGTCGCCACCCAATGCCGGGCGGAAGTACGCGGTGTTGGTCGGTTTGTCACCGTTGGTGAGCATTTCAATCGGGTGCTGCGGGTGCTGGAAACGTTCCAGGCCACGCTCCTTGAGCGGGTTGACGCACACCACCTGAGCGCCACGCTTCACGGCTTCACGCAGGGGTTCGAGCATCCGCGGATGGTTGGTGCCGGGGTTCTGGCCCCAGACGAAAATCGCGTCGGCGTGTTCGAAGTCATCGAACGTCACGGTGCCTTTGCCGACACCGACACTTTGCGCCAACGCCACGCCGCTGGCCTCGTGGCACATGTTCGAGCAATCGGGAAAGTTGTTGGTACCGAAGGCGCGCACGAACAGCTGATACAGATACGCCGCTTCGTTGCTGGCGCGACCCGAGGTGTAGAACTCGGCTTGATCCGGGCTCGACAGGCCTTGCAGGTGTTTGGCGATCAGCGCGTAGGCGTCGTCCCAGGCAATCGGTTTGTAGCGGTCGGTCTCGGCGTCGTAGACCATTGGCTCGGTCAGACGACCCTGATATTCGAGCCAGTAGTCGCTCTGCTCCAGCAACGCGGTAACGCTGTGTTTGGCGAAGAACTTTGCATCCACCCGACGCTTGGTTGCTTCCCAGTTCACCGCTTTGGCGCCGTTCTCGCAGAACTTGACCATGCCGCTTTCCGGCGAATCGCCCCACGCGCAACCCGGGCAGTCGAAGCCGCCGTTCTGGTTGGTCTTGAGCATCATGCGCAGGTTTTTCAGCGCATTGTCGCTGGTCAACCAGGCCTGGGCCACGCTGATCAGGGCACCCCAACCGCCGGCTGCGCCTTTGTAGGGCTTGTAGCGCGGGACAGGTTTCTGGTCGGCTTGATGATGTTGGCTCACGCTTGATTCTCCATCGCGGGGCTATACACCCGCGGCGCATTTTTCTGCGGCAGGTGGATGAGATTGAGGTTGTGTCGACGGGCCCATTGCACGGCAAGGCCCGTCGGTGCGGACAGGCTGACCAGAGTCTGGATGCCGGCGCGCAAAACTTTCTGGATCAATTCGAGACTGCAACGGCTGGTGACAATCGCCAGGCCGCCATCCGTGGCTATCTCCTGGCGGACCAGCCCGCCGATCAGTTTGTCGAGAGCGTTGTGGCGGCCGATGTCTTCGCGCCCGAGCAGCAATTCGCCGCTGGCATTCATGAAAACCGCCGCGTGTACCGCACCGCAATGCTGGCCCAGTGGCTGGAAGGCGCCGATGCGTTGGCGCAGACCGTCGAGCCATGCACTCGGCGGCAACGGCGCACCGGGCAACACCTTGAGATCAGGCAGCGCCTGTTCCACCGCTTCAACACCGCACAGTCCGCAACCGCTGGTACCTGCCAGTTGCCGACGCTGGGTCTTGAGATTCCAGAACGCACGATTGGCGATGGTCACTTGCGCGTATTGCGCCGAACCCGCGCCAGTCAGTTGCAGGTCATAGATCTCATTGGCGTCTTCGATGATGCCGCTGCCGAGGCTGAAACCGACGATGAAGTCTTCGAGGTCCGTCGGGGTCACCAGCATGACGGCCTGGCTGATGCCGTTGTAGGCGATCGCCAACGCCACTTCCTCGGCCAGCGCGGTGCTGGCCGATTCCTCAAGAGGCAGATCGCTGTAACTGTATGTCTGGCTGGCAGCAGGCGCGGGCGTTTCGCGTGCGGGCGCCGCGCAGGCTGGGCGCTTGGTGTTCATGGCATCACCAACGGTTTGATCAACGTTAAGACTAGGCGCGGCAAGATGTCGCGTCTAATCGCTAATGTTGATCTACCGATAGATGCCGTCGATCAAGACTCGCCTGGCGATTTTTGATACAGCGCAAAACAGGCCTCGGCCAGCGCTGAGCGTGGGGCACCCCGGCGCATGATGAACCCCAGCCGGGCGAGGGTTTGGGCACTTTCAATCGGCTGCAGACGCAGATCATCGGTGAGGTTTTCCAGTCCGCCGTCCAACGGCATCACCGCGCAACAGAACCCGCCATGCACAGCTTGTAATAATTGATGCACGGCATCGGTTTGCAGCAGCGTCTGTGGCGTCAGGCCACGGCTGTGGAAATTGTGGTCGATCGACTGGCGAAAGTGCATGCCGCTGGTGAGCATGCCCAGGGGCAGTTCGATCAGCGATTCCCAGGTTAACGGTGCTTCGCCGAAGGAGAAGAAACGCTGGTCATACAGCAATCCCATGCGGGTTTCGCTGAACGCCAGGGATTCGAAGCGCTCACTGTCCAGCCGATCAAGATAGGACACGCCGATATCGATGCGGTTGTTCGCCAGTTGTTCGAGGATCTGTTCGGAACTCAGCGCTGACAATTCAAAACGCAGGTTCGGGTGCTGCCCGTGCAGACGCTGCATCAGCGGCAACGCATCGAAACTCGACAGCGGCACCACGCCCATGCGCAATGTACCGACCAGATTGCCGCGGCACGCTGCCGCTTCCGCTTGCAAGCCGTCATACGCCGCCAACACCGTGCGTGCCCACGCCAGCACCCGTTCGCCCGGTGCGGTGAATCCTTCGAACCGCTGACCCCGGTTAACCAACGGCAGGTCGAGTTCTTCTTCGAGGCTACGCAGGCGCATCGACAGGGTCGGTTGCGTAATGTGACAACGCGCAGCGGCCTGGCCGAAGTGACGGGTTTCGTCGAGGGCGATGAGGAATTTCAGCTGCTTGATGTCCATCTTCGCTCCGAAGGGTGTGGGCGGGGGTGGGCGATTCTAACGCTTGTGGGGTGACAGGGTCATTGGTCGGCTTGGAACCGGGGTTGTCATCGGTGGTCTAGGCTTTGACGTCTGGAACCCAAATCAAGGAGTGTGCGCCATGAGTCTTTTTAGCTTTGTGAAAGAAGCCGGTGAAAAACTGATCGATCTGCTGACCCCGGGCAATGCCAATGCCGGTGAGCAATTGAAGGAACACATCAGCAAGGTCGGGCTGGGCAATCCGAATGTTCAAGCGACGGTCGACGGTGACAAGGTCACGGTGACCGGCGAAGTGGCGAGTCAGGAAGAGAAAGAGAAAATTCTGCTGGCCGTGGGCAATATCGAAGGCGTGGGCAGTGTGGATGACCAGATCACTGTGACCGGCCCGGTAGTGACTGCTGCACAGTTTGTGGTGGTCAAGTCGGGTGACACGCTGAGTGCAATTTCCCTGCGTGTTTACGGCGATGCCAACAAGTATCAAAAAATCTTCGAAGCCAACAAACCGATGCTCAAAGATGTGAACAAGATCTACCCGGGGCAGACGCTGCGTATTCCTGAGTAATTGCGGATAACGCTTTCGCGAGCAGGCTCACTCCCACATAGGATTGCGTTTCAAGTGGGAGCGAGCCTGCTCGCGAATAGGGCAACTCGGTATCAGAGGCCTGTGACCAGGTCGCGGTAGTCTTCAACTGCGGCAAACTCGGCGGTGTCCTTCGGACCTTTTCGGCTGTCGGGCTCTTTGACGGCCAACAGGTGCGCCACGCCAAAATCCCGCGCACTGCGCAGAATCGGCAAGGTGTCATCAATGAACAGACTGCGCGCCGGATCGAAGCCGATGTCCGCCTGCAACGCATCCCAGAATTGCGGATTTTCCTTCGGAAAACCGTAGTCATGCGAGCTGATCAATCGCTCGAAATAGGGCGCCAGTTCAATCCGCTCCAGCTTCAACGACAGCGAATCACGGTGCGCATTGGTGATCATGATCACCCGTTTGCCGGCGCGTTTTATCGCTTCAAGAAAGGTGTCGGCGTCGGTGCGCAAGGCGATCAGGTGCGCGGTCTCTTGCTTCAGTTCACGCACTGACAGTCTCAGTTCGCTGCTCCAGAAATCCAGGCAGTACCACTGCAACTGACCGGCATGGCGCTCGAACAACGGCTGCAACTCCATCTCGGCCATGGCGCGGCTGACCCCGTGCAGTTCGGCGTAGCGCTGGGGCAGGTGTTCCAGCCAGAAATGGTTGTCGAAGTGCAAATCCAGCAGCGTGCCGTCCATGTCCAGAAGAACGGTATCGATGTCGGACCAAGGTAATGAAGGCATGGCAACGTCTCGAGCGGTAGAAAGATATCCGACGTAAACAATCGGGAAAGCCGCGTTATAGTAGCGCGTTCACGCCAAGGAGCTTTGCATGCGCCAGAAACCCACCGTACTTGCCCGCGAGATCGTCGCCACCAGTCGCCTGTTTTGCGTCGAAGAGCTCAAGCTGCGTTTTTCCAACGGTGTGGAACGCACCTACGAACGTCTGGTGGGCAAGGGTGCCGGATACGGCGCGGTGATGATCGTGGCAATGCTTGATGCCGAGCACGCTGTATTGGTCGAGGAATACTGCGGCGGTACTGACGAGTACGAATTGTCCCTGCCCAAAGGCCTTATCGAACCCGGTGAAGACGTGCTGGCGGCGGCCGAGCGTGAGCTCAAGGAAGAGGCCGGTTTTGGCGCGCGGCAACTGGAGCATCTGACCGAACTGTCGCTGTCACCCGGTTACATGAGCCAGAAGATTCAGGTGGTGCTGGCCACTGAGTTGTACGAAGAACGTCTGGAGGGCGACGAGCCTGAGGAAATGCGGGTCGACAAGGTCAACCTGCGTGAACTGTCGGCGCTGGCGTTGAATCCGCAATTCACCGAAGGGCGTGCCTTGGCGGCGTTGTACCTGGCGCGTGATTTGCTGAGCCAGCGCGGTGCCTTTCAACTATGAGTGAGCAATTGATGAACTTTCCCCATCCGTTGATGGCGCCAGTGATTGCGCTGGCATTGAAGGCTGGCGAGGCAATTTTGCCGTTCTGGCGGTCAGGCGTTGAAGTCACCGCCAAGTCCGATGAATCACCTGTGACCGCTGCAGATCTGGCCGCGCACCACGTGATTGTGGACGGATTGGTCGCGCTGGATCCGAGTATTCCGGTGCTGTCCGAAGAGGACGCCAGTATTGCGCAGAGCATACGCGCCGGCTGGCAGCGCTGGTGGCTGGTAGATCCGCTGGATGGCACCAAGGAGTTCATCAGCGGCAGCGAGGAATTCACCGTCAATATTGCGTTGATCGAAAACGGTCGCGTGGTATTCGGTGTGGTGTCGATGCCGACCAACGGCCGTTTCTACGTCGGTGGCGCCGAGCTCGGTGCCTGGCGCTGTGACGCGGGCGGTACTCCGGTTGCGATTCAGGTGCGTGACGTGCCGGGGCCGGGCGAAGCGTTCACCGTGGTGGCCAGTCGTCGGCATTCCAGTCCCGAGCAGGAGCGCTTGCTGGCCGGGTTGAGCGCGAGCCTGGGTGAGCTGCAATTGGCCAATATTGGCAGTTCGTTGAAGTTTTGCCTGTTGGCCGAAGGGGCGGCGGATTGCTATCCGCGACTGGCGCCGACTTCGCAGTGGGACACGGCGGCGGCCCAAGGCGTGCTGGAAGGCGCGGGCGGTGAGGTGCTGGATTTGCAGGGCGAGGCGTTCTGTTATCCGGCGCGGGAATCGTTGCTGAATGAGTTTTTTCTGGCGCTGCCGGCGAAGGCGGCGTGGCGGGCGAGGTTGTTGGAGTTGGCCCGAGGTTAGAGCCAGCCCCGGAAAAGCCCTCACCCCAGCCCTCTCCCAGTGGGAGAGGGGGCCGACCGAGATGTGTTGCGTCGTACATCGACCTGAAAGATCGAGTCGATTATGGATTCAACAAGGTTCTTTCAGGTCGGTGGATCTTTGAAGCATTCCCCAATCGGTCCCCTCTCCCCCCAGGAGAGGGTTAGGGTTAGGGGCTCTTGACCTTCAGCGGTGCAAAACATACTGCCCGCTAAACGTCACCGCATCCTCATCACTTCCGGCATTGACGATCCGAGTATTCAGCGTCAACCGCGCCCGCCCGTAACGCTGATACATCGCCAGAAACTTCTTCCACACCGCCGCATCCGGCGCCGGGCAAATGGCTGTCGCATCCCCAGTCACCGGCAGCGGATAACTGATTTGCCCTTCCTGAATCACGATGTGGCCGTCGATGATCCCTTCTTCCTTCAAGCGCAAATGCAACCAGCCCCAACCCGCCAGCACCGCGCCGCAGTAGAGACTGCCGCCGAACATGGTGCTTTTGTGATTGACGTTGGGCTCCAAAGGCAAATGCAGACTCAACTGCTGTGCCTGCCAGTCGAGTACCTTGATGCCCATGTCCCGGGTCAGGGGAATATCGCGATGCAGCACCGACTCCAGATAGTGAGTGTCCGGGTTCATTCGTTCTCCTCCCCATGGCTGCTGTCGCCGAAGTTGAGGCCGTGTTTGCGCAGTTTGTCGTGCAGGGTCTTGCGCGGTATGCCCAGCGCTTCGGCAAGACTGCGTACCGAGCCGTGGGTGCGTGCCAGTTCGGCGGCGATCAACGACTTCTCGAAGTTTTCCACTTGCTCACTGAGCCCGCCGCCAGTGATTTGGACGGTGGCGCCGCCGCCCTCGTCGCCGCTGTTATCCAGCGCCAGTTCAAGGCCCAGCGCAAAGCGTTCGGCCGCGTTTTGCAACTCTCGCACGTTACCCGGCCAGGTATGGCGCAGTAGCAGGGCGCGCTGTGCCGGTTGCAATTCGTGAGGTGGCAAGCCGTGGCGGGCGCTGGCTTCATCGGCGTAATACTGGAACAGCATCAATGCATCTTCACCACGCTCGCGTAGCGGCGGAATGCGCAGCGGCGCGACGTTGAGGCGGTAATACAAATCGGCACGGAAACGGCCCTGATCGGCAGCCTGGCGCAGGTCTTCCTTGGTGGCGGCGATGACGCGGATATCCAGCGGGATCAGTTGATTGCCGCCCAGGCGTTCGACGACTCGTTCCTGCAGCATGCGCAGCAGTTTCACTTGCACATCCATGCTCATGCTTTCGATTTCATCGAGGAACAAGGTGCCGCCGTTGGCGAATTCGAACTTGCCGATACGGCGTTTTTGCGCGCCGGTGAACGCGCCCGGCTCATGACCGAACAGCTCGCTTTCCACTACCGATTCGGCCAGCGCACCGGCATTGATTGCCACAAACGGCCCGTTGCGACGGCTCGACAGGTCATGCAGCGCACGGGCCACAACCTCTTTGCCAGCGCCGGTTTCGCCGAGGATCAGCACGTCAGCCTTGGTCGCCGCCAGCGCCCCGATCTGCTCGCGCAGGCGCAGCATCGGCTGCGAATGGCCGACCAGTCGCGTGCTCAATTCGTTGCGATCGCTAAGGGCCAGACGCAGACTGCGGTTGTCCAGCACTAGGCGGCGCAGGGCCAGCGCGCGGCGCACGCTGTCGAGCAGGGCGTCGCTGGCGAAGGGTTTTTCAAGGAAGTCATACGCCCCGGCGCGCATCGCCTGCACGGCCAGCGGCACATCGCCGTGGCCGGTGATCAGCAGCACGGGCAGCTCGGGGTCCTGAGCGTGCAGTTCGCTCAATAATTCCATACCGTCCATGCCCGGCATGCGGATGTCACTGACCACCACGCCCGGCCAGTCGCGTTCCAGTTGTCCGGCCAGGCCCTTGGCTTCGGACAGCGGCAGGATTTTCAGCCCGGCCAGATCCAGTGTCTGGCCCAAGGCCTGACGCAGGTGCGGATCGTCGTCGATCAACACCACCTGAATGCGATTGTCGATGGTCATGCACTTCGATCCTCGGACGGTTGCAGGCTGACCCCGGGCGCACCGGCACGCAGCCGCAGGGTTATCAAGGCGCCACCTTGCTTGTGGTTGGCGAACGACAGTTCACCACCGAAGGCGCGCATCAGGGTTTCACAAATCGCTAGGCCCAGACCCAGACCCTGGGTGCGCGTCTTGGTCGTGTAGAAAGGCTCGCTGGCGCGGCCGAGGGCTTCCATGCAGAAACCCGGACCGTTGTCGCGAATGTACAGGTTGACGCCATCGGCCGTGGATTCGGCACTCAGCCACAGTTTGCGCGGCGGACCTTTTTCGGTGAGGGCGTCGAGGGCGTTGGCCAGCAGATTGCCGAGCACTTGGCGCAGGCGGGTTTCCCCGGCCTCGACCCACAAGGTGGCGGCGGGCAGGTCGCGGATCAACTCGACTTCCATGCTCCGTCGACGTTTGGCCAGCAAGGCCAGCGCATCATCCAGCGCCGGTTGCAGGGCAACGCTTTCCGGGGCGTGCCGATCGCGGCGGGCGAAGGCGCGCAGATGGGCGATGATCGAGGCCATGCGCCCGGTCAATTCGCTGATCAGCTTGAGGTTGCCGCGCGCCTCTTCGGTGCGTTGATGATCGAGCAACACTTCGGCGTTTTCGGCGTAGCTGCGGATCGCCGCGAGAGGTTGATTGAGTTCATGGCTGATGCTCGCCGACATCGTGCCCAGCGCCGACAGTTTGCCGGCTTGTACCAGATCGTCCTGAGCGCGCACCAATTCCTGCTGCGCCTGTTCACGCTCCAGCACTTCCTGCTTCAGACGACGGTTGAGGCCTTCGAGGTCGCTGGTACGTTCGGCGACCCGGCCTTCCAGTTCCTGCCGCGCCTTGGCTTCGAAGGCGATTCGCTCCAGATAGTGGCGGCGGCGCTGCATCATCAGACCCACCAGCAACATCACCACCAGCAGCGTGGCGCCGCCGATGGCGACCACCGTGCGCACCGGCCGATCAATCAGCGTGCGCGGCGCGAGGATGCTGACGCTCCAGCCGGTTTCGGCGATGTCGTGGGTTTGTGTCAGCCAGGCGTCGGTGCTGAGATTCAGCGGCCGGGGTTCGCGGGTCGGGTAGGGCTGGATCGCCGTGATTGCCAAGCGCTCGGCATCGCTCAAGACACGGGTCGAGCGAAAGCGCCATTCCGGGCGTGACGTAAGGATGACCACGCCGTTGTGGTCGGTCACCAGCAGTTGTTCCGGCGTTTTGCCCCAGAGGCTTTCGGTGTGGTCGAGATCGACCTTGATCACCAGTACGCCGATGATTTTTTCACCGTTGCGCACGGCGGCGGCAAAGAAGTAACCGCGTTTGGCCGACGTGGTGCCGAGACCGAAGAACCGTCCAAGTCGCCCGGCCATGGCTTCGCTGAAATACGGGCGGAAGGAGAAATTACGGCCGACGAAGCTGTCGTGTTTGTCCCAATTCGACGCCGCCAGCGTTTGCCCGGAGGTGTCCATCAGGTACATCACTTCGGCACCGGTTTGGGCCGAGATGTTTTTCAACAGACGATTGGCATTGCCTTGGGTGACGCCATCGTCCGGCGCTCCGAGCACGGCGCGCAGGGCTGGCAGGTCGCCGAGGATCTGCGGCAATACTTCATAACGGTGCAGGGTGCCCAGCAGGTTGGCGACGTACAGGTCGAGGGTCTGGCGATTCTGTCCGGCCAGTTCGCTGCGGTAATAGCGCTCGGCCAGATGTTCCAGCGGCCACAGCAGCGGCGCCAGACACAATGCCAGCAGGGCGAGGCTGCGCCAGCGGGGTCTGCGGGGGAGAGGTGGTTTCATATGCCGGATGCGCCTGTAGTGACAGGCGCATTATGCCCGGCCTCAGGAAAAGACGTCAGCGTCCTTGAACAACACTGCCGTCTGATCTTTCGCTGACAACTTTGGTGCTTCGTCCAATTGCCAGTCGATGCCAAGATCAGGATCGTCCCACCGAATGCTGCGCTCCGCCGAAGGGGTGTAGTAGTCAGTGGTTTTGTAGAGGAACTCGGCAAACTCGCTCAGCACCACAAAACCGTGGGCGAAACCTTCCGGTATCCAGAGTTGACGATGGTTTTCGGCCGACAGGCGCATGGCCACCCATTTTCCGAAGTTCGGCGAGCTGCGGCGGATGTCCACGGCCACATCGAGCACTTCACCGGCCGTCACGCGGACCAGTTTGCCTTGGGTATTTTGCAGCTGGTAATGCAGGCCACGCAGCACGCCTTTTTGCGAGCGCGAATGGTTGTCTTGCACGAATTGGGTATCAAGGCCAGTTGCGTCCTTGAACGCCTTGGCGTTGAAACTCTCATAGAAGAAACCTCGCTCGTCACCGAACACCTTGGGTTCGATAATCAGAACACCGGGCAAGTTGGTGGTGATTACATTCATGCGGATTTCCAGAAATGTTGAGTGGATGGCTGACATTCTTGCGCAAAGTGCGGTTTGGTGCGAGTGCTGCCAGCGTAGTCCATACGACGTAAGCGACGCGCAATGTTGTGCAGCTTTCATTGGAGTGTGCGAGGCGGCGCCGAGACACTTTGCTGAGGTTTACCCTGACGGGTGGGCTTGAGGCGGTACAGGTTGAAGAGGCCTGCAGCGAAACGCAATCTGAAAATCCTGTAGGAAAAATCAACAATGGCTGTCTTGGGAATCCGCTGGCCTCTTGGTCGGATCGGGAATCGGTATAAGGGGTTGCGTCTTGCCAGAAGCAATGGCGATATAAGCGCCTAATAAAATTTCAGGGGTCGTTTCATGTCGCTCGCCACGTTGATTCATCGCGCCAGTCTGCCCAGCCCGCATGTCAGCGAGGCGCAGGCCTCGCAATGGCTGGCCGAGCATTACGGGCTCAGCGGCACGCTGCAGGCCCTCGGCAGCCAGCAGGATCTCAACTACCGCGTTGACAGTGCGCGCGGGCGGTTTGTACTGAAAATCTGCCGGGGCGACTACGCCCTGGTAGAGCTACAGGCCCAACACGCCGGCCTCAAGTATCTGGCCGAGCACTCTGATGTGCATGTGCCGCGGGTGATTGCGGCCAATAGCGGTGAGGATTTGCTGTCGCTTGAGGTCGACGGTGAGGCCGTCCATGTGCGACTGCTGGATTACATCGAAGGCCAGCCGCTGACGCACCTCGATCACCTGGGCCACGCCGTGGTCGCCGGGTTTGGTCGGCTCTGCGGTGAGATGGACCTGGCTTTGGCCGGGTTCGACCATGCAGGTCTGGAGCGTACGTTGCAGTGGGATGCGCGCCACGCCAGCGCATTGATCGCCCACTTGCTACCGGTGATCAAGGACGAGCAGCAACGCACGTTGATCGCCGACGTCGCCAGGCAGGCCGAGCGCCGTTTGCAGCCGTTGCTGGAAAAACTGCCGGTGCAGGCGATCCACATGGACATCACCGATGACAATGTGGTCTGGCAGCGTGACGCGCACCGCCACTGGCAATTGCAGGGTGTCATCGACTTCGGCGATCTGGTGCGCACCTGGCGTGTCACCGATCTGTCAGTGACCTGCGCGGCGTTGCTGCACCATGCCGGTGGCGATCCGTTTGTGATTCTGCCGGCGGTTCAGGCCTATCACGCGGTCAATCCGCTGCAACATGAAGAGCTGCAAGCGTTATGGCCGCTGATCGTCGCCCGTGCAGCGGTGCTGGTGCTCAGCGGCGAACAACAAGTCAGTATCGATCCGGATAACACCTACAGCCGCGACAACCTCAGTCACGAGTGGGAGATTTTCCGCGTCGCCACATCAGTGCCGTTGGCGTTGATGGAGGCGGCGATTCTCAGTGCGGTGGGTCAGACATTGCCGGCAATCAACAGCGAGGGTTTCGCCCCGTTGTTGCCAGAGCTGGTCGGGCGTGAATTTGCGCTCATCGATCTCGGTGTACTCAGCCCGCATTTCGAGGCCGGCAACTGGGAGCAGGAGGGCATTGACCAACGCCTGCTGAACGAAGCCGCCGCCGCCCATGGTCTGGCGGCGAGTCGTTATGGTCAGTACCGTTTGTCACGCACCCGGCCGGACAGCGCGGATGAACCGGATACCTTCCCGCTGCACGTCGAGTTGCGCGTGCCGAATGGCACTGCAGTGGAAGCGCCGTTTGCCGGCGTGTTGCATCAAAGGGCAGGCGGGGCATTGCAACTGGACGGCCCGCAGCTCAGCGTTCGGCTGTGGGGGGTGGCGCCAACGCTGCACAGTGGCGCGGCGCTGGTCAAAGGTCAGGTGCTGGGTGCGGTCAGCGGACCATTGAGCGTGCAACTGATTCGCGGCGCGGATCTGGAGGCGCCGTTGTTCTGTACGCCGTCCCATGCACCGGCGTGGCAGTCGTTGTGCCCGTCACCGGCCGCTTTGCTGGGACTGGCCTGCGATGCCGAACCGGAGCTGGATTCGCAAACGTTGCTCGAACGCCGAGATGCCAGTTTCGCCCGCACGCAAAAACATTATTACGTCGATCCGCCACGCATCGAACGCGGCTGGCGCAATCACCTGATCGACATGCAGGGCCGTTCGTACCTCGACATGCTCAACAACGTGGCGGTGCTCGGTCACGGCCATCCACGCATGGCGGCAGTCGCGGCCCGTCAGTGGTCGCTGCTCAATACCAACTCGCGGTTCAACTATGCGGCGGTGGCCGAATTTTCCGAACGCTTGCTGAAACTGGCACCGGAAGGGATGGATCGGGTGTTTCTGGTCAACAGCGGCAGCGAAGCCAATGACCTGGCGATTCGTCTGGCGTGGGCCTACAGCGGCGGTCGCGACATGATCAGCGTGCTGGAGGCTTATCACGGCTGGACGATCGGTGCCGATGCGGTGTCGACCTCGATCGCCGACAACCCGAAAGCCCTCGAAAGCCGTCCGGACTGGGTGCATCCGGTGCCGGCACCGAACACGTATCGTGGCGAATTCCGCGGCCTCGATTCGGCGCCGGACTACGTGCGCAGCGTCGAACATCATCTGGAAAAAATCGCCGAACAGAAACGCCAATTGGCCGGGTTCATCTGCGAGCCGGTGTACGGCAATGCCGGGGGCATATCGCTGCCGCCGGGTTACTTGAAGCAGGTGTATGCGCTGGTGCGCGCGCAGGGCGGCGTGTGCATTGCCGACGAAGTGCAGGTTGGATACGGGCGCATGGGCCATTTCTTCTGGGGTGTCGAAGAGCAGGGCGTAGTGCCGGACATCATCACCATGGCCAAAGGCATGGGCAACGGTCAGCCACTGGGTGCGGTCATCACCCGCCGGGAAATCGCCGAGGCCCTGGAAGCCGAGGGTTACTTCTTCTCCTCGGCCGGCGGCAGTCCGGTGAGCTGCCAGATCGGCATGGCCGTGCTGGATGTGATGGAAGAAGAAAAGCTCTGGGAGAACGCTCAGGTAGTCGGTGGCCATTTCAAGGCGCGGCTCGAAGCGTTGATCGATAAACATCCGCTGGTCGGTGCGGTGCATGGGTCCGGTTTCTATCTGGGTGTGGAACTGATCCGTCATCGCGAGACGCTGGAGCCGGCGACTGAAGAGACCACGTTGCTGTGTGATCGCCTGCGCGAGCTGGGGATTTTCATGCAGCCGACCGGCGATGACCTGAACATTCTCAAGATCAAACCGCCGATGGTGACATCGCGTCAGAGTGTGGATTTCTTCGTCGACATGCTCGATCGGGTGCTTACCGAAGGCTTGTAAACCCTGCAAATCCGCTGTGGGAGCGAGCCTGCTCGCGAAAGCGGTGTGTCAGTCGACCTTTTCAGTGACTGACACATCGCGTTCGCGGGCAGGCTCGCTCCCACATTTTTTTCGGATTGTAAGTTCGATTTGTATCGGTATTAATCTTATCATTTCAGACGAAATACTTTTTTAAAGCTTTTATAGCCGATATTTATCGGCTATAAAGTCGCCATTGCTCCGGCATGGCGATGGCTGTCCGGTGCGTGCGTTTTTTCTCTTCGGTCGAATCCTCGACCTTCAAAGCACTTGCCCGGAGATGATTCATGAGCCGTACCGTTACCGTCGCCGCCACTCAGATGGCCTGTTCGTGGGATCTGGAAGCCAACCTCGACATTGCCGAAAGACTGGTGCGCGAAGCCGCTGCCAAAGGTGCGCAGATCATCCTGATCCAGGAATTGTTCGAAGCGCCGTACTTCTGCCAGAAGCCCAACCCGGACTATCTGCAACTGGCCACGACGGTTGAAGAGAATGTCGCCATCAAGCATTTCCAGAAAATCGCCAAAGAACTGCAAGTGGTGTTGCCGATCAGCTTTTACGAGCTGGCCGGGCGTGCGCGGTTCAACAGCATTGCGATCATCGATGCCGATGGCAGCAACCTCGGGATTTATCGTAAAAGCCACATTCCGGACGGCCCGGGGTACCACGAGAAGTACTACTTCAACCCGGGCGATACCGGCTTCAAGGTGTGGGACACCCGTTATGCGAAAATCGGCGTGGGCATCTGCTGGGATCAGTGGTTCCCGGAAGCTGCACGCAGCATGGCCCTGCAAGGTGCGGAAATCCTGTTCTATCCAACCGCGATCGGCAGTGAGCCGCACGACAAGACTATTTCGTCGCGCGATCACTGGCAGCGCGTGCAGCAGGGGCATGCCGGCGCAAACCTGATGCCGTTGATCGCCAGCAACCGTATTGGCAACGAAGAACAGGATGGCTACGACATCACCTTCTACGGCTCATCGTTCATCGCCAACCAGTTCGGCGAAAAAGTGCAGGAGCTGAATAAAACCGAAGAAGGTATTCTTGTGCACACTTTCAACCTCGACGAGCTGGAACATATTCGCAGCGCGTGGGGTTCATTCCGCGACCGCCGGCCGAATCTGTACGGCGCGTTGAAAACCCTCGACGGTTCCCTGGAGTCCTGATCCCGATGACCACATTGAAAAGTACCCCACGCGCCGACGGCTTCCACATGCCGGCCGAGTGGGCGCCACAAACCCAGACCTGGATGATCTGGCCCGAGCGCCCGGACAACTGGCGTCTGGGCGGCAAACCGGCGCAGGCCGCACACGCGGTGGTGGCCAAAGCCATCGCCCGTTTCGAGCCGGTGACCGTTGCCGTGTCCGCCGGCCAGTACGAAAACGCCCGCGCGCGCCTCGACGTGCCGAATATCCGCGTGGTCGAGATGTCCAGCGATGACGCCTGGGTACGCGACAGCGGCCCGACATTCGTCATCAATAACAACGGTGAAGTGCGCGGTGTGAACTGGGACTTCAACGCTTGGGGCGGCTTCGACGGTGGTCTGTACGCGCCGTGGAATCGCGATTCGCAGGTTGGCGGCAAGATCCTCGAGATCGAGCGCAGCCCGCGCTATCGCACTGAAGGTTTTGTACTTGAAGGCGGTTCGATTCATGTCGACGGCGAAGGCACGTTGATCACCACCGAAGAGTGCCTGCTCAACCGCAATCGCAACCCGCATCTGGGGCGCGAAGAGATCGAAGCGGTGCTGAGCGACAATCTGGCTGTGGATAAAATCATCTGGCTGCCAGACGGTTTGTTCAATGACGAAACCGACGGCCATGTGGATAACTTCTGCTGCTACGTGCGTCCGGGTGAAGTGTTGCTGGCGTGGACCGATGACCCACAAGACCCGAACTACCCGCGCTGCCAGGCGGCAATGAACGTGCTGCAAAACAGCACCGATGCCAAGGGTCGCCCGTTCACGGTGCACAAGATGCCGATTCCGGGGCCGCTGTATGCGACCGAAGAAGAGTGCGCCGGCGTCGATCCGGTGGATGGCTCGCAGGAGCGTAATCCGAGCGTGCGCCTGGCCGGTTCCTACGTGAACTTCCTGATCGTTAACGGCGGCATCATCGCGCCGAGCTTCGACGATCCAATGGATGCCCCGGCCCGGGAAATTCTGCAGAACCTGTTTCCGCAGCATGAAGTGGTGATGGTGCCGGGCCGCGAACTGTTACTGGGTGGCGGCAATATTCACTGCCTTACCCAACAGCAGCCAGCGCCGCACAAAGAGTGAGTTGAGTCGTAACAGCTTGAGCTGATTGGCAAAACAGCCGAGCAATGATTAGCTCGCTATGTGCATATAGAGGCCCGCAGCCCGACAGGACTGCGGGCCTTTTTGTATCCGCTTGTCGACAAATCGCAAACTTTGGCACAGCTCTTGTATTTGTCCCGGTGCACTAGGGAGGGAGGAGAACTTCAACAGTTCTGTCATAAACCTTGGATAACGTAGCCGCTCACGAACGGGGAGAGAGCGCTGAAATGAACGCCGAAGTGAACGTAGTCAGCGAGCGGACATTGCATCCCATGGCCGTAAACGGCGAATCGCTCCAGATGGTCGCGCACTTTTTGAGGTCCAATGGAACGCGTCAGATCAGGGAACCCGATCCGCGTCGGATGATGATCGAGCGCTACCCCGCTGACCTGTTCAGCGAGGACGAACTGGAAGCGTTGTGGGCTGTGATGGAAGGATAAGGAAAACAACAGGGATTGGTGAAAGCGCTGCCGGGATGGCGGCGCTTTTTTTTGCACGGTTATTTTGTACATACCCATTCATGTGGGAGCGAGCCTGCTCGCGAAGGCGTCAGACCAGCCAGTATCTTCGCTGGCTGATCCACCGCTTTCGCGAGCAAGCTCGCTCCCGCAGGGTTCAAGGTGATTAGAAGGAATAGGTCCCCGTCATCACCACGCTACGCGGTGCCCCCGGCATGATCTGCGCGGCGCTGGTCGCCGACGCGTAATACTCGCGATCGGTGATGTTGTTCAACGCCGTACGCAAATCCCAGTCCTTGAAGCGATAACCGACCAGCGCATCCCAGCGGCCATAGCCCGGCAGCACGGTGGTGTTGGCGTTATCGGCATAACGCTGGCCGACCAGGGTCAGGCCGGTTTCGCCGTACCAGCCCATCTCCGGTTTCCAGGTCAGGAACAGACTGCCGTTGTGCTTGGCGACGTTGTTGATGCGTTTGCCTTCCAGGCCGTTATTGTCCTTCTCGATCTTCGCATCCTGCATACCGACGCCACCGCGCACGTACCAGTTGCCGACGAGGTTGCCGGTAGCGGTCAGTTCGATCCCGCGCGAGCGTTGCAGACCGGACATCACCGTCAGGGTCGGATCATTGGGATCGGTGGTGCGACGGTTGTAGAGCTCCAGGTCATAGATCGCCAGCGTGGTGCTGAGGCGATCATCGAGCCAGTCGCTCTTCACGCCGATTTCTTTCTGCTTGGTCAGCTCGGGGCTCAGGTCGTTGGTGTTGCCCGCCGCCCCCGGCGAGATGCCGATCAGGCCGCCGCCCACAGGCGAGAAGGTCTTCGACCACGACGCGTAGAAGGAATGATTTTGCAGTGGCGTCCAGACCAGGCCCACGCGCGGACTGGTGCTGTGGCTGTCGCGATCTTCGGACATGTTGCGCAGCTTGTTGGTCGACTCGATATCAAACGTGTCGTAGCGCAATCCGCCGAGCAGTTGCCATTGATCGTTCAGACGCAGTTGATCCTGCACGAAGACCGCGCGGCTTTCGACTTCGGTGTGGCTGCTGCTGGAGACCTGCATGGCGCCGGTGTGGCGCAGATCGCGATTCGGGTTGAACAGGTCGAGCGACGGCACCGGCTGCGCGCCTGGCGTTCTGCCGGTGGCGGCGTTGTACAACGTCGGATCGCGGCGCTGGCTGCCGATTTCGATACCGGTCAGCAAACGATGCTCAAGGCCAAACGTATCGAAGCCACCTTCCAGTTCGACGGTGTTGTAGACGTTGCGGGTGGTCAGATCCTGCTGCCAGTGCTGGCGCGTGACCTTGTTGGTCGCGGGCGTGTAACCGGTGAGGTAGGTGTTGTCGAAATCGCTGTCGAGCTTGAACACGCCGAGGGTCTGGCGCAGTTGCCAGTTGTCGTTGATGTCGTAAGTGAGTCTGGAGCGCAGCGATTGCGACTTGTCGTCGATGAAGTCGTGATCGTTGCCGTAGGTGGTGTCGCGGCCGACATCGGCCGGCCGGCCATTCACGCCCGGAATACCGCGATCGGGGGTGCGGTTGTAGCGACTGTATTCGTATTGCACCAGCCAGTTCAGGTCGGGCGTCAGTTGCCAGCTCATCGACGGTGCGAACAGTTGGCGGTTACCGCTGACGCCGTCGCGAAAGCTGTTTTCATCCATGTTGCCCATGTTCAGGCGCAGGCTGATGTTCTCGCTCGGGTCGGTGCTGAGGTCGGCATACAGGCTGCGCAGATCTTCGCTGCCGCCCTGGGCTTCGATGGTCGAGCGGCGGCCGGCCTCAGGCGCTTTGCTCACGCGGTTGACGATCCCGCCCTGACTGCCGCGGCCGTACAACACGGCCGCCGGGCCTTTGAGCACTTCGACGCGTTCGATATTGTGCAAGTCGCGCTTGTATTGGCTGTCGTCGCGAATGCCGTCCAGATAGAAGTCGTTGCTGGCGTCGAAGCCGCGGATACGCAAACTGTCGAAGCGGGTGTCGGCGCTGCTGCTGACGTTGGGCATGCCACTCAGGGCATCGCCGATGTTGTTGGTGCCGTAATTGGCGACGTTCGACGTTTTGATCGAATCGATGGCCTGGGGCACATAACGCACCGGGGTCGAGGTACGGGTCGCGGTGTTGCTGACCTTGACGCGCGGATCATCGGCTTGCGTTTCAGCGCTGATGGCGGTGGCGGGTAATTCGGTCGCGGAGTAGGCAAAACCGCTGGACAGCAAAGCAGAAAGCCCAAGGGTGATGGGCGTAAGACGGAACGGGGCAGGCATTGAAAAGCGCATCCGGAAGGTTGGGAAAAATCAAACGCGTGAATGGTAATGCTTTGCATTTGCTTCCGTTAATTATTCCTGAGAAGTTCCCTTGCGCGATTGTTTCCATTTGTGTCGGTTTCGATACACCCTGACCGTTCGGACAATTCGCCCGATTCACGAAACAGTCTGAGAGCCATTCCGGCGTTTTTCCGCATTGGCTTGAGTACTAGTCTGCCGGCATCAATTTTTCCCACATTTATGCCGGAGTTTTCTGATGGTCCTTCACTACATATACGACCCTTTGTGCGGTTGGTGCTATGGCGCCAAACCGCTGGTGGAAGCGGCGCAACTCGTGCTGCCGGTGAGCGCTCATGCGGGCGGGATGATGAGCGGCGCCAACCGCCAAGGCGTTTCACCGCAGTTGCGCAATTACGTCATGCCCCACGATCGGCGCATTGCCGAATACACCGGGCAGCCTTTTGGCGACGCGTATTTCGACGGCTTGCTGCGCGATCACACGGCCGTCTTTGACTCGACACCACCGATCGCTGCCGTTTTGGCGGCAGAGGCAATCGACGGCCGTGGTCTGGAGGTGCTCGGGCGTTTGCAGGCTGCGCATTACGTGGAAGGGCGGCGGATTGCCGATGAATCTGTCCTTCTGGAGCTCGCAAGTGACTTGGGCTACGTCGAGGAAATCTTTCAGCCCGCGCTTAAATCCGTGGATACCGAGCAACATATAAAAGCCAGTCGCGCACTGCTGGCTCAGTTGGGCGGGCAGGGATTCCCGACGCTCGCGTTGGAACATGACGGCCACTACACGCTTATCGATATCAGCCCTTGGCTGGGCAAGCCGCAGGCCTTTGCCGATTGGTTAGGTCAGGCGATTCGCAGTGATGGTACTGGCGAGTCTTCTGCGTTTTGTGGTCTTGACGGTTGTGCTTGATATGCGCGGGATTCACTGGGTTAACGCATTTCCGTGCAAGGAGTGAGCGGGAAATTTACGTTTCTTAGACGATTTTCGCCTATTTAAAGACGATTCTTGAAATTGACACAATGTTAAGGGCGCGGCTACGATTCGGCCCAACGCCTGTGGCCAACCGCCATGACTCAAAAATAATAAAAAGGCCCGCCATGACTTTGTCGTGGGCGGGCCTTTTTGTTTCGGGGTGAAAAAAGAGCGCAATAGCGCCGTTTCAGCCGTTCGACACAGCGCGTTTCAACCCGAAATAAGGAAAATAAAATGTTGAACAAGCGAATCAGCCTGATCGCTCTGGGGATGTTGAGCGCTACACAGGCCATGGCTAACGACCAGGCCGAATCCAAGGGTTTTCAAGAAGACAGCAGCCTCAAAGTGCTGCTGCGCAACGCCTACATCAATCGTGATTACAAAGACGGTAACGACGACAAAGCGGAGTGGGGCCAAGCGGCCATCGGTACGTTCTCGTCCGGTTTCACTCAAGGCGCCATCGGTGTCGGCGTGGACGCTTTCGGTCTGTACGCACTGCGTCTGGATGGCGGCAAAGGCCGTAGCGGCGCCGGTGGTATCGATTTCTTCAAGCAAGAAAATGACGGTCGCGCGAACCATGACATAGCGAAGGCCGGCGCAGCGGTGAAATTCCGCTTCTCCAACACCGTGCTGACCTACGGCGACCAGATGCCGGCCCTGCCGGTGCTGAACTACGACAACTCCCGCCTGCTGCCGGAAAGCTACACCGGTACCTTGATCACTTCCAGAGAGATCAAAGGCCTGGAACTGAACGCCGGTCGTTTCACCGCCGAATCGCGCAAGAGCGATGAAGGCCGTGACAGCGGTGGTCTGAAGTCCATCAACGTTTTAGGTGGTAGCTACCAGTTCACTGAACGCTTCAAAGGTGCGCTGTACGCTTCCGACGTTGAAGACGTATTGAAGAAACAATACGTGAACGCCAACTACGTGTTGCCGTTCAACAAGGATCAGTCGCTGACCCTGGACTTCAACGGTTATCGCACCAAGCTGGACAACTCTTATGTCCGCGAAAACGGTGTAACTGGCGACGACAACAAGATCTGGAGCCTGGCAGCGACTTTCGCCACTGGCCCGCACTCGTTCACCGTGGCGCACCAGCGCTCCACCGGCGACAGCAACCTGGGCTACGCCTACGGCGGCTATCAGAAAGATCAGAACCGTGTCGGCGACGGTGGCAACACCATCTACCTGGCCAACTCCTACTGGTCCGACTTCAACGCTGAAGACGAGCGCAGCTGGCAGTTGGGCTACGGTCTGGACTTCGGCGCATTCGGCGTACCCGGCCTGAGCTACAACTTCGCTTACGTGCGTGGCGACAACATCACCACGTCCACCAGCGAAGGCGGCACCGAGCGCGAAATCTTCAACCAGTTCAAGTACGTCGTGCAAAGTGGCCCGGCCAAAGACCTGAGCGTGAAACTGCGCAGCTCGATCCTGCGTGTTTCGCAGAAATCCAGCGAGTACAACGTCAGCGGCAACGAGCTGCGTGTATTCGTGGACTACCCGATCAACATCTTCTGATGAACGATCAGGTGTAAGAAGTTTGAGAAAAACCCCGACTGTTTCGGGGTTTTTTTTCGACGGATTTTTATAAAAAACCGGAAAAAACCCGTTTTTTTGTCATGTAAAAGTTGTTTTTCAGTCGCTTCAAACCCCGTTTCAAACAGCGCTTTAAATGCCTGAAATTCTTTCTCATGGACGCAAATTCTGCACCTAATAGATTAGGCCGCTCAATGCAGCGGAGAATTTGGTAATGATCGTTTTGAACAGAGAAGTGGGCGAATCGCTACGGCGCGACAAATACGTCAACGTCCAGGGTGGTGACTTCAATCTCTACGGTCATTTCGCCGACTTCGTCAGACTGACCAAAAGTTGGGAAAACATGGAACCTGACAGTTACTACGGTCAGGCCGAAGCCGGCATGCGTTTCCGTCGTTACAGTGATTTTGAGTACAACCCCAAGACTCGCGAACTGAAGCAGCTCGAACATCGCGCGTACGTGCAGTCCAAGGAAAACAACGCCTATGTCGGCGGTCTGGTCAGGCACTTCCAGGACTTTTCCGATGAAGTGATTTCGTCGCCGGTGATGCGCAGCCTGATCGACACCGACTTTGAGGTGTACAAAAGCGTATTGCCGGAAGAGCTGCACGATGAAATCTGGCAGTGCCAGATCCATCAAATTCGCATCGAGATCAAACCCGGCAAACAGCTGGAAATCACTCCCGAAGGGATTCATTGCGACGGTTATCCGTTCAGCGGTGTGCACTTCTGGGGCCGCAACAATGTCGAGGGTGCAGAGAGTCGTTTGTACGACATCCACGAGCATCAACTGGCGTCGACCACTTACCAGGAAATTCTCGATACCACCTACTTCCTCGACCGCGACATGCGCCACTACGTGACCCCGGCGCGCAACTCGCACACCCATGCCATGGCGTACCGGCAGATTCTGGCGATTTCCTTCTCGCGGCCCGGGACCGCTTTCGACATTGTTCGCTAATCAGATCACCCCAATCGACGGCGTCGAGTGCTCGACGCCGGTGCTGCTGCGGCGCGCCACGGCCAAGGATGCGCAGCGCATGGAGCGCTTCTTCCGCCAGTTCGACGAAGTGTCCTTCTGCGAATGGCAGGACGCCAAGTGCCTGCGCGGCGTATTAATCCAGAAAACCACCACGGCCTTTCTGGCCTTCGACGTGGCCGGCGAGATCGTAGGAGCAGTGCTGGGCGGAATGCTCGGCAGTCGCGGCACGATCAATCATCTGGCGGTCAGTCCGCTCTATCGCAGTCAGGGCGTCGGTCAACGCCTGGTTGAAGCGGCGTCATCCGACATGAAACGTGTCGGTGTGTTGCGGATGTTTCTGTTCGTCGACGATGCTAACCTCGCGGGCAAGCGTTTTTGGGCTGCCCAGGGTTTTTGCGAGCCTCACGGCGAACGGACATTTGAGAGGGATCTATGAATGAAACGTCCGGCAGTGCGCCGCTGATGGTCAACCATCAGCCGTCGCGTACATTAGCCGAAGCCAGCCCGGTGGTCGCCGGGTATTTCACGGTGGCGTTCGTATTCGGCTTGATGGCCGTCAACGCGGGGCTGCCAATGTGGCTGCCCGTGGCGATGTGCTTGTTCGTCTATGCCGGCGCTTCGCAATTTGCCGCGTTGGCGCTGATCTCCAGCGGTGCTTCGCTGACCACCATTGTGCTGACCACATTCCTGATCAATGCGCGGCACATGTTGATGTCGGTGTACATGGCAAAAGCCCTGCGTGCCTTAGGGCTCAGTCGCATGGAGCGATGGTGCTACGCCGGTGGCCTGACCGACGAATCCTTTGCTTTCCACAGCGTGAAACTCGGCACCGGCGCGCCGGTCAACGTGCGTTATCTGATTGGTTTCAACCTGTTCTGCCACACCTCGTGGGTGCTCGGTGGCTTGCTCGGCGCGGTCTGTGCCCAGTACGCGGCGCACTTGATCAAATATCAGCTCGACTACGCACTGACGGCGATGATGCTCTACGTGCTGGTTTCGCTGTGCAACACCCGCAACAAACTCATCGCCGCCGCGGCTGCTGTGGTTTGCATGGGCGCACTGAGCCTGGTCGGCAGCTCGCCGTTTAATGTGTTTATCGCCACGTTTGTGGGCTGCGGAGTGGGTGTATGCCTGACCAAACGTTCCTGATTCTGGTGGTCGCGCTGATGATGGCCGTGACCTTCCTGCCACGGGCATTGCCCTTGCAGATCAACACCGATCACTGGCCGCCGTTTATCGCGCGCGCGCTGGAATACCTGCCAGTGGCGATCGTCGCTGCGATCAGCCTGACGCCCTTGTTGATCAAGGATCAGCACATACAGCTCGATCGCCCGGAGTTCTATGCTGCGATTCCGACGTTGTTATGTGCGTATTTCAGCAAAAACCTCTTTCTCAGTGTGGCGGTTGGGACGGCTGCGTACATTGCGCTCGGCTCGTTCATGTAACGGCAGATCGACCACGTCGCTCAACGCCTGGTTCGACAGGTCCGGGTTGTTGATCGCCAGCCGCACCTCAAGGAAATCCTCGAAACCGGGGAAGATCGTCAGGCCGTTCTTCTGCGCGGCCTCGCGGGAGACCATGCCAACTGCATCCATCTGCGTGATCAGCGACAGCGTAAGGGTCTCGCTGCAGGAGTAGACCATGCGTTGACCGTTCTCGTGATTGCCCAGTCCGGCGTCGAGAAAACGCAGGAAGCTGTGGGAATACGGACAATCTTCCGCAGGACGCACCTGAAACTTGTTGCCCAGCAACGTCAGCGGATCGTTCTCCTGCCCACAATGCGCGCCGACCACCTGCACCTGCACATCCGGCAGGACAATGCTCGGCAAACCCGGACGCTGCGGGCCGATCAGCACCGCGAGGTCAAAGTCTTCATTTTTTAGCTTGCTGAGGTTTTCCATCGACTCGGCATAGCTGAATTCCATCTGATAATCGGGAAACACCTCAATCAGGCGTCCGATCATTCGCCGATTGAAGTCAGGCGACAACGTGTTGTTCAACGCAACCTTCAACGTGCGTTGCCCCGGCACTTTGAGCGCCTCGACTTTTTCTTCCATCTGTCGCGTGGCAATCAGCACTCTGTCCATATAAGGCGTCAGCTCGGTGCCTTGCGGCGTCAGCGTCAGCCCTTTGTTGGAGCGACGAAACAAGCGGAAACCGAATTGCTCTTCGACCTTGTTCAACTGCGCGGCCAATGCCTGCACGGTCAGGCACGAATGCTCGGCTGCGGCCGACAACGAGCCGGTCTGCGCGATGCGCATGAGGTTGCGTAAGGTTCTGCTATCCATGGGTAATGCCCTCTGAAGTGGGCTGGGTATTGTTATTTACGAGACGACCGGTCCGGCGCCATATGCCGGCTATATTCCTGCACCTGAGCATAGTTGTCGCGGGTTTAGTAGCGAATTGATGTCCCCGCCGATGGCTGGAAGCTGACACAGGATCGGGGTTTTTGATGACTCGGGGGTGATTGGGGTCAAAAAATACTCACTGGAAATAACAATTCGCGCCGTTTTTAACTTTCTTGATAGAAGAGTAAAAAAATACGTGTACGGATTAAATGAGGGAAAAAATCCGTATCTGTACTAGTCTTGAAATCATGTCAGCTATCAATGGAGGCGGTTATGCCCACCTCAACCCCGGCCCTCAACCCGCGCGAACAACTTGACGCCCCCGAAGCAGGCCGTGTCGCGCTGAAGTTTTTCTTCAACCTCATGGAGCGGTGGGGCTGCAACGCCGAGCAGCAACGCACATTGCTCGGCGGTGTCGGCAACACCACGTTCTACAAGTACAAACACCTGCCGCCAAACGTTCGCCTACCCCACGACACCCTTGAGCGCATCTCCTACCTGATGGGCATTCACAAGGCGTTGAGCATCATCTTCAGCAACAGCCGCGAACGCGCTTATACGTGGGTCAGCAGCCCGAACACTGCCGCGCCGTTTAATGGGCAAACCGCTCTGGACTACATGCTGGCCGGACGCGTGGTCGATATCGCCGATGTACGACGCTATCTCGATGGAGTGCGCGGTTGAGCGCGCCAGCCCTGGCTGATCCGCATTGGCCGCGTGCCTACCGGATCGTTAACAGCAGCTTCCCGCCAATTGCGCTGTTCGAAGACGTACTCGATCCCGAAGACCTGGAAATTGCCTACGCCCTCGAAGCGCTGACCAACGATCGTCTGATCGCCCAGGCGGGAGTCCTTGATCGGGTGCGCCCGGAAGACCGGCTCTCAGGCCCCGGATCGACCCCGGTGATGGCTGCGTTCACGCACATCGGCAAAAGCAGCCGCTTCACCGACGGCACCTTCGGCGTCTACTACGCCGCCAGCAGCCAGGCCGCGGCTATCGCCGAAACCTGTTATCACCAGGAACGCTTTCTCGCAGCCACCAACGAAGCAAACCTCGAATTGACCATGCGCACCTACGTCAACCGAGTGGTCAAACCGCTGCACGACATTCGCCATGGCTATCCGAATCTGCACAATCCTGATCCCGATGCCTACGGTCCTTCTCAGGCATTTGCCCGGCAGCTACGTGAAGCCCAATCCTGGGGTTTGCTTTACAACAGCGTTCGATTGGCCGGGCACGAATGCGTCGCCGCGTTCCGGCCACCGGCGGTTTCGATTCCGAAGCAGGGCAAGCATCTGAGATATGTTTGGAGCGCGAGCCAGAGGAGGATTTCGTTTGTGTTTGAGGTCAGTCAGGTTTGAAACGCAAAAAGCCCTCGCCGTAGGGAAGGCAATTTACCTCAATGGCTTTCTGTTGGTGCATTCAGGATATTCACCACGTCGTCGGAAAACGTTTATCGTTCGTTTATACGGCATAGCCGTATAGTCGGATTCATGTAGACAATCATCGAAACGGAAATTTTCAAGCGCTATGCCAACGCCATATGGGTCGATGGTGAACGCCATGAATTCATAAATTGGCTTGCTGCAAATCCATTGGCTGGTGATGTCGTGCCTGGCAGTGGCGGTTTGCGCAAGGTGCGCCGGACTCGCAACGGCATGGGTAAGCGAGGTGGTACGCGGGTCATTTATTACAACGCGCTTTCTGAAGGCTCAATTGGGTTGCTCATTGCCTACGCCAAGGCAAAATTCGACAACTTGCCCGCAGCCTTCCTTAAGCAATTGAAGGAGGAAATCAGCGATGGCCAATGAACTGGAGCAATTCCAGCAGGACTTGCTGGGCTCTGTGCGTCAAATGAAAGAAAGAAAAGCCGCGCGGGTAACTCATGTGCCGCTTTCTGCAGCAGCAGAAGCTCGTGCCAAGGTGGGCGTTTCCCAAAGCGCGTTTGCCAAGCTGATCGGTGTGAGTTTGCGGACGTTGCAGGATTGGGAGCAAGGCCGCAGGCAGCCGACGGGCGCGGCGCAAACCCTGCTGCGTGTTGCGAGTCAGCATCCTGAAGCGTTGCGGGATTTGCATCCTGCTTAAGACCGGAAATAAACAAAGCCCCTGCATTTCTGCAGGGGCTTTTTCGTAATGAATGCCTCGCAGCCTAACTCCACCATCAAAGCTCCTCAGCCAGTTCTGGGCACTGAAAAATGCCGCTTATGCAATTACAGCTTTGATGAGCACGCCATAATTATTGCCAGCTCATAATTTGCCATAAATGGAAATCTGAACCTTTAGGGCAAAGCGGTGCTTTCGGGGATTGTATGAAGAGGTGTGGCGAGTCAGTCGAAGTGTGCGAGGGAAGGGGGGCTGTTTCTACTGAAGGTTTGGCGTTGCCAAAAATATAAACACGCCAGAAACAACAAAGCCCCTGCATTTCTGCAGGGGCTTCGTTTTGTATGGTGCCGGCACCAGGAGTCGAACCCGGGACCTACTGATTACAAGTCAGTTGCTCTACCAACTGAGCTATACCGGCGTGTGGGCGACGATTATAGCGATTGGGTTAAATCTGTAAACCCCTGAATTCAGACTATTTTTATGCGGGTGCAGGATCAGGCTCAACGAAGGCGTTATCTCTGGGTTTCCACCCTTGAAAACAGGCACTTTCAAGGTTTGTATTCCTACCCTGAGGCGGCGACTTTTTTGTCAGACCTGCTTCGTATTAGGTGATTTATGCCGTTTTGAATGGAAGCTTATGCACAACTGATCGGCGTGCCCGCGCTCAAGTGCGAGTATTTGTGAACGCATTCTCATTTTGTTCGCAAATCCCTGTTTTACTGGTTATTTATTCATGTGAACAAAAAATGACCAGCAGTGTTAAAGCCACGAAACAGGCGTGGATATTGGATCCAGAAGATTTCCATCAACAGAGTTATCCACAGGCTGGGGTGTTTTAAGCGCGTTCGGCGAGCAGCAGCAAATTGCGCGGTGTGAGTGGCGCATCGCAGAAGGTGCCAAGGCGCACGACGTATCCCTGTTCGGCGAGGAAAAGTGCTCGATCCAGATTTAGCCAAAGCTCGAGTGGTCGTCGGAATAATCCGCGGAGTAATTCCAGGTTGCGAACTTCGGCTAACCGCTGCCAACCGGCCGCCTCTAGCGCTGGCCAATCCTGCGGACCGATTGTGGATAACTGTTTGAGCGCTGCCAGCTCGCGGCAGTAATCGGCGAAGGTTTTTTCCAGCCAGGCGCTGGGTAGCGAAGGGGTGGGCAGGTATTGGTCGATGCCGCTCAGTTGCCGTTGCAGCAAGTCAAAGGCAAGGCGTCGTGCCATGGAGATGTCGCGTTGGCGTCGGACTCGTGCACCGGCGGTGACAGTTTCGCTCATCGGTAGCGCCAGATCTTCTAGCGAGAGCCGTAGGAGCGATCCCGAGCCGGCCAGGGATAACGCCTGATATTCCGTGCGATTGATCCGGTTGTAGCAGCACGGGGCGATTGCCATTTGTCGGCAACCGGCGGCGCTGGCCAGTTGCATCAGTCGCACATGCAGATCGCCGCAGGCGTGGAGGGCAACCGGAGTGTGTCGGGCGTTCAATACGGCTGAAGCATCTGCCGCCAGAACATCCCGTTCAACATGACGCGCATTTAATTGATGACGCTGGCTCAGCGCCTGACCACTGGCAACCAGCGCCGGATCGTACTCAACGCACGTCAGTTGTTGCCCGGTGCTCAGCAGGCGCCGCCCCAAGTGTCCCTTGCCGGAGCACCAGTCCAGCCAATGCGTCGGTTGCGATGCGAAGGACAGTCGACTGCCGAACGCCTCGATCTGCTGCCATTTGCGCCCTGGTACATCCACATTCAAGCGCTGGCTTGCAGCTTCCAGCGCATGCCCGGGTAACTCTCCGACCTCGCTCAATTCAGCCGACAACGCCGCCAATGAGGCGAACGGCTCCGGCGCATCGGCAAGATTGGCAGGGTGGTTGTGCGCATTTTCCGCCTCTTGCAGCGACCGCCCGCGCAGCCATGAGGCCAGCTCCGGGTAGGACGCTTCCCAGGGAAGCTGCAGATGAGTGAACGGTCGAGGTTTCCACAACGCCTGATGCGCTGTCAGAAAAGTATCCAGTGTCGTGAAGCGGGCGAGTAAGTCCTCGCCCGTCAGCACGTGGGAAGTTTCAGCGCCCTTGGCAGGCATCGACGCGCAGCCAGCGCTCCAGCAGCTTGAAGCCGCGCACCAGCACGTAAGCCATCACCAGATAGAACACGCCAGCGGCGAAGAAGATTTCCACCGGCAGGTAGGTGCGAGCAATGATCGTGCGGGCCATGCCGGTCAATTCAAGCAGGGTGACGGTGCTGGCCAGGGCGCTGGCCTTGAGCATCAATATCACCTCGTTGCTGTAGGCCGGCAGGCCGATGCGTGCTGCCCGCGGCAGGATGATGTAGAACATCGCTTTGGGCTTGGACATGCCCAGGGCACGCGCCGCTTCGATCTCGCCCGGTGGGATCGCTTGAATCGCGCCGCGCAGGATCTCGGCGATGTACGCCGCGGTGTGCAGGGTCATGGTTACCGTTGCGCACCAGAACGGATCGCGCAGGTAAGGCCACATTGGGCTGTTACGCACAGCGTCGAACTGCGCCAGGCCGTAATAGACCAGGAACAACTGAACCAGCAACGGTGTGCCGCGGAAAAAGAAGATGTAGGCGTAGGGCAAAGCACGCACGTACCACAGCTTCGAAGAGCGGGCGATGCCCAGCGGAATCGCCAGCAACAGGCCGGCGATCACGGCGATGGCCACCAGTTCCAGGGTCAAGGTCGCGCCCTGCGCCAGTTTTGGCAGCCACTTGATGATGACTTCCCAGTTCATTGAGCGCTCCTCGCAAAGCCGCGGGCGGCGCGTTTTTCCAGGAAGTGCATGCCGGTCATCGCCACCACCGTCAGGCCGAGATACATGAGCGCGGCAACCATATAGAAGGTGAACGGCTGTTTCGACATGGTCACGCCGATCTGTGCATGACGCATGATTTCTTCCAGGCCGATCACCGACACCAGCGCGGTGTCTTTCATCAGGATCATGAACAGGTTGCCCAGGCCCGGGAGGGCGATGCGCCACATCTGCGGCATGATCAGCTTGGTGAAGATCCGCCATTTCGACAGGCCCAGGGCCACGCCGGCCTCACGGTGACCTTTGGGAATGGCGAGGATTGCGCCACGAAACACTTCCGTGGCGTAGGCGCCGAAACACAAACCGAGCGCGATGACGCCCGCGGCGAAGGCGCTGAGTGCCAGATCGGGATTGCCGAAAAACTCGCCGAGCGCGCGCATCAGGTTGACCGTACCGAAGTAGATCAACAGCACCCAGAGCAATTCCGGGACGCCGCGCACCAGGGTTGAATAAAAGCCGCCAAGCCATTGCAGCGGCTTGTACGGGGAAGTCTTGGCCAAGGCGCCGAGCAGACCGAGCACCAGACCCAGGCACAGGGCCGAGAGAGCCAGTTTGACGGTCATCAGCGCGCCAGCGGCGAGCGCCGGGCCGAATCCGTAAAGGTCGATAATCATGGATTTCTTTTCAAATCGCGGCAGGCAAGGTCGGGAGCCGGCGCCGTTGCATCACGGCGCCGGTTCCGCAGGTCAGGATCAGTAGATGCTGAACGGGAAGTACTTGTCGTTGATCTTCTTGTAGGTACCGTCAGCGACGATTTCCTTCAGTGCAGCGTTCAGCTTCTCGCGCAGTGGATCGCCCTTGCGCACAGCAATGCCAATCTTGTCGCTTTCCACAACCGGGTCGCCTTTGAACTCGTAGTTCTTGCCGGCTTCGCTTTTCAGCCAGTCATAGTTGGCGTACTTGTCGGCGAGGATGGCGTCGACGCGGCCGGAGGTCAGGTCGAGGTAGGCGTTTTCCTGGGTGTCATAGAGGCTGACCTTGATGTCATCCGCGTAGGTGTCTTCCAGCCAGGTGCCGGCCAGCGTGGCACGCTGCGTACCGATGGTCTTGCCTTTGAGCGAGTCCTTGTCGGTTTTGAAGTCGACGTTTTTCGGTGCGATGAATTGCAGCTTGTTCGAGTAGTACGGGTCGGTGAAGTCCACCGCGCCTTTGCGCTCTTCGGTGATCGACAAAGACGAGATCAGGAAGTCGAATTTCTTCGCGTTCAGCGACGGGATGATGCCGTCCCAATCAGAAGTGACGACGGTGCACTCAACTTTCATCTTGGCGCACAGGGCGTCGCCGATGTCTTTGTCGAAGCCGACCACGTTGCCACTGGCGTCTTTATTGTTGAACGGCGGGTAAGCCGCTTCGATGCCCATCTTCAGGGTTTCGGCCATGGCACCGGCGCTGAACGCCAGCGAGACGGCCGCAGCCAGGAAGACCTTTTTATAGTTCTGCATGCATGTTGCTCCGTTAGCGGTTGCTGGACATGAATTGTTTGCAGCGCGCCGAAAGCGGGTTTTCGAACACCTGCTGTGGCGATCCTTGCTCTTCTATCAAGCCTTGGTGAAGGAACACCACTTCGCTGGAGACCTGACGGGCGAAGCCCATTTCGTGGGTCACGAGCAGCATGGTGCGGCCTTCTTCGGCCAATGCGCGGATGACACTAAGTACTTCCTGAACCATTTCCGGGTCAAGGGCGGAGGTGGGCTCGTCGAACAGGATCACCTTCGGTTGCATCGCCAGCGTGCGCGCGATGGCCGCGCGTTGTTGCTGACCACCGGACAGTTGCGCCGGGTAGGCGTGGCGCTTGTCGGCGATGCCGACCTTGGCCAGCAGTGCTTCGGCGACTTCGATGGCTTCGGCCTTGCTCTGGCCGAGCACGCGGCGCGGGGCTTCGATGATGTTGTCGAGCACGCTCATGTGCGGCCACAAATTAAAGTTTTGAAACACAAAACCAATCTCGGAGCGCAGGCGGTTGATCTGTTTGCCGTCAGCGGCAACCAGTTCGCCATTCTTGGCAGCCTTGAGCTTGAGTTCTTCACCGGCCACCAGGATCTGGCCCTGGTGCGGGTTTTCCAACAGATTGATGCAACGCAGGAACGTGGACTTGCCGGAACCGGAGGAACCCAGGATCGAGATCACATCGCCGTCGCGGGCGGTCAGCGAGATGCCTTTGAGCACCTCAAGCTGTCCGTAGCGTTTGTGCAAGTTGCGGATTTCAAGCGCGGGCGTGGCCTCAGCCATGTGCGTTCCTCATATATGTTGCGCTCCTGCTGTTGGATGGCCTTCCTGGCGAGGCGGCCAAGCTAGCATAGCGTTTCAATGGCAGCCAACAGCGCTACGAGCGGTAAACGGGTGGCATGTGGCGGGTTGTCGCATCAGCACAGCAGACTGTCGCCCCATCAACAACCGAACGGGTGTTTGAACGTGCAATCGCGTGGGTGTCGCGTAAAAAAAGGCGCGATGTTGCCAGCTTTGGCGGGGTGTTGGAAGCGCTATCCGGCCGAACGTTCCCGATTCGCCCTTTTATTGTGCATCCCACAATTTTTCAGTGCGTTTCTGGTGCGCGGATTCGTCTTCAAAGTGAGTCGCAGGGTAACGCTCTGGCAGATTGCCATTAAATCCAAGGACTTGCGATGACTGTCCGGTCGCGCTCAAAGCCCCGGCCCGAAAGACTTTGAAATATTTTGGCGCAATTATTGCGTGCAGAATAAGGAACGCCCCGTTGGTTTCTTTTTACGAGAAGGAAATTTCGGACGGGCCGGACGCAATCGCTTTCCTTGCAAAGGTAGTTTCGATGAGCAGTACCCCAAGCTCCAATGGCCTCGAACAGGGGCTCAAACCGCGTCATGTGACCATGTTGTCGATCGCCGGTGTTATCGGCGCCGGTCTGTTCGTTGGCTCCGGCCACGCCATTGCTGCCGCAGGTCCTGCAGTGCTGCTGGCCTATGCAGCCGCCGGTACCCTGGTGGTGCTGGTGATGCGGATGCTCGGCGAAATGGCGGTTGCTTCGCCCGACACCGGTTCTTTCTCGACGTATGCCGACCGCGCCATCGGGCACTGGGCCGGCTTCACCATTGGCTGGTTGTATTGGTGGTTCTGGGTGTTGGTGATTCCGCTGGAAGCCAACGCCGCCGCGACCATCCTGCACGCGTGGTTCCCCGATGTAGGCATCTGGGCGTTTGCGCTGGTCATCACCCTGCTGTTGACCGTGACCAACCTGTTCAGCGTGAAAAACTACGGTGAGTTCGAATTCTGGTTTGCCCTGGTTAAGGTACTGGCGATCATCGGGTTCATCGGGCTCGGTCTTGCGGCGATTTTCGGCTACCTGCCGAACAGCCAGGTCAGCGGCGTTTCGCACTTGTTCGACAGCGGCGGCTTCCTGCCCAACGGCATGGGCGCGGTGTTGGGCGCGATTCTGACCACCATGTTCTCGTTCATGGGGACCGAGATCGTGACCATTGCGGCCGCGGAATCGAAGGACCCGGGCAAGCAGATCTCCAAGGCCACCAACTCGGTGATCTGGCGGATCGGCCTGTTCTACCTCGTTTCGATCTTCATCGTCGTGGCGCTGGTGCCATGGAACGATCCGATGCTGGCCAACCTCGGCTCCTACCAGACTGTGCTGGAGCGCATGGGCATCCCGAACGCGAAAATGATCGTCGACATCGTGGTGCTGGTCGCTGTAACCAGTTGCCTGAACTCGGCGCTCTATACCTCATCGCGGATGTTGTTCTCCCTCGGCAAGCGCGGTGACGCACCGGCCATGTCGACCCGCACCAACAAAAGCGGTACGCCTTACTGGGCGGTGATGTTGTCCACTGGCGCCGCGTTCCTCTGCACATTCGCCAACTACGTGGCACCGGCCGCCGTGTTCGAATTCCTGCTGGCCAGCTCCGGCGCGATCGCACTGCTGGTGTACCTGGTGATCGCGTTCTCGCAACTGCGAATGCGCAAACAGCGCATGGCCCGTGGCGAGAAAATCGACTTCAGCATGTGGCTGTTCCCGGGCCTGACCTACGCGGTGATCATCTTCATCGTCGCGGCCCTGACCATCATGTTGTTCCAGGAAGCGCACCGCGTGGAAATCCTCGCCACCGGCCTGCTGAGCCTGATGGTAGTGGCGACCGGTCTGCTGGTGTCTCGCCGTCGCAAGCAGGAAAAACGTGGTGCGGTGGTGTTGAACTGATCCGTAGCGCGTAATACAAAACGGCCGCTGTCAGTGATGACTAGCGGCCGTTTTTGTTTGTGAGCATTACTCAGTCGGGATGAACCCAGTCCTCTATGCGCAAACCCGAAACTTGTTCAAATTCCCGCACATTGTTCGTCACCACAATAAGTCCAAGTGATCGCGCATGGCCTGCGATCATTTGGTCGTATGGCCCGATCGGTGTTCCGGCTTTCGCCAATTCAGATCGAATCATCCCTGTCTGTGCTGCTGCGTCATCGTCGAAAGGCAAGACTTCCAACCGCGCGACGAAACCTTCGACAATTGCGAGATTCTTTTCCGGGGCCGCTGACTTTTCAGCGCCGTAAATAAGCTCCATGAGCGTGATAGCGCTGATGCACAATTGTCCGGAATGGCGATTGAAAGCTTCCCGGACAATTTGGGGTTTGTTCTTGATAGTGAAAATGCAGATGTTGGTATCCAGCATGTATTTGATCATCAGAACGACTCACGCTCCTGATCGAAAGCTTGATCACGATCATCCATAAAATCGCTTGTGACGCTGTCGCCATCGAACCAGCTGTCCCAGCTTTCGCCAACAGGCGTGATCACGCGTGTCCTGCCAATGGCGATAACTTCTACTCGTTTTACATCGCCGGGCATTGCAACTGCCTTGGGCAGGCGAACAGCCTGGCTCCGATTGCTCATGAAAATTGTGGTCTGTTCCATAGTTGAGCCCCAAGGTCTGCTCGTTCGATGAAGCAAAGGATAGATAGAGGGTGGGATATGTCAACGGGATATACGCTTCCTTCTGACGAAGGGTGATGCTCTACTCATACGAAAACGGCCGCTGTCAGTGATGACTAGCGGCCGTTTTTGTTTGTGAGCGCGGATTACTCGCTCTTTTCTTCCTGCGATTCCACTGACTTGGCATACGTATCCAGCGCAATCCCGAAGTCGGTGATGAACTGCGGCTCGCTCAGCCAGGCCTGGGCGGCTTCGATCGTCATGCCATCGGCCCACATGCGGTAGTCGATCAACATGTCGGCGGCCAGGTGGGTGGCGGCCATGCCTTCGTTTTCGGCGTTTTCCATGTCCAGCAGATCAGGGTGATCGATGATGATGAACGCCAGTTCGCGCAGCAGTGTCAGCAGCATGTCGTTACGGCTGACGGCTTCGGCGTCGCGCATTTTGCTGAACATTGCCAAGGTGTATTCCGGGATCGGCTCGGCGAGGTGGCCGAGGTCTTCGTCCTGGTCCAGCGGCTTGCGGCCAACCATACGGATTTGCTTGGCTTTGGCCTTGGCGCGTTTGGCGCGTTTTTGTTGCTTGTTCAGGGATGCCATGGGGACTCAGTTCTTCTCTTGGGTTTGTGCAGCGATAGCGTCGGACGCCGCCACATAGTCGGCCTGGAACGCGGGGGATTCGATCCACGCCAGCGCGCCGGCCTCGTCGGTTTCCTGCGACCACTGGCGATACTCGATCAGCGCTGCGAGGATGAAATCCATGGAGCCTTCTTCGCCTTCCTGCTCGTAGACCAGTTCCAGCAGCGGGTCTTCGAGGAATGCGGTGCACATCGCTTGCTGGCTGATCTTCTCGGCGTCGATCATTTTCTTGAACAGCTCGGTCAGGTCCACCGATTCGAAGTCGATGCGGTCATCGTTCGGGTCCAGCTCGACCGGTGCCTCGGCGCGTTTGGTGCGGTTCTGCTTGGCCTTGGTCTTGGCCCGGGCGGCGCGTTTTTGCTGCTTGTTGGCGGAGGCCATGATGTGTTCCGTCGTGCGTTGAATGAGGCTCAGCTGCGCGGTACTTCCCGCCCCGGTGTGTCGGGGGCCAGTTTGCCGGTTTGCAGCCAGTTCAGAGCGATGGGCCATAGTGTGGCTTGGTATGCGCTGCGAAAAAAGGCGAAATGTCCGACTTGTTGCTCGCCGATGTCCTGCGGGTCGATGCGCAGATGGGTATTTGGCGCATGGCTGAAGTAGTTGAGCAGGCGCTCGATGGCTGCAATTGTGCCGTAAGGGTCATCGCTGATGCTGATCGCCAAGGTCTGGGCGCGGAGGTTGGCAAAGGGCAGATGGCCTGTTCTCGCCAACATCGCTCGCCCGCTTGGACGACGCTCGTAACGCGCAGTAGGCGTGCTCCAGTCGCGCACGACGCCTGCCGGCGTGTCCTCCAGCCAGCCGAGCCGTTTGCCGGGAAAGTAACCGCAGAACAGCGTCAGCAATGGCATCAGCAGATGCCATTTGCCGAACATCCGCCAGCGCTGTTCGGGCGAGTAATCGCGCCAGTAGGCGAACTGCGCGCCGACGGTGACCAGCCGTCGGATGACCTGCCCGGATTCACCGAGCCCTGCCGCGCAGCCACCGAAACTGTGGCCGACGACATCGATTGGCTGCCCGGAGAATTCCCGTTGCGCGCGTCGGAGCATCGCCTCGAAGTCCAGCGCGCCCCAGTCTGTCCACGAGGCGTTAAGACCTTTGATCGAACCGAGTCGAGATTCTCCGATGCCACGGTAATCGTAGGTGATGACGTCGAAGCCATTGGCGAACAGATAGGCAGCGAAACGCGAGTAATGACGGCAGTGCACCGACGTGGCGGCGTTGATGATCACCACCGGGCGCTGGGTGTCGGGCAGGGCCTGGCGCCAGGTGAAACCGCCAAGGACAAAGCCGTCGGCGGCTGTTTCCTTGAAGGATTGACTGACCGTTGCTGTATCGCGCGAACACGCTGTGCTGCATGAGCTCATGAGAACCGGACCTTGGCGGAATCCGACCGAGAATGAACTTCAACGTGGTGATAGTGCAATGAATGGGGCGCACTGCGGTCCAGGTTTAGATTAATTGCATCTCGGGAATCTGTGACGCGGTGCGTCACGAATCGATCGCCTCGTTAATGCGCAACCCCACTTCGCGACCGTAGCGATTAGTGGCGAAGGATCGACGCGAGTACAATCGCGCGCCTCATATTGGGATGGCAAAGGAAGCACGGCTTTGAAAGGGATTTTGCGTTTCGGCTCGGTAATATGCCTGTTTTTGATGATGGCCGGTTGTGGAACCATGATTGGTCGCTTGAACGGCGCCTCTGAAGAGCCTTACTACAAAGGCGTCGATGGCAACCTGCACTTGCTCGGCGTGAGAGGAGGAGACGGTATGGCAGAGGCTGTGATCTGTTACGTCATGATCGTGTGTCCGTTGATCACTGTTGTTTCCCTTCCGGTGGACGCTGCGCTGGACACGGTCTTGCTGCCAGTCGACTACGTCAACACCCTCTGAGGGCGATCCTCGCTTATCGCCGAGTCCGCTTGCCTTTCGGCTTCTTCACAGGCTCCTGCACTTTGCGATAAATCCACAATCCGAACACCCCGATAAACAGCAGGAACGCGGTGCCTATGCTTTGCGACACGAACTCGATCCAGAACCGCCGCGGTTGCAGGGCCAGGGTGTAGGTGTCTTTCGGGCCGCGATTGGTTGTGGTGATGGAGCCGCTGGTCCAGCTGTCGAACAGCATCCAGATGGATGCGCCGAAAGCGAAGGTAATCAGAACGCCAACGAGTACGGTCAGCCAGAAGGTCGCCCGGCTTTGGCGATAAGGCGGCGGATGGGGCAGGGGGATGCGGGTTCTTTTCTGGTTCATCAGGTGGCTCTGCGAAAGTCCTTTTCGCGGTCAGGAAACCGCTGTTTCTTGAAGTTGTTCAGTCAGCATCTGCCGCGCGTCTGATGGTCGCCAAGCGAGGTGTGCGCACTCGGCAATCACCTTCAGAATTGCGATCACATCCGAGGTCAGCGCTGTGCCAAGACAGATGCGCACGCCCGTGGAGGCATGCCCGTCGGCGAAAAAAATCCCGCTCCCGGCCACGTGGCAACCGCGCTCGCTGGCCAATCGATCCAGCGCCATCATGTTCGTGTGTACCGGCAACTCGATCCAATGGATGAACCCCCCGCGTGGTGGCACATACACGGTTCCCGCAGGGAAATCCGTGCGCACCAGCGCTTCGACAAAGCCCGCATGCGATGCCAGTTGCGACCTGAGCCTGGCGCAGTGCTCTTCCATGTAGCCGCGCCCGATGAATTCGTTGAGGACATTTTGCGCAAGGCTGGAAACCGCCAGGTTGCGGGAAAACATCTGCGCCAGAATCGCGTTGCGGTATTTGCCGGCCAGACACCAACCGACGCGATAACCGGGCGCGATGGTCTTGGAGAATGACGAACAGTAAATCGTCTGCCCGCTGCTGTCGTAGCTCTTGATGGCGCGCGGGCGCTCGCCTTCGGGGACAAGGTCGAAAAAAATGTCATCCTCGATTATCGGCACGTCCGCGTCGCAAGCGATCTGTGACAGCCGTGCGCGCGTCTCATCGGGCATGATGAAACCGCGAGGGTTCTGCAGAGTTGGATTGAGAAAGATCACCGCGACCTTTTTCAGTTTCAACGCTTCTTCGAGATGATCGACGTCGAGGCCGAGTTTGCCGTGCGTGCGGATCGGCAGGGCGCGCATGCCCAGGCGTTCGATGGTTTGCAGGATGCCGTAATAGGTCGGGGTTTCGATGGCGACGGTGGCGCCTCGCGGCGCGACGGCTTCCAGTGCCAGCTCCAGGGCGATCGTGTCGCCCGACGTCACCAGAATATCGTCTGGCCCGCAAACCACGCCACGGGTCAGCATCAGCCCGGCAATCCGCCGGCGCAGCGCTGGCAGGCCGGGCGGTGCGACCAGTCCGGTCAGCGAGTTGTCGGCTTTGCCGGCCAGCGCCGAAAGGCACTTGTTGAGCAGCACATTGGGGGTCAGATCGCTGTGCAACACGGCCGAGTTCAATGACGCGGTAGTGCGCGAAGCCGCTTGGGAGAGCATCGCGACCACCGCATGATTGACGTTGACCGTGACACTGGAGAAATCAACGCCGCTGGCCGGTTTCGCCTGGCCTGAAGCCGAGACGAAATAGCCAACCCGGGGGACAGTCGAAACGTAGGCATCGGCTTCCAGATCTGCCAGCGCGCGTTGAACGGTGGTGATGCTGGTTTCAAACATTCGGGTCAGGGCGCGGATCGAGGGTAGCTTCGTATCGGCCGGCCATTCCCCGCTGTCGATCTGACGAATGATCCAATCCTTGACTATCCGCCAGCGCTTGTCCGGCAAATCAAACCTGTCCATGAGTTCTCTGTTGTGTCGCGAAACAATTCAGAGAAAGTAGAGTAAAACGCCCCCCGTTGCAGCAACTATGACGATGTTGAGCGCCACCAGGCCGAAGGCGAATCGGATCAGATTGTGCTCTTCAAGCCGGTTGGCGCCCGCCAGCCCGGTGATCAGCGACAGAATCGACAGCGACCCCAGCGCCCCGTGCCCGGCCGCACTGTTGACCATCGCGGCCAGCCACGCACCGTGCTCAGTGGTCAGTGCAGCGATGGACGGCATGACGAGGGTATTGCCGCCGACGTTGGAGCCGGTGACATAACCGGCAATCCCCGCCAGCAACGCAATCGTCGGTGCAAGTGAAATTCCCGACAGCGATTGCAGCGTGCGCTGTGCCTCGACCAGGAACCCTGCGTTGACCATCACTTGGGACAGCAGCAAAAAAAGGAAAATCGTCGTGACCGGAAATTTCGCCCGGTCGAACAGCGCACTCCACGGGAAGCCCGTTGCAGTGCTTTGCCGAATCGCCATCCACAAAGTGACGATCAGCAAGGCCAGCCCCGGGGACGCCAATGGCTTCCACGAAACGTGTTCGCCTTTGACGATCCACAGCGCATCCCAGCCCGACAGAACAAACAACCCGCGCGAGGCAACGATCACCCCCAGCAAGGCCAGGTACGGCCACGCCGCGCTCGGCCAGCGCACGCGTTTTTTGCGTTGCGCGAACGAGATGCCCAAGCCTATGCAGGCTACGGCCAGACCGGCCAGCACACCGGAGACTTCCGGCCCGATCCACAGGTTGATGGAAAACAGCACCGCAACAAACAGCGCCGTCACCCCGATCAGCCCCAGCCACGGCGAGACGCTACGGATGCCGCCCTGCCACATGGCAATCGCGGCCAGGCAGAGGAACACCGGCGCACTGATCAGCGCCGAATGACTGCCGAGGGTTGCCGCCGGCAAGTGCGTGAGCAGCGCGCCAATCACCGTCGCCAGCCCCAAAGTGCCCCACGGCATGATGACCATCCCGGCCAGCGCGATTTTCATCCCCGACTGTCGCGTGAACAGGCCCATCAACAGCGGCACCGTGGCGATCAGCGAGACGCCGAAACCCGTCATGGCTTCAAGCAACGGCGCCAGGCCCAGCACGATGAAGATGATCTGTGCCGGCGGTGTCCAGCCGAGCTCCTTGACCCAGGCACCGATGGCCTGAGGCGCACCACCGCGCTCGACCAGGATGACGAAAGCCAGCCCCGGAACGATCACGCACGCGGTGCTGAGAAACAGGAGCGTGGTGTCTTGAAAGATCGCCGATGAGATCGCCGCCGACACAGGCCCGGCAGCGCCCAACGCCCACAACATCAGCACCAGCGCCACGCCGGCCAGCGCGGCTTGAACCGGCGGCCGGCGCACGATCAGGATCAATGCGATGACCAGAACGATGGGGGACATTTGCAACAAGAGAGAGCTCATGCACAGTTTTCCAGAACAGGTAATGCGCTCTGATGACTTGAAAGGTCCAGAGTGTTTGCGGGGCGCGAGGTATGGCCAGGCACGGGATCGCCAAGGCTTGTAGAAATACTGGCGAGTTTTCCTGCGCGGGGAGAGATACAGATTTCGGGTTTTTTCCAATACACCCGAGGGAGATGGATGCCGAGAGAAGCGCAGGCGAGGGGGAGGGGATTAAATCGCAGGCATAAAAAAACCCTGAATCTTGCGATTCAGGGTTTCGGTATTTGGTGCCCAGAGACGGAATCGAACCGCCGACACGGGGATTTTCAATCCCCTGCTCTACCGACTGAGCTATCTGGGCAACGGGGCGCATTAAAAGGGTTTTTCGGATTCTCGTCAACGACTTTTTTAAAATTTCTTAAATTAATTCCGTCGCTTACGATCCGACCCCCGATTTGACGGGGTTACTGCGCAGGCGGAACGTAGCCTTCGGCCTGGGCGTATTCCTCGCCGGAGAAGTACTTGTCCATTTCGCCCTGCAGAAATTTGCGATCTTCGGCATTCATCATGTTCAGGCGTTTTTCGTTGATCAGCAGGGTCTGGTGTTTCTGCCAGTCGGCCCAGGCCTTGGCCGAGACGTTGTCAAAAATGTCCTGCCCTTTGGCGCCCGGGTACGGTGGGCGTTCCAGGCCTTCGAGTTGTTCTTTGTACTTGCGGCACATTACGGTGCGGGTCATGGCGACTCTCCTGCATTCAAGACGGCGGCCGCGCGTTCGAGCAAGGTTTTGACCGGGGCGGCGAGGCCCAGGCGCGGCGGGGTGGCGAGGTTATACCAGAGCCAGTCGGCCTCGGCCACGTGATGGCTGGCTTCCTGCACCTGAACCAGCCAGGGTTCGATGGACAGCTGGAAATGACTGAACGTGTGGACGAGGCTCGGCAGCGCCTGCTGCTCGCCCAGTGCCAGGGAGTGCTGATCGGCGAGATGTTGCAGGTCGTCGAGGTCGTCGAGTTCCGGCAGGCTCCACAAACCGCCCCACAAACCCGTCGAAGGGCGGCGATAAAGCAGAATCGCCCCGTCACCATTGGCGAGCATCGGCATCAGCGTGCGCTTCTGCGGGATGGTTTTGCGCGGCTTGGGAATCGGATAGCGCGTCTCCAGGCCGAGCATGTGGGCTTCGCAGCCACGCTCCAGCGGACACAGCAGGCAGCTCGGCTTGCTGCGGGTGCACAGCGTGGCGCCGAGATCCATCATTGCCTGGGTGTAGGCGTTGACCCGATCATGCGGTGTAAAGCGCTCTGCATTGGCCCACAGCTGTTTGGCGACTTTCGGCTCGCCGGGGTAGCCCTCTTGCGCGGTAAAACGCGCCAGAACGCGTTTGACGTTGCCATCGAGGATCGGCGCGCGCAGGCCCATGCTGATGCTCGCGATGGCACCAGCGGTGGACAGGCCGATCCCCGGCAGCTCCACCAGCTTCTCGACATCGCGCGGAAACTCGCCAGCGTACTGGCTGACGACGATCTTCGCGGTTTTCTGCAGATTGCGTGCGCGGGTGTAGTAACCCAGGCCGGTCCACAGGTGCAGCACTTCGTCTTCCGGCGCTTCGGCCAAGGCTTCGACTGTTGGCAGCGCGGCCATGAAGCGGTCGAAGTAGTTGAGCACAGTGCTGACCTGAGTCTGCTGCAACATGATTTCCGACACCCACACCCGATACGGGTTGATGTCCTGCTGCCAAGGCAAATCGTGGCGGCCATGGCGGTCGAACCAATCCAGCACCGCCTCTGAAAACTGCTCCGCTCTCATCGCTTGAACAGCCCCTTCAATGCGTTTTTCAATTCCGGGCTGACCTTGTCGCCAAGTTTCTCGTCGATCTTCTCGCTGAGTTTGTCGCCGGCCAGTTTGCTTGCGACCTGGCCCATGCGTTCGTTGTCCAGGCGGCATGCCTTGGCGCCCAGTTCCAGCGGACCACGGCAACGCAGTGGCCACTCGATGCCGACGAATTTGTCGCCGACCTGACAGGCCGGATCCGGCATGGCGCTGGTGTCGCCTTCGACGATGATGCCGACGCGGTAGTCCATGCCCAGCACTCGCAGATCGATGTCGCCGTCACCGTTGACGGTCATGCCCGGAATACGAACCTTGAGGTCCGGGTTGCTGGCGATGCCGTTACGGAAGGTCAGGTTGCCCTTGAGTTCCTGGAACGGAGTGTCCTTGCCCCGTGGCTCGCCACTGAGTGATTTGCGATTGAGGGTGGCGATGCCTTTGCACAGCTGCTGCTCAAGGTTGGCGTTGAGCAGCACGCCGTTGTTGATGACAAAACTGGCGTTGCCGTTGAGGCTGTCGATCAGCGCCTGTTGGCTGTTGCCGCTGCCGGTGAGGTTGCTGGTCAATGTTACCAGGCCTGTGACGGGCGGTTTTTTGCCTTGGCTTTCGAGGATTTTTTCCGCTGGCACGCGGTTGATTTTGGTCTGCAGGTTGAGCACCGGAGCGCTCGGGCGCACGTCGAGGGTGCCCTTGGCTTCGAAGCCGCCGTTGTACAGCTCGCCGCTGAGGTTGCCGAGGGTCAGCAGACCGCCCTGGCCGGTGGCTTTGAGCGCGGCATTCTGGATCGGCAGTTTGTCGAGGGTCAGTTGGCCGAAAGTGAGGTCGGCGTCCACATCGAGTTTGGCCAGGCGTTCAACCGGCAGCAGGCGCTCGGTGCTCCAGGCGGTTTTGCTCGGCTTGTCTGGCAGCGGCGTAGAACCCGCACCGGCGATGGCATTGGCTTCGGTGCTGGCGACTTCGGCCTGACGCGTTTGCGTGGCGCTGTTGGCCTTTTCCGATTTCGGCGGCAGGTAACGGTCGACGTTGAAGGTGTCTGCCTTGAGGATCGCCCGCAGCGATTGCTTGGCGAAGTCTTCGACGGCGATGCGCCCGCTGAAGCTGCTGTCGTCAAGTTTCAGGTTGATGTTGTCGAACGCGACGCTGGTCGGTGTGGCCGCGATGCGGCTGACCAGTTCGACTTTGCTCAGGCTGCCTTCGGCCATGGCCGGCAGTTTTTGACCGATGCTGTCGACGAATTTCGCCAGATCAAACTGGGCGATCGAGATGCCGCCAGTGATCTGCGGGGTCTTGTCGAGGTCGTTGGCTTTCAGTTCACCCAAGGCGCGCAATTGGTTGGCGGAGATCTTGATCCCGGTCCATTCGGCGACGTTTGCGGCTTTATCGAGCAATATCTGCCCTTGGGCGGAGAAGGTCATGGTCTTGCCTTGCAGCGGATCGCCCGCCACTTCGCCGGAGAGCTTCATGTCTTCGAATTTATAGCGTTGCAGGGCGCGCTCGAAGCGCAGCTCGCCGTTGAGTTCGGTGCGCACGCGCAGCACCGGTTGATTGGTGCCGAGAAATGCCGTGGCCTTGATCGGGATGTTGGTCGAGTCGTGCACCGGGCCGGTGCTCAACTGAATGCTCTCGGCGCTGAACTGCTTGCCGCTCAGTTCGTCGGTGTATTCAACGCGGGCGTTGTTGACGGTCAGGCTGTCAATGTCGAGGCGGATTGGCTGCGCCGGTTTTTCCACCGCTACAGTGGGCTCGCTGGCGGGTTGGCCTGGGGTGGTTGCTGGCGGCGTTGCACCGGGCGCGACTGGCACCTTGCCGATGTCTTCCCAGTTGCCGTGGCCGTTCTTGTCACGGTTCAGGCGCAGGTTGAGACCTTCGACGCGCACATCGCTCATCTGCACTTCGCGGCGCAACAGCGGCAGCACGCGCACGGACAGGCCGAGCATCTGCAAGTCGGCAAACGGTTCGGCGGGTTTGGCCAGGGTGGCGACGCTGGCTTCGTGCAATTCCAGGCCGAGCCACGGGAACAGGCTCCAGCCGATATCGCCATTGAGCGTCAGCTCGATGTGGGCCTTGTCGCGGGCTATCTGGCGGATCTCGTCTTTATAGTCGTTGGGATCGAAGAGGTGGGTCAGGGCAAAGCCTGCCGCCACAATGATCAGCAACAGCCCGAGAAGTACCAGACCCAGGATTTTGCCGAACGCTTTCATGGGCGAGTCCTTGTAATTAGTCGAATTCGTAATTTAGCCGGGGAGTATAGCGCTGCATCAGTCTTCACTGCTGAGGCGTCCTGCCGAGGTCGTTGACTCGCCGCTTGTAGCGCTTCGACAACGGATGCGATGGGGGTTCCCCGCACAGATGAGATCAGGTGACAGAAAAAAGGTGATATCAGTTTGGTTTTTCTGTCACGTGCAAATGGTAACCTTTGCCGGTTCGTCCGTCCTTCTGCGACTTAACGTCGCGCCTTCAAGGAGCTTCACTCAAAAAAACGGTCATGCCTGCGTGCATAAGGCCGGGGGTGAACAGTGGCTGGCGAACCATACTAATAATTGGGGGATACACAATGAGCACGAGCATCACGGCGGACGGCTTCAAAGCCGATCAGCCCGCGTTCCTGTCCAAGGAACGCATCATCGCCAAGCCCGGTTTCAACCGTTGGCTGGTTCCACCGGCCGCTCTGGCCATTCACCTGTGCATCGGCATGGCTTACGGCTTTTCGGTGTTCTGGTTGCCGTTGTCCAAGGCGCTGGGCGTTACTGCACCGGTGGCTTGCGCGCCGGACATGAGCTTCATCGCACAGGTCTTCTCGTCGCAATGCGATTGGCCGATCTCGATGTTGGGCTGGATTTACACCCTGTTCTTCATCTTCCTCGGCTGCTCGGCAGCGATCTGGGGTGGCTGGCTGGAACACGCCGGGCCACGTAAGGCTGGCGTGGTATCGGCTCTGTGCTGGTGCGGCGGTCTGCTGATTTCGGCGCTGGGGATTTATACCCACCAGATCTGGTTGATGTGGATCGGTTCCGGCGTGATCGGTGGTATCGGTCTGGGCCTGGGCTACATCTCGCCGGTGTCGACCCTGATCAAGTGGTTCCCGGACAAGCGCGGCATGGCGACCGGCATGGCGATCATGGGCTTCGGTGGTGGCGCGATGGTCGGTGCACCGTTGGCTGCAGCGCTGATGGGCCACTTCGCATCGCCGACCAGTGTCGGCGTGTGGCAGAGCTTCCTGGTGATGGCCGCGATCTACTTCGTGTTCATGATCGGCGGGGCATTGTCCTACCGCGTGCCGCCAACCGGCTGGAAGCCTGAAGGCTGGACCGCTCCGGCGAAAAAAGCCGCGAACGCGATGATCACTCATCGTCACGTACACGTGAATGTGGCGTGGAAAACCCCGCAATTCCGTCTGGTGTGGCTGGTGCTGTGCCTGAACGTCTCTGCCGGTATCGGCATCCTCGGTATGGCTTCGCCATTGTTGCAGGAAGTGTTCGGCGGCAAATTGATTGGTGTTGACCTGCCGTTCGGCCAGCTGGATGCCGGGCAACTGGCTTCCATCGCCGCGATTGCTGCCGGTTTTACCGGTCTGCTGAGCCTGTTCAACATTGGTGGCCGTTTTTTCTGGGCATCGTTCTCGGACTACCTGGGCCGTAAAAACACTTATTTCGTGTTCTTTGCGCTGGGCTTTGCCCTGTACGCGCTGATCCCGAACCTGGGACACCTGGGCAACGTTGCGCTGTTCGTGGCGGCGTTCTGCATCATCCTGTCGATGTACGGCGGTGGTTTTGCCACGGTTCCGGCGTATCTGGCCGACCTGTTCGGAACGCAGATGGTTGGCGCGATCCACGGTCGTCTGTTGACCGCTTGGGCGGCGGCCGGTGTGCTTGGTCCGGTGCTGGTGAACTACCTGCGTGAGTACCAACTGAGCATCGGCGTTGAGCGCGCTGCCGCTTATGACATCACCCTGTATATCCTCGCAGGTCTGCTGGTGCTGGGCTTCCTGTGCAACCTGCTGGTGCGCCCGGTGGCTGACAAGTACTTCATGACCGACGCTGAACTGGCTGCCGAACAGGCGCTGGGCCATGACAAAGGTGCCGATGCGACCACCGTTCTGGAATGGAAAGCGGCACCGGGCAGCAAGCCGTTGGCCGTCGCTGCGTGGCTGGTGGTGGGTATTCCGCTGGCGTGGGGTGTGTGGGTGACCCTGCAGAAAACGGCGGTACTGTTTAACTAGGTCATTGGTAAAACGCAGTATCCATGTGGGAGCGAGCTTGCTCGCGAAGACGGAGTGTCAGTCGACATCGGTGTTGGCTGACACTGCGCATTCGCGAGCAAGCTCGCTCCCACATTTGTATCTGGTGCCTCCAAATCCGCTTGTATGCACATGTCTAGCCGCGACACCCCCGGATTCACTCCGTCAGTCATATCACCTCTCGTGTTTCTGTTTCGCGCCCGCGTGCCTATAATGGCTGCCTTTTTCGCCCAATGATTTTGCGGAGCTGGTGATGGCCGAACGTAAGGCTTCTGTCGAGCGCGACACTCTGGAAACCCAGATCAAAGCCTCGATCAACCTTGATGGCACCGGAAAGGCCCGATTCGATATCGGTGTTCCTTTTCTTGAGCACATGCTGGATCAGATTGCCCGTCACGGGTTGATCGACCTGGATATCGAATGCAAGGGCGATCTGCATATCGACGACCACCACACGGTGGAAGACGTCGGTATCACCCTCGGCCAGGCTTTCGCCAAAGCCATCGGCGATAAAAAAGGCATCCGTCGCTACGGCCACGCCTATGTACCGCTCGATGAAGCGCTGTCGCGCGTGGTGATCGATTTCTCCGGTCGTCCGGGCCTGCAAATGCACGTGCCGTACACCCGCGCCACTGTTGGCGGCTTCGACGTTGACCTGTTCCAGGAATTCTTCCAGGGCTTCGTCAACCACGCGCTGGTCAGCATGCACATCGACAACCTGCGTGGCACCAACACTCACCACCAGATCGAAACCGTGTTCAAGGCTTTCGGCCGCGCGCTGCGCATGGCTGTCGAGCTCGACGAGCGCATGGCCGGGCAGATGCCATCGACCAAAGGCGTTCTGTAATGCAGACGGTTGCAGTTATCGATTACGGCATGGGTAACCTGCACTCGGTGGCCAAGGCCCTCGAGCACGTCGGCGCCGGTAAAGTGTTGATCACCAGTGATGCGGACGTGATCCGCGAAGCTGACCGCGTGGTGTTTCCGGGTGTCGGCGCGATTCGCGATTGCATGGCGGAGATCCGTCGCCTCGGGTTTGATTCGCTGGTGCGTGAAGTCAGCCAGGACCGTCCGTTCCTCGGCATCTGTGTCGGCATGCAAGCCTTGCTCGATACCAGCGAAGAGAACGACGGCGTCGACTGCATCGGCCTGTTCCCGGGCGCGGTGAAGTTCTTCGGCAAAGACCTGCATGAAGACGGCGAACACCTGAAAGTCCCGCACATGGGCTGGAACGAGGTGAAGCACAAGGTCAGTCACCCGCTGTGGCACGACATTCCGGACATGGCGCGTTTCTATTTCGTGCACAGCTACTACATTGCCGCCGCCAACGCGCGGCAGGTGGTGGGCGGCGGTCATTACGGTGTGGATTTCGCTGCAGCGCTGGCCGATGGTTCGCGGTTCGCCGTGCAGTTTCACCCGGAGAAGAGCCATACCCATGGCCTGCAATTGCTGCAGAACTTCGCTGCGTGGGACGGTCGCTGGTAAATGGCTGCCAAGAAGTCCAGACCGCCGATCCTGACCCTCACTCCCGAACAGGAGAACGAGGCCAATCACAAGATCAAGCGGTTCATGGAGGATCGTTTCGAACTGGACCTGGGTTCGTTCGAAGCGGCAGAAATTCTTGAGCTGTTTACCCGCGAAATTGCTCCGCACTATTACAACAGGGCGATTTTCGATGTGCAGACCCACCTCAAAGAGCGGTTTGAAAGCATCGAAAGCGACCTGTGGGCGCTCGAAAAAAATTAGGAGCAGCTGCAAGCTTCAAGCTGTCAGCTGCAAGAATCAGACACACGTGCGCGCTTGCAGCTTAAAGCTTGCAGCTTGCAGCTCTTTGACGAAGGAAAAGCATGCTAATTATTCCTGCTATCGATCTTAAAGACGGTGCCTGCGTGCGTCTGCGCCAGGGCCGCATGGAAGATTCCACGGTGTTCTCCGATGACCCGGTGAGCATGGCTGCCAAGTGGGTGGAGGGCGGCTGCCGTCGTCTGCATCTGGTCGACCTGAACGGCGCCTTCGAAGGCCAGCCGGTCAACGGCGAAGTGGTTACCGCCATCGCCAAACGCTATCCGAACCTGCCGATCCAGATCGGCGGCGGGATTCGCTCGCTGGAAACCATCGAGCACTACGTCAAGGCTGGCGTGAGCTACGTGATCATCGGCACCAAAGCCGTGAAAGATCCGGCCTTCGTCGCCGAAGCGTGCCGCGCGTTCCCGGGCAAAATCATCGTCGGCCTCGACGCCAAGGACGGTTTTGTCGCCACTGACGGCTGGGCTGAAATCAGCACCGTGCAGGTCATCGATCTGGCCAAGCAGTTTGAGGCCGACGGCGTGTCTTCGATCGTTTATACCGACATCGCCAAAGACGGCATGATGCAAGGCTGCAACGTACCGTTCACCGCTGCGCTGGCTGCTGCAACCAAGATCCCGGTGATCGCTTCCGGCGGTATCCACAACCTCGGTGACATCAAGTCGCTGCTCGACGCCAGGGCGCCGGGCATCATCGGCGCCATCACCGGCCGCGCGATCTATGAGGGCACTTTGGATGTTGCAGAGGCTCAATCTTTTTGTGATGGCTACGCGGCCAGCTCCAAGTTGTAAGCTGCAAGCTGCAAGTTAGAAAATCGACCGTGATCGGCTTTTTCTTGCAGCTCGTAGCTTGAAGCTTGCAACTCTTAATCGGAGATTAGGCCCATGGCGTTAGCCAAGCGCATCATCCCTTGCCTGGACGTGGATAACGGCCGGGTCGTCAAAGGTGTGAAGTTCGAGAACATCCGCGACGCCGGTGACCCGGTGGAAATCGCCCGTCGTTATGACGAGCAGGGCGCCGACGAGATTACCTTTCTCGATATCACCGCCAGCGTCGATGGCCGCGACACCACGCTGCACACCGTCGAGCGCATGGCCAGTCAGGTGTTCATCCCGCTGACCGTTGGCGGCGGCGTGCGCACCGTGCAAGACATTCGCAACCTGCTCAATGCCGGCGCGGACAAGGTGTCGATCAACACCGCAGCCGTGTTCAACCCGGAATTCGTTGGCGAAGCCGCGCAGCACTTCGGCTCGCAGTGCATCGTCGTCGCCATTGATGCGAAGAAGGTTTCCGGCCCGGGCGAAACCCCGCGCTGGGAAATCTTCACCCACGGTGGACGCAAGCCGACCGGTTTGGACGCGGTCGAGTGGGCGAAGAAAATGGAAGGCCTGGGTGCCGGTGAGATCCTGCTGACCAGCATGGATCAGGACGGCATGAAAAACGGTTTCGACCTCGGCGTGACCCGTGCCATCAGCGATGCACTGGGCATTCCAGTGATCGCTTCCGGTGGTGTCGGCAACTTGCAGCACTTGGCCGACGGCATTCTTGAAGGCCACGCCAGCGCAGTGTTGGCGGCGAGTATTTTCCACTTCGGCGAATACACTGTGCAGGAAGCCAAGGCCTATATGGCCCATCGCGGGATTGTGATGCGCTAAACGCCACGGATGGGGCGGCGCCGCTTGGCGGTTCAGATCGATCGTCAAGCGGCCAGGTCATCAATCTGTGCCAGAGCGTTGCAGCTGATCTGTACGGACCTCTGAAGTGCTTAGATTCCGATCCATGGTGTAACTGCACAGCGTCAATGGCAGAGCATCGAGCGGTACCAGAAAGCTGTCGCCTATCTTGGTGTAGGACATGGGATCGACAACTGCGCAGTCAGTTGCTCCCACGGGGCCGGCGTATATCTGAGTCCAGTTATTGCGATCGTCGGGTTCACGATATTTGATTAAAAGATAATCAGCGTCAGGCGTGATTTCAGGTGTCGGTTCGGGCAACCTGCTTGCAACAGCGTCGACGAGACGTGCGGCCAGGATTTGTACGTTTTCAAGTGAGCCGACGGTGAGTTGTTGCTCCACGGAGTCGGTGCCCACAACACACAGATAATATAAACCAGCCTCGCGGCCGATCGGTGTATCTATCATTCCGCCTAGTGTACTTACGGCATCGTTGTAGTGTGCTGGTGAATAACAGTCCTGTGCATCACGTACAGTTTTTGATCGATAGAAGTTTCTATTCATAGAATATTGGATGCCCCAAGCCGGTGTTTTAATATCGCTGGCAGCAGGAGTTTTATGAAGGGCAATATCTGTATGGTTTTTAGACCTGAAGTCGAAGTTGGGTTTTAACCTGCACGACGATGCATCAATATTGAACCGCCCTTCAGTGAAGCAGGACATGAGGTAATCAGCTGCAAAACTTTGGCTGGCCTGATCGGGCAAGATCGATCGGCTATCGCGATTGCCGCAGAGCCCATGCCAAAAGCACAAGTCATCGGCCGTGATGCCGTAAGTGGTCCCGGACATGACTCCGGTCACTTCGCCTGTCGTCGCATCCAGCACAGCAGAGCCCGATGAGCCCGGTTCAATGCCTTTGCAGTTCTGTTTCTGATAGCGCGTATGAACGGTCGAGAATTTGATCAGCGTGGTATCCGCCTGTTCCTGCGTGCAGGTAGAAAGTCGCAGTCCGGGGGCGCTGGCGGGTGCCCCGATGACCTGAACCTGCATGGGGCTGTCAGGTGCGGCGGAGGCGGTTTTCAGCGGGTTTATGCCGTCGTCGAGCAGCGTTTCAAATGAGCTCTCAAGCTGCATGATTGCGACATCGGTGCCGGCCAGACTTGCCCACTTGACCTTTTGAATCTCGTAGCGCTTTGCGCCTTCCAGAGTGTCTTGAAAGTACTTGAACTGCACTTGGCCCTGATAAGGCGCATCGACTGCTGTTCCCATGCGCAGTGAAGCGCAGTGTGCACTGGTCAATACATAGGCCGGGCCTTGCGCATTGCTATCGCCATCGCGAGTGTCGAGCAGGAAGGCTGTGCAATATCTTCTGGTTCCTCTGAGGATTTGCCCAATGCCATTCAAGTGACTGTTTTCACCCTTGGCATTATTCAATAACAGGGGTTCTGGTGCTTCGGGCACAGGCTGTGCACAAGATGTCTGGGTAAGACAAAGCAATAACAGGAAGAAGACGGATAGCATTTTACTTTTATATTTCATGACCGATCCTTGGCCTGTTTTTAAGCTGAGAGTTAGATGGGCGGTTGTAGTTGAAAGAGTTTAAGTTAAGTAGTTTGGTATGCGTTGTTGGTTGTGTGCCCAGTTGTAAGCGTACTCTTTCTGTCAGATGTTTTTTATTTGATTTTCTGTACCCTGCCAGATGAAAGAGCGCCAACTGGAATCAGTCCGATGAGTACCGCGAGATTCGGATGCGCTAAAACGGTACAGGCCAGTGGACAGCATGGCGTGCCCAAGGCACTCTTGGGCACGCCATGGATTTCGGTAGCCCGACATGATCAAACGCCTGCTTCTTGTTCTTGCCAGTGCCTCTGTGTTGCTGCTCAACACCGTCCGGGCCGAAAACAGCCCCGACACTGATCTGGTGCTCCTCACCGAAAATTTCCCGCCCTACAACATGGCGAAGAACGGCAAGAATTTCGCCCAGGGCGACAACATCAACGGCATCGCTACCGACATCGTTCGCGAGATATTCCAGCGTGCCGGCGTCACTTACAGCCTGACCCTGCGGTTCCCCTGGGAGCGGGTGTACAAACAGGCGCTGGAAAATCCCGGTTACGGCGCCTTCGTGATGGCGCGTCTGCCGCATCGCGAAAAACTCTTCAAGTGGGTCGGTCCGATCGGCCCCGACGACTGGATCCTGTTGGCCAAGGCTGACAGCAAGATCACCCTCGAAACCCTCAATGACGCGCGCAAGTACACAATCGGCGCCTATAAAGGCGACGCGATTGCCGAGACGCTGACAAAGCAAGGTTTGAAGCCCGTGGTCGTGCTGCGCGATCAGGACAACGCCAAGAAACTGGTCAGCGGACAGATTGATCTGTGGGCAACGGGAGATCCTGCCGGGCGTTACCTCGCGCGGCAGGAGGGTGTGACGGGGCTGAAAACGGTGCTGCGCTTCAATAGCGCCGAGTTATACCTGGCGTTAAACAAGGACGTCTCCGATGACGTCGTCGCCAGGCTGCAGGACGCGCTCGATCAACTGCGCAAAGAAGGTGTAGTGGACGAAATCATGGCGCGGTATCTGTAGTGCTGGACACCTCCGCTTCCGGTGTTACGCCCGCGTTCTCGTTATCAACCGGGATGTCCACGACCGTTGCCTCTTCCGGTTCCGCTACGGGAGCGATAATGGCTGCCGGCGCCCCTGGCGTGTACTGGCTGATGTGCAAGCTGCGGCCATCTATGAAATGCGTGTATACCGCGCTGGTGCCGTCCGAGCGCACCAGCCTGTAGTCGCTCTGGATCAGATAAACCGCCACTGCTTTATTGCCATCCACAACCGCGACAACGTCGATGGGTGAGGTGTCGAGCCATTCTCTGGCAGGTATTTCGCATTGAGCCAGATCAGAGTTCAGCCGCGCCGAAAACAGAAACGGATCGGGCTGTTGGCTGGTCCATTGGGCGCCGAACTCGACTGAAGTGATTCTGGAAAATGCCCATTGGCCTCTTGTTCCCTGCGCGCGTTGGGCCGACCACCTGAACGTCGTGCTTTCTTGCCCGGTGTTGTGACCATGACCGATGAGGATGTACTGATCCGTGCGTTCCAGTTGGTAGGACGGTGAGTGTTGTCGCTGCTCAAGCGGCGTGAACAGCGGGTCTTTCACTGCAAACCAGGGAAGTCTGGCGATGAAAGTCGGCTGATCAGGCTCGTTAAGAGGTGTCGGCATTTCTCCAAGAAGCACTGGCGCTGTTGGCTTCGGATTGATTTGAAGCGGGATGTGCATGCGCAACGAGTAAACAAGAAAATTCTCCGGTAACGAATGGCCGCTGGACCCGATAAAAATGCCCGGAGCCAGGTGTATTTCACCCGATGCGGCGGCAGGTGGAACGGCACTCCAGGTGCTGACGCTCTTCACTGCACCGCTGCCCTTGTCGTTCCATATCGGCACGCAGGCGGCTGACGCGCTCACCAAGTCGGCGCGCACGCAACGTACGGCGTTGCGAGAGGGCTTCTCGTAATGGCTGGAACACACAGATCCGAGGGCCACATAACCCTCCGGCGGGATGGGGCGCCAGATCGAACCGCTTTTGGTTGCGCCCGAGCCCAAGTCATTCCAGATCAGCTCGTAGTCGACAGGCGCGGCGAGTGCCTTGCCTTTGTCGGGATCGGTGCCCTGCGTGGTCGCCTCGCACACGACGGCCACGATTTTTCTGTCGTCGATGTTTTGCCGGCCAAGAACGGCAACGTCGCCCAATGGAAAATAGCCGGGCAACACGTCGGGGGCTGGGGTGGGGCGCCAGAAGGAGGCCTGTACCGAGTCTGAACCGTAGGTATCCCAGATACTCCGGTACTCGGTTGTGAAGTCGATCAGCAGGTTGTCCACCCTGATGGGCGCTCTTTGCCAATCGGATGGTGCAGTGTTGTCTAGGGTAGTCATGATCAATCCTGATAGTTGAAAAAGCGACTCAACGGAGTCGCGACCTGTTGGAGGTCTCACTATCGGAATTTGGGTGATGCTGCTGGTGGTATCTATATATCGTATGGAATTACCGATACGTCCCGTCTTTGCCATGACCGGCCATGGCGCGATTGCTGCGCACGCTGATCATTTGTTTGATGTCGATCCAATCAATGCCTTGAGCCTTGAGCTTGGGTAACTCTCGCTCCAGCACGGCCAGCGTTTGTGGGTAAGGATGGCCGATCATTACCGCTGAACCCTGTTTGCGCGCGAGGCTGATCGCGGTCTGCAACTGGGTGAAGATCGCCGCCTCGGTGCGCTCGTCATCGAGAAAAACATCGCGCGAAACACTCGCCAGATCAATCTTCTGCGCTTGCTGCGCAGCCACGGTCTGCGCACTGGTGCGGCTGTCGACGAAGAACTTGTGACGGCGCTGCAATTCCCCCATCAACCAGGCCATTGCCTCCGGTTGCGCCGTCATTCGGCTGCCCATGTGGTTATTGATGCCAGCGGTGTAGGGGACCATTTTGAACGCGGCGTTCAGGCGCTTTTCGAGTTCTTCGATGGGCAGTTCGGGATGCCAGGCGTACGGGCCGGTCGCCGGATCCATCGGCATGTGCAAGATGACGATCTTGCCGGCACGATGGGCTTCACGGGCGAACTCGGTGGCGTGGGGGGTGTCGGGCATGATCGCCGCGGTCACCGGGCCGGGCAGGGCCAGCACACGGCGATCCCGGGGCAGGCTTTGCCCCAGGTCGTCGATGATCAGTGTCAGGTAGGCTTTGTGAGGCGTAGAGCCGGCGGGTTGTGCGTGAGCAGCACCCGCCAGACAGCACAGCAGAACCAGGACGAAACGCAAAGACATCCTCAGCGGCCGGACGTAATGCTCAGGCCTTTGAGCAGGCTCAGGGCCTGGGCCAGTTGGTAATCGTCATCCTGCGGCATGGCCTTGGCCTTGCCTGCGGAACCGCTTGGTTTGTCGGCGCCGCCGTTGCCGTTGCCCAAGTGGCCCTGCAGATCGGCTTCCTTGAAGTATTCGCTGTCCGCCTCGCTGGTGATCTTGGCTTTGCGCACTTCGATGTCCGGGACGATGCCCTGGGCCTGGATCGAGCGGCCATTGGGCGTGAAGTACAGCGCGGTGGTGATCTTCAGTGCGCGGTCGTTGTTCAGCGGCAGCACGGTTTGTACCGAGCCTTTGCCGAAACTGGTGGTGCCCATGACCACGGCGCGTTTCTGGTCCTGCAGGGCGCCGGCGACGATTTCCGACGCCGAGGCGCTGCCACCGTTGATCAGCACGACCATCGGCACTGCTTCGCTTTCGTCTTTGCCGGTGGCAGAGAAGCGCAGCTCGGAGTTGGCGATCCGGCCTTTGGTGTAGACGATCAGACCTTTGGTGATGAAGTGGTCGACCACTTCCACCGCGGCCTGCAACACGCCACCCGGGTTGTTGCGCAGGTCAAGAATGATGCCGTTGAGCTTCTTGCCGTTGTCCTTGCGCATCTTCGCCAGGGCCTTGGAGACCTCATCGCCGGTCTTGACCTGGAACTGAGTGATGCGGATATAGCCGTAGCCCGACTCCAGCAGCTGCGACTTGACACTCTTCACCTGAATCACGGCGCGCGCCAGGGTCACGTCGAATGGCGGGCCACCGTCGCGTACCAGGGTCAAGGTGATTTTCTGGCCGATCTTGCCGCGCATCTTGTCCACGGCTTCGGTCATGGTCTGGCCGCGAGTCGGCTGACCGTTGATCTTGACGATGAAGTCGCCAGCCTGAATGCCGGCCTTCGACGCAGGCGTGTCATCGATTGGCGAGACGACCTTGATAAAGCCGTCTTCGGCGCCGACTTCAATGCCCAGGCCGCCGAACTCGCCGCTGGTGCTTTCCTGCAGCTCGGTGAAGTCTTCAGGGCCCAGGTAAGCCGAGTGCGGATCAAGGTTGCTGAGCATGCCCTTGATCGCGTTTTCCAGCAGGGTCTTGTCGTCCACCGGCTCGACGTATGCGGCTTTGATCCGGTCCATGACCTCGGCAAAGGTGCGCAACTCTTCCAGCGGCAGCGGGGCCTTGGAGGTCGCAGCTGTGCCTGCCGGAGCGACGGCCGGAGCCGGTTGAGCGGCAAACGCCAGAGGCGCGCCGATCACCAGGGCGATCGTCAGGGCCAGCGAGGTAAGGCGGGACAAATGCAGCATGTCGAACAAACTCCTGAATTAGGCGGTGCGCTTATCCTTGCGCACGACACCATTGCGCCGGATCACTCGGGTGACCCTGCTGACGAATTGCGAAATACAGCGCTGATGTGTCCTGACCGCCACTGTTACCGACAGTAGAGATGGACTCACCGGCTTTAACCACGTCACCCGCCGACTTGAGCAGTGTCTGGTTGTGACCGTAAAGACTCAGAAAACCATTGCCGTGATCGAGGATCACCAGCAACCCGGCGCCCCGCAGCCAATCGGCAAACACCACGCGCCCACCGTGTACGGCATGCACCTGGCTGCCGGCGGAGGCGCTGATCATCACGCCATCCCACTTGGTACGGGCGTCATCGCCACGGCTTTCACCGAAGCGTGCCAGCAGTCGACCATCAACCGGCCATGGAAGTTTTCCCCGGGTGGCCGCGAAAGCCCCGCCAAAGGTTTCGCCGCTGCTGGAAACCAGTGCGCCGGGAGACGATTTGACAGGTTTTCGTGGAGCGTCGCTGGTGTCCGATTCTGCATCCGCGTGGGCTTGCGCCTCACGCAAACGCTTTTTTTCCGCTTCCTGCTGGGCGATCAGCGCTTTTTTTCGCGCTTCTTCTGCCTCACGGGCCTGACGGGCCAGGGTTTCTTCAATGGTCTTGAGGACTTTAGACAGGTCTGCCTGATCCTGCTCGCGGGCGGCGAGTTTCTGGTCGCGAGCCTTGACGTCCTCGTTGAGCTTGGCCAGCACTTGCTGGCGCTCCTTGCGAACTGTTTCGAGTTCGTCGCGCTGAGTGTCGAGGTCGCTTTTCTGGACCAGCAATTGCGCTTGCTGCAAGCCGATGTCTTTTTCGACATTCGCCAGCTGGCGCAGGGTTTCGTTGAAGTTCTTCAGCTGCTCCAGGCGAGCCTGGCTCAGGTAATCGTAATAGGTGAGGGTGCGGGCGAACTTCTCGGGGTTCTGCTGGTTGAGCAGCAGTTTGAGGTACTCCTGACGGCCGTTCTGATAAGCCGCACGGGCCTGAATGGCGATCAGTCGTTGCTGTTCAGTGCGCGCGCTCTGGAGTTTTTTTTTCTCTGCATCGAGTCGTTGCAGCTCGGATTCGCTTTTCTGCAGTTCTTTCTGCAGCGCATCGACCTGCTTCTGCAACTTGCCCAGCTCGGTCTCAGTGCCCTTGAGCTGTTTCTGCACGCCGGACTTTTCTTCCTGAACCTTGCTCAGCAGCTTTTTCAGCTCGGCAATGTCCTGACGCGTGGCGTCCAGCTGCTGTTGGGTTTGCGCGCGCTCGTCAGCGAAGGCCGGTTGGAGCAGGCAGGTCAGAGCGAGGGCAATCAGGACGCGAAGCATAGGGGCGGGCGGCACCAGGGTAATGGACGGCCTAGTATGCCCGCCCGAGGCTGCAAAAAAAACGCCCAATTGGGGCTGTGTGATAACTGGAGCGCCAGACGGGATTAATTCCATTTGGAAAACCCCATAAACCCCTGTGGGAGCTGGCTTGCCAGCGATGGCGTCTGACCATTCAACAGAGTTGTTGGCTGTCAGATTGCTATCGCTGGCAAGCCAGCTCCCACAGGGTTGAGCGGTGTTTTGAGACCGCGGATTACACCAGAATCGAAGTCCCGGTCATTTCCACCGGTTTTTCCAGGCCCAGCAACTTGAGCATGGTCGGTGCCACATCCGCCAGCACGCCGCCTTCACGGACCTTGAGGTCACGCTTGCCGACGTAAATGAACGGCACCGGCTCGGTGGTGTGTGCGGTGTGCGCCTGGTGCGTTTCTTCATCGGCCATTTTTTCGACGTTGCCGTGGTCAGCGGTGATCAGCGCTTCGCCGCCCACCTTGTCCAGTGCTTCGACGATGCGCCCGACGCAAGTATCCAGGCATTCAACCGCTTTCACTGCCGCGTCAAACACGCCGCTGTGGCCGACCATGTCGCCGTTGGCGTAGTTGACCACGATCACGTCGTAGCGCTGGTTTTCAATGGCGTCGACGATGCGGTCGGTCACTTCCAGTGCACTCATTTCCGGCTGCAAGTCGTAAGTGGCGACTTTCGGCGACGGGATCAGGATGCGTTCTTCGCCCGGGAACGGTTCTTCACGGCCGCCGGAGAAGAAGAAGGTGACGTGCGCGTATTTCTCGGTTTCAGCGATGCGCAGCTGGGTTTTGCCGTTTTTTGCCAGATAGTCGCCCAGCACGTTTTCCAGGCTGCCCGCAGCGAACGCCGACGGCGCAGGAATGCTCGCGGCGTATTGCGTCAGCATGACGAAACCGGCCAGTTTTGGCTGACGCGCGCGTTCGAAATCCTTGAAATCGTCTTCGACAAAAACGCGCGTCAGCTCGCGAGCACGGTCGGCGCGGAAGTTCATGAACACCACGGCGTCACCGTCTTCGACTTTGACCGGCTCACCGATGGTGGTGGCTTTGACGAATTCGTCGCTCTCGCCACGGGCATAAGCGGCGTCCAGGCCTTCCTGAGCGGTGGCAGCGTTGAATTCGCCGTTGCCGTCGACGATCAGGTTGTACGCCTGGGCCACGCGATCCCAGCGGTTGTCACGGTCCATGGCGAAGTAGCGGCCGACGATGCTGGCGATGCGGCCCTTGCCGAGGGCCTGGAACGTCGCATCAAGCAGTTCGATCGACGAAGCGGCGCTTTTTGGTGGCGTGTCGCGGCCGTCGAGGAAGGCGTGCAGGTAGATTTTTTCGGCGCCGCGCTTGAAGGCCAGTTCGGCCATGGCGATCAGGTGATCCTGGTGGCTGTGCACGCCGCCCTCCGACAGCAGGCCCATGAAGTGCACGGCTTTGCCGGCAGCCACGGCTTTGTCCACAGCGGCGCAGATGGTCGGGTTCTCGAAGAACTCGCCGTCGCGGATCGATTTGGTCACGCGGGTGAAGTCCTGATACACCACACGACCGGCGCCGAGGTTCATGTGGCCGACTTCGGAGTTGCCCATCTGGCCGTCCGGCAGACCGACGTCCATGCCGCTGCCCGAGATCAAGCCGTTCGGCTGGTTGGCCGTCAGGCGATCCAGCACAGGCTTCTTCGCCGCAAAAACGGCATTGGATTCGGGGCTGTCGCTGTGACCGAAGCCGTCGAGAATGATCAGGACCAAAGGTTTAGGCGTGGTAGTCATGGAATCCACTCGTGGCTAATAAAGAAGAGGGCGATGGAAAAGGGAGTTGGAGTTTAAAGCGAAGTTCCGACCGCGTCACCGCCGGACGGGGTTTGGCCCACCATAGTGGCTGTGTATACTGGCCGACATTTTAACGCCCTGGAACCTCCTTCGATGGTTGCTCACCTGATTGAATTTGCCACTAACCACTACATTCTTGTCGGTATCTTCGTCGTACTGCTGGCTCTGCTGCTGGCGCACACGATGCAGGGGGGCGGTAAAAGCCTGAGCACCGGTGAGCTGACCGCACTGGTCAACAAAGACGCGGGCGTGGTGGTAGACATTCGCACAGCCAAGGATTTCGCTGCCGGCCACATCGTTGGCGCGGTGAATATTCCCCAGGACAAACTGGCCGCACGCGTCGCCGAGCTGGAAAAGCACAAGGCCAAGACCATCATTCTGGTCGATGCCCTGGGCCAGACCGCTGGCACCCATGCCCGCGAACTGATGAAATCCGGCTTCACCGCCGCCAAGCTGTCCGGCGGGATCTCCAGCTGGAAAGGCGACAACCTGCCGTTGGTGAAGTGACATGAGCGAAGTCATCGTCTACTCCAGCGATTACTGCCCTTACTGCTCGCGAGCCAAGTACCTGCTCGAGAACAAAGGCGTGGCCTTCAAAGAGATCAAGGTCGATGGCAAGCCGCAGGTGCGTGCCGAAATGACCCAGAAAGCCGGACGCACGTCCGTGCCGCAGATCTGGATCGGCAGCAAGCACATCGGCGGCTGTGACGATTTATTCGCCCTGGAGCGCGCCGGCAAGCTCGACGCGCTGCTCAAGGCCTGAACGGCTGCACCCACGTACAGCAATCCCTAAAGACCCAAGATCAGAAAGGATCTGAGATGACTGACCAACAGAACACTGCAGCCAGCGAAGAAGAAACCGCACCGCAATTCTCCTTGCAGCGCATCTACGTACGCGACCTGTCCTTCGAAGCCCCGAAAAGCCCGGCGATCTTTCGCCAGCAGTGGGACCCGGCGGTCGGTCTGGATCTGAACACCCGTCAGAAAGAACTGGAAGGCGATTTCTACGAAGTCGTGCTGACCCTGTCTGTCACCGTGAAAAACGGTGAAGAAGTCGCCTTCATCGCTGAAGTGCAACAGGCCGGTATCTTCCTGATCAAGAACCTGGACGCGGCTTCGATGAGCCACACCCTGGGTGCGTTCTGCCCGAACATCCTGTTCCCGTACGCGCGCGAAACCCTGGACAGCCTGGTAACCCGCGGTTCGTTCCCGGCGCTGATGCTGGCTCCGGTGAACTTCGATGCCCTGTACGCGCAAGAGCTGCAGCGCATGCAGGAAAGCGGCGAGACGCCAACCGTACAATAACGGCGCCGATACCTATCGCGGGCAAGCCCGCTCCCACAGGTTCTGCACATTCCTGTGGGAGCGGGCTTGCCCGCGATTTGTTTGTGTCAGGCGAAAATTACTTGAAGTCGTTCTGCCGCCACGCTTCATACACGGCCACCGCCACGGTGTTGGACAGGTTCAGGCTGCGGCAGCCTTCACGCATCGGCAGGCGCAGGCGCTGTCCGGCAGGCAGGGCGTCGAGCACTTCGGGTGGCAGGCCTCGGCTTTCCGGGCCGAAGATGAACGCATCGCCCGGCACGAACGCCGCATCATGAAACGGCCGCGAACCCTTGGTGGTGAACGCGAACAGGCGTGGATTGCCTAAACTTTCCAGGCAACTGGCGAGGTCGGCGTGGCGTTGCAGCGTGGCGTATTCGTGGTAGTCGAGACCGGCCCGACGCAGGCGCTTGTCGTCCATCTCGAAGCCCAGCGGTTCGATCAAATGCAGGTGGCAGCCGCTGTTGGCGCACAGCCTGATAACGTTGCCGGTATTCGGCGGAATTTCTGGTTGAAAAAGGATGACGTGAAACATGCACGGCTCCGAAGGTAAAGATGACGCGCATTCTACGCCGCTAGCGGACTCGCGTTCGAAACTATTCCCGCGGGTGATCGGTTCGCTGGCGATTGTCGGTTTGATGATCGGTTTGATGATTGGCCGCCTTACCACGCCAGATCCGAGCGTATTGCAGCAGGTCGACGTGACTGAAAGCGGATTGGTGGTGTGGTTCAACAACGAACCGAAACTGCACGGCGAGATCATCGACGGCACGGTGGCGCTGTTGTTTCAGGCTGATGGGCGGGCGCAGAAAGGCCAGCTCAAGCTCAATGGCAAAGATGTGAATTGGCGTTTGCGAATGAGTGATGGCGGGTTGTTGCTGACGGTGCTGGCGGCGCGACCGCTGCAGGGAGATTGGGCCGGCAGCGAGGTCGATGACCGCTGGCGGCTGGAGATTCACCTGCGAGAGTAATAAAAGCGGGAATCCCTGACCTGCCTGTATCAGGGTTCCCAAAAGGCTGGACTTCGCTCAAAGCGTCTGTCCGGTGTAAAGAGGGAACCCCCGGCCTGCCTGTACCAAGGATCCCAAAAGGGTGAGCTCGTCGCGTCGCGTTGCGGTGCGAGCCCGATGTAAAGAGGGGAATCCCCGGCCTGCCTGTACCAAGGTCCCCGAAACGGGTGGTGAAACGAATCACCTGTAATCGGTATTGCAGGGGGCGTGCCAGGTTTCAATTTTTTGAAACAAAAGCAGCTGTCGGAAACACGAAAGCCCCGGATTACGGGGCTTTCGTGTTTTTGAAGTTGGTGTTTTGCGGTGGTTTTGATTTGTGTAGTCAGCCGCCGGATATGCTCGATTGCGGGTCAAAGTGCCTTACGGTGGTGCACGGCTGAATTGCCCTCACCCTAACCCTCTCCCAGAGGGAGAGGGGACTGACCGAGGGATACTAAAGAGATACGCCGACCTGAAAGTCCGTCGCCGAACTCAGGTTTTGAAAAGCATGAAGATCTGTTCCCTTTCCCCCTCTCCCATTGGGAGAGGGCTGGGGTGAGGGGCTGGATTCAGAATGCAGCGAAGGATTGGAGCGAACGAGGTTTTTACCCCTCATCCCCCTCATCATCATCCCCGCCATCGACTTTCATCCCCAGTTCCTTGATCTTGCGCGTCAGGGTATTTCGTCCCCAACCCAGCAAGACCGCGGCATCACGACGACGCCCGGCGGTATGCTTCAGAGCCGTCTCGATCATGATCCGCTCAAACGCCGGCACCGCGCTGTCGAGCAGGTTCGACTGGCCACGCGCCAACGCCTGATCGGCCCACTGGCGCAGCGCTTGCTCCCAGTTGGTCACTGGCGCCGAATCCTGCGGCAGGTTGAGCAACTCTGGCGGCAAGTCGCTGATGTGCACTTCGCGCCCGGACGCCATGACCGTGATCCAGCGGCAGGTGTTCTCCAACTGACGCACGTTGCCGCCCCACGGCAGGTTTTTCAGGTACTCCTCAGTCTCGCTTTTCAGCAACTTCGGCTCGACCGCCAGTTCCTGCGCAGCGCGGCTGAGGAAGTGCCGGGCCAGCGTCGGGATGTCTTCGCGACGATCCGACAGGCGCGGAATGTGGATGCGGATCACGTTGAGGCGGTGGAACAAGTCCTCACGGAATTTCCCGGCGTGCACCAGGGTTTCCAGATTCTGGTGAGTCGCGGCGATGATCCGCACGTCAACCTTGACCGGCACATGGCCGCCAACGCGATAGAACTCGCCATCGGCCAGCACCCGGAGCAGACGGGTTTGGGTGTCCGCCGGCATGTCGCCGATTTCATCGAGGAACAACGTGCCGCCGTCGGCCTGTTCGAAACGCCCGCGACGCAGGTTGGCCGCGCCGGTGAACGCGCCTTTCTCATGGCCGAACAGCTCGGATTCCATCAGGTCCTTGGGGATCGCCGCCATATTCAGCGCGATGAACGGCGACGCCGCACGCGGGCTGTGACGGTGCAGAGCGTGGGCCACCAATTCTTTACCAGTGCCGGATTCGCCGTTGATCAGCACGGTGATGTTGGAATGACTCAAGCGCCCGATGGCACGAAACACTTCCTGCATCGCCGGCGCTTCGCCGATGATTTCAGGGGTGCGGGTCAGTGCTGGCACGACCTGCAGGCCTTGCTGTTCTTGTGCGTGCTGATTCGCGCGCTTGACCAGCGACACCGCCTCATCAACGTCGAACGGCTTTGGCAGGTACTCGAACGCACCGCCCTGATAGGAGGCGACAGCGCTGTCCAGATCGGAGTGAGCGGTCATGATGATGACCGGCAGCCGTGGGTGCTGCTCACGAATCCGCGCCAATAGGTCCAGACCGCTGGCACCCGGCATGCGGATGTCGGAGATGATCACGTCTGGCTGTTGACGGGCCAGGCGACTCATCACGCCATCGGCGCTGTCGAAGCTTTGGGTGGTCATGCCTTCTTGCTGCAGGGCTTTTTCCAGAACCCAACGGATAGAACGGTCGTCATCGACGATCCACACGGTTTCACTACGGCTCATGTCGATGTGGCTCCTTGTTCCAGTGGCAGAAAGATCGAGAACGTGGTGTGGCCTGGATGGCTGTCACATTCGATCAGGCCCTGGTGCTGGCTGATGATGTTCTGGGTGATGGCCAGGCCCAGCCCGGTACCGTCCGGGCGGCCGCTGACCATGGGAAAGAAAATGGTTTCCTGCAGTTCCGCCGGAATGCCCGGGCCGTTGTCGATGATCTCGATCTTGGTCACCAGACGATGGCGGACGTGGCCGATGGTGAACTGGCGCATGGTCCGGGTTCGCAAGCTGATGCGGCCCAGACGCAGCTCGTTCTGGCTGCTGATCGCCTGCATCGCATTGCGCACGATATTCAGCACAGCCTGAATCATTTGCTCGCGGTCGATCAACACGTCGGGAATGCTTGGGTCGTAATCGCGCACCAAGGTGATGCAGCCCTGGCTTTCGGCTTCGACCAGATGGCAGACGCGCTCGAGCACCTCGTGAACGTTGCACATGGCCAGCGACGGCAACTTGTTCGAACCCAGCATGCGGTCGACCAGATTGCGCAGGCGATCGGCCTCTTCAATGATCACGTTGGTGTAATCGCGCAGGCTTTCTTCCGGCAGCTCGCGGGCCAGCAATTGCGCAGCGCCACGGATGCCGCCGAGCGGGTTCTTGATCTCGTGGGCGAGGCCGCGCACCAGCATCTTGCTGGTTTCCTGCTTCGACAGCTGCGCCTCTTCCTTGGTGATCCGCAGCAGGCGATCACGCGGGTGGACTTCCAGCAGGAGCAAAGTCGCGCCGTTGTTGAGGATAGGCGTCACCGCATAATCCACCGTCAGGGTCTGACCGGTGAGGGCGGTGAGCATGGCTTCGCGCTTGGTGAACGGGTGCGCCTGTTCCACGGCCTGGCGCAACGAATTAAGCGCCTCGGCGGACTCGGTGAACAGCTCACTGATGAACTGCCCATGGCTGCGCTGACCACTGATGGCCAGCAGCATCTCCGCCGCCGGGTTCATGTACTCGAGGCGCAATTCGGCATCGAGCAAGATGGTGGCAGTGGTCAGGTTGTCGAGCAGCAAGCGTGGGATTGCGTCGCTAATAGTCATCAAGGCCTCTTTTGGGGGCGGAGCGTGCGCAAGAAACAAGCGTGTTTAGAGGGAAAATGCAAAAACCAAACCAAGGCTCCGAAAAGAAGCGTTCAACCCCTGAAACGGGCGTTCGACGCTCGTTTGCGTGGCGTTCTGCCAGCTTGAACGGGAAGTTTCGAACCAAAATGGGATGGAATGTGAGTACGGTGCACTGTATTGCACCAATATAGTGCGCAAAGTCGAGTAGCGTTAGAAGACACGCAGGAAGGAATTTTTCGGCTCTTCGGGTTTGTCTTTCAGCGGACACTCGGGACGCACGCCGTAGTCCTCCGTAACGCAGGGCTTGACCTGGCGCTTTTGCGCAAGCGAGATGCGCAGCATGTGGAAGGGCTGGTTGGCGGTGCGCTCGACGGTGCGGCCCTGTGCATCAAGAATTTCTACCGAGAGGCTGTGGCTGCCACGGTCGATATTGCTCAGCGGAAAAACCGGACTGACGCCGGGCTCGCCCGTGGCCTTGCCGTCCAGCAGCAAGCGATAAAAATGGCCCTTTTGCAGGCGAGGCTCGCTGGTGATACTGACGATCAGCTCACCGGCGCTGCTGCGAATGGTCGCGTCGGGCTCGGGCACCAGAACGCGCAGCATGTCGTAATGGAACGGAGGTTGTTCCGGCGATTTTTTCGCGGTGGTCATCGGCGCAGCCGCCGTGGGCGTAGCCGGCATGCGATTACTGGTGGCCAGCGGCACCCGCTTGGCGTTGCCGCGTGGCTGATCGGTGTAGACACGATTGCCCTGCGCATCGATATAAGTGAACACCTCGGCCGAAGCGTGCAGCGCTGTCATGGCCAGCCCGGCGATCAGCCATGCGCGGATCATGGCTTGTGCACCCGTTGCACGGTGAAGACTACTGGCGGGCTCTGCTGGACGATCGTTTCGCCGTCGATCACCTGCACGGCCAGACGATGTTCGCCGCGATCGACATTCACCAGTTGCAGGATCGGCACGTTGCTCGGCTGCCCGTAAGACTCGTCGTCCAAAACCAGTCTTAATTGATGTGGCGGTTGCAGGCGCGGCTTGATCAGCACATTGACGGTGAAGGTGCCGTTGTTGGCGCGCAGGGCTTCTTCAGTGGGTAGGCCGGCCAGTTCCAGCACCTCATAAGCGTTGCGCTCAGGCTGGCGGTTGTCCGTCTCGACCGCTGGCGGCGTGCTCGGCGATTGCGACTCGACACGGTTGAGCGGCGGCAACTCCACCGGCTGCGCGTCGACGCCGTCCGGCGAATGATCGCTGTACACCGTTTGGCCGTTGGCATCGGTGTATTTGTAGATCTGCGCGTGGGCGGGCAGAGCGAACAACAGGAGAAGGTAGAGATAGGTGCGACCCATGAAATCGACCGGATTGGATACGATGGGGTGCAGCATAGGCCAGTCGCGGCGGTTGGCCCAATTTGGTACATATCTGGTAATGCGCTCACCCTAACCCTCTCCCAGAAGGAGAGGGGACCGACAGTGTTGATTTCTTGGAATACATCGACCTGAACGACCACCATGTCCGCAGGCTTGGCCAGCCCGGGCTCAGTAGTGGAGTCGCAGGTCGGCGTAGAACACCCAGTCACTCCGGTCAGTCCCCTCTCCCTCCGGGAGAGGGTTAGGGTGAGGGGTTTTTTTGATCTGCAATAAAAAAGGCCTCCCGAAGGAGGCCTCTTTTTGTCACGCCGCGTAGCGCGGCGCTACCGGATCAGCAGCTGTAGTACAGCTCATATTCCAGTGGGTGTACGAAGGTGCGGACCTTGATTTCTTCTTCGGATTTCAGCGCGATGTAAGCGTCGATGAAGTCGTCGGAGAACACGCCGCCCTTGGTCAGGAACGCACGGCCCTTGTCCAGCTCTTCCAGGGCTTCTTTCAGGCTGCCGCAAACTTGTGGGATCTCTTTCGCCTCTTCAGGCGGCAGGTCGTACAGGTTTTTGTCAGCGGCATCGCCTGGGTGGATCTTGTTCTGGATACCGTCCAGGCCGGCCATCAGCAGTGCTGCGAAAGCCAGGTACGGGTTGGCAGCCGGGTCCGGGAAACGTGCTTCGATACGACGGCCTTTAGGGCTGTTGACGTATGGAATACGGATCGAGGCGGAACGGTTGCGGGCCGAGTAGGCCAGCATTACCGGCGCTTCGAAGCCTGGCACCAGACGCTTGTAGGAGTTGGTGGCCGGGTTGGTGAAGCCGTTCAGTGCCTTACCGTGCTTGATGATACCGCCGATGAAGTACAGAGCGGTTTCGGACAGGCCGGCATAGCCTTCGCCCGCGAAGGTGTTCTTGCCATCTTTGGAGATGGACATGTGTACGTGCATACCCGAACCGTTGTCGCCGTACAGCGGCTTCGGCATGAAGGTAGCGGTGCGGCCGTAAGCGTCGGCAACGTTGTGTACAACGTATTTCAGAGTCTGAACTTCGTCAGCTTTCTTCACCAGGGTGTTGAACTTGACACCGATTTCGTTCTGACCGGCAGTCGCCACTTCGTGGTGGTGAACTTCAACGGTCTGGCCCATTTCTTCCAGTGCGTTGCACATGGCAGTACGGATTTCGTGGTCGTGGTCGAACGGCGGAACCGGGAAGTAGCCACCCTTGATACCAGGACGGTGACCCTTGTTGCCGCCTTCGATGTCCTGGTCGGACATCCAGGAACCTTGTTCGGAGTAGATCTTGAACATCGAGCCGGAGATGTCCGACTTGAATTTCACTTCGTCGAAAATGAAGAATTCTGGCTCTGGGCCGGCGAAGACGGTGTCACCGATACCGGTGGTCTTCAGGTATTCCTCGGCGCGGTGAGCAATGGCGCGCGGGTCGCGATCGTAGCCTTGCATGGTCGACGGTTCGATGATGTCGCACACCAGGATCAGGGTGGCGTCTTCGGTGAACGGGTCGAGAACGGCAGTTTCGTCGTCCGGCAGCAAAATCATGTCGGAGGCTTCGATGCCTTTCCAGCCAGCGATGGAGGAACCGTCGAACATCTTGCCGACTTCGAAGAAATCGTCTTCCAGCGCATCGCGAGCCGGCATGGTCACGTGGTGCTGAGTGCCTTTGGTGTCCGTGAAGCGCAGATCAATCCACTTGACGTCATGATCTTTGATGAGTTGAACCGACTTCGACATAGTGTCCTCCGGGTGAATTAGGGCGGGTAGTGGATGCCCTTAATAGTGGTGATGCCGGCGCGAATACTCTGCCAAGGCAACCTGCCTCACAAGGGAGCAAATTGCATGCCAGTGCCCCAGCATGGGTTTTATGCCCCATATTCACGCTTATTAAGGTGCAAAACCTCTTAATGCAGAAATTAACGCCCTCTAATGTAGCGCCTCAATCTGAAAATGACCCGTTTTGGTGCATGCAAAACCTTCTGCACATTAACTGGTTAAACCTTGAGCAATTTCCGCTATAATCCGCGCCCCCCTTTTTCGGCTGGCCCTGCGCGCGCTGTTTTCATGAAACTAATCGTAAAAGTCTTCCCCGAGATCACCATCAAGAGTCGACCTGTCCGGACGAAATTCATCCGCCAGTTGGCCAAAAACATCCGCGCCGTGCTCCGCGATCTGGACCCGGCTGTGGTGGTGAACGGTGTGTGGGACAACCTCGAACTGGAAACCCGTGTTACCGACGCCAAAGCCCTTAAAGAAATGGGCGAGCGCCTGACGTGCATGCCGGGCATCGCACACTTTTTGCAGATCGACGAGTACCCGCTGGGCGACTTCGACGACATCACCGAGAAGTGCAAACAGCACTACGGCGATGCGCTGGCGGGGAAGGTTTTCTCGGTGCGCTGCAAGCGTGCAGGCAAGCACGTGTTCAGCTCGATGGACGTCGAAAAATACGTCGGCAGCAAGCTGCGCCGTGAGTGCGGCGCCGCTGGAATCGACCTGAAAAAGCCGGAAATCGAAGTCCGCATGGAAATTCGCGACAAACGGTTGTTTGTCATCCATAGCCAGCACAACGGCATCGGCGGTTACCCGCTCGGCGCTTTGGAGCAGACGCTGGTATTGATGTCTGGCGGCTTTGACTCCACCGTTGCGGCCTACCAGATCATGCGCCGCGGCCTGATGGCGCACTTCTGCTTCTTCAATCTGGGCGGTCGTGCCCACGAATTGGGCGTGATGGAAGTCGCGCACTTCATCTGGAAGAAGTACGGCAGCTCGCAACGCGTGCTATTTGTCAGTGTGCCGTTCGAAGAAGTGTTGGGCGAAATTCTCGGCAAAGTCGATAACAGTCATATGGGCGTCGTATTGAAGCGTATGATGTTGCGCGCGTCCTCTGTCATCGCCGACCGCCTGAGCATCGATGCACTGGTCACCGGCGAAGCGATCTCCCAGGTCTCGAGCCAGACGCTGCCGAACCTGTCGGTGATCGACTGCGTGACTGACAAGCTGGTGCTGCGCCCGCTGATCGTCGCGCACAAACAGGACATCATCGACACGGCCAACGAAATCGGCACTGCCGATTTTGCCCGGCACATGCCGGAGTACTGCGGGGTCATCTCGGTCAATCCGAAGACCGCCGCCAAGCGTGGCCGCGTTGAACACGAAGAGAAAGAATTCGACATGGCGGTGCTCGAGCGTGCGCTCGCCAACGCCAAACTGGTCGCCATTGATCGAGTCATCGATGAATTGGGCCAGGACTTGCAGATTGAAGAAGTCGGCGAAGCGCTGGCCGGTCAGATCGTCATCGACATCCGTCACCCGGATGCCGCTGAAGACGAACCGCTGGAGCTTGCCGGCATAGAGGTACAGACGATGCCGTTCTATGCAGTGAACGCACGTTTCAAGGAACTGGACCCTACTCGCCAGTACCTGCTGTATTGCGACAAAGGCGTGATGAGTCGCCTGCATGCCCACCATTTGCTCAGTGAGGGGCATGCCAATGTGCGCGTTTATCGACCGAGCTAAGTGCCCGGGGCTGTTTGCCTGTGGCCTGCGTCACCGGCCCCCCGACACCGCCGTCAAGCTGTAACGGCCATGCCGGACACTACTGCTAATCGCTGCCAAGACTTGTCAGCAAACCGAATCCTCTGATCGAGATACACAAGTGATCGAAAATCTACGCAACATCGCCATTATTGCCCACGTTGACCATGGTAAAACCACCCTGGTAGACAAACTCCTGCGTCAATCCGGCACTCTGGAGCGCAACGAGCTCAACGACGAGCGCGTGATGGACTCCAACGACCAGGAAAAAGAGCGCGGTATTACCATTCTGGCGAAAAACACCGCCATCAACTGGAACGGCTACCACATCAACATCGTGGACACCCCGGGCCACGCCGACTTCGGCGGCGAAGTTGAACGTGTAATGTCGATGGTTGACTCCGTTCTGCTGCTGGTTGACGCTCAAGACGGTCCTATGCCGCAAACCCGTTTCGTGACCAAGAAGGCTTTCGAAGCCGGCCTGCGTCCGATTGTGGTCATCAACAAGGTTGACCGTCCAGGCGCGCGTCCGGACTGGGTTCTGGACCAGATCTTCGACCTGTTCGACAACCTCGGTGCTACCGAAGAACAACTGGACTTCCAGGTTGTTTACGCCTCGGCCCTGAACGGCATTGCCGGTCTGGATCACACCGACATGGCTGAAGACATGACCCCGCTGTACCAAGCGGTAGTCGACCACGTTCCAGCGCCAAAAGTTGACCGTGAAGGTCCGTTCCAGATGCAAATCTCGGCACTGGACTACAACAGCTTCCTGGGTGTTATCGGCGTTGGCCGTATCGCTCGTGGTAGCGTCAAGCCGAACACTCCGGTTGTGGCTATCGGTGCCGACGGCAAGAAGCGTAACGGTCGTATCCTGAAGCTGATGGGTCACCACGGTCTGCACCGTATCGACGTTGAAGAAGCTTTCGCAGGCGATATCGTTTGCGTCAGCGGTATGGACTCGCTGTTCATCTCCGACACCCTGTGCCACCCGGACACTGTCGAGGCGATGAAGCCTCTGACCGTCGACGAGCCAACCGTTTCGATGACCTTCCAGGTAAACGACTCGCCATTCTGCGGTAAAGAAGGCAAGTTCGTGACGTCCCGTAACATCAAGGACCGTCTGGACAAAGAGCTGCTGTACAACGTTGCTCTGCGCGTTGAAGAAGGCGACACCGCTGACAAGTTCAAGGTGTCCGGCCGTGGTGAGCTGCACCTCTCGGTACTGATCGAAACCATGCGTCGCGAAGGCTTCGAACTGGCCCTGGGCCGTCCGGAAGTGATCATTCGTGAAGTAGACGGCGTCAAGCAAGAGCCGTTCGAAAACGTGACCATCGACATCCCTGAAGAAGCTCAGGGCAAAGTGATGGAAGAAATGGGCCTGCGTAAGGGCGACCTGAGCAACATGGTGCCGGATGGCAAAGGCCGTGTGCGCCTGGAATACAACATCCCTGCTCGTGGTCTGATTGGTTTCCGTAACCAGTTCCTGACCCTGACCAACGGTGCTGGCATCCTGACCTCGATCTTTGATCGCTACGACACCGTCAAGTCGGGCCACATGTCCGGCCGTCAGAACGGCGTTCTGGTTTCGGTTGAAACCGGCAAGGCGCTGACCTACTCCCTGGAAACTCTGCAGGCGCGTGGCAAGCTGTTCGTTGAACACGGTCAGGAGATCTACACCGGTCAAATCGTCGGCCAGAACAGCCGCGACAACGACCTGGGTATCAACCCAACCAAAGGCAAGAAGCTCGACAACATGCGTGCTTCGGGTAAAGACGAAACCATCGCTCTGGTTCCACCAGTGAAGTTCACTCTGGAACAGGCTCTGGAATACATCCAGGAAGACGAGCTGTGCGAAGTTACTCCTAAGTCCATCCGTCTTCGCAAGAAGATCCTGGACGAAAGCGAGCGTACCCGCGCTGCCAAGAAAGCCAAGATCTAAGTATTTAGTTCAGGCTGAATGAAAACGCCCCCGGTCGCGAGACCGGGGGCGTTTTTGTTTGTCTGGGATTTGTGTAGAAGATCAAGAGCCCCTCACCCTAGCCCTCTCCCGGAGGGAGAGGGGACTGATCGGGGGATGCTTTAGCGATACGCCGAACTGATCGGGCTGTACCGAATCCATAATCGTCTGTGTGCTTCAGGTCGATGTACGGCGCAAGACAAATCGGTCGGCTCCCTCTCCCGGAGGGCGAGGAGACTGGATCGGGGGGATGCTTTAGCGATACGCCGACCTGATCGGGCCGTACCGAATCCATAATCGACGGGGTGCTTCAGGTCGATGTACGGCGCAAGACAACTCGGTCGGCTCCCTCTCCCTCGGGAGAGGGCTGGGGTGAGGGGCTGGATCTGAAACGCTGCGCAAATATCAGAACTTCTCGATCGCCCGAAAATTCTGCTCGCGCACCACTTCCTTCGGCTTGTACGCGCAATACCCTGGCCGTGGGCCAATCTTCGGGTGGTTGCGGCAAGTGTCCGGGCGTTTGTCATAAATGGTGCACAGGCGGCTCTTACGATCCAGGTAGTAGCAATCGTTGTTGCTCATGCGCTGGAGGGTGAAGATGCCCGACTTCTGATTGAAACGTTCAACCAGGCCTTCCTTTTGCAGACGCTTGGCGATGTTTTTCGGCGGATCGCCCAGTTCGAACTCGTCGACCACGCCGATGCGCACCAGATCCTTGATCTTGACCTCGACCGGCAGTGTGCAGCAGCTGGATATACAAGAGCCACACATCGGGGCCGTATATTTGGCCCACGTATCGAGACGATCGATCTCGGCGGCGGCAATCAGGTTGGGCTTCATCATCGGGAGTTACCAGGCGTGTGCATCAGGGCGCGCGATCATACCGGGACTGGTGGATTTTTGAACAACCTTTCGCCAGATTTTTTCTGCATGCAGGCAATTTGCCGAACAATTCGGCACGGCCCCTGCATTCATTAGCTCATCCGCCAAGGTAATGCCGGGCCGTCTCACGGTCTCAGGAAATACTGCCGAACCAGAGCCTCTGCCGTCGGTCAGACCGTCTAGGCTCAGACAATTCCCCGCTCGCCCGAGGTCGTATCAATGACTCAAGAACCACTAGTTCGCGAAGCAGAGGTGGCCGCATTCCGCGACGCCGTCTTGACCAAACTCACCTATGCAGTGGGCAAAGACCCTGATCACGCCTTCGACCATGACTGGTTCGAAGCCATTGCGTTGGCCGCGCGTGATCACATGGTCGAGCACTGGATGGACCACACCCGGCAGATCTACCGCAAAGGTCAGAAGCGGGTGTATTACCTCTCGCTGGAATTCCTCATCGGCCGCTTGCTCTACGACAGCCTGAGCAACCTTGGCCTGCTCGATGTGGCGCGTGAAGCCCTGACCGAACTCGGCGTCGATCTTGAGCGCATCCGCCTGCTGGAGCCCGACGCGGCGCTCGGCAATGGCGGCCTCGGCAGACTGGCGGCGTGCTTCATGGAAAGCATGTCGACCCTCGGCATTGCTGGCCACGGGTACGGTATTCGTTACGAACACGGTTTGTTCCGTCAGGCCATTGTCGATGGCTGGCAGCAGGAACAGACCGAGCACTGGCTGGATTTCGGTAACCCGTGGGAGTTCGAGCGTCCGGAAGTCGCCTACCCCATCGGCTTCGGTGGCAGCGTGGAAACCGTCATCGATGCCAACGGCCAATCCAGGCAAGTCTGGTCACCCGCCGAGACCGTCCGCGCCATTGCCTACGACACACCGGTAGTCGGTTGGCGCGGGGCGAGCGTCAATACCTTGCGCCTGTGGCGTGCGCGGGCGATGGAAGATCTGCACCTGGAGCGCTTCAACGCGGGTGACCACTTGGGCGCCGTCGCCGAAGTGGCCCGTGCCGAAAGTATTTCCCGCGTGCTCTACCCGGCGGACAGCACGGAGGCCGGGCAGGAACTGCGCCTGCGTCAGGAATACTTCTTTGTCGCCGCCTCGTTGCAGGATTTGCTGCGTCGCCATCGCAACACGCACACCTCGGTGCTGACCCTGGGCGATCACGCCGCCATCCAGCTCAACGACACGCACCCCTCGATTGCCGTCGCCGAACTGATGCGCCAATTGGTCGACGTCTACGATGTGGCATGGGATGCGGCGTGGCAGGTGACGGTCGATACGCTCTCGTACACCAACCACACATTGCTGCCCGAAGCGCTGGAAACCTGGCCGGTCGGCTTGATGGAACGCATGCTGCCACGGCATATGCAGATCATTTACCTGATCAACGCGCAGCACATCGACTCGCTGCGCGCCAAGGGCATTCATGACTTCGACGTGCTGCGCGCGGTGTCGCTGATCGAAGAGGACAACGGTCGTCGGGTGCGCATGGGCAACCTCGCGTTTCTCGGTTCGCACAGCGTCAACGGCGTGTCCGGGTTGCACACGCAACTGATGCGCAAAACCGTATTCTCCGAGCTGCACAAGCTTTACCCGGAGCGGATCAACAACAAAACCAACGGCATCACCTTCCGCCGCTGGCTGTACCAGGCCAACTCCGAGCTGACGTCGATGCTGGTTGATGCCCTCGGCCCGGACCTGCTCGACAACCCTGAAGAACGTCTGCTGGATCTGGAGCCATTCGCCGAGCAACCCGCGTTCCGCAAAGCCTTCGCCGAACAACGTCTGCACAGCAAAAAAGCCTTAGCCTATCTGATTCATGAACGGCTGGGGGTCGCGGTCAATCCGGCGGCGATGTTCGACGTGCAGGTCAAACGGATCCACGAATACAAGCGCCAGTTACTTAATCTGCTTCACACCGTGGCGTTGTATCAGGCGATTCGCGCTGAGCCGGAAGTCAACTGGGTGCCGCGCGTGAAGATCTTCGCCGGTAAGGCGGCGGCGAGTTATCACCAGGCCAAGTTGATCATCAAGCTGACTAACGATATCGCCCGAGTGGTGAACAACGATCCGACCGTGCGTGGCCTGTTGAAAGTGGTGTTCCTGCCCAACTACAACGTCAGCCTCGCGGAGAGCATTATTCCGGCAGCGGACCTTTCAGAACAGATTTCCACCGCCGGTTTCGAGGCGTCGGGCACCAGTAACATGAAGTTCGGCCTCAACGGTGCGCTGACCATCGGCACCCTCGATGGCGCCAACGTGGAGATGTGCGAGCGTATTGGCGCCGAGCACATGTTCATCTTCGGCCTCAGCGCCCAGCAGGTTGAAGCGCGCAAACAGAACCACGAGTTCAGCGCTGCGCCGGACATCGCGGAATCCCATCGCCTCAACGATGTGTTGCAAGCGATCCGCAGCGGCGTGTTCTCGCCGGATGACACTTCGCGCTATACCGGGCTGATCGATTCGCTGGTGGATTACGACCGCTTCCTGGTCTGCGCCGACTTCGACTCCTACTGGGAGGCGCAGAAGCGTGTCGAAGCGCATTGGCATGACGCTGATAACTGGTGGCGTTCGGCGGTGTTGAATACATCGCGGATGGGCTGGTTCTCCTCCGACCGGACGATTCGCGAGTACGCCACGGATATCTGGAAGGCGCTGGAGTAATTTTCCGCAACAAATGTACGCAAGGCCCAACGGTTGTTGGGCCGGATCGATATACTGAGCGCCGCTTACCGGACGTATCAGTCACCGCGGAACAAATGTGGGAGCGAGCTTGCTCGCGAAAGCGTCGGGGCAGTCAACTTCAATGTTGAATCTGCTGGCCTCTTCGCGAGCAAGCTCGCTCCCACAAGGTTTGTGCCTAGACTGAAGCAATCGCCGGACTCGCCCCCCTGTGGGCCGCTTAGGGATATCGACCATGCAATGGATGTTCATGTTGATCGGGCTGGTGCTCGGCTGGCTGCTCGACGAGTCGCTCAGTGATGCGCTGCTGGGTGCGTTGCTGGGGCTGGCGATCGGTCAGACGATCCGCATCGCGCGCCTTGGCACGCAGATGGCGGAGCAACAGCACCAACTTGAACAGGTGAGGGTGGCTTTGCAAGGCGTTGCCCAGCGTCTGTTTTTGCTGGAAGGCTCGCCGTCTCATGCGGTGCCACCGCCAGGCGTTGAACCGGTCAGTGAGTCTGTCGACATCGTCGAAGGCGCCCCGGCACCCGAACTGGTTTGGGAGTTGCCGCCCGAACTTGAGCCAATATCCGCCGTCGCCAGCGAAGCCGTTCAACCATTGCCGGACGATGTCTGGCGTCTGGACGCCGTCACTACCGAACCCAAACAACCCGCCGAACCCCGTGGCCCGAATGTTGTCGAGCGCGGCATCAGCGCTGCACGCAACTGGTTGTTCGGCGGCAACACCGTGCTGCGTGTCGGCGTGGTGCTGTTGTTTTTCGGTCTGGCGTTTCTGCTGCGTTACGCCACCGAAGGCATGGTGGTGCCAATCGAATTGCGTTACGCCGGGGTCGCGGCCGCGGCATTGGGTCTGCTGGCGCTGGGCTGGTGGCTGCGCCAGCGTAACAACGGCTACGCATTGATGCTGCAAGGCACCGGGATCGCGGTGCTGTACCTGACGGTGTTTGCGGCGATGCGATTGCATCCGCTGCTTGATCCGTCCGCCGCCCTGGGTTTGCTGGTGGCGGTCACGGTGTTCTCGGCGATCCTCGCTATCACGCAAGATGCGTTGGGCCTGGCTGCGGCGGCTGCGTTGGGCGGTTTCGCCGCACCGATCCTGACCTCGACCGGCGCCGGCAACCATGTCGCACTGTTCAGTTATTTCGCACTGCTCAATGCCGGCATTCTCGCCATCGCCTGGTTCAAGGCCTGGCGCTTGCTCAACTTGATCGGCTTCGTCGGCACTTTCGGTATCGGTTTCGCCTGGGGCCTGCGCTCGTACGCGCCGGAACTGCTGTGGAGCACCGAGCCATTCCTGATTCTGTTCTTCCTGATGTACCTCGCCATCGGCCTGCTGTTTGCCCGGCGTAAATTGCTCGATATGCCCGACGCTCCTGCGGACGGTGATCGCGAGGCGCTGCTGCACTGGTCGGCGCGCAAGGGCGATTACGTTGACGGAACGATGCTGTTCGGCCCGCCCATCGTGGGCTTCGGGTTGCAGTTTGCGCTGGTCCAGCATCTTGAGTTCGCCGCCGCATTCAGTGCCCTGGCGCTGGGCATGATTTACATGGGCCTGGCCAAAGTGTTGATGGGCGGGCGCGCGGTGCTGCTCGGCGAAACCTGTCTGGCACTCGGGGTGATTTTCGCCAGCCTGGCGATTCCGCTGGGCCTTGATGCACGCTGGACATCGGCGGCATGGGCGGTGGAGGGCGCAGGGATTTTCTGGCTGGGCTTGCGTCAGCAACGGCCGTTCGCACGGGCCTTTGCGTTGTTGCTGCAATTCGGTTCAGCGCTGGCGTTTCTCAGCCAATTGAACGTCGGGGAAAGCAGCCTGCTCGATGGTGCTCCATTGGGCGCGTTGATGCTCGGCGCGGCGCTGTTGTTCAGCTTCTATCAACTGCGCAACGCCACGCCGGAGCAGGCTTCGCCTTGGGAACGCCAGGGGTTGCCGGTATTGGCGTGCCTGGGGCTGACGTTCCTTTATCTGCTGGCGCCGTTGTTCTTCTTCATCCAGGGCACGGCGATCAGTTGGGCGTTGGCCGGTCTGGCGACCTTGTTTGTAGGCCTGCGGCTGCAATCGCGCACGTTCCTGTTCACCGCGTTCGGGGTGCAATTGCTGGGCAGTGCGTTGTTCCTGCTGCGGCTGCAAGGCGCTGGCGAAGATTCGGCGGCAGTCTTCAGCGCCGGTTGGAGCGGTCTGCTCAGTGCGTCGTTGATTGGCCTGGCGCTGATCGCCGGCATGCTTTTGGCCGCTCGCGACGAAATGGTGCGCGGCGACGTACGCCTGTTGCGCGGTTTGTCGGTGGTGCTGCTGGCCGGTCTGGTGCTGATCAATCTGGCGGTGTTGTTTGTCCTGCCGTGGCAAACGGCGAGTGCAGTGTGGGCCGCCAGCGGTTTGCTGATTATCTGGCTGAGCCTGTATCTCCAACAGCGAGTGAGTTTTGTCTTCGGACTGCTGTTGCAGGTGATCGGTGGCGCGGCGTTTTTGCTCGCCGGCCCCGAGTTGCTCGGGCCGTTGTCTGCCGAAGGTCTGAAGCCGTTGGCCCATGGCGGGTTCTGGACGCCGCTGGTGCTGGGGCTGGCGGCGATGATCGGTGCCTGGCGCCTGCAACGGGGCAATCACGCTTCAGCATTTGATGCGCTGAGTTTGCAGCGTCTGTCCCAAGTCTTGCTGGTGTGGGGCGCTGGTTGGTGGGCGTTGGCGTGGGTCAGTGAGGTGCTGCGTTTTGCACCGGTGACTCTGCAAGGTACGTTGCTGCTGTTGGTAGCGGCGTTGAGTGTTGTGTTGTGGACGCTGCTGTCGCTGCGCTTGAAGTGGCCGGCGCTCGGCGTGCTTTGCACGCTGCTGATCCCCGCGGCAGGCTGGGTGTTGCTGGCGGCTTGGCACTCGCGTTATCACCCGGCGGCTGACTTCGGCTGGGTGGCGTGGACATTGGTGTTCGCTGTGCACTTCTTCAGCTTGCGCCGTGTGGCGCCAATGCTGCCGGCACGCGCCTTGAGCACCGCCCATGTGCTCGGTTGCTGGCTGCTGATCGGCGTGCTCGCGCTGGAGTTGCGCTACGGCTTGCTGCTGTTGTCCGAGCAATACAACGCCTGGCGCTGGTTGGGTTGGGCGCTTCTGCCGAGCCTTTATTTGTTGCTGGCGGCAGCCCAACGCAACTGGCCTTGGCCGGTGGCGGCGTTCGCCCGCGAATATCGTCTGTATGCCGCCGCGCCTTTGGCAGTGTTGATGCTTGCGTGGTTCTGGCTGGCCAACGGGGTCAGCGATGGTAACGCTGCACCCTTGCCGTACGTGCCGCTGCTCAATCCGCTGGAACTGGGTTTGCTGTTCGCCTTGTTCGGCGTTTACGTCTGGTCGCGCAGTGCAGTTTCGCAGCTGTCGATCCGTCAGGACTACGCCGATTACGCCACGCAACTGGTCGCCGGGGTTTCTCTGTTCGCTTTCTGCACCGCGTTGGTGACGCGCGCCGCGCACCACTGGGCCGGCATTCCATTCGAACTCGATCAACTGCTCGCTTCTATGCTGGTGCAGGCCGGGTTGTCCATCGTCTGGACGCTGATGGCGCTGGGACTGATGATCGGCGGACACCTGCGTCATCGTCGCGAAGTCTGGCTGATCGGCGCAGCGCTGATTGCGCTGGTGGTGGCCAAACTGATTTTTGTCGAACTGAGCAACCGTGGCGGCCTCGCCCGGATCGTCTCGTTTATCGGCGTCGGCGTGTTGTTGTTGGTGGTGGGCTACTTTGCGCCGCTGCCACCCAAACGCGTCGAAGCTGACCCGGAGGCGCAAAAGCCAGCCCCGGAAACCGAAGGAGTTGCATCTTGAGTCGCATGCTGAATCTGGGGTGGTTGGCGTTGGGCGTGGTGATGGTTGCCGGCGCTCAGGAAAAATCGGCGGACTTCGCCACGCAGGTGCCGCTGTCGGTGACGGGCGATGGGCCGTGGTATCGCCTGGAATTGCCGCTGAGCGCGCAATTGCAGGCGCGCCAGACCGATCTCAGTGACTTGCGTGTGTTCAACGCTGCCGGCGAACCACAGGCCTATGCCTTGGCCCGCGAATCGGCGAAAACCCGCGACGACGGCCAGTTGCACGAAGTGAAGTGGTTCCCGCTGTACAACGCCGCCGACGCCACGGAGCGCGCGCCCAACGTCCGGGTGCAATCCACCACCAACGGCACGCTGGTTGAGGTGCAGCCATCCAGTCAGTTGGAGGCGGGTGAAGAAGTGCTGCGCGGCTGGTTGCTCGATGCCAGTGCGATCAAGGCGCCGTTGCAGCAGTTGATCCTCGACTGGACCAGCGAGCGCGATGGCTTCCAGCGTTTCAGCATCGAGGCCAGTGACGACTTGCAGCGTTGGCAGCCGTGGGGCGAGGGTCAGGTGGCGCGGCTGACCTTTTCCGATGAGCGAATCGAGCAGCATGAGGTGACTTTGCCGGGGCAATCGGCGCGTTATCTGCGCCTGCTCTGGGAGTCGCCGAACTCGGCACCGATCCTGACCTCGGCCCAGCTGAAAAGCAGCGACCCGCGCAACGTGCCGCTGCCGTTGGTGTGGTCGCAAGCGTTGGCGGGCAGTAGCAGCAAACCCGGCGAATACACCTGGCAATTGCCAATGGGGCTGAATGTCGAGCGGGTCCAGGTTGAGCTGAAACAACCGAACAGTCTGGCGCCGGTAACCTTGGCCGGCCGGCGCGAGAGCAGCCTGCCGTGGCAGACGTTGAGCAGCGGTCTGCTCTATCGCCTGACGCAGAATGCCCAGGACGTGGTGCAGAACGAAATGCAGCTGTACGGGCAAACCGTGCAGCAGTTGAAGTTGACTGTGGATGAGCGCGGCGGCGGTTTGGGTGATCAGGTGCCGAGCCTGAAATATGCGGTGCGGGCGACGCAGGTGATCTTCCTCGCACGAGGGGAGGGCCCGTACAGTCTGGCGTTAGGCAATCCGAATGTGAAAACGGCGAATCTGCCGTTGACGACGCTGATACCGGATTTCAAACCGGAGAAACTGGCGACGTTGGGCAAGGCGACGGTTCAGGCAAATGTGGTCGCAACCCAGACGTCGACCGCGACCATAGCGGCCGTGGCGCAGACCAATTGGAAGAAGATCGGGTTGTGGGCGGTGTTGTTGCTGAGTGTGGTGTTTCTTGGGGCGATGGCGTTCAGTCTGTTGCGCAAGCCTCCTGCCAATTCCTGATAATGGCCGGCGCTGCGCGCCATTCGCGAGCAAGCTCGCTCCCACAGTGGAGTCTCCAGTGGGCACAAATGTTGTGATCAATCGAGATCCCTGTGGGAGCGAGCTTGCTCGCGAAGGCGGCCGATCCAGTCGACAAACATACTCAACCGGTTGCCATCCGCGAATCACCACCCATCCCATTTCCAGCTACGCTAAACCCGCTACCTGAACTCTCTGCACCCATTCACGTCTGATACAAGCAATTGCGCCCCGACGCACGTTACCGGGCGTCTTCGCTCGCTACGTTTTCAGACTCCCTGTAAACTGCGCGGGTTTTTAGCCCCCCATTCCACCGGAGCCGTCCATGTCCCGCGTTACCCTGAGTCGCTATTTGATTGAGCAGACCCGTAGCAACAACACTCCTGCCGATCTGCGTTTCCTGATCGAAGTGGTGGCGCGCGCCTGTAAAGAAATCAGCCACGCCGTGTCCAAAGGCGCCCTGGGTGGTGTTCTGGGCAGCATGGGCACTGAAAACGTGCAAGGCGAAGTGCAGAAGAAACTCGACGTGATCTCCAACGAGATCCTGCTCGAAGCCAACGAATGGGGCGGTCACCTGGCCGGCATGGCGTCCGAAGAAATGGACAATGCCTACCAGATCCCGGGCAAATACCCGAAAGGCGCGTACCTGTTGGTATTCGACCCATTGGACGGTTCTTCGAACATCGACATCAACGCGCCGGTCGGCACGATCTTCTCGGTGCTGCGTTGCCCGAACGAATACCTGACCCAGAACGAGCCGCTGAACGAAAAGGCTTTCCTGCAGCCAGGCACTCAGCAGGTGGCTGCCGGCTACGCGATCTATGGCCCGCAGACCATGCTGGTGCTGACCTTGGGCCACGGCGTCAAAGGCTTCACCCTGGACCGCGAAATGGGCAGCTTCGTGCTGACCCACGAAGACATCACCATTCCTGAATCGACCCAGGAATTCGCCATCAACATGTCCAACCAGCGTCACTGGGAAGCTCCGGTACAACGTTATGTTGGCGAGTTGCTGGCCGGTGAAGAAGGCCCGCTGAAAAAGAACTACAACATGCGTTGGGTCGCGGCGATGGTTGCCGACGTGCACCGCATCCTGACCCGTGGCGGTCTGTTCATGTACCCACGTGACAGCCGCGAGCCATCCAAGCCTGGCAAACTGCGTCTGATGTACGAAGCCAACCCGATGTCGTTCCTCGTGGAACAGGCGGGCGGCGCGTCCACCGACGGTCACCAGCGCATCCTCGACATTCAGCCGGACGGCCTGCACCAGCGTGTTGCGGTGTTCCTGGGCTCGAAAGAAGAAGTCGCACGCGCTACGGCCTACCACAAGGAATAAACCATGAACGCGCCCTGGCAGCCGTTGCTCGATTGGTGGTTCGGAAATGCCGAATCACCGGATGAGATATCGGCTGACAAGGGCAAGTTGTGGTTCGGCAAGCGTGACAGCCAAGACCTCGAAGCGCAGACGCGTTTCGGGGTCTTTGTCGATCAGGCCCTGGCTGGTGAATTGACCGAGTGGACGCAACGTCCCGAAGGTTGGCTGGCGGTGGTGCTGCTGCTCGATCAACTGCCGCGAATGATCTTTCGGGACACTCCCAAAGCTTTCTCCGGTGATTTGCGCGCACAGAAGCTTGTCGCGCAAGGCATTGCTGCGGATTTTGATCGGCAGCTAAAGCCCATTCAGCGAGTGTTCATTTATCTGGTGTTCGAACACTGCGAAAACCTCGCGGTGCAGAACGAGGCGGTTTCCAGATTCATCGAACTGGTGGCTGAACAGCCGGAAGCGGAGCGGGCAGTGTTTGCCGACAATCTGGATTATGCCGAGCGGCATCAGAAGGTGATTGCGCGGTTTGGAAGGTTTCCGCATCGCAATGCGGTGTTGGGGCGGGCGTCTACGGCTGAGGAACTCGAGTTTCTTTCGGGGCCTGGGTCGCGGTTCTAGAAGCTTACCCTCACCCTAACCCTCTCCCGGAGGGAGAGGGGACTGACCGAGTAGCCTGGCATTACGACATCGACCTGAAAGTATCCAGTCGAACTCAGGTTTGAACAGCATGAAAATCGGCTCCCTTTCCCCCTCGCCCCCCTGGGGGAGAGGGCTGGGGTGAGGGGGTAAAGCCCTTGATCTTCAGATCCTGAAGCTACCCACCAACTGCTTCAACCGCGCCGCCTGCTGCTCCAGATCCGAGCAAGCCCGCAACGTCGCCTGCAAGTTCTCCACACCTTCCTGATTCAGCGTGTTGATCTCGTTGATATCAACATTGATCGACTCAACCACAGCAGTCTGCTCTTCAGTCGCGGTGGCTACCGACTGGTTCATGCCGTCGATCTCGCCGATGCGCTGGGTCACGCTGCCCAGGCGTTCGCCGGCCTGGTTGGCGATGCCGACGCTGCTTTCGCTCTCGCGCTGGCTCTCGGTCATGATGCTGACCGCCTGACGCGCGCCGACTTGCAGCTCTTCGATCATCTTCTGCACTTGCTGCGCGGAATCCTGAGTGCGGTGCGCGAGGTTACGCACTTCGTCAGCGACCACGGCGAAACCACGACCGGCTTCACCGGCACGCGCGGCTTCGATCGCGGCGTTCAGCGCCAGCAGGTTGGTTTGCTGGGAGATGCTGGTGATCACTTCCAGAATCTGGCCGATGTTCACGGTGTTGCTGTTGAGGGTTTCGATGTTGCCGCACGAATCGCTGATCTTCGCCGAGAGCTGTTGCATCGCGTGGATGGTTCTATCCACCACCTGCTGACCGTCGACAGCGAGGCTGCGCGCTTCGCTGGAATGCTGCGAGGCGAGGGCGGCGTTCTGGGCGATTTCCTGGGCGGCGGCGCCGAGTTGGTTGATCGCTGCGGCCACACTGTTGGTGCGAGTGGCCTGTTGATCGGAGTTGTACATCGACGAGTTCGAGGCCGCGACCACGCGCAGGGCGACTTCGTTGACCTGGCCGGTCGCCGAGGACACTTCGCGGATCGAGGTGTGGATACGCTCAACGAAACGATTGAACGATGTGCCCAGCGCGCCAAACTCGTCGTTGCCGTGGATGACCAGACGTTTGGTCAGGTCGCCTTCACCTTCGGCGATGTCGTGCATGGCGCGGCCCATGGTCAGCAGCGGTTGCATCAGCACGCGGATCAGCATGCCGAGCAGGAAGATGATGATCACCACGGCAATGACCATGGCGATCAGCGCCGAGGTGCGGAATTCGCTAAGCATCGAGAATGCGGTGTCTTTGTCCAGAACCAGCGCCACGTACCAGTCGGCCGAGGGTACGCCGTTGACGCGGGTGAAGGAGATCAGCTGGGTCTTGCCGTTGAATTCGACTTCTTTCAGGCCCGGACTGACTGTCGGTGCGCCGTTGGGGTAAGCCTCGGCCAGGGTCTTGAGCACCAGTTTGCTGTCCGGATGAATCAGGATTTTGCCATCGGCACTGACGATGAATGCGTGGCCGTGGCCGCCGAAGTTCAGCGAGTTGATGATCGCGCTGACGCTGGTCAGGTCGATGTCGGCACCGGCCACGCCGAGCATCTGGCCCTGGCGCTGCACCGGGGTGGCAACGGTGATCACCAGTTTGCCCGACGAGGCGGCAATGTACGGTTCGGTGACGATGGTCTGCTGCGCGCTGTTGGCCGCTTTGTACCAGCCGCGGGCGCGCGGATCGTAATCCGGCGCGCGGTTGCCGGCGGGCACGGAGAACATCACGCCGTCAGCACCGCCGAAGTAGCTGAGCTGGAAATTGCCGGTGTAGGCGGGCAGGTCGATGATGCGTTTCAGGCTGGCGGGGGCGTTGCCGTCAACCGCGACCTGCTGGGACAGCGATTGCAGCAGTTGAATGCGGCTTTCCAGCCAGGTCTGGATGTTGCTGGTGGTCAGGCTGCCGAGTTCCTGCATGGTCGACTCGGTGCTGCTGCCCAGCGCTTCGCGTTGTCGATAATCGTTGAAGAAAATGAAACAGGCGAACGCAACGGCCACCACAAGGGCGGCAGCCAACAAGATTTTGTGGCTGAATTTCATGTTTCTGGTCATCGAATGAACTACCGCGAAGGGGCTGGTCGAGAAAGGGCGGCAATTTGCCACACTATCGGGCTTTGCGCTGCCATTTATTTCGACCGCCGTGCGCCAAAGATTAGGCGGCTTTGCGTAAATGCGACGAAATGCTCAATAGCCCTGGAAAGTGACTGATTTAAAGGTAAAAGTCAGACGGGCGGGCTAATAAATAGCCTTTTTTGTACGGAACCAGATGACGGTTTTCTCTTCTAAGCTTCTGGTTGGCACCCTGCCATCCCCCCTCGTTCCAGGAGTTACACAATGTCGCTGCGATCTATCGCCCTTCTGTCGTTTTGCGTGCTGTTGGCCGCATGCAGCAAGGTCAATCAGGAAAACTATGCGAAGCTCTCGGCTGGCATGGCCAAGGCTGAAGTAGAAACCCTGCTCGGCAAACCGACTGACTGCTCGGGCGCGCTCGGCATGTCCAGTTGCACCTGGGGCGACAAGAACAGCTTTATCAGCGTGCAGTACGCCGGTGACAAAGTGCTGATGTTTTCCGGCCAAGGCCTGAAGTAAACCGGGGCTTCGCGCCCACGGAGAAGAAAAATGAAGCGGTTATTGTTTGTCCTTTTTGCCGGCCTGGTACTGGCCGGCTGCGCCACTTCCGGCGTGGATTCGTTGGCGCCGAAAACCGTCGACAGCGTCAACCTCAAGCGTTATCAGGGGACCTGGTACGAGCTGGCGCGCCTGCCGATGTACTTCCAGCGCAATTGCGCGCAATCCGAAGCCCGCTACACCCTCAAGCCTGACGGCAACGTTGCGGTGCTCAATCGCTGCCTGACCCCGGACTGGCAGTGGGAAGAAGCCAAGGGCACGGCTTATCCACAGGTGCCGGGCAAGACCGACAAGCTGTGGGTCGAATTCGATAACTGGTTCTCGCGACTGATTCCGGGTGTGGCGAAGGGCGAATACTGGGTGCTGTACGTCAGCGACGACTACAAGACCGCCATCGTCGGCGACCCGAGTCGCAAGTACCTGTGGCTGCTGTCGCGCACGCCGACCGTCAACGGTGTGGTGCGCGAAGAACTGTTGAGCAAGGCCCGCCAGCAGGGTTACGACACGACGCGGTTGATCTGGCGAGCGTCGGATCGGCAGATGGCCAAGACCTCAAACTAATCGAAACGGTGGGAGCGAGCTTGCTCGCGAAAGCGGACTGTCATTCAACATCTGCATTGGAGGTGACGGCCCTTTCGCGAGCAAGCTCGCTCCCACAGGTTTTTGTGTCAGCCTAATAGTTCGCGCAGGACTTGGGTGAACGCGCGAGCGCTTTGTTCCTCTGCCGCGTGGCGTCCATCACGCACAACCCACTGGCCATTGACCAGCACATCACGCACCTGGCGATCACCGCCAGCAAACAACCAGCGATTCAAAATACCGTCCCCACTCGCCGTCGCCAGATACGGGTCGTTGCCATCGAGCACAATCCAGTCAGCGCGCTTGCCGACTTCCAGCGCACCAATCGGCTGCCCCAATGCCTGAGCGCCGCCGTCCAGCGCCGCGTCGTACAACGTGCGTCCGACCATCGGCTGATCCGCGCCATATAAACGGTTACGCCGCTGATCACGCAAACGCTGGCCGTATTCCAGCCAACGCAATTCCTCGACCACGCTTAGCGACACATGGCTGTCAGAGCCGATACCCATGCGCCCGCCCTGAGCCATGAAATCCACCGCCGGAAAAATCCCGTCGCCCAGGTTGGCTTCGGTGGTCAGGCACAGGCCGGCAATGGCGCGACTCTTGGCCATCAGCGTGACTTCTTCCGGGTTGGCGTGAGTGGCGTGGACCAGGCACCAGCGCTGATCGACTTCAGTGTTTTCATACAGCCATTGCAGCGGACGGCGACCGCTCCAGCTCAGGCAGTCGTCGACTTCTTTCTGTTGTTCGGCGATGTGAATGTGCACCGGGCAATGCTTGTCACTGGCCGCCAGGACTTCGCTGATCTGCTGCGGGGTCACCGCGCGCAACGAGTGGAAACACAGACCCAGCGATTGCGCCTTTTGCTGCGCCAACAACGGCTGCAAACGCGATTGCAGATTCAGGTAGTTTTCGGTGCTGTTGATAAACCGGCGCTGGCCGTCGTTCGGCGTCTGGCCGCCGAAACCGGCGTGGCTGTAGAGCACCGGCAGCAGGGTCAAACCGATGCCGCTTTCGCTGGCAGCCTGACTGATGCGCAGCGCCAGTTCCGCCGGATCGGCATAGGGCTGACCATTGCTGTCATGGTGAACATAGTGAAATTCAGCGACCGAGGTGTAACCGGCCTTGAGCATTTCGATGTACAGCTGCCTGGCGATCACGCCGAGTTGATCCGGGCTGATTTTTCCGACGAGGCGATACATCAGGTCGCGCCAGGTCCAGAAGCTGTCATTGGGATTGCCGGCGACTTCGGCCAGTCCGGCCATCGCTCGCTGAAAAGCGTGGGAGTGCAGGTTGGGCATTCCCGGCAGCAACGGACCGCTCAGCCGTTCGGCGCCATCTGCGGTGGAATCGGCCTGGATTTGGGTCAGCAGGCCATCGGCGCTGACCTCAAGACGTACATTATTGGCCCATCCGTTAGGCAGCAGCGCGCGTTCGGCAAAGAAGGCGGACATGGTTCAGCACCCCATCGTGTGTTATTTGTATATACATATACAGACGTTTGCCTGCCCGGTAAACTCCGGCAAGCTAGCAACCTCTACCGACGAACAAGGATCCACCGTGCCGACTCCGCCTCCAGTTTCCCCGTTGGCCGCGAACATGGGCGACAGTCCGGCGCCCTTGTACGCTCGCGTCAAACAGATGATCACCCAGCAGATCGACAGCGGTAACTGGCCGCCGCACTACCGCGTGCCGTCCGAGAGCGAACTGGTCAATCAGCTCGGTTTCAGTCGTATGACCATCAATCGCGCGCTGCGCGAGATGACCGCCGACGGCCTGCTGGTGCGCATGCAAGGCGTCGGCACCTTCGTCGCCGAGCCGAAGAGCCAGTCGGCGCTGTTTGAAGTGCATAACATCGCCGATGAAATCGCCTCGCGCGGTCATCGCCACACCTGCCAGGTCATCACCCTCGAAGAAGAGGCCGCCGGTTCCGAGCGTGCGCTGGCGCTGGACATGCGCGAAGGGCAGAAGGTCTTTCACTCGCTGATCGTGCATTACGAAAACGACATTCCGGTGCAAATCGAAGACCGTTTCGTCAACGCGCTGGTGGCCCCGGAATACCTCAAGCAGGACTTCACCCTGCAAACGCCTTACGCCTATCTGAACCAGGTGGCGCCGCTGACTGAGGGCGAACATGTGGTCGAAGCGATCCTGGCCGAAGCGTCCGAGTGCAAGTTGCTGCAGATCGAAAAAGGCGAGCCATGCCTGCTGATCCGCCGTCGCACCTGGTCGGGCCGTCAGCCGGTGACCGCTGCGCGCCTGATTCACCCCGGTTCCCGTCATCGTCTGGAAGGGCGGTTCCATAAATGAGTTCATTGAACGTCCTACGCGCCGAAGGCTATCCGCGCATGCCGTGGAAAAACGGCGGCGGCAGCACTGAAGAAATCACCCGTGACGCTGGCGCTGGCCTCGAAGGTTTTGGCTGGCGTCTGTCGATTGCCGACATCGCCGAGTCCGGCGGTTTTTCGAGCTTTTCCGGTTACCAGCGGGTGATCACTGTGTTGCAGGGTGACGGCATGACCCTGTGCGTCGACGGCGAAGATACTCGGCCACTGTTACCGCTCGACCCGTTTGCCTTCAGCGGCAAGAGCCAGGTTTCCTGCACCTTGCTCGGTGGCGCGATTCGCGACTTCAACCTGATCTATGCGCCGCAGCGTTACAGCGCGCGGTTGCAGTGGCTGGATGGCGAGCAACGATTTTTCAGTTCGGCGGGGACGGTGCTGGTGTTCAGTGTCAGTGAGTTGCTTGAAGTTGTCGTCGGGGAGAAGGCGGCACAACTTGGCCGACACGACTGCCTGCAACTGGACGGTAACGCCGGGCTGGTTGAGATATCCGTCAATGCCGGTTGCTGCGTGATCGAACTCACTACACGCTGATCCGCAAATAATCCAAAGATCGTAGCCTTTCGGCAGTTCCTACAGTGGGATTGATGTACACCCTGTAGGCGCTGCCGAAAGCTGCGATCTTTTGCTTTTAAGGTGTTCCCAACCACGCACCAACTTGTTACCGAACGCCCCAGCGTGGCGCAAACCCTGCTCTCGTAACCCTCCCCCCAAATCCCAAAATCAGCCCCTCGAAAAATTTCATCATCGCCAGAACCCTTGATTCAGGCGATCTCCAGCCGTGTCCGCGATTTTTCATGAACAGCCCACTGCCAAGTTGGCCGCTTGATTGCATATGCTTGTATGTACAAGTAAAGACGTATGCGTATGAGTCCGCAGCGTCCACTGATTCGCTTGTCGCGCATTGATGCGCACAGGCTGCTTGCCCACTGCCAGGGTTGGTTTGAATTGATCGCTGAGGAGTCTTTTTCGTGACTGACAATACCCAGAAACCTACAAAGTATCGTGACATCGAAATCCGTGCCGCCCGCGGCAACAAGCTGACCGCCAAGAGCTGGCTGACCGAAGCGCCGCTGCGCATGCTGATGAACAACCTCGACCCGGAAGTCGCCGAAAACCCGAAAGAGCTGGTGGTTTATGGCGGTATCGGTCGCGCCGCCCGTAACTGGGAGTGCTACGACAAGATCGTCGAGAGCCTGACCAACCTGAATGACGACGAGACCCTGCTGGTGCAATCCGGCAAGCCGGTCGGCGTGTTCAAGACTCACAGCAACGCCCCGCGCGTCCTGATCGCCAACTCCAACCTCGTACCGCACTGGGCGAGCTGGGAGCACTTCAACGAACTCGACGCCAAAGGCCTGGCCATGTACGGCCAGATGACTGCCGGCAGCTGGATCTACATCGGCAGCCAAGGCATCGTTCAAGGCACCTACGAAACCTTCGTTGAGGCCGGTCGTCAGCACTACAACGACAACCTCACCGGCAAGTGGGTCCTGACCGCGGGTCTGGGCGGCATGGGCGGCGCTCAGCCGCTGGCTGCAACGCTTGCTGGCGCCTGCTCGCTGAACATCGAATGCCAGCAGGTCAGCATCGATTTCCGTCTGAAAAGCCGCTACGTCGACGAGCAAGCCACTGACCTCGACGACGCGCTGGCACGCATCGCCAAATACACCAAAGAAGGCAAAGCGATCTCCATCGCCCTGCTGGGCAACGCGGCGGAAATTCTGCCGGAACTGGTCAAGCGCGGCGCGCGCCCGGACATGGTCACCGACCAGACCAGCGCCCACGATCCACTCAACGGTTACCTGCCGGCCGGCTGGACCTGGGACGAATACCGCGCTCGCGCCAAGACCGAACCGGCCGCTGTGATCAAAGCGGCCAAGCAGTCGATGGCCGTGCACGTCAAAGCGATGCTGGAGTTCCAGAAGCAAGGCATTCCGACCTTCGACTACGGCAACAACATCCGTCAGATGGCGCAGGAAGAGGGCGTCGAGAACGCATTCGACTTCCCGGGATTCGTGCCGGCTTACATCCGTCCGCTGTTCTGCCGTGGCATCGGCCCGTTCCGCTGGGCGGCGCTGTCGGGTGATCCGCAAGACATCTACAAAACCGACGCCAAGGTCAAAGCGCTGATCCCGGACGACGCCCACCTGCACAACTGGCTGGACATGGCCCGCGAGCGCATCAGTTTCCAGGGGCTGCCGGCTCGTATCTGCTGGGTGGGCCTGGGCCTGCGCGCCAAGCTCGGTCTGGCCTTCAACGAAATGGTTCGCAGCGGTGAATTGTCGGCGCCAATCGTGATCGGTCGCGACCACCTCGATTCCGGCTCGGTCGCCAGCCCGAACCGCGAAACCGAATCGATGCAGGACGGTTCCGACGCTGTGTCCGACTGGCCATTGCTCAACGCTCTGCTCAACACCGCGAGCGGCGCGACCTGGGTTTCCCTGCACCACGGCGGCGGTGTCGGCATGGGCTTTTCGCAGCACTCGGGCATGGTGATCGTCTGCGACGGCACCGACGAAGCGGCCGAGCGAATCGCCCGCGTGCTGCATAACGACCCGGCCACCGGTGTCATGCGTCACGCCGATGCCGGTTACCAGATCGCCATCGATTGCGCGAAGGAACAGGGCCTGAACCTGCCGATGATTACCGGCGGCAAGTAACACACACCGCAGCTCCCACAGGGTTCCGAGTAAGCCCGAGTGAACAATTCAAACAATCCACAGAGGTTGAATCATGGCTGTTGACACCGATCGTGCAGGCAACAAACCGTTGATCGAAAGGCGTTCGATCGACTACATCCCGGAAGTGGAAAGACACGGTCGTCTGTTCAGCCAGTTCACCCTGTGGATGGGTGCCAATCTGCAGATCACCGCGATTGTCACCGGGGCCCTGGCCGTGGTGCTGGGCGGTGATGTGTTCTGGTCGTTGATCGGTCTGCTGATCGGTCAACTGCTCGGCGGTGGCGTCATGGCGCTGCATGCTGCGCAAGGACCCAAACTGGGCTTGCCACAAATGATCTCCAGCCGCGTGCAGTTCGGTGTGTATGGCGCGGCCATCCCGATCGTGCTGGTGTGTTTGATGTACCTGGGTTTTACCGCCACCGGAACCGTGCTTTCCGGCCAGGCGCTGGGCCAGTTGTTTGGTGTCAGCGACAGCGCCGGCATCCTGATTTTCGCCAGTGTCATCGTCTTGGTCACGGTGCTCGGTTATCGAGTGATCCACTGGATTGGTCGTGTCGCCAGCGTCATCGGCGTGATCGCTTTTGTTTTCCTGTTCTGGCGTCTGATGAATCAGACCGACGTCGGCGCACTCCTGCAAATCCGCCACTTCAGCTGGAGCAGTTTCCTGCTGGCGGTGTCGCTCGCCGCTTCCTGGCAGATCGCTTTCGGCCCATACGTGGCTGACTATTCGCGCTATCTGCCGAGCAGCACTTCCTCGGTAAAAACCTTTTTCGCCGCGGGTGCCGGCTCGGTGATTGGCGCCCAGGTGGCGATGATCCTCGGCGTATTCGCGGCGGCTTCGGCGAACGGCCAATTCGCCGGTCATGAAGTGGCTTATATCGTAGGTCTGGGCGGTACCGGCGCCACCGCTGCGCTGCTGTACTTCAGCATCGCGTTCGGCAAAGTGACCATTTCCACGCTGAACTCCTACGGCAGCTTCATGTGCATCGCGACCATCATCAGCGGTTTCCGTGGTCACCTGAAGGTGTCCCGCATGCAGCGTCTGGTATTCGTGCTGTTCATCGTCGGTGCGGCAACCCTGATCGCATTGCTCGGTCAGCATTCGTTTCTCGGGGCGTTCAAGTCTTTCATCCTGTTCCTGCTCGCCTTCTTTACGCCATGGAGCGCGATCAACCTGGTGGACTACTACTGCATCACCCGTGAGCGCTATGACGTGCCGGCGCTGGCCGATCCGAATGGTCGCTATGGCCGCTGGAACATCCTCGGTATCAGCGTTTATGTGTTCGGCGTGCTGGTGCAGCTGCCGTTTATCTCCACCAAGTTCTACACAGGTCCGCTGGTGGCGGCGCTGGGTGATGTGGATATCTCCTGGATCATCGGTCTGGTGGTGCCCGCCGCCGTGTATTACGTCTGTGCAAAAAAATGGCACAGCGCCGTACCTGATCACCTGATGCTGCCGACCGAGCAGGACAGCGATGCACAACCTGAAAAAAGCGGGGCCAGCCGCGTTGCGGCGCAGGCCTGATTGGACGTGGACAGGGCTGGATGCCTCTTGACTGCCGTAAGCCCAATTCATGATTAGGAGCGTCACGACAATGAAATCGAACAAGACCCTGCTGACCACTGTGCTTTCCATGGGCCTGCTCGCCAGTGCCGGTGCCACCCAGGCGGCCGGTTGGTGCGAGTCAGGCAAACCGGTGAAGTTCGCCGGCCTGAACTGGGAAAGCGGCATGCTGCTGACCGACGTCATGCAAGTGGTGCTGGAGAAAGGCTACGACTGCAAGACCGACAGCTTGCCGGGCAACTCCATCACCATGGAAAACGCCCTGAGCAGCAACGACATCCAAGTGTTCGCCGAAGAGTGGGTCGGCCGCAGCGAAGTCTGGAACAAGGCCGAGAAGGCCGGCAAGGTCGTCGGTGTCGGCGCCCCTGTCGTGGGTGCTATTGAAGGCTGGTACGTGCCGCGTTATGTGATCGAAGGCGACGCCAAGCGCAAGCTTGAACCGAAAGCGCCAGACCTGAAAAACATTGCTGACCTGGCCAGGTATTCCGCCGTGTTCAAAGACGCTGAAGAGCCGGCCAAGGGCCGCTTTTACAACTGCCCGGCCGGCTGGACCTGCGAGCTGGACAACAGCGAAATGCTGAAAAGCTACGGCCTGGAAAACAGCTACACCAACTTCCGCCCAGGTACCGGCCCGGCGCTGGATGCGGCGGTGCTGTCGAGCTACAAACGTGGCGAGCCGATTCTCTTCTACTACTGGTCGCCAACCCCGCTGATGGGCCAGGTCGATCTGGTCAAACTGGAAGAAAAACCGGGCGTCGACAAGACCGTGACGATCAAGGTCGGCCTGTCCAAGACCTTCCACGAGCAGGCCCCGGAGCTGGTGGCTGTGCTGGAAAAGGTCAACCTGCCGATCGATCTGCTGAACCAGAACCTGGGACGCATGGCGAAGGAACGTATCGAGTCGCCAAAACTGGCGAAAATCTTCCTCAAGGAACATCCTGAAGTCTGGCACGCGTGGGTCAGTGAAGACGCTGCCAAGAAAATCGACGCGGCGCTGTAGGTCGCTACCTCCCGGCCAACCGTGAGGCAGGCCGGGAGATATGCCGTCATCGCTTGATTGAGATTTCTGATTGAGAGCCGCTTATGTTTCCCGAAAGCTTTACCTTTTCCATCGCCGACTGGGTCAACGGTTGGGTCGATTCGCTGGTCACCAACTACGGTGATGTGTTCCGCCAGATCTCGGACACCCTGCTGTGGGCCATCGTCAATCTCGAAGGCCTGCTGCGTGCAGCGCCCTGGTGGCTGATGCTGGCGATCGTCGGTGTCGTCGCCTGGCATGCAACGCGCAAAGTCGTGACCACGGCAGTGATCGTCGGTCTGTTGTTTCTCGTAGGCGCTGTCGGCCTGTGGGACAAACTCATGCAGACGCTGGCGCTGATGATGGTGGCGACGATCATTTCGGTGCTGATCGGCATTCCGCTGGGGATTCTCTCGGCACGCAGCAATCGCCTGCGTTCGGTACTGATGCCGCTGCTCGACATCATGCAGACCATGCCGAGTTTCGTGTACCTGATCCCGGTGCTGATGCTGTTCGGTCTGGGCAAGGTCCCGGCGATTTTCGCCACCGTGATCTACGCCGCGCCACCGCTGATTCGCCTGACCGATCTGGGCATTCGCCAGGTCGACGGCGAAGTCATGGAAGCGATCAACGCGTTCGGCGCCAACCGCTGGCAGCAACTGTTCGGCGTGCAACTGCCGCTGGCCCTGCCAAGCATCATGGCCGGGATCAACCAGACCACCATGATGGCCCTGTCGATGGTGGTCATCGCCTCGATGATCGGCGCCCGTGGCCTGGGTGAAGACGTGCTGGTGGGGATTCAGACCCTCAACGTCGGACGCGGGCTTGAGGCCGGTCTGGCGATCGTGATTCTCGCAGTGGTCATCGACCGCATTACTCAGGCGTACGGTCGACCACGGCATGAGGTGAGCAAATGAGCAACGCAACCGTGAGCAAGATCGAAGTCAAAAACGTCTTCAAGATTTTCGGCAACCGCGCCAAGGACGCCTTGGCGATGGTTGGCCAAGGCAAGACCAAGGATCAGGTGCTGAGCGAAACCGGCTGCGTGGTCGGCGTCAACGACCTGTCGCTGAGCATCGGCACCGGCGAGATTTTCGTGATCATGGGCCTGTCCGGCTCCGGCAAGTCGACGCTGGTGCGCCACTTCAATCGCCTGATCGACCCGACCAGTGGCGCGATCCTGGTCGACGGCGTGGACATCCTGCAATACGACATGCAAGCCCTGCGCGAATTTCGCCGGCACAAGATCAGCATGGTCTTCCAGAGCTTCGGCCTGCTGCCGCACAAGAGCGTGCTCGACAACGTCGCCTACGGCCTGAAAGTGCGCGGCGAGAGCAAGCAACTGTGCGCCGAGCGGGCGCAGCACTGGATCAACACCGTGGGCCTCAAGGGCTACGAAAACAAATACCCGCACCAGCTCTCCGGCGGCATGCGTCAGCGTGTGGGCCTGGCCCGCGCCTTGGCGGCGGACACTGACATCATCCTGATGGACGAAGCGTTCAGCGCGCTGGATCCGCTGATCCGCGCCGAGATGCAGGACCAGTTGCTGGAACTGCAAAAGACTCTGCACAAGACCATCGTCTTCATCACCCACGACCTCGACGAGGCGGTGCGTATCGGCAATCGCATTGCGATCCTCAAGGACGGCAAGCTGATTCAAGTCGGTACGCCGCGCGAGATCCTGCATTCGCCGGCGGATGAGTATGTCGACCGGTTCGTGCAGCGGCGGGCTGCGGTGGTTTAAACAGATTTGTAGTGATGCTGCTGGCCCCTTAGCGAGCAAGCTCGCTCCCACAGGGGATCGCATTCCAAGGTGGGAGCGAGCTTGCTCGCGAAGGGGCCGGTAGGGCTGCATGGATATTCAGGTTTTTCGGATGAGGTTTCAGATGTCCCAGGCTGAAAAAATCGTGATCACCGGCGCCCACCTGCGCTGGCAAGACGTAGTCGCCGTCGCCCGTCACGGCGCGCCACTCGAGCTGTCGAGCGGCACGTGGGCGCGCGTCGAAAACGCGCAAGGTATCGTCCAGCGCATCGTCGCCAGCGGCGAGCGCGCTTATGGCGTCAACACCGGCCTGGGCGGGCTCTCCAACGTCTCGCTGAAAGACGAACAGCTCAGCCAGTTGTCACGCAACACTTTGCTCAGCCATGCCTGCGGCGTCGGCCCGGTGCTGGCTGACGAACAAACCCGCGCGATCATCTGTGCCGCCGTCCACAACTACAGTCATGGCAAATCCGGCATCCATCGCCGGGTGGTCGAAGCGCTGCTGACGCTGCTCAATCGCGGCATCACGCCGCAGGTGCCGTCGCAAGGCTCGGTGGGTTATCTGACCCACATGGCGCACATCGGCATTGCGCTGCTAGGCATCGGCAACGTCAGCTATCGCGGGCAAATCACCTCTGCTCAACAAGCGCTGGCAGAAGAGGGTCTGCAACCGGTGCAACTCGGCGCGAAGGACGGTTTGTGTCTGGTCAACGGCACGCCGTGCATGACCGGCCTCAGCTGCCTGGCCATCGCCGACGCCACGCGTCTGCTGCAATGGGCCGACGTGATCGGCGCCATGAGTTTCGAAGCGCAGCGCGGGCAGATCGCCGCGTTCGATGCCGAGATCATTGCGTTGAAACCGCATCCGGGGATGCAGCAGGTTGGCGTCAATCTGCGTGCATTGCTCGACGGCAGTGAAGTGATCGCATCGAGCAAAGGCATTCGCACTCAGGATGCGCTGAGCATCCGTTCGATTCCGCAGGTGCACGGCGCCGCGCGCGATCAACTGGAACACGCGATCAAACAGATCGAAAGCGAACTCAATGGCTGCACCGACAATCCGCTGCTGCTGGGTACACCGGACGAATTCCGTGTCATGTCGCAAGCCAACCCCCACGGTCAGTCGGTGGCAATGGCCGCAGATCTGCTGGCGATTGCCATGGCGGAAATCGGCTCGATTGCCGAGCGTCGTCTCGATCGCCTGGTGAATCCGCACGTCAGCGGTCTGCCAGCATTTCTGGTGGCCAATCCGGGGGTTAACTCCGGGATGATGATCGTGCAATACGTCGCCGCGTCGCTGTGTGCGGAAAACCGCCAATTGGCGCAACCGGCGGTGCTCGACAACTACATCACGTCAGGTTTGCAGGAAGACCACTTGAGCATGGGCACCAACGCCGCGCTCAAACTGCATCGCGCCCTGGAAAACTGCACGCAGATCCTCGCCATCGAATATCTGCTGGCGGCGCAGGCGTTTGAATTCCTCAAGGAACAACGTTTCGGCGCGGGCACCGATGTTGCGTGGCGACTGCTGCGCGAAAAGGTCCCGGCTTATGATCAGGATCGCTGGCTGGCGCCGGATATCGCCGCCGCCGCGAGTGTTTTGAAAGACTCGAACTTGCTGCACCGCGTATTACCGAATCTGCACTGAAAATCTATCTATGCCAGCGTGCCAAGGCGCGGCTCCCCAAAAGGGCAGACGCGACGGACAACGGACATCTCCGGAGCGTCTGGCGAGTTAACAATAAACTCTCAAAAGGAGCACAAAATGACTGCGCTGAACCTGATCCCCGGCCAACTGAACCTGGCCCAGCTGCGTGACGTGTACCAGAACCCGGTCAAGCTGACCCTCGACGACAGCGCCTCGCAGCAGATCGAAGCCAGCGTCGCCTGCGTCGAGCAGATCCTCGCCGAGAACCGTACCGCCTACGGCATCAACACCGGTTTCGGCCTGCTGGCCTCGACCCGCATCGCCAGCGAAGACCTGGAAAACCTCCAGCGCTCGCTGGTGTTGTCCCACGCTGCCGGCGTCGGCGCGCCGATCAGCGATGCGCTGGTGCGGCTGGTGATGGTGCTCAAGGTCAACAGCCTCAGCCGTGGTTTTTCCGGCATCCGTCGCGTTGTGATCGATGCGCTCATTGCACTGATCAATGCCGAGGTCTATCCGCACATTCCGTTGAAAGGTTCGGTCGGTGCTTCTGGCGATCTGGCTCCTTTGGCGCACATGTCGCTGGTGCTGCTTGGCGAAGGCAAGGCGCGTTACAAGGGCGAGTGGATGGAAGCGACGCAAGCGCTGAAAGTCGCTGGCCTGACGCCGCTGACACTGGCGGCGAAGGAAGGTCTGGCGCTGCTCAACGGTACTCAGGTTTCTACTGCTTTTGCGTTGCGTGGTCTGTTTGAAGGTGAGGATTTGTTTGCGGGCGCTATCGCGCTGGGCGGTCTGACGGTTGAAGCGGTGCTCGGTTCGCGCTCGCCGTTCGATGCACGCATTCACGCGGCTCGCGGGCAGAAAGGCCAGATCGATGCGGCCGCTGCTTACCGCGATTTGCTGGGTGAGCGCAGCGAAGTTTCCGACTCGCACCAGAACTGCGACAAGGTCCAGGATCCTTACTCCCTGCGCTGCCAGCCGCAAGTCATGGGCGCCTGCCTGACCCAGTTCCGTCAGGCGGCTGAAGTGCTGGCGGTTGAAGCCAACGCCGTCTCCGATAATCCGCTGGTATTTGCCGCTGAAGGCGATGTGATTTCCGGCGGTAACTTCCACGCCGAACCCGTGGCCATGGCCGCTGACAACATGGCGCTGGCGATCGCTGAAATCGGCTCGCTGAGCGAACGCCGCATCTCGCTGATGATGGACAAGCACATGTCGCAACTGCCGCCGTTTCTCGTGGCCAATGGCGGCGTGAACTCCGGTTTCATGATCGCTCAGGTGACGGCTGCCGCACTGGCCAGTGAGAACAAGGCGTTGTCCCACCCGCATTCGGTGGACAGCCTGCCGACTTCAGCCAACCAGGAAGACCACGTTTCAATGGCGCCTGCGGCCGGCAAGCGTCTGTGGGAAATGGCCGAGAACACCCGCGGGATTCTCGCCGTGGAATGGTTGGCGGCGGTGCAGGGGCTGGATCTGCGCAATGGCCTGAAGACCTCGGCAAAGCTGGAACAGGCTCGGGCCATTCTGCGCAAGGAAGTGCCGTTTTATGAAAAGGACCGGTTCTTTGCACCGGACATCAATGCGGCGACTGAACTGTTGGCTTCGCGGTGTTTGAACGAGTTGGTGCCGGCGAAATTGCTGCCTAGTTTGTGAGTGGCTTTTCAGCGGGGATTTTTGTTGTCAGGGAAATCGATCCCCCTCACCCCAGCCCTCTCCCCCAGGGGGGAGAGGAGGAAGGGAGCCGATCTCTGTGCTTTTCAAGAATTGAGTTCGACACAGAAATTTCAGGTCGGCGTATCTCGAAAGAACAACACGGTCAGTCCCCTCTCCCTCCGGGAGAGGGCTAGGGTGAGGGGCTTTTGAAGGCCGCCCACCAAACCAACTTTAACGGAGGCCAACAGTGAAAACCCTCTGGCAACACTGCCACGTCGCAACCATGGCGCAGGGCGTCTACTCGATCATCGAGGATGCCGCCATCGTGACGTCCGGTACGCTCATCGAGTGGGTCGGCCCGCGCAATCAATTGCCGTCCGGCGAATACCCGGCGGTCTGCGACCTGCAAGGCGCATGGGTCACCCCCGGCCTGATCGACTGCCACACCCACACGGTGTTCGGTGGCAATCGCAGTGGCGAATTCGAAAAACGTCTGCAAGGCGTCAGCTACGCCGAGATCGCCGCGGCCGGCGGCGGCATCGCCAGCACCGTGCGTGCGACTCGCGAAGCCACTGAAGATGAATTGTTCGCCAGCGCCGCCAAACGCCTGAAAAGCCTGATGCGCGACGGCGTGACCACGGTTGAGATGAAGTCTGGCTACGGGCTCGATCTGGCCAACGAACGGAAGATCCTGCGGGTCATCCGTCGTCTGGCAAAAGAGCTGCCGATCAGCGTGCGCAGCACCTGCCTGGCCGCTCACGCGTTGCCGCCGGAGTACCAGGATCGCGCCGACGATTACATTGATCACATCTGTACCGACATGCTGCCTGCGCTGGTCGCCGAAGGTCTGGTCGATGCGGTGGACGCGTTCTGCGAATACCTGGCGTTCTCGCCGGAGCAGGTCGAACGCGTTTTCATCGCCGCGCAATCACTCGGTCTGCCGGTGAAGTTGCACGCCGAGCAACTGTCGGCGCTGCACGGCTCCAGCCTCGCCGCGCGTTATAAGGCGTTGTCCGCCGATCACCTGGAGTTCATGGACGAAGCCGATGCCATCGCCATGGCCGCGTCCGACACCGTCGCGGTGCTGCTGCCGGGCGCGTTCTACTTCCTGCGCGAAACCCGGTTGCCGCCGATGGACGCCTTGCGCAAACACAAGGTGAAAATCGCCATCGCCAGCGACCTCAATCCGGGCACCTCGCCTGCGTTGTCGCTGCGTTTGATGTTGAACATGGCCTGCACCTGTTTCCGCATGACCCCGGAAGAGGCGTTGGCTGGCGCGACTATTCATGCCGCGCAAGCGCTGGGCATGGCCGCCACCCACGGCTCGCTGGAAGTTGGCAAGGTCGCGGATTTCGTCGCCTGGCAGATCGATCGCCCGGCGGATCTGGCGTATTGGCTCGGTGGCGATCTGGACAAACGCGTCGTGCGTCACGGCGTTGAATCAAGTCTGTAGGAGAGCGGTTGTGGATAAGGTTCTGAATTTCAATCAAGGTCGCGTGCCGCTGCTGATCAGCATGCCTCATGCCGGTTTACGTCTGACCCCGGTGGTCGAGGCCGGCCTGATCGGCGACGCGAAAAGCCTGCCGGACACTGACTGGCATATTCCGCAACTGTACGACTTTGCCGAAGCGCTGGGCGCCAGCACCCTGGCGGCCGAGTATTCGCGCTTCGTCATCGACCTGAACCGGCCGTCCGACGACACACCCTTGTATGCCGGGGCGACCACCGGCCTGTATCCGGCAACGCTGTTTGATGGCATCCCGTTGTTCAAGGAAGGGCTGGAGCCGTCGAAAGAAGAGCGCGCGACGTATCTGGAGCAAATCTGGACGCCGTATCACCGCACTTTGCAGCAAGAGCTGGCACGGCTGAAGGCCGAGTTCGGCTATGCGCTGCTGTTTGATGCGCATTCGATTCGCTCGATCATCCCGCACCTGTTTGACGGCAAGCTGCCGGACTTCAACCTCGGCACCTTCAACGGCGCCAGTTGCGATCCGCAGCTGGCGACTCGACTGGAGGCGATCTGCGCGCGCCACAGCGACTACAGCCATGTGCTGAACGGGCGCTTCAAGGGCGGCCACATCACCCGTCACTACGGCAACCCGGCCGAGAATATTCACGCGGTGCAACTGGAGCTGGGGCAGTGCACCTACATGGAAGAATTCGAGCCGTTCCGCTACCGCGCCGATCTGGCCGAGCCGACGCGGGTGGTGCTCAAGGAATTGCTGCAGGGCTTGCTGAAGTGGGGCGAATCGCGCTACCGCACGTAATCCCACAGGTTTTCTGTGTGGCTCAAAACCGCTTTGGTTTATGGCGGACAGACGGCGACAGCGCACAGGCATGCTCATTGACGTAATTCGGGTTTATGATGCCAAACGGCAGAATAATAGAAGTCCCCCCAGGGATGACCTCGACCCCTTACGGAGCGCGCAATGCAGACTTTGTTTCCGCAGATCAAACCTCACGCCCGGCACGATCTGGCTGTCGATGATACCCATACGCTGTACGTCGACGAAAGCGGCTCACCGGAAGGCTTGCCGGTCGTGTTCATCCATGGTGGTCCGGGCGCCGGTTGCGACGCCCAGAGCCGTCGCTATTTCGATCCGAATCTTTATCGCATCGTCACCTTCGACCAGCGTGGCTGCGGACGCTCCACCCCGCACGCCAGCCTCGAAAACAACACCACCTGGGATCTGGTCGCTGACCTTGAGCGCATCCGCAAGCACCTGGGCATCGATAAATGGGTGCTGTTCGGCGGTTCGTGGGGTTCGACCCTGGCGCTGGCCTACGCGCAAACCCATCCGGAGCGTGTTCACGGTCTGATCCTGCGTGGGATCTTTCTTTGCCGTCCGCAGGAAATCGAGTGGTTCTATCAGGCGGGTGCCAGCCGCCTGTTCCCCGATTACTGGCAGGACTACATCGCGCCTATCCCACTGGACGAGCGCGATGACTTGCTCGGTGCCTTCCACAAGCGCCTGATCGGTAACGACCAGATCGCCCAGATGCATGCAGCCAAGGCCTGGTCGACCTGGGAAGGGCGCACCGCGACGCTGCGGCCGAATCCGCTGGTGGTCGATCGCTTTTCCGAGCCGCAGCGTGCGCTGTCGATTGCGCGCATCGAATGTCACTACTTCACCAACAATGCCTTCCTTGAACCGAACCAGTTGATTCGTGACATGGGCAAGATCGCTCATCTGCCGGGCGTGATCATCCACGGTCGGTACGACGTGATCTGCCCGCTCGACAACGCCTGGGAATTGCACCAGGCCTGGCCGAACAGCGAATTGCAAGTGATCCGCGACGCCGGCCACGCCGCATCCGAACCGGGCATCACTGATGCGCTGGTGCGCGCGGCGGGCAATATGGCGCGTCGTCTGCTCGATCTGCCGCCCGAAGAAGCATGAAGGGGCTTTTACAGCGCGTGCGGGGTGCGCGAGTGGAAGTGGCGGGCGAGGTGGTTGGCGCGGTCGATCAAGGCTTGCTGGTGCTGGTAGCGGTAGAACCCGACGACACGCGTGCCAGCGCCGACAAACTTCTGCATAAGCTGCTTAACTATCGGGTATTCAGCGACGCCGAGGGCAAGATGAATTTGTCTCTCGCCGATGTTGGCGGTGGGTTGCTGCTGGTCTCTCAGTTCACCCTGGCTGCCGACACAAAAAGTGGATTGCGCCCGAGTTTTTCGAGCGCTGCACCTCCGGCCCTTGGCGAAGAGTTGTTCGACTATCTATTAGGCAAAGCGAAACTGATGCATGGCACTGTGGCATCAGGTAGATTCGGCGCGGATATGCAGGTGCATCTGGTCAATGATGGCCCGGTAACCTTCCTGTTACAGGCCTGAAAGCGCTTGAAACATCTTTTTCAAGGCGTTTCGACTGTAAACAGGCATTTTTCGCGATAAATACTTTGTTACCCCTGATGCGTTGTCATGCGGGCTACTAGATAATCGCGCGCTACGGGGATCGGCGTTCGTTGGTCCGTTTTGACTTAGGTAGAGACTTGTCCGGATCCGATTGGGGAATCATTTTGCCCCAGCGGAGTCGGAACAATGCTCGCCAACTTGGCAAGAGTGTGCTGGAAGGTCGGCTTTTCGAAGCCCAAAACCCCACAGGCACTTCATCTGGCCGTTGGTTTATTGATCTGTTTTCGGCGAGGGTTGCTCGTGATTGTTAGTCCCTGTAATGCAGCAAAAATGTCTGCCAAACGCATGCGAAGTGCTCTGGTAGCGGGTTCGGCGCTCCTGTGCCTGCTCAGCGCCGGTCAGCTTTGGGCGTTCAATCTTGACGATGTGTCGGCCAAGGCTAAAGAGCTGGCCGGGCAGAAGTTCGAAGCCCCGCGCAGCAACCTGCCGAACGAATTCCGCGACATGAAATTCGCGGACTATCAGAAAATCCGCTTCCTCACCGAAAAGGCTGAGTGGGCTGATAAGAAGACGCCGTTCAAGCTCTCCTTCTATCACCAGGGTATGCACTTCGATACGCCGGTGAAAATCAACGAAATCACCGCCAACAGCGTCGATGAGATCAAATACGATCCGACTCGCTTCGATTTTGGCGACCTGAAGTTTGATCCAAAAGCCACCGAGCAACTGGGTTATGCCGGTTTCCGTGTGCTGTACCCGATCAACAAGGCCGACAAGCAAGACGAAATCATGACCATGCTCGGCGCGAGCTACTTCCGCGTCGTCGGCAAGGGCCACACCTACGGTCTGTCGGCCCGCGGCCTGGCGATCGATACCGCGTTGCCGTCGGGTGAAGAATTCCCGCGTTTTCGCGAGTTCTGGATTCAGCAGCCGAAACCGGGCGACAAGCATCTGGTGATCTTCGCCCTGCTTGATTCGCCGCGCGCTACCGGTGCCTACCGTCTGATCCTGCGCCCTGGCAGCGACACCGTTGTCGACGTCAAAGCGCAGATGTTCCTGCGAGACAAGGTTGGCAAACTGGGCATCGCACCGCTGACCAGCATGTTCCTGTTCGGCGCCAACCAGCCGTCGAAAGTCCTCAACTACCGTCGTGAACTGCACGACTCCAGCGGCCTGTCGATCCATGCTGGCAACGGCGAGTGGATCTGGCGTCCGCTGAACAACCCGAAACACCTGGCCGTGAGCAACTTCAGCGTCGAAAACCTGCGTGGTTTTGGCTTGCTGCAACGTGGCCGTGACTTCAGCCACTACGAAGACCTCGACGACCGCTACGACAAGCGCCCAAGCGCCTGGATCGAGCCGAAGGGCGACTGGGGCAAAGGCACCGTCGATCTGGTCGAAATTCCAACCGCCGACGAAACCAACGACAACATCGTTGCGTTCTGGAGCCCGGAAAAATTGCCGGAGCCAGGTCAACCACTCGACTTCGCCTATCGCATGCACTGGACCATGGACGAAGCGGCGATTCACGCGCCGGACAGCGCCTGGGTTGCGCAGACTCTGCGCTCCACCGGTGACGTCAAGCAATCGAACCTGATCCGTCAGCCGGACGGCAGCGTTGCTTATCTGGTCGACTTCGAAGGTCCATCGCTGGCGGCTCTGGCCCCGGATGCGGACGTTCGCAGCCAGGTCAGCGTTGGCGACAATGCCGAGCTGGTCGAGAACAGCGTGCGTTACAACCCTGAAACCAAGGGCTGGCGTTTGACCCTGCGCATGAAGATCAAGGACGCGAGCAAGGCGACCGAGATGCGTGCCGCTCTGGTGCAGCCAATCGTTACGGCGGATCTGGCCAAGTCTTCGGTGCCTGCGTCCAACTCCTCCGTTGCCAAGGCCGACAAAGTTGCCGCCAAGCAACAAGAGAAACTCGACAAGGAAGCCAAGGCAGCCGAGGCCAAACAGGCTGAAGCCAAGCCAGCCGCAGATGCCAAGGACAAGGCCAACAAAGACGCCAAGCAGCCAGTCGCTGCGGACGCGGCCACAGCCACACCGGAATCGGCACCGACTGAAGAAGTCCTGACCGAGACCTGGAGCTATCAGTTGCCTGCCGATGAGTAACTCTCAAGTACAGCCAGAGACTCTGTCCGAGTACCTGGCGCATCTGCCGATGACCGACGAGCAGCGCGCGGAACTCGCGGGCTGCCAGTCGTTCAGCGAGCTGCATGAACGCCTGTCGTCCTCGACGTTCGACGCCCCTGCCGAAGCCGCCCAGGCTTCGGTGGGCAAGCGCCTAACACTGAGCACCGCTGAAGAGCTTGAAGAAGCGGAAATGCTGGTGCTCGACGCCAGCGGTCGGGTCAGCCTCAAGGCAACGCCACCGATCCGTCGGACCAAAGTCGTGCCGGAGCCGTGGCGCACCAATATTCTGGTGCGCGGCTGGCGCCGCTTGACTGGCCGCACCAACCCGCCGCAACCGCCCAAGGACGAGAACGTCCTGCCGGCGGCGCGCTGGCGCACGGTGGGTTCGATCCGTCGCTACATCTTGCTGGTGCTGATGCTGGGTCAGACCATCGTCGCCGGCTGGTACATGAAAGGCATCATGCCGTACCAAGGCTGGTCGTTCGTTGATCTGGATGAAGTCCTGCATCAGCCACTGCTGCAAACCGCCACGCAAGTGCTGCCGTATGCGCTGCAAACCAGCATCCTGATTCTGTTCGGGATTCTGTTCTGCTGGGTTTCGGCCGGTTTCTGGACCGCGCTGATGGGCTTCCTCGAGCTGCTCACCGGTCACGATAAGTACCGCATCTCCGGTAAAAGCGCCGGCAACGAGCCGATTGCCAAAGAGGCGCGTACCGCACTGGTGATGCCGATCTGCAACGAAGACGTGCCGCGTGTATTCGCCGGTTTGCGTGCAACCTTCGAATCGGTCGCCGCTACCGGTGATCTGGATCGTTTCGACTTCTTCGTGCTCAGCGACAGTAACGACTCCGACATCTGCGTGGCCGAACAACAGGCCTGGCTGGACGTCTGCCGCGAAGCCAAGGGCTTCGGCAAGATCTTCTACCGTCGCCGTCGTCGTCGCGTGAAGCGCAAGAGCGGCAACCTTGACGACTTCTGCCGTCGTTGGGGCGGTGACTACAAGTACATGGTCGTCCTTGACGCCGACTCGGTCATGAGCGGCGAGTGCCTGACCAGTCTGGTGCGCTTGATGGAAGCCACGCCGGACGCCGGGATCATCCAGACCGCGCCGCGTGCGTCGGGGATGGACACCCTGTATGCGCGCATGCAGCAGTTCGCGACCCGTGTGTACGGCCCGCTGTTTACTGCCGGCCTTCACTTCTGGCAGTTGGGTGAATCCCACTACTGGGGGCACAACGCGATCATCCGCATGAAGCCGTTTATCGACCACTGCGCCCTGGCGCCGTTGCCGGGTAAAGGGGCGTTCTCCGGTGCGATCCTGTCTCACGACTTTGTTGAAGCCGCGCTGATGCGTCGTGCCGGTTGGGGCGTGTGGATTGCCTACGACCTGCCGGGCAGTTACGAAGAGTTGCCGCCCAACCTGCTCGACGAACTCAAGCGTGACCGTCGCTGGTGCCACGGCAACCTGATGAACTTTCGACTGTTCCTGGTCAAGGGCATGCACCCGGTACACCGTGCGGTATTCCTGACCGGCGTGATGTCGTACCTGTCGGCGCCGTTGTGGTTCTTCTTCCTGGTGTTGTCGACTGCGCTGCTGGCGGTGAACACCTTGATGGAGCCGCAGTACTTCCTTGAACCGCGTCAACTCTATCCACTGTGGCCACAATGGCACCCGGAGAAGGCGATCGCGCTGTTCTCGACAACCATCGTGCTGCTGTTCCTGCCGAAACTGTTGAGCATCATCCTGATCTGGGCCAAGGGCGCGAAAGAGTTCGGTGGCAAGTTCAAGGTGACCCTGTCGATGCTGCTGGAGATGCTGTTCTCCATGCTGCTGGCGCCGGTGCGGATGATTTTCCACACCCGTTTCGTTCTGGCCGCGTTCCTCGGCTGGGCCGCGACCTGGAACTCGCCGCAGCGTGACGACGATTCCACGCCATGGAGCGAGGCGGTCAAACGCCACGGTCCGCAGACCCTGTTGGGCTTCTTCTGGGCCTTGCTGGTGATCTGGCTGAACCCGAGCTTCCTTTGGTGGCTGGTGCCGATCGTGGGTTCGTTGATGCTGTCGATTCCCGTGTCGGTGATTTCCAGCCGTGTCGGTCTGGGCCTCAAATCCCGTGACGAGAGCCTGTTCCTCATCCCTGAGGAATACAATCCGCCACAGGCGCTGCAGGCCACCGATCAGTACACCCACGAAAATCGCTGGCACGCACTGAACGACGGCTTCGTGCGCGCGGTGGTCGATCCGCAGCAGAACGCTTTGGCGTGCTCGCTGGCGACCTCCCGTCACGGTCAGGCCGAGCCGATTGAGTGGCTGCGTCAGGAGCGTGTGCGTCACGCGATCAAGGTTGGCCCTGCCGGGCTGAATAACCATGATCGCTTGCAACTGCTGAGCGACCCGGTTGCTCTGGCGCGCTTGCACGAGCAGGTTTGGGGCGAAGGCCATGCCGAGTGGCTGGACGCATGGCGGGCCTCGGTGAAAGCCGATCCGCATGCGCCGTTGCTGCCGCTGCGACCGCTGAGCATGCAGGCTCAACCGGCCTGATGAAGAGACCCCGCTGATGTAGCGGGGTTTTTTTATGGCTGCCCTTGATTGTCAAACAAATCCCCCATTAACCCTTGTGCAAAAGAACGAGTGCGTTAGCATCCGTCCCCGAATTGGCGCGCCCGGGCTTTTTTGCCCGTCACTGTTGGTTTTCGCGCCGCAAACGCAATGGTTTTGGGGACTTGAAGATGAAGAAGTATCTGTCGATGCTGCTGGTCGGCGTCACGGCACTGGTTGCAGTCAATGCGGCACACGCGGGCGCAATCGATGACGCGGTCAAGCGCGGCACCTTGAAAGTCGGCATGGATCCGACCTACATGCCGTTCGAGATGACCAACAAGCGCGGTGAAATCATCGGCTTCGAAGTCGATATCCTCAAAGCCATGACCAAGGCCATGGGCGTCAAACTGGAGCTGGTCTCCACCGGTTACGACGGCATCATCCCGGCGCTGATGACCGACAAGTTCGACATGATCGGCAGCGGCATGACTCTGACTCAGGAACGCAACCTGCGCCTGAACTTCAGCGAACCGTTCATCGTGGTTGGCCAGACCTTGCTCATCCGCAAGGAGCTGGAAGGCACCATCAAGTCCTATAAAGACCTGAACACCGCCGACTACCGCATCACCTCCAAGCTCGGCACCACCGGTGAGATGGTCGCCAAGAAGCTGATCTCCAAAGCCAAGTACCACGGCTACGACAACGAGCAGGAAGCCGTGCTCGACGTGGTCAACGGCAAGGCCGACGCCTTCATCTACGACGCGCCGTATAACGTCGTGGCGGTGACCAAGGTCGGTGCAGGCAAACTGGTGTTCCTCGACAAGCCGTTCACCTACGAGCCGTTGGCCTTCGGCCTGAAGAAGGGCGACTACGACAGCCTCAACTTCATCAACAACTTCCTGCACCAGATCCACGAAGACGGCACCTACGATCGCATCCATGACAAGTGGTTCAAGAACACCGAGTGGCTCAAGGACATGGAATAGCACTCGGTCAGACAGACCGAGTCGCACCATTCGCGAGCAAGCTCGCTCCCACAGTGATTCAGGTGAACACAGATTTTGTGTCCGGCACTGATCCTGTGGGAGCGAGCTTGCTCGCGAAGAGGCCCTCCAGGGCAACACCAATCCCGGAACCTGCAATGAAACATAAAAAAGCCCAATGGCCCTGGCACGTCCTCACCGTGCTGGTGTTGATCGGTCTGGCGGGCGCGTTGTATTACGCCACGTCGCTGATGTCCTACGAATGGCGCTGGAACCGTGTGCCGCAGTACTTCGCCTATCAAGCCGAAGACACCCAGCGCGCCACGGACATCTCCACCGTCATTGAACTGGTGCGCAAAGGCAGCAGCGCTGAAGTCACCCTGCGCAACGACGCGGGCGACGAACAGCACCTGACCGTCGACGAGAACAGCCTGCAATTCGCTCAGGGCGACGACGTGGCTGAAGGCGACGTCGTGGGTGTTACTCGGCATTGGGCGGCAGGGCCGCTGTTATGGGGGCTGTGGACCACGCTTTGGCTGTCGGTGGTCTCCGGCGTTCTCGGTTTGCTGATCGGTCTGGTCACCGGGCTGTGCCGCTTGTCGAGCAACCCGACCCTGCGCGACCTGTCGAGCATCTACGTCGAACTGGTCCGCGGAACACCGCTGCTGGTACAGATTTTCATTTTCTACTTCTTCATCGGCACGGTGATGAACCTGTCCCGGGAGTTTGCCGGGATCGCCGCGTTGTCGCTGTTCACAGGCGCGTACGTGGCCGAGATCATCCGTTCCGGCGTGCAGTCGATTGCCCGGGGCCAGAACGAAGCCGCGCGTTCGCTCGGGCTGAGCGCCGGTCAGTCGATGCGCCACGTCGTGCTGCCGCAAGCGTTCAAACGAGTGCTGCCGCCGCTGGCCGGGCAGTTCATCAGTCTGGTCAAGGACACCTCGCTGGTGTCGGTGATCGCCATCACCGAGCTGCTCAAAAGCGGCCGTGAAGTCATCACCACGTCGTTTTCGCCGTTCGAGATTCTGTTCTGTGTTGCCGGTCTGTACCTGTTGATCAACCTGCCGCTGTCGAAAATCGCCAGCCGGCTTGAGCGGAGGCTCGCGCAAAGTGATTGAAGTCCGCGATCTGGTAAAAGTCTTCGACACCCGTGGGCAAGTGGTCCGCGCGGTGGATAACGTCAGCACCTCGGTCGCCAAGGGCGAAGTGCTGGTAGTGATCGGCCCGTCCGGTTCCGGCAAGTCGACCTTCCTGCGTTGTCTCAATGGCCTGGAAGAGTTCGATTCCGGCTCGGTGAGCATCGACGGTCTGCAACTGGCCGACCCGAAAACCGACGTCAACGCCTACCGCCGCGAAGTCGGCATGGTGTTCCAGCATTTCAATCTGTTCCCGCACATGACCGTGCTGGAAAACCTCTGTCTGGCACAGAAGGTCGTGCGCAAGCGCGGCAAGAAAGAGCGCGAAGCCAAGGCTATGGCATTGCTGGAAAAGGTCGGAATCGCGCAGAAGGCCAACGAGTTTCCGTCACGCCTGTCCGGTGGTCAGCAGCAGCGCGTGGCGATTGCCCGGGCGTTGGCGATGGAACCGAAGGTGATGTTGTTCGATGAGCCGACATCGGCCCTCGACCCGGAAATGGTCGGCGAAGTGCTGGATGTGATGAAGAACCTGGCCGTGGAAGGCATGACCATGGTGTGCGTCACCCACGAAATGGGTTTTGCCCGGGAAGTGGCGGATCGGGTGCTGTTCTTCGATCACGGCAAGTTGCTGGAGGATGCCTCGCCAGCGGAGTTCTTTGATGCGCCGAAGGATCCGCGGGCGCAGGCTTTTCTACGCCAGGTCCTGTAACTTCGGCGTCCTCTCGGACGCCATCGCTGGCAAGCCAGCTTCCACTGTGAATCGGCTGAACACACACCTTGTGATCGACTACAAACCTGTGGGAGCTGGCTTGCCAGCGATAGCATCACCTCGGTCCTCAGCGAACCGAGGCAACTGAATCACCTCAAACCTTGAAGCGTCCCACTAGCGTCTGCAAGTGCGTCCCCAACCGCGCCAGCTCAACGCTGGACGCCGCTGTCTCTTCACTTGCCGCCGATGTCTGATCCGACACATCGCGTACGTTCAGCACGCTACGGTTGATCTCTTCCGCCACCGCGCTCTGCTGTTCAGCCGCCGCAGCAATCTGCTGGTTCATCGCCTGAATCGCCGACACCGTGCGCGTGATGCTTTCCAGTGAACCACCGGCCCGGCGGGTCAGCTCGACGCTGCTATCGGTGAGGCTCCGGCTGTTGTCCATGATCGTCGCCACTTGCTGGGTGCCGTTTTGCAGGCCGACGATCAGCTCTTCGATCTCTTCTGTGGACTTCTGAGTGCGCTGTGCGAGGCTGCGCACTTCATCGGCAACCACCGCGAAACCACGTCCGGCTTCACCGGCACGCGCCGCTTCAATCGCAGCGTTGAGCGCCAGCAGGTTGGTTTGCTGGGCCACGGATTTGATCACGTCGAGCACGCTGCCGATTTTGTCGCTTTCGCGCTTGAGCTCGCCCATGGCTGTGGTGGAGTTGCCGACTTCAACGGCCAGACGTTCGATCTGGGCGATTGCTTCGCCAACCACCTTGTCGCCTTCGCGGGCCTGTTGGTCGGCGGCGACGGCGGCTTCTGAGGCCTCTTCGGCGTTACGCGCGACTTCCTGCACGGTGGCGGTCATTTCGTTCATGGCCGTGGCAACCTGATCGGTCTCGATCTTCTGATTGTTGACCCCGGCGCTGGTCTGCTCGGTCACCGCCGACAGTTCTTCAGCGGCGCTGGCGATCTGGGTTACGCCCTCGCTGATCCCGCCGATCAGCTCACGCAGGCCCTGGGTCATGCTCTGCATGGAGCGTTGCAGCTGGCCGAGTTCGTCGCGGCGCAGCGAGACCAGATTGTGGGTCAGATCGCCGGCAGCTACACGTTCCGCGACTTTCAGGGTCTGGTTCAGCGGAATGATGATCTGCCGGGTGATCGCCCAAGCGGCCAGCAAGCCGAAGGCCAAGGCCAGCAGGGTGGCGATCAACAGCATGTTCTTGGCGTGGGCGGCATCGGTGTCGCGCACGACCGTTTGCGAAGCCGTCAGCTTCTTGCTGAGGTCGATCAGAATGTCGCCCTGAGCAGACATGCGCGCCTGTGACGTGGCACTGGTGACCTGCGAATCGCGGAACTGAGCGACCGCCGCGCGATAGGCCTTGATCGAGTCGGTGGCCTGTTGCAGGTTGGCGATGTGCTGTTCCGGCAGTTGCGAAGGCAGGCTTTCGAGATTTTTCAGGGCATTGTCGATGGCAGCCAGAGCCGGTTGCTCTGCTTCGGCCTTGCCGCTGTAGGTGTAGCCGCGCACTTGATAGCGCGCCTGTTGCAGCAGTTTGCTCAGCTCGATCACGCTGTTGAACTGCGCAACACTGTCACCCTGCAGCATTGATTTTTCGACTTCGGAGACTTTGGCTACAGCGTTGTCGGCGTTGGCGCCCAGCTTGCTGCGGGCGTCTTCGCGCTGCACGGTGGCCTGGGCCATATCGGCGAAGGCGCGTTTGTATTCGGCAACGGCGGCCAGTTGCTGATCGACCATGGCGGCATCGGACGGTTGTTCGATCAGGCTGCGAGCGGTTTGCAGACCGCTGTCGAGTTTGCTCAGCAGTTCGTTGACCGTGCCCGGGCCTTGTTCGCCACGGCGCGCTTCATAGTCCAGGCGTGCCAGTCGAAGGTCCTTGGTCAGCTCGTTAAGGCTGGAGATGAACCCGAGCTTGTCGCCGCGGCTGATGATGCCGCTCATGCCGGTCCAGCCGGTAAAGGTGATCAATAACGTCAGCAACAGCACCAGGCCGAAACCGATTCCCAGTTTGCGTTTGACGCTGACGTTTCCAAGACTCTCGGCTAACCAACGGTACATGCGACGACTCCCTTGAACCACTAATTGGACTTATGGGAGCTGTATCGGCCGAGTGATGGCATTCTGTAACACCGTTTGTCTACAAAAAATCGAGATTTTGTAGCGAGGTGTCGGTTTAGAAAAGGCGGGCGAGGAGGGCGGTCACGGCGGTTTCGACGCGCAGGATGCGATCGCCGAGCTGCACCGGTTGCAGGCCGGACTTGGCCAGCAGGTCGATTTCGTAGGGAATCCAGCCACCTTCCGGGCCAATGGCCAGGGTCACCGGTTCGCTCAGGGCGCGAGGGCATGGCGGATAGTTACCGGGATGGCCGACCAGGCCGAGGGTACCTTCAGTGATCATCGGCAGTCGATCTTCGACAAAAGGCTTGAAGCGTTTCTCGATGACGATCTCTGGCAGCACCGTGTCGCGCGCCTGTTCGAGGCCCAGGATCAATTGCTCGCGAATCGCTGCCGGTTCAAGAAACGGCGTCTGCCAGAAGCTTTTCTCGACGCGGTAGCTGTTGACCAGAATCACCTTCGACACGCCCATGGTCGCCACGGTCTGAAACACGCGTCGCAACATCTTCGGGCGCGGCAGGGCCAGCACCAAAGTCAGCGGCAGCTTGGCCGGCGGCGGCTGATCGAGGGTGACGCGCAGCTCCGCTTCACCCGCCTCCAGCCGCAACAGTTCAGCCGAACCCATCAGCCCATTGATGCGCCCGACCCGCAGGCTGTCACCGACTTCCGAGCGATGGACTTCCTGCATGTGTGTCAGGCGTCGATCACGCAGCACCACACGGTCGGCCGCAATGAAGTCGGCCTCCTCGAGCAACAACAGGTTCATGCCTGGGTCGCTGGCGGCTGGTCGTTGTGATCGTCGGCCGGATGCTCGTCCGGGCGTTCGCGTTTGCTGATCAGGCCACCGAACAGGATGCCGATCTCAAACAGCATCCACATCGGCACGGCCAGCAGGGTCTGCGAGAAGATGTCCGGCGGCGTCAGGATCATGCCGACCACGAAGCAACCGATGATCACGTACGGGCGGATCTTCTTCAGGTAGGCGACGTCGACTACACCGATCCACACCAGCAGCACCACGGCCACGGGGATTTCGAATGCCACGCCGAAGGCGAAGAACAGCGTCATGACGAAATCGAGATAGCTGGCGATGTCGGTCATCATTTCCACGCCGGCCGGCGTGGCTGCAGCGAAGAACTTGAAGATCAACGGGAACACGAAGTAATAGGCGAACGCCATGCCGATGTAGAACAACAGGATGCTGGACACCAGCAACGGCACCGCGATGCGCTTTTCATGCTTGTACAGGCCTGGCGCAATAAACCCCCAGATCTGATGCAGGATCACCGGGATCGCCAGGAACAGCGAGACCATCATCGTCAGCTTCAGTGGCGTCAGGAACGGCGACGACACGTCGGTGGCGATCATCGTCGCGCCGACCGGCAAGTACTGGCGCAGCGGCGTCGAGACGAAGGTGTAGATCTGCTGGGTGAACGCGAACAGCCCGGCGAAGATGATGAAAATCGCCGCCACACAACGCAGCAGGCGGGTGCGCAACTCGGTGAGGTGCGATACCAGCGGCATGTGCTGGTCGTTTTCGGGGAGATCGCTCATGGGGCTCGCGGCGGCAATGTTGGGTCGTGAGGGGCCGGTGTTATCGGCGCTGCTGTCGGAGCTACGTGTTCAACCGAAGTGTCTGCCACAGCGGGGACCGATGCTGTCGGAGCTTTAACAGGGGCTGGTGCAGGAGCAGCGGGCGCATGAATCGTCTGCTGTCCGACATGTTCAACTTCAACCGGCGTCGGCTCTTGCTGAACCGGATTGAAAATCTTCCGCGCCTCCTGCTCCAGCGACAGAATATGTTCGTTGTGCAGTTGCCGACGAATCTCGTCGGCACCGATTTCACGTTCAACTTCCTGTTTGATCGCGTTGAAGCTGCGCTTCAGCCGTCCGACCCACAGGCCGGCGGTGCGCGCAGCACCCGGCAGACGCTCGGGGCCCAGCACCAGCAGGGCGACGAGGCCGACGAGCAGCAGTTCAGAGAAGCTGATACCAAACATTAGTCAGTGCTCACACGTCTTTGCGGATCGGCTCTTCGACTTTCTGCGCCTGCACGTCGATGGTGTGCGGCGGGTTGGCCTGAGCGGTGGCTTGCGGCTGCACCGGTGGTACCGGTTGCGCAGGCGTCACGGTCGGATCGACGTTTGGCTTCTCGTCGTCGTTCATGGCTTTGCGAAAGCCCTTGATCGACTCACCGACGTCGGTGCCGAGGTTTTTCAGTTTCTTGGTGCCGAACACCAGCACCACGACAACCAGAATGACGATCCAGTGTTTCCAGTCAAAAATGCCCATGTTGCTGTTCCTCTCTAAAAATTGTTCAGGCGGACGGACGCGAGGCTTTCTCGACGTGTCCGGACAGACCGAAGCGGCGATCCAGTTCATCCAGTACAGCCTGCGGATGCTGCCCCAGTTGGGCGAGCATGACCATGCTGTGGAACCACAGGTCGGCGGTCTCGTAGATCACATCGCTGCAGTCGCCGCTGATGGCAGCGTCCTTGGCGGCAATAATGGTTTCGACCGACTCTTCGCCGACTTTCTCCAGAATCTTGTTCAGGCCCTTGTGATACAGGCTGGCCACATACGAGCTGTCGGCCGCTGCGCCTTTGCGCTCTTCAAGTACCTGAGCGAGGCGCGTCAGAGTGTCACTCATGTTTGTGTCCTGCGGAATAGATAGCGTGCGGGTCTTTCAGCACCGGGTCGACCGTTTTCCAGTCGCCGTTTTCGAATACGCGGTAAAAGCAGCTTTGACGGCCGGTATGGCAAGCGATGTCGCCGATCTGTTCGACCATCAGAATGATCACGTCGGCGTCACAGTCCAGACGCATTTCATGCAAGGTCTGTATGTGGCCGGACTCTTCGCCCTTGCGCCACAGCTTGCCACGGGAACGTGACCAGTAGATTGCACGGTTTTCCGCGGCGGTCAGCTCGAGCGCTTCGCGGTTCATCCACGCCATCATCAGCACGCGTCCGGTCTTGTGATCCTGGGCAATCGCCGGCACCAGGCCATCAGCGTCCCATTTGATCTCGTCCAGCCAGTTGTTCATCTTCAATTCCCGAAACGCAGGTAAAAGCTTTGAGCTTCAAGCTGCAAGTAAAAGCAGATTGCGGTGTTTCAGTATCGTCAGGCTTGCAGCTCGCAGCTTATAACTTGCAGCTGATTCGTGCTATCGGCGAACGACCAGATACAAACCGACAGCCACCATGATGCCTGCTGGCCAATGCGCCAATTCGAGCATCGGCCCACCGGCGGCGAGAATCGCACCGCCCGCCAGATGGGCACAACCGAGCAGCCGCAGGAACCAGTCGTCCTTGCGTTTGTGCCACGGCGGCGGTGGGTCGTAGGCGTGTGGCTGGGACATGCGCTCGAGCAGATCGCGGGCCATGTTGGCCAGGTGCGGCAGTTGTTCGAACTGGCTCTGCACGTTGCCGAGCAAGGCTTTCGGGCTGACTCGCTCGCGCATCCAGCGCTCAAGGAACGGCTGCGCAGTGTTCCACAGATCCAGATCGGGATAGAGCTGACGGCCGAGGCCTTCGATGTTCAGCAAGGTCTTTTGCAGCAAAACCAACTGCGGCTGCACTTCCATGTTGAAGCGCCGCGCCGTCTGGAACAGGCGCATCAACACCTGGCCGAATGAAATATCTTTTAACGGTTTTTCGAAGATCGGTTCGCACACGGTGCGGATCGCCGCTTCGAATTCGTTGAGCTTGGTTTCTGCCGGCACCCAGCCCGAATCAATGTGCAACTGGGCCACGCGGCGGTAGTCGCGCTTGAAGAACGCGAACAGATTGCGTGCCAGATAATCCTGGTCTTCCGGGGTCAGGCTGCCGACGATGCCGCAGTCGATCGCGATGTACTGCGGGCTCCACGGGTTAACGGTGCTGACAAAGATGTTGCCCGGGTGCATGTCGGCGTGGAAGAAACTGTCGCGGAACACCTGGGTGAAGAAGATCTCCACGCCGCGTTCGGCAAGCATTTTCATGTCGGTGCGCTGATCGGCGAGGGTCGCCAGATCGGTCACCTGAATGCCGTAAATGCGCTCCATCACCAGCACTTTCGGCCGGCACCAGTCCCAATAGACCTGCGGCACGTAGAGCAGCGGCGAACCTTCGAAGTTGCGCTTCAACTGGCTGGCGTTGGCGGCTTCGCGCAGCAGGTCGAGTTCGTCGTAGATGGTTTTTTCGTAGTCCTGCACCACGTCCACCGGGTGCAACAGACGCGCGTCGGCTGACAGTTTTTCAGCCGCGCGGGCGAGGATGAACAGCCATGCGAGATCCTGCGCGATGATTGGCTTCAGGCCCGGGCGGATCACCTTGACCACCACTTCTTCGCCGGTTTTCAGCTGCGCGGCATGCACCTGCGCCACCGAGGCCGAAGCCAGCGGCTGGACGTCGAAACGGCTGAACACTTCGCTGATCTTCTTGCCGAGCTGCTCTTCGATCAGCTTGATCGACAGCTGCGAGTCGAACGGCGGCACGCGGTCTTGCAGCAGCATCAGCTCATCGGCGATGTCTTCGGGCAAGAGGTCGCGGCGGGTCGAGAGAATCTGCCCGAACTTGATGAAAATCGGCCCCAGATCCTGCAATGCCAGACGCAATCGCGCGCCTCGGCTCAGCTCCAGCGTCTTGCGCGGGAACCAGCGCCACGGCAGCACATAACGCAGCGCCAGGAGAAACCAGGGCAGCGGCAGATCGAACAGCAGGTCATCGAGGCGGTAGCGGATCACGACGGACTGGATGCGCAGCAGACGGCGGACGGCGAGCAGCTTCATGCGTTATCGCTTGGGTCGAGGGATCGGGAAAGGCGCTCGAAACGCGCCTCGAGACGTTCCAGATCAAGTTTGATCCGGTCCAGTTCGCTGAACCGCGCTTCGGCTTCGCGCTGCCCGACGAGGGTGCGCGATTCTTCGGCGAGGTATTCGGCGAGGTTCTGGTTGAGGCTGGCAAATCCTTGTTGATACCAGCGCGCGCGGCTGCGCAGATGACCGCCAACCAGTTGCGTGGCAACCGGGCCGAGCCAGCGCGAGAGTTCGTACTCCCAGTCCAGCTCAAGATCCTGCAGCACGCCGGCCAGCTCCAGCAGCACGCCACTGTCGCCATCGAGCTCGACTTCCGGGGCATGCAGCACCGCGGTCTTGTCTTTGCTCAGGGCCAGTTTCAGCAGGCTGGACGCCGGCGCACGCAGGGTGCAATCGACGCCGGTTTCCCAGTGCGAGGCCAGCATCAGGCCTTCGTCGCTGGGCAAAATGAACAGCTGCAGCGCCGGACTGCGGCAATCGACGGCAATCACCTTGCCGGTCAAATGCGCCAGCCGCGGCAGCGCCGTGCTGTCGAGACGCAGCACCCGGTTCAGGCCGAGTTCAACGCTGGCGAGCAGCCCGGTGAGCAGCATCAGGGCTTGATGCCGCGGTGCAGGGCGACGATGCCTGCGGTCATGTTGTGATAGGTCACGCGGTCAAAACCGGCCTCGACCATCATCGATTTCAGGGTTTCCTGATTCGGGTGCATGCGGATCGATTCGGCCAGGTAACGATAGCTTTCCGAGTCGTTGGTGATCAGCTTGCCCATCAGCGGCATGAAGGCGAACGAGTAAGCGTCGTAGGCTTTGGACATCAGCGCGTTGGTCGGCTTGGAGAATTCCAGCACCAGCAGACGACCGCCGGGCTTGAGCACGCGCAGCATCGAACGCAGGGCGTCTTCCTTGTGCGTCACGTTGCGCAGGCCGAAAGCGATCGTGACGCAGTCGAAATGATTGTCCGGGAAAGGCAGTTTTTCTGCGTCGGCCTGGACGAATTCGACGTTGCCCGCCACACCCAGATCCAGCAGGCGGTCACGGCCGACCCTGAGCATGGATTCGTTGATGTCGGCCAACACCACCTGGCCGGTCGGGCCAACGAGGTGCGAAAACTTTTTGGTCAGGTCACCGGTGCCGCCGGCGATGTCGAGCACGCGATTACCGCTGCGCACGCCCGACAGCTCAATCGCGAAACGCTTCCACAAACGGTGCATGCCGCCCGACAGAAGGTCGTTCATCAAGTCGTACTTGGCGGCTACGGAGTGGAACACCTCAGCGACTTTTTCCGCTTTCTGGCTTTCCGGAACGTTTTTGAAGCCGAAGTGAGTGGTGGGTTCGGCATCGCTGCCTTTGCGCTGATCAGTCATATCGCTGTCACCAAAAGAGAATGCGCGACATTCTAATCCCCAAGGCATGCTTTGTCTTGGAATGGCTAAAGGTAAGATGAGCAACCTTCGGGACGATTTGCCGCAGATGCGGTCAAGATTTACCGACAAGCATTCATAGCTGTATTCAAAAAGAAGGAGCCACCCAATGGCCAAAATCAGTGTTGAGCGTGCCCACAGCCTGGGCAAGGAAGCCGCCCGTGAGAAGGCCGACAAACTGGCCAAAAAGCTTAATGAACAATACGGCCTGGAGCCGCAATGGTCGGGCGACGTATTGAATCTCAAGCGCTCGGGTGTCAAAGGCGCGGTGCATGTTGGTGATGACTCGATCCGCGTCGACGTGGAACTGGGCCTGATGATGTCGGCCATGAGCGGCATGATCAAAGCCGAGATCGAGAAAGCCCTCGATAAAGCGCTGGTCTGATCGCGATTTTTCGATAAACCGAGATCTCCTGTGGGAGCGAGCCTGCTCGCGAAAGCGGTGTGTCAGTCGACTCAACTATTGACTGATACGCCGTATTCACGAGCAGGCTCGCTCCCACATTTGTTTTGGGGTGCCCCTGCTGTTTATGTCAGTTGTTAGGGTGCCGTTTCTAATTTTTCTACTTACTTTGTGCCTGAGCCCGACACTTGCGCGGGCAGTTCCTCAAACCTTCTGCGCGTGAGGTGCACCATGGCCAAAGTAATTTTGAAGAAAAAAATCGACGCTTCGACTTCTGCTCTGAGCGACGTCAAATCCTATGCCCGCAAGATCTGGCTGGCAGGCCTGGGTGCCTACGCCAAGGTTGGCCAGGAGGGCGGCGAGTACTTTCAAGAGTTGATCAAGGCTGGTCAAACTGTTGAAAAGAAAGGCAAAAAAGTCGTCACCGAAAAACTCGAAGCGGCCAATGCCGAAATCGACGAAGCCCGGGATGAAGTCAGTTCTTTCAAAGGTCGCGTTGAAGTTCAGCTGGACAAGGTCGAGAAGGCGTTCGACACCCGTGTAGCAAGCGCCTTGAATCGTATCGGCATTCCGTCTAAACATGACGTTGAGACACTCTCTGCTAAGCTCGATGAGCTGACGGCATTGCTCGAACGCGTCGCGCGTAAATCTTAAGGAGAACGGGATGGCTGGTAAAAAGAACACCGATAAAGAAGGCAGCTCGTGGATTGGGAAAGTCGAAGACTACTCCCGCAAAATCTGGCTGGCTGGTTTAGGCGTGTACTCGAAGATCGACACTGACGGCAGCAAGCTCTTCGATACATTGGTCAAAGACGGCGAGAAAGCCGAGAAGCTCACCAAGTCGGTAGTCGGCAAAAAAGTCGATGCCGCCAAGGATTCTGCTTCTTCTGCCAAGTCTCGCATCAGCGGCGTGAAAGATCGCGCGCTGGGCAAGTGGGACGAGCTCGAAGGGGCTTTCGACAAGCGCCTGAACAGCGCGATTTCGCGCCTGGGCGTACCAAGCCGCAATGAGGTCAAGGCCCTGCACAGCAAGGTTGAAACCTTGACCAAGCAGATCGAAAAACTCACCGGCGAGAAGGCGCGTCCTGTCGCGGCGAAAACCGCTGCGGCAAAACCGGCAGCTAAAACTGCAGCGGCCAAGCCAGCAGCCAAAACCGCGGCCAAGCCATTGGCCAAAGCAGCTGCCAAACCTGTCGCGAAGGCGAAGGCTGCGGTTAAATCCGTAGCGAAAACGGCGGCCGCCAAACCTGCTGCAAAAGCAGCGGCCAAACCGGTTGCTGCTGCCAAGACCGCTGCCAAGTCGGTTGCCAAACCTGCTGCAAAAGCAGCCGCCAAGCCAGCCGCGAAAACCGCTGCCGCCAAGCCAGCAGCCAAACCGGCTGCAGCGAAGAAGCCGGCAGTGAAAAAACCGGCCGCGCCGAAAGCCGCTGCGCCAAAACCGGCCGCTCCAGCAGCCAAGCCTGCGACCCCGGCAACCCCGGCCAGCGCGTCGAACTCCGCCGCTGCACCAACTCCGGTTGCAACCCCGACTGCTGCATCGACGCCGTCGACGCCAACCAGTCAGTCCTGATTTTTCAGGGCAAAACAAAACGCCCGGCCTGTGAAGGTCGGGCGTTTTTTGTTTGTGCCGTTTTTAAAGCTGACCCTCACCCCAGCCCTCTCCCGGAGGGAGAGGGGGCCGACCGAGGTGTCTTTCGCTATACATCGACCTGAAAGACCTTATCGATTACGGATTCGGAAACGCACTATCAGGTCGGCGTAAATCTCAAGCATTCCCCGATCAGTCCCCTCTCCCTCCGGGAGAGGGCTAGGGTGAGGGACTTTTGAAGTCAGTCATGATCTTCAAGATACTGAAGAGCCATCCGCTCAGTCGCCACCTTCACCGGCGGCAACAAATGCGGCGCCACCAGCATCATGATCTGGTACACGACCAAGCGAACCTCGCCTTCGCGATCCAGAATCCGCTGATAATCCAGCGAAAACAGCAACGTCATGGTGATCTGCTCCACCAGTTGCCCCAACGCCTGGGTATCACTGACCAACTGCCCCGAAGCCTTCAACCGCGCCAGCAACGACGCCAGCGTGCGCTTCAACGCATTGAGCAGATGACGAATGCCTTTCGCCAGTTTCGGCAATCGCCCCGCCAGGTTCGACAGGTCCTGAAACAGGAACCGGTACTGCGCCAGCCGCTCGACGATCAAATGCAAAAACAGCCAGTAATCCTCCGGCGCCAGCTCGACGTCCGGCGGTGGATCCAGCAGCGGTGCCAGTTCATTCTGGAAGCGATCGAACAGCCCGAGTATCAGCGGTTCCTTGCCGTGAAAGTGGTAGTAGAGGTTGCCGGGGCTGATCCCCATTTCGTTGGCAACTTCCATGGTGGAAACGTTCGGCTCGCCCTTTTCGTTGAACAATTGCAGAGCACATTCGAGAATCCGGTCGCGGGTTTTCATCCAGTCTTCTTAGAAAAGTTCGGTTAGGCGTCAGCGCACACGCACGTAGGTACCGGGTGCTGCCTCCATCGGTGGGTAGTTCGGGTTGCCGAGGGTCATCTGGGTTTCGTGCTGGGCGCCCGAGCGCTGCTGAATCCATTCCAGCCACTTCGGCCACCAACTGCCCTCGACGTGTTTGGCGTCGTAGTACCAGGCGCGTGGATCACTGCTCATCTTGCCGTTCTCGACATACGCGGCTTTCGGGTTGCTGGGCGGGTTGAGAATGCTCTGCACATGGCCGCTGTTGGACAGCACGAAACGCCGGTCGCCACCCAGTAACAGGGTTGAGCGATACACCGCATCCCATGGCGTGATGTGGTCGTTCATGCCGGCGACGCTGAAGCTGTCGACCGTGACTTTCTGCAGGTCAATCGGCGTGCCGCACACTTCCAGCCCGCCTGGGTGGGTCAGCGGGTTGTGCTTGAAGAAATCCAGCAGGTCGCCATGCAAGGCTGCCGGCAGACGGGTGTTGTCGTTGTTCCAGTAGAGAATGTCGAAGGCTGGCGGCTCCTTGCCCAACAGGTAATTGTTGACGAAGTAGCTCCAGATCAAATCGTTCGGGCGCATCCAGGCGAACACCTTGGCCATGTCGCGACCATCCAGCACGCCTTTTTGATAGGAGCGACGCTTGGCGGCTTCGAGGGTCTGCTCATCGGCAAACAGCGTGGCCGGGGTTTCGATCTGGCTGTCGAGCAGGCTGACCAGGTAGGTGGCGCTGGAGATGCGGCGCAATTGCCGCTTGGCCTGCAAATGACCTTGCAGTGCGGCGATGGTCAGGCCGCCGGCGCAGGCGCCCATCAGGTTGACCTCGCGGGCGCCGGTGATCGCCCGGCACACGTTCATCGCTTCTTCCACGGCCTCGACATACGTCGACAAGCCCCACTCCCGGTGGCGCACATCCGGGTTGCGCCAGCTGATCATGAACGTCTGCAGGCCGTTCTTCAGGGCGTACTGCACGAAGCTGTTCTGCGGGCTGAGGTCGAAAATGTAGTACTTGTTGATTTGCGGCGGCACCACCAGCAGCGGCTTGGCGTACTGTTTTTCGCTCATCGGCTTGTACTGGATAAGCTCGAGCATCTCGTTGCGAAACACCACCGAGCCTGGTGTGGTGGCAACCGTTTTACCGACTTCGAAAGCCTGACGGGTCACCTGCCGTGGCAGGCCATCGTTGTGCAGCAGATCATCGAACAAATGACTGAGGCCGCGCACCAGACTGTTGCCGCCGGAGTTGAACAGCTCCTTGATCGCCAGCGGGTTGAGCAGGGTGTTGGACGGCGCCACGGCGTCGTTGAGCAGGGTGAAGGCGAAGTGGGCGCGGGCGCGGTCCTCCGGGTTCATGTTGCTGTCGTCGATCCAGCTCTTGACCTGCTTCTGCCAGGCCAGATACGCCTGCAGACTGCGTCGATAAAACGGATTGAGGCTCCACGCCGGATCGGCAAAGCGGCTGTCCTGCGGATTGGTGGGATGCAGGGTCTCGCCGAGCAGCACACGACCGAGTTGGCCACCCAGTTTCAGGGCGTGCCTGGCGCTGTGGATCGGGTTGCGCAGACCGTGGGCGGCGACGCTGCGCAGCGTCGAGATCAGATCCCGACCGCGCAAACCGGTGATCGCACTTTGTGCGTTGATGAACACCGCTGGGCTTGGCACTACGCCCGTCGCTGGTTTGTCGCGCATGACTCAACACTCCTTCGTCTTCAGGCCAAAAACAAACTCACCGAACCAGAACACCATAGACGCTGTTGTGGGTTGCTGCCTGCGCGGCGTCCTGCCGCGCACTCTGTACAAGGCCTTGCATAAAGCCTGCCGCAGCGATTAACCGCCCTGCGGTGTCGGGTGCGGGTGCATCACCGCTCGCTGACGTTCCTCCTGGAGGAATTTCATGATGATCGGTGCCACAGCTTCGGCACGGGTAATCAGGAACAGATGGCCGTCATCGATGATGTGCAATTGGGCGTTGGGAATTCGCCAGGCGAGCATGCGCATATTGACCAACGGGATCAGCGGATCGTCGTCGCCGGCCAGCACCAGCGTCGGTTGATTGATCTTGTGCAGCCAGTGAACGCTGGTCCAGCCAAGGCCGGCGAACAGTTGCCAGTAGTAACCGAGCTTGCCCGCCGAACGCACTTTCGCGGCATGGCTGGCAGCCAGCGTTGGGTCGCGGCGAAACGAGCCGCCGTAGATCATCGGCGCGATGCGGATCACATGCGACGGCTGGATGTAGCGCCTGGGGCTGGCCATCATCCACAGCACCTTCGGTTTGCCCGGCACCATCACGGCACCGGCAGCGGTCGCCGCCAGCACCAGTTTCTTGCAGCGCTCGGGGTAGTCGTAGGCGAATTGCTGCGCGAGCGCGCCGCCCCACGACACGCCGATCACATTGACCTGACCGTAGTCGAGATAATCGAGCATCCGTGACGTCAGTTTGGCCAGGCCAGGAAAACGGTAGGGCCGATTGGGCGTCGAGGAGCCGCCGACACCGGGCACGTCGAAGGCGATCACTTCCAGATCCGGGTCCAGCGCCGCGACAAATGGAAACACCAGCTCCAGGTTGGCGCCGATGCCGTTGAAAATCAGCAAGGGCGTCAAGTGAGGCTTGCCGGGACGTACCGCCGTGCGGAGGGTCTGGCCATCCAGCTCGACGGTACGGAATATGAACGGTTGCGGCATGCGTCAGGCCCTTCGGGTTAGAGTGGAGCAGCTACAAGCCGCAAGCTTCAAGCAGCACGTGCCCAGCTTGCGGCTTGTAGCTTGTGGCTTGCCGCTATCTTTCATGTACGTAAGTGCCCGGCGATGCTTCGCCCGCCGGGTAAGCCTTGTTGCCCAGTTTGGTCGGGGCCTTTTTCAGGTTGCCCGCCCGCTCGGCCTGCCACGCCTGCCAATGCAGCCACCAGGAATCCGTGTGCTTGGTCGAGTTCTCTTGCCAGTCTTCGGCATTCGCGGCCATCTCTTCGCCGGTCATGTATCGGGATTTCGGGTTGCCCGGCGGGTTCAGAATGCTTTGGATATGGCCGCTGCTCGACAACACGAACTCCACTTTGCCACCAAACAATTGCGCCGATTTGTAGCAAGACTTCCACGGGGTGATGTGGTCATTGGTGCCGGCCAGCGAATAGATATCGGCGGTGACCTGCTTGAGGTCGATCGGTGTGCCGCACACTTCCAGTGCATTGGCACGAATCAGTGGATTGTTTTTGAACATCTCGATCAGGTCGCCGTGGAACGCTGCCGGCAACCGCGTGGTGTCGTTGTTCCAGAACAGGATGTCGAACACCGGCGGCTCGTTGCCGAGCAGGTAGTTATTGACCCAGTAGTTCCAGATCAGGTCGTTGGGGCGCATCCACGCGAAGACCTTGGCCATGTCTTTGCCCTCAAGCACCCCGGCCTGATACGAGAGGCGCTTGGCGGTCTCCAGGGTCTGTTCGTCGACGAACAGGGCGACGTCGCTGTCCAGCGTGGTGTCGAGCACGCTGACCAGCAGGGTCAGGGCATTGACCTTGTTCTGGCCGAGCGCCGCATAGTGGCCGAGCAGGGCGGTGCAGGTGATGCCGCCGGAGCAGGCGCCGAGCATGTTGATGTCTTTGCTGCCGGTGATCGCGGTGACCACGTCGACCGCCTCTTTCAGCGCATCGATGTACGTCGACAGGCCCCACTCGCGCTGCGCCTTGGTCGGGTTACGCCAGCTGACAATGAAGGTCTGCACGTTGTTGCGCAGGCAGAAACGCGCCAGGCTCTTGTCCGGGCTCAGGTCGAATACGTAAAACTTGTTGATCTGTGGCGGCACCACCAACAGTGGGCGCTCGTGGACTTGCTCGGTAATCGGCCGGTACTGGATCAGCTCCAGCACATCGTTGCGAAACACCACGGCGCCTTCAGTCACGCCCAGGCTCTTGCCGACCTCGAACGCGCCCATGTTGACCTGGCTCGGCATGCCGCCGTTGTGCACCAGATCCTTGGCCAGATGGGAGAGGCCGTCGAGCAGGCTTTTGCCACCGGTTTCGAAGAAGCGCTTGACCGCTGCGGGGTTGGCCGCGGTATTCGTCGGGGCCATGGCCTCGGTCATCAGGTTGATGACGAAGTGGCCACGCGCGATGTCTTTGGGCGACAGGCTGCTGTCGTCGATCCAGGCATGGAGTTCCTTGCGCCACGCCAGATAGGTTTGCAGATAACGTTTGTAGAGCGGGTTCTGGCTCCACGCAGGATCAGCGAAACGGCGGTCATCGCCTGCCGGTTGCAGTTCGGATTTACCAAACAGCACGTTTTTCAGTTCGAGGCCGAAATGGGTAACGTGCCTGACGCTATGGATCGGTTGTCTGATGGCCTGTTTCAGCACCATACGAGCAGAGGCCAGCAGATCCTTTCCGCGCAGCCCAACGACGGGATTAAGCCCCAAGGTGTTTTCCGAGGCTTGGTACTTCAGGTCATCGTTATTCTTGTTACTCATCTACGACGCTCCATTGTCCTGAGACGAGTACCCGGTTATCTGCTGTGCAGTTCCACAGCGATTGCCAGGTACTACTGCTCGGGTGACCGTTGATTCTGCATAGCTGCTTTACAGTCGTAGAGCACTGCAGGGAACTTGCCAGCTCCATTGGTTACCCGAGTTTAATTTTTTTCGCAAGCGGGCCGATCCTCGACGCCGCAGCGGAGCATTCAAACAGATGAAGTTAGAAAATGCCCTCTAAAGAGCAGGACCCTCGGACTAGAGCATCAGCTTGACGATCGACTCGTCCGGATCACGGGTTTTACCAGCGGCTTTGAGCTCGGCCAGATAATCGGCCCAGAGTGCGTCATGACGTCGCCCCAGCTCATAGAGATATTCCCAAGTGAACAAGCCACTGTCGTGGCCGTCATCGAAGGTCAGTTTCAGTGCGTAGTGACCGGCCGGTTCCAGCTTGCTCAGACCGACGTTGAGCTTGCCGAATTGCAGGATCGGTTTGCCGTGGCCCTGGACCTCGGCGGAGGGAGAATGCACACGCAGAAATTCCGCGGGCAGGGTGAACTCCTCGCCGGACGCGTAGGTGAGCGTCAGGGTTTTCGAGGCTTTGTGCAGTTTGATGTCGGTAGGAATCATAGGAAAAGCCTTCAGCTGCAAGCTATAAGCGGCAAGCTTAACTCAGCTTGCCGCTCGCGGCTTGCAGCGTGCAGCTCTACAGAATGTAGCGGGACAGGTCTTCGTTCTGCGCCAATTCGCCGAGGTGGCTGTTGACGTATTCAGCGTCGATCAGGATCACCTTGTCATCGTGACTGCTGGCCAGATCGCCGGCACTGAACGACACCTCTTCCAGCAGGCGCTCGAGCAGCGTGTGCAGACGACGAGCACCGATGTTCTCGGTCTTCTCGTTGACCTGCCAGGCGATCTCGGCGATGCGCTTGATGCCTTCGGGCTGGAACTCGATGTTCAGGCCTTCGGTTTTCAGCAGCGCGCAATATTGCTCGGTGAGCGAGGCATGTGGTTCGCTGAGGATGCGCTCGAAGTCTTCCGGGCTCAGGGCCTTGAGTTCAACGCGGATCGGCAGACGGCCTTGCAGCTCCGGTACCAGATCGCTCGGCTTGCTCAAGTGGAATGCGCCGGACGCGATGAACAGGATGTGGTCAGTCTTGACCATGCCCAGTTTGGTGTTGACGGTGCAGCCTTCGATCAGCGGCAGCAGGTCGCGCTGCACGCCCTCGCGGGACACGTCGACGCCACCGGAATTACCGCGCTTGGCGACTTTGTCGATCTCGTCGATGAACACGATGCCGTGCTGCTCGACTGCTTCGAGGGCCTTGGCCTTCAACTCTTCTTCGTTGACCAGACGCCCGGCTTCTTCGTCGCGCACCAGTTTCAGCGCTTCTTTGACCTTGAGCTTGCGCGACTTCTTCTTGCCCTTGCCCATGTTGGCAAACAGGCTTTGCAACTGGCTGGTCATCTCTTCCATGCCTGGCGGCGTGGCGATCTCGATGCCGGCCACTTCGGCGACTTCGATCTCGATTTCCTTGTCGTCCAGCTGACCTTCGCGCAGACGCTTGCGGAACAGCTGACGCGTGTTGGAATCCTGACTCGTTGACTCGTCGCTGTTGAAGCCCATGCGGGCCGGCGGCAGCAGCGCGTCGATGATGCGATCTTCGGCAGCGTCCTCGGCGCGATGGCGAACGCGGGACATTTCCTGTTCGCGCAGCATCTTGATCGCAGCATCGGCCAGATCACGGATGATCGACTCGACGTCACGGCCGACATAACCGACTTCGGTGAACTTGGTCGCTTCGACCTTGATGAACGGTGCGTTGGCCAGTTTCGCCAGACGACGGGCGATCTCGGTTTTACCGACACCGGTCGGGCCGATCATCAGGATGTTCTTCGGGGTCACTTCAACGCGCAGCTCTTCAGGCAGCTGCATGCGGCGCCAGCGGTTGCGCAGGGCAATCGCGACGGCGCGCTTGGCATCGTCCTGGCCGATGATGTGGCGGTTGAGTTCGTGGACGATTTCGCGGGGAGTCATGGACATAATTTTTGGCGGTCCTCAAGCAGAAAAAAGCCGTGGCACGGGGCCGAGTCAGGCTTCTTCAGCGAGATCCTGCTCCTCAATGGTCTGAGTGTGGTTGGTGAATACACAGATGTCGGCGGCGATACCGAGTGCGGTTTCAACGATTTCGCGGGCCGACAGATCGGTCTTTTTCAGCAGCGCGCTGGCCGCAGCCTGGGCGTAACCGCCACCGGAGCCCATGGCGATCAGGCCGTTTTCCGGTTCGACCACGTCACCGTTGCCGGTGATGATCAGGGATGCATCCTTGTTGGCGACCGCGAGCATGGCTTCGAGGCGGCTGAGGGAACGGTCGGTGCGCCATTCTTTGGCGAGTTCGACAGCAGCGCGGATCAGGTGACCCTGATGTTTCTCGAGCTGGCCTTCGAAGCGTTCAAACAAGGTGAAGGCGTCCGCGGTGGCGCCGGCAAAACCGGCGATGACCTGGCCGTGGTACAGGCGACGAACTTTTTTTGCGTTGCCTTTCATCACGGTGTTGCCGAGAGAAACCTGGCCGTCGCCGCCCATGACGACTTTGCCGTGGCGGCGGACTGAAACGATGGTGGTCAAGGGAAGAGTCTCCACGCAGCGGGGCGAAAATGCCTATGCCCATTCATATGGGGGTGGCGCAGAGGATTTCAACCAGGGAGGGCAATGGGAGACGAATGGCGTGTGATGGATCAGGGATATGTGAGGTTGGATATGACGCCTTCGCGAGCAAGCTCGCTCCCACAGGGTATTCGCCGTACCTGTGGGAGCGAGCTTGCTCGCGAAGAACGATAACGCGGTGTTCCCGCCTGGATCAGCGGCTCTGGCGTTGTTGTAACAACAGGTTGCTGAAGCCACTTCCGGCCAGTTGTTTCTGCGCCGTGGTCAGCTGCTCACGGTTGCTGAACGGGCCGACCAGTACGCGATACCAGGTTTCATCCTTCACCGTGCCCGACTCAACCGCCACCGCCTGGCCGAGCAAAATAATCTGCGCCCGAACCTTGTCTGCATCTGCCTCTTTACGGAACGAACCGGCCTGGAGGAAGAATTTGGTCACCGGCGCTGCTTTCACCGGCGGTGCCGGCGGCGGGGTAATGCCCGCCAGTGCTGCCTGAGCCCGCGCAGTGTCGATTTTTGCTGCTTCCGCCGGGGTGACCGGTGTTGTCGGCACTTGCGGCGTCGGCAGGGTTTTCTCCGGTACGGCGTCCGCCGGCACGATCACTTCCGACTCCGGCAGCAGGGTGTAGAAGTCGTATTTCGGCTTCACCGGTTGCGTCGGGCTCGGCGGGGTCTTGTTGGCTTCGGCGATTTTCGCTTTCTGCTGTTGCTCGACCTTCTCGCGCTTGACCGTATCGCTGCCCTTGCCAGGCTCCAACTTCATCAGGAACACGATGAACGCACCGACCGTCAGGCCGATGGCCATCCACAGCCAGCCCGGGATCGGCTGCTTCGCAGGCGCCTGGTAACGACTGGCGCCACGTTTGGGTGCAGGTTTTTTCTTGGCAGCCAACTTACATACGCTCCAGAGTTTCCAGACCCAACAGCTCCAGGCCTTGCTTGAGGGTGCGACCGGTCAACGCGGCCAGACGCAGACGGCTCTGCATCAGGGCCGGGGTTTCGGCGGTGAGGATCGGGCAGTTCTCGTAGAAGCTCGAGAACAGGCCGGCGACGTCGTACAGGTAGGTGCAAAGAATGTGCGGCGTGCCTTTCTCGGACACGTTGTTCAGCACTTCGCCGAACTGCGCCAGCTTGGCTGCGAGCTCATGTTCGTGTGCCGCTTCGAGGACGATCTGGCCGTCGACTTCGCTGAAGTCCTTGCCCAGTTTGCGGAATACACCGGCCACACGGGTGTAGGCGTACAGCAGATACGGCGCGGTGTTGCCTTCGAAGTTGAGCATCAAATCGAAGTTGAAGCTGTAGTCGCTGGTGCGGTGTTTGGACAGGTCGGCGTATTTCACCGCACCGATGCCGACGACCTTGGCGATGTTGCGCAGCTCGTCTTCGGCAAGCTCCGGGTTCTTCTCCTTCACCAGGTTGTAGGCGCGGTCCTGAGCTTCGCTCAGCAGATCGATCAACTTCACGGTGCCGCCGTCACGGGTCTTGAACGGACGGCCATCGGCGCCGTTCATGGTGCCGAAGCCCATGTGCTCCATTTCCATCGGATGGGTCACGAAACCGGCCTTGCGTGCCACGGCAAACACTTGCTGGAAGTGCAGCGCCTGACGCTGATCGACGAAGTACAGTGCGCGGTCGGCTTTCAGTTTGCCGCTGCGATAGCGCACGGCTGCCAGGTCAGTGGTGGCGTACAGGTAGCCGCCGTCAGCCTTGACGATGATCACCGGCAGCGGGTCGCCGTCGGCGTTCTTGAACTCGTCGAGGAACACGCACTGGGCGCCGTTGCTCTCGACCAGCATGCCGGCCGCTTTCAGGTCGTTGACCACATTGATCAGGTCGTCGTTGTAGGCGCTTTCGCCCATCACGTCGGCCATGGTCAGTTTGACGTTGAGCAGTTCGTAGATCTTCTGGCAGTGCGACAGCGAGATGTCCTTGAACTTGGTCCACAGCGTCAGGCACTCGGCGTCGCCGGCCTGCAACTTGACCACCAGGCCACGGGCGCGGTCGGCGAATTCGGCGGACTCGTCGAAACGCTGCTTGGCGGCGCGGTAGAAGTTTTCCAGGTCCGACAGTTCGTCGCTGGTGATCGGGTTCTCTTGCAGATAGGCCATCAGCATGCCGAACTGGGTACCCCAGTCGCCGACGTGGTTCTGACGGATGACTTCGTCGCCGAGGAATTCAAGTACGCGCGCCACGCCATCGCCAATGATGGTCGAGCGCAAGTGGCCGACGTGCATCTCTTTGGCCAGGTTCGGTGCAGACAGGTCGACCACGGTGCGCTGCGCAGGACCTGCCTTGCGCACGCCGACATGGGCGTCAGCCAGGGCGGCGTCGAGTCGCGAAGCCAGCGCCTGAGTGTTCTGGAAGAAGTTGATGAAGCCCGGGCCGGCGATTTCGGCTTTGGTGACGTTCTCGTCGCCCGGCAGCGCAGCGATGATTTTTTCCGCCAGATCGCGCGGCTTCATGCCTGCAGGCTTGGCCAGCATCATCGCGATGTTGCTGGCGAAGTCGCCGTGAGTCTTGTCACGAGCGTTCTCCACCTGAATCGCCGGCGACAGGCCTTCAGGCAACACACCTTCGTTGACGAGTTGGGTGAGGGCTTGTTGGATCAGCTGGCGAATGGTGTCTTTCATGGTCTTCTCTTTCGACCGCAAGCGCGGCGGCGCATCGATGCGCGGGTGGAAAAACTGGGCATTATCCGTTGCGAAGACGGGCTTGCCAACCTTAGCAGGCAGCTTATGGATATGTGGTGACAATCAGACCGCTTTCGCGAGCAAGCTCGCTCCCACATTGGACCAGCAGCGTGCATACATTATGTGTCTGGCGCCAATCCCCTGTGGGAGCGAGCTGCTCGCGAAGACGGTCTGACAATCAATACAAGTCGACGGGATCAACGTCCAGTGACCATCGCACCGCCCGCCCGCTGGGCATCTGCTCCAGGACCAGCAACCAACTCGCCAGCAGTCGATGCAGCGGTGCCCGTGCGGTCGCCTGCAGCAGCAACTGCGCGCGATAACGCCCGGCACGCCGCTCCATCGGCGCCGGCACCGGCCCTAACAGTTCAATCCCGTTCAGCCCCTGCTCGACCAGTAAACGCTCGGCCTCGCTGCACGCTTCATCGAGAAAGCCTTCGGCCTGCCCCGGTTTGTGCGCTTCGGCACGCAGCAGCGCCAAATGCGCGAACGGCGGCAGGCCGGCGGCGCGGCGCTCGCTCAAGGCCTGTTCGGCAAAGGCGAAATACCCTTGTTCGGTCAGTTGCACCAATAAAGGATGGTCGGCGAGGTGGGTCTGAATGATCACCTTGCCCGGCTCTTCCGCCCGGCCGGCCCGACCGGCGACCTGCACGATCAGCTGTGCCATGCGCTCGCTGGCGCGGAAGTCGCCGGAGAACAGGCCACCGTCGGCATCGAGAATCGACACCAGCGTCACCCGCGGGAAATGGTGCCCCTTGGCCAACATCTGCGTGCCGACCAGAATGCAGGGCTGGCCCTTCTGGATCGTCGCGAACAGCTGATTCATCGCGTCCTTGCGCGACGTGCTGTCGCGGTCGACCCGCAGCACCGGGTAATCCGGGAACAGAATCGCCAGGCGTTCCTCTGCACGCTCGGTACCGGCGCCGACCGGGCGCAGATCGACCTTGTTGCACTTCGGGCATTGGCGCGGCGTGCGCTCGACGTAGCCGCAGTGGTGGCAGCGCAATTCGCCGTGGCGCTGGTGCACCGTCATCCGTGCATCGCAGCGTGAACATTCGGACATCCAGCCGCAATCGTGACAAAGCAGCGTTGGTGCAAAACCGCGACGGTTGAGAAATACCAGCACCTGTTGCCCATTTGCCAGGGTCTGCCCGATGGCTTGCTGCATCGGCCCGGAAATCCCGCTGTCCAGTGGGCGGCTTTTCACGTCCAGGCGCAGGAAGCGCGGTTGCTTGGCACCGCCGGCGCGTTCGTTCAGGCGCAGCAGTCCATAACGGCCGGTGTAGGCGTTGTGCAGGCTTTCCAGCGAAGGCGTGGCGGAGCCGAGGACAATCGGGATGTTTTCCTGCCGCGCGCGCACCAGCGCCAGATCACGGGCGTGGTAGCGCAAGCCTTCCTGCTGTTTATAGGAGCCGTCGTGCTCTTCGTCGATGATGATCAGCCCCGGATTCTTCATCGGGGTGAACAGCGCCGAGCGGGTGCCGATAATAATGTCGGCCTCGCCGTCGCGGGCGGCGAGCCAGGCTTCGAGGCGCTCGCGATCATTGACGGCCGAGTGGATCAGGGCGATCCGCGCGTTGAAACGTTGTTCGAAGCGCGCCAGCGTCTGCGGACCCAGGTTGATCTCAGGGATCAGCACCAGCGCCTGTTTGCCGGCTTCGAGGGTTTCGCGGATCAGTTGCAAATAGACTTCGGTCTTGCCACTGCCCGTGACGCCGGCCAACAGAAACGCGTGATAACTGTCGAAGCCTGCGCGAATCGCCTCATACGCGGCGCGCTGCTCGGGGTTGAGCGGCAGCTCCGGTTGCGCCAGCCAATGTTCATGGCGGGCGCCGGGTGCATGGCGGCGGATCTCGACTTGCACCAGATTTTTCGCCAGCAGCAGATCGAGGCTGTCCTTGCTCAGCATCAGTTTGCTCAGCAACTGATGGGCGACGCCGTGAGGGTGTTGGGCCAGCGTGGTCAAGGCTTCACGCTGACGCGGCGCACGGGCGATGCGCGGATCATCGACGCTGGCGCCCGGCAGGACCGACCAGAAGCGCTCCTGCCGGGCTTCGGCCAGTTCACCCTGACGCAAGAGCACCGGCAGCGCCCAGCTCAAGGTGTCGCCGAGGCTGTGCTGATAATACTGGGATGTCCAAAGGCACAGCTTGAACAGCGCTGGCGGCAGTGGCGGGGTGGCGTCGAGCAGGGCCAGCGCCGGTTTGAGTTTCTCCGCCGGCACTTCGCTGGTGTCGGTCACCTCCACCAGGATCCCGATCATCTCGCGTCGGCCAAAGGGCACCCGCAGGCGCATGCCCGGTTGCAACTGCGCGCGCAGTACGCCGTCCGGCGCCCGATAGTCGAACAGGCGGCGCAAAGGCGAAGGCAGGGCGAGGCGCAGAATGGCGTCGGGCACGCGGGGGGATCTCGATCAACGAACACTGGAAAGAAAGATGCAGGCATAACCTGTGGAAGCGAGCTTGCTCGCGAAAGCGGTGTATCAGACGACATGAATGCTGACTGACACGCCCTCTTCGCGAGCAGGCTCGCTCCCACAGGGACAGCGCAATGGGTCGGGAGCCTAGCAGACAGTCGGTTCTGTGTCCTCCGTCAGCATTGAACAGCTTTTCTGATGGAGGGCACCCGGGACAGCTTGCGCGATTGCAAAGGTCTGGTAGAATCCGCGGCCTAATTACGTGCGGTATTCAACAATAGTGTTGGATGGCGGCACGCTAGCTGAGGAAGACACCATGAAAGCTGATATCCACCCGAATTACCCAGTCATCGCTGTTACCTGCAGCTGTGGCAACAAGTTTGAAACCCGTTCGACCTTCGGCAAAGCTCTGCCAATCGACGTGTGCAACGAATGCCACCCGTTCTACACCGGTAAGCAAAAGACTCTGGACACTGGCGGCCGCGTTCAGCGCTTCGCAGACCGTTTCGGTGCTTTCGGCAAGAAACCTGCTGCTGCAGAGTAAGGTTGAAGAGCCCGGTGGGCTTTTCCTCGCTGCTGAAAAAGGCGTCCCTCGCGGGCGCCTTTTTTATGCCTGCGATTTGGCTTTCGACCGCCCTTGCATACTGCCCGGCACCCGCCGGACTGACGCAAGTTGCCGTGCAGCGCGTCGTCGATGGCGACACCTTGCGCCTGAGCGACGGCCGCAGCGTGCGGATGATCGGCCTCAATACGCCTGAACTCGGCAAGCAAGGTCGCAGCGACGAGCCATTCGCCATGGCTGCGCGTAAGCGCCTGGAAACACTGGTGGCTGACAGCGGCGGGCGCGTCGGCGTGCTTCCCGGCAAAGAGTCAAAAGACCATTACGGCCGTACGCTGGCCCACCTCTACAGTGCCAGCGGCGCCAACCTCGAAGCGCAAATGCTCGCCGATGGCCTGGGTTTCCAGGTCGCGGTGGCGCCGAATGTCGATCTTGTTGCCTGTCAGCAAGCGGCCGAACGCGATGCGCGACAGGCGGGTCGAGGCCTCTGGCGGCAATCACCTGTACTGAAAGCAGAGCAGATCCAGCGCTCGGGTTTCGCCGTGGTCAGTGGTCGTGTGAGCAAAGTGCAACGCAATCGCGGTGGAATCTGGATCGAGTTGGAAGACTCGCTTGTATTGCGTGTTGCACCCAATCTGGTCGGACAATTCGACAATGCCCGTTTGCAAGCGCTGAAGGGCAAGCAAATCGAGGCGCGTGGCTGGGTGGTCGATCGTTCGCGGCGCGGTGGGTTGAAACCGGGTCAGCCGCGTTGGCTGCTGCCGCTGACCGATCCTGCCATGCTGCAGAGTGCACGCTGAATAAAAATTGTAGACATTTTTTCTGTCGATTGTGAACAGTCAAGCCCTTGTGCGCCGTGGCTCTTGGCCCAAAGTCGTAGGGCAGGGCGCTTGACAGGGGTGACCGCTCAGTCTTGTGGGGACTTTGCGAGGCGCGTATCCTCGCTGACCAGTCTGTCCAACAGTAAAAAAGCGGAATGCCAAAATGTCTGATCTGAAAACTGCCGCTCTCGAATACCATGCTCATCCTCGTCCAGGGAAGCTGAGTGTCGAGCTCACCAAGGCCACTGCTACCGCCCGCGACCTGTCGCTGGCCTACAGCCCCGGCGTAGCTGAACCAGTGCGCGAGATCGCTCGCGATCCTGAACTGGCCTACAAGTACACCGGCAAGGGCAACCTGGTTGCAGTCATTTCCGATGGCACCGCGATTCTCGGCCTGGGTAACCTCGGCCCATTGGCTTCCAAGCCCGTCATGGAAGGTAAAGGCGTGCTGTTCAAGCGCTTCGCCGGCATCGACGTGTTCGACATCGAAGTCGACTCCGAAAGCCCGCAAGCCTTCATCGACACCGTCAAGCGTATCTCCATCACCTTCGGTGGCATTAACCTGGAAGACATCAAGGCCCCTGAGTGCTTTGAGATCGAACGTGCTCTGATCGAGCAGTGCGACATTCCGGTATTCCACGATGACCAGCACGGCACCGCGATCGTGACCGCTGCGGGCATGATCAACGCCCTGGAAATTGCTGGCAAAACCCTGCCGGAAGCGAAGATCGTCTGCCTGGGCGCCGGCGCTGCCGCCATCTCCTGCATGAAGTTGCTGGTGAGCATGGGCGCAAGCATCGAAAACATCTTCATGGTTGACCGTACCGGCGTGATCCACTCCGGCCGTGACGACCTGAACCAGTACAAAGCCGTGTTCGCCCACGCTACTGACAAGCGCAGCCTGGCTGACGCGCTGCAAGGCGCTGACGTGTTCGTCGGTCTGTCCGGCCCGAACCTGCTGAGCGCTGAAGGCCTGCTGTCGATGGCGGCAAACCCGATCGTGTTCGCGTGCTCGAACCCGGATCCGGAAATCTCCCCGGAACTGGCCCACGCCACCCGTAGCGACGTGATCATGGCGACCGGCCGTTCGGACTACCCGAACCAGGTCAACAACGTTCTGGGCTTCCCGTTCATCTTCCGTGGCGCTCTGGACGTTCGCGCCAAGCGCATCAACGAAGAAATGAAAGTGGCTGCCGCCAACGCCCTGCGCGAACTGGCCAAACTGCCAGTGCCTCAGGACGTGTGCGATGCCTACGGTGGTGCTCCGCTGGCATTCGGTCGTGAGTACATCATTCCGAAGCCAATGGACAAGCGCCTGATCACCCTGATCTCCGACGCTGTGGCCAAAGCCGCAATCGAGACCGGTGTGGCCACCCTGCCGTATCCGAAGAACTACCCGCTGAAAAGCGTGGATGATGTGTTCAACGGCTAAGCTGTTGTAGCGCTTCAAGCCATAGCCCCGACTCGTAATGACTCGGGGCTTTTTTGTGGCTGCCAAAAGCCCCTCACCCTAGCCCTCTCCCAGAGGGAGAGGGGACCGACCGTGGGATTTTTGAAAGCTACGCCGACCTGGAAGTACGGTGTTGAATCCATAATCGACTCGGTCGTTCAGGTCGATGTATGAAGCCAGACACCTCGGTTGGCTCCCTCTACCTCCGGGAGAGGGATGGGGTGAGGGGGTGGATTCCTGTAGCGCCCCAATGTCCAGCCAGCAAGTATAAAAAAGCCCCGCACTTCTCACGAAGGCGGGGCTTTTCAGTGTGCGCCGGGATCAGAACAAATCGATCGGCGCCTGTTCATCCGCCGGCAGCGGACTGCCCGGTACGGAGCCATTCCCCAGCTCATTCACCGATGGCGGCGTGTCTTCTGCCTTGAACAGCTCGAAGTAGGCCCCCGGCGTGCTCGGCGTCGCCGCGCGACCACTGGCCGGGTCCACCCGCAGGCTTAGCAGACCTTCCGGCTCAGGCTGGACGTGGGGCGGCTTGTCCTTGAGGGCGGCCGCCATATAGTTCATCCAGATCGGCAGTGACACAGTGCCGCCGAACTCGCGGCGACCGAGGCTTTCCGGTTGATCGAAACCGGTCCAGACGGTGGTCACGTAGTCGGCGTTGTAACCGGAGAACCACGCATCTTTCGATTCGTTGGTCGTACCGGTTTTACCGGCGATGTCGCTGCGGCCCAAGGCTAGCGCACGACGCCCCGTGCCGCGCTTGATGACGTCTTGCAGCATGCTGTTGAGGATATATGTCGTGCGAGCGTCGACGATGCGCTCAGCGACTGCCGGGGTTTGCGGCGCGGCAGCGGTGCCCGGTGCTTCGCCCGGCACCGGTGCGGCGTTGACGGTAAACGATTCAGTGGCCGGCGCCGCGAGGCCATCAGTGGCCGAAGTACCTTGCGGAACGGTCGGCGGATTGGCGACGAACAGCGTGTCGCCATTGCGGCTTTCGATCTTGTCGATGATGAACGGCGTGACCTTGTAGCCGCCGTTGGCGAACGTCGCCCAACCGGTGGCGATCTCCATCGGCGTCAGCGTTGCGGTCCCCAGCGCCAGCGACAGGTTCGGCGGCAGGTCCTGCTTGTTGAAGCCGAAGCGGGTGATGTAGTCGATGGTCTTGCCTACGCCCATTGCTTGCAGCAAGCGGATCGAAACGAGGTTGCGCGACTTGTACAGCGCTTCACGCAAGCGGATCGGGCCGAGGAAGGTGTTGGTGTCGTTCTTTGGGCGCCAGACCTTGTCCAGGTACTCGTCGACGAACACGATAGGGGCGTCGTTGACCAGCGTGGCGGCGGTATAACCGTTGTCCAGTGCCGCGCTGTAGACGAACGGCTTGAAGCTCGAGCCGGGCTGACGCTTGGCCTGCATGGCGCGGTTGTAATTGCTCTGCTCGAAAGCAAAGCCGCCGACCAGCGAGCGGATCGCGCCGTTCTGCGGATCCAGCGACACCAGCGCGCCTTGTGCCTGGGGAATCTGGCTGAACTTCAGCGAATTGTCTTTCTGGCGCTGCACGCGCACCAGATCACCGATCTGCGCAACATCCGACGGCTGGCGCGGGTTGGCGCCCATGCTGTTGGTATTAAGGAACGGTCGCGCCCATTTCATGGTGTCCCACGCGACATGTTCTTCGCCGGTGCGGGTCAGCACTTGCAGGCCATTTTTGTCCACCTGAGTGACGATGGCCGGCTCAAGGCTGCTGATGGTGCGTTGTTTGGTCAGCTCGGTGGCCCATGCTTCGCGGGTCTTGCCCGGCAGGCGCGATTCGGGGCCACGGTAGCCGTGACGCTGATCGTAGGTCATCAAGCCTTCATGCAGCGCGGTGTTGGCCATTTCCTGCAGGTTGCTCGGCACCGTGGTGGTGACCCGAAAACCCTCGGTGTAAGCGTCGCTGCCATAGCGGCCGACCATTTCGGCACGGGCCATTTCGGCAATGTATGGTGCGTTCACTTCCGGGGTAGGGACGTGATAGCTGGCATTCAAAGGCTCGTTGATCGCCGCGGTGTACTCAGGCTCGGTAATCTTGCCGAGCTTGTACATGCGCCCCAGGATCCAGTCGCGACGCTCTTTACTGCGCGCCGGGTTGGCCAGTGGATTGAAGCGCGAAGGGGCTTTCGGCAGGCCGGCGATCATCGCCATCTGCGCCAGGCTGACGTCGCGGATCGACTTGCCGTAATACACCTGCGCCGCCGCCTCGATGCCGTAGGCGCGGTTGCCCAGATAGATCTTGTTCACGTACAGCTCAAGGATCTCGTCCTTGGTCAGTTGCCGTTCGATCTGCAAGGCCAGAAGAATTTCGGTGGCTTTGCGCGAGAAGCTGCGTTCGCTGGAGAGGAAGAAGTTCTTCGCCACCTGCATGGTGATGGTGCTGCCGCCGGACTGAATGTGGCCGCTCTTGACCAGCTGGGTCGCGGCACGCATCAGGCTGCTCGGATCGACGCCGTAGTGGTTGGCGAAATTGTCGTCTTCAGCACTTAGTAACGCATTAATGAAATTGGGGGGAATGTCGGCGAAACGGATCGGAGTGCGGCGCATTTCGCCAAACTCTGCGATCAACTTGTCGTCGCTGCTGTAGACCCGCAGGGGAATCTGCAACTGAATGCTTCGCAGAGCCTCCACAGACGGCAAACCCGGACTAAGGTAAAGATAAGCGCCGCTGAGACCTAAAAGCAGTCCGCAGAAAACGGCGACGATGGACCAACCGAAAAATTTCAGCAGACGAATCAAGGCTTTTGGACATCCAGAGCAAAAAATGAATTTGGCGACGGGGTTCCGGCTACACACAGAACTGTCCGCGCAGGCAGTAAAAAGCGGAAAAAATCGCTGGGCATTATAAGCACTTTTCTGCTGGGGGCGTCATTTGCGCTTCTGTCAAGACGGGGTGAAGGAACGCAATGTGTATTACAGAGTCCGTAACTCACGGAAAGTCATAGGGAATTGGTAGTGCTGGGACTCTTCAATAAAAAGACCAATGCGTTACTGGGGATCGACATCAGCTCCACGTCGGTGAAGCTGCTGGAACTGAGTCGTCAGGGTGATCGCTACCGGGTCGAGGCTTATGCGGTAGAGCCGCTGCCACCGAACGCCGTGGTCGAAAAAAACATCGCCGAGCTCGAGGGCGTGGGCCAGGCCCTGACCCGGGTGCTGGCCAAGGCACGCACCGGGCTGAGAAGCGTGGCGGTGGCGGTGGCCGGTTCAGCGGTGATTACCAAGATCATCGAGATGGACGCCGGGCTTTCCGACGACGAACTGGAAAACCAGCTCAAGATTGAAGCCGACCAGTACATTCCCTATCCGCTCGACGAAGTCGCCATCGACTTCGAGGTTCAGGGCGTGTCGCCGCGCAACCCTGAACGGGTCAACGTGTTGCTGGCTGCCTGCCGCAAGGAAAACGTCGAAGTCCGTGAAGCGGCACTGGCGCTGGCCGGGCTGACCGCGCGCGTGGTGGACGTCGAAGCGTACGCGCTGGAGCGTTCGTTCGGCTTGCTCGCGACCCAGCTGGCGGCTTCTCAAGAGCGCTTGACCGTGGCGGTGGTCGACATCGGCGCCACCATGACCACCCTCAGCGTCCTGCACAACGGCAAGATCATCTACACCCGCGAGCAGTTGTTCGGCGGTCGGCAATTGACCGAGGAGATCCAGCGTCGCTATGGCCTGACCATCGAGCAGGCGGGGCTGGCAAAGAAGCAGGGCGGTCTGCCCGACGATTACGTCGGCGAGGTGTTGCAGCCGTTTCGCGAGGCGCTGGTGCAGCAGGTATCGCGTTCGTTGCAGTTTTTCTTCGCTTCCGGCCAGTACAACGCGGTCGATCATATTCTGCTGGCTGGCGGCACGGCGTCGGTGCCGGGGCTGGACCGGCTGATCGAACAGCGCCTGGATACTCCGACCCAAGTGGCCAATCCGTTTTCCAATATGGCCCTGAGCAGCAAGGTCAATGCCGGGGCGCTGGCCAGTGACGCGCCGGCCTTGATGATCGCCTGCGGGCTCGCGCTCAGGAGTTTCGACTGATGGCGCGGATCAACCTTTTACCCTGGCGCGAGGAGCGTCGCGAAGAGCGGCGCAAACGCTTCCTGCTGGCGCTGACCGGCGTGGTGGTCGGTTCGATCGGCGCGGTGTTCATTGCCGATCAGATCATCAGTGCGGCCATCGACCGGCAAGTGGCGCGCAACGACTACATCGGCAAGCAGATTGCCGTGGTCGACGAACGCATCAAGCAGATCAGCGAACTCAAGGCCCATCGCCAGCAGCTGGTCGAGCGCATGCGCATCATTCAGGACTTGCAGGGCAACCGGCAGGTCAGCGGCCGAATCTTCGATCAACTGGCGCGCACATTGCCCGACGGTGTGTATTTCACTGACGTGAAGATGGCCGGTAAAACCTTGTCCATCAGCGGTGCGGCAGAGTCGAACAACCGCGTCTCCGAGCTGATGCGCAATCTGGATGCGTCCGACTGGTTCGATGCGGCAAGCCTCACTGAAGTCAAAGCGACCAGCGCCGATCAGGTGGAGCAGACCAACGTCTTTCAGCTGACCGTTCGTCAGACTCAGCCGAAGATTGTGGAGGACGAGCAATGAAGCCGTCCGAATGGCTGGAGAGTCTACGCAACGTCGACTTCAACGATCTCGACACCAGCAACATCGGGTCCTGGCCGGGCGCGGTCAAGGCCATCGCCGGGGCGCTGTTGATGGTGCTGGTATTGGCGTTTGGCTATAACTTTTTCATCAGTGACATGCAAAACCAGCTGGAGCTCAAGCGCGAAGAAGAGGCCACGCTCAAGCAACAGTTCGCCAGCAAGGCACACATTTCCGCCAATCTGGAGCTGTACACCCAGCAGATGAAGGAGATGGAAAACTCCTTCGGCGTGCTGCTGCGTCAATTGCCCAGCGACACCGAAGTGCCGGGCTTGCTCGAAGACATCACGCGTACGGGTTTGGGCAGTGGTCTTGAGTTCGAAGAAATCAAACTGCTGCCGGAGGTTACCCAGCAGTTTTACATCGAGTTACCTATCCAGATTACCGTCACCGGTGCCTACCACGACCTTGCGACGTTCGTCAGCGGCGTGGCCGGATTGCCGCGCATCGTTACCCTGCATGATTTTGAACTGGCCCCGGCCAGCAAAGAGGGTGGGTCGAAGTTGCGCATGAGCATCCTCGCCAAGACCTACCGCTATAACGACAAGGGGCTGCAGAAATGACCCTCGTTCGTTATTCCGCCGGCTTGATTGCCCTGCTGGCATTGAGCGGCTGTGGTGGCAGCAATGACTTCGACGACCTTGACGCCTACATGAACGAAGTGCGCTTGCGTCCGCCAGGCAAAATTGAACCAACCCCGACATTCCGGTCTTACCCAACATTCACTTACAGCGCTGCCAACCTGCGCAGTCCTTTCTCGCGTCAGGTGCGCGTCGATCTGGCCGGGCAGCAACGTGGTTCACGCAACGTCAAACCCGACCCCGCCCGGGTCAAGCAATACCTCGAAGGTTTCAACATCGAGCAGTTCGAGATGGTCGGCACGATTGCCAATGCTTCCGGTTCCTTCGCGCTGTTGCGTGGCGCCGGTGGGGTGCATCGCCTGAAGGTTGGCGATTACCTGGGCCGCAACGATGGCCGCATTGTCGCCATCAGCGCCACCCAGGTCGATGTGGTTGAAATCGTCCCCGACGGCGAAGGGACCTGGCTGGAACGTCCGCGCACCATTCCTTTGAAAGAGCATTCATAGTGGAAGTCGAATAATGAACAGGATTTTCTCCACCCTCGGTTTTTCGCTATGGATAGCGCTGTTGTCACCGATGGTACAGGCGGCCAACTTGAAGGCGCTGGATGTGGCGGCGTTGCCGGGTGATCGCGTCGAACTGAAGCTGTCGTTCGACGGCCCGCCACCGCAGCCCAAGGGTTACACCACCGAGTCACCGGCGCGAATCGCGCTGGACTTGCCCGGTGTGGCCAGTCAACTGGCGAGCAAAAATCTCGATCTGGGCAGTGGCAATGCGCGCACGGCCACGGTGGTTGAAGCCAAGGATCGCACGCGGCTGATTGTCAGCCTCACGCAATTGGCGCCTTACGACACTCGGGTTGAGGGCAACTATTTGTTCGTGGTGGTTGGTCAGGGCGCGCCGGCCAAGGCGCCGCGACCGGCAGTGGCGGCACCACGCGCGGCGACTACTGCTGCACCCGCCAAGGCGTTCGTACCGAAATCCCGCGCCATTCGCGGTGTGGATTTTCAACGCGGCACGGCGGGTGAGGGCAATGTCGTCATCGACCTGTCCGACCCGACCATCGCCCCGGATATCCAGGAGCATGACGGCAAGATCATCCTCAGCTTCGCCCGCACGCAATTACCGGAAAAGCTGCGAGTGCGTCTCGACGTCAAGGATTTCGCCACGCCGGTGCAATTCGTCAACGCCGGCGTAACCGGTGATCGCACGGTCATTACCGTCGAGCCCAGCGGCACCTTTGACTATTCCACGTTCCAGACCGACAACAAGCTGACCGTCAGCATTCGCCCGATGACCGTCGACGACCTGCAAAAACGCAATGCCGATCGTCAGGCCTATGTCGGTGAAAAGCTCTCGCTGAATTTCCAGGACATTGACGTGCGCTCGGTGCTGCAACTGATCGCCGACTTCACCAACCTCAATCTGGTGGCGAGCGACACGGTGCAGGGCGGCATTACCCTGCGTTTGCAAAACGTGCCGTGGGATCAGGCGCTGGATCTGGTGCTGAAAACCAAAGGCCTGGATAAACGCAAAATCGGTAATGTGCTGCTGGTGGCCCCGGCTGATGAAATTGCCGCGCGCGAACGTCAGGAGCTGGAGTCGCAGAAGCAGATCGCCGAACTGGCGCCGCTGCGTCGTGAGCTATTGCAGGTGAATTACGCCAAGGCTGCGGACATCGCCAAGTTGTTCCAGTCGGTGACCAGTGCCGAGGCCAAGATCGACGAGCGTGGATCAATCACTGTCGACGAACGGACCAACAACATCATTGCCTACCAGACTCAGGATCGTCTCGACGAGCTGCGGCGGATCGTGGCGCAACTGGATATTCCAGTGCGTCAGGTGATGATCGAGGCGCGCATCGTCGAGGCCAACGTCGATTACGACAAGAGTCTGGGGGTGCGCTGGGGCGGCTCGATCCAGAACAAGGGCAACTGGAATGCTTCCGGGGTCAACGGTTCATCGACCACCATCGGCACGCCGGGCAGCACCAGTACCAACTCGCCATTTGTCGACATGGGGACTGTCGGCAATACTTCCGGGATCGGTATCGCGTTCATTACCGACAACGTTCTGCTCGATCTGGAGCTGACGGCCATGGAGAAGACCGGCAACGGTGAAATCGTTTCGCAGCCCAAAGTGGTCACCTCCGACAAAGAGACCGCGAAGATCCTCAAAGGCACCGAGATTCCTTACCAGGAAGCCAGCTCAAGCGGCGCCACGTCGGTGTCGTTCAAGGAGGCTTCGCTGTCGCTGGAAGTGACCCCGCAGATCACCCCGGATAACCGCATCATCATGGAGGTCAAGGTCACCAAGGACGAGCCGGATTACCTGAACAAAGTGCAGGATGTACCGCCGATCAAAAAGAACGAGGTCAACGCGAAAGTGCTCGTCAATGATGGCGAAACCATCGTGATTGGCGGTGTTTTCTCAAATACTCAGAGCAAGGTCGTAGATAAGGTGCCATTTCTTGGCGATGTGCCGTATCTTGGCCGCCTTTTCCGGCGTGATGTGGTTTCGGAGAAAAAATCCGAGCTGCTGGTATTTCTCACTCCGCGTATCATGAATAACCAGGCGATTGCTGTGAGTCGTTGATTCTGTGCGAAATTTGATTCTTGTAGGTCCGATGGGTGCTGGCAAAAGCACCATCGGCCGATTACTGGCCAAAGAGCTGCGCCTGCCGTTCAAAGATTCCGACAAGGAAATTGAACTGCGCACGGGCGCCAATATCCCGTGGATCTTCGACAAGGAAGGCGAGCCGGGCTTTCGTGACCGTGAGCAGGCGATGATCGCCGAGCTGTGCGAGTTCGACGGCGTGGTGTTGGCGACCGGCGGCGGCGCGGTCATGCGCGATGCCAATCGCAAGGCCCTGCATGAGGGCGGGCGCGTGGTGTATCTGCACGCTTCCGTCGAGCAGCAGGTCGGCCGCACGTCCCGCGATCGCAATCGACCGTTGCTGCGCACCGCCGATCCGGCGAAAACCCTGCGTGACCTGCTCGCCATCCGCGATCCGCTCTATCGGGAAATTGCCGATCTGGTGGTGGAAACCGACGAACGGCCGCCGCGTATGGTAGTGCTCGACATTCTCGACCGCCTGGCGCAGCTTCCTCCCCGTTAAAGCATCGCCCGAAATGCGCTATCCTCGGCGTCCTGTCACAGCCCGCCAGGGTTGTGGCGGATGGCGTGCCGGCGGCGTCATACCCGCTATAGGCCGCAGTAACCAATAATTCAGGGCAGGATGCCTGCTTCCATCTTCACTGTGGGGACACATGCAGACACTCAAGGTCGATCTAGGCGAGCGCAGCTACCCGATTCATATTGGCGAAGGTTTGTTGGATCAGCCCGAGTTGCTGGCTCCGCATATCCGCGGGCGCCAGGTGGCAATCATTTCCAATGAGACCGTTGCGCCGCTCTATCTCGAACGTCTGACGCGCAGTCTGGCGCAGTTCTCGGTTATTTCCGTGGTGTTGCCGGACGGCGAAGCCTTCAAGAACTGGGAAACCCTGCAACTGATCTTCGACGGTTTGCTAACCGCCCGTCATGATCGCCGCACTACTGTTATCGCCCTCGGCGGCGGTGTGATCGGCGACATGGCCGGTTTCGCTGCTGCCTGCTATCAACGCGGCGTCGACTTCATCCAGATCCCCACCACGTTGCTGTCCCAGGTCGATTCGTCGGTGGGCGGCAAAACCGGGATCAACCATCCGCTGGGCAAGAACATGGTCGGCGCGTTCTATCAGCCGAATGTCGTGCTGATCGATACGGCGTCCCTGAAAACCCTGCCACCACGCGAGCTGTCGGCGGGTCTGGCTGAGGTCATCAAGTACGGTCTGATCTGCGACGAGCCGTTCCTCGGCTGGCTCGAAGACAACGTCGACGCCTTGCGCGCGCTGGATCAAACAAGCCTGACTTATGCCATCGAGCGCTCCTGCGCAGCCAAGGCGGCGGTGGTCGGCGCCGATGAGAAGGAAACCGGCGTACGCGCCACGCTCAACCTCGGCCACACCTTCGGCCACGCCATCGAGACCCACATGGGCTATGGTGTCTGGTTGCATGGTGAGGCGGTGGCGGCTGGCACCGTGATGGCGCTGGAGATGTCAGCGCGTCTGGGCTGGATCAGCGAGCAGGAGCGCGATCGCGGCATTCGTCTGTTTCAGCGGGCCGGCCTGCCAGTGATTCCGCCTTCTGAAATGAGCGAAGCCGATTTTCTTGAACACATGGCAATCGACAAAAAAGTGATCGACGGTCGTCTGCGCCTGGTGCTGCTGCGCCGGATGGGCGAAGCGGTAGTGACCGACGATTATCCGAAAGAGGTTCTACAGGCCACGCTGGGAGCGGATTACCGCGCCCTGGCTCAGCTTAAAGGTTAATAAGATTCCGATGACTAGTTTGCATGCCGACGAGGCGTTCCTCGGCCATTTCCAGTTAAGCCACGACCCCTTCGCGCCGCGCGTTCCGGGCTTCAAATTCTTTCCGGCCCAGCGCAAACCGGTGCTCGGCCAACTGCATCACCTGGCGCGTTACAGCCAGTTGCTGCTGGTGGTCACTGGCCCGCAGGGCAGCGGCAAGACTTTGCTGCGTCAGGCGCTGGTCGCCAGCACCAACAAGCAATCGGTACAGAGCGTTGTGGTTTCCGCGCGCGGTGCCGGCGATGCCGCTGGCGTACTGCGTCAGGTGGCGCAGGCGCTGAACGTGGCTCAGGCCGAAGTCGGCGCGATTCTGGATCAGGTGGTGCAGCTGGCACTGACCGGCCAGGAAGTCTATTTGCTGGTGGACGACGCCGAGCAACTCGACGAATCCGCCCTCGAAGCGCTGATGGCGCTGGGTGCCGGTGCGCCGGAAGGTCGCCCGCATGTTTTCCTGTTCGGTGAGTCGTCGCTGATCGCTCAGCTAGAGGCTTTGCACCTCGAAGAAGAGCGCTTCCACGTCATCGAATTGCAGCCTTACACCGAAGAAGAGACGCGCGAGTATCTCGACCAACGGCTCGAAGGTGCGGGCCGGGGTGTCGAACTTTTCACCGCGGATCAGATCTCTGATATTCACGAAAGCTCCGAGGGTTGGCCTGGCAACATCAACCAGGTCGCTCGCGATGCACTGATCGAAGTCATGATTGCCAGCCGCTCTGCGGTCAAGCGTCCAAGTATGGGGTTCAACATGCCGAAGAAACACGTATTGGCGATTTCCGCCGTCGTTGTGGTCGCGGTCGCCGCCGCCTGGCTGATGCCGGGTCGCAACAAGGCGCCAACCACCGGCGCACCCGCCAACGAACAGGCACAACTGCCATTGGGTCAGGGCGCAGCCAATGGCGAGGCGCCGAACGTCGAATTCGCCGGTAATACGCAGCCGATGCCATTGCCGCTGGTTGGCAATTCGCAACCGGTCATGCGCGGCCCGCTGGCCGAAGCTGCTGGCGGTATCACCGAGGGCGACGACGGTGTGCCACTGGAAGGCTCCAGTGATACACCGCCGACCGTGACCACTTCGGCGCCACCCGCGGGCGTTCCGGCTGGTCCGGCCCCAACCCCGGCCCCAACCCCGGCGCCTGCCCCTGCCCCGACACAAATCGCCACCGCCAAGCCTGCTCCGGCAGCGCCAGCGGCCAAACCTGCTCCAGCACCAGCCAAACCGGTTGCCGCCGCCAAACCAGCCGAAAAGCCGGTTACCGTGGCCAAAGCCGCTGGTGGCAGCTGGTACGCCGGGCAGCCGACGAGCAACTACGTGGTGCAGATCCTCGGCACCAGCTCCGAGACGGCCGCGCAAAGCTTCGTCAAGGAGCAGGGCGGCGAGTACCGTTATTTCAAGAAAGTCCTCAACGGCAAGCCTCTTTACGTGGTCACCTATGGCAACTTCGCCAATCGTGATGCGGCTGTTTCTGCCATCAAGGCCTTGCCAGCGAAGGTTCAGGCTGGTAAACCTTGGCCTCGCACTGTCGCCAGCGTCCAACAGGAACTGGCAACAACTCGCTGAAGATTCGGCGGCCTTACCCAGGCCGCCTCTCCAAGCACCTCAAAATTTCTACATGTGCGCGCCGTCCCTGCGACCGCGTGCCTTGTGGTGTCTGCGTCACAGTAGTCTTTGAGTCGTTGCAGTCAAAATTAAAAAAGTTTTGACTAGCACAGCAGATCGCTTTAAACCTTTCACAAATGCGACATGAATTTGCGACAGTTCGTCGTCAAATTTGTGAGCCTCTGTGTCGCTGTGTACAATGACCACCCTTTTGCCCCCGCTAAGCCGGCGTACGTTCGGCGCGGATCGCAAGTGGTTGAATTGAAAAGAAATTTGCCTCGAAAAGAGGCAGCCTGGTGAGAAAGTGTCTATGAAAGCAGGTCTGTACCAACCAGATGAATTCAAGGATAACTGCGGTTTCGGCCTGATAGCCCATATGCAGGGCGAGCCCAGTCATACCCTTTTGCAAACGGCCATTGAGGCCCTGACCTGCATGACCCACCGCGGTGGGATTAATGCCGACGGCAAGACCGGTGACGGTTGCGGTCTGCTGATTCAAAAGCCCGACGCCTTTCTGCGCGCTATCGCTCAGGAAGCCTTCAGCGTCGAGTTGCCCAAGCAATATGCCGTGGGCATGGTCTTCTTCAACCAGGATTCGGCCAAGGCTGAAGCCGCTCGCGAGAACATGAACCGCGAGATCCTCGCCGAAGGCCTGCAACTGATCGGCTGGCGCAAAGTGCCAATCGATACCAGTGTCCTCGGCCGCCTGGCCCTTGAACGCCTGCCGCAAATCGAGCAGGTGTACATCGGCGGCGAAGGCCTGAGCGATCAGGACATGGCGGTCAAGCTGTTCAGCGCCCGTCGCCGTTCGTCGGTGACCAACGCTGTCGACAGCGACCACTACATCTGCAGCTTTTCGCACAAGACCATCATCTATAAAGGCCTGATGATGCCGGCCGATCTGGCCGCGTTTTATCCGGACCTGAGTGACGAGCGCCTGCAAACCGCGATCTGCGTGTTCCACCAGCGCTTCTCCACCAACACCCTGCCGAAATGGCCGCTGGCTCAGCCATTCCGCTTCCTCGCCCACAACGGCGAGATCAACACCATCACCGGTAACCGTAACTGGGCTCAGGCCCGTCGGACCAAGTTCACCAATGATCTGATGGATCTGGAAGAACTCGGCCCGCTGGTTAACCGTGTCGGTTCCGACTCCTCGAGCATGGACAACATGCTTGAACTGATGGTCACCGGTGGCATCGACCTGTTCCGTGGCGTGCGGATGATCATTCCGCCTGCGTGGCAGAACGTTGAAACCATGGACCCGGATCTGCGTGCGTTCTACGAGTACAACTCGATGCACATGGAGCCGTGGGACGGCCCGGCCGGCGTGGTCATGACCGATGGTCGCTACGCGGTCTGCCTGCTCGACCGTAACGGTCTGCGCCCGGCGCGCTGGGTTACCACCACCAACGGTTTCATCACCGTTGCGTCGGAAATCGGCGTCTGGAATTACCAGCCCGAAGACGTGATCGCCAAGGGCCGCGTAGGCCCGGGCCAGATCCTGGCCGTGGATACCGAAACCGGGCAGATCCTCGACACCGATGCGATCGACAACCGTCTCAAATCCCGTCATCCGTACAAGCAATGGCTGCGCAAGAATGCCCTGCGCATTCAGGCGACCATGGAAGACAACGACCACGGTTCGGCTTTCTACGACGTCGATCAGCTCAAGCAATACATGAAGATGTATCAGGTCACGTTCGAAGAGCGCGATCAGGTACTGCGTCCGCTGGGCGAGCAAGGCTACGAAGCCGTTGGCTCGATGGGCGACGATACGCCGATGGCCGTGCTGTCGCAGCGCGTGCGCACGCCGTACGACTATTTCCGCCAGCAGTTCGCGCAGGTCACCAACCCGCCGATCGACCCGCTGCGTGAAGCGATCGTGATGTCGCTGGAAATCTGCCTCGGTGCCGAGCGCAACATTTTCCAGGAGTCGCCGGAACACGCCTCGCGCGTGATCCTCAGCTCGCCGGTCATTTCCCCGGCCAAGTGGCGCTCGCTGATGAACCTTGATCGCCCGGGTTTCGAGCGGCAGGTCATCGACCTCAATTACGACGAAGGCGTCGGCCTCGAAGCGGCGATCCGCAACGTCGCCGATCAGGCTGAAGAAGCCGTGCGCGCCGGTCGTACCCAGATCGTTCTGAGCGACCGTCATATCGCCCCGGGCAAACTGCCGATCCACGCTTCGCTGGCGACCGGTGCGGTGCACCATCGCCTGACCGAAAAAGGCCTGCGTTGCGATTCCAACATCCTCGTTGAAACCGCTACCGCGCGTGATCCGCATCACTTTGCGGTGCTGATCGGTTTCGGTGCCTCGGCGGTTTATCCGTTCCTGGCTTACGAAGTGCTGGGCGACCTGATCCGTACCGGTGAAGTGCTGGGCGACCTCTACGAGGTGTTCAAGAACTACCGCAAAGGCATCACCAAAGGCCTGCTCAAGATTCTGTCGAAGATGGGTATCTCGACCATCGCGTCGTACCGTGGTGCGCAGTTGTTCGAGGCCATTGGTCTGTCTGAGGAAGTGTGCGACCTGAGCTTCCGTGGCGTGCCGAGCCGCATCAAGGGTGCGCGTTTCGTCGACATCGAAGCCGAGCAGAAAGCCCTCGCTGCCGAAGCCTGGAGCCCGCGCAAGCCGATCCAGCAGGGCGGTCTGCTGAAGTTCGTCCACGGTGGCGAATATCACGCGTACAACCCGGACGTGGTCAACACCCTGCAAGCCGCTGTGCAGCAGGGCGACTACGGCAAGTTCAAGGAATACACCTCGCTGGTGGACAACCGTCCGGTGTCGATGATTCGCGACCTGCTCAAGGTCAAGACCCTCGACACGCCTTTGGACATGAGTGAAATCGAACCGCTGGAATCGGTGCTCAAGCGCTTCGACTCTGCCGGTATCTCGCTGGGCGCTCTGTCGCCGGAAGCTCACGAAGCCCTGGCCGAAGCCATGAACCGCCTTGGTGCGCGTTCCAACTCCGGCGAAGGCGGCGAAGACCCGGCGCGTTACGGCACCATCAAGAGCTCGAAAATCAAGCAGGTCGCGACTGGCCGTTTCGGCGTGACACCGGAATACCTGGTCAACGCCGAAGTGCTGCAGATCAAGGTCGCCCAGGGCGCCAAGCCGGGCGAGGGGGGACAACTCCCGGGCGGCAAAGTCAACGGGCTGATCGCCAAGCTGCGTTATGCAGTGCCGGGCGTGACGCTGATTTCGCCACCGCCGCACCACGACATTTATTCCATCGAAGATTTGTCGCAACTGATTTTCGACCTCAAGCAGGTCAACCCCAAGGCGCTGGTCTCGGTGAAACTGGTCGCTGAAGCTGGCGTCGGCACCATCGCCGCCGGTGTGGCCAAGGCCTACGCGGACTTGATCACCATTTCCGGCTACGACGGTGGTACCGGTGCTTCGCCGCTGACCTCGATCAAGTACGCGGGCGCACCGTGGGAACTCGGCCTGGCCGAAACCCACCAGACTCTGCGCGGCAACGACCTGCGCGGCAAAGTCCGGGTGCAGACTGACGGCGGCCTGAAAACCGGCCTCGACGTGATCAAGGCAGCGATCCTCGGCGCCGAAAGCTTCGGCTTCGGCACCGCGCCAATGATCGCGCTGGGCTGCAAATACCTGCGCATCTGCCACCTGAACAACTGCGCCACCGGCGTTGCCACTCAGAACGAGAAGCTGCGCAAGGATCACTACATCGGCACCGTCGACATGGTGGTGAATTTCTTCACCTACGTCGCCGAAGAAACCCGTGAGTGGCTGGCCAAGCTGGGCGTGCGCTCCCTCGAAGAGCTGATCGGCCGCACCGATCTGCTGGACATCCTCGAAGGCCAGACCGCCAAGCAACATCACCTGGATCTGACGCCGCTGCTGGGCAGCGATCACATCCCGGCGGACAAGCCGCAGTTCTGCCAGGTTGAGCGCAACCCGCCCTTCGACCAGGGCCTGCTGGCCGAGAAAATGGTCGATCTGGCGACGTCGGCGATCAACGACCTCAGCGGCGCCGAGTTCGAACTGGACATCTGCAACTGCGACCGTTCGATCGGCGCGCGGATCTCCGGCGAAATCGCCCGCAAGCACGGCAACCAAGGCATGGCCAAAGCGCCGATCACCTTCCGCTTCAAAGGGACGGCGGGTCAGAGCTTCGGCGTGTGGAACGCTGGCGGTCTGAACATGTACCTGGAAGGCGACGCCAACGACTACGTCGGCAAAGGCATGACCGGTGGCAAGCTGACCATCGTGCCGCCCAAGGGCAGCGTTTATAAGACTCAGAACAGCGCCATCATCGGCAACACCTGCCTGTACGGCGCCACTGGCGGCAAGCTGTTCGCCGCTGGCACCGCAGGCGAGCGTTTCGCCGTGCGTAACTCCGGTGCCCACACGGTTGTGGAAGGCACTGGCGATCACTGCTGCGAGTACATGACCGGTGGTTTTGTCTGCGTGTTGGGCAAGACCGGTTACAACTTCGGCTCTGGCATGACCGGTGGTTTCGCCTATGTGCTTGACCAGGACAACAGCTTCGTTGACCGGGTCAACCACGAACTGGTGGAAATCCAGCGGATCAGTGGTGAGGCGATGGAATCCTATCGCAGCCACCTGCAAAACGTGCTGAACGAGTACGTCGCGGAAACCGACAGCGAGTGGGGTCGTGAACTCGCCGAAAACCTCGATGACTACTTGCGCCGTTTCTGGCTGGTCAAACCGAAAGCGGCGAGCCTGAAATCTCTGCTCTCCAGTACTCGTGCGAGTCCGCAATAACGGCGCAGCTGCAAGCGGCGAGTTACAAGCCGCAAGTTAACAGCAGTGCGCGATGTGCCTGCAGAGTGATTTTCTTGCAGCTTGAAGCTAGTAGCTTGAAGCTGCTGTTATGAGGTTTTGAAGATGGCCGAACGTCTCAGTAACGACTTTCAATTCATCGATGTCGGGCGCAAAGATCCGAAGAAGAAACTGTTGCGTCAACGCAAGAAAGAGTTCGTCGAGATCTACGAACCGTTCAAACCCCAGCAGTCGGCCGATCAGGCCCACCGCTGCCTGGGTTGCGGCAACCCGTATTGCGAGTGGAAGTGCCCGGTGCACAACTTCATTCCCAACTGGCTGAAGCTGGTGGCCGAGGGCAACATCCTTCAGGCCGCCGAGCTGTCGCACCAGACCAACACCTTGCCGGAAGTCTGCGGCAGGGTTTGTCCTCAGGATCGTCTGTGCGAGGGTGCCTGCACCCTCAACGACGGCTTCGGTGCGGTGACCATCGGTTCGGTCGAGAAGTACATCACCGACACCGCGTTCGCCATGGGCTGGCGCCCGGACATGTCCAAGGTCAAACCGACCGGCAAACGTGTCGCGATCATCGGTGCTGGCCCCGCAGGTCTGGGCTGTGCCGACGTGCTGGTACGAGGCGGTGTGACCCCGGTGGTGTTCGACAAGAACCCGGAAATCGGCGGTCTGCTGACCTTCGGTATCCCCGAGTTCAAGCTGGAAAAGAGCGTGCTGAGCAATCGTCGCGAAGTCTTCACCGGCATGGGCATCGAGTTCCGGCTCAACACCGAAGTCGGCACAGACGTGACCATGGAGCAACTGCTCGCCGAATACGATGCAGTCTTCATGGGCATGGGTACTTACACCTACATGAAGGGCGGTTTTGCCGGTGAGGACCTGCCGGGCGTGTATGACGCGCTGGACTTCCTGATCGCCAACGTCAACCGCAACCTGGGCTTTGAAAAGTCGCCGGAAGATTTCGTCGACATGAAAGGCAAGAAGGTTGTGGTGCTCGGTGGCGGCGACACGGCGATGGACTGCAACCGCACCTCGATCCGCCAGGGTGCCAAGTCGGTCACCTGCGCTTATCGTCGTGACGAAGCGAACATGCCCGGCTCGCGCAAAGAGGTGAAGAACGCCAAGGAAGAAGGCGTGAAATTCCTCTACAACCGCCAGCCGATCGCCATCGTCGGCGAAGACCGGGTCGAAGGCGTGAAAGTGGTCGAGACCCGTCTCGGCGAACCGGACGCCCGCGGCCGCCGCAGCCCCGAGCCGATCCCGGGCTCCGAAGAGATCATCCCGGCCGACGCCGTGGTCATCGCCTTCGGTTTCCGTCCGAGCCCGGCGCCTTGGTTCGGACAGTTCGAAATCCAGACGGATAGCCAGGGCCGCGTCGTTGCGCCTGAGCAAGGTCAGTACAAGCACCAGACCAGCAACCCGAAGATCTTTGCGGGTGGCGACATGGTCCGCGGTTCCGACCTGGTAGTGACGGCAATCTTCGAAGGCCGTAATGCCGCCGAAGGGATCCTCGATTACCTGGGCGTCTAAACCGTCTAGCTGACTGCAATACAATACCTGTGGGAGCTGGCTTGCCAGCGATAGCATCACCTCGGTCAATCCGGCAAAACGAGGTCTCTGCATCGCTGGCAAGCCAGCTCCCACAGTATTTTGTGGCGTCACAAGGTCTGCATTCCCACGCAATAAATTGACCCGATAGACAAAAGGCTGACCTGCATCCGTGCCTTTTCCCTCGCGCTCTGAGAAAATGCCCGCACTTTTTTTCCGGATGCCGACATGACTGCCCTGAAGAACGACCGTTTCCTGCGCGCCCTGCTCAAGCAACCCGTAGACGTCACCCCCGTGTGGATGATGCGTCAGGCCGGTCGCTACCTGCCGGAATACCGCGCCAGCCGTGCCCACGCCGGTGACTTCATGAGCCTGTGCATGAATCCGGAGTTCGCTTGCGAAGTCACCATGCAACCGCTCGACCGCTATCCGCAACTGGACGCGGCGATCCTGTTTTCCGACATCCTCACCATCCCCGATGCCATGGGCCAGGGCCTGTACTTCGAGACCGGTGAAGGTCCGCGCTTCAAGAAAGTCGTCAGCACCCTGGCCGACATCGAAGCTTTGCCGATTCCTGATCCGCACAAAGATCTCGGCTACGTGATGGACGCGGTCAGCACCATCCGTCGTGAGTTGAACGGCCGTGTGCCGTTGATCGGTTTCTCCGGCAGCCCGTGGACACTGGCGACGTACATGGTTGAAGGCGGCTCGTCGAAAGACTTCCGCAAGACCAAAGCCATGCTCTACGACAACCCGCAAGCCATGCACCTGCTGCTGGACAAGTTGGCGCAGTCGGTGACCTCGTACCTCAATGGCCAGATCATGGCTGGCGCGCAAGCGGTGCAGATCTTCGATACCTGGGGCGGCAATCTGTCGGCGGCGGCGTATCAGGAATTCTCGCTGGCCTACATGAAGAAAATCGTCAGCGGTTTGATCCGCGAAAACGACGGTCGCAAGGTGCCGGTGATCCTGTTCACCAAGAACGGCGGCCTGTGGCTGGAAAGCATCGCCGAGGCCGGCGCCGACGCACTGGGCCTGGACTGGACCTGCGACATCGGCAACGCCCGCGCCCGTGTTGGCGACAAGGTTGCCCTGCAAGGCAACATGGACCCGACCGTGCTCTACGCCAAGCCGGAAGCCATCCGCACCGAAGTCGGGCGCATCCTCGCCAGCTACGGCAAGGGCAGTGGCCACGTGTTCAACCTCGGCCACGGCATCACCCCGGAAGTCGACCCGGAACACGCCGGCGCTTTCCTGCGTGCGGTGCATGAGTTGTCGGCTCAGTATCACGAGTGATCGATACGCAATAAAAAACGCCCGGCCAATGCCGGGCGTTTTTTTATGCGTAATCCACAGTCGGACGCTGATCAAATGTGGGAGCGAGCCTGCTCGCGAAAGAAGCGGATCAGCAACATTTGTGTCAATTGGCGCGACGCCTTCGCGAGCAAGCCCGCTCCCACATGAAGCGTATTCAGGCCTTCACGCCAGCCAATGGCGGTAACTTCGCCAGCTTCAACGCCACCAACAGCGCCACCAGCAACAACGCGCCGATAAACAGTCCAATCCCGTTCCACCCACCCAAATGCCAGAATACTCCGCCCGCCGTCCCGGCAATGCTCGACCCGGCGTAATAGCTGAACAGGTACAGCGACGACGCCTGGCCCTTGGCCTTGATCGCTCGACGGCCGATCCAGCTGCTCGCTACCGAATGCGCGGCGAAGAAGCCGAAGGTGAAAATCAACATGCCGACGATCACCAGCAGCAACGGTGTAAACATGGTCAACGCGAGACCGGCGAACATCAGCGCGATAGTTGCCCACAACACTTTGCGCCGCCCCAGTTGGTCCGCCAGCGAACCGATTTTCGCCGAACTGTAGATCCCTGACAGGTACACCACCGAGAGTAAACCGACGAACACTTGATCGAGGTTGTACGGTGCGGCCAGCAAGCGATAGCCGATGTAGTTGAACAGCGTGACAAACGCGCCCATCAGTACGAACGCTTCAAGAAACAACAGCGGCAGACCGGCATCGCGAAAGTGCATGGTGAAACCGTCAAGCAAGCTGCGCGGATGCAGCGAGCGTGAGCGGAAGTTGCGCGACTCCGGCAGGATCTTCCAGAACACCGCCGCCGCAATCATCGCCAGACCGCCAATCACCAGCATCGCCGTGTGCCAACTGACGAAATCGATCAACACCCCGGTAATCAGGCGTCCGCTCATCCCGCCAATTGCGTTGCCGCCGATGTACAAACCCATGGCAAGGCCGATGTGTTGCGGATGAATTTCCTCACTGAGATAGGTCATCGCCACCGCCGCCAGACCGCTCAACGACAGGCCGATCAGCGCGCGCATGATCAGCACGCCTTGCCAGCTCGGCATCATTGCACTGGCCATGGTGCACAGCGCTGCCGCGAACAGCGCGGCAACCATGACCGGTTTACGCCCGACCCGATCGGAAATCGGCCCGGTGATCAGTAAGCCAATGGCGAGCATGCCGGTGGCCACCGATAGAATCAGGCTGCTCTGCGCCGCGTTGATTCCGTATTCATGCGACAGCAACGGCATCATCGGCTGCACGCAATACAGCAGCGCAAACGTCGCGAACCCGCCGCTGAACAGCGCCAGCACCGTACGCATGAACATCGGCGTGCCTTTTTCGATGTAGATCTCTTGCAGCTCTACGACGACATCGTCCGCTGCAGGCGGAACCTCATGGGCAAGGGGGGCGGTGGCAGTTTTCACATCGGACCTCGGGGAGCGCAGCCGGGCAGGCAATGAAAAAATCATATAGCTGGCTAATGTTTCTATCCAATATATTGTTCGACCTGTTTGATAGCTTTAACGACCTAATGGGGTTTCTATGGAATTGCGTCACCTGCGCTACTTCATCGCCGTCGCCGAAGAACTGCATTTCGGCCGCGCAGCACAGGTGCTGGGCATCTCCCAGCCACCACTGAGCCAGCAGATTCAGGCGCTTGAGCAAGAGGTCGGCGCACGTCTGTTTGAACGGACCAATCGTCGGGTCGAGCTGAGTGAGGCCGGCAGATTGTTTTTGGAAGAGGCGCGGCTGGTGCTGGCGCAAGTCGACAAAGCGGCGGATGTCGCCCGTCGTGCGCAACTCGGCGAACTCGGGGAACTGAAGATCGGTTTCACCTCATCGGCGCCGTTCAACTCGACCATTCCGCAGGCGATCTTTGCATTTCGCCAGCGGTTTGCGGCGGTGCATCTGCATTTGCGTGAGATGAGTAGCACCCAGGTTGCCGAGGCGCTGGCCGACGAATCAATTGAAGTCGGCATCATGCGCCCGCTGGGTTTGCCGGATTCGTTAAGCGTGGTGGAGTTGATGCGTGAACCGCTGGTAGCGGTGCTCAGTGCCAAGCATCCGTTGGCGCAGGGCAGCGAGGAGGGTTTGTTTCTCTCAGCGCTGGCGCTCGAGCCTTTCGTGTTCTTCCCGCGCAGTTATGGCAGCGGTCTCTACGCACAGCTGCTCAGCCTGGCGCGCGACGCCGGTTTCAGCCCGCATTTTGCCCAAGAGGCCGGCGAAGCCATGACCATCATCGGTCTGGTGGCGGCGGGATTGGGCGTGTCGGTGTTGCCGGCGTCCTACCAGCGGATGCGCATCGACGGCGTGGTCTACCGACCGTTGCTCGACCCCGCAGCGGTGTCGGCCGTATGGCTGGTGCAGCGCAAGGATCAGAAATCGCCGATGGCCAAGGCGTTTGTCGACCTGCTCACGCGCAAGGTCGAAGAAGCCTGACGGCTATGCCGTCAATCGCTGGCAAGCCCGCTCCCGCAGGCTTCAGTGTTGTTCACATTCTCTGTGTACACCCAGAACCCTGTGGGAGCTGGCTTGCCAGCGATGGCGCCCGCTCAAACACCGCAAGGCTCAAGGCGGTCTCGAACGGCATGTACATCAGATGGGTGGCGTGGCTGGCGCCGGGGAGCAGAAAGAGGAGCGTGGCGGCCATCAGGGCTTTCACTTGCATGGTCATCTCCTGGACGGTGAAAGAGAACCGCGAGTGTTTGATCGATGGGGGCTCGCCGTTCTGGCAGGTGGCGCGGTTGCCTGCTTGATCGAGTGTAGATGGGCAAAATGAAAAGGGCGCCGAAAGGCGCCCTTAATCGTTTCTACAGTTCCATCAATCCACGTGCGCCAAATCCCCACGCAACGCCACACTCGACACGACCAGCCCGGCGCGGCACTGAAATTTTTCGGTGTCTTTGTAGAGGTCGCGCTGGTCGACACTGGCGATGTTGATCACGGCGTTGGCGTCGGCCTTTTTGGCGGCGTTCTGCAGGGTTGCGAGGGCCGATTGCAGGGCCCAGAAGCAGGCGTCTTCGTCGGACTTGTTCGAGCCGTTGGTCTTGCGGCTGCTGCTGACGGTGTCGAGTTTGCGCACCTGTTTTGGCAGGGTTTCGCCGGCCAGGTAGAACGTGACGCTGCCGTCGAGCAGGCCGGCGTCGGTGGCGCGTTTGACGCCTTCGCGGAAGCTGAGGTAGGTCGGCTCGTCGGCGCCTTGCTTGATGATGCCAAGGCTGTTGACGGCTTCGATGTCCGGGTTGATCGACAGCTCTTTGAGGACGTTGTCGCGCAGACGGTTGACCCAGCGGTTGTAGTTGCCGTGGATCTTGCCGTCCTTGGCATTCAGGCCGTAGCTGCTGCGGTAGTCGATTTCGAACGAAGTCGGGGTGAATGGGATGTCGACTTCGGCGTGATGCCGACCCCGCACGGTGATCGCAGCTTTGATCATGCCCGGACGCACCGATTGCACGACCCATTGGCGATCATTGAGCGCAGTGACGATGGCGCGGCTCATCTGCGATTCGGTGAAACCCAGGTTGCTGGAGAACTCTTCCTTGGCGTTGTACACCGGTTTGCTGGTGCAACCGCCGAGTACAAAAGCCAGGGCCAGCAGGGCGGCGATGCGGTGAAACTGAGTCATTCCCTTTACTCCAAACGTGTAGCGGTCAGTGCCAGCGGCGGAAAATCAACGAGGTGTTGACGCCACCAAAAGCAAAATTGTTGTTCATCACGTATTCGTTGCTCATCTGGCGGAATTCACCGCGCAGGTAGTCGAGCTTGCCGCAGTGCGGATCGACCTCATCGAGGTTGAACGTGTGCACGTACAGGTCACGGTTGAGCATTTCGATGCTGAACCACGACTCCAGCGCTCCGCAGGCTCCCAGCGTATGGCCGAGGAAACTCTTCTGCGAGCTGATCGGCATGCGTTCACCGAATAAGCTGCTGGTCGCCAGGGTTTCGGCAATATCGCCTTGTTCTGTAGAGGTGCCGTGGCCATTGACGTAACCGATCGCATCCGGTGTGAGCCCGGCGTCTTCAAGCGCCAGTTCCATCGCGCGGCGCATGGTGGTTTGTTCGGGGCGGGTGGTGTGTTGGCCGTCGGCGTTGCTGCCGAAACCCACCAGCTCGGCGTGGATCTGTGCACCGCGGGCGAGGGCGTGATCCAGCTCTTCGAGCACCAGCATGCCGCCACCTTCACCGATCACCAGGCCATCGCGGCCCTTGTCATACGGGCGTGGGCTGGTCTGTGGCGCGTCATTTTTCAGGCTGGTGGCGTAGAGCGCGTCGAACACCATCGCTTCGGTCGGGCAGAGTTCTTCGGCGCCGCCGGCGAGCATCAGCGGCAGGCGTCCGAACTTGATTGCCTCGTAGGCATAACCGATGCCCTGACTGCCGCTGGTGCAGGCGCTGGACGTCGGAATCAAACGCCCGGTGAGGCCGAAGAAGATGCTGATATTCGCCGCTGTGGTGTGCGGCATCATGCGCACGTAGGAGTTGGCGTTGAGGCCCTCGGCCACCGAGTTGAGCAGCATGTTGCCGAACGCCTTGATCTCGTCGGTGCTGCCGGTGGACGACCCGCAGGCCACGCCCATACGCCCGTCCTTGATCGATGCGTCGCCGAGCAGGCCGGCGTCGGCCAGGGCTTGTTCCGCTGCACCGACAGCCAGGCGCGAAACCCGGCCCATGCTGCGCAGTTGCTTGCGGGTCCAGTGCGCCGGGACGACGAAATCATCGATGGGGCCGGCGAGGCGCGTGTTCAGTTCGCTGAAGCGATCCCACTCGTCCATCCGGCGGATGCCGCTGCGGTTGGCCGCGAAGTTGCCAGCGATGGTCTGCCAGTCGCTGCCCAGCGAGGTGATGCCGGCCATGCCGGTGACAACGACGCGCTTCATCAGCACAAGCCTCCGTTGACCGCCAGGACCTGGCGGGTGATGTACGAGGCTTCCGCCGACATCAGGAAATTCACCGCACTGGCCACCTCTTCAGGGGTGCCCATGCGTTGCGCGGGGATCATTTTCATCAATTCTTCCACCGGCACGTTTTCGTCGAGCATCGCTGTGTCGATCAGGCCTGGTGCGACGCAGTTAACGGTGATTTTGCGCTTGCCCAGTTCGATCGCCAATGCCTTCGCAGCGCCAATTACGCCGGCCTTGGAGGCGCTGTAGTTGACCTGGCCACGGTTGCCGATCAATCCCGACACCGACGTGATGCAAACAATGCGACCAGCGGCGCGGCGACGGATCATCGGCATCATCACCGGGTGCAGGACGTTGTAGAAACCGTCGAGGTTGGTGCGCAGCACCACGTCCCAATCGTCGTCGCTCAGGGCTGGAAAGGCACCGTCGCGGGTCAGCCCGGCATTGAGCACCACACCGTAATAGGCACCGTGGGTTTCAACGTCGGCGTCGAGAATGGTTTTGCAGGTTTCACGGTCGGCGACATCGAACTGCAGGATGCGCGCGTTGCGGCCCAGCGCTTTAATTTCAGCCTGCACTGCCTGGGCTTCGGCGACGCCGCTGCGGCAATGCAGGACGATGTCGTGCCCGGCCTGCGCCAGACGCAAGGCAATGGCGCGGCCGATGCCACGGCTGGAGCCGGTGACCAGTACGGATTCAGTCATCGTTCGACTCCTGTGTCTGTTGCAGGTATTGGGACGGTTGGGGCGGGCGGAACACATTCAGTCGAGCGCTGGCCTGGATGCCGGGCGCAGTGATGTGGCATTCGAACACGCCCATGCCGTTGTCATCTTCCAGCGAGCGGATGCCATGGACGGTCAACTCGCTGCCGGCCGGAAACGCTTCGACGTTGCACTCGAACTTGCGTGTGCCGAGCAGGAAACCCAGTTCCACCGGATTGCCTTTGCGCCGAGCATGACAACCGGCGAACGCGGCGACGCTTTGTGCCATCAGCTCGACGCCGACCCACGCCGGCAGGCTGCCGTCGGGCAGGCTGAACAGGCCATCAGGCTTGACCGTGAGGTAGGTGTAAATCTGTTCATCGTCAAAGCGGGTGATCTTGTCGATCAGGATCATGTCGCCTGCGTGAGGCAGCAGTTCGGCGAGCGGCCAGTCAGTCATGGGGCGTCTCCGATAATCAGGCTGACGTTGTTGCCCCCGAAGGCAAACGAGTTGCTCATCAGGTAGCGGGGTGCAATGGACGTCAGGGGCTCACTTGCGGTCACCCACTTGAGCGCTGGCAAGTCGGGATCGGGTTGGCCGTCCCAGACGTGCGGCGGTAGCGCGTGGCCTGGGTTGTCAGCGCTCAGGCTCAGCCAGCAGAACGCTGCTTCCAGCGCACCGGCAGCACCGAGCGTGTGACCGGTCATCGGTTTGGTCGACGAGCACGCCACGCCGTTGGGGAACAGCGTGGCGACCGCCAGGCTTTCCATGGCGTCGTTGTGTTGGGTGGCGGTGCCGTGCAGGTTCAGATAGTTGATTTGCCCAGGCTGCAACTGCGCGCGACTCAAGGCTTTTTGCATCGCTTGCAGCGCGCCGCGCCCGCTCGGTTCCGGCGCCGAGATATGGTGCGCATCGGAACTGGCGCCAGCGCCGAGCAGGGCGATGGCCGGACCCTCCCCGCGTTGCTTGCTCATCACGAACAGCACCGCGGCTTCGCCAATGTTGATGCCGTTGCGATTGGCCGAGAACGGATTGCAGCGCTCATCGGATACCGCTTCCAGCGATGAAAAACCGTTGAGGGTCAGCTTGCACAGGCTATCGACGCCGCCGCACAGCACTGCATCGCACAGGCCCAGATCGAGCAGGCGCTGCGCGCTCATCAGGGCGCGTGCGCTGGAAGTGCACGCGGTAGAAATCACGTAGGCCGGACCGCTCAGTTGCAGCCAGTCAGAAAGGAAATTCGCCGGGGCGCCGAGTTCCTGTTGCCGATAGTCGTATCCACTCGGGAACTGCTGTTCACGAAGGAAATGCGCCAGACCACGACTGGCTTCGTCGATGCCCGAGGTGCTGGTGCCGAGCACCACGCCGATGCGCTCGCGGCCATAAATCTCAATGGCCCGGTCGATGTCGTCGCGGATCTGCAACGCAGCTTCCAGCAAAAGCTGATTGTTGCGGCTGCGCTGGTCGGCCAACTCCGGCGGAATCGCTGCCAGCTCACCGTGCACGGCGGCCACTGGCAACTCACGCTCCGGCACCCAACCGGATTCGCGACGCATGCCGGAGCAGTCGCCAGCGAACAGGTTGTGCGCCACTTCATGCTTGTTGCGGCCGAGTGCGCAGATGACGCCGAGGGCATTCAAATAGGCGGTCATGGCGTCGGTTCACCGAGGGGGGAGACGCGGTAGTGCGGGCCTTGAGGCAGTTTCAATTCGAAGCTCAACGGTTGTGAATAGCGGATATCCCAGCGCGCTGGCAGGGAGCGATGCTCGCCCTGTTGCTGCGCGGCGGGGTAGAGGCGCAAGAGTTCGCTGGACGGGGTCAGGGCGAACAGTAGCGCGGCGAACAACTCCCGGGCTTCGGGATTAGGCGGCAGCAGGCCATCGGCCTGCCAGCGCCCGTCGATCAGTTGCTGACGGGCCTGGGGGATGCCCAGCGGGTCCATCATCGACCAGCGGATGCCGGAACCTTCACGCTGCATCACCAGCAGCCAGTCCTGGCGTTGTTCGGCGAGGTTGCGTTCGATGTGCAGTTGCAGGGGCAGCGGCAGAGTCGGATTGTCCGTTGGCAGTGGTGCCTGAGTTGCGCAGGCACCTAGCAGCGCGATGCAGACCAACAAAAACAGTCGCAACACCCAAAAACCTGTGGGAGCTGGCTTGCCAGCGATTGCGTCGGCACGTCCAATATTGAGGATGACTGATCCACCGCTATCGCTGGCAAGCCAGCTCCCACAGGGTGGGTTGTGTACTGATCGACTGCCGTACATCAGATCTCACCTTCCAGCGGCTTGCGCGCAACCACGTTCACCAGCGTCTCTTCCCGCTGCCCGAACGCTTTGGGCTTGAGCAATCCAAACCGCTCCAGCAAACCGAAATCCTTCGACCGGCTCCACCACAAATACGGGTACGAAACATTGCGCTCGCCAAACTCAAAACCCTGCGCGCGAATCATCCCCAGATACTGCGCGGCACTTTTCTGCACGTGCATTGGATGGCGGAACAGCCAGCGAATCACCCAGGTATCGATGTAAGCCTCGGTCGATTCGGCGAACAGTAGATAACCGCCAGGCTTGAGCACCCGATAGAACTCGGCCAAGGCCTTTTCCTGCTCGACCAGATGATGAAAGGTCTGGTGGCAGAACAGCAGATCGACACTGGCGTCCGGCACGTTGAGCGTTGCGCAATCGCTGCCGATCAGCTCGACGTGCAATCCCTGACGCGCCGCTTCTTCGGCGCTCAATTCAAGGCTGTGCGGATCGGCATCGATGCCGATCAAACGCTGAGGTGCAAAGGTCTGGCGCAAATGGCCGAACGACTTGCCCTGACCGCAACCGGCATCGAGCAGCACCGGGTTTGCCGGCGGTGCTTCGCTGAACAGCCCACGCAGATCGTTGATTGCCACGCGCAACACGTGATGCTGCCAGGTGTGGCTGCGCAGGAACCAGAAACCGAAGCGGGTTTCCTCGACGTAACTGTCGCTCAGGTAATTCATGGGGCGTCCTTTGCGCAGAGTTCGGAAATCATCTTCAACCGGCGCCGAGCTTCGCTGACGAACGGGTTGCGTTCATCCCAGGCATAACCGGCGAGAATCGAGCAGATCATCCGGCGAATGTCTGCCTGACTGTCTTCATAGAAAATCACGTCCTGGAAAGTCCCCGCGTACCAGCCCTCGACATAGCAGCGGAAGGTGTCGACGCCGCGTTTCAGCGGCTCGGCAAACTCGCTTTGCCAATCGACCGTTTCGCCCTGCAACTGACGATGCAGCACTGCCGCCGCCATGCTCGCCGAACGCATGGCGATGGTTACGCCGGAGGAGAACACCGGATCGAGAAATTCCGCCGCGTTGCCGAGCAACGCAAAGCCCGGACCGTGCAGGGTTTTGACGTTGGCTGCGTAGCCGCCGAGGGTGCGCGCCGGAGTATCCCACACGGCGTTGTTGAGGACGCCGGCCAGACTTGGCGTTTCGGCGATGAAACCGCGCAGACAGGCGTCAAGATCGGTATCGCGACCTTCGAAGTGTTCGGCAGCGGCGACCACGCCAACCGAGCAGCGACCATTGCTGAACGGGATGGTCCAGAACCAGATGTCGCGATGCAGCGGGTGCGTGGTGACGAGGATTTTTTCGCGGTCGAACGCCGGGGTGTCGATGTGATCTTCGACGTGAGTGAATACCGCCTGGCGCACCGGAAAATTCGACGGTGCCTCCAGATCCAGCAAGCGTGAAAGCACGCGACCGTAACCGCTGGCATCCAACACAAAATGCGCTTCGACGCGGTATTCGCTGCCGTCTTCGCGGCGCACATCCAACTGCGGTTTTGCCCGGTCGAAATCGACGCTGACGATAGCATCGCCATAGCGAATCTCGGCGCCTTGCAGCGCGGCTTGATCGGCCAGCAGTTTGTCGAAATCGGCGCGCTGCACCTGGAACGTGGTCGGCTTGCCGTTGGTGAAGGTGTCGGCAAAATCAAACGCGCTGTAGCGCTCGCCCCAGGCAAACGCAGCGCCGGTCTTGCGCTGGAACCCGGCGGCGTTGACGGCGTCGAGCATGCCGGCTTCTTCGACGAAGTCCAGGCAATGGCTGAGCAGGCTTTCGCCGATGGAAAACCTTGGGAAGTGCTGACGCTCGATCACCAGCACGTCGTGCCCTTTGCGCTTGAGCAAGGCGGCGGCGATGGCGCCCGAGGGGCCTGCGCCGATGATCACGACCTGACGCGATTCCATTTCAACGATTGGCACGTGAGCTCCGGGGCAGTGGGTTGTTCAAATTCAGTGGGGCGCGATGCAGGCCGATCAGGGCCGGCAGCAACGTCGCGATCAGGCCCATCAGCATCAGCGCGAAGTACAGCGCCGGCGCGATGAGCTGTTGTTGCAACAGCAAGTTGAGAAAGACGATTTCGCTCAGGCCGCGAATGTTCAGCAGCACGCTTTCCCGCCAGCGACTGGCACCCTCGAACGAGGCCCCGGCCCAGCCGAGGCCAAGCCAGTTGCCAAGCAGTTTACTGGCAATCGGCACCAGCAGCAGTGCCGTCCATTGCAGCGCGCCAAGGCTGGCGAGGGCGGCGTGTACGTCGATTTGCACGATGCCGAACGTGAGGATCAACGGGATCGCGATCCACGTCTGCAAACGGCTCATCCAGCGCGCCGGCAACGGCAGCACCAGCGGTACTTTCAGCGTGGCCATGCACAACAGGTAACCGATGCCGAAAATCAGCGCATTGAGTTTGTAGTGCTCGGCCAGCACCAATAACGCGAAGAAGCCGAGGCTGTAAGTCAGCGGTCGCTGGACACCGAACAGGCGCAGCAGCAAGGGCACGCACGCCAGCCCCAGCGGCAGCAACAGACTGCTCAAATGCAAACTGCCTTGGGCGAGGCCGAACAGGGTCCAGCAGGTCAGATCGATCAGGATCGCGGTTTGCACCAGCCGTCGTGTGGCGGCTGGCGGGTAGTCGATGTGGCGCAGATACAGGTACAGCACCGGAATGGCGGTGATGGCGAACACCAGACCTATGGCCAATGAATTGAGCCACGGTTGCGCCGGCAGCAACCAATAGGCGGTCGCCAAGCCACAGGCGAACGGCACGGCGAAACTCGGTATGGCGATTTTCACGCTCTGGCGATCCAGGCGCAGGTCGATCACATCGCTGAGGATGTGCCCGAGCAACAGTGCAAAACTCAGGCTGTAGAGGTCTTTCAGCCACGTCGGCGCAATCAGTTCGGCGCCGCTGAGCTGCCAGCCCGGTTCGATCCAGAAATACATCAGCAGCGGCAAACCGAAACTCGCCAACAGCAACTGGCTGACAATTGGAATCAGGCCGAAGTGGCGACCGACGCGGGTCGCGACAAAGAACAGCGCCAGGGCCAGCAGCCAGAATCCGACGATCATCATGCTGCCGGCTCCGCGACTGTCGCGGTGTGAGGGTGACGCCCGGCCCACGGTGCAAGCATGAAGCTGAAGGCCAGCCCGAGGCTGACCGATAAACCGAAGTTGCTCACTGCTGGCGTGCTCGATACCGCCAGCAAACCGAATGACAGCCACGTCGTCACGGCCGCCAGCAACGTGCCGAGCAGACTCACCGCCGCGCCGCCGACTTGCTCACGCATGAGAATCGCGTAATCGACGCTGATCGCTGTCACCAGCAGCAGGCCGAACAGGCTGAACAATGTCAGCGGCTGGCCGAGCCAACCGAGGCTGGCCAGACTGCACAGCGCTGCCAGCAACGGCAGCGTGACGATGCGCAGGGCGCCGCCGAGACCAAACGGCAGAATCAACACCAGCACGATCAACACGCAGGAGGCGAGTTTCAGTTCTGCCGCGCTGATCTGCGTGGCGGCGAAAACACTGTTCAATTCCCCGAGGCGATCCACCAGCACCACCCCCGGTAAGTCCAGCGCCTGCACCCGCAGCAGCGAAGAATTGTTCAGGCCTTGCAGACTGGTGATCGCCCCCACGCCCTCTTCGGTCGGGCCGAGCCACAGCGTGCGGTAGGGCTCGCCGAGCGGACCGACCAGCGCGGCGTCGATGTCCTCAAAAGGCAATGTTTGTAACTGCTGCAACTCGTTTTGCAGGGCCGTTACCGGCACGCCGAGATCGAGCAGCGGCTGCCAGAACTGTGGAAGCCTGTTCAGCGCTTCGCGCACTTGCTGTTGCTGACTCGGCGGGCTGACCAATTGATCGAGCGCCAGAAAACCTTGCAGCTTGTCGAGGTTGACCAGTTGCTCCAGACGTTCGCTCAGTGCCGCTTGTCGTGCGAGCAGTTCTTGCTGATTGGCCGCGCGCACGAGGAAGAATTGGCTGGTCGGCTGATACCCGGTGATGCGTGCGATGGTCTGCGCTTCGTCGGTCAGTTGCTGTGGCGCGCCGACCCATTGGCGGATGTCGTTTTTGCTTTGCAGTTGCACGAGACCGCCCACACAGAAGGCGATCAACAGCGCCAGCAGTATTGGCGTGCAGATGCGCTCCAGCAGTTTTTCCCGCAGGTTTATTAGCCGTTTGGCCAGATGCAGCGGCCATTGCGCCGGGCGCAGTTCGACATTCTTCAACAGCGCCGGCAGCAGGCACACCGCCGACAGATAGGCGCCCAGCAAGCCGGCGGCGGAGAACACGGCGATTTGCGTCAGCGCCGGGAAGGGCGTCCACGCCAGCGCCAGATAACCGATGGCGCTGGTGATCAGGCTCAGCGTCAGCCCGGGCAGGGTCAGGCGCAAGGCGGGCCAACTGCGCCACGGTTTCAGGCTCCAGCTCTTCGACAGATAGTGCAGCGGGTAATCCACCGCCACACCGATCAGGCTGGAACCGAGTACCAACGTCATCACGTGCATATGGCCGAACAGCGCCACACACGCCACGGCACCGAACAACATGCCGACCAGCACCGGCACAAATGCCAACAGCACGCGCCAACGGCGGAACGCCAACAGCAGCAACAGCAGAATCCCGACTGTGGCGCCGCCGCCCACCCAGGTCATCTCGCGAGTAGCCTGTTGCTGACCACTGGCCGCGTACAGCAGACCGCTGGCGGCCAGAAGCTGCACGTCGGATTTCGCTGCCTGATCACGACTGTGCTCAAGCAGATCGGCCACTTGCAGCGGCAGGTTCATGTCGAAGGCATTGCTGGTGGTGCGTGCGCGCAACAGCACCCAGCTCTTGCCGTCGGCATCGGCGACCAATGCACCGCTGCCGATGTCCAGCTGCACCGCGCCGTGTTGCGGCTGGCTGTTCTGGATGCGTGCAGTTAGGCCCAGCCAGTCGTCCTGACTCGGCACCAGACTGAAACCGCTGAACGGGTCGAACAGTGCCTGCACCCGTTGCTGAATGAAGGCGTCGGGATGTTCGATCAGGAGCTGCCGATCATTCGCCGAGAGCATCGCCAGTCGCCCTTGCAGCAATTGCGTGCGCAGGGCCGGGAGGTCTGCTTGCAGGTTCCACTGCACTTTTTCGAACAGTCCGCTGGCTTGCCATTGCTCGCCCAGCGTTTGCGCCATGGCCACTGCTTGCTGGCGATCGGCGTGGCCGACCAGCACCAGCATTTCGCGGTTGAGAGGCTCCTGCATGCGTTGTTCGGCGCGCAGTTCGAGGGCGTCCGGATCGGTGCCTGGCACCAGTTCCATCAGGTTGGCGGACAGCGGCGCACCGTCGCGCCACTGCCAACCGGCCAGCGCGACGACTGCCAGCAGCAGAATCAGGAACAGCCAGGGCAGCTTGCGTTCACTCGGCAAAGTCATGTTGCTCCGCGTCGCTCAACGGTTGGCCGGCGGTGCTGTCCTGCATGCGCAACACGGTGCTGTCGCCTTGGGTTTCCAGCAGTTCGATGGTTTGCACCAGTTCGCCGCCGTCAATGTTGATCTGGTTGAACACTTGCTTGAGCAACAGCGAACGTGGGGTCAGGGTGAGTTTCCACCGTTGCGCGTCGCCACTGAGCGCCAGTTCGAAGTCGCGTTGCAGGCCGCTGCTGTCACCTTGCAGCACGGCGAGGAACAAGCGGTTCTGCTCGGCCCCGGCGCTCTTGTTCGGCAGCAGTTGCCAGCCGTTGCCGTCACGCCGGGCAATGCCTTTGGCGCTGATGCGGTAATCCTGTTGCAGCGGGGTTTTCAGCAGCCAGAGCAGGCCATGGTTTTTTGCGATGACGAAACTGCCCTTGCTGATCAGCGGCTGGGGCAGGGCGCGCAGGTGTTTTTCCTGGATGAACTGGCCGTGGATCACGTCCGGCTTGGCCAGTTGTGCGCTCAGTTGTTGCAGGTCAAAGGCGTGGGCCAGTGATGACACGGCCAGCAGCACCAGCGCACCAAGACTTTTAGAAAACAGGTTCATCGCAGCATCCTTTCCACGGCATCAGTGAAGACTTTTGGTGAAGCCAGTTGCATCTCGCGGCTGCTCACTTCGACCGCGACTTGCACGGAGCTTGCGCGAGTCAGGCGTTCGCCGCTTTGCAGGTCGGTGATCAGATAGTTGATCTTCAGACGGTTTTCCCACTCGACCAGGCTGGCGCGCACGTTCAACTTCTGCCCGAACACCGCGCCACGCACGTAGCGCAGTTGCAGGTCGATGATCGGCCAGGCGTAACCGGACTCGACCATGTGCGTGTAGTTGTGGCCGATCTTGTCGAGCAACGCACAGCGCGCTACTTCGAGGTATTTGACGTAATGGCCGTGCCAGACCACGTGCATGGTGTCGACGTCGAAGAACGGAACGAGGATTTCCGTATCGGCGTGCAGTACGCCGGCGCTACGCATGCAGCCTCCAGTGTTGCGCGGCGATGCGTTGCAGGCACAGGCGCAGTTCGCCTTCCAGTGCGCGGTCTTCAATGACCGGCGGGAAGTCCTTGGCGAGTTCTTCGTGCATGGCGGCCAGCACAGGCGGCAGCGCTCGGGCGTCTTCGGCTTGCGCGCGCAGCCATACGCCTTGGTTCGCGGCGAGGAGCGTGGCGGCGGCGACCTGTTCGGTCAGCTCCAGCACGCGGATCGCATCACGGGCCGCGATGGTGCCCATGCTCACCTTGTCCTGGTTGTGGCACTCGGTGGAACGCGAGAAGACGCTGGCCGGCATGGTGTTTTTCAACGCCTCGGCGGTCCAGGCGCTGGTGCCGATCTGCACAGCCTTGAAGCCGTGGTTGAGCATCGCGCGATCCGCCGTGGCACCGGACAGATTGCTCGGCAAACCGTGGTTGTAACGTTCATCGACCAGCAGCGCGAGTTGACGGTCGAGCAGGTCGGCGACGTTGGCCACGAGGTTCTTCAGGCTGTCCATGGCGAACGCGATGTGCCCGCCGTAGAAGTGCCCGCCGTGCAGCACACGCTCGGCTTCGGCGTCGATGATCGGGTTGTCGTTGGCGCTGTTGAGTTCGATCTCGATGAACGAACGCAGCCAGTTCAGGCTGTCGGCCAACACGCCGAGGACATGCGGGGCACAGCGCAGCGAGTAGCGATCCTGCAAGCGGTGCAGCGGCGCGGTCGGCGCGTCGATCGCCAGATCCTTGCGCAGCCACGCGGCCACTTGCATCTGCCCCGGATGCGGTTTGGCGGCGAACAGGCGTTCGTCGAAATGCTCCGGATTGCCTTGCAGCGCCACGACGTTCAGCGCGGTGATGCGGGTAGCCAGTTGCAACAGGTAATCGGCGCGGGCGTAGGCGAGGCAGGCGAGGCCGGTCATCACGGCGGTGCCGTTCATCAGTGCCAGCGCTTCTTTGGGGCGCAACACCAACGGCGTCCAGCCGAGTTCGCGATGGACGTCGGCCGCTTGACGGCGCTCGCCACGGAACATCACTTCACGCTCACCGGACAGGGTTGCCGCGACGTAGGACAGCGGCGTCAGATCGCCGCTGGCGCCCACCGAGCCTTCTTCGGGAATCAGCGGCAGGATGTCGTATTCGAGGAAGGCGTGCAGGCGCTCGAGCAGTTCAATCCGCACCCCGGAAACGCCGTGGCACAGCGACTGCAAACGCGCCGCCAGCACTGCGCGGGTGGCTTGGGCGTCGAGCAGTTTGCCCAATCCGCAACCGTGGAAAGTGTAGAGATGACGCGGCAGCGCCTCGACGTGATGCAGCGGCACCGCGACCACGCAGGAGTCGCCGTAACCGGTGGTCACGCCGTAGATCACGCCTTCCTTGTCCAGCAGCGAATCGAGGAACCGTGCGCCCTTGGCGATCCGTTCGCGGTAGTCGGCGTCGCTCTGCAACTGTACGGGCGCCTGACGGTTGGCCAGGGCCAGCACGTCTTCGATGCGCAGAGGGCGTTCGCCGAAGGTTACCGGCTCATGGGTTGGCGTCGTCATCGGTTTTCCAGAAAGGGTAAAAGTTGAACCATTGCTGCGGAGCTTCAAGGCAATAGTGACTCAGGCGCTGCGCGTAGCGGGTGGCCCACTGATGAATGACCTGCTCGCGCTCGCTGCGCTTCCACACGACGGCGTCGGCGAAGGGTTCGAGGGTCAGGCGATAGTGGCCGTCGGGTTGCTTGAGGCACATCAGCAGATTGACCGGGCATTTGAGGAGCCCGGCCAGCAGCCATGGGCCTTGCGGGAATGGCGCCGGATGGCCGAGGAAGTCCACGGTCACGCTACGGCCGCCGTGCAGCGGCACACGGTCGCCGGCAATCGCCAGCCACTCGCCGCGCTCCAGGCGTTCGTGCAGTTGCAGCATGATCACCGGGTCGAGTTCGCTGACCTGGATCAGGCGCAGATTGGTCGCCCCGGCTTCCCCCAGCAAGCGGTTGAACTGCTCGGCGTGCTTGGTGTGCACCAACACGTTCATCGTGACCTTTTCGCCGATCTCCGCCAACGCCCGGCACACTTCGAGATTGCCCAGGTGCGCGCCGACCAGCAACTGCCCGCGACTGCCGCGCAACTGAGTGCGCAGCAGTGCCGGGTCGATGATTTCGATTTGCTCGATGCGCAGCTTGCCGTTCCACACGTCGAGCTTGTCGAGTAGCGAATCGGCGAATGCCATGAACTGGCCGAACACCCGCCAATGGCTTGGGCGCAAGTCTTCGCGTTGGCTCCAGTCGGCCAGGTGCTGCTGGTACTGTCGGGCGCTGTGTCGGGCCGTGCGGCCGAACAGGAAAAAGTACAGGACGATGCCGTATAGCAACGGGCTCAGCAGGCGGCGACCAAGCACTTTGGCGGCGAGCGCGGTGAATTTCATCAGCAGGAAACTGCCGCGCTCCTCGCGGTCGGCCCAGTGCTTTTTATCGGTTTCGACGGTCATGTCCGCCACCGTCGCCAGAGGATCACCGGCCAACGCAGCAACATGCCGAAGAACAGCCGCGTGTGCATGCTCGAAATCAGCGCGTTGTCATGGAACAGCCGGAAGTGCGAGACGCCATCCAGCGGGTAATGCACGCTGGTCTGCAGCCAGCGCATCGGCTGATTGCGCCACGCCAGGCGCACCAGAATGTCCGAGTCGAAATCCATGCGTTTGCCGACCTTGGCCGAGTCGATCACCGCCAGCGTCGGGGCCAGCGGATAGACGCGAAAGCCACACATCGAATCGCGGATCTGCAGCGACAGTGTGTTGATCCAGACCATCACGTGGGTCAGGTAGCGCGCGTATAAGCGGCCCTTGGGGACGCTTTCGTCGAACAGCGGATAGCCGCAGATCATCGCTTGCGGATGTGCGCGGGACTCCTCAACGAAACGGGCAACGTCGTGCAGATCGTGCTGACCGTCAGCGTCGACCTGTAGCGCGTGGCTGAAGCCCAGCCGCGAGGCTTCGCGCAGCCCGGTCATCACCGCGCCGCCCTTGCCTTGATTGATGGTTAGCCGCACCAGATGCACGTTGTCGCGCTCGGCCAGCACGTCCAGCACCCGCGCGCAGGAGGGCGTGCTGGCGTCGTCCACCAGCAGGCACGGCAGACCTTGGGCGAGCAGGGCATCGACCACGGTGCTGATCGCGGTTTCGTGGTTGTAGACCGGGATCACGGCGCAGGGGTTATGCATGGCCAGTCTCCAGCAGGATGCGGCCACTGGAGCAGGTCGCCATGTCATTGCGATAGGCGAAATACAATTTGCCGCGTTCGGGATCGAAGCGCAGGTGCAGCTGGATTTCATCGCCGGGACGCACCAGTTGCTGGAATTTCAGCACTTCCATGCCAGCGAAGGCACCGCTCAGGTTGAGCAGTTGCCGACCGAGGTTCAGTGCCCATTCCACTTGCACCACGCCGGGCAACACGGGGGCTTTGGGGAAGTGGCCGCTGAAGTACGCGAGATCCGGCGGTACGCTCAGTTGCAGGCTCCATTCGCCGTCCGTTTCGGTTTGCTCCAGCACCTCGGGGGCTTTCGGTCGAGGGCCGAGCAGCAGCGCCTCGATATCCGCCTGCGGCAGCTTGCCCTGGCTGTTGAGCGGCATTTGGCGCATCAGTCGCCAGCGACGCGGCAAGGCCAGGGCTTCGCAGTGCTCTTTCAAGTGCTGGCGCAGGGCTTCGGTCAGGCTACGTCGACCGTGTTCGCGCAGAGCAAACAGGCCGGACTCGCTGAGCACCAGCAAGGCGCCGAGGGACGCACGATTTTCCTGAACAACGCCCAAGCGCGCTTCGGCAACCCAGTCGTGGGCGACCAAGGCCTGCTCAAGCATCGGCAAGGAGATGCGTTTTTCTTCGAGTTTGACGATTCGGTCCAGTCGCCCCAGTAGTTCAAAACGGCCATCGGCGGCAATGCGTGCTGCATCGGCGGTGTGTTCGACATGCCCGGCAGGCAGGTACGGTGAGGCGATCAGCAGTGCACCGTCGTTGTCCTGACTCAATTCGACGCCGGCGAACGGCTGCCACAGCGGCTCACCCTGACGCCAGGCGATGCCGCCAGTTTCCGAGCTGCCGAGGATTTCAGTCGGCCACTGTTGCAAGCGTTGATGCAGGCTTCGAGCGGCGTCTACAGGCAGTGCGCCGCCCGAGGAAAACACCCGGCGCACGGCGCTCAAGGCTGGCCAGTCGAGGTTGTCACCCATGCGCTTGAGCAGCGCCGGGCTGGCAACCCAGGCGAAGGCTGGATACTCGCGGCTGGCGCGTTGCAGGTCTTCGGGGAATGCCAGTTGTTTGCGCACGAACGTTCGCCCGGCGCACAGCGGCCACAACACGCGAAACAGCAAACCGTAAATGTGCTGGGTGGCGACGCTGCCGATGATGCATGCCTGGGCGAGATCCGCGCCCCACAGCTGTTCCAGCGCCTGGACCTCATTGGCCAACTGGCGCAGGGTCTTGTCGATGCGCTTGGGCTCGCCGCTGGAGCCGGAAGTGCACAGGCTCAAGCGACACTGATCCAGATCCAGCTCGGCGCCGGGAAGTGGCGGCTGATGGAAATCAGCTAAACCCCTGTCGCCGGTCTGATCGCTCAGCCACAGATCCACTTCGCCGGACCAGCGCTGGCGGGTTTGCGCTTGCAAGTCCGAGGGCAGCAATACGCTGACGCCAGCGCGCCAGGCACCAAGCAGGGCGATGGCCAGGTCGGCGGCATCTTCCAGATGTACGGCCAAACGCTGCACGCCTTGGGCTTGCAGGCCGGCAGCCACGCTCAACGCTTGCTCGCACAGCTGTGCGTGATCCAATGCCGGGGCGTGGCTGATCGCCCGCGCCGGCAACGCCTTGAGCAACAGTTGCTCAAGTTTTATCCAGTTCATGTACGGCCTCTTACCCGTTGTCGTATCAGCCATTCAATGGCAAACATCAGGCCGATCAATCCGTAGGAGATCAGGCCGGTGTACAACATCCACCAACTCAGCGGCGCCCACAGGGTCAGGAGCGCGGCGCACAAACCGTTGCAGAAAAAAAACACGCTCCAGGCCACCGTGACCTTGCGCGTGTAGGCAATTGCATTGGCCGGCAACTGCGGCTCACGTAGCCGCGCCAGGCGTTCGACCATTGGCGGGCCGTATTTCAGGCTCAGGCTGAACAGCACCAACATGAAGCCGCTGATCAGCACCGGATACCAGCGCAGCAATAGCGGGCTGTCAAACAGCGCCAGCAACAGGCAAAACATCATCGCCACGCAGGCCATCCACACACTGCCGGGTTTGCGTTCGCCCGTCAGTGCTCGCGCCAGCCACAGGCTGCCCAGCAGCAGGCCGAACTGCCACGGGGCAAAGTGCTCCATGCCGAAATACACCGCAAAGGGATACAGCAGACCGGCCAGCAGCAGGCCGAGGCCGATCAATCGGCTCATGCGGCCGGGTGAACCAGACGGTAGACCGCCTCGACCACGTCACCAACAGTGCGCACCGATTTGAATTCTTCGGCGGCGATCTTCTTGCCGGTCTGGCGCTTGATGTGATCGATCAGATCGACCGCGTCGATGCTGTCGATCTCCAGATCCTGATACAGGTTGGAATCCAGGCTTACACGGGAGGGATCCAGTTCGAACAGCTCGACCAGGGCATCACGCAGGGTGTTGAAAATATCGTCACGAGTTTGCATGGTCCGGTCTCAAGCTGCCTGTTTTGCCATGACGAAGGCCGCAAGGCTCGCCACGTTGGAGAAATGGTTGCGGGTGTCTTTGGCGTCGGCATCGATCTTGATGCCGTACTTTTTCTGGATCGCCAGACCCAGTTCCAGTGCGTCGACAGAATCCAGGCCCAGGCCTTCGCCGAACAATGTTTGATCGTCGCCGATGTCGTCGACGCTGATGTCTTCGAGGCCGAGGGCGTCGATGATCAGCAATTTAATCTCACGGTGTAGATCGCTCATCTTCGGCGAGCTCCTTGATGAAGTAAGAATGCAAATAGTCGTTGAGCTTGCGCGAGGCCTGCGGTGCCGGGCCTTGTGCGGCGAATGTCTGTGGATCTATATCGGCCCCGACACGAAAACTGAAGTGTACGCGGCGGCTGGGGATCCGATACCAGGGCTCGGCTTTGGTCAGGGTGGTCGGGTTGACCTTGATGACCACCGGCGTAAGGATTTTCGCACCCCGCAGGGCAATCGACGCAGCCCCCCGATGAAAGGCTGGCGCCTGGCCCGGTTGAGTACGGGTGCCTTCAGGGAAAATGATCAGGGTCTGGCCGTTTTGCAGGGACTCGGCGGCCGCATCGAGCATGTCCATGCTGCCATCGTTGCTGATGTATTCGGTGCTGCGCAGTGGGCCACGGGTGAAGGGGTTTTCCCATAGGCTTTTCTTCACCACGCAGTTGGCCTGGCGCACCAGACCGATCAGGAACACCACATCGATCAGCGATGGATGATTGGCAATGATCATCTGCCCCGGACGCCCGAGGCGTTCAGCGCCCTGAATGTCGTAGGTCAATACGCCGGTGCGAGCCATGAATCGGACAAAAAACCAGAACAGCCGACTGACGGTCTGCCGCGCACGGTGCCGGTGCTTCAGGGCATCGCCGGGCAGACAGCCGAGCACCGGGAAAACCAGCACGCGCAGGCACAGCCCGCCCAGCCCGAACAGTGCGAAACTCGCCGCGGTGGCCACCAGACGCCAGTAGTAGGCGTCGCGGTTCTTCTTGGTCACGGGTTGCGTTGCCAGGTCCATACACGACGTTTCCAGGCATGTTGGCATAGGGACTGCTGGCCGAGCAGGGTGCGTAGCAAGTTGAGCGCGTGGGGCCAGTGCGCTCTGGACGGTGCTGCTGTGGTGCTGTTCAGGGTCAGCCGCCAGTCGGTACCGGGGGTGAGCAACAGACCCAGCGCGTAAGGGAACGGCACATCGTCGATCCACTGCGAATAGGCTTCTGGCGGCTGTTCTTCGGTGATCACCAGCAACACCGCCGGAGCACCTTCATTGAGCAGGGCCGCTGCTTCGAGCATGCCGTGTTCGAGACCGTCGCCAGCGGCGGCGAGGGCGGTCATTTCGCTGGTTTCGCCGCGCATGATCGACCACAAGCCGATGATCGCGTTGTGCACCGAGAGGCTGAATTGCGTCGGCGACAGCGGTTCATCTTTGGCAAGGTCACTAAGGATCTCGTAAGTGCGTGGGGTTTCGCCGTGTCGCGAAACGAACACCAGAGGCAGGTTCTCCCGTCCGTCGGCCAGGGGCCAGCCAACACTGAAAGCCATTCTGGCGAGTCGGCTGAGGCGGCGGCGTTGCATGGCCGGCAAGAACGACACATCGGGCGCGGCATCACTGCTCTGGAGTACGACCGGTTGGCGGCTCCAGGTTTGCCATGCGTCCACGCTTTCGAGCCCCGGGGCCCACGCGCGCCATTGGGCGATGTTGAAGTTGATCACGGGCATTCATCCCGCCCCTGCGGGCTTTTTGTTGAAGCGTGAGTCGTCAAAGCCGCAGCAGGCTTGACGTGGCGCTTGGCGCCGGGTGGCGCGCATTATCCCGGTGACACGGGTGTGTAGCAAATGCTGGTTACATTTTGTGCAGTGAAATGTACCGAGTGGTACGCGGTGAAACTGTCACTTGGCCATTATCCAGATTGTCAGCGGCTTGTCTGTCGGCCATCTCGGCGATGGGTGGCGGTTTTTACTCGTCCCGCACGCGGAAAAAGGCATCTGACCTTGTAGTCCATGTCCGCGAAGGTAGCGAAGCGAGGCGGCGCGCATCTACACTCGGTCATTCTTTGATACACGGAGGTTTTGTCATGCGGCGCGTGGTGTTCAATCAGAAAGGTGGCGTAGGCAAATCCAGCATTGCCTGCAATCTGGCAGCGGTCAGCGCCAGTGAGGGTTATCGCACACTGTTGGTCGATCTCGATGCTCAGGCCAACTCCACTCAATATCTGACGGGACTCACCGGCAACGACATCCCGATGGGCATTGCCGATTTCTTCAAGCAAACGCTGTCTTCAGGGCCGTTCTCGAAAAAGAATCAGGCGGATATCTACGAAACCCCGTTCGACAACCTGCACATCATCACTGCTACCGCCGAGCTGGCCGATCTTCAGCCGAAGCTTGAGGCGAAGCACAAGATCAACAAGCTGCGCAAATTGCTCGATGAGTTGTCCGAAGATTACGACCGGATTTATCTCGATACACCGCCGGCGCTGAATTTCTATGCAGTATCAGCGCTGATTGCTGCAGATCGCGTGCTGATTCCCTTCGATTGCGACAGCTTTTCGCGTCAGGCCTTGTATGGGTTGATGGCGGAAATCGCAGAACTGAAGGAAGACCACAACGAGGGGCTGGAAGTCGAAGGCATCGTGGTCAACCAATTCCAGGCGCGGGCCAGCCTGCCGCAGCAGATTCTCGATGAGCTGATTGCCGAAGGTTTGCCGGTATTGCCGGTGTACCTGTCCAGTTCAGTGCGCATGCGTGAATCGCATCAGGCGAGCATCCCGCTGATCCACCTCGATCCGCGGCACAAGCTGACCCAGCAGTTTGTCGAGTTGCACAACCTGCTCGAAGACGCGTGATCTCTCGAAGCTCCCACAAGGTGGATGAGGCGTGTCAGATGCCTTGGCTACGCAGCCACGCCATCAACTGTGGCAACGGAAACGCCCCACTCTGGCGCGCCACCTCCCGGCCGTTCTTGAACAGAATCAGACTAGGAATCGAGCGAATCCCCAGCTGCGCCGACAACTGCTGATTCGCCTCGCTATCAAGCTTGGCCAGCCGACACTTGCCCGCCAACTGCGCCGCCGCCTGCTCGAACACCGGCGCAAACGACTTGCACGGCCCGCACCAGTCCGCCCATACGTCCACCAACAAAGGCAGATCACCCTTGATCTGGCTGGCGTAATCGCCTTGCTTGAGTTCGAAGGGTTTGTTCAGCAGCACCGCGGATTTGCAACGGCCGCACTTCGGCTGGTCAGCGAGGCGCTCGGCGGGAATGCGGTTGAGGCCGTTGCAGGCGGGGCAGGGGATGAGCAGTGGGGTGGTCATGAGCAAGGTCCGGTGAAGAGCTGATAACCGTAAGTTGGAGACGTTTGCTCATATTTTCAATCGTGCAGGCTTCAAGGTTGCTCCTAGGCTGAAGCACACCGAGCGGGTCCGTTGGTCCGCTCAGTAGTATCGCAACTTGCGATAATTTCGATCTGTGATTAACTTTCTATAGCAGAATGCGATAAGGATGTTGCATGCATGTGTTCAGTGAAAAACCCATTAGAGAGGCCAAGGCACGGTGGCCACAGGCAGAAAACGCGCTGGCGCAGTGGTTTCGTCTGGCAAGCAGAAGTTATCCAAAGGATTTCGCGGCGATGAAATCGATATTTCCCGCAATCGACAAGGTGGGCGAATTTCATGTCTTTGACATCGGCGGCAATAAGCTGAGGTTAATTGCTTTTGTCAGCTACCGATCACAGAGGGTTTTTATAAAGCATGTGTTGGATCACCGCGAATATGACCGTGGGAAATGGAAGGAGGCAAAGGTATGAGTGTGTTGATCAAGACGGTTGCTGAACATTGGGAGTTTGTTTCTCCATTGGTTAGAAAACCCAAGAGCGAAGATGACTACGACTCCCTGGTTCGGGCAGTCGACGAGATACTCGAGATTACCGGCGATGACGAGTCGCATCCGTTGATGAGCCTGGTCGACATCATTGGTGACTGGATCAAAGAATGGGATCACACCCATCACCCCATGGCTCAAGCGAGCGGCGAAGAGGTTCTCGGTTACATGATGCGTGAACACGGCTTGACCCAGAGCGATCTGCCGGGTGTCGGTACGCAGTCGGTTGTTTCTGAAATTCTGAATGGCAAGCGCAAGCTCAACTTGCGCCAGGTCCGCTGGTTGGCAGAGCGCTTCAATGTGCCGGTAGATGTTTTTATCTGAAGGGTATGGCAAGACCCTGCAACGCCATGAAAGTCGCACTCAGCTAGCATGTCGCGCGGCTTTTTCAGCCGTCGCTGTCAACTAGAGGGAATTAACGGTCATGAGCCACACCCAAGAGGCCGCTCTGCCCGCACCGTTTGGCAGCGCCGGCGCTGCAGTTTACGCCTGGCCAGTTTGATGCCATCACGACGAACAACTGATCTCCAGATGCTTGCCCCACTCGGGCGGGCGCTCGGCATAGCTGTCCATCCCCGGTTGTTCGTCGAACGGCTTGCTCAACACCGCGTACAACCGGCGAACCTCTGAATAGTCCCCTTGTTCCGCCGCATCAATCGCCTTTTGCGCCAGATAATTACGCAGGATGTACAGCGGATTGACCGCGTGCATGCGCGTGCGGCGTTGCTCTTGATCGAGCGCGCCATCACGGGCAACCCGCGCCACATAGCGTTCGCCCCAGGCGTCGAAGCCTTTGATGTCGACGAAGTCGTCACGCAATTGAGCAACGGCCAGTTCTGCGGATTGCTCACCGAGCCGGCGGAAGAATAGCGTGTAGTCGACGCCGCTGTTCTGCATCAGTTGCAGCAGGTTTTCCAGCAGCAATTGATCGTCATCCTCAGCCGTGGTGAAGCCGAAGCGACGGCGCATCAGGTCGAGGTAGTGCGCCTGGAACAATGGCAAATACAAGCCGAGCGTTTCGCGCAGGGCTTCAACGCTGATGAACGGCGTCAACGCCTGAGCCAGGGCACTGAGGTTCCATTGGCCGATGGGCACTTGATTGCTGAACGAGTAGCGGCCCTGGTCGTCCGAGTGGTTGCAGATGAAGTTGGCGTCGAAGTCATCAAGAAAGGCGAACGGGCCGAAGTCGAAGGTGATGCCCAGGATCGACATGTTGTCGGTGTTCATCACGCCGTGGCAGAACCCGTAGGCCTGCCATTTGGCGATCAGTTCGGCGTTGCGCTCGACGATCTCGCGGAACATCGCCAGATACGGTTCGGGTTGCTCCAGGCATTGCGGAAAATGCATCGCCAGCACATGCTCGCCGAGCAACTTCTGCTGCTCGGGACGCTTGGTGTAATAGAAATATTCGAAGTGGCCAAAGCGGATATGGCTCGGTGCCAGGCGCAGCACCATCGCGGCGCGTTCCTGCTTTTCACGCCAGACCGGGGTGTCGGAGCCGATCACGCAGGCGGCGCGCGAGGAAGGAATGTTCAGCGCGTGCAGCGCTTCGGAAGCGAGGAATTCACGGATCGACGAACGCAGCACGGCGCGACCATCGCCCATGCGCGAAAACGGCGTCTGCCCGGCGCCCTTGAGGTGCAAGTCCCAGTGCTCGCCGGCCGCGTTGTAGACCTCGCCGAGCAATAAGCCGCGACCATCACCCAGTTGCGGTGTGTAGCCGCCGAACTGATGCCCAGAGTAAACCATCGCTCGCGGCTCGGCATCGGCCCACAGCTTGTGGCCGCCGAACAGTTCGGCAAACTCTTGGGTTTCGGCGGTGGCCGGCTCTAGATCCAGCAGCGCGAGCGCTGCGGGACTGGCGACGACCAGACGCGGGTTGTCGATCGGCTCAGGCAGCACATGGGCGGAGAACGCATCGCCGAGGCGGGCGAAACGATTGTCGAAGGTCAGTTCGTCGAGGGCTTTCAAGGGCCGGCTCCAGCAGAATGTCCGAGCATTCTGCTGGGATTAGACAGGTTAGTCGAGCTTGGTCGGTGGCGGCTCTTGCAGAGGCTCTTGCGGCGAATCTTGCAGCGGTTTTTGCTCGGCGCCAACCGGCACGATGGTTTTGGTCTCCGCTTCGAGGGGCACCAACTTGTATTCCTGGCCATGCAGGTTCTTCAGGTAAACCTCCATCTGGCGGAACGAAATGTTGATGTGCTGCTTCTTGAACTCGCGGTTGATAAAGCGGTTGACCTCATCAAGCACCGGGTTGCGGTCACCCAGATCGCGTACGTGCATGCGCAGTTCGTGGTCGAGGGTGCTTTCGCCGAAGTTGAGGAAGTACACAAGCGGTTCCGGTTCCTTGAGCACGCGCGGGTTTTCCCGGGCGGCCTTGAGCAGCAGCTCCTTGACCAGATCCAGATCTGAACCGTAATCGACGCCCAGTTTGAGCGTGACGCGGGTGACAGTGTCGGTCAGCGACCAGTTGATCAGTTGCCCGGTGATGAACGTCTTGTTCGGGACAATGATGTCCTTGCGGTCGAAGTCGGTAATGGTCGTGGCGCGGATGCGGATCTTGCTCACCGTGCCTGACAGGTTGCCGATGGTGATGGTGTCGCCGATCCGCACCGGGCGTTCGAACAGAATCATGATGCCGGAGATGAAGTTGGCGAAGATCTCCTGCATACCGAAACCGAGGCCGACCGACAGCGCCGCCACCAGCCATTGCAACTTGTCCCAACTCACGCCGAGGGTCGACAGGGTCGTGACGAAGCCGATGCCAGCGATCACGTAGGACAGCAGCGTCGTGGTCGCGTAAGCACTGCCCTGCGCCAGATTGAGTTTTGACAGCACGAACACTTCGAGCAGGCCGGGCAAGTTGCGCGCCAGGGCAAAGGTGATGCCAATGATGATCAGCGCACCCAGCATGTCGCCGATGCTGATCGGCACCATGCTCATGTTGGCGCCGGTGCCACTGGTGTATTCGTAAAGGGTGATGTTGTCGAGGTACGAGAACACTGAGATCAGGTCCGACCAGACCCAGTACAACGCCGCGATGAAACCGCCGAGCAGGGCCAGACGGATCAGGCGCAGGGACTGTTCGTTGACCTTTTCGATGTCCAGCGTCGGCTCTTCAATGACGGCTTCGCCGTCGCCGGCCTCTTTCGCGGCCTGGCGCTTGGCCAGGGCACGCTGGTAGGCCAGACGCCGTGCGGCAACGCTGAGGCCGCGAACGAAGGTGGCTTCGATCACCAGCCAGAACATCAGCAGATAGAGCGTGTTGATCAGGCGATCGCTGAGTTTCAGCGCGGTGTAGTAGTAACCAAAGCAAACGGCGACGAACAACGCGATGGGCAGCAGGGTAAACATCACGCCCAGCGCCTTGCGGAACAGCGAGGCGTTTTGGTGGGTAGGGCTGCTGATCAGCAGGCGGCTGAGCAGCCATGCCATCAACGCGTAGCAGGTCAGCACTACCGGCATGCCGAGGACGTCGTCGGCCAGGGCCGCCGGCTGCAATTCGGCGACCGCGACCACAGCCACCAGTGCCATGACCACCAGGCCAAGTCGACGCACCCAGCCTTGCAGGAATTCGACTTGGGGTTTTTCCCAGCGGAAGTGCAATTCGGCCACGCCGCCCGGCGCCAGAATCCGGTAGGCGGTGTAGAACACCAGCCATGCCTGACCCATTTGCAGCAGCGCCGCGCCCATGTTGGCGTTCTGCCCTCGGGCGTCGATCTGCAGGGCCAGACCGCACAGACCCAGCCCCAGCGCCACCGGCATCGCCAGCAGAATATTGATCAGGATCGCCTGCGGCGTGTGCCACTGGCTGTCACGTTTGAAGTGACCGATGTCCTGGTGAACCTTGTTCAGGCGCCCATACAGACTCTTGCGCCGCCACAGCAACGCGCCGATCAGCAGCGCCAGTGGCAGGAACAGCAACGGGCGCTGGGTCAGACCGTCGGTCAACTCGCTCAGGCTGGAAGCCCACGGCAACGTATCGACCTGACGCTTGAGGCGATCCGGCACGCCGCGCATCCACTCCAGGTCCAGCGGCTTGTTGCTGGGAATCCAGAACATCTGCTCGTCGAGGGTCGCGCGCAGGCTTTGCGCTGTACTCAACAGTTGCTTCTGGTTGAGTTGCAGGGTGATCGATTCGTTGAGCATCGCGCTCAATTCGCGATTGAGCCGCTCCAGCAGGTCGGCGCGCGTGTTGGCCAGGTCCAGCAGGCTTTTGCGCAACTGCGGCGTGATCTGTTCCGGCGGCTGGGTCGTCAGCAGGTTCTCGACATAAGACGCCGGATTGCTCAGCAGTTCACGCTGCTGGCTGACATCAAACTGATACAGGCGGATGTCAGCGATCTGATCCGCCAGATCACGGTCGACCTTCAGGCGTGGCAGAGCCTGTTTCTGTTTGTAGAGAATCTTCGACAGCAGCAGGCTGCCCTTCAGAACGGCGATCTGCTCGTCGAGGGCTGAATCGCTCTGGGTCAGAGTGTCGAGTTGCTGTTTGGTTTGCAGGTTCTGCTGAGTGACTTCATTGAGACGATCGGTACTCTTGAGCAGATAGTCCGAGAGTTTGAGGTTGGCGGCGCTTTCGGTGGCGAGCAGGCTGCTGCTGCCGGCCTTCTGTGCCTCGATCGATTGCTGGGTGACGGTTTCCTGAGACTGCGCCAGACGCTTCTGGTTGATCAGGGTCTGCAGTTCCTGGATCTCGCGGTCGAGGCGGTCGGTTTTTTCGGACAGCAGGTCATGTTGAGCGTTGCCCAGATCCTGCAACTGGTTATTGCCGGCCAGTTCCTGGCGGCGCAACGGAATCAGCGCGTTCAGCGCCGCCAGCTCGGCATTCAACTGGTCGCGCTGCTCGGCGCTGACGGTCTTGCCCGCGTCCTTGCCGGACTTGAGGATATTGTTGATCTGCTGAATGCGCGTCTGGCTGGCAGAGATTTCTGCCTGAGCCCGCTCGGGGCGAGTCTGCGCGGTGATGATCAGGCTGTTGGCCTCGGCCAGCGCTTTTTGCAGATCACTTTGCTGGGTCGAGCGATCCGTCAGGATTTGCTCCAGCTGCTGGATCGACTCCTTGGGGAAACGCTGCGTCACCGGCACCACCGCAGTGGCCTTCAGACGCGTCAGCTCGCGGGTGCTCTCGATGGTCTGCCGGGGCGCGGAGGCAAGTTGCTGCTTGAGATCGATCAGCTTCTGTTCGTAATCACGCTGATTGTTCAGATGATTGAGCGTGCTCTGCAGGACAGTTTGCAGGGTCTTTTTATCGGCATCCGGCAGTTTACTGTCGGCAAGCTTGTCGAGGCTGGCCTGCACGGATTGGCTCGACGGTGGTTCGGCGGCGTACAGCGGGCCGACAGTAAGACTCAGGCCCAGAAGGGCCGCGACGAAAAAGGAGCGCAGGGTAGGCATAGAGACCGGTCAAGCAAGTGATAGTGGACGCAGTTTAGAGGAAGAGTCCGGGGCCCGGGCGACTTCCTTCGGGGAATCTGACGCCCACTTTGGCAATCTTGTTCCCGTCCATGACCGCCACCGTCCAATGGGTATTGTTCCACTCCACCTGGTCACCTACGATCGGCGCCCCCCCGACTTTGTGAGCAATGAAGGTGCCCAGGGTCATGTCCGGATCAATGCCTTCGGCCGGCAAGCCATAAAGCGCAGCAACCGCTTTAAGCTGGGCGTCTCCTTCGAGCACGAAGTCGCCGAAGAAACGCAGGTCGAGGCCACGTTGCGGTGCCTGACTGAACAGTTTTCCGAGCGCCGGCAAGTTGTGTTCATGGCCGATAACACACAACAAATCATCGACTTCCAACACCGTACTACCCGACGGATGGAGCAGTTGCTGGCCTCGGAACAGCGCGGCGATGCGCGTGCCTTCGGGCATTTTCAGCTCGCGCAGGGGTGAACCGATGCACCATTTCTCCGCGCCGAGCTTATAAACGAACAGCTCCCACTCGCTGGTGATGTGCACTTCCAGTGCGGATCGCGAAATCGGCGCAGGCTCCGGCGGTACGGTAACCTTCAGCAGTTTGGCCACCCACGGCAGGCTTGTGCCCTGCACGAGCAGTGACACCAACACGATGAAGAAGGCGAGGTTGAAGTACAGCTGAGCGTTTGGCAGCCCGGCCATCAGCGGGAACACCGCAAGAATGATCGGTACCGCGCCGCGCAGGCCAACCCAGGAAATAAAGACTTTCTCGCGGCCATGGAACGCCTTGAACGGCAGCAGGCCGACCATCACCGACAGCGGTCGCGCAAACAGAATCATCCACAGCGCCAGGCCGAGGGCGGGCAGGGCGATGGGCAGCAAATCGTGCGGCGTGACCAGCAGCCCCAGCACCAGGAACATGCCGATCTGCGCCAGCCACGCCATGCCATCGAGCATGTGCAGGATGCCATGACGGCTGCGCACCGGGCGGTTGCCGATCACCAGTCCACACAGGTACACCGCGAGAAAGCCGCTGCCATGCAAGGCGTTGGTCAGGGCAAACACCACCAGACCGCCAGCGATCACCAGAATCGGATACAGGCCGGCGGCGAGGTTGATCCGGTTGACCATTTGCAACATCAACCAGCCACCGCCGAGCCCGACCATGCCACCGATACCGAACTCGCGGATCAGGTGGGTCAACAGGCTCCAGTGCAAACCGGTCTGGCCGCTGGCGAGCATGTCGATCAGGGTCACGGTGAGGAACACCGCCATCGGGTCGTTGCTGCCGGATTCGATTTCCAGGCTGGCGCTCACCCGTTCGTTCAGGCCCTTGCCGCCGAGGAGCGAGAACACTGCCGCGGCGTCGGTGGAGCCGACGATGGCGCCGATCAGCAGGCCCTGGATCAGGTTCAGGTCGAACAGCCACGCCGCTGCCATGCCGGTCAGTCCGGTGGTGATCAAGACTCCGACCGTCGCCAACGACAGCGCCGGCCACAACGCCACGCGGAAACTTGATACCCGCGTGCGCAAACCGCCGTCGAGCAGGATCACCGCCAGCGCGAGGTTGCCGACCAGATAAGCCGTGGGGTAATTGTCGAAAATGATCCCGCCGCCATCGACCCCGGCGGCCATGCCGACCGCGAGAATAATGACCAGAATCGGAATGCCGAGCCGGGAAGAGAGTGAGCTGACAAGAATGCTTGCGCCTACCAGCAACGCGCCGATCAAGAACAGGCTGTTGATGGTCGTCGCATTCAAAGGCAGTACTCCAGAAGCGTAAAGACGGGCGAAAACTGACCATGCAGTCTGCGTGCCAGCGATTCTAACCTGTTGAAATGTGATGCTGTCAAAAAGGTTTTCACGCTGGGGTGTTCGAGGATTCAGTTTGGCTCGCGATGGCTGCCCTCACCCTAACCCTCTCCCAGAGGGAGAGGGGACTGACCGGGGTGCTTGTGCGGGCTACGCCGACCTGAGATGCCGAGTCGAACTCAGGTTTGGAAAAGCACGAAGATCTGCCCCCTTTCCCCTCACCCGGAGGGGAGAGGGGGCTGAGCGCGGAGTTCTCGCGAGGTACACCAACCTGAGATGTTGAGTCGAACTCAGGTTTTGAAAAGCACGATGATCTGCTCCCTCTCCCTCGGGGAGAGGGCTGGGGTGAGGGGGCTTTTGATCTTGATCTTGGTTTACAGAATCAAAGGCTGAACCGCCCAACCATATTGTTCAGATCCAGCGCCAGCCGCGACAACTCGTTACTCGCCGCACTGGTCTGATTCGCCCCGGTCGCCGATTGCACCGACAGATCGCGGATGTTCACCAGATTTCGGTCGACTTCCCGCGCCACCTGCGCCTGCTCTTCAGCAGCGCTGGCGATTACCAGGTTGCGTTCGTTGATCTCGACGATGGCGGTGTTGATGGTGTCCAGCGACATCCCGGCACCGCGGGCAATATTCAGCGTCGACTCAGCACGCTCAGTGCTGTTGCGCATCGAATCCACGGCGTGTTCGGTGCCGCTTTGAATGCTGCCGATCATGCGCTCGATTTCGCTGGTCGACTGCTGTGTGCGATGGGCCAAGGCACGCACTTCGTCCGCCACCACCGCAAAACCACGACCGGCCTCACCGGCACGGGCGGCTTCAATCGCGGCGTTCAGCGCCAGCAGGTTGGTCTGATCCGCCAGGCCACGAATCACGTCCAGCACCTTGCCGATGTCACGGGATTCATTGGCCAGCTCGCCGATCAGGCTCGCCGTGCTCTGCACGTCGGCGCTCATGCGTTCGATGGCGCTGACCGTCTCCTGCACCAGGTCACGACCGTCGCCTGCCGAAGTGGTGGCGTTCTTCGAAGCTTCCGAGGTGCTGACCGCGTTGCGGGCGACTTCTTCGACCGCGCTGGTCATCTCGTTGACCGCTGTAGCCGCCTGTTCGATTTCGTTGTTCTGCTGAGTCAGACCGCGAGCGCTTTCGTCGGTGACGCTGTTCAGTTCTTCAGCGGCCGAGGCAAGTTGCGTGGCCGAGCCGGAAATCCGCTGCAGGGTGTCACGCAGCTTCGATTGCATCTTGGCCATTGCCGCCAGCAGGCGTCCGGCTTCGTCGCTGCCGTCGACGTGGATCGGCTGCGTGAGGTTGCCTTCGGCGATGGTCTCTGCCGCTTCCAGGGCTTTGGAGATTGGCTTGGTGATGCTGTTGGTCAGCAACCAGGCGAACAGCAAAGTCAGGCCGCTGGCGATGATCAGCAGAGTGACCACCAGGTTGAACGACATGGCGTACTGGTCAGACGCACCCTTATCCGTTTCGGCGATTTGCTGGGTGTTGATTTCCAGCAAGCGCGCCAACGCAGCATTCACCGCTTCCGAATTGCTCAGCAAGTCGCTGTTGAGCATCTGCCGCAGTTCATCGATCTGGTTGTTGCGCGACAGGGTTTTCATCCTGTCTTCCATCTGGCGGTACTGCGCGAGCAATTGCACGTACTGGTCGTAAGCCGAGCGTTCCTGTGGGCCGTCGATCAACGGTTCATAGGCGCGTTGTGCGTCGGCGATCTGCTTGTTGCGCAGCTCGAAGAGCTCGAAGGTTTTTTGCTGGACGTCCGGTTCGCGGTTGATCAGCAAGCGATACGACAGCACTCGAAGGCGTAGCGTCAGTTGAGTGAATTCATCGAGGGCCTTGATGGAAGGCACGCTGGCGGTGGCGATGTCTTCGCCTGCCGCGCGGATTTTGCTCATCTGGTTCAGGGCGAACACACCGAGAATCAACATCAGGCCGCCGATCAGGGCGAAACCGGTGAACGCCCGGGGGGCGATATTCATATTGCGGAGGGACATGGGCGGGTACCGAGAAGGGCCGCATCCATGCGGGCTGAGACTGCTATTGCATGACTTATCGGTCGGGCAAATGAACTCTTTAGTTCGTGTGCGTATTTGTCGCACCCCGCATTGAGCGACGAAGTGCAGGAACCAGATCGGCAGATCACAGTCTTTTAAACTCGCGAGAACGGTCGGCCGTCAGGCAAATCAAGGCTTTGCGCCGGTTTAAACCTAGCGTCCACGACGACTTTTCTTTATCGTACGCGCCCTTTGAAAAACGCTTGGAAGATCAAAATGTTGGAAGCATCCCTCAGCCAGTTGGAACAGCTCGTCAGCGACCTGGTGCAACAGAACCAGACCCTTTCGCAAACCAACCAGACCCTGTCCACGGAACTGGCCCAGGCCAAGGATGAAAACGAAAGCCTGCAACTGAACCTGATGGAACAGGAAGAAAAACACGGCGCCACCGCCGCGCGCATTCAGGCTCTGGTTGATCGCGTCAACGCAGGTCCTGTCAGCGCATGAACCACCACTCAGCAGGGGTAAAAGTCGTCTCCATTCTTGGGGAGGACTATTCGATCAAGGCACCGGCCGGGGAAGAACAGACCCTGCTGGACGCAGCACTCATGCTCAAGGCCGCGCTGGACGACACCAAAAGGAAATACCCGACGCTGATCGGCGACCGCCTGCTGGTGCTGGCGGCGATGAATCTGTGCTCGCAGCAGATCGAAATGAAGAAACAGCACCAGCAAGAACTCGACCGTTACCAAGAGCAAGTCAGCGCCACGGTCGACACCATCGCCAAGACCATCAATCAGGGCTAATGAGGCCTTTGGCCAATGCCGCCTCGAAAGAGCGCTCTTGTTCAGAGCGCTCAAGCCCGCTCAGCGTGCCAGCGTTCAAATCTGCAATTCGCAGAAATATTCGCCGCCAGATTCGTAGATCACCTTAGCTTTTACAGTGCGCTTCGTTCCGTTGAAGTCGAAGGTATCGTCCTTTTGAGCGGCCCACAGCATCTGGTCATGGCTGACGGGTTGTTGCGACGTCAGGGTTTCACCCGATAAGGTCACTTCAACCTTGTAATCCCAATCACTTGCAGCAAAGTGTTTTGCGCTGACCACTTTAGCTGTGCTGCCTCGAAGCAGCTTCTCGCCGATATTTATGTGTAGCAGCATGTGGTCGAGGGGCTCGGCTCTTGCGGCTTTCAATTGTCTCTCGGTCATACCCGCCTCCGTTGTGTGCTGTAACTTCGAAGAGACGAAGGTATACCTGCAGTGTTGCAACGTAACCTGTCAGGTTTTACAGGTGTACAAACGGCGCGCGTTATGGGCGTGCCGAGGGTCAGCCTTTAAAACCACTCATCCTGCATCGCCAGGCAGGTATCATCCCGCGCCTCCAGCAACGCCAACTCGTGGTGACAACCCGGCACTTCCCACGTCAGGAAATACCGCGCCGCCTGCAACTTGCCCTTATAGAAGTCGGTATCCGCCGCATTGCCCTTGACCAAGCCTTCCTCGGCGCGAATAGCCTGCTCCAGCCAGCGCCAGCCAATCACCGTGTGGCCAAACACTTTCAGATACAGCGCCGAATTCGCCAGGCTGCTGTTGACCTTGCCCTGAGCAAGATCGGTCAGCAAACCGATGGTCACCACTTGCAGGCGCGCCACCAGTTTTTCCAACGGCTCACGCAGTGCGGTTAACGATTCGTACGCAACAGCGCGTTCAGCGGTGTCGGCGATCAGCCGCACCAGTTGCTTCAAGCCTGCCCCACCGTTCTGCGCCAGTTTGCGCCCGAGCAAGTCCAGCGACTGAATGCCGTGGGTGCCTTCGTGAATCGGATTCAAACGGTTGTCGCGGTAATACTGCTCAACCGGGTATTCGCGGGTGTAGCCGTGGCCGCCGAGAATCTGGATCGCCAGTTCATTCGCCTTGAGGCAGAACTCCGACGGCCAGGATTTGACGATGGGTGTCAGTAAATCCAGCAGTTCATGGGCGTGCTTGCGCTCGGCTTCGGTTTCCAGTGTTGTGGTGTCATCGAACAACCTCGCCGCATACAGCCCGAGGTCAAAGGCACCTTCGACGTAGGACTTTTGCGTCAGCAGCATGCGTCTGACGTCGGCGTGCTGAATGATCGCCACGGGCGCAGTGGTTGGGTCCTTGCTGTCCGGCACCCGGCCTTGCGGACGTTCGCGAGCGTACTCCAGCGAATACAGGTAACCGGCGTAACCGAGCATCACCGCGCCCATGCCAACGCCGATTCGCGCCTCGTTCATCATCTGGAACATGTAGCTCAGACCGCGATGCGCTTCACCGACCAGATAGCCGACACATTCACCGTTATCGCCGAAGTTCAGCGCGGTAGACGTCGTGCCACGCCAGCCCATCTTGTGGAATAGCCCGGCCAGCAGCACATCGTTACGTTGGCCCAGGGTGCCGTCATCGTTGACCAGAAACTTCGGCACGATGAACAGCGAGATACCTTTTACCCCCGGCGGCGCGTCTGGCAGCTTGGCCAGCACCATGTGCACGATGTTTTCCGAAAGCGGATGATCACCGCCGGAAATAAAGATCTTGTTGCCCTTGAGGCGATAGGTGCCGTCGGCCGCAGGCTCGGCGCGGGTGCGAATATCCGACAGGGAAGAGCCCGCGTGCGGCTCGGTCAGGGCCATGGTGCCGAAGAAACGGCCATCGATCATCGGTTGCAGGAAGCGCTGCTTCTGTTCATCTGTGCCGAAGCTTTCGATCAGGTTGGCCGCGCCCATGGTCAGGAACGGGTACGAAGTCGAAGCCGCATTGGCCGACTGGAAATGCGCGAAGCAGGCTTGCGACAGCAGGGTAGGAAGTTGCATGCCGCCGGCGTCGAAACTTCTCGCAGCGTTGAGGAATCCGGCTTCGAGGAAAGCGTCCACCGCCGGTTTCACCTCGGGAATCAGAATCGCCTGACCGTTCTCGTAGCGCGGCTCGTTCTCGTCACCCTTGCGGTTGTGCGGCGCGAAGTATTTCTCGGCAATGTTGCGGGCCGTGCCAATGGCGGCATCGAACGTCTCGCGGTTGTGCTCGGCAAAGCGCTCACGCCGGGTCAGGCCCTCGGCATCAAGAACTTCATACAGCTCGAAAGCCAGATTGCGGGAACTGAGCAGCGTCTCGGACATGGCGGCCTACCTGAAATTGGGTTGGGCCGAGTCTAGGCGTGCGGATAAAGGCTGAACAGGATGATTGATAAGCGTGATGTTGGAGCCGCGCGCCGACTTAACAAACACCCCAAAACACTGTGGGAGCTGGCTTGCCAGCGATGGCGGCAGATCAGTCAACATTAATGGTGACTGACACATCGCTATCGCTGGCAAGCCAGCTCCCACAGGGATTGTTGCCATGCCGGGCACCTATGCAGGTGCCCGTTTTTCGGTACTAACCGATCGTCATCAAACTCGCATTGCCACCCGCCGCAGCGGTGTTAACGCTCAACGCGCGTTCAATCACCAGACGCTCCAGCGCAATGTTGGTCTCGCCCTGGGACAAGCCCTGAACTCCAACGATCGCGCCGGCACGCTTGGCAATCTGCTGGCAAACGCCGCGCAACTGGTCCGAATGGCCGTGGTGCAGAACGGCATCGAATACCACGTCGTCCTTGTTCCAGTCGGCTACCAGTTTGATCCGCGCCTGAATTTCCTTCGGCAGACGTGCGAACAATGCCTTGCTGATGTCGGACTCTGGCCATACCGCCGAACCGCCTACAGCCAGTACCGCGGCCAGTTGGGTCAGTAGATCGCCTTCAACGTCCGCCAGGCACAACACGTGTTCACGCGGCAGGATCGCGTAGCTGTTCTTCTCACCGGTCGGGCCGGCCAGCACGCGGGTAATGCCGCTTTGCGATTGCGCGGCGTACTGAACGCACAGGGTGCTCAGGTCAGCGAACTTGTTGCTGTCAGCCCAGGCTTTCAGGGCGGTCAACGGCTTGCTCATGGCGTCACGCAGGCGAACGTCCGGGGCTACGGCAGCATCAACGCGAGCGAAGGATTGTTCGATAGCATCGGTCGGACGCGTCGACAGCAAGCGATACAGGTACAGCGGGCCACCGGCTTTCGGGCCAGTACCCGACAAGCCTTCGCCGCCGAACGGCTGCACGCCGACCACGGCACCGACGATGTTGCGGTTGACGTAGACGTTACCGGCGTTGACGTTGTCGATCACCTTGGCGATGGTCTCGTCGATACGGGTGTGCACGCCGAGGGTCAGGCCATAACCGGAAGCGTTGATCTGGCCGATCAACTGGTCGATCTCTTTGCGCTTGTAGCGAACCACGTGCAGCACCGGGCCGAAGATCTCGCGTTGCAGTTCGTCGAAGCTTTCCAGCTCGATCAGGGTCGGCATGACGAAGGTGCCGCGTTTGACTTCTTCGGTGTCAGCGATAGCCACCTGGTACACGTTGCGACCTTTGTCGCGCATGCCCTGGATGTGCTTGTCGATGCCGGCCTTGGCTTCAGCGTCGATCACCGGGCCAATGTCCACGGACAGACGCTCAGGGTTGCCGAGACGGGATTCCGCCATGGCGCCTTTAAGCATTTCGATGACGCGATCAGCGGAATCTTCCTGCAAGCACAGTACGCGCAGGGCCGAGCAACGCTGGCCAGCGCTGTCGAACGCCGAGGACACTACGTCGATCACGACTTGTTCAGTCAGAGCAGACGAGTCGACGATCATGGCGTTCTGGCCGCCGGTTTCGGCGATCAGCGGAATCGGACGACCCTGGTTGTCGAGGCGACCGGCGATGTTGCGTTGCAGCAGACGCGCGACTTCGGTGGAGCCTGTGAACATCACGCCTTTGACGCGATCATCACCAACCAGGCCAGCGCCGACGGTTTCACCGCGACCCGGCAACAGTTGCAGCACGCCTTCCGGAATCCCGGCTTCGAGCATCAGGCGCACAGCCTGAGCCGCCACCAGCGGGGTTTGTTCGGCCGGTTTGGCCAATACCGGGTTACCGGCAGCCAGAGCGGCGGCGACTTGACCGCTGAAGATCGCCAACGGGAAGTTCCACGGGCTGATACACACCACTGGGCCCAGTGGGCGGTGGGCGTCATTGCTGAAGTCGTTGCGTGCCTGCACCGCGTAATAACGCAGGAAGTCGACCGCTTCGCGGACTTCGGCGATGGCGTTGGCGAACGTCTTGCCGGCTTCGCGAGCCAGCAGGCCCATCAGCGGCTGGATCTCGCCTTCCATCAAATCAGCGGCACGTTCCAGAATCGCGGCACGTTCAGCGGGCGGGGTGGCCTGCCAGATCGGCGCAGCGTTCAGGGCGCATTGAATAGCGTTGTCGACGTCTTCAACTGTAGCTTCCTGCACGTGGCCGACCACATCACGGTGATCCGCAGGGTTCAGCACGGGCGCAGGCGTTTCGGTGCTGGAAGCGCAACCGAGCATCGGCGCGGCTTTCCAGTCGTTGTGTGCGGTAGCAAGCAACGCGCAGGACAACGACGCCAAACGGTGTTCGTTGGCCATGTCGATGCCGCTGGAGTTGGCGCGCTCGGCACCATAAAGGTCACGCGGCAGCGGGATACGCGGATGCGGCAGGCCGAAGCCACCTTCCACGGTCGCCATCTGCTCGATCTGGGCAACCGGATCGGCCACCAGCTCCTGAATCGAAATCGACTGGTCGGCGATGCGGTTGACGAACGAGGTGTTCGCACCGTTTTCCAGCAGACGACGCACGAGGTACGCCAGCAGGGTTTCGTGAGTGCCAACCGGTGCGTACACGCGGCACGGACGGTTCAGTTTGCCTTCGGAAACTTTGCCTACAACCTGCTCGTAGAGCGGTTCGCCCATGCCGTGCAGGCACTGGAATTCGTACTGGCCGGGGTAATAGTTCTGACCGGCAATATGGTAAATGGCCGACAGGGTGTGGGCATTGTGCGTGGCGAACTGCGGGTAGATGACTTCCGGCACCGACAGCAGTTTGCGTGCACAAGCGATGTAGGAAACGTCGGTGTACACCTTGCGGGTGTAGACCGGGTAGCCTTCCAGGCCTTCGACCTGGGCGCGCTTGATTTCGCTGTCCCAGTACGCGCCTTTCACCAGGCGGATCATCAGGCGATGACGGCTGCGGCGAGCCAGGTCAATCACGTAGTCGATCACATACGGGCAGCGCTTCTGGTAAGCCTGGATGACGAAACCGATGCCGTTCCAGCCAGTCAATTGCGGTTCGAAGCACAGGCGCTCGAGCAGATCCAGCGACAGTTCGAGACGGTCAGCTTCTTCAGCGTCGATGTTCAGGCCGATGTCGTATTGCTTGGCCAGCAAGGTCAGCGACAGCAGGCGCGGATACAGCTCTTCCATCACACGCTCGTACTGCGCACGGCTATAACGCGGGTGCAGTGCCGACAGCTTGATCGAGATGCCCGGGCCTTCATAAATCCCACGACCGTGAGAGGCTTTGCCGATCGAGTGGATCGCTTGTTCGTACGACGCCAGGTACTTTTGCGCGTCGTGTTCGGTCAGCGCTGCTTCACCGAGCATGTCATAGGAATAGCGGAAGCCCTTGGCTTCAAACTTGCTCGCGTTGGCCAGTGCTTCGGCGATGGTTTCGCCAGTCACGAACTGCTCGCCCATCAGGCGCATGGCCATGTCGACGCCCTTGCGGATCATCGGCTCGCCGCTCTTGCCGATGATGCGGCTCAAGGAAGAAGTCAGGCCGGCTTCGTTGTGCGTCGACACCAGTTTGCCGGTCAGCAGCAGACCCCAGGTAGCGGCGTTGACGAACAGCGACGGGCTGTTGCCCAGGTGCGGGTGCCAGTTGCCGGTGCTGATCTTGTCGCGGATCAGCGCATCGCGAGTGCCCTTGTCCGGGATACGCAGCAGCGCTTCGGCCAGGCACATCAGCGCCACGCCTTCCTGGGACGACAGGGAAAATTCCTGCAACAGACCTTGAACAATGCCTGCACGACCGCCGGCACTTTTCTGGTTGCGCAGTTTTTCTGCGATGGACGCAGCGAGTTTGTTGGTGGCTTCGGCCATTGCGACCGGCAGGCGAGCCTGCTCGATCAGCATCGGTACCACTTCCGGCTCAGGGCGACGGTAAGCGGCAGTGATGGAGGCGCGCAGCACCGATTGCGGCAGAATGCTTTCAGCGAATTCAAGGAAGCACTGGTGGGCGTGATCGTTGTGGACTTCGCCCGAGTCGTCGGCGTCCTTGGCGGTCAAACCGTTCAGCTCGGTCAGGGTTGCACCACCCTCGAGTTTTTCCAGGTAATTGAAAATTGCCTGCTTGATCAGCCAGTGCGGTGTGCGATCAATCGAGGTTGCGGCGGCCTTCAGGCGCTCGCGGGTCGGGTCATCAAGTTTGACCCCAAGGGTGGTGGTAGCCATATTTTTATCCTCATGGTTGCCACAGTTGCGTGGCATCAGCTGGCCGCAAGATTAGCCGTGCACCGAAAGAGGTGCAACCGGGTGCAACCCTTTTTTTGTCGGAATTATAGGCAGCTCGTCAGGAAATAATTTCTGGTACGAAAGTGCTGCTCCTGTTTGGTGCTTTTGCTTCTAGCAAAAGGCCATAACTGTTACAAAAGGGAGCAAAAACGGGGTCTTCTTCGATAAATCCGACTAGGTGCAACTTATTCTGGCGAAACTGGTTGCACCTTATTTGATTTGTTGCATAGCATTCGCGCCCAAGGTGCAACCGGAATACCCGATGCACCCGGCTGATGGCTTTCCTGGGGAAACATCAGTCCTAAATGCGCGGGATCCCGGATCGTCTGCCAAACGTCGTCGTTTGCGAGCGGTTCACCACCGCCGCTACATAAAAACAAAGCCAGGGCGTAACTCAATGAGCGTAAGTAATCCAACCCTGATCACATTCGTGATCTACATCGCAGCAATGGTGCTGATCGGTCTCATGGCCTATCGCTCCACCAACAACCTTTCTGACTACATTCTGGGCGGCCGTAGCCTGGGCAGCGTCGTGACCGCACTGTCTGCCGGTGCCTCCGACATGAGTGGCTGGTTGTTGATGGGCCTGCCGGGCGCCATCTATATGTCTGGTCTTTCCGAAAGCTGGATCGCCATTGGCCTGATCATCGGTGCCTACCTGAACTGGCTGTTCGTTGCCGGCCGTCTGCGTGTGCAGACCGAGCACAACGGCGATGCACTGACCCTGCCGGACTACTTCTCCAGCCGTTTCGAAGACAAAAGCGGCCTGCTGCGGATTATCTCGGCCGTTGTGATTCTGGTGTTCTTCACCATTTACTGCGCTTCGGGCATCGTCGCTGGCGCCCGTCTGTTCGAAAGCACTTTCGGCATGACCTACGAGACGGCGCTGTGGGCCGGTGCTGCGGCAACGATTGCCTACACCTTCGTCGGTGGTTTCCTCGCGGTGAGCTGGACTGACACCGTCCAAGCCACGCTGATGATCTTCGCGCTGATCCTGACGCCGATCATCGTGCTGCTGGCCACCGGCGGCGTCGATACCACCTTCCTGGCGATCGAAGCACAAGATCCAAGCAACTTCGACATGCTCAAAGGCACGTCCTTCATCGGCATCATCTCGCTGCTGGGCTGGGGTCTGGGCTACTTCGGCCAGCCACACATCCTTGCGCGTTTCATGGCCGCTGATTCGGTCAAATCGATTGCCAAGGCGCGTCGCATTTCCATGGCCTGGATGATCCTGTGCCTGGGCGGCACCGTCGCTGTGGGCTTCTTCGGTATTGCTTACTTCTCGGCGCACCCGGAAGTAGCGGGTCCTGTGACCGAGAACAACGAACGCGTGTTCATCGAACTGGCCAAACTGCTGTTCAACCCATGGGTTGCCGGTGTGCTGCTGTCGGCCATTCTGGCTGCCGTCATGAGCACCCTGAGCTGCCAATTGCTGGTGTGCTCGAGCGCCCTGACCGAAGACTTCTACAAGGCGTTCATTCGCAAGACCGCTTCGCAGAAAGAGCTGGTCTGGGTCGGTCGCGCCATGGTGTTGCTGGTTGCACTGGTCGCCATCGCACTGGCCGCTAACCCGAAAAACCAGGTGCTGGGTCTGGTCAGCTATGCCTGGGCCGGTTTCGGTGCAGCATTCGGTCCAGTTGTGTTGATCTCGGTAGTCTGGAAAGGCATGACCCGTGACGGCGCACTGGCCGGTATTCTGGTCGGCGCGATCACCGTGGTCGCCTGGAAGCAGCTGGACGTGATGGGTCTGTACGAAATCATCCCGGGCTTCATCCTCGCCAGCCTGGTCATCTACATCGTCAGCAAGCTCGGTACGCCGACGGCTGGCATGGTGCAGCGTTTCGAAGCAGCTGAAAAAGATTACAACCTGAACAAGTGATTGTTCTGAGCTGAGGCTCACTAAAAACGGCTCGTCTCCCATAAAGAGGCGGGCCGTTTTTTTGTGCCAGTGATTTCTATAGAACACTGGAACACCCTGTGGGAGCTGGCTTGCCAGCGATGGCGGCTTGTCAGTCACTGCATCTGTTAAATGTGCTGGCCACTTCGCTGGCAAGCCAGCTCCCACGGGGTTCGGTGCAGGGTTCGAGGGATCTGTCTGTAGTTGGATGCGGCAATTTGAGTAGGGCATTTAGACAGTCAAAGTAGGGCAAATCTGATTTTTCCGTCACCCACCCAGCCTCCCTTGCCTCTCATGCAGAATCGCCCGCCCTTCATTTGCAGAGAGACATCGGATGTTCGCGCCTGCCAATCAACCGCGTTTCACGTTGACCCTCGAAGGCGCCTCGCACGACCTCAAAGTCCTTGAGTTCACGGGCACGGAAGCCATCAGCCAACCCTTTCGTTTCGAGCTGGAACTGGTCAGTGAGCGGCCGGACCTGGAGCTCGAAAGCCTGCTGCACGGTCAGGCGTTTCTGAGCTTTGATGCGGATGGTGCCGGTATTCACGGTCAGATCTATCAGGTCGGACAGGGCGATTCCGGGAAACGTCTTACTCGTTATCACCTGAGCCTTGTCCCGCGTCTGACGTACCTCGGGCACCGCATCAATCAGCGGATATTTCAGCACCAGAGCGTGCCGCAGATCGTTGCGCAGGTGCTCAAGGACCACGCGATCCTGCGCGACGCCTTCGAATTTCGCCTCGGCAGCGAATACCCGGTGCGCGAATATTGCGTGCAATACGCAGAGAGTGATCTCGCGTTTATCCAGCGCCTGTGCGCCGAAGTCGGCATTCACTACCATTTTCAACACAGTCCCGAAGGCCATCTCTTGGTGTTCGGCGACGATCAAACGGTGTTCCCGCGCCTGGCCGAGCCGACCCTTTATTTGCCGGGCACTGGCATGGCAGGCGGGGCGCCGGCGATTCAGCGCTTCAATGTTCGCGTGCAAACCCGTACCAGTGTGGTCACCCGGCGCGACTACAATTTCGAGAAGCCGCGCTTGCAACTGCAGAGTCGCATCGACGGCGAACAGAACCCTGTGCTTGAGGATTACCGCTTTCCCGGCCAATTCAACGACCGTGAAACCGGCAAGCACCTCGCCCAGCGTGCACTTGAGCGCCATATCGCCGATTACCGTCAAGCCGAAGGCATCAGCGATGAATCCGCACTGGCTTGTGGACATTTCCTGCAACTGACCGGGCATCCGCGTCAGGTATGGAATGATCTGTGGTTGCTCACCGCCATCGAACACCGTGGTCGGCAGCCGCAAGTGCTGGAGGAATCGGTGACCAGCGATGGGGAAGAATTCCGTGGTTACCGTAATACCTTTCTCGCGACGCCGTGGGACGTGTTCTTTCGTCCAGCCTTGGGGCCGGAAAAGCCACGGATGCTCGGCTATCAACCGGCCGTCGTCACCGGGCCGCAGGACAGCGAAATCCATTGCGACGAATACGGTCGGGTCAAGGTGCAACTGGCCTGGGATCGCGACGGCGAGTTCAACGAACACGCCAGTTGCTGGCTGCGAGTTGCCACTGGCTGGGCTCACGATCGTTATGGCAGCGTGTTGATTCCAAGGGTCGGCATGGAAGTGCTGGTCGGTTTCATCGATGCCGACGCGGATAAACCGCTGGTGATGGGGTGTCTGCCAAACGCAGCGACCCCGGTGCCACTGGATCTGCCAGCGGACAAGACCCGCAGCATCTTTCGCAGCCAGAGCAGCCCCGGCGGCGGTGGCTACAACGAACTGCGCATTGAAGACAAAAAAGGCGCCGAGGAAATTTACCTGCGCGCCCAGCGCAACTGGACTCAGCATGTGTTGAATGATCAACAAGTGCAGGTCGACAACCAGCGCAGCATCATCGTCACCGGCATCGCCAGGCATGAGCTGAAGGCTGACGAACAACGCATCACCCACGGCCAGCGCCAGACTGAAGTGAGGCAGGACGATCATCTGACCGTCGTTGGCGATCGGCATATCCGCGTGAGGAATCAGGCGACCAGCGCCAGTGCGCAATTCCACGTCAGCGCCGGCCAGCAAGTGGTGATTAATGGCGGCGCCAGCGCGACGATTCAGGCGGGCGGGCAGTGGATCAACATCGGCCCCGGCGGAATTTTCAGCAGCGTGCCGATTGTGGTGGGTGGTGCGCCGATGGCGGCGATGAATGCGGCGCCGAGTGTGCCGGGGCTGCCGGAAAATTTGGTGGCGGCCCCGGCAGCGATGCTGACGGCCGCGCAGATCATGAGTTTCAAAGGTGACGCGCCATTCTGCGAAGAGTGTGAGCGCTGCAAGGAAGGTGTTTGTGCAGCCTGAATGTCTTGACCCGCACGCATGGCTGGCGCGTGAGCCGCTGAAAACGTCGGAGCAGTTGTTCGCGATCTTCAGCAATGCCAGCGCTGCCAAGCCGCCGATGCAGTTGGCGCCGAGCCCGGCTTGGGCGGACACGATCTACGCCGAGTGGGATGCGGTGATGCCCTTCGTGGGAATTGTCGCGGCGGACAGTGAGTTTCTGGATTGGGTGGCGACAACCGAGTCCCGCGACTGGGGGTGGTTGGCGGTTTCTTCGGCGAGTCTTGAGGTGGTGGTCGAGCATTTTCGCAGCCTGACGCAAGTGTTGATGCCGGACGGGAAGGCTGTGTTTTTCCGCTTCTGGGATGGACGGTTCTTGTTGCCGATCCTGCAGTCTGAAGAAGTGGAATCGGCGCAGTTGTTGCCGGTGGTCGCGCGCGGACTCATCAATGGTCAGCCTGTTGATATCGGGGGCAGGGCGCAGGTTTCGGGGCGGGTGTTTCCTTGGTGGACGGTGCCTGACTCGGTATTGGCTGTGAGTGGTGATGAGGTTCAGGTCAGCAATGCTGTGCAATGGCTGAGCGAGGAACATCCGGCGTTGTACGAGGCATTTCCCGAGGCTGTTCTGCGCTGCAAGGTCAGGCAGTTTTTCCGGGTTGCAGTGTCGGAAGAATCGTCGCAATCGGCGTTATTGGAGTTTTTGCTGGCAGAGTCGGTGTGAGATTTCTGGGCGAAGGCCTCGGACGTTTCCTTCGAGTTGCGGCGGTTTTCATGAACTGGTGGGCGTTGGGTTGCAGGGGTAGGCTTTTCGTTGTCACTGCGAGAGTGGTGACAGGGTGTAGGAACCCTCGCTTTCATGGAGTCGCAGTCGGTTGGATTTTTGCGGCACTTGATTCAAGTCCGTAAGATCGTTCGCGGCGGCTGTGCGCGGGACACGCTTCGGCGTGACCGAGGTCCATGATTGCTCGGTTCCTACTCTTGCGCACAGCTGCCACCCAAACCTGTAGGAAGGTGCGTTTGGCTGCTCACGTTCATCAATCATGGAGCTAACAAAATGACGACTTTGCATCCCGATCCACCCTACGAAAAAATCATCCCCCATCCTGACAACCGCTTCATGGCCCTGACCGGCAATTGCAGCGATATGCCCACCCTGTTCATCGACACCCACGTCCCCCTGGACATCCTCCTGGACGCCGCCAACCATCGCCTGCGCGCCGTGATCCAGGTCCTGGAAAACATGTGCATGCGCGGCTCGGTCGAATGCGACTCCGTCATCCTCAGCGACTTCGCCCAGCTCTGCGTGATTCCGCTGCGCGACGGCTGTGATGTGCTGGATGTCATCGGCAAGCGGTTGCGTGCGATGCCATAAAAGCAAGAGCCCCTAACCCTCTCCCAGAGGGAGAGGGGACTGACCGAGTTGTATGGGTGATGTACGCCGACTTGCGACTCCTGCGGCGATCTACGATTGGCCAAGCCTGAGATCACGTTGATCTTTCAGGTCGATGTAACTCGCAAGATCACCACCGTCAGTCCCCTCTCCCTCCGTGAGAGGGTTAGGGTGAGGGAAGGCTTTTGCCCGCTCGGCCGCCACCCCCTGACTTGCCGCCCGGTAAAAGGTAAACTTCGCGGCCTTCGCAGGAGCAATCATGAATTATCGTCACGCCTTCCATGCCGGCAATCACGCCGATGTGTTCAAACACCTGACCTTGACCCGCCTCATCGCCCTGATGTCGCGCAAGGAGCAGCCGTTTGCCTATCTCGACAGCCACGCCGGCATTGGTCTGTATGACTTGCAGGGCGATCAGGCCAACCGTACCGGCGAGTACCTGGAAGGCATTGCGCGCTTGTGGGATCAACCGGACCTGCCGGCGCTGACCGCCGACTACATGAAAGTGCTGCACGAGATGAACCCGGATGGCCAGTTGCGCTACTACCCGGGTTCGCCGGAGCTGGCGCGGCGTCTGACCCGGCCGCAGGATCGGGTAATGCTCAACGAGAAGCACCCTGAAGACGGCGTGCTGCTCAAAGACAACATGGCCGGCGATCGCCGGGTGAAAGTGCATCTGGGTGAGGGCTGGCATGTTGCGCGGGCGATGTTGCCGGTGCAGGAGAAGCGCGCGGTGATGTTGATTGATCCGCCGTTCGAACAGCTCGATGAAATGCAACGTTGCGCGGCGTCGATGAAAGAGGCCATTGGCCGGATGCGTCAAACCGTGGCGGCGATCTGGTACCCGGTGAAAGATCAGCGTGCCTTGCGCCGTTTCTACCAGGACCTGGCCGGTACTGGCGCGCCGAAATTGTTGCGCGTGGAGTTGCTGGTGCATCCATTGGATACGCCGAACAGCCTGAACGGCTCGGGGATGGCGATTGCCAATCCGCCGTGGGGGCTGGAGGAAGAATTGCGTGAGCTGCTGCCGTGGTTGTCCAAAAAACTGGGCCAGACCCAGGGCGGGTGGCAGATGGATTGGCTGATTGCCGAGAGCTGATCTGTAAGTTCAGTGGCGTTTGATCGGACGCCATCGCGGGCAAGCCCGCTCCCACAGGGTCATGCGCCATTTTGATATCGGCGCTAAACCTGTGGGAGCGGGCTTGCCCGCGATGCTTTTGGGGTTAGTTGCCTGCCAGACTCGGTGGCATGCACACGCCGGTGCCGCCAATCCCGCAGTAGCCTTCCGGGTTTTTCGCCAGGTACTGCTGGTGATACGTCTCGGCAAAGTACACGGTCGGTGCCTGTTCGATCTCGGTGCTGATTTCACCCAGGCCCGCTTTCGACAGTTCAGCCTGATAGGTCGCCTTGCTCTCCAGCGCGGCATCCAGTTGCTCTGGCGAGGTCGCGTAGATCACCGAGCGGTACTGCGTGCCGATGTCGTTGCCCTGACGCATGCCCTGAGTCGGGTTGTGCAGTTCCCAGAACATCGCCAGCAGTTCCTCGTAGCTGACTTGCGCCTTGTCATACACCACCAGCACCACTTCGGCATGGCCGGTCAGGCCTGAGCAGACTTCTTCGTAAGTGGGGTTCGGCGTGAAGCCACCGGCATAACCCACCACCGTGCTGACCACGCCTTCGCGCTGCCAGAAGCGACGTTCGGCGCCCCAGAAGCAGCCCAGACCGAAGATTGCGAAATCGACGTCCTGGAAAAACGGGCCGAGCAGCGGGGTTTCTTCGAAGACAAAGTGCTTTTCAGGCAGGGTCATCGCGGTTTCGCGGCCGGGCAGAGCTTGTTCTTTAGTCGGGAGCACGTTTTTGTTCACCAGAATTTCCGAGCGCAGAACCATGATCGTTCCTCTCAGTCAGGATGGGATGTAAAAAAGTAGACCGCCAGTGTGCCCAAAGCTATCCGGATGCGCACTACCCAATGTAGGAGCTGCAGTGTTGGCGAGAAGGGTTTACAGGCAGAGCGGGCCGCGCGGGTAGCGTTTCAGGGCCTGGATCAGTTCGGCGCCGGGGATCGGCCGGTCGAACAGGTAGCCTTGACCCACATCGCAACGATGGCGGCGCAGGAACGCCAGTTGCTCGGCGGTCTCGATGCCTTCGGCCACGACCTTGAGTTTCAGGTTGTGGGCCATGGCGATCACCGCAGAGGTGATTTCCATGTCGTCCTGGTTGTCGGGGATTTCGTGGATGAAGCTGCGATCGATCTTGATGACGTCGATCGGGAATTTCTTCAGGTAGCTGAGCGACGAGTAGCCGGTGCCGAAGTCATCCATGGCCAGGGTCAGGCCCAGGCGCTTGAGTTGATCGAGTTGCAGGTGCGTGTCTTCGGTGGCTTCCAGCAGCAGGCCTTCGGTCAGTTCCAGCTCCAGCAGATTGGCCGGCAGCGCTTCTTCCTTGAGGATGTTGGCGATGGACGCGACCAGATCCGGATCGGAGAACTGCTTGGGCGACAGATTGATCGCCACTTGCAGATTGCCCAGGCCGGCAGCGGTCAACCCTTTGCTCATGCGGCAGGCCTGACGGGCGATCCATTTGCCGATCGGAATGATCAGGCCGGTTTCTTCGGCGACGCTGATGAACTGGTCCGGACGAATCATGCCGCGCTCCGGATGATTCCAGCGCAACAGCGCTTCCATCCCCAGCAAGCGACCACTGCGCAGGCACAGCTTGGGCTGGTAGAACACGTCCAGTTCGTTCTGGGTCAGGGCGCGCCGCAGGTTGTTCTCGACGAACAGCTTGTAGCTGGCCTCGGCGTTCAGCGCTTCGGTGAAGACTTGCACCTGATGTTTACCGTTGGCCTTGGCCTTGTGCAGGGCCAAACCGGCGTTACGCATCAGGGTTTGTGGGTCGCGGCCGTGCAGGGGCGCGCAGGCAAGGCCCACGGAACCGGTGACGCTGATCAACTGGTTGTCGACGAACATCGGTTTGTCGAGGGTCATCAGCAGTTGGCTGGCGATCTGCTGGCCGACCTCAAGGTCGGTGTCGTCGAGCAGCACCGCGAATTCGTTACTGGCGAACCGGGCAAGGCTGCCGCTCGAGCTCAGGCTGTTGCGCAACCGCCGGGCCAGACTGATCAGCAGTTTGTCGCCGGTCTGGTGGCCAAGGCTGTCGTTGATGCGCTTGAAGTTGTCGATGTCCACCAGCAGCAGGCTGATCGGAGTATCGCTATCGCGGGCGAAGCGTTCGTCGAGGTTGCGGATGAACGCCGGGCGGTTGCCGAGGTTGGTCAGGTTGTCGGTGTACGCCAGACGTTCAATGCGCTGCTGCGCCAGTTTGGTCTGGGTGATGTCTTCGTAGATGCCGATGTAATGGGTCAGCTCACGGTTGTCGCCGTAAACCTTGGAGATCGACAACTGCCCCCAGTACGGTTCGAGGTTTTTCCGGCGGCTCTTGAATTCGCCCTGCCAGCTGTTGCTCTTGGCCAGCGCCGAGGGCGCGTCGAACAGCAGCTCGCTGAGGTTTTCCAGGGCCGGCAGTTCCGACAGGCGCTGGCCGTGGACTTCCTCGGTGGTGTACTGGGTGATCGCGGTGAAGCTCGGGTTGACGTACTCCACCACGCCGTCGCAATTGACCAGCAAAAAGGCATTGGCGCTTTGCTCGACCGCACGCTGGAACAGGTGCAGGGCGCTGGTGGCGGTGCGCCGGTTGTGGTTGTTGATGACTTGGGCGAACTGGTCGGCCAGTTCACCGGCAAAGGCGATTTCATCAGACTGCCAGGCACGGGTGACGCCGGTCTGCTCCAGACACAGCACACCGACCACATGGCCGTCGACGCGGATGCTGGCGTCGAGCATGGCGTTGACGTCGCGCGGGCGAAGCGCTTCGGCCATCTCGCGGGTGCGCGGGTCACGCATGGCATTGTGTGCGTCGATGGCGCGGCTGCTGTGCAGGGCGTCCATGTAATCAGGGAAGCCGCTGATGTCGATCGCGTCCGGGATAATGTATTCCTGGGTCGCGCGGTGGTAAGCCGAGATCGGCAGCAGTTGCTGGCCTTCAAGATTCCACAGGCTGGCGCAGTCGATTTCATAGATATCGCAGGCGCAGCGGGTGATCAGTTCGGCGGCTTCTTGCAGCGAGTTGTGCGTGCTGTAGCGCTGGCGGGCGAGCAGCAGAATCAGATCCTGCTGGGCACGCACCCGCTCCAGATGCTGCAGTTGTTCCTGCTGGGCACGCTGGTTGAGTTCGAGGGCGATTTGCAGGCGCGAATTCTGGGTTTCGAGATCAACTGAGGGCGGCAGCGGCGTTTCGCCGAATACGTTATCGACCGCCAGCAGATAGCCGCGCAGCAAGTGCCGATTGTGCTGCTTGTAGGCTTCGCCGAGTTCCAGGATGGACAACGCACCGGCAGGGGTGTGCAGCGTGTAACGCACCAGATAATGCGGGCTGGCACCGAGTTGCAGTTGGATTGTGTCGTGCAACTGATAGCGCGCTTCCGGCTCCATCAGGCTGGCGTAAGGCGAGCCGACCAGAGCACACAGCTCGACGGCCGGTTGACCGAATTGACGTTCGCAATTGGGATCAAGAAACAGCATTGCCCAGCTGGCTTCATTCAAGCGCTCGAAACGCAGCATGCCGAGCCGCGAGGGCACCGGCAATTGCGTCACTACCTCGGCCACCATACGGCTGGCGGCATCGGGTTGGCTCTTCATGGAGGGAAACTCGCTTGGAAATATGCTGAACGCGCTGGGCTCTCGCCCTCTTTACTGTTGCTTGCGGCAAGGTTGCATCATTGCGGCACTGACTGACAAGAGTGATGAAGGCCAAGTGCTATAAGAATGTGTCGGCCGCGCGGGGCATTTCTCCAGTGTCTGTCGGAAAAGAACGATTGATCGCAGCTTGCGACAGTTGCTACAGGGACATTTGACCTTTGCAGGCGCTGCCCAAGCTGCGATCTTTCAAGGTTTAACGCAGTTTTATGGCAATCGACTGTAGCTGCTTGCCATCCCGATCATGGTAATTGACCAGAATCTGATCGGCTTCGACCACCACGTGGGCAAAGTTGTCTTCACTGACCACCGTGCTGGTCAGTTCATGCCGATAGTCCCCCGTCGCTGTACGCACCAGCGGTTGATCGAGCATAAAAGTCGAGGCTTTGGCGTAGGGGAGCAATTTGCTGTTGCACAGTGGCGAGGAAACGATGGTGTGAACCTCAAAGTCCGGATCTTCGCTGTGGGTCAGACGCGCAGTCAGCGAGCCGTGCACGTCGCCCGAAACGAACACTACGTTTTTGATCCGCCGGGTGCGAAGGGTTTCCAGAAGGCGCAGGCGCTGTTCCGGGAAGGCTTGCCACGCATCGCCGTCAGGTTGTTTGCGATCCGGGTAGAACATCACGCTGGTCACGACGAACTTCACCCGCGCCGGACTGTTGATCAGCCATTTCAGCAGCGCGTGTTCTTGAGCTTCATCGAGAATGCGTCGGTCCTCGGGCGACAAGTTGCGTCGGGTGCGGCTGTCGGTCACGAACCATTCGATATCACCGTCACTGAATTGATACCAGTAATGCTCAAGTACAGCGCGATTAATCTGGCCGTTAGTTGTCAGCGGATGCACCGGGCTGTGACTGGCTTGATACAACTCATAGGCCGCCATGGCATTGCGATATAACGCGCTGTCGGACTTGCTGGCATTGGCCGGCCAGTTATCTTCAATTTCATGGTCGTCGAGAATCATGTAAGTCGAAGTGCTGGACATCAATCGCTTTATATTGGGTTGCGAGAAAGCCGCGCGGTATTTGCTGAGTATGTCCTTGTATTCGCGATCCGGTGCGAACAGGTTCATGTCGTCGACATAAATTTGATCGCCGGTCATTAGCGTGGCGCTGATCGGGGGTTGTGCGCCCTCGATCAATTGGTTGATGGACGCGAAAATCCGGTCGCCCAACTGGGGCAAGGAAGCAATGCCGGCGGTCATGCGCAAGTAGCGGCAGGAGCCGACAATGTAGGCCCTTGCGTGCTTTGCTGTTGAGCGGGTGCGCAGACGATAGATCTCCCGAGGCCACTGCAGGGGCAGTTCTGCCACCGAGTCCTGGGTATGAACCGGATTCATCGGGCTGAACCAGCCTGCCTGATATTCGTATTCCGTATCGCTGCTCAAGTTGTTGAGTGCGAACACTTCCGACATATCTCGCAGTTCGCTCAGTTTGGCGAAAATACCGTTAGACCATTGTTGTGTGTCGGCGGGGCGATAACGTATACCGGCAAACACGGTGGCGTTGTCCTGGCGGTCGCCGCGGATAAACAGGCGTGCATGATCAGTTGTTACATGGCCGATAATCGGGCCGATAGTGGGTTTTAGCATTTCGAATCCATTCGAATGAATTGCTGAATAGGTTTTAGTGTCAAGTTCGATTAATGAACTTGCTGGGCCAAGGTTAGTTGTAAGTTGAATGAATAAGGCGGCGTAAAGTTGACTGGAGTCGTGGCCGATGTCAGCGCAACTTGTAGGAAAAACACGAAGCCTGGTTTATGTCAGGCAAAAAAAAGCCCCGCCAATTGACGGGGTTGAGGTACGAGCGTGTGGCGCTCGAAAACGTGGAGCACAATCGGCCCTCCGTCGCCGGAGGGCCGTCTGGATTACAGCAGGATGGTGCGGATGTCCGCCAGCAGGCTGCCCAGACGCTGGGTGAAGCGTGCGGCAGCAGCGCCGTTGATCACACGGTGATCGTAGGACAGCGACAGCGGCAGCATCAGTTTCGGCTGGAAGGCTTTGCCGTCCCAGACTGGCTGGATGGTTGCCTTGGAAACACCGAGGATCGCCACTTCCGGCGCGTTGACGATCGGCGTGAAGCCGGTGCCGCCAATGTGGCCGAGGCTGGAAATGGTGAAGCAGGCGCCTTGCATGTCGTCAGCGGTAAGCTTCTTGTCGCGGGCTTTGGCGGCCAGTGCAGCGGCTTCGGCTGCCAGTTGCAACAGACTCTTCTGGTCGACGTTCTTGATGACCGGTACCAGCAGGCCATCCGGGGTGTCGACGGCGAAGCCGATGTTGATGTACTTCTTGCGGATGATCGCCTTGCCGCTTGGTGCCAGCGAACTGTTGAAGTCCGGCAGCTCCTTGAGCATGTGCGCGCACGACTTGAGCAGCAGCGGCAGGATGGTCAGCTTGACGCCGGCCTTCTCTGCAACGGCTTTCTGGGCGACGCGGAACGCTTCCAGCTCAGTGATATCAGCCGAATCGAACTGGGTCACGTGCGGAATATTCAGCCAGCTGCGGTGCAGGCTCGACGCACCGATTTGCATCAGGCGAGTCATCGGCACTTCTTCGATTTCGCCGAAACGGCTGAAGTCGACGACCGGGATCGGCGGGATGCCCGCACCACCGGTAGCGCCAGCAGCAGCGGCCGGAGCTTCCTTGGCCTTCTGCATCATCGCTTTGACGTAAACCTGCACGTCTTCTTTCAGAATACGACCGTGCGGACCGCTGGCGCCGACTGCGTTCAGCTCAACGCCGAATTCGCGGGCCAGTTGACGCACGGCTGGGCCGGCGTGAACTTTCGCGCCCGGCTTGGCCGGGGCGGCGGCTGGTGCGGCAGCAGCGGGTGCAGGTGCAGCGGCAGCCGGGGCAGCAGCGGCAGGTGCCGGAGCACTTGCAGCGGCAGCGGCAGCTGGAGCCGGGGCAGCAGCAGGCGCCGCGCCTTTGACTTTCAGCTTCAGAATCAGGTCGCCGGTGCCGACTTCGTCATCCAGCTTGATGGAAACGCTTTCGACCACACCAGCGGCAGGCGACGGGATTTCCATGCTCGCCTTGTCGGACTCCAGCGTGATCAGCGATTGATCAGCTTCGACGGTGTCGCCAGCCTTGACCAACACTTCGATGATCTTGGCCTTGCCGGCCGAACCGATGTCCGGCACGTGGATGTCCTGAACGCTGTCGGCCACCGGTGCAGCTGGCGCGGCTGCCGGGGCAGGCGCAGCAGCAGCGGCTGGCGCAGCAGCCTGAGCCGGAGCGGCAGCAGCAGGGGCCGCAGCACCCGCCACTTCCAGATCCAGAATCAGGTCGCCGGTACCCACTTCGTCGTTGAGCTTGACGCTGATGGCCTTGACCACACCAGCGGCAGGCGACGGGATTTCCATGCTCGCCTTGTCGGATTCAAGGGTGATCAGCGATTGATCAGCTTCGACGGTGTCGCCGACCTTGACCTGGATCTCGATGATCTGCGCCTTGCCCGACGAACCGATGTCCGGCACGTGCACTTGCTGAACCGAAGCGGCAGCAGGGGCAGCGGCTGGCGCGGCAGCAGCAGGAGCGGCAGCCGGTTTGGCTTCAGCTTTTGCAGCAGGCGCCGCGGCAGGCGCAGGGGCTTCAGCGGCGCCCTCGACTTCCAGCTCCAGCAGTTCGTCGCCTTCTTTCAGGCGGTCGCCCAGCTTCACTTTCAGGCTTTTGATGACGCCGGCTTTCGGGGCCGGCACTTCCATGCTGGCCTTGTCCGATTCCAGGGTCAGGATGCTCTGGTCGGCTTCGATACGGTCGCCGACCTTCACAAACAGTTCAATTACTTCACCTTCACCGCTGCCGATGTCAGGTACGCGAATGAGTTCGCTCACAAAATGTCTCCTCAGCAGTCCAGTGGGTTGCGTTTTTCCGGGTCGATGCCGAACTTGGTGATGGCTTCAGCCACAACCTTGGGTTCGATATCACCACGGTCAGCCAGTGCTTCCAGGGCTGCCAACACCACGAAATGACGGTCGACTTCGAAGAAATGACGCAGTTTCTTGCGGCTGTCGCTGCGGCCGAAACCGTCGGTGCCCAGGACCTTGAATTCCTTGGACGGTACCCACTGACGGATCTGCTCGGCGAACAGCTTCATGTAGTCGGTAGAGGCAATGACCGGACCTTTACGGCCGCTCAGGCACTCTTCAACGTAGCTCTTCTGAGGCTTCTGGCCAGGCTTGAGGCGGTTGCTGCGCTCTACGGCCAGGCCGTCGCGACGCAATTCGTTGAAGCTGGTGACGCTCCACACGTCGGCGCCGACGTTGAACTCTTCACGCAGGATCTTCGCCGCTTCACGCACTTCGCGCAGGATGGTGCCGGAGCCCATCAGCTGTACGTGGTGTGCTGCTTCGCGGGTGTCTTCTTCGAGCAGGTACATGCCCTTGATGATGCCTTCCTCTGCACCGGCCGGCATGGCGGGTTGCTGGTAGGACTCGTTCATCACGGTGATGTAGTAGAAAACGTCCTGCTGCTCTTCGGTCATCTTCTTCATGCCGTCCTGAATGATCACCGCCAGCTCGTAGCCGTAGGTTGGATCAAAGGTGCGGCAGTTCGGGATGGTCGCGGCCAGGATGTGGCTGTGACCGTCTTCGTGTTGCAGGCCTTCACCGTTCAGGGTGGTCCGGCCCGCGGTACCGCCGATCAGGAAGCCACGGGTACGGCTGTCGCCTGCTGCCCAAGCCAGGTCGCCAATACGCTGGAAACCGAACATCGAGTAGAAGATGTAGAACGGCAGCATTGGCTGGTTGTGGCTGGAGTACGAAGTACCGGCAGCGATGAAGGAGCTCATGGCGCCCGCTTCGTTGATGCCTTCTTCGAGGATCTGGCCCTTTTTGTCTTCCTTGTAGAACATCACCTGGTCTTTATCGACTGGCTCGTAGAGCTGGCCGACGGACGAGTAGATGCCCAACTGACGGAACATGCCTTCCATACCGAAGGTACGGGCTTCGTCCGGGATGATCGGCACGATGCGCGAGCCGATTTCCTTGTCCTTGACCAGTTGCGCGAGGATCCGCACGAAAGCCATGGTGGTGGAGATTTCACGGTCGCCCGAGCCGTCGAGGATCGCCTTGAGGGTATCGAGTGGCGGTGTAGGAATGTCGAAAGACTTGGCGCGGCGCTGTGGCACGAAACCGCCCAGTGCAGTGCGGCGCTCGCTCAGGTAGCGGGCTTCGGCGCTGTTTGCCTCTGGCTTGAAGAACGGCAGGTTCTCCAGCTCTTCGTCCTTGACCGGGATGTCGAAGCGATCGCGGAACAACTTCAGGCTGTCGACATCGACTTTCTTGGTGTTGTGCGCAGTGTTTTTCGCTTCGCCGGCACCGGTGCCATAACCCTTGATGGTCTTGGCCAGGATGACGGTTGGCTGTTCTTTGTGGTTGACCGCTTCGTGGTACGCCGCATAGACCTTGTAAGGGTCGTGGCCGCCACGGTTGAGTTTCCAGATCTCGTCGTCGGACAGATCGGCAACCATCGCCTTGAGTTCTGGCGAGTTGAAGAAGTGTTCACGCACGAACGCGCCGTCTTTGGCTTTGTAGTTCTGGTACTCGCCGTCGATGACTTCATCCATACGACGTTGCAGGATGCCGTCGACGTCTTTGGCCAGCAGTGGGTCCCAGAAACGGCCCCAGATGACTTTGGTCACGTTCCACTGAGCACCGCGGAACACGCCTTCGAGTTCCTGGATGATCTTGCCGTTACCGCGAACCGGGCCGTCGAGGCGCTGCAGGTTGCAGTTGATGACGAAGATCAGGTTGTCGAGCTTCTCGCGGCCAGCCAGGGAGATGGCGCCCAGGGATTCTGGTTCGTCGCACTCGCCGTCGCCCAGGAAGCACCAGACTTTCTGCTTGCCTTCCGGGATGAAGCCACGAGCTTCCAGGTACTTCATGAAACGTGCCTGGTAGATCGCCTGGATCGGACCCAAACCCATCGATACGGTCGGGAACTGCCAGAAATCAGGCATCAGCCAAGGGTGCGGGTAGGACGACAGGCCCTGACCGTCTACTTCCTGGCGGAAGTTGTTCATCTGGTCTTCGGTGATGCGGCCTTCCATGAATGCACGGGCGTAAACGCCTGGCGAGGTGTGGCCCTGGAAGTAGATCAGGTCGCCGCCGTGTTCGTCGGTCGGGGCCTGGAAGAAGTAGTTGAAGCCGATGTCATACAGGGTCGCACTGGAAGCGAAGCTGGAGATGTGACCACCCAGGTCAGAATCTTTCAGGTTCGTACGCATTACCATGGCCATCGCGTTCCAGCGTACCAACGAGCGAATGCGGCGTTCCATGAACAGGTCGCCAGGCATGCGTGCTTCGTGGGTCACGGGGATGGTGTTGCGGTAAGGCGTGGTGATGGCGTAAGGGAGCTGCGAGCCGCTGCGGGTCGCGAGTTCGCCCATACGGGTCATCAGATAGTGAGCACGGTCTTCGCCTTCTTTGTCGAGAACCGATTCCAGGGCGTCCAGCCATTCCTGGGTTTCGACGGGATCGAGGTCTTGCATGGCTTGCTCCAGGGCGGAAAGGCTTCCAGAATCGGTTGCCTGAGTTTGCGACTGGCCTTGTGGGCAGACGATTTAAAATTCTTGGATTGCCGACAGGTTGTTCCGGCGGCGTGTAGTTTTACTACAAATCTTCCGGCATTTCAGCCTTTCGAATGTATAGACGAGTAGTAAAACTACAGATGAAAGGCTTGTGGCCTCCGACTACGTTGTGAGAATAATCGTTAAGGTTGGTCGATTGCCATCCGAAAAAGGTGAAAGTTTGATGCTGGCTGCCAAAGAAAAAGAAATATCAGCTATTTCTAACTTTTGTTCGACAGTCCTTCAGGTAGCGGGTTTTCACCGTTCACTACAAGCGGCCATTTACACGCCGATCAAGGATAGACCATGACCCTGCCCGTGCTTGCCGAACTGCCCGCCATTCTCCTGCCGTTGGTCACTCGATCCGAGCAGTCGTTCCGTACGGCCGTCGCCGCGCTTGAAGACGATCATGGCTTCTCGAACTGGACATCCGAACGCTGGGCGCAATTTGCCCGCGTCACCGGCGCCAGCGAGTTCGTCATTGAACAGAGCGTTCGTGACCCTTTGATGTTACTTACGCTGGTGCAGTCCGGTGAGCTCGATCGGCCGTTTGCGCCCGGCGAATTGTGCGCGCAAATAGCCGCCGCAGTGGCGGCCGCGCAGACTGAAGATGAGCTCGGTCATGTCCTGCGCCGTCAGCGCGCTCGTCATCAGGTGCGAATCATCTGGCGTGATCTGACCCGCCAGGCCAATCTCGTGCAGACCTGCCGTGATCTGTCAGACATGGCCGATGCCTCCATCGATCAAGCCTATCAATGGTTGTACAGCCGCCATTGTCAGCAATTCGGCACGCCGACCGGGCGTCGCAGCGGTTTGCCGCAGCAGATGGTCATTCTTGGCATGGGCAAGCTCGGCGCGGTTGAGTTGAACCTGTCCTCGGACATCGACCTGATCTTCGCCTACCCCGAGGGCGGCGAAACCGTTGGCGTGAAGCGCGCGCTGGATAATCAGGAATTCTTCATCCGTCTGGGCCAGCGTCTGATCAAGGCGCTGGACCCGATGACCGTCGACGGCTTCGTGTTCCGTGTCGACATGCGTCTGCGTCCGTATGGTTCATCGGGCGCGCTGGTGCTGAGCTTCAATGCGCTGGAGCAGTATTACCAGGATCAGGGTCGCGACTGGGAACGCTACGCGATGATCAAGGCGCGTGTGGTGGCTGGCGATCAAGTGGCCGGCGCACAGTTGCTCGACATGCTGCGGCCGTTTGTTTACCGGCGTTATCTGGACTTCTCGGCAATCGAAGCGCTGCGCACCATGAAGCAGCTTATTCAGCAGGAAGTCCGGCGCAAGGGCATGGCCGACAACATCAAGCTCGGTTCGGGTGGGATCCGCGAGGTCGAGTTCATCGCCCAGGCTTTTCAGCTGATCCACGGCGGGCGCGATCTGAGCCTGCAACAGCGTCCTCTATTAAAGGTGTTGAGCACGCTGGAAGGTCAGGGTTATCTGCCACCCGCGGTGATCAGCGAGTTGCGCGAGGGGTATGAATTTCTGCGTTACACCGAGCACGCGATCCAGGCGATTGCCGACCGCCAGACCCAGATGCTGCCGGATGGCGCTCAGGATCAGGCGCGTATCGCCTTCATGCTCGGGTTTGCCGACTGGGAAGCCTTCCACGAAAAACTGATGTTCTGGCGCGGTCGGGTGGCTTGGCACTTCGCGCAGGTGATCGCTGACCCTGATGAGGAAGAGGGCGCCGAAAGCGAAGTGGTGGTTGGCGGTGAATGGTTGCCGCTGTGGGAAGAGGCGCAGGACGAAGAAGCCGCCTGCCGTCAGTTGGAGGAGGGCGGTTTCAGCGATGCACCGAAAGTGCTGAAGGCCTTGGCCGGGCTGCGCGGCAGTCCGCAACTGCGGGCGATGCAGCGTCTGGGACGCGAACGTCTGGATTTGTTCATCCCGCGCCTGATCGCCCAAGCGGTTGAGCATGACAACCCGGATCTGGTGCTGGAGCGTGTGCTGCCGCTGGTTGAAGCGGTGGCGCGGCGCTCGGCGTACCTGGTGTTGCTGACGGAAAACCCCGGTGCGCTGCGTCGCTTGTTGACGTTGTGTGCGGCAAGTCCGTGGATTGCCGAACAGATCACTCGCTTTCCGCTGTTGCTCGATGAATTGCTCAACGAAGGGCGCTTGTTCAAACCGCCATTGGCGCCGGAACTCGCCGCTGAATTGCGCGAGCGTCTGACGCGGATTCCCGAAGACGACCTCGAACAACAGATGGAAGCCCTGCGCCATTTCAAACTGGCCCACCGCTTGCGCGTCGCCGCGTCGGAAATCGCCGGCAGTTTGCCACTGATGAAGGTCAGCGATTATCTGACCTGGCTGGCCGAGGCAATTCTTGCGCAAGTGCTGGCGCTGGCCTGGCGCCAGACCGTGGCCAAGTACGGCACGCCGTTGCGTACCGACGGTACGTTGTGCGATCCCGGGTTCATCATTGTCGGTTACGGCAAAGTCGGCGGCCTGGAATTGGGGCATGGTTCGGACCTCGATCTGGTGTTCATCCACGACGGCGATCCACAGGCAGAAACCGATGGCCCGAAACCGATTGATGGCGCGCAATTCTTCACGCGGCTGGGGCAGCGGATCATCCACTTGCTGACGGCGCAGACCAACTCCGGCCAGCTTTATGAAGTGGATATGCGTTTGCGGCCGTCCGGTGCGTCGGGATTGCTGGTGAGTTCGCTGGGTGCGTTCGCCCGCTATCAGGAAAACGAAGCCTGGACCTGGGAGCATCAGGCGCTGGTGCGGGCGCGGGTGCTGGTCGGCAGCCAGGATGTCGGGCAGGCCTTCGAGAAGGTTCGCGCCCAAGTACTGGGTAAAACCCGGGACCTGGCCAAGCTGAAACAGGAAGTCAGCGAGATGCGCGCGAAGATGCGCGATAACCTCGGCAGCAAGAGCACCGCAGCCGGCACAGCGGCAAACGCCTTCGAGGCCACGGCGCCGTTCGACCTCAAGCAGGACGCCGGAGGTATCGTCGATATTGAATTTATGGTGCAATACGCGGCCCTGGCGTGGTCGCAAAGCCACCCGCCATTGCTGCGCTGGACCGATAACATCCGCATTCTGGAAGAGCTGGAGCACGAAGGGCTGATGCCTGCCGAAGATGCCAGTCTGTTGCGTGAGGCCTATAAAGCCTACCGCTCCGCCGCCCACCGGCAGGCCTTGCAGAAGGACGCCGGGGTGATTGCAGGCGACCAGTTTGCCGAAGAACGGCGACAGGTTTTGCGAATATGGCGTGAGCTGGGGCTAAGCTGAAAGAGGCCAGTGAGGGCTGTGAAATTCAAATGTGGGAGCGAGCCTGCTCGCGAAAACGGAGTGTCAGGCGACATTGATGCTGGATGTGCCGGCCCTTTCGCGAGCAAGCTCGCTCCCACAGTGATCTGCGGTGAATTGCGGATGTTGGAACGGATGCAAAACCCTGTGGGAGCTGGCTTGCCAGCGATGGCGGAGTATCAGACGACAATAATGTTGAATGTGACGACCCCTTCGCGAGCAAGCTCGCTCCCACAGTGATCTGCGGTGAATTGCGGATGTTGGAACGTATGCAAAACCCTGTGGGAGCTGGCTTTCCAGCGATAGCGGAGTATCAGACGACAATAATGTTGAATGTGACGACCCCTTCGCGAGCAAGCTCGCTCCCACAGTGATCTGCGGTGAATCGCGGATGTTGGAACGGATGCAAAACCCTGTCGGAGCTGGCTTGCCAGCGATAGCGGAGTGTCAGGCGACATTGATGCTGGCTGTGCCGGCCCTTTCGCGAGCAAGCTCGCTCCCACAGTGATCTGCGGTGAATTGCGGATGTTGGAACGGATGCAAAACCCTGTGGGAGCTGGCTTGCCAGCGATAGCGGAGTATCAGACGACAATAATGTTGAATGTGACGACCCCTTCGCGAGCAAGCTCGCTCCCACAGTGATCTGCGGTGAATTGCGGATGTTGGAACGGATGCAAAACCCTGTGGGAGCTGGCTTGCCAGCGATAGCGGAGTGTCAGACGACAATAATGTTGAATGTGACGCCCCATCGCGAGCAAGCTCGCTCCCACAGTGATCTGCGGTGAATTGCGGATGTTGGAACGGATGCAAAACCCTGTGGGAGCTGGCTTGCCAGCGATGGCGGAGTGTCAGACGACAATAATGTTGAATGTGACGACCCCATCGCGAGCAAGCTCGCTCCCACAGTAGATCTACAGTGTTTGTAGAATTCTCGAGGCGGGGAGGCATTGGCCTCCCCGGTTCGTTTTTGGAAACCACATGAATATTCTGATCGTTGGGCCCAGTTGGGTCGGTGACATGGTGATGGCACAGACACTGTTTCAGTGTCTCAAGCAACGCCACCCGCAATGCGAAATCGACGTGCTGGCCCCCGAGTGGAGCCGTCCGATCCTTGAGCGCATGCCCGAAGTGCGCAAGGCCTTGAGCTTTCCGCTCGGCCACGGCGCGCTTGAGTTGGCGACCCGTCGACGGATCGGCAAGTCCCTGCGCGGCCAGTACGACCAGGCGATCCTGCTGCCCAACTCGCTGAAATCGGCGCTGGTGCCATTCTTTGCCGGCATCCCGAAACGCACCGGCTGGCGCGGCGAGTTCCGTTATGGCCTGCTCAACGACGTGCGCACGCTTGATAAAGCGCGCTATCCGCTGATGATCGAGCGTTTCATGGCGCTGGCCTATGAACCAAACGCCGAACTGCCGAAACCGTATCCACGACCAAGCTTGCAAATCGACCCGGTCACCCGCGAAGTGGCGCTGGCCAAGTTTGGCTTGAGCCTCGACCGCCCGGTGTTGGCCCTTTGCCCCGGAGCCGAGTTCGGCGAATCCAAGCGCTGGCCCTCCGAGCATTACGCCAAAGTTGCCGAAGCGCGGATTCGTGAAGGCTGGCAGGTGTGGCTGTTTGGTTCGAAAAACGATCACTCGGTCGGCGAAGACATCCGCGCGCGGCTGATTCCCGGCTTGCGTGAAGAGGCGGTGAATCTGAGCGGTGGCACCTCGTTGGCCGAAGCCATCGACCTGCTGTCCTGCGCCGACTCGGTAGTCTCCAATGACTCCGGCCTGATGCATGTCGCCGCCGCGCTGAACCGCCCGTTGGTGGCGGTTTATGGTTCGACCTCCCCGGGCTTTACCCCGCCGCTGGCCGAGCACGTCGAAATCGTCCGTTTGGGCCTCGATTGCAGCCCGTGCTTCGACCGCACCTGCCGTTTCGGCCATTACAACTGCCTGCGCCAGCTGATGCCGGACGCGGTCAACGATGCCTTGCAGAAATTGCACGGCTCTGTGGTCGAGGTTCATTAAGTTGCGGGTATTGCTGATCAAGACTTCATCGCTGGGCGACGTGATTCATGCGTTGCCGGCGCTGACCGACGCGGCCCGGGCCATCCCCGGAATCAAGTTCGACTGGGTGGTGGAAGAAGGCTTCGCCGAGATTCCGACCTGGCACCCGGCCGTTGACAACGTGATTCCGGTGGCGATACGTCGCTGGCGCAAAAGTCTTTGGAAAACCATCACCAGCGGCGAGTGGAAACGCTTCAAGCAAAGCGTGCGCGCGAACCAATACGATTTGGTGATCGACGCGCAGGGCTTGCTGAAAAGCGCCTGGTTGACCCGTTACGTCAAAGCGCCGGTGGCCGGTCTCGACAAAGGTTCGGCCCGTGAACCAATGGCTGCGCGATTCTACGATCGCAAGCTGGCCGTGGCCCGTGGTCAACATGCCGTTGAGCGTGTGCGTCAGTTGTTCGCCATCGCTCTCGGATATGACCTGCCCAAAGGCTTGGGCGATTATGGCCTCAACGTCGAGCGTCTGGTCGAGCTGCCGCGCAAGAACGCCTTCGTGGTGTTCCTCCACGGTACGACGTGGGACACCAAACATTGGCCGGAAGCTTACTGGCGCGAGCTGACCGAGCGTGTTGGTTATCTCGGCGTTGGCGTGAAACTGCCATGGGGCAACCCACTGGAAAAGGCTCGCGCCGAGCGCATCGCCGCCGGTTTCAAACACGCCGAAGTCCTGCCGAAGCTGAATCTGGCCGGGGTCGGCAAAGTCCTTGCCGGCGCACAAGCCTGTGTCGCGGTGGACACCGGTCTCGGTCACTTGGCGGCGGCGCTGGACGTGCCGACCATCTCGCTGTTCGGTCCGACCAACCCGGGCCTGACCGGGGCCTACGGCAAGTTGCAGATTCACATGGCCAGTGACTTCCCGTGCGCGCCGTGCCTGCAGAAAAAATGCACTTATCAACCGACCGAGCAGGATGCCCGTCAGTTTGACCTGAAGCGTGAACAGCCTCTGTGCTTCACGCGTCTGAACCCCGAGCGTGTCGCCAGCCGACTGAGCACGTTGTTAATGGCTGAGGAGCTGCGCTGATGCAATTGGCATTCGTCCTGTACAAATATTTCCCGTTCGGTGGCTTGCAGCGCGATTTCATGCGCATTGCCCTCGAATGCCAGAAGCGCGGCCACCAGATCCGCGTCTATACGCTGATCTGGGAAGGCGACGTACCGCCCGGTTTCGAAGTGCTGGTGGCGCCGGTCAAGGCCTTCTTCAATCACCGTCGCAACGAGAAACTCACTGCGTGGATGGAAGCGGATCTGGCCAAGCGCCCGGTGGATCGTCTGATCGGTTTCAACAAAATGCCAGGCCTGGACGTGTATTACGCCGCCGACGGTTGCTTCGAAGACAAGGCGCAGAACCTGCGCAATTCGCTGTACCGTCGCTGGGGCCGCTATCGCCACTTCGCCGAGTACGAGCGCGCGGTGTTCGCCAAAGAGGCGAAAACCGAAGTGCTGATGATTTCCGAAGTGCAGCAGCCGCTGTTCATCAAACACTACGACACGCCACTCGAGCGCTTCCATTTGCTGCCGCCGGGCATTGCTCAGGATCGTCGCCGTCCGGCGGATGCCGATGAGATTCGCGCCGGTTTCCGTGCCGAATTCAAGCTCAAGGACGACGACCTGCTACTGGTGCAGATCGGCTCCGGGTTCAAGACCAAAGGCGTCGATCGCAGTCTTAAAGCCCTGGCCGCATTGCCTGCCGAACTGAAGAAACGCACCCGGCTGTTTGTAATCGGCCAGGATGACCCCAAATTGTTCCAGATGCAGAGCGCCACTTTGGGCCTGGGCGACAACGTGACGTTCCTCAAGGGCCGCAGCGATATTCCGCGGTTCCTGCTCGGCGCCGATCTGTTGATCCACCCGGCGTACAACGAAAATACCGGTACAGTGCTGCTCGAAGCGCTGGTCGCGGGCCTGCCTGTGCTGGTCAGCGCGGTGTGCGGTTACGCCCACTACATTGCCGAGGCGGATGCCGGGCGAGTGCTGGACGAACCGTTTGATCAGGCGCAACTGACGCAATACCTGACCGATATGTTGAACGACGACGCTGCACGCGCGGCCTGGAGCCGCAATGGTCTGGCGTTCGCCGAAACGGCCGACCTTTACAGCATGCCGCAACACGCGGCGGATGTGATTCTGGCGGAGCACGCTTAAATGAAGTTGATGCTGGCTGAACCGTTCAAGAGCCTCTGGGCCGGACGCGACCCGTTCGCCGAAGTCGAGGGCTTGCAGGGCGAGGTGTACCGCGAGCTCGAAGCGCGCCGGACGCTGCGCACTGAAGTCGACGGCCATGGATTTTTTGTGAAGATCCATCGTGGCATCGGCTGGGGTGAGATCTTCAAGAACCTGCTGACCGCCAAGCTGCCGGTACTCGGCGCGGGTCAGGAGTGGAAAGCCATCCAGCGCTTGCAGGAAGTCGGTGTGCCGACCATGACCGCCGTGGCGTATGGCGAAAAGGGCAGCAACCCGGCCGACCAGCATTCGTTCATCGTCACTGAAGAACTGGCGCCGACCATCAGCCTTGAAGACTTCAGCATCGACTGGCCCAAGCAGCCACCGCAGCCGAAACTCAAGCATGCGCTGATTGCCGAAGTGGCGCGCATGACCGGCATGATGCACCGCGCGGGCGTCAATCACCGCGACTGCTACATCTGCCACTTCCTGCTGCACACCGACAAACCGGTGACGGCGGATGATTTCAAACTCTCGGTGATCGACCTGCACCGTGCCCAGACCCGCCCAAGAATCACGCAGCGCTGGCGCAACAAGGATCTGGCGGCGCTGTACTTTTCCGCCCTGGACATCGGCCTGACCCGTCGCGACAAGCTGCGATTCCTCAAGGGTTATTTCCAGCAGCCGCTGCGGCAGGTTCTGGCAGAAGAAGCGCCGCTGCTTAACTGGCTGGAAGGTAAAGCCAGCAAGCTCTACGCGCGTAAACAGCGTTACGGGGATGCGCTCTGATGGCAGGTTGGACTCTTGAGCCGACGTACAGCGATCTGGCCGAAGATTTCGGCAGTCTGGAAGCCGTATTTGCCCTGCAAGGCGAGCGGCTTACGCGCGATCCGCTGTCCGAAGTGGTTCGCGTGCAGCGCGCTGGCGTCAACTATTACGTCAAACGCTACGTCGGTGCTGGCAAAGGTCTGCGCCGGTACCTCGGCAAACCGCGCGTGAAGATGGAGTGGCAGAACCTCAAGCGGTTCGCCAAATGGGGTATCCCCACCGCTGAAGTAGTGGCGTGGGGGCTTGAGCGACGCGGCGCGGCTTACGACCGTGGTGCGATGATCACCCGCGAACTGCCCAATACCGAAGACCTCGCCGCACTCGCCGAGCGCAAGGATCCCAAGCTCAAGGATCGCGCCTGGGTGGACGCCGTCAGCCAACAGTTGGCCGGTTATACGCGCACGATGCATGATCACCGTTTTACCCATAACGATTTGAAATGGCGCAACCTGTTGATCGACGACCAGGCGCGCATATTTCTTATTGATTGCCCAAATGGCGAGTTCTGGCGCGGCTTCTGGCTCAAGTATCGGATCACCAAGGATCTGGCCTGTCTCGACAAACTCGCCAAATATCACCTGTCCAATACCCAACGCCTGCGCTTTTATATGCAATACCGCCAGTGCGACCGGCTGAATACTGCCGACAAGAAACGGATTCGGCACGTGGTGAGATTTTTCGAGGGACGCGAATGACTGATTTTCTCGCCAATGAAGACCGTGCGTTGCTTGAGCGCCACGGTCTGGGCACTTTTGACGCCCTGTGGGCCAAACAGCTTGAAGCGGTGGACGAGCCCAATACCGCCCGGGGCGGTTGGAGCAGCGTATTCCGTCTGGAACTCGAAGGTCAGGGTTTCTACCTCAAGCGCCAGAGCAATTACCTGACCCGCACCTTGCATGCGCCGTTCGGCGAACCAAGCTTTGCTCGCGAATTTCGTAATATCAGCCGCTACCGCAAGCTCGGTATCCCGGCGCTGCAAGCGGCGTTTTTCGGTGAGCGCAAAGTCGCTGGCGAAGTCCGCGCGATTCTGCTGACGCGTGCACTGGATGGCTGGAGCGACCTGGAATCGCTGCTTGCGCGCTGGTCGCAGCTCGGCGCCGGCCAACAGTCGGCCATCCTCAAGGCCTGCGGGTTGCTGGCGCGGCAGCTGCACGGCGTGCGTCAGGTGCATGGCTGTTTCTATCCCAAACACATTTTTCTTCAGGCCAGCGGCGACGGGTATCAGGCGCAATTGATCGACCTGGAGAAAACCCGGCCGTTGTTGTTCGGCATGCGTGACCGGATCAAGGATCTGGAGCCGCTGCAGCGCCGTGCACCGCAGTGGAACGAGGCGCAACTGCGCGAGTTGCTGGCGGCCTATCTCGATCAGCCGGTCGACAGTTCTCTGCTCGACAGTTGGCTCGCGCGGCTGACTGCACGTCGCAGTCACAAGGAGACTCGCTGATGCAATTGTCCGAGCTGGCCGCTGTCGGGCGTACCCCGCAATTGCCGCTGACAGTCACCCTGGCCGATGCGGCCGGTGCTGCGGATTTGCAGTTGCTGAGCCTGCTGCGCGTGTTGCCGGGGCAACGTTACGTCGGTGCCGGTGTTTGGCGTGGTCGTCCGGTACTGGCCAAATTGCTGGTCGGCAGCAAGGCTGCTCGACATTTTCAGCGTGAACTGGAAGGCGTGCGCCTGTTGGCTGCACAAGGGCTGACGACACCGCTGCTGCTGGCCGATGGCCTGAAAAACGGTGAGGGTGGCTGGCTGCTGTTCGACTTTCTGGAAGGCGCGCAAAGCCTTGGCGACGCCTGGGCGCAAGTCGAGGCGCTGCCGCCGCTGGCGGATGAACAAACCGCGGTGCTGGCCGAGGCGCTTGCCGCCATTGGCCAGTTGCACGGCAAAGGGCTCTGGCAGGAAGACCTGCACCTGGACAATCTGCTGCGCCACGGCGGTCAGTTGTACTTGATCGACGGTGCCGGCATTTGCGTGGAAACCGCCGGTCAGCCGTTGTCACGGCAAAAAGTGCTGGAAAATCTCGGCGTGTTCTTCGCCCAGTTGCCCAAGGCGTTTGAACCGTTCACCGAAGAGCTGCTGGTGTATTACCTGCTGAGCAACAGCGAGCACGCTTTGCCGCTGGAAGCCTTGCAGAAGCAGATCGACAAGGTGCGCCGCTGGCGCCTGAAGGATTACCTGATCAAGGTCGGCCGCGAATGCACGCTGTTCAGCGTCCGCCGTGGTGCGTTTGGCCTGCAGGCGATTCGTCGCGAGGAAGAAGCGGCCATGGTTCCAGTGCTTGAGCAGGCGGATGCGCTGCTTGAACGCGGCCATCTCTACAAGACCGGCGGCGCGGCAAGCGTCGGCAAGGTCGAAGTGGGGGCGCGCCAATTGGTGATCAAGCGCTACAACATCAAGGGTTTCGCGCATTGGCTCAAGCGGTTCTGGCGTCCAAGTCGTGCCTGGCATTCGTGGCGTGAAGGCAATCGCCTGGCGTTTCTCGGGATTGCCACGCCCAAGCCGCTGGCGGTGCTGGAAAAGCGCTTCCTGTGGTTGCGCAGCCGCGCCTATCTGGTGACCGAGTTCCTGCCGGGGCCGGACATCATCGAGCGTTTTGCGCCGTACGTTGCCAGTGGTCAAGCACCGGAATCTGAGTTGCAGGCACTGGATCGGTTGTTTGCCCGATTGATTGCCGAGCGCATCAGTCATGGCGATTTCAAGGGCCACAACCTGTTCTGGCACAACGATCGCTGGGCGCTGATCGATCTTGACTCGATGTGTCAGCATGGCTCGCCGGGCAGCTTTGCCCCGGCCTATGCCCGGGACCGGGCGCGATTCATGCGTAACTGGCCCGAGAACAGTGCGTTATATCAAGTGATCGATCAGCGATTACCGAAAGATATTTCGAGTGGTGTCTGATTCGGCTGAGAGATAACGGCTTCTGGAGTGTCTTACAGTTTTTTCGCAAGCCATGAGCTGTACACAACGGCCTCGGTGCTGATTTTCAGAGATTGCCATCAGTAGCCCGGGTCGAAAATCAGCAGAACGCAGCACGACTGCGTCGAACATTTCGACGCGTGGGCGGTTATTGAGTCAGCGGACAAGGAATATGCAAACCATTCACCCCGGGGCAATTCGCACAGGGTAATTCCCGTCACGTTTACGCTATAATCCCGCCCTTTAGCTGTCTCTCGCCCTTTGCGAGGACACATCAATTTACAAGGCGCATCGCGCCTGCACGCAGACTAAAGAGGCTAGACCCCTGTGGCATTGACGATTCTTGGCCTGTCCGGCGCCCTTAGCCACGATCCTTCAGCAGCCTTGTACATCGACGGCAAGCTGGTGGCGGCGGCTGAAGAAGAGCGCTTCGTACGCGATAAGCATGCAAAGAACCGCATGCCCTACGAATCGGCGAAGTTCTGTCTTGAACAGGCCGGCATCAAGCCGTCCGATGTCGACGTAGTGGCAATCCCTTTCGCGCCGATCAGCCTGTTCGGCAAGGCTCGCTGGCACTATGCCAAGCGCTACTGGTACGCCCCGGACCGCGCGCTTGATGCGATCCTGATGGGCAATCGTCGCTACAAGCGCTACCGCAACAAGATCGTCTGGTGCCTCGAGCAACTGGGTTTTGATCCGAAAAAGATCAAGATCGAACCGGTTGAGCACCATTTGGCCCACGCCTCCAGCGCTTACCACTGCTCCGGCTTCAAAGAGAAAACCGCGATCCTCGGTATCGACGGCAAGGGTGAGTACGCCACGACCTTCTTCGGGTACGGCGAAAACGGCAAGATCCACAAGATCAAGGAATTCTTCGATCCGGACTCCCTCGGCGGCCTGTACGGCGCAATCACCGAGTTCCTCGGTTTCGAGATGCTCGACGGTGAGTTCAAGGTCATGGGCATGGCACCCTACGGTGACGCCAGCAAATACGATTTCTCGCGTCTGGCGTCGTTCGAAAATGGCGAACTGGTGATCAACACCGACTACGCCAACGTCATCGGCCTGCGTCGCTACAAAGAGAAGGGCAAAGGCTTCTACTTCTCGCCGAAGCTGATCGAATGGCTGGGCCCGAAACGCGAAGGCGATATCGCTGACGAACCTTACATCCACTACGCCGCGAGCATGCAAGCGCTGTTCGAAAAACTGGCGTTGCAGATGATCGACCACTATTTGGGCGACGTGCTCAAGGAAACCGGCAAACTGGCTTTCGCCGGCGGCTGTGCGTTGAACGTCAAGCTGAACCAGAAAATCATCGCCCGCGATGACATCAAGGAGCTGTTCGTGCAGCCGGCGTCCGGCGATGCCGGCACCGCGGTTGGCGCAGCAGCCTATGTGTCACACGCTCGCGGCGTTCCGGTCGAGAAGATGGAACACGTCTACCTCGGCCCGTCGTACAGCAACGAAGACGTGATCGCCGCGTGTGCCCGGCACGAGAGCAAGCCTGTCTGGCGCAAGCTCGACAACATGCCGGAGCAGATCGCCAAAATCATGGTCGAGGGCAATCCGGTGGCCTGGTTCCAGGGTCGCATGGAGTTCGGTCCGCGCGCATTGGGCGGTCGTTCGATCATTGGCTGCCCAAGCGTGGCTGGCGTAGCCGATCGGATCAACCACCAGATCAAGTTCCGCGAGCGCTGGAGGCCTTTTTGCCCGTCGATGCTCGACACTGTCGCCCCACAGATGATCAAGATCGATCACCCGGCGCCGTTCATGACGTTCACCTTCGAAGTGTCTGAAGAGTGGAAAACCCGTGTGCCGGAAGTGGTCCACGAAGATGGCACGTCTCGCGCCCAGGTGCTCAAGCGCGAATACAATCCGCGCTACTATGACATGATGAAAGCGCTGGAAAACCTGACTGGCAACGGCGTGTCGCTGAACACTTCGCTCAACCGTCGTGGCGAACCGATGATCTGCTCGCCGACTGACGCGCTGAACATGTTTTTCGGCTCCGATCTGGAGTACCTGATCATGGAAGATATTCTGGTCGTTAAAGAGGGTGTAAAAGGATACGCAATTGACTGAAACCCTGATCAGCGTCGTGATCCCCGTTTACAACTACGCGCGAACCCTGCCCCGCGCAGTGGAGTCGGTGTTGGCGCAGTTGGATGAAGCGACGGCGGATTTACTGGTCATCGACGATGGGTCGACGGACGAGACGCCTGAGGTGGTGGAATCGCTGCTGCTCAAGCATGGCGGGCGTTTTCGCGCGCTGCGCAAAACCAATGGCGGGTTGTCTACGGTGCGCAATCGGGGGCTTGAAGAAACGACCGGTAAGTATCTGGTGTTTCTCGATTCCGACGACGAAATGGCACCCGGTGCACTGGCCGCGCTTTCCCAGCATATTGCCAGCAACCCGCAAACTTTGATGGTCATTGGCGCGCATTGGTCGGTATTTGCTGACGGCAGGCGCAGCTTGCAGAGCGCCAAGCCTTTGCCGTTGACGTCTCGGCAGCGTTTGCAGGGTTACCTGCTGGACAAGACCGTATCGATATCCAACGGCGCCTGCGCAATGCATCGCAGCGTGTTCGCTCCGGGCAATTACCCGGAACATTTGCGCAACGTTGAGGACCTGCCGGTGTTTGCCCAGGTATTGGCGCGCTATCCTTGCACCGTCCTCGACAAACCCCTGGCACTGATCTACAAGCATGCCGACAGCATGCGCCATGATTTGCGCCAAAGTCTTGCTGCCGGTACGGAGCAGGTCGTCAGCGAGGTGTTTTCGAGTCGACGCATGCCAAAGGAGATGCACGACCTGCGTCAGGCCTTTTTGGCGCAGCGTTGCTTGTCGCTGTTTCGCGATTGTTACTCACATGGCGAATACAGCCTGGCCAAGGGCTTCTATTTTCAGGCTCTGCGTGCAGACTGGCGCACCTTTTCGCGCTGGTCGTACACCCGCAAGGCTTTGCGTCTGCTGTTTCGATAGAGGGTCCGCGGTGACTGCGCGTGCCTTGTAATGAGTGTTGATGAGGTGGCTGGGTGAAAGGCAGGAGCGGGAAAGTGGGTACTCAGGTCGCCAGGATCATCGACGAATACCCGGTATGGCTGGCATTTTTTGGCAGTTTGCTGTTGTCGCTGATAGCGGTCATGGGGACTGCGACAGTAGGGCGTGATGCCGCGCTTTACATTGATGTCGCACAACAAGTCACCGAGCAGGGGCCCGATGTCGCCTGGGCCGCGTTCGACTGGCCGTGGTTTTCCCTTTTGCTTGCCGCTACCCATTCCATCCTGCGGTTGCCATTGGAACTGAGCGCCTACCTCTGGTGTGGCCTCTTCTTTGCCGGCACCAGCGCGTTAATGGTGGACTGCGTCCGTCAGCGTTCACCCGACATCACCCGTTGGGCCTGTCTTGTCATGCTGGCAATGCCGGCGGTCAATGCCTTTCGAAATGACATCATCCGTGAGTGCGGCTTCTGGTTTTTTTGCACACTGGCGCTGTGGCTCGCATTGCGCTGGCACGCACGTGGAGGCTGGTTGCGTGCGGCATTCATTCATATGGCAATTGTCGCGGCCGCCTTGTTTCGGCTGGAGGCGTTGTTGTTGATACCGGCGTTGGCGCTGTGGCAATTGCCCGGCCTGTGGTCGTCGAGCCGTCGCCTGTCGTTCTTCCAGTTTTCTTTGTTGCCGGTCGTTGGGTTGCTGGTCGTCTCGGTGACAGGCGTGCTCCTGTCGGCGCGCGTGGTGCTGTATCTGGACATGATTGAGCCGCACGGTGTGTTCGCCTCGTTCCAGATGCTCTGCGATCAGTTCGCCAATTCACTCATCAACAAGTATTCCCAGGATGAAGCGGGCCGAATCATTTTCTTCGGCATCCTTGCGACCATGACGATTACGTTCGTCAAGTTGATGGGGCCGTTTGCCGTCCCGTTCATATTGCGGCGCAACTGGGGCGTGCTGGGCATCTACTGGCGCGACTATCGTCCTTTCGCCTGGGCAGCGTTGCTCTACCTGGTGGTACTGGTACTGTTTTTCATCAAGCAACAGTTCATGAACGCGCGCTACATGAGTTTTCTGAATCTGTTGTTTGTGCCTGTGCTGGCGATGGGGCTGGCAGCGTTTGCTCGCGAATTTCCGCGTCTGGGCAAGGGGCTGGTAGTGCTGGCGCTGCTGGTGATGCTCTCGAACGTCATCTCCACCGGGGCCGGGAAAACCCACTATATCGAGGCCGGCCACTGGATGTCCGCCCATGTCGAATCGGACGCACCGACTTACTTTACCGATGGGCGGATCAGCTATTACGCAGGTCGCGGCTACGTGATGCCAGTCCTGACGCAGGAAGAGGCAATATCGCCAGCGCATGCTGGCGACTATCGCTATTTCGTGATCGAGGCGAAAGGTGACGAGCCATGGCTGAACGAGTGGCTGGCAGCACACAAGCTGCGCATCCTTGAGCATTTCGCCAATCGCAAAGGCGCGACCGTTGTGGTGATTGGTCGCTAGGGTTCAAGCAAGCAGTGGGCGCAGGCGCGAGATCAACGGCGCTTGCCGGTTACTCGGCAGGGCCTGTCGGTAACCTTCGATAAAGGTGTCGCCGGCGTCCTGGCCCAGCAGCCATTGCCGATCTTCCTTGTAGCGCAGCAGGTGAGCGAAATTGCGCAGGCGTTTGCTGTCGCTGAGCGAGCGCTTCTGGCAGCGCAGATCGGCGATGTCGATCAGGCCCAGATGGCCGTCGGGGGTCAGCACCACGTTGCCGAAGTGCAGCGATCGAAAGTACACGCCTTTCTCGTGCAATTGAGCAAAGTACGCGCCCAGTTGGCATCTCAGTGAGTCAGTCTCTTCGCTGGTGCCTTGTAACTGGCGTACGGTATTGCCCGCCAGCGGACTGTAATACACGCAGTCACGCTCGATGCTCGGGATGCGGTACACCGCGATGACCTTGGGGCAGAGGATGCCGCGTTGTTCAAGGGCCCGGGTGTTGTCGGCGAAGCGTTGCGCGTAGGGGTAGAACAGCGCAGAACTGAGCAGTCGTTTGCGACGGAACAGTTTGAGCATGCGTCCATCGGCCAATCTGAGCACCTTATCGCCGGAGCCGTCGGCTTCCAGTACGTGTGCACCTTTGCGCAGTGCCTCGTAAGTGCTGTGATCAATCGATTGCATATCTGGCTCCCATCATTAGCGGCGTATCTTAACCGACTTGCTCCAAGGCTGGCGTGAAGTCATGTTTATCGAGGAAAAAACGCGTGTGATATCATCCGCGCCTCACTGAATTGTGCGGATCACCATGAGCAGTCCTGAACCGAAAGCCCAGTCAACGCTGGCGATCTATTTCCGCCTTTTGGCTTACGTGCGGCCTTACGCCGGTCTCTTCCTTCTCAGCATCGTCGGGTTTCTGCTCTTCGCATCGACCCAGCCAATGCTCGCTTACATCCTCAAGTACTTTGTCGACGGTCTGGCCAATCCTGAGGCCAGTCTGTTTCCGGGCAACCCTTATCTGGGCAAGTTGCAGTTGCTCGAAACCGTGCCACTGATGATTGTGTTCATCGCCGTGTTGCAGGGTGTGGGTTCGTTTCTCGGCAACTTCTTTCTGGCGCGGGTTTCGCTGGGCCTGGTGCATGACTTGCGGGTCGTGCTGTTCAACAAGTTGCTGGATTTACCCAACCGCTTCTTCGACAAGAACAACTCCGGTCATCTGATTTCCCGAATCACCTTCAACGTGACGATGGTCACGGGGGCGGCGACGGATGCGATCAAAGTGGTCATCCGTGAAGGCATGACCGTGATTTTCCTGTTCTGCACCCTGTTGTGGATGAACTGGAAACTCACCCTGGTGATGGTCGCTATCCTGCCGGTGATCGGCATTATGGTGAACAGCACCAGCAAGAAATTCCGCAAGCAAAGCAAAAAGATCCAGGTGTCCATGGGCAACGTCACGCACGTCGCCTCCGAGACCATTCATGGTTATCGCGTGGTGCGCAGTTTCGGTGGCGAAGTCTATGAAAAAGACCGTTTTCGCGACGCCAGCCAAAGCAACACCGACAAGCAACTGACCATGACCAAGACCGGCGCGGTCTACACACCGATGCTGCAACTGGTGACGTACAGCGCCATGGCCGTGGTCATGTTCCTCGTGCTTTATCTTCGCGGTGACGCATCGCCGGGCGATCTGGTGGCTTACATCACCATGGCCGGTTTGTTGCCCAAGCCTATTCGCCAGCTCTCCGAAGTCAGCTCAACCATCCAGAAAGGCGTGGCCGGTGCCGAGAGTATTTTCGAGCAACTGGATGAGCCGGCGGAGGTGGATCAGGGCACGGTCGAGCGCGATCGTCTTGAAGGCCGTCTGGAAGTGCGCAATCTCAGCTTCCAGTACCCGGACACCGACAAAAAAGTGCTCAACGACATCAGCTTTGTCGTCGAGCCTGGGCAGATGGTCGCTCTGGTCGGGCGTTCGGGCAGCGGCAAGTCGACACTGGCCGGGTTGATTCCGCGCTTCTACCAGCATGAGCAGGGTCAGATCCTGCTCGATGGCGTAGAGGTTCAGGATTTCACCTTGCGCAGCTTGCGTCGCCAGATCGCTCTGGTGACCCAGGCCGTCACGCTGTTCAACGATACGGTGACCAACAACATCGCTTATGGCGATCTGGCTGGCGCGCCTTTCGAAGAGGTCAAACGCGCCGCTACCGAGGCTTATGCTGACGAGTTCATCGTCAAGATGCCGGAGGGTTACGAGACCATGGTCGGCGAAAACGGCGTTTTGCTGTCCGGCGGCCAGCGTCAGCGCATCGCGATCGCCCGGGCCCTGCTCAAGGATGCACCGTTGCTGATTCTCGACGAGGCCACGTCGGCTCTCGATACGGAGTCGGAACGGCACATTCAGGCAGCACTGGATCATGTGGTGCAGAACCGCACGACGCTGGTCATCGCTCACCGTTTGAGCACCATCGAGAAGGCCGATCTGATTCTGGTCATGGATGAAGGCCGCATCGTCGAGCGTGGCACTCACGCGCAGTTGCTCGAGCAGAACGGCTACTACTCGCGTCTGCATGCCAAAGAGTTTGAAGAGGGTGACGAACCTCAGCCGGCCCACGTGACCAACGTATGCTGACAATGTTTCGCAGCTTTCGTGAGCGCGGCTGGAGTGAAATCGACCGGGATGCGTACGCGGGTGCCTGGCAGCGTTTCGGTGGCAGTTTCGCGACACATCCCGAGGTGGTCGAACGGCTGTCGGCCTTCGTTGGCATCGAGCTGCGTTACCTGGGCTGGATCGTTGGCGGTGAGGTGCTTGCCGCCATTCCCTGCTGGGGGCGCCACGTCGCCTTGTCCAAGGAAGTGCTCAAGCGCGAGGGCAAGCGCGGCTTGCTGGACATGGGCAATGCAGAAATCATCCTGCCGATTGCACCCGATATCGTCGTGCCGGTCCGTCAGCGCATGGCCTATGTTTCCCAGCTGAATGCCGAGCAGATCAGTACCTTGAAAGCGCAGCCGGAGGGCCTGGCCCTGGCCCGGTTGCCGGAAGAGTATTCGAAGAAATTTCGCTACAACCAGCGTCGCGAGCAGCGCTTGCTGGAAGAGGCGGGTGGCTCGCTGGTGCCGATGTCCGACTTTACCCCGCAAGAGCAGGCCGCCGCTTACGGCGATCTGTTTCAGCGTCGCTGGGGCTTTGAAGTACCGGGCAAGGCCGGGCTGGTCGAGGTCTTCACGCTGTTGCGCGAATTCATGACCGGCTCGGTGGTCATGCTCGAATCGGCCCCCGTGGCCATTCAGGTTTTGTATCGCGTCGAAGCGCCCGAGTGGGTGTCGCTTGAATACGTCAATGGTGGCGTCGACCCGCAGAGCCGCGAGTTCAGCCCTGGCAGCGTCCTGAGCTTCGTCAACACCCAACAGGCCTGGGCAGACGCGCAAGCGCTGGGCAAGCCTCTGCGTTATTCATTCGGTCGTGCCGACCGTGAGTACAAGGATCGCTGGTGCCACACGGTGCCGGTCTACAAGGTCTGAATTCATGAGCGCTCGCAAGCAACAGCTTCTCAAGGCCCATCGACGTAACAAGCGCATGTTCCTCGTGGCCTTTCTGGTCGCGCTGCTTGTGATCGGGTTACTCATCGCATGGTGGCTGGTGCCGCTGTTGCTGGTGCTGGCCTGGGTCGCCCACGAGGCGTGGTTTGCCGATCATTTGTTCTACCGGCCCTCTGACGATTATCAATACGCGTTTCCTGCAGACGCGGCGCGTCAGGCGGTGAGTCTGAGCGATGGAGTTGTGCGCCTGAGCGAGCCGTTGGCAGCAGGCGAAACGCTTATTCTCGAACTTGAATTGAAGGCCGGCTGGCTGGGGCGCTGGATCGATCCTTACGTTCAGGTCGGCGATGATCGCCAGGATTTTGAGCGCGGGGTCAGCGGACGGCGCTTTCTGAATCTGTCTGGTCAAGCCGAAGCATTGCAGCAGGGCTCACTGACCCTGCGCGGCCGTTATTGTGCAGCGGGCACCGCCGGCACATTGTGGGTCATGGCCAGCCCTGACTACAGCCGTCAGCCTGTGATGGTCGTCGCGCCCCATGCCGATGATGCCGAGTTGGCAGCGTTCGGCCTGTATAGCCGCTGCGAGGACGTCAGCATCGTCACTCTGACCCAAGGCGAGATCGAGGCTGAAGATTTCCAGCGCCTGGGTCTGGATCAAGCTGCGGCTGCCCGGTTGAAGGGGCGTTTGCGCAGTTGGGACAGTCTGGCGATTCCGCAATGGGGCGGAGTGCCCGCCGAGCGTTGCGTGCAACTGGGTTATTACTGCCTGCAATTGCCTGCGATGGCTGCCGAACCGGGCAAGGCGTTCGGCTCCCGGGAGTCGCAGGAAAGCGATGTGCGCAGTGTGCGCCGGCACAATCCGCTGGCCTTGCCCGGTGATGTCGATGGTCAGCCGACCTGGCAGAATCTGGTCGGCGACCTGGCGAAACTGCTGGAACACTATCGTCCCGAGGTGCTGGTCACGCCGCATCCTGAGCTCGACCCCCACAGCGATCACGTCGCCTCCACTCAAGCCCTGCTTGAAGCCATTGCCCTGAGCAACTGGAAGCCGACGACCCTGCTGATGTACGCCAATCACCTGCATGACAATGACCGCTGGCCGATGGGGCCTGCCGGTGCCGGTATCGCCTTGCCGCCCGCGATCGAGCCGTTGCCGGCTGACCGCTTGTGGAGCCCGTTGCTGTCGGCGGATACGCAACTGGACAAGGCCATGGCGCTGGCGATGGAGCATGACTTGCAGGGCGGGCAAGCGTTCAAGCGCCAATTGCGCCGCTGGATCCAGCAGGCTCTGGCCGGGCGCCGCTGGCCTGTCACGGGCAGTAACGAATTTTTCCGCAAGGCTGTCCGGCGCCACGAATTGTTCTGGGTGCGCGACCTTTCAGATTGAGGCGGACGGCGCTTTTCCCTGTGTTAATATCGCGCCCCTGTTCATTTTGTATGTGGGTTGCTCCATGAAGTTGTCCATGCCGCGTTTCGATCAAGCCCCGGTCTTGGTAGTCGGCGATGTCATGCTCGACCGTTACTGGCATGGCGGAACCTCACGGATCTCCCCTGAGGCCCCGGTGCCGGTCGTTAAAGTCGAGCAAATCGAAGATCGTCCGGGCGGTGCCGCGAACGTTGCCTTGAACATTGCCGCGCTGGGTGCGCCGGCGTCCCTGGTCGGTGTGACCGGTGACGACGAAGCTGCCGACAGCCTGAGCAACAGTCTCAAGGGCGCGGGCGTACGTGCCTTGTTCCAGCGCATTGCGCACCAGCCAACCATCGTCAAGCTGCGGGTCATGAGCCGGCACCAGCAATTGCTGCGAATTGACTTTGAAGAACCGTTTGCCACCGATGCCCTGGCCCTCGCCTCGCAGGTCGATGATCTGCTGGAAGGCATCAAGGTGCTGGTGTTGTCCGACTACGGCAAAGGCGCACTGAAAAACCATCAGGCGCTGATTCAGGCTGCCCGCGCCAGGAATATCCCGGTGCTGGCCGACCCGAAGGGCAAGGATTTCTCGATCTACCGTGGCGCCAGCCTGATCACCCCCAACCTCAGCGAATTCGAAGCCATCGTCGGCGGTTGCGCCGATGAGCATGAGCTGGTGAGCAAGGGCGCTGCGCTGATGCACGACCTTGAGCTCGGTGCGCTGCTGGTGACCCGTGGCGAACACGGCATGACCCTGCTGCGTCCTGATCATCCGGCGCTGCACCTGCCGGCCCGTGCGCGAGAAGTGTTCGACGTCACCGGTGCCGGTGACACGGTGATCTCGACGCTGGCTGCTGCCATCGCCGCCGGCGAAGAGCTGCCCCATGCCGTGGCGCTGGCCAATCTGGCCGCAGGCATTGTGGTCGGCAAACTCGGTACGGCGGCCATCAGTGCTCCGGAACTGCGTCGCGCCATTCAGCGTGAAGAAGGCTCCGAGCGCGGTGTGCTGGGCCTGGAACAGTTGATTCTCGCGGTGGCCGATGCCCGGGCACATAACGAAAAGATTGTGTTCACCAATGGCTGCTTCGACATTCTGCACGCCGGCCACGTGACCTATCTGGAACAGGCGCGCGCCCAGGGCGATCGTCTGATTGTCGCGGTCAACGACGATGCTTCGGTCAGTCGCTTGAAGGGGCCGGGTCGCCCGATCAACAGTGTCGACCGCCGCATGGCCGTTCTGGCAGGGTTGGGCGCGGTGGACTGGGTCATCAGTTTCCCTGAAGGCACCCCGGAAAACCTGCTGCGTGAAGTGAAACCGGACGTGTTGGTCAAGGGCGGCGATTACGGAATCGACCAGGTGGTCGGCGCCGACATCGTGACGTCTTATGGCGGCACCGTGAAAGTGCTGGGGCTTGTGGAAAACAGCTCGACGACCGCCATTGTCGAAAAAATCCGCAGTCGCTGATCAGATGAATTTTTACCGTTGTGTACTGCGTGTGAACGGATTTTGCCTTGGGGATCTAGCCGTTTCCGTTGATGTCGGCAGGTTTGAATCCGATGCGCTTGCCTGCCTACGTCGCGTGGTCAATTAACCTATGAAAGTCATGCTACTGGTGATGGACGAGCAGCGGGTCATTCTCGACCGGCTCTACGACATCGTGCAGCAGAACTGTGATGAATGCGTCATCTACCGTCTGAGCAAGCAGCAACAGATGAATCTCGGGCCGTTTCTGGCTTCGGTTGACTATCAGACGTTCGACCGCGTGGTGATCTTCTCCCGGGTCAAGCGCCTGGCCACGCAATTGCGGGTGCTCAAGTGCATTCCCGGGCTGGTGTTCCTGGAGCACGACGCCTACCAGAACTACATGCCTGCCAGCAAATACCGTGGCGTGTATTCGCGTCTCTACAGTCGTCTACCGAGCTGCCGCGCGCTGGTGTCGGGCGCCGTGGTTGCCCGCAAAATGCTCGCTGATGGCATCGACACAGTCTTCGTCTCCAAGGGTTACGACGAGCAGATGCTGCGCAATACTGGCGCTGAGCGGGATATCCCCATCGGTTTTCTGGGCAGCCTGAAAAGCACCGAGTACGCCGAGCGCAAGGCGATGCTTGAGTCGCTCGCGCAACGTACCGGCATGCTGGTGACTCGCACTAAATCGGGTTCGGAATACCTCGAAACACTCAATCGCATCAAGATTTTCGTCAGTGCTGACATCGGCATGAACGAGTTCATGATCAAGAATTTTGAAGCCATGGCCTGTGGCTGCGTGCTGCTGGCCTGGAGCCAGGGTGAAGAAGACCAGTTGCTCGGTTTTGAAGACATGCACAACACCGTGTTTTACCGCAGCGCAGACGAGGCCGTTGCGAAGATAAAACTGCTGCAGGACGACCCGGAGCTGGCGCAACGCATCGCCATGAAGGGGCAGGAGTTTGCGCAAAGTCGCTATTCTTTCGCCCGCGTTGGCCAGGCCCTGGCCACGGAAATCCAGCGCGAGATGCGCCCGTGGCAGCCGCCTTCGGCGTTCACGCAGTTCTGGGTCAAGCTACGCTACGGGATGAAGGTGCCGACCTGAATGAAGGACGAACATATGGCGCTGGACGCGCTGCCTGGCGGTCACCAGTCGGTTCTGGAGGCGCTGCCCGAGCCATTGCAGGCATGCCTGAACCGTGCGCCCAGGGTCGTATTGATCGCCAATAATCCGGCCATAACGGCGGCGGATTTTCAGGCGTTGAACATCGGCGTCGATGACGTCGTGGTCAGCTTCAATACCTGCATCAAGGCCTCACTGCTCGACTCGCGAAGCGTGAACGTCGTCGTGCATGGCTATAACGCGCAGGACGCGTACTTTTTTGGCCTGCCTCTGGGGCCGGACGTGCAGCGGCTGTTTGATCAGGCGGGTGAGCGCTGTTTCACCATGCTGGTCGGCTGTGCCGCACCGATGAGTCCGCTGACTCGGGTGGCCATGTACTGGGATCGCATTCCGCTGCCACCGCTCTGGAACTATCCGGTCGACCGGCCGGGCGGCAAGCGCTACGTTGGCCCCTCCACCGGTTTCAACACGCTGGTGTTGTTCGACTGGTTGCGCGGTCACGCCGGTTACACCTATCAGCTCATGACCCTGGGTTTTTCCAACGAAGCTGGAAAACTGTGGGGTGGGCATGCCTGGGATTACGAGCGCGACTGGCTGCAGAAATCGGACGTCATCGTCGTGCCGCTGCAACCCCGCCGCTGGTGGCAGAAGTTGTTTCGCCGCAAATAAGCGAGTCCGTGCCGGCCGACCCGTACAACTTTCGAAAAAGGTGCTGTTGAGTGTTGAAAATTGCCGTGGCTTTTTTCGGTATCCCGAGAAACTCGCCGATTTGTTTTCCTTCCATCGAGCAGAACGTACTGGCGCAGTTACCGGCGGGCAGCGACGTGAAGTGCTTTTATCACCTGTACAAAATCGATGAAGTGCAGAACTCCCGTTCAGGCGAAAAAGGCGAGCTGGCGGCGGACAACTACCAGCCATTCGAGTCGATGACCGGGACGCTGACCTCGACCGAAGGCGTGCTGGAGCGTTGGGATTTCGAGCAGGTCAAGGCACAGGGCGATACCTGGGCGGATGATTTTGCATCGTTGCGCAACCTGACCTATCAGCTCAACTCACTGCACACCGTCACCCGCATGATTGAATCCTTCAATCCCGATTTCGTGGTGTTCGTGCGTCCGGACAATTTCTTCCACAACCCGCTACCTGCCTATGTGTTCAATCATCCAGAAGCGCGGCGGCACAATGCCTACATTCCCGACTGGCAATGGTGGGGTGGATTGAACGACCGCTTTGCCATTTGCGGTCGCGATACTTATGTTGCGTATGGCAAGCGGATCGAGCGCATCTTCGAGTTCTGCAAAGCGACGGGGAGGAAGCTGCACTCCGAACGCTTGCTCAAATTCGCGTTGCAGCAGGCCGACGCCAAGGTTTGCACACTGAAGACCCAGGCTTCGCGGGTGCGTATTACCGGCGCGTTTGCCGAGGAGTCGTTTTCGCCCAAGCGCGGCATGGGCAAACGCGAGAATCGTTACTTCCACTTCTTCGCCACGGTGCGCACGTGGCTGGATCGCCGGCGCTGACCGGCAGTCAGCGCGCGCGCTTCTTGCCCAGGCCCACAAGGCGCAACGCCTTGAGGCTTAGCTGCTTGAGGCCCGCACGAGGGGGCTTTGCCGGTTGCAGGCCCTGTTGCACGAGCCAGTCTTTCCAGCGAATCCGCTCTTCGCGCACCACCCAACCTTCTTGATTCGCAAAGCTCTCGGCCAGATACAGCCCGCGGGTGCTGGCCGGTAGCAGTTTGTCGCGCTTGAGGGTGTACAGCTCGGCCAGTGGCGCGCCGTCCTTGAGTGGCATCAAGTACAGATCGGGGCGCTTGCGGTCGAGTCGCGCCACCAGTTGATCGCCTTCCAGACGCTCATCGACGTGGAACAGGCTCAGGGATTTGGCTTCCTTGGGCACGTCCAGGCGCAAGTCATAGATCAATTGCAGCGACGCCGTCGGCAAATGCACATAGGCCCGCGGCCGCTCCAGCAATTGCAGATTGGCGCTACGAATGGGGCGTGCCGAACCGGACAACGGCGTCAACCGAAACGGCAAAGCTTCGCGATAGTGCAGGGCAGAGGAGTAGGGCGCTGGCAGCCAGGTGTCGTTGAAACGCCCGCCGAGCCAGCCTTCGGGGGTTTCCAGCAAACACTCTTCGGCGATTTCCTGAATGGCCGTGTGCAGCGGAATATTCAGTTCGTGAGCCGGTACGTAACCGGATATCAGCTTCAGTACCACATCGCCGCGATCCTGCCGGCGCTGGCGCACCAACACCCAGTAGTCGCGATTCTGCCAATGCAGGGTCAGGCGCACCGAGACTCCCAGATTCGCCAGCTCCAGCGAGAAGCGCTCGGCATCCGCCACGCTGACCGGTTTGCGTCGCTGCAAGGTCTGGGTGAAATTCAGCGGCATTCCGACGCTCTGATACGTCAGGCCTTCGGGCGTAGCTTCGACGAACAGCGGCAGAGTCTTGAAGTTGCTCGGGTTCTTTCTGATGAGCGTGCGCGGCATATCGGCTCCTGCTTAAGGCCGCGGGGCGGCGTCAGTGACTACGAAGGACCTGGGCAACGGTCGCAACGTTGTGGGCGAGGTGCAGCGGATTGATCGTCCCGACGATAGCACTGGCGACGCCAGGTTGCGCGAAAAGCAACTCGAAGCTGGCGCGCACCGGATCCACGCCCGGGCTCAGGCAAACGTGACCGCTGGCCAGGGCCTTCTTCACCAGAATCGCTTTGCCGTGCGCAGCAGCATAGTCAATGACAGCCTTCTCGTTTTGTTCGTTCAGATTGTAGGTGACCATCGCGCAGTCGCCTTGCTCCAATGCTTTGAGGCCACCTTCGACGGTCTTGCCGGAAAAACCGAAGCCGCGAATCTTGCCCTCGGCCTTGAGCGCGGCGAGTGTGGCATAAACCTCTTCGTGCTCAAGAATGGCCAGGTCGTTGCCATCGGAGTGCACCAGCACCAGATCGATAACGTCCGTTTCCAGACGTTGCAGGCTGCGTTCGACCGACAAACGCGTATGCGCCGCGCTGAAATCGTGTCGCGAGAGGCCGTCGGCAAACTCTTCGCCGACTTTGCTGACGATCACCCAATCCTGACGCTGGCCGCGCAACAGCGGGCCAAGACGCTCTTCGCTGCGACCGTAGGCCGGGGCCGTGTCGATCAGATTGATGCCCAACTCGCGTGCCTGCCTGAGCAGCATCCGCGCTTCGTCGTCATCGGGAATCTGGAAGCCGTTGGGGTATTTCACCCCTTGATCGCGGCCAAGTTTGACCGTGCCCAGGCCCAGCGGTGAGACCGTCAGGCCGGTACTGCCCAGCGGGCGGTGAAAGTCATGCAGGGTGGCAATGCTCATGGCAACAGTTGCTCCCAGGCCGGAACGCCCATCGGTGGTTTTGGCAGCGCTGGCAACGGTTCGCCGGGTTGCGGCTGGATACCGTCGCGCTGCAAAGAGGCCATCACTCGGTCAGCAAAGTCCGGCGCCAGCGCCAGCTTGGTCGGCCAGCCGACCAGCAAGCGACCTTCTTCGGCGAGGAACGCGTTGTCCGGGCGCGTCAGACCGGTTTGCAGCGGCTCGGCCCGGTCGACGCGCAACGTCGCCCATTGCGCGGTGCTGAGGTCGATCCACGGCAACAACTGGGCGATTTCTTTTTGCGCGGTGGCGATCTGTTCGGCGGGTTCGCGGTTCACGCCTTCACTTTCGGCAATGTCGCCACCCATGTACCAGACCCACTGGCCATCAGCCGCCGGATGCGTGGTGACGGTAATGCGCGGTTTGGTGCCGCCGCCCAGGCAGTGGGCGTACAGCGGTTTCAGGCCGGGGCCTTTGGCGAGGATCATGTGCAGCGGCCGGCGTTGCATGGCCGGTTTGCTCAGGCCCAGGTGCTCGAGCAAATGCGCGGTGCCTTCGCCAGCACTGAGCACGATGCGCTGGGCGCGGATCTCGCGACCGTCGACCTTCAGGCCCACCAGCACGCCTGCTTCCAGCAACGGCTCGATGGTCTGCCCGGCGAGCAGACCGTCACCGGCCAGCTCGGCCAGACGCTGGATCAGGCTCGGCACATCGACCACCAGTTCGGCCAGGCGATAGACCTTGCCCTTGAAACGCTTGTCTTGCAGGGCTGGCGGCAGTTGATCGCCCTTGACCTGATCGACGCGGCCGCGCACGGCTTTACTGGCGAAGAAACTGGTGAGGTTGCCGGCGAGGGTGCCCGGCGACCACAGGTAATGGGCTTCAGAGAGCAGGCGCACGCCACTCAGATCCAGCTCGCCGTTGCCGGCCAGCGCTTCACGCCAGCGTCGCGGCATGTCGGCGATGGCTTCCGAAGCACCGGTCAACGCGCCGTGCAGCGCGTACTTGGCACCACCGTGAATGATGCCTTGGGATTTCACACTCTGCCCGCCACCGAGGCTGGCACTTTCCACCAGCACCGTCGAAAACCCCTGGCGGCGCAGGCGCGCATTCAGCCAAAGGCCGGCGACACCAGCGCCGACAATCAGAACGTCGGTGGAAATAACGGATGGCATGCAGCGACCTCAGTGTTCAAGACGAGGGCGCAGTATACAGACTCGGGAAAGAGGCGGATTTGTCGGTGATCAATCGGCATCCCGCAAACCCTGTGGGAGCGAGCTTGCTCGCGAAGAGGGAGTGTCAGTCGAGAAAAATGTTGCCTGATACACCGCTTTCGCGAGCAAGCTCGCTCCCACAAGGAGTTTGGTTGGCCTTAATGGCCCGCCGTTTTCGAGAATAGCTGGATAACGACCACGCCCAGAACAATCAACCCCATCCCCAGCATCGCCGGCACATCCAGCTTCTGCCCATAGATGAACAGTGCCGCGACACTGACCATCACAATGCCCATTCCGGCCCACACCGCGTAGGCGACACCCACCGGCACCGTGCGCACCACCAGGATCAGCATCCAGAACGCGACGGCGTAACCCACGATCACTACCAGCAGCGGCAGCGGTGTACTGAAGCCTTTGACCGCTTTCATCGAAACGGTGGCCATGACTTCGGCGCAGATGGCGATGGCAAGGTAGGCGTAGGCGTTCATGTGTAATCCTCGTGTGTAACGTTACTTTCTGAGGTCGGCATTTTAGAGGTTGTTCAGATGCGGTAAAGTCATTACCTATCTGGTTGGGAGATGGGTTGCGCGATGAGTATGCAGTGGAATCTGGATCAGTTACGCGTGTTTATCGCGGTTGCCGAACAGCGTTCGTTCTCCGCCGTGGCCCGGCAACAGCGCAAGGCGCAGTCGGCGATCAGCAGTACCATCGCCATGCTCGAGGACGATCTGGGGGTGAGCCTGTTTGAGCGTAGCAGCGGTCGTCAGCCGAGGCTCACCGAAGCGGGGGAGGCGCTGCTCGAGGAGGCGCGAGAAGTCTTGCGCCAGTGTGAGCGCCTGAATGGCCGGGCCATGGCGATGATGCGCGGCCAGGAAGCGCAACTGCGCGTGGCGCAGGATGAGGCGATGCCCTATCAGGCGCTGGTGGAAAGTTTCGGCGCGCTGGCCGATCAATTTCCCAGCCTGGAAGTACAACTCACCAGCGCTGCTCAAGGCGAAGTCGCACGCAAACTCGTCGAGCGCCGCGCCGATCTCGGCTTGCTGTTCTACCACGATGAAATCCCCGAGGCGCTGGAGCGACGAGTACTGGGGAGCGTGGAAATGGTCACGGTCTGCGGGATCAATCATCCGTTGGCGACGCAGACGTATGTGACCTGCCAACAACTGGCGCAACACCGGCAACTGTTGATGTCGACGCAAACCAGTGTCTACCCCGGCAACGAGCCGGCCAGCCCACAGGTGTGGCGTGCCGACAGTTTTTACGTGATGGCCGAATGGCTGGTGCGCGATCTGGGCTGGGCGTGGCTGCCCAGGCACGTGGTGCAGTACTCGGCCTATCAGGGCTTGATGGTCGAACTCGACAGTGAATGGACGCCGCCAGCGCTGGTGGTGGAGCTGGTCTGGCGGCGCGACGAGCCGCTCGGCCCGGCTGCGCGTTGGCTGGCCGAGCGTTTTGCCGTGCACTTGCGCGCGATCGACGGAAAAAGTCGATAAACTCCGCCGCCATGAATAGAACTCTCTACACCGCGCTGTTTTACCTGGGGCTGCCATTGGTGGCGATTCGGCTGTGGCTGCGGGCGCGCAAGGCGCCGGCGTATGCCAAGCGCATTGGCGAACGTTTCTCTTACGCGATGCCGGCGCTGCAACCCAGCGGTATCTGGGTACACGCGGTGTCGGTGGGCGAAAGCATCGCCGCCGCGCCGATGATCCGCGCGTTGCTGCAACGTTATCCACAGCTGCCGATCACCGTGACCTGCATGACGCCGACCGGCTCGGAGCGGATTCAGGCACTGTTCGCCTCCGAGCCGCGCATCCAGCATTGCTATCTGCCCTATGACTTGCCATGTGCAGCGGCGCGTTTTCTTGATCGCGCACAGCCGAAACTGGCCGTGATCATGGAAACCGAACTGTGGCCCAACCATATTCATCAGTGCGCCAAACGCGGCATCCCGGTGGCGCTCGCCAACGGACGATTGTCCGAACGCTCGGCCAAGGGTTATGGCCGCTTCAGCAAACTGACTGCGCCGATGCTCGCCGAAATGAGTTTTTTTGCCGTGCAGACCGAGGCCGAAGCTCAGCGCTTCCGCGATCTGGGTGCGCGTCCGGAGACCGTCGAGGTCACTGGTTCGATCAAATTCGACCTGACCATCGACCCGCAACTGCTGCAACGCGCCGCCCAATTGCGTGGTCAGTGGCAGGCGCTGGAGCGACCGGTTTGGATCGCCGCCAGCACCCATGACGGCGAGGATGAAGTGGTGTTGAACGCCCATCGGCGTTTGTTGGCCAATCATCCGGATGCGTTGCTGATTCTGGTACCGCGTCACCCGGAGCGCTTCCACTCGGTGTTCGAACGGTGTCAGCGCGAAGGTTTTGCCACGCTGCGTCGTTCGACCGCCGCCAATGTCGATGCGCAAACTTCGGTGCTGCTCGGCGACACCATGGGTGAGCTGCTGTTTCTCTACGCCTTGGCCGACAGCGCCTTTGTCGGCGGCAGCCTGGTGCCGAATGGCGGACACAATTTGCTGGAGCCCGCCGCACTGGCGAAACCGGTGATCAGCGGCCCGCACCTGTTCAACTTCCTCGACATCGCCGCGCAGTTGCGCGAGGCCGGGGCGTTGGTTGAAGTGGATGACGCCGAAGGGCTGGCAGTGGAAGTCCAGCGCCTGTTCGAACTGCCACGGGATGCACAGCGTATGGCTGATGCGGGGCTGGCGGTGATGCGCCGCAATCAGGGCGCGTTGCAGCGTTTGCTGGATGGCTTGGGCCGACTGATCAAATAAAGCAAAAAGATCGCAGCCATCGGCAGCTCCAGCATGGAAATGCATTCCAATGTAGGAGCTGCCGAAGGCTGCGATCTTTTGCTTTTAAGGGCGGGCCTTGAGTTGCTCTTCCGCAGCCTTGGCCAGATCCGGTGGCAAGAAGTCCTTGTCCGGGTTGTAGTCGGCTTTCAGGTAACGGCGCAGATCCTCCAGATCACCTGGGTTCAACGTCCCCGCCGCCTGCTTCAAGCGCAGGTTGTCGAGGATGTAGTCATAACGCGTGTTGTTGTAGTTGCGCACCGAGGTATACAACTGGCGCTGCGCATCGAGCACGTCGACGATGTTGCGCGTGCCCACCTGATAACCGATTTCCGTGGCTTCCACCGCGCTCTGGTTTGAGATGATCGACTGGCGGCGCGCCTGCACCTGCTCGACGTCGGTGTTCACCGCGCGATGCAGGTTGCGAGTGTTTTCGACGACTTGCCGGCGCAGGGCTTCGCGCTGCTGCTCGGTTTGGTCAAGCCGCGAGTAGGACTCACGCACCTGGGAGCTGGTCAGCCCGCCGCTGTAGATCGGAATGTTCAGTTGCAGGCCCAGTGTGCTCTGCTCGACGTTGCCACCGTAGGGTGTGCCAAAGGCGTTCGGGTTGGCGAAACCGAGGGCGTCGTTGTCACCTTTTTCGTATTTGGCCACCGCATCGAGGGTCGGCAAGTGGCCGGCCTTGCGCTGTTTCAGGGTCTGCTCGGCGGAGCTGACGGCGTAGTTGCTGGCGAGCAGATTAAGGTTCTGTCGGGCGGCGGTGTCGACCCATGACTTGGCGTCATTCGGCGCCGGCGGCAGGATCGGCAACGTGTGGACAATGCCCTGAATCGAGTTGTACTGGCGGTTGGTCAGGGTGATCAGCGCTTCGAACGCATCATCGACCTGACGCTGCGCGACGATGCGGTTGGCGCGCGCGGTGTCGTAGCTGGCTTGCGATTGCAGCACATCGGTCTTGTCCGACAGGCCGACGTCGAAGCGTTCGTTGGACTGGTCGAGCTGGCGCTTGAATGCGGCTTCTTCAGCCTTGGTCGAGGCCAGGTTGTCCTGGCTGCGCAGCACGTTGAAGTAGCTCTCGGCCGATTGCAGGATCAGGTTCTGCTCGGTGGCCGACAGTTGCAGCGCGGCTTGTTCGTTGACGTCTTTGGCAGCCTGGTACTGGAACCAGCGATCGGCGCGGAACAGCGGCTGAGCCAGGGTCGCCTGATACGAGTGAGCGCTGCGGTTGGCGATGGCTGACGGCTGGTCGAGCGAAGTGCGCACATCAGCGACTTCGGCGCCACCGGACAGATTCGGCAGCAATCCGGCGCGAGCCTGTGGCACCACTTCTTTCTGTGCACCGTACTGGGCGCGGGCAGCGGCCAGGTCGGCGTTGTTGTCGACCGCTTCCTGATAGACGCTGACCAGATCGGTTTTGGTCGACAAGGGCGCTTCTGCTGCCCAGGCCATTGCGTTGGACGCACAAGACACGGCAAGAGCCAGTGAAAGTTTGCGCAGCATGAGGCGATCCCTAGCATGAATATTATGAAAATAATCCGGGCGCCAAAGGTAAGGCGCAACCCCCGTAGCGTCAAGGCTCGGCGGGGCAGAGCGAGTGTAGTTGCGCCTGCGTTCGGCAACAATCCGTTAATTGCGCCATTCATCATGGTGTTTGCCGCGGTGTTGGCGTTCTTTGCCGGTTGTGTCTAGACTGGCCGGGTTCTTGTCGGGGTGCCTTGCTATGAGGCTGAGATCGAATAATTTCGGATCCCGTTGAACCTGATCAGGTTAGCGCCTGCGTAGGGAACAAGATTTCTCGTCACCCGGCGAGTCCTCTTGTGCTTCGTCCGGGAAATTGTTCGACAATCGAACGCTCGACGACGATGCACAGCACCTGTCCTGGTGCGTCCGTGCCTTTCAGGTTCTGCTCCGACAATCCACTGCCTGGATGATGTCTGGAGAGCCCGTGATGACTACAAAACCAAAAAACGCGATCAACCTGAGTGACTCGGCCAAGGTCGACGAGCAATCGGTCAAGCCGTTCACCCGTTCGCAAAAAGTCTACGTTCAGGGCTCCCGCCCGGACATCCTCGTGCCGATGCGCGAAATCAGTCTCGACGTGACGCCGACCGACTTCGGCGGCGAGATCAACGCGCCGGTCGTCGTGTACGACACCTCGGGCCCGTACACCGATCCCAATGTCATCATTGATGTGCGCAAAGGCCTGGGCGATGTGCGTTCGGCGTGGATCGAATCCCGTGGCGATACCGAGCGCCTGCCAGGCTTGAGTTCCAGTTTTGGCCAGGAACGCCTGGCCGATGCCGAGCTGACCAAGCTGCGCTTTGCCCATGTGAACAACCCGCGCCGCGCCAAGGCCGGGGCCAACGTCAGCCAGATGCACTACGCGCGCAAGGGCATCATTACCGCCGAGATGGAGTACGTCGCCATCCGCGAAAACATGAAGCTCGAAGTGGCTCGCGCCGCCGGCCTGCTGGACCAGCAACACGCCGGGCACAGTTTCGGTGCCAGCGTGCCGAAAGTCATCACACCTGAATTCGTTCGAGAAGAAATTGCCCGTGGTCGCGCGATCATTCCGGCCAACATCAACCACACCGAACTGGAGCCGATGATCATCGGCCGTAACTTCCTGGTGAAGATCAACGGCAACATCGGCAACAGTGCTTTGGGTTCGTCCATTGAAGAAGAAGTGGCGAAACTGACCTGGGGCATTCGCTGGGGTTCGGACACCGTGATGGACCTGTCCACCGGCAAGCACATTCACGAAACCCGCGAGTGGATCATCCGCAACTCGCCAGTGCCGATCGGCACCGTACCGATCTACCAGGCGTTGGAAAAAGTGGGTGGCGCCGCTGAAGACCTGACCTGGGAGCTGTTCCGCGACACGCTGATCGAGCAGGCCGAGCAGGGCGTCGATTACTTCACCATCCACGCCGGCGTTTTGCTGCGCTATGTACCGCTGACCGCCAAGCGTGTGACCGGCATCGTTTCCCGTGGCGGTTCGATCATGGCCAAGTGGTGCCTGGCGCACCACAAAGAGAACTTCCTCTACACCCATTTCGACGAAATCTGCGAAATCATGAAGGCCTACGACGTCAGCTTCTCGCTGGGCGATGGCCTGCGTCCCGGCTCGATTGCCGACGCCAACGACGAAGCGCAATTCGGCGAGCTGGAAACCCTCGGCGAGCTGACCAAGATCGCCTGGAAGCACGACGTGCAGTGCATGATCGAAGGCCCGGGCCACGTGCCGATGCAGTTGATCAAAGAGAACATGGACAAGCAGCTGGAATGCTGCGACGAGGCGCCGTTCTACACCCTTGGCCCGTTGACCACTGACATCGCGCCGGGCTACGACCACATCACCTCTGGTATCGGTGCGGCGATGATCGGCTGGTTCGGTTGCGCCATGCTTTGCTACGTCACGCCGAAGGAGCACTTGGGCCTGCCGAACAAGGATGACGTGAAGACCGGGATCATCACCTACAAGATCGCCGCGCACGCAGCGGACCTGGCCAAGGGGCACCCGGGCGCACAGATCCGCGACAACGCCTTGAGCAAGGCGCGATTCGAATTCCGTTGGGAAGACCAGTTCAACCTCGGTCTCGATCCGGACACCGCGCGTTCGTATCACGATGAAACCTTGCCGAAAGACTCGGCCAAGGTCGCGCATTTCTGCTCGATGTGCGGGCCGAAATTCTGCTCGATGAAGATCACTCAGGAAGTCCGCGAATACGCGGCCAACCAGCGGATCGAAGCGGTCGACGTGGACGTCGCCCAGGGCCTGGCGGAACAGGCTGAGCGGTTCAAGAAGGAAGGCAGTCAGCTTTATAAAAAAGTGTAAGCGGCAAGCTACAGGCTGCAAGTTAGAAGCAGATGCGAAACCTGCTTTTTCTTGCAGCTTGTGGCTTGCAACTTGTGGCTATCACTCCGTGAGATCAACACCCTTGAGCATTCAACCCGGTACCTACTCCCCCGATCTCCCCGTGCCCGCCGACAGGCGTGTATTCGGCGGTCGCGATCTGTTTTCCCTGTGGTTCTCCCTCGGCATCGGCCTGATGGTGCTGCAGACCGGCGCATTGCTCGCGCCGGGTCTGGGCTTGTCCGGTTCGCTGCTGGCCATTTTCCTCGGCACACTGGTCGGCGTTTTGCTGCTGGCGGCCGTCGGCGTGATCGGCAGCGACACCGGCCTGTCGTCGATGGCCGCGCTCAAGCTCAGCCTCGGTAGCAAAGGCGCGAGCCTGCCGGCGCTGCTCAATCTGCTGCAACTGATCGGTTGGGGCTCGTTCGAAATCATCGTCATGCGCGATGCGGCCAGCCTGCTCGGCACCCGCGCATTCAGCGAAGGCTCGCTGTGGTCCAACCCGGTGTTGTGGACGCTGTTCTTCGGCGCTCTGGCAACCCTGCTTGCCGTCAGCGGGCCGCTGACGTTTGTCCGGCAGATCTTGCGCAAATGGGGGATCTGGCTGCTGTTGGCCGCGTGCCTCTGGCTGACCTGGAACCTGTTCGCCAAGGCCGATCTGACGGCGCTCTGGGCGAGTGCCGGTGACGGTTCGATGCCGTTCGCCGTGGGCTTCGACATCGCTATTGCCATGCCGCTGTCGTGGCTGCCGCTGATCGCCGACTACTCGCGTTTCGGCAAGCGTGCGAAGAACGTTTTCGGCGGCACCGCCGTCGGTTTCTTTATTGGCAACTTCTGGCTGATGAGCCTCGGCGTGGCTTACACCCTGGCGTTCGCGCCGAGCGGTGAAGTCAATGCGTTGCTGCTGGCACTGGCCGGTGCCGGGTTGGGTATTCCGCTGCTGCTGATCCTGCTCGACGAATCGGAAAACGCCTTCGCCGACATTCATTCGGCAGCGGTGTCCAGCGGGATTCTGTTGCGCCTGAAAGTCGAGCATCTGGCGCTCGCCATCGGCGTCATCTGCACGCTGATTGCACTGCTGGCGCCATTGGCGCAATACCAGAATTTCCTGCTGCTGATCGGCTCGGTGTTTGCGCCGTTGTTCGGCGTGGTGCTGGTGGATCACTTCATCCTGCGCAAGCGTCGGGGGCAGGTCGCATCAGCCGCGTTGCGCTGGCCGGCGTTGTTGGCGTGGCTGGGGGGTGTCAGCACCTATCACTTGCTGGCGAATCTGTATCCGGACGTCGGCGCCACCCTGCCGGCGCTGGTGCTGGCAGGGCTGCTGCAGTTTGTGCTCGGTCGGGCCTTCAGTTACGGCCGGGAAACAGCTCAGGCTTGAGAATGCCGTTCAGACGTGGATAAGGGATCTTCAGTTCGACGTGGCCCAGCGCGTAAGGCGCGATGGTGCTCACTTCGTACTTGAGGATCACCCCGCCGTAGGTCAACGCCACGTGCGGGGTTTTCACGAATGGCCAGCTCTTGACGAACTCGGCTTCCTGATCGAGCTTGGTGCTGATCAGCCAGCTGTTGTGCGCCACTTGCGCAGCCTTCCAGAACGCCTCTTCCTGCCCCGGCATCAGCATGTCGGACAGGTTCAGCACTTTGTGCTGCTGGCGCGAATAGTTGATGAAACCGCGACCCGGTGTGCCATGGGCGCCACCGGTGTCGAGGTAGCTCGACAACTCGATGATCACCAAGCCGTCATGCTGCTCACGTACTTTCGCTTGCAGATAGCTGCTGTTGCGCGGGCCGGCGTTGGCCAGGAACTGCTCGCGGTAGGCCGCCAGTGTCGGCGCGACAGGCGCGCCCGGCTCGGTGCGGGTCATTTGCAGCAGGCGTTTTTCGATGATCGGGTCCAGCGCGGGCTCTGCCGGGAAACGCAGGGTGTCGATGTTCACCAGTGGGCAATCGGGGGTGGAACATCCCGGTTTCAGCTGTTCCGACGCATCGCGGGTGGTTTCCAGCGGCGTGCGATAGTTGGGCTGGAACAGGCTCGCGCACGCGCCCAGGGTCAGGGCAATGGCGGCCACGGAGGCAATTTTGAAAAGCGACATGGGCGTCCTTTCGAAAGCAGGGGAAAGCAAAAAGTTACCGCTTCGACTCTCAACGAAGCAGTCAGTTCGCCACTAAGCTAATTAGAGTGGGTTTCGCCGCCACCGTCCATCCCGATGACGGTAAAGGGGCTGCATCAAACGGTACGGGCGCGTTAGGATGGCGCGAAGTCGAGGTTGCCGGTAACGATTAGGAACCTCGTAATGGATTCGCAGTAAACGAGGATGCTCATGACTGACTTTGCCAACGCCATTCCGACCGCCGTCGACATCGTGCGCCGCGAGAGCTGCTATCAGGGCTTCTACAAGCTCGACCGTGTGCATCTGCGCCATGAGCTGTTCGCCGGGGGCATGAGCCGCGAGATCAATCGTGAAGTGTTCGTGCGTCATGATGCCGTGTGCGTGCTGCCGTACGATCCGCAGCGCGACGAAGTGGTGCTGATCGAACAGTTTCGCGTCGGCGCGATGGGCAAGGCTGACAATCCGTGGCTGGTAGAACTGGTCGCTGGTCTGATCGACAAGGATGAACAGCCGGAAGAAGTTGCTCACCGCGAGGCGCAGGAGGAAGCTGGGCTGGACATCAAGGCTCTGTGGCCGATGACCAAATATTTCCCGTCACCGGGCGGCAGCAACGAGTTCGTGCATCTGTATCTGGGGCGTTGCAGCACCGATGGCGTGGGCGGCCTGCATGGGCTGGAGGAAGAGGCAGAAGATATACGCGTCACGGTCTGGGCCTTTGAAGATGCCTTGCAGGCCGTCCGTGACGGACGCATTGCCAACGCGGCGAGCATCATCGCTTTGCAGTGGCTGGCGCTCAACCGCGCCGAAGTGAGGGGGTTATGGTTGTAAACAAGTTGCGCGATCGTTATCGAGTCGACCTCGTGGGGCTACAGGCTGCCTGCGAGGCCAACTACGCGCGCCTGATGCGACTGGTGCCGGACATGCGCAACGAGCCCGAGGCGCGGCGCATCGCCGTGACTCAGGGCGAGCAGATGCTCGGCGTACTGGCCCTCGAAGTGCTGCAAACCTGCCCGTATACCACCACGTTGCAAGTGCGTCAGGAGCACAGCCTGCCATGGCTGCCGGTGCCGCAACTGGAAGTGCAGGTCTATCACGACGCGCGTATGGCTGAAGTGATCAGCGCCGAACATGCACGACGCTTTCGCGGCATCTATCCTTACCCGAACGCCGCGATGCATCAGCCCGATGAAAAAGCTCAGCTGAATCTGTTCCTGGGGGAATGGCTGAGTCATTGTCTGGCGCTGGGGCACGAGTACGAAGTCGTACGCTAGTTGTGAACTGCGTCCGGTTCCCCGGTTTCCTCTTTCAGTAATCCCCCAGCATAATTGCGGCACTTAACGATTCCGTGCTTTTGCCTTGGGAGAACGCCTTGCCGAGCGTATCCACATTGACCACCGCCGATCCGGCGTTGCTGGTGCAGTTGTCCGACAGCCATCTGTTCGCCGAAGCGGGTGGCTCGCTGCTGGGAATGAACACCCGCGAGAGCCTGCAAAAGGTCATCGAGTTGGTCCTGGGGCAGCAGCCACGGATCGATCTGCTGCTGGCCACCGGGGATATTTCCCAGGACGGCACGCTGGAGTCGTATCAGCACTTTCGGGAAATGACCGCGCAGATCGATGCGCCGGCGCGCTGGATTCCCGGTAACCACGACGAGCCGATGATCATGGCTGAGGCCGCCGTGCAAAGCGCGTTGCTCGAATCGGTGGTCGATCTCGGCAACTGGCGTGTGACGATGCTGGATTCGGCGGTACCGGGTTCGGTGCCGGGGTATTTGCAGGACGATCAGTTGCAACTGCTGGCCCGCTCGTTGAGCGAAGCGCCGGAACGTCATCATCTGGTGTGCTTTCACCATCATCCGGTGTCGATCGGTTGTGCGTGGATGGAGCCGATTGGTTTGCGCAATCCAGAGGCGTTTTTCGAAGTGCTGGATCGTTTTCCGCAGGCGCGGGCGGTGCTGTGGGGGCACGTGCATCAGGAAATTGATCGCCAGCGTAATGACGTGCGTTTGATGGCGTCACCCTCGACCTGCATCCAGTTCGAGCCAGGGAGTGAAGACTTCAAGGTCGGTGAGCAGGCACCGGGGTATCGCTGGTTGCGGTTGTTGCCGGATGGACGGATTGAAACCGGGGTTGAGCGCGTGACTGATTTCGCCTTCCAGGTTGATTACGGTTCCAACGGTTACTGATAACGAATCAAAGAGCCCCTCACCCCAGCTCTCTGTCTGAGGGAGAGGGAGCCGACCGGGGTGTCTGGCGCTATGCGTCGACTTGAAAGACCCGGTCGATTATGGATTCGGTGAAGATTTTTCAAGTCGGCGTATTTCGCCAATCCCCCCCCAATCAGTCCCCTCTACCCCTGGGAGAGGGCTAGAGTGAGGGTCGCCCCTGCTGAATGACCGATTTCTCGAAACCGCCCCCAATCCGCTCTTCTCTCCCTGTAAACTCCGCAAACCCAAACCGACACCCAGGGAGCTCAAATGTCCGGTTCGATCCTCTATATCCACGGTTTCAACAGCGCTCCGACCTCGAAAAAGGCCTGTCAGCTGGTGGCGGTGATGGAACGGATGGGTTTGAGCGAGCAATTGCGTGTTCCGGCCCTGCATCACCATCCGCGTGAAGCCATCGGTCAGTTGGAACAGGCGATTGCCGAGCTAGGCCAGCCGTTGCTGGTGGGAAGCTCACTCGGCGGCTACTATGCGACTCACCTGGCCGAGCGCCATGGCCTGAAAGCCCTGCTGGTCAACCCGGCGGTCAGCCCGCACCGGATGTTCGACGGCTATCTGGGCACGCAGAAAAACCTGTACACCGATGAAACCTGGGAATTGACCCACGACCACGTTGCGGCCCTGGCCGAGCTGGAAGTGCCGGCGCCCCAGGATGCGCAGCGTTTTCAGGTCTGGTTGCAGACCGGCGATGAAACATTGGATTATCGCCTCGCCCAGCAGTATTACCGGGCCTGTGCCTTGCGCATCCAGGCCGGTGGCGACCACAGTTTCCAGGGTTTCGCCGGGCAATTGCCGGCGTTGCTGAGTTTTGCCGGCATTGGCGCCGATTTGTATCAGGCAATCGATTTCACCGCACTGTGAAGTCTTGCCCCTATTTCATGAATGACTGACGACGAGACCCTATGGCCACTCCCAGCGCTAGCTCTTATAACGCCGACGCCATCGAAGTCCTCTCGGGCCTCGACCCGGTGCGTAAACGCCCCGGCATGTACACCGACACCAGTCGGCCGAACCACCTCGCCCAGGAAGTCATCGACAACAGCGTCGACGAAGCCTTGGCCGGCCACGCCAAATCGGTGCAGGTCATCCTGCACGCCGACCACTCGCTGGAAGTCAGCGACGATGGCCGCGGCATGCCGGTCGACATCCACCCTGAAGAAGGTGTGTCGGGCGTTGAGCTGATCCTCACCAAGCTCCACGCGGGCGGCAAGTTTTCCAACAAGAACTACCAGTTCTCCGGCGGTCTGCACGGGGTGGGTATTTCCGTGGTCAACGCCTTATCGACCGAAGTCCGGGTGCGCGTGAAGCGTGATGGCAACGAGTACCAGATGACGTTCGCCGATGGCTACAAGGCCACCGAACTTGAAGTCGTCGGCACCGTTGGCAAGCGCAACACCGGCACCAGCGTGTATTTCGCGCCGGACCCCAAGTATTTCGACTCACCGAAATTCTCCATCAGTCGCCTCAAGCACGTGCTCAAGGCCAAGGCTGTGTTGTGCCCGGGCCTGCTGGTCAGCTTTGAAGACAAAGGCACCGGCGAGAAAATCGAGTGGCATTACGAAGACGGCCTGCGCTCTTATCTGGTCGACGCTGTCAGCGAGTTCGAACGCCTGCCGAACGAACCGTTCTGCGGTGCTTTCGCCGGTAATAAAGAAGCGGTCGATTGGGCATTGCTGTGGCTGCCGGAAGGTGGCGACGCGGTGCAGGAAAGCTATGTCAACCTGATCCCGACGGCACAGGGCGGTACCCACGTCAACGGTCTGCGTCAGGGCCTGCTCGATGCGATGCGCGAATTCTGCGAATTCCGCAGTCTGCTGCCGCGTGGCGTGAAGCTGGCGCCGGAAGACGTCTGGGAGCGCATTGCCTTCGTTCTGTCGATGAAGATGCAAGAGCCGCAATTCTCCGGCCAGACCAAAGAGCGTCTGTCGTCCCGTGAAGCGGCGGCGTTTGTTTCCGGTGTGGTCAAGGACGCGTTCAGCCTGTGGCTCAACGCCAACCCGGAAACCGGCCTGGCGCTGGCCGAACTGGCGATCAACAACGCCGGACGTCGTCTGAAAGCAAGCAAGAAAGTCGAGCGCAAACGCGTCACCCAGGGGCCGGCGCTGCCGGGCAAACTGGCCGACTGCGCCGGGCAGGACCCGATGCGTTCCGAACTGTTCCTGGTCGAAGGTGATTCCGCCGGCGGTTCCGCCAAGCAAGCGCGGGACAAGGAATTTCAGGCGATTCTGCCGTTGCGCGGCAAGATCCTCAACACCTGGGAAGTCGACGGCAGCGAAGTGCTGGCCAGTCAGGAAGTGCACAACATCGCCGTGGCCATCGGTGTCGATCCAGGCTCGACCGACATCGCCCAACTGCGCTACGGCAAGATCTGCATCCTCGCCGACGCCGACTCAGACGGTCTGCACATCGCAACCTTGCTCTGCGCGTTGTTCGTCCAGCATTTCCGCCCGCTGGTGGACGCCGGTCACGTCTACGTCGCGATGCCGCCGCTGTACCGCATCGACCTGGGCAAAGAGATCTACTACGCCCTCGACGAGGCTGAGCGTGACGGCATTCTCGACCGTCTGGTCGCCGAGAAGAAACGCGGCAAGCCGCAGGTCACCCGATTCAAAGGTCTGGGTGAGATGAACCCGCCGCAACTGCGTGAAACCACCATGGACCCGAACACTCGGCGTCTGGTGCAGTTGACCCTGGAAGACTTCGACGCGACCTCGGAAATGATGGACATGTTACTGGCGAAAAAACGCGCCGGTGATCGCAAATCCTGGCTGGAATCCAAAGGCAACCTGGCCGAGGTTCTTGGTTGATGCGGGTTGGCTTTGCCCTGGCGTGTGCGTTACTCCTGACCTCTGTTTCGGCGCTTGCCGAACCGGTGCCGGAGTTGCGCGTGCTGTCCGAGCATCCGGTAGACGGCATGCGCGGCGGCAACCTGTCGGGGCTGGCGCAGTGTGGCAGCGAGTTGTGGACGGTGTCCGATCGCGACGATGATCAGATCTATCGCCTCGATACGCGGCAAACCACCTGGCAGGCCGAAACCGTGCACATCAACGTGCCTGAATTACCCGAGACCGGGCTGCCCTGGGGTTTGCGTTCGCGCAACTGGGCGGCGTCGTTCGTGCGCGGCGGCGATCTGGATTTCGAAGGCATCAGCTGCGACAGCGCCGGCAATCGCTACCTCGTCAGCGAGGGGCATGCGGCGGTGTTGCAACTGCCTGTGAACGGCCCGGCGAACTGGCTGAAGATCTCGCCGATGATGGTTCGCGAAGCGCGAGCCAAGGGCATGTTGCAGAAATTCAACGCGATATTCGAAGGTCTGGCGATCAATCCGGCGGGGGATCAGATGTGGTTGGCTGCCGAGCGCCAGAGCCGTGGCTTGCTGTTGATCAAGCGCCAGCAGACGGTGTGGGGCTGCGACGGTCGCTGTGTACTGCTGAGCGAAGGTGGCAAGGACATGCAGCCGGCGCAGTTTCCCAAAGCCAAAGCGGTCGACCGGGATTTTTCCGACCTGTCATTTTTCAACGGCAAGCTGTTCACCCTCGAGCGCAACGCCTTTCAGATTTGCCGTCGCGATCCGCTGACGGCCAAGGTCGAGCGCTGCTGGTCGTATGCCGCGGAACTGTTGCAGGAAAATCGCCGTTATTCACAGAACTATGGACTGGAAGAAGCGTTGATCGTCGATGCTGACGGTGCGTGGATTGGCGTCGACAATAATTTCGGCCCGCGTGCCGATGGCGAGAACCGCCCGATTGTCTGGCGCTTCGCAGCGCCGCAAGGTGGCTGGAGCGCCAGGCCATGAGCCAGCAACCACCGGGCAAGCGCGCCGGTCGGGTGCTGATGATTCTGGCCTGGTGCGCAGCGCTGTTTCTGGCCACGCGGTTTTTTGGTCAGTGGGAACAACGCCAGCAGAATCCGAACGTCGTCGTGAGTTCGGAGCAGGGCGCAGGATTTATCGAAGTGAAACTGGCGAGCAATGCCCAAGGGCATTTTGTCGCCAGCGGTCAGATCAACGGCCAACCGGTCGAGTTCATGCTCGACACCGGCGCAACCGATGTCGCGATCCCGGCGGATCTGGCCAAGCGTTTGAAGCTGGAAGAAGGTTTCGGTGTGACCCTGAGCACGGCCAATGGCCTGAGCCAGGGCTACCGTACAAAAATCGCTCGCCTGCAACTGGGCGACATCGTGTTGCGGGATGTCCGCGCACTGGTGGCGCCGGGGTTGCATGGTGATCAGGTGCTGCTCGGCATGAGCGCCCTGAACAAACTTGAATTTACTCAGCGCGGTGGCACCATGCTGCTGCGCCAGACAACGAACCGATGAGGCCTGCATGAGCAATCCCCTTGATCTTAGCCTGGACGGTGTTGAACGCCGCTCGCTGGCTGACTTCACCGAAAGTGCCTACCTCAACTACTCCATGTACGTGATCATGGACCGTGCCCTGCCGCATATCGGCGACGGCCTGAAACCGGTGCAGCGGCGGATCATCTACGCGATGAGCGAGTTGGGGCTGGACGCCGATTCCAAGCACAAGAAATCGGCGCGTACCGTCGGCGACGTGCTCGGCAAGTTCCACCCGCACGGCGACTCGGCGTGCTACGAAGCGATGGTGCTGATGGCCCAGCCGTTCAGCTATCGCTACACGCTGGTCGACGGTCAGGGCAACTGGGGTGCGCCGGATGATCCCAAGTCCTTCGCCGCCATGCGTTACACCGAAGCGCGTTTGTCGCGATATTCCGAAGTGCTGCTCAGCGAACTGGGCCAAGGTACCGCGGACTGGGGCCCGAACTTCGACGGCACCCTGCAGGAACCGCTGGTATTGCCGGCGCGCTTGCCCAATATTTTGCTCAACGGCACCACCGGTATCGCCGTGGGCATGGCCACCGACGTACCGCCGCACAACCTGCGCGAAGTCGCCACCGCGTGCGTGCGCTTGCTCGATGAGCCCAAAGCCACGGTCGAACAGCTCTGCGAACACATTCAAGGCCCGGATTATCCGACCGAAGCGGAAATCATCACACCGCGCGCCGACCTGCTGAAAATGTACGAAACCGGCAAGGGCTCGGTGCGCATGCGCGCCGTGTACCACGTCGAGGACGGCGACATCATCGTCACTGCGCTGCCGCATCAGGTCTCCGGGGCCAAAGTGCTGGAGCAGATCGCCGCGCTGATGCAGGCCAAACCGTCGAAAGCGCCGCAGATTGCTGACCTGCGTGACGAATCCGACCACGAAAACCCGTGCCGCATCGTGATCATTCCGGTCAACAGCCGCGTCGATCACGAAGCACTGATGCAGCATCTGTTCGCCAGTACCGAGCTGGAGTCGACCTACCGGGTCAACGTCAACATCATCGGTCTGGATGGCAAGCCGCAGCTGAAAAACCTGCGCGCATTGCTGGTGGAATGGCTGGAATTTCGCGTGCAGACCGTGCGTCGCCGCCTGCAATTCCGCCTCGACAAGGTCGAGCGTCGCCTGCACCTGTTGGACGGTTTGTTGATTGCCTACCTCAACCTGGATGAAGTGATCCACATCATCCGTACCGAGGAACACCCGAAAGCCAAGCTGATCGAGCGATTCGCCCTCAGCGAAATCCAGGCCGACTACATTCTCGATACGCGTCTGCGGCAATTGGCGCGACTGGAAGAGATGAAGCTGCGCGATGAGCAGGACGAACTGCTCAAGGAACAAGCCAAGCTGCAAGCCCTGCTGGGTAGCGAAGCCAAGCTGAAGAAACTGGTGCGCACCGAGCTGATCAAGGATGCAGAGACCTATGGCGACGACCGCCGCTCGCCAATCGTCGAGCGCGCCGAAGCCAAAGCGCTGACCGAACACGATCTGCTGCCGAACGAGAAAGTCACCGTCGTGCTCTCGGAAAAAGGCTGGATCCGTTCTGCCAAGGGGCATGACATCGACGCCACCGGCCTGTCGTACAAGGCTGGCGACGGCTTCAAGACCTCGGCGGCGGGGCGTTCCAACCAGTCTGCCGTGGTGATTGATTCCACCGGCCGCAGCTATTCGGTCGCCGCGCACACGTTGCCGTCGGCTCGCGGCCAGGGCGAACCGTTGACCGGTCGTCTGACACCGCCACCGGGTGCGACGTTTGAATGCGTGCTGATGCCCGAAGACGATGCGCTGTACGTGATCGCCTCCGACGCCGGGTATGGTTTCGTGGTTAAAGGTGAAGACCTGCAAGCCAAGAACAAGGCCGGTAAAGCGCTGTTGAGCCTGCCGAACAACGCCAAGGTCATCGCGCCGCGTCCGGTGGCTGATCGTGAGAACAACTGGCTGGCCTCGGTCACGACCGAGGGTCGCCTGCTGATCTTCAAAATCAGCGATCTGCCACAATTAGGTAAGGGTAAAGGCAACAAGATCATCGGTATTCCCGGTGAGCGTGTCGCCAGTCGCGAAGAATATGTCACGGACATCGCCGTCATTCCGGAAGGCTCCACCCTGGTGCTGCGAGCCGGAAAACGCACGTTGTCGCTGAAGGCTGACGACCTCGAACACTACAAAGGTGAGCGTGGACGTCGCGGTAACAAGCTTCCGCGTGGTTTCCAGAGGGTGGATGCGCTGCTCGTCGAAAACCTCAATTAGGCGTCCTAGAGAGCTCGATCTACGATTTAACGCGTAGATCGACGCTTTGGCGCTGGAGTCGGAACGCATATTCACGGATGATATGGCCTTTCAAGCGCCGGCGTGGCCGAGCGTTCTTCATATTTATTGAGTATTTTCACTGTGGTCAGCTTTGTGGCGGCCACCTGGACGGGATGATGACTGCGCTGCGCCTTCCAATTATTTTGTTACTCGCTGGCGTTCTTGGCCTGGCGGGTTGCAGCGTTCACCAGCCGGTGTCGCTCTATCAACTGGACAGCGGAAGTCCGGTTCAGCCTGCGCAAAGCGCGGGCATGGCGGTTTTGTTGGGCCCGGTAGTCGTAGCCGATTACCTGCAACGTGAAACCCTGCTGCAACGTCAACCGGACGGCAGTCTGCAAGCAGCGACCGACGGTCGTTGGGCCGGCAGCCTTTCGTCGGATATTGATCAGTTGCTGATGCGTCAGGTTGCCGGTCATCTGGACAGCCAGCGTGTTGTGCTGGCACCGGCCACTGGCGGGTTCACCCCGGATGTGCAGGTGTTGCTGACCATCACGCGTCTGGACTCCGGTGCGAAACAACCAGCGATTCTCGATGCGCAATGGCGCTTGATTGACCGTCGCGGCAAGGTGCGCGATAACCGCATCGTTCATCTGCAAGAGTTGCATGCGGGAAGCACAGCGTCGCAGGTAAAGGCGCAAGGTATTCTGTTGCAACGTCTGGCCGAGCAACTGTCGGTAGCGCTCAAGCCATTGGCCAATCAGCCTCCTGTGGCAGAAGCACCGCGTAAAGCGGCGCAGAAACCGGCAGCACGGGCCGACGAAGCCGAGAAGCAGCCGAAGATCCCGATGGCATCGCCGATTCGTACGGACATGGAAGTGTTTCGCTTCTAAGGCTGGATCGAGTCAAGACAGAGCCCGCCCTTGTGCGGGCTCTGTTGTGTCTGGGGTTCTGTAGAAGATCAAAAGCCCCTCACCCTAACCCTCTCCCAGAGGGAGAGGGGACTGACCGAGGTGTCTTTCGCTATACGTCGACCTGAAAGACCCAGCCGATTATTGATCTGGTAAAGCGATGTCAGGGTCGACAGTGGATTCGGTGCAGTACGTTCAGGTCGGTGGATATGTCGAGCATTCCCCAGTCATCCCCTTCTCCCTATGGGAGTGTATGTACCGGAGGGAGAGGGGGCCGACCGGGGTGTCTTTCGCTATACGTCGACCTGGAGGATCTGGGCGATTGTGGATTCAAAGCAGGGTGTTCAAGTCGGTGTAACTCTGGAATATCCCCCAATCAGTCCCCTCTCCCTCTGGGAGAGGGTTAGGGTGAGGGGCTTTTAGGGGGCCACAAAAAAGCCCGCAGACAATCACTCGTCTGCGGGCTTCTGAGTATCAGGGCTAAGGCTTAAGCGCGACGCTCATGCATCCGCGCCAGTTGCCGCTCGAGCATCGATGGATAAGGCTCCATCAACCGCTCGACACAGCACGCGCCCTCAGGGCTGGCGATCGGCCGGATCCGCGCACGCTGGCGGATCAGCGCGTCATCGCTGATCTTGCGCTCGACCAGCAGCAGGTTGCGGCTGTGTTGCGACAGGGCCAGGGCGTCCTGCGCCGAATCTGTCAGCAGCAGATCAATCTGACTCAAACCGAACAACTCATCGCCAAGGGTCAGACCCAGCTGCAATTGCAGCGTGATACCGCTGTCGGCGACTTCGATTTGCAACTGATGACCCAGTGCGCGCAGCAACTCGCCGCAGCAAATCGCGTTGGTCAGGTAGTCGTCGCCGCTGTCTTCGGTGTGGAACAGCATCAGCGTGCTGCCGTCGTTCAGGGTTTCGATTTCGCCCTGGTACAACGAAGCGGCTTGATCCAGACACTCGCGGTAGCGCGCCTGCAATTCTTCCAGGCGTGCCCGAGGCAAACGGCGCAGTTGGTCTTGCGAGCCCAATTGCACCGCCAGCACTGCCGTGTGTTGCGGTACGTTCGGCGTCGCTTTGCGCACGGCCGGTTGCGCGACAGCAGTCAAAGACTCATCGCGCAGGTCGGCGAACGCGTCGTCGTCATCATCGTCTTCGACGGTGCTGACCACATGGCGCGCAGCAGGCTTGTGCGCGGCCAACGGGCGGGTTTCGTCAAAGCTCGGGTCGCGCAGATTGCGTACTTCGAACTCCGGCTCGTCTTCCTCGTCCTCGAATTCAGGTTCCGGCTCAGGCTCGGGCGCAGGTTCCGGCGCGTAGTTGGCGTGCAGCTGACGGGCGAGATCGCCAATTTCATCCTGACGCTCGATGCCCGGCGTGTGCTCGTCGATCCGGCGCAGCCAGACGCGTAATTGCAGCAACGGTGTGGACAGGTAACGGCCCATGCGCAGGCTCAAGGCCAGTGACAGCGCCAACAGAATTGCACTGAGAATGCCCATGCTCTGCAAGCTGATGGTCATTGGCTGCTGGAACTGATCCATGTCCAGGCTGATGCGCAGTTGCCCGGCCGTCACGTCCTGGAAAGTGATCTTGCTCTCGTACATGCCCTCGGCTTCGCCCAACAGGCTGTGCTTGGGGCGCTGACCGGATTCGGCGAGGATGCGGTTATCCACGCTATAGATAGCCGCGTGGGCCACCAGTTTGTTCTTGGTCAGGTTATTGAGCAGCACGTTAAGGCTGAGGATGTCGTTGGACACCAACAGCTCCGTGGCGGAGGTGGCGGTCTGCGTGGTCAGGCTTTCGCCCAGCGCATCGGCCTGCTCGTGCATGGCCTGCTTGAATTGCAAACCCATCACGCCGGCATAGATCACCAGGGCCAGAGCGACCAGGATCACGTTATGGCTGGCAATGCGCAATGCAATCGGTACACGGCGGTGGCGCAGTGCACGGAAGATCAGCAGGAAGAAGTTATCGGTTTTGACTGGCGTAGGCCGGTTCACTGAGCTCGGCTCTTTTGTCCGTGAAGTTGACGCGCAGTATAGCGACAGGCCCTAGACCGGCAAAGCGCTCGCTGTGCCCGATGGTCACTGAAAGTGGGTAGAATGCGGTTTTTTTCCAGTTGCGGGGGTGCGCGTTGCGCGAAATCGTCCTGATTAACATCACGGGAGTCGACCGTCCGGGTCTGACGGCGGCCATTACGGGTGTTCTGGCCCAAGGTGGCGTGAACATTCTCGACATCGGTCAGGCGGTGATCCACGACACCCTGTCGTTCGGCATCCTGGTTGAAATTCCCGACTCCGAGCAAGGCAAATCCGTGCTCAAGGACATCCTGTTCAAGGGCTACGAGCTCGACCAGCAGGTGCGCTTCACCCCGGTGTCCGAAGAGCATTACCAGCAATGGGTGGGCAATCAGGGCAAGAAACGCCACATCGTCACCCTGTTGACCCGCAAAGTGACGGCCGGCCAATTGCAGGCTGTCAGTTCGATCACGGCCAAATACGGCCTCAACATCGATCACATTGACCGTCTGTCGGGTCGCATGCCGCTGGACACCCCGGCCGACAAGGGAAAGGGCTGCATCGAGTTCTCCGTGCGTGGCGAAGCGGCCGATCCGCAGGCCTTGCGTGCCGAGTTTCTCAGTGTCGCGCACGAATTGAACGTCGACATCGCTTTTCAGGAAGACTCGCTGTTCCGTCGCAACCGTCGTCTGGCGGTGTTCGACATGGACTCGACACTGATTGAAGCCGAAGTCATCGACGAACTGGCCAAGGCGGCCGGTGTTGGCGAGCAGGTTTCGCAGATCACCGAGCGCGCGATGGCTGGTGAGCTGGATTTCCGTGCCAGTTTCAAAGAGCGTCTGGCCTTGCTCAAAGGCCTCGACGTCAGTGTGCTCGATTCGATCGGTGCTTCGCTGCGCCTGACCGAAGGCGCCGAGACCCTGTTCGCCGAACTCAAGCGTCTGGGCTACAAGACCGCCATCCTGTCGGGCGGCTTCACCTACTTCGCCAAGCAATTGCAGGCCAAACTCGGCATTGATTACGTGTTCGCCAACGAGCTGGAAGTGGTCGACGGCAAGTGCACCGGCGTGGCGATCGAGCCGATTGTCGATGCGCAGCGCAAGGCTGATCTGCTGAAAGAGTTGGCGCATAAGGAAGGCTTGCGTCTGGAGCAGACCATTGCGGTTGGCGACGGCGCGAATGATCTGCCGATGCTGGCCATTGCCGGGTTGGGTGTGGCGTTCCGCGCCAAGCCGCTGGTCAAGCAGTCGGCGAAACAGGCGATCTCCACGCTTGGGCTGGACGGTGTCCTGTACCTGCTGGGCTTGCGCGATCGCGACGGACAGCTGTGAGTTCTCGATAACCTGAGCGGGCCCCTTCGCGAGCGGGCTCGCTCCCACATTGGATCTGTGTCGTTCACAAATTTCCTGTGGGAGCGAGCCTGCTCGCGAAGGCTGCACCGCCGATTTATCGTCGAATACCTAAAGCGACTTCCACAATGAATCAAAATCCTCCTCGCTCCCGCCATTTTGCGCAGGCTCCAGCGAGCGATAAGCAAACTGATTGAAGCTGTGCGTACTCGCGACCCGTCGGTCCAGCCCGGCGCAGTGTTCCTCGCCATGGGTGTTGATCAGCACTTTGCTGCCTTCCTGAAACGGCAAGCGCGGTGCCAGTAACGTAGCTGGCAGATCGATCGCGCTGATCTGCGGCAACAGCAATCCTCGTAAGTATTGGCTGTGATCGTCCCGCGAGCGCACCAGTTGCAGGCCGCACGGCTCGGCATGCGGCGCCACCAGTTCGATGCCCATCTGCGTGCCGCTGCCGCGCACCTGACGAATCCAGCGAATCACCGCAATGCTCCAGCCAAGACTCACGCTGTCCTGAATCCCGAGCATTTCGCCGGCCTGCAACTCGGCCGGCGCTTCTTGCGGCCAGCCCAGGCAATACCCGCCGGGGCTGTGATTGATCACCGGCAACGCATAAGTCGGGTAGTGCGTTGTGCTGTCGGTGCTGTTTTCGTCCTCGAGCAGACGGTCGTACTGGATTTCTTCGTAGGGTAAAAACTCGTCAGCCTTGCTCTGCGGCGCGGCGTCGAACGCCTGGCTCCAGCTGTCCTTTTCACCCTTGGCGACGACGCTGCTGAAGTTTGCTGCATGGGTGCGAGGATGTTTCAGCAGATCGCTGAATGTACGCTCGCCACCCAGAAAGAAGTGCAGGGCGCTCATGCCGACGCACACAGTCAGGCTGCCCTGACCCACGGTACGCTGAAAACTGCGCTCGGCCGCTTGACCCCAGGTCGCGTGCAAATGCTGCAGGGTGTCGAAACTGAGTCCCGCCGGGACGGGCAAAGGCGTGGAGGTGTCCTGACGCAGCAGCTGCGCTTCGATGGCATTCACCAATAGCTTAGGGTCAAAGCCGAGCAGTCCGGCCTTTTGCTCGCTGCGGAACATACTGCGATAGCGCGGACCGGCGTCGATTTCTGCGCTGACCGCAAACAGGCCATCGTCCGGGCTGCCGGGATGGAGCTTGAGCAGCGCGCTCCACGACTCCAGGACTTCCGCGAGCCGCGCGATCTGGTTCTGGCGCAGTTGATTGCAGCGCGCACTGCCCAACAACAAAGTGGCGATGTAAGTCTGTTCGACGCTCAGGTCGGTTGTCAGGCTGGCGAGATCATCGTGTACGCGACGTTGTTGCAGCTGCAACGCACACGCGGTGCGATACAGCTGATGCAGCTCGAACCACAGATGCTCCGGCGGCGAACTGTATAACTGCGTCGCGCGCACCAGTTGTCCTTTGAGCGCATGGGTCGCCCGTTGCAGGGCCAGGCTGAGCAATGCCGCACGATCTTTGCTGTATTTCGGCGCGATGCGCAGCACGATCTGCTTGTAGCCGATGGCCAGATGACTTTGCAGTGCCTGGCACAGGTTGCTGACCTTGCGTGACCGCTCGTCGAGCATGATCGCCTGATGCAGAAAGTGCCGTTCCAGATGCTGGCAGACGAAATACACCTCGGGCCGCAGCAGCTCCAGCAGTTGCAGGCGATTGTCGCTGGGGGTCAGCAATTGGTTGAGTTCGCCGAGGCCTTGGTACAACTGACGGGCCGTTTCGCCGATGTTGGCCTTGGGCAGGCCGGCGATCCAGCGCTTGAGATCGCGCGCAGTGGCTTCGCAAAACGACAGGCGCGTTTGCGTCGGGGTAGTGGCGCGTAGCTGGGGGGAAATGGTCTGGCTCATGCCAAAAACCATAGCAGCAATTGCAGCAGTCTGTGGGAGCCGAGGCGGCTCCCACAGCGTGAGCATCAGGCTTTCGGCAGTGCCAGACCCTGGCCCATTTGCACTGGCGAGCCGGCAACCAGTTCTTCGACCCACTTCACTTGATCAGGGCCGAACAGCACGATCGCGGTAGAACCAAGCTTGAAGCGACCCAGTTCCGCGCCTTTTTCCAGATGAATCGGCGCACGGGCGGCTTCGTCGTAGCGGAAGGTTTTCAGCTCGCGCTTCGGCGGGGTGACCAGGCCAGCCCAGACGGTTTCGATCGAAGCAACGATCATTGCGCCGACCAGCACGACAGCCATCGGTCCGCGCTCGGTATCGAAAATGCACGCCACACGCTCGTTGCGGGCGAACAGCTCCGGGACGTTTTCGGCGGTGGTCTGGTTGACCGAGAAGATCCGGCCGGGGATATAAACCATTTCACGCAGGGTGCCGGCCAGCGGCATGTGCACGCGGTGGTAGTCCTTCGGCGACAGGTAAATGGTGGCGAAGTCGCCGCCCATGAACGGCGCGGCATTGGCAGCGTCACCGCCGAGCAGTTCCAGCACGCTGAAGCTGTGGCCCTTGGCCTGGAACACGCGACCGTGTTCGATCGGGCCGAGTTGGCTGACCGCACCGTCGGCCGGGCTGAGGATCGCGCCCGGGGTTTCATCCAGCGGCCGCGCGCCGTCTTTCAGGGCGCGGGTGAAGAAGGCGTTGAAGTGCTCGTAAGCGGTCACGTCTTCAACCAGCGCCTGCGACATATCAACTTGATAGCGCTTGGCGAACCAGGTAGTGAAAGCATTTTTGAACCAGCGCACGCGGCACTCGGCAATGCAGCCGGCCAGGCGTGACAGCAGGTGATGAGGCAGCAGGTATTGGCTGAGAATAAACAGACGCTCTTTCATTAGTTGTCCTTAAAAACCTTAAATCTCGACTGGCGTGTCAGGGTGGTTGCCCCATTCGCCCCAGGAACCGGCGTAGCCTTTGACCCGCGGATAACCGAGGGACTTGGCCACCAGATAGGTGAAGCCCGACCGGTGATGGGTCTGGCAGTGGGTAATGATTTCTTTGTCCTTGGTGATCCCCAGGTCTTCGAGGATCTGCGGCATGTCAGTGCGAATGCGCAACTGCCGCGCCTTGTCCATGCCGGCAGTCCACTCGAAATTGACCGCGCCGGGAATATGGCCTGCCTTGGCAGCCAAAACCTTCTCGCCGGAATACTCCAGCGGCCCGCGTGCATCCCAGATCGCCAGATCGGCAGCGCCGAGGCGGCTTTGCAGGTATTCGCGAGTGGCGGTCGGCTCTTCATGCAGGGTCAGGGCGACCGGGCCGCCGACGGCGGGTGGCACCTGGATCGACATCGGCGAACCTTCCGCCAGCCAGGCCGGCAGACCGCCATCAATATAGTGGTACTTGTCGTGTCCGATCACGTCGAGCAGCCAGATGAAGCGCCCGGCCCAGCCACCGCCCTCGTCGTCATAGACCACGTAGACCGCGTCCTTGCGGTGGCCCAGCTCACCGAACAGCGCTTCCAGATCGGCTTTCCCCGGCAGCAGCCCCGGCGCCGGCGGGTGGCCGAGCTGGGTGCGTTTCGGGTCGACAAAGCGTGCGCCGGGCAGATGACCCTCGGCATAGCGGGCGGGACTGGTCAGGTCCACCAGGATGAGTTCGCTGGCATCGAGGCGAGGGAGCAGGTCGCTCGGTTCGATAACGAGCGGCAAGCCAGAGAAGTCAGACATGTGAGGTCTCCAGAGCACAAAGGGGGGGATTGTAGCGCAGCCTCACCGGCCACGGCTGCTAAAGCTGTGCAGGGCTTTTTCGATGCACTGCGCGGTTTTGCCAAAGGCTTGCACGGTGATGTCGGCGAACGGCCCGCCGCCCTGATCGGCGACGACGATCATGATCACCCGGCCGTTATTGACCAGTGAACGCAGGAACAGATGCTCGCCACGAAACAGCGTGCGCAGGCCCGGCGGCAGCAGTGCGGAGAATTGCGCGTTGTTCTCTGGATTGATCCGCACCTGTGCCTGCTGCGCGAGCAACCGTTGCAGGACTTTGCTCTGGCTGACGACAAAATTCAGCGCGGCAGCCTCTTTCGGCAGGCCAACCGTTTGGTGCACGCGCAGATTGGACTGCGTGCGATCAGCCATCAGGATCATCACCCGCCGCATGCCGCTGGCCACCAGTGCATCGCGCGCGGCGACGGTCAGGCTCATGGCATTGGTGAAGCGACTCGGTTCGGCCAACAGTTCGGCGCATTGCCGGCGCCACTGGGTCAAATCTTCGGCATTGGGCGCCGCAGCAGGCAGCATGCCAGCGGGCAAGCGACGCGTACCCCACGGCCACAGCAACGAAACTGCCGGGTGCCACAGATCAGGCATCGCATGCTGGCGCGCACTGTTGGCGGCTTGCTGGTGCAGTTGTTGTTGCACCTCGTCCATCGAAATCTGTAGATAAAGACTGGTCAGGTACTGCCAGCGCTCACTGTGCGGGCTGTCCCACGCCTGCTGCGCCGACAGCGCCAGGCCGTTGGCCAGCAACACGGTATTGGCTGGCTGATTGAGCCAGCGGCGCAGAGTCGGATCATCGTCCAGACGGTTTTGCTGGCGCAGCGGATGCTCGCTGTCGCGCGCGATGCGCAGCACTTTGACCAGTTCGCGTTGCTCGCTGAGCAACAATCTATAGCCCTGTTGCACCCAGATCGGCAGATGCCAGACGGTGACCAATGCTTCAGCAATTTTCAGCAGACGCACGCCAAACAATTGCTTCTCGACAGTGCGCGCCGATTCACCCTTGTGGATAACGCGCAGCTCCCACTCTTCAAGTAATTGCGGATAAGTCAGCGCCAGCGGCCACAGCGGCGAGAGGAACAGCAGACTGCCCCAATGAATGTCCTGCCACAGCCGCGCCAGGCGACTGGCAAAAAAACCGTTGGCCTGTTGCGTGGCGTGCTGGCTGATCATTTGCAGTTGGCGCAGGGCCTTGGGGATCTGCATCTGCGCAACGGCGGGCAGGCGCGCGAGCAATTCTTCGGTGCGGGCGAGGCCGAGTCGATTGATCGCCACTTCCAGATTTTCTGCCGGCGTGGCCATGTTGCCGTGGGTGTGACGATTGGCCTCACGGATGATGCTCAAGGCCAGCGCCGGGCTGTCCTGCATCAGGTCGGCAATGTCGCGAAGCGAGCTGCGATTGTCGCGGATCGCGCGGCAGACCTTGTCGTGCGCCTCCTGCGGTACGGGCAGCAGGACGCTGTCGAGCAGTTTTACCCAGCCCTCGAGTGTGGTCGGTTGTGCGTGTGGGACGTTCGTTTCATTAGCCATGTCTGGACGAGATCTTCACTGACTGTAGACGCGCCCGGCATGGGCTAAATTGGCTTTTCGCCTGAACTGGCTATAGTCTGGCGCAGTTTTGCCGATAAGTAGAAGAAGAGATTTTTTAACTTCCGAATATGACCTTGAACCCGACTTAAATAAGTACTTTCTACCTATGGCTAAAATTATCGGCATCATCGTCGTATTCGCGAGCGTGCTCGGCGGATACGTGCTCTCCCACGGCAAAATTGCGGCCCTGATCCAGCCTTTCGAGGTGTTGATCATCGGCGGTGCTGCACTGGGCGCTTTTCTCCAGGCCAACCCCAGCTATATGACGATGCACGTGCTCAAGAAATCCCTGAGCATGTTCAGTTCGCGTTTCACCCACACGTTCTATCTGGAAGTGCTGGGGCTGATCTACGAGATCCTCAACAAGAGCCGCCGCGAAGGCATGATGGCCATCGAGGGCGACATCGAAGATGCCGCCGCGAGCCCGATCTTCGCCAAGTACCCGGCGGTGCTTAAAGATGAACGCATGACCGCGTTTATCTGCGACTACCTGCGCATCATGTCCTCCGGCAACATGGCTCCGCACGAGCTGGAAGGCCTGTTCGACATGGAGCTGTACAGCCTCAAGGAAGACCTCGAGCACCCATCTCACGCGGTGAACGGCATTGCCGACGCCATGCCGGGTTTCGGTATCGTTGCGGCGGTACTCGGTATCGTGGTGACCATGGCCTCCCTGGGTGAAGGCGATCAGAAATCCATCGGCCTGCACGTTGGTGCCGCACTGGTCGGTACCTTCTTCGGTATTCTGGCGGCGTACGGTTTCTTCGGTCCGTTGGCGCATTCCCTGGCCCACGATGCCAAGGAAGAGCTCAACGTCTACGAAGCCATCAAGGCCTCGCTGGTGGCTTCGGCTTCCGGCATGCCGCCATCGCTGGCGGTCGAGTTCGGTCGCAAGGTTCTGTACCCGGCGCACCGTCCAAGCTTTGCCGAGCTGGAACAAGCGGTTCGCGGTCGATAAGTCATGGAAAATAATCAGCCGATTATCATCAAGCGCGTCAAGCGCATAGCCGGCGGGCATCACGGCGGGGCGTGGAAAATCGCCTTCGCCGACTTCGCGACGGCAATGATGGCGTTCTTCCTGGTGCTGTGGCTGTTGTCCACTGCAACGCCGGAACAGAAGATCGCCATCGCCGGTTACTTCAAGGACCCGGTCGGCTTCTCCGAAAGCGGTACGCCGTACATCATCGATCTGGGCGGTACGCCGACGCTGGCGCCGGAAAACACCCTCAACCCCGAGGTGAAGTCTCAGCCGCAACCGGACAAGGTCACCGTCGACACCGAACAAGTCGAAGGCATGGCCGAAATGGTCGAGAAAGAACGCCTGGAACTGTTACTGCAGGAACTGCAGAACAAGGTCGACGAGAACCCGCAGCTGCAGAAATTCAAGGACCAGATCCTCTTCGAGATCACGCCGAACGGCTTGCGCATCCAGATCATGGACGCCGAGAACCGGCCGATGTTCGACTCGGGTTCCGCGCGCCTGAAACCTTATTTCGAAGACATCCTGCTGGCCATGGCCGACACCATCAAAGCGGTGCCGAACAAGATCAGCATCAGCGGCCACACCGACGCCAAGCCGTATATCGGTAGCGGCGACTACGGCAACTGGGAGCTCTCAGCCAACCGAGCCAACGCTGCACGGCGTGCGCTGATCGCCGGCAGTTATCCAGACGCGCAAGTGGCGCGGGTGGTGGGTTACGCCTCGTCGGCGTTGTTCGACAAGGAAAAACCGTTCAACCCGATCAACCGTCGCATCGACATCGTGGTGCTGACCAAAAAGGCTCAGGCGGCCATCGAAGGTGCGCAAGGCCCCGACGCTGCGAAGCCGGCCGAACAAGGTCAGAATGGTGCCGCGCCGGCAACCCCGGTCGACCCGAACGCCTTGCCGGCGGACCAGCAGCCGGTGCCTGCGCACGAGTTGCGCGAACGGCTGAACCTGTTCGACGACGCCGCGCCCAAGCCGGCTGAGCCGGGGAGTGCGCCGACCGCACCACCAGCCACTGCACCGGCCCCTGCGCCGAAGCAGTGATTCACAAAAAAGCCGCGAGATGATCGCGGCTTTTTTGTGTCTATGATCGGCTCCCTTTCCCCCTCACCCCAGCCCTCTCCCCCCGGGGGACGAGGGGGAAAGGGAGCCGATCTTCATGCGGTTCAAAACCTGAGTTCGACTCGGTGTTTGACGGCGGCGTAACTCGAACACCCACCTCGGTCAGCCCTCTCTCCCTTTGGGAGAGGGCTAGGGTGAGGGCTTTCGAGGGCGATGCGTTTTCAGAATCCGCGCCGAATCCGGTTCTTCAATTGTTCGTGGAACATGTCGGCATTGCGTTTGTAGCTGCCCTTGACGGATTCACTCATTGATTCCAGTGACATCGACCGCTTGTTCGACACCTCCTCACGATACGCATCAATAAAGAAATCCAGATCACTTTCCGTGCTCAGCTTCGGCCATTTGTCCAGATACAGCGGTAACTCCGCTGGCCCGGTCCTGAAGGAACAGATCCGCCGGTTGCTGATGGTCGCTTCGCCGATTTCAAACGGCACCCACCACGACAACGCGGTTTTCTCCGAAACCACTGCGAGCAAGTGCGTGCATTCGGTGATGTTGCGCGTAATGACCCCGGTGATGTCATCCGTGGTCTGCGATTCCAGGTCCAGCACGTCAAGGTAAGTCTTGATGTTGGCCCTGATCAGGCGGCTGTTGATGGCCATCGCGTACGCGCGATCCATGTGGCGGTAGCTGATGAAGACTGGCATCAGAAATGTCCTTTGAGGGCGAGTTCGCGGTAATAGGCGCCGAGGGCGGTGAGTCGGCAGCCGGTTGAGTGGATGGCCGCGTAATACATATGTTCGGCGTCCATCGGTTCGATCAGGCTGTGGCGGTTGCACTTTTGCAGTTGGGCGAAGACTTCGCCGTGTTCCGGCTGGAAAGTGGCTTCGGTGGGTTCGTAGCTGGGATCGAGCGGGAAAACCGACTCCGCTTCGGAAAACCATTCAGGGAGTTTGCGCAGGATTTCCTTGGGGATCAGCGGCGAGACTTCACGCAGGGAAATGAATTGCGACACGTTGGTCTTGAACACCGGGCGCTGTTCCCAGGCGTCGAGCGCATTGTCGACGAAGGAATAGAGGCTGCCGGGGGTGATCTTGCCGAGGATGTTGGCTGCGCCGCCATGCAACGCCTGCAACAGAAGCCCGGTGAACACACCGTGTTGCGCGCCTTCCAGGGCCGACTCTTCCTTTTTGCACGCGGTCAGGATGGTCATGCCTTCGCCGACCACGCTGCTTTCACTGCGCAAGGCGCGCACCTCGCCGGCCGCGCCGCTTTGGCAGCAGTCGAGAATGATCACCTTGTTCTTGATCCTGGTCGCTTTGGCTGCCCAGTTGAGGATGTCGCTGATGCGGATGCCATCCTTGGTGTTGCGGTAATCCTGCGGCAACAGCATGCCTTCATCATTGTCAGTGTCGAAGCCGCCATGCCCGGCGAAGTACAGCAGCGCGACGTTGCAGTCGCCGGAAAACAGTTCGCGCATCTGGTCTTCGAGTTTCTCCCTGCTCAAGTGATCCTCGGCGGACGTCAGCACCACGTTCTTGAAGTTGGGGTCGCCATTGGCGTCGGTTTTCAGTACGGACGCCATGGCCATGGCGTCATTGCTGCACCCGCTCAAGCGCGAGATGTGTTTGTAGTCGTTGATCCCGATAAACAGTCCCTTGCGCATGATTACTCCGCCGTATGCAGACGAATCGCGCTGATAATGCTGTTGGTGTTCCACGCGCACTCGGCCTGTGCGGCGTTGCGCACCACGGTGGAAATCCGCTCGGCGCCAAACGGTTTGATTGCGATGATTACCTTGCCCATCCGCTTGGCGATCTCGATCTCCTTGTTGATCCACTTGCTGTAGGTCGAATACATCCCGGCCATGATCAGCACTGCCGAGCAGGGCCGGATCTTGTCTTCGATGGCCAGTTCAAGTTGCTTGTCGGTTTGCGCGCCCATGATCGGGTTGTGCGGCGGTACGGAAAAATTCTTGAATGTGAAATCCGCCTGAGCGCCGAGCAGGCGTACCAGATTGTCGTGGGCATGGGAGTAGTTCCACGAATGACTGATGAACAAATGGTAGGTTTGCATGGGGTTCCTCGGAGGTCGCGAAAGTGCGGACGAGGAACTGAATGTAGGCATCTGGGAGATGCCTACAAGATGTGTGCGGCAAAAGAGAAATGTCCTGCAAGCAGGCGTGTGCAGGCCTTACAGAAAATTCTGATGTTTAAAAAACAGGGGGTTTGTAAGGGCGGGTCCGACAACCGGCAGCACCCGAGACAGGCGCTGCCGGCTTGGCTGTTTAATAGCCGCTTTCAGGCAGACTGGCGATGATCGAGCGATAGCTGTTCATCCGTTGCTGCTGCACGCGGCCATCTTCCAAGGCCTTGAGCAGTGCGCAACCCGGTTCGCGATCGTGCTTGCAGTCGCGGAAGCGGCAGGTGCCGAGCAGGTCGTTGAACTCGATGAAGCCGGCTTCGACGTCGGCGCGGCTGACGTGGCCGAGGCCGAATTCGCGGATGCCCGGGGAGTCGATCAGTTCACCACCGCCGGGGAAGTGGAACAGACGCGCGGTGGTCGTCGTATGCGTGCCCTGGCCGGAGAGTTCGGACAGCGGCCCGACGCGGGTTTCAACCTCTGGCAGCAGGCTGTTGACCAGCGACGACTTGCCGACGCCGGACTGGCCGACGAACACACTGATGCGCCCATCGAGCTGCTGTTGCAGCTGTTCCATACCGTTGCCGTGGTGCGCCGAAACTTCCAGCACCGGATAGCCGAGCGTGCGGTAAACCGCCAACAACGCGTTCAGCGCCGGGGCGTTCTGCTCGTCGATCAGGTCGAATTTATTCAGCAGCAACAGCGGACGGATGCCAGCGTGTTCAGCGGCGACCAGGTAGCGGTCGATCAGGTTGGCATGCGGCTCGGGCAGCGGGGCGAACACGATGACGATCATGTCAACGTTGGCGGCGACCGGTTTGAGCTGGCCACGGCTGTCCGGGCGGCACAACTCGGTGGTGCGCGGCAATTGCGCGACGATCACACCGATGCCCTGGTTGCCGGCACGCCACACGACGGTGTCGCCGGTCACCAGCGCCGGCAGGTTGGCGCGTAGGTGGCAACGGAACACCTGGCCGGCGAGTTCGCCGTCCTTGGCCTCGACTTCGACCTGCACACCGAAGTGCGCGATCACCAGGCCGGTCTGTTCCGGGCCCAGGTCGCCACCTTCAAGTGCCTCGACAGCCGAGGACTCGCGTTTGGCGGCGCGTGCGGCGCGCTCGCCCTGAATTTTTTCGATGCGCCAGTTTTGACGTCGATTGAGTTGGCGTTTGGCCATGGGTGTTCCGTCTGAAGAATGCAGCGATTAGGTAAAACGGCCGCGAGTTTAGCACGCCCGGCCACCGGCCTAAGCTAAACTGCGCAGCATTGCCTAGGAGCCCGAATATGCAGAACCCGCAGAACTTGATCTGGATCGACCTGGAAATGACCGGTCTGGATCCGGATAACGACGTCATCATCGAAATGGCCACTATCGTCACTGACAGCGACCTCAACACCCTGGCCGAAGGCCCGGTCATCGCCATCCACCACAGCGACGAAGTCCTCGCGCGCATGGACGAGTGGAACACCCGCACCCACGGCAACTCCGGCCTGACCCAGCGCGTACGTGAAAGCCGCGTCAGCATGGCCGAAGCCGAAGCCGAAACCATCGCCTTCCTCGAAAAGTGGGTGCCGAAGGGCAAGTCGCCGATTTGCGGCAACAGCATCTGCCAGGATCGTCGCTTCCTTTATACCCATATGAAGGCGCTGGAAAGCTACTTCCACTATCGCAACCTCGACGTCTCGACACTCAAGGAACTGGCGGCCCGCTGGGCGCCGGACGTACGCGATAGCTTCAAGAAGGGCGGTACACACCTGGCGCTCGACGACATCCGCGAGTCGATCGCCGAGCTACAGCACTACCGCGAGCATTTCATCAAGTTCTGACATCGGAGGACTGCGCTGCTGCCCTCTTTTGGTGCCATGGCGAAGTGAGTAGACTGCGCGCCTTCCTGCAAGGATCGCCACCATGTTGCTAATGCTCTACCTCGTCGCCATCACCGCTGAAGCCATGACCGGCGCACTGTCTGCCGGTCGTCGTGGCATGGACTGGTTTGGTGTGGTGCTGATCGCCTGTGTCACGGCGTTGGGCGGTGGTTCGGTGCGTGATGTGCTGCTCGGGCATTACCCGCTGACGTGGGTCAAACATCCGGAATATCTGGTGCTGACCTCGCTCGCCGCGATGTTCACGGTGTTCACCGCACGCTGGATGCGCCACCTGCGCTCGCTGTTTCTGGTGCTCGATGCTGTCGGTCTGGTGGCCTTCACCCTGATCGGCTGCATGACCGCGCTGGAAATGGGCCACGGCATGTTGGTGGCTTCGGTCAGCGGCGTGATCACCGGAGTATTCGGCGGCATCCTGCGCGATATCTTCTGTAACGACATCCCGCTGATCTTTCGTCGGGAGCTGTACGCCAGTGTCTCGTTTGCGGCGGCGTGGTGCTACATGCTTTGTCTGTATCTAAACTTGCCGAATGAACAGTCTATTCTGATCACACTGTTTGGTGGTTTTCTGTTGCGCTTGTTGGCAATCCGTTTTCATTGGGAAATGCCCAAGTTTGTCTACAATGATGAACATTGATGCTTGATAACATGGGTGTTGTTTTGAGTTGACAAGTGACTGCTTGTTGTTAACTTATAAGTGCATGTTTCTTACATCTTTTGCTTTGCTGCTGATTTGACGGTCATGTTATTCCTTTGCTCAATAGCTTGTTCATTGGCTATTACGCCAAGTCACTATAACGTCAAAGGAACTGCAGCATGATTGAAAATATGGGTGAAGTGCAGAGTCAACCAATTCATTCGGGTGCCATCGACGGCATCACTAACTTCAGAGTTAAGTTTGACGCCGGTGAAGCCGCCCGAAGCAAGTCTCTGTTCGGCAATGGTCGTATGCAGGTGAAAGTGCAAGTTCTGGTCTCTGCAGCTGACATCAATGGCGATAGGGTGCCGGTACCGGCTGACGTAATGAATAGCATCGAACTTATTCATTACACCACTGGCAAACCGTTGCGTGATGGCTGGACCTCAAGTACTGAGCAAGGGCGCTTTACCCTTGAAGCGCCGAATTCGGGCATTACCGCGTCGGTTCTCGAGGACGAGGAAGTGGATGACTTGCTCCATCCGCAGGTCCGCACCTTCTGGGTTTCCTCGTCCGTGGCAGGCACGACCCAAGTGGCCGCGCGCCTGTCCCTGGCCGGGCAAACGATTCGTTCCAATGCAAGTACGCTTGCCAGTATCCACGACAGCAGCGTGACCCTGGAAGCACTTCCACCTTTGTCCTATGCCATTGAACAGTTTCGCTGGAAGGCGACCCGACGCGGTAATGAGGAGCCGGGCAATCGAATCTGGAACTATTATCTCGGACTTTATCCGCAAGGGCAGCAAATCAAACTGGTTGACTGGGTGGCCGACGTACGCGCTGATACTGATCCTGTGTTTGCTGCCGCCAACAAGCTTAATGAATATGAGACAAACTTTTTTACAGCTGTTTTGGTGCGCCCAAGAGAACGCGCGTTGAGTGTCGGCCTGCCTTTCAATGGAAACTCTATAACTTACACCTTCACGGCGGATGCCATAACGCGGGAGAGAAAATTTTATCCCGTAACGGTCAATGACCGTGACGGCGAACTCACGGTGGTGCAAGGACTGTCGGTGTACTCGAGTTTGGAGCGCTCGTACAAGAATGGCAACGTATTCCCTTTTCGCGCAATCGATCAACACGGTTCGGAACATAAGCTGGCGATACGCACGGACTTCGTGTCCCGCGCCTTGAATCTGGAACGCGGGTAAGTTCAGTGTCTCTCAATTTTCATCTGATGGATGTGGTAGACAGATATACCGTTGCACAGCGTACATGCGGATAAGCTGAGCCTTCCAAACGTCAAGTATTCGAAATTAGCGTACTTGTACCTATGTCATGCGTTGACCCCGGCGTAATGCGGGGTCTTTGCAATTGCACCTCAAGGATGAGAATTCATGGCTGGCAAACCGCCAAAGATCAAACCTGCACACACTAAAAATCTCGACTTCAACGCTGGCACCCCACATCGGCCTCCGCGTGTCGATCCGCCCTTGCCATCTGTGTCGCATCGCCCGGATCCACTGCTGTCTTTCTGGAGGCCAGATTCGGCAGAAGCGGTGGAGGTCATCAGCGTAATCCCGAGCCTGATGCCGCCCGCTACGCCTGACGTCGGGAAACTCGTCGCGAAGCCGTCCTTGGAGGATTACTGGATACCCACTTCGAATAACCTCGGAAAAGCCGACGCACTGGGCATTCGGGCGTTGAAGCAACGTCAATATGTCGCCGTGGATGAGGAGCATTTTGTACAAGTGGTCAGGGACGCCGAAAGCGGGATGTTTCGTGCAGCAATCACTCGAGAGCGCGAGGCTTCCGGCCCCTTACTCGCGCCGGACAGCGAAGGCAGATTCTGGTACCCGGTGGATAGCCACTCGGCGCATGGGCGAACGGCCGCACTGTTTCACCGCATGGGATATTCCATCTACGAGTTTTCCGAGGTCACGGTCGCACGTATTCTTGCAGTGAGTGGCTTTGATGACACGCGGGCACGCCCGGTTGACGCTCGTCTGCATCCTGGCGCGCTACTTCAGGACACCCTTCGGCGATTTCGCCTCGATCAGACAATGGGCCGCACGGAAAAACAGGATCGCGCCGCGCTCTTTCAGGCGCATGAGCGCGCATTCGAGCTCGACTGCGATGAAAACACATTGCAGTTGCGACGAATTTTTCCTGAGTTGCCGAAAACCTTCGCCGAGGCGATATGGCGCACTACCAGCTCCGCCGAACGTTTGCATATGCACAACCAGTCAGGCATACCCCGGAGAGTGGCAGAGGAGGCGCTAATGGTCCTGCGAGCAATTCGCCTCGCCAGAGCAGTTGAAGGGGTTTATTTGAACGCGGTCTCCCATCCGGACAGTGACCGGTTGGCGCTGCACATGGTCGGGCGTCTCGCGGATTGGCCGCAGCAGGTTCGAATCGAGATGCGCCAGGGCGCATTCGACGGACATCTTTTGAACGCTATCGGCGATGCTCGCTCGCCGGCTCGTCACGTACTGGTTCGTCAGGATGCGGGTTATGCCGTGCAAAGCACGGACAGTCCGTCACCTCAAACGGTGAATGACCTTCCCTCGGCAGTCTGGTCCGTGTTGTCGCCTTCACAGCGAAAGGCGCTGGGCATGACAGGGGGCTCGGGGGCGTCATTACTACAATTGATCCGTGTACAACCCTTACCCTCGAACCAAGCTCTAAGCGAAGTGTTGGGGTTGGCACCGTTGCCCTATATTTATGAGGCACCTTTCGCGCCGCACCGGCAGGCTGGCCATCTGCGGGGCGGAGCCGATCACTACCCGGCAGCGCCGAAGCCTGTTGCCGATCGGGTTCGTGATCTTTACCCGGCAATTTCGGAAGACGATGTGGCGACGTTTATAAATGAGCGTTTACACAGCGATCCGCACGGCGTTTTGATTCGGCTGGAGAAAGAACTCGCAGGGCTGCGTCAGGAATTGGCGAGGTGGAGTACCGAGGAGCCTCCCCATCCGACGGGGGGCAAAGCATGGAGTGTCGACGCGCTTGCCGAGCAGGTACAGAGGCGTCAGAAGTTCAGTGCGATGCTGCAAGATATCTGGCAACGCAAGTCAGTCTCGCAATGGGGTTACGGCGACTATCAATTTTTGTCCTTCTTCGACTTTGCTGGTGAATTACCACGGTTATCCGCCAGATTCGAGTACGTAACAGAGTTAGTGTTGTCAGCGAAAAACCCTGGCGCACAGATAGGTGCATTTCTCGACAGTTTCCCCAATGTTCAACAACTCCTGGTCACTGGCGTCGAAATGAAGGTTTTTCCACCAGGGATTTTTCAGATGCGTGAACTACGTCAGCTTATGCTGCGTAATTGCTCGCTCAGGCTTTCTGAGGCAACGGCTGAGGGGTTGTCCAGGATAGAAACCATTACCTACCTGAGTCTTGAACATAATCCACTGACAGTTGCCCCGCATGTGGGCTACATGCACGGCTTGACGGAATTGATAATGCACGACGCCCACCTGTCGCAAATGCCTTCGGGAATAGGCGGGCTCAAGCAACTCAATGTGCTGTCGCTGGAGAACAACCTTATTACCGATGTGGGGCACGAGCTGCTCGATATCCCGGACACGCAAGCTCTATTTATCGACTTGACCGGCAACCCCTTGACTGACGTGTCGAGAAATCGCATCACCCAGTACCTGGAACAGGCCAGCATGGATCGGGAGATGAAAATCATAATCGAAGAGGTTTTTTCAGAGGCGGAGTCTGATTCTGACTCTTCAGAGCGTGGATACTGGACGGATTCAGAAAGTTGACCGAGTGTTAATGAAAGTAACCCCGAGGCTGGTTTTTTCTAACCAGCCTTGATCATATCCAATCGTTTAAGACGTCCAAAGCTGAACGTCAGAAGCCTGTGATCCTGGAGTTCAAAGGTCCTGGAGATCAGCGGCATAAGTCATGTTTTAACTTTGCAGTTTTTGAATGTTTAAGCAGTTGCTGTGATTCGTAAGATCTTGTTTTCATATGTTTCGTAAGTTGTGTTATCTCACAGCTTGTCGAATGTCTGAGGTTCTATTGTTGTAGTGGTTGTGTGTCAATACTCCTGGCTGCCTCGAAAGGGGCGCACTTTATTAATTTATCCGGAGCTATTGTATGCGCGACGAGTCACTTAATGTTTCTCGAATTGAAGTGAAGTTAGACTCCGCAAGGTCTGGCCGACATAAAACGCTCTACGCCAACGGTCGCATGCAAGTGCGCGTGTTGGTATTTATCTACGGCGTCGATAACGATGGAGACGGCGCTTCGTTGTATGGGCATCCCGCATTGCAGTCGCTGCGCTTGATTGCTTACAACGGCGGTCGGCCGCTTGACGGTGAATGGACCGCCTCTGTGCAGGAAAATCGCTACGCCCATGAAGTGTCCGGTGGAGCACCACGGGTTACGCAGATCCCGCGGGTGAGTGATAACCGCATCAGCGACGATGCTGATCCAGTGCAAATTTTTGAGTTTTGGGTTTCCGCTTCCAGGCCAGGCATTATGGAAGTGGCCGCCGAAATCGTCATTAATGGCGTGGTATTACGAAGCAATGGTGTTGGGTTTGACAGCAGCATCACACTGGAAGCCATACCGCCGAAAGAGTACCCACTCAACAGTTTTTCGTTGAATAAACACAATGACGCGCAGCAAAGGGCCCAATTTGATTCGGTCCAGATCTATCACATCGGCCTCCACGCCGAAGGCCGGCAAATACACCTCCTTGACTGGTATAGCAGTGAGGTGAAATTGCACGCCTATGATTCCGAAGATGCGGTGCGGGTTTACTTGTCCGGAAATATTCGCGGTACTGAAGATGGTCGCAGAAATATGTATGGTTATATGGCGCCGATTTATGGGCAGGTTGCGCGAGTTCGCAGTCCGCTGGGACCTATGACCGTGCCTATCAATGAAGTGCCCGGCAAATTAACGCTGGTTAAATATATTTCTGCCGATGCTCAGGATGGGCGCGAAAACACCAGCGCATTTGAATTTGCAGTCATCGATGAATTCGGTTCGGAGCACAGGCTGTCTCTCGATGGTGATAAAGAACTTCGCACTTTTATTCTGGGTCAGTCCAAGCGATCGATGAAGCGGCTCAGCTGACTTGGTCATGGCTGATAAGAGACTTTTTCGCCGGTCAGCCTGATTGGGGATTATCCGGATATTGCAAACAGAGAGCGTTGTTCCATGAAAAATAACTCATCTACCGCTGTTCATTCAAATGCGTTCAACTTTGGGGAGTTTGTTTCCGGAGGGGTTGATCCGCGTACCGGCATGTATACGTGCGCTCTGTCGCTGGGCAAGTTGCACTCGGCCGATCTCAATGGTCCCGACGTAACATTTTCACTGAGTTTCAATCCGCTCAATCAGGCGGATGTCGGTTTCGGTGTGGGCTGGTCTTTGACCATGACCCGTTACGACTTGCGCAGCAAAATCATGACGCTGTCCAACGGTGAGCGATATAAGGCTGTCGAGACGTCTACCGGTCTGAAGTTCAAGGAAATGAAGCTGCAAACCGCCAAAGTATTAGTGACCGGGCCTGGACGCTACGAGGTCCGGTACAAGGACGGTCGGCGTGAGCTGCTGAAAGTAATGGCGGCCGCTCAAATCGCGGTAGTGGAGAAAATAGTCGCGGCTAATGGTGTGAGCATCACGCTCAAGCATGATGTGTTCAATCAGTTTCCCGTGTTGACCGAAATCAATGATGCAAAGGAATGCCTGCTGAGGATTGCGCGTAAGGCAGGTCAGGTGACATTGACCCGGCATCCTGATACTGCGTCCAGCTCCGATTACAAGTTGATCTTGAAAAACAGTCTGGTCACGGCCATCGAACTACCGGTCGGCAAAGGTTGGGACCTGGAATATGAAGTCATTGATGGTGCGCGCTATCTGCACCGCGTCGTCAACCCATTGCGCGCTGTCGAGATCATTCGCTACAAGCAGCAAGGTCACCACTTCGTCAATGGCGTGGAACGGACACTGCCGTTTGTCATCGCCCACGATGTTTACCCAGGGCGTGGTCAATCGAGGCTCTGCAAGACGTATACGTACTCTGACCGGAACTTTCTCGGGCATGGCCTCATCCCCGCCAAAGATGACGACGGGGATCCGCTTTATCGAGCCCCTGGCACCTACGTCTACACCTCGGACGAGCAGTTGGTGGTCGGCGGCAAGTTGCACACGCTGATTAAACGTACCTACAACAAATTCCATTTGCTGGTCGCGCAAGTTACGACATGCGGTGACGCGCAGACCACTGTCGCCACCGAGTATCACTGTTCCGTCGCCAAGCCGTTCAATGAGCAGCCGGCGCAGTTCCGCATGCCCAAGGTCCATACAGTGACCTATCTTGATCGGCGCACCCACCAGCAGCGCAAGGAAACCACCGTCACCGAGTTCGACGGTGAAGGTAACTTGCTCAAGTATGTCGAGCCGAATGGGGTGACGACTGTATCGGAGTTCTATCCGGCAACCGGCGGGGACAACTGCCCGGAGGACCCGCTGGGTTTCGCCAGATTCCAGAAAAAAAGCACGGTCACCGCTGCGGCAGCGGGTGGGCCCTCGACCGTCACGTACTACGACTATGTGTTGCATCCCGCACTGGCCGGTGCGGAACTGGCATCTGTCTTACCGATTGAGGAGCGTGATTTCGAGTTGGTGCAGGGCGTTGAGGTGCTGCGCTCGAAAACCGAGCGCAGTTACCTCGATACGCCAGACGATCCGCTGAAGCACGGCGCCACGAGAGAGCAAAGCGTCACCCGAAACAATAAAACGATCCGTACGGCATTTTCCTATGAGCTTGAGGGCACCAGACTGCGGGTGATTTCCAGCACACGTGGGTTTGATGACGCCCTGCAGACCAGCGAAAAAGTGCTTTCGACGCGGACCGGATTACCGTTGGCAGAAGTCGGCGTCGATGGCGAGCGTATCGAATATGAATACGACGCGATCGGCCGGGCACTGCGCAAGACGATCGCCGCCGGTACGATCTACGCCGCCTCTACCCAGTGGGCCTATCTGGCCGCCAGTAAGCAGCAGATGGCCACGATGGTGACCACGGATTCGTCTGGCGGTGAGCAAAGAGTGGCCTATGACGGCCTGGGGCGGGTTGTCACCGTTCAGGAAAAGGACACCGACCATCCGGATAAGGAAGGGCTCATCCCGACTCGCACCCTTTATAGCGCCATGCATGATGCGGCTGGCCAGAAGGTCAGATCGACGCTGACCGACTGGCGCGATGGCAAGCCGTGCCCGGTTGTCACCCTCTACGAATTCGACGACTGGGGCCAAATCAGCAAGACGCTCCATGCCGATGGGCGCATCGAACATACCGTCGCCGATCCGGTTCTGCGCCAGCAAACGGCGTGGCTGGAGGGTCTGGGCAAAACGGTGACCCTCGTCAACGAGTTCGGCAAACCGCTGAGTGTCGAGCGCTTCAGTCTCAAGGACAAGAGCCTTGGTAAAACCGTCTACACCTATGACGGATCAGGACGCACAACCAGCCAGACCGATCCCGTCGGTAATACCACTCGATATGAGTACGACGCTTTTGACCGGTTGGTTCGCACTGTTCTGCCCGACGCCAGCGAGATGGTCACCGCTTACACCGATCACAGCGACGAGGCGGTGCCGATCAGCATTGCTGTCGATGGTCGGGTGCTGGGCGAGCAGACCTATGACGGCTTGAATAGGCTGACGGCCAGTATCGTAGGCGGACGCAAGTCCGAGGCCGGGTATGAAGCCGGATTCACGCAGCCAAAGTGGTTCAAGGGTGCAGATGGCAATAAAACCGAATTCGGCTATCTGCGCGAGCTGGGCGGTGTGCTCATTGAGCGTAAGTCGGGAGCTCTGCTCAAGACCATGGCTTACGGCCCCGCTGATGGCCAACTCGTGAGCTGCAGCGAAAACGGCAGAAAGAGTGAGTTCACCTATCATGCTTCCGGGCGCCTCAAGTCGGAAACGATTGCGTGCGGCGATATCGCCAAAACGACTTCCCATACGTATTCCTTCGCCGGGCTACCGATCAGTCATGTCGATGTTCTCGGATGCGCCACCACCTCCGAATACGATCAACATGGCCGCCTCGTCGCCACCTTGCAGGGTTCGCTGAAGACCCAGTTCCACTACGGCAGCCAGACAGGGATGCTGGAGTGGACGAAGACCGAAGAGACTGCGCTCAAGCGTCAAGTGATCACGCGGTATGCCTATGATGATCTCGGTCGAGAAAGTTGCCGTACTGTCGAGTGCAAGAGGCAGCCAGACCAGACGCTGGCGTCGACTTATACGCTGGCCGGCAAGCTGGCGCGCAAAGTGTCCAGACGTGGCACGCAACTGCTGCGCGATGAGCAATTTGCCTATGACGTGCGCGGGCGCCTGATCCAGTACGACTGCGTCGGTACCCATAAGCCGCGCGATCCCTACGGCAAGGAGATTTTTCAGCAGACATTTACGTTCGATGCTCTGGATAACATTCTTACCGTTAAAACGCGGTTTGCGCTGGGTTTGAATCTGACCACGTTCAGTTACGACAATCCGGATCCTGTGCAGGTCAGCGCCGTCAAGCATTCCCATGCCGACTATCCGGCGCCGGTAATGCTGGAATACGACGCCAACGGCAGGATGATCAAAGATGATCAGGCGCGAACCCTGGCTTATGACGCGTTTGGACGGCTTGAGACGCTGACCGACGTTCAGGGTTCGGTCATTCGTGGCTACCACTACGACGGCTTCGACCGTTTGGTTGAACTGGCGGAGCCGGGCACGCCAACGGCTCAACGTTATTACCATGGCGGGCGGGTAGCCAATGAAGTCAGTGGCCGGCATTCATCCAGCGTCGTGCGCCACGGAGGCCTGCTGGTGGGGCAGGAACAAGTCGGCCCGAACGCCACCACGCAACTGTTCGGCACCGATCAACAGCAGAGCGTATTGGTTGAGCTGAGCGATGGCGCGTTGACCGATTGCGCTTACAGCCCTTACGGGCATCGTCCTGCCGAAGGGGGGGTGTTCAGTCTGGCAGGGTTCAACGGCGAGCAACTGGATGGGGCGACTGGCCTTTATCTGCTGGGCAACGGGTACCGGGCCTATAGCCCGACTCTGATGCGCTTTCTTGGCCCCGACAGCATGAGTCCATTCGGTGAGGGTGGATTGAATGCCTACGCTTATTGCCTGGGCGATCCTGTCAATCGTGTTGACCCCACCGGGCATATGTCCTGGCAATCGATCCTGGGCATCGGCCTCAGTGTTCTCGGTGTCGTTGCGAGTGTGCTGACCATGGGCGTCGCGACGCCATGGGCACTGGCTAGCGTGGGGCTGGCCGTTGCATCTGGATTGGCGGGTATCGCCAGCGAGCTGGTCAATGAATTTGCACCGGGCTCTCCAGCCGGAGAGGTGTTGGGTTGGGTCAGTCTGGGTCTTGGGTTGGCGTCGCTGGGGACAGGTTTGACGGCGGGTGCAAAAGCAGCTGTGAATGTTGGCAGAAAGCTTTCGTCATCCTTTAGCCAGGGGCTCGCAGGAAAGGGCACCGCCAAAGCGGCAAAAGCCTGGGAAAAAGCAGCCAAGGCTGCGGCCCGCAAAGCCAACACACCGGTGGAGTTGACAGAGGATGCGCCTTGGCAATTGATCAGGGCGTCCGGTGCCGACGACGTATTGGCCGCCAACAACGCTCAAGGCAAGATCGCTCATGCGGACCGACTCTACGCGCTGATTGAAAGCGGCATCTCCCCAAGCGATGCAACCGCCCGAGTTGAAATGTTGTACACGCAGCTGAGGAGCTACGGCGGGACGAAGAGATTGATGCATGCTTATCTGACGTCGACGACGGGCCGTGGGGATCGTATATATATTCTGGAGGACAGCTCAGTAAGAGTAGCCAGAGTGCTCCAGTCAGGCGGCCATTGGAGTCCAGGCACAACCAGCAAATTTATAGCGTCGGCCAAAAACATGACAACGCCGCGCGCGTGAGCTACGAATTGAGCACTGTGCCTGCCAGTTATGCGTGCGCAGGTCTGGCGTGCTGTTCCAGCGCCCACTCCACATGCTCCCTGACCAGCTCCGACGGATAATCGCGTCGCGCCTTCAACGCTTCCAGCACCACAATCGTTGAAGGCGCATTGCCCAACCCCACCGCCAGATTGCGCAACCAGCGCTCATACCCGGCCCGGCGCAATGGCGAGCCCTCGGTGCTGCTCAAGAATTTCTCTTCATCCCACAAAAACAGTTCAGCCAGTTCGGCGTTGTCCAGGTTGTGCCGTGGCTTGAAATCGCTTTCCGTCGAGGGCCGCGCGAAGCGGTTCCACGGGCAAACGATCTGGCAATCGTCACAGCCAAACACCCGATTGCCGATCAGTGGCCGCAGCTCTTCAGGGATGGCGGTTTTCAGTTCTATGGTCAGATACGAAATGCAGCGTCGCGCATCCAGCACGTACGGGCCGACGAAGGCATTGGTCGGGCAGATATCCAGACATGCAGTGCAGCGCCCGCAGTGTTCGGTGCTGTGCGGCTCATCCACCGGCAGCGGCAGATCAACAAACAGTTCGCTCAAGAAGAAATAGCTGCCCGCCTTGCGATTCAACACCAGCGTGTTTTTACCGATCCAGCCCAGCCCAGCCTGCTCGGCGATGGCTTTTTCCAGCACCGGCGCGCTGTCGACGAAAGCGCGAAAACCGAACGGGCCGATCTCGCCTTGAATCTTGTCCGCCAATTGTTGAACACGTTTACGGATCAATTTGTGGTAATCGCGGCCCAAGGCATAACGCGACACGTAAGCTTTTTCCGGTTGGGCCAGACGTTTGGCCATCTCGGTGTCGCCCGGCAGGTAGTCCATGCGCAGGGAAACCACACGCAAAGTACCGGGCACCAGCTCTTCGGGATGCGAGCGTTTGCTGCCGTGGGCGCCCATGTAATCCATTTCGCCGTGGTAGCCGGCCTCGAGCCAGCGCTGCAAGTGCTGCTCATGCTCGGCCAGATCGAGGCCGCTGATGCCGACTTGCTGAAAGCCCAGCTCCCGGCCCCAATCCTTGATCGATTGGGCCAGGGCGGGCAGGTCTGTGGTGATGGCGGACATGAGGCGAGAGAAACCGGAGCTGAGGTGCGTATAATTCTGCCAGACATCGGAGCCCGAAGACGCATGCCGCACACGAAAGATGAATTACCCGACGCGCTGTATGGCGCCGCACAGGTGCGCGAGATCGACGCACGGCTGATTGCCGCAGGCACGCCGGGCTTCGAATTGATGCAACGCGCCGCGCATGCAGCCTGGCGGGCACTGGTGCGGCAATGGCCGGCAGCCGATGAAATGACTGTGCTTGCCGGCCACGGCAACAATGCGGGCGATGGCTATTTGATCGCTGTGTTGGCGCAGCGGGCCGGTTGGTCGGTGCGGGTGTTGGCGGTCGCTGATCCGCAGCGTTTGCAAGGTGATGCCGCACTGGCGCACGCCGAAGCGCTCGCCGAGGGCGTCAGTGTGCTGGGCTGGGCCGGTCAAAACGAATTGCGCGGGGTCATTGTCGATGCCTTGCTCGGCACCGGCCTGACCGGCGACGTACGCGAGCCTTATCGCACGGCCATCGCGGCGATCAACGCCAGCGGCCTGCCGGTAACGGCAGTCGATATTCCTTCCGGGCTGTCCGCCGACACCGGGCATGCACTGGGCACTGCCGTGTGCGCCGATCTCACCGTCACCTTCATCGCCTTGAAAGTCGGCCTGTTCACCGGTGATGCGGCGGATCATATCGGCGAGCTGGTATTTAATGATTTGCAGGAGACGGCCGAAACCTGTGATGACATTCCCGTCAATGCCAGGCGCCTGCATGCGGCTAATCTTCCACGGCTGGCGCCACGTCGACCCTGCTCCCACAAAGGCCGCTTCGGGCATGTGCTGCTGATCGGCGGCGATCACGGTTTTGGCGGGGCGATCCTGCTCAGCACCGAAAGTGCCTTGCGCAGCGGTGCCGGCATGGTTTCGCTGGCGACTCGTCCGGAACATGTGCCAGCGGCATTGACCCGCATTCCGGAAGCCATGGCCCTGGGTATTTCCTCGGCCAATCAATTGATGGGCCTGCTGGAAAAGGTTTCCGTGCTGGTGGTCGGGCCGGGGCTGGGGCAGGTTGGCTGGGGACGGGCGCTGTTGTCGGCGGCAGCCAATGCGCCGCTGCCGCAGGTGTGGGACGCCGATGCATTGAACCTGCTGGCCGAAGGGTTTGTCAGCTTGCCCAGGGATTGCGTGATCACGCCGCATCCGGGTGAGGCGGCACGGTTGCTGGGAATCAGCACCGCGCAGGTACAGGCCGATCGTCCTGCCGCTGCGTTGGCGCTGAGCAAAAAATATACAGCGGTTGTGGTGCTCAAAGGCGCCGGTAGCCTGATCGCCCATCCCGATGGGCGTCTGGCGTTGTGTCATCAGGGCCATCCGGCCATGGCCACCGCCGGGCTCGGCGATGTGCTGGCCGGTTTGACCGGCGCGCTGCTGGCACAATGCATGGATGGCTTCGATGCCGCGTGCCTGGCGGTCTGGCTGCACGCCAATGCCGGGATGCAACAAGGAAAATTCGGCCGTGGGCTGGCGGCCAGTGATCTGATTCCAGCCATTCGTCAGTTGTTGGAGGAGCATGCACCGTGTCTGAAGTAACCCTGTACCTGGCCGATGAACAGGCCATGAGCGACTTTGGCACACGGATCGCCCGCGTGACCCAGGGCCACGGCCTGATTTTTCTTGTTGGCAACCTGGGCATGGGCAAGACCACGCTGTCGCGAGGGATCATTCGCGGGCTGGGCCATGTCGGAGCGGTAAAAAGCCCGACCTTCACATTGGTCGAGCCCTACGAAATCGGTGACATCCGCGCCTTCCATTTCGACCTGTATCGCTTGGTTGATCCGGAGGAACTGGAGTTTCTCGGGATCCGCGACTACTTCGACGACGACGCCCTCTGCCTGATCGAGTGGCCCGATAAAGGTGCAGGCTTTTTGCCAAAGCCTGACCTGACCATTACCATTAGCCCGCAAGACAGCGGGCGTTCGCTGAATATTTTGTCCCAGGGCTCGCGTGGCGAGGCCTGGTGTGCCGCTTTGGCATTGGAAACCAATTAGATGATGGGGTTAGGTATGCGCTTTCGCGCGTTGGTGGCTGCCGCAGGACTGATGTTGATGGCAGTAACCGTCACTGCTGTGGCCGATTCAAAGGTCAACAGCGTGCGCCTGTGGCGGGCGCCGGATAACACGCGACTGGTCTTTGACCTGAGCGGCCCGGTGCAGCACAGCGTTTTCACCCTGACTTCACCGGATCGACTGGTGATCGACATCAATGGCGCCACCCTCGGCGCGCCTTTGAATGTGCAGACTGCGAACACGCCGATCACCGCGATGCGCTCGGCCCAGCGCACCCCGTCCGACCTTCGGGTGGTCATCGACCTGAAAAAAGCCGTCACGCCCAAAAGCTTCTCGCTGGCGCCGAACGCGCAATACGGCAATCGTCTGGTGGTCGATCTGTTCGACAACCCGGCCGATGCCGCTCCGCCGCCTGCACCTGCACCGCGGGTTGCGACGGTGCCGGCCGTGCCGGTCACCCCGACCGAACCAACCATCAAGCTGCCGCCAGCCCCGGCCGGCAAGCGCGATATTATTGTGGTGATTGACGCCGGCCACGGTGGCGAAGACCCGGGTGCGTCCGGCTCGCGCGGGCAGCGTGAGAAAGACGTGGTGCTGCAGATCGCCCGTGAATTGCAGCGTCAGGTCAATGGCATGAAAGGCTTCCGCGCCGAACTGACCCGTACCGGTGACTACTTCATTCCGTTGCGCGGGCGGACCGAGATTGCCCGCAAGAAGGGTGCTGATCTGTTCGTCTCGATCCACGCCGATGCCGCGCCATCTGCGGCGGCCTTCGGTGCTTCGGTGTTTGCCCTGTCCGATCGCGGTGCGACGTCCGAGACCGCTCGCTGGCTGGCCGACAGTGAAAACCGTTCCGACCTGATCGGCGGTGCGGGCAACGTCAGCCTCGACGACAAGGACCGCATGCTCGCGGGCGTGCTGCTTGACCTGTCGATGACGGCCTCGTTGACCTCCAGCCTCAATGTCGGGCAGAAAGTCCTGACCAACATCGGCCGGGTTACGCCGCTGCACAAACAGCGTGTGGAGCAAGCCGGGTTCATGGTGCTGAAGTCGCCGGACATTCCGTCGATCCTGGTCGAAACCGGGTTTATCTCCAACGCCAACGAAGCCAACAAGCTCTCGGCGTCGAGCCACCAGCAAGCACTGGCGCGTTCGATCAGCAGTGGCGTGCGCCAGTTCTTCCAACAGAACCCGCCGCCGGGTACCTACATTGCCTGGCTGCGTGATTCCGGCAAGATTGCCCAGGGCCCGCGCGATCATCGGGTCAATCCGGGCGAAACCCTGGCGATGATCGCCGTGCGTTATCAGGTTTCGCCGGCGGCGCTGCGCAGCGCCAACAACCTGAAAAGCGATGACCTGAAAGCGGGTCAGCACCTGACCATTCCCGGCACCGAACTGGCGTCCAAAGAATGACTCAGGTCCTGAACATGGCCCGCATCGAGCTGCTCAGCCCACGGCTGGCGAACCAGATCGCCGCCGGCGAGGTGGTCGAGCGACCGGCGTCGGTGATCAAGGAGCTGCTGGAAAACAGCCTCGACTCCGGTGCCAAACGCATTGACGTCGACGTCGAGCAGGGCGGCGTCAAGCTGCTGCGGGTGCGCGACGATGGCAGCGGCATTTCTGCCGATGACCTGCCGCTGGCGCTGGCCCGGCACGCCACCAGCAAGATTCGCAATCTGGAAGACCTGGAGCAGGTGATGAGCCTGGGCTTCCGCGGTGAAGCCCTGGCCTCGATCAGCTCCGTGGCGCGCCTGACCCTGACTTCGCGTACCCGTGACGCCGATCAGGCCTGGCAGGTCGAGACCGAAGGTCGAGACATGGCGCCTCGCGTTCAGCCGGCCGCGCATCCGGTGGGCACTTCGGTGGAAGTGCGCGACTTGTTCTTCAATACGCCGGCACGACGCAAATTTCTCAAGACCGAAAAAACCGAATTCGATCACCTGCAAGAAGTGATCAAGCGGCTGGCACTGGCGCGTTTCGACGTGGCTTTCCATCTGCGCCACAACGGCAAGACCATCCTCAGCCTGCACGAGGCCCACGATGATGCGGCCCGTGCCCGGCGTGTGGCAGCGATCTGCGGCTCGGGTTTTCTTGAACAGGCGCTGCCGATCGAGATCGAACGCAATGGCCTGCACCTGTGGGGCTGGGTCGGTTTACCGACCTTCAACCGCAGTCAGGCGGACTTGCAGTACTTCTTTGTGAACGGCCGTGCGGTGCGCGACAAACTGGTGGCGCACGCCGTGCGCCAGGCTTATCGCGACGTTCTGTTCAACGGTCGCCACCCGACGTTTGCGTTGTTTTTCGAGGTTGATCCGGCTGCTGTGGACGTTAACGTTCACCCGACCAAGCACGAAGTGCGCTTCCGTGACGGGCGCATGGTGCATGACTTCCTTTACGGCACGCTGCACCGGGCGCTGGGCGATGTGCGTCCGGAAGATCAGCTTGCCGGTTCGGTCACCACTGCCGTCGTCCGCCCGACAGGGCTTGGTGCCGGTGAGTTCGGGCCACAGGGCGAAATGCGTCTGGCGGCCAATGCGCTGCTGGAGCAACCGCAGGCACAACCGGCGTTCAACACGTCGTCGGGCGCCAGTGCTGGCGGCGCTTATCAGTATCAATACACGCCGCGTCCGCCATCCGCTGTGCCGCCGGTCGCTGAGGCTCAGGCTGCCTATCGCGAGTTTTTCGCACCCTTGCCAGAAGCCAATGCCAACGCATTGCCGGCCGGTCAGGAAGACATTCCGCCGCTCGGTTACGCATTGGCGCAGTTGAAAGGCATCTACATTCTGTCCGAGAACGCCCAAGGCCTGGTGCTGGTGGACATGCATGCTGCCCACGAGCGGATCATGTATGAGCGCCTGAAAATCGCCATGGCCAGCGAAGGCCTCAGCGGCCAGCCGTTGCTGGTACCGGAATCGCTGGCGGTCAGTCAGCGTGAGGCTGATTGCGCTGAAGAACACGCTGCGTGGTTCCAGCGACTGGGCTTTGAGTTGCAGCGTCTGGGCCCGGAAACATTGGCGATCCGCCAGATTCCAGCACTGCTCAAGCAAGCTGAAGCCAACCGTTTGGTTGGCGACGTGCTGTCGGACCTGATGGAGTACGGCACCAGCGACCGGATTCAGGCACACCTGAACGAATTGCTCGGCACCATGGCCTGCCACGGCGCCATCCGCGCCAACCGGCGTCTGGCCCTGCCGGAAATGAACGGTCTGCTGCGTGACATGGAAAACACCGAGCGCAGCGGTCAATGCAACCATGGCCGACCGACCTGGACCCAATTGGGCCTGGACGATCTGGACAAACTGTTTTTGCGCGGTCGTTGATGAGCCAGCTTCCTCCAGCGATTTTCCTGATGGGCCCGACCGCTGCGGGCAAGACCGATCTGGCCATCGAGCTGACCAAAGTGTTGCCGTGCGAGCTCATCAGTGTCGATTCGGCGCTGGTCTATCGCGGCATGGACATCGGCACCGCCAAGCCCTCAAAAGCGCTTCTCGCCGAATATCCTCACCGTCTGATCGATATTCTCGATCCGGTTGAAGCCTATTCGGCTGCGGATTTTCGTCGCGATGCCCTGCAAGCCATGGCTGAAATCACCGCGCGTGGAAAAATTCCGCTGCTGGTCGGCGGTACGATGCTCTATTACAAGGCTTTGGTCGAAGGTCTGGCGGATATGCCAGCGGCTGATCCCGACGTGCGCGCGCAGATCGAAGAAGAGGCTGCACGCCTTGGCTGGCAAGCCCTGCACGATCAATTGGCGGTGATTGATCCGGTGTCCGCTGCGCGGATTCACCCGAACGATCCACAACGCTTGAGTCGCGCGCTGGAAGTCTATCGGGTCAGTGGTCAGAGCATGACTGCGCTACGTGAGCAACAATCTGCGCAAAGTACTGAAGCAGCCGCTTCGGGACTGCAACAATTGCCCTATACTGTCGCGAACTTGGCCATTGCCCCGGCGAATCGTCAGGTACTGCACGAGCGCATTAAACAAAGATTCACAAATATGTTGGAACAGGGATTCATCGACGAGGTCGTAGCCCTGCGTAAAAGAAGTGACCTGCATTCGGGGTTGCCGTCTATACGTGCGGTAGGCTACCGCCAAGTCTGGGACTACCTGGATGGCAAACTGACATTGGCTGACATGCAGGAGCGCGGCATCATCGCCACGCGCCAATTGGCCAAACGCCAGTTCACCTGGCTACGCAGCTGGGAAGATTTACATTGGCTGGACAGTCTTGATTGCGACAATCTGCCACGCGCCTTGAAATACTTAGGGACCATCTCCATATTGAGCTGAGTCCTTGCAATTGCCGTCTATCCTTGGGGGTGTGACGGCCAAAGCCATCTGAATTACCTATTTTTATTATTGAATCCTTAAAGGAGTGCGGCACATGTCAAAAGGGCATTCGCTACAAGACCCTTACCTGAATACTTTACGTAAAGAGAAAGTTGGGGTTTCCATCTACCTGGTCAACGGTATCAAACTGCAAGGCACGATCGAGTCGTTCGACCAGTTCGTGATCCTGCTGAAAAACACCGTCAGCCAAATGGTTTACAAACACGCTATCTCGACAGTCGTGCCGGTTCGTCCAATTCGTCTGCCTAGCGCAACCGAATCCGAAGCAGGTGACGCTGAGCCAGGTAACGCCTGATAGGAGTCTCCTTTGTTCTTTGAGCGCCACGGTGGTGGTGAGCGAGTAATCCTCGTTCACTTGGATGGACAGGACCCTGAGGCGCGCGAAGATCCGCAGGAGTTTCAGGAACTGGCTAATTCGGCAGGCGCCGAGACCGTTGCGTTTTTTAACGTGCCGCGTCATCGGCCAACTGCCAAATTCCTGATTGGCAGCGGCAAGGTCGAGGAACTGCGCGACCTGGTCCATGCCGAAAAGGCCGATCTGGTGATTTTCAATCACATCCTCACGCCCAGTCAGGAACGTAACCTCGAACGTGTTTTCGAGTGTCGCGTGATTGACCGTACCGGTCTGATTCTCGATATTTTCGCGCAGCGCGCCCGTACCCATGAAGGCAAGCTCCAGGTCGAACTGGCCCAGCTTGACCACATGAGCACGCGGCTGGTTCGTGGCTGGACTCACCTTGAGCGTCAGGGTGGCGGTATCGGCATGCGCGGTCCGGGTGAAACCCAGCTGGAAACCGACCGTCGTCTGTTGCGGGTTCGCCTGCGACAGATCAAGGGCCGACTGGAAAAAGTGCGCAGCCAGCGCGAGCAGTCGCGGCGCGGCCGTTCCCGTGCGGATATTCCTACCGTGTCTCTGGTGGGCTATACCAACGCCGGTAAATCCACGCTCTTCAACAACGTGACGAAATCCGACGTGTACGCGGCTGATCAATTGTTCGCCACGCTGGACCCGACCTTGCGCCGTCTGGAACTGGATGACCTGGGGCCGATTGTCCTGGCCGACACGGTAGGTTTCATTCGTCACTTGCCGCACAAGCTGGTCGAGGCTTTTCGGTCTACGCTCGAAGAGTCGAGCAACTCCGACCTGCTGTTGCACGTTATCGACGCGGCCGAACCGGATCGCATGTTGCAGATCGAGCAGGTGATGGTGGTGTTGGGCGAGATTGGCGCCCAGGACTTGCCGATCCTCGAGGTCTATAACAAACTCGATTTGCTTGAAGGCGTTGAGCCGCAAATCCAGCGCGACGCCGATGGTAAACCGCAACGGGTCTGGTTGTCGGCGCGTGATGGCAGTGGTCTGGAATTACTTGAACAAGCCATTTCCGAGTTGCTGGGCGGTGATTTGTTTGTGGGTACATTGCGCTTGCCGCAACAATTCGCTCGACTGCGTGCGCAGTTTTTCGAACTGGGTGCGGTGCAAAAAGAAGAGCACGACGAAGAAGGCATCAGCCTGCTGGCCGTTCGTTTGCCCCGGGTCGAGTTGAATCGACTGGTAAGCCGCGAAGGATTGCAGCCGATGGAATTCATCGAGCAACACACTTTGCAATAAAAGCCTGACAAAGCGGTTGTGCCGCAACGTCAGGCATTCTGTAGCATTGGTCGGCGCGCCGTGGGTGCGTCTTTGCTTTATCAGATGGAGAGCGCTATGGCTTGGAATGAGCCGGGTGGCAACTCGAATAATCAGGATCCTTGGGGTGGCAAGCGCCGCAATAACGGCGACCGCAAGGGGCCACCAGATCTCGACGAGGCCTTCCGAAAGCTGCAGGAAAGCCTGAACGGTTTGTTCGGTGGTGGCAAGAAACGTGGTGATGACGGCGGTGGTTCGGGCAAGAGCGGTGGCGGCTTCGGCGGTCTGATCGGTATCGCCCTCGTTGTGCTGGCGGCTGTCTGGCTGTACAGCGCGGTTTACGTGGTGGACGAGCAGGAGCAAGCCGTAGTGCTGCGCTTCGGCAAATACTACGAAACCGTCGGCCCGGGTCTGAACATCTACTTCCCGCCGATCGATAAAAAGTACATGGAGAACGTCACGCGTGAGCGTGCCTACACCAAGCAGGGCCAGATGCTGACCGAAGACGAGAACATCGTCGAAGTGCCGCTGACCGTGCAGTACAAGATCAGCAACCTGCAGGACTTCGTACTGAACGTCGACCAGCCGGAAATCAGCCTGCAGCACGCCACCGAAAGTGCGCTGCGTCACGTGGTGGGTTCCACCGCGATGGATCAGGTGCTGACCGAAGGTCGTGAGCTGATGGCCAGCGAAATCAAGGAACGTCTCCAGCGTTTCCTCGATACCTATCGCACCGGTATCACCGTTACTCAGGTCAACGTACAGAGCGCCGCTGCACCGCGTGAAGTACAGGAAGCCTTTGACGATGTGATCCGCGCCCGTGAAGACGAGCAACGTTCGCGTAACCAGGCAGAAACCTACGCCAACGGCGTGGTGCCGGAAGCTCGTGGTCAGGCCCAGCGTATCCTTGAGGATGCCAACGGTTACCGCGACGAAACGGTCTCGCGCGCCAAGGGTGAGGCGGATCGCTTCACCAAACTGGTTGCCGAGTATCGCAAGGCACCTGAAGTCACCCGCGAGCGTCTGTACCTGGACACCATGCAGGAAGTCTTCAGCAACACCAGCAAGGTACTCGTGACCGGCAACAAGGACGGCCAGAGCAATCTGCTTTACCTGCCGTTGGACAAAATGATCCAGAACAGTTCGGGCAGCGCACCGGTAACCGGTTCGGCCGCCGCCAGCAGCAACACGGACGTCACGCCGCATGTCACTGACGTGCCGCAGTCGCGCACAAGGGAGACCCGCTGATGAGCAATAAATCGCTGATCGCCCTGATCGTTGGCGTCGTTGTCGTACTGGTTGGCTGGAACTGCTTCTACATCGTGGCTCAGACCGAGCGTGCGGTGTTGCTGCAGTTCGGTCGTGTGGTTCAGGCGGATGTCCAGCCGGGTCTGCATGTGAAAGTGCCTTACGTCAACCAGGTGCGCAAGTTCGACGCCCGCCTGCTGACGCTGGATGCACCGACGCAGCGCTTCCTGACCCTGGAAAAGAAAGCCGTGATGGTCGATGCCTACGCCAAGTGGCGCGTGAAAGATGCCGAGCGCTTCTACACCGCAACTTCCGGCCTCAAGCAGATCGCCGACGAGCGTCTTTCCCGTCGACTGGAATCCGGTCTGCGTGACCAGTTCGGTAAGCGCACCCTGCACGAAGTCGTGTCGGGCGAGCGTGATGCGCTGATGGCTGACATCACCGCGTCGCTGAACAAGATGGCAGAGAAAGAGCTGGGTATCGAAGTCGTCGATGTCCGGGTCAAGGCCATCGATCTGCCGAAAGAAGTGAACCGCAGTGTGTTCGAGCGTATGAGCACCGAGCGTGAGCGTGAAGCTCGCGAACACCGCGCCAAGGGTAACGAGCTGGCTGAGGGCATCCGTGCCGACGCCGATCGTCAACGCCGCGTGCTGCTGGCTGAAGCCTATCGTGAATCTGAAGAGGTTCGCGGTGATGGTGATGCCCAGGCCGCTGCGATCTACTCCAAGGCTTACGGTCAGGATCAGGAGTTCTACGGTTTCTACCGTAGCCTGCGTGCCTACCGTGAAAGCTTCGCGAACAAATCCGACGTCTTGGTCCTCGACCCAAGCAGTGACTTTTTCCGGTACCTGGAAAAGTCCAAGCCTTGATACGGCGTTGACCTGAATCATTCCGCCCGGCGGCTAAAACCTCGGGCGGGGTGATCCTTTGGGAAAACGTGTGTATGATGCGGCAGCCGGGAAATTCCCGGCTTTTTTGCGTCTGCACGTTTGATTGCTGTTTTTACTGCAGAACATCGAGTTGAATGGCTCGACAGTTTTTCGAGGAAAGTGATGGGCGAAGCCGGTTAAAGGCCTTTCGCTGCGTCGTTCATGCGCGTGCGTTTTGAACGGGCCGGTCATTTTCTGCTTCACTCAAGGCTCGCCCTAGTGCTGGCCGCCCGGATCAAAGGGGAATGGCGTAATGGCAACGGTAGACCGCTGGCTGCTGCCAGATGGCATCGAAGAAGTACTGCCACCAGAAGCGGCGCGCATTGAAGTCGCGCGTCGTCAGGTGTTGGATCTGTTCCAGAGCTGGGGTTACGAGTTTGTCGTGACTCCCCATATCGAGTACCTGGAATCCCTGCTGACCGGTGCAGGCTCGGACCTCGATCTGCGTACCTTCAAGGTCATCGACCCGCAGTCGGGGCGGCAGATGGGTTTCCGTGCCGACATCACGCCGCAAGTGGCGCGCATCGATGCGCACACCCTGCGTCGCGAGGGCCCGAGCCGTCTGTGCTACGCCGGCAGCGTTTTGCACGCCCAGCCGCGTGCATTGTCGTCGTCGCGCAGTCCGATCCAGTTGGGTGCCGAGTTGTACGGCGATGCCAGTCCGAGCAGCGACGTTGAAGTGATCAGCCTGATGCTGGCCATGCTGCAACTGGCCGATGTGCCGGACGTGCACATGGATCTCGGTCATGTGGGTATCTACCGTGGTCTGGCGCGCGCCGCCGGTCTGTCGGGCGAAGTCGAACAGCAGTTGTTCGATGCGTTGCAACGCAAGGCCATCGACGAGGTCATTACCTTGACCGAAGGCTTGCCGGCCGACCTGTCCGGCATGCTCCGTGCGCTGGTTGACTTGTGTGGCGGCCGTGAAGTGTTGAGCGCTGCCCGCGAGCGTCTGGCCAATGCGCCGGCGCCGGTGCTGGAAGCACTGGAAGATTTGCTGGCGATAGCCGAGCGCCTGTCGGCTCGCTTCCCGGAGCTGCCGCTGTACTTTGATCTGGGCGAGTTGCGCGGTTATCACTACCACACCGGTGTGGTGTTCGCGGTGTTCGTACCGGGCGTTGGCCAGTCCATCGCTCAGGGCGGCCGTTACGACGACATCGGCGCCGACTTCGGTCGCGCCCGTCCGGCGACTGGCTTTTCCACCGATTTGAAAACCCTGGTGACCCTGGGGCGTGCTGAGATCGAGCTACCGTCTGGCGGTATCTGGATGCCTGACAGTACGGATGCAGCACTCTGGCAGCAGGTTTGTCAGTTGCGCAGTGAGGGTCAGCGTGTCGTTCAGGCATTGCCTGGGCAACCTTTGGCCGCCGCCCGTGATGCGGACTGCGACCGGCAATTGATTCAGCAGAACGGGCTTTGGCAAGTATCGCCACTGGCTTCTTGAGTTTTCCTGCCGGCCATCGCCGGCACCAAGTTTGCGCGAATGAGGACAAGTGTTATGGGTAAGAATGTCGTAGTCCTGGGCACCCAATGGGGTGATGAGGGCAAAGGCAAGATCGTTGATCTGCTGACCGAACATGCTGCCGCCGTAGTGCGCTACCAAGGTGGCCACAACGCTGGTCACACCTTGGTGATCGACGGCGAAAAAACAGTCTTGCACCTGATTCCGTCGGGCGTGCTGCGCGAAGGCGTGCAGTGCCTGATCGGCAACGGCGTAGTGGTTGCACCTGACGCCCTGCTGCGCGAGATCACCAAGCTGGAAGAGAAAGGCGTCCCGGTGCGCGAGCGCCTGCGTATCAGCCCGTCCTGCCCGTTGATCCTGTCCTTCCACGTAGCGCTGGACCAGGCTCGTGAAAAGGCCCGTGGCGAGCTGAAGATCGGTACCACCGGTCGCGGCATTGGCCCGGCTTATGAAGACAAGGTTGCACGTCGTGGCCTGCGTGTGGGCGACCTGCTCAACATGCCGCGCTTTGAAGACAAGCTGCGTGAACTGGTGGATTACCACAACTTCATGCTGGTTGGTTACTACAAAGAGCCTGCCATCGAGTTCGAAAAAACCCTGGCCGAGTGCAAGGAATACGCAGAACTGCTCAAGCCGCTGATGCTGGATGTGACGGCCGAGCTGCACGACCTGCGTCGCGCCGGCAAAGACATCATGTTCGAAGGCGCCCAGGGTTCGTTGCTCGACATCGACCACGGTACCTATCCGTACGTGACCAGCTCCAACACCACCGCGGGTGGCGTGGCGACCGGTTCGGGCGTTGGCCCGATGTTCCTGGACTACATCCTGGGCATCACCAAGGCTTACACCACTCGCGTAGGTTCGGGCCCGTTCCCGACTGAGCTGTTTGACGAGGTGGGTGCGCACCTGGCCAAACAAGGTCACGAGTTCGGCGCTACCACCGGCCGTGCCCGTCGTTGCGGCTGGTTCGACGCCGTTATCCTGCGTCGCGCTATCGATGTGAACAGCATCTCGGGCATCTGCCTGACCAAGCTGGACGTGCTCGACGGCCTGCAAACCATCAACATCTGCGTCGGCTACAAAGATGCCGAAGGCAAGGACGTTGCTCCAACTGACGCTGACAGCTACGTGGGCCTCCAGCCTGTGTACGAAGAAGTGCCGGGCTGGACCGAATCGACCGTGGGTGCCAAAACCCTGGAAGAGCTGCCCGCTAACGCTCGTGCCTACATCAAGCGCGTTGAAGAGTTGATCGGCGCGCCGATCGACATTATTTCGACGGGCCCGGACCGCAACGAAACCATCGTTCTGCGTCATCCGTTTGCTTGATAAGTCGTTGATGTAAAAAAACAAAGGCCCCTTAATCGGGGCCTTTGTCGTTTATGCCTGTTGGACGGCATGACCTTTGCTGTGAATCTTCCTACAAGAGTGCCATCAAATTAATGGCGTCAGAAGTAGAGGGATTCATAGTGTCAGCCGTTCTCTCACTGTTACAAAGCCGTCTGTTGCGGCCCGTGTTCGTTACCCTTGGTATCGCCCTTTTGGTGCAGGTGTTGGTGGCCGTTGCCCTGACGCGGAGCACGGTCACGGCACTGGAAGCGGATCTGGCGGTGCGCCTTGGTGCCGACAGCCAGAAACTCTCCGGGGAACTGGAGCAGGCCGGACGTGAAGTCACGTCGAGCCTCGACGCCTTGTCCGCTAGCACCCGTCAACGTCTTACCGCCGGTTTGTCTTCTCGCCTGAAGGACGAACAAACGCAATTGCGGGCGACGCTGGAAAAGGATCTGAAGGATTCGGCCAATGACATGGCCCAATTGCTGGCTTCGGTCGCACCCCGCGCCATGTGGGACAGCGACGTGCCGACCCTGTCCGAGTTTGCCCGGCGCGCCCAGCGCAATCCCAATGTGCTGTTCGTGGTCTACGACGACGCCACTGGCCAACATTTGACCCGTTACCTCAATCGCGAAAACCCGATCAACAAGGCCTTGCTGGAGAAGGGGCAGGGCGAACGTGCGCTGGATAAAGTGCTGGATGCGGCAAAGAACGATCCTTCGGTTTATTACCTTGAAGCGTCGATCAGCCCTAACGGCGTTGAAATCGGCAAGGTGCTGATGGGCGTCTCCACGGCCTCGGTAGAGACCGATCTGGCTGCGCTCGACAAACGCTTCCTGGCCTTGATTGCCAGCAGCGATCAATTGGTTGGCGACAGCCTCAAAGGCGCCGCAGCCGATAGCGCCACAGCGATGCGCGCGCGTCTGCAATCGGCTCAAACCACCGCCACCGAAATGAAATCCAACACCGCCAGCACTGTGCAGGACGCTGCCGCGACCTTGCGTTGGCGCATCGGTTTGGGCCTCGCGCTAGTCGGCTGCGGCGTGCTGTTGCTGCTGGCCGTGGTGCTTGGCCATCGCGTGGTCAACCGCTTGAAGATGCTCAATGCAGCGATGGACGACCTTGCGGCGGGCGAGGGTGACCTGACCAAGCGCGTACAGATCAACAGCAAGGACGAGATCGGTGACATGGCTGCAGCAGTCAACCGCTTTGTCGACAAGTTGCAGCCGATCGTGCGTGAGGCGGGTGATGTGGCCCAGCGCACCGGCGTGGAAATCGGCGCGATGACCCTGCGCAATGCCGGTGCCGATGCGGCGGCCGGGATGCAGCGTGACGAAGTCGCGGAAAGTCTGCGGGCGCTATCGCAAATGGCGGACGAGGCCCAATCGGAAAGCCACGCGATGCAGGCAGCGTTGAAGCAGGTGGTCGATATCCGTCAGGCCACTGATGAGAACACCCGCACGTCGGCCAAGGTCGGCAGTCTGATCGAGGCGCTGGCCGGGCAGGTCGACACGGGGGCGAAAGTCATCGAGCGGCTCGCGCAGCAGAGTGAGCAGATTGAAGTGGTGCTGACGGTCATTCACGGGATCGCCGAGCAAACCAACCTGTTGGCATTGAACGCTGCAATCGAAGCGGCACGGGCAGGCGAAACCGGGCGGGGTTTCGCTGTTGTGGCAGACGAAGTTCGGGCGCTGGCGAGCAAGACACAAAGCTCTACCGGCGACATCCAGGCGCACATCGTCGCGTTGCAGCAAGGCGCGCGTGAGGCGGTGGAAGCGATCGGGCAGGCCGGACGTCAGGCCAGTGAAGGTTTGCTGGTGCTGCGCGACAGTGCGCGGTTGCAACAGTCGGTACAGGCTTCGGTCGAGCAGGTGCATGCAGCGATTGGTCTGGCAACGCAGGCGGCAGCGCATCAGGCGGCGGGTGCGCAAGCGGTACGTGGGCGCGTCGAAACGATCCATGTGCAGGCCGAGAAAGCGGCCCAGGCTGTGGTGGAAACCACGGCCAGTGGCAAGGTCCTGGATGGTTTGGCTGCGCAGCTTAAGGCGAGCCTGGGGCAATTCCGGGCTTAATGGTGTCAGGGCCGGCCCCTTCGCGAGCAAGCTCGCTGCCACAGGTTTCGAGGTGTACGCAGGGTTTGCGTTCACCAATAATCATTGTGGGAGCGAGCTTGCTCGCGAAAGCTGCATCAGCGGCTCAGATACATCCGGGTGGTCAGCAAATAAACCGGCAGTCCCGAGACCAATATCAACAGCGCCGCGTAAGGCGCCGCCGCCGCAAATTCGACATTCGCGGTGTGCGCCCAGACTTCGGTGGCTAATGTATTGAGCCCGGTCGGACTCAACAGCAGCGTCGCCGTCAGCTCTTTCATCGCATCCAGAAAAACCAACGCAAACGCTGCGCCCAATGCCGGGAAAATGATCGGCAGCGTCACCCGGCAAAATGCCGTGAACGACGATGCGCCCAGCGTGCGCGCCGCTTCTTCCAGTTGCGGTGCAGCCTTGTTCAGCGCAGTGCGAATCGGTGCCTGAGCCAGCGGCAGAAACAGCAGCGCATAAGCGATCAGCAGCAAACCAGATGTCTGGTACAGCGCCGGCACGTAATGCAGGGCGAAATACACCAGCGTCAGTGCGATCACCAGACCTGGCAGCGCATGCAGCAGATAGGGCAGGCGCTCGGCCCAGATCGCCAGTTGACCTTTATAACGCACCACCAGCAGGCCGACCGGCACCGCCAGCAGCAGGCACAGTGCTGCGCCACCCAGTGACAACGCCAGCGACGACAGCAGCGCTTCGGTAATTGCCGCGACCGGGAATGCCGCCGATGACCCGACGGCCAGCCAATACGCCAACATGCCCAGCGGAATCCCGCTGCCGATAATCGCCAGCGTCAGGCAATACACCTGACCGACAGCGGCCCAGGGTCCCAGCCTGACTTGCTCGGCCTGACGCGCCGCGCCCTGGCCGGTGCGTACGTGTCGGCCTTTGCCGCGCACGCGCAGTTCCAGCCACAACAGCACCAGGCACAGCGCTAGCAATACCGCAGAAAGCATCGCCGCATTAGCGTTGCTGAACTCCAGTTCGAACTGCTGATAGATCGCGGTGGTGAAGGTTTGCAGACCGATGATCGACAGCGCGCCGAACTCCACCAGCATGTGCAAGGCAATCAACAGCGAGCCGGCCAGCAGCGATGGCCAGAGCAGGGGGAGGGTGATGCGAAAAAACACCCCCCAACGGTTCTGGCCCAGGGTGCGGGCGGATTCTTCAAGGGATGGATCGAGATTGCGCAGGGTCGCGGCGACAGGCAGGAAGATCAGCGGGTATTTCGACAGGCTCATCACCAGAATCGCACCGCCAAGGCCTTCGAACTGTGCGCTCAGCGACACCCAGGTGAAGCTGCTGACAAATGCCGGCACCGCGAACGGCAGGCATAAAATCACGCCCCATAGGCGTCGCCCCGGCAAATTGCTGCGTTCCAGCAGCCAGGCCAGCGACAGACCGATCACGCCGCAGGTGACGGTCACGCCGACCATCAATGCCAGGGTGTTGCGCAGCAGGCCGAAAACGTAAGGGCGCCACAACAGGTGCAGCGCTTCGGCCCAGCCGGCCTGCCAGGTTTTCAGCCCGACATACGCCAGCGGCAGCAGGCTCATCACTACCAGCAACAACACGGGCAGTAACAGCCAGATCGACGGCCGCTTGCGTCGTGGCACGTAACCCCCGCGCATGGCGGGGGTGGTTAACGGTGCGGTCATCAGTTCAAGCCAACTTCGCGTTCCAGATCCAGCGCTTCTTCGGCATTGCCCAGGTCGGCCGGGGTGACGTTCGGCGCTTCCAGCTCGCTGAACGGCTTGAGGCCACGATCAGATTCCATTCCTTTATGCAGCGGGTATTCGGCCGTGGTCTGAGTGACCACCCGCTGACCTTCTTCGCTGGCCATATAGGCGAGGAATTGCTGGGCTTCTTTTGGATGCTTGCTGGATTTCAGCACGGCGGCACTGGAGACGGTGATCAGGCCGCCGACGTCGCCGCCGGTGAAGTAGTGCAGTTTCGAATCCAGTTTGCCTTTCTCGCGCTGCAGGGCGAACCAGTAGTAGTTGTTCACCAGCACGGTGGCGACTTCGCCGTTTTCCACCGCTTTGAGCGCAACCATGTTGTTGCTGTAGGTCTTGCCGAATGCGCGCAGACCGGTCAGCCATTCTTCGGCGGCGTCACGACCGTGCATCTTGATAATGGCCACGGCCTGTTCCTGGAACGCGCCGCTGGTTGGCACGAAGCCGACCTTGCCTTGCCATTGCGGATCGGAGAACTCCATCACCGATTTCGGCAGGTCTTTCTCATCGATCAGTTTCGGGTTGTAGGCAACCACACGGACCCGGGCGGTTACGCCGATCCAGGTGCCGTTGCTTGCGACGTATTTTTCCGGCAGCACGGCCAGCGTGGCGTCATCGGCCTTGGCCAGCAGGCCTTGTTCGCCAAGTTTGTTCAGTGGCGGGGATTCTTCGGTGTAGATCACGTCGGCTGGCGAGCGGTCGCCTTCTTCGACGATCTGGCTGGCAAGCTGATTGCTGCTGCCCTTGCGGACATTAACGTGTATGCCGGTCTTGGCTTCGAAGGCTTTGGCGATCGCATCGCCGACCTCCTTGTGCTGGCCGTTGTAGAGAGTCAGGGAAACCGCATCGGCAGCCTGGGTGAGGGGAGTGGCGAGTGCCAGGCCGAGGAGGGTGAAGGTCAAGCCTCGGCGCAGGGTATTTCGAAACGTCATTCTCAGGGTTCCTCACTGTCGCATTGCAAAATCTTGCAACAATGATAAACGATATTGTTTCTCAAGTGCGCCTTGCGGGGTGAGGAGGGGTCTGATAATGCAGTTGGTGTTCATTCCTGCAGGGTGCAATCGAATTCCGATTAGGGCGTCGGAAATTTCAGGAACGCAGAAACGCAAAAACCCGCTTTCGCGGGTTTTGAGAAATTCAGGGTCGAAACCTTGAATTTGAATTGGTGCCCAGAAGAAGACTCGAACTTCCACGACCTTGCGGTCACCAGCACCTGAAGCTGGCGTGTCTACCAATTTCACCATCTGGGCAATCATCGCAAGCGTTGCCGCTGTTGATGTGGCGCACTATACGGAGCGCTTTTTGATCTGTAAACCCCTGATTTAATTTTAATAAATCGGTTTTAACAAATCCTTTTCTTAGAATGCAAAAAACCCGCTTTCGCGGGTTTTTGGCTGAGTCTTGAAACTGATCTAGTCTCAAACTCTAAATTGGTGCCCAGAAGAAGACTCGAACTTCCACGACCTTGCGGTCACCAGCACCTGAAGCTGGCGTGTCTACCAATTTCACCATCTGGGCAGTATCGGCAGCGCTTGTGCGTCGTCGATGGCGCGCACTATACGGAGCGTCTTTTTAACTGTAAACCCCTGCTGCCAAATATTTTGATTTTTTTTACCAGCGGTGTTCAAAACCGCTTTAAAACGGCGATACAGTGCTTTAGATGGGCCTTTATAGTCTGAAATTTCCCGTTTGATGGCGCCTATGCCAAACTAACCCGTATATAGACAAGGTGAAAACTCTCTAATGGCCGATTGGCAGTCCCTCGATCCCGAGGCCGCTCGTGAAGCGGAAAAATATGAAAACCCTATTCCAAGCCGCGAACTGATCCTTCAGCACCTTGCTGATCGAGGTTCGCCAGCTGCCCGCGAGCAACTGGTCGAAGAATTTGGTCTGACCACAGAAGACCAGATCGAAGCCCTGCGTCGCCGTCTGCGCGCAATGGAGCGCGACGCTCAACTGATCTATACACGTCGTGGCACTTATGCACCGGTCGATAAACTCGACCTGATCCTGGGCCGCATCAGCGGCCACCGGGACGGTTTTGGCTTCCTGGTGCCGGACGACGGCAGCGACGACCTGTTCATGAGCCCGGCGCAAATGCGTCTGGTGTTCGACGGTGACCGTGCGCTGGCCCGTGTCTCCGGCCTCGACCGTCGCGGTCGCCGCGAAGGCATGATCGTCGAAGTGGTCTCGCGTGCTCACGAAACCATCGTCGGCCGTTACTTCGAAGAGGGCGGTATTGGTTTCGTCGTTGCGGACAATCCGAAGATCCAGCAGGAAGTGCTGGTCACGCCGGGCCGTAACGCCAACGCCCAAATCGGTCAGTTTGTCGAAGTGAAGATCACTCACTGGCCGACGCCACGCTTTCAGCCGCAAGGCGATGTGGTTGAAGTCGTGGGCAACTACATGGCGCCGGGCATGGAAATCGATGTCGCCTTGCGCGCTTACGATATCCCGCACGTCTGGCCTGAAGCGGTATTGAAAGAAGCCGCCAAGCTCAAGCCTGAAGTCGAAGAGAAAGACAAAGAGAAGCGCATCGACCTGCGCCACCTGCCGTTCGTGACCATCGACGGTGAAGATGCTCGCGACTTCGATGACGCGGTCTACTGCGAAGCCAAACCTGGCAAGTTGCGCCTGTTCTCCGGCGGCTGGAAGTTGTACGTGGCCATTGCCGACGTCTCCAGCTACGTGAAGATCGGTTCGGCGCTGGACAATGAGTCTCAGGTTCGCGGCAACTCGGTGTACTTCCCCGAGCGTGTCGTGCCGATGCTGCCTGAGCAACTGTCCAATGGCCTGTGCTCGCTGAATCCGCACGTCGATCGTCTGGCCATGGTTTGCGAGATGACCATCTCCAAATCCGGCGAGATGACCGACTACTGCTTCTACGAAGCGGTGATTCACTCCCACGCTCGCCTGACCTACAACAAGGTCAGTGCGATGCTGGAAACGCCGAAACTTACCGAGGCGCGTCAGCTGCGCGGCGAGTACAACGACGTGCTGCCGCACCTCAAGCAGCTTTATGCGCTGTACAAGGTTTTGCTGGCCGCTCGTCACGTTCGTGGCGCCATCGATTTCGAAACGCAGGAAACCCGGATCATCTTCGGGACCGAGCGCAAGATTGCCGAGATCCGTCCAACCGTTCGCAACGATGCGCACAAGCTGATCGAGGAATGCATGCTGGCGGCCAACGTGGCCACCGCTGAATTCCTCAAAAAGCACGAAATTCCTGCGCTGTATCGCGTTCACAACGGCCCGCCGCCGGAGCGTCTGGAAAAACTGCGCGCGTTCCTCGGTGAGCTTGGTCTGTCCCTGCATAAAGGCAAGGAAGGCCCGTCGCCGAAGGATTATCAGGCACTGCTGGCCAGCATCAAGGACCGTCCGGATTTCCATCTGATCCAGACCGTGATGCTGCGTTCGCTGAGCCAGGCGGTGTACAGCGCTGACAACCAGGGCCACTTCGGTCTGAATTACGAAGCGTATACCCACTTCACTTCGCCGATCCGTCGTTACCCGGACCTGCTCACGCACCGCGCCATCCGCAGCGTGATCCATTCGAAACAGGACACCCCGCACGTTCGCCGTGCTGGTGCGATGACTATTCCGAAGGCGCGTATTTATCCGTACGACGAAGCAGCGCTGGAGCAACTCGGCGAGCAATGCTCGATGAGCGAGCGCCGTGCCGACGAAGCCACTCGTGACGTAGTGAACTGGCTCAAGTGCGAGTTCATGAAGGATCGCGTGGGCGAATCGTTCCCGGGCGTGATCACTGCCGTGACCGGTTTTGGTTTGTTCGTCGAGCTGACCGATATCTATGTCGAAGGTCTGGTGCATGTCACCGCGCTGCCGGGCGACTACTACCACTTCGACCCTGTGCATCACCGCCTTGCGGGCGAGCGTACCGGTCGCAGCTTCCGTCTTGGCGACACCGTTGAGGTGCGCGTCATGCGTGTCGATCTCGACGAGCGCAAGATCGATTTCGAGATGGCCGAAAAAACCATCAGCGCACCGATTGGTCGCAAGAAGCGTGGCGCCGAAACGGCTGCACCTGCTGCCAAAGCCGCGGCGGAACCGGCTCCAGCGAAAACCGCTGGCCGCCGTCCTGCCAAGGAAAAGGTCAGTGATGCCTATCGCCCAAGCGATGCCGTGGCGAAAAACGCCGAGCTGCGCAAAAGCCGTGAACTGAAGCAGGCTTTGCTCGCCGATGCGAAAAACGGTGGTAAAGCGGCGTCCGGGGGAAAGACCGGACGGTCGGCGCCTGAAAATGCGACCGGCGGCAAGCCAGCCAAGCCGAGCAAACACCGTAAAGGCCCGCCGAAAGCGGGTTCGGCTCCAGCCAAAAGTGGCGGGGCACGTAAACCGAAGGCGAAGTCATGAGTCAGTTGGAAAAAATCTACGGCGTTCACGCGGTAGAAGCGTTGCTGCGTCACCACCCCAAGCGCGTCAAACAGATCTGGCTGGCTGAAAGCCGCAACGATCCGCGCGTGCAGACCTTGATCGAACTGGCTAACGAGAATCGTGTCCAGGTGGGTCAGGCCGAGCGTCGGGAGATGGACGCCTGGGTTGAAGGCGTGCACCAGGGCGTGGTTGCGGACGTCAGTCCGAGTCAGGTCTGGGGCGAGGCAATGCTCGACGAATTGCTCGATCGCACTGACGGTGCGCCATTGTTGCTGGTGCTCGATGGCGTGACCGATCCGCACAACCTCGGCGCCTGCCTGCGTTCGGCAGATGCTGCCGGTGCGTTGGCAGTCATCGTGCCAAAAGACAAGTCAGCCACCCTGACACCTGTCGTGCGTAAAGTGGCCTGCGGCGCGGCGGAAGTGATTCCCCTCGTTGCAGTGACCAACCTGGCACGCACGCTGGAAAAGCTCCAGCAGCGCGGTCTGTGGGTTGTCGGTACGGCGGGCGAGGCCGAGGTCAGTATCTATGACCAGGACCTGACTGGCCCGACCATCCTGATCATGGGTGCTGAAGGCAAGGGCATGCGTCGCCTGACCCGTGAGCATTGCGACTATCTGGTGAACCTGCCGATGGCCGGTAGCGTCAGCAGCCTCAACGTTTCGGTGGCAACTGGCGTGTGCCTGTTCGAGGCGCAGCGTCAGCGCGGTGCCAAGGCCAAGGCTTCCGCGAAGAAGTCCTGAGTCGTACACGGTTCAAATGTGGGAGCGAGCCTGCTCGCGAAAGGGGGGCTGTCAGTCGACGTAAATGTTGCTGGCAGACCGCATTCGCGAGGAGGCTCGCTCCCACAGTGTTAAGTGGTGTGGCATGAATTGGTGATTGTTCAAATAATCACCAATTGCCTTGCACCTCTTCAGTCCCTTCTCTACAATTGCGCCCCTTGCTGTGACGGCAGGCACGCATGTGCCCCGCGCCAGCAAGTCCATAAGTGTCATTCACTCCTTGTCTGACCGTTTTTGAGCGGCAGGCTACAACCCGTAAGGAGCATTCATGCGTCATTACGAAATCATCTTTTTGGTCCACCCGGATCAAAGCGAGCAAGTCGGCGGCATGGTAGAGCGTTACACCAAGCTGATCGAAGAAGACGGCGGCAAAATCCACCGTCTGGAAGATTGGGGCCGTCGTCAACTGGCCTACGCAATCAACAATGTTCACAAGGCTCACTACGTGATGCTGAACGTTGAGTGCACTGGCAAGGCCCTGGCCGAGCTGGAAGACAACTTCCGCTACAACGATGCAGTGATCCGTAACCTGGTCATCCGTCGCGAAGAAGCCGTTACCGGCCAATCCGAGATGCTCAAGGCTGAAGAAAACCGCAGTGAGCGCCGTGAGCGTCGCGACCGTCCTGAGCACGAAGGCGCTGATAGCGCTGATAGTGATGACAGCGACAACAGCGATAACGCTGACGAGTAATCCACGGACCTTTTAAGGAGCCTATCAAATGGCACGTTTCTTCCGTCGTCGTAAATTCTGCCGCTTCACAGCTGAAGAAGTGAAAGAGATCGATTACAAAGATCTCAACACTCTGAAAGCCTACGTATCCGAGACCGGCAAAATCGTTCCAAGCCGCATCACCGGTACCAAAGCTCGTTATCAGCGTCAGCTGGCCACCGCTATCAAGCGCGCCCGCTTCCTGGCCCTGCTGGCCTACACCGACAGCCACGGCCGCTGAGACCGGGCAGTCGACAAGTAGCAAAGGATTGAATGCATGCGTGCCTTAGCTGAGTTCATTATGCGAGGCCGTATGCAGGCCACTCTCGTAGTGGCCGGATGTGCAACATTGCCGTTGTTGTATTGGTTGGGTGCTGCCGCCGGGAGCCTTGTGCTTCTGCGGCGCGGATTGAAAGACGCTCTTGGCGTTCTTTCACTGGGGCTGCTGCCAGCGTTGATCTGGTGGTTGTATGCCGATGACCCACGGGCGCTTCTGGTGCTTTTGGGGTCTTCGGGGCTTGCGTTGGTTTTGCGCGCAAGTGAGTCCTGGGTTCGCACGCTGCTGGTTAGCGTAGCCGTTGGAGTGGTGTTTTCAGTGGTGCTCGGGGCGGCGTTTGCGGCCCAGATCGAGATGCTCGCGCAGGCCCTCATAAAGGTCATGCCAGCGCTTCTCGGTGAGACCTACAAGCAATTGTCGGTTGATGAGCAAGCGCGTTTCGCGTCCCTGATTGCGCCAGTCCTGACCGGACTGATTGCGGCTTTGTTGCAGATCGTCAGCGTGCTGAGCCTGATTGTCGGGCGTCATTGGCAGGCGTTGTTGTACAACCCGGGTGGTTTTGGTCGCGAGTTTCGCGCCATCCGGATCCCGCTGGGGCCGGCGATGTTACTGCTGGCGTTGATGCTTCTGGGCCCGAATCTCGGTGCACAGATGGCCATGTTGACGCCGTTGTGCAGTGTACCGCCGGTGTTCGCCGGACTTGCCTTGATTCATGGGCTGGTCGGGCAGAAGCGACTGGCCGGTTTCTGGCTGGTGGGGTTGTACGTCACGCTGTTGCTGTTCATGCAGCTGATCTATCCGTTGCTGGTGGTCTTGGCCATTGTCGACAGCCTGATTGATTTTCGCGGTCGTCACGTGTCGAAAGACACCGACAGCGCGAACGGTGAAGGTTAAAAGTTAGAGGATTTTCACATGCAACTGATCCTTCTGGAAAAAGTCACCAACCTGGGCAACCTGGGTGACAAAGTAAACGTTAAGGCCGGTTACGGCCGTAACTACCTGCTGCCTTACGGCAAGGCTACCGCAGCGACCCCAGCGAACATCGCTGCGTTCGAAGAGCGTCGTGCCGAGCTGGAAAAAGCTGCCGCAGACCGTAAAGCATCGGCTGAAAGCCGTGCTGCCCAACTGGCCGAGCTGGAAGTGACCATCACTGCCACCGCTGGCGACGAAGGCAAGCTGTTCGGTTCGATCGGTACTCACGACATCGCTGACGCACTGACCGCTTCCGGCGTTGAAGTGCAGAAGAGCGAAGTTCGTCTGCCGAACGGCACCATCCGCAACGTAGGCGAATTCGACGTAGCCGTGCACCTGCACGCCGAAGTTGAAGCCACCGTACGCGTTGTAGTGGTAGCAGCTTAAGCAACACCTGATCGGCTGGCGGCTTGTACGTCAGACGGTTAACATCGGGCACGATCCTGTTTACAGGTCGTGCCCTTTGTCTTTCTGCATTCCCTGTTTTTACTAAACAACTCAAGTGGCCATGAACGATATCTCCGCTCCCGAGCAATACGATCTGCAAACCGCTGCCCTGAAGGTGCCGCCGCATTCCATCGAAGCCGAACAGGCTGTTCTCGGTGGTCTGATGCTGGACAACAACGCCTGGGAACGCGTGCTCGATCAAGTCTCCGACGGCGATTTCTATCGACATGACCACCGCCTGATATTCCGCGCGATCGCCAAACTGGCCGATCAGAACTCCCCGATTGACGTCGTGACCCTTGCCGAACAACTGGACAAGGAAGGTCAGACGTCTCAGGTTGGCGGTCTCGGTTACCTCGGCGAACTGGCGAAAAATACGCCGTCCGTCGCCAACATCAAGGCCTATGCGCAGATCGTTCGTCAGCGTGCGACGCTGCGCCAACTGATCGGCATCAGCACCGAGATCGCCGACAGTGCCTTCAACCCGGAAGGCCGCACTGCCGAGGAAATCCTCGACGAAGCCGAGCGCCAGATCTTCGCAATTGCCGAGGCCCGGCCTAAAACCGGCGGCCCGGTGGGTGTGAACGAGTTGCTGACCAAGGCCATCGACCGAATCGACACACTGTTCAACACCGACAACGCCATTACCGGCCTGTCGACCGGTTACACCGACCTCGATGAGAAGACCAGCGGCCTGCAGCCGGCTGACTTGATCATCGTTGCTGGCCGTCCGTCGATGGGTAAAACCACCTTCGCGATGAACCTGGTGGAAAACGCCGTACTGCGCAGCGACAAGGCCGTTCTGGTGTACTCCCTCGAGATGCCAGGCGAATCGCTGATCATGCGTATGCTCTCGTCCCTCGGCCGGATCGATCAGACCAAGGTGCGTTCCGGTCAGTTGGAAGATGACGACTGGCCGCGCCTGACCTCGGCGGTCAACCTGCTCAATGATCGCAAGCTGTTCATCGATGACACCGCCGGCATCAGCCCGTCAGAGATGCGTGCCCGCACCCGGCGGCTGGCGCGTGAACACGGTGACATCGGCCTGATCATGATCGACTACCTGCAACTCATGCAGATTCCAGGTTCCGGTGGCGACAACCGGACCAACGAGATTTCCGAAATCTCGCGTTCCTTGAAAGCCCTGGCCAAGGAATTCAATTGCCCGGTGGTCGCACTGTCCCAGCTCAACCGCTCCCTGGAGCAACGTCCGAACAAACGCCCGATCAACTCCGACCTCCGGGAATCCGGAGCGATCGAGCAGGATGCCGACGTCATCATGTTCGTTTACCGGGACGAGGTGTATCACCCGGAGACCGAGCACAAAGGCATCGCCGAAATCATCATCGGCAAGCAGCGTAACGGCCCGATCGGCTTTATCCGGCTGGCGTTTATCGGTAAATACACACGCTTCGAAAATCTCGCGCCGGGCAGCTACAACTTCGACGACGACGAATAAAGGCTGGCCGCAATCGCCCGGCCAGCCTATTGGCGCAAAGGCATCAGGCCGTCGTGCCTGCCGCCTCCCCAACGGTGCTGCCGGTTGAATACCCGGCCAGCTCCTGGCGGGTCAGGGATTCGATCAATACGCTTTCCGCAACGATCCATGATGCTTGCAGTGAATTGGACTGCGTCTGGTAATCAGCCGGTGCCAGTTCGTTGGCCGCATGCAAATCGTCGAGCGCTGCCTGGCGATCCTGAAACGGTTGCCGCTGCGTTTCAAAATCCACCTGGTACTTGTTGGTGATGAATTTCTGCCAGAACTCCCTGGTCACCACCGCCTGGAACTCTTGCGCGGAGTTGTCCAGCGCCAGCACGCTCTGGTGAGCCGCGTTCACCTGCTCATCTGAAACATCGACCAGACGATCGAAGCCCATGCGCTCAGGTTGCCCGGGCAATAGCAGGCGGTCGCGCAGGGCGTGGCGATAGAACAATCTGATTTCGACCTCTTCCGGTATCTGCGGCGCGGGCAGCCGACGCGCCTCTTCAGGCGGCCTGGATTGGGCGATTGCGGCCTCGCGCTGGGCAATATCGGCCGCCGCGAGGGTGTCGACCTCGTGTAACCGGAACAAGGCCCTGGACAGTTGGAACAGCGCTGGCCCCTGTTCCCTGTCGCCGGCCTGGGCGAGTGCGTGATGCATCATGACTCTGGTTTCGAGGTTGGCGAAGGTGAATGCCGCACGATCACAGCAGGTGGCTTCTCCCGCCCGATCGAACACTTCCCGGCGCAAGTTTTCGGATCGCTCGCTGTTTTCGCTCATGCTGTCGATCAGTTTCCACACGCGCTGTTGCAGGTCGGCGCGGCCGGCACCCTCTGGCAACAACAGGCGGTCAAGGGTATCGAACAGGCCGCCCGAGCCCTGCTGAGCCTCCAGGCCTGCCATTGAATCCTTCTGGCCTGCACGGCAACCTTGCTCAAAGGTTTGCGAACCGAGTTGCCTGTATTCGGTGGTTTTACTGCGATGGGGCCGGACGGGCCCTTTGGTTTTTTGCCGATCATGAATACTCATCCTTGAGCAATCGTCGAGCAGCCCTGTCAGTCAGGGCTGCTGCAAGTTCAGTGAAGGTTTGTGTCCGCCAAGGTGTCTCTCGTCCTACTGTTGCTGAGGGGGCAGTGGCGCGGCGATTTCGCTCAGCAGAGTCTGCGGGCGCGCATCGGTGAAGCCGGCGATGCGCAGGCGCACCAGATACAGCCTCAATTTTTCGAGGGTGGCAGCGGAAAGCGGATTGTCCCGAACATAAATCTTGTTGCTCAACATTCCCGACCGCACCAGCTGGTCTTGTGAGGGCGAGATAATCGAGTCGGCAATTTCGGTAAGCTGGTTGGACCGCAGATCGAGAATTTCAAGAAACGCTGCCTCGTTCACACCCTCCGGCCATTGCGTCAGCCCTGTGCGCGCCAGTCCGAGCTTTCGCAGAAACAGCAGGCGACTGAGGTTTAGCCTTTCCTTGATCAGGTTGTCGTTCAGCACTACCACCTCCAGTTTTAATGGCAGCGGTGAGGTGTACTTGTCGATGGTAATCCGGTTTTTCTCAAGGTTCAGGTGGGTCAGACCGTGCATGTCGCGCAGGTCGTAGGGCAGGTCGATCAGTTCATTTCTCGACAGGTCAAGGCTGGTGATGTGTTTGAAAGGCTTGAGGTGCGTGGCAAGAATCAATTTGTTGTTGCTCAGATCCAGGGCGGTCACATGACGGAAGTCGATGCCGTCCAGAGAGGGCAGGTTGGTCAGGCCAAGACCACTCAGATCAAGTTTTTCGCCCAGCAGCGGGCCAGCGGCGGCCAGATGCACAACCCCCTTCTTTCTCCAGCAATCGATAATTCGTTGACGGGCGACAGTCTGGTCGCCGTGGTGCCAGAAGGTTAGCTGGCGCTGCAAGGCGTTCAGCTCCCGTTCGTACTGCGCCAGGCGCCCCGGCGTATCCGCGCCCATGTTCTGCAGCATTGCGTTGATCTGATTCTCGTCCAGGAAGGGGAATAGCGCGCGTGCGCGGCGGTGCGGGGGTAGCAGCGCGCGCAACCTTTCGCCGTAGGAGTCCGGGTTGAACCACGGTATCTGTGTCTCTGCGCGGTACAGGCCACCGGCACCCGGCACCGCCGCTTCGATCCAGCCGTGCCGAGGGTCGAAAACCACCGGCTCCGAACGACCCGGTCGAGTGCCCACGTAGACATTGTCGACATCGGCAGCGACGGGGTCTTGGGCGCGAACGATGCGCCAGACCGGTGTGGTCGGTGTAGACACTTCAAGGTCACGCACGACTTGATAGGCGTGGCTGCGGATCAGGGCGTAAAGCCTGCCGTCAAAATGGTGCAGGCCATCGGCGTCGGGCGCGATGCCGGTGAAATCGATCTCGCTGCGAAAGGCCTCCAGGCGACGGTCACTCAGGTGGCGCGGTGATGCTTCGTGGCGAGGAACTTCGCGCCAGTACTGGCCGTCGGCGTCGGGTTGCAGGAGTGGGCCGGACGGCGTGCGCTCGCTTGAGTGCCTGGCCCGGTAGAACCCGGTTTCAGGATCCATCGCGATCTGCACGATGTGGTTATCGGGCAGAGTGACGTAGGTGCGCCCCTTGATGATGCGCGCACCTTCGGCAGGGGTGTCGTCCCACCCCGACGGCGTCACCCGGTAATTTTCCAGGCCACGCGATAACGCGGGCGACGTCGCGTTCAGCGGCGACTGCATGGCGTTCACCTGTACGGTGGGCACGGGCCTGATGGCGTCAGGGTCGACGCCATCAGGTCGCGTGATCGCAGGTCGATGGGGCAGGACCGCAGGATGAACCGTGGGGACGTCGATGCGCGGATGACCATCAGGTCCCGGCGCGCCGGTTTTCGGTAATGTTGTCGTGGTGGCGCCGCTGGCGCCCTTGCTGGTCTTGCCGATCATGAGTACTCATCCTTGAGTCGTTGTCATGTTCGCCCCGCAATAATGCAAGGCTTGGATATCGTGATTGCATGGCCGGTACGCTTGCCCCGGCAGGGGGGGTGGGCGTCCGACGGCCTCTGTGATGCAGGGATGAAGAGAAACCGACCATTGCCGTCGGAATTGGTTATTTTTTGTGCTATATTCCGCGCCCGCGATTTTTCATCTCAACACCGGTCGTCGACATGCAAACAGCCAAGCCGTTATTTGACTATCCAAAATATTGGGCCGAATGTTTCGGACCAGCGCCATTCCTGCCGATGAGCAGGGAGGAGATGGATCAGCTTGGCTGGGATTCCTGCGACATCATCATTGTTACGGGAGATGCCTACGTCGATCACCCGTCGTTCGGCATGGCAATCATCGGCCGGCTGCTGGAGTCGCAAGGCTTCCGCGTCGGGATCATTGCCCAACCGAACTGGCAGTCCAAAGACGACTTCATGAAGCTCGGCGAGCCGAACCTGTTCTTCGGCGTCGCGGCCGGCAACATGGACTCGATGATCAACCGCTACACCGCCGACAAGAAAATCCGTTCCGATGACGCCTACACCCCGGGCGGCATGGCCGGCAAGCGTCCGGATCGCGCCAGTCTGGTCTACAGCCAGCGCTGCAAGGAAGCCTACAAAAACGTGCCGATCGTGCTCGGCGGCATCGAAGCTTCGCTGCGCCGCATCGCGCACTACGACTACTGGCAGGATCGCGTGCGTAACTCGATCCTGATCGACGCCTGCGCCGACATCCTGCTGTACGGCAATGCCGAGCGGGCGATTGTCGAAGTCGCCCAGCGTCTGTCCTACGGTCACAAGATTGAAGACATCACTGATGTGCGCGGCACCGCGTTCATCCGTCGTGACACGCCTGCGGGCTGGTACGAAGTCGATTCCACGCGCATTGACCGTCCGGGCAAGGTCGACAAGATCATCAACCCGTACGTGAACACCCAGGACACCCAGGCCTGCGCCATCGAGCAGGAGAAGGGGCCGGTTGATGATCCGGAAGAAGCCAAGGTCGTGCAGATTCTGGCCAGCCCGCGCATGACCCGCGACAAGACCGTGATCCGTCTGCCGTCGATGGAGAAGGTGCGGGGCGATGCGGTGCTGTACGCCCACGCCAACCGCGTGCTGCATTTGGAAACCAACCCGGGCAACGCCCGTGCGCTGGTGCAGAAACATGGCGAAGTAGACGTCTGGTTCAACCCGCCACCGATTCCGATGACCACTGAAGAAATGGACTACGTGTTCGGCATGCCTTATGCCCGTGTCCCGCATCCTGCGTACGGCAAGGAAAAAATCCCGGCCTACGACATGATCCGTTTCTCGGTGAACATCATGCGTGGCTGCTTCGGCGGCTGCACCTTCTGCTCGATCACCGAGCACGAGGGCCGGATCATCCAGAACCGCTCCGAAGAGTCGATCATTCGTGAAATCGAAGAGATCCGCGACAAGGTGCCAGGCTTCACCGGCGTCATTTCCGACCTCGGCGGCCCGACCGCGAACATGTACCGCATCGCCTGCAAGAGCCCGGAAATCGAATCCGCGTGCCGCAAGCCGTCCTGCGTGTTTCCGGGGATCTGCCCGAACCTGAACACCGACCATTCCTCGCTGATCCAGTTGTACCGTAGCGCCCGCGCGTTGCCGGGTGTGAAGAAGATCCTGATCGCTTCCGGCCTGCGTTATGACCTCGCGGTCGAGTCGCCGGAGTACGTCAAGGAGCTGGTGACCCACCACGTGGGTGGTTACCTGAAGATCGCCCCGGAACATACCGAGGAAGGTCCGCTCAACCAGATGATGAAGCCGGGCATTGGCAGCTATGACAAGTTCAAGCGCATGTTCGAGAAGTACACCAAGGAAGCGGGCAAAGAGCAGTACCTGATTCCGTACTTCATTGCCGCACACCCGGGCACCACCGACGAAGACATGATGAACCTGGCCCTGTGGCTCAAGGGTAATGGTTTCCGTGCCGACCAGGTGCAGGCGTTCTACCCGTCGCCGATGGCCACCGCCACCGCGATGTACCACTCGGGCAAGAACCCGCTGCGCAAGGTCAGCTACAAGAGTGACAGCGTGACCATCGTCAAGAGCGAAGAGCAGCGTCGTCTGCACAAGGCGTTCCTGCGTTATCACGACCCGAAAGGCTGGCCGATGCTGCGTGAAGCGCTGCAACGCATGGGCCGTAGCGATCTGATCGGGCCGGGCAAGGATCAATTGATTCCGTTGCATCAGCCGTCTACCGACACCTACCAGAGCGCCCGTCGCAAGAACTCGACGCCGGCTGGCAGCCATAAAGTGGCGAAGGAAGGTAAAGAGAAGACCACCAAGATTCTCACTCAGCACACCGGCCTGCCGCCGCGTGCCAGTGATGGCGGCAATCCGTGGGACAAGCGTGAACAGGCCAAGGCTGCGGCGTTCGCCCGCAACCAGCAGGCTGCCAAGGAGCGCAAGGACGCGGCCAAGGGCAAAGGGCCGAAGCCGACACGCAAACCGGTCGTGCCCCGCTAAACATTGCTTGAGCTGAACAAAACGCCAACCTTCGGGTTGGCGTTTTGCATTTCAGGGGGCGGGGAACCAGGTGTCAGGAAGATCGACTCCCCCTCACCCCAGCCCTCCCGAAACGTCGCACCGCCCCCAAGGGGGCGAGGGGGAAAGGGAGCCGATCCCCACGCTGTTCAACCATCAGTTCAACTCGGTCTTTCACGTCGGTGTAGCTCGAATAAACGACTCGGTCAGTCCCCTCTACCTCTGGGAGAGGGCTAGGGTGAGGGCAAGCTTCGCAACATTTACGTGCATCGGGTCCAAACCATTTCCCCGCATCGCCCGATTTTGGTGCTGTACTGCCCTGAGCATTCCGCGAGAGCGCCCAAGCCTGTGCATGGCATAAGTCTTGCGCGCTTTCGAATACGCTTAGGCTCGCAGGAGGCACGCCGTGTCGATTCATGTCGCATTGCATCACGTCACGCATTACCGCTACGACCGCGCTGTCGAACTCGGCCCGCAGATCGTTCGCCTGCGCCCGGCGGCCCACAGCCGCACGCGGATTCTTTCGTATGCGCTGAAAGTCTCGCCCGAGCAGCACTTCATCAACTGGCAGCAGGACCCGCAGGGCAATTACCTCGCCCGGTTGGTATTCCCGGAGAAAACCGACGAACTGCGCATTGAAGTCGACCTGCTGGCGGAAATGGCGGTGTTCAACCCGTTCGACTTCTTCCTCGAACCCTACGCCGAGAAAATCCCCTTCGCCTATGCCACCGATGAGCGCAAGGAGCTGGCGCCGTACCTCGAAACCTTGCCGCTGACGCCGGCATTCAAAGCCTATCTCGACGGCATCGACCGTACGCCGCTGCCCGCTGTGGATTTTCTGGTCGCGATCAATCAGCGTCTGAGCGAAGACATCAGTTACCTGATTCGCATGGAGCCGGGCGTGCAAACCCCGGAGCACACCCTCGAACATGCCTGCGGATCGTGCCGCGACTCGGCATGGCTGCTGGTGCAATTGCTGCGCAACCTCGGACTGGCGGCGCGGTTTGTCTCCGGTTACCTGATTCAACTGACCGCCGACGTGAAAAGCCTCGACGGACCATCCGGCACCGAGGTCGATTTCACCGACCTGCATGCCTGGTGCGAAGTGTATTTGCCGGGCGCTGGCTGGATCGGCCTCGATGCCACGTCAGGGCTGTTCGCCGGTGAAGGGCACATCCCGTTGGCCTGTAGTCCCGATCCGTCCTCGGCGGCACCGATCAGCGGCATGGTTGAACCCTGCGAGACTCAGTTCAGCCACGAAATGTCGGTTGAGCGAATCTGGGAAGCGCCAAGGGTCACCAAGCCCTACACCGACGAGCAGTGGCTGGCGATTCAGGCGCTGGGCCGGCAAATCGATGCCGACCTGCTGGAGGGCGACGTACGCCTGACCATGGGCGGCGAACCGACCTTCGTTTCCATCGATGACCCGGACGGCGCCGAATGGAACACCGCCGCCCTCGGCGAGGACAAGCGGCGGCTCTCAGCCGAGCTGTTCCAGCGCATGCGTAAACATTACGCGCCGCAGGGGCTGGTGCATTTCGGCCAGGGCAAGTGGTACCCCGGTGAGCAACTGCCGCGCTGGTCGCTCAATTGCTATTGGCGCCGCGACGGCGTGCCGATCTGGCGCAACAACGCGTTGATCGCCGATGAACAGCAGGATTACGCCGCCGATGGCGAACTGGCCGGACGCTTTCTGGCCAGTGTTGCCGAACGCCTGAAACTGCCTGCGCGGTTTGTGTTCCCGGCCTACGAGGACAATTTCTATTACCTGTGGCGTGAGGGTACGTTACCGAGCAACGTCAGCGCCGAAGATTCGCGTCTGGAAGAACCGCTGGAGCGTGCGCGGCTGCGAAAAGTCTTCAGTCAGGGACTCGACAAGGTCATCGGCCAGGTGCTGCCGCTGGCGCGCACCGCCAAGGGCGATCAATGGCAGAGCGGGCGCTGGTATCTGCGCGACGAGCATTGCCGTCTGGTGCCGGGCGACTCGCCGCTGGGCTATCGTTTGCCGTTGGGCGCGCAGCCTTGGGTGAAAGCGGCCGAGTATCCGTTTATCCATCCGCAGGACCCGAATCAGGACTTCCCCGAGCTACCGCAGACAGCGCAACTCAACAGTCACGGCGAACCGGCCTCGGCTCACGAACGCCAACCGAAAATCGAGGAATCCGCCGACTGGCTGACCCGCACCGCGTTCTGCGCTGAAGCACGAGAAGGGCGCTTGTACCTGTTCATGCCGCCGCTGGAGCGGGTCGAGGATTATCTGGAATTGGTCGCAGCCATCGAAGCCACCGCCCAAGAGCTGCGCTGTCCGGTGCTGCTGGAGGGCTACGAGCCGCCCAGCGATCCGCGCCTGAGCAACTTCCGGATCACCCCGGACCCGGGCGTGATCGAGGTCAACGTGCAGCCGTCGGCGACCTGGGACGAATTGGTCGAGCGCACCGAGTTTCTTTATGAAGAGGCGCGGCAAACCCGCCTGACCACTGAGAAGTTCATGATCGACGGGCGCCATACCGGCACCGGCGGCGGCAACCACTTCGTCCTCGGTGGCGCGACGCCGGCGGACTCACCGTTTCTGCGCCGTCCGGATCTGCTGCGCAGCCTGATCAGTTACTGGCACAACCATCCGTCGTTGTCCTATCTGTTTTCCGGCTTGTTCATCGGTCCGACCTCGCAGGCGCCGCGCGTCGATGAGGCGCGTAACGACGCCTTGTATGAACTGGAAATCGCCTTCTCGCAGATGCCGGAGCCGGGCGAAGCGTGCGCACCTTGGCTGGTCGATCGACTGCTGCGCAACTTGCTGATCGACGTCACCGGCAACACCCACCGCGCAGAATTCTGCATCGACAAACTCTATTCACCGGACGGCGCCACCGGGCGCCTCGGCTTGCTGGAGCTGCGCGCCTTTGAAATGCCGCCGCACGCGCGCATGAGCCTGGCCCAGCAATTGTTGTTGCGGGCGCTGGTCGCACGTTTCTGGCGCGAGCCTTATGCGCCGTCGAAACTGGCGCGCTGGGGCACCGAACTGCACGATCGGTTCATGTTGCCGCACTTCATCGAACAGGATTTCGCCGACGTTATCGTTGAACTCAACAGTGCCGGTTATCCGCTGCGGGCCGAGTGGTTCGCGGCGCATCTGGAATTTCGTTTTCCCAAGGTTGGCGATTACGCGGTCAACGGTATCGAACTGGAACTGCGTCAGGCCCTTGAACCGTGGCATGTGCTGGGTGAAGAGGGCACGGCGGGCGGCACGGTACGTTACGTCGATTCATCCCTGGAGCGCTTGCAGGTCAAGCTCAAAGGCCTGCCACCGCAACGCTACCTGCTGACCTGCAACGGCATCGCGGTGCCATTGCATCCGACCGGGCGAGTCGGCGAGTTTGTCGCCGGCGTGCGTTACCGCGCCTGGCAACCGGCCAACTGCCTGCAACCGACCATCCCCGTGCACGCGCCACTGGTGTTCGACCTGCTCGATACGTGGATGGCGCGCTCTGTGGGCGGCTGTCAGTACCACGTCGCGCATCCGGGCGGGCGCAATTACGAATCGCTGCCGGTCAACGCCAACGAAGCGGAGAGCCGGCGCATGGCGCGTTTCTTCCGGGTCGGACATACCCCGGGGAAACTTCCTATACCCGATGTGGAAGTAAACGACGAGCTACCGATGACAATCGATTTACGCCGTTTCTGAATCGCACACAGCGCCCGGATGTTTCGTCTATCCGGGCGTCATGTGCCTGCGTTAGTCTGATCTTTCCCTGCTGTCTGCCGAGCTTTCCATGCCTGACCTGCTAGACCGCTACCCGCTGACGGCGGGCACTTATCATGAACTGCTGGATGCCAGCGGTGCGGTGCGCCCGCATTGGCAGCGGCTGTTCGACCAACTGCAACGCAGCACCCCGGCGCAACTGGTGCAGCGTCAGGCGTTGCTGGCGCGGCAGATTCAGGAAAACGGCGTCACTTATAACGTCTATGCCGATCCCAAAGGCGCGGATCGGCCGTGGGAACTGGATTTGCTGCCGCATGTGATTGCGGCGGATGAGTGGCAGCAATTGTCGGCCGGGATCGCCCAGCGAGCACGACTGCTCAATGCCGTGCTGGCCGATTTGTATGGGCCGCAGCGCTTGATCAGCGAAGGCTTGCTGCCGGCGGAACTGGTCTTTGGTCACAACAATTTTCTGTGGCCGTGTCAGGGCATTGTGCCGCCGGCCAGTGCTTTTCTGCATCTGTACGCCGTGGATCTGGCGCGCACGCCGGACGGGCGCTGGTGGGTGACGGCAGATCGCACGCAGGCACCCTCGGGTGCCGGGTACGCCTTGGAAAACCGCACCATCGTGTCCCGCGCCTTCCCCGAGTTGTACCGTGATCTGAAGGTGCAGCATCTGGCCGGCTTCTTTCGCACGTTGCAGGAAACACTGGCTCGACAGGCGCCCACTGATGACGAAGCGCCGCTGGTGGTGTTGCTGACGCCGGGGCGGTTTAACGAAAGCTACTTCGAACACCTCTATCTGGCGCGTCAGCTCGGTTATCCATTGGTGGAGGGCGGCGATCTGACGGTGCGTGATGCCACGGTCTACCTGAAAACCCTCAGCGGCCTGCGCCGCGTGCACGCGATCATGCGGCGGCTCGACGACGACTTCTGCGATCCACTGGAGCTGCGCACGGACTCGGCGCTCGGCGTTCCCGGTCTGCTTGAAGCGGTGCGGCAGGGGCGGGTGCTGGTCGCCAACGCGCTGGGCAGCGGCGTGTTGGAGTCGCCGGGGTTGCTGGGTTTTCTGCCGAGGATCAACCAATTCCTGTTCGGCGAAGACTTGATCCTGCCCTCCATCGCAACCTGGTGGTGTGGTGAGGCGCCGGTGTTGGCTCAGGCGCTGGAAAAGCTGCCTGAACTATTGATCAAACCGGCCTTTCCTTCACAAAGCTTCGCGCCGGTATTCGGCCGCGATCTGAGTGAAAAGCAGCGCCAATCCCTCGCGGAGCGCATGCAGGCGCGCCCTTACGCCTATGTTGCGCAAGAGTTGGCTCAGCTTTCCCAGGCGCCAATCTGGCAAGCCGAAGACGGCCAGTTGCAACCCCGTGCGATCGGTATGCGTGTGTACGCCGCGGCCAGCGGTGATGGCTATCGAGTGCTGCCGGGTGGGTTGACCCGAGTGGCGGCCGAGGCTGACGCCGAAGTGGTGTCGATGCAGCGCGGCGGGGCGAGCAAGGACACCTGGGTGCTGGGCGATCGTCCGCCGAGCGGCGAACAGTGGAAGACCCAGCGCAACGTCGGCGTGCACGATCTGGTCAGGCGCGATCCTTATCTGCCGTCGCGGGTGGTGGAAAACCTGTTCTGGTTCGGTCGTTACTGCGAGCGCTGCGACGACAGTGCGCGGCTGCTGCGCATCATGCTCGCGCGGTATGTCGACGGCGACGACCCGCAAGCGCTGCAAGCCGCGGTCGAGCTTGGCGAGCGACTGTCGCTGTTGCCGGACGAAGGTGAGCTGCCGGAGCGTTTGCTGGCCGCGCTGCTCGGCGAAGACTGGTCGTTCAGCCTGCGCTCCAACCTGCAACGCTTGCAGTGGGCGGCCTCCCAGGTGCGCGGCAAGCTCTCCAGGGAAAACTGGCAGGCGCTGGTCGAGTTGCAGCGTGAAGCGTTGGAGCTGGAGACCGACGAGCCGGATTTTGGCGAGTTGCTGGATTTTCTCAACCGTCTGGTGATGTCGCTGGCGGCACTGTCAGGGTTTGCCCTGGACGACATGACCCGTGACGAAGGCTGGCGCTTCCTGATGATCGGTCGGCGCATCGAGCGCCTGCAATTTCTCAGCAGCAGTCTGGCGGGGTTCCTGCGTGGCGCCGGTGCGTTCGATCAGGCCGGGCTCGAGTGGTTGCTGGAATTGGGCAACAGCAGCATCACTTACCGCTCACGCTATCTGGCGGTGGCGCAGTTGATTCCGGTGCTCGACCTGTTGCTGCTCGATGAACAGAACCCGCATGCGGTGTTGTTCCAGCTGAAACTGGTGACCCGCACGTTGAAACGCCTGAACGATGATTTCGGCGTGCCACGGGAGGCCGGACTGCCGCAACTGGTCGAACGCCTGGCACGATTTGATCTGGGCTGCCTGGAGAATCCATTGTTCGGAGCATCCAGCGTGCGCTCGGCGCTCGATGGTCTGGCGGATCTGCTGCAAGAAATCGCCGAAGCCAGCGGCCAAGTCTCGGATCGACTGGCCCTGCGCCATTTCGCCCATGTCGATGATGTCAGCCAGCGCACGGTGTCCGTCTGATGAGCGCGCATTACCAGATCTTTCACGACACCTGTTATCACTACGACAGCCCGGTTTCCTTGGCCCAACAATTGGCGCACCTGTGGCCGCGCGAGTGCAGTTGGCAGCGCTGCACGCAACGACAATTGCTGATCAGCCCGCAACCATCGGCCCGTCGCGATGAGCTGGATGTGTTCGGCAATCCGTTGACGCGGCTGGCGTTCGAGCGACCGCACGATGAGTTGCAGGTCAACGCCCGGCTCACCGTTGAAGTGCTGGCGCGACCTTTACTCGATTTCAACCAGTCTCCGGCGTGGGAGCTGACGCGCAATGCCCTGACCTACAGCAGCCGGCCGCTACCCTGCGATCTGCTTGAGGCTAGCCGTTATCGTTTCCAGTCACCGTACGTGCATTTGAAACGCAGTTTCGTCGAGTTCTCGCAAAGCTGTTTTCCACCCGGGCAGCCGTTACTGTTGGGTGTCCAGGCCCTGATGCAGAAGATTTTCAGCGAGTTCACCTTTGATGCCGAAGCCACCCAGGTGGCGACGCCGCTCGTGGAAGTGCTTGAGCGCCGTCGTGGGGTCTGTCAGGACTTCGCGCATCTGATGCTGGCCTGCTTGCGCTCAAGAGGCCTGGCGGCGCGTTATATCAGCGGCTATCTGTTGACTCGGCCGCCACCGGGGCAGCCACGATTGATCGGCGCCGATGCGTCGCATGCCTGGGTATCGGTGTTTTGCCCGGTGCTGGGCTGGGTGGATTTCGATCCGACCAACAATGTGCAGCCGGCGCTGGAGCACATCACTTTGGCGTGGGGACGGGATTTTTCTGATGTGTCGCCGTTGCGCGGGGTGATTCTGGGCGGGGGGAGCCATGATCCGGAAGTGCGGGTCACGGTGATGCCAGTCGAGTAACACAATCCCTGTGGGAGCGGGTTCTCGTGGGGTGTTCGGATGTGGCGGGGAGAACTGTGAGGGCCGGCGGTCATACCGCCAGCCCCTTCACGGATCCGCGGGGTCTGATTTCAATCATCAAACCCGGTGGGGCTCAGGCGTCGGGCGCCTGATCTTTCGGTGCTTCGGTTGCATCAACATCATCATCCGTCGCCACTTCACCGTCAGGGTTCAGTGCCGCTTCTTCAGCTACTTGTTTCTTGCGCTGAAGCTTTTCCTCTTTCTTCTTTTCCTTTTCCAGGTCTCGTTGACGTTTGGCGAAGGAGTAATTGGGTTTGGCCATGGGCGATCCTCTAGGGTCGAAGGTGAGGTTGAGCGGCGCGTATTCTGCCCTGTATCGGTGCCCGGCGGTTAGCCGGGTTTTTGGTCGACCCACTTTGGCGTGACGGTCGGCTTCCAGTTATCCAGGGCGTGGAGCAGCGTTTGCGGCGATTCGCTCACCTGCAGCATGTCACGGTGTGGCTCGCGAACGAAGCCTTCGCCGACGATATGGTCGAGAAAAGCAGTCAGTTTGCTGTAGAACCCCTTCACTTCCAGCAGGCCTAGCGGCTTGCCGTGGTAGCCGAGCTGGCCCCAGGTCCAGACTTCGAACAGTTCTTCCAGGGTGCCGAGGCCACCGGGCAGCGCGATAAACGCATCGCTGAGTTCGGCCATCCGCGCCTTGCGGGCGTGCATGCCGTCGACCACTTCCAGACGCGTCAGGCCTTTGTGACCGATTTCCTTGTCCATCAGGCTCTGCGGGATGATGCCGATCACCTCGCCACCGGCGGCCAGTGCGGCATCGGCAACGATGCCCATCAAACCGACGGCGCCACCGCCATAGACCAACGTCAACTTGCGCTCGGCCAATGCGCGACCAAGGGCCACGGCGGCTTCGGTGTAAGCTGGGTCAGTGCCGGCGTTGGCACCGCAAAATACGCAAACGGACGTGAGAGACATGCCTTTCTCCGGTATCGAATCAGTCGCACAGGGTACTGGCTGGCACGCCTCGATCCAAGGTTTAGCGTTCGCGCTCCGGCGATTCAAAGGTACCGCTGGCGCCACAAGCATAGGCGGCGAGCAAGCTGCACACCAGGCCGTTAAAGATCATGACAGACGCTCCGTTTCACTGAGATGCGCCGATCATGGACTCAGCCGGGTGATCTGGCCGTTAGATTGTGTCGATGAGTGTCATAGCTTGAAAGTTGTATACAATTTTTGACTCAAGTCATAGGAACTTGCGAAGATTTCAGGCAGTCTTTCAACCATTAGTGTTTTTGTTAACCCTGCCTTGGAGATTCACCATGTTTTCCAAAGTTGTTGCGGTATCCCTGCTGGCGTTGGCCAGCAGCCAATTGATGGCTGCCGAGTGCAAAACCACCGTTGACTCCACCGACCAGATGTCCTTCAACACCAAGGCCATCGAAATCGACAAGAGCTGCAAGACCTTCACCATCGAACTGACCCACTCCGGCAGCCTGCCGAAGAACGTCATGGGCCATAACCTGGTGATCAGCAAAGAAGCTGACATGCAGCCGATCGCCACCGATGGCCTGGCTGCCGGTATCGACAAGAACTACCTGAAGGACGGTGATGCACGCGTCATCGCTCACACCAAAATCATCGGCGCCAAGGAAACCGACTCGGTGACCTTCGATGTATCGAAGCTCAATGCCAGTGAAAAATACGGCTTCTTCTGCTCGTTCCCTGGCCACATCTCGATGATGAAAGGCACTGTGACCCTGAAGTAATCAGGTTCACCGCGTCATCGTTATTCGCGGGCAGGCTCGCTCCCACATTCGACCTCGTTCAACTGTGGGAGCGAGCCTGCTCGCGAAAGGGCCTGGTGCATCGACAGATAATCTGGCCAAAGAAAAGCCCGCTGAGGATCACTCCCCAGCGGGCTTTTTCATTCGTTCACGGTTTACGGCGCGAACGGCATCACGCGTTTGTGATGGGTCTTGTTGTACGTATCAACAATGATCTTGAACGCCTCTTCACGCAGCGGCTCACCGTGCAGGAACGCGTCGATCTCGGTGTAGGTCACGCCATGGGACGCTTCGTCCGGTTTGCCCGGCGACAGGTCTTCGAGGTCCGCCGTCGGGACTTTCTCGACCAGCGACTCCGGCGCGCCGAAGCTGCGGGCAATCGCCCGTACCTGGTTTTTCACCAGACCGCTGAGTGGGGCGAGGTCACAGGCGCCGTCGCCGAACTTGGTGAAAAACCCCATCACCGCTTCCGCTGCATGGTCGGTACCGATCACCAGACCACCCGCCGCGCCAGCAATCGTGTACTGCGCCACCATGCGCATCCGCGCCTTGGTGTTACCGAGCACGAAATCCACTGACGCCACTTGCTTGCCTTCGAACGCCGCGACTTCACTGGCCAGCGCTTTCACCGCCGGGCCGATGTTGACGGTGTGGCGTTCGTCCGGATTGATGAAATCCACCGAAGCCTGAGCGTCGTGCTCGTCGAACTGTGTTTCATACGGCAGGCGTACGGCGATGAATTTGTACGCATTGTCGCCGCTACGCTCGCGCAATTCACGCATCGCGCGCTGGGCCAGCAGCCCGGCGGCCAGCGAGTCGACGCCGCCGCTTATGCCCAGCACCAGCGCCTTGAGCCCGGAATTGACCAGGCAGTCCTGAATGAAGGTAATGCGCCGGGCGACTTCGGCTTGCAGGGCCTGGTGGTCGGCGAACGGCGGTTGCACCTTGAGCTGTTCAGCAATCTCACGCTGTACGGCTTGCATGAATTCACTCCTTGCTAGATAGACTGGAATCGGCAGGAACCTGGAAAACGTGTCGCAAATAGGCGACAAAATTCGGATCTTTGCAGTGGGTCTTGCCTGGCTCGTCGGAGATCTTCGCCACCGGTTGGCCGTTGCAGGCGGTCATTTTAAGCACGATGCTCATCGGTTCGACACCCGGAATGTCACAGGTCAGGTTGGTGCCGATGCCAAAGCTCACGTTGATCCGCTCGTGCAGTGCGCGGAATATCTCCAGCGACCGGGGCAAGGTCAGGCTGTCGGAGAACACCAGCGTCTTGCTCATCGGGTCGATGCCGAGCTTGTGATAGTGAGCGATGCATTTTTCGCCCCAGGCTACAGGGTCCCCGGAATCGTGGCGCAACCCGTCGAAAAGCTTGGCAAAGAACAAGTCGAAATCGCCGAGGAACGCATCGGTGGTGATGCAGTCGGTGAGGGCGATCCCCAGCAACCCCCGGTACTCGCGGACCCAGCAATCGAGGGCGGCAATCTGGCTGTCGATCAGCCTTGGCCCGAGTTGCTGGTGCGCCATGATCCACTCGTGGGCCATGGTGCCCAGCGGTTTCATGTCCAGTTCACGAGACAGGTGCACATTGCTGGTGCCGACGAATCGGCCGGGGAAATCGTGCTTGAGCACGTTCACCACTTCTTCCTGCACCCGGTAGGAAAACCGCCGACGGGTACCGAAATCGGCGACCTGCAATTGCGATAGTTCATCGGCCGAAGCATTGGCGGTGAGCCAATCGAACTTGCGATAGAGCTGTTCACGCGCCTGTTCGAGCACGGTCTCGCGATAGCGATAACGGTTGCGCACTTCGCTGACGATGGCCAGCAGCGGTACTTCGTAGAGGATCACATGCAGCCACGGCCCGCGCAGGCGGATAAACAGTTCGCCGTTTTCGATACCGGTGTGCAAGTAGCGCAGATTGAAGCGGAACAGGCCGAGGAAGCGCAGGAAGTCCGGTTTCAGAAAGCTGATGCGCTCCAGAAAGCTCAGTTGATCGGCGCTCAGGCTGAGTTCGGCCAGACGCTCGATCTGAAAGCGGATCTCGGCCAGATACGGACGCAAGTCCTCACTGTTACGGCAACGAAACTCCCATTCGACTTCGACGTTGGGGTAGTTGTGCAGCACCGCCTGCATCATCGTCAGCTTGTAGAAGTCGGTGTCGAGCAGGTTCTGCACGATGCGATCGGCAAACACACTCTCGCTCATAACGGGGTCTCCAGGTGCGCCGCGCCGTGGCGCGGTCTCGAACAATGGCGCTAGTGGCGCATATCAGCGGTGGGGATTGCCAGCGCTTTTTTAGACAACATCAATCTCTGTGGGAGCGAGCCTGCTCGCGAAAGCGTCATGGCGATCGACATTGATATTGAATGCGACGGCCTTTTCGCGAGCAGGCTCGCTCCCACAGTTTGAATATGATCAGGCAATGGGACTGTCGATCTGCTCCAGCATCCACTTCACAAAATCCCTCACCTTGGGCACTTCCGCAGAATGTTCCGGGTAGGCCAGGTAGTAGGCGTCGGTGCTGGGCAGTGCATGCTGCCAGGGAATGACCAGTTTGCCGTCGGCCAATTCCTCTTCCACCAGAAACCGTGGCAGCAGCGCTACACCGCAGCCGACCTGTGCGGCGCGGATGCACATGTAAAAGGTTTCAAAACGCGGGCCGTGGTAGCTGTGTTCGGTCTGATGACCCTGACTGTCGAACCAGTCGTGCCAGGCCTGTGGGCGCGAGGCATTCTGCAGCAGCACCAGATCGGTGAGTTGCGTCGGATCGGTGAAAGGCTGGTCGGGCAGGCTGCCGGGCGCGCACACCGGCACAAGCTCTTCGCCGAACAGCTTCAGGCATTCAGTCCCCGGGCGTGAGCCTTGGCCGAAATAGAACGCCAGATCGCTGCGCCCTTGCAGCAAATCGTCGGCCTCCTGCTCGTTGCACAGGTCCAGATGGATCGACGGATGGCGCAAGCGCCAGCCTTTCAGGCGGGGTACCAGCCAGCGGGCGCCGAAGGTCGAAGGCGTGGAGACGCGCAGGACTTCGGTTTCACCGCCGTAGGAACGCAGGTAATGGGTCGACATCTCTACCTGCGTGAGGATTTTTCTGACTTCCACCAGGTACAAATCCCCAGCCGGAGTCATCTGCAAACGCCGACGTATCCGGCGGAACAACAAGTGCTGCAACAATTCCTCCAGCTGCGCGACCTGTTTGCTGACGGCGCTTTGGGTGAGGTTCAGTTCCTCGGCGGCCCGGGTGAAACTCAGGTGCCGGGTCACGGCCTCGAAGCACTGCAATGCGGTGATCGAAGGCAAGTGGCGTTTGTTCAGCATGGCCGATCCTTTTCTTGTCTTTCTATGCGCAGCATGAATAAACGGAATGATATCTCGCGTAAAGGTCGTTTGTTGCCTCGCCGTACTGACGCTACAACTAAAGGCCTGCCCGGTCGTGAAAAACCGACCGCACACATTCAGTTTTTTGCTTGAGGAGTGACCCATGGTTGCCGCATTGCTTGATCGTCTTGGTGTGAACCCGGCCCTTTATCAGAACGGCAAAGTGCCGGTGCATTCGCCGATCGACGGCAGCCGCATTGCCGCCGTCAACTGGGAAGGCCCGGCCGAAGTCGAGCAGCACATCAGTCGTGCAGATCATGCATTCGAAGCGTGGCGCAAGGTGCCGGCCCCGCGCCGCGGCGAACTGGTGCGCCAATTCGGCGAAGTGTTGCGCGAGTACAAAGCCGATCTCGGCGAGTTGGTCTCGTGGGAGGCGGGCAAGATCACTCAGGAAGGCTTGGGTGAAGTGCAGGAGATGATCGACATCTGCGACTTCGCCGTCGGTCTGTCCCGCCAACTGTACGGCTTGACCATCGCCTCCGAGCGTCCGGGCCACCACATGCGTGAAACCTGGCATCCACTGGGCGTGGTCGGCGTCATCAGCGCCTTTAACTTCCCGGTTGCGGTGTGGGCGTGGAACACCACGCTGGCGCTGGTCTGCGGCAACCCGGTGGTGTGGAAACCCTCGGAGAAAACCCCGCTGACGGCGCTGGCCTGTCAGGCGCTGTTTGACCGCGTGGTGAAGAATTTCAGCGATGCTCCGGCGAGTCTCTGCCAAGTGATCATCGGTGGCCGTGACGCCGGTGAGGCGCTGGTCGATGACCCGCGAGTGGCGCTGATCAGTGCAACCGGCAGCACCCGCATGGGCCGCGAAGTGGCGCCGAAAGTCGCCGCGCGTTTCGCGCGCAGCATTCTCGAACTGGGCGGCAACAACGCGATGATCCTCGGTCCGAGTGCCGACCTCGACATGGCCGTGCGCGCAATCCTGTTCAGCGCGGTCGGCACTGCCGGCCAGCGTTGCACCACGCTGCGTCGCTTGATTGCCCATGAGTCGGTGAAGGAAGAAATCGTCACTCGCCTCAAGGCGGCGTACGCGAAAGTACGTATCGGCCACCCGCTGGAAGGCAATCTGATCGGCCCGCTGATCGATAAACACAGCTTCGAAAACATGCAGGATGCGCTGGAGCAGGCGTTGAGCGAGGGCGGCCGGGTGTTCGGCGGCAAGCGTCAATTGCAGGACCAATTCCCCAACGCTTACTACGTCTCGCCAGCGATTGTTGAAATGCCGGAGCAGAGCGACGTGGTCTGCAGCGAGACCTTCGCGCCGATCCTGTACGTGGTCGGCTATAGCGATTTCGAGGAAGCGCTGCGCCTGAACAACGCTGTGCCGCAAGGTCTGTCATCGTGCATTTTCACTACGGATGTGCGCGAGGCTGAACGGTTCATGTCGGCGGTCGGCAGCGACTGTGGCATCGCCAACGTCAATATCGGCCCGAGCGGCGCGGAAATCGGCGGCGCGTTTGGTGGCGAGAAGGAGACCGGTGGCGGTCGTGAGTCGGGTTCCGATGCCTGGCGCGGGTACATGCGCCGCCAGACCAACACCGTGAACTATTCGCTGGAGTTGCCGCTGGCGCAGGGCATTACGTTCGACTGATATCAGGGCGGCTCTTTCCCTGTGGGAGCGAGCCTGCTCGCGAAGACCATGAGTCAGTCGACATCAATGTTGGCTGAAACGCCGCTTTCGCGAGCAGGCTCGCTCCCACAGGATCAGCAGTGTGTTTGGCAGGTTTCTGTTGGAGTCTGGCAATGCCGTTACGCGAAGAGTGTCTGTGGGAAAAGCTCACGCCACTGAGGCCCGATAACATGGCGCTCAAGGGTGAGGTCAAGGTGGATGTCTGCGTGATCGGCGCCGGGTTCACCGGGTTGTCGGCGGCCCTGCATCTGTTGGAAAAAGGCAAAACCGTCTGCGTGCTGGAAGCTCATCGCGCCGGTCACGGCGGCTCCGGGCGCAATGTCGGGCTGGTCAACGCCGGTATGTGGATCCCGCCGGACGAGATCGAAGCCGGTTTCGGCGAGGCGGTCGGCAGCCAGCTCAACCGCATGCTCGGGGCAGCGCCTTCACTGGTGTTCAGCCTTGTGGATAAGTACAACATCGATTGCCAGTTACGCCGCGAAGGCACGCTGCACATGGCGCACAACGCCAAGGGCGAGGCGGATCTGCGCAGTCGTGAGCAACAATGGAAACGCCGCGGCGCACCGGTCGAATTACTGACCGGCAAGGCCTGTGAACAAGCCACCGGTACCCAGAAAATCGCCGCCGCCCTGCTTGATCGTCGGGCCGGCACGCTCAATCCGATGGCCTATGTCACCGGTCTGGCGAATGCCGTGATCAGCCTCGGTGGGCAGATGTTTGATCATTCTCCGGTCACTCGACTTGAACGGGTTGGGCAACAATGGTCGGTGCAGACCGAGCACGGTTCGGTGCTGGCCGAGCAAGTGGTGATCGCCTCCAACGCCTACACCGAAGGCGACTGGACCGAACTCAAACGCAACTTCTTCCCCGGTTACTACTATCAGGTCGCCTCGGTGCCACTGACCGAAGAGGCCGCGCAGGACATTCTGCCGGGCGGGCAGGGGTCGTGGGATACGCGGCAAGTGTTGAGCAGCATTCGCCGCGACAAAGAAGGGCGGTTGTTGCTCGGCAGTCTCGGCAACGGTAATCAGAAACCGACCTGGTTTCTCAAGGCCTGGGCCGATCGGGTGCAACAGCATTACTTCCCCAATCTGAAACCTGTCGAATGGGAATGCACCTGGACAGGGCGTATTGCGTTCACACCCGATCACTTGATGCGCCTGTTCGAACCGGCGCCGGGTCTGGTTGCCGTCACCGGTTATAACGGCCGTGGCGTGACGACCGGCACCGTGGTCGGCAAGGCCTTCGCCGATTACCTGTGTGATGGCAATCCTCAGGCCCTGCCGATTCCCTTTGCACCGATGCAGCCGCTGGCAGGCGTGGGCTTGCGCAGTTGCTTGTACGAGGCCGGGTTCTCGCTGTATCACGCGGGCCAGTGCCTGCGCATCGTCATTTGAGTGTTGAAATATGTTGCGTGAAGCGGCGCTTTTTCGCTTAGCGACTAGCCTGTAATGGTGCGGGTTGTAGCAGTCCCGCACCAGCAGTGTGCAGTTCGGTGACGCGGGCTGTTACAGGCTGGTTGCACGTCGATTGGTGCCGCGGTTGCAATGATGGCGCAAGCGGGTTGCGCCTGAAAAAATAAATGGTTTCACCTTCCGCGGTTTAGACGGTTGCACGCCCAATGAAAATGGGAACGAAACAGTCGAAATAACAAGAAAGCAGCGACTTTTTGAAGAATAAAAAACCGATGGCACGGCCCTTGCTCTGAGCATCAGGAGAAGTGAAGTCGCAGTGCCAACTAAAAAAAACCTTGGAGCACCACCTCATGTCCCAGACGTTTTACAAGAAAGGCTTTCTGGCCCTCGCAGTGGCTACTGCGTTGGGTGTTTCTGCGTTTGCTCAAGCTGATGTGAAAATCGGTGTAGCGGGACCCATGACTGGCGCCAACGCGGCATTTGGCGAGCAGTACATGAAGGGGGCACAGGCAGCGGCTGATGCGGTCAACGCAGCAGGCGGCGTCAACGGGGAAAAAATCGTACTGGTCAAGGGCGATGACGCCTGCGAGCCGAAGCAGGCCGTGACGGTCGCCAAGGACCTCACTAACCAGAAAGTCGCCGGCGTGGTCGGTCACTTCTGCTCCTCTTCGACCATTCCAGCGTCGGAAATCTATGACGAAGCGGGCATCATCGCGATCACTCCGGGTTCCACCAACCCGCAAGTGACCGAGCGCGGTCTGAGCGCCATGTTCCGTATGTGCGGCCGTGACGACCAGCAAGGTATTGTTGCCGGCGACTACATCGTCGACGTGCTCAAGGGCAAGAAAGTCGTCGTGCTGCACGACAAAGACACCTACGGTCAGGGCCTGGCGGATGCTACCAAGGCACAGCTTGAGAAGCGTGGCGTGAAGCCGGTGTTGTACGAAGGCCTGACCCGTGGTGAAAAAGACTTCAGCACCATCGTCACCAAAATCCGCGGCGCTGGCGCCGACGTTGTCTACTTCGGTGGTTTGCACCCGGAAGCCGGCCCACTGGTTCGTCAACTGCGTGAGCAAGGCCTCAAAGACGTCAAGTTCATGTCCGATGACGGCATCGTTACCGACGAACTGGTGACCACCGCTGGCGGCCCGCAATTCGTCGATGGCGTGCTGATGACCTTCGGCGCCGACCCACGCATGCTGCCGGACAGCAAGGCTGTGGTGGATGCCTTCCGCAAGGCTGGCACCGAGCCTGAAGGCTACACCCTGTATGCCTACGCTTCGGTTCAGACCCTGGCCGCCGCTTTCAATGGCGCCAAATCCAACAACGGTGAAAAAGCCGCCGAGTGGCTGAAGAAAAACCCGGTGAAAACCGTCATGGGCGAGAAAGCCTGGGACACCAAGGGCGACCTGAAAGTCTCCGACTACGTGGTTTACCAGTGGGACAAGGACGGCAAATATCACCAGCTGGAAAAACAGAAGTAAGGGCTGACGCGATCAGATGATCCACAGATCCCCTGTGGGAGCGAGCTTGCTCGCGAATACGGGGTGTCAGTCGCCACAAACGGTAACTGATACGCCGCTTTCGCGAGCAAGCTCGCTCCCACAAGGGGCTGGGGTGGGTCTTTCTGATCGTGGCTGACATTGCTCCGACGTAATTCTGTATTTTTCCTAGAAGAACCGCACATCAACGATGTGCAGGTTCTCACTGCGTGAGATTGCGTTATGGATGGTATTTTCCTGCAGCAACTGGTCAACGGCCTGACCCTCGGGTCGGTCTATGGCCTGATCGCCATCGGCTACACAATGGTCTACGGCATCATCGGCATGATCAACTTCGCCCACGGCGAGGTTTACATGATTTCCGCTTACCTGGCGGCAATCAGTCTGGCTCTGCTGGCTTACTTCGGTATCGAATCTTTCCCTCTGCTGATGCTCGGCACCCTGATTTTCACCATCGTCGTCACGGCGGTGTATGGCTGGGTCATCGAGCGTGTTGCCTACAAACCCCTGCGTAACTCCACACGGCTGGCGCCGCTGATCAGCGCCATCGGTATTTCGCTGATCCTGCAAAACTACGCACAGATCGCCCAAGGCGCCAAACAGCAGGGTGTTCCGACGCTGCTCACCGGTGCATGGCGGGTTGAAGTCGGTACCGGCTTCGTACAACTGACCTACACCAAAGTCTTCATTCTGGTGGCCGCATTCGTCGGCATGGGGCTGCTGACCTACATCATCAAGTACACCAAGCTCGGCCGCATGTGCCGCGCCACTCAGCAAGACCGCAAGATGGCCTCGATCCTGGGAATCAACACCGACCGGGTGATTTCCTACGTGTTCATCATCGGTGCTGCCATGGCTGCACTCGCTGGTGTGCTGATCACCATGAACTACGGCACCTTCGACTTCTACGCCGGCTTCATCATCGGCATCAAGGCGTTCACCGCAGCGGTACTCGGCGGGATCGGTTCGCTGCCCGGCGCCATGTTGGGCGGGATCATCCTCGGCATCTCCGAGTCGCTGTTCTCCGGCCTGGTCAACTCCGACTACAAAGACGTGTTCAGCTTCTCGCTGCTCGTACTTGTTCTGGTCTTCCGGCCGCAGGGCCTGTTGGGCCGTCCTCTTGTGTCGAAGGTGTAAGCGATGTCTGCAACCACTGAAAAATCCATTGATATCAAAAAGAGCCTGGTCGAGGCGATTCTCGCCGGTCTGATTGCCCTGATCGTTTTCGGACCTATCGTCGGTGTCGTGCTCGACGGTTACAGCTTCAACCTGGAAGTGACCCGCGTGGCGTGGATCATTGCCATCGTCATGGCTGGCCGCTTTGCCCTCAGCCTGTTCCTGCAAACGCCCAAGGGCCTGAAGATTCTCGACGGATTCGAGAGCACCGGGTCTGGCGTGCATGTATTGCCACCGGACTACAAATCCCGGCTGCGCTGGATCATCCCGCTGATGATTGTGCTGGCCGTGGCCGTACCGTTCTTCTCCAACTCGTACTTGCTGGGCGTGGTCATCCTCGGGTTGATCTACGTGCTGTTGGGGCTGGGGCTGAACATTGTGGTTGGCCTTGCCGGTCTGCTCGACCTCGGTTACGTGGCGTTCTACGCCATCGGTGCCTACGGCCTGGCGCTCGGTTATCAATATCTCGGTCTGGGTTTCTGGACGGTGCTGCCGCTGGCGGCGATCACCGCTGGCCTTGCCGGCTGCATCCTCGGTTTCCCGGTGCTGCGCCTGCATGGCGACTATCTGGCGATCGTGACCCTGGGCTTCGGGGAGATCATTCGTCTGGTGCTCAACAACTGGCTGTCCCTCACGGGTGGCCCGAACGGCATGGCGGCGCCGCTGCCGACGTTCTTCGGCCTGGAGTTTGGCAAACGAGCGAAGGATGGCGGGGTGCCGTTTCATGAGTACTTCGGTATCGCCTACAACCCGGACGTGAAGTACTACTTCATCTACGCGGTGCTGTTCCTGGTCGTGCTGGCGGTGCTGTACATCAAGCATCGACTGGTGAAGATGCCGGTCGGTCGCGCTTGGGAAGCCTTGCGTGAAGATGAAATCGCCTGCCGCTCGATGGGCCTCAACCACGTACTGGTCAAGCTCTCGGCCTTCACCATCGGCGCGTCGACGGCGGGTCTGGCGGGTGTGTTCTTCGCCACTTATCAAGGCTTCGTCAACCCGACCTCGTTTACGTTCTTCGAATCGGCCCTGATCCTCGCCATCGTCGTCCTCGGCGGCATGGGCTCGACCATCGGCGTGGTGATTGCAGCGTTTGTGCTGACCGTCGCCCCGGAACTGCTGCGCGGCTTTGCTGAGTATCGCGTGCTGCTGTTCGGCATTCTGATGGTGTTGATGATGATCTGGCGACCACGCGGGTTGATTCGCATCAGCCGTACCGGGGTCAAACCACGCAAAGGTGCCATTCACTACGAGAGGACTGCGCCATGAGTGAAGTCGTACTCTCTGTTGAAAAACTGATGATGCATTTCGGTGGCATCAAGGCGTTGAGCGATGTCAGCCTGAAGGTCAAACGCAACTCGATCTTCGCCCTGATCGGCCCCAACGGTGCCGGCAAGACCACGGTGTTCAACTGCCTGACCGGTTTCTACAAGGCGTCCGGCGGCAAGATCGAACTCAACGTGCGCGGCCGGCAGACCAACGTCATCCAGCTATTGGGTGAGTCGTTCAAACCGACCGACTTCGTTTCGCCGAAAAGCTTTCTCAGCCGGATGTACTACAAGATGTTCGGCGGCACCCATCTGGTGAACCGCGCAGGCCTGGCTCGTACCTTCCAGAACATTCGTCTGTTCAAGGAAATGTCCGTGCTGGAAAACCTGCTGGTGGCCCAGCACATGTGGGTCAACCGCAACATGCTCGCCGGCATCCTTAACACCAAAGGCTATCGCAAAGCCGAAAGCGACGCGCTGGACTGTGCGTTCTACTGGCTGGAAGTGGTCGATCTGGTCGACTGCGCCAACCGTCTCGCCGGTGAGCTCTCGTACGGCCAGCAACGCCGTCTGGAGATCGCCCGGGCCATGTGCACGCGGCCGCAGATCATCTGCCTCGACGAACCGGCCGCTGGCCTCAACCCTCAGGAAACCGAAGCACTGAGCGCAATGATCCGGCTGCTGCGCGACGAGCATGATCTGACCGTGGTGCTGATCGAACACGACATGGGCATGGTAATGAGCATTTCCGACCACATCGTGGTGCTGGACCACGGCATCGTTATCGCTGAGGGGGGACCTGAAGCCATCCGTAACGACCCGAAAGTGATTGCCGCCTACCTGGGCGCGGATGAAGAGGAGCTGGTATGAGCCAACCGATCCTCGAACTGAAAAACCTGGACGTGTTCTACGGCCCGATCCAGGCACTCAAAGGCGTTTCGTTGCAGATCAATGAAGGGGAAACCGTCAGCCTGATCGGCTCCAATGGCGCGGGTAAATCAACATTGCTGATGTCGATCTTTGGCCAGCCCCGGGCGGCGAATGGGCAGATCATTTATCAAGGCGTCGACATTACCCACAAGTCCTCGCACTACATCGCCTCCAACGGCATTGCGCAGTCGCCGGAAGGACGGCGGGTGTTCCCTGACATGACCGTCGAGGAAAACCTGTTGATGGGCACCATCCCGATTGGCGACAAGTATGCCAAAGAGGATATGCAGCGCATGTTCGAGCTGTTCCCACGGCTTGAAGAGCGGCGCACGCAGCGGGCGATGACCATGTCCGGCGGTGAACAGCAGATGCTCGCCATTGCTCGCGCATTGATGAGCCGACCCAAGCTGTTGCTGCTCGATGAACCGAGCCTGGGTCTGGCGCCGATTGTGGTGAAGCAGATCTTCGCGACCCTGCGGGAACTGGCCAAAACCGGCATGACGATCTTCCTCGTCGAGCAGAACGCCAACCATGCGTTGAAGCTGTCGGATCGCGCGTACGTGATGGTCAACGGCGAGATTCGCCTGACGGGCACCGGTAAGGAGTTGCTGGTGAACGAGGAGGTGCGTAACGCCTATCTGGGCGGGCACTGAGTTTCATCGTTATGCACAAGCCCCGACGCGCGAGCCTCGGGGCTTTTTTATCCCTGCGATGCACCCCAATCCCGGTGGGAGCTGGCTTGCCAGCGATAGCGGTTCACCATCCAGCCAGGGTGTTGTCAGTGACTCCCCCATCGCTGGCAAGCCAGCTCCCACAGGTTCATTGGTGCACTCTGATGAAATTGTGGAAAACAAATTCCGCTACCTGCCAAAGCGCGACATATAGACGCTGCAAATGGCTGTTTTTCCACAGTTTTGACTTGTCCCCGTTTACTGTGGAGCTGGCTGTGAATAACGTGGGAGTAGCTGGCTGAAACCCTTTAGATCCGTGGCTCTCAGGCGTGTGGTTGTTTTTTGATCAGGCGTTTTTGCTGACGTGGCAGACGTCTTTGTCAACCTTTTTGTGGGGACTGCATCGCCGCAGTTTTGATGGGTGTAAGGCTGTGGATAAGTCTGTGATTAAACTCTGGAAAGACCCCGCTAAGGGCCGTAATTACTGGCCTCGCGCAATCACTGCTCCAACCGACCTGTCGTGCAAAATGCCATGTCCCGCACAGGTAGCGCTCCGTGGTCAAGCAAAAAACTTTCCATTCCGCCCGCAAAGCCTTGTGTGGCGCGGCTTTGCGCGCTTCCACTTGCCCCCGGAAACTGTGGAAGGGACTGTGGATAACATGCGTGCACATGGCTACAGGCCACGCTGGCTATGGCGTCGGAACGATTGTTTGTTTTTTATACAGCGAGCGGGTGTTGCCCGTGCTTGCGTGGCCGGGCATGCTGCCTGCTGATTTTCTATTCCAATGGCTGCCCTCGCGGTCGAAGCAAGGAGAACACGATGTCCAACACCCTTTTTATCACCGGCGCGACGTCCGGTTTTGGTGAAGCTTGCGCCCGTCGTTTTGCCGAGGCTGGCTGGAAACTGGTGCTAACCGGTCGTCGTGAAGAACGCCTCAACGCCCTTTGCGCTGAGTTGTCCAAGCAGACGGAAGTGCATGGCCTGGTGCTTGATGTGCGCGATCGCAAGGCGATGGAGGAGGCGATTGCCAACCTGCCTCCATCGTTCGCCACACTGCGTGGCCTTATCAATAACGCGGGCCTGGCGCTGGGCGTGGACCCTGCGCCGAAATGCGATCTGGATGATTGGGACACCATGGTCGACACCAACGTCAAAGGCCTGATGTACGCCACTCGCTTGCTGTTGCCGCGCCTGATCGCCCATGGTCGTGGCGCTGGTATCGTCAACCTCGGCTCCATCGCCGGCAACTATCCGTACCCTGGCAGCCATATCTACGGCGCGACCAAAGCGTTTGTTAAGCAGTTTTCGCTGAACCTGCGCTGCGACTTGCAGGGCACCGGCGTGCGCGTCAGCAACATTGAGCCGGGGCTGTGCGAGAGCGAATTCTCGCTGGTGCGTTTCGCCGGTGATCAGGAACGGTACAACGCCACCTACGCCGGGGCCGAGCCGATCCAGCCGCAGGACATCGCCGAGACGATTTTCTGGGTGATGAATGCGCCGGCGCATATCAACATCAATAGCCTGGAATTGATGCCGGTGAGCCAGACCTGGGCCGGCTTTGCCATCGAGCGGAACAAGGCTTAAGACCGCGTAATGACCATCGCTGGCAAGCCAGCTCCCACAGGGTCTTCGGCCTAGACATAATCTTGTGACCGACTCGATACCTGTGGGGGCTGAGTTGCCAGCGATGGGCCAAAACAGGCAATAAATCCCGATAAGGTAGACTCCTCTCCCAGCAACCCCACCGCACCCCGCGGTTTTCAAGGTTTTCAGAGGAGGCTACGTGAGTAACCGAGGTGAGCAGTCGCTGCTCAAACAATCGACCATCCTGATGTTCGCCGTGTCGATTGCCGGGATCGTCACCGGTTTTGTTTCAGGTTCCCAATCCATCCTGTTCGATGGTTTTTTCTCGCTGATCGCAACCTTCATCAAAGTACTGATGCTGATCACTGCCAAGCTGATCGCCAAGCAAAGCAATCACCGTTTCCAGTTCGGCTTCTGGCATCTGGAACCCATGGTGCTGCTGATTGAAGGCAGTTTCCTGCTGTTGATTGCCATCTACGCGTTTCTCAACGGTGTGTTCGGCATCATCGACGGTGGCCGGGACATTGAGTTGGGTCTGGTGATCATCTATGCCGCCGTGTTTACCGTGGTCGAGTTCGCGTACTTCTTCTACGTGCGTCGGCGCAATCGCAAGCTCAAATCCAGTCTGATCCAGTTCGACAACATCAGTTGGCTGGTGGACGCGATGCTTTCTGTGGGCCTGTTGATCAGTTTCCTCACGGCGTTGCTGCTCAAGTCCCAGGGCTATGGCGAATGGGCGGTTTACGTCGATCCGCTGATCCTGATCGTACTGGCCCTGACCATGCTGACACCGGCCTTCAAGATCCTCGGCCCGGCATTACGCGATGTGCTTGGCATTGCACCGGACACGCTGAATGACCACGTGCGCCAGGTGATGGACGCGGCGAAGGCCGAGCATGGTTTCGACGATTACGTGTCCTACGTGCAGAAGCACGGGCGGGCGCGGTTTATCGAGATTCATGTGGTGTTGCCGGTGGATTACCGACTGGAGCACGTCGGGCAACTCGATGCGCTGCGTGAAGAGATTTCCGCGAAGCTGGGCAAACCGGATGCGGCGCGATGGTTGACCATCAGCTTCACGGGCGACAAGAAATGGATTGCCTAGATACCGTGTAACGCCGTACGCGAGCAAGCTCGCTCCCACAGGTGATCTGCGCCGTTCACAAAGAGTGTGTTCGGCGCGAATCCAATGTGGGAGCGAGCTTGCTCGCGAAGGCAATGTTCAAATCAGTGAAGATATTCAGCCAGCCCGCGATAGCACGTCGCCAAGTGATAGGGCGTGGTGGAAGGCATGTCCTTGCGGCTGACTTCGCCCTGCTCATCGCGGCACTCATGCCAGCCACCGGCATGCAGAAAGCGCTGTTGCAATGCCTGCAATTGATGCAGCACCACGGCTTCGCTGTCGGGGCGCAAGGTCAGCGCACGCAGGTATTCGGCCTGCGCCCAGATGCGCTGGGTTGAATCTTTTGGACGTCCGTCCATTTCCAGATCAAGCATTGCGCGCACCGCACCGGACGGCTGCTCCACGCCGAATTGCTCGGTGAAGGCAAAGGCCTTGTCCAACGCGCGATGCAGTTTCGATTCTCGCAACAGATCTGACGATTGCAGCAGGAAATACCATTCGAACTGGTGCCCGGGCTCATACCAGTTATCCACAGCGCCCAACGGTTTTTCCATCAACACGCCATGTTGCGGGTCGATGAAACGCTTGTGCATGGCTGTGCATAACTCAAGCAGCGCCTGTTGCGTCGCGCTGTCCTGGCGCACGTGCAGAGTGGCGAGGAAGGCTTCGGCCAGGTGCATCAGCGGGTTTTGCAGCGGGCCGGTTTGCAACGTCATCCAGTCGCGGTCCAGGCACGCTTCGTACAGGCCATCGCCGGTGGCGAATCGCTGACCGATGACTTCCAGCGCGGCGTTCAACGTCGATTCCACCAGCGGCTCGCGGGATTTTTGCCAGTAATGCGCGCAGGCAAACAGGATGAACGCGTGGGTGTAGAGATCCTTGCGCTGATCCAGCGGTTTGCCCTGCGCATCGATGCTGTAGAACCAGCCGCCGTGCTCGGCATCGTGGAAGTGGCGTTGCAGAGAACGGAACAGCGCGGCCGCACGCTCTTCGGCGTTATCCACGACGCCGATCAGGCTGGAAAACAGATACAGCTGCCGTGCACAGGCCATCGCCCGATAACGTTGCGCTGGCAAGGGCTGGTGCGCGGCGTCGAGTGCTTCGTAGGGCAGTGCCATGTCGGCATTCCAGCCCGGGCCTTCCCAGAGCGGCACGATCACGTTGACGAAGTGCTGCTGCACCTCGCTGAACAGGGCGGTCAATTCAGGCAGGGATTTGGAGCGGGAAGCATGGGGCATTGGCGGACGTCGTCACGGCTGGGGCGATTGCGCGACATGGTAGCAGAGAGACCGACCTGAGCGATGCGGTGTCTGATCGGCCGCCTTCGCGAGCAAGCTCGCTCCCACATTGGAATTGCGCCGAACACAACAGTTGTGAACGACTTGGATCACCTGTGGGAGCGAGCTTGCTCGCGAAGGGGCCAGTTCAAACAAGAGACGTTAGCCCGCCAGCAACCACGCCCCGGTCATTGCCGAAGCCGCACCCGCCAATCGCACCAACGGCGCCGCCGCTTGCGGCAACACGCGCACCACGCCATAACCGGCGGCATGCAGTGCAGCAGTCGCAGCTACAAAACCTGCCGCATACGCCCAAGGGCTGCTCATCTCCGGTAACTCAAGGCCATGCGCGACACCATGGAACAACGCAAACAGCGCCGTCGCCGCTACCGCCATTACCAACGGCGGACGCACCGCCAGTGCCACGGCCAGGCCCAGCGCCAGCACCGATGCGGCGATCCCGCTTTCCAGCGCCGGCAGTTCCAGCCCTTCAAAACCGAGCATGCCGCCGATCAGCATGGTGCCAACAAAGGTGCACGGCAGCGCCCAGCGCGCCGCGCCTTGTTGCTGAGCGGCCCACAAGCCGACGGCGACCATCGCCAACAAGTGGTCGAGACCGCCAATCGGGTGGCTGATGCCCGCGACCAAGCCGCTGTCGCCGTGACCCGGATGTGCGAAGGCCAGTGCCGGGGTCAGCAGCAGCGCAACGGCGCCGAGAATACGTTTGAGTGTCATGGATAAGCTTCCTTGTTGATAAGTGAATCAGGCTGCGGTCAGCAAGCCCTGGCGTTCGATGAAGGCGATGATTGCGTCCAGCCCCTGACCGGTTTTCTGGTTGCTGAACACGAACGGCTTGCCGTTGCGCATGCGCTTGGTGTCGCTATCCATCATTTCCAGCGAGGCGCCGACCAGCGGCGCCAGGTCGATCTTGTTGATCACCAGCAGGTCAGATTTGCAGATGCCCGGCCCGCCCTTGCGCGGCAACTTGTCGCCGGCCGAGACGTCGATCACGTAGATGGTCAGGTCAGACAGTTCCGGGCTGAACGTCGCCGACAGGTTGTCGCCGCCGGACTCCACCAGAATCAGGTCCAGCCCCGGAAATCGCCGGTTCAACTGATCGACCGCTTCGAGGTTGATCGAGGCGTCTTCGCGGATGGCCGTGTGCGGGCAGCCGCCGGTTTCCACACCGATGATCCGCTCCGGTGCCAGCGCTTCGTTGCGCACCAGAAAATCGGCGTCTTCGCGGGTGTAGATGTCGTTGGTGACCACGGCAAGGTTGTAGCGCTCGCGCAAGGCGAGGCACAGGGCCAGGGTCAGCGCGGTTTTACCGGAACCGACCGGGCCGCCGATACCGATACGCAAAGGTTGTGTGTTCATACGGCTTCTCCAAAATAAATGCCCAAAATGACGGGCCCTAGGAACGAAACAGACGGCTGTACTGGCGCTCATGGGCCATGCACGTCAGGGACAGGCCGAACGCGGCGCTGCCCATGTGTTCGGGTTTGATGTGGGTCGCGTCTTGCTGCGCCTGTTGCAGCAGCGGCAGCAATTCGCTGGTCAGGCGCTGGGCGGCTTGCTGGCCCAGCGGCAAGGTTTTCATCAGCACGGCGAGCTGGTTTTCCAGCCAGCTCCACAGCCACGCGGCGAGGGCGTCTTGGGGGCTGATACCCCAGGCGCGTGCAGCCAGTGCCCAGCCGAGCGCCAGATGCGGTTCGGCGCATTGCTCGAGAAAGCTGCGCGCTGGCGCGTCGAGTTCTGGCAAGCCGTTGAGCAACTGCTGCAGCGAGTAACCCATCTGCCGACTTTCCAGGTGCAACTCGCGAGTCTCGCGGCTGGCACGGTGGGTTTCGCAGATGTGCTGCAGTTCGCCCCAGTGTTCCTCGGCGGCTGCCTGGCAATGAGCAAGCAGCAGCGGCGCTTCGAAACGGGCGAGATTGAGCAGCAACTGATCGCTGATCCAGCGGCGGGCGCTGTCCGGGTTGTTCACGCGGCCGTTATCCACAGCCATTTCCAGGCCTTGCGAATAGCTGTAGCCGCCAATCGGCAATTGCGGACTGGCCAGGCGCAGCAGCGCCCAGGCTGGGTTCATGAACGAACGCCGAACTGGTGCAGTTTTGGCGCGTAGTTGAAATCTTCGTCGCCGTGCCGCGAATGGTGATGGCCGCCGCCGTAGGCGCCGTGTTCCGGTTGGAACGGGGCTTCAAGCGCTTCGACCTGCGCACCGAGTTGTTCCAGCATGGCTTTGAGCACGTAGTCGTCGAGCAAGCGCAGCCAGCCATCGCCGACTTGCAGGGCGACGTGGCGATTGCCCAGGTGATACGCGGCGCGGGTCAGTTCGAAGGCATTGGCGCAGGTGACGTGCAGCAGTTGTTCGGCGCGGGCGCAGACACGCACGATGCGCCCGTCCTCGGCCTGTAGGCATTCGCCGTCATACAGAGGCGGCTGACCGCGCTCCAAAAACAACCCGACGTCTTCGTTCTCGGCACTGAAACAGCGCAAACGGCTCTTGCTGCGGGCTTCGAAGGTCAGGTGCAACTCGGCGGCCCAGACGGGTTGAGGGTCGATTCTGCGATGAATCACCAACATCGGAAAGCTTCCAGCAGTGGACAATACTCAGGCTAGAGCAAGGGGCTTGCCAATCGGACGATATGTAGGAAATCCCTGAAGGATCGTAGAGGGTGTTGCAGGATGTTGCGGGGATTTGAAGCGTTTTGGTGCATGAAGTTTTTTACATGCACCAATTTGCGGCGCCAACGCTGAGCCATTGTGGGAGCGAGCTAGCTCGCGAAGGCGGCTTTCTGGTCAACATTGATGTTGAATGACAGATCGCTTTCGCGAGCAAGCTCGCTCCCACAGGGACTGGGTTGTGATAAGGAAAAGAGGTGATTTATTCGGTACTGCCCAACCCTTGCCAGTGCTTGAGCCCGATAAAGATGAAGCGCAACTGCTGCGTGATCTTCGCCTGCGGCGTCAAATGCTCGGGCAAGGCGTCGGCTGGCGGGTCAATGATGTCCGGCAGGGTGGCGAACACCGATTTGACGATCAGATCGGCCATCACGCTCAGGCCGTCAGCGTCCAGATGCTGAAGCTTGGGCATCATCGTCAGGTCGGCCGCGAGGTCGGAACTGATGTTTTCGCGCAGACGGCCAATCGCCTGACGCACCGGCAGCGAACCACCGTACTGCTCGCGCGCCAGAAACAGGAACTGCGAACGGTTGGCGCTGACCACATCGAGGAAGATCCGCACCGACGCATCGATGATGCCGCCCATGACGAATTCGTTATGGCGCACCAAGCGGATGGTTTCGCGGAAGGTCTGGCCCACTTCGCTGACCAGCACCAGACCGAGTTCGTCCATATCGGCAAAATGCCGATAGAAACCGGTGGGCACGATGCCGGCGGTCTTCGTCACTTCGCGCAGGCTCAGGCTGCCGAATCCTCGGCCGCTTTCCATCAAGTGGCGGGCAGCGTCCATCAGGGCGTTGCGGGTCTGTTGCTTCTGTTCGGCGCGGGGCAGCATCGCAGGTGTGTTCTTTGGCAGGACAAGCGCCGCACTCTAGCAAATCGGCTTTATCGGCGTCGAACGGCAGCGGGGCAGGTAGCGGGGAAATGGCGACTTATCAAGGGCTGCGGCTAAAAAGGCAAAAGCCCAATCCGGGGATTGGGCTTTTTTTCAGGGCCGCCATGGGCTCAGCTCACAGCGCTGTTGCGTTCGATCACACGGTCACCACCACCTTCGGCAAGCGCTTGGCCTTGTGGGGTTTTGTCATAGCCGTCTTCGACCAGACCTTTTTCTTCCAGGCGATTGCGACCGTTTTCAGCGACAGCCTGGCCTTGTGGGGTGTTGTCGTAGCCGTCTTCAACCAGACCTTTTTCTTCCAGACGATTGCGACCGTTCTCGGCAAGTTGACCTTGTGGAGTTTTGTCGTAGCCATCTTCAGCCAAGGTCTGACCTTGTGGGGTTTTGTCATAGCCATCTTCGGCCAGGGTTTGGCTGAACACCGAGTGACTGTCTTTGACTTGTGGAGTGGCTTGTTCGGCAGCGGGCAGAGCGAAGGCAGTGCTGGCTAGCATCGAAAGGGTAAGACTCAGTAGTAATTGGCGTTTCATGATGGGTTGCTCCTTGGGGGGGCGATAAAGTGGGTACGAGGGCAATGCTACTCTCGATAAGTCGATATAAAAGTTCATAAACGCAATGGTAATAATCAACAGAATTGATTGTTCTGGCCGGAGGCTCTAGATCAAGCCTTTCAGAGGCATGCTTTTGCACCGCAGTGGGTATTTTCGACCCACTCGCGCCTCGTAAAAGTGCGGGTGGCGGTAACGTTGCTTGACCGATCAGTCGGATTAGGCGCGGCTTTTTGCGTCTTAATCGGTCTTTCGATTAAACCTGCGGGCCTTTTGCCAGTCACAGATTTCATAGGGGCCGCTTTGGCCCGCCGTTTCAGCTGTGCGCCGTGGATTGGGCGTGCGGTCGTGATCAGGAGTTTTGTGCATGACGCGCACTGGAAAAATCTTAAGCTGGACCTTCGCCACCCTCGTACTGCTTCTGGCCGTACTGGTGCTGATCATCGTGTTCTTCGACTGGAACCGGATCAAACCGCCGCTCAACGCCAAAGTCTCGGAAGAACTGCACCGACCGTTTGCCATCAACGGCAACCTCGCGGTGATCTGGCAGCGCGAGCCGGATGAAGGCGGCTGGCGCGCCTGGGTGCCTTGGCCGCATGTGGTCGCCGAGGATTTGAGCCTGGGCAACCCGGACTGGTCGAAGCAGCCGCAGATGGTCACGCTCAAGCGCGTCGAGTTGCGTATTTCGCCGTTGGCCTTGCTGGCGCAACGGGTGGTGATCCCGCGCATCGACCTGACCGAACCCAACGCCGAGTTGCAACGCCTGGCCGACGGCCGCGCCAACTGGACGTTCAAGTTCGATCCCAAGGATCCGAATGCCGAGCCGTCCAACTGGGTTGTTGATATCGGGGCCATCAAGTTCGACAAAGGCCATGTCACGCTTGATGATCAGACCTTGAGGACCCACCTTGATGTGCTGATCGATCCATTGGGCAAGCCGATTCCTTACAGCGATATCGTCGGCGACAAAGCGGCGAAAACCACGCAGGACAAGGTCGGCGCGCCGCAGGATTACGCTTTTGCATTAAAGGTGAAAGGTCAGTATCACGGCCAGAATCTCAGTGGTCAGGGCAAAATCGGCGGGCTGCTGGCCTTGCAGGATTCGAGCAAACCGTTCCCGCTGCAGGCCCAGGCGAACATCGGCGATACCCGCATTGAACTGGCCGGCACCCTGACCGACCCGCTCAACCTCGGCGCCCTCGACCTGCGCCTGAAACTGGCCGGTGACAGCCTTGGTAACCTCTATCCGCTGACCGGAGTGACTCTGCCGGACACGCCGCCGTACGCCACCGATGGTCATCTCATCGCCAAGTTGCACGATGACGCCGGCGCGAAATTCACCTATGAACAATTCAACGGCAAGATCGGCAGCAGCGACATCCATGGCGACCTGATTTACGTTGCCAGCCAGCCTCGGCCCAAGCTCAGCGGCGCGCTGGTGTCCAACCAATTGCTGTTTGCTGACCTCGGGCCGTTGATCGGTGCCGATTCGAACGAGAAGCCAAAAACTGGCAGTGCACAGAGCAAGCAACCGGCAGACAAAGTCCTGCCAGTGGACGAATTCAAAACCGACCGCTGGCGCGCGATGGACGCCGATGTCGAGTTCACCGGCAAACGTATTGTCCACAGTGAAGAACTGCCGTTCACCGACCTCTATACCCATCTCATCCTCAACGACGGCGAACTCAGTCTGGAGCCGCTGCGCTTCGGCGTCGCTGGCGGCAAGCTCGATGCGCAAATTCGCCTGAATGGGCGCACCGAGCCGCTTGAAGGCCGGGCCAAGTTGACGGCGCGCGGGTTCAAACTCAAGCAGTTGTTCCCGACCTTCGAACCGATGAAAACCAGTTTCGGCGAGCTCAATGGCGACGCCAATATCAGTGGGCGCGGTAATTCGGTAGCGAAACTGCTGGGCGGCGCGAACGGCAGCCTGAAGATGCTGATCAATGACGGCGCGATCAGTCGCGAATTGATGGAGCTTGCAGGTCTCAACGTCGGCAACTACGTGGTCGGCAAAATCTTTGGCGACAAAGAAGTGAAGATCAACTGCGCGGCGGCGGACTTCGATATCAAGACGGGTTTGGCGTCCACGCGGCTGTTTGTCTTCGATACCGAGAACGCCATCATCTATATCGACGGCACGGCGAACATGGCGACCGAGCAACTGGACCTGACGGTGACGCCAGAATCCAAGGGCTGGCGTTTGATCTCGCTGCGTTCGCCGCTGTATGTACGCGGCAAGTTCATTAAACCCGACGCTGGTGTTAAACCCGTCCCGCTGTTATTGCGCGGCGCGGGGATGGTGGCGTTGGGAGTGATTGCGGCGCCGGCGGCGGGGCTGCTGGCGTTGGTGGCGCCGAGCGGCGGCGAGCCGAATCAGTGTGCGCCATTGCTGGAACAGATGAAGGCCGGTAAGGCCCCGGTGACGGTAAAACCGACAAAATAGCGGGTGCCCATAAGCGCCTCTTCGCGAGCAGGCTCGCTCCCACATTCAACCGCATCCCTCTGAAGGAATGCGGTCAACTGTGGGAGCGAGACTGCTCGCGAAGGCGATTTTGAAGGTTTACAGATCTTTCAGAATGTCGGCCATGTCATCCGCATGCTCTTCTTCCTGCGCGAGGATGTCTTCGAAGATGCGGCGGGTGGTCGGGTCTTTTTCGCCGATGTACTGAATGATCTCGCGGTAACTATCAATCGCGATCCGCTCGGCCACCAGGTCTTCGTAGACCATCTCCTTCAAATTGTTGCCGGCTACATATTGTGCGTGGGACATTTTCGACAGCATGTCCGGATTGAACTCCGGTTCGCCGCCCAATTGCACAATGCGCTCGGCCAGTCGGTCAGCGTGTTCGCTTTCCTGCTTGGCGTGTTCGAGAAACTCATCGGCGGCGGTGCTGGCCTTCAGACCGCTGGCCATGAAGTAGTGACGTTTGTAGCGCAAAACGCAGACCAGTTCAGTGGCCAGCGATTCGTTGAGCAAGCGCAGCACCTCTTCACGGTTGGCGCTGTAGCTTTCAGTTACGGCGCCGTTCTCGACGTGTTGGCGCGCACGTTCGCGCAGGGTTTGGACATCAGACAGATGCAGGTCGTCGCTCATTTCAGTCTCCTGGAGGCTAATCCGATTGGCGCCACGCTCTACAGGCGCGATCGCCTACCCAGGTTGTGAGTCATACGCGATGCAAAAAGTTTTATGAGATTTGCACGGCTTGCCCTGTGTGCGTTGCCAAAGGCTGTGACCTTGGTGCCAGCCCTGACAAAAGTGCCTCTTCCTGCAACCACGCAAAAAACGCCCGCACCGGCGGATGCCGCTCGCGCCCCGGCACACACCGTGCGCTGTAGCCGGCACCGTCGACTTGCCCTTCGACTTGAAAGGGCACCAGCAAAGCACTGGCAATGCTTAGCGAGACCGGATTTGCGGGGTCGGTGGCCGAGGCTGAGCAGCGCTTGCTCGAACTCGCGAGGGCGTTCCAGCTGGGCTGATTGTGGCGGGGGGTGTAGGGCTGAAGTAGGCTGGACGCTGCGTTGTCATCATTACAGCGGATGCTTGGCGGGCGTTTTGCACGCCTTGCATCCACTCACCGACCACAAGGACGTTTGCCCATGTCGACGCGTTATCCATTGGTGCTGGTGCCGGGAATGCTCGGGTTTATCCGGCTGGTGATTTATCCATATTGGTACGGGATCATCCAGGCGTTGCGCCGCGGTGGTGCAACCGTGATTGCGGTGCAGGTGTCGCCACTCAATTCGACCGAGGTGCGTGGCGAGCAGTTGCTCGCGCGCATCGACGAGATTTTGCGCGAAACCGGGGCGCAGAAGGTCAACCTGTTTGGCCACAGTCAGGGCTCGTTGACGGCGCGTTACGCCGCAGCGAAACGCCCGGATCTGGTGGCGTCGGTCACGTCGGTGGCCGGGCCCAATCATGGTTCGGAACTGGCCGACTATCTGCACAAACACTACCCCGCAGACAGCGCCAAGGGTCGTATCCTCGTGGTGCTGCTGCGTGTTGTCGGCTGGCTGATGGCGTTGCTGGATACCGGTTATCACGGGCCTAAACTGCCGGTGGATATCCACGCCTCGCATCAATCGCTGACCACTGAAGGCGTGGCGCTGTTCAATCAGCGTTATCCACAGGGCCTGCCTGAAACCTGGGGCGGCCACGGGCCGGAAGAGGTCAACGGCGTGCGGTATTACTCGTGGTCAGGGACGTTGCAACCGGGCAAGACGGATCGTGGCGGCAATTTGTTCGACGGGACCAATCGCAGCTGTCGGTTGTTTGCGAAAACCTTTGTCCGTGAGCCGGGGCAGTGCGACGGGATGGTCGGGCGTTACAGCTCGCATCTGGGCACGGTGATTGGCGACGACTATCCGCTGGATCACTTCGACATCGTCAACCAGTCGCTGGGGCTGGTGGGCAAGGGCGCGGATCCGGTGCGGCTGTTTGTCGAGCATGCGGCGCGCCTGAAGGCTGCCGGGCTTTAACTCACAACCGAGTCATCGTTCATCGCTGGCAAGCCAGCTCCCACATTGATTCGGGGTGGTTACAAAACTTGTGCCTGACGCCGAAAAATGTGGGAGCTGGCTTGCCAGCGATTGAGGCCAGATCAGGCAACGCTGAGTTTGCGGCCCAACACCGTCGTCCAGCGCTCGGACAGAATCACCCCGCCCAACGTCAGCAAACCACCCACCAGGTGAAACATCGCCAGTTGCTCCTTCAACACCAGCGCGGCAATCAGCGCGGTAATCAACGGCAGCAAGTTGAAGAACAACGTCGTCCGGCTCGGCCCCAGGCGCATCACCGCTTGCATCCACGCCAACGGCGCGAGCATCGAGGCCAGCAGGCACGCATACAACACCAGCGGAATATTCTGCAGCGTCAGCCCGGTTTTCGGTGAGGCGGCAAACAGTGGAAACAACACCACAATCGCCACCAGCACCTGCAGGTACAGCAACACCAGCGGCGGCAGGCGCAGCTGCCATTTCTTCAGCAACGTGCTGTAAATCGCATAGGCCAGCGTGGCAATCAGCATCATCGCATCGCCCAGGTTCACGCCGTGTTGCAGCAACGCGCCGAGGCTGCCCGACGACACCACCACCAGCACACCGGCAAACGACAGCACCGCCCCCACCAACGCACCGGCAGTCAGGCGCTGGCCGAGGCTGATGATTGCCATGGCCAGCGACATCAACGGCATCAGCGACAGGATGATGCCCATGTTGGTTGCCGTGGTCAGGGTCGCGGCGAAGTAGGCGAGGCTTTGATACACCGCCATACCGAGCACGCCGAGGACGAAAATCTTGCCCAGGTTCGGGCGGATCTGCGGCCAATGCGCGATCACTTGTTTGAACATGAACGGGGTGAACAGCAAACCGGCGAGCAGCCAGCGGTAGAAACCGATTTCGGCCGGGAAAATCGCGCCGACCGCGAGTTTGTTGATCACGGTGTTGCCGGCCCAGATAAAGATCGCCAGCAGGGGAAAAGCGTATTGCATGCGTTGAAACCAGTACGTTGATGAAACGTGATTATCCCCTGTCTGGATACAGCCCTATACTTCGAACCAGACAACCTGCCACTGAAAGCGGACAGCATGAACAGTAAACACATCAATCTGCTCGATTTCAGCGAACTGCCGTCAGCGGTGTACTTCCGTTACGCCGATTTCAACGCCCATGAGTTTGCCGCGCCACACCGCCATCCGTGGGGCACTTTGGAGTACGCCGCTCACGGGGTGTTGCACATGGACGTCGACGGCAGTCGTTTCATGTCGCCACCGCAATACGCGGTGTGGGTGCCACCGCAGGTCGAGCACAGTTTCTACAGTCATCAACCGGTCAATTACCGGGCGGTATGTCTCGATCCCAAGGTTTGTACCGAACTGCCGACGCGGGCCTGCACATTGGCGATCAGCGACATCCTCAAGGCAATCCTCAAGGACTTCGCTGCTCGTGACGTGAAGATTCCCGAACGGGAGGCTGATCAACGTCTGGCTCAGGTGCTGGTCGATCAACTGCAACAGGCGCCGGTGCATGAGTGTTATCTGCCGTATGCAAGCAGCCCCGGACTGCTGGCGATTCTTGAGACCCTGCAAGCGGAGCCAGGCAACAACCAGCCGCTGGCGCACTGGGCGTTGCGGGTGCATGTCAGCGAGCGCACGTTGGCGCGGCAGTTTGTTCGAGAACTGGGGATGAGTTTCGGTGAGTGGCGCCAGCGTCTGCGTTATCTCGCGGCCATTGAAGCGCTGGAAACGCCGCGCAGCGTGCAGGAAATCGCTTTTGATCTCGGCTACAGCAGCGGCTCGGCGTTTATCGCCATGTTCGCGCGGCAGGCCGGTTGCACGCCGGAGCAGTACCGCCGCAGCCACCTGGAAGGCAGGAAGATGTAACAGGATTTGGCTACACTCCAGCGAAGGCCGCCTCCCTCGAAGCGGCGACAAGGAGAAAACTCCATGAAGATGTTGCGTGTGCCTTTGTTGATGATTGGTTTGCTCCTGTGTTCCCAGGGTTTCGCCGCCACGGCGCAACAGAACAAAATGACCACCTGCAATGCCGATGCGACCGCCAAGAGTCTGAAAGGCGATGAGCGCAAAACCTTCATGAGCACTTGCCTCAAGGCAGCGCCAGCGGCCAATGACGCCAAGGCCCTGACCCCGCAGCAGCAGAAGATGACCACGTGCAACGCCGATGCGAAAACCAAAGCCCTGAGCGGCGATGCGCGCAAGGCATTCATGAGTGAGTGCCTGAAGAAAAAATAGCGCGACAGCCAGCCCTCACCCTAACCCTCTCCCGGAGGGAGAGGGGACTGATCGCGTTGTTTCAGTACATGCATCGGCCTGCAAGATCCGGTCGATTATGGATTCAACGCAGTCCTTTCTGGTTGCCGGAGTTCTTCGCCATCTCCCAATCGGTCCCCTCTCCCTCTGGGAGAGGGTTAGGGTGAGGGCTGGATCTCCAGTCGGGCACCGGAATCCGATACACCGCATATCCCTAGTGCTCCCCCTCGATCGCTGGCAGACTGCCCATCCTTTAACGCCGTTCGTTTTGAGGCTGTATGCCAACGTTTTCTGAGCGTCATGTTGTGTTCTGGGTCAGTTGCATCATCATTTTCGGCGGGTTGCTGCTCGTCCTGCCGCTGCGCTTGCTGCCCAGCCTGCTGGCCGGGTTGCTGGTGTTCGAGCTGGTCAACATGCTCACCCCACAACTGCAACGGCTGATCGAAGGCCGCCGTGCCCGTTGGCTGGCGGTGGCACTGCTCGGTACGCTGGTGGTCAGTGCGCTGGCGCTGCTCTTCGCCGGGGCTATCAGTTTCCTCCTGCACGAGGCAGAAAATCCCGGCGCCTCTCTGGACAAATTCATGGGCGTGGTCGACCGTGCGCGCGGGCAATTACCGCCGTTCATCGACGCCTATTTGCCGGCCAGCGCCGCTGAGTTTCGCGTGGCCATCGGCGAATGGATGAGCAAACACCTGTCCGATCTGCAACTGGTGGGCAAAGACGCGGCGCACATGTTCGTGACGTTGCTGATCGGCATGGTGCTTGGCGCGATCATCGCCTTGCAGCGCATACCGGACGTGACCAAGCGCAAACCGCTGGCGGCCGCGCTGTTCGACCGTCTGCACCTGCTGGTTCAGGCCTTTCGCAACATTGTTTTCGCGCAGATCAAGATTTCTCTGCTGAACACGTTTTTCACCGGGATTTTCCTCGCGGTGGTCCTGCCGCTGTTCGGCATTCATCTGCCGCTGACCAAAACCCTGATCGTCCTGACCTTCCTGCTCGGCCTGTTGCCGGTGATCGGCAATCTGATATCGAACACGCTGATCACCATCGTCGGCCTGTCGCTGTCGATCTGGGTGGCGATGGCCGCACTGGGTTATCTGATTTTTATCCACAAGCTCGAATACTTCCTCAACGCGCGCATTGTCGGCGGGCAGATCAGTGCCAAGTCGTGGGAGTTGCTGCTGGCGATGCTGGTATTCGAGGCCGCATTCGGCCTGCCCGGCGTGGTGGCGGGGCCGATTTATTATGCGTATCTGAAGAGTGAGTTGAAGCTCGGCGGAATGGTTTAAAACGGCAGCTTCGAGTTTTCAGCTGCAAGCTGCAAGTAAGGGCAAAAGCAGATGCGCTTTTGATCCTGCTTGCAGCTTCAAGCTCGCAATTTGCAGCTGGCGTTAAACGCCATACCGTTTACGGGCTTCAATCGCCAAACCGCTGCCAATGCTGCCGAAGATGTTCCCCTCGACATGTCGCGCATTCGGCAACATCGCCGAAACACTGTTGCGCAGCGCCGGGATGCCGCTGGAACCACCGGTGAAGAACACCGTATCGACTTGATCGACGCGCACATTGGCGTCGTTCAGCAAATTCGTGACGCTGCCGCGCACCCGCTCCAGCAGCGCATCGATCGCTGATTCAAACAACGCCCGCGTCAGTTCCACGCTCAACCCGGCTTCGATGCGGTCCAGCGGCACATGGCGGCTGTCGGCGTGGGTCAGCTCGATCTTGGTTTCCTCGACTTCCATCGCCAGCCAGTGCCCGGCGCGTTGTTCGATCAACTTGAACAAGCGGTCAATGCCGCCCGTGTCTTCGATGTCGTAACGCATGCTGCCCAGCGCCAGACTCGATTTTTGCGAGTACACCGAGTTGATCGTGTGCCAGGTCGCCAGGTTCATGTGGTGGCTGGTCGGCATGTAGGCGCCGCTCTTCATGCGGCTGCCGTAGCCGAACAGCGGCATCAGGCCCTGCAGGCTCAGCTGTTTGTCGAAGTCGGTACCGCCGATGTGCACGCCGCCGGTGGCGAGGATGTCGTCGTGGCGGTTATCCACACCGCGACGCTCGGGCGACAGGCGGACCAGCGAGAAGTCGGATGTACCACCGCCAATGTCGACGATCAGGACCAGCTCTTCCTTTTCGATGGTCGACTCGTAGTCGAAGGCCGCAGCGATCGGTTCGTACTGGAACGAGACGTCTTTGAAACCAATCTTTTTCGCCACGTCCACCAACGTGTCTTCGGCTTCCTGGTCGGCCAGCGGATCGTCATCGACGAAAAACACCGGGCGGCCGAGCACCACTTGCTCGAATTCCCGACCAGCGGCGGTTTCGGCGCGGCTCTTCAATTGGCCGATGAACAGGCCGAGCAGGTCCTTGAACGGCATCGCCGTGCCGAGGACGCTGGTGTCGTGCTTGATCAGCTTGGAGCCGAGCAGGCTTTTCAGCGAGCGCATCAGGCGGCCTTCGTAGCCTTCCAGGTACTCGTGCAGCGCCAGGCGACCGTACACCGGGCGGCGCTCCTCGAAGTTGAAGAAGACCACCGACGGCAGGGTGATCTTGTCGTCTTCCAGCGCGATCATCGTTTCCATGCCGGGGCGCAGCCAGCCGACGGTGGAGTTGGACGTGCCGAAGTCGATGCCGCAGGCACGGGCTGGAGAGGCGTCTTTCATGTCTTTCGGTTCCGGTCAAAAAAACGGCCGCGCAGTGTATGTCAGTGCGCGGCAGATTCGTAGGCCGGTCATCTGCTATTTGATGACTAATCTTGCTTGAAACTCGCCGCTTTGCCCCAAACTTGCTGGCATGGGCCGGCAGATACACCGGCGGTCGCAAGAACCGCCGTCCACTGCCGATAAACTTCTGCAGCGCCACCCGGTCACAAACTTGAGATCGGTCAACCCGGCACGCGCGAATCGGCGCATGCTGGCATGGGCGCGAAATCGATAACGGATGGTGATTCCTTCAATGGACTTCAAAGACTATTACAAGATACTCGGCGTGGAGCCGACAGCAGACGACAAGGCTATCAAGGCTGCCTATCGCAAGCTGGCGCGCAAGTACCACCCCGATGTCAGCAAGGAAAAAGACGCCGAGTCCAAATTCAAGGACGCGTCGGAAGCCTATGAAGCGCTGAAAAGCGCCGACAAACGCGCCGAATACGACGAGCTGCGCCGCTACGGCCAGCACGGTCAGCCGTTCCAGGGGCCACCGGGCTGGCAGAGCCGTGGCGGTTTTGGCGGCGGCGGTCAGGACACCGGTGACTTCTCGGACTTCTTCAGTTCGATCTTCGGCAATCGCGGCCCCGGTTTCGGTGGCGGTGATGGTCGGCAACAACGCAGTGCAGGGCGCCGAGGGCAAGACGTGGAAATGGAACTGCCGATCTTCCTCGAAGAAACCCTTTCGAACGAATCGAAAAAGGTCACCTTCCAGGTGCCGCAATACAATGCGGCGGGCCAGCACGTCAGCAACACCACCAAAAGCCTGAACGTGAAGATCCCCGCGGGCGTGACCGACGGCGAGCGCATTCGCCTCAAAGGCCAGGGTGCGCCGGGTGTGGGGGGTGGAGCGAGTGGCGATCTGTACCTGACCATTCGTCTGGCGCCGCACCCGAAATTTGATGTCGAAGGCGAGAACCTGATCATCACGCTGCCGTTGGCTCCGTGGGAGTTGGCGCTGGGTGCCGAAGTGGCCGTGCCGACCCTGACCGGCAAGATCAACCTCAAGGTGCCGGCCGGCAGCCAGAACGGCCAGCGCATGCGCGCCAAGGGCCATGGTCTGAAAAACAAGGCCGGTGAGCGTGGTTATCTGTTCGTGCAGCTCAAAGCCGTCATGCCAAAGACCGCCGACGACGAGGTCAAGGCACTGTGGCAGGAACTGGCGAAGAAAGCCGCTTTCAATCCGCGAGAGAACTTCTGAACCCGACGACGGAGTAGCCCATCATGAGCAGCCCCCTGATCGTTCAACTGGACATGGCAGAATTCTGTGAGGCGGCCGATTTGTCGGACGTCTACGTGATCGAAATCGTCGAACACGGCATCCTCGAACCTCAGGGCGCGCAGCCCCGGGAGTGGCGCTTCACCGATTACGAACTGGCTTTGGCCAAACGCGCCGCCAAGCTGCGGCGCGATCTCGATCTGGAGTGGGAAGGCGTCGCACTGGCGCTTGACCTGCTCGAAGAGGTTCGAGAATTGCGCGCCGAGAACCTCATGCTCAAGCAGCGGTTGGGGCGACTGGTCGTCGAATGATCGAATCGCGGCCCAGGTAGGGGCGGGCGTAATTTCCCGTCAGCAGGCCACTTTCAGTATCGATTATTCGGTTTCATTTTTTCATCCGGGTGTGATTAAGTCGGCGCCGCGCATATGGATATGCGCGCCAGTGCCACCGTTGAGTACGTGCATTGCGGCTTTGCCGGTGCCGCCTCGACGGGCCACGACGCCCGATAACCTTTCAAGGATGAACAGCAATGCCCAAAAGACCCTCCCGCCGAGCGAGCGGCTCGGCCGATGCACACCCTCGCCCCGCCCAGACCACCGATGCACATTCGCGATCAGAACCGCCGCTACGTGTCGACGTCGGCTCATCGCACCCCTTGCGTTCCTCATCCTCCGGAGAGCCGGCAGCAGGCTCAGTCGACCCCGACCTGCCGACGGCGACTGCTTCGATCCGGGTCACAGAGCTCTTTACGCCACCGACCGAATCCGTCGCTGCATTAGGTGAGCGTCACCGACCGGTTATTGCGCAGTTCGGCCTGCCCGAGGCGGATGCCCAAGGGTTTCGGATGTTCAAGGACCGCCTGTATGTCGATTTGCCTGACGGCGTTCTGCAAATCGGTGTCGACCCGCAAACCGGGCGATACCGCGCCAAGAAACCGAGTGAGCGGATTCCCTCAGGTCCGGAGCTTGTGTTCGACCCTGTCAGCAAGTTCTGGGTCCCTTCCACGCCGAAACGAGCTGAGGCGGCACCGAACAGATCGCGCAGTGAGACTGATACAGGTCGATCTGATGACGAGTTCGAGCTGGCTTCCGAATCGATGCCGATCGCGCACTTCACCGAACGCGAACTGGTGGCCATGAGGCGCGAAGAGCACTATTCCGCCGACATCAACACGTTGGGTTCCTACGACCGCGTCAACAACGGCAAGTACCCGCTCAGAGACCGTTTTGGCAGGCCTGTGCGCATTCGCAAGCTTGAGCGCGAAGTTGTTCTGGAATCAGGCGAGCGCTACACGTCCGAGCAGATCAAGCCCTATATCAAGTTTCAGGGATATGAGCAGGTCGCCAGGTTGTACGAAGAAAAGTTGCAGTGGCGGCGGTTCACCGAAGCGGATGTAAAGGTCCCCGGCGAGGCTGCGCTGATCGGACAATCCATGGTGGTTGCCAACAGGCGCATCGCCAATGGCGAGTTGATCGGTGTTTACGGCGGCACATTACGCCCCGGACGGTTCCTGCAGCCCAACGAGCTGACATTCGCCATGTCTGTCTCCGACAATACGCTTAAGGCCAGCGTAGCCATTCCCCGAATGCATGTCGCCGGGGACAACATCATCTCCAGAATCAACACCTGTTTTATTTACGATGCCGCTGGCAAGCCCGTGGCGCAGGCGGGCGATGGTTATAACCTCCAGGTGGTCGGCTTCACTGTCGAGGCTGATCTGTTGATGGGGGACAAACCGAACCGCAACAAATACTCATTGAATGCATTCTTTGCGACGCAGGATATTGCGGCCGGAACGGAATTGCGCTGGGACTACAACTACTCTGATGAAGCGATGAAGCTGCTCTTCCCATAACGAGCGACCAAGGCGCGCCATGTGCTTGGGGAGGTGTCGAGCTTTCCACCTCCCGAAGACAGGTCGCGATCAGAACAGAAAGTAACGCTGCGCCATCGGCAGCGTTTCTGCGGGTTCACACCACAGCAACACACCGTCGGCCTTGACCTGATAGGTCTGCGGATCGACATCGATGTTCGGCAAGTAATCGTTGTGGATCAAATCGGTTTTCTGCACATCGCGGCAACCTTTGACCACTGCGATTTTCTTCTTCAATCCCAGTTGTTCCGGCAAGCCGGCTTCCTGTGCCGCCTGACTGATAAACGTCATGCTGGTGGCGTGCAGCGAGCCACCATAACTGGCGAACATCGGCCGGTAGTGCACGGGTTGCGGTGTCGGAATCGAGGCGTTGGCGTCGCCCATCAGGCTGGCCGCAATGGCGCCGCCCTTGAGAATCAACGTCGGTTTCACGCCGAAAAACGCCGGACGCCAAAGCACCAGATCCGCCCATTTCCCCACTTCAATGGAGCCCACCTCATGGCTGATGCCATGGGTGATCGCCGGGTTGATCGTGTATTTGGCGATGTAGCGTTTGGCGCGGAAGTTGTCGTTGCCCGCGCCGTCCTGTGGCAGCGGGCCACGCTGCTTTTTCATCTTGTCGGCAGTCTGCCAGGTGCGCGTGATGACTTCGCCGACGCGCCCCATGGCCTGGCTGTCGGAGCTGATCATCGAGAACGCGCCGAGGTCGTGGAGAATGTCTTCGGCGGCAATGGTTTCGCGGCGAATGCGGCTCTCGGCGAACGCCACGTCTTCGGCAATGCTTGGGTCGAGGTGGTGGCAGACCATCAGCATGTCGAGGTGTTCGTCGATGGTATTGCGAGTGAACGGTCGGGTCGGATTGGTCGAGCTGGGCAGCACGTTGGCGAAACCGCAGGCCTTGATGATGTCCGGCGCATGGCCGCCACCGGCACCTTCGGTGTGATAGGTGTGAATGGTGCGGCCCTTGAACGCACCGAGGGTGGTTTCGACAAAACCGGATTCGTTGAGCGTGTCGGTGTGGATCGCCACCTGCACGTCGTACTGATCGGCGACGTTCAGGCAGTTATCGATGCTGGCCGGGGTGGTGCCCCAGTCTTCGTGCAGCTTGAGGCCGATGGCGCCGGCCTTGACCTGCTCGATCAACGGCTCCGGCAGGCTGGCGTTGCCCTTGCCAGTGAGGCCGATGTTCATCGGGAACGCGTCGGCGGCCTGAAGCATGCGCGCCAGGTGCCACGGCCCGGAAGTGCAGGTCGTGGCGTTGGTGCCGGTGGCCGGGCCCGTGCCGCCGCCGATCATGGTGGTGACGCCACTCATCAGCGCTTCTTCGATCTGCTGCGGGCAGATGAAGTGGATGTGCGTGTCGATGCCGCCCGCGGTAAGGATCATGCCTTCACCGGCAATGACTTCGGTGCTGGCGCCGATGGCGATGGTCACGTCGGGCTGCACGTCCGGGTTGCCGGCCTTGCCGATTGCGGCGATGCGCCCGTCCTTGAGGCCGACGTCGGCCTTGACGATGCCCCAGTGATCGATGATCAGCGCGTTGGTGATCAGCGTGTCGACGACTTCGGCGGCCAGGAGTTGGCTTTGGCCCTGACCGTCACGGATGACTTTACCGCCACCGAATTTCACTTCTTCGCCGTAGGTGGTGAAGTCCCGTTCGACTTCGATCCACAGTTCGGTGTCGGCCAGGCGCACCTTGTCGCCGACGGTGGGGCCGAACATGTCGGCGTAGGCTTGGCGGGAGATCTTCATTTCCTCGTTCCTCGGAACTGAGCTGCAAGCTTCAAGCTGCAAGCCTCAAGTAAAAGCGAATGTGCGAGCGCCAGAAGACTGCTTTTTCTTGCAGCTTGCGGCTTGCAGCTTGAAGCTGCCTTTTTAGAGTTCACCCATGATCCGCCCGGCAAAACCGAACACCCGCCGATGCCCGGCGTAATCCACCAGCTCGACTTCCCGGCTCTGCCCCGGCTCAAAGCGCACCGCCGTGCCCGCCGCGATGTTCAGGCGCATGCCACGGCTGGCCGCACGATCAAACGTCAGAGCGTCGTTGGTTTCGAAAAAGTGATAGTGCGAGCCGACCTGGATCGGCCGATCGCCGCTGTTGGCGACCTTCAGACTGACGGTGCGGCGGCCGACGTTGAGTTCAATGTCGCCGGGCTGGATCTGGTATTCGCCAGGAATCATCACTGGGCTCCTTGCAGAATTTTGTAATAAAGGGTGGTGGGTCGATACGTGCCGTGCGGGTCGCAGGCGTAGTCGGGAATGGCCCCGGCGCGGGTGTAACCCAGGGCTTTGTAGAAATCTTCAGCCGGCGAACCCGCTTCTGTGTCGAGGTAGAGCATGCCGCGCTTGTGCTTGCGCGCTTCGAGCTCCAGCGCACTCATCAATTGCTGACCGAGGCCGCGACGACGGGCGTGTTCGCGCACCAACAATTTCTGCACTTCGGCGCGGTTCAGACCATTGGCCTTTTGGCACAGGCCCAACTGCACACTGGCCAGCACTTGCTCGTCGTTGACCACCACCCAAAGCAACACGCTGCCCTTGTTGACGTTGTCTTGCACCTCATCGAAATAGGCGCGGGCCTGCGCGGCATCGAGGTCGGCCATGAAGCCGACACTGGCGCCATACCCCACGGCATCAAGCAGCAGATCGATCAGACCCTGACGGTAGTGCGCAAAACTTTCAGCATTGACGCGGCGCAGTTGGGCGGCGTTCATCGGTGTCACTCCTTGTCGGCTGCAGGCGGCTCCGCGCCAGGGTTGAGGGTCAGTTGCATGAAGGTCAGGTCCAGCCAGCGGCCGAACTTGGTACCGACTTGCGGCATCTGCCCGGTGACGATGAAACCGGCGCGCTCGTGCAATCTAATCGAGGCGGCGTTGCCGCTTTCGATGGCGGCGACCATGACGTGTTTGCCGCAGGTTTTTGCGCGTTCGATCAGTGCCGTCATCAGGTGCGGCCCGAGGCCGTTGCCGCGTTGGTCGCTGCGTACGTAAACCGAATGCTCGACGGTGTGGCGGAAGCCGTCGAAGGGCCGCCAGTCACCGAACGAAGCGTAGCCGAGCACTGTGTTGTCGCTGTCGACGATCACCAGGATCGGGTAAGCCTGAGCCTGGCGTGCGGCGAACCACGCTTGCCGGTTGCCGAGGTCGACGGCCGATTCGTTCCAGATCGCCGTGGTGTTGAGCACGGCGTCGTTGTAGATATCGCGGATCGCCGGCAGGTCGGCGTGAAGGGCATCGCGAATGGCGTAAGTCATGGCGCGGCCTCAGACAATCGGTTGGTGGACGGTGACCAGTTTGGTGCCGTCGGGGAACGTTGCCTCAACCTGAATCTCCGGGATCATTTCCGGAATGCCTTCCATTACTTGGTCGCGGCTGAGCAGGGTGGTGCCGAAGTGCATCAGCTCGGCCACGGTGCGGCCATCACGGGCGCCTTCGAGCAGGGCTGCGGAGATGTAGGCCATGGCTTCCGGGTAGTTGAGCTTCACGCCGCGAGCCAAACGCCGCTCGGCGACGAGGCCGGCGGTGAAGATCAGCAGCTTGTCTTTTTCGCGTGGGGTCAGGTCCATTGTGGATATCCATCAGGGCAGATTTGTGTGGTTCTTGCGGTGAGTGGCGTGCCAGTTGCAGCCGCCCCTCACCCTAACCCTCTCCCGAGGGAGAGGGGACTGATCTCGGTTGTTTGTTCTGGCCGGTTCAGTCAGTTGAATGCTTTGAAATAACCAATCTCTTTCATTCGCCTCGGCCAGACTTTTCTCCCTCCAGAGGGGGACTGATCTCGGTTGTTTGTTCTGGCCGGTCCAGTCAGTTGAATGCTTTGAAATAACCAATCTCTTTCATTCGCCTCGGCCAGACTTTTCTCCCTCCAGAGGGGGGACTGATCTCGGTTGTTTGTTCTGGCCGGTTCAGTCAGTTGAATGCTTGAGTCGGAAATTTTTCCAGCAAGCGCATCGGTCAGGCTCCCTCTCCCTCCGCGAGAGGGCTGGGGGTGAGGGTGGCTTTTCAAGTGCTCCATATTCTTGGCGCGACAGCCTCACGTCCCAGCAGCACCGGTCGCAGCAACCGCCATAAATCAACCAACCAGGCCCGCGCCAACAACGCTTCACTGGCCAGACAACGGGCAACCACCAGCCCCGGCAGTTGGGTCAGGTCACCGCGCACCTCATGGCCCAACGAGCGGCAGCGCTCCAGCAGTTCAGCATCAATTTCGCCGGTGACCAGCAACGTCGCAAACACCGGTTGCCCGTCCAACCCGATCGGCGAATCGAGCAAACCGTCCCCGCCGACAATGCGCTGACGTTCATGCCAGAGCAATCGACCATCACGACGAATATCCAGATGACTCTGAAAATGGCCCAGATCAAAGCGCTCGCCACTGGCCGGACGACCCAGCGCGACCACGTCCCAGTAGAACAACCGCGCATCGCCTTCAAGATCAATCGACGTCGTCAGTTCAGCCTGCGCGGCGCTGTAGACGATGGTCTCTTGCGGTAACCATTCCAGCGTCGCCCCGGCAGCCACCTTCAAATCCAGCTGCTGATACGCAGGGCCTGCCGCGCGGTACCACTTGGCCGCGCCGGGGCTGGTGATCTGCGCCCAGGCGTGCTGTTCGACGCGCGCGCTGATGTCCAGCCGATCGCCGCCGGCGATCCCGCCGGGCGGGTGGACGATGATGTGTTGGCACACTTCAGGACCTTCGGCGTACAGATGCTTTTGCACTCGCAGCGGGCCGAGGTGACGGCGCATGACCGGGCGCGTGCAATCGCCGAAGCGCGCGTAGGCCAGCTCCAGCTCAGCGTGCCAGCTCGGGGTAAACAGGGCAGTGGAAATGGGTAAATTCATGGTTTGTAATTATCATTAGGAAGCTACAGGTTAGATCGTATCGTTAAATCGTGACTAGCCCGCGCACACCTTCGGCCTCCATATTTTCGCCGCGACCCTGTTGCACGATCTCGCCCCGGGACATCACCAGGTACTGATCGGCCAACTCCGCGGCGAAATCGTAGAACTGCTCGACCAGCAAAATCGCCATGTCGCCCCGCGCCGCCAGCTTCTTGATCACCGCACCGATCTCCTTGATCACCGACGGCTGAATGCCTTCGGTGGGCTCGTCGAGGATCAGCAGGCGCGGACGGCTGGCCAGTGCTCTGCCGATGGCAAGCTGCTGTTGCTGACCGCCGGACAAGTCGCCGCCGCGACGCTGTTTCATCTGCAGCAGCACCGGAAACAGTTCGTAGATGAACGCAGGGACTTCCTTCGCTTCGCTGCCGGGAAACCGCGAGAGGCCCATCAGCAGATTTTCTTCCACCGTCAGCCGGCCGAAAATCTCGCGACCCTGGGGCACATAGGCAATTCCGGCGTGGACCCGTTGGTGCGGTTTGAACGTGGTGATGGGTTTGCCTTCCCAATTGACCGCGCCTTCTTTCGCCGGCAGCAGGCCCATCAGGCATTTGAGCAGCGTGGTCTTGCCCACGCCGTTGCGCCCGAGCAGGCAGGTAACTTCGCCGACCTTCACGTCAAAGCTCAGGCCACGCAGGATGTGACTACCGCCGTAATACTGGTGCAGCTTTTCGACTTGCAGCATGTCCAAATTCCTTCTGTTCCACACAGAGCCCTGTGGGAGCTGGCTTGCCAGCGATTTCGGTGGTTCAGTCGCCATCGATGCTGGATGTGCCGGCCTCATCGCTGGCAAGCCGGCTCCCACAGGTTTTGTATTTGCAAGGTTCAGCGGCCGAGGTAAACCTCGATCACCCGCTCGTTTTCCTGCACCTGCTCCAGCGACCCCTCCGCCAGCACGCTACCCTGGTGCAACACCGTCACGTGGTCGGCAATCGAGCCGACAAACCCCATGTCATGCTCCACCACCATCAGCGAATGCTTGCCGGCCAGGCGCTTGAACAGTTCTGCCGTGAACTCGGTTTCGGCATCGGTCATGCCCGCCACCGGCTCATCGAGCAACAACAGTGGCGGGTCCTGCATCAGCAACATGCCGATTTCCAGAAACTGCTTCTGCCCGTGGGACAACAACCCGGCCTGACGGTTGACCGAGGTGGTCAGGCGAATGGTGTCGAGGACTTCGCTGATCCGGTCTTTCTGCTCGCCACTCAGACGCGCACGCAAACTGGCCCACACCGATTTGTCGGTTTTCTGCGCCAGCTCAAGGTTTTCAAACACGCTCAGCGCTTCGAACACCGTAGGTTTCTGAAACTTGCGACCGATGCCGGCCTGAGCGATCTGCACCTCGCTCATCTGCGTCAGGTCCAGGGTTTCGCCGAACCAGGCTTTGCCGTGGCTGGGACGGGTCTTGCCGGTGATCACGTCCATCAGCGTGGTTTTGCCTGCGCCGTTGGGGCCGATGATGCAGCGCAATTCGCCGACGCCGATGTACAGGTTGAGATTGTTCAGTGCGCGAAAGCCATCGAAGCTGACGCTGATGTCTTCCAGGGTCAGAATCGTGCCGTGACGGGTATCGAGGCCCGGGCCGACGCGTTGGCCGAGGCCGATGGAATCGCGGCTGGTGCCGGCGTCCTTGTTCGGCTCGACGGGAAAGAAGGCGGGTTCAAGCATGAATTCTGCGCTGGCTGTGACTCTCATGATTCACCTCGTTTTTTCAGCAGACCGATCACGCCTTTGGGCAAATACAGGGTCACGATGATGAACAGCGCACCGAGGAAGAACAGCCAGTATTCAGGGAACGCCACGGTGAACCAGCTCTTCATGCCATTGACCACGCCAGCGCCCAGCAACGGGCCGATCAAGGTGCCGCGTCCGCCGAGGGCGACCCACACTGCCGCTTCAATCGAGTTGGTCGGCGACATTTCGCTCGGGTTGATGATCCCGACCTGCGGCACGTACAACGCACCGGCCAAGCCGCACAGCACCGCGCTCAATACCCAGACAAACAGCTTGAAACCGCGGGGGTCATAGCCGCAGAACATCAGACGGTTTTCCGCATCGCGCAGCGCGGTGAGCACCCGACCGAACTTGCTGCGCGCCAGGCGCCAGCCGATAAACAGACTCGCCACCAGCAACAAGACCGTCGCCAGAAACAGCACCGCGCGGGTGCCCGGTTCAGTGATGCCGAAACCCAGAATCGTGCGGAAATTGGTGAAGCCGTTGTTGCCACCAAACCCGGTCTCGTTGCGGAAAAACAGGAGCATGCCGGCGAAGGTCAGGGCCTGGGTCATGATCGAGAAATACACGCCTTTGATCCGCGAGCGGAAGGCAAAAAAGCCGAACACCAGCGCCAGCAATCCCGGCGCCAGCACCACCAGACACATGGCCCAGAGGAAGCTGCTGGTGCCGGTCCAGTACCACGGCAATTCGCTCCACGACAGGAAGGTCATGAACGCCGGCAGGCCATCGCCGGCTGCCTGACGCATCAGGTACATGCCCATCGCATAACCGCCGAGGGCGAAGAACAGGCCGTGGCCCAGCGACAGCAAACCGGCGTACCCCCAGACCAGATCCAGCGCGAGAGCGACGATGGCGTAGCAGAGGATTTTGCCGACCAGCGTCAGGGTGTACGCCGAGACGTGCAGCGCGTTATCCGGCGATAACAGTGACAGCAGCGGCAGGGCGATCAGCAGTGCGAGGATCACACCACCCACCGCCAGCGTGATTTTCGGGCCGGCCTTTTGCGTGGCCGTAACGAGCAGGGGCTGGTTCATCAGTCGATCACCCGTCCTTTCAATGCGAAGAGGCCTTGCGGACGTTTCTGGATGAACAGAATGATCAACGCGAGGATCAGGATCTTGCCGAGCACCGCACCGATCTGCGGTTCAAGAATCTTGTTGGCGATGCCCAGGCCGAATGCCGCGAGTACGCTACCGGCCAACTGGCCAACACCGCCGAGCACCACCACCAGGAACGAGTCGATGATGTAGCTCTGGCCCAGGTCCGGGCCGACGTTGCCGATCTGGCTCAGCGCCACACCGCCGAGTCCGGCGATGCCGGAACCGAGGCCGAAGGCGAGCATGTCGACGCGACCGGTGGGCACGCCGCAGCAGGCGGCCATGTTGCGGTTCTGCGTGACCGCGCGAACGTTGAGGCCCAGGCGTGTCTTGTTCAGCAGCAGCCAGGTGAGGACAACCACAAACAACGCGAAAGCGATGATGACGATGCGGTTGTACGGCAGCACCAGATTGGGCAGCACCTGAATCCCGCCGGACAGCCACTCGGGGTTGGCCACTTCGACGTTCTGCGCACCGAACAGCAAACGCACCAACTGAATCAGCATCAGGCTGATGCCCCAGGTGGCGAGCAGGGTTTCCAGCGGTCGGCCGTAGAGGTGACGAATCACCGTGCGCTCCAGCGCCATGCCAATGGCGGCAGTGACGAAAAATGCCACCGGCAGTGCGATCAGCGGATAGAACTCGATGGCCTGCGGGGCGTAGCGCTGGAACATCAACTGCACCACATACGTCGAGTAGGCGCCGAGCATCAGCATCTCGCCGTGGGCCATGTTGATCACGCCGAGCAGGCCGAACGTGATCGCCAGACCCAACGCCGCAAGCAGCAGAATCGAACCCAGCGACATGCCGCTGAACGCCTGCCCGAGCACTTCGCCGATCAGCAGTTTGCGTTTGACCTGGGCGAGGCTGGTTTCGGCGGCGGTGCGCACGCTGGCATCGGTTTCGACGCCGGGTTCGAGCAAACCTTCGAGGCGCGTGCGGGCCAGTGGGTCGCCGGTTTCACCGAGCAGACGCACTGCGGCGAGTCGCACTGCCGGATCACTGTCGACCAGTTGCAGATTGGCCAGCGCCAGGCTCAGGGCCGCGTGGACACTTTCATCTTTTTCGCCAGCCAGTTGCTGGTCGAGGAATTTCAGCTGCGCCGGTTTGGCGCTTTTCTGCAATTGCTGCGCGGCGCCCAGACGGATTTTGGCGTCGGCGGCGAGCAATTGGTGGCTGGCCAGAGCGGTGTCGATCAGACCCCGCAGGCGATTGTTCAGGCGCAGGGTTTTCGGTTGGCCGTCGATGGTCAACTCGCCTTGTTGCAGCGCGTTGATCAGTTCGATACGGGCCGGGTCGGGCTGCGCAGCCCAGGTTTCCAGCAGTCTGGCTTGTTGCATGGGATTGGCGGCGACGAAGTCTTCGGTGTCACCGGCAAATGCAGCCATCGGCAAGAGCAGTGCGATGGCCAGAAACAAGCGGTATATGGCAGTGGGCATTAGTGGTGTCCTGTTCAACCGCCCCCTCACCCTAACCCTCTCCCGGAGGGAGAGGGGACTGAGCGAGGTGTTTGGACGCTGTGCTGCGACCTGCGAATTCGAGTCGAACTCAAGCTTTGAAAAGCATGAAGATCAGCTCCCTTTCCCCCTCGCCCCCTTGGGGGCGGTCCGACGTTTCGGGAGGGTTGGGGTGAGGGGGAAAAGATTTCCGCCCCACCTCAAAGCTCAAGTCGGACTCAGTTGCTCTTCACCGCATAATCCGGCTTCTTGTCGTTGCCATCGATAAACGGACTCCACGGCTGCGCCCGAATCGGCCCCTCGGTCTGCCACACCACGTTGAACTGGCCGTCGGCCTGAATCTCGCCGATCATCACCGGTTTGTGCAGGTGGTGATTGGTCTTGTCCATGGTCAGGGTGTAGCCCGACGGTGCGGCAAATGTCTGGCCGGCGAGGGCTTCGCGGACTTTGTCGACGTCGGTGGATTTGGCTTTCTCTGCGGCCTGCGCCCACATGTGGATGCCGACGTAAGTGGCTTCCATCGGGTCGTTGGTGACCGCTTTGTCAGCGCCCGGCAGGTTGTGTTTCTTCGCGTAGGCTTTCCAGTCGGCGACGAATTTCTTGTTCGCCGGGTTATCCACCGACTCGAAGTAGTTCCACGCGGCGAGGTTGCCCACCAGCGGTTTGGTGTCGATACCGCGCAACTCTTCTTCGCCCACCGAGAACGCCACCACCGGAACGTCGGTGGCTTTCAGGCCCTGGTTGGCCAGTTCTTTATAGAAGGGCACGTTGGAGTCGCCGTTGACGGTCGAGATCACCGCAGTCTTGCCGCCGGCCGAGAACTTCTTGATGTTGGCAACAATGGTTTGATAGTCGCTGTGACCGAACGGGGTGTAGACCTCTTCGATGTCCTTGTCGGCGACGCCTTTGGAATGCAGGAACGAACGCAGGATTTTGTTGGTGGTGCGCGGGTAGACGTAGTCAGTGCCGAGCAGGAAGTAGCGCTTGGCGCTGCCACCTTCTTCGCTCATCAGATATTCAACAGCGGGGATGGCCTGCTGGTTCGGCGCGGCGCCGGTGTAGAACACGTTCGGCGACATCTCTTCGCCTTCGTATTGCACCGGGTAGAACAGCAGGCCGTTGAGTTCTTCGAACACCGGCAGCACCGATTTACGCGACACCGAGGTCCAGCAGCCGAACACCACAGCAACCTTGTCCTGAGTCAGCAACTGCCGGCCCTTTTCCGCGAACAGCGGCCAGTTCGAGGCCGGGTCGACCACCACCGGCTCAAGCATTTTGCCGTTCACGCCGCCCTTGGCGTTGATCTCGTCGATGGTCATCAGCGCCATGTCTTTGAGCGACGTTTCGGAGATCGCCATGGTGCCGGACAACGAATGCAGAATCCCGACCTTGATGGTCTCGGCTGCCTGGACAGTCCAGGTCATGCCCATCGCGGCAATGGATGCCGTGAGTGTGAAAGCCTTGATCAAACTGCGACGCTTCATTGTGCGATCTCCATGAACGTTAAAGTTTTTTATGGTTGGCAGATGCGGACGACTGAAGGGTGTTTTGCAAGGGCTGTGCCCGGTCGGGTTTGGGCAGGGAAATGTCGTGTTAGAGCGCTTGGGCACGGGCGGCATGCACCATGAACGAACGCCCAGGGCGCGTCGGTGCAGGCGTGCGCGCCAGATTGGGGCGCGATTTCATCGCCACCGTAAAACTATTGGGGGAGCGAGCTTGCTCGCGAAGAGGTCGTGTCAGCCAACATCATCGTTGAATGACACGCCGCCCTTCGCGAGCAGGCTCGCTCCCACAAGTTGATGTGTGCTTCCTCAGGAGAAACGGCGCGGAGGCGCTTATGAAGAGGAGGCCGATTCAGCCTGGCTGCCAAACCGCGACAGCAGCAGTCGATCCAGCAGCCACACCACCACCAGCGAAGCCCCCACCAGCGGAAAGATCACCGCCAGTGCGAGCATGATTACCACGCCGGTTTTCCATTTCGGCAGGTCATGACGCAGCGGTGGCACGCCGAACTTGCCCTGTGGGCGGCGCTTCCACCAGATCACCACGCCGCTGACGGCGCTGAGCAAAATCATCAGGCAGATCAGCAGCACAACGATCTGGTTGAAGGTGCCGAACATCTTGCCTTCGTGCAGCATCACGCCGATTTCCGTGGCCCGCGCGACCGTGCCGTAATGCTCGAAGCGCACGTCGGCGAGGACCTTGCCGGTGTACTGATCGACATGCAGCGTGGCGTCATTGCGTGGGTCGTCGGCAAACACGGCGATGGTGAACACACCGGTCGCGGTGGTTGGCAGGGTGATGCTGTAGCCCGGTTCGACTTTGCGTTCAGAGGCGATGTTTTGCACATCTTGCAGGCTGATGCTCGGCGCGGCCGGGCCGGCCGGGGCAGCGCCGTGGGCCATGTGTTCGGCGTGGTCGCCGGACATTGGCATCGGCGTGTTTTCCATCGCCCATGGCACGGTCTGGCGCGTGGCGCTGTTGAGGCTGCGGGCCTCGACGTCGGAGGTCGGCACGTTTTCCCACATCGCCGCCGGGAACACGTTCCACACCTGCGCGTATTGCTTGCCCCAGAAGCCGGTCCAGGTCATGCCGCTGAGCAGCATCACCAGCAGCAATGTCGCGCCCCAGAACCCGGTGACCGCATGCAGATCACGCCACAACACGCGGCCGCGACTGTTCAGGCGTGGCCACAGAATCCCCGCCGCCTGACCGCGCGGCCACCACAGGAAAACCCCCGACACTACCAGCACCACCCCCCAACCGGCGGCCATTTCGATCAGCCGGTCACCGACGGTGCCGATCATCAACTCGCCGTGGATGGCGCGGGCGATGGCTTGCAGATTCTGCTTGGCATCCTGTTCGCCGAGGATGTCGCCGTGGTACGGATCGACGAATACGTTCAGCTCCTGCCCGGCATTGGTCACGACAAATTGCGCGCTGCGCTCGGGGTTGACCGGTGGCAGGTACTGGGTGATCTGGCCCTGAGGATAAGCACTTTTGACCCGCTGCAGCAGGTCATCGGCGGGCACGGTGTGATGACCGGCCGGGACGTTAAGCAGACTGCTGTACATCAGCGAATCGAGTTGAGGTTTGAACAGGTAAATCATGCCGGTCAGGGCCAGCATCACCATGAATGGCGCGACGAACAGTCCGGCATAAAAATGCCAACGCCAGGCCAGGTTGTAGAAATTCGGTTTGGGCTTTTGCATCACGTTTGCTCCGCTTGGCGAATCTTTTAGTTGTCTGCAACCCTGTGGGAGCGAGCTTGCTCGCGACAGCGTCCTGTCAGGCGACATCAATGTCGGCTGTAACGCCCGCTTCGCGAGCCAGCTCGCTCCCACAGGGTGGGGGTTTCTGTCAGAAACTCATGTCCACCTTGGTCCAGAGCGTGCGCCCCGGCTCATTGATGGCTTGCGGGTCGTTGGCCGGGTAGCCGAAACCGGCGTTGCCCGCCAGGTTCAGGTGTTCGGCGTAAGCTTTGCCGAACAGGTTGTCGACGCCGCTGCTGACCTTCCAGTTTTTGTTGATCCGGTAGGCACCGTTGAGCGAGAACACGCCGAAGCCCGAACTCTTGTCGTAATCCTTGCCGACCACGTTGCCCTTGTTCTGGTCGATACGGTTTTGCGCGGCAACCACCCTCCACAGTGCGCCGGCGCTCCAGTTGTTTTCGCTATAGGTCAGGCCCATACGTGCGTCCAGCGGCGGCATTTGTGGCAGGGCCGAACCGTCGCTGCTGTTCTTGCCCCAGGCGTAGGCCAGAGTCGCATCGGCCTTCCAGTGGTCGGTGAGGTTGTACGCGGCGCCGAGTTCACCGCCCATGATCCGCGCGTCGATGTTCTCGGCGCGCGAGGTGCTCATGCCCATCATTCCCGGGGTGTAGTCGAAGAGGATGTAGTCGCGCACCACGCCGATGTACCCGGAGGCCCAGGCCTCAAGATCGGCACTCTTGTAGTTCACGCCGACATCCAGCTGGGTGGTCTTTTCCGGTTTGATCGAGTCGAACGCATTGACCGAGCCGGCAGGTCCGGATTTCGGCGAAAACAGCTCCCAGTAATCCGGGAAGCGCTGTGCATGGCCAATACCGGCGTAGAGCGTGGTCGGGCTGTCGGCCAGATCATGCTCGTAGCGCACGAAGCCGCTCGGCAAGGTGTCGGCGCGGGTGTCATCGGCGGTCGGATTGGGCCGGGCCATCATTCCCGAACCGCTGGCCTGGCGGTAATCCTTGGCCGATGCACGGTCAACGCGGGCGCCGGTAATCAGCCGATCACGGTCGGCGGCGTACCAGGTCATTTCGCTGAACACGCCGTAGTTATGGAAGTCGGCGTCCTTGGTGTAGGGCTGATCCTTGTAGGTATCGATGCCCATGCCGCTGCGCTGGCGGTGTTCGTTGGTCTGCGCGTCGAGGCCGGTGATCAGCTGAATGTCAGCCCAGCGCCACGTTGCCTTGACCCGTGCGCCAAGGGTGCGGCGGTCGACATTGGATGCCATTGGTCCCGCCATCATGCCGGTGCCGGACGGGGTGCGCAGGCTGTAGTTGTCCATCACATGGTCGGCGTAGTTGTAATAGACCTGCGCTTCCAGCTTTTCCAGCACGTCGGTGATGTTGGATTTTTCGATACGCAGGCCGAGGCTTTCACGCAGGAACTGTGAACCGTCCATGCCGCGTCCGGCGTAGCGGGCTTCACCATCACCCTTGCCGGCGGTGAGTTCGATCAGGGTGTCGGCGTCCGGCGTCCAGCCCACGGCGACATCGCCGTTCCACTTGTCGTAGCGCGAGGCGACGATGTCGTTGTTGCCGTCGCGGTAGTCATCGGAGTGCGCGGTGTTGCCGATCACCCGAACGTAGCCCAGCGGCCCGCCGGCAGCGGCGTCGACAACTTTGTCGAAGCGCCCGTGGGAGCCGGCCAGAATGCTGGCGTTCACCCGCGTGCCGAGTTCGCCGAAGCTCTCCGGTTCACGGTCGAACAGCACGGTGCCGGCCGAGGCGCCCGGGCCGTAGAGCACGGTTTGCGGGCCTTTGATGACCGTGAGTTTGTCGTAGGTTTCCGGCGAGATGTACGAGGTCGGCGCGTCCATCCGGCCTGGGCAGGCGCCGAGCATCATGCTGCCGTTGGTAAGAATATTCAGGCGCGACCCGAACATCCCACGCAGTACCGGATCACCGTTGGTGCCACCGTTGCGCACCAGTGCAAAGCCGGGAATGGTCTTCAGATAGTCGCCGCCATCGCTGGCCGGCACTGGCTGGCGCGGGTCTTTGGGGTTGGTGACGATGGTCAGCGGCGAGCTTGGGGCGATGGCGGTAATCACCGTCGGGCTCAGTTCTTCACGGTGATCGGCGTGATCATCGGCCAGCACCAGCGGGGACAGCAGGATGCCGCAAAGGACGGCGATAGCGTGCCTGAAACGAATGCGCGATTCGTTCAAAGCGAAGGACGCCTGGGCAGAGCCCGAGCGGGAAACAGCAGAAAACCTGGACATGACAATTTCCATCAAACAGTCGTAAACGACACGGCCGGCAGCCTGAGGCTGTCTTTTCAACCGTGTGCAGTCAAAGGTGCGTGTTTACGCTGTGACGGGCGGGGCGCGGGGGCGGGCGCCGGGAAAGAAGGTTGGCCGGGCATGACCCAGGCGTGGCGAGGGTGAAGTGAAGGTGTTTAGCGGCAGGATATCGAAGGCAACGAAATCGCCGCCGCCGGTCAGTGCCGGGCAATTGAACAGCAGGCTGCAATAGCCGCATTTTTCCCACAGCACATGCTGCGAGGATTGTGGCGGGCAATGTTCGGCGGAGGGTGTTGCGCCATGCCCGGCGTGATCCATGCCGGGCATGTCCATCGACATGTCCATGCTCATTGGCGCGGGTGTCGAGGCGTGCTGATTCATCGGCATCGACTGAGAAATCAGTGGGCCGATGAAGATCATCAACATGGCGAACAGGGCGATCCAACTGCCGTGCTGACGGCGGTTGTCGATGGACCTGGCGCGAGGCGGGCGCATGGGCAGGATCAGCCGGGCTGATTACTGAGCGTGCGCGTGGGCCTTTGTCGTTTCCGGCGGTTTCTTCTGCACGGCGACTTCGACGGTGACGTCCCCGGCTTTCTCGAAGTGCATGGTCAACGGGAAGCGTTTGCCGTCGCTGAGCAGGTTGCGGTCCGTCGGGTTGAGCAGCATGACGTGATAGGCCATTGGCGCGAAGGTTACGTTGCCGCCCGCAGGAATAGCGACACTCGGCACCTGCTGCATCTTCATCAGATCGCCCTGCATCACATGCTCATGCAGCTGCGCTTCGGGGGCGATGGGCGAGTCGACACTGAGCAAACGGTCGGCGGTTTTACCGTTGTTGTGAATCACGAAATACGCGGCAACCGTGGGTGCATTGGGCGGTAATTCCTGTGACCACGGGTGGGCAATTTCAAGCTCGCCGGCCTTGTATTCGTGGGCATGGGCGAAGCACGCAGGCAGCAACAGCGCAGCGATGACGATGAATTTGTTCAACATGGCAGTTCTCCAGAACGATTTGAAACGCAGATTAATTGCGCGAACAAATCAAACCAGAGGGGAGGCGCGGGGGTTCAGGCTCGGCCATTGCTGGCGCGGCGTGGAGGTTTGCAATGGGGCGGGCGCCACGCTGCGATTGCTTTCGAAACGCGCGAAATACAGCTGCGGTGCATGCCCCGGCAGCGCCACCAGCGGCGCTGAGCCCGAGCAACACCAGCAATGCTGCATGTTGGAATGGGTGTCATTCGGCGGGGCTTGCTGATCCGTGGTGCCGATGTTGATCGCCACCATTTTCGTCCCGCTGCCAGTGCAGAAACTGCTCCACAACAATTGCTCGGCCGGTGAATTGGCCGCCTGTGCCATCGTTCCCGTCATCGGCATGGCGAGCAGGTTGAACAGCACTGCAAAGCAGGCAATCCAGGCAAGCGCGAGCCGTTGTCGGTTCATGGGACAGGTCCATAGGGTGGGCGATCAGGCGTGGCTATTTAGCCTGATCAGGGCCGATAAGTAAAAAAGCGTCGTGCGGTTTGGTGTCGCAGAGCTTCCTGCAAGAGTTTGAGAAGTCTGCGGCCCAGCTCGATTTCGCCGTTATAAATGAGTGTAGCGGCTTCGATTCGCATTGCCTGGGCGAAATCCGAGTCGCTTTCTATTCGTGCGCGAATGGTCTGCTTGACGTCTCGAAGCGCTACCCGGTTGAGCTGCCCATCGCCGGAGTCTTCGATCTCACAGCCCTTGATGTATTCGCTAAGATCGACAGGTGTTTCAGGTAATCCTTGACGTCGAAACGGGAGAATTTTTCTGACATTGGATGTATACGCCTTTGGAATCAAAGACGGTGAGCGTAAATGTAGACCCTGGCTGCCGATAATCAGCGATTCGTTAAGTTGTTGTGGGCAGTGTCTGCCTTGGTTGTAGGATTCACGTCAGATATCCAGCCGAGCCCGTGACATTGTGGGAGCGAGCCTGCTCGCGAAAGCATTGGGTCAGGCAATGGATGTGCAAACTTTGCCGACGTCTTCGCGAGCAGGCTCGCTCCCACAGTGGTCGGTGGCGACCACATAGCCTGTTTACCCCGCGAACACAGTGGGAGGGGCGGTGCGACGATTCGACTTGCCCGCGCAGGCGGCCGTGAGATCTGTGCTTATTTTCAGATACGGTTAAAGGTCGAGAGGGCAGCGAGAATTTCGTCGACCGACCCAAACTCCCGATCAACCCCCGGCAGCCCCGGCCGCTTCAACACAATCACCGGCACCCCACGCTCCCGCGCCACTTCCAGCTTCGGTTCGGTCGCCGTGCTGCCGCTGTTTTTGCTGATCAGCACATCAATCTGGCGCCGCTCGAACAGCGCCCGTTCATCCTCAAGCACAAACGGCCCGCGTGCGCCGATGACTTCGCAGCGTTCGTTGCCGGGATAAACGTCGAGGGCGCGCAGGGTCCAGAATTGTTCGGCGGGGATGTCGTCGAGGTGTTGCAGCGGTTCGCGGCCCAAGGTGAACAGCGGGCGGCGAAAGGGTTTGAGGACGTCGATCAGTTCGGCCCAGTCGCTGACTTCACGCCAGTCATCACCGGGCTGCGGCTGCCACGCCGGACGGCGCAGGGCCCAGCAGGGGATGCCGGCCTGTTGCGCGGCGGTGGCGGCGTTCTGGCTGATTTGTGCGGCGTAGGGATGGGTGGCGTCGAGCAGCAGATCAACGCCTTCATCCCGAATGAACTGCGCCAGACCTTCAGCGCCACCGTAGCCACCGACGCGCACCTGACAGCGCAGATCGGTGGGCACACGACCCACTCCGGCCAGGCTGTAAATATGTTGCGGGTCGAGGGTACGGGCAATCGCCAGCGCCTCAGTCACGCCGCCCAACAACAGAATCCGCTTCATGCAAAACCTCCGGCATGGCCAACGACACCGCCCTGACGATCAATCGCAAATACCTCGACCTGCACCTGCGCTGGCACCACGCTACGGGCGAAATTCAGCGCGTGACGGCAGACTTCATCGCCCAGTGCGATGCCCACGGCACTGGCCATCGCCAACGCCTGCTGGCTGGTGTTCGCCTCACGAATATTCTGCTGCAAAGTCTCATCGGCGCCGATTGCCGCCGCCCAGTCGGCCAGTTGCGGCAGGTCAATGCTGGAATGGCGAGAGTGCAGATCCATGTGACCGGCCGCCAGTTTGCTGATCTTGCCGAAACCGCCGCACAGGCTGAGTTTATCCACAGGCACTTTGCGCAAATGCTTGAGCACCGCGCCGACAAAGTCGCCCATTTCGATCAGGGCGATTTCTGGCAAATCATAGACCCGGCGCATGGTGTCTTCGCTGGCGTTGCCGGTGCAGGCGGCGATGTGCAGGTAGCCGTTGGTCTTGGCGACATCGATGCCTTGGTGAATGGAGGCGATGTACGCCGCGCAGGAAAAGGGCCGGACGATGCCGCTGGTGCCGAGGATCGACAAGCCGCCGAGAATCCCCAGGCGCGGGTTCATGGTCTTCAGCGCGAGGGCTTCGCCGCCCTCGACGTTGACGGTGACCTCAAAGCCGCCGGCATAACCGGTCTCGGCCGCGAGCAGGCTCAGGTGGTCGCTGATCATCTTGCGCGGCACCGGATTGATCGCCGGTTCACCCACGGCCAGCACCAGTCCCGGCCGGGTCACGGTGCCAACGCCCGCACCGGCATTGAAGCGAATCCCCGGTTCGGCCAGCAGTCGCACCCGCGAATAAAGCAAGGCGCCGTGGGTCACGTCCGGGTCGTCGCCGGCGTCCTTGATCGTCCCGGCTTCGGCGCCGTCGTCGGTCAATCGGCAGAACTCCAGCCGCATCTGCACCTGTTTGCCCTTGGGCAAGATGATTTGCACGGCATCGGCGCAGGCTCCGCCAAGCAGCAGGCGGGCGGCGGCGAGGCTGGTGGCGGTGGCACAGCTGCCGGTGGTCAGGCCGCTGCGCAGGGGCGCGGGTTGTTCGGCGGTTTCGTCACGCATCGAAAGGTTTGACCAGATCGAGCAGCGTGATCGGCAGCGCCTGACGCCAGGTGTCGAATTCGCCGAGCGGTTGCGCCTGAGCGACGTGGATGCGCGTCAGCTCGCCGCCGTAGCGTTCGCGCCAGTGCATCAGAGTGACTTCGCTTTGCAGGGTGACTGCGTTGGCGACCAGTCGACCGCCGGGTTTGAGTTGCTCCCAGCAGGCCTCGAACACGCCTTCGCGGGTCACGCCACCGCCGATGAAAATGGCGTCCGGTCGCTCCAGTCCCGCCAATGCCTGCGGTGCTTTGCCGCGAATCAATTGCAGCCCCGGCACACCCAGCGCATCGCGGTTGTGTTCGATCAACTGCTGACGGCCGTCATCGGCTTCGATGGCCAGCGTGCGGCAGCTTGGGTGAGCCCGCATCCACTCGATACCAATCGAACCACTGCCCGCACCGACATCCCACAGCAGTTCGCCGGGAGTCGGGGCGAGGCGGGCGAGGGTGATCGCGCGCACGTCGCGTTTGGTCAGTTGGCCGTCATGCCGGAATGCCGAGTCGGGGAGGCCGGCGAGACGCGACAGTCGCGGGGTGTCGGCGTTGGCGCGGCATTCGATGGCGATCACGTTCAGATCGGCAATCGGTGGATCGCACCAGTCATTGGCGCTGGCGTCGATGCGCCGCTCGGCGTCGCCGCCCAGATGTTCAAGCACGCTTATGCGACTCGAACCAAAGCCCCGTTCACGCAGCAATTGCGCGACGGCCGCGGGACTGGCGCCGTCATTGCTCAACAGCAACAGACGCACGCCGCTGAACAACTGCGCATTGAGCGCGGCCAGCGGACGGGCGACCAGCGACAGTGTCACGACGTCTTGTAACGGCCAGCCGAGGCGGGCGGCGGCCAGCGAGCAGGAAGATGGCGCGGGCAGGATCAGCATCTCGTCGCTCGGCAGTTGCCGCGCGAGGCTGGCGCCGACGCCGTAGAACATCGGGTCACCGCTGGCCAGTACGCACACCGCTGCACCGCGTTGTTCAAGCACCGGCGCCAGCGAAAAGGGGCTCGGCCACAACTGCCGCTCGCCGCTAATGCACACTGGCAACAAATCCAGTTGGCGCTGACCGCCGACGATCCGCGAGGCGCCCATCAGGGCACGCCGGGCGTTTTTGCCCAGGCCCTTGAAGCCGTCTTCACCGATTCCCACAACCGTCAGCCAGGGTGACATCTATATTCCTCTAAACATGCCGTTCCGACGGGCAGTCTTTTCATGCCGCCGGACAAAGCAGGCATAATACCGCGCCTTCGCCCGCGAAGCGCCTTTCCCACGCAGCCGGTCAGCCCCTTGAACGAACGCCCGATGTCCACCGCCATACGCCCCTCGGCTTGCCCGGGGTTGCTGCGTATCGTCCAGGCATTGGACGGCGGCATCTGCCGGATCAAGCTCGATGGTGGCTCAATCAGCGCCGATCAGGCTGACGCGGTGGCCAATGCCGCCGAACAGTTCGCTGGCGGGGCGATTGAGGCGACCAATCGCGCCAACCTGCAAATCCGTGGCATCGGCCAGCAATCCGCTGCCCTGATCGACAGTTTGCTGGCTGCCGGACTCGGGCCGCGCACCGCCGCAGGCGATGATGTGCGCAACCTGATGCTCAGCCCAACCGCGGGGATCGACCGGCAGATGCGCTTCGACACCCGCGCACTCGCCGAGCAGATCCTCGACACGCTGCAGAGCCATCCACGTTTCCACGAGTTGAGCGCCAAGTTCGCCGTGCAACTCGATGGCGGTGAAGCACTGGCGATGCTCGAGCATCCCCACGACCTGTGGTTGTCGGCGTTCGAGCGCGATGGCGAGACGTTGCTGGCGTTCGGTCTGGCCGGGTGCCTGACCGATCAAGCGGTCGGCGCAGTGACGCTGGAAAATGGCCATGCGCTGGTGGTCGCGGTGCTGGAGCTGTTCCTCGAACTGGCGCGGCGCGAGCAAACGCGCATGCGCCATTTGCTCGATGAACTGCCGGTGCTGGCGTTTCTTGAGCAGCTCAGAACACGCCTGCCGATCACAGTGATCAGCGGTTGGCAGCGTCTGCCGGTTGCGGACGATCTGCACATCGGCCCTCATCCGCAAAACACTAACAACCTTGTCTACGTCGCAGGCGTGCCGCCACTCGGTCGCCTCGACCCGGCCATGCTGCGCGGTGCAGCTCAACTGGCTCGTCGTTTCGGTGACGGCAGCCTGCGTTTCACGCCGTGGCAAAGCCTGCTGCTGCCGAACGTGACGCAGAACGACGTAAACCAGGTGATCGAAGGCCTCAACCAACTGCGCCTGCTGACCGATGCCGCTGAGCCACTGTCGAGAATGATCGCCTGCACCGGCGCCAACGGCTGTGGCAAAGGCCTGGCCGACACCAAAAGCGATGCCCGTTTGCTGGCGACGCTGTTGCCGCAAGCGCAAAGCGTGCACCTGTCCGGTTGTGCGCGTTCGTGCGCCGCCGCGCACTGTGCCCCGGCGACCTTGCTGGCCGTCAGTGCCGGTCACTACGACCTCTATTTTCGCGATGCAGCGCAGCCGGGTTTCGGCACGCTGCACGCACGCAACCTTACTATTGAAGCGGCCGCGGCACTCCTTATCGATGCTTGCCCGACGCCCGCTCCCGGAGCCCCTTGATGCTTGATTACATCCGCGATGGTCAGGAGATCTATCGCAACTCCTTCGCGATCATTCGCAGCGAGGCCAATCTGGCGCGCATCCCCGCCGATCTGGAGAAACTCGCGGTGCGAGTCATTCACGCCTGCGGCATGGTCGAGGCCATCGACGGTCTGCAATTCTCTGAGGGTGCGGGCAAGGCCGGGCGTGCTGCGCTGGCCGCGGGTGCGCCGATCCTCTGCGATGCGCGAATGGTTTCCGAAGGCGTGACCCGCGCGCGCCTGCCGGCCAACAACGAAGTGATCTGCACCCTGCGTGACGACAGCGTGCCGGCGTTGGCACTGGAGCTGGGCAACACCCGCTCCGCCGCCGCGCTGGAACTGTGGCGCCCGCACCTGGAAGGCAGCGTCGTGGTGATCGGCAACGCGCCGACCGCGCTGTTTTATCTGCTGGAAATGCTCGATGCCGGCGCACCGAAACCGGCGCTGATTCTCGGCTTCCCAGTGGGCTTCGTCGGTGCCGCAGAATCGAAAGCGGCGCTGGCCGCCGACAGCCGTGGCGTGCCGTTTGTGATCATGCAAGGTCGACTCGGCGGCAGCGCCATGGCGGCTGCGGCGGTCAATGCCCTCGCCACGGAGATCGAATGATGCAGGCCAAAGGACGTTTGATTGGTCTGGGCGTCGGCCCCGGTGATCCGGAACTGATCACCGTCAAGGCCTTGCGCCTGCTGCGCGAATCGCCGGTGGTGGCGTACTTCGTCGCCAAGGGCAAGAAGGGCAACGCGTTCGGCATCATCGAAGCGCACCTGCAGGACGCGCAGAATCTGCTGCCGCTGGTGTACCCGGTGACCACCGAAGCGCTGCCGGCGCCGCTCTCGTATGAACAGGTGATCAGTGATTTCTACGATGAAGCCGCCGAGACGATTGCGGCGCATCTGGACGCCGGCCGTGACGTGGCGGTGATCTGTGAAGGCGATCCGTTCTTCTACGGCTCCTACATGTATTTGCATGATCGACTGGCCACCCGCTATGAGGCGCAAGTGGTGCCGGGCGTGTGCTCGATGCTTGGCGGCGCGTCGGTGCTGGGCGCGCCGTTGGTGTATCGCAATCAGAGTCTGTCGGTGCTCTCCGGCGTGTTGCCTCACGAAGAATTGAGGCGACGTCTGGGCGATGCCGACGCGGCAGTGATCATGAAGCTGGGACGCAATTTCCACAAAGTGCGGCAGGTGCTGGAAGAACTCGGCCTGGCCGAGCGGGCGCTGTACGTCGAGCGTGCGACCATGGCCAATCAGAAGATCGTACCGATCGACCAGGTCGAGCCGATGTCGTCGCCGTACTTCTCGCTGATCATCGTGCCCGGCGAACGGTGGCAAGGCTGATGACGTCATCCACTCCCGCGATTGTCATTCTTGGTCAGGGCAGCCTGGCCACGGCCCGGCGCATCCAGCAGGTGTATCCGGCGGCGCAGATCCACGGTCTCGCCGGCCGTGTCGAGGGCGCCGACTGCACGTATCAGGCATTCGGCGCGACCCTGCGCGAGTTGTACCAGCAGGCCACGCCGATCATTGCCTTGTGCGCCGCCGGCATTGTCATCCGCACACTGGCGCCGCTGCTGCTGGAGAAAGGCGATGAGCCTGCGGTACTGGCCGTCGCCGAAGACGGCAGCGCCGTGGTGCCGCTGCTCGGTGGCCTTGGCGGGGTGAATGTCATGGCGCGGGAGATCGCTGCGGCGCTGCAAGTCGCGCCGGCGATCACCACCAGCGGCGAACTGCGCTTTGGCACCTGCCTGCTCAATCCTCCGAGCGGCTACGCGCTGGCGGACCTGGAGTCGGGTAAACGTTTCGTCTCCGATCTGCTGGCCGGGCATAGCGTGCGCATCGAAGGCGCGGCGCCGTGGCTGGATCAGGCGCTACTGCTGGAAGATCCACAGGCGCAGCGTTCGATTCATGTCGGCAGTGCCGAGCGTGCGGCGAGTGCCAATGAGTTGCTGATCTATCCGCGCAGTGTGGCGGTGGCGGTGAGCGCTGACGTGGCGGATTTGCCGAGTGTGATTCGTGCGGCGTTGCAGCAGGCGAACGTCGCGGTTCAGGCGCTGGCTTGTCTGGTGGCGGCTGATACCGCCATGGCGTCGGCTAACCTGCGCGAAGCCGCACTTGAACTGAATGTGCCGTTGCGGTTTGTCACGGCGCAAAGCGACATCGGCGCACTGGCGCGCGTTGCGGTGCCAGAAGCCAGAATCGTTGAGCATAACGGTCTGGCCGTCGCTATCGCCGAGCAGCCACTGGACGTCGCGCACATCGGTCGCCCGCGCGGTCGTCTCGCGGTGATCGGCCTCGGCCCCGGCGCTGCCGAACTGATGGTGCCCGCGGTAAAGGCGGAACTGGCTCGCGCCACCGACGTGCTCGGCTATGAAACCTACGTGCGCATGGCCGGCCCGTTCCGCGACGATCAAGTGCAGCATTGCACCGACAACCGCGAAGAAATGCAGCGCGCCCGCCACGCCTTTAGGCTGGCCGCCGAGGGCCGTTCGGTGATTGTGGTTTCATCCGGCGATCCGGGTGTATTCGCCATGGCGGCGGCGGTGCTCGAAGCGTTGCACGAGTCCGATGATCCGGCGTGGCACCGTGTCGATCTGGAAATCCTCCCGGGCGTCTCAGCGTCCCTCGCCACCGCTGCCCAGGCAGGCGCGCCGCTGGGCCATGACTTCTGTGTGATGTCGCTGTCGGACAACCTCAAACCGTGGTCGATCATCGAGAAGCGTCTCGATCTGGCCGCGCAAGCGGACCTGGCGCTGGCGTTCTACAACCCGATCTCGCGCGCCCGTCCGTGGCAACTGGGGCGGGCCCTGGAAATCGTCGCGCAACATCGCACACCTGAAACACCAGTGGTGCTGGGACGTGACATCGGCCGGCCGGGGCAGACCCTGCGCACTACGACCCTTGGTGCGCTGACGCCGGACCAGGTGGACATGCGCACCATGGTGTTGATCGGTTCCTCCACAACTTGCACGTTTGCCCGCGCCAGCGGAGGGGAATGGGTGTATACGCCTCGTTGGTATGGTGAAAAGCCGATTGGCTGACAATTCACTCATTGATCGGCCAAGGAAGTTGTAAGTAACTTCAAGTTGGCGTGACATTGAGTTAATCCTTCGCATTTAAAGTGTGATAGCAAACACCAGGCTGCGACCCTGTCGGGCTCGCGGCCTTGTGTGTTTGCAGGCAGAAAGTAGGCGCTGGGCATGTTGCTAAATCGTGCAGTTGTGCACTTTGAATGTTGTTCGATGTTTCGCGTGACACTGGTTGAGTTTCTTTTTGGTTTGAGTGCGCCCTGTTTAAACAATAGTTTTTGTTTTCATGTTCTAACTATTGACTCAAGGATGTATGCAGATGGGCGCTACGGAAAGTTATGCAAACACGAACGGATTTGTTTCGACGGAGGATTTTTCAATACTGCAACTTGCGTTGATCGAGTTTGCCGATTCAGCGGAATACGCGATGCTGAATACACATCATGAAGTTGCCAGTCAAACCGTTGATGCTGCCGAAAAGCTACTGGCGGTGAAGTTGTTTCAGGAAACGCTGGGATCACTACTAAGCCGCAGTAAACCGTCCGCCCCTGTGGCGATCAATCGGATTCAAGGCGGGTTGAACGAATATATTGCGCGACTTTCAGCGACGGTGGAGATCCTTTCCGGAGCGGCAACACCGGTACCGAACATCATGCACTTCGTATGGGTGGGCGGCAGTGAAGTGGGGGCGATCCAGCGTGACTACATGAATATCTGGCGCGAAGTGCTCAAGCCTGAGCAGTACCGGTTCAATCTCTGGTACGACAGCGACGCCTTGCTCGCTTTTGAAATGAATCGGGTGATTCTCGACAGCGCACGTGTTGATGCGATGGAGTCGGGAGGCGCTCTGGCCGGGCAACCCAGCGAACTGGCCCGAATGATCGAGGATCGCGCGCGCGTGTTGAAGCACCAGATGTTCGCGTACATCGAACAACCGCAATGGCGCGGCAGGGCGGATGAGGCCCGTATTGACCTGATGGTGCGGGCGTATGGCAAGGATCGCGCGACGCTTGAGGCCTTTCGCCAGAAGTGTCTGGCTTCGCATCAGGCCATGGCGGGACCGGATCTGGATTTGCGCGACGTGCGTCAGGCGTTCGCCGGACACTTTTTACAGGATGTCTATCAGCGCGAAGTGGCCATGCGCGGCAACTTCGCGGCCGCCAGTGATGTGGTGCGTTTGCAGGCCGTGCACCTCGAGGGTGGCCGTTACAGCGACATGGATTACCTGCCACCGTTGGCCGACAAGTTGGGTGGCGTGGATATCAGTGGTTTCAATGGAGAGCAGCGATTCGCGGTTCTTAAACTTTTACTGGATCACAATGAAGCGTTGATGCAGGGTCGCGATGCGCTTCGTTACGAAGGCATCAGCGGAGAAATTCCTGCGCGGCATGTCGAGGCGTTAACCACATTTGCGCGCAGCAAACCGCGCGCTCTGGATATTTTTGTTGCGCCACGGGACAAGGGAGTTCCTCGGCAAGCCATTCGCTTGGGGACTGCGCACAGTGACCCTTCGAGGGGGGAAATGAATGCGCATATGTTGGCCCATCCCGGTAGTGGTATGACCCGCTCCATCATGGAGGTCATACGGGTCAACTACGACTGTCTCACCGAAGTCGAACGGCGGATGGGTGCAGCAGGCGCGGGATGGGGGGAGAAAGCACGGCTGAATAAAGCCATCGCCGATGTAATGGAAGAAAAAGCCGCACGCGTTAGCGCACTGTCGCATGCGGATGAGTTGTATCTGCCCCGGCTGGAACTGGCGATTCTTCAGTATTACTCAGACGGGATTCGCCCCGAATCACGCGGCACGATTGTATTGAGCGGTCCGAGTGCTGCCAGTGCAGGGCTCGGTCAGTACGCGGCCACCCATCTTCAACTTGCTCAATGGTTGGCCGTGCGTGACAAGCTCAAGTTGACGCAGGGCTATAACGTATTTACCGAAGAGGAACTCGTTAGCGGCTGGACGGTAAACGGTACCGAGGAGGAATGGTTAATAAAAGAAGTGGAAAAATGGCAAGCCGGCAAACTAAAGTCGCGTTACGCCGGCCAACTGGCTGACCTGTTGAAGCAACACACCCTGACGTTCAAGCAGGGTTGGCCGGTGATTGAAGGCAAACCCGTGTTGTTGACTTCGGTATTACAAACGTTGATGGATGAACTGGGCGGTTCCTTCATTCGCGTGATGAAAGATAAGTTGAGCGGTGATGTCACCTTTGATACAGCCTTCTCCATAGATTTTGAAACGCGGCAGCAAATCATCGCTCAACCCGACAGCCAGATTCCCGCTTCCCATGGCGTCGAACCCACCAGCAACCTGAATGAACTGTTCACTCACGTCGCCCACGGCTCGCTCAAACCTGAGCACCTGAGCCCGATGCTGCGCGTGATACTGGGCGGCATTTTCGGCGCGACGAGCCTGGATGACGCCGGGTTCGCCGGTGTTTGGCAGCAGGTCTCGGATATCGCGCACGCAACCACGCAAGACGGTCTGTTCGACCGCTACAACGCCATCGAGAACGCCGTGCGCCAGCGTCAGTCGGCGGTCAACGAAACCGCCCCGGCGCTGCGTGGCCTGCCTGACAGCCACACTTCGCGGGAGCTCAAGGTGATCGCCTTGACCGAACCGTTGACGCTTGACAGGTGGCATGAACGCGTTGAGCAGATCAACCGCACCGCGCGACGTGAGTATCACGCGCAAATCCTCAAGCGCGGCGGGCAGGTGCGTAATCTGTTTTTCAAGGCGGGTGCCATTTCCACCCGGCAGATGCCGCAGGATTTGCTGATGAACACAGCCGGCGATCCGGGGCGCCGCTGCTATCCGCTGGCGCTGCTGACTGCGTCGGCACTCGCTCAGGGCGAGTCGGCCGAGCGTGCACTGATCGGGCGTGTCGCCAACGCTGGCAAGACACCCGATGACGCTGATTCCCGCGCGTTGCTGCTGGCGCTGGATGAGCTGCATCAGACGCCAGTCACCGATCACGGTACCGCCCTCGGCCTGCATGGGGTCGAGGGTGTCGTGCAGATGCTGCAAGCGAAAACGGCACCCGCCGTCATGCTGCTCGATACTGGTAATCACGCGCTGCTGGTGGCCAAAGTCATGCAGGGCGACACGCCGGTTTTTCGTTTTTACGACCCCAACTTCGCGATTTTCGGCTTTGCCGGGGCGCCAGAACTGACCTTGGGCATGGCGCTCTACTTGAGCGCCGGAAAGAGCGCGATGGCCAGGCTTTACGGTCTGGACGACATCGCCAAAGCACAATTCAACGTGATCGAACTGAACACCACGAAGATAGCCGACACTGTGCTTTCTTCGAATCTGCGGCTCGACAGCTTTCTGCACAGTGAGGCGATTACGGATATTCAAGGTGTTTCGGTCTGGGGAAAACAGGCGCTCGGGCGCACCCGCTCGTTGAATGAAAACGCTCGAATGGGAGCCAGTCTGGCGCAACTGGATGCTCGTTACTGGACGCAGGAGTTTGCTCAGGCCACCGACCTTTTGCGTGCCGAGTACAAACTGGGACGTGAATATCTTCCGTTGCTGGACACCGTCGAAAAAACGCCGGAGGCGGGTTACTCGTTGACCATGGCTGACGTTCTCCAGCCGCAGAACACACTCAAGGTTTCCACCCGCGACGCGCGGTTCAGCAAGATCAGGCATCACCTTCAGCGTCTGGCAAAAAACCTCGCCGGTGAGGCCACCCATGCGGGTGAAGCCGACGGCGGGAATCGCTTGAGTTTCGCCTTTGCGATTCAGACGCTGATTACCGAAATGCGCCAGCGGGATTACCAGAGCGGTGAAGGACAGATGCCGACATTGGCGATTGCCCTTCAGGTTCAGGTGTATGTGAACTACGCACAACTGAGTTTTGGCGTGGTCAGCGATGGGGTGCAGATCGCCCGGCTGGTGCAGCAGGTGTCGACCGCCGAACAGGCGCTGAAACAGACCTCGGTTTCGGGACGTTTGGCCGGTCGTGCGGCCACTGGCGTCGGTTTCCTGTTCTCCCTGGCGAATATCGGCTTCGATATTTACAACCTGTCGATTGCCGAAAACCATGAGCAGCGATCGCGGTTTTCCACCTCGCTGGGCTTCAACGTGGCGGCGTTGGGCCTGGATATCGTTGCGCTGGCGGCCGGTGGCGTCGCTGGCGGGGTAGCCGCTTTCCTGTCTGTACCTTTGCTCGGTATCGGCATCGGCGTGACAGCCATCGCCAGCAATCTGGGGCAGATCCGGGACAAGGCCACGGCCGTCGGCAACCACCTGCGCGATATCCAGAATGCTTACACGCCTGGCGCCTATACGCTTGAACAAGGGGTTCTACAGTTCCCGGCCGAGGCGGTCATCACGCGCCTTGATCTGCAAGGTAATCAAGTCCGGTTCAGCAGCCAGAGTTTTTACCCGTGGGTGGGCGGTCCTCTGGAGTTGCCGCAATACACCAGTGCCGCACAGCATATGCACCGCGCCATCAACATTCGGGAGGCTTTGGAGCTGCCCGCCGTCATGACGCTCGACAAGGGCCGAGCCGGCGATCGCCATACGGTCGTGCTGCCGTGTACGCCTGTTTGTTTTTACGGATACGAGTATCAACTGGGGGGCACGGGACACGAGTACGTGCCAAAGCCAGGAGAGGTGGTTGCGCCGCGAGCAGCGAGTGAGGCCCCCGGGCCGCAGTGGTATTCATACCTCTCGCCTCTTGCGGCGGCCATCGAAGCGATTGCCGACAGCTTCAACGATGGCATCTATACCCGCTATCCCCAATTACGCAACAGTGCCGCTTACAAGCTGGAGTATGACAAACAAGGTAATCAACGGTTTTACCTGTACAGCACGCCATCGCTGAAACACATCCTCTACAAACTGCTCCCGGTCCATAAGCCGACGAACATAGAAGTGCAGCTGGATGAACATGTCCGTCAGTTGGTCGTCCCGCAGTTGCCGAAGGAGTGGAAGCAGTGCATCTCTTACGAGATCTTCAGCCACTCACCAGGCACGCGTCAGCTCTGGCTGACGCCGGGCCTTGTTGCGGTTTCCCTGCGCAACTATGCGGCGACGCAGTGGATACTTCACGCACCGTGGGCCAGCGAAAAAAGCGTTGGTTTTGATGGCGCGTCGCTCAACGTCGACGGGATTCGCATCGACGGTCATGTGGATTTCATCGAGCTGGCGAACGGTGAATTGTTCCGTCTCGACTGGAAGGCCGTGCGGCTGATCCTGGTGTCCATCAGGCTGGAGCATCCCACTGCCTTGGCCAATGCTTCTACATTGCACATTTCGATCGGCAGAGAAACCTCGCCGGCTGCGGTGCTGGCCCGAATTCGAATGCTGGTGGCAGAACAACGCGTGGCCACCGCTTATGTGCCATTGAACAAGTTCAGGGTGCCGCTGAGCGCGGCAAACCAACCGGTGTTCGTCACTGCTTACTATGACGTGGCGAACGCCCGGTTGTTGTATGCACGCAACCTGCCTGAGGCAACCAATGATGGCGTGATCCTGGCGGCAATCGATGCCAGGCACGCCTGGTTCTATCACCCCGAGCATGCAACGGTCTGGCGCGTCGACGTGATCACCGGCACGGTCAACCATCGCTACCGGTTGATGAATCCCGCCAGTGGCTCAAGGATTATCGGTTGTGAACAGACTGTCGGCGGCATTCGGGTGCGGCAAACGATGCTTGCGGTCGACAGCGGCGTAGAGAGCGGTTTTGAATATTTTCTGACTGAGTCCACGGTAACGCTTGAGTGCATCAACACTTCGGCTGCCTGGGGCGATTACACACCGCGTCGGCCGGCCAGTTACTGGCGCTCATTGGTTGATCGCTTCAAAACGCCACGTGACTACGCCGATAGCACCTCCGGTATGGCGGCGAGCGTGGGCATGTGGCGGCCAGCTCAGTTTGTGCAGATACGCAGTCACGTCCAGCAAGCGGTTCGAGATATCGGCTGGATCCGTCTGGCCGATGGTCTGCATTTCCAGCCAGACCGTGCCAATGGCCTCGATCTGGATACGAAGATGCTGGTCTGGGATGCGGGTCTGGGCGATCTCCCGCTGTTCTACAGCAAAAGCGCCGGACTGCTGCAGCGGGGGGCTGGAACGGATGACGCGCAAGTTATCGCAACCGACGTCATTGATGTCAGCCAATTCGCCCAGCGTTTCATCGCCACCCGGGAGGACGGTCTGTTGTTCGAGGTCGACAAGCAAGGCGTGATGAAGTTTGTGGGCGTCGGGACGCACTGGTTGCACAAGCAGACGGATTGGCTCGCCGCTTTACCGGCGCTTGCCGAAACGTGGAAAGCGGCGCCGTTCTCGGTCAATGGGCTGAGCAATGCCGGCGACACACATTCGCTGGCGATGTGGTGCATCGACGACACGTTCTTGCTCGTCAACCTCGGTGGTGCCACGGAGCTGAATCTGGTTGGACTGACCCCAGACAAACAGGCCGCATGGTTGCTGGATACCTGGGGACAACTCTATCGCCAGCCTCTGATGAACATCGAGGCACTGCGTCGGGCGTTTGCCGATGGCAGTCGTTTGTTACATCCGGAGCAGTTGCCAGGCGCGCAAAAGGTCTGGTCGCAATGGTCCTTTACCCAAGTGCTGATGGACGGCCGAGGCCTGCTCGGGCAAACCCGCGAAGGCGTCAACCTGGAGCTGTTGGATCAGCAGCCTGCACGCATTATCAGCTTCGAAAACAAATGGTCGGATGTGGCCGGCCAACGTCCCGAACAGTTGCAGGAGCGCTTGCGAGCACTGTTGAACAAGCAAGACCAGGCACCGTTCCTGCCAATCAAACGCCATGCGGATCGCTACACGTACTACGTGCCGCAACTGGACCGGCTGTTCGATGTTACCGGTCGCGCCGATGGGCAGTGGGCGGTGTTTCTGGGGCATCGCGGGGAGTCGGTGCCGCTGCTGTTCGATCCGGTGGACGGCTTGATCCACAGCCGTGGTGCGGCGAAGGACATCTGGCTGCCGGGCAGTTACGCACAGCGTGAAGGGGAGTTGCTGTCGCTTGAAGTGAGTGGCGAGGTCAGCGATCTCGTGGCGCTGCTGCCGGACGGGATCAACACGTTGGTACTGGCTTTCGGTGCGCAGACGTCAAGCTACCGGGTCTCGGATGACGCGTGGCAGCGTCTGGATTGCATTGTGGTTGATAGTCGCCGGCCATCCGCCCGGCAAGTCGCCGGCGAGGGTACGCTGGTGCTGGACATGGCTGGCAATGAGCGTCTGCTGATGACGCAGGTTGATAGGCAACTGGTGTTCACCGATCCGGACAACGCACACAGTCTGATCGTGCGACATGCCACACCCGAAGAGGGCAAACCGGGCATGCCGATGCAGATAAGCGTCAGGGTTGCAGACGAGCATTGCGTTTTCCCGGTCGAACGATGGCTGAGCGCCGTTTTACAAAGCACAAATGATCAAGGGGTTGCCACGCTGAAAACAGTCGTTGAAAAGATCGGCTGACCTATCACGGCAAACTGAACACGCAGGGTTGTGAGCGGATCAGCTCACGACCCTTTTTACCCCAGATAGCCTTTGATCCCGGTAAAGATGATCTGCGCCGCCAGTGCGCACACAAACAATCCCATCAAACGGCTGACAATCTGCAAACCCTGATCGCCGAGGATCCGCTCGATGCGGTTCGACAGGTACAGCACCACGCCGACGGTGAAACTGGCCAGCGCAATGCTCACAATCGCCGTGAGTTTGTCGTCCCAGTGTGGCTGGCTGACGCCCATCACCAACAAGGCGCCGATGGTGCCGGGGCCGACTGTCAGCGGAATGGTCAACGGCACGATGGTCACATCCTGCTGCACATTGTCGGTTTGCACCACCGACTTGCCTTGCGCCATGCCCAGCGCCGAGATGAACAGCACGCTGCCGGCACCGATCCTGAACGCGTCCACGGTGATGCCGAACACGTCGAAGATCACGCGCCCGAACAAATACAGCAGGACGCTGGAAACCAGGGTAGCGATCGCCACTTTCCACGCCAGGCGCCGTTGCTCCTTGCGCGAATAACCACGGGTCAGACTGATAAAGCAGGACAACACGAAGAACGGGCTGTAGAGCACCAGCATCTTCAGGTAAACGCTGAACAACACGTGGAGCATGGTTTTGGCTCACGACAGGAGAGTGTGGAAATGGAGTCTATCAGTCGTTCAGGTTTTTGTCGGTAGCGACTTTTTAAAGTGTTTCGAGTTGCTGTTGTTGGGTGGTTAGTTATTGTTTTGTTTGTTTGATGATTGTGTTACATGTTCAGGTTTGTATGTTTTTGACTGGTTGGTTATGGTTGCTCTCGCAAGTTAATGAGGACTTGTTTTAATAACGATAAGGAATTCGTGATGAGTAATCAGGTAATGCAGAAAGCGTTTGTTGAGAAGTGTTTGAGTGATATTCAACAATATGACGTAAGTGAGATGCCTGTCATTCGTAGTCGCAGTTTTTCTCCGGGCATTAATGCGGGCGATACGGTTGTGGTGCCGGAAAAAGGCTCTGTCGTGGGTGAAGGCATTCTGACCTTTACCGGTTACCTCAGTGAGGTCAATCGAACCGACGCACAAAATGCCTATCTTTTCGCAAGCCTGGTAGCGAACAAGAAATATCCGCGGGAAGACCAGGGCCAGGATTGGTATCTGTTGTTCCGGGATGTGATGAGCAAAGCGGGTTGGACGCCTACCAGTATCTATTACAATAATCTTGAAGTCGGCGGTACCAGTGTCCGGATGGACAAACTGGTACTGGAGATTCTGGCTTCGGTTATCTCGGGTCTGGCTTTGCCCGGCCCGACTAGCGCATTGATGTTGAAAGTGGCAACCGATGCAATTGCAGCGCTGAGCAAACGTGAGACTGCCTTAACGCTGTATGAACGAAACCTTCTGAATAACGGCGTGGGTGGTATCTCGACCGGTGCCTGCACCGAAGTAAATGGTGTGCCCTTGATGGCTGTCGGTGCAGTTCGTTTTCAGCGCAGGAATACGTCGGACAAAGTGCTGTTCGTCGATGTCGATGTTCGCAACGTGAAAATGTACCGCGGCGAGACCGTATTTGAAAAAAATACGGATACCGCCAATGCGACTCGCGACTATATACGCACCAAGTTGGGTCTGAATGCACTTTCTAAAATCGAAGAGTTCGAGATTTAATCAGTGTTGGAAGGGCGGTCGATGTCGGCTGCCCTTTTTTATATTCAGGAGGGGTGACATGGTCGACGAATATTTGACGATGGTGGTGGGGAATTCCATTGTACTTGTGCCTGAAGTTGAGGGTGCGGCGGCTTACGATGATCTGATCAATTCGATCTTGCTTGCACAACTGGTGGCTAATAAAAAGATTGAAAAAAAGCCTGAGGTAATCTGGTATGACGCCTATATGGAAGTTCTCGATGCCTACTGGTTACGACCCCAAAAGGCGAATCAGACATGGGGGTTCAGGCACAACGCAGAAGAACTCGCGCCAAATGCGTTTGCGGCCATGTTGACTCACGGTGCATTAGGTAACGCCCATACAATCGCCGCGGTTTTGGCGCGAATTGCAAAGTTACCGGACGAAGAGCCGGCGCTCCAACTGCTGCGAAGTCACATGCAAGCATCAGTGGAGCCTGCACGAGCCAAAGTGTCCGCTGCGGCGACGAGTGTACGTTTGCTGGTGATAGACGCGAAATCTCCCACCTCCATTACTAGTGCGTGTGTCGAGTTCAAGACGCGAAAGGTATTGAGCCCCAATCCGTTCCAGCAGTCGTATCAATCGGGTGATTTACACGGTTTGGTTCACGTGCATCACGCGTGTGAAACCCTTGTTGAACAGCTCTACGGCCCTGTGCGTGCGGCTATTGCTATAAAAGTCAGGGACAGGCTTGTGGGCAATGTCGCGACGTTGACCCTGCCAAAGGAGGTGAAGTCATGTCGGATTCCATGACACCGCAGGCCGCCGTGGTGGGCGCCAGTGTTGTGGCATTCGCCAGCGGTGTGCCGACGCCCCATCGAGATGACATCTACATGAGCACCGCCCATGCGCAAATGGCGACACGCGCGGCAATTGAAGATGGGCTATCGACTGACTGGTTTGAGTACTACTGCAAGGTACTCAGGTTTATCGGTTGGGATGTGCCGAAACCGCAGACTCTGACGCCATCGCGCAACAGTCTGCTGGCCGGCCAGGCGACGCAACGGATCTCAACCATCATGGGCGAGGAATTTTCCGAGCCAATGCGTCGTGCGCTGGTGGCAATTGAGCGTAATACCTTGGCGCTCAAGCGGTTCGAGTCCACGAGCATTCATGGCGATGCCGGTTACTTTCAGATAATTCCCTGCGTCATGAGCGGCCCGAACAAGGTTGAGATGGGCATTTATCATCGTCAGTTCAGGATCAGGCGACAGGTCTCAGGATTTCTGTTTGGCGAAGACGAGACACTGATCCACAACAGCGTCGAACAGATCGCCGCCATCACGTTCAACACCCTTCATTACGCCCGGTTTCGGGAAAGGGTCAAAAAGTCGGTGCTGACCGGCTCGCTCAACTACCTGAGCAGTCTTGAGATCTGAGCGAATCAGAAGGTCGACGCCGTGCGGTTCTGTTGATCACGTTGGGCCACCCAATGCTCGATCAACTCGCGCAATTGCGACAGCTCGACCGGTTTGGACATGTGCCCGTCCATTCCGGCCTGGCGTGCGCGCTCCTTGTGTTCGGCGAGAATGTGCGCGGTCAGCGCGACGATCGGCGTGCGGATGCGTTGGTTGCTGACTTCCCATGCGCGCAATTGCTGGGTTGCGGAGAAGCCGTCGAGGATGGGCATCTCGCAGTCCATCAACACCAGGTCGTAACGCTGGGCTTTCATCGCTTGCAGCGCCTCTTCGCCGTTGCTGGCGGTGTCGGGTTGCAGGTTGAGCTTGCCGAGCATGCCGCGAATCACTTTGGTCGAAATCGTATTGTCTTCGGCAACGAGGATGCGGAAGTCGCTCGGCACTTTGGCCACCGTGGCCGCGGTCACCACTTGCGGCTGGAACACCACCTGGCCTTTGTTGCGCTGGTTGAGTTCGTCCGCCAGGGTGGTCTTGAGCGTATAGCCGGCCACGGGTTTGGCCAGAATCCTTTTGATCCCCGAGTTACGCGCGATGATCTTGCTCGGCGCGTTGCTGATGCCGGTGAGCATGATCAACAGGATGTCGTGGTTCAGGCTCGGATCTTCCTTGATCTTGGCTGCCAGTTGCATGCCGGTCATGCCGGGCATGTTCTGATCGAGCAGCACCACATCGAAGTAATCACGCAGGTGCGCCTTGGTGCGCAGCAGCGCCAGCGCTTCCTTGCCCGACGGCACGGCGCTGACGTTCAGGCCCCAGGCGCTGCATTGCTGCACCAGCACTTTGCGACAGGTGTCGTTGTCATCGACCACCAGCACCCGCGCGCCTTGCAGCGGGCTGTCGAGGTCGGAGGTCGGGTGTTCAAGCCGATCCGGGTCCAGCGGCAGCGTCAGCCACAAGGTGCTGCCCTGATTGGTGCCGCTTTTGATGCCGAATTCACCCTGCATCAACCGGATCAGTTGCCGCGCGATCACCAGGCCCAAATTGCCACCCAGACGATTGGCCGAAAGGAAATGCTTGCTGTGCAGCTCGGCGTGCATCAGCGCGTCACGCTCCTCCTGCTCCATCGGCTGGCCGCTGTCCTGCACGGCGATGCGCAGACGCGGTTTGCTGCTGCGCTCATCGAGGGCGACGACGATCAGCACTTCGCCTTCGTCGGTTTTCTTCAGGGCGTTTTCCAGCAGACTCAGCAGGGTCTGGCGCAGACGGGTCGGGTCACCGCTGATCACCCGCGGCACTTGCGGCTGAATGAAGCTGATCAGTTCGACGTTCTGCTGTTCGGCCTTGGCGCGGTAGATGCTCAGGCAGTCATCGATCAACGCGTTGAGATCGAACTGCACGTCGTCCAGTTCGATCTGCCCGGATTCGAGTTTGGAGATGTCGAGGATCTCGTTGATCAACGTCAGCAGTTCGTTGCCGGCGCTGTGGATGGTCTGCACGTAATCGCGCTGTTTGACCGACAACGGGGTCCCGAGGAGCAACTCGGTCATGCCCAGCACGCCGTTCATCGGCGTGCGGATCTCGTGGCTGATCTTGGCGAGGAATTCGGCTTTGGCGTTGATCTCGGCGTTGCTTGCGGCGAGGTCGCGACTGATGCTGAAACGGCTTTCGGTGATGCTGCGTTGACGCTCGCCCAGCGCAATGCTCATCAACAGCCCGCTGATGCAGATAAACACCATCAACGTCATGATCAGGCCTTGCGGCGCGACCAGTGTCAGGCCCAGCAATGCGGGAAGAATGATCAGCGTACCGATGTTGAACACCACCATGGCAGCAACAAACAGCCGCGCCGGGCGGTAGCCCTTCTGCCAGTGATAGAACGCCACAAACAACATGCTCAGGCCGGCGAGTGCCACCAGCGCATAAGTGATGATGTTGAGGGGCAAGGTGTTGACGAATAACAGCAACAAGCTGCACGTCACGATGAACAGAATGTCGCCCAGCAACAGTTTGTTCAGCGGATGCGGGCCCAGTGGGGCGAAGAAGCGCAGGGCGAACATCAAACCGGCCGGTGCGGTCAGCAGCAACGCGAGATAAGCCCCGGGCGTCTGGATCGCATGCCAGTTCGGCAGCCAGGGGCCGGCGAGGTTGAGCAACAGCAACAGGCTGAGTCCCAACAGACCCTCGCAGATCGCCAGCCACAGGCTGCTGCGTGAACGGGAGTAGGCGTAGCGCACGAGATTGTGCAGCAACAGCATGGCGAGGCAGCCGAACAGCAGGCCGAAGATCAGTGTCTGGTTCTGGTCGGCCGCGCTCATGACCGCCGATTGCAGGGTGATGTGCGGGCGCAACTGGTGGTCGGAAACCAGCCGCACGTAGACGTCGAGAGGCTTGCTGCTTTGCGGCAGCGGCAGCATGAAGTCGCTGCTCGGTAGCGGCCGTTCAGCCTGGGGCTGGTCGGTGCCGGTGTTGCGTTGCTCGATCAGCTGGTCGCCGTCGAGCACGTACAGATTGAGGTGTGACAGGTCCGGGGCGAAGACCCGTAGCACTTGTTCGTGCTTGCCGGGCGCGAGCCTGAAACGCAGCCACAATGCTCCCTCGGGCTCGGCCGCGGTGAGGCGGTCTAGGTCGATGGGGCTGAATTGGTTGGTGTAACGGGCTGAGCGGATATCGCTCAGTTGCAGATTGCCCAGATCGTCGAGCAATACCGACCAGCCACTGCCTTGCGTGGCCTGGGCCGGGAGCATGCAGAGCAAGGTCAGCAACGTGACGGTGAAGCTTATGGCAATCCTGAGCCAGCGCACGGCGAAATCCCTTCTTAGGTTGATGCCAGAGTATAACGACGCGCGGCGGCGGAACAGCCCGGCGAGGAGCGGTATCCCTCACCGGACTTCATGGACAGCTTATTCCTGGGTTTCGCCACGTTCACGGGCAATGGCGCGGTAGCCAATGTCCTTGCGGTAGAAGCTGCCTTCCCAGTCGATCGCGGCCGCCAGCTTGTAGGCTTGCTGTTGCGCATCACTGACGCTGGCGCCCATTGCGGTGGCGCAGAGTACGCGACCACCGGCGGTCACGACCTGGCCATCTTTGAGTGCGGTGCCGGCGTGGAAGACTTTGCCTTCCAGGCTTGCCGCAGCGTCCAGACCGTTGATCGCGGCGCCTTTGGCGTAGTCGCCCGGGTAGCCGCCAGCGGCCAGCACGATGCCGACGCTCGGACGTGGATCCCACTGCGCTTCGACCTTGTCCAGCGCTTGCGCCAGAGCGGCTTCAACCAGCAGCACCAGGCTCGACTGCAAACGCAGCATCACCGGTTGGGTTTCCGGATCACCGAAACGGCAGTTGAACTCGATGACTTTCGGGTTGCCGGCCTTGTCGATCATCAGACCGGCATAGAGGAAACCGGTGTAGACGTTGCCTTCATCGGCCATGCCGCGCACGGTCGGCCAGATCACCAGGTCCATCACGCGCCTGTGCACGTCGGCGGTGACTACCGGGGCAGGGGAGTAAGCACCCATGCCGCCGGTGTTCGGACCGCTGTCGCCGTCGCCGACGCGTTTGTGGTCCTGACTGGTGGCCATCGGCAGGACGTTCTTGCCGTCGACCATGACGATGAACGACGCTTCTTCGCCGTCGAGGAATTCTTCGATGACCACGCGCGAACCGGCATCGCCGAAAGCGTTGCCGGCAAGCATGTCGCGTACGGCGTCTTCGGCTTCAGCCAGGGTCATGGCAACGATCACGCCTTTACCGGCGGCCAGGCCATCAGCCTTGATCACGATCGGTGCGCCTTTTTCACGCAGATAAGCCAGGGCTGGCTCGATCTCGGTGAAATTCTGGTAGTCGGCGGTCGGGATCTTGTGGCGCGCCAGGAAGTCCTTGGTGAATGCCTTCGAGCCTTCCAGCTGTGCAGCGCCAGCGGTCGGACCGAAGCAGTCCAGGCCACGGGAACGGAACAAGTCGACAACGCCAGCCACCAGCGGTACTTCCGGGCCGACGATGGTCAGGGAAACGTTTTTCTCGGCGAAATCGGCAAGCTGCTCAAGGGCCAGCACGTCGATGGCGACGTTCTCGCACTTGGCTTCAATCGCCGTACCGGCGTTGCCCGGTGCAACGAAAACCTTCTGCACACGCGGATCCTGAGCCACTTTCCAGGCCAGAGCGTGTTCACGGCCACCGCTGCCAATGATCAAAACATTCATTTCAAAAACCTCGGATGACGCTAATTCTGTGGAGCACCGCAGAGATGCTTTTCTGTGGGAGCTGGCTTGCCAGCGATGCAGGCGACTCGGTTCATCAGTCAGACCGAGGAGATGCTATCGCTGGCAAGCCAGCTCCCACAGTGGATCGTGTACTTAGTGACGGAAGTGGCGCATGCCCGTAAAGACCATGGCGATGCCTGCCTCATCGGCCGCAGCAATCACTTCAGCATCACGCATCGAGCCACCTGGCTGGATCACCGCAGTGATGCCGACCTTGGCCGCATTGTCGAGACCGTCGCGGAACGGGAAGAACGCGTCCGATGCCATCACCGAACCCGCCACTTGCAGGCCCGCGTGTTCAGCCTTGATCGCAGCGATACGTGCGGAGTTTACGCGGCTCATCTGGCCGGCGCCGACACCGATGGTCTGACGGTTCTTGGCGTAGACGATGGCGTTGGATTTGACGTACTTGGCCACTTTCCAGGCGAAGATCAGGTCGTTGATTTCCTGTTCGGTCGGTGCACGCTTGGTCACGACTTTCAGGTCTTCGCTGCCGATCATGCCGATGTCGCGGCTTTGTACCAGCAGGCCGCCGTTGACGCGCTTGTAGTCCCACGCGGCAGCGCGGTCAGCCGACCACTCGCCACAGGCCAGCAGGCGCACGTTGGCTTTGGCGGCAACGATGGCCCGGGCTTCTTCACTCACGGAAGGGGCGATGATCACTTCAACGAACTGACGCTCGACGATCGCTTTGGCGGTCTCGGCATCCAGTTCACGGTTGAAGGCAATGATGCCGCCGAACGCCGATTCGGTGTCGGTAGCGTAAGCCAGTTCGTAGGCCTGACGGATGCCGCCTTCGGCGTCCGGGCTCACCGCCACGCCGCACGGGTTGGCGTGCTTGACGATCACGCAGGCTGGCTTGACGAAGCTCTTCACACATTCCAGCGCAGCGTCGGTGTCGGCCACGTTGTTGTACGACAGCTCTTTGCCTTGCAGTTGGGTCGCGGTAGCGATGCCGACTTCGGCAGGTTTGGCTTCCACATAGAACGCCGCGCTCTGGTGCGGGTTCTCGCCGTAGCGCATTTCCTGAGCCTTGATGAACTGGCTGTTGAAGGTGCGCGGGAATTCGCTGCGACCTTCCGTGCTGAGGGTGTCAGCGGCCTGGTTCACGGTGCCCATGTAGTTGGCGATCATGCCGTCGTAGGCGGCGGTGTGTTCGAACGCCTTGAGCATCAGGTCGAAACGCTGAGCGTAGGTCAGGCCACCGGACTTGAGGTTTTCGAGGACGTTGGCGTAATCGCTGGCGTTGACCACGATCGCGACGTCTTTATGGTTTTTTGCTGCCGAACGGACCATGGTCGGGCCGCCGATGTCGATGTTCTCGATGGCGGTCGGCAGGTCGCAACCTGGCTTGTTGATGGTCGCTTCAAACGGGTACAGGTTGACCGCTACCAGATCGATCGGCTTGATGCCGTGCTCGTTCATGATGGCGTCATCGATACCGCGACGACCGAGGATGCCACCGTGGATTTTCGGGTGCAGGGTCTTCACCCGACCGTCCATCATCTCCGCAAAACCGGTGTAATCCGCGACTTCCACTGCGGCAACGCCGTTGTCGCGCAGCAGCTTGAACGTTCCGCCGGTGGAGAGGATCTCGACGCCCAGGGCTTCAAGCTCCTTGGCGAATTCGAGGATCCCGGTCTTGTCGGAAACGCTGATCAAGGCGCGGCGGATCGGCAGGCGGGTAGTCTGGTCGGTCATCTCAATTTCCATCAAAAGCAAAGGAAGTCAGCAAAAAAGGCGACCGGTTTTACGCGGGCGCCTTTCTGGTTTGATTGAATGCTTACAGCAGATCGTACTGCTTGAGTTTCTTGCGCAGCGTGCCTCGGTTGAGTCCGAGCAGCTCGCTGGCCTTGGTCTGGTTGCCCTTGACGTAGTTCATCACGCTTTCGAGCAGGGGAGCCTCGACTTCGGAGAGCACCAGGTTGTACACATCCGTGACGGACGCGCCCTCAAGGTGGGCGAAATAATTGTGCAGCGCCTTCTCGACACTCCCGCGAAGGGTCTGACCTTCTTCGCTCGGCGTATTGAGGTGCTGTTTCAAATTCACGTTGTCGCTCACGGGTGCTGTTCCACTCACTAAAGTCTCGGTCATCATCGTCATGCGGCCACCCCTTCTTCGTCCCCTGTCAGGCTCTTGTAACGCTCGGCGAAGAACTCCCGAACGTTGGCGCATTGTGTTTCCGTACCATCCAAACGATTGAAGTGGGCGCGAAACTCCTTGGCGCCCGGCAAGGTTGCGAGATACCAGCCCACATGCTTTCGAGCAATACGCACGCCCATCACATCCCCATAAAAAGCGTAAAGTGCGGCCAGATGCTCTAGCAGAATGTGTTCCACCTCGATCAGCTCCGGTGCCGGCAATTTCTCGCCAGTGCGCAGGAAGTGATCGATCTCGCGAAAAATCCATGGCCGCCCTTGGGCGGCTCGGCCTACCAACAGGCCATCGGCACCGGTCGCGTCGAGCACGTAACGGGCCTTTTCCGGCGAATCAATATCGCCATTGGCAAACACCGGGATCGACACGGCCTGCTTGATCGCGGCAATCGTGTCGTACTCGGCTTCACCTTTATAAAGATCGGCGCGAGTGCGGCCATGCACTGCCAGCGCGGTGATCCCGGCCTGCTCGGCGATCTTCGCCACGGTCAGCCCGTTCTTGTTGTCGCGATCCCAGCCAGTGCGGATCTTCAGGGTGACCGGCACATCAACCGCCGCCACGACGGCCTGCAGGATCTCGGTCACCAGTGCTTCATCTTTCAACAACGCGGAGCCGGCGGCCTTGTTGCAGACCTTCTTTGCCGGGCAACCCATGTTGATATCAATAATCTGTGCGCCCAGTTCGACGTTGGCGCGGGCCGCATTTGCCAGCATCTGTGCATCACCACCGGCAATCTGTACCGAGCGTGGCTCGGGATCGCCTTCGTGGATCATGCGCATGCGCGACTTGCGGGTGTTCCACAGGCTCATGTCACTGGTGACCATTTCCGAGACCACAAGCCCTGCGCCCAAACGCTTGCAAAGCTGACGAAAGGGCTGGTCGGTGACCCCCGCCATCGGGGCGAGAATCAAGCCGTTCTGTAATGTATATGGGCCGATGCGTACCGCCGACATAGGACTTCCCTGAAGTGGGGCCGGATCATGAGAGTTCGAAAAAGGGTTGGCATGATACCCGCTCTCGATGACTGGATAAAGGCTGAATTGAACAAAATCTGAACAGTTATTTTCTTATCGCCAGCGGTTCGGTAGCCCGGCGCGAAGTCAGAAAATTGCCGTCAATTCAGAAACGATGAAGCGATTCACTCGGGCGAGTGAAAACTCAGGCTGTAATTCACCGCTTTAGGGCCTGGATCGAGAATATCCAGCGCGATGTGGATCGGCGTTTGTGGCGGCATCTCCGCCAAACCTTCGAGATCGCCGCTCAAGTATTCGCCGGGCTTGAAGCGCCGACTGGCGATCAGGTGGCCGTTGAGGTCGGCAAACCGCAGCTCCAGCAACGGAAACGGCTGGGAGAACGTTGCACGGTTATAAATGATCGCGTCGACCACCAGCGCGCCGTTGAACTCCGGATGGCTGCGCACCACCAGGTTGCTGCTTTTGATTCTGGCAATGTCGACCTTGGACGGCACCGTGCAGCCGATTTGCGGGCAGACTTGCTGGAACCATGGGCGGTATTGATCCTGCCGCGCCAGTTCGTCGAAATGGTAGGCGATATACTGGGCGGCGAGGCCACCAGCGGCGAGCAACACCAACACCAGCCAGAGCAGGCGACGGGCCCAGGGTGAGCGACGCTTTTGCCAGTCCAGTTGCAGCGGGTCGTCAGTAAGGTCCTGCAAGACTTCGGCGCGTACACCGGGGTCTGCGCGCTCACGTTTTTTGCGCTGCGGTTCGAGCAATGGCAGATCGTCATCGCTGTCGTCACTGGCGGACAGGCGTTCGCGGCGGGCATTCGGATCGATCGGATCGTGCAGGCGCAATTGCGGGATCGCCGGTTCATCATCCAGATCCACCGGCTCCAGCGACAGCGACAGCGAGGGCTCGGTGCGTGCGGGTTTGATCGGTTCCTCGACCACTTGCGGTTCGGCTTCAGGCTCTGCTCTCTCATCGGCAGGCTGGCTGAACAGGCTGCCGGGCCAGACCGCTTCATCCGGTTCCGGACTGTCGCGGCGGGCACTCAGAGAGTCTTCGCGCGGACGACCGAATTCGGTGGTTGGCTGGATTTCCCGTTGTTCGAGGCGGGCGAGTTCTTCGTCCAGGTCGAGACTGTCGAGGTCCAGCTCCGAGGCGCTCCATTGCTTTTGGCTGATGGCGCGGGTGACAGGTGGCTCGACAATCGCGGGCGATTCAACCACCGGCGGTGGTGCAACCGGCAGTTGTTCGGCATTGGCGGGTGCAACCGGCGTCACCGCATCCTTGCCCGCGTGCTGCTCAAGCAGCTGTTTGGCGGCGTTGAACACTTGCAGGCAGGAGCCGCAGCGAACCACCCCGCGGGCCACGCTCAATTGAGCATGGCTGACGCGGAAACTGGTTTGGCAATGCGGGCACTGAGTGACGAAGCTGTCGGTCATGCGGCGATCCGGATTATGCAGGCGGCCATTCTAGCGCCGACGCCCGGTGATGCGCACCCAGCCATCGCGATTGGCGATCGGGTCGAGATCAAAGTCCTGAGCGTAGGCAGCAGCGACTTCATCACCTTGTTCAGCGAGGATGCCCGACAGCGCCAGACGCCCGCCGGGTTTGACCAGGCTGGACAATTGCGGTGCCAGCGAAACCAGCGGGCCGGCGAGGATATTGGCGACCAGCACGTCGGCTTTGACCTGCGGCAGATCTTGCGGCAGGTACAGCGGGAACAGCTCATCGGCGATATTGTTGCGCCCGGCGTTGTCGCGCGAGGCTTCCAGCGCCTGCACGTCGATGTCGGTGCCGACGGCTTCCTTGGCACCGAGCAGCAGGGCGGCGATGGCCAGAATCCCCGAGCCGCAGCCGAAATCCAGCACGTTGCAGTCTTTGAGGTCCTGACCGTCGAGCCATTCCAGGCACAGCGCGGTGGTCGGGTGGGTGCCGGTGCCGAACGCCAGGCCCGGATCCAGCAGCAGGTTGACTGCGTCAGGCTCGGGCGCGGCATGCCAGCTCGGGACGATCCACAGGCGCTGGCCGAAACGCATTGGCTGGAAACCATCCATCCAGCTGCGTTCCCAATCCTGGTCTTCGATGACTTCACTGTGGTGCTCGGGCAGCGGGCTGCCGGTCAGCAATTCGAGGTGGGCCAGCACGGGGGCAGGCTCGGTGCCGCCCTCGAACAGGGCCAGCAGGTGAGTGTGCGCCCACAGCGGAGTGGTGTTGAGTTCCGGCTCGAAGATCGGCTGGTCTTCGGCGTCCATGAAGGTCACCGAAACAGCGCCCACTTCAAGGAAAGCGTCTTCGTAGGTTTCGGCTTGTTCCGGGCTGATGGCGAGTCGTACTTGCAGCCAAGGCATGGCGGGCACCTTTGAAAAATATTGATTGCAGACTAGCGGTCTGCGAGAAGCGCGCAAGTTTACGCGAGCGCGCAGGGTTTGTGGGAGCTGCATTTGTAGCGCAGAGGTTGAGCGAAGCGTGGAGCCTGTGGGAGCGAGCCTGCTCGCGAACGCGGTGGGTCAGCAATGAAGGTGGCGACTGGCACGGCCTCTTCGCGAGCAGGCTCGCTCCCACAGGGGGGGGGAAACCTGTAGATACAACAAAGCCGCCCGAAGGCGGCTTTGTCTGGTGCGGGCTGAAGCTTAGTGCTTCTCGTCAGCCAGCTTGTGCTCGAGGTAGTGAATGTTCACGCCCCCTTTGCAGAAGCCTTCGTCACGAACCAGATCACGGTGCAGCGGGATGTTGGTCTTGATCCCGTCCACCACGATTTCGTCCAGGGCATTGCGCATGCGGGCCATGGCTTCGTCGCGGGTAGCGCCGTAAGTGATCAGCTTGCCGATCAGCGAGTCGTAGTTCGGCGGAACGGCATAACCGCTGTACAGGTGCGAATCGACGCGAACGCCGTTGCCGCCTGGCGCGTGGAAATGCTTGACCGTACCCGGGCTCGGCATGAAGGTTTTCGGGTCTTCAGCGTTGATCCGGCATTCCAGCGAGTGACCGCGGATCACCACGTCATCCTGAGTGAACGACAGCTTGTTGCCAGCGGCGATGCTGAGCATCTCCTTGACGATGTCGATACCGGTAACCATTTCCGAAACCGGGTGCTCCACCTGAACACGGGTGTTCATTTCGATGAAGTAGAAACGACCGTTCTCGTACAGGAACTCGAAAGTGCCGGCGCCACGGTAGCCGATGTCGATGCACGCCTTGACGCAGCGAGCCAGAACTTCCTGGCGAGCCTGCTCGTCGATGCCCGGTGCCGGCGCTTCTTCGAGAACCTTCTGGTGACGACGTTGCAGCGAGCAATCGCGGTCGCCCAGGTGGATGGCGTGACCCTGGCCGTCGGACAGAACCTGCACTTCGACGTGACGCGGGTTGGTCAGGAATTTTTCCAGATAGACCATCGGGTTCCCAAATGCCGCGCCTGCTTCGGTGCGGGTCAGTTTGGCGAACGAGATCAGGTCTTCTTCCTTGTGCACCACGCGCATACCGCGACCACCACCGCCGCCAGCGGCTTTGATGATCACCGGGTAGCCGACTTCACGGCCGATGCGCAGCGCCGTTTCTTCGTCTTCCGGCAGTGGGCCGTCAGAACCTGGAACGGTTGGCACGCCTGCTTCGATCATCGCGTGCTTGGCCGATACCTTGTCGCCCATCAGGCGAATGGTGTCGGCTTTCGGGCCGATGAAGGCGAAGCCGGAGTTCTCGACCTGCTCGGCAAAATCGGCGTTTTCCGCGAGGAAACCGTAGCCTGGGTGAATGGCGGTAGCGCCAGTCACTTCGGCAGCAGCGATGATGGCCGGGATGTGCAGGTAAGACTGAGAGGCCGAGGCCGGGCCGATGCAGACGGATTCGTCTGCCAGACCCAGGTGCATCAGCTCTTTGTCGGCCTTGGAGTAAACGGCGACGGTCTTGATGCCCATCTCTTTGCAGGCACGCAGAATCCGCAGGGCGATCTCACCGCGGTTCGCGATCAGAACTTTTTCCAACTTCGCAGTCATCAAAGGCTCTCCGCAGTTCAAACGATGGTGAACAGCGGTTGGTCGTACTCAACCGGCTGGCCGTCTTCGACGAGGATGGACTCGATCACACCGCTGGTTTCAGCTTCGATGTGGTTCATCATCTTCATGGCTTCAACGATGCACAACGTGTCGCCTTTCTTCACGGTCTGGCCGACTTCAACGAAGGACGGCGAGGCTGGCGAAGACTTGCGGTAGAACGTGCCGACCATCGGCGAACGGGCAACAGTGCCGTTCAGCGCCGGGGCAGCAGCGGCAACCGGAGCAGCTGCAGCTACAGGGGCGGCGGCTGGTGCAGCGGCCGGCGCTTGCATCGGTGCAGGCGCGTAGTACTGCTGAGCCGGGGTCTTGCTGTGACGGCTGATGCGTACGGACTCTTCGCCTTCCTTGATCTCGAGCTCGTCGATGCCGGACTCTTCCAGCAATTCGATCAGTTTCTTAACTTTACGGATATCCATGAATCATCAACTCCCAAGGGTCGGTCAGGGGCGCTTAACGCTTGTCGTTCAAGTCGTTGCCTGTGTTTCAAGCAGTTCTAGTGCAGCCTCCAGGGCCAGTCGGTAACCACTGGCGCCAAGGCCGCAGATCACTCCCACCGCTACGTCGGAGAAGTAAGAGTGATGGCGGAAAGGTTCGCGCTTGTGCACGTTGGACAAATGCACTTCGATGAATGGGATGCTCACTCCCAGCAACGCGTCACGTAATGCAACGCTTGTATGTGTAAATGCGGCCGGATTGATCAGGATAAAATCCACACCTTCGCCGCGTGCGGCGTGGATGCGGTCGATCAATTCGTACTCGGCATTGCTTTGCAGATACAGCAGATGATGGCCGGCTTCACGGGCGCGACGCTCCAGATCCTGATTGATCTGCGCCAGGGTCGTCGACCCATAGGTGCCCGGTTCGCGGGTGCCGAGCAGGTTCAGGTTGGGGCCGTGCAGCACCAGTAGGGTTGCCATCTGCGTTGTCCTTGTCATGAATGAGCAGTCGTCAGAACCCGGCGACTATGCCGCAAAGACTTTATGACTGTCCAGTTCTATGCAATAGCCAGCACGATGGCCGATGTTTGCGCAAAATATGTGACCGAGTGATCGGATCCGGTCATTTGCATCACGCAGCTCCGACAGGGAATGTTGTCAGACGCGAAAGGCTTGCACGGCTGTGTGCAACTGTCCGCCCAACACCAGCAAGTTCTCACCCTGTTCGCGACCCTGGCCGATACGCAGCAAGTTATCCCCACCCAACTGGTGAATCCGCTCACTGTGATTGCGAATTTCGCTGACGGCGCCACTTTGCTGGGCGGTGATATCGGCGATGCGGATCGCTGTCTCGGAAATGGTCTGGATCGCACCGACAATCTTGTCCAGCGCACCGTCCGCCGCTTGTGCCTGATTCGCCGTCGCTTCGGCGTGCTCGACTTGCGCACGCATGCCTTCGACCGATTGCCGGGCCGCGGTTTGCAGGCCGGCGATCAGGGTTTGAATTTCCGCCGTCGCCCCGGCCGTACGCTGCGCCAGGGAGCGCACTTCCTCGGCCACCACGGCAAACCCGCGGCCCATTTCCCCGGCGCGCGCCGCTTCAATGGCCGCGTTCAGTGCCAGCAGATTGGTCTGGTCGGCAATCGAGCGGATCACCGTCAGCACGCCGCCAATGGTCGCTGACTCTTCAGCCAGGTGCTCGATCATCTGCGCATTGCCCTGCACTTCGCCGACCAAGGCGTGCAGGCCCGTGAGGCTCTGGCCGATGACAGTCTGACCCTGCTCGACAGCCAAACCGGCGTGACGGCTGGCATCGGCAGCCTGACGCGCGTCCCCGGCAACTTGCTGGATAGTCGCCTCCAGTTCGCCGAGCGAATCGCGTATCAGCGCGGTATCCCCGGCCTGATGTTCGGCGCCGCTGTGCAAGTCGTTGCTCAACTCGGCGAGGGTACGACTGCTGCCCGCGACTTGTTCGGCGTTGCCACGAATGGTCCCGACCAGATCCACCAGGTACGCGCGCAAGCGATTGAGCGAGGCCTCGATGTCGTGCAGTTCGCGGTTGGTCTTGCCCAGTTGAATGTCGCGACTGAAATCGCCGTCGGCCCAAACGGACAATGCCGGCGCGAGGTTGGTCAGGGTTCGCGCAAGACGCCGTTGCAGGGTGTCGATCAGCAGTGCAATCAGCAGGATCAGGCCGATCATCACGCCTTGCATCAGCCGCACTTCGCCCTGAATTTGCCCGTGCTGGGCACGCACCACCGGCTCCAGACCGGCGATGGCGTGTTGCACGGCAGCGATTTTCGCGTGGGTGGCGGTGCTGAGTTCGCTGCGTTTCTGGATTTGCTCGCGGGTGCGCGCAAGCTCTGCCGGGTAGCGACCGAGCAGGCTGTTGAGTTCACGTTTGAGGCCGACACCGGCATCCTCGGCGGCGGCTTTATCGCTGCTTTCGATGCCCATCATCGCCGCGAAGTCGTCGCTGCTCGATTCGTTGCTGGCCACTACACCCAGCAGGGGCAGGGCATCGATCAACTGTGCTTGAGCACGGATATTGCTGACTTCGCGCTCAACGTCGACCGCCAGTTCACTGCGGCCGCTGCTGACCAGTTTGTCTCGCGCCAGTGAAAGTTTGCCCAAGTGCTGAGAGGCGGCAAGCAGCGGCGTCAGGTAGGCCGCGTTGCCGCTGGCATAGGCGCTGAGCTGGTCGAGGCTGGCGCTCAATTCGCGCTCGGCCTGCAACAGCAATGCCTGCGGATCACCGGCCAGTTTGCCGGCGGCGAGCAAATCGGTTTTGCTGAATTCATCGAGGCCTGACAGGCTCGGGCGCAACGTATCGGCCAGCGCCGGTGGCAGTTCGCCGAGTTGTTTTTGTACGCTGTCGATGGCCTGACTGGCGCCGCTCAGACGCAAGGCATCGCCGCTGGCGAGGTAGTCCTCGACGTTGCGCGCCACCTCGTTCTGAAATTGCTGCGACAGCCCCAGATAACGCTCCATCAACAGATACGGGCGTTCCAGCGCTTTTTGCGACCACCACAGCGTGGCGCCGAGTGCGAGGCACACGGCGACCAGCAGCAGGGTATTAAGATTTGTGAGCAACTTCAGGCGCATGACCGCTACCAACGACAGAAATGGTAAGCGCCTGAATTTATTGCGGTTCTATTACAGGGTTATGACCGAATCGGTTGATTCCGATGAAATAGTGGCACTTTGCTTTGAATCCCGCGCCTTTTGCACTCGATTACGCCCGCCATTCTTGGCGCGGTACAGCGCCTCATCGGCCTGGCTGGCCATCATCAGGCTGTCGGAATCATCGCGCATCTCCACCACGCCGGCGCTGAAGGTGCACCACAAATCATGAGGTTGTGCCGGGTAATGGATTTCGGCGAAACGCTGACGAATCTCGTCGAGTACCTTGTGTGCGGCTTCCATGTCAGTGTCGGGCATGACGATGGCGAACTCTTCGCCGCCGTAACGGCCGATGAAATCGGTTTTGCGCAAACGTTGCTTGAGAAACAGTGCAAGGCTCTTGATGACGCGGTCGCCCATCGGGTGGCCGTGGCTGTCGTTGACCCGTTTGAAGTGGTCGATGTCGAGCATGGCAAAGCTCAGCGGCTTGTTCTCGCGACGAGCGCGGAATGAGCAGTCTTCGAGCAGTTGCAGGATATGCGTGTGGTTATACAAACCGGTGAGGCTGTCGCGCACCATCCGTGCTTTCAAGTTGCGCGCGCGGGCAGCGCGGTTGCGCACGGTGGTGATCAGATGACGCGGCTTGATCGGTTTGGTCAGGAAGTCGTCGCCGCCCTCGCTCATGGCGTCAAGCTGCTTGTCCAGATCGTCCTCGGCCGACAGGTAAATGATCGGCACGCTGACATAGCGGTCGTTGTGGCGGATCACTTTGGCCAGTTCGGTGCCGGTGCAGGCTGGCATGTACATGTCGAGGATGATCAGGTCAGGCTGGAAATCCGCCAGTTCAGCCATCGCCTGAATCGGTTCGATCAAGGTGCGGGTGACGATCCCGGCGCTGTTGAGCAGGCGTTCGGTGTGCATGGCCTGGGCGCGGGAATCATCGATGATCAGCACTTTATAAGGTTCGTACTGGGCGACGCAGGTCAGGACTTCGATCTTTTCCAGCAGGCTCGACGCTTCGAGGGTGCCGGTGAGGAATTCCTGGCCCCCGGCGCGTACTGCCGCGAGGCGTGTCGGGGTGTCGGTTTCGTGCAGGCTGAAAAACAGCAACGGCAACGGTTCATCCAGGCCGACCTGGGCTTCGGCCGCGAGTTTCAGGCCAACGCCGGCACCACTGAAATCCACGTCCATGACGATCGCGGCCGGCAAGCGCTCGACCATCGATGAGCGAAACGCCGCGACGCTGTCCAGCGACTGGGCGCTAAGGCCGAAGAATTCCAGTTGCTTGGCCAGCCGCTCGGCGCGGTCGTGATCCTGCAGCATCACGTAGATGGGTTTGCGCAACGGTGGCAGGAAGGTCTGGTCGAGCTGATCGCCCTGGCGCAAGCCGGTACGCGATAATCGCTGCATCAAACGATTGAGGTCAGTGATCAAGCCACTGCTCAGGCGCCCACGATTGGCGTCCACGGCTTCCAGCGACTGACTGATGTGGCGCGCGAGCTGGGTGTGTTCAGGCTGTTCGAAGCGCTCGGCAAAGCGCAGCAGGCGCAGGTTGGCCTCACTCAGTTCGGCGAGGTCGACGGTGGACCATTCACTGCGTTGCAGGCGCTGCCATATCTCAAGAATCTGACGTGCCTGATGAATTACCCGCTGGGCAAAGTGGTGCTTGAGACGCTCACGGCTGGGGTCTTCTGGCTCGGTCATATCCTGACTACTAGTTAGGGTGCATGCTGAGATCGACTGGTGGCTCTATGCTAGCACCTCTTTTCCCTTAGACGAGTGTCGTACGTCAATAATCTGTAATGCGTCACCATTCAGTTTCTGACCGAGTGGTTTTGTTTTCGGCCTGGACGTGGGCAAAGGGCCTGTAAGCAGGGCGCTTTAATATATAGCGGCTAACATTTCAGGTAACTCTGGGCGTCTCACACCCATTGAGCAAGTGGGGTTTTAACGGCGCTGCGTCAGGTGAATGGCATCAGGGATTCCCTTAGGCCGGACGGATGCGTCGAGCGCCTGCACCATTTGCGGCATATCTTCACGCGCAGGTGCCCGGCCTTGGCACGTTGTTGTATGGTTGTGGTCGAACCGTTGACCCCAAGTGATTGAAAGGATATCGCCATGCTGGACTGGAAAAACCGCGCGGGCGCCGCGCCTGAACGTGCCGCCGAGCCCAAATCGGCCGCCCGCAGCTATGTCGGCGGGCTGTTGTTCAGCCGTGCGTTGGCCACTCTGCTCGGTATTTATTTGTTAGTGACCATTGGCCTGGGCTGGTACTGGAGCCAGGAGCCGGCGTTATTTCCGGTGGCGCAAAACGCGCAACTGGCCGCCGAGAAAGAAGGCAAGCAGATGGTGATCGGCTACACCACCGTCGAAACCCTGAAGTCCGTGGCCGGCACATTGCTCGACAAGCCGGGTGGTTACATTTCCAACGACCGTTTTCCCCCTGGCCTGTGGATGGACAACACGCCGAGCTGGGAATACGGCGTACTGGTGCAGGTCCGTGACCTGACCCGCGCCTTGCGCAAAGACTTCGCCCGTTCGCAATCGCAGTCGGCCGAAGACTCCGATCTGGCCAAGGCCGAACCGCGTTTCAACTTCGACAACAAGAGCTGGATCCTGCCGTCGAGTGAGTCCGAATATCAGGAAGGCATCAACTCCCTGAGCCGCTATCAGGCGCGCCTGTCTGATCCTTCGCAGAAAAACGCGCTGTTTTACGCACGCGCTGACAACCTCAACAACTGGCTCGGCGATGTCGGCACGCGTCTGGGTTCACTGTCGCAACGACTGTCGGCCAGTGTCGGTCGGGTCAAACTCAACACTGCGCTGAAAACCGAAGTTCCGGCTGTCGGCGAAGTGCCGCAGCTTGACGAAGAAGTCGTCGAAACCCCATGGATGCAGATCGACAACGTGTTCTACGAAGCGCGCGGCCAGGCCTGGGCACTGTCGCACTTGCTGCGTGCCATCGAAGTCGACTTCGCCGATGTGCTGGCGAAGAAGAACGCCACGGTCAGCGTGCGTCAGATCATCCGTGAGCTGGAAGCGTCGCAAGAGCCAGTGTGGAGCCCGATGATTCTCAACGGCAGCGGCTTCGGCGTATTGGCCAACCACTCGCTGGTCATGGCCAACTATATTTCCCGGGCCAACGCGGCTGTGATCGATTTGCGTCAACTGCTCAACCAGGGCTGATACATGAGTCAGAACGCCAAAGAGGCGGCCCATCGCGCCGCCTCGGATGCCGAACAGATCGCCTGGGTCGACGAGCAGGACAACCTGCTCGGTGCCCTGGTGCGTGCCGATCTGCGTGAGCGCGGGCTGATCGGTCGCGGCACTTACATCATGTTGTTCAATTCCGCCGGTGAACTTTGTGTGCACCGGCGAACCTTGAGCAAGGCGATCTACCCCGGTTACTGGGACGTGGCAGCGGGCGGCATGGTGCAGGCCGACGAAACCTATGCCGAGTCGGCTGCCCGTGAGCTGGCGGAAGAGTTGGGCGTCAGCGGTGTGGAACTCACTGCTCACGATCATTTTTACTTCGAGGACACCGGCAATCGTCTGTGGTGTTCGGCGTTTTCCGCCGTGTGGGACGGCCCGCTGAAACTGCAGCCGGAAGAAGTCCTGGAAGCGCGCTTTATTCCGGTCGAACAGGTCATGCAGGAAATCCGGCAAAAGCCTTATTGCCCGGACTCTCTGGCCGCTTTGAAGCGCTATCTGAAGGCGCAACAAAGCGACGTCGCAAAGAACACATAAATTGGCGCTGATTGGCACTTAGCAATTGGCTTTTTTGCCGTTACACTGCGCGACCTTTTCAAGCTGCACCGACCTGCTTTTGTTGAAGCGCCGGTGCAGTAGCGCTGCCCCTGCCTGAGTGGGGCTTCGCGGTCGATAACCTTGCCCAAGGTTGCGATCAGTCTTTGTCCTCCCAAGAGGATTGCCGGTGGCCAAAAAAGCCGCATCCTTCGCCGCCCTTGGCGGTCTGGTATTTTCCACCGACGCAGGTCGTCATTGCCCGGAATGCAGTCAGCCGGTGGACGCCTGTATCTGCAAACAAACCGTGATCCCTGCCGGTGACGGCATTGCCCGCGTGCGTCGCGAGAGCAAGGGCCGGGGCGGCAAGACGGTGACCACCATCACCGGCGTGCCACTGGCCGAAGACGCGCTCAAGGAGCTGGCGACAACGTTGAAGAAACGTTGCGGCACCGGCGGGGCGTTGAAGGACGGGATCATCGAAATCCAGGGCGATCATGTCGAGCTGCTCTTGGCCGAACTGATCAAGCACGGTTTCAAAGCGAAGAAATCCGGCGGCTAGCAGCCTCTGTGAAAGCCACCAGCGGCTTGATCCGGAGCTGAACAGGTTCATCTCCGGCGTCGTCTCCATGGTTTTCACAGAGCCTGTTCATGACCGGTTTCTAAACTCCACGCGGTCAGCGCGGTCTACCGCCGCGCTGACGAACCGTCATTTTCATACTTTAGACTGCGCCGGCCTGAGATCAGGCGACGCACTATGACTTCTTTATAGGGGACTTCGATGTCCGTACGACGCACACGCAAAGACGATGGCAGCCAATGGACAGTTGCGGACAGCCGCAGTGTTTACGGGATTCGCCATTGGGGGGCCGGGTATTTCGCGATCAATGACGCCGGTCGCGTCGAAGTTCGTCCGAACGGCCCGAGCAGCTCGCCTATCGACCTGTTCGAGCAAGTCGACCAACTGCGCAAAAGCGGTTTGTCCTTGCCGTTGCTGGTTCGTTTCCCCGACATCCTGCAAGACCGTGTACGCCAGCTGACCGGCGCGTTCGATGCGAACATCGAGCGTCTGGAATACCAGAGCAAGTACACCGCGTTGTACCCGATCAAGGTTAACCAGCAAGAAGCGGTGATCGAGAACATCATCGCCACCAAGGACGTGTCCATTGGTCTGGAAGCCGGCTCCAAGCCTGAACTGCTGGCCGTGCTGGCGCTGGCGCCGAAGGGCGGCACCATCGTCTGCAACGGTTACAAGGACCGCGAGTTCATCCGCCTGGCGCTGATGGGTCAGAAGCTTGGCCACAACGTGTTCATCGTGATCGAGAAAGAGTCCGAAGTTGCGCTCGTGATCGAAGAAGCGGCCTCGCTCAAGGTCAAGCCACAGGTCGGCTTGCGCGTGCGTCTGTCGTCGCTGGCTTCGTCGAAGTGGGCGGACACCGGCGGCGAGAAATCCAAATTCGGTCTGTCGGCGGCGCAATTGCTGTCGGTGGTCGAGCGCTTCCGCGCGGCCGGCCTGGATCAGGGCATCCGCCTGCTGCACTTCCACATGGGCTCACAGATTGCCAACCTGGCTGACTATCAGCACGGCTTCAAGGAAGCGATCCGTTACTACGGCGAGCTGCGCAATCTCGGTCTGCCGGTCGATCACATCGACGTCGGTGGCGGTCTGGGTGTCGACTACGACGGCACGCACTCGCGCAACGCCAGTTCGATCAACTACGACATGGACGATTACGCCGGTGTCGTGGTCGGCATGCTCAAGGAATTCTGCGACGCGCAGAGCCTGCCGCATCCGCACATCTTCTCCGAAAGCGGCCGCTCGCTGACCGCGCACCACGCCATGCTGGTGGTGCAGGTGACCGACGTCGAGAAGCACAACGACGAGATCCCGAAGATCGAAAACAAGGAGTCGCTGCCGGAAACCGTGCAGTGGCTGGTTGACCTGCTCGGCCCGACCGACATCGAAATGGTCACTGAAACCTACTGGCGCGCCACCCACTACATGAGCGACGTGGCTGCGCAATACGCCGATGGCAAGCTGACCCTGGCTGAAAAAGCGTTGGCCGAGCAGTGCTACTTCGCCGTGTGCCGTCGCCTGCATAACTCTCTGAAGGCCCGTCAGCGTTCGCACCGTCAGGTGCTCGACGAGCTCAACGACAAGCTGGCCGACAAGTACATCTGCAACTTCTCGGTATTCCAGAGCCTGCCGGACACCTGGGCAATCGATCAGGTCCTGCCGATCATCCCGTTGCACCGGCTCGACGAAGAGCCGCTGCGTCGCGCGGTGCTGCAGGATTTGACCTGCGACTCCGACGGCAAGATCAACCAGTACGTCGACGAGCAGAGCATCGAGACCAGCCTGCCTGTGCACGGCTTGAACGAAGGCGAGGACTATCTGTTGGGCGTGTTCCTGGTCGGCGCCTATCAGGAAATCCTCGGTGATATGCACAACCTGTTCGGTGACACCGACTCGGTGAACATCTATCAGAACGCCGATGGCAGCGTGTACCACGCCGGCATCGAGACCCACGACACCATCGAAGACATGCTGCGTTATGTGCACTTGTCGCCGGAAGAACTGATGACCCACTACCGCGACAAGTGCGCCAGTGCCCGCATCAGTGCCAGCGAGCGCACGCAATTTCTCGATGCCTTGCGTCTGGGCCTGACCCGCTCCTCCTACCTGTCTTCCTGAGACCAGGTTGCTGTCTCGCCGGGTTGTCTGAAATTTTCCCTTTTATTGTGGAAATTTCGGATAGCCCGGTGGGATATATCCCAAAATCTTCGCGATATGTTTGGCTATCCCGGTCAGCAAAGTCATCCGGTCTGCTTTTCGCGTAGGTCATTTCCTAAGTTGTACTTCAGCTCTCTACTCGGCCATGGCTCTCGGCGAGAATCCCCGACCGCCCCTCCTGTAGAGATCTGCCTATGTTCGATCCAGTCAACGAGTCGTCATCTCGTCTCGATGTAGCGGGCCTGTCCGACCCTTTCGAAGTCCTGGCCTTTACCGGTAGCGAAGCCCTCAACGAACCTTTTGCGTTCGAAATCGATGTGTTGATCGACGATCCGCAACTGGACCTCGCCGGCCTGCTTTATCGTTCGGCGTTCCTCTGTTTCGGACCGTCGGGGGAGGGCGTGCACGGGCAGTTGCAGAGCCTTGTCCAGCATGAGCACGGACTCGGTTCGCGGTTGAGCCGGATCCGTCTGGGACCGAAACTCGCTTGCCTTGATCTGCGCATCAGCCAGCGGATCTTCAGCGGCCGCTCGGTGCCACAGATCATCGAGCAGGTGCTCAGGGAGCACGGGATCGTCGGTGCGCAGCGACGCTTCGAACTGCGTGGCGACTACCCGGCCCGCACGTTCTGCACGCAATACCGCGAATCGGATCTGCAACTGCTGCAACGCTTGTGCACACAGGCGGGTATTCACTATTTCTTCGAGCATACGCACGACAGGCATTGCCTGGTGTTCGGCGATGACCCGGCGCATTTTCCGCTGACTGGCGCCGCGCTGTATCAAGGTGAACAGAACGGCAAAAGTGCCTGTCCTGCGGTGCACCATTGGCAGTTGCATGAAGCGATGCAGGCCGGTCCGCAAGGCTTGCGGCAGGCCACAAATGCCGAAGGACGCAGTGATCTTGCGGCGTTGCGCAGCGGGCATTGGCTGCGCCTGGTCGGGCATCCTTTCCCCGAATGCAATCGGCAATGGTTGTTGACCCGAATCGAACACAGCGCTGATCTTTCCCTTGATTTGCCGTACGCCAACCGATTGTTCGCCGCCGTGCAGTTACCCTCATCGGCGCCGTCGCGCTTGCGCATGCACAGCCTGCAGCGGGCCTGGGTGGTGACCGTAGACGAACCGCAACCCGACCGTTTCCGGCCGGTGGCGGTGCAGTTCGACTGGCTCTACCAAGGCGAAGGTGCGGCGCCGAGTCATTGTTGGCTGCCGCTCGCGCCGGCCTTGGCCGAAGCACCTTTGCACGCATTGGGCGATGGTGTCGAAGTGGTGGTGAGCTTCTTTGAGGGTGACCCGGATCAGCCAATGATCAGCGGCGTTTTACAATCGTCAGTCGCTGCTGCGCAAACCAGCGATGCGCCAACGCCGCCGCTGCCGGACAGCCTGGCGAGTGAAGGCTTGCAGCAAATGCTGGCGTCAGGCGAGCCATTGCTGTTGTTGTGCCTGATCCCTGGGGGCGGCAGTTTCAACCATTGCACAGAGGCGGTTTGCAGTTGTCGGCTGGTCACCACGCTTGAACAGAGCAGCGCAAGATGAGCGGCGTGGCGCTTGAGCCGATAGCGCAATGGCTGTTGCTCGACGGCGCGGACGCAGCGCGGGCCTTGACGACGCTGCGCCAGGGTTTCGCCGGGTTGCCGAGTTTCAAGCTGTTCGACGGCACCGAGTTTGAGCCAGTCAGCGACCACGGTCCCGTGCTGGTCGATATGCGCGACAGTCCGGCGCTGGCGTCGTTGTGTCACACCGATCCGGACACCTGGCGCGGGCTGTTGATGGACAGTGAAGCATCGCCCCGAGAACTGCTGAGCCACTTGCAACGCATGCTCACGGTTTCGTTCGGGATGAGCCATCGGGCCCTGCTCAGCTATTACAACCGCCAAACCGCGAGCTATTTTTTCGACGCCTGCGACGCCGCTGAGCTGAGTCGCTGGCTCGGGCCTATCCGCCTGTTGCACTGGTTCGGTGGCACCTGGGCCGATCGCGCCATTGGCAGTCAGGGCTGGCAGCAGTTGCGCAATCCGGGGCTGGCCGTGGAGCCGTTGAGCATCGAAGAGAGCCTTACCCGGCGACAGTGCGAACGCCTGCAAACCTGCCTGCTGGAGCAACACATCTGGCGCTGGTGCCAATCGTTGGGAACCGATTACGCGGCGATGGCCTCCCATGTTCAACAAGGCCTGGCGTTGGGCTTCAGCGACCGCACCGTGCTCGAAAGCTGGTTGTGGCTACGTTTGCAGCATCCGCGTGCAGTACTGGTGCCGCCACCGCAGGATTTGACCCAGCAAGAGCGGCTCGACCATGTGCGGCGCCAATGGCGCGGCGATCAAATTTGACTTGAGGTTCGACGCGTATGGCAGGTTGTTTCCGGCAAGGATTCGCTGCAATGTTCGGCGGTTTGTTGCTGTTGGCGTTGAGTGCCTGTTCGCCGGTCAAGCTGCTCAATGCGCTGACCCCGGACAGCACGTTCGACAAAACTGCCGGTATTGCTTATGGCGACGATCCACGACAAAAACTTGATGTGTACGTGCCGCGTCACGCGTTGCCCGATGCGCCGGTCGTGGTGTTTTTCTACGGCGGCAGTTGGAACAGCGGTGCACGCGAGGACTACAACTTTGTTGGCGAGGCGTTGGCGTCGCGGGGCATTGTCGCGGTTGTGGCGGATTATCGGCTGTATCCGCAGGTGCGTTATCCACTGTTTCTGCAGGACGGCGCGCGAGCGGTGGCATGGACCAAGGCGCACATCCGCGAGTTTTCCGGCAATCCACAGCGTTTGTACCTGATGGGGCACAGCTCGGGTGGCTACAACGCGGCGATGCTGGCACTGGACGGCGATCTGCTCGCTGCGGCGGGCATGTCCCCCAAGGACCTGCGCGGCTGGATTGGTCTGGCCGGGCCGTACGACTTTCTGCCGATCGAGAACCCCGCTGTGCGCCCGGTGTTTTTCTGGCCCGACTCGCCGCCGCAGTCGCAGCCGATCAATCATGTCAGTCGCGGTGCGCCGCCCGCGCTGCTGATCGCGGCGAGCGAGGATGATCTGGTCAATCCGACGCGCAACACCGGCGGCCTGGCGCACAAACTGCGCGCGGCCGGGGTGCCGGTGCAGGATTTCTACTATTCGCGGCCCAATCACATAACGCTGGTGGCGACGCTGTCGCGACCGTTACGTGGACTGGCGCCGGTGCTCGATCAAGTGGTCGGCTTCATCAAGCACACGCCGACTCAGTGAGCGGTGCCGGTGAACCAGCCGTCGTTGCGCTTCAGCCACCAGGCTTGCGCACCGAGGGTCAGGCTGCGCAGCACCATGAACAACAGGAACGTTATCCACAGGCCATGATTGCCCAGACCTTGCAGCGCCCAGGCGAACGGCAGGAGCAAAACCACCGTCATGAGCATGCCGTTGCGCATTTCCCGGGCCCGGGTGGCGCCGATAAACAGACCGTCGAGCAGGTAGCTCCACACCGCAACCAATGGCAGCACGGCGAGGTAGGGCAGGTAGACGAAGGCGGTGTCCCGCACGTTCTGGATGTCGGTTTGCATCTCGATGAACAAGTGCCCGGCCAGGAGAAACAGCAGGGCAAAGCCGAGACTGGCGATCAGTGACCAGCCACCGGCAACCACCAGTGAACGGCGCAAGGCCAAGCGATCACGGGCACCGATGGCGTGTCCGCAGAGCGCTTCGACCGCATGAGCCAGACCATCCAGGGCATGGGCGGTTAGCAACAAGCCATTGAGCAACAGCGCGTTGGCGGCGACCGTCGCATCACCGAGCCGCGCACCTTGCACCGTGATCAGGAAAAACACCGATTGCAGCGCCAGGCTGCGGATGAAGATATCGCGATTGACCGCCAGCAGCGGTCGCCAGCTCTGCCACACCTTCAGCGCGGCCCAGGCGATGTGCCCGGGATAGGCGCGCAACGCTTTGCGGGTCAGCAGCAAGCCGAGCAGGGCGCCGCTCCATTCGGCGATGACCGAGGCCCGAGCGGAGCCGACCACGCCCCAGTCCAGGCCGATGACGAACCATAGATTGAGGGCGATGTTGATCAGATTGGTCGTCAGCAGAATCGCCAGCGGCGCCCGCGCGTTCTGGGTGCCTAGGAACCAGCCGACCAGCGCATAACTGGCCAGCGCGGCGGGCAGGCCGAATAGCCGGGTGTGGAAGAACTCACGAGTGAGCTGATCAAGCTCCGCCGACGGCTGCATGAAATGCAACGCCACGCCGCTCAGCGGAACACCCAGGGTGCCAAGTACCAGCGCCAGTCCCATTGCCAGCAGCAAGCCTTGCAACAGAATCTGCCGCAGCGCCGCACCATCACTGCGCCCGGCCGCTTGTGCGGCGAACCCGGTGGTGCCCATGCGCAGGAAACCCATGGCCCAGGCGAGAAAGGTATACAGGCTGGAACCGACTGCCACCGCGCCCAGTTGATGGGCGTGGGGCAAGTGGCCGATGACGGTGCTGTCGACCAGCGCTACCAGCGGCACGGAAATATTGGAAAGGATCATGGGCGCCGCGAGCGCCCAGACCTTGCGGTGAGTCGGGCGGTCGCGCCAGTCGGCAATCAGGTTGGACATGCGGGCTCCTTGGGGGAGCGGGGATTGTAGCGCTAGAAGCACCCTCACCCCAGCCCTCTCCCGGAGGGAGAGGGGGCCGATCTCAGTCGTTTGCAAAACCTGAGTTCGACTCGGTATCTCACGTCGGCGTATGGCCGCAGAACACCGCGGTCAGTCCTTCTGAGAGGGGGCCGATCTCCGTCGTTTACAAACCTGAGTTCGACTCGGTATTTCATGTCGGCGTATAGCCGCAGAACACCGCGGTCAGTCCCCTCTCCCTCCGGGAGAGGGTTAGGGTGAGGGGCTTCCAGAGGTCTAGTGAATAATCCAGCTCAACAACCATAACCCCAGCAACAACCAGATAATCCCGGCAATGATCGACGCATTCATGAACGCACGGATCGCCGACCACAGCAGCATCAAGCCGACAATCAGGGCAATGATGCTGATGATCGATGTGTCCATCCCCAGCGTCCTGGCCAGGCCGTCGACAAAGTTGCCACCGGCGTTGCTCAGTATGTTGAACAAACCACTGAGGCCATCGACGATAAAGCGGATGACCGCACCGAGTGCCTGGCCGAGCCATTCGAAAAAGCTTTCTACCTGCATGTGTGCATCCTGATGAAAGAGCTGAGCCTTGGGCCACAACGCAGGTGGCCGAGTTCCCTGCAACTATAGAGGGTTGCAGGGACCTGTGGGAGCGAGCCTGCTCGCGAAGGCGGCGTTTCAGGTAAATCAATGGTGGATGACCTAACGCTTTCGCGAGCAGGCTCGCTCCCACAAAAGCGCCGCATGTTCGCTTGCGTTCAGTCGCCTTCCCCCCGAAGCTATACGCCTTCAGGAGAACCCGATGAACCTTGTTGAACTGACCGAACGCCTGCACGCCATTCGCGATCGCAATGACTGGCGGCAATTTCACAGCCCGAAAAACCTTGCCATGGCCGCCAGCGTCGAGATGTCCGAACTGGTGGAGATCTTCCAGTGGCTGACGGAAGACCAGTCGCGCCAGTTGCCGGCGGACAAACTCGCCCACGCCGGGCAGGAAGTGGGTGACATCGTCTTGTATCTGTTACTGCTGTGCAGCGAGTTGGGGTTGGACATGAATGAAGTGGTACGCAGCAAACTCGCCGACAGCGAACGGCGGTTCAGCTGATGAGCGACCGGCATTTCGATCAGTTGGCGACGCGTTTCGCCGAAAAAATCTATGGCGGCGCCAAAGGTGCCATTCGCCTCGCGGTGCTGCAGGCTGACCTTGCCGAAGCGCTGCCGGATCGCCCGATGCGGGTGCTCGACATCGGGGGTGGTCTGGGGCACATGTCGCTGTGGCTGGCAGAGCGTGGGCACGATGTAACCTTCACCGAGCCGGCCGAGCCGATGCTCGAAGGCGCTCGCCAGCGCTTTGCCGAAGCGGGGCAAACGGCGACATTCATTCAGGCGCCGTGGCAAGAACTGCCCGGCCAGCTCACTGAACCCTACGACCTGGTGATCTGCCACGCCGTGCTGGAGTGGCTGGCCGAACCCCACGCGATTTTACCGGTGCTGCATCAGTTGACCCAGCCCGGTGGCTGGTTGTCGCTGGCGTTCTACAACCGCGATGCGCTGATCTACCGCAATCTGCTCAAGGGCCATTTCAAGAAAATGCGCAAGAACGTCATGGCCGGCGAAAAGCAGAGCCTGACCCCGCAGCAGCCCCTCGACCCGCGAGAACTTGCAACGCAACTCGAAGGCTTGTGGCAGGTCGAAAGCCAGAGCGGAGTGCGGGTTTTCCACGATTACATGCCGGTGGAATTCCAGGCCCGCGTCGAACTCGCGGATTTACTCGAGATGGAGCTCGCCCACCGTCGTCACCCAAGCTTCGCCGGGCTTGGGCGTTACTTGCACTGGATCTGCCGGCCGATCTGATCGGAGCGCGACATGAAAGCTCAATCCGGGTTATTGCTGATCTGTCTGGGGTTGGCTGCTTGCCAGGGCAGCAATCCGTACGTGGCGCAGTCGCGACCCTTGCCACCGGCGCCGCCGCAAGCCGCCCACACGTTTGACCGCAGCGCCTACCCGGCGCCACCGCGTGATTATGGGCGCTATCGCAGTTGGGCCTGGCTCAACGGGCAATTGCCGCCGGGCACTGCGTGGGCGGATTCGGCGCAAGTCGCCGAAGCGGTGAGCAATGCGCTGGATCAGCGTGGTTTACGGCCGTTGCATGACAATCGCCCGGCGGATCTCTTCGTCACCGCCGACCTGCGTCTGGAAACCCGCTTGCGTCAGGAACGGGACGATTACGGCTACTACGGCGGATACGGTGGGTACGGCAGCCATGATCGATACGGACGCGGTTACGGCATGTACAACACTGTACCGATCGTCCGTACCTATCAGGAACAGGTCGTGGTGGTGCGGGTCGATCTGTTCGATGCCGGGACCGGTCAACCGGTGTGGAGCGCCAGCGCCGAAACCGCCAACAAGGGCAGCCAGATCGACCGCACCGATGCGATTCGCGAGGCTGTGGAAAAGGCCATGTCGGCGTATCCTCCGAGTTAGCTTCCTGCCTACGAGTGGAGAAAACCCATGTTCCGCCGTCTCGCTTTACTGGCCATGGCCGCGCTGCTCAGCGCCTGCGCCTCGAACCAGGTCAACCATGACTTTGATGCCAGCCGCGACTTCGCGGCCTATCGCAGCTGGAGCTGGAAAGATCCCGCCCTGCAATATCGCCCGGATGACCCACGGATCAAGAGCGACTTGACCGAACAAAGGATTCGTCAGGCGGTGACCGATCAGCTCGATCAACGGGGTTTGCGTCCCGCTGCGGCAGGCGTGAAGGGTGACCTGAACGTGCAGACTTACTTGATTGCCGAGGATCGCCAGCAGCAAGTGACGACGAACTACGGCGGCGGTTGGGGTGGCCCATGGAATGGTTACTGGGGCGCGCCGATGTACAACGAAACCCGCAACATCACCTACAAGGTCGCAACCATCCAGGTCGACTTGCTCGATGGCAAGGACGGCAAACTGGTGTGGCGCGGCAGTGATGAGCAGATGCTCGCCAGCAGGCCGAATCCAGAAGACCGCAGCAGCGCGATACGTGAGACCGTCGCGCGCATCCTGGCCAACTACCCCCCGCGCTAAAACCTGCCAAGTAAGGGAGCCACTGAGCTCCCGTTTCTTTGCCCCACCACAAATCCCCTGTGGGAGCGAGCTTGCTCGCGAAAGCGGTGTGTCATTCACGATCAGTTTTACTGACAAGACGCCTTCGCGAGCAAGCTCGCTCCCACTGTGTTTTGTGATGACAGAACTGGCTTGGTGCCAGCAGCCTCGCCGGGCCCCGTCTACACTCAAATCCACCCATGGAGGTTGCGCTCGGCGGTGCGCCGGCAAAGGAGTGCGCGATGTTCCCTCGTTCACAATTCAACAGCCCGGCCCGACAGCGCGGGGCGATCGGTCTGACGGCGGCAATGACCCTCGGCGTTGCGGTGTTGATGATGTTGCTGGTGGTCGATACCGGCCGCTTGTACATGGAGCAGCGCAAACTGCAGCGCGTGGTGGATAACGCCGCCCTGGAAGCGGTGAGTCGCGGTGGCCATTGCCTGCCTGGCCTGACGGCAGCTACTTACGCCGGGCAAAGCGCCGTGCGCAATGGTTACACCGTCGATACCGCCAATACCCTGGCGACCAGTTGTGGCACTTTGCTGACCGGTGCCGACGGGATGCGCACGTTCACCGCTGATGCGGCTCAGTCGGCCGCGGTCCGGGTTGCGGCCAGTCGCACGGTGACCACCAGTTTCGCCCGTGGCATACGCGCGTTGTTCTCGGGGGCATCGGTCAGCCAGAACACTACCTTGCAGGCTTCCGCCGTTGCCGCAAAACCGCAGCCGACCGTCGCCCAACTGAACATTCGCAGTAATCTGGCGAGCATCGATACCGCTCAGTCGAATATTCTCAACCCGCTGTTTTCGGGACTGCTCGGTGGCAACGTCAACCTCACCGCGCTGGGCTGGGATGGACTGTTGAAGACTGATATCAACCTGCTCAAATACCTTGATCAACTGGCGATCAACCTCAATGTCGCGGCCGGCAACTACAGCCAATTGCTCAACACTCAAGCCTCGGTCACGCAACTGATTCAAGCCGCTGCGACAGTGGCGCAACTCAACGGCGCGACCGCTGAAGTGATCACCGCGCTCGGCGCGCTGCAAGTGGCCGCGATCAACGCGGCGCCGGTCAGGCTCGGCGAGATTCTGCAATTGCAGACCGGCACCACATCGGCCGGGCTGGATGCCAATCTGCAACTGCTGCAACTGATACAGGGCGTGGTGCAACTGGCCAACAGCAAAAGCGCGGTAGCGGCGACGTTGCCGATCAATCTGCCGGGGTTGGCGAACGTTACGGTGCGGGTGAAAGTGATCGAACCACCGCAGTTTTCCGCGATTGGCGACCCGGCCCGAGCCAAGGCCAACCCGCTGGGGCCGGACCGGATCTTTGTGCGCACGGCGCAAGTTCGTACGATGTTGTCAGTCAATCTGCCGGTGCTTACGGGGGTCACCGGGTTGGCCAACGCAGTGCTGGGATTAGTCGGCACATTGACCCCGACGTTGAATGCGCTGTTGAGCCTGAATCTGGTGGATACGCTTAATTCCGTGTTGTGTTTGCTGGGCGCTGGTTGCGAACAGCTTGATCCGAAATTGCTGCCATCCCCGCGAATCGATATTGCCCTCGATGCCGGCGGCGCGAAGAGTTATGTCACTGATTACAGTTGCCCGACCGGCAGCACGGGTACGAAAAGCCTGACCGCCCACACCATTACCTCTATCGCCGATCTCAAGGTCGGCCAGATCGACCCGATCAACGCTTTCTCGTCGGTCGCCGAGCCGACGGTCATGCCGCTGCCGTTGATCGATCTTGGCACTGTCACGTGTCACAAGATTCTCGGGATTGGCTCGTGCAATCCCGCCACCCATGTGCCATATCGCGCCGGTGGAATCGGGATCAAACTCGACACCAGCGTTGCGCAAAACTCGCAGGACTTGCTGTTTTCCAGCGCCACGCCGTTCGCCACCCCGGCCAACCTGAAACTGCCGCCAAGTATTCAGGCGGTGGTACCGACAAACGATATCGTTGCAAGCCTGGCCAATAGCCTGGCGGGCATCAACCTGATCGTCTACAGACCGGTGGGCAGCAACCCGCTGGGCGCTATCGTGACGGGCGTGGCGTCCTTGATCAGCGATGTCACCAATCGTCTGTTGCCAGTGGTGACCGGGCTGATATCGCCGCTGCTCGACCCCCTGCTCAACAACCTGCTGAAAAGCCTGGGCATTAATCTGATGGACGTCGATGTGGGCGCCAACATGACGTGCGGGCAGACGGGCAGAGCCTATCTGGTGATCTGATCGCTGGGTGCAATCGGTAGCTCGATACAGAACCGCGCACCCTCGTCGCCATTGCGCACGCTCAGGCGCCCGCCCATGTTTTCGATGATGCCGTAACTCACCGACAAGCCCAGACCGGTGCCGACGCCGACGGGTTTGGTGGTGAAAAACGGCTCGAAGATTCGCTCCAGCAGGCGCGGATCAATGCCGCCGCCGTTGTCCTCGACCCACAGCCGCACCACATGCTCGTCGCACTCGGCGTGCACGGCGATCCATGGCTGAAAGTCGCGATGGGTCTCACGCTTGCCGAGCAGGGCGTCACGGGCATTGACCATCAGGTTGATCAGCACTTGCTCAAGCTGATCGACGTAACCGCGCACCTGAACCTCAAAGCCAGCCTCTTTGATTCGCAACTCGACGCCTTTGCCGCGCAGGCCTTCGGACAATAGCGCCAGCGTGCCTTCAATGGCATCGAGGGGGTTGAAGGGGTGTTGTTCGATTTCCGAGCGGCGGCCGAACACACGCATGTGATCCACCACTCGCGCCGCCCGTTGCACCTGGGCGTCAATGCGTTTGAGCTTGTCGGTCAGATAGTCGATCTGCACATCGCCGTTGCTCAAACGCTTGAGTACATTGACGATGGCCATGCGCATCACGTTCAGCGGCTGATTGATCTCGTGCGCCAGGCCGGTGGCCATTTCGCCGAGGGTGGCCATTTTTGCGCTCTGCGTCAGTTGCTGCTGCGAGCGGCGCACTTCGGTGTTGTCGCGGCCCACTGCTTGCACTTCGAGCAAACGCCCGTGCTCATCGAACACGCCACGATCCGACCAGACCCACCACGCATGCTCGCGACCGGGCAGGCGCAGATTGATTTCGGCGGTACTCACCGGCAGTTCCGGGGTCAGTTGCGCCAGGCGCTGAACAAAGGCTTCGCGCTGTTCGTCAGACATCCAGTTGCCCAGATTCACCCCGGGCAACTGCTCCGGCGCGCACTCCAGATAAGTCGCCAACGGCCGGTTGCCGAAGGTCAGTGTCAGGTCCGGGCGGTAGCGGCAAATCATCGCCGGCGAATCTTCGACCAGAATCCGGTAGCGCTCCTCGCTGGCCTTGACCTGCTCGGCGGCGAGCGTCGCTTCGGTGACGTCCAGCCACAGGCCCACCGCTTCGACGGGCAGGCCGAGATCGTCGCGCAGCAGTTTGGCTTCATCGAGCAACCAGTGCGCCTGACCCTGACGGTCGATCACCCGATAACGAGCGCTCACCGAGCCTTCACGCAGCAACTGGCGAGTGCGTTCGAAATAGCGCGGACGGTCTTCGGGGTGGACGTGCTCCACCAGTCGACCATCGGCACAATCGGCGAGATTCCACCCGAGCAAGGGTTGCAGGCTGGCGCTGAAAAACGTCGGTTGCAGCGCGCCTTCTACGTAGCGCTGCACGTAAATCACCGCGGGTGAACTGGCGATCAGATTGTCCAGTCGCGCATGAGCAGCGGCGGCCTGCTGCTGTTGATTCTTGATGTCGCTGATGTCGAGCATGAACCCTACCAGTCGGCGCTCGGCACCGATGCCCAGCGACCGGCCTTGCAGGCGATACCACAGCGGCAACGATTGATCGCTGGTTTGCAGGCGCACGCACAATTCCAGCGGGGTGCCGTCATCCTGCAAGGCTTGCAGATGGCTGCGCAGCTCATCGCGGTCGGCGGGATGCACGTGGCTGAACCAGTCCTCGATCGAGATGCGCTCGGCCTGCAGGCCGAGGTGCTCAGCCAGTATCGGCGCCAGTTGCACTTCGGCGCTGGCGCTGCTGACTTCCCACCAACCGGTGCTGAGCAATGCCTGGAGGAGTTCCAGTCGTTCCAGCTGTTGATGATGACGGTGCTCGCGCAGTCGCTCCAACAAAGGCGCGGCGACGGCGGCAGCCAACAACAGCCAGTCGTGATCGTTCAGGTCGGGCACCTGTTGCGCCGCGTTATAGTCCGCGCACAGCAACCATGCCGCCACGCCTTGAGCGTCGCGGTAGGGCACGGCAAAACCTTCGTTCGGGCCGAGCAACGCACTCAGTCGCGGCTGCTCGCTCGCCAGCAAACGTTGCGGCAGGGCGCCGTTCAGGCTGTCGAGGGCGGTGCCCAGGCGCTGCTGATCACGCCACACCTGCGGTGCATTCGGCGCCGCGTAGTACTGATGAATCTGCCAGCCCTGACCCTGCTCATCGAGCAGGGCCACCGCCACGCTGGGAATGCGCAAGTGCTGACCCAAGCGTTGCAGCTGTTCGCTCAGCATCTGCGGAAGGCGGGCGAGGCTGCCCAGACGCAGTTGATCGCGAACCTGTGTGGCCAGCCACTGGCATTGCTCACGGCTGCGCGCCTGCCGCCGTTCGCCGAGCAGGTCACTGATGTCCAGCAATTGCAGAAGCCAGCCGTCACCTTGCGCCTGCACCCAGCCGCGCAAATGCAATGGCAGGCCAGCCAGGCTGAAAAAATCCAGGTCGAGCAGTTGGCCTTGCCAGTCGAACGGTCGACCTTCCAGCGCAAGGCGGCTGTGCGGCAATAAATATTCGAGCAGCGACGCGGTATGGCTGCCGGGCTTTTGTTGCGCAAGCAAATGGCGCAATGGTCCGCTCAAATGCTCGACGTGGCCGTCGTCATCCAGATACAGCTGCAAGCCGACGCCTGGCACGACAGGATTGTTCAGAGGCTGAGACGGGCCGGGTTGTCGGTTGAGCAGGCGGGCGAACAGCTTGTCACCCGTATTCAAAATTGCAGGCTCGACGAGGCGCTCAATGTCGCTGGCAGGCGCGGCACTGAACCGATCCCCGGCAGCACCAGGAACGGCAGCGCCTGATTCAATTTGCTGGTGGGATAGTGGATGGTTACGGTCAGCACGCCTGCGACGTAAGTGATGGTGCTGTCCGAGGTGGCGTTGAAGTCCAAGGCGCCGGGTAGCCAGGCCAGTTGTCTGGCCAGTTCGGTTCTGGCAGTGGTGGTGACGACGGTGGGGTAATTGTCGGTGGCCGGATCAAGCGCCACGCTGCGCCGCACAGCCTCGGCCGTCGATTCGTTGAACGACTGCATCAGCAACAGCGGCAAGCTGTAGCTGACCAGGCCATAAAACACAGCAAAAAAGATGATGAAGACCAAGGCGAACTCGATGGCGACTGCGCCTTTTTGCTTGCGGGGGAGGCCGGATTTCATGACTGCGTCTACCCTGACATTCACTACGTAATGTCAGCATAGAATCATTCGGCCAAAACGGACGTTTTTTACCGCATGCACAGCTTTGTCCTACTGATCTGGCTGGCGCTATGCGCGGCGCAGGATGCCCGGCAACGGCGTATTGGCAACGCCCTCACGCTGGGTGTCGGCAGCCTCGCCGCGGCGTACTTGCTGTTGACCGGTCACACCTGGATCGGGGCCGATGCGGCACAAGGCGGCTGGGCAGTATTGCTGGCGCTGGTGCTTACTCTTCCCGGTTGTATTTTGAAACGTTTTGGCGCGGGCGATGTGAAATTAATGACAGCCTTGGCCATTGCGACGGACGGTGCGCACTTGCTCGGGGTATTTATCGGTGCAGCGCTGACCAGCGCCCTGTGGATACTGCTGGTGCCAAAACTCTGGCTGCATATGCGTCAAGGACTTAGAGAACATCTTCGATATATGGCACCAGAGATGTCAAAAAAGCTGCCATTTGCACCGTTCGTGCTGGCTGGAACAATTCTCGCTCTGCTCTGGTTCCACTAGTCGTCCCTTGCCACTACTGCTATGTACATAGTCAGAAAGTGCGTCTACTTTCAAAGCAACGCTGTACAGCATTGCGCTGTAAGTACAGGAACGGTCAGCCTTTGGCCTGGGCATGGAGTGGCAAGTGAACAAGCTTACGTCTGCAATAAAGGTTCTGGTAGTCGACGATCAGCCGCTGGTTGTCGAAGAACTCTGCGAATTCCTCGAGAGCAGCGGCTATCGTTGCGTGCCTTGCGAATCAAGCAAGCAGGCGATCGAACAATTCATCGAAGACTCAGCCATCGGCCTGGTGTTGTGTGACTTGCATATGCCGGACATGGACGGCATTGAACTGGTGCAGGAACTGCAACGGTTGTCGGGCAAGCACCGTGCTTTCGAAGCCATCATGCTCACGGGGCGCGCCGACAAGCAGGACGTGATCAAGGCATTGCGCGCCGGGATTGCCGACTACTACCAGAAGCCGATTGATCTGGACGAACTGCTCGAAGGTCTGCAACGCCAGGAAGTGGCACTGCAAGAGCGGCAGAAAACCCTGCAACTGGGCCATCTGAATCAGAAGCTGCAATACCTGTCCGAGTCGATTGACGACCTTTACCAGGACCTCGACAAAGTCCGCCGCGGTCCTGCCACGGTGAGTGACGAAGCGTCGGGTAATGTCGAAGGGCTGGAGATACCGGCGATTTTCAATCAGCTGTCGCCACGCCAGCTCGATGTCGCGCGGTTGGTAGGCAAGGGCCAGACCAACTACCAGATCGCGTGTGAACTGGGGATTACCGAAAACACGGTAAAACTCTATGTCTCGCAGGTGCTGCGCCTGACGCATATGCACAACCGCACCCAATTGGCTTTGGCGTTGTCACCGAGCAACTCGGGACGTCAACGCGTGACCGCGCACTGACCCTTGTCGACCCCGCTCTTGCGCGGGGTCACCTACCTCAACCGCCGCAACTCAACCGATAGAGATCTTCGACTTGGGAAACAGGTTGTCGAGGGTTTCCAGCAAGCGCACGTGATAAATCGGTTTGCGGAACAGGTCCAGCACCTGCAGACGCAGCATGTCGCTGACATCCTCCATGTCCGCATGCCCGGACGTGACGATCACCGGCAAATGCTGGCGCGAGGTGTGTTCACGCAGACGCTTGATCAGCGACATCCCGCTTTCTTCCGGCATGCGCAGATCAGTGATCACCAAGGCGATATCGGGATGGCGGGTGAGATGGTGCAAGGCGAGCTTCACCGACGTTGCGGTGTGACAGGTGAAGCCTTCGCCCTCCAGCAACTCCGCAAGCTCCAGCAGTGCGTCCTCTTCATCGTCGACGAGGAGCAACTGCTGGCGCGGAGTATGTGAAGAGTTCATGGGCAACACCTGCAATGGACTAAGTGCTGACGTTAGAACCCAATGGCTGCATTGACAAGTTAACTGCCGGTGACGGCGGGTGTCAGCGCGGTTTGGATAGCGGTCAAAATCCTGGTGACCTGCGTGCCGATGCCGTTCCCGAACGCAGCAATCACCAGCGCCACCAGACCAACCACCAGCGCATATTCGATAGCCGAAGCACCCTCAGTGTCTTTGGCCAGGTTTTTGAAGAACGCGAATTCGGATTTGATTTTCGCAACAACGCGGGAATACGACATGAGGATTCTCCTTGAGCGCACCAGGTGTTGCGCGTTCGCAACATGATTTCCCTGTGCCAGCATCAGCATTGTCGGCATTTCCTGCCCCAACAACTGTAAGAACGAATTAACGCTTTAGTAGAGGTGCGCGGTTTAACGGCATAAAACGACGTTTGGCGCGTTAGCCCTCTGATTTTCGCGGATATTTGAGCGTGTTTAATGGCGTTTTGTTCGCGCTGCGCTACCGTCAAATAGCGAAATAGTTACTTGTTCATAGCTGCCTGATTGCGAATTTGTCTCGATGGATACACGGGTCATTGCAAAAGACACAACGCAGCAGGAAAGGGAGAGCCGTCATGAACAGTCGCGTCACTTTGGGTCTGGCCGGATTGCTGCTGCTAGGCGCCATCCTCGCCGGATACTGGGGGCTGACTTTGAGCCGTCAACCGGCCGTTGAACCGGCCGCAGCGCCCGCTGCTGTAGCTGTCGTAGCACCGAACGTTGCGCCTGCGACACCGGTTGAAGACCCGACCCGCCAACCCGTTGTTGTCCTGCTGCGCGATATCGCGCCGTTCGTGAAAATCACCGCGGCCGATGTCGCGGTGGAAAAACTGCGCACTGCTCCCGCCGGCAGCCTTGGCGGTGTCGACCAGGTGATCGGCCGCACGCCTTGGCGCCCGTTGAGCGCCGGTAGTTGGTTGAGTGAAGAAAGCTTCGAAGCGGGCAGCCAACTGGCACGCATGATCCGCCCTGGCGAACGCGCGTTGGCCGTGGCGGTGGATGAAGTGATTAACGCCGGTGGCCAATTGGCGCCCGGCGATTACGTCGATGTGCTGCTGTTTCTGCGCAAGGACGAAAGCAACTCGCAGGCCTCGGCGCAACTGGTGGTGCCAGCGGTGCGCGTGCTGGTCGTCGGCAGCCAGATGGGCCTGACCAACGAGGGTCAACCCGCCAGCCCCACGCGTACCGAGGAAGAGCGCCTAAAACAGGAACAACAACGCCTGGCCGCGCGCAGCGTGGTGCTTGCGGTGCCGGAACCGTTGCTCAGTCGTTTGATGCTGGCGTCGGGCGCCGGTGTGCTACGCCTCGCTGTGCGCAGCGCCGATGAGCAGCAACTGGCGAAATACTGGGCCGGCGAAAACGATGTGGCCACACGGCTCGATACACCGCGTCGGGATTTGCTCGAGTTCAGCCAATTGTCCCTGACACCCCCGCCCAGGCCCGTCGCTGTGGCCGGCCAACCGGCTGCGCGCAAACCCGCCGTGGAAGTCATCCGCGGTGCAGACACCGCCCAACCCACTCCCTGATCCGAGCAAGGACGCCTTTACATGCGCAAACGCTTTACGCCTCTGTTCAACGGCCTGTTTCGAGTCTCGCTGCTGAGCGTCGCCTCGATCGGCACTGCCGCCGCCAGCAACTGCGCCGCGCTCGGTCCGTTGCCGGCGACACTGGAAGTCGGCGAAGGCCTGCAACAAGCGCTGCAATCACCCGTGCCCATCACTCGGGTGGCGGTGGGTGACCCGAAAATCGCCGATGTGCGCGTGACCGGCGATCAAGGGGTGTTGCTCACCGGCGTCGCGCCCGGCGCCACCACGTTGATGATCTGGAGTGCCTGTGCCAGCGCGCCGCTGCAAAGCATGGTGTTTGTGCAGGGCAAGGCCAGTGCGGCGATGACCGCTGTTGCGTTACCGGCAAGCGCCGACTTGAACCTGCCGTCGCAAGTACAGACCGACATCCGTTTTGTCGAAGTCAGCCGCACCAAACTGAAAGAGGCCGGCACCTCGATCTACGGTAAAGGCTCCAACAACTTCCTGTTCGGCGGCCCGGGCACGGTGCCAGGCACCGTAGTCAGGCCGGGTACGGTGCCGGTCATTGCGCCGAGCATTCCGTTGGTCAACGACGCGTTCAACATTGTCTGGGGCGGCGGCAGCAGCAAATTTCTCGGCATCGTCAATGCGCTGGAAGGCAGCGGTTTTGCCTACACCCTGGCGCGGCCAAGTCTGGTGGCGTTGAGCGGGCAGAGCGCGAGCTTCCTTGCTGGCGGTGAGATTCCGATCCCGGTGCCGAGCGCCAACAGCAACAGTTACTCCATCGAATACAAGGAGTTCGGCATCCGCCTGACGCTGACCCCGACCGTGGTCAGCAACAACCGCATCGCGCTCAAAGTCGCCCCTGAAGTCAGCGAGCTGGACTACAACAATGGCGTGACCATCGGCGGCACCACCGTGCCGGCATTCACCATCCGCCGCACCGACACCAGCATCTCTCTGGCCGACGGTGAAAGCTTTGTGATCAGCGGGTTGATCAGCACGCGCAACGCCTCTGAAGTGAACAAGTTTCCCGGCCTTGGCGACATCCCGGTCCTCGGCGCATTTTTCCGCAACTCGTCGATCAATCGCGAAGAGCGCGAGTTGCTGATGATCGTCACCCCGCACCTGGTGCAGCCACTGGCTGCCAATGCGCCGCTGCCTTCGCTGCCGGGGGAAAAACTGCGCAACTACGACCCGAACTGGTATCGCCTGTACTTCCTCGAAAACGGCAACTTCGATAAACGCAGCGGATTATCGCAATGAGCCAGAACCTGAGTCAGACCTTCCTCGCCATCACCCGTAACGACACCGATCTTGAGTGGCTGCAAGGTGCGCTGGCGCCACTGGGGCAAGTGGTCAGCGCCGGTGGCGGCAGCCTTGACGAGTTGCTGGCGCTGGTCGATGTGACCTTCGCCAGCCTGGTGTTCGTGGGGCTTGATCGTGATCATCTGGTGGCGCAAAGCGCCCTGATCGAAGGAGTGCTGGAAGCCAAGCCGATGCTCGCCATCGTCGCCCTCGGTGACGGCATGGACAATCAGTTGGTGCTCAACGCAATGCGCGCCGGCGCGCGGGATTTTGTCGCCTACGGTTCACGCTCCAGTGAAGTGGCCGGGCTGGTGCGACGCCTGAGCAAACGCCTGCCGGCGGTGACGCCGAGCACTCAGCTCGGTGGTTTGACCGTGCTCTACGGCGTACAAAGCAACGCCGACGGCGCACTGCTCGCCAACCACATGGCGCTGGTGGTGCAGAAGAGCGGCCAGCAAACCTTGCTGCTCGATCTGGGCCTGCCGCGCGGCGACAGTCTGGCCTTGCTCGGGCTCGAGAGTTCGTTCCATTTCGGCGATGCGCTGCGTCACTTGCGGCGGCTCGACACGACCCTGATCGACAGCGCCTTCACCAGCGCCGAAGCGGGCCTGCGCATTCTTGCCTACGCCAATGGCGACGAGCCGCTGGAGCGCACCAGCGCCGCCGAGTTGTACATGTTGCTCAGTGCCTTGCGCCAGCACTTCCAGCACATCGTGGTCAACCTCACCGGTCAGCCCGACAGCGAAGCGCTGCGCACCTTCGTCAGCCATTGCGACAAGCTGATCTGGTACACCGACCAGAACGTTCTCGACTGTCGGCGCAACCTTGCGGTGCTCAATCTGTGGCGCGAAAAAGGCATGAAACTCGACCACTGCCGGCTGTTGGTGGATCGTTACCTGCGCAACGTCGCACCGGATTCCGACACCCTCGGCAAAACCTTCGGCCTGGAGGTAATCGCGGTGCTGGCCTACAGCCCGGAGGTCCGCCTTAACGCCAAAAACCAGGGCGTCAGCCTGTTCGAACTGGCCCCGCGTGAAGCCATCAGCCAGAGCCTGCGTACCCTCGGCGAACGTCTGGCAAAACGCTCCGAGGGCCTGGCCAAACCCAAAGTCAGCTGGTTCGACCGCTTGCGAGGCACCTCATGAACGGCGAGCAATTGTTCGGCGGGTCGCAGCGCCCCGCGTCCGGCAACACCGATCACGATGGCCTGAAACTGGTGCTGCACCGTTACATCATCGACGCCATCGAAGAGTCAGGGAAAAACCTGCTGGAAGGCTCGCGGCAGGTGCTTTCGCAATTCGTCATCGACAAGGTCGCCGAATACATCGCGCGCCTGCATTTGGCGATTTCCCGTTATGAGATGGAGCGTCTGGCCGAAGAAATCGTCGATGAGCTGACCGGTTTCGGCCCGCTGGAGGTGCTGCTGCGCGACAGCGCGGTGACCGAGATTCTGGTCAACGGCCCGCACCGGGTGTTCATCGAACGCGACGGCGTGCTGCACCTTAGCGACCTGCGCTTTATTGATGCGCACCACGTTGAACGGGTGATGCAGCGCATTCTCGGGCCACTGGGTCGGCGTCTCGATGAGTCGTCGCCGATGGTTGATGCACGCCTGCCCGATGGCAGTCGGGTCAACGCCATCATTCCGCCGATTGCCCTCGACGGGCCGTGCCTGTCGATCCGCAAATTTCGCAAGGACATGCTCAAGAGCACTGACTTGATGGCAATGCAAACCATCGATCAGGCGATCTTCGACTTCATCCAGGAGGCGGTGGGCAAGCGCTGCAACATCCTCATCAGCGGCGGCACCGGCACCGGCAAAACCACCTTGCTAAACATCCTCAGTCAATTGATCAATCCTAATGAACGTCTGGTGACCATCGAAGACGTTGCCGAATTGCAGCTCGGTCATCCTCACGTCGTGCGCCTCGAAACCCGGCCGCCAAACGCCGAAGGCCATGGCGAGGTGAAAGCCAGCGACCTGATCCGCAACGCTCTGCGCATGCGGCCCGACCGGATCATCCTTGGCGAGATTCGCGGCGTTGAAGTGGTCGATGTGCTGACGGCGATGAACACCGGTCACGACGGCTCGATGAGCACCGTGCACGCCAACAATGCCCAGGACGCCTTGCTGCGTCTGGAGACCCTGGTCGGCCTGACCGGGCGCACCATCGCCGAACGCACCCTGCGCCAGATGATTTGCGCCGCGCTGGATGTGGTGATTCAACTGACGCGCATGCCGGACGGCCGTCGCTGCGTCAGTGAGGTGGTGGAGGTGGTCGGCGTGCGCGATGACGTCTACGTCACCAATACGCTGTTCCGTCTCGACCGCCGCACAGGCTTCGGCTTCATGCGCGAGGCGGTCAACCCGGCGGGCGACAAGTTGCGCCGTGAACCGATGCTTGCGCACTGAGGGCCCACAGCATGCTCAAACCGCTGTTGCTGATCGTGATTTGCCTGACCTTGCTGGGGTTGTCGCTGCGGCTGTTCTACAGCGGCTGGCGTCAGGGCGGGACCGAACGGGTGCTTGATCGGCTGAATCAGGGGCAACCGCCATTAACGGTGGAGGCACCGTGCTGGGCGGGGCTTGAACGCGCGTTTCTGCGTGCGGGACTGGGCCGGCCGACCGAGCGTATCGGCCTCTGGTTGCTGCTGTGGGCCTTTGCGATGCTCATCGGTTTCGCCGTGGCGGGGCTGGTTGGCTTGCTGGTGCTGTTCGTCTTGCCGCCGCTTGCCCTGCGCGGGTATGTCAGTTGGCGCTATCAACGTCGGCTGCGGCGAATGATCGAACAATTGCCGCAATTGCTCGACCACACTGTGCGCAGCCTGAAGTCCGGACGTACCCTCGCCGATGCGGTGCTCGGTGCCATCGACGCCAGTGAAGATCCGCTCAAGGATGCCATGGGCCGTGTGCAGCGCGGCGTGCAGTTGGGCGTGAGTCTGCCGGACGCCGTGTCGGATCTGGCCGAACTCTATGAGCGCGACGAGTTTCGCCTGTTCGCCCTCGGCCTCAAGGTCAATCATCGTTACGGCGGCAACGCCAGCGAGCTGCTGGAAAACCTGATCAAGATGATCCGCGAGCGCGATCAGGCCGCGCGTCAGTTACGCGCGATGACCGGTGAAACCCGCCTCACCGCTTGGGTGCTGGGCCTGCTGCCGATCACCATGGCCGGGTATTTCCTGATGGCCAATCCGATTTATCTGGTCGCCATGTGGCACGACCCTTCCGGGCAGCGGATGCTGGCCACGGCGTTCGGCATGCAGGTGATCGGCAGTCTGTTGCTCTGGCGGATGTTGCGCAGCCTATGACGACGCCACTGATGATCAGCGCCTTGCTCTTGCTGGGCGCCGCGCTGTTGCTGCTTTTCAGCCTGCTGGATCAGCGCCGCCGCAGCCAGCAGATCAGCCGGCGACTGGAGGGCGACCTGCTGCGGCAGAATCGCTTCGGCAATCTGCTGCACGTGCTTGGCGAGAGCAAAGTCGGCCAGCACAGCGTCAAGCTCGATAACGAAACCCAGACCCTGCTCAACCGTCTCGGCTGGCGCAGCGCCCGTCAGCGCTCGCTGTTCGCCGCCTGCCAGATTGGCTCGCCGTTGTTGCTGCTGGCGCTGACCGTGCTGCTGCAAGCGGTATTTTTTCCCGCCGTGGAAAAACAGTGGATCGCGCCGCTGTTCGCCCTCGGCGTGGGCTATCTGTTGCCCAAACGGCTGTTGGTGATCGCGGTCGCTCGCCGGCAAAAACAACTGGCCAGCGAGATCAGCACGTTCATCCCGCTGTTGCGCATCCTCTTCGAATCCGGCATGGCCGTGGAGCAGGCGCTGCGTGTATTGAGCCACGAAAGTCAGGCGTTGCTGCCGGTGCTGACCCAGGAATTACGTCTGGTGCTGGCGCGGGTCGACTCTGGTCTTGAACTGGGCGAAGAACTCAACAAAGCCACGCAGTTGCTGGCGGTCGACGAGTTCACCGACACCTGCGTGATCCTCCAGCAACTGCTGTATCAGGGCGGCGGCGCGATGAAATCGCTGCTGTCGCTCAAGCAACTGCTCGATGACCGGCGCCTGACGCGCCTGCAGGAATACATCTCGAAAATGTCCGCGAAAATGTCCGTCGTGATGATGCTGTTTCTCTTCCCGGCGTTATTGATTGTCCTGGCCGGCCCGGGCTTCACCGCCCTGGCGAAGGCGTTGGGGGCTTGAAGGAGGGGTGATGAAAGCAATGATTGCAGGTGTCTGTTTGCTGATGCTCGGTGGCTGTGCCAACACCGGGCAAAACCCGTGGCAAGCGCTGACCAGTAACGCCAGTTGCGCCAAGTTGAATTCCGATCAACAGCTGTCGCTGAACCTCGCCGATGACATGGCCAGCGACGGCAAACTGCACGCCAGCCTCGCCAACCTGCAAAGCCTGCCGGACAACATCGCGGATGTGCGTCTGCGCAAGGCCAAGGCGTACCGCTTGCTCGGTCGCAGCGAGGCCGAGCCTTTGTATCGCAGCCTGCTCGGTTCATGCCTGGCCGCCGAAGCCGAACATGGCTTGGGCCAATTGGCAGCCGCCAGGTCCGACTACGCCCAGGCGCAGGCGCACTTGCAACGCGCCGCACGCCTGGCGCCGACTGACGAAAAAATCCGTAATGATCTGGGGGTGGTTTACCTCAACCAGTTGCGCATTGAAGACGCACGCTTCGAATTCCTCACCGCCATGGAGCTCAAGCAGAGCGATCAGTTGGCGGCGCTGAACCTGGTGACGCTGTTGCTTTATCAGGACGACTGGAACCGCGCCGCCGAACTGGTCAGCCGTCTCGGCCTGAGCCCTGCGCAGTTCAGCGAAGCCCAGGGCCGCGCGGAAAAACTCAAAGTGCCGAGCCCGGCCACCGCCGCCGTCACGGCGATGCTCAAGTAAGGAGACCGCGATGAGAGCTGCCATTTTTTTTGTTGGCCTGCTGGCACTGCCGCTGACCAGCCACGCCATCGATGCCGGCCCGGCCTCGGCCCAGCAACAGGAAACCGAAGGCTGGCTGCTGCTGCAAAGCCGCAACAAGGTTGCCTCGCCGGTCGTGCAAACCCAGACGCCGACTGAACGGGAACTGGCCATGCAGCGCTGGCTGAAAAGCTACCTGCATGAGATTCCGCAGTATTTCGATCAGGACGAGGGCGGGGAGGTCGACAGCGGATCGGGCGGCTGATCTGGTCGGCAGGTTCACCGCGTTATCGTTCATCGCTGGCAAAGTCAGCTCCCACAGGGTCCGCGCTGATATGAGACTGGCGCATGACCTGTGGGAGCTGGCTTGCCAGCGATGGCGGTCTGTCAGCCCTACAAACTGGTCTGCCCCCTACAACTGATAACTGAAGCTGATGCTGTACCGCGGTTTGCGATTGAAAGTGTCCAGTGCCTCATCGGACATCGCCTTCGCCGCCTCCAACGCAATGTTGTAGTACTTGGCGTCACCAAACCTTAACCCGATCGCTGTCGATGACAGGTTATTGGCCTGCACCGGCAAATCATTGAACCAGCTGCGTGAGCGGTCGAGCACCACGTACGGTTGCAGGATGCGCACCCAGTTGCCTTCCCGGTTGAAGCTGTAGTTGACCTCGTAAGCCACCCCCCAACCCTTGTCGCCGGACGCCTGGTCATCGGGATAACCGCGACCGAAATTCTGCCCGCCGAACACGGCGCGCTCGCTGTCGGGCAGGGTGTCGTCGCTCCAGTACAACGCCGCCGACAGCACGCCTTGCCAGTTATCGAAGAATTTGTCGCTCTGCACACCGGAGAGCCGCGCGCGGAAGAAGTCCAGGTCGATGTCGTCGAAGTTGGTGTGCGCGCCCAGGCTGTCGAAACCCTGATAGACGCCTGCGCTGAGGATGCGCAATTGGCGGGCATCGGCCTTGCGCCAGTCACCTTCGAAGGCGAGGGCGCGAATGTCGGTGCGGAATTCCGTGCTGAACGGAAAGTTGATGCCGTCGTAGCGGGTCTTGTCGTCGACCGCGTACAGGCGCGAGCCGGCAGTCAGCAGTTCGTTGGCGGAGGCAATCAACGGCACGCTGAAGCCGATCGAGTAACGGTCGTTTTCGCGATGGGTATCGAGGCGGCCGCCATTGTTGACCAGCACCTCGGTACCGGGGTCGGCACGGTAGCGCGAGGCCGACAGATTCAGTTGTGTACCTTCAGCATCGAGAAACTGGCTGTAGTCGAGGCGATAGTAACGTTCGTGGTCATCCCCCGGCGGGAACAGGCCGCTGAGGGTCAGTTGCTCGCCCATGGACGTCTGCGAATTGCTGCTGACACCGAGCAATGCTTGCGTGCCGTTACGGTTGTTTTCGGTGGCGCTCAGCGTGCTGGTGAACGGTTTGCGGCTGGCCTCGGCGATCAGCGTCGTAGCGCCGTCAGTGGTGCCGGGCGGCGGCACCTGGGCCTGAATCGTCACGCCGGGGATGCGCGTCATCAGCGTGGTGTAGCGCTCGAAGGTCTTGCGCGTCAGCGGCCGTTCGGCCTGGATTTTCGCCGCCAGTTTGTCGAGCAGGCCTTTGACCCGACCGACATCGCCCTGCATCTGCACATCGCGAACGTAGCCTTCGACCAGCACCACGCGCGCCACGCCGTCGTCGAAATTCTGTTGCGGCAGGAAGGCATAGGACAACAGATAGCCGTCCTGTTGATAGCGTCGGGTGATGTTGCGCGTGGCCTCGATCAGGTCGGCGAGGCGGGTCTGGCGGCCGATCAGCGGCTTGTAGACTTCGGCCAGTTCGTTGAGCGGATAAATCGTTCCGCCTTCGATCTGCACGGTCCTCAGATTGACCTTGGTCTCCATTTGCAACGGTTGCGCGGCAGCGCCGGGGTCAGGCACTTCCAGCGGCGTGGTGCTTGGGCGATAAGCGTCGGCCGGCAGGTTGGGCACGGGCAGGTTGCGGGTGGTTTCGTTGCTATTGAGAAAGCTGGGGAGGGTGTCGGCGAGGGCGGAGGAACTGAGACTGAGGCACAGCAGGGATGCCATAACGCGCATAGGACACTCCATGGTCAGAACACAGCGAAGGGCTGATTTTCCTAAGAAAAAAGCGGAAGACTCGTGGGAATCTTCCGCCCTCAACCAAGCGTAGGCGCTGTAGGTAAGGCCGTCGAATCGGCCAGGTGCAATTTAGCGTTTATTGCCTCCCAGAGCGCCGGTCAAACCACCGAGCACGCCGCCCAGCCCGCCAGTTGTGGTGCCGCCGGTAGTGCCTGCACCGGCACCGCCATCGACCAGCCCACCGACGGCGCCGACGGTAGCCCCCACGTTGTTGACCAGACCTCCGACGGCTGTCGTGACCGGGTTGTTGGTGGCAGCGATTGTGTTGCCGATGTTGCTGACTGCGCCGCCGACCTGGGTGGTGAGACCGGCCACAGGTGCGGAGATCCCGGTGGTGGCGCCGACATTTTGGGTCAGGCTGGTGACCGCGCTGGTAACCGGGTTCAGACCAGCACCCACTGTGGCACCGACGGTGGCCAGTGCTGACGTCGGAGCGGTGATCGGTGTGCCCGATCCGCCAAGTGCAGTGTTGATCGAGGCGATGGTATTGCCCAAACCACCGGCCGCTACACCACCTGCACTGACCACGCCGTTGGTGCTGCCGGCATTCAAGCCTGCGCCGACGTTGGCCACTGCGCCGCCGACGGTTTGCAGCAGGCCCGTGCCGGCCAGAGCGCCGCCGACCCCACCGACGCCACCGCCACCGACACTGCCGCTACTGATAGCGCCACCGACCGCCGCGACGGCGCCGCCGACACCACTGACAGCGCCGCCTACGGTACTGCCGGCACCGCCTGCACCACCTATGCCACCGACCGCCCCACCGATACCTGCGACAGCGCCGCCGACACCACTGACAGCCCCACCCACAGCGCCGCCGACACCCCCGACACCCCCGACACCGCCGATACCACCGGTACCCGAGCCGGTGCCGTTGGACACCAGGCCACCGGCCTTGCCAACGGCTGTGCCGGTATTGCTCAGCGCACCGCCGAGGGTGTTGGTCAGGGCATTGCCATGACCGGCGTCGGTGACCTTGCCACCCAAGCCATTCACCGCGCCGCCGACTTGCGAGATCACACCTTTGAGCGGAGTGCCCAGGCCGGTGGCGCTACCGATTTTGTCAGTCGTACTTTCAACCATGGCAATCACCGGCACCAGTTTGCCGCCAACGGTATTGGTCAGTTGGCTGGTTGGGCCGGTACTGAGTGTTGTGTTCAACGTGTCGCCGAGCATGGTGACTTTCACGCCTACGCCATCGAGCAACGGAGCCACTTTGGTGACCACGCCGCCGACCACCGGGACGCGATTGGTTGCAGTCGCCAGTTTGCCGCTCAGATCGGAGACGCCGTCACCGACATCCTGCACAACGCCGCCGACCGAAGAGACGGTAGTGGTGAGGCCTTTTGGATCAGTCGCCAGTTTACCAATGCCGTTGGTTACGCCATCACCCAGTGTGGTGACGACGTTGCCAGCAGTGTTGGCCGCGCTCTGCACTACGCCGCCGACGATTGGCGCGCCGCTCAGGGAGTCGCCCACCTGGCCAACACCATCGCCGACGCCGCTGACTGTTTTACCGACATCCTGCACGAGGGTGGTGGTCACCAGCGCTGGAGGGGGATTAGTCGGGTTGGTTGGATCTGTCGGGTTCGTTGGATTGGTTGGATCTGTCGGGTTTGTAGGGTTTGTCGGATTGGTAGGATCAGTACCGCCGGTGCCACCCGTTCCCCCGGTCCCCCCGGTTCCACCCGTGCCGGCGGTATCACCGGGTCCGCCTGTGCCGCCAGTGCCGCCTGTGCCGCCTGTGCCTCCGGTATTGCCAGTGCCGCCTGTGCCACCCGTTCCGGCGGTGTCACCGGTTCCGCCAGTGCCGCCAGTGCCGCCAGTGTCACCGGTTCCGCCAGTGCCGCCAGTGCCGCCAGTGCCGGCAGTATCACCGGTTCCGCCTGTTCCACCCGTTCCGCCAGTCCCATCGGTACCGGCGGCGCTGTCCGACGAAGAGCTGCCCGGAGTGCTCTTGTGACCGCCACCGCCGCTGCTGCAACCGGTGAGGCCGAGGGAAAGCATCAATGCCAGAGCGATTGCCGATTTGCACCACACGTTTTGAGTTTTCATGATCGAGTACCTGCACCTGTCACAACGTTCGTCGTCTTCGATGGCTCGCCGATCTGTTGTCGGTGATGCCTCGTCCGTTGTGTCAATCTCAGTCCGGGGGCAGGGTTCGCACCATTCTCAAGTTGGTATTAACGCCTTTATATAGAAGGCGCTGTTCAGCGCCTAAGGACTAATACCCACGATATAAACGCCCAAAAAAAAGCCTTGAAAATCAAGGCTGGTTGTTTGCCGGATCGGGGGGCAGAGCGCGCAAAAACTTAAGTGATATATACACAATTTACAGGCTTGCCCCCCGTCACGACCGGAATGGCATTCAGCTAATCGGCTGCCAACTACCCACCATGTGCTCAAGGTCTCCCGCGCCCACCAGTCGCAATTGGCCGCTGGACCCTGCCTCGCTCGCGAGCAATGTCACCTCACTCGGCAATCGCACCGGTTTGCGAAAGTGCACGGTGACTTCGAAATTGGCCTTGGGCAAATGATCCGCCAATGCCGCGAGTGTCCGAGCCTTGTTCCACAAACCATGGGCAATGACCGTAGGGAAACCGAACAGCTTGGCGCTGGCCGCACTCAAGTGAATCGGGTTGTAGTCACCGGACACCTTGGCGTATTGCCGGCCGATGTCTGCCGGTGCTTTCCAGTGCGCCACTTCAGTCAGCGCTTGCGACGGTTCCCAGCGCTGATCGACGGCCTCACCGTCGAGTTTCACACCGCGACAGAGCATCTGGCTTTCGGCTTCCCACAGCGGCCCGAGCTGATCGTCCAGGGTGGTCAACAGATCGAACGTAGCCCCTTTGGGATGCGGTTGCAGGTTGTGTACGCGCACGCTGACTTGTGCCCGGCTGATCCCGCCCATCGGCCGCAGCACGCGAATGCGGTTGCGCAAATGAATCAACCCCAACAGCGGAAACGGAAAGTCCTTGGCCGTCAGCAATTGCATCTGCAAGGCAAACGCGAGGATGTGTGGATAAGTCGGCGGCAGCAGACCATCGTCGTTAAAACCGCAGACCTTGCGATAGTCCGCCAGCCGTTTGCGGTCGACATCGACCCAGCAGCGCAAACCACTGTCGGGCAGTTGCGTGCCGGTGATCTTGCGGCGTGTTGCTGCCCGTGCGTATAGCCCGGGCAAACTCGGTTCGCGGTCCAGCGTGTGCCATTCGATGCTCATGCCTATGCCCCCAGAACACTTTGCCCACAGACGCGCAGCGCCTGCCCGGTGAACGCGCCGGTGCCCGGTTGCGCCAGCCACGCCACGGCTTCGGCGACGTCCTGCGGCAAGCCGCCCTGGCCCAGCGAACTCATGCGTCGGCCGGCTTCACGCAGGCCAAACGGGATGTGTGCGGTCATCTGGGTTTCGATAAATCCCGGGGCCACGGCGTTGATGCTGATGCCGCGCTCCTGCAACGTCGGTGCCCAGGCCTGCGCGAGGCCGATCAAACCGGCCTTGCTTGCGGCATAGTTGGTTTGCCCGCGATTACCGGCGATGCCGCTGATAGAGGCCAACAGCACAACCCGCGCATCGTCATGCAAGGTGCCGCTGTCGAGCAGGGCCTTGGTCAGTACCTGCGGGGCGTTGAGGTTGACCGCCAGCACCGCGTCCCAGAATTCCGGGGTCATGTTGGCCAGGGTCTTGTCGCGAGTGATCCCTGCGTTGTGCACCAGAATGTCGAGGCCGTCCGGCAACTGCCCGATCAATTGCGCGGCGGCATCTTCGGCGCAGATATCGAGGGTGATGCTACGAGCACCCAGGCGTGCGGCGAGGGCTTCCAGATCGGACTTGGCCGGTGGCACGTCGAGCAGGATGACGTCAGCGCCATCGCGCGCGAGGGTCTCGGCAATCGATGCGCCAATACCGCGCGCCGCGCCGGTGACCAACGCCTTGCGCCCGGCGAGTGGCCGCGTCCAGTCCGTTACCTGTTTTGCGCACGCGGTCAGACGAATCACTTGCCCGGAGACAAAGGCACTTTTGGGCGACAGGAAAAACCGCAGCGGCCCTTCCAGTTGATCCTCAGCGCCTTCGCCGACATAGATCAATTGCAGCGTGCCGCCGCTGCGCAATTCCTTGGCCAGCGAGCGGGAGAAACCTTCCAGTGCACGTTGGGCGCTGGCCGCGAACGGATCGCGCAAGCCTTCCGGCGCCCGGCCAAGAATCACCAGATGGGCATTGTGCTCAAGGTTTTTCATCAGGGGCTGGAAGAACTCGCGCAGCTGTTTGAGCTGGTCGGTGTGCTGCAAGTCACTGGCGTCAAACACCACCGCTTTGAGTTTTGGGCCAAGGCCCGGAATCCACTCAGTGGCCGTCGCCGGTTGCTCGCCGTAACGGTAAATCCCCTCGGTCAAACGGTTGGCGAAAGCACTGATGCGCTCGGTCAACGGGCCACCCCCGATCAGCAGCGCACCTTCCACAGGCCGCAGGCGCCCGGCCTGCCAGCGCTCCAGTCGCACCGGCGACGGCAGGCCCAAGGCCCCGACCAGGCGATGGCCGATGGACGAGTTGGCGAAGTCGATATAGCGGTCAGACATGGAACGCTCTCCAGAAGTTGGGGTTCAAAGTGTGGACTGCCCAAGGCAATCGATCGTTCGATCCACGCAATAAGGCCTACGCTAGAACAGCAGAGTAGACCAATGCCCCTGTGGGAGCTGGCTTGCCAGCGATGGCGGACTGTCTGCCAATGAATGTGTTGGATGTGCCGGCCCCATCGCTGGCACGCCAGCTCCCGCAGGGGGCTATGTGAATCTGGAATCCAAACAGGAGCTTTTCATGAGTCAGCTGCGCCGCGTCGCGATCATCGGCGGTAACCGTATCCCCTTCGCCCGTTCCAATGGCCCTTACGCCGCGGCCAGTAATCAGGCGATGCTCACCGCAGCCCTCGAAGGCCTGATCGAACGCTACAACCTGCACGGCCAGCGCATTGGCGAAGTGGTGGCGGGCGCGGTGCTTAAATTGTCACGGGATATGAATCTGACCCGCGAATGCGTGCTCGGCTCACGCCTGTCACCAGCCACCCCGGCCTATGACATTCAGCAAGCCTGCGGCACCGGGCTGGAAGCGGCGTTGCTGGTGGCCAATAAAATCGCCCTCGGCCAGATCGATTGCGGCATTGCCGGCGGTGTCGACACCACTTCCGACGCGCCGATCAGCGTCAGCGAAGGCCTGCGCAAAATCCTCCTGCAAGCCAACCGTGCGAAGACCACCGGCGAAAAACTGAAAACGTTTCTGCAACTGCGCCCGCAACACCTGATCCCGGAATTTCCGCGCAACGGCGAAGCGCGCACTGGCCTGTCGATGGGCCAACACTGCGAGTTGATGGCGCAGACCTGGAATATTGCTCGCGAAGATCAAGATCAGTTGGCCCTCGAAAGTCATCACAAACTGGCCGCGTCTTATGGCGAAGGCTGGCACAACGATCTGGTGACGCCGTTCCTCGGACTGACCGGTGACAACAACCTGCGCCCGGACCTGACCCTGGAAAAACTCGCCGCGCTGAAACCGGCTTTCGAGAAAAGCGCCAAAGGCACGCTGACGGCGGGTAATTCCACACCACTGACGGATGGTGCATCGGTGGTACTGCTTGGCAGTGAGGAATGGGCGAACGAGCGTGGCTTGCCGATCCTGGCCTACCTGCGCGATGGCGAAACGGCGGCGGTGGACTTCGTCAACGGCGCCGAAGGCCTGCTGATGGCGCCGGTGTACGCGGTCCCCCGGTTGCTGGCGCGCAACGGCCTGACCTTGCAGGATTTCGACTATTACGAAATTCATGAAGCGTTCGCCGCGCAGGTGTTGTGTACGCTCAAGGCCTGGGAAGATCCCGAGTACTGCAAAACCCGTCTGGGGCTCGATGCGCCGCTGGGTGCTATCGACCGCAGTCGCCTCAACGTCAAAGGCAGCTCACTGGCGGCGGGGCATCCGTTTGCCGCGACTGGCGGGCGGATTGTCGCGAATCTGGCGAAGTTGCTGGATGTGGCGGGGCAGGGAAGGGGGTTGATTTCGATCTGCGCGGCGGGGGGGCAAGGTGTTACTGCGATAATTGAGCGCTAGAAAAGCCTCTCACCCTAGCCCTCTCCCGGGGGAGAGGGGACCGATTGGGGGATGCTTAAGAGATACACCGACCTGATCTGGTTTTACCGAATCCATAATCGGTAAGGAATATCAGGTCGATGGAGGACGCAAGACGACTCGGTTGGCCCCCTCTCCCTCGGGAGAGGGCTGGGGTGAGGGGCAAGGGCCTGAAAACCCGATGTCAGATTCTGTCGCAAATGCCCTCAACACCGTTTACCAACATTTACCACCGGCTCAGCTATGATTCGCTGCGGTCGATTTTTCGGCACAGTGTGTGCATTCATGAGGTTCACAGGTCGGCAACCCCTCCCCGAAGCGCGAGGATTGCCGTATAACGAGTGACATTCGCGTGTTTGGTAATAAAGGACCCACAATAAAAGCTGATGAAGACTCCAAAACGCATTGAACCCCTGATCGAGGACGGTCTGGTCGACGAAGTGCTGCGCCCACTGATGAGTGGTAAAGAAGCAGCTGTTTATGTGGTGCGCTGCGGCAATCAGTTACGTTGCGCAAAGGTCTACAAGGAGGCGAACAAACGCAGTTTCCGCCAGGCGTCCGAGTATCAGGAAGGTCGCAAGGTTCGCAACAGCCGACAGGCTCGAGCGATGGCCAAAGGCTCGAAGTTCGGCAAGAAAGAAACCGAAGACGCCTGGCAGAACGCTGAGGTCGCCGCGCTGTTCCGGCTGGCCGGCGCTGGCGTTCGGGTTCCGCAACCGTACGACTTCCTTGAAGGCGTGCTGTTGATGGAGCTGGTGGCCGATGAGTACGGCGATGCCGCGCCGCGTCTGAACGACGTGGTGCTGGAGCCCGATCAGGCGCGCGAGTATCACGCGTTCCTGATTTCGCAGATCGTGCTGATGTTGTGTACCGGTCTGGTGCACGGTGACCTCTCGGAGTTCAACGTGCTGCTGACGCCGACCGGCCCGGTGATCATCGATCTGCCGCAGGCAGTGGACGCGGCGGGCAACAACCACGCGTTCAGCATGCTCGAGCGTGACGTTGGCAACATGGCTTCTTACTTCGGGCGCTTTGCCCCGGAGTTGAAGAAGACCAAATACGCCAAGGAAATGTGGGCGTTGTACGAAGCCGGCACCTTGCACCCGGCCAGCGTGCTGACCGGTGAGTTCGACGATCCGGAAGAGCAGGCGGATGTTGGCGGCATTCTGCGTGAGATCGAAGCGGCGCGACTCGATGAAGAGCGCAAGCAAGCGATTCGTGCGGCGGATGACGAGCCCAAGGGCAAGTCGGACGAACCACCGCCTCCTCCGTGGATGCAGTGATTGCTTGAACAGAAACCCGGCTTCGGCCGGGTTTTTTGTGGGTGTGAATCGCCCTCACCCCAGCCCTCTCCCGGAGGGAGAGGGCGCCGACCGTGTCGGCCCGCGTGATACATCGACCTGAAAGACTGAGTCGATTATGGATTCGGCGAAGCCATAACAGACCGGCGTATGTTTAAAGCATCTCTCGGTCAGTCCCCTCTCCCTCGGGGAGAGGGCTAGGGTGAGGGCCACTTTCGGATCCTCACAAATTCGCGTCTACTGTCCACCGCTCCAACCCACACTCAAGGACTGAATGTGACCACCACTCGCAACGCCCCTCTGATCATCACGGCCCGGCTGATCTCCGATTTCGGCGCCTTCCTCAACATGGTCGCGCTGGCTACCTACGTTTATCTGCTCAGCAACAGCGCCATGAGCGTGGGGATTTTCCTTGCGAGCCGCGTGGGGGGCGGGATTTTTGCCAGTCTGATTGGCACGCGTTTTTATAGACGCTGGAGCGGCCGTCTGCCGCTGATCGCGTTCGATCTGCTGCGCGCCAGCGTGCTCGGATTGTTGCTGATCGTGCCGGTCAGTCAGCAAACGCTGCTGTTGCCGGTGATTGCCTTCGCTTTGGGCTTGGGTAATTCGATGTTTGCCATCGGTCTCAACAGTCAGCTACCACGGCTGATCGAGCCGTCGCAGTTGCTGAAGACCAACGGCTGGATCACCTCGGCTTCTTCCGCAGCCATGGTCGGTGGCAGTCTGGTTTCGGGGTTGCTGGTGGCGGGGTTTGGTTTCGAAACGGTATTTGCCCTGAACGCACTGACCTATTTGCTGGCGGCGTTGATGATTGTGCCGCTGCGTTTCGCACCTGCGACTGTCAATCCGGCGCCCGAGCACGGGGACTGGTCGGCCCTCAAGCAAGGTTTGCGCAGTGTTCCGGTGATTGCGGCGATGCTCGCGGTGACGATGGCCGACACCTTGGGCAGCGCCGCGCATAACGTCGGATTCCCGATCATTTCCAAACTGCTGTCACCGGATTCAGCGAGCACAACCCTGGGCCTGATGCTGGCGGTGTGGGCCAGTGGCAAACTGCTCGGCGCGCGGATCGCCAGCCGTTTGAAAGGCTCGGACAACATTCACCTGGAGCGTCGGTTTTTCTTCGGGGTGGCATTGATGTCCTGCGGTTTTATCCTGATGTTCCAGCAGCACAGCCTGTATGGACTGCTGTTGTTTTCGTTGCCGGCGGGGCTGGGTGACGGCTTCTCCGAGGTCGGTCTGATGTCGCGCCTGCAACGCGAGCCCGAGCATTTGCGCCTGCCGATTTTCAGCTTTTTGACGTTACTGCAGATGACCGGGTTCGGCGTCGGCATGCTGATCGCCGCACCGTTTTACGCAGGGTGGACGCCGGGTGCCGTGGTCATGTTGTTCCACGGCATTCCACTCGGCATGTTGCTGGCGGTGAAGGGGCTGGCGCTCAGGCGCGGGCGGGTTGCGCGCAGCAGCCCGACGCCAGTTCCTTGAGGATCGGGCAGTCGGGGCGATGATCGCCCTGACAGTGTTCGACCAGGTCCTGCAGCGTGTCGCGCAACTGGCCGAGCTCGCGGATCTTCTGGTTCAGTTCGTCGATGTGCTGACGCGCCAGCGCCTTCACATCGGCGCTGGCTCGTTGACGGTCCTGCCAGAGCGTCAGGAGCTTGCCGACTTCTTCCAGTGAAAAACCCAGGTCTCGCGAACGCTTGATGAAGGCCAGTGTGTGCAAGTCATCAGCGCCGTAGACCCGGTAGCCGCTGTCGGTGCGATGGGCCGCTTTGAGCAGGCCGGTCGACTCGTAATAGCGAATCATTTTCGCGCTCAGGCCACTTTGCCGGGCCGCTTGGCCGATGTTCATCGATGCTCCTCCAGATCCTTGGGTTTCCAGGTTTTCAACAGTAGCGCATTGCTCACTACGCTGACGCTCGACAATGCCATCGCCGCGCCGGCCAGCACCGGGTTGAGAAAGCCGAACGCCGCCAACGGAATGCCGATCAGGTTGTAGACGAAGGCCCAGAACAGGTTCTGGCGAATCTTCGCGTATGTCTTGCGGCTGATTTCCAGTGCCGCCGGCACCAGCCGTGGATCACCGCGCATCAGCGTAATGCCCGCCGCGTGCATGGCGACGTCGGTGCCGCCGCCCATGGCAATGCCGATGTCGGCCGCCGCGAGTGCCGGGGCGTCGTTGATACCATCGCCGACCATGGCCACGACACCGGTTTTTTTCAGTTCGGTGACGGTGGCGGCTTTGTCGGCAGGCAGCACTTCGGCGTGGACGTTGTGGATGCCCAACGCCTCAGCCACCACGCGCGCGCTGCCCCGGTTATCGCCGGTCAGCAAATGGCTTTGGATATTTCGAGCGGCAAGCTGTTGCACCGCTTCCAGGGCACCGGGCTTCAAGGTGTCACCGAACGCGAACAAGCCCAGCACACGCGGCTCGGGGCTTTGCTCGATCAGCCACGAAAGCGTACGGCCCTCGGCTTCCCAGGTCTTCGCTGATTCAGCCAGGTCACCGGCGCTCACGCCACTTTCTTCGAGCATTCGCCGATTGCCCAATGCCAGACGCCGACCGTCGAGATTGCCGGCAATGCCACGCCCGGTCAGCGACTGGCTATCGCTGACGTCCGGCACGCTCACGTTGCGTTCAGCGGCAGCGTCGAGCACCGCTTTGGCTAACGGGTGTTCACTGCCGCGTTGCAGGGCGCCGGCCAGTTGCAGCAGATGATCTTCATGACCGTCGACGGCACTGAAGTGCGCGATACGCGGCGTGCCGGAGGTCAGCGTGCCGGTCTTGTCGAACACCACGCTGCTGACTTCATGGGCGCGTTCCAGGGCTTCGGCGTCCTTGATCAGAATGCCGTGGCGCGCGGCCACGCCGGTACCGGCCATGATCGCGGTGGGTGTGGCGAGGCCGAGGGCGCAGGGGCAGGCGATCACCAATACCGCGACGGCGTTGATCAGCGCTGTCTCCAGCGGCGCGCCGTACAGCCACCAGCCGACCAGTGTCGCCAAGGCCAATACCAGCACGGTCGGGACGAACACCTGGCTGACTTTATCCACCAGTTTCTGGATCGGTGCTTTCGCCGCTTGGGCGTCTTCTACCAGGCGAATGATGCGCGCCAGCACGCTTTCCGCGCCGAGGGCGGTGGTGCGCACCAGCAGCCGGCCTTCGCCGTTGATGGCGCCGCCGGTAACGTTGTCGCCGGGCTGTTTCGGCACCGGCAGGCTCTCGCCGCTGATCAGTGCTTCGTCAGCGTGGCTTTGGCCTTCCAGCACTTCGCCGTCGACCGGGAAGCGCTCGCCGGGTTTGACCAACACCCGATCGTTGAGGCGCAGCGCGCTGATGGCGACATCCTGTTCGCGACCGTCAATCACTTGAATCGCCCGCTCCGGACGCAAAGCTTCGAGGGCGCGGATGGCGCTGGCGGTCTGGCGTTTGGCGCGGCTTTCCAGGTACTTGCCGAGCAGGACCAGCGCGATGACCACCGCCGACGCTTCGAAATACAGGTGCGGCATGCGCCCGGCGGCGGTGGCCCATTCGTAGAGACTCAAACCATAACCGGCGCTGGTGCCGAGGGCGACGAGCAAGTCCATGTTGCCGGCCCCGGCGCGCACGGCTTTCCATGCCGCCACGTAAAACCGCGCGCCGAAGATGAATTGCACGGGGGTGGCGAGGGCAAACTGCGCCCAGGCAGGGAGCATCCAATGGATGCCGAACGGTTGCAGCAACATCGGCAACACCAGCGGCAAGGCCAGGGCGATGGCGCAGATCAGTGCCCAGCGCTCACGTTGCAGACGCTGTTGCTGGTGATCGCTTTGAGGGTGTTCGGCTTGCCAGACGCTGGCGGCGTAACCGGCCTTGCTCACCGCGTCGAGCAGGATCTGTGGATCGATTTGACCGAGCAATTGGAGGTGGGCGCGTTCGTTGGCCAGATTGACGCTGACGCTGTTAACCCCGGGAACTTTGTTCAGGGCGCGCTCGACACGACCGACGCAGGACGCGCAGGTCATGCCGTCGATGCTCAATTCGAGGGTCTGTTGCGGCACGCTGTAACCGGCACGTTCAACGGCGTCCATCAACGCCGGCAGGCTGTCCTCGGGCGCCTCGACGCGGGCCTGTTCGGTGGCGAGGTTGACGCTGACGGCACTGGCGCCGCTGACTTTACTCAAGGCCCGCTCGACACGCCCGGCGCAACTGGCGCAGGTCATGCCGGCAATCGGCAGATCGAAAGTGATGGATTCGGACATCGGTTACGCTCCCTGTAGAAGTTGCCTACAGGATCAACCTTGCCATGCGGGCAAGGTCAAGCGCCAATCTTGAGAATGCCGCAAGACAATAAATGTGGGAGCGAGCTTGCTCGCGAAGGCGTCGTGTCAGTCAATATTCTTTCGCATGACACACCGCTTTCGCGAGCAAGCTCGCTCCCACATGAATTTGCTTAGTAACCGAGATCGGCGCGCTTGAGGTACATACCTTCCTGCGTCATCGCGATCCGGTACTTCTGGATATCACCGGCCTGCAATTTGATTTCCTGCGAGCCCGGCGCCAGCATTCCCGGACTGCAACCGACGACTTGCCCCGGCAGCAATTTCAGGCGCAACGACACGGTGCCTGGCGGCAGATTGAACGAGGCACTTTGTTCCTGGAACAGCCGCGCCGACAGTTGATCCTGGATATACACGCCGATTTCGCAGGAGGTCGCTACTTCAAGACGCTCGCGGGAAATGATCAGCACACCATAGTCCTCACCTGCGGCGTGCACCGAAGGGATGGCGGCAAAGAGGCCGAGAAAGCCCAACAGGCTGAAAGCTGACCAGCGCATGGCTGAATCTCCTGAATTCATGTCATTGATGGATGCAGCTTGGCCGAGCGCGACGCCGATTGCCAGCCCGGCAGTTTATTCAAGAACTTGACCTTGCCATCGTGGCAAGCTCGAAACTGCCGGCAATCTCACTGAAGGAGTCATCCCATGCAAGTGTTCAATGTTCAAGGCATGTCCTGCGGTCACTGCGTCAAAGCCGTCACTCAAGCCGTCCAGGCAAAGGATCCGGCGGCCAGTGTGCGCGTTGACCTGGCCGCAAAAGAGGTCGGCGTCGAAAGTACGTTGAGTGCCGAGCAGGTCATCGAGATCATCAGCGAAGAAGGTTACGCGGTGAAACTCGCCTGATTGATCTTGTGATCCGGCTTTTTAATTGTTAGCCAGCTATCGGAATGTTCAAGGCGTCCATGCCCGGCTAGACTGTCGGGCTGCCGACTTGCAAAACTGGATGCCTGATGAACTTTCGTACCATTCTGATTCTCGGAGCCCTGACCGCTTTCGGTCCGTTGGCGATCGACTTCTATTTACCTGCCTTTCCGTCCATGGCGCTCGCGTTCGGCACCGACGAGAAACATGTGCAGATGACGCTGGCAGCGTATTTTCTGGGTCTGTCCATCGGCCAGCTGGCTTACGGCCCGGTGGCCGATCGCTTCGGTCGACGGGTTCCGTTACTCATTGGTCTGGCGCTCTTCACGCTGGCATCACTGGCCTGTGCTTATGCACCGAATCTGGAATGGCTGATCGGCGCACGTTTCGTGCAGGCGCTGGGCGGTTGTGCGGGGATGGTGATCGCCCGGGCGGTGGTCAGCGATAAATGCGACGCCGTGGGCTCGGCGAAAGTCTTCTCGCAGTTGATGCTGGTGATGGGCCTGGCGCCGATTCTGGCGCCGATGCTCGGCGGGCTATTGGTCAACACCACGGGTTGGCAGTCGATCTTTTTGGTGCTGACCGGGTTCAGCGCGTTGGCAGGTCTGGCCGTGGCGCTCGGTCTGCCGGAAAGTATGCCCGCGGACATGCCGCGCCAGCCGCTGTCCGGTGCACTGCGCCAGTATGGACGGCTGCTTAAGGATCGGGTTTACCTCGGCCACGCCTTGACCGGCGGCATCGCCATCGCCGGAATGTTCGCTTACATTGCCGGCTCACCGTTCATCTTCATCAAACTGTATGGCGTCCCGGCCGAGCATTTCGGCTGGCTGTTCGGTACGAACGCGGCGGGGTTCATTCTGGTGGCGCAGGTCAATGCGCGGTTGTTGGCCAAGCGTGGCCCGGCGTTTCTGCTGTCGCGTGCGGTCTGGGTTTACCTGGCTGCCGGGCTGACATTGCTGGCCGTCAGCGCCTTGCACACCGATGCCCTTTGGCCGTTGCTGATTCCATTGTTCATCTGCGTGTCCAGCCTCGGCTGCATCAGCCCCAACGCGGCCGCCTGCGCGATGAACGGACAGGGCGCGCGCGCCGGCAGCGCGTCGGCGTTGCTCGGTTGCATGCAATTCAGTGTCGCGGCCGGCGCCTCGGCACTGGTGGGGATATTGCACGATGGCACAGCCGTGCCGATGGCCATCGTCATCAGCCTGTGCGGTTTTCTGGTGGTGAGCGTCGCGATGCTCACCCGACGTCTGCAAAATGCCCGAGCCCTGGCTCAGGCCCAAGCCGAGGCTTGAAGCTCAGCCGGCCGCGCGTTGCTGGCCTTGATCGGGAATCTGGTGGGGAGCGCAGAGACGCGCTTCGAGGGTGCGAGTGAAGGCCAGCGCTTCGGCCTCACTGCGGAATGTCACGGCGTGCTGGTCGAGTCGAACCTGCCATTGAGACTTCGCCACTTCTTTTATCAGGATCTTCATTGCTGACCTCCCTTGCGTAAAAGACGTATCGCAGAGGTTTCGATTGTAGACCTGAATACGATCGCAATTGTGACAGCGGTCAAGCATCTGACTGACGGCAAAGAAGATCGCAGGCCTTGCAGGAGCTACCTCTGGCTGCGATCTTCTGATTCTTAGAAACCTTCTAAAACAATTTTCCCCTTGGCCTTGCCGCTCTCCAGCAACTCATGCGCGCGGCGCACGTTCGCCGCATTGATCGTGCCGAAATGTTCGCCGACGGTTGTCTTCAATGTGCCTGCATCAATCAACTCGGCCACGCGGTTGAGCAGTTTGTGCTGTTCGATCATGTCGGGTGTCTCGAACAGCGAGCGGGTGTACATGAACTCCCAGTGCAACGAGAGGCTCTTGCGCTTGAGTTTGGTCACGTCCAGCGACTTCGGGTCGTCGATCAGCGCCAGTTTGCCTTGCGGCGCCAGGGCTTCGACCAGTTGATCCAGATGCTGATCGGTCTGGGTCAGGCTGGCGACGTGGGTGACGTGGTTGATGCCGGCGCGCTTGAGTTCTTCACTCAGCGGTTGGCTGTGGTCGATGACCAGATCCGCCCCCAGTTCGCTGACCCAGTCGCGGGTCTGTGCACGGGAGGCGGTGCCGATCACTTTGAGACCGGTCAGTTGCCTGGCCAATTGGGTGAGGATCGAACCGACGCCACCCGCCGCACCGACGATCAGCAGGCTCTGGCCATTATCGACTTGCCCTTCGCTGACTTGCAGGCGTTCGAACAGCAACTCCCATGCGGTAATCGCGGTCAGCGGCAGGGCCGCGGCTTCGGCGAAACCGAGGGACTTGGGCATATGGCCGACGATCCGCTCATCGACCACGTGCAGTTCGCTGTTGCCGCCCGCGCGGGCGATAGAACCGGCGTAGAAAACCTTATCGCCAGCCTTGAACAGCGTCACCTCGCTGCCAACCGCCTTCACCACGCCGGCCACGTCCCAGCCCAGCACTTTCGCGGCCCCGCCTTCAGGCGCCACATTCTGCCGCACCTTGGTGTCGACCGGATTGACGGAAATGGCTTTGACCTCCACCAGCAAATCACGCGGGCCGGCTACAGGCTCCGGCAGATCGATGTCTTGCAGGGATTTGGCGTCGCTGATGGGCAGTGAGGCGTAATAGGCAATGGCTTTCATGGAGGGCTCCGCACAGGTAGTAGAAGATGGTGCTGATGATTAGCTATTTCTCTGCGAGATAAAACCGGCTAAAACAGCACTCTCTTTCAATGTTTTTTTGATAATCGAGGCTGACATGCTGCGTTTCGATGACTTGCAATTGTTCGTCCGGGCAGCGGATCTGGGCAGTTTGTCGGCGGCGGCGCGGGTGATGGACATGTCCGCCGCGGTGGCCAGCGCGGCGCTGAAACGTATCGAACAGCAACTCGGTGCGCGTCTGCTCGCCCGGTCGACGCGCAGCTTGCGCCTGACGGCCGAGGGCGAAGGCTTCCTAGAATACGCTCGGGCGGCGTTGAGCAATCTCGATGAGGGGCGACGTTTGCTGGCCAGCGGGCAGGATCAGGTCAGCGGGGTCTTGCAGCTGTCGGCGCCTTCGGACTTTGGCCGCAACCTGTTGTTGCCGTGGCTCGACGAGTTCCAGCGTGAGCACCCGAAACTGACCGTACGCTTGCTGCTCGGCGACCGCATTGCCGACCTGTTTCGCCAACCGGTGGACATTGCCCTGCGGTATGGCGAACCGGAAGACTCCAGCCTGATTGCATTGCCGATCGCGCCGCACAACCGGCGCGTGTTGTGCGCGTCACCGGCGTATCTGGCGCAGCACGGCGAACCGCGGCAACTCGAACAACTGGCCCAGCACAATTGCCTGTTGTTCATGCTCGGCAGTCGGGTTCATGACCACTGGAGCTTCACGGACGGCAAGCGCGAAGTCAGCCTTACTGTCACGGGTGACCGCTTCAGTGACGACGCCGACGTGGTACGTCTGTGGGCCGTGGCAGGTGCCGGGATTGCCTATAAATCCTGGCTGGACGTGGCCGCCGATGTTCTCGCCGGGCGCCTCAAAGTGCTGTTGCCGGAGCTGCTGTGTGAGCGCGCTCCGCTGAATTTGTTGTGCGCCCATCGCGCACAATTGAGTAAGCCTGTGAACCTTTTAAAGGAGATGCTCGCCAGCCGATGCGCTGATCTAAGTAGTCAATTTCCCGCTTTCTCGAAAGTTGATCATTAGTCGCAGGTAAATAGAGAAATTTCTGTCAGGAACTATCACCACCCGTGCAGTCCGCAGCGCGGGACGGCGCGTGCATCCCGCTTATACTAGCGCCCGCCTCACGCCAGTACCGAAACCCGGCCAGAACGCCATCAATGCTGAGCTGCCTTGTTTAACTTCGGATACTGCTGCGGTTGCGGGTTCGGCGCCGGAACATGATGTGCCAATGGCCTGCCTTGCCCCGGCTCAGGGCGTTTTTCGCGTCTTGGCCGCTGGCTCATTACTGGTCAAGATGTCTCCGAGCAGTAGACGATACGATTCCACAGGGAGTGAATACATGGAACATGCACCTTGCATCAGCCAGATCGCCACGTTGCTGGCCGACCCCAAGCGCAGCGCGATGATGTGGGCGTTGATGGATGGCTCGGCCCGGCAGACCGAGGAGCTTGCGCTACTGGCAGGGCTGTCGCCGTCGTCGGCCAGTGCGCATCTGGCACGGTTGTCCACTGGCGGTCTGTTGAAGGTCGAAGTCCGGGGGCGTAAACGGTTTTTCCGCCTCTCGGCACCGGAGGTAGGCGCTGCGATCGAAGCGTTGGCCAGCGCCACCATCGCCAGTGCCCCGCGAGAAGTCGCCGAGGTGTTCAAACGCAATACACCGATGGCCAAGGTCGCGGCGGCGCCGTCTTCACTGCTGCGCGCTCGTTTCTGTGATGACCACCTGGGCGGCACGCTGGCGGCTGATCTGTATCAACGCCTGCTCGACGCCGGCTGGATCGAACAGCTTGAGCAGCGCGTGGTGGTGACCCATAAAGGCGCGAGCAAGTTGGCCGGCCGTGGCGTGTTCATCCAGGCGCTGGCCCATCGCAACGTGCAAGTGGCCTGTGCCTGCCCGGACTGGAGCGAGCGTCGTCCGCACATGGGCGGTTCACTCGGCGCGGCATTGCTGCAGTTGTTCATGCAATCGGGTTGGCTGACCTTGCCCCATGACTCCAGGGCGTTGCAACTGACCGCCATTGGCCAGCGGGAGCTGCATCGATTCGCCAAGGAAACAGAGCTGGAACTGGCGTAGCAGAGCCTGCGAAATCGCTGCCTGAGCCGGAATCTATACCTGTGGGAGCGGGCTTGCCCGCGATAGCGGTCTGTCAGTCAACAATGATGTTGGAATTGATGGCCTCATCGCGGGCAAGCCCGCTCCCACAGTTTTTGTATTGCTCTTAAAGTTTTACGAGCCGTGCATCCAGGCTGTTCTGCGCCAGGCGTTTGGCCTGATCCTGGGTCATGCCCAAGTGTTCGTACAGCGCATGGAAGTTCTCGGTCACGTAACCACCAAAGTACGCCGGGTCATCGGAGTTCACCGTCACCTTCACGCCACGCTCAAGCATGTCGAGAATGTTGTGCTGCGACATGTGATCGAACACGCAGAGTTTGGTGTTCGACAGCGGGCACACGGTCAGCGGGATCTGCTCGTCGATGATCCGCTGCATCAGGCGCTCGTCTTCGATGGCACGTACGCCGTGGTCGATGCGTTGGATTTTCAGCAGGTCGATGGCTTCCCAGATGTATTCCGGCGGGCCTTCTTCACCGGCGTGGGCGACGGTCAGGAAGCCTTCGTGACGGGCACGGTCGAACACGCGCTGGAACTTGCTTGGCGGATGGCCCATCTCGGAGCTGTCCAGGCCTACGGCAACAAACGCGTCACGGAACGGCAGCGCCTGATCGAGGGTTTTCTCGGCCTCTTCTTCGCTCAAGTGGCGCAGGAAGCTGAGGATCAAACCGCTGGTGATGCCCAGTTGCTGCTCGCCATCCTTCAACGCGGCGGCGATGCCGTTGAGCACCACTTCGAACGGGATGCCACGGTCGGTGTGGGTCTGCGGGTCGAAGAACGGTTCGGTGTGAATCACGTTTTGCGCCTTGCAGCGCAGCAGGTAGGCCCAGGTCAGGTCGTAGAAATCCTGCGAGGTGCGCAGCACATCGGCGCCTTGGTAATACAGGTCGAGGAATTCCTGCAGGTTGTTGAAGGCGTAAGCCTTGCGCAGGGTTTCGACGTCGTTCCACGGCAGGGCGATCTTGTTGCGTTCGGCCAAGGCGAACAGCAACTCAGGCTCCAGCGAGCCTTCCAGATGCAGGTGCAGTTCGGCCTTGGGCAGGGCGTTGAGCCAATCGTACATATTCTTTTCTCATCAGGTGCAATGACGGCATTCTACAGATGCTTGCTGAAATAATTGGCAAAACCTGACCAAGCGATCCGTCACACCGCTTCCTGTTCCCGTCGATACGCGTAGGTATCGGCGAAGCGCGACAGCAGGAATTCAGCACAAGTGGTCGTCGGATATTTCGCCGGGTGTTCTGCGCTCTGGCAACCGGGCAGGCACTCGATACGGGTGTCCGGGTGAGGCTCGGCAAAGAACGGCATTGAGTAGCGATCCACTCCGAGCGGGCTGATCACCCGGTGTGGTGTCGAGCGATACCGGTCATTGCTCCAGCGCGCCATCATGTCGCCGAGGTTGACCACGAACGTCCCATCAATCGGTGGAGCGTCGATCCACTCGCCTTTGACGTTCTTCACTTGCAAGCCACCGGCGCTGTCCTGATAGAGCAGGGTGATGCAGCCGTAATCGGTGTGCGCACCGGCGCCTTGCTGCTCGGCGGAACTGGCGGTGTGACGCGGCGGGTAATGGATCATGCGCAGCACACTCACGGGCTCAAGAAAGCGCTTGTCGAAGAAACCACGTTCGATGTCCAGAGCAAGGGTCATGGCGCGCAGCAGCGTTTGCGCGAGGGCCTGCATGTCCAGGTAGTGCTGTTCCATCAGCGCCTCCCAACCGGGAATTGCCGGATGGCGGTTGGGCCCGCGCAAGGGTTTTTCTGCCAGCACTTCGGGATGGTTCGCCGACAGGTGCAGGCCCATGTCGAAGGTTTCTTTGAGGTCGCTGGGTTTGTCCGGGTCGAGCTGTTCGGTGGCGATGGCGCCGTAGCCGCGATGGTGACGGGTCTGGGTGATGTCGATCTTGAGCTTCTCGGCCGCCGGCAAGGCGAAGAAACGCTGCGCGTGATCGAGCAGGGCGTCGATGCGCTGGGCGGAAATCGGATGCCCCTTGATGTAGAAGAACCCCCACTCGCGGCAAGCGTGGTCGATTTGCTTGGCAACGGCGGGCCAGGCGTTTTGGTCGTCGGTGTAGAGCGGGCTGATGTCGATGATGGGAAGGCTGTTCATACGTTTGTCCTGAAGAAACTCAGACTGAAAAGCAACGGAGATCTCTGTGGGAGCTGGCTTGCCAGCGATAACAATCTCCCAGGCAACAATGATGTTGAAGGTAATGGCCTCATCGCTGGCAAGCCAGCTCCCACAGGTTCGGTGGTGTTTCTGGGAGGACTACTTCGGCATCTCGGCCTTCATGCCTTCCACGTAATAGTTCATCGACGCCAGTTCCGCCGTGGTCGCACTCACGCCAGCGGGGATTTTCTCGACCCCGGCCTGATCCTTGATCGGCCCGGTAAACGGCTGCAACGTACCGCTCTTGATATCGGCAATGATCTGCTCGGCTTCGGCTTTGACCGGTGCGGGCACCAGGTCGCTGATCGGCAGTTCAACCGTGCCTTCTTTCAGCCCGCCCCAGTAATCCTGAGACTTCCAGCTGTGATCGATCACGCTTTGAGTCGCCTGAATGTAATGCGGCGCCCAGTCGTTGACGATCGACGTCAGTACCGCTTTCGGCCCGAAGTGGGCCATGTCGGAGGCGTAACCCACCGCATACACGCCGCGGCGTTCGGCAGCCTGAATCGGTGCCGGGCTGTCGGTGTGCTGGAACACCACGTCGACACCCTGATCGATCAGCGCGTTGGCGGCATCGGCTTCCTTGCCCGGATCGAACCACGAGTTGACCCACACCACTTTGATCTCGGTGCCGGGGTTGTACTTGTTCAGGGCCAGTTGAATGGCGTTGATGTCGCGGATCACTTCCGGGATCGGGAAGGAGGCGACGTAGCCGATCTTTTTGGTCTTGGTCATCTTCGCCGCGAGGAAGCCGCCGACGTATCGGCCCTCGTAGGTGCGCGCCAGATAGGTGCCGAGGTTGTTGTCCTGCTTGTAGCCGGTCGCGTGCTCGAAGGTCACCTTGGGAAATTGTTTGGCGACTTTCAGCGTCGGGTTCATGTAACCGAAGGACGTGGTGAAGATCAGGTCGTACTTATCCTTCGCCATGTTGCGGATCACCCGCTCGGCGTCGGCACCTTCGGCGACGTTTTCCACGTAGTTGGTGGTGATCTGCGCGCCGAATTTTTCCGCCAGCGCCTTGCGCCCCTGTTCATGCTGATACGTCCAGCCGTGGTCACCGATCGGGCCGATGTAGACGAAACCAACCTTCAGCGGATCGGCAGCGCTGGCGCTCAGGCTTATCCCCAGACCAATGGCGGCGCACAGCAGTTTGTGCAGCGGACGTATTTGCATGAATTGGAGCTCCATTTTGTTGTGTGTGGTCAGGGGCAATGCAAATTGCTGACCAACAGGACAAAAAAGCAAAAGATCCCAGCCTTCGGCAGCTCCTGCATTGGATCGGCGTACTCACTGCAAGAGCTGCCGAAGACTGCGATCTTTTCGGCCCCGGTACCAACGCAGTGCAACCCGGCGAATTCACGCCATCGGCTGGTGCGCTAATGTGTAACGAAACGTTAGCGGCGCGCCGCAGTCAGTAGCTCATTGGAATCTCTGCGTTAAAAAGGCCTGTCATGCTCTCAATCCTCAAGCAAGAAAGCTTTCTGCTGCTGGCCCTGCTCGCCGCAGTCGTCGCTTATCCGTTGGAACACTGGATGCTGCACAGCGGCCAGATCGTCGCGCTGACTGCCGGTCTGGTGCTCATCGCGTTCATCGTCGCCGCTTCGATGCGCGTCGCCCATCACGCCGAATTGCTCGCTGAAAAAGTCGGCGACCCCTACGGCACGATGATCCTCACGCTGGCCGCCGTGCTGGTGGAAGTGGTGATTCTGGCGATCATGATGAGCAACGAAGCGTCGCCCACACTGGTGCGCGACACGATTTATTCGGCAGTGATGCTCGACATCAACGGCATCCTCGGCCTCGCTGCGCTGATGGGCGGGATCAAGCATGGCGAGCAGTCCTACAACGACGATTCGGCGCGCAGCTACAGCGTGATGATCCTCACGGCGATGGGCGTGTCGATGGTGGTGCCGGAGTTCATTCCCGAGGCCAACTGGAAGATCTATTCGGCGTTCACTATCGGTGCAATGGTGCTGCTTTACGCGCTGTTCCTGCGCATGCAGGTCGGCCCGCACAGTTACTTTTTCAGCTACAGCTACCCGGACAAACGTCGCAAGAAAGAGCCGCAGGACGCGCAGGCGAAAGCACCGAGCATCGGCCTGTCGATCGGCATTCTGGTGTTTGGCATTGTGGTGATCGGCGCATTGGCCGAGGTGATGTCCAAGACCCTCGATCTGGGCCTGGAAGGGACGGGCGCACCGCCGGTGATCACGGCGATTCTGGTGGCGGCGATTTCAGCGGCGCCAGAGATTTTGACCGCGTTGCGGGCGGCGTTGGCCAACCGCATGCAGTCAGTGGTCAACATTGCGATGGGCGCGTCACTGTCGACGGTGATCCTCACCGTGCCGGTGATGGAAGCGATGGCGCTGTACACCGGTCAGCCTTTTCAGATGGCAATGACCCCGGTGCAGACGGTGATGATCTTTCTCACATTGATCGTCAGCGCGATCAATCTCAATGACGGCGAGACCAATGCCATTGAAGGCATGACGCACTTTGTGCTGTTTGCGACGTTCATCATGCTGTCCCTGCTAGGCCTTTAAGCCCACTGCAAAACAATTGTGGGAGCGAGCCTGCTCGCGAAAGCGCAGTGTCATTCAACAAAAAAGTTGCCTGATACTCCTTCTTCGCGAGCAGGCTCGCTCCCACCGTTTTGATCCGCTGGGATCAGGTACCGGCGATCAGCTGGCGAGCAGCCTGGCTGTGATCGGCGATCAGGCCTTTCAGATCCAGTCCTTCGACCTGGCCATCAACCACGCGCCACTTGCCGCCGATCATCACTCGATCCGCCCGGTCTGCGCCGCACAGCAGCAGCGCTGAAATCGGATCGTGGCTGCCAGAGAAGCGCAGTTCATCGAGCTTGAACAACGCCAGATCAGCCTGTTTGCCCACCGACAGTTCACCAATGTCGGTACGGCCCAACAGGCTCGCCGAGCCCTTGGTCGCCCAGCCCAGCACGCGCTCGGGGGTGATTTTCTCGGCGCCATAACGCAGGCGCTGGATGTACAGCGCCTGACGTGCTTCAAGGATCATGTTCGAGGCATCGTTGGACGCCGAGCCATCCACGCCCAGACCGAACAGCGCACCGGCGTCGGTCAAATCAATGCTTGGGCAAATGCCCGAGGCCAGACGCATGTTCGAGCTTGGGCAATGACAGATGCCAGTGCCGGCCTGACCGAGGCGGGCGATTTCGTCCGGGTTGAAGTGGATGCCGTGGGCCAGCCAGGTGCGCGGGCCGAGCCAGCCGACGCTGTCCAGATAGTCGACGGTGCGCAGGCCGAAACGCTGCAGGCAGAAATCCTCTTCGTCGAGGGTTTCGGCCAGGTGCGTGTGCAGGCGCACGTCGAGCTTATTCGCCAGTTCGGCGCTGGCCGACATGATTTCCGGTGTCACTGAAAACGGCGAGCAGGGTGCCAGCGCGATCTGGATTTGCGCACCGTCGCCACGCTCGTGGTACGCGTGGATCAGGCGCTGACTGTCGTCGAGAATCACCTGGCCTTCTTGCACGGTCTGCTGCGGCGGCAGGCCGCCGTCCTTCTCGCCGAGGCTCATCGAGCCACGGGTGAGCATGGCGCGCATGCCCAGTTCACGCACGGTTTCGACTTGCACGTCGATGGCGTTTTCCAGGCCGTCCGGGAACAGATAATGATGATCGGCAGCGGTGGTGCAACCCGACAGCAGCAACTCGGCCAGAGCGACTTTGGTGGCGAGGGCGAGTTTTTCCGGCGTCAGACGTGCCCACACCGGGTACAGGGTTTTCAGCCACGGGAACAACGGCTGATTGACCACCGGCGCCCAGGCGCGTGTCAGGGTTTGATAGAAGTGATGGTGGGTGTTGATCAGGCCCGGCAGGATCACATGCTCGCGGGCATCGAACACTTCATTGCACGGCGCTGACGGCTGTTGACCGGCGCCAAGCACTTCGACGATCACGCCGTCTTGCAGTACCAGACCGCCACGGGCATCGAGCTCGTTGGAGGTGAAAATGGCGAGGGGGTTTTTTAACCAGGTACGGGTCGCAGGCATTGTCGCCGGCTCCTCTGAAAGTGGGTTCAGGGTTGCCAGCTCAGTGTTGCCCTGTCTGCTGATCCAGGTTCGCCGCGACGGACGAGGTGCGCAGTTTCAAACAAATCGTTGCGCCGGGCAAGCCCCACCCGACAGAACACCGTTCATCCCTGTGGGAGCTGGCTTGCCAGCGATTGCGTCGGCTCAGCCACCTTATGTGGCGACTGGCACTCCGTCATCGCGGGCAAGCCCGGCTCCCGCAGGATTTGTGCGTTTACCAGGGAATGGTTTCGCCTTTGTAATTGATGAAGTGATGCCCACCCTTGCCGGTAAACGCATTCACCTGATCAATCAGTCCGCGTGTGCTGGTGTCCACATCAAGGTCAGCCCCTTCACCGCCCATGTCGGTCTTCACCCAACCCGGATGCAGCGACAGCACGGTCAGTTTCTGTTCGCCCAATTGCGTGACAAAACTGTTGGTCATCGAGTTCAACGCTGCCTTGCTTGCCTTGTACAGCGCCAGTTCCGGCGCATCCGGCACCGTCACGCTGCCGAGCCCGGAGCTCATGAACGCCAGCACGCCGCTGCCATCGCGGATCTGTCCGGCAAAGCGTTGCGCCAGATTGATCGGCGCCACCGCGTTGGTGAAAAACAGTTGACCGACTTCGGCAAGTGTCGCGCCACCCGGGGTCTGTATTGCCGGGCCTTTGACCCCGGCATTGACGAACAGCAGGTCGAAAGTTTCGCCCTTCAACTGTTGGCTCAAGGCGATCACCGCTTGCTGGTCATCCATGTCGAGCTTCTCGATCCGCACGTTGCCCAGCGCTTGCAGCGCCTCGGCGTTCGAGGGATTGCGCACGGTGGCGGTCACTTGCCAGCCGTCGCCCAGCAGGGTCTTCACCAACCCGAGGCCCAAGCCTCGGGAGGCGCCGATGATCAGTGCGTTTTTTGCCTGGGACATGATGGGTTCCTTGAAAGTCAAAGTTCAGGATTCAATGGACACGCCTGGCCGAGCCGTAGTTGCAACTCATGCCGGAGCGCGTCGAGTTCGCTCATGCGGGTTTCAATCAGTTGCAGCTTGTCGCGCAGCAATTGCGCCACAGCGTTTTGCGGATCAGGCGCGTTCCACAGTGCGGCAACGCTGTCGCCGATCTCGCCGAGGGTAAAACCCAGGCGCTGCGCCGTCTTGATGTAGAGCACCAGTTGCAGCATTTGCGGCGGGTAGTCGCGATAACCATTGGCACTGCGTTGCGCCGCGATCAATCCGCGTTGCTCATAGAACCGCAGCGTGTCGCGACTGACTGCGCTGGCCTGTGCCAATTCACCGATGCGCATTTGTGATGCTCTGAAGAGGGCTTGACCCTGGAGCATACTCCAGGCTTTACCGTGGTTGCTCCTCAAATTTCCGGAGCATGGACGATGTGGACTTCAACACAATATCGACACGTGGTGCGCGGCAGCGCCTGGTACGACCTGATTGTCACGGCGGCGTTTGTGACGCCGTGGAGTTTTGCCGCGTTGCATGGGGTTTTGACCGCGCTCGGTCAGGCACTGGATTTGCCCGGTGAGTTGCCGGCGTTCGCGCCGATGCACATGTTGATGGCGAATCTTTTGGGCTCGGTGGTTTGTGTGTGGGCGGTGCTGCGGATTCGTGATCCGCAGGCGCGTTATGGACGTTATGACGCGGCGGCGCGGTTTCTGTTTGCGGCTTGGCAGGGGTATGCGCTGCTGCAGGGTGCCAGTTCGATTTTGCTGGTATTCCTCGTCTTCGAACTGGCGTGGGGCATCGCTCAGGTGTTGCCTGTCAGGGCCTCATCGCTGGTAGGCCAGCTCCCACAGGTTCCGGTGGTGTAATACAGAACGCATTCACACCCGAGATCCCTGTGGGAGCTGGCTTGCCAGCGATGAGGCCCGTGAAATCACCACATTAATGCCCCGCCTGCCAAGGCTGCCCAAGCGAAACCGGCGCATACAACCGCGTCCGCAACGCATCGCGCGACAACAACACCAGCACCACAATCGTCGCCACGTAGGGCAGCATCGCCAGCAGGCTCGACGGAATCGCCGGCCCCAACCCCTGCGCCACCAGGTGCAGGATGCTGGCGAGGCCGAACAGATAGGCGCCCAGCAGCAACCGCCACACCCGCCAACTGGCAAACACCACCAGTGCCAAGGCAATCCAGCCCCGCCCGGCCGTCATGTTTTCCGCCCACATCGGCGTGTACGCCAGCGACAGATACGCCCCGGCCAGCCCGGCCATTGCGCCGCCGAAAAGCACCGCCAAGGTGCGCACGGTCAACACCGGCAAGCCCATCGCGCTGGCCGCGTCCGGGTTCTCGCCGACCGCTTGAATGATCAGCCCGACACGGCTTTTGATGATCACCCACGCCACCAAGGCGAACAGCCCAAACGACAGATACACCAGCAGATCCTGCGCGAACAGCATCCGCCCGATCAGCGGGATTTCACTCAGATACGGAATCGCCAACGGCTCGAATCCAGCCAATGGTTTGCCGACCCACGCCGCCCCCACGAAAGTCGACAACCCCACGCCAAAAATCGTCAGGGCCAAGCCGGTCGCTACCTGATTGGCGTTGAACACCAGCGCCACCAAAGCGAACAGCGACGACAGCAACATCCCGGCGAGCATCGCCAGCAATACGCCGAGCCACAGGTTGCCGCTGTTGAGCGCGACGATAAAACCGATCACCGCACCAAACAGCATCATCCCTTCCTGCCCGAGGTTGAGCACGCCGCTCTTCTCGCAGATCAGTTCACCCAGCGCCACCAACAGCAGCGGTGTGCCGCAACGCACCATCGCGAAGAAAATATTGCTCAGCAGATCGATATCCATCACAGCGCTCCGGCGGTTACGGTGGGGGTCTGTGTGCGTCGTGCCCAGCGCAGATTCAGGCGTGGTCGATAGAGAATCAGCACATCACTGGCGAGCAGGAAAAACAGCATCATTCCCTGAAAAAGTTGCGTGATTGCTTGCGGCAGATTGAGTGTCATCTGCGCGTTTTCGCCCCCGATGTACAGCAGCGCCATCAGCAGGCTGGAGAACAGAATCCCGATGGGGTTGAGCCGCCCAAGAAACGCCACGGTGATCGCCGCATAGCCATAACCCGGTGACACTTGCGGCACCAATTGGCCGATCGGGCCGGTGACTTCGCAGACCCCGGCAAGCCCTGCCAACCCGCCGCTGATCAACAGGGCAAGCCAGATCAAACGCTTCTCGCGAAAGCCGACGAACCCTGCCGCACGCTTGTCGAGCCCCAGCACTTTGATCTGGAAACCGATTAAACTCTTCTGCAACAACACCCACACCGCGACCAGCGCGAGCAGGGCGAAATACACCCCGGCATGCACGCGGCCATCCTCCAGCAACAGCGGCAAACGGCTGGCGTCGCCGAACATCGCCGACTCGGGAAAATTGAACCCGGCAGGATCCTTCAGCGGCCCATGTACGCAGAACAGCAGCAGGTTCAGCGCGATGTAATTGAGCATGATGCTGGTGAGGATTTCGTTGGCGTTGAAGCGTGTGCGCAGCCATGCGGTGAGCCCCGCCCATGCGGCGCCGGCGAGGGTGCCGGTCAGCAGAATCAGCACCAGCGCCCAACGGCTTTGCATGTCGATGATATTCACCGCCAAGGCACTGCCGGCGAGCGCGCCAAGCAGCAGTTGACCTTCGGCGCCGATGTTCCAGATTCGCGCTTGGTAGGCCACCGCCAGGCCCAGCGCGCAGAGCAGAATCGGCAGGGCTTTGACCAGTAATTCCGAAACGCCGTACAAGTCGCTGACCGGCGCAATCAGCAGCGTATGCAAGGTTTGCAGCGGATCATGACCGAGTGCGATGAACAGCAGCGAACCGCAGCCGAGCGTCAGTGCCGCCGCCAATAGCGGTGAGCACCAGAGCATCAGCCGTGATTGCTGACCACGGGGTTCGAGGGAAAGCAGCATGTTTGAAACTCCGTTAAACCGTGGCGTGTTGGTGAGGGGCATCGAACTGACCGGCCATCCAGCCGCCGACGTCACTCAGTTGCGTGTCCGTGGTGTTTTGCAGCGCCGACAGCTTGCCGCCGCACAAGGCGCCGAGGCGGTCGCTGATCTGGAACAGTTCATCGAGGTCTTCGGAAATCACCAGAATCGCCGCGCCGGCGTCGCGCAAGGCGATCAACGCGCGGTGGATGGTCGCGCCGGCGCCGACGTCCACGCCCCAGGTCGGGTGCGCGGCGATCAGCAGTTTTGGTTGCTGGAGGATTTCCCGGCCGAGGATGAATTTCTGTAGATTGCCGCCGGACAGGCTGCGGGCGGCGGTTTGCGTATTCGGCGTTTTTACCCCGAAGCGTTGAATGATTTGCTGGGCGAGGGCATCGACTTTGCCGCGTTCGATCAAACCGTTGCTCACCAGCCCTTGTTGAAAGGCTGTCAGCAGCGCGTTGTCGGCCAGACTCAGCTCTGGCACCGCGCCATGGCCGAGGCGCTCGGCCGGGACGAAAGCCAGACCGAGTCTGCGTCTCGCATCGGGGCGCAAATCAGCAACGGCCTGATGACCGAAACGAATCGTTTCGGCCTCGACCCGTGACAGCGTTTGCTCCCCACTGAGCAGGGCAAGCAATTCGTCCTGACCATTGCCCGCGACTCCGGCAACGCCAACGATTTCACCGCTGCGCACCTGCAAGTCGATCCCTGCCAATGAGCAGCCAAACGGGTCCGGGTTATGCCAGCTCAAACCGCTGACCTGCAAAAACACCGCGCCACCGCTGACCTTCGGATAGTCGCCAATCAACGCCGCCGCTTCGCCCACCATCATCTGCGCCAACTGTTGATCCGAGCATTCGGCCGGTACGCAATGCCCGGCCACTCGCCCGCCGCGCAACACCGTTGCGCTGTGGCACAAAGCGCGAACTTCTCCGAGCTTGTGGCTGATAAACAAAATGCTGCAACCCTCGGCGGCGAGACGGCGCAGGGTGATGAACAAATCGTCGGCCTCCTGCGGCGTCAGCACCGAAGTCGGTTCATCGAGAATCAGCAGACGGATGTCTTGCATCAGGCAGCGAATGATTTCCACCCGTTGCCGCTCGCCAATCGACAGGCTGTGGACAAGTCGCTCAGGCTCCAGCGCCATGCCGTAGCGCCGCGAGACTTCGCGAATCTTCGGCTCAAGCTGTTTCGGCGTACCCGCTGCCGCACCCATCGCCAGCGCAATGTTCTGCGCCACGCTGAGGGTTTCGAACAGCGAGAAATGTTGAAAGACCATGCCGATCCCCAGCTGCCGCGCCTGGGCCGGGTTGCGCATGTTCACGCGCTGACCTTGCCAGAGCATCTCGCCCGCGTCGGCCTGAGTGACGCCGTAGATGATCTTCATCAGCGTGCTTTTGCCCGCGCCGTTTTCACCGAGCAGTGCATGGATTTCTCCGGGCGCAATGCTCAGATCAATCGCATCATTGGCCAGACATCCGGGGTAGCGTTTGCTGATATGGCGCAGTTGCAGGCGCGGAGTAGGAGGGGCAATGGGCATGACAGGCTCGACTTGCTTGGAGTTGTGCCTGTGGATAAAGCAATTTCCTGGCCATTGAGTCAGGAACACCTGAAGACACCGATCCCCTGCGCCTGTCGCAGAGCACTTGCAGTAAATTCGGCGTAACAATGAGCACCACTTGGGGGCGAAGCCGTTGATCAAGCTCCACTTTTGCCCGCAGGCAACTGATCAAAAAACGAGCAATAGCGCCGGAGCTATGTGCAATCTGCAACTGCGCCAGTCATGAACGGCTTATCCACAGGTTGTTCCACAGTATTTGTGCGCAACATGCAATCAAGGGCATAAGCACCGTGGTGCTTTCTTCTAATGGTGATAAACCGAGGTAACTGATTGTTTTTGCGTGGGATTTGCCTTTCGTCGGGGGAATTGAACGAAAAGTGAACAAATCGTGCAAAGCCGCATGACAGAAGGGTTACAGCGGGATGTGCTCAGGTTATCCACAGCCGGGTGCACAGCCGATGTGGGCAACTGCGTGAAATAAGGAAAACGGGGATGCCCTAAAAGATCGCAGCCTTCGGACGATCCTTTGATCTTGCTTTAACGCTGCAGCAGAATCCTTCCGCGACTCAAATCTGCCAATTGGCGCTGCAACAATTCAATCTGCGCCTCACCCACTGCCAACTGCAATTCCACACCATTGGAGGTGAAGTTTTCCTCCACCACCAGTCCGCCCAGATCCGCCACCCGCAACTTCACCAATGCCAACTCGGCAAAGCCGCAGGCACAACGCAAGGGCACGCGGCTGATCAACTCGACTTTCGCCGCCGTTTGCAGGCACTTGTTCGCACCCCCGCCGTAGGCCCGCGCCAAACCGCCGGTGCCCAGTTGAATGCCGCCGTACCAGCGGATCACCAGCACCGCGACCTGATCGCAATCCTGCGCTTCAATCGCCGCCAGAATCGGTCGCCCGGCCGTGCCGCCCGGTTCGCCGTCGTCATTGCTGCGATATTGATCGCCGAGTTTCCATGCCCAGCAATTGTGCGAGGCGTTCAAGTCGCTGTGCTGTTCGAAGAACGCCTGCGCGTCAGCGGGGTTGCTGATCGGTGCAGCGAAAGTGATAAAGCGGCTTTTGCGAATCTCTTCGCGGTACTCGCAAAAACCGCTGAGGGTGAAAGGCATAAACGTCTTATAGAGAAGGAGTGAGGCCGCAGCCTTTGAGAATGATACGGATCAGATTGTTGCCAGCGTCTTCCATGTCCTGCTTGGTCAACTTGCTGCGCCCGCTGACGCGGCAGATCTGCGTGGCGAAGTCGGCGTAGTGCTGGGTGCTGCCCCACAACAGGAAGATCAGGTGCACCGGGTCGACCGGGTCCATTTTGCCGGCATCGATCCACGCCTGAAACACCGCCGCGCGGCCCTGGAACCAGGCGCGGTAGTCCTGGTTGAAATACTCGCTCAGGCATTCGCCGCCGCTGATCACTTCCATCGCAAAGATTCGCGAGGCTTGTGGCTGGCGACGGGAGTATTCCATTTTGGCGCGAATGTAGCGGGTCAGCGCTTCGGCCGGATCGTCTTCGGCAGTGAGGGTGTTGAAGGTGCTGTCCCACAACTCGATGATGTTGCTCAGCACCGCCACGTACAGCCCCAACTTGTTGGTGAAGTAGTAATGCAGGTTAGCCTTGGGCAACCCGGCATTCTGGGCGATGGTGTTCATGCTGGTGCCTTTGTACCCGTGACGGGCGAACTCGTCTTCGGCGGCTTTGAGAATGGTCTCTTCGTTCTTCTGACGAATGCGGCTGGCGGGCTTGCCGCCGTGAGCGGGGACTTCAAAGGTCATAGGCACTTCCGGGTTTGTCTGTGGGTGCAACCAGTTGCGTTGATAGCGCACCCACAAGTATCCGACAAGTCCTCAGGCGATAAAAACCGTTACGCCTGTTCGATCTTGTTCAGCGGCGCCTGTACTTCAGCGGGGGCTGTTTTGGCTTCCGGCAGCAGCAGGCAAAGGATGATTGCCGTCAGCCCGCCGCTGGTAATCGCCGAGTCGAACAGGTTTTGCACCAGTTTCGGCAGCAGGTGGAGCAGGTTCGGTTGTGCGGCGATGCCCAAGCCGACGCCGAACGAAGTGGCGATGATCAGCATGCTGCGCCGATCCAGCGGCGACTGCGCGAGGATGCGCACACCGGCAGCGGCGACGGCACCGAACATCACCAGAGTGGCGCCGCCGAGTACTGGTTTCGGTATCTGTTGCAGCACCGCACCAATCATTGGAAACAGGCCTAGACAAAACAGGATCGCGCCGATGTAAAGGCCAACGTAGCGGCTGGCAACGCCGGTCAGCTGAATCACGCCGTTGTTTTGCGCAAACGTGGTGTTGGGGAAGGCGCTGAACGTTGCGGCGATCATGCAGCTCACGCCATCACCCAGTACACCGCCGCGCAAGCGGCTTATATAAGAAGGGCCACTGATGGGTTGGCGGGCGAGCATGCAATTGGCGGTGAGGTCGCCGACGGTTTCGATGGTGCTGATCAGATAAATCAGCGCGACCGGCAGGAACGCGGTCCAGTCAAAACTGAATCCGAACTTGAACGGTGTAGGAAAACTCATCAGCGGCAAGTCTGGCAACGGCTGCGGAACCAGTTTCCCACTGAACCACGCCGCCAGGCTCCCGAGCAGCAGACCAATGATGATTGCCGACAGCCGCACCCACGGCGTGTTCGAGCGGTTGAGCAAAATGATCGTCAGCAACACGAATACGCCCAGCGCCAGATTGCCCGGCGCGCCGAAGTCCGGGGCATTGAAACCTCCGCCGAGATCGGTGATGCCGACCTTGATCAGGCTGATGCCGATCAGTGTGATGACAATCCCGGTCACCAGCGGCGTGACCACCCTGCGCAGTTGACCAATGAAACGGCTGAGCACGATCTGCACAATCGCACCGAAAAAGCACACGCCAAAGATCATCGCCAGAATGTCTTCCGGGCTGCCGCCACGTTGCTTGACCAGAAACCCGGCCGACAGCACCGCGCCAAGAAAGGCGAAACTGGTGCCTTGCAAGCAGATCATCCCGGCGCCAATCCCGAACGGCCGGCGAGCCTGAATAAACGTGCCGACCCCTGACACCATCAGCGCCATGCTGATCAGGTAAGGCAAATGCGCGGTCAGCCCAAGCGCCGAGCCGATCACCAGCGGTGGGGTGATGATGCCGACGAAACTGGCGAGCACGTGTTGCAGGGCGGCGAGGGTCGCGGCCAGCGGTTTCGGGCGGTCGTTGAGGCCGTAGATCAAGTCGCTGGACGGTTCGGAATCTGGCTGCATGGCGTTGGGCTTCTTGTTGATGGATCGAGGTTGATCCTGCTTTGCAAAAAGCTGTCCACTTGCTCAGGTTATTGCTTGGTTTTGTCTCTACGGCCTAACGTGGCTGGGCGGCGGGCAATGTTTAACGCGTCGCCGCCAGACTTTCCAGAAAGCTTTCCAGCACCAAATGAGGGCGCCGGCCCTTGCGCGTGACCGATGCCAGACTCAAATCATAAAAACGTGTATCGGCCTTGAGTGCGCGTAAACGTCCTTGCTGTACCCAAAGGCTGGCGTAATGATCCGGCAGATAACCAATGTAGCGCCCGGTCAGAATCAGAAACGCCATGCCCTCACGGTCGGAGGCACTGGCCGTGCAGTTGAGCGCCTGATAATGCGCCTGGATATCCCCCGGCAAGCGAAACGTCGGGGCGATGGCGTCCTGACTATCAAGGCGTTCGTCATCGAGTTGTTTGTCATCGACATAAAACAGTGGATGACCGACCGCGCAATAAAGCAGTGAGCGTTCGCTGTACAACGGTTGATATTCCAACCCGGAAAGCGCGCTGGCCTGCGGCACCACGCCGACATGCAGGCGACCGTCCAGCACGCCTTGTTCGACTTCATTCGGCGCAATCATGCGGATCTGGATTTGCACATCCGGCCCGCGCTCCTTCAATTGGGCGAGGGCGTGGGTGATGCGCATGTGGGGCAGGGTGACCAGGTTATCGGTCAGACCGATGATCAACTCGCCACGCAAGTGTTGGTGCAGGCCGTTGACCTCGGTGCGAAAACTTTCCAGCGCACTCAATAACTGCAGGGCTGATTGATAGACCTCGCGACCTTCTTCGGTCAGGGAGAATCCAGCGCGGCCACGCTGACACAAACGCAATCCGAGGCGTTGCTCCAGATCGCTCATCTGCTGGCTGATCGCCGAGCGCCCGATGCCGAGCACGGTTTCCGCCGCCGAGAAGCCGCCGGATTCCACCACGCTGCGAAAGATCCGCAGCAGGCGAATATCAAAGTCACTGACCTGGGCCAGCGGATCGGGGCGGCGGCTGCTCATGTTTAATCGCTCAAAGTTTAGTGATGGTCTAACTGAAGGTTAGAAGAGTTGGATTTCACCGACTTTATCCGCGTGGCAATTTAGCTGCAACAACGACTTTTATCTCCCTGAAGCTTGAGCCCTGCGAGGTTTTGCCCGATGAACATGCTCGAAAACGCTCCGTCGCCATTGGCCAGCCAACTGAAGCTGGACGCGCACTGGATGCCGTACACCGCCAACCGTAACTTTCAGCGCGATCCGCGTCTGATCGTGGGTGCCGAAGGCAGTTGGCTCATCGATGACAAAGGCCGCAAGGTGTACGACTCGCTGTCGGGTCTGTGGACCTGCGGCGCCGGGCACACTCGCAAGGAAATTCAGGAAGCGGTTTCGAAACAACTGGGCACCCTCGATTACTCGCCGGGCTTCCAGTACGGCCATCCGTTGTCCTTTCAACTGGCCGAAAAAATCACTGACCTGACCCCAGGCAACCTGAACCACGTGTTCTTCACCGACTCCGGCTCCGAGTGCGCCGACACGGCGGTGAAAATGGTCCGTGCCTACTGGCGTCTGAAAGGTCAGGCGACCAAGACCAAAATGATCGGTCGTGCCCGGGGTTATCACGGCGTGAACATCGCCGGCACCAGCCTCGGCGGCGTGAACGGCAACCGCAAGCTGTTCGGTCAGTCGATGATGGACGTTGATCACCTGCCGCACACGTTGCTGGCGAGCAATGCGTTCTCCCGCGGCATGCCGGAGCAGGGCGGTATCGCCCTGGCCGACGAGTTGCTGAAGCTGATCGAACTGCACGACGCCTCGAACATCGCCGCGGTGTTCGTTGAGCCGATGGCCGGCTCCGCCGGTGTGTTGGTGCCGCCGCAGGGTTACCTGAAACGTCTGCGTGAAATCTGTGATCAGCACAACATCCTGCTGGTGTTCGACGAAGTGATCACCGGTTTCGGCCGCACCGGTTCGATGTTCGGTGCCGACAGCTTTGGCGTCACCCCGGACCTGATGTGCATCGCCAAACAAATCACCAACGGCGCGATCCCGATGGGCGCGGTAATTGCCAGCTCCGAGATCTACCAGACCTTCATGAACCAGGCGACCCCGGAATACGCCGTGGAATTCCCGCACGGCTACACCTACTCGGCGCACCCGGTGGCGTGCGCCGCTGGCCTGGCAGCACTGGATCTGCTGCAAAAGGAAAACCTGGTGCAGAGCGTCGCCGAAGTCGCTCCGCATTTCGAGAACGCGCTGCACGGGTTGAAAGGCTCGAAGAACGTCATCGACATCCGCAACTACGGTCTGGCCGGTGCGATTCAGATTGCCGGTCGGGATGGCGATGCCATCGTGCGTCCGTTCGAAGCGGGTATGGCGTTGTGGAAAGCCGGGTTCTACGTGCGCTTCGGCGGCGACACCCTGCAGTTCGGCCCAACCTTCAACAGCAAGCCGCAAGACCTGGATCGTCTGTTCGACGCGGTCGGCGAAGTGCTGAACAAGCTCGACTGATTTTTCCTTCTATATATGCCTACAAAACACAGGCACCCCGCTCGGGTGTCTGTGGACAAAAATTCAGGAGTTTTCGATGAGCGTTATCCCGCATTTGATCAATGGTGAACTGGTGACCGAGAACGGTCGCGCGGTGGATGTATTCAACCCGTCTACCGGCCAGGCGATCCACAAGCTGCCACTGGCCACCCGCGAAACCATCCAGAAAGCCATCGATGCCGCCAAGGCTGCGTTCCCGGCCTGGCGCAACACGCCACCTGCCAAGCGTGCCCAGGTGATGTTCCGCTTCAAGCAACTGCTGGAGCAGAACGAGGCGCGCATCTCGCAATTGATCAGCGAAGAACACGGCAAGACCCTGGAAGACGCTGCCGGCGAACTGAAGCGCGGTATCGAGAACGTCGAGTTCGCCTGCGCCGCCCCGGAAATCCTCAAGGGCGAGTACAGCCGCAACGTCGGCCCGAACATTGACGCCTGGTCGGACTTCCAGCCGCTGGGCATTGTTGCCGGTATCACGCCGTTCAACTTCCCGGCCATGGTGCCGTTGTGGATGTACCCACTGGCGATCGTCTGCGGCAACTGCTTCATCCTCAAACCGTCCGAGCGAGATCCAAGCTCCACGCTGCTGATCGCTCAGCTGCTGCTGGAAGCGGGTCTGCCAAAAGGCGTAATGAGCGTGGTACACGGTGACAAGACTGCGGTAGACGCGTTGATCGAAGCGCCGGAAGTCAAAGCGCTGAGCTTCGTCGGTTCGACGCCCATTGCTGAATACATCTACGCCGAAGGCACCAAGCGCGGCAAGCGTGTGCAGGCACTGGGCGGCGCGAAGAATCATGCGGTGCTCATGCCCGATGCAGATCTGGACAACGCGGTCAGCGCACTGATGGGCGCGGCGTACGGTTCCTGCGGTGAGCGCTGCATGGCGATTTCGGTAGCCGTGTGTGTGGGCGACCAGGTTGCGGATGCGCTGGTGGCCAAACTGGTTCCACAGATCAAGGCGCTGAAAATTGGTGCCGGCACTTCCTGTGGTCTGGACATGGGACCGCTGGTTACCGGTCAAGCTCGCGACAAGGTCAGCGGTTATGTGGATGACGGCGTGTCAGCGGGCGCGACTCTGGTGGTCGACGGTCGTGGTCTGAGCGTGGCAGGGCATGAGGAAGGCTTCTTCCTGGGTGGCTGCCTGTTCGACAACGTCACCCCTGAGATGCGCATCTATAAAGAAGAGATCTTCGGTCCGGTGCTGTGCGTTGTTCGCGTCAACAGCCTGGAAGAGGCTATGCAACTGATCAACGATCACGAATACGGTAACGGCACCTGCATCTTCACCCGTGATGGTGAGGCGGCGCGTCTGTTCTGTGATGAGATCGAAGTCGGCATGGTTGGCGTCAACGTTCCTCTGCCGGTGCCGGTGGCTTACCACAGCTTTGGCGGCTGGAAGCGTTCGCTGTTCGGCGACCTGCATGCCTACGGCCCGGATGGCGTGCGCTTCTACACACGTCGCAAGGCGATCACTCAGCGCTGGCCTCAGCGTGCGAGCCATGAGGCTTCGCAGTTCGCATTCCCTAGCTTATAAGTAGAAGGGCATGCAGAAGGCCGACCTTTTAAGGTCGGCCTTTGCGTTTTCGGGCTTTTTTGACTGATATGACAGAATTATGAAAATAGCGGTTGACGGCAGATTCCAGACGTCTATAATTCGCCCCACTTCCGGCGCAGTCGAAACGGAAAACTCCTTGAGATTCAATGAGTTAAGTAGGTTTCGAGAGCGGGTCGCTTCAATTCATCGAGGCCTGGAAGAAGTTGAAAGAGCGGTGATGTTTGGCTCTTTTAACGGTTCGATCTTCTCGGTCGAAAGCGGAGAAAAAGAGGTGTTGACAACAGCGAGTAACGCTGTAGAATTCGCCTCCCGCTAACGAGAGATCGGAAGCGCAAGTGGTTGAAGTTGTTGAAGAATTCTTCGAAAACTTCTGAAAATAATCACTTGACAGCAAATGAGGCTGCTGTAGAATGCGCGCCTCGGTTGAGACGAAAGATCTTAACCAACCGCTCTTTAACAACTGAATCAAGCAATTCGTGTGGGTGCTTGTGGAGTCAGACTGATAGTCAACAAGATTATCAGCATCACAAGTTACTCCGCGAGAAATCAAAGATGTAACCAACGATTGCTGAGCCAAGTTTAGGGTTTCTTAAAAACCCAAAGATGTTTGAACTGAAGAGTTTGATCATGGCTCAGATTGAACGCTGGCGGCAGGCCTAACACATGCAAGTCGAGCGGATGACAGGAGCTTGCTCCTGAATTCAGCGGCGGACGGGTGAGTAATGCCTAGGAATCTGCCTGGTAGTGGGGGACAACGTTTCGAAAGGAACGCTAATACCGCATACGTCCTACGGGAGAAAGCAGGGGACCTTCGGGCCTTGCGCTATCAGATGAGCCTAGGTCGGATTAGCTAGTTGGTGAGGTAATGGCTCACCAAGGCGACGATCCGTAACTGGTCTGAGAGGATGATCAGTCACACTGGAACTGAGACACGGTCCAGACTCCTACGGGAGGCAGCAGTGGGGAATATTGGACAATGGGCGAAAGCCTGATCCAGCCATGCCGCGTGTGTGAAGAAGGTCTTCGGATTGTAAAGCACTTTAAGTTGGGAGGAAGGGCATTAACCTAATACGTTAGTGTTTTGACGTTACCGACAGAATAAGCACCGGCTAACTCTGTGCCAGCAGCCGCGGTAATACAGAGGGTGCAAGCGTTAATCGGAATTACTGGGCGTAAAGCGCGCGTAGGTGGTTTGTTAAGTTGGATGTGAAATCCCCGGGCTCAACCTGGGAACTGCATTCAAAACTGACAAGCTAGAGTATGGTAGAGGGTGGTGGAATTTCCTGTGTAGCGGTGAAATGCGTAGATATAGGAAGGAACACCAGTGGCGAAGGCGACCACCTGGACTGATACTGACACTGAGGTGCGAAAGCGTGGGGAGCAAACAGGATTAGATACCCTGGTAGTCCACGCCGTAAACGATGTCAACTAGCCGTTGGGAGCCTTGAGCTCTTAGTGGCGCAGCTAACGCATTAAGTTGACCGCCTGGGGAGTACGGCCGCAAGGTTAAAACTCAAATGAATTGACGGGGGCCCGCACAAGCGGTGGAGCATGTGGTTTAATTCGAAGCAACGCGAAGAACCTTACCAGGCCTTGACATCCAATGAACTTTCCAGAGATGGATTGGTGCCTTCGGGAACATTGAGACAGGTGCTGCATGGCTGTCGTCAGCTCGTGTCGTGAGATGTTGGGTTAAGTCCCGTAACGAGCGCAACCCTTGTCCTTAGTTACCAGCACGTAATGGTGGGCACTCTAAGGAGACTGCCGGTGACAAACCGGAGGAAGGTGGGGATGACGTCAAGTCATCATGGCCCTTACGGCCTGGGCTACACACGTGCTACAATGGTCGGTACAAAGGGTTGCCAAGCCGCGAGGTGGAGCTAATCCCATAAAACCGATCGTAGTCCGGATCGCAGTCTGCAACTCGACTGCGTGAAGTCGGAATCGCTAGTAATCGTGAATCAGAATGTCACGGTGAATACGTTCCCGGGCCTTGTACACACCGCCCGTCACACCATGGGAGTGGGTTGCACCAGAAGTAGCTAGTCTAACCTTCGGGAGGACGGTTACCACGGTGTGATTCATGACTGGGGTGAAGTCGTAACAAGGTAGCCGTAGGGGAACCTGCGGCTGGATCACCTCCTTAATCGACGACATCAGCTGCTCCATGAGCTCCCACACGAATTGCTTGATTCATTGAAGAAGACGATAGAAGCAGCCCGAAATTGGGTCTGTAGCTCAGTTGGTTAGAGCGCACCCCTGATAAGGGTGAGGTCGGCAGTTCGAATCTGCCCAGACCCACCAATTTTGTGTGGGAAACGCCTGTAGAAATACGGGGCCATAGCTCAGCTGGGAGAGCGCCTGCCTTGCACGCAGGAGGTCAGCGGTTCGATCCCGCTTGGCTCCACCACTACTGCTTCTGACGTATGAAAGCTTAGAAATGAGCATTCCATTGAAAGATGGTGAATGTTGATTTCTAGTCTTTGATTAGATCGTTCTTTAAAAATTTGGGTATGTGATAGAAAGATAGACTGAACGTTACTTTCACTGGTAACGGATCAGGCTAAGGTAAAATTTGTGAGTTACTCTGAATTGAGTATTATCGAATTTTCGGCGAATGTCGTCTTCACAGTATAACCAGATTGCTTGGGGTTATATGGTCAAGTGAAGAAGCGCATACGGTGGATGCCTTGGCAGTCAGAGGCGATGAAAGACGTGGTAGCCTGCGAAAAGCTTCGGGGAGTCGGCAAACAGACTTTGATCCGGAGATGTCTGAATGGGGGAACCCAGCCATCATAAGATGGTTATCTTGTACTGAATACATAGGTGCAAGAGGCGAACCAGGGGAACTGAAACATCTAAGTACCCTGAGGAAAAGAAATCAACCGAGATTCCCTTAGTAGTGGCGAGCGAACGGGGACTAGCCCTTAAGTGGCTTTGAGATTAGCGGAACGCTCTGGAAAGTGCGGCCATAGTGGGTGATAGCCCTGTACGCGAAAATCTCTTAGTCATGAAATCGAGTAGGACGGAGCACGAGAAACTTTGTCTGAATATGGGGGGACCATCCTCCAAGGCTAAATACTACTGACTGACCGATAGTGAACTAGTACCGTGAGGGAAAGGCGAAAAGAACCCCGGAGAGGGGAGTGAAATAGATCCTGAAACCGTATGCGTACAAGCAGTGGGAGCAGACTTTGTTCTGTGACTGCGTACCTTTTGTATAATGGGTCAGCGACTTATTTTCAGTGGCGAGCTTAACCGAATAGGGGAGGCGTAGCGAAAGCGAGTCTTAATAGGGCGTCTAGTCGCTGGGAATAGACCCGAAACCGGGCGATCTATCCATGGGCAGGTTGAAGGTTGGGTAACACTAACTGGAGGACCGAACCGACTACCGTTGAAAAGTTAGCGGATGACCTGTGGATCGGAGTGAAAGGCTAATCAAGCTCGGAGATAGCTGGTTCTCCTCGAAAGCTATTTAGGTAGCGCCTCATGTATCACTGTAGGGGGTAGAGCACTGTTTCGGCTAGGGGGTCATCCCGACTTACCAAACCGATGCAAACTCCGAATACCTACAAGTGCCGAGCATGGGAGACACACGGCGGGTGCTAACGTCCGTCGTGAAAAGGGAAACAACCCAGACCGTCAGCTAAGGTCCCAAAGTTATGGTTAAGTGGGAAACGATGTGGGAAGGCTTAGACAGCTAGGAGGTTGGCTTAGAAGCAGCCACCCTTTAAAGAAAGCGTAATAGCTCACTAGTCGAGTCGGCCTGCGCGGAAGATGTAACGGGGCTCAAACCATACACCGAAGCTACGGGTATCATCTTAGGATGATGCGGTAGAGGAGCGTTCTGTAAGCCTGTGAAGGTGAGTTGAGAAGCTTGCTGGAGGTATCAGAAGTGCGAATGCTGACATGAGTAACGACAATGGGTGTGAAAAACACCCACGCCGAAAGACCAAGGTTTCCTGCGCAACGTTAATCGACGCAGGGTTAGTCGGTCCCTAAGGCGAGGCTGAAAAGCGTAGTCGATGGAAAACAGGTTAATATTCCTGTACTTCTGGTTATTGCGATGGAGGGACGGAGAAGGCTAGGCCAGCTTGGCGTTGGTTGTCCAAGTTTAAGGTGGTAGGCTGGAATCTTAGGTAAATCCGGGATTCTAAGGCCGAGAGCTGATGACGAGTTATCTTTTAGATGACGAAGTGGTTGATGCCATGCTTCCAAGAAAAGCTTCTAAGCTTCAGGTAACCAGGAACCGTACCCCAAACCGACACAGGTGGTTGGGTAGAGAATACCAAGGCGCTTGAGAGAACTCGGGTGAAGGAACTAGGCAAAATGGCACCGTAACTTCGGGAGAAGGTGCGCCGGTGAGGGTGAAGGACTTGCTCCGTAAGCTCATGCCGGTCGAAGATACCAGGCCGCTGCGACTGTTTATTAAAAACACAGCACTCTGCAAACACGAAAGTGGACGTATAGGGTGTGACGCCTGCCCGGTGCCGGAAGGTTAATTGATGGGGTTAGCTAACGCGAAGCTCTTGATCGAAGCCCCGGTAAACGGCGGCCGTAACTATAACGGTCCTAAGGTAGCGAAATTCCTTGTCGGGTAAGTTCCGACCTGCACGAATGGCGTAACGATGGCGGCGCTGTCTCCACCCGAGACTCAGTGAAATTGAAATCGCTGTGAAGATGCAGTGTATCCGCGGCTAGACGGAAAGACCCCGTGAACCTTTACTATAGCTTTGCACTGGACTTTGAATTTGCTTGTGTAGGATAGGTGGGAGGCTTTGAAGCGTGGACGCCAGTTCGCGTGGAGCCAACCTTGAAATACCACCCTGGCAACTTTGAGGTTCTAACTCAGGTCCGTTATCCGGATCGAGGACAGTGTATGGTGGGTAGTTTGACTGGGGCGGTCTCCTCCTAAAGAGTAACGGAGGAGTACGAAGGTGCGCTCAGACCGGTCGGAAATCGGTCGTAGAGTATAAAGGCAAAAGCGCGCTTGACTGCGAGACAGACACGTCGAGCAGGTACGAAAGTAGGTCTTAGTGATCCGGTGGTTCTGTATGGAAGGGCCATCGCTCAACGGATAAAAGGTACTCCGGGGATAACAGGCTGATACCGCCCAAGAGTTCATATCGACGGCGGTGTTTGGCACCTCGATGTCGGCTCATCACATCCTGGGGCTGAAGCCGGTCCCAAGGGTATGGCTGTTCGCCATTTAAAGTGGTACGCGAGCTGGGTTTAGAACGTCGTGAGACAGTTCGGTCCCTATCTGCCGTGGACGTTTGAGATTTGAGAGGGGCTGCTCCTAGTACGAGAGGACCGGAGTGGACGAACCTCTGGTGTTCCGGTTGTCACGCCAGTGGCATTGCCGGGTAGCTATGTTCGGGAAAGATAACCGCTGAAAGCATCTAAGCGGGAAACTTGCCTCAAGATGAGATCTCACTGGAACCTTGAGTTCCCTAAAGGGCCGTCGAAGACTACGACGTTGATAGGTTGGGTGTGTAAGCGCTGTGAGGCGTTGAGCTAACCAATACTAATTGCCCGTGAGGCTTGACCATATAACACCCAAGCAATTTGCGTCGAAAGGCCAGATTGCGGTGTGTGAAGACGAAACGAACCGAAAGTTCGATGTTCACAAAACACCGAAAGCTGTCACATACCCAATTTGCTGAAGCGAGACCACTTGGTCACGACTCAGTACCCGAATTTCTTGACGACCATAGAGCGTTGGAACCACCTGATCCCATCCCGAACTCAGCAGTGAAACGATGCATCGCCGATGGTAGTGTGGGGTTTCCCCATGTGAGAGTAGGTCATCGTCAAGATTAAATTCCGAAACCCCAATTGCGAAAGCAGTTGGGGTTTTGTTTTGTCCGCAGGAAAGTTCTTACGGCATTCTCGGACCTCGTCCGGCTGTTATAGCGCGCCGACAATGCTAAGGTTCTGACCTGGTTTTCGTACTTTTCCAAGGAAGTCTTTATGCCGGACGCCCAGTCCCTCAACGCTGCATTCATGGTGGTTCAGAGCAATAGCCTGGACGAACTGCGCAGCTTGGTGGTCAGCATCATGCGGCGCTATCCGCTGGCTCCCCTGGAGAACGAAATTGCGTTGGTGCAGAGTAATGGCATCGCCCAATGGCTAAAGCTGGCCCTGGCTGAAGATCCAGAAGAAGACGACCTCGGTGGTTGCGGCATCGCCGCAGCGATTGATGTGCAACTGCCCGGTAGCTTTATGTGGCAGCTCTATCGCATGGTTTTAGGGCGAGAAGAAATTCCGGCCAAATCCCTGCTCGATAAAGCGCCACTAACCTGGCGCCTCATGCGGTTGCTACCCCAAGTCATCGACCGCGCGCATTTCGAGCCGCTGCAACGCTTCCTTACCCATGACACTGACTTGCGCAAGCGCTATCAATTGTCTGAGCGTCTAGCGGATCTTTTCGACCAATATCAGGTGTATCGGGCTGACTGGCTTGAGGATTGGGCCGAAGGGCGGCATCAATTACGAAATGTCAGAGGCGAAGTAAAACCTTTGCCCGCTACCAGCTGCTGGCAAGCCGAACTGTGGCGTGCACTACTGAATGACGTGGGTGAACAAGGCATGGCGCAGAGTCGCGCCGGGGTTCACCAGCGATTCATCGAGCGGATCAACAACCTTGCGAAAGCTCCTGCTGGACTACCATCGCGAGTGATTGTTTTCGGGATTTCGTCGTTACCGGCCCAAGTCCTTGAAGCGCTGGCCGGACTCGCGCGTTTCAGCCAGGTTCTGTTGTGTGTGCATAACCCTTGCCGTCACCACTGGGCCGATATCGTCGCGGACAAGGATTTGCTGCGTCACCAATACAAGCGACAGTCGCGCAAGAGCGGAATGCCCGTCGTGCTGGATCCCGAAACACTGCATCAGCATGCCCATCCATTATTGGCAGCATGGGGTAAGCAAGGTCGCGACTACATTAGCCTGCTCGACAGTTACGACGATCCCAACAGCTACCGCGCCGTATTTCGCGACGGCCGCATTGACCTGTTCAGCGAATCTGAGCCACACAATCTGCTCAATCAACTTCAGGACGATATCCTGGAGCTGCGTCCACTCAACGAGACCCGCGAGCACTGGCCGGCTGTTGATCTCAATGAAGACGATTCGATCCGTTTTCACATTGCCCACAGCGCTCAGCGCGAAGTGGAAATCCTGCATGACCAGCTACTGGCGCGCTTCAGTGCCAATCCGAGTCTGCGTCCTCGCGATGTGATCGTAATGGTGCCGGATGTCGACAGTTACGCACCGCATATACGCGCGGTGTTTGGTCAACTCGACCGGTATGATCCACGCTTCATTCCCTTCACATTGGCGGATCAGGGGCAACGTGGCCGTGACCCATTACTGATCGCGGTCGAGCACCTGCTCAAGCTGCCGGACAGTCGTTTCCCCGTCAGCGAAATCCTCGACCTGCTCGACGTTCCGGCATTACGTGCCCGGTTCGGCGTAGAAGAGCGGGACCTGCCAACACTGCATCGCTGGATCGAAGGGGCGGGTGTCCGTTGGGGAATGAACGCTGAGCAGCGTGCCGGGCTCGGGCTGCCGGTCGAACTTGAACAGAACAGCTGGCATTTTGGCCTGCGCCGAATGCTCTTGGGTTACGCCGTCGGTACCGCCAATGCCTGCTCAGGGATTGAACCGTATGATGAAATCGGCGGCCTGGATGCCGCATTGATCGGGCCGTTGGTAGCGTTGCTCGATGCTCTGGAACTCGCCCATCAGCAGCTCACACAACCGGCTCAGCCCAAAGAGTGGGGGCAGCGACTGCAAGCGCTGATGCAGCTGTTCTTCAAAGCCAGTAATGAACATGACGACTACTTGCTTACCCAACTGGAAGAGCTTCGTGAAACATGGCTGGAGACCTGTGAGACGGTAGGTCTGGTCGATGAACTGCCGCTGACGGTCGTCCGTGAAGCCTGGCTCGCTGGCCTGGATCAGGGGCGTTTGTCTCAGCGCTTCCTGGCCGGTGCGGTGAACTTTTGTACGTTGATGCCCATGCGCGCGATTCCCTTCAAGCTGGTTTGTTTGTTGGGGATGAACGACGGTGACTACCCCCGTGCGCAACCCCCGCTGGATTTCGATCTGATGGGCAGCGACTACCGCCCTGGAGACCGCTCGCGGCGTGAAGATGACCGCTATCTGTTGCTCGAGGCGCTCCTGTCGGCACGTGATCAGCTCTATATCAGCTGGGTCGGCCGCAGCATTCGCGACAACAGTGAGCGACCAGCGTCGGTGCTGATTGGCCAGTTGCGTGATCACCTCGCTAGCGGCTGGCGATTGATCGACGAAAGCCAGGATCTGTTAGGCGCCATGACCGAAGAGCATCCGCTGCAGCCGTTCAGTGCGCGCTATTTCCATGAAGGCGATCAACTGTTCAGCTATGCCAGTGAGTGGCAGGTGTTGCATCAACAGCATGCGCCCCAGGCCCACGCTGAATTACTCACGCCTTACGTTCAGGAAGAACCTCTGAGCCTGGCCCTGCTGCAGGATTTCCTGCGTAACCCGACACGACATTTTTTTACCCAACGCCTCAAGGTGTATTTCGAAGCCGCCGAAGCTCCGCTGGCCGATGAAGAACCTTTTGTGCTGGACGCATTGCAGCGCTATACGCTCAGCGACAGCCTGCTCGAAGCCGCCCTCAGACAACCGGACAATATCGATCAGGCACTCGAGGCTCAGGCTCGACGCTTGCAAAACAGCGGATTGTTGCCCATGGCCGGTTTTGGCGAATGCCTGCAGCGGGAGCTGATCGAACCGCTTCCCGACCTGTTGCAACGTTATCAACAGCTACTGACGTTATGGCCGACACCGGTGACCAGCGCGATCCCGGTCAATCTCGATTTACAGGGTTTGCGGCTTGAGGGCTGGCTCGCAGGCCTGCATCAGCGTGCTGATGGTGGCCTGTTAGCCGTCACGACCATTCCCAACAGCATCGGCTCGATCAAGAGTCGTAAGTGGCATCGGCTGACCAAACCGTGGGTCAATCATCTTGCCGCCTGCGCCAGCGGACTTTCACTGACCACGGCATTGGTCGCCAGTGACGACACATTACTGCTGGAGCCAATGGAGCAAGCCCGCGCGCTTAGTCTCCTTGGCGATTTACTCCTCGCCTGGCAGGCCGGCATGCGCCAACCATTGCCGGTTGCGGTAAAGACCGCATTCGCCTGGCTGTCGCAGACCGACCCAGTCAAAGCTGACGCTGCTGCCCGTAAAGCCTACGAAGGTGACGGGCAGACCAGCGAAGGTGAACGCCGTGAGAGTCCGGCATTGTCCCGACATTTTGCCGACTTCGACGCATTACTCGCGGACGAGACGTTCTCCGGTTGGTGCGACACTCTCTACCGCCCCCTGCATGAAGCTCCTTGGCGTTCATTGTCCAGCGAAGGTCCACGCTCATGAGCACGAAGACACCGCTGGCCCTAGCGTTCCCTCTGCGTGGCAGCCAGTTAATCGAAGCCAGTGCCGGTACCGGCAAAACCTTCACCATTTCTGCGCTCTATCTGCGGCTCATCCTCGGGCACGGCGGTGAGTTGAGCGGGTTTGCCCGCGAGTTGTTGCCTCCGCAGATCCTCGTGGTGACGTTTACCGACGCGGCGACCAAAGAGCTGCGCGAGCGAATTCGTACGCGGTTGGCCGAGGCGGCGAGGTTTTTTCGCGACGAGACCCCGGCCCCTGACGGACTGATCGCTGACCTGCGCGATCAGTTCGATCCTCAGCAATGGCCTGGCTGTGCCAATCGCCTCGATATCGCTGCGCAATGGATGGATGAAGCCGCCGTCTCGACCATCCACAGCTGGTGTCAGCGCATGCTGCGCGAGCATGCGTTCGACAGCGGCAGCCTGTTCACTCAATCCCTGGAAACCGATCACAGCGATTTGCTGGGTGAAGTGCTGCGTGATTACTGGCGGCTGTTCTGTTACCCGATGCAGGGAGATGCGCTGAATTGGGTTCGTAGCAACTGGGGTGGACCTGCAGCGTTGCTACCCCGAGTGCGCGGACTGTTCGCCAGTGAGCGCGACAGCGATCAAGGCAAGGCACCCGCAGAGCTTATCGAGGAGTGTTTGCAGGAGCGCCGCTCGGCATTGATCGAGTTGAAGATGCCTTGGCGTCAATGGGCGGACGAGTTGCTCGCCATCTGTCATCAAGGCGTTGCCAGCAAGACTGTCGATGGTCGCAAGATGCAGGCGCGTTACTTTGAGCCCTGGTTCGAGAAGCTCAAGGCTTGGGCCGAAGACGAGTCTTTGGAGCAACTGGACATCGGCACCGGCTTCACCCGCCTGACCCCCGACGGCATGGCCGAAGCGTGGAAGGGGCAGGCCCCAAGTCACCCCGGTCTCGATGCTATGTCCGGGCTCAAATCGAGTCTTGATGCACTGCCAACACCTGATGCCGCTGTCCTGCAGCACGCCGCCAAATGGGTCGGCGCGCGCTTCGAAGAAGAGAAGCGCCGTCGTGCCGAAATGGGTTTCGACGACATGCTGCTACGCCTGGATGCCGCGCTGCAATCAGACGGCGGCGAACGCCTGGCAACGTTGATCCGTGAGCAATTCCCGGTCGCGTTGATTGACGAGTTCCAGGACACCGACCCGGTGCAATACCGCATCTTCGAAAGCATCTATCGCATCGAAGACAACAACCCGGATACCGGTTTGTTTCTGATCGGCGATCCCAAGCAAGCGATTTACGCTTTTCGCGGTGCGGACATCTACACCTATTTGCGTGCCCGTCAGGCCACCACCGGCCGACTGCATACGCTGGGCACCAATTTCCGCTCCAGTCACGGCATGGTCAAAGCGGTCAACCATGTATTCGAACGCGCCGAGTCCCGAGAGCTGGGACGCGGCGCGTTTTTGTTCCGGGAGAAAAACGGCAAGAACCCGGTGCCGTTTCAACCGGTCGAGTCGCAAGGTCGTAAAGAGACATTACAGATTGCCGGACAACACATTGGCGCATTGAATGTCTGGCACTTGTCCACAGACCAACCGCTGTCGGGAGCGGTTTATCGGCAACAGTTGGCGGCTGCCTGCGCGAGCGAAATAACGGCATTGCTCAATGGCGGGCAAACCGGCAGCGCGGGGTTTGTTCAGGGCGGTGAAGATTTCAGAGGGCTGCGGCCTTCGGACATCGCAATCCTCGTGCGCGACGGTAAAGAGGCTCAAGCGGTTCGCGGCGAGCTTGCCGCCCGCGGTGTGCGCAGCGTTTATCTGTCGGACAAGGATTCGGTGTTTGCAGCCCAAGAGGCCTACGACCTGCTGTCCTGGCTCAAAGCCTGCGCCGAGCCGGATGTCGAACGTTCGCTGAAAGCCGCGCTGGCCTGTATTACTCTGAACTTGCCACTGGTTGAACTGGAGCGGCTGAATCAGGACGAACTGGTTTGGGAAGCCCGAGTCATGCAGTTTCGTGGCTATCGCGAACTCTGGCGCAAGCAAGGCGTGCTGCCGATGTTGCGCCGCCTGCTTCACGACTTCCATTTGCCACAGACCTTGATGACACGCAGCGATGGCGAGCGGGTGCTGACCAACCTTCTTCACCTGTCCGAACTGATGCAACAGGCCGCCGCAGAGCTGGACGGTGAGCAAGCGCTGATCCGTCATCTGGCCGAGCTTCTGGCATTGTCGGGTCAGGCCGGTGAAGAGCAGATCCTGCGCCTGGAAAGTGACGAGCAACTGGTCAAGGTCGTGACCATCCACAAGTCTAAAGGCCTTGAGTATCCACTGGTGTTCCTGCCGTTCATCTGCTCGGCGAAACCCGTGGACGGTAGTCGATTGCCGCTGCACTACCACGACGCTACGGGCAAGGCTCAGGTGAGTCTCAAGCCGACCGTCGAGTTGATTGCGCAAGCGGATGAAGAGCGTCTCGCCGAAGATCTGCGTTTGCTCTATGTCGCCCTGACTCGTGCGCAACATGCCTGCTGGTTAGGCGTGACGGATCTCAAACGGGGCAATAACAACAGCTCGGTGCTGCACCTTTCTGCGCTCGGCTATCTGCTGGGTGGCGGTGCCTCTCTGGGTGAATCCAATGGACTCAACCGTTGGTTGCAAGACCTGCAGCAAGACTGCCCGGCTATCGACATCGGCGAAATGCCGCAACCCACCGACGAGCATTACCAACCACCGCGCAATGAAGCCGTCCTCAGTGCCACGTTGCTGCCCAAGCGCAAGGCCAGTGAGAACTGGTGGATCGCGTCCTATAGCGCGCTGCGCATCAGTGATGTGCTGAGTGTCGGCAGCGATGAAGCACCGGACAGCCCGCAAGCACAAAAGCTTTTCGATGACGAACGCCTCGACCCGGATGCGCCCCGAGAAATCATAACCGGCGGCGCCGATATCCATCGCTTCCCCCGTGGCCCCAACCCGGGAACGTTTCTTCACGGTTTGCTGGAGTGGGCAGGTGACGACGGTTTCGCCGTTTCCCGCGAGGCGCTGGAGGATGCGATTGGCCGGCGCTGCAACCTGCGTGGCTGGGAAGGCTGGATCACCACCCTCCGTGACTGGTTGCAACACCTGCTTAAGTCGCCACTGCCAATCGCTGACGCGCAGCCACCGGTGATTCTCGAACAGCTGACACAGTACCGAGTCGAGATGGAGTTCTGGTTCGCCAGCCATAAAGTTGACGTGCTGAAACTCGACGAACTGGTACGCCAATTCACCCACAACGGTGTGGCCCGGGTTGGCGCAGAGCCAGTGCAACTCAACGGCATGTTCAAAGGCTTCATCGACCTGACCTTTGAACACGATGGCCGCTATTACGTGGCCGACTACAAATCCAACTGGCTGGGTGTGGACGATCTGGCCTACACCGAGCACGCCATGGAACAATCGATTCTGGACAACCGCTACGACCTGCAATACGTGTTGTATCTGTTGGCGTTGCATCGTCAGCTCAAGGCCCGTTTGCCCGACTACGACTACGACCGGCATGTTGGCGGGGCGCTGTACCTGTTCTTGCGCGGCACGCGCTCAGACAGCCGCGGTGTGTACTTTGCCCGACCGCCTCGTGAGTTGATCGAGCGTCTCGACCGGATGTTCCAGGGCAAACCCGAGCCCAAGGCCGAACCCGCATGGGAACAGGGAGTCCTGCTATGAGCCGCACGTTTGCCGATCTGTTGCCGACACCGCTGGCAGCCGACAGCCTGTCGAGACTTTCGCCCCTGACAAGCGCCGATGATTTGCTGCTGTTGCTCACCCGTTGGGTCGAACGGGGCTGGCTGCGTGCGCTGGACAAGGCATTCGTCGCATTCCTTCACGAGCTTGAGCCCGATACCGATCCGTTGGTGCTGCTCGCTGCGGCGCTGACCAGTCATCAACTCGGCCACGGTCATGTTTGTCTGGATTTGTTCGAAACCCTTAAAGCCCCTGACTTTGCCTTGTCGCTGCCACCCGAAGGCGACGTGCAAGGGGGCGTGTTGTTGCTGCCTTCACAATTGCTTGAAGCACTCGATGGCGCGCATTGGTGCAAGGCGTTGGCGGGCAGTGGCCTGGTCGCGCTGGCAGCCGATACCCGCGAAGCCGCGCAGAATCGCCCACTGGTGCTGTCCGGAAAACGTTTATACCTGCGGCGCTACTGGGCTTACGAACGCCGCATCGATACGGCGTTGCGCCAGCGTCTCGCCCAGAGTGAGGCGACGCCGGATGACCTGCCACAACGGCTCAATGAGCTGTTCGGTTCTGCCAAAACCGATGCGGTGATCGACTGGCAGAAACTCGCCTGTGCCCTCGCTACCCGCGGTGCATTCAGTATCGTCACCGGTGGCCCGGGCACCGGCAAAACCACCACAGTGGTGCGCTTGCTTGCGTTGCTGCAAGCGCCAGCGGTGGAGGCTGGCCATCCGCTGCGAATTCGCCTGGCTGCACCGACAGGCAAAGCGGCTGCGCGATTGACCGAGTCCATCAGCCAACAAGTGCAATCGCTGAAAGTCGCCGAAGACGTACGCGCGAAAATCCCCTGCGACGTGACCACTGTGCACCGCTTGCTGGGCAGTCGTCCCGGCACTCGACACTTCCGCCACCATGCCGGCAACCGTTTACCGCTGGATGTACTGGTGGTCGACGAAGCGTCGATGATCGACCTGGAAATGATGGCCAACCTGCTCGACGCCCTGCCGGCCCATGCACGTCTGGTGCTGCTGGGTGACAAGGATCAGCTGGCGTCAGTAGAGGCCGGCGCCGTGTTGGGGGATTTGTGCCGTGACGCCGAAAGCGGTTGGTATAGCCCGCAGACTCGGCAATGGCTGGAGTCGGTCAGCGGTGAATCGTTGCAGGCCAGCGGCTTGCATGAGGACCTCGACGGCTCCCATCCGCTGGCGCAACAAGTGGTGATGTTGCGTCACTCCCGGCGCTTTGGCGAAGGGAGCGGTATCGGCCAGCTCGCACGCCGGGTCAATCAGCAGTTGCCGGATGAGGCGCGTCAGTTGCTGGTGGCAGGGCACTATGACGATGTGTATTCGTTGCCGCTCAAGGGCGAGCACGATCACCAGCTCGAGCGACTCTTGCTTGAGGGCCATGGCGATGGACCGCAAGGCTATCGGCATTATCTGAGCGTGCTGCGTGATCAGCGTCCACCGCTCGGCAGGCCGCTCGAACACCCGGACTGGATCAACTGGGCCCGGGAGGTCTTGCAGGCATTCGACACCTTCCAGCTGTTGTGTGCGGTGCGCAAGGGGCCGTGGGGTGTGGAAGGTTTGAATCAGCGCATCACCGCTGCGTTGCTCAAGGCGCGACTGATCGACAACGACCAGCAATGGTACGAAGGTCGGCCAGTGCTGATGACCCGCAATGACTACGGTCTGGGCCTGATGAACGGTGACATTGGCATTGCCCTCAAACTGCCCGAGCGCGAGGGGCCTGACGCCGGCAAACCGGTGCTGCGAGTGGCTTTTCCGCGCAACGATGGTCAGGGTGGCGTGCGCTTTGTGTTGCCGAGTCGTTTGAATGATGTCGAAACCGTCTACGCGATGACCGTACACAAATCTCAGGGGTCGGAGTTCGCCCATACCGCATTGATCCTGCCGGACGCCTTGAACCCCGTGCTGACCAAGGAGCTGATCTATACCGGCATCACCCGCGCCAAGCACTGGTTCACCTTGATCGAACCGCGTGCCGGAGTTTTTGAAGAGGCCGTGCAGCGCAAAGTAAAACGCTTGAGCGGGTTGATGCTGGAACTGGAGTAGGGCACCGAGCCCCGGGGATGAAGGTTTCGGTGGATGAGGCTGAGTACTGACCATCCGGTCAGGAGTCCGCGCCTCGCTGGTGATTCGGCGCTGTGCTATCGTTGCGGCATCATCCCGTTACGATCCAAGAGAATCCCTGCATGAAGGTGGCTGTCTGGGCGACAGAGCGCGTGTTTCGCTGCAAGCACGCAGTGCTTGTCGGTCTGCTCTGTTTGCTGGCGGGCGCGGCCGTCGCGCAACCGCAGACGCCGCCCGGCATGGCCGAACAGCGGGCGCAGGCGGTCACCCAGGTTGTGCTGGGTATTCTCAGTTACGCACGCTGGCCGGTAGAGCCTGCGCAACTGCGCCTGTGCATCGTCGGCCCCACTGAATACACCGATGATCTGGTCAAGGGCACTACTCAGGCCACCGGCAGGCCAGTTATCGTGCGTCGTCTGCTGGCTGACAACCCGGCCATCGTCACCGAATGCGATGCGGTGTATATCGGCAAACTCACCGCAGATGAACGCAGTCGGTTGTTCGCTTCGCTGACAGGGCACCCGGTGCTGAGCATCAGCGAGGCCGACGATCAGTGCACCGTCGGCAGCCTGTTCTGTCTGCGCGTCGGCGATGAGCAGGTGTCCTTCGAAGTCAATCTCGACTCTGTTGCCCGCAGCGGCGTGCGCATTCATCCAAGCGTGCTGCAGTTGTCACGCCGCAAATCGGCGGCACAATGAGACTGTTCAGATCCAATACGCGCCCAACGTTAGGCTCGGTTCTCGGCCGTGGGCACCTCACGGTCGCACTGGTGGCAGTGGCGATGGCCAGTGTTTCGCTGACCCTGCTGGGCGTTTTGGCGTTGCGGGTATATGCCGACCACAACCTGCATTTGATCGCCCGGTCGATCAGCTACACCGTGGAAGCGGCGGTCGTGTTCAACGACAAGGCTGCCGCCACTGAGTCGCTGGCAATGATCGCATCGGCCGAAGAAGTGGCAGACGCTCAGGTGCTGGATGCCCGAGGTCAACTGCTCGCGCGATGGCAGCGACCGGAAACCGGTTTGATCTCTGAGTTGGAAATGCAACTCGCCCGGGCGATTCTGGAAAAGCCGATCGACTTGCCGATCACCCATCAGAATCGCGAGATCGGACGTGTTCTGCTCACCGGTCACGGCGGCAGTCTGATGCGTTTTCTACTCAGCGGTCTGGCGGGGATCCTTCTCTGTACCGCCATCAGCGCCTGGGTGGCGATCTATCTGGCGCGGCGACAATTGCGCGAGATCATCGGCCCGTTGCGCAGCCTGGCGACCGTGGCCCACGCCGCCCGTAGCGAACGAGCGCTGGATCGGCGTGTGCCGCCAGCGCAGATCGCTGAACTCGACAACCTCGGCAACGACTTCAACGCCTTGCTCGACGAACTGGAGTCGTGGCAAACCCATCTGCAAAACGAAAACGAGACCCTGGCCCACCAGGCCAGTCACGACAGTCTTACCGGGTTGCCGAACCGCGCCTATTTCGAGGGTCGCTTGATTCCGGCCCTGCGCAATGCCGGCAAACTCAAGGAACGCGTGGCTGTACTGTTTTTGGACAGCGACCGCTTCAAAGGCATCAACGATAACTTTGGCCATGCGGCCGGTGACGCGGTGTTGGTGGCGGTGGCTGACCGGGTGCGCGCGCAGTTGCGTGAAGGGGATTTGGTCGCGCGCCTGGGCGGGGACGAATTCGCTGTACTGCTCGCGCCTCTGCACAAGGTCGAAGACGCCGAACGCATCGCTGACAAGATTCTCGCGAGCATGGACCTGCCGATCGCCCTGCCGGGTGATGGCAGTGTCGTGACGTCGCTCAGTATCGGCATCGCGGTTTATCCGGATCATGGCGTCACCCCCGGTGCGCTGCTCAACGCCGCCGACGCGGCGATGTATCAAGCCAAGCGCCTGTCGCGTGGCGCTCAATCAATGGCGGGGTCGGAGCACCCGGTCAGTCCCGTTCAAACCAGGAGCTAATTTCCGTGTTCACTTTTCCTTCTCGACTGTTTTCCACGCTGCTGTTGATGGCCATATTGGCGCTGACCGGTTGCCAGACAGCCCCGCAAAAAGGCCTCTCTGCGGCGCAGGTTGCTGTGCTCAAGCAACAAGGCTTCGAGCTGACTGACGATGGTTGGGAGTTCGGCCTGTCCGGCAAAGTGCTGTTCGGCAGCGATGTCGAGAGCCTCAATACGCAGAGCACCGAGATCGTCTCGCGCATCGGCAAAGCCCTGGTGGGCGTGGGTATTGAGCGGGTACGGGTCGACGGCCACACCGATGCGTCGGGCAAGGAAACCTACAACCAGCAACTGTCATTGCGCCGGGCCAAAAGCGTCGCCAACGTATTGGGCACGGTTGGCATGAAGCAAGAAAACATACAGCTGCGCGGGCTGGGCAGCAGCGAGCCGGTGGCATCCAACGACACCGCCGCGGGCCGCACGGAAAACCGTCGGGTTTCGATTGTGGTCAGCGCCGATTAATCGGCGAACTGCATCTCACGGGTCTGCCCCATCAGCAGACCCTGATTGCGCTCCGTCACCTCACGGATGTAATCCCACAACAAGGTGATCCGCTTCAACTTGCGCAGGTCCTCCCGGCAGTACATCCAGAACTGCAAGTCAGTGAGGTCAATCCCAACGTTTACGGGGGCTGACCGCCATGAAGACCCAATCCAAACGCTCTACTGTCACAACTGGTGTCACAAGTCTTGTGGTTCCTTTAAGGCCAACCACGAGGCTTGCGAAGCCCTATCACTACCGGCGTAACGGCATTTACTATCTGCGTCTGCGAGAAACTGGCAGCGTCTCTCATACAGCCTCAGTTTCCCTTAAGACCACCGACAGAAAGGCCGCTATGGACGCTTCACGACGACTCTCCGAGACAATCAAGGCCTTTCACTTGGATCACCCTCAGGCGACTTGGCAGGAGCTGCGAGACCATTTGCTGTGGGTCGCTGAGAATCTCTTATCGGCATCCCATGATGTGCACTCCTTGCGTGACTGGGGCGACCTCTATGAGGACGTCAGGACAAATCTGACGGAGATCGCCGCAACGATGCCGCTGAGTGTCGATCAGCATGAACACGTAGCGCGAGCGAAGAAGGTAATGGAGGCCGCTCAGCTGCGCTTACAGGGGGACTCCGTGCCTCTGGTGGAGATCATTCGGGAGCTTGAAGGTGGCCAGTTGAATGCAGTTGAGGCCGTCCCTCTGTCTCTATCTGTATTACCGACTGCAATGACCTTTGAGACTCTTTCAGGCCTCTATCTGGCTGACCGGGGGCAGGATCAGAAGGCTTCAACCTTGAAGGAGACCAAGTTGTGTCATGGCTTGTTGTCGTCCCAACTGGGAAGCCTCGATCTCAGAAACCACACAAGGGCTGATCTTGTAGCTTTGCGTGATCGCCTTTCGCAGGGACGGATGCCCTCGACGGTCAATAAGTTGATCGTGAAGCTCTCCGCTGTACTCGCTTGGGCTGTGGAAAACGGTCATCTGGCGAAGACATACGACAAGAAACTCAAGCTCACGAAAGGCCTTGAGTCCACCCGTAAGGCTTTCTCTCAGGCTCAAGTGGGCAAGGTGATGGGATACGCAAACAGCCTCTCAGGAACCTCATGGAAGCGCTGGCTGCTCAGCCTTGGCGTCATCACGGGCGGGCGACTTAACGAAATCTCTCAGCTCACCACGAACGACATTCAGACCCTTGAGTCTGGAGTTGTTGCCATCCACATCAATGAGGTTGGCGAAGGGAAGTCCATCAAGAACAAACGTAGTGAACGACTGGTGCCGTTGACTGATGGCGCCTATGGGTTCGACCTTGCGGCGTTCCTTCGGTATGTCGAGTCCTGTAAGGGAAGTGAATCAAAGTCACTGGCTCAGATTGGGTACAAGACAGCCGGTGAATGGGCGAATCAACAAGCGATCCCAGCGGCTCTTGGAGAAGATCACACGGCGGGTCTCACTTTTCACTCATTGCGACATTCGTTGGCCTCTTTGATGCAGGTGAAAGGTGTTCCTACAGTCCACGCTCAGGCTGTAATGGGGCACGCCTCGGGTACTATTACGTTTGACACCTATGGCTCTGGTGTTCCTGTGGAGGTTGTCGCTGAGATGCTTTGTTTTTTATTTGAAGGTAGCTTTCAGGGCCGCTGAGTTCTTAATAAAAGTGCGTCAATAGAATTACTGCTCTCTGACGCACTCGCCTAGCTGAATCATTCTCCAGCAGTGTTAGTCCCGACGTTCAGCCGCCATTGCACTGGGCCTTGGAGTACTGAGTGTTGGTGATGGTTTTGAGGTGGGAATGGATCACCGCCATTTGATGTGATCTCTTTTCTACATCCAGTGCAGCGGTAAATGCCAGAAGCTGGAACGATCTGTCCGGGGCCAAATATTTGATTCCAAATCGCTGTTGGATTGTCAGCCAGCGTTAACGATGAGTTTGCGATGTACCACGCCATAGGTTCTCTCCATGCGAATGAGCGTTGTGCCACAACAGCATAGGCTATCTGGGATAAGGCAAAGATTCTTCATAGTCGAACATGCAATAGCTCTCAGGAGACTGCTCGAACACTCTTCAATTATCCTTCCAAGATCGGCAGGTTTGGCGCGGAGCCGTTCACTAATAGGGCTGCTGCGGGCGTGAACGCGATTTGAATGATCCGCTCACTCCTGGCCTTTCCGCGTGAGCTTAGAGGCTACGGATTTATGGTCTCGATGGTAGGAAACTGGTCGTAGGATTTAAACCCCTCACTATGGCCGCAGACACAAAACCTACCCAATTCAGGAGGCCAACCATGACCACTGCAACAAAGATCAAGCTTCAAGGCACCAATGTATCCGTATGTCTTTTGCCACCCATTGAGATCCTTGAGGCCCGCTACAAGCTCAGCGACGACCATGAGGGCATCGTGGCTCGATCCTTCAAGCTCATCCCCGGCAAGACTCGCAGGGGAACCGAAGAGGGTGCACCCGTGGGCACCTATTCCAATAGCTCGCTGCGCCAGCAGGTCGAAGTAACTTGGATGGACGGAGACACTAAACACAAAGTCCGCGTTCAGAAATCCCGCATTGTTTATCGAATGACTCATGGTGAATTTGATGAGTCTTTGGTTATTGACCATATCGACGGTAACCCGAACAACAATCATCCAAGTAATCTCCGACCGCTGACCTATCACGAAAACTTCGGTAACCGTGCATCTGCTCTTAAAGAGAAGTACCCAAAGAAGGATCCTCATCTTCCTACTGGTGTCACCCGTGATTACAAATTCACCTCAGGCGTTCGGTACATTGGGAAGACAACAATTAGAGGCATCACCCATATGAACTACTTTGAGAACCCTCGTGCTGCCCAGCATTGGCTCGCTCAGGTGAAGAAGGATAACTTGGGTGATACGGCTCGCAGGGATCCTCAAGGGATCATCATTGGGGCACCTAATCGAGTGACTATCAGACAATAGCCCTATGGTCAGTATCCTCACTATGGCTACACAGATTCCTACCGGGCATCACCACGCCCGACCAGAGACCACCGAGTGCCAAGCGCGACCAGATCGCCAACGCTCAACTGTCCCCGGTAAGCAGACCTCGTGTCTGACTCCAGTAGGAAGGAGCGAACATTGATATTGCTGATCGTTAGTCGGTGCCTCTTGAGGGCATCGCTGGGAGGCCTTGCACGGGATTGGGGCCACCGTGTATTGCTCAATGTTCATGGGGGCCTTTAACCTTAAAGATTCTAAAGATTACTCATTGAGTAACTCTAATTATTATTCTTTAAATAAATCTTTGCTCTTGTCTTAAAGAACCTCTCAAGTTATCTCTAAGTTAGGGATTGGTCTTCCGACCATAAGCATCCCGTTCTCTCAGTTCGTCTCAAAGGAGGCCCATGCGACTCCACTTCAAACTCGATGGTCTCGATCATCAACGCCGTGAAATCTTGTTGTCCATCGAGTCGGCAATGACCGGACGATCCTCTACCGCTTTGTTCGATCTAAAAGCTCTCGATGTTTTCACGAACCGGCACCCTGAGAAAGCCAATGAGTTCGTCTCGGGCAAACTGGGAGCATTCCTAATGGAGTCCCTTGAGGCTCTCATGGCTGCTACTGGTCTCGACCTGATCGCTCTTTACGGAGCAGTGAAGGGTGTTCCCGTTATCCTCAACGCTCGTCCCATAGCAGTCCAGCAATAACCAGTGTCGCCTCACTGGTGCCCTCAATGATGTCTCTCAGGTTCGCCATGTCCTGATCGACCATCAGCTTCAAATAACCAATCAAGAACCTATTCGTCAGTCTTGGAAGATGCCCACGCGGCTCCCTCCTTGCCGTCTTGTCGTGCGTGTCTATGGCGCCAAGACTGAACGAATGGGTCACCTCACAGGAGATCCAAATCAATGAATATCACCATCACTAAAGTCCTGAAGAACGAAGTAACTGTGTCGGGCCAGACCCTCAATCGTGAGTACGTCGAAAGCGTCATGTTGCCCTTGCTGATGGCCCAGTGTGGCCGGAACAACGGCACCAAGTTTGGCGTTATCAAAGCCTTCGAGGAAGCCGGTTTGTCCCTCAAGGCCATCCAAGAGGACGCTCAGGTCTACTTCATGACCAAGCGGGAGCAGAAAGCGACCCGTGAACAACTTCAGCGGGAAGCTGACGAGCGTGCTGAACGTTTACGCGAGTGGACGCCACGCGAACTGGCCGAAGCGAAAGCTGATAGAGAGGCCCGCGCTGCTGCCATCCGTGAACACGGTCAGAAAGTTTTGGCAGCTCGCTCACGTAATAACGGCTGATCACTCCAGACCTGCGCCGATTACTTCCTTACTTATTTTTCAGGAGACCTATTCCAATGAAACAACCAAATCAATACGTCAAACCGTCGACCTACAGCACTGCCATCACCGATAGTCAAAATGGGTCGATTCGCTTCAATACTGCTGATGTCCGTCCAGAGACCCAAGCGGCCACCGATGTGTCCGTCTATGTGGAAGCCCTCACAGAGGTCCTCGAAGATCACCTCAATGGTGATGAATGGCGAGAAGCTGCCATGGAGGCGACCCCTTGTGAGTTCCGCCCGGCTGGCTCTGAGGCCAGTGGTCAACAGATCATCACCATGGCGGACCGAACCGTCACCTTCGACCCTCGTAAGAACTGGGACAATGAGACCATCTCGAAGGGCCCTGTCCTGGCCGGTTCTGTGATCTTCACTGAGCCGACCTCTGAGGCACTGCTGATTAGCAAGCGTTTCACCATCCTCGACCACACCTTGATGGCTGGCTTCACTGAGCAGTCCATGAGTCAGACCGCTGAGAAGCTGTTGCGGGACATCGAGTATGAGGCCGCTGGGAGCGTCGCTAAGATTCTTTCGACTGGCCCAAGCACCGAGAGCTTCTCTGTGGCTAAGCCAACCGGCAAGCCTGTCGAGATCGCAGAGGACCTGATCGACATCTTGACGATGAACATCAACCAGACCGTAGGTAGCTCGTTGGGCGACTTTGTTGTCCTACTGCCGGTGTCGCTGCTGGCCGTTCTGGAGCGTGCTGCTCAACGTGCGGGCGTAGAGGACATCGAGAGTTTGATTGGCGCCTCTGTGCAACCTTACGCGGGTACTGACTATGGTCTGTTCCTCCTGCCTAAGCTGTTCACCTCGTTGAGCTACCGTGAAGGCCGTAACGGAGACATCTGGAAGATCCAAGCGACCCGTAATGGTGCCCATCAGTGCTGGGACGTTGAGATCATGACCACCGTGGACATCGTGGCTAACGGCAAGGTCCGCGTGAAGCTGACCGCTGATGGTCTCCAGACCGAAGCTGTGGCCTTCCCGATGATTACCAACATCAAGCTGACCTAAGGAGGACTCCTCAGATCTGAGGGCACCTCTGTGAGCCCCGTAAGGCCGATCCAATAGGGACCGGCAGGGGCACAGCTTCAACGAGATCGGCCCAGATTTGGACCAATGTCAGTATGTCGAGACCAAAGCACCTGCCCGTCGCTGGGCATCCATCTAATCGAAAGTCTTCCTGTTTGTTCCTTCATGCCACCGGCAGAACCCTTGGTCGGGTCTTTCGGCTGCCCGTGGGAGCGAACTTGAGGGAGCAAACAAGAGGAAAAGACCAATGAACATGACCACCAACACAGCAACCATCTTCGAGAACATCTCAAAGGCCGGGGCGGTATCCCCAACGACCCTTAACGGCTTACCAGCAATGACCTCCTTGGAGATCGCAGAGATCACCGGGAAGACTCACAAGAACGTCCTACGTGACATCTCCAAGATGGCTAAAGCGCTGGAATCTCGTGGCTCAGATTTGAGCTGCCAGATTATCAGCACCCAATACACTGATGGCCGGGGCAAAACCCAGCCGTTGACCATCCTTGATAAGCGTCGAACCTTCGTCCTGCTGTCTCGGTACTCATGGGAGCTGTCAGACCTAATCATGGGTCGATGGCTTGAACTGGAAGGCTCAGGCTTTGAACGTGTGTCGGTACAGGCCGCTGTGGTCCACCTGATCGAGCGTGAGAAGGACAACTATCGAATCGCAATGAGGGACATCAGGACCGCTGCAAGGCGTCTCAAGGCCCGCTGAGGCCGTTGATTGATACTTCCTCAAACGAAGCGTGACGGGCTATGCTCAATAGCTAAGTTGCCCACAAAAGGTCCCGCGATGAGTGTCACACTGTGCTACACCTACAAGGGCAAACGGGTAGTCACTAAGGTGCCTGTCGAGTCTCTGACACCACATGCGGCGCTATGCTATGCCTTGCTTCAATCAGGCGCTTCTAATGACCAATCCCAAGGGAGCTGGCCGCATTCATATGAGCGCCTCCTTGAGGTAGCCCTGCAACACGAACTCACAGACGTTCGCTTTCACAAGTCACTCTAATCCCTCAAGGAGAACCCCATGGACCACCTACAGGCCCTCTACTGGGTCTGTCCGGCTGGTCTTCTGGCTGTATGGGCACCTCAAGACCCTCAATGAGAATCTGGAAGAAAAATCTGAAAGACCACCTCATTGATACATGCCCCGCGATTTCCCCCCGTGTGCCCACTCAGATGCCTATCGGATTGTTGAATCGAGTGCCTCGTGGTTCCCTTCGATAACTCGTCGTGCTGTCACAAGTAGCGTCACAACCCCTGTCACAACACGTTGCCAAGACCTCTCTGACATCGTTAGGATAGGACTCCCTCACGACTCGCAGACGCTCAGTCTGTAAACCGGAGGTCTCGCGTTTCGCCCAGCAATAACGGGCGGTTTAGCTCCGTCACCTCACGGATGTAATCCCACAACAAGGTGATCCGCTTCAACTTGCGCAGGTCCTCCCGGCAGTACATCCAGAACTGCCGGGTGATGTCGATTTCTTCCGGCAGCACCGGCAACAAACGCGGGTCTTGTGCGGCGAGGAAGCACGGCAGAATCGCCAGTGAGCGACCTTGCTGCGCCGCGACGAATTGCGCGATCACGCTGGTGCTGCGCAAGTTCGCGCTGGCACCCGGTAGCGCATTCGCCAGGTAAAGCAGCTCCGAGCTGAACGCCAGGTCATCCACATAACTGATGAATTGATGCTTGCCCAAGTCTGCCGGGCGGCGGATCGGTGGGTGTTTGTCGAGGTAGTCCTGGGTCGCATAGAGCTGCAAGCGGTAGTCGCAGAGTTTGCAGCAGACGTAGGGTCCGTGCTCCGGGCGTTCCAGCGCAATGACGATGTCGGCCTCACGCTTGGACAGGCTGATGAAGTGCGGCAGCGGCAGGATGTCCACCGAGATGGCCGGGTAGGCGTCGACGAAATGGCTCAGTTGCGGCGTGATGAAAAAACTGCCGAAGCCTTCAGTGCAGCCCATGCGCACATGCCCGGACAGCGCCACGCCAGAGCCTGAAACCTGCTCGCAGGCCATGTGCAATGTGCTTTCAATCGATTCGGCGTAACCCAGCAAACGCTGGCCTTCGGTGGTGAGCACGAAGCCGCTGGTCCGCGATTTCTCGAACAGCAACGTGCCTAACGCCGCTTCCAGCGAACTGATCCGCCGCGACACGGTGGTGTAGTCGACCGCCAGCCGTTTGGCCGCGGTGCTGGCCTTGCGGGTGCGGGCGACTTCGAGGAAAAACTTGAGGTCGTCCCAGTTCAGCGAACCTAGAGAGGTGATGTTTTTTTGCATGATGGACGGGCTTTTATGTGCGTTCTTATTAGAAGTTTGCACATCTATACTCCAAAAACAGTCCGACAACCAACTCGTGACACACGCCTCATCTCAAGGCGAACCTTTCGCCTTGGCTCCTACGATAAAAACAAGTTTCGGAGACCAGCATGAACGCATCGCTTACGCCCAACGAAACCACGCTGCAGAAGGTCAAGCTGCTGATCGACGGCGAGTGGGTCGAGTCGCAGACCACCGAGTGGCACGACATCGTCAACCCGGCGACTCAGCAAGTGCTGGCCAAAGTCCCGTTCGCGACTGCCGCTGAAGTCGATGCCGCCGTCAGCGCCGCCCAGCGTGCCTTCCAGATCTGGAAACTGACCCCGATCGGCGCGCGGATGCGCATCATGCTCAAGCTGCAAGCGCTGATCCGCGAGCACTCCAAGCGTATCGCCGTGGTGCTGAGCGCCGAGCAGGGCAAAACCATTGCCGACGCCGAGGGCGATATTTTCCGTGGCCTGGAAGTGGTCGAGCACGCCTGCTCCATCGGCAGCCTGCAAATGGGCGAGTTCGCCGAGAACGTCGCCGGTGGCGTCGATACTTACACCCTGCGCCAGCCGATCGGCGTTTGCGCCGGCATCACGCCGTTCAATTTCCCGGCGATGATTCCGCTGTGGATGTTCCCGATGGCCATCGCTTGCGGCAACACTTTCGTATTGAAGCCCTCTGAGCAAGATCCGCTGTCGACCATGCTGCTGGTGGAGCTGGCGATTGAAGCCGGTGTGCCAGCGGGCGTACTCAACGTGGTTCACGGCGGCAAAGACGTGGTGGATGGCCTGTGCACTCACAAGGACATCAAAGCTGTGTCCTTCGTCGGTTCGACCGCTGTCGGCACTCACGTCTATGACCTGGCCGGCAAACACGGCAAACGCGTGCAATCGATGATGGGGGCGAAGAACCACGCCGTGGTGCTGGCGGACGCCAATCGCGAGCAAGCGCTGAATGCGCTGGTCGGTGCCGGTTTCGGTGCGGCGGGACAACGTTGCATGGCCACTTCGGTGGTGGTGCTGGTGGGCGCGGCGAAACAATGGCTGCCGGACCTGAAAGCGCTGGCGCAAAAACTCACCGTCAACGCCGGTAACGAGCCGGGCACCGATGTCGGCCCGGTGATTTCGAAAAAGGCCAAGACGCGGATTCTCGAGCTGATCGAAAGCGGCATCAAGGAAGGCGCCAAGCTTGAGCTGGACGGTCGCGACATCAGCGTGCCGGGTTACGAGCAAGGCAACTTCGTCGGCCCGACCCTGTTCTCGGGCGTGACCACCGACATGCAGATCTACACCCAGGAAATCTTCGGCCCGGTGCTGGTGGTGCTGGAGGTCGACACGCTTGATCAGGCGATTGCACTGGTCAACGCCAACCCGTTCGGTAACGGCACAGGTCTGTTCACCCAGAGCGGCGCGGCGGCGCGTAAATTCCAGACGGAAATCGACGTTGGCCAGGTTGGCATCAACATCCCGATTCCGGTGCCGGTACCGTTCTTTAGCTTCACCGGTTCGCGCGGTTCGAAACTCGGCGACCTCGGCCCGTACGGCAAGCAAGTGGTGCAGTTCTACACGCAGACCAAAACGGTCACGGCGCGCTGGTTCGATGACGACAGCGTCAACGACGGCGTGAACACCACCATCAACCTGCGCTGAGGAACGTGCCATGAAAATCGCATTTATCGGTCTGGGCAACATGGGCGCGCCGATGGCGCGCAACCTGATCAAGGCTGGCCATTCGCTGAATCTGGTCGACTTGAACAAAACCGTGTTGGCGGAGTTGGAGCAGATGGGCGGCACCATCCGCGCTTCGGCCCGCGAGGCTGCCGAGGACGCCGAACTGGTGATCACCATGCTCCCGGCCGCCGTGCACGTGCGCAGCGTCTGGCTCGGCGAAGACGGTGTTCTCGCCGGCATCGGTAAAGGCGTGCCGGCGGTGGATTGCAGCACCATCGATCCGCAGACTGCTCGGGACGTCGCCGCGGCTGCCGCCAAACAAGGCGTGGCCATGGCCGATGCGCCGGTGTCCGGCGGTACGGGCGGTGCGACTGCCGGGACCCTGACCTTCATGGTCGGCGCCACGCCGGAACTGTTCGCCACCCTGCAACCGGTGCTGGCGCAGATGGGCCGCAACATCGTTCATTGCGGTGAAGTCGGCACCGGGCAGATCGCCAAAATCTGCAACAACCTGCTGCTGGCGATTTCGATGGTCGGCGTCAGTGAAGCGATGGCGCTGGGCGATGCGCTGGGGATCGATACGTCGGTGCTGGCCGGGATCATCAACAGTTCGACCGGGCGTTGCTGGAGCTCGGAAATGTACAACCCGTGGCCGGGCATCGTCGAAACAGCGCCGGCTTCCCGCGGGTACACCGGTGGTTTCGGTGCGGAATTGATGCTCAAGGATCTGGGCCTTGCCACTGAAGCGGCGCGTCAGGCACATCAGCCCGTGGTGCTTGGCGCGGTGGCGCAGCAGCTGTATCAGGCGATGAGCCAGCGCGGGGACGGGGGGAAAGATTTCTCGGCGATTATCAACAGCTATCGCAAGCCTGCAATTGAAGGGCAGCGCTGAACAAACTGTGGGAGCGAGCCTGCTCGCGATGACGGCGGTCGCTTCAACAAGGAAGTGACTGACCGTCCGCTTTCGCGAGCAGGCTCGCTCCCACAAGAGAATTGCGTGTATCTGATATTGTTTGCCGGGAAACCACGTCGGGTGGTTCCCCGGCTTTTTTGCATCAGGCAAACACGAAATATTTGCGCACCGTCTCGACCACTTCCCACGTGCCTTTCATCCCCGGCTCAACCACAAAGATGTCGCCGGCGCGCAGGTGGATGGGTTCCATGCCGTCGGGGGTGATCACGCAGTAGCCTTCCTGGAAATGGCAGTATTCCCACTTCACATAATCGACGCGCCACTTGCCCGGCGTGCAGATCCAGGTGCCCATGATCTTGCTGCCGTCTTCGCTGGTGTAGGCGTTGAGGTTGACGGTGTGCGGGTCGCCTTCGAGTTTTTCCCATTTGCAGGCGTCGAGTACCGGCAGCGGATGGGTATCGCGCAAAACGGTGATAGGGGCGGTCGCGGTCATGAGAACTCCGGGCTGTGGGCTGTGAACTGAAGTCGCACCCTATAGCGCCCGGTCGCCGGTCAGTTGTCTGTGCTCGACATCGAGCTGCTCAGAAACGCGCAGATCGTTAGAGTTTCTCCAGCGGGCATTCGACTCTGGCTCGCTCCAGCTCGACTTCGAACCCTTCGAGTTGCGCGTACTGGCGCGTGAGTTCGGCCATGGTGCGGTTGATCTCGCTTTTTTTCGCTTCTATGGCTTGTTGTGCCAACGCCCACGGCATCGCCTCACCGTGATGTTCGCCGAAGATCGCCTGCAACTCCTTGAGCCGAAAGCCCATGTCTTTTGCGCACTTGATGAAGATCAGCAGTTCGACACTCTGCTGATCGTAGAGACGGTAGATACCCTGTCGCCGGGGTGTGGGCAACAGACCGATCGACTCGTAGTGGCGGATGCTTTTGATGGTGGTGCCGGAACGTTGCGCGGCTTGGCCGATGTACATAAAAGTCCTTTTTTCAACAAGTAACAGCGCGGCGCATTATCGGCAGACTCAGCGGCGTGCGATAGCCTGAGCCTGTTGCAACCAGCTTCTTCGTTGCTGATCGGTTGAGCCGAGCACGGGGCCGAACGTGAGGGTGCGCAGTGGTTTGATCCCGCAGAATTCGAGGGTAGTCTTGCGTACTTCATGCAGTCCGGGCATGCGATAGATCAAGCGGTAATACCAGGGTGGTGTGTCCATGGTCACCAGCAAATGCGCGGTGCGGCCATTCAACAACTTGTCGGGGAACGCTTTGCCTTTTCGGTATTTGAAAGCAAACCCCGGCAGCAACACCCGGTCAAAAAAACCTTTGAGCAGCGCCGGAATACCGCCCCACCAGATCGGGTAAACCAGCGTCAGATGTTCGGCCCAGAGGATGTCGGATTGTGCCGCGTTCAAGTCATCTTCCAGCGTCTGGATCTGTTGATAACCGTCTCGCAACACCGGGTCGAAAACCATCTCGCCCAGGCGCAACTGTCGCACCTCGTGTCCGGCATCGAGTGCTGATTGAGCGTAGCGCTCAGCAAGTGCAGCGCAAAAACTCGTGGTAGAAGGATGGCCGAGAATCAGCAGAATGCGTTTGCCCATGGTCATCGTCCCTGCTGTAAAAAAGCCAAGGATGAAGTTTGCCCCTTAGGGGAGAGTCAAGGCTTTCAGCAGCGCTTTGGCGTAACTCGGCAGCGCGCTGAAATCCTTCGCGCAGAGCAGCAACGTGCGGCGCGCCCAAGGCTCGTCGAGGGCAATGCTTTTGAGTGAGCGCGGCGTTGCGCGCTCGACGGCAGCCAGCGGCACGATCGCCAGTCCGGCCCCGTGGCCGACCATGCGCATCACGCCGTCGAAACCGTCGGCACGAATGCGGATCTGCATGCGCGAGCCGCTGTGCAACGCCTGTTCTTCAAGATAGATCGCCAGTGCGCTGTCGGCGCTCAGTCCTACGAAGTCGTAGCGCAAGGCATCACTGAAACTGACCTCGACGGCGTCAGACATTGGGTGATCCAGCGGCAGAATCAGTACCAGTGGATCGTCGCGAAAGGGCTGGGTTTGTAGGTCGCTGGTGTCGACCGCGTCGGAAACAATCCCAAGATCCGCCGCCCCGTGACGCAAGGCGTGGGTGATGCGGGCGCTGGGTAGCTCTTGCAGGTCGATGTCGAGATTGGGATGGCTGCGCAGGAAGCCCGCGAGCACTTCCGGCAGGTACTCGGTGATTGCGGTGGTGTTGCACAACAACCGCACCTGACCTTTGACGCCTTGCGCGTATTCGGCGAGATCCTGCTGCATACGGTCGGCTTGTTGCAGGAGGATGCGTGCGTGGTGGGCCAACGCTTTGCCGGCCGGTGTCGGGGTGACGCCACGGCGACCGCGTTCCAGAAAGTCAGCGCCGAGTGAGGCTTCCATCGCACGAATTCGCGCACTGGCCGCCGCGAGCGAAAGGTGACTGCGAGCGGCGCCGGCGGTGATGTTGCCGGTGTCGAGGATGTGCAGGTAGAGGCGCAGGTCGGTGAGGTCGAAGTGCATGGGCAGCCTCTGGTTTTGTGGTTTATGGATAGACCCCATCGCTGGCAAGCCAGCTCCCACAGGGTTTTGTGTGTACTCAGGTTTTGAATGCAACCGATAAACCTGTGGGAGCTGGCTTGCCAGCGATGGGGCCAGTGGCTTCAATAATACTGTGAGCCTCTTGTAACGGCAGAGGCAGCCTCAGTATATGGCAGATTTCCAGCCCGACTCATCTGGCGCACAGTTGCACCATGAACACACTCGCAAGCTTCTACCAGAACCTCGGTCTGAACCTGTCCCTGCTGGTTATTGCCACCTTCATGCTCGCCGGTCTGATCAAGGGCGTCATTGGCCTGGGCCTGCCCACCGTTGCCATGGGGCTGCTCGGTCTGGCTATGGCTCCGTCACAGGCTGCTGCATTGCTGATCATCCCGGCAACATTGACCAACGTCTGGCAACTGGCGTTCGGCGGACACTTGAAAGGATTGATCAAACGCCTCTGGCCGATGCTTCTGATGATTTTCCTCGGCACCGGTATCGGCACGTTATCGATCGGCATGGTCGGCGGACATTGGGTGGTACGCGGATTAGGCGCGGCACTGTTGCTGTATGCGTTGAGCGGGCTATTGCTGCCGACGCTGCACATAAAGCCGCGCCATGAGCCATGGCTTGGCCCGGTCTGCGGGGTGATCACCGGCGTTATCACTTCGGCCACCGGGGTCTTCGTGATTCCCGCTGTGCCATACCTGCAAGCGCTGGGTTTGAATCGCGACGAACTGGTGCAGGCGCTCGGCCTGTCGTTTACCGTCTCGACCCTGGCGTTGGCCGGCGGCTTGCTCTGGCGTGGCGCGTTGGGTGGCGGTGAATTGAGCGCCTCGCTGCTGGCGCTGGTTCCGGCAGTGCTTGGCATATTGCTCGGCCAATGGCTGCGTCAGCGAATCAGCGCGGTGCTGTTCAAGCGGGTGTTCTTCATCGGTCTGGGCGCGCTCGGCGCCCACTTGCTGATCAGCGGCTAGCCGACGATTCACTGAGCATGTCGATCGAGCGAATGTCGAAATCTCGCTCCAGAAACTCCATGCGCTGCTCGAAAAACTGCTTCATGTGGGGCAGGTTCGAGTGCACATCGAGATGCGCCTGGGATGCCCAGATCTCATAGAAGATGAACAGCGTCGGATCTTCTTTGTCGCGCAGCATGTGATATTCGATGCAGCCCGGCTCGGCGCGGCTTGGCTCGACATAGGCGCGGAACAGCGCTTCGAAAGCCGCGGCTTTTTCCGGGCGGGTTTTGGCGTGCAGGATAAAACCCAGGCGTTCACTCATCGATAACACTCCTCAAGTTCAGATGGCGGCCAATCCTACGGCAACAATCTGCGTCCGATTCGTGCGTTTTACTCAAATGTATTTTGCGCAACCACGGCTTATTCCGCGCGAGGCGGATCGTTAATCTGCCGCCATTCCATTTTCCCTTCTCCATCCAGCCTAATGGCTGCGCCGAGGCTTTCTCATGAAAAAAGTGTTGTTGCTCAATGGCGGTAAAAAATTCGCTCACTCCGACGGTCGTTACAACACCACCCTGCACGAAACCGCGCTGAGCGTGCTGGATCGCGGCGGTGTCGACGTCAAGACGACCTTCATCGACGAGGGGTATGACGTTGCTGAAGAAGTCGCCAAATTCCTCTGGGCCGACGTGATCATTTATCAGATGCCGGGCTGGTGGATGGGCGCGCCGTGGACGGTAAAAAAGTACATTGACGAAGTCTTCACCGAAGGCCACGGCAGCCTCTACGCCAGCGATGGTCGCACCCGTTCCGATGCGTCGCAGAAGTACGGCAGTGGTGGTCTGGTCCAGGGCAAGCAATACATGCTGTCGCTGACGTGGAACGCCCCGCAGCAAGCCTTCGATGACCCGACTGACTTCTTCGAAGCCAAGGGCGTGGACGCGGTGTACTTCCCGTTTCACAAGGCCAATGAGTTTCTGGGCATGACCGGGTTGCCGACGTTTCTGTGTGTTGACGTGATGAAGCGCCCGAACATCGAGAATGATGTGGCGCGCTACGAGCAGCATTTGAGCGAGGTGTTTGGCCTCAAGGCTTGAGTGGTTTCGGGCTACTATCGGTTGTAACAGCAAAAGATCGCAGCCTTCGGCAACTTCTACAGGGGAACGCATTTCACTGTAGGCGCTGCCGAAGGCTGCGATCTTGGCGATTTCAAAGAGGACACCCGTGAAAGCCAGATCCGATGAGTTGCAGATTTTCGTCTGTGTGATCGAGTGCGGTTCGATTTCCGCCGCCGCCGAGCAGGTCGGGCAGACGCCGTCGGCGGTCAGCCGCACGTTGTCGCGGCTGGAGGCCAAGCTTGATACCACGCTGATCAACCGCACCACGCGGCGCATGGACCTGACCGAGGAGGGCAAGTATTTCTTTGACCAGGCCAAGCTGATTCTCGATCAGATGGAACAACTCGAAGAACGCCTGTCCTCACGCCAGCAAACCCCGTCCGGACGCCTGCGGATCAACGCCGCGTCGCCGTTCATGCTGCATGCCGTCGTGCCCTACATCGACGAATTCCGTCGGCTCTACCCGGACATCCAGCTCGAACTCAACAGCAATGACCTGATCATTGACCTGCTGGAACAAAGCACCGACGTCGCCATCCGCATCGGTACCCTCGCCGATTCGACATTGCATGCGCGGTCGCTGGGTTGCAGTCCGCTGCTGATCGTCGCCAGCCCTGCCTATCTGAAAACCCACGGCACGCCGCTGCAAGTGGCCGACCTCAGCGAACACGCCTTGCTCGGTTTTACCCAGAACGAAGGCCTCAATCAGTGGCCGTTGCGTTACGTGCACGGTGACCGCTGGCCCATCACCCCGGCCATCAGCGCCTCCAGCGGCGAAACCGTTCGGCACTTGGCGCTGGAAGGGCAGGGCATCGCGTGCCTGTCGCACTTCATGACCATCGACGACATCCGCGCCGGGCGTTTGAAGGTCGTGCTGGCGGAATTCAACAGTGGTTATCGCCAACCGATCAACGCCGTTTACTACCGTAACTCGCAACTGGCGCTGCGGATTCAGTGCTTCCTCGACTTCATCCAGAGCAAACTCGCGGCTTACGCCAGCGCCGATTTCAAAGGCTGATTCGTGACCTCTGCGCAACAGTGATTTGGGCGAGCGCGGGTTTTTCGGCCGCCGTCGTCGGTCGATACTCGTCCCATCACTTACTCACGCAGGGAGTTTCTCCATGAACGTATTCGTCACCGGCGCTGCCGGTTTTATCGGCGGCTCCATCGCTACCGGTCTGGTTCAGGCCGGGCATAACGTCACGGGGCTGGTGCGCAGCGCCGAACAGGCCGATGAACTCAAGGCACTGGGCATCACCCCGGTGATCGGCACCCTCGACGACAAAACACTGCTCGCCGAACAGGCCCGCGCTGCCGACGCAGTGATCAACGCCGCCAGCAGCGACCACCGCGCCGCGGTCGAAGCCTTGCTCGACGCTTTGCGCGGCTCCAGCAAAGTGTTCCTGCACACCAGCGGTTCGAGCATCGTCGGTGATGCATCCGGCGGCAAGTCGAGCGACGTCATCTACTACGAAGACAACCTCCCCGAGCCGACCGTCGACAAAGCCGCACGCGTGGCCATCGACAACCTGATCCTCGATGCCGCGAAGGACGGCGTGAATTCGGCCGTCATCTGCAACACCTTGATCTACGGCCACAGCCTGGGCGTCAACCGCGACAGCGTGCAATTGCCGCGCTTGCTGAAACAGGCGCGCAAAAGCGCTGTGGTTCGCCACGTCGGCACGGGTCAGAACATCTGGTCCAACGTACACATCGAAGACGTCGTTGCCCTGTACCTGCTGGCGCTGACCAAAAACGTCCCGGGCACGTTCTACTTTGTCGAAAGTGGCGAAGCGTCGTTCATCGACATGACCACCGCCATGGCACAAGCCCTCAACCTGGGCCAGCCACAAGACTGGCCACTGCAAGACGCCGAAGCCGAGTGGGGCTATGAAATGGCCAACTACGGCCTCGGCTCCAACAGCCGGGTACGCGGCAAACACGCCCGCGAACTGCTGGGCTGGACGCCGAAACGCACATCGGTGGTTGAATGGATTCGTAACGAAATGGTGTGATTGGCGTTTAGGCCCCGCCATGCTTTGTCATCAACCTTCAGAACGGCTGCCATCGGGCAGCCGTTTTTGTTTCAGGCTTTGCTCTTGTATTACGTCAGTCCTATGGTGCTCTGAACATTGCAGTTCAGCAGGTACAAGGATGATTAATCGTTACGACGCAGAAGGGGCTCAGAGCAGCTTTCAGGCCGGTTCGAATGAGCAAGTGCTGAGCAATAAGCTGGGAATTACCGATCCTGAAGACATGGATGATGCAGAACTTGTTCTGCTAGAAAAGCTTTACCAATCTGTACTCATAGAGCATTTGCCTGATCGGCCAATAACTGTCCAGGATTTGAAAGATTGGCATCGACACTGGCTGGGCAATATCTATCCATGGGCTGGCGAGATCCGCGCGGTAAATTTGGGCAAGGATGGCTTCTTCTTCGCCGCTGCGCCGCAGATCGCTCGATTGCTCGATGGATTTGAAAAGGACTGTCTTACCAAATACACACCGTGTAGACCTGATCTGGATGAAAATCTGATTCGGGCCATCGCTGTAACGCACGTGGAGTTCATCCTGATTCATCCTTTTCGCGAAGGTAATGGGCGCCTCTCGCGATTATTGGCGGATGTCATGGCCGTGCAGGCGGGCTACGTGCCGCTTGACTACAGCAGTTGGGAACGAAACAGGGAGGCTTATTTTGCAGCAATCAATCAGGGGCTGAACTGCAACTACGAACCCATGGAGTATTGGGTGCGGCAGGCGTTGTGGACTTGAGATAAAAGGCTATTTGGCCAGGGAAAGGTGCAGAAACTTGCTGGATCTGACTTTGAGCTTGCGCTCGATTGTCTCGACACTTTGACCGGTCTCTATGGCTGTCGAGCTGGCGATCGCGCGGATTAACGTTTCGGCAGTCAGCTTTTTTCTGGTGCGGCGCGCAGTTGTCATGGCGAGGGCTCGATAGAGAACGTCAGGCGAGTATAGCGCTTGCCTCAATTTTCAGAATACCCCTTAAACCTGTGGGAGCTGGCTTGCCAGCGATAGCGGCCGACCAGCCAGCATCGATGTCGAATGTGCAGCCGTCATCGCTGGCAAGCCAGCTCTCACAGGGTTTTGTGTTTGCCGCAAAGCCATGAAAATCCCGCCCCCAATTTTCATTAATCACGACAAGACATATCCATCCGCGACACCTTTTGCCTCTCCGCGAAAATTACTTTCATACGGTTTGAAATCTCGATCTCGAAATGATTTATGAGTTTCACAACCCATTCGAACGTGACCCTTTCGAGGAGTACCGCATGACGCCTTCTTTCGGCTATTGGCTGCTGGTGTATGCCGCCGTGGCCATCATCGCTTTGATCGTGTTGATCGCCCGTTATCGGCTCAATCCGTTCATTGTCATCACGCTGATTTCCATTGGTCTGGCACTGGTGGCGGGCATGCCGCCGTCGGGTGTGGTGGGTGCGTATGAGGCCGGGGTCGGCAAGACGCTCGGGCACATTGCGCTGGTGGTGGCGCTGGGGACGATGCTCGGCAAGATGATGGCCGAGTCTGGTGGCGCGGATCAGATGGCGCGAACGTTGATCGATAAGTTCGGCGAGAAGAACGCGCACTGGGCGATGGTCTGCATCGCGTTTCTGGTCGGGCTGCCGCTGTTCTTCGAAGTCGGTTTTGTGTTGCTGGTGCCGATTGCGTTCACCGTGGCGCGACGGGTGGGTGTCTCGATCCTGATGGTCGGTTTGCCCATGGTTGCCGGCCTCTCGGTGGTGCATGCATTGGTGCCGCCGCACCCGGCCGCCATGCTGGCGGTGCAGGCGTATCAGGCGTCGGTCGGGCAGACCTTGTTGTATGCAATCGCAATCGGGATTCCTACGGCGATCATCGCCGGCCCGCTGTACGCCAAATTCATCGTGCCGCGCATTCAGTTGCCGGCGGATAACCCGCTGGAAAAACAATTCCTCGACCGCGAACCGCGCGACAAACTGCCGAGCTTCGGCATCACCATGGCGACCATTCTGTTGCCGGTGGTGCTGATGCTGATCGGGGGTTGGGCCAACCTGATTTCCACGCCGGGCAGCGGTTTCAATCAGTTCCTGCTGTTCATCGGGAACTCGGTGATTGCGCTGTTGCTGGCGACGTTGCTGAGCTTCTGGACGCTGGGGATTGCCCAGGGTTTCAACCGCGAATCGATCCTCAAGTTCACCAATGAGTGCCTGGCGCCAACCGCCAGCATCACCTTGCTGGTCGGCGCGGGCGGTGGTCTGAACCGGATACTGGTCGACGCTGGCGTCACCGATCAGATCGTCGGCCTCGCTCATGAATTTCATCTGTCGCCGCTGCTCATGTGTTGGCTATTTGCCGCTCTGATGCGTATCGCTACCGGTTCGGCGACCGTGGCGATGACCACCGCGTCCGGCGTGGTCGCGCCTGTGGCCATCGGTCTGGGATATCCCCACCCCGAACTGTTGGTACTGGCGACCGGGGCCGGGTCGGTTATCTTTTCCCACGTCAATGACGGCGGCTTCTGGTTGATCAAGGAATACTTCAACATGACGGTCGCGCAGACGTTCAAGACCTGGACCGTGCTTGAGACGTTGATCTCGCTGGTCGCTTTCGGTCTGACCGTCGGCCTTTCTTACCTGCTGTAACCGGAGCCCGCCGCCATGGACATCCTCTACCAGATCCGCGCCCGTCAGGATTCCTTCAGCGCCGGCGAGGGCCGCATCGCTCGTTTGATGCTCGACGACGTCGGCTTTGCCGCCTCCGCCAGTCTCGAAGAGCTGGCGCAACGAGCGGAAGTCAGCACCGCCACGCTGTCGCGATTTGCCCGCACCGTTGGTTGCCGTGACCTGCGTGATCTGCGCCTGCAACTGGCCCAGGCCAGCGGCGTCGGCAGTCGTTTTCTCGACCCGGCGGGCACGCCTGAACAGTCGGCGTTTTATGGCCAGATTGTCGGCGATATCGAAACCACTCTGCGTCAGCATCTGGCCGGGTTCGACGAATCACGCTTCGCCGATGCGGTAAAACTGCTCGGCCAGGCGCGGATGATCCACGCCTTCGGCATGGGCGGCTGCTCGACCCTGTGCAGCGATGAATTGCAGGTGCGTCTGGTACGGCTCGGCTATCCGATTGCGGTCTGCCATGACGCGGTGATGATGCGCGTCACCGCCGCCAGCCTCAACGCCGAACAGGTCGTCATCGTCTGCTCGCTGACCGGCATCACCCCAGAGCTGCTGGAGACCGTCGAACTGGCGCGCAACTATGGCGCGCGCATCCTCGCCATCACTCGCGCCGATTCGCCACTGGCGGAACTGGCCGACATCGTCCTGCCGCTGCAAGGCGCAGAAACCTCGTTCATCTACAAACCGACGGCGGCGCGTTACGGCATGTTGCTTGCCATCGACGTGCTCGCGACCGAGCTGGCGCTGGCCAGTCCTGAAGACAATCAAGAACGTCTGCGGCGCATCAAACTCGCTCTCGACGAATACCGTGGCGGCGACGATCACCTGCCGCTGGGAGACTGACATGCTGTACGACACCCTGATTCGCAACGCCCTGATCATCGATGGCAGCAACACACCCGGCTATCGCGCTGACGTGGCGATTCTCAACGGTCGAATCGAGCGCATCGGCGACCTGCGCGATGCCCAGGCCACCGAAGAATTCGACGCTGCCGGCCGCGTGCTGGCGCCGGGGTTTATCGACGTGCACACCCACGACGACACCGCGGTCATCCGTCAGCCAGAGATGCTGCCAAAACTCAGCCAAGGCGTGACCACGGTGATTGTCGGTAACTGCGGGATCAGCGCTTCGCCGGTCAGTTTGAAAGGCAATCCGCCGGACCCGATGAACCTGCTCGGCAGCGCAGCGGCGTTTGTTTATCCACGGTTCAGCGATTACCGCGCGGCGGTCGAAGCGGCCAACACTACGTTGAACGTCGCAGCACTGGTCGGTCACACGGCGCTGCGCAGCAATCATCTCGACGACCTGTTTCGCACCGCAACCCCTCCTGAAATCACCGCGATGCGCGAGCAGTTGCGCGAAAGTCTTGAGGCTGGCGCACTTGGTTTGTCCACAGGTCTGGCTTACGCCAGCGCCTATAACGCCTCCACCGATGAAGTCATGCAACTGACCGAAGAACTGAGGGCATTCGGCGCGGTGTACACCACTCATCTACGCAGCGAATTTGCCCCGGTGCTGGAGGCGATGGATGAGGCGTTTCAGATCGGGCGCCACGCCAAATCGCCAGTGATCATTTCCCACCTCAAGTGTGCCGGTGTCGGCAACTGGGGGCGCAGTCCGCAATTGCTTGCTTCGCTGGAGGAGGCGGCGAAAACCCATCCGGTCGGCTGCGATTGCTACCCGTATGCGGCGAGTTCCTCGACGCTGGATCTGAAACAAGTCACCGACGCCCACCGCATCACCATCACGTGGTCGACGCCGCACCCGCAAGTCAGCGGTCGCGACCTGATCGACATCGCCGCCGAATGGAAACTGCCGCTGCTCGACGCCGCCAAACGCCTGCAACCGGCGGGCGCGGTGTATTACGGCATGGACGAGGCGGATGTACGAAGAATCCTCGCGCATCCGCTGTCGATGGTGGGCTCTGACGGACTGCCGGAAGACCCGTTCCCGCATCCACGCCTGTGGGGCGCTTTCCCACGGGTGCTTGGACATTTCAGTCGTGACGTCGGACTGTTTCCGCTGCACACGGCGGTGCACAAGATGACCGGTCTGTCGGCGGCGCGGTTTGGCTTGAAGGAAAGAGGCGAGATTCGCGAAGGCAACTGGGCGGATTTGGTGTTGTTCGATCCGGCGACCGTGCGCGATGTTGCGGATTTCCATGATCCGCAACGGGCGGCGCAGGGGATTGACGGGGTGTGGATCAACGGTGTTTTGAGTTACAGCGATGGTCAGGCAAATGGTCGAAGGGAAGGACGGTTTCTTGCGCGCCAAGGCGATTTGCGCGACGGCTTTCGTTGACGTTTCGCGCAGTGCGTCACAGTAGTGGCACATTGCAACTAAAGAAAACCACCAACAAGCCGAAGTGCTGACATCCAGCCCGGCTACACTCTTGGGCCAACCAGTCAGGGAGCACCCCATGAGCTTCGGCAAAACCACCCCGATCCTGCGGATTTTCGATGAAGTCAAAGCCGTAGAATTCTACGTCGACTTCCTCGGTTTCAAGATCGACTGGCAGCATCGTTTCGAAGCGAACTTCCCGTTGTATCTGCAGGTGTCGCGTGGTGAATGCGTGCTGCATTTATCCGAACACCATGGCGATGCCTCGCCGGGTTCGGCGTTGCGCATCGAGACCGATGAACTTGAGGCATTTCAGCAGCAATTGGTGGCCAAGGAATACAAGTTCTCCCATCCGCAGATTCAGGCGACGCCGTGGGGCAGTCAGGACATGACCATTGCCGATCCGTTTGGGAATCGGTTGGTGTTTACCAATGCGATTAGTGTGTGAGCTTGGAATCCCCTCACCCTAACCCTCTCCCAGAGGGAGAGGGGACTGATTGGGGGATGCTCGCGTATTACGCCGACCTGAATCTGCTTTGCTGAATCCATAATCGACTCGCACGTTCAGGTCGATGTACACCGCCAGACAACTCGGTCGGCCCCCTCTCCCCCCGGGAGAGGGCTGGGGTGAGGGTAAAAAAATCGCAAGCCAAACAAAAAGCCCACTGCCAAACCACTACGGTCTGCCAGCGGGCTTTTTCGCTACTCAGTCGGCACTAATCTGTCCAGTACCCGGTTAACCGCCAACTCTGCCAGCATCACCACTTGCGCGATGCCTTGCAGGGTTTTGCGGTGGGTGCCTTCCACCATGGCTACGTGGTTGTTAAGCATGACGGTGGCCGAGCCGAGCGTTTCACTGGCGTCCACCAGCAGGGATTCGTTATCGGACTCGGGGCTGGCCATATACAGCGCGTTGGGTTTGTAAGGCGCGGCCATGATCTCGGCGGTGGGCGGGCCGAGGTAGTGGTCGAGGGCGCGCTCGGCGGCTTCGTGGAATTTCTTTGAATCGGGAGATTCGTAGGGCGAGGCCGGGTCGGTGACCGGCGGGTTTGGCGTTACTTTGAACATTTACCAGATCCTCATTGGAGGCTGGCCAACGCTTCTCTACTAAAAGAAGTGGAGGCAGCTGTGCGCAGGTTAGTAGACCGGGGATCTGGGAAACCGGCGCGCCCGAAGGCGCCCTGCGCACAGCCACCATAACGTTCAGGCAAGGCCTGTCGATCTGATGAGCTATACGCCCCAAACATGCCGGGCTACTAAACCCGATCACTGGAAATCAGCGACGGAATCAAGTTACCGATAGGCTCCAGGGCGCACAAGCCGGCGGATTCTGGCTTAGGCGTAGGCAGCGGCGCAAGGATTTGTAGGCTCTTGGGCGTAACAGCGGGTGTCTTTAAACGGCTTCGGTATGAGAGGTTTATTGCGCTACAGAAATCGAGGGTTTGCCTATCGGATTGAGGTGCGGCGACGTACGCCTTCGCGAGCAAGCTCGCTCCCACAGTGGATCTGTGTGAACTCAGGTTTTGTGTACGGCACAACTCACTGTGGGAGCGAGCTTGCTCGCGAAGAGGCCAGTGCAATCACCGCCGATGCGTCTGCCGAAACTCCCCGGGCGGCATCCCGCGCCGGCTCTTGAACGTGCGATGAAACGACCTCGGTTCGGTAAACCCCAAATACTGCGCAATGTCCTGAATCGGCAACGTGCTGTTCAACAGATAGTGCTCAGCCAACTCCTGCCGCAGATCATCCAGAATTTGCTGATAAGACGTGCCCGCCTGATGCAATTGCCGCTGCAACGTGCGCACCGACACAGCAAGATGCTCGGCCACCTGCTCCTTGCGCGGCAGGCCCTCCTTGAGCAACTGACGCAAAATGCTCTTCACCTGTTGCGCAAGCGACGCATCCTCCAGTGTCGCCATCAACCCCATCGCATGCTCTTCCAGCGTGCGCAGCAATTGCGCATCGGCCTGACGCAGCGGCAACTGCAAATACGCCGGCGGCACAATCAACGCGGAATACGGCTGATCGAACAGCACCGGGCAATCGAAAAACGCTTCGTACTGCGCCAGCGTCACCTCGTCAGGACACGAATGTTCCAGCCAGACTGCCGCTGGCGACATCTGCGTATCAGCAATCCAGCGCGCATATTGCAGCCACGAACCGAGGACGTTTTCCACCAGATGCCGACGAATCCGTGGGCGCTGATAACGGCAGGTCCAGATCAGGTGTACCTGGCCATCCTGCACCTCGGCGCGGCTGACGCCCATGTCGCCCACCAGTTTCTCGAACGGCATGATGCGGCTCATCGCATCGCCCAGGGTCGCGCAGTTCATGGTGATGTAACCGAGCACACTCCATGAATTGGGCAGCACAAAATTCGCGGCGTTGAGCCCGAACAGCGGATCGCCCGAGTGCTCGCAGAAATAATCGAGCAACTTTTCATGCGCCTCACCCGGCAAGCGCAGGGTGTTGTCGCTCAACTGCTGCGCCTGCAATCCGGCCGCCGCCAACGCAGGCTCGATGGCCATGCCCAGTTGCTCGGCATGGCGCAGGTACTTGAGCAGCGGCGGAACGGAGGTGAAGCCGAGCGATTGCATGATCGTATTCCCTTGATCAAAGCGTGCATGAGCGGATGAATGCCTGAAAGGTAATTTGAAACCACGGCTAAAGTAAATGGCTGACGCTTGCGCGACGTTTGACTCAATTGGCTACACGAACTGGCCGGATACGACCGTGACACTTTTCGGCCGCCGACTAGTATGGACGCCTGAAATATCGCTGATAAGAACCGAAAAAGGACACACGCATGCGACGCTGGAACGGCTGGGGAGATGCAACCACGGTGGTCGAACTGCCGGCCCAGGGCGCGAGTTTTCTCGCCGAACGGTTGGGCGACGGTCGAGCGCTGCCCGATGCGACGCTGGAAACAGCGCTGGCCCGCGTGCCTGAATCACGGTTGCGGGCTCACACGTTGTACAGCGTCGATGCTCATGACCGGTTATTGCACGCTCGCGGCCAGAGCCTGCCGGATTGGCTGGCATTACGCGAAGGCTCGTTGGGCCATTATCCCGATGCGGTGGCATTCCCCGAGACAGCCGAGCAGATTCGCCAATTGCTGGGGCTCGCCCATGAACAGGACCTGTGCCTGATTCCCTACGGCGGCGGCACGTCGGTGGCCGGGCACATCAACCCGCCGGATTCCGCGCGGCCGGTGGTGACGGTGTCGCTGGCGCGGATGAATCGTCTGATCGACCTTGATGAACACAGCTTGTTGGCGACTTTCGGCCCCGGTGCCAGTGGTCCGCAGGTGGAAAGTCAGTTGCGGGCGCGGGGGTACACGCTGGGGCATTTTCCGCAGTCGTGGGAGCTGTCGACGTTGGGCGGTTGGGTTGCCAGCCGTTCCAGCGGCCAGCAATCGCTGCGTTACGGGCGGATCGAGCAATTGTTCGCCGGGGGCATCCTGGAAACGTTCGCCGGCCCTCTGCAAATCCCCACGTTCCCGGCCTCGGCCGCCGGCCCCGATCTGCGTGAAGTGGTGCTGGGCTGTGAGGGCCGTTTCGGGATCATTTCCGAGGTCAAGGTGCGGGTCAGCGCACTGCCCGCCGATGAACGTTTCTACGGCGTTTTTCTGCCGAGCTGGAGCAAAGCGCTGCAAGCCATCCGCCAATTAGCTCAGGCGCGGGTGCCGCTGTCGATGCTGCGCCTGTCCAACGCGGTGGAGACTGAAACGCAACTGGCGTTGGCTGGCCATCCGCAGCAGATCGCCTGGCTGGAAAAGTACCTGAGCTTGCGGGGAGCAGGCGAGGGCAAGTGCCTGCTGACCTTCGGCGTGACCGGCAATCGTCGGCAAAATGCGCTGTCGCTGAAGCAAGCGCGGCAGCATCTCAAAGCCTTTGGCGGCGTATTCACCGGCACCTTGCTCGGCAAGAAATGGGCACAGAATCGCTTCCGTTTCCCCTACCTGCGCGAGAACCTGTGGAACGCCGGTTACGTGGTCGACACCCTCGAAACCGCCACCGACTGGAGCAATGTTGACAACCTGCTCAACCTCATCGAAAACAGCCTGCGTGATGCCTTGGCCGCTGAAGGCGAGCGGGTGCATGTGTTCACTCATCTGTCCCACGTCTACGGCGAGGGTTCGAGCATCTACACCACCTACGTGTTTCGCCCAGCGGCGGATTACCCCGCGACGCTGGCGCGCTGGCAGGCGCTTAAGCACGCGGCCAGCCAGACCATCGTCGACAACCACGGCACCATCAGTCACCAGCACGGCGTGGGCAAGGATCACGCGCCGTACCTGCTGCGCGAGAAAGGTGCGCTGGCGATGGACACCTTGCAGGCGCTGAGCCGGCACTTCGATCCGGCCGGGCGCCTCAACCCCGGCACGCTGTTGCCGGAGTGACGGCCATGACTGCGCACTGGAACGCCGCGTGGCGCCAGCAGGTTTTGCCGACGCTGGCCGATGAAACCTGGGATCTGATTGTCATCGGCGGCGGGATCAGTGGCGCCGGAATCCTGCGTGAAGCCGCGCGCCGTGGCTGGCGCTGCCTGCTGTTGGAGCAGCGCGATTTTGCCTGGGGCACGTCCAGCCGATCGTCGAAAATGGTCCATGGCGGTTTGCGCTACATCGCCAAGGGTCAATGGCGATTGACCCGCGACTCGGTGCGCGAACGTCAGCGCCTGCTCGACGAAGCGCCGGGGCTGGTCGAGCCGATCAGTTTCATGATGCCGCACTATCGCGGCGGCTTTCCCGGGCCACGGGTGTTGGGTGGTTTGCTTTCGGTGTACGACGCCTTGGCCGGGCGGCGTAGCCACCGTTTTCATGACGCGCAGCAACTGCGATATCTAGCGCCGGGGGTGAAGGAAACCGAACTGCTCGGCGGCACCTGTTTTGTCGATGCGCTGACCGATGATGCGCGGCTGGTGATGCGTGTGTTGAGCGAGGCGCGGGCCGACGGTGCGGTGGTGCTAAACGGTTTGCGCGTTGAGCATTTGCTGCGTGAAGACGGGCGCGTGCGCGGGGTTCAGGTTGAGGACTGCGAGGCTGGCGCGTCCCTGCAATTGCGCTGTGGCGTGCTGGCCGTGGCCACCGGCGCCTGGGCTGAACGCCTACGACCCGCCGAGGCACCACGGCAGTTGCGCCCGTTGCGCGGCAGTCATTTGTTGTTGCCGGGCTGGCGTCTGCCGGTGGCGCAGGCGTTCACCTTTTTGCACGAGCGTGATCGGCGACCGGTGTTCGTTTTTCCGTGGGAGGGCGCGACAGTGGTCGGCACCACGGATTTGGATCATCACGAAAATCTGGATCAAAGCGCGAGCATCAGCGCTGAAGAACTCGACTACTTGCTGGCGGCTTGCACGCAACAGTTCCCCGGCGCCGAAGTGATCGCTGCCGATGTGCTGTCGACCTGGTCGGGCGTGCGTCCGGTGGTCGGTGGCGCCGGGGCGAATCAAGACAAACCGTCTAACGAAACCCGTGAGCACGTGCTGTGGCAGGAGCCGGGTTGCGTGACCCTGGCCGGCGGCAAACTGACGACGTTTCGTCCGCAAGCCATCGAAGTACTCAAGGCTTGCGCGGCGATGCTTGATCGGCCGTTTGATGATGACGCCGCGCCGGTATTCGCCGCCGTGCCGCCGCTGGCGATCCCCGGACTGGGCGCGCAGCAGTGGCGGCGTCTGGCCGGGCGGCATGGCCGGGACCTGCCAAGGCTGGCGCAACTGTTCACGGAACTGGGCCACGACACGGTCGGCAACACCGACACCTTGTGGGCTGAACTGGCCTTCGCCTGCGAAGCAGAAATGGTCCTGCACCTCGATGACCTGCTGCTGCGCCGTACCCGATTGGGCCTGTTGCTGCCATGCGGTGGCGAAGATTATTTCGCCGCCATCCGCCAACGCTGTCAGCCGCGATTGGGTTGGAGCGACGAACACTGGCAGCATGAGTTACAGCGTTATCAGGCGTTGTGGCAACGCCATCACGGTTTGCCGGATGCCACGCCTTGATGCCCCTTGAAGAGAGCTCCATGGATAACCACCCGAACAAGCGCTACCTGTTGGCTATCGACAACGGCACCCAAAGCGTGCGCGCGCTGCTCTTCGATTTACAGGGTAATTTGCTCGGTAAGGGCAAAGTCGAGTTGCAGGCCTATTACTCGACACAGCCGGGTTGGGCCGAGCAGGACCCGGAATATTACTGGGCGAAACTCGGCGAGGCCTGCCAGCAAGTCTGGCAACAAACCGGCATTGATCGCTCAGCGATTGCCGGCGTTTCCCTGACCACACAGCGCGGCACGGTGATCAATGTCGATGCCGAAGGCAAACCGTTGCGCCCGGCGATTCTGTGGCTCGATCAACGCCAGAGCGAGGTAGAAGGCGGGATAAAAGGGCCGTGGGGCTGGCTGTTCAAACTGGTCGGCGCGCAGGCTACCGTGGACTATTTTCGCGCCCAGGCCGAGGCCAACTGGATCGCCAAGCATCAACCTGACGTGTGGGCGGCGACTGACAAGTTTTTGCTGCTCTCGGGGTTTCTCACTCATCGCCTGTGCGGGCGATTTGTCGATTCGGTGGGGTGTTGCGTCGGCTACTTGCCGTTCGACTTCAAACGCCTGAAGTGGGCCGCGCCGAGTGACTGGAAATGGCAGGCCCTGGCCGTGCGCCCCGAGCAACTGCCGACCCTGCACAAACCCGGTGAAACCCTCGGCTACATCACCGCGCAAGCCAGCCGCCACACCGGAATTCCCGAAGGGCTGCCGCTGATTGCGGCGGGGGCCGACAAGGCTTGCGAGGTGGTCGGCTCCGGCGTGGTCGATGCGAGCACGGTGTGCCTGTCCTACGGCACCACGGCGACGATCACCAGCACCCGCTCGCGCTATCTGGAAATCGTCCCGCTGATCCCGCCTTATCCGTCGGCGGTGCCTGATCAATTCAACTGCGAGGTGATGATTTATCGCGGTTACTGGATGGTCAGCTGGTTCAAGAACGAGTTCGGTTTGCGCGAGATGCAGCAGGCCAAGGAGCAGGGCATCGAGCCCGAGCAATTGTTCGATGCATTGGTGGATGCGGTGCCACCGGGATCGATGGGTTTGATGCTGCAACCCTACTGGTCGCCAGGCATTCGCGAGCCGGGCGTGGAAGCGAAAGGCGCGATGATCGGCTTCGGCGATGTGCACACCCGCGCACATATTTACCGGGCGATTCTGGAAGGGCTGGCGTACGCCTTGCGCCAGGGCCTGGAGAACATCGAGCGGCGTTCGAAGGTGTCGGTCAAACGGCTGCGTGTTGCTGGCGGCGGTTCGCAAAGTGATGCGGCGATGCAGCTGACGGCGAACATTTTTGGCCTGCCCGCCGAGCGTCCGCACGTGTATGAAGCGTCCGGCCTGGGCGCGGCGATTTGCTGCGCGGTGGGGCTGGGGCTGCATGCGGATTTCCCGACGGCAATCGCGGCGATGACTCGGGTGGGCGCGGTGTTCATGCCGCAACCCGAGGCGCAAAAAATCTACGAGCAACTGTACAAAGAGGTCTACCTGCGCATGTATCGCCAGCTCAAGCCGCTGTACCAAAGCATCCGGAAAATCACCGGTTACCCCGCTTAAGAAAACACTGCAGACCCTGTGGGGGCGAGCGTGCTCGCGAAAGCGGTGTGTCAGTCAATGGCGATTTCAGTGACCCACCGCATTCGCGAGCAAGCTCGCTCCCACAATGGTCACCGGTGGTTTCAGGTCTTGCGATATGGCGCTATCGGAGAGCTTTTCTGGTGAGATTGGACAGTGTCAGCGGCGGGGTCGGTTGTTAGGCTCATCCCCCACGGCATCTCCAATAAGAATCACAAGCAATGAAGCTGACATTCCTCCTGTTGCTGCTTTGTGCAACGGCCCCGAGCGCTTGGGGCTGGTCGAACCATACGGTGGGCAGCTACCTGGCGTTGCAGAATTTGCCGGCGCTGCGTGACGCTTCAGACATTGAAGTCGAGCCGCTGGAGCAGTTTCTTGCGCAGCAATATCCGGCCGTGGTTGCGCTGCTCGAGCAACAGGAACGCTTCGCCCGCGAGCACTTCGCCCAATACCCTCTGCGCCCCGACAATCTGCAATTGCCCGCCGTGCCGGGGGACAACCTGCGCCACGATTTCCTCACCGCGCTGCGCATCAATCCACAGATTCATCTGGCGATGGTGATCCAGCCTTTGCCGGGCAAGGATCTGCCGGAACGCGAACACCTCAACGCCGAGCAAGTCATGGTCGAGCAGACGCTCTCGCCATGGAATCGCCAGCGCTTCATCGTTGTCGCTGAAGGCGAAAAAGTCGCGCCGCTTGCGGTGCTGGCCAGCGCTGCCGACGAACCGGATTACGGTCACGACATCAATCTGTTCAGCGACAATCCGGGCGAAGTCGGCGCGGTATACGGCTTCGGCCCGCAGCCTTTTGGCGATGCGCGGTTTCAGTACAGTTCCCAGGCTCCTTTCCACATGGGCTTCTTCCACGAGAGCCCGGTGGTGTATGCCGCTGCCAGTTTTCTCGAGCGCAGTTGGCCGCACTGGCGCGCGTATCAATACATGGGCCTGGCGCGACTGGCGTTTGCCAGCGGCCATCCTTACTGGGGCTATCGCTTTCTCGGCTGGGGCCTGCACCACGTCCAGGACCTGACCCAGCCGTATCACGCCAAGCCGTTGCCCGGCGTCGATCTTGCCAGCCTTCTGCTGCTGGAAGGTAAGGCGCTGGCCGGTTTTGCGGGCGACAAACAGGCGTCAATCGAGCGTGTTGCGACGCGGCATATGGAGGTCGAGAAATACCAGACGACCTGGCTGCGACGCTTGCTGCGCGCCGGGCAAGCGCATCCGATGCTCGACGCTTACACCGATTTTTCCCAGGACAAACAGTATCCACCGTACTCCGTGGACTACCTGCGCGAGGTGGTCAGCGCCGAGTCTGTTGATGACTCCGCCGCGTTCGATGAAGCCATCGGCCAGTGGCTGGAGGCGGCGCCGGTCACCAATGATTTCAGCAGCGGCAATCAGTTGCGCCGGGAAGATTTCGACCATCCGGCACTCAATCAACAGCTGTTCAGACTGCTCGGCCATTTTGGCGCGCACAGCCGGATTTATGTCAGTGCGGGACTAGCGCCCTAGCCATCGCGGCAGGACCAAAAACAATAAAAATCAGGGAAGGAGGAAGAGATGATCAACACTCGATTGCGCCTGTCTGGTGCGGTGCTACCCGGTGTCGGCCTGGCAGGGCTGCTGCAATTCTGCGCGGTCGACGGGGTGCAGGCCGCCGAGTTCAGTGTGCTGGATAAACAGGTCACCGGTTCGTTTGACACGACCTTGTCTTATGGTCGTTTGTGGCGGGTGCAGGGGCGCGACAAAACCAACGATGACGTCAATACCAACGACGGCAATCGCAACTTCGACACCGGGCTGGTTTCCGAGGTGTACAAAATCACCTCTGAGCTTGAGGCCAACTATCAGAACTACGGCCTGTTCGTGCGCGGCACCGCGTTCTACGACACCCAACTGATGGATAAACGCAACGATTACTACCGCAACAACAATCCGTCACAACCGAGCCAGAGCTACCCGCAGGACGACCGCTTCACCCGCCAGACCCGCGACATCGCCGGCAGCCGGATCGAGATGCTCGACGCTTACGTCCACGGCAGTTGGGACGTCGCGCAGATGCCGGTGACGGCGCGCGTCGGCCGTCAGGTGTTCAACTGGGGCGAGGGGATTTTCTATCGCGGCGGTATCAACACCACCAATCCGGTGGACGCGGCCAAGTACCGTTTGCCCGGCGCCGAGGTCAAGGAAGTGCTGGTGCCGGTGGAGGCGCTGAGCTTCAACATCGGCCTGACTGACAGCCTGACCCTGGAGAGTTTCTACCAGACCAACTGGAAGGAAACCCGCATCGATCCGGTCGGCACGTTCTACTCGCAAACCGATCTGTTCGCCGACGGCGGCAACACCGGCTACAACGATTTCAGCGGCACCGCTCTCGACACGCCCGTGCCAGGATTTGGCAACGTCATCGGTCTGTACAGCGCATTGGGCAACAACCCGTTGCTCGGCCCCGTCCTGCAATCCACCGGGCTGTACGCCAACGGCGTAACCCCGGCATACGGCAACACGCTCAAAGTGGCGTCCGTCGGCAAGGACTACAACGCGCGCAACGACGGCCAGTTTGGTTTTGCCTTTCGCTACATCGCCGAGCAGCTCAACAGCACTGAGTTTGGCCTGTACCTGGTTAATTACCACGCCAAGGAGCCGACCATTGCGGCGGATCTGGGGGGGTACAGCGGCATCGACATGAACGCCCTGACCAACCTGCTGGCCGGTGTCGCCGGCAGTCAGGCCGGGGCACTCGCCAATGGTCTGGCCACAGCGGATGTGATGGGCAACATCCAGGCGCATCGGCGCTATGCCGAAGACATCCGCATGTACGGTTTCAGCTTCAACACCACGTTGGGCGAGGCCTCGGTGTTCGGCGAAGTGGCTTATCGGCCGAACCTGCCCATCGGCGTTGCGGCCACCAACGACCTGATCGGCGATCTGGCCAACGGTGCGGCTGCGGCGGTAACGGGCCAGTCGATCAATGTCGGCGGGCAAATGGTCACCCTCGACAGCCAGATCAACAACGCCGAGCGCGTTGAAGCGTTCAATACCTCGTTGGGCACCATCTACAACTTCGGTCCGACCGGGTCGTTCGACTCGCTGTTCGGCATCTTCGAACTGGCCTCCGAGCACCTGCGCGGCAGCAACCTGCAATACACCGCTTTCGACGGCAGCAATCGTTATTACGCCGGCACCGGTAACTATTCCTATGTGTCCGGCGGTGAGCGTGACGATCAGGTCAACCGCGATTCCTACAGCTACACGGCGATGCTCAACGGCACGTGGAACGACGTGTATGCCGGGGTCAACGTTTCGCCGTACGTCGTCTACAAGGATGATTTCAAGGGCAACAGCTATCAGGCCGGTAACACCATCGAAGGTCGCAAGGCCTACACGCTGGGGATCAAGGCCAACTACCAGAACAAGCTCGAGGCCGAGTTGCAGTACACCGAGTTCTACGGCGGCGGGCAAAACAACGGCATTCGCGATCGCGACAACGTCGGGTTCAACCTCAAGTATTTCCTGTGAGTTTCAGACGCGGTTTCTGGGGCACTCATTTTCCCTGTGGAAGCGGGCTTGCCCGCGATGACGGCAGCACATTCGACATCAATGGTGGCTGACCCACCGCTATCGCTGGCAAGCCAGCTCCCACAGGTTTCTGCATTCTGGAGAAGATCATGTTTCACACTTCAAGGCTGACAAAAACATCACTCGCGTTGTGGCTAAGTTTGGCCGCCGGCACTGCACTGGCCGCCATCACCCCCCAGCAAGCCGAACAACTGAAAACCACCCTGACCCCACTCGGCGCCGAGCGCGCCGGCAACGCAGCCGGTACTATCCCGGCCTGGACCGGCGGCATCACCCAGGCCCCGGCAGGCTACAAACCGGGCCAGCATCACCCCGATCCGTTTGCGGCGGACAAACCGCTGTTCACCATCACCAAAGCCAATCTCGACCAGTACAAATCCCATCTCAGCCCGGGCCAGATTGCGCTCTTCAACAGCTACCCCGACACCTTCCAGATGCCGGTCTATCCTTCGCGTCGATCAGGTTCGGCGCCGCAATGGCTGTACGACAACACTTTGAAAAATGCGACCTCGGCCAAGTTGCTCGACGGTGGCAGCGGGTTCTCCGATGCCTACGGCGGCGTGCCGTTCCCGGTGCCCAGGGATGGCGTCGAAGTGCTGTGGAACCACATCACCCGTTATCGCGGCATCTACGTTGTACGGCGTGCCTCCGAGGCGCCGGTCCAGCGCAACGGCAGCTTCGCGCTGGTGACCTCGCAACAGGAAGCGCTGTTCAACTATTACCGTCCCGGTGGACAGTTCGCCGACCTGAAAAACATCCTCTTCTACTACGTGGCATTTGTGAAAAGCCCGGCACGGCTGGCGGGCGGTGCAGCGCTCGTGCACGAAACCCTGGACCAGCTCAAGGATGCGCGCCAGGCCTGGATCTACGACGCCGGCCAACGCCGCGTGCGCCGCGCGCCGAACCTTGCGTACGACACGCCGATCGCCTCGTCCGATGGCTTGCGCACCGCCGATGACACCGACCTGTTCAACGGTTCCCCGGATCGCTACGACTGGAAGCTCAAGGGCAAGCAGGAAATCTACATTCCCTACAACAACTACAAAGTCGGCAGCCCCGACGTGAAGTACGCGCAACTGCTTACCCCGGGCCACCTCAACCCGCAATTCACCCGCTATGAGCTGCACCGCGTGTGGGTGGTGGAAGGCAACCTCAAACCTGGTTCGCGACACATCTATTCCAAGCGCGTGCTGTTTCTGGATGAGGACAGTTGGGGGGCTGCGCTGGTCGATCAATACGACGGGCGAGGGGAGTTGTGGCGCGTGTCGATGGCCTATCTGAAAAACTTCTACGACCTGCCCACCACCTGGAGCGCCCTCGACGTTTTCCACGACTTGCAGGCACGCCGTTACTACGTGCAGAACCTCGACAACGAAGAATCGGAAACCGTGGACTTCGCCCAACCTGCGCCTGAGGATGCGTACTTCATGCCGTCGGCATTGCGCCAACGTGGCACCCGGTGAGGATCCATTGACTTGTGATCGAACACGGCCCCTGCATGATGCGAGTTTTCCGGGGCATTGAGTTGCAAGGCCTGACGCAATCGCGGGCAAGCCCGCTCCCACACGTTCTGAGTCGAACACAACATCTGTGAACGACTCAAAACCCTGTGGGAGCGGGCTTGCCCGCGATTGGTTTATTGCTTCAGCGCGAAATCAGGATCAAACGCGGAAGTGGCTCACCATCTGCTGCAGCTGACCACCCAACCGTGCCAGTTCAACGCTGGACTTGGCGGTTTCATCACTCGCTGCGGCGGTCTGCTCAGACACGTCACGAACGTTGATGATGCTGCGGCTGATCTCTTCGGCCACGGCGCTTTGCTGTTCGGCAGCGGCGGCGATCTGCTGGTTCATCGACTGGATGTTGGACACCGTACGAGTGATGTTTTCCAGCGATGCACCGGCCTTGCGGGTCAGGGCGACGCTGCTGTCGGTCAGGGCGCGGCTGTTGTTCATCACTGCCGAGACTTGCTGGGTGCCGTTCTGCAAACCGGCGACCAGGCCTTCGATTTCTTCGGTGGATTTCTGCGTGCGCTGAGCCAGGCCACGGACTTCGTCGGCGACCACGGCGAAACCACGACCAGCTTCACCGGCACGTGCCGCTTCAATTGCAGCGTTGAGCGCCAGCAGATTGGTCTGTTCGGCGACGGCTTTGATCACGTCCATGACGCTGCCGATCTTGTCGCTTTCCTGTTGCAGCACGCTCATGGCTTCGGTAGAACGCACCACTTCGCTGGCCAGACGCTCAATCTGTGTGATGGCCTCGTTCACGACCTTGTCGCCTTCACGTGCTTCGCCGTCAGCCGCAGCGGCTGCTTGCGAAGCCTCTTCGGCATTGCGCGCGACTTCCTGCACGGTGGCAGTCATTTCGTGCATGGCGGTGGCGACCTGATCGGTTTCGATCTTCTGGCTGTTCACACCGGCGCTGGTCTGCTCGGTAACGGCCGACAGTTCTTCAGCGGCGCTGGCGATTTGGGTCACGCCGTCGCGGATGCCGCTGATCAAGTCGCGCAGGGTGACGCCCATGCGCGCGATGCCTTGTTGCAGCACACCGAGTTCGTCGCGGCGGGTGATGGTGACGTTTTGGGTCAGGTCGCCGCTGGCGATGCGCTCGACCACGGCCAGGGTTTCTCGCAGTGGGCGGGTGATCTGACGGGTGATGATGACCGCGGCAATCACGCCAACCAGCAGGGCCAGCAGGGTGCTGATCAACTGGAAGGTACGCGCCTGAGCGCTTTCGATGTCGCGACGGTCAAGCTGAATCTGATACAGCTGCTCGCTCAGGGTCACGATGGTGGCGCCCTGATCGGTCATTTCCTTACGCGCCTGCACGGCTTCGCTGTTGGCGTTTTTATAGGCCATCAACGCGCTGCGATAATGGGTCAACGCCGTTTCCAGCTGACGCAGGGCATCTGGCTGAGTATCAGCGAAATGCACGTTCAGCTGTTTGAGGCTGGCGATCGCCACGTCGATTTGGCCGATGGCTTTTTGCTCGGTTTCGGCGTTGGTGGTGGCGGTGTAGCCGCGCACTTCGTAACGGGCGAGGATGAACGCTTCCTTGGCGGCACTGATGGCCTGGAACTGCGCGAAACGCTGCTCGCTCATTTCCATTTGCTGAACGCGCTTGCCGATCGACTCGATCTGGTTGTACGCGCTCTCGGCGTTGACGCTCATGGTGTCGCGCGCGGTGTTGCCGGTGCGATAGGCGTTACGCATTTTGTTCAGGGATGTCTGGTATTCGGCGATGGTCGCCGCCTGCTCCTTGAGCAGTTTGACGTTTTCCGGGCTCTTGAAGCTGCTGATGAGCTTCTGCTGTTGCGCGGCGAAGCCGTCGAGGGTGGTCTGTACATTCTGCGCAGCGGTTTCGTCGCCGTTGGTCAGCATGTATTGCAGGCGCACCACGCGCAGTTTGGTCAGGCCGGAGTTGAGCTGGGTGATGTCGCTCATCCAGTTACTGCGGTCAATCAGGCCGCCCAGGCTGGTCCAGCCGGTCAGGGCCAAAACGCAGGTCAGTGCCAGGACAAGGCCGAAGCCCAGGCCCAGTTTCATGTTCACGCTGATGTTGCCGAACCAGCTATTCATCACAATATCCTCCAGAAACTCGTGTTTCTTGATCGTCGGTAAGCTGGAAGATTGTTGTTTTTTGAGCCAGCAAGGGTGTTAGCAGGTCTGTATCGGCAGCAAACGCGAGAGCTGAAAGGTTTTTTGTCGGACAGAGTTTGTAACAGGCGCTCGCAAGCCACTATTCACCTGTCAGCGAGCGCCCGTGGAGATCACCCCAGCCGCCGTGACCAGCGCTGACCCGGTGCTTCGAAGCCCGGGTTGACCAGCGAAGTCAGCACATGATCCTGCCAACGTCCGGCAATGTTCAGATATGCCTTGGCGTAGCCTTCCTGCTCGAAGCCTAGTCGCTCCAACAACCGTGCACTGCGCTCGTTGCCGGGGATGTAATTGGCCATGATCCGGTGCAGGTTTTGTGTCTCGAACATGTAACCGATGCCGGTCTCCAGCGCTTCTTGCATCAGGCCCTGGCCTTGCTGAGCCTGATCGATGTGGTGCCCCAGATAACACGCCTGAAACGCCCCGCGAATGATGCCGCTGAAATTGCAGGCGCCGATCATCTGCTGGCCGTCCGCGCTCAGCAGCGCGAAATGCATCGCCAACCCGGCGTCAAAGGCACTGGCCTGGATCTCCAGACGACGGCGAATCTGTGCAGTGGAAAAATAGTCGGTCGTACGAATAGGCGACCATGGCGCGAGGTGGCGCTGGTTGCGTTGATAGAAATCGCTTTCCAGTTCTGCCTGATCCGGGGCAAGGATGGCGAGCGTCAGGCGTCGGCAGGGCAGGGTCAACAACGGCATCGATCGCTCCGGGCAGGGGTGTCAAAGGACAGAATTGCCCGGGGCGCCCGAAAATACAAACGGGTTGTGAGTTGCCTGATCCTGTACGGAAAGTTATGGAGGGATCTCAGGTGAGTCGGTTTACTGAAGGCAGCCAAACAACAGGCAAAAAAAGCCCGCGGGAGAGCCGCGGGCGAACCGTAGTTTCTTGAATGAGCGAGCGGACTTTACAACGTTGGTTGAGTCGCAGCAGTGAAGAAAAATTCATCTCGATGAGCTGCCCTGACCCGGTCTGACAAGCGCTCGTTCCGCGCCCATTTGAGCCATCAATGGCGCACTTCAGGGGGCGGTGAAGCGGGCGATCCCTGCTGCACAACTTGATCCCGTGCCCGGCAAACCACAATCTCGGCCAATGCGCTCAATTGCTTGATGGCCACCGCAATATGGCGCTGGGAGCCGTCGCACTCATCGGCAAAGTTTGCGCTGATGAGCGCGAGGGATTCGAGAAGGTCACTGGCATGTGTGAGCAGGGTCATCGTGTCGACATCTTCGCGCACGCTGAACATTTGCTTGAGTGGCACGGTACGGCGGGGTTTGCGTTGGTTTGAGCCGGTGACGCTGGCGTGGGTTTTCTGGCCGGGCGTTTGCGCGTCGGCCGGGGCCGGACCGACAAGCGTGAGTCGGGTGATTTTTTTCATGACGTAGCTCCGTGGAGTGAACGATCTCTGCGGATGCGGCCTGGCAAACCGCCCGCTGGATGGCAGCGAAGCGTGAGGGTAGCGCCGTGGAAATTGGTGCACCAGTTCATGAAAGTCGACGCGTGTTGAAGGAAATTTCCTAGGACGTGAAATGTAGGAAGTGAGAGCAATGAATGGATAACTGCCGGGGGCTGTGAGTTTAGAAACGCTCGTTGCAGCGAGCTCTTTCTTGTCGACTGGAAAGAGCGCCTGACTCAATACTCCGTCACCTTATCCTCACGCAAAATCCACCCGGCCTCTCCCGCCACCAACTTGTACTGAACCTGCCGCATCTTCCCCGTCCGGCCCGCACCCGCGTCGGCGTTGTTGTAAACCGGGAAGCGCTGCACCAGCGTGTTCTCCACTACGGCAAATGAGTCTTCACCCTGATATCCGTCGGCGATTTTCGGGTTCTCGCTGATGGGCGGCAGATAGATTTCGCTCAGGGATTTTTTGTTGTTGGCGGAGTAGGCGATCAGTTCGCCCGGCATACCGCGCCCGGGTGTGCGAGTGAAGACGTAGATCTCAGGCGAACCGTCGTTATTCAGATCGCCAATCTCGGCGCGGACGATATTGCCGTTGAGCGGACGGGTCTGCACCGTGTTGTCGATTTCCAGGCCCTTGGGTTCGATACGCACGATGGATTTGCCATCGACCTGATCCGCTTTTACATGAAAATGGATGCCCTGCAGCTCCAGGTTCTGGTCGAATGCCGCGTTGTTATCCACAGCGTCGCCGTTGGCGAGGCTCAGTGAAATCGCGTAATCGGCCACTTCATTGCGCCGGGCAGCATTGCGCATCAGATAGACCTGCACCGTGTACTCGCCATCGGCGGGCAGCGAGCCGAGAAAGTGATTACCCATCATCGAGCCGTTGAACAAAGCGTAATCGGAGTTTTTGGCGGTGATGTTGAAGTAGGCAGACGTGTTGGTGGGCTTGAAGTCCACGGTCAGTATCTGCCCAGCCTTGGCGTTGAGTTTGTACTCAGCCGTTTTATAGCCCTTGATCGACTGTTTGAACTGCACACTGCCATAGCCGCTTTTGTAGTTGACCTGCTGGATTCTTGGCGAGATGTCGGTAGTCGCGGCGTGGGCAGACAGTGAAAGTAGGGCCGCCAGTGCGGCGCCGAGCCAGATGTTCATGAGATTCCTTGGGTTATTGCCTGTGTGCTCCGAAGCATAGATCCGGGGCGGCACGCGCGTCCAACCGGGCTGGTGATCAAATCCCGATCTCCAGATGCGACAAAGCCCGCACTGGGCGGGCTTTCTCGTTGAATTGGTGGGCCGGGGTAATCTGAACAGGTTTCATAATTTGTTGATTTTAAAGAAATAAAACAAATTGATATTCTTTGAGGAATACTATTTGGAATACCGATCTTAAGGACATTGATAACCCAGGGCGGCTGTGAAAGGTGACTGAGGCGCGGCCCCACCGACAAGCTCCTCTCAGCTAACAGCTGTTTCTTTTCCACAGGGCTCGAACACCGGCGAGGTCCGTTGAACAAATTTTAACCTGAGCCTTGGGGAAGGTTGTCAGCGCCACCTCCAGTCCAGAGGTCCGCTCCCCAGGATCAGTACCCGGAGTCTGCGAATCAGTTGTTCAGAATCGCTGTGCGCAGTAGTGCGATTTTAAGTACGCCTTAATTGATAGTGCTGAGACACTTAGGCTTGTGAATAACATATCAAAGTGGATCTTCATCTAACAGTAATGATGAGTCGTTCGCGCTCTAGAAAACAGCGCTCAAGCTGCCAGATACAGATGATCTAGAAACTTTGAAGTATTGTGAAGCATTGGTTTTTCAAGGACGCTCCTCATGCGGTAGGTACGATCTTACTTAGCACACCTACGAATAGCTTTACACAGTTGCCGGGCTGGTGACTTCGATACTCAAAAAATACTCTTCAAGCCTGCAGAGTCCAAGAAGGATTTAGTCCTCATTTACCGTTCTCTGGAATTGTTCCTGCCGGTACAAACGACCAAGGGTGGGTACCCCACTAGACCTAAACAGCCTGTATGAAAAGCAGGTTCGGAAATTATGATCGAAACTCAGCAGTACATGATTCATATGGTAAATAATATATAAATTGCCCTGAGTTCATGGAGCTGATCCGCAAGTGGATCGCATCAGTAGCCCCGTACTGAAGGAGTTTCCTGCAGCAACATCTGAAGTTGGCGCAAATCGACGCACCGATGAACTTGACTACCTATTCCAGGGCAGCAGAGTTAAGGCAGAAATGCTGCCACTTCACAGGTATCAAGTTGTAATCAATGGTCAGCCTTAGGAGTGGCGTCTGCAGGTGCTGGGTGACGTAGTAAATCTTGGCCTTAGTGTATCAAAGTTATCCGAGTCCTATCGTCAGGAGTGGGGTGCTGGCTAGCACGATAGACTGTTGAAAATGGCCAGCATGATTTCGATATTTTTCCGAAAAACTAAACTCTCACCGGTGTACTACAGGCGGAAGTTCGAGAGCGGGAGTTGAACTGTTCTCATCCTCACGATCAGCACTATGTCACCTGTCTGAACTATCAGCCTTTCACTATTCCTCGTGCCTTAGATCAAATACCAAATCTCGCCATGATCCTGGCATTTTGAAGGTTGCTATGATCTAAATTTCCGCAGTACTTAGTTTAACTTTCGCGCCATGGACTGCTTCGTTTTGAGTAAAAAATGGTTAGCTCGGCTAGTTGTCAGGTTGCTGTTTAATGCTTTTCAGGTTTGCTTCTAGTATGTAGTCATGCATCTGCATCTATAGTTCTATCTCTTGCAGCTTTAAATAGCAACACCTGGAGTTGGATTCATAATGATCGCGAAGTTATTGAGGTTGCTATGGAGGTTGCGGTATTTCTCTGAAAAGGGATTTTATATTTTTTCTGAATGATCTTCTGGTTTGGTTCGGGGCGGCTGATGAGATGTCGTCGCGGATTCTTGTTGGCGCTTTTTTGTTAATTCAGGTATTGAGGAGATGATGTCTATGATCTCTTCATCGCTCTTGTCCTTGTCCTTGTCCTTGTCCTTGTCCTTTACCTGGCTCTGGATTTTTGGTTTTATTAGTTTTCTATATTTTCTTATGTCCTCGGCGTCAAAAATGGAGTTTGTGCTTAGTAATGTTGTTTTTCTTATATTAAAAAGTTCTTCGATTTTTTCTTTTGGTGGGGTTGGAAGTGTTTGATGGTCAGGCGCCAGGGTTTCAATCTGAAGTTTTAGTTTGCATATTTCGGTTAGGGTTTCGCTTAGTTTTGAAGCGAGTATGGACGCTGCGTTCCGCTCGTTTCGTAGGCTTTTAAGATTGTCCTCATTCAGAGTCCTTGCTTGAGTCTTGTATTGCTCTTTTAGTTCGAATCCGCTCTGGATTAACCATTCCAGGGTTTCAGTAATAGTGGCTTTTCTTGATGATGCCAAATTTTTCAGCTTTCGCTTTGATAGAAGTGAAATTATGAAGTTGTTCGCTTGTCGCCCGTCTTTGCTTTCCCGGAGTTTTTTCTGGCGCCAAGCACCTTTCATGTTCTTCAGAAGCTCTCTTTTTTCGCTATTCTCAGGCCAGTTTCCAGACCATCTTACAAGTTCGTCGTAGGTGGTTTGTTTGGAGATGTCTGCCCCTTTACCATTCAAGTATCGAATGGCCCATTGCTGCATGTCTGGGTTGTTCCTTTCTATCCATTCAAGTCTTTTTTTTGGCTTTTCCAAGGCATTCCCCCGCTAATGCATTTATTGCAGTAAAAGTTGTTTTTACGTTGAACGTTACGGAGTGACGTTACGGAGTAGCATACGCTTCTCTGATTGTACTTGAAATAGGGTGTTTTTCTGCGATGTAATGGCTGCTTTTCTAGAGGGGTGAAGGGTAGTGGTGCACTGCGTCCTGTTGGGTCTTGGATTGGCTGGGATCAGCCCAGAAGCGAAGTTTGTCCTCGTAAGGCTGGTGCAGTTGTACGGGCTGGGCGAGTCGATCACGATCGGGGTTAAGGAGTTAGCAAAGGTGTCAGGTGCCACGGATCGTGTGGTATCTGGCGCTCTGTCTGAATTAGTGGCAGAAGATCTTTTGATCTGCACCCCTATCGTCATCGGGCGGGGACGTCCTAAGAGCGAGTATCGAGCTTCGAGTAAGTTAGCCCGATTGCTGGAAAACTGGAACGAAACATCTAATGTGATAAATCGATCGAGAATCGATCATTTGCTGCATGCTGCGGAAGAGCGTAAGGGCAGTCTTAGTGTCTGTAATCGATTGCTACTATCCACCCTGCTTCTTTACGCCGATCAATTTGGGATTGTACGAGAAGTCGGAGTATCCAAGCTATCCAAGGTAACCGGCCTAAATCGAGAGAGAATAAAGGCGCAGGTTCACAAGCTTATCGCTCTGAGGGTAATGAGAGGGGTGATTCCTGGGGTTACAATGTCTGTTGTATTGGGTGTTTCAAAGTCGGTTTATTTTATTAATTTTGATCATAATGTTTTCCCAGAAGGCAGTTCGGGAACGATTGTGCTGACTGCCATTTCGAACGCCAGTGGGGGTGTCGGGGAGTGTAATGAGGTCGGAGCTCTCATTGAGTCGGCTAAAATAGGTAAGTGGCTTAGGTTTGAGAGGTATAAGAAATTTTTTGGAATGCTGCCGGATAGCGATCGATTTAATGCTTTGGCAAGATTGTTTTCTTCTTTCGCCAAGAATGGCGAATCCCCAAGAGTGCTCCAAGTTAGATTGGAGGAATACGCGTCGATGCTGCTGTCCAAGCATTGGAAAGCTTTTGAGGTAGGTGAGTTTAGGTCTGATGATGAATTGCTGATGCGTATTAAGAAGGGTTTCAGTAAGGGGGTGGGGTTAGGGCAAGATCTGGAAATTGACAACCTGCTAGGTGAGCTGTTTTTTGAGTTTATTTATGAAGTTGTTGTTCTGATGGCTCGTCGCGTCCAAGGTGTGATATTAAGTGCTAAGGGGTTTCCGTACGAAATTGCTGGGCTGCAGATTCTGCCGAGTTTTGACCTCGGTGGATATTTTGGTCTGTTCTCTTTTGGTCGGTCGTTGTTAATTGTTCCCCATCAAGAGTTTCGAGCGGGGGAGTGTTATGTCATGAATAGGAACATCCATGGCGAGCCTGTGTGTGAGAGGTTTTCTGACGAGGTGGAACTCTCCGAAGAGGATCGTTATCGTTTTGGTCTGCTTACTAAGGTTCATACTCCTACGCGCTATCGATATCGAGGGTAAGACATTCGGCAGGTTGGTGGTGGGCAGTAAAACTTTATCGGCTTCCCAGATCCTGTGTACGGATTTGAGGAGTTGGTCATGCGCATACTACGAATGAAAATGGTTGTTGAGATAACAGGTCTGGCCCGGTCGACGGTATATAAGTACATTGCAGAAGGGATATTCCCTAAGCCCATTACGCTGGGCGGTCGAAGTGTCGGGTGGGTAGAGTCTGAAGTTTTTGCGTGGATTCAGGCTAGGGTAGCAGAACGCAATTAGTTAGGGTTGATTAGCATGCTTGCGATATCTGGTCTTGCTTTTTAGATTTCATTTGCTTTCAATGAAAACATCATGCCCGGTTGATTTCCGGGCATGATGTTTTTTTGCCGGACCTTTTGGTTGTGTTGGTTTCCTTGGTCCTGAACAGGAATGTTTAACTTCCCCTTGTGTTTCAAGTGATGAGTTTTTCGGTGCGGGTAATATGCTTTAGTGTTTGAAGTATTGCCTTCTAATAACTCAAATCTACCGTTTATGTAGAATATGATGCATAGTGAGCCATAAGGTTAAGGGCATAGATACCCCTTCAAAGGGTATCTGTGATGGTTGCCTGATCAATGCCTAGTAACTGGCAATATGGCATAGGTAAACGTCATTGGTGTTGTTAGATGTGTGAGCGACTCATTGAAGTCTGGCTCAATGGGCTATGTAGAGCGTGTAAATAACTACCGAGCTGACTGAAGATATGATCTTCAGTAAAGTAGGTAGTAACCATGCTTCGTTTCTCCGAAAATCGTAATCTTCGTTTGTACTCAGCAGCTACGTTTCAAGGCCTGCCGATAATGGTTGAAAAAGGACCTTTTATACTTGGGTACCTTGAAGCGCTGAATCGCACCATTAACCTTGCCCTTGATCAGTATCCTAGGGTGATTGCATTCAGGGTGGATTTACGTCTTGCGCGTCTGATGGGGTTTACAGATGACGCTTTGTCAAATCGTGTGATCAGTAGGTTCATCGAGTCGTTCAAAGCAAAAATTGAGCATAACCGTGATAAGGCGCGTGAGCAGTACAAATACGCCCATGACTGCAGGGTGCGTTACGTCTGGGCGAGGGAGGTGGGCTGTGGAGGGCGACCGCATTACCACCTGTTGATTTTGCTGAATAGAGACGCCTACTACACAGTAGGGCGATTGCAGCCACAGAGACCCAACATGATCAGCCGTATGCAAGAAGCTTGGGCCAGTGCACTGAAGTGCGAGGTTGAGCAAGTGCGGGGCTTGGTACATATCCCGCCTAACGCAGAATTCCGAGTAGATCGGAATGTTCGGCCAGGGAATGTGGATCAGTTGCCTGAACTGTTTCGACGCGCGAGCTACCTCTGCAAAGCTGCGACAAAGCGTTATGGTGATGGATCCCATGGCTTCGGATGCAGCCGGGGGTAAGCTAATGGTTTAGCTGATCATCACCATGGTGGCGTTCGATCCAGTTTTGTTTGTTTTCCTCACGGCCCCGGCGTCAGTGAAAGCATGCGCGCGTTGTTAGTGTGTCCAGAATGGCGAAATATCCTGAAGACATGTCCACTGGATGTGGTCAGGCGCGGAGCCAGCCGGTCACGGATGACCAACCTGACGGGCCTCGGATCGACGTCGGACAAATGAGCATCGAAATGGAACTCACCGGCACACGCAGTGCAGCGTCGCATCCGTCTGCAGCAGATCGAATGGTTGATCGCCTATGGGGGCCACACCTATAGCCAAGGCGCGGGGGAGTACTTCTTCGACTGGGCGCATTTCCAGCAGATGCTGCTCGACCTGACGGCCATGGAGCGGCAATTGGTCGACTAGGAACGGAATAGCTACGTGGTGGTGAAGGATAATGAAAATCTTCACCGTAAGGTATCGCTAGGGGGCGATACCACCATTTCAGTTCCCTGGCCGAGTCAGGGAACCATCCTAATTGGTGATGTGGTTGAAACCCTCAGCCAACATTACATCAAATCTGTGGCCAGGCAATTAATCGCCAGCGTATACACTCGCTGCGCGACGAAGAGTATCGCGCACGTGCGCTCGGATTAACGGGGGCTCGAGCACTTCAATATCCCCAGCATTGCTGAGCAGGAACAGGCGTAGGCCTTGGGTGTCGTGGAGAGTGCAACTCAAGTCCCACTTGTCATCGGCGTATTGCACTACGACCTGGTCTTCAGCCAACGGGTTCTCGGTAAGCCGATTTTGCAGGTTGGGGCCAAGACGTAGTTTGAGTTGTACGGGGTCATCGCCGTGTATTGTCATTAGGTGCTTTTGGGCTTCAAGCGAATTGACGTCGTAGTTTTCCGGGTCAGCTATTTTTAGCCAACTCGCTTTGACCTCTGCCATTCGATGCAGCATGAGGGCGCACATCGTCTTGGGACCGTTGCTGCTGTACTTGCCGCGGCGGGTGTTTGGTGAAGGCGTATGCCCCTCCGGCCATTGCTCCTCGAGCACGTATGCCGACAGATAGACGTTTGAATCCTGATATGAGAGGGCCAAGGGTTTGAGTAAGTAGATGCATTCGACGCCGCTGGCGTCTCTTGGCAGGTAGGTCACCTCAAGCGAAGCATCGTCCAGAATGGCCTGTTGGATTCTGGTTAGGTGTGCAGGATCATATTTACCTGGCCTGAGCAGCGTAAATCGGGTCCCAGTAGTGATTCGCTTTGTCCACACATGTGTTCGCGTGGAGCGCTTCGTCATTTCCGTGGTTGCGTATTCGCGTAGATCGACAAGTTGTTCTGTGTGGGCCTTGAAGCCGAAGCGCTCTGCGTGGTCGAAAATAGCTGCCAACGTCATTGCCTCTGTGGGGGAAAGCGTCAAGTCGAAGCTGCCACGACCGGATTTCCAGTATTTTGATTTTTTATCCGAGCCAGCTTCACCTTTGGCTACAAACTCGGCTGCGGTCAGAGCCTGGAGGTCACGCAGTGTGGTTTTTATATGGAGACTGGAATCATCGAACCACCGACATAGTTCACTGTGGATATCCGCCGTCGACATAGACTTGCCATAGCGTTGGAGGATTTTGCGCAAAGTGGTGCGGCGTCGGTGATGATTGATCATGGCAGAAGCTCAGGGACAAAAAGTGGGTTTATCTGCTGGGACTATGTTCTGGCTGGCAAGCAATCCTGCGACTACAAGCGCCAGCCCACAGGAGCATTTCATGAACAGCCAAACCTATCTAGCCCTTCCCCACGTTTCTGGATTCATCCGCTGGCTGGCCTCTGAGCTCAATTCTGAGTCGTGTTTCAAGCACCAGTACGTCAATCGTCGTAGCGGTGAGAAATGGACATGCAGCAGCCTGTATAACGCCTTCGAAAACTACCGTTGGAATCACCCGGGTAATGCCCGCTTGGGATTCAATCCAGGCGTATGTTCCAGCAGCAACGGGATCGCTTTGTCCGCCTTGCGTCAGGATCTGGTAAGCGCTACTGGGAGCGACTCACACACTCTTGAGGCAGCCGTCGACGTCATGCGCTGGGGCGGCGTTATAGCCCGCAATGCGGACTGGCTGAAGGCGAATAATGTGGGGCTTGGCCGAATGCTGCAAGGCGTACAAGCTGCGATAGTTGCCGGCGACGATCAGGCACCTGTCTTGCGTTCGAAAAGCCTTCGCTTCAATTCTGGGATGACCAAAGTTTACTCCTTGCTCTGCAAGGACTTCATCATCTACGACAGCCGTGTTGCGGCAGGACTGGGCTGGTTGGTCGTGAAGCATTGCCAAGCGCATGGGCTGTCCAAGGTACCTGAAGCGCTGTGCTTCCCTTGGGCAGCTGCCAAGGAAGGAGAAAATACGCTCGCTCCCAAGCGCCGCGACCCTGGTACCGGCGGGCTTAAGTTCAAGGGCTTGCGCTCAGGTCACCATCACGCAATGTGGAATATGCGCGCCAGTTGGGTATTGAGTGCGGTCCTGGCGCATCCAGACGCCGCCGGCAGCCGTTTCCATGTGGTTCCCTCTCCGAATGACCCGCTGCGCGCACTGGAGGCTGCACTCTTCATGATTGGCTACGACTTGGGCGATCAGCGTCCAGCTTTTGCGGCTTAAAACCTGGTCGACAACTTCCTCCCCTTTGCTTGGCGGGGAGGTCATTCTGAATGAGTGAGGTACAGGATGCGTGACATGAATCCGTTGCAGGCTTTGATTATGCAGCTCGCCGCTGACGGAATCAGCGCTGGTGACTTGAGAAAGGCCGTGATGCAGGCATACCCAAATCTTTGTGATGCGAAGTATCAATCCACGCTATTTGGCCTGCAGGAGGCCGATAGCCTTATGGGCCAGGAAGTGGGCGGCGAGTGGTGCTTCACAGCAATCGATAAAACTGACCCGGACTACCCTCACCCGGAGTACAGCGCTGAATTCGCCGAGAAGATCTTGGCCGCATCATGCGGGGAGTTTGTAGAGATCAGCGCAGATGATTTGCTGGCTCAACTGGACGAGATGCTGGCAGAGGCACGCGCCAAGAAACCGGACACAGGACCATAAAACACCCAGCAGCCCAGTATTCAATACGGATGCGGTGTTTAACGAGCATCAACTGTGTATCAGTCTGCAAGGGGTGTCTTGATGGACATCAAGTCCGATTTTGTGTCCGTTGAACGTGATGAGTTCGATGGTCTCACCACGATTCAGCACCTGCGTCACTGCCAGTATCGTTCTGGAAAGAATGAAATCACCTTCTCGTGGCGCCGCAATATTCGTCCTGCTTCAGACCGCATGATTCTTGATGTTGAGATAAAGACCTCGCGCCCGGGCGGCTGGCTGCCCTCTCAATTGACCTTGTTGGTCGATGGTCGGCGGATCGAGTTGAAGTACCTGACAGGCAAAAGCAGCGAATTTCGAGGGGGGAGCTTTTTCGAAATCGGTATGTTTTTCATCGAGCCATCTGAAAAGGTTCTTCGCTGTCTGTGTGATGCCAAAGTACTGAAGCTCAAGCTTCAATCTGACGAGAAAAATGAGCACACGGTTCTTCCGGACGAGTTTTGTGCCCAACTACAGTTGCAGGCTCAGCAGTTCTATAACAACGCTTTCGATGGTGACGAGTATTTGTCAGCCGTCAGTGGCGTAGCCGTACGGACAGAAGACACAACGTTCGCTGAACAGAATGCCAGCCGCGAGTCGCGCTATCGGCAATTGTGTAAATATCGACTGCTCTGGGCTGTACTCTGGGGCAGTTTTTTTGGTGGGCTGTGCGTGCTTGGCGCGTTGGAGATCATCACGTTCTCGGTCAAGTCGACGGACCAGTTGATCATCGCTGGAGTGCTCAGCGCCTCAAGCTGGCTAATTCCCCATCTTCAGATCCTTTGGATCGAACACCAGAAAAACAAAGAGTGTCCCAGTTGTCACCGTAGAGCGATAAAGATGGTTCGCTATTATGAGGCGGTTTATCAAGTCCGATCCGTGGAGCGTCTTGTCATCGACAGATTGACAGGGCAGCGCAAGTCACGGCAGGTGACCGTGACGGACCATGAGGTGACGCAGGATTTCGAGTGCAAGGACTGTCGGCATCTATGGACGCGAAGCCATCTTGCTCGAGGTTTCTAAGACATTCTGTCAATGAACGGCATCGCTAGGCTCGGATCTGATTTCGGCTAACGACTCATCTTGTCGCTCCCTGCTGTAGTCTGGAGTGAGTGCCCACAGAATGAGGAGTTTCTATGGTCAGGCCAGTGCGTCCTTTCACCATGCGTTGCAAAGATTGTGGTTGGAGCCAAACGGTTGTCCCGCTCAGTGATGTCTTGCGATTCGAAGACTGTCCTGAGGTTTGCCCGCGTTGTAAAAGTCGGGATGTAAAGATGGAACAAGCCACGGCCCTGGAAGTGGCCGTGGCAAAAGTAAAGCGATTATTTGGTTAGTCCTGAGCCTGAAACTTTGCCTAGCAGCTATAGCGCACCATTCAGTTCTTTTACTTTGTATACGCCAGGCTTGACTCGCAGGTACTTTGCTTCGGCACCCTGTTCGACATTGTAGCCGCCGACTCCCGTCTGCTCGTCCTGCGCGTAGTTGGCGATGGTCGTCCCGATCGTCGATTCCATAAAGAACTCGAATCCGATCCGATATTTTTCAACCAGCTTCTGCTCTACAGAGCACATGACCCGACGACGTTCGCTAGTCAGTTCCTGCACTTCAAAGGGTTCGCTCAGCGCACCGTTGTGCACTTCCAGCAGGATTGATTCATACAGCGTCATGGTTTTTTTCCTAGTGATGTCAGCGGCCGAGATCAACCCGACCGCCGTGATTGGTCGTTTACGCGAATGTGGAATCACGCCGGCGGCTAAAAAACCTGAATCGCTCCCGCGGCCACCGGCAGAAAGAGCCATGCGGCGATGACAGGCCGCCCCGATGCCGCCTCAATCGCTTGGGCGTAAGCATCAAGCTGACCCGCATGTTCCTCGGCCAATCGCCTCCACTGGGCTTCGGGCGCCGGGTTGGATTTGTGGTCAATGAGCACCCAGCCATCTTTTGTGTCCAGCAGAAGATCGATCCGACCATTGAGTACCTGACCCGAGCGCAGCAACTGTTGCACCGGGTATTCAGCCATGGCTTTGGCCGCTGGCCAGTGGGATTCGATCCAGGCGTGCAAGGCCAATTGCTGTGCGATGACCTGACTGGCATTTACGTGCTCGTGCACTGCGTGGCTCTGCAACAGGTCCTGCACTTCGTCTAAGGTGAGGGGGCAGTTGGGGTCAGTGAATGAAAGGCACAAACTGGCATGAATGGCCGTTCCCAATGCACTCATTTCCGGGCTGCCTTGGAATGCGATCCGAGTGCCGATCCGGCATGTATTGCGGCCTGCGGTGCTGGCGCGAGCGCCACCGTTGGACGGTTGAAAGCCCAGTGGCAAACGAGACTGGATCACTTGTACCGGGGCAAACCAGTGCAGATTCTGTTCAATTACCGCCACTGGCACAGGTGAATCACTGGCAGTGAGCGTTTGGCAATCGGCGCGCAGTTCTTTTCCATTCGGCAGTTTCAAAGTCGACAGCCCGGGAGGTGTCATCAACCAGGGTGCCTGGACAGTGTCGAGCCACTCTCCTGTGATTTTTCTACTCGAACGGGCAATGACCAGCAGGTCTCGGGCGCGGGTCATGCTCACATAGAGCAGGCGTTTTGCTTCTTCAAAGGCTTCAGCCCGGCACGCCAGGCCTATGGCGGTTTGTTCGAACGTTTCGCTCAACGGAACCGTTTTCTGTTTGCCCAGCGGCCATGGCCAGTAGCGGATAAAGCGGTCATGCAACGGTTTATGTGGATCGAATGCGCTATTGGACTGAGCCGAGACTGACCATAACCGGTCGCTGATATCGCGTGCCAGATCCATCAAAATCACGACCGGCCATTCCAGACCTTTACTGGCGTGATGAGTCATCACTTGAACGGCATCCAGCGCAGGAGTGGCCAGTGCATCGTTTTTGGCGTTGGCGATTTCGTCCAGCCACAACAACAGCCCGGAGATGGATGCCGCCCCTAATCCATTTCGGCAGAGATCCTCATATTGCTGCGCGAGATCGATCAATGCATCCAGGTTGGCCAAGCGCTTTTGCGCCAGCGCTGTCGAGGTTGACCAGACGCTGACACGTGTTGGTAAATCGCACTCGGCGATCAGCCGTTGTAATGCCTCTACCGGTGTGAGCACTGGCAGATCTGTGCGCAGTTGTGCAACGGCCGCCACAAGTGGGTGTTGCGAATACTCGCCGAGGCTCAGTTCACGCCACTGCGCTTTGGGGTGTCCGGCATTGAGGTAGCGCAGGCGCTCGGCAACCCAGCTTTCCGGTCCTTCGGTTTCGGTTAACGAGATGATCTGTGCTGTTGCCAGGGTATCGGCCGGGTCGTTCAATCGGCGCAAACACGCCAGTGCCAGAGTTGCCTCTGCGGTTGCCAGCAGTCCTGGTTGTGCTGTGGAACAGGGGATGCCCAGAGTAGCGAGGGCTGCTGTTACTTTCGCGACGTTACTGTGGGAGTAGCAAAGCACAGTGATATCGCCCAAACGCACCGCTCGGGCTTCCTGGCGGGTTTTATCGAATACCTGATAACGGCTAGCCAGCAGTTGGCCAATCCCCTCGGCCAATGCGTTGACTTGCAATTCGGCATTTTTGCCGTCCAGTACCCAATTGGCGAAGGCAGGGCCAGGTAGTTGATCCGTACGGGTTGGTATCAGCTCAACGTCCTTTGTTTCCAGGCTATTGGCGAAGGCCTTGTTGAATACATCATTCGCCAGTTCGACCAGTTCGGTACGTGAGCGCCAAGAGTGAGGCAATACCTCTTTTTTGCCACCCATATCGGGCAATGCCTTGAGGATGGCTTGCATCAGCGCACAGTCGCTGCCCCGAAAACCATAAATCGCCTGCTTGATATCCCCGACCCAGTAAACCTTTTTGGCAAAGCGTGAAAGCTTGAGAAAAATCGCCAGCTGCATCGGGCTGGTGTCCTGGAATTCGTCGACCATGATTAAATCGAGCTCATCCTCGAGCACCTGCGCAACGGCTGGGTTGTCCAGCAACTTGAGCAAGGCGTGTTCCTGGTCGGCAAAGTCCAGTACGCCAAACTCACGTTTGCTGTGTTCGTACACTTTCAATACATCAATGGCCAGGCCGAAAACCTGTTCGAGGTAGGCGCGGATATCGCGATGCAGATCCGGGTGTTCGGCATAGCGGCCAATGGTTTCAGACAGGGTTGTTACCAATGGTTTGAGCTTGGCCTCAGGGGCTTCCTTCGCCAGTTTCGCCCAATCACTCCAGCGGGCGTTGTCATGCTGCAGTTCATACTGGAAGCGGGTGAGCAACGCTATGTAGCCTTCAGTGTTCTTTTTGTCGCTGTTAGCTGCCTGTAACAGAGCCAGCACCTCGGGAATGCTGTGCAGCAACTCTCCACTCAAGTCGGTTTTGGTCGGTTTGGGGAAATGCTTCAGCATGTCGTCGGCATTTTGGGTAGCAAAACCACGAGACAGTTCGAGATCAATGTCATTGGTACGCAACTGATTCAAAAGCTTGCGCAGCTCATCGCGCCAATTGGTATTGGCAAAGTCGCCCTGTTGATAAGTGTCTTCAAGTCCCAGGCGTCGGGCGACAGCGAGTAGATTATCCAGGCGCTCACCATCAAGGACCCGGTCAACCGCCTTGTTCAGCAGCAGGGCTGCCTGGTTTTCTTCCAGCACACGTTGCTCGGGCGGCATGCCGGCTTCGAATGCAAAGCGTTCAAGCAATTGCCCGCAAATACTGTTGACGGTACCGATACGGGCCTGGCCCATGGCGGTGGCCAGGTTTATTTGACCCTGCTTTAGAAGGTGACTACGGACCCGCTCGCGCAGCTCGGCAGCTGCTTTTCGGGTAAAGGTCGTGGCGATCACCCCCGAAGGCTGGACCTGCTGATCGAGCAACTCCTGGTGCAGTATTTCAGTAAGCCGGTGGGTTTTGCCGCTGCCGGCGCCAGCACTGATAAAAGTGATGTGTGCGGTGGTCTGCATTGTCATTGCTCCCAACCGGCCAAGGCCAGGTAGTCGTTGTAGGCTTCATTAAGGTATTCCATCGGCATCGCCTGATCGGGAGGGATCGAGTCCTCATCCTCTTCAATACTTTGCAGGGCAACCTCAAACAGCCCCTCTGCCTGTTGCGCCTGCCGCCACTTCCAGGCATCGGTAAAGCTGAGCCACAGTTTTGGCGTTGAGCTTGGCGGATTGGCAGGCACCTGCTCCGAATCTCTGAAGGTTTGGTCATCCGGGGTTAGCAGGCGCGCGGACTCAAGGATGAAATAGGCCAAGGAAGGCCATGAACCGCTGTCCTGACGAAGCAACTCGGCATAAATCGCCAACTGCAGATGGCGGTTTGCCTTGAGCTGCTCCGGGTATTTCTTGCCCCCCGACCACTTCATGTCGACGATGGCTCGATGTCCTAGCGCAGTGGTCAATACCAGGTCAGCAGAGCCGCCCAATGCGCCACCCTCGAAACGACCGACCAGCGCCTGTTCAGACGTTACGACCGTGATGCCAGCATTGAGAAAGTGCGTTCGCAGTCGATTCAAAGCACGCAGCGCACGATGGCGCAGTGTTGCCAGGTCGGCACCGCGTCCCTCCATCAACAACACCGCCCCTTCTTCACGTACCACACGGGGGAAATGGGTCGAGAACCAGCTGTTGAAATCTGTGGTGCTCATGCTCAGCGCGTCCGGCCGAGTGAAAAAGTGCTCAGCCAGGCGATGGGTCAACGAACCATAGAGCAAAAAACCGTCGCTCAGGCTCTGGCTTTTGGACGCCTGAATCTTGGCTGCGTATTGCAGCAACCATTGATAAGGGTTGAACAGCAGCAGGTTGAGGCTCGAGAAAGACGCTTTCTCAGGCGTATCGATCGGGATGTCGGGTGGCAGGCGCCACCAGCGTTTGCGCAGTGGCAGTGGCGCCGATGCTTGGGCTTGGCAAAGCGGGCCGGGGGTATGCAGAAGCTCCTCGAGAATATGCACCTTTGGCTGCTGCACAACGGCTTCGATCATTTGCCAGAGCGGGTGGCTTTCCTCCCGTGGTGGCGCGAGTACCAGTATCAGCCGGCAGTTTGCTGCCAGGACTGGTCGCAGCCAGTCACGGGCTGCTTGAGTCAGCAGTGTGGCACCGTCCGGTACCACCACCCCGGCATCGGCCAATTGAATGCGTTCGGCCTTGGACCAGGGCGATAGGGGCGGTAACACCGGCATGCTCAGGTGCCACCAGATCACTGTGTCGGCTTGCTCAATGGCCGCACCTGGACGCGAGACGCTCAAGTGGGCGCCGACTTGTGCGGCCAGCAATGGATTATCCACGCCGCTGGCTGTGGCTTGCTCGATGACCTGCTGCAACTGCCGCGGTTTTAACCGCTCCACACCTTGTAGATGCAAGGTCTTGAGGGAGTCTAGTGCCGCTTCACACTGAGCATAACCTGCCTGAGCCGCGAATCTATGCGCGGGCTCTTGGTGCCCCAGGCGTGCTTTAAAAAACTTCAACAACCGTTCGATACGTACCAGCACCTCACTGGGCGCCACACCGTCGTCAGTCGTAAAAGTGGGCATATTCAGCCACTCGTCAATCGAGGCAAGTACGTCGGGCGCATCTGCAGCGTAATGCGCTGCGATTTCCTCCAGTGCATCCTCCCACTTGCTCCCGACGAGGCCGGGTGAGCTTGCTATTTTGGTTGCCAAGCGCCGACGTGCAAACAAACGAATCGGGCATATCGAGTGGGTCAAAAACTGCAGGAGTGCCGGGTAGTTGGCTGGTGCCCAAAGCAGCTCCATGGCCAGTGGCAATACCTGCAGGGCAGGGCGCAGATTGCTGCTGCCATTGAGGCCATGGCGAGCCTGGCCGGCACCGATAAAATGACCATCAAGACAACCACCCACGCCACCCGTCACCAGCAAGGTGGGGGTATCCTGGCCCAGTGAGCGGCTCAGCCAGCTGGCGGCCAATGCTCGAGTTTGCGCTTGAACAACTTGCACTGTGCCATCTTCTTGCCATTGAATGGGCGTGACCTCTAGACCGGCAATGCTCTGGCGCAATTGCATTTGCAACTGCCCCAGAAAACCTTGAGCCGTACCCTCCGGTATCTCCAGGCGCCCGTTAGGCAGGTGATTCAGCACCATTTGCCAGGCAAGTGGATAACACTCGAAAGCGTCAGCCAAAAGCACGGTCTTGATCGGGGGGCGACGAGAGTCCAACGCCTTGGCAACATTCTCCAAGCGCTGTCCCATGGAAGGGGCGACCTGCACGCGAGCTTGAGTCTCGATCTCGGCAAGGTCTTTCAGACGTTGGCTGGCGTCGGCACCGACGCACCCATCCCAACCGTGCAAATACAAATCATCCCGCCAGGCCAGCAATGCAGCAGCCACCCCCAATTCATCGGCGGAAAAACTGGCATGATAGAAGCGCAGTGGGTTATTGCAGTGCGCCAGGCAATCGCGGTACGTGGCTGTACGTTGTGCCGCACAAGGCTGACGTGCCACTAGGCCCAGCTGGGTCTCCAGGATATCCAGCAGTCCCTGTGGCCCGACGGTCAACGCCCCTAATCGATTACTGGCTCGGGTTGCCCGCTGACCATCGAGTTGCATGCCGAACGTGATAAGCATTTCTGACACGTTGACGCTCCTTGTGAACGCTGGTGGTTCAACGCACCGTGATTGGCACGTTGTTGCATAAGGAAAAATAGACTGCTGATCAGCGACGTGGCGCTACCCTACGAACCTAGTGCGACGGTTTGTGTCGCGCCTGCCAGGTTTTGTAGCGAAACCACGGTACCTATTGCATCCGCCACTGAATCCAGTGGCCGGTAGGCTGCCGCCGCACGATGCAGTGTTTTGCCAATCTGAGCCCGCAGCTCGGGCGGCTGCTCCACCACCATTGAGTCGCCCAGGGACAAAATCCACCAGTGCAACTGCCAGGTGTTGCTCAGTGTCGAGCGTACTCGAAAGCCATCCTCCAACGGCTCCAGCGTCATATCGGCACTCAATGGTGTCTCACGAATCAGCCGCGTCTGATGCTCACTAACCCAAGCTTGAAACTGAATCTTTTCGGGGGTGCCGAACTGCAAGGCGTCACTGGCCAGGTACGCACACAAGTCAAATGCCTGTAATCCCTCTACGGGTTTATCGAGCTGATCGACATTGCGAAAACGATGCACCGCAAACTGGCGCACATCGGTATACGGATGTGCTGTGGCGATCAAATAGGTCACCAACCCACGCTGCACCATGGCTAATGGATTGAGTGTCAGTTCACTGAGTTTGTCGGTGTGTGCCGAGTAATACTGACATTGCACTTGACGCTCATTAATCAGTGCCCTCTGCAATGTTTCCAGCAATAGTGGGTCGATATCCGGCGCCTGCAGGTTTAGGTCCGGTCGCACACTGGCGACCTTCTCCAGCCAACGGGCAGCCGGGTTATCGTCCTCCAATCCCTTGAGCTTCTGCCGCGCATGCACGAAGCGCGGCTCCAGCACACTGAGCATGCTAGAGGGCAACAACGGGCGGATCGCGTCTGCAACCAGTGTCAGGCTCAAGGCTTCGGTCAGCGTTATGCCTTGCAGTTCCACATTTACGCCAGGAGTCCAGTACCAGGCTTGTGGCGTGATGTTTTCGCTGCACTGCAACGGGAAAACCAGCGACAGATCAATCAAGTCACGTTCAACGGTGCGCCGGCTAATCTTGAAGCCGGAAGACTCCAGTCGTGCCAGCAACTCGGTGACTGTAATACCTGATTCACGTTTGGGCAGGTGTTTGAGCAGTTCCCACTGGCGGCTGACAGTGGAGTGCGATTTGGCTGACGGCACGCGATTTTCCTTGTGCAGGCGAGAGGCAAGTTATGACTTGATTACCGGATAACAGGCATCGCCCCAAAGTGTTTTCGGGTTGTCGAGCATAAGCAGAATCACCAGGGGCACGAGCTTTGCCAGCAGGTTGGAGCAATCACGCAATTGTGTGCGATTGACGCTGCCGTCCCAGGTGGCTCCGCCATGAATCATTTGGTTGCGAAGGGTATAGATGCGGTTAAACATCACTCCTAGCACTTTTGCTGTATCGCGGCCAGCCAGTGCTGCATGTGCGCTACGTTTGCCGTTGAGCAAGCGCTCCTCCCACATGGCTTCAGTGATCTTGCCGTTCTGGAAGTCCCAGAAGCTTTGAAAAACGTAAGGGTTGTCTAGCAGTGCACGTATGCTCCCGGAGAACTCTGACCAAACCATTTTTTCGATTAGATGCTCGGTGTCCAGCGTACAAAGTTTTTGCAGGAAAGCCTTGAATGCCTCCTGTTCGGACAATCGATGCTGCTCATCAATATCGGTGGCATAGGCAGCGTTGAAAGCGATCCAGAGGAAGATGAAGCGCCCGTCAACGTCCTCTGCCTGTTCCGCACGATTGAGCCAGCTCAGGGCTCGGTGAACCCGTAGCGCAAGGTTGGGGTGGTGCGCGTCGCGTTCGTTACGGTGGCGTGTCTTGAGTGACTGGTAATCCATTCCAGGTGCTTCCTTTGGCTGAGGGGATCCGCGGGACCTTGAGGATCATGGTTTTATCGGCGGATGAGGGGCGGGATTGAGCATTCAATGAGCCCCTGCGACACATTATGACGCGATATGGCGTTAAGCTATCACGTAATAAAGTTCTGTATCTATTCACTGATACGTTATAGGGCATGTGTTTTGGATAACGCATTGTGTGTCCATCCAGCGCAGGCTCATATCTAGGCCCGAGACAAAAAATTGAGGCCAATGGTCGCGGAAGCGGGTGACGAAGACCTCCATTGCTTACTTACATTTAAGGTTTTTTGATGTTGAAACTCGATTCGCCGTTGGCGCGGATGAAGGCAATAGCGTCTGGGTTGTTCTTGTTGGCGGCAGCGCTCTATGTCGCAGCCTTGATGTTGATCCACTCCCATCCCGTGTTGGGGGGGTATATGAAAGCCTTCTCCGAGGCTGCGATGGTTGGCGCTATCGCCGACTGGTTTGCCGTTACTGCCCTGTTCCGACGCCCCTTGGGATTGCCTATTCCTCACACGGCCATCATCCCGCGCAACAAGGCGCGTATTGGCGCCAACCTGGGGGACTTTATTTGTACTCACTTTCTTTCACGTGAGCAGGTACTTCAGAAGGTCAGCGAATTTGATACTGCCAGGCGGTTGGCGCAATGGCTGTCGAAGGAAGACAACGCCGCAGTCTTGTCGGGTTTAGCCGTCAAGCTGGCTGGGCATGGTATTGGCGCCCTGCGTGACGAGCGTGTGCGCCAGTTTGTACGCAGCACTGCTCTGGCGCGCCTGGAAGAAGTTGATTTGGCAAAAATGAGTGGTCAGTTGCTGGAGGTGCTCACCGATGATGGGAGGGCACAGGAGGTACTCGACGCCGTATTGAATCAAGTCGATATTTCACTGCAAGGCGAAGCGACAAAAAAACGCATCGCCGACGTTCTGGCCACGGAGTTCGAGTTCTTGCGGTTCAACGTTTTCGGCAAGGAACTGCCTCTGCACAACGTTGCCGGCAACTGGTCATCGGCAAAGTTGGTCGAGCGAATCTCTGACGTGATCAGCGAGGTCAACCACGACACTGAACACCCGTTGCGCAAACATTTCGACCAGCAGTTGGTAGCCTTGGTGCATAAGCTCAAGGAGGAGCCAGCTTTTCGTTTGCGTGCGGCACAACTGCGCGCTCAACTCGTTCAGCACCCGGCACTGCACAGCTACCTGACTGACATGGTCGACGATGTAGTGAACTGGTTCGAGGAAGACATTACTCGAAGCGATTCCACAACGCGCCAGCGCTTGGAGGAGGGTACTCGCAAGCTTGGTGAAGCATTGAGCGAAGACGCTTTGATGCAGGGCTGGATAAACGACCAGATTCTGGCAATGGCGGGCCCATTGGTTGAGCGCTATCGCTCAGAGATCGGCCGCTACATCGCTCAACGCATCGAAGCCTGGAACGAGAAGGAACTGGTGGAGCAACTGGAGTCACACGTGGGCAAAGACCTTCAGTTTATTCGTATCAACGGAACATTGGTGGGAGGGCTGGTGGGGGTGATCATTCATCTTGGGACTGAGTTTGCATTACAGATGTGAGAAGCACTTTGAATCGTGGTCCTCAGGAGAGTGTAAATCCCCAGTGAGCTTGCCGCTTAAAGATTTCCAGGCGAAGGCCGACAAAACAAAAGGCTGAGGCGACCAACGACTGAACCTTCAATGAAGTTATCAGCCTGTCCGTCACAGCGGGTTCGGCGATTTAAAATGGATTTTCTTGGGGCGACGCAATTTGTCGCGAGGCATGGTCATGCTCAAACCAGCCAATAAACAGGAGTATGGATCATGCTGAAAAACTTTCTCGCCGCAGTTGGCCTCGTCGTTATCGCCAAGAAAGGGTACGAGGTGTATCGGTCTTACAAGTCAATGGAGGCGGAAAACGAGTTTTTGCGAAAGGGGCAGGGGCCTGTTTAGTGTCCATCCCATCGCCTTATTGCTGCTTGTAGATCTGCGTTTGATTGACAGGTTACCAATGCATGGCAAAGTGATATCGCTTGAAGGATGATCCGGGTTGCAGGTGTTCAGGCGCTAGTGTGCGCGCTGAACGTTATGACTTGGGGGCAACTTGTGTTTGATCCCGGATGCGCCAGCGCTTCCGACACTGCAATAAGGACATTTCATGCCAGCTGAAAATTGGCTGATTCAGCTCAATCGCGAGTCAGCTGAATTCGCGCGTTTGTATCAGGAGCGTCAAGAGGGAAAGACCGTCGACCGGACTTTGCGTATAGCGGTCTGTGGTCTGATGAACGCTGGCAAGAGCGCACTGCTCAATGCATTGACCGGCCATCTTGAAAACGAATTCTTCGAAACCAAAGCAGTGCGCTCGACTAAGACGGTGCAAACCTTAACCCATGGAGGGATTACTTACGTAGACACTCCGGGTATTGACGCCAATAACGAGGATGACCAGCACGCCTGGCGTGGCTTGGCGACTGCCGACATTATCCTGTTCGCCCACAACCTGGGCACGGGCACTCTGGAAACCGTAGAAATCAACTTCCTTAAGGAATTGAAACGGCGGCGTCCTGATATCGAAGACAGCTTACTGGTCGTTCTGACCCATGCCGAAAGTGCGTCGGAGCAAAGGCAGGATCGCCTGGACGCAATCAGCGCCATCCTCTCGGCGTTGTTCAAGGCACCTCGCACGTTGATCCCGACCTCGTTCACGACATACCGCAAAGGCGTGTTGGAGCAAAAGCCCGCCCTTATCGAACATAGTGGTATCAACCTGCTGCACCAGCACTTGAAGGCATTTGTCGAGCGCACCGAAAGCGAACTGCACGCCGTGCGCCGTACGCGAGATCAGCAGCGTCTGGGTAAGTTGGAGGCCATTGTCGATAAGGCCATCGCCAAGCGTGAACGCGCACTGGCTGCCGTCGAAGCCAAACAATCACAAGCTTTTCTAGTGTTGAGCCAGAGTGTGAATCAGTTGGTCAGCACGACCCGAGAACGCATCAGTCGCTACGAAACCCTTGAATCCGATTGAGAGAGCATTGCTATGTGGTGGTTTTTGGTGGTACCCGTGATCGGCGCCGTGGCTGCGGCCCTCACTAGCTCCGACGATGAAGAAAAAGAAGAGGCTGAACGCCGGGCACGCATTCAGGCCCGTGAGGCCGAAGCACAGGCCATTGCTCGTCGCAAACAGGCAGACCTGGAAAAACGTAAGGCTCAACTGGTTGCCGACGTTGATGGCCAACTGAACGATTTGTTTGCGACGCACCCCGCCGTGCTCTATCGAGCCGACGAGGGCGCGTTGCACGTCAGCGTTGACAGCCTTCGTGCCTTTGCAATCAAGAAGGTGCCGAGCAAACCAAAAACCATGTTGAAGCACCTGGAGGCAATTGCCCCCGGTGTAACCTTCAGCCCGATCTGGGTCAAGCAAGCTGTCCAGGCGCACGCGCTTCAGAAAGAAATCACGGGCCTTCAGCGCCTGAAAGAAGAATTGCTGGGATAAGTCACGATGACAGACCGCCACGCCAACAGAAATGATTTGTTAAATGTCTTCGCCGGGATTGCCGGTGAGTTCGATCAGGTCAAACGCCAGATCGATCGCCGGGAAAATGTCCTCAAGGCTCAGCTGAAGAAGCTTGACGACGCGCGCAAGACTTCGCCTTGGCGTGAAAGCCCGCTTGAGCAGCGTCACCCGTTGCAGGATATGGCTGAGCGCTGTCAGCAGGGGCTCGACAGTCAGCTTGATGCCTGGATCAGGAATGTCGAAAACTATGAGCGCAATACTTCGTTTCGCAAGGACTTCGATGACTCGCTACTGATCTTTGTCTACGGCAAGGTCAAAGCTGGAAAATCCTCCCTGGGGAATTATCTCGCCTACGGGAACTCTGCTCCGGACGCGGCCTTGATCGACAGCGCTTCCCCTCGCCCCGAGTTTTTCTGGCGCGAAAGTACCGGGACTGCAGAAACCATGTCCGCAGAGTTGATGAGCAAGCAGCGATGCTTTGGCGTCGACGTGGTGGAAGCGACCAGCTCTATCCAGGGTTTCAGGTTGCCGGGCATGACCTGGGTCGATTCCCCGGGGGTTCACTCGGTCAACAGCGTCAACGGCCGGTTGGCCGACGACTATGTCGCGTGTGCCGACCTGATCGTATTCCTGAGCAACTCTAGCAGTCCTGGCCGGCACTCCGATATGAATGAGGTCGTCGGGCTGCTCCAGAAAAAGAAAAACCTCATGGTGCTTATCACTGGCAGCGATGTGATTGAGGAGGATGTTGATGACTTGGGTAACTTGGTTAACCAACGGGTAATGAAGGCGCGATCCGATCGTGATGACCAGATTGGTTACGTCGGGTCGGAGCTGGCCAAGATTGACCCATCAGCACAATCGCTCCTGAATCAAATCAATATTCACTCGATTTCGGTGCGTTATGCCGAGGAAGGTGGCCCCCAGGAGCAGGCGCAACGCTGGCAGGACAGTGGGCTGGCCGACTTCGCCGCAGATATTGGCAACATAGCCCGTTCCAGTGGGCTCGCCCTCAAGCGCCAGACACCCTTGAAGAATCTGCAGGCGTTCTGCATCAAGCTGGCCGAATCGACGGATCAGCTGGAAAAAGAGCTGGTTGATATCAGAACAGGGCTGAGCGCCGCGCGTAAGGACCTGAAGCTGAGCGTCGATCATATTCTGAGCCAGCTCAGAAAAGAATTACCGGGTCAGATCGAAAAGTATGCCGATCAATATGCGATGAACGACCAGGCTTTTTCTGAAGCCTGCCGTAAATTGCTCGATCATGCTTTCCAGCATTACGCCAGCGAACTGTGTGATTCGATTGGCCAGAAATTCGAAAACATTGAAATTCAGGACCAAGCGGTTGGACCTGTCGCCCGAGAAGCCCCTCAGTTTTCAGAGCGCGTTGAAAAGATCAAATTCGACTCCCGCCGCAATGAGTCATTCGGCAGGGCCGGCGGGGCAGGATTCGGTGCCTGGGGGGGCGCTGAAGGTGGGGCAGCTCTAGGCACTTTGATTATGCCAGGTGTGGGGACGGTCATCGGTGGCCTGATCGGTGGCGCACTTGGAGCCTGGGCGGGAAACAAGGCTGGGGGCGCAGCGGGCGAATACTTCAATACCACTGAAGAAATCGAAGTGGCTGTGGGCGACAACCGCGACGAAGTTTCACTGGGGACCCGCGAACAGTTGCTTGAGCTTGCCGAGAACCGGCTGAATGTCCTGTATGAGCAACTGGACCAATTGTGCTTTATCGACATTGCCGACTGGTTGAAAAACTTCCACAGCGCATTAAAAGAGATGCGCCAGCACACGCTTACTCAAATTCAGGAAATCGAAAAGGAGCTGTCCCATGGCATTGCCTGACTTCGCACGGGTTATCCACACCTATGAACGGGTCAGCACCCCGCTGGGCCGTTGGCTGTCCGAACAACAACGTGATGAGCTGGGAGCCCGGTTGCAGACCAAGGCTGAGCAGTTACACCCTCGAATCATGGTCTACGGCAACTACAACGCTGGCAAAAGTACCCTGCTCAATGCCTTGATGGGGCGGGCAGATGCCAAGATGGCGGATCGACCGGAAACGGCCGCGGTAACTGAGTACCGCTGGGGCAATTACACGCTGCTCGACACACCTGGCATCGACGCGCCGATCGAGCATGAAGAGGTGGCTGAGAACCAGCTGCAAAATAGCGAAGTTGTGTTGTTCGTGGTCGCTGCAGGCGGTGCCACCGACGAAGCGAAAACCTGGGAGCGGCTGGTCGATATCGTCGCTTCAGAGCGCCGGTTAATGCTCATCGTCAACAACAAGGCAGGTATTACGGTCGGCGATCGCGATTATGTCGGCATCACCGATCGCCTGCGCATTCATCTGCAGCGTGCGGCGAGTGAGCGCGGTATTGAAAACATTCTGGACAAGGTCCCGGTGCAATGGGTCAATGCCAGAAGCGCCCTCAAAGGACGACTCGAAGACAAGGCGCCGCTGGTAAGCGCCAGCGGCATTCTTGACTTGGAGGAGGCGCTGGGTGACTTCCTTGAGCAAAGCGACACCGGGACAATCTTCGCGGCTTGTCGCAAAGACCTGGTGGTTGCGATCGAACAAGCCAATTTGCGGTTGGTGCAGGCCGGCAATGACCGTCAGGCTGAAGCGCTGACGAAAGCCAAACTGCAGATTGAAAACGAGCGCAGCCGTCTGACTGCATGCCTAAACGATCACCTGGATCGCGATTGTCGTAGCGCAAAGCAGGCAATTGTCAGTCTGATTACTTCAGTAGCAGAAGGACAAGTCAGGGGTGACACCAACCAGGCGATGGAAGAGGGGGCGGCAGAAGTTGTCCAGTCTCTGGGCGACAAACTGATGCGCACGCTGGAGTACGAGCTGCCCAAGACTCAGCAGAGCCTGGGTGAAATCGGTGAGAAACTGGCCGAGTCCACTCTCCGACACGCTGACGCCATGCTGAATGCGGATCTGGATGCGCCGCAGGATGCTGGTGAAAGCATCCTGTCGCCAGCCATCAAGGATGCCTTGAAGAAAGTCCCCATGGGTAATGTCAAGGACATGACTGAACAGGGAGTGAAAGCGGCACTGGAGCTAGGAAAAGAGTTTCTGCCCAAACTGTTCAAAGGTATTGGCCCCAAGACCATGGGACGCTGGGCCAGTACAGCGGGTCGCTGGGCGGGGCCTTTGGTACAGGTCGGCGTGGCGTTGTACGACATCTACCAGGCTATTCGTACAGAGAATGCGGAGAAGGCAGCGCAAGCTCGTCGTACCAAAGCCATCGACGACTCTGCCAGTTCGTTTGTCCACGATTTGCGTCAGGCCTACCAGTTCCAAATCACTCTGGTGGTTGAGCAGGTGTTCAAACCTATGGATGAGTGGATCGACGCGCAAAGCCAGGCTCTGGTGCAACAAGACAAGGCCGCAGAGAACGATAGAATTCTGTTCGAACAGGCACTGATTGAACTGCGCCCGCAAGACTGATCTGGTCCTTAACGCATCTCATCTCAACATTCGCTCCGGACATAGGACGGGGCGAATGCTTCCAGAGAGCCCAGAGTCACGCCTATTATTCTTCCATCTCGGAGGTTCAATTAATTCGTGATGCAGTGCGTCACGAATTAAAATGCCGGGTTGAGTCACTCATAAAGCCAAGGCTTCAACTCATCCAGATTCCTCACCACGATCTGCTGCGCCGCCGCTTTGGGGTCGAGCTTTTTCGGATCGATTTGAAAACGCTGCAACACATACTTGACCAAGGCGCGGCGTGTCGGAATGACCAGCACACCATCCTCCATGCCGAAATCGGCTTCGATGATTGCCTTCTGTTCTGGCTTGAGCCTTGAGTCGGGTTCGATGATCACGGCTACCTTGGTGTTCCAGTCTTCATCCTCGTCGATGAGGTTCTCGGTCTTGCGTTCGAACTCCGGTTGGCCGCGCAGACGACTCAGCACAAAATCCCGGTATTCACGATTCTTCTCGCAATACGCCCGCACATGCCAACGCATACCGGTGTAAATCAGTGTGTGTGGTGCAATCAAGCGAGTTTCTGGAGCCGGGTTAGCGAGTGAAACGTATGCGACTTCAATAACCTCGCTGTCGCGGCATGCCTTAAGCAATGGACGCAATACTTCAGGTCGAATCGTCCGGTCCGGCACCTCCAGAACCATGGTGTGGGCATACGCCAAGGCCAAACCTTCCACATGCGGTGCACGGGAATGGGTCTGGTTCAGCAGGTGCAGATAAGCGCTGGCGCTGTCGTCGATGAACAATGGCTTGAACTGTTTGCTGGGGACGTAGCCCTTCAGCTGCTTGTCATATGTAAGGTTTTTAGGCGCATGTTCGGTGATGTAAGTGTTGATGTCCTTGGACGCCTGCTGACGACTGATCCCGAAGCTTTGGATCAGGTGCACTGTGGTCAGCCGGCCTTCCCACCAGGCGACAGTCTCGATCAGACGATAGCGAAGTGCCAGATCCCAGCGAACTTGCTTGATGTCTTGTTTGCGTTTCATGACCGCTCCATGTGCGTGAATACTTTACCTGTATAAGTCTACATTCTAGACCTGTCGTATAACACTACATATCTTGTGTCTGTCTTCGAGATTTATCGAACTCACGGAAGGAAGTGGACATGAGTATGTCGGAAGCGGTTTCGACAGGTGCTTTGCTGATGATGGGGGCAATCCTGCTGGTGCTTCTGCTGCAGTACCTGAGGTTGCGTGAACTCTGGCAAATGGCTCTTGGATATCAAAAGAACGCGCGTTGGGCACGGATCTGCGAAATGGAGAACCGGGAGCTGCGCTCGGCTCTACGCGCTGAGAAAGCGCACATCGAGCAGTTGCAAAGAAAGCTCGTGATTTTGCAAGAATTGATACCAGCAGTGTGAAGGAGAAGGATATGAACAGACTTGAAAGGATCAAAGGCTGCCTTCTGGGTGGTGCCGTCGGAGATGCGTTGGGCGCCGCGGTAGAGTTCCTCGATTGGCCTGCAATCGAAGCTAAATTCGGTCCACAGGGAATCGTTGATTTTTCCCCAACTTTCGGTATCACCGGTGCCATCACCGACGACACGCAGATGATGCTCTTCACGGCCGAAGGCTTGCTGCGGGCTTATGTGTGCGGCAGTTCGCGAGGGATTTGCCACGTTCCCAGCATTATCCATCATGCGTTGCTGCGCTGGTTGATGACCCAGGATTACCCTACGGCGATTCCGGTCAGCACGGACGGGTGGCTGATCGAGCAGCCAGAACTTTGGTCTCGGCGTGCCCCTGGCACTACCTGCCTCAATGCACTCAAAGTCAGTCCACGTCTAGGCGCAGTCGCCGAAAACAACAGTAAAGGCTGTGGCGCTGTGATGCGCGTAGCGCCCTGTGCATTCTTTGCCAACGCCTTCGACTACGCTGCCCAGTCCGGGCGCCTGACTCACGGGCACCCCAGCGGTTACCTTGCGGCAGGGCTATTCGCTGACATCCTGCAGCGGATGGTTGACCGGCAAGACAGCCTCGAACACGCAATCACCGAAAGCCTGGCCAAATACGGGCAAGAGCCCGGTATGGAAGAAACCCGCAGTCTTATCGAACGTGTGCTGTTTTTCTTCTATGAAGGCTACCAGCCCACCCCGCAACGCATCGACGAACTCGGTGGCGGTTGGGTCGCTGAAGAGTCGCTGGCAATTGGTCTTTGGTGCGCCCTGACGGCGAGCTCGTTTGAGGAGGGCGTGATCACGGCAGTGAATCACGGTGGCGATAGCGACAGCACCGGGCTGATAGCCGGGCACCTGTTGGGTGCTCAGTATGGTGCGGCGGCGATTCCAGTTCGATGGTTTGGACAGTTGGAATTGCGTGAGGTGATCGAGCAAATGGCCGAGGATATCGAACGCGTTCCGCGCGATTACTGTGGGTATGGTGGGGAGTTCGATCAGTTGATCGAGCAGATGTATCCCAGCGGGTGAGGGAGCTGATGGCGACGCATTTTTATTTCGCCACTGAGCTATTCGCTGCGTAGGCTTACCAAAGCAAGCTCGCTAGGCTGCCCTTTGAAGCCATCTTGAAGTGGCACAGGCATTTGTCAGGCATTAATCCTGAGAATCAGCTTTAACCTTATTAGAACCGACAAAAACGGCTAATATCAGCGGATTTTTATGAGCAGATTTAGCTATGACAGATCGCTGGCTCAGTGTTGATGAAATTGCCGGACACCTCGGCGTCAGCAAGGACACCGTTTATGCATGGATCGCCAAACGCAGCATGCCAGCTCACAAGGTCGGTCGGTTGTGGAAGTTCCAGAAGGTTGAGGTGGATACCTGGGTCAAAGCTGGCGGAGCCAGTGACGAATCACAACAGGTGCAAAGCGATGGCTGAGCGTTATCGTCTTTCTTTCACCACGGGCGGCCTGTTTTTGCAGGAAGCACCGCTGGTTGTGGAGCGCTATTTAGCGCTGTGTGATTGGAAGCAAACACGGGAGCAGGTGCGTGGTGAGAACCTGTTGCAAGTTCGTACATCAGCTGCAGCGACACGTATCAGTAAGGAATTGATCGCGCGTCTGGAGCTGTTGGATCCAGAGGAACTGGAGTTCTTGGTGGATGGCAGCCTGCGCGAGCAAGGCTACCTCCTGTGGGCTGCAGCTTGCCGGCGCTATACCTTCATCCGCGACTTCGCTCGCGAAGTTCTGCGCGAGCATTTCCTGCTTATGCGCCGCCAACTTACGACAAGCGATTACGATGCCTTCTGCAATGCCAAAGCTTTGTGGCATGCCGAGCTGGATGAATTGGCTGCGTCCACGCAAAGCAAGTTGCGGCAAAACCTGTTCCGCATGTTGCGGGATGCCGACTTGATCAGCGCACAGCACCAGATCCAGCCTGTGTTGATAAGTCCAGCGCTGGCCCATTTACTGGCTCGCCACGATAACGAGCAATTGCTGATATTCCCGGCAACTGACCATGAACTTGAAAGGTGGCTGCAATGAGCCAAAAAATCAGTCAGCAGCCGCTGGCAGCCCGCTTTGAACACCTCTTGAACGTCATGAGCGGTCAGCGCTTTCTGGAAATGAAGGGGCTAAATAATGATCTGCCGTTCTACATCTGCGAATTCAAGGCGGCTGAAGCCTTTGAGATACAACGCATGCAGCGGCAACTGGTCAACACGTTGGCCGGTCTGCGTATCGATTGTTTGCAGGGGCGTGGTGTGAAGGTATTGGAAGTCAGCCTGTACGATCTGACCATCGACCTGCTAAAGGCTCGTGAGGGCAGTGACGAAGGTGTCAGCTTGTGGGAGCAGATCCGGGCGGTTGAGCCCGATGTGGATAAAGAAGGTCTGCTGGAGCTTTTGCAGGGTGTATTGGATATCAAGGAACACCTGGTCCCGGCTATTGGCGAACGTATTGCCCAGGCAGATTACGACGTGCTTTTCCTTTCCGGCATCGGTGAAGTGTTCCCCTATATTCGCTCGCACAACGTGCTCAACAATCTGCAAAGCACGGCCAAGGACAAACCCACGGTGATGTTCTTCCCCGGTGAGTATCGGCATTCGCTGGAGCAGGGCGCGTCTCTGGAGCTGTTTGGCTTGCTGCACGATGACAAGTACTACCGCGCATTCAATATTTTCGAGTCTCAGGTGTAAGGAAGCAGTCAATGGAACTCAATGGCATTTTCAAAAACTCCGTCGGCCGACCGATTGAAGGCGTCATCAAAGCTGACGACGAGACCAGCCTGTACAACGAGCTGAGCGAATACGTACTCACTAACGAAGTTGCTAAGCGGCTGGATCCCTTCCTGGATGCCTACACCGACTATCACCATGCCAACGGCGTTTGGGTATCCGGTTTCTTTGGCTCGGGTAAGTCGCACCTGCTGAAAATGCTTGCCTTGCTGCTGGAAAACCGCAAGGTCGATGGCAGTACCGCACTGGATATCTTCCTACCCAAGATCAAAACCGACGACGAGTTACTACGCGCCAAGTTTAAAAAAGCCGTCGCAATTCCATCGAAAAGTATCCTATTTAACATTGACCAGAAAGCCGACATCATCAGCAAGACTCAAATCGACGCCTTGCTCTCGGTATTCGTCAAAGTCTTTAACGAGATGTGCGGTTACTACGGTAAGCAGGGCTATATCGCCCAGTTTGAGCGTGATCTGGATAGTCGTGAATTGTTTCGTCCGTTCAAGGAAGCCTACCAGAGCATCGCGAACAAGTCCTGGGAGCGTGGTCGCGAACAGGCGCTGCTGGAGGCCGGTAACATTGCCAAAGCCTACGCTCAGATCACTGGCGAAGACCTGGCACTAGCTAAAGGAATCCTCGACAAATACCGCGCCCAACACAGCGTTTCCATTGAAGACTTCGGCAACCAGGTCAAGGAATGGCTGGACAAACAGCCGTCCAACTTCCGCCTGAACTTCTTTGTCGATGAAGTCGGCCAGTACATTGCCGATAACACCAAACTCATGACTAATCTACAGACTGTGGCTGAAAGCCTGGCCACCAAGTGCCTAGGGCGGGCGTGGATTATCGTCACAGCACAGGAGGATATGGACTCCGTGATGGGTGATATGAGCAAGCAGCAAAGCAACGACTTCTCTCGTGTCCAGGCGCGCTTTGCCAATCGCCTCAAACTTACCAGTGCCGACGTAGCTGAAGTGATCCAGAAGCGCTTGTTGACCAAGAACGATACCGGTACGGATCTGCTGAAAACCGTCTACGAACAACAGTTCAATAACTTCAAAACTCTCTTCGAGTTTGCCGACGGCGGCCAGCACTATCAGAACTTCCGCGATCTAGAGCACTTCACCTACTGCTACCCATTCGTGCCGTACCAGTTCCCGCTGTTCCAGTCGGCTATTCGTGGAATATCCATGCACAACGGCTTTGAGGGCAAGGCCAACTCGGTGGGCGAACGCTCCATGCTCGGTGTATTCCGCGAAGTGGCCATGGCTATCGACAACGAGCCAGTGGGCCGGCTGGCCACCTTCGATCGCATGTTCGAAGGCATTCGCGGCGCGCTGAAAAGCGCTATTCAAAGCGCCATCAACAATGCCGAACGGCACCTTGGCGACCCATACGCGGTGCGCGTGCTCAAAGCATTGTTCTTGGTCAAGTACGTCAAGGAGTTCAAGGCCACTCTGCGCAATCTCAATGTGCTGATGCTGGAGCGTTTTGGCGAAGACATTCCAGCCCAACGCAAGAAGCTGGAAGCGGCGCTCAACTTGCTGGAGCAGCAAACTTACATCCAACGCAATGGCGAGCTCTACGAGTACCTGACCGACGAAGAGAAGGACATCGAAGAAGAGATCAAAAACACTGAGATCGAATCCGCCGATGTTATCAAGGAACTGGAAACCTTACTTTTCGACGGTGTGATCAAACAGCGCAAAATTCGCTATGAAAACGGCCAGGACTACGCCTATACGCGCAGAATGGACGACCGTTCGCTCAGCCGCGAGTTTGAGTTGGCCATCCACATTGTCACTCCGCTAAGTGACAACTTCGATAACCTCACCGTGCAGCGCATGCAGAGCATGGGACGCGATGAGCTGCGCGTAGTGCTGCCGGCTGATGCCCGGTTCATGCAGGATCTCACCCTGCACAAGCGCACTGAGAAATACATCCGACAGAACAGCAGCACCCAGCAGGAAGCAGTCAAACGCATTATCGATGCCAAGGGCTTTCAGAATACGGAGCGTTTGGCCGAACTGCAGGATCGTGCCAGAGAGCTGCTCGGCAAAGCGCACTTGATCATCAACGCTGCCGATGTGGATGCCAGCAGCAACGACGGTCAGGCCCGTATTCTCAAAGGCATCTATCAGCTGATCGAAACTACTTATCCGAACCTACGCATGCTGCGCGATGTGCCGTTCAACGAGAACGACATCGGCAAGTACCTGCGCCAGGCACAAGACGGCCTGCTTGGCAACGACGCCACCAGTCTGACCGAACCAGAGCAGGAGCTGCTGGCTTATATTCAGAGTAACGCCCGCGGCGGTGTGCGCACCACGGTCAAAACTCTACTTGAGCGCTTCGAACGCAAAAACTACGGTTGGTACTACGCGGCCATCCTCTGCAACCTCGCATTGCTTTGCGCACGTAGTAAGGTGGAAGTACGGCAAGACAGCAACCCACTGGAAGGCGACAACCTGGAGCGCAGTCTGCGTAACACCAACGCTCACACCACATTGGTGCTGGAGCCGCAAATCGAGTTCAGCGCCTCCCAGGTGCGCCATCTAAAAGAATTCTTTGCCGATTTTTTCGACCGTCCCGCCAGCTGCAACGAAGCCCGCGCTCTGGCACGTGAAACCATCGACGCCATCAAAGAGCTGGAGATTGATTTAGCCGACCTGCATGGGCAAAAAGCCTTGTATGGTTTCCTCAGCGTGCTGGATGGTGTGATGGCTACCCTAAAGGAAATCGCCGGCAAAAACGCCAGCTGGTTCCTTACCGACCTGTCCCGCGCCTCCGATGCCATGCTCGACACCAAAGAGCAGATCATTGAGCCGCTGCGTCGCTTCATGGGTAGCCCGCAAAAAACTATTTACGATCAGGCTCGCCAACTGGTGCAGGAGCAGGAAGACAATTTCGCCTATGTCGCCACGAGTGAGGTTGAAGCCATCAAGGCATTACTCACCGAGAATAAACCCTGGCAAGGTAACCGCCTACAGCAGGCCAAACCGCAACTGGAGGCCCTGCAAAAAGCCATTGCCAATCAGCTAGCCAGTGAAAAGGCCACTGCAGTCAGCCGTCTTGCTGAGTTGGAGCTGCGCCTGCAGGGTGGTAACGAGTACAGCAGCCTTAAGCCCGAGCAGCAGGCTCAGCTCGCAGCGCCGTTTATTGAAGCTCGGCAGTCAATGCAAGGACAGAAGCGAATCGCCATGATCCGCGATCAGCTGCGTGCTTTTGAGGACAATCAATACGCGCAGTTACTGCTCAAATTGGAGCAACTGTCTCGTCCGCAACCGGTATCTGCTCCAGTTCCGCCCATTTCTCCGCAGCCATCGGGAAATCAGGGCATCGACTGTCCGCCACCACAAAGCGCAGAACCACCCCGAGTGGTCGAACCACCGCGCCTGGTGTCCGCGCGTACCATTAAGGTGGCTTACAGCAAACCTTGGCTGGCCAATGAAACCGAGCTGGATGACTACCTGCAGCAGCAGCGCGAAGCTTGGCTGAAAGAGATCCAAGCAGGCAACCGCGTACAGATTTGAAACGGACAAGTGCCCCGATCATTTTTGTGAAAAAAAATAAATGATTGAGCTGGCCCATAAAGAGACGAATGATGGAAACCACCAAACTCAAGAAGTTCGCACAGCACGCCCGCCGTCTGTTGCTGGAGCAAGTCGGCGCCAAGCTCGCCTTGGTACTCGATGTCAGCAGCGCCGCCCGCCGCGAGAATCCGCAGGCCGTGGCCCAGTTGGAAAAGCAGATTGCTGCATTCAGCCGCGAGCAGCTCATCGACAAGGTGGCCTACACTTGGTTCAATCGCTTCTGCGCCCTGCGCTTTATGGATGTGAATGCCTATACGCGCATCCGCGTGGTATCGCCCGCTGACGAAGGCCAGTTCCAGCCGGAAATACTGGCTGAAGCCAAAGCTGGCCACATCGATGAAGATCGCGTGCCCGAAAAAATCAGCCGGCAGATCCAAGCCCTGCTCAGTGGCACCGCGCCTAGCCACGACCCGCAGCAAGAGGCCTACCGCCTGCTAGTGGTGGCCGAGTGCAATAGCTTCCACAGTTCCATGCCTTACCTATTCGAGCGCATCGCGGATTACACCGAGCTGCTGATGCCTGATGACCTGCTCTCGGGCAATTCTGTTCTGGCCTACACCCGTGAAGCCCTTACGCCAGACGCTTGCACGGATGTTGAGGTGATTGGCTGGCTCTACCAGTTTTACATCTCTGAGAAAAAGAACGCTGTGTTTGAAGGGTTGAAAAAGAACCAGAAGATCACGCCTGAAAATATCCCCGCCGCCACCCAGCTATTCACCCCGCACTGGATTGTGCGTTACCTAGTGGAAAATTCCCTAGGACGTCTGTGGATGCTCAACCACCCTAGCTCATCACTGGTCGGGCAGATGGACTACTACATCAAACCCGAGGCTCTCGAAACCGACTGTTTCAAGATCACGCGGCCCGAAGACATCAAAGTCTGCGACCCGGCCTGCGGCTCTGGCCACATGCTCACCTATGCCTTCGACCTGCTTTATGCAATCTACGAAGAAGTTGGGACGGACCCGAGTGAGATCCCCGAGAAAATCCTTACCCACAACCTCTACGGCATCGAGCTAGATGAGCGAGCAGGGGAGCTGGCCGCTTTTGCCCTGACCATGAAAGCCCGCGCCAAACAGCGCCGCTTTTTCAACAAGGCCATCAAGCCAAACATCTGCGTGCTGGAAAAGGTGGCGTTCAGTCACGATGAGCTGGATGAATACATTACAGCCGTGGGGCGCGACCTGTTCACCATCGACCTGCGCGAAACCCTCAAACAGTTCGAGGAAGCCGACAACTTTGGCTCGCTGATTCGCCCTAATCTCACCAGCGTGCAGAACGTATTGCCGGTACTGGAAGCTAAGGACATGGTGGGCAACCTGTTCCTTGCCGGAACCCACGCCAAGGTGCTGCAGGTGCTGCGCATGGCCGATTACCTGAGCCCGCGCTACGCGGTGGTGATCGCCAACCCGCCGTATATGGGCGGCAAGGGCATGAATGGGCGGCTGGGCGCCTGGGCCAAGGAAAACTATCCCAGCAGCAAATCCGATCTGTTTGCCATGTTTATCGAACGCAATCTTGATCTGGCCGTGCCAGCAGGTGCAGTGGCCATGATCACCATGCAAAGCTGGATGTTTCTGTCCTCGTTCGAGTTACTGCGTGCTCGCATTCTGGGACAGCACACCATCCTGTCCATGGCGCATTTGGGGGCACGAGCATTTGACAGTGTCGGTGGCGAGGTGGTCTCCACCACAGCCTTTGTGCTGGAGAACCAGCACAAGCCTGAATACAAAGGTGCGTTTGTGCGCCTAATTGATGGAAATTCTGAAGCGGAGAAGGCGGTAATGCTCAAAGAGGCCATTCAATGATTACCCGCCTGGAACTTAAGAAATTCACCGCTTTCACTGACCTGACCATTGATTTCTCCCCCAAGATCAACGTAATCATTGGCGAGAATGGCAACGGTAAAACCCAGCTTCTCAAAAGCGTTTATGCCTTATGTGGGGGTGGCGCCTTGCAGGTTGGCAGCACTGGCAACGAACTTGCGCTAGCCCTTACCCGCAAACTGGTTCGGCTTCTCATGCCGTTGGATGACAAGCTAGGCAACATGCGCCGTCCCGGTGCCCGTGGCAATGCGCAGCTTAAAGCAACGTTTGCGCTAGGCGAAGAACTTGCCCTTACTTTCAATGGCTCTTCAGAAGTAGCCACCGTCAACTCCAACGCTGCGTATGCAAATTATCGGGCCGAGCCGATATTTGTACCTACCAAAGAAGTTTTGTCGCTGGTGCGTGGTATGACTGATGCCAATCATGACCAACGCACAGTCGAGTTGATCTTCGATGACGGTTATCTGGATCTGGCGCAGATGTTGTTGCGCAAGAGCGTGGATGATCCTGAGTCCAGGATCAATTTAGATCCGCGCTTTGACAGTATCGTACCGAAGCTTGCCAATCTGATTGGTGGTCGCTACCAACTGGAAAACGGTGGCTTCAGTTTTCAGTCTGGGACGTATGTTGAAACGTTGGGGCAAAGCAGTGCTGAAACAAAAGCCCCGCAAGTATTTCAAAAGGCCACTACGCGATTTGTGCCTGCCAAGACTGCAGTGCTATCAAGCGGCATGACCGCCGAGGGCTTCCGTAAGATCGGCATGCTCCAGCGTTTGCTAACCAACGGTACTCTCAACCCCGGTGTAAGTGGCCCCCTGCTGTGGGATGAGCCCGAATCGAACCTCAATCCTAAGCTGATGAAGCTTCTAGTGGAAATTTTGCTGGAACTCTCCCGCAACGGCCAGCAAGTGATTCTGGCGACGCATGACTATGTGTTGCTGAAGTGGATCGACCTGCTGATGAATAAGGGCAAGGGCGATCATGTGATGTTTCATGCCTTATATCGAGATGAAAAAACAGGCGAGGTGAAGGCAGATAGCATGGATGATTACCGTGCCATCACCCCTAATGCGATTGCCGACACCTTCAACGATCTGACGAAAGAACAAGTCAATCGAAAGATGGGGGGCTTGGGAAAATGAAGCTCCGCGAACGCGATCTTGAGATTGACTTTACCGATGCAGTTGATGCCATTGTCTTTGATCAAATGAAGCCAGAGCGCCCGAACTATCACGGTCTGGCAGAGATGCACCGGGTGGATTTTGTCGTCGAATTCGAGCAGGCTATTGTGTTTGTAGAGGTCAAGGATCCGGGCAATCCGAAGGCTCAGGCCAAAGGCCTAGAAAAGTTTCGTACTGAACTTAATGATGGCACCCTCAGCAGTACATTTGCTGCCAAATTTCTTGATTCGTTCATCTATCGCTGGGCTGAAGCTCGGCTTGATAAGCCCGTTCACTACTTAAATTTGGTCACATTGGAGAGCGAGTTGCTGCCCAACTTTTCCGACGAAATTGAGCGGATGCTCCCTCCTAAGGGTAAAGCTGTGCCGCGCTGGAAGCGACAGTTAGTCGTGAATTGTCAGGTATTCAATATAGAAACCTGGAACGAAAACTTCCCCAAGTGGCCTGTCATCCGCTTGCCCGCTGCAGAAGCACGGCCATGAAAATTATGGCATTGCTAGGTGCCCGCGGGTGCGTCGACGTTCAGGCGCTGCGCCAGTTTCAGTCCAGCCACCGCTCGCCGAGCGGACCATTTAAGCCCGTGCCGGATGGCTTTACGCCCGCCCACGCGAGAAAAACCCTGCCCAAGGGGGGAGAGTAATGAGTCAGGAAAATCAAAAAAAAATGGAGCAGCATTTCTTTCGGGGTTCTGCGGCGGATTTCAAAAAGATTCCGGGGAGTCCAATTGCGTATTGGGTGAGCCCTAAAAGTGCTGATCTTTTTGAAAGTTTCGAACGTTTGGGATCATATTCTGATATTAAAACGGGTATGCAGACGGGCGATAATGAGAAATTCCTTCGATTATGGCCAGAAGTTTCGGCCAGTTGTATCAATAGACCTAACGCTGAGTTGGGTGGGGGGCGATGGCACTTATACTCAAAAGGCGGTGATTTCAGACGTTGGTATGGCAATGTCGAACATGTAGTCGACTGGAAAAATGACGGGAATGAAATAAAAACCTTAAAGGTTAATGGCTCATTGCGATCAAGGGTTAGAGACCTATCCAATTATTGTCTGAAAGCTGCGTCTTGGTCATTTGTTAGCTCCGCATCGTTTGGATGTCGATACAAAGAGCCTGGAGTATTTTTTGATGTTGCGGGTTCCTGTGCGTTAGAAAAATCTACGCCCATCGAGCAAGTTCTTGGCTTCTTATGCTCTAAATTATCGTCAGTTTTTCTCAACGCTCTTAACCCTACACTCAATTTTCAGATTCAGGACATCTCAAACCTCCCTTATAGGTCAATTATCTCTGGCGTCACGGAAGTAAAACAATTAATTGATATTTCAAAAAACGATTGGGATTCCTACGAAACATCCAGTAACTTCACCAGTCAGCCGTTATTGACACTAGATTTCCACCAGCCAAACCTGAAACAAACTTACCAGAAACTACGCGTCCGCTGGCTCGCGATAACGCAAAAAATGCAGCGTCTCGAAGAAGAAAACAACCGCATATTTATCGAAGCCTACGGCCTGCAGGACGAGTTGACGCCCGAGGTGCCGCTCAAGGAAATAACGCTCACATGCAATCCGCATTACCGCTACGGTGATGATAAGACTGAAATCGATCTGGAGGCGCAGTTGCAGAGCGACACCATGGCTGAGTTCCTCAGCTACGCTGTAGCCTGCATGTTTGGCCGCTATAGCCTGGACAAACCTGGGCTTGTGCTGGCCAACCAAGGCGACACTCTGGCTGAGTATCTACGCCAGATTCCTGAGCCTCGCTTTATGCCGGACGAAGACAACGTTATTCCGCTGCTGGATGGCGAATGGTTTGCCGACGAGGTGACTGAGCGCTTCCGTACATTTTTGCGCGTTACCTTTGGCGAGGCCCACTACGAGGCTAATCTGGCCTTTATTGAACAGTCGCTGGGCAAGGACGTGCGCAAGTACTTCCTCAAGGATTTTTACGCCGACCACGTGAAGCGCTACAAAAAGAGGCCCATCTACTGGCTGTTCTCCAGCCCCAAGGGCACTTTCAATGCGCTGATCTACCTGCACCGCTACCGTCCGGATACGGTGAGCGTGGTGCTGCGATACTTGCGCGACTTCCGTAAGAAGCTAGCTGCACGGCTGGACTACCTCCAGCAAGTCGGCATCAGCACCTCCGCCAGCCAAGGCGAAAAGACCCGTGCCCTCAAGGAAATCGAAACGCTCAAAAAGCAACTGCTGGAGCTGGACGACTACGAGCGTGACACCCTCTACCCGTTGGCTACTGAGCAGGTGGCGCTGGATCTCGACGATGGCGTTAAGGTGAACTACCTCAAGCTAGGCTCGGCGCTCAAGAAGATCATCGGACTGGATGCCAAGGAAGACTGAGATGTCAGGACGCTTCGAGAAGGCGATCACGATTCGCCAGGCGATACGCAACATCGATGACCGGACGTTTCTGCTCCCGGCGATCCAGCGCAATTTTGTCTGGTCGCCCCAGCAGATCTGCGTGTTATTTGATTCCCTGATGCGCGAGTATCCGATCAATACATTCATGATGTGGGATGTGACGAGCCCGGAGATCAAGAACAAATACCGCTTCTACAGCTTCCTAACCGACTACTGTCAGCGATTCAAGGAGTCCAATGACTACGTTCCGACTCAGGGCGACTTCAAAGACTTCAAAGCAGTCATCGATGGACAGCAGCGGCTGACTTCGATCTACATCGGTTTGAAGGGCACTTATGCCTACAAGCAGCCTCGTGTCTGGTGGCCCAATGCGCGTAACGACCAAGTGCTGCCGCCACGTCGACTCTATCTGGATCTTGCCAAGGGGCTGGACGGAGCGGACAACGACTCGATGGCCCACTACCATTTCCGATTTCTGACCGAAAAGCAGGTGTCGGCGTTTAGTGATGACCCTTCCTCGCGCTGGTTTGAAGTGGGTAAGGTGTTGAGCCTGCCTGACGTGCGCTCTGTAGATGAGATTCCGTTCGAGGTGGTCTTGCCCTACCTTGAGAAGCATGGACTGGCCTCCAACAGCTTTGCGCGTAAGGCTTTGACCCGCCTGTACTATCTCGTCAGGCATGAAGAGGTAATCCACTTCTACAACGAGGAAAGTCAGGATATCGATCACGTACTGGATGTATTCATCCGCACGAACAGTGGCGGTACGCCGCTGGCGTTTTCGGACTTGTTGATGTCGATCGCCATCGCTAACTGGGATGGGGATGCTCGCAAAGATATAGACGAACTGGTGACCGAGGTACGGCAAAGCTCGGAGATGCAGTTCTCGATTGGCCGTGACTGGGTGCTTAAGACCTGTCTGATGCTGACGGGGGCTGATGTGCGGTTCCGGGTCAAGAACTTCGACTCCGATCAGGTGAGCATCATCCAGCAGCAGTGGCCGGAGATCAGGGCTTGTGTGGTCGCAACCTTCAAGCTGCTGCGCAAATTCGGCTTAAACGACCAGTCGCTGAGAGCCAAGAACGCGGTCATCCCGCTGGCGTTCTATATGTACAAGCAGTCCTTCCGTGACAAGCCGCTGTATCACACCATCAACAACATCAACTACCTACGCGAAGAGCGCTTGGCGCTGTCCCGCTGGTTACATATGGTGCTTTTGCGAGGGATATTTGGTGGGCAGGCTGATGGTGTTCTGACCAAGATGCAGCGGTTGTTGGCTAGGCATTTGGACAAGGGGCAGTTCCCCTTGGATGAAATCATTGAGGCCTTCACCGCAACCAACAAGGATCTTCGTTTTGATGAGGCCTATCTGAGGGGGCTCCTTGATATCCAGTATGAGGATTCAAGGTGCCGTTCGGTCCTAAGCCTGCTATTCCCCGAGATCAATGAGAACCTGCAACTGGACATCGATCATCTGCATCCGAGCAGCGCCTTTGCAAAGGCTGCTCTAGCCAAAAAGGATTTCCTTCAAAAAGATCCCGGTTTGATGGCGTTCTATCAGAGCTCCATTAACTGGAACTCGATTGCCAACCTGCACCTGCTAAATGCTTCGCAGAACCGCTCGAAGAAGGATCTGTCACTGGCCGACTGGATGACAGAGAAGGACACCGGATTCAAGCCGGTCGACCTCCTACTGAATGACGACGACAGTCTGCATTTTGCTCACTTCCAGACGTTCTGTGAAAAGCGTCGGGAAGCGTTGATGCAACGGCTGCGCCGCAATGTCGTGGTTAGCGGAACGCTTTCGATGATCGAGGAAGTGCTGGACGAAGATGAAGAGATCGAGGCCGTGGCATGAGTAACCCCAAAATCAGCCAGGCCCTGAGCAACCTGTTCGACAAGCAGCGCATAGTGTTCTGGTATGACACGCGCCTGGAATTTCGCGCTGATTTCGAGACGCTGGAGTTGCCGGATGTCGAGAAAATCGAGCTGGCTAACAATGAGTTTGGCGTGAAATACCGCCTCCTGCGCGAGCAACCGGAACAGAAGTTTCTGCTCTACCGTGAAGGTGCTGAGCCTCCGCATTTGCACAATTGGCTGTTGGATGTGCAGCTCGCCAGTGGCAATTGCTTCCGTACCGATCAGGTTGCCTTGTGGCTGGCTGAGCTGGAGTTGGGACCGGACTGCTATCCGTTGTTGGAAGCGCATGTGGCGTTTTTCGAATCAGCCAAGCGCCGCGAGGCACTCGGTAAGTTACTGGAACCGGGTGATTCGCAGAACCTGCTGCAACTCAAAATGCTTGCTGTATGCGCCGGCAACGAGCCGCGCCTGGATGTGATTCTGGAAAACCTGCTGGGTGATCTGGCCGCTAGCAAAGATGTGCGGGTCAAGTTAATCGAAAGCAGCGGCTTGAATGTCTATTTGTGGGAGCAGGTGAAGCGCGCCTATGGCTATAGCTCCGAGCAACCAGGGTTGCACGATTTCGTTATCGAGCTGTTTAAGGCTTGTTTCATGCTTGGGATCGACCCGGCTTATAAGGCGCGACTGTCCGCTGAGGCGCTGGTGTTCCTCAAACGCTGGAAGGACAGTCGTTCACATGAGCAGAGTTTCGAGACACTGTCTGAGCAGTGCGCGGCGGTGCTGCAGATCGACGACAAGCTGCAAACCCTGGACTGGCGTAGCCTGCTGGAGCTGGATTATTTCGAGCTGATCGACCGCAAGATCCTCAGTGAGCTGGTACGTGCCGTGGTGGCCCGTACAGTGACCGCTCAGGAGGTGGAGCAGTGGGTACGCCAGCGCCGTCAGAGCCACTGGTTTGAGCGCTTCAAGGATGTGTACCTGGCGCTGGAGCATGCGGCGCAGTTCATCCAGGTACTGGACATCACGCAGCTGCAAATGGAGTCGCTGACTGATGGCGTGCAAAAGTACGCCAGCCAGTGGTTCAGGCTGGATCAGCGTTACCGCAAATTCGTCTATCACCTGCGCGAATCCGGCCAGGCTTCGTTGCTGGGTGAGTTGGCTATGCAGGTCGAGAATCTGTACGGCAACAACTACCTGAGCCGTCTTAACGACCGCTGGCAGCAGCATGTGGATGCAGCTCAGCAGTGGGAGGCAGCGCCCGTAGTATTGCAGCGCAATTTCTTCAGCCGCTACGTGCAGCCTTTTGTGGAGCGAAAAACCAAGGTGTGCGTGCTGATTTCCGATGCGTTCCGCTATGAGGTAGGCGAGGAACTGCAAAGTCTGATTCGTCAGGAGGATCGCTTCGAGGCCGAGTTGGAGCCGATGCTGTCGATGCTGCCGAGTTATACCCAGCTGGGCATGGCGGCGCTGCTACCCAACAACAGCCTGCAATTGGCCGATAATGACAGTGGCGATGCCATAGTGGATGGTCAGAGCGCTCAAGGCTCGGTCAACCGGGGCAAGATTCTGGCGACCAGGGTGCCAGCATCCCAGGTGGTACGAGCTAAGGATCTCCTGGCGATGAACCAGGCCGACTCTCGTGCCTTGCTGCGCGACAATGAGGTGGTTTACGTTTATCACAACCTGATCGACAAGACCGGTGACACCCGTGATACCGAAGAGCGAGTGTTTTCGGCGGCCGAGGAAACGCTCAGTGAGCTGATCCGTCTGGTGAAGAAGCTGACCAACGCCAATGCCAGTAACCTGCTGATCACTGCCGATCATGGCTTCATCTATCAGAATCATCCGCTGCAGGAGAGCGATTTCCTCAGCGGTGAGCCGGAGGGCGATGAGGTCCTCTACCGCGACCGGCGTTTTGTACTGGGTCGTAGTTTGCGCGAAAGCGCCAGCTTTAAAACCTTCAACCCGGTGCAGCTAGGCCTGACGGGAACGCTTATGGTGCAGATTCCAAAATCGATCAACCGTCTGCGGCTGAAAGGCTCTGGCAGCCGCTTTGTGCATGGCGGCGCCACCCTGCAAGAGGTTGTGATCCCGGTCATCCGCATTAACAAGAAGCGCCAGAGCGATGTGGGTCGGGTGGAGGTGGAGTTCATCGGTGGCGGTGGCAAGACCATCACCACCGGGCAGTTGGCCGTGGTGCTCTATCAAACCGAGGCAGTGACCGAGAAACTGCAGTCGCGCCGGTTGCGTGCAGGTTTGTTCACGCTGGACGGTGAGCTAGTATCCGATCAGCATGAGCTGTTGTTCGACTTCAGTTCTGCTAACCCGCGTGAACGGGAGCTGCCGGTGCGTTTCATTCTCAGCCGCAAGGCCGATGAGGCGAATAATCAGCAGGTGGAACTGCTCCTTGAAGAGACCGTGGACGGCACTTCACACTTCACACGGTACAAAGCCGCGCGTTACACCATTCGCCGCTCGTTCAGCAGCGAATTTGATTTTTAAGCAGGAGCTCCAATGAGTCAGCTCGACGACAAAATCAACCAGCACTTTGCCGGCCTAGTGGTGCGCAAAGACCTGGTCAAAGCGGTGAAGGGCAACGCCATTGTGCCGTCGTATGTGCTGGAGTACTTGCTGGGCCAGTACTGCGCGACCAATGACGAAGCGACTATCCAGACCGGTATCGAGACCGTCAAGGAGATCCTGCGTAAGCACTATGTCCACCGCAACGAAGCAGGGCTGGTGCGCTCGACCATCAAGGAGAAGGGTCGGCACAAGGTTATTGACCGTATTAGCGTCTCATTAAACGACAAGGATGACGTGTACGAGGCTGAGTTCGCCAACCTGGGCATCAAGAAGGTGCTGATCGACTCCAACACCGTCAAGGCCCATCAGAAGCTGCTGGTAGGTGGTGTTTGGTGCATTGCAGATGTAGAGTATGAATACACCGAGGACAAGTCTTCCTCACCTTGGATTCTGGCCTCGCTAAAGCCAATTCAGATTTCCCGCTTTGATTTCGACGGCTATCTGGAGGCACGTAAGCAGTTCACCACTGATGAGTGGATTGACCTGCTGATCCAGAGCGTAGGTTTCAATCCGCAGATGTTCGGCAAGCGCAATAAGCTTGCTCAGCTTATCCGCCTTATCCCGTTCTGCGAGCGCAACTACAACCTGATCGAGCTGGGCCCCAAGGGGACCGGCAAGTCCCACGTCTACTCTGAGTTCTCGCCTCACGGCATTCTTATCTCCGGTGGCGAAGTTACGGTTCCCAAGCTGTTCGTCCATAACGGCACGGGTAAGCTCGGCCTGGTGGGTTACTGGGATGTAGTGGCTTTCGATGAGTTCGCCGGCAAGCAAAAGCGAGTGGACAAGGCGCTGGTGGACATCATGAAGAACTACATGGCTAACAAGTCGTTCTCACGGGGGGTGGAAACCCTGGGAGCAGAGGCCAGTATGGTGTTTGTGGGTAATACCGATCACACCGTGCCGTACATGCTTAAGCATACGGACCTGTTCGACCCGCTGCCGGAAAAGTTCCACGATTCAGCCTTTCTCGATCGCATTCACAGCTACATCCCCGGTTGGGAAGTGGATGTCATCCGTGGCGAGATGTTCTCCAGTGGTTACGGCTTCGTGGTGGACTACCTGGCCGAGATCCTGCGCTCGCTTCGCAGTCATGACTACTCAGATCGCTATAAGGGACAGTTCACGCTATCCGACGATATTTCGACGCGCGACCGCGATGGCATCAACAAAACCTTTTCTGGTTTGATGAAGATCCTGTACCCGCATGGCGAGGCGACAGACGCCGAAGTGGAAGACGTATTGCGCACTGCAATTGAAGGGCGCAAGCGGGTGAAGGATCAGTTGCTACGCATTGATGCGACCTATCCGGCAGTTCGTTTTGCCTACAAGGGGGGGGATGCTCAGGAGCGGTTGGTGCGCACTCTGGAAGAGGATGAGTATCCTAATCAATACCATCGAAGGGGAGCGACTGAAGTTTCTACTGCAGACTTACCCGTCGGTACTGACCCTTTGGCGCTTATCGAGGCAGCGCCAGCCATGCAAGGGCCAGCTTCACGCCCAAGCAATCCTGCGCCGATGGAACCAGTGCTGAAGGAGCAGCATTTGGTCTTCCACGAAAATCAGCGAGGACTGAGTTTTGACAAGTTGTTCAGTCCCTATCTGGTAGGTGCCAAGCGCATCATCATCACAGACCCCTATCTTCGTATGTTCCACCAGTTGCGCAACTTGATGGAGCTGATGGAGACCATTAGCAAGATGCAAGGCCCGGAAGATGAGGTGGTGGTTCATGTGGTGACCGTTGAGGATGATTCCAATGGTGATCGTCAGACCGAAAGCCTGCAGAAGATCGCTGATGCTTGTACGGGTGTTGGCATCCAGTTCAGTTGGGCCTACGACACTAGCGGCACCAAGCATGATCGAGACATCACAACCGACACGGGTTGGAAGATAGTGCTTGGTCGTGGTTTGGATGTTTTTCAGCGCTTTGAGCTGAATGATGCCTTCAGCTTTGCGAATCGGCTCCAGCAGCATCGGCAGTGCAAAGAATTCAGTGTGACCTTTGTGCGAATTGGCCCGGCAGCTTGTTCGTAGGTTTACGACGATTAGGCAGAGGCAGAGGCAGAGGCACTCTGATTTGTGTTCGCAGCACGACTAAAAAAAGTAAGGCCGACTGCGGATGCCCTTAGGCGTGGGGAAGTCATAGTTTCGGCTGCAGCAGGAGCTGACTACAACCGCTGGATCACGACAAAAAATAAGTGAGGGGAGTACCCTGCCGATGACCGCCCTAGCATCAGCCAAGGGCAGTCTATCGGGCGGTGTGAGCCTAGGCGTTATAGGTAACCTCGTTCAGCCAACGATACGCAGCCTTCGTGGCCTACAACGATATGATCCAGCGTCTGGGTGCCAATCATGTTGAGTGCGTTCTTGAGGGTGGTGGTCAGCGTGCGATCGGCCTGGCTGGGTTCGGGATCTCCAGAAGGATGGTTATGCACCAGTATCACGGCTGCTGCGTTGTGCTCTAGGGCGATCTTGACCACTTCCCTTGGGTAAACGCTGGCCCCGTCCAGCGTGCCGCGAAACAGCTCCTGAAATCCGATAATCCGGTGCTTGGTGTCGAGCAGCAGAAGAGCAAAGACTTCGTGCTCATGGTACTGCAGCAGTGTTTGCAGGTGGCTGAAGACCTGCTTCGGCTCAGTCAATGCCCGGCCTTTAGACAGACGACTCATTGCCAGTTGTTGAGCCATACGCAGGATGTCAGCTTCGGTGACCGGGGCTTCCATAACATAGGTACCGGTATCTTCACCGGCTCTGAGCTTGTGATATTTCATGTGGGGCTTCCTGTACGAATGCGTGAGAAAACGGAGGGATCTGAGAAACCCTGTTACTGGACGGTGGGCTTGCCGTTGTGCCGCGTGGCTTGCGACTCCAACTTTTGACCGAGTGAGGGTTTGGCAGGCGCTGCCGGTTGGGCTTTTGGCTCTACATCGCTGGGCTGATCTTCAATGGCGGGGAAGAACTCTTCGACGATGGCGCCGGTGTCCTCCTCGCTGTCTTCAAATGCCCCATTGTTAAAGCCTTGCCGGGCCGCGTGATCCAAGGCGCTCTGGTCAAAGCCCGCGGCTTGCCGGGTTTCCTCCAATTGCTTGGCTGCCAGTAAGGCGTCTTTTAGGGTCAGTCCATTGCGTACCGTAATGTCCACGTAGAAGATCGGCGTGCCATGGCTTTGCCGGGTGGATTTACCGCGTAAACGCAACTCCAGCGGCAGACAGGCGAGGCGATCGCCGGAGATGGCTTGCAGGTAATGCAGACGCGCTGCCAGAGTGCGGATGCTGTTGTAGCCTGTGGTGCGAAAGACAAAACTGCCCAGCGGATCGTCATCGCCAATCACTACGTTGAGCCGGCCGTAAGGCTTGCAGGCTCCGCCTTGCGCCAGTGAGCAGCCATCCGGAGAAGGGCAGGGCAATGCCTGAATGCCGTCCTCGGTCAAACGCTTGCAGGTCAGGCCGTTGCCGACGCATAAAGGTCGGCCAGTGGTGCGGTCGAACAGGCTGTAGTCAGCCCGAAAGTTCAGGTCAGGCTCGTTGAACAGCAGCCGGATTGGAATGCTGCGCAGTTTGCCGTCATGGCCATTACGCAGCTCCTCATTGAGGGGGTGCAGCAGCCAGCCGTCACGGTTCTGTACTTGGGAGGTAAGGGTGAATTGATCGTCCTTTTCCGGTAGACGCTTTCCGTTCTTTTCGACGAGCTTGCCAATGGATATTCGGCCCAAAATCGGCGGAGTGATGGCTAAACCTTTGAGCATGGGAGTTCTCCTGTATCTGAAATAAAAACGCCACCGAGACCGCGTAAACGGCCAGGGTGGCGTTGGAGAGAAAGGGCATGGGAATAAGGGAAGCGCGAACGAGCGTTCAGGCCAGTAGAAAACGCCGACAGCCGGTTTTTGTGGTCGAGTAGCGCACTTGCAGGTAGGGCTTTTCTTTCAGCAGGCGGGGGATATCCAGTGCCACGCTGTCTTTGGCTTTCCTCCACGTGATGCTGCCGGTTGCGAAGGTCGCCCGACTGGCATCACCCATGGCCTGTTGCAACGTTTGCTTGAGCTGAGCTTCCTGCTTCTCCTGCAGAGCAATCGATCCTCGCACTCTCTGCAGTTCGGTAAAGGTCGTACAGAGCAGCGCGTCCTGGCTGAAGTCCAGGCTTTGCCCACTGTCCTGTGGATACAGGCAGCGCAACGCCTGCTCCGCCGAGGCCGATCCGTCTGCCGGAGGTGGGGTATCACTGACCACGTAATCCCAGAACAACCGCTCCAGGTCGATCAGCCGAGCAATCAACGACTCGTCCCGTTCGATGCGATGGATCTCCAGGTGCTGGCCACCCAGCAGCACTGCCACATCGGCTGCCTGCTTGCCAGTCACGGCCAGTTGGTGCATCACTTGCAACTGAACATACTCCGGCACGCCCTCTTTCCAGAGGCGTGCGCCGTTTATGCCAGCAGTTTTACATTCAAGGATCTGTACCTCTGGCGCACCGATGACCTCGCGGTCGATGTTGGCCAGCATCCAGGCCAGTTTGGAATCAGGATGCTGCAGCACCGCATTGACCCGGCGGACCCGATGACCACTGCGCCGGGTGTAATGTGTTGCGACAATCGGCTCCAGGATATTGCCCCAATAAGCCGGACTTTCCTCATCCTGCGGATCGAGCTTGGGCAGTGAGGTGTCACGGCCGGTTTTCTCCAGCCACAGCTCCAGCTGGGATTTGTACGGGTTCAGGCCCACGGCTGCGGCGGCATCCGAACTGCCGATGCCTTGTTTGCGTACGGCCAACCATTCCTCTCGCGGCAATTGTTTGGTGCCCACTAGGCGCAGCGCAGGCCGTAGTTTGCTCCTGGTTTGTTGCAGAGTTTGCGTGCCCATGATGTTTTCCTGTGCGGCATAAAAAACGCCCGGCCAGCAGAAGCTGACCAGGCGTTTTAATAGTTGAGTAAGTGAGTGGAGCTAGGCGGCGAGCTCCAGTGCGGCCTGCAAGGCGCGTTGTTTGATCACAGCGCCTTGGCCAAACCAGGCCGAGTCCATGCGGTATTCAGCACTCCTGGCGCGTCGCTCGTGATCGACATACTCGGTCACGGCGTTGAGCAAGCCCCACGCAGTTCCTTGGGCTGATTCAAGCGTTGCTCCCCGACCCTCGCCTTCGTACAGCCCTTGGACTTTGCGCAATGCGCGCTCGTTCGGCAGGACTTCGGGTAGTTTGCTATTGGGGGTTACGTCACACAGCACGTGCATGAAAAAGCCCATCGCTTCATGCCACTGCACCTTGCGTTCAGCCAGTGCTCGCATGCGGTACATAAACTCGTCCCACTGGGAGACGGCGATGCCCAACTGCTTTTTCACTGCCTGCGGATCGAAGCGGGTGTTATGTGGCACCTTGATCACGCGGGTGGTGCCATCCAGGGCGATGGTCAGCGTGTTATTGCAGACCACACGTACGGTGGTGGGGGTTGCGGTGGTGGCCAAGGTGCCATCACAGGAGGTGGCCAGCAGCAGGTAGCCATTCACCTGGTCGTTGCCCTTCAACGCCGTGCCTTGCCCAGTACGGGCCAGAGCCCAGAACTTGCGACCGCCTTTGAGCACTCCGGCGGTTTCCAGCTCGTAGCCCGAGACCTCAGTCAGATCGCGATAGAACTCCAACACTTCACGGGGCTGCACCACCTGGTAGCGGTTGGAGACCACTGACAAGGGGGCCTTGGTGTCGGAGCGATACAGCACCTTCTGTTCAGGGAAAGAGTGAATTGAGCCCAGAACACCGATGCTGTCGGACTTGAAATGCACCGGGCTGTCCTGGATCTTCCAGTCCATGCCCGCTTCGCGCTGCCAGACTTCGAGCGGTTGTTGGGGCGATAGGCGACTGCCCAGGCCATGCCAGGGAGTATCACCAACGTAAGCCATTTGTTCGATGAGGTGTGCCATGGGAATGACTCCTGCGAAATGAATGGAAAAGAGCGTGGCTTCAACAAACAACGAACTAACGGTTGATGCTGAAGCTGTAACCGCATTCCAGGCACTGATAGTTATCCAGCGCCTTCTCATCAATCTGTTCACCCAGTGTGGCCCCAGCGATCCCGCCGGCAGCACCACCAAACAACCCTCCGAGTATGGCGCCAGCGATACTACCCACAGCAATCCCAACAGGCCCGCCGACTATGCCGAGTACTGCACCGGCCTCAGCTCCCGACAGGGCTCCGGCGGCCCCACTGACTGCACCTCCTGCAGCGCCAATCAACCCACCCGTTTGCTTACCGATATTTTTCTTTGCGACACGTCCAGAATTGCAGCTAGGGCAAGGGGCATACATACGTAAATCCTCTCAAGTGATGAGCGTACTAGCCAAAAAGCAGGCACGCCAAATCCCTACCGCAGTTAATACGGTGGGCGTTCACAGAGGTGATATAGGTCTGAGTTTTTTTTGATTGGTATTCCAAACCGCAATTAGTTGAAAACACGCGTCAGATCGACGAGGGTAGCCAGATCCAAATGAGTGTTTGGTCTTAGGTGAACATGTGACAACCGATTCAATGCAACAGGATGGTGTCAGCGCTGCGAGCGGGGAAGGTTATGCCGAGGAGTTACCATCGCTCGGGTGGTCGGAGGAGGACCTACGGTACTATCTTGCTCAAGTATGGGGCCAGCGTGATCCCTTACACTTAAGAGTCATTGGCCGGTTACAGCTGGCCGAAGGGAAAACCTTCGGGTTTCTCGTAGATCTGCATCATGCCGAAACAGGCATCAGGCTGCCCCCACCACTAAAAAACGCCAGCGTGCGCCAATCAGTATTTGTGCCGCCCTCCGAACTCAGCAGAATCCAGAAACTTGGGCGAATTGAGAGCTTCGCGTCCGCGGAGTTGGATCTGTCACCCTTGGATGAACGAAAAAAACGCGGCGACCCGTTTGGCTGCATGGTTCATCCTGAAACGCTAGAACCACTAAGCCACATCCCTGAAAGTTGGTGGAGTATCAAAAACATCCAATCAGAAGCGATGCCGCTAGTAGTGACAAAGGTGCGTGAGGCTATAGAGGACCGGTTGCAACGTGAGACTTCTGAAGCTGGAGATAAATTGCTCGCTGCACAATTAGCTCTCGAAGTCGCTGCTCAGAATAAGAAATTGCTCGACGATGAGTATGGGCGAATCGGGCTGGAAGTCGATCAGCGAATGGATCGTATCGCGGCTCTCGACACAGAGTTCGTGCAGAGGAAAAATACATTGGAAACTAGGTTTCGAGAGCTGGAAGCTTTTCTCCAGGATAGGAGTGAGCGCATGGTCGCGCTCAATCTCATCGACAGGGCTGATCTGGAGAAAGTTTTTCCCCTTATAGGGGCGCCTGATACCCGAGAAGGGCATCGCTTTCGGGAGGCGCTTGCCGGAAACCTCCAACGACTGGCTTCGTACATCCAGGCGTTTCTTTGGCGTAAGGGTATCCTCTACACCCGCGCGCAATTGCTCGACTTCATCACCCTGTTACGCACCAACGACTTGATCGTGCTCGCCGGGGATTCGGGATCCGGCAAGACCAACTTGGTGAAGTCTGTCGCCTCCGCTGTCGGGGGGCGCTGCACAATTGTGCCGGTAAAACCCAACTGGACCGGCTCGGACGACCTGCTGGGTTACTACAACCCAATTGAGCGGCGTTACCACCCGACGCAATTTCTGCTGGCACTGCTGGATGCCGCGCGCGAGCCAGAAATTCCGCACTTCATCTGCCTCGACGAAATGAACCTCGCCCGCGTGGAGTACTACTTTGCCGACTTCCTGAGTTTGCTTGAAACTCGAGGCGAGGCTCCCTGGATCCACCTGTACTCATCGGCGGAGGAGCGTCAGGCCGTAATCGATAACAAAATTTTCTTAGCGCTTGAGGAAGAGGCCAGGAAGCGTGCAGGCCTGCCGGGCGACGCCTCGTTCAGCGATATTCTAATGAGTGATCAGGCCAACCTCGAGCTTCGCAGGCTAGCGGGCTTCCAAGACGCTGACACTTTACTCAATCACCACGCGAAGATCAGGCGTTCGCTCTCGGGACTGATCGACGTTCCCGCCGGATTCCGGTTTCCACCTAACGTCTGGATCATCGGGGCGATCAACGTGGACGAGACCACGCACTATCTCTCACCAAAAATTCTTGACCGTGCGCACGTCATGCGGTTCCGCAATCCCGTGTTAATGGACTGGGATGAGGTTGAGGGCGAGCTGGAGAAATTCGACCTAGACTTGGATCTACCGATGAACATTCTGGCCGCTGATATCGGTTTCCGCGCCGAGTATCCGACCTTCGATCAGACCGACCCGAAGGTTAAGCTGTTGGTAGGTCTGGCGCGGGACTATCTCGATCCGCTGGGCATTGAGTTCGGCCTGCGGGCAATCCGGCAATCGCTCAACTACATCCGTAGGGGGGAGGAAGCCGAGATTGGAGATTTAGCTGCTTTGAATAACGTCGCGGTACACAAGATTCTTCCCAAAATCATCCTCGATTTAGAGAAGGTTTCGAACAATGGGCAGAAGCGACGGGATGTGCTGATCGGCCTCAGGGATTCACTGGCACAAGCCTTAATTGGTCTTGACCTGAGCCAGGTGACCGAGTCTGCTGTTGAGTCTTTGGATGAGTTGATCGCTCGCGCAGAAGGCAATAACGGCATCGCCAACTTCTGGACTCGGTAATGCCTCCGGAAATCGAAGCCCGCTATCTGACGATTGACTGGCAGTCGGAAGGCGTCGCCCGGGCAATAGAGGTTGCGCCGGTTTCGCTGGAGATAGAGTCTCGCACTGATGGTGAGTTTGTTGTTGAGAGCGTGATCTTCAACGATTTTCAACCGTGGCTCGGTATTCGCGTCGGGCCCGGGTTTGAAGAAGTGATGCCTGTTTTCGTGACGGCGCTGGGGCAGGAAACTCCTATGTTGCAGGTTGCAGATCCACGGGGCGGTGGATTCTGGTGGTTGCGAAATGATGGTTGGGATCATGCCGGCAAGCGTCATCTGAGCGAGCTTCAACGGAGTGCAGGCGTCTACAACATCCGGATAGGCGACTTAACGCTGCGGGTTGAAAATCGTCTTTCGACCTTCGGTCGCGCCGACATCCAGGCGTATATAGATGACTTTCGGGGCGATCTTCTCTGGATGATCATGAACGATTCCGCCGGAGCCACAGCAACGGGCAAAGGTGCCGGAGCTGGGACCGAGTTCGCCGATGCGCTAAAAGAGTTACATACTGCGTCGCACAGGGTGCTGGCATCTCCAGCTGTCAACATCCGGGAGGGACAGGCGCAGCAGCCTCTTGCGAAGTTGCGTCCAAACACGGTGACCTTTCGCGAGTATGCGCGTAATCCAACAGCCCGCCAGCTCACGGGTCGGGTCTTCAATGAGTCGGCGGACACCGCCGAGAACCGCTATCTACGACATGTATTGGCGGTTTCCCTCAAAGTGGCTGATGCCTATGTTTCGGCAGCCTCGCTGCAGTCTAGCTTTCTTGACAGGCTAGCTTCACAGGAGAGTGAGCGCGCCCGTCGCGATCGTGAAATGGAGATGCGTCCTGTTGAGCCCGAGGTGTTCGATCAGCAGACGGAAGAGATCAAGCGCAAGCTGGATGCGCTTGCGGACTTCAAGAGCCGGTCGGGACATGAGGCGGATCTAGTTGGTCGATTTCCGATTCGTTTGGGCAAAAGGTATTTTGATCACTTTGCTTTTTATTACACGCCACAGGATGCCATGGCGAGCAATGTAGCCAGCCCTGTCGACTACAGAGTGGTTGTGCTGCCTAAGGATTTGTTCGAGCTAATTCTCGGAGCACATCACTTCTGCAAAAACTTTACGCTCACAGGGAGCGTGGACTCCCGCGTGAGGGATACGTCCAAAGGGCAACAATTTCGCGAGATCACCTTCACCTCGGTGCAAGAGGTTTTGCCGCAAACGGACGTGCTTGAGAAAAGGGCTGGAAAGAGACGAGGCTTGGAAAAAAACAACTGGCTTGTTCGTCTTTCTCGTAATGAACTGCTTGAGCTTAATCGCGAGGCGGGTATAGGCGAGCGACGCGCGGAAAAATCTCTGGAAAAGAAGAGAGTTATTTCTTTGTCAGTTGAGGAAATAGGGCGGTGGGCGCGAAAGTTGACGGAAACTGACGCAGGCTTTGACTGCCTGGGAATTTCACGCAGTTCGAATTTCCCGTTGGGAATGCGGTTCGTCTCCAACCCGGATTATGCTGCCTGTGTGTCGGCATTTAATAAGGTTCGCGAACTCTTCAATCGCGGCGGTCTAGATCTGTCGAAACTGGAAGAGATCAGCAGCATAGGGATCCTTCATACCAGTGACATCTATGAAAAATGGTGCCTGCTTAAGATCTTCATGCTGCTGATGCATGACTTCCGGTTCGAGCCCGAACGTGGCTGGGAAGAGAAGCTGGTTGCGACCTCGCTCGAGCGCGCAAGCAACGTCAGGTTCGAGTTTTCGCGCGACGACCTGGAAATGAAGGTCACCCTCAACTGTCAGGCAGAAATGCCCACGGGGCGACGGCCTGATTTTATTCTAGAGGTCATCTATACGGGCAAGGAACAATCTAGGCGTTTCGATCGCGAAAGTGGGCGGCGCGGCGGCATAGTGATGGACGCCAAGTTCAGGAGCAACTGGAAGAGAGATGGGCTGAACCGTATGCTTGACGAGCTGGTCCTGGCGAAAGGCTATGACAAGGCGGTGGAAAGCGGAAGGGTTTTCATCCTGCAGCCCTGCGAGTTCACCGCACGTCCCGCGGCGTCACCCCTCGAATGGGGGGCGCATTGTGATTACGGCAGGACGCAATCCCATCGTCAGGGCTGGATACAGACGGGAGTGTCGTCTTCCGGGGCGCGCTCGACCCAGCACCTCAAACGCCTGCTGGCGATGGTATTCCAGAGTTCATTTCCTGAGCCGCAGGAAGAACACGATGATTATGGCAACAAAACATGGACATCCCGCAGCTTCTGTCTTGGCTGCGGCGAACGACATTTAGCGATCGAGGCAAAGAGTACTCAAAGCGGGGCGACGAGATGGCTTCTTGACTGCAAACGCTGCGGGGTGTGGAGTGTCAGAACCCACTGCTACGACTGCGCGGCTCCGCTGTTCAAGAACGGCACGATTTGGACGTACCACAACACTGTCGCCGATCAGGTGACCAATGTGATCTGTCCTAGCTGTGGCTCTTATTTTGATAGGGAGTTCAGTTAATCATCAACCTCAAGAAGCGGCCGCCAATTGCGCATGGATCGTGTCCAGCTTCTCACGTTCGGCCCTCCATCACCTGCTGGAGGGCGGATGGGCTTAGTTCGGATGTTGGGGAGGCATATGTAATCATGGCCGCTCTTGGCCGAATCTTCATTTGATCATGGCCAGCGCCATTACGCCGACCACAGGCCGCTCTTGGCCGGTAGATCAGCGTATCGGAACAACTTTTCTGTCCCTACTTTCGTGTACTGCCGACACGGAAAGGTTTCCAGTCGCTGCCGCCTGAATATGCTCGCTCCACCAGGTCATCATGGGGCGTCTGCGTTCGATATAGTCCGCGCGATTGTAGGCGCTGCGAACCTCGTCCTTGTCCACGTGGGCAAGCGCCACCTCGATCAACTCAGGATCCCAGCCGTGCTCGTTGAGGATGGTGCTAGCCATTGAGCGCATGCCATGGCTTACCAGGCGCCCTTCGAAGCCCATGCGCTTCAGCGCCATGTTGGCTGTCTGGCTGTTGCAGTGGGTGCGAGGGTTCCGGTCTGCAGGGAAGACATACTCCCGGTGTCCACTGTAGGGTTTAATCGCTTCCAAGAGCGACAGAGCCTGCTCCGTGAGAGGAATGATGTGTATCCGACGTTTCTTCATGCGCTCCGCCGGTATAGTCCAGATCTTCTTTTCGAAGTCGATATCAGCCCATCGGGAAGTGGCAGCCTCGGCTGGCCGAGTCATGGTGTGAAGTTGCCACTCAATTAAGCAGCGTGTAGTTCTTTTTATGCTGGCATTGGCAATTGCCACCATGAGCTCTTTCAGCTCATCGGGCGCAAGGGCCGCCATGTTTTTCTTTTTGGGCTTTTTGAAGACGGAGCGAATTCCACTGAGCGGATTCGCGTGAATCAATCCCGAATTGACACCATAGGTCATGATCTCATTGAGGCGTTGGGTTAGACGTTTAACGGTTTCGAGACTGCCCTTCGTCTCGAGGGGGCGTAGCAAATTTATGACTTTCGGGGCAGTGATAGCAGAGATTGGGGTGGTGGCCAGATCAGGGAAGATATGCAGCGTGAGGGAGCGCCAAATATCCTCGGCGTATGCAGGGGTAACTGAATCCTTTTTGAGCTCGAACCACGCTGCCGAGATATTTTCGAAAGTGTGTTCCGTGGCTGCTTTTTTCGCGTGCCGCTCGGCGTCGCGTTTCTCTTTAGGGTCCAGCCCCTGGGCGACGAGCTCTCTCGCTTCCACGGTTCTCTTGCGTGCTTGAGCCAGACTTACCTCAGGAAAGGTGCCCAATCCCATATTTATCCGCTTTTTCGTCACGGGTTGGATGTAGTTGAAATTCCATAGCTTTGAGCCATTGATTCTCACTCGCATCTGAAGGCCGTTGCCGTCGGTGAGTATGTAGTCCTTTTCCTTTGGCTTAGCGGCTTTGACTTTTACGTCTGAAAGGCGCGTGGCTTGGGCCCCCATGGTGTATTCCAGTGCTGTTTATGTATTCCAAAAAATAGCAGGTGAGGGCTTGGAATACCACTTGGAATACACGAAATCGTAGATGGTCACGGATGCTGGTGGACGCTCGTAGACTCTAAACCCCTGTATTTACTGGATTTCAGGCACAAAAAAAGACGTCCGTGGACGCCTTTAGATGATAATTTGGTGGAGCCGGGGGGATTTGAACCCCCGTCCGCCAGTACTCCGCTGTCGGTACTACATGCGTAGCCGTTTCTATTAAGTTAACCCTCAGCGACCCGAAGGGCAGGGTGCTTTGGGCGAGTTGTGTAAGTTTTAGCCGCTTCGTCCACAACGTACTGCACGGCGATTCTGTTCTATATGACAATCATTTTGGGTTTACAGACATCCCCTGATGATTGCTGGACCCGAAGGTACCAGAAGGGAAGGCTAAGGCTGCTTACGCAGCGAGAGCGTATTCCCCGTAGGTTTCGTCATTGGCAACTATAGAAAGTTGCAACAGTGGATTTACGAGTTCTGTTACCAACTCGGCATGCACCTAAAGTTTCGCAACCGGCGTCGAATCCTAAACGGCCCCGAACTCATTGCCCTGTACATCTTGGTGAGCAACAAGCCTGCGCAGTGTACGCCAATCGGCGGACAAGGCCAACCCGAAGGTTGACCTTCTGGTACGTCATTTATTTTCAGGATTACGAGTTTGTATTTTCGTGACTACGTTGGAAGTGATTGCAACGCATTCCTTATCATTCCCGGCTTTTTGAGCCGCTTCGGCTTTTTCCCGGGCGGCTTTGATGTTGTCGTCGGTATTTTCCGAAAGAGCCGGCTGGCTGGTCTCGAAGTCCTTGATAATTTGAAGATTCCCGGCACAAAGGTCTTTGTCTGCCGCAAATACCGGCGACGTTAGCAGGGCACCAGCGATGAACAATCCAGCAATTGCAGAATGCTTCATGGGTATCTCCTTGAACGGTTGGTCTCGGTGCTGCCGGACGATCTGGCGGCGATGCCGAGGTCGTAACAGGTCCCGTTCTGATCGGGCCTGTTCAATCGACCGCGACGGCACCCAGGAATTCGGTTTTTTTTACATCTGGTAAGAAAAGGCTGGGTCACCAAAACCGGGACGAACAGGCCGACTTACAGGTTGGTCGGGCTATAAGTCATTTTTTGGTATCACCCGTCGCTTTCTGGATGTCCAGAAGGGTTTGCTGGGTTTCCGCGAGACAGTCGTCGATCCTGCCCTGAGCTTTGAGGGCCTGGGCTTTGCTTACACTGGCCGAGACGCGCGCATTCAGATCCGACGACGTCTGGTATTGCGACTTGGAGTTGTTGATTTTCTGTAGATTTGCCTCGCACAGGTCGCCTGGTTTTCCATCTGCGAACGAAGTGGACGCCATCATCGAGGCAGTAACGAACAGGCCGAACAGTACAGAACGCTTCATGGGAATCTCCTTGCACTGAGGAATCCGGACTTCGCTGACCGTGAGTGCGGGTCACCGAAAGAAGGACAGGCCCCGACTGTTCGAGGCCTGTTCTGTGGACTACCGTCTCGCTCAAGGGTTCTGAATTTCTTCAGCAGGCCTTCGCTCGGGTGACCCGATCCACCAGATAAACCAGGCCGTGATAGTCGATCCCGCCATGTTGCGTCAGTCCGATTTCGCACGTCCGACTTGTGGAAATTCCCTCACTGCAATGCTGCACCGCGTCCTTGAGCGTGCGCAGCGAGTGGCTGTTCAGTTCCGGCGTGGTAAAGCCCTTGTCCCCCGCGAAACCGCAGCAATGAATGCCTTCCGGAATCACCACGTTCTTGCTGCACTTGCGCGCCAGATCAATCAACGCCTGGCTCTCGCCCAAATGCTGAGTGCTGCACGTCACGTGGACGGCGATCGGTGCTTCCTGTGGCGTGAAATCCAGCCGATCGAGCAGATGCGTACGAATGAAACGCACCGGGTCGTACAGATCCAGGCGAACATCTCCCACGTCCTGCACCAGCCGCAGCGTGCACGGACTGGTGTCGCAATAAACCGGATCGAGCCCGCCGCGACTGGCGTGGAGCAGCGCGCTGATCAGCTCCTGACGCTTGTGCTCGGCCTGTTCGGCATAGCCTTTGGAGGCGAATGGTTGGCCGCAGCAAAGGTTGTCCTGATTGTCGGGGAAGACCACCTGGTAACCGGCCTTTTCCAGCAGTCCACGGGTTTTGTCGTACAGCGACATCTGCTCTTTGTCACCCGCCGCGGGCCCCATGATCCGCGAGACGCACGCGGCCAGATAAACCACTCGAGGGCGTTCGTCCGACACAGTCGGACTGAAGCGAATGGCTCTTTCCGGTTGTGGCATCGCGTTCGTCCACAACGGCACCTGGCCCTTGGACAAGCGGGTCAGCGTTGCTGATAACTTCGCCAGTCGCGGCGCCCCCAGCAGCATCCGCGCTCCATTCGCCACATGCAGCGTGAAGCGCGCGCCTTGCAGCGTCTTGGCGAAATTTCCTTCGATCCAGTCAGCGGTTTTCTTGTGCGTTGCGTGTCGGCCGCGAAGCTTTTTCACCAGCTCGCCGGTATTGATGCCTACAGGGCAGCGTTGTGCGCAGAGACCCGTTGCGGCGCAGGTGTCGATGCCCTGGTACTCGTAGGCTTTTTCCAGTTCAGTGGTGTCGATGCCTGCGCGTTTTTTCGCCTGAATGTCGCGCCAGATCACGATGCGCTGGCGCGGGCTCAGGGTCAGGCCTTTCGACGGGCAGACCGGTTCGCAGAAGCCGCACTCGATGCACTTATCGACAATCTCGTCAGCCGCCGGCAGCGGTTTCAGATGCTTGAGGTGGATCTGCGGATCTTCGCTGAGCACCACGTCCGGGTTGAGAATACCGTTGGGGTCGAGCAGGCGTTTGAGCTGCCACATCAGTTGATAGGCGTCGCTGCCCCATTCCAGCTCAACAAACGGCGCCATGTTGCGTCCGGTGCCGTGTTCGGCCTTGAGCGAGCCACCGAACTCCACCGCCACCAGTTGCGCGACATCGTCCATGAACGCTTGATAGCGTGCGACTTCTTCCGGGTTGTTGAAGCCTTGTGTGAAGACGAAGTGAAGATTGCCTTCCAGCGCATGTCCGAAAAGGATCGCCTCGTCGTAGGAATGTTTTTCGAACAATTCGATCAAGCGGTTTACGCCGATCGCCAGTTGTTCCACCGGGAAGGTCACGTCCTCGATGATCACCGTGGTGCCGGTTTTACGCACGGCGCCGACGGCGGGGAAGGTGTCCTTGCGGATCGCCCAGAGGCGTGCGTTCTCAACGGGGTCTTCGCTGAAGTCGACCTGCTTTTCTACCGGGAAACCGCTGATCGACGCCATGATCTGCGCCAGTTGTTCCTGCAGCAACGTGGAAGAGGCGGCGCGGGATTCGATCAGCAGAGCGCAGGCATTGCTCGACAGCAGCTGTACGAAAGCGGGCATGCCCGGTTTGTCCTGCACCGAGCGCAGGCTGCGTCGATCCAGCAGTTCTACCGCTGACACTGGCTGGCTTTTCAGCACGGTGACTGCGTTGCAGCAGGTTTCCACATCCGGGAATACGATCAGCGCTGAAGCCTTGTGCGGATGATCGATCACGGTGTCGTAAGTCACCGCACTGATAAAACCGAGTGTGCCTTCGGAGCCGACCAGCAAGTGGCTCAAGATATCCACAGGCTCGTCGAAATCCACCAAGGCGTTGAGCGACAGGCCGGTGGTATTTTTCAGACGATATTTGTGGCGGATTCTGGCAGCCAGTTCGGCATTGGCGCGGGTCTCGCGGCTCAACGTCGCCAAGCGATCTAGCAGATCACCATGGCTTGCACGAAACGCCGCGACGCTGGCGGCGTCTTCAGTATCAAGTCGCGTGCCGTCGGCCAGTACCAAGCGAATGCCTGCCAGCGTGTGATAAGTGTTTTGTGCGGTGCCACAGCACATGCCGCTGGCGTTGTTGGCGACGATGCCGCCGATTTTGCAGGCGTTGATCGAGGCCGGGTCCGGGCCGATCTTGCGTCCGAATGGCGCCAGCCACGCATTGGCCTGCGCGCCGATGACCCCCGGCTGCAGACGGATTTGCGTGCCTTGGCCACGTATTTCGCGAGCGTTCCAGTTATCCCCAAGCACGATCAGCACCGAATCGCTGATCGCCTGGCCGGAGAGACTGGTGCCGGCCGCGCGAAAGGTCACCGGCACATGATCGCGCTGCGCCAATTGCAGCAGCTTCACCACTTCATCTTCGGATTCAACGCGGATCACCAGTTGCGGAATCAGTCGATAAAAACTGGCGTCGGTGCCGAAGGCCAATGTCGACAGCGGATCGTCGAAGCGGCGATCCGCCGGAATCAGTTGTTGCGCATCACGCAGGAAATTCGCCGGAAGCGTCATTGGTCCTCCAGAATCAGCACCACGAGGTCTTTCGGGCCGTGGGCGCCGTAGGCCAGTACTTGCTCGATGTCAGCGGTTTTCGACGGGCCGGACACCAGCAACGCGTTGGTCGGCATGCCTTGGGCCCATTGGAATTCCTGTTGCACCTGGTAAAAGTTGTCGCGAATTTCGCTGGCCTTGAGCAGGGCGAAATGTACGGGCGGTACCAGGCTCATCAGGCGTGGTTCTTCGCGGGTTGGCCAGAGAATCAGGCTGCCCGTGGCGGCAATTGCACCCAGGGTGCCGGTGAGACTGGCCGGAGCGTCGTTGAACAGTTCGGCTTTCCATTCTTCCATCGGCCGGTCGTAGGATTTCAGTGCCGGCAGATCAGGATTGTTCGCCCAGTGTTGTGTGATTTTTGCACCGTGAGGTGTCGTCGGCGCGATCAGCAGGCTCGGCAACTGACGGTCGTGCAGCAATTGTGCGAGCAGTGCAGGCCATTCCTCATCGCACGTCAGATGGATCTCGGTATGGACCGCTTCCATCAATTTGCGCAATTGCGGAATGCGCTGGTCGGCGCTGTAGGTGTATGGCTGAGTTACCAGTTCTACGTCGAAATCGTCGGCAATCGGCGTGGCGCCGATCAGACTTTTGCGCAGTTTGCCGAGGATATTTTGCTTGGCGCTCATCAGCGGTCTCCCTGTTTGGCCAAGTGCTCGCGGGCCATGTCGTGCAGTGAGCGGGCGGCGGGTTTGGGGGCGCTGTGATTCTGCGTCCATGGGCCAACATTGTTGGGCGTGAGGGCGCGCAAGCGCGTGGCGAAAAAGCCGAACAGCCGGTACAGCGTTGGCGAGCTATTGAGCCTGGCCCAGGCGTTCCAGATAAAGCGTTCCTTGCGCGAATACTTGCTGCCCTGACCGCGCATTACTTTATGAGGGCTGTCCGGGGCTTTGACGTTTTCTTCGCGTAGGCGACGTAGCAGCGCGGGGATAGGAATTTTTACCGGACACACTTCACCGCAGGCACCGCACAGCGAAGACGCACTCGGGTGATCCGGCACCTTGGCCAGGCCGACCATGTGTGGGGTGATGATTTTTCCTATAGGGCCGGGGTAAACCTCCCCATAGGCGTGGCCGCCGATTCGCGTGTAGACCGGGCAATGATTCATACAGGCGCCGCAGCGAATGCAGTTCAGGGTCTGGCGCAATTCGCTGTCGGCAAAGGCCTGGCTGCGACCGTTGTCGAGCAGCACCAGATGCACTTCTTGCGGGCCGTCGAGTTCATGCTCCTTGCGCGGGCCGGAAATCATGTTGACGTAAGTGGTGATCGGAATGCCCAGCGCCGAACGGGTCAGCAGCGATAGCAGCGGCACCACGTCGCGCAGATTTTCGACGACTTTTTCGATGCCGGTGACGGCGATGTGCACCGGCGGCACAGTGGTAGTCATCCGGCCGTTGCCTTCGTTTTCCACCAGCAGCAGGGTACCGGTTTCGGCCACGGCGAAGTTGACACCGGAAACGCCGATGTCCGCTTCGAAGAATTTCTGCCGCAGGACTCTGCGACCGATCTGAATGAGTTGGTCAACGTCCTTGGTGTATTCCACGCCAAGTTTGTCGTGGAACAAGGACGCGACCTGACCGGCATTCTTGTGGATCGCCGGCATAATAATGTGTGAAGGCTTCTCGTGGTCGAGCTGGACGATGTATTCCCCCATGTCGGACTCCAGACATTCAATGTCTTGAGCCTCGAGGAAATGGTTCATCTCCATCTCTTCGCTGACCATCGATTTGCCCTTGATCACTTGCCGCGCCTCATGAGCACGGATGATCGATAAGACGATGCCATTGGCCTCGTCCACCGTTTCCGCCCAGTGCACTGTCACACCGTTGCGGGTCAGGTTCTGTTCCAGTTGCTCGAGCAGGTCGGGCAACTTGGAGAGCGCGCGGGCTCTGATCGAGTTGCCCAGTGCGCGCAAATGTTCTCTTTCGTGGGCATCGCCAAAAGCCGCTGCCCGCTTGGACATCAGTGAATCCATGGCAGTGCGGAAATTGTTCCGTAACTGCGGGTCACCCAAGGCGTTGTGCGCCCGGGTGCGGAAATCTTCTTCTACGGCAACCGTAGGAATAATCGCGGAAGTGCTCATTGCGCACCTCCGGTTCGTTGCCACAGGAAACTGGCCAGATGTTGGCCGCGCAACGCTTCCTGTTGTTTCTCCAGCGAGCCGTTGATGTTCATCAAGCAGCCGCAGTCGGCACTCAAAATCCTGTGTGCGCCGGATTCCTTCAACGCCCGGGTCTTGTCAGCCACCATTGCACCGGAAATGTCTGGCATTCGGACGCTGAATGTCCCGCCGAAGCCACAGCATTCGCTTTCGTGGTCGTGGTTGACCCGTTCCACGTTGCTCAACTGCGCCAACAACTCGCGGCCGTGCAGGTGGGTGTTCATCTCGCGACGCGCGGAGCACGACGTGTGCAGCGCGACTTTTACCGGCTCGCCGCTGTCCTTGAGCTGCACTTTGCAGACGAACAGCAGAAACTCTGCCAATTCGTAGGTGCGTGCCGCGAGGGCCTGAACCTGTTTCAAGGTTTCTGGCTCTTCCTTGAACAAGTCGGCGTAGTGCTCGCGCAACATGCCAGCGCAGGAGCCCGATGGCACCACCACCGGATAATCCCCGGCGAACAGTGCCAGTTGCGAGCGCGCCACCGTCCGCGCCTGCTCGGTGTAACCGGAGGTGTAGGCCGGTTGTCCGCAGCAACTTTGCCCTTGCGGGTACTCGACCCGAATCCCTTCGCGCTCCAGCAAGTGGATCGCGTCCATCCCGGCTTCGGGGTAGAACAGATCGACCACACACGTCCCGAACAGATAGACCCGCGACGGTTTCTCGCTGGGGTATTGCCGAGGTTCGGGCAGTGGCGGTGCCACGCGGGTCGCGTTCGGCACGGCGTTGTAAAAAAGCTCGCTCATCAGGCGTGTCTCCGGGTTGTCCCGGTTATCCGTCCGCTGAGGCTGCTGAATATAAAGAGTGTTGCTTTCAGCAGCCTTACAGACCGGGTTGTGAATTGCTGACGCCGGAATCACAAACCGGCGTCGGTTATTTCCATGTTGCTTGTAGTCTTCTTGTAGGTTTAGTGCACCAGCATGCCGGTGAGCCAGTAGGCCTGAGCCAGCGTGATCAAGCCGACGATCGTTGCAAAGAATAGGCTGTGCTTGAGGGTGAAGCGGAACAGATCCGACTCCTTGCCAACCAGACCGGTCGCGGCGCAGGCCACGGCGATCGATTGTGGCGAGATCATCTTGCCGGTGACGCCGCCGCTGGTGTTTGCCGCGACCAGCAGGGTGTCGTTGACGCCGATCTGGTGCGCGGTGGTGGCTTGCAGCGAACTGAAAAGGGCGTTGGACGAGGTGTCGGAACCGGTGAGGAATACGCCCAGCCAGCCCAGGAACGGCGAGAAGAACGGGAACGCTGCGCCAGTACCTGCCAGCACCAGAGCCATGGTCGAGGACATGCCGGAATAGTTGGTGACGAACGCGAACGCCAAGACCATGCCAATCGACAGAATAGGCCAGCGCAGTTCGTAGAGGGTCTCTTTAAAAGTGGTCAGACCAGTTTTGAAATTGATCCTCAGTACCAGCATCGAGATCAGTGCGGAGAAGAAAATCGCCGTGCCGGTCGCAGAAATCGGATCAAGTTTGAACACGGCTGGAATGGCGGTCGGTGCGGCCACGATCGGTGCAGTCTTGATCACCAATTGATCAAGGTGCGGAATCGCGAAGTTGAACACCCACGCGTACATCGAGCCGCCGGCAGCGAACATGGCTTTGAAAGGCTTGAGCGTCCAGATTGTCACCAGCACGGTGAGGATCAGGAACGGCGACCAGGCGATGAAAATTTCCCAGAGGCTGTAAGGCGAAACCGCGGTGGCGCGCTTCTGGCCGAAACCGCCGACGCTGCCGGTGATGGCGGCGCTGGACGTCGCGCCGGCGATTTGCGCGCCAGCGGTACGTTTTGGCTGCCAGATTTTCAGGAACAGGGTCAGCGAGATCAGGCTGGCCAGGGCCGAGGTGATGTCCGGCAGTTCCGGGCCGATGAAGTTCGAAGTGAAGTACTGAGTGATGGCAAAGCTAAGGCCCGCCACCAGCGCGGCCGGCCACGTTTCACGTACGCCGCGCATGCCGTCCATCATGAACACTAGCCAGAACGGCACGAATAGCGACAGCAGCGGTAGCTGGCGACCGGTCATGGCGCCGATTTTGAAGGCGTCGATGCCGGTGACCTGGCCGGCCACGATGATCGGAATCCCCAGGGCGCCAAACGCAACCGGCGCGGTGTTGGCGATCAGGCACAGGCCTGCGGCGTACAGCGGGTTGAAGCCCAGGCCTACAAGGAGTGCAGCGGTAATCGCGACCGGCGCACCGAAACCGGCGGCACCTTCCAGGAATGCACCGAAGCAGAAACCGATCAGCAGCACCTGCAGGCGCTGGTCATCAGTAATCGACAGTACGGAGCTGCGAATAACTTCGAACTGACCACTTTTGACCGTCAGCTTGTACAGAAACACCGCCGCGACAATGATCCAGGCAATCGGCCATAAACCATAGGCGAAGCCATAACCGGCAGCGGCAAACGCCATGTCGACCGGCATCTGGAAGGCGAAAATGGCCACGGCGATGGACAAGGCGAGCGTGATGCTGCCGGCCACATGACCTTTGAGGCGGAACACCGCCAACGCGAGGAAGAAGAAAACGATGGGAATGACGGCCGCGAGAGCGGAAACGCCAAGACTGCCGAGCGGGCTGTAGATCTGTTGCCAGGTTTGCATATGGGGTGGCCCCTAATTGTTGTTGGTCAGTCACTGTCAGCGTTCTTGGTTAATTGGTAAGACCAATTTACAATCGCTGTTGGCTAGGGTAAAAGCCTTGATGTGGGTGTGTCAATTTGTCGCCCTGAAACTTTTGTCGAATAAGCGGTGCAGACGTCATCTGATTCGGTTCGGGCGGTGTCGTCTGGTAGGTGTCGTGATGGCGCCAATAGGCCAGAATAGAGAGCCCGGCGAGCGGTCGGGCTCGTGGAGAAGTGAGTTATGGGGTTTGATCAGATACGTCAGCGCCGTTTGTCTGACGATATTGTCGAGCGGCTCGAGGGGATGATCCTCGAGGGCACGCTGAAGTCCGGTGAGCGGCTGCCGGCTGAACGCGCGCTGGCTGAGCAGTTCGGGGTTTCACGTCCATCGTTGCGCGAAGCGATTCAGAAACTGGCGGCCAAGGGGTTGCTGGTCAGCAAGCAGGGCGGTGGCAACTACGTGGTGGAATCGCTGGGTTCGACGTTCAGCGATCCGCTGCTGCAACTGCTCGAAAGCAATCCTGAGGCGCAGCGCGATTTGCTGGAATTCCGGCATACCCTGGAGGCATCGTGCGCCTATTACGCTGCATTGCGCGCGACCGATGTGGATCGCGAACGGCTGACTGCGGCGTTCGAAGAGTTACAGGACTGCTATTCGCGTCATGACGAAGTGAGTCGGGTGGAAGAGGGCGCGGCGGACGCGAAGTTTCATCTCGCGATTGCCGAGGCCAGTCATAACGCGGTGTTGTTGCACACGATTCGCGGGTTGTTTGATCTGCTCAAGCGTAACGTCGTGACCAACATCGGCGGCATGTATAAACAGCGCACAGAAACCCGCGACATGCTGATCACCCAGCATCGGGAATTGTATCTGGCGATTATTGAGGGGCGTGCGGAGCAGGCGCGGGAAGTTTCCAGTCGCCACATTTTGTATGTGCAGGAAGTGCTGGAGGAGGTGCGGCAGGAAGTTCAGCGCATGGCTCGGGCGGAGCGGCGCAAGGGGATGTGATTAGTGGTTTCTGTGGTAATGCTGCAATAGCGTTCGCGAGCAAGCTCGCTCCCCCATTTGAAATGCATTCCAAGGTGGGAGCGAGCTTGCTCGCGAATACGCTCTAAAGGCAGAAGAAATTAATCTTCCTTGCCCTTGTTGCGCACAGCACGCTGCAACTCTCGACCGGCGTCGCGTTCGCGCTCGGTGTCACGCTTGTCGTATTCCTTCTTGCCCTTGCCCAGAGCAATCTCGCACTTGACCATGTGCTTGCTCCAGTACCAGGACAGGCATACGCAGGCGTAACCCTTTTGCTGCACTGCCGCGGCGAGCTTTTCCAGCTCTCGGCGGTTGAGCAGCAACTTGCGCGTGCGCGTCGGGTCAGCGATGACGTGGGTGCTGGCGGTCATCAGAGGCGTGATATGACTGCCGAGCAGCCATGCTTCGCCATCCTTGAGCAGCACGTAACTGTCGACCAGTTGCAGCTTGCTTGCCCGCAGACTTTTTACTTCCCAGCCGGCCAGGACCAGACCAGCCTCGAACTTATGCTCGATGAAGTAATCGTGTCGCGCCTTTTTGTTCTGCGCGATGGTCCCTGTAGGGTGTTTCTTCTGTTTAGCCATAGGGGCGGCATTATATGGAGATAAACGGCTGTCGGCTACGGTGATGCTGCGTGCTTGAGCAGGTTGAGTGAATCCCGGACAATGCGGCCTCTTTTTCTAACGCTTGGGCGTGATAAACGATGTCGACAGACAAGGTTTCTGTCCACGGCAGTTGGGCTAGCCGCTGGGTATTCATACTCGCCGCGACCGGTTCGGCCGTGGGACTGGGTAGTATCTGGAAGTTCCCGTACATGGTCGGGGTCTACGGCGGCGGTGCCTTTGTGCTGATGTTTCTGGCATGTATCGCGTTGATCGGGATCCCGGTCATGTTGGCTGAAACCCTGATCGGGCGGCGTGCGCGGCAGAGTCCGGCCAACGCTTTGAAGGTGCTGGCGGTAGAAGCCGGGCATTCGGGCAAGTGGTCGTGGGGCGCGTTCGCCGGGATGATCACGGCGTTGTTGATCCTGTCTTTCTACAGTGTGGTCGGCGGTTGGTCGCTGGATTACATCATCGACATGGGGCGTGGCGACTTTCAAGGTGCCACGGCCGCTCAGGTCGGTGCCTACTTCGGCAATGTGATCGCTGATCCGTGGCGCCTGACACTTTGGCACACGATTTTCATGCTGCTGTCGGCGCTGGTGATCGCCAAAGGCGTGGTCGCCGGGCTTGAACGCAGCTTGCGAATCATGATGCCGTTGCTGTTTGTGATGATTCTGGTGCTGCTCGGCTACAGCATGACCACCGGGCATTTCATGGAAGGCGTGCATTTCATGTTCGACTTCCACCCGGAAAAAGTCCTCGACGGGTTGCTCCCAGCGATGGGGCACGCATTCTTTTCGCTGAGCGTCGGCGTCGGTTCGATCATGATCTACGGTGCTTACATGCCGAAGAATTCGTCGCTATCTGGCACGGTCGTCGGTGTGGCGCTGCTCGATACGTTTGTATCGCTGGTGGCCGGTCTGGCCTTGTTTCCTATCGTGTTCGCCGCGGGGCTGAACCCGAGCGAAGGCCCTGGCCTGATGTTCGTCAGTCTGCCATTTGCCTTTGGTAACGTAGCGTTCGGCCAGTTGATGGGGGTAGTGTTCTTCGTGCTGGTGGCGGTTGCCGCCTGGAGTTCGGCGATTTCCCTGCTGGAGCCGATGGTCGCGTACCTGGTTGAACGCACGAAAATCAGCCGCGCTTGGGTCACATTCTGGTTGGCTTTTACCTGCTGGTTCGTCGGTCTGGGCACGGTGTTTTCCTTCAATATCTGGAAGCAAGCCAAGTTTTTCGTGAACGAAGGCGGGATGTTCCACCTCTATCAATGGGGTGCGGCAAGCGGTCTGGACTTCTTCGGCGTGATCGACTTCTTCACCTCGCGGATCATGTTGCCACTCGGTGGTTTGTGTTTCGTGTTGTTTGCAGGCTGGGTGATGGGCCGTGAAGCAGTGCGCGACGAGTTGTCGATCCGCAATCCGGCGCTGTTCGCCCTGTCCCTGTTCTTGATGCGCTATGTGGCGCCCATCGGCATTCTTGTAGTGTTTGCCGCTCAGCTCTGGAAGTAACGCTTACATGACGACACATATTCAACGATCGGCGCTGCTGCCTTACCCGGCGCAATTTCTCTACGACCTGGTCAATGACGTGGCGCGTTATCCGGAATTTCTGCCGTGGTGCTCGTCTGCCGAGGTACTGGAGAGCTCGCCTGAGCATATGCGTGCAAGTGTCGGCGTAGCCAAGGGCGGCCTCAGTCAGCATTTCGTGACGCGCAATACGCTGGTGCCGGGGCAATCCATCGAGATGAACCTTGAAGAAGGCCCGTTCAATCAGTTGCATGGCGTCTGGGTATTCAAGGTACTGAACGAGAAGGCCTGCAAGATCAGCCTGGATCTGTCGTTCGACTATGCCGGGCCGTTGGTGCGAGCCACGCTGGGGCCGCTGTTCAATCAGGCTGCGAACACGCTGGTGGATGCATTCTGTCAGCGTGCCAAACAGATGCATGGTTGAGTCGGTGATCGAAATAGAGGTCGTGTACGCGGCCGTTGATCGTCAGGTCTTGCGCACGGTCAGTGTTCCCGAAGGGGTAACGGTGCGTGATGCCTTGCTCAAGTCCGGAATTGGCGACGAGTTCCCTGAGCTTGATCTGGCCGAATGCCCCGTGGGGATCTTCGGCAAAGTAATCGCTGATCCAGAGGTTCGCCTGATTCAGGCTGGGGATCGCATCGAAATTTACCGGCCGTTGCTCGCCGATCCGAAAGAGGTGCGGCGTTTGCGTGCTGCCAAGGCCGCTGAGGCAAAAGCCCGGAATCAGTAAGAAGCCAAACGGCAGGCAATAAAAAACCCGGAATTTCCGGGTTTTTTATTGCGTCGCAAATTATTGCGGCGAGGTGTCCAGCGGCTCTGGCGTCGGAACCGGAACGGTTTCTACACCATCGACGTCCTTCTGGATCTGATCCAGCAAGGAACCTGGCTTGGCCGGTTTTTCCGGTGTTGGCTCCTCGGCGTTTTCAGCAGGAGCGGTCACGTTGGTGCCACTGTCCTTGCCGAGAATGGCTTCGTCACGGCTCACGCCCGGCATAAAGTCACCGGACAGGCTGACGAGCTGGTCGTTTGAGTTGAAAATAACACTCATGCGTTCCTGCTGACGTTCACCGCCACCAGGTTGCAGGCTATACAGATAATCCCAGCGATCGGCATGGAACGTGTCGGCAAGCAGAGGGTTGCCCATGATAAACCGTACTTGCGGCCGGGTCATTCCCGGGCGTAACTGGTCTATCATGTCCTGCGTGACGACATTGCCCTGCTGGATGTCGATTTTGTAAACCCCGGGGAATGAACAACCGGCGAGTGCGAGCAGTCCCACAAAGGTGAAACTGGTTAGCAAGAGCTTGGTGTTTTGCATCGGTGGGCGACTTCCACTATCTTGGCTGGGACAACGTAAACGCCGATCATACCCGTATTAAGAGAAGCTGCGAAGCAGCATCGCGAGAAAGCTGACCATGGTTGAAAATAGCGAACTACGCAAAGCTGGCCTCAAAGTGACCCTGCCACGGGTCAAGATCCTGCAAATGCTCGACTCTACAGAGCAGCGTCACATGAGTGCCGAGGACGTCTACAAGGCGTTGATGGAGGCGGGCGAGGACGTCGGTCTGGCCACGGTTTACCGTGTTCTGACCCAGTTCGAAGCCGCTGGCCTGGTGGTCCGTCATAACTTCGACGGCGGCCACGCAGTGTTTGAGTTGGCTGACGGTGGCCACCACGACCATATGGTCGACGTGGAGTCCGGTGAAGTGATCGAGTTCTTCGACGAAGAAATCGAAAAACTTCAGAAGTCGATCGTCGAGAAGCATGGCTTTGAGATGGTTGATCACAATCTGGTGCTGTACGTACGCAAGAAAAAGTAAGCATGTCGCGCGAATTTCAGGTTCGCGAAACGAGCGAAGGCGACCCAAGGGTCGCCTTCGTGCTTTCTGCCATTCTTAAACTTTTGCGGTGACGACCATCTTTTTCGCGTGCGCCAAAGACTCTTTGGTCAGATCGATACCGCCGAGCATCCGTGCCACTTCTTCTATACGGTCGTTCTTGCTCAGCTTGGAGACGGCGGTGTGTGTTGCCTCTTCCCCGCGTACCTTGTGTACGAACAGATGCTGATGCCCCTGAGCTGCCACTTGCGGCAAGTGCGTGACGGTCAATACCTGACCGCGCTCACCAAGTCGACGCAGTAACTGGCCGACAATTTCAGCCGTCGGGCCGCCGATGCCCACGTCGACTTCGTCGAACACCAGAGTTGGAACACGGGAGGTCTGCGCAGTGATTACCTGGATTGCCAGGCTGATCCGCGAAAGCTCACCACCGGATGCGACTTTGGCCAGCGCCTTCAGCGGTTGGCCGGGGTTGGCGCTCACCAGCAATTCGACTTGTTCCAGGCCATTAGGCAAGAGTTCGTCGCTGCTGTTGGCGCGCAGCTCAATGGTGAATCGACCACCAGGCATGCCCAGACGCTGAATCTCCAACTCCACTGCACTGGCCAGGCTGTCGGCTGCCTGATGGCGCAAATCGCTCAGCTCCCGTGCCTTTTCCTGGTAGTGGCGGGCATAGGAGGCCAACTCTTCGCCCAATCGCTCAATGGATTCGTCATTGGCATTGAGCGTTTCAATTTCATCCAGCAGTTTTTGCTGCATTTCACTGACTTCGTTCGGCTGGATCCGATGCTTGCGCGCCAGCGTGTAAATGGCGTCGAGGCGCTCTTCCAGATATTGCAGGCGTGCCGGGTCGGCGTCGAAGTTATCAAGGAAGCGATTAAGTTCACCGACAGCCTCTTCGACCTGAATCTGTGCGCTGGTCAACAAACTGCTGGCTTCGCCGAGGGCGCCAACGGAATTGTTCACGCTCGACAGACGATTAAGGCTGGCGGTCAACGCATTCAACACATTCCCGGAATCACTTTCGCTGCATTGCTCGACCACTTGTCGGCAAATGCCGAGCAGGGTTTCAGCATTGGTCAGGTTCTTGTGTTCCTGCTCCAGCTGTTCGAGTTCGTTATCGCCGAGCCCGAGGTTTTCGAGTTCTTCGAGTTGGTAGCTGAGCAGTTGATGGCGAGCGCGTTGTTCGTCGCCGGAGTTGGAGAGACGCTCCAGCTCCTGACGAGTCTGACGCCAGCGCTGCGCCGCCAGTTGTACCTGGCGGGCAAGGTCGGTCGCGCCAGCGTATTCGTCCAGCAGGCGACGATGGGTATCGGTTTTCAGAAGAGACTGGTGTTCGTGCTGGCTGTGGATATCGATCAGCAGTTCGCCAAGGGACTTTAGATCGCCAAGTGGGCAGGGCGTACCGTTGATATAGCCACGAGAGCGTCCTTCCGAAGTGATGACCCGGCGCAGGATGCACGGCCCGTCGATGTCCAGATCGCGCTCGGCCAGCCAGGCGCTGGCTTCGGGGATATCGGCCAGGTCGAAGGTTGCCAGGATATCGGCCTTGTCGGCGCCCGGGCGGACGACTCCGCTGTCAGCACGATCGCCAAGGGTCAGGCCCAGGGCGTCGAGCATGATCGACTTGCCGGCGCCGGTTTCCCCTGTGATCACGCTCATCCCGCGATCAAGTTCAAGATCGAGATGTTCAACGATGGCGTAGTTATGTACGGACAGGTGCACCAGCATAAAGGCCGCTCCCAGGCTTTAGGTCTGGTTATTTATACAGTGTTTTGTTCAGGGCTGACAATGCCCTCACTTAGGTCGATTCGCTTGAGCAATGCAAATGCTTAGCACATCGAGGAATGAAAAAAAGCAGCACTTTTTTGTAGGGTTAATGCTTGAGCCCCTTGAAGACTGATTTTGCGGCCCCATATATCGGGGCAGAAGCGCGAGTCGAACTCGCGGACGATATTGAAAGGAGAATTCTATGGCTGACGAACAGACAGTAGATAAGCAAAACCCAGAAGCCAATCAGGCGCCCGAGGGTTCGGGTGACGACCTGGCGACCCGTGTACAAGTGCTCGAAGAGCAATTGGCCGCCGCGCAGGATCAGTCTCTGCGTGTTGCTGCCGATCTGCAGAACGTCCGTCGTCGTGCCGAGCAGGACGTGGAGAAGGCGCACAAGTTTGCGCTGGAAAAATTCGCCAGCGACCTGCTGCCAATCGTCGACAGCCTGGAGCGCGGCCTCGAGTTGTCGAACCCGGACGACGAAAGCATTCGTCCGATGCGCGAAGGTATCGAGCTGACCCTGAAAATGTTCCACGACACCCTCAAGCGTTATCAGCTTGAAGCGATCGATCCGCATGGCGAACCGTTCAACGCCGTTCAGCATCAGGCAATGGCCATGCAGGAAAGCGCAGACGTCGAGCCGAACAGCGTTTTGAAGGTGTTCCAGAAGGGCTATCAGCTCAACGGTCGCCTGCTGCGCCCGGCCATGGTCGTGGTCAGCAAGGCACCAGCGCCAGTTTCGCCTTCTATTGATGAGCAGGCTTGAAATTAGCCGCAAGGCCCCCATTTAGAAGTCAAGCGTTTAAGTGCTACCGCAGTCAGCCACCACTGCTGCGGCATCCAAATCCAAAGTTTCGGGAGAGTTAACATGGGCAAAATTATCGGTATCGACCTGGGGACTACCAACTCCTGCGTCTCCGTGCTGGAAAACGGCAAGGCAAAAGTTATTGAAAACGCTGAAGGCGCGCGTACCACGCCGTCGATCATCGCTTACGCCAACGATGGCGAAATTCTGGTTGGTCAGTCTGCCAAGCGTCAGGCCGTCACCAACCCGCACAACACCCTGTACGCCGTAAAGCGTCTGATCGGTCGTCGTTTCGACGAAGAAGTTGTGCAGAAAGACATCCAGATGGTTCCTTACAAAATCGCCAAGGCTGACAACGGCGACGCTTGGGTTGAAGTGAACGGCCAGAAAATGGCACCGCCACAAATCTCGGCTGAAATCCTGAAAAAGATGAAAAAGACCGCCGAAGATTATCTCGGCGAAGAAGTCACCGAAGCAGTGATCACTGTTCCGGCCTACTTCAACGACAGCCAGCGTCAGGCGACCAAAGACGCCGGCCGCATCGCGGGTCTGGACGTTAAACGCATCATCAACGAACCAACCGCAGCTGCTCTGGCTTACGGTATGGACAAGGCCAAGGGCGATCACACCGTGATCGTTTACGACCTGGGTGGCGGTACGTTCGACGTATCGGTAATCGAGATCGCTGAAGTTGATGGCGAGCACCAGTTTGAAGTGTTGGCCACCAACGGTGACACGTTCCTGGGCGGTGAAGACTTCGACATTCGTCTGATCGACTACCTCGTTGACGAATTCAAGAAAGAAAGCGGCATGAACCTTAAAGGTGACCCGCTGGCCATGCAGCGCCTGAAAGAAGCCGCTGAGAAAGCCAAGATCGAGCTGTCGTCCGCTCAGTCGACCGACGTCAACCTGCCGTACATCACTGCAGATGCCACCGGTCCTAAGCACTTGAACGTGAAAATTTCGCGTTCCAAGCTCGAAGCACTGGTTGAAGACCTGGTTCAGCGCACCATCGAGCCTTGCCGCATCGCCATGAAAGACGCAGGTCTGGACGTTGGCGCGATCAACGACGTGATTCTGGTCGGTGGTCAGACCCGTATGCCGCTGGTACAGAAGCTGGTGACCGATTTCTTCGGTAAAGAAGCGCGTAAAGACGTTAACCCGGACGAAGCTGTTGCCATGGGTGCTGCTATCCAGGGCGCCGTTCTGGCCGGTGACGTGAAAGACGTTCTGCTGCTCGACGTCAGCCCGCTGACCCTGGGTATTGAAACCATGGGTGGCGTGATGACCGCGCTGATCGAGAAAAACACCACGATTCCTACCAAGAAATCGCAAGTGTTCTCGACTGCCGACGACAACCAGGGCGCCGTGACCATCCACGTCCTGCAAGGCGAGCGTAAGCAAGCCACGCAGAACAAGTCCTTGGGCAAGTTCGACCTGGCCGACATTCCACCTGCACCACGTGGCGTGCCGCAGATCGAAGTAACCTTCGACATCGACGCAAACGGCATCCTGCACGTCGGCGCGAAAGACAAGGCGACCGGCAAGACTCAGTCGATCGTGATCAAGGCCAACTCCGGCCTGTCCGACGAAGAAATCGAGCGCATGGTGCGTGACGCCGAGGCGAATGCCGAGGAAGACCGCAAGTTCGAAGAGCTGGCGGGCGCCCGTAACCAGGGTGATGCACTGGTTCACTCGACTCGCAAAATGATCGCTGACGCGGGTGACAAAGTTACCGCCGAAGAGAAGACTGCGATCGAAGCTGCCGTGGTTGCTCTGGAAGCCGCTGTGAAAGGCGACGACAAGGCTGCCATCGAAGCGAAAGTCGAAGAGCTGTCGAAAGTCTCCGCTCCGGTTGCTCAGAAGATGTACGCCGAACAGGCTCAGCCTGCTGAAGGCGCGGCGCCGCACGACGAGAAAGCTGAAAAAGCTGACGATGTTGTCGATGCCGAGTTCGAAGAAGTCAAAGACCAAAAGTAAGTTGTTGGTCGCCCGGTTGACTGCCTTCAGGCGGTGACTGGTAGGATGTCGCCGCGCGGGAGCTTGCTCCCGCGTTGGCGTATCTGGAATACGCGAATTTTTACAGCATGCGACAAGGTTCGCGTGTTGGTGGTATGGCCGGGAATGCTCCTGCTTTTCGCGCCGAAAGTACCGCATGAATCAAAGACCAGGATCGTTGAATTGACGTGAGTTGGGTCCGGGCCTGTATTGGGGCTCAACGAGTTTGGCCATCCTCAGGAGGGGTTTGCCGAACGTCCTCAAGAGTGCGAAGAACTTATGGCAAAGCGTGACTATTACGAAGTGTTGGGTGTTGAGCGTGGCGCAAGCGATGCGGACCTGAAGAAGGCTTACCGTCGTCTGGCGATGAAGCATCACCCGGACCGTAATCCCGATGACAAAGCGTCGGAAGATCTGTTCAAAGAGGCCAACGAGGCCTACGAAGTGCTGTCCGACTCGAGCAAGCGCGCTGCGTATGACCAGTATGGGCATGCCGGTATAGATCCGAGCATGGGTGGCGGCGGTGCCGGTTTCGGTGGTCAGAATTTCTCTGACATCTTTGGCGATGTCTTCAGTGACTTCTTCGGCGGCGGTCGCGGCGGTTCCCGTGGCGGCGCGCAGCGTGGCAGCGATTTGCGCTACACCCTGGAGCTGAATCTGGAAGAAGCAGTGCGTGGCACCTCGGTGAATATCCGCGTGCCGACACTGGTCAATTGCAAGCCGTGCGATGGCTCGGGCGCCAAGAAAGGCTCGTCGCCTTCGACGTGCCCGACGTGCGGCGGCATCGGTCAGGTGCGCATGCAGCAAGGCTTCTTTTCGGTTCAACAGACCTGCCCGCGCTGCCATGGCCAAGGCAAGATCATTTCCGATCCGTGCGATTCCTGCCATGGCGACGGTCGTGTCGAAGAGTACAAAACCCTGTCGGTCAAAGTACCGGCCGGCGTTGATACTGGCGATCGCATCCGTCTGTCTGGTGAAGGCGAGGCGGGGACTCAGGGTGGTCCGACTGGCGATCTGTACGTGGTCATCAACGTCCGCGAACACGACATCTTCCAGCGTGACGGCAAGCATTTGTTCTGCGAAGTACCGATCAGCTTTGTCGATGCAGCGTTGGGCGGCGAGCTGGAGATTCCGACCCTCGACGGTCGCGTCAAACTGAAAATCCCCGAAGGCACGCAGACCGGCAAGCAGTTCCGCGTCCGCGGTAAAGGCGTGGCGCCAGTGCGTGGCGGTGGTGCGGGCGACCTGATGTGTCGTGTGGCCGTCGAAACCCCGGTCAACCTGAACCGTCGTCAACGTGAATTGCTGGAAGAGTTCCGCAGCTCGTTGGCCGATGACAACAGTCATTCGCCGAAAACCACCGGTTGGTTCGACGGTGTAAAGCGCTTCTTCGGCGATTTGTAAGGAGTCGGCATGCGACGTATTGCAGTGATGGGCGCCGCCGGGCGCATGGGTAAGATTCTGGTCGAGGCCGTGCAGCAGCGCGCGCCGCTGACCGGGCTGACTGCCGCGATCGTTCGCCCGGGCAGCACGCTGATCGGCGTCGATGCCGGTGAGTTGGCATCGCTGGGGCGAATCGGCGTGCCGTTGTCTGGTCATGTCGAATCAGTCGCTGACGAGTTCGATGTGCTGATCGATTTCACGCTGCCTGAAGTCATGCTAAAAAACCTGGCCTTCTGTCGTAAGGCAGGCAAGGCCATGGTGATCGGCACGACTGGGCTGGATGCTGCGCAGAAACATCTGTTGGCCGAGGCGGGCAAGGATATTCCCATCGTGTTCGCCGCCAACTTCAGTGTCGGGGTGAATCTGTCGCTGAAGCTGCTTGATATGGCTGCGCGAGTGCTGGGTGATGATGCGGATATCGAAATCATCGAAGCGCATCACCGGCACAAGATCGATGCGCCGTCGGGTACGGCGTTGCGCATGGGTGAAGTGATTGCCAGCGCGCTGGATCGTGATCTGCAGAAGGTTGCGGTCTATGGGCGTGAAGGGCACACCGGTGTACGCGAGCGTGAAACCATTGGTTTTGCCACGGTGCGCGGTGGGGATGTGGTCGGTGATCACACGGTGCTGTTCGCCTGTGAAGGTGAGCGGCTCGAAATCACGCACAAGGCTTCCAGTCGCATGACCTTCGCCAAGGGAGCGGTGCGCGCTGCGTTGTGGCTGGAGGGTCGCGCGCCGGGCCTTTACGACATGCAAGACGTGCTCGACCTGCATTAAATGCTATAGAAACCGGGTTCAAACCACAGGTTTGAGCCCGGTTATTTCCGCCAAGCGACGCCCTGTCGCATTCTCTGCCCTTTCGGGCTCATTGGCGGTAGACCAAAAAAGCCTTTTTCTGTAAGCTACAGCTTTAGTGTGTCCACTAAAAGCGCGCAGAATTATTCAGTGAACAAGCGGGGTGACGTGTCCATACGTCATTCCGCTTTTTTACAACCTGCGATCGCCCTTTCATGCGTTATTTACGGGAGGTCTTCTTGACTAAGCCAGCCATACTTGCCCTTGCTGATGGCAGCATTTTTCGCGGCGAAGCCATTGGTGCCGACGGTCAAACCGTTGGTGAGGTGGTGTTCAACACCGCAATGACCGGCTATCAGGAAATCCTTACCGATCCTTCCTACGCCCAACAGATCGTTACCCTGACCTACCCGCACATTGGCAACACCGGCACCACGCCGGAAGATGCCGAGTCGGATCGCGTCTGGTCTGCCGGTCTGGTCATCCGCGACCTGCCGCTCGTGGCGAGCAACTGGCGTAACACGATGTCCCTGGACGATTACCTGAAAGCCAACAATGTTGTGGCAATCGCCGGTATCGATACCCGTCGCCTGACCCGCATCCTGCGGGAAAAAGGCGCCCAGAACGGCTGCATTATGGCCGGCGACAACATCTCCGAAGAAGCCGCCATTGCCGCAGCGCAAGGCTTCCCGGGTCTGAAGGGCATGGATCTGGCGAAAGTCGTCAGCACCAAGAAGCAATACGAATGGCGCTCGACGGTCTGGGACCTGAAAACCGACAGCCACGCGACCATCGAAGCCTCCGAGCTGCCATACCACGTGGTTGCCTACGACTACGGTGTCAAGGTCAACATCCTGCGCATGCTGGTCGAACGCGGCTGCCGCGTCACCGTCGTGCCGGCGCAAACGCCTGCTGCCAACGTACTGGCGCTGAAACCGGATGGCGTGTTCCTGTCCAACGGCCCTGGTGACCCGGAGCCATGCGACTACGCCATCAAGGCGATCAAGGAAGTGCTGGAAACCGAAATTCCGGTATTCGGCATCTGCCTCGGTCACCAGCTGCTGGCTTTGGCTTCCGGCGCCAAGACCCTGAAAATGGGGCACGGCCACCACGGTGCCAACCACCCGGTACAAGATCTGGACACTGGCGTCGTGATGATCACCAGCCAGAACCACGGTTTTGCGGTAGACGAAGTAACCCTGCCAGCCAACGTTCGCGCGATCCACAAATCGCTGTTCGACGGCACCCTGCAAGGGATTGAGCGCACCGACAAGAGCGCGTTCAGCTTCCAGGGTCACCCTGAAGCGAGCCCGGGCCCGAACGATGTGGCGCCACTGTTCGACCGCTTCATCAACGAGATGGCCAAGCGACGCTAAGCGTTCGCCTTGAGACTGTAGAGAGAAGCCCCTCGAGGGTGGCCCCGCTACCGGCGGCCCCTTCGAGGCTTCAGAAATCGATCAAGACGGCTTGCCGACTGACCTGCGGATTTGAGTGACAAACCCATGCCAAAACGTACAGACATTAAAAGCATCCTGATTCTCGGCGCTGGCCCGATCGTTATCGGCCAGGCCTGCGAATTCGACTACTCCGGCGCCCAGGCTTGCAAAGCCCTGCGCGAAGAGGGTTATCGCGTCATCCTGGTGAACTCCAACCCGGCCACCATCATGACCGACCCGTCGATGGCCGACGCGACTTACATCGAACCGATCAAGTGGCAGACCGTTGCCAAGATCATCGAGAAAGAGCGTCCAGACGCACTGCTGCCGACCATGGGCGGTCAGACCGCTCTGAACTGCGCCCTCGACCTGGAGCGCGAAGGCGTTCTGGAGAAGTTCGGTGTGGAAATGATCGGCGCCAACGCCGACACCATCGACAAGGCTGAAGACCGTTCGCGTTTCGACAAGGCGATGAAGTCCATCGGCCTGGCGTGCCCGCGCTCCGGTATCGCCCACAGCATGGAAGAAGCCAACGCGGTTCTCGAAACCCTCGGCTTCCCGTGCATCATCCGTCCGTCGTTCACTATGGGCGGCACCGGCGGCGGTATCGCTTACAACCGTGAAGAGTTCGAAGAAATCTGCGCCCGTGGTCTGGACCTGTCGCCGACCAAAGAGCTGCTGATCGACGAATCGCTGATCGGCTGGAAAGAATATGAAATGGAAGTTGTCCGTGACAAAAAGGACAACTGCATCATCGTCTGCTCGATCGAGAACTTCGACCCGATGGGCGTGCACACCGGTGACTCGATCACTGTTGCCCCGGCTCAGACCCTGACCGACAAGGAATACCAGATCCTGCGTAACGCCTCCCTGGCGGTACTGCGCGAGATCGGCGTCGAGACCGGCGGTTCCAACGTGCAATTCGGTATCTGCCCGGACACTGGCCGTATGGTCGTGATCGAAATGAACCCGCGCGTATCGCGTTCTTCGGCCCTGGCTTCGAAGGCCACCGGTTTCCCGATCGCCAAAGTCGCGGCCAAACTGGCTGTGGGCTACACCCTCGACGAACTGTCGAACGACATCACTGGCGGCAAGACCCCGGCGTCCTTCGAGCCGTCGATCGACTATGTCGTCACCAAGCTGCCACGCTTTGCTTTCGAAAAATTCGCTAAGGCTGACGCGCGTCTGACCACTCAGATGAAGTCGGTGGGTGAGGTCATGGCGATCGGCCGGACTTTCCAGGAATCCCTGCAGAAAGCCCTGCGGGGTCTGGAAGTGGGCGTTTGCGGCCTGGACGAGAAGCTCGACCTGAGCAATCCGGAAAGCATGAGCGTGCTCAAGCGCGAACTGACCGTGCCGGGTGCCGAGCGTATCTGGTACGTGGCCGACGCTTTCCGCGCCGGCATGACTGTCGAAGAGATTTTCGGCATGAACATGATCGATCCGTGGTTCCTGGTACAGATCGAAGATCTGATCAAGGAAGAAGAGAAGGTCAAGACCCTCGGTCTGTCCTCGATCGACCGCGACCTGATGTTCAAGCTCAAGCGCAAAGGCTTCTCCGATCAGCGTCTGGCCAAGCTGCTGGGTGTTACCGAGAAGAACCTGCGGACTCATCGTCACAAGCTGGAAGTGTTCCCGGTCTATAAGCGCGTTGACACTTGCGCTGCCGAGTTCGCCACTGATACCGCCTATATGTATTCGACCTACGAGGAAGAATGCGAAGCAGCGCCGTCGGGTCGCGACAAGATCATCATCCTCGGCGGTGGTCCAAACCGTATCGGTCAGGGCATCGAGTTCGACTACTGCTGCGTACACGCCGCCCTCGCTCTGCGCGAAGACGGGTACGAGACCATCATGGTCAACTGCAACCCGGAAACCGTTTCCACTGACTACGACACTTCCGACCGTCTGTACTTCGAATCGGTAACCCTGGAAGACGTGCTGGAAATCTGCCGCGTCGAGAAGCCGAAAGGCGTCATCGTCCAGTACGGCGGCCAGACCCCGCTGAAACTGGCTCGCGCCTTGGAAGCCGCTGGCGTGCCGATCATCGGCACCAGCCCTGACGCCATCGACCGCGCCGAAGACCGTGAGCGCTTCCAGCAAATGGTTGAGCGCCTGAACCTGCGTCAGCCGCCAAACGCTACCGTGCGCAGCGAAGACGAAGCGATTCGCGCTGCGGCCAAGATCGGTTATCCGCTGGTGGTTCGCCCGTCCTACGTGTTGGGCGGCCGTGCGATGGAAATCGTCTACGAAGAAGAAGAGCTCAAGCGCTATCTGCGTGACGCGGTGAAAGTGTCCAACGACAGCCCGGTGCTGCTCGACCACTTCCTCAACTGCGCCATCGAGATGGACGTGGATGCGGTCTGCGACGGTAAAGACGTGGTCATCGGCGCGATCATGCAGCACATCGAACAGGCTGGCGTTCACTCCGGTGACTCCGCTTGCTCGCTGCCGCCGTACTCGCTGCCGGCGCACATCCAGGACGAGATGCGCGAACAGGTCAAGAAAATGGCCCTGGAACTGGGCGTTGTCGGCCTGATGAACGTGCAATTGGCGCTGCAAGGCGAAGACATCTACGTCATCGAAGTCAACCCGCGCGCTTCCCGCACCGTGCCGTTCGTATCCAAGTGCATCGGTGTTTCCCTGGCCATGATCGCGGCTCGCGTGATGGCAGGTAAAACCCTGAAAGAAATCGGCTTCACTAAAGAAATCATCCCGAACTTCTACAGCGTGAAAGAGGCGGTCTTCCCGTTCGCCAAATTCCCTGGCGTTGACCCGATCCTCGGCCCAGAGATGAAGTCGACCGGTGAAGTGATGGGTGTCGGTGACACCTTCGGTGAAGCGTTCGCCAAAGCCCAAATGGGCGCGAGCGAAGTGCTGCCAACCGGCGGCACTGCATTCATCAGTGTGCGTGATGATGACAAACCACTGGTTGCAGGCGTGGCCCGTGATCTGATCAACTTGGGCTTCGAAGTGGTTGCCACTGCCGGTACTGCCAAGCTGATCGAAGCCGCAGGCCTGAAAGTGCGCCGTGTGAACAAGGTGACCGAGGGTCGTCCGCACGTGGTCGACATGATCAAGAATGACGAAGTCACGCTGATCATCAACACCACCGAAGGTCGTCAGTCGATCGCCGATTCCTACTCCATTCGTCGTAATGCCTTGCAGCACAAGATTTACTGCACCACCACCATTGCTGCTGGCGAAGCTATCTGTGAAGCGCTGAAGTTCGGTCCGGAAAAGACCGTGCGTCGCTTGCAGGATCTACACGCAGGATTGAAGGCATGAGCATAACCAAGTACCCAATGACAGTTCAGGGCGCGAAAGCCCTGGAAGAAGAACACACTCACCTGACCAAGGTCGTCCGTCCGAAGCTCAGCCAGGACATCGGGACGGCCCGCGAGTTGGGTGACCTGAAAGAGAACGCGGAATACCATGCCGCCCGCGAACAGCAGGGCATGGTCGAGGCGCGGATTCGTGACATCGAAGGCCGGATTCAGAATCAGGTCATCATTGATGTCACGACCATTCCTCATACCGGCAAAGTGATCTTCGGTACCACCGTCGAAATCGCCAATGTCGAGACGGATGAAAGCGTCACTTACCACATCGTGGGTGAGGATGAGGCTGACTTCAAACTCGGCAAGATTTCGGTCGGTTCGCCTCTGGCCCGCGCCTTGATCGGCAAGGAAGAGGGCGATACGGTCGCCGTGAAAACGCCAGGCGGCGTTATCGAGTACGAGATTGTCGAAGTCCGTCACATCTGAAACCGGGCGCCCGCTGCATGCGGGCGCCATGCTTTGGCAGCTGACCCAGATGTTGTGGGTTGGCGGTCTTTGGCTGATTCATTTCGGTTTGCAGCCGGCGTTGGTCAGGATTGGCCTGGCGCCGCTGTTGATCGACGAAGTTGCCAGTGCATTTGAAGTGCTGGTGGTGGGTTTTTCCGCCGCATGCGTGATATTTCAGGCTTTGGTGCTGTTACAGGCCGAGGGCCTTGCCAGTCTATGGCGGGATTTTCGCGGGCAGGTGCTGTTGATGGCGTTGTACGCGTGTGCGATGTATGTCGCAGTGCGTTTAGGCTGGCCGGATGCGCAGCGCTGGCAGGTGTTCAGCTATCTGGCGCTGGGGTTTTCCGGGCTGGTGCTGGTGATGCAGCCGGTGCCGGGATGGAGTGGCAGGGTGCGCGAAGCACACCCTTGACCCTTGTCATCACTTGAAGCGATGAACGTTCGACAGTTGCTTGTTGACGCTGAAGTTCTTGCGGTAAAGCAGTGCCATCTTGCCGATGACCTGAACCAGATCCGCCTTGCCGACCTTGCACAGTTCTGCAATGGACGCCAGGCGCGACTCGCGATCAAGGATGTTGAGCTTGATTTTGATCAGCTCGTGATCCGCCAAAGCGCGTTCAAGTTCGGCTAACACACCTTCAGTCAAACCGTTGTCAGCCACAGTCAAAACTGGTTTCAGATGGTGGCCAATGGATTTGTACTGTTTCTTCTGCTCTGGAGTGAGCGGCATAATCTGACCCTTTCGTCTGGATTCTGTAAAATGGCGGCCATTTTACCCGAGGGTTCGTGGATCCGCCCAACTAATCACGACCCTTATCATCGAGGTGCCCAATGGCGCGTTCCAAGACAAGCCTTGGTTGGCTGAAAAGACATGTCAATGATCCCTATGTGAAGCAGGCGCAGAAGGATGGCTACCGTTCGCGTGCGAGTTACAAACTTCTGGAGGTCCAGGAGAAGTACAAGCTGATCCGTCCTGGCATGAGCGTTGTCGACCTGGGTGCGGCGCCCGGCGGCTGGTCGCAGGTCACCAGTCGGCTGATCGGTGGTCAGGGGCGTTTGATCGCCTCGGACATCCTGGAGATGGACAGTATTCCTGACGTGACTTTCATCCAGGGAGACTTCACCGAAGACGCAGTGCTCGCGCGCATCCTGGAAGCCGTGGGTAATTCGCAGGTGGACCTTGTGATTTCCGATATGGCCCCCAATATGAGTGGTACGCCTGAAGTGGATATGCCAAAAGCCATGTTTCTTTGCGAACTGGCTCTTGATCTGGCGGAGCGGATACTCAAACCAGGTGGTAATTTCGTTATCAAGATCTTTCAGGGCGAAGGGTTCGATGTTTACCTGAAGGACGCTCGCAAGAAATTCGACAAGATCCAGATGATCAAGCCGGATTCGTCCCGGGGCAGTTCCCGAGAGCAATACATGCTGGCTTGGGGCTACCGCGGCCGCAGCGAGTAAAACGACGTAATTCGACCAGGGCGATAGGTTTTTCGCATTTCGCTCCGGGCGCATTAACGAATATTGTGTAGAAAGTGTTTCACAAAGGGTTACAGACGGCGCCTGCCAGAGTTGTAGGTAATGTAGTAAGTTAGGCCGGTGAATATCATGCGAAGCGCGCGCCAGTAGCGGAGCTTGCTTCAGAGGGTAGTTAATTGAACGATATGGCAAAGAATCTGATCCTGTGGTTGATCATCGCGGCTGTCCTGGTGACGGTGATGAACAACTTCTCCAGCCCTAACGAGCCGCAGACCCTCAACTATTCCGACTTCATCCAGCAGGTCAAGGATGGAAAGGTCGAGCGCGTAGCCGTTGATGGTTATGTGATTACCGGCAAGCGCAGCGATGGCGACAGCTTCAAGACCATTCGTCCGGCTATTCAGGACAACGGTCTGATCGGCGATCTGGTCGACAACCACGTTGTGGTTGAAGGCAAGCAGCCCGAGCAGCAAAGCATCTGGACCCAGCTTCTGGTGGCCAGCTTCCCGATCCTGGTGATCATCGCGGTGTTCATGTTCTTCATGCGCCAGATGCAGGGCGGTGCGGGTGGCAAGGGTGGGCCGATGAGCTTTGGCAAGAGCAAGGCGCGCCTGCTCTCCGAAGATCAGGTGAAAACCACTTTGGCTGACGTTGCTGGTTGCGATGAAGCCAAGGAAGAAGTTGGCGAGCTGGTTGAGTTCCTCCGTGATCCGGGCAAGTTCCAGCGTCTGGGCGGTCGAATTCCTCGCGGTGTCTTGATGGTCGGTCCTCCGGGTACCGGTAAAACCTTGCTGGCCAAAGCAATCGCCGGCGAGGCCAAGGTGCCGTTCTTCACCATTTCCGGTTCCGACTTTGTCGAAATGTTTGTTGGTGTCGGTGCGAGCCGCGTCCGTGACATGTTCGAGCAGGCCAAGAAGCACGCTCCGTGCATCATCTTTATCGACGAAATCGACGCCGTCGGTCGCCATCGTGGCGCCGGCATGGGCGGTGGTCACGATGAGCGTGAGCAGACGCTTAACCAGCTGCTGGTTGAGATGGACGGCTTTGAAATGAATGACGGCATCATCGTGATCGCTGCAACCAACCGTCCTGACGTACTCGACCCTGCGCTGCTGCGTCCGGGCCGTTTCGACCGTCAGGTTGTGGTCGGTCTGCCGGACATCCGTGGTCGTGAACAGATTCTCAAGGTTCACATGCGTAAAGTGCCGATGGGTGACGACGTCGCTCCGGGTGTTATCGCGCGTGGTACCCCGGGCTTCTCCGGTGCCGATCTGGCGAACCTGGTCAACGAAGCTTCGCTTTTCGCTGCTCGCAGCGGCAAGCGCATCGTCGAGATGAAAGAGTTCGAACTGGCCAAAGACAAGATCATGATGGGCGCCGAGCGCAAATCGATGGTCATGTCCGAAAAAGAAAAGCAGAACACGGCTTATCACGAAGCTGGCCACGCTATTGTTGGTCGCGTCGTGCCTGAGCATGATCCGGTCTACAAAGTGTCGATCATTCCGCGCGGTCGTGCGCTGGGTGTGACGATGTTCCTGCCGGAAGAAGACCGTTACAGCCTGTCCAAGCGTGCGTTGATCAGTCAGATCTGCTCGCTGTACGGCGGCCGTATTGCTGAAGAAATGACCCTGGGCTTCGACGGTGTGACCACCGGTGCTTCCAACGACATCATGCGTGCCAGTCAGATTGCGCGAAACATGGTGACCAAGTGGGGGCTGTCGGAAAAACTTGGTCCGCTGATGTACGCCGAAGAAGAGGGTGAAGTGTTCCTCGGTCGCGGCGGTGGTGGCCAGGCTGCCAGCTTCTCCGGTGAAACGGCCAAGCTGATCGACTCCGAAGTGCGCAGCATCATTGACCAGTGCTACGGCACGGCCAAGCAGATCCTCACGGACAACCGTGACAAGCTCGATGCCATGGCTGATGCCCTGATGAAATACGAAACAATCGACGCTGAACAGATCGACGACATCATGGCTGGCCGTACGCCTCGCGAGCCTCGCGATTGGTCGGGTGGTACCGGGACACCGCCGCCTCCAGTTGTTCAGGATGAGCGTCCGGAAAAACCGATCGGTGGTCCGGCTGCTGACGTTTAAGGTTTGAAATGACTTCTGTTCAGTCCCTGACCCGGTTGCCTTGCGGCAACCGGGTTCTTGATTTGGCCCAGACGCATGTCATGGGCATTCTCAATGTCACTCCCGATTCCTTTTCCGATGGCGGCCGATACAACCAGCTCGACGAGGCCTTGCGCCACGCCGAAGCCATGGTTGCGGCTGGCGCGACGTTAATTGATGTTGGCGGCGAGTCCACTCGCCCCGGCGCGCGCGCGGTCTCGCCGCTGGAAGAACTTGAGCGCGTGGCGCCGATTGTCGAGTTGATCAACCGCGAACTCGACGTAATCATCTCGGTCGATACGTCGACACCCGCCGTGATGCGCGAAACCGCGCGGCTGGGAGCAGGGTTGATCAACGATGTGCGGTCATTGCGGCGCGACGGGGCGCTGGATGCGGCAGCGGCAACCGGTTTGCCTGTGTGCCTCATGCATATGCTCGGAGAGCCGGGTGATATGCAGGACAATCCTCAATACGATGATGTCACTCGGGAAGTGGGTGAGTTTCTCGCCGAACGCATGTCGCGATGTGCATTGGCAGGTATTCCGGCTGATCGGATCATCCTTGATCCCGGCTTTGGCTTCGCCAAAACCTTGCAGCACAATCTAAGCTTGTTCAAGCATATGGAAGCCCTGCATGCGCTGGGCCGCCCCTTGCTGGTGGGTGTTTCGCGCAAGAGCATGATCGGGCATGCATTGAATCGTCCTGTGGGCGAACGTTTGTATGGTGGTCTGGCTCTGGCTGCACTGGCGTCGGTCAAGGGTGCGCGTATATTGCGTGTCCATGATGTGGCGCAAACGGTAGATGTCGTGCGAATGATCGCGGCCGTCGAATCAGCCGAATAAGAATGATGGAGCACTTATGAGCAAGAAATATTTTGGTACTGACGGCATTCGTGGTCGAGTCGGTGAATATCCGATTACTCCTGACTTCATGCTCAAGCTTGGCTGGGCTGCCGGCATGGCGTTCCGCAAGATGGGTGCCTGCAAGGTGCTGGTCGGCAAAGACACGCGAATTTCCGGCTACATGTTCGAGTCGGCGCTCGAGGCTGGTCTGACATCGGCAGGTGCCGATGTCATGCTGCTCGGTCCAATGCCGACGCCTGCCATTGCTTACCTGGCGCGCACGTTTCAGGCTGAGGCCGGTATTGTGATCAGTGCTTCGCACAACCCGCATGATGATAACGGGATCAAATTCTTCTCCGGAAAAGGCACCAAGCTTCCGGACGAGCTGGAGTTGATGATCGAAGAGTTGCTCGACACCCCGATGACCGTGGTCGAGTCGAGCAAGATCGGCAAGGTGTCGCGGATCAACGATGCCTCAGGCCGTTACATTGAATTCTGCAAGAGCAGTGTGCCTACCGGCACCACTTTTTCCGGGCTGAAAATCGTCATCGACTGCGCCCACGGCGCTACCTATAAGGTTGCTCCAAGCGTTTTCCGTGAACTTGGTGCAGACGTTGTCGTGCTGTCGGCGCAACCCAACGGCCTTAATATCAATGACAACTGCGGTTCAACCCATATGGGACCGCTGCAGGCGGCAGTACTGTCAGAGCACGCTGACCTGGGTATCGCCTTCGATGGTGATGGCGATCGGGTCTTGATGGTCGATCACACCGGCGCTATCGTCGATGGCGACGAGTTGCTGTTCATCATCGCGCGTGATTTGCACGAGCGTGGAAAGCTGCAGGGCGGCGTGGTTGGCACCCTGATGAGTAACCTTGGTCTGGAATTGGCGCTCGCTGATCTTTCGATTCCATTTATTCGTGCCAATGTCGGCGATCGCTATGTGATCGCTGAATTGTTGGAGCGTAATTGGCTGGTCGGTGGTGAAAACTCTGGACATGTCGTTTGCTTCAATCACACCACAACGGGCGACGCGATCATTGCGGCTCTGCAAGTGCTGATGGCGCTCAAAACGCGTAACGAAGGCCTGGCGCTAGCTCGCCAAGCGTTGCGCAAGTGCCCTCAGGTGCTGATCAATGTGCGTTTCGGCGGTGGCGAAAGCCCGCTGGAGCATCCGGCAGTCAAGGAAGCCAGTGCGCGCGTAACCCAGGCAATGGCGGGGCGTGGACGTGTGCTTTTGCGCAAGTCCGGCACAGAGCCTCTGGTGCGTGTGATGGTCGAAGGCGAGGACGAAGCCGTGGTTCGCGGCTATGCCGAAGAACTGGCAAAACTGGTAACTGAAGTTTCTGCCTGATACGGCTTGCAAGCCATGATTGTGTTGGGTAACATCTGCGCCCACTTTGACCGACGAGGTACAGCATGCGTCGCCCTATGGTAGCTGGTAACTGGAAGATGCACGGTACCCGCGCCAGCGTCGCTGAGCTGATCAACGGCCTTCGTCATCTGGCCTTGCCAAGCGGTGTTGATGTCGCAGTATTCCCGCCTTGCTTGCATATCAATCAAGTGATTGATGGTTTGAAAGGTAAGTCGATTTCGGTCGGCGCGCAGAATTCTGCGGTGGAATCCATGCAAGGTGCGTTGACCGGTGAGATTGCACCGAGTCAGTTGGTGGATGCAGGTTGTTCCCTAGTGCTTGTCGGGCACTCCGAACGCCGTCAGATAATGGGCGAGCGAGACGGAATGCTGAATCGCAAGTTCGCAGCGGCACAGGCATGTGGCTTGATTCCGGTGTTGTGTATAGGGGAGACCCTTGAGCAGCGCGAAGCCGGTAAAACTCTTGAGGTTGTCGGGCGTCAGCTGGGCAGCATCATTGAGGAGCTGGGTGTGGGTGCTTTTGCCAAGGCGGTAATAGCTTACGAGCCGGTCTGGGCCATTGGTACCGGGCTGACCGCAACACCGCAGCAGGCTCAGGATGTGCATAAAGCCATTCGTGAGCAGTTGGCGGCAGAGAATTCTGAAGTCGCACGAGGTGTGCGGCTTCTATACGGCGGCAGCGTGAAGGCGGCCAATGCGGTCGAACTGTTCGGCATGCCGGATATCGATGGGGGGCTCATTGGTGGAGCTTCCCTGAATGCAGATGAGTTCGGTGCGATATGTCGCGCCGCGGGAAACTGAAAAAATGCTGGAAACAGTCGTAGTCGTTTTTCATCTGCTGGGTGCATTGGGCGTAGTTGCTCTGGTTTTGCTGCAGCAGGGTAAGGGTGCGGACGCTGGCGCGTCTTTCGGAGCAGGTGCTTCAAATACTGTCTTCGGAAGCCAAGGTTCCTCTACCTTTCTTAGTAAGTTTACTGCTATACTTGCCGCCGGTTTCTTCATAACCAGCTTGGGGTTAGGTTACTTTGCTAAAGAGAAAGCTCATCAGCTGACTCAAGCAGGTTTGCCAGATCCAGCAGTGTTGGAAGTACCTAAGCAACAACAACCGGCTTCTGATGATGTACCGGTGCTTCAAGAGCAAAAGTCGGCTTCTCCAGCGACTGACGTACCTCCAGCTCAAGAGCAAAAGTAAGAAGGGTTTCACTGTAGTTTTGCCGAGGTGGTGGAATTGGTAGACACGCAACCTTGAGGTGGTTGTGCCCATAGGGTGTAGGGGTTCGAGTCCCCTTCTCGGTACCAATTAGTCAGGATAGCCCGCTGTTGCGGGCTTTCTTGCAGGTGGAAGGTAGATTGACCCTATAAGGGATCGGTCGTATACTTCCGCCCCAGCTTTGTCGCGGGGTGGAGCAGTCTGGTAGCTCGTCGGGCTCATAACCCGAAGGTCGTCGGTTCAAATCCGGCCCCCGCAACCAGTTTAAAGAGCCCCTTTTAAGGGGCTTTTTGTTAGCTGGACACTTTCAACGCCGCTGTTCGACGGCGTTTCAAGGATGGGCGTTTCGCCCATTTTTTTATTCTGCATAGCATGCACATACATGCACTAGGGGGTTCAGGTGTCGAGCAAGCTAGAAGAGTTGCAGGCCTTGCTGGCCCCGGTGGTCGTGGCCCTAGGCTATGAATGCTGGGGTATTGAGTTTTCGGCTCAAGGTCGTCACTCGATGTTGCGCGTTTATATCGATAAAGAGGGCGGTGTGCTGGTGGACGATTGCGCCATTGTCAGCCGTCAGATCAGCGGTGTCCTGGATGTTGAAGATCCAATCACCGTTGAATACACCCTCGAAGTTTCCTCGCCTGGCATGGAGCGCCCACTGTTCACTATCGAGCAGTTCGCCCAGTTTGTCGGTGCACAAGTGAAGATCAAGCTGCGCTCGCCTTTTGAAGGTCGACGCAACTTTCAGGGCCTTCTGCGCGGTGTAGAAGAACAGGATGTCGTGGTGCAGGTAGATGACCATGAGTTTCTGTTGCCGATCGATATGATCGACAAGGCCAACATTATTCCCAGTTTTGACTGAGACGCGGATCCCGCGGATCCAATGGCTTGCGAAAGGCGAGGCGTACGATGAGCAAAGAAGTACTGCTGGTTGTTGAGTCGGTATCCAATGAAAAGGGCGTACCGGCAAGCGTAATTTTTGAAGCGCTGGAGCTGGCTCTGGCCACTGCTACCAAAAAGCGTTTTGAAGACGAAGTTGACCTGCGTGTGGAAATTAACCGCCACACCGGGGCATACGAAACTTTCCGTCGCTGGACGGTCGTCGAAGAGAATGATCTTGACGATCCGGCTATCGAAACCTGGCCGAGCAAGGTTGCCGAAACGCATCCTGGTGCCAACGTTGGCGACGTCGTTGAAGAGAAAATCGATTCCATCGAGTTCGGCCGTATTGCTGCGCAGACTGCCAAGCAAGTCATCGTGCAGAAAGTGCGTGAAGCCGAGCGCGCTCAAGTGGTCGACGCCTATCGCGAGCGCCTGGGAGAAATCATCTCCGGCACCGTGAAGAAAGTGACCCGCGACAACGTGATCGTCGATCTGGGCAACAACGCTGAGGCGTTGCTGGCTCGTGAAGACATCATTTCTCGCGAAACCTTCCGTGTCGGCGTGCGTCTGCGTGCGCTGCTCAAGGAAATCCGCACCGAGAACCGCGGCCCGCAGCTGATCCTGTCGCGTACCGCGCCGGAAATGCTGATCGAGCTGTTCCGCATCGAAGTGCCGGAAATTGCTGAAGGTCTGATCGAAGTAATGGCTGCGTCCCGTGACCCGGGTTCGCGCGCCAAGATCGCCGTCCGCTCCAAGGACAAACGCATCGACCCGCAAGGCGCTTGCATCGGTATGCGCGGTTCGCGCGTCCAGGCAGTGTCGGGTGAGTTGGGCGGTGAGCGTGTTGATATCGTCCTGTGGGACGACAACCCGGCTCAGTTCGTGATCAACGCCATGTCCCCGGCCGAGGTTGCGGCAATTATCGTTGACGAAGATGCCCATGCAATGGACATCGCCGTTGGCGCAGACAATCTGGCTCAGGCCATCGGTCGTGGTGGTCAGAACGTGCGTCTGGCAAGCCAGTTGACTGGCTGGACCCTGAACGTGATGACCGAATCGGACATCCAGGCTAAGCAGCAAGCAGAAACCGGCGACATTCTGCGCAACTTCATCGACGAGCTGGAAGTCGACGAAGACCTGGCGCAGGTGCTGGTAGATGAAGGCTTTACCAGCCTGGAAGAGATTGCCTACGTACCGTTGGAAGAAATGCTCAACATCGACGGCTTTGACGAAGATACCGTCAACGAGCTTCGCGCTCGTGCCAAGGATCGTTTGTTGACCAAAGCCATCGCTACTGAGGAAAAGCTGGCAGACGCCCATCCGGCCGAAGACCTGCTCTCGCTTGAGGGTATGGACAAGGATTTGGCGATGGAACTGGCGGTGCGCGGCGTAATTACCCGCGAAGACCTGGCCGAGCAGTCTATTGACGACCTGCTCGACATCGACGGCATTGACGATGATCGTGCCGGCAAGTTGATCATGGCCGCCCGAGCCCATTGGTTCGAGTAATTAGGCGCGGCCTGAGGAGAGAAGTGCATGACGCAAGTCACGGTGAAACAACTGGCCGATGAGGTCAAAACACCGGTAGAGCGCCTGTTGCAGCAGATGCGTGAGGCAGGTCTGCCGCACACCGCCGCCGAAGAAAATGTGACTGACAGTGAGAAGCAATCTTTGCTGACTCACTTGAAAAGCAGCCACAAGGCGAAAGTGGAAGAACCACGCAAGATCACGCTGCAGCGTAAAACCACCAGCACCCTGCGTGTGGCTGGTAGCAAGAGCATCAGCGTTGAAGTTCGTAAAAAGAAAGTTTTCGTACAGCGCAGCCCGGAAGAAATCGAAGCCGAGCGCAAGCGTGAACTGGATGAGCGTCGCGCAGTAGAAAATGCTGCCCGCCAGAAAACTGAGCAAGAAGCCAAGCAGCGCGCCGAAGAAGAAGCACGCCGCAATCCTGGCTCTGCGCAAACCGCGACTAACGCCGCCGTTGCAGCTCCTGCTGCAGTTGCTGAGCCGGTACGTGAAAGCGCGCCGGTGGCTGCCGCTGCCCCAGCGCCGTCTGCTGACGTTCGTAACAAGCAGAACGAACAGCGCCGTCCGGACAAACCACGTGCCGACGACAACAATCGTCGCAGTGGCGGTGGTGATGGCGAGCGCAAAAACGCTCCGCATCGCGCATCGGTCAAAGAGAAAGCGCCAGCGCCACGTGTTGCACCACGTACTACCGACGAAGAAAGCGATGGCTTCCGTCGCGGTGGTCGCGGCAAGGCCAAGCTGAAGAAGCGCAACGCTCACGGTTTCCAGAGCCCAACCGGCCCTGTAGTGCGTGATGTGCAGATCGGCGAGACCATCACTGTTGGCGATCTCGCCAATCAGATGTCGGTCAAGGCTGCTGAAATCATCAAGTTCATGTTCAAACTGGGTACTCCAGCGACCATCAACCAGGTGCTTGATCAGGAAACTGCTCAACTGGTAGCCGAAGAACTGGGCCACAAAGTGACCCTGGTCAGCGACACCGCCCTGGAAGATTCCCTGGCCGAGTCCCTGAAGTTTGAAGGTGAGTCGTTCTCCCGTGCGCCAGTTGTGACCGTAATGGGCCACGTTGACCACGGTAAGACGTCGCTGCTCGACTACATCCGTCGTGCCAAGGTAGCTGCTGGCGAAGCCGGCGGTATCACCCAGCACATCGGTGCGTACCACGTTGAAACCGAACGCGGCATGGTTACCTTCCTCGACACCCCTGGTCACGCCGCGTTTACCGCAATGCGTGCTCGTGGTGCCAAGGCGACCGACATCGTGATCCTGGTAGTTGCAGCGGACGACGGCGTGATGCCGCAGACCATTGAAGCTGTTCAGCACGCGGTAGCTGCTGGCGTTCCACTGGTTGTTGCAGTGAACAAGATCGACAAGCCGGGCGCTGATCTCGATCGCATCCGTAGTGAACTGTCGGTTCACGGCGTGACGTCGGAAGAGTGGGGCGGTGAAACGCCGTTCGTATCGGTTTCGGCGAAACTCGGTACTGGCGTGGACGACCTGCTTGAAGCCGTTCTGCTGCAAGCTGAAGTGCTCGAACTGAAAGCAACTCCGTCGGCTCCAGGTCGTGGTGTTGTGGTTGAATCGCGTCTCGACAAAGGTCGTGGCCCGGTTGCAACCGTTCTTGTCCAAGACGGTACCCTGCGCCAAGGCGACATGGTTCTGGTCGGTTCGAACTATGGCCGCGTGCGTGCCATGCTCGATGAGAACGGCAAGCCAATCAAGGAAGCCGGTCCTTCCATCCCTGTCGAGATTCTCGGCCTGGACGGTACCCCGGACGCTGGCGACGAGATGAGCGTGGTTGCCGACGAGAAGAAAGCCCGTGAAGTGGCTCTGTTCCGTCAAGGCAAGTTCCGCGAAGTCAAACTGGCTCGCGCTCACGCCGGCAAGCTGGAAAACATCTTCGAAAACATGGGTCAGGCAGAGAAGAAGACGCTCAACATCGTCCTCAAATCTGACGTCCGTGGTTCGTTGGAAGCTCTGCAAGGCGCTCTGAATGGCCTGGGCAACGACGAAGTGCAAGTGCGCGTAGTCGGCGGCGGTGTCGGTGGTATCACTGAGTCCGATGCCAACCTGGCACTGGCTTCGAGCGCTGTACTGTTCGGCTTCAACGTGCGTGCCGATGCTGGCGCACGGAAGATCGTCGAGCAGGAAGGTCTGGATATGCGTTACTACAACGTGATCTACGACATCATCGAAGACGTCAAGAAAGCCCTGACCGGTATGCTCGGCAGCGATGTTCGCGAGAACATTCTGGGTGTCGCCGAAGTGCGTGACGTGTTCCGTTCGCCGAAGTTTGGCGCGATCGCAGGCTGCATGGTGATCGAAGGTGTTGTGCACCGTAACCGTCCGATCCGTGTACTGCGTGAAGATATCGTTATCTTCGAAGGCGAGCTGGAATCCCTGCGCCGCTTCAAGGATGACGCTTCCGAAGTACGTGCCGGCATGGAATGCGGTATCGGCGTGAAGAGCTACAACGACGTCAAAGTCGGCGACAAGATCGAAGTCTTCGAGAAGGTTCAGGTTGCTCGCAGCCTCTAACTCGCGCACTTCAAGGGCCACGTCGGGCCGTCGCATGAAAATGCGCGGCACGGCGTCAGGACTCTAAACGCAACGCCCGGTCTGGCTTTTGTCAGGCCGGGCGTTTGCCGCTTTCAGACCTCGCGGGTTTCACCGTGGGGCAGTAACAGGTAACAAATCATGGCAAAAGAATACAGCCGTACCCAACGTATCGGCGATCAGATGCAGCGTGAGCTGGCCCAGCTGATCCGTCGTGAAGTCAAAGATCCGCGCGTCGGCCTGGTGACTATTACCGCAGTGGAAGTCAGTCGTGACGTCGGTCACGCGAAGATTTTCATCACCGTGATGGGGCAGGACAACGCAGAAGATATCGCGCAAAGCATCAAGGTACTGAATGCCGCCGCAGGTTTCCTGCGTATGCAACTGGCCCGCGAAATGAAGCTGCGCAGCGTGCCGCAATTGCACTTCCACTACGACGAATCCGTTGTCCGTGGTGCGCACCTGTCGGCGTTGATCGAGCGCGCTGTTGCTGAAGACAATCAGCACGTTGTCGTTCCAGCACCTGAAGACACCAAGGAGTAACTCGGTGGCTCAGGTCAAACGTATCCGTCGTAACGTCAGCGGCATCATCCTGCTCGACAAGCCGCTGGGGTTCACCTCAAACGCCGCGCTGCAGAAGGTTCGCTGGCTGCTCAATGCCGAGAAAGCCGGGCACACTGGCAGTCTCGACCCACTGGCCACCGGTGTACTGCCGTTGTGCTTTGGTGAGGCCACCAAGTTCTCGCAGTACCTGCTCGATTCCGACAAGGGTTATGAAACCCTGGCGCAACTGGGCAAGACCACCACCACGGCGGATGCCGAAGGTGAGGTTTTGCAGGAACGCCCGGTGACCGTTGGTCGCGCCGATGTCGAAGCTGCCTTGCCGAAATTTCGCGGCCAAATCAGTCAGATACCGCCGATGTACTCAGCGCTCAAGCGTGATGGCCAGCCGCTGTACAAGCTGGCCCGTGCAGGCGAAGTAGTGGAGCGTGAACCGCGTTCTGTTACTATTGCGCGCTTGGAATTACTGGCCTTCGAAGGCGATACTGCGCGGCTTGCGGTGGATTGCAGCAAGGGCACCTATATTCGCACCCTGGTGGAGGATATTGGTGAGCAACTCGGTTGTGGTGCGTACGTCGCAGAATTGCGTCGTACCCAGGCCGGGCCTTTCACCCTGGCGCAGACCGTTACCCTCGAAGAGCTTGAAGCGGTACATGCCGAAGGCGGCAACGAAGCGGTCGACCGCTTCCTGATGCCATCGGACAGCGGCTTGCTGGATTGGCCGCTGCTGCACTTCTCGGAAGCGAGCGCGTTCTACTGGCTCAACGGCCAGCCGGTACGTGCCCCGGATGCTCCGAAGTTCGGCATGGTGCGGGTACAGGATCACAATGGTCGCTTCATCGGTATCGGTGAAGTGAGCGAAGACGGGCGCATCGCGCCACGTCGTTTGATTCGGTCAGAATGACCGAAACCAGTCTGTGTAACAGCAGGCTGGCGAGTGTGGCTGTTAACAGGCACGGTCACGACTCATTTATAGATACAGGGATTTGTCCCTGGCCTGTTGAAGCTGTTTCCCTGAAACAGTTTCCTGATAAAAGGATTGCCTCATGGCTCTCGACGTTCAAGAAAAAGCTCAAATCGTTGCTGACTACCAGCAAGCTGTTGGTGACACTGGTTCGCCAGAAGTGCAAGTTGCACTGCTGACTCACAACATCAACAAGCTGCAGGGTCACTTCAAGGCCAACGGTAAAGATCACCACTCCCGTCGTGGTCTGATCCGCATGGTAAACCAGCGTCGCAAGCTGCTGGATTACCTGAAAGGCAAGGATCTGGGTCGTTATCAGGCTCTGATCGGTCGCCTGGGTCTGCGTCGCTAATAAGCGATTGCGCTCTGAGGTTGGTTGTTTGTCAGACGTCCGCGGTTTTCCGCGGGCTTCCGGCAGGCTCCCAGCCTCAAGTTTTATCTGGATACACGTTTTACCCTGGACAGGCGTCGGGCCGATTCCCGGCATTGCCCAAGAATTTCGCAAGAAACCAGTTCCCCAAGAGCCACAAAGAAGGTAGGACACCGTGAACCCGGTAATCAAAAAATTCCAGTTCGGTCAGTCGACCGTTACCCTCGAGACAGGCCGTATTGCCCGTCAAGCCTCCGGCGCAGTGCTGGTTACCGTTGATGACGACGTGACCGTACTGGTGACCGTTGTTGGCGCGAAGCACGCAGACCCAAGCAAAGGCTTCTTCCCTCTTTCCGTTCACTACCAGGAAAAGACTTACGCTGCCGGTAAGATCCCTGGCGGTTTCTTCAAGCGCGAAGGCCGTCCTTCCGAGAAAGAAACCCTGACTTCCCGACTGATCGACCGTCCGATCCGTCCGCTGTTCCCAGAAGGTTTCATGAACGAAGTGCAGGTTGTCTGCACCGTCGTTTCCACCAGCAAAAAGACCGATCCGGACGTCGCGGCGATGATCGGTACCTCGGCTGCCCTGGCCATCTCGGGCATCCCGTTCGACGGTCCGATCGGCGCCGCTCGCGTTGCTTTCCACGAAAGCACCGGCTACCTGCTGAACCCGACTTACGAGCAACAGAAAGCATCGAGCCTGGACATGGTCGTTGCCGGTACCTCGGAAGCCGTGTTGATGGTTGAATCGGAAGCCAAAGAGCTGACCGAAGACCAGATGCTGGGCGCTGTACTGTTTGCTCACGACGAGTTCCAGGTTGTGATCAACGCGGTTAAAGAACTGGCTGCTGAAGCTGCCAAGCCTACCTGGGCCTGGGCTCCACAAGCCGAAGCGACTGAGCTGCTGGGCGCTATCCGCTCCGAGTTCGGCACTGCGATCTCCGACGCCTACACCATCACCGTCAAGGCCGACCGTTATGCTCGCCTGGGCGAGTTGAAGGATCAGGTTGTGGCCAAGCTGTCCGGTGAAGAAGGCCAGCCTTCGTCCAGCGACGTCAAAGCTGCTTTCGGCGAAATCGAATACCGCACCGTTCGCGAAAACATCGTAAACGGCAAGCCACGTATCGACGGTCGCGACACCAAAACCGTACGTCCGCTGAACATCGAAGTCGGCGTTCTGCCGAAGACTCACGGTTCGGCGTTGTTCACCCGTGGTGAAACCCAGGCTCTGGTAGTCGCGACTCTGGGTACTGCCCGTGACGCACAGCTGCTGGACACCCTGGAAGGCGAGAAAAAAGACCCGTTCATGCTGCACTACAACTTCCCTCCGTTCTCGGTGGGCGAGTGCGGTCGCATGGGTGGTGCTGGTCGTCGCGAAATCGGTCACGGCCGTCTGGCCCGTCGTTCGATTTCTGCCATGCTGCCAGCCGCTGACGTGTTCCCGTACACCATCCGCGTGGTTTCGGAAATCACCGAATCCAACGGTTCGAGCTCTATGGCTTCCGTGTGCGGCGCTTCCCTGGCCCTGATGGACGCTGGTGTTCCGATGAAGGCGCCGGTTGCCGGTATCGCCATGGGTCTGGTTAAAGAAGGCGAGAAGTTCGCCATTCTTACCGACATCCTCGGTGACGAAGACCACCTGGGCGACATGGACTTCAAAGTAGCGGGTACCGCCAAAGGTGTTACCGCGCTGCAGATGGACATCAAGATCAAGGGCATCACCGAAGAGATCATGGAAATCGCTCTGGGCCAAGCCCTGGAAGCGCGCCTGAACATCCTCGGCCAGATGAACCAGATTATTGGTCAGTCGCGTAACGAGCTGTCGGAAAATGCTCCGACCATGATCGCGATGAAAATCGACACCGACAAGATCCGTGACGTTATCGGTAAAGGTGGCGCGACCATCCGTGCGATCTGCGAAGAGACCAAGGCTTCGATCGATATCGAAGACGACGGTTCGATCAAGATCTTCGGCGAAACCAAGGAAGCTGCTGAAGCTGCACGTCAGCGCGTTCTGGGCATCACCGCTGAAGCCGAGATCGGCAAGATCTACGTCGGCAAGGTTGAGCGCATCGTCGACTTCGGCGCATTCGTCAACATCCTGCCGGGCAAGGACGGTCTGGTTCACATCTCGATGTTGAGCGACGCTCGCGTTGAGAAAGTGACTGACATCCTGAAAGAAGGCCAGGAAGTGGAAGTGCTGGTACTGGACGTGGACAACCGCGGCCGTATCAAGCTGTCCATCAAAGACGTGGCAGCGGCCAAGGCTTCGGGCGTTTAATCACCCCAAAGTTTTAGCGCAATAAAAATGCCCCGCCGTGAAAACGGCGGGGCATTTTTTTGTCTGTGGAAAACCATAAAAAATCGCAGCCTGAGGTGAGCCGTGCAGGCGCTGCGAACTTTGCGTTTGTGAAAACCGGTGCTAGGTTTACTCCACCGCCCGTGTAGCTCAGCCGGTAGAGCAGCGCACTCGTAACGCGAAGGTCGCAGGTTCGATTCCTGTCTCGGGCAAAAATCTACTTTCGCTGTCTCTCGCCGAGTTTCAAATCCCCCCGGATCGGACCGCCTTTTCTTTCGCGGCCTTGCGTATTTGCGATGGATGCGCCGCAACCCGTGGTTGGACTCAGCGTTTCTTCATCGGTTTGATCGACGGCGCCATCGGCTTTCTTTAAGGCGAAGTGGCTCTTGTTTACGAAACTACGTAATCCAACATACGGCAGGTCGGCGGTGACCATTGGCAAGAGACAATCGTGATAATATCCGGAAAAATCAAATGACAGGGTATGTCACATAATGAGTGCAAAGCAGATTGGGGGGCTAACGGCCCTCCGATTTTTTGCGGCATTCGCGATTCTAATCCACCATGCCAAAGGAAATTTTTTCCCACCTGATTTCTTGCGCGGACTTCCGCTTGACGCAGGCGTAACTTTTTTCTTCGTTTTGTCCGGCTTTATTCTTTCTCACGTTTATTCGGAGAAAGGCATTCGCGGCGGGCTTTCACGATTCTATGCTGCACGTTTTGCAAGGCTTTGGCCTGCGCATGCGTTTTGTACGTTGATGCTATTGGTCTGCATTCCTTATCAGCGCGAGATATTAGAGTCAGCTCATTATGTCTATGTTCTGATTCTGAACTTGCTGATGCTGCACGCTGCGGTTCCGATCCCCGACGTTTACTTTTCCTTCAACGCCGTATCTTGGAGTATTTCAACTGAAATATTCTTTTATATGACATTCCCGCTTTTGCTGCTTTGGTTCTCCAGCAAACCAGTGCTTAAGCTGTGTGCCGCTATCGCCCTGGGCGGACTCTTCGCATATTCTCTCGATGCGTTGGGTGTCGTCTATTACGCAGCAGACAAACTCGATCAAGTCTCGTCGCATGGTCTGGTCTACATAAGTCCAATTAGTCGAATTCAAGAGTTCATGCTTGGGATTGTTTGTCAGCGACTGCTGTCTGGTCTTGATCTGAATTCAATCAAGAAAGGCCCAGCAACCTTTCTAGAGGTTGCGGCTATCCTGTCGATCATATTCATTACGCCAATACTCAGCGTTTCCGCATCGATGTTTGTTGGTGCTTCGCAGGTCGCTCTCTCTGAGTTTGTCCGGCATTCATCGATGGCTCTGCTCTTTGCCGCAGTTATCACATGCTTTTATATGGACAAAGGTTTTGTGTCGAGAGCCTTGTCGTGGCGTCCACTGGTGTTCCTGGGTGAAATCAGCTTTTCGATTTACCTGATTCACCAGGTCATCATCCGACTGACCACGCAGGAGCAGCTGCTGTCGGATTACGGCCCATACACCCGCTTCTGGTTCGTAGCGATCGCCTCCATCGCCTGCGCGGCATTCATCTGGAAATTCGTAGAGAAGCCGTGTCAAAAAGGGATCATGCGGATCTACGATGCGGCCCGCCTGAAGCTCAAGCCTTCTGAGTCCGCAATCTGAAACCTGGAGCTCCCAAGCAGGACGAGCTCTTCGCAACAGTGATTCAATTAGTCCATTCCTCAGCCAAATATGCCGCCTTCCCCATCAATAAAGAGGGAAGGCGGTAAATTCGGCTCTTATCTTGGGCTCGCCCCCTTTATTTCACCTTGCGGCTCAGATCCTCGACGGTACGTTTGAGCTGGTCCATCGCTCGGTCTTGATCGTTGATCTTCTGCTTCAGGTTCGAAATTTCACTGCTGCTCGAATTGGAGCTTGAGCCACTGTTGCGCTTGAGCTCTTCAACCTGGCGGCCGAGAGTTTCCAACTCACGATCCTGTTCTTTGACCTTGGTCTTCAATTCGTCGAGTTCCTTGCCGCTGGAGCTGGAACTGGAGCCGCTGCTGCGCTTGAGCTCTTCGATCTGGCGCGATTGATCGCTGACGGTGTCGCGCATCTTTTTCAGTTCATCGATGCTGATGTCACTTCGGATGACGACGTCTTTGCCGTAATCGTTGTGAATTAGAGGAACCTTGTCGCCATAGGACGGGCTGCTGTTGCTCAACTCAACAGCCATTGCGCTTGCCGGCAACGCCAGAGCGGCGATCAGAGCAGTCGTGGACACAACAGAAGAAATTTTCAAAAAGCTGCGCATCACTGGTTTTCCTTGTGAACAGCGGATGAGTGCCGAAGTGGCACATCGCTATGACTGGGGATCGGCGTTTATGTTCCGCAGGTCAGCTTTTTGTGAGAGAGATGTAAAGAGCCGTGTAATTTCTCATGCAAACGTCCTATATTCGGTGCCTGCATGAGCATCGCCCTGCAGTTTTCAGATGATCCCGAATGGTTCCGAAGGCCGGACAATCCGCGTCAGAGAGATCCTTGATGATCCAGATCCATCTTCCATTCCTATGATCAGCGAGAACGACATGACCGAATTAACTCAAGAGCAACGCCACGAACAAGCGCTGGAAAAGTACATTCTGGACGTGCCCGATCTGAAGGAAGAGATCAAGGACTTGAGTCCCGATGATCAGAAAGATCAGATCCAGTGGGCGTTCGAAGACGAAGCTGAAGCCCAGGGTTTGCAGCCGTGGGAGCTGACGCTCAAGTACACAAGCACGCCGGAGGAGTTCGAGGCCCAGCGTCTTGTTCTGCACAAGGAGGCGGCTGAAGTGCTTGGCGTCGAGTGGCAAGAATACTGCGAGATGAACAATCTCGTCGTTTGACGAGAGCTACAGGCTCCAAGCCGCAAGCGACAAGTCAAAGCGCAACAGCTTTGGCTTGCAGCTTGCAGCGCTGGACTTGCCACTGCAATTTAAAGGCTGAGACGCATCGACAGGTCCACCGCCTTCACATCCTTGGTCATCGCGCCAATCGAGATGTAATCCACCCCGGTTTCGGCGATCGGCAGCAGCGTGTTCTCGTTGATGCCGCCGCTGGCCTCCAGTTTTGCCTTGCCGCCGTTCAGGCGCACGGCTTCACGCATGTCGTCCAGGCTCAGTTCGTCGAGCATGATGATGTCGGCACCGGCCTCCAGCGCTTCCTTCAGCTCTTGCAGACTTTCCACTTCGATTTCTACAGGTTTGCCCGGGGCAATCTTGTGCGCGGCGGCAATGGCTTGCGCGATGCCACCGCTGGCAGCGATGTGGTTTTCCTTGATCAGGAACGCGTCGTACAGGCCGATGCGATGGTTGTGGCAGCTGCCACAGGTCACGGCATATTTCTGCGCCAGACGCAGGCCTGGCAGGGTCTTGCGGGTGTCGAGCAGCTTGACCTGAGTCTCGCCCACGAAGTCTGCCAAATACTGCGCGCGAGTCGCCACACCGGAAAGCAATTGCAGGAAGTTCAAGGCGCTGCGTTCACCGGTCAATAGCGAACGGGCCGGGCCCTCCAGATGAAACAGTGGCTGATTGGGTTTGACCCGCTCGCCATCGATTACCTGCCAATGCACCGCCACCCGTGGATCGAGCTGGCGAAACACCGCATCGACCCATGCCGTGCCGCAGATAACGGCGTCGTCGCGAGTGATGATGGTGGCTTTGGCCAGACGTTCGGCCGGGATCAGTTGCGCGGTGATGTCGCCGCTGCCGATGTCTTCGAGCAACGCACGGCGCACGTTGGCTTCGATTTCGGCGGTCAAATCGGCGAGACGTAGATTCGGCATAACGGGCTCCACAAACAAAGTGATTCGATTATAGGGGCATGGCGCGAGCCAACCCAAGGCAAGAACTTGCGAGCCAGGCCGCAGCTGGTCGATTTCTTTGAGTAAACCCCAGTGGGGCGTGGTCAGTTGAGGGTGACTGGGCGGGCATAGGGGAAACCCTGACGCCTATGGCGCTGATGACATCTTTTGCAAGATAATCCGCCTTGTATTTGACGTCATAGGCTTGACGTCTTTTTTTGCTGAAGGGTTCAACCCTGTGGGAGCGCGCTTGCTCCCAAATGCGGGGGTAATACTCACCCGCGATGTCACCGACAGATCGCCTTAGCGAGCAAGCTCGCTTCCACAGGGGCGGTGTCCTGACTCACCGAAAGAATCACCGTTTCAGGAGGCTTGGATGCACAACGACGGGAAAGTGGTGCCTTTGTACAAGGCCTCTGCCGATCAGGCGAATCACTCGCCTCTCGCCCGCCTGCCTGTGATTCTGCTTCAGGTTCGCGACAAGGCTGCCCAGCAACTGCGCCACGGGTTGCAGGAGCTGTTCGATAATGCCGACGACACCCTGTTCGAAATGGCTGACCGGGCACGCAACGACGTCGAGCAGAACATCTTTTTTGAAGCGATGCGCGACTTGCGCCTCAAACGCAAAAACATCGAGCGGGGCTTTCTCGAGCAGTTCTTCGATGCTTTTGTCGGCCTCACTCAATACCAATCCGCGCACAACACGCTGCCGCACCCGTTGCTGTTCGAAGACTCGGCGCCGCGCACCGACGACATGGAACGCACCGTCGCCGTGGAGACCATGGTCGGCCGCGTGCTCAAGCGTGATGGCTTCGCCTTGGGGCAACTGACGGCACGCCTCAACGCATTGCTGGATAATTCCTTTGCCGATCAACACAACCCGCTCGGCCCGGCGCTGCTCTGTGAATTCTTTTTGCAGGCCGGCCGTAATCTGGGCGTTGAGATCAAGGTCAAGCTGATCCTGCTCAAGCTGTTCGAGCGCTATGTGCTGGCCGACACCGAACAGTTATATGCCGAGGCCAATCAGCTGCTCAGCGCTACCGGCGTGTTGCCTGAGCTGAAACCGGCCCCGGCGCGACGCGCGATTGATCGTGCGGCGGCCAGTATCAGTCGCGAAGAAAGCGCCGAGCCCGTAGCGGCGGACGAGAGTGTCCAGGAAGTTTTCGCTGCGTTGCAGGGGTTGCTGCTGAACGTGCGCGGCAGTGTTGCGCCGAGCCTCGAATCAGGCGCCTGCGCCCAGCCGATCACCACGCGCGACCTGCTGCGCCTGCTCTCGCATTTGCAGCAGTATGTGCCGGCGCTGGCGGCGCAGGACGATTTCGACCTGCGTAACCAGCTTGAGCAATTACTGACGCGGGTCAGCGTCAGAACGGGCAAGTCGCGAATCGTCGGAGGCGCTGATGAGGATGTGATCAACCTGATCGCCATGGTCTTCGACTGCATCCTCGAAGACCGCAATCTGCCGGACTCGCTCAAGGCCTTGATCGCCCGATTGCAGATTCCGATGCTCAAGGTCGCGGTACTCGACAAGAGTTTCTTCAGTCGCAGTAATCACCCGGCGCGGCGTCTGCTCAATGAAATCGCCGATGCGGCCATGGGCTGGGGGGATTGCGACAGTGATGCGCGCGACAGTCTGTATCTTCGCATCGAACAAGTGGTGCAGCGCCTGCTGACCGATTTTGTCGATGATCCGGCGATATTCTCCGAACTGTTGGCTGACTTCCTCGCTTTCACCAGTGATCAGCGTCGGCGCAGTGAACTCCTCGAGCAACGTCTGCGCGATGCGGAAGAGGGGCGGGCGAAAACCGAACTGGCGCGGCGACGCGTCGAGCAGGCGTTGAATCTGGCACTGTTGGGCAAAGTCTTGCCGCCGTCGGTGGTGACCTTCGTGCAGGACGCCTGGAGCAAGGTGTTGCTGCTGACCTGCCTCAAACATGGCGACCCGTCCGCCGAATGGCAAGCTGATGTGCAGACCATGGAGCAACTCATCTGGAGTGTTCAGCACCACGACGATACTGACGCTGGTATGCGTCTGCTGGCGCTGGTGCCAGGGTTGCTGAAGTCGCTGCGCGATGGCCTGACCCGCTGCGCATTCGATCCGTTCGCCACCAGCGAATTTTTCGCTGGGCTGGAAACGCTGCATGTGCGCGTGCTCGAGCGTACCGGTGGGTCTGCTCAGGCCGAGGCGCCGGCGATGATCGAGGTGTCGCAGCAGATCGTCCTGCCAATGGCGCAAGAGGCTGAAACGACGCTAGCCTCGGCGCGTCTGTCCCAACACGACGTAGGCCTGCAGCAGGTGGCTCAATTGCATCTGGGCAGTTGGGTTGCATTTCAGGAAGACGAGGAAAACACCCTGCGCTGCAAGCTCGCGGCAATCATAGAAGCGACGGGCAAGTACGTGTTTGTCGACCGTACCGGCATGAAAGTGCTGGAGCGCAGTCGCATCGGCCTGGCTCTTGAGTTCCAGCGTGGTGCGGTGCGTGCGCTGGACGATACCCTGTTGTTCGATCGGGCGCTGGAGTCGGTGTTGGGCAATCTGCGGCGACTCAATCGCGCCAAGTGATCGCGCGCCGGGGGCCGATCACGGCATACTGGGCGCCAACACAGTCGGCGTTGAAGGAATCGGTATGCAGTTGGATCCCGCTAGCGGGTGGTGTCACGGGGTGCAGACTTGCCCATCGCCCAACTTCAATGAGCGCCCTGCGGGCGAAATCTCCCTGTTGGTTATCCACAACATCAGCCTGCCGCCGGCGCAGTTCGCCACCGGCAAGGTGCAGGAATTTTTCCAGAATCGTCTGGATGTCACCGAACATCCCTACTTTGCAGGGATTGCCGACTTACGGGTCTCGGCGCATTTTCTGATTGAACGTGACGGCAAGGTCACCCAGTTTGTCTCCTGTCTTGAGCGGGCGTGGCATGCCGGCGTATCGATTTTTGAAGGGCGCGAAACCTGTAACGATTTTTCCGTGGGTATTGAACTTGAAGGCACCGATGATCTGCCGTTCACCGATGCGCAGTATCAGGCGTTGACGGCGCTGACCCGTCAGTTGCAGACAGCATTTCCGGCTATCACCGGCGCCCGCATTTGCGGGCACAGCGACATTGCACCCGGGCGCAAGACCGATCCTGGCCCGGCATTCGACTGGGCGCGTTACCGCGCGGCCCTGGCACAAGAGGAAGGACAATGAGTTTTCTGGTGTTACTGCTGGCGCTCTGGATCGAGAAATTCTCGGCCCTGCGCCATCGGGTTCAACGCGATGGCGGATGGATTCGCGAACTGAACAAACTCGAAACCAGCGAGCGGCTGGCCAAACAGCCATGGCTGGTACTGACGATTCTGGTGCTGCTGCCGGTGGCGTTGCTGGCCCTGTTGCTGGTGGTGCTGGAGCCGGTGGCGTATGGCTTGCTGGCCCTGCCGGTGCATTTGCTGGTGGTGATTTATAGCCTGGGGCGCGGCGACCTGCTCGGCGGTCTCGGGCCGTTTCGCGATGCCTGGCGGCGTGAGGATTTGCAAGCCGCGGCGCATGTGGCCAAGCGCGATCTGAATATCGGTGCCGACAGCGGTGAGCAGTTGCTCGATCGGGTGCAGGCGCATTTGTTGTGGCAGGCCTATCAAAGCTTCTTCGCCGTGATCTTCTGGTATTTCCTGCTCGGTCCGGTGGCGGCATTGGCCTATCGCTTGTTGGCGCTGGCCCAGGAGCACGGTCAGAACCCGGCGCTGGTCGAACGTGCCGCGCAACTGCGCCACGCCTTTGACTGGGTGCCGGTGCGTCTGTTGGCGGCGAGTTTTGCCTTGGTCGGCAACTTCGTTGCGGTCAGCCGGGTGATGCTGCATGAATTGCTGAACTGGAACATCAGCGCTGCGCAGCTTATTAACAAGGTCGGGTTGGCGGCGGGAGAGATTCCGCCTCCTGTGGTAGGGCCGGAAGGCATCAACACCCTCGATTGCCTCTGGGAACTGCTGCTGCGTGCGGCAGTGTTGTGGTACGCAGGGTTCGCCTTGTGGATCGTTTTGATTCACTGACTCTGAATCCAGATCTGAAAATCGTAGCCTTTGACCCTCTGCAGAGGCTGCGATCTTTTCGCTGTTAACCTTAAGTTACAAAACCTCCCTTCGATTTGAGCTATACAGAGATGGCGCCCGATAGTGGCTATCTGCTGTACCCGCGCGCCTGCCAATAAAAACAAGAAAAACCAAGGGAGACTTCCAGTGAAGAGCTTGCTCTATCCCGCCGTCTCGCTGATGAATCGTCTGAGCTTCGGCATGAAGTTCAGCCTGATCAGCGTGCTGTTTCTGGTGCCGATGCTGGTGACCAATTTCTATCTGGTGCGCGATTCCTATCGTGAATTCCAAGGCACCCGGGTCGAGCTGCAAAGCCTTGATCTGCTCGGCAGCAGCCTGAGCCTGCGCCGCGATCTGGAAACCCTGAACAATCTGGTGCAGATCAACGTCACCCTCGGCCAATCCGGCAAGGCTGGCAATGTCGAATCGCAGATCACCACTCTCGAACAAGCCGTACTGGCACGCCTGGAAGGCTTGGCGGCAATGACCGACGACCCTGAACAGATCAAGGCGTTCGACGGCAAGCGCGATGAAATGATTGCTGCGTTCAAGGCCCAGCAAGCGGAAAACTCCCTGCAAAGCAAAAGTGCGTTGATCGGCAAATTGTTGGCCAGTGCGCAGATTTTCAGCCAGATCATTACCAGTCAGGCCGGTCTGAGCCGCGACAACCAGGGCGACATCCGTCAACTCAGCGAACTCGTCACCCTGATCACGCCCACTGTGACGCAAACCCTCGGTGAAGGCCGGGCCATGGGGTCGTATTCGCTGGGGCAGGGTTTCCTCAACAGTTCGTCGAGCACCCGTTTTGACGAGTTACTGGTGCAGATCGAAAAGCTCCAGGCCGAATACGCCTTGAAACTGCAGGACGCCCTCGGCTCGAGCAAAGCCGCGCACGAAACGCTCAGCGGTTCGGCTGACATTAGTAAGGCTTCGCTGAAGCAGGCGAGCGAACTGTTCGAAGAACACGTGGTGATGGCCGACACGCTCGATGCACCGTGGCAGGCGTTTTACGACCAGACGACTGCGCTCATCGACAAGACCTACCAGCTCAACGAAGACACCCTGAAATTTCTCGACACGCAATTACAGCAGCGCCTGACGCAAAACCGCACGCACATGGTCTTGCAGGCTGTGGCGTTGTCGGTGGTGTTCGTGCTGATTTTCTATCTGTATGGCGGCTTCTACGCGTCGACCCGCACCACACTCAAACGCCTCGGCGCGATGATGGACAAGGTCGCGGCTGGCGACATGACCGTCAACTTCAAGGCCAGTAGCCGCGATGAATTAGGCGAGTTGGGCGAAGTGTTTAATGGCACGGTAAAGAAAATTCACGACTTGATTGAACGGGTCGGGCAAACCGTTGGCGAAGTTGAACGCCAGGCCGGGCAAGTGGAAAGTGTGTCGGCGCAAAGCAATCTGGCCGTTGCCGGGCAACGCTCGCAGATCGAACAAGTGGCCACGGCCATGAACCAGATGTCGGCGACATCCCTTGAGGTGGCGCGCAGCGCCGCAGCGGCGGTGAGCAGCGCCCACAGCGTGAATGACGAAACCATCAGCGGGCGTGGGCTGGTGGAGTCACAGCAGGGCAGCATCGCGGCGTTGGCCAGCGAGATCGATCAGTCAGTGCTGGTGATCAACCAATTGGCCAGTGACAGCCAGGCGATCAGCCGCGTTCTGGAAGTGATCAAGAGTATTGCCGAGCAGACCAACCTGCTGGCGCTCAACGCGGCGATTGAAGCGGCGCGTGCGGGTGAGCAGGGACGCGGTTTTGCGGTGGTGGCGGACGAAGTGCGCACGCTGGCCAAACGCACCCAGCAATCGACCGAAGAAATCGAACAGATGATCGCCAAACTGCACGGCGGCGTGGGTGCGGCGGTCAAGGCGATGGGTGTCAGCCATCAAATGGCCAGCGGCACGGTCGGGCAGTCGGAAAAGGTTCAGCAAGCGCTGGAAAATATCCTTGGCGCCGTCGGAATGATCGTCGATCAGAATCAGCAAATCGCCGCGGCGGTGGAGCAGCAGACGGCGGTGGCTCATGACATTGATCAGAACATTGTCGAGATCAACCGCGCAGGTGAGCGCACGGCGCAAGGGGCGCACCAGACTGAAGACGCCAGCCGCGCACTGTCCGCCCAGGTCGTGGAGCTCAAACAGCTGATCAGCGCCTTTCGGGTTTGAGACGCTCCCACAGGGGAAAGTGCTTCCAACTACCAGCCGAACACGGCGCAGCTATTGGCGGTGCTGGCCGCGGCAAGTTGTTGAGGGGAGATATTCATCAGGCCGGCGAGCGCTGTGCAAATCGCCGGCAAGTGCGCCGGGCTGTTGCGCACGCCGGGGAACATTGCAGGCGCCATGTCCGGTGAATCGGTTTCCAGCACAATTGAATCCAGTGGCAAATCCGCCAGCACCCGATGCATGCGCAACGCCTGTGGCCAGGTCGGGGCGCCACCGAGGCCGAGTTTGAAACCGAGTTTGATGTATTCCCGTGCTTCCTCGCGGCTGCCGGCGAACGCGTGGATGATCCCGGCCCGCTTCAAACGAAAACGCTTGAGCGTGGCAATCACTGCCGCGTGACTGCGCCGCACATGGATCAGCGCCGGCAAATCGAAATCCGCCGCCAGTTGCAGTTGCGCGTCGAACAACGCCTGTTGCCGCTCGCGGTCCAGCGTTTCGATGAAGTAATCCAGACCTATCTCGCCGACTGCACACAACTGCCGATGGCCGCGCAATCGCGTCAGCCAATCGCCGAGGGTCTGTAAATCCTCGGGACGATGCTGATCCAGATACACCGGATGCAAACCGAACGCCGCGTACAGATCCGAATCGCTCTGCACCAGATCCCACACCCGCTGCCAGTTACCTTCATCGACACCCAGCACTACCATCCGCCGCACCCCAAGGGCGCGGCTTTCGGCCAGCAGCGCCGAGCGATCGGCGTCGAAGTCGGGGAAGTCCAGGTGGGTGTGGCTGTCGATCAGCTCCACGGTTCAGTCCCGGTGAATACGCTGCTTGAAGGTCCGTGCAATCGCTTGCACGCCAGGCTGGTATTGCGACTGTTCGACGGCGGCCAATGCCAGTTCCAGCGCCTTGTCGGCAATCAGTTGATGCTGCTGGGCCATGGCGTTGACCGGCAGCGGCAGGAAGTCGAGCAGTTGCGTGTCACCAAACGTGCCGAGGCGCAGCGGCCGTGACTTGAGCGGGAAGTCATGCAGCGCATCGAACACTCCCTGCAACAACACGTAGGACGTGGTTACCAGCGCGTCCGGCAAATGCCCCAGACGTTGCAGGAGTTCTTCCATCAATTGCTTGCCGCAGTCACGACTGAAGGACTCGGCGTGCTCGACCAGCACTTCGCCTTTGAAGTCGACGAGGGCCTGTCTGAAACCGGCGGCACGTTCCTGGCTGATGCTCAGTTCCGGGCGGGCGCCGAGCAGCACGATCTGTTTAAGCTGCGGGTCGAGCAGGCTCTGGGTCAGGTGCAGACTGGCCTCGCGGTCGTCGCTGATCACCGAACAGAAATGCTCCGGCTCCATGACCCGGTCGATGGCGATGATCGGCAGCCCCTTGGCCTGCAACTGAAGATAGCTGTCATCACCGGGTGGCAGGCAACTGGCGACAATCAGCGCATCACAACGCCGCGCGCGAAACAATTGCAGCAGTTTGCGCTCGCTGTCCGGCGCATCGTCGGAGCTGGCGATCAGCAACTGATAGCCGCGCGCACGCGCACCTTGCTCCAGCAGCTTGGCGATCCGCGCGTAGCTGGGGTTTTCCAGATCCGGCAGGATGAAACCCAACGTGCGGGTATGCCGGCTGCGCAGTCCCGCCGCTTGTGGGTTGGGCGTAAAGCCGTGCAGCTCGACCACCGCACGTACTCGCTCGACGGTCGCGGTGCTGATGCGTTGCTGTTCGGCCTTGCCGTTGATGACGTAGCTCGCGGTGGTCACGGACACTCCGGCCAACCGCGCGATATCACTGAGTTTCAACTCGGGATTTCCTTGTTATTTCGAGCATGCCGCGAGATTTTCGCCAATCCTACCCGATAAGGGCAGACGACTTATTGCCTACGCGCATCCGACAAGTTGGACTTCAAGGATGAGACATTATCGAGTAACGTGCCGATCAATCTAGATTAAACGTTTCAGCAAGCGTATTTTCTACGTTTTAGACGCCCTTGGCCGGTTCTGCCGTAAAACCGCCAAAATTGCCCCTGAAAAGGATGGCCGACAGCGCCTAAGCTGCAAACAATTCAGAACAATACCTGGCGCCATAAAACGCCAAAAAGGAGATCGCATGCTCGAGCTCACTATAGAGCAGATATCCATGGGCCAATCGGCTGTGGATAAACCCGCTGCTCTGCAATTGCTGGCCAGTCATCTGGTGGCCGATGGTCTGGTCGCCGACGGATACCTCGCAGGATTGCAGGCGCGTGAGGCGCAGGGCTCGACCTTTCTCGGTCAAGGTATTGCCATTCCCCACGGCACCCCCGAAACCCGCGAACTGGTGTTTACCACCGGCGTGCGCCTGATGCAGTTCCCTGAGGGTGTCGATTGGGGCGACGGCCAGATTGTTTATCTGGCCATCGGCATTGCCGCCAAATCCGACGAACACTTGCGTTTGCTGCAACTGCTCACCCGTGCACTCGGCGAGACCGATCTGGGCCAGGCCCTGCGTCGCGCCAGTTCTCCTGAAGCGCTGCTGAAACTGCTGCAAGGCGCACCGCAGGAGCTGGCGCTGGACGCGCAGATGATCGGCCTCGGCGTTTCCGCTGACGATTTTGAAGAACTGGTCTGGCGTGGCGCGCGTCTGCTGCGCCAGGCAGATTGCGTGAGCAACGGTTTCGCCGCGGTATTGCAGCAAGTCGAAGCGCTGCCATTGGGCGATGGCCTGTGGTGGCTGCACAGCGAGCAAACCGTGAAGCGTCCGGGCCTGGCGTTTGTCACCCCGGATAAACCGATGCGTTACCTCGGCCAGCCACTGAGCGGTCTGTTCTGTCTGGCCAGCCTCGGCGAGGCGCATCAGGCCCTGTTGGAACGCCTGTGTGCGTTGCTCATCGAAGGCCGCGGCCATGAATTGGGTCGGGCCACCAGCAGCCGTAAAGTCCTTGAAGTGCTCGGCGGTGAGTTGCCGGCCGACTGGCCAAGCGCCCGTATCGCGCTGGCCAATGCCCACGGTTTGCACGCGCGGCCGGCGAAGATCCTGGCGCAACTGGCGAAGAGTTTTGATGGCGAGATTCGCGTGCGCATTGTCGACGGTGAGGACAGCGCCGTGTCGGTGAAAAGCCTCAGCAAACTGCTCAGCCTCGGCGCCCGTCGCGGTCAGGTGCTGGAATTGATCGCCGAACCGAGCATCGCCGCCGATGCCTTGCCTGCGCTGCTCGCCGCCATCGAGGAAGGCCTCGGTGAAGAAGTCGAGCCGCTGCCCGCCGTGAGTCAGCAGCGCGAAGTCTTCGCCGACATCGCCGAAGTGTTGATCGCTCCGGCGTCCGGTACTCAGTTGCACGCGATCCCCGCCGCACCGGGGATCGCCATCGGCCCGGCGCATATTCAAGTGCAACAAACCATCGAATACCCGTTGCGTGGCGAATCCGCCGCCGTCGAGCGCAAGCGTCTCAAGCAAGCGCTCAGTGACGTGCGCAATGACATTCAAGGGTTGATCGAACGCAGCAAAGCCAAAGCGATCCGCGAGATTTTCATCACCCATCAAGAGATGCTCGACGACCCGGAACTCACCGACGAAGTCGACACGCGCCTCAAGCAAGGTGAAAGCGCCGAAGCGGCGTGGATGGCGGTGATCGAAGCGGCCGCCAAACAACAGGAATCGCTGCAGGACGCCTTGCTCGCCGAACGTGCGGCGGATCTGCGCGACATCGGTCGTCGCGTGCTGGCGCAGCTGTGCGGCGTGCAGACGCCAAGTGAGCCTGAGCAGCCGTACATTCTAGTGATGGACGAGGTTGGCCCGTCCGATGTTGCGCGGCTTGATCCGGCGCGCGTGGCAGGGATTCTCACCGCGCGCGGCGGCGCGACCGCACACAGCGCAATCGTCGCCCGTGCCCTCGGCATTCCGGCGCTGGTCGGCGCTGGCGCGGCCGTGCTGTTGCTGGCGCCGGGCACGCCGTTGCTGCTCGACGGGCAACGCGGTCGTCTGCATGTCGACGCCGATGCGGCAACGTTGCAACGCGCCGTCGAAGAACGCGACACCCGCGAGCAACGCCTTAAAGCCGCCGCCGAACAACGCCATCAGCCGGCGCACACCACCGATGGTCACGCCGTCGAAGTGTTCGCCAACATCGGCGAAAGCGCTGGCGTGATCAGCGCGGTGGAGCAGGGCGCGGAAGGCATTGGTTTGCTGCGCACCGAACTGATTTTCATGGCGCACCCGCAAGCGCCGGACGAAGCCACGCAAGAAGCCGAATATCGCCGAGTCCTCGATGGCCTCGCCGGGCGGCCGCTGGTGGTGCGCACGCTGGATGTTGGCGGCGACAAGCCGCTGCCGTATTGGCCGATCGCCAAGGAAGAAAACCCGTTCCTCGGTGTCCGCGGGATTCGCCTGACGTTGCAGCGTCCGCAGATCATGGAAGCGCAGTTGCGCGCCTTGCTGCGGGCCGCGGATAACCGGCCGCTGCGGATCATGTTCCCGATGGTGGGCAGCGTCGACGAATGGCGTCAGGCCCGCGACATGACCGAGCGCTTGCGCCTGGAAATCCCGGTGGCTGATCTGCAACTGGGGATCATGATCGAAGTGCCATCCGCCGCATTGCTCGCACCGGTATTGGCCAAAGAAGTCGATTTCTTCAGCGTCGGCACCAACGACCTGACGCAATACACCCTGGCCATCGACCGCGGTCACCCGACGCTGTCGGCACAGGCGGATGGCTTGCACCCGGCGGTGCTGCAACTGATCGACATCACCGTGCGTGCGGCGCATGCCCATGGCAAATGGGTGGGCGTGTGCGGCGAATTGGCGGCCGATCCGCTGGCGGTGCCGGTGTTGGTCGGCCTCGGTGTGGATGAACTGAGTGTGTCCGGGCGCAGCATTGCCGAGGTCAAGGCACGCATTCGCGAACTCAGCCTGACCCAGGCGCAAACCGTTGCTCAACAAGCCCTCAGCGTGGGCAGCGCCAACGAAGTGCGCGCATTAGTGGAGGCCCTGTAATGGCCAGGATTCTTACCCTGACCCTCAACCCGGCGCTGGACCTCACGGTCGAGCTGTCGGTGCTGACGGCCGGTCAGGTCAACCGCAGCGACGAAATGCACACCCATGCTGCCGGCAAAGGCGTGAACGTTGCCCAAGTGTTGGCCGACCTCGGCCATCAACTGACCGTCAGCGGCTTTCTGGGTGAAGACAACCTGCAAGCATTCGAAACGCTGTTCGCCAAACGCGGATTTGTTGACGCATTCATCCGCGTACCGGGCGAGACGCGCAGCAACATCAAAATCGCTGAGCGCGACGGGCGCATCACCGACATCAACGGCCCGGGGCCGATGGTTGATGCAGCGGCGCAACAGGCGTTGCTCGATCGTTTGGTGCAGATTGCACCGGGGCACGATGCGGTGGTGGTCGCTGGCAGTCTGCCGCGTGGTGTGACTGCGCAGTGGCTGCGTGAACTGATCGAACGGCTGAATCAACTCGGTCTGAGAGTCGCCCTCGACACCAGCGGCGAAGCGTTGCGCGCTGCGTTGCAGGCCAGGCCGTGGCTGATCAAGCCGAACACCGAAGAGCTGGCCGATGCACTCGGTTGCGAAGTGGTTTCCCGTGCGGCCGAGGTTCAAGCGGCGGCGCAACTGCACGCACAAGGCATCGACCATGTGGTGATCTCCCATGGCGCCGACGGCGTGAACTGGTTCAGCGTCGGCTCGGCGCTGCATGCCTCGCCGCCCAAGGTCAGCGTCGCCAGCACGGTCGGTGCCGGTGACTCGCTGTTGGCGGGCATGCTTCACGGTTTGCTCAGTGCTGACACGCCTGAGCAAACCCTGCGCACGGCCACGGCGATTGCTGCGCTGGCGGTCACGCAGATCGGTTTTGGCATCAACGACGTCGCGCAACTGGCGCTGCTCGAACAGGGCGTGCGCGTGCGCCCCCTGACAGAACAATAAGAGGGTTTGTCATGAAGTTAGCCATTGTTACGGCCTGCCCGAACGGCATGGTCACCAGTGTGCTGTGCGCCCGTTTGCTCGATGCAGCGGCCCAGCGTCAGGGCTGGAGCACCAGCGTCGAAGTGGTCGACGCTGCGCACCCCGAACGTGAATTGTCGGCTGCCACCATCGCGGCGGCGGAGTGGGTGTTGCTGGTCGCCACCGGCAACGTCGACATGACACGTTTTGTCGGCAAACGGGTCTTCCAGATTGCACCTGCGCAAGCCCTGCAGGATGTCGAAGCGGTACTGCGCCGTGGTGCTGAAGAAGCGCAAATCTACGTCGCTACCGAAGCTGTTCCCGCTGCTGTTGCGGCCCGTGCACCGCGCATCGTGGCGATCACTGCGTGCCCGACCGGTGTTGCCCACACCTTTATGGCGGCCGAAGCGTTGCAGCAAACGGCCAAGCGTCTGGGTTATGACTTGCAGGTCGAAACCCAAGGCTCGGTCGGCGCGAAAACACCGTTGAGCGCGACGGCAATTGCCGAGGCAGATGTGGTCCTGCTGGCGGCGGACATCGAAGTCGCCACCGAGCGTTTCGCCGGCAAGAAAATCTACCGCTGCGGCACCGGCGTTGCGCTCAAGAAATCGGAAGACACGCTGAAAAAAGCGCTGGCGGAAGGCGTGCAGGAAAGCGCTGCCGGTGACGGCAAGGCACCGGCAAAATCCGAGAAAACCGGGGTCTACAAACATCTGCTGACCGGTGTGTCGTTCATGCTGCCGATGGTGGTGGCGGGCGGTTTGATGATCGCGTTGTCATTCGTGTTCGGCATCACCGCGTTCAAGGAAGAAGGCACGCTGGCGGCAGCGCTGATGCAGATCGGCGGCGAAACCGCGTTCAAGTTGATGGTGCCGCTGCTGGCCGGGTACATCGCCTATTCGATTGCCGACCGTCCGGGCCTGGCGCCGGGGATGATCGGCGGTTTGCTGGCGAGCACCCTGGGCGCAGGGTTTATCGGCGGGATCGTCGCCGGATTCATTGCCGGTTACGCGGCGAAGGCGATCAGTCGTTATGTCGCATTGCCGCAAAGCCTTGAAGCCTTGAAACCGATTCTGATCATCCCGTTGTTCGCCAGCCTGTTCACCGGGCTGGTGATGATTTACGTGGTCGGCAAACCGGTCGCGGACATGCTCGCGGCGCTCACGCATTTCCTCGACAGCATGGGGACCACCAACGCGATTCTGCTCGGTGTATTGCTCGGCGGCATGATGTGTGTCGACCTCGGCGGGCCGATCAACAAGGCGGCTTACGCGTTCTCGGTGGGGCTGTTGGCGTCGCAGAGTTATGCCCCGATGGCCGCGACCATGGCGGCGGGGATGGTGCCACCGATTGGTCTCGGCATCGCCACGTTCATTGCCCGACGCAAATTCGCTCAGACCGAACGCGAGGCCGGTAAAGCGGCGTTCGTGCTGGGGCTGTGCTTTATCTCCGAAGGGGCGATTCCGTTTGCCGCGAAAGACCCGCTGCGGGTGATCCCGGCGAGCGTTGCCGGTGGTGCATTGACCGGCGCGCTGTCGATGTACTTCGGCTGCAAGCTGATGGCCCCGCACGGTGGGTTGTTTGTATTGGCGATTCCGAATGCGATCAACCACGCATTGCTGTATCTGCTGGCGATTGTTGCGGGGAGTTTGTTGACTGCCGTTGTGTATGCGACGGTCAAACGCCCGGAAGCGGTGGAGTTGGCGCTGGAGCCCGTGAAGGCCTGACACATATTCCTTGTGGGAGCGAGCTTGCTCGCGAAGACGTCGTGTCAGTCGATATTTGTTTCGCTGACACACCGCATTCGCGAGCAAGCTCGCTCCCACAGTGTTATGGGTTGTCATTGTGGCTTCATACATCCGTGCTTAAGTTTTCCTTTTTCCAGGGAGAACAGCATGAGCGATTTCAACCTCGGTCGCCGCCGGGTCATGCAAGCCGTTGGCGCCGGACTGCTGGTGCCGGGGCTGGCGCCGGCGGTGATCGCATCGGTCAAGGATCGACCGCAACTCACCGATGGCGTGCAGTCCGGCGACCTGCAAGGCGACCGCGCGATGATCTGGAGCCGCAGCGACCGCTCGGCCCGGATGGTGGTCGAGTGGGACACCCGCAGCCAGTTTCGCAATCCACGGCGTATCGTTTCGGCGCTGGCGGATGCCCGCAGCGACTTCACCGCCCGCGTCGAACTCACCGGGTTACCCGCCGATCAGGCGATTTTCTATCGCGTGTATTTCAAGGACGCCCGCAGCGGCGTCGCCAGCGAGCCGTGGCTCGGCCACTTGCGCAGCGCCCCCTCGGCGCGGCGTGATATTCGTTTCGTCTGGAGCGGCGACACCGTCGGCCAGGGCTTCGGTATCAATCCGGACATCGGCGGCATGCGCATCTACGAAGCCATGCGTTTGCGCCTGCCGGACTTCTTTATCCACAGCGGCGACACCATCTACGCCGACGGCCCGGTACCGGCCCAGCTGCCCACTGAAAACGGTCGCGTGTGGCGCAACATCACCACCGAAGCCAAGAGCAAAGTCGCCCAGACCCTCGACGACTATCGCGGCAATTATCGCTACAACCTGATGGACGAAAACATCCGCCGCTTCAACGCCGAAGTGCCGCAGATCTGGCAGTGGGATGACCATGAAGTGGTGAACAACTGGTCGCCCGGCAAGCAGCTCGACGAGCGCTATCAGGAAAAAGATATCCACACCCTGGTCGGCCGCGCGCGCAAGGCCTGGCTGGAATATTCGCCGATGCGTTTGCAGGCGGCTGACGCGGGCGGGCGAATTTATCGCAAGCTCAAGTACGGGCCGATGCTGGATGTGTTCGTGCTCGACATGCGCAGCTATCGCGAGGCCAACGACGACAACCTCGGCGCAGCAAAACCGTTCCTGGGACGTGAGCAACTGGATTGGCTCAAGCGCGGATTGAAGGCCTCGAAAGCGCAGTGGAAGGTCATCGCGGCAGACATGCCGATTGGCCTAGGCGTGCCTGACGGCGAGGTAAGTCCGGGTGTAGCGCGCTGGGAGGCCGTGGCCAATGGCGACCCGGGACCGGCGCAGGGACGTGAACTGGAGATCGCCGAATTGCTCGGTTTTCTGCGGGCGCAGCAGGTGCGCAATTTCGTCTTCCTCACGGCCGATGTGCACTACTGCGCGGCGCATCACTATCACCCGGATCGCGCGGCGTTTCAGGATTTCGAGCCGTTCTGGGAGTTTGTCGCGGGGCCGTTGAATGCCGGAAGTTTCGGGCCTAATCCGCTGGATAAGACCTTTGGGCCTGAGGTGGTTTTCGAGAAGGCACCGACGGCGCAGAACATGTCACCGTTTGCCGGGTTTCAGTTTTTTGGCGAGGTGAATATTGAGGGGCAGAGTGGGGAGATGAGCGTGGTGTTGCGGGATTTGAATGGGGTCAGTGTGTTCGAGAAAAAACTGCAGCCAGTCTGAAACCCCCCCTGTAGGAGCTGCCGCAGGCTGCTGCAGCTCCTACAGGGGAGAGGGGGTGTCAGTAAACATCCCGGCGATAACGACCCTGCTCAATCAGACGTTCAACCTCAGCAGCGCCGAGCACTTCGTTGAGCACTTGATCGACGCCTGATGCCATGCCTTGCAGGCTGCCGCAGATGTAAATGACGGCCCCCTCCGCCAGCCATTTCTTCAACTCCTCAGCCGATTCCCGCAAGCGATCCTGCACATACACCTTTTCCGCCTGATCGCGCGAAAACGCCAGATCCAGCCGCGCCAGATCGCCGTTGATCAACCACTCTTCCAGCTCCGCACGGCACAAGTAATCGTGCTCACGATTGCGCTCGCCGAACAGCAACCACTGACGCTGCTGAGCATCAGCAATGCGCGCCTTGAGCAAGCTGCGCAGACCGGCCAGCCCTGTGCCGTTACCGATCAGAATCATCGGCAGCGGTTCATTCGGCAGGTGGAAACCACTGTTGCGGCGTACCCGCAAGCTGATGCTGCCGCCTACCGGCGAATGCTCGGTCAACCAGCCTGAAGCGATGCCCAGCGTGCCGTCGGCGTGCTGTTCCTGACGCACGATCAATTCCAGCACACCGTCGGCGGCAATCGACGCGATCGAGTATTCGCGCATGGCCAAAGGCACCATCGCATCGACCAACGACTGCGCATGCAGGCCAACCAGATGCGCGCGGTGCTGGGGCAATTGGCGCGAGGCCAGTGCCACTTCCAGAGGTTCTTCGAGGCCGTTGATTTTTACCGTCGTCTCGCCACGAATGCCGAGGCCGTCGAGGAAGTGTTCGATGGCCCACGGGCAGTTGCGTGGCAGCACTTCGACCAGATCGCCGGCCAGCCAGCTGCTGGTGTTCGGTGCGCTCAGGCTCAGCAGATAAACCGGCGAACCGCTGCTGCCAGGGTTCATCAGTTCACGGCGCAGCAGCGTCCAGTTCTCGTAGCTCGGTGCTTGCCAGGTGTCGACCGGTGCGTGTCCGGTGAGCAAGCCCAGTTGGGTTTGCCAATGATGCAGGGCGTACGGGTCGCCACTGTCGACTTCTACCGGGGCAAACAGGGGCTTGCCGCCGTGCTCGCTCAGCCACTGATGCAGGCGTCGGGCGAAACCGCAGAAGTGCTGATACTCACGGTCGCCAAGCCCGAGGACGGCGTAGCTCAAGTTGTCGAGGGTCGATGCTTTGGCCAGCACCTTGCGCTCGAAACCGCGGGCGCTGTCCGGTGCCTGGCCGTCGCCAAACGTGCTGACGACAAACAGCGCATTGCTCGACTCACGCAGATCCTTTTCGCTGACATTCGCCAGCGGCTGCACGTTCACCGGCAACCCGGCGGCCTGCAATTGGCCAGCGGTCTGCCACGCCAGTTGCTCGGCGAAACCGCTCTGGCTGGCGAAACCGATCAGCCACGCCGGGGCATCGCCGGCCGGCGGTTCGAAGCCTTTGCGCGCCTCCTTGATCTGCTTTTTCTTGCGCCGACGATCGAGGTACAGCAGCCATCCGGTAATGAAGAACAACGGCATGCACACCGCTGCGACGGTGATAATGATCCGTCCGACGAGGCCGAAATAACTGCCCACGTGCAGCGCGTAAATGCTGGTCAGCAATTGCGCCTTGAAGCTCTTGTCGGCATAGCGGTCGACACGTTTGACGATGCCGGTGGCCGGGTCGAGGCTAATCTGGTTCAGCGCGCGATCATGGGGCGAGCTGTCGAGCAGGTAGAACACCGTCGCCGGTTGACCGGCCACGGGCGGCATGCGGATGTTGTAGGCAGACAGGCCTGGACCGGCGGCGCTGTAAATGCTGCTCCACATCGCGGCGTAGTCGGCGGTTGGCGCCGGGCCTTGTGGGGCCGGGCCGCGACCGCCGCGCACGCGTTCGTTTTGCGGAGCGTCGGAAAGCAGTCTGGTCAGGCCTTTGTTGTACCACTCGTATGACCACGACAACCCGGTCAGCGCCAGCAGCAGATACACCAACAGGCACCAGGTGCCTGCCACCGAATGCAGGTCCCAATTAAAGGTGCGACCCTTTTTCTTCCAGTCCAGGGTCAGCCAGACGCGCCAGCTGTTCCACTGCCGAGGCCAGCGCAGGTACAGGCCCGAAAGGCAGAAAAACACCAGGATCAGGGTGCAGGCGCCGGTGATGTTGCGCCCGGTGTCACCGATGGCGAGGAAGCGGTGCAGTTGCAGCATCAGACCGAAGAAGTCCTGGCCGGTGGCATCGCCCATGAAGTCGCCGGTGTACGGATCGAAGTAGCGCATCTCGCCGCGACGTTCCCCCTTGGGCGGGGTGAAGAATACTTTTGCCGCGTGGCCGCTTTCGGTCTCCACCGACAGCATCGAGACTTTCTTGCCCGACTTGGCTTCGATGCGCTCTACCAGTTCAACGGGCGGCAGCACGCCGGCGACCTGTTTTTCCACCTGCAATACCGAGGGGTTCAGCGCCCGCAGGATTTCGTCCTGAAACGAATAGGCCGCGCCGGTGATGCCCATCAGGGCCAGCACCAGGCCTGCGGTGATGCCAAAAAACCAGTGCAACTGGAACAGGGTTTTCTTCAACACGTCACTCGCCGTCCGTTCGGAAATTGTCTTCACGGCGCGCATTATGCCGTGGGTTGTCGAGAAGCTTCTTGATTACGCACAAAAGCCCCGCTCAATCGAATGAACGGGGCTCGCTGTTCTGTAGGAGCAGCGTGCGGCAGCTCCTGCAGTTTTTAGAAGTGGAAATTGGTGCTCAACAGCGCTGTGCGCCCCGCTGCCTGGCTGGCGAAGTGGGTCGAGAACGCTTTGTCGTAATAGGTTTCATCGGTCAGGTTCTGCACGTTGAGTTGCAGGTCGACGTTCTTGGTCAGCTTGTAGGCCGCCATCGCGTCGTAGCGCACGTACGAATCAACCAGGGTGGTGTTGGCCACGTTGCCGAACACGTCGTCGACATAGAACGCGCCGCCACCGATCGTCAGCTTCGGCGTGACCTGGTAAGTGGTCCACAGGCTGGCGCTGTTCTTCGGCGTGTTAGGCAGTTGGTTGCCGTCGGTGGCGCGGTTCAGCGGGCCGCCATCAACCTGTTCGCTGTGCATGTAGGCGTAACCGGCGAACACTTGCCACTTGTCGGTGATCTTGCCGCTGGCCGACAACTCGACACCTTGCACGCGGGTCTTGCCAGCGTTCTCGTACGAGGTGGTGTCGACTTGTACGCGGGCGTTTTCTTTCTCGGTGCGGAAGATGTCAGCGGTCAGCGACAGGCGATCATTGAGCAGATCCCACTTGGTGCCGATTTCGTAGTTCTTGGTGGTTTCCGGCTCCATGTCGCTGCTCAGCAGATTGCCGGCGCGATCTCTGCTGCCGCCCAACGGATTGCCGTCCATGCCTTCACCGAGGGTGTTGCCCGGTGGTGTGGCCGAGGTGGCGTAGGAAGCATAAATGCTGCCGTTTTCCGCAGGCTTGTAGACCACGCCGAACTGGCCAGTAACGAACTCACTGACATCATCGCCCTTGGCGGTGGTAGCGCCAGCGGCGGTGTAGGTCTTGTACTCAGTGTCGAAGTGGTCGTAACGCAGCCCCATGTTCACCAGCCACTGCTCGGACAACTCCAGGGTGTTGAACGCATACAGCGCGTAGGTGTTGGCCTTGGTGTCGGTGCCGGCGTAGTTGCGCGAGATCGCGCCATTCCATGGATCGTTCGGGTTCGGATTCGACAGCGAGGTGCAGTTGTAGCCGCTTGCTGCACCAATCAATCCAGGGTTGCAATTGGTGGTCACGGCGCTGGTGCGCGGCGTGGTGTCGGTGTTGACGTTGTAGGAAGACTTCTGGCTTTGCTCACGGGTGTATTCGACACCGGTGGAGAAGCTGTTCTTGAAGCCGGCGACATAGAAATTGCCGAACAGGTCAGTCTGGTTGGTGGTGGTCTCGGTGTTGCTGACCCGCGTATTCGCCCGACGCCACACGCTGCCGTTGTTGACGTTGCCCTTGCTGTCGTCCGGCTGGGTGAGGATGTAATCCTGCATGCTGGTGCCGTGACGCAGGGTGTTCTTGATGGTCAGCGAGTCGTTCAAGTCATGCTCGATGGCGAACGTCGCGGTATCGGTGCGGCCCTTGCGGAAATCGCGATCCAGACCGTAGAAGTTGCTGTCGTCGCCACCGGCATACGGCTTGTCCGGATTGGACTTGGTGCGCGGGCTCGAAAAGCTGTACGGGATACCCGAGTCCGGCGTGTCGTTGCTTTCCAGATGGTAGTAATCAAGGTTGACGCGAGTGTCGGTGCCCAGACCGAAGGCCAGGGAAGGCGCGATGCCCCAACGGTCGTAATCGACTTTGTCGCGACCGGCGACGTTGCTTTCGTGGCTCATCAGGTTCAGACGGCCAGCGGCGGTATCGCTGAACTGGTAGTTGCCGTCGAGGGTGTAACGCTGAGTCTGGTCGGAGCCCCAGGTGAAACCACCGTCGAACGAGTTACCCAAGTGAGCCTTCTTGCTCACCAGGTTGATGCTGCCGCCCGCCGCGCCGCGACCGCCGATGGCGGAGTTCGGGCCCTTGCTGACTTCGATGTTCTCTACGGCGAAGATTTCGCGGCTCTGCGAGCCCGTGTCGCGCACGCCGTCGAGGTAGGTGTCGCCCTGGGCATCGAAGCCACGGATGAACGGACGGTCGCCCTGCGGGTTGCCACCCTCACCGGCGCCGAAGGTAATGCCCGGCACGGTGCGCAGGGCGTCCTGCATGTTCAGGGCGCCAGTGTCCTTGAGGACTTGCTGCGGAATAACGGTGACCGAGCGCGGCGTGTCGATCAGCGGCGCGGTGTACTTGGGCGAGGAGGCTTTCTCGACCTGGTAGGACGTCGAGTCCTGCGCTTCGCCAGTGATGGCGGTGGCGTCCAGGGCGATGGCATTGCCGGAGGCTTTGCTGTCAGTCTTTTCGGCGGCAAACACCATGTGGCCGGCGGAACCGGCGGTGATTGCCACGCCAATTGCAGAAGCGAGCAGACGCGGTGAACTGACCGGTAATTGTGCGGGTTGACGTGCCATTTTTATTCCCCTCCCCAAGGATTTGAGGCGGCGGAATATAGGGTAAACGGGTATTCGTATCAATTGCGAAATATTGTTATTCGCACTGAATTTACATTCTTTACAATTTGGCCTTACGGTTTTTGCCTGTTCATTCGTCCCGCGGGTTTTACACAGACAATAAGAATCAATACCATTGCCGCCTCTTTGCCATCAGGTGACATTGCCATGCTGCTGCACATCCCCGGTCTGTTTGAAAAGGACGAAGTGCAGCGCATTCGTGAGGCGCTGGAACAGGCCGATTGGGCTGACGGCAAGATCACCGCCGGCTACCAGTCGGCCAAGGCCAAGCACAATCTGCAATTGCCCGAAGGCCATCCGCTGGCCAAGGAAATCGGCGCGGCGATGCTCGAGCGGCTGTGGAAGAATCCGCTGTTCATGTCTGCCGCGCTGCCGCACAAAGTGTTTCCTCCGTTAGTGAACTGTTACACGGCCGGTGGCAGTTTCGATTTCCACATCGACAATGCCGTGCGCCAGCCCAAGGGCAGCATCGAGCGGGTGCGTACCGATCTGTCGGCCACGCTGTTCTTCAGCGAACCTGAGGATTACGACGGCGGCGAACTGGAAATCCAGGACACCTTCGGCACTCAACAGGTGAAATTGCCCGCCGGCGACATGGTGCTCTACCCCGGCACCAGCCTGCACAAAGTCAACGCGGTTACTCGCGGCGCGCGTTACGCCTCATTCTTCTGGACGCAAAGTCTGGTGCGCGAAGACAGCCAGCGTGCGTTGCTGTTCGAGATGGACGGGGCGATTCAGCAACTCACGCAAGACCTGCCCGATCACCCTTCGCTGATTCGCCTCACCGGCACTTATCACAACTTGTTGCGGCGCTGGGTCGAGGTATGAGTTTTCATCTGCGCCGTCAGGAAGTCCTCGACGGTGAACAGCTCAGCGCCATGCTTGAAGAGAGCCCGGGTCGTGCGGCGCAGGCGATTCTGTTGGCGGCGGGCGAGGGGGTTGTCGAGGCGCAGGCGTTGCTTGGGCAGATCCTGCTCGATGGTCAGGGCATCGCGCAGGATCAACCCTTGGCACTGCTCTGGTTCGGCATCGCCGCCGGACGAGGGCATCTGATGGCGCGCAACATGCTCGGCCGGTGCAACGAACATGGCTGGGGTTGTGAGGCGGATGCTGCGGTTGCGGTGCAGCATTATCGAATCGCCGCCGAGGCTGGGCTGGACTGGGCGATGTACAACCTTGCTAACCTGCTCGCCACCGGTCGCGGTATCGCCGAAAACCAGGCGCACGCCCTGATCTTGTATCGTCGTGCTGCGGCGTTGGGCCACGCCAAATCAATGAATCTGTTGGGTCGTTACCTGGAGGAGGGGCGCCATTGTCCGCAGGATTGCCTGGCCGCGCGTGATTGGTATCGCCGTGCGGCCGAGGGCGGTGATTTTCGTGGGCAGTTCAGTCACGCCGCGATGCTTGCCGACGACGGCCGGATCGATGATGCCCTGGTCTGGCTGCGCAAGGCGCTGGCGGGGGGCAATGCAAACTTCCTGCGGGTCGCAGGCGAGTCGCTGATGAATGCACCGCACTTACGCATTCGCGCAATGGCCGACGCTTATCAGTGGCGCTTGTCGCAGTTGATGGCGTCGTAATGATTTGTTTTTATGGTTAGTTGTTTAAGTGATGTGAGTGGTTTGCCAGGCGTTAATGACTTGAGTAAGTAATTATGTTGTCGTGATTGCTAATAGTTAAGCGCTTGTTGGTTTTTATCTTGTTGTCCTAAGGTTGTTTTGCGATGTCCAAGATCGAGTTGACCTAACACTCGACAAGGTCGAATCGCAATTGACTTTAATAAATATCCAAAGCAGACAAGGAGTCTCTTATGGGATTCAGGATAGATAACAAGATTGTCGAAAACGCTACAAAAGCACCTGCCGTGTTTGTCAGTGCCTCGCTTGGTGAGGGTAATGAATACAATCGTGATACCGGTATTCAGCTAACCAAAGAGCAGATTATCAGTTTGAGAAAGTATGAAGTGCTTGGGTTGTCTTTGCCCGTGCGCTTGCAGGATGTTATTGCGTACTTGAACTACGGCGCAGGTGATGGCGGCGGCCTCGGTCTCAAACCGGCAGACTTTCTGCGTACATTCAGCACTACATATGATCACGCCAAACGATGGTCGCCGTTGCGTGAAAAAATCATGCTCACGGGGACCGACCTGAAGATTTTTGCCGGCAGTATCATCCGTGCAGGCAGCGCAATAGTCGAGATCTATGAAGATCTCAAAGCGTCCAGATACCTGGAAGAACACAATATAAGTACCCCTGAGCAGTATCTGGAACTCAAGCGAAAGATCCCCAAACTTCCTGATATCGAGTTGCCTGAGGGCGATGTTCCCGAGATAAAAGCCTACCTTAATGACATGCTGGGCAAAGTCAGGCAATGCCATCAGAAAGCTGAACGGGTCCGGGAGCAGCTGGACAGCTTTGGCAAGGACATGCGCGAGAAAGTGTTGCCCGAGATCAAGCTGCGTCTGGAGTTTGTGTCGAGGAATACCTATCAGGCAGACATTCAGGTGCTGCAAGGGGAGATCGATCAACGCTCGATGGAGATTGATGAACTCAATAAACAATATGATCAACTGGTACAAGAGGCCATCCAGGCGGCTGCGACCTTTAACATTGCAGGATTGATTCTCGGCATCTATCAGGGCGTAAAGGCAGAAGAGATCCGCAAGAAGCGCAACCATCTCAAAGCTGAACAACAGGCTGCCAATCAGAAAATGGCCAGTAAGAGTCAAACGTTGACTTCTTTGAACAAGATACGCGATGACTTGCAAAATCTCGACTATGTAGCGATCGAAGCTGAAGTTGCAACTCAGAACCTGATGTTGGTATGGAATGCGTTGAGTACTTACATCACGGCCTCCATCAAAGAGGTCGATTCGCTGCATGAGGCCACGTCGTTGCGCAGGTTCAAGAATCAGATTCTCGCCATTATCGATCCGTGGGAGCAGATCAAATCCAGTGCTGATCAACTGCTTGACGTGTTTGCAGCAGCGGATAAGGAATATGGAAACAACGTTCAGTCATTCAGGAGCAAGAGAATCATGTTTTCGCTGCCAACTAATCAAACTTATCCGCAAGTCAATGTGGCAGCGTTGCGTGCTCACTTGACCGCCATGCAGAAAAGCAATACCACTGCGCAAATGCTATTTGAACAATTCAACTATATGCCTGGCATTGTCCGCAGCATGAATGAATTGTCGATTGCTGTTCAGAGCGCAACATTTGATATGCGTAACCAGGCCCGGACAGACATCATTTTTCTGGAGCGCGCGCGGGACAAGCTGAAAGGATATCAAGCCGAACTTGCCTATCCGGAGGATGTGGAGGAGGTTCGTGAAGACATGGAAAACGAACTCAAGAGTACTTCCAGCAAAATGTCTGAGCGTTATGAAGACTTCAAAGTCATTCGCAGCAGCCTGAGTACTGCCTATGACCGGGCCACTTCGCAACAATGGATTGCCACACTGCAACAGGACCGGGATGTCACGGAAGCACTGAAGGTCAAATCCGACGAGAAATTGACCGATCTGGAAAAACAGATGAAATCGGCATCCGAAGGGATCGACTTGATCGCGAAGGCCGGTGTGGAGAAGATCGGCCAGGAAGCGCAATTAACGCTGGATAATCTGAAAGCCCTGGGTTTGGCACCTCCACAGGTTCAAATTGCACTGCTGGCGATCGACACCCTGAAAAAAATCATCTCCGGTATTGGTGAGGCGATTTCATTCCTGAACATGCTGAAGGCTTACAACAAGCTCAGGGATAAGGCCGCTGACTTGCGGGTGCAGTTGAGGAAATACAAAAGCGACATCGCCCGGATAGACGGGAAAATTCAATTGATCAACGCGCTGGATCAACTGGACGAGGGGCGTTGGGGCTATGTGAACGAGTATTCGAATCTGGTGATCGGTTTTGACTCGTTCCGCCGAGACTTCAGGCAGGACAAGTCACTACCTGTCGAGGAGCGTGCCGATGCCGCGATTACCCGGATTACCGAGGTCGTGAGATATCTGAAGGCTGTTCAACAATAAGGCGTGGGGGCGGTGGGCTGCGCGCCCATCGCTTCCTGGATAGTCATGAACATACTTTCCTATGACCTCTCCACCGCGCAGCGGCGCGTGCTGGATCGCTATACAAGATTTCTCGGCTCTCTTCACACGACCATCAACAACATCCCCGTGGTATTTGCCCGTCGAAAAGCCAGCGGTCATGCACCCACGGTGCTGGCCAGTGATTCGCGTCTGAACAATGCCCGATTCAATGAGCGCTATCTGCGAGAACTCTGGGGGCGCACAAAAGAAGCCCGGAACCTGTGCAGTGCTTACGTCGCGGATCTCACTACGTTTGCGCAGGAAACCCGGGAAATGACCCGTCGCACATCAAGGAGTGAGCCCCTCAGCAAGGTGGATTTCAAGGGGTACAGTTTGTCCCGGTCGCCGACCTGGCGGCTGTTTCCGCCTAATGATGTACCCGATCTGGTTCACGAATTGGCACTGCGGTTTTATCAACTCAGGGCGATGATTCAACAACTGAAATACACCATCGCCGAGGTGCATGACGAGTCGTTCGGGCTCAGGTCGGTATTTACCAGGGCAATGGATCATCGCTCCTGCCAGTGCCATGCCCAGCCAACGGTTGTCCAGGAATTGTTCCGTGAAACCCGCACCACGCCGTTTTGGGATATCACTTATTCATCCGCGGATGCAGCGATCCGGGCCGCAGAATACAAAACTGATATAGGCACTTTGTTCAACGCACTGGCGTCCGTGAGTTCGCGAGTCAGTCTGTTTCTGGAGGCAACGGGATCGCACATGGACACGGCGATCAACGAGTTATTAAGGGCGGAACGTGTGTCGAAACTAGGGGAGTTGAATTTCAAGTTAGCGGCGACCAAAGAGCTGGCTGACGCATTCATGGCCATGGTTGACCAACTTGAGAATTGGCTGCGCAAATAAAAAAGGCCCATGCATGGGCCTTTTCATTTAACGCGTCAGTTAAAGGTAATACGACTTCAGCGGCGGGAAGCCGTTGAATTCAACGGCGCTGTAGCTAGTGGTGTACGCGCCGGTCGACAGCCAGTACATCCGGTCACCGATCGCCAGGTTCAGCGGCAGGCCGTACTTGTAGTTCTCGTACATGATGTCGGCGCTGTCGCAGGTCGGGCCGGCGATGACGACTTCTTCCATCTCGCCTTTCTTCTCGGTCCAGATCGGAAACTTGATCGCTTCGTCCATGGTTTCGATCAGGCCGGAGAACTTGCCCACGTCGGTATAAACCCAACGCTCGACGGCCGTGCGGGATTTGCGTGCGACCAATACCACTTCGCTGACCAGGATGCCGGCGTTGGCGATCAGCGAACGGCCCGGCTCCAGAATGATTTCCGGCAGGTCATCACCGAAATCCTCTTTGAGGAAGCGGATGATTTCCTCGGCGTAGGTTTCCAGGCTGTTGGTGCGGGTGATGTAGTTGGCCGGGAAGCCGCCGCCCATGTTGATCAGCTTCAGTTCAATGCCGTCTTCTTCTTTCAGGCGCTCGAAGATCACTTTGACCTTGGCGATTGCCGCGTCCCACACGCTGATATCGCGCTGTTGCGAGCCAACGTGGAACGAGATGCCGTAAGGCACCAGGCCAAGGTCGCGGGCCAGGATCAGCAGGTCCATGGCCATGTCGGTCTGGCAGCCGAATTTGCGCGACAAAGGCCAGTCAGCCGTCGTCGAACCTTCGGTCAGGATGCGCACGTAGACTTTCGAGCCCGGCGCCGCTTTGGCGATGTTGCGCAGGTCGGCTTCGGAGTCGGTGGAGAACAGACGCACGCCTTTCTCGTAGAAGTAGCGAATGTCCTTGGATTTCTTGATGGTGTTGCCGTAGCTGATACGGTCGGGGCTGACGCCGCGATCCATCACTTTGTCGAGCTCGTAGATCGAGGCGATGTCGAAGCTCGAACCTTTGTTCTTGAGCAGGTCGATGATCTCGACGGCCGGGTTGGCCTTGACTGCGTAATAGACCTTGGCGAATTCGAAACCGGCGCGCAGGTCATCGTAGGCCTGGCTGATCATCGCGGTATCGATGACCACGAACGGGGTTTCTTGCTTGTCGGCAAACGCCTTCATTTTGTCAAAAGTGGCGCGCTCGAAATAATCTTCGACGTTGATCGACATGCTGGGAACTCCTAAGGGCAAACAATAATAAACATGGGTAAAAATGAACGTCCTCCGTATCCCCACTTTGGTTCGCCTACTTCCCAAGGCATGTCGCCGAAAGCAAAAAGGCCACGGGTGTGCAGCTTCCCTTGGCCTTGCTGTCTCGTCGTCAGTACTTGAGCCGGATGGATCGTTTCCAGCATGGACGTTCGGCGCGAACTTTAGGGCGAGAGGGGCCTGAGATCAACTAAAAATGTCGCGTTTTTGCACGCTTCTGACGTGCGACGCGGATATCACTCTTTGTAGCCGACCGAGATGACGGGCAGATGTTCCCCGCGAAGTTTTCGGTGTTAAAAATACCTGCACGTTCGCTGCTTTTGCCAGCGAAGTCACGGGTAAGTGTGATGGGCGCAACATCGGCGACGTTGGCGGCGAGAGGGGCGTATGAAGGGGATTTAGGTTGTTTGCGAAGCGCGTTTCGGTGTGTTCTTCGAGTGGGCTGTGTTGAGATTCTTTTCCAGCTGGCGAATGAGGAAAAAATCACGCAGATCCTGTGGGAGCGAGCTTGCTCGCGAAGGCATTTTCACAGCCAGCATCCTGGTTGACTGATGTTGCGCATTCGCGAGCAGGCTCGCTCCCTCAGGTTTTGTGTTTTACGCGACTACCGCCTCAGCCGGCGAGACGATGCTGGTCTTGCCGCCGCGAGATTTGCCGGAGCTCAGGTACTCGGCAATCGACTCCTGCGTGACCTCGCCCAAGAACACCCGATCGGCATCCATCACCGGCAGCCACGAGCGGTTGAACTCGTACATGCGCGACAGCAGGATGCGCAAATGCTCGTCGTACGCCGCCGTGGCGTTGAACTCGCGAAGATATTGCGCACAGGTGCCGGTCTGGCGGTGCAGGTCGCGACGACGCACATAACCCAGGGCCTTGTTCTCGGCACAGGTGACGACGACATAACGACGGTCATGCTCATCCATCAATTCCAGTGCATCGGCCACCGGGGTTTCCGGACTTACCGACGGCGCGTTGTCCGCCGCGTCTTCAGCCTTCACCAGCAACAGACGTTTGAGCGTGCTGTCCTGGCCAACGAAGTTGCTGACAAAGTCGTCCGCCGGATGCGCGAGCAGCGTGTCCGGGTGATCGATCTGCAGCAGCTTGCCGGCGCGGAAGATCGCGATCTTGTCGCCCAGCTTGATCGCTTCGTCGATGTCGTGGCTGACCATGATCACGGTCTTGTTCAGCGCGCGTTGCATCTCGAAGAATTCGTTCTGGATCATCTCGCGGTTGATCGGGTCGACCGCACCGAACGGTTCGTCCATCAGCAACAGCGGCGCATCTGCCGCCAATGCGCGGATCACGCCGATGCGTTGTTGCTGACCACCCGACAACTCGCGCGGGTAACGATGCAGATACTGCTTGGGTTCAAGCTTGATCATGCTCATCAGTTCGCGGGCGCGGTCGTGGCATCGCTGCTTGTCCCAGCCGAGCAGTTTCGGCACCACGACGATGTTCTCCTCGATGGTCATGTTCGGGAACAGACCGATCTGCTGGATCACGTAGCCGATGTTGCGACGCAGGGTTACTTCGTCCAGATCGGTGGTGTCTTCTCCGTTGATCAGGATCTTGCCCGAGGTCGGCTTGATCAGGCGGTTGATCATCTTCAGCGTAGTGCTTTTGCCGCAACCCGATGGCCCGAGGAACACGCAGATTTCGCCTTCATTGACGGTCAGGCTCACCGAATCCACGGCTTTGACATCTTTGCCGTTGCTTTGGAAGGTCTTGCTGAGGTTTTGAAGTTCGATCATTTGAGTAATCCTTTTGGAGTCAACGAGCGTTGCAGCCATTGCAAAAACAGGTCGGCGAAGATCGCCAGAAGACTGACCAGCAGCGCGCCGACGATGAGCATCGACATGTCACTGCGGCTGATGGAGGCGAGGATCAACACGCCGAGGCCGCCAGCGCCGATGGTTGCGGCGATGGTCATCACGCCGATGTTCATCACCACGGCGGTGCGCACACCGGCGAGGATCACCGGCACCGCAATCGGCAGCTCGACCATGCGCAGACGCTGGCCGAAGGTCATGCCAATGCCGCGTGCGGCTTCGCGGATGCCCGGCTCAACGCCGGTCAACGCCAAATAGGTGTTACGCATGATCGGCAGCAGTGAATAAAGGAACACCGCGGTGATCGCCGGCATTGGGCCGAGGCCTTGGCCAAACTTTGAGTAGAACGGCAGCAGCAGGCCGAACAGCGCAATCGACGGCACGGTCAGCAACACCGTGGCGCTGGCTTGCAACGGGCCGGCGAGGCTCGGGAAGCGCGTCATCAAAATGCCCAGCGGCACCCCGACGAGGATCGCCAGCGTGACAGCGATGCCAACCAGCGTGATGTGCTGCCAGGTCAGGTGCATTACCTGCTGCCAGTCGAGATGGGAAAAGGCGTTCAAAAATTCCATGACTTTTCCTCCCTTAATTCAACGGATGTTGGCGCAGAAAATCGGCGGCAACAGCAGACGGGCTTTCGTGATCGACATCGACCAGCGCGTTGAGCTGGCGCATGGTTTCATCATCGAACAGTTCGGCCAGCGGCTTGAGCTGCTCGGCCAGTTTCGGGTTGGCGTCCAGCGTTGCCTGACGCACCACCGGTGCTGCGGTGTAGTCGGGGAAGTAGTGCTTGTCGTCTTCCAGCAGCTTCAGGCCGAAGGCATTCAAGCGACCGTCCGTGGTGTAGACCAGACCGGCAAACACTTGGCCGTTGCGCAGCGCCGTATAGACCAGGCCCGCATCCATCTGGCGGATGTTCTTGCGACTCAGGTTCATGTCGTAGAGCTTGACCATGCCGAGCAGGCCGTCCGAGCGGTTAGCGAACTCGGTGTCCAGTGCCACCAGGTGATTGGTCTTCGCTTCAGCCTGCAACACCTCGTTCAACTGACTGATGTTGTTGATCTGCGGATATTGCTCGGCGACTTTTTTTGGCAGCGCGAGGGCGTAGGTGTTGCTGAACTTCGACGGGGTCAGCCAGATAAGGCCTTTTTTCGCGTCGAGTTCTTTCACCCGGGCGTAGGACTGAGCGCTGTCGAGTTTTTCGGTGACATGGTTGTAGGCCACCAGCGACACGCCGGTGTATTCCCAGAGCATGTCCAACTGGCCACTTTCGTGGGCGCTGCGGGCCAGGTTGCTGCCCAGACCGCCGGTGATCTGCGCGTCGTAGCCTTTGCTGCGCAGGTATTGCGCGGTGATTTCGGCGAGCAGGGTCTGCTCGGTGAACACGCGGGCGCCGAGGCGGATAACCGGTTTGTCGGCGGCTTGTGCGATTCCTGCGAACAGCAGGACGCAGCCTAAGATAAAGCTAAGTCGTTTCATGTGAATTCCTTTGCCGAGGCCTTAAGACGGGCGCAAACCGCGTTCCAGCCAGAGACGGCTGGCGAGGGTGACCACGCCATCGAGCAGCAGGGCCAGCAGCGCGGTGCACGCGGCGCCGAGCAGCAGTTGCGGCTGATTGTTCAGGGCGATGCCAGGGAAAATCAGGCTGCCAAGGCTGTTGGCACCGATCAGGAACGCCAGTGGCGCCGTCCCGACATTGATCGCCAAGGCCACACGCACACCCCCGACAATGATCGGCACGGCGTTGGGCAGTTCGACCTGCCAGAGCACCTGACGCGGGGTCATGCCGATGCCGACGGCTGCTTCCTTGAGCGAACCCTGCACGTTTTTCAGGCCTTCATAGGTGTTGCGCACAATCGGCAACAGGGAAGCGAGGAACAAAGCGAAGATCGCCGGGCCACTGCCGATGCCCAGAATCCCCAGGGCGATCGCGAGTACGGCCAGCGGCGGCACAGTGTTGCCGATATTGAAGATTTGCATGAAGCGTTCAGCGCGGCCAACCATGGTCGGGCGACTGAGAAAGATGCCGGCGGGGATGCCCACGACAAGGGCGGCCAGCATTGAAGCGAGGACGAGAATCAGATGAGCTTGCAGGTAAAACAACAAATCGTCGCGGTAGTGTTCGATCGTGTTGATGCCGATCCAGTGGACCAGCAGGGCCAGGAGCGCGATGACCACCGCACCTCCCATCAGCCCTTTGCCATAGCGGATAGCCACAGGCGGACTCCTTTTTTATAGTCGGCGAACGCCGTCCCGTGTTCAGTGGCCGGGGTGGTCAATTTTGTTAGCCCAACTTCGGCGCCATAAGCTCATATCCTGCGTTGCTATTCCTCGCCATAGCGGGCTATGACTCGTCACAGCGCCTTGGCTATGAACTTCTGGCATCCGAATTTGAGCCAACAAAATTGACCACCCCGGCCACATGCCATGCCTGGCTGCCGGGAATAAACGTTCGCGAGAAGCAGCTCCCTCAGCACCGGCAAAAAGCGGTCTGAAAGCGAGCCATGAGCGCAGCCTCGTCAGGCTAACTTGCTGATTTTTCAGCCCCTGACGACAATTCGTAACAGGGGATGGACGTCTCCGTGCTTTAAAAGGTTCCCACCTAAGGCAGCATTTGGCCACCCTTAATGTGCTCAACGGTTCGGTTATTGCATTGACTTGGGCTATAATCGCGGCCCTTTTTTGAATCACCGCCAGGCGATTTCCCATGACCAACCAGGCCGCCGAAGTCGCGAAACGCCGCACTTTCGCCATTATTTCCCACCCCGATGCCGGTAAGACGACGATCACCGAAAAGCTCCTGTTGATGGGCAAGGCGATTGCGATTGCGGGCACGGTGAAATCCCGTAAATCCGACCGCCATGCGACATCCGACTGGATGGAGATGGAGAAGCAACGGGGTATTTCCATTACCACGTCGGTCATGCAGTTCCCGTATCGCGACCACATGGTCAACCTGCTCGACACCCCGGGCCACGAAGACTTCTCCGAAGATACCTATCGCACCCTGACGGCGGTGGACTCGGCATTGATGGTCCTCGACGGCGGTAAAGGTGTCGAGCCGCGTACGATTGCGCTGATGGACGTCTGCCGTCTGCGTGACACGCCGATCGTCAGCTTCATCAACAAACTCGACCGTGACATCCGCGACCCGATCGAACTGCTCGACGAGATCGAAGCCGTCCTCAAGATCAAGGCTGCGCCGATCACCTGGCCGATCGGTTGCTACCGCGACTTCAAAGGCGTGTATCACCTGGCGGACGACTACATCATTGTCTACACCGCCGGCCACGGTCACGAACGCACTGAAACCAGAATCATCGAAAAGCTCGACTCCGACGAGGCGCGCGCGCATCTGGGCGACGAGTACGATCGCTTCGTCGATCAGCTGGAACTGGTGCAGGGCGCCTGCCACGAATTCAACCAGCAGGAGTTCCTCGACGGTCAACTGACCCCGGTGTTCTTCGGTACCGCGCTGGGCAACTTCGGTGTTGATCACGTGCTTGACGCCGTCGTCGATTGGGCACCGCGTCCGCTGGCCCGTGTCGCCAACGAGCGCACCGTGGAGCCGGTGGAAGAGAAGTTCTCGGGCTTCATCTTCAAGATCCAGGCGAACATGGACCCGAAGCACCGCGACCGCATCGCCTTCATGCGCATTTGCTCCGGCAAGTACGAGAAAGGCATGAAGATGCGCCACGTGCGCACCGGCAAGGACGTGCGCATCGGCGACGCCCTGACGTTCTTCTCCTCCGAGCGTGAGCAACTGGAAGAGGCGTTTGCCGGCGATATCATCGGCCTGCACAACCACGGCACCATCCAGATCGGCGACACCTTCAGCGAAGGCGAAGCCCTGAGCTTCACCGGCATCCCGCACTTCGCCCCGGAACTGTTCCGCCGAGTGCGTCTGCGCGATCCGCTGAAATCCAAGCAACTGCGCCAGGGCCTGCAACAACTGGCCGAAGAAGGCGCCACCCAGGTGTTCTTCCCGGAGCGCAGCAACGACATCATCCTCGGCGCCGTGGGTGTGCTGCAGTTTGATGTGGTCGCCAGCCGCCTGAAAGAGGAATACAAGGTTGAGTGCTCCTACGAGCCAATCACCGTGTACTCCGCGCGCTGGATCGAATGCAGCGACAAGAAGAAGCTCGAGGAATTCTCCAACAAGGCAGTGGAAAACCTTGCCGTCGACGGCGGCGGTCACCTGACCTACCTCGCCCCGACCCGGGTCAACCTGGCCCTGATGGAAGAGCGCTGGCCGGACGTGAAATTCCGTGCGACGCGTGAGCATCACTAAGCGCTGAGCTGCTGCACCCAAAACCCCGTCGCGAAAGCGGCGGGGTTTTTTTATTGCCGTAAACACTGTGGGAGCGAGCTTGCTCGCGAATGCGGTGGTTCAGCAGTATTGATGTCAACTGACGTGACGCCTTCGCGAGCAGGCTCGCTCCCCCTAGGGTATTTGTGGTGTTAGCAGGAACGGGTATAGCCATTACTCCCAATGAATCTGTATGGGCATGGCATTTCTGTTTACCCGTGAGCGTCCTATCTGGTGAACCCCGCTGATCGGAACTAGATTTCATTCAGTGCCGGACGGCATTCATGTTTCACCTGCACAGGATGGAATCGATCATGAAAAACAGGTTGCTGCGTGTTTTATTGCTGTTGAAAGTGATGGTCCTGCTGTCCCTCGGCACCGCGGCGGCCTGGGCCGAGTGCGAGGATCATGATTCCCAGGCCTTTAACGGGCAGGTGGGGCATAGCGGGCTGATGCTCGCCAAGTCCGAGTCCGAGCCGGGTGATCAGGGGCAGGGTGGCACTGCGGATGACGATGATTCGATGACAGACGAGCCGGACTCTGATGATCCGGATGAAGGCGACAGCCAGACGTAGATTGCAGGCAAAGAAAAACCCCGTCTGCCTCGACTCATGAGTCGTCGAGGTAGAAGGGGTTTGCTCGGTACGCCATCGCTGAATCAACACATCCCCTGAGGGAGCGGGCAAGCCCGCTCCCACAGGGTTTTGCATGTTTCGCGCAAATGCTTACGCCGCGCCGTCGAGGAACTGCTCGGCGTAGTGGCAAGCCACCTGCCGATTGTCGAGCAAGCGCAATGCCGGCTCTTCCGTGCTGCAACGCTCGGTCGCGTACGGGCAGCGCTTGTGGAAAGCGCAGCCCGGTGGCGGGTTCAGCGGGTTGGGCAGTTCGCCGACGATCTTGATTTTCGGCTTGTTCGGGTCCGGGTGAATGGTCGGGGTCGCCGACAGCAACGCTTGGGTGTACGGGTGCAGAGGGCGTTCGTAGATGTCGTTCTTCGGGCCCATTTCCACCGGGCGACCGAGGTACATCACCATCACGTCATCGGCCACGTGTTGCACCACCGCAAGGTTGTGCGAGATGAACACGTAAGCGGTGTTGAACTCCTGCTGCAGATCCATGAACAGGTTCAACACCTGCGCCTGAATCGACACGTCGAGCGCCGAGGTGGGTTCGTCCGCCACCAGCACTTTCGGTTGCAGCATCATCGCCCGAGCCAATGCAATACGCTGGCGCTGCCCCCCGGAGAACATGTGCGGATAACGCTGGTAGTGCTCGGGACGCAAGCCGACCTGCTTCATCATCGCCTGGACTTTCTCGCGACGTTCGGCAGCGGACAGGTTGGTGTTGATCAACAGCGGTTCGGCCAGTTGATCACCGACTTTCTGCCGTGGGTTCAACGAGGCGTACGGGCTCTGGAAGACCATCTGCACGTCTTTGCGCAGTTGCTTGCGCTGAGCCTTGTCGGCGCCGGCAACTTCCTGGCCGGCGATTTTCAACGAGCCGGACGACGGCTCCTCAATCAGGGTCAGGGCACGCGCCAAAGTGGATTTGCCGCAACCCGACTCGCCTACAACCGCGAGAGTCTTGCCGGCTTCCAGTTCAAATGACACGCCGTTGAGTGCGCGCACGGTCGCATGGCCCTTGAACAGGCCACGGGAGACTTCGTAGTGACGGGTCAGGTCGCGGGCGGTAAGTACGACGGCCATTACGCCACCTCCTGGTTCAGCGGGTAGAAGCAGCGGGCGAGGCTGTGGCTTTTCGGATCAAGGGCAGGACGCTGCGCGCGGCAGCTTTCCTGCACGTACGGGCAGCGCGGCGACAACAGGCAACCCTGCGGACGGTCGTAACGGCCGGGAACGATGCCTGGCAGTGTCGCCAGACGGTCAGCACCCTGGCTGTGTTCCGGAATCGCCTTGAGCAGCGCTTCGCTGTAGGGGTGCGCCGGGATGTCGAACAGCTGCGGCACCTGACCGACTTCAACAGCCTGGCCGGCGTACATCACGCACACACGTTGGGCGGTTTCAGCGACGACGGCGAGGTCGTGAGTGATCAGCACCAGGCCCATGTTCTGCTCTTTTTGCAACGCCAGCAGCAGATCCATGATCTGCGCCTGAATCGTCACGTCGAGTGCAGTGGTCGGCTCATCCGCGATCAGCAATTTCGGCTCGCCGGCAATCGCCATGGCGATTGCCACGCGCTGGCTCATACCGCCGGACAGTTGATGCGGGTAGGCGTCCATACGGCTGGCCGCGCCCGGGATTTCAACTTTTTCCAGCAGTTCGATAGCGCGTTTGCGGGCTTGCTTGCTGGACATTTTCAGGTGCAGGCGCAGCACTTCTTCGATCTGGAAACCGACGGTGTAGCTCGGGTTGAGCGCGGTCATCGGGTCCTGAAAGACCATCGCCAGGTCTTTACCGACGATCTGCCGACGCTGACGGTTGCTCAGCTTGAGCATGTTCTTGCCATCGAAATTCAGCGCATCGGCGGTGACGATCCCCGGGTGTTCGATCAGGCCCATCAGCGCCATCATGGTCACGGATTTACCCGAACCGGACTCGCCCACGATGGCCAGCACTTCGCCCTTGTCGACGCTGATGTCGAGGCCATCGACCACCGGCACAGCGTTCTTGTCGCCGAAACGAACGTTGAGATTCTTGATTTCCAACAGTGACATTTGAATCTCCTCAGGCGGCATTCTTGAGTTTCGGGTCCAGCGCATCGCGCAGGCCGTCGCCCATCAGGTTGATTGCCAGCACGCTGAGCAAAATGGTCAAACCAGGCAGGCTCACCACCCACCAGGCGCGTTCGATGTAGTCGCGGGCCGAGGCCAGCATGGTGCCCCACTCAGGGGTTGGCGGTTGTACGCCAAGGCCGAGGAAGCCCAGGGCCGCGGCATCGAGAATCGCCGAAGAGAAACTCAAGGTCGCCTGAACGATCAGCGGTGCCATGCAGTTGGGCAGCACGGTGATGAACATCAGGCGTGGCAGACCGGCACCGGCCAGGCGCGCGGCGGTCACGTAGTCGCGGTTCAGTTCGCCCATCACCGCAGCGCGGGTCAGACGCACATACGACGGCAGGGACACCACAGCAATGGCGATCACGGTGTTGATCAGGCCAGGGCCGAGGATGGCGACAATCGCCACAGCCAGCAGCAAGGACGGCAGGGCCAGCATGATGTCCATCAGACGCATGATGGTCGGGCCAATCATCTTCGGGAAGAAACCGGCGAACAGACCGAGCAGAATCCCCGGGATCAGCGACATCACGACCGACGACAAGCCGATCAGCAACGACAGGCGCGAACCCTGGATCAGACGCGACAGCAGGTCACGGCCCAGTTCATCGGTGCCGAGCAAAAATTGCATCTGCCCGCCTTCAAGCCACGCCGGTGGCGTCAGCAGGAAGTCACGGTATTGCTCGCTCGGGTTATGCGGCGCCACCCAAGGGGCGAACAGCGCGCAGAAAATCACCAGCAACATGAACATCAGGCCGGCAACGGCACCTTTGTTCTTGGAAAACGCTTGCCAGAATTCTTTGTACGGGGACGGATACAGCAGGCTTTGATCGACTGCTACCGCTTGATTTTGAGTTGAAGCTGGAGTGGTCATGGTCATGATCTCAGCGCTGATGACGGATGCGTGGGTTGGCAAAGCCGTAGAGGATGTCCACCACGAAGTTGACCAGAATCACCAGGCAGGCGATTAACAGGATGCCGTTTTGCACGACCGGATAGTCCCGGGCGCCGATGGCTTCGATCAGCCATTTGCCGATGCCGGGCCAGGAGAAAATGGTTTCGGTCAGAACCGCACCGGCCAGCAGAGTACCGACTTGCAGACCTACAACCGTCAGCACCGGGATCAGTGCGTTGCGCAGACCGTGGACGAATACCACACGCGATGGCGACAGGCCTTTGGCCTTGGCGGTACGGATGTAGTCTTCGCGTAGCACTTCGAGCATCGACGAACGGGTCATCCGTGCGATAACGGCCAGCGGGATGGTGCCGAGCACGATGGCCGGCAGGATCAGGTGATGCAGGGCATCGAGGAATGCGCCCATGTCATCGGCCAGCAGCGTATCGATCAGCATGAAACCGGTGCGTGGCTCGATGTCGTAGAGCAGGTCGATCCGCCCGGATACTGGCGTCCAGCCCAGGCTCACCGAGAAGAACATGATCAGGATCAGGCCCCACCAGAAGATCGGCATCGAATAACCCGCGAGGGAGATGCCCATCACCCCATGGTCGAATAATGATCCTCGCTTGAGTGCCGCGATCACCCCGGCCAGAAGGCCCAGAATGCCGGCGAACAGCAGGGCGGCCATGGACAGTTCCAGGGTCGCCGGGAAGAGAGAGGTGAACTCGGTCCATACGCTCTCACGAGTACGCAGGGATTCGCCGAGATCGCCTTGGGCCAGTTTGCCGATGTAGTCCAGGTACTGGGCATACAACGGTTTGTTCAGACCTAGGCGTTCCATTGCCTGAGCGTGCATTTCGGGGTCGACCCGACGTTCGCCCATCATCACTTCCACGGGGTCGCCAGGAATCATGCGAATCAACGCGAAAGTCAGCAGGGTGATGCCGAAAAACGTGGGGATCAACAACCCCAGTCGGCGGGCAATAAAACTAAACATCTTGTGTGGTACCTCATCAGCCGGTTAGGCGTGCCCGGCTTCCCTGGGATCAGGGAGGCCGGGAGTTTCTTATCTACTTCACCTGGGTGGTGGCGAAGTTATTAGTTGTCAGGGGGCTGATGTGATAGCCCTCTACGTTGTTGCGCATTGCAGTAAACATACGGGTGTGGGCCATGCTGATCCACGGTTGATCCTGATTAAACAGCACTTGTGCCTGTTCGTAGAGCTTCGCGCGTTCGGCCGGATCTACTTTAGCCCGTGCTTCGTCGATCAGTGCCTGGAATTTCTCGTTGCACCAGCGCGCGTAGTTTTCGCCGTTCTTGGCGGCTTCGCAACTGAGCATCGGCGTCAGGAAGTTATCCGGGTCGCCGTTGTCGCCCGCCCAGCCAGCCGAGACCATGTCGTGCTCGCCGGCCTTGGCGCGTTTAAGCATTTCGCCCCATTCCATGACGCGGATGTCGATCTTGATTCCGACTTTCGCCAGGTCAGCCTGCATCATCTGCGCGCCCAGCATCGGGTTCGGGTTGGTCGGGCCGCCGCCGTTGCGGGTAAACAGGGTAAACACGGTGCCTTCCGGAACCCCGGCTTCCTTGAGCAGGGCGCGCGCCTTGTCGAGGTCACGTGGCGGGTTTTTCAGCTCGGTGTTGTACCCGAGCAAGGTGTCCGGGTACGGGTTGACCGCGACGGTCGCGTTGCCCTTGCCGAACAGCGCATTGACGTAAGCGGTTTTGTCGAAGGCGATGTCGATCGCCTTACGCACGCGCACGTCGCTCATGTATTTGTGCTGGGTGTTCATGGCGATGTACGAAACGGTCATCGCGTTCAGTTCATCAACCTTCAGATTGCTGTCTTTCTTGATGCTCGGGATGTCATCCGGTTTGGGATACAGCGCGATCTGGCACTCGTTGGCCTTGAGCTTTTGCAGGCGCACGTTGTTGTCGGTGGCGATTGCCAGAATCAACGCGTCGGCTGGCGGCTTGCCACGGAAGTACTCGGCGTTGGCCTTGAAGCGCACCTGCGCATCCTTGGCGTAGCGCTGGAAGACGAACGGGCCGGTGCCGACCGGCTTGTTGTTGAGGTCGCCGGTCTTGTTGGCCTTGAGCAACTGATCGGCGTACTCGGCGGAGTAGATCGCGGTGAACGGCATGGCCACGTCGGCCAGGAACGGTGCTTCGCGGCGGGTCAGGGTGAACTTGACGGTGTAGTCGTCGACCTTTTCCACGTTCTTGAGCAGTTCCTTGAAGCCCATGCTTTCAAAGTACGGGAAGCCCACGCTCGACAGTTTGTGCCAAGGGTGATTCGGGTCCAGCTGACGCTGGAAGCTCCAAAGCACATCGTCGGCATTCATGTCACGGGTCGGCTTGAAGTATTCGGTGGTGTGAAACTTGACGCCTTTGCGCAGGTGGAACGTGTACGTCAGACCGTCATCGCTGATTTCCCAGGAGTCGGCCAGTGCCGGTACCAATTCGGTGGTGCCAGGCTTGAAGTCGACCAGACGGTTGAAGATCGTTTCGGCCACCGCATCGGCAGTGACTGCAGTTGTGTACTGGACCATGTCGAAGCCTTCCGGGCTGGCTTCGGTGCAGACCACCAAGGGTTTGGCCGAGACGCCGATGGCGGCGCTCAACAACGCGGCAGCGACGGCCGCACGTAGGGGAAGCATTCTCATCGATAACCCTCTGCAATCGGTTGAAGACAAAAAACCGAGCGGCCGACTCATCATGAGTCAGCCGTCGGTTGGCGTTTTTTACAGGATGTTGAATGGAATCGTGGTCACGAGACGGAACTCGTTGATGCTGCCGTCAGCCTGGTTTTCACTGGCGCGGTGGGTGGTGTAGGTCGCGCGAATAGTGGTGGCCTTGAGCGGGCCGCTTTGCACGGCATACGAGGAGCCGACGCCGTATTCGTAATGGTGTTCGCCGTCCATGTTGCGCACGTCGTAAGCGGTACCGACGTAGTGAGTACCGTCGATGCCCCAGCCGCGAGCGCTATAGGCGTTGAACTTCAGGCCAGGAATGCCGTACTCGGCCATGTTGATGCCGTAGGCGATCTGGAAGGACTTCTCGTTCGGTCCGTTGAAGTCCGACAGCAGGGAGTTGGCCAGGTAGATGCCGTTGGTTTCGTGCAGGTAGTCGAAGTACTCGTTACCGTTCACTTCCTGATACGAGAAGGTCAGGCTGTGCGCCTGGTGAGTCAGACCGAACGACAGCGAGTAGGTGTCGTTGTCGATCTGGCCCATCAACCTTTTGCCTTCGTCGACGGTCTTGTAGTAGTTCAGGCCGGTGGTCAGGCTCAGTACCGAGCTGTCGCCCAGTTCGTGAGTGGCGCCGAAGTAGTACTGGTTCCAGAAGTCTTCAGCCTGGGTTGCGTAGAGGCTGGTTTTCAGGCTCTTGAGCGGCTGATAGTTCACGCCGGCAGTGTTGACGTGGTCGGTTTCAACACCGGTGTTGCTGTATTCGGTGCGGAATTTCGACAGGCTCTGCTCGGTACGTGGCGACACGCGGTCGAACGTGGCGAGGTCGAACGACAGGTTGTCGAATTCTTCACTGTGGATCGCCACACCTTCAAAGCTCGAAGGCAGCGGACGGTTGCCGATGACGTCGACGATCGGGCTGCTGAAGTTCATGCGGCCGGCGGTCAGGGTGGTGTTGGAGATACGCGCCTTGACGTTGGCCAGGCCGAGTTTGCTCCACTGATCTACAGCGTCGCCATTGGAGTGGGCGAGGGTACGGTTGGAACCGCCCTTGATGTCCTCACGGCTGCGATCCAGTGCGATGGCGTTGTATGCCGCCACTTCGGTGCTGAAACCCACGGTGCCTTGGGTGAAGCCCGAGGTGTAGTTCAGGATGGTGCCCTGAACCCAGTTGATCCGGCGCGAGCCGGTCAGGGTTTCGCCATGACGCTCGTAGTTGAAGGTGCCGCCGCGCTTTTTCTCTTCGTTGGCGTACCAGTTACGGGTCGAACCCGACAGGCTTTGGCCATCGATGAAGCCTTTGGCTTCGGATTGGGCGCTGGTGCTGGCCAGTTGCGTCGGGATGAAGTCCTGGCTAACGCTTTCGGCATGGGCCCCGGCGGTGATGCTGCTGATGGCCAGGGCCAGTATCGCGGTGCTGCTCAGTTTCATGGGTGAAGCTCCTTTACTTTCTTTTTATGCCGGCTTTTTTGGGTTGGCCGGTTATTGGTTTAGAACTCGTTCACACATCGCAAACGTTTGCAAAAAGCCTTATTGGCGAATTTAGGCAAAGCGCTTGCGTGAGGGGGGTAGACAGTCCCCCTCAGCGTTGCGGCTAATCGGTTGGGTTAATCGATACTGACACCCGAGAACACGTTGCGGCCGAAGGGGCTCACCTTGAACCCTTCAACCCGTGTGCTTAACGGCTGGTTGACCGTCGAGTGGGCGACAGGCGTGATCGGCACTTGCTGTTTAAGCAACTGCTGAGCCTGTTTATAGAGCACGGTGCGCTGGTCGCGATCGGTGACGACCTTGGCTTCCTTGATCAGCTTGTCGTAAGCCGGATCGCACCACATGGAGTAGTTGTTGCCGCCAATGGCGTCGCAGCTGTACAGCGTGCCGAGCCAGTTGTCCGGGTCCCCGTTGTCGCCGGTCCAGCCGATCAGGCTGATGTCATGCTCACCATTCTTGGTGCGCTTGATGTACTCGCCCCATTCATAGCTGACGATTTTCACTTTCAGACCGATCTTGGCCCAGTCGGCCTGAAGCATTTCGGCCATCAGCTTGGCGTTCGGGTTGTACGGACGTTGAACCGGCATTGCCCACAGGGTGATCTCGGTGCCTTCCTTCACGCCGGCAGCCTTGAGCAGTTCTTTGGCTTTTTCCGGGTTGAAGGCGGCGTCCTTGATGGTGTCGTCGTAGGACCATTGCGTCGGTGGCATGGCGTTGACGGCCAGTTGGCCGGCGCCTTGATAAACAGCGTTGAGAATCCCTTGTTTATTCACCGCCATGTCCAGCGCCTGACGCACTTCGAGCTGGTCGAACGGTTTGTGGCGCACGTTATAGGCGATGTAGCCGAGGTTGAAACCTGGCTTGGAGATCAGTTGCAGCTTCGGATCGGCCTTCAGTGCTTCAACATCGGCCGGGCGCGGATGCAGGGTGATCTGGCATTCGCCGGCCTTGAGTTTTTGCACGCGCACCGAGGCGTCGGTGTTGATCGCGAAGATCAGGTTTTTCAGTTTTACCCGGCTCGGATCCCAGTACTGCGGGTTGCCGGTGTAACGGATGTTCGAGTCTTTCTGATAGCTCTTGAACACGAACGGCCCGGTACCGATCGGCTTCTGGTTGATGTCGCTCGGCTTGCCTTCGGCCATCAGCTTGTCGGCGTATTCGGCGGACAGGATCGCGGCGAAACTCATGGCGATGTTCTGGATGAACGCGGCGTCAACGCTGTTGAGCGTGAACTCCACGGTCAGCGGCCCGGTCTTCTCGACCTTGGCAATGTTCTTGTTCAGGCTCATCCCGTTGAAATACGGGAACTCGGTCGGATAAGCCTTACGGAATGGCTGTTGCGCATCAAGCATGCGATTAAACGTGAACAGCACGTCGTCGGCGTTGAAATCGCGGGTTGGCTTGAAATAAGGCGTTGTATGAAATTTCACACCTTCACGCAGGTGAAAGGTGTACTTGAGGCCGTCCTCGGAAATATCCCACTGGGTAGCCAGGCCCGGTACGACATTGGTCGCGCCTTTTTCGAACTCTACCAAGCGGTTGTACAGCGGCTCTGCAGCGTCGTTATCGGTGGCCGTCGTGTATTGCGCAGTATCAAAACCTGCCGGGCTGCCTTCGGAGCAAAACACCAGACTATCGCTGGCGGCGTGGCTGGCGGACGTGGCGGCCAACAGGCCGGCGCCCAGCAGTGCGGAAAAAACCAAGGTATGGCGCATGACGCTCCCTCTTTATTAGTGTTGTTTCGATGCGCCGCGGTCCCGTCCAGGGACGTTGTGGCTGCATCAAGCTCAAACCAGTACGAACAGCAAAACCGTTAGCCCACACAGGCACTGGTCAGAACCCGACGGTAGGGGCCGTGGATCTGGCAGTAAATGCGTTGAGTCCTAAAGACTCGTAGGAAATGGCAACACATTCTGTATCTCCCTGGTAAAGCAGGACGGAAACAGATGTAGGCAAATTCCTAACTAATCGGCAGAAAAAACAGCGGCGACGCTGAAATCGTCGCCGCTGCCTTTTTTACTTGCTGACGCTGACGCCGTAGAAGGAGTTCAGGCCGAATGGGCTGATCTTGAAGTCCTGCACGTTGGCGCGCATGGGTTGATACACCGTCGAGTGAGCGATAGGTGTCATTGGGACTGCATCTTTGAGGACGTGTTGCGCCTGTTTGTACAGTTCGGTGCGCTTGCCCTGGTCTGTCGTGCGCTTGGCTTCTTTGACGAGGCCATCAAATTTCTTGTCGCACCACTTGGAGAAGTTGTTGCCGCTAAGCGAGTCGCAACCAAACAACACGTTCAGCCAGTTGTCCGGATCACCATTGTCACCGCTCCAGCCAATGATCATGGCCTGGTTCTCACCACCTTTGGAACGCTTGATGTACTCGCCCCATTCGTAGCTGGTGATCTTCACTTTCAAGCCGATCTTGGCCCAGTCGGACTGGAGCATTTCAGCCATCAGCTTGGCGTTCGGGTTGTACGGACGCTGAACCGGCATCGCCCACAGGACGATTTCGGTACCTTCCTTGACGCCGGCTTCCTTGAGCAGCTGCTTGGCTTTCTCAGGGTCGTACTTGGCGTCCTTGATGGTGGTGTCGTAAGACCACTGGGTCGGCGGCATGGCGTTGACGGCCAGTTGGCCCGCACCCTGATAAACCGAATCAATGATCTGCGGCTTGTTGACGGCCATGTCCAGGGCCTGACGAACGCGCAGGTCAGCCAGAGGGTTTTTCTCGTCGCTGCCTTTGACCTTGTCCATCACGTTGTATGCGATGTAGCCCAGGTTGAAACCGGCCTGGTCAGGCATCTTCAGCGATTTGTCTTCTTTCAGCGCTTTCAGATCGGCTGGACGCGGGAACAGGGTGACCTGGCACTCGTTCTTTTTCAGCTTCTGAATACGTACCGACGGGTCGGTGGTGATGGCGAAGATCAGGTTGTCGATCTTCACGTCTTCAGGCTTCCAGTAATCCTTGTTGCCGGTGTAACGGATGTTGGAATCTTTCTGGTAGCTCTTGAACACGAACGGACCAGTGCCGATCGGCTTCTGGTTGATGTCGGCAGGCTTGCCATCCTTGAGGAGCTGGGCTGCGTACTCGGCGGACTGCACCGAGGCGAAGCTCATGGCCATGTTCTGGATGAACGCGGCATCAACTTCCTTGAGGGTGAACTTGACGGTGTGGTCGTCGACTTTATCGATCTTGGTGATGTTGGTGTCCATCCCCATGTCGGTGAAGTACGGGAATTCGGTCGGGTACGCCTTACGGAACGGGTCATCCTTGTTAATCATGCGATTAAAGGTGAACAGCACGTCGTCGGCGTTGAACTCGCGGGTCGGCTTGAAGTACGGGGTGGTGTGGAACTTGACGCCTTCACGCAGGTGGAAGGTGTAAGTCAGGCCATCATCGGAAATGTCCCACTTGGTCGCCAGGCCAGGAATCACGGCGGTGCCGCCGCGCTCGAACTGGGTCAGGCGGTTGAACATGGTTTCGGCAGAGGCGTCGAAGTCTGTTCCGGTGGTGTACTGGCCTGGATCAAAACCGGCCGGGCTCCCTTCGGAGCAGAACACCAGGTTAGTCGCAGCGGATGCGAAAGGTGCGGAGGCTAACAAGCCTGCGCCGACTAAAAACGGAATGACCGCGTGTTTAAGCATGTTGGCCTCATGATTTGTTGTCATTTTTTGATTTGAGGTACGACCTCGTGAGTCGTGCCTGCGGATACTTATGCAGGCGCCATACCCAATGCAAGATCCAGAGCGGTCGGCGGCCTCAAACGGTGGCACGAACGTACCTTAATGTCGCATCTGTATAACTTTTGACGCATTTGACCGTTTGCGAGTGGTTTTTACGGTGCAAATCAAGCCCCAAAATGGTGCGTTGGTCACGTTGTGCGCGCCGCCTTGGGGCTTGGTGTTACTTATTTATACCCACGCCATAGAACGGGGTTAGACCGAACGGGCTGATACGGAAGTCGGTGACTTCCTTGCGCAGCGGCTGGAACACCGTGGAGTTGGCAATCGGGGTAATCGGCACCTGCTGTTTAAGGATCAGTTGCGCCTGTTGATACAGTTGTACCCGTTGTGTTTTGTCGGTGGACACCTTGGCCTGCTGTACCCGTTTGTCGTAGGCCGGGTCGCACCATTTGGCGTAGTTGCTGCCCTTGACTGCCGCGCAGCTGTACAGCACGCCGAGCCAGTTGTCTGGGTCGCCGTTGTCACCGGTCCAGCCATAGATCATTGCGTCATGTTCGCCATTTTTGGCGCGTTTGATGTACTCGCCCCATTCATAGCTGACGATGTTGGCCTTGATGCCGATCTTGTCCCAATCCTGCTGAATCATCTGCGCCGACATCCGTGCATTCGGGTTCGAGGCGCGCTGCACGGTCATTGCCCACAGGTTGATGGTTGTACCCGGTGCAACCCCGGCTTCTTTCAGTAGCGCCCTGGCTTTTGCCGGGTCGTGCGGCGCGTCTTTTATGTTCGGGTCGAATGACCATTGCGCGGGTGGCAAGGCGTTCTGGGCCAACTGGCCGGCGCTTTGATAAACGGCTTTGATGATCGCCGGTTTATCGATGGCCATGTCCAGGGCCTGGCGCACCTTGAGCTGATCCAGAGGCGGGTGCGTGGTGTTATACGCGAGGAACCCGAGGTTGAAACCGGCCTGTTTCAGCACGCGCAGGTTCGGGTCTTTTTCCATCACTTCAATGTCGGCCGGGCGCGGGTAGCCGCTGACCTGGCATTCGCCTGTCTTGAGTTTTTGCAGGCGCACGGCGGCGTCCGGGGTGATCGAGAAGATCAGGTTGTCGATCTTCACATCCTCGGGTTTCCAGTAGGCCGTGTTAGCGGTGTAGCGGATTTGTGAATCCTTTTGATAGCGCTTGAACACGAACGGGCCGGTGCCGATCGGTTTCTGGTTGAGGTCGGCGGCTTTGCCTTCCTTCAACAGTTGCGCGGCGTATTCGGCCGATTGCACCGAGGCGAAACTCATGGCGAGGTTTTGCACGAACGCGGCGTCGACGTTGTTGAGGTTGAAGCGCACGGTTTGCCCGTCGATTTTTTCGACCGATTTGATCGTGGTGTTCAGGCCCATGTCGGTGAAGTACGGGGATTCGGCGGGGTAGGCCTTGCGGAAAGCGTTTTGCGGGTCGAGCAGGCGCTGGAAGGTGAACAGGACGTCATCGGCGTTGAAGTCGCGGGTCGGGGTGAAGTATTGCGTGGTGTGGAATTTCACGCCCTGGCGCAGGTGGAAGGTGTATTGGAGTCCGTCGCTGGAGACGTCCCATTTTGTTGCCAGGCCCGGTTCGATGTCGGTGCCACCGCGCTGGAATTGGGTGAGGCGGTTGAAGACGGTTTCGGCGGAGGCGTCGAAGTCGGTGCCGCTGGTGTATTGGCTGGGGTCGAAGCCTGCGGGGCTGGCTTCGGAGCAGTAGACCAATGTTGTGGCTGCGTTTGCCAGGGGGGCGGTTGTGGCCAGGGCCAGCGAGATCAAGAGCGGTTTGAGGGTGGATCTTGGCATGGAGTCCCCGGGGGTATGGAGGTGGTTTTGGGTTGAGATTAGCGGGGAATTGTGGGGTTTCGGAAATATCGTTTTTCTTGGGGGAGTGTCTATCTCGGTATATGTGGCGGCTTTTGTTGTGGGTATATCCGTTGCTGCGGTCATGGCGGCTTAGGGTTCCGCCCTTACGGCGGGTCACTTTTTCCAGACGCCGAAAAAGTAACCAAAAAGGCTTGCTCCTGCGTGCGGCCCGCTCGCTGGGGCTCGGGGTTCCTTCGCTCCAGGATCGATCCGGGCGCAGCGTCTCCGGTTTGCTTCGCTGCACCTCCTTTCGCTGTGTTTGGCTTCGCCAAACGGTCGCTGCGCTCCCACCCCCGGATCAATCCCTCCGCTCAGCCTTCCGACGTCGCCCGTGGATCAAGATCAAAAGCTGCTGCCGAGCTAACGCTCATCCTGTTGAGTGGGGCGGACTTCGCCGCGTGCGGGTTGTACCTGTTTCCTCTGTAGGAACTGCCGCAGGCTGCGATCTTTTGATCTGGCTTTTGCTTTCTGTGGGAGCTGGCTTGCCAGCGATGGCGGCCTGACAGCCGACCAATTTCTGGCAGGTGTACTCGGTTGAAACTGTGGGAGCGGGCTTGCTCGTGAAGAGGCCCACACAGTCACCCGGTTACTTTGCTGTGTTTAGACACGTGTGAAATCACCAGAACCTTCCCACAAGGTTTTCAGGTTGTCCGTCGGACGCTCGCTCTCTAGGCTTGGGTTGTCGCAGAAGACTCTGCGATCGGGAGGTGAGATTCCCGGTTATTGAATTTGGAAACCTGCGAAAGCCGCTCCATATTCGCCGCCAGTTCACGCTGTCAGCAGTTCTTTATGGCGGCTATGTACGGGCGGACTTCGGTTCGGCCGGGTTGGTTTCCTTACCGGTAATCTCACTCCGTATATAGCTGCCACCTCGTTTCTCGAGTGAGATCGGAAATGAATGGCGGAGCTTGCGGTAAAATCGGGCGCTGGATCGGGTTGATCCACAAACCTGAGACCGCGTTATCGTTCATCGCGGGCAAGCCCGCTCCCACAGGGTTATGTGCCATGTTCAGCCACTGCGCAGAACCTGTGGGAGCTGGTTTGCCAGCGATGGCGGCAGCTCAACCAACACAAATCCCGGGCACAAAAAAACCGGCGATCATTTGCTGATCGCCGGTTTTTCATTCAGCCCGAATCACATCACTGCATCAGCACTTCAATCGAGCCATCAGCGGTCATGCTCACCTGGCTAGTACCCGCTTCAACCTCAGGCGTCACCGGTGCCGAATCCATGCCGGCCGCTTTCATCATCATCGGCCCGCGCATGTACGGTTGTGGGTAACCGTTAGCGTTGAGGTTCAGGTTGACGATTTTGTAGCCCTTGCCGCCGAGGGCGTCGGTGGCCAGTTGCGCGCGGGCCTTGAAGGCGCTGACGGCTTCTTTGAGCAGCGCGTCTTCGCTGGATTTGCGGGTCGGGTTGGCGATGGCGAAGTCCATGCCGCCCATTTTCAGGTCGCCCAGCAGTTCGCCGGTGAGTTTGGACAGGGCGGCGAAGTCGGCGCTTTCCAGACGCAGTTCGGCGCGTTCACGCCAGCCGGTGATTTTCTGGCCCTTGGTGTCGTAGATCGGGTAGCTGTTGCGGCTGCCCTGGCGCAGGGTGATGTCTTTGACTTGCTTGGCCTGGGCCAGTGCCTTGTTCATGGTGGTGCTGACGTCGGCGGCGAGCTTGGCCGGGTCGGTGTTTTGCTCTTCGGTGTAGAGGGTCACGATCATCAGGTCGCGGGCGACTTCCTGGCTGACTTCGGCGCGCAGGGAAATCTGGTTGTAGTGCAACTCATCGGCGGCCAGGGCTGGAAGGCTGGCGACGCTGCCGACGGTCAGGGCGAGGAGGGCGGCGCTGCGGCGAAATGTATGCATGAAAGCTCCTTGATGAGGGCGCAGGTTCGTGGGCCTGCGTGAGACCATCAGACTCCAGAATGCAACGGCAAGTTGCAAGCCTCAAGCTGCAAGCTAAAAGCTTTTACTTGTAGCTTGCAGCTCAAAACTGGCAGCTTGTGCGGTGTGGTCGTTTGCCGCACTTTCGCCTCTGGAGGCCGCGGCTTGGTTATACTCCGTGCGATCCGCCTGGAGCGCTCATCAGGAGAGCTCATGCTCGCCCCCGTACAATTGACTTCCGCCACTCGCCAGAACCTCTGGCGGCTGACTTTCATCCGCACGCTGGTGCTCGCCGCGCAGGCCGGTTCCGTAGGCCTGGCCTATTGGCTGGAGCTGTTGCCATTGCCGTGGGTGCAACTGGCGATGACCCTCGGCTGCTCGATATTGCTGTGCGCGTTCACCGCGGTGCGCTTGCGTACTTCATGGCCGGTGACCGAGCTGGAATACGCCCTGCAACTGGCCTGTGATCTGGTGATCCACAGTGCGCTGCTGTATTTCTCCGGCGGTTCCACGAACCCGTTCGTTTCCTATTATCTGGTGCCGCTGACCATCGCCGCGGTGACGCTGCCATGGCGCTATTCGGTGATCCTGTCCGGCATCGCGCTGGCCTTGTACACCGTGATGCTGACGCGGTTCTACCCGCTGGAAACCCTGCCGGTCGCCCGCGAAAACCTGCAGATCTACGGTATGTGGCTCAGCTTCGCCCTCGCGGCGGCGGTGATCACTTTCTTCGCTGCGCGCATGGCTGAAGAGTTGCGTCGTCAGGAAGAGCTGCGGGCGATTCGCCGCGAAGAGGGCCTGCGCGATCAGCAATTGCTCGCCGTCGCCACGCAAGCTGCCGGTGCCGCCCATGAACTGGGCACGCCGCTGGCGACCATGAGCGTGTTGCTCAAGGAGATGCAGCAGGATCATCCCGACCCGCTGCTGCAGGACGACCTGAAAGTGCTGCAGGATCAGGTCAAGTTGTGCAAGGAGACCTTGCAGCAACTGGTGCGCGCCGCCGAGGCGAATCGTCGTTTGGCGGTGGAGATGCAGGACGTCACCGTCTGGCTCGACGAAGCGCTGAACCGCTGGCACCTGATGCGTCCGGAAGCCAGTTACCGCTTCCACTGTCTCGGTCAGGGCACGGTGCCGCGCATGGCGCCGCCGCCGGATCTGACCCAGGCCCTGTTGAATCTGCTCAACAACGCCGCCGATGCCTGCCCGGAAAACCTCAAAGTGACGCTGGACTGGGACACGGAAAACCTGACCATCAGCATTCGCGATCACGGCGCCGGTGTGCCGCTGGCCATCGCCGAGCAGATCGGCAAACCATTTTTTACCACGAAGGGCAAAGGTTTCGGCCTGGGCCTGTTTTTGAGCAAGGCCAGCGTGACACGCGCCGGCGGCTCAGTGAAACTCTATAGTCATGAGGAAGGCGGCACGCTCACCGAGCTGCGCCTGCCCCATGGCGCCCGAGGAGACCAACATGAGTGACGAAATCCAAGTCGAAGGCGAAGAACTGCCGCATTTGCTGCTGGTCGACGATGACGCGACCTTCACCCGAGTGATGGCCCGTGCCATGGCCCGCCGCGGTTTTCGCGTCAGCACCGCCGGTTCTGCCGAAGAAGGCATTACCATCGCGCAGGCCGATATTCCGGACTACGCCGCGCTCGACCTGAAAATGGACGGCGATTCCGGTCTGGTGCTGCTGCCCAAACTGCTGGAACTGGACCCGGAAATGCGCGTGGTGATCCTTACCGGTTATTCGAGCATTGCCACCGCTGTCGAGGCGATCAAGCGCGGCGCCTGCAACTACCTGTGCAAACCGGCCGATGCCGACGATGTTCTGGCCGCGCTGCTCTCCGAGCACGCCGACCTCGACAGCCTGGTGCCGGAAAACCCGATGTCGGTCGACCGCCTGCAGTGGGAACACATCCAGCGCGTGCTCACCGAGCACGAAGGCAACATCTCCGCCACGGCCCGCGCCTTGGGCATGCACCGCCGCACCCTCCAGCGCAAACTGCAGAAGCGCCCGGTTCGTCGCTGAACCAGCGCTGAACGACCATCGCCAGCCCTCGCGATAAAGCGCGCCGATCATCTATGATCGGCGCGTGTCTGTTCTTATCTATATTGAGCCTTATCCATGAATCAGAACGCTGAATACTCCGCGGTCAACGATGCCGTGCGCGGGCAGTTTTTTCGCAAAGTGTGGGCGATCATCACGCCTTATTGGCGCAGTGAAGAGAAGTTCCAGGCCTGGACGCTGCTGATTGCGGTGATAGTGCTCTCGCTACTCAGCGTGGGCATCTCGGTGTGGTTCAACACCTGGTACAAGGACTTTTACAACGCGCTGCAAAAGAAGGACGAGGCGGCGTTCTGGCAGCTGATTCTGTATTTCTGTGCGATAGCGGCGGTGGCGATTGTCGGAGCGGTGTACCGGCTTTACCTGACCCAGATGCTGACGATTCGCTGGCGGGCCTGGCTCACTGAAAAGCATTTCTCGCGTTGGCTCGCCGACAAGAACTACTACCAGCTGGAGCAGGGCGGTTATACCGATAACCCGGACCAGCGAATTTCCGAAGACCTCAATAACTTCACCTCCAACACCCTGGAACTGGGTATCGGGCTGCTGCGCAATATCGTCAGCCTGGTGTCGTTCTCGATCATTCTGTGGGGCGTGTCGGGCAGCATCGAAGTCTTTGGCATCACCATTCCCGGCTATATGTTCTGGTGCGTGCTGGTTTACGCCGTGGTCGGCAGCTGGCTGACGCATTTGATCGGCCGTCGTTTGATCGGCCTGAACAACCAACAACAACGCTTCGAAGCCGACCTGCGCTTTTCCATGGTGCGAATTCGCGAGAACGCCGAAAGCATTGCGTTGTACAACGGCGAACCGAACGAAAATCGTCGGTTGAGCGCTCGCTTCGGGAATGTCTGGCACAACTTCTGGGACATCATGAAAGTGTCCAAGCGCCTGACGTTCTTCACCGCCGGTTACAGCCAGGCGGCGATTATCTTCCCGTTCATCGTGGCCTCGCCGCGTTATCTCGCCGGCAAGATCGAACTCGGTGAGCTGATGCAGATCAGCTCGGCATTCGGCAACGTTCAGGAGAGTTTCAGCTGGTTCATCAGTGCGTACCAGAGCCTCGCTTCCTGGCGCGCCACGTGTGATCGTCTGCTGAGTTTCCGTCAAGCCATGACCGACAATGAACAACGTGTGCCGGCCATTGATGTGCAGAATCAGGGCAGTGAATTGAAAGTCCACAACCTGGGGCTCGATCTGGCCGACGGTCGTCACTTGCTGACCAACGCCGACATGACCGTTGAACCGGGTGATCGCGTGATGCTCAGCGGCCGCTCCGGCAGCGGCAAGTCGACGTTGCTGCGGGCGATGGGGCATTTGTGGCCAGCAGGGCACGGCAGCATTCGGCTGCCGGCGGCGCGTTATCTGTTCCTGCCACAAAAACCGTACCTGCCGATCGGCACCCTGCGCGAGGCCTTGAGTTATCCACAGTCCGGCGATACCTATTCAGCAGAACGCTACGCGCAGGTGCTGGAAACCTGCCGCTTGCCGCATCTGGTCGCCCGTCTTGATGAAGCCAATCACTGGCAGCGGATGCTCTCGCCCGGTGAACAACAACGCCTGGCCTTCGCCCGCGCGATGCTGTATGCGCCGAACTGGCTGTACATTGATGAAGCGACTTCGGCGATGGACGAGGAAGACGAAGCCACGCTGTACCAGGCGCTGATCGATCAGTTACCGGGTTTGAGCATTGTCAGCGTCGGTCACCGCAGCAGCCTCAAGCGGTTCCACCCACGGCATGTGCGTATCGACAGCGGCCATTTGGTTGAACAAACCGTAACCGCGTGATCGCCACACAATCCCTGTGGGAGCTGGCTTGCCAGCTCCCACAGGGGACCACTATGAAGGAAAGTGATCGTACAACCCGCTTGAGCTATGATGCCCACTAGCCGAACTTTCGAGACAACATGCAACCATGGAAAACCTGATCGACACCCCGCGCCTCCCACGCAAGCGCCGCAGCCTGGCTCAGGAATTGGTGACGGTGCTCAGCGAGCAAATCCGTGATGGCCTGCTCAAGCGTGGCGATAAATTGCCTACCGAGTCGGCGATCATGGAAGCCCATGGCGTCAGCCGCACCGTGGTGCGCGAGGCGATTTCACGGTTGCAGGCCGCAGGCCAGGTAGAAACCCGCCATGGTATCGGCACCTTCGTCCTCGACACGCCGAGCCCGAGTGGTTTCCGTATCGATCCGGCCACTGTCGTCACCTTGCGTGACGTGTTGGCCATTCTCGAATTACGCATCAGCCTCGAGGTGGAATCCGCCGGCCTTGCTGCGCAACGTCGCAGCCCCGAGCAACTGGCGACCATGCGCGCTGCGCTCGATGCGCTGAACGACAGCGTTTCCCACGCCAGTGACGCCGTCGCCTCGGACTTCGCGTTCCATCTGGAAATCGCCCTGTCCACAGGCAACCGTTATTTCACCGACATCATGACCCACCTGGGCACGAGCATCATTCCGCGCACGCGGCTGAATTCCGCGCGTCTGGCCCATGATGATCAGCAGCATTACATGAGTCGCTTGAGTCGTGAGCACGAAGAAATCTACGAAGCCATTGCCCGTCAGGATTCCGATGCAGCGCGTGCGGCCATGCGTCTGCACCTGACCAACAGCCGCGAAAGACTGCGCCAGGCCCATGAAGAAGCGCAGGCGCAGGGGTGATTGACGGCTATTTTACGAGCCGGATCTTCGTAACCGGGGAATCCCCTAGATCCTGTGTTCCTCTCTTCACGGAGTACTGAAGGGTGGCGCCGGCTTCTGATTGCATATTTTTTGTAAAGGTGCCTGCGGGAATTTCGTATTCCAATACCGTCGGTACGGTGCGCACCTGTTGTGTGCCACTCCACGTGTTACCGGTAGTCGTCCATACCTTAAGAGTGATCTCGTCTCCCAGACTGGCGTTTGAATCAATCACCACTTGCCCGTGGGCATGTTCTTTGAGCTGGTCGACGTAAAGTACGCCTTCTACGGCCTCTTGGAGAAAAGGAGGTCGTAGCGCTTTTTCTTGTGCAGTCATGATCAAATCCTTTTATCTGTTTCAAACCTTTGAATGAGCGCCTTGAATGCATGCGCCTTGAAGCCGGTTCGTTCGCTCCCTGGCAATTAGGGCAGGGATCAAACGTGGCTCGCACCTGTAAGAAATACCAGTTCCGACGAACGGCATTCGCGTTGGGAGGGGCTCCGGACTCTCAAACGCGCCCTGAATCAGGGCTCGATTTGTAACGTCAGCGACTCAGAGAAAGGCTCGATGCTGGACTCGTCCTGAAACTTGTAGCGCAGTGCAATTTCCCTATGCAGGTACGGTATTAGCGCTTCTTTGGGAATGTGCAGTTCGATACCCGTCAGCTTTTCCATCTCGTCCTCGGCGTCTTCCCAGGTGCCAGTGTTGACTTCTTCGCTCGCCCATTCGGGCTCCTCGGGGTCATCCCCTAGAATCGCGTAGACACTCCAGTTCGCCGCAAAATCGCTGGAATCGGGCACTTGCACGATCAACTCGTCGCTTAATGCCGACAGGTTCACGGTGGCCGTTTCAGGCGAATGAGGCAGAAATTGCGGAAGTTCGGGTGGAGCAAAATCCATCGGGGGCGCTCTCCATGCGAGGGGTGCCGTGATCCATTCACGGCGGGGTTGCACGGTACGAGAATCCCGTCTGTCTCGTTTTAAACCGTCTATTTCCATTTATTGCAAAGCTCCGGCGCGCCTTCGAAAACAATCTTGTCCGACAAAAAAGCCCTCACAACGATGAAATGCAGTTGACGGTTATTTTTTAAGTTGTACGATGACCTACAACCTCGGCGAATAGCTGAACGATCCAATCACAAAAAACGTTGCTACCAGGGTGTTCGAATAATGAATCCACAAGAACTGAAGTCCATCCTCTCTACCGGCCTGCTGTCTTTCCCGGTGACCGATTTCAACGCGCAGGGCGATTTCAACCGCGCGGGCTATATCAAGCGTCTGGAATGGCTGGCCCCGTATGGCGCTTCGGCCTTGTTCGCCGCCGGTGGCACCGGTGAGTTCTTCTCTCTGGCCGCCAGCGAATACTCGGAAATCATCAAGACTGCCGTCGACACCTGCGAAACCAGCGTGCCGATTCTGGCGGGCGTGGGCGGTTCGACTCGCCAAGCCATCGAATACGCACAGGAAGCCGAGCGTCTGGGCGCCAAAGGTCTGTTGCTGCTGCCGCATTACCTGACCGAAGCCAGCCAGGACGGTGTCGCCGCTCACGTTGAAGCCGTGTGCAAATCGGTGAAGATCGGCGTGGTGGTCTACAACCGTAATGTCTGCCGCCTGACCGCGCCGCTGCTGGAACGTCTGGCCGAGCGCTGCCCGAACCTGATCGGTTACAAGGACGGCCTGGGTGATATCGAGTTGATGGTGTCGATTCGTCGCCGCCTCGGTGATCGCTTCAGCTACCTGGGTGGCTTGCCGACCGCCGAAGTCTACGCCGCCGCCTACAAGGCGCTGGGCGTGCCGGTTTACTCCTCGGCGGTGTTCAACTTCATTCCGAAAACCGCGATGGATTTCTACCACGCCATTGCCCGCGAAGATCACGCCACTGTCGGCAAGATCATCGACGACTTCTTCCTGCCATACCTCGATATCCGTAACCGCAAGGCCGGTTATGCCGTGAGCATCGTCAAGGCAGGCGCAAAAATCGCCGGCTATGACGCGGGCCCGGTGCGGGCGCCGCTGACCGATCTGACTGGCGAAGAGTACGAAATGCTCGCCGCGCTGATCGACAAGCAAGGCGCGCAATAACACCCGATAAAACCGAGGCCGCCGAGCAATCAGCGGCCTTTTGCGTGAGGAGCGATTTCAGTGACTGATTCAAAACGCTACGACAACTACATCAACGGTGAATGGGTCGCCGGTTCCGATTACTCGGCCAACATCAACCCGTCCGAGTTGAGTGACACCATCGGCGACTACGCCAAAGCAGATCTGGCTCAGGTCAACGCCGCCATCGACGCTGCGCGCGCAGCGTTCCCGGCCTGGTCGACTTCGGGTATTCAGGCTCGTCACGATTCGCTGGATAAGGTCGGTTCGGAAATTCTCGCTCGTCGCGAAGAGCTCGGTACGTTGCTGGCCCGGGAAGAGGGCAAGACCCTGCCCGAAGCCATCGGCGAAGTGACCCGCGCCGGCAACATCTTCAAGTTCTTCGCGGGGGAATGCCTGCGTTTGTCCGGCGATTACGTGCCGTCGGTGCGCCCGGGTGTCAACGTCGAAGTCACCCGCGAAGCACTGGGCGTGGTCGGTCTGATCACCCCGTGGAATTTCCCGATTGCCATTCCATCGTGGAAGATCGCTCCGGCCCTGGCCTACGGCAACTGCGTGGTTTTGAAACCTGCGGATCTGGTACCGGGCTGCGCTTGGGCGCTGGCCGAAATCATCTCCCGCGCAGGCTTCCCGGCCGGCGTGTTCAACCTGGTGATGGGCAGCGGCCGTGTAGTTGGCGAAGCATTGGTCAACAGCCCGAAAGTCGATGGCATCAGCTTCACCGGTTCTGTCGGTGTTGGCCGGCAGATCGCGGTCAACTGTGTGTCGCGTCAGGCCAAGGTCCAGCTGGAAATGGGCGGCAAGAACCCGCAGATCATTCTCGACGACGCCGACCTCAAGCAAGCGGTCGAGTTGTCGGTGCAAAGTGCGTTCTACTCCACCGGCCAACGTTGCACGGCGTCGAGCCGCTTGATCGTCACCGCCGGGATTCACGACAAATTCGTCGAAGCCATGGCCGAACGCATGAAGTCGATCAAGGTCGGCCACGCGCTGAAATCCGGCACCGATATCGGTCCGGTGGTTTCGCAAGCACAGCTTGAACAGGACATGAAGTACATCGACATCGGCCAGTCCGAAGGTGCGCGTCTGGTCAGCGGCGGTGGTCTGGTGACCTGTGACACCGAGGGCTACTTCCTCGCGCCAACGCTGTTTGCCGACAGCGAAGCATCGATGCGCATCAGCCGCGAAGAGATATTCGGCCCGGTGGCCAACATCGTCCGCGTGGCCGATTACGACGCTGCGCTGGCCATGGCCAACGACACCGAGTTCGGCCTGTCGGCCGGTATCGCTACCACGTCGCTGAAGTACGCCAACCACTTCAAACGTCATTCCCAGGCCGGGATGGTGATGGTCAACCTGCCGACTGCCGGCGTGGATTACCACGTTCCGTTCGGTGGCCGTAAGGGTTCATCCTATGGCTCACGTGAGCAAGGCCGCTATGCGCAGGAGTTCTACACGGTCGTGAAGACCAGCTACATCGGTTCCTGATCCAGCAATACCTGTGGGAGCTGGCTTGCCAGCGATAGCATCATCGCGGAGTGACTGATACACCACGTCGCCTGCATCGCTGGCAAGCCAGCTCCCACAAAAGCCAGACCAAAGAAGATTCACCCGCGCATAAAAATAATCAGTGGGAGTACATCTACATGCAACCGACTCAAAAGCCGACTCACGTCCGCTATTTGATCCTGCTCATGCTGTTTCTGGTGACCACGATCAACTACGCCGACCGCGCGACCATTGCGATCGCCGGTTCCAGCCTGCAAAAAGACCTCGGTATCGACGCGGTCACCCTCGGCTATATCTTCTCTGCATTCGGTTGGGCCTACGTGGCCGGGCAAATTCCCGGCGGCTGGCTGCTCGATCGTTTCGGCTCGAAAAAAGTCTATGCCCTGAGCATTTTCACCTGGTCGCTGTTCACCGTGCTGCAAGGCTTTGTCGGTGAGTTCGGCATGTCCACGGCGATTGTTGCGCTGTTCATGCTGCGCTTTCTGGTGGGTCTGGCCGAGGCGCCATCCTTCCCCGGCAACGCACGCATCGTCGCGGCCTGGTTCCCGACCGCTGAACGCGGCACCGCTTCGGCGATCTTCAACTCGGCACAATATTTCGCCACTGTGTTGTTCGCACCGCTGATGGGCTGGATCGTCTACAGCTTCGGCTGGGAACACGTGTTCATCGTCATGGGTATCCTGGGGATCGTCTTCTCGCTGATCTGGCTGAAGGTTATCCACAGCCCGCGCGAACACCCGAGCATCAACGATGCCGAGTTCAAGCACATCGCAGATAACGGCGGCATGGTCGACATGGACCAGCGCGGCAAAAAATCCGACGGCCCGAAGTGGGACTACATCCGCCAGTTGCTGACCAACCGCATGATGCTCGGCGTGTATCTGGGCCAGTACTGCATCAACGGCATCACGTACTTCTTCCTGACCTGGTTCCCGGTTTACCTGGTGCAGGAACGCGGCATGACCATCCTCAAGGCGGGTTTCATCGCCTCGTTGCCGGCGATCTGCGGCTTTATCGGTGGTGTACTCGGCGGGGTGATTTCCGATTACCTGCTGCGCAAGGGGCACTCGCTGACCTTCGCCCGCAAGGCACCGATCATCGCCGGCCTGCTGGTTTCCAGCAGCATCGTCGCCTGCAACTATGTTGATGTTGAATGGATGGTCGTGGGCTTCATGGCGCTGGCATTCTTCGGCAAAGGTGTTGGCGCATTGGGCTGGGCAGTGGTTTCCGACACGTCGCCAAAACAGATCGCCGGTCTGAGCGGTGGCTTGTTCAACACTTTCGGCAACATCGCTTCGATCACCACGCCGATCGTGATTGGCTACATCATCAGCTCCACCGGTTCGTTCAAATGGGCGCTGGTGTTCGTGGGTGCCAACGCACTGGTAGCGGTGTTCAGCTATCTGGTGATCGTCGGCCCGATCAAACGTGTGGTGCTCAAAGAGCCACCAACCACTGGCGGTGCTGAAGCCAGCGGCAAATTGTCTCAAGCGCATTCCTGAGGAGCGGTGTCATGCAGTTGATTGAACATTCCGACTCGCCGCGCTACATCCGCCTGCACGAGCGGGACAACGTAGTGATTGTGGTCAACGACCAGGGCGTACCGGCCGGCACCGAGTTCCCGGACGGTCTGGTGACCGTGGATTTTGTGCCGCAGAGCCACAAGGTCACCCTCGAGGATATTCCCGAGGGCGGCCAGGTGATTCGCTACGGTCAGACCATCGGCTACGCGTTGCAGCCGATTCCCCGTGGCAGTTGGGTCAAGGAAGATCAACTGCGCATGCCGACCGCGCCACCGCTGGACAGCTTGCCGTTGTCCACCGAGGTGCCAGAGGCGCAGGCGCCGCTGGAGGGTTTCACCTTCGAGGGTTATCGCAACGCCGACGGCACTGTCGGCACGCGCAACATTCTCGGGATCACCACCACCGTGCAGTGCGTCACCGGCGTGCTCGATCACGCGGTAAAACGCATCAAGGATGAGCTGCTGCCGAAGTATCCGCACGTCGATGACGTGGTGGCGCTGACCCACAGTTACGGCTGTGGTGTGGCGATCACTGCCACCGACGCCTACATCCCGATCCGTACCGTGCGCAATCTGGCGCGCAACCCGAATCTGGGCGGCGAGGCGCTGGTGATCAGTCTGGGCTGCGAGAAATTGCAGGCCGGGCAGGTGATGCACGAGGACGACGCTTCGGTCGATCTCAGCGATCCATGGCTGTATCGCTTGCAGGATTCCAGTCACGGTTTTACCGAGATGATCGAGCAGATCATGGCGTTGGCTGAGGTGCGTCTGAAGAAACTCGACCAGCGCCGCCGCGAAACCGTGCCGGCTTCTGAACTGATCCTGGGGATGCAGTGCGGCGGCAGTGATGCGTTTTCCGGGATCACCGCTAATCCGGCGCTGGGTTATGCCTCGGACCTGTTGTTGCGGGCGGGGGCAACGGTGATGTTTTCCGAAGTCACCGAAGTGCGCGACGCGATTTATCTGCTGACCTCTCGGGCGCAAACCAAAACCGTCGCCGAGGAACTGGTGCGCGAGATGGATTGGTACGACCGCTATCTGGCCAAGGGTGAAGCGGATCGCAGTGCCAACACCACGCCGGGCAACAAGAAGGGCGGGTTGTCGAACATCGTCGAGAAGTCGCTGGGTTCGATCGTCAAATCCGGCAGTAGCGCGATCAATGGGGTCCTTGGCCCGGGCGAGCGTTTCAAGCAGAAGGGTTTGATTTTCTGTGCGACGCCAGCCAGTGATTTTGTCTGCGGCACGTTGCAACTGGCGGCGGGGATGAACCTGCATGTGTTCACCACCGGGCGCGGCACGCCTTACGGGCTGGCGATGGCGCCGGTGGTGAAGGTGTCCACACGTACTGAGCTGGCGCAGCGCTGGCCTGATTTGATCGATATCGATGCCGGGCGGATTGCGACTGGAAGGGCGACTATCGAAGAGCTGGGTTGGGAGTTGTTCCACTACTATCTGGATGTTGCCAGCGGCAAACAGCAGACGTGGGCGGAGAAGCACAAGCTGCATAACGACATCACGTTGTTCAATCCGGCGCCGATTACCTGAGGCCCTCACCCCGGCCCTCTCCCGGAGGGAGAGGGTTAGGCTGAGGGGCTTTTGCCTTTTGGATTGAGGCCATACCGCCGCAAGTGGCTTATCATTAGGCCCCTAACGACGCTCACCCAAGGCTCCCCGGCATGCTGGCAATCTTTCTCGAAACCCTGAACATCACCGCGCCGGTGTTTGCCATGTTGTTTCTCGGTGTGCTGCTCAAGCGCATCGACTGGATCAACGACAACTTTATCCACACGGCATCGTCGCTGGTGTTCAACGTCACCATGCCGGCGCTGCTGTTCCTCGGCATTCTGCATGCCGACCTGCACGCCGCGTTGCAGCCGGCACTGCTGATCTACTTCTCGATTGCCACGCTGGTGAGTTTCGCCGTCGCGTGGGGCTGGGCGATTTTAAAGTGTCCGCGCGAAGATCGCGGCATTTATACCCAAGGCGCGTTTCGCGGCAATAACGGGGTGATCGGCCTGGCACTCGCCGCGAGCATGTATGGCGATTACGGGATTTCGCTTGGGGCGATTCTCGCGGCGCTGGTGATCCTGTTCTACAACACGCTCTCGACCATTGTGCTGGCGGTCTACAGCCCGGTGATCAAATCCGACCCGTGGAGCATCTGCAAAAGTGTGTTCAGCAATCCGCTGATCATCAGCGTGATTGCGGCGGCGCCGTTTGCCTACTTCAAGATCGGTCTGCCGGGGTGGCTGGAAACCTCCGGCCAGTATCTGGCGCAAACCACCTTGCCGCTGGCGTTGATCTGCATTGGCGGCACGCTGTCGCTGGCGGCGCTGCGCAAGAGCGGCAACATGGCGCTCAGCTCAAGCCTGGTGAAGATGATCGGCTTGCCGGTGCTCGCGACCCTTGGCGCATGGTTATGTGGTTTTCGCGGGGCGGAGCTGGGTATTCTGTTTCTGTACTTCGGCAGCCCGACGGCGGCAGCCAGTTTTGTCATGGCCCGGGCGGCGCAGGGTAATCATGAACTGGCGGCGGCGATTATTGTGCTGACCACGTTAATGGCGGCGATCACCACCAACGTCGGTATCTTCATTTTGCAGTGGGGCGGGTGGATCTGACCGTAAGGTTTTCGGTGAATTTTCGGGCCTCATCGCGGGCAAGCCCGCCCCCACAGGTTTTTGGGTGGCCAATCACATTTCATCGACACCGAAGATCCCTGTGGGAGCGAGCTTGCTCGCGAAAGCGATTTCGCTGACGCCGCGTCACTCAGGCTTCTGGTAACTGTCGATCACTTCCTGCGCCGCCCGAAACGCATCAATCGCCGCCGGCACCCCGGCGTAAACCGCGCAATGCAGCAGCGCTTCGCGAATCTCTTCCACGGTGCAGCCATTGTTCAATGCACCGCGCACATGACCCTTCAGCTCTTGCGGGCACTTCAACGCAGTCAGCGCGGCGAGGGTAATCAGGCTGCGGGTTTTCAGCGGCAGACCTTCGCGATTCCACACGCCACCCCAGGCATGTTCGTTGACGAAATCCTGCAACGGCTGGGTGAATTCGGTGGCATTGCCCAAGGCGCGATCAACGAACACATCGCCCATTACCTGACGGCGGACTTCAACCCCGGACTTCTTCGATTCGGTCATGGCATATCCCTCTTGTGGTGTTGGCGGCGCCAGGCGCGTACGGACGTGAACAGCAGAAACGCCAGCAGCGGCGGCAGAACGTAAAACAGCATCAGCCGCTCCAGTTTGCCGGCCAGTGGCATGCCGGTGGTGAACGACACCACGTGCAGCCCGTACACCAGATACAAACCGAGCAGCAGCAGACCTTCGACGCGGGTCACGCGGTAGCCGGAATAGAACACCGGAAGACACAACGCGGCGACACCGAGCATCACCGGCAGGTCGAAATCCAGCGCATTGGGCGAGACAGACAAAGGCATCGGTGCGATCAGTGCGGTAAGCCCAAGCACCCCAAGCAGATTGAACAGATTGGCGCCGATCACGTTGCCCACGGCGATGTCCCGCTGCCCGCGCAGAGCCGCAATCAGCGACGTCGCGAGTTCTGGCAGCGAGGTGCCGACGGCAACGACGGTCAGGCCGATCACTCGCTCGGAGAATCCAAGGTCAGTGGCCACGACGACGGCGGCGCCGAGCAACAGACGTCCGGCGAACACCAGCATGGCCAGGCCGACAATGATCATCAGGACACTGACAAGCCACGATGCCGGCGCAGTTTCAGGTTGTTCCGAATGCGGTCGTGCCGAATGCCGCGACTGGCGCAGCAGCAAACCCAGATACAGCGCCAGTGCGCTCAGCAGCAGGATGCCGTCGAGGCGCCCGAGCTCTTCATTCCAGGCCAGCAAGAACACCAGCAGACTGGCGCCGATCATCAGTGGAATATCCAGACGCACCAACTGCCGCGACACGCGCAACGGAATGATCAGCGCCGACAGGCCGAGGGTCACGAGAATATTGAAAATACTGCTGCCGATCACACTGCCGACCGCAATGTCCGGGGTATGCGCCTGTGCCGCTTGCAGGCTGACGGCCATTTGCGGCGCACTGCTGCCAAACGCGACCACGGTGAGACCAATGATGAGCGGCCGCACATGCAGGCGAGCAGCCAGGCGCACTGCCGCGCGCACCATCAGTTCGGCGCCGAAGATCAGCAGGCACAGCCCGGCGAACAATTCGATCAGGCTGATCAGCGGCAAATCGGCTAGGGCAAAAATGGTCGGCGCTCCATCAGTCGAGGGCCTGCACGCGAACCCGTGCAGTGCCGCTGCGCAGCATACCGAGTTGTTCGGCGGCTTTGCGGGACACGTCGATCAAGCGTCCACGGGTGTGCGGGCCGCGATCGTTGATACGGACCACGACGGTTTCGTCGTTTTTAAGATTGGTGACTTTCACCCGGGTACCGAAGGGTAGCTGGCGATGGGCGGCAGTCAGGGCATTCTGGTTGAACGCTTCGCCACTGGCGGTGCGTTTACCGTGGTGTTTGGCTCCGTAATAGGAGGCGACGCCGGTCTGGTCGTAACCGTGCGGGTCGATGATGTCAGTGCTGGCGCAACCGGCGAGTAAGGAGAGCAGGGCGCAGCCAATGAGCAGGCGCTTCATTTAAAAGTATCCCGAAACAAATGTGGGAGCGAGCTTGCTCGCGAGGGCATTCTGACCGTCAACCTTGTATTGAGTGCCGGAACGCAATCGCGAGCAAGCTCGCTCCCACAGGGATTTGAGCCAGGATTTTAGGTCTGGCTCCATCTTCATCAGCCTTCGAGCTTGCTTTTCAGCAGTTCGTTCACTTGCTGCGGGTTGGCCTTGCCTTTGGAGGCTTTCATGGCCTGACCGACGAAGAAGCCGAACATCTTGCCGCGTTTGGCTTCGTCTGCCGCGCGGTATTGCTCGACTTGCTCGGCGTTGGCGGCAAGCATTTCGTCCAGCACCGCCGAGATCGCGCCGCTGTCGGTGACTTGCTTCAAGCCGCGTTTTTCGATGATCTCGTCCGCGCTGCCTTCACCGTTGGCCATCGCTTCGAACACAACCTTGGCGATCTTGCCAGAGATGGTGTTGTCTTTGATGCGCTGCAGCATGCCGCCCAATTGCTCGGCCGAAACCGGCGACTCGTCGATGTCCAGGCCTTGCTTGTTGAGCAGGCTGCCCAGCTCGACCATCACCCAGTTCGCCGCCAGTTTGGCGTCGCCGCCGATGGTGGCGACTTTCTCGAAGTAGTCAGCTTGTTCGCGGCTGGTGGCCAAAACGCTGGCGTCATAGACCGACAGACCGAATTGCGCCTGGAAGCGCTCGCGTTTCTGCGGCGGCAGTTCCGGCAGGGTGGCGCGCACCTCGCCGAGGAACGACTCTTCGATGACCACTGGCAGCAGGTCCGGGTCGGGGAAGTAACGGTAGTCGTTGGCTTCCTCTTTGGAGCGCATCGGACGGGTTTCGTCCTTGTTCGGATCGTACAGACGGGTCTGCTGGATCACTTTGCCACCGTCTTCGATCAGCTCGATCTGACGCTGGATCTCGGAGTTGATCGCCTTCTCGATGAAACGGAACGAGTTGACGTTCTTGATCTCGCAGCGTGTGCCGAACTCAACCTGGCCTTTCGGACGGATCGACACGTTGCAGTCGCAACGCAGCGAACCTTCGGCCATGTTGCCGTCGCAAATGCCCAGATAACGGACCAGCGCGTGGATCGCCTTGACGTAAGCCACGGCTTCCTTGGCGCTGCGCATGTCCGGCTCGGAAACGATCTCCAGCAGCGGCGTGCCGGCACGGTTCAGGTCGATGCCGGTGGCACCGTTGAATTCTTCGTGCAGGCTCTTGCCGGCGTCTTCTTCCAGGTGCGCGCGGGTGATGCCGACACGTTTGACCGTGCCGTCTTCCAGGGCGATGTCCAGGTGGCCCTTGCCGACGATCGGCAATTCCATCTGGCTGATCTGGTAGCCCTTCGGCAGATCCGGGTAGAAGTAGTTTTTACGCGCGAACACGTTGTGTTGACCGATCTCGGCGTCAATCGCCAGACCGAACATCACCGCCATGCGCACTGCTTCCTGGTTCAGCACCGGCAACACGCCGGGCATGCCCAGGTCGATCAGGCTCGCCTGAGTGTTCGGCTCGGAGCCGAACGTGGTCGAACTACCGGAAAAGATTTTCGACCGGGTGGTGAGCTGGGTATGAATCTCCAGCCCGATCACGACTTCCCATTGCATGTGTGTCTCCTCAGAAGCCGGTTGGGGTGCGGGTGTGCCAGTCGGTGTTCAACTGGTACTGATGCGCAACGTTGAGCAAACGGCCTTCCTGGAAATACGGAGCGAGCAGCTGCACGCCGACCGGCAGACCGTCGACAAAACCGGCAGGCATCGACAGGCCCGGCAGGCCTGCGAGGTTGGCGGTGATGGTGTAGACGTCTTCCAGATAGGCCGCGACCGGGTCGCTGTTCTTGGCGCCGAGTTTCCAGGCCGGGTTCGGCGTGGTTGGGCCGAGGATGATGTCGACTTCATTAAAGGCAGTCATGAAATCGTTCTTCACCAGGCGGCGAATCTTCTGCGCCTTGAGGTAGTAGGCATCGTAGTAACCGGCGGACAGCGCGTAGGCACCGACCATGATCCGGCGCTGTACTTCAGGCCCGAAGCCTTCGCCACGCGAGCGCTTGTACAGGTCGATGAGGTTTTCCGGGTTCTCGCAGCGATGGCCGAAGCGCACGCCGTCGAAACGCGACAGGTTCGAGGAGGCTTCTGCCGGCGCGATCACGTAGTACGCAGGAATCGCGTGCTGCATGTTCGGCAGGCTGATTTCCTTGATCACGGCACCGAGCTTCTGCAGCTCTTTGATGCTGTTCTGGATCAGCTCGGCAATGCGCGGGTCGAGACCGGCGCTGAAGTATTCCTTCGGCACACCGATGCGCAAGCCTTGCAGCGATTCGTTCAGGCTGGCGGAGTAATCCGGCACAGGCTCATCAATGCTGGTGGAGTCGTTCTGATCGAAGCCGGCCATACCTTGCAACATAATTGCGCAGTCTTCGGCAGTGCGCGCCAACGGCCCGCCCTGATCGAGGCTGGAGGCGTAGGCGATCATGCCCCAACGCGAAACACGACCGTACGTCGGTTTCAGGCCGGTGAGGTTGGTGAACGCGGCTGGCTGACGGATCGAGCCGCCGGTGTCAGTGGCGGTGGCCGCTGGCAACAGACGAGCGGCAACGGCCGCCGCCGAACCACCGGACGAGCCGCCCGGCACGTGTTCCAGATTCCACGGGTTTTTCACCGCGCCGTACCAGCTCGACTCGTTGGCCGAACCCATGGCGAACTCGTCCATGTTGGTCTTGCCCAGCGTCACGGCGCCGGCAGCGGCCAGTTTGGCGACCACGGTGGCGTCGTACGGAGCCTTGAAGTTGTCGAGCATCTTCGAGCCGCAACTGGTGCGAATGCCCTGGGTGCAGAACAGGTCTTTGTGGGCGATCGGCGCACCCAGCAGGGCGCCGCTCTCACCGTTGGCTCGGCGTGCATCAGCGGCTTTCGCCTGCTCGAGAGCCAGCTCTTCGGTGAGGCTGATGAAACTGTTGAGCTGCGGATCGAGCTGGGAAATACGCGCCAGCAGGACTTTGGTCAGCTCTTCGGAGGAAAACTTTTTAGCGGCGAGACCACGAGCGATCTCGGCCAGAGTCATTTGATGCATTGCAGGCTCATTCCCTTTAGTCGATGACTTTCGGAACCAGATACAGGCCGTTTTCGACCGCTGGTGCGATGGACTGGTAGGCCTCGCGGTGATTGGTTTCGGTCACGACATCGGCGCGCAGGCGCTGACTGGCTTCCAGCGGGTGGGCCAATGGCTCGATACCGTCGGTATTAACAGCCTGCATTTCGTCGACCAGACCGAGAATGCTGTTGAGGGCCGAGGTGATGTGCGGAAGATCGGCATCATTAAGGCCAAGGCAGGCCAAATGCGCGATTTTTTCCACGTCGGAGCGTTCTAGTGCCATCGGGATTCTCCAGTGGAAAACAGAACGGACGGCGTCCGTGTGTTAGATTGTCGGAACACTACCGCACTTCTACGGTCATAAGGCCGCGATTGTGGGGCTTGGTGCACAGAAAAGCGGCCAATTTAACATATTGGCGCCTTGCCCAAAATCCCTGTCGTTGTTAGAGTTTGCCGCACTTTTTTACCCACGCGTTGCCTAGGGTCCCTTTCCCATGTTCAAGAAACTGCGTGGCATGTTTTCCAGCGATCTTTCCATTGACCTGGGCACTGCCAACACCCTTATTTACGTGCGCGAGCGCGGTATCGTTCTGAATGAGCCATCGGTTGTGGCCATTCGGACACACGGTAATCAGAAAAGTGTCGTGGCTGTCGGCACCGAGGCCAAGCGCATGCTCGGTCGTACGCCGGGCAACATTGCTGCCATTCGTCCGATGAAAGACGGCGTGATCGCCGACTTCAGCGTCTGCGAAAAGATGCTGCAATATTTCATCAACAAGGTTCACGAAAACAGCTTTCTGCAGCCTAGCCCTCGTGTGCTGATCTGCGTTCCATGCAAATCCACCCAGGTTGAGCGTCGTGCCATCCGTGAATCGGCCCTCGGTGCCGGTGCCCGTGAAGTGTTCCTGATCGAAGAGCCGATGGCGGCAGCGATCGGTGCTGGCCTTCCGGTAGAAGAGGCGCGCGGTTCGATGGTCGTCGATATCGGTGGTGGTACCACCGAAATCGCTCTGATCTCCCTGAACGGCGTGGTCTACGCCGAATCCGTGCGCGTGGGTGGCGACCGCTTCGACGAAGCGATCATCACTTATGTGCGCCGTAACTACGGCAGCCTGATCGGTGAATCCACCGCAGAGCGCATCAAGCAGGAAATCGGTACGGCCTACCCGGGCGGCGAAGTTCGCGAAGTCGACGTTCGCGGTCGTAACCTGGCCGAAGGCGTTCCACGCGCATTCACCCTGAACTCCAACGAAGTGCTGGAAGCTCTGCAAGAGTCCCTGGCCACCATCGTTCAGGCAGTGAAGAGTGCTCTGGAGCAATCGCCGCCGGAACTGGCTTCTGACATCGCCGAGCGTGGTCTGGTACTGACCGGTGGTGGCGCGCTGCTGCGTGACCTCGACAAGCTGCTGGCCCAGGAAACCGGCCTGCCAGTGATCGTTGCCGAAGATCCGCTGACCTGTGTTGCTCGCGGCGGTGGCCGTGCATTGGAAATGATGGATAAGCACACCATGGATCTGCTCTCGAGCGAATAAGTCGCAGAGGCAATACGTGGGTGAGCGCACAGGCAGCACTTTGCAGTGCTGCCTGTTGGCGTTTATCTTCTGTCAGTCTTCATCCAGGCCGGTTTGATGCCGTATGAATAAACAGAACATTTGCCTGGGAGGAGCGGCTTATTAAACCGCTTTTCGCCAAGGGCCCTTCGTTGGGTATCCGCCTGTTGGTGCTGGCCGTGTTGTCGGTTGCGCTGATGGTGGTCGATGCCCGCTTCAATCTGCTCAAACCCGCACGCAGCCAGGCGTCGCTGGTGTTGATGGATGCCTACTGGATCACCGACCTGCCCGGACGGCTATGGGACGGTATCGCCAGTCAGTTCGGCAGTCGCACCGAGCTTGTCGCCGAAAACGAAAAACTCAAGACCGAAAACCTGCTGTATCAGGGCCGCATGCAAAAGCTTGCCGCACTGACCGAGCAGAACGTTCGGCTGCGCGAGTTGCTCAATTCTTCTGCGCTGGTCAACGAAAAGGTCGAAGTGGCCGAGTTGATCGGCATGGACCCCAACCCGTTCACCCATCGCATCATCATCAATAAAGGTGAGCGCGACGGCGTGGTGCTCGGTCAGCCGGTGCTCGATGCGCGCGGTTTGATGGGGCAGGTGGTCGAGTTGATGCCTTACACCTCCCGTGTACTGTTGCTGACCGACACCACTCACAGCATTCCTGTGCAGGTGAACCGTAACGGTCTGCGGGCGATTGCCAGCGGCACCGGCAACCCTGAACGCCTGGAACTGCGGCATGTCGCCGACACGGCGGATATCAAGGAAGGCGATTTGCTGGTCAGCTCCGGCCTGGGCCAGCGCTTCCCGGCCGGTTACCCGGTGGCGACGGTCAAGGAAGTGATCCATGACTCGGGCCAACCGTTCGCGATCGTGCGTGCCGTGCCGACCGCTGCTTTAAACCGCAGCCGCTACCTGCTGCTGGTGTTCAGCGACTCGCGCACCGCCGAGGAGCGCGCCAACGACGCCGCGCAAGCTCAAGAAGCGCTGGATGCCCATGGCGGCGGTCCGATGCCCGCCTCAGTGGTTTCCCGACCGTTGGTCATGCCGGCGCCTGCTGCTCCGGCTACCGAGCCAGCGCCGGCGGCTACGACGCCTGCCGCGACCCCGGTCAAACCTGCCGCGAGCAAGCCGCCTGCGGCCGCACCGGCGGCGACCAAACCCCCGGCGTCTTCTCCTGCTGCCAGTAAACCACCTGCCAAACCGCCGGCAACGACGCCAGCCACCCCTGGGGGACGAGAATAATGGTCGGTGTCAAAGCCTCCCGAAATGGCTGGATCATCTGGCTGACTTTCGTTGTCGGCATATTGCTCAGCGTTTCGCCGTTACCGATCTTCATGGAAATCCTGCGACCGCTGTGGCTGGCCTTGCTGCTGACGTTCTGGGCGCTTTACATGCCGCACGCGGTCGGTATGGTCACGGCGTTCTGCCTGGGCCTGGCCGAAGACGTGTTGCAAGGCGATCTGTTTGGGCAGAACGCGCTCGTTCTTACACTGATTACTTTCCTGGTGCTGTCATTGCAGCAGCGCCTGCGCATGTTCCCGATGTGGCAACAGTGCCTGGTGATTCTGGTGATTTTCGGGCTCGCGCAACTGGTGCAGTTGTGGCTCAGTGCCTTGACCGGTAACCGTCAGCCGACCCTGGCGCTGGTGCTGCCGGCACTGACCAGTGCCTTGCTCTGGCCCTGGATCAGCTTCGCTTTGCGTGGATTACGCCGCCGCTACAAAATCAATTGAGCCGGTGAAGCAGGGCACTGAACAGGGGATGTTTTGATGAAGCCGCTTTACCTCGCCTCCGGATCGCCGCGTCGACGTGAGTTACTCACGCAGATCGGCGTCCCTTTTTCCGCCATCAGTGCGGACATCGATGAAACGCCATTCCCTCATGAATCACCTGCGGCCTACGTCGAACGCCTCGCGCGCGGCAAGGCCGAGGCGGGACGGCGCACGCTTGTATCGGCTGCACCGTTTTGCGTTCTGGGCGCCGACACTGCGGTGGCGCTCGATGGCAAAATTCTTGGCAAACCGGTGGACGAAGCCGACGCATGCGCCATGCTGATGATGTTGTCCGGCAAAGAACATGAAGTGCTGACCGCCATCGCTGTGCTCGAAGGCGAGCGCTGCGAGTCGCGGGTGGTGCGCAGTCTGGTAAGGTTCCGGCCGATCAGCCGCGAGGAGGCCGCTGCCTACTGGGCCAGCGGTGAACCTCGGGACAAGGCCGGTGGTTATGGCATTCAAGGGCTCGGCGCGGTGTTTGTCGCGGGGCTCAATGGCAGCTATTCAGCGGTGGTCGGGCTGCCTGTTTGCGAAACCGCAGAACTGTTGGGCCATTTCGGCATACCCTGTTGGCAAAACCTGAACGCGCAATAAGCGTCGTACGAACAAGATGCGGCCATTATCGTGAACACGCCTGAACGAGATCCTGCCATGAGTGAAGAGATTCTGATCAACATAACGCCGATGGAATCGCGCGTGGCGGTGGTCGAAAACGGTGTGCTGCAAGAAGTCCACGTCGAGCGCACGCAAAAGCGCGGAATTGTCGGCAACATCTATAAAGGCAAGATTGTCCGGGTACTGCCGGGTATGCAGGCAGCCTTCGTCGACATCGGCCTCGATCGTGCAGCGTTCATTCATGCCGCCGAAATCTCTCTGCGCGAAGGCCCGGCGGTGGAAAGCATCAGTTCGCTGGTGCACGAGGGCCAGAGCCTGGTGGTACAAGTCACCAAGGATCCGATCGGTTCCAAAGGCGCGCGACTGACTACGCAGTTGTCGATTCCATCGCGCTATCTGGTGTACATGCCGCGCACCGCCCACGTTGGCATTTCCCTGAAAATCGAAGACGAAGCCGAGCGCGACCGCCTCAAGCAGGTGGTCACCGATTGTGTCGCCAAAGAAGGCATCAAGGAGGCCGGCGGCTTCATTTTGCGTACCGCCGCCGAAGGTGCCGGGGCCGATGAGATCCTCATGGACATCCGCTACCTGCGGCGCCTGTGGGATCAGATCAACGAACAGATCAAAACCATCGCCGCGCCGAGCGTGATCTACGAAGACCTTGGCCTGGCCTTGCGCACGCTGCGTGATCTGGTCAATCCGAAAATCGAGAAGATCCGCATCGATTCCCGGGAAACCTTCCAGAAAACCACGCAGTTTGTCGCCGAACTGATGCCGGAAATCGCCGATCGACTGGAACACTATCCGGGCGAACGACCGATTTTCGATCTGTACGGTGTCGAAGACGAAATTCAGCGAGCGCTGGAGCGCAAAGTCCCGCTGAAATCCGGTGGCTATCTGGTGGTCGATCCGGCTGAAGCCATGACCACCATCGACGTCAATACCGGCGCTTTCGTTGGCCATCGCAATCTCGAAGAAACCATCTTCAAGACCAATCTTGAAGCCGCGACCGCGATAGCCCGGCAGATGCGCCTGCGCAATCTGGGCGGGATCATCATCATCGACTTCATCGACATGGAAGATGAAGAACACCGGCGCCAGGTTCTGCGAACCTTGGAAAAACAGCTGGAGCGCGATCACGCCAAGACCAACATCATTGGTATTACCGAGTTGGGCCTGGTGCAGATGACCCGCAAGCGCACCCGCGAAAGCCTTGAGCAAGTGCTGTGCGAACCGTGCAGTTGCTGCCAGGGTCGCGGCAAATTGAAGACTGCGGAAACCATCTGTTACGAGATCTTCCGCGAGATCCTTCGTGAGGCCCGGGCCTACCAGGCCGAGGGTTATCGGGTGCTGGCGAACCAGAAAGTGGTGGACCGGCTGCTTGACGAAGAATCCGGTAATGTCGCCGAGCTTGAAGGGTTCATCGGCCGCACCATACGCTTCCAGGTGGAAACCATGTATTCCCAGGAACAATATGACGTGGTGCTGCTCTGAACCCCTGCATCACCCTTTTTTCACAGCGGCTGGCCTCAGCTTTTCGCAGTATTTTTGCCATGGGAGCCAACTGACATGGACCGTCTGACACGCATTTTGGCCGCACTCACCCGTTGGGGGCTGGGCCTGTGCGCGTTGGTTCTGGTGTTGATGGCGTTGTACGTCAGTCTCGGCCGAGAACTGACGCCGTTGGTGGCCGAATATCGAGCCGACATCGAAGACAAGGCCAGTGCCGCCCTCGGCATGCCCTTGCAGATCGGCGAACTGGAAGGCAGCTGGAACGGTTTTGCGCCGATCCTGTTGGCCCATGATGTGATGGTCGGCGACGGCGCCAATGCCTTGCGCCTTGACCGTGTGCGGGCAGTACCCGATCTTTGGGCCAGCCTGTTGGCCCGCGAAGTGCGCATCGCTCATCTGGAACTCAATGGCCTGAAAATCAGCCTCAAGGAAGCCGAGGACGGCACCTGGGCGCTGGAAGGTTTGCCGGTGCAGAAGGATCAGCCGCTGGATCCCGAGCAACTGTTCAACCGCTCGCAGATGATCCAGCAATTGTCGGTGCTCGAAAGTCAGGTGACCTTGCAGCCGCTCGATCACCCGCCGATGACGCTCACCTACGTCGGCCTCAATCTGAAGACCGGTGCCAGTCGGCAACGCCTTGACGCGCGCTTGACCTTGCCTGACGGCCAACCTGTCGCGTTGAGCCTGCGCACGCGGATTCGCCCCAGTCAGCTACGCGACAGCACGGTGGAGGGCTACGCCAGCCTGCCGCAAAGCGACTGGTCGAAGTGGCTGCCGGAGCGTCTGACCCAGCAGTGGAATTTCTCCGAGATCAAGGCCGGCGGCGAGCTTTGGGTGAACTGGACCGAGGGCACTTTGCAAAGTGCCGCGATTCGTTTGAATGCCCCGCAACTGACCGGTGCTTACGCCGAGCGCAAGCCGATCCGGATCAACAATCTGGCGCTCAACGCCTATTACGAAAACAGTGCCAGAGGCGCGACGGTTACTTTCGATTCGCTGGCGATGAATGTCGGTGAAACCCGCTGGGAGTCGCGGGTGCAAGTGCAGCAGACCCGTGCCACTGACAAGGTCGAGGAGCTCTGGCACTTGCAGGCTGATCGCCTCGACCTGACCCCCATCACCCCCCTGCTCAACGCGCTGGGGCCGTTGCCGCAGGGTGTCGCCACAGCCGTGGAGCGCCTGAAGGTCACCGGCGGCCTGCGCAATGTCCTGCTGGATTTCCGCCCGAATGCCACGGACGGAACCCAATTCGGCTTTGCTGCCAATCTCGATAACGTCGGGTTTGATGCCTATCACGGCGCTCCGGCGGCTAGAAATGTCAGCGGTAGCCTCAGCGGCAACCTCGACGGTGGCGAGTTGCGCATGGACAGCAAGGATTTCGTCCTGCACCTCGATCCGATTTTCGCCAAACCGTGGCAATACATTCAGGCCAACGCCCGACTCACCTGGAAGCTTGATAAGGACGGTTTCACTCTGATCGCACCGTACCTGAAGGTGCTGGGCGAAGAGGGCAAGATTGCCGGTGACTTCCTGATCCGTCTGCATTTCGATCACAGCCAGGAAGACTACATGGACCTGCGGGTCGGTCTGGTCGACGGCGATGGCCGCTACACCGCCAAGTACTTGCCCGAAGTGTTGAGCCCGGCGCTGGATGAATGGCTGCGTACGGCGATTCTCAAGGGCGCGGTGGATCAGGGCTTCTTTCAGTATCAAGGCTCGCTGAGCAAGAATGCCGGGGAGGCTGATCGCAGCATCAGCCTGTTCTTCAAGGTGCATGACGCCGAACTGGCCTTCCAGCCAGGTTGGCCGCATGTGAGCAAGGTCAGTGGCGACGTGTTCATCGAGGACAGCGGCGTGCGGATCTTGGCCAGCAAGGGCCAATTGCTCGACACCCAGGTCAGCAACGTCTTCGTCAACATTCCCCATGTCCCGGCCGGACAACATACCCATATGTACCTCGACGGCGCGTTCGCGGGTGGTCTGGGTGACGGTTTGAAGATTCTTCAGGATGCACCGATCGGCACTGGCGAAACCTTTGCCGGTTGGGAAGGCGCGGGCGATCTGCAAGGCAAGCTCAAGCTCGACGTGCCGTTGGACAAGGGGGGCGACCAGCCGAAAATCGTCGTCGACTTCAAGACCGCCAACGCGCGGCTGAAACTGGCGGAGCCGAAACTGGAACTGACGCAACTCAAGGGGGATTTCCGCTTCGACAGCGCCAAGGGTCTCAGCGGGCAGAATATCGCCGCCCGAGCGTTCGACAAACCGGTCACTGCGCAGATTTTCGCTGATGGCAGCGCCAACCAGCTCAAGACCCGTGTCGCTGCGTCGGGGCAGGTCGAAGTCAAAAAACTGACTGACTGGCTCGGCGTCACCCAGCCGTTGCCAGCGTCCGGGACGATTCCCTATCAGTTGCAACTGAACCTGGACGGGAACGACAGCCAGTTGATGGTCAGCTCCAATCTCAAAGGTGTGGCGGTCGATCTGCCAGCACCGTTTGGCATGACGGCGGATGTCGGTCGAGACACCGTTTTCCGCATGACCTTGCAAGGGCCGGAGCGGCGTTATTGGGTCAGTTACGGTCAACTGGCCAGTTTTACCTTTGCTGCGCCGCCGACTGATTTTGCCCAAGGGCGCGGTGAGTTGTTCCTCGGGGAGGGCGAAGCCGTGTTGCCGGGCGCCAAGGGGTTGCGGGTTCGCGGTGTGCTGTCGGAGCTGGACGTCGCACCCTGGCAGGATCTGGTTGGCAAATACGCCGGACAGGATCCGGGCGACAATGCCAAGCAACTGTTGAACAGTGCCGATTTCAAGATTGGCAAACTGACGGCATTCGGCACGACGCTGGATCAGGCCTCGGTCCAGCTGAATCGCAAACCGGCGGCGTGGAATCTGGCGCTCGACAGTCAGGAGGCCAAAGGCACTGCTGGCCTGCCGGACGCCAAAAACGCGCCGATTGCGGTGAACCTGCAATACGTGCGGCTGCCGGCGCCGGATCCGACGGTGCAGGCTGACGAGAACTCACCTGATCCGTTGGCGTCGGTCGATCCCACGAAAATCCCGGCGCTGGATATCACCATCAATCAACTGTTTCTGGGCCAGGATCTGGTCGGTGGCTGGTCGCTGAAGATCCGCCCGACCAGCAAAGGCATCGCCATGAACAATCTCGACATGGGGCTCAAAGGCATCCTGTTGCAGGGCAATGGCGGCTGGGAAGGTGCACCGGGTTCCAGCACTAGCTGGTTCAAGGGCCGGATCGGCGGCAAGAACCTCGCCGATGTCCTCAAAGGCTGGGGCTTCGCACCGAGTGTGACCAGCGAAGAATTCCACATGGATGTCGATGGCCGCTGGCCGGGTTCGCCGGCGTGGTTGGCGACCAAGCGTTTCTCCGGCACCCTCGATGCGTCGCTGAACAAGGGCCAATTTGTCGAGGTGGAAGGTGGCGCGCAGGCTTTGCGAGTGTTCGGCCTGCTCAATTTCAACTCCATTGGCCGCCGTTTGCGCCTGGACTTTTCCGACCTGTTCGGCAAAGGGCTGAGCTATGACCGGGTCAAAGGCCTGCTGGTGGCGACAAACGGTGTTTACGATACCAAAGAGCCAATTCGCCTGACCGGGCCATCGAGCAATATTGAGCTCAACGGCAAGTTGGACCTGGTGGCTGAACAGGTCGACGCCAAGTTGCTGGTGACGCTGCCGGTGACCAATAACCTGCCGATTGCCGCGTTGCTTGTGGGTGCTCCGGCGGTCGGGGGGGCGCTGTTCCTGATCGACAAGCTCATCGGCGACCGTGTGTCGCGCTTTGCCAGTGTGAAATACACCGTCAAAGGTCCGTGGAAAGAACCGAAAATCACTTTCGACAAGCCTTTTTGAGTAGCATGAGGCTAGCCCCATGTGCAGGCGCTGCGGCACGCTGCGATCTTTTGCTTTTAAACGATCACGATCAAAAGATCCCAGCCATCGGCAGCTCCTACAGTTGAATGTGTTGATCGCAGATCAGGAGCGGCCATGACTTTAGCGGTGATTCAAATGGTCAGCCAGAGTGACGTGCTGGCCAATCTGGCCCAGGCCCGGCGCCTGCTTGAGCTGGCAGCGGCCGGTGGCGCGAAGCTGGCGGTCCTGCCGGAAAACTTCGCCGCCATGGGCCGTCGCGACATCGCCGATATCGGCCGCGCTGAAGCCCTTGGCGAAGGACCGATCCTGCCATGGTTGAAACAGACCGCCCGCGACCTCAAGTTATGGATAGTGGCCGGCACACTGCCGTTGCCGCCCGTCGATCAGCCGAAGGGCAAATCACATGCGTGTTCGCTGCTGGTCGACGATCAGGGCGAAACCGTTGCACGGTATGACAAGCTGCATCTGTTTGATGTGGATGTAGCGGACAATCGAGGCCGTTACCGCGAATCCGATGACTATGCTTATGGCAGTGGTGTGGTGGTTGCGGATACACCGGTCGGCAAAGTGGGCCTGACCGTATGTTACGACCTGCGCTTTCCGGAGCTGTACAGCGAATTGCGCGCTGCCGGAGCCGAGTTGATCACCGCGCCATCGGCCTTTACCGCCGTGACCGGCGCGGCGCATTGGGATGTATTGATTCGTGCGCGGGCCATCGAGACACAGTGTTATGTGCTGGCGGCTGCGCAGGGCGGAACCCATCCGGGGCCACGAGAAACCTTTGGGCATGCGGCGATCATCGACCCATGGGGCCGAGTGCTGGCGAGTCAGGATCAAGGCGAAGCGGTGTTGCTGGCCGAACGCGATAGCAATGAACAAGCGTCCATCAGGGCGCGGATGCCGGTGACGAGTCATCGGCGGTTTTTCTCGCAGGGCGCACAGCGACCTGCTTCAGAACACGAATTTAAGGCCTAAACCATGAGCGAGTTGTTGTCCTCAGTCAGTGATCACCTTTTGGCGCCCGGCGGCGTGACGATCGAGAGCCTGCAAAGCGTACTCGGCGATCTGGCGGGCCCGGGCATCGATGCTGCCGACCTGTATTTCCAGGGCCAGATCTCCGAGTCCTGGGCACTGGAAGACGGCATCGTCAAGGAAGGCAGTTTCAATCTCGACCAAGGTGTCGGTGTGCGTGCGCAGTCCGGTGAAAAAACCGGTTTCGCCTACAGCAACGCGATCACCCTTGAAGCCCTGGGCGCTGCGGCGCGTGCGGCCCGTTCGATTTCCCGTGCCGGGCAGAACGGCACGGTGCAGGCGTTCACCACTCAGGACGTCGCTCAGTTGTATGCGCCGGACAATCCGCTGGAAGTGATGAGCCGTGCCGAGAAAGTCGAACTGCTCAAGCGCATCGACGTCGCCACGCGCGCGCTCGATCCGCGTATCCAGCAAGTCAGCGTGAGCATGGCCGGGGTCTGGGAACGCATTCTTGTGGCCTCCACCGACGGCGGTCTGGCGGCGGATGTGCGGCCGTTGGTGCGTTTCAATGTCAGCGTTATCGTTGAGCAGAACGGTCGTCGCGAGCGCGGCGGTCATGGCGGCGGCGGGCGTACCGACTACCGTTATTTCCTCGCTGAAGACCGCGCCATGGGTTACGCCCGTGAAGCGCTGCGTCAGGCGCTGGTGAACCTGGAAGCGATTCCGGCACCGGCCGGGACGCTGCCGGTGGTGCTGGGTTCGGGCTGGTCCGGTGTGCTGCTGCACGAAGCGGTTGGCCACGGTCTGGAAGGCGACTTCAACCGCAAGGGCAGCTCCGCCTACAGCGGCCGTATGGGCGAGATGGTTGCTTCCAAGCTCTGCACTATCGTCGATGACGGCACCTTGAGCGGCCGTCGCGGCTCGCTGAGCGTCGACGACGAAGGCACCCCGACCGAGTGCACCACGCTGATCGAAAACGGCGTGCTCAAGGGCTACATGCAGGACAAGCTCAACGCGCGCCTGATGGGCGTGGCCCGTACCGGCAACGGTCGTCGTGAATCCTATGCACACCTGCCGATGCCGCGGATGACCAACACCTACATGCTGGGCGGCGAAAGCGATCCGGCGGAAATCATCGCCTCGGTGAAGAAAGGCATCTACTGCGCCAACCTTGGCGGCGGCCAGGTCGACATTACCAGCGGCAAATTCGTGTTCTCCACTAGCGAAGCGTATCTGATCGAAGACGGCAAGATCACCGCGCCGGTCAAAGGTGCGACGTTGATCGGCAACGGCCCTGAGGCGATGAGCCGGGTGTCGATGGTCGGTAACGATCTTTCGCTCGATAGCGGTGTGGGGACGTGTGGCAAGGATGGGCAGTCGGTACCCGTGGGTGTTGGCCAGCCGACGCTGAAAATCGATGCGATCACCGTGGGTGGCACGGGCGCATAAGAAGGGATGGAGCTTCGGGTGGCGCGCAGGGCGGCCACCCGGTGGCGAATATCAACGCAGACCGCGTTGAGTCTCGTCCAGCTCACGGATGTACTTGAAGATTTTACGGCTTGAGGCAGGCGCTTTGTTTTGCGCAACCTCATGCTGAGCCTGACGGATCAGGGAACGCAGTTGCTGGCGATCAGCGTCCGGGTACTCCAGGACGAATTTCTCCAGCACGGCATCATCACCGGCGATCAGGCGGTCACGCCAGCGTTCGAGATTGTGGAAACGCTCGTTGTACTGACGAGTGGAGGCATCGAGTTGATCGAGCAAAATGAGGATCGCGTCAGTGTCCTGATCGCGCATCAGTTTGCCGATGAACTGCAAATGCCGTTTACGCGCGATATTCGCGGTGTGCTTCGGCGCATCGGCCAAGGCACGGCGCATCGCGTCGGTCAGTGGCAGTTTTGCCACCAAGTCAGGCTTGAGTGTTGTAAGGCGCTCGCCAAGGTCAACCAGAGCATGCAGCTCGCGTTTGACCTGAGATTTGCTTTTTTCTCCCGTATCGAGGGAGTCGTCGTAAGAATCAACCATGGTGGCAGTCCGCAAAGAAACGCCGCCATGATAACCAGTCGGGGGCCGCTTGTCCGGCCCGGTCGCTCGATGGCCCCAGCCGAAAGCAGAATTTGAGTGGAGATGAGCATGAGTGCAGTTCAAAGCGTCGGCCCGCAGGCATTGCCGGCACTGCAGGAACAAGTCGAGCAGATCATCGCCGAAGCCAAGCGCCAGGGCGCCAGTGCCTGCGAAGTCGCGGTGTCCCTGGAGCAGGGCCTGTCGACATCCGTGCGGCAGCGCGAGGTCGAAACAGTCGAGTTCAACCGCGATCAGGGCTTTGGCATCACCTTGTATGTCGGCCAGCGCAAAGGCTCTGCCAGCACCTCCGCCACCGGGCCGGATGCGATTCGCGAGACGGTGGCTGCGGCACTGGCGATCGCCAAGCACACGTCTGAGGATGAAGCCTCAGGCTTGGCCGATGCGGCGTTGATGGCCAGGGATCAGCAGGATTTCGACCTGTTCCACGAATGGGACATCACCCCGGAACAGGCCATCGAGAAAGCGTTGCTCTGTGAAGCGGCCGCTTTCGATGCCGATGCGCGGATCAAAAACGCCGACGGCACCACACTCAGCACCCACCAGGGCTGCCGCGTGTATGGCAACAGCCACGGTTTCATCGGTGGCTATGCGTCGACACGGCACAGCCTGAGTTGCGTGATGATCGCCGAGGCCGATGGCCAGATGCAGCGCGATTACTGGTACGACGTGAGCCGTCAGGGCGAGTTGTTGGCCGATCCGGTGAGCATCGGTCAACGTGCCGCACAACGGGCGGCGAGCCGCTTGGGCGCGCGTCCGGTGCCGACCTGTGAAGTGCCGGTGCTGTTTTCCGCCGAACTGGCGGGCGGGTTGTTCGGCAGTTTCCTCTCGGCGGTTTCCGGTGGCAGCCTGTATCGAAAATCGTCTTTCCTGGAAGGCACGCTGGGCCAGAAACTGTTTCCAGAGTGGCTGACCATCGATGAGCGTCCTCACCTGATGCGCGCCATGGGCAGCGCCTCCTACGACGGTGATGGCCTGGCGACCTACGCCAAACCGTTCGTCGAGAAAGGCGAGTTGGTGTCGTACATCCTCGGTACTTACTCCGGCCGTAAACTCGGCATGCCGAGCACCGCCAACGCTGGCGGCGTGCACAACCTGTTCGTCACCCATGGCGACGAAGACCAGGCGGCACTGCTGCGGCGCATGGGCCGCGGGTTGTTGGTTACGGAGTTGATGGGCCATGGATTGAACATGGTCACTGGCGACTATTCGCGCGGGGCGGCGGGTTTTTGGGTCGAGAATGGCGAAATTCAGTTCGCGGTGCAGGAAGTGACCATCGCCGGCAACATGCGCGACATGTTCAAGCAAATCGTTGCCGTGGGTAATGATCTGGAGCTGCGCAGCAACATCCGCACAGGCTCGGTGTTGATCGAGCGAATGACGGTGGCGGGCAGCTAAGCCTCCATCCGGTACACAAAAAGGCGCGCCACCCAATTGGATGGCGCGCCTTTTTACTGCTCTTGATTCCTGTGGGAGCGAGCTTGCTCGCGAAAGCGTCGTGTCAGGCACATTGATTTCGGCAGATCCGACGCATTCGCGAGCAAGCTCGCTCGCACAATGGAAGGTCTTGTGTTGGTTCTCATTATCATCTAATAATAAATCTCATTACCGAATGAGCCGTGGATCATGAGTTCTGCCTTGCACGAGCAGCCGTACCTCGAAAGCTGGCGCTGGATGAGTCGTCAGATCCGATGCGCGATGGATCCTGACGAACCGCGCCTGATCGAACATTACCTGGCCGAGGGCCGGTATCTGTCCTGTTGCACGGCGACCTCGCCCTGGACCGTCGCTGAAACCTCCTTCCGATTGCTGCTCGATACGGCCACCGACATCGCGTTGCCGTGGCACTGGCGCAGCCTCTGTCTCGATCAAGCCTGGCGCCCCCTGCGTGAAATGGAGCGCCTGTCGCTGTGCAAATGCCGGCTCAAACGCTGGCAACGCTACACCTGGCAACTGGCGACCTGCGAGTTGCAATCCTCGATTCCTCTTATTGAATTAGTCCAAGGATTTACCGATGGCAAACCCTAACACTCGTATCGAGCGCGACAGCATGGGCGAATTGCAGGTGCCGGTGGACGCTCTCTACGGCGCGCAAACCCAGCGCGCAGTGGATAACTTCCCGATCAGCGGCAAACCGATGCCAACGCAATTCATCCGCGCATTGATCCTGGCCAAAGCCGCCGCGGCCCGGGCCAACGTCGAACTCAACCAGATCAGCGCCGCTCAGGGCAAAGCCATCAGCGACGCCGCGCAAGGCTTGCTTGAAGGCGATTTCATGCAGCATTTCCCGGTGGATATCTTCCAGACCGGCTCCGGCACCAGCTCCAACATGAACGCCAACGAGGTGATCGCCACTTTGGCCACCCGCCTGCTTGGCGAGCCGGTCAATGCCAACGATCACGTCAACTGCGGCCAGAGCAGCAACGACATCATCCCGACCACCATTCACGTCAGTGCTGCGTTGGCCCTGCACGAACAACTGTTGCCGGCGCTGTTGCACCTGATGCAGGTCATCGAGCACAAAGCCGAGCAAGTGCATCACCACGTCAAAACCGGGCGTACGCATTTGATGGATGCGATGCCGGTGCGTATGAGCCAGGTGCTCAACGGCTGGGCGCAGCAACTGAAGGCCAACATCGGTCATTTGCAAGACTTGCTGCCCAGCCTGCAATCCCTCGCGCAGGGCGGGACGGCGGTCGGTACCGGGATCAACGCGCATCCGGAATTCGCTGCGCGGTTCAGTCGTCAACTCAGCCAGTTGACCCATGTGCAGTTCACCCAAGGCAAAGACCTGTTCGCGCTGATCGGCTCGCAGGACACCGCCGTTGCGGTCTCTGGGCAGCTTAAGGCCATCGCTGTGTCGCTGATGAAAATCGCCAACGACCTGCGCTGGATGAACTCCGGTCCCTTGGCCGGTCTCGGCGAAATCGAGCTCGAAGCCCTGCAACCGGGGTCGTCGATCATGCCGGGCAAGGTCAACCCGGTGATCCCGGAAGCGACCGCCATGGTCGCCGCCCAAGTGATCGGCAACGACTCGGTGATCACCATCGCCGGCCAGTCGGGCAATTTCGAGCTGAACGTGATGCTGCCAATCATTGCCCAGAACCTGTTGAGCAGCATCGAGTTGCTGGCCAACTCCAGTCGCCTGTTGGGCGACAAAGCCATCGCCAGCTTCAAGGTCAACGAGTCGCGGCTCAAGGAGGCGCTGTCGCGCAACCCGATTCTGGTCACCGCACTCAACCCGATCATCGGTTACCAGAAAGCTGCCGAAATCGCCAAGCAGGCCTACAAGCAGGGTCGCCCGGTGATCGACGTCGCGCTGGAGCACACCGACCTGTCGCGCATTCAGCTGGAAGAGTTGCTCAACCCCGAGAAACTCACCGCTGGCGGCGTGTAATCCCCGCAACCGCTTTGGAGGCTCACCATGGAGCACTGGAAACGCACGATCGAACGGGCCAATCGCTGCTTCATGTTGGGCGAGCTGATCGATGCCCGTGAAGCTTATCTGCAGGCGCTGGCCCTGGCGCAAGTGCTGTTCGAACGCTGGGCCGATGCCGACGAAGCGGTAGCGGCCTGCGTCATCTCCCACCACAACCTGGCGGATCTGCACCTGCGCCTGAATCAACCGGAGGAGAGCGCCGAATACCTTTGCGCAATCCATCAACGGCTGTTGCAGACGATGCAGGACGAACGTCAGCGCCTCGCGCTGCGTGAAGCGGCGCTGCGCCAGAGCAGCAAAACTTACGTCGAGCTGCTGAATTTCATCAGCGACCACGGCGAATACCCGCGTACCCAGCGTCTGTTGCACCCGGATACCGGCAATGCGCGCCGCGCACCAGCCCACCATCACCATGGAGTCCATTGAAATGGCTTTTACCTTGCCTGCCTTGCCTTATGCCTACGATGCCCTGGAGCCGCACATCGATGCGCAGACCATGGAAATCCACTACACCAAGCATCACCAGACGTACATCAACAACCTCAACGCTGCGGTGGAGGGCACTGAATATGCCGGATGGCCGGTGGAAAAACTGGTGGCCAGCGTTCAACAGTTGCCGGAAAAACTTCGCGCGGCGGTGATCAATCAGGGCGGCGGCCATGCCAACCACTCGCTGTTCTGGGAAGTCATGGTACCCAACGGCGGCGGCAAACCGGACGGGGCGCTGGCCAAGGCCATCGATGAACAGCTGGGAGGCCTCGACAGTTTCAAAGAGGCATTCACCAAAGCTGCGCTGACCCGGTTCGGCAGTGGCTGGGCCTGGCTGAGCGTGACCCCGGAGAAAAAACTGGTCGTGGAAAGCAGCGGTAATCAGGACAGTCCGTTGATGAACGGCAACACGCCGATTCTCGGCCTCGACGTTTGGGAACACGCCTACTACCTGCGCTACCAGAACCGTCGGCCGGAATACATCAATGCGTTCTACAACGTGATCAATTGGCCTGAAGTGGCTGCGCGCTACCAGGCTGCACTGGTTTAAGTCTCCTAAAAAAACAATTCAAGGCTGACTATGGGCACTGAGACACTGGCGGTCGGAAGCGGGCGTATGTTTCGTTACGCCGTGGGATCGCTGTTGCTGCTGGCAGGCATAACCTTACTGGCAGCTCACGGACTGGAATGGCTGAATCTGGAACCGAGGCTGTCGCGGGCGTTGCAGGGTGGCGCCATCTGCGCGCTCGGCACCGCGCTCGGAGCGGTGCCGGTGTTGGTGATTCGGCGCATGCCTTTGGCGCTCAGCGATACGTTACTGGGTTTCGGTGCCGGGGTGATGCTGGCGGCGACGGCGTTTTCGCTAATTGTCCCGGGCATTGCTGCCGCAGAGAGCCTGGGTCTGACACCGTGGGCGGCAAGTGGCCTGATCTGCTTCGGCATCATGCTCGGTGCGTTCGGCCTGTATCTGGTGGATCGCAAGGTGTCCGGTGCGTCACCGGAAATGCTCGTCGGTAGCGTCGAGCATCCGGTGATTCCACCGCGGATCTGGCTGTTCGTGTTCGCCATCATTGCCCATAACATCCCTGAGGGAATGGCCGTCGGGGTATCGGCCGGCGGCGGCATGCCGGACGCGGACAGTCTGGCCATGGGCATTGCCTTGCAGGACGTACCGGAAGGACTGGTGATTGCGTTGGTATTGGCTGGGGCGGGGATGTCACGGGTCAAGGCGTTCCTGATCGGCGCGGCGTCAGGGCTGGTCGAACCGGTGTTTGCGCTGTTGTGTGCGTGGCTGGTCAGTCTGGCGCAGGTGCTGTTGCCGTTAGGCCTGGCGCTGGCGGCCGGGGCGATGTTGCTGGTGGTGACCCACGAAGTGATTCCGGAGTCGCGACGCAATGGTCATGACAAGCTGGCCAGTCTTGGTTTGCTCATCGGGTTCTGTTTGATGATGGTGATGGATACCGCATTGGGCTGAATGATGGCGAGGGAGCAAGCTCCCTCGACGCAGGATCAACCACCTTCATCGAAGTAGTTGTTGATCAACGCCACCAGCGCATCCAGCGCTTCCTGTTCCTGATGGCCTTCGGTACTCAGATAGATTTTGGTGCCTTTTCCGGCCGCCAGCATCATCATTGCCATGATGCTTTTGCCATCAACCGTTGTCTCTGGTGTGCGGCCTACTCTGATCGTGCAGTCGGGATACTGACCGGCAACCCCGACAAACTTCGCCGACGCTCGGGCATGCAAACCCAGTTTGTTGATGATTTCGATTTCCAGAGCAGGCATCGCGGTGTGAATCCTTTAGGTGAGGTCGCGGTGGCGAACCTGGACGTTCTTCAAAGTTTTCTGCAGGGCCTGACCCAGGCGTTCGGTCAGGTAGACGGAGCGGTGATGCCCGCCGGTGCAGCCAATGGCAACAGTAACGTAGGCGCGATTGCTCGCGGCGAAGCGCGGTAGCCATTTGTGCAGGTAGCTGAAAATGTCCTGGAACATTTCCTCAACCTCGGGCTGCGCTGCCAGGTATTCGGCCACCGGCTCATCGAGCCCCGACTGTGCACGCAGCTCTGGCTTCCAGTACGGATTGGGCAGGCAGCGCACGTCAAAGACCAGATCCGCATCCACCGGCATGCCGCGTTTGAAGCCAAATGACTCAACCAGAAATGCCGTGCCCGGCTCAGGCTGACTCAGCAGACGCAGCTTGATGGTGTCGCGCAACTGGTAAAGGTTCAGATTGGTGGTATTGATCTTCAGATCGGCCAGATCGGCGATAGGCCCCAGCAGGGCGGTTTCATCCTGGATCGCCTCGGCCAGCGAACGATTGGCGTTGCTCAGCGGGTGGCGCCGACGGGTTTCCGAAAAACGCTTGAGCAGGGTTTCTTCGTCGGCATCCAGATACAGCACATCGCACTGGATATGTCGGCTGCGCACTTCTTCAAGCAGTTCGGGAAAACGCGAGAGATGGCTTGGCAGGTTGCGTGCATCAATCGACACCGCGACCAGCGGTTGCGCCAGTTCAGTGTGAATCAGCGCGCGCTCAGCCAGTTCCGGCAGCAAGCCTGCCGGCAGATTGTCGATGCAATAGTAACCGTTGTCCTCAAGGACATTCAGCGCGGTACTTTTACCTGAGCCGGAACGGCCACTGACGATGATCAGGCGCATGATTACTGCCCGCTCTGCTCGTCCACAACAACCTGGTACAGGGCTTCATTGCTTGAAGCGCTGCGCAATTTATCGCGCACATCTTTGCGATCCAGCATGCTGGCGATCTGGCGGAGCAACTCCAGGTGCGCGTCGGTGGCAGCTTCGGGGACCAGCAGTACAAACAGCAGGTCAACCGGCGCACCGTCGATGGCGTCGAAATCGATAGGGGCTTCAAGGTGCATCAGCGCGCTGATCGGCGACTGGCAACCCTTGAGGCGACAGTGAGGAATGGCGATGCCGTTGCCAAAACCGGTAGAACCGAGTTTTTCACGGGCAATCAGAGCCTCGAAGACGTCTTGCATCTCCAGATCCGGCACTTCACGGGCGATCAGGTTGGCAATCTGTTCGAGGGCTTTCTTTTTACTGCCGCCCGGCACGTTCACGAGGGAACGGCCGGGGGTCAGGATACTTTCAAGTCGGATCATGGGGTAGGGGGTTATCGACCGGTCGCGCCCTGGAGCAGGCTCTGGGTCTTTTCCTTATGCTTTTTGAGTTGTTTGTCCAGCTTGTCGGTCAAGGCGTCGATCGCGGCATACATATCGGTATGTTCTGCGTTGGCGACCACTTCACTGCCGGGGATATGCAAGGTGGCTTCGATTTTCTGCTTCAGCTTTTCGACGCACATCGTGACTTGCACGTTGGTGATCTTGTCGAAATGTCGCTCTAATCGTTGAAGTTTCTCATTGATGTAGTCGCGCAGAGGTTCGGTCACTTCCAGTTGGTGTCCACTGATGTTGACTTGCATACAGCTTCTCCTTCGTTGCCAGTGCATAAAGCGGCAGGCCGAAAAGCCTGCCACTGGAACGCTGTAACGTGGCTTACATCAACCGCTTGCGTTCGCTCGAAGGCGCGATCCCGAGGGATTCGCGGTACTTGGCGACGGTGCGGCGAGCCACCTGAATGCCTTGTGCCTCCAGTAAACCAGCGATCTTGCTGTCACTCAACGGCTTTTTCTGATTTTCCGCGGCAACCAGTTTTTTGATGATCGCGCGGATCGCCGTGGACGAGCATTCGCCGCCCTCGGAGGTGCTGACGTGGCTCGAGAAAAAGTATTTCAGTTCATAAATACCGCGCGGGGTATGCATGAATTTTTGCGTGGTCACCCGGGAAATGGTCGACTCGTGCATGCCGACAGCCTCGGCGATGTCATGCAGCACCAGCGGCTTCATGGCTTCGTCGCCGTATTCAAGAAAGCCGCGCTGATGCTCGACGATCTGGGTGGCCACTTTCATCAGGGTTTCGTTGCGGCTTTGCAGGCTCTTGATGAACCAGCGGGCTTCCTGCAACTGATTGCGCATGAAGGTATTGTCGGCACTGGTATCGGCGCGACGCACAAAGCCTGCGTACTGGGCGTTGACTCGCAGACGAGGTACCGACTCCTGATTCAGCTCGACCAGCCAGCGTTCATTGTCCTTGCGCACAATGACGTCCGGAACGACGTATTCGGCTTCCGTCGATTCGATCTGCGAGCCCGGCCGTGGATTGAGGCTCTGCACCAGCTCGATGACCTGGCGCAACTCATCTTCCTTGAGCTTCATGCGGCGCATCAACTGGCTGTAGTCGCGGCTGCCGAGCAAGTCGATGTAGTCGCTGACCAGACGTTTCGCTTCAGCCAGCCAGGGCGTCTTGGCCGATAGCTGGCGCAATTGCAGCAGCAGGCATTCGCCGAGATTGCGGGCGCCGATGCCGGCAGGCTCGAATTGCTGGATGCGGTGCAGAACGGCTTCGATCTCGTCCAGTTCGATGTCCAGTTCCGGATCGAACGCTTCGAGAATCTCTTCGAGGGTTTCGTCCAGGTAGCCCTGATTGTTGATGCAATCGATCAGGGTCACGGCGATCAGTCGATCGGTGTCGGACATCGGTGCCAGATTCAGTTGCCACAGCAGGTGGCTTTGCAGGCTTTCGCCCACTGAAGTGCGCGTGGTGAAGTCCCACTCGTCATCATCGCTGCTCGGCAGGCTGCTGGCGCTGGTCTGGTAGACGTCTTCCCAGGCGGTGTCGACCGGGAGCTCGTTGGGGATGCGCTCGCTCCAGTCGCCTTCCTCGAGGTTATCCACCGTCGGGGCGGTTTCCTGATAGGAGGGTTCCTGGATATCGGTGTTGGGCTTCTGTTCGGCGTTGTCAGCCAAGGGATCGGTGTTGTCGAAGTCTTCGCCTTCTTCCTGGCGTTCGAGCATCGGATTGGATTCCAGAGCCTCCTGAATTTCCTGTTGCAGGTCCAGGGTCGACAATTGGAGCAGACGGATAGCCTGTTGCAGCTGCGGTGTCATCGTCAGCTGCTGGCCCATTCTCAAGACTAGCGATGGTTTCATGGCAGGGGCTTAACACCTTATTCGCCGGCGCGATGCGCCATCCACTACAGGGCGCCGAAGCGCCAAACTTAAGCAAATTATATGCCTGAAACTGAAGTGTTTGCCTAGAGCGCTGTAACAATTAAAGCGTATTAAATTCTGCTTGAATCGATACAGCGCCCGGGCGGCTCACCGGGCACCTTTGCGCTTACAGGCGGAACTCGTGGCCCAGATACACTTCCTTGACCAGATCATTGGCCAGAATGGTAGCGGAGTCACCTTCGGCGATCAGTTGACCGTCGTTGACGATGTATGCGGTTTCGCAGATATCCAGCGTCTCACGCACGTTGTGGTCGGTGATCAGAACACCGATGCCCTTGGCTTTGAGGTGGTGGATGATTTGCTTGATGTCGCCGACCGAAATCGGATCGACACCGGCGAACGGTTCGTCGAGCAGGATGAATTTCGGCGCAGTCGCCAGCGCGCGAGCGATTTCCACCCGGCGGCGTTCACCACCGGACAGGCTCATGCCGAGGTTGTCGCGGATGTGGCTGATGTGGAACTCCTGCAGCAGGCTTTCCAGCTCCTTGCGACGACCGGCCTTGTCGAGTTCCTGGCGGGTCTCGAGGATGGCCATGATGTTGTCGGCGACCGACAGTTTGCGGAAGATCGACGCTTCTTGCGGCAGATAGCCGATACCGGCCTTTGCACGACCGTGCATTGGCTGGTGGCTGACGTCCAGATCATCGATCAGCACACGGCCCTGATCAGCCTGAACCAGCCCGACGATCATGTAGAAGCAGGTGGTCTTGCCGGCACCATTGGGACCGAGCAGGCCAACGATCTGACCGCTGTCGATCGACAGGCTGACGTCCCGCACGACCTGGCGGCTTTTATAGGCCTTGGCCAGGTGCTGAGCTTTCAGAGTTGCCATTACTGGTTTTTCTCTTCGGATTTCTTCTTCGGCTGGATCACCATGTCGATGCGCGGACGCGCTTCGGTGACTTTGCTGCCGGTAGCGCGACCGGCGCTGGCCAGTTTCTTCACGGTGTCATAGACGATTTTCTCGCCCTGGGTGGTGTTGCTGTCCTTATCGACAACCTTGGCCTTGTCGATCAGTACGACGCGATTTTGCGCGGCGTGATACTGAATCGTCACGCCCCAGCCCTGAACGGGCTTGGTATCGCCGGCAGTCTGCAGTTGTTCGAAGTAGGCGAGGTTGCCGACCGACGTCACAACGTCGATATCACCGGTCGAGGTGCGGGTGATGGTCACGGTGTTGCCTTTGACGATCATCGAGCCCTGAGTGATGATCACGTCACCTTTATAGGTGGCTACGCCGTTCTTGTCGTCCAGCTGGGCATCGTCGGCCTGAATGCGGATTGGCTGCTCTTGATCGTTCGGCAGAGCCCAGGCGCTCACGCTTCCCAGTGCTGCGCCCAGACTGAGCAAAATAGGGAGGGTTTTAACGAGCCTCATACTGTCCTCTTACGTTCGATTGCAGGTGTATCCTGCTTTCCTTCAGGTACGCTTTCATTCCTACGCCAGTCGATACACCGCCAGCGCCCTCGATTCTAACGGGTTGCTCGGTCTGCGCATATTCCCGCTGCGGGAACACTGTCATGCGAGTGGAAGTGATCAGCGTGTCGCGGTTCTTTTCGTCGGTACGCTTGATGCGTACCGAATCGATCAATTCGACTTCAGTGCCGCCCGAATTCACTTCGCCACGTTCACTGGTCACGTGCCACGGGAAATCCGTTCCGCGGTACATGTTCAGGTCAGGCTTGGTAACCAGCGTGACATCGGTCGCCTTGACGTGTTCGGCCTTGTCGGACGTCATTTCATACTGCACTTTGCCATCCGGCAGGTATTGCACGGTATGCGTGTTGGTCGCATACCAGTCGATAGGGGTTTCCACGGACGTGGTCGGAGGCTTGTCGAGGAAGCGTTCCGGGCTGATGTTCCAGTAGCCGACGGCTGCAAATAGCGCAGCGATGCAGCCGAACAGCAGGAAGTTACGAAATTTTTTGCTAAACATGGTTTGGCTCACAGGTACGCGGCGTTGGCCGCATCGAGGCGGCCCTGGGCGCGCAGGATCAATTCGCAGAATTCGCGGGCAGCACCTTCACCGCCTCGGGCCCGGGTAACGCCGTGGGCGTGTTCGCGGACGAAATCAGCAGCGTTGGCGACGGCCATGCCCAGCCCGACGCGGCGGATCACCGGCAGGTCAGGCAAATCGTCGCCCAGATAAGCGACTTGTTCATAGCTTAGGCCCAGTTGCTCAAGTAGACCGTCCAGAACCACCAATTTGTCTTCGCGTCCCTGAAACAGGTGTGGGATGCCGAGGTTTTTCGCCCGGCGTTCGACCACGGGTGTCTTGCGACCGCTGATGATGGCGGTCTGCACGCCGGCGTTCATGAGCATTTTGATGCCTTGGCCGTCGAGGGTGTTGAAGGTCTTGAATTCGCTACCGTCTTCAAGAAAATACAGGCGCCCGTCAGTCAGGACGCCATCGACGTCGAAAACGGCCAGTTTGATGGCTTGGCCGCGTTGCAGCAGATCGTCGCTCATTTACATCACTCCTGCGCGCAGCAGATCGGAGAGGTTGAAGGCGCCGACCGGGCGATCCTCCTCGTCGACCACTACCAGTGCATTGATTCGGTGGTCTTCCATGATTTTCAGGGCTTCGGCGGCGAGCATCTCGGGCCGGGCGGTCTTGCCGTGGGCTGTCATCACCTGGTCGATGGTCGCACTGCGAATATCGATGCTGCGATCAAGGGTGCGGCGCAAATCGCCGTCGGTGAAGATCCCGGCAAGTTTGCCGTCGGCTTCAAGGATGACGGTCATGCCCAGACCCTTGCGCGTCATCTCCATCAGCGCGTCCTTGAGCAGCGTGCCGCGTTGAACCTGCGGCAACTCCTGCCCGGCGTGCATGACGTTTTCCACTTTCAGCAACAGGCGACGGCCAAGGGCGCCACCTGGATGGGAGAAGGCGAAGTCTTCAGCGGTAAATCCACGCGCTTCCAGCAATGCCACGGCCAGGGCGTCGCCCATGACCAGCGCTGCGGTGGTCGATGAGGTTGGCGCCAGGTTCAGCGGGCAGGCTTCGTGCTCGACGTGAACGTTGAGGTTCACTTCGGCGGCTTTGGCCAGTGGCGAAGCCGGATTGCCGGTGACACTGATCAACTGGATGCCCAGACGCTTGATCAACGGCAGCAGGGTGACGATTTCGTTGGTCGAGCCGGAGTTCGACAGGGCCAGGATCACGTCATCGCGGGTGATCATGCCCATATCGCCATGACTGGCTTCGGCCGGGTGAACGAAAAAGGCCGGGGTGCCGGTACTGGCCAGGGTCGCGGCGATCTTGTTGCCGACGTGCCCTGATTTGCCCATGCCGACCACGACCACACGGCCCTTGCTGGCCAGAATCATCTCGCAGGCACGTACGAAATCGGCGTCGATATGGGGTAACAAGCCTTGTACGGCTTCCACTTCGAGGCGAATGGTGCGTTGTGCCGATTGAATCAGGTCGCTGGATTGGCTCATGTCAGAAATCGTATAGCCCGATGAAAAGGCGGCGATTATAGCGGTTATGTAGCAAAGCCTCACGCAAGTTCGTCATGCTTTGTCATCCCGTGTAACCAAAACCCGGCAAAAGCGCCTGCGCACCTGTCATCTCGCTGAACACGGGCCGGCACAAGCGTTGGGCGCTTGGCCTTTGCAGTGATATAGTTCGCCGCCAGTTCGGCCTGCCCGGGACGTACGTGCTTTTTCACCAAAGCCAGGCGTCCGAGTGAGAGGCTGCATCGCAAGGAGTTTAGATGAGTGCCGATAACGCCTACGCGGTCGAGCTGAAGGGAGTTTCCTTCAAGCGCGGTGCGCGCAGCATTTTCAATAACGTCGATATTTGCATCCCGCGCGGCAAGGTCACCGGTATCATGGGACCTTCCGGGTGTGGCAAGACCACGCTGCTGCGGCTGATGGGGGCTCAGTTGCGCCCTGCCAGCGGCGAAGTCTGGGTCAACGGCCAGAACCTGCCTGCGCTGTCACGCAGCGATCTGTTCGATGCGCGCAAGCACATGGGTGTGCTGTTCCAGAGCGGCGCGCTGTTCACCGATCTCGATGTCTTCGAGAACGTCGCTTTTCCCCTGCGCGTTCATACCGAGTTGCCGGAAGAAATGATCCGCGACATCGTCTTGCTCAAATTGCAGGCGGTCGGTTTGCGCGGTGCCATTGAGCTGATGCCCGATGAACTGTCCGGTGGCATGAAGCGTCGCGTGGCTCTGGCCCGCGCCATTGCGCTGGATCCGCAGATCCTGTTTTACGACGAGCCGTTCGTCGGTCAGGATCCGATCGCCATGGGTGTATTGGTACGTCTGATCCGTTTGCTCAATGATGCGCTGGGCATCACCAGTATCGTGGTGTCCCACGATCTGGCTGAAACCGCGAGCATTGCCGACTACATCTATGTAGTGGGTGATGGTCAGGTGCTGGGGCAGGGTACGCCGGACGAGTTGATAAACTCGGATGAGCCGCGTATCCGTCAGTTCATGTCCGGTAATCCCGATGGCCCGGTGCCGTACCATTTTCCAGCGACGGACTACCGCGCAGATCTTCTGGGGAAGCGCTGATGCGCAGAATTTCATTAATAGAACGCGTGCGCCGGTTCGGCGAAGCGGCGATCGACGCCATTGCGGTGTTCGGTCGGGCGACGCTGTTCCTGTTTCATGCTTTGGTTGGACGTGGCGGCATCAGCGGCGGATTTGGCCTGCTGGTCAAGCAACTGCATTCGGTCGGCGTCATGTCGCTGGTGATCATTGTGGTCTCCGGGGTTTTCATCGGCATGGTTCTGGCCTTGCAGGGGTTCAGCATCCTGTCCAGCTACGGTTCAGAGCAGGCGGTAGGGCAGATGGTTGCGCTGACACTGCTGCGTGAGCTCGGCCCTGTGGTGACCGCACTGTTGTTCGCCGGGCGCGCCGGTTCGGCGTTGACCGCGGAAATCGGCAACATGAAGTCCACCGAACAGCTTTCCAGTCTGGAAATGATCGGTGTCGACCCGCTCAAATACATTATTGCCCCGCGTCTGTGGGCCGGTTTCATTTCCCTGCCGGTGCTGGCAATGATTTTCAGCGTGGTGGGCATCTGGGGCGGTTCGTGGGTCGCTGTCGACTGGCTGGGTGTGTATGAAGGGTCTTACTGGTCGAACATGCAAAACAGTGTGACCTTCACCAGTGACGTGCTCAACGGTGTCATCAAAAGTATTGTTTTCGCCTTCGTCGTGACCTGGATCGCCGTATTCCAAGGCTATGACTGTGAGCCCACTTCCGAGGGGATCAGTCGTGCCACCACCAAGACCGTAGTGTTTGCCTCACTGGCAGTACTGGGCCTGGACTTTATTCTGACCGCTTTGATGTTTGGAGATTTCTGATGCAAAACCGCACCCTGGAAATCGGTGTCGGCCTGTTCCTGCTGGCAGGGATACTGGCTCTGTTGCTGCTTGCTTTGCGGGTCAGCGGGCTGTCTCCGACTTCGACCACCGAGACCTATAAACTTTATGCGTATTTCGACAATATCGCCGGTTTGACGGTCAGAGCCAAAGTGACCATGGCCGGTGTCACCATCGGCAAGGTCACGGCAATCGATCTGGATCGCGACAGCTTTACCGGTCGGGTGACACTGCAAGTGGATAAAAAAGTCGACAATCTGCCGACTGACTCCACTGCGTCTATCCTGACCGCGGGTCTGCTGGGCGAGAAGTACATCGGTATCAGCGTAGGCGGGGAAGACACCGCCCTGAAGGATGGTGGAACCATTCACGACACGCAGTCGTCTCTGGTACTGGAAGACCTGATCGGTAAATTCCTGCTCAATACCGTTAGCAAAGACGCCAAATGAGGAGCTTTTGAATGATCTCTATCTTGCGACGCAGCCTGTTGGTGTTACTGGCGGCCCTGCCTTTGATGGGTAACGCCGTGGCTGCGACTTCGGCCCATGATCTGGTTCAGGACACCACCACCCGGTTGCTGGCCGATCTGGCTGCCAACAAAGAGAAATACAAGCAGGACCCGACCGATTTCTACGCGGCGCTCAACAGCATCGTCGGGCCGGTGGTGGATGCCGAGGGCATTTCGAAAAGCATCATGACGGTGAAGTATTCGCGCAAGGCCACGCCAGCGCAGATGCAAACCTTCCAGGAGAATTTCAAGAAGGGGCTGTTCCAGTTCTACGGCAACGCCTTGCTTGAGTACAACAATCAGGGCATTACCGTAGACCCTGCGAAGGATGAGTCGGGCAATCGCACCAGCGTCAACATGACCGTCAAAGGCAGCAGCGGTGCGGTCTATCCTGTGCAGTACACGCTGGAGAAGATCAACGGCGAGTGGAAACTGCGCAACGTGATCATCAACGGCATCAACATCGGCAAGCTGTTCCGTGATCAGTTCGCTGATGCGATGCAGCGCAATGGCAATGATCTGGACGCGACCATCAATGGTTGGGCCGGTGAAGTGGCCAAGGCCAAGGAAACCACCGAAAAAGCTGCCGAGAAGCCAGCGCAATGAATGAGGCCGCAGTTCGTATGAGTGATGTTGACGAGCTCTTGCTCAGCGGAGTGCTGGATTACCGCACCGGGCCTGATCTGCGCAAGGAAGGTCAGGCGCTGATCAAGTCCAGCAAGGCGTCTTCGCTGGTCATCGACTGCTCGGCCGTAAAGAAATCCAGCAGCGTCGGTTTGTCGTTGCTGCTGTGTTTCATGCGCGATGCACAGGCGGCCGGCAAGGCTGTCAGCATCCGCGCGATGCCCGAAGACATGCGCGAAATTGCTCAAGTCAGTGAACTGACCGAACTCTTGGCGCAATCCTGAACCCGCATCATTAAAGAAGCCCCCCGTCAGAGTCCTGCCATGCGGGGTTCGCAGGCGCGGGGCTTTTTTGTATGATGTCCGACCCGTGCGCACAGGGCGCCGATTGAGGTTGAGCATGCAGGCCGTAGAAGTGAAGAGCTTCCTAGAAGGAAAGCTGCCCGGAACGTTGGTAGAAGTCGAGGGCGAAGGCTGCAATTTCCAGCTGAACGTGATTAGCGATGAACTGGCGGCGTTGAGCCCGGTGAAGCGTCAGCAGCAGATCTATGCCCATTTGAACCCATGGATCACCGATGGCAGCATCCATGCGGTCACTATGAAATTTTTCAGCAGCGCGGCCTGGGCCGAGCGCACCTGAGCCTAAGGGCGTCGAGATTCTTATGGATAAATTGATTATTACCGGTGGCGCTCGTCTTGATGGCGAGATCCGCATTTCCGGGGCAAAGAACTCTGCCCTGCCGATCCTGGCCGCCACCTTGTTGTGCGATGGCCCGGTGACTGTGGCTAACCTGCCGCACCTGCACGACATCACCACCATGATCGAACTGTTCGGTCGCATGGGCATCGAGCCGGTGATCGACGAGAAGCTCAGCGTCGAAATCGACCCGCGCACCATCAAGACCCTGATCGCCCCGTACGAACTGGTGAAAACCATGCGTGCGTCGATCCTGGTGCTCGGCCCGATGGTTGCGCGCTTCGGTGAAGCCGAAGTCGCACTGCCTGGCGGTTGCGCCATCGGTTCGCGCCCGGTTGACCTGCACATCCGTGGCCTCGAGGCCATGGGCGCAGTGATCGACGTCGAAGGCGGCTACATCAAGGCCAAGGCGCCTGAGGGCGGCCTGCGCGGTGCAAGCTTCTTCTTCGATACCGTCAGTGTGACCGGTACCGAAAACATCATGATGGCTGCTGCTCTGGCCAAGGGCCGCAGCGTGTTGCAGAACGCCGCCCGCGAGCCTGAAGTGGTTGACCTGGCGAACTTCCTGAACGCCATGGGCGCCAAGGTTTCCGGTGCCGGCACCGACACCATCACCATTGATGGCGTCGAGCGTCTGGGTTCGGCTTTCTACAAAGTCATGCCTGACCGTATCGAAACCGGCACCTATCTGGTCGCTGCTGCCGTGACCGGTGGCCGCGTCAAGGTCAAGGACACCGATCCGACCATCCTCGAAGCCGTTCTGGAAAAACTCCGTGAAGCCGGCGCAGAAATCACCTGCGGTGAAGACTGGATCGAGCTGAACATGCACGGCAAGCGTCCGAAAGCGGTCAACGTGCGCACTGCGCCGTACCCGGCGTTCCCGACCGACATGCAGGCGCAGTTCATCTCGCTCAACGCCATTGCCGAAGGCACTGGTGCGGTGATCGAGACGATCTTCGAAAACCGTTTCATGCACGTTTACGAGCTGCACCGCATGGGCGCGCATATCCAGGTTGAAGGCAATACGGCCATCGTCACCGGCATCGACAAGCTCAAGGGCGCGCCAGTGATGGCTACCGACCTGCGTGCTTCGGCCAGCCTGGTGATCTCGGCGCTGGTTGCCGAAGGCGATACGCTGATCGACCGCATCTACCACATAGACCGTGGTTACGAGTGCATCGAAGAAAAACTGCAGATGCTGGGCGCCAAGATCCGTCGCGTTCCGGGCTGATAACTGCATGTGGACACAGGGACGTGTCCGTTGAATTCGTTTCGAATCGAGGTTTTCATCCGTGAAAACCTCGATGTGTGTCCGGCGCCGATTGCGACCGGACATGAGTACCTTGATAAGGACTGACGTTTCCCATGTTGACCATCGCACTGTCCAAGGGCCGCATCCTTGACGACACCCTGCCGCTTCTCGCTGAAGCGGGCATCGTGCCGACCGAGAATCCGGACAAGAGCCGCAAGCTGATCATCCCCACGACGCAGCCAGACGTACGCCTGCTGATCGTGCGCGCCACCGACGTGCCGACCTATGTCGAGCATGGCGCGGCCGACCTCGGCGTAGCCGGTAAAGACGTGTTGATGGAATACACCGGCCAGGGCTTGTATGAGCCACTGGACCTGCAGATTGCTCAGTGCAAACTGATGACCGCCGGCAAGATCGGCGCGCCCGAGCCAAAGGGCCGTCTGCGTGTGGCGACCAAGTTTGTCAACGTTGCCAAGCGTTATTACGCCGAGCAGGGCCGCCAGGTCGACATCATCAAGCTGTACGGTTCGATGGAACTGGCACCGCTGATTGGTCTGGCCGACAAGATCATTGACGTGGTCGACACCGGCAACACCCTGCGCGCCAACGGTCTGGAACCTCAGGAACTGATCGCCACGATCAGCTCGCGCCTGGTGGTCAACAAGGCTTCGATGAAAATGCAACACGCCCGTATCCAGGCGTTGATCGATACCCTGCGCAACGCAGTGGAATCACGACACCGCGGCTGATTTACTTGCGCGACCTCAGGTCGCGCCGTCTATCCGCCTCATAGCCAGAATTCTCAGGTGCCCAAGCGGATCGAATGGTAGTTTCGGGCGCCTGAGTTTTCGCCAATCCTATGAGGCTCTCGCTATGACCGCACCGACTGCAATTCGCCGACTCAACGCTGCTGACCCGGATTTCGCGCATCATCTGGATCATCTGCTGAGCTGGGAAAGTGTGTCTGACGACTCGGTCAATCAGCGCGTGCTGGACATCATCAAAGCTGTGCGCGAGCGTGGCGACGCGGCGCTGGTCGAGTTCACCAAGAAGTTCGACGGTCTCGACGTCGCGTCGATGGCTGATCTGATCCTGCCGCGCGAACGCCTGGAACTGGCCCTGACCCGCATCACCGTAGCGCAACGTGAAGCGCTGGAAAAAGCCGCGGCCCGTGTGCGCAGCTACCACGAAAAACAGAAACAGGATTCCTGGAGTTACACCGAGGCCGACGGCACGGTGCTGGGCCAGAAGGTCACGCCGCTGGATCGCGCCGGTCTTTACGTGCCGGGCGGCAAGGCGTCGTACCCGTCGTCGGTGCTGATGAACGCGATTCCGGCCAAGGTTGCCGGCGTGACCGAAGTGGTCATGGTCGTGCCGACCCCGCGCGGTGAAATCAACGAGTTGGTGCTGGCTGCCGCGTGCATTGCCGGCGTTGACCGCGTGTTCACCATCGGCGGCGCACAAGCCGTTGCCGCGCTGGCCTATGGCACCGAAAGCGTGCCGAAAGTGGACAAGGTCGTCGGCCCTGGCAACATCTATGTCGCCACCGCCAAGCGCCACGTGTTCGGCCAGGTCGGCATCGACATGATCGCCGGCCCATCGGAAATCCTCGTGGTGTGCGATGGTCAGACCGACCCGGACTGGATCGCCATGGACCTGTTCTCCCAGGCCGAGCACGACGAAGACGCGCAAGCGATTCTGGTCAGCCCCGACGCCGAGTTCCTCGACAAGGTCGCCGCGAGCATCGACAAGCTGCTGCCGACCATGGATCGCGCAGCCATCATCGAAACCTCGATCAATGGCCGCGGTGCGCTGATTCACGTGGGTGACATGGCCCAGGCCATCGAAGTCGCCAATCGCATTGCGCCAGAACACCTTGAACTGTCGGTCGCTGACCCACAGGCCTGGTTGCCGCAGATTCGCCACGCCGGTGCGATCTTCATGGGCCGCCACACCTCCGAAGCGCTGGGTGATTACTGCGCAGGTCCGAACCACGTGCTGCCGACCTCCGGCACCGCACGTTTCTCTTCGCCACTGGGTGTGTACGACTTCCAGAAACGTTCCTCGATCATTTTCTGCTCCGAGGCCGGTGCGTCCGAACTGGGCAAAACTGCTTCGGTCCTGGCCCGTGGTGAATCGCTCAGCGCTCACGCACGTAGCGCCGAATATCGCATCAAAGACGAATCGAAGGGGAACTGAACATGAGTAAATTCTGGAGCCCGTTCGTCAAGGATCTGGTGCCTTATGTGCCAGGCGAACAGCCGAAGCTGACCAGACTGGTCAAGCTCAATACCAACGAAAACCCGTACGGCCCGTCGCCAAGAGCCTTGGCGTCAATGCAGACCGAACTCAACGACAACCTGCGCCTGTACCCGGACCCGAACAGCGATTTGCTGAAAAACGCCGTCGCCACTTATTACGGCGTGCAGACCAATCAGGTGTTCCTCGGCAACGGGTCGGACGAAGTGCTCGCGCACATTTTCCACGGCTTGCTGCAACACGATCAGCCGATTCTGTTCCCGGACATCAGCTACAGCTTTTATCCGGTGTATTGCGGTTTGTACGGCATCAAGTTCGACGCGGTGCCGCTGGATGCGCAGTTCCAGATCAACCCGGCGGATTACGCCAAGCCAAACGGCGGGATCATTTTCCCTAACCCGAACGCCCCGACGGGCTGCCTGTTGGCGTTGGATGCCGTTGAGCGGATCCTGATCGCCAGCCCGAATTCGGTAGTCGTGGTGGATGAGGCGTACATCGACTTCGGTGGCGAAACGGCGATCAGCCTGGTGCATCGTTATCCGAACCTGCTGGTGACGCAGACCCTGTCCAAATCCCGATCTCTGGCAGGCCTGCGGGTTGGCTTGGCGGTGGGGCATCCGGATCTGATCGAGGCGCTTGAGCGCATCAAGAACAGCTTTAACTCTTATCCGCTGGATCGCCTGGCGAACGTCGGCGCGGCGGCGGCATTCGAGGATCGTGAGTATTTCGACAAGACTTGCCGTTTGGTCATCGAAAGCCGCGAGTGGGTTGTCGCGCAATTGCAGGGCAAGGGGTTTGAGGTGTTGCCGTCGGCGGCGAATTTCATTTTTGCCCGTCACCCGCAACATGATGCGGCAGGGCTGGCGGCGAAGTTGCGCGAGCAGGGCGTGATTGTGCGGCACTTCAAGCAAGAGCGGATTGCGCAGTTCCTGCGTATCTCGATTGGTACGCCGGAGCAGAATCAGGCGTTGATCGATGGGCTGGGTGATCTCTGAAAGCAAAAGCCCCTCACCCTAACCCTCTCCCGGAGGGAGAGGGGACTGATTGGGGGATGCTTTAACGTTACGTCGACCTGATCCTGCTTTACCGAATCCATAATCCATTCGGTTTTTCAGGTCGATGAATGACGCCATACACCTCGGTCGGCGCCCTCTCCCTTCGGGAGAGGGCTGGGCGGGCGGCGTTTGCGATGAGGGGGCTTTTATTCGTGATGGGGCTCACCCAAAAACGTCAGTGAACTGAACAACCCGCGACTGTTCACGTCAGCACTGTCCTTCACCGGCACCTCAACCTGTGCCGCAATCACATTCAACCCCTCATTTCGCACCAGCACCTGCGCACGGCCGTCCTTGTCGGTCTCGGTACTCAGGGTATTGGGTGCGCTGCGGTAATCGCCGATCAATTTGACGCCCGCCGCCGGTTTGCCATCCAGCAACACGCGCACCGGTAATGACTTGCCCGGCCCGACCGTCAGCGGATCAACTTCCGGCAGAATCAGCAACTTGATCTGATCCAGCTTGGGCAACTTCGCCCCCGGTTGATAGATCGCCAGGCTGTACTTGAACGTCTGCGTCGCCTCGACGGCGCCTGGCACTTTGCTGCGCCCTTCATTGATCCATTTCTTGTCAGCGGTTTGCGACCACATTCCGTTATTCAACGCCACGGCCATTACCGCGGGTGTTTTCAGCGGCTTGAGGCGGGCGTGATCGGGCAGGCGCTCGACGCTGACCGGGATCATCTTGCCGCTCGCGTCGTAGGCCCACGCACCACTGATTTTCTGGGCCTTGAAGGCGTTGTCTTCGGCGCCGTGACCGTAGATCACTTCGATGTTGCCGCGCCGTTGTTCGGTCCACAGGCCGTGGGCCGAGGCTTGTCCAGCGAACAGCGCGGCGATGACCAGCAGGGTTTTGCCGTATTGCATGGTGACTTCCTTTTACAGATTGAGTGACAGGCTGACGGTGAAATTGCGCGGCTCGCCGGGATTGACCCAGTAATTGCTGTAAGAGCGCTCGTAGTATTTTTCGTCGAAAACATTGTTCAGGTTCAGGCCGACAGTGACGTTGTCGCTGGCCTTGTAATGGGCCAGCAGGTCGACGGTGTGATAGGCCGGCAATTCGAAATCGCTGCCGGATTCGCCCGAGCGATCACCGACGTAAGTGAACGCTGCGCCAACGTCCGAGCCGCGCAGATGTCCGTCCTGAAACTCATAAACACCCAGCAGACTGCCGCTGCGTTTGGCGACACCGAGGATGCGGCTGCCGGTGGGAATCACGGCGTCACCCTGAGTCACTTCAGCGTCGATGTAGGCGAAGGCGCCAATCACCCGCAGGGCATCGGTGACCTGGCCGGTCACCTGCAGATCGAAGCCGCGACTGCGCGCCTTGCCCATCGCGCGGTTGGTGTCGGTGGCCGGGTCGAGCGCGAGGACGTTTTCCTTGTCGATGTGAAAGAAGGCGAGGGTGCTGCTCAGACGTTCGTCGAACAGTTCGTTTTTGATGCCGATTTCGTAGCCGACACCTTCCTCCGGGTCGAAGGATTTGCCGGCCGCATCAAGGCCGTTGTTTGGTTTGAACGAGGTCGAGGCGTTGGCGAACAGGCCGGTGTTGGGCGTCAGTTGATAGAGCAGGCCGGCGCGCTGGGTGAGAGCATCGTGGGTCTGGCGGCTGCTGACGTTGCGGCTGTGATCATCGATGTTTTGTTCGAAGTGTTCGAAGCGTGCGCCGATCATCCCGCGCAATTTGTCGGTAAAGACGATTTGATCCTGCAGGTTCAGCGCATGGCTTTCGAGGTGTTCGAAAGTGTCAGTGCCCGAGCGTGCGCCGTTGGGTTTCGGCTGGCCGTAGATCGGCTTGTAAATGTCGATGGCGTAGGGGCCGCCGGCGACGGTGGTGACGCGTTCGTTTTTGCGGAAGTTCTCGTATTCGGTGCCGATCAGCAGTTCGTGCTGCCATGGGCCGAGGTCGAACAAACCGCGCAATTCCAGTTGGGTGATGCTGTCGTGCCAGTTGGTATCGCGCTCGCGGTAACGTCGGTTGACGGTGCGGCCATCGGCGTTCAACGGGCGACTTTCAGAGGCGTCGCCCCAGAGTTTGCCTTCCTTGTAATGGCTGGCCAGGCGCAGTTTCCAGCTGTCGTTAAGGTGATGCTCAAGCGTCGCTTGAAGCAGGTTGTTGTGATTGTCGATGTTGCCGTCGTTGGGTTCACCGAAAAACGTCGAACGTGAAACACCGCTCCATTTATTGCCAGGTGCGACGATGCCACGGTCGAACGTCGAGCTGTGGCGGACGATTTCGCTTTCCACCAACAGCGATGTATCCGGGTTCAGTTGCCAGCTGATCGAGGGCGCGACGAATACGCGTTTGCTGTCGACGTGATCGCGAAAGCTGTGGTTGTCCTCGACGGCAAGGTTGATCCGCGAGAGCACGTCACCCTGTTCATCGAGCGGCGTGTTGACGTCAAGCGCCGTGCGATAACGGTCCCAACTGCCAGCGCTGGTCTGCAACGTGGTAAAGGCTTCGGGCTGTGGTTTTTTGGTGACGATGTTCACCGTGCCACCCGGGTCGCCACGGCCATAAAGGCTGGCCGCCGGACCTTTGAGCACTTCGATGCGCTCGATATTGGCTGCGTCCGGTGTGCTCGGATAGCCTCGATTGGCGCTGAAACCGTCCTTGTAGAACTCCGAGGTGGTGAAGCCGCGCACGCTGTATTCGTAGAGCGTCAGGCCGCCGAAGTTGTTTTGCTTCGATACGCCGCCGGCGAAATCCAGTGCGCGCTCGACGCTGGTGCTGCCCAGATCCTTGAGCACACTGGCTGGCACCACGCTGATTGCCTGAGGGATATCGCGGATCGCCGTGTCGGTCTTGGTCGCACTGGATGAGCGTGTGGCACGGTAGCCCTTGACTGGGCCGGTGGGGGATTCGTAATCGGAGGTGACGCTGATCGCGTCCAGTTCGAGCGGTTGCGACTCTTCGGCAAAGGCCGCATCGCCCAGTAAAGCAAGGGGTAGACCGAGAGTCAGGCCGAGCAGGGAGGCCTTTGTTCGAGACGACATGTTATGTTGTTCCAATTGTTGAATTGAAACAATATAACATGCCTTTTGAGAATGTCTTTTATTCGCGCTGTTGGCGCGAATAAATTTTTACTCTTGTTTTTCCTTCACCGGCGCCGGCGGTGGACGCAGACCTATTTCCGCCGAGAGCTTGATCTCCTTGCCGTTACGCATCACTTGAATCGTGACCTTGTCGGTCGGTTTGATCCGCGCGACCTGGTTCATCGAGCGACGACCATCGCCGGCTGGTTCGCCATCAATGCTGAGAATCACGTCGCCCAGCTGCAGGCCGGCCTTCTGCGCCGGGCCGTCGCGGAAGATCCCTGCCACCACAATGCCCGGACGCCCGGACAAGCCAAACGATTCGGCCAGTTCCTGAGTCAAGGGCTGCACTTCGATGCCGAGCCAGCCGCGAATCACCTGGCCATGCTCAATGATCGACTTCATCACTTCCATCGCCAGTTTCACCGGAATGGCAAAACCGATGCCCTGCGAGCCACCGGACTTGGAGAAAATCGCCGTGTTGATGCCGGTGAGGTTGCCGTTGGCATCCACCAGTGCACCGCCGGAGTTGCCCGGGTTGATGGCCGCGTCGGTCTGGATGAAATCTTCGTAGTTGTTCAGGCCCAACTGATTCCGCCCGGTGGCGCTGATGATGCCCATGGTCACGGTCTGGCCGACGCCGAAGGGGTTGCCGATGGCCAGCGCAACGTCGCCGATGCGGATGCTGTCGGAACGGCCGACAGTGATCGCTGGCAGGTTTTTCAAGTCGATTTTCAGGACGGCGAGATCGGTTTCCGGGTCGCTGCCGATCACTCGGGCCAGGGTTTCCCGGCCATCCTTGAGTGCTACGACGATCTGGTCGGCGCCGCTGGTGACGTGGTTGTTGGTCAGGATGTAGCCTTCCGGGCTCATGATCACGCCGGAACCGAGGCTCGACTCCATGCGCTTCTGCTTCGGCGAGTTGTCACCAAAGAAACGGCGGAACTGTGGATCCTCGAATAAAGGATGCGTCGGCTTGTTGATGACTTTGGTGGTGTACAGGTTAACCACCGACGGCGCGGCGATCGTCACCGCATCCGCATAGGAGACCGGCCCCTGCTGCACGAGGGTGGTCTGCGGCGCCTGTTGCAGGTTGACGTCGAGGCTAGGCAGCCCGACCCACTGCGGGTATCGCTGAATAATCAACAGAGCGATAAGCACACCGGCCAACAATGGCCAGCCAAAAAAACGCAGCGCCTTGAACATTAAGCACGTCCTGGAAAAGTTGCAGGCGAAGTCAGACCGCCCATAATGTCGCGCATTATACGAGGCCGCGCGTGCCTCTGAACGGGATATTTAGGAGTCTTTCATGGCCGTTGCCCTCAGCACCCTCGTCGAAGAAGCCGACCGATACCTGACCAGTGCAAAAATTGCCGATTATTGCCCCAACGGTTTGCAGGTCGAAGGCCGTCCGCAAGTGATGCGCATCGTCAGCGGCGTCACGGCGAGCCAGGCGTTGCTCGATGCCGCCGTCGAGGCCGAGGCCGATCTGGTGCTGGTGCACCACGGTTACTTCTGGAAGGGCGAAAATCCCTGCGTGACGGGCATGAAGCAGCGTCGTTTGAAGACGTTGCTCAAGCACGACATCAGCCTGCTCGCCTATCACTTGCCGCTGGATCTGCACCCGGATGTCGGCAACAACGTACAGCTGGCGCGTCAGCTGGACATCACTGTTGAAGGGCCGCTGGATCCGGACAATCTGAAAATAGTCGGGCTTGTCGGCTCACTGAACGAGCAAATGACCCCGCGCGATTTCGCCCGCAAGGTCCAGGAAGTGACGGGCCGTGAACCGCTGCTGGTTGAAGGCAGCGGGATGATCCGTCGGGTGGGCTGGTGCACTGGCGGTGGTCAGGGCTACATCGATCACGGCGTGGCGGCAGGTGTCGATCTGTTTCTCAGCGGTGAAGCTTCCGAGCAGACATTCCACAGTGCTCGTGAAAACGACATCAGCTTTATCGCCGCCGGCCACCATGCCACCGAGCGTTACGGCGTGCAGGCTCTCGGGGACTATCTGGCAAAACGCTTCGCCCTCGAGCACATCTTCATCGACTGCCCGAATCCCGTTTGACGACACCTCCACCTCTGTAGGAGCTGCCCAAACGAGTGGGCATATTCATATGTCCTTTCGTTCTAGTTGGCGTCCTGATTAGAAGAGGTCGCTGTGCTAGGATTCCCCGCTCGAACACGGCCCGCTGGCCGTTCATAAGAAAGCTTTCGTGAGTAGCCATGGTCGACAAACTGACGCATCTGAAACAGCTGGAGGCGGAAAGCATCCACATCATCCGCGAGGTGGCCGCCGAGTTCGATAACCCGGTGATGCTGTACTCCATCGGTAAAGACTCCGCCGTGATGCTGCACCTGGCACGCAAGGCGTTCTTCCCGGGCAAACTGCCGTTTCCGGTGATGCACGTCGACACCCGCTGGAAATTCCAGGAAATGTACAAGTTCCGCGACAAGATGGTCGAAGAGCTTGGCCTGGACCTGATCACGCACATCAACCCGGATGGCGTGGCGCAGGACATCAACCCGTTCACCCACGGCAGCGCCAAGCACACCGACATCATGAAAACCGAGGGCCTGAAACAGGCGCTCGACAAGCATGGTTTCGACGCAGCGTTCGGCGGCGCCCGTCGCGATGAAGAGAAGTCCCGCGCCAAAGAGCGCGTGTATTCGTTCCGCGACAGCAAGCACCGCTGGGATCCAAAAAATCAGCGCCCGGAGCTGTGGAACGTCTACAACGGCAAGGTCAACAAGGGCGAATCCATTCGTGTGTTCCCGTTGTCGAACTGGACCGAGCTGGACATCTGGCAGTACATCTACCTCGAAGGCATCCCGATTGTGCCGCTGTACTTCGCCGCCGAGCGTGAAGTGATCGAGAAGAACGGTACGCTGATCATGATCGACGACGAGCGCATCCTCGAGCACCTGTCCCACGAAGACAAAGCGCGCATCGTCAAAAAGAAAGTGCGTTTCCGTACCCTTGGTTGCTACCCGTTGACGGGCGCGGTGGAGTCCGAGGCCGAGAGCCTCACGGACATCATTCAAGAGATGCTCCTGACGCGAACTTCCGAGCGCCAGGGCCGGGTCATCGACCACGATGGCGCAGGCTCCATGGAAGACAAAAAACGTCAGGGTTATTTCTAAGGGGTTGTCATGTCGCACGTATCTGATTTGATCAGCGAGGACATCCTCGCCTACCTGGGCCAGCACGAACGTAAAGAGCTGCTGCGCTTTTTGACCTGCGGTAACGTCGATGACGGCAAGAGCACCCTGATCGGGCGCCTGCTGCACGACTCCAAAATGATCTACGAAGATCATCTGGAAGCCATCACTCGCGATTCGAAGAAAGTCGGCACCACGGGCGATGACATCGACTTGGCTTTGCTGGTCGACGGCCTGCAGGCCGAGCGTGAGCAGGGCATCACCATCGATGTCGCCTACCGCTATTTCTCCACTGCCAAGCGCAAATTCATCATCGCCGACACCCCCGGCCATGAGCAGTACACCCGCAACATGGCCACCGGTGCGTCCACCTGTGACCTGGCGATCATCCTCGTCGACGCCCGTTACGGTGTGCAAACCCAGACCCGTCGCCACAGCTTCATCGCGTCCTTGCTGGGCATCAAACACATTGTTGTCGCCATCAACAAGATGGACCTCAAGGACTTCGACGAAGGTGTGTTTGAGTCGATCAAGGCTGATTACCTGAAGTTCGCCGAAGGCTTGAAGATGAAGCCGACCAGCATGCACTTTGTGCCGATGTCTGCCCTGAAAGGCGACAACGTGGTGAACAAGTCCGAGCGCTCGCCGTGGTACACCGGTCAGTCGCTGATGGAAATTCTTGAAACCGTGGAAGTGGCGGGTGACCGCAACTTCACCGATCTGCGATTCCCGGTGCAGTACGTCAACCGTCCGAACCTGAACTTCCGCGGTTTCGCCGGTACCCTCGCCAGCGGCATCGTCAAGAAGGGTGACGAGGTCGTGGTGCTGCCGTCGGGCAAGAGCAGCCGCGTGAAATCCATTGTCACTTTCGAAGGTGAACTGGAGCATGCGGGTCCTGGCCAAGCGGTGACGCTGACCATGGAAGACGAAATCGACATCTCCCGCGGCGATCTGTTGGTGCATGCCGACAACGTGCCGCCGGTGACCGACAGCTTTGAAGCGATGCTGGTGTGGATGGCTGAAGAGCCGATGCTGCCAGGCAAGAAGTACGACATCAAACGGGCGACCAGTTACGTGCCGGGCTCGATTGCCAGCATCATCAACAAGGTCGACGTGAACACGTTGGAAGAAGGCCCGGCGAGCGCTTTGCAGCTCAACGAAATCGGCAAGGTCAGGATCGCGCTTGATGCGCCGATTGCCCTCGACGGTTACGAAAGCAACCGCACCACCGGCGCGTTCATCATCATCGACCGCTTGACCAACGGCACCGTTGGCGCTGGCATGATCGTCGCTCAGCCTGTTTCGCATGGCACCACGACACACCACGGCAAACTGGCGCATGTGGCGACTGAAGAACGTGCGCAGCGCTTTGGTCAGCAACCGGCCACCGTGTTGTTCAGCGGTCTGTCGGGCGCGGGCAAGAGCACGCTGGCTTATGCGGTTGAACGCAAGTTGTTCGATATGGGACGAGCGGTGTTTGTACTCGACGGCCAGAATCTGCGTCAGGATCTGAACAAAGGTCTGCCACAGGATCGTGCTGGTCGTACCGAGAACTGGCGCCGTGCCGCGCACGTTGCCCGTCAATTCAACGAAGCCGGTCTGTTGACGTTGGCGTCGTTTGTGGCGCCGAGTGCCGAAGGTCGTGAGCAGGCCAAGGAACTGATTGGCAAGGATCGTTTGCTGACGGTTTATGTGCAGGCTTCGCCGACGGTATGTGCAGCGCGTGATCCGCAGGGATTGTATGCGGCGGGCGGCGATAATATTCCGGGTGAGTCCTTCCCGTATGACGTGCCGTTGAATGCTGACCTGGTGATCGACACTCAGGCGCTGTCGCTGGAAGAGAGCGTCAAGCAAGTGCTGGATCTGCTGCGTCAACGTGGCGCGATCTAAGCGGTAAAGCCGCTGCAAGCTTCTGGTTTCAAGCTGCAAGAAAAACCCCGCCGATGTGCAATCATCGGCGGGCTTTTTTGTGCTTAAGATGGCTATCGCTGGCAGCTCCCACGGGGATTTCCAGCGCACACAAATATTGTGCAAGGCATAGAAACCTGTGGGAGCTGGCTTGCCAGCGAAGAGGTCAGAACAGACACCTCAAGGCTTCGCTGGGTATTCGCAGTGCATCTGTTCGAGCAGCGCGTCTTTATCCAGCCACAGCTGATTGATCCAGCCCTGAAACTGCAAACGATACTCACCGTCTTGGTCGTAGTTCTTGCCGATGAAGGTTTGCGGAATCTTCAGCTCTTCAAAGTGCACCACTACGTCTCGCACGTTGCCGCACAGCAAATCCCAGAACCCTGGGCGCCCGGCTGGGTAGTGGATGGTCACGTTGACGATCGACTCCAACTGTTCGCCCATCGCATCCAGCACGAACGCAATGCCACCAGCCTTCGGCTTGAGCAGGTATTTGAAGGGCGACTGTTGCTGTGCATGCTTGCCAGTGGTGAAGCGCGTGCCTTCGACGAAGTTGAAGATTCCCACCGGATTGTTGCGAAATTTCGCGCAGGTCTTGCGGGTGGTTTCGAGGTCTTTGCCTTTTTTCTCCGGGTGTTTTTCCAGATAGGCCTTGGAGTAGCGCTTCATGAACGGGAAGCCCAGCGCCCACCACGCCAGACCAATCACTGGCACCCAGATCAGTTCTTGCTTGAGGAAGAACTTCAGCGGCTGGATGCGACGGTTGAGTACGTATTGCAGCACCAGAATGTCGACCCAGCTCTGATGGTTGCTGGTAATCAGATAGGAGTGGTTGTAGTCCAGGCCTTGCAAGCCGCTGATGTGCCAGCGCGTGCGGCGCACCAGGTTCATCCAGCCTTTGTTATTGCTGATCCACGCTTCGTGGGTGTGGCTCATCAGCCAACCGGCGATACGCTGGGTGAAGGCGAACGGCAAGGCCTTGATCAGCGCCACGCAGAACAGGAATGAACACAGCAGAATCGTATTGAGCGCCAACAGCAGTGAGGCGATCACGCCGCGCAGCGGCGCAGGTAGGAAATCCAGCATTTACACATCCATAGGTCGGTTGGCGGCTTGAATCGCGGTGAGGGCGATGGTGTAGACGATGTCGTCGACTTGCGCGCCGCGCGGCAGGTCGTTCACCGGTTTGCGCAGGCCTTGCAGCATCGGGCCGAGGCTGACGCAGTCGGCGCTGCGCTGCACAGCTTTGTGTGTGGTGTTGCCGGTGTTCAGATCGGGGAACACAAACACAGTGGCGCGACCGGCCACCGGACTGTTCGGCGCCAGTTGCCGGGCAACCTCCGCGTTGGCGGCGGCGTCGTATTGCAGCGGGCCATCGATCAACAGCGAGTGCTGTTGTTCGTGGGCGAGCAGGGTGGCCTCGCGGACTTTCTCGACTTCCTCACCAGTGGCCGATTCGCCGCTGGAGTAACTGATCATCGCCACGCGCGGGGTGATGCCGAATGCAGCGGCCGAGTCGGCGCTTTGCAGGGCGATCTCTGCCAGTTCGGTGGCGCTCGGGTGCGGGTTCATCACGCAGTCGCCGTAGACCAGCACCTCCTCCGGGAACAGCATGAAGAACACCGACGACACCAGCGTGCAGCCCGGCGCGGTCTTGATCAGTTGCAGGGCCGGGCGGATGGTGTTGGCGGTGGTGTTGATCACGCCGGACACCAGGCCGTCGACTTCGTCCAGCGCGAGCATCATGGTGCCGATCACCACGGTGTCTTCCAGTTGCTGCTCGGCCATTGGCGCGTTGAGGCTTTTGGTCTTGCGCAGGGCAACCATCGGCTCGACGTAGCGCTCGCGGATCAGATCCGGGTCGAGAATCTCCAGCCCCGGCGGCAACACGATGCCTTGGGCGCGGGCGACCGCTTCGACGTCTTCGGGTTTGGCCAGCAACACACAACGGGCTATCCCGCGTTCCTGACAAATCGCCGCCGCTTGTACGGTGAATGGCTCGCTGCCTTCAGGCAGGACAATGCGTTTGTTGGCGGCCTGGGCGCGCTGAATCAGTTGATAACGGAACACCGCCGGCGACAGGCGCATCTCGCGCGGTGTACCGCAGCGCTGGTGCAGCCAGTTGGCGTCGAGGTGGCTGGCGACGAAATCGGTGATGATCTCCGCTCGCTCGCGGTCATCGATCGGGATTTCCTTGTTCAAGCCGTTGAGCAGGTTGGCGGTGTCGTAGGAACCCGTGCTCACCGACAACACGGGTAAACCGGCCTGCAAGGCGCCACGGCACAAGTCCATGATGCGCGGATCGGGCAGGGTGTCGCTGGTCAGCAACAGGCCGGCCAGCGGCACGCCGTTGATCGCCGCGAGGCTGACCGCAAGGATGATGTCGTCGCGATCCCCCGGCGTTACCACCAGCACGCCGGGTTTGAGCAGCTCGACGGTGTTGCGCATGGTGCGTGCGCAAATGATGATTTTGGTCATCCGCCGGGTTTCATAGTCGCCGGCGTTGAGCACTTGTGCGCCCATCAGGTCGGCGACATCGCGGGTCCGCGGTGCATTGAGTTCAGGTTGGAACGGGATGCAGCCGAGCAGACGGAAATCACCGCTGCGCAGTAATGGCGAATGTTCTTTCAGACGCGAAGCAAACGCTTCCATGCTCTCGTCGGTCTTGACCTTGTTGAGGATCACGCCGAGGACTTTCGGGTCCTTCGGCCCCCCGAACAATTGCGCCTGCAATTCGACGCGGCCGGAGAGTTCGGCGAGCACTTCGTTTTCCGGCGCCGAGACCAGAATCACTTCGGCGTCCAGACTTTTCGCCAGGTGCAGGTTGACCCGTGCGGCGTAACTGGCGCTGCGGGTCGGCACCATGCCTTCAACCACCAGCACGTCCTTGCCGACGGCTGCCTGTTGATACAGGGTGATGATTTCTTCGAGCAGCTCATCGAGCTGGCCATCGCCCAGCATCCGCTCGACATGGGCCAGGCCCAACGGCTGTGGTGGTTTCAGGCCGTGGGTGCGCGCCATCAGTTCGGTGGAGCGCTCAGGGCCAGTGTCGCCCGGATGCGGTTGGGCGATCGGTTTGAAGAAACCGACTTTCAGCCCGGCCCGCTCCAGCGTACGCACCAGCCCGAGGCTGATGGAGGTCAGACCCACACCAAAATCGGTGGGTGCGATAAAAAAAGTTTGCATGCGAATTCTCTAAGGGTGCATGGCAATGGTGGCGATCTATACGTGACGGCCTACCGAAATTCAGGCGCCAAGGTTATCGCTAACCGAGCCTTGAGCGCACCAACCGCAGGCAAAGGGTTGGCCTATTTTTTCAATACGTTGCGCCGGGTCCAGCACCCACGCCCGCGATTGCCACGGTGGCTGGTGACGCAGGTGCTGAGTGTGGCCACAGGAAAGCTCGGCCACCCAGTGACAGTCCTCGTCCTGATGAAAGCCGGTAATCGTCGAATTCCGTTTGTCCGGGTTGTGTTCGCTTTCGCGCGTTTGCTTCGCTAAACTTGGTCTTTCTATATTCTTCTGCAAAAGGTCTCGCCCCATGCTGATCGCCGCCAATAAGGCTGTCTCCATCGACTATACCCTGACCAACGACGCTGGTGAGGTCATCGACAGCTCCGCCGGCGGCGCTCCGCTGGTCTACCTGCAAGGCGCAGGCAACATCATCCCGGGCCTGGAAAAAGCCCTGGATGGCAAAGCTGTTGGTGACGAACTGGAAGTTTCCGTTGAACCGGAAGACGCTTACGGCGAATACGCTGCCGAACTGGTCAGCACCCTGAGCCGCAGCATGTTCGAAGGCGTTGACGAGCTGGAAGTTGGCATGCAGTTCCACGCTTCGGCGCCGGACGGCCAGATGCAAATCGTCACCATCCGTGACCTGGACGGCGACGACGTCACTGTCGACGGCAACCACCCATTGGCCGGTCAGCGCCTGAACTTCAAAGTGAAGATCGTCGCTATTCGTGACGCCAGTCAGGAAGAAATCGCTCATGGTCACGTCCATGGCGAAGGTGGCCATCAGCACTGATTTTCTGCGCTAAGCTTCGAGTACTGGAGAGGCGCCTGCGGGCGCCTTTTTTAGTCCGCGGCTGTCCTTGGTGGTCTCGCCAAGTGGCTGTTTCGAGTAGAACACGGGAATCTGGAGTTCGTCATGAGTGCTTTTCACGACCTTAAGTTGACTGCCCTGGATGGTCAGGAGCTACCGCTGGCGCCCTTCAAGGGCCAAGTCGTGCTGGTGGTCAACGTCGCCTCCAAATGCGGGTTGACCCCACAGTACGCGGCGCTGGAAAACCTCTACCAGCAATTCAAGGGTAAAGGCTTCAGTGTATTGGGCCTGCCGTGCAACCAGTTTGCCGGTCAAGAGCCAGGCACCGAACAGGAAATCCAGGATTTCTGCAGCCTCAACTACGGCGTGACGTTCCCTTTGTCGAGCAAGCTCGAAGTCAATGGTCACGAGCGTCATCAGCTCTATCGGCTGCTGGCGGGCGAGGGCGCGGAGTTTCCCGGTGACATCACCTGGAATTTCGAGAAGTTCCTGCTTGGCAAGGACGGTCGCGTGCTGGCCCGGTTCTCGCCGCGCACGGCGCCGGATGATCCGACCGTGATTGCTGCAATCGAGAAAGCGCTGGGCTAACCCATCAAGATCAGGAGATCGCACTCTTCGGCAGCCCCTGCAAGGGACTGCTGAGGCTGCGATCTTTTCGTTTCTAACCCTTAATCATTCAGATCAATAGTGCTGTTCAAGGCGTTCGCCGATCAATATTATCGTCGTCATAAAGTCATTCCCTGCGGAGTCTTCCCATGCCGGTTCAAGCCCTGTTCAAACCGTTCCACCTCGGCACTCTCGAACTGCCGACCCGTGTAGTCATGGCACCGATGACCCGTTCGTTTTCTCCGGGTGGCGTGCCGAACTCCAAAGTCATCGAGTACTACCGTCGCCGCGCTGCTGCTGGCGTCGGCCTGATCATCACTGAAGGCACCACCGTCGGCCATATTGCGTCCAACGGTTACCCGAATGTGCCGCAGTTCTTTGGTGAAGCACCCTTGGCCGGTTGGAAAAAAGTCGTCGACGCGGTACATGCCGAGGGCGGCAAGATCGTTCCGCAGCTGTGGCACGTCGGTAGCGTGCGCCGCATCGGCACCGAACCGGACGCCAGCGTGCCGGCTTATGGTCCGTCGGAAAAACTCAAGGACGGTCAGGTCGTAGTGCACGGCATGACCAAGCAGGACATCCAGGACGTGATCGGCGCTTTCGCCCAAGCGGCCAAGGATGCCCAGAGCATTGGCATGGACGGCGTGGAAATCCACGGCGCCCATGGTTATCTGGTCGACCAGTTCTTCTGGGAGGGCAGCAACCAGCGCACTGACGAATACGGCGGCAGTCTGGCCAACCGTTCGCGTTTTGCCATTGAGCTGATTGAGGCTGTGCGTGCAGCGGTGGGCGAAGGTTTCCCGATCATTTTCCGTTTCTCGCAATGGAAACAGCAGGATTACACCGCGCGGCTGGTGCAGACGCCGGAAGCCTTGGGTGAATTCCTCGCGCCGTTGTCCGACGCTGGCGTGGACATTTTCCACTGCTCGACGAGGCGTTTCTGGGAGCCGGAATTCGACGGCTCCGAGCTGAACCTGGCTGGCTGGACGCGCAAGCTGACCGGCAAACCGACCATCACCGTTGGCAGCGTAGGCCTGGATGGCGAGTTCCTGCAGTTCATGGTCAACACCGACAAGGTCGCAGAGCCGGCCAGCCTGGAGAACCTGCTTGAGCGTCTGAACAAAGAGGAATTCGATCTGGTCGCGGTGGGGCGCGCACTGCTGGTCGATCCGGATTGGGCACTGAAAGTGCGCGAAGGGCGTGAGCAGGACATTCTGCCGTTCAGCCGTGAGGCGTTGATGACGCTGGTTTAAGCGACGCCATTACTGACGCTATCGCTGGCAAGTCGAATCGTCGCACCGCAGCTCCCACAGGTTTATCTGGTGTTCACAAAATATGTGTTCGCTGCAGATCCCTGTGGGAGCTGGCTTGCCAGCGATGGCGGTTCCAAAGTCAGCAACGATTCACGGCAATGTCTGTGCATTAGGGACAACCTGCTCCCCAACACAAGCCCCCCGCAAATGCCCTTCAAACTGCTCGATAATCGCCGCCCACCCCTGACGGCTCGCATGCTGGCGCGCATTCAGGCGCACGCAGCGCAACGTTTCATACTTCTCCAGCAACCACGCCGCCGCATCGCAAAACGCCTCTTCATCGCCCGGCATCGCCAGCACGCCGCTGTAGCCGTGGCGAATATGCTGCGCCGCCGCTGCCTGATCGTAGGCCACCACGCCAAGCCCTGAGGCCAGCGCTTCGAGCACGACATTTCCAAAGGTTTCGGTCAGGCTCGGAAACAGAAACACATCGCCGGACGCATAGTGCGCGGCCAGCGCTTCACCGCGCTGCGACCCGCAGAAAATCGCCTCGGGCAGATCTTTCTCCAGCGCCATGCGTTGCGGCCCGTCGCCGACCACGATCAGCTTCAGAGTGCGCTGTGGATAAGTGTCGCGCAGCTTTTCAAAGCAGCGTTTGAGCAAACCGAGGTTTTTCTCTGGCGCGAGCCTTCCTACGTGAATCACCGCAATATCGCGCTCGCCCAGCCCCCATTGCTCACGCAGGGCGTTCAAGCGTTTGGCCGGGTGGAACAGCTGGCTGTCCACCCCTCGGGACAACAACGCCAGTCGTTCGAAATGCCGCCGCTCCAGTTCCAGTCGCTGACTGATACTCGGCACCAGTGTCAGCGCCGAACGATTGTGGAACCAGCGCAAATAATGCGTCAGGAGCCGCGTCAGCAAGCCGAGGCCGTACTGGCTGGTGTATTGCTGGAAATTGGTATGGAAGCCACTGACCACCGAAATCCCCAGGCGCCGCGCCGCTCGCAACGCCGACAGACCGAGCGGGCCTTCGGTGGCGATGTACAGCACGTCCGGACGCTGGCGTTTCCAGCGCCGCAGCAACTTGTGCATCGACGACTGGCCCCATTGCAATCCGGGATAGCCCGGCAGCGGCCAGCCCCGGCACAAGAGCAAGCCATCGTCTTCAGTACGCTGCGGATCGTCGGCCTGACGTGGGCGGATCAGGTCGACCCGATGTCCACGCGCGCGCAGTCCATCGCACAAGCGGCCAAGGGTGTTGGCCACGCCGTTGATTTCCGGTGGGAAAGTTTCGCTGATCAGAGTGATATGTAGAGCTGTCGTCATGACCTCAGTGTCGGCTGAGGCCATGTCGAGCTTGTGACGCTTGGATGATGGATTTGTGACGGGCTGTTGTTGTGCGCCTCAGCGCTGGGTCACGAGATTCTCGGCACCGCGCTCACGTACCCAAAACAACGTTGCCCCAGCCACCGCGGCCGGCATCATCAGAATGTTGACCACCGGAATCAGCAGCACCAGATAGACGATCCCGCCGAAACTCATGCTCTGCCAGCGCTTCTCGCGCAGCCAGGCGAGCATCTCGTTCCAGCCCAGTTTGTGGTTGTCCGCCGGGTAGTCGATGTACTGGATCGCCATCATCCACACGCCGAACAACAGCCACAGCGGCGCGGCAATGATGTTCACCACGGGGATGAACGAGAGAATGAACAGGCCGATCGCTCGAGGCAGGAAGTAGCCGAGTTTGCGCATTTCTCGGGCGAGGGTACGCGGGACCATGGCGATCAGTTCGCCCCAGCTGAAGGCCGGGAAGTCGTCGGTGCCACGCACCACCACTTCGACTTTTTCCGCGAGGAAACCGTTGAACGGCGCCGCAATGATATTGGCTAGCATGGTGAACGTGAAAAACACCATCAATGCCACCAGCACCACGAAAAGCGGCCAGAGAACGTAGCTGAGGAAACTCAGCCACTCGGGCAGCGATGGCATCAGCGTGTCGACCCACAGGCTGAACTGGTGGCCGGCCAGATAGATCAATCCGACGAACAGCACCAGGTTGATCGCCAGCGGCAGCAACACGAACAGGCGCAGGCCAGGACTGAGAACCAGTTTGAGGCCTTCGCGCAGGTATTGCGGGCCAGACAGAACAGGAACGGGCATAAGGTGCTCCGAGCAAGGGAAAACGCGCCGACCTTACCGACTTTGCACCACGTGCGAAAGCGCGGCAGAGCGATCGACATTCACTGTAACAAAGACGTCCATCTCGTCACTGTCTCGGCATAGAGACCACCTATGAGCTGGATTGTTAAACCGTATTTCCTTAATCTTGCCCCCCTCGATACGCTGCACCCAACTTTTTACAGGACTGTCGAGTTCATGCCTTCCCCAAGGTTATCCACAGTCCTTTTTTATTCCGCCGGCAGTCCGGCGTCCGCGCCAGCAATATTGGCCGGTCAACAGGAGCAGATTCATGTCTGAAGTCCGTCATTCGCGAGTGATCATTCTCGGTTCCGGCCCTGCCGGTTACAGCGCTGCGGTGTATGCCGCGCGTGCCAACCTCAAGCCACTGCTGATCACCGGCATGCAGGCTGGCGGTCAACTGACCACCACCACCGAAGTCGACAACTGGCCGGGCGACGTCCACGGTCTGACCGGTCCGGTGCTGATGGAGCGCATGCGCGAGCACGCCGAGCGTTTTGAAACCGAGATCGTTTTCGATCACATCAATGCCGTCGACTTCGCTTCCAAGCCTTACAGCCTGACCGGCGACAGCGCGACTTACACCTGCGACGCCCTGATCATCGCCACCGGTGCCAGCGCTCGTTACCTGGGCCTGCCGTCGGAAGAAGCGTTCATGGGCAAAGGCGTTTCGGCCTGCGCGACCTGCGACGGTTTCTTCTACCGCAACAAACCGGTTGCAGTGGTTGGCGGCGGTAACACCGCTGTTGAAGAGGCCCTGTACCTGGCCAACATCGCCAGCACCGTGACCCTGATCCACCGTCGCGAAACCTTCCGCGCCGAGAAGATCCTGATCGACAAGCTCAACGCTCGCGTGGCTGAAGGCAAGATCATCCTCAAGCTCAACGCCACCCTCGACGAAGTGTTGGGCGACAACATGGGCGTGACCGGTGCGCGTCTGAAGAACAATGACGGCAGCTTCGACGAAATCACCGTTGACGGCGTGTTCATCGCCATCGGCCATACCCCGAACACTTCTCTGTTCGAAGGTCAGCTGGAGTTGAAGGACGGCTATCTGATCGTGCAGGGCGGCCGTGAAGGCAACGCCACCGCCACTAACGTTGAAGGCATCTTCGCTGCCGGTGACGTGGCCGACCACGTTTACCGTCAGGCCATCACCTCGGCCGGCGCCGGTTGCATGGCGGCACTGGACACCGAGCGTTACCTGGACGGTCTGCAGAACGCTTCGTTCTAAGATCGCAGGCACAAAAAAACCGGCTTCGGCCGGTTTTTTTCTGCTCGCGATTTGTAGGCATTGCAGACTAACTGTGGGAGCGAGCTTGCTCGCGAAAGCGGTGTGCCAGTCGACAAAAAAATTGAATGTCAGACCGCATTCGCGAGCAAGCTCGCTCCCACAGTTAATGGGGCTGGTTCTGAGATCAGCGGCGGGTCAGGGGCTGGGCGGTGAATTTCACGCCGGCCAGGCCATGCTGGATCAACGCGCGAATATTGCCGTGATCACTGCCCTCAGGCGTGGCCACTACTGAGCGGTAATGCTCGCCGAACGCCAACAGCGCTTCTTCGTCACTCAAGCCTTCCAGCAGCGCCAGACCCAAGGTCTTGCACGAGCCTTCGTTTTGGCCGGCGGCGTTTTCCACGCCACCGTTGTTAAACACCTGAGGCTGGTAGTCATAACCCGCGGCGATGAAGGCCAGGGTGTCGGCGAAAGCGTGTTCGCCGCTCTTGAGGCTGGCGCGCAGGGTGTTCAGGTCACTCATGGGTTTTTCCTTTGGCGAACGCCGCTTGTTGCTCAGCGCTGGCTTCTTGCTGAAATTGGGCTTTCCACTCGGCGTACGGCATGCCGTAAACCACTTCACGGGCGTCGTCGAGGCTGACCTCGATCTGGCGCTCGTCGGCTTCGGCCTTGTACCACTTCGACAGGCAGTTGCGGCAGAACCCGGCGAGGTTCATCAGGTCGATGTTCTGCACGTCCTTGCGGCTGTCCAGGTGCGCGACTAGTCGGCGGAAGGCGGCGGCTTCGAGTTCGAGGCGTTGTTGCTCGTTCATGGGAGTCTCTGCGAGACAGCTTCAAGCGACGAGCTTCAAGCTGCAGGATGGTTGGCGGTGATACGAAGTTTACAGCTTGGCGCTTGAAGCTTGAAGCTAGCGGCTCGCTGCAAGCGTGATTGACACCGACTCGGCAAATCGTAGCGCGTGCGGCTTGTCGACTTCGACTTCGGCGTACAGCACCGATGCGTTGGTCATCACCAGATCGAGCAATTCCTGGGTCAGGCGCTCGAGCAGGGCAAAACGATTGCCCTCGACGTGGGCGATGATTGCCTTGGTGATGGTGCGGTAATTGAGCGCGTGGTCGATGTCATTGTCTCGCACCGCTTCTTGCGCGGCGTACAGGATGGTCAGGTTGATCAGCACATCCTGCTTGTTGAGGATTTCGTCCTCGTTGATCCCGATAAAGGTGCGCAAGCGCAGATCCTTGACCCGGATACGCGCCATTCCCGGCTGAAGTTGTGGCATTTACTTGCTCCGTCCAATCAATTGCAGGAACTCCTGACGGGTGTTGCTCGAGTCGCGGAAGGCGCCAAGCATGACCGAGGTGTTCATGGTCGAATTCTGTTTTTCGACACCGCGCATCATCATGCACATGTGTCTGGCCTCGATGACCACCGCAACACCGGCGGCATCGGTCACCTGTTGCACCGCATCGGCAATTTGCCGGGTGAGGTTTTCCTGAATTTGCAGGCGCCTGGCGAACATGTCCACCAGTCGAGCGATCTTCGACAGCCCCAGCACTTTGCCAGTCGGAATATAAGCCACATGGGCCTTGCCAATGAAGGGCAGCAGGTGATGTTCGCATAATGAGTACAACTCGATGTCGGCGACGATGATCATCTCGTCGCTGTCAGAGGCAAACAGCGCGCCATTGACGATCGTGTCCACGCTCTGCTCGTAGCCGTGACACAGGTATTGCATGGCCTTGGCCGCCCGCACCGGCGTATCGAGCAAACCTTCACGGTCGGGATCTTCACCGAGGCCAATGAGGATTTCACGGTAGTTTTCGGGCAGGGAGCGGGTCATCGAACATCCTCGCGGGACAGCGTTATTTGACGTGCCTTCCGCCATTGACGGTCAGGGTCGTGCCGGTGACGTAAGGGTTGTCGAGCAGGTAGCGCAGGCTCTGGTAGATCACTTCGCTGCCGGGTTCGATGCCCAGCGCGGATTTGGCCAGGGCCTTGGCGCGGTAGGCCGCGTCGTCGTCGGGATTGAACAATAGCAGGGCCGGCGCAATGCCGTTGACCTTGATCGCTGGCGCATAACGAGCGGCGAACGACAGGGTCAGGCTGTCGAGCCCGGCCTTGCTGGCGCAATAGGCGATGTGTTTGCTGCTGCCTTTGCGGGTGACATCGTCGCTGATGTGGATGATGTCGGCGGGTGTCGACTGCTTGAGCAGGTCGGCACAGTGCAGGTTGATCAGATAGGGCGCGAGCATGTGGATATTGACCATGCGGTTGAACGCTTCGGCCTCGCTGCCCGGGGTTTCCGCGAGCCAGTCGGAGGCGTTATGCACGATCGCCCGCAGGCTGTCGGTGTGGGTGTGCAGTTCGGCGATGAACGCGAGGATGCCGGCTTCGCTGGAAAAGTCCGCGTATACCCCGATGGCGCCCAGATCACGCAGCGTTTTCACCCCGGGACGAGCGCTGCGGTAGGTGAAAATGACGCTATGGCCGTCTTCGAGCAAACGCTGCGCGCAGTGCAGGCCGACGCGTTGGCCGGCGCCAGTGATCAGGATCGGGGCGGAGGTTGTAGTCATGAACGGCTCGCGTCGCGGTGGGTGCAAAAACTATAACAGCGGCGGGCCTGAAAAGATCGCAGCCTTCGCCAGCTCCTGCACTGCATCAATGTTGCAGCTGTGCAGGAGCCGTGCGGGAGCACTCGAGTGCAACGCGGCTGCGATCTTTTAGCGGTTCTGCGCAGACGGCGTAACCGGCAACGGACGCGCTGGCGTGCCGTTCAACCAATTCGCCAGCAACCGCGTCGACAACGGGATAAAGAAATAAACCATCAGCGGCGTCAGGCACGCCGTGCTGATCAACACTTTCGGCAAAAGGCTCATGTCAGCGAGCAACGGACCCACGACAAAATTGAACAACAGCGACACCGGAAAGAATGCCAGCCAGATCGCAATCGCCTGTTTCCAGCGCGGCGGGCGCTGGCCGACTACGCTTGTACCGAACCAGCCTTCGATGCCACTGACACGATGCTCTTTGGGATGGGCAAACAGATCGCTGCCACGATCCAGCCAGGCGGTACGCGAGGCCGAATGCTCCCACGCATGCAAAGTCTGTTCGTCGACAAAACGGAAGATAATCTGGAATTCGTTATCGCCAGGCGGCGGTGCGAGCACGCCGGAGCCCAGATAACCGGGGAAATCGGTGGCGAGTTGTTCGCCTTCGCGCAGCCAGGCGATCAGATCCTGATAGCGGCCATTGGCGACGCGACGCGCAACCATCAGCGTGACGGGGGAAGTAGACATTGTGTATCTCCGTATCTCGATTGCGTCACTCCGGGTAGGAGTTTCGCCTGACGCAAGGCCGGGGTGCAGGCCTGCGCTTTTCAGCAAGCAAGGATTATTCCTGATTTTTGTGTTTAAACCAGAGACTTTCGTCGCATCTCTGCACTTGAACGCAATCGGGGCATCGGGGTTAGAATGGGATCCAATTCACCAGCCCGGAAGTTGAGGCCAAATGCCTGTCATGACAGATGCGCACGCTGTTTCTCAGACATCTGTTGCGCTCCAGAGCGAGGAGCTGTTCCCTATCCGTGAAGTCGCACGGCTGACAGGGGTCAACCCTGTAACGCTGCGCGCTTGGGAACGTCGCTATGGCCTGATCCAGCCGGTGCGCACCGACAGCGGGCATCGGCTGTATTCGATGACCGAAATCGAGCGTGTTCGCAGCATCGTCGACTGGATTGATCGCGGTGTGGCGGTCAGCAAGATCGGCAAGATCCTCGCCAAGACGGAACCGCTGAAAGTCCTCGCGCACATCATTCCCGATGAACTGGTGCAAGCCGACTATCTGCAATGGCAGGTGCAACTCCAGCAAGCGATCAGCGCTTTCGATGATCAGCTACTGGACCGGGTCTACGGGCAGATCTTTTCTTCTTATGCGTTGCCCGTCGTGTTTCAAGACATCCTGATGCCGTTGTGGCTGCAATTGTTGCACCGCCAGGATGGCTTCGGGCAGACCAGCGAATGGCTGTTCTTCGACGGATTTCTTCGGGCGCGTGTGTTGCATCGGATCATCACCCTGCGTGGCTCGCAACCGCGACGGGTGATCGTCAGTGCACTGGCCGGGCAATGCCGGGAGCTTGAGTTGCTGGTGGCGGCGCTGTTTCTGAGTGGCAATGACTCCGGCGTTCGGGTGTTGACCACCGGCCAGCCGCTCGATGAGCTGACCCTCGTTTGCGAGAAGACCAAACCCGACGCACTGGTGCTGTTTTCCAATCACGCCCCGAGTGCCGATTTGCCCCGGCTTCTGAATCGACTCGCCTTGAGTCTTGATTGTCAGCTGATGCTCGCTGGCGATGCGTCTGATCTGGCGCAAGAGAGTCTGGCCGGATCATCTGTGGCTTGCCTGGGCAATGAAGGGGCGAACATGCGTCTGCGCATGACGCAGTTTCTGGCGGGGAAGCTAGATACCTGAGAATCAGGTGTGCAAGGCAGGGTGTGTCAAACGATGTTGCTGCAGGATGAATTGTCGAAGACGTTCGGTTTCGTCGCTGTCTGTCTGGCTGAGTTCGTAGGCGTAGAAACCACTTTCGGTTTCGCGCTCGAAACTGCCGCGCAATGCGATCCGCTCATAACCCGAGGGGCTGAACCACAGCGCGAAGTGCTTGGGCGGTTTGGTCTTGTTGCGCACTTCCAGCAGTACACCTTTATGTGACACCTCGTGAACCCACAGCGTGCCTGCCTGGCCTTTGGCATTTTCCAGCGCCACCGGCTCTTCAAGTGCCAGCCGCCATGGACGAACCATCGGGCCATCTTCGTAGATGCTTGGCACACCGAGGCGCAAGTGCAGCGCATGAAACTCGTCTTCCACCAGATGCAGCGGAAACGTCATTTGCTGGTTTTCGAAGTTGGCCTGAATAGTCACTTGCTCGTGAGCGGCCAGACGCGTGAGCAAATCACGGATCTGCGAACCGCCGTTAACCAGCAGACTCGACGTCGCATCCCGCACATTGAGTTGCGGGTTGTGCTGCATGGTCTGGATAAAATCCAGCTCATCCTGGGTCAGGAGTGCATCGCGTTGCATGGCTAACTCGAAAGGAATAGTTACAAAGTCATTGGTGATTGTAGTTAATGACAACCAGTTCGATGGTTTGTTTTAACCGTTTGTCGCTTTCAACGCGGCGAGTTCTGCTTCCAGGGCAGCGACCTTGGCTTCGAGCTGCGCGACACGTTGCTGAGCCCTGACCTGAATCGTCACATCCTTTTGCACGCCGATGAAATACGTCTGCCCGTCTTCGGCATTTTTTACCGTTGAAAGCGACAATTCACTCCAGAACGGCGTGCCGTCCTTGCGGTAGTTGCGCAACACCTCCCGGCACGTGCCGTTGGTACGCAATGCTTCGCGGATGAGCCCCAGGCTCTCCTGGTCACGGTCTCCGGCCTGCAGAAAACGGCAATCCTGGTAGAGGGATTCTTCGCTGGTGTAACCGGTCATGCGTTCGAAGGCCGGGTTGACGTAAATCAGGATGTTGTCCTCCTCGCCCTCCCTTTCCGCGACCGTAATCCCGTCGTTCGACGCGTTGATCATCATTTGCAGCAAACTGGCGCTGATCATCCCGTGACTCCTCTCAGAGCTGTCAGTGGCACGCATTCTAGAAGATCGGCGGTGCCTGTCCATAGACGATCAGCGCTCATTGAGAGCGAATCGCAACTTCAGGGCTGAGGCTGTTACTATCGCCGCTCTTTTTTTCAGCTTCAGGATCAGATTGATGAAAGTCGCCATCCTCTCCGGTTCGGTCTACGGCACCGCCGAAGAAGTCGCCCGCCACGCCCAGAATCTGCTGAAAGCCGCTGGCTTTGAAACCTTCTACAGCTCGCGCGCCAGTCTGGCCGAGGTTCAGGCTTTCGCGCCTGAAGCGTTTCTCGCCGTGACCTCGACCACCGGCATGGGCGAGTTGCCGGACAACCTGCAACCGTTGTATTCGATGATCCGCGATCAACTGCCGGCCGCCTGGCGCGGTTTGCCCGGTGCGGTGATTGCGTTGGGCGATGCCAGTTACGGCGACACCTTCTGCGGTGGCGGTGAGCAAATGCGCGAACTGTTTTTCAGCGAGCTCGGCCTGCGTGAAGTGCAAGAGATGCTGCGCCTCGATGCCAGCGAAAGCGTCACCCCGGAAACCGACGCCGAGCCGTGGCTGGCGGATCTGATCGGCGCGCTCAAGGACTGATCGCCCGCTCGCGCAGCAGCGCCAGCCAGGCCTGCGCGGCCTTCGACAGATAGGCGCCGTGGCGCCAGATGAAGGCGATGTCCCAGCGCAAATAATCCGGCGCTCGCAAGGCCAGGCGTACGACGCCTGGTCGCACCAGACCGCGCGCCACGACGCTGGGCAACAGCACCACGCCTTGCCCGGCGGCGACCAGCGCCGCGAGAAAATCCGCCTGACCGCTGCGCCCGCCTTCCCTGGGCGTAAAGCCCATTTGCTGACACGCCTGGAGCAAGCGGTCATTGAGCACGAAGCTGCGTTGATAGAGCAGGAACGGCGTGTCGGCCAACTCCTCCAGCCCGATCTCACCCCGATTCGCCAGTGGATGATCCACCGGCAGCAGGGCATCGAGTTTTTCGTCGCAAAACGGCTGACAGTCGAACTGCGCATCTTTCGGCATCAGGCTGCCGCCCAACTCCAGTTCGCCACTCAACACCGCTTGCTCGATGTTGCGACTGCCGCCCTCAAGCAACTGAATGCTGATGTTCGGATAGCGCCGTCGGTATTCGGCGAATGCTCCGGCGAACAGCGCATCACTGCCCAGCAACGGCAAACCGAGGCGCAGTTCCCCACGCGCCAGCTGACTCAGGTCATCCAGTTCACTGAGCAACTCATTACGCAGGCGCAGCATGCCTTCGGCGCGTTGCAATACCACGCTGCCGGCGGCCGTCAGGCGCAGTTGTGAGCCAAGGCGTTCAAGCAATGGCGTGCCAATGCTTTGCTCCAGTTGTGCGACTTGTTTGCTCACGGCCGACTGGCTGATGTGCAAGGTTTTTGCGGCTTGAGTGAAGCCGCCCTGATGCATGACTTCGACAAAACTGCGCAGCTGTTTGAATTCCATAAGTGGATTCCATTTTGGAATGGTCGTGAGTCTAACAATTCGCTTTAGGGATGGCAGAGCGCTTCGTAAAATGAGCCTCTGTCAGGAGCTGATCATGAACGCCGCTACCCTCAAGTACCTTCCCCGCCTGGTGACCGAACTCGCCGTGCTGCTCGCTCTTTACCTGCTCGGCTGTCAACTGGCGGCGTGGCTGGCCTGGCCCATTCCCGGGGGAGTGATCGGCATGGTGCTGTTGCTGCTCGCTTTTGCTTTCGGTTGGGTCAAACCGGCGGCATTGCAATTGGGCGCTGGCTTGCTGATGGCCGAGATGCTGCTGTTCTTCATTCCTGCGCTGATGAGCCTGCTCGATTACGGCACTTTGCTGCGCAATGACGGCTGGCGGATCCTGCTGGTCATTGCTGCCAGCACGTTGATGGTGATGTTGGTGACCGCGTTCACCGTGGAATTGGCCGTGCGCATGAGGCATTCCCATGAAACTTGAACTGATGCCGATGTTCTGGCTGGCCTTCACGCTGTTGGCTTACCTGTTCAGCCGCTGGATTTATCGCCGCACCGGGCGTTATCTGTTGTCGCCGCTGATTCTGGTGCCGGCGCTGCTGCTGGCGCTCGCCGTGCCGCTGCACACCGCTTACGCCGAATACTCGAGCAACACCCACTGGCTGATGCTGGTGCTCGGGCCCGTTACCGTCGCCTTCGCCGTGCCGATCTGGCAGCAGCGGCGCCTGTTGATGCGGCATTGGTCGGCGTTACTGCTGGGCATGCTGGCCGGCAGTGCTGCGTCGATCGCGACTTCGTTCGGCCTGGCCAAGGCGCTGGCGCTCGACAGTTCGGTGACGATGTCACTGGTGCCGCGCTCGATTACCACGCCGTTTGCCATGCCTATGGCGCTGGATCTGGGAGGCGTGCCGGAACTGACCGCGGTGTTCGTGATGTTCACTGGCGTGTTCGGCGCGATGCTCGGGGGCGTGCTGCTGAAGTGGCTGCCGTTGCGCAGTGCCTTGGCGCGCGGCGCGCTGTTTGGGGTCGGTGCGCACGGCGCCGGTGTCAGCCGGGCCCATGAAGTGGGCGGCGAAGAAGGCTCCGTGGCGGGGCTGGTGATGGTCTTGACTGGCTTGCTCAATCTGTTCGCCGCCCCTTTGTTGGCGTCGTTGCTCTGACATGGATCCAAGGAGTTTGCCTGGCTGACCCGTTCAGTCATCAAGCTGGCTGGCAATGCAACTACGCGATCGACTGCGCCGACTAGACTGCTGACACGAGCAGAACAATAAGAACGCAGAGGTGCACACAGTGAGCGTAGCCCCCGTCCAGTCGTCCCTTAATGTCAAAGAGCAGGTCAGCGCCGCCGAATGGCAGACCCGCGTCGATCTCGCCGCTTGCTATCGTCTGGTCGCGTCGCATGGCTGGGACGATCTGATCTTCACGCACATTTCCGCCAAGGTGCCGGGTACCGAAGATTTTCTGATCAATCCGTTCGGCCTGATGTTCCACGAAATCACCGCGTCGAGCCTGGTGAAAGTCGATCAGGCCGGCAACAAACTCATGGACAGCCCCTACGAAATCAACCCGGCCGGCTACACCATCCACAGCGCCGTGCATGAAGTGCGGCACGATGTGGTTTGCGTGCTGCATACGCACACTGCTTCGGGCGTGGCGGTGTCGGCACAAAGGCAAGGCGTGTTGCCGATCAGCCAGCAGTCGCTGTTCGTGCTGTCGAGCCTGGCGTATCACGGCTATGAGGGCGTGGCGCTGAACCATGAAGAAAAGGCGCGTTTGCAGGCCGACCTCGGCGAGAACAATTTCCTCATGCTGCACAACCACGGTCTGCTGACCTGTGGTGGCACCATCGCCGATACCTTTCTGATGATGTTCACCTTCCAGCGCGCCTGCGACATTCAGGTGATGGCCCAGACCGGCGGCGCTGAACTGATCGCCATCGAACCGCAGATTCTGGCAGGCGCCAAGGCGATGATCGCCGGCGTGACCAAAAGTGCTCAAGGCATGGGTGGCGCGCTGGCTTGGCCGGCGCTGCTGCGCAAACTCGATAAACAAGACCCCGGGTATAAACTCTAATGCCTCTTGCCGAGATTCCTCTGAGTGTCTGGCGTAAACGCAGCCAGACGTTTGTCTTTCGAGGGCAGACAATCCGTTACTGGACGACGGGGCAGGGTGAGCCGCTGCTGCTGATCCATGGTTTCCCGACCGCCAGTTGGGATTGGCATTACCTATGGCAACCACTGGCCCAGCGTTATCGAATGATCGCGTGCGACATGCTGGGTTTCGGCGATTCGGCCAAACCGGCCAATCACCGCTACAGCCTGCTTGAGCAGGCCGATCTGCAACAGGCTTTGCTCGCGCATTTGCAGGTCGAACAGCCTGTTCACATCCTCGCTCACGATTATGGCGACAGCGTCGCGCAGGAGCTGCTTGCCCGGCACTACGAAGACAAGATCGAGGTCTCCAGTTGCGTGTTCCTCAACGGCGGTCTGTTCCCGGAAACCCATCGTCCGGTATTGATGCAAAAGCTATTGCTCAGCCCACTAGGCTGGATGATCGGCCGTGCCTTTACCCGCGATGCACTGGTGAAAAGCTTTCGCCAGATTTTCGGTCCGCAGACCGGGCCGACCGAGAGCGAGCTGGACGACTTCTGGAGCCTGGTCGACAGCCATCACGGCCCGCGCATCATGCACAAGCTGATTAACTACATCCCCGAACGCCGGGTGCAGCGTGATCGTTGGGTGGCGGCGATGCAGCGCGGCGAAGTGCCGATGCGGGTGATCGATGGTGAAGTCGATCCGATCTCGGGCGCGCACATGGTCGAGCGCTACCGGGAGTTGGTTCCGGATGCCGACACCGTGCTGTTGCCGAATATTGGCCACTATCCGCAGATCGAAGCGCCGGTGCAGGTGCTCAAGCACTACCTGGCGTTTCGTGAGCGTTTTGCGCTGCCACCGCGCAAAGTGGCGTGTTCCTGACAGATCTTTTGGTCTTTAATTGCGCTGCACATCATCCCCCAGCCTTATCGCGCACCATTCAGCCCCAGCCGTGTTCGTTGTGACCGAAAGCCCGGTGCCTGACACTCGGGGGTACTGTCCTTGGCCTGCTGGAGTTGCCGCGATGAATGAGTCTGTGCGTTTCGAAGATAAAGTCGTGATTGTCACCGGAGCCGGCGGCGGCCTCGGACGGGCGCACGCTTTGCTGTTCGCCAAACAGGGCGCCAAGGTGCTGGTCAACGACCTCGGCGGCTCGACTCAGGGCGAAGGCGCCAACGCTTCTGCGGCTGATCGCGTGGTCGCGGAAATCCGTGAAGCCGGCGGCATCGCCGAAGCCAACCACGACTCGGTTACCGATGGCGACAAACTGGTGCAGAACGCGCTGGATGTTTTCGGTCGCGTCGACGTCGTGGTCAACAACGCCGGGATCCTGCGCGACAAGACCTTCCACAAAATGGACGACGCCGATTGGGATCTGGTCTACCGCGTCCACGTCGAAGGCGCCTACAAAGTCACCCGCGCCGCATGGCCGCACCTGCGCGAGCAAAACTACGGTCGAGTGATCTTCACCGCCTCGACCTCGGGCATCTACGGCAACTTCGGCCAGTCCAACTACGGCATGGCCAAGCTCGGTCTATACGGGCTGACCCGCACTTTGGCCATCGAGGGCCGCAAGAACAACATCCTCGTGAACGCCATCGCGCCAACCGGCGGCACGCGCATGACCGAAGGACTGATTCCGCCGCAAGTGTTCGAGCAACTGAAACCGGAACTGGTCAGCCCGTTGGTGGTGTACCTGGCCAGTGAGCAGTGCCAGGAGACTTCCGGGTTGTTCGAAGTCGGCGGTGGCTGGATGGGCAAGGTGCGTTGGGAGCGCAGCCTGGGCGCCGGGTTCGATCCGCGAGTGGGCTTCTCGCCCGAGGATGTAGCGGCGCACTGGCAGCAGATTTGTGATTTCGAAGGGGCGGCGCATCCGAAGGACAATATTGAAGCGCTGAAGGAAATGATGGCGAATTTGCAGAAGTATTCGCTCTGATCGCGATGGCTGTTTGACAGGGCTTGCTCGAGTCCTGTCTCCCCCGCATTGCCTCCTCTGCCTGAAAATCGATCGCCCATAAAAAAGGCCGCTGCAAACGCAGCGGCCAAGGTAAGACGTTGGATCAAGGAGCTACAAATCAACGTCAGTGAACACCGGGGCGATAAACCGACTCATCGATTCATCTGAAATCTGTCAGCAGTGGCCTGATTTGCTCAGTAGCCAAGGCTGCCTGCTTTTCGGCGAATGCCGTGGAAGCCCGCTCAGAATACGGTTTCAGCCCTGTAGGAAAAATACCGATTCCAGACATGCACTGTTACGGGGCATGCAACAGTCTGCAGCGGCTGATGTGCACCATGCGCGGCACTGATGATCCTCTATCCAGCCGATCCATGGTCGATGCAAAGCCGCGTACTGCATGGGCATTCATCCTTTCGAGCGACAGCGCGAATACCTCCTTGGTGCGCTTATCGACCCGGTCACACGGCAGTAGGGTGGGGCCTTCTGTCACTCACCGGGGAAGACGCATGACAACAAAAACAATGCGCGCCATCTTCACACCGCAGGCGCTTGCAGCCGCGGTGGCTCTGGGTTGCTGTGCCCAGGCGCACGCGGTTGCTTTTAATATCGGAGAAATCGAAGGCACGTTTGACTCGTCGTTGTCGGTCGGTGCGAGTTGGGGCATGCGCGATGCCGACAAGTCGCTGGTCGGTACGGTCAACGGTGGGTCCGGGCAATCCTCGACCGGTGATGACGGGCGTTTGAACTTCAAGAAGGGCGAGACCTTCTCGAAAATCGTCAAAGGCATTCACGACCTCGAACTCAAGTACGGCGATACCGGCGTGTTCGTGCGTGGCAAATATTGGTACGACTTCGAGCTCAAGGACGAAGACCGCGAGTTCAAGCAGATCAGCGACAGTGGCCGCAAGGAAGGCGCCAAATCATCGGGTGCGCAGATTCTCGATGCGTTCGTCTATCACAACTATTCCATCGGCGATCTGCCGGGCACCGTGCGCGCCGGTAAACAAGTGGTCAGTTGGGGCGAAAGTACGTTCATCGGCAACTCGATCAACAGCATCAACCCGATCGACGTGTCGGCATTCCGCCGCCCCGGTGCGGAGATCAAGGAAGGCTTGATTCCGGTGAACATGTTGTTCGGGTCCCAGGGCCTGACCGACCAGTTGACCATCGAAGGCTTCTATCAACTGGAGTGGGACCAGACCGTTGTCGACAACTGCGGCACGTTCTTCGGCGTCGACGTGGTGGCGGACGGCTGCACCAGCGGCTACACCGTCGGCAACCCGGCCATTGCGCCGCTGGTGCCGTTGACCACCGCGTTTGGCCAGGGCATTCAGGTCACCCGCGAAGGCGTGGTCATACCGCGTGGCGGCGACCGTGATGCGCGGGATTCCGGGCAGTGGGGCACGGCGTTGCGCTGGCTCGGCGACGACACCGAGTACGGCCTCTATTTCATGAACTACCACAGCCGCACGCCAACAGTCGGCACCACCACGGCAGGGCTTTCGACTCTGGCGGCATTGCCGGGCATGGTCGGCATCGCCAACCAGTTGGCACCCGGCAGCGGTTCGGGCCTGGCGCAAAGTGTGATGCTCGGGCGCGGTGGCTATTACCTCGAATACCCGGAAGACATTCGCTTGTACGGCGCCAGTTTCTCTACCACGCTGCCCACCGGCACCGCATGGACCGGCGAAATCAGCTACCGGCCGAACGCGCCGGTGCAAGTCAGCACCAATGACCTGACGCTGGCATTGCTCAACCCGGTTGCCGGCGGAACCGCATCGCCGTTGTCGACATCGCCTGGCGCTGACAACAAGGGCTATCGACGTAAAGAGGTCACGCAGATCCAGAGCACCCTGACGCACTTCTTCGATCAGGTTCTGGGCGCTGAACGCCTGACTGTCGTGGGTGAGGCTGCGGTTGTGCGGGTTGGTGGCCTGGAGTCGCGCAGCAACCTGCGTTATGGCCGCGATTCTGTGTACGGCCAGTACGGTTTCGGTGGCGACACTGAAGGCTTCGTCACCTCAACCTCATGGGGCTACCGCGCCCGCGCCATCCTCGATTACGCCAACGTGATCGGCGGGATCAACCTCAAACCCAACCTGTCGTGGTCGCACGACGTCGCCGGTTACGGTCCCAACGGCCTGTTCAACGAAGGCGCCAAAGCGATCAGCGTCGGCGTCGATGCCGACTACCGCAACACCTACACCGCGAGCCTCAGTTACACCGACTTTTTCGGTGGCGACTACAACGTCCTCGAAGACCGTGACTTCGTCGCTCTGAGCTTCGGCGTGAACTTCTGATCTGCCCGAGAAGGATGAAAGCAATGCGCAAAATGATTCTGCAATGCGGTGTGCTGGCCCTGAGTCTGCTGGCGGCCAACGTGATGGCGGCGGTGTCGCCGGATGAAGCGAACACACTCGGCACCAGCCTGACCCCGCTCGGCGCCGAGAAGGCCGGCAACGCCGACGGCTCGATCCCGGCATGGACGGGCGGCCTCGCGAAAAACGCCGGAGCGGTGGACAGCAAAGGTTTTCTCGCTGACCCGTTCGCCAATGAAAAACCGCTGTTCACCATCACCGCCGCCAACGTCGATCAGTACAAAAGCAAACTCTCCGAAGGTCAGGTGGCGATGTTCAAACGCTATCCGCAGACCTACAAGATCCCGGTCTATCCGACCCATCGTACCGTCGCCGCACCACCGCAAATCTACGAATCGGCCAAGCGCAGCGCCCTTAACGTCACCACCATCAACGACGGTAACGGCCTGGCCAACTTCACCGGCAATCGTTACTACGCCTTCCCGATTCCGAAGAATGGCGTGGAAGTCTTGTGGAACCACATCACCCGTTATCACGGCGGCAACGTGAGGCGGATCATCACCCAGGTGACACCACAAACCAACGGCAGCTACACGCCGATCCGCTTCGAAGAAGAGATCGCCGTGCCGCAACTGATGAAGGATATCGATCCGGATAAAGCCGCCAACGTGCTGACCTTCTTCAAGCAATCGGTGACGGCACCGGCGCGGCTGGCCGGCAACGTGCTGCTGGTGCACGAAACCCTTGATCAGGTGAAGGAACCGCGCCTGGCGTGGATCTACAACGCCGGTCAGCGTCGCGTCCGTCGCGCGCCGCAAGTCGCCTACGACGGCCCGGGCACCGCCGCCGATGGCCTGCGCACTTCGGACAACTTCGACATGTTCTCCGGTGCGCCGGATCGTTACGACTGGAAACTGGTCGGTAAAAAGGAAATGTACATTCCGTACAACAGCTACAAGCTCGACTCGCCGAAGCTCAAATACGACGACATCGTCAAGGCCGGGCACATCAATCAGGACCTGACGCGTTACGAATTGCACCGCGTGTGGGAGGTGATCGGCACGGTCAAGGCGAACGAGCGGCACATCTACGCCAAGCGCCACATGTACATCGACGAGGACAGCTGGCAAGTGGCGCTCGCCGATCACTACGACGGTCGCGGGCAACTGTGGCGCGTCGCCGAAGGTCACGCTGAGTACTACTACGATCACCAGACTCAGGCCTACACCCTCGAAGCGCTCTACGACATTATTGCCGGCCGCTACATCGCGCTGGGGATGAAGAACGAAGAGAAGCACGGCTACGAATTCGGCTTCGAAGCCAAGGCTGCCGACTACACGCCATCGGCCCTGCGTACAGAGGGTGTGCGGTAACGGTTCTGATACGTCGGATGAACAAAAGGCGACCGCATGGTCGCCTTTTTTATGGCCGCCAATCAGCGTGCTGAATATTTGTCAACAAGCTGCCGGGAGAGGGCTAGGGTGAGCTCACAACTATAAAAAGGCTCATCCGATGACCGCCATGACTGCTTGTCTGGATCGCCCCGGTTTTCTCCCCAGACTGTCCTCCCATCACCAGCCACGCACGCGACTGAGCGAGCCGTTGCTGCAGTCGGTGGCACGGGTCAGGCTCATTTGTGCACCCGCCGGCAGCGGCAAGAGCGCGTTGCTCGCCGAGTGCCTGCTTCAGGCGCCGCCACGCTGCGAAGTCTGCTGGCTGCCGTTGGCGGGTGCCGCGATGAGTGTCGACGAGTTCTGTCTGCGGTTGGCCCAGGCGTTGGGACTGGCAGAAACAACGGAGTCCGGTCTGGTGGGTGCGCTCAGTCGCTGGACGTTGCCGACCTGGCTGTTTATCGATGACTACTGTCGGCTGCCGGATCCAGCGCTGGATGCGTTGCTCGACCGTTTGCTGACGGTCAGTAGTCCGGCGCTCACCTGGTGGATCGGCACCCGCCGACGGCCGCAATGCAACTGGCCGCGGCTGTTGCTCGACGACGAACTGTACGAATGTGAATCCCCGACGCTGGCCCTGACCCCGGACGAAATCGCCCAGGCGCTGCGACATCTGTCGCCCGAGCAGGCTGGCAGTGTGGCTGCACGCATCGTCCAGCGTACCGGCGGTTGGTGCGCCGGGGTGCGCATGGCGCTGCTGCAAAAGTGTGACTGGTCGCAAAGTAATCAGCCGCAGCAACGGGTCGATACGCTGCTGGATTATCTGCAACACGAACTCTTCAATAGCCTCACGCCGGAGCTGGCCGAGAACTGGCGCGTGCTCGCGCATCTGCCGCGCTTCAATGCCGAGCTGTGTGAGCATCTGTTCGGTGCCGGGGAGGGCGCACAGTGCCTGCGCACGTTGCAAACACTGGGCTGCTTTATCGAGCCGTGGCACGACTCGGCCGACTGGCTGCAGGTTTTTCCACCGTTGTCGCGGGTGATGCGTGATGAACAATGGCCCGCAGGTCGTTCCTGGCATCGGCGGGCGTGTCAGTGGTTTTCCTGGCGGCAGGATTGGCGTTCAGCCTTCGAGCAAGCCTTGCTCGCCGAAGAACATGAAATCGCCGTCAGCCTGTTGCAGCACTTCAGCTTCGAGCATTTGTTTGAAGAGCAAACCGTGGTCCTGTTACTGCAATTGCATGAGCATCAGGCTGAAGAGCTGACCCTGAGCACGCCACAACTGGTTGGTCTGATTACCGCTGCATTGCTCTTCGCCGGTCGTTTTGAACAGGCGGCGCAATGCATCGAGCATTTAGGGCGGTTCATGCCGCAGCCTTCGCCAGCTCATGAGCGGCAGTTGATTGCGCGTTGGCAAACGTTGAAGGGGTGGTTGCTGCATCTGGAAGGGCGGATGGAGGGGGCTCACGAATACTTTTCGCAAGCGTTGGAGGCACTCGATTTTGATAACTGGATCGCTCGGGTGATGTGTTTGTCAGGGTTGACCCAGCAGGCTTTGTTACGTGGCGAGCTGGACGTTGCCCACGCCCGTAATCGCCAGGCACTGTGTCTGGCACGGGCGCATGGTTCGCTGGTGTTCGAAGCACTGCTGGAGCTTGATCACGGGCAACTGCTCGAACAGCGCGGCGCGGCAGCTCGGGCTGAAAGTCTTTTGGCGGGGGTGCATGATTTACTCGTCCGGCAACCGAACCGCCTGACCCCGCTGTTGGGACGGATTGCACTGCGTCGTGGGCGTCTTGCGCTGAGTCAGGGCCAGGATGTCCTGGCGGCGGATTTTTTTCAGTCCGGTCTGGACGGTTGCGGGCGCAACCATGACAAGCGTGCCCTCTACGGCTATCTGGGGCTGGCGCAACTGGCTGCCAATCAGGCGGATTATGAGAAAGCGTTCGTGTGGCTGCGTGATGCGGAGCGAAAGATGCAGCAACGGCAGATTCCGGACACGGTTTATCGCGGCGTGGTGTTGCAAGTCAGCAGTCTTTTCTGGCTGCAGCAGGGCCGTTATGAGCTGGCGTGCGAGGCAATGACACGCCTGTTACGGCACTATCAAGGAGCGGACGCCTTGCAGGCGCCGCCGGCGACACTCGAGTTGATACCCCGCGTCGAGTACTTGTTGATCCTTGCCGAAGTAGGTTCAGGCTCGGCGCGCGACCCGATGGGCCGGTTACAGCATCTGCTCGAAACGGCGCAGCGCTGCAGGATGCTCATTCTGGAAACCGACTTGCATCTGGCGATGGCCGAAGTTGCCTTTGCCCAGGGGGATCAGGCTTCGGCGCGCGCCTGCTTAGAGCAGGGTCTGGCGCTGGGCCGTCAATATGGGCTGCATCAGGCGTTGCGTGAGCTGCAACTGCGCCACCCGGGGCTGTCGCAAATACTGGCAAATACGGTTTCGGAGTCGGCCTCTGTTGAAGTGGCGAGCGGCAGTGGTTTGCTCAGTCATCGTGAACTGGAGGTTTTGCGCTTGATTGCCAAGGGCCATTCCAATCAACAGATTGCGGATGAGCTGTTTATTTCTCTGCACACGGTTAAGACTCACGCCAGGCGGATACACGGAAAACTGGGCGTCGAGCGAAGAACCCAGGCTGTAGCCAGTGCCAAGTTGCTGGGGCTTGAGCTGTAGCAAGGTGAGCGAAGAGGCTCTGCAAGAGGACGCGGCGGGCGACAGCAAAACGGTGTTGCTGTAACCCTTCACATAGTCGCTGACCGGCGGATCGACGCAGGCGCCTAGGCGTCGAATCCCATCCGCCAGCTCACGGCCCGCGTCGCAGCCAACAACCGCTGCGCCGCCGGGCCGTTTTCGTCGGCATGGAACAACGAGGTCGGGCCGACGATGGTCAGCACCGCCGCCACTTGTCCGACGGCATTGAACACCGGTGCCGACAAGGCATCCACACCCGGCATCAGCAAGCCGTGGACATGATGCAGGCCGCGCGCGCGGATCTGTTCGCACAATGTCGCGTAGGCGGTTTCGTCCTTCAACGGATGCTCGGCGACGGCGATTTCCCGCTCGCGCAATTCGTCGGTTTCCCGAGGCGGCAGGTAAGCGCTGAACACCAGTCCTGTCGAGGAACTGAGCAATGGCAACACCGAACCCAATTGCGTGACCACCGTCACTGCACGCACCGCCGGTTCGATGTGCACCACGGTTGCTCCCTGATTGCCCCACACCGCGAGGAAACAGGTTTCGTTGAGTTCGTCGCGCAGGTCCGACAGGGGCAGGGCGGCGACTTTCAGCACGTCCATACTGTTGAGTGCCGCCAGGCCCACGCGCAGGGCTTCGCGGCCCAGACCGTAGTGGTTGGTCGCCGGGTTTTGTTCGGCGAAGCCGCTGGCAATCAACGCCTGCAAGTACCGGTGAACCTTGCTCGCCGGCATCTGCACGTGTTCGGCCAGGCGCGACAGCGAGGTGGACGGCGACAACTCGGCCAAAGCCTTGAGGATGTCGGTGCCGACCTCGGCGGAGCGGACTTTCTGTTTGCCGTTACTGTCGCTGGTTTTTTCCATGGTGCGGCCGGGTTCCAATACGAATGGGCGTCTTTATAGCTTGACGCTGGATAGCGAGCAAATTACGTTATGCGTAATCGAATTACGATAATAACAACCCCGGCGTGCCGAAACCTCTGAGCCAGAGCGATGGGCCACTGCCGACTCCCTGTTCAGGAGGCTCCATGAACCTCGATTCAACCGCGTCGACGCTGGCTTATCAGTCCGGTTTCGGCAACGAATTCAGCACTGAAGCGTTGCCCGGCGCGCTGCCCGTCGGCCAGAACTCCCCGCAAAAAGCCCCCTACGGCCTGTACACCGAATTGTTCTCCGGCACTGCGTTCACCATGACCCGCAGCGAAGCGCGGCGCACCTGGATGTACCGGATTCAGCCGTCGGCCAATCACCCGGCGTTCGTCAAACTGGAGCGGCAACTGGCCGGTGGGCCTTTGGGTGAAGTAACCCCCAATCGCCTGCGCTGGAATCCGCTGGACATGCCGGCCGAACCGACCGATTTCATCGATGGACTGGTGAGCATGGCGGCCAATTCCGGCGCCGAGAAACCTTCGGGCATCAGCATCTATAACTACGCGGCCAACCGCTCGATGGAGCGGGTGTTTTTCAATGCTGACGGCGAACTGCTGCTGGTGCCGCAACTGGGGCGTCTGCGCATTGCCACCGAGTTGGGCGTGCTGGACGTCTCGCCGCTGGAAATTGCCGTGCTGCCACGGGGCCTGAAATTCCGCATCGAACTGCTCGATCCGCAAGCGCGCGGCTATGTTGCCGAGAACCATGGCGCGCCGCTGCGCCTGCCAGACCTGGGGCCGATCGGCAGCAACGGTCTGGCCAATCCGCGCGACTTCCTGACCCCGGTCGCCGCTTACGAAAACCTGCAACAACCCACCACGCTGGTGCAGAAATTCCTCGGCCAGTTGTGGGCCACCGAGCTTAATCATTCGCCGCTGAACGTAGTGGCCTGGCACGGTAATAACGTGCCGTATAAATATGATCTGCGCCGATTCAACACCATCGGTACGGTCAGTTTTGATCACCCCGACCCGTCGATCTTCACCGTGTTGACCTCGCCGACCAGCGTGCATGGCCTGGCCAACCTCGACTTCGTGATTTTCCCGCCACGCTGGATGGTGGCCGAGAACACCTTCCGTCCACCGTGGTTCCACCGCAATCTGATGAACGAATTCATGGGCCTGATCCAGGGCGAATACGACGCCAAGGCCGAAGGCTTTGTGCCCGGCGGCGCCTCGCTGCACAGCTGCATGAGTGCTCACGGCCCGGACGGCGAGACCTGCACCAAAGCGATCAACGCCGAGCTTGCACCCGCGAAAATCGACAACACCATGGCCTTCATGTTCGAGACCAGCCAAGTGCTGCGCCCAAGCCGTTTCGCCCTCGACTGCCCACAACTGCAACCCCATTACGACACTTGCTGGGCCACATTGCCCGCCACGTTCGACCCGACCCGGAGATAACCCATGACTCAGAATTCCATCACCCGCAGCTGGGTTGCGTCGGCCAACGGCCACACTGATTTCCCGCTGCAGAACCTGCCACTGGGTGTGTTCAGCATCAACGGTTCAGAACCGCGCAGCGGTGTGGCCATTGGGGACCACATCTTCGATCTGCAAGTTGCCCTTGAAGCCGGTCTGTTCGATGGCGCCGCTCGCAGCGCTGTGGAAGCCACCCGTGGCGGCCAGTTGAATGCCTTCTTCGACCTCGGTCGTGAGGCGCGGGTTGCCCTGCGTGAACGTCTGCTGGAACTGTTCAGCGAAACCAGCACCCAGCGCGGCGATATCGAAGCTCAAGGTGCGAAGCTGCTGCCATTGGCCGCCGATTGCCAGATGCGTCTGCCGGCGCGCATCAGCGATTACACCGACTTCTACGTCGGCATTGAGCACGCGCAGAACGTCGGCAAACTGTTCCGTCCGGACAACCCGCTGCTGCCAAACTACAAGCACGTGCCGATCGGCTATCACGGTCGTGCGTCCACCGTGCGTGCGTCCGGCACCGACGTCCGTCGTCCTAAAGGCCAGACCCTGCCGGCCGGTGCTACCGAGCCGACTTTTGGCCCATGCGCGCGTCTGGACTATGAGCTGGAACTGGGCATCTGGATCGGTCAGGGCAACGAGATGGGCGACTCGATCGCCATCGGTGATGCCGCCGAACACATCGCCGGTTTCTGCCTGCTCAACGACTGGTCGGCTCGCGACATCCAGGCCTGGGAATACCAGCCGCTGGGGCCGTTCTTGTCCAAGAGTTTCATCACCAGCGTCTCGCCGTGGGTCGTCACTGCCGAAGCGCTGGAGCCGTTCCGCACCGCACAACCGGCACGTCCGCAAGGCGATCCGCAGCCACTGCCTTATCTGTTCGACAAGCGCGATCAGGACGGCGGTGCATTCGACATCGAACTGGAAGTGCTGCTGCTCACCGAAACCATGCGCGAGCAGAATCTGCCGGCGCATCGCCTGACCCTGAGCAACACCCGCTACATGTACTGGACCGTCGCGCAAATGGTCGCGCATCACAGCGTCAACGGTTGCCAGTTGCAGGCCGGTGACCTGTTCGGTTCGGGCACGCTGTCCGGTCCTGAGAACGGTCAGTTCGGCAGCCTGCTGGAAATCACCGAGGGTGGTAAAAAGCCGATCGAACTGGCGTCCGGCGAAGTGCGCAAATTTCTTGAAGATGGCGACGAAATCATTCTGCGCGCGCGTTGTGCCCGTGACGGTTTCGCCTCGATCGGCTTTGGCGAATGCCGCGGCAAAGTGCTGGCGGCGCGCTGACAGGAGCGGCTCATGGATCTCTACACCTATTACCGCTCGACCTCGTCGTATCGGGTGCGGATCGCACTGGCGCTTAAGGGGCTCGACTATCAAGCGTTGCCGGTCAACTTGATCGCGGCGCCCGGTGGCGAACATCGGCAGCCGGCGTATCTGGCGATCAATCCACAGGGCCGCGTGCCGGCCTTGCGCACCGATGACGGCGAGCTGCTGATTCAGTCACCGGCGATCATCGAGTACCTGGAGGAACGTTATCCACAGGTGCCGCTACTCCCCGAAGACCTCGCTGCCCGGGCCCATGTACGCGGCGTGGCGGCGGTGATCGGTTGCGATGTGCATCCGCTGCACAACGTCAGCGTGCTCAATCGACTGCGGCAGTCGGGGCATGACGAACCGCAGGTCATGGAGTGGATCAGTCATTGGATCAGCCAGGGGCTGATGACGGTGGAACAGTTGATTGGCGATAGCGGATTCTGTTTCGGTGAGTGGCCGTGCGTGGCGGACGTGTACCTGATTCCGCAGTTGTACGCGGCCGACCGCTTCAATGTTTCGCTTGAGGCTTATCCGCGGATTTGCCGTGTTTCGGCATTGGCGGCCGAACATCCAGCGTTCATCCAGGCTCACCCGTCCAACCAGCCAGATACACCGTAAGCCTTACCAAAAAACCTGTGGGAGCGGGCTTGCCCGCGATAGCGATTTGGCAGGCACGTTTATGTCGGATGGGCTGCCGTCATCGCGGGCAAGCCCGCTCCCACAGGGTTTGTGTTGCACCACCACCAAACCATAAAAACAAAAAGGTACCTCGCGATGCACAACCAGATTGCCAGCTTCCGGGCGGCACTCGACGCCCGTCCTGTGTCCCGCTATCAGTGGTTGCTCTTGATACTGCTCGCCTTGTTGCTGGTCACCGATGGTTATGACGCCCAGGTGCTCGGCTACGTGGTGCCGGCGCTGGCGCAGGATTGGGGTCTGGAAAAATCCGCCTTCGGACCTGTATTCAGTGCCAACCTGCTAGGCCTCACCATTGGCTCCCTCGCAGTGACACCGCTGGCCGACCGTTTTGGTGTGCGGCGAATTCTGCTTGCCTGCGTGCTGATCTACGCCAGTTTGACGCTGCTGATGGTGTTCGCCGACTCACTGAACTCCCTGATGGTCGCGCGCTTTATCTGCGGCATCGGCATGGGCGGTGCAATGCCTAGCGCGATGGCGCTGATGTCGGATTATTCGCCACCACGCTTGCGTACCTTGATGGTCACGCTGGCAGCTTGTGGCTTCTCGTTTGGTGGCGCGGCGGGTGGTTTTGTTGCCGCCGGTTTCATCGATCAGTTCGGTTGGCAGGCCGTGTTCCTCGCCGGCGGCGTGACACCGCTGCTGCTGTTCCCGTTTCTCTGGTGGGTGCTGCCCGAATCCTTGCCGCGCCTGCTGCGGGATCAGCCGCCTTATGTGCGCCTGCGCAAAGTTACTGGGCGAATGTTGCCGGACTGGCAACCTCCGCTGGCCTCGGTCGAACAGAATGAACGCGAGCAGGGCAGTAAACTGACTGTGGTCGAACTGTTCCGCAATGGTTATGCACGGCCAACCTTACTGATTTGGGCGACGTTCTTCGTCAGCCTGATCTTGCTGTACTTCATGATCAGTTGGTTGCCGTCGCTGCTGCTGGAAAGTGGCCTGAAACTTAACCAGGCCAATCTGGTGACGTCGATGTTCCTGTTCGCCGGCACCCTGGGTGCGATTTGCATGGCCTGGTTCGCCGACCGTTTGAAACGCAAGGTGCGACTGTTGTCCGGCGTGCTCGCAGGCGCTGCGCTGTGCACGATTGTGCTGGGGCTTAACCACGACAATCCGCGTTATCTGGTGGCCTGTGTGTTTGCCGCCGGGTTCTGCATCATTGGCGGGCAACTGACGCTGAACGCTTTCGCCAGTAACTTCTACCCGGCGCATGTGCGCGCCACCGGCACCGGTTGGGCATTGGGTGTGGGACGATTTGGTTCGATTCTCGGGCCATTATTCGGCAGCCTGTTGCTGGCGATGCACATTCCGGTTCAGCAGATTTTCTTCTTCTGCGCGATTCCGGCCGTCATCGCCGCACTGCTGATCATCCAGGTGCGTTCGCCCGCTGAATCAACATCATCCCCTGTGGGAGCGAGCTTGCTCGCGAAGAACGATAACGCGGTCTAACTGATAGACCGAGGCGCCTGATTCGCGAGCAAACTCGCTCCCACAGGAGCTTAATGGACGACTGAATTCGGCGGCAGATGCCCAAGTCGTTCGGTCAGGCGCAGCCGTTGGATCGGGTCATCGCTGAGCAACAGCGCGTGTTCCAGATCAAACCGCTCGGCGTTCGGGCAGTCGAGCCGCTGATACAGGCTGGCCCGGGCCAGATAATCGGCGGCGCCGGCATCGCCCAGTTCAAGCACGCGTTCGGCGTCAATCAGCGCGGCGATGAAGTCATCCTGAGTCAGGTGAAGCTGGCGCAAATTGCGCGACAGGCGCTGCAGCATCTGCACCGGCGTGGCAGTCAACAGGTGCTCGGCATTGAGTTTCATGTTGGGCCCGTATTGGCGCTGCAACAGCTCACGACAGTCGTTGGGGTACAAGCGCCGACCGCCGCACGGATCGAGCAGATGATCGGCACCGGGCACGCGCAACAGGAAGTGCCCGGGGAAGTTGACCCCGACCAGGGGAATCTCCAGACCACGCGCCAGTTCCAGTGCAATCAATGCCAACGCCAGCGGCTGCCCGCGACGGGTCTGCAAGACTTTATGTATTAAAGCCGCTTGCGGACGGAGCGGGGTGAAATCATCCATGGCAAAGCCCAGATCATTCATGCGCCGCAATAACGGCTGCGCCAATTCGCTGACTGGCAACATCGGCAAACCGTAGCTGACACGCTGTTGCAGATCCTTGAACTCCACAAGCAGCGCCTCGGGATCGACTGCTTTTTCGTGCTCGGCGGCCATCCATAGCGCGGCTTCGAACAGCGCGGGCGGTGAACGGTGCAGGCACTCGAAAAAGCGTTGGCGCGGACTCATCGAAATCTCCGTGGAATGCCTCGTTTTAGCCCCGTCCGCGGGATTCGTCCAGTGGCTCGGTTAACAGGTTGAGAGATATGCCGTAAAGCCGTCGTCGGCACGCCTGCTTATTCCGGCGCGCTCCAGCAATTTTCAGGCGCAAGCCTATACTGGCGTTCTACAAGAAGTGATTCGGGAGCCCAACGATGTTTGCGCTCATGCAAAGCACTCGCCTGGAATCGCTGCACCTTAGCGTCGACCCGGTTTGCGGGTTGAAGGCGGTCATTGCCATCCATAACAGCCGCCTGGGCCCAGCCCTGGGCGGGTGTCGTTATCTTGCCTACCCCAACGACGATTCCGCCGTCGAGGACGCCATTCGCCTCGCTCAGGGCATGAGCTACAAGGCCGCGTTGGCGGGGTTGCCGCAGGGCGGTGGCGTTGCGGTAATCGTGCGCCCGATTCATGTTGAAAATCGTGCAGCGCTGTTCGAAGCCTTCGGCCGGTGCATCGACCAGCTCGACGGTCGCTACATCACCGCCATCGACAGCGGCACCTCGGTGGCGGACATGGATTGCATCGCCCAACAGACCCAGCACGTCACCAGCACCACCTCGGCCGGCGATCCGGCGCCACACGCGGCGATGGGTGTGTTCGCCGGCATTCGTGCCACGGCGATGGCGCGCCTGGGCAGTGACAACCTCGAAGGCTTGCGCGTGGCGATTCAGGGCCTGGGCAATGTCGGTTATGCATTGGCCGAGCAACTGCACGCCGCCGGCGCCGAGTTGCTGGTCAGCGACATCGACCACGGCAAGGTGCAACTGGCGATGGAACAGCTTAATGCTCACCCTATCGCCAACGATGCGTTGCTCAGCACGCCGTGCGACATCCTTGCGCCGTGTGGTCTGGGCGGTGTGCTCAATAGCCATTCGGTGGCGCAACTGCGCTGCGCGGCGGTGGCCGGTTCGGCGAACAATCAGCTGACGCATCTGGATGTGGCCGATCAACTGGAACGGCGCGGCATTCTTTATGCGCCGGATTATGTGATCAATGCGGGTGGGCTGATTTACGTCTCGCTGAAACATCGCGGTGAGGAATTGACCACCATTACCGCGCACCTGTCGAAAATCAGCTCGCGGCTGACTGAAGTTTTTGCCCATGCGCAGGCGGAGAAACGCTCACCGGCACGGGTGGCGGATGAGCTGGCGGAAAGAGTTTTGTATCGCTGAGTTTCGCAGGCATGAAAAAGGCCCTGAGCCATTTGACTCAGGGCCTATTCAATTCGGGCATCAACTACTTTGCAGCTTTCGCCGCTTTGGCTGGCTTGACCGGCGCTTCAGCGGATTCTTCCACCTCGGCTTTTTCGACCGGCTCGGCCGGCGCATTGATCAGCTCCGACAGTGCATCAGGCTGGCTCTTGAAGGCCCGGGCGAATACATCACGGTTCTTCGCCATGTAGATCCCGGCTTCTTCCACTTGCTGTTCAGTCAGGGACGGAACGGCTTTTTGCAACACATCGGCCAGATATTCGGCCAGTTCGAGCATTTTGTCATGACGGTCAGCTTCGGCTTTATCCATGAACAAGCGCTCCAGATCTCGGCTGCTGCGGTATACCACTTCGACGGCCATTCACCACCTCACATGCCTTCACATTTAGTTGTCTTTGCGACTACTGTATCTATATACAGCGAAAAGGATAAGCGAATCCCTGCGCTTTGGGTAGTGGCATTTCAATGTAGACCGAATTCAGGGTTTGTCAGTCGAGCCGTGTGGCTGCGATTCGCAAGCAGGCTCACCCCACCTGAGCAGGGCATGTGCGACCAAACGCCACAGCGCGGGTTTTGCGGCACATCGCCATGATGCGTGGCCCTGTTTCTGCATGAAATCAGGCGCGTGCAGAAAACCGTCACGTCCAACACGCATCATCCGCTCGAATCGGGCTAAGGAACATCATCGTGAAAATCAACTGGGCCGAGAACCTGCGGCAAAAAGTGCATCAACTGGCCGAGTCCCTGGGCAACCTGTTCGTCGAGACTTTTCACTACCTGGCGCTGTTCGCCATTGGTGCGGTGACCGCGTATGCAGCGGTGATGGAGTTTCTCGGGATGCTCGAAGTCGGGCACATCAAGATCGATGACATTCTATTGCTGTTCATCTATCTGGAGCTGGGGGCGATGGTCGGGATTTATTTCAAGACCAATCACATGCCGGTGCGATTCCTGATCTACGTGGCGATCACTGCGCTGACACGACTGCTGATCTCCAACGTCTCGCACCACAATCCCCCGGACATGGGCATCATCTACCTGTGCGGCGGCATTCTGCTGCTGGCATTTTCGATTTTGGTGGTGCGTTACGCGTCGTCGCAATTTCCTTCGGTGAAAATCGAATACCCGCAACGCAAAGTCGGTACGGGTTCGAGTGAGCATCCCGATGTCGAGAAGGGCGAACTTTAAAGGCCGGCCGATGGCCGCGACTGGCCTTTGAGCTGTGGCGGTGGCGGGGTCAGCCCGTCGCCGCTGGTCATGGCTTCAAGAATCGCCATGGCGCTGTGGCCCTGTTCGATGGCGATACCGAACTGAATGCTTTGCACCAGCAGCTTGAGGCGTTTAGGGTCATTGCGCTGTTCGGCGCTGATCATCCGCTTGGCCACGATCCGGCCGCTGTTGGACAGGGTCAGCATGATGCTGCCGTCCAGGCCTTGAATGCTCAGATTGATCTGATAGTCCGGCGCGAAGGCATCGGTAATGATCTGAAAAGGGTTGTCCATGATGCGTCACCGCCTGATTGAACGTGCAGTTGTTGACCGACCGTGATCGGGTTGGTTCGCCCAACCAGACCATCGGCCATTCCGTGGCCATTTCGCGAAATTGCTCTTGTAGCGGTAGCAAGGTGCATGCCGGGAAAATTGTCGAACAATGAATCCGGCAACAACAAGGCGAGCACTGGGCTCGCCTTGTTCATTTCTGGTCGATTTTCGGGCAGGTGAGCGCAGACAGTGCAGTCAGGCCGATCAGCACTCCACCCAGTTCACCGCCAGACCGCCCCGTGAAGTCTCTTTGTATTTGTCATGCATGTCGGCGCCGGTATCGCGCATGGTGCGGATCACCCGGTCGAGTGAGATGAAGTGGTTGCCGTCGCCACGCAGGGCCATTTGTGTGGCATTGATGGCCTTCACCGCAGCGATCGCATTGCGTTCGATGCACGGCACTTGCACGAGGCCGCCGACCGGGTCGCAGGTCAGGCCAAGGTTGTGTTCCAGGCCGATTTCGGCGGCGTTTTCCAGTTGCTCGGGAGTGGCGCCGAGTATTTCGGCCAGACCGGCGGCAGCCATGGCGCAGGCCGAGCCGACTTCGCCCTGACAACCGACTTCGGCGCCAGAGATCGACGCATTTTTCTTACACAGAATGCCGACGGCGGCCGCGGACAGGAAGAAAGCGACGACGTCATCGTCAGACGCGTCCGGGTTGAATTTCATGTAGTAGTGCAAAACCGCCGGAATGATCCCCGCTGCGCCGTTGGTCGGCGCGGTGACCATGCGCCCGCCGGCCGCGTTTTCTTCGTTGACGGCGAGGGCGAACAGGTTGACCCATTCCATCGCCGACAGCGTCGAGCTGATCACATTCGGTTTGCCGATTTCCAGCAGGCTGCGATGCAGTTTCGCTGCACGGCGCGGCACCTTCAGACCGCCGGGCAGGATGCCTTCGTGGCGCAGGCCCTGCTCGACGCACTCGCGCATCACTGACCAGATATGCAACAGGCCCTGACGAATGTCCGCATCGCTGCGCCAGGCACGTTCATTGGCCATCATCAGCTCGGACACCCGCAGGTTGTGCTGCTTGCACAGTGACAACAACTCGGCGGCGCTGGAAAAATCGTAAGGCAACACCACGTCACCGGACGGCGCCACACCTGACTCAGCTTCCGCCGCTTCGATGATGAAGCCGCCGCCGACCGAGTAGTACGTCTGCGTAAACAGTTCGGCAGATTCGCCAAAGGCTGTCAGCGACATCGCATTGGGGTGGTAGGGCAGGCTCTCGTCCAGCAGCAGGAGATCGGTTTGCCAGTCGAAGGCAATCGACCGTCCGTCGGCGAGGGGCAGTTGCCCGGTGTTGCGCAGTTGCTCGATGCGCGCATCGATGGTCGCCGGGTCGATGCTGTCCGGCCATTCGCCCATCAGGCCCATGATCGTGGCGCGGTCGGTGGCGTGACCCACGCCGGTGGCCGACAGCGACCCGTACAAACGGATTTCAACGCGGCACACATCATTGAGCAGACGTTGATCGCTCAGCGCTTGGGCAAAGGTCGCGGCGGCGCGCATCGGGCCGACGGTGTGGGAGCTGGACGGGCCGATGCCCACTTTGAATAGATCGAAAACACTGATAGCCATGCTAAACCCTTACAAGCAATGGAGGAGGAATCGCTGCCATTTTTTGTCGGACAAGCGCAATGTCGGCGATACTGCCTCGCTCGGTCGGACGTGACCAACGAAACTTCCTAAGACAGCCTTTAGCAGGACTAAACGATGAGTCGTCAATTGCATGCGCAGACCTACGTCTGGCTGCAGGTGTTTTCCTGTGCCGCGCGGCACCTTTCCTTCACCCGATGTGCTGAAGAGCTGCACATCACGCCGGGCGCGGTCAGTCAGCAAATCCGCCAATTGGAAGAGCGCCTCGGCTTTCGGCTGTTTCACCGGCGTGCGCGGGGCGTGGAATTGAGTGCGGAGGGCCAGCGGCTGGCGATCACGGTGAATGAGGCGTACGGCAGCATCGACGCCGAATTGCGTCGACTGGACGCCGGGATGATCAGCGGGATCCTGCGGGTGCGCTCGATTCCATCGTTCCTCAGCAAATGGCTGACGCCGCGTTTGCCGCGCTTGCAGCAGCGCTTCCCGGACATCCAGTTGCGACTGGTGGCCGAGGACAGCAGCGTGCCGTTGCATGAGGGCGATTTCGATTTGGCCATCGACCTTAACGACGGCAGTTACCCGGGATTGTTATCCACAGCGTTGCTCGATGAGCAGATTTTCCCAGTGTGCGCGCCAGGCCTCCTGCGCGGGCGCCCGCCGCTGCACGGGCCGGTGGACCTGGTGCATTTTCCCTTGCTGCACGACATCACCGCCTGGCGCGGCAGTTATGAATATGCGGAATGGGAATTTTATTTGAATGCGATCGGCTTCGAAGGCGCCGACGTGCGGCGTGGGCATACCTTCAATCGCAATCACCTGACCATCGAAGCGGCAATTGCCGGCATGGGCGTCGCGATTGCGCGGCGCACATTGCTCAATGATGAGCTGGAGCGGGGCGCGTTGATTGTGCCGTTCGGGCTGTCGGTGCCTAATCACAAACGTTACGTGTTGCTCTATGCGCCGGGCGCGTTGAGTCATCCGGGCGTGCGTGCAGTGCACGACTGGCTGGTAGAGGAGGCAGGGATTTTTCGCGGCTTGCACCCGTTGAACGACGGGCAATTGTGAGCAGATTTTGCAGGAAGGCATGGCGACCCAACTCCCGACCTTACCAGTGCTTTGTCCGGTTGTCCGGCTTTTTCTGCGAATGAATATTTATCTTTTTTCAGGGGTTGAAATGTTCGACGGTCGGGCCGATTGTTGTAACCAAGGGGTCAGGAAATTCAATTCGAGGCCTCTCGCGAGCTAGCTGAAATAAGGGATGAACTATGCAAATCCAAGTCAACAGCGATAACCATATTCAAAGTAGTCAACGACTGGAGGAGTGGGTACGCACCACCATTGAGAGCACGCTCGAACGTTATGAAGAAGACCTGACCCGTGTCGAAGTCCATCTGAGCGACGAGAACGGTGACAAACCAGGTCCCCATGACTTGCGCTGCCAACTGGAAGCGCGGCCAAAAGGCCATCAACCAGTTTCCGTTACCCATAAAGCCGATTCGCTGGAACTGGCAATCGATGGCGCTGCCGAAAAACTCGAGCACGCGCTGGAACACCTTTTTGGCAAACTGCGAGGTAAACCACGCGCCGCTGTGGTGCCGTTCAGCAAAGCGAACGATTCGCTGCTGGAAGAAGAGTTTCTAGAGAACGAACAGGCAGCGATCAACAGTTGATGCGCTGATTATTCAAGTCACCCAATGAGAACGGGCCTGCGAAAGCAGGCCCGTTTTTGTTTGTGGTGTTGCCAAGTGTCGTGCACGGCTCAGGCCCCAAACCCTCACCCCAGCCCTCTCTCGGAGGGAGAGGGGGCCGATTGAGGTGTCTGGCGTTTTCCATCGACCTGAAATACCGCGCCGATTACGGATTCGGTGAAGCAGGATCAGGTCGGCGTATCTCTGCAGCATCCCCCAATCAGTCCCCTCTCCCCCCGGGAGAGGGTTAGGGTGAGGGGCTCTTCAAAACATCAGAACGCCACAGAAGTCTGCACGTATACAGTGCGCGGCTCACCCACATACTTCCCTTTGTTGTTGTCATCGAACGACCGCGTGAAGTACTGCGTGTTGAAGATGTTCTTCACGCCCACCGCCACATTCAAATCCGACAGTTGCGGCCCAAAGTCGTAACCTGCACGGCTGCTGAACAGCATGTAGCCCGGGATCTTGCCGGTGCTGCCGTCAGCGCTTTCTTTTGAGGTGTTGGCGTTGTCGGCGAACTGGTCGCTCTGGAAGCTGCTGTCCAGATTCAACTTCCACGGCCCTTCGGTATAACCGACGCCAACCGTGCCTTTATGTTTGGAAGAGAACGGCACGCGATTGCCCTTGTTCGGTCCATCTTCGCGGATGGACGCGTCAACATAGGCGTAGGAGGCATAGACGTCGAAGCCGGCCAGTGCCGGGCTCAAGTCATCGAGCGCGTAATTGATGCTGGTCTCGATGCCTTGATGGCGAGTTTCGCCACGGGCGATCACAGAATCGTTGGTCTGGTTGCTTTCGTACTGGTTGTCGAAGTTGATCAGGAACGCACCGATTTCCGCGCGCAATGCGCCGTTGTCATAGCGAGTGCCCAGTTCCCAGGTGCGGGCCTTCTCCGGTTTGACCTCACCACTGGTCACCCGGTTGGGCATCTGGCTGTACTGCACGCTGCCGAACGAACCTTCGGTGTTGGCGTACAGATTCCAGTTATCCGTCAGGTGATAAAGCACGTTCAACGCCGGCAGTGCGGTGTTGTAGTCGCCCTTGTATTTGACGTTGGTCAGGTTGTTGGTCTGCTGGGATTCGATCATCTCGTAGCGCACGCCCGGGGTGATCGTCCATTTTCCGATGTCGATGCGGTCGTCGACGAAGAATGCATTGGCCTCGGTGCCGCCCCGAGTGTCGCGGTCGTTACGGCTGTTGGTGGTCGGGTATTCGTTGCTGGCGATCGGCGTGCGATAGCGCAATTCGTGGCCGGCCTCGTTGATGTAGCGGTAGCCGACGCCGACTTCATGGCTGGTCGGGCCGAGGTCGAAGCCTTGGGCGAAACGGGTTTCGAAACCGCGCACCCAATACTCGCGTGGCGACAGCGACAGGAACGTGCCCTGGTCCAGATAACCGCTGCGCAAGGTTTTGGTGAAGAAGGTGTTGGCGGTGAATTCGCGGCGATCTTCCTGATAGCGATAACCGAAGTTGAACATCGTGCGACGGCCCCAGAACTGGTCTTTCGGGCGCGTCGATTGATACGGATCGGCATCGTAATCAGCGACGTTCAAACCGCCGGGCATGTCCGCTTTACCTTCGTAATACTGGGCCATCGCGTTAAAACTGTTGGCATCGTCGAGCTGATATTTGCCCTTGAGGATCAGGTCGTCGATTTCAGTGTCGCTGTGTTCGCGCCAGTCGCCACCGCGGGTGCCGGAATACAGAAGGGCGCCGCCCAGACCGTTGGCGTTGGTGCCGCCGGCCAGCAGATTGGCGCTGGTCTTGAAGCCGTCGTGGCTCGACGAAGGGCTGGTCTCGGTCTGAAAGCCCCCCTTGACCGTCGGCTCGTCAGGAATCGCGCGGGTGACGAAGTTGACGACGCCGCCGACGTTCTGCGGGCCGTAACGCACTGCACCGCCGCCACGCACCACGTCCACGGCGTCGATGTTGCCCATGCTGATGGGCGCGAACGACAACTGCGGCTGACCGTAAGGGGCGAACGGCACCGGGATGCCGTCCATCAACACGGTCGAGCGTGCCGCCAGGCGCGGGTTCAAACCACGGATGCCGAAATTCAGCGCCATGTCATGGCTGCCGGTGCCGTTGTTTTCCGGAGCGTTGACGCCGGGGATACGGTTGAGCACATCGCGTGCCTGAGTCGCACCCTGGCGTTCGAACTCTTCGCGGCGGATCACGTCGCGGGCGCCGGGATGTTCAAACACGTTGACCTGCGCCGCGTCGCCGAGCCAGTCGCCGACGACTTTCGAGGTGTCCAGCTCCAGTGCTGCATCATTGACCGGTTGCAGGCTGAACGCATTGTTGCCCTCGGCGCGGGCTTGCAAACCGGTGCCTTCGAGCAATGCATCCAGACCTTGCTCGGTCGTGTAATTGCCTTCCAGGCCACGGCTTTGCACGCCGCTGGTGACTTGCGAACCGAAAGAAATCAGCACCCCGGCTTCACGGCCGAACTGATTAAGGGCGTTTTCCAGCGAAGACGGTGCGATGTGATACGCCTTGGCATCGCTGGCCATTGCAGCGGGCAGGGCGCTGAAGCTCAGGCTGGCGCCGAGGATGAGATTGCGCAGGCAGCGGGCCAGTGGCGTGAGGCGGGTGGGGTGCATGGTGGATGATCCTGAGAAGGTTGAATCAAGGGGGCTTTCCTTCTCTGTCACGCCAGATCTGAAAAACGGCTCATTTATTTTCAAGCTCAAAAGATCGCCGTTAAACCCGCGCCTCAACATTGACCCAGTAGCGGGTAAAGCGCTTCACCTTCACCGGTAAGCTGATTTCCAGCAGATCCAGAATCCGCTCACTGTCGTCCAGCGGATACGTCCCCGAGATCAGCAACCCGGCAACCTTGGCATCGCAATTGAGCTGCCCGCGCCGGTAGCGGCCAAGTTCTTCGAGGAAGTCGCCGAGGCGCATCTGCGCGGCCACCAACATGCCGTCCGCCCAGGCACCACTGTTGGCGTCCAGTGGTGTGGCGTCGCTGGCGGCAGTCATGGTGAAACTCAGTTGGCGAGCGACGGGCAGCAGCATCGGCGCGCGTTCGCTGGTGGTCAGTTCGACTTGACCTGCAAACAGCGCAACCTGTGTGCGGTCGGCAAAATGCCGCACATTGAGTCGTGCCCCCCGGGTTTTCAGAATGCCCTGCGCGGTGTGTATTTCGAACGGTTGCGCGGCCGTCAGGAAGATTTCGCCTTCCAGCAAGCGGATCAAACGTTGATCGACGCGCACGTCTGCCGCACTGCCCGTGTTCAGTTGCAACTGATCGTCCGCCCCCAGCCCGATCTTGCGACGCTGGCCAATCGGGCTGCGGTAATCGGCGAGCAGCGACGGCAGCGGATTGTGCTCGCGCAGGCCCCAGGTGGCGGCAGAACCGGCGCCGAGCATCAGCAGCAGTTTCAGTGCCTGACGTCGGCTGCCGGACTTCGGCCTGTTCAATGCCGCATGCGCCAGCGGTGAAGAAACACCGCGCAAACGCTGGTTGACTCGTTGAATGTGTTCCCACGCGCGGCGGTGCTCACCCTGGGCATCCAGCCACTGCTGCAACGCCAGTTGCTGGCGCGCGGTGAGCGCGCCTTGCTGCACTTCCATCAGCCAGTGCACCGCTTGTTCAGCCACGTGCGAGGAAAAATCCGGCGCTTGATTCATAGCGCGAAATAGCAGCGCAGCGCCGCTTTGTTCAGATGACGTTTGACCGTGGCCACGGAAATACCCAGTTCAGCGGCGATCTGCGGGTAGGTCAGGCCATCGACCTGCGCCAATAGAAATGCGCGTTTGACCTGACGTGGCAGACCATCGAGCAACTGATCCAGCTCGATCAGGGTTTGCAGGATGATTGCTTTGTCTTCTTCCGACGGCGCCACCACGTCCGGCATCTGCGCCAATGTTTCCAGATAGGCGCGCTCCAGATCCTGGCGGCGGTAGTGATTGAACAAAACCCGTTTGGCGAGGGTGGTGAGGAAGGCGCGTGGTTCGATGATCACCGCTGGCTCGCGCGCGGTGAGCACTTTGATAAAGGTGTCCTGGGCCAGATCCGCCGCGCTGTCCGGGCAGCCGAGCTTGCGCCGCAGCCAGCCGGTAAGCCAGCTGTGGTGAGCCTGATAAAGCGATTCGACGGGATGGGCGGATGGCAACGGTAGTGCTCCGGGCGCTTTCGCTCTGCGGCAGAAAGCATGCGTTAGAGAACAAGAATGGTTCGCATTGTAGGGGCGCAGGTGGCTTGCCGGCAATCAGATGCTTTTGCATATGAGAATATTTATCATTAAACTCGGTCGCCTGTTGGTCCGGCCTGTCGGCCGGACGTTTTTCGTTTCAGGGTCGAAACATGAGAGCCAAACTCGCCACACTCCCGCTGTCCTATCGTCTGGCCGTTACCTCGCGGGTGCTGGCGGCGGTGTTCGGCGGCTATCTGGTGGCCGCGCTGGCCAGCGTCACCCTGACGATGTGGCTGCCATTGAGCCGCGCCGAAGCCGTAGTGACGGGCATGACCGTTTCCTTTCTGGTCTATCTGGTCGCGGTGCTTTGGTGTTTTGCCTGTCGTACGGCGTGGTCGGCATGGGTCGGTTTGCTGGTGCCGAGTGTGATTCTGGCGACCATTTCCGGCGCGGCGCGGGGGTTGGGTTTCGCATGAAAGAGGGTTTCCGCCAGGCCATGGCATGGCTGCACACCTGGACCGGGCTGGTATTCGGCTGGTTGCTGTTTGCGATTTTCCTGACCGGAACCCTGGCTTACTTCAACGACGAAACCAGCCACTGGATGCAGCCGGAAATTCCCGCACGGCCGATCAATGCCGAGGCGAGCCTGACGCTGGCGCAGGATTACCTGCAGCAACACGCGGCCGGCGCCACGCGTTGGCTGATCGACTTGCCCAATGCCCGCGATCCCGGCCTGACCGTGCGTTGGCAACAGGCGCCAGCCAAACCCGGTGAGCGTGGCCGGTTCGAATCGAAAACCCTCGACGCGCAAACCGGTGCCCAGGTGCAGGGGCGCGAAAGCATGGGCGGCGAGTTCTTCTACCGCTTCCATTTTCAGCTGCAAATGCCTTATCCGTGGGGCCGCTGGCTGGCGACGATTGCCGCCATGGTGATGTTCGTCGCGCTGATCACCGGGATCATCACCCACAAAAAAATCTTCAAGGACTTCTTCACGTTCCGCCCGCGCAAAGGCCAGCGTTCCTGGCTCGACGGGCATAACGCCGTGGGCGTTCTGGTGCTGCCGTTTCACTTGATGATCACCTACAGCAGTCTGGTGATTTTCATGTCGATGGTCATGCCGGCGAGCATTCTGGCGTCCTATGGTGGCGACGCGCGCAAGTTTTACGATGAGGTTTTTCCGGCCTCGAAAGCGCCGGAACGGGCCAACATTCCTGCCGCACTGGCTCCGATGGCACCACTGCTGGCCAAGGCCAGCGAGCAATGGTCGGGTGGCACCACCGCACGACTGTCCGTGAGCAATCCGGGCGATGCAAATGCCACGGTGGTACTGGCCCGTGCGGGCGACCGTGTGGTTCATGATTTCGGCAGCGCGGTGACCTTCAACGGCGTCACCGGGCAGATGCTCGGCAGTTCAGCCAATCAGCCTGTGGCGATGGCTGTGAGTGGCGCGTTCTACGGTCTGCACATGGGCCATTTCGCCGGGCCGGTATTGCGCTGGCTGTATTTCATCTGTGGTCTGGCCGGTACGGCGATGATCGGCACCGGGCTGGTGATCTGGCTCGGCAAGCGTCAGCTCAAACATGCCAAGAGCGGCGTCATGCCGTTCGAATTGCGCCTGGTGGAAGTGCTGAACATTGCCAGCATGGCCGGGTTGGTGACGGCGGTGGCGGTGTTCTTCCTGGCCAATCGGCTGTTGCCCGTGAGTCTGGCCGGGCGTGCCGATTGGGAAGTGAATGCATTCTTTATCGCCTGGGGTTTGAGCGTCGTGCATGCGCTGTTGCGCCCGGGACGCAAAGCCTGGGTTGAACAGCTGGCGTTGGGCGCCTTGCTGTTTATCGCGTTGCCCTTGATCAATGCGCTGACCACGCCGTGGAACCTTGGCGTGACGCTGGCGCAGGGCGATTGGGTGCTCGCCGGTTTCGACCTGACCTGTCTGGGAACAGGTGTTTTTCTGGCGTGGGCCGCGTGGAAAATGCAGCGCGTCGGCAACACCGTCAGCGTGAAAAAAGCTCGTCGCGAAATGCCTCGGGCCGTCACGCTCGAGCAAGGGACAAACTGATGCTGCTGGCGCTTTTACTGTGCTACGCCGGGTTCACGGCATTGTGTCTGTCGATGCCTCGGCACCACGATGAATTGCTCGGGCATAAACCGTCGACGCGACGGGGGCAGGCCCTGAAGCTGGCGGGGTGGTTGCTGCTGGGTTTGTCACTTTGGGCGGCGGTCACAGGCAACGGCTGGAGTTTGGGCCTGGTCGACTGGTTCGCGGTGCTGATGCTCAGCGCCCTGGCGTTGGTGCTGTTGCTGCCGTATCGCCCGCGCCTGGCTTTGGCGCTGGCCGGTATGAGTCTGTTGGCCAGTCCGGTCGCAGCCTGGGCGCCGTGCTGACGTGCTGATCGGTCATCCCCCGGAATCGCGCGACGACGAGCCGCGTGGCGCACGTGCGCATTTTCTTCAGGTGTTCCTGTCCCAGCGTTCACAGATGGAAGCGCTGGTGAGCCGCCGCGTTGGCTGCCGGGCGACGGCGGCGGATCTGGTGCAGGATCTGTTTTTACGTTTCTGGCGCCGGCCGCTGGTACAGGTCGAAGAGCTCAGCACCTACCTGTTGCGCTGCGCCGGCAACATCGCCATCGACCATTTGCGCAGTGAAGGCACGCGGGTGCGCGTCAACGAAGGCTGGCAACCCGACGAGCCGGATAGCCACGGGAGCGAACCACAAGCGGCGCTCGAAGCCGGTAATGATCTGCGCCATGTCGAAGCGGCGTTGCGCGCCTTGCCCGAACGCACCCGGCAGATCTTTTTGCTCAATCGAATACACGGCCGCAAGTACGCGGACATCGCCAAAGCCATGGGCCTGTCCCAAAGCGCCGTGGAAAAACATATGATGCGCGCCCTCGAGGCCTGCAAGGCCAGCCTGCGCGAACCCGCGCCACGCACGCCAGGGAAAGCACCGTGAAGCACACCGACTGCGTCACTCCGACGCCCGCCCAGGAACAGGCTGCTTTTGCCTGGCTGAGCCTGTTGCATGATCGGCCCAGCGCAGGGGATCAACTCACGTTCAGCCAATGGCTGCGCGCCGACCCCGCCCATGCCGAGGCTTACGCCCAGGCGCAGGTAATCTGGGAATTGAGTGAAGGCCCGGCGAAAACGTTGGCCGATGAAGAGGCTTTCGCGCTGCAAGGCTATCTCAACGCCATGGATCGCCCGCGTCGCTCGCCGCTCTTGCGCTGGTCCGGCGGGTTGGCGATGGCCGCGTGTCTGTTGTTGATGATCAGCCTCGGAACGGGCTGGCAACCGCAGCGTTGGCTGGATGATCTCAATGCCGACTATGTTTCTGCGCCGGGCGAAGTCCGCACCATAACCCTCGCCGATCAATCGCAGGTGACGCTGGACGCCGACAGTGCCATTGCCGTGGATTTCAGCCAGGGCAAGCGCCATGTGCAGTTGCGTCGCGGCGCCGGGTTTTTCAGCGTCACGCACACGGGCGATCCATTTGTGGTCGAGGCCGAGAAGGGCCAGGCGCGGGTGCTTGGGACGCAATTCGAAGTGCGTCTGCAACCCCATGGGGCGCAGGTGACGGTGTTGTCCGGGCGCGTCGGCGTGACGGCCGATCAAGGGGGCGAGCAACAAATTCTCACCGCCGGCCAGCAAGTGGCTTATGGTGACGGGGCTGCGGAAAAACTGCATGCGGTTGACAGCGAGGCGCAACTGGCCTGGCGCCAAGGCTGGCTGACTTACTACAAATCGACGCTGGCGGACGTGGTGCAGGATCTTCGCCGCTATTACCCGGGGCGGATCGTCTTGCTCAACGATGAGCTGGCGGCGCGCAGGGTCAGCGGCAGTTTTCCGAGCAAGGATCCGCAGGCAGTGCTCAATTCCCTGCAGGGAGTCTTGGGGTTTGAGCAGCATCGGGTGTTAGAGCAGATGATTATTTTGCGCTGACGTTGCCGGCCTCTTCGCGAGCAGGCGTCAGACCAGACAACACATCTCTCGAAAAATAATTTCAGAAATAGAGTGAGGTAAACCCGAGCCCCATCCGTGTAGTGACTGAAACTGCGAGTCATTCGCATCCGTTGCGGTTCTACACAGGTCATTGAGCAATGAAGTCCAGGGCAAAATCGGGTTCGGTCAAACAATGGTTGGGCGTTTCGGCATTAACTTTTTCGGCGTTGGCGCTGTTGCCGATGGGCGTCGCGCTCGCCGCTGAAACCGTCAACAGCCAGGCGCAAAAGCAATTCAATTTTGCATTGGTTGCCAAGCCGTTGCCGCAAGCCCTGAGCGACTTCAGCCGCGTCACCGGTCAAAGCGTGGTCTACACCGATGAAGCGCCGTACGGCCTCACGGCGCCAGCCGTCAATGGGCAGATGAATGCAGAACAAGCGCTGCAACGCCTGCTTGCTGGTTCCGGCCTGAGCTTTCGCCGCACCGACAGTCACACCCTGGCACTTGAGCCGCAGCCCACCGAAGGCGCGCTGAATCTGGGCGCCACCACCATCACCTCGATGCGTGATGAGTCGACGAGTTATCAGCCGTTACCAACCAGCTCGGTGATGCGCTCCTCGGCCTCGCTTCAGGAAATCCCGCAGACCGTCAATGTCATCCCGGCGCAGGTCATTCGCGATCAGTCGCCACGCAATCTCGACGACGCGCTGGCTAACGTCAGCGGCATCACCCAAGGCAACACGCTGGGCAGCACCCAGGATTCGGTGATGACCCGCGGCTTCGGTGATAACCGCAACGGCTCGATCATGCGCGACGGCATGCCGATCGTGCAGGGGCGTGGCATGAACGCCACGGTCGATCGCGTCGAAGTGCTCAAAGGCCCGGCTTCTTTGTTGTACGGTATTCAGGATCCGGGCGGCGTGGTCAATCTGGTCAGCAAGAAACCTGAACTGACGCAATACAATGCGTTGACCTACACCGGGTCGACCTACGGCGACGGCAAGAACGGCAGCGGCGGCACCTTCGACAGCACGGGCGCACTGGGCGATTCCGGGCTGGCCTATCGCATGGTGGTGGATCATGTCGACGAAGATTACTGGCGCAATTTCGGCACTCATCGGGAAACGTTGATCGCCCCTTCGCTGGCCTGGTATGGCGAACGTACCCAGCTGTTATTCGCTTATGAACATCGCGAGTTTCTCACCCCGTTCGACCGTGGCACGCTGATCGATCCGCGCACCAATCACCCGTTGGACATCTCGCGCAAGCAGCGTCTCGACGAGCCGTTCAACGACATGGAAGGGCGTTCGGATCTGTATCACTTCGAAGCTGATCACGAACTCAACGACGACTGGAAAGCCCATTTCGGCTACAGCTGGAACCGCGAAACCTACGACGCCAGCCAGGTCCGCGTGACCAACATCGACTACAACAAAGGCACGCTGACCCGCAGCATGGACGGCACCCACGGCGCGATCAGCACCGACCGTTTTACCACCGCCAGCCTTGAAGGCAAAGTCAACGTGCTGGGCATGCAGCATGACCTGGTGTTCGGCGTCGATGACGAGTACCGCAAGATCTACCGCGCCGACCTGATCCGCCAGAAAAGCCTGAGCACCTTCAGCTACACCAACCCGGTGTATGGGCGTGAAGTCGAGGGCTCCACGGTCAGTGCCGCCGACAGCGCACAGACCGATGAACTGCGCAGCGACTCGGTCTTTTTGCAGGACTCCATCCACCTCAACGACCAGTGGATTCTGGTCGCCGGCGGACGTTTTCAGGAATACGACCAGTACGCCGGCAAAGGCGTGCCGTTCAAGGCCAACACCGACAGCAACGGGCAAAAGTGGGTGCCGCGCGCCGGTCTGGTGTATCGCTATACCGACGAGTTGTCGTTCTATGGCAGCTACACCGAATCGTTCAAACCCAACTCGACCATCGCCCCGCTGAGCGGCAGCAGCACCGTGCTCGACGGCAGCATCGCGCCGGAAGAAGCGAAGTCGTGGGAGCTGGGTGCGCGGCTGGACATGCCGGGGCGCATCACCGGCAATATCGCGCTGTTCGACATCAAGAAACGCAACGTGCTGGTGGCCAATTCCGAAGGCCCGACGACGATTTACAGCGCAGCGGGTGAAGTGCGCTCCCGCGGTCTGGAAGTAGACATGACCGGTCAGTTGAGCGACCGCTGGAGCATGATCGGCAGCTACGCCTACACCGATGCCGAAGTGACTGAAGACCCGGAATACAAGGGCAAGCGTTTGCAAAACGTGGCGAAGAACAGCGGCTCATTGTCGGCGGTGTATGACTTCGGCAGCGTGATCGGCGGCGATCAGTTGCGCGTTGGCGCCGGGGCGCGCTACGTCGGTGAGCGGGCGGGTAACGCGGTGAATGATTTCGATCTGCCGAGCTACACCGTGGCCGACGCTTTCGCCACTTACGACACCAAAATCGAAGGGCAGAAGGTCAAGTTCCAGCTCAACGTGAAGAACCTGTTCGACCGCACTTATTACACCTCGTCGGCGAGCCGGTTCTTTGTGTCGATGGGCGATTCGCGGCAGGTTTCGTTGTCGAGCACTTTGGAGTTCTGATCCGCAACCGCGTCATCGTTCATCGCTGGCTCGCCAGCTCCCACAAGGATCTGGGTCGAGCACATATTTCTTGAGCGACTGAAGACTTTGTGGGAGCTGGCTTGCCAGCGATGAGGCCCTGACAGGCAGCGAAAATCACTGATCTAACGCAAAAACGCCTGCCGATACTCCCCGGGCGTCCCACCTAAAACCTGCCTGAACCGATTGGTGAAATGACTCGCACTGGCAAACCCGCACACCAGGGCAATCTCCCCCAATGGCAACGCCGTCCCCCGCAACAACTCTCGCGCCCGGCTCAAGCGCCGGGCCAGCACGTATTGGTGCGGCGGCAGCCCGAAGCTCACGCGAAACATTCGCGCAAAGTGATATTCCGACAATGCACACAACCCGGCCAGTTGCCCCAGGCTGATCGGCTCGGCCAACTGACTGTCGATGAAGTCCACCAGTTGCCGGCGCTGGTGCGGTGCCAGCCCGCCCTTGAGGCGCAAACCCTGACGCGCACCGACCTGACTGAGCAAGGTATGGCTGATCAATTCATGGGCGATGCTGCTGATCAGCAAACGTTCGGCCGGCTCGTCCCAGTTCAGGTTCAGCAGTTGCCGAAAGCGCTGCGCTTGCTGCGGGTCTTCAAGAAAGGTCTGCTCGCGCAGTTGCATCTCGCGCGGCTCGCGATCGAGCAACGTCACGCAACCGAGGGCAAATTGTTCGGCGCTGAAATACAGGTGCGCCAGGCGGATATCGCCATTGATCACCCAGCCTGATTCGTGATCCGCCGGCAGGATGCACAGCTTGTCCGGCCCGCCCTTGTGGCCCGGCTGACCGCGACGAAACGTGCCAGTGCCACCGGCGATATAGCACGAGAGGGTGTGATGGCTCGGCGCTTCGTATTCCTGGGCGTCGTGGTGATTGGTCCACAGGGCCGCAGACAAACCGTCACCGAGCTCGGCGCTGTGCACAAGGCATGCGTTCGGCGAGCGGTTAAGTGCCTGGAAGACTTGCAGGTTTTCGATGGCGGCCATGATCGGTTCTCTTCAACGACTTGCATCCTACTCCGTCGCCTTCGCGCTGCCAGCCAGTCGGCCGACAAAAGCGCAAGTTTATGCAAGCGCGGTCTCCAGGCCGCAGCGGACACTGAAAATCAATTGAGGAGTGTCCATCATGAACCTGTCGTTGTATCTGCTGACCGTGCTGATCTGGGGCACCACCTGGATTGCCTTGAAATGGCAATTGGGCGTGGTGGAGATTCCAGTGTCGATCGTTTACCGCTTTGGCCTGGCCGCGCTGGTGCTGTTTGCGCTGTTGCTGCTCAGCCGACGGTTGCAACCGATGAACCGGCGCGGACACCTGATCTGCGTGGCGCAGGGAGTGTGTTTGTTCTGCGTCAACTTCATGTGCTTTTTGACCGCCAGCCAGTGGATTCCCAGCGGTCTGGTGGCGGTGGTGTTTTCCACCGCCACCTTATGGAATGCGCTCAATGCACGGGTGTTCTTCGATCAGCGCATTGCCCGCAATGTGCTGATGGGTGGGGGATTGGGGTTGTTCGGCCTGGGCCTGTTGTTCTGGCCGGAACTGGCCGGCCATCAGGCTACGCCGCAAACCTTGCTCGGTCTTGGCCTGGCACTGTGCGGTACGTTGTGTTTCTCGGCGGGTAACATGCTCTCGAGCCTGCAACAGAAGGCCGGGCTCAAACCGCTGACCACCAACGCCTGGGGCATGGCTTACGGTGCCGCGATGCTGTCGGTGTGGTGTCTGGTCAAAGGCATCCCGTTCGAAATGGACTGGAGCCCGCGATATGTCGGCGCGTTGTTGTACCTGGTGATCCCCGGCTCAGTGATCGGCTTCACCGCCTACCTGACGTTGGTCGGGCGAATGGGGCCTGAACGTGCAGCGTATTGCACAGTGCTGTTTCCGGTGGTGGCGTTGAACGTTTCGGCATTTGCCGAAGGTTATCAATGGACGTCGCCGGCGCTGGCGGGCCTGGTATTGGTGATGCTGGGCAATGTGCTGGTGTTTCGCAAACCACGCACATCCGTAGTGCCGAGCCAGGGCAAACTGGCCTGAAACCTGTGAGCGCTGCCCATTCAGCGCGCAACTTTTAGGGGGCGGTCAGGTTGCGAATCAGGTGTCTCGGGAGAATGAACGGGCGAGTGCTGCAGAGCCCTCGCCCTGTTTTTTATCCGCGCCAGACCTGCGGGTTGACCAGATCCTGCGGACGCTCGCCGAGCAGTGCGCTGCGCAGGTTGGCGAGGGCGCGATTGGCCATGGCTTCGCGGGTTTCATGGGTGGCCGAGCCGATGTGCGGCAAGGTCACGGCGTTTTTCAGCTGGAACAGTGGTGACTCGGCCAGCGGCTCTTTTTCGTAGACGTCGAGGCCGGCACCGCGGATGCGGTTGTTTTGCAGCGCCTCGATCAGTGCCGGTTCATCGACCACCGGGCCACGGGAAATGTTGACCAGAATCGCGCTCGGCTTCATCAGGGCCAGTTCACGATGGCTGATCAGGTGGCGGGTCTTGTCACTGAGTGGCACTACCAGGCAGACGAAGTCGGCTTCGGCCAGGAGTTGGTCGAGGCTGCGAAATTGAGCGCCGAGTTCCTGCTCAAGTTCAGTCTTGCGGCTGTTGCCGCTGTAGATGATCGGCATGTTGAAACCGAACCGACCCCGGCGGGCGACGGCGGCGCCGATGTTGCCCATGCCCACGATGCCGAGGGTTTTGCCGTGCACGTCACAGCCGAACAGCGGGGCGCCGACACTGGCTTGCCATTGGCCGGCCTTGGTCCAGGCGTCGAGTTCGGCGACGCGGCGGGCGCTGCTCATGATCAGGGTGAAGGCGAGGTCGGCGGTGCTTTCGGTGAGCACATCCGGGGTGTTGGTGAGCATGATCCCGCGTTCGTTGAAGTAGTCGAGGTCGTAGTTGTCGTAGCCGACCGACACGCTTGAGACCACTTCGAGTTTGGCGGCGGTTTCGAGTTGGGCCTTGCCGAGTTTGCGGCCGACGCCGATGAGGCCATGGGCGTGGGGCAGGGCTTCGTTGAATTGGGCGTTGATGTCACCGGCTTTCGGGTTGGGGACGATGACGTCGAACTCTTGTTGCAGGCGTTCGATCATTGGGGGGGTGATGCGGCTGAAGGCCAGGACTGTTTTTTTCATCGTTTTTGGCTCTTGTTCGGGCTTGATGCCAAGCACGCTAACATTTTTGTTTTGGGGTGTCTTGGCGGCCTCTGGGCCGACCAGGGTTTGGTGGGTGGGGTGAATATCCGGTTTGTTTGTGATGGCGGCTTGAGGTTTCGCCCTTACGGCGACTCACTTTTTTTACAAACGCCTAAAAAAAGTAAGCAAAAAAACGCTTGCTCCTACGTGCGGCCCGCTCGCTGGGGCTCGGGGTGCCTTCGCTCCGGGATCGATCCGGGGGCATCGCTTCCGGTTTGCTTCGCTGCACCTCCTTTCGATGTGTTTGGCTTCGCCAAACGGTCGCTGCGCTCCCATCCCCGGATCAATCCCTCCGCTCAGCCTTCCGACGTCGCCCGTGGATCAAGATCAAGAGCTGCAGCCGAGCTAACGCTCATCCTGTTGAGTGGGGCGGCATTCGCCGCGTGCGGGGTGTCCTTGCCTCCTTTCTAGGAGCTGCCGAAGGCTGCGATCTTTTGATCTTGCTGTTGCTTTTGTGTGGAGCTGGCCTGCCAGCGATGGCGGCCTGACAGCCGACCGGTCTTTGGCGAATGTACTCCTTTCAAATGTGGGAGCTGGCTTGCCAGCGATGGCGGCCTGATAGCCGACCGGTCTTTGGCGGGTGTGCTCATTTCAAATGTGGGAGTTGGCCTGCCAGCGATGGCGGCCTGACAGCCGACCGGTCTTTGGCGGGTGTACTCCTTTCAAATGTGGGAGCTGGCTTGCCAGCGATGGCGGCCTGACAGCCGATCGATTTTTAGCAGGTTGTATGCGATTCACATTGTAGGAGTGAGCCTGCAATCGCGAGCAGGCTCACTCCTGCAAGGGGTCAGCTGTGTGGCGCGGGTTGGGGTATGTCGACGTTATCCAGGACGCGATTCACCGCCAGTTCCGCCAGCATGATGATCTGCTGAATCGCCAGTATCGTCCGGCGCTGCGGAAGGTCGACGTACGCAGCAATGTCACTGCTCATGAGGCTGGCTTGTGCCAGTGATTCGCAGGCGTGGACCAGTAGGCTTTCGTTGTCTTGATCGGGCGCGACCTGGAACATGGTGCTGGGTTTGTGGAAGCGCAGGGTCAGGGCATTGGGTTTGAGGTAGTGGTCGAGGGCGCGCTCGGCGGCTTCGTGGAATTTCTTCGAATCGGGGGATTCGTAGGGGGAGGTGTTGTCGATTTCTGGTGGGTTTGGTGTCGGCTTTTTCAAGGTGAAACTCCATTCGGGATGTGGAGTTCGCCAGACGCTGCGACCAAGCAGAAGGGTGGCGAACCGTACGCGGGTTGGTCGACCAGGGAATGGAAACCCGGCAGGGCCGAGGCCCTCCCACGCACAGCTCGCCATTAAGCAAGCTTGAAAAGTGCGCCATTCTAAACCCGGACGACCAAGTCCGGTCGCTGATTCGTCAGCGACACCCAAAGCCTATCCACCGCACTTCCGACGGACAACCTTCAAAACCTGTCGGAAACTTCCGCGAAAACCCAGAAATGTAGGAGCTGCCGTAGGCTGCGATCTTTTGATTTTTAAACATCAAGGTCAAAAGATCGCAGCCTTCGGCAGCTCCTACAGGTTTCACGGTGTGTTGAAAATCAGTTGGCGACTCGGGCTCCGGCGAGGCTGCCGCTGAGTTCGTAGGCGGCCAGTTCCGCCTGATGCGCTGCGAGAATTTCCGGCAGCGAGCCGCGCAGGTACTCGACCCACGTTTTGATCTTCGCATCCAGGTATTGGCGCGACGGGTAGATCGCGTACAGGTTCAGTTCCTGCGAGCGGTAGTTCGGCATCACCCGCACCAGCGTGCCGTTGCGCAGGCCTTCGATGGCGGCGTACACCGGCAGGACGCCGACGCCCATGCCGCTGATGATTGCGGTTTTCATCGCGTCAGCGGAGTTCACCAGGAATGGCGAGCTGTTGATGGTGACCATCTCCTGACCTTCCGGGCCATCGAATGCCCATTTCTCCAGCGGGATCACCGGGCTGACCAGGCGCAGACAGGCGTGGTTGAGCAGGTCGCTGGGCTTTTGCGCGCAGCCGTTGGCTTTCACGTAGGCCGGCGAGGCGCAAACGATGCTGTAGGTGATGCCCAGACGCTGCGAGACGAAGCCCGAATCCGGCAGTTCGCGCGCCAGGACGATGGAGACGTCGTAGCCTTCATCGAGCAGGTCTGGCACGCGGTTGGCCATGGTCAGGTCGAAAGTCACGTCGGGGTGTGTCTTGCGATAGCGGGCGATGGCGTCGATGACGAAGTGCTGGCCGATGCCGGTCATGGTGTGCACTTTCAGCTGTCCGGCCGGACGGGCGTGGGCTTGGCTGGCTTCTGCCTCCGCTTCTTCGACGTAGGCGAGAATCTGTTCGCAGCGCAGCAGATAACGCTTGCCGGCCTCGGTCAGGGCGATGCGCCGGGTCGTGCGGTTGAGCAGTCGGGTTTGCAGGTGGGCTTCCAGGTTGGAGACCGCGCGCGAAACGTTGGCGGTGGTGGTGTCGAGTTGCACGGCGGCGGCGGTGAAGCTGCCGGCTTCGGCCACGCAACTGAAGGCGCGCATGTTTTGCAAAGTGTCCATGGGGTGCTCTCAAGGGAGATGGCAAATTGTGACACGAAGTTTCGGGGTCGAAACCCCCGACCAAGGGATTATCTCGTTAACGGTAACAAAGATTCACAGGATTCCCAGCTTATCGTGGTCAAGGCGCCCACCTAGAATTGCGCCGTTCCCTGTAGGAGCTGCCGCCGGTTGCGCTCTTTTGATTTTGTTTTAAGGGATCAAGATCAAAAGATCGCAACCGGCAGCTCCTAGACGGAGACAAGCCCTCGTTTTATCCCCTTCTCAGGAATTCGCAGCTGTGCCGCGTCGCATCAACAGAGCGCTTTTGCCGCTCAGTGTTCTGGCTTTCGCCCTGGGTCTCAGCGGCTGCTTATCAACCGAAGGTATTTCCCCGCAGGGCAAGGCACTGCAAGCCAATGCACTGGCCACCGACGACGCCATCGCCCACGCCGCCCGTGACGCCAATTGGCCCACCGCACAATGGTGGCAAGCCTACGGCGACCCGCAACTGAACCGCTGGATCGACCTCGCCATCCAAGGCAGCCCGAGCATGGCCATGGCCGCCGCGCGGGTGCGTCAGGCCAAAGCCATGGCCGGTGTCGCTGAAGCGGCCGAGTCGTTGCAGATCAATGGCGAGTCGACCCTCAAGCGCCACAACTGGCCGACTGATCAGTTCTACGGCCCGGGCGAGCTGGCCAATACCACCACTTGGGACAACAACGCCGCGCTGGGTTTCAGCTACGCCCTCGACCTCTGGGGCCGCGAAAGCAATACCAGCGAACGGGCGCTGGATCTGGCGCACATGAGCGTTGCCGAGGCGCGGTTGGCGCAGTTGGAGTTGCAGAACAACATCGTGCGCGCCTACATCGCGCTGTCGCTGCATTACGCCCAGCGCGACATCGTCGCGGCCACGCTTGCGCAGCAACAGCAGATTCTCGATCTGGCGCAAAAGCGTCTGGACGGCGGGATCGGCACGCATTTTGAAGTCAGCCAGGCGCAAACGCCTTTGCCGGAGACCCATCGGCAACTCGATGCGCTGGACGAAGAGATCGCCCTCAGTCGCAATCAGCTCGCCGCACTGGCAGGCAAAGGGCCGGGGGCGGGTGCGCAATTGCAGCGGCCGACGCTGTCCCTTGGTGCGGCGCTGAAGCTGCCTTCGGCACTGCCCGCGCAATTGCTCGGTCAGCGTCCGGATGTGGTCGCCAGCCGCTGGCAAGTGGCGGCGCAGGCGCGTGGCATCGAAGTGGCGCACGCCGGTTTTTATCCCAACGTCGACCTGGTCGGCAGCCTCGGTTTCATGGCCACTGGCGGTGGGGCGCTGGAGGTTTTGACCGGCAAGAAACTCAATTACAACGTGGGCCCGGCAATCTCGTTACCGATTTTCGATGGCGGGCGACTGCGTGCCGAACTGGGTGAAGCGTCGGCCGGTTATGACATCGCTGTGGCGCATTACAACCAGACACTGGTGAATGCGCTCAAGAATATTTCCGACCAGTTGATTCGCCGTGAGTCGATGGACAAGCAGCAAGGGTTCGCCGCCGAATCCGTGGCCACCGCGCAGAAGACTTACGACATCGCGATGATCGCTTATCAGCGCGGCCTCACCGATTACCTCAACGTGCTCAACGCACAAACGTTGCTGTTCAAACAGCAGCAAGTGCAACAGCAGGTGCAGGCGGCGCGCTTGAGTGCGCATGCGCAGTTGGTGACGGCGCTGGGGGGGGGGCTGGGTGCGGGGAATGACGTGCCGAGTGCCGAAAAAACCCAAGCCCCGAAAACCCCGGCTCTCCTGCATTGAACACACGACCCAATGTGGGAGCGAGCCTGCTCGCGAAAGCGGTTTATCAGTCGACATCAACGTTGAATATAAAAACGCATTCGCGAGCAAGCTCGCTCCCACAGGTTCTGCGACCAGACCGAATCTCATTGAGCACATTTGAATGACTTCCTTGCCTGCACCCCTGCGCTGGCTCTACTCCCTGGAATGGCGCCGCGGTTTTTTTGACTGGGCGCGCAGCGATGGCGTGACCTGGGTCTACATCTTCAAGGTGTTGCTCGCCGCGTTCCTGACCCTGTGGCTGGCCATGCGTCTGGAATTGCCACAACCGCGCACGGCGATGATCACCGTGTTCATCGTCATGCAGCCGCAAAGCGGGCAGGTGTTCGCCAAGAGTTTCTATCGCTTTCTGGGCACGCTGGCCGGCTCGGCGATGATGGTCACGTTGATCGCGCTGTTTGCGCAGAACACCGAACTGTTCCTCGGCTCGCTGGCGATCTGGGTCGGCCTCTGCTCGGCGGGCGCCGCGCGTTGCCGTAACTTCCGCGCCTATGGGTTCGTGCTGGCGGGTTACACCGCCGCAATGGTCGGGTTGCCGGCGCTGGCGCACCCCGACGGCGCGTTTATGGCCGCTGTGTGGCGGGTTTTGGAGATCTCACTGGGGATTCTCTGCGCCACCGTGGTCAGCGCCGCGATCCTGCCGCAAACCGCCAGCGCGGCGATGCGCAACGCGCTGTATCAGCGTTTCGGCGTATTCGCGCTGTTCGTCACCGATGGCTTGCGCGGGCGTAGCAAAACCGAATCCTTTGAGGCGACCAACGTACGCTTCATTGCCGAAGCGGTGGGGCTGGAAGGGCTGCGCAGCGTGACCGTGTTCGAAGACCCGCACATGCGCCGGCGCAATGGTCGCCTCAGCCGTTTGAACAGTGAGTTCATGGGCATCACCACGCGCTTCAACGCCCTGCACCAGTTGCTTGAACGCTTGCGCGGCAATGGCGAGGAGCACGTCGTGGCGGCAATCAGGCCGGGTCTGCAGGACCTGGCCGAAGTGCTCGACAGCTTCAGCGGTCGTGCCCTGACCAGTCCCGATGCCGCACGCCTGGCGATGGCGCTTGCGACCTACAAAGAAGGCCTGCCAGCGCGGGTGCGCAGTCTGCGCGCGGCCTTTGAGGAGAGTGAGCCGAGCGACGCCGAGCAACTGGATTTTCACACCGCATACGAGCTGCTCTATCGCTTCGTCGATGACCTGCACAGTTATGCACAGACCCACGCGTCCTTGGCCGATCACCGTCACGAACGCGAGCGTTGGGACGAGCCGTTCACCCCGCAAACCAACTGGTGGGCAGCGGCTGCTTCGGGGATTCGTGCCTCGTTCATCCTGATCGTGCTGGGCAGTTATTGGGTGGCCACCGCGTGGCCGAGCGGCGCGACCATGACCTTGATTGCCGCCGCCACGGTGGGCTTGTCCGCCGCCACGCCGAACCCAAAACGCATGGCATTCCAGATGGCGTGCGGCACGTTCCTCGGCGCGCTGATCGGCTTCTTCGAGATGTTTTTCATCTTCCCGTGGATCGACGGTTTTCCATTGCTGTGCGTGATGCTCGCGCCGGTGATCGTGCTCGGCTCGTTCCTTACGTCGCGGCCGCAATACGCCGGTGTCGGTCTCGGTTTGCTGATCTTCTTCAGCACCGGTTCCGTGCCGGACAACCTGACGGTCTACAACCCGTACACCTTCATCAATGACTACATCGCCATGGTCATCGGCATGCTGGTCTGCGCGGCTGCCGGGGCAATTATTCTGCCGCCGAACAGCCGCTGGTTGTGGCAACGGCTGGAGCAGGATCTGCGCGGGCAAGTGGTCTATGCCATCAGCGGCAAACTCAAAGGGCTGGCGTCGAGTTTCGAGAGCCGCACCCGCGATCTGCTGCATCAGGCCTACGGTCTGGCGGCCGGTGAGCCGAAGGTGCAAAAGAGTCTGCTGCGCTGGATGTTCGTGGTGCTTGAAGTCGGCCACGCGATCATCGAGTTGCGCAAGGAACAGGCGATTCTGCCGGTGCATCCGGCGTATGCCGAGTCGCAGCCGTGGCGTCAGGCAATCCGTGTTATGGGGCGTGCACTGGTGCGTCTGTTTCTGCACCCCAACGCCAGCAATCTGGAGCGCGCACTGGTCGCGGTCGACCACGCGATCAGTCGTGTCGCAGCCACCGATGAACCGTTCGCGCCGCACTTCGATACCTCGGCGTTGCGTCGGGTGAAGAGCTATCTGCACTTTATCCGCACGTCCTTGCTCGACCCGCAATCACCGCTTGCCGCGTTCGCGCCCGCCAAGCCCGAAGGACTTGCCCATGCCTCGTGAAATCGCCTTCCACGGCGTGTACATGCCGACCATGACCTTGATGTTTTTCATCGCCGCGGCCTTGGCCTGGGCGGTGGACCGGTGCTTGTCGGGGTTCGATCTGTACCGCTTCTTCTGGCACCCGGCGCTGCTGCGCCTGAGTCTGTTTACCTGTCTGTTCGGCGCGATGGCGCTGACTGTCTACCGTTGAGAACGTTCTGATGAAAAAGTTTTTCAGCCTGCTCGCGACCCTGCTGGTGCTGGCCCTTGCGCTGTGGATCGGCCGGACCTTGTGGGTGCATTACATGGACACGCCGTGGACCCGCGACGGCCGGGTGCGTGCGGACATCATCAACGTTGCCGCCGACGTCACCGGTGAAGTGGTCAACGTGCCGGTGCGCGACAACCAATTGGTGAAGAAGGGCGATTTGCTCATGCAGATCGACCCGGAGCATTACCGCATCGCAGTGAAACAGGCGCAGTCGCTGGTCGCTTCACGCAAGTCGACATGGGAGATGCGCAAGGTCAACGCGCATCGTCGCGCCGACATGGATGCGCTGGTGATCTCCAGGGAGAACCGCGACGACGCCAGCAATATCGCAGACGCCGCACTCGCCGATTACCAACACGCGCAGGCGCAACTGGAAGCCGCCGAACTCAACCTCAAACGCACCGAAGTGCGCGCGGCGGTGGACGGCTACGTGACCAACCTCAACGTGCATCGCGGCGACTACGCGCGCATCGGCGAAGCGAAGATGGCCGTGGTCGACATGAATTCGTTCTGGGTCTACGGCTTCTTTGAAGAAACCAAACTGCCGCACGTGCGCGTCGGTGATAAGGCCGACATGCAACTGATGAGCGGCGAAGTGTTGAAGGGCCATGTGGAAAGCATTTCTCGCGGCATCTACGACCGCGACAACCCTGAAAGCCGCGAGCTGATTGCCGATGTGAATCCGACGTTCAATTGGGTCCGGTTAGCGCAGCGGGTGCCGGTGCGCATTCACATCGATGAAGTGCCGGACGGTGTGCTGTTGGCGGCGGGGATTACGTGTACGGTCGTGGTTAAGCAGGACGGTTTGGATAACTGACGCAGACTGAGCCGCGATGCGGACGCCTCGGTCCTGCAAGAAATGCCGAACGTCTAAACCCCGCAAAACGTCTCCTGCAAATGCACCCAGACCAGCCGCCCGGAATCGAGTTTTTCAAACACGACCGTCGAGCGCCGGTCCGTGTGCAAACCGCTCGCATCCGTCTGCTGTTCTCGGTAACTCACCGTCGCGCCACGGTCGTGCAACGCAATCGCGCGCAGTTCGCTGAGTTCAATCCTGAACCCGTTCTTCTTGCCTCCGGCCATTTGAAACAGTCCCCGCAAGGCTTCGAAATCAAGCACGCGACCCAGCGGCGTAATCATCGAAAACCGGGGTGAAAAGCGTGTCAGTAATCGCTCCAGAGCGGTCTCGTCCTCTGCCACGGCAAACCATCGTTCGATGGCCTCGTGCGCTTCGATCACTTCGGCAAAGTAGTCGGTGTGGTCAGTCATGTGGTTTTTTCCTGAAGGGCAGGTGAGTTCAGCAGCGCGAGGACTTTGCTCGCATCGAAACGCAGCACGGCGACCATCGGCAAGAGCGTGAGAAGCGCGGCGGCGAGAAAGCAGTATTTGAAACCGTTGGCGCCCAGGGCGCCCAGCAATGAACTGAGCAGCGCCGCGCCGAGGCAGAAACCGAGCTGGCGATTGATGTTCCAGAGGGCGCTGGAGTGGCCCATTTTTTCCGCGCTCATGCCGACAAACGCCAGGGTCTGCGCGGTGACGCTGCACAGGCTGCCACCCAGGCCCATCAAGGCATAGGCGAGGATCAACGGGCCGGCTGCGGGCTGTTCGATCTGCATCAGCATGACAATGCCCAGGCTTTGCAACAGCATGCCCGCGATCAGCAACGGCTTGGGACCGACCCGGTTGAAACGGCGTTTGCCGAGCATGATCGCCAGTCCCGAAGCCGCCGCCCAGGACAGCATCAGTGCACCGGTTTGCGCCGCACCGAAACCGAGGTCGTGCAGGTACAGCACGGCAAGCATGTTGGTGCCGGTAAAGATGCCTGGCACAAACAGGTAGATCAGCATGGCCAGACGCAATGACGGGTGCTTGATCAGTTGCAGGTCAAGCACCGCACCAGGTTTTCGCCAGCCATCGCGTATGTACACGCACAAGGTTAAGACGCTGAGCAGCAGCACGGCGCCAGCCAGGTGGCGGGTGGCGGTTGCGCTTGCCAGGCTTACGGCGATCAGCAACAGGCTCAGGGCCGACACGGCCAACAGCAGGCCGCGTGCGTCCAGTGTCGGTCGTTCGCGGGTGGGTTGGTCGGGCTTCAACCAGAGCAGGCCGAGCCCGAACGCCAGCAGCGCCATCGGCATGTTCAGGTAGAAAATCCAGCGCCACGACAGCGCTTCAACAATCAGTCCTCCGGCCGCCGGCGACAGGGCCGGCACCATCAGCGCCACCAGCAGCACCACACCGGTGAAGTGCGCGCGCTGCGTCGCAGGAAACTCTCGATAGGCCAAGGCCTGACCGACCGGCAGCAGCAATCCGCCCCCCAGCCCTTGCAGCAAGCGCCAGCCGATCAGGCTTTCAATCGACCCGGCCTGGGCTACCAGTCCGGACGCGATGGCGAACACCAGCAACGAGCCAAGGATCAGCCGGCGCTCGCCGACCCGTGCCGCCAGCCACACGCTCATCGGAATGATCAGCGTCAGCCCGAGCATGTAGGCGTTGGTGATCCACGCCAGTTGCGTCACCGACGCGTGCAACTGCCGGGCGATGTCCGGATAGGCAATGCTGGCGGCGAACATGTTGAGCAGGTCGAGGGCGAAACCCAGCAAATACACCAGCGCGACTTTTGAGCGATAGGCCATGGCGACTTTCCTGTGATGAGACGTGCAGGGTAGGGCCCTTCTGACGATAGGAAAACGCTGGTTTGGCTGCTAGTTTGTCAAAATAATTTTGACAAGGAGCGCCGTGAATATGGTCAGCCTGGACCGTTTTGACACCTTTAAAGCCGTGGTCGAGGCCGGGTCGCTGACCGCCGCCGCCGATACGCTTGGGCAGACGCGAGCGGTGGTGAGCTTCAACCTCAAACGGCTGGAAGAGGAGCTGGGTGTCACGTTGCTCACCCGAAACACCCGGCAACTGGCGCTGACCGATGCCGGCGAGCGCTTCTATCGGCGCTGTCTGCGCACACTGGATGAAGCGCGACTGGCGATCGAGGAGGCCCGTTCCGAGCACTCACAGCTAAAGGGCACGCTGCGTATCACCACCACCGTGGAATTTGCTCTGGCGCAGGTGGTGCCGGCGCTGGAAGTGTTTCGTCAGCAGCAGCCGCAATTGAATATTCATCTGTCGACCTCCTCGACCCACGCGGATCTGATCTCAGAACGTTTTGATCTGGCGATTCGCCTCGGGCGCATGCACGATTCCAATCTGCGCGCGGTGCAGTTGTCGACGTTCGAGGTGTTTGCAGTGGCGGCGCCGGCATTGGTCGAGCAGTTTGCTCCCGTCAGCACCCTGGCAGTGCTGGAGTCGATGCCGACACTGGGGCATGGGCGCGTACCGGAAATGACGGTCACCGACCCCGCCGGCAGCGAGCATTTCTATCAGCCAAAACCGGGGACGACCGCGATCGTTGCGGACAACTCGGCAACGCTGCGGGCATTTGCATTGACCGGGCAGGGCGTGGCCATTCTGCCGCAGTGGCTGATCCAGGAAGATCTCGACGCCGGACGGTTACAGCGCTTGTTGGCGGACTACCGTTTTGCCCAGCAAGGCGTGTACGCGCTGTACCCGGACACCCGGCATTTGCCGCTTAAAGTGCGGGCGTTCATTGATTTCATGAAGGGCTGGGGTTGAGATTTTTCGGTGATTGCTGCGGCCCCATCGCGAGCAAGCTCGCTCCCACAGGTTTTGCAGCGTTTTAGGTATTTGAGTACACCGGAAAAACCTGTGGGAGCGGGCTTGCCCGCGATGGGCTCAACCCGCTCTCAGAGTTGCCCACGCAAGCCGAACCGCTTCATCAATGCTGACTCCAGCAAACCTTTAGGCAGTAACGCCGCCAACAACGGCAACGCCCGGCTGCCATTGCCGATGCGGATCAGCCGTGGTGGTTTGCTTTGTTGCACAGCCTTCAGCAATTGCGCCGCAAATTCGCTGGCCGGCGTCGGCTTGTCCTGCGACGCCTTGGCCCGCGCGCGAATGCCTTCACGCAGGGGAAACCACGGTGACTGCTCGTTGATCAACTGCTCGGCCTCATGCCCGGCATTCTTTGCGAAACTCGACTGAATCGCCCCGGGCTGGACTTCCATCACGCGGATGCCGAACGGTGCCAGCTCCATACGCAACGCGTCGCTCAAGGCATGTACGGCAGCTTTCGAGGCACAGTAGGCGCCCGCGAATGGCGTGACCAGAACACCGGACACACTGCCAATATTCACGACAAGCCCTTTGCCCCGGCGCAGCACCGGAAACAGTGCGCGGGTGACCCCGACAATCGAGAACACGTTGGTTTCGAATTGACGCTGCATGGCGGGCACGCCGCCGTCGAGCAGCGGGCCCATCGCGCCGTAACCGGCGTTGTTGATCAGCACATCGAGGCCGCCGTGTTGCTGATTGATTCGCTCGCCAAGTTGCGCCAGTGCCGCGCCGTCATTGACGTCGAGCTGCACCGCAATAAACCCGGCTGACGTCAGCGCGGCGACATCTTCAGGCTTGCGCGCGGTGGCCCAGACTTCGTAACCGGCGTTTGTGAAAACATCCGCCAAGGCGCGGCCGATGCCGCTGGAACAACCGGTGATCAACGCAACAGGCATGGCGCGTTCCTTGTGCAAAACGGTGGGGAAGGGGATCAGTCGGAGAAGCTGCCCTGCAATCGCTCGGCGCGAAATTCCAGGGTTTGCGGGCGATAACCGGGCCGCAGCGGCGGCATCGGCACGCAATCTTCCCAACTGCCACCAGCCTGCAATTCGCCGGGGCCGCGATAGCGTGGCGCGGTGTATTGGTTATCGGCCAGATTGACGGTATCGCCCGGCGCATAAGCGCCGATGCGCCAGCGCAGTTCGGTCAGCGGGACGTCGTTGCCGTTGTTCATCTTCAGTTGCAGCGGTCGATCTGCCGGGCATTGTTCGGGTGCATAGCTGATGCGCAGTTCCAGACGTGCCAGTTGCTTGACCTCGCGGTTGTCCAGCCACACCACCCACATCGCCACCAGCGCGAGACCGACAGCCGCTGCGACCGAAACCGGTAGCGCCTTGGCGGGGTAGCGCAGCAACAGGATCAGCCAGGTGATGACCAGCAGGACGCCGATGAACATGTTTGAACGCTCCTTGAACTCTTGCGCACCATCCTACCTAAGGGACGCCCCAATAGACATTCGTTGCGCAAGCGAATGCACCGTTGGTCGGAACTGTAATTTCTGACAGTAGGCATTCATGCCGTCCGACTGCTGTGATGCCGACAGACGAAAAGGACGTCGCGACCGTGCGGAGCAAACCACATGAACGTGCACAGCAGAACACCGACGCTTTCGGCGCACGACCCGCGTGGGTTGCCGGTTCGTAGGGTCGACTATTGGCGCACCGAGGTGGATGAGCCTGTTCAAACCCGCGTCAACCGCACGCTGCATGACGTAGCCGGGCGCGCTGTCGCCCAGTGGGATCCACGTTTGTGGTCGCTGCACATGAGCGATCCGCAGACTCCGGCCAATCTGACCTCGGTGTATTTGCTGAACGGCCAGATGCTGCGCTCGGACAGCGTTGATGCCGGCATGCAGATCGTCTTGCACGGTGTGGGTGCGCACGTGCTGTTCGATTGGGACAGTCGAGGCACTCGTCGCGAAACACAACACGATCTGCTGCTGCGTCCGTTGGCGGTGTTTGAAGAAGGCGAGTCGCAGCCTCGTCTATGCGTCGAGCGTTTCATGTATGGCCAGCCCGAGACGGCTGACCCGACCCGCAACCAGCTCGGCCAGTTGCTTCGCCACGATGATCCGGCGGGCAGTCTGCTGTTCGAAACCTTTTCCATCAGCGGCCAATGCAGCGAAAACAACCGACACTTCACCCCGCAACCCGTTATCCCGGACTGGCCCGAACCGATTGATGAACGGGCGCGGTTGTTGGAACCCGGCGAGGGTGCAACGACCCAATGGCGTTTCGGGCCACAGGGCCAGGTGATCGAACAGGTCGATGCGCGGGGCCATCGGCATTTCAGCGAATTCACCCTCGATGGCCGTCTACGCGCCCGTCATCTGCAACTGAAACATCAAGCCCGGCCGCGAACGCTGGTCTCTGCCATAGCTCACAACGCTGACGGACAAGTCACGCAGGAGTTGGCGGGCAACGGGGTGCTGACAGCACTGACCTATCGGCCCGAAGATGGTCGCCTGCTTGAGCGCAGCGCTGTAAAGGCCAACGGTGCGGCTTTGCAGCTCCTTCGCTACGAATATGACCGGGTCGGCAACGTGCTGAGCATTGAGGACAAGGCACTGCCGATTCGTTATTTCGCCAATCAGCGTATCGACCCCGTCAGCCGGTTTACGTACGACAGTTTGTACCAATTGAGCGAGGCCACCGGGTGGGAGGCGGGGGCCGCGAGTCAGGGGCCAGAGTCTCTGGATCGCAATGATCCGGCGGCGTTGAGCAATTACCGCCAGCGCTATCGCTACGACGAATCCGGCAACCTGCTGGAGCTCCAGCATGTGGGTATGCGCAGCGGACGAAAGCTCAAAGCCGCGCGGTGCAGCAATCGCTGTCTGCCTTACCGCAACGACGTACCGCCCACAGAAGAGCAAATCGCTGCAGCGTTCGATCCCCGTGGAAATCTGCGGGCGCTGGAAGCAGGGCGCTCGTTGACGTGGGATTTGCGTAATGCTTTGCGGTCGATTACGCCGGTGGAGCGGGCCAGTGGGCTCAATGACATCGAGCAATACGTTTACGACGGTGGCGGACAGCGTGTGCGCATGACGCGTTCATTACAGACGAACTCTCGCGGCGTCGTCGGCGAAGTACGCTATTTACCGGGACTGGAATTGCGCAGTGAGCGTGGCAGCGCAGAACAACTGCAAGTCATCAGCGCCGAGGGCGGCCTCAACGTTGTGCACGTTTTACATTGGGACAGTGCACCACCGACTGGCGCCAACGACCTCTATCGGTACAGCCATACTGATCATTTGGGCTCGACCAGTCTGGAGCTCGGCGAGGATGCCCGCATCATCAGTCAGGAAACATTTCACCCGTTTGGCGAGACGGCGTGGAGCAAGGACAGTGAAGTCAGTTACAAAACCCTTCGTTATTCGGGCAAAGAACGGGATGCGACGGGGCTTTATTACTATGGTTTTCGGTACTACATACCGTGGCTGCAGCGCTGGGTGAATCCTGATCCCGCAGGGGCTGTGGATGGGCTGAATCTGTTCCGGATGGTCAGGAACTCACCCATTAACCGTCAAGACGAAAACGGGACAAATAGTTATGACGTTTTGAATCAACAGGAGAGCTATGCAAAAAAAAGGAGTATTGAAATCATCGCCCAGGGGCTTGATTCATTTCCGGCAAAAGAAAGGGATGCAACGAGCGAAGCATTAAAATTGGGGCTTGATTGGGTAACCAATGCCGAGAAAGCGTTGTCGCAGCCTTCGTTAAGCCTCTCCACCCGGAAAATTCTAACGATGATGTTTGATGAGCAGGACTTCTCGTCTGCGCGGGATGAAGACAGCTTCACTTCCTTGCTGCTGGCAGATATGAGGGACTTGAAGTCCTTCATGACGAAGTTGGCGAATGAACGCAGTCAGCGAATTTTTCTTGTCGATCAGATGCCGGGTATGGAAGCGATGTCATTCAATACGATCAATGACGGGAGCTTCATATGGATGAGCCGAAGTTATATTGAACGTAGCCACCGGGTTTCTTATACGCGAACAGTGGTTCATGAGGCCGCGCATGCCATGCGCACACACCAGGACCCGAATTTTGTAGCTGATTTCATGTATCTGAACTTTGGTGATGAGTGGAACACCGCCTCCGAGGAAGACATGAAGGACTATGTTCTGCTCGGGCGTTTGGACTCCGCAGAGAGCATGCGCGTTGCCCCCGATGAAAGTAAATTCAACCCTCGTGTACTTGGGCAATACAAGAATGCAGTGAATACAGGCTTGGAAAAGTTGGGCAAGGGCCCGGCAACGTCGCCGCGAAAGCGTGCAGATGCCTACATCGGTCATGTAAAAGTCCGGCAAAACGTTGCTCGGCGCAACGCAGATTCCGTGGCTGTATTTGCCATGCAGTTCGGACGTTGAGTTGTTGATGGAGCACTGAGCAAAAAAAAGCCCAACCCGCTGCGGATAGGGAACGCAACGGGCTGGGCGAGGGCTTCATGTTTTGCGGATCGTTTACTGCGCGATGGTTTTCACCGACACGCCGCGCTCGATCGGGGTGGAGCGGCCGTAGATATCTTCGAAGCGTTCGATATCGTCTTCACCCAGGTACGAACCGGACTGCACTTCGATGATTTCCAGCGGGATCTTGCCCGGGTTGCGCAGGCGATGCACCGAAGCGATCGGGATGTAGGTCGACTGGTTTTCGCAGAGCAGGAACACGTTGTCATCACAGGTCACTTCGGCGGTGCCGCTGACCACGATCCAGTGTTCGGCGCGGTGGTGGTGCATTTGCAGCGACAGGCACGCGCCCGGTTTGACCGAGATGTGCTTGACCTGGAAACGCCCGCCCATGTCTACCGAGTCGTACGAGCCCCACGGACGATAGACTTCGCAGTGGTTCTGGGTTTCGCTGCGGCCCTGCTCGTTGAGGGTGTTGACCATCTGCTTGACGCCCTGGACCTTGTCCTTGTGGGCAATCATCATCGCGTCCTTGGTTTCGACCACAACGATGTTTTCCAGGCCGATCACCGACACCAGTTTGCCGTTGCCGTGGATCATGCAGTTCTTGCTGTCCTGAATCACCACATCACCTTTGGTGACGTTGCCATTGGCGTCTTTCTCGTTGACTTCCCACAGCGACGACCAGCAACCAACATCGCTCCAGCCGGCGGTCAGCGGCACGACGCAGGCACGCTGGGTTTTTTCCATGACGGAGTAGTCGATGGAGTTGTCCGGGCAGCAGGCGAAAGTGGCTTCGTCCAGCGTGACGGTGTCGGCATCCTGCGCGCTACGCTCAAGGGTCAGCAGGCAGGTGTCGTAGATGTCCGGGTCGTGTTTTTTCAACTCTTCGAGGAAGCGGCTGGCGCGGAACAGGAACATGCCGCTGTTCCAGTAGTAGCCGCCGGACTGCACGTACTCGGTGGCGCGTTTGACGTCAGGTTTTTCGACGAAGTGCGAGACGCGGCTGACGCCTTCGGGCAGCAGCGAATCAGCGGTGGACTTGATGTAGCCGTAGCCGGTTTCCGGTTTGGTCGCCGGTACGCCGAACAGCACCATTTCGCCGTTTTCGGCAGCGACGGTGGCCAGGGCCAAGGCTCGTTGCAGGGCTTTCTGGTCTTCCAGCACGTGGTCGGCCGGCAGCACCAGCATCAACTCGTCACGGCCTTCATTGACCAGCATCATCGCGGTCAGCGCCACGGCCGGCGCGGTGTTGCGGCCGAACGGTTCCATCAGGATGCGCTGGCATTCCAGTTTGCGGTTGGCCAACTGCTCGTTGACGATGAAGCGGTGATCCTTGTTGCAGACCACGATCGGGGTGTCCATGCCTTCGAACACCAGGCGTTCCAGGGTCTGCTGGAACAGCGTGTGTTCGCCGGTCAGGGCGAGGAATTGCTTAGGGAACTGCTTACGCGAAAGCGGCCAAAGACGTGAGCCGCTACCACCTGACAAGATCACCGGAATCATATTGTTTACTCCATAAAATCGATTGGGTTAGAGCCACGAACGCTGTGTCGTTTCACTCTTGTTTTTGTCTCGTACCCGAACGCTCACCTCGGTCCCTGTGGGAGCCTGGCTTGCCAGCGATGGCATCACCTCGGTGCATCTGCAGAACCGCGGTGTCTGCATCGCTGGCAAGCCAGCTCCCACAGGGAGCCGGGTCAGTTCGGAAAATTGATTAGCGCGTCGACACCGGGCGTTTCACCCAGACTGGCGACAGGCTGCTGCCGGAACCGGTGACGTACAGCACTGCTGCTTCACCGCGCTCCAGGGCGACCGGCTTCACGTCGCCGACTTTCTTGTCACCTTCGTACAGCGCCAGGCTGACTTTCACCGGGTTGATTTCACGTTCGCCGCGGCCCTTGGCGGCCACGGTTTTGACCACTTCAGTCTTGCCGTCGGCCGTCTTCAGGGTCAGCGGCTTGTCGCTGAGGTTCTGCACGCGCACCAGGGATTTCTGCTTGTTCTTGAACGGCGGCTCTTCGATCAGTTGCGGCGCGCCGGAAGCGTTGTTGACCAGGGTGTAGTAATGGTCACCGGCGAGTTTCACCGGCAGGGTCTGGCTGCCGACCTTGGCGCTGTAGTCGCCGCCCGGCATGAAGCTGAAGTCGCTGCTGGCCAGTGGCGCAACATCGCTCAGGTTGGTGCTGCCAACGGTGGCGCTGACTTCAGCGTTGCTGGCGTTATAGATGCGCACGAAGCTCGAGCCTTTTGGCGCCGTAGGGCCGTAGAGGGCAGCATCGCCCCCCGCGAAGGCGGATACGGACAGCACGCTGAGGCCAGCAACCAGAGCGAAGCTTTTAGCGAGACGGCGAGGAGTTGTAGTGAAAGTCATGGTGTACCTCTCTTTCAGTTTTGCGCCCGGTCGGGCGTCTCGGATTGAGTGTTTGCAGCTACGTTTTGTTGGCGTGCGCCGGCTTGTTTAAGCTCTGCGACCCACTGCGGGTCGGCGTCACCGATTTCGTTGTTCACAGCCAGATAACGTTCAGGAAACTCCCAGATCAGCACTTGTGGCGGGCTGTTCTTGAAGTCATCGCTTTTGAGGTAGCTGAGCATCGGCAGGATCGGGCCGTGGCCGTCTTCGGCGTAGCTCACGACGTCGCTGTGCAGCGCTTGTTTCAGCGCACCGACGAAGTTCCAGTTCGGGTTGGCGCTGTAGCTGGTACCGATCAGCGCGACCGGCACTTCGCTGTTGGCGAACAGGGCGTCGTCACCGCCAGGTTGCTCGCCAGCGGCTACGGTGTTGCGCTTTTGCAGCGGCTCTTGCGCCGGCATCAGGTTTTCGAACAGTGGGTCAAGCGGCAGGAACAGACGCAGGTCGCCCTTGTGCGTGACCTTTTCCGCCGGCGTGGTGACGAAACGCTGCGGCTCGCCGCTGAGCGGGAACTTGTCGGCGATGGTCTTGGCCAGGGTGTTGGCGGCAACCTCGGCACCCTCTGGCGTCCAGTGAGTGTCGGTGCGCAGGAACACTTGTTGACCATTCTGCTTGGCCTGTTGCAATGGCTTGAGCAGATCGGGTGCAAGGATCTTGTCCGCCGCAACCCGTGCGTGGAAGTCCTCGTAAAGGTTGGCGTGAATGCTCGCCGGTTTCACTTCACCCAGGTGCTCCGGGTACAGACGAACCTTGGCCGGCACGATCGCCATCACCAGTTTCACGCCTTTGTCTTTCAGGGTCTGGCGCACGCCTTCGACCAGCGCGTAGTTGCCTTGCAGGTTCAGCTCTTCGTTGACGATCGGGTTGAATTCCTCATCGCTGTACAACCACTGATCGCGACCGAGCACGACGCCCGGACGACCTTCGTTGAACAGTTTGAAATCCAGCGCGGCCCAGAGGTTGGTGCCAAGACGCTTGATCGGAAACTCTTCGTCGTAGTGTGTTTCCACAGCCTTGGTCCAGCGACCGTTGAGCACCGTCGCGTCGGCGTTGGTGCTGAAGCCGAAGAAGCTGCGAACCGACCATAGACCCAGGACCAACAGGGTCACCAGGAACAGAGCGATGTAGAAGATGCGTAATGAGCGGGTCATGTCAGATCCCTCAGAACTGGAAGTAAAGGAACGGCGAGAAACTTTGCGCCGAGAGTTTGAGAATCGAGGCAATGAACAGCAGCAGAATCACGGCGCGCATTGCGTAGCGCGACCAGTCAGCGGTCCAGTAGGCCGGTTGCACCTGGGCTTCGACGCCGACGGTGTAGCCTGGCTCGTGGATGCTTGCCGGGTTGTCGCCGGGCACCGCTTTGATCATTCCTGGAGTTGCAGTGGCAGGGCCGTCGGCCTCGACGTTGACTTCAGGTTTGGCCTTGACCGGTGGCTGATTGGTGTACAGATCACGCAGGCCGAAGAACGCCAGCGTCACGTACGCCACCACCAGAGTTGCCACTTGCAGACCGGTGAGGCTGGCCTGATTGAGTTCCGACAGCGACCATTCGCCGAAGCTGAACATCGCGCCGTACATGCGACCGGCAACGTGCAGGTTCTCTGCGCGGAAGATCACCCAGCCCATCACCACCAGCAGGAACGTCAGGGCCCAGCGGATCGGGTTGAGGCTGCGTGGCGAGGTGTTCAGGCCCAGCGCTTTCTCGATGGCCAGCCACATGCCGTGCCAGGCGCCCCAGACGATGTAGGTGATGTTCGCGCCGTGCCACAGACCACCCAGAAGCATGGTCAGGAACAGGTTGCGATAGGTCATCAATGTACCTTTACGGTTACCGCCGAGGGTGATGTACAGGTAGTCACGCAGCCAGGTGGACAGGCTGATGTGCCAGCGACGCCAGAACTCGGTGATCGACTGACTGATGTACGGCTGCTTGAAGTTTTCCATGAAGCGGAAACCCATCATCAGACCCAGACCGATCGCCATGTCGCTGTAACCGGAGAAGTCGAAATACAGTTGCGCGGTGTACGCCAGCGCACCCAGCCAGGCATCGCCCGTGGTCGGGTTTTGCAGGGCGAAGCAATGGTCGGCAACTACCGCCAGGGTGTCGGCGATGAAGACCTTCTTGATGAAACCCTGCATGAACCGCGTGCAGCCCTCGGAGAACTTGTCGAGGGTGTGCGTGCGGTTGTTGAACTGGTCGGCGAGGTCGCGGAAACGCAGAACCGGGCCGGCAATCAGGTGCGGGAAGATTGCCACGAAGGCCGCGAAGTCGATCAGGTTGCGCGTCGCCGGGGTGTCACCGCGATACACGTCGATGATGTAGCTGATCGACTCGAAGATGTAGAACGAGATCCCGATCGGCAATAGCACGTGGGTCAGGATGAACGGCGACAGACCGACCGAGGTCATCATCGCGTTGATGCTGTCGACACCAAAGTTGGCGTACTTGAAGTAGCCGAGGATGCACAGATCCACTGCCACGCCGAGCAACAGCCAGCGTTGCGCCGGTTTGGTCCGCACGCCGGCAGCACCGACTTTCAGGCCGATCCAGTAGTTCCACAACGTGACGGCAGCGAACAGCGCCAGGAAGTCCACCCGCCACCACGCATAGAACACGTAGCTGGCGAGTAGCAGCAGCAGATTGCGATAACGAATCCCGCTCAGGTAGTACATGCCGAGAAAGATCGGCAAGAACAGAAACAGGAACACGTTGGATGAAAATACCATCCCGATCTCTCCAGTTTTAACCAACAGTCAAGGGCCAAAGCCCCCCCAAACCCCCCGTGGTAGTGGAGGGGTGATGCGTGTTTCCTTGAGGTTCGAGGAGGCCGTAAGACCGCGCCCCTCACTCCCCGCCCTCTCCCGGAGGGAGAGGGAGCCTGATCTCCATGGTTTTCAAAAATGGAGATCGACTCGGTTGTTCATGTCGCCAATGAAGCTGCCTGGATCCTGAGCTCGGCGCGAACTTTCAGGTCGGCGGATTTCGCCCAAGCAACTCGGTCAGTCCCCTCTCCCTCCGGGAGAGGGTTAGGGTGAGGGGCTCTTGCTTCATGAGCCTTTCCCGCCCTTTTCATGGGACGGGTCGTAGACCTTGGTCAGATCCCCGCCAAGGCGGAAGGTCTTGAACGGTTGCATGTCGCGCTTCTTCTCGATCACATCGGCCGGGCAGGTGTAGAGGGTGCAGAACGGTTCGAGCCAGGCGAATTTGGAGTCGACCTTGAGGTCGTCCATGTCTTGCTCTTTGCCGTTCTTCTTCTCGAATTCATCCGGGTCTTTCACACCCGACAGCACCCGCTCACCCAGACGTTTTAGCGCAGCGTTGTTTTCCTGACGCAGATCGACGCCATTGACCTGGGCAAAACTGGCGATCATCGCCAGCGGCGGCAGGGCGTAATTGTGGTAGGCGAGGGCGCGTTGCTGGCGCTTGAGTTCGTTCGGCAGGAAACCGTCGGCGTCGACCTGATTCACGCCGACCTTGTATTCCTTCACTGCCCAGTCAAACAGGTCGCGGCGGTTGGTGGCGATGGACGTCGCCATTACCGACCAGGCAGCCCAGTACGAGTGGTTGTTGGTTTTTTCCAGCGGCAGGTTGTCCCAATCGCTGACGACCTGGTCGGCCATTTTGCTGAACCAGGCCTCGATCAACTGCGCTTGCTGCTGATGCTGCGCCAGCGGATGCGAGTCGGAGAATTTCAGGCGAATGTACGAAGAGGCCATGCTGCCCAGCGCCCATTTGCGCATCGACTTGCCGGTGTGGTTGAAGTCTTTCGACATCAAGGCGTCAGCCTTGGCCCACGCGGTCAGCCAGTTGAGCGTGCATTCGAGCTGCTCCGGGCGACCGTCGCGCATGAATTGCATCACGCGTTTGGCGGTGCCGCGTTCCAGCGTGGTGATGTCTTTGGTGGTGTCGCGGAAGGCTTTTTCCGACTGCACGTTCAGGGTCGAACGGGCCTTGTCCGAGCCTTCGTATTTACTGCGAAATTGCAGCGCGCCGGTGTACGGCGTCGGCATTGCATCGCAGCCTTCGCTTTTGTCGCCAGTCTTGAATTTATCCACCGGGGCGAAATAGCCCTGAGGTGGACGCAATGGCGCGGCGGCCTGCGCGGTGCCGGCGAAGATCGCCAGCCCGAGCAGCGTCGGCGCTAAAAGAGTTTTCAATTTCGGATTTCGCATAGCAGACCTCATTGCCCGACCTGAGCGGTTTGTTGCCCAGCGCCCGGGAATACGTTGCGTTTGCAGATTTTCGCTTCGACTTTCTGTGGCGCGGCGCCCGCTTCCGGGCCCTGGACTTCGACTGCCAGCAGGTTTTGCGAGGCCCAGTCTTCGTCCGTGCGCAACTCAAAGGCGAAACGACCGTCGGTGTCGGAGGTTTCCGGCTTCTCGATCTTGATGTCCTCGTGGCGACCGTTCATGTACCAGAGGGTGGCTTGCAGGGTTTTCACCGAGGTGTCGGCGAAGCGAATGTCGACCTGATGGCTGCTGTTTTGCAGGTTCAGGTTCTTGCTGTTGACCAGCAGTTCTTGTTTGCTGCCCGGCTTCAGTGTGGCGCTGCCGGTCATCTGTGCATCTTTGCCTTCGCAGCCGTTGTCGAGCAGCGCCATCATCTGGCGGTAGATGGTTTCCTGGTCGAGGCGATACAGCGGCGAGAATTCCCAGATGAGAATTTTCGGCGGGGTTTTCTGGAATTCGTCGCTGCCCAGGTACTGCAACATCGAACCTTCCAGACCACCGCCCGGGAACGCGACGTTGAGGATGTCGGCACCAATCGACTCTTCGAGGAAACCGGCGAAGTTGTAGTTCTTGCCGCTGTGCGAAGTGCCGACCAGGGTGATTTGCGGGTTGCCGGAATCACCGAACAGGTCGCCGTCGCCCGCTTCGCCTTTCGGCTCGGTGGTGAACTGGTCCATGTACTGGATCGCGTAACTGGTGCCGCACAGTTGCCCGGCCATGTTGTGCAGGGTACCTGTCTTGCCCATGCGCCCGGACTTCTTGGTCTCGAATTCACGCTTGGGAATGTCGGCGAAGGCCGGGATCTGCTTGACCTTCTCGGCGACGATTTTGGCCGTGCGCTGTGCGCCGTATGGCGTCCAGTGCTGGTCGCCACGGAAGTAGAAATCGTGGGCTGGCAAGGTGTCTGGCAGCGATTCATTGGTCAGCGGCGACAAGTCCGGCACCACGTAACCCATCTTGGCGAAACGGCCGAGCATGGTCTTGTAGTTGCCCAACGCTTTCTCGTAATCGAACGCGGCTTTTTCTTGCGGGTTGAGCTTGTTGCGGTTCACCAGGCCACGGGTCGGCTGATAAACGATCACCAGCTCGACGCCTTTGCTCTTGAACGCATCGTGCAGTTGCTGCATGCGTTTGTAGCCGGCCGGGGTGGTGTTGAACTCGGTGCGCAGGTCTTCCTGGGTACGGAACAGCCAGTCGCCTTGCGCCTGTACCAGCGTGGTGAAATTCTGCTGATAACGCGTGGTGTAGTTCTTCGCGTCATGCGCTTCCGGGCACAGGTTGCAGCACGGATCAGCGGTGAACTTGGGCGGTGTGACGGCGCTGGTTTCATCTGCGCGGGCACCATTGCTGGCCGCCAGAATGCCCATGGTCAGGGCCGACAGGCTGAGTAATTTGATCAAGTGTGGGTGCATAAAATTATCCTCAGTCCTGCATTTCGGTCTGGCGTTCGACAGGGTCGATCAGCACGGCTTTCTGCTGGCGCACCAGCAGGTCAAGAATTTCATCCTGGCGCTCGCCCAGGATGCCGTTGAAGCTGATGCCGCTGGATTTGGTCGGCGCCAGCATCGATACGCGATACAGCTCAACACTCAACGGCGAGTCGATCGACAGCGGGCCGCTGCCATTGGCCGCCAGCTCACCGCCGACCACGATCAGCGAAACCTGTGCATCGAACGGATCGAGCTTGATGTCGCGGTCGGTGTCGGTCAGGTCTTTGATGTGGCCGTAGACGCCGGTCAGACCGTTGGCCATGGCGATGTTTTCGTAGAGGCGAATGTTCACGCTGTTACGAATGCGGATGCCGTGGCGCTTGTTGCTGATGACCTTGTTGCCCCACAGCAGATTGTCGGCAGACTCGTAGAGGGTGATGCCGTCGGTGTGGTTCTTGTAGATCTCGTTGTAGGCAATGATGTTGTTGACGCTGTTCCGGTCGATCACCAGGCCCGAGAGTTTGTTGTCGTAGCTTTTGTTGTTGAAGATGAAGCTGTCGTTCACTTCGCGGGAAATGATGATCCCGTGCTTCTTCTTCGTCCCGTAAACGGTGTTCTCGGCAATGATCAGGCCGTGTGAACGGTCGTGCGGGTCGATGCCATAGACGATGTTGTCTTTGTAGGTGTTGCCCTTGACCACGAAGTCGCGGGTTTCATAGCAGTAGAAGCCGTACCACATGTCCGAGAACTCGGAACCGACGATCCAGCCAGTCGGCTCGGCGCGCTTGAGGACCTTGGCCATGTTTGGCGTGTACTGGGAAATACTCACACCGTACGACTTACTGTTGGCGTAGCCGAAGCTGGCCATCTTGCTGTTGACGATGTAAGTCTCGGTACCACCCCAGGCGAGCAGGAACGGGCGGAATTCTTTCGGCGAACGGAAGGTTGCCGGGCCGTTTTCCTTCTCGCGCCAGCCAGTGATTTTGGTATCACGCACGAACAGCTGACCGTCGTTGACCAGGAACGACCCGGCCTCTTGGGACAGGCGCAATTCCTGAGTCTGGCCGTCGATTTCGAGGATGCCCTTGCGGCCAACCACGATCGGCAACTTCGCCAGGTACACGCCCGGCGCGGTTTCGCTGAAGTACTGCTTGGGCAGTTTCTTCGCCAGATCCTTGAGGTTCATGTAGCCGTCGTCGACGAAGATCGCCTGCGGAATACCGTGCTGACGCACCACCCACTCGGCCATCTTGTTGTCGCCGCCGATGAAGTCCTTCAGGGCGTCTTCCTGCATCATCCGGCGCACGCTGACCTTGCCCGCTTTGCTGCGAACGATCTTCGCGGCGGCGGCTTCGGCGGTGTAGCCGGAGATGTCCGGCAGTGTCGGCGCGGCGAGGTTCAGCGCCTCGGTCGGTGCGCTGCTGACGGTGTAGGTCTTGGCTTGTTGCAGCTCTTTCGCCGTGGTCGCTGGCTTCGCCGGCTCTACGCTGGCGAAGGCGCCTGCCGAGGCCAGCAGCATCGCGCCGGCCAGCAGGCTGAGTGAGCCTTTGCGGGCACTGTTCATGTCGGGCACTCCCTTGGCGGTTGGCATCAGAAGCGCCAGATCACGTCGATGAACGCACGGTGCATGTACGAATCAACCTGCTTGCCATAGGCATCGCCCGGCTTGAACACGCCGCCACGGAAACGCACCAGGGCCGAAGGCTCATCGATCGACTGGCTCAACGCCGCCGGCAACAGGCCTTGCTTGAAGTACTTGGTGACGACCAGATCCATCTCCTGCCCCATGTCCTTGTTGCCGTCTTCAAGCGGCAAAGAGGTGCTGGACAAGATGGCGCCGGTGACGTCGTCGGTGTTGTTCTCGACGGCGTTGATACCGTTGCTGCCGACTGGCTTGTTGCCGTCGACGCGCCAGAATTTGTGGTAGATCAGGCTGGCGTCGTACTCGTCATTGAGCATCCACGAACCGAACAACGTAGCGGTCTGCATGTTGTTCATTTCGCCACGGAACGCTTCGCCGAAACGGTGAACGCGTGAACGTGTACCGGTGTAGTTCGAGCGGTTGCTTTCCAGACCGGTCTGTTCGTAATCGGCGCTGGCGCGGGCATAGGCGGCACCGACTTGCCACTGCGGATCGAGGCGCAGACGCACGCCGATGTCAGTGGCCCAGCCGTTGACGTCATCGCTGCGTTTGGCCTGCGTCGGACGGCTGCCATCGGCATTCAGTGCGTTGACCGTGTCGCGGTCGCCGCTCATGCCGGTGATGCTGCCCCAGTAGTTGACGGTGTTGGTGTTGCGCCAGTTGTAGGCGTCGCTGTCGGCGGTGAGGCCGATCCAGCTGATGTCGCCATTCTCTTTCTTGTCCAGCGAATCGCCGGCAACGCCAGGTTCCGGATAGTCGAGTTTGCCGTCATCGTGAGTATGGTGACCGCGAATCCCGACCCAGTTACCCGGTGTCCACTGGTAAGCGGCATCGGCGTAGGCGTGGAGGCGATCCTTGTCTTTCGGCGCCAGCTCTTTGAGGTCAGTGCGGTACTCGCTGAAGCGTTCGGCAACACCGGCGTTGGCACGCAACAGGGTGGTGTCGAAGGTCCAGTTCAGCGCTTCGATGTTGGTGTCGCGCCATTGGCCGTCGTCATTGCGCAGGCGCTGGCGACCGAGCTTGAGCATCTCGCCCGGGTAAGGCGTCAGGCCGCTGTAGCCGACCCAGAATTCGCGCATCGCCAGGTAGTTTTTCTTGGTCTTGCGATCACCGTTGTCGGTGGTCTGGGTGCCGTCGCTGTCGGACTGCTGCAGGGTGTCGGTCTCGATGATGTCAGTCGAGGTCACCGCTTGGCCCATCGCGTAGGCGCTCCACGCGCCGCTTTCGCCGTAGACCCACGGACGCAGGTCGAGGCCGACGCCGTTGACGTCGCCGCCACTGGCGGTGCCGAGGTCACGGTCGTCTTCGGACTGGCCGGTGACTTTCACTTCCAGGCCGAAGTTCTTGCTTTCAGTCATCGCGGCCAGTGTCGGGCAAGACCAGATCAGCGCGAAGGTGAGGCCAATACCGGCCTTCACGAATGGATTGAGCTTCATAGTTTTTCCTCGCCGTCTTCTTCTTGCAGGGCGTGCAGTTGCAGCGTGTTCGGGTTCAGGGCGCCACGGCTGGCCCTCTCCTGTTGCAGCAGGCGCTGGGCTTCGGCCATACGCTCGGGCGGCAATTGGGCTGCGACCGTGGTCGCCAGCTCATCGGCCTGCGGGGTGTTTTGATCTTTGGCCAATTGGCTGAACACATAAGCGTTGAGCGGATCAGGCTTGGTGCCCTTGCCTTGGGAAAACAGTTGGGCAATGGCGAAGTCGGCGCTGTTCTGGCCGTTGCGCGCAGCGGTCAGCAGATGGTCGAGGGCCTTCTGCGGGTAGACCTTGCCCAGGTAACCACGGCGATAGATCTGGCCGAGGTAATAGTCGGCGGCCACTTCACGGCCGACGGCTTTCTGGAAATGTTCTTCGGCGACTTTCGCATCGGCCGGGACCACTTTGCCTTCGTAGTAGAGCTTGCCCAGCAACAGCTCGGCGCGCGGCTGGTCGGCGGCGCGGCCGTTGTCCAGGTACTTCATCATCTGATCGACGTCGCCCAGTTCCGGGAAGTCGTAGAGCAATTGCGCGAGGGTGACCCACGACGCCGGGTAGCCCGGAGCAATTGGCTCAAGCAGCGACTGCGCGGTTTTTTCGTCAGTCTTGCCCAGGGTCGAGTCGGCCAGCACACGGGCGACCGAATCGACACGCTGAGCGGTGACAGTGCCGCGGCTGTAACCGGCCTGCATCTGCTTGATCAGCTCGGCCTGTTGCTCTGGCTGGGCACGTTTCTGATAGACCGTGGCCAGTTCGACGTAGCAGATGTCAGTGGTGTTGAGCGTGGCTTTGCAGATTTTTTCCACGTCATCCAGATGCTGGTCGTAAGTGCCTTGGGTGCGATACAGCAGCACCTGCGCCAGACCTGCTTCCGGGTAGCCGGATGTGCGCCACTGATCGATCTGCTGCTGAGCGTTGATGTTCGGGAAGCTGTGCGGGTATTGCAGGTAGAGCATCGCCAGCGGGATCAACGTGTTGCCTTCGCCATTGGCGGCGGCTTTTTTCAGCAGGGTTTCGGCTTCGTGGTGCTCGGCCTCGGTCGAACCGGGCTTGGCCACCAGCAAGCGACCCAGACGGGCCTGGGCACGCGGCGAAACGCTGGCCGCTGCGCGATAGGTCGCTTCGGCCTGTTTCATTTGCGCAGGGTCGCGGCTGTCGACCTGGATATCAGCGAGGCCCACTTGCGCTTCGCTGTAGCCCAGATCGGCCAGTTGCTGATAATTCTGCGCAGCGGTGGCGGTGTCGCCACGCTTGAGCGCTTCGTTGGCCAGGCGCTGATCGGGCAGGCCGGCGCAACCGGCGAGGCTGACTGCCAGTGCCAATGCACACACCGATCCTGTGTGGGAGCTGGCTTGCCAGCGATTCAGGCGACTCGGTGTTTCAGTCAGACCACATTGATCCGATCGCTGGCAAGCCAGCTCCCACAGGGATCGTGGCGTTCTGAAAAGACGGGTGATAGTCACAGGCATGTCCTCGACTTAAAGACCGGCAGCCATGGCTTTGTCGATCAGCCAGTTCAGGTTCGGGCCACGGTCGCTGTTCACTTCCACCGGACGGCCGGCGAGGCTGCTGTCGAGGGACTCGTCAGGCTTGATCTGTACGCGGATGTCTGAGGACAGGTCGGCGCTTTTCAGGCTGGTGCTGCTGACGATCTTGCCGGTGCGGATCTTGTCTTCGCCGGCGATCTGGAAGCTCACCGGGGTGCCCGGACGCACGTCGCCGAACTGGCGATAGGAGAAGCGTGCTTCCACATTGGCCTCGGTGTTGCGCGGCACCAGTTGGAAGATCACATCGCCCTTGCTCGCGTATTGACCGTCAGCCACCAGTTGCTGGGCCACGGTGCAATCGCACGGCGAGGTGAGGGTGCCGGTCATTTGCTTGCCGAACAGTTCTTCAACCTTGGCGGGCGACAGTTGATCTTCCTGCATGTGGCCCTTGAGCACGTCGAGCATGCTGGTGCTGAAGGTCGCCAGTGGCGCGCCTTTGGCCGCAACGCCGTCGGACTTGATCAGGCTCTGCACGGTGCCGTCACGCGGCATGGTGATGTTCATGCCCGGTACGCTGACCAGACCGGCCTGCGCATGGCTGACGAAGTACATGCCGTACACCGATTTGGCAATGAACCCCGCCGCGATCAGACCGACCGCGAAGATCCCGGCGCTGAACGTCACGGCTTTCAGACGCCCGAACGGGGTCATGCCGTGGCCGCCGTCCTTGACCTTGCGTGCCTTGGTGAAGTTGTCGCGCTGCAGGGTCGCCAGTACTTCACCCATGCTCACGATGTCGCCGGCCAGGTGCGAAGTGATCAGGTGGCGCAGGGTGGAAATATCCTGCGGCTCTAGGTTCTGGAACTGGCAACCGACGCGGCCGGTCTGGCGGTCGAAGGAGCGCACCTGCAGCTCGACGTCCATGGCCAGACCGAGGTTGTCGATCACAAACTGCAGGCGAGCCTTGTGCACCTGGCCGATGGTCAGCGGCATCTGCCCGGCGTTGAACGCCAGGCCGCCGGCGGACAGATCCAGCACGCGGGTTTCCAGCGGCGTCCGGTCAGGGCCGAAGAAACGCAGTTTGGCCGGGATTTTCACTCGGGCGTGCTGGCGCTGGGCTTCGGATTCATGCACTACGTTGGCGTTGACGGCGGTATTCATAGGGGCGATTTCCTTGTTAATTCAATAGGGGCGGGTCAGACCATCATCAGCAGCACGGCGACAAAAATGCTGCCGGCGGAGAAGGTCATGGTCCGAGACGACCAAGTGTTGAACCAACGTTGAAAGCTGGCGAGATCACGGGTCAGGGAAGTGGGCTGGCGAGTCCAGGATTGTTGGTCGAGGCGGAAGAACACGTAGATCTTCACCAACGCACCGACGATCTGGTTGTAATAGAGAATCGCCGGGTAGGCCGGGCCGATCCGGTGACCGGAGCAGGACAACAGCAGCGTCAGAATCAGGCGGGTGATGCCGATCCACAGCAGGTACACCAGGATGAACGCGGTGCCGTACTTGAAGCTGGCGATGATTGCCACGGTCAGGCCGAGCAGCGATGTCCACATCGACACGCGCTGGTCGAACAGTACCAACGAGGTGAAGGCGCCGAGGCGTTTCATGCCCAGGCCCAGCGCTCGCGAGTTCTGGCGCAGGTTGTTGCCGTACCAGCGGAACATCAGTTTGCGGCTGGCCTTGATGAAGCTCTTTTCCGGCGGGTGTTCCACGGTGTGGATCGCCGCGTCCGGCACATAGAATGTGTCGTAGCCAAGGCGCATCAGGCTGAACCAGCTCGACTTGTCGTCGCCGGTCAAAAACTTGAAACGGCCCAGGCGCCAGTGCTGCAGCGAGTCGCTTTCCACGTCAGCGATGAAATCCGGATTGGTCACCACGGAGGCGCGGAATACCGACATCCGGCCGGTCATGGTCAGGACGCGTTTGGACAGGGCCATCGAGCACATGTTGATGTGGCGTTGGGCGAAGCGCAGCTTGTGCCATTCGCTCATGATGTAGCCGCCGCGCACCTCGCAGAATTCGTTGGTAGTCAGGCCGCCGACGTTGCCGAACATCTGGAACCACGGCACGGTTTTGCGTACCACGCCCTCGGCGAGCACGGTGTCGCCATCGATGACGGCGACGACGGCGCGGTCGTCCGGCAGGTGCCGGGAGATCGCGCGGAAACCGTAGGCCAGGCCATCGCGTTTGCCGGTACCGGGAATGCGCACGAAGTCGAGTTTCACTCGATCCGGCGGATTCATGCGCGCCCACAGCGCTTTGACCAGCAGCTCATCGGACATTTCGACGATGGAGCAGACCATCGTGGTCGGCAGTCCGCAGTCGATCGCTTCGCGGATCACCGAGCTGTAGACCTGCGCTGTGGTCAGCGCGTCGATACGGAAACTGGTGACCATCAGGTACACGTGCGACGGATCTGCCGCCTTGCCCAGCTTGCGCACTTTACGGCGCAGGTGCGGGTAGACGATGTAGAGAAAAATCATGCCGCGCACAAAGTGCGTTGCACCCATCGAGTAGCGCCAGATACCCACGGCGCCAATCAGGAAAATGAAGTCCTTCGACTCGGAGTCGAACGTGGACGTGGGCAGCATCAAGGCCAGGCCCATCAGCAGACTGAGATAAAAAAGCCAGCCGGCGGATTGCAGAAAAAAATGTTTGAGCTTGTTCGACATAACCGTCATCCGAAGGTGAGAAGGCTTCAAGCCGCAAGCTGCGAGCTGCAAGCAAAACGCTTTGGCTTGCAGCTCGAGGCTTGTCGCTTAGGGCTGCTTTACCAGCAGATACCTTCGGTACGGGTGCCGGCGTCAGTGGCTTTGGCCATGAAGCCGACCAGGTCGATAACCTGTTTGCCGTCCGGCGCTTGCTGAGCCAGCGCACGGAATTTCTCGTCGCGGTTGCCGAGGATGATCACGTCGGAGTTGTCGATCACCGAATCGAAGTCTGCGTTGAGCAGGGACGACACGTGCGGGATCTTCGACTCGATGTAGTCCTTGTTCGCGCCGTGAACACGGGCGTACTCGACGTTGCTGTCGTAGATGCTCAGGTCGTAACCCTTGCCGATCAGCATTTCGGCCAGTTCCACCAGCGGGCTTTCGCGCAGGTCGTCGGTGCCGGCCTTGAAGCTCAAGCCGAGCAGGGCGACTTTGCGTTTGTCGTGGCTTTCAACGATGTCGAAGGCGTTTTGCACTTGCGATTCGTTGCTGCGCATCAGCGAGTTGAGCAGCGGCGCTTCGACGTCCAGCGAGCCGGCGCGGTAGGTCAGGGCGCGAACGTCTTTGGGCAGGCAAGAACCGCCGAAAGCAAAGCCTGGGCGCATGTAGTACTGGGACAGGTTGAGGGTCTTGTCCTGGCAGACCACGTCCATCACTTCACGGCCATCGACGCCGACGGCTTTGGCGATGTTGCCGATCTCGTTGGCGAAGGTCACCTTGGTGGCGTGCCAGACGTTGCAGGTGTACTTGATCATCTCGGCAACGGCGATGTCCTTGCGGATGATCGGTGCGTCGAGTTCTTCGTACAGCGATTGCAGAACGTCGCCCGAGGCCTTGTCGAACTCGCCGATGACGGTCATCGGTGGCAGGTCGTAGTCGGCAATCGCGGTGGATTCACGCAGGAACTCAGGGTTGACCGCAACGCCGAAATCGACGCCAGCCTTTTTCCCGGAGCAATCTTCGAGGATCGGGATGACAACGTTTGCGACAGTGCCCGGCAGTACGGTGCTGCGCACCACGATGGTGTGGCGGGTGGTCTTGTCACGCAGGACAAAACCGATCTCGCGGCACACGGCCTCGATGTAGTTGAGTTCCAGGTCGCCGTTCTTCTTGCTCGGCGTACCGACGCAGATCATCGACAGATCGGTGTCACGAATCGCTTCGGCGAAGTTAGTCGTACCGCGCAGACGACCGTTCTGAATACCTTGCTGCAACAGCTCGCCCAGACCGGGTTCAACAATCGGAGATTTGCCAGCGTTGATCATGTCGATCTTGTCTTTGGCAACATCGACGCCCACGACGTCATGGCCCCGTGCAGACAGGCAACCGGCACAAACTGCGCCAACGTAACCCAAACCAAATATGCTGATGCGCATCGCAATTACCTCTGTATATATCAGGCCAAAGAAGGCCGGAGTTAATGGTGTTCAGCGTTAAAAGTGCACTCGAAAGTGCGGCGCGCAGGCGTCACAATGCCGTGTGCAGGCATACTAATTTTCGAGTGTCTAAATAAGTGCACTCAAGATGTGCGCAACTAGGCCTTGTTGTTATGACCTGCCCTGTTATGCAGCCGATCTCCATTGTTGGAGACCTTGGTGCAATCGGTTTGCGCGCTTGATGTCTGGCGAATAGTCATACAAATCAAGCGGTTGTGTACTCAGGCGAGCACGTTTATAGGGGCGTGGCCACGGCCTTGCAGGGGATATTAATGGTGCGTATCTCCTGAACTTCGGTTTGTTTTCAGACTAGTTAGTCATCTAGGCAAGTTGCTGTGACAACTTGGTTACATGACTATCTGCCCTGCGTAAGTTATCTCGTACAAACTCGGCGAGAATCGTTACCGGTGGTATGAGCTATGCATTTGGACGAAGTTCCTGCCCACTCATCGCGAAACCTGAAATTTCTTGAAATATTGTCCTAGATGGCACCAATCTCATTTTGATGGCACTTTCGTTTTCGACCTTTAATAACAGGCGAATAATCACGTTAGATAGTTTTGTGCCACTACCGTGAAAAAAATTAGGTGCCACTACTGAAAAAAATGATCAGTGTCGAGTGAAACTAATATTAGAAAAGAGGGTGTTGATTTTATGGCGCCATAAAAATGGCGATAGGTGGGGAGGGTTTTTCGACATCGTGCGAGCTGCACGACTCTTGGCGGAAAGAGTCGTGCAACAGGCATGCTTTATTCGGGGGCGTGATCGCGCAAAAACACCAGATTGTCCGGTTTCGACTGTTCAGCACTGTAGCGATAGCCCTGAACATCGAACTGCTTGAGGTGGGCGGGATCGTTGATGCCTTCCTGGATCACGAAACGGCTCATCAGGCCACGGGCCTTTTTTGCGTAGAAGCTGATGATTTTGTACTGGCCGTTTTTCAGATCCTTGAAATCCGCATTGATGATTCGCGCATTCAACGCGGTGCGTTTGACAGCCGAGAAGTACTCGTTGGACGCCAGGTTGAGCAGCAAGTCATCGCCTTGCTCGGCCAATGCTTCATTCAGCCATTCACTGATGCGCGTGCCCCAGAACGCGTACAGATCCTTGCCGCGCGCGTTGGCCAGTTTGGTGCCCATCTCCAGACGATACGGTTGCATCAAGTCCAGTGGGCGCAGCAGGCCATACAGGCCGGAGAGCATGCGCAGGTGTTTTTGCGCGTAATCGAAATTCGCTTCGCTGAATGACTGCGCGTCGAGGCCGGTGTAGACGTCACCCTTGAATGCGAGCAGCGCCTGCTTGGCGTTTTCCGGGGTGAACGCTGGCGTCCAGCTGCCGAAACGCGCGGCATTGAGCCCGCCGATCTTGTCGGAGACGTGCATCAGCTCGCTGATCTGCGCCGGCGATAGCTCGCGCAACTGCTGGATCAGTTCCTGGGAATGGTCCAGATATTGCGGCTGGGTGAAGCGCTGGGTCGCCGGCGGCGTTTCGTAATCGAGGGTCTTGGCGGGGGAAATCACCATCAGCATGAAGTCGTCTCCTTTAATCGTGGGGGCGATTCTAGGGGGTTGGGGCGGTTGACTCCAGCTATGGGGGTTATAGGTATGGGTACGCTTGGGCATTTGCGACGGCTGGTGAATTTTCCCTCACCCTAACCCTCTCCCGGAGGGAGAGGGGACCGACCGGGTTGTTCTTTCGATATCCGCCGATCTGAGCTATCGAGTCGAACTCAAATTTTGCAATCAACGAAGATCGGCTCCCTCTCCCCCCGGGAGAGGGCTGGGGTGAGGGGAGCGTCTTTGAATCCTGCACATCAGCTATAGTGCCGCCCGGGTTTTGTTACGGAGACATCCCATTGCGCATTGTTCTTTTATTCACCGCTTGGCTGTTGAGCGCCGGCGCCGTCGCGGCGCCGGGTGATGTGGCGACGCTGGATCGCGGCACCTGGCCTGAGCAACTGACCAGCCCGACGCTGTTCGACGTCGCTTCACGGGCGGAAATCCTCATGTTTGCCCGCGGTTTGCTCGGCACCGAATCGATGACGGAGGCCGCGCTGGCTCAGCGTCTGGGCCTGCGCACGGTCAATCTGGATGCCGTCAACAGCCTGCGCGAGCGCCTGTGGCAGCGCTTGCTTGCCAACTACAACTACGCCCAGCAAAGTTGCGATCAGGACGCCTCGTTCTGCTTCCTCGTCGAAGACTTGCCAACGCTGCGTGAGCAGGCCGCCAAATTCGTCGTCAGCGATGACAGCTATTACACCAAGTGGGCCGAGCCAAGCCGGATCTTCCATCTGCAGTACCTGGACGAATTGCTGCGCAAGGCTGCGTTGTTCCCGCAGACCAGCAGCGAAATCGATCGTTTCGGCGACTATGAGCGCAACGGCGACGAGATGCATGACCGGCTGTTTCTGCTGACTTTCGACAGCGCTGCCAACGCACAACCGGACAACACCGACTGGCTCACCGAGTACCTGCGCAAGGCCAACATGAGCGGCACGTTCTTCATGTTGGGCAAGGATGTTCAGGCGCGCCTGGGTGACCGTTCCGTGAGCGGCCTGCAAGCGACGTTCTCGCAGCAATGCGTCGGCGTGCAGGGTTGGGAGTTCCGCTCCCACAGCCATTGGCAGGACTGGCAGGATTCGGTGCGCCGCAGTGCCGATCTGGTGAAGAACAAGCTGCCGGAAAATTATGTACCGCTGTTCCGTCCGCCGGATGGCCAGCGGCGCAGCGATGCAAAAGACTTCTTTAACACGCAGGGCCTGCAAGTGGCGCTTTGGGATATCGATGCCGCGGACGGCGCAGGCAAACTCAAAGGTCCGCCGAGTGCGCAGCGAGTGCTGACCTTGATGCTGCTGTGGCGCCACGGGGTGATCAATTTCAACATGAAACAGGATGCGGTGAAGACCGCCATGCCGTGGCTGATCACGCAAACCGCGCAAAGCGGAATCGGTTGGGAAGACTGTCTGGACGGGTTTCGCTGAGAAACGAAGAAAGCCCGGAAACATTGGGCTTGGGGCGATTTTTTTGCGAAGTTCGATGCAGGCGGACTTCCGACTTTAGCGGGGTCTGGACGGTCCGCCAAGGGCTTTTCGTCACTCTGCAAAATAAACTTCAAAAAACCGTCAAAGTGCTTTTTCCTGTCATGGGTTTTGGAGTATTACGAAGACAGACCGCCGAAACCTGCAACACAGGTGGCGTCTCCCAAGACCCACTTTGTGTGCAAGTCACCTGCCTCTTTCAATAAAAGCCCGGCAGATGAATCGGCAGTCACTTCGAGGCGCAGCACTGTAGAGGTATTGCGTCGAATGGCTCTGACAAAGGTGACCGAGTATGGATGATCACGGACGTAGCCCTTCCAACCAGCCAATCCTTTATGTACTCGATACCAACGTATTGATTCACGATCCAAACGCCCTGCTTAATTTCGAAGAACACCACGTTGCCATCCCGATGACCGTGCTGGAAGAGCTGGACAAGCTCAAGAGCGGGCATCACAGCGTTGCCGCCGAATGCCGTCAGGCGATCCGGCTGATCGACAAGACCCTGGGCGATGCCTCCCCCGAGGACGTCGAACTGGGCGTGCCGATTCAGCGCGGCAAGGGCGGTCCGAAGGGCTTGCTGTCAATTCTGATGAGCAAGCAGGCCGAATCGAACCTGATTCTGCCCGAGCATCTGAACGACAACAAAATCATCAACCAACTCATCGATATGCACACCCGTGACCCACAGAAACCCGTGGTTCTGGTGACCAAAGACATCAACATGCGCCTCAAGGCGCGCGCCTGCGGGATCGCGGCCGAGGACTACAGCACCGACCAACTGGTCGATGACGTGTCGCTGCTGCCCAACGGTTATCACAACATGACCGGCTCTTTCTGGGACCTGGTGAGCAAGGTTGAAACCCGTCAGGATCACGGTCGCACATGGCACGAAGTGAAGCTGATCGACAACTTGCCGGCGGTGCATATCAATGAGTTCATCATCGATGAACAGGGCTTTGTTGGCTGGATCAAGGAGATTGACGAAGACCGTTTGCTGATTCTCGATCTGCATCAGGAACCCCTGTTGCACCAGGAAGCCTGGGGCCTGAAACCGCGTGACATCTACCAGAGCCTGGCGCTGTACGCGCTGCTCGATCCGGACATCCATCTGGTCAACCTGTCGGGCGCGGCCGGTTCCGGTAAAACCATTCTGGCGTTGGCCGCTGCAATTGAGCAGACCATGGTCAGCAAGCGTTATCGGCGCATCATCGCCACCCGCAGCGTGCAGGGCCTGGACCAGGAAATCGGTTTCCTGCCTGGCACCGAAGCGGAAAAAATGGAGCCTTGGCTGGGCGCCATTACCGACAACCTCGAAGCCTTGCACATGGATGACGAAAACACCCATGGCAGCGTCGATTACATCCTCAGCAAAGTGCCGTTGCAGTTCAAATCGCTCAACTACATTCGCGGTCGCAGCTTCCAGCAGAGCCTGATCCTGATCGACGAATGCCAGAACCTTACGCCGCACCAGATGAAAACCATCATCACCCGTGCCGGCGCCGGTTCCAAAGTGGTGTGCCTGGGTAACCTCGCACAGATCGACACCCCTTACCTGTCCGCGACCAGCTCCGGGCTGACCTACCTGACCGAACGCTTCAAGGATTTCCCCAACGGTGTGCACATCACCCTGCAAGGGGTGCCTCGCTCGATCCTGGCCGAATACGCAGAGTCTCACCTCTAAGAGGAGCAGCTACAAGCTTCAAGCCGCAAGCTACAAGTGGCCCGAGTGAAATTCACTTGCCGCTTGAAGCTTGCGGCTTTCGGCTGTTTAAATGCGAGCTTTCCTGACGCCTGCCTACTGCGCTTTAACTTGCCGCTTGTAGCTTGCCGCTTGTAGCTGCCTCAAGGAGGCCCCCGTGCTGACTCATCTCGATTCCCAAGGTCGCGCCAATATGGTCGACGTCACTGAAAAAGCCGTGACGTTCCGTGAAGCGACGGCTCAAGCGCTGGTGCGCATGCTCCCCGAAACGTTGCAGATGATCGTCAGTGGCGGCCATCCCAAAGGCGACGTATTTGCTGTCGCGCGCATTGCAGGCATTCAGGCGGCGAAGAAAACCAGCGATCTGATTCCCCTGTGCCATCCGCTGATGCTCACTGGCGTCAAAGTCGAGCTCAGCGCTGAAGGCGACGACACCGTGCGCATCGTCGCCCGCTGCAAATTGTCCGGGCAGACCGGCGTCGAGATGGAAGCGCTGACCGCTGCCAGCGTCGCCGCACTGACTATCTATGACATGTGCAAAGCGGTGGATCGCGGGATGACCATCGAAAGCGTGCGTCTGCTGGAAAAGGTCGGCGGCAAGAGCGGGCACTTTCAGGCGGATCAAGTATGAAGCTGACCGTTAGGTTTTTTGCCCGTTACCGTGAAGCGCTGGGCGTTGACTCGGTAACGGTCGACGGCGATTTCGCCACCGTCGATGACGTGCGCGCGCTGTTGGCGCAGCGTGAAGGCGCCGAGGTATTGAGCGAGCAGAACCTGATGTGCGCACGCAACGAAGACTTGTGCCAGCTCGACGAGCCGGTGGTCGAGGGTGACGAAGTGGCGTTTTTCCCCACTGTGACCGGAGGCTGATCCATGGCAATTCGTGTGCAGGCCACGGCGTTCGATCCGGGTGCTGAAGTCAACGCGATGCACGCGGCCAATGTCGGCGTCGGCGCGGTGGTGAGTTTTGTCGGCTACGTGCGCGACTTCAACGATGGCCTGGATGTGGCGGGGATGTTTCTCGAACACTATCCGGGCATGACCGAAAAAGCCCTCGGCAAGATCGCGATTGAGGCCGAGCAGCGCTGGCCGTTGCTGAAACTGGAAGTGCTGCACCGCATCGGCGCGCTGGAACCGGGCGAGCCCATCGTGTTTGTCGGCGCAGCCAGCGCCCATCGCCAGGCTGCGTTCGACGCCTGCGCTTTCGTCATGGATTACCTGAAAACCCGCGCACCGTTCTGGAAGAAGGAAAACACCAGTGACGGCCCGCGCTGGGTAGAAGGACGCGACAGTGATCATGCGGCGGCGGATCGCTGGAAAAAGTAATGCCTGTAGCGCCCTTCAGTAAGCCTTCGCGAGCAAGCTCGCTCCCACAGTGGATCTGCGCCGTTCACAAATCCAATGTGGGAGCGAGCTTGCTCGCGAAGGGGTCATCCGCAACACCAAAAACCTCGCAAACACTCTCTCCTCCCTGATTGACGACTTGTACCTATAAGTCCAATATGGATTTCCAAGTACAAAAAAGCTTCAATCTTGCCGCTTGTAGCTCCCCGCTCCCAGCTGCTCTTCTTCATCTTGCCAAACCAACAACAACCCGCGAGAGAACGAACATGAAGACACTTCCCCTCATCACCGGTCTGGCCCTTAGCCTGTTGGCGTGCAGCAGTGTGTTCGCCGCCGAGAAAACCCTGCGCATTGGCATTGAAGCGGCTTACCCTCCATTCGCCTCGAAAACCGACAAAGGCGAAATCGTCGGTTTCGACTACGACATCGGCAATGCCCTGTGCGCGCAGATGAAGGCCAAGTGCGTGTGGGTCGAGGGTGAATTCGATGGTCTGATTCCTTCGCTCAAAGTGAAGAAAATCGACATGGCGCTGTCGTCCATGACCATCAACGAAGACCGCAAGAAGTCGGTGGATTTCACCCACAAGTATTACTTCACTTCTTCGCGACTGGTGATGAAGGACGGCGCCACGGTCGATGACCAATACGCCAGCCTCAAAGGCAAGAACGTCGGCGTGCAACGCGCGACCACCACCGACCGCTATGCCACCGAGGTGTTCGAGCCCAAGGGCGTCAACGTCAAGCGCTACAGCAACAACGAAGAGATCTACATGGACCTGGCCGCCGGTCGCCTTGATGCGATTTTTGCCGACACCATTCCGCTGAACGATTTTCTGTCGATGCCACGCGGCAAGGGCTATGCGTTTGTCGGGCCGGAGCTGAAGGATCCGAAGTATGTCGGCGAAGGGGCGGGGATTGCGGTGCGCAAGGGGAATAGTGAGTTGGTCAGCGAGCTGAATACCGCCATCGACGGGATTCGCGCCAGTGGCGAGTATCAGAAGATTTCCGAGAAGTATTTCAAGTCTGATATCTACGGCGACTGATCGTCCGCTTTCGCGAGCAAGCTCGCTCCCACCGGGGATTTGTAGCGTTCACAAATCCCCGGTGGGAGCGAGCTTGCTCGCGAAGAGGCCGCTACTGTCTTTGCAAACCTCTAGCCCTTCAGTTCCTTCAGGTGTTTGTACACCGTCGCCCGGCCCATGTTCAGCACATTGGCCACGTAGTTAGAGGCGCTCTTGCCCTTGAACGCGCCCTCGGCATGCAGCGCCAGCACCAGTTCACGTTTGTGATCGCGGGTCAGCAGATTCAGGCTCAGTTGGCGCTCGCGCAGCCAGGCGTGCAGGAACGTGTTGATGCGCTCCTGCCAGTCATCGCGAAACAGTGAGTCCGGTTGCGGGATCAGCTTGCTCGGCGACAGGAACAGGTCCAGCGCAGCCTTGGCATTCTCGAACAGCGAAATATTCAGATTGATGCACAGCACCGCCAGCGGCAGGCCTTCGCTGTCGCGCAATACGCTGCTCAGGCTGCGGATCTTCTGACCATCCCAGTTGAGTTTTTCGTATGGGCCGATGTTCCGCTCGCTGACATCCTCACTGAGCATGTCTTCAAGTGACGACTCGTCACCGATCTCGCGTTTGGACAGATTGTTGGCGATGTAATCGACTTTTTGCGTGCGCAAATCGTGCAACACCACTTCGGCGTGGGGAAAGAACAGCGTGGCGATGGCGTCGGCGATGGCCCGGAAGTTATCCAGTGCCGGGTCGAGTTCGGGGGCGGTCATGACAGTGGGGCTCCAGGCAGCGTCAGCGCCCACATGAACAGGGGCGCTGCGAGTTTGCCGCAATCGGTTGGGCGCGTCATCCGCAGCGCGGATTAACCGAGCCGGGCAGGGGCGAGCATGTTGCTGCTCAGTCCGAACTGACGCAGTTGCTCGGGCAACGGCAGACCGCGCACCAGTGCGGCGCTGGCCTGGCCCATCGCCGGTGACGTCTGGATGCCGTACCCGCCCTGGGCTGCGACCCAGAACAAGCCCGGCACCTGCGCATCGAATCCGCTGAGCAAATCACCGTCGGCGACGAAACTGCGCAAGCCGGCCCATGTGCGAGTCGGGCGGCGGATGGTCAGCGTCGTGGCTTCTTCGATCTGATAGATGCCCATGGCGATGTCCAGTTCTTCAGGCTGCACGTCGTGGGGTTCGACCGGGTCCGCGTTGGCTGGCGAGCCTAAGAACATGCCGGCGTCAGGTTTCATGTAGAAGGATTCGTCGAGGCTGACCAGCATCGGCCACTGATGAATGTCGACACCTTCTGGCCCGGCGAAGATGAAGGCGGCGCGGCGTTTCGGTTGCAGGCCCAGCGATCGTGCACCGGCCAATGCGCCGATCTTGTCGGCCCAGGCGCCCGCGGCGTTGATGATCACTGGCGCGCTGAAGGTCTGACCATTGGTCTGCACCTGCCAGACGTTGTTGGCATCGCGCTCAAGCCCCAGCACCTGGCAGTCGGTGTGCACCTCGCCGTGGTTGCGGCGGATCCCCCGCAGGAAGCCTTGATGCAGGGCGTCGGTATCAATGTCACAGGCTGTCGGGTCGTAAATCGCCCCGTGGACTTTTTCCCGGCGCAGGATCGGCAGGCGCGCGCAGGCTTCATCAGCACTGAGCCGTTGCATTTCGGGCACCGTGGCTTTGGCGCTCAGGTACTGGTTGTTGAGTTCGGCGGCGTCACCGGTGAAGTCCACGGTCATCTCGCCGCGCGGGGTCAGCAGCGGGTGCTCGCAGAAACCGGCCGGCGGCTGGTCGAAAAATTCACGGCTGGCCTGAGTCAGCGCGCGTACCTGCGGTGTGCCATAAGCCGCGGTGAACAGGGCGGCAGACCGCCCGGTGGAGTGATAGGCCGGGTGAGACTCACGCTCCAGCACAATCACTTTGGCGTGGGGCGACAGCCAGAAACCGGTGGAAGCGCCGGCAATCCCGCCGCCGATGATGATGAAATCTGCCTGGCTCATGAAGAAACTCCACGTTGAACTGCAAAGTTGAAGTTGTCGCAAATCCTGTGGGAGCCGGGCTTGCCCGCGATGGCATCACTACGGTTTTTTCTGAGGAACCGAGGCGTCTGCATCGCGGGCAAGCCCACTCCCACAGGGATCGAGGTGTCAGTGCTTCAGGTGATAAATCGCATTCGCCAGGGCGATGTCTTCCAGCCCTAGCCCGATCGAGCGGAAAAACACGTGACGGTGATAATCCGGGCGTTGCACTTTTTCACTGAGCAGATCGGCGAGATCACCCATGATCGCGTCCGTGCTCCAGCCATGTTGCTCAACAGCAATCAGCATCTCGCCCGCCGAGCCCGGCGTGGTCAGACGGTAGTCGCAGAACACCTGCATGTCGTTGAGGCTTTGTGGCGGCACTTCATGGGCGCGGGGGGCGTTGGTGCTGATCGAGGTGATCAGCGCGGGTTTGCTCAGTGCCGCCGGGTCAATCACCGGCCCCGCTGACGAAGTGCAGAGCATGATCACATCGGCGTCGGCGAGGGCGGCTTCACGACGGGTTGCAATCGTCAGGCCGGGAGCAGCGGCTGTGAGCAGCGCCCGGGTTTCAGGATCCTCCTGCAGGCTCGGCGAATAGACGCTGATGCTTTGCCAGTCGCGCAAAGACTTCACGTAATGCAGATGCGCCTGTGCAACTTTGCCGCTGCCGATAATCGCCAGTCGCCGCGCATCCAGCGGGGCGAGGGCATCGACGGCCACCGCGGTGGTCGCAGCCGTACGCGCTGTGGTGAGTTCGCCGGCATCGCACAGCAGCAAGGGTTGGCCGGTCTGCATCGACATCAACAAGGTCCACGCGGTCACCAACGGGCCTTGCTCGCGGACGATGTACGGCGAGGTCTTCACGCCGTACACACCGTCTTCGGCCAGTACACCCAGGTAATTGATGAAGTCACCAGCGCCCTGCGGGAACTCCACGAGTTGCTGCGCCGGTTGTACCGCGTGACCGGCGGCGAGATCGCGGAACAGTTTGCGCAATGTCTGCGGCACATCAATGCGGGCCAGCAGCTCACGGGCCTGGGTTTGGTCGATCACGAAGGGCGTACTGGACATGTCAGGCTCCGAAAGCGAAATCTAAACTTATTTGTCTATTATGGACTTTTAGTTTTGTCGGGCAAGGTCCTCCGGAAAAAAAGCCGGGCACAAAAAAAGCGCAGTCCGTTGCCGGCTGCGCTTCTCTTCTATCGTGTCACTTACTCTGGACGCTTGCGCTCAACGGCACGCAACAGATGCGTGGGAGGTGTCTCACAGCTGATCTTGCGGCCAAGCTTCTCTTCGATGGACGGCAACTGGTAGGAGTCGTCCTCGCCAGCGAAGCTGATCGACACGCCATCGGCGCCGGCACGACCGGTACGGCCGATGCGGTGCACGTAATCGTCCGGGACTTCCGGCAGGGTGAAGTTGATGACGTGGCTGATGCCGTCGATGTGGATGCCGCGACCGGCAACATCGGTGGCGACCAGTACGCGTATCTTGCCTTCACGGAAGCCTTCGAGCGTCTTGATGCGCTTGTGCTGCGGCACGTCGCCAGACAGTTGCGCGGCGTTGATGCCATCACGCACCAGGCGCTCTTCGATCCGGCGCACCTCGTCTTTGCGGTTGGCAAACACGATCACCCGCTCCCAGCCGTTATCGTTGACCAGGTTGAAGAGCAGTTTGTATTTGTCGGCAGCGGCCACGGCAAAGATGTGCTGCTCGACGTTTTCGTTGGCCACGTTCTGCGATTCGATCTCGACGATCGACGGGTCGGTGGTCCACTGCTTGGCGAGGTTCATCACGTCTTCGGTGAAAGTCGCGGAGAACAGCAGCGTCTGACGTTCGCTTTTCGGCGGGGTCTGGCGAATGATCTGCCGAACCTGCGGGATGAAACCCATGTCGAGCATGCGGTCGGCTTCGTCCAGCACCATCACTTCGACCATGTCCAGATGCACGTCGCCGCGCTGGTTGAAGTCGAGCAGGCGGCCCGGTGTTGCAACGAGGATGTCGCAGTGGCGCGCTTCAAGGTGCTTGAGCTGCTTGTCGAAATCCATGCCGCCGACAAACGTCATCACGTTGAGGCCGGTGTACTTGGTCAGGTCAGCGGCGTCTTTTGCAATCTGCACCACCAGCTCACGGGTCGGCGCGATGATCAGCGCACGGGGTTCGCCCATGTAGCGTTCTTTCGGCGGCGGGGTTTGCAACAACTGAGTGATGATCGAGATCAGGAACGCGGCGGTTTTACCGGTACCGGTCTGGGCGCGGCCGATGGCGTCTTTGCCGGCGAGGGTGAAACCCAGCACCTGTGCCTGGATCGGCGTGCAATAAGGAAAGCCCAGATCCTGAATGGCGTGCATCAGTTCTGGAGAAAGCTTGAAATCGTGAAAGCGGGTTTTGCCTTCCTGAGGTTCGACGACGAAGTCTTCGAGTTTCCACGGGATGACCGGAGCCTTGGGCTTGGGTTCGCGACGCGGCTTGAGCGGTTTTGGCGCTTCGCTGCGGGCAGGCTCGGCGGCGATTGGCGCGGCCGGTGCAGCTTGCGGTTCTTGCTTCGGTGCCGCTGCGGGAGCGGGGCGGTCGGCCTGCGGGGCATCGTTGCGATGACCGGGGGCGTGCGACGGCGCACGGGTAACTGGCGCGAGCTGCTCAGCCTCGCTTTTACCGAACATTTTCTTGAGTGCTTCGAGCACGGTCATCTCATCAATTGGTTAAGGAATGTACGCCGGCCAGTGTAATGCAAGAACCGGGCGCGGCGTAGTGTGATGATCAAAGGGCAGTCGTTGTGCGGATAATCAGCGCAGGCGCTCGCTCAGCCAGGTACCGATGTCGCGAATTTCCTCGGGTAACACTTCGTGCTCCATTGGGTATTCCTGCCATGTCACGGTGACACCATGGGCTTTCAGATACTCATAAGCGGTGCGGCCCATGGAGTTTTGCACCACGTTGTCGAACTGACCGTGCAACGACAGCACCGGAATTCGTTGCTGGCTGGCAGATAACTGCAATTGCTCACTGAACGTTGGCGCATACGTCGACAACGCCATCACGCCACCCAACGGTCCCTGCCATTTCACAAAAGCGGTGTGATAGACCACGGCGCCACCCTGGGAGAAACCCGCGAGAAAAATCCGCGAGGCGTCTATTCCGCTGGCGCGCTCGTTTTCGATCAATTCAATGACGTGATCGGCCGACGCTTCCAGTTCATCGCGATCGATCGCCCGCGCCGGGCTCATGGCCTTGATGTCGTACCAGCTCGGCATGGCATAACCGCCATTTATCGTCACTGGACGGGTCGGCGCCTGAGGCAGTACGAACCGTGTGCTAAGCAGGCTTTCCTGCAACGCCTCGGCGACCGGAAGAAAGTCATAGCGGTCGGCGCCGAGGCCGTGCAGCCAGATCACGCAGGCGTCTGCGGGCTTAACAGGCTGAAGAATCAAGGGCTCGGTCATGGCTGCTCCAAATGTGTGCGGGCGCTCTCATTGAGTGCGTGATTGAAGTGCGCGCCCGGTTGATCCGTTAAGAAGATGTCGCAAGGGTACAAGTTTTGCTATTGACCTGTCGCTTATGTGCTTCAGCGGCCGGTGTGGTACGGGCTTTGCTATGGCTTGAAGCGTGCAACCGATCTCGCGTCTGGCGGTAACACTATCAGTGAACGCCTGACGATGGGATGCAAAGAATCCGGTAATGGATGTTCGCCGATGGCCGCCATGGGCTTAGCGAATATGAAAGGGCTACAGCCCGTTCGGCCAATTGGTGAGAAGTGAGTTGTCCATGATGTGGATTTTCTCCTGAAACACTCATAGCGAAGGTCTTTACGTCGGTTGACCCAATAAAAAGCCAACTAGGGTCAACACCGCCTCAAAAGGGTGCGACTGGACTCAAGCTCCGACACAACAAGAGCAAAACTGGAGGTTTGAATGAAGATGTTGAAATCCACTCTGGCGATCGTGACTGCAGCAGCAGTACTCGGCGTCAGCGGGTTCGCTCAGGCGGGTGCAACCCTGGATGCCGTGCAGAAGAAAGGTTTCGTGCAATGTGGCGTGAGCGACGGTCTGCCGGGCTTCTCGGTACCGGACGCGACCGGCAAGATCCTCGGCATTGACGCTGACTTCTGCCGCGCAGTAGCCGCTGCTGTATTCGGCGACGCCACCAAGGTCAAATTCAGTCAGTTGAACGCCAAGGAGCGCTTCACCGCGCTGCAGTCCGGCGAGATCGACATCCTGTCGCGCAACACCACCATGACCAGTTCCCGTGACGCGGGCATGGGCCTGAAATTCCCGGGCTTCATTACCTACTATGACGGCATCGGCTTCCTGGTAAACAACAAGCTGGGCGTGAAGAGTGCCAAAGAGCTGGACGGCGCGACCATCTGCATCCAGGCCGGTACTACCACCGAGCTCAACGTTTCCGACTACTTCCGCGGCAACGGTCTGAAATACACCCCAATCACTTTCGACACCTCCGATGAAAGCGCCAAGTCGCTGGAATCCGGTCGTTGCGACGTGCTGACTTCCGACAAATCCCAGCTGTTCGCCCAGCGCAGCAAACTGGCTTCGCCGAAGGACTACGTGGTTCTGCCGGAAACCATTTCCAAGGAACCACTGGGTCCAGTCGTGCGTAACGGCGACGACGAGTGGCTGGCCGTGGTGCGCTGGACTGGCTACGCCATGCTCAACGCTGAAGAGGCCGGCATCACTTCGAAGAACGTCGAAGCTGAAGCCAAGTCCACCAAGAATCCGGACGTCGCTCGTATGCTCGGCGCTGACGGTGAATACGGCAAAGACCTGAAACTGCCGAAGGACTGGGTCGTGCAGGTCGTCAAGCAGGTCGGCAACTACGGTGAAGTGTTCGAGAAAAACCTCGGCAAGAACACTCCGCTGGAAATCGACCGTGGCCTGAACGCCCTGTGGAACAACGGCGGCATTCAGTACGCACCACCAGTGCGCTAATGGTTCTATCACCCGGCGGGCCAACCGCCGGGTGATGTTCTTGTTCCATTTTTTCCGGGGCACTTCATGCAAAAATCAATCGGCGCACCAAAGCAGAGGCTCAGCCTCAGCGATCCGCGAGTGCGCGCCTGGGTATTTCAGATCGTCACTATCGTGGCCGTCGTCTCCCTGGGCTGGTTCCTGTTCGATAACACACAAACCAACCTTGAACACCGGGGCATCACCTCCGGCTTCAGCTTTCTGGAGCGCAGTGCCGGGTTCGGCATCGCTCAAACCCTGATCGACTACACCGAAGCGGACAGCTATGCCCGCGTGTTTGTGATCGGTCTGCTCAATACATTGCTGGTGACCATCATCGGCGTGATCCTGGCGACTCTGCTGGGCTTCATCATTGGTGTCGCGCGTCTTTCGCCAAACTGGATCATCAGCAAGCTGGCGACCGTGTATGTGGAAGTCTTCCGCAACATTCCGCCCCTGCTGCAAATCCTGTTCTGGTACTTCGCGGTGTTCCTGACCATGCCGGGACCGCGCAACAGCCACAACTTCGGCGACACTTTCTTTGTCAGCAGCCGTGGCCTGAACATGCCGGCCGCGCTGGCAACTGATGGTTTCTGGGCGTTCGTGATCAGCGTCGTGATGGCCATTGTCGGCATCGGGTTGATGTGCCGCTGGGCCAACAAACGCTTCGAAGCGACCGGTGAGCCGTTCCACAAGTTCTGGGTGGGTCTGGCGATTCTGCTGGTGATCCCGAGTTTGTGCGCGCTGATCTTCGGCGCTCCGCTGCACTGGGAAATGCCCGAACTCAAGGGCTTCAACTTCGTTGGCGGCTGGGTGCTTATCCCGGAACTGCTGGCCTTGACCCTGGCCTTGACCGTTTACACCGCGGCGTTCATTGCCGAAATCGTGCGTTCGGGGATCAAGTCGGTCAGCCACGGCCAGACCGAAGCGGCCCGTTCGCTCGGTTTGCGTGAAGGCCCGACCCTGCGCAAGGTGATCATTCCTCAGGCCCTGCGGGTGATCATCCCGCCGCTAACCAGCCAATACCTGAACCTGGCGAAGAACTCCTCGCTGGCCGCCGGTATCGGTTATCCGGAAATGGTTTCGCTGTTCGCCGGCACCGTGCTGAACCAGACCGGTCAGGCGATCGAAGTGATTGCGATCACCATGAGCGTGTACCTGGCGATCAGTATCAGCATTTCCCTGCTGATGAACTGGTACAACAAGCGCATTGCGCTGATCGAGCGGTAAGGAAAAGCGCATGAGTACTCATACTTTCAAACCCGACATGCCCCCACCGAGCAGTAGCATCGGCGTAGTGGCATGGATGCGCGCGAACATGTTCTCCAGCTGGCTCAACACCTTGCTGACGCTGTTCGCGTTCTACCTGATCTACCTGATCGTTCCGCCGATTCTGGGGTGGGCGATCCTCGACGCCAACTGGGTCGGCACCACCCAGGCCGATTGCACCAAGGAGGGCGCCTGCTGGGTGTTCATCCAGCAACGCTTCGGTCAGTTCATGTATGGCTACTACCCGACCGGCCTGCGCTGGCGCGTGGACCTGACCGTGTGGCTGGCAGTGATCGGCGTGGCGCCACTGTTCATCTCGCGCTTCCCGCGTAAAGCGGTGTACGGGCTGAGCTTTCTGGTGATCTATCCGATTGTTGCCTGGTGCCTGCTGCACGGCGGCGTATTTGGCCTGCAAACCGTCGCGACCAGCCAATGGGGCGGCTTGATGCTGACTCTGGTGATCGCCACCGTCGGTATCGCTGGCGCCTTGCCGCTTGGCATCGTGCTGGCGCTGGGTCGACGGTCGAACATGCCGGCGATTCGGGTGGTCTGCGTGACCTTCATCGAGTTCTGGCGCGGCGTGCCGTTGATCACGGTGCTGTTCATGTCTTCGGTAATGCTGCCGCTGTTCCTGCCCGAGGGCATGAACTTCGACAAGTTGCTGCGGGCGCTGATCGGCGTGATCCTGTTCCAGTCGGCCTACGTGGCTGAAGTGGTGCGCGGCGGTCTGCAAGCGATCCCGAAAGGTCAATACGAAGCGGCCGCTGCGATGGGTCTGGGCTACTGGCGTTCGATGGGCCTGGTGATTCTGCCGCAAGCCCTGAAAATGGTGATTCCCGGCATCGTCAACACCTTCATCGCGCTGTTCAAGGACACCAGTCTGGTGATCATCATTGGCCTCTTTGACCTGCTCAACAGCGTCAAGCAAGCCGCTGCCGATCCGAAATGGCTGGGCATGGCCACCGAAGGCTACGTATTCGCCGCCCTGGTGTTCTGGATTTTCTGTTTTGGTATGTCGCGCTATTCCATGCATCTGGAACGCAAGCTCGACACTGGCCACAAGCGTTAGGAGTTCTGTAATGAGTGAAGCAATCAAAAAGCCTGTGAGCCCTGAAGGCATTATTCAGATGCAGGGCGTCAACAAGTGGTATGGCCAGTTCCACGTGCTCAAAGACATCAACCTCAACGTCAAACAGGGCGAACGTATCGTCCTGTGCGGCCCGTCGGGTTCCGGCAAATCGACCACCATTCGTTGCCTCAATCGTCTGGAAGAACACCAGCAGGGCCGCATCGTCGTCGATGGCGTGGAACTGACCAACGACCTCAAGCAGATCGAAGCGATCCGCCGTGAAGTCGGCATGGTGTTTCAGCATTTCAACCTGTTCCCGCACCTGACCATTTTACAGAACTGCACCCTGGCGCCGATGTGGGTACGCAAGATGCCCAAGCGCAAGGCCGAGGAAATCGCCATGCATTACCTGGAGCGCGTACGCATTCCGGAGCAGGCGCACAAGTATCCGGGGCAACTGTCCGGCGGTCAGCAACAGCGTGTGGCGATCGCCCGCGCGCTGTGCATGAAACCGAAAATCATGCTGTTCGACGAACCGACTTCGGCGCTCGATCCTGAGATGGTGAAAGAGGTGCTCGACACCATGATCGGTCTGGCCGAAGACGGCATGACCATGCTCTGCGTAACCCACGAAATGGGCTTTGCCCGCACCGTGGCCAATCGCGTGATCTTCATGGACAAGGGCGAGATCGTTGAGCAGGCAGCACCGAACGACTTCTTCGATAACCCGCAAAATGATCGGACGAAGCTGTTCCTGAGCCAGATTCTGCATTGATGGCTGATGTGTAAAACGGACCCGGCCTTGTGCCGGGTTTGTTTTTTTGTGGGTCAGGATACGGTGAAGGTTTCGTGTTCTTTGTGGATGGTGTGCTTGAAGCCTCTCAAGTCTGCACCTTCACCGAGAATTTTCGCATCGGTCAGCAAGTACGGGTAACGATCCAATAGTCGCATCAGCAGCATCAACGCCTTGGGCGGTAGTATTTCGCCGCGTTCGTAGCGAGAGAACGCGTTATGCCCTCCACCGGACAGCAGTTGCACCGTCTCTTTTTGCGTGAGGTGCAATTTGCGCCGAATACGCTTCATCTCGGCGCCGATCATTTGCCTGGCAGCGAAAACCAGCTCATCCCCGGCATCACAATAACGTTCTGCGCTATCGGTATCGTGATCCCACTCAACCTCTCCGCACTGCTGGCATTCCCAACCAGAAAGATCATCTACACGGCGCTCCATGCCTTTGACACTCAGGGTTTCGCCGCGCCCTGCAAAATGTCTCATTCCCTCACGTGCACCGCAGCTGACACATTGCTGGGTTTTCATGGGTTTTTCTCCTTGAAGGAGATTACCGGTGGGCCGCCACCGGGGCGGTAGGTCACCTTGATGTAAATCTCCAGATCTTGTGAATGGGTGTGATACACGTCTTGCCAGACCCGATGATCGTCGTAGCTGGTCATCGATTTGTACAACATCCTGTTCTGCAATTCGAAAACGATCTCTTGCATCTCGCTGATGCTAAAGCCGAGATACTCGCCTGAATCTGCCGAGGTCTTTGTGAAGGCTTTTTTTCCAAGCCGCCGGACCTCAGCCTTGATCACCGCCAAGTCGTAATGGGGCGTGTTCTTCTCCATAAGAAACCAAAACCCTGTCCCGAAATTACCCTTAAAGGGTAATTTTGACTAATCGAAAATCCCGCTTCATTTCCCTCCAATTGACCCTAGGTGGTTGCCGTCCTACACGGGTCTGACTAACATGTCAGAAAATTCATCCTATGATTGGATGAAAGGGCGAATCCTATGTCAGACATTTCTCCTCTCGTTAAACGGTCCTTGGTCGATCAGGCCTTGGATCAATTGCGTCAGCGCATCAACAGCGGCACCTGGCAGGTCGGTGAGCGATTGCCCACCGAGCCCGAGCTGTGCGCCGAGCTGGGCATCAGCCGTAATACCGTGCGTGAAGCCATGCGCGTGTTGGCGTTTTCCGGGTTGATTGAAATTCGCCAGGGCGACGGCAGTTATCTGCGTGCGCTGATTGATCCGCTGGACACCCTCAAGGCGCTCTCGCGTTGTTCGCTGGAACAGGCGCGGGAAACCCGGCACATCCTCGAGGTCGAAGCCATTGGTCTCGCGGCGCTGCGCCGCACCGATGAAGACCTCGTCGCCTTGCGTGAAGCGCTCGGCACCAGCGGCAGCCATTACCACGGCGATCTCGACACCTACATCGCCTGCGATCTGGTGTTCCACCGCCGTTTGGTCGACGCCGCGCATAACCCGACACTCAGCGAGCTGTATCGCTATTTCTCCAGCATCGTCGGCGCGCAATTGCGCCAGACACTGAACATCGTTCCGCGCCGTCAGGAAGTGTTCGACCTGCACATCGAGTTGCTCGATGCCGTCGAACAACGCGACCCGGAACGGGCCAAAGCCTTATCCAGGCAGTTGATCAATGAACCTTGAAACCGAGAAATCCATGCCCCGCAACGAGATATCCACAGCCCCGAAACGCACGGCAGAGCTCGAAGAGCTGCTGATCGATGCCGAGGCTGATGACGAACACGTACAGCAAAGCCCTCCGCTGGTGCGCCGGCCATGGCTGTTGCTGCTGGGCTTGATTCTGGTGGCGCTGAACCTGCGTCCGGCGCTGTCGAGCCTGGCGCCGCTGCTTAGCGATGTTTCGAAAAGCCTCGGGCTGTCTGCCGCTCAGGCGGGTCTGCTGACCACGTTGCCGGTGCTGTGCCTCGGCCTGTTTGCACCGCTGGCGCCGATTCTGGCGCGGCGTTTTGGTGCCGAGCGAGTGGTGTTGGGGATTCTCCTGACCCTCGCAGGCGGAATCATCCTGCGCAGCAATTTCGGTGAGATCGGTCTGTTTGCCGGCAGCGTATTGGGCGGTGCCAGTATCGGCATCATTGGCGTGCTGCTGCCGGGCATCGTCAAACGCGACTTCGCCAAACACGCCGGTACCATGACGGGCGTTTACACCATGGCGCTGTGTCTGGGGGCCGCGATGGCGGCGGGATCGAGCGTACCGTTGAGTGAACACTTCGGCAGCAGCTGGGCCGTGGGTCTGGGTTTCTGGGTGATTCCGGCGCTGGTCGCTGCGGTGTTCTGGCTACCCCAAGTCGGCCAGAAACACGGTGCGCACAATGTCGCTTATCGCGTGCGCGGACTGTTGCGTGATCCGTTGGCGTGGCAGGTGACCTTGTACATGGGCCTGCAATCGTCGCTGGCCTACATCGTGTTCGGCTGGTTGCCGTCGATCCTGATTGGGCGCGGTCTGACGCCGACCCAGGCCGGCCTGGTGCTGTCCGGTTCGGTGATCGTCCAGCTCGCCAGTTCACTTGCGGCGCCGTGGCTGGCGACTCGTGGCAAGGATCAGCGTCTGGCGATCGTGGTGGTGATGGCGCTGACCCTCGGCGGTCTGTTCGGTTGTCTGTATGCGCCGATCGAAGGCCTGTGGGGCTGGGCGATTCTGCTCGGTCTGGGGCAGGGTGGTGCATTCAGCCTGGCGCTGACGTTGATCGTGCTGCGTTCGCGTGACGCCCATGTCGCAGCCAACCTGTCGGGCATGGCCCAAGGCTTCGGCTACACGCTGGCGTCGATGGGGCCGTTTGCAGTCGGCGTTGTGCATGACTGGACGGGCGGCTGGAATGCGGTGGGCTGGATCTTCGGCATCATTGGCACGGGGGCGATCATCGCGGGCCTCGGCGCCGGGCGGACGCTGTACGTGCAGGTCACAAGCGAAAAAATCTGAATGGCGCAGTTTCCAGTGGGAACGAGGTTGCTCGCTTCCACTGGTTTTATCGTCGCCTGAAGGCCAGGAAAGATATTCGGTGGGCGAATGCCGATAGTGTTTCCGCGCTGTGCAGATTATCGTGCTGGCAATCTGTCCATTCCATGGAGTTTGCCCATGAGTGACGCTCATGCTGCGTTGATCACCCGCTTCTATCAGGCTTTCCAGCACCTCGACGCCGAGGCCATGGCTGCGTGTTACACCGAAGATGTGGTGTTCAGCGACCCGGCCTTTGGTGAGCTGCGTGGGCGCGATGCAGGCGACATGTGGCGAATGCTCACCACCCGCGCCAAAGACTTTTCGCTGACTTTCGACAACGTTCGCGCCGATGAGCGCAGCGGCGGTGCGCATTGGGTGGCGACGTATTTGTTCAGCCAGACCGGCAACGTCGTGGTCAACGATATCCAGGCACGCTTCGTGTTCCGTGACGGCAAGATCTGCGAGCACCACGATCATTTCGATCTGTGGCGCTGGTCGCGGCAGGCCTTGGGTTTCAAAGGTCTGCTGCTGGGCTGGACGCCTCTGGTGCGCAACGCAGTGCGTGCCCAGGCGCTGAAGGGACTGAAGGCATTTCAGGCCGGTCGCTGATAAGATCGCGGCCTGTTTCCTACGCGTCTTGATCCCGAAGTGACCAGCCTTAGCGAAAAATCTGTCGATGTTGTCGAGCCAGTGAGCAAGTCCTGGTTCGTCTACCTCGTGCGCGCGGCCAACGGTTCGTTGTATTGCGGGATCAGCAACGATCCCGCGCGCCGTTTTGCCAAGCACCAGAGCGGCAAAGGCGCGCGCTTCTTCCTGTCCAGCCCGGCCACGGCACTGGTTTACACCGAGCTTTGTCGCGACAAGAGCGACGCCTTGCGGCAGGAGCGGTTGATCAAAAAACTGCGCAAGAGCGCGAAGGAGTGTCTGGTCGCGTCTTATCAATCTGACTGATCGGTTCCCATCAGCCAGATCTGTAGGCTGCTAAGTAAATGCGCGCTAAGCTGCCGACTCACTTTCTGAGCGGCGGAGCCGAGCATGTCCGAGTTGATTCTGCATCATTACCCGACCTCTCCATTTGCCGAGAAGGCCCGTCTGCTGCTGGGCTTCAAAGGTCTGTCTTGGCGCTCGGTGAATATCTCGCCGGTAATGCCGAAACCGGATCTGACCGCCCTGACCGGTGGTTACCGCAAAACCCCAGTGCTGCAGATCGGCGCTGACATCTATTGCGACACTTCGTTGATCGCCCGCCGACTGGAGCAAGAGAAGGCGCAGCCGTCGTTTTTCCCCGAAGGTCAGGAAATGACCACCGCCAGCTTCGCGACGTGGGCGGACTCGGTGGTGTTCCAGCATGCCGTCAGCCTGGTGTTCCAGCCGGAATCGGTTGCCGTGCGCTTCGGCAAATTACCGCCGGAAGCGATCAAGGCGTTTATGGCCGACCGTGCCGGCCTGTTCAGTGGCGGCACCGCCACGCGTTTGTCTACCGAGCAAGCCAAGCATCAATGGCCGACGATCATGGCGCGTCTGGAGCAGCAGTTGCAGCGCGAGCAAGGTGACTTCCTGTTCGGCGCTCCATCGATCGCCGACTTTGCTTTGGCGCACCCGATGTGGTTTCTCAAGGCGACCCATGTGACAGCGCCTCTGGTGGATGAGTATCCAGCCGTCGTCGCGTGGCTGGGACGTGTGTTGGGCTTCGGGCATGGCGCTGCGAGCGAAATGACGTCCGAGGAGGCGCTGGAGGTTGCACGCAATGCGACGCCAGCGGCATTGCCGGATGAACAGTTTGTTGACCCGAACGGGTTCAAGGCAGGCCAGCAGGTGGCAATTGCCGCGACGGATTACGGGGTTGATCCGGTGGTGGGTGAGTTGCTGTTTGCCGGTCGTGAGGAACTGATCGTGCGTCGCGAAGACGAGCGTGGCGGCGTGGTGCATGTGCACTTCCCGCGGTTCGGTTTCCGTATCGAAGCACGCTGATTTTTTAAGTCAGATGCAAAACCTGGGGGCGAGCCTGCTCGCTCCCACGGTTATTTCAGGGCAGCGAGGATCTCGTCCGGATCAAACCCGCGAATCAACGTGCCATTCACATCGATCAGCGGAATCCCGCGTCCACCCAGTGCCTCGTACGCCTTGCGCGCCTCGGCATCCTTCTCGATGTCGAACTCCTTGAACGCAATCCCCTTGCTGTCGAGAAAGCGTTTGGTCTGCTTGCAGTAGCCGCACCAGTCTGTGGCATAGAGCACGACATTGGCCTGCGCCCGCGTCTGCTCAGCAACCATCTGCGACGGGTTGAACACCCGCTCGATCTTGCCCCAGTTCTGATAAACCACGACCACCAGCAGAACCAGCGCGACCTTCTTCAGCACATTGCCGAGCATCAGTTGCGGCGCTTCAGCTGATCGGTCAGTGAGGTGGGCAGACCCTTGATCATCAGGGTGCCGTTCTCTTCGTCGTACTCGATCGTCGAGCCCAACAGGTGTGCCTCAAAGCTGATCGACAGGCCTTCGGCGCGACCGGTGAAGCGGCGGAATTGATTCAAGGTACGTTTGTCCGCCGGTATCTCTGGCGACAGGCCGTAATCCTTGTTGCGGATGTGATCGTAGAAGGCTTTCGGGCGTTCTTCGTCGATCAGTTCCGAGAGCTCTTCCAGGCCCATTGGCTCGCCGAGTTTCGCCTGGCTGCTGGCGTAATCGACCAGCGTCTTGGTTTTCTCGCGAGCGGACTCTTCCGGCAGGTCTTCGCTCTCGACGAAGTCACTGAAAGCCTTGAGCAGGGTGCGGGTCTCGCCCGGGCCGTCGACGCCTTCCTGGCAGCCGATGAAGTCGCGGAAGTATTCCGACACCTTCTTGCCGTTTTTGCCTTTGATGAACGAGATGTACTGCTTGGACTGCTTGTTGTTCTGCCACTCGGAAACGTTGATCCGCGCGGCCAGGTGAAGCTGGCCGAGGTCGAGATGGCGCGACGGGGTCACGTCCAGCGAGTCGGTGACGGCCACGCCTTCGCTGTGGTGCAGCAGGGCGATGGCCAGATAATCGGTCATGCCTTGCTGATAGTGAGCGAACAGCACGTGGCCACCGACCGACAGGTTCGACTCTTCCATCAGCTTCTGCAGATGCTCGACCGCCACTTTGCTGAATGCGGTGAAGTCCCTGCCACCTTCCATGTACTCCTTCAGCCAGCCACTGAACGGGAACGCGCCAGATTCCGGATGGAACAGACCCCAGGCTTTGCCCTGTTTGGCGTTGTAGCTCTCGTTGAGGTCGGCGAGCATGTTCTCGATGGCCGCCGACTCCGCCAGTTCAGAATCACGGGCGTGCAGAACTGCGGGCGTGCCGTCGGGTTTTTTGTCGATCAGGTGGACGATGCAATGACGGATCGGCATGGGCTTCTCGGCTGTTGGATGGGAGGAGGGCAGGCTCCCCCGAAAAAGCGCCCAGTGTACCGCAATCACTGGTTTTGGCGCCGGGTGAAGGGCAAATCCTGGGCGCTGTGCGGCCCTTATGCAGTTTTTTGCCGGTTTAGAGCAATAAAGCTGACCAAATGGGTAGCTAGAGGCGGATATTTCCTTGTCTCTGTGCTAGTTTTGCCCGGTCTTACGCGAAGTCACTGCGTTAAGCGTGCAATCAGCATTTGTCAGGTCGAACCAAACCCTGATTTCGGTATCTATAACCCGACTCGTCGCGGTTATCGCCGAGGGTGCCAGATCCAGAAGATCGGGCTCGATGGCTGACACTGCACTCTGCAATCCATATGAATTTGATAGGGAAGGAACACTACATGGCTCTTACTAAAGACCAACTGATCGCCGACATCGCTGAAGCTATCGACGCGCCGAAAACCACCGCGCGTAACGCTCTGGACCAACTGGGCCAAATCGTTGCCGATCAGCTGGAAAACGGCGGCGAAATCACTCTGCCAGGTATCGGCAAGCTGAAAGTGACCGAGCGTCCTGCCCGCACTGGCCGTAACCCTTCGACTGGCGCTGCCATCGAAATCCCTGCGAAGAAAGTGATCAAGCTGGTTGTGGCCAAAGGCCTGACCGACGCTGTGAACAAGTAAGACGCAGCAATAAAAAACCGTGCACCGGAGCGATCCGGGCACGGTTTTTTTGTGTCTGCGATTTGGCGATTGACTGACGAACGCCGTAAATCACTGTGGGAGCGAGCTTGCTCGCGAAGAGACCGTTTCAGCCAACATCTCTGCTGAATGACACACCGCCTTCGCGAGCAAGCTCGCTCCCACCATTTGACCTGTAGGAGCATTGACTCAGTCTTAGCGCGTCCAGCGCTCGCGACGCCAGATCTGCTGTTCGGACTTGGTCTGGAAGGTCCAGGCCACGAAACGGCTCTGCTTCTGACCTTGAGACATTTCCACTACCTGGCTTTCCAGTACGCCAGCCTTTTTCAGCGCGGTTTCGATGGGCGGCAGGTTCGAGGCTTTCGACACCAGTGTGCTGAACCACAGCACCTTGTGCTGGAAATTGGCGCTTTCGGCGATCAGTTGCGTCACGAAACGCGCTTCACCCCCCTCGCACCACAGCTCTGCCGACTGGCCGCCGAAGTTCAGCACCGGCAACTTGCGTTTCGGATCAGCCTTCCCCAGTGCGCGCCATTTGCGCTCGCTGCCCTTGGTCGCTTCGTCCATCGAGGCATGGAACGGCGGGTTGCACATGGTCAGGTCGAAACGCTCGCCTGGCTCCAGCAAGCCGATCAGGATGTGCTTGCGATTCTCCTGCTGGCGCAGCTGGATGACCTTGCTCAGGTCGTTCGACTGGACAATCGCTTTGGCCGCTGCAACGGCCGTCGGGTCGATTTCCGAACCGAGGAAGTGCCAGCGGTATTCACTGTTGCCGATCAGCGGATACACGCAGTTGGCACCCATGCCAATGTCCAGGACATTGACGATCGCGCCGCGCGGCACCTTGCCCTCGTTCATGCTCGCCAGCAGGTCCGCAAGAAAGTGCACGTAATCGGCACGGCCCGGAACCGGAGGGCAGAGGTAGTCTGCCGGAATGTCCCAATGCTGAATGCCATAGAACGACTTGAGCAGCGCACGGTTGAACACGCGCACCGCGTCGGGGCTGGCGAAGTCGATGCTTTCCTTGCCGTACGGGTTGGTGATCACGAACTTTGCCAGTTCCGGCGTGGTTTTGATCAGCGCCGGGAAGTCGTAACGACCCTGATGGCGATTGCGCGGGTGCAGGCTGGCCTTTTCCCGTGGTTCCACGGCTTTGGCCGAGGTGGCGGAATCAGGCTTCTTGCGCGGCGGGCGAGGTGTACGGGGGGCGTTCATGGGCGTGGTCGATTCGGGTATGGCTGAAAGTGGCGGGTATTGTCCCACATCTATACAGAAGTCGACCAAATGAGTGCATGGGTTGGGCGCGGCGGTTTTTTTATTCCAAAAAGGCATTGGAACCTGTCAGATATGACAGTAGGCACCCCGGGTTCTTTTCGGCCTAATCGAAGGACGTCCTTTTCTCATTCAAGGACATTTTCCGGAGAAAAATCATGATTGAATTGCAAGCCCCGACTTTTCCAAGCGCTGACAGATACGGATTGATCTCGTGCGGCAGTGTACCCAGCCCTGTCAAGGGCGTTCCCGTTCGCGTCATGATTCAACCGGGTATGGCGATTGGCGATGTTATTACCCTGGAAACACGGGGCTTTTTGGAACGCGATGAAACGCAGCCTGTCGAGGGAACCGAATTCAGTTTCACGTTCACGTTAGATACCATCAGCGACAAGTTCCAGGATGTGATATGCCCTTACGAAACGGCGATTAAACCCATCGGCAGCGGATGGCTGCGGGCTGGGTATTCCCTGAAGCCTGGTAATGGGGGTGTTGTTATCTCGCCCAATGCCTTAGTGCTGGTTGAAGTGCGGCTTTCTAACGGCCAGACATGTCCTGAGTGAGTAACCGAAAACGAAAAAGGGAGGCCATGACGGGCCTCCCTTTTTCATTGCGATTTGCCGTTACAGGCTGGCAATCCGCGCGTGCTGCTCGGCCAACTTGCCCAGGGCCTGTTCAGCCTCGGCCAGTTTGGCGCGTTCCTTCTCGATGACTTCGGCCGGGGCCTTGTCGACGAAACCGGCATTGGACAGCTTGCCGCCAACCCGCTGGACTTCGCCCTGCAGACGCAGGATTTCCTTGTCCAGGCGCGCCAGTTCAGCAGCCTTGTCGATCAGGCCGGCCATCGGCACCAGCACTTCCATCTCGCCGACCAGTGCGGTGGCGGACAGCGGTGCTTCTTCGCCAGCGGCCAGGACGGTGATCGATTCCAGACGCGCCAGCTTCTTTAGCAGCGCTTCGTTCTCGGTCAAACGGCGCTGGTCTTCGGCGCTGACGTTTTTCAGGTAGATCGGCAGTGGTTTGCCCGGGCCGATGTTCATCTCGCCACGGATGTTCCGCGTGCCGAGCATCAGCTCCTTGAGCCACTCGATGTCGCTCTCGGCAGCCGGATCGATGCGCTCTTCATTGGCCACTGGCCAAGGTTGCAGCATGATCGTCTTGCCCTGAATACCGGCCAGCGGTGCAATGCGCTGCCAGATTTCTTCAGTGATGAACGGCATGAATGGGTGCGCCAGACGCAGCGCCACTTCCAGTACACGAACCAGCGTGCGACGAGTGCCGCGCTGGCGCTCGACCGGAGCGTTTTCGTCCCACAGCACAGGCTTGGACAATTCCAGATACCAGTCGCAGTACTGGTTCCAGATGAACTCGTACAGCGCTTGCGCCGCGAGGTCGAAACGGAACTGATCCAGTTGACGGGTGACTTCGGCTTCGGTGCGCTGCAGTTGCGAGATGATCCAGCGATCTGCCAGCGACAGCTCGTAGGCTTCGCCGTTCTGGCCGCAGTCTTCGCCCTTGTCCAGAACATAACGCGCGGCGTTCCAGATCTTGTTGCAGAAGTTGCGATAGCCTTCGACGCGGCCCATGTCGAACTTGATGTCACGACCGGTGGACGCCAGCGAGCAGAAGGTGAAGCGCAGGGCGTCGGTGCCATAGCTGGCGATGCCGTCGGCGAACTCGTCGCGGGTCTGCTTCTCGATCTTCTTCGCCAGTTTCGGCTGCATCAGGCCCGAGGTGCGTTTCTGCACCAGCGTTTCCAGGTCGATGCCGTCGATGATGTCCAGCGGGTCAAGGACGTTGCCCTTGGACTTGGACATCTTCTGGCCTTGGCCGTCACGCACCAGACCATGCACGTAAACGGTCTTGAACGGCACTTGCGGCGTGCCGTCTTCGTTCTTCACCAGGTGCATGGTCATCATGATCATCCGGGCGACCCAGAAGAAAATGATGTCGAAACCGGTGACCAGCACGTCGGTGGAGTGGAATTTCTTCAGGAACTCGGTTTTTTCCGGCCAGCCGAGGGTGGAGAAGGTCCACAGACCCGAACTGAACCAGGTGTCGAGAACGTCGTTGTCCTGTTGCAGCGCAACGTCCGGGCCAAGGTTGTTCTTGGCACGCACTTCGGCTTCATCGCGACCGACGTAGACCTTGCCCGACTCGTCGTACCAGGCCGGAATCCGATGGCCCCACCACAACTGACGGCTGATGCACCAATCCTGAATGTCGCGCATCCACGAGAAGTACATGTTTTCGTATTGTTTCGGCACGAACTGGATGCGGCCGTCTTCGACAGCAGCAATCGCGGGCTCGGCCAGAGGCTTGGTCGACACGTACCACTGGTCGGTCAGCCACGGCTCGATGATGGTGCCGGAGCGGTCGCCTTTCGGCACTTTCAGGGCGTGGTCGTCAACGCTGACCAGCAGGCCGGCGGCGTCGAACGCGGCAACGATCTGCTTGCGCGCTTCGAAACGATCGAGGCCGGCGTATTCAGCCGGGATCTTGCCGTCGATGCTTTCGTTCAGCGTGCCGTCGAGGTTGAATACCTGACAGGCCGGCAGTACGTGGGCATTCTTGTCGAAGATGTTCAGCAGCGGCAGGTTGTGGCGCTTGCCGACTTCGTAGTCGTTGAAATCGTGGGCCGGGGTGATTTTCACGCAGCCGGTGCCGAATTCAGGATCGCAGTAATCGTCGGCGATGATCGGGATGCGACGGCCAACCAGTGGCAGCTCGACAAACTTGCCGATCAGGGCTTTGTAGCGCTCGTCGTTCGGATTCACCGCGACGGCGGAATCGCCGAGCATGGTCTCCGGACGGGTGGTCGCGACGATCAGGAAATCGTTGCCTTCAGCGGTTTTTGCGCCGCCAGCCAGCGGGTACTTGAGGTTCCACAGGAAACCTTTCTCGTCGTGGTTTTCCACTTCGAGGTCGGAAATGGCCGTGTGCAGCTTGGTGTCCCAGTTGACCAGACGCTTGCCGCGATAGATCAGGCCGTCTTCGTGCAGGCGCACGAACGCTTCTTTAACCGCTTCGGAAAGACCGTCGTCCATGGTGAAGCGCTCGCGGCTCCAGTCTACGGACGAGCCGAGGCGACGGATCTGACGGCTGATGTTGCCACCGGATTCATCTTTCCATTCCCAGATTTTCTCGAGGAATTTCTCGCGGCCGAGGTCGTGACGGCTCTGGCCCTTGGCTTCGAGTTGACGTTCCACCAGCATCTGCGTGGCGATACCGGCGTGGTCGGTGCCCGGCTGCCACAGGGTGTTACGACCCTGCATGCGGCGGAAACGGATCAGGGCATCCATGATCGCGTTATTGAAGCCGTGACCCATGTGCAGGCTGCCGGTGACGTTCGGCGGCGGGATCATGATGGTGTAGGAATCGCCCGCGCCTTGCGGGGCGAAGTAGTTCTCGGACTCCCAGGTGTTGTACCAGGAAGTTTCAATGGCGTGCGGCTGGTAGGTCTTATCCATGCGCGGCGGGACCCTATTGGCATTTATTCAGGAAAAGCCGGGAAGTATAGCCGTGGGGACAGCTGCAAGCTACCAGCCACAAGCTGCAAGGAGAGAGTGGCGGTTGTTTTGGCTTTGGCTTTGGCTTGCAGCTTAAAGCTTGCCGCTCGTAGCTGCGGCGAGCAGCCGTTCCATCCGCGCATCGAGGCGGCGTTTGATTTCGGTTTCGATGTGCGGGGCGAAGTCGTCGATCACGTCTTGCATGATCAATTGCGCGGCGGCGCGCAATTCGCTGTCCAGGTGTAGCAGGGCATCCGGGCCTTTATCGACAGAGGCGGCAGGTTGCGCAACCGGTGGCGGTTCAGCGGCGGGGGGGACGTTGCCGACCGAGTCGAACAACATCGGAATCTGTTCCTGTTCACCGTCTTCGACCGTATCGGTCAGCAGTGGCGGTTGCAGGTTGTCATCGCCGAGCAACTGGCGGATTGATTCGAGATCATCCAGCAAGTGCGCGGACTTTTGCTGCGGTTTCGGCGTGTCCATTGGAATGCTCAGAGTCGCTGTAATCGGTGGTCTTGCAGAGGATAGCCCTGTTCGCGGTAGAAGCGAAAACTCTCCCGCGCAGCGGCGCGAATGGTCGGGTCTTCTACCACCACTTCCGCCACACGGGCGAATTTGCTGGCGAAAGCCGGGACTTTCAGGTCGAGATTGACCAGCAAGTCTTGATGCTGACCGCAGTCATCGCCCAGTCCCAGGACAATCAAGCCGTCCGGTTCGCTGTCGGCCGGGCCATGCGGTAGGAAGCTCTCACCCTTGAACGCCCACAGGCGTGCATCGAGATCGTCACGCTGAGCCGCATCGCTGCAATGCAGGTAGATGCGGTGGCCCATGCGCCAGGCTTTTTCGGTGAGCTTGCAGGCAAAGTCCAGGCGCGCGGAAGGATCGGCGCTGGGCAGGATATAGAAGTCGACTTTGGTCATTGCGATTCCAGAGTGGCAAACGGCGTCACCCGAAAGTGACGCCGCTCGTCAGCGGTTTCAGGCTTTGGCGCGGTCCAGCAGGTATTGGGTCAGCAGAGGCACCGGACGGCCAGTGGCGCCCTTGTCCTTGCCGCCGCTGGTCCACGCGGTGCCCGCGATGTCCAGGTGCGCCCAGTTGAGGTTCTTGGTGAAACGCGACAGGAAGCACGCAGCGGTGATGGTGCCGGCTTTCGGCCCGCCAATGTTGGCGATGTCGGCGAACGGGCTGTCCAGCTGTTCCTGATACTCGTCGAACAGCGGCAGTTGCCAGGCGCGGTCGTCGGCAGTCTGGCCGGCGCTGAGCAGTTGGCCGATCAGTTCGTCGTTGTTGCCCAGCAGGCCCGAGGTGTGCGCGCCCAGAGCAACCACGCAAGCGCCGGTCAGGGTGGCGATGTCGATCACCGCTTGCGGCTTGAAGCGCTCGGAGTAGGTCAGGGCATCGCACAGCACCAGACGGCCTTCGGCGTCGGTGTTGAGGATTTCCACGGTCTGGCCGCTCATGGTGGTGACGATGTCGCCCGGACGGGTCGCATTGCCGCTTGGCATGTTTTCGGCGCAGGCGAGGATGCACACCAGGTTGATCGGCAATTTCAGCTCAAGTACGGCACGCAGGGTGCCGAACACGCTGGCAGCACCGCCCATGTCGTACTTCATTTCGTCCATGCCGGCACCCGGTTTCAGGCTGATGCCGCCGGTGTCGAACGTGATGCCTTTACCGACCAGCGCGTAGGGCTTCTCGGATTTCTTGCCGCCGTTGTATTGCATGACGATCAGGCGTGGCGGCTGTTCGCTGCCCTGGCCGACGGCGTAGAACGAGCCCATGCCCAGAGATTTGATCTTCTTCTCGTCGAGGACTTCGACTTTCAGATCCTTGAACTCTTTGCCCAGATTCCTGGCTTGCTCGCCAAGGAACGTCGGGTGGCAGATGTTCGGTGGCAGGTTGCCCAAGTCGCGGGTGAAGGCCATGCCGTTAGCGATTGCAGTGGCGTGGGTCACGGCGCGCTGTACTTCGGCTTGTGCAGCCTTGATGGTCAGCAGGGTGATTTTTTTCAGGGCGCGCGGTTCGGCTTTCACGCTCTTGAACTGATCGAAGCTGTATTCGCCGTCGACCAGGGTTTCGGCCAGCAGACGGGTTTTACCGTAGCTGTCGCGACCCTTGACGATGACTTCGTCCAGCGCCAGCACGGCATCGCTGCCATTCAGGCCTTTCAGGGTATTGAGGATGCCGGCCACGATTTTGCGGAACGGGCGATCGCCCAGTTCTTCATCTTTGCCGAGGCCGACCAGCAACACGCGCTCGGCTTTGAGGTTCGGCAGGCTGTGCAGCAGCAGGCTCTGACCGACCTTGCCGGCCAGATCGCCACGCTTGAGGACGGCGCTGATGGCGCCACCGCTCAGTTCGTCGACCTGTTGGGCAGCAGCGCCGAGTTTGCGGCCTTCGCCGACTGCAACCACCAGGGTGGCGGTTTTCAACGTTTCTGGGCTAACGCTTTTTACAACCAGTTCCATGTCCGGATCCCTGAATGAATGGTCAACACACAGGCGTTCGACGGTGTCCGCAGTCGCCTGCTTATAAATAGAAGAGGCGCAGGCCAAAGCCTGCGACAAGGGCCGCAGTTTGAACCTCGCTCCCCGCGCCTGACAACCCTCGGCTGGACGATCTTCAACGTATTGCGTGCGTGGATGAGTGTGCGCAGTGACAGGGGCCCTCAATCACAGGATAATGCCGCATCTTTTTCCGACGGCTCTGCGTTGCGGGCCGGTCGGTGTGTTTGCTTGTTTGGCCGCCTTAGCCTGACAACCCTGGAGTGTCTGGTTTGATCGTCTTCCGTTATCTGTCCCGCGAAGTTCTGTTGACCCTCAGTGCCGTGAGTGCGGTGCTGCTGGTCATTATCATGAGCGGTCGCTTCATCAAATACCTCGCGCAGGCCGCTGCCGGTCAGCTCGATCCGGGCTCGCTGTTCCTGATCATGGGCTTTCGCCTGCCGGGCTTCCTGCAACTGATCCTGCCGCTGGGCCTGTTCCTCGGGATCCTGCTGGCCTACGGGCGCCTGTACCTCGAAAGCGAAATGACCGTGCTCTCGGCCACCGGCATGAGTCAGCAGAAGTTGCTGCGCATGACCCTGTTTCCGGCGACGCTGGTTGCGCTGGTCGTGGCCTGGCTGAGCCTGGGTCTGGCGCCGCAAGGTGCCAACCAGTTCCAGTTGCTGCTGAACAAGCAGGACGCGTTGACCGAATTCGACACCCTGGAGCCTGGTCGCTTCCAGGCCCTGCGCGACGGCACACGGGTGACTTACACCGAAACCCTGAGCGATGATCGCGTCAATCTGGGCGGCGTGTTCATCTCGCAGAAGAACCTCGGCGCCGATCAGAAAGACCGTGGGATTTCCGTGCTGGTGGCTGAATCGGGTCGCCAGGAAATCCGCCCCGACGGCAATCGCTACCTGATCCTCGATAACGGCTATCGCTACGACGGCAGCCCGGGCCAGGCTGATTACCGCGCCATTCATTACGAGAACTATGGCGTGCTGCTGCCCAAGCCGGACGTCAGCGAAGAAGTCACCGACCGTGACGCCATGCCGACCTCGTCTTTGCTGGGCAGTGACGACATCCGCTCCAAGACCGAACTGCAATGGCGCCTGTCCTTGCCGTTGCTGGTGTTTATCGTGACCCTGATGGCGGTGCCGCTGTCGCGAGTCAACCCGCGTCAAGGGCGCTTCCTCAAGCTTCTGCCGGCGATTCTTCTTTATATGGCTTACCTGACCATCCTGATTGCCGCGCGCGGCGCCCTTGAAAAAGGCAAGATCCACCCGACGCTCGGCTTGTGGTGGGTGCATGCGATCTTCCTGTTCATCGGCCTCGGCCTGCTCTATTGGGAGCCGCTGCGCCTGAAGATGGCCAGCCGTCGCGCCGCTGCGCTGGAGGTGGCTCGTGGTTAAACTCGACCGCTACATCGGCAGCAGCGTGTTCATGGCGATCATCGCTGTGCTGGCGATCATTCTTGGCCTGGCGACACTGTTTGCCTTCATCGATGAAATGGGCGACGTCAGCGAAACCTACACCTTGGTTGACGTGCTGAGCTTCGTGCTGCTGACTGCACCGCGTCGTCTTTACGAAATGCTGCCGATGGCGGCGTTGATCGGTTGCCTGATCGGTCTGGGCAGTCTGGCCAGCAGCAGCGAGCTGACCGTGATGCGCGCCGCGGGCGTCTCCATCGGCCGTATCGTCTGGGCGGTGATGAAGCCAATGCTGGTGCTGATGCTGGCCGGCGTGCTGATCGGCGAATACGTCGCGCCAGCTACCGAAAGCATGGCCCAGGCCAACCGCTCGCTGGCTCAGGGCAGTGGCGACGCGCAAAGCGCCAAGCACGGCATGTGGCACCGTCAGGGTGAAGAGTTCATCCACATCAACGCCGTGCAACCCAACGGTCTGTTGTATGGCGTGACCCGCTACCACTTCGACAAGGAGCGCCATCTGCTGAGTTCGAGCTTTGCCAAAAAGGCCGAGTTCGACGGCGATCACTGGCAGCTCAGCGACGTGTCGACCACCAGGTTCAATGAGCGCAGCACTGAAGTCGTGAACATGCCAACCGAGCGTTGGGATGTGGCACTGAGCCCGCAATTGCTCAGCACCGTGGTCATGGCGCCGGAATCGCTGTCGATCAGCGGTTTGTGGGGTTACATCCACTATCTGGCCGAGCAGGGCCTGAGCAACGGTCGTTACTGGCTGGCATTTTGGGTCAAGGTGTTGCAGCCGCTGGTGACCGCTGCACTGGTACTGATGGCGATCTCCTTTATCTTTGGCCCGTTGCGTTCGGTGACATTGGGTCAGCGTGTGTTCACGGGTGTGTTGGTGGGTTTCACCTTCCGCATCGTCCAGGATTTGCTCGGCCCATCGAGCCTGGTGTTCGGTTTCTCGCCGTTGTTTGCGGTGCTGGTACCGGCCGGGGTCTGTGCGCTGGCGGGTGTCTGGCTGCTTAGACGAGCCGGTTGATGAACAAGCTTTCATCCACCGTTTAACCTTGAAAACGCCTCGGTCGACAGATCGGGGCGTTTTTGCATGCCATCCGGGTGACAGGTGAGCGTGACGCTTGCGCCGTGTATCAGGTACAATTCCCGGCTATTTTTCGGCGGGCTATGCCTGCAGCCTTTTTGAGTGTTGATCCGTGAGTGATTTGAGTCATATCCGCAATTTCTCCATCATCGCCCACATTGACCATGGCAAGTCGACGCTGGCCGATCGCTTCATCCAGATGTGCGGCGGCCTGGCCGAGCGTGAAATGGAAGCCCAGGTACTGGATTCCATGGACCTGGAGCGTGAACGCGGGATCACCATCAAGGCCCACAGCGTCACCCTTTATTACACCGCCAAAGACGGCATCAAATATCAGCTGAACTTCATTGACACCCCGGGCCACGTCGACTTCACCTACGAAGTCAGCCGTTCCCTGGCCGCGTGCGAAGGTGCATTGCTGGTAGTCGACGCCGGTCAGGGTGTTGAAGCCCAGTCCGTGGCCAACTGCTACACCGCGATCGAGCAGGGCCTTGAGGTCATGCCGGTACTGAACAAGATCGACCTGCCACAGGCCGACCCTGATCGCGTCAAGGACGAGATCGAGAAGATCATCGGCATCGACGCCACCGACGCCGTCACCTGCAGCGCCAAAACCGGCCTGGGTGTCGACGAAGTGCTCGAGCGTCTGGTGCATACCATTCCTGCGCCAACCGGCAACATCGAAGATCCGCTGCAAGCGTTGATCATCGATTCCTGGTTCGACAACTACCTGGGCGTTGTTTCCCTGGTGCGTGTGCGTCATGGCCGCGTGAAGAAGGGCGACAAGATCCTCGTCAAGTCCACCGGCAAGATCCATCTGGTCGACAGCGTTGGCGTGTTCAACCCGAAACATACCGCCACGGCTGATCTGAAGGCCGGCGAAGTGGGCTTCATCATCGCCAGCATCAAGGACATTCACGGTGCGCCGGTGGGTGACACCCTGACGCTGAGCTCGACGCCGGACGTTGAAGTGCTGCCAGGCTTCAAGCGCATCCAGCCGCAGGTTTACGCCGGTCTGTTCCCGGTCAGCTCCGACGACTTCGAAGATTTCCGCGAAGCGTTGCAGAAGTTGACCCTCAACGACTCGTCGCTGCAATACACCCCGGAAAGCTCCGATGCACTGGGCTTCGGCTTCCGTTGCGGCTTCCTCGGCATGCTGCACATGGAAATCATCCAGGAGCGACTCGAGCGCGAGTACAACCTGGACCTGATTACCACGGCGCCGACGGTAATTTTCGAGCTGCTGCTCAAAACCGGTGAAACGATTTACGTCGACAACCCATCCAAGCTTCCGGATGTGTCGTCGATCGAAGACATGCGCGAGCCGATTGTGCGGGCCAATATTCTGGTGCCGCAGGAACACTTGGGCAACGTCATCACCCTGTGCATCGAGAAGCGTGGCGTTCAAGTCGACATGCTGTTCCTCGGCAATCAGGTGCAGGTCACCTACGACCTGCCGATGAACGAAGTGGTCCTGGACTTCTTCGACCGTCTCAAATCCACCAGCCGCGGCTATGCTTCGCTGGACTACCATTTCGATCGTTACCAATCGGCTAATCTGGTGAAACTGGATGTGCTGATCAACGGCGACAAGGTCGATGCCCTGGCGTTGATCGTGCACCGTGACAACTCGCACTACAAAGGTCGCCAGTTGACCGAGAAGATGAAAGAACTGATTCCGCGTCAGATGTTCGACGTCGCGATCCAGGCCGCCATTGGTGGTCAGATCGTTGCCCGGACAACCGTCAAGGCACTCAGAAAGAACGTATTGGCCAAATGCTACGGTGGTGACGTCAGCCGTAAGAAGAAACTGCTGGAGAAGCAAAAGGCCGGTAAGAAACGCATGAAGCAGGTCGGCAACGTGGAAATTCCACAAGAAGCTTTCCTTGCAGTGCTCAGGTTGGATAGTTAGGTCCTATGTCACTAAATTTCCCGCTGTTGCTGGTCATCGCCGTGTTCGTCTGCGGCCTGTTGGCGTTGCTTGATCTGTTGATCCTCGCGCCGCGTCGGCGTGCTGCCATTGCCTCCTATCAGGGCAGCGTCAGCCAGCCTGACGGGGTGGTGGTCGAGAAACTGAACAAGGAACCGCTGCTGGTTGAGTACGGCAAGTCGTTCTTCCCGGTGTTGTTCATCGTGCTGGTGCTGCGTTCGTTCCTGGTGGAGCCGTTCCAGATTCCATCCGGTTCGATGAAGCCGACCCTGGACGTCGGCGACTTCATTCTGGTGAACAAGTTTTCTTACGGGATCCGCCTGCCGGTGATCGACAAGAAAATCATCGAAGTCGGTGATCCACAGCGTGGCGATGTGATGGTGTTCCGCTACCCGAGTGACCCTGCCGTCAACTACATCAAGCGTGTAGTCGGCCTGCCGGGCGACACCGTGCGGTACACCGCTGACAAGCGTCTGTTCGTCAATGGCGAGTCGATTGCCGAGCAACTGGTCGGCTCCGAGCCGGGCACGCTGGGCAGCGCAGAACTCTACAAGGAAAAACTCGGCGCTGCCGAGCACCTTATCCGCAAGGAAATGAGCCGCTACCGCACCCCGCCGGACCGTACGTGGACAGTGCCTGCCGGGCACTACTTCATGATGGGTGACAACCGCGACAACTCGAACGACAGCCGTTACTGGGATGATCCGAACATTCCCAAGGATCTGCTGGGCATGGTTCCCGACCAGAATATCGTCGGCAAGGCCTTCGCGGTCTGGATGAGCTGGCCGGAACCGAAACTCAGCCACTTGCCGAATTTCTCGCGGGTTGGCCTGATCAAGTAATCACACACGGCGCTGTTGACCACAGCGCCGAATGCATTTCTGGAGTCGACACAATCGGCTTCGCAATCGCCAGGATTTAATTTTTGAACACAGCGTTAATTGTCCCAGGCCTGCGCCGTATCCCGGCGATGGCGGTGGAATCCAGCTTTGAACACAGCGTGGGTAAACCGTGAGCGCCTCATTAAGCCGTCTCGAGCGTCAGCTCGGTTACACCTTCAAGGATCAGGAGCTGATGCTCCTGGCCCTTACGCACCGCAGTTTTGCCGGGCGCAACAACGAACGCCTGGAATTCCTCGGTGACGCCATCCTCAATTTCGTCGCCGGCGAAGCACTGTTTGATCGCTTCCCGCTGGCCCGCGAAGGCCAGTTGTCGCGTTTGCGCGCACGTCTGGTGAAAGGTGAGACGCTGGCCGTACTGGCTCGCGGTTTCGACCTCGGCGATTATCTGCGTCTGGGTTCCGGAGAACTGAAAAGCGGCGGTTTTCGTCGCGAATCGATTCTGGCCGACGCCCTTGAAGCCCTGATCGGTGCGATTTACCTCGACGCCGGCATGGACGTCGCCCGCGAACGCGTACTGGCCTGGCTGGCCGGCGAGTTCGAGGGCCTGACGCTGGTCGACACCAACAAGGATCCCAAGACCCGCCTGCAGGAACATCTGCAATCGCGCGGTTGCGACCTGCCACGTTACGAAGTGGTGGATATCCAGGGTGAGCCGCACTGCCGAACCTTCTTCGTCGAATGCGAAGTTGTCTTACTGAATGAAAAAAGCCGAGGTCAGGGTGTGAGCCGTCGTATTGCCGAACAGGTAGCGGCCGCCGCAGCACTGATTGCCTTGGGCGTGGAGAATGGCAATGACTGATACAAACGCAACTCGCTGTGGCTATGTTGCCATCGTCGGCCGTCCCAACGTGGGCAAGTCCACGCTGCTGAACCACATCCTGGGCCAGAAGCTCGCGATCACCTCGCGCAAGCCGCAGACCACTCGCCACAACATGCTCGGGATCAAAACCGAGGGTGACGTGCAAGCGATCTACGTCGACACCCCGGGCATGCACAAGGGTGGCGAAAAGGCGCTGAACCGCTACATGAACAAGACTGCTTCGGCGGCGTTGAAAGACGTCGACGTGGTGATCTTCGTGGTTGACCGCACCAAGTGGACCGACGAAGACCAGATGGTGCTGGAGCGCGTGCAGTACGTGACCGGCCCGCTGATCGTCGCGCTGAACAAGACCGACCGCATCGAAGACAAGGCCGAGCTGATGCCGCACCTGTCGTGGTTGCAGGAGCAGCTGCCGAACGCGCAGATCATCCCGATTTCGGCGCAGCACGGGCATAACCTTGAAGCGCTGGAAAAGGTGATTGCCAACCACCTGCCGGAAAATGATCACTTCTTCCCGGAAGACCAGATCACCGACCGCAGCAGCCGTTTCCTTGCCGCCGAACTGGTGCGCGAGAAAATCATGCGTCAGATGGGCGCCGAGCTGCCGTACCAGATCACCGTCGAGATCGAAGAATTCAAGCAGCAGGGCAAGACTCTGCACATCCACGCCTTGATCCTCGTTGAGCGTGATGGCCAGAAGAAGATCATCATCGGCGACAAGGGCGAGCGCATCAAACGCATTGGCACCGAAGCGCGCAAGGACATGGAGCTGCTGTTCGACTCCAAGATCATGCTCAACCTGTGGGTCAAGGTGAAGGGCGGCTGGTCCGACGACGAGCGTGCATTGCGTTCGCTGGGTTACGGCGACCTGTAAACCGTCTGGCGGTACATCGATCCATTGTGGGAGCGAGCTTGCTCGCGAAGAGGGCGTAACATTCAGCATTGATGTTGATTGTTGCACCGCATTCGCGAGCAAGCTCGCTCCCACAGTAGTTTCAGGTTGTGTGTAAAACTGCGTTTCTTCATCGAGAACCCAATGTCGCAAACCCCACCTCCCGCCCAACCCGCCTACGTCCTCCACTCACGCGCCTACCGCGAAAACAGCGCTTTGGTGGACTTCCTCACGCCGCAAGGTCGGCTGCGGGCGGTGTTGCGCAGTGCGCGGGGCAAGGCCGGGACACTGGCGCGGCCGTTTGTGCCGCTAGAAGTGGAGTTTCGCGGCAAGGGTGAACTGAAGAACGTCGGGCGCATGGAAAGTGCCGGAACCGCGACCTGGATGGTCGGCGAGGCACTGTTCAGCGGCCTTTATCTCAACGAGCTGTTGATTCGCTTGCTGCCCGCCGAAGATCCGCATCCGGCGGTGTTCGATCACTACGCCGCCACGCTGTCGGCCCTGGCAGAAGGGCGACCGCTGGAACCCTTGCTGCGCTCCTTCGAGTGGCGATTGCTGGATGATCTTGGTTACGGATTCGCCATGAACACTGATGTTCACGGCGAACCTGTCGCGCCGGACGGACTTTATCGCCTGCAAGTGGATGCAGGGCTTGAGCGCGTCTATCTGTTGCAACCGGGGCTGTTCAATGGCACCGAACTGCTGGCCATGGCTGAAGCCGATTGGTCGGCCCCCGGTACTTTGTCCGCTGCCAAGCGTTTGATGCGTCAGGCATTGGCCGTTCACTTGGGCGGCCGCCCCCTCGTCAGTCGCGAACTGTTTCGCAAGCCCTGATCTCACCGTATGCTGTGCGCCGAATCTCTCAATTCAGGAGCGCATCCGTGACCACCAGCAATCGCATTCTTCTTGGCGTGAACATCGACCACGTCGCCACCCTGCGTCAGGCCCGTGGCACGCGCTATCCTGATCCGGTCAAGGCTGCGCTGGACGCGGAAGAGGCGGGCGCCGACGGCATCACCGTGCACCTGCGTGAAGACCGCCGCCACATTCAAGAACGCGATGTGCTGCTGCTCAAGGATGTGCTGCAAACCCGCATGAACTTCGAAATGGGCGTCACCGAAGAAATGATGGTGTTCGCCGAGCTTATCCGCCCGGCGCACATCTGCCTGGTACCGGAAACCCGTCAGGAACTGACCACCGAAGGCGGTCTGGACGTGGCGGGGCAGGAAGCGCGGATCAAGGCAGCGGTTGAGCGTCTGTCGAAAATCGGCAGCGAAGTGTCGCTGTTCATCGACGCCGACGAGCGCCAGATTGCTGCGTCCAAACGTGTCGGCGCACCGGCGATTGAACTGCACACCGGACGGTATGCCGACGCTGAAACCCCGACGCAAATCGCTGAAGAGTTGAAGCGTGTGGCAGACGGTGTGGCTTTTGGCCTGGCGCAGGGGCTGATCGTCAATGCCGGTCACGGTCTGCACTACCACAACGTTGAAGCGGTGGCGGCGATCAAGGGCATCAACGAATTGAACATCGGCCATGCGCTGGTGGCGCATGCGTTGTTCGTGGGTTTCAAGTCTGCAGTGGCTGAGATGAAAGCGCTGATTCTGGCGGCTGCAAAAGCTTAAGCACCAACACAAAACCCTGCGGGAGCGAGCTTGCTCGCGAAAGCATAGTGTCAGTCGACCTATTATTTAACTGATACACCGCATTCGCGAGCAAGCTCGCTCCCTCAGGGGTTCTCTGTTGTTTGTTAGAGCGGGGCGGGCTCTTGGGTCGGCTTGGACTTGTCGATCGCCGGCACATGCAGGTTGCCCTCGGCCACTTGATCACCCTCAAGCTGCGGTTGGGTCACCCAGGTCAGAATGTCGTAGTAACGACGGATATTCGCCACGAAATGCACGGGCTCGCCGCCTCGGGCGTAGCCGTAGCGGGTTTTGCTGTACCACTGCTTCTGCGACAGGCGTGGCAGGATTTTCTTTACGTCCAGCCACTTGTCCGGATTAAGACCTTCCTTGGCCGTCAGTTTGCGCGCGTCATCCAGATGACCGCTGCCGACGTTGTACGCCGCCAGCGCAAACCAGGTGCGATCCGGCTCCTTGATCGATTCATCAAGCTGATCCTTCATATAAGCCAGGTACTTGGCGCCGCCCATGATGCTCTGCTTCGGATCGAGGCGGTTGGATACACCCATCGCCTGAGCGGTGTTCTGGGTCAGCATCATCAAGCCGCGCACGCCGGTTTTCGAGGTGACCGTCGGTTGCCACAGCGATTCCTGATAACCGACGGCTGCGAGCAGGCGCCAGTCGACTTTCTCTTTCTTCGCGTAGTTCTTGAAGTGTTGTTCGTATTTCGGCAGGCGCTGCTGCAAGTGCTGGGCAAACGTGGTGGCGCCCATGTAACCGAGCACGTCAACGTGGCCGTAGTAGCGGTCTTTCAAGCGCTGCAGGGTGCCGTTCTTTTGCACCTTGTCCAGATAGTTGTTGATCTCGTTGAGCAGGCTGTTGTCTTCGCCCGGGCCCACCGCCCAACTCTGGCTGCGCGCGTCGCCAAGGTCGAAGGCCACGCGGATGTTGGTGAAATACACCTGGTTCATCGCCACTTCGTTGGAGTCCACCAAGGTCAGGTCGATCTGGCCTTCATCGACCATGCGTAACAGGTCGACCACCTCGACAGCGTCGGACTCTTCGTATTCGATGCCGGGAAATTTCTGTTTCAGCTCGGCCAGTTGCTCGGCGTGGGTACTGCCCTTGAGCACCATGATCTTCTTGCCGACCAGGTCTGCGGCGTCAGTCGGCCGCGACTGGCCGTTGCGATAGATGATCTGCGGTGTGACTTCGAGGTAGGAGTGGGAGAATCGCACCTGCTGCTTGCGCTGGTCGCTGCTGACCAGACCGGCAGCCGCCAGCACCGGCCCGTTGGGTTTGCCGATCTGGTTGAAGAGGTCGTCAAGGTTGTCGGCGGTCTCGATTTTCAGTTCGACACCCAAATCGTCGGCAAAGCGCTTCACCAGCTCGTATTCGAAGCCGGTTTCACCACTGCGATCCTGGAAGTAGGTGGCGGGGCTGTTTCGGGTAATCACCCGCAGCACGCCATCCTCCTTTACGCGCTCGAGTGTGTTGGGTTTATCAACACAGCCACCGAGCATCAGGAAGAGTCCGGTTGCGATCAGCCATTTGGCGTACCGCGGACGCAAAGCCGTTGGGAAAAACATTTGCGCAGTATACGCAAAGGACTGCGGGCGCCATATCTCGACAGTGCAGGGCGACTCTGCTAGAGATCACAAAACCAACCGAAACCCCGCAGAAACGGGCCTGAAGGGTATTTTGTTACAGTAAAAATTAACGTTGTTCAGTGGCCCCGTAAATTTGACTCTCGAGGCAGAAACACAGATCGACACCCGAGTGCAACCGTGCGTAGCGTTTCGGGTGATGTTGAGGGCGGTTTAGGCTAGAATGCACGGCCTCAAAGCACACCCCTTCCCGAGGCTGTCCCGAAGATGTTGATCCTGCGCGGCGCTCCTGCCCTTTCTGCCTTTCGCCACAGCAAACTCCTTGAGCAACTGAGCCAGAAAGTTTCGGCTGTCAGTGGCTTATATGCTGAATTCGCTCACTTCGCCGAAGTTACCGGCGTCCTGACCGGCGACGAACAGCAGGTGCTTGCGCGCCTTCTGAAGTACGGTCCAAGTGTTCCGGTTCAAGAGCCGACCGGCCGTCTGTTCCTGGTGTTGCCGCGGTTCGGTACCATCTCGCCATGGTCGAGCAAGGCCAGCGACATTGCCCGCAACTGCGGCCTGAGCAAGATCCAGCGTCTGGAGCGCGGCATCGCGTTCTACGTTGCCGGTCAGTTCAGCGACGCCCAAGCGCAGCAGATTGCTGATGTATTGCATGACCGCATGACGCAAATCGTCCTCGGCAACCTTGAGCAGGCAGCCGGTCTGTTCAGCCACGCCGAGCCGAAGCCGCTGACGGCGATCGACATCCTCGGCGGCGGTCGCGCCGCGCTGGAAAAGGCCAACACCGAACTGGGCCTGGCCCTGGCTGAAGACGAAATCGACTATCTGGTCAACGCCTTCAACGGTTTGAAGCGCAACCCGCACGACATCGAACTGATGATGTTCGCCCAGGCCAACTCCGAGCATTGCCGCCACAAGATCTTCAACGCCAGTTGGGATATTGATGGTGAAAACCAGGAAAAAAGCCTGTTCGGCATGATCAAGAACACCTACGTGATGCACAGCGAAGGCGTTCTGTCGGCTTATAAGGACAACGCCTCGGTGATCGTCGGCAACGTCGCCGGCCGTTTCTTCCCGAACCCTGAAACCCGCCAGTACGGCGCGGTGCAGGAGCCGGTGCACATCCTGATGAAGGTTGAAACCCACAACCACCCGACCGCGATTGCCCCGTTCCCGGGCGCATCCACCGGTTCTGGCGGCGAGATCCGTGACGAAGGCGCAACCGGTCGTGGCGCCAAGCCAAAGGCTGGCCTCACCGGTTTCACCGTGTCCAACCTGCAAATCCCAGGCTTCGAACAGCCGTGGGAAGTGCCGTACGGCAAGCCTGAGCGCATCGTTACTGCCCTCGACATCATGATCGAAGGCCCGCTCGGCGGCGCCGCGTTCAACAATGAATTCGGTCGTCCGGCCCTGACGGGTTACTTCCGTACCTTCGAACAATCGATCACCACGCCGCACGGTGACGAAGTTCGCGGTTACCACAAGCCGATCATGCTCGCGGGCGGTATGGGGAACATTCGCGAAGAACACGTCAAGAAAGGTGAAATCGTCGTTGGCTCCAAGCTGATCGTGCTCGGCGGCCCGGCGATGTTGATCGGTCTGGGCGGCGGCGCGGCTTCCTCCATGGCCACCGGCACCAGCTCGGCGGATCTGGACTTCGCTTCGGTTCAGCGTGAAAACCCTGAGATGGAGCGTCGTTGCCAGGAAGTGATCGACCGTTGCTGGCAATTGGGTGACAAGAACCCGATCAGCTTCATCCACGACGTCGGCGCGGGCGGTCTGTCCAACGCCTTCCCGGAACTGGTCAACGATGGCGAGCGCGGTGGCCGTTTCGAACTGCGCAACATTCCAAACGACGAGCCGGGCATGGCCCCGCACGAAATCTGGAGTAACGAATCCCAGGAACGCTACGTTCTGGCCGTCGGCCCTGAAGATTTCGCGCGCTTCCAGGCGATTTGCGAACGTGAGCGTTGCCCGTTTGCCGTCGTGGGTGAAGCCACCGCCGAACCGCAACTGACCGTCACCGACAGCCACTTCGGCAACAACCCGGTGGACATGCCACTGGAAGTGTTGCTGGGCAAAGCCCCGCGCATGCACCGCTCGGTTGTCCGTGAAGCCGAGTTGGGTGATGACTTCGATCCGTCGAATCTCGACATCACCGAAAGCATCGAACGCGTTCTGCATCACCCGGCTGTGGCGAGCAAGAGCTTCCTGATCACCATCGGCGACCGCACCATCACCGGCCTCGTTGCCCGTGACCAAATGGTCGGCCCATGGCAGGTTCCGGTGGCCGACGTTGCCGTGACCGCCACCAGTTTCGACGTTTACACCGGTGAAGCGATGGCGATGGGCGAGCGCACTCCGCTGGCTCTGCTGGACGCTCCGGCGTCGGGCCGCATGGCCATCGGTGAAACCCTGACCAACATTGCCGCTTCGCGCATCAACAAGATCTCCGACATCAAACTGTCGGCGAACTGGATGTCCGCCGCCGGCCACCCGGGCGAAGATGCACGTCTGTACGACACCGTGAAAGCGGTCGGTATGGAACTGTGCCCTGAGCTGGGCATCACCATTCCGGTGGGCAAGGACTCGATGTCCATGGCCACGCGCTGGAATGACAACGGTGAAGAAAAAACCGTGACCTCGCCGATGTCGTTGATCGTGACCGGTTTCGCGCCAGTGGCTGACATCCGTCAGACCCTGACCCCGGAACTGCGCATGGACAAGGGCACCACCGACCTGATCCTGATCGACCTCGGTCGCGGTCAGAACCGCATGGGCGCCTCGATCCTCGCTCAGGTGCACGGCAAGCTCGGCTCGCAAGCGCCGGACGTCGATGATGCTGAAGATCTCAAAGCCTTCTTCGCCGTGATCCAGGGCCTCAACGCCGACGGCCACCTGCTGGCTTACCACGACCGTTCCGACGGTGGTCTGCTGACCAGCGTCGTGGAAATGGCCTTCGCCGGTCACTGCGGTCTGAGCCTGAACCTTGACGGTCTGGCTGAAACGTCGGCCGACATCGCCGCGATCCTGTTCAACGAAGAACTGGGTGCCGTGATCCAGGTTCGTCAGGACGCCACGCCAGATATCCTCGCGCAGTTCAGCGCTGCCGGTCTGGGCGACTGCGTGTCGGTGATTGGTCAACCAATGAACAACGGCCAGATCAACATCACCTTCAACGGTGACACCGTGTTCGAAGGCCAACGTCGTTTGCTGCAACGTACCTGGGCCGAGACCAGCTACCAGATCCAGCGTCTGCGCGACAACGCCGACTGCGCCGAACAAGAGTTCGACGTGCTGCTGGAAGAAGACAACCCGGGCCTGAGCGTCAAGCTGAGCTACGACGTCAATCAGGACATCGCCGCGCCGTACATCAAGAAAGGCATCCGCCCACAGGTTGCTGTGCTGCGTGAGCAGGGCGTCAACGGTCAGGTGGAAATGGCCGCCGCGTTCGACCGCGCCGGTTTCAACGCGATCGACGTGCACATGAGCGACATTCTGGCCGGCCGTGTCGACCTGAACGAGTTCAAAGGCCTGGTGGCGTGCGGCGGTTTCTCCTACGGCGACGTACTCGGCGCCGGTGAGGGCTGGGCCAAGTCGGCGCTGTTCAACAGCCGCGCCCGCGATGCGTTCCAGGGTTTCTTTGAGCGCAACGACAGCTTCACCCTCGGCGTGTGCAACGGTTGCCAGATGATGTCCAACCTCCACGAGCTGATCCCGGGCAGCGAATTCTGGCCGCACTTCGTGCGTAACCGTTCCGAGCAGTTCGAAGCGCGCGTGGCGATGGTTCAGGTTCAGGAGTCCAACTCGATCTTCCTGCAAGGCATGGCCGGTTCGCGTATGCCGATCGCCATCGCTCACGGTGAAGGTCACGCCGAGTTCTCCAGCGAAGAAGCACTGCTGGAAGCCGATCTGTCGGGTTGTGTGGCGATGCGTTTCGTCGACAACCACGGCAAGGTCACTGAATCGTATCCGGCCAACCCGAATGGTTCGCCGCGCGGGATTACCGGTCTCACCAGCCGTGATGGCCGTGTGACGATCATGATGCCGCACCCGGAACGTGTGTTCCGCGCCGTGCAGAACTCGTGGCGTTCGGAAGACTGGAACGAGGACGCACCCTGGATGCGTATGTTCCGTAATGCTCGCGTGTGGGTGAACTGAGGCCTGTGTACAAGCTGGCGTTTTTTGTTCCTGACAGTCATGTCGAGGTGGTCAAAGGGGCTGTGTTCGCTGCCGGTGGTGGGCGGATCGGTGACTATGACCACTGTGCCTGGCAGACGCTCGGTCAGGGCCAGTTTCGACCTTTGGACGGCAGTCAGCCGTTTATTGGTGAGGCGGGGCAGGTCGAGCAGGTTGAGGAATGGAAGGTTGAGCTTGTTGTTGCGGATGAGTTGATTGTTGCTGTTGTGGCGGCGTTGAAGCTCAGTCATCCGTACGAGACGCCGGCTTATGAGGTGTGGCGGCTGGAAGATTTCTGATCTTCTGCGCTGCTGAACAGGAAACCCGCAGATGAGTGATTGTCTGCGGGTTTTTTGTTGCCTGCGATTTGAAGGGCGACTTCATTTCGCTGTGGGAGCTGGCTTGCCAGCGATGGCGCCCTTATAGGCGACCATGCTTTGGCTGGTTGTGTGAATATCCGTTTCTTCGGGTGCTGCGGCTGGCGGTTTCGCCCTTACGGCGACTCACTTTTTTACAAGCGCCTAAAAAAGTAAGCAAAAAACGCTTGCCCCAACGTTCGGCCCACTCGCTGGGGCTCGGGGTTCCTTCGTTCCGGGATCCATCCGGGCGCATCGTCTCCGGTTTGCTTCGCTGCACCTCCTCTCGATGTGTTTGGCTTCGCCAAACGGTCGCTGCGCTCCCACCCCCGGATGAATCCCTCCGCTCAGCCTGCCGACGGGGCCGGTGAATCAAGATCAAGAGCTGCAGCCGAGCTAACGCTCATCCTGTTGAGTGGTGGAAAAGCATGGGATCGGCTTTTGTTCTGTGTTGGGGCTGCCCCTCATCGGAACGCCCCCCGCTGTAGTGGTCAACTAATCCCGGACACGACGTTAAGTTTTTTCTCGGCCTGAGCTGGGGCCAGTCCATTGTTAAATTGGTGCGGTCTAATCCAGTTGTACCGATGCATCAGGTAATGACTGATGTCGCGGTGCGCTTCTTGAGCTGTCATGTAGCCCACGGTCGGTATCCATTCAGTTTTCAAGCTGCGAAACACACGCTCCATCGGCGCGTTATCCCAGCAGTTTCCACGACGGCTCATGCTCTGGCGCATGCGGTAACGCCAGAGCCGTTGACGGAACTGGCGGCTGCCATATTGGGAGCCCTGATCCGAGTGAAACAAAAGCCCTTGAGGCCTGCCACGCTGCTCGTAAGCTATGTCCAACGCCTTGATGACAAGATCCGCATCCGGCCTGTTCGACAGCGCCCAGCCCACCACTCGGCGCGCGTAAAGATCCATAACGACAGCCAGGTAATGCCATTTCCCTTGAGCCCAGATGTAGGTGATGTCGCCACACCAGACCTGATTCGGCGCCGGCACATCAAACTCTCGATTCAAGATGTTCTGAATGTCAAGCCGCTCAACCGTCGCTTGTTTGTAGGCATGTGATCCAGGTTGTTTGCTGACCAGCTCCAGTTCCCGCATCAGGCCTCGCACCTTGAACCGCCCGATTTGCTCGCCGTCTTCCTGCATCATCGACACGATACTGCGGCTACCGGCGGCGCTTCGACTTTGCGTAAACAGTTCGTTGACCCGGCTGCGCAACCGAAGCCGCTCAACGTCTGGAGTTCGGCGCCTGAGGCGGTAGGCGTAGTAACACGAACGAGTGACATCAAAGACTGCGCAAAGCCAATCGACCGGCTCTTGGGTACTTAACTGATCAATCAGCGTGTGCGCTCGTGCTCTTCCGACATCAAGAGCGCGGTAGCCTTTTTTAAAATGGATTTCTCCCGCTCAAGGCGAGCAATACGCGCTTCCAGTTCTTGGATTTTCTGCTGCTCAGGCGTCAGCGCTTTGCTTTGCGGAGTAACGCCGTTGCGCTCCTGCTGGAGTTGGTTAACCCAGCGACGCAACGCGGACTCAACAACCCCGAGCGAGCGGCTGGCTTCGATATGGCTATAGCCTTGATCGAGCACGAGGCCTGCGGCCTCGCGTTTGAATTCAGCGGAAAAGGAACGACGTTGCTTGGTCATCAGACACCTCTATCTGGCGAGCATTCTCGCCTAAATGGGTGTCCGGTTTCATTAGACCACTACACGCCCAGCCCTCTTCCGAGGGGAGAGGGGACCGATTTTTGGGCTTTTCAAGCCTGAGTTTGGCTCGTGGAGAGGGGGTCCATTTGTGGGCTTTCAGATCTGAGTTTGGTTTGGGGTGGGGGGGGCCATTTGTGGGCTTTCAGATCTGAGTTTGGTTTGGGGTGAGGGGGTCTATTTGTGGGCTTTCAGATCTGAGTTTGGTTTGGGGTGAGGGGGCCGATTTGTGGGCTTTCAAAACCTGAGTTCGGCTCGGTATGTCACGTCGGCGTATCTCGCCCAAACACCTCGGTCAGTCCCCTCTCCCTCTGGGAGAGGGCTAGGGAGAGGGCTAGGGTGAGGGTTTGCTTTTGTCTGTTTAACGATGTGTCTAATAACCAGAACCTTCCCACAAGGTTTTCAGGTTGTCCGTCGGACGTCGGGTCTCTAGTCTTTGGTTGTCACTGCCAATGCGGTGATCGGGCGTGAGAACCCGGGTAAGTGTCATTCCAGCGCCAGTAGTCCCATAATTGCCGCCAGCTCTTTCGCTGCTGCATTTTTATGGTGGCTATGTGCGGGCGGACTTCGGTCCGGCCGGAGGTTTGCTGGTCTTTGCCCGGTTTCTCACCCCGCACATAGCTGCCACCCAATTCGCCGCGTGAGAAACGGTATTTGGATGGCTCCAACCAGCAAGGACCGATCCATGACTAAAATCGTCCCCGACCCACCCGAAACCAAAACCCCACTCGAAGAAGCCCTGCGCACCGAAGAGCAGGCCCGCAACCGCGAAGCCATCAAGCGCGCCCTCGACTTCTACCTGTGTCCCGAACCCGCAAAACCTCGCCGACCGAGCACCATGTTCATGGTCTGCCCCCAGGCCGACACCGAAAGCCTGCTCGCTCACGCCGTTGAATCGTTGGCCAGCGCAAGCGCCGCCGCCAGCAATTTCGCCAATGAGCTAACCGGCCTGCAGCGCAGTACGGCGTTAGGCATCCAGCAAATCGTCATGCTCGCCGAGCTGGCGGTCAACCGAGCGCTGGATCGGGTCGACCCGCAAGTCTGACGAGCGCGTCATCGTTGATCGCCAGCAGGCTGGCTCCCACAGTTTGAAACACATGCCCCTGTGGGAGCTGGCTTGCCAGCGATGAGGCCAGTCCAGACACCAGACGTCTAAACCTTGGCACTCACCTCACTGCGACTGACCAAAGCCTCAAGCGCTCCACTCAAACTCGCGGCTTTATCCCCCACCAGCAAATGCCAGACCCCACCTTCCAACTGGCTGACACCCTGGCAGCCCAATTCCTTCAACTGAGCCTCGGACAGCGCTTTGCCATCCGCCAGCAACAGACGAATCCGGCTCATGGCGATGCAATCCAGTTGCAGCACATTACTGCCGCCGCCCAGTGCATTCAGCCATTTCTGTGCCTCGGTGCCCGCGACCATCACTACTTTTGGCTCTTCGACCACTGCAACAGATTCGGCAATAACAGCACGGCCCAATGCCGGCATCGCCAGGCGAATTTCATCGGCAATGCTGTCGGCCAGCGGCCCGACCACCACCTGCAAACTCCCACCTTTACCCGGACGCACAACGGCCATTGCACCCAGCGCTTTCAGATCAGCATCTGAAGCCTTGTTGCGATCAACCATCTCCAGTCGCAATCGCGTGGTGCAAGCGCCGACCGTCAGCAGGTTTTCAGCGCCGCCCAATGCCTTGATGTAGGCACTGGCGCGCTCGTTTTCAGTCAGTACGGCTTTCTCACTGACAGCGACCTCTTCTCGGCCCGGTGTCTTCAGGTTGAATCGACGGATGCAGAAATCAAACACTCCGTAATAGACGACTGCATAAGCCAGGCCGACAGGAAACACCAACCAACCGTTGGTGGATTTGCCCCAGCCGAGAATCATGTCGATGAAGCCGCCAGAGAAGGTAAAGCCCAAATGAATGTTCAGCGCATTGGTGATCGCCATCGACAACCCGGTCAGCAACGCATGCAGCAGATACAGCAGCGGCGCCAGAAACATGAAAGCGAATTCGATTGGCTCGGTCACCCCGGTCAGGAATGAAGTCAGGGCCATCGACAGGAAGATCCCTCCCATGACTTTGCGGCGTTCGGGCAGGGCGTTGCGGTACATCGCCAGGCACGCGGCGGGCAGGCCGAAGATCATCATCGGGAACATGCCGGTCATGAACTGGCCGCCCTTCGGATCGCCGGCGAAGTAACGCGACAGGTCACCGGTCACCAGTGCGCCAGTGGTCGGGTCGGTGAAGTTGCCGAAGACGAACCACGCCATGTTGTTGAGGATGTGGTGCAGGCCGGTGACGATCAGCAGGCGGTTGAACACGCCGAAGACGAACGCGCCGATGCTGCCGCTTTCCATCATCAGGGCGCCGAAAGCGTTGATGCCGTGCTGGATCGGCGGCCAGATGTAGCCGAACACTACGCCCAGGCCGACGGCCGCGAACCCGGTGACAATCGGCACGAATCGTCGGCCACCGAAGAACGCCAGATACTCCGGCAGCTTGATGTCCTTGAAGCGGTTGTACAGCGCGCCGGCCATCAGGCCGCTGACGATCCCGGCGAGCATGCCCATGTTGATGCTCGCATCGAGCACTTTAAGGGTGGAGATCATCACCAGATAACCGATCACTCCGGCCAGGCCCGCCGTGCCGTTGTTGTCCTTGGCGAAACCGACGGCGATGCCGATGGCGAAGATCATTGCCAGGTTGGCGAAGATCACCTGGCCGGCGTCGTGAATGATCGCGATGTTCAGCAGATCGGTGTCACCCAGACGCAGCAGCAGGCCGGCGATGGGCAGGATCGCAATCGGCAGCATCAGCGCGCGCCCGAGGCGTTGCAGACCTTCGATGAAGAGTTGATACATGGCGGTTCTCCTTCTTGTTGTTATTAGCGCAGAGGCCAGTGTTGGTGGCAGGCGTGACGCACCGCGGCGGCGCTGCTCAGCTTGAGCAGGTCGCGGGCGAGGCGTTGGCATTCGGCTTCGTGCAACTGACGCACGCGATCCTTGATTTCACCGATCTGCACCGGGCTCACCGACAATTCGGTGACACCGAGGCCGATCAACACCGGCGTCGCCAGCGGGTCAGAGGCAAGGGCGCCGCAGACACCGACCCAACGCTTGTGCACCGCCGCGCCTTCGCACGTCATGGCGATCAGGCGCAGCAGCGCCGGGTGCAAGGCATCGACCCTTGCGGCGAGGCCGGCGTGGTCGCGGTCCATGGCCAGGGTGTATTGGGAAAGATCGTTGGTGCCGATGGACAGGAAGTCTGCGTGTTCGGCCAGTTGCTCGGCTTGCAATGCGGCGGCGGGGACTTCGATCATCACGCCGATTTCCGGGCGTTGCGTGATGTTCAGTTCAAGGCACAACGTCTCGACGCGCTCACGGATGTGCAGCAGTTCGTCGACTTCAGTGACCATCGGCAACAGGATCCGGCAACGCTGTAACGGGCTGACTTGCAGCAGCGCACGCAGTTGCTGATCGAGGATTTCCGGCCGCGCCTGAGCCAGACGAATGCCGCGCAGACCGAGCACTGGATTGGCCTCGACGGGCAGCGGCAGGTAATCGAGTTGCTTGTCGCCACCGACGTCGATGGTGCGGATGATCACTGATTTGTCACCCATCGCATCGATGACGGCTTGATAGGCACAGCGTTGTTCTTCAACGTCCGGTGCGGTCTGGCGATCAACGAAAAGGAATTCGGTACGCAGCAAGCCGACGCCATCGGCACCGTTGGCGAAGGCGTCTTCAGCTTCAGCGCTGGAGGCGACGTTGGCGACGACTTCGATGGTCACACCGTTGCGGGTGTCGGCCGGCAGATGCGCTTTGGCTTGCTGCGCATCACGACGTTGCTGGCGTTCGATTTGCATTTGTTGGACTTCGGCCAGTCGATCAGCACTCGGCGTCAGTTCGAGGCGACCGCCATCGGCATCCAGCACCACCGCTTGGCCTTGTGGTTGATCGAGCAGTGCTGAACCTAGTGCAACCATGCAGGGCAGGCCTTTGCCGCGCGCGAGAATCGCCACGTGAGACGTCGCGCCGCCCTCGGCCATGCACAAACCGGCGACACCTTGGGCGCTGAGTTGCAGCAGATCCGACGGCGTCAGTTCATGGGCAGCGACGATGGCGCCAGCCGGTACGTCGTAGTGCCAGGCCTCGCCGAGGAGGGCGCGCAACACGCGTTGCTTGAGGTCGCGCAGATCGTTGGCGCGTTCGGCCAGCAGCGCGCTGCCTGTGTGTTGCAGGACTTCGCACTGGACATCAATCGACTGGCTCCAGGCGTGAGTTGCTGCGCTGCCTTGGTTAATGGATTGCTGTGCAGCGTCGAGCAGGGCCGGGTCTTCCAGCAATGCCAGATGCGCGGCGAAGATGGCTTCTTCGTCGGCGTTACGTTGGTTTTTCGCGTGGGCGAGGGTGCCGTTGATTTCGTTGCGCACCTGAATCAGCGCAGCCTCAAGTTTCTGCTGCTGCTCCAGCAGATCATGGTTGCCGGCATCCGCTGGCAAGTTGATGGTGTTCAAGCGAAACAAGGGCCCACCGACCAAACCCGGTGCGGCGCAAACACCCTGCAACACGCCAGCCTCGGCCGGGCGCTTGGGGGATGCAACGCGCACAGGTGCGGCGGCGTGATGATCATCCGGCAGTGCGGTGGCCAATGCGCAGAGCAACGCTTGCAGCGCGGCTTCAGCGTCCGGTCCCTGACAGCTGACGTGCACTTCATCCTGTTCGCCGATCGCCAGCGCCATCAACCCGATCAGGCTGTTGCACGGCGCCGATTTGCCGGCGAAATGCAGCTGCGACTGACTTTTGAAACCTTGCGCCGTCTGACGAATCAGCGCCGCGGGGCGCGCGTGCAAACCGCCTCGATGCGCAACCAGCACATGACCGTTAACCTCAGGCCCGGCGATTTCTTCTGCATTCGCCGCCGAAGCGTTGCGCGCCACGATGTGCAACAACGGCTCACCGACTTTCACCGCTTTGAGGGTGATCGGCAGCACCTGGAAATCCTGGCTGTTGGTCAGGATCAACAGGCTGACCAGGCTTTTGCACTGCTGGCCGACTTTGTCCAGGTCGTAGCGCAACAGCGGCTGACCGTTGCTGACCCGCACGCCTTCCTTGACCAGCATCGAGAAGCCTTCGCCGTTCAGTTCAACGGTGTCGAGGCCCAGGTGCAGAAGGATTTCCGCGCCATTGTCGGCGCGCACGGTGAGGGCGTGGCCGGTGCGGGCGACGTGAATGATCACCCCGGCGCATGGCGAATACAGGGTGTCGTTGAGTGGATCAATGGCAATGCCATCGCCCATCGCGCCGCTGGCGAACACCGCGTCCGGGACTTTGGCGAGCGTGAGCACCGGGCCGCTGAGCGGGGCGCTGAGGGTCAGCTCTTTATTGTTGTTGTTTTGCATGGCTCGGTCTCATCAGGAAATTCGCTGGCCCCTGTAGGCGCAGCCTGCGGCAGCTCCTACAGAGTTGTGTATCTGTGGTTAATGCGTACGCGTCACTTTGCTCAGGTGGCGCGGCTGATCCGGGTCCATGCCTCGGGCCACGGCTAAACCTGCGGCCATCACGTAGAAACTCTGGATGGCCAGAATCGGGTCGAGGGCCGGGTGTTCGGCGCGGGTCAGGGTCAGGTCGCGTTCGCTCACGTCATCTGGCGCGGCCAGCAACACCCGGGCACCGCGTTGGCGCATTTCGGCTGCAAGGCTCAGCAGCCCGGCCTGTTCGGCACCGCGTGGAGCGAACACCAACAGTGGGTAGTGCTCGTCAATCAGCGCCATCGGGCCGTGACGCACTTCGGCGCTGCTGAACGCTTCGGCCTGGATCGCCGAGGTTTCCTTGAACTTCAATGCCGCTTCCTGGGCAATGGCAAAACCGGCGCCACGGCCGATGACCATCAGGCGTTCGCAATCGCGCAGGGCGTCGATGGCCACGCTCCAGTCCTGCTGGGCTGCTGCACGCAAGCCTTCGGGCAGGGCGTTGTGCGCCTCCAGCAGTTCGCTGTCTTCTTTCCAGTGCGCGATCAAACGGGCGCTGGCGCTGAGGGTGGCGATAAAACTCTTGGTCGCGGCGACGCTGCTTTCGGTGCCGGCGAGCAGCGGCACGCTGAATTCACACGCGGCTTCCAGTGGCGAATCGGCGGCGTTGACCATCGACACGCTCAGCGCGCCACGCTTGCGCAGCAGACGCAGGCTGTTGACCAGATCCGGGCTCTGACCCGATTGCGAGAAGGCAAAAGCGACCTGGCCGCTGACCTTCAACGGCGCCTGCTGCATGGTCACCACCGACATCGGCAACGACGCCACGGGCACGCCCAGTTGCTGCATGGTCAGGTAGGCAAAGTAGCTCGCCGCGTGGTCGGAACTGCCGCGCGCGACAGTCATCGCCACTTGCGGCGGCTGACGGCGCAGACGCCCGGCGATCTCGATCAGTTGCGGGTCGAGGTGTTGCAGTTGGGCTTGCACGGCCTCGAACGAGGACAGCGCCTCCTCAAGCATTTTTGAAGTCAATGTCTTCTCCTTCGACCATGACGGCGGTCAGTGTGAGTGAGCGATCCAGCCGCACGCAGTCGGCCCAGGCGCCCGGTTCAAGGCGCCCGCGCTCGGTGATGCCGAGGTAGTCGGCGGGGAATTGCGAAAGACGTTGCGAAGCCTCGGCAATCGGCAAACCGATCTTCACCAGATTGCGCAGGGCCTGATCCATGGTCAGCGTGCTGCCGGCCAGCGTGCCGTCGGGCAGGCGCACGCCGCCCAGGCATTTGGTCACGGTGTGGCTGCCGAGTTTGTATTCACCGTCGGGCATGCCGGCGGCGGCGGTCGAATCGGTGACGCAATACAGGCACGGGATCGAACGCAGGGCGACGCGGATGGCGCCGGGGTGCACGTGCAGCAAATCCGGAATCAGCTCGGCGAATTTGGCGTGGGCCAGTGCCGCGCCAACGATCCCGGGTTCGCGGTGATGCAGCGGGCTCATGGCGTTGTACAAATGGGTGAAGCTGGTCGCGCCGGCGTCCAGTGCGGCGACGCCTTCCTCGTAACTGCCGAGGGTGTGACCGATCTGCATGCGGATGCCGCGACTGCTGAGCTCACGAATCAAAGCGTCGTGGCCGGCGATTTCCGGAGCGATGGTGATCACGCGAATCGGAGCGAGCGCCAGATATTCTTCGACCTCGGCCATCAACGCGGTGTGGGCGAAGTTCGGTTGGGCGCCGAGTTTTCCCGGATTGATATACGGGCCTTCAAGGTGCACGCCGAGCACTCGCGCGCTGCCTTTGGGGCGCTGCCTGCAGAACTCGCCGACCTCTTTCAAGACGCTGGAAATCTCTGCGCTCGGTGCGGTCATGGTGGTGGCCAGCAGCGAGGTGGTGCCGAAGCGCACGTGGGTTTTGGTGATGGTTTCGAAAGCGCTGGCGCCTTCCATGATGTCTTTGCCACCGCCGCCATGAACGTGCAGGTCGATGAAGCCTGGCAGCAGATACGGCAGGTCGTTGTCTGCCGGATCGCAGGGCTCGCCTTCGATCGACACGACTTTGCCGTGTTCGTGAATCAGCCGGCCGCGAACCCAGCCGCTGGCGGTGAGGATGTTGTCTTCGGACATTTTGGTTCTCGCTTATGGCTGCTCTTAACGACGCAGCTCTGCAACAAAGTCGTAGTAATCGTTGCGGCAATAGGTGTCGGTGACTTCGATCGGCGTGTTGTCTTCCAGATAGCCGACCCGGGTCATCAGCAGCATGGCGGTGCCGGGGGCGATGCCGACCAGGGCGGCGAACTCGTCCGAGGCGTTGATCGCCTGAATGTGCTGCAAGGCGCGGACGATCGGTTTGCCGATGCCGTCGAGGTATTCGTAGAGCGAATCGCCTACCGCTTGCGGCTTGGGCATGATCGAGGCGGGCAGGGTGCTCATCTCGATAGCCATCACGGTGTCGTCGGCTTTGCGCAGGCGTTTCATGCGCGCGACTTTGTCGTTCGGCGACAGGCTGAGGCGGATCAGTTCTTCGTGGGTCGGCAGGGTTATTTCGCGCTCCAGCCATTGCGAACTGGGCACGAAGCCCTTGAGGCGGAGCATTTCACTGAAGCCGGAAAGGCGTGAAAGGGGTTGTTCCAGGCGTGGGGTGATGAACGTGCCGGAACCTTGCAAGCGCCGGATCAGGCCTTGGTCGAATAACACTTCCAGCGCCTTGCGTGCGGTGACTCGGGAGATGCCGAGCTGCTCGCTGAGATGGCGCTCCGAAGGCATCGCCTGTTCGGCTTTCCACTGACCGGAATGAATCGCCGCTTCCAGGTTGCGCGCCAGTTGCAGGTACAGCGGCGTCGGCTGGGAGTCATCGGGGCGTAGGACGTGGAGGTCATTCATGTCGGTCATTTCCGGCGCGAGTATTGGATTGTTGTGGCTCGCTTGTGGGGCGGAAATTAATACCACTTGAATACCATGTCAACGCAGTGAAATGGCCATTAACCCAATGAAATGGCGGGTTTTAGATCGGTGGGCTTTAAGTGGTATTAGGACTGGACTGAAAAAAGCAAAAGATCGCAGCCTTCGGCAGCGCCTACTGTAGGAAGTGGTATCAACCCTGTAGGCGCTGCCGAAGGCTGCGATCTTTTGATTTATTTTTTGCAGGTGACCGGCGGTCGGTGATTAAGGGCGGATTTCGATCATCGTGCCGTCCGGCACCAGATTCCACACTTCGCGCATATCGACGTTGCGCATGGCGATGCAGCCGTCGGTCCAGTCCAGGGTGTGCAGCAGGTCTTCGGGATTTTCTTCCGTGTCCGGCGTGCCGTGAATCATGATCATCCCGCCAGGCTCGACGCCTTCACGGCGGGCGCGGGCCGAATCGGTGATGTTCGGGTAGGAAATGTGCATCGACAGGTTGAATTTCTCGCTGGTCTTGCGCCAGTCGAGCCAATAAAAGCCCTCAGGTGTACGTTTGTCGCCTTCTATCAGTTTCGGTCCTTTTTTCGCGCCCTTGCCAAGCGAGATGCGATAGGTCTTGAGCGGCTTGCCGTCGGCGATCAACTGCAGTCGATGTGCCGATTTGAGCACCAGGACTTTTTCGATCATCGGAGCATTTGAAGGCGTCACGGTGGTCACGAATGACGCTTGCGAGACCGTAACGAACGACAGGCAGAACAGGGCAAGCAACCAGCGCATTGAAACGATTCCCCAAGAGTGACGCAGATACATGAGTGATGAATGTTGTGCAGAATTCGCCTGCGCCCTGTGTATCGGCCGGTCGGCGTCGAGATTAAGTGATGGCAGGCTGAGCGAGTGGCGGAATCGATTCCGAGCGAACCGGATACACCTCATTACGCCGATCCGCGAAGAAGCATTCTAAGGTACGCCCCACCGTGCGGAAAGCCAGCTCGTCCCATGGAATGTCGGCTTCGTCGAATAGCTGTACTTCCAGGCTCTCGGGGCCGGCAGAAAAATCCGGCTCGGCCAGCTCGGCGCGGAAGAACACATGCACCTGACTGATGTGCGGCACGTCGATCAGGGTATAGATGCTCAGGTTGCGCACCCGGGCGCAGGCTTCCTCGGCGGTTTCGCGGATCGCGGCCTGCTCGATGGTCTCGCCGTTTTCCATGAAACCGGCGGGCAGGGTCCAGTAACCGAGGCGCGGCTCGATGGCGCGGCGACAGAGCAGCACTTTAGTGCCCCAGGTCGCGACACAGCCGGCGACGATATTGGGGTTCTGATAGTGAATGGTCTGACAGCTGTCACAGACAAATCGCAATCGCGAGTCGCCCTCGGGAATGCGCTGGGTCACCGGGTTACCGCAATGGCTGCAAAATTTCATGCTTGGGTTCCTGAAGGCTGCGCCTATCTTGGCGTGCAGCGGTGTCGGTCGGCAAGTTGTCGTTTCGCGACATGGCCCCGCGAGGGGGTTGGGCGGCTGCAATGATTGGTGCATGATGCAGGGTAAGGCACAGATCGAGAACACTCATGCTGGACGAGCTACTGCATAGGGTAAGCAACCACACACCGCGCACGCTGGAGACCGACAAACGTTTCCCCGAGGCCGCCGTTCTGGTGCCGATCACCCGCAGTGGCGAGCCGGAACTGGTGCTGACCCTGCGGGCCAGCGGCCTCTCGACCCACGGCGGCGAAGTTGCGTTCCCCGGCGGGCGTCGCGACCCGGAAGACCCCGATCTGATCTTCACAGCCTTACGCGAAGCCGAAGAAGAAATCGGCCTGCCGCCAGGCCTGGTCGAAGTGATCGGTCCGCTCAGCCCGCTGATCTCCCTGCACGGTATCAAAGTCACGCCTTATGTCGGCGTCATCCCCGATTTCGTCGAATACCAGCCCAACGACGCAGAAATTGCCGCCGTGTTCAGCGTCCCGCTGGAGTTCTTCCGTACAGATCCCCGCGAACACACCCATCGCATCGACTATCAGGGCCGCAGTTGGTACGTGCCGAGCTATCGATACGGTGAGTACAAGATCTGGGGGCTGACGGCGATCATGATCGTCGAGTTGATCAATCTGCTCTATGACGCGAAAATCAGCCTGCATCAGCCGCCTAAAAGTTTTATCAACACCTGAAATCATAAGCCATCGTTCGAATGGCCACCCGTGAGCCCTGAGGAAAACAAGATGAAATACCGCTTGGGCGACGCCCGTGTCGAGACCCATCCACAGAGCTGGGTCGCCCCCAACGCTGTGCTGGTGGGCAAGGTCAAGCTGGAAGAGGGCGCCAACGTCTGGTTTAACGCCGTACTGCGTGGCGACAACGAGCTGATCCTGATCGGCAAGAACAGCAACGTGCAAGATGGCACGGTGATGCACACCGACATGGGCTTTCCCCTGACCATCGGCACTGGCGTGACCATTGGCCATAACGCCATGTTGCACGGCTGTACGGTTGGCGATTACAGCTTGATTGGCATCAACGCGGTGATCCTCAATGGCGCAAAGATCGGCAAAAACTGCATCATCGGCGCCAATTCGCTGATTGGGGAAGGCAAGGAAATTCCCGATGGCTCGCTGGTCATGGGTTCGCCGGGCAAAGTCGTGCGTGAGCTGACCGAGCCGCAGAAGAAAATGCTCGAAGCCAGCGCCGCCCACTATGTGCACAACTCTCAGCGTTATGCCCGCGATCTGGTTGAGCAGGAAGAATGACGACGCCGCAAAGACCCGTCGCCTCGCCGTGCGTGAATATTTGTGCGCTGGATGAGGCTGATATCTGCACCGGGTGCCAACGTACGGTTGAGGAGATTACGCGCTGGAGCCGTATGAATAACGATGAGCGGCGGGTGGTGTTGGGGTTGTGTCATGAGCGGGCGAAGGCGAGTGGGTTGGTATGGATGATGCCTTCGAAGTCGTGATCGATTCGAGAATGCCGTCACCCTAGCCTTCCCGAAACGTCGGACCGCCCAGAGGGAGAGGGGACGGACCGAGGTGTCTTTCGCCATACGCCGACCTGATATACCGAGCCGAGCGCCGGCTTTGAAGCGCGCGAAGATCTGCTCCCTTCCCCCTCGCTCCCTCTGGGGGAGAGGGCTGGGGTGAGGGGGTGGCTCTTGATCTACCGCTCCAGTAACCTGTGCGCCAATCTGACAGGTCGCCTCCATGATTTTCCTCATCGCCTACATCAGCAGCGTTGTACTCATCAACTTCGCTTTCTCCACCGCGCCACACCTGGACATCATCTGGTCGGCGTGGGGCGGTCTGGTGTTCGTGCTGCGAGACATGGTGCAAACCCGTTTCGGCCATGGCGCGATCGTTGCCATGCTGGCGGCTCTGGTGTTGTCCTACGTCACGTCTGATCCGTCCATCGCTCTGGCCAGCGCCACGGCGTTCGCGGTCTCCGAATGCATCGACTGGCTGGTGTTCAGCGTCACCAAGCGCCCATTGCGCGACCGGTTGTGGATCAGTTCGGCGCTGAGCATTCCCCTCGACACCTTCATCTTTTTCGGCATGATCGACGCCCTGACGCCGCCGGTGATCATCACCGCGCTGGTCTCGAAGTTTGCCGGCGTCACCGCCGTCTGGTTGATCATGGCCTGGCGCGATCGCAAACAGGCCGTCGCCAGCTGAAGCCAAACCCTCGGGTTCATGTAAAATGCCGCGCTTTCTCCCCATGGAAAGCGCGCATGGCGACGCTTTCCTCGATGATCCGCTTCTTTGAGGACCTGAGATGACCCGTATCGGAACTCCATTGTCGCCAACCGCGACCCGCGTATTGCTGTGTGGCTGTGGTGAGTTGGGCAAGGAAGTGGTGATCGAACTGCAACGTTTGGGTGTTGAAGTGATTGCCGTCGACCGCTACGCCAACGCGCCGGCCATGCAGGTTGCACATCGCAGCCACGTGATCAACATGCTCGACGGTGCCGCCCTGCGTGCCGTGATCGAAGCCGAGAAGCCGAACTTCATCGTGCCGGAAATCGAAGCCATTGCCACCGCCACTCTGGTCGAGCTGGAAGCCGAAGGCTTCACCGTGATCCCGACCGCTCGCGCTGCGCAATTGACCATGAACCGCGAAGGCATCCGTCGTCTGGCCGCCGAAGAGCTGGACCTGCCGACCTCGCCGTACCACTTCGCCGACACCTTCGAGGACTACAGCAAGGCTGTTGAAGACCTGGGTTTCCCATGTGTCGTCAAACCGGTGATGAGTTCGTCGGGCAAAGGCCAGAGCCTGCTGCGCAGCAGCGATGACGTGCAGAAAGCCTGGGACTACGCGCAAGAGGGCGGCCGTGCCGGTAAAGGTCGGGTGATCATCGAAGGTTTCATCGATTTCGACTACGAAATCACTCTGCTCACCGTGCGCCACATCGGGGGCACGACATTCTGCGCGCCGGTCGGTCACCGTCAGGAGAAGGGCGACTATCAGGAATCCTGGCAGCCACAAGCCATGAGCCCGGTTGCGCTGGCGGAGTCCGAGCGTGTTGCCAAAGCAGTAACCGAGGCGCTGGGTGGCCGTGGTCTGTTTGGTGTGGAGCTGTTTATCAAAGGTGATCAGGTGTGGTTCAGCGAAGTTTCGCCGCGTCCGCATGACACTGGCCTGGTAACCCTGATTTCCCAGGACCTGTCGCAGTTTGCCCTGCATGCCCGCGCGATTCTGGGCTTGCCGGTGCCGCTGATCCGTCAGTTCGGCCCATCGGCTTCGGCGGTGATTCTGGTGGAAGGGCAGTCGACCCAGACAGCTTTCGCCAACCTGGGTGCTGCGCTGAGCGAGCCGGATACCGCACTGCGTCTCTTCGGCAAGCCTGAAGTGAATGGTCAGCGCCGGATGGGCGTGGCATTGGCGCGGGATGAGTCGATCGAGGCTGCTCGTGCCAAGGCGACCCGTGCTGCTCAGGCTGTTGTTGTAGAGCTGTAAACCAAGGCGCGTTCATCGCGGACAAGCCCGCTCCCACAGGGTCCGTGTTGCACACGCAATGTGTGAACACCGCTGAACCTGTGGGAGCGGGCTTGCCCGCGATAGCGGTCTGTCAGGCAATCTGATTCAGGTCGTTATTGCGCGTTTCCTTCAGACAAAGCACCGCGATCAAGCTGATCACCGCCGCTCCCGATACATACCCGCCGACATAACTCAAACCGCCCATCGCCACCAGTTTCTGCGCAAAGAACGGCGCCGCCGAGGCTCCGACGATGCCGCCGAGGTTGTACGCCGCCGACGCGCCGGTATAGCGCACGTGGGTCGGGAACAGCTCCGGCAACAACGCGCCCATCGGTGCGAACGTCACGCCCATCAAGAACAGTTCGATGCACAGAAACAGCGCCACGCCCCAGGTCGAACCCTGGGTCAGCATCGGCTCCATCAGAAACCCCGAAAGAATCGCCAGTACACCGCCGATGATCAGCACCGGTTTGCGTCCATAACGGTCGCTCGCCCAGGCTGACAGTGGCGTCGCTGCGGCCATGAACAACACGGCAAAACACAGCAGGCCCAGGAACGTCTCACGGCTGTAACCCAGGGTGGACACGCCGTAGCTCAGGGAAAACACCGTCGAGATATAGAACAGCGCATAACACACCACCATCGCCGCCGCGCCCAACAGGGTCGGCGCCCAATATTGGCTGAACAGTTCGACCAGCGGCAGCTTGACCCGCTCCTGGCGCGCCATGGCATTGGCGAACACTGGCGTTTCGTGGAGTTTCAGTCGTACGTACAGACCGACCATCACCAGCGCTGCGCTGAGCAGAAACGGAATGCGCCAGCCCCAGCTGCGGAACTGTTCGTCATCCAGCGTCATGGCCAGCGTCAGGAACAGGCCATTGGCGGCGAGAAAACCAATCGAAGGGCCGAGTTGCGGAAACATGCCGAACCAGGCTCGCTTGCCTTTCGGCGCGTTCTCCGTGGCCAGCAGCGCGGCGCCACCCCATTCACCGCCCAATCCAAGGCCCTGACCAAAGCGCAGTACACACAACAAAATCGGTGCCCAGGCTCCGATGCTGTCGTAACCCGGCAGCACACCAATCAGCGTGGTGCAGACGCCCATCAACAGCAGCGAGGCGACCAGTGTCGATTTGCGCCCGATGCGATCACCGAAGTGGCCGAACAGCGCCGAACCCAATGGTCGAGCGAGGAAGGCAATGCCAAAGGTGAGGAACGCCGAAAGCATCTGCGCGGTGCCGGACGTTTGCGGAAAGAACACGGGCCCGATCACCAGTGCGGCAGCCGTGGCGTAGACATAGAAGTCGTAGAACTCGATCGCGGTACCGATAAAACTCGCCGTCGCCACGCGGGTGGCGGAGTTGGTCGGTTGGGCAGGTGCGGTTTCGCTGAAAGCGGTACTGGTCGTCATGCGGTGATCCCTGACAGTCATGAGCTCCGGTGGAGCGAATTATTATGGTTGAGCACCCAGGGATGTGGGATGAGACGCGAGCGCTGTTTCGAGTAGGAACAGTCGTCGGAGTGAAGCGCAAACGGTCGAGACCTGTTGTGTGCGGGGTAAGCACAAGGTTCGGCAGGGCTTGGGTAAGCCGGCTCGATTATAGGAAGGTGGCTAACGATTGAACAAGAGCAAAGATCGCAGTCTTGGGCAGCTCCCCCATTTGGAATACGTTGCCCTGTAGGAGCTGCCGAAGGCTGCGATCTTTTGATCTTCTATCTGGCAGGCACCAGAGCAGGTACAGAAGAGGTATGCCAGATCAGCACCTTGCTCACCCGGTTCTCCTCGGTCTCGAGAATCTCCAGCCGATAACGGCCGATCTTCAGGCAAACAGCGCTTTCCGGAATGGTTTCCAGCGCCTCGGTTACCAGGCCATTAAGGGTTTTCGGCCCATCGCTGGGCAAGTGCCAGCCCAGGCACTTGTTCAACTCACGGATCGAGGCGGCGCCGTCGATCATCATGCGGCCATCGGCTTGCGGGTGGATGTGCGGATTGTCGAGGCTGTGCTCGCTTTCGAATTCGCCGACGATCTCTTCGAGAATGTCTTCCAGCGTGACGATGCCGAGCACTTCGCCGTACTCGTCGACCACCATGCCCAGACGTCGCTGCTGCTTGTGGAAATTGAGCAGTTGCAGTTGCAGCGGTGTGCTTTCGGGTACGAAGTACGGCTCGTAACTGGCGGCCAGCAGTGCTTCGCGGGTCAGGTCGTTATTGTTCAGCAAGTGACGAATGTGCCGGGTGTTGAGCACGGCTTCAACCTGATTGATATCACTGTGGAACAGCGGCAGGCGCGTGCGTTCGGTGTTGCGCAGTTGTTCGATGATGTCTTCGATCGGGTCGTCGAGGTTGATACCGTCGACGTCACTGCGCGGCACCAGAATGTCGTTGACCGTAATGTTGTCCAGCGCGTGGATACCCGACACGGGGTGTGGTCGAACCGGGTGCTCCGGATCAGCGTGACGATCGACCGGCTCATCGTCTTCGCTTTGCTGCACGACTTGGGCTTTGCGCACGAGCGGCGCCAGAAGCAAATCGCTGATGCGGCTGAGCAGCCACGCAAGCGGGTAAATGATCTTCAGCGGCACTGCCAGCAGCGAATTGCCAAACGCCAGCACGGCATCCGGATAACGCCGGGCGATGGTGCGCGGGAAATAATCGGCAAACACCAGCAACACCGCACCGACACCCAGGCACGCCGCCCAAGGGCCGTTTTCTTCACAGAGGAAAATCGCCAGCAGCGTGGCAATCACCACCGCGAGCGCACGGCAAAGGGTGTTGCAGAGGATCAGGCTGTCGAGCGGGAAGCTCAGCTTCGCCAGCGGTTTATCGCTGGCGCGTGAGGCGGTGCGTTGTGCGAGCAGGTGCTGCTGCGCGATTTCGACGGCGGTAAATAGCCCCGACCATAAAACCAGCAGGACAAATACCGCGAGCATTGGCCCTATGGGCAAAGCGTCCATTTATGCCGCCCGTCAGATGTGCAGAATGTATTCACGAACCAGTTTGCTGCCGAAGTACGCCAACATCAGCAGGCAGAAACCGGCGAGGGTCCAGCGAATCGCCTTGTGGCCACGCCATCCGAGACGGTTGCGGCCCCACAACAGCACGCTGAAAACGATCCAGGCCAGGCACGCCAGCAGGGTCTTGTGCACCAGGTGCTGGGCGAACAGGTTCTCGACGAACAGCCAGCCGGAGATCAGCGACAGCGAAAGCAGCGTCCAGCCGGCCCAGAGGAAACCGAACAGCAGGCTTTCCATGGTTTGCAGCGGCGGGAAGTTCTTGATCAGCCCGGACGGGTGCTTGTGCTTGAGCTGGTGGTCTTGCACCAGCAGCAGCAAGGCCTGGAACACCGCGATGGTGAACATGCCGTAGGCAAGGATCGACAATAGGATGTGCGCGAGGATACCCGGCTCCTCATCGATGATCTGCACCGTGCCGGTCGGCGCGAATTGCGCCAGCAACACGGTGATCGCACCCAGCGGGAACAGCAACACCAGCAGGTTCTCGACCGGAATCCGCGAACAGGCGAGCAGCGTCAGGGCGATCACTGCCGCCGCGATAAGACTGGAGGCACTGAAGAAATCCAGGCCCAGACCGATCGGGGTCAGCAAATGAGTGAGCAGGCTGGCGCTGTGAGCCACCACGGCGAGGACGCCGAGCGTAACCAGCAGGCGCTTGTTCGCCTTGGCGCCAGTGGCCAGACGAGTGCTCTGATAAATAGTCGCAGCGGCATATAGAAGGGCGGCGGCGAGGGTAGTCAGCAAACTGGGTGACAAGGGGAGCATAAATCCTGTTAGGCAAGCCCGAAAGGGGCTGAGTTTGGCATAGAACCGCCATGACACGAAAGACTCAGGAAGCTGACAGCGAGGTGTCCGCCAGACGCAGTCTTCGCTATAATCCGCGACCTGCCCACGCCGCAGGCTCGCCGAGCACATGTTGATTCCGGTCTGGGCCGCCATTATCCCGGTCTACACAGGGCCTGAAAGGATCGCGCAATGTTTGAAAACTTAACCGACCGTCTCTCGCAGACGCTGCGCCATGTCACCGGCAAGGCGAAGCTGACTGAAGACAATATCAAAGACACCCTGCGTGAAGTGCGCATGGCGTTGCTCGAAGCCGACGTCGCCCTGCCGGTGGTCAAGGACTTCGTCAATTCGGTCAAGGAGCGCGCTGTCGGCACCGAGGTGTCGCGCAGCCTGACGCCGGGCCAGGCGTTCGTGAAGATCGTCCAGGCCGAGCTCGAAAGCCTGATGGGCGCAGCCAACGAAGACTTGAACCTGAGCGCCGTGCCGCCCGCCGTCATTCTGATGGCCGGTCTGCAGGGGGCGGGTAAAACCACCACCGCCGGTAAACTTGCGCGCTTCCTTAAAGAACGCAAGAAGAAGTCGGTCATGGTCGTGTCGGCGGACGTTTACCGCCCGGCGGCGATCAAGCAGCTGGAAATGCTGGCCGGTGAAGTCGGTGTGACCTTCTTCCCGTCCGACCTGAGCCAGAAGCCGGTCGACATTGCCAGAGCCGCTATTAAAGAAGCAAAGCTCAAGTTTATTGATGTGGTCATCGTCGACACCGCCGGTCGTCTGCACATCGACGAAGAGATGATGGGCGAGATCAAGGCGCTGCACGCCGCGATCAACCCGGTCGAAACCCTCTTCGTGGTCGATGCCATGACCGGTCAGGACGCCGCCAACACGGCCAAGGCCTTCGGTGATGCACTGCCGCTGACCGGTGTGATCCTGACCAAGGTCGACGGCGATGCGCGTGGTGGTGCCGCCCTGTCGGTGCGCGCCATCACCGGCAAACCGATCAAGTTCATCGGTATGGGCGAGAAGAGCGAAGCGCTCGATCCGTTCCATCCTGAGCGTATCGCTTCGCGGATTCTCGGCATGGGCGACGTGCTCAGCCTGATCGAACAGGCTGAAGCGACCCTCGACAAAGACAAAGCCGACAAACTTGCTAAAAAGCTGAAGAAGGGCAAGGGCTTCGATCTCGAAGACTTCCGCGATCAGCTGCAACAGATGAAAAACATGGGCGGCCTCGGCGGGCTCATGGACAAACTGCCGAGCATCGGCGGCGTCAACCTGTCGCAAATGGGCAATGCCCAGAACGCCGCAGAGAAGCAGTTCAAGCAGATGGAAGCCATCATCAACTCCATGACCCCGGCCGAGCGCCGCGACCCTGAGCTGATCAGCGGTTCGCGCAAACGCCGGATTGCCATGGGTTCCGGTACTCAGGTGCAGGACATCGGCCGCTTGATCAAGCAGCACAAGCAGATGCAGAAGATGATGAAGAAATTCACCGCCAAAGGCGGAATGGCGAAAATGATGCGCGGCATGGGCGGTATGTTGCCCGGCGGCGGCATGCCAAAAATGTAAGGTGTCCTGTCTCACCCATTCTGCTCGCTGATGGCGGCGTCTTGCCAAAAGTGAGCGAAATGGGTGAGGCGGGATTCCAGAAACTCGCCGGTCGTCGCACCGGCGCAGGCCCCGCAAGGATGCGGGATCAACAGCAAACCCGCGCTTGGCGGGAGCTGACTGGCCGTTTTAAACGACGGCTCTATATGCAAATCTGCACGGCCTGCCATAGGCGCCGGAAAAAGTCATTTGCAAAAGTCCGGATATTCCTTAGAATATGCGGCCTTTCGGGCACCTATGCCCGCTGTGCATTTAGATTTGCAGCACCGACTACAGGAACGATGTTCACATGCTAACAATCCGTCTTGCCCTTGGCGGCTCCAAAAAGCGCCCGTTTTACCACCTGACCGTAACCGACTCGCGTAACCCGCGTGACGGCTCCCACAAAGAACAGGTTGGCTTCTTCAACCCTGTTGCCCGTGGTCAGGAAATCCGTCTGTCCGTGAACCAAGAGCGCGTAGCCTACTGGCTGAGCGTTGGTGCACAACCTTCTGAGCGCGTTGCTCAGTTGTTGAAGGAAACTGCCAAGGCTGCGGCCTGAGCAATATGAACGCGACGCCTGCTGTTGCTGATGATTTGATCGTTATTGGCAAAATTTATTCTGTTCATGGCGTTCGCGGCGAAGTGAAGGTTTATTCCTTTACTGATCCGACTGAAAACCTGTTGCAGTACAAAACCTGGACGCTCAAGCGCGAAGGTAATGTGAAACAGGTTGAGCTGGTCAGTGGACGCGGGAGCGACAAGTTCCTGGTCGCAAAGCTCAAGGGTCTTGATGATCGTGAAGAAGCTCGTCTTCTGGCCGGTTATGAGATCTGCGTGCCGCGCAACCTGTTTGCTGAATTGACCGACGGTGAGTATTACTGGTACCAACTCGAAGGTCTGAAGGTCATCGACACCCTTGGGCAATTGCTCGGGAAAATCGATCATCTTCTGGAAACCGGCGCCAATGATGTAATGGTAGTCAAGCCTTGCGCTGGCAGCCTGGATGATCGCGAACGCCTGTTGCCCTATACGGAGCAATGCGTGTTGGCAGTCGACCTCGCAGCGGGCGAGATGAAGGTGGATTGGGACGCGGACTTCTAAGCGTGGCTAACTTGCGCGTAGAAGTGATCAGTTTGTTTCCCGAGATGTTTTCCGCCATTGGCGACTACGGCATCACCAGTCGTGCGGTCAAACAGGGGCTCTTGCAGCTGACCTGTTGGAATCCGCGAGATTACACGACGGATCGGCATCACACTGTGGACGATCGCCCGTTTGGCGGTGGTCCGGGCATGGTGATGAAGATCAAGCCCCTGGAAGATGCGCTGGCTCAGGCCAAGGCAGCAGCCGGGGAGGAGGCGAAGGTTATTTACCTGTCCCCCCAAGGCCGTCAACTGAATCAGTCGGCGGTACGCGAGTTGGCACAATCGGATGCATTGATCCTGATTGCCGGCCGCTATGAAGGCATTGACGAGCGCTTTATTGAGGCTCATGTCGATGAAGAGTGGTCGATTGGCGACTATGTACTGTCTGGCGGTGAGCTGCCGGCCATGGTCCTGATCGATGCGGTTACACGGCTGCTGCCTGGAGCTTTAGGGCATGCGGACTCCGCTGAGGAAGATTCCTTTACGGATGGTTTGCTGGATTGCCCGCACTACACCCGACCTGAGGTGTATGCGGATCAGCGTGTTCCCGACGTGTTGCTAAGTGGCAATCACGCGCATATCCGGCGTTGGCGTTTACAGCAGTCCCTTGGTAGGACCTATGAACGACGCGCCGATCTTCTGGAAAGCCGCTCGCTTTCTGGAGAAGAGAAGAAGCTGCTCGAGGAATACATCCGCGAGCGGGACGATAGTTAACAACGTATCGATGGTAGATCAGTTGATTTACCTTAGGAGCACAGCATGACCAACAAAATCATCCTTGCACTCGAAGCAGAGCAGATGACCAAAGAAATCCCTACCTTTGCCCCAGGCGACACCATTGTCGTTCAGGTGAAAGTGAAGGAAGGCGATCGTTCCCGTCTGCAAGCGTTCGAAGGCGTTGTAATCGCCAAGCGTAACCGCGGCGTGAACAGTGCGTTCACCGTACGGAAAATCTCCAACGGTGTTGGCGTAGAACGTACTTTCCAGACCTACTCCCCGCAGATCGACAGCATGGCTGTTAAACGTCGCGGTGACGTACGTAAAGCCAAGCTGTACTACCTGCGCGATCTGTCGGGCAAAGCAGCTCGCATCAAGGAAAAACTGGCTTAAGTCCAGCTTCCGATGCAGAAAGAAGCAGCCTTCGGGCTGCTTTTTTGTTGTCCGCAATTTACCCAATCCCCCTGCAGGACCCGCCGAAGGCTGCGATTTTTTGATCTTCTGCCTTACCCGGCGTCCGCACACACGAGCAGTAAACGCCATGACCCCCCGCGACCAGGAAATCGAACGCCGCACCGAACTCTCGGTGACCCGCGTCACCAAAGCCGTCTTTCCGCCGACCACCAACCACCACAACACCCTGTTCGGCGGCACTGCGCTGGCATGGATGGATGAAGTGTCGTTCATCACCGCCACGCGTTTCTGCCGCTTGCCGCTGGTGACCGTCTCCACTGACCGCATCGACTTCAACCATGCAATCGCGGCGGGCTCTATCGTCGAGCTGGTGGGGAAAGTGATCAAGGTCGGCAACACCAGCCTCAAGGTCGAAGTGGAAGTGTTTGTCGAGAGCATGAGCTGCGACGGTCGCGAGAAAGCGATTCATGGCCAGTTCAGCTTTGTCGCCATTGATGATGACAAGCGGCCGGTGCCGGTGCTTCCGGGTTTCGCTGCCTGAGTGTTCCGTGATCGGTTGTGCTGTGAAAGACTGTCGACCACCCGCAGTTGCTGCCTGACTTGAGCCTTTATGCCTGCCATCGACCATCCACTGATTGATCAATTCCTCGACGCCTTGTGGCTGGAGAAAGGCCTGTCCGACAACACTCGCGACGCCTACCGCAGTGATCTGGCGCTATTCAACGGCTGGCTGCAGGAAAAGAACCTGGAGCTGATCAACGCCGGCCGCGAACTCATTCTCGATCATCTGTCCTGGCGCCTGGAGCAAAACTACAAGCCACGCTCTACCGCCAGATTTCTCTCCGGCGTGCGTGGCTTTTATCGGTATTTGCTGCGAGAAAAGATCATCACCGTTGACCCGACTTTACGCATCGACATGCCCCAGCTCGGTAGGCCGCTGCCCAAGTCACTGTCGGAAGCCGACGTCGAGGCACTGCTCAAAGCGCCGGATCTGAGCGAAGCCATCGGTCAGCGCGACCGCGCCATGCTTGAGGTGCTTTACGCCTGTGGTCTGCGGGTCACCGAGTTGATCAGTCTGACGCTCGAACAGGTCAACCTGCGTCAGGGCGTGCTGCGGGTGATGGGCAAGGGCAGCAAGGAGCGGCTGGTGCCGATGGGCGAGGAGGCGATTGTATGGGTCGAGCGTTATATGCGTGACGGTCGCAGCGAGCTGCTCGGCGGCCGGCCCAGTGACGTGCTGTTCCCCAGTCAGCGGGGCGAGCAGATGACTCGCCAGACCTTCTGGCACCGAATCAAGCATCAGGCCAAGGTCGCCGGGATCGGCAAGTCGCTGTCGCCGCACACCTTGCGCCATGCGTTCGCCACGCATTTGCTCAACCATGGCGCGGACTTGCGCGTGGTGCAGATGTTGCTCGGGCACAGCGATCTGTCGACCACGCAGATCTACACCCACGTCGCCCGGGCACGGTTGCAGGACCTGCACGCCAAGCACCACCCCAGGGGCTGATCAGTGTGGCCACAAGTGTTGTGACAGGCGCATTCGGCCACCGTGGCCTTATGTGTTAGGCTTTGCCGGTTTGCACGGTGGACGGTTATGACCCGGTGTTTCGGCACGGGCGTTCTGATCGATCCATTTGTCCGCCTTCAGGAGTTCTCATGCGTCTGACCCAGATTTTCGCCGCCGCAGCCATTGCGTTGGTCAGTACCTTTGCCGTCGCCGATGACGCGGCCAACAAAGCAATTCGTCAAAGCCTCGAAAAACTCGAACTCGAGGTGCCGGTAGAAAGCATCAACGCCAGCCCGCTGCCAGGCATGTATGAAGTCAAGCTCAAGGGCAGCCGCGTGCTGTACGCCAGCGCCGACGGCCAGTACATCGTTCAGGGCTATCTGTTTCAGCTCAAGGACGGCAAGCCGGTCAACCTGACCGAGAAGGCCGAACGTCTGGGCGTCTCCAAACTGGTCAACGCCATTCCGGTTGCCGAAACCGTGGTTTACCCGGCCGTGGGCGAAACCAAATCGCACATCACCGTTTTCACCGACACCACGTGCCCGTACTGCCACAAACTGCACGCCGAAGTGCCTGAGCTGAACAAGCGCGGTATCGAAGTGCGCTATGTGGCGTTCCCGCGTCAGGGCCTCGGTTCGCCGGGTGACGAGCAACTGCAAGCCGTGTGGTGCTCGAAAGACAAGAAAGCCGCCATGGACAAAATGGTCGATGGCAAGGAAATCAAGGCCGCCAAGTGCGAAAACCCGGTTTCCAAGCAGTTCGCGCTCGGTCAGTCGATTGGCGTGAACGGCACACCGGCCATCGTTTTGGCCGACGGACAAGTCATTCCGGGCTATCAGCCGGCGCCACAAGTCGCCAAACTGGCGCTGGGCGCCAAGTAATTCGCATCGTCACGGTCAGCCTTTGACGATCATGGTCCGGTGGCAGCATCGCCGGGCCATTAATAGAGAGCCGCGAGCACGCGGTTGTTTTCCGGCCGACCCTGCGTCGGCCGTTTTATGGGGAGTTCACAGTGAATCCGGTCAAAGTAGGCATCTGTGGGTTAGGGACCGTCGGTGGCGGAACCTTCAACGTACTTCAGCGCAACGCCGAGGAAATTGCTCGTCGTGCCGGGCGTGGGATCGAAGTGGCACAAATTGCCATGCGCACGCCAAAGCCTCAGTTCCAGACGACCGGTATTGCGATTACCAACGATGTCTTCGAAGTGGCCACGAACCCTGAGATCGACATCGTCATAGAGCTGATGGGCGGCTACACCGTTGCCCGCGAGCTGGTACTCAAGGCCATCGAGAATGGCAAGCATGTGGTCACCGCGAACAAGGCTCTGATTGCCGTTCACGGTAATGAAATTTTCGCCAAGGCGCGCGAGAAAGGCGTGATCGTGGCGTTCGAAGCGGCAGTGGCCGGTGGCATTCCGGTAATCAAGGCGATCCGTGAAGGCCTGTCCGCCAACCGCATCAACTGGGTCGCCGGGATCATCAACGGCACGGGCAACTTCATCCTCACCGAAATGCGTGAGAAGGGTCGCACCTTTGAAGACGTGCTGGCCGAAGCTCAGGCACTGGGTTACGCCGAAGCCGATCCGACCTTCGACGTTGAAGGCATCGACGCGGCGCACAAGCTGACGATTCTGGCCTCCATCGCGTTCGGCATCCCGCTGCAATTCGACAAGGCTTACACCGAAGGCATCACCAAGCTGACCACGGCTGACGTCAACTACGCTGAAGCGCTGGGCTATCGCATCAAGCACCTCGGCGTGGCGCGCAGCACTGACGCCGGCATTGAGTTGCGCGTACACCCGACGCTGATCCCGGCCGATCGTCTGATCGCTAACGTCAACGGCGTGATGAACGCGGTGATGGTCAACGGCGACGCTGCCGGTTCGACCTTGTTCTACGGTGCTGGCGCTGGCATGGAGCCGACGGCATCGTCGGTGATCGCCGACCTCGTGGACGTGGTTCGCGCCATGACCTCTGACCCGGAAAACCGCGTACCGCATCTGGCCTTCCAGCCGGATTCGCTGTCGGCCCATCCGATCCTGCCGATCGAAGCCTGCGAGAGCGCCTACTACCTGCGCATTCAGGCCAAGGACCATCCGGGCGTTCTCGCTCAGGTGGCAAGCATCCTCTCGGAGCGTGGCATCAACATCGAGTCGATCATGCAGAAGGAAGTCGAGGAACACGACGGTCTGGTGCCAATGATCCTGCTGACCCACCGAGTAGTGGAACAGCGGATCAACGATGCGATCGCCGCTCTTGAGGCCCTGGCCGGCGTGGACGGTCCGGTTGTGCGGATCCGTGTCGAACACTTGAATTAACAGCAGCTACAAGCGGCGAGCCACAAGCGGCAAGACAAAGCGGTTCGGCTTTTTCTTGCAGTTTGTAGCTTGTAGCTTGCAGCTCAAACCAAAGGTTTGCCCTCATGCGTTATATCAGTACCCGCGGCCAGGCACCGGCCCTGAATTTCGAAGACGTCCTGCTGGCAGGTCTCGCCACCGATGGCGGTCTGTACGTCCCGGAAGTCCTGCCACGTTTCACGCAGGAAGAAATCGCTTCCTGGGCTGGCCTGCCGTATCACGAGCTGGCCTTTCGGGTTATGCGACCGTTCGTGACCGGCAGCATTCCGGACGCCGATTTCAAAAAGATTCTTGAAGAAACCTACGGCGTGTTCTCGCACAGTGCCGTCGCACCGCTGCGTCAACTGAACGGCAACGAATGGGTGCTGGAACTGTTCCACGGCCCAACCCTGGCGTTCAAGGACTTCGCCCTGCAACTGCTCGGCCGTCTGCTCGATTACGTGCTGGAAAAGCGCGGCGAGCGCGTGGTGATCGTCGGTGCCACCTCGGGTGATACCGGTTCGGCTGCCATTGAAGGCTGCAAGCACTGCGAAAACGTCGACATCTTCATCCTGCATCCGCACAACCGTGTGTCCGAAGTGCAGCGTCGCCAGATGACGACGATTTTCGGCGAGAACATCCACAACCTCGCTATTGAAGGCAACTTCGACGACTGCCAGGAAATGGTCAAGGCCAGCTTCGCCGACCAGAGCTTCCTCAAAGGCACGCGTCTGGTGGCAGTGAACTCGATCAACTGGGCGCGGATCATGGCCCAGATCGTTTACTACTTCCACGCCTCCCTGCAGTTGGGCGGCCCGGCGCGTTCGGTGTCGTTTTCGGTGCCGACCGGCAACTTCGGCGACATCTTCGCCGGTTACCTGGCGCGCAACATGGGCCTGCCGATCAACCAGTTGGTCGTCGCCACCAACCGCAATGACATCCTGCACCGCTTCATGAGCGGTAACCAGTACGTCAAGGAAACCCTGCACGCGACATTGTCGCCGTCGATGGACATCATGGTCTCGTCGAACTTCGAGCGCCTGCTGTTCGACCTGCACGGTCGCAACGGCGCAGCGATTGCCGGGCTGATGGATTCGTTCAAGCAGGGCGGTGGTTTCAGCGTCGAACAAGAGCGCTGGACCGAAGCCCGCAAACTGTTCGACTCGTTGGCCGTCGACGATGCGCAGACGTGTGAAACCATTGCCGACGTTTACGAGCAGACCGGTGAACTGCTGGATCCGCACACGGCTATCGGTGTCAAAGCCGCGCGCGAGTGCCGCCGCAGCCTGGACATTCCGATGGTCATTTTGGGTACGGCCCATCCGGTGAAATTCCCGGACGCGGTGGAGAAGGCCGGCGTAGGAAAAGCTCTCGAGCTACCTGCACATCTTTCTGATTTGTTTGAGCGAAATGAGCGTTGCACCGTTCTGCCGAACGACCTGAAAGCCGTGCAGGCCTTTGTCAGCCAGCATGGCAACCGCGGCAAGCCACTTTAAGCCCGCGAAAGCTGTCACATTTTGAAGCCCGTCTCCTGACGGGCTTTTTTGTTTCTACTGCCACACTGTTCGGGTTTTCACCCCCGAAGGACGGGTGAGTCGATCACGAAGGATGTGGCAATGCTGTTTTATAGAGGTTTGAAACCGGCACTGGTTTGCCTGGTCTTTTTCGCAGTGATGGGACTGGTGCGCTGCAGTGTGGCGGCGCAACTGGCACTGCATGAAAACGCCGACTTGCTTGGCGTCCAGCCTGTCGAGCTGGACGCCCGCGAGCGCCAATGGATTCGCGACAACCCCAAGGTGACGGTGGCGTCGGTGCAGTACCCGTTGTATCTGTTTCAGGATGAACACGGGCACTGGAGCGGTCTGAACATTGATGTGCTCAAGCGCGTCACTGCGATGACCGGGCTGCGGTTTGAGCATCACGAGTCGTTTTCTACCGATCAGATGCTCGAGCGCCTCGAAAGCGGGCAGGCGGACATGAGTACCACCCTGGCCATGAGCGATGAGCGCAAAGTATTTCTGGATTTCAGTCATGCATTTGGCGGCGCAGGGTGGGTGTTTGTCGGCCGCGCCGGAGCGCCATCGGTCGAGTCTCTGGAGCAACTGGCCAGGCGTGTGCTGGTGCTACCGGCCCGGCATGCTCTGGAGGATGTGATCCGCCGCGAATACCCATCCATCCAGATCCGCTCGGTCAAGACCTACGCCGAAGCGCGGGCCCTGGTCGAGAGCGGTGAGGCCTACGCAACCATCGAAAACGAAATCGGTGCGCAGCTTTATCCATTGGGGCTGCTCAAGGTCGGCGCTCTGGTGGAGGGCAAGTGGGAGGCTGATCACCTGGCTGTACGCAAAGGCATGCCCGAACTCTTGAGTATCCTCAACAAGGCACTGGAGGCGTTTCCTGCGGCCGAACTGCGCGCCATTCGCCTGAAATGGCTGGAGGGTATAGCCCCGGCTCCGTCGCCCTCGGTCTGGCAACGGATAATTGAGTGGGGCTGTTGGGCGGCGGTAGTCGCTGGCATGTTCGGCCTGCTCTCGCTGGTGTGGAACCGAAGGCTGACGGTCTTGATCAAGCAGCGGCGCGTGGCCGAGAAAAGCCTTGGCGATCAATTGGCCTTTCAGCATGCGCTGATCGATTCCATGCCCGATCCGATTTTCGTTCGTGATCTGCAAGGATGTTTGATCATGTGCAACCGCAGTTACGAGGAGGCGCTTTCGGTTCGGCTGGATCAGATTCAGGGGCGGCTACTGATCGAGATCGATGCGTTGCCCGAAGCGACAGCGCTGATGCTGCACAACGAGTTCATGGTGCAGTTGCGCACGCGCAAGTCGCGCTTCAGCAAGCGGTATTTGCAGCTCAAGAACGGTCGCCGAGAGGTCTATCAGTGGACGGTGCCGTTCTACAGTGCCGACGGCAATCTGCGTGGTTTGCTGGGTGGCTGGACGGACATAACCCAGCGTCGGACGGAAAGCGGGTGCCGATGTCAGCACTGAAGATCGGAAATGTCCTATAAGACGCGGCTACTTTTCCGATGGGAGGCTTAAGAGGGCTGCCCTAGAGTGGGCGAGAAATGCGGTGTGAGTCCGCGATTGTCGCTCCAGAGGTCGCCCATGCGCTCGCTTAAAGTCCTGATTCTTGAACCCGATCCGTTTCAGATGATGGCATTGCATCAAATGCTCAATGCCATCGGTATCTATAACGTACTCACCGCACCGTCGCTGGCATCGGCCTTGTGTTCGCTGGATCATCGCGGTGCAGTCGATATCGCCATTTGTGATCCACAGCTCAAGGGCGGCCATGGCCTGGCCTTGATCCAGCATCTGGCGGTGCAGCGTGAGGCGCGTGCGCTGATTCTATTGGGCACGGTCGCACCGAGTTTGCTGAACGATCTCGGGCCGTTGTTGAGCACTCATCGATTGCGACTGTTGGGACGTCTGCAAACGCCGGTATCGGCGGTATTGATGCGAGGTTTGCTAGACAGTTACCTGACCGCCCCCCTGCAACCCGCCGAGGTTTGATGCGTACGGTTTTTTTTCTGTCACCTTCGCCGTGCATGCTCTGACAGACCGGTGACACTCCAATGCTTGCGACCGGAATACAGAACTTTCTTCTCGGGCCGATTGTCATTTACTGTAGACATGCCCCAGACACAATGTTTTCGGACTATTGAGTGGAGATCGAGATGGAAAGTATCAGTCTATTGCTCGGTGAGGCTCTGAGCCCGTATCAGGTTTCGTTGTCTCCAAACGGTGCTCATGGCGAATGCCTGGTGAGCTTGAAGAACAGCAGCGGCGCGATTGTGGTGGAACGTGAATTCAATCAGGCGCAATTGACCGACAAGCGTCAGTTGACCGATGTTGTCGACGGCCTGCACCGTGACATCCTGATTGCCGAAGGACGCCTGGAACCCTGCGTGATCGCAGCCTTGCGCAATGCAGCTCTGGATAAGCGTCCGGCGGTTTGAAAAATGAAATGTGTTTTGTGGGAACCTTCCTGCATCCCTGTCAGTCAGACCCCGTAACAGCAAGATCAAGCATTGTGCTCCGGTGCTTGTCGCTTGCTGCTACTGGCCTTTATGTAGGCCACGTTTAACCCCGAGTCGTCTCCCCACTTCTCGGGGTTTCTTTTGTCCGCAATTTATTCAATGCGCCGATTGGTGTTCGAAAAATCTTCGGGCCTGTTCGACGTAATCGGTGCGCCTCTCAGGATCGAGCCAGTCGGCGTAGCGCTGGTTTAATGGATCGTGAGGCAGGGTGCGCAGCAACTGGTTGATCTCGGTGATCGCCTGGCGCCCCTGAGGCGTGTTGGAGCAGCCGATGTAACCCGAAAGATATTTGCCGTTGTCGCGAATCGGATAGAAGCGCAATTCGTCTTCGGCAATGTGCGCCAGTTGAGCCTGATAACGGATCTCCGGCCAGTATCCCAACACCACCTGCAACCGACCGAGACGCTGCATCAGCAGCAGACTGTTCAGGGCGTCGTTGCCGTAATGAGCCGTGAGTGCATCCTTCGGTGCCTGGCGCAGCAAATTATCGACCAGCTCACCGTAACTGCGCTCCGCGACGACGCCGACCTTGTCTTCGCCATTGGCCAGGAGCGCTGCCAGATCGACCTCACCGTCCACCAGAAAAGGCGCCAGTACGGCGTGATCTTTCTGGCGCACCACCAGCCCATTGCTGACAGCGCGGAACACCGGGATGGAAAAGGCGATCCATTGCGCCCGCTCCTTGCTCCACATCAGCGACGGGTCGCAAGTGAAGGTTGCTTCTTGAAGCATCTGCATGCCCCGGGCACGGTTGATCCGCATCAGCGTGTGTTCGTATTGCGGCATGCCGGCGATCAGCATCGGCATCAGGTGGTCGATGACTCCCTGACCCTTTTTCGGACCTTCAAAAATGGTCAGTGGCGGCATGTCGCGCAGTAACCAGATCAACGTCGGTTTCGCCTGTGCCCAAGCCGGCAGGGCCAGCAGAAACAACAGGCCGAACAGCCGCCACGTCCACCAGTGGAGCGCGTTTGGGGCGTCCGATATCTGCAGGCGTTTCAGCTCAAATGGCTCCGTCATCACGCAGCCGGGCGATCTGCTGCTCGTCGTAGCCAAGATCGTGCAGTACCTGCGCATTGTGTTCACCAAGCTGCGGCCCGACCCATTCGGAGGAGCCCGGTGTCTCTGAGAGTTTTGGCACGATGCCGGGCATTCTAAAGGGTTTGCCATCCGGCAATTTGGCGTGCAGGAACATGTCCCGGGCCAGGTATTGTGGATCGGTGAACATGTCCTCGGCGCTGAAGATCCGGCTGACCGGCACGTCGGCCTGATTGAGCAGATCCAGCACGGTTTGCAGTGGCAGCGAATTGACCCAGCGATCAATGACGCCATACAACTCGTCACGTCGACTGTCGCGCCCGTCGTTGCTGGTCAGCGTTGGGTCGTTGGCCAGATCTTCACGGCCGATGGTCAGCATGAAACGCTTGAAAATCGCATCGCCATTGGCGCCGATCTGCACATGCTTGCCGTCGGCGCTGGTGTGGATCGAGGAGGGCGTGATGCCGGGCATGATGTTGCCGGTGCGCTCGCGGATGAAACCGAACACATCGAACTCCGGCACCATGCTTTCCATCATGGCGAAGATCGCTTCATACAGTGCGACATCGACCACTTGGCCCAAACCGCCGTTGACCTCACGATGACGCAGCGCCATCAGCGCGCCGATCACGCCCCACAGCGCCGCAATCGAATCGCCGATGGAGATCCCGGTACGCACCGGCGGTCGATCCTCGAAACCCGTGATGTAGCGCAAGCCACCCATGGATTCGCCCACGGCTCCGAAACCCGGTTGATCCTTCATCGGCCCGGTTTGACCAAAACCGGAGAGGCGCACCATCACCAGTTTCGGGTTCAAGGCGTGCAGGGTTTCCCAGCCCAGACCGAGTTTCTCCAATACGCCCGGGCGGAAGTTCTCAATCAGGATATCGGCTTCAGCGAGCAGTTTTTTCAGGATGGCCAAACCGTCAGGGTGTTTGAGGTTCAGCGTCAGCGACTTCTTGTTGCGCGCCTGAACAAACCACCACAAGGACGTGCCTTCGTACAATTTGCGCCATTTGCGCAGCGGATCACCGCCGTCCGGCGATTCGATCTTGATCACTTCGGCGCCGAACTCGCCGCAAATGCGCGAGGCAAATGGCCCGGCAATCAACGTACCCAATTCAATGACTTTCACACCGCTGAGCGGTTTATTGGCGAACGGCATACAGAATCCTGTAGGACAAGGCTGAGCGTATACAGCGTTTTAACATAGCCGGCCGTCAGGCGCCCCAAGTTGATCGCCATCAATTCGATGATTGCCTACCGCATCGGTTAGACTTGCCGACTTTCCTCGTATCAAGAAGCCCGTTCATGGCCCAGCCTTCCACCACTTACAAGTTTGAACTGAACCTCACCGACCTCGACCGCAGTGTCTACGAGAGCGTCAAGCAAACCATCGCCCGTCACCCTTCGGAGACCGAAGAGCGCATGACCGTGCGGTTGCTCGCCTACGCCCTCTGGTACAACGAGCAGTTGTCGTTTGGCCGTGGTCTGTCAGACGTGGATGAACCTGCTCTGTGGGAAAAAAGCCTGGACGACCGTGTCCTGCACTGGATCGAAGTCGGCCAGCCGGATGCCGACCGTCTGACCTGGTGTTCGCGCCGTACCGAACGCACCAGTCTGCTCGCTTATGGCAGCCTGCGCGTGTGGGAAACCAAGGTGATCCCGGCGATCAAGAACCTGAAAAACGTCAACATCGCCGCCGTCCCGCAAGAAGTCCTGGAAACCCTGGCCAAGGACATGCCCCGCGTCATCAAGTGGGACGTGATGATCAGCGAAGGGACGATTTTCGTCACCGACGACCGTGGTCAACACGAAGTCCAGTTGCAATGGCTGCAAGGCGAGCGCGGCTGATCTGCCTTCGCTGACTAATCCTACGTATTCAAGAGAAGTATCCGTTACCCCATGCGCATCGAACCTCGCCAACTGCCTGCCACTCTGCCCTTTCTCGGTGATCTGCCGCCGCTGCTGACCCGCTTGTACGCGGCGCGGGGCGTGCAGTCCGAAGTGGAGCTGGACAAGAGCCTCAAGCACTTGATCCCGTTTGAGAAACTCAAGGGCATCGAGGCCGCGGTAGACCTGCTGGTGACGGCGCTGGAACAACGTCAGCGCATCCTCATCGTCGGTGACTTCGATGCCGATGGCGCGACGGCCAGCACCGTCGGCATGCTCGGCTTGCGCTTGTTGGGCGCTGCACATGTCGACTATCTGGTGCCGAACCGCTTTGAATACGGCTACGGCCTGACCCCGGAAATCGTCGAAGTCGCACTGACCCGCGAGCCGCAACTGTTGATCACTGTCGACAACGGAATCTCCAGCGTCGATGGTGTGGCTGCCGCCAAGAAGGCCGGGCTCAAGGTATTGATCACCGACCACCACTTGCCCGGCGATGAACTGCCGATGGCCGATGCGCTGGTCAATCCAAACCAGCCGGGCTGCGAGTTCCCAAGCAAGGCGCTGGCCGGGGTCGGGGTGATTTTCTACGTATTGATGGCCTTGCGCGCGCGCCTGCGCAGCCTCGGCTGGTACGAGAACGCGCCGCAACCGAACATCGGCGAACTGCTCGATCTGGTGGCGCTGGGCAGCGTCGCTGACGTGGTGCCGCTGGACGCCAACAACCGGATTCTGGTGCACCAGGGGCTGGAGCGGATTCGTGCCGGGCGCGCGCGGCCGGGGATCAAAGCGATTCTCGAGGTGGCCAAGCGTGATGCGGCGCGTATCACTTCAACCGATCTGGGATTCATCGTCGGCCCACGGCTGAACGCCGCCGGGCGTCTGGATGACATGAGCCTGGGCATCGAATGCCTGCTCACCGCCGACGTCAACCTCGCCCGGGAAATGGCCGCGCAACTGGATGGCATGAATCAGGATCGCAAATCCATCGAGCAGGGCATGCAACGTGAAGCGCTGGCCCAGCTCAAGGATCTGCCCGTCGAGTCGATGCCGTTTGGCTTGTGCCTGTTTGATCCTGAATGGCACCAGGGTGTTATCGGTATTCTGGCCTCGCGGATGAAAGAGCGTTATTTCCGTCCCACCATTGCCTTCGCCGACGCTGGCGACGGCTTGCTCAAGGGCTCCGGGCGTTCGGTGCAGGGTTTCCATATTCGCGATGCGTTGAGCGTGGTCGCGGCGCAACACCCCAACCTGATCGCCAAGTACGGTGGCCACGCGATGGCGGCTGGCCTGACCTTGCCGCAAGAGAATTTTCCGTTATTTGCCGAAGCATTCGACGCCGAAGTGCGTAGGCAACTTCGCGAAGAAGACCTGACCGGCCGCTTGCTGTCCGATGGCACGCTGGCCGTTGAAGAATTCCACCTCGAACTGGCCCGCGCCCTGCGCCATGCCGGGCCGTGGGGGCAACACTTCCCGGAGCCGCTGTTCCACGGTGTGTTCCAGTTGGTCGAGCAGCGCGTGGTCGGCGAGCGCCACCTGAAAGTGGTGCTGAAAAGCGAATGCGGCTCGGTGAAACTCGACGGCATTGCGTTCGGTATCGATCGTGATATCTGGCCCAACCCGACGATTCAATGGGTCGAGCTGGCTTACAAACTCGACGTCAACGAGTTCCGCGGCAACGAGACCGTGCAACTGATGATTGCCCACATCGAACCGCGTTAACCCCATTCGCGAACAAGTCGAATCGTCGCACCGTTGCTCCCACACGTTGGAATGCATTCCCCTGTGGGAGCGAGCTTGCTCGCGAAAGCGGTCTATCAAACACAGAATCACTCTGAACCCTCCCTCATCCCCGGTTGTCGACTAGGCTCTAAGCACTGCTTGATTGGCCTTGTGACGTCTTGTCGAATTTTTTGCCCGCGGGGGCGGGTGCTGCACCTTTTCCTGTCACTCGTCGACTTTTCAAACAGAACCCTGGAGCCTGCCCACTGATTTGAGAGGTGCCCCATGAGTCTGCTGCTTGAACCTTTTAACCTTCGCCAACTGACCCTGCCCAACCGCATCGCCGTATCGCCCATGTGCCAGTACTCCAGCGTCGACGGCCTGGCCAACGACTGGCATCTGGTGCACCTCGGCAGCCGCGCGGTAGGCGGCGCCGGGCTGATATTCACCGAAGCCACGGCGGTCACGGCCGACGGGCGGATCACCGCCGAAGACCTTGGCCTGTGGAACGACGACCAGATCGAACCGCTGCAACGCATCACCCGATTTATTACCGCTCAGGGCGCGGTCGCCGGCATTCAACTGGCTCACGCCGGGCGCAAGGCCAGCACTCACCGCCCGTGGATTGGCAAACATGGCAGCGTAAAACCCGATGATGGCGGCTGGACGCCGGTTGGCCCTTCACCGATTGCCTTCGACCCGCAACACACCCAACCGAAGCAGCTCGATGAAGCGCAGATCGCTGACGTCATTCAAGCCTTTGTGGATGCCGCCAAGCGCGCGCTGACGGCGGGCTTCAGTGTGGTCGAAGTGCATGCGGCACACGGTTACCTGCTGCATCAGTTTCTGTCGCCGCTGAGTAATCAACGGCGGGATCAGTACGGCGGCTCATTCGAAAACCGCATTCGACTGGTGCTGCAAGTCACCGAAGCCGTTCGCGCTGTCTGGCCGCAAGAGTTGCCAGTGTTTGTCCGCGTGTCGGCTACGGACTGGGTCGAGGACGGCTGGAACCCTGACGAAACCGTGGAGCTGGCGCGTCGCCTGCACACACTCGGTGTGGACTTGATCGATGTTTCGTCGGGCGGCACCGCAGCCAACGCTGAGATTCCCGTTGGTCCGGGCTATCAAACCCGCTTCGCCGAACGCGTGCGCAAGGAGTCGGGCATCGCCACCGGCACTGTAGGAATGATTACAGAGCCTGCTCAGGCCGAGCACATTTTGCGCACCTGTCAGGCCGACATCATCTTCCTCGCCCGCGAGCTGCTGCGTGATCCGTACTGGCCGCTGCACGCCGATGATGATTTGGGTGGGCGCAAAGCCGTATGGCCGGCGCAATATCAGCGCGCGACCCATCGTGATCAGCCGATTCATGAGTCTGATCTGCGCGACTGAGTCAGTAGCGGTAAAGCAAAAAGCCCCGGTCAGTGATGGCCGGGGCTTGGTTTTTTTGTCTGCTGAATATTGTTTTGCCTGGCCCGCATTCGCGAGCAGGCTCGCTCCCACATGGGTTCAATGCCGGTCATGACTTTTGTGGTCGACCGAGATCAACGGTGGGAGCGAGCCTGCTCGCGAAGAGGCCCGCCCAAACGCTAGAGAACCCTCAAGGGTATTTGCGCTTGTCCGGCGCCGGTGGGAAGTACTGGTACAACCAGGTCTCACTCAACGTGCGGTCATTGGTACGGATGAACAACCGCAGCTCAACCGGCTCGACGCTGTCATTGGTTGGATACCAGTCGAACAGGATCCGATAGCCCTTGATGTCATCCAGCACCAGCACGCTGAAGTCCTGAACCTTGCCGTTCGAGCAGGTGACTACTGGCTCGATCCCGGTGCCTGGCGGCAGGCGATCGAGACCGCCTCCGTTGAAGTCCACGGCGAAACGACGCGCCCAGACTGGCGGATAATGCTCGCCGGGTGCCCAGCCTTCGACGAAACCGCCCATCCCGGAGCGCGTGGCGTGCACTCGCGCCAACGGCGTGCTCACTGGCGGCAGGGCGCTCCAGTACAGCTTGTAGCCGTAATTCAGCGAATCCCCGGCAGCCACCGGTTTTTTCGGTGTCCAGAACGCCACAATGTTATCGAGGGTCTCGCCGGTTGTAGGAATTTCCAGCAGATCGATAGAGCCTTCGCCCCACGCGGTTGTAGGTTCTACCCACAGGCTCGGGCGCTTGCTGTACCAGTCGACGGTGTCCTGATAGTTGGCGAATTCATGGTCGGTCTGCACCAGGCCAAAGCCCTTCGGGTCGGTGTCGGCAAACGCGTTGAATTGCAGGGTTGCCGGGTTGTTCAGCGGGCGGCAGATCCACTCGCCGTTGCCACGCCACATCGCCAGGCGATCCGAATCGTGGATTTGCGGGTGAATGGTGTCGCACATACGGCGCTCGTGGGTGCCGCAGCTGAACATACTGGTCATCGGCGAGATGCCCAATTGTTCGATGGCTGTACGCGCATTGATGTGTGCGTCGACTTCCATGACCACGCGCTCGGCCTGGCAATCGATATCGAAGCGATACGCGCCTGTGGCACTCGGTGAATCGAGCAGGGCATACACCACAAAACGCGTGGCGTTTTTGTCCGGCGTCTCGAACCAGAACTTGGTGAAGTCAGGGAATTCTTCGCGTTTCTTCGCGTAAGTGTCGATCGCCAGTCCGCGCGCCGAAAGGCCATATTGGCCAGTGGCATCGACTGCACGGAAATAGCTGGCGCCGAGGAACGACAGCACGTCATGTCGATCAAGTTCCGGAGCCTTGAATAACTTGAACCCGGCAAAACCCAGGTCGCCCTTGAGCTGCTGGGTGTCGACCGAGGTGTTTTCATAGTTGAACAGCGCCGGACGGAAATGCACCTCACGGGCGGTGCGGGTCTTGGCATCGACGCTGTACATGCGCACCGGCTGGCGGAAACCCATGCCGACGTGGAAGAACTGCACGTCCAGTTGACCCTTGTTCTCCTTCCACAACGAATGCTCGCCGTCGTAGCGGATCGCGTTGAAGTTTTGCGGGGTCATGGTCGCCAGGGTCGGCGGTAGCACCTGTTTGGTGTCCTGATAGGCGTTGCCAGCGAGTTGCTTGGCCTGACGCTTCAGCGCTTCGAAATCGAAGGACTGCGCCTCGCCATCGGCGGCGCCACCATTGGCGGCCCAGGCACGACTGGCCAGCAGCCCGGTGGCCGAAAGACCGGTGTAAGCCGCAATGGCCATGGACGCTTTGAGCAAATTCCTGCGGTGCATAAATACAACCTGTCGTGTGCAATCCCGCGCCTTTCCTGGCACGTGCTGGATCATAAATAACGGTTCGGACAAGCCTTCGACCAAACGCAACGGACTATAAACAGATGCCGGATAGCTTAAACCGTTCGATTGTCGAGCAGAAATGATTGATTACAAGGCGCCGGCTGGCAATGAAACAAGACATGTCTGTATTTTTTCCGACAGCGTCTTCTGATTTATACGACATATCTGCTTTTCTCGACTAATTACTCTAAATACCCCTTTCCAGCGCCGAATTAATTTCTATTCTATGGGCATGACCGGTCGCGAACGTTCAGACCGGTGGGACACTCGACGCTGCTGAAAGGGGCAGGGCGATGTGGTGGTTTAGCAGTTCTTTGACGTATTAGAGAAGGACATCGTCCATGGAAAAAATACAAGGCATCACCGACATGTTGGGCATCTTTCCCTGCCTCGGCAGCGGGCGCAGAAGGCGCCGGTTGAGCTCCGACGAGCTGAAACTGGTGGAACGTTATCGAGAGCTTTCGGAGAGTGATCGGATAGCCATGCGGTATCTGGTGGATGCGATGAGGAGTGTTTCGCGGTTCTAACGCTGTGAAAGCCATTTGGCTTTTACAGCGCGCAGATCAATCAACTTGCGCAGTAAACCTGTGGCGAGGGAGCGAGCTCCCTTGCCACAGGTTTTTTGTTGGATGTGAACTCAATGACAACTGTATTTATTGCCGGCTCTATCAACATCAAGAACCTTGATCCGAAGGTTAAAGAGCGCACCAATAATATCGTTGTGTCGGATTTTGAAGTGCTGGTGGGTGATGCAGGGGGCGCCGATACCTCCATTCAGGAGTACATGTTGAGCCTCGAACGATCCAGATCCACGATGTTCTGCAGCGGTTCAACGCCGCGGAATAACCTTGGGCAGTGGCCCGCC